>CAWKLQ010000012.1:0-554583 GCA_963850525.1 uncultured beta proteobacterium | reverse complement strand
CAAGAAGGCCCCCAGGCCGACGCGTACGTCGTCCGCCCCCCGAGGGGGACTGAGCAGCCCGGCAAAGCCGGATCTACTCAAGAGGCTGCGAAATGAGCCGCTTGCGCCGCCTGTCCTTGCCCTGCCTTGCGGTGCTCGCCTCCTGCGCCGTGAACACGAGCACGGCGCCGCCCACGCCCGCCCCCGCGCGCAACAGCGCCAGCTTGATCGGCGAATTGCGTCAAGCCAAGGTCGATCTCACCGACGTGAAGATCGACAGCAGCAGCGAACTGGCGATGCAGACCTACCAGCTGGTCCTGGAGAAAACGCCGGAGGGCGGCCTCGCGCCGGAGGCGCTGCGGCGCCTGGCGGACCTGAAGGTGCAGAAGGAATACGGCACGGTCGAGGGCGTGAAGCGAAACCAGGAGATGGCTGCACGGCGTGAAGCGCCCCATGCGGTCAACTCGCTCAGCGCGCCCGGCGCCTCGGCCGCACCCGCTGCCGCCGCGCTGGTGCTGCCCAAGCCGGCCGTGAGCGCCAAGCTCGCGCAGGCCCCCAAGGCCAAACCGCTCACACCCGCAGGCAAGACGACGAGCAAGAACACGAAGGGCAAGGCCCCGGCCAAGGAGTCGAACCGCGACTTCGAGTCGCGCGCGACGAAATCCGCCCCCGTCCAGCCCGCGCCCCCGCCTGACATCGCGGTGCCGGACGGCTCCACGCTTGCGCTGCAAGGCGAGGCCGGCGAGGCGATCGCGCTGTACCAGAAGCTGCTCGCGAAGTACCCCCACTACGAGCGCAACGACCAGGTGCTCTACCAGCTCGCGCGCGCCTACGACGAAATCGGCATGACGGAAAAGGCGATGGCCACGATGGGTCGCATCGTCCGGGAGTATCCGAAGTCGCGCTACGTCGATGAGGTGAGGTTTCGCAGCGGCGAGTATCACTTCACGCGCAGGAAGTGGCTCGACGCCGAGGAAGCCTACAAGTCCGTCGCCGACAAGGGGCCGGGGTCGGCGTTCTACGAACTCGCGCTCTACAAGCTCGGCTGGACCCTGTACAAGCAGGACATGTACGACGAGTCGCTGCAGCGCTTCATGGCCTTGCTCGACCACAAGATCAAAAGCGGCTACGACTTCGACAAACCGAAGAACAACCTGGAGCACCAGCGCGTCGAGGACACGTACCGCGTGATCAGCCTGGCCTTCTCCAACCTGGGCGGTCCGGACGCGGTGAGCGCGCATTTCGGCAAGTTCGGCAAGCGCGGCTACGAGGCCAACGTCTACGGCAACCTGGCCGAGTACTACCTCGACAAGTTGCGCTACAACGATGCCGCGGCCGCCTACAAGGCGTTCGTGAAGCGCGAGCCCTTGCACAAGGTCGCTCCGCACTACGACACACGCGTCATCGAGATCTACAAGCGTGGCGGTTTCCCCAAGCTCGTGATCGACGCGAACAAGGAGTTCGTCGTCGTCTACGGATTGAAGTCGCCCTACTGGAGCCGCTTCGACCCCAAGGCCTTCCCCGAAGTGGTCGCCTACGTGAAGGCGAGCCTCAAGGAACTCGCGAACCACTACCACGCGCTGTACCAGGAAAAGAAGTTCGAGCAGGACAGAGGCGACAACTTCCGCGAATCGATGCGCTGGTACCGCGACTACCTGGCTTCTTTCCCCAAGGAGCCCGAGTCGCCCACCATCAACCAACAGCTCGCCGAGCTGCTGATGGAGAACGGCTCGTTCGCCGAGGCCGCGGTCGAATTCGAGCACACCGCGTTCGACTATCCGGCGCACGACAAGGCCGCCGAAGCTGGTTACGCCGCTGTCTATGTGCATCGCAAGAGCCTTGCCGCGGCGAGCAGCGAGGACAAGTCGAAAGTCAAGCAGGAAACGATTCGCGGTTCCTTGAAGTTCGCGGAAGCTTTCCCCAAGCACGAAAAGGCCGCCCTGGCGATGAGCGCGGCCATCGACGACATCTTCGAGATGAAGAACCATCCGCTCGCAGTCGCGAGCAGCCGCAGGTTCATCGCGCTGTTTCCGAATGCCGAGCCGGAGCTGCGCCGCACGGCGTGGGTGACGCTGGCCCACTCGTCGTTCGATCTGAACCAGTTCAAGGACGCTGAGCAAGCCTACGTCCAGGCGCTCCCGCTCATTCCGGACAACGACAAGGCACGTCCGAACCTGATCGAGAACCTGGCTGCCGCGATCTACAAACAAGGCGAAGAAGCCGGCAAGCAAGGCGAGCACAAGGTGGCCGCAGAGCACTTCCTGCGCGTCGCCCAGGTGGCGCCGAAATCGACGATTCGCGCAGCCGCCGACTTCGACGGCGCCGCGGCGCTGATCCAGGTCAAGGACTGGGATGGCGCGGCCCAGGTGCTGACGGTGTTTCGCGCCAACCATCCGGGCCACAAGCTGCTGCCTGAAGTGACGAAGAAGATGTCCTACGTCTACCACGAGGCGGGCAAGATCGTGCTCGCGGCAGCGGAGTACGAGCGCACCGAGTCCGAATCGAAAGATGCCGAGGTGCGCAGCGCCGCGCTGCAGCTCGCCGCCGACCTGTACGCCCAGGCGGGTGAAATGGACAGGGCCGTGGCGGTCTATCGGCGTCACGTCGCCAACTTCCCCAAGCCGCTGGACGTGGCGATCGAGAACCGCTTCAAGGTCGCGACGATTCTCAAGTCACGCGGCGACGACAACGGCTATCGCGCCGAGCTCAAGTCCATCGTCGGCGCCGACGCTGTCGCCGGCAATTCCCGCACCGACCGGACGCGCTATCTCGCGGCCACGTCGTCGCTGATCCTGACCGAACCGCTGTTCGAGCAGTACGCGCAGATCAAGCTGGTGGAGCCCTTCGACAAGAATCTGGCGAAGAAGAAGGCGGCCCTCAAACAGGTGAAGGACGGCTTCGAAGCCGTGCTGCGCTACCAGGTCGGCGAGCCCACGGCCGCCGCCTCGTACTACCTGGCCGAGATGTACTACGACTTCAATCGCTCGCTGGTGGAATCGCAGCGTCCGGGCAACCTGGTCGGCGATGAGAAGGAGCAGTACGAGCTGGCGCTGGAAGAGCAGGCCTTCCCGTTCGAGGAAAAGGCGATCGAGGTGCACCAGAAGAACACCGATCTGGTCAAGCTGGGCATTTACAACAAGTGGGTCGAGAAGAGCTTCGCCCAACTCGCCAAGCTCGTCCCCGCGCGCTATGCGAAATTCGAGGAAAGCAGCGGCCCCGTCGAGACCTTCGACCGTCGGCTGGCTTTTGACAGACTCACTGCGCGGCACGAACCCGTCATGGCCTCGGTCACGTCATCGCAGTTGAACGGCCAGGCTGCGGCGCAGGCGCAAGGTACGCCAGCGCAGACGCCGGCTGAACCCGCGTCGGAAGGCGACAAGGCGGCCACGGATGGGGCCGACGCTCCCGCGCCGACGCCGACGCCGACGCCGACGCCGACGCCTCAGCCACTGCCAGCGCCTGCACCTGCGACCCCGGGGGCGCAGAAATGAACCGAGCCGAAGGCCTGTCAGCGGTGCTGCGCAGCGGCAGCGGCGCCGCGCAGTGGGCGCTGCCGTTGGCGTTGATCGTACTTCAGGGCTGCGCGACCGCGCCCAGCCCCGTGCCCACACCGCCGGTCGCCATGGCACCGACGACCGAGACACCCCCGCCGCAGCCCGGCGAAACGGCGAACGTCGAGGAGCCGCTGGGCGATGCGCGCGAAGCGGCGAGTGCCGTGAAGCTGTGGGGCCAGCGGCTTGAACAGGCCGCGGCGAACGCGAAGGCCGGCAGCGCCGCGCAGGCCGGCCCAAGCGTCGCGCCGCACCTGCGCGCCGAACTCGATTCGGCCATGGCCTTGCTCAAGGCCGGGCAGCACGAGCAAGCCGCCGACGCATTCAAGAAACTCGCGCTGGCCTTGCCCGACAACCCGATCCCGCCGATCAATCTGGCGCTGACCTACAAGAAGCTGGACAAGCTGGATCTCGCCGAGACACAGCTCAAGGCCGCGTTGACGATCGAACCGGACAACCCCGTGGCCGGCAACGAACTCGCGCTGCTGTATCGCATGACCGGGCGCTTTGCACAGGCGCGTACGCATTACGAAAAAACGCTGGCGAAGTACCCGCACTTCGCCATGGCGCACAAAAACCTCGGTGTTCTTTGCGACCTCTACTTGAGGGACTACGCGTGCGCGATCGAGCACTACAAGTCCTACGCTTTGAGCGCGCCGAGCGACAAGAGCGTCGGCGTCTGGATCGCCGATCTCCAGAAGCGGTCCGGCATCAAGGAGAGCCAATGAACACGACCACCCAGACGAGCGCCGCC
The DNA here is from genome assembly GCA_963850525.1 of uncultured beta proteobacterium. Lineage (GTDB taxonomy): Bacteria > Pseudomonadota > Gammaproteobacteria > Burkholderiales > Burkholderiaceae_C > JAEMQF01. Next base: position 550,299 of record CAWKLQ010000012.1, on the reverse strand, counting down.
GTCTGCCTGCTGCTTTGCCTGGGCATGGGCATGGCCATGGCCCAGGACAAGGCCAAGCAGAGCAAGGCCACGCAGAACAAGGCCGCGCAGGAAAGGGAGGACAAGGCCAAGCAGGACAAGGCGAACAAATCGGACGCGGAAGCCAAAGAGGTCTCGGGAATGTCCATCGTGGGCAACAGCGAAGCGCCGAAATCGCTCACCATCATCCCCTGGAAGAGTTCCGAAATCGGACGCGACGCGGACTTCAAATCGAGTTTGCTGAGCCAGGAAATCGCCCCGATCGACAAGCCGTCGTTTCTACGCGGACTCGACTTCTACAAGCTTAGCAATCGCAATTAACGGTCACTGAAGGAACTGAGAATGAACTACCTCACGAGCGCCATCACGTTCATTGCCGCCGGCGGCATCTGGGTGATTCCGATCATCGCCGTCGGCGCCATCGGGCTCGGTGTCGTCCTGGAACGCTACTTCGTCCTGATACGCGCCACGCAAGCGAATCGAAAACTCTGGGACCAGGTTCAGCCGCTGCTGCACGAGGGCGATTTCGACAAGGCTCGCGAAGTCACGCGCGCCGACAAGTCGGCCGCCGCGACGCTGCTCAACGTCGGACTCGAGAACCAGGGCGCGGTGCGGCGCAGGAACGAAATCGAACTCGCGATGGACGAAGTCATGCAGTCGCTCGCGCCGGAGTTCGAGAAGCGAATCTCCTACCTCGCGCTGTTCGCCAACCTGGCCACCCTGCTCGGGCTGTTCGGCACGATCGTCGGCCTGATCGGCGCGTTCGCGGCCGTGGCGACGGCGGCGCCGTCAGAGAAGTCGGCGCTGCTGTCCTTGAGCATCTCCGAGGCGATGAGCTGCACCGCCCTGGGACTGCTGATCGCCATGCCCATGTTGACCTTCAGCCTGTTGCTCAACACCAAGGCGAGTCACATCGTCTCCAGTCTCGAGATCGTCGCGCTCAAGACGATCAACATGATCGTGCGCGGCAGCGTGCCAGCCCGCATTTCGCACAGTCACGACCATGCTGAAACGAAAGCATCCTGAAGCGGAAGAGCTGGAGCTCACGACCCTGCTCAACGTCTTGGTCGTGCTCGTCTCCTTCCTGCTCTTGTCAGCGGTTTTCTCGCAGACGACGATCCAGGAGCTCAACATGCCACCCCAGGCCGGCGGCGACACCGAGGCGAACAAGGCCGCGCCTCCGGTCGTGATCGAGGTGATGGTGCGCAAGGACGGTCTGGAGATCGGCGACGGCAAGGACGTCACCGATCGCCTGCCCAAAGTGAGCGGCAGGTACGACACGGCGGCGCTGTCGCAAAAGCTCAAGCTCCTGAAGGACCGCGATCTCGGCAAGCGCGACGCGATCCTGCTGATGGAGCCCGACATCGAATACGACACCATGATCAGCGTGATGGACGCATTGAAATTCGTCGAGGTCCGTGGCCTGCGGGAAGGGTCCAAGCCGTTGCGCATCACGCTCTTTCCCAACGTGACGGTGGGAGACGCACCGTGAGCCTCGGGTCGTTGAAAATGCAGAAGGCGCCCAAGGGCCGCAAGGGCGATACCGCCAGCATGATGCTGACGTCCCTGATGGACATCTTCATCGTGCTCGTGCTCTACCTGCTCGTCAACCAGGCGAGCGGCATCAGCCTGGAGCCGCCCGAGCACGTCATGCTTCCCGACTCCGGCGTCGATACCCTGCCGCGACAGTCCATCGTGATCACGCTGTCCGAGCGCGACGTGCGCATTCAGGGCGAGCCCGTCGTCGCGATGAGCGACGTGGTGGCGAGCAAGGAAATCGAGATCGCGCCGATTCGCCAAGCCATCGAGCGCATCAAGGCCGAGGCCGAGAAGCGGAACGACCAGGCCGGCGTGTTCACCGAGGTCACGGTCGTGGCCGACCGCGGCGTGCCGTTCAAGGTGCTCAAGAAGGTCATGCTGTCCAGCAGCAACGCCGGCTACGGAAAGATCTCGTTCGCTGTGAACCAGAAGTGAATAACAAACAGGTTCCTCCGTCGTGAGTACACACGCCCTGTCACTGCAAGAAAAGTCCCTCGCCATCGAGCAGGTCAACCGAGGCCTCGATGAACTCGAGCGGCGACTCGCCGGCCTCGAAGTCGAGCTCCAGGCCTGTGCGGTCAAGCAACGCCAGTACCGGCTGCTGGGTGGCATCCTCGACTCCCTGGGCGAGCTCGACGCAGCCGGCGCCGCGGACCTCTTCTGGAACCGTGCGTCCACCGGCCACTCGCCGGAAGGGCAACTTGCCAAGGCGCGCGATCACATTGCCACCTTCGACAATAAAGTCGCTGCAATCGAGGCCAGGCGCGACGAGGTCCAGTCCGACATCGACGTTCAGACCGATCTCCTGCGCGGGCTCGGCGGCGAACTGATCGCGATCGAGGATGAGCTCGAAAGCATGCGCCCGGACTTCGAGGTCACCCGCGAAGCCGCCAAGGTTCCGTTCCGGCCGATGGTGATGCCCTGGTCGCGCAACGGTGAAGACGACCGGCGCCACCGCCAGATCCTGCTCGTCTGCTGTCTCTTCTCGCTGACATTCGGCTCGGGCGTCCTGTATCTCAAGCCCGATCATCAAGCGAAGCGCGAGGCGTTCATCCCCGAACACATCGCCGAACTCGTCGTCAAGAAGAAGGAAGAGCCGAAGAAACCGGAGACGAGCCCGGACCCGAAGCCGCAGAACAAGGCGGCGGATCGGAAGAGCGCCGCGAATGCGGTCGATCGAGCGCCTGGCCGGGACGACTTGACAGCGCCTGCTCCCGAGGCGCCGACAACGGCACGCGAGGCGGCGCAAACGAAGGGCGTCCTGGCGCTCAAGAAGGAGTTCGCCGGTCTGCTCGACTCCGTGCCCGACAAGGTGGGCGCGGAAGGCAGGGTGACCGACACCGGCCAGCTCGCCGCCGGAACAGCGTCGACGCGTTCGCTCATCGTGTCCCAGATCGGCACGGGCAGCGGCGGCATCAACGTCGCCGCGATCAGCCGCGAGGGCACTGGAAGTGGCGATGGCGGTGGCGGTGGCGGTGGCGGTGGCGGCGGTGGCGGTGGCGGCGGTGGCGGTGGTGGCGGCACCGGCGCCAACATCGCGCGTGCCGGCGTGAAGGTCGCGCGCGTGGAGAGCAGCACCGGCGCGGCGGCGGCCGACGCACGCCCGATGAGCGACGGTGCAACCCCATCGCGTACCGACGAAGAAATCCAGATCGTCTTCGACCGCTACAAGGCCGCGCTGTACCGCATCTACAACCGCGAGTTGCGCAACGACCCGAGCTTGCGCGGCAAGATGGTGCTGCGCCTGACCATCGAGCCTGATGGTCACGTGTCGGCGTGCGCGGTCAAGTCGACCGACCTCGCCTCGTCCGCGCTGTCGACCGAGGTCGTGGATCGCGTGCTCAAGTTCAATTTCGGCACGAAAGCGGGCGTACCGTCCATCACGATCGTCTATCCGATCGACTTTTTGCCGGCGGCGTGACGCCTGCGAGGTCGAACCGTCCCGTTGATCGCGCCGCTTCCCACCGACGCGGGCGTTGACCTGCCCGCGCGCAGGTTGGGCGCGCCTCAGGCGACGGCGCGCGCAATGCGCCCACGCGCCCACGCCGACAGCAACTCGGCGACGATGACGATGCCGACGATCGTCAGGATGATCGCGCAGACCTGGCGCGACTCGACCTTTTGCACGCTCTCGCGCAAGTAATGGCCCATGCCGCCGGCGCCGAAGAAGCCGACCACCGTTGAGGCGCGGAACACGACGTCCCAGGTGTAGATCGCAATCCCCGCCCACGCCACGCGCACCTGCGGCAGCACGGCGAAGACGAAGGTCTGCAGGTGGCCGGCGCCGGTGGCGCGGATCGCTTCGACCGGGCCCTTGCGAATCGCCTCGATCGCCTCTGACATCAGCTTGCCGCCGAAGCCGATGCAGAAGAGCAGCATCGCCAGCGTTCCGGGCAGCATGCCGAAGCCGACGATCGCGACGAGCACGATCGTCCAGATCATTTCGTGCACCGAGCGGCACGCCATGATGAAGAGGCGGCACACCGGATAGAGAAAACGCCGGCTCGGCGTCATGTTGAACGAGGCGAACCAGGCGAGTGGAATCGCGAGCAGCAGGCCGACGACGGTTGCCACGTACGACATCTGGAAGGTATCGACGATCGCATCGATGAAGTCGGGCTTGGCGACATGTGCCAGATCCGGCGGCCAGTAGCGATTCGCGATCACGTCGCCGATGCGGCCGAACAATCCCGGCAATCGCTCCACGTCGATGCGCAGCACGTCGAGCGACCAACCGATGAAGCCCAGGCCCGCGAGCAGCGCGCCGTACTTGTAGAGGCTTTGCGGAAAGCGGAAGCGCTTCCATTCAGGCAAGGCGCGGGCGGCAGCGTCGCTTCGACTCATCTCAGATCACCCGCTTGCGCGCCCACGCCGAGAACAACTCGCCCAGCACGATCAATACCAGAATCACGAAGATCACCGTCGCGATGCCGCCATAGTTGTAGGCCGTCATCTGCCGGTGCAACGCCAAGCCCAGACCACCGGCGCCGACCAACCCCATGATGGTGGAGCGGCGAATGTTCACGTCCCACTCGAAAATGACGTTGCCGATCACGACCGGCAAAATCTGCGGCACGATGCCGAACATCAGCACCTGGAAGCGGTTCGCACCGACCGCGCGCATCGCCTCCACCGGGCCCGGGTTCACGTCTTCGATCGCCTCGGCGACCGTCTTGGAGATGAAGCCGATCGAGCGCACCGCCATCGCGAGCACACCGGCCAATGCCCCCAGCCCGACCGCGGCGACGAAGACCAGACCCCACACGACTTCGTGCACCGAGCGCGACAGCGTCATCAGGACTCGGCCGAACAGGTAGCTCGCGCGGCCCAGCGGCGAGATGTTGGTCGCGCCGAGCCAGGCGACGGGAATCGCCATCAGCGCGCCTAACAGTGTGGCGAGTGTGGCCATGAGCACAGTCTCGAGCGTCGCGTCCCAGAGGCTCGGCAGGATGCTCGCGTCGAAGTCGATGAAGCGCCACGCCGCCTTGGCCACACCTGCCGCGTTGATGCGGGTCCAGTCGGTGTCGCCGATGACGATTGCCTCGACGCTCCAGGCGACGATCGCGGCCACGCCGAAGTAGCCCGCGTAGCGCAGCAGGCGCGTGCGGCGCCGCGCCGCAGCGAGTTCGTCGATGCGACTTTCATGGCTGCGTGGGGCAAGCACGGCGCTCAAAGGGGCGCCCTCGAGCTGCGTGGTATGCGGTCGCATGTGCTCATGCTCAAAGCACTTCCATCGAATAGATGTCGTTCAGCACCGCCTTGTCGATTCGCGCCGGCGGGCCGTCGAACTTCTTCACGCCGTCCTGCAGGCCGATGACGCGGTCGCAGAACTCGAGCGCGAGGTCGACGTCGTGGATGTTGCACAGCACCGGCACCTGGAACTCGCGGCCGATGCCGCGGATCATTCCCATCACCTCGCGCGAAATCTTCGGGTCCAGCGCCGAGGTGGGTTCGTCGACGAGCAGCAGCTTCGGGCTCTGGATCAGCGCGCGCGCAATGCCGACGCGCTGGCGCTGGCCGCCGGAAAGCGCGTCAGCGCGCTTGTCCATGTGCTCGATCAGGCCCACGCGGTCGAGCAGGCGCACGGCGCTCGCGATGTCGTCTTTCGTGTAGGCGCGAAACAGGCTGCGCAGGTTGCCCATGTAGCCCAGTCGGCCGGTGAGCACGTTGTCGATCACGCTCAGCCGATCGATCAGGTTGAATTCCTGAAAAATCATGCCGATGTTGCGGCGCTGCCGGCGCATCGCGTCTTCGCCCAGTTGGAGCAAGTCCTGCCCGTCGAAGATCACCTGCCCCGACGTCGCCTGCACGAGCCGGTTCACGCAGCGGATCAGCGTCGACTTGCCGGCCCCGCTCGGCCCGATGATGGCGACGAACTCCTGCGGCCCGACGTCAAAGGCAACACCCTTCAGGATTTCCTTGCCCGAGCCGTAGCGCACCCGCAGGTCGCGAACCTCGAGCACAGCGGCAGGCGCCACCACGGGCGCAATGGGCACAGCGCTCACGCGGGGCGGCCTTACTTGGAGGCGTCGCGAACGATGTTGTAGTCGGCGTCGGTCATTTTCACGACCTTTTCCGACTTCACATTGGCGAGGTATTTCTTGCCGTCTTCGTTCTGATCGACGAGCAGGAAGGTGTCGGCAATCTTCTTCTTCAAGTCGTCGCACAGCGTATTGCGGTAGACGAACGGGTCTTGCGGAATCAGCGGCGAACTCCACAGCACGTTGAAGTCTTCGAGCTTCACCTTGCCGGCGTTCACCGTCTCCATGAAGCGGTGGCTCGCGACGAACGCCGCGTCGACCTTGCCTTCCGCGACCGAGATCGACGACAGGTCGTGCCCGCCGGAGTAGACGACGCGGGAGAAGTAGGTCTTCAGGGGCGGCAGGCTGGTGAGCTTGGGAAACACATTTTCGGGAACCAGGCCTCCCGACGTGCTCGCCGGGTCCACGAGTGCGAGCACGCCACCCTTCAGCGATGCCAGGTCGGCGTACTTGCCGCCCTTCTTCGTGATGAGGATGGATTTGTAGCCCGGCCCGGCGTCCTGGATGCCGTTCTTCAGGCGCGAGTAGGTGCCGAAGACTTCCACCGTCGGGTCTTTGGATTTCGCGATGACGTAGGCCTCGGGGCCGAGCACCGCCACGTCGACCCACTTGCCGAGCAGCGCCTCGATCACCGAGGAATACGAGGTCGGCATGTAGAACTCGATCTTCTTGCCGGTGTTCTTGCCCAGCTGGTCGAGGATGGGCTTGTAGTAGCCGAGTTCGCGCAGCGAGTCCTGCGTGGGAACGAGCGAGAATTTGAGCACCTTCGGGTCTTCGCACTTGGGTTGGGCGAAAACCGGTGCCGCGCAAACAAGCGTTGCGGCGAGCGTCAACGCGACTCTTGAAATCGAACGGATCAACATGTGTGTCTCCTGATGAAGTCAATGACCAGCTGAGTGTTCAGCGCTCTGATGGCGCGTTGATGATGAATTGCTACGGAACGATCGCTGCGCGCAACACCTTTCGGTCCGCCGCATCTTTCATGGCCTGCGCGACGTCGCCCAGGCCGTACTTGCCGTCGACGAGTTCGTGGAACGGAAAGCGCTTGCGGTTCACCGTCACGAAGTCGAGCGCCTCGATCAAATGGCGCGGGTGGTAGTTGTGCACGCCGCGCAGCGTGATCAGCTTGCGCAGGATCTGGTTCACGTCGATGCGAACGAATGAGTCCGGGTTGACGACGCCGCCGAGCACATAGTGGCCACCGGTTCGCAGCATCTGGATTCCCGCGGGGATGACTTCCGGGTAGCCGCAGACTTCGATCACCGCATCCGCGCCTTCGGGTTTGCACAAGGCCTTGACCTTTTTCACCAGGTCCGCCTCTGCAATCGCCGATGGATCGAAGACATGGTCGCAGCCGAATTTCTTCCCCAGCTCGCGCCGTGAAGCGACCGTGTCCAGGCCGATCACGAGCCGCGCGCCGCGCGCCTTGGCGATCGCGCACGCGTAAAGGCCCAGCAAGCCCAGGCCTTGCACGACGACCGAATCGCCCATGCGGATTTCGGCTTTCTCGGTGACGCAGATGACGGTCGCGACGCCGCAGTTCACGGGAGTCGCTTCTTCATCGGTCAACTCATCGGGCAGGCGCAGGATCCACGACCTCGGCAGGATGTAGCAGAACTGGCCGAAGCCGCCGTGATGATGCGGCTCGGTTGTGACCGCCATGTGACCGTATTTGTCGACGCCGGGGGACTTCTGCGGCAGGTCCAGCACCTCGGTGTAGTAGTTGTCGCCGGGGATGAAGTACTCGCTCCAGGTGATGCGGTCGCCCTCGCGAAGCGGGTCGCCGCGCATGTCTTTCACGACGCCTTCACCCAGCTCGACGATCGTGCCGATGATCTCGTGGCCGAGCACGCCCGGCGTCGGGTTCGGGCGATGCCCGAGGTAGCTGTGGATGTCGCTGCGGCAAATCGTGCACATGCGCACCTTGACCAGCACCTCGCCGGCCCTGGGCGGCCGGATCGGGAACATGCGCAACTGGAACGGCGCGTTCGGCTCGTCGTAGACGGCGATCTGGCCTTCGGTGACTGCCGCCCCCATGATCAGAGCGTCCCGTTGATCGCGAAGTCGAAGATCTGGTAACTCTTCAACGTGTGCGACGCCGCTTTCATCTTGTACGCGTCGTTGAGTGGCCGACTCAGGATGAAGGGCACTTTCGCTTCGGACACGCCGCCATGCGTGCGCAGGCGGTGCCCCTTCAGGCCCGTCAGGTCGTGATTGCCCGCCGAGGCGCCGATGCACACGTCGTGGCGCGACACGACGGCGACGTCGCCTTCGCGGTCGGGTGGCATGTCGAACAGGCGGCACGCCGTCGCCTTGTCCAGCGCCATTTCGATGCCGTCGATGCCGCCGATGTGGTCGATGATTTGCCGGTCCGTGACCTTGCCGCGCGACCAGACGCGGACGAAGCCGCCGAGCGACCCGTGGTGCGCGACAAACGCGTCGGTGATCGGGCAGATCACCGTCGTCTCGCCCTTGCCGAATTTCGCGTCGAGAACGTCTTGCAGCCAGATCACGTTGGGCTCGCCGGCGGCGTTGCTCTTGTCGTTCATGCCGTGGTCTGCCGTGAGCGCAATCGTCGCGTCGAGCGCCGCGAGGCGGCCGAAGCAGCCGTCGAGCTTTTGGTAGAAGCTCCGCGCGTCAGGCTCTTCGGGCGACCACTTGTGCTGCACCCAGTCGGTGAGCGAGAGGTAGAGCAGGTCGGGGCGGCGCTGCTCGAGCAACTTGACGCCGGCCTCCAACACCAGCAGCGAGAGCTCCATCGAATACATGTCGGGCTTGTCCATGCCGACGAACTGCAACACGTTCTCGATGCCGTGTTCGGCCAGGGTGCACTTCTCGACGAACTCGGAGGAGAACGACACATGGCCTTGCGAGATGTCCAGCCCCTTGCCGAGCTGCTTGCGCAACTTGTCTTTTGCCGTGATCGTCACGACTTTCGCGCCGGCGTCGGCAAACTTCTTGATGATGGTGTCGCCGCGCAGCAGCTCGGGGCCTGTCATGACAACCGGCTTCCACGTCGTCGTGTCGAGGAAAAAATTGCCCGAGATGCCGTGCTGCGAGGTCGGCGTGCCGGTGATGATCGACATGTTGTTCGGGCACGTGAACGACGGCATCGAGCCGTCGACGACCGTCGCAAAACCTTCGCTGATGAAGCGCGCCATGTGGGGCGTGGCGCCGTCGTTCAGAAAGCGCTGCAGGTAGGCCGGGTCGCCGCCGTCGATGCACACCACGACCACGGGCCGCAAGGGCCAGCGGTAAGGAATGCCATTCACCTGGACCGATTGTTTGACTGCTGTCATGAGGGTTCTGCGTTGGATGATGAAAGGGGTCGGCTGCCGCGCTAGCCGCGCGCCGGAGGTTTGCTCAAGGCGCTGTGCAAGCGCTCGCGGCTTTGCAGCACGTGCTCGGTGAGCAGGCGCTCGGCGAGTTTCTCGTCGCCTTGTGACACGGCGTTGACGATCGCCTCGTGTTCGCGCGTCGAGATGGGGATGTTGTCGGTGCTGCGCGAAATCGTTTCGCGCCGGTACAGATCAAGCTCGTTGACGACGCGCCGGTAGTGGTTGAGCAGAGCCTGGTTGCGCGCAGCCTTGGCGAGCACGTCGTGGAACTCGACGTTCAGCGCAAAGTAGGCCTCGGCCTTGCGCGTGCGGTCGTGCGTCGCCATCTTCTTCACGACGCCGCGCAGCTGTTCGATCTGCTCGGCGTCGATTCGCTTGGCGGCCAGGCGCCCGATCAGGCCCTCCAGCACGGCGCGCACTTCGTAAATTTCGTTGGCCTCGGCGAGCGACACCTGGCGCACGAAAACGCCGCGGTTTTTTTCGACTCGCACCAGCCCCGCCTGGTCGAGCGCGCGAAACGCTTCGCGCACCGGCCCGCGCGACACGCCGAGCGCACCGGCGATGTCGGCCTCGTTGAGCTTGGTCCCCGCGGCGATTTCGCCGGAGATGATTTGCCGCTCGAGTTCGCGCTGCGCCAGGCTGGCGAGCGAGTTGTCGCGCAGCATTTCGATGGTGGCGGCAGCGGTGGGCCGCTTCTGCGGGTCAGACAACAAGGGCGCTCCTTCGGATGGGGTTCGGACCGCGAGTTCCGGGATCGTAGATTGCGGTTTGCAGATTGTCAACAACTTCAGAGGCAGCTTCTCAGCCGGGTGTCGGCAGCGCCGGGCTTGAGCGCCGGTCGACCCGACTCATGGCGCATCGAATTGCACGCCGCGCGTCTGCGCGCGCAAGCGCGGGTCGCGCGACTTCACCGTCAGCGGCCGGCCTTCGAGCGCTTCCAAGCAGCGCTCCAGCGTTTCATCTTCGAGGCGTTGCATCGCCTCATGCGTGTAGAACGTGAGGTGCGGCGACAGAATCACGTTGTCCATCGCATAGAGCGCCGAGAGGGGGTGGCCGGTGCGGGCGAGCGGCTCAACACCGTAGACGTCGAGCGCCGCGCCGCCGATCGCTCCTGCCTGCAGCGCGGCGAGCAGCGCCGCTTCGTCGACGATCTCGCCGCGCGACACATTGATCAGGCACGCGCTGCGCTTCATGCGGCGCAGTTCGGGCTCGCCGATCAGGCCACGTGTCTGCGAATTGAGAACACAGTGCACCGAGACGAAGTCGCACTGCTCGAGCATCGCGCCCAGGTCGGTGCAGCGGAACGCCGGCATGTCAGTGGCGTGCGGGTCGTAGCCGAGCACGCGCATGCGAAACGCCGCAGCCATTCGCGCCATGTTCGCGCCGATGCGCCCCACGCCGACCAGGCCGAGCGTCTTGCCGGACAGGTCGTTGCCAATCCAGCGCGCTTCGGGCCAGACCCAGCCTTCACGGTCCATGGCGCGCTGAATCGGCTTAAAGCGTTTGGCCAGCGCCATCATCAGCGCGAACGCGCCTTCGGCGACGGTCTCTTCAGCGTAGGCCGGGACGTTGACGACGGCGATGCCGCGCTGACGCGCCGCCTCGATGTCAATCGCGTCGATGCCCACGCCGTACTTCACGATCGCGCGCAGCCGCGTCGTGCGCTCGATCAAGGCGCGGTCGATCTTCGCGTAACACATCAACAGGAAGTCGGCGTCGGCGAGTTCGACGGCGAGGCGCTCCCGCGTCACGTCGTCAGGCAGAACGACCAGCTCCGCGCCGGCCTCGCGCAGCGCGGCGTCGACGCGCGTCATTTCGAGTTCACGATCGGTGCGCACGATCTTCCAACGACTTGCCATCCCCTCCACCTCCCCACTTGCGAACCGCGCGATTCAGCCGAAACGCAGCGCGATTACGCCCGCGACGATGACCAGCGCGCCGAGCGCACGCTGCACGCCGAAGCGCTCTTTGAGCACCCACACACCGAGCGCGCTGGCGAACAACACCGAGGTTTCGCGCAGCGCCGACACCGATGCCACCGGCGCGCGCGTCATCGCCCACAGCGCGATCGTGTACGAGCCCATCGACGCGGCACCGCCGAGCGCAGCGAGCGGCCAGCGCTTGCGCGCGTAGTCGAGGATCAAGCGCCGCCCGGCGGCGTCGCGCCGCAGGTAAACGAGCGCCGGATACGGGACGCCGTCCAGCACGAATAACACCATCACGTAGGTCACCGCGAGCGACCCCGCAGCCACCGTGGCGCGCACGCCCGTGCCGTCGACAAAGGTATAGACAGCGATGACGCACGCGTTGGCCAGGGCAAATCCGAGCGCCCGCCGGTGGTGCAGCGCCTGCCCGACGTTGGACAAGCCGACGAGCGCCACGCCGCACGTCACGCCGAGCACGCCGAGCCAGGCGAGGCTCGACAGGGATTCGCCGAGCACCGCCGAGCTGCCGAGCGCCACAAGCAGCGGCGCGCTGCCGCGCATGATGGGATAGGTCAGGCCCAGGTCGCCGTGTTTGTAGGCGCCGGCCAAGGTGATGTAGTAAGCGATGTGAACGACGAGCGACGCACCGATGAAGGGCCACGCGACGGTGGGCGGCAGGCCGAACACGAGCAATGGCGGAATCGCGACGAGCGCGCCGAGGAAGTGCACCAGCGCCGTATCGACCTCCTTGTCGCCGCTCGACTTGACGAGCGTGTTCCAGCCGGCGTGCAGCACCGCGCCGCACAGCACCGCGAGCACGATGGGCCAGGTCAACGTCATTCGCCGACCCCCTAGGCGCTTCGCGCCGTCCCCCCGAGGGGGAGTGAGCGCCTTGGGAGCGGCCCGGCGGCGCTCATTCGCCGCGCCGCAGCTCGGCGTCAAACGGCTCGAACACCGAGGCGCGAATTCGCGTCGCGCTGAGCGCACCTGCCGACTCGAGGATCGGATACGCGATCGAACACAGGTGCGAATTGATGCGTTTCAGGTCGCTGATCAGGTCCAGGTGCAAGGAGCTGGTCTCGATGCTTTGCGGCGTATTCGCCTGCAGCCGCGTGATGTGGTTTGCCGCGTATTCAAACTGCAGATCGCGAAAGCGCGCCTTCTCTTCGAGGAGTTTCTTCGCGTCGCGGAAATTGCCGTCGAGGAAGACGCTCATCGCGAGGCGCAGGTTCGCGAGCAGGCGCTCGTGCAGGTGGCAGACCTCGGCCATTCCGGCTTCCGAGAGGCGCCGATTCGGCACGATCTTCTTGTCTTCGATGTCTTGCAGCACGCGCTCGATGATGTCGCCGATCTGCTCCATGTTGATCGTGAACGCCATCACGTCGGGCCAGCGCCGGCTTTCGTCTTCCGAAAGCGATTCGCGCGAGATCTGCGTCAGGTACAGCTTGATGTCGGTGTAGAGCTCGTCGACCGTGTCGTCCATCTTGCGCAGGCGTTCGGCGAGCGAGAGGTCGTTGTTCTGCAGCACCGGGATGATGCCGCGCAGCATCGTCTCGACGACGTCGGCCTGGTGCAGCGCCTCGCGCGCCGCGCAACTGATCGCCAGCGACGGCGTGTCGAGCGCCGACGCGTCGAGGTGATTCGGACGCTGCGCGGCAGAGCGTGGCGCGTCGGCGAGCACGCGTTGCAACTGGCGCGCGGCAATCCCCGTGCAGCCGATGAACAGCAGCGCGAGTGCGATGTTGAACCCGAGATGAAAGCCGACGATTTGTTGCGGCACGTCCAGGCCGGCACCTTGCAGCCACGGCAATACGATGGGCAGCAGCGGAATCATGAGCAGGCAGCCGAGCGCCTTGAAGACGAGGTTGCCGATAGGCAAGCGGCGCTCGGCCACAGGTGCGCGCGCCATGATCAGCACCGCGAGCACGCCGCTGCCCAGATTCGCGCCCAGCACCAGCCCCAGCGCGACGCCCGGTGGAATGATTCCCGACGCAGCGAGCGTCGCGGTGAGCAAGACGATGGCCAGGCTCGAATACGACAACACCGTCAATGCCGCGCCGACCAGGATGTCGAGCAGCACGTCGCTCGGCAACGCCGCGAGCAGCGCGCGCAGCGCCGGCGCCTCGGTCAGCGGTTTTGTGCTCGCGACGATCAGCTGCAGCGACAACAGAATCAATCCGAGGCCGATCGCGACGCGCCCCAGGCGCCCGGTATTGCTCTTCTCGCGCGACACGAACATCACGACGCCGCCGAAGATCAGCAGTGGCGAGAGCCACGACAGGTCGAACGAAAACGCCACCGCCATCAGGCTCGTGCCGACATCGGCGCCGAGCATCACCGCCAGCGCCACCGACAGCGGCACGAGCGCGCGCCCGAGAAACGAGGCGACGATGAGGCCGGTGGCGGTGCTCGACTGGATCAGGCTGCTCACTGCCACGCCCGCCAGCACCGAATTCACCCGCGAACGCATTCCCGCGGCAAGCCACTGGCGCAGGCTTTCGCCGAACACCCGCAAGATGCCGGTGCGCACGATTTGCGTGCCCCAGACGAGCAGGGCGATCGCCGCAAGAAGGTTGAGCAGGGCGAGCATGCTGCACTACGCGCTGGACTGCGGAACCCTCATGGACCGGATTGGACCGGCGATTTTGTACATTGTCAACATTCGGCAAAATACCGTTGACAACCTCAAGCGCAAACCCTAAATTGACCTGGACATCGGGTTGTCATGCTTGGCGGGCGATGCTCCGGCTCTTAACCTGCACGTTTTGATCCCCCACCTTTACCCCTATCAGGAGCAGTCCATGCGAATCCCGAGCCCCTTTTCCCTGCTCGTCGGCGCCGCCACCTTGGCGCTCGCGGGCAGTGCCTTTGCGCAGAAGACCACCTTGCTTGTCTACACCGCGCTGGAAACCGACCAGCTCAAAGCGTATCAAGAGGGCTTCAACAAGGTCGAGCCCAACATCGAACTCAAGTGGGTTCGCGACTCGACAGGCGTGATCACCGCCAAGCTGCTCGCCGAGAAATCCAATCCGCAGGCTGACGTCGTGATGGGCGTGGCCGCGTCGAGCCTGGCGCTGCTCGACAAGAACGGCATGCTGACCGCGTACCGGCCGCTCAACGCCGACGCGTTGATGAGCCAGTATGTCGACAAGAAAAATCCGCCGGCGTGGTTCGGCATGGACGTGTGGGGAACGACAATTTGCTTCAACACGATCGAGGCGCAAAAGCGCGGAATCCCCAAACCCGAGTCCTGGAAAGACCTGCTCAAACCCGTCTACAAGGGCCAGATCGTGATGCCCAATCCTGCCAGCTCGGGCACCGGCTTCTTCGACGTGACGGCGTGGCTCACGCTGTGGGGCGACAAGAGCGGCAAGGGCGACGGCTGGAAGTACATGGACGCGCTGCACGAGAACATTGCGCAGTACACGCACTCGGGTTCCAAGCCGTGCAACATGGCTTCAGCGGGTGAATTCGTGCTCGGCATCTCGTTCGAGTACCGCGCGAATGCGAACAAGGCGAAGGGCGCGCCGATCGACCTCGTGTTCCCCAAAGAAGGCCTGGGCTGGGACCTCGAAGCGTTTGCGATCCACAAGGGCACGAAGAATCTCGACGCGGCGAAGAAACTCGCCGACTGGGCGTCGAGCAAGGACGCGATGCTGCTCTACGGCAAGAACTTCGCGATCACGGCGCAGCCCGGCGTTGCCGCGCCGCTGGCCAACGTGCCCAAGGACTACGAGGCGCGCCTCGTGAAGATGGACTTCTCCTGGGCCGCCGACAACCGCGAGCGCATTCTGGAAGAGTGGACGAGGCGCTACAACGCGAAGAGCGAGCCGAAGAAGTGACGGAAGGGGTCAGGTCTTGCCTTTTGCCCCCTCTCGTCGATCCGATCCTCGAGCCCCGCGGGAAGGGGGCAAAAGGCAAGACCTGACCCCAAACCCGTACCTGCGCCTGAGCGGAATCCGCAAGGATTTCGGTGACTTCACCGCGCTGAAAGACGTCGCCCTGGACATCGCCCAGGGCGAGTTCATCTGCTTTCTCGGTCCGTCGGGCTGCGGCAAGACGACCTTGCTGCGCATCATTGCCGGCCTGGAGGTGCAGACCGCCGGGCGCATCGAACTCGCCGGGCGCGACATCTCGCGGCTGCCCCCGGCCGAGCGCGACTACGGCATCGTGTTCCAGTCGTACGCGCTGTTCCCGAATCTGAGCATCGCCGACAACGTGGCCTACGGGCTGGTGAACCGGCGCGCGGCAAAGGCGCAGATCGCCACGCGCGTCGCCGAGTTGCTGGCGCTGGTGGGCCTGCCGGGGGTGCAGGCAAAATTTCCGGCGCAGTTGTCGGGCGGCCAGCAGCAGCGCATCGCGCTCGCGCGCGCACTGGCCACCGCGCCGAGCTTGCTGCTGCTCGACGAACCGCTGTCGGCGCTGGACGCGATCGTTCGCGTCAAGCTGCGCGGCGAAATCCGCAGCCTGCAACGCAAACTCGGCGTGACGACGATCATGGTCACGCACGATCAGGAAGAAGCGCTTTCGGTGGCGGATCGCATCGTCGTCATGAACAGTGGCGTCATCGAGCAGATCGGCACGCCCTTGCACGTGTACAGCCAACCGGCGTCGCCGTTCGTCGCCGACTTCATCGGCAAAGGCACGAGACTTGTTGCCACCGCAGAGGGCAACGGCGTCTTGCGCTGCGGCGAGTTGCAGCTGCCCTGCCCGCCCGGCTGGGGCGCCGACCTGGTGCCGGGAACCGCGGTGACGCTTTACTTGCGGCCCGAAGATCGCGTCGTCGAGGGTCTGAGCAGCGAGCACCCGCACCAATGCATCGGGACTGTGCGACGCGTCGAATTCCTGGGCGGAAACTGCCTGGCGGAAATTCACGTCGCGGCGCTGCCCGACCAGCCGCTGCAATTGCAGTTCACGCTGAACCAGATGCACGAGTTCAACGTGCGCGAGGGCACGGTGCTGCGCTTCGCGCTGCGCGCCGACCGGCTGCGCGCGTTCTTGCCCGAGCCGGGATGAAACGCCCAGAGGCATCCGCAGCATGGCCGCCGTAGTGCCTCTGTCGCCTGGCGCGCGGCGCCAGAACGTGCACTGGACCGAGCGCTTCGCCCACGCCGCGTTGCTGCTCGTCGCGATCGTCCTGCTCGCCTTCCTCGCCGCGCCGTTGCTCGCAATCCTGCTCAAGGCGGTGGAAGATGCGCAGGGCCGGTTTGTCGGCCTCGCGAACTTCATCGCCTACGCCAAGACCCCCGCCCTTCTCGACTCCTTGTGGAACAGCGTCTGGGTTTCGGGGCTCGTCACGCTCGTGACGATTCCCACTGCCTTCGTCTTTGCCTACGCGCTCACGCGCAGCCGCATGCGCTACGTCAAGCTCGCGCGAACCATCACGCTGGTGCCGCTGCTCGCGCCTTCGCTGCTGTCTGCGATTTCGCTGATCTACTGGTTCGGCAACCAGGGCGTGCTGAAGAGCTGGCTGACGGTTCTCGGCGTCGAGCAGATCTACGGCGCGCCGGGCATCGTCTTGGCCGAGATTTTTTCGACCTTCCCGCACGCGCTGATGATTCTCGTGACCGCGCTTGCCGCCGCCGACGCGCGGCTTTACGAAGCCGCCGATTCGATGGGGACGAGCGCCTCGCGAAAATTCTTCACGATCACGCTGCCGGGCGCGAAGTACGGCTTGATCTCGGCAGCGCTCGTCACGTTCACGCTCGTCATCACCGACTTCGGTATCCCGAAGGTCATCGGCGGCAATTTCAACGTGCTCGCTACCGACGTCTTCAAGCTCGTCATCGGCCAGCAGGACTTCGCGAAGGGCGCCGTCGTCGCGCTGCTGCTGCTGTGCCCCGCGGTATTGACCTTCGGCGTCGACCATTGGGTGAGCCGCAAACAGACCGCCATGCTGACGGCGCGCGCCGTGCCCTACAGCCCGAAGCGCGCGCCGCTGTTCGACGCGCTGATGTCGGCGTATTGCATGGGCGTGTGTGCGCTGATTCTGGCGATGCTCGGCATGGCTGTGTTCGCCTCGTTCGCGAGCTTCTGGCCGTACAACCTCTCGCCCAGTCTGCGCCACTACGCGATGGGCCTGCTCGACGCCGAGGTCGGCGATGCGTTCGTCAACAGTTTGAAGATGGCCGCCGGCACCGCCGTGTTCGGCACGGCGCTCGTCTTCATCGGCGCCTACCTGCTGGAGAAGACGCAAGGCCTCAAGCCCCTGCGCGGCGCGGTTCGCCTGCTGGCGATGCTGCCGATGGCCGTGCCCGGGCTGGTGCTCGGCCTGGGCTACATCTTCTTCTTCAACGCTGCCGAAAACCCCCTCAACGGCCTGTACCACACGCTGCTGCTGCTCACTGTGTGCACGGTCGTGCACTTCTACACCACCGGTCACCTGACTGCGGTGACGGCGCTGAAGAGCCTGGACGCCGAATTCGAGTCGGTCTCGGCCTCGCTGAAAGTGCCCTTCTACAAGACCTTCTGGCGCGTCACCTTGCCGATCTGCTCGCCGGCGCTGGTGGACATCGCGCGCTACTTCTTCATCAATGCGATGACGACGATCTCCGCCGTCGTCTTTCTCTATTCGCCCGAGACCAAAGTCGCTGCGATTGCGATCCTGAACCTCGACGAAGCCGGCGAAATCGGCGCGGCTGCGGCGTGCGCCATCATGATCGTCGCAGCGAATACGATCGCGACGTTCCTCTTCATGGGCCTGGCGTGGTGGATCGAGCGCCGCACGCAGGCCTGGAAACAACCCTGACGCGCACTTTCAGATTGGTTTGCCATGGACCGTGACCGCATTCTGTTGACCCCCGGGCCGCTGACGACGACGCTGCGCACCAAGCTCGCGATGCTCAAGGACTGGGGCTCGTGGGACGCCGAGTTCAACGCAGTGACGGCCACCCTGCGTTCGCAACTGCTCGATGTGATTCACGGCCAGGGCAGCCATGTGCTCGTGCCCCTGCAGGGCAGCGGCACGTTCAGCGTGGAAGCGTCGGTTGCCACCGTCGTCCCCAAAAGCGGCCACGTGCTCGTGCTCGACAACGGCGCGTATTGCAAACGCGCCACCAAGCTCACGCAGATGATGGGCCGGCGCGCGAGCGTGCTGCCTTTTGCCGAAGACGCACCCGTGTCGGCGGCGGCGCTGGACGCGCATTTGAGCAGCGATGCGTCGATCACCCACGTCGTCATGATCCACTGCGAAACCGGCACGGGCGTCGAGAACCCACTGGAGGCGATCGCACAAGTGTGCGAACGGCGCGGCAAGGGGCTGATCGTCGACGCGATGTCGAGCTTCGGCGCGTTGCCCATCGACGCGCGCAAGATTCGCTTCGACGCGCTCGTCGCGGCAAGCGGCAAGTGCCTGGAGGGTGTTCCCGGCATGGGTTTCGTGTTCCTGCGCAAGGCAATCGTCGACGCATGCGCGGGCAACAGCCAGAGCCTGGCGATGGACCTGCACGACCAGCATGTGTACATGGAAAAAAGCGGCCAATGGCGCTTCACGCCGCCCACCCACGTCGTCGTCGCGCTGGCCGAGGCGGTGAAGCAGTTCATCGAAGAGGGCGGCCAGCCGGCGCGGCGGCTGCGCTACGCAGACAATTGCAAGACCCTCATCGACGGCATGGCCGCGCTGGGCTTCAAGCCCTTCCTCAGCCCCGAGGTGCAGGCGCCGATCATCGTCACCTTCCACGCGCCGGCGCACCCTGCTTACGAATTCAAACGCTTCTACGCTGCGGCGAAGGCCCGAGGCTTCATCCTCTACCCGGGCAAGCTGACCCAGGTCGAGACATTTCGCGTGGGCTGCATAGGCGCCATCGGCCGCAATGAGATGCGCGAAGCCGTGAACGGGGTCGCCGATGCGCTGCGCGAGATGGGAATTCCGAGCGGTGCCCCTGGACTTCACGATGAAACACGGCGCAATGCATGAGGCGTGGATGGCGGCTTTCGGCCCGTTGCTGCCGTTCGTCACGAGCTCCCTGCGAGGGTTGCGACGCCAGGGCGGCGGCGGTGCCCCCGTGCTCCGGCCCACGCTCGCGGGGCACCGTCCAGAAGCGCAAAGCGAAGCCGCGTCAACACGGGACTTACGCTGCATCGGTTGGCAGACACCGCGAATGGGTCCTGCGCCCGGGGGCACCACCACCGCCCTGCTGTACACGACGGTAGCCTGCCACGCCTTCGCATGCCGCCCGGGTGCCGGGGTAGGTGGCCTGGGGTATGGGCGCAGGCCCCCATTCGCGGTGTCCTCAACCTGGGCAAGAGAACACGGTGTTGATGGCGCCACGCTTGCAGGCAGATCACGGTGCCCCGCGAGCGTGGGGCCGGAGAACGTACCCCGGGCCACCTGCCCTTTCTCGACCTTTGCACGCACGACGGCGCGAACGGCAGCAACGGGCCGAAAGGCGCCCTTCCCCCGATCGGCTCGATTTGTGATTCGCAGCGCGCACGCGGCGCAATAGACGTCCACTGACAACCACAGGAGCTGCAGCATGGCAGACAACAAGAACCTCAAAGAGCACCCGGCGCTGGCGGCGGTGCGCAACTCGACCGCCGGCAAAGTGAAGGTCGCGTGCAGCGACATCGACGGCATCCTGCGCGGCAAGTACCTGCACCGCGACAAGTTCCTCGGTGCCGCCGAGCCGCACCCCAAGGGGGGATTTGGTTTTTGCGACGTCGTGTTCGGCTGGGACAGCGGCGACCAGACCTACGACAACACGAGTGTCACGGGTTGGCAGCATGGCTTTCCCGACGCGCTTGCGCGGCTCGATCTCGACACCGGGCGCAACGTGCCGTGGGACAACGGCGTGCCGTTTTTCCTCGGCGAGTTCATCAACACCGACGGTTCGCCCTTCCCGGTGTGCCCGCGCCAGACCTTGAAGCGTGTGCTGAAGCGCGCCGAAAAACTCGGCTTCGACGTGATGGCCGGAATGGAATTCGAGTGGTTCAACTTCCTGGAGACGCCGCACAGCTGGGCCGCGAAAAAGGGTGTGGGCCCGCAAAACCTGACCCCGGGAATGTTCGGCTACTCCGTCTTGCGCATGGCGGACAACCGAGAGTTCTTCAACGCGCTGATGGACGAGATGCTCGCGTTTCGCGTGCCCATCGAAGGTCTGCACACCGAAACCGGCCCGGGGACTTACGAAGTCGCGATCGCCTTCAGCAAAGCGATGGAAGCCGCGGACCGCGCGATCCTGTTCAAGACGGGCGCCAAGGAAATCGGCAAGCGCTTCGGCATCATGCCCAGTTTCATGGCGAAGTGGAGCCAGCAGTACCCGGGCTGCTCGGGGCATATCCACCAGAGCCTGTCCGACGGCAAGAGCAATTTGTTCTATGACGCGAAGAGCAAGCGCTCGATGAGCCCGCTCTTCGAGAGTTATCTCGCGGGGCAGGTCGCGTGCCTGATGGAATTTGCGCCGATGTTCTGGCCCACGATCAACAGCTACAAGCGCCTCGTCGACGGCTTCTGGGCGCCCGTCAAACCCACCTGGGGGCTGGACAACCGCACCGCGAGTTTTCGGGTGATCGCCGGCAGCCCGAAGGCGACGCGCCTGGAAACACGCTGCCCCGGCGCCGACGTGAACCCCTACCTCGCAATGGCGGCGGTCATCGCCGCAGGAATGCACGGCGTCGAAAAAGGCCTGAAGCTGACCGCGCCGCCGATCACCGGAACGAACCAGGGTTCGGAGGACATTCCACGCGCACCGCGCTCGCTGCTGCGCAGCACCCACACATTCAAGGAGTCGGGAATCGCGCGCGACTGGCTCGGCGACACCTTCGTCGACCACTTCGCTGCGACACGCTATTGGGAACATCGGCAGTGGCAGGACGCCGTCACGGACTGGGAATTGAAGCGCTACTTCGAAATCATCTGAAGGGCGCAGCCGCGTGCGCCCCAAGCTCACCCTGTTCGACCTGGACCACACGCTGCTGCACGGCGACAGCGACGTGCTCTGGGTCGAGTTCCTGATGGACCAGGGTGTGCTCGACCGCGAAGTGTTCGAGCCGCGCAATCTCTGCATGGAGCAGAGCTACCGCGCCGGGACGGTGAGCGCCCACGCGTTCTGCGAGTTCTACGTGGCGTCGCTCGCCGGGCGCTCGGGCGAAGGCTGGAGCGCGCTGCGCCGCAGCTACTTCGAGGCGTCCATCGTGCCGCGCATCGGCAAGGCGGCGCTGGCGCTGGTCGCGAAACACCGCGACGCGGGCGACCTGGTCGTCCTGACGACGGCGACGAACCGCTTCCTCACCGAACTCACCGCGCCTTTCCTCGGGATCGAGCATCTCATCGCGACCGAGTGCGAGGTCGGCGCCGATGAGCGCTTTACCGGGCGCATCGCCGGCACCTTGAACATGCGCGAAGGCAAAGTGACGCGTCTGCACGCCTGGCTGGCGACGCAAGGGCACGCGCTGCACGAACTTGACACCACGCTTTACAGCGATTCGATCAACGACTTGCCGCTGTTCGAGGCGGTGCAGCATCCGGTGGCTGTCGACCCGGACGAGCGCCTCGCGGCGCAGGCGCGCGCCCGCGGCTGGCCCACTTTGAGCTTGCGCGAGTCGCCATGAATACACCCTCGATGCCAAGCCAAAGCGAAGGCGACGTGAACCACTCGCCGCGGCGCGAGCTGTGGCAGACCGAGCACCTCGACGACGCCACGCGCAGCCTGCTCGCACGCGACAGCGCAGCCTTCTTGCACCAGTCAGTCTCCACCCCATGCCTCAGCGCGATCCGAAAAGCCCAAGGCGTGTTCATCGAAGACACGGCCGGTCGGCGCTACATGGATTTTCACGGCAACAACGTGCACCACGTCGGCTATGCGCACCCGCACGTGATTGCGGCGATCAAGGCGCAGTTGGACGAGTTGAGCTTTGCGCCGCGCCGCTTTGCCAGCAACCGCGCGGTAGAGCTGGCAGAAGCATTGAGCGCGCGCTTCCGCACGCTGACCGGAAACGATGCCAAGGTGCTGTTCACCACCGGCGGGTCGGACGCCGTGGAAGTGGCGATCAAACTCGCGCGCATCGCGACGGGTCGCGCGAAGACGCTCAGCTTCTGGGACTCGTTCCACGGCGCGGGCTTCGGTGCGTCCAGCGTCGGCGGCGAGTCGCTGTTCCGCAACTCGCGCGCCGTCGGCCCGCTGTTGCCCGGCACCGAACACGTGGCGCCGTTTGGCTGTTACCGCTGCCCGTACGGCCATGCTGTGAATGCCGAAGGGCAGCCGAACCTGGACGTCTGCAAGCTGAGTTGCGCGAGCATGGTGCGCTATGTGCTGGAGCGCGAAGGCGACGTCGCGGCGGTGATCGCCGAGCCGGCGCGCGCCGTGCCTTTCATTCCGCCGCCGGGTTATTGGCAGGCGGTTCGCCAGGCGTGCAATGACAGCGGCGCGTTGCTCATCTTCGACGAAATCCCCACGGGCCTGGGCAAGACCGGGCGCTTTTTCGCCGCGGAACACGACGCTGCGGCCCCCGACATCGTGGTGCTGGGCAAGGCGCTGGGCGGCGGCGTGTTGCCGATTGCAGCAATCATCGCGCGCGCCGATCTCGATGTGGCCGGCGCCTACGCATTCGGCCACTACACGCACGAGAAGAACCCCGTGACGGCCGCGGCGGCGCTCGCGACGCTCGAAGTGATAGTGCGCGAGAACCTCGTCGACAACGCGGCGAAGGTCGGTTCGTACGCGATCGAGCGCCTGCAAGAAATGAAAGATCGGCACGCGCTGATCGGCGATGTGCGGGGCCGCGGCTTGCTGATCGGCATCGAGCTCGTGAAAGACCGAGACAGCAAGGCGCCAGCGAGCGACGCCGCTGAAGGCGTGCTCTATGCCTGCCTGGCGCGCGGCCTGTCGTTCAAGACGACGATGGGCAACGTGCTGACGTGGACGCCACCGCTGATCGTGACACGCGAGCAGATGGACTGGGCTCTGGGTGTCCTGGACGAGTGCCTTGGCGCTGAAGAGCGCACGGCACAGAGTGGATCCCGGCTGGCGCCGGGATGACAGGACCGGGTCATCTGCCGATTTGCAGCAGCGCGTCGCCCGCCCACATCTGCTCGAGGTGCTTGAACTTCCACTTGCGATTCGATTCGCGTTCGACGACGCGCTCGTTGCAGCCCAGGCGCGCCAAGTCGAGTGTTTCCGGGCGCACGTGCATTTGCGAGACGGCCGAGAAGAAGACCTTGACCACGGGCTTCAACAACGCCGCGGCGTGCTGCTCGATCACGACACCCAGCCGCCCCGACGACAGACGGACCAGTGAACCCACAGGATAGATCCCCAGGCTCTTCACGAACGACTGGAAAATTTGATTGTCGAACTGGCCGCCCTTCGCCCAGGCGGCCATCTGCGCCATCGATTCCGCAGGCCCCCACGCCGCCTTGTACGGCCGATCCGACGTGATGGCATCGTAGACGTCGCACACTGCACTCATTCGGGCCGCAACCGACAAGCCGGCGCCCGACACCCCTTCCGGGTAGCCCTTGCCGTCCAGCCGTTCATGGTGGTGCAGGCACACGTCGAGTTCGATTTCCGACGCGCCGACGGTGTTGCTCAGGACTTCGTGGCCCCGCCGCGGATGCGTCTTGATGACGGCGTATTCCTCTTCCGTCAGCGCCGCCGGCTTGTTCAGAATTTCGAGCGGCATGCTCGCCTTGCCGATGTCGTGCAGCAGGCCCGCAAACCCGGCGCTTCGGGCCTGCGTCTCGTTCTGCCCGAGCTGCCGCGCGAGCGCCACCATCAGGGCGCACACCGCCACCGAGTGCATGTAGGAGTAGTCGTCGTGGGTCTTCAAGCGCGCCAGGCTGAGCACGGCGTGCCGATTGCGCCACACCGACTCGGCAATGTCGTTGACCAGGGGCAGGCACTTTTCGACGTCCAGCGCGTGGCCCATGCGCGCTTCGCTGAACAGCGAACGAACCGCTTCGCGCGACTTCTTGATCAGCGTCGCCGCGTGAACCAGTTCCTCTTCGAGCGACGTCCGGGCCGGAGGCAGCCGCTCAGGCTCTGCGCCGAGTTCGGCAAGGGTGACTTCGGGCGCGGCTTCGGCAGCGCCGACTGAAGCGCCGCTGCCCGCGTCAAACGCCTCGGGCGCGCTCTTGGCCCGATCGATCCAGCAATGCGTGACGCCGCTCTGGCGCAACTTGACCAGATCGGCCGGGCCGAGCGTGAATCGCGTCTTCCAGAATGGGTGGTCCAGCCAGGTACCGCACAGTTCGTGCAGGTGCATCCCAGCGTTCAGGTCGCGAACGGCAATCTTTTCGAGCATGAATTGGCGCTGGCTGCGAAAGCCAGCGCGTCCTGCCCGGATATCGGCGCAAAGCCGGCGCGCTTGAGGCCGCGCTGGCGCCGCCGCAGGTCTTCAGTGAAAGCGCGACTGCGCCACCGTGCGCAATTCACCCGGCATCGAGGCGATATACGCCGAGATCGCCTTCAGTTCCTTTTGCGTGAATGGCTTGGCCATGCCCGTCATGACGGGGTTGCTGCGGCCCACTTGCGGGTTCTTCTCGGTCTGGTAGGCCTTCAGCGCAACGAACAGGTAGTCGGCGTGTTGGCCGGCGAGCTTGGGATAGCTCGGGTCGATGGGCTTGCTCAGATTCTCGCCGTGACACGACGCACAAGCGCCCTTCTTCAAGAGTTCGGCGACGACCGGCGGCGGCGTGGGCGTTGCGCCGGCGGCCGGAGGGGTGCCCTGCTGTTCGTAAAACGCAGCCACGTCGGCCATGTCCTGATCGCTCATCGAACCGGCGACTGCGCGCATCGTCGGGTGCTTGCGCTCGCCCTTCTTGTACGCCGTGAGTGAGGCGACGATGTACTTCGCGCCCTGACCGGAGATCATCGGCACCTTGTGAATCTCGGGAAAGCTCGCCTGGTAGCCCGGGATGCTGTGGCAGCCGATGCACATCGCAATCTTGCCCTGGCCCGCCTTCGCGTCTTGTGCGAGCGCCGACGTCAATGTCCCGGCGCTCAAGGTCAGCGCGATCATCACGAAGAGAAGCTTTTTCATGGTTCGAAGAGGGTAATGGCTAGGGGGTCAGGCAGAGCAGCGCGCGATTATAGGGGGCCCTTATACTGGCCGCGCACGACGCACCGGCACCGCGCCGGCGCGTCGAATTCATGTCCTACGCGCGTGCACGCACTCGGGTTGGATGCCTCCCCTGCTGCCCCATTTGATACGCGCACCGATGAAATTCCAAGGCACCGACTCCTACGTCGCCACCCACGACCTGATGCTCGCGGTGAACGCCGCGATCACGCTGAAACGCCCGCTGCTCGTGAAGGGCGAGCCCGGCACCGGCAAGACCATGCTCGCCGAAGAAGTGGCCGGGGCCCTGGGCATGCCGCTGCTGCAATGGCACATCAAGAGCACGACGAAGGCGCAGCAAGGCCTTTACGAATACGACGCGGTAAGCCGCCTGCGCGACAGCCAGCTCGCCGACATCGACGGCGGCGAGCGCGTCAAGAACATCCACAACTACATCCTCAAGGGCATCCTGTGGCAGGCGTTCACTGCGGACAAGCCGGTCGTGCTGCTGATCGACGAGATCGACAAGGCCGACATCGAATTCCCGAACGACTTGCTGCGCGAAATCGACCGCATGGAGTTCTACGTTTACGAGACGCGCGAACTCATCAAGGCGACGCACCGGCCGCTCGTCTTCATCACGTCGAACAACGAGAAGGAATTGCCCGACGCGTTTTTGCGCCGCTGCTTTTTCCACTACATCAAGTTCCCCGACGCGCAGACGATGCAGGCCATCGTCGACGTGCACTTCCCGAATCTGAAGAAAGAGTTGCTCGGCGCGGCGCTGAAGAATTTTTACGACGTGCGCAACTTGCCGGGCTTGAAGAAAAAGCCGTCGACGAGCGAATTGCTCGACTGGCTGAAACTGCTCGTGGCCGAAGACATTCCGCTCGACGTGCTGCAGAGCAAGGACGACAAAGTGGCGATTCCGCCGCTGGTGGGCGCGCTGCTGAAGAACGAGCAGGACGTGTCGCTGTTTGAGAAGCTCGTGTTCATGCAGCGGCACAACCGATAACCGCGCATGGGCTGGCCGGAACCCATCGCGCTCAGCGGCAAACACGCGCGGTTGATCCCGCTCGCGGTGGAACACGCCGCAGCGCTCTCCGATGCAGTCCGCGACGGTGAGCTCTGGAAGCTCTGGTACACGGCGGTGCCGTCGCCGGAGACGATGGCCGCCGAGATCGCGCGGCGTCTGGGGCTGCAAACTGCAGGCAGCATGCTGCCCTTCACCGTGCTCGACGCGTCGGGCACGCCGGTGGGCATGACGACTTACATGAACATCGATGCGGCGAACAAGCGCGTCGAGATCGGCAGCACCTGGTACGCGAAGCGCGTGCAGCGCACGCTGCTCAACACCGAATGCAAGTTGCTGCTGCTCGGCCACGCCTTCGACGCGCTCGATTGCATCGCCGTCGAATTCCGCACGCACCGCTTCAATACGCAGAGCCGGCGCGGCATCGAGCGCCTGGGCGCGCAGCTCGACGGCATCTTGCGCAACCACCAGCGCGCTGCCAACGGCACGCTGCGCGATACCGTCGTCTACAGCATCACCGCGGACGAATGGCCCGCGGTGCAAACCCATCTGCGCTGGCAGCTCGACAAACCGCGCTGACCCCAACTCAAGGGACCGACACATGGCGACAAAGAAGCGCTCGATCACGGTCGACGACTTATGGACGCTGGAGCGTGTGGGCGGCGTTGCGCTGTCACCCGACGGCGCGCAAGCCGTGTGTTCGGTGTCCAGCTATTCGATGCAAGAGAACAAGGGCAGCACCAACCTCTGGCTGCTCTCCACCTTCGGCGGCGCGCCGCGCCGGCTCACGGCGTGCGGCGAGAAAGACGGCCAGGCCGCCTGGTCGCCCCAGGGCGACGCGATCGCCTTCGTCGCCAAGCGCGAGCAACAAGGCAAGAAGGACGACACACCGCAGCTCTACCTGATCGCCCCCGACGGCGGCGAAGCGCGCCGCATCAGCGACTTCGCGCCGGGCATCGAGGCCTTCAAGTGGTTTCCCGACGGCAAACGCATCGCCTTCATTGCCTGGGTCTGGCCCGAACTGCGCGGCAGCGTTGCGCAGGCCAAGCGCCACAAGGAATTCAAGGAGCGCAAGGAAAGCGCCTACGTCACGAGCGAAACCCAGTACCGCTTTTGGGACCATTCGCTGCCGATGGGGCGCGTCGCGCACTTGCACGTTCTGGACGTCGCGACCGGCCGGGTGCGCGACCTCTTTGAAGGCAGCGAATTCGAGTTGCCACGCGCCGAGCCCGATGCGAACACCTTCGACATTGCTCCGGACGGCAATCGCATCGCGTTCGTCCACGACCCGAACCCGGAAAAGCGCATCGACCACTTTCACGCGATCGCCGAGTTGACGCTGCGCAACTCCCGCATCGAGCGGCTCGCGCAAGACAAGGCGTGGGACTTCGACGCGCCGCGCTACAGCCCGGACGGGGCGAGCGTCGGATTCATCGCGAGCCATCAGGCGAAGAAGATCACGATGCCCGAGCAACTGGCGCTGGTCACGCGCGGCTCGCGCTGGCGCGTGCTCAGCGCCGCGTGGGACCGCGCCGTGAGCGCGCCGCTGCGCTGGTCGGCCGACGCCCGCCACGTCTTCTTCACCGCCGAAGACCGCGGGCGCAACCACCTCTACGCCTGGGACATCGCTCGGGCCAAGGCGACGGCCGTCGTACAGGGCGGCTGGGTGCAGGGCTTCGACATCGCAGCCGGCGTGGCCGTGACGGTGGCCGACGCGATGCAGCACCCGGCGCGCGTCACCGCCTGGCGCGAAGGCGCTGCGCCGCAGCGCATCGAAACCTTCAACGACGCGGCGCTCGCGCAGCTGCGCCTGGGAACGCACGAGGAAGTGCAGGTGCAAGGCGCGCGCGGCGAGCCGGTGCAGATGTGGCTCGTCTATCCGCCCGGCTTCGATGCGAAGAAGAAGTACGCTGTCCTGCACAGCATTCACGGCGGTCCGCACGGGGCGAGCGGCGACACCTTCCACTACCGCTGGAACTGCCACGTGTTCGCCGCGCAAGGCTACGTCGTCGCGTGCGTCAACTACCACGGCTCGAGCGGCTTTGGCTACCGCTTTCTGGACAGCATCACGCACCGCTTCGGCGAGCTCGAATTGCAAGACGTCGAAGCCGGCACCGACTGGCTGCTGAAACAGCCGTGGGCCGATCGCAAACGCGTGTTCGCCGCAGGCGGCAGTTACGGCGGCTACATGGTCGCGTGGATGAACGGCCACGTGAAGCCGGGGCGCTATCAGGCCTACGTGTGCCACGCCGGCTGCTACGACTGGACCTCGATGTTCGCCGACGACTGCTACACCTTGCACGAGCGCGAGTTCGGTGCCTGGTACTGGATTGATCGGCGCAAGATCGACGCCCAAAGCCCACACGCTTTTGCCGGCGCCATGCGCACCCCCACGCTCGTGCTGCACGGCGCACTCGACTACCGCGTGCCGGATCAGCAGGGCCTGGCGTACTACAACACGCTCAAGGCGCGCAACGTCGATGCGCGGCTCGTCTGGTTCCCCGACGAGAACCACTGGATCCTGAAGCCGCGCAACTCGAAGCTCTGGTACGGCGAATTTTTCGCCTGGTTGCGCGCGCACGACGCGGCGCGAGCCGCCGTACGGCGTGCATCGAGCCGGTAATCGTCGCGAGCTGGGTAGTATATACTTACCGTATATCCTCGACGAGTTCAGAGTGGAGCCATGGCAAACACAACCGTTTTCCAATCGGGCAACAGCCAGGCTGTGCGGCTGCCCAAAGAGTTCCGCTTCAAATCGAAGACCGTGGAAATCTTCCGGCGAGGCGACGAAGTCGTGCTGCGCGAAAGACCGCGAACCATGGGCGATCTCATCGAAGGCCTGCCCGATCTTGGGGACGACTTCGCTGCGAACATTTCCGATCGTGCGGCCGAACCCGTGCCTTCATGGAACAACCCGAAGTGACACGCTACTTGCTGGACACCAACATGTGGGTCTACGTCATGCGCAACAGGCCTGCCAAGGTGCGAGAGCGGTTCGCTCGTCTGGCGCCCGCAAGCGTCGTGTTGTCGCCGGTCGTGCTCGGCGAGCTGCATGTCGGGTGGCGCAAGAGCGCCAACCTCGAGGCGAATCGAAGCGCGCTCGAAGGCTATACACGAGGCGCTCAGCTCGAGCCGATCGACGCCGCCGTCGCCTCGGCCTACGGCGACATTCGTGTTGAACTCGAGAAGCTCGGAACGCCAATCGGCGCGAACGACCTATGGATCGCCGCTCAGGCCCGTGCGACGGATTGCGTGTTGGTCACGCATGACATGAGCGAGTTCAAGCGAGTGCGAGACCTGCGCCTGGAAGACTGGGCGAAAGCATGAGCAGCTCAGCCTTGCACCATTCCTGATCGGAACCGAGACCCCACCATGCTCATCAATTTCTTCTATACCTTGCGCGCCGCCAAGCTGAAAGTCTCGGTCAAGGAGTACCTGACACTGCTGGAAGCGATTCAAAGCGGCGTGATCGAGAACTCGGTCGACGACTTTTATTACCTCGCGCGAACCTCGCTCGTGAAAGACGAGGCGCAGTTCGACAAGTTCGATCGCGCATTTGCCGCTTACTTCAAAGGCGTGGAGCTGCTCACTGACTTCACGCAAGACATTCCGCTGGACTGGCTGCAAAAGAAGTTCGAGCTCGAACTCAGCGCCGAAGAAAAAGCGGCGATCGAAAAAATGGGTTGGGACGAGCTCATGGAGACGCTCAAGAAACGCTTCGAAGAGCAGAAGAAGCGCCACGAGGGCGGCAGCAAGATGATAGGCACGGGCGGCACGTCGCCGTTCGGCGCCTACGGCTACAACCCGCAAGGCATTCGCATCGGCCAGGACAAGGGTCGCAACAAGAGCGCGGTGAAAGTGTGGGACCAGCGCCAGTTCAAGGATTACGACGACACGCTGGAACTCGGCACGCGCAACATCAAGGTCGCGCTGCGGCGCCTGCGCCGCTTCGCGCGCGAAGGCGCCGACGAAGAACTCGACCTCGACGACACGATCCGCTCTACAGCCGCGAACGCCGGGTGGCTCGACATCAAGATGGTCCCCGAGCGCCACAACAAGGTCAAAGTGCTGCTGCTCATGGACGTGGGCGGCACGATGGACGAGCACATCCACCGCGCCGAAGAGCTGTTCAGCGCCGCCAAGACCGAGTTCAAACACCTCGAGTTCTTCTATTTCCACAACTGCGTCTACGACTTCATGTGGAAGAACAACCGGCGCCGCTACAGCGAGAAGTTCCCCACCTGGGACATCATTCGCAAGTTCAACAAGGACTACAAGCTGATCTTCGTCGGCGACGCGACGATGAGCCCCTACGAAATCCTGCAGCCCGGCGGCAGCGTCGAGTACAACAACGAAGAGCCGGGCGCCGAGTGGTTGCAGCGCCTGACCAACGCGTTCCCGAAGTTCGCCTGGATCAACCCCGAGCCGCAAGGCGTGTGGGGTTACCGTCAGAGCATCGCGGTGGTCCAGCAATTGATGAATCAGCGCATGTTTCCGCTGACGCTGACGGGGCTTGAAGGAGCGATGCGGCTGCTCAGCAAATGATCCGTCGCGCGCCGCTGGTTTTTTGGCTGGCGTGCCAGCTGGCGCTCGGCGTGTCGGTGGGCGTTCCCTGCGCCGCGCAGGAGTCGGGCGCGCCGGCAAACGCGTCTGCTGCTGCGCCGGATCAGCCCCGCGCCGCGTACCAGCTGGAGATCGACGCGCCGCAGGCCTTGCGCGACATGCTGCTCGCCTACCTGGACCTGGCGCGCTTCCAGAGTGTGGCCGACGCCGAGTCCATCACCAGCGCCGAGCTCGACCGATTGATCGCCGCCGCCCCCGCGCAGGCGCGCGCGCTTCTCGAGACGGAAGGCTATTTCGCCTCAGTCGTGCACGCGCAGCGCGTGGCGGGCGAGGCCGGCTTGCCGCGCATATCGATCAAGGTGACGCTGGGGCCGCGGGTCACGGTCGCGCAGTGGACGCTCGACGCGCTGGGCGAGCTGCAATTGCTGATCGAGGCGAACGACGCGTTGGCCCACGCCACGTTCGAGAACCTGCGCAGAAACTGGCCGCTGCAACCCGGCGCGCCGTTTCGCCAACCGGCGTGGGCGGCGGGCAAGAACCAGCTGCTGGCGTTGCTTCGCGCGAACGGCTACCCGAGCGCAAGCTGGCTCGACACCGACGCGGCGATCGACGTCGCGCAAGCCTCGGCGACGCTGCGCACCACGCTCTCCAGCGGCCCGTTGTTTCGCCTCGGCGAGCTGCGCATCGAAGGCCTGCAACGTTACGACGAGTCGAGCGTGCGCAACGTGGCCGAGTTCAAGCCAGGCGCCGAGCACAGCGAGCAGCGCCTGCTCGACTTTCAGGAGCGGCTCGTCAAGACCGGCCTGTTCGAAGGCGTGAGCGTCGAAGTCGACCCCGACCCGGCGCACGCCGCCGCCGCACCCGTCAACGTGCGCCTGCGCGAGCTGCCGCTGCAGCAAGCCACGGTGGGCGTGGGCTACAGCGACAACACCGGCCAGCGCATCACCTTCGAGCACATGCACCGCCGGCCGTTCGGCTTCAACGCTACGGCCAAGAACAAGGTCGAGTTCGGTCGTGACGCGCGCAGTTGGTCGGGCGAACTCACGTCGCACACGCTGCCTGGCCTCTACCGCAACCTGCTCGCCGGAAGTTATGAAAAGCTCGAGGTCGCCGATGAGGTGCGCACGTCGTGGCGCTGGCGCGCCGGCCGCGCCTATGACTCGCAGCGCGTCGAGCGCATCGTATTCGCCGAAGTGCTCGGCTCCGAACTGCGCAATCCGCTGGGCCGCGAGCAGGCTGATGCCATATCGCTGAATTTCGGCGGCGCGTGGCGCCGCCTGGACAGCGTGATCCTGCCCACCGACGGGCTGACGGTGTCGGGCCAGGTCGGTGGCGGCTGGTCGCAAAGCACGGTCGCCGACAGCGGGCCGTTCAGCCGCGCCACGATTCGGGTCACGGGTTACACCCCGCTCGGCTGGGGCTGGCACGGGACGGGCCGGGTGGAGCTGGGCCACTTGAACGCGCGAGCCGACACCGGCCTGCCCGACCCGCTGCTGTTTCGCGCAGGCGGCGACGACTCCGTGCGCGGCTACGCGTACCGCACCCTGGGCCCCATCGTCAACGGCGTCGTCACGAGCGGGCGAGCGCTCATGACGAGCAGCGCCGAAGTCGCCCGGCCCATCGTCTCGACCCTGCCGGCGTTCTGGTGGGCGGCGTTTGTCGATGCCGGTAACGCGGCCGATCATTTCAGCTCGCTGACGCCGGCGCTCGGCTACGGCCTGGGACTGCGCTGGCGCAGCCCCGTGGGGCCGCTGCGCATCGACTGGGCCTACGGCGTCGAAGTGCGCAAGGCGCGGCTGCACCTGAGCGTGGGCATCGCGCTGTGATGCGCTGACCGGCGATGCGCACTTTTTTCAGCTACACGCTGGTCGGCGCGCTGGCGACGGCAACTCACTACACATTGCTCGTGCTGTGCGTCGAAGCGGCAGGCTGGCCGGCGTTTGCCGCGTCGGGCTTCGGTGCCATCGTCGGCGCCCAGGTGGCTTATCTGGGGAATCGCAGCGTCACGTTCGCGCACCGTGGCGCGCTGGGCCCGTCGTGGGCCAAGTTCCAGATCACGGCGCTGCTCGGCGCGCTCATCGGCATGGCCATCGTCGCGGCCGGCAGCTGGATGGGCCTGCACTACCTGTTGTCGCAAGCACTCGCCACACTGCTCGTGCTCGCCTTGACCTTCGGCGTCAATCGGCGCTGGACTTTTCGCTGAAGAACAGGCGATAGCTGCGCGCCGGCAACGTCAAACCCCAGGCCTTCTTGCTGACGCTGACGAGCACGGGCGGCGCCGCAACGAGCCGACGCGCCATCTGCTCGCAAGCGCCATCGTCGGCGGCGCAGACGATCAAGCCGCCGCTGCGCTGCCAGTCGGCCGCCGTGAGCCACGGTGTCGTTTCCAGCGCCGCGGGGCTCCACAGGCGCGTCTTGCCGGGCGCGTAGAACGCAATCGACATCGCCTCGGTACCCGAGCCACTGACGATTGCCAGGTCGGTGCCGGTGCGCTCGCGCCACAGCGCGTGCGCCGCTGCGGCCAATTCCGCGCGCGGCTCGGCGGCGCCGGCGCTGCCGCGCCGCGCATCGACGTAGCCGACCGTCGCCGCGGCGAGCATCACGACAACCCAGTAAACGGCCAAGGCGCGGCGCAACCACGGCACACGCGGCGCAATGCCGCGGTTGCCAAGCACCGCAAGCCACAGCGCCGTCACGGCAAACCACTGCGCCATTCCCCACACCGACGCCATCGGCGTTCGCCCCAACACGGCGAGCGCCGCGATGACGAACATCGGCGCCAGCGCGAGCCACCAGAGCTCACGCTGCAGCGAGGGGCGCACCATGCTGCGCGCGAGCAGACCCACCGCTTCGCGGCGTTTCCCGAGTGGCGTGGCCCAGAGCAAAAGCAACGCGCTGGGCAAGAGATAGCCGAACTGCGCGACGCTGTAGTTCGCCAGGCGCAGCAGCGCCGGCCCGAGCGTCCCGCTGCTCCGTTGCGAGGCGTAGCGCAGCGTCAGGAATTGATGTTCGACGAGCCAGGCCAGATGCGGCGCGAGCACCGCGGCTGTGGCGAGCAGCGCAAGCCACGGCCCGGCGCCGCGCAGGCGCGAGCGCCACGCCGGCACAGCCAGCAGCGCGAGCACAAAGGCCAGCCCCAGCACGACGGAAAAATACTTGCCGAGCAAGGCGAGCGCGACGAGCGCGCCGCACGCTGCCGCGTGGCGACTCCGGCCGCCTTGCACGTAAGCGACGAAGTGGTACGCCGCCCACGGCCACACCGAGAGCAATACGGCGTTGGCGTTGAATTTGATCGCCAGGCCGGTGTAGAGCGGCGAGACCGCCAAGACCAGCGCGGCCATCGCGGCCGCCTCGGCAGGCAGGAAGCGCCGGGCCAATGCCGCCACGCCGAGCAAGCCGACGCCTGCGTTGAGCGCAGCCAACAGGAAGTACGCCACGTCGACGCGCGGCATCACGCTGAACCAGGCCGCCGTGATCCAGGCGAACAGCGGCGGGTGCTTGGCATAGCCGGCCTGCCATTCGATGCCCCAGACATAGTTTTCGACCATGTCGCCGGCAACGTCCAGATTGCCGCGCGACAGCCACGCGGCAAGCGTCCACACCACCGCGTGCAGCGCCAGCAGGACGGGGAGATTCAAGCGACCCGGTTCAGCGGCGAGCCCAGGCAACGCCGGCTTCTGATCAGGGCGGGTCGCGCTGCTCATACACCTCGTCGATCACGTACACCGGCCGGCGCTTGGCTTCGAGGTAGGTGCGGCCGATGTATTCGCCGAGCACGCCCAGGCCGATCAATTGCAGGCCGCCGAGAAACAGCACGACCGTGATCAGCGACGCGTAGCCGGGCACGTCAACACCGGTCCACAGCACCCGGGTCACGATGAACAACGCGTAGGCGATGGAGAGCAAGGCAATGACGCTGCCCACGTAAGTCCAGATGCGCAGCGGCGCGGTGCTGAAACTCGTGATGCCCTCGAGCGCCAGATTCCACAGCTTCCACGGCGTGAAGCGGCTCGCACCGCTTTCGCGCTGTGGACGCACGTATTCGATGACGCTGGTGCGAAAACCCGCCCAGGCAAAAATGCCTTTCATGAAGCGGCGGTTCTCGGGCAGGGTGCGCAACACGTCGACGACGCGCCGGTCGAGCAGGCGGAAGTCACCCACGTTGTCGGGCAAGGGAACGTCGGCCAGGCGGTTGTGCACGCGATAGAACCAGTTCGCCGACGCACGTTTCATCATGCCGTCGCTGCGCCTGTCGCTGCGCCGCGCCAGCACCACGGGAAAACCTTCGCGCCAGCGCGCGACCATCTGCACGATGAGCTCCGGCGGGTCTTGCAGGTCCACGTCGAGCGGAATCACCGCGTCGCCGCGCGCCGCGTCCAGGCCTGCCGAAAGCGCAGCCTCCTTGCCGAAGTTGCGCGACAGCAGCAGCGCACGAATGCGCCGGTCACCTTGCACCAGCTCGCCCAGGCGTTCGCGCGTGGCGTCACGGCTGCCATCGTCGACGAAAACGATCTCGTAAGTGCAGCGCGGCAACCCGGCGAGTGCGGCGCCGACGCGTTGCACAAAGGGCCACACCGCGTCCTGCTCGTTGAACACGGGGACCACCAGCGACAGCAACGCGTCGGCAGGGGGCAGCAGCGGACCGTGCGGAGAGTTCACCCCGGCGATTCTGCCGCACGGGCTCGAACCCACGGGTTCGAGCCCACCGACGAGGCGCTGTGCGATCTCGATGCGGTTGCAATCACATACACGCCCACTCGGGTGGGTGTGCCCTTGCACGCCGACCTCGAACCCCACTGCGACAGAATCCAGCTCAGGAGCCGAACCACGATGTCCATCCCCCCGCCCGCCGCCGAAACAAGCGCAGCGCCACGCCGCCGCCGCTTCGGCTGGACGCGCTGGCTGATCGGCGTCGCCGCGGTGATTGCGCTGCCCAGCGCCTTGCTCGCCATGCTCGCGTGGACCTTGGGCACGGATCGCGGCACGGCGTGGGCGCTGGCGCAGCAGGACTACGTCGAAGTGAATGAG
Source organism: uncultured beta proteobacterium (assembly GCA_963850525.1). Taxonomy (GTDB): domain Bacteria; phylum Pseudomonadota; class Gammaproteobacteria; order Burkholderiales; family Burkholderiaceae_C; genus JAEMQF01. Next base: position 514,319 of record CAWKLQ010000012.1, on the reverse strand, counting down.
CTTCGCGGCAATGTGCTCGATGGCTTCAGTGCAGAGCGCATCGTCGTGTCCTGGGGGTCGCAGCGCGAACACCGCGTCGTCATCGACGCGCCACGCGCCTCCAGCGTGAACCTCGCGCTTGGCGGCACGCACTCCTGGTTGCGCATTCACGCCGCAGAGGTGTCGGCGCAGCAGGTTCGGGTGCAACTCGCGCCGAGCGACCAGGCAGCGCAACTGCCGCAGCACCTGCGCCTGCCCGTCGAGATCGAAGTCGACGCGGTGAGCGTGGGCGCACTCGAGTTGCCGGGCCTGCAAGCGCACCCTTTTCGGAAGGTGAGTGGCCGGCTGCATCTGGGAGCTGACCGGGGCGCGGCATACCGCGCCGATGGATTGCGCTTCACCATCGGTCCGCTGCAATGCCATGGTAGCGCGCAACTCGGCACCGACAGCCCGCTGCCGTTGCGCGTGAATCTCGAGGCCATGCAAGCCGCCGATCCGCAGGCGCCCCGTGTCGAACTGCCAGCCTGGGCCCGCGCCGTGCGCCAGGACTGGCAGGCGCGGCTCGACGTGCAGGGACCGCTGGCACGCTTTGGCGCGACGCTGGCGCTGCGCGCCCAGGGGCAACGCCTGGACGCGCAGGCCGACGTGGCGCCGCTCGAGGCGTGGCCACTGCCGCGCCTGGACGCACGCACCGAACACTTCGACTTGTCAGCGCTGCTCGCCCACGCGCCTTCCACGGCCTTGAGCGGCAGTTTGCACATCGCACCCCTGCCGGGCCGGGCGGGCAGGCTCGGATCGCAAGCGCGCCTCGTCAATGAACGGCCAGGGCGCTGGGACCGGCACGCCTTGCCGGTGCGCTCGCTCGCTTTCGATGCTCAGGCGCAACCCGGCGCCCTGCAGCGCTTCGAGTTCGCGAAGGTGCACGCCGTGCTTGCCGACGAGAACCGCGACGCCGGTCAGGTTCAGGGAAGTGGTTTGTGGAACGCCGGCGCGTTCAGCGCGAAGGCGGTCCTGACGCAAGTTCGACCGAATCTTCTCGACCCACGCCTGGCCCAGATGACCTTGAGCGGCCCGCTCGCACTCAGCGGCGAGCTCGGGCCCACGCCGCGAATCGACCTGCAGGCCGAACTCAAAGGCCACGTGGACCGGCACGCGGCAGGCGACGTCGAAGTCAAAGTGAACGTCGTGGGCTCGGAGCTGCAGCTCGACGTGCGCGAGTTTCTCGCGCGCGCCGGGGCGGCGCGGCTCGCGCTGTCAGGCAGCGCACGGCGTGCCGCGACGACGGCGCCGTGGCAGCTCGACGCAAAAGCCAGCGTCGTCGACTTCGACCCCCTGCCGTGGTTTCCAGGCGCGCCCGATTCGACGTGGCGGCGCGGCCCCCACCGCTTCACGGGGGATGCGCAGTTCGCCTTCGCCTTGCCCACGCCGCTGCAGCTCCCCGGCAACCTGGACGACTGGTTCGAGTGGTTGCCCACGCTGCAAGGGCAAGCGCGCGTGAGCTTGCACCCCAGCCAGCTCGCCGGCGTGGCGCTGCGCGGCGAAGCAGCGCTGCACACCGTCGAGGCGACTCGCTCCAAGGTCACGGCAAGGCTCGAGGTCGCGGGCAACGTCCTGTCGACGCAAGGCGAATGGGCGCGCGGCGACGCGGGCCACTCCGATGCGTGGCGGATCGAGTTGAGTGCACCGCAACTCGCGCGCCTGGCGCCGCTGCGCGCACTGCTCGATGCGCCGGCGAATTGGCCGACGCCCCGCGGTGCACTGGAGGCGAACGCCACCCTGCAGGGCCGCTGGCCGGAACTGCGCACGCAAGGGGCGCTGAAGGCCGAGGGTTTGCGCATCGCCGAGCTGAGCGTCGCGCGCGGCCGGGCGAATTGGAGTTTCAGTCGCGTCACGGACGCGCCCTTCGAATTGACCGTGGACCTGAGCGACGCGCGCTGGCAGCAAAGCCAAGCGCAGAGCCTGACGCTGAATCTGCAGGGCACGCCGCAAGCGCACACGCTCGCGCTGCGTGCCACGCTGAATGCGGCGCCGCCGGCAATCGCCCAGTTCATGATCGGCAACGGGCACGCCGACGACGCGGGCGCGGCGCTGACCCACGTCCAGCTTGACGCGCGCGGCGGCCTCGTCACCGAGGGCGCCACGCCGCTGCGCTGGCAAGGCAGCGTGCAAACCGTCGAAGTGCGCAGCGCCGCATCGAATGCCGCGCCGCTGCTGCGCCTGCGCGAGACCGCGCTCACGCTGAACGCCGGCGACGCGCGCAGCGCAGCCGGCATCGAGGTGGCGCCGGGTCGCGGCGAGTTGCTCGGCGCCGGATTGCGCTGGGAACGTGCGCGCTGGAGCGCGGCATCGGCGGCGGGAGCTGAGCAGTTCGACCTGCAGGCTGAACTCGAACCGGTCGCCATCGGCCCGCTGCTGGCGCGCGCGCAGCCGCACCTGGGATGGAGCGGTGATCTGGAAGTCGGCGGCCACGCGCACATTCGCAGCGCACCCAACCTGGTTGCCGACATCGTTCTCGAGCGCACCCGAGGCGACCTCAGCGTCAGCGACGAAACCGGGGCGCAGGCCTTGCAGCTCACCGACTTGCGCCTGGCACTCAGCGCGAACGACGGCGTGTGGAGCTTGACGCAAGCGCTGGCAGGCAAGACGCTCGGCGAAGCGGCCGGCGCGGTGACGGCGCGGGTCGCGCCGCAGCAACTGTGGCCCGATGCAGAGACGCCCATCCAGGGCGTGCTCCAGGCGCGCGTCGCGAACCTCGGCACCTGGGGCACGTGGGTGCCGCCGGGTTGGCGCCTGGCCGGCGCGCTGAACACCAGCGCCGTCATCGGTGGCCGCCTGGGCGCGCCCGAATACACCGGCGAGATCCGCGGCACGCAGATCGGCGTGCGCAATCTCGTGCAGGGCGTGAACGTGACCGAGGGCGACATTCACATCACGCTGCAGGGCCTGACTGCGCGCATCGAGCGCTTCGAGGCCAAGGCGGGCAGCGGCACGGTGCGGCTCGAGGGCGGCGCGAGCCTGGGCGAGAACCCGAACGCGCAGCTGCTGTTGCACGCCGACAAGTTCCAACTCCTGGGTCGAGTGGACAGGCGCGTGACCGCCAGCGGCAGCGCCAAACTGCAGCTCGACGCGCAGGCGCTGAACCTGGACGGGCGCTTCAAGATCGACGAAGGGCTGATCGACTTCACGCGCGGCGACGCGCCCACGCTCGCCGACGACGTGCGCGTCGCGGCACGCCCGGGTGCGGCTGCCGACGCGGGCGCCGAGCCGGCGCAGCGCGGCGCAACGTCCGAACCCGGCCGCAACGTCGTGCTCAACCTGCAGGTGGACCTGGGCGAACAGTTGCGCTTGCGCGGGCGCGGCCTGGACACGCAATTGCGCGGCGGACTGCGGGTGACGACAACCGCCAGCAAACTCGCGATCAACGGCACGGTGCGCACCGCCACCGGCACCTACGCCGCCTATGGCCAGAAGCTCAGCATCGATCGCGGCGAGCTGACGTTCACCGGCGCCGCCGAGAATCCGCGCCTGGACATCATCGCGACGCGGCCGAACCTGGAACAGGTGGTGGGGGTTGCCGTCACCGGTACCGCGCTGAACCCGCGCGTGCGCCTGTTCAGCGAACCCGAGATGGCCGACATCGACAAGCTCTCCTGGCTCGTGCTCGGCCGCGCGTCCGACGGCCTGGGCCGCACCGACATGGCGCTCTTGCAACGCGCCGCGCTCGGCCTGCTCGCCGGCGAAGGCACCGGCCCGACGGATCAGCTCATCAACGCCGTCGGCCTGGACGAGGTGTCGTTCCGCCAGACCGAAGGCGAAGTGCGCGAGACCGTCGTCTCGCTGGGCAAGCAGCTGGGCCGGCGCTGGTACGTCGGCTACGAGCGCAGCCTGAACGCGACCACGGGAAACTGGCAACTCATTTACCGCATCGCGCAGCGCCTGACGCTGCGCGCGCAGAGCGGGCTGGACAACTCGCTGGACGCGATTTGGACTTGGCGTTGGCAGTGAGGCCCGCGCGGGCTCAACGCAGGCCCGACCCAAAGCCTGAGAGCTCCTAGTTTGCGCGGAAATTGAGGTTGTAGCTGGGTCGGAAGTTGAAGAAGCCGATCCCCTCTGGACGCACGTTCTGGGTGGGCACGCTCACGCCCAGGCCGCGCTGCGACATCGCGGGGAAAAACTCGGAGTTGGCATGAATGAGCGCCCCAAGACCATCGGGGGGGCCGACAAAGTTGCCCGGCACCGGCACATTGGGTGCCAGGATCTCGAGGCCGACGACGTCTTGGAACCTGATTCCCGTCGTCACGTCCGTGTCGGTGGGGCCCAAGGGGAAGCCCAGCGCCACCGTGGTGATGCTGTTCGGGGTCGGCGTGAAGACGGCGCCATACTGTTCCACCGAGCAACACAGCGGTCCTGTACCAATGGCCTCAAGGATCCGCGCGCGGACGAAGCGCATCGGCCCAGTGACAGGGCCGACGAAGATGTTGGCCGACTCCGCAATGCCGGGGGTCGATGATGCTGCGCCCGTGTAGGGGATGGTCACCAGCATACAAGACTGAAAACCGGAGGTCAGGCCGACCGCCAGATCACCGGAAACGCAGTCTCTCGTATTGCTGGGCGGCACGTTGCCGAGGTTGGGCCCGAGCTGCACGACCGTGCCGCCACCGCCACCGCCACCACCACCACCACCACCCCCGCAGGCGGCGACGATCAGCAGCGTGAGCGCCGCCAAGGTGCGTTTCCAGACCGGTTGAGGCAGCGGCCACGCGTGGTGGCTAAGAGTGCGGTACTCATGGGCAGGCAAAAGGGCAGTCATGTCTCACTCCAGGGGTTCGCGACGCCAACCATTTGCGCCGTCGCCTGAAGGGTCGCTGGCCACCGTTAGGCAAGCGCTAAGGTGGGTTCGGGCGACGGGGTCAGGCCTCGGGCTGACCCCATCGGGCTGGCGTGCAGCGCCGCGGCACGCCGGCGCGGCTTGCTTGCATCGGGGCTCGGCGGTATGCTGTACGCATGTCCAGTGTTGCATTGATGGATTCGGCGACGCCAGGGCGCGCCATGCAGGGTGGCGGAGCTGCCGTTGCCTCCGTGTCGCCGCGCCTCATCGCCCACCTCGACATGGACGCGTTTTACGCGTCGGTCGAGTTGCTGCGTTACCCGGAGCTGCGCGGCCTGCCGGTCGTGATCGGCGGCGGGCGGCGCCATCAGCCTGAACTGCTCACCGACGGCACGCGGCGCTTTGCGCGCCTGCGCGATTACGCCGGCCGTGGTGTCATCACGACCGCGACCTACGAAGCGCGCGCGCTCGGCGTGGGTTCGGCGATGGGGGTGATGAAGGCGGCGCGCCTCGCACCGGACGCGGTGCTGCTGCCGGTCGACTTCGACGAATACCGCAAGTATTCGAAGCTGTTCAAGGCCGCGGTGCGCGACGTCGCGCCGCTCGTTGAGGACCGTGGCGTTGACGAGATCTACATCGACTTGAGCGCAATCGACGGCGTTCATGCCGACGGTGGGCGCGCCGCCGGCATGGCGCTGAAGAACGCCGTGCACGCGGCGACCGGTCTCACGTGTTCGGTGGGAATCACGCCGAACAAGTTGCTCTCCAAGATCTGCTCCGAACTCGACAAGCCGAACGGCCTGACGCTGCTCAGCGCCGCCGAGGTGCCGGCGCGAATCTGGCCGCTGCCGGCGCGCAAAGTCAACGGCATCGGGCCGAAAGCGACCGAAAAGCTCGCCGGCTTTGGCCTGCACACGATCGGCGACGTGGCGGCAGCGCAACCACAATCCCTCATCCAGCACTTCGGTCGCAGCTACGGCGCCTGGTTGCACGAGGCGGCGAATGGGCGCGACGAACGGCCCGTCGTGACCCACAGCGAGCCGGTGTCGATGAGCCGCGAAACCACTTTCGAGCGCGACTTGCACGCGGTGCGCGACCGGGCGGCGCTCGGCGCGATCTTCACCGGCCTCTGCAACGAACTCGCCGACGACCTGACGCGCAAGGGGTACGCGAGCAAGACGATAGGCATCAAGCTGCGCTTTGACGACTTCAAATCGGTGACGCGCGACCTCACCTTGCCTGCGCACACTTTTGACCCCGCAGAAATCCGCCGCGCCGCCGGCTTGTGCCTGAAACGCGTCGACCTGACGCGGCGCCTGCGCCTGCTCGGCGTTCGCGCCGGCGCGCTGGCGCGCGTTTCGGACCTGCTCGCCCCGCAGACTCCTGCAGCGCATGCGCCGCTTCGGACCGACCACGAAGTCCGCGAGCCACGCTCGGGTTACAGTCTGCCGCTGTTCGAGCCGTAACACCGCCGGCCCGGCCCGGCCGTGCCCCGCTGCCATCGGAGCGGAACGAAGAATCTTCGGAGACAAACAATGACGGTCATCACGAACATCGAAGACCTGCGCGTTCTCGCGCAAAAGCGCGTGCCGCGCATGTTCTACGACTATGCCGATTCGGGATCGTGGACGGAAAGCACGTACCGCGCGAACGTCTCCGACTTTCAGAAAATCAAGCTGCGTCAACGCGTCGCCGTGAACATCGAGTCGCGCAGCACAGCGACGACGATGGTCGGGGAGGCCGCGAAGATGCCCGTCGCGATCGCGCCGGTGGGTCTGACCGGAATGCAACACGCCGACGGCGAAATTCTCGCCGCGCGCGCGGCGCAGAAGTTCGGCATCCCGTTCACGCTGTCGACGATGAGCATCTGCTCGATCGAAGACGTCGCCGAGCAGGTGGGTTCGCCGTTCTGGTTTCAGCTCTACGTCATGCGGGATCGCGACTTCATCGAGCGCCTGATCGAGCGCGCCAAGGCGGCGCGCTGCGCGGCGCTCGTGCTGACGCTGGACTTGCAAATCATCGGCCAGCGCCACAAGGACTTGAAGAACGGCTTGTCGGCGCCACCGAAGATGACGCTCGCCAACCTGATCAACCTGATGAGCAAGCCGCGCTGGGGCCTGGGCATGCTGGGAACGAAGCGGCGCGGTTTCGGCAACATCGTCGGCCACGTGAAGGGCGTCTCCGACATGGCCGACCTGTCGGCGTGGACGCAGGCGCAGTTCGACCCGCGCCTGAACTGGGGTGACGTGGAGTGGATCAAGAAGCGCTGGGGCGGCAAGCTGATCCTGAAAGGCATTCAGGACGTGGAAGACGCGCGCATCGCGGTCGACTCAGGCGCCGACGCGCTGATCGTCAGCAACCACGGTGGGCGCCAGTTGGACGGCGCGCAGTCGAGCATCGGTGCGCTGCCGGCGATCGTCGAGGCGGTGGGCTCGAAGATCGAAGTGCACATGGACGGCGGCATCCGCTCCGGACAAGACGTTCTCAAGGCCTGGGCCCTCGGCGCGCGCGGCACTTACATCGGCCGGGCCATGGTCTATGGCCTGGGCGCGCTCGGCGAGGCCGGCGTGACGCAGGCGTTGGAGATCATCCACAAGGAACTCGACCTGACGATGGCGTTTTGCGGGCGCACGCAGCTGCGCGACGTCGACCGCAGCATCTTGCTGCCGGGAACCTTTTAGCGCCGACGCGGCGGGCGCCGGCCGCGTTCAATGCCCGGAAAACGGGCTGATCTGTGCGCCGGGCGTGCGCCGGCGCCGCTCCAGGGTCAGGTACTGCTCGAACATTTCAAGCGCGAGTTCTTTCAGCTCGGGCGCGCCCGTGCCGTGGGCGAGCGACAAGCGCTCGAACGCGTACGCCGGGTCCCGGAACATGCGCCCCAAGTGCACCGGCATGCGGTGCTGTGCCATCAATTCGTTGAAGCGCGCCAGGCGCCACAAGTCGATTTTCAGCGACGCGGCAAGCAGCCATGACCACGGATCGGTGTGACCCACCAGCGCAATGGGCTCGTTCGGCGCGGCCTGCGCGCGCGCGTTTTGCGCTGGCTGCGCCGGCTTCCTGATGGCGGGGTTCTGCACAAACGGAATGATCATGGCGCACCTTTGCGAATCGGGCAGCCACCGCAATGCGGGCGGCGAGGCGCAAAGATAGCCGGCACGCGACGCCCCCTAAGCGCTGAATTAAGCCCGGCACCACGGTCATCTTGCGGCGGCGCCGACGCGGTGCCAAATGCGACACGGGCGACCCGGGCCGCGCGGGCGGACACGCGCGCTGCCGTGAAAGGCCGCGGCTACGCCTTGGGCAAGGTCACGCCGGTCTGACCCTGGTATTTTCCGCCGCGGTCCTTGTAGCTCGTCTCGCAGACTTCGTCGCTCTCGAAAAACAGCACTTGCGCGCAGCCTTCGCCCGCGTAGATCTTCGCCGGCAGCGGTGTCGTGTTGCTGAACTCGAGCGTCACGTAACCCTCCCATTCGGGCTCGAAAGGCGTGACGTTGACGATGATGCCGCAGCGCGCGTAAGTGCTCTTGCCCAGGCAGATCGTCAGCACGTTGCGCGGGATGCGGAAGTACTCGACGGTGCGCGCCAGGGCAAAGCTGTTCGGCGGGATCACGCACACGTCGCCCGTCATGTCGACAAAGCTGCGTTCGTCGAAGTTCTTCGGGTCGACGACGGTGCTGTAGATGTTCGTGAACACCTTGAATTCGGGCGCGCAGCGGATGTCGTAACCGTAACTGCTGGTGCCGTAACTGACGATGCGCTGGCCGGCCGCCGAGACGCGCACCTGGCCGGGCTCGAAGGGCTCGATCATGCCGTGCTGCTGCGCCATGCGGCGGATCCATTTGTCGCTCTTGATGCTCATGACGGGCCTTTTCGGTGCGGCGCGATTGTAGGCAGGGCGCCAGGGGTGGGCTGGCCCTCCGGGCAAGCGGGGGATGGTCAGGCGGCGCGGCTTGGCCTAACATCGCTGGGCTTTGATTTTCGGGAGACAACCGATGCGCCCCGCCATAGACCTCCTGAGCCAGTACGCGCTGTATCACCGCGACCGGCGCAACATCGTGAGCCACTTCATCGGTGTACCGATGATCGTGTTCGCGGTGGGCGTGCTGCTCGCTCGGCCGGCGTTCGCCGTCGAGGGCACGATGCTCACCCCGGCCTGGCTCGTGTTCGCGCCGATCGCCATGTGGTACCTGACACGCGGCAACCTGATGCTCGGCGTCGCCGTGACGCTGGAAGTGACCGCACTGCTGTGGCTTGGCCAGTTGGCGGCGGGAGGCAGCGTCACGTCGTGGCTCGCCTGGGGCGTCGGGTTCTTCGTCGTCGGCTGGCTGATCCAGTTCGTCGGCCACTGGTACGAGGGCAAAAAGCCGGCGTTTGTCGACGACCTGGTGGGTCTTCTCGTGGGCCCGATGTTCGTCAGCGCCGAAGGTTTGTTCATGCTCGGCTGGAACAAGCCCCTGCTGGCGGAAATCGAGCGGCGCGTCGGGCCGACGGTGCTGCGCGACATGGCGCGCATCGCCTGAGGGCGACGTTGCTTTTCGCTTCACGTCATCCCGGCGAAAGCCGGGATCCAGGATTTCTGCAAAGGATGGATCCCGGCTTTCGCCTGGCTTTCGCCGGGATGACAGGCGCGAGTTGATTTCCTCAGGCACCCGGCGCAGCCCGCGCCGGCTCGGGCTGCGCATCGAAGCGCTCGAAGCCGCAGTAGCAGATGAAATGCCGATTCGTTGCCCGGCCGAACAGCGCCAAGCCCAGCTGCTGCGCGATCTGCAAGCCCATCTGCGTGATGCCGCTGCGCGAGACGACGATGGGCACGCTCATCTGCGCTGACTTGATGACCATCTCGCTGGTGAGGCGCCCGGTCGTATAGAAAATCTTGTCTTCGCCGGTCACGCCGTGCAGCCACATCCAGCCGGCAATCGTGTCGATCGCGTTGTGCCGGCCCACGTCTTCGACAAACATCAGCAGCTCGTCTTGGCGGAACAGCGCGCAGCCGTGCACCGAGCCTGAAGATTTGTACGTGCTCTCCTGAACGCGCATCGCGTTCAGCAGGCCGTACAGCGTGGCTTGGCTGAGGCGCGCGTTCGGGTCGTGAAGGCCCGGCAGGTGCAGCGTCTCGAGTTCATTCATCAAGTCGCCGAACACGGTGCCCTGGCCGCAACCGGTGGTGACGACGCGCTTCGCGGTTTTTTCGTCGAAGCGTTCGATGCCGGCGCGGGTCTTCACTGCAGCAGCGTTCACGTCCCAGTCAACAGTGATCGAATCTATGTCATCGAGCGTGTCGACGAGGCGCTGGTTGCGCAGGTAGCCGAGCACGAGCAATTCGGGCGCGCTGCCCAGCGTCATCAGGGTCACGAGTTCGCGCTTGTCGACGAACACCGTGAGCGCGCGCTCGGCCGGAATCGAGATGATGCGCTGCTGGCCGTATTCGTCCAGCACGCTGACGTCTTGCACCAGCGGCGCGCTCGCCGCGGTCAGGCGTGGGGTTCGGCTCATTGGGGGGCGTAGCGCGGCGTTCACGGGCGCAGGCTACACCACCTGGACAAGGGACACGAGTCGCGCCTCCCCCTCACGTAGAGGGGTTTCGCCTCAGCGCAGCCCGCTCAGGACTTCTTGGCGGGCGCCGCAGGCGCTGCAGTCGCCGCAGGTGCGGGAGCCGCGGCTGGCGCGGCGGCGGCTGGCGCGCCGGCGGGTGCCGGCATGACGAACGGGCCGGGGTCGGCGCACGCCGGCGTCTCGCTTGGCGGCTTCGTCTCCTTGGACGCCGCCTTCATCGACGCGTAGTACTTGGTCGCCGTCTTGTCCATGGCCTTGCAGAGCTGGAAGTCGGCGACCTTGTTGCCATGCGCCGTCTTCGCGGCGGCTTCGGCCGCCTTGGCCTTGGCGTCGTCGTTCAACGCGGGCAATTTCGCCCACGCCGGTACCGAGAAGGCGAAGGCACTGAACAAAGCGATGGACAGACAACGCATGGTAGTTTCCTCAACAATGACTCAGTTCGAACCGCGGATCAGGCCTGCGCGGCCGGCTGCCCTGCCGACGCGCCCGGCGCCGTGCGCACGCGCGGGATCTTGCCCGCCACGACGTCAGCGTGCCAGTCGGCGTGATGCTCCTTGGCCCAGGCGTCGTCGACGACGCCGGTGCGCATCGCGTTCAACGCGCCTTTCATGCCTATCGTTCCGAGGTAGATATGACCCAGGAACAGCGTCATCATGAGCAGCGCCGCGATCGCGTGGACGATGTGCGCGATCTGCATGGTGCCGCGCGTGTAGTCGATTGCCGGGACGAGCTTGTCGAGCACCAGGCCGGAACCGACAACCACCAGACCGAGCACAAACACGCCGACCCAGAAGATCACCTTCTCACCCGCGTTGAAGCGGTGCGACGGCACTTCCTGCCCGCCGAGCATGCCGCCGCCCTTGAGCAACCACGTCAGGTCGCCCTTGGCGGGCAGGTTGTCGCGAATGAAAGTGACGATCACGATGAGCAAGGACACGGCGAACAGCGGCCCGGCGAAGTTGTGCGCGGTTTTCAGCGCGTAGGTCAACCAGCCGAACAGCGTCAACCCCATGACCGGCAGCAGAATGAACTTGCCGAACGCCATCACCAGGCCCGAGACCGCGAGAATGACGAAACAGGTCGCGTTGCTCCAATGCGCGGCGCGCTCGAAGTAGGTGAAACGCTCGATCTTGGCGCCGCTGTCGCCGCTCGCGTGGCCCATGGGACCGCGCCGCCAGTAAAACAGGCCAATCGCCACAGCGGCGAGGAAGAACAGCGAGCCGCCGTAGGGGATGATCCAATCGTTGCGAACCTTGCGCCAGGCTTCGCCGGCGTTCGTGGGTTTGAGCCCAGGGTAGTCAACGAAAGGCTGCATCAGCGGGTCGGGCCCGACACCAGGCATGCTGTTCGTCGCCGCGCCGGGGTCGCGAACCGCGCGCCAGAACGGCGCGTTGTTGCCAGGCTGGGTCTTGCCGCGCTGCGCGTTGGATTCATCCGGCTTGGGTTCGGCCGGAGCGACAAAACCCGGCGGCGGGCCGGCCTTGCTTGCATCTTGCGCCCAAGAGCCGCTGCTGATCAGCAGCCCCGTGCCGAGAGCCGCCGCGGCGGCCAGAGATCGAATCAAGCGATGCTGCATGCCGACACCCTCCGACTACTTGACCTTGGCGTAATCGTTCTGCGCCTGCGCGCGATTGCGCATCTGCTCTTCCCAAGACGCCTGGTCGCCGGCTTTCCAGCCGGACGCGGCAAACGCGTTGTCCGTTCCCGACCAGACCTTGGTGTCGGGCTTGCGCGTCGCCGCGGTCTGCGGTTTCTCGCCGCAGGCGGACAGACCGAGAATCATCGCCGTCACGCCGGCCAGCGCGGTGAGGCGAATCATGATTTCGCCGGCTTGCCGTACGCCGTGCCCCAGCCCCAGACTTCGCTGCCCTTGCCGCGGTTCAGCACACGCGTGCGGAAGATGTCGGCCACCACGTCGCCGTCACCGCCGAGCAACGCCTTGGTCGCGCACATTTCAGCGCACGCCGGCAGCTTGCCCTCCGACAGGCGATTGCGCCCGTACTTCTCGTTCTCGGCGACGCTGCCGTTCAGCTCCGGGCCGCCGGCGCAGAACGTGCACTTGTCCATCTTGCCGCGCAGGCCGAAGGTGCCGTTCGTCGGGAACTGCGGCGCGCCGAACGGGCACGCGTACGAGCAGTAACCGCAGCCGATGCACGCGTCCTTGTCGTGCAGCACGACGCCTTCGTCGGTGCGATAAAAACAGTCGACCGGGCACACCGCCATGCACGGCGCATCCGAGCAGTGCATGCACGCGACCGAAATCGACTTCTCCCCCGCGACGCCGTCGTTCAAGGTGACGACGCGGCGCCGGTTCACGCCCCAGGGCACGTCGTGTTCGGCCTTGCACGCGGTGACGCAGCCGTTGCATTCGATGCAGCGCTCGGCGTCGCAGATGAATTTCATTCGAGCCATGTGGTTCTCCTTTACGCCGTGTTTCTGGGGTTCAAGCCTTGACGACCTGGCACACGGTGGTCTTGGTCTCTTGCATCATCGTGACGCTGTCGTAGCCGTACGTGGTGGCCGTGTTGATCGCCTCGCCGCGCACGATCGGCGCCGCGCCGTCGGGGTAGTACTGCAGCAGATCGATGCCACCCCAGCGCCCCGAGAAGTGGAACGGAAGGAACACCGTGTCGGCGTCGACACGCTCGGTGACGAGCGCCTTCACGCGCATGCCTTTGAACTCGGGCAACGCTTCCATCGGCGGCGTTTTCACCCAGACGAACTCGCCGTTGCGGATGCCGCGGTCGTTCGCCGATTTCGGGTTGATCTCGACAAACATCTCCTGCTGCAGCTCGGCGAGCCACGGGTTCGCGCGGGTTTCTTCGCCGCCTCCCTCGTATTCGACGAGGCGCCCGGACGTCATGATCAGCGGGTAGGTCTTGCCGATGTCCTTGTTCTTCTGCTGCACCGTCTTGAACAGCGTGGGCAGGCGCCAGAAGGCCTTGCGGTCGTCGTGCGTCGGGTACTTGTCCACCAGGTCCGGCCGGATCGAGTAGAGCGGCTCGCGGTGTTTGGGCACGGGATCGGGGAAGTTCCAGACGACGGCGCGCGCCTTGGCGTTGCCGAACGGGTGGCAGCCGTGGTTCTTCATCGCGACGCGGATGATGCCGCCCGACGGATCGGTTTTCCAGTTCTTGCCCGCAGCGGCCTTCTTCTCGTCCTCGGTGAGTTCGTCCCACCAGCCGAGTTTTTTCAGCAGCAAGTGGTCGAACTCGGGGTAGCCGGTCTGAATGTCGGCGCCCTTGGAATGCGATCCGTCCTCGGCGAGCAGGTTCGCGCCTTCGCGCTCGACACCGAAGTTGGCGCGGAAGTTGCCGCCGCCCTCCATCACGTGTTTGCTCGTGTCGTAGAGGTTGGGCGAACCCGGATGGCGCATTTCCGGCGTGCCGTAACACGGCCACGGCAGGCCGAAATAGTCGCCGTCGAGCTTGTAGCCGGTTTCCTTGTCGACGCCGCCCTTGGCGCGCAGCGTCTTCACGTCGAAGACGTTCATGTTGCGCATGTGCGCCTTCAGGCGCTCCGGGCTCTGGCCGGTGTAGCCGATGGTCCAGACACTGCGGTTGATTTCCTTGAGGATGGATTCCACCTCGGGTTCCATCATGCCGCGCGCGCCGGGGACCAATTTCGTGCGCGCCATCAGCTCTTTGTCGAAACCGAGTTTTTGCGCGAGCTGGTACATGATCATGTGGTCAGTGCGGCTTTCCCAGAGCGGCTCGATGACCTTTTCGCGCCACTGGATCGAGCGGTTGCTCGCCGTCACCGAGCCCGAGGTCTCGAACTGCGTCGCCGCGGGCAGCAGATAGACGCCGCGCTTGGCGTTCTGCTCTTCTTTCTTGCCCGGCATCGCCGCCATCGCTGCGGTGGCCGACGGATACGGGTCGATGACGACGAGCAAGTCGAGCTTGTCCATCGCGCTCTTCATCTCCAAACCGCGGCTTTGCGAGTTCGGCGCATGGCCCCAGAAGAACAAACCGCGCAGGTTGCTGTCCTGGTCGATCAGCTCGTTCTTCTCCATCACGCCGTCAATCCAGCGCGACACCGTCATGCCGGGCTTGCTCATCATTCCCGGCGCGTATTGCTTCTTGATCCACTCGAAGTCCACGCCCCACGCCGCGGCGAAGTGCTTGAACGCGCCTTCGGGCAGGCCGTAGTAGCCGGGCAGCGAATCCGGGTTCGGGCCGACGTCGGTCGCGCCTTGCACGTTGTCGTGGCCGCGGAAAATGTTCGCGCCGCCGCCCGACACACCGATATTGCCGAGCGCCAACTGCAAGATGCACGAGGCGCGAACCATCGCGTTGCCGATCGTGTGCTGCGTCTGCCCCATGCACCAGACGATCGTGCTCGGGCGATTCTCGGCCATCGTTTTCGCGACCTTCAGACAAGTCGCTTCGTCGACACCGCAGGCATCGAGCACCTTGTCGGGCGTCCAGTTCGCCATCACGTCTTCACGGATCTTCTCCATGCCGTAGACGCGGTCGTTGATGTACTTCTTGTCTTCCCAGCCGTTCTTGAACACGTGGTAAAGCACGCCGAAGAGGAACGGAATGTCCGAGCCCGAGCGGATGCGTACGTAGTCGTCGGCTTTCGCCGCGGTGCGCGTGAAACGCGGGTCGACGACGATCATCTTCGTCCCGGTCTCCTTGGCGTGCAGCATGTGCAAGAGCGACACCGGGTGCGCCTCGGCGGCGTTGCTGCCGATGTACAACGCCGCTTTCGCGTTCTGCATGTCGTTGTACGAATTCGTCATCGCACCGTAGCCCCAGGTGTTGGCGACACCCGCAACCGTCGTCGAGTGACAAATGCGCGCCTGGTGGTCGCAGTTGTTGCTGCCCCACAGGCTCACCCACTTGCGCAGCAGATAGGCCTGCTCGTTGTTGTGCTTGGAGGAACCCACGACGAAGATCGAATCCGGGCCGCTCTCGGCGCGCAGCTCCTTCATCTTCGCGCTGATCTCTTCCAACGCCTGGTCCCAGCTGATCTTCTGGTACTTGCCGCCCACCAGCTTCATCGGGTACTTGAGGCGGTACTCGCCATGCCCATGCTCGCGCAGCGCAGCGCCCTTGGCGCAATGCGCTCCCAGGTTGATGGGCGAGTCGAACACCGGCTCCTGGCGCACCCAGACGCCGTTCTCGACCACGGCGTCAACCGCGCAGCCCACCGAGCAGTGGCCGCACACGGTGCGCTTGACTTCGATCTTGCCCTTGCCGGTACCGGCAACCGGGTCTTTCGCCTCGGCTTTTTTCACCAGCGTCAGTTGCGACGTGGCAATTCCGGCGCCCACGCCGAGGCCCGAGCGGCGCAGAAAAGCGCGACGATCCATCGTGGGGATGGCGCGCGAGACACCGCGGGCCAAGCTGGCGACCAATGCCGACGACGCTTCGCCGCCGGTCGATGAGGATTTGCGCGTGAGCAGCATGGGAGTCTCCTTCCTCAGATCCGGGCGGTGCGGTAGTAGTGCAAGACGTGCGGCGTTTCCTGGTAGCCCGCCGACTTGTCCACGTCAATAACGGGTTTGACGGCAGCTACTTCGGCGGCCTGGCGCGGCAACAGCGCCGCCGCTGCGGCCAGCACCCCTGCGGACCCGGCACCGGCAAAAACGACGCGGCGTGACAACTTCGGTTCAGATGGTTTCATCGACGTCTCCAAATGCGGAACTCGAAACTCTGGCTCATGCTGGCATGTGCATGCCATTGCATATCTTAGGGCGTTTGGCGCACCGTTTTGAACCGGGCTTGCACTATGACGGCCTTCTCTTTTCCCTTGGAACTAGGGTAAACACGGGTGCACAGCGGCCCCGGACCAAGTTCAAGGGAGCAGATCGAAGCCCTGGATTTCGACCTGCATGAATGCCCGGGTCAACCCGGCCAGCCCCCGGTAGAGCTGGGCGCGCGGCTGCGCTTCGAGCGCGTCGCAGAACTTTTCGACCCAAGGCTGCAGGTGGGCGCGAAAGATGCGGCGCTGCTGTTCCAGGTTGCACACCGCGACGTCGTCGCCGGCGATCAGGTAGCGCATCACCTCGAACAGCGAGGCGACGTGGTCCTCGGTCTGGTTGCTCTGTTCATCCGCCGCAAGGCCGAGCGCCGCCAGGTCGGTGCGCAACTGCGCGAGCGGCTTCTCATTGAGAAAGCCCGTCAGGTAAAACGAGCCGAAAGCGAATACTTCGGGTTTGCCCACGCCGAGGAACAGCGCGTCGAATTCTTCGGCGGCGCTGGCCGGCGTCGCCGCGCGCATCGCGCCGACGAGCGCCTGCCACGGCGCTTCCAGAAACGCCCCCGGCTGCGGCGCCTGCGTCACCGCGACTTCGAATTGCGCAAGCAGTTCGGCGTCGGGCGGCGCCAGCCAAAGGCGCGCAAGCAAACCGTACAGCTCGGCGCGGGCGAGCTCTTCGCTGTCGTCGCTGCTGGCGAATTGCAGGGCTTGGGTGACCATGGGCACTCGCTACAGATCGGTGATCTTCACTTCGTTCGGGTTCGTGTGCAGGTCGATCACACGGCAGTCGCCGCACATCTTCAGGCGCTGCGCCGCCATGCCCTGGAACGCCGAATGCCCGGCCAGCCTGGCGATCATGTTTTCGATTGCCGGCTGCGTGCCAAAGCCCTTGCCGCACTTGATGCACGCGTAAGGCTGCGCTTCGTGCAGCACGCGCGCGTTCTTGCGCGCCTTTCCCGAATCCAGCAGCCACAGGCGCGGCTCGAGCGCAATCGCGCCTTCCGGGCAGGTGGTCTCGCACAAGCCGCATTGCACGCAGTTCTTCTCGATGAACTTGAGCTGCGGTTTGTCCGGGTTATCGGCGAGCGCGGCTTCGGGGCAGGCGCCCACACAGCTGAGGCACATCGTGCATTTGGCCGTGTCGACGCGCAGGCTACCGAACGGGCTGCCCGCCTCCGGCAGGGCGATCGCCTCAGGCACGCGCACCGCGTTTCCCATCAAGTGGTCGATCGCCAGATCCAGCGTCGCGCGTTTGTCGGCCTGCACGGTAAAGGTCGCGCTCTTGGCCACGCCGGTCGCGGGCGGCGCCTGGAGCGCCTGGTCGAACATTCGAGCGTCGCTGGCGTGAATCAGGCGCAAATGCTCGCCGGGGAATCCCAGGCCCGTCAGAATCGCCTGCGCCACCGCCATCTGTTCGGCGACCGCCGCGCGATAAGCGGGCGCCTCTTCGTCTGTCATCAACACCCAGACTTGCGATGCGCCGTAGGCGATCGCGCTGAGCCACAGGTCGATTCCAACGGACGCCGTATGCCACACGTCGACCGGCAGCACGCGCGCCGGAACGCCGTGCACCGCCTTGTCGCTGCGCGCGGCGCGACCCAGATCGCCGATCAGCGCCGCGCCCGCCCCCTGGCCGTGCAGCAGCAAGGCCGCGTCGCGCCCACCCGCACGCTGGTAGGTGGCGAGCAGCGTGCGCAGGCGTTTGCCCATGTCGCCGGCGTGCGGCGTCGCGTAGGTGAGCGCGCCGCTCGGGCACACCGTGGTGCACGCGCCGCAGCCCACGCACAGGTTCGGCTCGACGATGATTCCAGCACTCGACGATCCGATCGCAGCGCCGACCCGGCCCACCTTGCTCGCCTTGCCCTTTTGCGACGCGTCGCTGCGAATCGCCTGCGCCGAACACACGTCGATGCAGGCGCGGCAGCCGATGACCTCATTGCGGCTGTGCGCGCAAATCTTCTGCTTGTAGTTGAAGAACTTGGGCTTCTCGAACTCGCCCACGCTCTCGCGAAGTTGCAATACCGCCTTGATGAGCGCGGCGTCGTCGGCAGCGTGGTGGTAGCCCTGCGGCGGTTGGTGCAACGCCAGCGCCGGCGTCGCCCCCAAGTCGAGGATCAGATCGAAACCTTCGCTGACCTCTTGCGCGCCGCGCTGGAAGTCGATCGCGCCCGCCGCCTCACAGACGCGAACGCAATCGCGGTGGCTCTTGCAGCGCGACATGTCGACCTGGTAGCTGAAGTCGATCGCGCCTTCGGGGCAGACGTCGATGCAGGCGTTGCAGCGTGTGCAAAGGTCCAGGTCGATGGCGTTGCCGGCGCGCCAGCTCACCTCGAACGCGCCGAGCCAGCCGTGAATGCCGAGCAGCTCGCCGGCGTGCACCGCCACGTCGCGAAGTTGCGGCACGTTGCCGCCCGGGCGCGCGAGCAGCACACTCACGCTGAGCTTGTCGGCCAGCATCTTCGCCGCGCGCATTGCCGCGTCAGCCGCAGCGCCGACGATGAGCATCCGCCCCGCCGACTTGTAGCTCACCACCGGCACCGGTTCAGGTTCGGGCAGTTGCGCAGCGGCGATGAGCGCGGCAATCTTCGGCGTTGCCGCTTTCGCGTCTTTCGACCACCCCCCCGTCTCGCGAATATTGACGAAGCGGATCGGCCGCTCGTTCAAGCCTGGCGCGCCTTCGGTCTGCGCGTTGAGTTCGAGGAACAACCGCGCTTCCTGCGTGCATGCGATCAGCAAATCGTCGCCGCTCTTGGCCGCGCGCTGAAACGCCGGCGCCTCACGGCGGCACAGCGTCGTGTGAACCAGCTCGAGTCCGTCAGCCTGCGCGCCCAGCGCCTTCGTCAGGGCCGGGCCGTCCAGCAGCATCGTCCGGTTGCAGTCGCAGATCAGTGTCTTCATGGGCAGATTCGATTTCTTCAGATGCCGACTGTGCCAGGACGGTGGGCGGTGCGCCATCGGGACTTGCCTTGGCGGGGTCTTCAACGGGTTCGGCCTGCGCCGGCGGCGTGGCGCCAGCCTGCGCCGCAGCGAGCGCCTTTGCTTCGGCGGCCTCTTCGTCGGCAAACAGGCCCAGTGCGCGCGCCGACGTCATCTGGCGAAGCATCGACAAAGGCAGCGGGTCGGGCTTGCCGTAGTCGTCGATGTAGGTGTCCAGGCCGTCCATCACGTTGAAGTGCGGGTCGCTGAAGAGCTTCTTCATCGCCGCATTGCGCACCTGCGGGTCCACTTGACGGTTCACATAGGGCGAGAAGTCGGACTCGCGCGTGAGTTTCGCGACGTCGTCCAGATTGGGCAGCGCCGGCGCCTCCGGCGGTGCTGCGCTCGGGGCGGGCGTTGCGGGGCATTGCGCGATCGGCGCTGCCGCGTCGGCAGGCGGATTCGCAGGCGGCAGCGCCGCGGGCGCGGCAGCAGGTTCGTCCGACGGGACCGGCGCTTCGCGCCCCATCTTGCGTTTGGACCAGCGCGACAAAAAGCCTTCGCCGTCGCTCATTGTTGATTACCTCTTGTCCGGCGCGACAAACGACGCCGGGCGCCTGCGCTTCTTCGGTTCGGGCTTGTAGTGCTCTTCCGTGAATGCCTGCAGCCATGCCGCTTGGTCGGCGGGCAAGGGCACGTTGTCGACGCGCTCCTGCGCGTCGAGCCAGCGTCCGGCTTCGTTGTACGACAAGCTCACCGTCTCGGGCCAGGCACGCGACGGATCTTCGTCATCGCTGCGCCAGACGACGAACCACACGGGCGAACCTGAACTCAGGTTGAGGTAATAGCCCTCGGCTTCGTCGCGAAACAGCTCGAGCCTGAAGCCCGGGAACAGGGTTCGACAGAATTTGCCGTCGTCGCGCAGCATCCGCGGCTCACTGCCGAACGCCGGTTCGGCAGGAACCACGTCGACCACTTTGAAGCGCCAGTCCTCCCAGCGGTTCGGCTGCGATTCGCGCTCCATCACCACGGCGACTTCGATGGCCGGGCGGTCCATGTCAGCGGCGCGCGGCCGCCCGAAGCCGCTGACCGCCCCCCCGGGGGGCAGGAGCGAAGCGACGTGGGGGCAATTTCATCATCTACGTCGTCTTGGAGATGGAGATCGTCGGAAACTTCGACGAAAAGTCTTTCGTGCGTTGCGCAATCTTCACCGCGACCTGGCGCGCCACGGACTTGTACAACAGGGCGATTTCGCCGTCGGGTTCGAACACCACGCTCGGCCGGCCCGAATCGGCCTGGACGCGAATCGACAGGTTCAGCGGCAGCGCGCCGAGGTAGTCGATGTTGTAGTCCTTGGCCATCGTCTTGCCGCCGTCCTCGCCGAAGATGTGTTCGACGTGGCCGCATTTCTCGCACACGTGAACCGCCATGTTTTCGACGACGCCCAGAATCGGCACGCCGACTTTTTCGAACATCTTGATGCCCTTCTTCGCATCGAGCAGCGCGATGTCTTGCGGCGTCGTCACGATCACGGCGCCCGTGAGCGGAACGCGCTGCGAGAGCGTGAGCTGGATGTCGCCGGTGCCCGGGGGCATGTCGACGATCAGGTAGTCGAGTTCGTTCCAGTTCGTCTGGCGCAGCAGCTGCTCCAACGCCTGCGTGGCCATCGGGCCGCGCCAGATCATCGGGTTGTCGGCCTCGACGAGAAATCCGATCGACATGACCTGCACGCCGTAGTTTTCCATCGGCTCCATCGTCTTGCCGTCGGCGGAGTCCGGCCGGCCTTCGATGCCCATCATCATCGGTTGGCTGGGGCCGTAGATGTCAGCGTCCAGAATGCCCACTGCTGCACCTTCGGCGGCGAGCGCGAGCGCCAGGTTCACCGCCGTCGTGCTCTTGCCCACGCCGCCCTTGCCCGACGCGACGGCGACGATGTTCTTCACCTTGGGCAGCAACTGCACGCCGCGCTGCACGGCGTGCGCGACGATTTTCGTCGCCAGGTTCGCGCTCACGTTCTCGACCCCGGCGACGCTTCGCGCCGCCGCGATCAAGGCCTTGCGCAACCCGGCGATCTGGCTCTTTGCCGGGTAGCCGAGTTCGACGTCGAACGCGACGTCGCCGCCTTCGACGCGCAGGTTCCTCAGCTGCTTCGTCGTGACGAAATCCTTGCCCGTGTTCGGGTCGACGACGGTTTTCAGGGCTTCGAGAAGGCTGGATTCGTGCAGGGGCATGGGGCTTGACCGGGTGGTGGCAAGGGCGGCCAAAGCGGCGCGGTGGAAGCCGGCCGGCGACGGCTCTGGCTGGCTGCGCAGTCTAGCGCAGGGAACATGCCCCCACTGAGGCCACCAGAGGCCTCGAACCCGGGGCGGAGTCGACTATGGCATCATGATGCTTCACGCCAAGATGCCTTGATGCCATGCGTACCACCGTCACCCTGGACCCGGACCTGCAGCGCTTGCTCAAAGAAACCGCGCTGCGCAGCGGGCGGCCGTTCAAGCAGGTCCTGAACGACGCAGTGCGTGCCGGACTGCAGCGACCCACGTCACGCATGGTGCCCTTCAAGCAGCGCGTGTTCTCACTGGGGCGGCCGAAGGTTGACCTCACCAAGGCCGGGGCGCTCGCGACCGACCTCGAAGACCAGGAGATTCTTGCCAAGGCCGGTCGCGGCGCGCGCAAGTGAAAACGCCCGACGTGAACCTGCTGCTGTATGCCGTGAATGCGGACAGCGCGCAGCACAAGGCGGCACGCCGCTGGCTCGAATCGGCTTTCGCAGGCGCGGGCGGCGTTGGGTTCTGCTGGCCGGCGCTCGTCGGCTTTCTGCGTCTGTCGACGCGCAGCGGTATCTTTGGCGAACCGTTGACGCTGGACCAGGCGCTCGAAATCGTCGATGCATGGCTCGCCCACCCGGCTGCGCGCGTCATCGCGCCGACCGACCGGCACGCGGCGCTTCTATCCAGCCTGCTGCTGGCACGCGGTCGCGGCGGCAACGTCGTCAGCGACGCCCACATTGCCGCCCTGGCAATAGAACATGGCGCCGAACTCGGCACCTTCGACCGCGACTTCGAGCAGTTCGCCGGGCTTCGTTTGACTCTCCTGAAATAATCCCCCCATGACCCGCAAGCTCTTCGTCACGACCGCCCTGCCCTACGCGAACGCAGCATTCCACATCGGCCACATGATGGAGTACATCCAGGCCGACATCTGGGTGCGCTTTCAGCGCATGCTGGGCAGCGAGGTGAACTTCGTCTGCGCCGACGATGCGCATGGCGCGCCGATCATGATCGCCGCGGAAAAAGCCGGCCAGACGCCGCAGCAGTTCGTCGCAAAAATCGCCGCCGGGCGCCGCCAGTACTTGGAGGGCTTTCACATCGGCTTTGACAACTGGCACTCCACCGATGCGCCGGAGAACCATCAGCTCGCCAAAGACATCTACCGGGCGCTGCGCAAGAACGAGCTGATCTCGAGCCGGACCATCGAGCAGTTCTTCGACCCGGTGAAGGCCATGTTCCTGCCGGACCGCTACATCAAGGGCGAATGCCCGAAGTGCGGCTCGGCCGACCAATACGGCGACAACTGCGAAGTCTGCGGCGCGGTCTACTCGCCCACTGACTTGAAGAACCCGACATCGACGCTGTCGGGCGCGAAGCCGGTGCTGAAGAGCAGCGAGCACTATTTTTTCAAGCTATCGGACCCGCGCTGCGTGGAATTCCTCGAGCGCTGGACGCAAGACGGCAAGCTGCAAGCGGAAGTCGCGAACAAGGTCAAGGAGTGGTTCGTCAAAGCAGAGGACGGCACCGGAGGCCTGGCCGACTGGGACATCAGCCGCGACGCGCCGTACTTCGGCATCGAAATCCCCGACGCGCCGGGCAAGTACTTCTACGTCTGGCTCGACGCGCCGATCGGCTACCTCGCCTCATTGAAGAACCTGTTGGACCGGCGCAGCATCGACATGGGCGCCTACCTCGCCGACCCGGCACTC
Organism: uncultured beta proteobacterium; assembly: GCA_963850525.1. GTDB lineage: Bacteria > Pseudomonadota > Gammaproteobacteria > Burkholderiales > Burkholderiaceae_C > JAEMQF01. Next base: position 491,355 of record CAWKLQ010000012.1, on the reverse strand, counting down.
GAGCAAGTGCACTTCATCGGCAAGGACATCGTCACCTTCCACACGCTGTTCTGGCCGGCGATGCTGCATTTCAGCGGGCGCAAGGTGCCGGATCACGTTTTCGTGCACGGCTTTATCACGGTGGGCGGCGACAAGATGAGCAAGAGCCGGGGCACCGGGATCTCGCCGCTGCGCTACCTCGAACTCGGGCTGAATGCGCAGTGGCTGCGCTACTACATCGCCGCCAAGCTGAACTCCAAGGTCGAAGACATCGAGTTCAACCCGGAAGACTTCGTCGCGCGAGTCAATTCCGACCTGGTGGGCAAGTACATCAATATTGCGAGCCGCGCCGCGGGTTTCCTGAGCAAACGCTTCGCCGGCCTGCTTTCAGCGGATCTGGGCGTGGAAGGCCGCACACTGCTCGATGGACTGCGTGCGCACCACGACGAAGTGCAGCGCCTGTATGAGGAGCGCGAATTCGGCAAGGCCTTGCGCGAAGTGATGCTGCTCGCGGACCGGGTGAACGAATACGTCGACCAGAACAAGCCGTGGGAGCTTGCGAAACACGCCGACAAGAGCGCGGTGCTGCACGATGTGTGTTCGGTGTGCATCGAGGCGTTTCGCATCTTGACGGTTTACTTGAAACCCGTGCTGCCGGCACTGGCCGAACAAGTGGAGGCGTTTCTGCGCGTGCCGCCGCTGGCCTTTGCCGACGCCGCGCGCTCAATCGGCGGGCACACGATAGGCGAGTACAAGCACTTGATGCTGCGTGTCGACGCGAAACAACTCGACGCCCTGTTCGATGCGCCCGGCGCGGTGGCAATTGAACCCGGCGGCGAAGCGCTCGCTGCGGAAATCGGCATCGACGACTTCGCGAAGATCGACTTGCGTATCGCGAGAATCGTCAACTGCGAACACGTCGAGGGCTCCGACAAACTGCTGCGCCTGACGCTGGACGTCGGCGAAGGCCGCATGCGCAACGTCTTCAGCGGCATCAAATCGGCGTACAAGCCCGAACAGCTCGTCGGCAAGTTCACCGTGATGGTGGCGAACCTCGCGCCGCGCAAGATGAAGTTCGGCGTCAGCGAAGGCATGGTGCTCGCGGCATCGCACGCCGACGCCAAGGCGCACCCGGGTCTTTATGTTCTCGAGCCCTGGCCCGGCGCCGTTGCGGGAATGCGCGTTCGTTAGCAACGCGCTTGACCCGCCCATGCAACTCCATCGCTTCCGGCCGCGCTTGTTTGATGCCGTCGCCGGCTACAACGGCGCACGCTTTGGGCGCGACCTCGGCGCCGGGCTCACGGTGGGAATCGTCGCGCTGCCGCTGGCGATGGCGTTTGCTATCGCTTCGGGCGTCAAGCCCGAAGCGGGCCTGGTCAGCGCGATCATCGGCGGCTTTCTCGTCTCTGCGCTGGGGGGATCGCACGTTCAGGTCGGCGGGCCCGCGGGCGCTTTCATCGTCATCGTTTACGGCATCGTCGAGCGCTATGGCCTGGCGAACCTGCTCATCTCCACGGTGCTCGCCGGCATGCTGTTGTTTGCGCTGGGCTGGTTCAAGCTCGGTGCGCTGGTGCGCTACATCCCGGTGAGCATCGTCATCGGCTTTACGAACGGCATCGCCGTGCTGATTGTCCTGTCCCAAGTGCGCGACGCGCTGGGGCTCACGATCGCCAAGCTGCCTGCCGATTTCTTTTCGCAGATCTACACGTACGCGACGAATCTCCACTCATTCAATCCGTACGCCTTTGCGCTGTGCGCGGTGGGCGTGGCCGGCCTCATCGTCTGGCCGCGCCTGTTCAAAGCAGGTTCGCCGTTACCCGGGGCCATGCTCGAAGCGCGCGCCGTGCAACTGGTTTCGCGCATGCCCGGGCCCATCGTCGCCCTCGTCACGCTGAGCGTCGCCGCCGCGTGGCTGAGCCTGCCGGTGGAGACGATAGGCACACGCTTCGGCGGAATTCCGCAATCGCTGCCGGCATTCGCCTTGCCAGACTTCTCCTGGGAGACGGCCAAGCTGCTGTTCATTCCGACGCTCACGATCGCGCTGCTCGGCGCGATCGAATCGCTGCTGTGCGCGCGAATTGCCGACAATATGGCGGAGCTGCCGCGCCACGATTCGAACCAGGAGCTGATGGCGCAAGGCGTGGCCAACATGGTCGTGCCGTTCTTCGGCGGAATTCCCGTCACAGGAACGATCGCGCGCACCGCGACGAATGTGCGCGCCGGCTCGACGAGCCCGGTGTCGGGAATGGTGCATGCGGTCGCGATTCTGCTTGTCATGCTCGCCGCGGCGCCGCTCGCGCTGCACGTGCCTCTCGCCGTGCTCGCCGGGATCTTGCTCTTTGTCGCGTGGAACATGGGCGAGTGGCACGAGTTCGCGCGGCTGCGCCACTTCAGCGCCGGGCACCGCACCATCATGCTCGGCACGTTTGCGCTGACCGTCGTCATCGACCTCACCGTCGCCGTCGAAGTCGGCCTGGTGCTCGCGTGCGTGTTCTTCATCTACCGCATGAGCACGTTGTTTCGCGTGCAGCCGCACCCTACGGCAGAGTTGCCGCCGGGCGTGCATGTGTTTGAACTGTTCGGGTCGCTGTTCTTCGGCGCGGTCGCGAAGGTCGAAGAACTTCCCGCGCAGCTGCCGCCGGGAACGCGCGCCGTCGTGCTCGAGATGAACCGATTGATTTCGATGGACACGTCGGGGCTGGACGCGCTGCAGCAGTTGCACCGCACGCTGCAGCGCCAGGGAATCGCCCTCGTGCTCGCGAACGTCACCGAGCAACCGCTCGCGTTGATCCACCGCACGGGTTTCGACGCGATTCTCGGTGCCGACGCAGTCGTGCCGTCGGTCGCCGAAGCGGTGCTCACGCAGGTCAAGCGCTGACACCCCCGGCCCATTCTCGCAACCATGGCGATCAACGTCCTGATCCTGTGCACGCACAACTCGGCACGCAGCGTTCTCGGCGAAGCGATGCTGAACCATCTGGCTGCGCAGCTCGGCAAGGACGTGCGCGCTTTCAGCGCCGGCAGTGCGCCAAGCGGCCGGATCAACCCGCTCGCGCTCGACGTGTTGCGTGCGGCGGGCGTGGCCACAACGGGGTTGCGCAGCAAGAGTTGGGATGAATTCGTCGCCCCGGGCGCGCCGCCGATGCGCGTCGTGATCACGGTGTGCGACAGCGCAGCCAGCGAAGTCTGCCCGGTCTGGCCGGGAGCGCCGGTGCAAGTGCATTGGGGCTACGCAGACCCCTCCCTCGCGCCGGGGGACGAAGCGGCGAAGCGCAGCGCCTTCGAAGCGACGCGGATCGCGATCGCAAAGCGCATGCAGGAATTCCTCGCCTTGCCTTCAGGCACCCTGGGCGACGACGCTGCCCTGCGCACTGCGCTGCTGGCCCTCGGGTCACGCTGACGCCGCCATGCCGGCGATCCCCTTGTCCAAACGTTTAGGCGCCGAAGCGCTCGGAACCGCGCTGTTGCTGTGCACCGTGATCGGCTCGGGAATCATGGCCGATCGCCTGGCCGGCGGCAACGCGGCGATCGCCTTGCTCGCCAACACGGCGGCGACGATTGCCGCGCTCTACGTCTTGATCGAGCTGTTCGGTCCGATCAGCGGCGCGCACTTCAATCCCGCGGTGACCTTGGTGCTGAGCCTGCGTGGCGAGCTGCTGCGCTGGCACGCGGCGGCTTACATCGGTGCGCAGCTGCTGGGCGCGATGCTCGGCGCGTGGCTCGCGCACGCGATGTTCGAGCTGCCGTTTCCGCAGTGGTCAACGCACTCGCGCAGCGGCGCCGGGCAATGGCTCGCCGAGGCGGTGGCCACCGCAGGCCTGCTGCTCATCGTGCTGCGTGCGCCGCCGTCCAAAGTTGCGAGCATGGTTGCGGCGTATATCGGCGCGGCGTATTGGTTCACAGCGTCGACATCGTTCGCGAACCCCGCGGCAGCGTTCGGGCGCATGTTCAGCAACAGCTTCGCCGGAATCGCGCCGCACGACGTTCCCGGGTTCGTGCTCGCGCAAGCGTTCGGCGCGGCACTCGGTTGGGGCATTCACCGCTGGCTGGGCCCGCAGCAACGATAGCGCGCAGACGACGTTGCGGCTGCGGCGTCTGGTGCGCGCTACATTGCAAGAGCACCCTCGCCGCTGCCTCCATTCGAACCGAATCCATGAACCCGCTCGCCAAACACGGCCACACCTGGTACCGCTCGCGCCTGGCCTTGCCGGGGCGGATGCCACGAATCGTCATCGACACCGACGCGGCGAACGAGATCGACGATCAGTTTGCCCTCGCCTGGGCCTTGCTGTCGCCGCAGCAATTGCGTTTGGAGGCGGTGTACGCGTGCCCGTTTTCGTTCGACCACTTGCGCCGCGAAATGATTCGGGCACGCGGCGCCCGCGACAACCCGGCCGCCGCGTCGGCGGCCGACCTGGAACTGCTGCAGCAGCACGGCGCGCGCCTGGACCACGCGCAGCGCAAGGGCTGGGTGCTCGAGACGCTAAACCTCCCGCCGTTCAACCCGCCCGGCGTGGGCATGCAGCGAAGTCACGACGAAATCCTCAACGTGTTTCACAAGTGCGGCGTCGACCCGGCCGGCCGCGTGCACCTCGGCTCGACGGATTACCTGCGCTCGCTCGACGCGCCCTTGCACAGTGACGCTGCTCACCACCTGGTGCAGTTGGCGCTCGCGACGCCGCCAGAGGATCCACTCTACGTGGTCGCGATCGGCTGCCTGACGAACGTCGCGTCGGCGCTGCTCATCGCGCCCGAGATCGCGCAGCGCATCGTCGTCGTCTGGACCGCAGGTTATCCGTCGCACGCGCCGCAGCCCAACTTCGCGTTCAACCTCGAGCAGGACATGCTCGCGACCCACATCGTTCTCGACAGCGGCGTGCCGCACGTGTACTTGCCGGGTTATCACGTCGGCGCGCAATTGCGTCTGAGCTATCCGGAAGTGGAGCGCTACATCGCCGGGCGCGGCGCGATCGGCGACTACCTGCACCACCTGTTCACGCACAACCCGCTGTGGGAGATGCTCGGAATCGACAGCCTGTACGCGCACAGCTGGGTGATCTGGGACATGATCACCCTGGCCTGGCTCTTGAATCCGGCCTGGGTGCCGAGCGACCTGACACCCACTCCCCTGCTCGGTGCCGACCGGCGCTGGCGATTCGACGCCTCGCGGCATCCGCAGCGCGAGGCGTATGCGGTGCAGCGCGATGCGATCTTTGCCGACTTCTTTCGCAAGCTCGAAGCGGCCGCCTGAGCGGCACGCCCGCCACGCGACAGTGCTTACGAAAACTCGCGCTCCAGGGCGACGAATTCAGCGTCCACTTCAGCGATCACATAGGCCGACAGGTAACACGCGACGCGCTCGCGAACGTGGCGCACAAGGGCATCCGCGCTCTGCTGGATTGACCAGTCTTCGCCGTCTGCGCCTGGCGCCGCGGGTTTGTCGGACAACACCTGCCACTTCGCGCACCAGGTCACTGCCCACAACCACATCGCGGCGCGCAGCGGCACGAGCCAGGGGCGCCACGCCGCCGCGGCGTCGAAGTGCTGCGCCCACACGTCGTAGGCATTCACGACTTGCGGCACGCTCAGTTCGGCGTAGCTCTGCACGTCCCACGTCGTCGACGTGAACAGCGTCGCGTGCGCCAGGTCCAGCGGCGGCTCGCCGTAACGCGCCTTTTCCAGGTCGACGAGCACGGCGCGGCCGTCGTCGCCCACGATGAAGTTGCCCGGGTGCGCGTCGAATGCGATGAGGCGGCGCGGCGGCGGGTCGAGCGTGCGCATCGCCGTGTTCAGGCGTTCGAACGCGAGGCCAATGACGTTGCGGCTGCGCGCTTCGAGGGCCGCGGCGTGCAAGTGCACCGCCTGCGCGTCGATTTCCTCGCGTAGCGCCTTCAGAGAATCGACCGGGTCGCGCAGCGGCGCGCGCGACCCGGCATCCGGCAATTCGAGCGAATGGATCGCCGCCAGTGCGCGCGCGATGGCCGGCAAGTCGTGCGGCAGTTGCGCCGCGCGGCCGTGAATCTCCTGCACGAGCAGGCCGCCGCGCGGCAAGTCGGGCGCGGGCGGCAACACGCCGAGCAACGCCGGCGCGTGGCCACTGCGGCTGGCGCGCTCGAAACACGCGGCCTGGTAGGCGAGGTTCGCCTGTGCGCTCAGGCCCATCTGGCTTTGTTTGGGCAAGCGCGCAATCACCCCCGTGCCGACCAGGCGCACGTGATGGTGCGCCAGGCCCTTGTCGGGCATCGCCTGCAGCGCTGCGGCGGCGTAGTGCGAGTGGCTGCGCCGCAGCGCGGCGTGCAAGGCGTCGAGCACGCCGGCGTGTGCGTCGTGCGGCTTGACGGCGTGGTCGTGCGAACCCATCAGCTCTGCCCCACCTGGAGTATGCGCCCACCTGCGGCGCGCGCGTCGGCGTCGTCGTGCGTCACCATCAGCGTGGGCAGGCCGAAGGCGCGGGCGTGGCGAAATACGAAGTCGCGGATCTCGTCGCGCAATATCGCGTCGAGTTTGTTGAACGGCTCGTCGAGCAGCAAGGCACGCGGCGCGGCGAGCAAGGTGCGCATCAGCGCGACGCGCGCGCGCTGCCCGCCCGACAGCGTGGCCGGGTCGCGGTTCGCAAAGCCACCCAAGCCGGCTTCGACCAGCGCCGCCTCGATGCGTGCCTGCCGCGCCGCGCGCGGTTTCACGTCGGCAGGCAGGGCAAACGCCAGATTGCCGCCCACCGACAGGTGCGGAAACAGCAAGTCGTCCTGGAACAGGATGCCAAAACCGCGGCGCTCGGGAGGCAGTGGGGTCACGTCGTGTTCGCCGATGTGAATCTGGCCACTCGCGTCGAACACCGGATCGAGCGTGCCGGCGAGAAAATTCAGCAGCGTCGACTTGCCGCAACCGCTGGGCCCCATCAGCGTCAGGCACTCGCCGGGCGCGACGCTCGCGTCCAGCGGCCCGATCAGGACGCGGCCGTGCAAGCCGATGCGCACCGCTTTGAGCTGCAGCGTGTTGGACGACGCACTCATGCCAAACCCCGCCGCCGCACGTACAACAAGCGCGGCAACCACGCGGCGCTCCAGAACGCAGCGAACGGAAACGCCGCCTGCAGCACCGCCCAGGTGGCGATGACGCGCCGGTCCGCGCCGGCGGAGAGCGTGACGGCTTCCGTCGTGAGAGTCGCGACCCGGCCGCTGCCGGCGAACAGCGTGGGCAAATAGAGGCCGGCACTCACGGCAAACCCGATCGCGCAGGCGATCAGCGTGGGCTTGAGCAGAATCGGCAATTTGATTCGCCAGAACACCCGCCAGCGCGATGCGCCCAGGCTCAGCGCGGTGCGTGCGTAGCGCGAATCAAATGCGCGCCACGGGTCGGCGAGCGACAGGAACAGGTAGGGCAGCACGAAGACCAGGTGCGCCCAGACGACGGCGAAGAGCGTCGCGTCCAGGCCGGAGCGGATGAGCAGCACTTGCGCGCCGAACAGGAAGGCGACTTGCGGCACGAGCAAGGGCACATAAAGCAGCGCCAGGCTGCGCCGTGAAGCCCGGCCTGGCATCGCATCGACGCGGCCGGTGCTGCCCGGCGCGCGGCGCCCCGCCTCATTTTCCAGGCAGGCGAGCGTGAGGGCCAGCGCGATCACGGTCGCCGCAACGCCCACGCCCAGCGTCGTGAGCGCAGGGCGTTGCAAGTCGCCGAGTTGCTGCGCCCAGTTGCCGAGCGTCAACGCGGGCGGCAGGCTGTCAGGGAAGCGCCAACGCGACGCGAATGACCAGAGCGCCATGCCCAGCAGCGATCCGATCGCCGACAGGAAAAGCAGGCCGCCCGCCGCACTGCCAATCGCCGCAGTCGGCGCGGCGTCGCTGCGCGCGCCGCGAACCACCCAGCGCTGCCCGGCGTGCGCGACGATGCGCTCGAGCGCGAGCCAGACGACGATGGACGCCGCCACGAGGATCAGCAACAGCGTCGCCGCCGCGGCGGCCTGAAAGTAAAGCCGCACATCCGGGTCACCGAACCAGCGCACCGCGAGCACCGCAAGCGTCGGCGGGTTGCCTGGGCCGACGATCAGCGCGACGTCGACGACCGACAGCGAAAACGCGAGCACCGCGAGCACGGGCAGGCGCATTTGCGGATAGACCTGCGGCAGAACGACCTTGAGGAACGCAACCGCGGGCGAATAGCCGAGCGCGCGTGCGGCGTCCAGGTGCGCCTTGGCCGGCACCTGGTTCAACGCGCCGAGCAGCATCAGCATCAGGTAAGGCACTTCCTTGAGCAACAGGCACGCGACGATCGGCCAGCCCGAGGCGTGGCCCACCGTGCCGATGTCGGGCGGAATCGTCCAGCCCGTCAGGCCGGGCGAGACGAGGCGCACGAGCCAGCCCGACGGCGTGATGAGAAATCCGAAACCGATCGCGATCGCCGAATGCGGCATCGCGAGCAGCGGTGCGAGAAAACTCCCCAGGCGGCGCAGCAGCGGCCGATGCAGCAGCGCCGCGCCCAGCGCGAACGCGATGAACACGGCGAGCACGGTCGCGAGCCAACCCGTCACGAGCGTGAGTTCCAGGCTCGTCGCAAACCCGGGAAAGCGCAACAACTCGCGCCAACCGATGAGGCTCAAGGTGTCGCCGCCGATCGCGGGCAAGATGCCAAACGCGGGCAACAAGGTGCCCGCGAGTCCCGCAGCGATGGGCCCGGCGAATGCCGCAACGGTGAGCAGCGGCGCGAAGCGCAGCAAGGTCATTCGGCCGGCCCCTCACCTGCGCCCCCGAACGTCATCCCGGCGCACGCCGGGATCCACTGCGGTGCCCCTTGAAGGGTAGATCCCGGCGTGCGCCGGGATGACGTGTTTGGGGACATCGGGTCGAGCCGTCCGGCACGGTTCCAATGGTCACAGCATCAATGGCTGTAGCGTCGCTGCCACTCTGCCGTGAGGCGCGTCATCCACGACGCATGCGGCTCGAGCTGCGGCCGGCCCAGGTCGGCGGCGCTCGGCAACACCGGGCTGGGTGTGAGCGCGTCGAACAAGGCGCGCTGGGCGGCGCTGAGTTTCGCTGCGTCGAGAACGTTCAGGCTGCCGATTTGTGTCACGTCTTGGGCGCGCGCCTGCGTCGCAGGGTCGATCAGGAAGTTGGCGAGAAGCATTGCGCCTTCCTTGGCGCGCGAATTGAAGGGGATGGCGACAAAACTCGTGTTGCCGATGCTGCCCTTGCGCAGCGTAAAAGTGCGCACGCTCTCGGGCAACTTGCCCGAGAGCACCGACACCGCGGCTTCGGCGGGAGTGAACGACAAGCTGATGTCGATCTCGCCGTCGTTCAGCAACTGGCGCTGCGCAGCGCCGTTTTCCGGGAACTGCTGGCCTTTGCGCCAGAGCAGCGGGCGCAGCGCGTCGTACCAGGGCCAGAGCGGCGCGACGGCGCGCGCAAAGCTCTCGTCGGTCGCGGCTTGCTGGAAGACCGTCACATCGGGCGCGAGCTCATAAAGCATCTGCTTGAGAAACGTCGCGCCGAGAAAATTGCTCGGGTTCGGGTGCGTGAGTCGCCCCGGGTTGTGGCGCGCCCAGGCGAGCATCTCGGCCGCCGAGCGCGGCACGTCCTTGGCTTCGCGGATTCGCGCGCTGTCGTAAACGAAGACGATCTGCGCCAGGCGCCACGGCACGGCAAAGCCTTCCACGGGTGTCGTGAAATCGACAATGTTGGAGCGTTTGACCGTCGTGTCGACGAAGCGCATGTTCGGCAGCTGCGGCGTCACCGGCCCGTAGAGCAGGCCTTGTTCTTTCATCGCGAGGAAATTCGGCCCGTTGATCCACACCAGGTCCACCGTGCCGTCGCTGCTGCGCCCGGCAGTCTTTTCGGCGATGACGCGCGTCACCGCTTCGGCCGTGTCTTTCAGGCGCACGTGAACCACGGTCACGCCAAAACGAGATTTCAGCTCGTCGCCGGCCCAGGCGATGAAGGCGTTGGTTTTCTCGTCACCGGCCCAGGCGTTGAAGTACACCGTCTGGCCGCGCGCCTTGGCGACGATTTGCTCCCACGGCGCGCTTGCCGCGGCGTTGGCCTGCGCGTGCGCCTGCGCCGCGAACAGCAGCACCAAAGGCCACGTCAAACATCGGACAAGAACGCGCAACATCGGCAGGTCTCCTTGATTCGGCAATGTGATGGGCGATGTTACGGGCTGCGCCGCGTGAGCGCAGCCGCTGCCGGTGAGTCGCGCGCAGGCGCAAAGTCTTACAGCCAATCGCGCGGCACGTGCAGCAGATCGGCAGCGGCGTCGATGTCGGGCAAGGGCGCGAGTTCGGCGTGGCGCAGTCCCAGTTCGGCGAGGCGTTCGCGGGTCTGCTGCATGACGCGCGGCGTGCTCCAGACCATGTCTTCGAAAATCCGCCGAGCCGGGCGGCGCAAACCGACGAGCACGTAGCCGCCGTCCAGCGCCGGCACGAAGACGGCGTCGTGGCTGTCCAGTGCCGCGGCGGCGCTGCGCAAGACGGTGCGGTCGAGCGCCGGTGCGTCGCTGCCGATCAACAGCACTTTGGCGTGTTGCGTGAGGCCGCGTTCGATCGCGCGTGCCATGCGCTGCCCCAGGTCGCCTTCGCCTTGATCGGCGAGCCGCAAACCTGGGTGCTGCGCCCAGGCTGCGAAAGCCGGGTGGCGCGAGTCGGGCGCGCAACACAGCTCAGTCGCACCCACCAGGCCGGCGCCGAGTGCCTGTTCGACTGCGTGATTCAGCAGGCGCAGCGCGAGGTCGGCTGCGCCCTGCGCGCCCAGCGCCGGGATGAGCCGCGTCTTCGCGTAGCCTGCCACCGGTGCTTTGGCGAGCACGACGATCAGGCAGCGCGTTGGCGACGGCGGTGGAGGCGGCGTCATCGGTACGCCTTGGCGAGCTGCTGCGCGCTCACGCCGACCCAGTAGAGCAAGCGCAGGCGCCACATCAGGAAAATCGTGCGCCACACGCCATTGCGCTCCCAGCGCCGGCCCGACGTGATCACGCGTTGCGTCAGGCACGCCGGCCGGCCGCGCTTGCGCAAACGCTTGCACAGCTCGACGTCCTCCATCAGCGGCTGATCGGGAAAGCCGCCGAGCGCGTCGAACACCTCGCGACGTACAAAGATCGCCTGGTCGCCCGTGGCGATGCCGGTCAGGCGCGAGCGCCAGTTCATCAGCGCCGCGATCACCGGGAACAGCCTCGACCGGCCTTCGATCGCCACATCGAACCGCCCCCAGGCGCTGCCCCCAACCACCGCGCCGCGCACGAACTTCATCGCGCCATTGGGCAGCTGCGTATCGGCGTGCAGGAACAGCAGCACCGAGCCGACGGCGCGCGCCGCGCCGAAATTCATCTGCCGCGCGCGGCCGCGCGGCCCGAGCAGCACCTGGTCCGCCAGGCCGGCGCAAAGCTCACGCGTCGCATCGCTGCTGCCGCCGTCGACGACGATCACTTCGGCCCCGGCGACGCGCAAGGTCGACAGGTCTTGCAGCGCCGCGACGATGCCCTGTGCCTCGTTCAGCACCGGAACCACCAGCGACAGGCGCACCCGGCCCGGCGCCTCCGGAGTGACGCCGTCGAATGTCACGGCGAGCGCGAGCCCTGCCCGTTCAGGTTGATCGTTTTGCACGGCGAGCTCTCGGGCGTGCGCTGCGCGTCGCAACTTGCGACCGCACCGGCCATCGCTTCTTCGGGAGACGCCGCGCCGAGCTTCATTCCCCAGGCGCCGCTCGACGACAACGCGAACGCCTTGTGCGCACGCGCCTGCGCGTACTCGCCGGTGAACGCGGCGCGCGCAGCGAGCACGGCGTCGGAGTCGGCCTGCGGGAAACGGATCAGCGCGGGCGACGCATCGGCGGAACCGGGCCCACGCCCCTGTTCACTGCTGGTTTGTTCGGTCTCGTCGGACTCGGCCTCTCGCATATAGGTCCACGCAGTCGAGAAAGTGAATCCGGCACACACCAGCGCGGCCAGGACTGAGCCCCAAAAGAGACGCCAACTTCCCTCGGCCGGCACTTCACCGTAGTCGTTGTCGTCTTTGGTTCCGGGCCAGAGCGACAGGATCAGGCCGACGCCGGCGTTCAGCGACGGCACAGCCATCAGCAGGCTCCACCAACCACTGCGATCGAGGTCGTGCAGGCGCAAGATGCTCCAGCGAACCGAGAGCACGCCGACCACCAACGCCGCCAAGCCGAACAAGACAAAGCGCGACGCGCTGGGATTCTTCAAGGCAAAAGTCAGCAGCAGGAACAGCGGCGACAGCGCAATCGCGCCGGCTGTCGCATAGGTCAAGCGCCCCATTCGGCCGTCAAAGCCGAAGCCCCAGATCGGCCCCGCATCGCCCGTTGCCGCCGCACTTGCCGGCGCTGCCGGGCGCACGCCGCGGCGTGCGTCGAACGCCGCCTTGCGCGCTGCGCGCGCGGCCTGCTCGGCCTCGATCTTCGCCGCGATGCCCATCGCCATGTTGGTCGCACACGAACGACACAGCTCGCGCTTCGGCTGGCGCTCGCCGCAGTTCGGGCAAATGATTTCAGCGTCACCGACCGGCGTGCCGGGTTGGGCCGTCACACCCGCCGAGACCGGTGCCAGCGCAGCGAACGCCGGGTTCGGTGCGTTCGGCGCGTTCGGTGCGTTCGCTGCATTCGTCGCGTTCGGTGCGCTCGCGAGCGGGGCAGCGCGCTCGGCACCCCGTTGCAACGCCGGCTCGGCGCCCGGCTGCGCAATCGGCTCGATGTGCAAGCGCGCGCCGGCTTTCGCGAAGCGCGCGACGTAGCGCTGTGCGTCCTCGAGCTCGATCGACCGCTTCAACACAATGCGCGAACCGGTGAAGAGCTTCGCGGCCCTGGCATCGTCCAGGCCCAGCCATTGCCCCAGCTGGCGAGCCACATCGCCACGCTCGAAGCCTTCGAGCAGTTCGCCGATGAACACCAGTTGCACAGGGCTTGCCATGAATTTCCTCAGGGTCGTCGGGCGGGTCGCGTACCGGCATTATTCCAAGCCGGCGCGGCAGCTCGTGGCCGATGCTTCAAACGGGCTGCTTCAACGCTTTCTCGATGCGCCCGCGGGCGACACGTGTGCGCGGCACCGGCATGCTGAACCAACTCCGCACATCCTGGTCCAGGCCGATGCCGTGCATGTAGTTGTAGAGCGCCTTCTTCAACGCCACGCCCAGCACGTCGTGATCGACTCCGGTCGCGTCACGAAAGCCCACGTCGTTCTTCGCGAACGACACCGGCGGCAGCGGTTCGAGCGTCACGCCGTAGGCCGCCGGATCGCGCCCGACCGGCGAATGCACGGTACACGCGAAGCGGTGAAAAAAGCCCGACTGGATGCAGCCGGCCTCGAACAACTGGCGCACGAGCTCCAACGCGTCGACTGTGTCCTGCACGGTCTGCGTGGGAAATCCGTACATCAGGTAAGCATGCACGAGCACGCCGGCGTCGGCAAAGCCGCGCGTCACGCGCGCCACCTGGTCCACCGTCACACCTTTTTTCATGAGTGCGAGCAGCCGGTCGCTCGCGACCTCGAGCCCCCCGAGATCGCGATGCAGCCGCTGTCGGCCAGACTCCGGCACAGCGCCGGCGTGAACGATTTTTCGAAGCGGATGTTGCCCCACCACGAGATTGCCGTGCCTCGTTGCAACAGCTCTTGCGCGAGCGCTTTCAAGGCCTTGGGCGGCGCCGCTTCGTCGACGAAGTGAAACCCGGTCTGCCCCGTCTCCTTGACGATGGCCTCGATGCGGTCGGCGAGCGTCGCCGCGGTCGCGGTCTCGTAGTTCGAGATGTAGTCCAGGCTCACGTCGCAAAAGCTGCACTTCTTCCAGTAGCACCCAAGCGCCACGGTGAGCTTGTTCCAGCGCCCGTCGGACCAAAGGCGGTGCATCGGGTTCAGCATGTCGAGCAAGGACAAATAGCTGCCCAGCGGCAGGCCGTCCCAGGTGGGCGTGCCCACCTCGGCGAAGGGCACGTCGGGCTCGACGAGATTCACGTAGCGCACCGTGCGCGCCTCGGGCTCGCGCAGATACGTGCGCACCAGGCGGCTGCGCGAGCGCTTGCCCGCGAGATGCTCGAGCAAGGCGAGCAGCGGGCGCTCGCCGGCGTCCAGAGTGACGTAGTCGAAGTAGTCGAACACGCGTGGCTCCGACAATTCGCGCAATTCGGTGTTGACGAAGCCCCCGCCGAGCACGGTGACGACCGTGCTGTCTTGCGCCTTGATCGTCTGCGCGATGCGAAACGCCCCATACACCGCGCCGGGGAACGGCACCGAGACCAGGACGACATCGGGCCGGTGGCGCGCCAGCGCGTCCAGCGTGAGTTCGCGCAAGCTGCGGTCGACGAGGTTCGGCGGCGCCGCCAGCGCGAGCGCGAGCGGCTCGAACGTCGGTTGGCTCTGCGCCAGCCGTTCGCCGTAGCGCACGAATTCGAAGCGCGCATCCACCGCGTCGCGCAGCACGTCGGCGATGTCGTTCAGATACAGCGTCGCGACGTGGCGCGCCCGGTCGTGTGTGCCTAAAGCGCCGAACGCCCAGGCGAGCGGATCGCCGCCGTCCGGGTCAAGGTATTCGTCGAGCGCCGCGAAGCGCGGCCCCTCGGGCAGGAAGGCGCGGCCGGCGATGCGGTGCATCAAGGTCGGATCGCGCCCCTGCAGGAACGCTATGCTGGGCTCGATCGTCGCCAGGTAGCGCTCGAAGTCTTGCGCGAACGCGGCGACCCGCGGCGTGCCCTGCGCTGCGGGCAGCGCCGCGATGCAGTCGCGCAGCGCGAGCAGCCCGTCGCGCGACAGCAGTTTCAAGATCAGCGCCAGCGCCAGATCTTCCTGCGCCGCGGCGACGCCGCGCGAGCGCAAGAAGCCTGTGAGGTAGGGGCTGGACGGGTACGGCGTATTCAACTGCGTCATCGGCGGGATGACGCAGAGCACGCGAGCTTGAGTGAGCATGGGCGGTTCAACCTGGCAAGCGCGCAGCTCTGCACCGGCGGGCGGTGTCGACAACGACGGGATCATTCGGCACGGGGAGCTGGATTGTGCGCGAGAGGATCAGCCCGCGCCCGTGCCGCTGACGCGTCGCGCTTGGAACCGGAAGACACCTGACGCAGGCCTTCCAGCACCGCCAGCACATGGCGCGTGGCGCCGTCGTCGGCGCCCACGCGGTGCGCGAGGCCGAGCGGCCGCCACAGCGCGGGGCGCAGCGCCCGCATCGCCACGCGCGCGTCGGGCGCGGCCGCGCCGGCCTCGTGCGGCAGCAGTGCAGCACCCCAGCCGGCGGCGACGAGGCTCTTGATCGCGTCGTTGAAGTTCAACTCGATGCGCGCGCGCGGCTGCAGGCCAGCGCGCGCGAACCAGTCGCTCGTCAGGCGCGACAGGCGCGTCGTCGTGTCGTTCATGATGAGCGCCCGCGCGGCGAGCCAAGCCGGCGTGAGCGTGCGCGGCGGCGCCCAGTCGGCCGGGACGAAAGCACGCACCGGGTCGCGCCGCCAAGGCCGGATGCGCACCCCCGCGACCGCCGATTGCGGCAACGCGACCAGGCCCACGTCCAGCGTGCCGGCAGCCAGCCGCGACAGCGTCTCGCTGGACGTCAGCACGACCACGTGCACGTCGATTCCGGCGTGTTCGCGCGCCAGAATCTGCAGGGCTTGCGGCAATAGGTGCGCAATCGCACCCGTGCTCGCGCCCAGCCGCACGCGGCCGATGCGGCCCTGCACCTGGCGGCGCACCGCGTCCAGCGCGTCGTCCGCGTCGGCGAGCAGGCGCCGCGCGCGTTCGATCAGCGCCTGGCCCACCCCCGTCGGAACGACGGGCTGACGACCGCGAACGAGCAAGCGCGCGCCCAGGCGCGACTCCAATTCCGCGACGTGCAGCGTGACGGTGGGCGGCGCGAGGTGCAGCGCCTGCGCCGCAGCGGCAAAACTGCCCAGGTCGGCGACAGTCAACAGCGTGCGCAGGCGGTCGAGGTTGATTTCGCGCATCGTGGATTCACTTTTCCTGAACGCCAAGTTTGCCAGATTCAACTTGCGGCAACTCGGTCCCAGCGCGGATGATGGCGTCGAATCCCCCTTGGAGCCTGACCATGCCACCTCTCGTCTTCATCGACGGCGATCAGGGAACGACCGGCCTGCAAATCGTCGAACGCTTGCGCCACCGGCGCGACCTGCGCCTGTTCACCTTACCTGCCGCGCAGCGCAAGGACGCACAACGCCGCACCGCAGCGCTGAACGAGTGCGACGTCGCGCTGCTGTGCCTGCCCGACGACGCCGCGCGCGAAGCCGTGTCGTGGATTCAAAACCCGAACGTGTGCGTGATCGACGCCAGCTCGGCGCACCGCGTCGACCCCGGCTGGACCTATGGTTTCGCCGAGTTGGTTCCCGGCCAGGCCGGGCGCATCGCACACGCGCGCCGCATCAGCAACCCCGGCTGTTACCCGACCGGCGCAGTCGCGCTGCTGCGCCCGCTGGTCGCCTCAGGCTTGCTTCCCGTGGACCATCCGGTCACGGTGCACGCGGTGTCGGGCTACTCCGGCAAAGGCCGCGCCGGGGTCGAACTCTACGAAGGGTCGCGCGGCGCCGCAGCAGCGCCGCCGCTGCAGGTGTACGGCCTGTCGCTGCAGCACAAACACGTGCCGGAAATTCAGCGTCATGCCGGGCTCGCGGAGCAGCCCTTCTTCGTTCCGGCTTACGGCGCATTTCGCCAGGGGATCGTCCTCACCATCCCTCTGCACGTGCGTCTGCTGCCGCAGGGCAGCACGGCAGCGCGCCTGCATGATTGTTTGAGCGCCCATTTTGCCGGCGCGGCGCACGTGCGCGTGATGCCGCTTGCCGACGCCGCCGCGCTGGCGCACCTGGACCCCCAGGCGCTGAACGGCAGCGACGACTTGCGCTTGATGGTGTTCACGAATCAACGCCAAGACCAAGTGCTGCTCGCCGCGGTGTTCGACAACCTGGGCAAGGGAGCCGCTGGCGCTGCGGTGCAGAACCTGGACCTGATCGTCACCCGGGAACCTGCGACGATGCGATAGTTGCGCACCGGCCGGCCGCAACCCGGCCTGAATGAAGGATGCATGCCATGGTGAAGCGCAGAACCCTCGTGCTCGGTGGCGCCGGCGCTGCGGGCGCGCTCGTCGTGGGTTGGTCGCTGCTGCCGCCGCGCCAGCGCCTGAGCACGGCGCAGCCGCTGCCGGTTCGCGCCGGCCAGTTTGCGCTGAACGGTTGGGTGAAGATCAGCACCGACGACAGCGTGGGCGTCGTCATCTGCAAGTCGGAAATGGGCCAGGGCGTTCTCACCGGGCTGGCGATGCTGCTCGCCGAGGAACTCGACGCTGACTGGAAGCGCGTGCAGATCGAGGCCGCGCCCATCGACAAGATCTACAACAACCTCGCAACAATCGTCGACGGGCTGCCGTTTCACCCGGACAACGACGGTTCGATCAAAGCCGTCGCCGAGTGGCTGACGGCCAAGGCGATGCGCGAAGTCGGCGTGATGATGACAGGCGGCTCGTCGAGCATCAAGGACTTGTGGCTGCCGATGCGCGAAGCCGGCGCGTCGGCGCGCACGATGTTGGTCGGCGCCGCCGCCGAATTGTGGAAGCTGCCCGCCGCCGAGTGCAGCGCGGCGAACGGCAAGGTGCATCACCCCTCGGGCAAGAGTGCGAGCTTCGGCGAACTCGTCACGCGCGCTGCGGCGCAACCGCTTCCCGCCAAGCCGGTGTTGAAGGAGGCGACGCAGTTCAAACTGATTGGTCAACCGGTGCCGCGCATCGAGTCGGCGGCGAAGACGGACGGCTCGGCGCGCTTTGGCATCGACGCGCGCCCTGCCGGATTGCTGTACGCCAGCGTCTTGATGTGCCCCACGCTCGGCGGCACGGTGGCGCGCCTTGACGGTGCGGCAGCGGCCCAATCGGCCGGCGTCAAGCACGTCGTGTCGTTCGACGCGTTGAACGGCGGCACCGGCGGCGTCGCAGTCATCGCACAAACGCTGTTCCAGGCGACGCGCGCGCTGCCGCTGCTGAAGGTCGAGTGGGACCACGGCGCCGCTGCCGGCGTGTCGAGCGAGCGGATCTACCGCGAGTTGGCGCAAACCTTGGACGCCGACGACGGCTTCGGCTACTACCGCCACGGCGACGTCGACGCAGCGTTGAAGTCCGCCGCGAAGACGATTCACGCCGAGTACCGCGCGCCTTACCTCGCGCACGCGACGCTCGAGCCGATGAACTGCACTGTGCAGTTCAAGGACGGCGCAGCCACCGTCTGGGTCTCGACCCAAGTGCCCGGCCTCGCGCGCGATGCGGTCGCGAAGGTGTTGGACATTGGCGCCGACAAGGTCGACGTGCAAGTGCAGTTGCTCGGCGGCGGTTTCGGGCGGCGATTGGACGTCGACTTCATCGCCCAGGCCGCGGCGATCGCGCGCGCCGCGCAAGGCGCGCCGGTGCAGACGATCTGGTCGCGCGAGCAGGACATGCAGCACGACTTCTATCGCCCGGCGTGCGTGGCGCGCTTCAGCGCGGGGTTTGACGCTGCGGGCAAGCTCATCGCCTGGCGCAATGTCTCGGCCGGCCAGTCGATCATTCACAGCGCGATGAAGCGCCTCTTCGGCCTGCCCATGGTGGGCCCGGACAAGACGACGAGCGAAGGTGCGTTCGACCAGCCCTACGAATGGCCGAACGCGCGCATCGGCCACGCCATCGTCGACCTGCCCGTGCCGATCGGCTTCTGGCGCTCCGTCGGCCACTCGCACCAGGCGTTCTTCAAGGAGAGTTTTGTCGACGAGGCGGCGGCCGCGGTGGGCCAGGACCCGCTGGCGTTCCGCGCGGCCTTGCTTCTCGCGCACCCGCGGCACCTCGCCGTGCTGCAGCGTGCCACGCAGTTGTCAGGCTGGGGCCAGCCGCTGCCCGCGGCGGCCGACGGCGCGAAATGCGCGCGCGGCGTTGCGCTGCACCAGTCGTTCGGCTCGGTCGTCGCGCAGGTCGCCGAGGTGTCGATCGCAACCGACAAGACGATTCGCGTGCACCGCGTGTTCTGCGTCATCGATTGCGGCCAGGTCGTGAATCCGAACCTCGTCAAGCAGCAAATGCAAAGCGCGATCGTGTTCGGCCTGTCGGCGGCGCTGTACGGCGAGGTGGTGATTCAGAACGGCCAGGTGCAGCAGAGCAACTTCCACGACTACCCGGTGTTGCGCATGAGCGAATGCCCGGCGATCGAGACCGAGATCATCGCCAGCACCGCGCACCCCGAAGGCGTGGGCGAGCCCGGCACGCCGCCCATCGCACCCGCAGTGGCTAACGCCGTGTTCGCGTTGACAGGGCAGCGGCTGCGCAGCCTGCCGCTGAAACTGTCTTGAGTCGAACACCCCCACCCGCCTTCGTGTACCGTCATCCCGGCATTCGCCGGGATGACGGACGGCCCGCCACACAGCTCAATGCGCCATCGGCCTCGGGTCGAACGCGGCGCGGCGCGAGCGCACCGCGGCCAGGTCGATCTGCGGCATCTTGCGCGCCACCAGGTCGAGCACTTCGCCCTCCAGCGCGAACAACTGCGCGAACGCGTCGCGCGGCGGCGCTTCCAGCAGGCGTTCGATGCGCTCCGCGAGGTTTTCCGGTGCGTGGTCGAACTTGGCCGTCAAGCGGCGCATGCGCTTCACCTGGAAGCGCGTGAAGTAGCGCTGGCTGAGCGCAGCGCTGACGCCGCACAGCCGATAACACGCGTCGACCTGCAACTCGCGGCACCACAGCGCCGCGTCGCGATCGACGATTTGCGAGATCGCGCGCCACGGCGTGGGCGCGGCAAGAAAATGCTTGACCATCGCGCGCGCCAGCTCGGGCGGAAAGCGTGTCAGGCGCGCCTGCAGGCGCGCGAGTTCGGAGCGCCCGGCGAGCGGCTCAGCCTTGAGAATGCCTTCGCCGAGCTTGTGCAGCGGCGTGTCGGGGTTGTGCTCGACGAGCAGCGCGTCGACTTCCCGGTTCAGCGTGGCGTGGTCGGAGTAAGCGATCTGCACCTCGACGCCCTCCACCTGGAACGCGACGACCATGCTGCCTTGCGCCAGCGCGCCCTGACGCCACGCCCACGGCGTGCCGCCGGCACGCCCACACGCGGCGGCAAGCGGCGCCTCGTCGGGCAGCGCCTGGAAGACGACGCACATGTCGACATCGGACTTCGCGTCGGCGATGTCTTCGACGACCGAGCCCGACACGAAGGCGAGCAGCGATCCGTCGTCGATGCCGCGGTGCGCGTCCGCCACGCGCCGAGCGATGGCACGGCGCCGGTTCGACGGCGACGGCTCGGAGCTCGGTGGGTGGGTGGGCGCGTTCACGGCGGTCAGGCCAAGTCAGGGAATGCCTCGGGGCGCGTCATTGGGCCAGAATGCAGCAGCTTCGTCACCCCGGAAAAACGATGTTCTCCAGTCCCTTAGTCAGCCCGCCCCGCGTCCGCCCACGCGTCCTCGCGTTCGACATTTTCGGCACCGTCGTCGACTGGCACGGCAGCGTCGTCAGCGAACTGCGCGAGCTCTGTCCGCACGTCGACGGCGACGCCTTCGTCATCGCCTGGCGCGCCGGTTATCAACCGGCCATGCGCCGCGTCATGAGCGGTGAACTCGGCTGGACGCTGCTCGAAGACCTGAACCGCATGATCCTCGACGAGTTGCTGCCGCGCTTCGGCCTCACTCACCTCAGCGAAGCGCAGCGAGTGCACTTGAACAAGGTCTGGCAGCGCCTGGATGCTTGGCCCGATGCGGTGCCCGGTTTACTCAAGCTGAAGCGAAGCTTCATGCTCTGCACCCTGTCCAACGGCAATGTCGGCCTGCTCGCCCACATGGCCAAGCGCGCCGGTCTGCCGTGGGACTGCATCCTGTCAGCGGAAATTTTTCGCGCGTACAAGCCCGACCCCGCCACTTACCTCGGCGTGGCCAAGGTGTTCGACGTAACACCGAACGAAGTCATGCTCGTCGCCGCGCACCACGACGACCTGGCCGGCGCGCGCGCGTGCGGCTTGCAGACGGCGTACGTCGAGCGGCCGCTGGAGTTCGGCGCCGCGCACGTCAAGGATGTGTCGCCCAAGCCGGAGAACGATTGGCACGCGCGCAACATCGAGCACCTGGCGGAGTTGCTGGACGCGTGATCCCGCCCCTGCATGCGCCGACACCGGCATGCGGCTTTCACGATCGCGCCGGGCTCGTCAGCCGTGCGCCTTCGCCAACGCCTGTTCCAGATCGGCAATCAAGTCGCCCCCGTCTTCAATTCCCACAGACAGACGCAGAAGGTCGGCCGGCGCAGGCGTGCCCGTCCCTTCGACGCTCGCGCGATGTTCGACCAGGCTCTCCGTGCCGCCGAGCGACGTCGCGCGTTTCCACAGACCCACTTTCGCCGCGGTGGCAATCGCCGCAGCTTCGCCGCCCCTCACGCACACCGACAACATGCCGCCGAAGCCCCCTTCCATCTGGCGCACCGCGATCGCATGCCCCGGGCACTGCGGCAAGCCGGGGTAGAGCACCTCGCGCACCAGCGCGTGGCGCGCAAAGTGCTCGGCAATGCGCTGTGCCGAGCTGCACGCGGCACGCACGCGCAAGTACAGCGTTCGCATGCCGCGCAGCAGCAGCCACGCTTCGAAAGAACCCAGCGTGCCGCCGAGCTGCGCACGAACGGTTTTGATGCGGCGCCAGAACTCGTCGTCGACGCGCGTCACCAGCACGCCGGCGATCAAATCGGAATGGCCGTTCAGGTACTTGGTGCCGGCGTGCATCACGATGTCGGCGCCGAGCGTGAGCGGCTGCGTCAGCACCGGCGTCGCGACAGTGGAGTCGACCGCCAGGCGCGCACCGGCGGCGCGGCACAGCGCTGCGGTGGCGGCGATGTCGGTGATGCTCCACAGCGGGTTCGCCGGCGTCTCGACCCACACCAGGCGCGTCTTGCCGGGGCGCAGCGCCGCTTGCACGGCGCGCGGGTCGGTCATGTCGATGAGTTCAACCTGCAAACCCCACTGCGTCGCGAAATTCATCAGCCAGTTGCGCAGCGACCAGTACATCACCTTCGGTGCCAGCACATGGTCGCCCGGCGCGAGGGCCTGGAACACCGCCGTCGCCGCGGCCATTCCCGAGGCGAAGAGCGCCGCCTGTGCGCCGTGTTCGAGGCGCGCGATCACCGCCTCGGCCTGGTCGAACGCCGGGTTGTCGGCGCGTGCGTAGACCCTTCCCGAGCGATATTGGTTGTCAGTGTCGCGCAGGTAAGTCGTCGAGACGTGAATCGGCGGCGTGATCGCGCGCGTCTTCTCGTCGATCCAGCCCAGCGCTTGCGCGGCGATGCTTTCGGGTTTGACTTTCTCGGGGTTCATGGACGTTTCCTGCGCGATTGCGTTGCGTTGAACCGCGACGCTACAGCTTGGGATCGTAGCGCCCGCGTCGCGCGAGCAGCTCAGAGGTTGGGGCGCCTGCGCTTGTACCCGGCCTCGGATTGGCTTCGCAGCGCCAGCACGAAGACCGTGTCGACATCGGCAACGAAACGGTAGAGTGCGACGTAGCCGCGCGAGCCCTGACCAATGACCAACTCGCGCTTGCCGCCCTTCACGGGCCGACCGAGCAGCGGGCTGTGAACCAGGATCTGCACCGCCTGGACGATCTCGCCGATTCGCTGCGGCGCGTCGTCGACCTCGAACTGCGCCAAATGGTCGAAGAAGCGATCGAAATCGTCGAGAACCTCAGGCGCGAGTTCGATTCGAGCCACGGCGGCTCGGCCTCTCAGCGCCCGAGCTTGCGCGGCACCGGTTTGCGCGGGCGTTCCCCGCGCAACCGCGCGTCGAGGTAGCCTTTCGCGTCTTCCCACGGCACCGTCTTCCCGGACCTCAACACTTTCGCCCAGCGCGCATCGGCGACATGCGCAAACTCATCGTCGAGTTCGACCTGCTCAACCGTCTGCGTGATGGCGTCGAGGATGAAGGCATGAGCGGTCTTGCCAGCGCGCTGCGCTGCCGCGGCCACGCGTGTTTTGAGGTCGTCTTCGATGCGGATCGTGGTTGTCGACATGTCCTGCCTCCGAATGCTTTGGACTGTAGCACTCATGTGCTACGTCGGCAATCGACCCGCTCGCCACTCGGGGCCGGTGGTTCCCGGCTTTCGCCGGGATGACCGCCGCTCAGCCCGCCCAGGCAAACGCATCACGCGGCGGCAGCGCAAAGCTGCGCAGCGCCTCGCCGATGCGCAGGCCTTCGTTCCATTTGGCCATGCGCTCACCGCGCGCGAACGAACCGACCTTGAGCTGCTGCACGCCCCAGCCCACCGCCAGGTGCACGATCGTCACGTCTTCGGTTTCACCGGATCGCGCCGAGACGATGGCACCCCAGCCCGCGGTTCGCGCTGCGTCGAGCGCTGCGCGCGCTTCGCTGAGCGTTCCCACCTGGTTCGGTTTGATGAGCGCGGTGTTGCACGCACCCAGCGCCGCGGCGTCGGCGATTCGCCGCGCGTTCGTGCAGATGAAGTCGTCAGCGACGACTTGCACCTTCGGGCCGGCCTCGAGCGTGAAACGGCGCAAGCCTTGCGGATCGTCCTGCGCCAGCGGGTCTTCGATGCTGACGATGGCGTAGCGGCGCAGCCAGCGCAACAGCATCTCGGCGAGCGCGTCGGAGTCGACCTCTTTGCCTTCGCGCGCGAGCCGGTAACGGCCGCCCTTGCCGAAGTCGCTCGCCGCGATGTCCAGCGAGATCGCCACGTCCTGGCCCGGCGTGTAGCCGGCAGCTTCGATCGCGGATTGCAGGAATTCGAGCGCTTCTTCGTTGGTATCGAACGCCGGCCACCAGCCGCCTTCGTCGGCGACGCCGGCTAGGCGCCCGGCCTGCGCCATCAGCACGCCCGCGGCGCGATACACCTCGGCGGTCCATTCGAGCGCCTGCACGTAGTCGCGCGCGCCCACCGCGATCACCATGAAGTCTTGCACGTCGACGCGCCGGCCGGCGTGCGCGCCGCCGCCGAAGATTTGCACTTCGGGCAGCGGCAGGCAGAGGTCTTTGCGTGCGCCCGCCAAGTAGCGCCACAGGGGCTGGCGCGCTGCCGCCGCTGCGGCGTGCGCGAGCGCCATCGACGTCGCGACGATCGCGTTGCCGCCCAGGCGGCGCTTGTCGGGTGTGCCGTCGAGTGCGATCAGCACGGCGTCATTGGCCTCTTGCGCCGCAGCGTCGCGGCCGATCAGCGCGGCGGCGATTTCGCCGTTCACAGCGGCGCACGCTTGCTGCACGTCCAGGCCGCCGAACGCCGGGCCACCGTCGCGCAGGTCGATTGCCTCCGCACTGCCGGTGGACGCACCCGCGGGGGCGATTGCCCGGCCGACGCTGCCGTCGGCAAGCAGGACTTCGGCCTCGACGGTGGGGCGGCCACGGGAGTCCCAGACGCGCCGGGCGTGAACCTTGCTGATCTTGAATGTCACGTCAACTCCTGAATCCAACGCGCGAGAACCGCGTTCAACTTCGCCACCGGTGCGGCGAGCAGCGCGAGTGCGGCGCGGCGCACGATGTTCTTCTGCGCTTCGTCGGTGATGTATTCGACCGGCGACTTGCCGTCCACGCGCGCGAGCAGCAGGCCCGGCAGCAGGTGCGCGGCGCGGCGCTCCAGCACGGGCCACTGCGTCCAGTTGACGCCGGCCGCGTAGCTCGCAACCCAGGCTTCGAAGGAGCGCGCAAAATCCGCGCGCGCCGCGGGCACCCACAGGCATTTGAGCAGCAGATGGTTCAGGCAAAACGCAATGTCGAAAGCCGGGTCGCCGTACCAGGCGCATTCGGCGTCCAGAAAAATCGGCCCCTGCGGCCCGAGCATGATGTTCTTCGGGCTCACGTCGCCGTGCACCAGTGCTTCATGCGTCGTTGCCGTCGTCTGCACGAGCGCGTGCAAGACACCTGCCACGTCGGCGTGGCGCTGGGCGGTGGCTTCGAGGTAGGGCGCGAGGCGAATCGCGTGGAAGATCTGATCGGTTGGAAAGCGCTGCGCAATTTCTGGCCGGCGCGCCGTGGCGGCGTGGATCTGTACAAGGCGCGCGCCCACTGCGGCAGCGGCGCCAGCGTCGGCGCGGCCGTCGCGCAGCTCGTTCTTCCACAAGCGGTGCTGCGCCGGGTCGAGAAAATCCATGATGAACAACTGCGCCGCTGCATCGTGGCCGCGCAGGCGCGGCACGGCGTCGCGGTTGACGGCGCCGGCGACTTCGATCCACGCGACCTCGAAGGCATTGCGCGCGACCGGCGCCTCCCACAGCGCCGCCACGCGCAGTTGCGCGAGCGCGCGCTTCACGCACACCGCGCCTTGGCGCAAATCGACGCGCCAGATGTCGGACGACACGCCACCGGCAAGCGGCTCGGCCCGCGGCACCTCATCCGGTTCGAGCAAACCGGCGCGTGCCAGCGCAGCCATCACTTCGGCAGGCAAGGTGGGAGTGGATGAAGTCATGCGGCGCGGGCTGCGGCACGCAAGCCATCCAGACGCAGGGCGGCTTGGCGCATCGAGGTTCGAATTGTGCCGTGGCCGGCGGCGCGAGCCGCGCACTGCGTGGCCCCGAGCGCGCGGTGCTCAGGCGGGAGACGTGCTCTGGGCTTCGCGCAAGGCCTCGAAGCAATTGCGCACCGGCTCGGCAAGGCTGTCCAGCCAGCTCTGGGCCGCCGCCACTTGACTGGGCACGCAGAGCAGCGAAGCGAAGCGGTCGCCCACCCAGAGCAGCCGAGCCTGCGGCGACGTTGCCGCGCCCAGACCGTGCTGCGCCGCTGCGTCGGCGAGTTGGGTCACTGCGTCGCTGAGTTGCCAGTTGCGCGCGACCGCGGCAAACAGGCGATCACGGCGCAAACCCAGTGCCGTCACCCACGGCGCGCTGAGGCACCATGGCTCTTGCGCTACCACACCGTCCAGGGTGCGCAGCACGGCCGACCAGACGGCGCTGTGCACCAGCGCGACGAGATAGCCGTCGAAGGGGTCCAGCCCCTGGCTGCGCGCCAGCGCTGCGCACAGTTGAGTCTTGAGTTCGGTGTGCTCCCACAAGCGCGGGGAGCCACGCGTCGCGAGCTCGCCGCCGCGGGAATTGAACATCGGCCGCAAGACGCTGCGCGCAATCGCACTCTTCAGCCCGGAGACGCCGAGCAGGCGGATCGCGTGCCCGAGTTCGACGACAGCCGCGTCGCGCCGGTAGTGCACGCTGTTGGCGACGCGCATGACTTCGGCGACGAGGGTCACGTCGCGCGACACGAATTGCGCGAGTTGTGCCGTGGAACTCTCGGCGTCGCGCAGGCGCGCCATCAACTGCGGAACCACCGCAGCAGCGCGCGGCAACAGGTGGGCGTGCGCGCTCGTGTCGGCGGCGAGCTGGTCCAGGCGTTGCAGGGCGCGCGACTCGCGCGCGCTGGGGGGTGCATGAACGATCGCCGGGCCGCCGATCATCCAGCTGAAAAACGCGAGTTCGACGCCTTCAGGCCCGTCGATGGTTTGGGCCGCCTGCACAGGCAGCAGCAAGGGGCGTGGCGCGGGCGTGGCGATCGCCGGCTCG
Organism: uncultured beta proteobacterium; assembly: GCA_963850525.1. Taxonomy (GTDB): domain Bacteria; phylum Pseudomonadota; class Gammaproteobacteria; order Burkholderiales; family Burkholderiaceae_C; genus JAEMQF01. The sequence goes on along the minus strand of CAWKLQ010000012.1, from coordinate 464,930 downwards.
ACGGCGCGCTCGGCGCGGGCCGGCTCGGCGCGGGCCGGCTCTTGCGCCACCGCGGGGTTTGAAAAGAGTCGGGCCAGCCACGCTTTCATCGCAGTATTCTTCCGCTGAACAGCACGCACAGGTCGGCAGCACTTCACGAAGCCCGCCGTGGCGAGCGCATACGCCGCACGCCATGGCCGCGCAATCGCTGGTACCTCCCGAGCGTCTTCGGCCCCTCGAGCCAGGACTTGAGGGTGATTTGCGTGGAGCCGCCTGCGTGAGCCCTCTGCCTGCGGCATCGGTCCGCTGCATGCCCCAGGAAACTGCCGATTGGCGCGCTGTGGCGCCGGGTGGACACTGTGCGTCCGTCACGTGAAGGCTCAGGCGATGCACCAGCTCCATGAAGGTCTGCCCTCAGGCAGCCACTCGTTCACCGCGCAGGAGCGCATCGTGCACGGCGTGCCTGCCGGCGCCGCGGTGCGCGCCGAAGCGCAGCGCCTGGGCGCCAAGCGCGTCTTCACAATCTCCGGCCGCTCGCTCGCCGCGCTCGCCGACGGGCCGCTGCAAAAGCTGGTGGCTGCGCTCGGGCCGCTTCACGTGGGTGGCTATTGGGCGATGCGCGCGCACAGCCCGCGCGAAGACGTGATCGCTGCGGCCGCCGCGGCGCGCGAGTGCGGCGCAGACCTGCTTGTCGGCGTGGGCGGCGGCTCGGCGATTGACGCCGCCAAAGCCGTGCAGATGTGCCTGTGGATGGGGCTGCGCACGCCCGCCGAGATGGAACCGTACCGCGAGGCCGCGCCGCCCGAGATTGCGCGCGCCATCGAAGCCCCGGCGCATCCGGTGCGCATGCTCGCGGTGTCGACGACGCTCTCGGCGTCGGAGTTCACCGGCATGTGCGGCATCACCGACAGCACGACGCACGCCAAGCAGCGCTTCGTGCACCGCCTGATGGTGCCGATCAGCGCCGTGCTCGACCCCGCGGCGACACTCGACACGCCGCACGATTTGCTGTTCTCCACGGCGATCCGCTCCGTCGATCACGCGGTCGAGACCTGGTGCTCGCCGCAGGCCACACCGGCCACCGAGGCGGCGTCGCTGCAGGGCTTGCGCCTGCTCGCCCGCGCCTTGCCTGAAATCGCGCGGTACCCGCTGGACCTGAAGCCGCGCCTGGAAGCGCAGTTCGGCATGTGGCAGGCGTGCACGCCGCTCGCCGCAGGCGTGCAGACCGGCGCGAGCCACGGCATCGGCTACGCGCTCGGCGCAGGCTTCAACGTCGGCCACGGCCACACCTCGTGCGTCATGCTGCCCGCGGTGCTGCGCTGGAACGCGGTGGTGAACAGCGCGCGCCAGCGTGGTTTGTCGGAGGCGATGGGCGCGCCGCAGCGGCCGGCGCACGAGTTGATCGCCGAGCTCATCGCCGCGCTCGGCCAGCCCGGCAATTTGCGCGCCGTGGGGATTCGCCGCGAGCAGCTCGACGAGTTGGCACAGCGCGCACTCGTGTATCCGCCCGTGCTGGCGAACCCACGGCCGATCAAGAGTGTGGCCGAGGTGCGCGAGATTCTCGAACTCGCCTGGTAGGCAGCAGCAACACGGCGCGCACCGACGCGCCTGGCGGTATCGAGCGCCGATACCTCGGCACATGCCGCTTGCCGTGGCCAAGCACCTGCGCCGAACATCGCCCCGCGGCATGTGCCGCGCAGCGAAAGCGACTATGTCTCGAACCTTGTTGTGCTCAGCGATGGTTTGCACTCTTTCGGCGTGCGTGCTGGTACCCGTCGATGCGAACACCGGCTTGCCCCTGCACACACAAACGCCGGCCACGGTGGTCGTCACGGCGCCTGCAGCGCAGCCCGCGACGAGCGTGCTGACGGCGCGCCTGTATCCGCTGAACGAGCCGGCACAGCGCGCCGGCACGCTCAGCGCCGTGATCGTCGACCACAAGACCGGCCGCGGCACGATCACCCTGGGCTACCTCGGCGATACGCTGCAAGGCGAGGCGACGCGGATCGACGGCCCAGGCCGGCGCGGCGTGGCCAACGCGAGCGGCCCACGCGGCGCGAGCGTTCAGTGCAACTACCAGCTCAGCGGCAACGGCATGGGAACGGGGTCGTGCGCCTTCACCGATGGGGCGCAGTTCCGGTTGCACTTCGGCGGGTAGGCGCAGACGGTGGATGCCGGCCCTGTGCTTGACACGGGGTCGGGACGACGGTGCGCGAGCATGGACGAGGCCAGCTCGCCGCCAAGCCCGCAGCGTCGCGCCTTACGCGGCCTTCACTGCCCAACGCAACTTCGCAGATCTGGCGCGCGGGTTCGCGTGCTGCTCCCCAAGGCCGGGCCGCAGCAGCTCAGGCGCGACACGCGCATACACGCCCACACGCTCGCCCGCCTGAAACGCCTTCTTCACGCGCCGGTCTTCGCCGGAGTGAAAACTCAGGATCGCGACGCGCCCGCCGGGTTTCAGGCAATCGGGCAGTGCTTCCAGAAAGCGATCGAGCACGGCGAATTCATCGTTCACGGCAATGCGCAGCGCCTGAAAGGTGCGCTGCAGCGTCTTCTTGATCTCCGCGTCGCGCTCGTCCTTGGGCATCTTGGGGCCGAGAACGGTACGCAGCGCATCGCGCACGCGCGCCGCGAGCTGCGTCGTCGTTTCGATGTATTGGCCTTGCAGCGCAGCCGCCAGCGCCACGGCGTGCGGCTCGTCGGCGTTCTCGACGAGCAGCTCGCGCAATTGTGGGCGCGTCACCGATAGCAGCAGGTCACTGGCCGTCGCGCCTTGGCTCGGGTCCAGGCGCAAGTCCAGCGGCCCGTCGGCCTTGAAAGTAAAACCGCGCGCCGGGTTGTCGATTTGCATCGACGACACGCCGAGATCGGCAAGGACGAAGTCAAACCCGCCACCCGCCTCAGGCAGCAAAGTTCGCACGTCGCCAAAATTCAGGCGCCGCAGCGTCAACGCCGCCGCATCGAAGCCCAGCGCGAGCAGCCGCGTCTGGGTGCGCGGCAGCTCGTGCGGATCGACGTCGATGCCGAACAGGCGCCCCCCCGGCCGCAGGCGCGCCAGCAGCGCTTGCGCGTGGCCGCCGTAGCCGAGCGTCGCGTCGAGGCCCACGTCGCCCGGCTGCGGATTCAGGATGTCGACGATCTCGGCGACGCAAATCGGCCGGTGCATTCCCGCCGGCGTCTGACCGCGCTGCATCACTTTTTGCAGCTCGTCGGCGTGGCGCGAAGGGTCGAGTTCCTTGTACTTTTCTTCGAAGCGGCGCGGGTGCGTTCCCTTGTAGCGCGCGCGGCGCTGGTGGGGGGGTGCGGCGTCGGTCATTGGTAGATGTTGGCCCGTTTCAGGCCCGAAGGTCGATAACAGAGCCAACACCCCCGTTCAAACCGTGCATGCGGATTTCCCGCACACGGCTTACCAGTGGTCTGTCGGCTCGCAGCATTACGCAGGCCTCCCGTTGCCAGGAGGTTTGCCCGGGTAGCGGATCGTCCCGCGCAGGCGATGCAATCCAAGGCTTTCGAAGTAGTCGCGATCCCAGCGTTGGGCCTGGCCCGCTCGCAAGTTGCGCCCAGCGCGCTTGAGCCGCAGGCTTTTCAGCCTCTTCACGACGTAGGCGTCCACGTCGATGAAGTGGTTGGCTGCGTTGCCCGTTTGGAAGTACTGTCCCCAGCCGCGCAGCACCGGGTTGAGCTCGGCGATCACGCTTCGCACGTCCTGGTGACAGCGTCGGCGCGGGGTCAGCTCCCGCACTCGGTCTCGCACACGGTTCATCGCCTTGCGGCCCGGCCAGTTCTGCAGGTAGTAGCGCTTCAGGCCCTTTTGCTGCCACATCCGTCCGCTCATGCGCTTGTGCAGATGGCAGCCCAGGAAGTCGAAGCCCTCCCGGCCTTGCGTCAGCACCACGCGCCGCGTCTTCTTCGGATGCAGCTTCAGACCCAGTCGGCCCAACACATGCTCGATGCGGCCTTGCGCCTCCTCGCAGCCCTGCGCCGTGCGGCACATCACCACGAAGTCGTCCGCATACCGCACCAACTCTCCCAGGTGCGCCCCATGTTTGGCCCACACCCGATCCAGCACATGCAGGTAGATGTTTGACAGCAGTGGCGAGATCACTCCACCCTGCGGCGTGCCCGCCACCGGATGGCTCACCACCCCGTCTTCCATCACCCCGGCCTGCAGCCATTGCCGTACCAGCTTGAGCATCTTCCGGTCGCTGACCCGCTGGCCCACCAGGGTGAGCAGCTTGTCGTGCGCGATACTGCCAAAGTAGTTCTCGATGTCGGCGTCCAGCACGTGATCCGCGCCCGCGTTGCCCAGAAGCCTCAGCCGCTGCAACGCCATCTGCGCACTGCGCCTGGGCCGGAACCCGTACGAGCACGGCCCGAAGTCCGCCTCGTAGATCGGCTCCAACACCAGCTTGGCCGCCATCTGCACCACCCGGTCTCGCACCGTCGGGATGCCCAGAGGCCGCTTGGCCCCGTCTGCCTTTGGAATGTAGGCGCGCCGCACGACCTGCGCACCGTACTCGCCCGCGCGCAGCACCGCGCCCAGCTCTTGCAGGAAGCGCCGGACTCCGTACTGCTCGACTTCGCCGATCGTCACCCGATCAACGCCCGCTGCGCCCTTGTTGCGGCGCACTCGCTTCCACGCCTCGTGCAGGATGTCATCCCTGCACATCTGGCCGTACAACGCATGGAAGCGCCTTCCCGGTGCCCGCTTGGCTGCGGCCCAGAGCTGCCTTTGCAGTTGTCGCACTTTGTCGCTCGACCCGTCTTCTTTCGAATCCCGCTCGACGGGGTCGTTAGGTCCGGTCTGGCCGGCCATTCCCTCGCGCTTACCCGCTCCATCAGCATGACCACCGCAAGGACCCTTCCCTCCAGCCGCGTTATGCCGCACGGCCTTCGTCGGCACGGCTGGCGCCGCCCCGTCCGGTACTACGATCCCCTCGGACTCCCGCTGCGCACGACTCGACTTCGCCTTGGGCTTATACGAGCTCATCTGCCCTGACAAGGGCCGCGCAGACGGGCCTCTCACGTTCCGCTCCAGTCCTTGCACGCGTGCTGCGCCCCATACCCCGCCGCAGCCCCCAGCGCGCTTCGGTTCTTGCGCCAGCGGTGTTGCCTTCGCCGTGAAATGAGCGGCTCGGCCTGCGGGTTGTAAATCTGTCGAGGCTGCAGGCTTCACTTCATGTTGCGGCCCGCGTGCTTGCTCCCCGCTGCGCGGCTCGCGCCGCCTCACGGGCTTTTGACGCCCCGCTCGGGCATGGAGGTCTCCCTCCACTGCCTGGGGTCTGCTACCCGGCGCACCGACGCCTACCGGGACGGGACTCTCACCCGTTGGACTGGCGCAGCATGCAGCAGCACTTCCTTCCCCCTTCGGGTTCAGTCGAGCCTTTGCTTCGAGACGCACCATCGGGGGATTGTCTGTCGAAGAACCAGAGCGTCCCGCCTGCTCCGATTGAATCGAGGCGCGTGCATACTGGTCGCGACGGCCCCTGAGAGTTCAAGGTGAAAACTGGCGAGAATGCTTGTCAGTCGGCGAATGTTTAATGGCATAGAAGAATGAGCGCGGCTCAGAGGAAGACAACATGGCGCTGATCGAGGGTTTTCGCGTTCGCAACTACCGCGCGCTGCGCGACGTGACGCTGGGGAAACTGTCCACGCAACAGCAGGGCGAGCCGCTGACGCCGTTCACTGTGGTGATCGGCAAGAACGGCGCGGGCAAGAGCACCCTTTTCGATGCCTTCGGCTTTGTCGCCGATTGCCTATCGACCGACGTGGAGTCTGCCTGCGACGACAAACAACGTGGCGGCTTCGAGCGAATGCGCTCGCTGGGAACGAGCGAGGCCATCCAGTTCGAGATCTACTACCGGGAGGCCAAGGGAGAACGGCCGATCACGTACGAACTCGCCATCAATCTGGACCGCAGCGGCCGCCCCTTCGTGCAGTCTGAGGTGTTGAAGCAGCGTCGCAAACTGCAGAAGTATGGAAGGCCTTTTCCCTTCTTGCGCCTGGACCATGGCAAGGGCAAGGTGTGGGCGGGGGAGGAGGCCGTGGAAGCCGAAGATTCGGAAGAGGACTCCGCACAGGAGGAAGTTGAACTCACCGACTTGCGGCAGTTGGGCATTGCCACCCTGGGAACGCTCAAAGAACACCCGCGCATCAAACGCTTTCGGGACTTTCTCAAGGGTTGGTACTTGTCGTATTTCCACCCGGACGCGGCCCGTTCGATTCCGTCCGCCGGCGCGCAACGGCACCTCAACATCCATGGCGACAACATCGGCAACGTGGTCCAGTACATGGAACGCGAACACAAGGATCGATTCAAGTCGATCCTCGCGCGAATCGCCGGCAAGATTCCGGGCATTCAGGGCATCAAGGCCATCGTCACCGAAGACAAGCGCGTCCTGCTGCAATTCAACGACGGGGCGTTTGCCGATCCGTTCTACGCGGGGCAGATGTCCGACGGCACGCTGAAGATTTTTGCCTACCTGCTTCTGATGGAGGACCCGGAGCCGCCGCCGTTCATCTGCATCGAGGAACCCGAGAACGGCCTCTATCACGGCCTGCTCGACTCATTGGCGCGCGAATTGCGCAGCCATGCCACCGGCAAGAGAAATGCACCGCAGGTCTTCGTGACGACTCACCAGCCGCACTTCGTCGATGCGCTCTCGCCCAGGGAGGTGTGGATTCTCGAAAAGGCAGCGGATGGCTTCTCGACAATTCGCCGCGTGTCCGATCTCACCCTTGTCCAAAACCTCGTGAACGAAGGGCTTCCGCTTGGTGGGCTTTGGTATAGCGACTACCTGGATGCGAGCTGAGCATGCATATCGAGGTGCTCGTCGAAGACACTTCAGGGGCCCGACTGCTCGAAACTCTGTTGCCGCACGTCATCGGAGAACAGGGTGCGCCGCACACATGGCGGCTGCACCCGTACAAGGGCATCGGCCGCCTGCCGGCCGGCCTCTCCGCCAAGTCAGACCCAGCCAAGCGGGCGCTGCTCGCTCGATTGCCGCGCCTGCTTGCCGGCTATGGCAAGACGCCGGGCGTCGATGCCGTTGTGGTTTTGCTGGACAGCGACCGACGCGATTGCAAAACCTTCCTGAAGGAGTTGAAGACTCTGCTGTCGCGATGCCAGCCCGCACCGCACGCATTGTTCCGACTGGCGATCGAAGAGATGGAAGCTTGGTACCTGGGGGATCGACAGGCCCTGCTCGCCGCTTTTCCCAGAGCCAAGCGGGATGTACTGCGGCGTTACCGCCAAGACACCGTGTGCGGCACGTGGGAGTTGCTGGCCGACGCCGTGCAGCCAGGTGGCCACGCTGCCATCCAGAAAGCCGGCTGGCCCTTGCCTGGGCAAATCAAACATGGCTGGGCAGAGCGGATCGGTCCGATGATGGACGTCGAGCAAAACAGGTCGCCGAGCTTCTGCAAGTTCCGGGATGGATTGCGGCGCCTGGTGCAGTGATTTCAATGGCTTGCAACGCGGCAGCCTTGGCGGATGTTCCAATATCCGAGCCAGCGCGATTTGCGCACTTACCCGAAAGCTCCCATGACCTCATCCTCTCTGTACGACACGGCGGTTCCCGTCTTCAAACAAATGCTCGGCAGCCTGAGCGGCGTGCTCGGCAAGGCCGAGGAACACGCCAGCGCGCGCAAGATCGAGCCGATGGCGCTCTTGCACGCGCGCCTGTACCCGGACATGTTCCATTTGCTGCGCCAGGTGCAAGTGGCGTGCGACTTCGCGAAGAGCGTTTCGGCGCGCCTGGCCGGTGTCGACGTGCCGAGCTTCGAAGACAACGAGACAAGCTTTGCCGACTTGCGCGCGCGCGTTGCCAAGACGCTGGCTTTCGTCGAGAGCCTGAAGCCGCAGCAGTTCGAGGGCAGCGCGACGCGCGAAATCATCACGCAAGGCGGCACGCCCAAGGAGAAGCGCTTCACCGGCCAGGCGTACTTGCTGCACTATGGCTTGCCGCACTTCTTCTTCCACGTCACCAACGCGTATGCAATCCTGCGCCACAACGGCGTGGAGGTGGGCAAGAAGGACTACATCGGCACGTATTGACGGGCCGGCGTCAAGCCAACGCGAACCCCTCATAGCCGTTGCGCGCAACTTCGGCGCATTTGTCGGCGTAGGGCGGGAAGCCGAGCAAGGGCATGAACATTCGTGGCTTGCCGGGGATGTTGGCGCCGAGGTACCAGGAGTTGCAGCTCAGGTAGAGCGTGGCCTGCGCGATGGCGTTGACGTGTTCCACCCACGCCGCTTCAGCGGCCGGCGTCGCTTCGATCGTCTGCCGGCCGCGGCCCCGAACAGCGGCGATGCACTGCGCGATCCAGTTCACATGCTGCTCGATCGACAGGATCACGTTCGTGAACGCTGCGGGGCAACCGGGCCCGACGACGTTGAAGAGATTCGGGAAGCCGGCGACCATCAGGCCCAGGTAGGTGTGCGGCCCGGCGCGCCATTTGTCCTGGATCGTCACACCGCCGCGGCCGCGCAGGTCCAGGCGCATCAGGGTGCCCGTCATCGCGTCGAAGCCGGTAGCGAGCACCAGGGCGTCGACGTCGAATTCGCGTGCCTTCGTACGCACTCCGCGCGGCGTGATCGCGACGATGGCGTCGGCGCTGGCGTCACTCACGTCGACGAGCCGCACGTTGCTGCGGTTGAAGGTTTCGTAGTAACCGGTGTCGACGCACAGCCGCTTGCAGCCCAACGTGTGCGTGGGGCACAGCAGCTCGGCGACCCGTGGATCCGTCACTGCAGCACGGATCTTGTTGCGCACAAACTCCGCCGCCAGCGCGTTGGCGCGCGGGTCGATCATCGTGTCGGAAAACGCGCCGAGCAGGCTGAAGCCGCCGATGCGCCAGCGCTCCTCGTAGGTGGCGTCGCGCGTGCTCGCGTCCACCGCCAGCGCCGAGGGCTGCACCGGCGGCCACTCAGAGCCGATGCCTGCGCGCATGCGGCTGTTGCGTGCGCGAAAGCCTGCGTAATCGGCCTTGATGCGCGTTTCATACGCAGGGTCGAGCGGGCCGTTGTGCGCAGGCACCGTGTACGCGGCAGTGCGTTGGAACACCGTGAGTTCGCGCGCCTGCTGCGCGATGAGCGGAATCGCCTGCACCGCCGACGAACCCGTGCCGACGATCGCGACACGCTGGCCGGAGAAGTCCACCGGCTGGTGCGGCCACTTCGCCGTGTGATACACCGGCCCGGCAAAACTCTCGAGCCCCGGGAACTGCGGCGTATTGGGCGACGACAGCGGGCCGCTCGCCATCACGACGAATCTGGCCGACCAGGACTCGCCGTTTGCGCCACGAACCCGCCAGATCGAGGCGGCCTCGTCGAACGCCAGGCTCGTGACGCGCGCATTGAAGACAATCCCGTCGCGCAAGCCAAAGCGGTCGGCGACGTGATTCGCGTAGCGCAGCAGTTCGGGCTGCGACGCGTAGCGCTCGCTCCAGCGCCATTCCTGCTGCAGCGCATCGTCGAAGCCGAAGGAATACTCCAGGCTCGGAATGTCGACGCGTGCACCGGGGTAGCGGTTCTGGTACCAGGTGCCGCCCACGCTGTCACTGGCTTCGACGACGAGTGTGCTCAGGCCCGTGCGCCGCGCTTCGTACAGCATGTACAGGCCGGCGAAGCCGGCGCCGACAATCAGAACGTCGAGCACGGGCGCGGCTTGAGGATTCGGCATGCGCAGCAGAATAGCCGATGGCGTCATGCGCATCGGGTAGGCTCATGCATTTCACGCCGCATCCCGACGATCGCCCTTGAAACCCCTCAAGCCCCCCACCGCCCAGACCTCGCTGCTGCCTGACGCGCCTGTGCCCCTGGCGCGCACCGTCGGCGCCGCCGGCGCCGCCCTTGACGCCGCAATTCACGCTGCCGGCGCAGCCCGGCTCGGGCTGGGCCTCGCCCGCGATGACGCCCTCGTGCACGACACGCTGTGCGCGCTGCAGGCGCCGTCGCACGTGAGCCGCGTCGCCGAGATGATGGCCGCGGCGGGGCTGCGCACCGAGCGCAACACGGCGTTCAACCCGATGGAGGTGCGCAAACTGATCGACGCGCTGGTGGCGGCCGGCCACGCGACGCGCGATACGCAGGGGCGCATCTGCGCCGTGCAACCACGGGCCGGCGAGCGCTTTCGCGAAATGATGCGTGAGCCGCGCAGCGCCAAAGCATGGTTCGAAGCCTGGCGCGCCGTGAACCGTTTCGAACACGCCTACACGCTGGGCTATCAGGACGAAGAGCAACTCGCCGCGGCAATGCGCCTCGTGATCTTCGGCGGCGCGACGCTGCAGCACCTGCAGCGCCTGGGCGAAATGGCCTACAGCTTCACGCACTTGTGGGACGGCGCGTTGCGCAAGGCGGTGTTGCAGCCCTTCGATGCGCAGTTGTTCGTGCGGCTGCAACCCGTGCTGCGAAAGTCCTTGATCGATCATTTGATGATGGCGCTCAGCGGTTATGCCGAGAGCGCAGGCAAGCCGCTCGAAGATTGGCTGATCGCCGAGGGCGCGCAAGACGCTGACGGGTTCCCGCCCGACCTGCGCTGCCGGCTCGCCGAGTCGTTGCTGTTCCGCGGCGACTTCGCCGGCGCCAGAGCGCTCTGCGAAGGCGAACTGGGTTCGTATCCTGACCTGATTCGTGCCGCATTCGTCATCGCCCAAGGCAACTGGCACGCCGGTGCGGCGCAGTTCGAAGCCGCGTTGAAACAGGCCGCGGTGGAACTGGGCCGGCGCAAGAACCTGGCGTCGCCTTCGATGCTGTGGCTGTACCTGATGGCGCTGCTCGCGAGCCCCGAACCCGGGGCATGGACGAAAGCGCGCAAGTTCGCCGCTGCCGAAATGAGCAAGAGCAGTGCCGACCCCTTTGCGTCACTCGGCGTTTGGGTCAGCGCGATCGACCAGCGCCTGGGCGACGCGCCCCTGTCGACCGCGAAGTTTCACTTGCTGCACGCGCCCGATTCGGGGCTGCAGTCGCTCGAGTACCTGCACCACTTGTTGCTCGCCGCGTGGCTGCGCATCGAACCCAAGGCGCCGGACAAAGTGCGCGCCCACGTGCAGGCGCTGTCGGCGCAGTTCGAAGCCGCGCAACTCGGGTGGCTCGCGCAGTTGACACGGCGCGCCGGTGCGATGCTGCTCGGCGACGCACCCGCTGGGGCGGACGCCGATGCGGCGTTTTTCATCGGCGCTGCGCAAGACCGCTGGCGCGAGGCGCTGGCGGCGATCCTCGCGCTGGGGGGCAGTACGCCCGCGCCGACCAAAGGCGGCGCCAAGGCCGAGGCCGACCGGCTGATCTGGGTGGTTCGCGCGGGCGCCGACGCGCGCATCGAGAGCATCGAACCGATGGAGCAAAAGGCTGGCGCGCGCGGCCTGGGCAAGCCCAAGCCAGTGTCGCTGGCCACCCTCATCAAGCGCAAGGACCTGGCGACGCACGACGCCGCGCTGCTGCGCGCAGTGCAACGCGAGGACTTCGGCAACCGGCCGGTGCTCGACGTTGTGACCGCAGCGCCGGCGTTGGTGCGCCACCCTTTTGTCGCGTGGGAGCGCGACCCGACGCAGTTCATCGAAGTCGTCGAGGCCCTGCCCGCGCTGGAGATCATGACGCAGGGCGAGGACATCACGTTTCGCCTGCTCGACCCGGTGCGCCACGCCAGGCACAAGCAGGAAGACAAGGAAGACGAAGACTTTCCGCAGCGCTGGCGCGAGCAGCGCTTGAAACGTCGCAGCACGATGTTCATTGCCGACGGGACCGCGCGCGCGCGCCTGGTGCGGCTCACGCCCGCGCAACTGCGCGTCGCCGAACTCGTGACGCAAGGCTGGAAGGTGCCCGTTGCGGCGCGCACCGAGCTCGATGCCGCGCTGCGCGTGCTCGCCGCGCACTTTCACGTCGCGAGCGACGCCGAAGCCGGCCATGAAGTTGAGGCGAGCCCCGTGCTGCGCGCCGAACTCACGCCGCAGGGCAAGGGCTTGCTGCTGTGCCTGCTCGCCGCACCGTTCGGTGACTTCGGCCCGCGCTTGCCGCCGGGCACCGGGCGCCTGCGCGTCACGACGGTGCACCAGGGCGTGACGCTGTCGACCCAGCGTGACCTGCCGCGCGAGCGCGCCAACGTGGAGAAGCTGCTTGGCGCGCTCGACTTCATCGACGACGCCGGCCACGAATGGATTCTTGACGAGCCGCGGCACGCGCTTGCCGCGGTGGAAGGTTTGAGCGCGCTGGGCGAGCACATCATCACCGAATGGCCCAAGGGCAAGCCGATGCGCGTGCGCGCAGTGGCCGAGGCCGCAGTGAAATTGCGCGCGAGTTCCAAAGGCGAATGGCTGGAGCTGGACGGCGAACTCGAACTCGACGGCGGTGAAGTGCTGCACTTGCGCCAACTGTTAGAGCTCGCGCAATCGAGCAAGAGCCGCTACGTGGCACTCGCGGAAGGCGACTTTCTCGCGCTGAGCGACGCGCTGCGCCAGCAACTCAGCGACCTCGCGGCGCTATCGCAACCGCACAAGGCGGGCCAGCGGCTGTCGAACCTCGCGGCGCTGGCGTGGGAGACGAGCGGCAGCACTTTGACGCTGGAGGGCGACACCGCGTGGCGCAAACGCAGCAAAGCCTGGGAGCAAGCGCAGGCACTGAGCTTCGAGCCGCCAGCGAGCCTGGACGCCGAATTGCGCGACTACCAGCTCGAGGGCTACCGCTGGCTGATGCGCCTGGGCGCGAGTGGCTTCGGCGCCGTGCTCGCCGACGACATGGGCCTGGGCAAGACGGTGCAGACGCTGGCGCTGCTGTTGCAACGTGCAGCCGGTGGCCCGGCACTCGTGATCGCGCCGACTTCCGTGTGCGGCAATTGGTTGATCGAGGCGGCGCGCTTTGCGCCGGGTCTGCAAGTCGAGCTGTACGGCGACGTGCTGCTGAGCGACGATGTGCAGGCCGAATTCGTTGACGATACCGAGACCTCACCGGCGCAAGCGCTGGCGGCGGCGCCTGGCGCACCCAGCACATCCGGCGCAGCCGCCGCGTCCGGCGATGCGGGCAGTGCCGAATCGAGCGCTGCAACCGCCGGCACCGAGAACCCGCGCCGCAGCGCGCGCCAACGCCAGGTGCGCGCCCTCGGGCCGGGCCAGGTGCTGATCTGCTCGTACTCGCTGCTGCAGATCGACGCCGACATCCTGACCGCAGCACCCTGGCACAGCATCGTGCTCGACGAAGCACAGGCGATCAAGAACCCGGCAACGCGCCGCGCCAAGGCGGCGCTCGCGCTGCAAGGCGAATTCAAGCTCGCGCTCACGGGCACGCCCATCGAAAACCGCCTCGGCGAGCTGTGGGCGATCATGGGGTTCTGCAACCCCGGATTGCTCGGCAGCGCCGAGCAGTTCACGCGCAACTTCGTCGGCCCGATCGAACGCGACGACGATGCACAGCTCAAGGCCGCGGCGTCACGCCGCCTGCGGCGTCTGCTCGCACCGTTTCTCCTGCGCCGCACCAAGGCGCAAGTGTTGACCGACTTGCCACCGCGCACCGAAATCGTCCACGAAGTGATTCCCGGCACCAAGGAGCGCGCGCTGCTTGAGGCGCTGCGCCAGCAAGCGCAGGCGAGTGTGGCGCAGGTGATTTCCGCGAACGCCGGCAGCGGCGGCAGCAGCAAGGAGGGGCAAAACCAGTTCCACGTGCTGGCCGCGCTGACGCGGCTGCGCCGCGCGGCGTGCGACCCGCGCCTGGTGGCGCCGGAACTCGGCATCGTCGGCGCCAAGGTGCAGGAGTTCGAGCGCCTCGCCGTCGAGCTCGTCGCGGGCAAACACAAGGCGCTAGTGTTCAGCCAGTTCACCGACTTCCTCGCGTTGCTGCGCGAGCGCCTGGACATGGCGGGCCTGACCTACCAGTACCTGGACGGCAGCACGCCCGCCGCCGAGCGGACCAAACGCGTCGCCGCGTTCCAGGCGGGCGGCAGCGACATGTTCCTGATCAGCCTGAAGGCAGGCGGCTTCGGCCTGAACCTGACCGTCGCCGACTACGTGATCATCGCCGACCCCTGGTGGAACCCCGCCACCGAAGAGCAAGCCAGCGCCCGCGCGCACCGCATCGGGCAACTGCGGCCGGTGACGGTGTACCGTCTCGTCACGCAAGGCTCGATCGAAGAGAAGATCGTGAAACTGCACCGCAGCAAGCGCGACCTGGCCGAGGGCATCCTGAGCGGGCAGGACGGGGGCGACGCGAAAGCGCCGCTCGATGCTGCGCAGTTGCTGGAGTTGTTGCGGGGCGAGTGAGGCCGTCGCGGCGCGCGCACGCAAGCCGCGCTGGCTCGATCGGCCGATCAGAACCCGACCGATAGCAATCCAGCAGCGACGACCAGCGTGACTCCCAGCGCCGCGCCGTAACAGGCGAGTTTGGCGGCGGCGCTCTTGGGGATGCCCAGATCGTGCAGGCTGTGCAGCAGGCGGTGTGCCGCGTGCCAGGCAAACAGCGCGATCACGACGAACAGGACACCCTTGCCGGCGGGATGCAACGCGAAGGCGAGCATGCGCGAATACGACATTGGATTCGCCGCGGGTGGCCAGCCCAGCGGCGCGGCGATCCCGGTGATGAACACCAGCATCGTCCCGAGCAGCGCCGCCAGCATGCCGCCCGCACCGAACAGCAGCCAGAAGACGGGTGCGTTGGAGCGTTTCACGAGTGCCACCATCCGACCAGCACAAGAAGCGCGATCGACGAAAGCGCCACCGCGAGCCAGCCGGCGCGCGTGATCGTCGTCGCGTTCACGCGCCGGCCGCGAACGAACAGCATCGGCATCGTCTTGGGCATGATCTCGAACCAACTCTTGGCATGCACCGCCATGCCGATCAACAGCAGCGCGTGCAGCAGCAGCGAGGCGGGCGTTTGCAGCATGGCAAGCCAGGCGTTCCAGGCGGCTTCGCCGCGGGCCAGGCAGACCACGCCGGCAGTCAGAACCAGCGCGTAGACCGCCACCGCAAGCGCCGTCGCCTCACGCACCATGTAGCGCATGAAAAACGGATCGCGCCGCCACCAGCCCTGCATGGGGCGAACGTAGGGACCGCGTGCCTTCATTTTTTGGCTCCCGCGCGCGGCACGACCTTGCGCAACAGGTTCAACGCATAGTCCTTGGCGCTGTTCACCTTGTTCTGGTTCACCGCGTTGGCCGGGTCCACTTGCTTCGGGCAGACCTCCGAGCAGTAGCCCACTGCCGTGCAACTCCACACGCCCTCCTCGGCATTGAGGGTGGCCATGCGCTGCGCGCGACCGGCGTCGCGCGAATCGGCGTTGTAGCGGTGCAGCAGCGCCAGCACGCCCGGGCCGGTGAAGCCCGGGTCCAGACCGAACTGCGGGCACGCCGAATAGCACAGCATGCAGTTGATGCACGCGCTGTATTGCTCGAAGTGTTCGAGCTGCTCGGGCGTCTGCAGGTACTCGCCTTCAGCGAGCGTGCGTGGCGTTTTGGCGATGAGCCAGGGCTTGACGCTCTCGAGCTTCTTCACGAAGGCGTCGACGCTGACGATCAGGTCGCGTTCGATCGGAAAGTGGGCGAGCGCTTCGATCCGCACCGGGCCGGGCAGCAGCTCCCGCAAGAAAGTCTTACATGAAAGGCTCGGCTTGCCGTTGATCATCATTCCGCAGCTGCCGCAAATCGCCATGCGGCACGACCAGCGAAAGCTCAAGCTGCCGTCGATTTGATCCTTGATGAATTGCAGGCCTTGCAGCAACGACATGTCGTCGGTGAAGGGCACGTCGTAGCGCTGCCAGACCGGCGCCTCGTCTTGCTCCGGGCGGTAGCGCAGCACCTCGATGGCGATGGTCTTCTCTGCATCAGCCATGCGCGGTCTCCTGGGCTCGGCGCTCGGCCTGGGCGCGCTCGCCCGCGGCACCGTAGGCGCGCGTTCCTGGAGGAGAGTGCGTGATTCGCACCGGCCCGTAGTCGATGCGCGGCGCAGCGTCGTCACCGGCAAAGTGCACGAGGCTGTGCTTGAGGAAGTTGACGTCGTCGCGCGCCTCGAAGCCGTCCAGGCGCTGGTGCGAGCCGCGCGATTCGCGGCGCTGCAGGGCGCTGTGCGCAATCGCCTGCGCCACGTCGAGCTGGTAGCCGAGTTCGATGGCGAGCAGCCACTCGGTGTTCCACGCCGACGAGCGGTCGTCGAGTTGCACGCTCGTGAAGCGCTGCTTCAACTCGGCGAGCTTGTCGCAGGTGGCCTGCATCGCCTGCGCGCTGCGGTAGATGCCGCAGCCGTCTTCCATGCTTTGTGCCATTTCACGGCGCAACGTCGCAATCCGCTCGCCGCTGCCGCGCCGCTGCAGAACCGCAAGTGCGCGGCCGCGCGCCTGCATCGCCAACGCCGCGGCCAGGGCAGGATTCGCGTGCACTTGATGCTTGGAATATTCGGCCGCCTGGACACCTGCGACCTTGCCGAACACGAGCAACTCGGTGAGCGAATTTGAGCCGAGCCGGTTCGCTCCGTGGATGCCCACGCTGGAGCACTCGCCCACCGAGTACAGGCCCGGCATGGGCGACTCGGTCTTCGCATTAGCGACGATGCCGCCCATCGTGTAGTGCACCGCAGGCAGCACGGGGATCGGCGCCCGAGCCGGGTCGACGCCGAGGTATTGCACGGCGAGTTCGTAGATTTGCGGCAGCCGCTCGCGCAGCTTGTTCTCGCCGAGATGGCGCAGATCGAGGTGCACCACGTCGCCGTGCGCGCCGGCAATCGTGCGGCCTTTTTGTTTCTCGTGCCAAAACGCCTGGCTCAAGCGGTCCCGCGGGCCGAGCTCCATGGCCTTGTTGCGGGGCAGCGGCTCGGCCGGGCCGAGGCCGTAATCCTGCAAATAGCGGTAGCCGTCCTTGTTCAGCAGAAAACCACCTTCGCCGCGGCACGCCTCGGTGAACAGCAGGCCCGTGCGCGGCATGCATGTCGGGTGGTATTGCACGAATTCCATGTCACGCAGCGGCACGCCGTGGCGGTACGCGAGCGCCATGCCGTCGCCGGTGACGATGCCGCCGTTCGTGTTCTCGCGGAACACCCGGCCTGCGCCGCCGGTGGCGATGATCACCGCCTTGGCCTGGATCAAGTGGAACTCGCCGCTCGCCACGGCGATGGCGACGACGCCTTGCGCTCGGCCCTCGTCGACGACCAGATCGATGCAGAAGTGTTCGTCGAAGCGGCGGATCGACGGGTATTTCATCGACGTCTGGAACAGCGTGTGCAGCATGTGAAAGCCGGTGCGGTCGGCGGCGAACCAGGTGCGCTCATTCGCCATGCCGCCGAACGCGCGCACGTTGGCGTGGCCATCGGCGGTGCGGCTCCACGGGCAACCCCAGTGCTCGATCTGCACCAGTTCTTCATGCGCGTGAGCGACAAAGTAGTCGACCACATCCTGCTCGCACAACCAGTCGCCGCCCGCCACGGTGTCGTGAAAGTGCGCCTCGAGGCTGTCGTGCGCCAACGTCACGGCCGCAGCGCCGCCCTCGGCGGCGACCGTGTGGCTGCGCATCGGGTAGACCTTGGAGATCAGCGCGACGCTCAGAGTGGAGTCACTTTCTGCGACCGCGATCGCAGCGCGCAGGCCGGCGCCGCCGGCACCGACGATCGCGACATCCACCTTCGTGACCCGAAGCATGGCGGCTTGCTATTTGCGCAGCACGAGCATCTGGTAAAGGCCGCCGAACCAGGTGCGCTTGCACAGCGACGCGGGTTTCGCCTGCGGCGGCATGAAGTGCTGCAGCTCGTGCTGCCACAACGCCATCGCATACGGCTCGAGTTTGCGAAACACCAGGCGCATCAAGGGGCGCATCGGGTGCCACATCGAGGGCCGGTGGTAGTCGACGATGATCACCTTGCCGCCGGGTTTCACGACGCGCAGCGCCTCGGCGAGCGTGCTGCTGCGCACCGCGTCGGGCTGCTCGTGCAGCAGGAAAAACAGCAGCACCTGGTCGTAGCTCGCGTCGGCGCAGGCGAGCATCGACGAGTCGCCGTGCAGCAGCGCGACGCGCGGATCGTCGGGCAATTTTCTGCGCAGGTTGCGCAGCTGAATCGGCAGCACGTCGACAACATCCAGGCTCGCGTCATCCGCCAGACGCTGCTGGAGCTTGCGCGTCAGGTTGCCGTAGACGCACGCCACTTGCAGCGTGCGGCCGTGCACCACGCTGCCCAGCTCGGCGAGCGCGGCGTCGCGCAGGCGACCGTAGTTGCCAAACAGGATCGTGTTGACGAGCCATTCGCGCTCGAACAGTTGCACCGCCTTCGGGTGCACATACGCCCACCAGTACGCCTGCGTCAGGTAACACGGGATCGGCAGGCTCGGCGTGACGGGCGATCCGGAGGTCGGTCGCACTACGTCGGCGGCGATCGCAAGGGGCCCATTCATGGCGCGCCTGCGATTCAGAAGCGATGACGCAGCGCGACGCGCACCACGTTGACGCTGTAGCGCGGCGCGACCTCGCCGAACCCAAACAGGTTTGGCACGCTGGTGGGCGCGACGCCGTCGAGATGCCAGTCGCGCGAGTCGAAACGTTCGTGCCCGTATTCCCCGAGCAGCGACAGGCTGTCGCTCCAACGGTACGTGGCGCTGAGCTTGACGCTGTCGAGCGCTGTCGTCGCGTGGGGGAAAGGCGCGCTCGGCAGAGCCGCGTTGACGCTGAGCTCGCTGCGCGAGCGAGATCCGACGAGGTCGGCGCGGATCTCGAGTTTTCCTTTCAGCGCGGCGTGCCTGACGCCGATTCCCGCCACCTTGTTGGTGTCTTCGCCGCGCCCCGTCCAGTCGGGTGCGGCGAACGACTCGCTGCCGGCCTGGTTCGAACTCGAGCGCTCGGCGTGCGCGAAGGCGTGCACTTGGGTCTGCTCCGATAGCGCAATCGACACGTCGGCGCCGACGCTGCGGCTGCGAGAATCGGTGAGACCGATCTGACTGCCGGTGAAATGATCGCTCGCCAGATCGACGCCGAAGCCGAGGTTCACGTTTTCGGCTGGTGTGATGTCGGCGCGCACGCCGCCGCTGTTGCGTTTTCGGTCGGCCATGTTGAACTTGCGCAGCAACGGGTTTTGCGGCGCGACGATGGACGCGACGCTTCGGTAGTCGGAAGCGTCGCGGTTCGCATGAGCGAGTTTGAGCGCGAGCGAGAGGTTTTCCAGAGGCTGCGCGCTGATGCGCCCCCAATACGTCGCTTCGCGCGTCGTCTCAACTTCCTGCAAGCTGCGCTCGCGCCTGTCGTGTTCCGCGCCGACGCTGGTCTTCAGACTGCCCGGGCCGCGGTAGTCGGCGCTCAGCTTGATCCGGTCCTGCGTGAAGCTGTACGGCTGGTTGTTGCGCGGCGGGCCGAGCACGCCCAGATCCGTCGTCACGGACACGTACTCGAGGCTGGTCGTTTGGTTGTCTCGCTTGTCATGGGTTGCGCTCGCCTGCAAACGAAACCGGTGTGTCGGTGCGGCGCTGAGGCGCAGGCTGGCGCTCCGTGTGGCAACCTGGCCGTCCAACGACGGCGCGGGCCGGGTCACAGCGAGCGCCGTATTCAAGGTCGGCTCGAGGTAGGCCGCGTCTTGTGTCATCCGGCCGATCGCAAGCTCGGCGCTCGCCTGCACCGTGGGGCTGACCTGAGCGCCCGCGGTGACCATGACCTGGTGAAACTGGTTGCTGGGCGCAAGCGCGAGCTGGCCGCGCAGCGTCGGCACGGCTGGATTGTTCGTCAACGCGACAAACGGCCAGGTCAACGCTTCCTGATCATTGCGGAACTGCGACGCCTGGTAGCTGAGCGTCGCGTGCCAGTTGCGTGCGGCGTACGACGTCGAGACCTCGAGCTGATCCGTCACCTGGTCCACGGGGGCGACGAGCTGCGCGGCAGTCGTCGCGAACGCGCCGGCGCTGCGCTGCGTGCCGTCGCGCACTTCATGGCGCGCGTCGACCCGGTGCGTCCAGTTCTCCATGCCAGTCCAGGAAACGCCCGCGTCAAGGCGTTTCCGCTTCGTCGCCAGCTCGGCGCTGCGAAACGTCGCGTCACCGGGCGGCAACGACAACACGCCGCTGCCAGCGTTCAGAAATGGCGTCATCGCGCCGTTCGATGGATGGCGGGGTATTTCGGCGTAGCCAAAACGCAGGGCGTACAGGCCTTCCTGCCCGACTTCGCCGACCAGCGAGCGTATGTCCAGGCCCAGGTCGGAGGCCGTGACGCTGCCGAATACGCCGTCTTCGCGAAGGGTGCGCGCTGCGCCGCCGGCGATCAGAAAGCCGCCCTTCTTTTGCAGCCCGGTGGAGTCGCCGAACTTGGCCGAATCGTCCGACACCGCGCCGGCGCCGATTTCCAGCGTCGCACTGCTGGCCGCTTTCTCGAAGGGACAGGATTCGCATTTCCACTGCGAGGGTTCCACCGCAACGGCATCACTCGCCGCGGTCGACAACGCGCCAAGCGCGCCGAGCAGGAACAAGGGGCTGAAGGTTCTCATGATGGGGTGCGCTCGTTCATCGCATCAATCTGGCGCCCGCCGGATGATTCGACCCATGCACTTGCGAATGGCAGTTGGTGCAGCCCCCGGCGAGCAGGAACACCGACGCGCCGGCGCTGCCGCCGGGCAAGGCGTTGCCGGTGCGCGCGACGGCCGGATGGCCGGCGCTCGAATGACACTGCTGGCACAGCAGCGGCGGGGACTTCGTCAGCAGCGCGGCGCGCACCGAGCCATGGCTCGCGTGGCAAATCGTGCAGTCCTCGGTCACTGGCGCATGCTCCCAGAGCAGCGGCCCGCGCTTGTCGGCGTGGCAGCTGAAGCAGGTCTGGTTCACGCTCGCCTTGATCAGCAGCGCGGGATTTGTCGAGCCATGCGGATTGTGGCAATCGCTGCACGTCATGCGGCCGAAGCGCACCGGGTGCGTGGAGTTCTTGTGGAAGTCGGCGCGCTGCTGCTTGTGGCACGCGTAGCAAACCTCCGACTGGCTCACCTTGGTCAAGACGGGATCTTGCTGTGCGTGCAGCTTGTGGCAATCGGTGCAGGCGAGGTTGTTGCGTTCGTGCGCTCCCGCGTGCCAGCCGGCGCGATCGCGGTCCTGATGGCAGCCCAAGCAAGGCTTGTTGCGCTCCGGCACCGAGAGGTAGGAATTCGCCTTGAAACTGTTGATCGTCAACGTCTTCTTGCTGCCTTTGCCGGAATGGCGTGCGCCCGGGCCGTGACACGCCTCGCATTGCAAGCCGCCGGCGCCGAACGGCGCGCGCGCATTGCCGCGGTGCGCGTGTTTGTTCTTGAAGATGCCGGCCGTCGTGAAGGTCGTCGTGTCGGCCTCGCTGTCGTGGCACTCCAGGCAGGTGTCGGCGCCCTTTTCGCTGTACTGCGTGCCCGCTCCCACCTCCTCCTGCGGCGCCGACGCCGCGGCGCCTGCGCAAACCGCCAACGCCAGCGCGATCAGCGTGGACTGAAGCGCGCGGCGTGGCACGGCAGGCTCACCGGTTCGATTCGCTCTGGCCTACTTCGCATGCATCGTCTTGATCGCCGCGATCCGGCCGGTGTCGTGGCAGACCATGCAGGTCTCGGTCTTGGCCAGAGCGACGCTGCGCGGCGCATACACCGAGCCGCCGTTGATCTCGAAGTGCGCCTTGGCGAGCGTCGAGTCGTGGCACGAGAAGCACACCGTCGTGATCGGCGAGTTGACGAGCGTCGTCGCTGCCGCGTTCGTCGGCAGCCCTGTTCCGGCAGCGACGCTGAAGCCCGAACCGTAGCTCGTGGTGTTGTCTTTGACGACGTAGGGTGACAACGAGAACACGCTGAGCGCCGTCGCCAGGCAATCATTGATCGACGTGATGCTGCACCCCGTGGTCGGCGCGCCTGCCGTGCCGTTGAAGAGCCCGGTGGCGACCGTGCGGTGCTGCCGATTCGGCACTGCGGCGGCCGACGCCACGGAGCTGAAGTCATAAGTGCCGGGGATGTGGCAGGTCTCGCATTCCTTCAGGACACCGGGGAATCCGATGTTCGCAAACGACTCCGTCGTGCTCGCCGCGTGCCAGGTGAACGGCGTCTGGCGCTTCGCCCCGGCGTGGATGGCGTGCACGTAGCTCGTCGAATCGGCCGACCAACCGCTGCTCGTGCGGTTGGGCGTATGGCACCAGGCGCACGTCGAGCCGTCGTTGCGCTGCCCGCCGTGGAAAGCCTCTTCGGTGAAGGTGCCGAGTTCCTGGTGGCACTTGTTGCACTTCGCGTCCTCGACGATGGCGCGGCGTCCGGTATAGCCGGTCGCGACCTTCTGCGCGTTGGGCGCGATCACGATCAGCCCGCCGCGCTTGTTGGGCATGCGCGGGTCGAGCAATTCCGGTGCCGAGATCGGCACGACCGCCGAGACCGGCAGCAGCGACGCCGTGACCGGGTAGTTGCCAAGATTCGTTTGCGTCAGCGGCAGGCTCGTCCTGGCGTTGTACGAATAGCCGATCCCGCCCGTCAGCATGACCGCGTTGTCGGGAATCGTCACTCCGGTGAGCGTGACCGTGTAGTAGCCGTTGACATCCGGCCCGGTCATCGTTCCGGCACCGCTGCCCGAGGCCGCGCCGTTCCAGATGCTTCTCAGATAGCTCGACGCGGATGCGTTGAAGTCGGCCGGCGCGGCGATGCCGTCTTGCGGCACGGCGAACACGAAGTAGACGCTCGGCGAGCCCATGAAGTTGGCGAGCATTTCTTGCGATCCCTGCGCGGCGATCTGCGTCGCCGGACTCGTCAGGTCAGGGACGAAGGTATTGAAGTCCTGGCGCAGGCCGTTCTGCAGGATACGGAACGAAATCACAGGGCGCTTGTTCACATCCCGCGAGACGCTCAGGATGTCGTAGCTGATCTTGATCGCGCCGGCCGGCAGGCGCGCCGTGTTCGACGCGATCCACGCGGAATTGGTGTTGCTGTTGCCGCTGGTCTCGCCCTGCACCAACGCCACATCGAGGGAATTGTTAGGGTTGGGTGGTGTCACCGGGAGGTGGTTGATGTCGATATTGAACGGCGTATGGCAATCCTTGCACACCGAGTCGTCGGCCTGCGACAGACCGCCGTGCGCGAACCCACCGAAACCCGTCGACGACGTGAGCCCCTTCGCTGCGTCGGCGAGCGTCACGCCCATGCCCGTGGCGAAGTTGATGCCATCGTGGCACGCGCCGCACGCCAGGCGGCTCGGCGCGTTTTTCCAGTTGTCGCCCTGCTTCGTCGCGTTCGGCGCGCCCACCGTGCCGTCGTGGCACTTCGTGCAATTGCGCAAGTCTTGCGGGAACGCAACTTCGTTGTACAGCACACCGCCGTAGTTGTAGTTCTTCTTCGCCAGGTGCTTGCCCATGTGGGTCTTGTGAATGTGGTTCGGCAGGTTACCCACAGCGCGGCCGTCGACCAGGTTCGTGCCGGTCGTGAACGTCAGCGTCGTCGCATTGATCGTCGCTTCGGTGCGGCCGTACTTGCGCTGCTCGGTGTGGCACACGACGCAGTAACGCGTTTCGTTGCGGCCACCGCCATGAAAGCCCGCAGCCGAACTCTCGGCGCTGTCGCCCGGAATGCCGCCGAGTTTGCGGTGGCATTCGTTGCACTTGGCGGTGGCGACGATGTCGCGGCCCGAATCGACGACCGCTGCGCCGGTGGCGGGAATGAAGTCATGGATCACATCCAGCGGCTTCACCAGCGGCACGGCGGGAAAGCCTGCGACCTCGGTGGCGTTGGGAGTGTTCGTGCCGGTGCCGGGGGAGTTGCCTGAGACCTGAATCGTCAGACGGTGCACCCGTGTCGGCTCGTACGTCAGGTCACCGAGGTCGGCCTTGTTGTTGGCCCCGCTGACCGTCATGGCGTCGACTTGCGCCTTGATCCCCGGAACATCGCGGTAGAAGGTGTAGCGGTAGCTTCCGTCGCCGTTGTCGACCAGCGTGCCGGTGTTGTCGGTGCTCGGGCGTGTCGGCGCGGACGGCGTGATGACCCCTGTCGTGGCGTTTTTCGTCGGCACCGTGGTCACGATATAGCTGACCCACTTGCTCGGGCTGCCGCCGGCACCGGGCACAAGCTTGGCCAGAGAGAACGCCAGGTTGGTCAATCCGGGAACCGTGGCCGTGGCGCTCTGCGACTTGTTGCCCAGGCCGACGATCGGAAAGCCGGACGCGTCCTTGACGCTGAAATCGACAACCGGCGGGCTGGCGATCGTCAAGCCCGTGATCGTGACCTGGGGTTGCAGCGCAGCCCAGGCTGCGGCCTGGGCGTCAGAGGCCGGCGTTGCATTGCTGGGAATCGCAATGACGAAGGTACCGGCTGGCCCGGCGGGGCCCGCCGGGCCTGTGGGTCCCGTAGGTCCTGCGGGGCCTCCCGGGCCGGCGGGCCCGGCGGGGCCGCCTGGGGTTCCTGGGTCTCCCGCCGGGCCTGCGGGGCCGGCCGGGCCTGCCGGGCCGGTGTCACCGCTACCGCCGCAGGCCGAGAGGGCCAACAACGCACTTGCCAGCAAAGCCGCAAGGCCAGATCGAACCAGGTTGCTACTCATGACTCATCTCTCCATCACTGTTCGGATGACCGTCACCCACTCGATTTCGATTCCGTCAACGTGCACGTGAACCTCAGCTACTTCTTTGCCTTCACCACCATCTCCTGCGGACCCGGGCCTTCCGGCTCCTTGTGCGCGATGCCGAAATGGCAGTCGATGCACGTCAGCCCTTCAGCCTTGCCCTTGGCATGGCGCGCCTTGGCCTTCTCGCTCTGCTTGTCGGTGTCCATCTTGTCGGCGATGTGGCAATTGCGGCATTCGTGGGAGTCGGTCTCCTTCATGCGCTTCCACACCTTCTGCGCCATCGCGGGGCGGTGCGCCTCGAACTTTTCCTTGGTGTCGATGACGCCGACAAGATGGCCGTAGAGCTCGAAGGTCGCCGCCATCTTTCGCGCGATCAGCGGCCCGGGTTCGCGCGGCACGTGGCAGTCGGTGCAGATCGCGCGCACGCCGGTGCGATTGCGGTCGTGGATCGTGTCCTTGTATTCGGCGTAGACGTTGTCGCGCATCTCGTGGCAGCCGGTGCAGAAGGTCTCGGTGCTGGTCCACGCCAGGCCGGCGGCGCCACCGATCACGAGCAGCACTGCGGCGAACAGGCCGACCACACCGAGGCCGAGCACGAGCTTCCAGTTGCGCCGCAGCTTGCCTAGGGTCTCTTTGTTGTTCATGTTGACCTCGAGAAAGATGGGGATTGAGCAGGCTCCCCCTAGCGCGACAGGATCCAGCGCGCGAGGTTGCGAATCTCCGCGTCGTCCTTGCTCTTGACCATCTTGTGTTCTTCTTCCTTGCCGTCGATCTTGACCTTCGGCGCCGTCGTCAGGTGCTTGACGACCTCGTCTTCGGCGCCTGCCTTGCCCTTGAGCTTGGTCGCCGTTTCCTTGAACGACGGGCCGTCTTTCTTCTTGTCCACCGCGTGGCACTTGCCGCAGTCGCTCTTCTTCAGCAGCGCCTGCGCCGCATCGGCGTCAACGGCCTGCGAAAAAGACTCGTGGGCGCAGAACAGCAGGGCAGCGGCAACAAGCCAGGCCGCGGGCGTGGGGCTTCGGTTCATGGCATCTCCGTGGTTTTTTGGGATTCGTCACACGCCCGACATGGCGCGTTGAAGGCAATGCTGGGCTCTGCGGTGCTCGCAAGCGTTGATGCACATCAAAGAGCGCCAGCGTTTCGAAGCGGGGCGCGCAAACCTTGCTCGGCGTCAAGGTTCACCGGCAGGCGAGTGCGGCGCGGTCGATGCGGGCGCAGACGAAAGAAAGCCCGCCAGACCTTGCGGTGTGGCGGGCCTGGTGAAGACGCCCAACCGAGTCGCGCGAGCGGCCGGCCGGTCTGAGGATGTCTTCGTCCCGCGCGGTGCAGGTGACACCGCGATATTCCCCTCACGGATGGGGGAACCTCAGCTTTGTTGTCGAGCTTCTGGCGCGGGCCATCCCGTCAACAACGCACTCACTCTACTCCTTTGCTTGGCCCGCGCATTGACGCATCGCAAAAGAAGCGCTTCACGCTGACGCGTGGCCCGCTGTGGGTTGCCGACGGGCAATATGTCGACGCACCGTGCGGCGCCGGTCGCCCTCCGGCGCGTCGGGTTCGGCGCCCGCCGCCCGGGTGCAACGCGAAAACGCCTTGAGCCTGTCGAAGTCGAGGATTTCGACCTCGCGAATGTCGACGCGCACACAACCCCACTGCGCCAGCGCGGTGAAGGAGCGGCTGACGGTTTCGTGGGCGACGCCGAGTTGGCTCGCCAGATCGCGCCGCGTCATGCGCAGCACGAAACGCCTGGGCGACCTGCCCAGCGCCTCCATCTGCCCGGCCAGGTGCACGAGGAATCGCGCCAGCCTCACCTCGGCGCCGACCGCCGCCATCACATCGGCGAGATTGCTGCGCCGTGCGAGCTGGCGGCTCGTCGCGAGATGCAGGGCGCGATCGAGCGCGGGCACGTCGTGGCACAGCTTGAACAGGTCCGGGACGCGCACGCTGTAGATCCACGTATCCTCCAACGCCTGCGCCGTCGAGGGGTGGCGCCCGGTGCACAGCGCGTCAAAACCGAGCACGTCGCCGCGTTCTGCGAACTCGACGACTTGCTGATAGCCGTCTTCAGCGGTCGTGAACAGCTTGAGCGAGCCCACGTGGACGAAGCCCACGCTTTCCGCGGTGCCGCCTTCGTGGAACAGGGTCGCGCCGGCGCCCAGCTGGCGCAACGCCACGGGGTGCGCATCAGAGTGCGCGGTAAAGGCGTCGTCCGCGCCCAGCAGGCGCAGCAGCGCCGTCAAGTCGCTGTTCGCGGTCGCGCCCCGGTGCCGCACCGGCAGCGCAAAGCCGCCCGGATGCCGCCCGGCGGCTGCCAGGGTTTGTCTCATGATGCTCCTCGCTTTGTAGTTGGTCCCGGGCGCTGCCCGGCTTGCCGAGAATGAACTCGCAACGTGCGGCGCGCTATCGGCGTGGCGCTCGCCTTGGGCTCGGAATCTGGCAGTGAGCGCTTTCAGGCATGCAGAGGACCCTTCGGAATACTCCTAACCCCATTTGACCCGCGTCAAACGTGGGATGGCGCTCCGCTCGCCGAGGCGCTCGAATCGTCGTATCGTTGGGCGGTCAGGCAGCAACCCACCATGCCATGCAGCGTCGTCAAGGCAGCGGACCGCGTGAAACCTCCAGCACCCACAGGCCCCTCTACGCCCCTGGTCAACGGGCGGCGAGAAAGCGCCCTTGACGCGGGCCACGAGCCCAACGTGCAGCTCGAACTGCAGGCGTTGCAGCGCCGCTTTCAGCTGGCCTTCGAGATGGCGCCCGTCGCCTTCTGCATCTTGGACGGTGAGCGCATCATCGCGACGAATCGCGCCTTCGAGATGCTGTTCGATAGGCCTTCGGGGTCCTCGTCGGCCGAGACCTCGATCTATTCCCTGCTCGGGAGCGAAGCTCGGCCGCAGCTCGACCCCGTTCTTGCGCAGGCCGCTTCCGGTCGCGCCGGCGATCCCGTCGCCCATGAGTGTGTCCTCACGCTCGGCGCCGGCCGGCGCATGCTCGAGGTCGCCTTGGCCGCCCTGCCCGACGCGGGCCGATGCACGCTGCAGATGGCGGTGTCGGACGCGACAAAACGCATTCTCGAAAGCGCCGAGCTGGAGCACTCGCGCCACGAATTGCGCCAACTCTCGGCCAGCGTGGTGCGCGCGCGCGAGGGCGCGCGCCTGCACATCGCCCGCGAACTGCACGATGAACTGGGGCAGCGCCTTTCCGCACTCAAGCTCGACCTTGCCAGCCTCGATCCGGCGGACGACGCTGCCGGCTTTGCCGAACGCGTTGCCGCCATGCTCGGCATGCTCGACGAAACGATGATGGCGGTGCGCCGCATTGCCGCCGATTTGCGCCCCTTGATGCTTGACGACCTGGGCCTGATCGCCGCGCTGGAGTGGCTGGCGCGTGACTCGGCGCGCCGCATGGGCATCGAGGTGACCGTGCACCTGGGCCAGCAAGATCCGGCGCTCGGCAACGAAGCCACAACCGCCGTCTACCGGATCGTCCAGGAGGCGTTGACGAACGTGGCGCGCCATGCTCGCGCGACCGACGTGCGCATCGAGCTGCGCGAAGCCGCCGGCGAAGTCGTGCTCACGGTGCAAGACAACGGCGTGGGTTTTGCGCCCGAGGCGGCACGCAAGCCCGGTTCGTTCGGTTTGCTCGGGATTCGCGAGCGTGCGCAATTGCTGGGCGGCAGCATGCACACCGAGAACCCGCTCGGCGGTGGGGCGCGCATCACGGTGCGCTTGCCGTTGCGCCTCGATCCCGAACGCGTCGCCAGTCAAGCCAACACCCCGCCATGACCGACTCGCCTCGCGGTCCGCTGTTGCTGCTGGTGGATGAACACACGGTGGTTCGCGAAGGACTGCGGCGCGTGCTCGAAGCCTGCGACGAGGGCTGGCAAGTGCTGGAGGCTGCATCGGGCTTCCAGGCGCTCGAGCGCTTGCGCGAAGTCAGCGTGGCACTCGTCATCACCGACCTGTCGATGCCCGGCATGAACGGCCTGGAGCTGATCCGCCGCATCCACAGCGAGTTCGCCAAGGTACCGATCCTCGTGCTCAGCATGCACGCTGAAGAACAGTACGCGCTGCGCGCCTTCAAGTCGGGAGCGAACGGCTACGTCACGAAAGACAGTGCGGCCGCGGAACTCGTCGCCGCCGTGCGCAAGGTGCTCGCGGGCGGCGCCTACGTGACGAGCAGCCTGGCCGAGCGCGTGGTCCAGCATCTCAGCGGCAGCGTCGAGGTGCCCGGCCATTCGCAGCTTTCCGACCGCGAGCTCGACGTGCTGCGCCGCATCGTCGCGGGCCAGCGCCTCACCCAGATTGCCGAAGACTTGCACCTCTCCGTGAAGACGGTGAGCACGCACAAGACACGCATCCAGGAAAAGCTCCACCTGCCGAATCTGGCGGCCCTGGTGCGCTATGGGTTGGAAAACGAACTCGACAAAGACGGCCCCTCCTCCGGGTTCGGGCCGATGTAGCGCGCTGTCACGATGCCGCTGAACAGTTTCCTGTCGCGGCTGATCTGGATTTGCGTGGCGCCGCTGGTGATGCGTCAGCGGTTCTTGTGGTTCGCAAGATGCGTCTCGAACCAGGCACACGCCAAGTGCGCCATCGTGTCGTGCGCGCCTGGCTCCTTGAATCCGCGGCCCGCGCCGGGAACCAGTTCCAGGCGACGCGTGCAGCTCAACCGAGCCAGCAGCAGACGGTTCAGCGCCGCAAGCTCAGGGTCAGTGCCACCGACGATGAGCAGCGTCGCCGCCTGCACGAGCTGCAGCGCTTTGCTCGCCAAGTCGGGTTTGCCGTCGCGCGTCACGACCGCGGCCACGCGCCCAGGCCGGCGAGCGGCAACGTGCAACGCCGCAGCCGCCGCGGCGCCGGTGGCCAGGATGCCCACGCGCAGCGCAGCCAGGGAGGGCCGGGTCGCAACCCAGTCGAGCATTTCGTCGATTCGCGCCGCCGGGCCCACGGCGGGTCGGTGGCCGCCGTTGGCCGACGCGGGACTGTTCAGCGCATCGGAGCGAAGCGTCGCGAGGCGCCGCCCCTGCAAGACCGCAGCGAGCTGCCTCTCGCGCGGCGCGACGCGGCGCGGCGCGCGCGCGTCGACGATCAACACCAGCGCCAACGCCTGCTCCGGCACGACCAGCTCACCGGTTCGCCCGGCGCGCTGCACCGTCATCGATTCGCTTTGCACCATTGTTGTTGCCCCCACTCACCGCGTGCCGCGCTCCGACGCGTCAACAGCGACCGCCCCGCGCCAACCGATGGGCCGCTCGGCAGCCCGCCCGCCGCCGTGGCCCGAGCCGAGCGCCGGCCTGCTATTTTGTATCCTCATCCCAACACTGCGGCGGCCAGTTGCGCAAGCTCAACACTGGCGCGAAATTTTCTCCGGCACTGGCAGGTGCCGCACGCCCACTGCGGCTGCGCCTGACGCGCAGCGCGCTTGACGACGGTCAATCGCGACACCGAGCCGCCCTTAAGCTTACCGCTGCCTGGGTATCGCGCCGCCGCCTTCGGGGTTCGCGGTATAAACGCCGCAGGAACCCCACCCGTGCAGCACATCGCCATCCTCGACGACGAAGTCGACATCACTCAGTTGCTTGCGACCTACCTGGGGAGCAATGGCTTTCGCGTGACGCAGCGCCACACCGGCCCGGCGCTGATGGAATTGATGGTCGAGGATGCGCCCGACATGGTCTTGCTCGACCTGGGCTTGCCCGGCGAAGACGGTTTTGCGATCGCGCGGCGCTTGCGCGAACACTGGAACTGCGGCCTGGTCATCGTCACCGGCCGCGGCGACGCGGTGGACCGGATCGTCGGCCTGGAAATCGGCGCCGACGACTACGTGACCAAGCCCTTCGATTTGCGCGAGCTGCTGGCGCGCATCAAGGCAGTGCTGCGGCGCAGCCACGCCGACGCGTCGGCGCCCGCGGCCGCAGCGCAGGCCGAGGCGGCGCCGCGGCCGCATTCGGCGCCAAGCACGCCAAGCGACCCGCCGGGCGCGGCGAACGCGAACCACGAGCGCTTCCGTTTCGCCGGCTGGCTGCTCGACCAGCGCGCGCGGCGCCTGGTGAGCCCGGAAGGCGTGGAGGTGATGTTGACGAGCGGTGAATTCGACCTGCTCAAGGTGTTCGTGCAGCACCCCGGGCGCGTGCTGTCGCGCGACTTCCTGCTCGAGAGCACGCGCGGCCGCGAGGCGGCGCCGTTTGACCGCACGGTGGACGTGCAGATCGGCCGGCTGCGCAGAAAGCTCGAGAGCGACCCGCAGGATCCCAAGCTCCTGAAGTCGGTGCGCAGCGTGGGGTACGTGCTCGTGCCGCCCGTGCAAGGCGACTGAGGTTCCCGGCCACGCCGGGCGCTGCGCAATGCCACCCACCGATCCGACGCCGCCCCCGCTCGATGCGTCGGTGTATCGCCACCTCTTCGACGCCGACCCGGACGCCGTGCTCCTGGTCGATTCCGCCGGCAGCATCGCCCTGGCCAACGCCGCGGCGGCGCAACTGCTCGGCTACAGCGTCGCGCAGTTGGCGGGAATGAACGTTGACGTCCTCGTGCCGCACAGCGTCGCGGCGCGCCACCAGGGCCTGCGCCAGGGTTATGCGCATGCGCCGCGTTCGCGCCCGATGGGCACCGACATCGACCTCAAGGCGCGGCGCGCCGACGGCAGCGAAGTGATGGTCGAAATCAGCCTCGGCCCGCTGCAAAACGGCGGCGAGAATTTTGTTGTCGCGACGTTGCGTGGCATCGGCGCTTACCCGCGCGTGCAGCGCGCGATGCAGCGCGCGCGCTACAACGAGCACATGTCGCAGGCGGCGCGCGCCGCGGTCGACCTGCGCGACCCGCAACTCCTGATCGCGCACGTCGCCGTGCTCGCCGCGCAAGCGCTCGAAGTCGAAACCGTGACGCTGTGGCGGCTCGAGCCGAACCGCCTCGAGTTCCGCGTCGCGAGCAGCTTCGGCACCGACCCCGAGGCCACTGCCGGGATACGCGCCCCGGTGCCGAATCGCCCCGACACGCTGCTCGGCTTCGTGGCCGCGCAGGGCGCGCCGCTGGTGGTCTCGAATTTCGCGCGCGAGAACCGCTTCAACGTGCCCCCGGCGCTGCGCCAGGGCGCGCTGCAGTGTGCGCTGGCGGTGCCGATGTTCGACGCGGGCCGCGTCTTCGGCGTGCTCGTCGCTGCGTCGACGCGGCCCGGGCGCTTCGGCGACGACGAGAAGAACTTCGTCGACTCGCTCGCCAATCTGGTCGTCACTTCGCTGCAACGCGCTCAGACCGAGGCCCAGCTGGGCCATGCGCAGCGCCTCGAGGCGGTGGGGCAGCTCACCGGCGGCATCGCCCACGACTTCAACAACCTGCTGACGATCATGCAGGGCAACTTGCAGATGCTCGCCGACCACGCCGACGTCGCCGGCAATGCGCTGCTGAGCCAGATGGTCAGCAGCGCGGCGCGCGCCGGCCAGCGCGGTGCCGAGTTGACGAGCAAGCTGCTCGCGTTCTCGAGGCGCCAGGCGCTGGCTGCGGCGCCGGTCGACGTGGGCGCACTGCTGAGTGGGCTGACCGACATGTTGCGACGCACCTTGGGTCAGGCGATCCAGGTGGTGGTGCAAGTTCACCCGGCATGCCCGCCCTGTCTCGCCGACCCCGGGCAACTCGAATCGGCGCTGCTCAATATCGCGATCAATTCGCGCGACGCGATGCCCGGCGGCGGCACCCTGACCTTCAGCTGCGCCCCCTTGTCGCACCTGCCCTCCGAGATGCGCGTCGCGTCGGGCGTCGCCGACGGCTTGGCGATCACGATCGCGGACACCGGCGAAGGCATGAGCCCCGAGGTCCTCGATCGCGCCGTCGAGCCGTTCTTCACGACCAAGGAAGCCGGCAAGGGCACGGGCCTGGGCTTGAGCACGGTGTACGGATTCGTCAAGCAGTCGGGCGGGCACTTGCAGATCCACAGCAAGCCCGGCCAGGGCACCAGCGTCGTGCTCTACCTGCCTGCGCTGCCGGCGCGACACGCAGCACCCCAACCTGCCGCCGTGACGCCACCCGCGCCCGGGCCTGACCTCCAAGGCGTGCGCATCCTGATCGTCGAAGACGACGCCGACGTGCGCGGCGTCGCTGTCGGCTTTTGCAAGGCCTTCGGCGCGAGCGTGCAGGCCTGCGCCGACGCGGCGCTGGCGCTCGCCGAGTTGCAGCGCGACTCCGGGTTTGACCTGCTGTTCAGCGACATCACGCTCGGCGCCGGAATGAACGGCATCGAACTCGCCGACGCCGCGCGGGCGCTGCTGCCGGGTTTGGCAATTCTGCTGACTTCAGGGTATTCGGAATACCTGGCCGATGCCGACGCGGGCCGGCCCCAGCCCTGGCCGGTTCTGCACAAGCCCTATGCGCGCGAGGCTTTGGCCGCCGCGCTGCGCCGCGCGTTGGCTGACACGGCACGGCGCCCGGTGGGCGCCACGCCGACTACTGAAGCACCGGCGGCGGGCTCGGTGCGAGGCTTTCCTGGATGAACTCGGCAAGCGCCTCGACACTCGGAATGCCGATGTCACGCCGGCCCTTCTCGTTGAACAAAATCACCCCGGCGCGCGCCATGCGGCACAGCGCCCGGCTCACCGTTTCCAGCGTCATGCCCAGCGTATTGCCGATTTCGGCGCGCGTCATGCGCAGCGTGATCTGGTCCGTGCGCAGGCCGCGTTCTTGCAGCGACTCGGCCCAGTTCTTCAGGAAGTCGGCCACACGCGCGTCCGCCGGCAGCGTGCCCAGCGCGAGCAACGAGTCGCGGTCGCGAACGATTTGCCCGCTCATCGCGACGTGCATCACCGCCATCAGCGCAGGCACTGTGGCGCAAGTGCGCAGCAGCGTGTCGTAGCGGAAGGTCCAGATCTCGCCGGTGTCCATGGCGATCGCGTCGCAGCCGTAGCGGCCGGTGGCGATGCCGTCAAAGCCGAGCCAGTCACCCTTGAAGTGCAGGCCCACGACCTGCTCGCGGCCGTCGGCCGAGAAATTGACGCTGCGCACCATGCCCGAGTTGACGATGTGCAACGCTGCGCACGGCTCGCCGCCGCCGTGAATCAGGTCGCCCGCGTGCACCATGCGGCGCGTGAACGGCACGTGCTGCTCCAGGAGTTCCAGCGCCTCGCGCCAGGGCTGGCCCACGCGCCCCGCGGGGGCGACGCGGGCGCCGGGCTGAACCACCGCGGCGGCCTGGGCCTGCAGCCGGCGCGGAACCAATGCGGCGCGCAGGGCTTGAGACTCGGAAGAGGTGGTCGGGGCGTTCATCGTGTTCTCCAGAGGCTGTTGTTGATGCAGGTCAGCGTAGCGGCCGTGTGCAAATGCTTGATCAATGACAAGCGGCGCCTCGGTAACAGTGCGTGAACGCTTCGTAAACGATTTGTACGAGCGGTGGGCCGCCGCCCGATGCACGATATTTGTGCTGGCGCAAGTCCGGCGCGCGGCGCCGGAGGCAGGATCGGCCTGAACTGGGCCTGAGTTTCGGGCGCAAACGCTTGGCAGCCCGGGGGAGAGGCGAGCCCATGAAAGACAACGTGGCCGGGTTGGAACTGAGGCGCAGCGCAGCGCGGCATTCCGCAAGCCACGGCGTGTACTCCGAAGTGGGCGCGCTTCGCAGCGTGCTCGTGTGCCGGCCCGGGCTGGCGCACGAGCGCCTCAGCCCGCGCATCTGCCGCGAGTTGAAGTTCACCGCGCCGCTGTGGGTGGAACGCGCCCAGCGCGAATTCGCCGAGTTCGTCGACGCGCTCGCGCAGCACGGCGTCGAAGTGCTGGAGCTGCACGCCCTGCTCGGGCAGACCCTCGAGCAGCCTGGCGCCGCGAATTGGTTGCTGGAGCGGCTCTTGGAGCACCTCAGCGTCAGCGAGGTGCTGGGCGTGGAGCTGCGCGCCGCGTGCGAGAACCTCGGTTCGCCGCAGCTCGCCGAGTTCATGGTCGGCGGCGCCACGCTCGCCGATCTGGGCCTGCCGGCGACCGGCGTGATGGGGCTGGCCCTGGCGCTGCATCCGTTTGTGCTGCCGCCGCTGCCGCACGCGCTCTTCATGCGCAACAGTCACAACTGGGTCCAGTCCGGCGTGACGCTGAACCAGATCGGCAAGCACGGCGCGCGCCTCGAGGCAACGCTGGTGGACGCGATCTACCGGTTCCACCCGCGTTTCGAGCCGGCGCGTCCGCGCATCTGGTGGGGCGACAGCGCCAGCGCGTCCCAGCGTGCCTGCGTTGAAGGCGGCGACATCATGGCGCTCGGCCAAAGCGTCGTGCTCATCGGCGTGGGAGCGCGCACACAAGCGCAAGCGGCGGTGGAAATCGCGCGCGGCTTGTTCGAGGGGGGCGCGGCCAACGTCGTGATTGCCGCGCAACTGCCCGAGCCGGGCGGCGAGTCGCTGGGCAGCGTGTTCACGCCTTGCGCCGCGGACGTCGTGACCTACCGCCCCGACGTGGTGGACCGCATCACCTGCCAGGAATTGCGCCCCGCCGCGCACTCCGGTGGAATCGCCGTGCACCCGCGCGCCGGCATGCACTTGCTCGACGTGCTCAGCGACGTGCTGCGCATTCCGACGCTGAATTCGATTGCGACGGGGACCGATTCGCACGAGGACAGCGCCCAGCCGTGGGACGACGGCAACGGCGCGCTCGCGCTGGCCCCTGGCGTGGCGATCGCCTTCGAACGCAACGTGCATTCGAATCGGCGCTTGCGTCAGGCCGGAATCGACGTGATCGAAGTGCCGGGCAACGAACTCAGCCGCGTCGGCGCGAGGGCGCACGCCCTCGTCTGTCCGCTGGTGCGCGACGCGGTGGCCTAGGAGCCTGGGCGGCAGAAGGCGGGGTCCGCGTTGGGCCTGAAAAGGGGCGCAGGCTAGACGCAAAGCGCAGCCGTGCCGGGTGGCACGGCGAGCATTTGCAACGACGCATGCGCCCCTTTTCAGGCCCAACCCGAAGGGCCGGGGAGATTTGCCGGGCCATTCGTCGTTTCCGGCTCGTTGTGTGGGCCCGCCACACGCCTCGCCGGCGCCTAGACTGGCCCGGCAACTCTCCCCGGCGCGAACCCCGCCTTCTGCCGCCCAGGCTCCTAGCCCAAGCCGATCGGCGCCGGCGCGAGGCACACGATGCGGCTGAACAGCGCGCTGTATTCCTGCGCCGGGGCGTGGCCGGTGAGCGGGTCGCGGTTCAACTGGAATTCGGCGTCGAGCTCAATCCAGTCGGCCGGCGTCAGCAGCTTTTCGGCCAGGGGCAGCACTTCGATTTCCTCGGTGCGCATGTGGCTCAGGTAGAAGTCGACGTAGCGCTGGAAAACGTCTTCGAAGGCGGCGCGCCGCGATTCGCCGACGATCTCAAAGGCGAGCAAGGCGCGCTCCACGTAGCGAATTTGCCACTCGCCTTGTTCGTGCTCGCTGTCCAGCTTGTCGAGCACGGGCAGCGGCTGCTCGCTGCGCAGGCGCATCTTCGGGAACAGCAGCGTCGACTCCTTCGGGTGATGCAGGCGCTCCGGAAATTCGTCGATGTAAAACAGCATCGCGCGCAGCAGCGCGAAGTCGGGAGTTTCGCCGCGGCGCCGATACTGCGCCAGCAGCAACAGCACCGAGCGCAGCATCGCAGCGAGCGCCGAATGTTCGTCGCGGATGATCTTCGTCGTCGCATGATTCATGGCGAACTCCAGTGCGAGGTGGCGCACGTTCGCATCGAACTTTGCGCTCGCGCCCGGGCCTTCGGCTTGTCGCAGATCAAGCCGGCAACGCCTCGATGAAGCGCCACGCGACGCCGCCACCTTGAGCCGGATCAAGAGCGCCGGGCGACACTGGGCCCATCATGGTGTGGACCTGACTGCGATGAACCGAGACAAACCGAGAACCGCCCATGGACCGAGCCCCCGACGCCGTCACCGCAGTGCAAGCCACCGCGGCTCCCTCCGCGCCTTTCCTGGAACGCGCCGCCAGCGCCTGGCTCGGCAAGATTTCCGCCGACACGCCTGAACTCGACGCGCGCTGGGCGAGCCTGGACCCGACGACGCGCGCCGCGCTCGCGCAACTCACCGGCGGTGTGTCGCCGGTCTCGATCGCCGCAGCCTGCGCCGACTGGGCCGCGCACCTGGCGCTCGCGCCCGGCAAACAAGTGCAGTTGGCGGAGAAGGCGCTGCGCAAGGCCTTGCGCTTCGGGCTGTTCGCCTACGCCGCTTCGCGCCCGTGCGCGCCGTGCATTGACCCGTTGCCGCAAGACAAGCGCTTCGCGGATCCGGCCTGGAACGCCTGGCCGTACAACTTGTGGTCGCAGGGGTTTCTGCTCGCGCAGCAGTGGTGGCACGTGGCGACGACGGGCGTGCCGGGCGTGAGCCGGCACCACGAACAGATGGTCAATTTCGGCGTGCGGCAAATCCTGGACCGGCTTGCGCCTTCGAATTTCATCGCCAGCAACCCCGTCGTGCTCGCCGAGGTCGCGCGCAGCAGTGGAGCCAACCTGTGGCAAGGCGCACTCAATGCGCTGGACGATTGGCAGCGTGAGGTCAGCGGAGCCGCTCCCGCAGGCGCGCAGGACTTCGTGGTGGGGAAAAACGTCGCGGTCACGCCCGGCAAAGTCGTGTTTCAGAACCGCCTGATCGAACTTATCCAGTACACGCCAAGCACGCGCAGCGTGCATGCGCAGCCGGTGCTCATCGTGCCGGCGTGGATCATGAAGTACTACATCCTCGACCTGTCGCCGCACAACTCGCTGATCCGCTGGCTCGTCGGGCAAGGGCATACCGTGTTCGCGATTTCCTGGAAGAACCCCGATCCGGCGAGCGACCCGCGTGACCGGGATCTGGGAATGGCCGACTATCGCGAACTCGGTGTGATGGCCGCGCTCGATGAAATCGGCGCGATCCGCCCCAAAGCGAAAGTCCATCTGGCGGGTTATTGCCTGGGCGGAACGCTCGCCGCCACCGCCGCGGCGCAGATGGCGCGCGATCACGACGATCGCCTGGCAAGCCTGACGCTGCTCGCGGCACAAACCGATTTTGAAGACCCCGGCGAAATTTCGCTCTTCATCGACGACAGCCAGGTCACCTTCCTGGAAGACGCGATGCGCGAGAAAGGCGTTCTGGACGCGAAGAAGATGGCCGGAGCATTCCAGATGCTGCGCTCCAACGACCTGATCTGGTCGTACCGCCTGAACAACTACCTGCTCGGCAAACGCCAACCGGTGAACGACCTGATGGCGTGGAACGCCGATCCGACGCGCCTGCCCTACCGCATGCACAGCGAGTACCTGCGCCAGTTCTTTCTGGAAAACCAGCTCGCCCATGGGCGCTATCTCGTCGCCGGCAAACCCGTCGCGCTGACCGACATCCGCGTCCCCATCTTCGGCGTGGGCACGCTCACCGACCACGTCGCCCCGTGGCGCTCCGTGTACAAGATCCACCTGCTCACCGATACCGACGTGACCTTCGCGCTGGCCAGCGGGGGGCACAACTCGGGGATCGTCTCCGAGCCCGGGCATGCAGGTCGCAGCTTTCGCGTGCTGCAGCGGCGCAGCGGCGAGCAACACCTGGACCCCGACGCCTGGCTGCAAAGCGCGACGCAGCAAACGGGTTCGTGGTGGCCGGCGTGGGACCGCTGGCTGGCGCAAGGCTCGGGCGCGCGCATCGCGCCGCC
This sequence comes from uncultured beta proteobacterium, assembly GCA_963850525.1. Lineage (GTDB taxonomy): Bacteria > Pseudomonadota > Gammaproteobacteria > Burkholderiales > Burkholderiaceae_C > JAEMQF01. The sequence goes on along the minus strand of CAWKLQ010000012.1, from coordinate 426,879 downwards.
TGCCACAAGGAAACGCCGGGCCGCCCCAAGTTTCCTTGAGCCCCTCGGGGGGCGGCCGCCGCAGGGTGGCGGCCTGGGGGCGCCACTCAGCAGGCCGGGTCGCGGCGCCTGGGCCGACGCGCCGGGGAGCTACGTTCGCGCCGCTTGATCGGGGGCGTCGGCCTGCGCGCGCGTCTGCAGACCGGCCAGATCGAGCACGGCGATCGCGTAGCCGTGGACGCGAAGCAAACCTTCGCCACTGAACTGCTTCAGCAGGCGCGACAAGGTTTCCGGGGTGACGGCGAGCTGCGACGCGATGTCGCGCTTGCGCTCATTCAGCGTGATCTGCGGCGTGGCAGCGCCCGCGTCGCAGCGCTGCACGAGCCACGACGCGAGGCGCGCCTGGGCGTCCTTGTGCATCAGGTCGTGCGTCATGCCGGTCGCGGCGCGCGCCTGCGCGGCCAGGCTGACGATGGTGCGGCGCGCCAGTTCGGGGTGGCGCTCCATGAGCGTCTGGTAAGCGCTGCGCGAGACGTTGACGAGGATCGCCGCGTCGAGCGCCACGCCGTCCAGCGCAGGGCTGCAGTCGAGCCAGGCGCTCGTCAGATCGAGCCACGCCGGGCCATGCAAGCTGCGCTCGATGCGCAGCGGCGCCGGCGGTGCCGACACGCCCAGACCCACATCGCCCTGCACCAGCAGGATCAGCCCGCTCGCCACGTCGTGGCGCGACAGCACCTGCTGCCCGGCGCTCACGTTGCGCAGGTTGGACAGCAGCAGCAGCTGCTCGATCAGCGGTGCGGCCAACGGCGCGGGGCCGAGCAGCGCCTGCCACGCGGCACGCACCGGAGCCATCGCCACGTCCTGCAACTGCAGGCGCGACAACGCCCCGCGCCGCGCCGCCGAAGCCTTGCGTGCCGACGCCGCAGCGCTGTCGCCCATCACGATGTGCATGTGCGAGCCCTGCGTCCGATCGAAGGCAGCGGAACCCTGTCGCGACAGGACACTTGCGATGACAGTTTCACGGCGACTCGACTCCCTGGCCTGCAACTCCGGCCGACACACTGCTCGGCCGCGCGGGCAACGGCTGTTACCCCCTGCGCCATGATGGGCGTTATGCGGGTGGGCGATTTGATTTGACGCAAATCGAGCGAAGCGCGCGACGTGACGCCTTGACAGAGATCGACGGAGCGGCACGTGCATGCGCCGGCACGGCCCGGGAGCGCATCAACCTGGCGCAAGGAGTGCGCCGGCGCGAGACGGCTACTTCGCGCCCTTGGCGGCGTCGGCCTGACGCTTGTATTCGTCGTACGAGGTGCTGGCGCTGGCCATGCATCGGCCGCGCTCCTGCGCATCGATGATCTTGTTGCACTCTTGTCGCTGCCACGCCTGGCCCGTGCCGTAGAGCGCTTGCGATGAACACGCCGGCAAGCCGATGCCGCCCAGCCAAACCAAGCCGAGCGCTACAGCGAGGCGCGACCTTGACGCGATCTTTCGAAGAACGAACATCGGCGCTTCAACGCACCACGTAACCGCGCCCTTCCATGCACGCCAGGGTCGCGCGCTGGAACACGCTGGCGTCGCGCATGGCGCTGGGCTGAGTCGTCGCCCAGCGGTTGCATTCGACGCGATCCGCCTCGGTCTGCTCCGCGCTCTGCCCGGTGCGCGGGTAGAAGATCGGGTCGGCCGCGGGTTTTGCCGCGGGCTCGGGCGTCGCGGGAACGGGCTGCGGCTCGGTGCGGTAGTAGACCGGCGGTGCCTCGACGACAACGTAGCCCGGGTACCAGGGCCGATACGCGTAGGCGCTGCCCACGCCGATTCCCACGCCAATGCCCACACCGCCCCAGAACGGGCCCGGGCCCCAATAGCCACCGCCACGACGGCCATGCGCCAGCGCAGATGTCGCGGCGAGGGTCATGACAAGGACGGCGCACGCGGCGCCGAGGGTGCGAGTTGCGAGTTTCATGAATCGACTCCTTGCTAAAGCCCGCTGCAGCGCCGCCGCACTCTCGTGCCGCACCGCTGCGCGACCCATTATGAGACGCCGGGCGGCGTTTGTGCCACGCCAAATCGCCGAAAATAAATTCTCGCTTCGATGTCGAATTCGGTCACGCGCCGCGTCATGGCAGCAACCCCGCTCCGGGGCCAACCCCAAACCAAGGAAGTGCCATGCAATACATGATCCTGATCTACGGCGACGAAAAGAACTTCGCCATGATGGCGAACAACCCGCAGGCTCAAGCGCAGATGTACGCGGCGTTCACGCGCTACGGCGCCGACATGCGCGAGGCCGGCGTGCTGCGCGGCGGCGCCGAGTTGAAGGCGACGGCGACGGCAACGACGGTGCGCGTGCGAAACGGCAAGACGCTGACGACCGACGGCCCGTTTGCCGAAACCAAGGAGCAGCTCGGCGGCTATTACCTGATCGACGTGCCCGACCTCGACCAGGCGGTGCATTGGGCGGCGCGCTGCCCGGCGGCCCAGGGTGGCTCGATCGAAGTCCGGCCGCTGGGCGTGACCGCCGCGGCGAAGTGAGCGCGACGTGGCACCGGTGTTCCCTATCGTCTCCGCGGGCGTCGCTGCCGGCCTGGGGCTGCTCGCGGCGCTGCTCACGGTGCAGGTGATTCGCAACCGCGTGCGCTTTCGCGTCGACGTGAGCGACGGCGGCAATGCGCCGCTCGCGCAGGCGATCCGCGCCCACGCAAACCTGGCCGAACACGCGCCGATCGCGCTGCTCCTGCTCGCACTCGCCGAGGCCGGCGGCGCGCAGCGCTGGCTGATTGCCGGCCTGGGCGGCGTGTTCGTGATCGCGCGCCTGGCGAGCGCGTGGGCCTTGAGCCGCTCGCTCGCGCAAAGCCCGCGGCGCCAGGCTGGCGCCGGGCTCACCGTGCTCGTCACCGTGCTCGCGGCGCTGCTCGTTCTCTACCGGCTCGTCGCGCCGGCCTGAGCGCGGCGCGCGCAACCGGCGCTGCGCGCGCATGCTCACCCTCGTCATCGACAGCATCTGCCGCGCCGAGGGTGCGCGTGTGCTCGCCGGGCTGATCCGGCGCTTCGGCGACTTCGACCTCGCCGAAGACGCAATGCAAGACGCGTTCACGAAAGCGATCGAAGTCTGGCCCACGCAGGGCCTGCCCGCGGCGCCGGCGGCGTGGCTGACGACGGTGGCGCGGCGCCGCGCGCTCGACCTGCTGCGGCGCCGGCGCAGCGGCCCGATTTACACCGACGAACCGCCCGACATCGCGGCGCCCGACGCGCACGAACTTGACGACGCGAATGGGCTCGACCCGGCCGACCACTCGGGTGTCGCCGACGACCGCCTGCGCCTGCTCTTCACGTGCTGCCACCCGGCGATCGGACAAGGCGCGCAGATGGCACTCGCGTTGCGCACGCTGTGCGGGCTGTCGACGCGCGAAATTGCACGCGCTTTCCTCGAGCCCGAAGCGACGACCGCGCAGCGCCTGGTGCGTGTGAAGAAAAAAATCCTCGAGGCACGAATTCCTTACGAAGTGCCAGCGCAAGACGCGCTGCCGCAGCGCCTGGCCACCGTGCTCGGCGTGATCTACCTTGTCTTCAACGAAGGCTATTCGACGACCGAGCACGACGCGCTGGTGCGCCCGGATCTGTGCACCGAAGCGATTCGCCTGGGGCGGCTCGTCGTCGAGCTCATGCCGGATGAGCCCGAAGCCGGCGGTCTGCTCGCGCTGCTGCTCCTGAGCGACGCGCGGCGCCCGGCACGCGTCGCCGCCGACGGCGCGCTGATTCCCCTGGAAGAGCAGGACCGGAGCACCTGGCACGCCGAGGCCATCGCGCAGGGCCTGGCAGTGCTCGACGCCGCGCTCGCGCAACGGCGCCGCGGCGCGTACCAGTTGCAAGCCGCGATCGCCGCGCTGCACGCGCGCGCGGCGCGTGCGCAAGACACGGATTGGAAGCAGATCGCCGCGCTCTATGGCGGGCTGCTGCGCGAGCAGCCCGGCGCCGTGATCGAACTCAACGCCGCCGTGGCGCTGGCGATGGCCGAGGGCGCAGAGCAGGGCCTGGCGTGGATCGAGCGCTTGCGCGAGTCCGATGAACTGAAGGGTTATCACCTGCTTCCCGCCGCCCGCGCCGACCTGCTGCGCCGCCTCGGCCGGCGCGCAGAAGCGGTGCTCGCGTACGGTGAAGCGCTCGCCCTGGTGCGCAATCCGGCCGAGCGGCTCTACCTCGAGCGGCGCCTCGCGCAATGCCGGAGCAGCTGAACGCTGCGCCTTTGCGCCCCTTCGCGAAACCCAGCGCGCGGCCTGCGCCAGCAACCGGTGTGAGCAGAGCAGGCTCTGTCCACCTGCGCCCGTGCCCTACAGCGCCTCCAGCGGCGCGCGCAAACGGCCGTCGGCACTCGGCACACCGCCGCGCTCGCCCGGCGTGACGTTGCCGTAGCGCTGCGCAAACACGTCGGGCAGCGGCCGGGCGCGGCTCGGCGCAAGCCACAGGCGCAGCAGATGGCGTTGGCGCGCTGCCTCGGGCCAGTCCTGAAACGCCGTGCGGTCGTGCAGCAAGGCGTGGTTGTGCACAAACTGCATGTCGCCGGGCTCTAACGCCATGGTGAAGTGCAGTGCCGGGTCGTCGGCGAGTGCGTCCAATAAATTCAGCGCCTGCACCTGAGCCTGGCTCAGGCGCGGCGCGTCGGCGAAGCGTTGCGCCGAGTCGATGTATTGGCGCTGGTAGATCGCCGACAGGTGACCGGCAAACCAGTTGAACACCGGGATCTCGAAGTAGGGCTTGGCGCCCGCAGGCACCTCGCCGCGCCGATCCGTCGCCAACGGCTCGAACAGGCACACCGCGAGGTCCGGGCGCTGCGCGCGCAGCGTGTTGTAAAGCGCCGCAGAAGACACCAGCGCCGACAAGCCGCCGGCGCGCGCCGTCTGCAGGCACAGCAGGCCCACGAGGTCGGCCGAATCGGTGTGAAACGTCTGGCGTTCGTGGGTCTGATAAATGCGCACGTTCGGGTCGCTCGACGACAGGCCCATGTCGCGCACATGGCCGAGCACGTGGCCTTGCGCGTTTTGCGACAGCGCCCGGCCCAGGTGCGCCCCCAGCCCGTAGAAGACGACGGCGCAGCGGCGCCGCCCCCAGAGCTCGACCGGCAGGCCGCGCAGCAGCGCGAAACCGCGGCCGTCAATGAGGTCGCGGCCGACGCGCGCCAAGCGCGGCGCGAGCTTTGGCAGGGGGAACTGCTCGCGTGTCAGTTGCGTCAGGTCCGCTGCAACATCCACCCAGGCGTCGCTCGCCGCGACAAGCTCGCGCAGGTCGGCCGCGTCAAGCGGCTCGATCCAGTCGCGGCGTGCCGCCATGTCCGGGCCGCGCCAGGCGCTGGGCGTGTCGATTTGCGCGGGCAACCCGGGTGGGAAGGCAGCCACGGCAACCATCAACCCTCCAACAGCCGCACTTTGACGCTGCGCCCTTTCACTTTGCCGGCAGAGAGGCGCTGCGCGACCTGCGGTGCAATGTCGCGCTGCACGGCGATGTAGGTCGAAAAATCGTTGACGTTGATCTTGCCGATCTGCGCCGCGGCAAAACCGAGGTCTTTCGTGAGCGCACCCAGCACGTCGCCGGCGCGGATCTTTTCCTTGCGACCCCCCATGATTTGCAACGTCGCCATCGGCGGGCGCAACTTCTCGGCGCTCGTGTCCGTCAATTCGGCAAGCGGCCGCCACTGCGTCGTGAAACCCCCTTCCTTCTCGATCTGGCCGACGCACGCCATCTCGTCCAGGCTCGCCAGGCTGAACGCCCAACCCGCGGCGTCGACCCGGCCGGTGCGGCCGATGCGGTGCGTGTGGGTGGCGGGCTCCAGCGTCACGTCGACGTTGATCACGGCCTCCAACTGATCGATGTCCAGCCCGCGCGCCGCGATGTCGGTCGCAACCAACACGCTGCAGCTTCGGTTCGCAAAGCGCACCAGCACCTGGTCGCGATCGCGCTGTTCCAGATCGCCGTGCAGCTCGAGCGCCTCGAAGCCTGACGCACGCAGCACCTGCACCAGGTCGCGGCACTGCTGCTTGGTGTTGCAGAACGCGAGCGTGCTCGCCGGCCGGTAGTGGTTCAGCAGCAGCGCCACCGCGCGCAGGCGCTCGTCCTCGCGCACTTCGATGAAGAGCTGGCGGATCTTGCCCGCAGCGTGCGACTCGAGCAGCTTCACCTCCTTGGGCTCGCGCATGAAGGCCGCAGCGAGTTTGGCGATGCCCGGCGGGTACGTCGCCGAGAACAGCAAGGTCTGGCGCGGCTTCGGGCACTGTTTGATGATGGTCGCGATGTCGTCGAAGAAGCCCATGTCGAGCATGCGATCGGCTTCGTCGAGCACGAGCGTGTTCAGCGCTTCGAGCTTCAAGGTGCCACGCTCCAGGTGGTCCATGAGGCGCCCGGGCGTGCCGATCACGATGTGCGCGCCATGTTCCAGGCTCGCGAGCTGCGGGCGCATCGTCGCCCCGCCGCAGAGCGTCAACACCTTGATGTGGTCTTCGGCGCGCGCGAGGCGCCGCACCTCTTGGGTCACCTGCTCGGCGAGTTCGCGCGTTGGGCAGAGCACGAGCGATTGAACGGCAAAGCGCCGCGGGTTCAGGTTCGTCAACAGCGCGAGCGCAAACGCCGCGGTCTTGCCGCTGCCGGTTTTGGCCTGCGCGATCAGGTCGTGCCCGGCCAGCGCGAGCGGCAAGGTCGCAGCCTGGATAGGCGTCATGCTCAGGTAGCCGAGCTGCTCCAGGTTCGCGAGCGCGGCGGGAGGCAGCGGCAGGCTGCTGAACGAGGGCCCGGCGGGTGTTGCGGGCGTGGCGCCCGCCTTGGGTTCGCCGGCGCCGGCGCTGAGAGAGGAATTCATGCGCGATTATCGTGACCCTCGCGTCGACCGCGTCTCGCAGGGGCAATGGGCCATTTGCGAGGCCAAAACGCGAAGGCGCGATAATCGCGGCCAGGCAGGTCAGCGGACGTGCCTCCCGAAAAGATTGAATGAACGTCACCACCCACCCCACTCTCCCCCCGCACACCGCGCCCGAACCTCTGAACCTGCCCAACCCGCGCCACGCGAAACGCGTGCCGGCGCATATCGGCAAAGAACAGCTCGCACGCATCCGCCAAGCCGCGTACACGCTGCCGCAAATCGTCAAGCCGGCCGACTTCATCGCCGAGCACACGAAGGGCTTCGAACAACACCTCGACAAGCTCGGCCTCGTCCTGCTGCAAAAGCCGGTCGCCGGGCAGCGCCCGAGCCGCTGGATCGCGCCCGAGCTGATGGACAGCGCGATCGCGCACCTCGACGCGCTGGGCAACGCAGCGAACGCGCGGCCCTTGATGCTGGAGCGCAGCGCGGCGCTCGAGCTGCTTGGCGTGACGCGCCAGCAGGGCCAGTGGTCGCGACTCGTGAGCCACGACCTGAGCTTGTCGGAGCCCGGCTGGCGCGTTCCGGTGGGGTTTCGCGTGAATCTCGACAGCAGCGCCATCTGGGCCTTCTATCGCACCGGCGACAAGGCTGCGCTGCTCGAAGCGCTGGGCCCGCCGCCCGCCTACCCCGGCGCCGCAGAACTGACCGCGCACCTGGAGTCCCTGATCGCGCGCAGCCGCGCCGACAAACCGCGCCACGTCGAATCGCTGCTGCCGCGGCTGCAATCGGAATGCGCAACGCCGCAAACGTTGCCCGAGTTGAAAGCGTCGTGCTCGCGCGCGCAAGACCGCTGGGAACACCGCGTCGCCGAACTCGAAGCGCTGGACGGCCTGAACAGCGAGCTCGCTTTTCAGGGCTACCCGGACACGTTTGAAAAAGCGCGGCGCCTGCAGCGCAGCGTCACGCTCTATGTCGGCCCGCCGAACAGCGGCAAGACCCACGCCGCGTTCGAGCGCCTCGCGCAGGCGTTTGACGGCGCCTACCTCGCGCCGCTGCGCCTGCTCGCGCTCGAAGGGCGCGATCGCCTCATGGCGCGCGGCGTCGCGTGTTCGCTGCTCACCGGCGAGGAGAACATTCCGGCGCCCGAAGCGCGCGTCGTCTCGAGCACGATCGAGATGGTCGCGACGAACCGTGCCATCGACGTCGCCGTCATCGACGAAGCGCAGATGATCTTCGATTCGTCGCGCGGTTGGGCGTGGACGCAGGCGATCGTCGCCGTGCCGGCGAATGAAGTCATCATCATCTGCTCGGCGTACGCCGTGCCCGCGATCGAGAACCTGCTCGGTCTGTGCGGCGAGCGTTGCGAAGTGCGCCAATTCGGTCGCATGCAACATGTCGACATGCTGCCGCAGCCGGTGCCGGTATCCGACCTCAAACTCGGCGACGCCGTCGTCGCGTTCAGCCGGCGCGACGTGCTGATGCTGCGCGACCGAATTGCCGCCGGCGGCCACCCGGTCTCGGTGATTTACGGCGCGCTGCCGCCCGAAGTGCGCAAGCGCGAGGCTGAACGCTTCGCGAGCGGCGAGTCGCACATCCTGGTCGCCACCGACGCGATCGGCATGGGCCTGAACCTGCCGATTCGGCGCGTGCTGTTCAGCACGATGACCAAGTTCGACGGTCAGGACGACCGCGAATTGACCGAATCGGAAGTGCACCAGATCGCAGGGCGCGCCGGGCGCTTCGGCATCCATGAAGAAGGGTTTGTCGGCGTTCTCAGCGAGGCCGATTCTTCGGCGCAGCGCGTCTTGCGCGAACTGCTCGCCAAGACGCCGCGCGCGCCGAGCCCCTTCAAGGCGCCGGTCGCTCCCAACGGCTGGCACATCGACACGATTTCGGCGCGCCTGCACAAGACGAACCTGCGCGACGTTCTCGACGTCTTCATGGCGCAGCTCAAGCTCGACAACGCGCACTTTGCCGTCGCCGAACTCGAGCAGATGCTGGAGCTTGCCGAAGCGCTGGACAAAAGCGCCGCCAAGCTCACGCTGAAAGAGCGCTTCATCTACGCGCAGGCTCCCGTGGACACACGAACCGAATCGCAGCGCCTGGAGTTCCTCGAGTGGAGCAGCAGCCACGCCAACACCGGCCAGGCCGGAACGCCGTGGTTTCTCGACCAGGTCGACGGCCACAGCCGCCTGGAGCGCATGGAGCAGGCGCTGCGCGCGTGCACGTTGTGGCTCTGGCTCGATCTGCGCTTTCCCGGCGCGTACGGCCATGTCGAAGCCGTGCACGCACTGCGCGGGCAACTCAACGACGGCATCGAGCGCCAGTTGAAGGGCAAACGCCCGCTCGCGCAAATGCACCGGCAACGCGCGAGAGCCCGCGCTTGAAAGCACCGCCGCGGCTGCGGTCACTGCTCGAAGAAGGCCTGATCGACAGCGTAGTTCGCCAGCTCATGAGCGGCAAGGAGGCGATGGTTTTTGTCGTTCGCTGCGGCGAGCAGACACGCTGCGCCAAGGTCTACAAGGAAGCCGACCAGCGCAGCTTTCGCCAGGCGGTGGACTACACCGAAAACCGCAAGGTGAAGAACACGCGCCAGGCACGCGCCATGGCCAAGGGAACGAAGTTCGGCCGCGAGTCGCAAGAAGCGGCGTGGCAAAGCGCCGAAGTCGATGCCCTCTACCGCCTCGCCGGCGCGGGCGTGCGCGTGCCCAAGCCGTACAACTTTCACGACGGCGTGCTGCTCATGGAACTCGTCGTTGATGCGAACGGCGACGCGGCACCGCGCTTGAACGACGTGCAGTTCACCGCGGATGAGGCGCGCCAACACCACGCGACGCTGCTGACGGAGGTCGTGCGCATGCTCTGCGCAGGCGTCGTGCACGGCGACCTGTCGGAGTTCAACATCCTGCTGAGCCACGACGGCCCGGTGATCATCGACCTGCCGCAAGCGGTGGACGCCGCGGGCAACAATCACGCGCAGCGCATGTTGCTGCGCGACGTGCAGAACCTGAACAATTTCTTCGGTGCCTTTGCGCCCGAGCTGCGCAACAGCCAGCATGGCGAAGAGATCTGGGACCTGTTTCGGCGCGGCGTGCTGCACCCGGCCACGCCGCTCACCGGCCGCTTCAAGCGCGACGACGCGCCGGCGAATGTGGGCGCGGTCATACGCGAGATCGACGACGCGCGCGCCGAAGAAGCGGCGCGACGTTTGCGGCTGCAGATGGTGCGCTGACTGAAGCAGACTCGGCTCGGTGCCGCCTCGAAGCCGGCTCTGTGCGATGAGCCTCGCGCTGCGCTCAATTCAATAGAAGCCAACGCGGCGGCGGTAGCGCTCCGCGCGCTCTTGGTCATACAACTGAGCGTCGAATTGCTCGCCCTGGATGGCGCGGTGGACCTGCCCGCCGGTGGGCATCGTGCCGGGGTCGACGAAGCGCTGCGGATCCCACAGGTGCGAGCGCAGAAACGCCTTCGAGCACTGCGTGTACGCCTCGTCGATGTCCACCAGGACACCGAGCACCGGCAGCTTGCCCTGCACGGCACAAGGGGCGAGCAATCCGGTGTCGGTGGTGATCGTTGCGCGGCCATTCACGCGCAACGTGTCGGTGACGCCGGGCACGATGAAGAGCAAGCCCACATGCGGGTTCGCCAGCATGTTGCGCAGAGAGTCCGCCAGCCGATTGCCGGGACGCTCGGGAATGAGCAGCGTGCGCTCGTCGAGGATGCGCACGAAGCCCGCGGGATCGCCGCGCGGGCTCAGGTCGCAGTTCCCCACGGAATCGCTGGTGGCCACGCAGACGAAGGGCGAGCGCTCGACGAACACGCGGGTCATCGAGTTCAGGCGATTGCTGATCTTGGCGCAGGTGAGCTGCGCAGGTTCGCCCAGCAGTGCACGCAGCTGCGCCTCGCTCTCGATGATCTGGGATGTGAGGGGGTGTGCTGAGGCGGCGGGCATCGGTTCCCTTACTGACGTGATCAGAGCCCGCGATCTTACGTGTGCCGATGTGCCGGGTGCCGCGCCGCTATCATGACCACCCCTAGCAGCTAGGAGGTGATGGCGTGAAGACGAAAATCTGGTTGGCGCTCGGCGTGGGCGCGCTGTTCTCACTCTGCGCAGCGGCACAGGAAGTCACACTCACTCGGCTCGACTGCGGTACCGGCACCAACGACCCGCGGCGCTTCACCGACACCTTTGCCTACATCGAGACGACGAAGCCTTTCACATTCAGCTGCTACGTCGTCAGACACGGTGCCGATGTCATGGTCTGGGACACCGGGTTCCTGCCGGGTTCGAACCCCAGTGCGAGCAACAAGCCGCTGGCCGATCTGCTGAAGCAGATCAACGTCAATCCCGATGACGTGAAATACGTCGGCATCAGCCATTTCCACGCCGACCATACCGGCCAGCTTGGGGCGCTCAGGAACGCCACCCTGCTCATCGGCAAGGGTGAGTGGGACGGCATCACCTCCACCCCGCCGATGGGTGGTGCGAACGTGAAGGGCTTCGAGGCGTGGATCGCCGAGAAGCGCAAGGTCGAGCCCCAGAGCGGTGACAAGGACGTGTTCGGCGACGGCACGGTCATGATGCTGCGCACGCCGGGCCACACGCCGGGGCACAGCATCCTGCTGGTGCGCCTGAAGGACATGGGGCCTGTGGTCCTCAGCGGAGACGCCGTGCACTTTCAAGAGAACCTCGAGTCGGAAGGCGTCCCGGGGTTCAACCACGACCGCGCGCAGACCCTCGCCTCGATCCAGCGCATCAAGCAGATTCAGAAGAACCTGAAGGCGACGGTCATCATTCAGCACGACCCGCGCGACATCGGCAAGCTGCCGGCTTTTCCGGCTTCGGCGAAGTGAGCCGCCTGCGCTAGGAGCCTGGGCGGCAGAAGGCGGGGTCCGCGTTGGGCCTGAAAAGGGGCGCAGGCTAGACGCAAAGCGCAGCCGTGCCGGGTGGCACGGCGAGCATTTGCAACGACGCATGCGCCCCTTTTCAGGCCCAACCCGAAGGGCCGGGGAGATTTGCCGGGCCATTCGTCGTTTCCGGCTCGTTGTGTGGGCCCGCCACACGCCTCGCCGGCGCCTAGACTGGCCCGGCAACTCTCCCCGGCGCGAACCCCGCCTTCTGCCGCCCAGGCTCCTAGCCCGTACCCCCGTCGGGGCGTTCGCCGATCCGAGCTTTCCACCGCCAGGCCCAGCGCCTCGGCGGTGATTCGCTGCCGCTCGGCCACGCGGCCGCTCTGCTCGCGCAGAGCAAGCCGATGCATACACTTGCGCCATGCTGCAAGCCAAACCCTTGTCCGCCGAGAGCGTCGAACTTTGTGCCGCGGGCCGCGTGCGCCAGTTGCGCCAGGTGCTGCTCTGGCCGCTGCGCCTGATGCCCGTCGCCGAGGACACCGACCACCGGCGCAAGCCTTGGAAATTGCTGCGCGAGATGGGCGACGCATCGCCGTGGCGCGAAGTGATCGACGAGTACAACGGCGAAAGCGGCAACTTCCACGAGCGCCACTACAACGAGTTCGTCACCTTCCTGCCTTACGTGCAGCAGTTCCTCTACGGCGAAGGGCGTGCCCGGCGCGAAGCCGATGAAGCCGCCGCCGGCTCGCCGATGCGCGTGTTCCGGCGCCGCGACATCGCGCGCGTGCGCCTCACCTCGCCCGCCCAGGCGGTGCCGGTGCTGCTCGACATCGTGCACATCGACCTCTACTTTTTCTACGACGTCGATCTGGTGCTGCTCAACGTCGAAGTCGCCGGTGCCGACCTGGCGCTGGCCGACGCGCAGGATCTGCTCTATCGCTTCGGCCGCGCCTACCCGGCGGGCTGGGACGCGCGCGGCCGCGCGCTGCACTGCATGAGCAACGTCGAATGGCTGGGCGCCGACGGCACGGTGCTCGCCCAGTCCGACGCGCAGCAGCGCGACGCCTTCCTCGCCCACGTCGCCGAACACCGCGCGCCGCGCTTTGCCGCGCATTGGGCGTTCCTGCTCGAGCCGCTGGTGAGCGACCATTCCGGGCGCGACGGTGCCTTGCGCTACCGGCAGATCGAGTACTACCGCATGCCGCTGATGGCCTACCTGGCGCTGGACAACCCGCGCGCGCTGACGCGAAGTCAGTTCATTCGCCTGGGCCTCGTGACGGGCGCAGCGGAACGCCGCGACGCTGACTCAGACGGCGCTGGCGCAGGCACGGACCCGGTCGTCGCAGCGGCTCAGGGCCTGCCCTACGCCGAACAGCATCTGAGCGACTTCGAGGCGCGCTTCTGCTACGACCGCTTCTGGGCCGACAGTGGCGCGGCGCCGAACACGCGCTATCTGTGCAGCGGACAGTCGCTGATCGTCGTCGGCGCGGCGGGAAGCGAGTTCTACGCCTGCCGCGACCGCGGCGTGCTCGCGCAGTTTCGGCATCAGCACTTTCTGCTGTTCCTGATTGCGCATTTTCAGAAGGCGTCGCTGCTCATGTTCTCGGACCGTCTCGTCGAAGCGCTGAAGGGCCTGGACGTTTCCGACCCGGCGAGCGTGCGCCGTTTCAAGCGCGCGATCCGCGCCAGCTTCGAGGGCTTTCTGCGCTTCACGCACCGCTACTGGTTCCACGAGATTTCCGAGCAGGCGCAGGTGCGCGCGCTGTACCACCTGTGCGCAAACCACCTCGGCCTGGACCCGCTTTACGCCGAGGTCAAAGAGCGCATCGGCGACATGAACGCCTACCTCGACGCCGACAGCCTGCGGCGTCAGGCCAACACCGTCGTGCGCCTGACGGTGGTGACGATCTTCGGCCTGATCGGCACCGTGACGACGGGTTTTCTCGGCATGAACCTGCTCGCCGAGGCCGACGCCTCGATGCCGCGCCGAGTCGCCTACTTCAGCGTTGTGTTTGTCGCGATGACGGCGCTCACGATTTACACGATGGCCAAATCCAAGCGCTTGTCGGATTTTCTGGACGCGCTGTCCGACGAGCGGCTCTCGGTGTGGGCGAAGGTCATGTCGCTCGGGGCGGTGTGGCGGCGGGAGCGGCCATGAGGGTTGCGCCGTGGCCCGTGAGGCGCCGCGCGTGGAAGACGTATCGCGGGTGTTCCAAGCCCCGGGCCCCGCGATTAGCATCAACGCACCCTCACCTCAGATTGCCAGCGCAGGAGTCGCCATGCTTCACCGCACACGCCGCGAGATTCTGACCCGCGCTGCGGCGCTCACCGGTACGAGCATGGCCGGCGTTGCACTGGGGCAAACCGGCCAATCCGGCGAAGCCATCGAGTACTTGTCGGCAATCCAGACCATGGGGGCGCTGCGGTCGCGCAAGTTCTCCTCGCTTGAACTCACCGACCACCTGATTGCCCGCATCGAGCGCCGCGATGCCGCGCTCAACGCCGTCGTCGCACGCGACTTCGACCGTGCTCGCGACGCCGCAAAAGCCGCCGACGTGGCGCTGGCGCGCGGCGATCGACGTGCGTTGCTCGGCGTGCCGATGACGGTGAAGGAGTCGTTCAATGTCGCCGGGCTGCCGACGACCTGGGGCATTCCGCAGGCCAGGGACTTCAAGGCTACCGATGACGCGCTCATCGTCGCGCGCGTGAAGAACGCCGGTGCCGTGGTTCTGGGCAAGACCAACGTGCCGATCGTGCTCGCCGACTGGCAGAGCTACAACGCGATCCATGGCGTCACGCGCAACCCGTGGAACCTCGAACGCACACCGGGCGGGTCGTCGGGCGGGTCTTCGGCGGCGTTGGCAGCGGGCTTCGGACCGCTTTCGCTCGGATCCGACATTGGCGGCTCGCTGCGTGTGCCGGCGCACTTTACCGGCGTCACCGCGTTGAAACCGTCGCTCGGCTTGGTACCGGGGCGCGGCCATGCGCCGCCGGGGCTTGCGCCGCTGCCGCGCGAGAACGATCTCGCCGTCGTCGGGCCCATGGCGCGCACCGCGGGCGACCTCGCGTTGCTGTTGGACGTCATCGCCGGGCCCGATGAGCTGACGGCCGGCGTGGGCTACCGGCTCGCGCTCAAATCCCCGCGCCACGAGCAACTCGCACACCACCGCGTGCTGATGATCGACAGCCACCCGCTGGTGCCGACGGCGGCGCCCGTGCGGCACGCGCTCGAGCGGCTGGCGGACCGGCTCTCGCGCAGCGGCGTCAGGGTCGAGCGCAGCCATCGCTTGCTGCCCGACCTCGCCGAGTCGGCGCGGCTCTACATGCGGCTGCTGCTGTCGTTCTCTGCCGCGACCTGGCCGGCAGCGCTCTACGACGAGCTCAAAGGTCTCGCGACGGGGCTGGCGCCCGATGACCGCAGCCTCGGGGCAGAACGCGCCCGCGGCATCTCGCTGAGCCATCGCGACTGGGTCCTCGCCGACGGCACGCGAGCCAAGCTGCAGCACCAGTGGCGCGCCCTCTTCGGCGAGGTCGACGTCGTGCTCTGCCCGCCGATGCCGGTGACTGCGTTCGCGCACGACCACTCGGCGCGGCAGGAGATGCGCCGCCTGGACATTGACGGCAAACCGCACCCGTACCTCGACGTCGGCCTCGTCTGGGCCGGGCCGGCGACGAGCGCCGGACTGCCCGCCGCGGTGGTGCCGATCGACCGCGGCGAGAGCCTGCTCCCCATCGGCGTGCAGATCGTCGGCCCCTACCTCGAAGACCGCACCGTACTCGCGTTCGCGGCGATGGTCGAGCGCGAGTACGGCGGCTTCGCGGCGCCGCCCGGGTACGGCGGCTGATCCTTCAGCAGCTTCAAGACCGCCTTGAAGCGCTGATGCTCGCAAGTGCGCAGCCATTCGAACGCCGCCATCTCCAGGCTGACGATACCTGCACCCGCCTGGCCCAAACGCTGCATCGCCAGCTCGTGGTTCTGCGCCGAGCGTGAGCCGCAAGCCGGAGCGACGACCCACACTTTCAGCCCCGCGTGCAGCAGGCCCAGCGCCGTCTGCATCAGGCACACATGCGCTTCGCAGCCGGCGATCACGACTTCGCGAATCGGCACTTCGCGCAGCGTGCGCAGCGCGTCGAGCAGGCCGTCGCTGCACGCGTCGAAGTGCATCTTGGGCAGCGTGAGCTCGCAACGTTCGCGAATCGCCGGCTCGTTGGGCCCCAGGCCGCGCGGGTTCTGCTCGGTGCCGATGACGGGGATGCCCAGCACTTGGGCGATGTCGGCCAGGCACACCGCCTGCGCGACGGCCTGCGCGCCGCCGTGAATTGCCGGCATCAGGCGCTGCTGGTAGTCGACGAGGACGAGGGCAACCTCGCGCGCTGCGATGAGGTTCATGGTGAGCGCCATCATACGTTCGGCAGTGTTCAAATGTCGGCGCGACGCACTCCGAGACCCCCCGATGAACGCTGCCTTGCCCTCCCCCGCCGCGGCCACCGCGCCCATGCTCAGCTCAGGCGACTACCGCGAGTCGCTGCGCCGCCTCAAGCCCGTCGTCTACGTCGACGGCCAGTTGATCGAATGCGTCGCGGACGCGCCGTGCCTCGCGCCGGGCGTGAACGCACTGGGCTACACCTACGACATCGCACGCGATCCGAAACTCGCGCCGCTCATGACGGCCACGCAAAGCAGCGACGGCCGGATCGTGAACCGCATGCTGCACGTCAACGAGTCGGCGGGCGACTTGCTGAACAAGCTCGAGGCCGTGCGAATCATGTGCCAGGAGACCGGCTGCGCGCAGCGCTACCTCGCGCACGACGCGCTGAACGCGCTGGCGCAGGTGAGCGCGCGCATCGACGACGCACACGGCAGCACCGAACACCGGGCGCGCTTCGCCGCGTACCTGAAGCACGTGCACGACAACGATCTGGCGCTCGGCATCGCGATGACGGACGCGAAAGGCGACCGCTCCAAGCGCCCGCACCAGCAGGCAAACGCCGACACCTATGTGCACGTGGTCGAGCGCAACGCCCGCGGCATCGTGATCTCGGGAACCAAGGCGATCGTCACCGGCGCGCCCTACATGCACGAGTTCCTCGTCATGCCGTGCCGCAACATGGGCCGCGAAGACGCCGACTTCGCGGTGTGCTGCGCCGTAGCGGTGGACGCCCCCGGCATCACCATCGTCGCGCGCCCTGCGGGCCGGCCCGGCGAAAAACTCGAACATGGCGCGGCGCTGTTTTCGCGGCGCTACGGCCAATCCACCGGCGTCGTCATTTTCGACAAGGTCTTCGTGCCGTGGGAGCGCGTCTTCTACGCCGGCGAATGGGAGCATTCGGGGGCACTGACCTACAACTACGCGACGCACCATCGCCACACCTGCATCGCCGCACGTGCAGGCTTTGGCGACTTGCTGATCGGCGCCGGTGCGCTGATGTGCGAGGCGAACGGATTCGACCCCGGCGAACATTCGAATCTGCGCGAGCCGATGGTCGAGCTCATCAAGATCACGGAAGGTTTTTTCGCCTGCGGCGTCGCGGCAAGCGTCTACGGCACGCGCGATGAGTTGAGCGGCACCTTCATGCCCGAGCCGGTGTTCGCGAACATCGGCAAGCTGCTGCTGGCGACGCAAATCTACGACATGCACCGCCTCGCTCACGAAGTCTCGGGCGGCCTGATCGTCGCCCTGCCCGGCCCCGACGAAGACCACAACCCGGCGACCGCCGCAACCCTGGCCGAAGTGCTGCGCGCGAACCCCGCCGTGCCTTACGACAAGCGCATCGAAGTCGCTCGTTTCATCGAAGACATCACCGCGTCGTACCAAGGCGGGTGGATGTCGGTGATCAGCCTGCACGGCGGCGGCTCGCCCGCGGCGATGAAGCAGGAGATCTGGCGCAACTACCCGCTGGGCAACAAGGTCGATCTGGTCGAGCGACTGCTCGAGCGCGGCGTGCTGCATGACGAGACGCGCGCAATCACCCGCAACCGCCAGCCCGGGCGGTGTTGCGACACGGGTTGCACGCAGCCCGGCCAAGCCGTGATGGTGCCGTTGCCGGTGTCGACGAAGACCACCTGAATCGATATTCGAACGCGCCAGACAGACAGCGCGGATGCCCGTCTTCGGTATTCGTCATCCCGGCGAAAGCCGGGATCCACCCGCGGCAGTCGCGCGTCCAGCGAAGCATTCATTGCGTGCATCCGGTGGATCCCGGCTGTCGCCGGGATGACGGACTTTCTGCGTCGTGCCATTCGCCTTGCACGTTGTCATGCACCTCGCTGACGCATCGATTCGTACAAGCACACCGCGGCGGCGGCGGCGACGTTGAGCGACTCTTCGCCGCCGGGCTGTGGAATGCGCACGGCGTGCGCGCACCTGGCCAGCAGCCCCGCCGACACGCCCTGCCCTTCGTGGCCGAACAGCCAGGCGCAGGGCCACGGCAGCTCGAGGCTGCTGATGGCCTTTGCGGCATGCGGGCTCGCGGCGAGCAGGGGTACGCGCAGACTGTCGAGCTCAGCCTCGTCCATTGCCTCGACCAGATGCAATCCGAAGTGCGCGCCCATGCCGGCGCGCAGAACTTTCGGCGACCACAACCCCGCGCTGCCCTTGAGCGCGAGCACCTGCGTGAAACCGAAAGCCGCAGCGCTGCGCAGAATCGTTCCGACGTTGCCTGCGTCCTGGACCCGGTCCAGAACGACGCTGGGCACGCCTGACTGCAATTCTTGCGCACCCGGCCAGGCGACGACGTAGACGAGCTGCGCGCTCGATTCGAGTGTGCTCAGGCTCGCCATCAGCGCGCTGGAGACGACCGCGACGGCGTCGGCGCGCTGCGCGAGGTCACGGCATGCGCCACCTTGCTCGAGCGCGGCTTCGGTGATGACGGCCTGGGCCACTGAGCCTGCGCGCGCTGCGTAGGCGGCGCAGAGGTGCTCGCCCTCCAGAATGACTTGCTGCTGCTTGCGGTAGGCGAGCGGATCGTTGGCCAGCTTGCGCAAGCGCACGAGCAACGGGTTGTTGCGCGACGCGATGCTCGCGAACTGCTTTTGCATCAACTCGCGTCGCGCACCGGCGCAAACGAGCGCCGGTGTTCCGGGCAAGGCCCGTGCTCGCGCAGCGCCGCCAGGTGCGCGGGAGTCGCATAGCCCTTGTGGCCGTCGAAGCCGTAGTTCGGGTGGCGTTCGTGCAACTCGGCGCAGAGTCGGTCGCGATGCACCTTGGCCAGGATCGACGCCGCGGCAATGCACTGCACTTTGCCGTCGCCCTTGACGATGGTGCGCACCGGCACGTGCAGAACAGGCGCACGATTGCCGTCGACGAGCACGAGGTGCGGGCGCAGCCGCAGGCCCTGCACGGCGCGGCGCATCGCAAGAAGCGTCGCTTGCAAGATGTTGAGCGCATCGATTTCTTCGACGCTCGCGGTGGCGATGCGGCAGCACAAGGCTTTCGCGAGGATTTCGTCGTACAGGCGATCGCGGCTGCGCGCCCCCAACTTCTTCGAGTCGTTCAAGCCGCGGATCGGCGCGCGATCGTCGAGCATCACCGCCGCGGCGACGACGGGCCCGGCGAGCGGGCCGCGGCCGGCTTCATCGACTCCGGCCAGCAAGCCCGGGCCCAGCGGGCCGAGCTCACGCGGCAGCCGGCGCAAGGAGGGCTTCGATGGCATCGGTCGCGGCTTTCGCGGTGTTCTTGCGCAGCAGCACGTGCAGCGCGGCGAAGCGCTCTGCAAGTGCGCTGCAACGCGCCGGGTCGTCGAGCCAGGCGAGCGTGGCGGCGGCGAGTTTTTCCGGGGTGGCGTCGCCCTGCAGGAGTTCGGGAACGACCATCTCCTGCAGCAGAATGTTGGGCAAACCCACCCAGGGCTGGAGCCGCATGCGTTTCATCATCTGCCAGCTCAAGGCGTGCATCGTGTAGCAGATGACCATCGGGCGCTTGAACAGCGCGGCCTCTAACGTCGCGGTGCCGCTCGCGACGATTGCGGCGTCGCACGCGGCGAGCGCTTCGTGGGAATGCCCGTCGAGCAGTTCGATCGGCACTTTGTCGGCGAACTGACGCCGCAACGGCTCGATCGCGTGGCGCAGCCCTGGGACGACCGGAATCACGAAGCGCAGTGCCGGGCGCTGCCTATGCAATTCATGCGCCGCGCCGAGCAAACGCGGTGCGACGTACTGAATCTCCGACTTGCGGCTGCCCGGCAGCAGGGCGACCAGCTGCTCGCCCTCTGCGATGCCCAGCGCCGCGCGCGCCGCGCTGCGCGGCACGTCGAGCGGGATGGTATCGGCCAGCGGGTGGCCGACGTAGGTGGCCGCGACACCGTGTTTCGCATACAGCGCCGGCTCGAACGGGAACAGGCACAGCATGTGGTCGACCGCGACGTGGACCTTTTCGATGCGTTTGGCGCGCCAGGCCCAGACCGAGGGGCTGACAAAGTGCACGGTGCGAACGCCCTTGGCCTTGAGCCGGGTTTCGAGGTCGAGGTTGAAATCGGGCGCGTCGACGCCGATGAACAGATCGGGCGGCTCGCGCAGCAGGCGCTCGGCGAGTTGGCCGCGAATCCCCGAGATCTCGCGGTAGTGGCTCAGCACTTCGACGTAGCCGCGCACCGCCAGCTTGTCGTGCGGCCACCAGGCGTCAAAGCCCTGCTCCGCCATCTTCGGCCCGCCGATGCCAAACGCCTGCAGCTGCGGCCAGCGCGCCCTCAGTGCGCCGAGCAGCAGGCCAGCCAACAAGTCGCCCGACGCTTCGCCGGCGACCATCGCGATGCGCGGGGCAGCGGGCGACGGGCTCATTGCGTGTGGGGACTAGCGTGCGATGCCACGTGCGGCGCGCTGCAGAAACGTGAGCACGCACTGCACATCGGCACTCGCTTCGGGCGTGCCTTGCGCGATCTCCGGCAGCGCCGCCTTGGCCGCTTCCAGCGTCATTCCCGAACGATAGATCAGCTTGTGCATCTGCTTGACTGCGGCAATTCGCGCGGCGGAGAACCCGCGCCGGCGCAGGCCCTCGACGTTGAAACCACGCACCGCGAGCGGATTGCCGTCGACCAGCATGAAAGGCGGCACGTCTTGCGAGACCGCGCTGGCAAAGCCGACCATCACGTGCGCGCCGACTTGCACGAACTGATGCACGCCGCTCAAGCCACCAATGATGGCCCAGTCATCGACGTGCACATGCCCGCCGAGCGTCGCGTTGTTCGCAAAGATTGTCTGGTTGCCGACGCGGCAGTCGTGCGCGATGTGCAC
This sequence comes from uncultured beta proteobacterium, assembly GCA_963850525.1. Classification (GTDB taxonomy): domain Bacteria; phylum Pseudomonadota; class Gammaproteobacteria; order Burkholderiales; family Burkholderiaceae_C; genus JAEMQF01. The sequence continues at coordinate 405,976 of CAWKLQ010000012.1, read as the reverse complement.
GTAGGCCATGATCCAGTTGTCATCGCCGATTCGCGTCACCCCGCCGTCTTGCACGGTGCCCACATTCACGGTGCAGAACTCGCGGAACGTGTTGCGATCGCCGATGTGCAGTTCAGTGGGCTCGCCCGCGTACTTCTTGTCTTGCGGCGCTGCGCCGATCGAACAGAACTGGAAGATGCGGTTGTCGCGGCCGATCCGGGTGTGGCCCTCGATCACGCAATGCGCGCCGACGCTGCTGCCCTCGCCGATCTGCACATTCGCGCGCACGATCGCGTAGGCGTCGACGCGCACGCTATCGGCAAGCCGAGCGCCGGGTTCGATGATTGCCGTGGGGTGGACAGTGGCCATGGGCACACCCGCGTTTTCAGCGCTCGGTCAGGCGAATTTGCGCATCGTGCACGTCAGCTCGCACTCGACGACGACGTCGCCGTCCACCCTTCCCGCGCAAGCGAATTTGTAGACCGCGGCCTTGTTGCGTGTGAGTGTCGCCTCGAGAATCAGCTGGTCTCCCGGCTCGACCGGCTTCTTGAAGCGCGCAGCGTCGAGCGCCGCGAGGTAGTAAATCGTCTTGTTGTCGGGTAGTTGCCCGAGCGTCTCGAACGCGAGCAGCGCCGCCGATTGCGCCAGCGCTTCCAGCATCAACACGCCGGGCATGACCGGGCGGATCGGAAAGTGGCCGTTGAAAAACGGCTCATTGATCGTGACGTTCTTCAGCGCCTTGATGCGCTTGCCTTTTTCAAGCTCGAGAACGCGGTCGATGAGCAGGAACGGGTAGCGGTGCGGCAGCCGGTCCAGGATTGCGTGGATGTCCATCATGATTTGTTGTCTTTCTCCAGCGCTCGCACGCGGTCGCGAAGGGCGTGCAGTTGGCGCAGCGTCGCCGCGTTTTTCTCCCAGGCGGCATTGTCGTCGATGGGAAAGATGCCGCTGTACAGGCCCGGCTTGTGGATCGAGCGCATGACGACGCTCGCCGCCGAGATGTGCACGCCGTCGGCCAGGCTCAGGTGGCCGAGGATGTTCGCCGCGCCGCCTATCGTGCAATGCGCGCCGATGCGCGCGCTGCCGGCCACGCCCGCATTGCCGGCAATCGCGGTGTGCTCGCCGATGTGCACGTTGTGGCCGATCTGGATCAGGTTGTCGAGCTTGACGCCGTCTTCAATCACGGTGTCGTCCAGCGCGCCGCGGTCGATGCACGTGTTCGCGCCTATCTCCACGTCGTCGCCGATGCGCACGGCGCCGAGCTGTTCGATTTTTTCCCAACGGCCCAACGTTGGTGCGAAGCCAAAACCGTCGGCGCCGATCACGACCCCGCTGTGCACGACGCCGCGCGCGCCGATGCGGCACCCCGCACCGAGCGTGACGCGCGCGGCCAGGCGCGTCTGCGCGCCGACTCTTGCGCCGCTGCCGACGAACGAATGCGCACCCACCACTGCGCCGGCTTCGATCACGGCGTGCGCTTCGATCACGGCCAGGGCGCCGACCGTCACGTCTGCGGCCAGCTGCGCCGCGGCGTCGACGACGGCGCTTTCGTGAACGCCGGCCGGCCGGCTCGGCCGGGTCAGCTTGACCCACCACTGCGTCAGGCACGCGTAGTACAGGTAGGGGTCGGGCGTGACGATCGCCGTGCCACGCGCAGCTGCCGCTTCGCGGAACGCCGGCGCAACGATCACGCACCCGGCCTGGGTGAGCGCGAGTTGCGCCTGAAACTTCGGGTTCGCGAGGAATGAAATCGTCGCAGGCGTTGCACCTTCCAATCCGCCGATGCGCTCGATTCGCAAATCGGCTTGGCCGATCAGTTCGCCGCCAAGGGCATCCGAGATATCACGCGCACAAACACTGAGGGCCACTGCGAGCCTGCGAACAGATGAATCGCACTCGTGCCGGGAATGCCTATTTGGCGCCTTGCGCGTTCAGCGCCTTGATGACTTTGTCGGTGATGTCGACCTTCGGCCCGGCGAAGACCGCCTCTTGCAGAATCAGGTCGTATTTTTCGGTCTCGAAAATCTGCTTGATGACCTTGTTCGCACGCTCGACGACGGAGGCCAACTCCTCGTTCTTGCGCTGGCTCAGGTCTTCCTGGAATTCGCGGCGCTTGCGCTGAAACTCGCGGTCTTGCTCGACCAGGTCGCGCTGGCGCCGGCTGCGTTCGGTCTCGGACAACGTGGGTGCGTCTTTGTCGAGCTTGTCGCCGGCGGCTTTCAGGCGATTCGCGAATTCGGCAAGGTCTTTCTCGCGCTTGGAGAATTCCGTTTCGAGCTTGGCCTGCGCGGCCTTGGCGGGAACGGCGTCGCGCAGAACACGGTCGCTGTTCACGTAGCCGATGCGCAGTTCCTCAGCCCAGCCGCCCATCGCGGCGCTGCCGAGCAGCGCGGCAACGGTGACCGACTTCCATGCAGAACTTTTCATTAGAACGCTGTCCCGATCTGGAATTGAAGACGCTGGATTCTATCGCCCGGCTGCTTGCGCCACGGCGCGCCCCAACTGAGCTTCAAAGGGCCCACCGGCGAGATCCAGCTCAGGCCCACTCCCGCCGACGCGCGCAGGCTCTCGGCGGTGATGCTTTCGAACTCGCCCCAGACGTTGCCGGCGTCAACGTACGTGAACAGACGCAGCGACCGGTCGTTGCCCGAGCCGGGAACGGGAACGTACAACTCGCCGTTCAAGTTGATGCGCCTGTTTCCCCCGACGTAGCCGCCCAGCACGTCGGGCGGCCCGAGCGAGCCCTGGTCAAACGCGCGCACCGTGCCCAGGCCGCCGCCGTAGAAATTCTTGAAGACCGGGTACGGGCGCCCGGCCAGGCCTTGACCCCAGCCGATTTCAGCGTTCAGGCCGAGCGAAAACTTCGGCCCCAGCGGAATGTACTGCTGCGCCTGCGCGTTGCTTCGCAGGTAGCGCGTGTCGCCGGCAATGCCCCACTCGAAGTTGAGCCGCAGGTAGCGCCCCGCGGTGGGCGCGATCGCGCTGTCGCGTGCGTCGCGCGCCCAGCCCAGCGTGATCGGGATCGACAGACTGCGCTCGCCGAAATTGAAGCGGTAGTTGTGATAGGTGTTGGGCAAGCGGTCGCCGCGAATGTCGGTCTGCTCGGCGCCCAGGCCGACGAACACCGTGTCGTACTCGCTGAACGGAACGCCGAAGCGGATCGACCCGCCTTTGGTCACAAGTTCGTACTGCTCGCCGCTTTGCGGGTTGAACGGCTTGACGGTGCGGTAGTAAATCTCGAGGGCGCGCGAGATGCCGTCGATCGTGAAGTAGGGGTCCACCGTGCTCAGCGAAATGGTTCGTGTGGAGCGGCTCGTGTTCAGCTCCAGCCCGAGGTAGTTGCCCGAGCCGAACACGTTGTCCTGCTTGATCGACGCCGTCAGCGAGAGTTTGTCGGCCGACGAAAACCCCGCGCCGATGAGCAGATTGCCGGTGGGCTTTTCGGTGAGCGTGAGCGTCAGGTCGACCTGGTCCTGTGCGCCCGGGACTTCGGCGGTGTCAATGCCCACGTCCTTGAAGTAACCGAGGCGGTCGATGCGGTCGCGCGACAACTTGATCTTCGTGCCGTCGTACCAGCTCGCCTCGAACTGCCGGAACTCGCGGCGCACGACTTCGTCGCGCGTGCGGCTGTTGCCGGCAACGTTGACGCGCCTCACGTAGACGCGGCGCTGCGGTTCGGCCACCAGCGCGACGGCAACGCGCCCGGTGTTGCGGTCGATGTCGGTGCGCGGCTCGACCCGGGCGAAGGCATAACCGAAAGTGCCGAACCGGTCGATGAAGGCCTTGGTCGTGTTCGTCACGCTTTCCGCGCGGTACGGCTCGCCGGGCTTGAGCCTGACCAGCGTCTTGAAGTCTTCTTCCTTGCCCAGGTACTCGCCTTCCAGCGTCACCGCAGTCACGGTGTAGGGCTGGCCTTCGTCGATGTTGATCGTGATCGAGATTTCCTGCTTGTCCGGCGAGATCGCGACTTGCGTGGACGTGACCGCGAATTCGAGATAACCGCGATTCAGGTAGTACGAGCGCAACGTTTCCAGGTCGGCGTTGAGCTTGGAGCGCGAATAGCGGTCCGCCTTGGTGTACCAGCTGAGCCAGCCGCCGTCGTTCAACTCGAGCAGGCTCGTCAGCTCGTCTTCGGCAAAGGCCTTGTTGCCGGCAATGCGCAGCTCGCGAATCTTCGCCGGCGTGCCTTCGGAAATCGTGAACGTGACGTTGACGCGGTTGCGTTCCTGCGGCGTCACCGTCGTCACGACTTCGGCGCCGTAGAGGCTGCGCGTCAGGTACTGGCGCTTGAGTTCCTGCTCGGCGCGATCCGCCAGCGCCTTGTCGAACGGCAAGCCTTCGCCGATGCCGAAGTCCTTCAGCGACTTGGTGAGCGTGTCCTTGTCGAACTCCTTCAGCCCGACAAAGTCCAGGCTCGCGACGATGGAACGCTCTTCGACGATGACGATTGCCACACCCGCGTCGATGTCGATGCGCACGTCCTTGAACAAGCCGGTGGCGAACAGCGCGCGCAACGCCGCTGCGCCCTTTTCGTCGTTGTAGGTGTCGCCGATGCGAAACGGCAGCGAGGCGAACACGGTTCCCGCGTCGGTGCGTTGCAGGCCCTCGACACGAATGTCCTTGAGCACGAAGGGCGCAACCGCCCAAGCACTGCCCGCATGCAATGCGGCAGCAAGGGCAACACTGAGAATCGGAAGTCGAAACTGGCCCAGCGGAAATAGAAGGCGCATGCGGTGGGGTTTGCTCAGGGATCAGTACAGGCCCAGCAAGCGAGCCACGTCGTTGAAAAGGGCCAGCGACATCATCATCAGCATGATCGCCACGCCACCGCGCTGGAGTCTCTCGAGCCAGAGGTCGGAGACCGGCCGCCCCGTCACAGCCTCGAAAAGATAATACATCAGGTGTCCGCCGTCGAGCATCGGCAGCGGCAGCAGGTTGAGCACGCCCAGACTCACGCTGACGACGGCCAGAAAACCGAGGTAGTACGCGAGGCCCAGCCGCACCGACTGGCCGGCGTAGTCGGCAATCGTGATCGGGCCGCTGAGGTTCTTCAGCGACGCCTGGCCGATCACCATCTTGCCGAGCATCTCGAGCGTCAACGTCGACATCTCCCAGGTCTTGCGCACGGCGCGAGTCAGGCCGTCGACCACACCGTAGCGAACCGTCAGCAGTTGCGGCGGCTGGCCCGGGAAAGCTTCGATGCGGCCGATGGATTTCGGCCCGTCGCTCACGATGTTCGGCAGGACTTCGAGTTCCAGCATCTGCCCGGCGCGCTCGACACGCCAGGCCATCAGCTTGGCGGGTTTGCCCGGCTCGCCGCTGGCGCCGCTGGCCTGGATCAGCTCGCGAATCATCGACGCGTCGGCGATGCTCACGCCGTCGATGCTCAAGACGCGGTCGCCCGCGCGCAGGCCGGCGCGCGCCGCCGGGCCGCCGGCCTTGACGTCGCCCAGCACCGGCTCGCTGAAAGGTCCACCCAGGCCGATGCGCTGCATTGCCGCGGCGTCGATCTCGGTGCTGCCCAGGCGATCGAGCTCGAGCACGACCCGGCGCTGGCCGCGGCCGTCGCGGTCGCTGACCATGAGTTGCAAGGCCTGGCCGCGCATCACGGCGCGTGTCACCTGCCAGCGCAAGTCGCTCAGCGACTGCAGGTCTCGCCACTCGGTGCCGTCAGCCGACCAGGCGCGTGCCCAATCGCCCGCGCGCATTCCTGCACTTTCCGCGAGGCTGGCGCGCGCCGGCGGCGCAAGAACAGCCTTGGCCTCTTCGATACCGATCCAGTGCGCCGCCGCATAGAGCAATACCGCGAGCAAGAGATTCGCAAGCGGCCCGGCCGCGACGATGGCAGTGCGCTGCCAAAGGTTCTTGCGGTTGAACGCGGCGTGCACTTGATCGGCGGCGACAGGCGCTTCGCGCTCGTCGAGCATGCGCACGTAGCCGCCCAGCGGCAGCGCGCACACCACGAACTCGGTCGCGTCCGGGTGCGACTGGCGCCGCCACATGACGCGGCCAAAGCCCACCGAAAACCGCAACACCTTGACGCCGCACGCCACCGCGACGCGGTAATGCCCGTACTCGTGAATCACGATCAGCACGCCCAAGGTGAGCACGAACGCGAAGAGTGTCGTCAGCATGGCGCGAGCCCCTCGATGAATGACGCAGCGTCGCGGCGCGCGTGCGCGTCGAGCTCGAGCAGCGCTTCGATGCTGCCGGCCTCACCTGCGACGCGCGCGAGCGTCTGCGCGTTGACTGCGTGGATCTGGTCGAAGCGAATCCGCCCGGCGAGAAACGCTGCGACCGCGGATTCGTTCGCCGCGTTCAGCACCGCCGTGCTGCCCAAAGGCCCTTTGAGCGTGTCCCAGGCGAGTTGCAAGCCGGGGTAGCGCGCGTGGTCGGGGGGCTCGAAACTCAAGGCGCCGAGCGTCGCAAAATCGAGCTGCTGGGCACCCGAGACGATGCGCTCGGGGAAGGCCAGGCCGTAGGCGATGGGCACGCGCATGTCGGGCGTTCCCAGTTGCGCGAGCACGGAATGATCGCGGCACACGACCATCGAATGCACGATGCTTTGCGGATGGATCACGACTTCGATCTGCTCAGGCAACAGATCGAACAGCCAACGTGCCTCGATGACTTCAAGCGCCTTGTTCATCATCGTCGCCGAATCGACGGAAATCTTTCGGCCCATCACCCAGTTCGGGTGCGCGCACGCTTGATCGGGCGTGACGTCGCGCAGTGTCGCCGGGTCACGCTCGCGAAACGGGCCGCCCGAGGCGGTGAGCACGATGTGGTGGATGCGTTCGCCCCAGGTGCTGCGGTCTTCGGGCAGGCATTGAAAAATCGCCGAATGTTCGCTGTCGATCGGCAGCAGCGTCGCGCCGCCCGCGCGCACCGCGTCCATGAAAAGCGCGCCGCCGACGACGAGCGCTTCCTTGTTGGCGAGCAGCAAGCGTTTGCCGGCCCTGGCCGCCGCCAGGCACGGCGCCAACCCGGCTGCACCGACGATGGCGCCCATCACGGTGTCGACCTGCGGGTGCGCGGCCAGATCGCACAGCGCTTGCGCGCCGTACAACACTTCGCTGCGCACGCCCTTGGCTTGCAGCCGCGCCGCGAGGTCGCTGGCTTGGGCCGCGTCGCGCACGACTGCGCAGCGCGGCTTCCACGTCAGGCACAGATCGAACAAGGCATCGATGCGGCTGTGCGCCGACAAGGCGAAGACCTCGAAGCGCTCCGGGTGCAGCGCCACCACGTCGAGCGTGCTCTGGCCCACCGAGCCGGTGACGCCCAGGATGCACAGGCGTTGGCGTGGCGTGCTCATGGTGGGTTGCGTCGGAACCGCACTACAGCGACGCGAACGCCAGCGCCGCCGGAACGACGGGGAGCAGTGCGTCGAAGCGATCGAGCACGCCGCCGTGGCCCGGCAGCAGGCGGCTGCTGTCTTTCGCGCCGGCGCTGCGCTTCACGAGCGACTCGAACAAATCGCCGACCACGCTCAGTGCAACGAGAAGCACGACGACCAGGCCCAGCCCCACGACGCCGAGTCGCGCAAGCAGGTGCGTGAACAGGCTCGGCGAATCGAAGGCGAACGATCGGTCAACGAGCATCCAACCGCACGCCAGCACCAGCACGCCGGCCATGCCGCTCCACACGCCTTCCCAGCTCTTGCCTGGGCTGATGGCCGGTGCCAACTTGCGCTTGCCCCACGCGCGCCCGCCGAAATACGCGGCAATGTCGGCCATCCACACGACGCAACAAATCGACAACAGGAAGTTGATGCCGACCGCGCGCGCGTTGACGATCGAGAGCCACGCCAGCCCGAGCAGCACGACGCCGAGCAGCCAGCGCAAGGGTTTCGCCTGCCCTGACCATGCAGCAACACCGGCACGCAACGCTGCTGCGCCGCCCAAGGCCCACAACAGCAGCGCCGCCCACCACAGCAAGCCGGGCGCGCCGCTGCCCCAACCGGACACGAAAGCCGCTGCGCCGGCACCGGCCAACACCACCGCCAGCAACAACGCACCCGACGCAGCGCCGTTCAAGCGGCCCCATTCCCATGCCGCAGCAGCGATCAAGAGCAGCGTGAACGCGGCGAACGGCCACGGCGAGGCAGCGGCGAGCGAACTCACGAGCACCGCCATCAGTGCCAACGCCGTGATGATGCGCTGCTTCAGCATTTCAAGCACCCGCGGGCGACACGGCGGCGTCTTTCAAGGCACCAAAGCGCCGGTCGCGACTTGCATAGTCGGCCAGCGCCGAATCGAGGTCGGCGGCGCCGAACTCGGGCCAGAGACGATCGGTGAACACGAGTTCCGAGTAGGCGACTTGCCAGAGCAGAAAATTGCTGATGCGCACTTCGCCACCGGTGCGGATGAACAGGTCCGGGTCCGGCGCGTAGCTCAGCGCCATGTACTGGTTCAGTCGCGCTTCGTCGAGTTGATCGGCTTTCACGCCGTCCTCGATGGCGCGGCGGCACGCCTGCACGATGTCCCAGCGACCGCCGTAGTTGAACGCGACCGTCAGGGTGATGCGTGTGTTGTGCCGGGTCGTCGATTCGGCCTGCTCCCAGGCCTGGCGCAACTTCTCCGAGACCTGGGTGCGGTCGCCGACGATGCGGATGCGCACACCGTCGCCGGCGAGTTTGCGCAAGTATTGCGAGACCGCAACCAGCACGAGTTGCATCAGGCCCGAGACTTCCTCGCTCGGGCGCTTCCAGTTTTCGGAGGAGAACGCGAACACGGTGAGGTACTCGATGCCGCGCTCGGCGCACGCGTGCACCATGTTGACGAGCGTATCGACGCCCTTCTTGTGGCCGAAGAAGCGCATCAGAAAGCGCTTCTTCGCCCAGCGCCCGTTGCCGTCCATGACGATGGCGACATGGCGCGGCACCGTGCTCGGTTTGGTCGCACCGGCGTCGCTCACGCTGGACACGGCCCTTGCAGCGCAACGCCTGCCGGCAGGAAGTGAATCCGCTGCATCAAACGGCCAGAATCTCGGCTTCCTTGGCCGCGACCAAGCGGTCGATCTCGGCAATCGTGCGGTCGGTGAGCTTTTGCAGCTCGTCCAGCGAGCGGCGCTCTTCGTCTTCGCCGATGACTTTGTCTTTCAGGAGCTTCTTCGCGTGATCGTTCGCGTCGCGGCGCAAATTGCGCGCAGCGATGCGCGCCTCTTCGCCGGCGTGGCGCGCGACCTTCGTCAAGTCCTTGCGCCGCTCTTCCGAGAGTGCGGGCATGGGCACACGCAGCAAATCACCTTGCGCGGCCGGGTTCAAGCCGAGATCGGACTCGCGAATCGCTTTTTCGATCTTCGCGCCCATGCCTTTTTCGTAGGGCTGCACGCTGAGGGTTCGCGCGTCGAGCAGTGTCACGTTGGCGATCTGGCCGATCGGCACCGGCGAGCCGTAATAGTCCACATGCACCTGGTCGAGGATTCCGGGGTGCGCGCGGCCAGTGCGAATTTTCTGCAACTCGCCCTTGAACGCTTCGAGCGTCCGCGCCATCTTGCTTTCGGCGGTTTTCTTGATCTCCGCAAGACTCATCGTAAAACTCCTAGACGTGAACCAAGGTGCCTTCGTCCTCACCTTGCACGACGCGCAACAGCGCACCGGGCTTGAAGATGCTGAACACCTTGATGGGCAACTTCTGGTCGCGGCACAGCGCAAACGCGGTCGCGTCCAGCACTTGAAGATTTTTCACGATCGCCTCGTCGAAGCTGATTTCGCGGTAGCGCTTGGCGCTCGGGTCTTTCTTCGGGTCGGCGCTGTAGACGCCGTCGACTTTCGTCGCCTTGAGCACGATTTGCGCGCCGATCTCGGCGCCGCGCAGCGCCGCAGCGGTATCCGTCGTGAAGAAGGGGTTGCCCGTGCCGGCGGCGAAGACGACGACCTTGCCTTCTTCCAGGTATTGCAGCGCCTTGGGGCGCACGTAGGGCTCGACGACCTGCTCGATCGCGATCGCCGACATGACGCGCGCGATCATGCCCTCCTGGCGCATCGTGTCGGCGAGCGCGAGCGCGTTCATGACGGTGGCGAGCATGCCCATGTAGTCGGCCGTCGCGCGGTCCATTCCCACCGATCCGCCGGCGACGCCGCGAAAGATGTTGCCCCCGCCGATGACGACGGCGACTTCGACACCCAGCTTCGTCACTTCCTGGATTTCGCGCACCATGCGCACAATCGTCGCGCGGTTGATGCCGTAGGCGTCTTCGCCCATCAGGGCCTCGCCCGAGAGCTTGAGCAGGATGCGCTTGTACGCGGGCATGCGACGGACTCCGTTTGAAGTGAGTGGTCTGAACGTGGCGCCGAGTCTAGCCGCGTTCACTCTTCGCTCGCCCTTACCTGGACTTCGGTGACTCCGGGTCGGAGTCTGCCTTCGCAGCCGCAATCTGCGCCGCCACTTCGGCAGCAAAGTCATCGGTCTTCTTCTCGAGGCCCTGGCCCACGACGAACAGCGTGAACGCCTTCACCTGGGTCGCGCGTTCCTGGAGCATTTTCTCGACGCTTTGTTTGTCGTTCTTCACGAAGGCCTGGTTCAGCAGGCTCACTTCCTTGAGGAACTTCTGCACCGAGCCTTCGACGCGCTTGGCGACGAGTTCTGCGGACTGCACCGGCTTGCCCTCGACCTTGGCTTTCTCGGCGTCTTCGGCGGCCTTCATCGTCGCGACGGTGCGCTCCGTCGTGATCAATGCCGCGGGAACGTCGGCCGACGACAGCGCCACCGGCTTCATCGCAGCGATGTGCATCGCGACGTCCTTCGCCGCGGCGTCGTCACCGGTGAACTCGACGAGCACGCCGATGCGCGTACCGTGCAGGTAGTGCGCCAGTTTGCCGCCGCCCGCGTAACGCTGGAAACGGCGGATCGCCATGTTCTCGCCGATCTTGCCGATCAGGCCCTTGCGAACGTCTTCCAGGCTCGGCCCAAAACCGTCTTGGCTGTAGGGCAAGGCACTCAGCGCGGCCACATCGGCGGGGTTGTGCTTGGCCACCAGGTCGGCACAAGCCTGAACGAGGGCGAGGAACGAGTCGTTCTTCGTCACGAAATCGGTTTCGCAGTTGACTTCGACGAGCGCGCCGGTCGTGCCGGACACGCTCGCGGCGACCACACCTTCAGCGGCGATGCGCGACGCGGCCTTGCCCGCCTTGCTGCCCAGTTTGACGCGCAGCAGCTCTTCGGCGCGCGCCATGTTGCCGTCGGCCTCGGTGAGCGCCTTCTTGCACTCCATCATCGGCGCGTCGGTCTTGGCGCGCAGTTCGCCGACCATGCTTGCAGTGATTGCGGGCATTGAGAAATCCTCCTGTGAATTCGCCGACTCGGTGAAACCGCCGACGAACCGTGTTCCACTGAAAAAAGGGGCTGAAGCAGCCCCTGTCTCGCCCCCGTGCGGGGTGCTTGACCTGCCTCAGGCGGTTTCGTCGACCTCGACGAATTCGTCGCCCTTCGGTGCCACGGCGTGCACGACTTCATTCATCGCGTTCGCCTTGCCTTCGAGCACCGCGTCGGCAACCGCGCGTGCGTACAGCGCGAGCGCCTTGCTCGAGTCGTCGTTGCCGGGAATCACGTAGTCGATGCCGATGGGTGAGTGGTTCGAGTCGACAACGCCGATGATCGGAATGCCGAGCTTTTTTGCTTCGGCCACGGCGATCTTGTGGTAGCCGACGTCGATGACAAACATCGCATCGGGCAAGGCGCTCATGTCCTGGATTCCGCCGATGTCTTTCTCCAACTTGGCGAGTTCGCGCTGGAACATCAGCTGCTCTTTCTTGATGCGGATCTCGGTGCCGGCTTCGATTTGCGCCTGCATGTCCTTGAGCTTTTTCAGCGACGCCTTGACCGTCTTGAAGTTGGTCATCATGCCGCCGAGCCAGCGCTGGTCGACAAAAGGCATGCCGGCGCGCTTGGCCTCCATGGCAACGACTTCGCGCGCCTGGCGCTTCGTGCCGATCATCAGCACCGTACCGCGCTTGGAGGCGATCTGGCGCACGAATTTCAACGCTTCCTCGAACAGAGGCAACGTCTTCTCGAGGTTGATGATGTGGATCTTGTTGCGATGGCCGTAGATGTACGGGGCCATCTTGGGGTTCCAGAAGCGCGTTTGGTGTCCGAAGTGGACACCGGCTTCCAGCATTTCACGCATGCTGATACTCATGTGGGCTCCAAAGGTTGGTTCTAGAATCCGGCTTCAATCGCTGCACCGCGCTGGCCCAGGTCACCCTGGTTTCGCGCTGCGACGACACCTTTCGATTGCCGGATTCGCGGCTCGTCTATCGGGCTCGGCGCGAATCGTTCAGGAAGAACAACATTCGGCATCGTGCTCAGATAAACCGGCGGAGTGTAGCACCCCCATGACTGTCGACCTCAGCACGGCACGCGAGCAGATCCTTGCCGCGCGCACCAGCGCCGCAACCTTGATGGAGCAGAGCATTGCCGCTTGCGAGGCCCCGGCGAGCACAAAGGCGTTTCTCAGCACGCGCTTCGATCTCGCCCGCGCGCTGGCCGCTGGCGTTGACGCGGCGTTCGCGCGCGGTGCGCCGCTGCCGCCGCTGGCAGGCCTGAGCTTGAGCATCAAGGACTTGTTCGACGTTCAGGGCGAAGTCACCGCGGCAGGTTCGATCGTGCTTGCCGACGCTGCGCCTGCTGCGGCCGATTGCCCCGCCGTGGCGCGCCTGCGCCGCGCCGGTGCGGCCTTTGTCGGCCGCACCAACATGAGCGAGTTCGCGTTCTCCGGAGTGGGCATCAACCCGCATCACGGCACGCCCGCCAACGCGGCGACGATTCGGCTCGACGCCACGCCTCGCATTCCCGGCGGTTCCACGTCGGGCGGCGCGGTGTCGGTCGCCACCGGCGCTGCGTGGGCGGCACTGGGCTCGGACACGGGAGGCTCGATTCGCGTGCCGGCGGCGCTGCACGGACTCGTCGGCTTCAAGAACACGGCGCGCCTCACGCCAACGCAGGGCACGGTGCCGCTCTCGACGACGCTCGACACGGTGTGCGCGATCACGCGCTCGGTGCGCGACGCGGCGCTGCTGCACGGGATCCTCGCGGACCAGCCCGTCACACTGCGCTCGGTGCCACCCCGCGGATTGCGCCTGGCCGTGCCGCGCGGCTTCATGCTCGACGAGCTGGACGCCACGGTCGCCAAGGCCTTCGGCCGCAGCCTGGCGGCGCTGAGCCGGGCCGGAGCGCGCGTCGAGGAAATCGATGTTCCCGCGCTCGGCGACGTCGCGGGCATCATGGCCGGCGGCGGTTTTGCTCCGGTCGAAGCCTGGGCCTGGCACCGCGAGCGAATCGCGCGCGACGAGTCGCGCTATGACCCGCGCGTGGCGATGCGCATCCGCCGCGGCGAACGCATGAGTGCGGCCGAGTACATCGAACTGGTGGCACGCCGTGCTGCGTGGATCGCCGCGATGCACGAGTCGATGCGCGACTGCGACGCGATGCTCAGCCCCACGGTGCCGATGGTCGCGCCGCCGATTGCGCCCCTGCTCGCCGACGACGCCGCGTTTTTTGCGACGAACGCCAAACTGCTGCGCAACCCGTCCGTCGTGAACCTGCTCGACGGTTGCGCGATATCGCTGCCCTGCCATGCCGAAGGCGAAATGCCGGTGGGCTTGATGCTGTGGAGCGGCGCACTCAACGACGCCGCCCTGCTCGACACCGCACTCGCCGTCGAAGCCGTGCTCGCCATGCGCGCCCAATAGCATGCGTCTGTCACACCTCAAGATGCATAGGGCTTGGGGCGGTGCGCTGTCTGGTTTCGGCCCGTTGCTGACGTTTGAACGTCCGCTTTGGGTGGGCTCACGCGCGCCACCGATCAAAGCTCAGCATGGCAAGGTACAGCGCGAAGGGCACGACGCAAGATATTCGTCATCCCGGCGAAAGCCGGGATCCACCCGTGGAAGTCGCGCGTCCAGCGAAGCGTTCATCGCGTGCATCCGGTGGATCCCGGCTTTCGCCGGGATGACGATGGCGGTGGTTGAGCCGTGTCGCTCATCCAGACACAGTTTCGCACCGCAACGCGCGAGGCCACATCGAACCGCAGCAACGGGCAGAAAGCAGCCCATCCCACCGCATTCGCGCTACACCCGTCGCGGGTCGGGTGACGTGGGGGCGGAGCCACTCATATGCACATAGCTGTCATCGGCGCCGGCGTGGTGGGTGTCACCACGGCGTGGGAATTGACGATGGACGGGCACACAGTGGACGTGTTCGACCGGCGCAACGCCGTCGCATCCGAGTGCAGTTTCGCGAATGCCGGGATCATTGCCCCCGGCTACGTCACGCCGTGGGCCGCGCCGGGCATGCCGGGCAAGATCTTGCGCCACTTGTTCAGTTCCCACTCGCCGGTGCGCTTGCATGCGTCGCTCAATCCCGCCGTGTGGCGCTGGGCGTGGCATTGGCTGCGCGCCTGCCGGCGCAGCAGCTATGAACAAAACCGCTCGGCGATGCACCACTTGGCGCGCTTCAGCCAGGAGCGGTTGACGAGCCTGATCGACAAATTGCAACTCGAATTCGAGCGCAACCAAGGCTACCTGGTGCTGCACCGGGGCGAGCCAGAGGCGGAACTGGCGCGCCCGACAACGGAGTTGCTGCGCAGCCTGGGCGTCACGTTCAAAGAGCTCGACGCGGCGGGTTGCCGCACCGTCGAGCCCGGATTGCAGGCCGATCAGATGCTGCACAGCGGGATCCACTTGCCCGGCGACGAAGTCGGCAACTGCCGCCAGTTCACGCAGCTGCTTCGCGACGACGCAGAGAAGCGCGGCGCGGAGTTCCACCTCGCCAACCAGGTGCTGCGGATTCAACCGGGCACGCGAATTGCGCTCGAAGTGCGCCAGCTCGCAGTGAATGACGACTATGCGGCGTCGCGCCTGGCGCAGGCGACCGACTTCAACGCCGAGCGCGCCGAACGCGTTTCGCAAGCCATGTCGCTGCGTTCGCGCGCTGCCGCGCGCTTTGGTCACCCGTTGAGCGAGGCAGCGTTCGACGCCGTCGTCGTCTGCGCCGGCGTCGACAGCATCCGACTGCTCGCCCCCTTGGGAACGCACCTGCCGCTGCAGCCGCTGTATGGCTACTCGCTGACCTTCCCCCTGCGTGCGGCGGAACACGGCCCGCGCTCGGCGATCATGGACGAGCGCTACAAGGTCGCGATCAGCCGCCTCGGCCAGCGCTTGCGCGTCGCCGGCGGCGCCGAACTCGGCGGCAACGCCGAGCGCCAGCACCAGGGCGCGATCGGCACGCTCTACAAGGTGCTCAACGATTGGTTTCCCGGTGGCGCGCAGTTGCGCCGCGCCCAGGTGTGGAAAGGCGCGCGGCCGATGCTGCCCGACGGGCCGCCGATCGTGGGCAAGAGCAACGTGCCCGGCGTCTGGCTGAACCTCGGCCACGGCTCGAGCGGCTGGGCGCTGAGCTGCGGCTCGGCGCGGGCGCTCGCCGACGTGATCGGCGGGCGCGAAGCGCCGCTCGACATGTCGCCCTTGGCGCTGCAACGTCTGGGCTTGTGACAACGGCGTCATGAAACGGGTCTTGCGCTCCGAAGAGCCGCTGCCCCTGTACGACCTCGCAGCGACACGCGCGATCGAAGCATCCGCCCAGTCCGCACTGGAGGCTAACGCTTTGATGCAGCGTGCCGGCCTGGCGTTGGCGCGCCTGGCGCTCGCGCTGGCGCCGCACGCGCGTGGCGTCTGGGTCGCCGCCGGGCCCGGCAACAACGGCGGCGACGGTTTCGAAGCGGCGCTGCATTTGCATCGCTGGGGCAAGCGCGTTGTCGTGAGTGCGTTCGCCGATGCCGCCTCGCAGCCCGCTGACGCCAAGGTGGCGATGGCTCGCGCGCAGGCCGCCGGAGTTTCGATCGTCGGCAGCGACGCCATCGGCTTCGCTCCGGACCTGGCGATCGATGCCCTGCTCGGGATCGGCGCCAACCGCGCGCCCGATGCGCGCATCGCCGAGCGAATTCGCACCCTCAACGCGCTGCCCTGCCCGGTGCTCGCTGCCGACATTCCTTCAGGCCTGCACGCCGACACCGGCACCGCCCTCGGCGCAGACTGCGTGATCGCGAGCCACACGCTGAGCCTGCTCACCCTGAAGCCCGGCCTGTTCACCGGCGTGGGGCGTGACCACTGCGGGTCCGTGTGGTGGGACACGCTGGATGTGGACGCCACCCCTGCCGCGGCGCCTGCGGCATGGCTGGTCGGTGCGGCGCAATTGCACGCCTGGCCACCCCGGCGGCGCCACACGCAACACAAGGGCAGCTTTGGCGACCTCGCCGTGATCGGCGGCGCGCCCGGCATGAGCGGCGCAGCGCTGCTCGCAGCGCGTGCCGCGCTCGCCGCAGGGGCCGGGCGGGTTTTTCTCGACCTGCTCGATCCGCACGCCGCGTCGCACGATGCGCAGCGCCCGGAACTGATGTTTCGACCGGGCTGGCACAACGCCGCGCCCGAGGTGCTGCGCCAGAGCCTCGTGGTCTGCGGCTGCGGCGGCGGCGACGCGGTACGCGAAGTGCTGCCCAAACTGCTGAGCCTGGTACCGAGACTGGTGCTCGACGCCGACGCGTTGAATGCGATCGCTGCGGACGCCTCGCTGCAAAGCCAACTCCTTGCCCGCGCCGGGCGGGGCCACGTCACGCTCATGACGCCGCACCCGCTCGAAGCCGCACGTTTGCTCAAGCGCAGCACGGCGCAGGTGCAGGCGGATCGGATCGGCGCAGCGACACAACTCGCGAACCACTTCAACGCCGTGATCGTCTTGAAGGGTTCGGGCAGCGTCATCGCCGCGCCCGGCCTCAGCCCGCAGTTGAATCCGACCGGCAACGCAGCGCTCGCCAGCGCCGGCACCGGCGACGTGTTGGCCGGCTGGCTGGGCGGATCGTGGTCACAGGGCGACTCGAGCGAGGGCGTCGCCGCCGCGTTTGCTGCAGCGTGCGGCGCGGTCTACCTGCATGGCCTGGCCGCAGAGGCAATTCAAGCCGGCCCACTGCGCGCCACAGACCTCATCGAGCGCATGCACGACACGCTGCGCACCGCACACGCTTGAGGCGCAGCGCGCCTGCAGGCTATTTGCGGCGCACGCCTTTGCCGGCCGCCGTCTTGGCCCGCCCTCCGGAAGCCGCCTTGCCCGTCGCCTTGCCGCGCGCCAGCGGCGTCGGGCGCGCCCCCTTGCCCGACTTGCCGGCAACGGCACGCCGGGTGCCGGCTTTCACCGCACGGTCCAGCCCCTTCAGTGCCGCCAGCTCTTCGGCAGCGCTTTGCGCGACCTCGGCCTGCCGGCCGCGCCGCGTGCGCACAGGCGCCAAAGCGGCTTCGCCGTCGCGCACCAGGCGGAAGTCGATGCGTCTGCCGTCGAGGTCGACGCGACTCACCTGGATGCGCACCCTGGAGCCGATCGCGTAGCGCACGCCGCTGCGCTCACCGCGCAGCTCCTGGCGCGCTTCGTCGAAGCGGTAGTACTCGCCGCCCAGTTCGGTGATGTGAACCAGCCCTTCGACGTACAAGGCGTCGAGCTGAACGAACAAGCCGAACGCGGCGACGGCGCTGACCGTGCCGCCGAACTCTTCGCCAAGGTGCTCACGCATGTAGCGGCACTTGAGCCACGCCTCGACGTCGCGCGACGCCTCGTCGGCGCGCCTTTCGTTGGCGCTGCAATGCGCGCCGGCGGTTTCCCACAGCTGGGCCTCCGGGCTCGCGGGTTTGACGACAGGGCGCGCGCCTTTGCGCGACAGCGTCTTGGCGACGACGCTCGCCGGCGGAACCAGGTGGTAGCGCTTGCCGCCCAGCAAAGCGTGGATCACGCGGTGCACGAGCAAATCGGGGTAGCGCCGGATCGGGCTCGTGAAGTGCGCATAGGCGTCGTAAGCCAGACCGAAGTGCCCGGAGTTGCTGCCCGTGTAAATGGCTTGCTGCATCGAGCGCAGCAGCATCGTGTGAATTTGCTGGGCGTCGGCGCGGTCGCGCGTGGCGGCGGCGATGCTTTGGTATTCGGCAGGCCGCGGCTCGTCGCTGACCGACAGGCCCAGGCCCAGCGCCTTCAAATAGTTCTGCAACAACACCCTGCGCTCGGGCGTGGGCCCCTCGTGAACCCGGTACAGCGCCGGGTGTTTGGCCAGCGTGATGAAGTCTGCCGCGCACACATTCGCGGCAAGCATCGCTTCTTCGATGACGCGGTGCGCCTCGGTGCGCGTGCGCGGCACGATTTTTTCGATGCGCCCGTTCGCGTCGCAAACGATCTGCGTCTCGCTGGTCGCAAAGTCGACCGCGCCGCGCTTTTCGCGCGCCTTCACCAGGGCCCGATACACGCCGTGCAGATTCAACAGGTGCGGGACCAGCGCCTCGCGGCGCACTGCCTGCGCGCCGCGCGTATTGCCCAGGATCGCAGCGACTTCGTCGTAGGTCAGACGCGCCTGCGAGCGGATCACCGCGGCATAGAACTGGTACGCATGCACCTCGCCGGCGGGCGTGATGAGCATGTCGCAGACGAGCGCGAGCCGGTCTTCATCGGGGTTGAGCGAACACAAACCGTTCGAGATGCGTTCGGGCAGCATCGGGATCACGCGGCGCGGAAAGTACACCGACGTGGCGCGCTCATACGCGTCGGTGTCGAGCGGCTCTCCCGGCTTGACGTAATGGCTCACGTCGGCGATCGCGACGATCAGGCGCCAGGCCTTGTCTTCGCCCTTGGCCTTGCCGCCGGCGCGGCCGGCGCCCTTGCCGATGACGGCGGGTTCGCAATACACCGCATCATCAAAATCGCGCGCATCGTCGCCGTCGATCGTGACGAGCGGCACATCGCTCAAGTCGACCCGGTGTTTGCGGTCCGACGCGCGAATCGCCTGCGGCAGGCTCGCCGCCTGCGCCAATGCTTCGGCGGAAAAGCGATGCGGCACTTCGTATTTGCGCACCGCGATTTCGATTTCCATGCCGGGGTCGTCGATCTCGCCCAGCACCTCGATGACTCGGCCCACGGGCTGCGAATACATCGACGGCGGTTCCGTGAGTTCGATCGCCACGACTTGGCCCGTCGTCGCGCTGGCCGTTGCGTTCTTCGGAATCAGGATGTCCTGGCCATAGCGCTGGTCTTCCGGCGCGACAACCCAGACGCCGCCCTCGAACAGCAGCCGGCCGATGATCGGCGAGCGCTTGCGTTCGAGAATTTCGAGAACCCGGCCTTCGGCGCGACCCTGGCGGTCCTGGCGCATGATGCGCACCTTGACACGGTCGCGGTGCATGACCGCGCGCATTTCCTGCTGCGACAGGTAGACGTCGGATTGACCATCATCGCGCACGACGAAGCCGTGGCCGTCGCGGTGCCCCTGCACCGTGCCCTCGACTTCGCTCATCAGCTCAGCGCCGATCTTGCTCTTCATTGGATTGGCTCGAATGGTATAGTCCCCGACTTCCTGAAATGCCCAGGTGGCGGAATTGGTAGACGCACTAGTTTCAGGTACTAGCGGGTAACTCCGTGGGGGTTCGAGTCCCTTCCTGGGCACCAAATACAAAGGCCGCAGTATGCGGCCTTTTTAGTTGGGGCCCAGAGCTGGGTGCCTGCGCACCCAGCGCGAAGGGACTCGAAAGGCCGGGCTTGCAAGCCCGGCCGGGGCCGCGGAACGTGGCCGAGTCCCGGACGCCGAAGGCGTCCCAGCGACGCGAAGCGAGCCCAAGCCGATGCGAAGCGAGGCGTGACACAACGACCGAACCGCGAACTGCGAATGGACCGAGATGATCGCCCCAGAAGCAAATGCGAGCCTGGCCCCTTTCGCCCAGGGGGACAACCATCTCGTCGAACTTGCGGTCGCTGGCGGCGCGAGTCATATCGTCACACACAACCTGCGCGACCTGAAACACATGGAACTCAAGTTTCCCGGGCTTGCCATCGCGACGCCCACTCAACTTCTGGCAAAGGAGCGTGCCCCGTGAGCGCATTAACAATTCGCCTGCCCGACGACAAGTACGAGCGCTTGAAAGCCCTTTCCAAGCGGCGTGGCACCAGCGTGAACCGCTTGATCGATGAGATGGCCACGCTGCTGCTGGCCGAGTTCGACGCCGAGGCGCGCTTCCAGATGCGTTCGGAGCGCGGCCGGGGCAAAGCGACGCGCGGAGTTGAGTTGCTGCGCAAGGCCAAAGGCGCTGCATGAAGCCGCCACGCGACGCGTTTCCTTTGGCGCTTTACCTGACCCCCAACCCCAGCAATCAAATCACAAACTTCTTAGCCAACCCCGCAGGCCGCAACTCGTCATACTCTTCAAACGGCTGGTGAATCCAAGGACTCGTCGGCAACAGCTCGACGTAAAAATCGGGCGTGTAGCTCGACACCCCCTTCGTCCAGATCACCGCCGAGCGCAACTCGCTGATCGACGGCATGCCGCGCAGCCGGTCCACCACCGCGCGCAACGTCACCCCGGAATCGGCCAGATCGTCGACAAGCAGCACGCGCCCCGCCAGCTCGCCCTTGGGCAAAGTGATGTACTTCGCCAGATCCAGCCGCCCCTGAATCGTCCCGGCATCGGCGCGATACGAACTCGTCGCCATGATGGCGAGCGGCTTGTCGAAGACGCGCGAGAGCACATCCCCAGGCCGCATCCCGCCGCGCGCCAGGCACAGGATCTGGTCGAACTGCCAACCCGAGGCGTGGATCTTCAGCGCCAATCTTTCGATCAGCATGTGGTACTCGTCCCATGACACGTAGAGGTGTTTGCCGTCGTCGGTGAGCATGCGGGTCTCCTGGGCGTTGGTTCAGTTCTTGAAGGGGTGGCGCAAGACGATCGTGTGGTCGCGGTCCGGGCCGGTGGACACCATGTCAATCGGCGCGCCGATGAATTGCTGAACTCGCTCGAGGTAGCGCCGCGCGTTGAGCGGCAGCTTGTCCCATTGCGTCACGCCCTGCGTGCTGTCGCTCCAGCCGGGGAAAGTGTCGTAAATGGGAACGCAGCGCGCGATGTCGTCGGCGTCGAGCGGCAGGATGTCGATCTGCTTTGAGCCGAGCTGGTAACCCACGCACACCTTGATTTCCGGCAGGCCATCGAGCACGTCGAGCTTGGTGATGCACAACCCCGACACGCCGTTGATGATGATCGCGCGTTTCAGCGCTGCCGCATCCAACCAGCCGCAGCGGCGCGCGCGCCCGGTCACGGTGCCGAACTCCTGGCCGACGCTGGACAAATGGTGCCCGACGCTGCCCTTCTGGTCCATGGGCAACTCGCTCGGAAACGGCCCGCTGCCTACACGCGTCGCGTAAGCCTTGGTGATTCCCAGGATGTAGTGCAGCAGGTTCGGCCCGACGCCCGAGCCGGCCGCGGCGTTGCCGGCGACACAGTTGCTCGACGTGACGTACGGATAGGTGCCGTGGTCGATGTCGAGCAGGCTGCCCTGCGCCCCCTCGAACAACACGTTATCGCCGCTGCGGTGCGCGTTGTAGAGCTTGTAGCCGACGTCGGCCATCATCGGCGCGAGCGCCTTGGCGGCGTGCATCGCGCCGTCGAGAATCGGTTGCAGCTCGAGCGCCTTGGAGCGCAGCGGGCCCGTCAACGCGGCGTTGTGCAGCTCGAGCAATTCGCGCAACTTGGCCTCGAAGCGCTGCGGGTGTTTCAGGTCCTGGACGCGCAGCGCGCGGCGTGCGACCTTGTCTTCGTAGGCCGGGCCTATGCCCTTGCCGGTGGTGCCGATCTTGCCGGCACCGCTGCTTTCACGCAGCAGCTCGCGCGCCAGGTCGAGCTGCACGTGAAACGGCAGGATCAGCGGGCACGATTCGCTGAGGAACAGGCGCGACCGAACTTCGACGCCGATGCCCTCCAGGCGCGCGATTTCGGCAAGCAAGTGCGCCGGGTCGACAACCACGCCGTTGCCGATGAAACACGCCACGCCTTCGCGCATGATTCCCGAAGGAATCAGCTGCAATGCCGTCTTCACGCCCTTGATGACGAGCGTGTGGCCGGCGTTGTGGCCTCCCTGAAAGCGCACCACCGCCTGGGCGTGGTCGGTGAGCCAATCGACGACTTTGCCCTTGCCCTCGT
The DNA here is from genome assembly GCA_963850525.1 of uncultured beta proteobacterium. Classification (GTDB taxonomy): domain Bacteria; phylum Pseudomonadota; class Gammaproteobacteria; order Burkholderiales; family Burkholderiaceae_C; genus JAEMQF01. The sequence continues at coordinate 384,010 of CAWKLQ010000012.1, read as the reverse complement.
CGCCCCATTGCGTGCCGACGACGACGACGTTGCGCCCGCCCTTGACTTGTTCTTCGCGCGGATTCATCGACATTGTTTTCCGTTCATGGTCCAGCCCCGTTGAGGTTTACGCCGCGCCGCGCTGCGCTCAAAGCGCGCGCACGACCCATTGACCGTTCACTGCAACCAACTCGCGGTCGCACGCAAATTCCTGCGCTTCGTGCTCGTGGCCCGGCAACATGCACACGACGCACTCGCCGCTGCCGCGCAGGCCGCGCACCGCTTCGCGCAAGCCCGCGTCTTCGCCCCAAGGCGCGCGGATCGCAGCGCGCGCGCCGTTGCCCGGCGCGAGCTCGGCAAGCGTTTTCAGGTCCAGGCTGAACCCCACCGCCGGGCGATTCCGCCCAAAGATGGCGCCGACTTCGTCGTAGCGCCCGCCGCGCACGAGTGCGTCGTTCGCGCCGGCGGTGTAGATCGCGAAGCGCGCGCCGCTGTAGTACGCGTAGCCGCCCAGGTCGGCCAGGTCAAAGCCGACGCGCACGGCGGGATGGGTCTGCCCAATGTGCCGGCAAAGCCACTGCAGGTCGCGCAACGCGGCGTCCAGCGCGGGATGCGTGGGCAGGCGCTCGCGCGCCTTGCGCAGCACCGTTTCGTCGCCATAGAGTTCGACCAGCGCGAGCAGCGTCTGCGCGGTCTGCGGCGCCAGGCCCGCAGCGAGCTCGCGCAAGGTCGCCACGTCTTTGGCGGCGAGCGCAGCGGCCACGAGTTCGCGGCGCGGCTCGTCGCTCACTTCGTGCAACACGGCGTTCACGATGCGCGCGTCGGCCAGGTCCAGCGTGACGGCGCGCACGCCCGCAGCTTCGAGGCAATCGAGCGCGAGCTCCAGCACTTCGAGGTCGGCTTCGAGTTTCGCGTGGCCGTAAATTTCAGCGCCGAACTGCAAAGGCTCGCGCGTGCCTTGCACGCCCGCGGGCAAGGTGCGCAACACCGGGCCGCAATAGCAAAGGCGCGTCACGCCGTGGCGGTTCAGCAAGTGCGCGTCGATGCGCGCCACCTGCGGCGTGCTGTCGGCGCGCACGCCCAGCGTGCGCCCGCTCAACTGGTCGACCAGCTTGAACGTCGTCAACTCGAGTTCGCGCCCGGTGCCTGACAGCAGCGACTCGATGTGCTCGAGCAGCGGCGGCGCGACCAATTCGAAGCCGAAGCGGCGCGCCGCGTCGAGCAGGTCTCGGCGCAGTGTTTCGATGTGCCGGGCCTGCACCGGCAAGACATCGGCGATGTGCTCGGGCAAGAGCCAAGCAGAAGACATGCGAGCGCGCGACGAGAGTAAAACGGGGATTGTAGGGGCCGCGACGGGCCGCTACGACCAGACCAGCAGCGCGATCAGCAGCCCCGACACGAGGCTCGCCATGCCGAGGAAGCGAATTTGCCCGTCGTTCATTTTCAGGGCGCGTTCGAAAACGCTGCGCCACGACGCCGGGCTGAGCAGCGGCAGCAAGCCTTCGGCGACCAGCATCAGGGCGAATGCGCCGAGCAGTGCGTCCCACATGCTCGCGCCCCTCCCTGCCAATTACTTCCTCGCGCCTGCCGTTCCCGGCGCGGCGTTCGAGCCGCGCATCGCCTTGAAGAACTCGCTGCTGGAGTCGACGATCATCACGTCTGACTTGTTGCGAAAGCTCGAGCGGTACGCTTCCAGGTTGCGATAGAAATACGCAAACTGCGGATCCCGCCCAAAGGCGTCGGCAAAGATCGCGGAGGCCTTCGCGTCGCCGTCACCCTTGACCTTTTGCGCGTCGCGGTAGGCCTCGGCGATGATCACGTCGCGCTGCCGATCGGCGTCGGCGCGAACCTTCTCGCCTTCGGCCGCGCCGGTGGAGCGCAACTGGTTCGCCACCTGGAGCCGCTCCGACTTCATGCGGCTGTAAATCGACTCGGTGATGTTGGCGACGAAGTCGACGCGCTTGATGCGCACGTCGACGATTTCGATGCCGAACGATTTGGCGTCGTCGACGAGCCGGGCACGAACGTCGCGCACGACCTTGTCGCGCTCCGTCGACAAGACGCCGCCCACCGTGCGCTTCGTGACCTCTTCGTTGAACGCCGCGTGCACGACGGGGCTCAGGCGCGCTTCCAGGTTGCGCAGGTCCACGCCGTTGTTGCGGATGAACTGCTTCGGCTCGGCGACGCGCCATTTGACGAGCCAGTCGATCACCAGGCTTTTCTTCTCGGCGGTGAAGATGGGCCGGGTCTCGGGGCTGTCCAGCGTCTGGATGCGCCGGTCCAGGAACACGACGTTCTGGAACGGCGGGGGCAACTTGAACTTCAAGCCCGGTTCCTGCACGACTTCCTTGATTTCACCCAAGGCGTAAATCACGGCGACTTGGCGCTGGTCGACGACAAACAGCATCGACGCAAGCACCATCAGCGACAACAGGACGGCGGCGACGATCAGACCGATTCGGTTCATGGCTCTGTTCCTTCGATGCTTCAACGGCCGTCGCGGTCGCGGCCACGCTGGCCGTCGCGCGAGCGCACATCCACTGCGCCCGTGCCGCCGGGCAACTCGGCCGGTGCCGCGGGAGCCGGCGCAGCGGCGGCGGCGACGCCGGCCTGCTGCAGCAACTTCTCCAGCGGCAGATTCAGCAGGTTCGCGCTGTTGTGGCTGTCGATCATGACTTTGCTGACGTTCGAATACACCTGCTGCATCGTCTCCAGGTACATGCGATCGCGCGTCACGGCGGGCGCCTTCTGGTACTCGGCAAGCACCTGCCGGAAGCGCTGCGCATCGCCTTCGGCCTGCGCGATGACGCGCGACTTGTAGCCTTCGGCCTCTTCGCGCAGCCGCGCCGACGAGCCTTGCGCCTTCGGAATCACGTCGCTCGCGTAGGCCTGGCCCTCTTTCTTCAAGCGGTCGCCGTCTTGCCCGGCCTTGAGCGTGTCTTCGAACGAGGCGAGCACCTGCTCGGGAGGCTGCACGCTTTGCACGTTGACATTCACGACGACGATTCCGGCGCTCAGCCGGTCCAGCTGGTTCTGGATCGAAGTGACGAGGTCCGCGGCGATCGCGTCGCGCTGTTCATAAAGCACCGAGTCGATCTTGCTTTTGCCGACGATTTCGCGCACTGCCGACTCGGCGGCGAGGGCGACCGCGTCTTCGGGGTCGCGGTTCTCGAAGAGAAATGCGCGCGAATCCTTCAGGCGGTATTGCACCGTGAAGCGGATGTCGATGATGTTCTCGTCTTGCGTGAGCATCGACGAGTCGCGCAGTCCGGTGGCCGGAACGACGGCGTTCTTGCCCACCTCGCGCGAGCGCAGCTGCGTGACGCGCACCGTCTCGTGCGCTTGGAACGGGTACGGCATGCGCCACTTGAAGCCGGCGTCTTCGGTGCGGCTGTACTTGCCGAACGACGTGACGACCGCCTGCTCGCCTTCCTGCACGATGAAAAATCCGCTGCCCAGCCACACCAGCAGCACGACGCCGGCGATGAGCAGCGCGCCGATTCCGGCGCTCTTCGGGTCGGTGGGGAAACTCGGGCCACCGCCCGAATCCTCCGAGCCGTTGCCGCGCGGCGGCTTGCCCTTCGCGCCGAACAGGCCGCCGAGCTTCTTGTTCATGTCGCGCCAAAGTTCATCGAGGTCGGGTGGGCCGTCGCCTCGGCCGCTGGCCAAGATAGGCGCGTGCACCGGATCGTCGCGCGTCGCGCCAGGGCTTGCCCTGTGGCGCAGGCGGCGCACCAGGCCGGCACAGAGGCGGCCGACCGACATCAGGAATTCGCGCAAGCGCTCGCCCCATCGGTGGCTCGAGGTAAGGGTTGAATCGGAGTGGGTGAGTGGGCTCATCATGTCGATGCAAGAATCTTCGCAGGTCGGGTTCGATGCACCGCGGCGGGTTCCCGCAGCGGCTCGTCAGTCAGTGTGGCTTCGCCATCGGGCTCATCGGGTGCGTCGAGCAGATCCACGTCTGAGCGCTCCTCAGGTGGTGCAAATCCATCCGGATTCAAGTCTTGCTCAGCCGCGCGGTTCAAAGATTCGACGATCAGGCGGCGCAGCTCGTCCAGGCCCGTGCCGGCGAGCGCGCTGACGAACACCCGGCGCAGCGGGCCGCCTTCGGCGCTCTCCTGCACGTCGACCAGGGCATGCGGCCGGTGTGCGTCGTCCAGGCGATCAACCTTGTTCCACACCAGCACCTGCGGGATGCGGTCGGCGCCGATCTCGGCGAGCACGCGTTGCACCTCGGCGATCTGCTCGTCGCGCACCGGGCTGGCGGCGTCGATCACGTGCAGCAGCAGGTCGGAGTCGGTCGCTTCCTGGAGTGTCGCCTCGAAGGCCTCGACCAGCTTGTGCGGCAGATCGCGGATGAAGCCCACCGTGTCGGACAGCGACACTGAGCGCACGATGTCCGTCAGGTGCAACTGGCGCGTCGTCGTGTCCAGCGTTGCGAACAACTGGTCGGCGGCGTAGGCCCTGGCGTTGACCAGGGCATTGAACAGCGTCGACTTGCCGGCGTTCGTGTAACCCACCAAGGACACGCGAAATGTCTGATTGCGCTCGCGCGAGCGGCGCTGCGTGCCGCGCTGGCGCTTCACGCGATCGAGCTTGGTCTTCAGCCCCTTGATGCGCTCGCCGATCATGCGCTTGTCGAGCTCGATCTGCGCCTCGCCCGGGCCGCCGCGATTGCCGATGCCGCCGCGCTGGCGCTCGAGGTGGCTCCAGCGCCGCACCAGGCGCGTCGACAGGTATTGCAGCCGCGCGAGTTCGACCTGCAGCTTGCCTTCATGGCTTTGCGCGCGCTCGGCGAAGATTTCCAGGATCAGCATCGTCCGGTCCGCGACGGCGCAGCCCAGGTGCCGTTCCAGATTGCGTTGCTGCGCCGGCGACAGCGCCTGGTCGAAGAGCACGACTTCGGCGTCTTGCTCGGCCACCAGCGCCTTGATTTCATCCGCCTTGCCCGAGCCGACGAAGAGCGCCGCGTCGGGCGCCTTGCGCCGGGCGATCAGGCGCGCGACGACGACGTCGCCCGCCGACTCGGCGAGCAGAGCGAGTTCGTCCAGGCTGGCGTCGAAATGGCGTGCGCGGCCGAAGTCGACGCCCACCAGGACGGCGCGCGCCGCACCGCCGGCCGTGGCCGTGGATAACGATGACACCGAACTCAAGGCGAACTCAACTCACCGCACGCGCGGGCACGGCCAGCCGGCAGAAATCAAGGCTGCTCAGAGGGTTCCGCCGCGTGGAAGTTGACGGCACGGCCGGGAACGACGGTCGAAATCGCATGTTTGTAAACCATTTGCGTGACCGTGTTGCGAAGCAGGACGACATATTGGTCGAATGACTCGATGTGCCCCTGCAGCTTGATGCCGTTGACGAGGTAAATCGAGACCGGAACATGCTCTTTGCGCAGCAGGTTCAGGAACGGGTCTTGTAGGAGCTGGCCCTTGTTGCTCACGATATGCTCCGTGATGAGAGTGCAGGAGTCGCCGACGTTACCACAGCGGTCCTGGAAATCCTGGGGCCAAACCCCTTAGGAACGCTTCTCGTCAAACGGATTGTGCGAGCCGCGCAGCTCGATGCGCATCGGCGTTCCGGAGAGCTTGAAGTGCTCGCGAAAGCGCCCTTCCAGGTAGCGTTTGTAGGCGTCCGTCACGTGTTCGACCGAATTGCCGTGGATCACGATGATCGGCGGGTTCATCCCGCCCTGGTGCGCGTAGCGCAGTTTCGGGCGGAAACCGCCTGAGCGCTTGGGCGCGTGGTGTTCCACCGCCTCTTGCAGAAGCCGCGTGAGCTGCGGGGTTGGCAATTTGCGGATCGCCGAAGAATGCGCTTCGCGAATCGCCTTCCACAGCGGCGCCAGGCCCTGGCGGCGCTTCGCCGAGATCTGCATCACCGGGGCAAAACGCAGGAACGCGAGGCGCTGCTCGATGGAACGTGCCAGCGTCTCCTTCTGGTAGTCGTCGACCGCGTCCCATTTGTTCACAGCCAGGGCGACGGCACGGCCGGACTCCAGGATGTAGCCGGCGATGTGGGCATCTTGGTCGGTGACACCCTGCGTCGCGTCGAGCAGCAGGACGACGACGTTGGCGTCGGAAATCGCCTGCAAGGTCTTGACGACGGAGAATTTCTCGATCGCCTCGAAGACCTTGCCCTTGCGCCGCAAGCCCGCCGTGTCGATGAGCTCAAAGCGCTGGCCGCCGTGTTCGAAGGGAATGTGGATCGCGTCGCGCGTCGTTCCCGGCTCGTCGAACGCAATCAGGCGCTCTTCGCCGAGCCAGGTGTTGATGAGTGTCGACTTGCCGACGTTCGGCCGGCCCGCCACCGCGAGCCGAATCGGCCCGTCGTGGGTGTCGCGCTCGAAGGGCTCGGCTTCGAAACCCTCCAGCGCCGCCTCGAGCAGGCTGCGAATGCCCTGCCCGTGCGCCGCGGACACGGGGTGCGGCTCGCCCAGGCCCAGCTCGAAAAATTCGCCGAGGTGCGGCGATTCCGACATGCCCTCGGCCTTGTTCGCCGCGAGCAGCACTTTCTTGCCGCGCTCGCGAAGGAAACGCGCAATGTCGTGGTCTTGCCCGGTCACGCCGGAACGGATGTCGACGACGAAGATCACGACGTCGGCCTCGGCGACCGCGGCCTGCGTCTGCTTGGCCATCTCGGCGACGATGCCTTGCGCCTTCTCGGGCTCGAAGCCGCCGGTGTCGATGACGATGAAACGCTGCTCGCCCAGGCGCGCGTCGCCGTAATGACGGTCTCGCGTGAGGCCGGAGAAGTCGGCGACGATGGCGTCGCGGCTCTTCGTCATTCGATTGAACAGCGTCGACTTGCCCACGTTCGGGCGCCCGACGATGGCGAGTACCGGGGTCATGTGATTGTTCGCGGGCGCAGCGCGGCGCGCCTCACTCGGGGCGAAACGCGAACAGGCCGCCGTTGCGCGTGGCGACCAAGAGCGTCGTTCCCGCGACCGCGGGCGTTGCCGCGACCGGGCTGCCGTCAGTGGACAGGCGCAGTTGCGGCTCGCCTTTGTCGGGCGACAACCAGTGCACGAGGCCCTCGGCGTCACCGAAGACGAGCGCCTTGCCCACGCGCAGCGGGGCGCTCAGGCCGCGGTAGAGCATGCCCTCCGAACTCCAGGCGATTTCGCCGGAGCCGATGCGCCAGGCGCTGAGCCGGTCCGACGCGTCGGCACCGTAAATCATCTGCTCATCGGCGGCGAGACCCTGCGTGCCGCCCACGTTCTTGCTCCAGACGAGCGTGCCGCGCTCGCCGTCCACACAACCCACCGCCGACTGGAACGCGCGCGAACACACGAGTTTGCCGACGCGCACGACCGGCCCCACCAGATCGGCCAGGCGCTCGACTTCATTCGTGCCGCGCGGCGTGGCGACCGCCACTTCCCAGCGCACGCTGCCCTTCAGCGGGTCCAGGCCCGTCAGGCGCGGGCCCTGGCCGACGAGCAGGGTGTCATTGAACGGCAGCAGCGCGCCCGAATGCGCCAGCGTCAGCGGGTCGCCGGGGCGCTTGAACGCCCACAGGCGCCGCCCGTCCAGCGCATCGAAGGCGTGCACGGAGCGATCCACGGCGAGCACGAAAACACGTTCGCCTGCCACCAGCGGGGCATTGCTGACGCGCACGCCGAGCTCCTTGCGCCACAGCACTTTGCCGGATTCAATCACGACGAGTTCGCCGCCGCGCGTGACGACGGCGGCGAAGCGCCCGTCGCTGCCCACGCCGGCGCTGAGCGTCGCGCCCACCTCGGCGCGCCACAGCGTGCGCCCGCTCACAGCGTCAAGCGCGAGCACACTGCCGTCGTCGCCGGCGACGGTGAAGACATTGCCGTTGACGGCGATCGCGAGCGGGAACTTGACGCCATCGATCCGCTCGTTCCAGACGCTTCGGCCGGCGATCTTCGGCTCAAGCGGCTCGAGCGGTTTGGGCGAGGGCTTGTCCGCGGCGCAGGCGACAAGAAAGGTGCAAATCCACGCGCGCCCGGCGAGCCGGCGCAGCGAGTTCATGGCGTTCATGGCTTGGCTGCGTCGACTTTCTTGGCTTCTTCGACCGGCGCAGCGCCGAGCGCGGCGAGTTTGGCCTCGATCAGGCGGCGATAGCTGACCTTGGCGTCCATGGCTTTCCAGGCTGCGGTGTACGCGGTCTTGGCGTCGTCGATCTTGCCCTGCGCCGCGAGCACATCGCCGCGCCGGTCAGCGACGAGCGCAACAAAGTCTTTCGCGGTCGCCGCGTCGAGTTGCTTCAACCCTTCGTCGTACTTCTTCTGGTCGAGCAACACACCGGCCAGGCGCAGCCGCGCAATCGTCTGGTATTCGGCTTCGGCGGCGTTCTGGCCGACCCACTCCAGGGTTGCCACGGCGCCGTCGACCTGGCCTTTGTCGACCTGGATCTTCGCCGTCAGCAGGCCCGCCTGATGCGTGATCGTGGTGCGCGGGAAGCGCTCCTTCATGTCGTTGAAGATTCCCGCCGTCTTCGCCGCGTCGCCGGCTTGCGCCGCCTTGTCGAGTTCCTCGAAGATCGCGCTCGCCTTGGACGCCTGCTCGCGCTGCCAGTAGTTCCAACCGTTCCACGCTGCGTAGGCGCCGAGCACCGCGATCAACGCCCACGTGATGAGGTTGCCGTAGTCCTTCCAGAACGCCTTGAGCTGGTCGAGCTGTTCTTGTTCTTCGAGGTCGAGGTGCGTGGCCATGGCGCGGGAGCTGAATTTCGGGAAAGGCGAGATTATGCGTTGCGCAGCCCGGCGGCCCAGCGCTGCGGTTGCGCAAGCGGAAGGCCACGCTGGGCGGCTGCCGGGTCGCGCAAATCCTTGCATCCGACTTCGCCGCGCGCCAACTCGTCGTCGCCGAAGATCAGCGCGTAGCGTGCGCCGCTCGCGTCGGCGCGTTTGAATTGCGACTTCATGCTGCCCCAGGCGTCGCGCCCCGCCGCGTGCATTTGCACCGACACGCCTTGCGCGCGCAGCGCTTCGCAGGCGGCGATTGCGGCGGGCATCGCCGCGGCCGTAGGGACGATAGCGTAAACGTCGGGCGCGTTGACCGGGGGTTCGACACCCAGCGCTTCAAGCAGGAGCAGCATGCGTTCGATGCCCATACCCCAACCGATCGCCGGCGTGGGTTTGCCGCCGAGTTGCTCGAACAAGCCGTCGTAACGGCCGCCGCCGCACACCGTGCCTTGCGAGCCGAGCTTGTCGGTGATCCATTCGAACACCGTGAGGTTGTAGTAGTCCAGGCCACGCACCAGGCGCGGGTTGATGCGATACGCTTGGCCCGCGGCGTCCAGCGCGGCGCGCACGGCATTGAAGTGGGTCAGCGATGCTTCGCCCAGAAAGTCCATCAGCTTTGGCGCCGAGTCGGCCACGACCTTCATCGCGGGATTTTTCGTGTCCAGGATGCGCAGCGGGTTGCTGTGCAGGCGGCGCCGGGCATCATCGTCGAGCACGTCGGCGTGCGCTTCGAAGTGGGCGATCAGCGCCGCGCGGTGCGCCAGGCGCTCCGCAGGCTGGCCGAGGCTGTTGATCTCCAACCAGACATGCTCTTGCGCAATTCCCAGGTCGCGCAACAGCGTGCGGCACATCAGGATCAATTCGGCGTCCACATCCGGCCCCGCCAGGCCGAGCGCCTCGGCGTCGATCTGGTGAAACTGGCGATAGCGCCCCTTCTGCGGCCGCTCATGGCGGAACAGCGACACCTGCGACCAGAGGCGCAACGGCCCGTTGTAGAGCGCGTTGTGTTCGATCATGGCGCGCACGATGCCGGCGGTGGCCTCGGGTCGCAGCGTCAGCTTGTCGCCGTTCATCGCGTCTTCGAAGGAATACATCTCCTTCTCGACGATGTCGGTCACCTCGCCGAGGCCACGCACGAACAGTGCCGTCGGCTCGACGATCGGCGTGCGCACGTTGGTGTAGGCGTAACGCGCCATGAGCGCGCGCACTTTGTCTTCGAACCATTCCCAGCGCGCCGATTCGGGCGGCAGGATGTCGTTCATTCCCTTGACGGCTTGCAATGCTTCGGCCATGGTGCTTCTTGATGTCGGGGGAGAAGCCGCCGGGGCGGCGGCGGCGCGGTGTTCGCAGCGCGCGGCGTGACTTGCGTCAGGCCGGCGCGGTCGGATGCTCGCGCGCAGCGCCGAAGCGCTTCTCGACGTAGTTTTCGACGAGCGCGTGGAACTCGCGAACAATGCCCTCGCCGCGCAGCGTCAGCGCTTTTTCGCCGTCGATGAACACCGGCGCCGCGGGCGCTTCGCCGGTGCCCGGCAGGCTGATGCCGATGTCGGCGTGTTTGCTCTCGCCGGGTCCGTTGACGATGCACCCCATCACCGCCACCTTCAGTGTCTCGACGCCCGGATAACGCGTCTTCCACAGCGGCATCTGGGCGCGCAGGTAATCGTCGATCTGCTTGGCCAGGTCCTGGAACGTCGTGCTCGTCGTGCGTCCGCAACCCGGGCACGCGGTGACGCTCGGGTTGAACGAGCGCAGGCCCAGCGATTGCAAGATTTCGCGCGCGACGACGACTTCCTGGGTGCGCGCCTCACCGGGCAGCGGCGTCAGCGAAACGCGAATCGTGTCGCCAATGCCCTCCTGCAGCAGCAGCGCGAGCGCCGCGGTCGACGCGACCGTGCCTTTGGTGCCCATTCCCGCTTCGGTCAGGCCCAGGTGCAACGCGTAGTCGCAGCGTTGGCTCAAACCGCGGTACACGCTCACCAGGTCCTGCACCGCCGACATCTTGCACGACAAGATGATCTGCTCGCCGCGCAGGCCAAGTTCCTCGGCACGCCGCGCCGACTGCAGCGCCGACCTGATGAGCGCGCGGTACATCACCTGCTGCGGCTCATGGGGCTCGGACAGCTTGGCGTTCTCGTCCATCAGCGCCGCGAGCAACTCCTGGTCCAGACTGCCCCAGTTCACGCCGATGCGCACTGCCTTGTCGTGTTTCGCGGCGATTTCGATCATTTGCGCGAACTGGCGGTCGTGCTTGTCGCCTTTGCCCACGTTGCCCGGGTTGATGCGGTACTTGCTGAGCGCCTGGGCGCACGCCGGGAAATCGCTGAGCAGGCGGTGCCCGTTGTAGTGGAAGTCGCCGACCAGCGGCACGTCGATCCCCATGCGGTCGAGCTGTTCGCGGATGTGCGGAACCGCTGCAGCCGCTTCGGGTGTATTCACGGTGATGCGCACCAGTTCCGAGCCTGCCTGCGCAAGTTCCTTGACCTGGATCGCGGTGCCGATCGCGTCCACCGTGTCGGTATTCGTCATCGACTGCACGCGCACCGGCGCGTCGCCGCCCACCGTCACGACATGCGAGCCCCAACGCACCGTCGCCTGGCGCGTGCGGCGCCGCGCCGGCGCCGCTGCGGGAATCGGATCGGACTCAAGAGACCACGGGTCGGACATCGCTTTGCCTCGTGCCATTTGCGCTACTGCAGTTCGATGCGCGCGATGTTGTCGCGCGTGAACGATCGCAAATCCATCGCCTTGCCGCGAAACGCGATTTGCGTCGCCCTGACGTTGCCCACCGTCACTTTGAGCGGCGTGGCGCCGTTGAGTCCCACCGCTTCGCCGGCACGCAGCTCGCGCGACAGCAGGAGCTTGCCTTGGGCATCCCGCACCTGAACCCACGCCGCCTCGGCCGTGCGCAACTGCAGCAAACCGGCCGGTGCCGCAGCCGGCAACCTTGCAAGCGCGGTCACCGGGGCAGCGGCTGGCGGCGCCGCAGCAGCCAGCGACGCCGCCGGCGCAGGCACGACCGCCGCGACCTGCGGCGCAGGGCGAGCGGGCGCGGGCTCGGCGATCGACGCCGGGCTGGGCGCTGGGCGCGCCTCGGCGACGGGCGGCGCCTCAGTGCGCTCCAAAGCAGGCGTGCCAGGAACACTCGGGGACGGCGTGGACTCCGATCCGGATGTCGCAGCAACCACCGCGCTCGCGACCGTCTGCGGCGCCACCGCAGGCGATTCCGCAGCAGCCGTGACCGCACGCGGCGACACCTTGGCCGGCGCCTGCCAACTCGAAGGCAAGAAGTAAAAGAGCAGCGCACCCGCAACGAGCAGCGCTGCGCCACCCAAAAACGGCAGCAGCTTGGCCATCCAGTCGTCCGGGAGCAGCTGCGTCGGCCCCTCGCGATACGGCGTGTTCAATCCGACGTGGACCCGGTCCAGGCGCTGCGTGGGGGTTCGCGGCAGCAAGGCCAGGACCGGCACAGGGTCGATCTTCAGGGTGCGGCACATCGTTTGCGCGAGGGCGCGCACGAACACCGGATCGGGCAATTGATCGAACTGGTCGGCTTCGATCAACTCGACCCTGCGCGCCGTCACCTTCAGCTGCGCAGCGAACTCGTCCAGTCGCAGGCCGGCTTGCTCGCGCGCCGCACGCAACAAGGCGCCGGCGGTGGCTGCTGGGACCAGCGGCGGCGGCGGCGCTTCGGGAGCTTGCGCTTCACTCATCGAACTGGCCACGCTCGAACGCCGCGGCTTCGCGCGATTCGGGAAAACGCCGCCGCAACTGTTGACCCAATTCCTGCCGCAGGCGCGTCTGCCCGAGGCGATGTTCGATTCGCACCGCGAGCCACAACGATTGCGCCGTGGCGACTTCACTCACGGTGTTCACCTTGCGCACATGAAAGCGCGCGCGCTCGTATTCCTTGCGCCGGTACAACACATCGGCGAGCGTGAAGGTGGCGCTCGCGCTGGCAGGGTCGAGCTCGTTGGCGCGCACCAGGCTGCGCTCGGCCGGCTCCAACTGGCCGGCTTGCAAATAGCAGATGCCCTGCGTCAGATAGGTGCGCGCACTGTCGCGATAGCGCGGCACCGCCAAGGCCTGCTCGAACTGCGCGTGGGCTTCGTCAAAACGCTTGCGCTGGCACAAGTACCAACCGAGGTTTTGCATGGTGTCGGCGTCGCGCGGGTTGAGTTGCAGCGCGCGCCGAAAGCTCTCTTCGGCGAGCCGGTCGTCGCCCAGGCTCGCGTAAATGAGGCCGCGCAAATTGAACGCCTCGCTCTGCGTCGGATCCGCCTGGATCGCCATCTTCACCTGGTCCAGCGCAAATTCCATCTGGCCGCGGCCGAAGTACGCGCCAGCGAGTTCGAGCCGCACCCGGGCGCGTTTGCTCGCGTCGGACTCGTCGGAGGCGGTGATGCGGTCGGCCGAGCCGTCGGCCACGGGAGCGGCACAGCCGGCCAGCACGGCGCCCACCAGCGCCGCCCAAACAAGAGCACGGCCTCGGATCATGCGGCGCGGCCTCGCGACGGATCCACGGCACTTGGCGCAGTGCGACCCGGCCCCGGTTCGGGCCGGGCTTGCCAGCGCAGCGGCGCCTGCAGCAAACGCTCCCGGATGTGCGTGCGGTCTTGCACTTCGCCTGCGAGTTGCCCGCACGCCGCAGCAATGTCGTCGCCGCGCGTCTTGCGCACGGTGGCGACCAGCCCGGCGTTCAGCAACACGGCTGCAAAAGCCTGCACACGCTCGGGAGGCGAGCGCTTCATTCCCGACTGGGCGAAAGGATTGAAAGGAATCAGATTCACCTTGGCCGACAGGCCGCGGCCAGGGACTGCCTGAGAGCCCTGCGGACCGATCAATTCGACGAGTTGTTGCGCTTGTTCCGGCGCGTCGTTCACGCCGTCGAGCAGGCAATACTCCAAGGTGATGAAGTCGCGCGGCGCACGCTCGAGGTAGCGCCGGCACGCCGCGAACAACTCGTCGATTCCGTACTTGCGGTTCAGGGGAACGAGTTCACTGCGCAGCAGGTCGTCGGGCGCGTGCAGCGACACGGCCAGGGCCACCGGGCAATCGTCGCGCAAGCGGTCGATCATGGGAACGACGCCCGAGGTCGACACCGTCAGGCGCCGGCGTGAGATGCCGTAGCCATGATCGTCGAGCATGATGCGCAGGGCGGGGATCAGCGCCGCGTAGTTTTGCAGCGGCTCGCCCATGCCCATCATCACCACGTTGCTGATGACTCGGTCACCCGCCGCCTCGCCCAGGCGTTGGCGCAATTGATGTTCCGCAAACCAGAGCTGGGCGACGATTTCGGCGCTGCTCAGATTCCGGCTGAAGCCCTGGTGGCCGGTCGCGCAAAAACGGCAGCCCACGGCACAGCCGGCTTGCGACGAGATGCACAGCGTGCCGCGATCGGCCTCGGGAATGAAGACGCTCTCCACCGCGTCGCCCGCGCCCACGTCGAACAGCCACTTGACGCAGCCGTCGGTGGCGAGCTGTTCGCTCAGCACCGGCAGCGCCGCGACTCGGGCGCGACCCGGCAAGGCCTCGCGCAGCGACTTCGCCAGGTCCGACATCGCCGCAAAGTCGGCGACTCCCTGACGGTGCATCCAGCGAAACAACTGGGTCGCCCGAAACGGCTTTTCGCCGAGCAGCGCGCAATACGCAGCCAGGCTCGGCCGATCCAACCCGAGCAGGTTCACCGCCCCGGGCGCTGCGTCTAACGCGGCGCTCGGGGTGAGTGGGTTCACGGCCGGGGCAGGCAACATGCGTTCAGCGCGCGTAGACGCTCATCGCGGGGAAGAAGAATCCGATCTCTTGCGCTGCCGTCTCCGGCGCGTCCGAACCGTGCACCGAATTCGCGTCGATGCTGTCGGCAAAGTCGGCACGTATCGTTCCCTTGGCGGCCTTCTTCGGATCCGTCGCGCCCATCAGGTCGCGATTCTTCGCAATCGCGTTGTCGCCTTCGAGCACCTGAATCATGACAGGGCCCGAGATCATGAATTCCACCAGGTCCTTGAAGAACGGACGCGCCTTGTGCACCGCATAAAAGGCTTGCGCTTGTTCGCGCGACAAGTGGATCATCTGCGCCGCGGCGATTTTCAAGCCCGCACCTTCAAAGCGCGCGTAAATCTGGCCGATGACGTTTTTGGCAACCGCGTCGGGTTTGATGATCGACAGCGTGCGCTCGAGACTCATAAGGTTTTCTCCTGAACTGACAGTGGGTAGGCAAAGGTGCCGAGTTTAGCGGCGCGGCCCGGCAGGCCACGCCGCGCGAACAGCGAGTTCAGCGGCCGCGGCGTCCTCCGCCGCCTCCGCCGAAACCACCACCACCGCCGCCGCCACCGCCGCGCGGCCCGCCCTTGGATTTGCGGTGAAACGCATCGGCGCCGATGTAGCCGACCGAGGTTTGCAGCGGATCGGGCTCTTTCGGCCCCGAGCCGCGCCGCGGGCTTGCCGGTGGCGGGGCACTGCCTCCGGCGCCGAAGCCGCCGCCGCCGCGGCCGAAGCCGCGCCCGCCCGCCGGGCTGCGCGGGTTTTGCACGAAGCGCTTGTCGAAGGTCTGTTCCAGCGGGTTCGGGATGTTGCGCGGGTCGAAGTCGTGGTCGGTGTCGGAATCCGTCTCGGGCCCGCGCTCGAATGACGCTTCGCGCTCGGGCTGAAACTGCTGCGCCGGGTGGGGCATGGGCCGACCGCGTTGGGGGTCGCGTTGGGGGTCACGTTGCGGATCACGCTGCGGATCGCGTTGCGGATCACGCTGCCGATCAGCGTGGCCACCGCCGCGGTCGTTGCGGGGGCGCGCCGGGTGGCCGCCGCGCTCCTGTCCACGCTCCGGGCCACGCTCAGGCCCGCGCTCCGGGCCCCGGCCGGTGCCCGAGTCCTGACGCACCGGGCGGTCGCCGCCGGCAAGCCGGCGCACCGCGCGCATTTCGTTCTCGTCCAGATCCACCCACACGCCGCGCTTCAGGCCGTGCGGCAGCACGACGCTGCCGTAGCGAATCCGGATCAGTCGGTTCACCGTCAGCCCGACCGTGTCGAAGAGTTTGCGCACTTCGCGATTCCGCCCTTCGGCGATGACGACGCGGTACCACCGGTTCACGCCCTCGCCACCGCCGTCTTCGATGGAGCGGAAGTTGGCCAACTGGCCCTCGACTTCCACGCCGGCGAGCAGGCGTGCCTTCGCCTCGGGCTCCAGCGTGCCGAGCACACGCACCGCGTATTCGCGTTCGACGCCGAAGCGCGGGTGCATCAACTGATGCGCCAGCTCGCCCGAGTTGGTGAACAGCAACAACCCTTCGGTGTTGATGTCCAGCCGCCCCACCGATTGCCACTTGCCTTGCGCGAGGCGCGGCAAGCGCCGGTACACGGTGGGCCGGTTCTGCGGGTCGTCGTGCGTGACGATTTCACCGACCGGCTTGTGATACGCAATCAGGCGCGCCGGCGGCGGCACGATGCGCACCTTGACGATTTTCCCGTTGACCTTGATCTGGTCGCCCGCGGCGATGCGCTGGCCCACGTGCGCGGGTTCGCCGTTCACCGTGATGCGCCCGTCCAGAATCATGTCTTCCATGTCGCGCCGCGAGCCCACGCCGGCCTGCGCCAACACCTTGTGCAACTTCGGCGCTTCAGGCTCGGCAGCAAGAATGCGCTTGTGCGCTTCAGCCTCGGCGGGCGCTGCCGCGTCCGCATCGGCGAGCGGCAGTTCGTCGGCGGGTTCAGGCGCAGCGTCGGTGGGCGTCCCGTCGGTGTCGAATGCACCGGACAAGACTTGCGCGAACAGTTCACCGGCCTGGGCGACTGCCGCCTGAATTCGCGGCGCTGCGTCGCCGTCGGGGCCTTGCGTGCCGTCAGGGCTTGCCTCGCCCGCCGCGTCACCACGGTCGCGCCGCTTGCGGTCGCGCCGGTTGCGGCGCCGTCCGCGCGGACTGTCGTCGTCGTCGCGCGGCGGACCGCCCGGCGACGCGGCGACTTCGCCCGTGCCGTTCGCCTGCGCGGCGCCCGGACCCTGCGGGATCTCCGACGCGACATGGGGCGATTCGGGCACGGCGGCAATCGCACGCTGCTCGATGGCGCCGCCAAACTCGACATGCGGCGCGTCGGGCGCGGCGCTGTCCGGGGCAGCGTCGGGCGGCGTCACTTCGATCTTGCGTCGGCGCCGCGGCGCGACTGGCGCTGCAGGGCTCTCGGCGTCGGCCGTGTGCGCGGCTCCGGCATCGGGGGCGGACGCCAGCGAGACTTCAGCCTTGACGGCGGCTACACGGCGCGCCCGCGCGGGCTTGGGCGTGACCGCGTCGTCGGGCGGCGAGTTCGAGTTCTCATCATTCATGCTGAGGGTCCCATGGGGGCGGCTGCGGTGGCGGGCGGGGGGAGGGAGTCGACGCTGTAAGCCGCGTCGTTGATTGCGGGGTGCAAAAGGTCTAACGCGGCGCCGGCAACGTCGAGCGCCAGGCTCCCTTGCGGGTCGAGCAGCGACGCCTGGGCATCGGCGTGTTCCGCGGGCGGCGTGGCCTGCCCGGTGCCGTGCAACAAGGGCAGGTCCTTCAGGCTGGACAGGCCCAGGTCGTCGAGAAAAGCCTGGGTCGTCGCGAGCAGCGCCGGGCGGCCCGGCGCTTCGCGAAAGCCGATCGCTTCGACCCAACCCCGGTCTTCGAGCTGCTTGACGATTTGGCTCGCCACCGTGACGCCGCGAATGTCTTCGATGTCGCCGCGCGTCACCGGCTGGCGATATGCAATGATGGCCAACGTCTCGAGCACGGCGCGCGAATATTTCGGCGGCTTTTCCGGGTTCAGGCGGTCCAGGTACTCGCGCAGCGCCGGGCGGCTTTGCATGCGCCAGCCGCTGGCCAGCGTCACGACCTCGAGGCCGCGCTCGGCCCAGTCGGTACGCAGTTCGTCGAGCAGCATGCGCAGGCTGTCGGGTCCAAGCTCGCCGGCAAACAGGGCACCCATTTCAGCCAGGGTCAAGGGCCGGTCTGCGCACAAAAGCGCCGTCTCGAGGACGCGCTTTGCAGCTTGTGTATTCATGGACGATCAAAATCCTTGCGCCGAATGGCCCCGCAGCGTTGCGGGGCGAGTGCTCGGGGTCCGTCCAGGCGCATTACCGGACGGATCAGGAGGTGCTAAATCACACAGTGGCCGGCGGGTGACGCCTCTCGTGGCCCATGGCCCCATGGCTCCCCGGCCGGCGCAACATGCACTTGCCGCAGGCGCCGCACTCGCGTGCGGGAACAGACTGCGGCCCGGGTCGGCACTGCCGAACTCCCGGGGCCTTGCGCTGGCGGGGCTGCGGGCATTGTACTCATGCGTGCCGGCGACGCGTTCAAGGCGGCGCGGACGGGTCGACGAGCAGCGCCCACGCGTGCGCAAAGTCGCGCGGCGGCGGCGCCTCGAAGGCGAGCGTCTTGCCGGTGACGGGATGCTCGAATCCGAGCCTGGCGGCGTGCAAAGCCTGGCGCTCCATGCCCAGCGCCGGCGCGCCGCCGTACAGCGCGTCGCCCACCAGAGCGTGCCCGCGCGACGCGAGGTGCACCCGGATCTGATGCGTGCGCCCGGTGTGCAGCGTGCACTTCAGCGCACTGTGCCGGCCGCTGCACGCGAGGCGCTCGACATCGGTGCGCGCTGGCTTGCCGCTGGCCACCACCGCCATGCGCACACGGGTTCGCGGATCACGCCCGATGGGCGCGTCAATGCTGAACGGCGCTGCCGGCACTTCGCCGTGCACGATGGCACGATATTCGCGGTGCACCTCGCGCGCCGCGATGCGCCGCACCAGCGCCATGAACGCGAGCAGCGTCTTGGCGACGACCATCAGGCCCGACGTGTCCTTGTCCAAGCGGTGCACGATGCCGGCGCGCGGCAGGCTCGCCGCGCCCGCATGGTGCGCGAGCAAGGCGTTGAGCAGCGTTCCCGACCAGTTGCCCGCCGCAGGGTGCACCACCCAGCCGGCGCGCTTGTCGAGAACGATCACGTGCGCATCTTCGAAAACGATGGACAGCGGCAGCGCCTCGGCGCGAAACGCCTGCGACTCGGCGGTGGCGACGAGTTCAATGTCGACGACTTGCCCCGCAGCGACTTTGCTCGACGAGCTGTTGCGCACCTGTCCGCCCACGCGCACATGCCCCGCCTCGATCAAGTTCTGCAGATGATTGCGCGAAAACTCAGGGGCGAAATGCACGAGCGCCTTGTCCAGGCGTTGACCATGAAGCGCGTCGGGAACCTGCGCCTTGCGCAGTTCGGGCTCGTCAAGCGCCAGCCCTTCGCCGGGCTCGGCGGTCGCGTCGACGTCGAGCGGGCTCTGCGGCTGGTTCAATCGCCGCTCCCTATAATCGCGCCTCGATTTTCCCGACTACTGAGGTCTGCCTCGATGCCATCGCCACGCTTGGATACGAACGGTCTACGTGAGCGGGTCGGCGCGGTCATGGTGGCGTGCATCGTGCTGGCGGGGGTGGCGGGCTGCGGCTCGACGCCCAAGGATGAGACCGCCGGCTGGAACCTCGAAAAGCTCTACGCCGAGGCCAAGCAAGAGGCCGACAACGGCGCGTACGAGAGGGCAGCGAAACTTTACGAGCGCCTGGAGGGCCGCGCCGCGGGCACCATTCTCGCCCAACAAGCCCAACTCGAGCGCGCTTACGTGCTGCACAAGAGCGGCGAGAAGGCGCAGGCGCTGGCGGCGCTGGAGCGCTTCATCAAGCTGCACCCCACGAGCCCGGCGCTGGACTACGCGTTGTACTTGCAGGGCCTGGTCCACTTCAACGACAACCTGGGCATCTTCGGCAACCTGTCGGGGCAGAACCTTTCCGAGCGCGACCAGCAGGCGTCGCGCGATTCTTACCAGTCGTTCAAACAGCTCGCCGAGCAGTTTCCGCAGTCGAACTACGCTGCGGACGCGCGTGCACGCATGATCTTCATCGTCAACTCGCTCGCGGCCTACGAAGTCCACGTCGCGCGTTACTACTACCGGCGCGGCGCCTACCTTGCGGCAGCGAATCGGGCGCAGCAGGCGGTGCGCGAGTTCCAGCAATCGCCCGCGGTGGAAGAGGCGTTGGGGCTGATCGTGCAGAGCTACGCCAGGCTCGGCTTGACCGAACTGCGCGACGACGCCGAGCGCGTGCTGCGCAAGAATTTCCCGGATTCGACGGTGGCCCCACCTGTCGAAGAAGCGCGCTCGTGGTGGCGGCTCTGGTAGCCGGCTTGCGGGCGGGCTGATCGCCGCGTGAGCCGGCGGCGCGGCGATCAGCTCGCCGTGACGGCCAGACTCGCGAGCCACTCCAGCGCCATCTCCTCGCTGGCCACACCAGTCATCGGCGGCAGCGCGGCACGCAGCCGCGCGCCGTAGTTCATCGCCGAAAGTCGCGGGTCGCAGACGACGAGCAGGCCGCAGTCGGTCTCGCTGCGGATCAGCCGCCCGGCGCCTTGTTTGAGCGACACCGCCGCTTCGGCGACGAAGTAGTCGGCAAAGGCATTGCGCCCCGCCGCCTCCAGACGCTTGATGCGCGCCTCGACGAGCGGGTCGTTCGGCGGCGGAAACGGCAGCTTGTCGATGAGGACGCACAGCAGCGCCTCGCCGGGAACGTCGATGCCCTCCCAAAAACTCTGCGAGCCCACGAGCACGCTGCGCGGCTTGGCGAGAAAGTCCTGCATCAATTGGCGCTTCGGGCTCTGCCCCTGGATCAGCACTTCGATGGCGTCGCCGCCCCGCTCAAACTCTTCGCGCAAGGATTCGCCGATCGAGCGCAGCGCACGCAGCGTCGTCGTCAAGACAAAGGTGCGCCCGCCCACCGCGCGCGCGCAGCGCGCCGCCAGGCTCGCCACGGCCTGCGAGTGTTCGGGCTGGTTCGGTTTGGGAAACTTCGTGGGCACATAAAGCCGGGCGTTGCCGGCGTAGTCGAACGGGCTGCCCAGACGCAGGATGCGCGCGTCGTCCAAGCCAGCCGATTCCGTGAACCAGCTCAGACGATCGTCGTCGCCGAGGGTGGCCGAAGTGAACACCCAGGCCTTGCGCGACGCGTCCATCTGCTCGCGCAAGGCATCGCGGATGTCGAGCGGCGACTCGACGAGCCGAACCTGATGCGTCGTGACGTCGATCCAGCGCACCCGGCCGTCGGCCGCAGGCTCCAGGAACTGCGCGGCCAGCGCCTTCAGCTCAGTCGCACGCTCGGCAAGGCGGGCAAAGTCCGGCCCGGCTTCCAGCACCGCGTTCAAGGCGCCCTGGGCGGCTTGCGTGGCGTTCACCGTCGCCTGCAATGCGGCTTGGAAGTCGTCGTTCTGCGAGCGCTCGTCCCAGCGCAATTTGATGCTGCCGCGGCTTTCGCGCAGGCTGCCCGCGCCAGCCAGGCGCAACTCGCGGGCGGCGCGCTCGACCGGGCCGAAGACTTCGGCCCAGGGCTGCAGGCCACGCGCCTGCTGCAAGCCCGCGCCCAGGCCGTCGCGTGCGAAGTCGAGCAATGCCCCGCTGGCGAGCAGCGTTCCGAGGAAGTTCACCCCGGCCTCGGCGAGTTGGTGCGCTTCGTCGAAAACCGCCAACTCGACGCTCGGCAACAGTTCAGCGACACCGGTGTCGCGCAGCAACATGTCGGCAAAGAACAGATGATGGTTGACGACGACGAGGTCCGCCGCCATCGCGTCGCGCCGCGCCTTGACGACGTGGCATTGGCGAAACTGCGGGCATTCGCTGCCCAGGCAGTTTTCGCGCGTCGAGGTGACGAGCGGGATGACGCTGCTGCGCTCGTCCAGCCCCTCGAGTTCGGCGAGGTCGCCGGTGGCGGTGCGGTGCGACCAGGCCTCGACCTTGGCGAGCGCCCGCACCGCCCAGCGATCCTGCAGTTGTGCGCCCTGGCGCGCCTGGCCCAGGCGGTGCAGGCACAGGTAGTTGCCGCGCCCTTTGAGCAAGGCCACGCTGACGGGCACGTTCAACGCGGCGCGCAGGCGCGGCAGGTCACGCACGAAGAGCTGGTCTTGCAGGCTCTTGGTGGCGGTGCTGAGCAGCGCGCGCGCACCGCTCAGGAGCAAGGGCACCAGATAGGCGAATGTCTTGCCGACGCCGGTTCCGGCCTCGACGACAAGCGCGCTGCGCGACTCGATCGCCTCGCACACGCCCAGCGCCATCTGCAATTGCACATCGCGCTCGCGGTGTTGCGCATCGGCGCGCGCCAGGGCGCCATCGCGCGCGAAAGCGGCGCGCACCGCGTCTTGCAGCGCGCTCATCGGGAGGCCATCGGCAGCACGGGCCGGTGCTTCACGCCGGCTGAGGCGGATCGAGCTCCGCCTCCAGGCGGGTGATCTGATCGCGCAGCCCCACGCACTGCTTCTTCAAGCGGCGCACACCCAGCTCGTCGTGCGCCTCTTGCGCCAACAGGCGCTCGAGCTTGTTCTCGAGCTCGGCCTGAGTCATGCGAAGCTCGATGAGCCTGCGCGATGCAGAGTGAAGGTTGTGATCCATCGACGCGCGACTTTGTCCCTAATTTGCCCCGAGCGCGCATTCGCGCAGGGATTATAGTTTTCGACCATGAGCATTGCGACCCAAGGTTACCGGCTTTCCGCCGCTACCGGCATCCACCGCGGCGACCGGGCCTACCAGCAAGACCAGGTCCAGGTGCTGCAGCACCAGCGTGTGCCGGGCTGCGTGATGGCGGTTCTGGCCGACGGCATGGGCGGAAAGAGCGGCGGCCGCAAGGCCGCGGACCAAGTGATTCTGACGGCGCAGCAACTCTTCGAGCGCTTCGCGCCGAGCCGCGAAGACACCGGCGAAGCCCTCAAGCAACTCGTGCTCGAGGCGCACCTGATGATCAAACTGACGGCGATCACGTCGGAAGAGGAGCCGCACAGCACGCTGGCGGCCTTCATCATCAACCCGAATCGCGAGTGCGACTTGATTCACGCCGGCGATTCGCGCATCTACCACTTCCGTGGGTCGTCATTGATGACGCGCACGACCGACCATTCCTACGTGCAGCGCCTCGTCGACGAAGGCCAGATCGCCGAAGAAGACGCGAACGACCATCCGCAGTCGAACCTGTTGACGGGTTGCCTGGGAACGCACCAGGACCCGCCCTTGTCGCACAAGCGCATCGAGGCGCTCGAAGTCGGCGACACCATCCTGGCCTGCAGCGATGGCTTGTGGCATTACTTCACGGCCAAGGAGATGGGTGCGATCGTGCACACGCTGGGGCCGCGCGGTGCCAGCGAGATGCTCGTGAACAAGGCTCGGCAGCGCGCCAACGGTGGCGGCGACAACATTTCTCTGGCGGTCGTTCGCGTCGACCCGCTCTGAGCGGCCCCGCGGCGACGGGCCCCGCCGACTGCGCCGCACCCCATCACGGCTTTGACGCGCCGGGCGCCGGCAGGGGCGCAGCCGGCGCGCGGTTCGCTGAGCGCTGGGCGTTGCGCTCCATCACCTCGCGCAAGTGCGCCTGCGCGGCCTGGCGGCGCGCTTCGAAGTCGGCGCGGTTTTTTGCCTCCTGAGCTTTCCTTGCCGCGTCGGCAGCCGCTGACGCCGCCGCCGACGCAGGCGTGACTTCAGGCTTTGGCGTCGGCGCAGGGCGCGCCGCTTTGCCCGCCTCGCGCGCGCCGGAGGCCGGCCGCGGCGCCTGCGCCGTGGCAGGTTCGCGAACTTCACGCGGCGTTTTCTGCGGTGGCTCGGGGGTTTGGCGTGGTGCGCGCGGCGTGGCGTCGCGCGGCGACACGTCGGATCGTGGCGCCTTGCCGTTGATCTCCTGCCGGCGCCGCTCGGCGCGCTGCTTGCGCTGCGCCTCGTCGAGTGCGGTGCTGCGGCGCCTCAAGTCGGCCAGCGCCGTGCGGCGCGCGCGTTTCGCCTGCTCGGCGCAAGACGTGACGGCGAATTTCTCCGCACATTGGCGCTGCTGCTCGGCGTGCACCGCTTCGATGCGAGTGCGTTCGCGCTCGATCTTGTCGCGCTCGCTCACGGCCTCGGGCGCGGCGACGGCCATTGCCGCCAGCAGCCAGAGCAGGAGCGAGACTTGAAATCGAATCAGCGTTCTTGCCATCATGTGAGCGAGGTGTCGACAACGCGGCGCGGTTTGCTCAAGTACTGCGCCGACTGCATTTCCACAAGGCGCGACGCGGTGCGCGGAAACTCGTGTGCCAAGGGGCCTTCGGTGTACAGCGCGCTGGGGGGCACTGCGGCGGACAAGATCAGTTTGGCGTTGCGATCATAGAGGACGTCGACGAGCCAGGTGAATCGCCGCGCTTCCGAGGCCAGCCGCGGCGACATCTGCGGAACGCCGGACAGCAACACGGTGTGAAACCGCGTCGCGAGTTCCAGGTAGTCGTTTTGCGAGCGCGGGCCGCCACACAGCACCGAAAAGTCGAACCAGACCACGCCGCCCGCGCGGCGCCGCGTGCGCAGCTCGCGATGTTCGATGTGCAGCATCGGGTCTTCGTCTTTGGCCTCGGCCAGACGCTCGAAGGCCGACTGCATCGCGCTGTCCGCCGCCGCCCCGAGGCCGAGGTGGTAGAGGCCAAGCTGCGCAAACGTGAGGCTGCGGTAGTCCGCGCCGGCGCCGATGTCGACCACTTCGAGGCGCTGCTCGAGCATGGCGATCGCCGGCAAGATGCGATCCCGGTGCAGGCCGTTCGGATACAGCTCGCCCGGGCGAAAGTTGGACGTCGCGACGAGGCTCACGCGATTCTCGAACAGCGCTTCGAGGAGTCGGTGCAGGATCATCGCGTCGGTGACGTCGGCGACGTGGAATTCGTCGAAACAGATCAGCCGGTGCCGGCGCGCGATGCGTCGGCCCAGCTCCTGCAAGGGGTTGGCCGTGCCCTGCAGCTCCGAGAGTTCGCGGTGCACCTCGCGCATGAACTCGTGAAAGTGCAGGCGCGTCTTGCGCTGCAATGGCACCGAGAGGAAAAAACAATCCATCAGAAAGCTTTTCCCCCGGCCTACCCCGCCGTGCAGGTAGACGCCGCGCGGGATCGGCGGGTGCGACACGAGTTTGATCAGCGCATTGCTGCGGCGCGCCTTGTAGCCGACCCAGTCGTCCTCGCAACGTTGCAGCGATTCGATCGCGACGCGTTGCGCGGCGTCGGCCGTGAAGCCGCGCTCGCGCAAGGTCTGCTCGAAGATCTCCTTGACCGACACGTCGAGCCGTGCCCGTTCAGAAATTCAAGCTGCGTTTGTCCACGGCGAGTGCCGCTTCCTTCGTCGACTCGCTGAGCGAGGGGTGGGCGTGGCAAATGCGTGCGATGTCTTCGCTGCTCGCCTTGAACGCCATCGCAACCACCGCCTCGGCGATCAACTCCGACGCCAGCGGCCCGACGATGTGCACGCCGAGGATCTCATCGGTCTTCGCGTCGGCGAGCATTTTCACGAAGCCACTCGTGTCGCCCAGCGCGCGCGCGCGGCCGTTCGCCATGAACGGAAAGCTGCCGCTCTTGAAGGCACGCCCTGCGGTTTTCAGCTGTTGTTCGGTCTGGCCGACCCAGGCGATTTCCGGGCTCGTGTAGATGACCCACGGGATCAGGTTGAAGTCGACGTGGCCGTGCTGGCCCGCGATGCGCTCGGCCACCGCCACGCCTTCTTCCTCGGCCTTGTGCGCGAGCATCGGGCCGCGAACCACGTCGCCCACCGCCCAGACATTGGGCAGATTCGTGCGGCACTCATCGTCGACGACGATCGCGCCGCGCTCGTCGAGCTTGAGTCCAACGGCCTGCGGATTCAGTCCGGTCGTGTTCGCAAAGCGGCCGATCGAGACGATGAGTTTTTCGACGGTGAGCGCCTGCGCGGCGCCCGCGGAGTCGGTGTACGCGACAGTGACTCCACCCTTGGCGCTCTTCACTTCGCCGATCGTCACGCCCAGTTCGATCTTCAAGCCCTGCTTCGTGAACGCCTTGTGCGCTTCCTTGGCGACCTGCTCGTCGACCGCGCCGAGGAACTGCGGCAAGGCCTCAAGCACCGTCACCTTGGCGCCCAGGCGCCGCCACACCGAGCCCATTTCCAGGCCGATCACTCCCGCGCCGATGACACCCAGTGTCTTGGGCACTGCGGCAATTCGCAGCGCGCCGTCGTTGCTGAGGATGTTCTCTTCGTCGAACGCCGCTGCCGGCAGCGCGCGCGGGTTCGAGCCGGTGGCGACGATCACGTGCTTGGCGAGCAGCGTCTGCGGCGCGGCGCCTGCCACGGCGATCTCGTAGCCCGGATCTGCCGCCTTGACGAACGATGCGCGTCCGTGGAAGAAAGCGACCCTGTTCTTCTTGAAGAGGTACAGGATGCCGTCGTTGTTCTGCTTCACGATCGCGTTCTTGCGGCCGAGCATCTTCGCCACGTCCAGGCTCAAGTCCTTGAAGCCGATTCCGTGATCGGCGAAGTGGTGCCCCGCGTTCTCGAAGTTCTCGCTCGACTGCAGCAGCGCCTTGCTCGGAATGCAGCCGACGTTGGTGCACGTGCCGCCGGGCGCCGGGCCGCCTTTCTCGTCCGTCCATTCGTCGATGCACGCCGCACTCAAACCGAGTTGCGCTGCGCGGATCGCAGCGATGTAGCCACCCGGGCCGGCACCGATCACCACCACGTCAAACGTCTTGTCCATGGTTGGCTCAAATGTCGAACAGCAGACGCGCCGGGTCTTCGAGCGCTTCTTTCATCGCGACCAGCCCCAGCACCGCTTCGCGGCCGTCGATGATGCGGTGGTCGTAAGACATCGCGAGGTAGTTGATCGGGCGCACGACGACCTGGCCATTCTCGACGACGGCGCGCTCTTTCGTCGCGTGCACGCCGAGGATCGCCGACTGCGGTGGGTTGATGATGGGCGTGGACAGCATCGAGCCGAACACGCCGCCGTTGCTGATCGAAAACGTTCCGCCGGTCAGATCGTCGAGCGAAAGTTTGCCGTCCCGCGCTTTGACACCGTATTCGGCGATCTTCTTTTCGATGTCGGCAAAACTCATCTGATCCGCGTTGCGCAGGATAGGCACGACGAGGCCGCGCGGCGAACCCACCGCGATGCCGATGTCGAAGTAGCCGTGATAGACGATGTCAGTGCCGTCCACCGAGGCGTTGAGCACCGGGTACTTCTTCAGCGCAGCGACCGCAGCCTTGACGAAGAAGCTCATGAAGCCGATCTTGACGCCGTGTTCCTTCTCGAACTTCTCCTGGAAACGCTTGCGCATCTCCATCACGGGCGCCATGTTGACTTCGTTGAACGTCGTCAGGATCGCGTTCGTCGCCTGCGATTGCAAGAGGCGCTCTGCCACGCGTGCGCGCAGCCGACTCATCGGCACGCGCTGCTCGGGGCGGTCACCGCGCGAGACGGCGAGCGGCGCTGCGACAGGAGGCAAAGGTTTTGCCGCGGGCGCGGCGCTGGCGGGCTGTGCCGGCGCTGCAGCCGGCCGAGCCGCGCCTTCAAGTGCCGTCAGCACATCGCCCTTCGTGACGCGCCCGTCCTTGCCCGAACCTGCGACTGAACCCGCAGCGAGTTGGTTGTCGGCCATCAATTTGGCCGCTGCGGGCATGACGGCGGCGGTGCCTGACTTGGCCGCCGAGCCCGACGGCGCAGCGCCGGCAGCTGGCACAGGCGGGTTCGCGCTTGGCTTGGCGACCGCCTCGGTATCGATCTTCGCGATCACTTCCTCGGCGACACAGGTTTCGCCGTCGTTCTTCACGAGTTGCGCCATCACGCCCGACGCCGGCGCCGGCACTTCGAGAACGACTTTGTCGGTCTCGATTTCGACGAGGATTTCATCCATCTCGACGCGCTCGCCGGGCTGCTTTTTCCACTGCAGCAGCGTCGCTTCCGCGACCGATTCCGACAACTGCGGAACCTTGACTTCGATGATTGCCATTGAACAGTTCCTCTTTCTCTTCCGAGTGCCCAGGCGGTTGCGAACCGGCGCCGCCGGGGACGGAGCGCGGCGCAGCCTGCGGGCCACACCGCGCCGGTGCTACTTGGCGAGCACGAATCCCTTGAGTTTGGCGAAGGCTTGATCGAGCAGCGCGCGCTGCTGCTCTTGGTGCATGTGCGCATAGCCCACCGCCGGCGAGGCCGACGCCGGGCGCCCGGCGTAGCCGAGCTTTTGCCCCTCTGACATGTTCTCGTGGATGTAGTGCTGCACGAAGAACCAGGCCCCCTGGTTTTGCGGCTCGTCCTGGCACCAGACGACTTCGGTGGCTGCCGGGTACTTTTTCATCTCGGCACCAAAAGCGCGGTGCGGGAACGGATAGAGCTGCTCGACGCGAAGAATCGCGACATCGCCATGCTTGTGTTCGGCGCGCGCCTTGACGAGGTCGTAGTACACCTTGCCCGAACACGCGATGACCCGCTTCACCTTGTCGGCGTTGATGTCGGTGCTCGTTTCGGCAATCACCGTCTTGAATTCGCCCTTGGTAAATTCGGCGAGCGGCGACGTCGCGTCTTTGGCGCGCAGCAGCGACTTGGGCGTCATGATGACCAGCGGCTTCCTGAACATGCGCACCATCTGCCGGCGCAGCACGTGGAAGATCTGACTCGCCGTGGTCGGCTGAACGATTTGCATGTTGCTGTCGGCAGCGAGCTGCATGAAGCGCTCCAGGCGCGCCGACGAATGCTCCGGCCCCTGACCTTCGTAGCCGTGCGGCAGCATCAGCGTGATGCCGTTGGCGCGGCCCCACTTGACTTCGCCAGAGGCGATGAACTGGTCGATCACGACTTGCGCGCCGTTCACGAAGTCGCCGAACTGCGCTTCCCAGATGACCAGCGTGTTCGGCTCGGCCGACGCATAGCCGTATTCGAAGCCGAGCACGGCTTCTTCGGAGAGCAGCGAGTCGATCACGACAAACGGCGCCTGGCCCGTGGCCACGTGCTGCAGCGGCGTGTACGTGCCTTCGTCCCACTTCTCGCGGTTCTGGTCGTGCAGCACGGCGTGGCGGTGCGTGAACGTGCCGCGCCCGCAGTCCTCGCCGGACAGGCGCACGGCGTAGCCGCTCGCCACGAGCGACGCATAGGCGAGGTGCTCGCCCATTCCCCAATCGACCTTGACCTCGCCGCGCCCCATTGCGGCGCGGTCCGCCAAGACCTTCTCGACGAGCGAATGCACCTTGAAGTTCGGCGGCACCGTCGTCAGGCGCTCGGACAGGCGCTTCACTTCGGCGAGTGGCAAGGCGGTGTCCGACGCGTCGGTCCACTTCTTGCCGAGGAAGGGCGCCCAGTCGACGGCGTACTTGCTCTTGTAATTGGTGAGCACCGGATCGACGGTGTGTTTGCCCGCTTCCAGCGCGGCGCGAAAGTCCTTGACCATGGCGTCAGGCCCGTCGGCGGGAAGCACGCCTTGCGTGACGAGACGCTCGCCGTAGAGCTTGCGCGTTCCGGGGTGCTGGCCGATCTTCTTGTACATGAGCGGCTGCGTCAGCGCCGGCGTGTCCTGCTCGTTGTGGCCGAGCTTGCGGAAGCACACGATGTCGATCACGACGTCCTTGTTGAACTCCTGTCGATAGTCGAGCACGAGCTGCGTCGCCAGCACCACGGCCTCCGGGTCGTCGCCGTTCACGTGCAGCACCGGCGCTTCGATCATCTTCACGACGTCGGTGCAATACAGCGTCGAGCGCGAATCGCGCGGGTCCGACGTGGTGAAGCCGATCTGGTTGTTGATCACCACGTGCACCGTGCCGCCGGTGTAGTAGCCGCGCGTCTGCGCCAGCGCCAGCGTTTCCATGACGACGCCCTGGCCGGCAAACGCAGCGTCGCCGTGCACGATGATGGGCAGCACGGTGTCGCCGTCGGTGTCGCCGCGCCGGTCCTGGCGCGCCTTGACGGAGCCTTCGACGACCGGATTCACGATCTCCAGGTGCGAGGGGTTGAACGCCAGGCTCAGGTGCACCGGGCCCTTGGCCGTGGTCACGTCGCTGGAAAAACCCTGGTGGTACTTGACGTCGCCCGAGGGCAAGTCTTCGCGCGCGGTGTGGTCGAACTCGGCAAACAAGTCCTTGGGCATCTTGCCCAGGGTATTGACAAGAACGTTGAGGCGCCCGCGGTGCGCCATGCCGATGACGATTTCCTGCACGCCGTTCGCGCCGGCGCGCTGCACGAGTTCGTCCATCGCGGCGATGAAACTCTCGCCGCCCTCGAGGGAGAAGCGCTTCTGCCCGACGTATTTGGTGTGCAGAAAGCGCTCCAGCCCTTCGGCGGCAGTGAGTCGTTCCAGGATGTGCTTTTTGCCCTCGACGCTGAAGCTGGGCTTGCTGCGCACGCTCTCCAGGCGCATCTGCCACCAGCGTTTTTCGGCCGGCTCGGTGACGTGCATGTACTCGGCGCCGATCGACGCGCAATACGTCTCGCGCAAGGCCTGCACGATTTCGCGCAGCGTCATGTTCTCGGCCGACGAGAAGTACGTGTTCGACGCGCTGAACGTGATGTCCATGTCGGACTCGGTCAGGTCGTAAAACGCCGGTTCGAGCTCGGGAATCTTCGGCCGCTCCTGGCGCTTCAGCGGGTCCAGATCGGCCCAGCGTGAACCCAGGAAACGGTAGGCCGCGATCAGCGACTGCACGTGCACTTGCTTGCGCGCGACCGCGAGGTCGGCGCTGGACGCCTTGTTGCCGAAGGCATTCGCCTTGGCGCGCTGGGCGAACGATTCGACGACGGGGGCGTGCGCCACGTCGCGCGCCGTCGAGCCGTCGGTGGCCGGGACGTTTTGCAGGGCGTCGAAGTAGGCGCGCCAGTGGTCGGTGACGGAGCCGGGGTTGTCGAGGTAGGCCTCGTACATGTCCTCGACGTAGGGTGCATTGCCCCCGAACAGGTGCGAACTTGCCCTGTATTGCTGCATCATGGCGCTCACCTTTCGTGCCGGACTGCGGCACACCGATGGGTTGAAAAACCTTCCGCGACACGGCTTCACCGAATGGCGGACTAGCGTCCCGATCGAGCTGCCACTTTGGGCATGCGACCGGGCGGAACCGATCAATTCCGGGGTCGGACTGTAACACTTGCTTTTCCCGCGCCATCGGGCAAACAGCCGGTCAATTGCGCGGCTGAACGGACAATGCGCGCACCCTGCAGGCTTTGATGTCACACCGCGTCATTCACATCCACCCCGACGCGCCGCGCAAGCCGGCGGTCGGCGCGGCGTGCAATGGCTGCGGCGTATGCTGCCTCGACGAGCCATGCCCTGTGGGCGTGATCGTGAGCCGGCGCCGCCGCGGGCCGTGCCAGGCGTTGGAGTGGCAGCCGGCCGAGAAGCGCTATCGCTGTGGCGTGGCGGCGAGCCCGCACGCGCATCTGCCGTGGTTGCCGAGCTGGGCCGCCCCCTGGGCCCGGCGCATCGTACTGCGCTGGATCTCCGCAGCCACGGGGTGTGACTGCTGGCTCGAGATCCAGGCGTGACATCGGGGTTTCCCGGCACAGATTCCGCGGCCGTCTGCCTTAGCATGGCGGCTCAAAGTCTGCCAAGGAGACCTGCATGAACCGAACCACCCTGTTCGCCACCGCCGCGCTGGCCATCGGCCTCGTCGCCGGCCCGGCGCAATCGACGACCCTGCGCTGGGCCGCGCAAAACGACATCCTGACGCTGGATCCGCACTCGCAAAACCACGCGACGACGAACGCGATCCTGATGCACTCGTACGAAGGCCTGACGCGCTACAGCGCCAAGTACGACATCGAGCCGGCGCTCGCAACGAAATGGACCTACATCAGCCCGACGCAGGTGCGCTTCGAGTTGCGCAAGGGCGTCAAATTCCACGACGGCACGCCGTTCACCGCCGACGACGTGGTGTTCTCGTTCGGCCGCATCAAGCAGCCGCAGGGCACGATGTCGATTTACGTGACCGGCGTGGCCGACATCAAGAAGATCGACGACCACACGGTCGACTTCATGCTGTCCAGCGCGAACCCCATCCTGCTGCGCAACATCGTCGACTTCCGCATCATGAGCAAACCGTGGTCGGAGAAGAACAAGAGCGCGAACGTGCAGGACTACAAGGCCAAGGAAGACACCTACGCGTCGCGCAACGTGAACGGCACGGGTTCCTACAAGATCACCGGCTGGGCGCCCGACCAGCGCGTGACGATGACGATCAACCGCGACTGGTGGGACAAGACCAGCGGCAACGTGACCGAGGTGGTGTACACGCCGATCAAGTCGGACCCGACGCGCGTCGCCGCCCTGCTCTCGGGCGACATCGACATGCTCACCGACTTGCCCACGCCCGACGTGGCGCGGCTGCGCAGCGAATCCAAGCTCAAGGTGCTCGACGGTCACGAAGTGCGCACCATCTTCATCGCCCTGGACCAGGGCAGCGACGAACTCAAGTACTCCGACGTCAAAGGCAAGAACCCCTTCAAGGACAAGCGCGTCCGCGAAGCGTTGAACGTCGCGATCGACCGCGAGGCGATCAAGCGCAGCATCATGCGCGGCATGTCGCTGCCCGCGGCCATCATGGTGGCGCCGGGTGTCAACGGCCACGCGCCGGACATCGACCAGGCGCTCAAGCAAGACACCGACAAGGCCAAGCGCCTGCTCGCAGAGGCCGGCTACCCGAACGGCTTCGAGTTCCAGCTCAACTGCCCGAACAACCGCTACGTGAACGACGAAGAAATCTGCCAGGCGCTGGTGGCCATGTGGGCACGCGCCGGCGTCAAGGCCAAGCTCGCCTCCGAAGGCATGGCCACCTTCATCCAGAAAGTGCAGAACTTCGACACCTCGGCCTACATGCTCGGCTGGGGCGTTGCGACCTATGACGCGCAGTATTCGCTGCAGTCGCTGATCCGGACCCGCACCAGCGGCCCGGACGGCAACTTCAACTTCGCCAAGGTCAGCGACTCCAAAGTCGATCAACTCACCGACGCGATGAAGTCGGAGACCGACATCGCCAAGCGCAACGCGCTGATTCGCGAAGCGCTGGTCCGCACGCGCGACGAGTTCCTCTACGTGCCGCTGCACCACCAGGTGCGGCCGTGGGCGATGAAGCAGGGTGTGGAGACCGTGCACCGGTCTGACGATCGGCCTGAAGCTCGATTCACCTCGGTGAAGTAGGCGCAATGACCCAACCCTCGCGCCGCCACCTCGTCAAGGCCGGAGTCTCGCTCGCCGCCCTGGGCGCCCTTCCCGCAGCTGCACTGGCGGCGATGGGCCCGAACGACAAGTTCGATTTGCTCGTCCGCAACGCCAACGTGCTCGACCCGAGCCAGGGCCTGTCGGGCAGGCGCGACATCGGCATTCGCTACGGCGTGATCGAGGCGATCGAGGCGAGCATTGCGGGGGATCGGGCGCAGCGCGTCATGGACGTCGGCGGCAAACTTGTCACCCCCGGGCTGATCGACCTGCACGCGCACACCTACGCGTTCGGTTCGGCAATCGGCATCCCGGCCGACGAGTTGACTGCACATCAATGCACGACAACCGTCGTGTCGGCGGGCGACGCCGGGGCGAACAACCTGGCGGCGTTTCGCCGCTTCGTCGTGCCGGGGTCGCGCACGCGGCAGTTCGCATTCGTGCATATTGCGGTGGCGGGCTTGGCCGGGTTTCCGGTACCCGAGCTCTACAACATCGACTACGCGCAAGTCGACGCGGCAGCGCGCGCGGTCGCTGAAAACGCCGACTTCGTGCTCGGCGTCAAGGTGCGCATGAGCGAGAACGTGATTGCCCGCCACGGCGTGGAGCCACTCAAGCGAGCGATCCAGGCATGCGAGCGCTCAGGCGTACCGGCGAAGGTTCTGTGTCACATCGGCGGCGTCGCGGATCGCGCGCTGATGTCGCAAATACTCGACCTGCTGCGTCCCGGCGACATCCTGACGCATTGCTATTCGGGTGCACCGAACATTGCCGGCGACGCGACGAACATCGTGCAAGACGGCAAGCTGCTGCCTGCTGCGCTCGCCGCCAAGCGGCGTGGCGTGGTCTTCGACGTCGGCCACGGCGGGGGCAGTTTCGACTACACGATTGCCGAGGCGGCGATCGCGCAGGGCTGCGGGCCGGATACGATTTCCTCCGACATTCACGTCTTCTCCGGCAACACGCCGGGAATGCCGTATCTGCCGTGGGTGATGAGTAAGTTCATCGGCATGGGCTTCACGCTCGAACAAGTGGTGAGCATGGCGACCACGGCACCGGCACGTGTCATCGGGCGCGTGCCCAAACTCGGCACATTGCAAATCGGTGCGCCCGCCGATCTGTCGATTCTGGAAATCGTCGAAGGTGCGGTGTCGTTCGTGGACACGCGCAACAACAAGCGCGACGGCAAGGTGCACCTGCGCCCGGCAGGGACAGTGGTGGCGGGCGTGGCGTTCGGCCGACCTTACCAGGCGCCGTTCACGGTGCGCTGATCGGCTCGTCAGACCGGCCGGCGCAAGGTGTTGCGAAACACCTTGCCGGCCTTCATCACGACTTTGAGTGACACCTCGGGCTGTGCGAGCACGGCTGCGTCGCGCGTCGGGTCGCCTTCGACGATCAGCAAGTCGGCGAAGGCGCCTCGTGTCAAGCTGCCGATTCGGCCCTCTTGCCCCATCAGGCGTGCCGCCGAGATCGTCGCGCTTTGCAGGATTTCCACTGGACTGAGCGCGCCGGCGCGCAGCGCGAACTCGTCGCTCTGGCGCTCGTGCATGGCACCGAGCAAGTCGGTGCCAAGCGCCATTGGCACGCCATGCGCCTTGGCAATCTGGATCGACTCGATTCCCTTGGCACGCACCCGCGCCAACTTTTCCATCATCGAGGCCGACCAGCCGAGCCGCAACCCTTCATCGTCCAGCGCCGCATAAGTCGCCAGCGTCGGCACGAGCCACACGCCCTCCTGCTTCATCAGCCTCGCCGTCGCCTCGTCGATCAAGTTGCCGTGCTCGATGCTGCGCACTCCCGCCTGCACCGCGCGCGTCACGGCGCGCGGTGAATAGGCGTGCGCCATCACGTACAGGTTGGCGGCCTGCGCTTCCTCGACGATCGCGCGCAGTTCTTCCATCGAATACTGAGTCCCATCGATCGGGTCGGTAGGGCTGGCGATGCCGCCGCCGGCCATCACCTTGATCTGGTTCGCGCCGTTGCGCACCTGCTCACGCACGGCGCGGCGCACTTCGCCCACGCCGTCGGCGATGGCGCCGAACAGGCCGAGGCCCGCGCAGGTGCAGAACATCTCGCGGGTTCCCTTCGGCCGCGCATCGGCGTGGCCCCCGGTCTGCGTGATCGGCCAACCGGCAATGAACAGGCGCGGGCCTGTGAACAGGCCGCGCTCCACGGCTTCTTGCAGGCCGAAGTCGGCGCCGCAGGCGTCGCGCACGCTCGTGAAACCGCGCTGCAGCATGCCTTCCATCACGCCCTTGCTCTGCGCCGTGATCAGCGAGGGGGGTGTGACCGACAAGCGCAAGATGTCGTGCGTCACCGCCATCACGTGCACATGCGCGTCGATCAGCCCCGGCAGCACGATGCGCCCGGCCGCGTCAATCACATTCGCATCGGCAAACGTGCGCGGCTCACTCGTCACTTCGACGATGGTGTCGCCCTCGATGACGACGCTGCTCGCCTCGAGCAGCGAACCCTTGGCCGAGTCGAAGACCCGCGCATTGATGACCGCGGTGCGGCGTTGCATGGCGCTCTAATGCAAGGCCAGACGCGCCCGCGCCGCGCCGTACTCGCGGGTGAGGCGCTCGATCAGCACCCGCGCCGGAACGACTTGCTTGACTGCGCCTATGCCCTGGCCACAACCCCAAATGTCCTTCCAGGCTTTGGTGGCGTCGCTCGAGAACGACATCTTGGAGGGGTCGCTCTCGGCCAATTTGTCGGGGTCCAGGCCGGCGTTGCGGATCGAGCCCTTGAGGTAGTTGCCGTGCACGCCGGTGAAGAGGTTGCTGTAGACGATGTCGTCGCTGTTGCTGGCCACGATCATCTGTTTGTACGCGTCGACCGCACGTGCCTCGTCGGTCGCGACGAAGGCCGAGCCGACGTAGGCGAAGTCGGCGCCCATCGCGAGTGCGGCGAGCACCGATGAGCCGTTCGCGATGGCGCCGCTCAGCGCCAGCGGGCCGTCGAACCATTCGCGGATTTCCTGCACCAGCGCAAAGGGGCTCTTCACGCCGGCGTGGCCGCCTGCGCCGGCGGCAACCGCGATCAGGCCGTCCGCGCCCTTCTCGATCGCCTTGTGGGCAAATCCGTTGTTGATGATGTCGTGCAGTACGACACCGCCCCAGGCGTGCACGGCCTCGTTCAGGTCGGTGCGCGCGCCGAGCGAGGTGATGACGATGGGCACCTTGTACTTGGCGCAGAGCAGCAGGTCGGCGTCGAGCCGGTCGTTGCTCTTGTGCACGATCTGGTTGATGGCGAACGGCGCGGCCGGCCGATCCGGGTGCGCCCGGTCATGCGCTGCGAGTGCTTCCGTGATCTCTGCGAGCCATTCGTCGAGCAACGCTGCAGGCCGCGCGTTGAGTGCCGGCATCGCGCCGACCACACCCGCCGTGCACTGGGCGATCACGAGTTTGGGGTTGCTGACAATGAAAAGCGGGGCGCCGATGATGGGCAGGGGCAGACCCTGAAGCACGGGAGGCAAGGGCATGAAGCGGGTCTCGGGTGAAGTGATCAGCAGTGCTCAGAACGATTCGAGCGCAAGCGCCGTCACGCTATCGGCGCCTTCGACGATCGCGTCGCGCATGCCGGGGACTTTGCTGAGAACGTGATCGGCGTAGAAGTGCGCGGTGGCGACCTTGGCACGCAGAAACGCCGCGTCGCCTTCGCCGCGCTGCAATTGCTCGAGCGCCACCTCCAGCGCGCGCCCCATCTGCCAACCCGCGACCGTATTGCCAGCAAGCAACAGATACGGTACGGAACCAGCAAACACGGCGTTAGGACTTTCCTTGGACGCACCGGCAATGAAGTCGACCACCTGCTCGAACGCTTGCCGCGCCGCCCGCAGGCGCTTCACCATCGCGCGTGCTGCCGCATGGTCGAGCTTGGCGAGTTGCTCTTCAGTTCCCGCAATTTGCGCAGCAATGGCCTTCGCCGTGCGTCCGCCGTCGCGCGCCGTCTTGCGGCCGACCAGATCATTCGCCTGGATCGCCGTCGTGCCTTCGTAAATCGTCAGGATGCGAGCGTCGCGCAGGTATTGCGCGGCGCCGGTTTCTTCGATGAAACCCATGCCGCCGTGCACTTGCACGCCCAGGCTCGCGACCTCGATGCTCATCTCGGTGCTGTAGCCCTTCACGAGCGGCACGAGGAATTCGTAGAACGCCTGGTTCTGCTGGCGCGTCTGCGCATCGGCGTGATGGTGCGAGGCGTCGTACGCGGCCGCGGCAACGATGGCCATCGCGCGGCACGCTTCGGTGGTGGCGCGCATCGTCATGAGCATGCGGCGCACGTCGGGGTGGTGAATGATCGGCCCACTGCCGGGCAGCGAGCCGTCTACCGGGCGCGACTGGATGCGCTCGCGCGCAAACGCCGCCGCCTTCTGATAGGCGCGCTCGGCGATCGCGATGCCTTGCACGCCCACGGCGTAGCGTGCCGCGTTCATCATGATGAACATGTATTCGAGGCCGCGGTTTTCCTGGCCGACCAGGTAAGCCACGGCACCGCCCGAATCGCCGAACTGCATCACCGCCGTCGGGCTCGCCTTGATGCCGAGTTTGTGCTCGATGCTCACGCAGAAGGCGTCGTTGCGCGCGCCCAAGCTGCCGTCGGCCTTGACCAGGACCTTCGGGCAGATGAAAAGGCTGATGCCTTTCACGCCCTGCGGCGCGCCGGTCACGCGGGCCAGCACGAGGTGCACGATGTTGCGCGCCATGTCGTGCTCGCCGTAGGTGATGAAGATCTTCGTGCCGAAGAGCTTGTAGCTGGCGTCGGGTTGCGGCTCGGCGCGCGTGCGCACGAGGGCGAGGTCGGACCCGGCTTGCGGCTCGGTCAGGTTCATCGTGCCTGTCCACGCGCCTTCGATCATCTTGGGCAGGTAGAGCTGCTGCTGCTCGGGTGTTCCCGCCGTGAGCAAAGCTTCGATCGCGCCGTCGGTCAACAGCGGGCACAGCGCAAAGCTCATGTTCGCGCTGTTGAGCATTTCGATGCACGCCGCGCCTATCGTCTTGGGCAGCCCTTGCCCGCCGAATTCGACCGGGTGCTGCAGGCCTTGCCAGCCGCCTTCGCCGAATTGCGCAAAGGCTTGAGCAAAGCCCGGCGTTGTCGTGACCTCGCGATCCCGCCAACTCGACGGGTTCGTGTCACCGTCGACGTTGAGCGGCGCAAGCACGCCTTCGCAGAACTTCGCCGACTCCTCGAGCACGGCCTGCGCGGTTTCCAGCCCAGCGTCTTCGAACCCCGGCATTTGTGCGATTCGCTCCAATGCGGCGAGTTCGCGCATGCAAAAAAGCATGTCCTTGATGGGTGCGATGTAGCTCATGGTGGGGTCCGGCTCAAGGGCAACTACAACGCACGCACCAGTTCCGGAACCGCGACGAACAGGTCGGCTTCCAGCCCATAGTCGGCGACGCTGAAGATCGGCGCTTCCGCATCCTTGTTGATGGCGACGATGACCTTGCTGTCTTTCATCCCCGCCAGGTGCTGGATCGCGCCGCTGATGCCGCACGCAATGTAAAGCTGCGGCGCGACGATCTTGCCGGTCTGGCCAACCTGCCAGTCGTTGGGTGCATAACCCGCGTCGACCGCGGCGCGGCTTGCGCCGAGCGCTGCGCCCAACTTGTCGGCCAGGGGCGTCAGCACTTCGTTGAACTTTTCGCTGCTGCCCATCGCACGCCCGCCCGAGACGATGATCTTCGCTGCGGTGAGTTCGGGCCTGTCGTTCTTTGCGATTTCGCTTCGCAGAAAAGCCGACTTGCCTGAGTCGGCGACTGCGGCGATTGTGGCGACGCTTGCCGACCCCGAACTGGCGTGGGCAGCGTCAAAGCCGGTCGTGCGCACTGTGATCACTTTGATCGGATCCAGGCTCTGCACCGTGGCAATCGCGTTGCCTGCGTAGATCGGGCGCTCGAACGTGTCTGCCGAGATGACTTTCGTGATGTCGGAAATCTGCGCGACGTCGAGCGTTGCGGCGACGCGTGGCGCACAGTTCTTGCCTGACGCGGTGGCTGCAAAAAGGATGTGGCTATAGCCCTTGGCCAAGGCGAGGACCTGGGCGGCAACGTTTTCCGCCAAGCCATGCGCGAAGACTTCGCTGTCGGCGTGCAGCACTTTGCTCACGCCGGCGACCTTCGCCGCGGCGGCGCACGCGGCAGCGCTGCCCGAGCCCGCGACGAGCACGTGAACTTCGCTGCTGCATAGCGCAGCGGCGGTCACGGCGTTGCGCGTGGCAACTTTCAGAGAAACGTTGTCGTGCTCGGCAATCACGAGAGCAGCCATGTCAGATCACCTTCGCTTCGTTTTTCAATTTGGCCACGAGCGTGGCGACGTCGGGCACCTTGACACCTGCGCTGCGTTTGGGCGGGTCGCTCACCTTCAGGGTCTTGATGCGCGGCGCCACGTCGACACCCAGGTCTTCGGGCTTGTACACGTCCATCGTCTTTTTCTTCGCCTTCATGATGTTGGGCAGCGTCACGTAACGCGGCTCGTTCAGGCGCAGGTCGGTCGTGATCACCGCCGGCAAGGAAATGCTGAGCGTCTCCAGGCCGCCGTCGACTTCACGCGTAACGCTGGCTTTGCCGTCGGCGACTTCGACTTTCGAGGCAAACGTCGCTTGCGCCAGGCCGGCGAACGCGGCGAGCATTTGGCCGGTTTGATTGCAGTCGTCGTCGATCGCCTGCTTGCCCAAGATCACCAGGCCAGGCTGCTCTTTGTCGATCAGCGCCTTGAGCAGCTTGGCGACGGCCAGTGGTTGCAGCTCCACCGCCGTCTCGACAAGAATCGAACGGTCCGCGCCGATCGCCATCGCCGTGCGCAAGGTCTCCTGGCACTGCGTGACGCCGCACGACACGGCGATCACTTCGGTGGCCACACCCTTCTCGCGCAGCCGCACCGCCTCTTCGACGGCAATCTCGTCGAAGGGGTTCATGCTCATTTTCACGTTGGCAATGTCGACGCCGCTGCCGTCGGACTTGACGCGCACCTTGACGTTGTAGTCGACGACGCGTTTCACCGCGACGAGAATTTTCATCTCCTGCACTCCTGTGGGTTCTGTGGGCCGTTGAGTCCGGCTGGTCTGCTCAGGGCGAATTCTAGTGACCGCCGCCGCGCGCCTTCGCCGCAGCGACGCCGCGCTGCACGTTCATCGGAATCAGCAGCACCAGGCCGATGACGAAGAACACCGCCGTCGAGGCGATCGCCAGGCGATGATTGCCACCCGTCAGCCACGTCACGAGGCCATACGTCACCGGCCCGATGATGGCCGCCAGGCGCGTCGCGAAGGTCCACAGGCCAAAGAACTCGGCGAGCTGCAAGCGCGGCGCAAGCGCTCCGGCCATCGCGCGCCCTGCCGACTGGCTCGACCCCATGCACAAGCCGGCAATGACGGCGGCCACCCAGAACAGCGTGGCGCTTTGCGCGACCGCCGCGAGCACCGTCATGACGATCCAGCCGAACAAGGTGAGCGCGAGCGCCGACTTGTGGCCCACCCGGTCCTGGTAGGCGCCGAAGATGAATGCGCCGAGCGCTGCGGCGATATTGACGAGGAACACGAGCATCATCGTCTCGGCCTGCTTGAAACCGAGCACCTGTTCGGCGTAAACCGCGGCAAGCGCAATCACGACGGAGATGCCCGCCTGGTACGCCGAGCCGCACGCGAGCAACCACACAAAATCGACATGCTCGCGCGCGCGCTGCCACGTCTGCCCAAGGCGCCTCAGCGCTGCGCCGACGCCACCGCCGGTCGCCTCCACCGCGGCCTGCGGCACGGCACGCTCAGGCAAAAGCGCGAACGTCGCGAGCGACGCGGTACCGTACACCGCCGCGGTAATGATCATCGTCACCGGAACGAACTGCGTCGCCGGAATGCCCTGGCCCTGCGCCCACAACACGTAGGCCAGGCACAGCCCCAGCGACAACATGCCGCCGAAGTAGCCGAAGCTCCAGCCCCAGCCCGAGACGCGCCCCATCGATTCGCGCCGCGCCAGCTCGGGCAAGAATGCCGCAGTCAGCGATTCGCCGTAAGCGTAGAAGATGTTCGAGACGACGATCGCCGCAAACGCCAGCGCCACGTCACCCTGGCCCACCCACGCCAGCGCGAGCGTCGAGATCACGCACCCCGCCGTCGTGAACATCAGCAAACGCTTCTTCGCGGCGCGCAGGTCGGCATAGGCGCCGATCGCCGGCATCGAGAGCATCACGATCAGGCTGGACAAGCCCATCGCCAGCGTCCAGGCGAGCGTCGCCCACTGCGCGTTCTTCGCGGCGACACTGACGAAGTAGGCGTTGAACACCGCCGTCAGCACGACCGTCGTGTAGCCCGAGTTGGCGAAGTCGTACATCGCCCAACCGAAGACCTCGCGCTTGCGCACGCCGTCGTTGAGGGCTTCCTGCGGGAACAGGGCCATGCGGCCTCCGATGCAGTGGGAGAAAGAGAGGCTCCGGCAGCCGGATGACACCCTCAGAACAGGTGGTGCCCGAGACGGGAATCGAACCCGTACGCCCTCTTTCGAGCAGCGGCGGATTTTAAGTCCGCTGTGTCTACCAATTTCACCACCCGGGCGGGCCAGGGATTATCAGCCGCACAAGAGCTGCACCGCGCCCCACCCAAGGACTCTCGACCTCACCTTGGCGCATGGTTGAGATCGGCCTTGCTATCGCGCCGACCGAGAGAAGTGCCGGAATCGCGGCGCAACCCAAACACAGGCCGCAACCCGCGGACGCGGCGCACGCACTCGTGGCCGAGGAAGGCGAAGGCGAACGTTCCGGCAACCAGCAGCACCGCTTCAACGCCGGGCGCAATCGACCAGGGCGAGAGCGCGTGGGCGAGCAGAATCGTCAGCGTCTGGTGCAGGATGTACACCGGGAACACCGCGTCAGTCAGATAGCGGCGCGCTGGCGCGTCGACGTTCAAGTGACGCCGTGCGAAACCGAGCGCGGCGACGACGGCACACCACTGCTGCACGCTGTAAAGCAGCACGCGCAGCAGCGCTTGCCAGACGTCGTTCGCACCGGGCTGCACGGTCCCGAACACGAGCTGCGCCCAAGCCATCAGCGCGCCAATCAGGGCGGGCCAGCGCAAGGCCTGCATGCGAACCGCGAGTCCGGGCGCCATGGCCAAGACGGCGCCAAACACGAACATGGCGAGGTACTGCGAGTGCAGAAACCAGTCGCCAACGAGCGCGTGCGTCGCGGGAAAGCGGCCGCTCAAGGCCGAGCGCGTCAGTACCAGGAGCGCGATGGGCACGACGATGAGGCCCACTGCGCGAAGCGCCGGCGCTGCTGCCGCGGCCAGCCTTTCCAGCCCCCGAGGCCACAGACGCAGCGCGCCCCAGAGCAACAGCGTGTAGACGAACAGGTAAGGCAAGTACCACAAGTGATTCCAGGTCGGCAGGATCAGGCACGCGCCGTTGGCACGGCAAAAGCCGCCATAGCCCGTCAGATACAGGCGCATGAAGTCAAAGTAGTTGCCCGGATAGGCGAAGCGCTGAACGACTTCCAGGTAAGACTGCGGCGGCACGATGACGAGCACGCCGAAGAGCAGCGGCCAAAGCAGCCTGGCGGCGCGCTCGCGCAGCAAAGCGGCGCTGGCACCACTGCGACGCAGCATGAACGCGCTCGCCGCGCCTGAAATCAGGAACAGCAAGTCCATGCGCCAAGGCGAGATCAGGCGCATCCACGGCTCGACCGCGCTGCTGGCATGCGAACTCTTGATGTGCCAGTCCCAACTGACGTAATACATCCCCACGTGGTACAGGACCAGCAGGGCGAAGGCGAAGATGCGCAGCCAGTCGAGGTAGTACTGGCGCTCGGATGAACTCGGTGCGGCGCTTGCCATGACATGGCTCCGTTCGGCTGCGGTCTGCCAAGCTTAGGCAACACCACGTCGACGCGCCAGTGCCTTGGGACGAAGCGCCCCACCGCAGGGGCGAAGCGGATGCGCTGCCTGGCAGCTATTTTCAGCGCGCGCCGTCCAGACGCGCCCACAGCGCGGCGCGATATTGCCGGCTGCAGGGCACGACGGCGCCGCCACGCAGCAGGATCGCGCTGTCGCCCTTGCTGCGCGCCTGCAGCTGCTGCACCTGGGCCAGCGCCACCGCGGCGCTGCGGTGCGTGCGCACGAAACCCGCGCCCAGGTCGGCAAGCAGCCCGGCCAGCGTGCGGCGCAGCAGCGGCGCACGCTCGGCAGCGTGCACCACGACGTAGTTGTCAGCCGCTTCGAGCCACTCGATGTCGGCGACGGCGACGACATGGGTGCGCCCCCGGTCCGCAATCAGCAACTGCGCCGGCGCGGGGCGCGCCGCGCTACGCAGCAACGTGCCGCGCTCGCGCAGGCGTTGCACCGCACGCGCGAGGCGATCGGGCGCGACCGGCTTGAGCAGGTAGTCGAGCGCCGCGGCGTCAAACGCTTGCACCGCGTAGTGGTCGAAGGCGGTGACGAACACCACGGCGGGCGCCGGCTCGGGCAAGGACGCGGCGACATCCAGGCCGCTGGCACCGGGCATTTGCACGTCGAGAAACAGCGCGTCCGGCGCCAGACTCGCGACCTGAACGAGCGCGCTTTCGCCGTCGTGCGCCTCGCCCACCACCTGCAGGTCGTCAAACGCCGCGAGCAGGCGGCGCAAGCGCTCGCGCGCGGGCTTTTCGTCGTCGACGATCAGCGCTCGCATGGCAGCTCGACGCGGGCCAGCACACCGCCGGCGTCGATCGCCCGCAGCGCGAGCGTCGCCCGCTCGCCGTAGCGGGTGAGCAATCGCTGTCGCAGGTTCTCCAGGCCGACCCCAAACGCCGGGGCTTGGTTCAGCTGCCCGGCGTCATCCTGCACTTCGAGGCGCAAGCGCTGCTGATTCAGTTCGGCGCGCACGACGATCTGGCTGCGCTGCGACCGCTTTTCCACGCCATGGCGGAACGCGTTTTCCAGCAGCGGCTGCAGCAGCAGCGTCGGCACACGGCAGGCGCGAGCGGCGGGGTCGATCTCGAAGCGCAGCTCGACGCGTTCGGCAAAACGCTGGCGCATGATTGCCGCGTACGCCTCCAACAAGCGCAACTCCTCGTCCAGCGTCGACTCGGGCTTGCGTGCCACGTCGGTGGCGGCGCGCAATAGCGCGGCGAGTTGCGTCAGCAGCGCGTCGGCGAGGTTCGGATCGGTGTGGATCGTCGAGGCGATCGTGTTCAGTGCATTGAACAGGAAGTGCGGTTCGATCTGCTGCGTGAGTTGCAGCAGCTGGGCGTGCTGCGCCAAGGCACGTTCGCGTTCGAGCCGGATTCGCGCGCTGCTCAGCGCGGCGTGCGATCGGATGCCGAAGAAGAGCGCGACAAACAGCAGGTAGAAGACGGCGAACTTGAGGATCTCGTAGCGAAACACCGTGCCCCAGGCGTCGTGGTCGTAGCTCTCGCCGATCAGCGTGTATACGGCGTGGCGCAGCGCATACACCACGGCGACGAACGCGGGCGCAGCCAAGGGCAGCCATTGCAGGCTGTGCGCGAACCAGCGCCACGGTTGGGCCAACAGGTGGTCGCCGCGCGCGGCGCGGCGCCACTGCGCCCAGACGATGGCGCTCGCGACGAGGAAAGACGACCCTTCCCAGAGCAGCGGTTTCCACAGCTCAGTGCCGCCCTGGCGCCAGTAGTCCTGCACGCCCACGGTGAAGAGCAGCACCCAGAAGATGGCCCAGGCGACGCCGAACCCGGCGAGCGGCGTGGGAAGCGACGGCTCGTCGGCCGCCGTGACGCGGTTGTCCGCGATCCGAACGAGCGCAGCGTCAACCTGGTCGACCTGAGCCATGGCCAATCGCGAGAGGATGGAGGCGCGGCGCGGAGTCGAACCGCGCTCTACGGATTTGCAATCCGGTGCATAACCGCTTTGCTACC
Organism: uncultured beta proteobacterium; assembly: GCA_963850525.1. GTDB lineage: Bacteria > Pseudomonadota > Gammaproteobacteria > Burkholderiales > Burkholderiaceae_C > JAEMQF01. The sequence continues at coordinate 339,504 of CAWKLQ010000012.1, read as the reverse complement.
GCGCCCTGAATCCGAAGCCCCGTGGTGCACGCATTTACGCGCACCGCCGTGACGAAAAAGGGAAGCTCATGCTTCCCTTTCTACGAATCTGGAGCGGGAGAAGAGTCTCGAACTCTCGACCTCAACCTTGGCAAGGTTGCGCTCTACCAACTGAGCTACTCCCGCATCGCTTCTGTTGCGCCCGAAGGTTGGCAACAACGGGCGGATTATAGATACGAAAACAGCGACTCAGCCAAGCTCCCACTCAATGCGGTCGTGAGTCGGTCACACCCGTCGCAGCTTCCGTCGCCTTGGCGACGACGGCCTCCTTCACCGCCTCCTTGGGGGGCTCGTCGTCGGGCAGCGGCTTCGGCTTGGACTCGAGGGCCAACTCGAGCACCTGATCGATCCACTTCACCGGCACGATCTCCAACCGGTTCTTCACGTTCTCCGGGATTTCCTGAAGGTCTTTGACGTTCTCTTCGGGGATCAGCACCGTCGTGATGCCGCCGCGGTGCGCGGCGAGCAGCTTCTCCTTCAAGCCGCCGATCGCCGTGACTTCGCCGCGCAGCGTGATCTCGCCGGTCATCGCGACGTTGGCGCGCACCGCCAGGCCGGTCAGCGCCGACACGAAGGCTGTCGTCATGGCGATGCCCGCGCTCGGGCCGTCCTTGGGCGTCGCGCCGTCAGGAACGTGAATGTGCACGTCGTGCTTCTCGAACATGTCGTCCCTGATGCCCAGGCGCCGCGCGCGGCTGCGCACGACGGAGCGGGCTGCCTCGACCGACTCTTTCATCACGTCGCCGAGCTGGCCGGTGCGGATGATGTTGCCTTTGCCGGGCATCACCGCCGCTTCGATCGTGAGCAGGTCGCCGCCGACTTCGGTCCACGCCAGACCCGAAACTTGACCGACCTGATTCTTCTTCTCGGCCTGGCCGAAATCAAAGCGCCGCACACCGAGGAAGTCGTTCAGGTTGTCTTCGACGACAACCACCTTGCCCGTCACCTGCTTGAGCTGGATCGACTTGACGACCTTGCGGCAGATCTTCGAAATCTCGCGTTCCAGGGAGCGCACGCCGGCCTCGCGCGTGTAGTAGCGAATGATGCCGCGGATCGCCGACTCGGTGATCTCCATCTCCTCGTCTTTGACGCCGTTGTTCTTCGCCTGCTTGGGCAGCAGATAGCGCAAGCCGATGTTCGTCTTCTCGTCTTCGGTGTAGCCCGACAGGCGAATCACTTCCATGCGGTCCAGCAGCGCCGGCGGAATGTTCATCGAGTTGCTTGTGGCGATGAACATCGTGTCCGACAAGTCGAAATCGACTTCGACATAGTGGTCGCTGAAGGTATGGTTTTGCTCGGGGTCGAGCACTTCGAGCAACGCCGAGGACGGGTCGCCGCGGAAGTCCATTCCCAGCTTGTCGATCTCGTCGAGCAGGAACAACGGGTTGCGCGTTCCGACCTTGGTCAGGCTTTGCAGCACCTTGCCCGGCATCGAGCCGATGTAGGTGCGGCGGTGGCCGCGGATCTCGGCTTCGTCGCGCACGCCGCCCAGCGCCATGCGAACGAACTTGCGGCCGGTGGCGCGCGCCACGCTCTGGCCGAGCGAGGTCTTGCCCACGCCCGGCGCGCCCACGAGACACAGAATCGGCGACTTGACCTTGTCGACGCGCTGCTGCACCGCAAGGTATTCGAGGATGCGGTCTTTGACCTTTTCCAGACCGTAGTGGTCTTCGTTGAGCACCCGCTCGGCGAACTCCAGATCGTGTTTGATCTTGGTCTTCTTCGCCCACGGCAAGTTGATCAGCGTGTCGATGTAGTTGCGAACCACCGTCGCTTCAGCCGACATCGGTGACATCAGCTTGAGCTTCTTCAACTCGCCGTCGACCTTCTTGCGCGCTTCCTTGGGCATCTTCGCGGCAATGATCTTCTTCTCGAGCTCTTCCATGTCGGCGCCTTCTTCGCCGTCACCCAGCTCCTTCTGAATCGCCTTGACCTGCTCGTTCAAGTAGTACTCGCGCTGGCTCTTCTCCATCTGGCGCTTGACGCGGCCACGGATGCGCTTTTCGACTTGCAGGATGTCGACTTCGTGTTCGAGTTGCTCGAGCAGTTTTTCCAGGCGCTTGTCGATCGCGAACAGGTCGAGCACGGCCTGCTTGCTCTCGAGCTTGAGCGGCAGGTGCGCGGCAATCGTGTCGGCGAGGCGCCCCGCGTCGTCGATTCCCGAAATCGACGTGAGGATCTCCGGCGGAATCTTCTTGTTCAGCTTGACGTACTGGTCGAACTGCTGCGTCACGGCGCGGCGCAGCGCTTCGATTTCGGGTTTGAGCTGTTTTTCCGGCGGCACCGGGGTCAGCGAAGCGACGAAGTATTCGCCGTTGTCGCTGATGCCGTGCGTGTTGGCGCGCTGCACGCCTTCAACCAGCACTTTGACGGTGCCGTCGGGCAGCTTGAGCATCTGCAAAATGCTCGATACGCAGCCGACTTCGAACATGTCGTCGGGCTTGGGTTCGTCTTTGCCGGCGGCCTTTTGCGCGACGAGCATGATTTGCCGCCCCGCCTCCATCGCGACTTCGAGCGCCTTGATGGACTTGGGCCGACCGACGAACAGCGGGATGACCATGTGCGGGAAGACGACCACGTCGCGCAGGGGCAGCAGCGGCAGGGTGATCTTTTCCGCGGGCAGAACTGGATGTCCGGACATGAGGGAACCTCTCTTTCTCGTACCCTACTTAGGGCCCGAGTTTTCAATTGCAAGACGCGATCTGCACGGAACCCCGTGAAGCCGCCAAGCCTCAGGCGCTCGCCTTCTGCTCGCGGTAGACCAACAGGGGCTTGGCCTCTTCTTCGATGGTGTGCTCGTCGAGCACCACTTTTACTACACCGTCCAGCGTCGGCAACTCGAACATCGTATCGATCAGTGACTGTTCCATGATGGAGCGCAAGCCTCGCGCCCCCGTCTTGCGCTCCATCGCCTTGCGCGCAATCGCGGAAAGCGCGGAGGGGCGAATTTCCAGGTCCACACCGTCCATCGCAAACAGCTTCTGGTACTGCTTGACGAGGGCGTTTTTCGGCTCGGTGAGAATTTGCACAAGCGCGTCTTCGGTGAGCTCACCCAGTGTCGCCACCACCGGCAGGCGCCCGACCAATTCCGGAATGAGCCCGAACTTGATCAGGTCTTCGGGCTGGCAATCGCGAAACACCTCGGAAACACGCTTCTCGCTCTTGCTGTGAACTGATGCCGCAAAGCCGATGCCCGACTTTTCGGAGCGGTTCTGGATGACCTTCTCCAGGCCGTCGAACGCGCCACCGCAAATGAACAAGATGTTCGTCGTGTCGATCTGCAGAAAGTCCTGGTTCGGGTGTTTGCGCCCGCCTTGCGGCGGCACCGACGCCATCGTGCCTTCGACGAGCTTGAGCAGCGCCTGCTGAACGCCCTCGCCCGAGACGTCGCGCGTGATCGACGGGTTGTCGGCCTTGCGCGAGATCTTGTCGATTTCGTCGATGTAGACGATGCCGCGCTGCGCCTTCTCGACGTCGTAGCCACAGTTCTGCAGCAGCTTCTGGATGATGTTCTCGACGTCTTCGCCCACGTAGCCGGCTTCGGTGAGCGTCGTCGCGTCGGCAATCACGAAGGGCACGTTGAGCAGCCGCGCCAGCGTTTGCGCGAGCAAGGTCTTGCCCGAGCCGGTGGGCCCGATGAGCAGGATGTTGCTCTTGGACAGCTCGATTTCGTCTTTGTTGCGGCTCATGTGCTTGAGCCGCTTGTAGTGGTTGTAGACCGCCACCGACAAGGTGCGCTTGGCGACTTCCTGGCCGATCACGTATTGATCAAGGCTGCCTTTGATTTCGCTGGGGATCGGCAGATCCGACTTGGCGACTTTCGAATCGGCGCCATCGACCGGAATCTCGTCGCGAATGATGTCATTGCAAAGCTCGATGCATTCATCGCAGATGAACACCGACGGCCCAGCGATGAGCTTTTTGACTTCGTGCTGGCTCTTGCCACAGAACGAGCAGTAAAGGACTTTCTCGCTGGGCGAGCCTCTTTTGTCTGCCATGAGGTGCTGGGCGCGGGGCGTTGGTGAGTACTGGAGCCGATCATAGTGGATATGGGCAATCCACCTTGGCTCAGAAATGCGCTGCCGTTATCACCCTTATGGCGGCTTGCGAACCCAGGTCAGGCACTGTGCCAAACGCCGCGAAAGACGCGCTTCAGGGCCGCTTGTCGATGACCTGGTCGATCAGGCCATAGTCCTTGGCTTCGCTGGCGGACATGAAATAGTCGCGCTCCGAGTCCAGGCGAATCTTCTCCAGCGACTGGCCGGTGCGCTCGGCCAGGATGGTGTTCAGGCTTTCGCGCAGTTTGAGGATTTCACGCGCCTGGATCTCGATGTCGGTCGCCTGTCCTTGGGCGCCACCCGAAGGCTGGTGAATCATGATGCGCGAATTGGGCAAGGCCAAGCGCTTGCCTTTGGCGCCCGCGGCCAGCAGGAAGGCGCCCATGCTCGCCGCCATGCCCATGCACAGTGTCGACACCGCCGGCTTGATGAACTGCATCGTGTCGAACACCGACATGCCCGCGCTCACCGAGCCGCCCGGCGAATTGATGTAGAAAAAGATGTCCTTGTCCGGGTTTTCGCTTTCCAGGAACAGCATCTGCGCCACGACGAGATTCGCCGACTGGTCGTTCACCGGGCCGACGAGGAAGACGATGCGCTCGCGCAGCAGGCGGCTGAAGATGTCGTAGGCGCGCTCGCCGCGGCCGGAGGTCTCGATCACCATGGGCACCAGGCCCAGGTTCTGTGTTTCCAACGCGCTCATGGATGTCCTTGGGTAGAGGGGACCTGTGGGTCGTGTGCGCCGATTATGTGGCGTCAAGCGGCCATCAGTTCGTCGAACGGCACGGCCTTGTCCGTGACTTTCGCCTTGCCAAGCACGAATGCTGCAACGTTGTTCTCAACCACCACGGCTTCAATCTCCGCCATGCGCTGGCGGTCGCTGAGGTACCAGCGCATCACTTCGGCGGGCTTTTCGTAGCTTTGCGACATCTCCTCGATGTGCGCCTGCAACTGATCCGGCTTGGCCTGCAGGTTGTGCGTGCGCACGAGTTCGCCGACGACCAGACCCAGGCGAACGCGCCGCTGCGCCTGGGGTTCGAACACGTCATTGGGGATCGGTGCGGTCTCGGCGTCCTTGACGCCACGCTTCTTCAGATCGGCGCGAGCGCCCTCGACCATCCGCTCGACTTCGCCCTTGACCAACGCGGCAGGCACTTCCAGCTCGGCCACGGCGACCAGGGCGTCCATGACGCTGGCCTTGTTGCGCGCCGCGATCCGAAACTTCACTTCACGCTCGAGGTTGCGCTTCACGTCGGCGCGCAGCCCCTCGACGCTGCCGTCCTTGATGCCCAGCGCCTTGGCGAAGGCTTCGTTGATCTCAGGCAAGTGCTGCTGTTCGATCTTCTTCAGCGTCACGAGGAAATCGGCTTCCTTGCCCGCAACGTCCTTGCCCTGGTAGTCGGCCGGGAACTGCAGCGGAAAAGTCTTCGAGTCACCGGTCTTCATGCCGCGCACCGCGGCGTCGAACTGCTCGAGCATCTGGCCTTCGCCGATCGTGAACTGGAAGTCTTTCGCAGAACCGCCGTTGAACACCACGCCGTCGATCTTGCCCTCGAAGTCGATCGAGACCCGGTCCCCCACCAGCGCCGGCTCGGCGGCCGCGCGCTGAGCGAAGGTACGCCGCTGCTTGCGCAAGATGTCGAGCGTCTTGTCGATCGCCGCGTCGGTGACCTCGGTCGTCACGCGCTCGACGGCGGTTTGCGTCAGGTCACCCAGCTTGATCTCCGGGTAGACCTCGAAGGTCGCGTCGAACGTCATATGCCCTTCCGGCGCGCCTTCCTTTTCCGTGATCCGCGGCGCGCCTGCGACACGCAACTTGGCCTGGCTAACCGCGTCGGAAAACACCGCACCGACCTTGTCGTTCATGACCTCGTAGTGAACCGAATAACCGTAGCGCTGCGCGACCACGCTCATCGGCACCTTGCCGGGTCGAAACCCCGCCGCTTTGACGGTGCGCGAGAGCCGCTTCAGCCGCGTATTGACTTCGGTCTCGATCTCCGCGGCGGGCAACGTCAGGGTGATTCGACGTTCCAGCTTTTCGAGGGTTTCGACATGAACTGACATGATGCAATGGATCCTTGTTTCTGTTGTGGTGCGCGGGGGGGGACTCGAACCCCCACACCATCGCTGGCGTCAGGACCTAAACCTGGTGCGTCTACCAATTTCGCCACCCGCGCGGCGTGCTGGCTTCAGGCCCCGCGCTCGAGCTCGAAGCGCGCCCTGCGCGGCCCCGCTGGGCGCATCGCCATCGGTCAGCCGCGCATTCTAGCGGGCCAGCTCAGCCTCGATCTCAGGCGGCTTGACGCGGTACCACGCGGCATAAAGTGCCGGCAGCGCGAGCAAGGTCAACGCCGTGGCGACGATCAGCCCGCCCATGATGGCCACCGCCATCGGCCCCCAGAACACGCTGCGCGACAGCGGGATCATCGCCAGCACCGCCGCAGCCGCCGTCAGAATGATGGGCCGCAGGCGCCGCACCGCCGCTTCGACGATCGCGTTCCAGGTCGCCGCGCCGCGCGCGCGGTCCTGCTCGATCTGGTCGATCAGGATCACCGAGTTGCGCATGATCATTCCCATCAGCGCGATCACGCCGAGCAGCGCCACAAAACCGAAGGGCCTGTCGAGCACGAGCAAGGCCGCGGCGACGCCGGCGATTCCCATCGGCGCCGTCATGAATACCAGTACGGAGCGGCTGAAGCTGTGCAGTTGCAGCATGAGCAGCGTGAACATGATGAACAGCATCAGCGGCGCGCCTGCGGCGATCGAACCCTGGCCCTTGCTGCTTTCTTCGACTGCGCCGGCAATGTCGATGCGGTAGCCGGGCAGCAGCCGCGCGCGAATCGGATCCAACTGAGGATTGATTTGCGCCGTCACCGTGGCGCCTTGCAAGCCTTCGACGATGTCGCCCTGCACCGTCGCCGCGTAGTCGCGCCCCTCGCGCCACAACACGCCGGGTTCCCACGCCAGGCGCGCTTTGGCAATCTGTGCCAGCGGAATGCTGCGCCCGGACGACGTGGGCACGTAGGCATTGCCCAGGTCGCTGAGGGTGTCGCGTTCTTCGAGCGGTTGACGCAGCACGATGTCGATGAGTTTGTCGCCGTCGCGGTACTGGCCGATGTTGGTTCCGGAATTGATGGTTCGCGCCGCCTGCGCAATTCCCGAGCTCGAGACGCCGAGCGCGCGCGCCTTGTCCTGGTCGATGTCGAGTCGCAACACCTTGACCGCTTCATTCCAGTTGTCGTTCACGCCGCGCATGTTCGGATTGGCGCGCAGCACCGCCTTCACTTCGTCGGCATAGGCACGCACCTGGGCAACGTCCTGACCGACAACGCGAAACTGCACCGGGTAAGGCACTGGCGGCCCGTTGGGCAAGAGTTTGGCGCGCCCGCGCACCTCGGGGAACTCGGTGGCAAGAACCTCCGGAAGTTGCAGTCGCAGTTGCTCGCGCGCCGCCACGTTGCCGGTCTGCACGATCATCTGGCTGACGTTGCTCTGCGGGAAAATCTGGTCCAGAACCAGGACAAAGCGCTCCGCCCCGCTGCCCACCCACGTCGTCACGTGCTCGACGCCTTTGAACTTCATGATGCGCGCCTCGACGCGCTTGGCAAGCTCCTCGTTCGCCGCGAACGAGGTTCCCTCGGGTGACCACAGGTCGACGAGAACCTCGAGCCGGCTCGAATCCGGGAAGAACTGGTTTTGCACCTTGCCCATTCCCAGCACGCCCAGGCCCAGGGTTGCGACGGTCAGCGCAATCGTGATCCAGCGGTGCGCAACGCACCAGTTCACGAGCCTGCGAAAGCCCGCGTAAAAGGGCGTGTCGAACAACTCATGGGGCTGCGGGTCGCCATTGGCGTGGGGCTTGGCCTTCAGCAGCAGTGTGCCCACGTAGGGAACGAAATACACCGAGACAATCCACGAAATCAGCAAGGCTGCCGCCGTCACCGCAAAAATCGCAAAGGTGTACTCGCCCACTGTTGACTGCGCCATGCCTATTGGCAGAAAGCCCACCGCCGTGATGAGGGTGCCGGTCAACATCGGCATCGCGGTGGCCTCATAGGCGAAGGTCGCGGCGCGCACCTTGTCAAAGCCTTCTTCGAGTTTGCGCACCATCATCTCCACCGCGATGATGGCGTCGTCGACGAGCAGCCCGAGCGCGATGATCAGCGAGCCCAGCGAAATCTTGTGCAGGCCCACGCCCCAGTAGTACATCACGACGAAGGTGATCGCCAGGACCAGCGGAATCGTGATGCCCACGACCATTCCCGGCCGCCAGTCCAGCCGCAAGGGCTTGAAGTGCAGACCCAGGCTGATGAAGCTTACGGCGAGCACGACGCACACCGCTTCGATCAGGACGCGCACGAACTCGCTCACCGAACGTGACACGACCTGCGCCTGGTTCTGGAACTGGTGCAACTCGATTCCCACGGGCAGTTCTGCGCGCACCGCGGCAGTGGCCTGATCCAGGGCCTGGCCCATTTGAATGATGTCGCCGCCTTTGGCCATCGATACGCCCAGCGCAATCACTTCCTTGCCCTGGTGGCGAACCTTGACCTGGGGCGGGTCGACGTAGGCGCGCGTGACTTGCGCGATGTCGCCCAGCTTCATGCTGTTGCCCCCGGCGCGGATCGCGAAGGCTTTCAGCTCATCCACGGAATTGAATTGGCCGGCGACACGCACCTGCACAAAATCGGTCGGCGAGTTGATCGTTCCGGCCGACTCCACGGCATTTTGTTGGCCAAGCTGCGCCAGCACCTGGGTCAAGTCCAGACCGAGTTGCGCGAGACGCTTTTGCGAGAACTCGACAAAGATCTTTTCGTCTTGGGCGCCGAACACGGCAACCTTGTTGACGTGGCGCACCTTCAGCAGTCGCTGGCGCACCCGGTCGGCATGGTCCTTCAGTTCCTGATAGGTAAATCCGTCGGTCGACAAGGCAAACATCGAGCCGTAGACGTCGCCGAATTCATCGTTGAAGAAAGGCCCGATCACGCCTGCCGGCAAGGTGGCGCGCATATCGCCGATCTTCTTGCGCACGCTGTACCAGGTCTGCGCCATCTCCTTGGGTGGCGACGAATCCTGCACCTGAAAAATGATGAGCGCTTCGCCCGGCTTGGAATAGCTGCGAATCTTGTCGGCGTAGTGCACTTCCTGCAGCGTGCGCTCGAGTTTGTCAGTCACCTGCTCGGCGACTTGCTGCGCCGTCGCGCCCGGCCAGAACACGCGCAGCGCCATGGCGCGAAACGTGAACGGCGGGTCCTCGTCTTGCCCGAGTTGGAAGTAGGCCGCAGTGCCAAGCACGAGCAAGACGACCAACAGATAGCGTGTCAGCGCGGGATGATCCAGCGCCCACTTGGAGATGTTCATTCGGGGCGCTGGCGCGTCCGCAGTGTCCGCCGCCGAATCGACGCTGGCGCTCAATTGGTTCCCCTCTGGACGGGAGCTGGGCCGCCCGTCGCGTCGGCGGCTGCGACGGCGCCGGGCTGCGCAAAAAGCTTCACCTTCTGCCCCGGCTCGAGCACGTGCACGCCCGCGGTCACGACGATTTGCTGCGGGCTCACCCCAGCGCCGATGACGACCTCATTGCCCTGCGTGCCCAGCACTTGCACGGGACGCAGCGCCACCGTCATGCTCGCCTCGTCGACGACCCAGACGGCGGACTTGCCCAGTTCTTCGCGCAGCGCCGACAGCGGGAGCTTCGTGATTCCAGCGACCCGCGGCAGCTCGACCACCACCGTCGCCGTTTGCCCGAGCCGCACACCTCGAATGTTGCCGATGTCTGCCTTGACGAGAAAAGTGCGCGTCACCGGGTCCGCCGCCGCAGCAATTTCGCGCAGCGTTGCCGGGTGGGCGAGACCGGTCTCACCCCACAGGCGAACCTTGAAGGCGCCCGGCGTCGCACCGAGCGCCTTGATCGCCGCGACCTGATCCTCGGGGACGGAGAACACCACGTCGCGCGGGCCGTTGTGGGCGAGCCTGAGCACAGGTGTCCCTGCGGCGACGACCATGCCGGGCTCGGCGTCGATGCCGGTGATCACGCCGCTCGCGTCGGCCACCAGCGTCGCATATCCGGTTTGGTTGCCTTGCGCGCTCGCCTGCGCCTTGGCCTGGTCAAACTGCGCCTGCGCCGACTTCACGACCGACTCGCGGCGTTCGAGCTCGGCGGCGCTGATGAAGCCCTTATCAAGCAAATCCTTGAAGCGGCGATAGTCGGCCTGGGCCTGCTCGAGGGTCACCCGGGCCGCAACAAAGCCGGCTGCAGCCGCGTCCTGGCCGAGTTGCAAGTCCTTCGAATCGAGCTGCGCGAGAACCTGGCCGGCCGCCACCGCGCTGCCCACGTCGGCATCGCGCCGGGTGATCTTGCCGCCCACCCGGAACCCCAGTCGAGATTCGGTTTTCGCGCGCACTTCGCCGGCGAATTCCTGGGTCGCCTGCGCCGATTGCGCCTGCACCCGGACGGTCTTGACGGCACGCACCGGGTCGGCTTTCGGCGCGGGTTTCGAACACGCGGCCAAAAGGGCAAACAAGGCGACTGCGGGCAGGATTCGGTAGTTCATGATGGGGCTCTCTTCAAGTCTCACGGCCAGCGAGATCGAGCTCGCGGACTGCCGGAAATGATCGGTCGGCCGGAGTAACTGACTGACCAGTCAGTAATATAGAAGCGGAAATGATCAATGTCAATCGAGTTCCGGCGTCGCCCTGCGGCCGCACCGGGCCGCCACGCCAGGGGCAGTTCCGCGTAGACAATCGCCGCGTGGCCGTGAATCACTACGAAAATTTTCCCGTCGCGTCGTGGCTTTGCCCGGCACGGCTGCGCCCGGCGGTGGTGGCGATCTATAGGTTCGCGAGAACCGCCGACGATATCGCCGACGAGGGCGATGCCGATCCGCAGACGCGCTTGGCCGATCTGGCGGCATTGCGCGCCGATCTGGCCGCCGCCGCCAGCGGCGCGGCCGGCTCGTCGCGCTGGCCCGAGGTGTTCGGTCCCTTGCGCCCGGTGTTGGCGCAATTTCGGCTGCCCCTGCCGCTGCTGACCGACTTGCTCAGTGCCTTCGAGCAAGACGTGTGCAAGCCCGGCTATACGGACCGCGATGAACTGCTCGACTATTGCCGCCGCTCCGCCAACCCGGTGGGGCGCCTGATGCTGCACCTTTACGGCGTCGACGACGAACTCGCGCTGGCGCGCTCCGACGCGATTTGCACGGCGCTGCAACTCGCCAATTTCTGGCAAGACCTGGGCGTGGATTTGGCGCGCGGTCGCCACTACGTGCCGGACGAAGAATGCAAACGCCATGGTGCGGCTGTGCAATCGCAGTGGCAACGCCGCGATACGCCGGCGTCGCGCGCCGTCGTGAGCGAGCTCGTGCAATGGGCCAGAACGCTCATGCACCGCGGCGCGCCGCTCGTGCACCAGATCGAAGGCCGCGCCGGATGGGAGTTGCGCCTCGTCGTGCAAGGCGGCTTGCGAATTCTGGATAAGGTCGACGCCCTGCAAGGCGGCACGATTCAAAGTCGACCGGTGCTGCATGCCGCAGACGGCGCGCTGCTGCTCTGGCGCGCCCTGCAAATGCGGCCGGCAGAGGCAGCCGAAGTTGCCGCGTGCCCATGACCCCCGCCGCTTACGTGCAACAACGCGCCGCGCAAAGCGGCTCGAGCTTTTATTACGCGTTCCTGTTCCTGCCGCCTGCGCAACGCGCGGCGATCACCGCGTTCTATGCGTTCTGCCGCGAAGTCGACGATGTCGTCGATGAAGTCGAGGACCCGGGCGTGGCGCGCACCAAACTCGCGTGGTGGCGCGGCGAAGTGGCCGCCAGCTTTTCCGGCCAGCCCAGCCACCCTGCCACGCAAGCCCTGATGCCACATACCGCTGCGCATGGCATCGAGGCCACGCACCTGAACGCCGTGATTGACGGCTGTCAGATGGATCTGGACCAGTCGCGTTACCTCGACTTCATTGCGCTGGAGCGGTATTGCCACCTTGTCGCGGGAATCGTCGGCGAAGTCGCCTCAGGCATCTTCGGTCGAACCCAGCCGAGCACGCTCGGGTACGCACACAAGCTGGGCGTGGCGATGCAACTCACCAACATCATCCGCGACGTCGGCGATGACGCCCGCCGGGGCCGCATCTACCTGCCGATGGCCGAGCTCAAACAGTTCGATGTGAAAGCGCACGAAGTGATCGCGCGCAACTCGAGCGACAGGTTTGTCGCCCTCATGAAATTCCAAGCGCAGCGTGCGCACCGCACTTACGAAGACGCACTCGCCCTGCTCGCCCCCGCAGATCGCACAGCGCAAAAACCCGGGCTCATGATGGCCAACATCTATCGCACGCTGCTCCGCGAAATCGAGGCCGATGACTTCAACGTGCTGCATCAACGCACGTCGCTGACACCGATTCGCAAACTCTGGATCGCTGCGCGCACGCATTGGCAGGCACGTTGACAGCGCCACCGATGCGCCAGGCTAGCAGGATCGCGGTCATCGGTGCCGGCTGGGCCGGCTTGGCCGCGGCTGTGGAAGCGACACGCCTGGGCCACCACGTGACGCTGTTCGAGATGGCAAAACACTGCGGCGGACGCGCCCGCAGCGTCGATTTCGACGGCCTGCTTCTCGACAACGGCCAGCACATCATGATCGGCGCGTACAGCGAGTTGCTCAGGCTGATGCGGCTGGTGGCAGCGAATCCGGGCGAGCTCCTGTTGCGCACCCCCCTGACGCTGCGCGACGCTGCCGGCAATGGCCTGACGCTGCGGCCCGGGCCGGCGCTGCTGGCGCTGACGCTGGCGGTGGCCCGGCACCCGACCTGGACGGCGCGCAGCAAACTGACGCTCGTGATCGAGGCCGCACGCTGGGCGCTGGCGCGTTTCCAGTGCGCCGAATCCTTGAATGTGGCCGCGCTCACGGCGCGCCTGCCGACGGATATACGACGCGAACTGATCGATCCGCTGTGCGTCGCCGCGTTGAACACACCATCGGACCAGGCCAGCGCCAGAGTATTCCTGCGCGTGCTGCGCGACGCCTTGTTTGGCGCAGCGGGGTCGTCGGATCTTCTGCTGCCCAAAGTCGGCCTCAGCGAGGCCTTTCCGGCGCCGGCGCTGAGGTGGTTGCGCGAGCAAGCTGCTGCGGTCGTCACGTTGACGCGCATCGACGCGCTGCACCTGGTCGGCGAATCCTGGTCGGTGCACGACCAGCGCTTCGACCGTGTCGTGCTCGCGACGACGTCGTCGGAGGCCGCGCGCCTGGCCGAGCCCCACGCGCCGCACTGGGCCGCGATCGCCCGAAGCCTGCCGTTCGAGCCGATCATGACCGTCTACATCCGCTGCGAAGGAGCGCGCCTGCCGTTTCCGATGCTCGCCTTGGACACAGACGCCTGCCGGCCCGCGCAGTTTGTCTTCGATCGAGGTCAGCTGGGCGGCCCTGAGGGGCTGTTGGCGTTTGTCATCAGCGGCGCGCGCGACTGGGTCGAGCGCGGCACCGCGGCAGCGATTCAGGCGTGCATGACTCAGGCCGCACAAGTCCTGCATCCGCTGCCGATGAGCGCATTGCAACCGGTTCAGGTGCTGACCGAGAAGCGCGCAACGTTTCGTTGTGTCGCGCAACTCGAGCGCCCGCCGACGCACGTTGCCACCCGCCTGACGGCCGCAGGTGACTATATCGCCGGCCCTTACCCGGCGACGCTGGAGGGATCGGTGCGCAGCGGCGTGAGCGCGGTGCATGCCCTCTTGCCTGAGGCAGGCTGAGCCCTCACGTCCGCGCTGCGCACTACAGTTGCCCCCAGGCGGTTCGAGATCAACTTCGGATGACGAGAGTTTTGTCGCATGGATTCAACGCATGAGAAGTCCCCCACCATCCAGGTGCTCGAGCGAACCTTCGCGCTGCTGGACCTGCTCGCGTCGCACCAGGAGCCGGTGCCGCTGAAAGTCATCAGCGCGAAGACCGGCCTGCACCCGTCAACGGCGCACCGCATCCTGAACGACCTGACGATCGGCCGTTTTGTCGACCGGCCCGAGGTCGGCAGTTATCGCCTGGGAATGCGCTTGCTCGAGCTCGGCAATCTGGTCAAGGCACGGCTGGACGTTCGCGACGCCGCGCTCACGCCGATGCGCGAGCTGCACCGCCTCACGCATCAGCCGGTGAACCTCTCGATGCGCCAGGGCGACGAGATCATCTACATCGAGCGCGCCTACAGCGAGCGCTCCGGCATGCAAGTGGTGCGTGCGATCGGCGGGCGCGCGCCGCTGCACCTCACGTCAGTGGGCAAACTGTTTCTTGCAGAGGACGACGCGCTGCGCGTGCGCGCCTACGCGACGCGCACCGGACTGGCCGGCCACACGCGCAACAGCATCACAAACGTCGGTGCGCTCGAGCGCGAACTCGCGCGCGTCAAGCGTGAGGGGACGGCGCGCGACAACGAGGAACTGGAAGTGGGAGTGCGCTGCATGGCGGCGCGAATCGTCGATGACCAGGGCAAGTTGATTGCCGGTTTATCGATCTCCGCCCCTGCGGACCGTCTCGACGACGCGTGGCTCGAACGCCTGAAGGCGACTGCGGCGCAGATCTCCGCGTCTCTCGGGCATCACGGCGCCTGAGCGCCCGCCCCGCAACCCAACTCAAGAGGTGAGTCTTGCGCCGGCGCGCGTCGAAGTCGCCGCAGGCGCATTCAGCGTGAGCCAGCGGCGCACACGCTCGGCGTCTCCGAGCCGGGAGTGTCTTCCCGCCGAGTCGAGAAAGACCATGATCAAGGGCCGCCCAGACAGGGTCGCCTGCATCACCAGGCAGCGCCCGGCTTCGGCGATGTAGCCGGTCTTTTGCAGGCCGATGTCCCAGTCCGCACGCAGCACCAATCGGTTTGTCGTGTGGAACTGAAGGTTGCGCCGACCCACTTCGACCTTGGCCTGATGCGACACCGACATTTCCCGAATGATCGGGTGCTGATGTGCCGCGCCAACGAGGGTCGCGAGATCGCGCGCGCTGGACCGGTTGCGGCTCGACAGGCCTGTCGATTCGACAAAGCTCGTGTCGCTCATTCCCAGTTCTTTGCTCTTCGCGTTCATCGCCTCGACGAACGCCTCGCTGCCCCCGGGGAAGGTTCGTCCCAAAGTGTGAGCCGCGCGGTTTTCCGAGGCCATCAGCGCCAGGTGCAGCATCTCGCTGCGCGTGAGCTGAGTGCCCACCTTCAGGCGCGAGCGGCTGCCCTTTTCCGTGTCGACGTCGTCCTGGCTGACGATGAGCAATTCATCCAGCGGAATTTTCGCCTCGGCAATCACCAGCGCCGTCATCAACTTCGTCAGCGAAGCGATGGGAAGCACCGCGTCGGCGTTCTTCGAGACGAGGACTTCACTCGTCTCCTGGTCGATCACCAGTGCGGCGCTCGATTTGAGCTGAAGCGAATCAGACGTTTTGCTCAAGCCCGCGACTTCGCCCACAGAGTGGCGGCGCGAGGTGTAAGCCGCCTTGGCGCTCGCGCGCCCCGGACTCACGTTCCGGTTCTTGCGCAGCGCCACACGATGCACTGGCCGCAACTCTTGCATTGGCACCGGTTGCGCCAGGAAGAGATCCGCGCCAGCGGGGGGTGACACAGCCGCTGCCCGCGCGCACGCCGCAGACCCCGCAAGCGCCAGAAACGCGGCGCAAACATTCAGCCTCAACGCTATGACGGCAATCTTTTTCGCTCCCATGCCTGGAGTGTAGGTGAAGCAAAAAAGTCGCGCAATATCAAAAAGTTACGAGAGCTTCGTGAAGTCGAATCTTGATTGAGAAAAGCGACCGTGACCCTGTTCACCCTTGTGCCGAAACGCGCTCGACCTTGCTCTCAAGTTTGTTCAAAGCGCTCAAATAGGCCTTGACTGAGGCGACCACGATATCCGGATCCGCGCCCACACCGTTCACGACCCGCCCCCCCAACTGAAGGCGTACCGTCACCTCCCCCTGCGATTCGGTGCTCCCCGAAGTGATCGCATTGACGGAATAAAGCAACATCTCGGCGCCGCTGTGCACGACCGACTCGACCGCCTTCAAGCTCGCATCGACCGGGCCGTTGCCGTCGCTCTCGGCGCGGCGCTCATCGGCGCCTGACAGAAAAGCCACTTTGGCATGCGGCCGCCCACCGGTTTCGGAGCGCTGCGCGAGAGATAAAAAGCGATAGTGCTCGTGCTGCGACTTGACCGACTCGTCCATCACCAACGCGAGGATGTCTTCATCGAAGATGTCGCTCTTGCGATCGGCGAGTTCCTTGAATCTTGCGAACGCCGCATTCACTTCGGTTTCAGATTCAAGCGCAATGCCCAACTCTTGGAGGCGCTGCCGGAACGCATTGCGGCCCGACAGCTTGCCCAGCACGATTTTGTTGGCCGCCCAGCCCACGTCTTCGGCACGCATGATTTCGTAGGTGTCGCGCGCTTTGAGCACCCCGTCCTGATGAATCCCGGAGGCGTGCGCAAACGCGTTCGCGCCGACGACCGCCTTGTTGGGTTGCACGACGAAGCCCGTCGTCTGCGAGACCAGCCGCGACGCCGGAACGATTTGCGTCGTGTCCACGCCGATGTCAAAGCCGAAATAGTCGCGCCGCGTGCGCAGCGCCATCACGACTTCTTCGAGCGAGCAGTTGCCGGCGCGTTCGCCCAGGCCGTTGATCGTGCACTCGATCTGGCGCGCACCGCCGAGTTGCACCCCGGCCAGCGAATTCGCCACGGCCATGCCCAGGTCGTTGTGGCAGTGCACCGACCAGACCGCCTTGGCAGAGTTCGGGATGCGTTCGCGAAGCGACTTGATGAAGCTGCCGTACAGCTCCGGAATCGCATAGCCCACGGTGTCGGGAATGTTGATCGTCGTCGCACCTTCGGCGATCGCCGTCTCGAGCACCCGGCACAGGAAGTCGGGGTCGGACCGATAGCCGTCTTCGGGAGAGAACTCCACATCTGCGGCAAGATTGCGCGCGTAGCGCACCGACAGTTTCGCCTGCTCGTACACCTGGTCGGGGGTCATGCGCAGCTTCTTCTCCATGTGCAGCGCGCTCGTCGCGATGAACAGGTGAATTCGCGTCGCATGCCCGCCGCGCAGGGCTTCCGCGGCCCGTGCGATGTCACGGTCGTTGGCGCGGGCCAGGGAACACACGATGCTGTCTTTGACGGTGTGCGCGATCGCCTTGACGCATTCGAAATCGCCGTTCGACGATGCGGCAAAGCCGGCCTCGATGACGTCGACCTTGAGCCGCTCCAGCTGGCGCGCGATGCGCAGCTTTTCGTCTTTGGTCATCGAGGCGCCGGGCGACTGCTCGCCGTCGCGCAATGTCGTGTCGAAAATGATGATCTTGTCAGCCATGTGAGTCTCCAAAAGCAAAACGGCCCGTTGCGGTTTGCAAACGGGCCGTAGCGACGATACGAAAACAGTCGATCAACGAGCCCCTTGAACTCCTAGTAGAAGAATGTCGATCGGGCGCAGGTCTCTCATGCGGAGGAATATAGCATGCTGCGCCGCAGGGCTCAGCGGTGCAGCCCTTCTTCTTCGGGTTCGTCGGTGGAAGTGGCGATCACGCTCGCCCGTCGGCCCTTCATGCGCTTCCACGCGTAGACGGCGTAGCCGGACACGCCGTAGGCGCAGAACAGCGCGAACAGCACGATCGGCGGGTGGATATTGATCACGGCAATGGCCAACGCAATGGCGACGATGACGATGAACGGAACGCTGCGCTTGAAGCTCACGTCCTTGAAGCTGTAGAACGGCGCGTTCGTCACCATCGTCAGCCCGGCGTACAGCGTGACGGCGAAGGCCGTCCAAGCCAACCAGTCGATCTTGTTCACGCTCCTCAAGCCGGCATCGTCCATGACCCAGATCAGGCCCATCACCAAGGCCGCTGCCGCGGGACTCGGCAAGCCCTGAAAGTAGCGTCTGTCGACGACGCCGATGTTGGTGTTGAAGCGCGCCAACCGCAGTGCCGCGCCGGCGATGTAGACAAACGCCGGAAACCAGCCCCACTTGCCGAGGTCGCGCAACGCCCATTCATAGACGATGAGCGCCGGCGCGGCACCGAAGCTCACCATGTCGCACAGGCTATCCATCTGCTCGCCGAACGCGCTCTGCGAATTCGTCATGCGCGCGACGCGACCGTCCAGGCTGTCCAGCACCGCAGCGCTGAAGATGCCGTAGGCCGACAGCTCGAAGCGGCCATTCATTGCCATCACGATTGCATAGAAGCTGGCAAACAACGCCGCCAGCGAGATCGCATTGGGCAGGATGTACAGACCCTTGCGTTTCGGCCGCAACGGCACGCTCGCCGTCGGGGCCAAATCGCTGATGGTGTCGGGCGCGTCTTCGACCATGATCGCGATGGCTTGGCGCGTCAGTTGCGGCTCTTGTCGACGAGCTTGTTCGCCTTGATCCAGGGCATCATCGCGCGCAGCTTCTCGCCAACCACTTCGATCTGGTGCTCGCCCATCAGGCGCCGACGCGACAGAAGCGTCGGTGCACCGGCACGGTTCTCCAAGATGAAACTCTTCGCGTACTCTCCCGTCTGGATGTCCTTGAGCATCTGCCTCATGGTGTCCTTGGTCTGCTCGTTGACGATCTTCGGGCCGCTCACGTACTCGCCGTACTCGGCGTTGTTCGAGATCGAGTAGTTCATGTTCGCGATGCCGCCCTCGTAGATCAGGTCGACGATCAGCTTCAGCTCGTGCAGGCATTCGAAGTAGGCCATCTCTGGCGCGTAACCGGCTTCCACCAGGGTCTCGAACCCCGCCTTGATGAGTTCAACCGTGCCACCGCACAGCACCGCCTGCTCGCCGAACAGGTCGGTCTCGGTCTCTTCGCGGAAATTGGTTTCGATGATTCCGGCCCTGCCGCCGCCATTCGCCGCCGCGTAACTCAAGGCCAGATCCCGAGCCTTGCCGCTCTTGTCGGCGTGCACCGCCACCAGATGCGGCACGCCGCCGCCCTGCGTATAGGTGTTACGCACGGTGTGCCCCGGCGCCTTGGGCGCGACCATCCAGACGTCGAGGTCCTCGCGTGGCACGACCTGCCCGTAGTGCACGTTGAATCCGTGCGCAAAGGCGAGCGACGCGCCTTGCTTCATGTTCGGCTCGACATCGTTCTTGTAGACCGCGGCGATTTGCTCGTCGGGCAAGAGCATCATCACGACATCGGCCTTCTTCACAGCCTCGGCGACTTCGGCGACGCGCAGGCCGGCCTTTTCCGCCTTGTTCCAGGACGCGCCGCCGCGGCGCAGACCGACCGTGACCTTGACGCCGCTGTCGTTCAGGTTTTGCGCGTGGGCGTGCCCCTGCGAGCCATAACCGACGATCGTCACGTTCTTGCCCTTGACCAAACTCAGGTCGGCGTCTTTGTCGTAATAAACCTTCATCACTTGCTCCTTCTGACTCTCAATTGATTCAACATGGGCGGGGTTCGAACTCAAACGCGCAAGATGCGCTCGCCGCGACCGATCCCGCTGGTGCCGGTGCGCACGGTTTCCAAAATTGCAGTGCGATCGATCGCTTCCAGGAAGGCATCGAGTTTGCCGGCGTCGCCGGTCAGCTCGATGGTGTAGCTCTTCTCCGTCACGTCGATGATGCGGCCGCGGAAGATGTCGGCCATGCGTTTCATTTCTTCGCGCTCCTTGCCCACCGCGCGCACCTTGATCAGCATCAGTTCACGCTCGGTGAATGCGCCCTCGGTCAGGTCGACGACCTTGATGACTTCAATGAGCCGGTTCAAGTGTTTCGTGATCTGCTCGATGACTTCGTCCGAGCCCGTCGTGACGATCGTCATTCGCGACAACGATGCGTCTTCGGTCGGCGCCACGGTCAGGCTCTCGATGTTGTAGCCGCGTGCGGAAAACAGACCGACGACGCGCGACAAGGCTCCAGGTTCGTTTTCGAGAAGCAAGGCAATGATGTGTTTCATGATTTGAGATCGGCGTGCCCTGCGGTGAACTGGCGGTAACCAGCAGACCTTGGCGACGCCGAGTCGCTGAAGAGTGTTGACACGGGCCGGAGGCCGGAGGCTCAATTCACCAGGGTGGCCCTGTCAGTGCGGTAGCGCCGACGGCCCGTTCCCTCGCGGCATGAACTACAGGTCTTCCGAGCCCAACAGCATTTCGGTGATGCCCTGGCCGGCCTTGACCATGGGCCAGACGTTTTCCGTCGGGTCGGTGCGGATATCGAGAAACACGGTCCGGTCTTTCAAGCGCATCGCTTCGCGCAACGCCGGCTCCACGTCTCCCGGTTTTTCGACGAGCATGCCGACGTGGCCGTAGGCTTCAGCGAGCTTCACGAAATCGGGCAGCGCATCCATGTAGCTGTGCGAATAGCGCCCGCCGTAGTCGATTTGTTGCCACTGCCGCACCATCCCGAGGTAACGATTGTTCAGCGACACGATCTTCACAGGCGTCTTGTATTGCAGGCAGGTCGATAGCTCCTGAATGCACATCTGGATCGAGCCCTCGCCCGTCACGCAAAACACGTCGGCCTGGGGCTTGGCGAGTTTGATGCCCATCGCATAAGGCAAGCCCACGCCCATCGTGCCGAGACCGCCGGAATTGATCCAACGGCGCGGCTCCTCGAAACGGTAGTACTGCGCAGCCCACATCTGGTGCTGGCCGACGTCGGAGGTGATGTAGACGTCGCTTCCTTTGGTCAACTCCCAGAGTTTTTCGACGACGAACTGCGGCTTGATGACGTCGCTGCTGTTCTTGTAACTCAGGCAGTTTTGTTTGCGCCAGTCGTTGATCTGGCTCCACCACGCGGACAACGTCACGCGGTCCGGTTTGGTGGGGCTGTCCTTGATCTGCGCAACAAGGTCCTGGAGCACATCCTTGACGTCGCCGACGATCGGAATGTCAACTTTGACGCGCTTGGAAATCGACGACGGGTCGATGTCGATGTGGATGATCTTGCGCTCGACGCTGGCAAAGTGCTTCGGGTTGCCGATGACGCGGTCGTCGAAGCGCGCGCCGATCGCAATCAACACATCGCAGTTCTGCATCGTCATGTTGGCCTCGTACGTGCCGTGCATGCCGAGCATTCCGAGGAATTTGGGGTCGCTCGCCGGGAACGCGCCCAGACCCATCAAGGTGTTGGTGCAGGGGTAACCGAGCAGATCGACCAGCTGGCGCAGCTCGGCGCACGCGTCGCCCAGGATCACGCCGCCGCCGGTGTAGATGTAGGGGCGTTTGGCCCCCAGCAACAACTGCACCGCCTTGCGAATCTGCCCTCCATGGCCCTTGCGCACCGGGTTGTAGGAGCGCATTTCCAGCGTTGCCGGGTAGCTGTAGGGCGTGGTCTTGAGCGAAACGTCCTTGGGAACGTCGACCACCACCGGGCCCGGCCGGCCGCTGCGCGCGATGTGGAACGCCTTCTTCATCGTCAGCGCCAGGTCGCGTACGTCTTTGACGAGGAAGTTGTGCTTGACGATGGGGCGCGTGATGCCGACGGTGTCGCACTCCTGAAACGCATCCAGGCCGATCGCAGGCGTGGGCACCTGGCCGGTGATGATGACCATCGGGATCGAATCCATGTACGCCGTGGCGATGCCGGTCACGGCATTCGTCACGCCCGGCCCGGAAGTCACCAGCGCTACGCCGACTTCCCCCGTGGCGCGCGCATAGCCATCGGCCGCGTGGACCGCCGCCTGCTCGTGGCGCACCAGGACGTGTTCGATCCTGTCTTGTTTGTACAAGGCGTCGTAAATATAGAGAACCGCACCGCCGGGATAGCCCCAGAGGTACTTGACGCCCTCGGCCTGCAGGCAGCGGACAAGGATTTCCGAGCCGTTGGGATCCGTCGTAGGGGGGGTATTGGGCTGAGCCAGTGCGGCGCGCCGCAGTTCAGCAGCAGACATGTCCATCTCTAACCTCTGTGATTTTCTCTAACGAAAAACCATCGGTGCATCTCTCCCGGCCCTCGTGAGGCGGGTGTGATGCCTGTGCACCTGACCCTTGTTGCTCCCCCGTGGTGGAGGGGCCGTGTCAGACGCGGTGTTGTGGAGGGTAGGGACAGATCATTGCTGATCCATCCCCCCCGAAGAACCGGACTTGCCTCTTTCGAGGCATCCGGCTCAAGCACAACGTTTAGCTGATAACCGAGGCGAAGTTTACCCTGCCTCGGCGAGCCGCGAAACCTCAGTCTGAGGCCGGCTTCGCAACCGTCAATCCAAGGGCATGCAGTTGGACATGACACACCGGGTGCAGGAGCACCCGGTTCGACAACGCGTCCGACCCGCCCGCCACCCGAGGAATCAGGTGATGGTCGTGCCAGCCGGTTTCGTCCGTGAGGACGCCGCCACATAGAGCGCAGTTGCCGTGCTGAGACAGAAACAGCGACGCCCATTGCTTGCGATACGCCATGCGTTTCAGCAGACGCTTCGCGCGCAAGTCTTCGCCGTACGCCTCCCACCTCGGATCGAAGGGGTTGTATTCCCCCTTGACCTTCTGGTGGCGCACGATCTCCGTATCGGCAAGCCGATACAACCGCACCCATTTCGGCGTGCCGTCTTCGGTCGGAGTCCTGACTGCGAACTCCGACCTGCCGTCGATGGTTGACCAATACTTCTCAGTCACCCACTTCGGGCTTTTCGTCGGATGTCTGCGACGTGCCCAGCGCGTCAACCGCCACCACAGTAGCGAGTCGAGTCTGCTGAACGTCTCCTTGGCGACCACCGGATGGTGGTACTGAGCCCAGCCTCGCAAGACCGGATTCAGCAGCTGTATGAGCTCCGCCTGTTTCACCATCTGGTGCGACATCACGACCTCCTTCACCTTGCCGTAGAACGCTTGCACGTTCTTCTTGCTCGGCTTGATCAGCAGAGTCCCCGAGTACTTCCGGAAATTCCAGCCGAGGAAATCGAACCCATCGTCAATGTGCGTAACTCGCGTCTTCGCCGGAGACAGTCGCAGCCCTCGTTGTGCGAGGAACGCTTCCACCCATGGCCGTACCTCGATGTCCAGGAAGTCTTTCGACGCTCCCGTGACTACGAAGTCATCGGCGTACCGGACCACATTGACTTTGAGCTTCTGGACCTTTGTCTTGCCCAGCGTCGCACCGAGATGCGCCAACAGGCCCGATTCCAGTCCGTTCAATGCCATGTTCGCCAGGGTTGGCGAGATGATGCCGCCTTGCGGCGTGCCTGCTTCCGTTGCCGTCAGCTGGCCGTTGTAGACCACTCCTGCCTTCAACCACTGGTGCACGATGCGCCGGTCCATGTGGACGTTTTGCACCAGCCACTCGTGGTTGATGTGGTCGAAGCAGCCCTCAATGTCCGCTTCCAACACCCATTCGGCCGAAACCTTACGGGCGAGGCAGCCGAACAACTGGCTCATGGCATCGGCCGTCGAGCGATTGCGCCGAAAGCCGTAGCTGTTCGGGTCGCTCTGCGACTCCACGACGGGCTCCAGACTCAGCAGGTGGAGAGCCTGCATCGCCCGGTCCTTCATCGTCGGAATACCCAGCGGGCGTTCCTTGCCATTCGCCTTGGGGATGTAGACCCGCCGTAACGGCGCGGGCCGGTAACCTCGTTGCTGCTTCAACGTGCTGACAGCCGTCCATTTGCAGGTCGGCGTATCCCACAGCTCGCGGTCGACGCCTGCCGTCCGCTTGCCTTGGTTTTCTGTCACTCGACGTACCGCCAGTGCCCTGGCGGTGAACGAGCGGGTCAGCGACCGTTGCAGGGCCTTCGCCCTGCGCCAATCGCCTTCCTGCGTTGCCTTCGCTATCCGCATCTGCATCGTTCTCACCTGCTGATCGACGCGACGCCAATCGATGGCGTGCCAGCCGTCCAGCCTGTGCGAAGACGCAGAACCATCGGATTCGATGATTTCTTCCATGCTTTCCTCGTTGGTTGACCCATCGAGGACGCACTTCGCCCCCGGAGGGGATCGAGCGTCCCCTCGGGGTGTTAGAACTCAGCAACCGGCTAACGACGGTTGCACCAAGTGGAAGTAGGCCTGCTTTCGCAGCGGGGCAATGTTGAGGCCCCTATCCCAGCGATTACAGCCGGGCATTCGCTTTTTCCACGATCCCATACCCCCTCACCCGACAGGTCGCCTTGCGGCTTCCCTGCCCGTGCACCGAAGTGCCCGGGCGGATGGTGGGGCTTACCACGTTCCTCTGATCGCCGACAGCGCAGTGGTGATCCGCGATGTCTATCCGGTTAGGGTCCGTCTATCCCGGGGCTACGCGCATAGCGACGTGCTCCAGCCTCGCATGGGAGCATCCTGGTAGCGTGCCGTTTGGCTATGGCCTGACAGCAGGTTTGGCCACTCAATGCTTACCCGGGTTCGAACGACGGTTCACCTACGTTACCCATACGGAATTCGCCTGGCCTCTCGTCCGCCGTCCTGCTGGCAGAGTCCATGTACGCCCTCGCGGGTCGATGCATGCCACCGAGGTGGGAGACGTTGTTGGACGGGCTTCACACACAGCCGTTGCCAGCCATGCATGCCGTCCTAGGCGACTGTTGGTCGCACAACAGGTCAAAGCTCGGCTTACGCCAAATCTGACAAGACGCTCAGAGGCTTGATCGCTCTACGGGAGAAGTCGAAGTCGTCTCCCGACGATGTGCAGCTACCGCTGTTGGCGGTGGCCCAAGCACACGACTCTGTCACGGTCCACGCTCGAAGAAAACTCTTCGAGGCTTCCCGTCACGGCATCCGCTTTGACTGCGCAGATGTTCTCCGACTGGCATCTCAGCCAGCGGTCAAAACCGAGGTCTCGACCTACTTGGGCTGCGTAACCCCGCAGCTAGGGAGAGCGACACCACGTGTCGCACGCGAAGCAGCATTATGGCATCGGTCGCAGCTCGCTCAGCGCGCTGCGCACGGTCGCACGACGCAGTGAGATAATCGCGCCCGTTTTCAGGGCCGAGGCCCGAGGCGCGCCGCCCTTGGCATCCGACAAAGAACTTTCCGATTTCCTCAAGAGCGTCGAAAAGCGCGCCTTCAAGCGTGCGGTCTACGCCGTTCGCGACGACGACGCAGCGCTCGACATCGTGCAGGACACGATGATTCGGCTGGCCCAGAGCTACGCCGATCGGCCCGCCGCAGAGCTGCCCCTGATCTTCCAGCGCATGCTGTCAAACGCGACAATGGACTGGTTTCGGCGGCAGAAGGTGCGAAATGCGGTTTTCAAGAACTTCTCCGAGTTCTCGGGCCCGGGCGACGACGGCGAAGATTTCGACATCCTCGAATCACTGGAAGCCCTGGACCTGGATGGCCGCGAAGAGTTTGAAAGTGCCGCCGACTCATTGTCTCGGGCACAAATCCTCAAAGCGATCGACGCCGAGGTGGCCGAACTGCCGCAACGTCAACGCGAGGCCTTCCTGCTGCGTTACTGGGAGGAACTTGACGTCGCAGAAACCGCCATCGCCATGGGTTGCTCGCAGGGCAGTGTCAAAACTCACTGTTCGCGGGCGGTGCACGCATTGGCCAAAGCGCTCAAGGCAAAGGGAATCGGACTGTGAAAACCATGAACTCCTCGGAACTGTTTTCGGCGTTGGCATCCGCCCAGTCGCAGTTCGCGCTGCGCCTGACGGCGCGGTTAAGTCAAAGCACCGAGGACCTCCCCCCCGAAATCAACGAGCGCTTGCGCTTCGCGCGCGAGACTGCGTTGCAGCGCGTGCACGCCGTGCGCGCGGCCAGCGCCGCGGCTCCTGCAGTGGTCGCGTCCTCCAACGGGACCTTGCTGCTCGGTGGTTTTGGCCGAGGCTGGGGCGTGAAACTGGTGTCGCTGCTTCCCTTGATCGCGCTGGTGGGCGGCCTCATGCTCATCCAGAGCGCTCAGACGGAATCGCAGATTTCGGTCGCCGCGGAAATTGACGCGGACTTGTTGGCCGACGCTTTGCCACCGAGAGCCTACAGTGACGCGGGTTTCCTGGAGTTTCTCAAATTGCCCAAAGATTGAAGCGGTCCGCGCTGTGCACATGTCGATAGGTTTCGCCCGATCCCAGGCGCTTGCACTTTGGTTTGCCTCAGGCGCCTTGCTCGCCGCTTGCCTTCTCCTTGCCGCCCCTCCGGTTCAGGGCCAGACCACCGCACGGGTGCAGGCCGCCCCCAAGCCCGCAGAGGCCGGGCCGCGCTGGCAAGAATTGAACCCTGCGCAGCGCCAAGCACTCAAGCCGCTCGAACGCGAGTGGCAAGCGATTGACGCTGAGCGCAAGAAGAAGTGGTTGGCGATCGCACAAAAGTACCCCTCGATGCAGCCGCAGGAACAGGCCCGAGTGCAAGAACGCATGGCCGACTGGGCCAGGCTCAGTCCGGCAGAGCGCGGTACCACTCGTCAACAGTTTGAAGCCGCAAAGCGCGTCGCACCCCAGGACCGCCCGGCACAGTGGGAGGCGTACCAGGCCTTGCCGCCCGAGCAGAAGCGCAAGCTCGCCAATCAAGCCGCCGCACCCTCCAGCGCGAATCGGCAGAGCCCGGATCACGCCAACGCCAAGACCGTGCCATCCCAAGTGAAGTCGAATATCGTTCCCAACCCGGCCTTCTCGGCCCGACCGACGCCCATCACCAACTCGGCCGCCATGCAAGCCCAGCCGGGGGCGACGACAACGAGCATCGCCAAGCGCGCTTCGCCACCGGCCCACCAACAAACGGGTCTGCCCAAGATCGCGGCGAGCCCCGGTTTTGTCGACAAGACGACGCTCTTGCCCAAGCGCGGCCCGCAGGGCGCGGCGGTCCGCTCGAGTTCCGCATCGGAGCCGATGCGCCAGCCGTGAGCGCTACCGCGTCAGCCGCGCTTCGCGCAACCACGCCCAGCTTGCGCCGTCGCCTGGCGTGCTTCACCTACGAAGGCGTTCTGCTGTTTGGCGTCGTCATGATCGCTGCCTACCTGTTTTCAAGCCTGGCCCAGCAACGCCACGCGCTCGTGAATCGCGCGACGCTGCAAATTTATCTTTGCGCTGTTCTGGGCGTCTACTTCGTCTGGTTCTGGACGCACGGCGGCCAGACCCTCGCGATGAAGACATGGCGGATTCGGCTCGTGACGATTGACGGGGGCGAGCTGTCGCAGGCGCGTGCCCTGGCGCGCTATGTGCTCTCGTGGCTGTGGTTCTTGCCGGCATTGCTCGTCGCCTGGGGGTCCGGGACGTCGCAGCTTTGGCTTGTGATTTCCAGCATCGGCGCAGGCGTGCTGATTTACGCCGCCGCGACGTTTGCCCGGGCGGACCGGCAGTTTCTGCACGACGCCTTGTGCGGCACCCGACTCGTCTCCCATTCGCCGGCACCCCGCCAGCGCGCCGCGGCGCAGGCATGAGGCTTAGCCCGCGGCACAATGCGGGCCCATGAGTAACCCGCACAAGGGACGAACCGGCCTGTCGCGCGTCGTGCACGCTGCCGGCTACTCCATCGCCGGCCTGCGCGCCGCGTATCGTGGCGAGAGCGCGTTTCGCCAGGAGTTCTGGCTGGCGGTCGTCTTGCTGCCCTGCGCGTTTTGGTTCGGGCGTGGCTGGATTGAAGTTGCGCTGTTGAGTGGGACTGTCGTGCTCGTGCTGATCGTCGAATTGCTCAATTCCGGCATCGAAGCCGCCGTCGACCGCATCTCCATGGACCTGCACGATTTGTCCAAGGCCGCGAAAGACTTCGGCAGCGCCGCCGTCATGCTTTCACTGCTGCTGTGCGCAGGCGTCTGGGGCGCTGCGCTCTGGGCCCGCTTCGCTTCCTGACACGTCGGCAATGCCCGGACCGACCTTGTGCGTCTACTGCGGCTCGCGGCTCGGCGATCTGCCGGCATTCGCGCAAGCGGCAAGTCGCGTCGGTACCGAAATCGGGCGCCGCGGCTGGAACATGGTGTACGGAGGCGGTCGGTCGGGCTTGATGGGCGTCGTCGCCGACGCTGCCCTGGCCGCAGGCGCGCACGTCATCGGCGTCATCCCGCAAAGCCTGATGCAGCGCGAGCTCGGGCATACCGGACTGGCGCAATTGCACGTCGTGCAGACGATGCACGAACGCAAGCTCATGATGGCGCAGCACGCCGATGCATTTGTTGCGCTGCCCGGAGGCATTGGCACCTTCGAGGAATTGTTCGAGGTCTGGTCGTGGCGCCAGCTGGGTTACCACGACAAGCCTCTGGGCCTGCTGAATGTCGAGGGCTACTACAACGCCTTCGTCTCGATGATGCGTGACGCACAGACCCACGGCTTCGTCACGCCGTTGCAACACGGGTTGCTCGAAATCGACAGCGATCCGCAGCGCCTGCTCGACACGCTCGGCGCGCGTTTGCCCTTGGCCACGGCGCCGGACGACTATCGCAATATTTGATGCGCCGGCGCGGGCTGGCGAAGCTCAGAGCCTGAATTTTTTCGGGCGTGTCCGGCTCAGACCGCGTCTTCGTCGGTCTCGCCGGTGCGAATCCGCACCACCTGCTCGACCGCCGTCACGAAGATCTTGCCGTCGCCGATCTTGCCCGTCTTCGCCGCCTTGACGATCGCCTCGATGCAGCGCTCGAGATCCCCGTCCTTGACGACGACTTCCACCTTCACCTTGGGCAGGAAATCGACCACGTACTCGGCACCGCGGTAGAGCTCGGTGTGGCCTTTCTGGCGCCCGAAGCCTTTCACTTCCGTCACCGTCAACCCCGTGACGCCGACTTCGGCCATGGCCTCGCGCACCTCTTCCAACTTGAACGGTTTGACGATCGCGGTGATTTGTTTCATGGGGCGGCTCGCTGGGGTGCAGGAATCGAAATAGTTTACGCGCGGAATTTCGACGTGATCGGATAGCGCCAATCGCGCCCGAAAGCGCGGTGCGTGACGCGTATACCCACCGGCGACTGACGCCGCTTGTACTCGTTGAGTTTGATGAGGCGCGTGACGCGCTCCACATCCGCCTGCGCAAACCCTGCAGCGACGATTTGCGCGATGCCCTGGTCCTCTTCCATGTAGCGCTGCAGAATCGCATCCAACACTTCGTACGGCGGCAGGCTGTCCTGGTCGGTCTGATCGGGACGCAACTCGGCGGATGGCGGGCGCGTGATGATGCGTTGCGGAATCACCTCGGCGCCCTGCGCATTGCGCCATGCGGCGAGTCGGTACACGAGCGTCTTGGCCACGTCCTTGATGACGGCGAAGCCTCCCGCCATATCGCCGTACAAGGTGCAATAGCCCGTCGCCATTTCGCTCTTGTTGCCCGTGGTCAGCACGATCGTGCCGAACTTGTTCGACAAGGCCATCAGCAGCGTGCCGCGCACGCGCGCCTGGATGTTCTCTTCGGTCGCGTCTTCGGCAAGCCCGGCAAATTCGTGCGCCAGGCTCGCGCGAAATGCATCGAGCATCGGCACGATGGAAATCTCGTCGTAGCGCACTTTGAGGCGCTGCGCCATGTCGCGCGCGTCGATCCAGGAAATGTCCGCCGTATAGGGCGAAGGCATCATGACCGCGCGCACCTGCTGCGCGCCCAGCGCATCCACCGCCACGGCGAGCACGAGTGCCGAATCGATGCCTCCGCTCAGGCCGATGATGACGCCGGGAAAGCCGTTTTTGCCCACGTAGTCGCGAACGCCCGTCACGAGCGCAGCCCAGGCCTGCGCCTCCAGGCCCGGCAGCGGTTTCACTTCTCCCGCAGCGGACCTCGCGGTGACGTCGATCAACGTCGACGCCTCTTCGAACATCGCCGCGCGAGCGCCGATTTCTCCGTGCGCATCCAGCGCAAACGACGCCCCGTCGAACACGACTTCGTCCTGGCCACCCACCAGATGCGAATAGAGCAAAGGCATGCGCAGGGCGCGCGCGCGCGCGGCCATGCGCAGTTCACGCTCGTCGGCTTTGCCCAAATGAAAAGGCGAGGCATTCAGAACGCACAGCACTTGCGCGCCGGCTGCCTTGGCGGCGAGTCCGGGTTCGTCGAACCAGGCGTCTTCGCAGATGTTCAGGCCGAATTTCAGCCCCTGGACTTCGAAGACGACGGGCGACAGGCCGGCGTCGCGGCCGGACGCGAAATAACGGCGCTCGTCGAACACCTGGTAGTTCGGCAACTCACGCTTGCAATACGTTGCAACGATGCGGCCCTCGCTCAACACCGACGCTGCGTTGTAGCGCTGCGGAACCGCCCAGGACTTGGACCTAAGATCGGCCTGCTCACCCCACTGATGCGGATGCCCCACCACGACAGACAGCCCAGGCAAATCGGCCAAGGCGCGAGCGCAATCGTCGACCGCCGAAGCGCAGGCTTGCAGGAACGCCGGCCGGAACAGCAAGTCTTCCGGTGGATAGCCGCAGATCCCGAGCTCCGGGCTCAGCACGAGGCGCGCCCCCTGCGCGTAGGCATTCCGAGCTGCGGCAACGATGGCGCGCACGTTGCCGGCGAGGTCTCCCACGGTTGCGTTGATTTGCGCCAGCGCCACTTTCACCGAAGGTTGAGCTGACATATGGCGGGTCCGAAGCAAGGCACGTGCGAGGCAAACGATTATGTCATTCGCACCTACGCCGACCCGGCGTTGATCGACGCCCAGCAGTGGCAGGAGCTGCTCGACCTGCAGCCCAGCGCCACGCCCTTCATGCGTCTCGCGTACCTGCGCGCGCTGCACGACAGCGGCAGTGCGAGCGCGCGTGCGGGATGGCACGCCCAGTTCGTGACGCTCGAAGCCGCAGGGAAACTGATCGCCGCGTGCCCGCTGTATCTCAAGGACCACTCCTACGGCGAGTACGTGTTCGACTGGGCCTGGGCCGACGCCTACCAGCGCCATGGACTGGCCTACTACCCGAAATTGCTGAGCGCGGTGCCGTTCACGCCGGTTCCCGGGGCGCGCCTGCTGGCACGAGATGCGTCAGCCCGAGTGGGCCTGCTGCGCGCCATTGAAGCGCTCGCGCGTGCCGGCAAGTATTCGTCGGCGCACGTGCTGTTTCTCGACGCCGACGATCAACTCGCGGCGCGCGACGCCAGCTGGATGCTGCGCACCGCCGTGCAGTTCCATTGGCGCAATCGCGAGCCGGTGCCCTACGTCGACTTCCATGAGTTCCTGGCGAGCCTGCAGCGCGACAAGCGCAAGAAGGTCCAGCAGGAGCGGCGCCGCGTCAACGACGCCGGCGTCACGTTCAGCCAAGTGCGCGGCCCTGACCTCAGCGCAGCCGACTGGGACTTCTTCTACCGCTGCTACACGCTCACCTACCGGGCGCACGGCTCAACGCCCTACCTCACGCGAAACTTCTTCGAACGTTTGGCAGCGACCATGGCGCCGCATTGGCTGATGTGCATCGCGTCGCGCGGCGGCGAGCGCATTGCCGCCTCGCTGATCGCGCTGGACCACGTGCAGCGCGTCGCCTACGGCCGCTACTGGGGCGCCACCGAGCCGGTGGACTGTCTGCACTTCGAGGCGTGTTACTACCAGCCGCTGGCGTGGTGCATCGCCAATGGCTACCAACGTTTCGAGGGTGGCGCCCAGGGCGAACACAAGATGGCGCGCGGCCTGCTGCCGGTGCAGACCTGGTCGGCGCACTGGCTCGCGCATCCGCAGTTTGCTTCGGCAGTCGCCGACTTCCTCGAGCGCGAAGGCGCGGGCGTGGCGAACTACATCGACGACCTGGAGGTCCGCCAGCCATTCAAGCGCGCACCGGACCTTGAGTAGCTATTTGAAGTCCCCTGCCAGCGCCATCACGAAGTCCTGCGGCCGTATGTATTTTCGCAATGCCGCGTTCACGTCGGCCAGCGTCAACGCCGCGAGCGCCGCGTCGACGCGCCCCGCCACGGCAAAGCTGCGCCCGAGATAAAGGTTGTTCGCGAGTCCCACCGCGAGCGCACCGTCCTGGGCCCGCGAGAGGCGGCGAAAGCTCAGCAGGCCCTGCTTGCCTTCGGCGAGTTCCTGTGCCGTGAAGCCGTCGCGCAGCGCGCGCGCGATTTCTTCGTGAAACGCCGCCTCCACTTTGGCGCGGTTCTGCGGCGCGAAGATGGCGCTGGCCAGCCACAAAGAATTCGCCTCGAAGTGGTTCCACTGCACGTGGCTTCGCACATCGTAAGAAAGGCCCTCGGTTTCGCGAATTCGCTTCCGCAGTCGCGAGTTGCCGCCACCACCGAGCAAAAAGTTCGCCATCGACAACGCCGGGTAATCGGCGGCACTGTCGTTCAGCGGCAGCGTCAGTTGCGCGAGCAGCGTCGCGTTTTGCTTGTCGGGCGTATGCAACACCATGCGTTGCGGTTTCGCCGGCTGCGCCGGAACTTCGACACGCCGAAACACGACATTCGATTGCCAAGCGGACAGTCCACTGGCCAGGGCCTGGCGCACCGGCGCTTCGTCGACATCGCCGACCGCAGAGAACACGGCGTTGGCCGCGCCGTAGAAGCGCCGGTGGAAGGCGCGAACCTGGTCGATGTGCACCGCCTTCACGTCGGCCACCCATTCGTCGAAACTGCGCGCGTGGCGAACGTCGTCGCGCGGATAAGCGTTGCTGTGCAGGGCGATCGCGTTTTCGGCCACGCTCTCGGGCTCCTTGCGCTGCTGTTCGATGCCCGCCAGCGTCTGGCGCCGCCACTCGTCCAAGGCGTCGGCGGGAAATGCCGCGTTGCGCAGCAAATCGCAGGCCAGCGCTACGGCATCGGCCAAATGCTCGCGGCGCGACTGCAAGTGCAGACTCACGCGCCCGGGTTGGCTTTGCACGCTCAGAGTCGTCTTCAACTGGTCGAGCCGGTCTTGTACTTGCTGGCGCGTCAGCGTCGCCGAGCCTTTGTCGAGCAGCGCGGCGCCCGCCTCGGCGATCTCCACTTGGCCCGCCAGCGACGCGGCATCGCCGAAATTGAGCGTCAGCACGGCGTGTGCGGCGCCACCGCGCGCGCCCTTGGCGAGCAGCGCCGCCTTGACGTTGTCGATTTCGAATCGCTTGGTGCGCGCGTCGATGTTCGCCGGCGCGGAATCAAAGGCTTCAACTTTGGCTGCCGCCGCTTGCGGCTTGAAGTCGCGCAAGGCCGCGGCAACATCGGGTTTCGCCGGCGCCGGGGCGCGCAGCGGCTTGTCGGTGGGAAGATAAATTCCCAGCGTGCGATTGCTCGCCAGCAGGCGTTGCTCGGCGACACGTTGCACGTCGGCCAAGTTGGCGTCACGCACACGGTCGCGTATCAGGAAGAACAGGCGCCAATCGCCCTGGGCAATCGATTCAGAAAGCGCCACGCCCACGGTTTCCGGGTTCATGAACGCCTGTTCCCAGCCCTTCAGCCATTTGCCGCGGGCGCGCTGCAATTCATCACGGGTGAGCGGCTCGCTCGCCAACGATTCGAGCGTGGCGAGCAACTCTGCGCGGGCCGGCTCGGGGTCTTGCCCAGGCGCCAGCTGCGCACCGAATATCGCGAAGCCCGGTTCGGCCAGGCCCTGCGCAAAGCCGTAGGTGTCGGCGGCGAGGCGCTGCTCCGTCAGGCGTTTGTGCAGGCGCCCCGAGGGGTTATCGCCCAGGATCAGGGCGAGCAACTCGGCGGCCGCAAAATCGGCGTGCGCTGCGGCGGGCATGTGATACGCCGCCATCAACTGCGCCACACCGCCCACGCGGCGCAGTGTGACGCTGCGTTCACCGTCTTGCACGGCGTCCAGCGTGGGCGCCGTTTCGCGGCGCTCTTTGCTGCGTGCGAGCGGACCGAAGGCGTCGGCAATCCACGCCAGGGTCTTGGCCACCGGGAAACTGCCTGCCACGATGAGGGTGGCGTTGTCCGGTTGGTAGTGGCGTTTGTAGAACGCGCGCAGGCGAGGGATGTCGACGTTCTCGATGTCGGCGCGCGCGCCGATCGTGTCCTTGCCGTAGTTGTGCCACTGGTACATCGTCGCCAGCGTTTTTTCGAACAAGATGCGATCGGGCGAGTTTTCGCCCATTTCCATTTCGTTGCGTACCACCGTCATTTCGGTGTCCAGGTCCTTGCGCGCGATGAAACTGTTCACCATCGCGTCGGCCTGCCAGCCCAGGTACCAGCGCAGGTTGGCGTCGTTGCTCGAAAAACTTGCGGTGTAGTTGGTGCGGTCGAACCAGGTCGTGCCATTCGCCCGCAGGCCGCGCTTCTCGAATTCGGCCCAAACCTTCGGGTGTTTCGTGCTGCCCTTGAACAACATATGCTCGAGCAAATGCGCCATCCCGGTTTCGCCGTAGTTCTCGTGGCGCGAGCCGACGCGGTAGGTCAGGTTGACCGTCGTCGTCGCCTTCGAATCGTCGGGAATGAGCAGCACCTGCAAGCCGCTGGCCAGGCGGTATTCATCGATGCCTTCGACCGACGCCACTTTCGTCGGCGCGGCCGGCAGGGCGTGAACGGCGCTGATGCAGGCACTGGCGGCAAGCCCCAGGGCGAGCCGCAACCCCAGCGCTGCGCGCCTCATTTGCGCACCGCCGCGTACGCCTCGATCCCGTTCCTCACTTCGGCAATCGCCAGGTCCGGGCCTTGCCACCCCTTGACAGACACCCACTTGCCCTCCTCCAGGTCCTTGTAGTGCTCGAAGAAATGTTGAATCGTTTTTAGTCGAAGCGGGTTCAGGTCTTCGGGCTTTTTCCAATGCGAATAGATCGACAGGATCTTGTCGATGGGCACGGCGAGCAACTTGGCGTCGCCGCCGGCTTCGTCGTCCATCATCAACACGCCCAACGGCCGGCACTTCACGACCACACTCGCGGCGAGCGGAAACGGCGTGATCACGAGCACGTCGACGGGGTCGCCGTCGTCGGCGAGCGTCTGCGGGATGTAGCCATAGTTGCACGGGTAGTGCATGGCGGTGCTCATGAAGCGGTCGACGAACATCGCGCCGCTTTCCTTGTCGACCTCGTACTTGATCGGGTTCGAGTTCATCGGGATTTCGATGATCACATTGAACTGCTGCGGCGCGTCGGCGCCCGGGGTCACGTTGTGCAGGCTCATGGCGAGGTTCTTCGATTGATTGAAGCGCTTGTGATGGCCGCTTGCGGCGGGCTTGGGGGTTACCCCTATCTTAGCCACCCACCTTGCGGACGGTTTGTCGCGGCCCGAGCGTCGCGTCAAAGCTGAAAATACGTCCGCGTCGGATTGCCTTGGCATCGCCCATCGCTTAGCATCCACGGCTGCAAGTTTTTTGCCCGTTTGCCCCTGGCCGGCCGAGTTGCAAGACCCTCGGCCCGGCCTCGAGACCACCAAAGATTCAAGGAGACAACGCCAATGTCAACCACCATGGCGCTTTATTTCGCGCTCGCCTGCGGTGTGGCCGCAGTGATTTACGGCTTCGTGCAGCGCAGCTGGATCCTGTCGCAAGACGCCGGCAATACGCGCATGCAAGAAATTGCCGGCGCGATTCAGCAAGGTGCGGCCGCCTACCTGGCGCGCCAGTACCGAACGATTGCCATCGTCGGCGTCGTGCTCACGGTCCTGATCGGCATCTTCATCAATGGCACGAGCGCGGTGGGCTTCGTGCTCGGCGCCGTGCTGTCTGGCGCCTGCGGCTTCATCGGCATGAACGTCTCGGTGCGCGCCAACGTGCGCACCGCGCAGGCGGCGACGAAAGGCATCGCCGCGGCGCTCGACGTCGCCTTCAAAGGCGGCGCGATCACCGGCATGCTCGTCGTCGGCCTGGGGCTGCTCGGCGTGGGCGTGTTTTTCCTGTTCCTCACCGGCAACGGCAACATCACGCCGGTGTCCAAGCTGTCCGAGGTGATCAAGCCCTTGCTCGGGTTTGCCTTCGGCGCGTCGCTGATTTCGATCTTCGCACGGCTGGGTGGTGGCATCTTCACGAAGGGCGCTGACGTCGGCGCCGACCTGGTGGGCAAGGTCGAGGCCGGAATCCCCGAAGACGACCCGCGCAACCCGGCAGTGATCGCCGACAACGTGGGCGACAACGTCGGCGACTGCGCCGGCATGGCCGCCGACCTGTTCGAGACCTACGCCGTGACGCTGATCGCCACGATGGCCCTGGGCGCCCTCGTGTTCACCGGGGCGAACGCGATCGCCGCGGTGATGTACCCGCTGGTGCTCGGCGGCGTGTCGATCATCG
This sequence comes from uncultured beta proteobacterium, assembly GCA_963850525.1. Classification (GTDB taxonomy): domain Bacteria; phylum Pseudomonadota; class Gammaproteobacteria; order Burkholderiales; family Burkholderiaceae_C; genus JAEMQF01. The sequence continues at coordinate 303,518 of CAWKLQ010000012.1, read as the reverse complement.
CCTCGATCATCGGCTGCGGCTTCGTCAAGGCCAGCCCGGGAATGAAAAATGTGATGCCGGCGCTGTACAAGGGCTTGGCGGTTGCGGGTGGGCTGTCGTTGATTGCGTTCTACTTCGTCACCGTCAACGTGATGCCGGCCGATGCGCTGGGTGCCGGCACCCACCTGAAGCTGTTCGGCGCCTGCGTCGTCGGCCTGGTGCTCACGGGCGCGATGGTCTGGATCACCGAGTACTACACCGGCACGCAGTACGCCCCGGTGCAACACATTGCGCAAGCCTCGACGACCGGCCACGGCACGAACATCATCGCCGGGCTTGGCGTGTCGATGCGCTCCACCGCCTGGCCGGTGCTGTTCGTCTGCATCGCGATCCTCGCGTCGTTCCAGCTCGGCGGCCTGTACGGCATCGCGGTGGCCGCCACATCGATGTTGAGCATGGCCGGCATCGTCGTCGCGCTTGACGCCTACGGCCCGATCACCGACAACGCCGGCGGCATCGCCGAAATGGCCGACTTGCCCAAGAGCGTTCGCGACATCACGGACCCGCTCGACGCGGTGGGCAACACGACGAAGGCCGTGACCAAGGGCTACGCCATCGGTTCGGCAGGCCTGGCCGCCCTCGTGCTCTTCGCCGACTACACGCACTCGCTGACGGCGCGCGGCATGGACATCAGCTTTGACCTGAGCAACCCGAAGGTCATCGTCGGCCTGTTCATCGGCGGCCTGATTCCCTACCTGTTCGGCGCGATGGCGATGGAAGCCGTCGGCCGCGCCGCCGGCAGCGTCGTCGTCGAAGTGCGGCGCCAGTTCCGCGAGATCAAAGGCATCATGGAAGGCACGGCCAAGCCCGAGTACGGCAAGGCGGTCGACATGCTGACCTCCGCAGCGATCAAGGAAATGATCGTGCCGAGCCTGTTGCCGGTGGTCGTTCCCATTCTGGTGGGCCTGCTGCTCGGCCCGGCGGCGCTGGGCGGCCTGCTGATGGGCACCATCGTCACCGGCCTGTTCGTCGCGATTTCGATGTGCACGGGCGGTGGCGCATGGGACAACGCGAAGAAATACATCGAAGACGGGCACCATGGCGGCAAGGGCAGCGAGACGCACAAAGCCGCAGTCACCGGCGACACGGTGGGCGACCCGTACAAAGACACAGCCGGCCCGGCAGTGAACCCGCTCATCAAGATCATCAACATCGTCGCGTTGTTGATCGTGCCCTTGTTGCCGTCGACTGCGCCGAGCTCGGCGGCGAGCACGCACGCGCCAGCCGCCACAACGGCGGCGCCCGCAGCAGCACCGGCGCTAGCCGCGGCTCCCGCCGCTGCAGCGGCAGACGCCGCCTCGGTGAAAGTCGAAGACGGCATCGTCAAGTTCTACTTCGCCAGCGGCAAGGCCGACCTCGCGGCCAACGGCAGTGCCGCGCTGGCTGACGTGATCAAGGGCGTCGCGGCAGGCAAGAAGGCCGTCATCAGCGGCTATCACGACGCGACGGGCGACCCCGCGAAGAACGCCGAACTCGCCAAGCAGCGCGCGTTTGCCGCGCGCGACGCGCTCAAGGCGGCCGGCGTTGCCGAGGACAAGATCGAGCTGAAGAAGCCCGAGCAGATCAACGCCGGCACCGCGGCCGATGCACGGCGCGTCGAAGTGAAACTCGAATAGTCGAGGCAACTTTCGAGCAAGCCCGGCCTCGAAGGAGCCCGGGCTTTTCTTTTGCTCCGCCCCGCCGATGCAAGCGCCCTCCTCTCGCACCCCCGCTGGCCGCGTGATCGCCGTGTTAGGCGCCGAAAGCACCGGCAAGACGACGCTCGCGCGCGCCCTGCACGACACGCTTGCGGCGCAGGGCTGCGCGGTCGGCCTCGTCGAGGAGTACTTGCGTGAGTTTTGCGCCCGCCAGGGCCGCACGCCGCGCGTCGACGAGCAATCCGCCATCGCGAGCGAACAAAGCCGGCGCATCGAGCGCGCCAGGGCCGACCATTCCGTCGTGATCGCCGACACGACGGCGCTGCAAATCGCGGTCTACAGCGAATTCGTTTTTGGCGACGCGAGCTTGTACGCGCAAACGCTGGACGCGCACGGCGCCGTCGCCCTCACCTTGCTGACCGCTCTGGACTTGCCGTGGCAACCCGACGGCCACCAGCGCGACGGCGAACACGTGCGCGGGCCGGTCGACCAGCTCTTGCGCGACTCGCTGAACAGTCGGGGTCTTCCGTTTTCAGTGATCCACGGCACGGGCCCGGCGCGCCTCAGCTCGGCGCTGGCGAGTCTGCGGGGCGCCCTGGCGCTGGGCGGTCCGCCGCAGGAAGAAATGGCCCAACCCCGTTGGCACGGGTGGTGTGACCGTTGCGGCGACTCGGCTTGCGAGCGCCACCTGCTTGCGCTTGATCGATCGCCACGCGCCTGACGCGGCGCGACCGCTCAGTTGAGCGTCGCTGTCGGGGGAATCTGGTCGCGCACCGGCGTGAAGAGTTCGCCCACGTCGACCGAGTCGAAGCGATATTGCAGTGCGCAGAACTCGCACGCGACTTCAACGCGGCCCTGCTCGGCCAGAATCTCGTCGATCTCGGCGCGGCCCAGCCCCTGCATCATGCGGCCGACACGGCCGCGCGAACAACGGCACTCGAAGCGCGGCGCTGCTCCCGCGGTGTCGAACCGGCGCAGCGGCTCTTCCCAATACAGGCGTCGCAACAGCGTGTTCGCGTCCAGGCTCAGCATTTCGGCGCGCGTCAAGGTCGCCGTCAAGTGCGCGATCCGGTTGAAAGCGTCGTCGTGCGCCAAGTCGCCGGCTGGCGCGCCCAGATTCGCCGAGCCTTCGACCGGCAGGCGCTGAATCAGCAAGCCCACGGCCAGGTGCTCGTCTGCCGCGAGCATCAGGCGCGTCTCCAATTGTTCGGACTGGCGCATATAGTGCTCCAGAACCAGGCTGAGGGCCGGCAAAGCCTGACTGTGCAGGTCGTTCAGCGCCACCACGCCTTGATAGGGCTGGCGGCCCGTCGGCGTGTCGCCCGGGTCCAGCGTGATCGCGCAGCGGCCTGCGCCGTGCACGTTGAGCAGCTGGGCAAAGCCGTCACCGGGCGTGGTACTTCCGATCACCTTGGCCGTCGCGCGAAACGCCAGATCTGCCTGGACTTCGGCGACGGCAAGTTTCACGGGTCCGTCGCCGAACACCTGCAGAACCAGCGTCCCGTCGAACTTGAGGTTGGCCTGCATCAGCACCGCCGCCGCCGTCATTTCGCCCATCAGGTCACGCACAGGCGCGGGCCACGCCTGCCCGGCATGGCTGCGGCGTTGCAGCAGCTCGCGCCAGGCGTCGGTCAAGCGCACCAGTTGCCCGCGCACCGGCAAGCCGTCGAAGATGAATTTGTGCAACTCACTCATTCAAGGCTCAATCGATGCGGCGCAAGCCGTCGCGAAAGCGCCGCGCGTTCTCGACGTAATGATCGGCAGCCCACCTCACTTTGGCCAACTGCTCGGGCGTCAACAAACGCGCCACTTTGGCCGGGCTGCCCAGAATCATCGAGCCGTCCGGGAATTCCTTGCCTTCCGTAACCAGCGCGCCGGCGCCGACGAGGCAGTTCTTGCCGATGCGCGCGCCGTTCAGAATCACCGCCTGAATCCCGATCAACGAGCCCTCGCCAATCGTGCAGCCATGCAGCATGACTTGGTGGCCGATGCTCACGCCGGCCTCCAGCGTGAGCGGGAATCCCGGGTCGGAATGCAGGACCGCGCCGTCCTGCACGTTGCAGCGCGCGCCGATGCGCATCGGCTCGTTGTCGGCGCGCAGGATGCTGCCGAACCAGACACTCGCCTCTTCGCCCAGCTCGACGTTGCCGATCACCTGGGCACTCTCGGCGACCCACGCCGAAGCAGCGATGCGGGGAATCAGTTCGTCGAGTTGATAGACGGCCATGGGGTTTTCGCGGGAACAGGGTGGGCCGATTCTATGGACCCGCCCGCTACGGCGCGCGCGCCACACTTTGCGCCACTTTAGGGCCTCGGGTGAACACACCCGATTGCGGTGCGCTGCGGCTTGCGCGAAGATGCGCCGCGTCGCTGTCCAACACGGCAATCGACAGGATCAAGGAAACAAGAACATGCGTGCAGCCATCTACCGTGCAAAAGGCCCGGCAGCGGACGTGCTCAAAGTCGAGAACGTGCCGCCCGTCGAACCCGAACTCGGCGACGTGCGGATCCGGGTCGCGTACTCCGGCGTCAACCCCTCCGACGTGAAATCGCGCGGCGGTGCGGCGAGCGCGACGATGGACTATTCGCTCGTCGTCCCGCACAGCGACGGCGCCGGCACCATCGACGCCCTGGGCCCGATGGTGATCTCGCGACGCATCGGCGAGCGCGTCTGGCTGTTCAACGCGCAGTGGGGTCGAGCGATGGGCACGGCGGCCGAATTCGTGACGCTTCCCGCCCAGCAGGCGGTGCCGCTGCCCGACCACGTGCCTTTCGAAGTGGGCGCGTCGATCGGCATCCCCTTGATGACCGCCTACCACGCCGTGCAGGCCTGCGGTCCCCTGCTGGGGCGCAACGTGATCGTTTTCGGCGCCGCGGGCAGCGTGGGTTTGTACGCGACGCAGCTCGCGAACATGAGCGGCGCGCGCGTCATCGCCGTGATCAGCAGCGAGACCAAAGCGCAAGACGCACGCGCTGCCGGGGCCTGCGAAGTGATCGACTACCGCAAGGAAGACGTCGCCGCGCGGGTGCGCGCGCTCACGGCCGGCCAGGGCGCCGATTGCGCGATCGACGTCGACGCCGCGGCGAACTCGCGGCATTGGGGCGAGATGCTTGCCTTTGGCGCCAAGGTCGTGGTCTACGGCTCAGGCCAAGGTCAGGTCCCGGTGCCGTTCCGCCCCATGATTCTGGGCTTCGTGACGCTCTACTTCTTCATCGTCTACAAGTTGCCGCCCGAGGTCTTGCGTCAGACTCTCAATGGCATCGCCGGGCTGCTCGAGCGCGACGTGCTGCAACACCCCCGCATCGAGGTGCACGAACTCGATCAGATCGCGGCGGCGCACCAGCGCGTCGAACGGGGTGCTGCCGTCAAGGTGCTGATCAAGTTGTAGCCGCTGGAGCCGCCGATCGGCGCACGCGCATCAATTAAGCCGCTTCAAGTGAAACGACTTCGGCCGCGTCAGATGTTCATAGCCCAGCGTTGAAAGCGTCGCACCGCGGCCGGTGTTTTTCACGCCGGTCCAGGCGAGCGCCGGGTCGAGGTAGTCGCAGCGGTTCATGAACACCGTGCCGGTCTGCAGGCGGCTGCCCAGCCGCAGCGCAGCGTCCTCGTCTTGCGTGAACAGCGCCGCGGTCAAGCCGTAGGGGCTGTCGTTCATCAGGCGCAACGCCTCCTCGTCCGAGTCGACGGGCATGATGCCCACCACGGGACCGAAACACTCGTCGTTCATCACTTGCATCGTGTGGTTCACGTCGACGAGGATTTGCGGCGCGACGTAGGCGCTGCCGGGGGCGTCGCGTTCGAACTGGCGCACATCGATCAGCCCTTTTGCGCCCTTTCCCGTGGCGTCGGAGATCGTCGCGCGCACCGCGTCGCCCGCCGCGGCGCGCACCACCGGGCCCAGCGTCGTCGCCGGATCGAGCGGATTGCCGAGCACGTACAGCCGCGTCAGCGCCACCGCCTGCTCGACGAACTTCGAATACACCGAGCGCTGCACGTAGATGCGCTGGATGCCGCAGCAGCTCTGCCCGGAGTTGAAGAACGCGCCGTCGACGAGCGTTTCGACGGCGTGGTCCAGGCGCGCGTCGGCACGCACATACGCCGGGTCGTTGCCGCCGAGTTCCAGGCCGACCTGGATGAAGCGCCCGGCCGCGGCGCGCTCCACCGCGGCACCGCCGACGACCGAGCCTGTGAAACACACACCGTCAACCTGCGGAGCCTTGATCAGCGAATGCGTGCCTTCGTGATCGGTGTGGATGAACTGCAGCAGCCCGTCGGGCAGGCCCGCCTGGGCGAACGCTTCGACGATGCGTTCCGCAGCGAGCGGCGTCTGCGCCGAGTGTTTGAGCAGCACGGCGTTGCCCGCCATCAGCGCGGGAACGACGGCGTTGACCGCAGTGAGCAGCGGGTAGTTCCACGGCGCGATGACAAGCATCACACCCAGCGGGTCGCGCCGGATGAAGCGCTTGAACCCCGCCAGCGGCGGCGGTACCACGTCTTGCAAGGCCTCTGCCGCGACTGAAATCATGTGCCGCGCGCGCGCCTCGAAGCCGCCCACTTCACCAGGCGTGTAGCGCAGCGGCCGGCCCATCTGGCGCGTCAACTCTTCAGCGATCTCGGCCTTGCGCGCGACGAATGCGTCGACGCCCTTGCTCACCGCAGCGGCGCGTTGCGCAACGGGCACGCCCCGCCACATCGCCTGGGCGTTTGCAGCGCGCTCCAGGGCCGCGTGCATTTGCGCGGCGCTGGCGTAGGCGCGGCGCACGATCACGGCGCCGTCGATCGGACTGATGGTTTGCAGTTGATTGGTCATGGACAAGATCGCCTTTTCACATTGCCGCCTTGAACAGCCGCTCGAAGTCGGCCGGCGTGCACGGGCGGGGGTTGGTCTGGTGGCAAATGTCAGCGCTGGCGAGTTCCACCAAGCGCGGCAAGTGCTCGGCCTTCACGCCGTGTTGCGCGAGCCGGGTCGTGATGCCGATCTGCACCTTGAGGTGCCCGAGCCACGGCACGAACGCCGCGCCGCCGCCCTTCACCCCGCAGGAGTGCGCCAACTCGTCGAACTTGCCCGGCACGGCTTCAAAATTCCAGGCGAGCACCGGTTCGATCATCAGCGCGTTCGCCAGGCCGTGATGCAGGCTGTTCACCGTGCCCAGCGCGTGCGCACAAGAATGCACTGCGCCGAGGTCTTTCTGGAACGCGATCGCGCCCATCATCGAACTCATCATCATGTCGCTGCGCGCTTGCAGGTTCGAGCCGTCGCGCACTGCGGTTGCCAGCGCACGCGCCGCGATTCGCGCGCCCTCCAACGCGATGCCGTCGCAAAGCGGGTGGTACGCGGGCGACAGATAACTCTCGACGTTGTGCGTGAGCGCGTCCATTCCCGTCGCCGCAGTCACGCCCGCGGGCAGGCCGAGCGTCAACTGCGGGTCGGCAAACACGACCTTCGCCAAAATCGCCGCGGAGAACACGACGCGCTTGACGTGCGTGTCTTCTTCGCTGATGACGCTGCTGCGCCCGACTTCGCTGCCCGTTCCCGAGGTGGTGGGCAAGGCGATGAAATACGGCAAGGCTTGCGTGATCGGGCGCACCTGGGGGTGGTCCCACACATACTCCATCACGTCGCCGGGGTGCGTCGCCATCAGGCCCACGACCTTGGCCACGTCGAGCGCCGCGCCGCCGCCCACGCCGACCACACAGTCGGCACGGTGCGCCCGGTACGCCGCAGCGCCAGCCATCACCTGGCTCGCGGTCGGGTTGCCGAACACGCCACCGTAGACAGCCACTGCCAAGCCCGAGCTCTCCAACACGCTCTTCAATTCGGCGATCAGCGGCAGCGCGGCGAGGCCTTTGTCGGTGACGATCAGCGCGCGCGCCAGACCTTGCTCGCGCAAATGCGGGCCGGCGAGGCGGTGTGCGCCGGCGCCGAAGTGAATCGTCGTGGGAAAAGAAAACTTGGTGATGCTCATGCGCGAGGCCTTCCGTTGAATTGACGTCAGCTATTGAACCCGCGCCCAGCGCAGCTCGATCGTGTCATTGGGCCACTGGACGGCCTGAATCTTCTTCTGCATCGCCCACGTCACGGTGCGCCGATAGAGCGGCACAAAGGGCAATTCTTCGCCGACGATGCGCAGCGCCACCGCAACCATCGCACGGCGTCGCGTCAGATCGGGTTCATTGCGCATGCTGTCGATCAAGGCGTCGAGCTTGGGGTTGCTGTAGCGCCCGGCGTTGAACGTGCCCAGGCCGCTCTTGTCGAAAGTGCGAAACAGTCCGTTCAGCGACGCCCAGGCGTCGGGCGAGGGCGTCCAGCCGTATTCGATGAAGCTCGCCGTGCCCTGGCTCAGCTTGGGGAAGAACTGATTCGTCGGCGACGAGCGCAAGGTGGTGCGAATCCCCACCTGCGTCAACATCGCCGTCGCCGCCTGGCACACGGCTTCGCGCCACGCGACGTTGACGCAGTCCAGCGTCACAGAAAACCCGTTCGGGTAGCCGGCCTCCTGCAGCAAGGCACGCGCCTTGGCCGGGTCGAACGGCAGGCGCTGATCGAGCTCCGCCGGCGAGCCATCGACGCGCGACGAGAGGAATCCGCCGGTGGGCGTGCCGTGCCCGCGCAGCACTTTCTTCACGATCAGGTCGGCATTGATCGCGTGGTAGACAGCGCGGCGCACGCGAATGTCCTTGAACGGGTTGCGGCCCTTCACGTCGCTGCCCTCCAACTCGTCGCGCGCCTGGTCGAAGGTCAGGTATTGCTGGCCGAGGTCAGGCGACTGCAGGACGCGCATCGCCGCGTCGCTCTTGAGCCTGTCGATGTCGGGCAGCGCCGGGTCGAGCACCATGTCGACCTCTTTGGAGATGAGCGCAGCGATGCGCGTCGCATCCGTTTTGATCGCGAGAAAGACCACCTCGTCGACGTTGCCCGAGCGCTTCTCGCCCCAGCCCCACCACTTCGGGTTGCGCTTGAGCACGACGCGCACGTCGGGCTCGTAGCGCTCCAGGCGGAACGGGCCGGTGCCGTTCGCGTTGCGCACGGCAAAGGTTTCCTGCTTGCCGTTGAAATCTTGCGCGCGTTCCACCTTGTTCTGCTCGGCCCAGGCGCGGCTCATCATCGATACGAAGGGCATTTTCTCGGGCAACACCGCGTCGGGCGCTTCGAGCAGGATGTCCAGCGTCAGCGGATCGACTTTGCGCGCCCCCGTCACGCCTTTGAGCTGAAAGCTGCGCTGCGAGGGTGCAGCCAGGGCGCGTTCGATCGAAAACACCGCGTCGTCTGCGGTGAACTGCCTGCCGTCGTGAAACGTGACACCCGGGCGCAGCTTGAAGCGCCACGTCGTCGGGCCTGTGGCCTGCCACGACAGGGCCAGCGACGGCTCGAGCCGGAACTGCTCGTCGCGATTCAGCAGCGAGTCGTAAATCTGGAACGCGACCCGCGAGTGGTACAGCAGCGCCAGCGCGTGCGGGTCCAGGGTCTGCGGATCGAAGGCGCTGGCGATTCGCAGCGTCGTCGCGTGCGCCGTCAAGGCCAGCGCCATCGCGCCCACACAGGCGGCGCGTGCAACACGGCGTAGCGTTTCTCGCATGGTCTGGGGTTCCAATGGAGCGGCAGGAGCTTGCACGGTGCGGGCCGATGGCGGCAGCGCTCGGCACGCCCACGTTGAACTGCAAACAAGTATAGGAGCAGGCCACGCAACGCTGGGTCGAGTGCAACGGCCGACGCGCCGCCTCGCCTAGACTGCCGCCCATGCCAGGTTCGAACGCCGTGCCACCCAAGCTGCTGCTCCTCGAAGACGACCCCGCGATCGCCCGGACCACCGCGTACGCGCTGGAGCGAGAGGGTTTCACCGTCGAGCATGTGTTGCTCGTGGGCACGGCCCGGGACAGGCTGACGCGTGCCGACACGTACGCGGCGGCGCTGCTCGACGTGGGCCTGCCCGACGGCAGCGGCCTGGACCTGTGCCGCGAGCTGCGCAGCCGCTGGCCGAGCCTGCCCATCGTGCTGCTGACGGCGCGAGGCGAAGAAATGGACCGTGTGCTGGGCCTCGAACTCGGCGCCGACGACTACGTGACCAAGCCCTTCAGCCCGCGCGAGCTGTGCGCCCGGGTGCGCGCGCTGCTGCGCCGCAGCGCGCTCGCCGAGCCGGCGAAGCGCAGCGACGGCAGCGCCGACTTCGCCCACGACAGCGACCAGCAGCGCATCCACTATCGCGGCGTGGGCTTGGCGCTGACACGCATCGAATACGGTTTGCTCGCGACGCTGTTGCGCTCTCCCGGCAGGATCTGGTCGCGCAGCGCGCTGCTCGACGCGGTCTGGGGCACGCAGGCCGACAGCACCGACCGCACCGTCGACACGCACATCAAGACGCTGCGCGCGAAGCTGCGCGAGGTGCGCCCGGGAGTCGACGCCATCGTCACGCACCGCGGCATGGGCTATTCGCTGAACTTCGAAGCCGACGCCAGGCCTTGATCGCGCGCGATGAAACTGGGCTTGCGCGTGCTGCTGGGATTCTTCGTCATCAATGGCATTGCCGCTTTCATCGGCCTGCGTCTGTTCGTCGCCGAAGTGCGGCCCAGCGTGCGTGAGGTGATGGAAGACTTGATGGTCGATACGGCGAACATCCTGGCGGAACTGGTTCGCGACGACCTGGCGCGCATGCCCTCTGCGGGCACTCTCGACGCCTCGGCCTTCGCGCAGCACGTTCGCGAATACGCGAGTCGACCCGTCGACGCGAAGATCTGGGGGCTGTCCAAGCGCACGCTCGACTACCGCGTCTACGTCACCGACGCGACGGGCCGCGTCGTGTTCGATTCCGGGTTCCGCGGCTCGGCGAGCGCTTCGGGCGCCGACTACTCGCAGTGGCGCGACGTCGCACTCACGCTGTCCGGCCGCTACGGGGCACGCGCAACGCGCGAAGTTCGCAGCGACGAATCAACGTCGGTCATGTACGTCGCTGCGCCGGTGCGCAGCGCTGGCGACGTGATCGGCGTTCTCACCGTGGCCAAGCCAATGAGCACGGTGCAGCAGTTCGTGACGCGCGCCGAGCGCGAAATCCTGGTGCGCGGCGCGTGGCTGCTCGGCGTGTCGGCTGCGGTGGGCGTGCTGATCACGGGCTGGCTCGTCTGGTCGGTGCGGCGCCTGCGACGTTACGCGCAGGGCGTGCAACTTGGGCAGCGCATTGCCGCGCCGCGCCTGTCGGGCGAGTTGGGCGAGTTGGCGCTGGCGATGCAGGACATGCGCGAAAGGTTGGAGGGGCGCGAACACATCGAAGGCCTGGTGCGCGCGCTCACGCACGAACTGAAAAGCCCGCTGACGGCAATCGCCGGCGCCGCCGAGCTGCTGCGCGACGACTTGCCGGCAGCCGACCGCGAAGCCTTCTCCGAGCAGATCCAGACGCAGAGCGTGCGGCTGCGCCAGTTGGTCGAGCGGCTTCTGGAGCTGTCCAAACTCGAGCAACGTCGCCAACTCGAGCACAGCGCCCGCATCGACCTGGCCGCGATCGCGCACGCCGCGCAGGCCGCGGCCAGCGCGCGTGCGATGCAACGCGGCGTGAGCATCGACGTCAAGGTTCTGGACGCGCCGTGCATCGTCGGCGACGCGGATCTGATTCAGGTCGCCCTGAGCAATCTTCTGGACAACGCGATCGACTTCGAACCCCCGGGGGGCAGCGTGTCGCTGACGGTTCGAACGCAAGGCCACGAGGCCGTGCTTGCGGTACGCGATCACGGCGTCGGCGTTCCGCAATACGCGCTGCCGCGTCTGGGCGAACGCTTCTTCTCGACACCGCGCCCCAGCGCCACGGGCGACGCCGCACTCACCAAGGGTTCGGGGCTCGGCCTGGCGATCGTGCGTCAGATCGTCGAATTGCACTCCGGCACGCTGCGCTTTGCCGGCGCGGAGCCGGGCTTTCTGGTCGAGATGCGATTCGCGCACGCCTGATGCCGATTGGCGTGAAACGCATGTGATCTGCCACGTGTGCTTTTGGCTTCCACGCGCCGGCTTCACACAGTCTTCACACACTTCATCGCGCGCTCACATTGATTGAGCACAGTCGCTGCACTGCAACTCGCGTGGGAGCGACTCATGAAATTTCCGCTGCTGGCCAAACTGACGGCTTTGGGCGCTGTCGTCTTGGGGCTGATCTGGAGCCTGGGTTCCGTCAACGATGTCGTGCGCGAGCGTTCAGGCCGATTGCAAGAAGCGCAGCGCAGCGTCGCCGACAGCCTGGCGAACAGCCAGACCCTTGTCGGGCCGGTTCTGCAGCGCGCCTGCAAGGAAACCTGGACGGTCCAGGTGGGCGAAGGCAAGACCGTCAGGACGGTGAGCGAACACCGCGCCTTCACGGTGCACGCGTTGCCGCGCAAACTGACGATTGACGGCAGCGCCACCATCGAGCCGCGCTACCGCGGTATCTTCAAGGTCAACACCTACGCACTGAATGTCGACCTCGGCGCCGAGTGGACGGATTTGACGCGGCTCGCGCCCAAGCCGCTTCACGAGGGCGGCGTGATCGCTTGCGAAGCCGCGTCGCTGATGTTTGCCCTGGGCGACACACGCGGTGTGCGCAGCGCCGAGCTTCGGGTGCAAGGCCAAACGCTGAACGTGCGACCGGGAACCGGGCACGCCGTGCTGGCGCGTGGCGTGCATGCGCGCCTGCCCGATGCGGCGTGGCAAACCGGCGCGAGCGACGCCGCGCCGCTGCGTGCGAGCCTGCGCCTGGGGCTCGTGGGAACTGCGCAATTGGCATTCACGCCGATCGCCGAAGAGAACAGTTTCAAGTTGACGTCGAACTGGCCGCATCCGTCTTTTGGCGGGCGCTTTCTGCCCAGTGAGCGCGTCGTTGAAGCCAGCGGTTTCAGCGCCGCCTGGCAGGTCAGCGCCCTCGCGACAACGGCGCGCGACGCCTTCCTCTTCGGCCGCGGCGTGTGTGCCGCGGGAACGGTGGGTCTGATCGAAGCCGCGGCAACCGACTCGCCGGGCGACGCTGCGGCGCGCCGCAGCGTCGCCTGCATCGAGACTTTGGGAGTCGATTTCATCGACCCGGTGAACCCCTACGTGATGAGCGAGCGAGCCACCAAATACGGGTTGCTCTTCATCGTGCTGACGTTTGTCGCGGTGGGTCTGGTCGAAGCCATGAAACGCCTGCGTGTGCACCCGATCCAGTACCTGCTCGTGGGCAGCGCCCTGGTCGTGTTTTTCCTGTTGCTCGTGAGCCTGTCGGAACACTGGCCGTTCGGCGCGTCGTACGCCACTGCAGCCGCAGCGAGCACCGCCTTGCTCAGCTACTACGGCGTGCATGTGCTGCGCGGCGTCACGCCGGGGCTCGCGTTCGGCGCGGGAATTGGCGCGTTGTTCGGCACCCTTTACGTGCTGCTGCAGCTCGAACAGGGCTCGCTCGTGCTCGGTTCGGTGCTCTTGTTCCTCGTCCTGGCTGCGGTGATGGCGGTGACGCGCAAGCTCGATTGGTACGCCCTGCTCGACCAGCTGCGCGCGGACAAACCCGCCGCATCTCGCGCCACGACAGCCGCAGGCGCCGCGGCCTGAGGCCAAGCTGTGCTACCCGACGAGTCGCCCCAGGTGCAAATTCAGGACGCGATCACAGCGCGCCGCGAGCGCTGCGTCGTGCGTCACGAGCACAAACGCCATGCCTTGCCGGTGCACGAGGTCGAGCAGAAGTGCGAACACCTTGTCGGCGGTTTCGCGGTCCAGGTTGCCGGTGGGCTCGTCGGCGAGCACGCAGTCGGGCCTGGCGACGAGCGCGCGCGCGATCGCGACGCGCTGGCGCTCGCCACCCGACAACTGCGCGGGCCGGTGCATCACGCGCTCGGCAAGCCCGACTTGCGCCAGCACCTCGGCGGCGCGCGCACGTGCCGCGGGCCGGTCTTCGCGGCGAATGCGCAGCGGCATTGCGACGTTGTCGAGCGCGCTGAACTCGGGCAGCAAGTGGTGAAACTGGTAGACGAAGCCCAGATGGCGATTGCGCCACACGCCCTGCTCGGCCGCGCTCATGCTCGTGAAGTCGCGCCCGACGAGCTGCACGCTGCCTTGGCTCGGAGACTCCAGGCCGCCCATCAGGTGCAGCAGCGTGCTCTTGCCCGAGCCCGACGCGCCGACGACGGCAACCGCCTCGCCGCGCGCGACCGCCAGATCGACGCCTTGCAGCACGTGCACGTCGAGCGGCGTTTCGCCGCTGCGCTCGACAAAGCGTTTGTGCAGTCCCGTCGCCTGGATGACGGCCTCGTCGCCGGGCGCCCCACTTGCCTCACTCATGGCGCAGCGCTTCGGCGGGTTCCACGCGGCTCGCGCGCCAGCTCGGATAAAGCGTTGCGACGAACGACAGCAGCAGCGAGATCGCGACGATGGGACCGATGTCGTCCAGGCGCGGCTCGCTGGGCATGCGGTTGATGATGTAAATGCTGCTCGGCAGGAATGCCACACTGAGCAAACGCTCGATCGCCGGGACGATGGTGCCGACGTTGAACGCGATCAGCAGCCCGAGCGCCACGCCCGACAGCGTGCCGATCACGCCGGCCGCAGCGCCCTGCACCATGAAGATGCCCATCACGGAACGCGGGCTCGCGCCCAGCGTGCGCAGGATCGCGATGTCGGCGTTCTTGTCGGTGACCGTCATCACGAGCGTGGAAACGAGGTTGAACGCGGCGACCGCGACGATCAGCGTGAGGATGATGAACATCAGGCGCTTTTCCAGCTGCACCGCGCTGAACCAGTTGCGATTCGTGCGGGTCCAGTCGCGCACCGTCACGCCCGGGCCCATCTGCACAGCGAGTTGCATCGCCACGTCGCGCGCCTGGTGCAGGTTCTTCAGGCGCAATTGCACGCCGCTCGCGCCTTCCAGGCGGAACAGCCGCGCCGCGTCATCCAGGTGGATCAATGCCAGGCCGCTGTCGTATTCATAGTGGCCGGCGTCGAAGGTTCCCACGACTTCGAATTGTTTGAAGCGCGGAATCAAGCCCGCGGGCGTGACCTGCCCGCCCGGCGCGGCGATCGTGATCTTGTCGCCCGTGCGAACCCCCAGGTTGCGCGCGAGCTCCACACCGAGCACGATGCCCCAACCGCCGGGAACGAGGCGCGCGAGCGTCGTGTCTTTCAATTGCGCGGCGATTTGCGTGACTGTCGCTTCATCGGCGGGCGAGATGCCGCGAACGATCGCGCCGCGCATTTGATCGCCGCGCGCGATCAGGGCTTGTGTGGCGATGAAGGGCGCGGCGCCGATCACCTGCGGCGAACGCCGCGCCTTGTCGGCGATCGTGTGCCAGTCGGCAAAGGCGTTGCCCTGCGCTTCGTACACCTCGACGTGGGCGATCACGGAGAGCATGCGGTCCGTGACCTCCTTCTGGAAGCCGTTCATCACCGAGAGCACGATGATGAGCGCCGCGACACCCAGCGAGATGCCAAGCATCGAGATCGCCGAAATGAACGAGATGAAGCCATTGCGCCGCCCGGCACGGCCAGCGCGCGTGTAGCGCCAGCCCACTTGAAGTTCGAATGGCAGGTTCATGGGGGTGCGACTCTACAGGAGCTTGCGCGCGCGGGCGCCCCGCGACCGGACTCGATAATCGGCCGCATGCACGTTCTGATCCCCTTTGCGTCGAGCCCCAGCCAGGCTGCGTCGCACGTGCTGCATGACCTGCGCTTGCCCGCGCTGACCCGGCTGCTGCAAATCCTGACACCGGCGCTGCGCAGCGAGGGCGACGAAACCAGCCTGTCGCCGCCGCACGAGCGCGCCTTAGGCACCGCTTGGGGCTGGCCGCTCGTCGACGGCGCCTTGCCCTTTGCCGCGCGCGCCGCGGCTGCCGATGGCATTGCGGTGGGCGAGCTCGCGTGGGGCCTGCTGACCCCCGCGCATTGGAGCGCCGGTCGCGACCACGTGACGCTGCTCGACCCGACCGAGCTCGCGCTCGACGCCGCCGAGTCGCGTGATTTCTTCGACGCGGTACGAACGCTGTTCGAAAGCGAGGGCTTCACTCTCGCATGGGGCGCGCCGCTGCGCTGGTACGCCGCACACGCGAGCCTGGCCGGCTTGCCCTGCGCATCGCTGGACCGTGCGGTTGGCCGCAACATCGACACGTGGCTTCCCAAGACGCCGCCGCAGCGCTTGCTGCGGCGCCTGCAAAGCGAAGTGCAACTCCTGCTGTACACGCACCCCCTGAACCAGGCCCGCGAAGACCGCGGCGCCTTGGCAGTGAACTCGTTTTGGCTGAGCGGCTGCGGCGTCTGGCGGCCGCAGGCCGGGGCCCACGTGGACGTGCAGGACAGCTTGCGCGCGCCTCTTCTCGGCAACGACTGGGCCGCATGGGCCGAGGCCTGGCAGGCGCTGGATGCCGGGCTGCTCGCCGAACTCGCACAGCGTTGCGCCGCCGGAGAACACCTCACCTTGACGCTCTGCGGCGAGCGCCACGCCCAGTCGTTCGAGGCGCAAACGCGGTCGTTGTGGAAGCGCGTCGCCAGCCATTGGCGCAGCGCATCGCCGGCCGCCGTGCTGGAGGCCTTGTGAGCAGCACCGCACCGGTGCAACGCCCGAGCGCCGGCGAGCCCACGCTGGCGCTGCGCGACGTGCCGCCGCGCGCCGTGTGGGCGCTCGAACAGGCGGGCGTGCACCCGTTGCTCGCGCGCCTGTTCGCGGCGCGCGGCCTGCGCAGCCCTGACGAACTCGACGACGCGCTGGCCAAGCTCATCCCACCGACGGAACTGTTGGGCGCGCAAGCCGCAGGCGTTTGCCTCGCCGACGCGATGGCCGCGCGCAAGGTTCTCTGCATCGTCGCCGACTACGACTGCGACGGCGCGACCGCGTGCGCGGTCGCGCTGCGCGGCCTGGCGCTGCTCGGCGCGCCGCGCGAAGCCTTGCGCTACGTCGTCCCGGACCGCGCCGTGCACGGCTACGGCCTGACGCCGGCGATCGTCGATCTGGCGATTGCGCAGGGCGCCGACGTGCTCGTCACGGTGGACAACGGCATCGCCAGCCTGGAGGGCGTGGCCCACGCCAAACAGCGCGGCCTGGGCGTGCTCGTCACCGACCATCACTTGCCGGCGCTGCGCGACGCTGAAATCGTGCTGCCCGACGCCGACGTGATCGTGAACCCGAACCAGCCGGGCTGCGCATTCGCGAGCAAGAACCTCGCCGGCGTGGGCGTGATGTTCTACGTGCTGCTCGCGCTGCGCAGCGTGCTGCGCGAGCGGGGCGTGTTCACCGCGCAGAATCAGCCGCGCCTGGACAGCCTGCTCGACTTGGTGGCGCTGGGCACGGTGGCCGACGTCGTCAAGCTCGATGCGAACAACCGGCGCCTCGTCGCGCAGGGCTTGAAGCGGATCCGCGCCGGCCAGATGCAGCCGGGAGTCGCCGCATTGTTCAGCGTCGCGAGCCGCGACCCGCGCCGTGCCAGCGCAGGCGACTTCGGCTTTGCGCTGGGGCCGCGCATCAACGCGGCGGGGCGTTTGTCGGACATGACACTCGGCATCGAATGCCTGTTCACCGACGATGCGGCGCGCGCCGCGGAGCTGGCGCGCACCCTGGACGGCATCAACCGCGACCGGCGCGAGCTGGAAACCGGCATGCGCGAGGCGGCGGAAATTCGGCTCGACGCGCTCATGCCGCAAGGCGACCCGCCGAGCGCACTGGCGCTATTCGACGCCGGGTTTCACGAAGGCGTGGTGGGCATCGTCGCGTCGCGCCTGAAAGACCGCGTGCACCGCCCGACCTTCATCTTCGCGCGCGGCCAGGACGGCCTACTCAAAGGCTCGGGCCGCTCGATTCCGGGCTTTCACCTGCGCGACGCGCTCGACCTGGTCGCGAAACGCCACCCCGGCGTGCTGAAACGCTTCGGCGGGCACGCGATGGCGGCCGGCTGCACCCTAGCCGAGGCGCAACTCGGAACTTTTGACGCCGCGTTGCAGCAAGTCGCGAACGAATGGCTGGACGCGGCGACGCTGGCGCGAACCCTGCTGACCGACGGGCCGCTCCCGGTCGAATATTTCAATCCACAAACCGTGCACACCCTGGAGGCGCAAGTCTGGGGCCAGGCCTTCGATCCGCCGCTGTTTTGCGACGAGGTCGAGGTGCTGTCGCAGCGCATCGTCGGCGAACGCCACTTGAAGCTGGGTGTGCGCCTGGGAGGCGCGGCACGCGACGCGATCTGGTTCGGCCGCACCGAGCCGCTTGCGGCACGCGTGCGCCTGGCCTACCGGCTCAGTGTGGACGAATACAACGGCCGCGAACGCGTGCAGATGCTGGTGCAGGCGAGCGGTTGAGGCGGGGCGCACCGTCATCCCGGCGAACGCCGGGATCCACTGTCGGCACTGACTGATGGATCCCGGCTTTCGCCGGGATGACAAGTCCGGCGCTATTCGCCTGTCTCAGTGCACCGTGATCGGCGAGAGCGCCGACGAGACATTGGGCCAATGGTTGTTCTCGGCCTCTTCCGACTCGGCCAGGCGCTGCGCGAGAAAGCGCGTCATGCGGTCCACCGTGACCGGCCGGCTGTACAGATAACCTTGCGCGAAATGGCAACCCAGGTTGCGCAGGAACTCGTGCTGCAACTGGTTCTGCACGCCTTCACCCACGACTTTCAGGTTCAGGCCCTGCGCCAAGGACACAATCGTCGTCGCGATTGCCGCATCGTTCGCGCTGGTCGGCAAGTCCTTGACGAAAGTCATGTCGATCTTGAGCTTGTCGATGGGCAGGCGCTTCACGTAGTTGAGCGACGTGAAACCGGTGCCGAAATCGTCGATCGCGAGCTTGATGCCACGCTCCTTGAGCAGCTTCAGCTGGGCGATTCCGGCTTCGACGTTGTCCACCAGCGACTTCTCGGTGATGTCGAGTTCGACGCAACTCGGGTCCAGCCCCGAAGCGACGAGCGCTTCGTCGAGCTGGCGCACCAGACCGCGCTTGAGCTGGCGCTCCGAGACGTTGATCGCCACATACAGGCCCACGTGGCCCGCCGAGTGCCATTCATGCATCTGCGCGCACGCAGTGTGCAGAACCCATTGACCGATCTCGCTGATCAGGCCGCTGTCTTCGGCCACCGGAATGAATTCGGCCGGGGCGATCATTCCCAGGTCCGGGTGGTTCCAGCGCACCAGCGCCTCCACGCCGACCATGCGCCCGGTGATCAGGTCGACGATGGGCTGGTATTGCAAGTGCAATTCGTTGCGCGCGACGGCGCGCCGCAGTTCACCGTCGATGCGCACGCGGCGCTTGGCGGTGTGGTCCATGTCGGCCTCGAACACGGCGCTCGTGTTCTTGCCCAGGCTCTTGGCGCGGTACATCGCCGTGTCCGCAGCGCGCACCAGGCTCGACGCGTCGGTGGCGTCGCGCGGGAACTGCGCCACGCCGACGCAGCCGCGCACCTGCAGCTCGTGCGGGCCGACGGTGAGCGGCATGTCCAGCGTCAACAAGGCGAATTGACCGATCAGGCGCAGGTGCTCGGGCGCGCGATAACCTTCCGACAGGATCAGGAACTCGTCGCCGCCATAACGAAACACCATGTCGCCGCGCGGCATCTGTTCGGTCAGGCGTTCCGCCAGCGCCCTCAACAAGTCGTCGCCGGTGGGGTGGCCGAGCGTGTCGTTGACGATCTTGAAATTGTCCAGGTCGAGCAGCATCAGCGCGAAACCTTCGCTGTCTTTGCCGACGCGGTTGATGAGGCGCTGAATCTGGGCGTTGGCGGCATGCCGGTTCGGCAGCCGGGTCACCGGGTCGACGTAGGCGAGCTCGTCAAGCTGATGTTCCGAGGCGTCCATCTCGCGGCGGATGCGGATCACGAGCAAATAGGCGAACGCCATCGAGGCGAGCACGACGATCACGCTCACGCCGATGAACGACGCGATGTTCCGGTACAGGCCGGCCAGACTCGCCGCAACGACGATGCTTCCGACTTCGCGACCTTCCAGCACGACGGGCTGTGCCACGCGCACTTGCGACCCGCTGAACTTGACCTCGCCCAGCGCCAGCGGCTCCAGGTTGGCGGGATGCTGCGGGTCGACGCGCGACGCCGGAATGTGGTTGGCAAAAAACGCGCCCGACGCGTCAAATATCGCGGCACCCAGCAGCATCGGCGACGCCTGCACGCAGCCCAATTCGCGAGCCGCAGTCTTGCGATCGCCGTCAACCATGGGTCGTGCAGCGTGATCGGCGGTCAGCAGCGCTTCGACTTTGAGATTTTCGACGAGCGAGGTGCGCAACGTGAAGTAGGCGAACCCGTTCAATCCGACCGCCGCCACAATCAAGGCGGCGCCCGACGCGAGCAACACCGCCTTGATCAGCCGCGAACCCAGGCGCGGTTGCCCGCCTGCCGAATACGGCAGCGCCTTCATGGCGTTTCGGGCGTTGCCCGGTCCAAGGTGGGGGCGGCGGGGCAACGGTCGAAAATCATGTCTGTCAGCTTGCCTGACTTTGCCAGACCCTGCGGGGTGGCCTGCAGCAAAAGCGGCAGAATTCGGCACTATTTACACCACCCATTTCGGAGGTGGCACGGCCTGCAAACCCGCTCCGGCACGCCTTGACCGTCGCTCCACAACCATGACCCCGCCTGTGCATTCCTTTGTCGCAGCAGCTGGGCGCGTCCCCGTGACGCGGCGTCAGGCCATTTGCGCCGGCATTGCCGGGCTCGGCACGGCCGCGCGGGACGCAGCCGCTGCTGCGCCCCAGGCGCTGACCTTTGCGCAAGGCCTCCAACAGCCCTGGGGCTTGGCATTTTTACCGGATCGACGCCTTCTGGTGACGCAAAAAGGCGGCGCGCTCGTGCTCGTCTCGTCCGACGGCGCCCGCGTCGGCTCGCCCGTGGCGGGCGTGCCTGCCGTCGCGGCGAGTGGCCAGGGCGGATTGCTCGACGTATGTCTGGACCCGGCTTTTGAGCGCGACCCGTGGGTCTACCTCAGTTACGCCGAGCCCGGCAGCGGCGCCGACGCAGGCAAGGCGGGAACCGCCATCGCGCGCGGGCGGTTGCGCGGCAATGCCTTGCACGACGTCGAAGTCATTTTTCGCCAGTCGCCCAAAGTCACCGGCGGCGGGCATTTCGGCAGCCGGCTCGTGTTCGGGCGCGACAAGACCTTGTTTGTGACGCTCGGCGAGCGCCAGCTGAAAACGCCGGCGCAAGACCTGGGCACGCACCTGGGCAAAGTGATCCGGATTCAGCCCGACGGCCAAGCTGCGCGTGGCAATCCGGCGCTCGGGCCGAACGCGAAACCCGAAATCTGGAGCTTCGGCCATCGCAACCCCCAGGGCGCTGCGCTGCACCCGGGCTCAGGTGAACTCTGGCTCACCGAGCATGGGCCGCAAGGCGGGGACGAGCTGAACATTGCGCGAGCCGGGCAGAACTACGGCTGGCCCGAGCGCAGTTACGGCTGCAACTATGGTTCGTTCATGAGTCACTGTGAAATCGGCAACGGCCGTCACGCGCCGGAGTACGTGGAACCTCTCACGACCTGGGTGCCGCGCTCGATTGCACCGAGCGGCCTGTGCTTTTATGACGCGCCGCTCATCCCGCAATGGCGCGGCAACTTGTTCGTCGGCGCGCTCGCCGGGCGCGCCCTGTGGCGACTCACGCTGCGCGGCGACACGGTGATCGCGCGCGAGCCGCTCTTCGAGTCACTGCAGGAGCGGATTCGCGACGTGCGCCAGGGCCCCGACGGTGCGCTGTACCTGCTCACCGACAACGCAGCGGGGCGCGTGCTGCGGGTCGCCCCCTGACCGCGGGGGCTCGCAAGCGCGCAACTCCGCGCACTTGCTGCAGGGTCATCGCCGCGCCTCGCGACGCTTTCACGAGGGCGAACCCTAAAATGCGGCTCCGCCGATCGATGTCCCTTGATGAACGCTGACCTGCATTGCCACTCCGACGTGTCTGACGGCACGCTGCCCCCCGAAGCCCTTGCGGCGCGCGCCAAAGCCAACGGCGTGGACTTGTGGGCGCTGACCGACCATGACGAAGTGAGCGGCCAGCAGCGCGCCCGCCAGGCCGCGTTCGAGCTCGGCCTGCCCTATCTCGCCGGCACCGAGATTTCCGTCTCGTTTGCCGACACCACGGTGCACATCGTGGGCCTGGGCATCGACACTGACGACACCACCTTGCAGGCCGGCCTGGCGGCAACGCGCAACGGCCGGCGCGCGCGTGCGCTCGAGATGGCGCAGGGCCTCGCGAAAGTGGGGATTCCCGGCGCATTTGAAGGCGCGCTCGGCTTTGTCGGCAACCCGGACCTGATGTCGCGCACCCATTTCGCCCGTTTTCTCGTCGCCACGGGCGTGTGCCACGACACCCAGGAAGTGTTTCGCAAATACCTGGTGCAAGGCAAACCGGGCTACGTGCCGCACCGCTGGGCGTCACTGCGCGACGCCGTGACCTGGATCACCGGTGCCGGCGGCATGGCCGTGATTGCACATCCGGCGCGCTACAAGTTCAGCGCCAACGAGGAATACGCGCTGTTCACGGAATTCATCGCCCACGGCGGGCGCGGCGTGGAGGTCGTGACCGGCAGCCACAGCGCCGCCGACGCGGCGCGCTACACCGACACCGCACTCGAGTTCAAGCTGCTCGCCTCGCGCGGCAGCGATTTCCACAGCCCCGAAGAGAGCCACATGGACTTGGGAGGGCTGCCCGCCCTGCCGACGCGCCTGACGCCAATCTGGGAAGCGCTGCAAGACCGCGTCCAGCATCCGAGCTGACGCGGCGATTTGCGGATTCCTGTTCTATCGAATGGGAATTGCGGTTGGCATGCGGCACGTTGCTGACGTTTGATGTGGCCTCGAGGCTTGCCCAACAACCCTCGTCATCCCGGCGAAAGCCGGGATCCACCGGTTGCACGCGATGAACGCTTCGCCGAGCGGGGGGCTTGCACGGGTGGATCCCGGCTTTCGCCGGGATGACGGACTTCTTGCGTCGTGCCATGCAGCCACCAAATCTCACTCAGTCGAACGCGAACTCGTATTGATCACGCGAAGCGAAATCCGATCGCACCCAAGCGACCGTAGTCGACATGGAAGGTGTCGCCACGTTGCGCCGTCGTCGGCCGCGTGAATGAACCGGCGAGAACCACGTCGCCAGTCTTCAGGCCTTCATCGTACTGTGCGATCCGGTTCGCGAGCCACGCCACGCCGGTGGCCGGGTGGTTCAACACGGCGGCGGCCAGGCCGGTTTCTTCGATCACGCCGTTTTTGTAGAGCAGCGCGCCGACCCAGCGCAAGTCGACGTCGTGCGGCCGCACCGGCGTGCCGCCGAGCACGATGCCGGCGTTGGCCGCAAAGTCGGAAATCGTGTCGAACACTTTGCGCGGCGCGCGCGTCTCGCGGTCGAACTGCTCGATTCGCGCGTCGATGATCTCCAGCGCCGGGCTCACGTAGTCGGTGGCCGAGAGCACGTCGAACAGCGTCACGCCCGGCCCAGCGAGCGGCTTGTTCAAGATGAACGCGAGTTCGACTTCGACGCGCGGCGCGATGAAGCGGTCGAACGGTATGTCGCCGCCGGCCTCAAAAAACATGTCGTCCATGAGCGGCGCGTAGTCGGGCTCGGTGATTTGCGAGGCCTGCTGCATCGCACGCGACGTGAGGCCGATCTTGCGGCCCTTGATGACTCGCCCGTCGGCCAGCTCCAGCTTGACCCAATCACGCTGGATCGCGTAGCCGTCTTCGACCGTCATGCCGGGAAAGCGCTTCGAGAAGTGGCGCAGCTGGGTGCGCGATTTGCGGGCCTGATAGAGCTCGCGCGCGAGCTCGCCTATCGTCTTAAGTTCGAGCATGCGCGGGCCCCGATCAGCTCTTGTTGAACAGCGGATGCAAGTTGCCGAATTTGGCGTCGAACACTTCTTCGCCTTCGTCGACTTGCAGCGTCAAGCCCACCGCCCGGCGCGCGAGCAGCGGCGCCAGGTGCTCGCGCGCCGCTGCGGTCACGAGTTCGCCCACATTCTTCTTCGCCGTGTCGCTGCGCCCGCGCGCCATGCGCACGTTGAAGTAGATGAAGGCGTGGTCGCCGCTGCCGTCGGCGACCGCAAAGTGCGCTGCCGGGTACGCGAAGACGCGCGTACCGCCGACGGGAAAGACCGGCTTGCCGGTTTCGTCTTTGACTTTCAGCATCGCGTCGGCCAGGCGCCGGCACAGCAGCGTCATGTCAGTCTGGGTCTCGATGTTCGGCGTGTAGAGCATCACAAGGTGCGGCATCAAACAATCTCCATCACGCCCAGCGTGCAAGTCACGGAAAAAATCGGTATCGGCTGAAAGTGGCGAATCGCGCCGCGCCCGCGCGCCGCCGCGGCAATGCTGATGAAGGTACGCACTTCGAAACCGCCCTGGCCCGCGTCGCGGTAGATCTCTTCATCGGTGTATCCAAGCAGCGCCGCCTGGTCGTTGCGCACCCAGCGATCCATGAAGTCGCGGTCCCACGCTTCATTGATCTTTCCCGAATCGGGTGTCGCCGGCCAATGGCTGATGCCTCCCGTGCCGACGATGGCGATGCGCTCGGGCACATGATCGGCGGCGCGCCGCAGCGCTTCGCCAAAAGCCCAGGCGCGATGCAGCGGCGCGAGCGGCGGACCCTGACAGTTGATGTTGACGGGAATCACGTCCAGGTCGTAGCGCGGCGTCAGGAAGTGCAGCGGCACCGCCAGGCCGTGGTCGAACTTCCACTCTTCGGCGTAGGCCACATCGACGCTTTGCATGACTTCCGTGATCAAGCGTTTCGACAATCCGGCGTTGCCCGGCACGCGGGTCCGTTCGATTCCCAACCACGCGGGGTCTTCGAGCGGGCCCTCGTAGGCGTCAGCCATGCCCACGGCGAACGCCGGCATGTTGTTCATGAAGAAGTTGGCGAAGTGCTCGGCGCCCACGAGCACCAGCGCGTCGGGCCCGGTCGCGCGCATCTCCGTGCCGAGCGCGCGAAACGCCGCGTGAAACGGGTCGCGCAATGCGGGGTCGGCCATGTGCGCGCGACCGGTAATGCCGGGAGCGTGACTGCATACACCAGCAAAAACCAGGCTCATACCCCGGCCACTCTTTGATCCTGCGTCGTCGTCATGGCGTAGACGCCAGCGCGCACCGGCCCGTGCCGCGCGACGCCGTCGCGCATCGCCTGGATGTAGTCGGGCCACGGCAGGCCGAGAAACGCCGCGTAGTGCATCAGCAGCTGGCCGTTCGCGCCGAGCACGTAGATCAACCCGATGTCGCCGCGGCGAATCGCTTCGCGCTCTTGCGCGTCGAGCGGAAATTCGTCGAGCACCTCGTCTGGCTGTGCCTTGAAGCGCTGCTGAACCCGCGGATCGCGGTTCATGCGGAACAGGAACTTCTGTACACCGTAGAGCGACATGTCAGCAATTCGAAAGTGTTTCGCGCTGACTGGGCCGTTCGACTCCATGAGGTCGCGCGGCGCCGCCGCGGGCGGGCCGCGCACAGCGGGCTGAAGTTTGGCTCGCGCCTGCCGGCGCAAGCTCCAACTTCTTTATGCCCGCTGTGCGCGGCCCACCCACGGCGGCGCTGCGGCGGTCGCGGGATTCGGTGGCGCGTGATTCGCGTGACCGGCAACGCCCGCAGCCCGGGAGGCTGGGGGCCGCCAGCGGCGGGCATAAAGAAGTTGGAGCACGGCCCGCGAGGGCCGGGCCAAACTTCAGCCCGCCGTTGGTGGCCCCCAGCCTCCCGGGCCGGCACAAGGCCGGCAAAGCGGAGCAAGCCCGCAGAACACCTCGCCCCACAGCTCTCACGCTGGCGCTCCCCAACGCGGAATGTGGTGCGAACCCAAGCTCACTGCCACGTTCTTCGGCTCGAGAAACACTTCATGGCTCCAGGTCCCGCCTTCGCGCCCGGTGCCGGAGGCCTTGGTCCCGCCAAAGGGCTGACGCAAGTCACGAACGTTCTGGCTGTTCACGAAGCACATGCCGGCTTCGATGGCCGCGGCGACGCGGTGCGCGCGACCCAGGTTTTCGCTCCACACATAGCTCGACAAGCCGTACGCCGTCGCGTTGGCGAGTTGAATCGCTTGCGCTTCATCGGCGAACGGAATCAGGCACGCGACCGGGCCGAAGATCTCTTCCTGCGCGATGCGCATGCGGTTGTCGACGTCGGCGAATACCGTCGGGCGAACGAAATTGCCGCGCTGCATCGGCGTGGGCACGTCGGGCGCTTCGAGGCCACCGCACATGAGCGTCGCGCCCTCTTTCGGCCCGAGCTCGATGTAGCTTCGCACCTTGGCCAGATGACCTGGGCTGATCATCGGGCCGATGGTGATGGCCGGATCCAGCGGGTCGCCCACCGTGATGCGCTTGGCGCGTTCGACAAAACGTTCGACGAACTTCGCGTAGACGCCGCGTTGCACGAGGATTCGCGAGCCTGCCGTGCAGCGCTCGCCGTTGTTGCTGAAAATCATGAACACGGCGGCGTCGAGCGCACGTTCGAAGTCCGCGTCGTCGAAGATCACGAACGGGCTTTTTCCGCCGAGCTCCATGCTGAACTTCTTCAACCCCGCGCTCTTGACGATTCGGTTCCCGGTGAGCGTCGAGCCGGTAAAGGAAATCGCGCGAACGTCGGGGTGCGACACGAGCGGCTCGCCCGCCTCGGCACCAAACCCGTGCACGATGTTCAGCACGCCCGCCGGAACACCCGCCTCCAGCGCCAGTTCGCCCAAGCGCGCTGCGGTCAGCGGCGAAAGTTCGCTCATCTTCAGCACCGCCGTGTTGCCGAACGCGAGTGCCGGCGCCGTCTTCCACGTCGCCGTCATGAACGGCACGTTCCACGGGCTGATCAACGCACACACGCCCACCGGGTGGAACAAGGTGTAGTTGAGGTGCGTGGCCGTCGGGTAGGTGTGGCCGTCGACGCGCGTGCACATCTCGGCGAAATAGTAGAAGTTGTCGGCGGCGCGTGGGATCAGTTGCTTGCCGGTCTGCGCGATCACCTGGCCCGTGTCGCGCGTTTCCGTCTGCGCGATTTCATCGACGTGGCGCGCGATCAAGTCGCCCAGGCGCCGCATGATGGTTGCGCGCTGCGCCGCGGCGAGGCCGGCCCACGCGGGAAACGCCGCCTTGGCTGCGGCGACGGCCGCATTCACTTCGGTCGCGCCGCCGCGCGCCACCTCGGCCAAGACCTCCTGCGTCGCCGGATTCAGTGTCGTGAAGTAGTCGCTTGCCCCGACGGGCTTGCCGGCAATCAAATGCTCGATGCGCATGCGTGGTGGGTCCAGATGAAATCAGCGGTTGAACGACGCATCGTCGCCTATCGTGTTGCGGAGCCTGCCGATGCCGTCGATCTCGGTGATGACTTCGTCGCCGCAGTTCACGTTGATCACGCCGTCGGGCGTGCCAGTGAGGATCACGTCGCCGGCCTCCAGCGTCATGAACTCGCTCAGGTATTCGATGAGCTCGGGAATTCGATTGATCATGTGGCCCGTGTTGCCGAGCTGCGTGCGCTTGCCGTTGATCAAAGTGCGCAACTCGAGCGCGTGCGGATCGGCAACCTCGCTGGCCGGAACGAACCACGGCCCCAGAACGGTCGCGCCGTCGCGGTTTTTCACGCGCAGGTTCGGCCGGTACCAGTTTTCCAGGTAGTCGCGAAACGCGTAGTCGTTGCAAACGCAATACCCGCCGACAAAGGCCATGGCGTCGGCACGCTTCACGCGCTGTGCTTGCCTGCCGACGATCACTGCGAGTTCGCATTCATAGTGCATGAAGCTCACGTCGGCCGGGCGTCGCGTCACGCCGCGATGCCCGAGCACGCTGTTGGGCCCTTTCAGGAACACGAGCGGCTCGTCGTGCGCCGTCACGGTCAATTCCTTGGCGAGCTCCTTGGCGTGATCGGCATAGTTCAGGCCAAGCGCAACAATCGTTCCCACCTCAAAGGGCGCGAGCCAAACGACGTCGTCTTCGGCAACGATGCGCCCGTCGTGCAAGCGCAAGCGATTCCCCTGCGGCGTCGCCTCGAAGAGTGCGCCGGCGTAGGCGACGCGCGCCGTCTTCATTGCACGTTCTCCGCCGCAGCGTGCAAGCTCATCTCGAGCCGGCCCAGCCCATCGATTTCCACCGCCGCGTGCTGCCCGGCGCGCGCGCGCGGCGCGCCGTGGGCCACGCCGAGCAGCAGCACGTCGCCAGTCTGGAACGTCATGAACTCGCTGACCTCAGCGATCAGCCGCGCCGCCGGGCGCAGCATGTCCTGCGTGCCGGCGCGCTGCACGATCCGGCCGTCGAGCGCCACGCGAACTTCCAGGTCGTCCGGATTCGGAATGTGCGCGCGCGCCACGAGCCGCGGCCCCATCGGGCAAAAGCCGTCGCGCGCCTTGAGGCGCACGCTGGGGCGATAGAACGCCGTGTGCGGAACGCTGATGTCGGCAACGATGATGTAGCCCTGCACGAAGTCGAGCGCCGACGCTTCACTGACCCGGCACGCCTTGCGCGCGAACACCATGCCGAGGCTGGCGCCGATTTCGAGTTCGCCCGCCCCGGCGGGAATCATCACCTCGGCGCCTTGCCCGGCGAACGTGTTGCGCGGCTTGATGTACAGCACCGGCGCCTGCGGCGGCGCTTTGTACGGCGCCTGGTTCACCGCCGCGCCCAAGGCGTGCAGCGCGGCGCGGTGATTCAGCAATGTGCCGTACACCGTTCCGGCGCAGCGATACGCAGGCGTGACCGTCATTCGCGCCTGCGCACTCATGCCCGCGGCGTGGGCTTGGACATGCGGTCCGCCAGCCCAGCCCAGCAGTCGCTGTACGCGGGGTCGAGTGCGCCGCAGGTGAGCGCGTAGTCGGTGGGGACGAAGCGCCAGCGGCTTTCGAACATGAAGGCAAGCGTGTTGTCGAGCTTGTGCGGCGCCAGCGGCATCGTGCTGGCCTTGTCGAAGGCTGCGGCGTCCGGCCCGTGCGGCACCATGCAGTTGTGCAGGCTCGCGCCGCCGGGCTTGAAGCCGTCTGGCTTGGCGTCGTACTGGCCGTGCACGAGGCCCATGAATTCGCTCATCAGATTGCGGTGGTACCAGGCCGGGCGGAAAGTATCTTCGGCGACCATCCAGCGCGGCGGGAAGATCACGAAATCGCAGTTCGCCGTGCCCGGCGTGTCTGACGGTGACGTGAGCACAGTGAAAATCGAGGGATCGGGATGGTCGAAGCTGATCGAGCCGATCGTCATGAAGTTCGCCGTGTCGTACTTGCACGGCGCGAGCTTGCCGTGCCAGGCGATCACGTTGAAAGGGCTCGCGGCTTGCGTGTTGCGCCAGAGTCGCCCACCGAATTTCTTGATGATCTGCGTCGCGCTGGATGAGTCTTCAAAGGCCGCGACGGGGCTCAGAAAGTCGCGCGGATTGGCCAGCCCGTTCGCACCGATCGGCCCGAGTTCGGGCAGGCGGAAGGGCGCGCCGTAGTTCTCGGCGACGTAGCCGCGCGACGGGCCGTCGGGCAGCTCGACACGAAACGCCAAACCGCGCGGCAGCAACAGCACTTCGCCGGGTTTCGCGTCCAGCACGCCGAGCTCGGTGCGAACGATCAGGCGCCCTTGCTGCGGAACGAGCAGCATTTCGGCGTCGGCGTTCACGAGGGCGCGGCCCGCCATCGACCGATTCGCCACGTAGACGAGTGCAGCCATCCCGGATTGCGCATCGACATCGCCGTTCGCGACAAGGGTGCGCAGCCCGTCGATGAAGTCGAGTTCTTCAGCGGGAATCGGAAACGCATTCCAGCGCATCGGGTCGGGAGCGACGACTCGGCCGCCCGCAGCGCCACTCGTCCACAGCGGCTGCGAATACGCTTCATAGCGCCCCGTCACGACGGACGGCTGGCGCCGGTACATCCAGGTGCGCCGGTTCTCGGCGCGCGGCGCGGTGAACGCGGTTCCGGAGATCTGCTCGGCGTAGAGCCCGAGCGGCGCGCGCTGCGGGCTGTTGCGGCCCTGCGGCAACGCCCCCGCAATCGCCTCGGTAGCGAATTCATTGCCAAAGCCGGAGAGGTACTGCAAGTCGGTATTGCTCACGGTTGCGCTCGAGGGAAGGGTGTGACGCGATCTGCGCGGAGGGGCCGATTGTCCTACGGCGGCGCGCCCGATGCCGCCTTGTCGAGCGTGCTCGCCCGCGCAGCGTTCAAGGCCTCGCGCAGCACGTCGAAGTCGCCGACGTGATTGGCCAGCAGCAGCACGAGTTTGGCGTTCAGCTCGTGACTCTGCGATGCAGCCAGGTCACGGTGTGCGTCGATCAAGGCTTCGTAGAAGTCATCGGGGGCGGCAAGATGGGTGGTGGTGACGAGCGGCACGATGAAATCCTCAAGGACTGTCCGGCAGCGCCAGCGCGCGCCGCAGCGCAGCACGCAACGTGTGCGCATCGGCGCTGCGCCAGCGTGCGCAGACGTGTTGATCGGGGCGCAACAGGATCAGCGTACCGTCGCGGCCATCGTAGCGCTGCGTCAGCAGCCCTTCTACATCGACGACGCTGCGCGCGCCCTCGACCTGCACCAGCGGTGAACCCGGGGGCACGATCACCAGCACCTGCAGCGGGGCGATACCGCGAGCCGCCTGGTGCACGTCGCTGACCCGCGCCGTAACGTCCGCGTCGCCGAACAACAGCGCCGTGAATTCGGCGCCATGCAAGTTACGCAGCAACCAGCCGGGGGCGGCGCCTTCGGCCTGAATCGGCGCATCGGCAGCCGGCGCGCCCGGGAGCATTGCGCCGCTGAAGTCATCGGCATCGGGCGTGTTCAGCGGCGATTCGCGCAAGGTCGCCGGCACCGACAGGCGCCCGCTGTTGACGAGCGCGCGTGCGAAGCGGTGCGTCTTCGCCAAGTCGAGGGTCGCGTCGCGGAACAGCCGGCTGACCTCGCTCTTGGGCGTGATGAAGTCGGTGGCGCGTGTCGAGTGGGCGATGTTCTCGTCGGCCGCGTATTCGCGCTCGGTGGCGTAGCTGTCGAGCAGCGCATCGCCGGCGCGCCCTTGCAATACTGCCGCAAGTTTCCACGCCAGGTTCTCGGCGTCTTGCACGCCGGAGTTCGCACCGCGCGCGCCGAACGGCGAGACGCCGTGCGCCGAGTCGCCGGCAAAGATCACCCGCCCATGGCGGAAGCGCTCGAGGCGCTGGCAGGCAAAGGTGTAGACGCTCGCCCAGCCGATTTCAAACTGCATGTGCGGCGCGCCGATGCTGCCCAGCAAGGCGCGAACCCGCGGCCGGATGCGCTCGGGCTGGCGCTCGGCTTGCGGGTCCGCGTCCCAGCCGAGCTGGAAGTCGGTGCGCCACAACCCGTCGGCCTGCTTGTGCAGCAACACGCTTTGCCCCGGGTGGAAAGCCGGGTCGAACCAGAAGCGGCGCTCGGCGGGGAAATCGGGCGCGTCCATTTTGATGTCGGCGATCAGGAAGCGGTCGCGAAAGGTTCGCCCGGTCGCTTCCAGGCCGAGCAGGCCGCGCAGCGTCGACTTCGAGCCGTCGCACGCAGCCACGTACTCGGCTTCCAACGTGTAGGGCCCGTCCGGCGTCTCGACCGTCAGGCGCACGTGGTCGGCGCGAATTTCGACGCCTTTGACCGCACTCTTCCACCGGATCTCGATGTTCGGCAACGCTGCGGCGCGATCCGCCAGATAGCCCTCGACGTAATACTGCTGCAAGTTGATGAACGCCGGCCGCTCGTGGCCCGGTTCGGGCAACAAGTCGAAGGCGTAGATCTGCGCGTCGCGAAAGTAGACGCGCCCCACCTTCCACGACACGCCCTTGGCGACCATCGCATCGGCGCAGCCCAGGCGGTCGAAAATTTCCAGCGTGCGTTTGGCAAAACAGATGGCTCGCGAGCCGCTCGACAAGCGATCGTCGTCGTCGAGCAGAAGCACGGAGACGCCTTGCTGCGCCAGGTCGATCGCCAGCGCCAGCCCCACCGGCCCGGCGCCGACAACCACCACCGGGTAACTCAGCGGCGCAGACGCAGCGTGGTCGGGCGCTTTGCGATAGGGGAACTGCAGCGCTTCGTAGTCACGCGGCGCGGGCGCCGTGCTGCCGCTCATCGCGAGCGCCTCAGGCCGCGCAGCAAAGGCGGCGGCACGTCAGTTTTCCAGTGCCGCCCACATTTCGATGTCACGCTGCGCAGTCCAGACTCGCGGGTCGGCGTACTTCGTCGCTTCGTCATAGCAACGCGTCACGTCGAACGGCATGCAGTGGTTGAAGATCACCCAATGGCCGTATTTGGGCTGCAGCTTGGCGAAGGTTGCCTTGTAGACCGCGTTCAGGTCCTTGCCTGCGGCGACGCCCGCTTTGACGCTGTTCCACACGTCGGCGATGAAGCCGCGCGTGCCGGCCAGGCCTGCGGCCACCGCCTGCGGCGTCGTCAGGGCGGCGCCTCGCCCGGGAACGAGGGCGCGCGGCTCGAGGGCCGCGAGCCGGTCCAGCGTTTTCGGCCAGTCCTGAAAGTAGGCGTCGCCGGCATAAGGCGTGGCGTCGAACTCGACGAGGTCGCCCGAGAACAGAATCTTCTGCGCGGGCAGCCACGCCACGATGTCGCCCTTGGTGTGGCCGCGGCCGAGCTGCAGCAACTGCACTTCGAGCTTGCCGAGCCACAGGCTCATGCTGCCCACGAAGGTCATGGTCGGCCACGTCATTCCCGGCGGCACCGATTCCACGGCCTGGAACAGGCGCGGGAAGCGCCCGATCTCGCTCGCCTTGTCGGCTTCGCCGCGCTCGACGATCAGGTCGTAGGTATCGCGGCTCGCGATGATGTGCTGCGGTTGATACGCCGTCGCACCGAGCACGCGCACCGCGTGGTAGTGGCTCAGCACAACGTACTTGATGGGCAGATCGGTCACGGTGCGGATATGGCGGATCACGTCTTGCGCCATCACCGGCGTGGCTTGCGTGTCAATCACCATCACCGCGTCGTCGCCGACGATGACGCCGGTGTTCGGGTCACCCTCGGCCGTGTACGCGTAGGCGTTTGCGCTCAGCTTCGTGAACGTGACCTTTTTTTCCTCGAGGTCGGCTTGGCTGGCGAAGGTTTTGCTCACGGTGGGACTCCTGGGGGAAAGGGCGCGCAATGGTGCGCAGTATCGAGCCTGGGCAAATTTTGCCTCGCATCAAGGGGCACCGAAACGCGCGCAGCCTAAAATCAGGCCCCACGCGACTCCGGCCGGCTCTTGCCCCCACCATGCCTCTGTTCTGGAAACACTACAAGTCCGACACCACGGCGTTCATCGAACACCTCAAGGCGCGCAAGCCCACACTGGAGGCCGAGCAGCGCCAGGGGCGCGCGCTGCTGTGGGACCGTGCGCTGGACCGCGACGCGCAGGCCGAGTACGGCGACGCCAACGTGCCGCAACAGCCCTACGTCTACCAGACCAAGTAGCGCCGGGCGCTGACAGGCCGTGAGTGACCTTGTGACGGCGGGCGCCGCGCCCGGGTTGGCTGTGCCCGACGCCACGGAGCGGTCGGTGCCCTCCGTCGTTGACGGCGTTGCGGTGGCGCGCCTGTACGGCGAGCCGCTGTTCACGCTGCCCACCGACCTCTACATCCCGCCCGACGCACTCGAGGTGTTTCTCGAAGCCTTCGAGGGCCCGCTCGACCTGCTGCTGTACCTGATCCGGCGCCAGAACTTCAACATCCTGGATATCCCGCTGGCCGACGTGACGCGCCAGTACCTCGCCTACGTCGAGCAGATCCGCAAACACAACCTGGAACTGGCCAGCGAGTACCTGCTGATGGCGGCGATGTTGATCGAGATCAAGTCGCGCATGCTGCTGCCGCCGAAGAAAACGCGCGACGGCGAAGAAGCCGAAGACCCGCGTGCCGAACTCGTGCGCCGCCTCATCGAATACGAGCAGATGAAGCTCGCCGCAGCGGGCCTGGACGCGCTGCCGCTGCTCGGGCGCGACTTCCTGCGCGCGCAGGTGACGATCGAGCAGGCACTCGCGCCGCGCCTGCCGGAGGTGAACGCCGATGAATTGCGCGCCGCGTGGGCCGACATCATGCGCCGCGCCAAGCTCGTCGAGCACCACACCATCACGCGCGAGCAATTGAGCGTGCGCGAGCACATGAGCATCGTGTTGCGCGCCCTGCAGGGGCGCCGCTTCGCCGTGTTCGAAGACTTGTTCGACGCGTCGCGCGGGCCGCAGGTGATGGTCGTGACCTTCATCGCCCTGCTCGAACTCGCGCGCGAACACTTGCTGGAAGTGACGCAGGCCGAGGCGTTTGCGCCGATTTACGTGCGCTTGGCGTTTTCGCCAAGCTGAAGTTCGACGCTGCGCCGCGACGCCATGCCGGCGCAGGCCGGAGTTCCGACCTTTCGAGTGTTGCCAATTCACCTCAGTGAAGAACGCTTGGTCGCGGGATGACCTATTCTGCTCAGGCCCGACCCACCCCAAGGAACATCATGAACAAGCTTCTGGCACTGGCTTTTCTGCTGCTCGGCACCGCTGCACACGCCGCCGACGGTGACCGACCCTTCAAGTTTGTCGCCGGCCTGGGCGTCACGGGAGGCGGCTCGAAGCTGGCGACTGTGCAATATACGAACGGCGATACGCAAAACATCAATGCGGGCTCGGGCGTCGTCTTTTATTTTGGCGGCGAGACGCGCATCGGCACGCTCGTCACGCTGCAAGCGACCGCGGGCTACCACGTCGACACGACACGCCCGTCCAACGGCGAGGTGACGTTCAGCCGCTACCCGGTGGACGTGATCGCCTCGGTGCCCGCCACCGACAACTTGCGATTCGGCCTGGGCGCCACCTTCATCAACAATCCTCGGCTCAAAGGGAACGGCGTGGCAAGCAACATCGACGCGAAATTCGATTCGACAGTCGGCGTGTTGCTCGAGGGTGAGTACCGCTTCACGTCGTGGGTGGGCGTCAAGGTGCGCGGCGTGAGCGCGAAGTTCAAGGAATCCACGACCGGGCAATCGGCCAGCGCCGACCACATTGCCTTGATGGCGAGCTTCTATTTCTGAAGTTCCGGCGCCAGCTTGAACGTTATCAGCGCGCGCAGCTTGTTCGGCAGCACGGGCTTCTGCAGCAGGTGAAAGTTGTGCACCTGAGCGAGCGACTCGACGTCGCTCATCATGCTGCCGCTGACCATGATCGCGGGCAGGCCTGAGCTGAAGCGGGCGCGCAGCGCCTGCAGCGCTTGCACGCCGTCGCGGCCGTCTTCGACGCGGTAGTCGACGATCGCCAGGTCGGGCACGGGCTCATCCGCAGCGCAGTCGCGTGCCCACGCCTGGCAGTCCTGAACGCGGCTGAAAGCGCGAACTTGCGCGCCCCATCCCGTGAGCAGCGTCTCCAATCCGGCCAGCACGCGAGCGTCGTCGTCGACGATGACGATGCGCCGCCCGTGCAGCGTCAGCTGCGGCGCTGGGGTGCTGGTTTGTGCAGCAACGTCCGCTGAAATCGTACCGCCCACGGGCAGTTCGAGCATGAACACCGTGCCGCGCCCGGGCCAGGATCGCAGCGTGAGGGGCGCGCCGATCAACCCGGCAAGGCGCTTGGCGATCGCCAGCCCCAAGCCCAGGCCCTTGCGCTGGCCCGCCGCGGGGCCGACGGGGTCGCGAACCTGATAGAACTCTTCGAAGATGCGCAGTTGCTCGTCCGGCGCGATGCCGCAGCCGGTGTCCCACACCTGCAATTGCACCTTGTCGCCGCGGCGCCGGCAGCCCACCAGCACGGTGCCGTCTTCGGTGTAGCGGATCGCGTTGGCGAGCAAATTGCGCACGATGCGCTCAACGAGCAACGGATCGGCGCGCACGATTCGCGCCGCACCGCGCAGGCGCAGCGCCAGGCCCTTCTCGAACGCGCTCGCCTCGAAGTGCAAGCGCAACCGGTGCAGCATGTCAGCCACGCGAAAGTCGCGCGGATTCACTTCGATCGCGCCGCTGTCGATTCGCGTGATGTCCAGCAGTTCGGTAAACAGGCCCTCGAGCGCGTTCACCGATTCATTGATGCTGTTCACGAGCGGCGCCACGTCGGAATCGCGCGTGCGCTCGCGCAGCGCCTGGGCGAACAGGCCCATCGCGTGCAGCGGTTGGCGCAAGTCGTGGCTCGCTGCGGCGAAGAATTGCGTCTTTGCGCGGTTTGCGACTTCGGCGCTGTATCGCGCGCCTTCGGCGATTCTCTTCTCGTGACGCACTTGCACGAGCGCCTCGCTCAGTTGCAGCTTCAATGCGATGACGCGCGCCATCGCCTGACGGTAGTTGCCGCCGAGCACCGCCGTCAAGCCGACGATGAGCGCGAGCAACCCGGCGAGTTGCAGGCTGTAGGCATCGGCGCCGGTGGCGATGCGCACGATCAGCGGCAGCGCCGCGAGCAGCAGGTAAGCAAAGTAGATGCGCGGCTGCGTCGCCAGGATGGGCATCGCCGCGACGCAAAACGTATAGACGACGAGGATCAAGCCGGTCTGCTGGATGTGCTGGCCGCCGGCGTAGAACAACCATCCCGCCAGGCCCCAGTTCGCACCTGACGCGAGCGTTCCCGCCTGGGCGCGGCGTTGCCACGCTTGCCAGTGCGCCAAGGTCTGCCGAACTGAGCGCGCAAAGCGCAGCCCCAAGGCGAAGCGCACGCACCAGACGGCCACAAAGCATGCGAGCCAAAACCAGAGCAAGGCCATCGATGGCGTGCCCCAGAACAGCAGGGTGAGAACGCCTGCGCCAGCAGCGTTGCCGGCGAGCGTGGTCGGAAGGTAGTCGAAGGCGGCCTGCACCTCGTCGGGCACGGCCGAAAGTTCAAGCTCAGTCGCGGGGGCAGCACTCACCGCAGTCAGACCTCATGCGCAACCCAGGCGCGTGCGGCGAGGCCTACGGGTCAGCGCCCGGGCGGGCGCATCTCCGACGAGCCCGCTGCCCGGTTCATCTCACCCACGGCGAGAACCGCCTGGGTGCGCGTCGTGACGTTGAGCGCGCGCAGCACCGCGGCGACATGGTCTTTCACGGTGTCCACCGCGACGTTCAATTCGCGCGCGATCAATTTGTTCGGTTTGCCTTGCAGCAGCAGGGCAAGCACTTCGGTCTGGCGTGGCGTGAGGCCCAGTGTGGCGAGCGGCGGTGCCGCCGGCAACTCGGGGAGGCCGGAATGGAAACCCGTGTCTTGCGAATTCGGCCGGCCGATGTGGTGAATCATCGGCGTCGTTTCGGCAAACGTGGTGGGCATCGCGTAGGGCCCGACCGCGGGTGGCAAATTCGTCATCAGCGCGCGCGCGCCGGTGGGAATGAAAATTCCGCCCGACATCACCAGGCGCAGCGCTTCGTGCAACTCCGGCGTGCTCGAGCGTTTGGGGATGAAACCCATCGCGCCCGCGTCGATGGCCTTGATCACGTCGCTGTAGCGGTCCGACGCCGACACCACGACCACCGGCAACTCCGGATACGTCGCGCGAAAATCGCTGAGCACGTCAAAGCCGTCGGTGTCGCCCAGATTCAAGTCGAGCAGGATCAGGTCGAAGTCCTTTTCCGTCTTGAGCTTCTCGCGGCCGACGCGCGCGGTTGCCGCGCCCACCACGGTGACATCGTCGCCCAACTCCTGGATCACGCCTTGCAGCGCTGCCAGGATCAGCGGGTGGTCATCGATCAGCAAGACCTTCATGGGCAAGAGACTCCAGCGCGCAGCACGGGGTGTCCAGCTTAAATGTAGCGGCGCGCCACCGACTCGGCGACGCACACCGGCTTCGTGGAGCCCTCACGTTCCATCGTGACTTGTGTCGTCAGCTGCGCACCACCTTCGAGCACTTCGTAGCTGAGCAGCTTGAAGACGCCGCGCAAGCGGCTGCCCACCGGAACCGGCGCGGGAAAGCGCACCTTGTTCAAGCCGTAGTTCACGCCCATGCGTGTGTCCTTGATCTCGAACGCCGACGCACCCATCAGCGGCAGCAGCGACAAGGTGAGAAACCCATGCGCCACCGTCGCGCCGAAGGGGCCGGCCGCGGCGCGCTGCGGATCGACGTGAATCCATTGATGGTCGCCCGTCGCGTGGGCGAACGCGTCGATCATCGGCTGGTCGACGTTGACCCAGTCGCTGTGACCCAGGTCTGCACCGACCAGGCTCTGCAAGTCACTCAGTTTCGCGTAAGTTTTCATTCACCGTTCTCCACGACGAACTCTTCGTCGAATACTTCGTCGTTGAGCCACGCCGTGATCGGCTTCCACTGTTCCAGGTCGCGCTCGAAGCGGCTCGACGCCATGTCCCACAGCGTCAGGCCGTGCGCGCCCAGGTGCACATAGTTTTGCGAGTCGCGCAGGAACGCGATCACCGGCATATTCACCGTGGCGAGGAAGGTGCGCAGTTGCTCGGTCGAGATCAGGCCTTCGCGAGTGCGCATTCCCACGAGGGCGAATTCGATGGAATGCGCCCTGCGGTGCGTGCGCAGGGTCTCGATGAATTCGTGCGTCGCGTGAATGTCGAAGATGCCGGGTTGCAGCGGAATCAACACCTTGTCGGCGATCTTCAGGACTTCGTCGAGGCGCTTGCCCGACAGGCCCGCCGGCGTATCGAGCACCACGTGGGTCGTGCCGCGCGGCGGACGCACCAGCTTGTCGGGCGACGTGTCCCAGCTCTGGATCGGCGGCAGCCCCGCCGGGCGCAGGCCGAGCCAGGTGCGCGACGATTGCTGCCGGTCCACGTCGCCCAGCATCACGGCGTGGCCGCGCGCGGCAAGATAACCCGCAAGATTGGTCGCGAGCGTGGACTTGCCCACCCCGCCTTTCGGATTCGCGACCGCGATCACCGGCATGACGCCCTCCCGACTCGACGCTTCAATTCGGGTTATGTTACCGGTGACCGATGCCCCCGCGACATTGCGGAATACCAGTGAAAGCACGATCTGAAACACCTCGCGCCTCACCGAAAGACCCAACCATGCCCGAATCCCCCGCCCCGGCCGCGCTTGTGATTGCAGCGCACCCGCACCTCCAGCAATCGCGCGCCAATCGCGCCGCACTGCGCGCCGCAGCGCAAACGCCGGCGCGGCTGCGCGACCTCTACGCGCTCTACCCGGACTACCTGATCGACATCGGCGCCGAGCAGGCGGCGCTTGCGCAAGCGCAGCTGATCGTCTGGCAGCACCCGATCCACTGGTACAGCACGCCGCCGCTCATGAAACTGTGGATCGATGAAGTGCTTGCTTTCGGCTGGGCTTACGGCCCGGGCGGCAGCGCCTTGCGCGGCAAAGACTTGTGGCTGGTCGCGAGCACCGGCGGACCCGAAGATTCGTACCGGCCCGACAGCTACAACCGCTACTTCTTCGATGCCTTTTTGCCGCCCTACGAGCAGACCGCGGCGCTGTGCGGCATGCGTTTCCTGCCGCCGCTGTTGCTGCACGGCGCGCACCACACGTCGAACGCGCAGATCGAAGCGCACGCGCAGACGTATGCCCAGCGCTTGCGCAGCTACCCCGACTGGCCCGAACTCGCCGATCTGGACGAATGCCCGGCGTGCGCCGTGCCAATCACGGCTCGGCCTGCGCAGGAGGCGGCGTGATGGAACACAGCAGCTGGCTCACAGGCAGCCTCATCTACCTCGGCGCAGCGGTGCTCGCGGTGCCGATCGCACGCGCGCTCGGCCTGGGGTCGATCATCGGCTATCTCAGCGCGGGAATCGCCATCGGGCCTTGGGGACTGAAGCTCGTCACGGAGGCGCAAGACATGCTGCACTTTGCCGAGTTCGGCGTCGTGCTGATGCTGTTCCTCGTCGGCCTGGAGCTCGAACCGCGGCGCTTGTGGGCACTGCGCAAACCGATCTTCGGTTGGGGCAGCGTGCAACTGTTCGGCTCAGGCCTGCTGCTCGCCGCGGTGGCGTGGTTGTGCGGCGTCGAGATGAAGCTGGCGATCGTCGCTGCGCTCGGCCTGGCGATGTCGTCCACGGCGATCGGCCTGGGCGTGCTCGCCGACCGCAACCTCATGCCCACCACCTCGGGCCAGGCGGTACTGAGCGTCGCGCTGCTGCAAGACGTTGCGGCGATTCCGATCCTCGCCCTCGTGCCCTTGCTCGCCGCGAGCAGCGTGCACGCGAGCGGCGGCGGCTGGCTCGGCGCGGCCAAGGCGATCGGCGTGATCGTCGCCATCATCCTGGGCGGGCGCCTGCTGCTGCGCCCGGCCCTGCGCTGGATCGCGCGCAGCAAGACGCCCGAAATCTTTACCGCCGCGGCGCTGCTGCTGGTGGTGGCCACCGCGGCGCTGATGCAGGCGGTGGGGCTGTCGATGGCGCTCGGCGCATTTCTCGCTGGCGTGCTGCTGGCCGAGAGCGAATACCGGCGCGAGTTGGAGACCGACATCGAGCCGTTCAAAGGTCTGCTGCTCGGCTTGTTTTTCATCGCCGTGGGAATGAGCATCGACTTTGCGGTCGTATTGCAAAGCCCTGCCCTGGTGGCTGCGGTGGTGCTGGGCTTCCTCCTGCTCAAGGCGCTGGTGCTGTGGGCGATGTGCCGCAGCATGCCGATTCCGCTGCCCGAACGCCCGGTCTTCGTGATCCTGCTCGCGCAGGGCGGCGAGTTCGGTTTTGTCGTGTTCCAAAGCGCCGCCGGCGCAGGCGTGATCGATGCATCAGTGGCGTCGCTGCTTGTCGCTGCGGTCGCAATCTCAATGGTGCTCACGCCCTTGCTGCTCGTGCTCGCCGACCGCTGGTGGGCGGCGCACCTGGGCGCGCACCAGAAAACCCAACACGCCGAGCTGAGCGAGCCGCAAAACGCCCCGGTGATCATTGCCGGCCTCGGGCGCTACGGCCAGATCGTCGGCCGCCTGCTCTACGCGAACGGCATCCTGCCGACGGTGCTCGATCATGACGCCGAGCAAATTGAAGCGCTGCGCCGCTTCGGCTGGCTCGCGCACTACGGCGACGCGTCGCGCCTGGACTTGATGCGCGTCGCCGGTGCCGCGCAGGCGCGCGTGCTCGTGCTTGCGATCGACGACGTCGACCAGAGCGTCGCCGTCGCGCGCATGGTGCGCGATCACTTCCCCAATCTGCAAATCGTTGCGCGGGCGCGCAACGTGCAGCATTACTTTCGCCTGCGCGAGCTGGGCGTGACGCTGATCGAGCGCGAGACGCTCGACTCGGCATTGATGAGCGCGCGCTCTGCCCTCGAGATGCTCGGCTGGCAGCCGCACCACGCGCGCAACCTGGCGCTGCGCTTTCGGCGCCACAACGTCGAACAGCTGGAGGCGACGCTGCCGCACTGGAAAGACCAGGCCAAGCTCATCGCTTCGGCAAAGCAGGGGCGCCAGCAGTTGGAAGAGCTGTTCGCGCAGGAGCGCGAGGCCGGACGCGAGCAGCAGGCTCGTGCCGGCTGGAGCGGGGAAGCTCCCGCCGCCTGATCAGCCCCGCGCGGTCATCACGCCGCCTGTTGCAAGTCCAGGCCCTCGTCGAACACCTCGTCGTTGATCCACGCGGTGATCGGCGCCCACTGCGCCAGGTCGCGCTCGAAGCGGCTCGACGCCATGTCCCACAGCGACACGCCATGCGCGCCGAGGTGCACGTAGTTTTGCGATTCGCGCAACATCGCCAGCACCGGCAGGTGGACTTCGGCGAGGAACCTGCGCAACTGATCGGTGG
The DNA here is from genome assembly GCA_963850525.1 of uncultured beta proteobacterium. Lineage (GTDB taxonomy): Bacteria > Pseudomonadota > Gammaproteobacteria > Burkholderiales > Burkholderiaceae_C > JAEMQF01. The sequence continues at coordinate 262,402 of CAWKLQ010000012.1, read as the reverse complement.
AGATCGTGCCCTCGCGGGTGCGCACGCCGACGAGCGCAATTTCGATCGAAGTCGCGCGCCGGTGCGCGCGCAGCGTTTCGATGAACCGGTAGGTCGCGTGAATGTCGAACATGCCGGGTTGCAGCGGAATCAACAGCTTGTCGGCGACCTTCAACACTTCATCGAGTCGCTTGCCCGTCAGGCCCGCCGGCGTGTCGAGCACGACGTGCGTCGTGCCGCGCGGTGGCCGCACCAGATTGTCTTGTGCGACCTCCCAGCTGTGGATTCGCGGCAACCCCGCAGGGCGCATGCCGAGCCAGGTGTGGGTGGATTCCTGTCGGTCCGCGTCGCCCAACATCACGCTGTGGCCACTCGCTGCGAGATAGCCCGCAAGGTTGGTCGCAAGTGTCGATTTGCCGACACCGCCTTTTGGATTTGCGACCACGATTACCGGCATAACAGTCTCCTTATGGGTTTTGATACAGTGATTGTTACATGTGGTCACGCTTTGGGGTGAGCCAAAACCTCCGTGAAAACACCATCTGCGTGCGCCGCTCAATTCAGCTAAAAGCGCGTCGCCTTTGGCGCTGCGCCCGCGCCGGATCGAGACGATCACGCGGCTTGGCGCGCCACCACTTCGCCACACAATGCGGCCGGCCCATCATGAAGATCCTCAGCCTTGCCTTTGCGTTACTCGCTGCGCAGCCGACGCTTGCACCCCTGCAGGCGCAGGCGCAGGCCCATGAGCATGGCGCAGCGCGGCTCGATGTCGCAGTCGAGGGCAAGACCGTCAGCGTGCAGTTCGAGGCGCCACTCGACGCGCTGTTCGGCTTCGAACGCGCCCCACGCAGCGCCGCCGAGCGAGCGCGTGTCGATGCAGGGGTCGCCAGGCTGAAAGCGGCAGACCGACTGTTTCAATTCGACGCGGCAGCGGGTTGCAGCCTCGCGAGTGTGGCGCTGACGTCGGCCGCGCTGAAGCTTGGCGCGCCAGCCCCTGCCGCAGCGCAGGGCGCCGAACACGCCGACCTCGACGCAACGTTTGAATTCGCGTGCAAGAGCGCGACGCTTCCGGGCACGATGGACATCGCCCTGTTCGACGCGTTCCCCAGATTGCAGCGCATCGACATCCAGGTCGCCACACCCCAGGGCCAGTTCAAGCGCAGCCTGAGGCGCCCGACGACGCGCATTTCCTTGCGGCGTTGACGCTGCGCAGGCGACTCCCGTGATCCGTATTGAACAGCTGCGCTTCGCCTGGCCGAACGATCAAGCGGACTGCCTGGCGCTTGACCACCTGGAAGTCCCGGCCGGCAAAACACTGTTCCTGCACGGCCCCAGCGGCTCGGGCAAGAGCACGCTGCTCGGGCTGCTCGCGGGCGTGCTGCTGCCGCGCCAGGGCACGGTGGAGTTGCTCGGCGTGAACTGGGCGACGCTGGCGTCGAGCCGGCGTGATGCGCGCCGTGCCGACCACGTGGGCTACATCTTCCAGCAGTTCAACCTGCTGCCCTACCTCAGCGCGCTGGACAACGTGCTGCTGCCGTGCCGCTTCTCGGCATTGCGGCGCACGCGCGCGATGGCGCAAGCGGGGTCGGCGGGGATGAGCGCGCAATCGCTGCTCGAGCGCGTGGGCCTGCCGCGCAGCACCTGGGCGAAGCCGGCGTCGCAGTTATCGGTGGGCCAGCAGCAGCGCGTTGCCGCGGCGCGCGCCTTGATCGGCGCGCCTGAATTGATCATCGCCGACGAGCCCACATCGGCGCTGGACACCGAACTGCGCGACGCGTTCATGGCGCTGTTGCTCGCGCAGTGTCGCGCCGCAGGGAGTTCGCTCGTGTTCGTCAGCCACGACCGGCAACTCGCCGCGCAATTCGACATGAACGTCTCGCTCGCCGACGTGAACCAGGCCGCGCCGCGGGAGAGTGCAGCGTGAGCGCCCTGCTGCACCTGGCCGCGCACAGCGCCTGGAACCGGCGCACGACGCTGGCACTCGTCGTGCTGTCGATGGCGCTGTCGACGCTGCTGCTGCTCAGCCTGGAGCGCATGCGCAGCGACGTGCGCAGCAGTTTCTCGCAGTCGGTGAGCGGCACAGATCTGGTGATGGGCGCTCGAACCGGCTCGGTGCAATTGATGCTCTACGCGGTGTTCCGCATCGGCGCGGCGACGAACAACATCCGCATGGACAGCGTGCGCAAAATCGCCGCGCACCGCGCCGTCGACTGGGTCGTGCCGATAACGCTGGGCGATTCGCATCGCGGCATGCCCGTGCTCGGCACGAGCAGCGATTACTTCGCGCGCTTTCGCTATGGGGATCGCGCAGCGCTTGTGCTCGCGCAAGGCCGCGCCTTTGCCGGCACCTTGGACGGCGTCTACGAAGCCGTCATCGGCGCCGAAGTCGCCGCGCAACTCGGCTACGGGCTGGGCACGAAGCTGATCCTGAGCCACGGCGCGGGCAGCGCCCCAACCGGCCCGGGTTTGAGCCTGGAGCACGCCGACAAGCCGTTTCAAGTGGTGGGCGTTCTGGCGCGCACCGGAACACCGGTGGACCGGACCGTGCACGTCAGCCAGGAGGCGATCGAGGCGCTGCACCTCGAGTGGGGTGGCGGTGCGCCGATCCCGGGCCTGAAGATTCCTGCCGAGCAGGCGCGCAAGTTCGACCTCGAACCCAAACAAGTCACCGCGGCACTCATCGGCCTGAAGACCCGCGCCGCGGTCTTTGCCGTGCAGCGCCACATCGCCGACTTCAAGGAAGAGCCCTTGATGGCGGTGCTTCCCGGCGTCGCGCTCGACGAGTTGTGGGACGTGGTCGGCGTCGGCGAAAAAGCCTTGCTCGGCATGTCGATGTTGGTCGCCGTCGTGAGCCTGGCGGGATTGATCGCCGTCGTTCTCGCCGGCTTGAACGAGCGGCGCCGCGAACTCGCCGTGCTGCGGGCCGTCGGAGCCGGGCCGCGCCACGTCGCCGGGCTGCTCGCGGTGGAAGGCGGCCTGATCACGCTGATCGGCGTGGGCCTCGGGCTCATGCTGACAATCGTTTTCATCGTCGCCGCCGGACCTTGGGTACAGTCGCGCTTCGGCATCACGCTGCACCTTGTCGCGCCGACGCTGTCGCAATGGATGTTGCTCGCTGCAATCATCGCCTCCGGGCTGCTCGCCAGCCTCGTGCCGGGTTGGCGCGCGTATCGCCTGTCGCTCGCCGACGGCCTGTCACCGAAAGTCTGACCATGACCCGCCTGTTCCTGATCGGCCCGCTCCTCCTCGCCAGTGCGGCTGTCGCCCTTGCGCAAAACAATCCAGCAGCGCCTCCCGCCAAGACCGGCGCCACGGCAAGCAAGTCTTCCGGCGCTTCGGCGAAGGCGGCGTACCGCGAAATCAAGTGGGACGACCTCGTCCCCGCGGACTGGGACCCGTTCAAGGAGATGAAAGACATGAATCTCGCGGGACTCTCGGACGCCGACCCGCGCGCCGCGGCAGCGCTGAAGCGCATGCGCGAGTATTGGGACAACGCGCCGGTCAACCCCAAACTCGAAGATCAAGCGGTGCGCATCCCGGGTTACGTGGTGCCGCTGGACGACAGCACCACGGGCCTCAAGGAGTTCCTGCTCGTGCCCTACTTCGGCGCGTGCATCCACACGCCGCCGCCACCGGCGAACCAGATCGTGCACGTCGTGCCGCGCACCGCAGCGAAAGGTTTTCGATCGATGGACACGGTGTGGGTGAGCGGCACGCTCAAGGCGGCCAAGTCCGACACCGCGATGGGCGCGAGCGGCTACCGGCTCGACGCCGTGGTTGTCGAGGCTTACGTCGACAAGCCGAAGTAGCGCGGAATCACATTCGCGCTACGTCACTCGATGAACTCGTCCGCGCGCAGCAACACCGATTGGGGAATCTTCAGGCCGAGTTGATTGGCGGTTTTCAGGTTGATGACCAACTCGAATTTTGTGGGTTGCTCCACCGGCAAATCGGCGGGTTTGGCGCCCTTGAGAATCTTGTCGGCGTGCACCGCCACATGGCGCCACATGTCGACCAGGCTGGCGCCGTAATACATCAAGCCGCCGGCCTCGACGTAGCCGCGCTCGGGATAGATCGCGGGCAGGCGGCGGCTCGCGGCAAGCTCGACGATCGCCTGGCGATGCGTCAGAAAGACGATGCCCGGCAACACCGACAGCGCTTGCGCACGTTCGCCGGCCGCGGCGGCGAAGGCCGGCTCGAACAGGCTCGGACCACTCGCTTCCAATATCTGAATCTTCAGTCCCAAGGCGCGCGCGACCTCCTCGCGTTCCTTGGCAAACGCCGCGGCGTACGAGTCGCCCGGGTTGGTTAGCACGGCCAGGCGCGTCATTCCGGAGACGCTTTCCTTGAGCAGTTGCACGCGCTTCGCGTTCAGTCCCTGCGCCAGCGTGGTCACGCCCGTGACGTTGCCCCCCGGGCGCGCCAGACTCTGGACGAGCCCATCCGCCACAGGATCGCCGGTCGTCACCGTCACCACGGGTATGGTGCGCGTCGCGTTCTTCACGGCCAAGGCGCCGGGCGACGACCCCACAACAATCAAGTCAACGCGGCGCTGCACGAGCTCTGCCGCGAGCGCGGGCAATCGCTCCAGCTTGCCCTGCGCAAAGAGCGACTCGATCGTGTAGTTCTTCCCCTCGACCCAGCCGAGGTCTCGCATGCCACGTCGAAACGCCTCGTTCGACGGCGCAGCGGCTTCCTCCGACAGTGGCGACACGCGCCCGATCTTGAAGATCTTCGCGCTGTCCTGGGCCTGGGCAGCCGGCGGCAGCGCGGCGAGCAAGGCCGCGGCCAAGCCGACCGCGATACCGGCGAAGTTCATGCTGAAACCTTCCGTGCGGAACTCGAACGACACACCGGGGGATCGGGTCGACGCAGCACTACCTGCCGTAAGTCGCCGTGAACGACGCCTTGCCCAGCAGCCCCGGCCCGATGCCCTTGTTCATGACGAAGCTGTAAACCGCCGGTGTCGCGGTCTTGGGGATGCCACCGGCTTTGGTGACGCTGTCCATGCCCAGTGCGTAGAGCGTGAACACATAGCGATGCGGTTTGTCGCCCGCGGGTGGGCAGGGCCCACCGTAGTTGCCGTTCACGCCGGTCGCGCCAGTGTCCTGAAAGTCGGACTGCCCGCCGTAGGCCCCTGCGGGCAACGACGCCGGGCTGTTGCCCGCACCGCGCGCCAGACCGGTGGTCGAAGGCGAAATGTCGTACACCGCCCAATGCCAGAAGCCGCTGCCGGTGGGCGCGTCCGGGTCGTGCACTTGCAGCGCCAGCGACTTCGTTCCCGCAGGAATGCCGCTCCAGGTGAGCGCGGGCGACACATTGCCGCCTGTGCAGCCAAAGCCGTTCAGGATGTATTGCGTGGCAAAGGTATTGCCGGTGAGGTCCGGGCTGCTCAGCTTGAATGCCGAGGCCTGGGCGGTGGCGCCCGTGCCGGCGCATCCGGCGAGTGTCAACGCCGACACGGCCAATGAACCCACCAGCAGAACTTTCGAATATTTCATGTTGTCTTCCTGAGCTTGAGTGAAACCAAGAAATGCGCGATGCGTGCTTGCGCTTGTCCCGCTTTGAGTGTGCCAGCGCTCCGAAGCGCCCGCAAGCTGGCGTTTTCCTATGGCGCGAGGCCACTCCACAGCAGCTTCACGCCGGTGCAGAACATGCCCGCGTAGGCAATTCGATAGAACCAGCGCGACTCGATGCGCCGCGCCAGCCACAGCCCCAGCCACACGCCGAGCGGCGCGAGCGGCAGCAGCACCAGCGCCGTGCTCATATTGCGCAAGTCGAGCAGACCCAGCCACGCATACGGCAACCATTTCGACAAGTTGATCGCGGCGAAGAACACCGCCATCGTTCCGGCGTAGGCCATCGCATTCATGCGCAAGGGAAGCACGTAGGCGTTGATCGGCGGGCTTCCGGCGTGCGCAACAAAACTCGTGAACCCCGCCGCCACGGCGAGCACGCCGCCGAGCCAGCGCGGCGGTGGAGGTGCGTTCGCGCGCGGCGGGAACAGGAGGCGCTGCGCCAGAAAGAGGAGGGTCAAAGCGCCGACGACGGCCGCCACCGTGCTGGCCGACAACACGCCGAACAGCACCGTCCCCAGCAGCGTGCCCAACAGCCCGGCGGGCAGCAGCAGGCGCAGCAGCACACGGTCGCGCTCGCGCCAGAGTTGCTGCAAGCCCGTTGCGTCCATCACGAGCAGCAGGGGCAACATGATTGCCGCCGCCTGCGGCACCGGCACCGCCAGCGCCAGCAGCGGCGTGGCGAGCGAACCGAAGCCGCCGAGGAAACCGCTCTTGGACAGGCCCATCAACAACACTGCGGGAACCGCGATGAAGTAAAAGGCCGGTTCGGCGATCAGAGGCAATTCCACGGAGCGAGAATTGTCCGATGTTTGCACCCTCCCAGGCCGACGTACGGCGATTCTTTTGCGAGACCTACCGCAAGCACCGCGAGAGCGCGCCGCTCACGCCGTTGGAAGGCGTGGCTTGCGACTGGATCGCGCTGCACCCCGAGTACCACGCCGACCTCGAGAGCGTCGACGTTGCGCTCGCCGCGCAGTTCGACGTCGACGCAGGCCGAACGAACCCGTTCCTGCACTTGTCGATGCACTTGTCGATCAGCGAACAGCTCGGCATCGACCAGCCGCGCGGCATCAAGCAGGCGTTCGAACTGCTGCGTGCGCGCCTCGGCTCGGCGCACAACGCGCAGCACGAAGTGATGGAGTGCCTGGGCGAGATGATCTGGGCGTCGCAGCGCAGCGGCACGCCACCCGACGGCGAGCGCTACGTCGACTGCGTGCGGCGAAGGGCCACCGCATCGTCATCCCAGCGCACCCCACCGACGTCATCCCGGCGTTCGCCGGGATGACAAATCGTCGCCGAAACCGCTGCCAGGGCTACTCCTGCGCGGCGCGCCGCAGCGTTTCGATCACCGGCCGGCGCAGCACTTCGCGCAAGCCCCACCAGCCCGCCGCGAGGGCGAGCAAGGCGCCCGTCACGGCGCCGATCAACGGCACCCACGCTGAGGCGTTCCAGCTGAATTCGAAGACGTAGCGCGCCAGCGCCCAGCCCACCGCGATCGCCGCGAGCGACGCCAACACGCCGGCCAGGGCGCCCACGCCCAGCAGCTCGGCACGCTGCACTTGCGCGAGCAACTTGCTGCTGGCGCCGAGCGCACGCATCACGGCAAACTCCCGCGCGCGCGCTTCGCGCGTCGCGCTCACGGAAGCGAACAACACCACCAAGCCTGCAGCCAGCGTGAAGCCGAACAGAAACTCGACGGCGCGCACCACTTGGTCGAGCACGCGCTGCACCTGGGCGATCGACGCCGACACGTCGACATTCGTGATGTTCGGGAAGTTGCGCGACAGCGCGTTGTCGAAACCCGCTGCGGCGGGCGCGCGAAACGCGGCGATGTAGGTCGCGGGCAGTTCGGGCAACTTGGCGCGCGGGATGATGACAAAGAAGTTGACGCGCATCGAACTCCAATCGACCTTGCGCAGACTCGTGATGCGGCCCTCCGTCATCGCGCCGGCGATGTCGAAGCGCAGCGTGTCACCGAGCTTGAGTTGCAGCGTCTGCGCCAGGCCGTCTTCCACGCTCAGCGCGCCGGCTTCATCGCCGCTCCAGTGCCCGCTGCTCACCACGTTGTGCTCGGGCAGCGTGGCGCCGTGGCTGAGGTTGAACTCGCGGTCGAGCAGGCGCTTCGCGCGCGCGTCCGTCATGTCGTCGGGAACCACCGTCTTGCCATTGATCGCAACGAGCCTGCCGCGGATCATCGGGAACCAGTCGAACTTGGCCACGCCCGCGCCCCGCAACTGCTGCTGAAACGCCTCACCTTGCTCGGGTTGAATGTTGATGACGAAGCGGTTCGGCGCGTCGGCGGGAGTCGCCTGGCGCCAACTCGCGATCAGGTCGGTGCGCAGCAGCACGAGCAGCACGAGCGCAAGCAGGCCGACGCTCAACGCCGACACCTGGACGACGGCAAACGCCGGCCGCGCCGCGATCTGGCGCGTCGCCAGCACCAGCCAACGCGGCGCGCGCGCTTCGGGAACGACGCGGCGCAACAGCAGCACCGCGCCCCAACTCAACAAGGCGAACAAGGCGACCGCAGCGGCAAAGCCGCCCACTGCGATGAGGCCGAGTTTCAGATCGCTCGACACCGCCATCAACAAGGCGGTGAAGCCCACGACGCCCGCGCCGAGCACGGCAATCGATGCGGGCTTCAAGCCGCCCACGTCGCGCCGAATCACGCGCAGCGGCGGCACGCGCGCGAGTTGCAGCACGGGAGGCAGGCCAAAGCCCATCAGCAGCGTCAAGCCGACGCCCAGACCGAACAGCGCCGGCCAGGCGCTCGCCGCAGGCAGCTGCGAATCGACGAGCCCGGCAAGCAGCAGAACGAACACATGGTGCACGGCTAAGCCGAGCAGCACGCCACCCAGACTCGCCGCGACCCCGATCGCGGCGAATTGCACGAGGTATTGCAACGCGATGCCGCGCTGCGACGCGCCGAGCACGCGCTGCATCGCGCAGTCGTCGAGGTGCCGGCCGGCGAAGTCGCGCGCCGCGATCGCCACCGCGACCGCGGCAAGCAAGGCGGCGAGCAAGGCGACGAGGTTGAGGAATTTTTCAGCGCGGTCCAGCGTCTGGCGCATCTCCGGCCGGCCGCTCGCGAGCGACTCGACGCGCAGGCCGCGCAGCGTCTCGAGCTTCACTTGCGCCTCGGCCCAGGTGACGAAAGCACGCACGCCAGCGTCGTCGTTGCCCGGCGCCGCCACCGCGAGCCGGTAGGTGACACGGCTCGCCGGCTGCACCAGGCCGGTGGCGGCAAGGTCGGCGTCGTTCAGCATCACACGAGGCGCAAAGGCCATGAAGCCCGCACCACGATCGGGCTCGATGACGATGACTTGGGCGATGCGCAGACTCGCGTCGCCCAGCAGCAAGGCGTCGCCGATCTTCAAGGACAGCGCGTCGAGCAGCGCCGCGTCGACCCACACGCTGCCCCGGTCGGGGGCACGCGCCACGCTCAACTCGGGCGTCCCGGCGCCGCCGTTCAGGCGTAAGCGCCCGCGCAGCGGATAGTTCTCGCTGACCGACTTCACGGCGACGAGTCGCGACGCGCCGCCTTGCGCGTCGAGCGCACGGCCCATGCTCGGGAACGACGCGGTCGTCGCGGTCAGCAGGCCGAGCTCGTGCGCCTTGGCGGCAAACCCGGGCGGCGCCGGCTGGTCGCTCGCGACGATGGCGTCGCCGCCCAACATCTGCCGCGCGTCGCGCGCCAGGCCACCGTTGATGCGGTCGGCGAAAAAACCCACTGCGGTGAGGGCGGCCACCGCGAGCATCACGGCGACGATGAGCAGGCGCAGCTCGCCGGCGCGGAAGTCGCGCGCCGTTTGGCGCGCGGCGAGGCGGAGAATCGAGGGCCGGCGGCGCTTCGAGGCGCTCGGACCGTCGGGCAAAGATTGTGTGGCGGCCATTTCAACTCCCTGCGCGCAAGACGTTGCTGAGCGGGCGGTCCGCTTTGTCGCGGTAAATGTCGAAATCGGCGTCGATCGTCAGGACTCTGCGGATGCGCAAACGTGCAGCGGCCTCGGCGATCGACGCATCGGCCAGGTCGAGCGGCAAGTCGGCGCAGCGTTCGGCAATCGCCAGCATGTCCGTCAGCGAGTGGCTGCGCGGCTCGTCGAGCGCCACACCCCCGCGCTCGACCCAGCGCAGAAAGTCGAGCGCAGCCGGGTTGCCCAGACGCCGCGACAACAGCGCGCAGACCTCGGTCAGCACCGGCCAGGTGGTGACCAGATGCGCGCTTTGGTTGTTTTGCATCCAGGCCAGAACCTTCGCGTGCCAAGTGTCGCCGCCATTGAACAAGGCCAACAAGGGGCCGCTGTCGGCAAGCACTTTGCCGGCAATCGATACCGGCGCCTTGATCGCCGACGTTTTGACCGAAGCTCTAGCCACTGCGTGCCTTGCCGGTTCGCCCGCGGTGTTTGGCGCCCCAGGCCTGCGTGAGCGCGCCCTTGCGCGTGCTGGCCAGGTCAGGCGGCCCACGATGCTTGCCGAACAAGTCTTGGCCGAGCAAGTAGGAGGAAGGCGGCAACACCGGAGTTGCGACCAGATAGGCTTGCAGTGCCTCGCGGATCAATTCGCTCGCCGGGCGACCCAATGCGGCGCTGCGCTGCCGCAGCGACTGCTCCAGCGCAGGGGCCAGCTTCACGGTCATCGTCATGCGTCATCCTCCCGAACGGACCACTGTAATACCATGATTATTACTCGCTCGAGGGGCAGGGCAAAGCATGGCGATGCTCCTTTCGCCAGGGCCCGCCCGCCCCAATCAACCGCGCTTGTCGATCTGCACCGCCATCCGACGTGGCTTGGCTGGGCTGTTCGTTGCAACGGCATTAAGATCGAGCCGATCTCTGGTGTCACCGCCGCGCGCAGATTCCGCCGCGAGCGCGATGCCCCCACCCGTCCCACCGCAGGCATTTGACATGGCAGTTTCGCACCGCGTCGTCTTTCTCGACCGCGCCTCGCTCAAGGCAAAAGTGCGCAAACCGGCGCTCGCCGCAAGTTATGTCGAGCACGCGAAGACCTCGGTCAACGAGCTCGTCGCCAAGCTCGCTGGCGCGACGGTGTGCATCACCAACAAGGTGCCGCTACGCGCTGAAACCCTCGCGCAATTGCCCGAGCTGAAGATGATCGCCGTGGCCGCCACCGGCTACGACGTGATCGACGTGCCCTACTGCAAGAAGCACGGCATCGCGGTCGCGAACATCCGCAAATACGCAGTGCACACGGTACCCGAACACGCCTTCGCGCTGATCCTGAACCTGCGCCGCAACATCCTGGCCTACCGGCAAGACGTGGAGGCGGGTGTCTGGCAGAAGAGCGACCAGTTCTGCTTCTTCACGCATCCGATCGGCGACCTGCACGGCGCCACGCTGGGCATCATCGGCGAGGGTGCGATCGGCCAGGGCACCGCAGCGATCGCGCGCGGCTTCGGCATGAACGTGCTGTTTGCCGACCACGAGCCGCCGAAGATGCCAGGGGTCGAGTTCACGCCGCTGGCGCAGGTGCTCTCGACAAGCGACGTGATCTCGCTGCATTGCCCGCTCACCGCCCAAACGCGCAACCTGATCGGCTACGCGCAGATGAAGGCGATGAAGCGAAACGCGCTGCTGATCAACACCTCGCGCGGCGGGCTGGTGGATGAAGCCGCGCTGATCCGCGCGCTGGACGAGGGCCTGATCGCCGGCGCCGGCTTCGACGTGCTCACCACCGAGCCGCCGACCCACGGCCACCCGCTGCTCGACGTGCGCCGGCCGAACTTCATCCTCACACCGCACGTGGCGTGGGCGTCGGACAACGCGATGCAGTTCCTCGCCGATCAGCTGATCGACAACATCGACAAGTGGGCGGCGGGTTCGCCGCAGCATCTCGTCACCTGACTGCACCGGACGGCGGCGCGCACGGGCGCCGGGATGACACCGGCCGGGTGGCTCGGTGCCCAGTCGGCCAAGCTTTCGCGGTTTGCCAGTAAACTGGGTTTCCAGCACAATGCGCCCATGAAAACCACCCTCGACCTACCCGACGAACTGGTGCGCCGCGTGAAGATGCGCGCCGTCCAGTCCGACCGCAAGCTGAAAGACACTGTCGCGGCCCTGCTCGAAACCGGCCTGCGCGCGGAGTCCCATGCGCCCGCATCGGCGGGGCCGCCTCAACCGGTGAAGTTGCGCGGGCGCGGGCCCTTGTCGGCGGCAGACATCGAACGGGGTATCGCCCAAGGGCGCGACTGAATCCGAAGCGCGCCGTGCACATTGTCGACACGAACGTCATCGCCTATCTGCTGATCGCCGGCGACGCGACGCCACAGGCCCAAGCCCTGTGGCAGGCCGATCCGGATTGGCGCGGCGACGCCTTCTACCGCATCGAGTTCAGCAATCTTCTGGCCACCCAGGTTCGCGCCAGGGCCTTGACGCTGCCCCAGGCGCTGGCTCTGCTGGAGCGCGCCTGCACCCTGATGACGGCGACGCCCGAGGTGCCCCACGCCGACGCCTTGCGCGTGGCCGCGAACTTCGGCGTCTCGGCTTACGACGCTCGCTTTCTGGCCGCGGCCCAGGCACTGGGGGCGAAGCTCGTGACGCAAGATTCGCGGCTGCGCAAGGCCGCGCCGGCGCTGACCCAATCGATCCCGGAGGCCTTGGCCTCGACGACCCAGTGAGGCAATTCCATCCATGAACACCCCCCTGCCCCCCATCTTCGTCTCCCACGGCTCGCCGATGATCGCGCTCGAACCCGGCGCGGCCGGAGCGTTCATGCTGCGCCTTGGGCCCGCCATCGACGCCACATTCGGCCGGCCGAAAGCGATCGTCGCGATCTCGGCGCACACCGCTGCGCGCGCCCATGTGCTGCTCGCCGCGCCCAGGCACGAAGCGGTGTACGACTTCGGCGGCTTCGATCCGCAGCTCTACACGCTGCGTTACGACGCTCCCGGCGCCCCGTCGCTCGCGCCCAAAGTCGCCGCACTGCTCGAAGCCGCCGGCTTGAGCGTCCACACCGTGGATCAAGGTGGCCTGGACCATGGCAACTGGACCGCGCTGCGCTACATCTATCCGAACGCTGACGTGCCCGTGCTGCCGCTCGCCTTCGTGCCGAGCCAGACCCCGGCTGCGCAATTCGCGCTCGGCGCCGCGCTCGCGCCGCTGGCCGACGAGGGCGTGCTCGTCTTCGGCACCGGCAGCATCACGCACAACCTGCGCCGCGTATTCGCCGGCGGCAGCCTGCACCCGGACCCGAACCAACCCGAAATCGCCGAGAGCCGCGCCTTCCGCAACTGGATGCACGCACGCAGCGTTGAGCGCAATTGGGACGCGCTGTTCGACTACCGCAAGCGCGCGCCGCACGCGGTGGACATGCACCCGACCGACGAGCACCTGCTGCCCTGGTACGTGGCGGCCGGCGCGGGCGGCCGCGACGCGCCGCCGCTGCGCCTGCACGACAGCGCCACGCTCGGGTGCCTGGGAATGGACGCCTACGTATTCGGGCCACACGCCCCGCGCCTGGCGCAGACGCTGGCCACGGGCTGAGCGTTCCGTGCCGGCGCCCGCCGCCACACCGGTGCGCGCCGGCGCCGCACTGGCCGCCGCAGCGCTGGCGGCGGCGCTGTTCATCGGCATGGACGCCACACGGTCAAGACCCTGGCGAACCGCTTCGATGCCCTGCAGCTCACCTTCCTGCGCTTTGCCGCCGGCAGCGCCTTTGCACTGCCCTTGTGGCTGTGGTTCCGCACCCCCCTGCCGGCGCGGCCGAGCTGGCGCCTGCACGGCCTGCGCAGCGTCTTGCTGCTGCTGGCGCTGCTCGGCTGGTTTCACAGCCTGACGCTGCTGCCGCTGGTGCAGGCGGTGGCCGTGGGCTACACCGCGCCGTTGTTCATCTCCTTGCTGGCGATGCTTTGGCTGCGCGAGCGCCCGTCGCGCTGGATCTGGGCCGCGCTGCTGCTCGGCGCGGTGGGCGTGGGCATCGGCCTGTGGCCGGAGCTGCGCGCCAGCAGCGACCCCGGCAGCGCGGCGCGCGTTCAGGGCATGCTCGCCGCGGGGCTGTCTGCGGTGTGCTATTCCGGCGTCGTGGTGCTGGCACGCCACCAGGCGCAGCGCGATGCGCTGTGGTCCATCCTGCTCGTGCAGAACACCTTGCCGCTGCTGCTGCTCGCCGCGCCGACGGCGCTGCGTTGGGCCCCGATGACCGCGGCCGACATCGGCCCGGTGCTGCTCATCGGCCTGCTCGCCACCGGCGGCCTGATGGCCATCACCTGGGCCTTCACCCACATCGAAGCGAGCCGCGCCGCACCGATGGAATACACCGGCCTGGTCTGGGCCGCGGGCCTGGGCTATGCGCTGTTCGGCGAAATCCCCACCGCGTACAGTCTGGCGAGCGCTGCGCTGATCGTGGCGGGGTCGTTGCTGCTGATGCGAAGGTGAGCGATGGCGCATCAGAACGGGTGGCGGCAATGGCGACAGAGGGAACGATGAGCGCAGGCGCGCGGGCGTACCCTGCACTCATATCGTGATCGTTCGAGTCGTCCCGCGGGATGGTGGAGAGCCACCCACAGAACGCATTCGGATCAGGCGGTCCCAGCGTCTGCAATCTGGGTGTGTAGCTGACGTTGCGCCTGGGTCCACTGCTCTCCAGGGGACGCCGTGTGGTGCGTGAACTGCGAGCCTACGTTGGCGAGGCCGCGATCGGCTCAGAGGCCCGCCTCACCGTTCCCTTTCCAGCCTGCTTGCTCGCGTATGAGGCCTGGTCTGCAGCCTCGAAGGCGGCTGACACCTGATCTGGTGAGTTGAACTCCGCGACACCAATGCTAACGGACACCGTAAAGCTCGACTCCTTGCCGGCGCGGTCGACCCATCGAACTGGCTCCGCCGACAACGTGGAGCAAACTCGACGCATCGCGCCGGCAGCTTCTTCCTCGGTGAAATTCGCGCAGAGAACGCCGAACTCGTCGCCGCTAATCCTGTACACGCGATCGCGTTCGCGCACGGTGCGTCGAACGATGGCAGCGATATGTCGCAATGCGTGGTCTCCAGCAGCGTGTCCGAACGTGTCGTTCACGCGCTTGAAGTTGTCGACATCCATGCGAACACAAGCACTTGGCTGCGGCAGAACAATGGTGCCTTTCGTGACAGACGTAATGTCCTCCTTGTACGCGGCCTGGTTGAGCAGCGAGGTAAGGCTATCGAAGCGGTGTCCGTGCCCTGGTATCGGTCTCGACATCAGCTGGCGTACTGGGCCCGGTCGGCACAAACACGGCACCATCTGACAGTCGGGGCACTGTCCGGGATACGCGCCCCAAAGGCAGTCTTCGGCGAGGAGCATTCCGCCGGAGCTAGATGCGGGTAGGGTCGAGACCAAAGCGAACCACCATGCCAACAGGTCCGACAGCTCGTTGTCGAAATTCTCCGGATAGAGATGATGAAATCGCAGAGCCTCACCAGCCTCGGCGAGCTCTTCAATCAGACGGATGAACAATCGACGACTGATCTCGTCCGCCTGCGTCGCCGGATCGAGCCCTCCTAACCAAGACTGACCATAGATCTCGCGAAACATCAGTTGGAAGTCGTTCACGCTCCGCTTCATGCCAGGTGCTCGTTGAAAAAACGCGTCGCGCAGTTGGTTGTCGTCCAGTGTCGGCTTCTCGCCCGTCCAACATGAACATGGCTTGTTCAAGCAGTACGGGCAAGCATTGGGAAACTTCCTGAGGACGATGTCTTCCAGGCTGGTCTGCCCAGGATGGACCTTTCGCATCAGTGCGGTCGTCCAAGCGAATATCTTCGGAAGGAACTTGGTGGCCTCGGCGATATCGCGCCGCTTGAAAAGGTGCTTAGCGAATACGCCACAAACTTCGGTCAGGTGCGCGTGGACCTCGTACGGAGTCTTCGCGTAGTTCTGCGAGCTGCCGTAGATGGCGTCCAGCATGACGGCCCACTCGTTCAGTCCCTGATTCTTGCGATAGTGCATATCTACTCCACGTCGCTTTGTGGCGGACTCTATCCGGCATCAGACAGTGATCTGGATGGCCTGTGCCGCCTCGACCTTGAGCTGCACAGCTGCATAGAGGTCGCTCTCCACTCCCGGCGCCTCGATCGAGACGAGCAGCGCATAGCGCGCCGTTCGCTCGGCGCGGCCGAGCACCGGGCGGTTGCGCCACCAGCCCATCGCTGGATAGATCGCGATCTGGCCGCGCTGTGCGAGTTCGGCTGCCGAGCCGCTCCAGGTGTCGCTTAGCAACGATCCGCGGCGCCGCAGGCGATCGCCGATGAACCACTGCGGATCCCCGGCGCCCTGCGCCGGAAGACCCGCCTCCTCATCGCGCGCGCGGGCGTTGATGCGCGCCCTGAATGCAGCTTCGGTCTCAAGCGGCCGGCGCACTGCAAAGCGCAGGGCATGGGACTGGTAGGCGTACTTGTCGGCCAGCCCACGCTCGCCCGGATTGGGCTCGATGAAGTACGACAGCGTGACCCGCAGCGTCACCGGCGTTTCGCCGAGACTCTCGAGTACTTCGTTCGGCCAGGGCAACGCGTGCAGGTGCATGTCGCGCGTCTTGATGCCCTTGTCGGTTCGTTCGTAGGGCTGCAGTTGGTCCTGAACCAGCAGCGTGAGCGAGTTCGATGCGCTCGCAAGTGCACGGCCGGTATCAGGCACGCCATAGCCGCAGTGCCGCAGCAGTTGGGTCAGGCTGATGCGCGTCTTCTGTGGGCCGAGGTAGTCCTCGAGCATGCGCGGTGTCCAACGGGCCGAATGGGCCAGGAGGCCGCGCACCGTCTCGGGCCACAACGTCGGATAGGCGGCCCAAATCTCGGCGGCCAACTTGGATGCCAGCGCCGTGGCAGCACTCGTGGCGCGCGAGGTCGTGAAAGTCCTAACCTGTGGCTGATGATCCGTTGTCAGCAGCGATAGGCTGGGCATTGTGCAAGCAAAGCCGCCAGAGTCAATGGCGGCGTTGCCGCCCTCCATCACGATGTCGGGTTTGAAGGGCCAGTCCCTGGACCAGGTGGCGGAGGTGGTCGTGAAGGGGCTCAAGCCATCGACGGGCGCCACCGGCTCGAAGTCGTCGGTATCGGGCTCGGTGATGTTGGTGAGCTGGGAAAACGCACCGACCGTGATCGCGTTCCAGGCTTGCGCCGGATCGTGGGCGCTATTGGTGGTCAGGCTGGCGGGGTAGTTCGCCCAGGCATGGTTGTCCGGCGTATTGCCCGCCGACAACACAAACAGACGCGGTGCAGCACCCTCGTCGTCGAAGTCAGCCGCCAGGCGATCGATCGCGGACGACCACGAAGAGGGACGTCCACGGTCGCGCCCATCGGTGGCGGTGACGGACATGCTGAAGACGCGGCGCCGGTCGATCGCAGTGACCTCGACACGCGCCACGGCCTCGCTGGTCAGGTCTCCGTACGACTCGCCCTGGTTGTCGCCAGGCTGCTCGAGCATCTTCACCGACTCGAGCCGGTGCCCGACGAGCAAGTCGCTGTCGTCGGCGAGGGCTGGGGTCAGATCACCCAACAGCGCCAAGCCGGCGAGCTCGGTGCCATGCCCATTGTGGTCGTCGACCTGCCACGCCGGCTCGAGCGTGTGCAGATCGGCATCAGCGACGAAAGACGCCAGCAGCGGGTGGGCGTTGTTCACGCCGGTGTCCATTAACGTGACATAGGGGCAGTCGCCGCCTTGCGAGGCATCGACGACGCGATCGGCCAGCTCGCCGGCCCACTCTTGCTGTTCATCGGCGGCCATCGCATCGAAGAAGTCGGCGGTATCCTTGGCACGACGCAACTCCGCGATGGTGTTCAGGACAAGCGGCGCCTGCAGGAGCTGCGCGCGCGAGCCGTGCAGCAGGATGATCGAGCGTTCGGGGAAGTGCAATGCGCGTTCGCGGGTCTGCAGGCCTGCGAGTTCGGCCAAGCGCCGAAAGTCGTCGATGGCTTGCTGACGGTGCGCGCCGGCGGGCAGCCAGGCTTCCCACCAGATTGCAGCCCCGTCCTCTGCAGGCAGGACCGATGGATCGTCGGTCCAGATCGAATCGAAGGTGGCCACCCGAACCGCGCGCACGGAATCGACCAGGCGTTGGTTGTCGAGCGGATGGCCGCGACTGTCCTTGCGCTCAGCGACGTAGTCCGCGAGTAGGCGCTCGAAGTGGGTCAACTTACCCTCTGGAAGGAAGACTGTGGCCAGCACCTGGCCCCCAGTGGCGCGGACATTCATCAGCTCGATGCCGCTGCGATCGCGGGCCAGGCTCTCGGAAGCCATCTCGACACCGTGCATGCTTTCGAACTCGATCTGCACGCCAATCGCTGTCTGAACGTTGGCGTGCCGCTGCTGGGCTACACGTGTTTCCTGGATCTGCGCCACCTGCACAAACTGCGCCCTCAGCGCGGCCGCATGCTGTACCCGATCCTGGGCTGGCACTGCCGCTTTAGGCCCTCCACCGGCAGACGGGGAGGTGAAGGGTTCGGTGGTGCTGGTGTTGCCCAGGAGCAGATGCGGCCGCGGAGACAGATCGGGCATGCGTGGGCCAGATGCCGACTACGGTCGGGTGGCGCCGGGCGTGCGCTGTCTAACTTGCTGGCGCTGGGCGAGCAACTCAATCAGCACCTCGGGTGCGACCGTCTCCTGGTCGGCCATCACCGCTTCCTTGATGCAGTCGCTGATCGCGCGCGTGATCTCGGCGTGGCTGAGGCCGGTGGCTGCGTTCACAAGCTCATCCATCCGCCTGGCCGGGCGCATGTACTTTCCCAATCGAACCCGAAACAGCTCGCGGATTTCCTCGCGGTTGGGCACGTGGTACTCAATGACGTCATCGAAGCGCCTGAACAATGCCTGATCGAGGATCGCAGGGTGGTTGGTCGCGGCCACGATCACGCTGCTGGAGTCGTCCTGCTCGATCATCAGCAGGAAGCTGTTGAGAATGCGGCGGATCTCGCCAACGTCGTTCGACAGGCCGCGGTGACCTCCGATGGCGTCGAACTCGTCGAAGAAGTACACCCCGCGCGTCAACTTCACGGCGTCAAAGACCTGTCGCAATTTGGCAGCGGTCTCGCCCATGAACTTGGTGATCAGCGCATCTAACCGCACGACAAATAACGCGATACCCAGTTCACCGGCGAGCGCGGCCGCTGTCATGGTCTTGCCGGTGCCAGAGGGGCCGACGAGCAGGAGCTTGCGCCGTGGATGAAGTCCGTGACCTTGTAGCTTGCCGGTGTGGCGTTGCTCCTTGAGCACGCGCTGCAGGCTCTTGCCTACGGTGGGTGACAACACCATCTGGGTGAGCCGTTGGGTCGGGTACGACACGCTCAACAAGCCGGCCAGCTCGCCCTTGGGCCGGGTTAGCGGAATCGGCGCGGCCAAGCCGTTTGCGCCTCGGCGGGCCTTGGCCCCATCGATCAGGTCGCGCAACTCCTCGGCGAGGCGGCCATGTCCCTGCTTGGCTTCGTGGGCCGCCACCTGCATCGCCACGGCGAAAAAGTGTCGATCGTCGCCCTCTGCGTGGGAGCGTAGCAGTGCCTTGAGTTGCTCAGCAGTGGCCATGATGCGCCCATTGTCCAGCACCACGTGGCGGATGACCACGGCGCTTGCCCGATGCAGGTCGAGAATTCATTCGTGAAGGCGACTTCTACAAATCGCAGTCATGCGTGCGGGCCGTTTCCGCCACCGGTCGGGTTTTGCCGAGCCGCCGCGATACCACAATGCCAGTGTAGGCTGCATCGGCGACGTTTGGTTCGGCAGCCGCGGCAGTTCCCTCAGGGCCCCCACCGACGGATTGCGCCTGATCGTTCACTGCGCTCAAATTGAAGACGTTCAGCGCGCTGAATTGACCGTCGCCTCTGCGGTAATTGCCGACTACCAGGGCACGTCACCTGACCGCACTTTCTCGGCGACAAGCCAGCATCCCAATGCCCAACCACGCCCTACCCCTGCGCATACCTACTCGCCCGCTCGCGCCGAAACTTCATCGCGTACACGTAGCGGTTTTCCGGATGCACCGTGCGCGTGGCCTGCAGCAGCTCGCCATCGGCAGCGAGGTAGCGCCGGATCAGCAGCATGGCCGGGCTGCCCACTGCAACGCCCAGTGTCGCGGCCATCGGCCGGGGCACACCGCACGCCGAAATGCGCACTTCCACATCGGCGATCGCCACCTTGAACATCGCCTCGATCTGCTCGTGCACGGGCGAGCGGTCGAAACGCTTGCCCTTCATCACGCGCGCGAAGCGCGGCTGGATGTAGATGTCGACCCAGCACAGCGGCGCTGCGGCGCCCTCCAGCGTGCGCAGCGCGCTGATGCGCAGCCACGGCGTGCCCGGCGCGCAACCCAGCGTCTCGGCAAGCAGCACATCGGCGACCACCTGTTCGTGATGCAGGTGATGCCGCTTCACGCTTTCCGGGTAGTTGAACCACTGGTCGAAGTTCGACACGGCGTGCGCAAAGACGTTGCGCCTGCCGTTGCTCACCACCGTAGAGCCGCTGCCGGCGCGGCGCACGATCAGGCCGCCTTGCGTGAGCACGCGCAAGGCCTCGCGCACCGTGTGCCTGCCCACGTTGAGGCGTTCGCTGAACTCGGCCTCGGTGGGCAACAGGCTGCCCACCGGGAAGGTGCCCGCGGCAATGTCGGATTCGATCTGCTCGGCGATGCTCTTGTAGAGCGCACCGCCGACACGCCGGCCGCGCGGGCGCGGCGAGGCAGGCTTTGTTGGCGCCGCGGCCTGCCGACGAATTCGTGTCGACGTCATTGCAGCAGCCGCAGCGCCCCGGCCAGGCGCTGCTCGTAGTCGGCTCGCGCGGCTTGCGCCGACTGCGCGGTCCACGTCATGAAGCCCTCGCCACTTGTCATGCCGAGCTTGCCTTCGATGAGCTTGCGCTCCATGCACGGCGCGAGCACGCTGCTGTTGCACAGCGTCGGGTAGATCTCGCGCGCGGCCCGCGCCATCGACTCCCAGCCCGATATCTCTTTTTGCAGCACCGGCCCGACCGCCGCATAGCGAAAGCCGAAGCTGTAGCGCACCGCAAGGTCGATGTCTTCGGGCGACGCGATGCCGCTGTCGATGAGCGACAACACCTCGCGCATCAGGGCGTGTTGAATGCGGTTGGCGAGAAACCCTGCGATGTCGCGCTTTACCAGCACCGGCTTTTTGCCGGCCGTCGTGAACATCTCGCACACTTGTTTGCCCAGGGCGGGGTCGGAGTCGGCGCCGAGCACGACTTCGACGAGCGGCACGAGGTGCGCGGGCATGAAGTAGTGCATGCCGAACATGCGCGAGCGCCCGGCCAGCCCCGCGGCGATGCGCGAAATCGGGAAGCCCGAGCTGTTGCTGCCGATCGGCACGCCGGCCGGAACCCGGCTGTCGAGCCAGGCGAACAGTTGCTGTTTGACCAACAGGTCTTCGGCAATCGACTCGATCACGAGATCGGCGTTGTCCCAGTCCGCGAAGGCGTCGAGCGCGTGCAGCGTCAGCACGCCGGGCTGCTGCGCGCCTCCAGCGCCGCCCAGGAGCGCGAGCGTGCGGCGCTTTGCCGCCTCGCAGCCGGCAGCCTCGCGCACCAACAACACCACCTCGCAGCCGTGGGCGACAAAGCCCGCGGCGATGCCGCAGCCCATCGTCCCGGCACCGATGATGCGCACGCGCGGCAGAGCTTTGTCCATATATCTCCAGAGCTTCCGGAAAATCGATCGAGGCCGCAGGGTGCCGCTGCACCCGGGGCCAGCACGCATTGGTGCAGCTCCCACTTGACAGACCCCGTCGCAGCCGACCTAATATCCATATATTTCCAACTGCTGTCAACCCAGGGACTGCCCGTGCCGAAAATCGCTTCCGTTCAAGTTGCCGTGGCGCGCGTGCCACTGGACGTGCCCACGTCGTTCTCCACACGCACCGTCACGGAGCGCCACTACTGCCTGGTCAAGGTGCGCAGCAGCGACGGGCTGGAAGGTATCGGCTTTTGTTATGTGGGCAGCAAGGGGGGCGACGTCGCGAAGGTCGCGGTCGAGCAATTGCTGGCTCCCGTGCTGATCGGCCAGGAGAGTCATCGCAGCGAAGGCCTGTGGAACGAGATGTACGCCGAGGCGCTGCTGCAGGGGCGCTCGGGTTCGGTGATGCGCGGCATCTCGATTCTCGACACGGCGCTTTGGGACCTGAATGCGCGAAGCAGCAAGTTGCCGCTGCACGACTATCTGGGTTGCCTGAACCGCGAGAAGGTGATTGCGTATTGCAGCGGCGGTTATTACCTTGACGGCAAGACCCCCGCCGACCTCGGGCGCGAAATGGCCCGCTATGTCGACATGGGTTTCACCGCGGTAAAAATGAAAACCGGGCGCCTCTCGCCCGCCGAAGAAGAAAAGCGCGTCGCCGCAGCACGCGCAGCGATCGGCCCGGACGTGGTGCTGATGCTCGACGTGAACAACGGCTGGTCGGACCTGCCCACCGCGCTCGAGTACGCGCGCCGCTTCGAGCCGCACAACCCGTACTGGCTGGAGGAGCCTTTCCTGCCCGACGCGATCGACCTGCACGCGCGCCTGGCGCAACTCACGTCGATCACCATCGCGACGGGCGAAATCGAAGTCGGGCGCTGGCGCTTCCGCGAACTCATTGATTCGGGCGGCGCGGAGATTCTGCAGGCCGACGCTGCCGTGTGCGGCGGCATTTCGGAGTGGCGGCGCATCGCCGCGCACGCCGGCAGTTGCGGCGTGACGGTGAGCCCGCACTGGTTCCACGACCTGCACGCCCCGCTCGTCGCGGCCACACCGAATGCGCGCTATGTCGAGTTCTTCCCCGACGACCAGGTGCTGAACTTCCGCCGCCTCATCGACAATCAGCTCGCGCACAAGGGCGGCTACGTGATGCTGCGCCAGACCCCGGGGCTGGGTTTCAAGTTCGACGACGCGGCCATCGCTCGTTATGCCGGCGGCGCGTCGGCGTGGACGACGATTTCGCAAGGCCGCTGATCGCCTCTCGTCCATGAGCAGTCCGAACCCCGCCCCGGTGCGCGCGCAGGCGCTGCGCGATTTCATCGCGCGCGCCTTCGTCGCGGTGGACATGCCCGTGGAAGACGCGCAAACCGTTGCCGACCTCATGACGCAGGCCGACCTGCAGGGGTCCGACGGCCACGGCGTGATTCGCCTGGCGCCCTACGTCAAGCGCATCAAGGGCGGCGGCATCAACTTGAAGCCCCACATCCGCGTCATCGAAGAACGCGCGGCGACGGCCTTGCTCGACGGCGACAACGCGATGGGCCATCTCGTCATGAGCCACGCCGCGTTGATCGCCGCCGACAAAGCGCGCAGCGCCGGAATCGCCTGGGTCGGCTCGCGCTTCAGCAACCACGCCGGGCCGGCGTCGCTGTACGCGCGAATGGCGCTGCCGCACGACATGATTGGCCTCTACTTCGCGGTGGGCAACGCGAATCATTTGCCGGCGTGGGGCGGGCTCGAGATGTTGCTCTCGACGAACCCGATCGCGGTGGCCGTGCCCTCAGGCAGCGAAGCACCTGTTGTGCTCGACATGGCGACGACTGTCGCCGCTTACGGCAAAGTGAAAGCCAAAGCACAGCGCGGCGAAATGATGCCCGAGGGCTGGATGATCGACCGCGCCGGCAAACCGTTGCTCGACCCGAAGCGCGCCGAAGAAGGCTTTCTGCTGCCCATCGGCGGCTACAAGGGTTACGGCCTGGCGCTCATCGTCGGCCTGCTCGCCGGCACGCTGAACGGCGCGGCGATGGGCCGCGACGTGCTCGACTTCAACAAAGACTTCACGAGCATCACGAACACCGGCCAGGCGATCGCCATGATCGACGTCCGTGCCTTCGGCGACGTCGCAGCGTTCAAGCGCAGCGTCGATTCTCTCGTGCGCGACTTGCGCGAGAGCGAGCGGATGCCCGGCGTGGAGCGCATCTGGATGCCGGGCGAGCAGAGCCACGCGAAGCGCGTCGCGAATTCGCGCGACGGCATTCAGCTCGGCGCTGCGCTTCACAAAACGCTCGCGGGCGTGGCCACGGAGCTCGGCATCACGCCGTTGCAATGAGATGACGGTTGCAAGCGAGCAGGTCGCGCAGCGGTGGATCCCGGCGTTCGCCGGGATGACGCTTTGGCCGGTTGGCGGTCATCCCGGCGAACGCCGGGATCCACCGCGCGGCTCACACCCGCCACCGCGAGGGACTGCAATGATCCGTCACGCGCCTTTCGCCGCCGTGCTCGCCACAGCACTCGCCGCCGCCCTGCTGCTGCCGCTCGGCGCACATGCACAGTCCGCCTACCCGAACAAACCCATCCGCATGATCGTGCCCCTGGCCGCAGGCAGCGCGGTGGACGTGGCGGCGCGAATCGTCGCGCAGAAGATGTCGGCGAACATGGGTCAGCCTATCGTCGTCGAAAACCTGCCCGGCGCGGCGGGCCTCACGGGGGCGGACCGCGTCGCCAAGGCAGCTCCGGACGGCTACACGATAGGCGGCTTCAACGACAGCATCATGACGATGGTTCCCGCGTTGCAGGCGAAGATGCCGTGGGACATCGTGCGCGACTTCGCGCCCGTGTCGCTCGTCGCGACCATCGAATGGGGGCTGGTGGCGAACCCTGCTGCGGCGTATCAAGACGCCGCCGGCCTGATCGCCGCAGCCAAGGCCGCTCCGGGGAAAATCGACTACGGAACGGGAGGCATCGGCAGCCCGCAGCACATCGCGATGGCGCTGTTCGCTGCGGAGGCCGGCGTCAGCCTGACCCACATTCCGTACAAGGGCGCGACGCAAGCCGGCATCGGCGTCGCAGGCGGCGAAGTCGCGGTGGCAATGCAGGGCCTGGCGACGGTGAATTCGCTGATCAAGGGGAACCGCGTCAAGTTGCTCGGCGTGGCCACGCCCAAACGCATGGCGCAGTTTCCCGACGCACCCACATTGTCCGACTCGGGCCTGCCGGGCTTCGCCTTCAACTCGTGGTTCGCCGTGCTTGCACCGGCGGGAACACCTGCCGACATCGTCGCCAAGTTGAACAGCGAAATTGTCAAGGCGCTTGCCGACGCTACGGTGCGCGAGCAGTTGATCGCGCAGGGCTTGACGCCGCGCGGCTCGAGCGCGGAGGAGTTGGGCAGCGCAACAAAGACCCAACTCGCCAAGTACGCGGCGCTGATCAAGGCCGCGGGCATCAAGGCCGAGTGATCGCTGCTGGCCCAGCAAGACCAAGGAAACACCCATGGGACTGCGCTTCCTCGAACACCTGTTGATCCTCACCCACGACCCGGACGCGACACGCGACTGGTTCTGCACCAACCTCGGAATGCGCGAAGGCCATCACCCGACCTTCGGCTTTCCCGTGCATTGGCTTTACATCGGCGACCAGGACGTGCTGCACATCGGCCAGGCGCGCCACTCGACGCATCAGGATACCTACCTCGGCACTCCAGGGGACAAAGCGGGCGTTGACTACTCCGCGGCGGGCGCACCGGGCTCAGGGCGCATCGACCACATGTGCTTCAACTGCGACGGCATCCAGGAGTTCATCGACCGCCTCACGCGCAACGGCGTCGAATTCAGCGAGCGCAAGGCGCACGACTCGAACCTGTACCAGCTGTTCATGCGCGAACCCGTGAACGGCATCAAGGTCGAGTTGAACTTCACCGCCGAAGAGGCGATCCGCGCCGGGCGCGTCGCGAGCTGGACGGATGTCGGTGACACCGGCGTCACGAAGCGCTGAGCCCTCCCCTGCGCCCACTACCCCGACCCGAGCAGCCCTGCCATGCAAGCCAAAGCCGTCCGCATCCACACCCAGGGTGGGCCCGAAGTCCTGCGCCTCGAGACGATTGAGGTCGCCGCACCCGGACCCGACGAGGTGCTGATCCGCAACACCGCGATCGGCCTGAACTACCAGGACATCTACCACCGCTCGGGCCTCTACCCGCTGCCCCTGCCCAGTGGCCTGGGAACGGAAGCGGCGGGCGTGGTTGAACAAGTCGGCGCCGGCGTCACCGCCTTCAAGGTCGGCAGCCGCGTGTGTTACGCCGGCGGGGCGGTGGGCGCGTGCGCGACGCACCGCGTCATGCCTGCGGCACGAGTCGTCGCTACACCGCAGCACATCAGCGATGAGACGGCTGCGGCCGTGCTCCTGAAAGGCATGACGGTCGAGTACCTGCTGATGCGCTGCCGCCCCGTCGCACGCGGCGAACTGGTGCTGTTCCACGCGGCGGCGGGTGGCGTCGGCCTGCTCGCCGGGCAATGGGGCAAGCACCTGGACGCGCGCATGATCGGCGTCGCTTCCGGCCGCGCCAAGGTGGAGCTGGCCCTGGCCAACGGCTACAGCGCGTGCATCGACCGCAGCAGCGAAGATGTTCCGGCGCGGCTGAAGGAACTCAGCGGCGGCGCGGGGTTCCCCGTCGTCTATGACTCTGTGGGCAAAGCGAGCTTCGAGCAAAGCCTGAACGCGCTCGCGCCGCGCGGCTATTTCGTTTCCTTCGGCACGACGACGGGCGCACCGCCGCCCATCGAAGCCGCGACGCTGCAAAAACTGGGGTCGCTGTTCTTCACGCGGCCCACCCTCGTAACCTACACCGCGAAGGCCGAGGAGCTGCAAGCCTCGGCCCAGGCCGTATTCGACCTGCTCGCCAAGGGCGTGCTGAAGGTTGAAATCCGCCAGCGTTATGCGCTCGCCGACATTGAAAAGGCGCACAAAGACCTCGAAGCCGGGCGCACCAGCGGCTCGTCGATCATCGTTCCATAACTTCACGTTTCAGGAGACATTCATGTTCAAACCCGTCAAGACCCTGCTCGCGATCGCCGTCGCACTGCTCGGCAGCGCCGCCGGCACCGCGAACGCCGAAGACATCAAGCTGCGCATCGCTTCGGGTCACCCGGCGGCGAACACCTATGTCGCACTGATGCAGAGCTTTTTCGTCCCCGAAGTCACGAAGCGCGTCGCCGCCAAGACCAAGCACAAGGTCGACTTCATCGAAGGTTACGGCGGCTCGATGGTGAAGACGGCCGACACGCTGGAAGGCGTGCAGTCGGGAATCATCGACATCGGCGGCTACAACTTCGGCTTCGAGCCCAGCAACCTGCCGCTGCACGCATTCCAGGTGATGCTGCCCTTCGGCACGATGAGCCCGCTGCAGAGCGTGAAGATCGCGCGCGCCGTGTACGACAAAGTGCCTTACATGAGCAGCGTGCTCGAGGACAAGTTCAATCAGAAATTGATCAGCCTGATTTCCGACACCGGCTACAACATCGGCACGACCTTCGAGTGGAACCAGGTCGCCGACCTGAAAGGCCGCAAGATCGCCGGCGCGGGGCTGAACCTCAAGTGGCTCGAATTCGCCGGCGCCACGCCCGTGCAATCGGCGCTGCCCGAGGCCTACACGTCGATGCAGACGGGCGTCTACAACGGTTGGATCATGTTCCCCTCGGGTTGGGTCAACTTCAAACTCACCGAAGTGGCGAAGTACTACACCGAAGTCGGGTTTGGCTCGATCAGCTGGCACGGCCTGACGATGAACAAGGCGCGCTTCGCCAAATTGCCCAAGGAAGTGCAGGACATCATCGTCGAGGTCGGGCGCGAGTACGAAACGCTCACCGGCACGGTGAACGAAGAAAACTACCCGAAGCAGATCGCCGAGCTGAAGCGCGTAGGAGCCGTCGTGAAGGCGGTCCCCGACTCGGTGCGGCTGGACTGGGCCAAGTCGCTGACGAACTGGCCGCAGGAGCGTGCCACCGAGCTCGACAAGATGGGCCTGCCCGCTACCCAGGTGTTGAAGTTGACACTGGAAGAGGCGGAAAAACTGGGCTACAAGTGGCCGGTGCGCTACCCGATCAAGTAGCCCCACCCTGTCATCCCGGCGAAAGCCGGGATCCACCCGTGACGTGCGCCCTGGATCCCGGCGTCCGCCGGGATGACAGACACGTCGCACCCGAAACCGCCCCATGCTCACCCGCCTGAACGACCTCATCACGCGCGCATTCCTCTACTTGGCGGCGTTTCTCGCCTTCGGGCTGTGTTTCCTCGTCGTCGCCGACGTGCTGGGCCGCGTGCTCTTCAATTCACCGGTGAAGGGCACGCCGGAAATCGTCTCGACGTCGATCGTCATCATCTGTTTCCTGCAGGCGGGCTACGCCGTGCGCTCGGGCGGCATGCTGCATGTGGACGCGCTCGTCAAGCGCCTCGCGCCGCACCATCAATCGTGGATGACGGTGGCTGGCGCATTGCTCGGCGCGGGCTTCTTCGCCTTCCTCTGCTGGGGCAGCCTGGAGCCCGCGCTGCACGCCTGGGTCTCGAACGAGTTCGAAGGTGAAGGCGCGCTGCGCGTGCCAGCCTGGCCGACACGCTTCGTGCTCGTGCTCGGCACCGCACTGGCCGCGACGAGCTACCTGCTGATGGCGCTGGAGCATGTGCAGCGCGCGCTCACCGGCAGGCCGCCGGCCGGCGTCGCCGCCACCCACTGAAGCCAGCGCAGTCTCGCCCATGTTCAACGCATTCGACATGATCATCCTGGTGAGCGTTCTGCTCGCCCTGGTGTTCTGCGGGTTTCACATTGCCGTCTCGCTGGGAGTGACGAGCCTGCTCGGCATCTACCTCATCAACGGCGACTGGGAGACGGTGCGCCGCTTCAGCGCGAGCACGGCCTACGAGGCCTTGCGCGACTACGTGTTCGCGGTGATTCCGCTGTTCATGCTGATGGGCGAATTTCTCGCCAAATGCGGCGCCGCGCGCGACTTGTTCAGCCTCATCAACCGGCTCACGCAGTGGGTGCCGGGGCGCCTGGGCGTGGCCACGGTGCTCGCCAACGCGGTGTTCGCCTTCGTCACCGGCGTGTCGATCGCAGCGGCCGCGGCGTTCTCGAAAATCGCGCATCCTGAAATGCGCCGCTTCGGCTACGAGCGCAAGTTTTCGCTCGGCTGCATCGCCGGCAGCGCGTGCCTGGGCATGCTGATTCCGCCCTCGGTGCTGATGATCGTCTGGGGCGTGCTCACCGAACTGGCGATCGGCAAACTCTTCATCGCCGGCATCGTTCCGGGTTTTCTGGTCGTGACGCTTTTCATCGCCTACATCGTCTGGGTCGCCAAAACCCAGCCGCACCGCGTGGGCGAGGGGCCCAACCTGCCCGCCGCGCAGGCCGAAGCGCGGCGCATCAACGCGACGCAAGCGCAGGAGTCGTTGACGACGATTCTGTGGAGCACGCTGGGAATCATCATGCTCGTCGTGCTGGTATTGGGCGGCATTTGGCTCGGCGCGTTCACGCCCACCGAAGGCGCGGGTGTCGGCGCGACGCTTGCGCTGATTCTTGCGCTGCTGCGCGGCATGCGCGGCAAGGAAATGGTCGAGGTCATCCTGTCGGTGGGCAAGACCTCCGCGCCGCTGCTGCTGCTGCTGGTGACGGCGCAGCTCTATTCGCGAATCCTCGCGATGACGGGAATCACCGGCGCGGCCAAGGAGTTTTTTCTCGGCTCCGGGCTCTCGCCCTACGTGATCCTCGTGCTGATGGTGCTGGTGTGGTTTGTTCTGGGCTGCATCATCGATTCGATTTCGATCATCCTGCTCACCGTGCCGGTGTTCGCGCCGGTGGCTGTGGCGCTCGGCTTCGACCCGATCGCGTTCGCCATCCTGGGCATCCTCGCCATCGAAACCGGCCTGCTCACACCGCCGTTCGGCATTCTCGTCTTCACCGTCAAGGCGGCGGTGACCGATGAAACAAACCTCTCGGCCAGCGAAATCTTTTCCGGCTCGGTGGCCTACTGGATCGCCTTGCTCACGGCCATCGTCGTGATCGCGGTGTTCCCGCAACTCGCGACTTGGCTGCCCAACCTCGGCAACAAACTGATCAACTGAAGGAGAAGCTCCATGCCCGCTTATTGGCTCGCCCGCGCCCGAATCGACGATCCGGTCGAATACAAGAAATACGCCGAACAGGTGCCAAAAATCATCGCCGACCACGGCGGCAAGATCCTCGCGCGCGGCGGCAAGTTCAAGGTGCTCGAAGGCACGGACCGTTTTTCGCGCTTCGTCGTCATCGAGTTCGCGACGCTCGAGCAGGCGGTGGCGTGCCACGATTCGCCAGCGTACCAGGCGGCGTCGAAGTTTCGCAAGCAAAAAGGCGTGGGCGAGGTCGAACTGGCGATCGTCGAGGCGCTGGCCTGATGTCGCGCTGACCTGCAAGCCCGTCCGGACAATCGAACCCAGGAGCGCCACGCGATGTACTTTGCCCCCTCGAAGCGCCTGACCCTTGCGGGGGCGGAGACAATTTGCGCCAGCGCGATTGCCGGTGCTCAGGCCGACGGTCTGGCCGTATGCGTCGTCGTCGTCGACGCTGGCGGCCATGTGATCCTCGCCAAGCGCATGGACGGCGGGCGTTTTCACACCATGCACTCGGCGACGACGAAGGCAGTGACGGCGGCGTCGAACAAGCGCATCACCACATCCAAGGGCGCCGTCGGCCAGGATCTGGACACCGCGCACGCGCTGGGCCTGGCGCTGGCCGCCGGGGCCGAGCGCTGGACGGCGATGGAAGGTGGCGCGCCGGTGATCGTGCAGGGGGAATGCATCGGTGGCGTGGGCGTTTCGGGCGGCAGCTTCAGTGCCGACGCTGCGCTTGCGCAAGCCGCGGTGCAAGCGATCGGTGCCGCGGTGCAGCTCGACGCCAAGCCATGATGCTCGAGTTCGAGCCAATCAACGTCGCCTGCCTCGGAATGGGCTGGTGGTCGGACGTGCTCGCCGACGCGATGCAGCGTTCGGGCAAGTTGAAAATTCGCGCGTGCTACAGCCGCTCCACCGAAAAGCGCGCGGCCTTCGCGAAGAAATACGACTGCCACGCCGCAGCGAGTTACGAGGCGATGCTCGCCGACCCGACCATCGACGCGATCGTCAACACCACGCCCAACGACGTGCACTTGCAGACGACGCTCCAGGCCGCGGCAGCGGGCAAACACGTGTTTCTCGACAAGCCGATCGCCAACACGCTCGCGCAGGGCCGCGCGATCACGCAGGCGTGCAAGGACGCAGGCGTCGTGTTGGCCTTGGGCTACCAGCGGCGCCGCGAAAGCCAGTTCCGCTGGATCAAACAAAAAATCGACGCGGGCGCACTCGGCCGAATCGTCAACGCCGAGGCCAACATCAGCCGCGACCGCCTGGGCAAGATCGACCTGAACTCGTGGCGCTACCAGGCCGCCGGAATGCCCGGCGGCGTGATGCTGCAGATCGGCGTGCACTACGTCGACGTGCTCGAATACCTCGTCGGGCCGGTACGCTCGGTGAGCGCGCACCTGGCGCAGCTCGTGCTGCCCGGCGACAACCCGGATGTGGCGAGCATGCTCCTCGAGCACGACAGCGGCGCCCTGTCCACGGTGAACGCGAGTTATGCGTCGGCGGCAGAAAACTACGTGATGAACGTCTACGGCAAGGATGCGAGCGCCTTTTATGACTTGCACGGCGGGCTGCGCCTCGTGCGCCGCGGCGCGGACAAGGCCGAGAACATCGCATTCGCGAAGAACGACACTTTCGTCGACGAGCTCGATGAGTTTGCCGCCGCGGTGCGCGGCCTGGCCGTGCCGGAGACGGGCGGCGACTACGCGACGCGTTCGCTCGGCGTGATTCGCGCGGGAATCGTCTCGGCGCGGGAGGGCCGGCGCGTCACACTGGCCGAAGTGCTCGCCGACCCGCTGGCGTAAACCGAAAAGGAGGCGCCACCATGCGCATCGTCACACTGTGGTTTCGCGCTCTGATGGCGCTGGGCTTGAGCACGGCGGTCTGTGCAGCTTCGGCGCAAGACGCCTTCCCCAACAAACAGCCCATCGAGTTCGTCGTCATCTTCCCGGCGGGCTCGTCAGCCGACGTGAGCGCCCGCCTGCTCGCCGAGGGCATGGCGCAGCACCTGGGCGTGCCGGTTCCGGTGAGCAACAAGCCCGGTGCGGGCGGCGCGATCGGCTACAAGGTCGTGGCCGCAGCGCGCCCGGACGGGCACACGCTAGTGTGGAACTCGAACTCGGTCTCGACCACCTACCACAGCGGTGCCATGGACATCGACCACAAGGCGTTCGAGCCGGTGGCGCGCGTCACGATCGAGAACCCGGCAGTCGTGGTGCAGGCGTCCAGCCCGTGGAAGACGCTCGGCGACTTGATCGAGCACGCGCGTGCCAAGCCCGGGCTGCTCAAGGTCGGCAATTCCGGCAGCGGCAGCCACACCCACTTCGCCGCGGTGTCGCTGTTCGAAGCGGCGGGCGCGAAGGCGCTCGACGTGCCGTTCGGCGCAGCGCAGGTGCTGCCGGCGTTGCTCGGCGGTCACATCGACGCCGTCGTGCAACTTCCCGCCGCGGTGGCGCCGAACGTGGCGAGCGGCGCGTTGCGCGTGCTGGGCGTTCTCGGCGCTGCGCGCGACCCGCTGTTCCCCGATGCGCCCACCGCGATCGAGGCCGGCGTGAAGATGGCGCCGATGGACTTGTGGCGCGGCGTTGCCGCGCCCAAGGGCACGGCGCCCGAGGTGATCGCGCGCCTCGCCGCTGCGGTGCAGGCGGCAGTGAGCCGCCCCGAGTTCACCAGCGCCGGACGCAAGTTCGGCTTTGTTCCGGCCTATCTGTCCGCGGCGGAATTCGGATCGCTCATCGCGCGCGAAGACCAGTTTTTGGCGCGCCAGATGCAAACTTTGGGCTTGGCCAAACCGCGATGATTCATTCCGAGTAGCCCTGCAACGTGCAAGGTCGGTTCAGAGCGACCAGCTCGCCTGCATCGAAGGGCGGTTGCAGAGTCCCGCCGCCCACTTGGCGACCGTGGGATAGCGCTCGCGCCAACCCAGGTCGCTGAACCGCAGGTCCAGGTAACCCAGGGCGCAGCCGAGCGCCAGCGTGCCGATGTCCACTCGACCTTGCAGTTGGCCGGGTGCGGCGTCGAGCGCGGCCAGCGACGTCGCGACTTTGTCGAGCTGGCCGGCGCGCCAATCGGCCCAGCGCAGCGCTTCGGGGCGCACCGCGTCTTCGTAACGCGCGAGCAGCGCGGCATCGAGCATGCCGTCGGCAAGCGCCTGCAGCGTCAAGGCCTGCCAGCGCGCAGCGCCTTGCCGCGGGAACAGCGCGCCACCGCCCAGGTCGTCGAGGTACTCGCAGATCACGCGGCTGTCGTAGAGCGCGCGGCCGTCGTCGCAAATGAGGGTGGGCACCTTGCCCAACGGGTTGTTCGCGATGATCGCCGCATCACGATTCACCGGGTGCGCGTTGCCCGCGATCAGCTCGATGCGGCCGACAAGGCCGAGCTCGTGCGCGACGACGAGGCACTTGCGCACATAGGGAGAGGTGGGGGAGAAGTAGAGTTTCATGCGGCGCTCGGCGTGGTTCGGTGGAGTGATGGGCGACATCGTACAGTCAGTCAGACGCAACCCGGGAGGCACCCCTATGACCGACACGCTGCAAGACGAACTGCTGATCCGCCGCATGGTCGAGCGCTGGGCCGTGTGGCGCGACGCCGGCGACTGGGAGCGCTTCGCCACCGTCTGGCACCCCGACGGCGCGATGATGGTGGCGACAGGGTTCCAGGGCCCGTTTGCCGAGTTCATCCGCGTCACGCGCGAAGGCTGGGACCGCGGCGTGAGCATCCTGCACTTCCTCGGAGGCTCGGCGATCGAGGTGGTGGGCGATCGCGCCGACCCGCTGACCCCGGGCGCAGCGCTGCGCCTCGCGGCGCTGGAGCGTTGATACTTCCGATCCAGCCACTTTTTTCAACACCCACCCCTCCCATGCGAATCGACCCCGCCAGCCTGAACCAGCTTTTCCTCGAAGCGCGCACTGCGAATGGCTTTCTCGACAAGCCCGTGCCGCTGCCGCTGCTGCGCGAGGTTTACGACATCGCGCGAATGGGTGCGACGTCGATGAACACGCAACCCACGCGCTACGTGTTCCTCATGTCCGCGGCCTCACGCGCGCGCCTGCTGCCGGCGATGTCGGAAGGCAACGTCGCCAAGACGCGCACCGCCCCGGCCACCGTGATCGTCGCCACCGATACGAAGTTCTACGAACACATGCCGCAGGTCTGGCACAAGGAGGGCGCAAAAGAAATGTTCGCCGGCAACGCCGCGCTCGCGCAGGGCACGGCAATCCGCAACGGCACGCTCGGCAGCGCCTATTTCATGATCGCGGCACGCGCTCTGGGGCTGGACTGCGGGCCGATGAGCGGAGTCGACCTGGCCAAGGTCAACGCCGAGTTCTTCGCCGACGGGCGCTTCCAGGCGAATTTCATCCTGAACCTGGGGTATGGCGACCCGAGCCTGCTGTTCCCGCGCAACCCGCGCTTGAGTTTCGAGCAGGCTTGCAGCGTGCTTTGACGCGACGCGCCTGCGGGTTTGTGCAGATGAAATCGGCTGCTCCCCGGCCCTAGACTGTTGGGCCCGTCGAGCCAGGATCGAGGGGCGTCCTTCCGCACCGGAGAACCCACATGGCGCAACACGAAGCCGACGACTTGGCACAAGCCGTCGTCGCCCGCTTGGACGACTGCCCGAACCCGCGCTTCAAGCAGGTGATGACGGCGCTGATTCAGCACGCGCACGCGTTTGCGCGCGAAGTCGACCTGACGCCCGACGAATGGATGGCGGCGATCCAGTTCCTCACCGCGACCGGCCAGAAGTGCGACGCCAAGCGCCAGGAGTTCATCCTGCTGTCCGACACGCTGGGCCTCTCGATGCTCGTGGTCGCGCTCGAGCAGATGCGCGGCGCGCGCGCGGTGCGCGCCAAGGCGCAGCCGGGCGACGCCGCGCCCACCGAGGCCACCGTGCAGGGGCCGTTCTACTGGGAAGGCTCGCCCGAATTTCCGCTCGGTGGCGACGTCACCGCGGGCGCGCCCGGCGAGCCGGCGTACTACACCGGCAGCGTGAAGGCAACCAACGGCAAACCGGTTGCGAACTGCTGCCTGGACATCTGGTCGGGCGACGGCGAAGGCGTTTACGACATGCAACGCGGGCCGGACGCCGGCATGCGCCTGCGCGGGCGCATCCACACCGACGCGCAAGGCGGTTACCGCTTCTGGTCGATCAAGCCCGCCTACTACCCCGTTCCCGTGGACGGCCCGGTGGGCGGCATGCTGCAAGCGATGGGGCGGCACGCAAATCGCCCGGGCCACATCCACATGATGGTCTACGCCGAGGGCTACCAGCGCCTGACGACGCACCTGTTCGACCGCGAGAGCCCTTACCTCGATTCCGACGCCGTGTTCGGCGTGCGCAACAGCCTGATCGTTGACTTCGCCAAGCACGCCGCCGGCAAGGCACCCGACGGCCGGATGCTGAACAAGCCCTACTACAGCACGAACTTCGACTTCAAACTCGTTCCCGCGGCCTGAGCGTCCCAATCCATTCTTCAAGGAGACAAGACCATGTTCACTTTGCGACGCCATCTGATCCTCGCCGCCAGCGCCCTGGCCACCGCCCTGTGGGGCAGCGGCGCCGCCGCGCAGGCGCCAGTGCGCATCGGCAGCACCTTGGCGCTGACCGGCCCGCTCTCCGCCACGGCGATGACGCACAAGCTGGTCGGCGAAATCTACGTCGAGCAGCTCAACGCACGCGGCGGCTTGCTTGGGCGCAAGGTGGAGTGGAGCGTCAAAGACGACCAGTCCAAACCCGACGTTGCGCGCACCATGTACGAGCAGCTCGTCACCTCCGACAAGGTCGACCTGTTGATGGGCCCCTACGCCACCGGCGCCATTCTCTCGGCGATGGGTGTGGCGCAGCGCTACAACAAGGTGCTCGTGCACCACACCTTCGGCATTCCGTCGCTCGCGAAGTACGAAGGCGCGTTCCCGGCGTGGTCGCTGGGTGCCGACCCCGGTACCACGGTGCCTAACATGGTGATGGACGCGCTTGCCGCCTCGCCCAAACCGCCCAAGACCGTGGCGTTCGTGACGAGCAAGTTCCCGTCGATCCACTTCATGACGCTCGGCGCTCGCGAAGTCGCGAAGAAGCGCGGCCTCTCCGAAGTGCTGTTCCTGGAGTGGGAATTCGGCAATCGCGACTTCGGGCCGATTGCCGCGCGCATCAAGGACGCCAAAGCCGACCTGGTGTGGATGGGCGACATCGCGCTCGAAGGCAACATGCTGTTAGACGCGATGAAGAAGATCGACTACGTTCCGCCGATCCACTTCCATACCTACCCCGCGCCCGGGCCGATGACAAAGACGCCCGACGCGAAAGGCGCGCTGTCGCTGACGATCTTCGAAGAGCATGCGCCGTTCACGAACAACCCGGTCGCCGCCGAGTTCATCAAGATCTTCAATGACCGCGCGGCCAAAGCGGGCCTGCCCGACACCACGGTCGAAGTGCAGGCCGCGGCATCGTTCTCGGCGTGGCAGATCCTGGAAGCCGGCGTGCGCGGCGCGAACAGCCTGGACGACAAGGCGATCGCGCAGTGGCTGAAGGCGAACCGCGTTGACACGATCCAGGGCAAGCTGCGCTTCGACGGCAAGGGCAACTATGGTGACGACCTGATGAAGCTCAAGCAAGTGCAGAACGGCAAGTGGAACGTCGTCTGGCCGGCAGCCTTTGCCGCGCCGGGGGCGAAGCTGCAGGTGCAGTGAGGGTCAGGCTGTCATCCCGGCGAACGCCGGGATCCACGGAGTCAGGCCCACAGTGGATCCCGGCTTTCGCCGGGATGACCGCTCTCTCCGGAATCAGGATGCCATGACCTGGCCCAGCCTCAACCTGCTCGCCCAGTCCATCCTCTCCGGCATCTTCATCGGCAGCCTGTACGGGTTGATCGGGCTGGGGCTGGGCCTCACCTGGGGGCTGCTGCGCCAGATCAATCTGGCGCACTTCGGCCTCGTCTTCCTCGGCGCTTACCTGGCGTACCACATGGCCACGGTATGGCACGTCGACCCGCTGCTCACGCTGTTCATCATTCCGCCGCTGTTCTTTGGCATCGGCGCGGCGATGCAGTGGCTGCTGGCGCGCTTCTCGATCTCGCCGTTCAACTCGCTGCTCGTCACCTTCGGCATCACGGTGATGCTGGAAAGCGCGATCCAGGGCGTTTGGACCGCCGACTTTCGCAGGCTCGAGTCGGCCTACAACGATCAGAAGTTCAAGGTCGCCGGCCTGTACGTGCCGGTGCCCGAGCTCGTGACGCTGCTGCTCGCGACGCTGATTTCGCTCGCGATCTGGGCCGCGATGCGCTACACGGATCTCGGCAAGGCGCTGCGCGCCATGGCGCAAGACGCGCCGATCGCCGCGGCCTTCGGCATCAATCAAAAGGCCCTTTCGCTGTTGCTCGCGGGCGTCTGCGCAGCGCTGGCCGGCGTGGCCGGCATCTGCCTGGCGCTCACCTTCACGCTCACGCCCTCGCAAATCTTCGCCTGGGTCGGCGTGGTGTTTGCCGCCGTCATGCTCGGTGGCCTGGGCAGCGCACTCGGGCCGCTCGTCGCGGGCATCATCATCGGCGTCAGCGAGGCGATCACGATGGCGGTGGCGTCGCCGTCGTGGGCGCCCATCGTGTCGTTCTCGCTGCTGATCGTGATGCTGTTGTTCCGGCCCGGGCAATTGCGCGGATGAAGCGCCCGGGCATCGCCATCGCCGCGACCGGCGCGGTACTGGCCAGCGTGCCGTGGCTCGGCGTCGCGCCGTTCTACGAATCCTTCCTCTACCTGGTGTTCCACTGGACGATCTTGGCGCTGTCGTGGAACATTCTGTCGGGCTACTCGGGCTATTTCTCCTTTGGCCACGGCGCATTCTTCGGCGTGGGCGTGTACACGTCGGCGGGCCTGTCGGCGAACCTGGGCGTGCCGTTTTTGTGGACTCTGCCCGTGGCTGCAGCCGCTGCGGCGCTGCTCGGCGTGGCGCTGGGCGCAGTGGTGTTTCGTGTCAAGGCAGTGCGCGGCGAACTGTTTGCGTTGCTCACGCTGGCGGTGACCTTCGTCGTCGCCACCATCGTTCTGAACACGCGCATCGACGGCGGGCCTGGCATAACGCTCAGCGGCGTGGCGATTCCCAAAATCGGGCCCAGCGCGTCGGCGTCGATCTACCTGATGGCGTTGATCGCGGCCACGGCGACGCTCTACATCGCTTACCGGGTTCACGCGTCCAAGCTCGGCATGGGCCTGTTCGCGATTCACGACGACGAAGACGTTGCCGAAGTGATGGGCGTTCCCACCTTCAGCTACAAGCTGTTCGCGTACGGCATTTCCTGCGCGCTGGCGGGGCTGGCCGGCGGCATTCACGCGCTGTTCGTCAACTACGTGACGGTGGGCGAAACCTTCAACATCACGGTGCCGCTGACGGTCGTGCTGATGAGCGTGCTGGGCGGCACGCGCCACTGGGCGGGCCCCGCGGTGGGCGCTGCTTTGATCACCTGCCTGCTCTACGCCTTCACTGCGGGAGACCACGCGGTGGCGGGCAAGGCCGCCGTGGGGGGCGTGCTTGTTGCGGTGATTTTGTTCATGCCGAGTGGGGTGCTGGGGTTTTTCTTGCTGAAGCGCAGGCCGGACAAGTCCGCGGCCGCGGCCGAGCCAGGCTCAGTTTCCGTCACTGTCATCCCGGCGCACGCCGGGATCCATGGCGGTGGGTCAACAGTGGATCCCGGCGTTCGCCGGGATGACGGGTTGCACGGCGCAGAGCCCAGGGTGGATCCCGGCTTGCGCCGGGATGACTCCGCCCACGGAGCGAGGGAGCCAAGACCCGCCACTGCACCGACCGCCGCCGCATCCCGGCCGCTGCTCGAAGTGCGCAACCTGTCCAAGTCCTTCAGCGGCGTGCAGGCACTCACGGGCGTGAGCCTGCACGTGAACGCGGGCGAAATCCTCGGCCTGCTCGGCCCCAACGGCTCGGGCAAGTCGACTTTCATCAACCTCGTCAGCGGCCACTACCCGGTGAGCGGCGGCGAGATCACTTTCGACGGCCAGCCGCTCACCGGCCTGCCGGCGCACCGCATCGCGCGCGCCGGCATTGCGCGAACCTACCAGATTCCGCGGCCGTTTGCGCATTTGAGCGTGCTGCAGAACGTCGCCCTCGTCGCGATGTTCGGTGCCGGCGCGCTGGACCACGCAGCCGCGCAGCGCGAAGCCTGGAAGTGGCTCGAATTCACCGGCCTGGAACCCAAAGCCCACGCCCTGCCCGACGACCTGAACCTGCACCAGCGCAAGTTCCTCGAACTCGCGCGGGCGCTGGCCGCGCAGCCACGCCTGGTATTGCTCGACGAAGTGCTGTCGGGCCTGACGCCTGCCGAGATGAACGAAGCGGTGGCGCTGATCCGCCGGATCCGCGAGCGCGGCGCGGCGATCGTGTTCGTCGAACACGTGATGCACGCCGTGCTTGCGCTGACCGACCGCATCGCCGTGCTGAACCACGGCGAGTTGATCGCAGAGGGCCCGGCGGCACAAGTGATGCGCAACGCCGACGTGGTGAACGCCTACCTGGGCAAGCGCGATGCTTGATGTGGCCGGCGTCAAGGTCAACTACGGCGCCGCGCCCGCGCTGTGGGGCGTGACGCTGAACGTGCAGCGGGGCGAACTGGTGTGCGTCGTCGGCCCCAATGGCGCCGGCAAGACGACCCTGATCAACACGATCGCCGGCTTGCTGCGCGCGCGCGAAGGTCAGCTGCGATTGAATGGGCGCGACATCACGCGCCTGCCCAGCCACCGGTTCTGCGAAGCCGGAATCGCCATCGTCCCCGAAGGCCGGCGCCTGTTCAGCGCCATGAGCGTGCAGGACAACCTGGTTCTGGGCAGCTACAGCCGCCACGCGAAGGCGCGGCGTGCGCAGACGCTAGCGCATGTGCTGCAGTTGTTCCCGGTGCTCGAGGAAAAATTGCATGCACCTGCGGGCGCACTCTCCGGCGGGCAGCAGCAAATGGTGGCCATCGGCCGCGCCTTGATGGCGTGCCCGACGCTGCTGCTGCTCGATGAGCCGTCGCTGGGCCTGGCGCCGCTGATCGTGCACGACATGTTCCGCGCGATCCGCGACATCAATGCGCAGGGCACCTCGGTGCTGCTCGTCGAGCAGAACGTCGTGATGGCGATGCAGCTCGCCCAGCGTGCCTACGTCATGGAAGAGGGCCGTATCGTCGCGCAAGGCCTGGCCAGCGAGCTGATGGACCGGCCGGAGATTCGCAAGGCCTATCTTGGATTGGAGGCGCAGGACGGTTGACCTTCTTCGCGCGAAGACCATGAACTATCTCGAACTCAATCGTCAAAGCTGGAACACGGGCGTCATGTCGACGAGCGTCTGGGCGCAGCCCGTTGACGCGGCGACGATCGCCAAGGCCAGGGCGGGGCACTTCGAGTTGCTTCTGACGCCCAAGACTCCCGTGCCCAGAACCTGGTTGTCCGATGTCGCAGGCAAGGACGTTCTCTGCCTGGCCTCGGGCGGCGGCCAACAGGCGCCCGTGCTGGCGGCGGCGGGCGCGAACGTCGTCAGCTTCGACCTTTCCGAAGAGCAGTTGCGCAAGGACCAACTGGTTGCCGAACGCGAAGGGCTCTCGATCCGCTGCGTGCGCGGCGACATGGCGGACCTGAGTGGCTTCGCCGATGCATCGTTCGATTTGATTTTTCATCCCGCGTCCAACGTCTTCGTGCGTGAGCTCCCGCCGGTCTGGCGCGAGTGCTACCGGGTCCTGCGCCCGGGCGGCCATCTGCTCTGCGGCTTCATGAACCCGGCGGTGTATCTGTTCGATCACGACGAAGCCGACGCGACCGGGGAGCTGGTCGTCAAGTATTCGCTGCCCTATTCGGATGAGAAGAGCCTGGCGCCCGACAAGCTGAGCGCGAAGATCGCAGCGCACGAACCCGTCGAGTACAGCCACTCGCTGACGCTGCAGATCGGCGGCCAAACCGAAGCCGGCTTGGCCATCATCGGACTCTATGAAGACCACTGGTTCGACGACACGTGGCTGTTCAGCGCGCGTTCGCCGGTGTGCATCGCGACCCGGGCCGTGCGGCCGCGCTGACACGCATGGCATCGCTTCAGCCGACGGGCTTCTCACCCACCTTGCGGTCCGATGACTCTGGAACCGACCGGCGCTCCCGTACGTCACCCTCACATAAGTACCTTCCCTGAGTCGTGCCCTGCGGACCCGGGCAATGCCAGTGCGCACTTCCGATTTGCGGGCACAGTGCTGGAAACTCTGTAGAGTCCGGCCTGCCGCTGCACGCCAGAATCTCCTGTCGATTCCAGGCAGCGTTTTATCCTTTGGGGGTCACCATGAAATTCACCATCGTCAAGTCGTCTGTCGGCACATTCCTCGCCGGTCTCGTGCTGACGTTCAGTGCGAACGCGCAGAACATCTCCATCGCCACCGGCGGCACCGGCGGCGTGTATTACCCGCTGGGGGGCGGCATGGCCGCGGCGCTGTCCAAATACGTGCCCGGCATGCAGGCGACTGCCGAAGTGACGGGCGGCTCGGTGGACAACCTCAAGCTCGTCGGCAGCGGCAAACCTTACATCGCGCTCACGATGGCCGACGCGACGCTGGACGCCTACCGCGGTGAAGACAAGTTCAAGGGCAACAAGGTCGCGGTGCGCACGCTGATGATCCTGTACCCGAACCGCATGCACGTCGTCAGCATCGAAGGCCGCGGCGTGACCAAGACGGCCGACCTGAAAGGCAAACGCGTCTCGACCGGATCGCCGGGCAGCGCGACCGAAGTGATGGCGTTTCGCGTCATCGAAGCCGCGGGCCTGGACAAGGACAGCGACATGAAACGCGAGCGCCTGGGTGTGGCCGAATCGGTGAACGCGATCAAGGACGGCAAGATCGACGCCTTCTTCTGGGTTGGCGGCCTGCCCACCGCAGCCGTCACCGACCTGGCGAACACGCCGGGAACCAAGCTGAAGATGATCGACCACGCCGACACGGTGACGGCGATGAACAAGAAGTACGGCAATCTGTACATCGAAGACGCGATTCCCAAAGACATGTACAAGGGCATGGAGGCCGACAACAAACAAGCCACCGTCATGAACATCCTGATCGCCCACGAAAGCATGGACGAAAAGACCGCGTACAACATCGTCAAGACGATCTTCGACAAGCGCGACGACTTGATCGCGGTGCACAAGGAAGCGGCGAACTTCAAATTGGAAAACCAGAAGACCGGCGCGTCGCCGATTCCGTTCCACCCCGGCGCAGTGAAGTACTTTGCGGAAAAGGGCATCAAGCTCAATTGACTTGATACGGGGCCGCCGCGCCCTTCCCGCTCGTCATACCGGCGCAAGCCAGGCGCAAGCCGGTATCCACTCGCCGCAAATCAACCCCATGGATCCTGGCATTCGCCGGGATGACGATTCAATGAGCCGAGAAACTCTGCACATATCGCCCGACCCCAACGCGGTCAGCGACGAGGCCCTGCACAAGGCCGAGGAGTTCATCGAAGCCGAGGAAGGCGCAGCCAACAAGTTGCAGGGTTGGCTCGGCGCCTTTGTCGTCGCCGTCGCCTTCGTCATGTCGGCGTTCCACCTGTACACGGCGTACGCGATTGTGCCGACGCAGACGCTGCGCCCGGTGCACGTCGGCTTCGTGCTGTTCCTGTGCTTCCTGATGTTTCCGATCAGCCGCAGGTTCCGGCATCGCATCATGTGGTGGGACTGGCTCGCCGCGGCGCTTGCGATCGGCGTCGTCGTCTACCTGCTGATGGGTGGCGACGACATCACGGATCGCAACACGTCGCCGAACCCATGGGACATTGCGTTCGGCGTCGCGCTGATCGTGCTCGTGTTGGAGGCGATGCGGCGCACGAACGGCTGGATCATGCCGATCATCACCTCGTGCTTCATCGCCTACGCGTTGCTGGGCCCGATGCTTCCCGCGCCGTGGACGCACAAGGGTTACGAAGTCGGCCGCCTTGTGGGCGTGATGTACATGACGCTGGAAGGCATTTACGGCGTG
Organism: uncultured beta proteobacterium; assembly: GCA_963850525.1. Lineage (GTDB taxonomy): Bacteria > Pseudomonadota > Gammaproteobacteria > Burkholderiales > Burkholderiaceae_C > JAEMQF01. The sequence continues at coordinate 220,082 of CAWKLQ010000012.1, read as the reverse complement.
GCGGTGGACGTGTCGGCGTCGCTCATCATCCTGTTCACGATCTTCGGCGCCTTCCTGCAGTACTCGGGCGCGGGCAAGTTCTACATCGACTTTTCGTTCTCCGCAATGGGCGGCAAGCCCACCGGCGCGGGGCGCAGCGTCGTGCTCGCGTCGTTTCTGCTGGGCGGACCGTCGGGCTCGGGGGTGGCCACCACCGTGACGCTCGGCGCAGTCGCTTACCCGATGCTCGCCAAGGTCGGCTACGAGAAGAACGCCGCGGGCGGCCTGCTCGCCGCGGGGGGCCTGGGCGCAATCATTTCGCCACCGGTGCTCGGCGCTGCGGCTTTCCTGATCGCCGAGTTCCTGAAGATCTCCTACCTCGACGTGCTGCTGATGGCCGTCGTGCCGACGATTTTGTATTACCTGGCCCTCTTCCTGATGGTCGAAATCGACGCGCGCAAGTACGGCATGGGCAACGTCGTCTTCGACAAGGTCGACAGCCTCTGGCACCTCACGAAGAACTACTGGTTCCACTTTCTGTCGCTGGTGTCGATCGTCGTCTTCATGATGTGGGGCTTCTCGCCCGTGCTCTCGGTGTTCTGGGCGACCGTCGTGTCGTGCGCCACGAGCTTTCTGCGGCGCGACTGCGCGCTCCTGTCCTACGACTTGTTCCAGGGCAAGGGGTCGCTTCGCGAGCACGTGTTCGGCTCGCCGTTCGTCAAGGCGATGCAAGCCGGCTCGACCGGCGTGCTCAACGTCGCCGCGACGTGCGCCGGCGCGGGAATCATCGTCGGCGTCGTCACGCTGACGGGTCTGGGCCTGAAGTTCAGCTCGATCGTCATCGACTACGCCGGCGGCTCGCTGCTGCTCACCGCCGTGTTCACGTCGCTCGTCGTCTGGATCGTCGGCCTGGCGGTGCCGGTGACCGCCTCCTACATCATCTGCGCGGTGATCGCCGCACCTGCGCTCATCAAGCTGGGCGTGCCCGACTTCGCTGCGCACATGTTCATCTTCTACTACGCCGTGCTCTCGGAGGTGTCACCGCCGACCGCGCTGTCGCCGTTCGCCGCCGCGGCAATCACCGGCGGCGACCCGTACAAGACGACGCTGCAATGCTGGAAGTACACCGTGCCGGCCTTCCTCGTGCCTTTCATGTTCGTGCTCGCCCCTGAGGGCCAGGGCCTGTTGTTGATGGGTTCGGCAAAAGCGCTTGCATCGGCCAACTGGTGGTCGATCGCGCAGGTCGCGTTGACTGCCGCGGTGGGCATCGGCGCGCTCGCCGCGGGTTTTCAGGGCTGGGCGCTGAAGCGCACGACGCTGATTGAGCGCTGGATGTTTCTGACCGCCGGCATTGCGCTGGTCTACCCGGGCGCCATTGCCGATGCGCTCGGCTTCGGCTTGGTGTTGGCAGCGCTCGCAATGCAGTTCTTTCGCAAGGAATTGCAGCCGGCATGAGGTCCCGCGGATCGCGGTGCCGTGCAAGCCCGGCGCGTGGTCATGCCAGCGTTGCTCCCTCAAGCCTTCGCACGGCCTCGCGCAAGCCGCCCAGAATCGGCTCTGCCACACGCGCCGGAAAGCCCTTGGGCAATGCCGCGCCGACGCTGCGCAAGACCTCGGGCGTGCGCGCGACCATCTCGTCGATCGTCGCGTCCACGCCCTGCCCGCTGTCCGACACCACGCCGTGGCGACGGCCCAGTTCGACCCAATGGCGGCGCAAGATGTCGCGCATGCGCCAGTGCGCATTCTTCGAACGCAACGCCATCGCCAGCTTGACGCGGTGCGGCGAGATGCGCCCTGGCCCCTCGCCGAGCACCGGGTAGGCCGACATCACGTCGTACAGCGGCGTCATCGAATAGGCGCCACCCGGGTGCAGCGCGATGCTGAAGTTCTTGGCGTGGCCATCGGGCGCGCACAGCAGCCAGAACAGGAGCTGCGCGCGAAAGAAGGTTTCGCGGTCCTGGGTGCGGCGCCGCGAGCCGTTCAGCACGTCGAGAATGCGCGCCATCCCCGGGCCGCCATCGGCCTCGTATTTCGCGTGCGGCGGGGTCGCGGTGGCCTGGCACATGTCTTCCTGAGGCAGGCGCACGATCCAGGCGCCGTTGTCGGCGAAGCGGCGGTCGAAGCGCTCGACGCCGAGCACGCTTTGCTCCTCGAAGCGCAACGGGTGGCAGCGCGCCACCGGCAGGCCATAGGCCGCGAGGATCTGCGCGCACAGCCATTCGTTCTCGACCGAGTCGCGCAGGTCCAATTGCCGCGGGCCCACTCGGCCCAGCGGCAACTTGAGAATGTGCGTCGTGGGCGTGGTGCCGAGCGGGAGCCACCATTGCCCAGCGCGCCACAGGAGCGCGGTCTTCTCCTGCGCACCGGCGATCGAGATGCGGAAATCGTCAACCGCATCGTCCGCATCGCCGGCACCCCGTGCGGCGCTCAACGGGCCGGGTGTGAGCGTTCCGCGCAGCAACCTGGCGACATTGGCTTCGTCCAGCGCGCGGGCCCGAATTTGCTTCACGCTGCCAGGCGCGACACTTCCCGGAGTGATTTGCAGCGCGCCCACGCAATCGCGACCGATTTGCGACAGCAGGTCGAAGGCATCTGCCGTCGGCGCCCTGAACCTTCGAGCCAAGCGCTCGCGGATGGGCTGGCTGTCGGGCAGCAGATTGTCGAAATAGGCGCGCACCGCGGCCCCGGTGTGCGCGGGGTTGCCGGGCCGAAACGGCAACGACAGCGAGAGCGGCCGGCCCTGCGTGGAATCGAGCCAGGACCGCGCGTAGACCAGTCGATCGCCCTCGGGCCCGGCGCTCCAGACGCCGACGTTTTCGCCATTCATCCACAGCGCGAGGCTGCGCGCACCCGAGCGCCCAGCCATGGACTACCAGGTGGCCTTGCCGGAGCGGCGTGCCGCCTCGCGCGGCAGCGCCGGTTCGCTCACCGTCTCGCGCAAGACGAGCTCGACGCCGAGGATCGCAAGCAGCTTCATGAGCCGCGCCGCGCTCACCCTGTCGGCGTTGCGCTCCAGCGCCGACAGGGTTTGCTGCGTGACGCCGAGGCGGGCCGCCGCATCCACCTGGGTCAGGCCGCGCGCGTCCCGAAAGCCACGCAGCAACCCGGAGAGCTGCCCGGGCGTGCGCACGACAAATTCGCTCATACAGCTTTAGATTTGTATTTCGGTTCTACGCATTATAAGCTGTACTATTGAAAAACACACCATAAGCTGTAGCGGGTCGACGTGACCGCCGCGCGCCCGCCTACTTGCCCGAGGGAATCTTCCCTTCCACGCCCTTCACGTAGAAGTCGACCTTGTCTTTCCACGCCTGGTCGGCTTTCATGTCTTTGGCCAGGCGCTCCTTGCCGTCGGCGCCCATGATCGGGCCGGTGAAGACTTCAAACGTGCCCGCCTTCATGCCGTCCTTGATCTCGTCGACCTTCTTCTTTGCGCCTTCTGGAACGAAGTCGGCGACCTTGGCGAGCGCGTTTTGCCCTTCCTTGACGCCCCTCACGGTGCGCTCGGTTTTCCAGCTGCCCTCCATCGCTTCCTTGACCGCCTTCTTGTAGTAGCCGTCCCAGATGACGACGCAAGAAGCGAGGTGCGCCTTGGGCGCGACCGCGCTCATGTCGCTGTCCCAGCCGAACGCGAACTTGCCGTTCTTCTCCGCCGTTTGCAGCACCGCCGACGAGTCGGTGTTTTGCAGCAGCACGTCGGCACCGCCGTTGATCATGCTTTGTGCGGCTTCGCTTTCCTTGGGAGGGTCGAACCACGAGCTGATCCACACGACCTTGGTCTTGACCTTGGGGTTGACGCTCTGCGCGCCCAGCGTAAAGGCGTTGATGTTGCGCAGCACTTCGGGGATCGGGAAGGAGGCGACGAAGCCCAGCGTATTCGTCTTCGTCATGCTGCCCGCGACGACGCCGGCAAGGTACGCGTCTTCATAGAACTTGGCGTCGTAGATGCGCATGTTCGGCGCCGTCTTGTAGCCGGTGGCGTGCTCGAACTTCACGTCGGGGAATTCACTCGCGACTTTGAGCATCTGCTCCATGAAGCCGAACGAGGTGGCGAAGATGATCTTGTTGCCCTGGGAGGCCAGGTCGCGAATCACGCGCTCTGCATCCGCACCTTCGGGCACCTTTTCGACGAAGGTCGTCTTTACCTTGTCGCCGAACTCGGCTTCGACGGCCTTGCGGCCCTGGTCGTGCGCGAAGGTCCAGCCGGCGTCGCCCACCGGGCCGACGTAAACCCACGCGGCCTTGAACGGCTCGGCTTTCGGCGCGGGCGCGGGTGCGGCTGCCGACGCAGGCGCAGCCGCAGTGGCCGCAGGTTTGGCGGGCTCCTCCTTCTTGCCGCAGCCCACGAGCGCAGCCGCGGCAGCGACGGTGGCCAAGCCGCTCCACTTGAGGATTGAACGTTTGGACATCTGAGTCATGAACAGGTCTCCTGTTGTTGGCGAAAAAAACGGCAGCGCAATTATGTGCCGGGGTGAAACGACTTTCCAAGCGACGCCGGCATGTTGATGCGGATCCACGCCGGGTTGCGGCTGATCAGCGCGAGCACGACGATCGTCGCCAGGTAAGGCAGCATCGCGAGCAGCTGGCTTGACACGTCCACCCCCGCGCCCTGCAGGGCAAATTGCAGCATCGTCACGCCACCGAACAGGTAGGCGCCGAGCAGCACGCGCAGCGGGCGCCAGGTCGCGAAGGTGGTCAGCGCCAGCGCAATCCAGCCGCGCCCTGCGACCAGCCCCTCGACCCAGAGCGGCGCGTAAACGACCGACAAGAACGCGCCCGCAACGCCGCAAAGCATGCCGCCCGTGACCACTGCGGCGAGGCGAATCCAGCGCACCTTGTAGCCCAGCGCGTGCGCCGATTCGGGCGACTCACCGATCGCGCGCAACACCAGTCCGGCGCGGCTGCGGTAGAGGAACCACATGCATCCGAACATCAAGCCGATCGCGATGTAGACCATCGGGTGTTGCTTGAACAGTGCAGGCCCAAGCAGCGGAATATCGGCCAGGAAGGGGATCTCGAATGCGGGGCGGTCCGCGAGTTTCTTGCCGACAAACCCGACGCCGACGAACGCCGAGAAGCCGTAGCCGAACAGGCTCACGGCGAGGCCCGTCGCGTACTGATTGGTGTTGAGCCAGATCACGAGTGCGCCGAAGGCCGCAGCGAGCAGGCCGCCCGCCGCAGCACCGGCAACGAAGGCGAGCGTGTCGCTGCCCGTCAGGAACGCCGCGGCAAAACCGGCGATCGCCGCGACAAGCATCATGCCTTCGGCGCCGAGATTCAGCACGCCGGCTTTTTCATTGAGCAGCAACCCGAGGCCGGCAATCGCCAGCGGCGTTCCCGAAGCCAGCGTCGCGGCGATCAGCAAAGCGATTTCGTTCATGCTTTTCCTCCGTCATCCCGGCGCACGCCGGGATCCACTATGTGCATGGCGCTCTGGATCCCGGCGTGCGCCGGGATGACGACGCTGCGGCGCAGCCGAACTCGGTAGTGGATGAGCGTGTCGCACGCGAGCAGCAGCACGAGCAGCAGGCCCTGAAACACACCGGTCAGCGCGTTAGGCAGGCCCAGGCGCGACTGGCCGAGCTCGCCGCCGATCAACATCATCGAAAGCAACATCCCGGCAAAGACGATTCCCACCGGGTGCAGGCGCCCGACGAAGCAGACGATGATCGCGGTGAAACCCAGGCCCGTGGAGATGTGCGGCGTGATCTGGCGCAGCGGACCGGCAGCCTCCATCGCGCCGGCCAGGCCGGCGAGTGCACCGGAGAGCATCATCGCAGTCCACAGCGAGGTGCGCGCCGAGAAGCCCGCATAACGCGCCGCCGCAGGCGCGAGGCCGCCCACCTGCAGCTGAAAGCCGCGGAACAGGCGAAACATGAAGACCCACATGAGCGCCGTTGCGACGAGGGCGATGACGAAGCCGATGTGCAGGCGCGTCCCCGTCATCAGGTTGGGCAGCCAGGTCGACGCGTCGAAGGTCTTGGTCTGCGGAAAGTTGAAACCCTGAGGGTCTTTCCAGGGACCGAAAACGAGATAGTTGACGAGTTGCTGCGCGACGTAGACGAGCATCAGGCTCACGAGAATTTCGCTCGCGTTGAAGCGGTCCCGCAGCAGCGCGGTGATCGCCGCCCACGCCATGCCGCCGATCACGCCGCCCAGCAGCACGAGCGGAACGGCGATGATCTTGGGCAACACGATGCCTTGCGTTGTCAGCCACAGCGCAACGCCGCCGCCGGCCAGCGCCCCGAGCAGGTATTGGCCTTCGGCGCCGATGTTCCAGACGTTGGAGCGGTAACACACGGCCAGGCCGAGCGCGATGACGATCAGCGGCGTCGCCTTGAGCAGCACCTCGCTCACCTGGCGCCAGCCGCTCAGCGGTTCGACGAAGAAAATCCCCAGGCCCTTCACCGGGTCCTTGCCCAACGACGCGAACAACAATGCGGCGATGACGGCGGTGAGCAGCAGGGCGATCAGCGGCGAGCCGAGCGACATCGCCTTGGACGGTTGGGGTCGCGCTTCAAGCATGAGCATGTTGACCTCCTTCGGCTGCGGCAGCCTGCTCTTTCCGCCAAAGCCCACTCATCCATTCGCCGATGCGCTCGATCGTCGCGTCCTTGGTCGCGATCGACGGCGACATCGCGCCTTGCGCGATGACGATCATCCGGTCCGAGATCTCGAACAATTCGTCGAGCTCTTCGCTCACGACGAGCAGGGCGCAGCCGGAGTCGCGCAGCTTCAGCAGTTCGCCGCGGATCAGCGCCGCAGCGCCGACGTCCACGCCCCACGTCGGCTGCGAGACGATCAGGAGCTTCGGGTTCGCGTCAATCTCGCGGCCGACGATGAACTTCTGCAAGTTCCCGCCCGACAGCGACTTCGCTGCGGCCTCGGTCCCGCCGGCCTTCACGTTGAAGCGGCTGATGAGGTGTGCCGCAAGCAAACGCACTTGCGACGTGCTGATCCAACCCCAGCGATTCACCGCCGCGGTGCGCGTGAGCAGCGTGTTCTGCGCCAGCGAAAGAATCGGCACGGCGCCGCGCCCGAGGCGTTCTTCGGGAACGAAATTCAAGCCCTCCTTGCGCCGCCGCCTCGGTGAGTGCGCCCCGATGGGTTTGCCGAACAGCGTGATCGACTCGGCTGCAGCGCGAACGTCTTCGCCCGACAGCGCCGCCATCAGCTCCTGCTGGCCGTTGCCCGAGACGCCGGCGACGCCGACGATTTCTCCGGCGCGAACGTCGAACGAGATGCCCTGCAAGCTCATGCCGAACTGATCGAGCTTGGCCAGCGACAAGTCCTTCACCGCGAGCACCACGGCACCGGCGTTCGAGGCCTTGTGCTGCAACTCCGGCGGCTCGGAGCCGATCATCAGGCGCGACAGGCTCGCGTTGCTCTCCTTCGTGGGGTCGACCTCGCCCGTGACCTTGCCACCACGCAGCACGGTGCAGTGGTGGCAGAGGGCGCGGATCTCATCTAACTTGTGGCTGATGTAGAGGATCGAGCAGCCGTCGGCCGAGAGTTGGCGCAAGGTGACGAAGAGTTTTTCCACCGCCTGCGGCGTCAGCACCGAGGTCGGCTCGTCCAGGATCAACAACTTCGGCGACGTAAGCAACGCGCGCACGATCTCGACGCGCTGGCGCTCGCCCACGCTCAGGGTATGCACCGGGCGCAGCGGCTCCACATCCAGGCCGTAAGTCGCCGCGACTTTGCCGATGCGCGCCGTGACCTCGGGCAGCGTGATCTCCTTGCCCAGGCCGAGCCACACGTTCTCCGCTGCGGTGAGCGTGTCGAACAGGCTGAAGTGCTGGTAGACCATGCTGATGCCCAGCACGCGCGCCGCCGCGGGGCTCGCGACTTGCACGAGTTCGCCGTTCCAGCGGATCTCGCCTTCGTCGGGGCGCACCGCGCCGTAGATCATTTTCATCAGCGTCGACTTGCCGGCGCCGTTTTCGCCGAGCACGGCGTGGATCTCGCCAGGCTTGACGCGCAGGCTCACCCGGTCGTTCGCCTTGACGGCCGGGTACTGTTTGCTCAGGTTCGTCAGCTGCAACCGCAATGCGGGTTCTGTTGCCATCGACTTGTCTCCTCGTTCGATCTTGTCCTCCCGGCGAAAGTGCCACCCCGTACTCGATACGGGGCCGGGATCCACCCTCTGAGGTACTCGTGGATCCCGGCTTTCGCCGGGATGACTGCTAGTGCCTTCGTTTCACCCCCGCCACATACGCCGCCACGAGGCAACGTTCATCGCTCATCGTGATCCACGCAAAAAGCCGCTCATGCAAGTCGCGCGCCACCTCCATGCGGCGCTGCGCGACCTCACCCACGGCCCAGTCCCAGACACAGACATCGGCGGCGCAGCCGATATCGAAGCTGCCGATCTCGTGACCCAGGTCCAGCGCTAACGCCGCGCCGCGCGTTGCAGCGTGCAACAACGCCCAGGCGCTCAGTTTGCGCCCGGCCATCGCTTGCACCTTGTAGGCGTCAGCCATGGTGCGCTGCATCGACAGGCTCGTGCCGCCACCGACATCGCTCGCCAGGCTCACGTTGATGCCGGCGTCCACGCTTTTCTGCCAGTCGAACAAGCCGCTGCCGAGGAACAGGTTGGACGACGGGCAGAACGCGACCTGCGCGCCGCTGGCACCCAAGCGCACACGGTCCGCGTCGTCGAGCCAGATGCCGTGTGCCAGCACCGAGCGGCGCTGCAGCAGACCGGCGCGCTCGTAAACGTCGAGGTAGCTGCGCGCACTCGGGAAGAGTTCGGCGACCCAGGCCACTTCGGCGCGGTTCTCCGCGACGTGGGTCTGCATGTAAAGCGTCGGCTCGCTCGCGAGCAGGCGCCCGGCCATGCTGAGCTGCGCCGGCGTGCTCGTCGGCGCAAAGCGCACCGTCACAGCAACGCTGTTGCGCCCCTGGCCGTGCCAGCGCGCGATGAGGTCACGGCAATCGCGCTCGGCAGCCTCGACGTCGTCGCGCAGGCCATCGGGCGCGTGGCGGTCCATCAGCACCTTGCCGGCGACGAGGCGCATGCCGCGCTCTACTGCCGCACTGAACAGCGCGTCTACCGACGTCTTGTGCACAGTGGGAAAGACGACGGCGCTGGTCGTGCCGTGCGCGAGCAGCGCGTCCAGGAACTGCGCCGAGCCGACGCGCGCGACCTCCGGGTCGGCCCAGGCACGCTCGGCCGGAAAGGTGTAGGTGTTGAGCCAGTCGAGCAACTCGGTGCCGTAGCTGCCGATCACGCCCATCTGCGCGCTGTGCACATGCGTGTCGATGAAGCCCGGCAGGAGCAGCTTGCCCGCGTGCACTTCGCGCGTCCAGCTTGGGTCGGGCTCTTGCGCACCGGGCTGGGCGCCGGTAATCGTGCCGCCTTCGATCAGCAGCCAGTGGTCGGGTCGCCAGCGCACGCCTTGCAGCGACGTGCTCGCAAGCGCCGGCGCTGCGGAGAAGTCGAGCAGGTCGCCGCGCAAGGCCAGGCGCGAGGGGCGGCGGGAGGCGGCAGGCGGCATGGCGTCGGGTGGCTGGCAGCGCGTCGCGATCAGGCGGCGCGTTCGGCGGGTTGGCCACGCCGCCGCAGCATGCCGTGCGAGCCCAGGTTCAGCGCCACGTCGCGCACCTGCTCGCGCAGCCAACGGTTCGCACTCGAGGCGTGCGTCAGGTCGTGCCAGAGCTGGTAATAGCTCATCGGCGGAAACGCGACCGGGCAGCGCACGATGCGCACCGGCAGGCTGTCCACATAACGCGAGCAGAACAGGCGCCCGGTCGTGAGCACGAGCAGGCTTTGCGCGACCATCAACGGGATCAGGCTGAAATGTGCGCTGCGCACCACGATGTCGCGGCTCAAGCCCTGCGAGTTGAGGTGTTCGTCGATGACGCCGCGCGCTTCGCCATGCGCGTCGGTGTGCAAGGGCATCGGCGCGACATGTTCGCACGCCAGGTAGCGCTCCGCGGTCCAGCCGCGCGAGCCGGCGCGCGCCACCGGGTGGTCTTCGGCGACGAGGCAGACGACTTCGTCCGACACCAGCTTGCCCAGGTGCAGTTCGCCGGGCGGCTCGAGCCAGTTGCCGATCACCAGGTCCGCCTCGCCGGTGGCCAGGCCGCGCCGGTAGTCGAAGCCGCCCGAGAGCGGCATCAACTCGAGCCGCACCGACGGCGCGAAACGCTTGATGCGTGCCACGAGTTCGGGCAGGAACAGCGGGTCGAGGTAGTCGCTCGCCGCAATTCGGAACTTCAACTCGCTCGATTGAGGCTCAAAACTGCGCTGGCGCGAGCGTGGGCTGAACAGACGGTCGCTGTCTTGCAGCACGCGCGCCGCGGGCTCGAGCAGCGCGAGCGCGGCCTGTGTGGGCATCATGCTGCTGCCCGCGCGCACGAGCAGCGGATCGCCCGTGAGCGCACGCAGCCGCTTGAGCTGGGCGCTGACGGCCGGCTGCGTGCTGTTCAGCCGCATGGCGGCACGCGATACGCTGCGTTCAGTGATCAAGGTGTGCAGGACTCGAATGAGCAACAACTCGATCTTGTCGAAATCGGCACGGTGAGGCATACCGCACAAATGATAGGCACTATGCTTTACTGCGTATAGAGTTGCGCGCTGGAAGATTTACCTTACGGCCCTGGTCCGACATAGGGAAAGCCCCATGCAAACCCGCCCCATCCGCTTCTTCCATCAGGGCGCCATCGTCGAAGTGAGCGATGCCGCGCCGACCCGCAGCGTGCTCGACTGGCTTCGCGAAGACGCGCACTGCACCGGCACCAAGGAAGGTTGCAACGAAGGCGACTGCGGCGCGTGCACCGTCGTCATCGGCGAGCTCGCTCCTGCCGGCTCGAGCGGCGAACTCGCGCTGCGCAGCGTCAACGCCTGCATCCAGTTCTTGCCGACGCTCGACGGCAAGGCGCTGTTCAGCGTCGAAGACCTGAAACCTATTGCCGCCGCAGCCGGAACAGCGTCGCATCAGGGTTTGCACCCGGTGCAGCAAGCCATGGTCGATTGCCACGGCTCGCAATGCGGCTTCTGTACCCCGGGCTTCGTGATGTCGCTCTGGTCGACCTACGAGCGCACGCGCAGCGGCAGCGCAAGGCCGACGCGGCAGCAGCTCGCCGACGAGTTGTCGGGCAACCTGTGCCGCTGCACCGGCTACCGGCCGATTCTCGACGCCGGCCAGCGCATGTTCGATTTGCCCGCGGCGCGCCTGAATCCGGCGCCGGTCGTCGCGGCGCTGCGCAAGTTGCAGCAAGACCCGGCACTGGACTACGCCGGCGCCAAACCCGGCGGCCGCTTCGTCGCGCCGCGAACCCTCGAGTCGCTCGCGACGCTGCGTGCGCAGATGCCGCACGCGACGCTGCTTGCCGGCTGCACCGACATCGGCCTGTGGGTCAACAAACAGCTGCGCGACCTGGGCGACATCATCTGCGTCGGCGAAGTCGAGGCGCTCAGGCGCATCGACGTGCAGGATGGCGTGCTGCGCATCGGCGCCGGCGCGTCGCTCGAAGCGGCGTGGCGTGCCCTCGCGCAGCGTTGGCCCACGCTCGGCGACGTCTGGCTGCGCTTCGCCTCGCCGCCGATCCGCAACGCCGGCACGATGGGCGGCAACGTCGCCAACGGTTCGCCGATCGGCGACAGCGCGCCGGTGCTGCTCGCGCTGGACGCGCAGATCGAATTGCGCCAGGGCGCTCGAACCCGCCGCATGATGCTCACCGAGTTCTACGTCGACTACATGAAGAACCGCCTCGAGGCGGGAGAGTTCGTGCAGAGCGTGCTGATTCCCGCCCTGCCGCAGGCGCGCCAGGTGCGCGCGTACAAGATCAGCAAGCGCTTCGACTGCGACATCTCGGCGCTCTGTGCAGGTTTTGCGATCGAACTTGACGCCGGCGTGATCACGCAAATCCGTCTCGCCTACGGCGGCATGGCGGGAATCGTGAAGCGCGCCGCGAACGCCGAGTCCGTGCTCCTGGGCCAACCCTGGAACGAAGCGGCCGTCGCGGCTGCGCAAGAGGCGTTGGTGCGCGATTTCACGCCGCTGAGCGACATGCGCGCGAGCGCCGGCTACCGCATGCAGGTCGCGAAGAACCTGCTCGAGCGCTTCTGGCTCGAGACGCGCGCCGCCGCGCCGCTCGGCGCGAGCGCGACGAGCGTGTGGAGCGTCATGCCTCACGACCTCCATCTGCAAGGAGCTTGATATGAACAAGCCCGTCGATCCCGTCTTGTTGCAGCCCGGCGAAGCCTTTGCCGACTATCTGAAGAACAACGCGGCGCGCTTTGACGCCGGCGCCGAAGCGACCGCCCGCGACCGCGGGGCACGTGTCGGCATCAGCGTGCCGCATGAGTCGGCGCACCTGCACGTGGCCGGCGCAGCCGACTACATCGACGACTTGCCTGAAATTTCAGGCACGCTGCACGCCGCGCTCGGCCTGTCGCCGGTGGCGCGCGGACGCGTGACGGGAATGGCGCTGGAGAAGATCCGTGCGCTGCCCGGCGTCGTCGCGGTGCTGAGCGCCGCCGACATCCCGGGCGTGAACGACTGCGGCTCGATCATCCACGACGACCCGATCTTGGCCGAACTCACGACGCGCAGCGATGGCAGCGTCGATGGAAAAGTCAGCGGCGAGGTGCGCTACCTCGGTCAACCGGTTTTCGCGGTGATCGCGACGACGCGCGATGCCGCGCGCCGCGCCGCGGCGCGGGCGAAATCGGTATTGACGATTGACGCGCAGCCGCCCGTGATCACGCCGCAGGACGCGCACGCGCTGCGCCAGTACGTGTTGCCGCCGATGCACCTGATCCGCAGCACGCGCGAGGGCGGCGCCCGCGCTGCCATCGACGCCGCACCGCACCGCTTGCAGGGCCTGCTGGACGTCGGCGGCCAGGAGCAGTTTTACCTGGAAGGCCAGATCTCCTACGCGTTGCCGCAGGAAGACGGCACGATGCTCGTGCACTGCTCGACGCAACACCCCAGCGAAATGCAAAACCTCGTCGCGCACGCGCTGAAGCTGCACGCGCACGACGTGCAGGTCGTGTGCCGGCGCATGGGCGGTGGCTTTGGCGGCAAGGAGTCGCAGTCTGCCCTGTTCGCCTGTGTCGCTGCGGTGGCTGCGCAGCGCCTGAAGCGGCCCGTGAAGCTGCGCCTGGACCGCGACGACGACTTTCTCATCACCGGGCGCCGTCATTGCTTCTGGTACGAATACGACGTCGGCTACGACGCCTCTGGCCGCGTGCTCGGCGCCGAAGTCACGATGGTGTCGCGCGCCGGGCATTCGGCGGACTTGTCCGGCCCGGTGATGACGCGGGCGCTGTGCCACTTCGACAACGCCTATTGGCTGCCCGACGTCGCGCTGCACGGCTATTCGGGCAAGACGAACACGCAAAGCAATACCGCGTTTCGCGGCTTCGGCGGCCCGCAGGGAGCGATTGCGATCGAGAACATTCTCGATTCGATCGCGCGCCAACTCGGGCGCGACCCGCTCGACGTGCGCAAGCTCAATTTCTACGGCAAAGACCAGAGCACGCCGTACGGACAACAAGTCACCGACAACATCATTCACGAACTTGTCGCCGAACTGGAGACGAGCAGCGACTACCGCGCGCGGCGGAGCAGCGTTGCCGCGTTCAACGCAGGCAGTCCACTGCTCAAACGCGGTATCGCGCTCACGCCGCTGAAGTTCGGCATCTCCTTCAACGTCAAACACTTCAATCAGGCCGGCGCGCTCGTGCACGTCTACACCGACGGCTCGATTCTCGCCAACCACGGCGGCACGGAGATGGGCCAGGGGCTGAACACGAAGGTCGCGCAAGTGATCGCGCATGAACTCGGCGTGAGCTTCGGCGCGGTGCGCGTCACGGCGACGGACACGCACAAGGTGGCGAACACGTCGGCCACCGCGGCGTCCACCGGCAGCGACTTGAACGGCAAGGCGGCGCAAGACGCAGCCCGGCAAATCCGCGAGCGCCTGGCCAGCTTCGCCGCAGCGCGTTGGGGTGGAGATTCGGCCGACGTGCGCTTTGCCAACGACCAGGTCAGCGTCAACGGCAAGACGTTTTCCTTCACCGAAGTCGTGGCCACCGCCTACACCGAGCGCGTGCAGCTCTGGAGCGACGGCTTTTACGCAACGCCCGGCCTGAGCTGGGACCGCGAGACGCTGCAGGGCCGGCCGTTCTACTACTTCGCCTATGGTGCGGCCGTCAGCGAAGTCATCGTCGACACGCTCACCGGGGAGTGGAAACTGCTGCGCGCCGACATCCTGCACGACGCTGGGCGTTCCATGAACCCGGCCGTCGACATCGGCCAGATCGAAGGCGCGTTCATCCAGGGCATGGGTTGGTTGACGACCGAAGAGCTCGTCTGGCACCCGAAGACGGGGTTGCTCACGACGCACGCGCCCAGCACGTACAAAATCCCCACGGCAAACGACTGCCCTCCGGTGTTCAACGTGCGCCTGTTCGAAGGCGACAACGTCGAAGACAGCATCCACCGCAGCAAAGCCGTCGGCGAGCCACCGCTGCTGCTGCCGTTTTCGGTGTTTTACGCAATTCGCGACGCGGTGTCGGCAGTCGGCGAGCACCGCGTCGACCCGCCGTTGTCGGCACCGGCGACGAGCGAAGCGATCCTGCGCGCGATCACCGCCGTGCGCGCGGGCGCGCCCGCCTGAGGCGCTGCGCGCCATGCCGACGCTGCGCGACACCGCCGCCGCGTGGCTTGCCGCGCGCAAGGCCGCGGTCGTCGTCGAAGTCGGCGCGGCGCAGGGATCAGTACCGCGCGAGGCCGGCACGCGAATGCTCGTCAGCGCGGCGCAGTGCATCGGCACCGTCGGCGGCGGGCACCTCGAATGGAAAGCAATTGCGAAAGCGCGCGATCTGCTTGCGCAGGGCAGCGCTGCAGCACAGACGGAAGAGCATTTCCCGCTCGGCCCGGCACTCGGCCAGTGTTGCGGCGGCGCCGTGACGCTCACCTATGCCACGCTTGACGCTGCGGCGCTCGCACGCTGGCCGCACCCCGAGCCGCTGTGTCACTTGCAGCTTTACGGCGCCGGCCACGTCGGCCGCGCCATCGTTCGCGCCCTCGGGCCGCTGCCGGTGCACGTGACGTGGATCGACGAGCGCGAAGAAGAGTTCGCCGCCGCAACCGCGCTGGGCGAACCCACGGCGGCGCGGGTTGAGCGGGTCTGCATCGACACCCTCGAAGCCGAAGTGCGCCACGCCCCGCCGGGCGCGTTTTACCTCGTGCTCACGCACCAGCACGATCTGGACCTGCGCATCACGGAAGCGATTTTGCGGCGCGGCGACTTCGCCTACCTGGGCCTGATCGGCTCGAAGACAAAACGCCAACGCTTCGTGCATCGCTTCGAAGAGCGCGGCGTCGCCGCAGAGGCGATCGCGCGCATCACCTGCCCGATCGGCGTGCCCGGCATTGAGGGCAAGGAGCCCGAGGTGATCGCCGCGGCGGTGGTCGCCCAGTTGCTGCGGCAGTGCACGGCGCACGCTGCCCTCACTCAATCGTTCGATCGACCCGGCCTGTTCACTTGATCACCTCGCCTCGTTGTGGCGCACGAGGCCGCATTCTGAACCCAAACTTTTAATGCCACAGCCTTGACCTTGACACCACTGCATCAGTTCACCACAATGGCGGTATGCGACTTTCCATCAGCCTGGACGACGATGTCTACGCTGCGGCCAAGAGCCTCGCCCGCGCCAAAGACTGCTCGATCGCCAGCGCGGTCAACGATCTGATTCGCCAAGGCCTGGAGCCGAAGCAGCCGAGGCCCACGCGCCGCAAAGGCGGCCTGCCGGTCGTCAAGTGCGCGCGCCGTTTCACCTCGGAAGACGTTGATGCGGCCGAGGCGCAGTCCTTCTGATCGATGATTCGGCTCCTGGATGGCAACGTGCTCGTTGCACTCGTTTTGGAAGGGCATGTGCACCATCGACACGTCAGCGTTTGGTTCGGCAAGACTCGCTTCAAGTTTGCCTCGTGCGTCGTGACCCAGGGCACTTTGCTGCGCATGCACATGACTCATGCCCAGGACAAATCGGGCAACTCGGCTTGGCAGACTCTGGGGGAACTGGTCGAGCATCCGCGGCACGAGTTCTGGGATGACGCGTTCGGCTATGCCTCGGTGCCTCACCGCAATTTGCAGGGGCCCAAACAAGTGACCGACGCGTGGTTGGCCGAATTGGCGCGCCGCCGGGGTGCCAAGGTCGCGACGCTCGATGGTGGGCTGGCGGCACTGCACCGCGACGTGGCCGAGCTGATCGCCTGACCGACGTGCCCGGACGCCCGATCAATCAATCATTCGATCGACCCTGATGAGGAACGAATCCGGAATCTTCAGGCCCATCGCCTTCGCGCTTTTCAGGTTCACGACGCATTCGAACCGCGTCGGCTGCTCAATGGGCAGATCGCCAGGCTTTTCGCCCTTCAGGATCTTGTCCACGTAGCCCGCGGCGCGGCGGAAGTTGTCGCTCGAGGACGTTGCATACGACATCAGCCCGCCCGATTCCACGTAGGAGCTGAATGCAAACATCGACGGCACTTTGAGGCCGAGAATCAGCTCGGCAATCGTCTGGCGCTGGTTGTTGCTGTGCCCCTCGAAGGTCACCAGATAGGCTTGAACGCCCAGCGTGGCCGCGCGCTTGAAGGCCGGCGCGAGGTCCGCGGGCTGGTCCCACTCCATGGGGGTCACACGCAAGCCCATCGAGGGCGCCGACGCCTCGATCGCTTTCGCTTGCGAGGCGCTGCCGACGTCGGTGGGCGCGAACAGAATGCCGACATGCGCGACACGGGGAAACGCCTCCTTGAGCAGCTGCAGGCGTTTCGGCCAAAGCTCGGTCGTCATGGTCGACAGCCCGGTCAGGTTACCGCCGGGCCGCCGCAAGTTCGCCGCGAAGCCGCTGCCGACGGGGTCATGGGCCAGGGCCAACACAATGGGAATCGTCTTCGAGTGATTGACAAGAATCCGGGCCGTGCCCTCGGTCGGAACGAGCAGCACGTCGGGCCGCGTGGCAATCAGTTCCGCGGCCAAACTGGGCAGGGTCTGCATCGCGCCGTTCGCATAACGACCCTCGATCACGTAGTCGCGCCCTTCGACCCAGCGCAACTCCGCCATGCCCGCACGAAACGCCGTCAGGAAAGGCGCGTCCGTCTGGGCGCTTGCCCGGCCGAGAAAGCCGATGCGCCGCACCGGGCCCCCGCTTTGCGCCATCGCCGAAAGCGGCGCCGCACCGGCAGCAAGCCCCGCAAAAACCGCTTCGCGTCTGTTCACCTGAACACCCCCTGGCCCACGTGGCCGACATTTGACCACGCAGGCGCAACGCCCTCCACATCCCCGAAGCGCGCGCACAGCAGCTTGGAATCCCACCCTAGAATGGCCGCCGCCACAATCGGGCAAGTCGCGGCGGCACGATGCTCGCGATCGTGCATAAATCAACAGGAGACGAGGATTGCCATGAAGAGGATTTCATCGATCGGTTCGCACCGGCCGGGTCTGGTCTGGGGTGCATGCATCGCCGCGGCGCTGCTGCTGTCGGCGTGCGGCAAGAAGGAAGAGCCGGCCAAGCCCGCGCCCGCCGCAGCCCCGGCTGCTGCTTCCGGCAAGAGCGCGGCGCAAGTCGCCGTCGACGCCGCCAAGCCCCAGTGCCAGGGCGGCAAGACGATCACGATCGTCTGGGAAGCCGGCCTGCAATCGCTCGACCCGAAGAACTTCTCCGGCCCGAAGTGGGAAAAGGAAACCGGCTGCAAGGTCAACGTGATCGAGGTGCCCACCGCCGAAATGTTCACCAAGATCATGCAGGAGTTCCGTGCCGGCACCGGCGCGTACGACGCGCTCAACGTGATCCCGGCGTGGATGCCCGACCTGGCGCAAGCCGGCGCGCTCGAGCCGCTCGACGCGATGGTCGACAAGTACGGCTACCGCGATGAGCTGAAGACGATCGCCGCGACCTACCGCGACAACCAGATGACGGTGGGCGGCAAGATCTACGGCTTCCCCGACGACGGCGACGTCTTCATCATGTACTACCGCAAAGACCTGTTTGCGCGCGAAGACTTGCAAAAGGCCTACAAGGCCAAGCACAACGCGGATCTCGCCGTGCCCAAGACGTGGGATGACTTCGAGAAGGTCGGAAGCTTCTTCACCGCGGCGCTGAAGAGCGAAAACATCTACGGTGGATCGATGTTCCGCGAGCCCGGCTACGGCAACTTCATGTTCCAGGAGCGCTTCCGCAACGAAGGCGGCAAGTTCTTCGACGCGAACATGAAGGCCACCGTCAACACGCCGGCAGGCGCCAAGGTGTTCAAGGGCTGGCTCGACGAAAACAAGTGGATGCCCAAGGGTGTGGAGAAGTTCGGCTTCGTCGAGAACCTCGCCGTGTTCGTGAAGGGCGAAAGCGCGATGACGATTTCCTGGCCGCCCTATGGCCGCTTCGCCGCAGGCTACCTGGCCAACGAGAAGGCGCTCGACTGGGTGCCCAAGACACAAATCGCCGGCAAAGTCGGCTACGCGTTGCCGCCAGGCGGGCACCCGGAACTCGCCGCCGGCTTTGCGCTGTCGGTCGCGTCGACCTCGAAGAACAAGGAAGCCGCCTACCTGTTCATCCAGTGGCTGAACAGCGAAGAGATCAGCGCCGAGCGCGTCAAGTTGCCTTATGCGCTGCGCGACCCCTTCCGCGATTCGCATTTCAAGGATCCCGGCTACCTCGCACTCTGGCCTGACGCGAAAGACTACCTCGCAGCGCTCGGCGCGGGCGCGCAGACCGGCTTGCTCGACCTGTCGCTGATCCAGACCGACAAGTACGAAGAAGCGCTGCGCCAGGGCATCAGCAAACTCTGGGCCGGCGAAGACCCGCAGAAAATTCTCGACAAAATCGCTGCCGACTGGGATGCCGTGACGGCCCAAGTGGGCCTGGACAAGCAAAAGGCTGTCTACGAGGCGTGGGCAGCGAAGTCCGGCGCTTACCCGAAGTAGGTTAGAGCACGCTCGATTGACGCGGAAGGCGGGCTCTGGCCCGCTTTCCTTTTCCGCTCCCAATTCATGCCCAGCCGAACCGGCGCGTCAGAGCGCCACTTCAAGCTCTCGTTGATCGCGCCGTCGATATTCGTGCTGCTGCTGATCGGCGTCTTTCCGCTCGTCTACCTGCTCGTCGTGAGCTTTCAGGGCATCACGATGACGAACAACGACCCGAGCTTCCACGGCTTGCGCAACTTCGCGCTGCTGTTCCAGGATGCGCGGCTCTGGGAGTCGCTGCTGCACACGCTCGGATTCACGGCGATCGCGTTGCCGCTCGAGCTGATTCTCGGTTTGCTGATGGCGCAGTTGTTCATCGACCACCTTCCGGGCCGGCAGGTCTTCGTCGCACTGCTCGTGTTGCCGGTCGTCGTGTCGCCGATCGTCGCCGGCGCCACCTGGTCGCTCATGTTCGACAACCGCTTCGGTCCGATCAACCAGGTCATCGGCTGGATCGTCGGCCAAGAGGTGACGCTGCTCTGGACGATCGCGCCGAACCTGGTGTACCCGGCGATCCTCGCCGCCGAAATTTGGCAGTGGACGCCGTTCATGTTTTTGCTTTTGCTCGCGGCGCTGTCTGCGGTCGACAAATCGCAGCTGGAGGCGGCAGCGATCGACGGCGCCGGCTACTGGCACTGCTTTTTTCGCATCGTCCTGCCCGCGATCTGGCCGGTGATGGCGGTGGCGATCCTGATCCGCGGCCTGGACCTGTTCCGCCTGTTCGACATCGTCTGGGTGCTGACGCGCGGCGGGCCGGGAACGAACACCGAAACGCTGTCGATCTTCACCTACGTGAAGGGCTTCCAGCAGTTCGAGACGAGCTACACCGCGGCAGTGGCGCTGCTCATCATCGTTGGCTTGTCGGTCGTCGTCTCGCTGGCCTTGCGCCGCGTCGAGTTGTCGCGATGACGCTGCGGATGAATCCGAAGAGCATCGCGCGCGCGCTGCCGTGATGGTGGCCCGATCTGCGGCGAGGCAGCGACGTTTTCCAGGTGCGCTGCCCCACTGTACGATGGAAATATGAACGCCAAAGTCACACTCGACCGTGCCGGCCGCGTCGTCTTGCCCAAGACGCTGCGCGACGCCATGCACCTCAGCCCCGGCGACACGCTCGACCTCACGGTGAAGGGCGACGAAGTGACCTTGCGGCCCTGCCGCAGTGCCGCGCCGCTGCAAAAAGAGCGCGGCGTCTGGGTGCTGCGCACCGGTCAAGCGCTGCCTGCCGAAGAAACCGAGGCCGCATTGCGCGCTGTGCGGGCGCAGCGCCAGCGCCAGAACTCGGGGCCGGGCTCGTGAAGGCTTTTCTCGATACCTCCGTGCTCGTCGCAACGTCTTACGCGGATCACGAGCATCACGCGCCCGAGTTTTCGCGATGAAGCCCGCGCAACGACGCAACGTAAAGCTCACACTGCGCTACGCCGCGGCAGCGCTGCTCGTCGTCTTCTTCCTGTTCCCGCTGTACTGGCTGTTCATGATGTCGTTCAAGACAGCCGACGAGATTTACGCCTATCCGCCGGTATGGTGGCCGGCGGCGCTGCGATTCGACAACTACCTTGTGCTGTTCAAGGACGGCGACGCGCGCAGCGTCTGGAACAGCCTCGTCGTCGCGACCCTCAGCACATTCGCCGCGATGTTCCTCGGCACGCTGTGCGCGTACAGCATCGCGCGCTACAAGACCGGCGGCGACCAGCTCGCGAACTGGATCATTTCGCAGCGCATGGTGCCTCCGGTTGCGGTCGTGTTCCCGATCTTCCTGCTCTACGTCTGGTTCCACGCGGTCGATACCTATCTCGGGCTGATCCTCCTCTACACCGCGTTCAACCTGCCCTACGTGATCTGGATGATGCGCGGCTACATCCTGGACATTCCCATCGCCTTGGAGCAGGCCGCACTGGTGGACGGCTACACACGTTGGCAGGTGCTGTTCAAGGTGGTGTTCCCGATGTGCCGCGCCGGCCTTTTCGCCACCGCCGTGTTCACCTTCGTGTTCGCCTGGAACGACTTCATCTTCGCCCTCGTGCTCACGCGCACCGAGGTGACGACGTACACGGTGCAGGTGACGCATTACTTCGGCGGCCAGTCGAACTTCTGGGGCAAGATTTCGGCGATGTCGGTGCTCGGCACGTTGCCGATCTTCATCGTCGTGGGTTACCTGCAGCGCTACTTGGTGCGCGGGATTTCGATGGGTGCGGTGAAGGGCTAGAGGAATCTGAAGTGGCTGACCTGAAAATTTCCGCACTCCACAAGTACTACGGCGCCATGCACGCCGTGCGCGGCATCGACCTGGAGATCCCGGCGGGCGAGTTCACCGTGCTCGTCGGCCAGTCGGGTTGCGGCAAGAGCACGCTGCTGCGCACCATCGCCGGGCTGGAAGATATTGGCAGCGGCAGCATCGAGATCGCCGGCGAAGTCGTGAACGACTTGCCGCCGCGCGAGCGCGACATCGCGATGGTGTTCCAGAACTACGCCCTCTACCCTTACATGACGGTGTTCGACAACATCGCCTTCGGCCTGCGCGCACGCAAGACGCCCAAGGCCGAGATCGAGACCAAGGTGCACGCCGCAGCGAAGATGCTCGGCATCGCCCACCTGCTGACGCGCCACCCGCGCCAGCTGTCGGGCGGCCAATTGCAGCGCGTCGCGATCGGCCGCGCGATTGTGCGCAACGCGCGCCTGTATCTGTTCGACGAGCCGCTGTCCAACCTGGACGCGCAACTGCGCGACGAGATGCGCGGCGAGATCAAGCGCCTGCACCAGGAATTGGGCAAGACGATAATTTACGTCACGCACGACCAGATCGAGGCGATGACGATGGCGGACCGCATCGTGCTCATGCGCGAAGGCCGCATCGAGCAGCAAGGCGCGCCGCTGGACCTGTACGAGCGCCCGGCAACGCGTTACGTCGCGGGTTTTCTCGGCTCGCCGGCGATGAACTTCATCGACGTGCACCTCGTCGCGCACGGCGACGGGCTCGCGCTGCGCCTGGCCGACGCCACGCTGCTGGCATTGCCGCGCGTGCACCACGACAAATACGCCGCTGCGCTGCACGCAGGCGCCGAACGTGCGCTGACGCTGGGCGTGCGCCCGGAACACATCGTTCGCGCGAGCGACGGCGATTCGCGCACCGGCCTGGCGCGAATCGACGCGACGATGACCGTCGTGCAGCCGACGGGATCGCGCACGTATGGCACGTTCGCGCTCGGTGGCACGCAAGCGGTGGCCGAGCTGCACGCGCACGACACCCCGAAGCCGAACGACATGGTGCCTCTTGCGATCGATATGAAGCGCATCGTCCTCATCGATCCGCAAACCCAAGTCGTCCTCTAACGCCTTTACGCAGGAGACACACCCATGCCCGCCTCATCACGTGCGATCAAACTCTGCGGCACCGAACAACCCGACGTTCCCGGGCGCCTGCTGCGCGCCGGGCCCATCGAAGTCGAGTTCGACAACGGCCAACTGCGCTACCTCAAGGTGAACGGCGTCGAAGTGTTGCGCGCCGTGGGCTTTCTGGTGCGCGACGAAAACTGGGGCACTTACACGCCGCAGATCAGCGGCTTGAGCATCGAAGAGACCCCGGAGCGCTTCGCCGTGTCGTTTCACGCCGTGTGCAGCCGGCCGGGCCAGGAAATCGCGTACGACGCCAAGATCGAAGCGCACGCCAGCGGCAAACTCCAGTTCACGGGCCTGGCCACGCCGAAGACTGACTTTCTGACGGCACGCACTGGCTTTGTCGTGCTGCATCCGCTGCAGGGGGTGGCGGGAATGCCGGTGCGCGTCGAGCATGTCGACGGCGAGGTCGTTTACTCGAGGTTTCCGCCGCTCGTCGATCCGGTGCAACCGTTTCTCTCGATCCGCGAACTGACGCATGAAGTGAGCCCGGGCCTGATGGCGACGGTGCGAATGGAAGGCGACACCTTCGAGATGGAAGACCACCGCAACTGGACCGACGCGTCATTCAAGACCTATGTGCGCCCGCTCGCGCTGCCGTGGCCGTATACGCTTGCCGCCGGCGAAGTGGTGAAGCAATCGATCACGCTCACGCTGGCTGGCGCCGCGAAGGCCCGCAAGCGCGCAGCTGCCGGCGCGCCGATCACCGTGCGGCTCGGCGACACGCTGACAAAGCAAAAGCTGCCGCCGCTGGGCCTTGGCGTTCCTGCCGAAGAGGCCGAATACGCACTGGAGCGAATCGAATTGCTCAAGCTCGCCGGCCCGCGCATCCTGCAATGCCATTACGACCCGCGGCGCCAGCACGGCCTCGCCGACCTCAGCGCCTATCGGCGCCT
Source organism: uncultured beta proteobacterium (assembly GCA_963850525.1). GTDB lineage: Bacteria > Pseudomonadota > Gammaproteobacteria > Burkholderiales > Burkholderiaceae_C > JAEMQF01. The sequence continues at coordinate 196,836 of CAWKLQ010000012.1, read as the reverse complement.
CGCCGAACAGACCGGCGCCGACGTCGTGCTCGAGATCGTCGTGCAAAGCGTCGATGACTGTGCGGCGGAGCTGCAAGGTGTTGCCGCACTCGTCAAGCAAGCTCGTCTCGCGCTGTCAGCGATTGCCCTCTGCCCGGTGGGCGACCTGAAGTCGGTGCTGCCCGGCGGCGCGCGCCCTCCCGCGCCGCCACTCGACGCGCTCTACGCAGCAGCTCGCCTGGCTTTCCCCGGAATCAAACTCGGCGGCGGAATGTTCTCCTTCTTCACCGAGCTGAACCGCAAGCGTGTACCCACGGCCAAGCTCGACTTCGTGATGAACACGACTTGCCCCATCGTCCACGCCGCTGACGACCGCTCCGTCATGGAAACGCTCGAAGCCTTGCCGTTCCAGGTGAGCACTGCGCGCGAGTTTCTGGGCAAGGCAAGGCACCGGATCGGCCCGAGCGCGATCGGCTGTCGCGACAACCCGCACGGCGCGACGTTCACTCCCAATCCGGACAACCAAAGAGTCTGCCTGGCGAAGATGGACCCACGCATGCGCGGCCTGTTCGGCGCTGCGTGGATCCTCGGATATGTGGCCACACTCGCGCGCAGCGGTGTGGACACGATCACGATCGGCGCGCCCACCGGGCCGCTCGGAATCATCTATCGCAAGACCGATTCCGCCCAGCCGTACTTCGACGGTCACGCCGGCGCAGCCGTCTACCCGGCGTTTCACGTGATCAGTGGCCTTACCGGGGGCGCCGGCGCGACGCTGGTTGACGCGGCATGCTCCAGCCCGCAGAAAGTGCAAACGCTGGCGTACCGCGCCAAAGCAGGCGGAACGACGCTGTGGCTCGCGAACCTGACGGCGCAGAATCAGGAAGTGCAGATCGCGGGCAACGCCAAGGGCGCGATGATCGGTGCGCTGCTCGACGAGACGAGTTTCGAACAGGCCACGGCGACGCCGCGCGAATTCCAGAAGTCCTGGAAGACGATGGGCCGGAAGATCACGCTCGCCCCCTATGCCGTGGCGATCCTCGCCATCGCTGACTGAACACGAACCCGAAGGATGAAGAAGATGACCACGAAAATCGCGCTGTTCGGCGCCGGCGGCAAGATGGGCGCGCGCCTGTCGAAGAACCTGATGGGTTCTCCCTACCAGGTTCGTCACGTGGAGCCGGGTGCTGCCGGAAGGCAGCGCCTGCAAGACGAGCTCGGCATCACGGCAGTGAGCGCCGACGCCGCGCTGGACGGCGCGAACGTCGTCATCCTCGCCGTTCCCGACACGCTGATCGGCAAGCTCGCCGCGCAGATTTCGCCGAAGTTGAAGCCCGGCACCATGCTCATCACGCTTGACGCGGCTGCGCCGTTTGCCGGCCACTTGCCGGACCGCAAGGACCTGACCTACTTCGTCACGCACCCGTGCCACCCGTCGATCTTCAGCCCCGACGCGCACAAGGCCGGCGCGCCCGATTACTTCGGCAGCGCGGCGGCGCCGCAGGCCATCGTCAGCAGTTTGATGCAAGGCCCGGACGCTGCGTTTGCCCTGGGCGAAGACATCGCCAAGCTGATCTACGCCCCCGTGCTGCGCTCGCACCGCGTCACGGTGGAGCAGATGGCGCTGCTGGAACCAGGCTTGTCGGAAACCGTGTGCGCGACGCTGCTCGACGTGATGCGCGAAGCGATGGACGAGGTCGTGAAACGCGGCGTCCCCGCCGAATGCGCGCGAGACTTTCTGCTCGGCCACATGACGATTCTCTCGGCGGTGATCTTCAAGCAGATTCCGGGGCAGTTTTCGGATGCGTGCAACAAGGCCATCGTCAACGGCAAGCCGCGCCTCATGCGCGACGACTGGTTGAAAGTGTTCGACCGCGACGAGATCGCCGAGAGCATCCGGCGCATCACGTGATGCGAGCACGTCATCCCGACGAAATGCACACACGTCCTCCCGACGAAAGTCGGGATCCACCGCGGGCCCTGGCGCGACCCGCACGCAGTGGATCCCGGCGGTCGCCGGGATGACAGGCAGGTGATCGGAGGCTCGAGCCATGACGGAACGCATTCACGCCAGCTACTGGCTCGAGACACCCGACGCCCCGCAGCATGCCGCCGAGGTGATCGCCGGCGAGCAGTCGAGCGGCACCTTTCTCGCGCTCGCCAACGAGACCCCCGAACTCAAGGCTCGCGCGGGAGCGCGAATCGAGCGCTTGCAGGTGCTGGACACTGCGTCGCAGCCGAGCCTTCCCGGTCACTACAAAGCGGGCAGTGTGTTCAGCCGCTGCACACTCGAACTGTCGTGGCCGATCGAAAACCTCGGCCCCTCGCTGCCCAACCTGATGGCCACTGTCGCGGGCAACCTGTTCGACTTGCGCCAGGTTTCAGGGCTGCGCATCACCGGCTTGCAGCTGCCGCCGTCGTTCGCCGCGGCCTACCCGGGTCCGGCATTCGGCGTCGCGGGCACGCGCCGACTCGCCGGAGTGCGCCGCGGCCCGCTCATCGGCACGATCATCAAGCCCAGCGTCGGATTGAGCCCTGAGCAGACGGCGGCCGAAGTAAGGAAACTCGTCGACGGCGGAATCGACTTCATCAAGGACGACGAGCTCCAGGCCGACGGTCCGCACTGCCCGTTCGACGAGCGCGTGCGCGCCGTCATGCGCGTCATCAACGACGCCGCTCAGCAGCACGGCAAGAAGGCCATGATGGCGTTCAACCTCACCGGCGAGTTAGATCAGATGAAACGCCGCCACGACCTGGTGCTCGCTGAAGGCGGAACGTGCGTAATGGCGAGCCTGAACAGCATCGGCCTGGTGGGCTTGCGCGAACTGCGCCGCCATTCGCAGTTGCCGATTCACGCACACCGCAACGGCTGGGGTTACTTGAACCGCTGCCCCGCCCTGGGCTGGGACTACGCGCCGTGGCAGCAGATCTGGCGCCTTGCCGGTGCCGACCACCTGCACGTGAACGGCCTGGCGAACAAGTTCAGCGAAGACGACGCGAGCGTCATCGCCGCGGCGCGCGCCGTGCTCGCGCCGCTGTGGCGTGATTCCAATCTCCCACCGATGACCGCGATGCCGGTGTTCAGCTCGGGCCAGACCGGCCTCGTCGCCGCCGCCACGTATGCGGCACTGCGCAGCACCGACCTGATCTTCGCCGCCGGCGGCGGCATCTTCGGCCACCCGGGTGGCGTGGCCGCGGGCGTGAGCGCATTGCGCCAGGCGTGGGACGCGGCGGTCGCCGGTGTGCCGCTGGCGGACCATGCGCGCGAGCACGCCGAATTGCGCGACGCAATGGGCTTCTGGTGAACGCGGGCTCCTGGTGAACGAACCGCCCCTGCCCAAGTCCGCCGACGCCTGGCCCGAAGGCCCGCTGCTCGCCTACGTGGGCGACGACTTCACCGGCTCGACCGACGTGATGGAAGCCTTCACTGCGGCAGGCGTTCCCACCGTGTTGTTCCTCGAGCCACCGAGCACCGCATGGTTGCAACGCTTCGCCGGGCAACGCTGCATCGGCCTGGCGAGCACGGCGCGCAGCCAGAGCCCGCAGTGGATGGACTCGCACCTGCCCTCGATGTTCGCGCGCATGAAGTCGCTGAACGCGCCAATCCTGCACTACAAGGTGTGCTCGACCTTCGACTCTTCGCCCAGCATCGGCTCGATCGGCCGCGCCATCGACATCGGCGCCGCACTCATGCCGGGCCGCTGGTCGCCGATGGTCGTGGGCGCGCCGCGATTGAAACGCTACCAGGCCTTCGGCAACCTGTTTGCGATTGCCGACGGCGCGGGCCACCGCCTGGACCGGCACCCGACGATGCGCCAGCACCCTGTCACGCCGATGCGCGAGGCCGACCTGCGGCGCCACCTCGCTTTGCAGACACAAGCCCGAATCGAACTCATCGACCTGGTCCAATTGTCAGCCGGACAAGGCGACACACGCCGCGACACGCTCGCCGGCGACGACAAGCCCGTCGTGCTGCTCGACGTGATCGACGAGACCACGCTCGCCGAAGCCGGCCGGCTGATTTGGCAAGGGCGCGGCCAAGGCCTGTTCAGTGCATCGTCTTCAGGCATGCAATACGCGCTCGCGGCGCACTGGCGTGCGTGCGGGTTGTTGCCGGCGCAAGCGTCGTTGCCGCGCGCCGATCCGGCTGACGCGATTGCCGTCGCCAGCGGGAGTTGTTCGCCGGTGACCGGCGCACAAGTCGCCTGGGCGCGCGGCGCCGAGGGTTTCGACGTGCAGCGTCTGGACATCGCGCAAGCATTAGACCCCATTGCCGCGCCGGCGCAAATCGAGCGTCTCGTCGCAGCAGCCGTGCGCGCCCTGCGCGAAGGCCGCAGCCCCGTCGTGTACTCGGCGCAAGGCCCTGCCGACCCCGCGGTGACGGGGTTCGACGCCACCGCAGCGGCGAGTGGTGTATCGCGCGCCGAAGCCGGTCAACGAATCAGCGACGCGCTCGCGCAAGTGATGCGCGGCGTGCTCGATCGCGTGCCGGCACTGCGCCGCGTCGTCGTCGCGGGGGGAGACAGCTCGGGCGCGGTAGCGGGCGCGCTGGGCATCGCGGCGCTCAGCGTGCAAGCCGGCCTGGCGCCCGGTGCGCCGTTGTGCCGGGCGTGGTCGGATGAGCCTCAGCGCGACGGGCTGGAGATCGTGCTCAAGGGGGGGCAGATTGGCGCGCAGGACTTCTTTGGCGCGGTGCGCAGCGGGGTGGTCTGAAACGTGGGAATCCCGGTGCATCAGGTGAGCAGCGGAAACGCCACGGCACCCGCAGGCGAGGCCCAGTTCTTCACCAGCTCGGCGACCATGGCATTGGTGCTCGTCAGCCGCACGCCCGCGCGCTCCATGCGGCGCCAGGACATCTCTTCAGCGATCGGGTTGCTCGAGCCGCAGGCGTCGCACACCACCTGAACGTTGAAGCCTTCTTCGAGCGCGCTGATGCTCGACGCCCAGGTGTTGGTGCCGACCTGGTGGTCGATCAGGATCATCGCGGTGTCGTCGAGGTTGAAGCGGAACATGGGGGTCTCCAGGCAGTGCTTGAGTGATCGATCAAGCGGCGCAGAGGTTCGGCACCGCCAGCCTGCTGAACAAGTGCGGCGAGGCCACCGCGCTCGAGGGGTAAGCGCCCAGGGCGCTTTGAAACTCCGGATGCGTGAAGGCCGCGCGAAAGTGCGCCACCGATTCCCACACCGCGTAGTTCAAGAACACGCAGCTGCCGGCGATGCCGCGGTGCAGTTGCGTGGAGATGTAGCCCGCTTGCTGCTTCATCCAGTTGGCATCGTCTTCCCATGCCTTGAGCAGCGCAGGCACATCCGCGGCGTCGACGGTGAAGACGTTGATCAGGATGACCGGTGCCAAGTCTTCGCCGAGCTGATTGAAGATGGGCATCTGCGTGTCCATCGGACGGAGTTGAAGCAAGGGCTTGCGCCTTTCCTGGTGAGTTGCGGGGGGATCAGCGCCCGGGTGCGCCGACGTGGAGAACCATCTTGCCGCGCGCCTTGCCGGCCTGCCCAAGGCGGTGTGCCTGCGCCGCATCGGCGAGCGCGAACTCCTGGCCGACGACGATGCGCAAGCGCCCGTCATCCACCCGCTCGGCCAGCTGCGCCAGCACCGCGCCGCGTGGCGGCGTGAAGACGAAGGCCGCGCGCACCCCGGCTGCGGCCGCGCGTTCGGGTGGTGGCGGCATGGCGGTCGCGACGAGGATTCCGCCCCGGCGCAGCGTGGCCCAGGACGCCTCCTGCGTCGGCCCGCCCAGCGTGTCGAGCACGATGTCCATGTCGCGCGCGATCTGCTCGAAGCGCTGTGTGCGGTAGTCGATCCACTCGTCGGCACCCAGGCTCTTGACCAAGGCCAGGCCGTCGCCGCTGGCGGTGGCGGTGACATGGGCGCCGTGCGCCCTGGCCAGTTGCACGGCGGTCGTGCCGAGCGCACCGGCACCACCGTGGATCAGTACGCGCATGCCGCGTTCGACTTTGGCGGTCTCGATCAAGGCGGTCCACGCGGCCTGGCCCGCCATCGGCAGGGCCGCTGCTGTGACGAACGAGGCGGTGCGCGGCTTCTTCGCGACCTGGCTCGCGTCCACCGCCACGTACTCGGCATAGGTGCCGCCGCGCGCGAACTCGGCGTAGAAGCAGACTTCGTCGCCGAGTTCGAAGCCGGACACCCCACCGCCGAGCGCGGTGACGACGCCGGCCGCATCCGAGCCAAGCGTCATCGCGCAGGCCCGACGGGACATGTGCGCGTGTCGATGCCGGTCGACATGGGCGTCAACCATGTCGGCCCGCTGCTGCCCGAGTTCACGCGCCGCTTTCCAGGCATCACGTTCGAACTCGATCTGTCGCCCAGCCAGCGCGATCTTGTGGGAGAGCATGTCGATGTGGCGATCCGCATCGGCGCCATCAAGGGCGATCAATTGATCGTGCGCCGCATCGGCACGGTCGAGATGCTGATGTTCGCCGCGCCTGCCTACCTGGAGCGGCATGGCGAGCCGCAGCAGCCGGCCGACCTGGTCGAACACGAGTGTCTCAACCTTCCGGCGCCGGGGCGCGAGGCGCGGTGGCGCCTGATGCGTGACGGCGCCGCGATGGAGGTCACGGTCCGTGGTCGATTTGCCGCCAACAATCTGGGACTGATGCGCCTGCTCGCCGAGCGCGGATTGGGCATCGCGGTGCTGTCGCACGCGCTGGCGCGTGATGCGGTGAACGCGGGGCGCTTGGTTCAGGTGCTGCAGGGGTGGGCCCTGCCGCCGTTGCCGGTGCACGCCGTGATGTCCTCGCGGCTGCAGCCGGCGAGCGTGCGAGCCTTTGTCGATTTCCTCGCGGCACGGCTGTCCTTTGTCTGACCGAGACGCCGTCGCCGGCACGTCGCGAAGCCGGTGCCAAATGCGCCGGCACGGCCTGGCCGTGCCGCATTAACATGCACAGCCCAGAGGCCCCTGGAGAACCGATGAAACTCTCGATTCGCAACCTTGCCGCAACCGCCCGAGCCATCGCCTTCGGGAGCGCGCTCGCGTCGATGGCGTTGGCGTCTCTCGCCGTCCGAGCGCAGGGCGATGGCCCGGCGCAGGAGGTTTTCCTGCCCAAGAGCCAGAAGGGTCCCGTCGTCGTGGTGCTCTCCGGGCAGACCGGAACGCCCAACTACCGCAGCTATGCCTCGCAGGTGGCGGCGCTCGGCTATTACACGGTGCTCATCGACGGCAAGGACATCCTGACGCGGCAGCAGGACGGCGCAGCGAACCTGCGCAGCGTGATAGTCAAGGCGCAGGCCGCCCCGAATGGCGCGCCCGGCAAGGTGATGGTGATCGGCTTTTCCCAGGGCGGCGGCGGCGTGCTGGCGCACGCGGTGGCGATGCCCGAGCTGGTCAGCGCTGCGGTCGCGTATTACCCGGCAACGAGCTGGGCAAAGAACTTCGCCGGCGTGGTCGGGCGGATCCAGGTTCCGTTCCTGGTGCTGGCCGCCGAGCGCGACCGCTACAACGACTGCTGCCTGATCGCCCAAATGCGCGAGATGGAAAGCATCGCCAAAGCACGCCAGCTGCCCTTGGAGCTGGTCGTGTACCCGCAGGCGGAGCACGGCTTCAACCTCGACGGCCGGCTCTATCGCGCTGACGACTCGGCAGACGCATGGCGCCGCACGACCGAGATGCTCGCCAAGCATCATCCTTTGAAGTAGCCACGGCGTGCCGATGTGACGACGGCGGGCAAAACACGATGCGAATCTTCGTTGCTCTTTTTGTCCTCCTGGTCACGGCGGCCGCGGCGCAGGCTCAGCCCACGAAAAAGGTCTACCGTGTCGGGTATTTGACCCCCTTCGAGCTGCCAAGCCCCGGCTCGGAGGCCTTTCGGCAAGGCATGCGAGAGCTCGGCTACGTCGAGGGACGTGACCTCGTGATCGAAATGCGCGGCGCGGGGCAGCAGTACGGTGAGCTGCAGAAACTCGCCGCGGAACTGGTGGCACTGAAGGTCGACGTGATCGTCGCAGCCACCGGGGTGACTGCGCTTGCGGCCAAGCGCGCGACGGCGAGCGTCCCGATCGTCGCGGCGGCGTCCAATGATGCCGTGGCGATGGGCATGGTGGCGTCGTTGGCGCGCCCGGGGGGCAACGTCACTGGGCTGAGCGGCATGTCGGCCGAGTTGGCGCCCAAGCGGCTCGAAATCCTCAAGCAGCTCGTTCCGGATCTGAAGCGCGTGCTCGCCCTGTGGTGCCCCCGGTCGCCGATCAGCCACGAGGAGATGGCCCACGTCAAGGCTGCGGGCAAAGTGCTTGGCGTGCACGTGGAGCCGCTGGAGGTCGATGCATCGGCGCCAGCCTGGCGTGCCAGCCTGGAGGCAGCGCTGCAGCAGCATCGCCCGGGCGCATTGTTCTTGCTCGACTGCACGAATCTGCCGCTGCAGGCGATCGTTGAAATTGCGTTGCAGCACCGGCTGCCGGCGATGAGCCCCTACTTGAACACAACGCGTCAGGGTGGCCTCGTGTCCTACGGCCCGGACTGGAATGACATGCATCGCCGCATCGCGCCAACCTACGTCGACAAGATCCTGAAGGGCGCGAATCCGGCGGACCTGCCCGTGCAGCAGCCGACGACCTTCGATCTCGCCGTCAACACGACAACCGCCAAGGCGATCCAGCTGAAGATTCCGCGTGGATTCATGTTGCGCGTCAACAGCGTCATCGAGTAGAGCGCCGGTGAGGGGCCTTGCGCGGCTTGCGTCAATCGTGGGCCGGCGTCGGCTCGCCTGACGGCAAAGGCACCATTCATCGCGCCGGGGCCAATTGACGTTCACGCTGCACGAGCGCCTTCACCGCTGGCAGGCACGAGCCGCATTCGGTGCCGCAGCGCAGCTGTTTCTGCAGTTGCTGCAGGCGTTGCGCTGCGTCGCCCGCACATTGCGGCAAGGTGAGGAGAATGGTCTGTTCGCTGATGTCGTGGCACGCACAGACTTGCTGAGCGCGTGGCGCGACGGGTTGCGGCGGCTGCCGGTTCGCCGCGAGCAGCGCGCGCCCGAAGGCGGCGGCAGGCTGAGCCTGTTGCAGCAGATCGAGCACCCAGCCTTGCGCCGATGCATCGCCAGCGAGCAGGAAGGACTGCAAGCTGCCGTCTGCATGCAGGCGCATCGCGCGGCGCTGCCCCGCGCGCGTGTCGGCGTAGCGCAGCACCGCGCCACTGGCGAGTTGCAGCGCGTTCTCGATCTCGGGCAGCGATTCGAGATCGGGCAACTCGGCGGCGGCGCGAAACAGCACACCGACGCGGCCGCGCGGCGCATGGCCCCGAGGGTCATCGCGTCCTTCTCGTCCCTCGCCGCTCTCGACACTCCCACCGACCTCGCTGCTTTCCTTGCCCTGCGCAACTCTTTCTCTGCCGAACGGAACACACACCGCGAAGGCGAAGCGGGGGAACGACTCACGCAGCCTTTCGCGCACGGTCATTGCTTCACCGTCCGGGAGCCAGGCGGCAGCAACGATCTGCCACGGCAGCGCTGCGCGCTCCAGGCGCACCGCCGCGTGCTTGAGTTCGGGCTGCCGAGATTGAGGGCAGTAGGCGCCGGTGGTGAGCGCGTTGGCGCCAAGGCCTGCCATGTACTCGGAGCCCCAATGCATCGCGACAAAGGCCTGCGCAGGCGGCACCGATTCGCTCGCGGCAACCGGCAGAACAAGCGCGCCGCGCCGCGACGTCACGCGCACCAGGTCGCCCGGCGCCCAACGGTGTCGTGCCAGTTCCTGCGGGTGCAACTCGAGCGCCGGTTCGCTGGCGTGTGCGAAGAGCCGGCTGAGCGTGCCGGTGCGGCTCATTCCATGCCACTGGTCGCGCAGCCGACCGGTGGTCAGCGACACCGGAAAACGCGCGTCGCGCACTTCGGCGGTGGGCCGCCACGCTGGTGCGACAAAGCGCGCGCGGCCGTCCGGCGTGGCGAAGCGGCCGTCGGTGTAAAGCCGCGCCTGGCCCTCGCGCGCATCTTCGGCGAACGGCCATTGCTGCGGCGTCTCCAGGCGGGCGTAGCTGAGGCCGGTGATGTCGAGGTCTCGGCCGCGGGTGCTTTCGCGGTGTTCGTTCCAGATGCTCTCGGCGGTGTCGTACGGGAACAGTGTCGCACCGTCGAGGCGGCGTGCCGGCAGGCGTTGTTCGAGCCGGCGCGCCACGTCCACAGCGATGCGCCAGTCGTCGCGCGCCTGCCCCGGCGCGGGCAGCGCGGCGCGCACACGGCTGATGCGGCGTTCGCTGTTCGTCACGCTGCCGGACTTCTCGCCCCAGCTGCTCGCCGGCAGAAGGACGTCGGCGAACGCCACCGTCGCGGTGCGGGCGTAGGCCTCCTGCACGACGACGAACTCGGCGCGCTCCAACGCGCGGCGCACGGTCGCCTGGTCGGGCATGGACTGCGCGGGATTCGTGCAGACGATCCAGAGCGCCTTGATCTCACCATCGGCAGCCGCCTGGAACATTTCCACGGCGCTCTTGCCCGGCGTCGCCGGAACGTCGTCCACGCCCCACAGCGCTGCAACCTCGGCACGGTGTTCAGCGTTGGACATGTCGCGGTGCGCGCTGAGCAGGTTCGCCAGGCCACCGACCTCGCGCCCACCCATCGCGTTGGGTTGGCCGGTCAGCGAAAACGGGCCCGCACCGGCTTTGCCGATCTGCCCCGTCGCCAGGTGCAGGTTGATGAGCGTGCTGTTCTTGTCGGTGCCGCTGCTGCTCTGGTTCAGACCCTGGCAGTACAGCGACAGCGTCGGCGTGCGCTGCCCCGCGTCGGTTTGCGTGAGGCCACCGAACCAGCGCGCCGCCAGCACGATGTCGTCGGCCCTCAGCCCGCACACCTTCGCGGCGTGCGCCGGCGTGAACTCGCGCACCCGGTCGCGCAACGCGTCGAAGCCGCTGGTGTGCTCGCGAATGAACGCCGCATCGGTCAGGCCCTCCCACATCAACACATGCAGCAGCGCGTGGTGCAGCATCACGTCGGTGCCGGGAAGCAGCTGCAAATGCAGGTCAGCGCTCAACGCGGTTTCGGTGCGGCGCGGGTCGGCGACGATCAGCTTCAGGCTCGGGTTCGAACGGCGCGCGTCTTCGAGCCGGCGGAACAGCACCGGGTGCGCCCACGCCATGTTGGAGCCGGTGATGAAGAGCGTTTGCGCGAGCGCGATGTCGTCGTAACACGCGGGCGGTGCGTCGGCGCCCAGGCTCTGCTTGTAGCCGGCCACCGCGCTGCTCATGCACAGGCGCGAGTTGGTGTCGACGTTGTTCGTGCCGAGCAACCCTTTCGCCAACTTGTTGAAGACGTAGTAGTCCTCGGTGAGCAGCTGGCCGCTGAGGTACAGGCCCACGGCGTCGGGGCCGTGCTGCAGCACCGTGGCGGCAAAGCGCTCGGCGACTTCGTCGAGTGCGCCCTCCCACGTCACCGCTTGCAACGCTGCGCCGCGTGCGGGTCGGCGCATCGGCTGCAAGGCGCGCATGTGGCGCAGATGCGGCGCCGCGGTGAGCGTGAGCGTGCTGCCCTTCGTGCACAGTCGGCCGAAGTTGGCGGGGTGTTCGGGGTCGCCGCGCACGCCGGTGATTTGCGCGCCGTCGGTCTGGATGATGACGCCGCAACCGACGCCGCAGTAAGGGCAGGTGGAGCGGACTTCGCGCTGCGCCACGCCGTTTGCCGCGGCGTGAATCTGGATCATGGGCAGGCCGTGACTCTACGCTTGCCGGTGGTCGGCGCCGGCAGGTCGAGTGCCTTCGTGGCCAATTCATTCGCGTCGAGGAACACCTGCCCGCCTTCGACTTTGCACGCGAACTTGGGCGTGCAGCCTTCGTCGGGGCCCTTGGCGCAGCCGTCGGCCAGACCGATATTCCAGTTGTGCAGCGGACACGCCACACTCTCGCCGAAGACGATGCCCTGGCTCAGCGGGCCGCCCTTGTGCGGGCAGCGGTCGAGTAGCGCGAAGACCTTGTCCTGCGCACTGCGGAACACGGCCACCGGCAGCCCTGCTTCGCGCGCGACGCGGCGCGCGCCTAGCACGGGAATGTCCGCGACGCCGCAGACACGTTGCCAATCGCTCATGCGGGCTCCTTCACATTCATGATCGCCGGCAGCGGCTCGAACTGCCGCAAGTCGACCTGCGCCTTGTCGAATTCGAACCACGGGTCGGGCTCGCCGTCCAGGCTGAACTGCAGCTTGTCCCACAGCGCACGCCGGCCGTCGGCGTCGTCGACGACGCGCTGCTTCACCACGTCCAGGCCGACCCGGTTCACGTAGTGCACGGTACGCTCCAGGTACCAGCCCTCTTCGCGGTAGAGCTGCAGGAACGCGCCGCTGTACTCCAGCACCTCGACCTCGGTCTTGACCTTGACGAGGAACTGCGCCACCTCGGTCTTGATGCCGCCGTTGCCGGCGACGTAGATTTCCCAGCCCGAGTCGACGCCGATCACGCCCACGTCCTTGATGCCGGCCTCGGCGCAGTTGCGCGGGCAGCCGCTGACCGCCAGCTTGACCTTGTGCGGCGCATACATGCGCCAGAGCGCGCGCTCGAGGTCCTTGCCCATTTGCGTGCTGTCTTGCGTGCCGAAGCGGCACCACTCGCTGCCCACGCAAGTCTTCACGGTGCGCAGCGCCTTCGCGTAGGCGTGGCCCGAGGGCATGCCGATGTCTTTCCACACCGCGGGCAGGTCTTCCTTCTTGATCCCCAGCAAGTCCAGGCGCTGGCCGCCGGTGACCTTGACGGTGGGAATCTTGTACTTGTCCACCGCGTCGGCGATGCGGCGCAACTCATCCGCCGAAGTCTCACCGCCCCACATGCGCGGAATCACGCTGTAAGTGCCGTCTTTCTGGATGTTGGCGTGGCTGCGTTCGTTGATGAAGCGGCTTTGCGGGTCGTCCTGCGCCTCTTTCGGCCAGCTGCTGAGCAGGTAGTAGTTGATTGCCGGCCGGCACGACGCGCAGCCGTTGGGCGTGCGCCAGCCCAGGCGCTCGTAGACGCCGGCGATCGTCAGCAGCTTGTCGCTGCGGATGGCTTCGCGCGCTTCGGCGTGGCTGGCGTCGGTGCAGCCGCACATGGCCTTCTTCGTCGGCGCCTTGGAGTAGTCGCCGCCTGCCGTGAACATCAAGAGCTGCTCGACCAGGCCGGTGCACGAACCGCAGCCGCCGCTCGCCTTGGTGTGCTTGCGCACCTCTTCGAGCGTGAACAGGCCTCTGTCCTTGATCGTCTTGCAGATCGTGCCCTTGGACACGCCGTTGCAGCCGCAGACCTCGTCGCTGTCGGCCATGCTCGCCGCGCGCGTATTGCCTTCGTGGCCGGTGTCGCCGATGTTGGATTCGCCGAACATCAGCTTGTCGCGGATGTCGTGGATCTTGCGGCCCTCGCGCAGCAGCTTGAAGTACCAGCTGCCGTCGACCGTGTCGCCGTACAGGCAGGCGCCAATCAGCTTGCCGTCGCGGATCACGAGCTTCTTGTAGACGCCGCCGTAGGGGTCGCTCATGACGATTTCTTCGCAATCCGCGCCGCCGGTGAAGTCGCCTGCGCTGAACAGGTCGATGCCGGTGACTTTCAGTTTCGTGCTCGTCGAGCTGCCGCTGTAGCGGCCGATGCCGAACTGCGCGAGATGCGTCGCACAGACCTTGCCTTGCTCGAAGAGGGGCGCCACGAGCCCATAGGCAATGCCGCGGTGCGCCGCGCATTCGCCCACCGAGTAGACGCGCGGGTCGGTGGTCGTCTGCATCGTGTCGTTGACGACGATTCCACCTCGGCCGTCGTTGAAGCAGTGCAGGCCGATCTTGCGTGCGAGTTCGGTGTTGGGGCGGATGCCAGCGGCCATCACCACCAGGTCGGCGGGGATTTGCGTGCCGTCCGTGAAACGCACTGCGCGGACCCGACCGCGCGACGCGCCGCCTGCCTCAGCGCCGTCGTCACCGATGAGCGCTTCGGTCTGCGCGCCGATCATGAATTTCAGGCCGCGGTCTTCGAGCGATTTCTGCAGCAGTTTGGCGGCCACGTCGTCGAGCTGGCGCTCCATCAGCCAGGGCATGATGTGCACCACCGTGACCTGCATGCCACGCAGCATCAGGCCGTTGGCGGCCTCCAGACCGAGCAGCCCGCCACCGATCACCACCGCGTGTTTGTACTTCGTCGCCGCCTCGATCATCGTATGCGTATCGGCGATGTCGCGGTAGGCGATCACGCCTTCCAAGTCCTTGCCCGGCACCGGCAGGATGAAGGGGTTCGAGCCGGTGGCGATGAGCAGGCGGTCGTATCCGGCCTGCGTGCCGTCAGCGGCGACAACGACGCGCCGGCTGCGGTTCACGTCGACCACCGTCTTGCCGATGTGCAGCGTGATGTCGTTCTCGGCGTACCACGCCAGCGGGTTGAGCACGATCTCGTCGAGCGTCTGCTCGCCGGCGAGCACGGGCGAGAGCAGGATGCGGTTGTAGTTGGGGTGCGGCTCGGCGCCGAACACGGTAATGTCGTACAGGTCCGGTGCGATCTTCAGCATCTCTTCGAGCGTGCGCACGCCCGCCATGCCGTTGCCCACCATCACCAGCTTGAGTTTTTTCATGTGCTGTTCTTGTTGCGAGGCGCCGAGGTGAATCGGTTCGTGCCGTTGCGGCTTGTCTGCATCACTCGTCATCTCAGTGGCTCCTCAACGCTTCGCGCGACCCGTGACGCGCGAAATTCTGAGGCGGTGTGATGGGCTTCTTTCGGCCCTTTGCTGACGTTCGCGCCGTCGTGCGTGCAGAGGTCGAGAAAGGGCAGGTGGCCCGGGGTACGTTCTCCGGCCCCACGCTCGCGGGGCACCGTCTGCGGCCCGCGCGCGTGGCGCCATCAACACCGTGTTCTCTCCTGTAGGTTGAGGACACCGCGAATGGGGGCCTGCGCCCATACCCCAAGCCACCTACCCCGGCACCCGGGTGGCATGCGAGGGCTCTGCACGCCACCGGCGTGTGCAGCAGGGTGGCGGTGGCGCCCCCGGGCGCAGGACCCATTCGCGGTGTCTGCCAGCCGGTGCAGCGTAAATCCCGTGTTGACGCGGCTTCGCTTTGCGCTTCTGGACGGTGCCCCGCGAGCGTGGGCCGGAGAACGGGGGCACCGCCGCCACCCTGGCGTCGCAACCCTCGCAGGAACCTCGCGCCGAACGGCAGCAACGGGCCGAAAACAGCCAGCGCCCCGCCACAGGCTTGACGCAAGTTGAATACCCGCTTCATCCTACGCGGCGCGTTCGACATGGCTGTGGCGCGTATAGAGGAAGTCGAGCACTTCCTTGCGGTAGTGCGCGTAGGCCCGGTCTTCGACCATCTGCACGCGGTCGCGCGGGCGCGGCAGGTCGACGCGCAGGATTTCGCCTATCGTCGCCGCCGGGCCGTTGGTGAGCATCACGATGCGGTCCGACAACAGCACCGCTTCGTCGACGTCGTGCGTCACCATCAGCACCGTCGCGCCTTCGTTGGTGGCCGAAGGTGCGACGATTTTCATCAGCTCGTCTTGCAGGCGCGCCCGAGTCAACGCGTCGAGTGCGCCGAAGGGCTCGTCGAGCAGCAGCATCTTGGGCTGCATCGCCAGTGCGCGGGCAATGCCCACGCGCTGCTTCATTCCGCCGGAGATCTCGTGCGGGCGCTTCAGCGCGGCGTGCGCCATCCCCACCAACTCCAGCGCGGCGAGCGAACGCTCGCGCAAGCGGCTCTTGCTTTCGCGCTCGCCGAAGACTCGCTCCACCGCGAGGTCAACGTTGTCCAGGCAACTCAGCCAGGGCAGCAGCGAATGGTTCTGGAATACGACACCGCGGTCCGGGCCGGGGCCCTTCAGCTCGCGGTCGTCGAGCAGCAGAATTCCCTGCGTGGGCGTGGTCAGTCCGGCGACCAGGTTCAGCAGCGTCGATTTGCCGCAACCCGAGTGACCGATCAGCGAAACGAACTCGCCGCGGTGCACGTCGAGCGACACGTCGCGCAAGGCGACGTAGGGGCCGCGCTTCGTCGGGAATGTCATCCCCACGTCGTTGATCTGCAGCATCGGTTTGGCGCTTTTGCTCATCGCGGCATCGCTCCTCAGCTGTAGTCGAAACGCTTGGCGATCGTCATCAGCAGCCACTCGAGCAGCAGACCGACGAAGCCGATGACGAAGATCGCGACGATGATGTGCGCCACGTTCAGGTTGTTCCACTCGTCCCAGACCCAGAAGCCGATGCCCACGCCGCCGGTGAGCATCTCGGCAGCGACGATCACCAGCCACGCCGTTCCCACCGACAGGCGCACGCCGGTCAGCAGGTAGGGCATGACGGCTGGCAGCAGGATGCGCGTCGCGATTCGCCATTCGCTGAGCTTGAGCACGCGCGCCACGTTCAGGTAATCCTCGGGGACACGCTGCACGCCCACCGCGGTGTTGATCACCATCGGCCAGATCGAGCAGATGAAAATCGTCCAGATCGCCGCGGGATTGGCCGACTTGAACACGAGCAGCCCGATCGGCAGCCACGCCAGCGGCGACACCGGCTTGAGCAGGCTGATGAGCGGCGAGGCCATGCGGTTCAGCGTGGCAAAGCGGCCGATCGCGAAGCCCAGCGGTATGCCCACCAGCGCCGCCAGGCCGAAGCCCAGGCCGACACGTTGCAGCGAATACAGCACGTTCCAGCCTATGCCCTGGTCGTTCGGGCCGTTGCTGTAGAACGGGTGTGCGAACAACTTCCAGGCGGCGTCGAAAGTCGCCTTGGGCGTCGGGAAAGCGCCGCCCTTGAGCGTGGCCAGTGCCCAGATGCCGACAAGCAGCGCCATGCCCAACAGCGGTGGCACGACTTGGCCGAAGAGCGCGCGCCAATCGAAGGGGTCGCGCTGCGGTTTGGCGGCGGGCCTCGGCAGCGTTGCGGCAGCGCGTTGCGTGGCGGCTACTGCCACGAGCGCCGGCTCCACGGCCTTGGCGGGCGCGGCCACGGCGCGCGGTGTATGGAAGACGGCACTGACCATGGTCGCGTCCTTGTCCGCTCAGGCCGGTGAGGAGAACTTGATCTTGAACGAATCGGCGTACTTGACGGGATCCTTGCCGTCCCAGACCACGCCGTCGATGAACTTGCTGCTGCGAATGTCGCTCTTGGGCACACTCACCTTCACCTGCGCAGCGGCCTGCTTGTAGAGCTCGGTCTGATTGATCTCCTTGGCGACTTTCAGGTAGTCGGGGTGCTCTTTGAGCAGCCCCCAGCGCTTGTGCTGCGTGAGGAACCACATGCCGTCGCTCAGGTACGGGTAGTTCACCGCGCCGTCGTTGAAGAACTTCATGGGGTTCGGGTCGTCCCAGGTCTTGCCCAGGCCGTTTTGATAGCGGCCGAGGATGCGCTGGTTGATCGCGTCAACGCTCGTGTTGACGTAGGACTTGTCGGCAATCGTCTGCGCCATCTGGTTCTTGTTCTGCAGGCCGGCGTCTATCCAGCGGCCGGCTTCGAGAACCGCCATCATCACGGCGCGTGCGGTATTCGGGTACTTCTTGACGAACTCGCCGGTGCTGCCTAGCACCTTTTCCGGGTGGTCCTTCCAGATGTCCTGCGTCGTGACGGCGGTGATGCCCACGCCGTCGATGATGGCGCGGTGGTTCCAGGGCTCACCGACGCAGTAGCCGTCCATGTTGCCGACTCGCATGTTCGCGACCATCTGCGGCGGCGGCACGGTGATGACCTTGGTGTCTTTCATCGGATTGATGCCGCCCGACGCCAACCAGTAGTAAAGCCACATCGCGTGCGTGCCGGTGGGAAAGGTCTGGGCGAAGGTGTACTCGCGCTTGTCGCCGGCCATCACCTTGGCGAGAGACGCGACGTCGACCGCGCCCTGGTCGGCGAGTTTTTTCGACAAGGTGATCGCCTGGCCGTTGTTGTTCAGCGTCATGAGCACGGCCATGTCTTTCTTCGGGCCGCCCACACCCAGGTGCACGCCGTAGACCAGGCCGTAGAGCACGTGCGCCATGTCGAGTTCGCCGTTGACGAGCTTGTCGCGCACGCCGGCCCAGCTCGCTTCCTTGGTCGGGATGATCTTGACGCCGTACTTCTCGTCGAGTTTCAGCACCGAGGCCATCACGACCGACGCGCAATCGGTCAGCGGAATGAAGCCGATGCGCACTTCCTTCTTCTCCGGAGCATCC
Source organism: uncultured beta proteobacterium (assembly GCA_963850525.1). Taxonomy (GTDB): domain Bacteria; phylum Pseudomonadota; class Gammaproteobacteria; order Burkholderiales; family Burkholderiaceae_C; genus JAEMQF01. Next base: position 178,782 of record CAWKLQ010000012.1, on the reverse strand, counting down.
GACCCTGCGGCCCACACTCCCGGGTTGACGCTCGCCCCGGCGACCAGCGCCGCCGAGCCCTGGATGAACTGCCGACGCTCTGTACTCACGAGACCCCCACGATTGACCATAGATTGCTCCCAAGAAATCCAAAAGAAAAAGGCGTCGAGACTGCAAGGCCACAGGGATCCGTGAACCGTTGCGAGTCGGACGCCTTTGCCCGAGCCGGATGCACCAAACACGCCATTGCGCTTGCTGCCTGCGGGTTAGTACGCATATCGCGTGCCAGCGATTTCGGCGCGTGCGGCGTGCTGGAATCACGGCGCCGCACCACAAGGGCCCCGTGTTGCCCTTCGATGGTGCGCTGCAACAACGAATCGACGGGTCAGGCGCGGCGAATCAGCAAGGCTTCGCCGTTGGGCTCATTCCCGTCGGAGCGGCCCGCCGGGGGGCGCTCAACCCGCCGGACGCAGCAGGTTGCGCGCATCGACGATGCGCTCGGCAACCGCCGCGATGCGCTGCCCGCGGTCCATGGCGAGCTTGCGCAAGTGCTGGAACGCCTGCTCCTCGGACAGGCCGAATTCGCTCATCAGAATGCCCTTGGCACGATCAACGTGTTTGCGCTCGGACAGTTGCGCCTGCGCCATCTCGAGTTGCCCGCGAAGCGCCCGGTCCTGCTCGAAGCGCGCGATCGCGACTTGCAGCACCGGCAGCAGCCGCTGCGGCTGCAAGCCCGCCACCACGTAGGCGCTGACGCCCGCCTGCAGCGCGAGCTGCATCGGCTCCTGCGCCGGGTCCTCGCTGAAAACGACGACCGGCCGCGGATTCGTCGCCGACACGGCACTGAGGTGCTCCAGCGTGTCGCGCGTCGGCGACTCGCAGTCGACGATCACAACGTCGGGTTGCAGGCGCAGCACGCAGTCGTGCACCAGGACGGCGGAGTCGAGAACACCCACGACGAGGTGCCCTTGCCGCGCCAGCTCGTCGCGGATCAGGTTGACGCGGTGCGCGCCATCGTCGATCAGCAAGACGCGCAGCGGCCTGGTGTCTGCAGGGTCCGTGACCGCGTCGTCAGTGTCGGGGGATGATGAAGTGACCACCCACGCAATACGCAATATCCGTGCCGTTCGGTCAAACGATCAACAGCGCGCGGAAGTCGTTCACGTTCGTGAACGTCGGCCCGCTCACGACCAGGTCGCCGAGCGGCTTGAAAAAGTTGTAGGCGTCGTTGCGGTCCAGAAAATCGCTCGCTTTCATGCCGAGCGCCGCAGCGCGCGCGAGCGTGTCGGGCGTGAGCAGCGCACCGGCGTTGTCTTCGATGCCGTCGATGCCGTCGGTGTCAGCGGCCAGGGCGTAGACGCTTGCTTCGCCTTGCAGCGCGATCGCGCAGCCGAGCAGGAATTCGCTCGCGCGGCCGCCGCGGCCGGCTGCGCCCGGGCGCAGCGTCACCGTCGTCTCGCCGCCGCTGAGGATGACGCACGGTCTGCGAAACGGCGCGCCGCGGCGCGCGACGGAGCGCGCGAGTGCGGCGTGCACCTTGCCGACTTCGCGCGATTCACCTTCGATTTGATCGCTCAGGATGTGCGCCTCGATTCCCGAAGCACGTGCCAGCGCCGCCGCAGCTTCGAGCGATTGCCACGGCGTCGCGATGGTGTGCACGCGGTGCCCGGCAAAACGCGAATCGCCGGGTTTGGGCGACTCGAACGCGCCACTCTCGAGGCCGGCGCGCGCGGCGGCGGGAATCTCGATGCGGTAACGCGCGAGGATCGCTGCCGCGTCGGCGCACGTGCTGCTGTCGGGAATCGTTGGGCCGCTGCCGATGACCTCGGGCGCGTCGCCGGGAACGTCGGAGATGAGCAGCGACACCACCTGCGCCGGCGCGCAGCGCGCCGCCAGGCGCCCGCCCTTGATGGCCGAGAGGTGCTTGCGCACGCAGTTCATCTCGTCGATCGCGGCGCCGCTTTTCAGCAAGGCCTGGTTGATCGCGCGCTTTTCGTCGAGCGTGATTCCTGGCGCGGGCATCGTCAGCAGCGCCGACGCGCCGCCCGACATGAGGCACAGCACCAGGTCGTCTTCGGTCAGGCCTTGCGTGAGTTCGGCGATGCGCTGCGCAGCGCGCTGGCCCGGCGGCGTCGGGCACCGGGTGCGCCGCTTCGACCACTTCGATGCGCCCCGGCTTGGCTTTGTACGCCGGCGGTACATGGGCGTAACGCGTGACGACGAGGCCCGACAGCGGCGCATGGGCAGGCCACAGCGCGTCGACCGCCGCCGCCATCGCGCCGCCCGCCTTGCCGGCGCCGAGCACGAGGGTGCGGCCCTTGGGTGGCGGCGGCAGGTACGCTGCCGTGTTCTGCGCAGGGAGAGCGCGCGCGACGGCGGCGTCGAATAGGCTGCGCAGGAAGGTGCGTGGATCGCCGAGTGCAACGGGCAAAGTCGTCATGTCATGCAAGCGCCCAGTCATGTCATCCCGGCGCAAGCCGGGATCATGGGCCAGCGTCGGCGTTTCTGCCAGCAGTGGATCCCGGCTTGCGCCGGGATGACGGTTTCACGCTTTCGCGACTTCGTGGTTCGCCATCAGCTCGAGCGCGCGCACCAGCGCCGAGTGATCGAGATCCTGCATGCCGTTCGCCGCGCACACCTGCATGAGTTGCGCGGCGCCTGCGGTTTGCGGCAGCGCCGACGCCGAGCGCGCGCGCACCGGCCAACGCCAGGCTCAAGTCTTTCTGGTGCAAGCCGATGCGAAACCCCGGGTTGAAGGTGCGCTTGATCATGCGCTCGCCGTGCACCTCGAGGATGCGGCTCGCGGCGAAGCCGCCCATCAGCGCCTGGCGCACCTTGGCCGGGTCGGCGCCGGCCTTCGCTGCGAACACGAGCGCTTCGCTCACCGCGGCGATGTTCAGCGCGACGATGATCTGGTTCGCCACCTTGCACGTCTGGCCGTCGCCGTTGCCACCGACGAGCGTGATGTTCTTGCCCATCAGCTCGAACAGCGGCTTGATGCGCGCGAATGCGGCTTCGCTCGCGCCCACCATGATGGTGAGGCTCGCCGCCTTCGCGCCGACTTCGCCGCCCGACACCGGCGCGTCGAGGTAGTCGCAGCCGAGCGCGTTGATCCTGGCGGCGAACTTCTTGGTTTCGATCGGCGAGATCGAGCTCATGTCGATCACCGTCTTGCCCTTGCTCAGACCACTGGCCACGCCGTTCTCGCCGAACAGCACCGTCTCGACGTCGGGCGTGTCGGGCAGCATCAAGAACACGATGTCGGCGGACTCCGCCACCGCCTTCGCGCTCGCGCATTGTTTGGCGCTCGATTCGGCGATCTCCGCGCGCAGCTTGCCGCGCGTGTGCACGAACAGCGCGTGCCCGGCCTTGATGAGGTGGCCCGCCATCGGCGCGCCCATGATGCCCAGGCCGATGAAGCCGATTTTGAGTGATGCCATGTCTGGTCTCCGAGAAGTTCTGGTTGCGTCGGCGGCGATTGTCGGCGAAGCGCGACGATGCCCATCAATCGAGCAACCCGATCGCCGTGGGCGCGTCGTTCGGGTTCAGCGCGAGCTCTTCGAACTCGTTCACCGCGTCGATCTCGGTGCCCATGGATATGTTCGTCACGCGTTCGAGCATCACCTCGATCACGACCGGCACTTGAAATTCTGTGATCCAGGCATTCGCCTGTTTGATCGCCGGGCCGATTTCATCCTGCTTGTGCACGCGAATCGCCTTGCAACCCAGGCCCTCGATCACTTTCACGTGGTCAACGCCGTACCCCTGCAAGCTTGGCGTATTGATGTTCTCGAAGCCCAGTTGCACGCAGTAGTCCATGTTGAAGCCGCGCTGGCTTTGGCGGATCAGGCCCAGGTAGCCGTTGTTCACGAGCATGTGGATGTAGGGCAGCTTGAACTGCGCGCCCACCGCGAGTTCTTCGATCATGAACTGGAAGTCGTAGTCGCCCGACAGCGCGACGATGGTGCGCTTCGGGTCGGCCGCGCGCACGCCCAAAGCGGCAGGAATCGTCCAGCCGAGCGGCCCGGCCTGGCCGCAATTGATCCACTGGCGCGGGCCGAACACGTGCAGGAACTGCGCGCCTGCGATTTGGCTCAGGCCGATCGTCGACACATACGTCGTGTCGCGCGGGAAGTTGTTGTTCATGCACTGGTAGACGCGCTGCGGCTTCATCGGCACCGCTTCGTAGTTGGTCTTGCGCAGCATCGTGCGCTTGCGTTCGCGGCATTGTTCGACCCACTCTTTGCGGTCACGCAATTGACCCGCCGCCTTCAATTCACGCGCCACCGCGACGAATTCTTCGAGCGCGAATTTCGCGTCCGAGACGATGCCGAAGTCCGGGCTGAAGACGCGCCCGATCTGCGTCGGCTCGATGTCAACGTGCACAAACGTGCGCCCCTTCGTGTACACCTCGACCGTACCGGTGTGCCGGTTCGCCCAGCGGTTGCCGATGCCGAGCACGAAGTCTGCGGCGAGCATCGTCGCGTTGCCGAAGCGGTGCGAGGTCTGCAGGCCGCACATTCCGGCCATCAGCGGGTGGTCGTCGGGAATCGTTCCCCAGCCCATCAGCGTGGGGATCACCGGCACGCCGGTCAACTCGGCAAACTCGACGAGCAGGTCCGACGCGTCGGCGTTGATGATGCCGCCACCGGCAACGATCAGCGGGCGTTCTGCGGCCTGCAGCATCTGCATCGCCCTGATCGCCTGCTTGCGCGTCGCGCGCGGCTTGTACACCGGCAGCGGCTCGTAGGTCTCGATGTCGAATTCGATCTCCGCCATCTGCACATCAAACGGCAGGTCGATCAGCACCGGCCCGGGGCGACCCGAGCGCATCAGGTGAAACGCCTGCTGGAACGCCCGCGGCACTTGCGCCGGCTCGAGCACCGTGGTCGCCCATTTGGTGACGGGCTTGACGATGGACGTGATGTCCACCGCCTGGAAGTCTTCCTTGTGCATGCGTGCGCGCGGTGCCTGGCCCGTGATGCACAGGATCGGAATCGAATCGGCCTGCGCCGAGTACAGGCCCGTCGACCATGTCGGTGCCGGCCGGACCCGAGGTGCCGATGCACACGCCGATGTTGCCCGCCTTGGCGCGCGTATAGCCTTCGGCCATGTGCGAGGCGCCTTCGACGTGGCGCGCCAGCACATGGGCGATCGTCTGGCGCTCGCGCAGTGCCGCGTAGAGCGGGTTGATCGCCGCGCCGGGTACGCCGAAGGCCTGGCTCACGCCTTCTTTTTCCAGCACCAGAACAGCTGCCATCACGGCTTTCATGCGGGCCATCGTGTCGTCTCCTCAAAATTTGATGGAGCCGATGTTGGCGTGCAAGTCGCACGCCGGCAAGCCCGGTACCGCGATAACTGCTATTCCGCGGCGGAATCGCTGCCGGCGCTGCCGGCGCTGCGGGTTTAGGCGGGCAAGGCCAGCCCGGCGGGCGCGTCGTGGCGTTCCAGCAGCTGCGCAAATTCGTCGGCGCTGAGCGGCGGGCTGCCGAGGAAGCCCTGGAATTCGTCGCACCCATGCGTGGCGAGGAAGGTTCGCTGCGCCAGCGTTTCCACGCCCTCGGCAACCACCGCGAGCTTCAAGGTGTGAGCCATCGCGATGATGGCGGTGATGATGGCCGCGTCGTCCGGGTCGGTCGCGAGGTCGCGGACGAACGACTGATCGATTTTCAGCGCCGAGATCGGCAGGCGTTTCAAGTAGCTGAGCGACGAATACCCGGTCCCGAAATCGTCGATCGACAGGTGCACGCCGATGGCTTTGAGGCGGCGCGCCGTGGTGACGCTCAATTCGGGGTCGGCCATCAGCATCGACTCGGTGACTTCGACCTCGATGCCGTCGGCGGGCACGGCATGCTCGCGCAACAGCGCCGCCACCTTGTCGGGCAGGCTGGGCTCGCGCAGATGGCTGGCCGCCAGGTTCACGGCAACGCGGCCCGGCTTCAGCCCGGCGCGCCGCCAAGCCGCGCTGCAGCGGCAGGCTTCGGCGATGGCCCATTCGCCCATGGGAATGATCAGGTGCGCTTCTTCGGCCAGGGCGATGAACTCGCCCGGAGGCAACAGACCGCGCTGCGGGTGCTGCCAGCGGATCAGCGCCTCGGCGCCGACGATGCGCCCCGTCGCCAGCGAATAGCGCGGCTGAAAGTGCAGCACGAACTGATTGCGGTCCAGCGCATGGCGCAGCAAGGTCTCGGTGCCCAGGCGTTCCAGCGAGAGCGCGTTCATCGACGCGTCGTAGAACCGCACGCCGCCGCGCCCGGCCTCCTTGGCGCGGTACATCGCCGTGTCGGCGTTCTTCAGCAGCGTGTCGATGTCGGCGCCGTCGCCCGGGTAGACAGCCACACCGATGCTCGCGCCCACGAACAATTCCGTGCCCTGGATCGTGACCGCCTGGGTCAAGGCATCGACGAGCCGGTTCGCCACCGTCGCGGCGTCTGCCGGATCGTGCAGTTCGCCCAGCATCACGATGAATTCATCACCGCCCAGGCGAGCGATGCTGTAAGCCTGCGGCTCGGCCCCGGCGCGGCTCACCGAATCGAGCGGGCGCAACGAATTCGACAGGCGTGTGCTCACGATCTTGAGCAGTTCGTCGCCGGCGCTGTGGCCGAGCGTGTCATTGACTCGCTTGAAGTGATCGAGGTCGATGAACAGCACCGCCACCTGCTCGCGGCGCCGATCCGCGTTGGCGATCACCTTGTGCAACTGCTCGTTGAACATCAGCCGATTCGGCAGTCCGGTGAGCGAGTCGAAGTAAGCCAGACGGCGGATCTGTTCTTCCGCGTCCTTGCGCCGCGTCACGTCGTGCACTGCGCCGGCGAGCTGCAGCGCGCGCCCCGCGGCGTCGCGCTCCAGCACCTCGACCTGCTGGCGCACATGGCGCAGTTCGCCGCTCGCCTGCACGATGCGGCATTCGATCGTCAGGCCGCTGCCACCGGCAATCGCGTTGGCGAAGGCTTCGCGCACACGCGGCGCGTCCTCCGCGTGCACGGTGGCGAGGAACGCGTCGCTGCACAACTCGCCCGGCGCGGCGTCCACCCCCAGGATGTGCCACGCCTGTTCCGACGGAACCACCTGGTCTGACGCGACGTTCCACGCCCAGTCGCCCATGTCGCCGATGCGCTGGGCGTTGGACAGGCGGTGCCGGTGCCGTTCGATGTCGTGGATCGCGGCGCTGGCGCGCAGGATGTAGCGCACGCGGTGCGCGAGCAGCGTCCAATGGATGGGCTTGGTCAGGAAGTCGCTCGCGCCGACTTCGAACGCGCGATCGATCGACTCCACGTCGTCCAGCCCGGTCATCATGACCACAGGCACGCGGCCGCCACCGGGCAACTTGCGCAGCAGCTCGCAGGCGCGAAAGCCGTCCATCACGGGCATGCTCACGTCCATCAGCACCAGGTCGGGAAGGCGCGCCTTGGCAGATTCCAGGGCGTGCGCGCCGTCTTCGGCTTCGACGATCTGCAGGCCAGTGCGGGAAAGCGTCGCGCGCACCAGCAGGCGCGTGGCTGCGTCGTCGTCGACCACCAGGACGCAGGGCGTGCGTGTCATGGCGTGGCCCGCACTTCGGCGAGCAGCAGCGGCCGCACGCGTTCCAGGTGGCGCTCGATGGCGCGCACCGTCTCCGGCGCGCCGGCCAACTCGCCCGCCTTGCCCAGCCGCTCCAGCGTGCGGCACAGCTCGCCGAGCTGAATCGCACCCACGTTCAAGCTCGCCGACTTGAAGGCATGCGCAGCGCGGCCGACTTCGCCGGCGTCGCGCGCAGTCAGCGCCGCCTGCAGCCGCGCCACATGGCGTACCGCTTCGTCCAGGTACATGGCAATCACTTCGGCGAGCACGGTGCCGCCGGCGTCGAGCTCGCGAATGTTGTCCAGCGCCTTCGCATCCAAGGTGCCCGGCCCGGTCGACGGGATCAGGTCGGCGAGCCGCGACGGGGACGTGACCGTGCCGAATTCGGCGGGGCGCGAGGGCGCCTCGCCGACCTCCACCAGGTGATTGGGCAGCCAGCGCGCCAGCATCGCTCCCAGTTGTTTGCGCGAGTACGGCTTGGCGAGATGGTCGTCCATGCCTGCAGCGCGGCACGTGTCGGCGTCGCCGGCCAGGGCGTTCGCCGTCAGGGCCACGATGGGCAGGCGGTTGCGCTGCGAGTCCCCCTGTTCCCAGGCGCGAATCGCCTGGGTCGCGGCGTAGCCGTCCATCACCGGCATCTGGCAATCCATGAGCACGATGGCGTAGACCTGGCGCTGCACGGCGCGCACCGCCTCTTCGCCGTTTTCAACGATGTCCACCGTGCAGCCCAGCGAACTGAGCATGTGGCGCGCCACCACCTGGTTGACGCCGTTGTCTTCGGCCATCAGCACGTGCGCGCGGATGCGCGACGCCTCCGTGGCCAGCGGAATCGGCACGTCGCACGCCGGCGCGCCGCCGAGCGACTGTGCAAGCGCGCGCAGCAAGTCCTGACGGCGCACCGGTTTGGACAGGCACACGCCGATGCCTACGTCGCGGGCGCGCGCAGCACTGCTGGCGGCGTCCAGCGAACTCACGAGCAGCATGGGCAGGCCGCGCAACCCGGCATCGGCGCGAATCTCCGTGGCCAGCCGCAAACCATCCATTCCCGGCATCTTCATGTCGAGGATCGCCACGTCGAACGGATCGCGCTCGCGCAAGGCCTCGCGCAGACAGACCAGCGCCTGCTCGGGTCCGTGCACGCTCGTGCAGCGCATGCCGCCGGCCACCGCGTGGCGCTGCAGGATTTCGGCGTTCGTCCGGTTGTCGTCGACGACGAGGGCGCGCCGGCCGGTGAGCGCCACCGGGCTCGCCACCAGGGGCACGCTCGTCGCAATGTGCAAGGGCAGGTTGAACCAGAAACTCGAGCCCTGCCCTTCGACGCTGTGCACGCCGATGCGCCCGCCCATCATCTCCACCAGATGGCGGCTGATCGCCAGGCCCAGCCCGGTGCCGCCGAAGCGGCGCGTCGTGGAACTGTCGGCTTGCACGAACGGGGCGAAGAGCTTCTTGCAGGCTTTCGGGGAAATGCCAATGCCCGAGTCGCGCACCGTCACGTGAAGGCGCCCGTCGTCGGACAAGGCGACCTCGACAACCACCTCGCCACGCTCCGTGAACTTCAGGGCGTTGACGAGCAGATTCGTCAGGACCTGGCGGAAGCGGAACGGATCGCCGCGCAATGCGACGGGCAGGCGCTCGTCGACTCGGGCGAGCAGTTCCAGCCCTTTCTCGTGGGCGCGCGGCGCAAGCAGTTGCACCACGTCTTCGACCGATTGGTACAGGTCGAAGTCCAGGGTTTCCATCTCCAGCTTGCCGGCCTCGATCTTGGAGAAGTCCAGAATGTCATTGATGATGGTGAGCAGGCCTTCGCCGGAGCGGCGCACCGTCTCCAGGAACGAGCGTTGCTGGTCGTTCAGCGGCGTCTCCAGCAGCAGCTCGGTCAGGCCGAGCACGCCGTTCATCGGCGTGCGAATCTCGTGGCTCATGTTGGCGAGGAATTCCGACTTGGCCGCGTTCGCGTTTTCTGCCGCGGCGATGGCCACCGAGAGTTCCTGGCCGCGCGCAATCAGCGCCTGCTCAGCGCGCGCCCGCTCCGTTGTGTCGAAGAAGACGGTGTAGACGCCCACCACCGCGCCTTCGTCGTTCGCGTCCGGCACGTGCCGGCCCGAGTGCCAGACCTGCTTGCCCAAGCGGTCGGTGCGCTGCCGCTCGAGCGCGACGGCCTCACCGGCGAGTGCCTTGGAAAGGTTCGGTTCGATGTTGGCCCAGACCGCCTCTCCGGTGACTTCGCGCACCAGCTTGCCCGCAACTTCGGCATATGACTTGCCCAGCCACAGCTCCTGGGCATGATTGATGTAGCGGTAGCGGAACTGCGCGTCGATGTACGACACCGTGACCGGGATCTGGTCCATGATGACGCGCAAGCGGCGCTCCGAGCGCTGCAAGTTGTCGTATTCGTCCTGTTCGGCCGAGACGTCCAGCGCCAGCATCTCGCAGCCGGTGAGCGACCCGGTGGCGTCGCGCAGCGGCAGCAGGAGCACCTGCAGCGTCTGCACCGACTGGTCGGCGTGCAAGGTCGAGAGGCGCAGGCGCTGCGCCGACCCGGCCAATCCGGCCGCGAGGCTCGCGGCCAGCTTCGGGCCATTCGCCGGCCCGAACGCCTCGGTCAGCGGGCTGCCTTCGATTTCATCGCGGGCGCGCGCCAGCCACTTTGCCAAGGCGGGAGTGGCGTGCGTGCAAACGCCTTGGAGATCGACGCACGCGGCGAGCGAGTTGGCGCTGATCGGCGCCGCAGCTTGCGCGTCGCGTGTCGGCTCGGGCAACGCGACTCCGGTCGGCGCGGCCGCCGCCCCGGTGCGCGTGGACCGCGCGAGCCCGGCGTGCGCAAGCAGCAGCAACACAGCCGCCGCCGACGCCGGCACGGGCAGCGGCGCGATCAGCATGAACATCTGCAACAGATCGAGACCCAGCGCCACGAGCGCCAGCGACACCACCGCGACCGCCCCCGGCCTCCAGACGCGGCGCACTGCGTCAGTGGATGGCTCTGTGGTCATACCGGGCAGGCCGCGGCGCAGCGCCGCGCAAAAGCCGTCAGATCGAAGTGCGCGAGCGCACCGTTGGCCAAGGGTTGGCGCGGCGGCTGCGGCCCGGTCAACTCGCGCAGCACGCGTGCCACGCCCTTGCTGCCAACGAGCAACGGTTGCTCGGGCAGGCGCGGCAACCACCCTTGAAGTGCGGCGCCGATGCGTTCGACAAATTCGAGGTTCGCTTCGCCGCCTGGAGGCGTCAAACCCTGGCGCAGCGGCTCTTCGGTTTCCGCGACGGGTTGCAGATTCCACGCACCGAGCCGGCGCTCTGCAAACGCCGGTTCGATGGCGATCTCCACGCCGTGCAGGATTCGGCTGACGATTTGCGCCGTCTCACGGGTGCGCGAGAGCCGGCTCGTGACGATCACGCCCACGCTGATGCGCAACTCGAGGATGCGCAGCGCCGCCTGCGTTGCCTGGAGCCGCCCGAGCTCGGTGAGCGGTGCGTCGAGGTCACCCCCGCAGCGCAGTCCCTGCAGGTTGGGCGCGGTCGCGCCGTGCCGCAGAAAAGTCAGATGCATCGATGGCATGGGCAGGATTCGCTTGATCCGTCATCCGCGAAGCCGAAGGAGGTGATCCTTCGCCGGGATGACAGTTGAGAGTGGATCGCATGGTCCGCGCCTTCAACGCAAGACGCTCGCCGGAGCGAAGTGAACGGGGGTTCCCGGGTGCCGCTCGCGCGCGGGTCCGTGCAGCACGGTCCACTCGCGCTCGGCGGCGCCGTTGCCGAGCAACCAGTCGCGCAAAAAGGAGATCTGGTTGCGGTCGGCGAGCAGCGGCGCGTGGCCGGTGTCGGGAAGGTGCATCAGCGTCAAGTCCTTGCCGCGCGCCATGCGCCGCATCGTCGGCTCGAACAGCACGTCGGACATCATGCCGTGCACCAGCAGAACCGGGCAGCGCACGCCTTTCCACTGCTCCCACTGCTGCAGACTTTTTTGCGCGTCGCGGCGGTACGCCTGCAAGGCGCGCACGTCATGGCGATAGACGCGCCCGCCCTCTTCGTCGGACCAGCGGGTCTGGTGGAACGTCAGATTGAAGCGGATGTCGTCGCTCACCGGCCCGTCGTTCTTCTGCGACGCGCCGATGCGGCGCAGCATGTCGGCGGGGTCGCGAAACACGTAATGGCGCGCCAGCGTTTCAGCGCGCCGGCGCCGGCGCCGCGCCGCGATGTGCGGGCCCACGTCGTTGAGAATCAGACGGTCGATAAGTTTGGGATGCCGTGCCGCGACCTCGATTGCGGCGCTGCCGCCGAGCGACGAGCCGAGCACCGTGACCGGCCCGCTGCCCAGGTGCTCGATCATCTGGCGCAGTTGTTCGGCGTAGGTCAGCAATGAATAGTCGCTCTCGGTGGCGAGCCAGCCGGACCGCCCGCGCCCGACCCAGTCCATGCACACCAGGCGGAAGTCTTCTTTGAGGTCGGAGGCAAGGTAGTTGAAGCGCATCGCCACGCTGGCCACGCCGCCGCAGCAGATCACGAGCGGCGCGTCCGGAGCGCCCCACTCGGTATAGGCGACGCTGACTTTGTAGGGGCGCTTCAAGCGCCGTGTCGTGCCGGGCTGCAACCGGGTCGGATGGTGATAGTCGAAGTGCCTCAGGTGGTACTGGCCGTGAAAACGCCCCACCACCTGGCTCGCCACGGCGATGTAGTCGTTCCAGTTGGTGAGGACTCGCCTGCGCCCCGGCGCAGGTGGCTCCCAGGCGAGGTCGAAAAGCGCCGCCGGCACGGTATCGCCGGTGGCGTCGTCGCGAGCGATCGTGACGGTGTTCACAGCCGACCTCATACGCCCCCCTGGTCGCCGATCCCCGGACGACCCGGAACCCCTTCTTCACACGATGACTCGATAGGCACGACTGCTCCTTCCCCGTTCCTTGTTGCCCCTGGATATCGGCAGGGTTAAGGCCCCCTTGAGCGAGCAGATTTCACGAATCGTTGCGCAATCTCGTTTCGGCGCAGGGTGGCGCGGATTCAAGTCCTGTCGAGACGCGCCGAAAAGAACCCAGACAACCGGCAACGCCCGAAACGGGGTGGGCCATGGAAGCACTGAACTCGGAACAACAAATATGAACAGCACCCGACCCCAGATGGTGATGGTGGCGGTCCTGGTCTGCCTGTTTGCAGTGGGCATGGCGGGTCTGCTGAACTTCTTCAAGTACCGCAGCAACGCCGAACGCATCATCAACGAGCGTCTGGTGGTGACGGGCTCGTCGATCGAAAACAGCATCCGCTCTTCGCTGGCTTTGGGCATGCAGTTCGCCGACCTGGGCACACTGCCTGGCACGCTGGAGCGCGAACGCGCCACCGACGACCTGATCCTGAGCATCGAGGTCTTCGACGTGGAAGGCAAGCCGCTGTACAGCACCGACCGGCTGCGCGCCGCGCGCAACATCCCCGCCGCGTGGCTCGACGCGGCACGCCAGGCGGTCGGCAAAGACTGGTTCGTCAAGGCGGGCACCGAGTCGGCGGCCGGCATTGCGCTGGAGAACAACTTCGGCCTGTTGCTGGGCTGGGTCGTGCTGCGTTACTCGGACGAACAGGTGAAGGCGTCGACCGCGGCAGTCGCCCGCGAACTTGCGCTCACCACGTTCGGCGTCTTCGTGATCGCCGCCGTCCTGGCATCGTTTGCGATGGTGATGATGATGAGCGGCGTGTCGCGCGATTTCGATTCGGTGGAGGCGGCGGTGCGTTCCGGCGATCCGCAACAAACCAGCCCGAGCCTGCGCAAGGGGCCGTTCGGTCGCGCGCTGCGGCGCTTCATGGACAGGGTGCGCGGCGCAGAGGCCGAAATCGCCCTGCTGCGCAGTGAACTCGAGCAGGGAGCGCGCCGATGAAGACGATGAACCAGCGCTACCTGCGCGGCATCTACCTGCGCCTGACCGGCGTGCTGATGCTGGTCGTGATGCTGGCGCTTGCGGCGAGCGCCTTCCTCTCGCACCGCGGCTTCGAGCGGGCTCTCGTTCCGGAGATGGCCAAGCAAGTGATCAGCGGCGGCGCGTCGGCACGCAACCTCGTGCTCAAGGCGATGGAATACAACATCGGCTTTCGCGAGCTGTACGGTGTCGAACAGACCTTCGACGAATTGAAGGGTCTGATTCCCGACATCGCCTACATCGCGGTGACGGACACGACAGGCGCCATCCTCTACCAGCGCTTCAAGGCGCCGCCCGGGGCCGATGCTCACTTTCGAAATCCTGCGGTGCTGGCGAGCACGCCGTCAGGCCTGCCGGCGCAGGCGACGCGCCTGGGTTCGCAGTACGTCGTCAGCATGCCCATCAATGCGGCGCAGCATGCGGTGGGCATGCTGCACATCGGGGTCGACGTGGGCTTTGTCGACCGCATCATCCTGGACATGCTGTTCGACGTGCTGGTGGTGCTCATCGTGGCGCTGTTCTTCACGCTCGAGCTGCTCAACTTCATTGCCGGAACCCGGCTCGAAGCCGAACTCAAAGCGCTGGGCACGACCATCGAACGCGGCGGCGCGGGCAACTTCGCGGCAGCGCGCACGTCCGCAGCGGACGCGGCGTTCGGGCCTGTGCATCGTTTGCTCGAGAGCCTGCGCCTGAAGGTGAATTCAGCGTACGAAATCCTCGCACGCGACATCGAAGCGGGCCGGCGCGCGCCCGCCCACGAACGCCCGCCCGGCCTGGCGGCGGCGACGCGCGGCCTGCAGAACCTGGCGCAGCGTTACCGCTTCGGCGCCGCCGACCCGGCCGAACGCCACGACGACGGTCTGCTCGCGAAGATCCGTGCGCCGCTGTTCGTCTTCATCCTCGCCGAGGAGCTGACGCGGCCCTTCCTGCCCGGCTACATCAAGAGCCTGCTTGTCCCGATTCCCTGGCTCTCGCCAGCGGTCGTCGTCGGCCTGCCGATCGTGCTGTTCATGCTCATCGTCGCGCTCGCCCAGCCCTTCCTGGGCGCTTACAGCCAACGCGTCGGCCCGCGCCACGCGATGCTCATCGGCGCCGGCACGGCCGCCTTCGGCTTCGTCGCCAGCGCCTTCGCCGGGACGGTGCTCGACTTGCTGGTCTGGCGGTCGCTGTGCGCGATCGGCTACGCGATGGTGTTCGTCGCTGCGCAGGCGCATGTCCTGGAGCACTCGATCGGCGCGAGCCGGGCGCGCAGCTTCGCCCTGTTCATCGGCGCGATCATGGTCGCGTCGGTGTGCGGGCCCTCGATCGGCGGCATCCTGGCCGACAACATCGGCGAGCGCCTCACGCTGGGTGTGGCGGCGCTGCTCGCGCTGTTGTCGCTGGTGGCGATTCAGCAGCTGCCCGAGCCGGTGGCCGCGAATCCGCAGGCCACGCCGGCACGCGCACCCACTTGGCGCGAGTTCGGCGCGCTGTTGTTGAACCGGCGCTTCATGACGCTCACTGGCTTGGCGGCGATCCCCGCCAAGGCGCTGCTCACCGGTATGTGCTTTTATCTGGTGCCGCTGTATCTGCTGGACCTCGGGAGCTCGCAGTCGGTGGTGGGGCGCATTCTGATGGTTTACGCCGTCATGATGGTGCTGGGCACGCCCATCGCCGCGGCCCTGGCGACGACGCGCGAGCGCATGGAGAACCTGGTGTGTGCGGGCCTCTTCATTTCGGGTTCCGGGGGCCTGTTGCTGCTGTTCGGCGGCGGCGCGCTCTGGGTCTTCGCGGCGATCTTTCTCGTCGGTCTGGGCCAGTCGCTGTCCATCGCCGCGCAAAGCGCGCTGGTGCGCGAACACTGCGAGGCCGAAGTCGCCGCGTTGGGCGAGCCCTCCGTGTACGGCGTGTACCGCTTGCTCGAGCGCTTCGGCAACGCCGTCGGCCCCCTGCTTGCCGCCGCACTCGTGCTCACGGTCGGCTACCGCGATGCCTTTGTCTGGGGCGGCGCTGCGGTGGCGCTGTGCGGCGTCTTCTTCATGCTCGCCACCCGCCGTCCCGCCGACCCCGCACTGGCGAGTGCCGAAACCTGAATCACGAATACCCCCAGGAGCTTGACCATGATCGAACACCTCTCACGCCGCCAAATTCTTGCTGCGGCAATGGCTGCCGCACTGCCCGCTGGCGTGGCCGCACAGCAGGACGCGCTGAAGACCCCTGGCGCGGCGCGCCGCAGCGCGGATCGGCCGTACCGGATCTACGCGATCACGTTTCGCGGCATGACGGATGTCGAAAAAGGCTTCGCCGAATTCTTCGCCTCGCGCAAGATCCCGGTGCAAATCATCTACCGCGACCTGAATCGCGACCCGACGCGAATGGCCGGCTTCCTCGACGAGATCCGCGCCACGCGGCCGGACCTGATCTACACCTGGGGCACCTCGGTGACGCTCGGCGTGATCGGCGCTCACGACGCGGTCAAGCCCGGCCAGCACATCACGGACATTCCAGTCGTGTTCACCCTGGTCGCCGCGCCCGCGCTGGCCAAGATCATCCCCGAAGGGGTGGGTGCGACCCGGCGCAACGTCACCGGCGTCGTGCACGTCGCGCCGGTGGCGGCGCAACTCCAGGCGATGGCGGCGTATCGCCCGTTTCAGACGCTGGGCGTGCTCTACACGCCCACCGAACAGAACTCGGTCGTCGTGCTCGAGGAAATTCGCAAACTCGGCCGCGAGCGCAAGTTCGACACCGTGGAGCGCACCTTCCGCCTGGACGCGAACCGCAAGGTCAGCGCCGAAGGCGCAGCCGATCTGGTGCGCGAACTCAAGGAAGCCAAGGCGCAGTGGCTCTATCTGCCTCCTGACAGTTTTCTCGGCACGCTGGCCCACGACACCATCATTCCGACGGCAATGGAAGTTGGCCTGCCGACGTTCGCCTCGACGGAACAGTTGATGCAAGCCGGCGCCTTGTCCGGCCTGGTGAGCCGCTACTACGCGGTCGGCGAGTTCACCGCGCACAAGGCCGAGCAAATCCTCGCGGGCAAGCAGCGCGCCGAGGCGATCCCGATCGAGACGCTGAAGCGCTTTTCCTACCAGATCCGCATCAGCGCCGCGGAGCGGCTGAAGCTGCCGCCGCCGCTGCCGATGTTCAACTACGCCGAGATCCTCACCGACACGCCGGCGGCGCAGTAGCGCGGCCGCGCACCGCGCAGCGCGCTGCGCACGCGTCGCTGAGCCGACAGCCGCTACGATGCGGCCAGCGGTTCGGGCCTCGGGCCGCGAGGCTCAACCCGCATTCGCGCCCATGGACCGCATCACCGGCATTCAGCTCTTCATTCGCATCGTCGAAAGCGGCAGCTTCAGCAAGGCCGCCGAAGAATTGCGCATCACCCAACCCACCGCGACAAAACACGTCGCGGCGATGGAACAGAGGTTGGGCGCGCGCCTGCTGAACCGCAATACCCGCGGCGTGAGCGCCACCGAGATCGGCAGCCTCTACTACGACAAGTGCAAGACCATCCTGCGCGAGGTGGACGAAGCCGACAACCTCGCCACGCTGCTGCAGTCGCGCCTGGGCGGGACCTTGCGCGTGAGCACCTCGGTCGCGTTCGGGCGCCGCGTCGCCACGCCGCTGGTGCTGCGTTTCATGCGCGAGCACGCCGACATCAGCATCGACCTGAGTTTCGACGACCGCTACGTCAATCTCGTCGAGCAAGGCGTGGACGTCGCGCTGCGCATGGGGCGCCTGGCCGATTCGATGCTGGGCTCGCGCTACCTGGGTGTGAACCCGTGGCTCGTGGCCGCTGCGCCCGCGTATCTGGCGCGCCACGGCGAGCCGCAGACCCCCAGTGACTTGAGCCGCCACGCCTGCCTGGTCTACAGCAGCGTGCAGGGCGACGACCGCTGGCAATTCAGTGATCCGCAAGGCGGCGCGCTCACCGTGCAAGTGGGCGGCCCCCTGCGCAGCAACAACCTCTCGGCCGTGCTCGCCGCCGCGTGCACCACGCTGGGCGTTGCGGCGCTGCCGTACTACGTGGCGCGCGAGGCCCTGGCCGACGGCTCGATTCGGCAAGTTCTGCCAAGCTACACGCTTCCAACGCAGGAATTGCACGCGGTCTTTCCATCGCCCAAACTCGTGCCGTCGAAGGTCAGAACCTTCATCGATTTCATGCAGGAGAGCCTGGCCGATGTGAACGGCGCCGCGTGGTGGCAGCGTGAGGCGTAGCCGCGGACCCGACGCGCGAAACGAATTCGCGTTCCGTCGAAAGGAACATTCGGTCGGCTTTCGGCCCGTTGCTGACGTTCGATGTGGCCTCGAGGCTTGCCCACCAACCCTCGTCATCCCGGCGAAAGCCGGGATCCACCCGTGGAAGTCGCGCGTCCAGCGAAGCGTTCATCGCGTGCAACCGGTGGATCCCGGCTTTCGCCGGGATGACGAGCTTGTCGGGCAAGCCTCGAGGCCACTTCAAACGTCAGCAGTGAGCCGTTTGCAGCCCCCCAATCTCCTTGAGTTGAATGCGAAATCGCAGCTGCGTCACGCGCCGGTCAACTGCGCAGCGAGCCGGTTGTGCTGCTCGATCAGTTTCGGCAACTCGAGCATCGTGAGCTCGCCGTCGCGCACCCTCAGTTTGCCGTTGACGATGCTGTGCGTGACCTGGGTCACGTGGCAGAAGAGCAGCGCAGCAAGCGGGTCGTGGCCGGCGCCGGCCAGGCCGATTTGATCGAGCGACACGCTGACGATGTCGGCAGCCATGCCCACAGCCAGCGCCCCGATGTCGTCGCGCCCGAGCACACGTGCGCCGCCCAGCGTCGCCAGCTCCAACGCTTCGCGCGCCGTCATCGCGCCCGGGCCATGCGCCGGGCCGCGTGCCATGCCGACACCCACGCGCTGCAGCAACAGCGCGAGCCGCACTTCGCCGAGCATGTGGCCCGAATCGTTGGAGGCGCAACCGTCCACCGCGATCGACACCGGCACGCCGGCGTCGCGCATCGCGCGGATCGGCGCGATGCCCGAGGCCAGGCGCATGTTCGAACCCGGGCAGTGCGACACGCCCGTGCCGCTGCGCGCAAACAGCGCGATGCCCGCGGCGTCGAGCTTCACGCAATGCGCGTGCCATACGTCGGGCCCGAGCCAACCGAGCTGCTCGGCGTATTCGGCGGGCGTGCAGTTGAACTTCTCGCGTGTGTAGTCGATGTCGAAGTCGTTCTCCGCCAGGTGCGTGTGCAGGCTCACGCCGTGCTCGCGGGCGAGCAGCGCTGCGTCGCGCATCAATTCGCGGCTCACCGAAAACGGCGAACAGGGTGCCATCACGATGCGCTGCATGGCGAAGCGCTTCGGGTCATGCCAACGCTCGATGAGGCGCTGCGAATCCTTCAGGATCGCGCCTTCGCGCTCGACCACGCTGTCGGGCGGCAGGCCGCCCGCCGACTCGCCCACGCTCATCGCGCCGCGCGCCGCGTGAAAACGCATGCCGACCTCTTGCGCAGCCTGCAGCGTGTCGTCCAGGCGCACGCCGTTCGGGAACAGGTAGAGGTGGTCGCTGCTCGTCGTGCAACCCGACAGCAGCAATTCGGCCATCGCGGTCTGCGTCGAGATGCGCGCCATCTCCGGCGTCAGGCGGGCCCAGATCGGGTAGAGCGTGCGCAGCCAGCCGAACAGCTCGCAATCCTGCGCCGGGCGCACGGCGCGCGTCAGCGACTGGTACATATGGTGGTGCGTGTTCACGAGGCCAGGGAAAACGACCTGATCGCGCGCGTCGATCACGACGTCGGCGAGCGCGGGAAGCTCGGCGCTGCGGCCGACCTTCTCGATGATGTTGTCGCGAACAAAGACGCTCCCGCCCGCGATCTCGCGGCGCTGCGCATCCATCGTCACGAGCAGACGCGCGTCGCGGATCAGCAGCGTCGCCACGTGAAAACCCCTGCGCGAGCGTCAACGCTCATCAATGCGCGTCGGCGGCCTTGGCCGCTTCGATGGCGCCCGCCGTGTCGGCCCGGCCGCCGTTGAAGTAGACGTTGAGCAGCACCGCCGTGAGCGCCGTCAGCAGAATCCCCGACTCGAGCAAGGGGTGCAGGCTGTGCGCCATGGCTTGCGTCCAGCGCGGCGCGACGAGCGGGATCAGCCCGGCACCGAGCGAAATGGCGACGATGTAAAGGTTGTTCTTGTTGCCCTTGAAATCGACGTTGCCCAGGATGCGGATTCCGGTCGCCGCGACCATGCCGAACATCACCAGACCCGCGCCGCCCAGCACGAACTGGGGAATTGACTCCACCAGCGCAGACATCTTGGGCAGCAGCCCGAGCACGACCATGATGAGACCCGCCGCAACGCAGACAAAGCGACTGCGCACGCCCGTCACGCCCACCAGGCCGACGTTCTGCGAAAAGCTCGTGTACGGAAAGGTGTTGAAGATGCCGCCGATGAGCGTGCCCAGGCCATCGGTGCGCAGGCCCGCGGCGAGTTCGGTTTGGTTCAGCGGTTTGCCGGTGATGTCGGACAACGCGAGGAACATTCCCGTGGATTCGATCATCACCACGATCATCACGAGCGTCATCGTCAGGATCATCACCGCGTCGAAGGTCGGCACGCCGAACGCGAACGGCGTGACGACGTCGAACCAGTTCGCCTTCGCAACTTTCTCGAAACTCATCTTGCCCATCAGCGCAGCGACGCCGCAACCGACGACGATGCCCAGCAAAACCGCGATGTTGGCGACAAAGCCGCGCGCGAACTTGACGAGCAGCAGGATCGCGACGAGCACGACGCCAGCGACGGCCAGGTTGTCGAGCGCGCCGTAATTGGGGTTGTTCAGCATCGGGATCGGCCCAGCCAGGCGCAGCGCAGGCGCCGCGGCGCCGGCAGGCGCGGAAGCCGCAGCAGCCGCAGCCACGGCCTTTGCGCCATCGACCATCGCCACCAGTTTGGGAACGTCCACACTCTGCGCGAGCGGCGCGGGCCCACCCAGCGCCCAGCCCACGCCCACGCGCATCAGGCTGATGCCGATGATCGCGATGATGGTTCCCGTGACGACCGGCGGAAAGAAGCGCAGCAGCCGGCTCATCAGCGGGGCGATCAGGATAGAGACGATTCCTGCGCCGATGATCGCGCCGAAAATCGCGCGGGCGCCGTCGGGCCCGCTTTGCGCATTGGCCATTGCGACCATCGGGCCCACCGCAGCAAACGTCACGCCCATCATCACCGGCAACTTGATGCCGAACCACTTCGTCAATCCAAACGACTGGATCAAGGTGACCAGGCCGCAGCAGAACAGGTCCGCCGAAATCAGCATCGCCACTTGCTCAGGCGTGAGCTTCAGCGCGCGGCCGACGATCAGCGGCACCGCCACCGCGCCGGCGTACATCACAAGCACGTGCTGCAGGCCCAGCGCCGCAAGGCGCGGCGCGGGCAGACGTTCGTCGACGGGGTGGACTGCGCTTATGTTCATCGGTGTCTCCTTTGACTTGTCATCCCGGCGCACGCCGGGATCCACTCTTCGCATGCTATTTGGTGGGCGCACCGCCCTCGTACCAACCCTTGAGCAGCGCGCGCTCCGCATCGCTCATCTGCGTCGCATTGCCCAGGGGCATCGTCTTCAACACCACCGTCTGCTGAAACATCGCCTGCGCGTGCTTCGCAATCAACTCAGGCGTGTGCAGCGAGACGTTCTTGTTCACCACCGTCGCGCTGTGGCACAGCACGCAGCGCGTCTGGACGATCGCCTGCACCTGGGCAAAGCTCACCTTCTGCGGCGCAGGCGCGGCCGGCTCGAACTTGGGCGCGACCATCCAGGCGACGAGAGCAATCAGCGCCACGCCAGCAGCCACAAACTCCCAGCGGTTCGGCCCCTTGTGGCGCATCACGAAGAACACGCGGATCAATGCGCCGGCAAGCATGAGCAGCACCAGCACCAGCCAGTTGTGCGGGTGCTGATAAGTCATGCCGTAATGGTTCGTCAGCATCGCGATGATCACCGGCAGCGTGAAGTAGGTGTTGTGCACGCTGCGCTGCTTGCCGCGCCGGCCGTGATTGGCGTCGACGGGCGAGCCTGCACGCATCGCCGCGATCACCTTGCGTTGCCCCGGAATGATGACCATCAGCACATTCGCGCTCATGATCGTCGCGAGCATCGCGCCGGTGAGCAGGAAGGCGGCGCGGCCGGAGAAGAACCGACACGCGACCCAGGTCGCGAGGCAGGTGTAGACGAAGACGAGCACACCCACTTTCAGGTCGCCGCCGACGTCGCCCTTTTCATCCTTGCCGAAGACGCGGCAGATCACGTCGTAAACAATCCAGCCGAACACGAGGTAGGCGATCGCACCGCCGATTGCCGCGCCCGGGGTCCAGTCGAACAGGTTCTTGTCGACAAGAAACGACGACGCGTTGAAAAAGTACAGAACCGTCAGCAGCGCAAAGCCGGTGAGCCAGGTCGAGTAACTCTCCCAGTACGACCAGTGCAACTTGTCGGGCAGATTTTTCGGCGCGACGAGGTATTTGTTGTGGTGATAGAAGCCGCCGCCGTGCACCGCCCAGGCCTCGCCGCCCACACCTTTGTCGAGCAGACCCGGGTCCGCCGGCTTGTGCAAACTGTCGTCGAGCAGAACGAAGTGGAACGACGCACCGATCCAGGCGATCCCGGTGATCACGTGCGCCCAGCGCAACAACAGGTTGGTCCAGTCGAGAAGATAACTTTCCATGGCTCGCGCGTGTGGCGTTGGAATAGGCGGCGCCGCGCTACTTCAAGTCCATCGTCTTGATGAGCGGGGCCCAGTCGCTCGCCTGCTTTTCCACGAGCTGGGCGAACTCGGCGGGACTCATCTTGACGGCAGTGATGCCGAGTTCCTCGAAGCGCTTCACGATTGCTGGATCGGCGACGATCTTCGCGAGCGCCTGGCTCAGCTTGTCGGCGATGTCTTTCGGCAGCCCCGCCGGCGCCGAGACGCCGAAGTAGTTCTCGGCGACCAGCGTCGGATAGCCCAGTTCGGTGGTCGTGGGCACGTCGGGCAGGAGCGGCGAGCGCTGCCGCGTCGTCACCGCAAGCGCCCGGATCTGCCCGGACTTGACGATGGGCACGAAGGCGGTGATGACGTCGATTCCCATGGGAATGACTCCCGAGATCAAGTCCGTCGTCATCGGCGCGCCGCCACGGTAGGGGATGTGCGTCATCTGAATCTTCATCGCCCCCTTGGCCATTTCGCCGACGATGTGGCCGATCGACCCCGGCCCGCCGCTGCCGAAGCTGTAGCCCGGCGTTGCCGCCGCCTTGGGCAGGTCTTTCAGCGTCGCCGGCCCCGCCTTCGGATTCGCCATCAACAGCACCGGCGCGACGCCGAGCATCGCCAGGTGCGTGAACTGCTTGGCCGGGTCGTAAGGCTGCTTGGGCACGGTGAACGGGCCGATCGACAGCGGCGTCGAATTCGACAGCATCAAGGTGTAGCCGTCGGGACTCGCGCGCACGACCTCCAGGCCGCCGAGCGTGCCGCCCGCGCCGGGCTTGTTGTCGACGATCACGGTTTGACCGATCTCCTTGCCCAGCGATTCGGATATCGCGCGCGCGACGATGTCGCTCGCGCCTCCCGCGGCGAACGTGACGACGATGCGCACCGGCTTGTCCGGGTACGCCGCGTGGGCCGCGCCGGCCGCCCACAGGCAGGACGCGACGAGGCTGCCGATCGAATGAATCAAGCGCATATGAACTCCTCTGGAGGGGAAACCCGGTTCAGGAACCGCGATAGGTGCTGTAGCTCCACGGGCTGACGAGCAATGGCACGTGGTAGTGCAATGAGGTGTCGGCAATGCCGAAATCCAGCGGCACTTCGTCGATGAAGGGCGGGTCGTCCAGCAGTGCGCCGCGTTCCCGGAAGTACGCTGCCACGCCGAAGACGAGCCGGTAGCGGCCGCGCTGGAACGCCGCGCCCTCGAGCAGGGAAACGTCGGCACGGCCGTCGTGATTCAGGCGCAGCGACAGCAGCATTTCCGGCGCGCCAGAATTCACCCGGTACAGGGTGATGGGCATGCCTGCGGCGGGTGTGCCGTGGGCGGTGTCGAGCACGTGCGTCGTCAGATTTCCCATGCGGCTCTCCTTGACATGTCATCCCGGCGCACGCCGGGATCCACCCTGCGCGGGGCGCCGTGGATCCCGGCCCCGTAGCAAGTACGGGGTGGCACTTTCGCCGGGATGACGGTTCGGCTCCCCCCTTGCGGGCGAGACCAAACTGTATACACTCTCGCATACAACGCACCCCCAGGAGAACCCGAAGTGCCGCGCAGCCGCGCCAGCCTCCAAGTGATCGCGCCGCAGGCGCCGCGCCGGGCGCGCGTCGCTGCGGCGCTGCCGCACGTGGGCAGCACGCAGCGCATCGTCGACTCGATCACCGAGGCGATCGTCGAGCGCCGCCTGATGCCCGGGACCAAGCTCGCCGAGCAAAACATCGCCGACATCTTCAAGGTCTCGCGCACCCTCGTGCGCCAGGCGCTGAACCAGTTGAGCCGGGATCACCTGGTGAGCCTCGAGCCGGCGCGCGGCGCTTTTGTCGCGCAGCCGGGCGTGGACGAAGCGCGCCAGGTGTTCGAAGTGCGGCGCATGCTCGAGACCTCGCTCGTGCGGCGCCTCTGCCAATCGATCAGCGACGCACAAATCGCCGAGCTGCGCCAGCACCTGAAGGCCGAACTCGAGGCCGTGCACCGCACCGACGTTCCCGGCCGCACGCGGCTGCTCGCCGACTTTCACGCCGTGCTCGCGCGCATGGCGGGCAACGACGTGCTCGCGCACCTGCTCGCCGACCTGCTGTCGCGCAGCTCGCTGATCGCCCTGATGTACCAGTCTTCGCACTCGGCGGAACACTCGCAGGAAGAGCACGTGGCGCTGGTCGACGCGATCGAGCGCCGCGACGTGCGCGCTGCGGTGCGCCTGATGGAGCAGCACCTGCTGCACGTCGAGAACAACCTGCGCCTGGACCCGCGTGGCCCGGACCTTCATTCCGTGCTTCGCTCCGGTTGAGCCCTCCCCCACCCCTTGCCCACCGCCATGAACCCGAACCCGCCCTACGCCAGAGACCTGAAGGGTTACGGCCGCGACGTGCCGCACGCGCAGTGGCCGGGCCGCGCGAAGATCGCGGTGCAATTCGTCCTGAATTTCGAAGAGGGCGGCGAAAACTGCGTGTTGCACGGCGACAAGGCGTCGGAAGTTTTTCTCTCCGAGATCGTCGGCGCGCAGGCGTTCGAGGCGCGCCACATGTCGATGGAGTCGATGTACGAATACGGCTCGCGCGCCGGCGTGTGGCGCATCCTGCGCGAGTTCGAGTCGCGGCGTCTGCCGCTCACCGTGTTCGGCGTGGGCATGGCGTTGCAGCGCTGCCCGGACGTGCTCGCCGCGTTCCTCGAACAGGGCCATGAAATCGCGAGTCACGGCCTGCGCTGGATCCACTACCAGCACTTGCCCGAAGCGCTCGAGCGCGAGCACATGGCGCAGGCGACGCACCTCTTGAAAGAGATGACCGACGGCGAGTGGCCGCTCGGCTGGTACACCGGCCGCGACAGCCCGAACACGCGCCGCCTCGTCGCCGAGCACGGCGGCTACGAGTACGACAGCGACTACTACGGCGACGACTTGCCGTTCTGGTTGCGGGTGGTCAAGAGCGACGGTCAGGCGGTTCCGCACCTCGTCATTCCCTACACGTTGGATGCGAACGACATGCGCTTCGTCGCGCCGCAAGGCTTCAATACGGCGGATCACTTCTTCACCTACTTGCGCGACACCTTCGATGCGCTCTACGCCGAAGGCGACCCGGCAGGGCAAGATCGGCCGAAGATGATGAGCGTGGGCATGCACTGCCGCCTGCTCGGCAAGCCGGGGCGCATCGTCGCGCTGCAGCGCTTTCTGGACCATATCGCAGCGCACGACCGCGTCTGGGTGTGCCGGCGCATCGACATCGCCCGGCACTGGCGCGCGACGTTTCCCTTCGACGCCGCCAAGGCATTCACCTGGAGGTGACGATGCTCACGTTGCCACAACTGAACGCGGCGTCGCCGGCCGAATTTGTCGAGCTGCTGGACGGCACATACGAACATTCGCCGTGGATGGCGCAGGCGATTCTGGCGCAACGCCCCTTCGCCAGCCTGGCCGCGCTGAAACACGCTTTTACGGTTGCATTGCGCGACGCCGGGCGCGAAGCCCAGTTGACGCTGATGCGCGCCCACCCGGAGCTTGCCGGCAAGGCGATGGTCAGCAACACGCTCACTGCAGAGTCGAGCAACGAGCAGGGCAAGGCAGGCCTGACCGATTGCACGCCAGCGCAGTTCGCAAGAATCCAGGATTCTCAACGCGCGCTACAACGTCAAGTTCGGGTTCCCGTTCATCCTCGCCGTGCGCGGGCCGCGCGGCACGGGCCTGAGCCGCGAGCAGATCATTGCCGCATTCGAGCGGCGCGTCGCGAACCACCCGGACTTCGAGGCTGCCGAGAACCTGCGCAACATCCACCGCATCGCCGAGATCCGCTTGAACGACAAGTTCGGCGTCAAGCCGAGCTTGGGCCAGCAGGCGTGGGACTGCGCGGAGTTGCTCAGCCAGCACAGCGACCCCGGTTACGAG
This sequence comes from uncultured beta proteobacterium, assembly GCA_963850525.1. Classification (GTDB taxonomy): domain Bacteria; phylum Pseudomonadota; class Gammaproteobacteria; order Burkholderiales; family Burkholderiaceae_C; genus JAEMQF01. The sequence continues at coordinate 152,790 of CAWKLQ010000012.1, read as the reverse complement.
GAGCACGGGCAACTCACCGTCACCTACCTCACGCCCGCGCACCAGGCGTGCCAGGTTCAATTGCAGCGCTGGATGCTGGAGTGCGGCTTCGACGAAGTGAACATCGACGCCGTGGGCAACGTCGTCGGCGTGTATCACGGCACCGACCCCAAGGCGAAGCGCCTGCTCACGGGCAGCCACTTCGACACGGTGCGCAATGGCGGCAAATACGACGGGCGCCTGGGCATTTTCTGCGCCCTCGTCTGCGTTCGCGAATTGCAGCGCGCGGGGCAGCGCCTGCCATTCGGCTTCGAGGTGGTCGGCTTCGCCGAAGAAGAAGGCCAGCGCTACAAGGCCACCTTTCTCGGTTCGGGCGCGCTCGTGGGCCAGTTCGATGCGAAGTGGCTGGACCAGGAAGACGCTGACGGCGTGAAGATGATCGACGCGATGCGCGCCGCGGGACGGCCGGCAACGCTCGCGGCAATTCGCGCGCTGCGGCGCAACCCGAGCGATTACCTCGGCTTTGTCGAAGTGCACATCGAGCAGGGGCCGGTGCTGAACGAGTTGCACCTGCCGCTGGGCGTCGTCACGTCGATCAACGGCAGCGTGCGCTACCTCGGTGAAGTGCACGGCATGGCAAGCCACGCGGGAACGACGCCGATGAACCAGCGCCGCGACGCCGCCACGGCGGTCGCCGAACTGGCGCTTTACGTCGAGAAGCGCGCCGCGGCGTTTCCCGAACTCGTCGGCACGATGGGCATGCTCGAAGTTCCCGCCGGTTCGATCAACGTGATTCCCGGGCGCTGCAAGTTCAGCCTCGACATTCGCGCAACGACGAACGAAGTGCGCGACGCGTGCACGGCCGACGTGCTCGCGCAGCTGAAGCACATTTGCGAGCGTCGTGGTCTGAGCCATTCGCTCGAAGAAACCATGCGCGCACCCGCCGCGCCGAGCGACTCGAAGCTCCAGGCACGCTGGGAGCGCGCCGTGCAGTCGCTGGGCCTGCCGGTATACCGCATGCCCAGCGGCGCCGGCCACGACGCGATGAAGCTGCATGAAGTGATGCCGCAGGCGATGCTTTTCGTTCGCGGCGAGAACGCGGGGATCAGCCACAACCCGTTGGAATCGAGCACGGCGGACGACATGCAGCTGGGAATCGAAGCCTTCATGCACCTGCTCGACAACCTCGCCGCCGAACCTTGACCCTGTATTCGGAAACCTTGCCGATGAACCCCCACGAACAACTCGACGCCTGGATCGACGCGCATTTCGACGAGCAGGTGCGCTTCCTGCAGGAGCTCGTGCGCGTGCCCACCGACACGCCGCCCGGCAACAACGCGCCGCACGCCAAGCGCACTGCCGAACTGCTGAGTGGTATGGGCTTGAGCGCGGAGCAACACCCCGTGCCCGAAGCCGACGCGCGAGCCGCAGGCTTGCAGTCGCTCACCAACCTGGTCGTGCGCCGCCCCTACGGCAAGGGCCCGACCATCATGCTCAACGCGCACGGCGACGTCGTGCCGCCGGGCGACGGCTGGACGCACGACCCGTACGGCGGCGAAGTGATTGGCGGCAAGCTCTACGGCCGCGCCGCGGCGGTGAGCAAGTGCGATTTCTCGACCTACACGTTTGCGGTGCGCGCACTGGAGAGCCTGAAGGCGCCGCTGAAAGGCGCGGTCGAACTGCTCTTCACGTATGACGAAGAGTTCGGCGGTGAACTCGGCCCCGGCCTGCTGCTCGCCAAGGGCACGATCAAACCCGATCTGCTCATCGCCGCGGGTTTCAGCTACCAGGTCATCACCGCGCACAACGGCTGCCTGCAGTTGGAAGTGAAAGTGCACGGAAAAATGGCGCACGCCGCGATTCCCGACACCGGCATCGACGCACTGCAAGGCGCGACCGCGATCCTGAATGCGCTGTACCGGCAGAACACGCTGTACAAATCGGTCACGTCGCAGGTCGCGGGAATCAAGCACCCGTACATCAACGTCGGGCAGATCGCGGGCGGCACCAACACCAACGTCGTTCCCGGCGAAGTGACGTTGAAGATCGACCGGCGCATGATTCCCGAAGAAGTCCCCGCCGACGTGGAAGCCGATGTGCGCCGGGTGATCGCGCTGGCTGCGGCGTCGGTGCCGGGGATTCGCGTCGAGATCCGGCGCCTGCTGATGGCACACCCGCTCAAGCCGCTGCCCGGCAACAAACCCCTCGTGCAGGCCTTGCAGCGTCACGGTGCCATCGTCTTCGGCGAGCCGATTCCCGAGTCGGGCTCGCCGCTTTACACCGACGTGCGCCTGTTCTGCGAGCGCGGCATTCCCGCCGTCATCTACGGCGCCGGGCCGCGCACCGTGCTCGAGTCGAACGCGAAGCGCGCCGACGAGCACATCGTGCTCGAAGACTTGCGCCGGGCGACCAAAGTCGTGGCGCGCGCCTTGCACGAATTGCTGGCTTGATGTGCGTCTCGAGGCCGCACTTTTCATCGAACCCCAGGGAGCGTAAAGAAGACAAAAAAAAGCGCAAGTCATCACAGGAGACAACGACCATGGATATTTCCAACCCGTCGCCACGCTTGTACAACGAGGATCTGGCGCCCGCCAAAGACCGCAGGTGGGGCGCCTTCAGCATCTTCAACGTCTGGACCTCCGACGTTCACAGCCTGTGGGGTTATTACCTCGCAGCGAGTCTGTTCTTGCTCTGCGGAAGTTTCTTCAACTTCATCGTCGCGATCGGCCTCGGCTCGCTCGTGATTTACGCGCTGATGAACCTCGTCGGCTACGCCGGCGTGAAAACCGGTGTGCCCTACCCGGTGCTCGCGCGCGCCTCGTTCGGCGTCTGGGGTGCGAACCTGCCGGCGCTCGTGCGCGCGGTGGTTGCGTGCTTCTGGTACGGCGCGCAGACGGCGGCAGCGTCAGGCGCCATCGTCGCGCTGCTCACGCGCACCGACAGCTTCATGGCGTTCCACAAGGGCACGCATTTCCTCGGCCACTCCGGGCTCGAGTTCATCTGCTTCGTGATCGTCTGGGCGCTGCAGTTGCTCATCATCCAGAACGGCATGGAAACGGTGCGCAAGTTCCAGGACTGGGCCGGCCCGGCGGTGTGGGTCGCGATGCTCGTGCTCGCCGTGGGCCTGTGCGTGAAGGCGGGCGGCTTCTCGTTCGATCACGGCATCCCGCAAGCCGTGCTGCTCGAAAAGACCAAGGACGCAGGCGTGAGCGGCGAGCCCGGTTCGTTCTGGGCGCTGATGGCGGTGGGCGCAACCTGGGTCACCTACTTCGCTGCGCTCTATCTGAACTTCTGCGACTTCTCGCGCTACGCGAAAGACAAGGACGCGGTGCGCAAGGGCAACCTCTGGGGCCTGCCGATCAACCTGATCCTGTTCTCGCTCGTCGCCGGGATCACGACGATCGCCGCGTTCAAGGTCTACGGTGAAGTGCTGCTGCACCCGGAGCAGATCTCAGCCAAGTTCGACAGCTGGTTCCTCGCGGCGCTCGCCGCACTGACGTTCGCCGTCGCGACACTGGGAATCAACGTCGTCGCCAACTTCGTCTCGCCGGCGTTCGACTTCGCCAACGTGTTTCCGAAGCAGATCGACTTCAAGAAGGGTGGTTACATCGCCGCCGGAATCGCCCTCGTGCTCTACCCCTTCGCACCGTGGGAAGGCAACGCTGCCGCGTTTGTGGGTGGGATAGGCGCGACGATGGGGCCGCTGCTGGGCGTGATCCTGGTCGACTACTACCTCATCGCCAAGGGCGAGATCGACGTGCAGGCGCTGTACCAGGAGAACGGACGCTACCGCTATCAGAACGGCTGGAACGTGCACGCGTTGATCGCCACCGGCGTCGGCGCGCTGTTCTCGAGCATCCTGCCGAATTTCACGACGCTGCTGCCGTCGTGGTGGGGTTTGTACGGCTGGTTCTTCGGTGTCGCGATCGGCGGCGGCGTGTACTGGTTGATCGGCAACTTTGCGCCGCACAGCGCGGTGGCCAAAGCCGCTTAAGTCGGTACGACGTGCCGTCTTGCGCGAAGACATGAAGACCGAATCACACAACGTGTCTTCATCCATCGCGCCGGGCGGCGCCGACCCGACTGCGCAGCAGATGCAGCAGCATCTGCGCGCCGCCAACGCCGTGGCGAAACGATCGCTCGACGCCGGCCACCACCCCTTCGGCGCCGTGCTCGTCGCGCCCGACCACCGGACCGTGCTCATCGAGCAAGGCAACGTCGACAGCGTGAACCACGCGGAAGCCGTGCTTGCGCGCGACGCGGCGCAGCGTTTCGGCAGCGACTATCTGTGGGGCTGCACGCTCTACACGACGGTCGAGCCGTGCTGCATGTGCGCCGGAACGCAATACTGGGCGAATATCGGCCGGCTCGTCTACGGCATGAACGAGTCGCGCCTGCTCGCGCTCACCGGAAACCACGCCGAGAACCTGACGCTGGACCTGCCGTGCCGTGACGTCTTTGCACGTGGGCAGAAGGCGCTCCGCGTGTGGGGGCCGGTGCGGGAAGTGGAGGCCGAGATCGCGGCGCTGCACGAAGCCTTCTGGCGCGCCGGTGCTGCATAGCTTGCGGCAGCGCGCCCATCAAGCGAGGGGCGAGGCTTCACCCGGAGTCAACTCGGATGCGATTTCGTCGTGGAATTTCGAGCCTGGCCCCTTTAGTTGTGGGATTTCGGAATCTCGAGCCTCGGAATCTCGAGCCTGGCCCCTTTAGCTCGCTTTAGCTCGCTAGCCTATTTGGAATTTCGGAATCCCGAGCCTGGCCCCTTTCGGAATCCCGAGCCTGGCCCCTTTAGCTCTCCTTTAGCTCTCACGGCTTCAACCCGCCCGTCACGCGTTCGATGCTTCTTCGCAGCCGCGCGGCCTCCACGGCGTCACCGCCTGCCTCGGCGCGCTGCAGTTGCACGTTCAACCAGGCGAGCAAAGGCCGGCGCCAGCCTTGGTTTGACGCCGCCTGAACCGCGAGCGCGAACGACGCCGGCTCGGCGCGGCCGGTGCGCAACAAGACGCCTGCGGCGACCAGACGCGAGAGCGGATCGTCGATGCGGCCCAGCGCGGCGGCCCCATTCTTGCCTTCGGCCACTTCGCGCTGCGCCGGCGGCAACAGGGTGGCGTCCTGCCCTGTGCTCTTGCCTGCGAGGTAATCGGCGTAGGCGCGCTCGGCAGGAGAGGCATCCTGCGCGAGCGCGGCAAAGCCCGGGCAATCGTCGAACACCAGGCTCGCCACACGTGCCGCGCAGCGCGTCAATTCGGCGCGAGCCAGCAGGTCGGCGCGGCCGGTGCGTGCGAGCTCGGCGCGGGCACGCGCAAACTCCGCGGCTTCGACGCGCTCGTTGCCCGACAGGTAGGCGTCGGTCGCACGCTCGAGCGCGCCCTTCGCGTTCATCTGCCAGTCCGGCGGCGGTGGGTTGTTGGCACACGCGGCGAGCAGCAGCGCGCTGCCGACGCACGCCACGGCTCGCACGGCAACGTCGCTGCGCGAGGCCACGCGACGGCGCCTCATGGCAACTTGATCTCGGTATCGCGCGCGAACGGCCACTTGCGGTTCACTTCGTTCACCAGGTGTTCCACCTTGCGCAGGCTCGCCTCGACCTCGGCACGCAACGACCCCAGGTCGACAGTCGCCTCGCGCGCGTTGCCGGCGATGCCTTGCGCTTCGACGAGCAGCGCGTCGACTTTTTTCAGACTGCCGCGCGCGTCGGCGAGCAAGCCGTTCAGTTGCACGACGGTGGCGCGCGCCTCCGGCATCACGCCGGCGTCGCCGAACACCTGGGCGTCGGCCTTGCCGACCAGCCCATCGGCCTTCAGCGCCAGCCCGTCGACGCGTTGCACGAAGCCGTCGGCGCGCTGGATCACGCCGTTCAGACGCACGAGCAGCGCGTTCGTTTGCCCGAGCAGCGAATCGACACGCTTGCGCGCGCCCGTGTCGTCGCCCATCACGACGCCGAGTGCGCCGCGCGGGCCGTTCAGGTTCTGCGTCGTCGTCTGCAGGTTCTGCAGTGTCTGGTTGAGTGGCGCATCAGGCCCCGTCATCGCCGTGAGGTTGGCGAGCAGGTCGCGCACGCTGGCGAGCATTTTCGGGATTTCCGCGGCCGCGTCGCCACTCAAGAGTTTGCGCACCGCGCCGTCCTGCAGCGGTGCGTCGGTCAGCATGCCGGTGAAGGCGCGAATCTTCGGCGCGCCCACGAGCCCGCTTTCCATCGTGAAGACGCTCGACTCGCGCAGCCAGTGCGCGTCTTTCACGGGCACGTCGATCACGATGCGTGCGTTGCCTTCGGCCGAGAGCTCGATGCGGTTCACCCGGCCGATCGCAAAGCCGGCAAACGTCAAGTCCTGGCCGACGACGACGCCCTCCGAGTTCTCTGCCACGAGCACCAGCGTCTGCTTGCGCTCGAACGCGCCGCGCGCGTACAGCACGTATCCGGCCGACGCGACGATGAGCAACAGCACGCCCCACACGAGCACCCGCGCCTTGAGGTCGAGGTGGGCGACGGGCGGCGCGTCGTCGGGCGGATTCGGTGCGGCGGGGGGAGCGGGCATGGGCGGGGTGAGGATGGCGCTGGGGCGGCGTCAATAGTAGTTGCCCACGAGCGATACCATTTCGATCAATAACACGACGGCGAGCAAGCGCGCCAGGCGCGTGATGTCGGCGTGCACGCGCGCGGCGCTGCCCGAGGCCTCGTGCGGCGTGGGCACCATCGGAATGATCGCGACCGCGACGCTGAGGAAAAACGTCTTCAAGGCGAAGATCAGCACGATCACCGGGCTGAACACCTGGCCCACCGTGCGCGTGAAACCCTCCACCCCCCAGCTCACGAAGCCGTACACCGACACGTAGGCGAGCAGCAAGGTCACCACACCGCTGACCACGGCCAGCGTGACCACAGCAAATGCGCTCGCCGCGGCACGCGGCAGCACGCGGTCGCGCGTCGGGTCGTGGCCGGCGGCGAGCTGCGCTTCGAATTCGCCGCGCAGGCGCATCGCGCGCACCTGCTCGCCGGCCGGCATGGCGTAGCGCAGCGCGGCGAACAGCGCTGCGGACAGCGGAATCAGCTCGAGCACGAGCGTGCGCACGAGCACGTCGAGCGCGTAACGCGACAGTCCGTAGCTCAGCGCCGTGGCGAGAACGATGCGGATGATGATGAGCGCGGCGACCGCCGAGATCACCGTGAAGCTCGGCAGCAGCGGCATCGTCGCGCGGTACATCGCGTGCAGCATGCGGTGCCGCTGCACGCGGCGGTAGCTCGACGGCGCGAAGCTGAGCACAAGCAGCTGCGCGCCGAAGTGCAGCACCTGGCGCCAGCCTCCCCACCATTCGCGCAACGCGCGCGAGGTGGGGTGGATCAATTGCGGCAGATCTGGCAGCGGGGCGCGGGGCATGGCGGGCGGGGCATTGGCGCCGCCATTGTGCCCAGGCCCAGGAAATGCCGGCTCGCGACGTGTCGGCCGAGTTGAATCCCGTGTCCTCGCGGCGGACTCAAGCTACGCGCACGCCGCCAGGACCGTCGCGATGACGGAGTGGGCGTGCGCGCCCCAGTAGCCAGGAAGTGCGGCTGGAGAGGGGGCATTCACGGTCACCGAACCACCGCCTTTGAGCGTCGCCAGCTGAGGGACGGAGAATGTGACCGTGTGCAGGTGGGAGTCGAAGCTCCCTGCGCTGAGGTCATACGTCTTGGCCGTCAAAGAGTCGAGGTCGGCCTTCGGAATCGTCAGCGCATGGCCGTGGTTGGCGCTGATGTCCGGACCGCTCGCACCACAAGTCGACCCGGTCGTCGTGCCGCCGCCCCCGCTCGAATAGCCTCCGCCGCCGCAACCCTGCAACCACAGCGTCACCGTCGAGCCGGCGAGCGACGCACAAAATGTTTTGCGAGTCATGTTCATGGAATTCTCCTTGGCCCCTCTGGGGTATACGCGTATACGGCGCCACCTCGGGCGCGATTCCGTCCCCCGGCGACGATCTGCGTAACAGCCTATGCTTGGCAAACCATTCGCCAGCACCATGACCACACCGATCACCGACTTGCTCGACTACCAGATCGCCGCGCGCCACTGCCCCGGCGCCCTCGTGCATGTGGAACGCGCGGGGCAAACGCTGGCACGGCACGCCGCGGGGCGGGTCCGCCCGGACGGCGACACGCCGATGCACATGGGTGTGCGCTTTCGCATCGCCTCGCTGACCAAGCCGGTCGTGACGCTGGCCGCATTGATGCTTGTCGACGCGGGCCGGTTGGATCTGGACGCCGCGGTGGGCGACTACCTGCCCCTGCTGCGAAACCTGCGGCTCAAGGGTGGGCAGACGCCTCGTGCCGCGCCGACAGTGCGTGACCTGATGCGCCACACCTCCGGCCTGGCCTACCCGCAAGAAGTTGCCGACGCCGCGATGCGCGCCGCCTGTGCGCAGGCCGGCATCACCCCCGCCATGTCCGGTTTGGATTCCCCTGCGCTCTTGCAGCGCCTGGCGCGCTTGCCGCTCGTGGCTGAGCCGGGAACGACGTTTCGCTATGGCTATTCAACCGACGTGCTGGGGTGCATCGTCGAACACATCGAAGGCGTATCTCTGGGCGAAGTGCTGCGTCAGCGCATCTTCACGCCGCTTCGCATGCAGCACACGAATTTCGAAATCGCTGCCGACGAGAAAGCCAACCCGGACAGTCTGGCGATCGCGCACACCGCCGACAGCGTGTGGCACGCGACGATTCCGCCGATCGGGCAGCGACAGCCCGGCCAACCCTGGATGGCCAGCGGTGGCGGCGGCCTGATCAGCACCCTTGACGACTACGTCGCCTTTGCCCGGCTGCTCGCGAACCGCGGGGTGATCGGCAGCGAGCGACTGCTGAGCGAAAGACTCTTTGCCGAGCTTTCCCGCAACCAGTTGCCCCAGGGTGCAGAAGGCCCGGCCGGCTATTGCGGCGCGGGTTTTGGCTTTGGCCTCGGGTTGGCGGTGCGCCACGACTGGGGTGCCTCGGCGATGCCGTGCACGACGGGCGAGATGACGTGGTCGGGCATCAGCGGCACGGCGCTGTTCGTACAGCCGCGCGAACAGTGGTTTGCGGTTCTGTTCAGCGCCAACCTGTCGTCGCGCATGATGGCGCGCATGGAGTTTCGCCGCGCCATCGGGCGCATTTGATTCGTCCGCTTCGAGCGGCCGCTGAGGGGTGTGGCGAACGGCGGCGGGCAAATAGTGCTCACGGCGCGTTGCTGTCGTTAGATGTGGCCTCGAGGTTTGCCCGAGAACCCACGTCATCCCGGCGAAAGCCGGGATCCACCGGTTGCACGCAATGAACGCGCTGGACGCGCGACTTCCACGGGTGGATCCCGGCTTTCGCCGGGATGACGAATATCTTGCGTCGTGCCCTTGGCGCGTTTCTGGGGCGACCCGGCGCTTTACCTCGTGCACCAGGTCAGCGGCTGGTCGTTTGTGCTGCTCGTTCCGTTGCACGTCGGCGGCGTCGTGCTCACGTCGATCCTGCAGCGCGAGAACCTGATCTCTGCGATGTTCACCGGCCGCAAGCGCGCGCCGGCAGCAGGCGATCAGGGCCTGGATTGATCTTCAGGCGGCCAGGCCCTGCGGCACTTCGCCGAGCACCGTACAGCGCCGCACGACGCGCGCCTCGTTGAACGAGTCGTAGTCGGTCGCGCGGTGCAGCACGCAGCGGTTGTCCCACAGGATCAACTGCTTCGCCGTCCAGCGGTGTTCGTAGCTCAGGTCGGGGTGAATCGCAAGCTTGTTCAACTCTTCGATCAGCGCGCGCCCTTCGTCGTAGTCCATGCCGACGATGGATTCGGCGTGATCCCCCAGGTACAGGCAGGTGCGACCGGTTTCCGGGTGCACTCGAACAACGGGTTGGTCCACCGGAGGTTTGGCGCGGCGCTGCTCTTCCGTCATCAAATCCTTGCCGTGGCGGCGCGTGCGCGAGAAGTCGAGGTTGTGCACGGCGCGCAGCGTCGCGATGCGCGCTTTCCACGCGGGAGTCAAACGCTCGTAGGCGCCGTACATGTCGGCGAAATGCGTCTCGCCGCCCTTGGACGGAAGCACTTCACCGTAGATGATCGTCGCCTGGCCCGTGACGCGCTGCCAGGAACCGTCGGTGTGCCAGGCGAGTGTGCCCTTGTCGGGGTGCTCGCCTTTGAGCTTGCCGTCCGGGCCGACGTTGGAGAGGCGATACAACTCGGGGAAGCCATCGGCGTGGTATTGCGCCATCACGTGCACCTGCACCTCGCCGAAGAGTTTGCCGAACGCAACTTGCGCTGCGGGGGGCAAGTCGTGCGGCGGGAACAGCAGCACCTGGTAGCGCAGGAAGGCCTGGTACAGCGCCGCAAACACTTCGGGCGGCACTGGCCGCGCGAGGTCGACGCCTGTGATCTCGGCGCCGAGCTTGGGGGTGAGCGGGCGCACCTGGAAGGGCAGATGCAGATCGGTCGTTGGGTTCATGGTCAGCCTCTCGCGCGGGCGATCAAGGGGGACAGATGTAGCCCGTTCCAGTGGGCGACTTGAAGCATCCTACCGATTCGGGCAGGAAGTATTTCGGCAGCGCCAGCACCACCTTGGGCGAGAGCACGACGAAGGCGATCGTCGCGAGGAACACCACGTACATCGGCAACGACCGCACCACCGCCTTGCCGAAACCCACGCCGACGTACTTCGACGCGACCAGCAGCGACAGGCCGTACGGCGGCGTGATGAGCCCGAACACGAGTGTGGTGATCAGCACCACGCCCATGTGCAGGCCGTTGATGTTGCCCAGTTCGGTGAGCTTGTTGATGATGGGCATGAAGATGATGATCGCCGGCACCGCGTCGATGAAGTCGCCGACGATGATGAACAGCAGGACCAGAAGCAACATGATCATCGCCGGATCCGTGCCGGCAATCCCCGTGATGTAACCCGCGACGATGTCGGGCCCGCGCAGGTACGCGACCATCCAGCCGAACGCCGACGCCGCCGCCACCGCGGCGAGCGGCAGCGAGTAGAGCAGCCCGGCGTACATGAAGTCGCGCGGCAGTTCACGCACATGCCCCGGCCGCAGCGCCGGAATCAGCACGAACAGGATGTAGACGCAGGCCACCATGCCGGCTTCGGTGGGCGTGAACCAGCCCGTCAGGATGCCGCCCATGATGATGACGGGAATGACGAGCGGCAGCGCCGAGCCGCGCGCCGCGACCAGGACTTCGGCCATCGGCGCGCGCTGCTTCTTGAAGCCCGGCGGCCCCCAGAAGTAGCTGTAAATCATCAAGCCGATGCCGATCAGCACGCCCGGCACGACACCCGCGAGGAACAGCCCACCGATCGAGACATTGCCGGTGGCGCCGTAAACCACCGCCATGATGCTCGGTGGAATCAGGTTCGCCATCGTCGACGCGGAGGCGATCAGCGCCGCGGTGAAGGCGCGGTCGTAGCCTTCCTTGTCCATCTCGGGCGCGACGGTGCGGCTGAGCACCGCCACGTCCGCCGTCGACGAGCCCGAGATACCGGCGAAGAACATCGAGAACAGCGTCACCACCTGCGCCAACCCGCCGCGCAGGTGACCCACCAAGGTTTGCGAGAGGCGGATCATTCGGTGCACGACGTCGCTCGACGCCATCAACTCGCCCACCAGCAGGAAAAACGGTACCGCGAGCAGCGTCTCCGAGTCGATGCCGTGAAACAGCTGGCCGACGATGGACTGAAAGCTGATCGGCGTGAACGCGGTGGCGATGAACACGCCGGCGATCAACGCGAATGTGACCGGCACCCCCATGTAGCCGAAGAACAGGAACAGGAATGCCATCAGGCAGAGTGCGGCGCCATTGCTCATGGAGTCCCCCTGGGGCGCATGGGCGATGTCGAGTTTTTCATTCTGCGGGCTCCATCGTCGGGGTGTTGTCTTGGTCTTCAGGCCCTTCGAAGCCGTTCTTCCAGCCGTTGATCAACTGCTCGATCGTGAACACGACGACCAGGAACGCCGCCACGGGCACGATGCCGGTGTAAACCGCCAGCGGCACGAGCGACGGCATGCGGTAGCTGCCCAGGTCGTGCAGCGCGTTCTGCATGCCAAACCACACCAGCATCGAACCGACGATCACGACGATGATCCGGTTCGCCACTTCAATGAAGCTGCGTTTCGCACCGGTCAGGTGCTTGGTGATTTCAGTCAGGTAGAAGTGGTCGTTGCGCCGCGTTGCCGCGGCCATGCCGATGAACACGCCCCAGGCGAAGCAGCCCGTCGTCACCTGCTGCAACCACAGCCAGGGCGAGCCGAGCGTGCGCGTGATCACGTCGCAGAACACCGAGAGCGTGAACGTGAAGATGCACACGCCGCACAGCACCATCAATACGGCTTCCAGCTTGTCGAAAATCGGCCACTTCAAGTGCCGATGGCGCTGCAGGACGAGCGCTCGGATGTCGGCCATGGGCCCTCCAGAAAACAACGCGCCAGCGGGCGCACCAAGAACGCGCCGCTGCGGCGCAAAGCGGCCGCGCCGGCAGCGCCTGGCGCCACCGCGCAGCCATCGAGCCCGCTTACTTGACCTCGCGCACCAGCTTGAGGATCTTTACTGCGTGCGGGCCGAGCTCGGCGGCGAGCTGGTCCTGGATCGGCAGCGCCGCCTTGATGAAGCCCGACTTGTCGACGTTCTCGACGACCTTGACGCCGATCGACTTGAGCTTGTCGGCCGAGTCTTTTTCGAGCTTCAGCGCCAGCGCCGGCTCGGTTTTTGCCACTTCGTCGGCCGCCGCCTGCACCCACTTCTGCTGCTCGGGGCTCAAGCTGTTCCAGGTCTTGTCGCTCACCCAGAGGCAGTTGTTGTTGGCTTCGTGTTCGGTGAGCGACAGCACCGGTGCCACTTCATAGTGCTTGTTCGCCAGGTAGACGTTGACGCCGTTCTCGGCGATGTTCACCACGCCCGTCTGCAGCGACGTGTAGACCTCGCCGAAAGGCATGTGCACGGTCTGCGCGCCGTACGCCGGGAAATGGGTGTCTTCGGTTTTCGTGGCTTGCACGCGGATCTTCTTGCCCTTGATGTCGGCGACCGACTTGACTTCCGTCTTGCTGTACATGTTGCGCAAGCCCATCGTCAACAGGCCCAGCACTTGGCCACCCTGCACCTGGTCTTTCACCATCGCGCGGAATGCGGCCGACACACCCGGGTCGGCAAGCACCTTGGCCAGGTGCGCCTGATCGCGGAAGATGAAGTGCAGCGACAGCACGCCCGCCTGCGGCGCGAGCGTCGACGCGTTCGCGGTCGACGTGATCACGAAGTCGATGTCGCCCGAGCGCATTTTTTGCAGCAGCACCGGCTCCTGGCCGAGCTGCGCGCCGGGGAACTGGTTGATGCTCATCTTGCCGCCCGACAGCTCCTTGAGCTTGGCGTCGAAGATGCCCGCGGCGATGCCGTAGGCGGTGGTGGGCGGCTGGTCGTAGGCGAAGCTGAACTGGCGCGGCGCTTGCGCCAGAGCCGACAACGGTGCCAGCGACGCACCGAGCGACGCTGCACCCAAAATCATGGCGCGGACAAGGGTGGTGCGGAAGCGGGAATTCATTTCGGCGTGCTCCTGATATGGATCCGAGTGTGTAACGGCTGCGCACGCAAAGCGCAATGCGCATTTGCACCGGGTCGTGCCCCGCGTCTCGCGGTTTCCCCAGGAGAAGTGCACCGAGCGCGTCTGGAATCACAGATGCTGTGCCCACGGCTCGGCTCGCCGCAATGGCAGATCGAGGCGCTGCGCCGCCTGGAGATTCCCGAAGAGCTGCAGAAGAAGTACAAGCTCAGCCCGCTGGGGCCCGCCGACGGCGCGGTAAAAAACGCGATCTTCGGCGACAACAATGCGCGCCTGTACAACGTGAAGGCGCAGTTGCGTGCCGAAGTCCAGACCGACCAGCTCGCGCAGTACAAAACCTTGTACGCCAAGCATGGCGCGGGGCGGACGAACTTGGCGTATGGCTACGTGACCCGACGCGCCTGACCGGCGTCACGCCACCACCGACTCCGCCGCTGCCGCGGGAGGTTTGGACATCTCGTTGAAGACCAGCGCCGCGAGCACGACGCTACCGCCGATCAGCGTCGCCAGCCCCGGCCGCTCGCCGCCGAAGGCCCACGCGAGCAGGATGCCGAACACGACTTCGAGCAGCGCGAGCAGCGCCATCTCCGGCGCCGCGAGGCGGCGCGCGACGTGCATCACGAGCACGCACGGCAAGCCGAGTTGAAAGACGCCGAGCAGCGCGAGCAGCGCCAGATCGTGCGCCGACATCTGCAGCGGCCAGGCAAACGGCAGGCACAGCGCCGCCGAGAGCACGCCGCCCACCAGCACCGAGACGCTGATGTCGACTCTCTGCCCCGCATGCTGCAGCACCACCCAGTTGACCGCCGCGGCGACGGGAATGACCAGCGCGACAAACACCCCGGCGATGTGGCGGCCCGACAAGCCCGACACGTCGAACGCGTACATCGTCACGATGCCCGCCGCCGCCATCGCAATCGCAAACCAGGTGCGCGCGCCCACGTGTTTGCGCAGCAGCCCCCAAGCGAGCAGGGCCGTGAACACCGGCGCGAGGCTTTGCATGATGAGCACGTTGGCGACGCGCGTCAGCGACAACGCGACCATGAAACACGTGAACATCACGGCCCACATCACGCCGCTGATCCACACCGCCTTGCCGCCGCGCGTGAGCGCGGCGAAGGGCTTGTGCTCGCGGCGCAGCACGAACCAGGCGAGCACCGTCAGCGCAGCGAAGCTGCTGCGCCAGAACGTGATCTCCAGGCCTTCAGTCGATTCGAGGAACCGGCTCACGACGCCGCCCATGCTCCACAGCAGGGCGGCGAAAACCATCAAGGCGACGGCACGACGGTGTTCCCTCGTCAGAGCAAATCCTTAGGGATGTTGCCGCCGTTGTCAGCGAGCTTTTGCAGAACTGTCTTGTGCAGCCACATGTTCATCTGCGCCGAATCGCCCATCTTGTCGGCCGGGCAGCCCAATTCAACGGCCAGCCCCTTGCGCGCATCAAAACTGCTGTCCAGCCCGAGCAGCTTGAGCAGGTCGACGATCGAAACTTTCCAGTTGAGCTTCTGCGAATTTGCCGCAGCCAGGCCGGCCAGCTTGGCAACGACGTCGACCTCGGAGATCGGCACCACCGGTACTTCAGTCGATGTTGGCTCCACCGGCGACGGCACGGGAAACTCGACGGGTGCCTCGGCCTTCTTGCCAAGGCCCAACTTTTGGAGAATTGCGCTGAACAGGCTCATGTCGATTCCTTTCGTTTGACTAGGGAGAAAATTGCGCCGCCACGCAGGATCAACCCTGTCGCGGCGCACGCCGGGAATTGCAACGGCTGTGCGGTGTCAGCCTTCCTCACGGGCGATGTAACGGTAGACCACGGCACCAAGCAGCGCCCCGACGATCGGCGCCACCCAGAACAGCCAGAGCTGCCCCAGCGCCCAATCGCCGACGAACACCGCCACGCCGGTGCTGCGCGCGGGGTTCACCGACGTGTTCGTCACCGGAATGCTGATGAGGTGAATGAGCGTCAGCGCCAGGCCGATCGCGATGGGCGCAAAGCCTGCCGGGGCGCGCTTGTCGGTGGAGCCGAGGATGACGAGCAAAAAGAACATCGTCATCACGACTTCGGTGACGAGCGCTGCCAGCAGCGTATAGCCGCCGGGCGAATGCGCACCATAGCCGTTCGAGGCAAAGCCCTTGGACACGTCGAAACCCGGCGCGCCGCTGGCGATCACGTAAAGCACGCCGCCGGCTGCCACTGCGCCCAGCACTTGCGCAACGATGTAGGGAAGCAGCTTGTCCGCGGAGAACCGACCGCCCGCCCACAGGCCGATCGACACCGCCGGGTTCAGGTGGCAACCCGAGATGTGGCCGATGGCGAACGCCATCGTCAACACCGTCAGGCCGAAGGCGAGCGAAACGCCGTGCAGGCCGATACCCACTTGCGGAAATGCCGCAGCCAGGACGGCGCTGCCACAACCGCCCAGGACCAGCCAGAACGTTCCGAGAAACTCCGCGCCGTATGGCTTCATCTGCGCCTCCATCGAGTTGAGGGGCAATTCTGACCCCAAGTGCGCGGCCGGTGACTTCGGGCTTCCCCGTGCAGTGCGAACCCGCAACAACCTCGGGCGCGACCCGCGCGACAAGCTGCCGACACGCCGCGGCGCGTCACCGCTGCTTGGCGTAGACCCACTCGGTGCAAGGCTCGCCCTTGAAGACCGTTTCCCGCACCTCGATTCGGCTCATCCCCACACGCTCGAGCAGCCTCACCGACGCGATGTTTCTTGCGTCAGTGATGCCCAGAATGCGTGGCACTCGGGTCTGCTCGAAGAGCAGCCCGATTGCCGCGGCAACCGCAGCCGACCCCAAGCCCTGCCCTTGCGCGCTGGGCGACACCGTGAAGCCGACCTCAGCGAAGCCGAGATCCTGCGCGACGAACAGGCCGACGTCGCCGATCAGCGTGTCGTCATCAGCGCGCGCGATGGCCACCTGGGCCCAGGTGCCGGGCTCAAACAAGGGGGCGACCGCCACGTCATCGATGAACGCGAGGCACTCGGCTTCCGACATCGGCGTCCAGCCTTGGTATCGACCGACAACAGGGTCCTGCCGATAGGCGTGGAAGGCAGGCAGATCGTCGCGACGCATGCGCCTGAGCACGGCGCGGCCTGCTTGGCGCGGCAGGCCATCGGAAGGGTGGCGGGAAGACGCCGCTTCTTGCAACTGAGCGCAAATGGACAGCGGACTGAACTCGGAAAACGGGTGCTGCGCCTCGCCCAGCGAGGCAAGCGGCACGTACTCGCACGCGGCCTCGAACTCCGCCCACAGCGCCAGCACGGCGGGCGTCTCGTGCGCCCGCTCGATCGCCTCGGCGGACAGCCACTCGAAGACCTCAATCACGGTTCCGTCCGCTGCTTGCATGGCGTACCGTGGTCGCTCCGTGACCAGGCCTTCGGCCCGCAGAATGCGCCAGTGCTTCTCGACGACGGCAGCGAGCTGTTCCTGCATTCCCTGCTTAGGTTTGAACGCCGCGATGACGAAACGACCCACTTTGAACCTCCTTCTTCACGATTCCCACGTCTTGGTGAACCGCCATCGTGGCCTCCGTGGGCGGCTCGGCTCAACCGGGTCCAGCTATGGCGCATGCACCGTTGAGACCATAAACCGCAAGCCGCTTTCCGTCTTCAGGAGCTGATAGGTCTGTCGCCACTGAGCCAGAGCCGTTCCGTCGGCTCGAAGCGGCTCCCAGTCCATCGCTGCCAGCACGCACCGCCGATCGATCGCTCCGACTTCGAGATTGGTGTAGCGCCAGTCGCGGCAACCTTCCGAATGGAGTTGCTCTACCCGTGCCTGGAAGAATTTCGCGATCTCGGCGCTGGACGAGAGCGCGAGCAACGAACCGTCGGCCCGCAAGATGAGACAAGGGGCGACATAGCACTGGGCAATCCGCGCCCCGCTTTTGGAGTTGAACGCAGCAATGTAGTCGGCAAGACAGTTCGCAACTTCGTCGACCAGCTTGGGCTGTTCCATCGGCTACCTCCTCTCGATGACACGAGCGCGCCGAAGCCTGAGCTTGGGCCGCACCTCTCCTTCAATACGCAGTGCCGTCCTTGTGCGTAAACACCCAACGACCATCGACGAGCTGTGCGCGCACGTCATCGTCGGGGTAATAACCTTCGTCATCCGGCGTGCGGTCGCCGACCTCCAGGTACACCGCTTCTTCGTCAGTGTTGTTGATGAGGCGATGCCCATTCCTGGTGCCTGCCTTGAAGCCAGCACACATTCCTGGCGCGAGCAAGGTATGCCCTTCATCAGTGTGCAGCGTGGGCCGACCTTGCAGGACGTAGACGAACTCGTCCTGCTTGGCGTGGGCATGACGCATCGAGGACGCTGCGCCTGGGGCAAGGCGTGCGAGGTTCACACCGAAGTTGCTGATTCCGAAGAGGTCACCCAGCGGGAATTTGCGTCGGCCGTCGACACGCGATGTGAAGGGTTGCGGATAGCGCGCGACTCGCTCTGGTGCGTCGGTGGCGAAGATGGCGACGTGTGACGGCGGAAACGACATGAATCACTCCTAGGTGTGGGACCCATCTTTCGCTCCGGGAAGCGAACGCCCAAGACTCTTTGCGGCCTCGGTCAATGCGGCGTCCACGCTCTCAGACCGATCTCCGTGAAGTGCTGGCCAGCAAGATCGGATTTGCAAACGCCGCGAATCGGAGCCGTGGGTCGCATGAACGAGGATCTTTGCCATCGGGGACTCCGTCATTGATTGGCAGATGATGATACGGTTCGAACTGCCCGCTCTTCGCGCCGTCGCGCGTCTGCTGGATCCAAGGGCTTGGCCGAATTACCACGTTCGTTCGAACCTGAAGCCATCAGCGTCGCTGCCCTCCCGATAGCCCATGCATTCCAATGACTGATCCTCCGGCTTGCGGTTGACGAAAGCCAGCAGCGCCTGTGCCCCCTTCCCTGGGACCTTCGATGCATTGGAGGCGAACAGATGAGCTTGATGCACGCCGAGCATTGCTGCGGCCCTCCAGGGCAGGGGCATCACGAGCATGCCCTCGCGTTCATCGTCGGCGATGGCGGCAGCCATGCCCATCGCAACCGCCGAAGCGGGCAAGGCGCGCATGGAACTGCTGCGCACCGCGAGTGCGGCTTGGCGCTCCGCAAAGACCAGCAGAACTTCGCTGGCATTTGCAGGCAAACAAGACAGCAGCCCTTGTTCGAGCTCGTCGGAGTCCAAGAACCAGTCGATGAAGATCGCGATCTTGGCATCCAAGGGGTCAGGGATGCGCTTGGGCAAGTACCCTGAGTAGACGCCCGTCGACAAATCGCGTTCGAGCTCGGCGAGAATGTCAACGAAGCTTTGGGACATGACTTCTCCTGAGGCTTACCTCTGCCCACGCCCGGCACCGGCCACCGGCACTACCGCGAAGCGCCGCCGGATTTTCCCCGCTCCGGTCGATGGGCGGGTTATGCCAACGCCAGGTCGTGCAATGCTACTTGCCCGTAAACGCCCAGTTTCCAAGAGCGAATGTAGCGCCAGCGGCGAACAGGACGCTAAAGATTGTCTTGTTGTGCTTCGCCAGCCATGCAGGCAGGTAGATGTCGAAGTTGTCGTGGCGCTCTTCCGTAAAGCGCGCCGCCAAAGAAGTGAGTGGGCAACGCCACCCATTGGCCAGGAGAACGGCTCCTTCAACGAGCACGATGGCCACGAGCCATGCAACCCACGTGTGCCGGGCATACCAGGAGGCCACCGGAATGGCCAAAATGCACCCGACAAAAAAGGCCCATGCGATGGTGTGGACGACCTTGACTGCGACTAACGCAGTCGCCGACGAATTGCTCAGCTGGGGTTGTGCCATGGTGGGCTCTCGAGGTCTTGGCGTTTGAGCTAGGCGGGCGCCAACGGCATGCCGCACGAGAGTTCGGGGCAGAGGAGCGCCAAGGTTCATAACGGACTTCTGCCTTCAGTCCAGCCGCGTGCAAGCATACAAGCCTTGAAACTTCTGGCGTATCCCGTCCAGTAGTTTGGCGTCTTACTCGCACCAGTTTCATTTGCGCAGCTGTCCTTCGCTCGTTCGATGACTTCCGCGCGTTCTTGAAACCACTTTGCCTTGCTTTCATTCATCGCCTGTATCCAATCGGAGCCGGATAGATCGCCGCGGGGAACGGCCGGTGGCGCTCTCAGCTCCTCGCTCTTGCCCGAGTAAGTCCAGTTGTCCATTGGAACGTAAGGTGTCCCACAACCAACCAAGAAGACGGATGAGAGCAAGATCATAGACAACGGTCGGATCACGGGCTTCGCGTCGAACTGCTGGATCGGCATGGGTTTCACCCCGACTGAAAAGTGATGTGGAGACGTGACGGCGCTGCTGTGGAGCCGAAGGTGCGCATTCATCGGCCGCCGGAGCCGGTCTGCTGGACTGACGGGTTGGGCATCACCATTTGGAGCCGTGATGGTGGACCATGTAAATGGCCAGGAGTGTTCGAGCTGCGCCGCTTGGTTGCTTTCGACCCTGCTCCCAGCCTTGCAGTGTGCGGACGGAGATGCCGAGCAAACCGGCGAACTGGGATTGCGACAGACCTGTAGCAGTTCGTGCTTCTACCGCGGGAGAAAAGACGACCTTGCCTTTGCCGCCCTTCATGTCTTTGACAGACTGCAAGATCTCAGCGCCAATGTCGCGCTTTGCCTCTAGCGCTGCAATGGCTCGAGCGGACAACTTTCTAGACTTCAAGGGCACCGCGAATCTCCTTCAAAACGGCAGTGTTGCACTTCATTTCTGAGACCGGGAAGACGTATAACGTTTGAGGTAAGCCGCGCGCGGAGGCCGCAGGCCGGAGCGCGTCGGCTTGACCGGAATGCGAAGGGACTTCCCACCTTCGGGCAACGGCGTCGATGCGCCAAGATTGGTGGTGATTGAAGTCGTCAATCTCAAGCCTATGAAAGGGGAAGTCCGTGGAGCAGATTACACGAGTTGGGGTGCAGCGTGAAGCGCAACGTGAATCGCGAGGTCGAGCCGTTCGCGTTGGGGCCGATCTGGCCAAGCGCGTGATCCAGGTTCATGCCGTGGACGCCGCGGGGCGGGTGCTCGTCAGCCGCGCACTGGCGCGCGACAAATTTCTGGCCTGGTGCGCGCAATTGCCCGCCGGGTGCATCGTGGCCATGGAGAGCAGCTCCAGTGCGCACCACTGGGCGCGCAAGCTCATCGCGCTCGGTCTTGACGCACGCATCATCGCCGCGCAACTCGTCAGCCCGTATCGCAAACAAGGCGCCAGCGGCAAAAACGACGCCAACGATGCCGCGGCCATCTGCGAGGCCGCGTCGCGCCCGCAGATGCACTTCGTGCCGGCCAAGAGCATCGAGCAGCAAAGCATGCTGTGCGTGCACCGGCTGCGCGAGGGGTTCAAGGCCGAGCGCACCGCGTGCATCAACCGCATCCGCGGGTTGCTGGCCGAGTTCGGCCTGGTCTTCGCGCAAAGCCCGGCGGCGCTGCAGGCCGTTCTGGCCGACGTGATCGAGGATGCGAGCAACGAGATGAACGCGCTGGCGCGCCGGGTCGTGCAACAAGCGCAAGCGCAATGGCGTGAGTTGGATGCCCATATCGAGTGGTGCGACGCGCGCATCGCCACGCATGCCAAGGACAACGCCGAGGTGAAGAAGGCTGCCACCCTGATGGGGATCGGCCCCGTGACGGCTTCGGCCGCGCTGGCCACGGTGGGCGAGTTCAAGCAGTTCCGGCACGGCGCGCAGTTCGGCGCCTGGATCGGCCTGGTGCCGCGCCAGCACTCCTCGGGCGGCAAGAACAACCTGGGTGGCATCACCAAGCGGGGCGACACGTACTTGCGCAGCCTGCTGATCCAGGGAGCCAAGTCGGCGGTCATGACCGCGCACAAGCGCAGCGACCCGATCTCGCGCTGGGTCACGGCGCTGCGCGAGCGAGCCGGCTGGCAAAAGGCGGCGGTGGCGCTGGCCAACAAGAATGCACGCATCCTGTGGGCGGTGATGACCAAGGGCGAGGCGTTCGACGCGCACCATGTGAGCAGACCGCCGGCGGTGGCGGCAACGGCGCCGGCCTCGGTTCCGGCGCCGGTGCCGGTGCCGGTGCCCGCGCCTACGCGCAATGTCAGCGGCGCGGCTGCCGCATAGCCGCGGGCTGCAAGCGCCGCAACACAGTTTCCATCACGCAGCAGGCATCAGTCAGAAGACGCATATGACAGGTCAGACCGGCAGCGGGCAAGCTCGACTAACCATTCGTGGCTCGAATCGTTCGATGTCCACGCGATCGGAATGGAGCCCCGCTGAGCGGTTCGCATCTGGGTCCGCACACAAGGCCACAGTGCCCGTGCAACAAGGCCGTCTGTAGAGAAGCAGTCTGCACCTTTGTCGCAGCCCTTCGGCCCGCCTGCATCCGATTCACCTTGCGCCACACACACACGAAGCAATGAAGAAGTCTGTCATGGCTTGTCGGCCAAGTGTCTTGGCCGACAAGCATCGCTCCAGTGTGGGTTTCAGGCCGCCCGCATCAAGGCCAAGCCCTTCGGGTGGCCTGCGGCCAGCCTTGACACGGTCGGCCTGAAACGAATGCGCGAATACCGGAACACCGAATACCAAAACCAAACCGCTGTCTGCTTGACTTGTTGGGAAGTCCCTGTAAATGGTTAGAGCGCGCTTTGAGTGGCGGCCCTGCCATACGTTCGGCTGTCTGATATGTTTGGAGCCTTCACTCGATCACTTCGTCCGCTCTCACCCGGAACGACTGGGGGATTGTGATGCCCAGGGCGTTTGCCGTCTTCATGTTCAATAGCATCTCAAAGCGGGTCACCTGCTCGACCGGCAGGTCACCCGCCTTCGTTCCCTTGAGGATCTTGTCGACTTGCCGCGCGACGATTGCGTTGAACTCGTCAAACGACGGACCGTAGGATAGCAAGCAGCCGTGTTCAACCAAGAACCTGAACTCGCAGACGGTGGGTAGTCGATGCTTCAAGGCGAACCGGATGATCGTGCCCGGATGCCAGCCGGTCAAATCGTCGGTAAATGTCAAGAGTGCGTCTATCGAGCCCGCGGCAACGTCCGACAGAACGCCGTCGAAATCGGCGGGCCGCTTTACGGGCAGCGGCACGACACGGACGCCCAGTATTCGACCGGCCTCGCGTGTTGACTCGAGATGGACTGGTGAGCCTTGATCTTCAGAGTTGTAGACTACGCCGAGCCGCGTGAGCTTCGGCACAATAGCCTTAATGAGTTCGAGGCGCTTGGCGTCGAGCTCGGGAGCTAGGCTCTCGACACCAGTCAAGTTGCCGCCGGGTCGCGCGAGGCTGCGCACCAGTCCTGTTGCGACCGCACCGTGGATCCCCCAGACAACGATGGGGACTCTCTCGGTCGTCTGTCTGGCCGCGAAGGCAGGGATGTTCGCGACCGCGACGATGACATCGACCTTCTGCCGAACGAGCTCGGCTGCCAGTTCGGGCAGGCGCTCGGTTTGCCAGTTCGCGTAGCGGGATTCGTAAAGGACATTTTTGCCTGGGACATAGCCCAGACCGCGGAGTGCATCTCGGACGCCAGAGTCTCCTGCACCTGGGCCCCACGCAAGCGAAAGGAGTCCGATACGTGCGACCTTCTCCGTTTGCTGGGCATGCGCTGACGTAAGCAACACAGCCAGCGTCAGACTGGCTCCCCAACGAGCAATCTCGCGTTTCGTTTTCACTGCAGCTCCTTCGGGATGTGCGTAGCGGCGTGCCGCCCGTCGCGCTGAGGATGCCACAAATTACGCCAACGCCCGTGCGCGTACGTGACAAGCGCGCTAACGTATGAGGTAAGCCGCGCGTGGAGGGCGCAGCCCGGAGCGCGTCGGCTTGACCGAAAGGTTAGAGCGCGTGTTCCCGCAGGAATGGCTATTCATTGCGTACACCACTGGCTTTCGCACGGAATGCCATCATTGTCACCGTCCATTTTTGTACCGGGGCAATTCCGTAGGAAGTACGTTGCTTCCGCGCACGATGTCATTTGCGAACAATGAATGCGACCATCGCATTGGAAAGGTCCGGCGCGTTCGGGAAGTTGGCGTGCTGCATTGGGAGCGGGATCGCTCGGCAGGCCCACCATTCCTTGGGGAGGTGAAGGTGGCGCGTGGCGTGATTGGTATTCTTCATATCCTTTTGCCACCGCGGCAACCAAGAACGCGAGGATGATGATATTGCGTTTCATTGACTCTAAGTGGTAGCAGTGAGCGCGCAATGGGCTGTGTGACCAAGAGGGTAGCACCGAGGCGCTGGCTTTGTTTGCCGGGAGAAGCCATCGGCTGGGTAAGGCAGGTGACTGTCGCAAGCGCTCGTACGCGCTCTAACGTATGAGGTAAGCCGCGCGCGGAGGGCGCAGCCCGGAGCGCGTCGGCTTGACCGAAAGGTTAGACCGCAGTCTTGAGCAACGATAAGTGGAATTGATAGTAGGACCCTTGTTTGAGCTCACGCTCCCATACGCCGCTGATTCCGGTATGTTGTGCGAAGTAGGTCATACCACGCAACCATGAATTCCAAACTTCCTGGTCGATGTAGCCAGCCTTGTAGTAGAGGTACTCCTCGGCACATAGGTTGAAGTAGTCGTAGAGCCACTGGAGATCCTTGGGATCGGTGATGGCATCGCCAGACGACGCACGTATTCGGTTCAATTCGTCGTTCAGGCGGTCGTACCGTTCGTTGAACCCCTTGAACAAGGTAGTGAAGCGATCTGTATTTGTATTGTGCTGACCGTAGAGGAAGTGGAAGAACGCAGCGATGCTACCAAGAAGAGAAAGCAACAGCTCTGGCGTCTGTTTGGCGTCAGGGAGGAGATAAAAGGCGCCGCCGGCGACGACAACGGCCGCCGCGAACCACCACGGGTATGCGCGGCGTCGACCAAGGCTGAATGGAGTGGGCATGTGTGTCTTGCGGTCTAACGTTTGAGGTAAGCCGCGCGCGGAGGCCGCAGGCCGGAGCGCGTCGGCTTGACCGAAGGGTTAGCCCCCATCTTTGCTACGCAAGGGAAGTTGATTCCCGAGATGTGGATCAGCTTTGCCTTGAGCTCCATTGATAAGTCTGCGTTTGAGCCAGAGATTGTCGAGAGGCTGCTGGGCGTTAGTTCAGTGGGGACTAGCGGAGCTCCCAATTGACCGGATAATGGAATTCATGGTCGTCATTCAGGAGCGGTAGGTGCAGCGTGACAAATAGTCTTCCAACATCTAGCGATCTGGTTTCAATTGTCGAAGCATTCGACCGACACCCGCTCGGTGGCGTGATTCTCTGCCTATTGTTGTTGGTTATCGTGCTGGGAATTTGGGTCTATCGCTCGGGTCCGCGCCTCGGCACAAAGGCAGATGCGCCCAATCGTGGACGTAGCCAAAAGCCCCTCATCAATTCGGGAAGATGAATGGAAGTGATGGGTAGAGTGTCGGGAGCCTGAGTGTGGTGCTCTTGGGGGCTAACGATAAAGGTAAGCCGCGTGCGGAGGGCGCAGCCCGGAGCACGTCGGCTTGACCGCAGTGTTAGCCGGCATTCTTTGAAAGCTCGAATCCGGCTCGTCAGACACTACGACTTTGGAGCGCCAGCGTCTTGCATTCTCTCACCGAAGTACATGCGCTGGACGCGTGCTGCAGCTGCCGCCGATTCACACATGGGGCATGGCCGAGACGTGGAATAAAGAACGCTGCCTTCAAGAGTAGTGCGCTGTAGCCGGCGCTGTGCATCGCGGATTGCTTCGCGTTCTGCGTGGGCGCTTGGATCGCTGTTCTTCACGACGCGACTTGGACCTTCACCGACAAGCTGACCGTCCAGAATGAGCACAGCGCCGTAGGCTTGATCACCCCACGACTGAGCAAGGCGTTTCATTGCGGCAGCTGCTTTGTACCAACGCGTATCAGGTTCTGATGAGGAAGAGGGCAATTGCGCGTTGGCCAACCGTACGGAGAGGAGCGCCGGCAGGGCAAGGCATGCTCGCGTTACTGCACGACGATTGACCAACGTGGGCATGGGGCGACTGCGCTCTTGTGACGGCTAACGTTTGAGGTAAGCCGCGCGCGGAGGGCGCAGCCCGGAGCGCGTCGGCTTGACCGAATGGTTAGGCCTCGGGTTCGTGGCAGACTGCTTCGATGTTATGCCCGTCTGGGCCAATGACGAAGGCTGCGTAGTACTTCCCGCTGTACTGTGGACGCAGACCAGGCGGACCGTTGTCTTTGCCGCCCGCCTCAAGAGCAGCGCGATAAAAAGCTCCGACTTGCTGGCGATTCTCGGCGACGAACGCCAAGTGAAGATGCGCTGGCTTCTCTTCAGTTTGATACAGGCACAATGAAACATCGCCCTTTGGTTGGCTAAGCTCGGCACCGTTCGGCGGCCACTCCGTAACAACAGTGACGCCGAGAGGTTCGAGTGCTCTGACGAAGAACGCTTTGCTCGCAGCATAGTCGCTGACTCCGAACTTGACGTGGTCAAACATGAGTTCTCCTGAAGTGCGTGGGCCTCCGCCTGCTGCGCGCAAGGCCTTTCTTGAACGTGCTGTTGCTCAGAGCTGTGAACTGCAGGACGCGTCTCCTCCGAGGCCTAACGTTTGAGGTAAGCCGCGCGCGGAGGGCGCAGCCCGGAGCGCGTCGGCTTGACCGAATGGTTAGACCCCGCCTCTTTGTTGAAGGACATTCAGCACCTCGAAGACGCTACAGACTACCGGCATGGTGTGATGCGGCTCGCGACCAAGGCGGTGGCACTCTCGCGAGAAGAATGCCCAGTGTGCGCTTCGCCAGAATTCCAGCGAACCATCGCCTTCTCCCTCAATTGCTGCGTATTCTGCACTGACTTCGGAATAGGGCATGAACTCGACAGAGGTTAGGCGGGTGACGAGAACAGGCTCATTCCGGTGGTTCACGACAATCTCGATGTCTCCTTGGCTCGGTAGGGGTTCCGATTCAGCTTCGTAGGCCCAGAGGAGGCCAGTTCCCGCGCGTTTCTTTCCACTGCGGATGAGTTCAAGTAGTTCTTCGGAAAGCGCTTCGCTGTCTCCGTACCCGTCAACGCGCACCGGCCCAGGCGGCAGCACGACGCCGGCTTCTTTGAGCTTGGCGACGAGAAACGCGACAGACGGAAGGGCTGGCATGGGGTTTCGCGGGGTCTAACGTAGGAGTTCAGCCGCCCGCGGAGGGCGCAGCCCGGAGCGGGTCGGCTGGAACGAAAGGTTAGCCCTTTGAAAACGCGAACAACTGGTTTCGTGGACGCGCGGAGAGTGGAACTTGGCAGGACGCGTGACGACGAACCGGGCAAAACCCACTTGCCCGCGGAGGACAGTTTCCAGAGTGGCCTTCGTGGCGAGCGGTAGTTGTGACCGCGATGCGGTTCGTGCGTGCACAAAGCCGCCATGCTCAGCTGCCCGCCAAGCGAGCCGGTGGATTGAGTAAGGCGGCGTGTTCATCGAAGTTACGGACAAAGGCGCTAACGTTTGAGGTAAGCCGCGCGCGGAGGGCGGAGCCCGGAGCGAGTCGGCTTGACCGAATGGTTAGGCCGCACTTCCACTCCGCACCAAACGGACAGCGTACGTCTGCACACCCCAGGAAACAGCGAGCGTTTCGCCAAGCTCGTACCACCGGCCACCCGGGTGACCAGTGCCATGGTTCTCGCCCATGCAAGAGCATTCGCAGTCAAGGCCCTCCGCGTTCCAGCAGGCCGGTGCACAGACTTGCCGCTCACGATGAAGCTGCACCACATAGCACGCACTATAGCGACGAAGGCAAAGGCGAACCATGCGTTCAAACCATGACCGCGGCACTTCCCACGCGCCGTGCTTTGCGACCCAGGACGGTTTGTTTCGCTGCTCGTCACGTAGCCACTCCTTGTTGCCGAGGGCGTAAGGCACCTTGACGAGCAGAGCAGCTGGGCGCTGGCGACGAAATACCACTGGGATGCGACCTTGGTGCCAGACTCGCCGCAACTCGCTTGATTGCTCTGGGTCCGCCATGTCGTCTCCGCGTGCGGCCTAACGTGTGAGGTAAGCCGCGCGCGGAGGCCGCAGGCCGGAGCGCGTCGGCTTGACCGAAAGGTTAGGTTGCATCTTGGGAGCGCAGCCACTCATACTTTACGTCCTCAAGCTTCCACGTTGGCTCGAAGCCAGTAGCGACCGCCTTGAAACCGTTCTTCTCGTAGAACCGCCGGGCATTGGTGTTTCGCGCAAACGTGTACAGCCAAAGGCTCCCGATGGACTGCTCCTTTGCCCAGTGTAATAGGAGACTACCGACGCCTTGCGCAAGGCAGGTGACTCGGACATAGAGTTGGCTGATTGATTCTGGCGTAGCTGCAATGAAGCCGACGAGACTGCCCGCGTGCAACGCAAGGCGCACTGAATTCTTGGGCAGCACTTCGCTGAGGAAAAAGGCGCGCTGCTCCTCCAATGGGTGAGGGTCCGTGACGCCCACTCCGTGTTCAAAGCTCTCGCGCCAAAGGCGGAGAAGGTCCTCAAGAGAGCTAGCGGTGTAGCGGGAGAGGGCAACGTTCTGCATGCGGGGTTTTGCAACCTAACGTTTGAGTTCAGGCGCGCCCGAAGGGCGTCGCCTGGAACGAAGGGTTAGCCCTCATGCTACCTCCGACCACGAGCGAAACGCTTCTCATGCTTCGCCTTGGCTTGTGCTTTCACGGTTTTGGACTCCTGCAACTCCTTCAGTTGGCGTTCGAGGGTCGCAATCTTGGCTTCGGCTTCGACTTGAGCCCTCTGCTCTGCCGCCCTGGTCGGGCTGAGCCGCGGAGTCGCAAGTGTGCGCCTAGTAAGGTCAACAGACTTTGCAAAGCGGCCACCTTCTAGGAAGGTAACTGCTTCGTAATGATCGTCCAGAGAAACGAAGATGCCATTGGCCTCTGCCCACACCCGCAGTGCGCGGCGGCAATGCCCTCTCCAGCTTATGACTTCCACTCCCCAGCCCGCCTGGTGCATGCGTTCCATGTCGGCGTGAAAGCCTACTCCGTCATCGTAGCCTGCGCCATCGCCTGTCATTAGAACGACCACTTGCGGTTCGGAATGGTCACTTATTGCTCTAAGCATGTGAACCTGGAGACATCGATCGAGCCCTTGCTCGCCACCGGTGAATGCACCTCGCTCATACAGCTCGGGCTTTACTCCGGTGGCGCGTTCAAGGCGATCCCAAACGGCCTGTTGCTCGGGTGGGATTGAGCCAACGACACAAACATTGCCGAGGGGCCTACCCGCCAGGGCGAGCTCGAGTAGGTGTTCAAAATGAATCCGAATCAGACTCTTGGCAGTGCGGCCTTCGCGCTTCAGCGCTTCATCTTTCGACGAAATGAAGATGTTCGAGTTATCGATGAAGAGATGAACACTTGAAGATGGCATGGGCGTCGCCGTTGTCGATGTTTGAGGGCTAACGTTTGAGGTAAGCCGCGTGCGGAGGCCGCAGGCCGGAGCGCGTCGGCTTGACCGAAGGGTTAGCGGGCTGGTGAACGAAGAGACCCATTGCTACCGACCCTTTGGCTTCACTGCTTGGCGATAGATTGCTAAAGCGATGGCCAGTGTAGTTGCTCCAAGAACAACGCCGATGCCGAGCGCAACGCCCCAACTTCTGTCCAGAAGCAACGAGATGACTAGCCCTGCCGCCGCAAGAATCGCGGCAATCGGTTTCGAGCGATCTAGAAGTCTGTACGGTCCGCCAGAAAGTTCTGGTATATCGCGAAAGGTGTCCAAGACGCTAGCGAGCGAACCATCCGCGTCTTCTGCCCTATAGCCGGCTGCAATGGCCAGAGTATCCTGCCCCTGGTCATTGCGCGACATTTCGTTGACCTTTGCGATGCGAAGTTGAGCTTCCTTGGCACTCAGCCCATCGCGGACGAGCATTGACATCAAACAGACGAAGCCGCGATCACGGGCTCCGGTTGGTAGGTCGAATTGCTCACCGAAACGCCACATGACTCCCGCCAAGTAAAGTTGGATCGTCAGCTCCTTGAAACTCGGCATGAAGTCGTAGTTGCGGCTCTCCACGATGGGAAGCTGGGAGGCCAATGCGCGGCGGGCGTGGGCGACGCAGGCTTCGATGACCTGGAGCGCGATGGTGGTGTCGCTTTCGGTCGCAGTCATGTCGGAGAGTCCTTGAGCCCGCTAACGTTTGAGTTCACCCGCGTGCGGAGGGCGCAGCCCGGAGCACGTCGGGTGGAACGAAGGGTTGGGCGGCTCGCTGAATTGCATGAGTGGTGAAACGCGCTACGAAACGAGTATGCACCGACTCAGTAGTTTGTTGACGTGCCTCTGTCTGCACGGGGAATGCATGGCGGTGCTTGGTTGACGCAGAGATTCTGTAGCTGACGTACCCTGCGCGATGAACGAACAAGGCATTTCAGCGATTGCGTGTGACCTGCTTCTGCGGCGAACCGCGATGGGCTCTAGCGGCAGCTTGCTCAGACAGTGGCAGGACGCCGCTGCGAATGGCCGCAGATTTGCGAGTGACGACATTCGTGGCCACGCAGCGCGACAGAACGAGCGGCTGAAAGCGGCGGTGGTGAAAGGACGCAGACCGTGCGCTGGCCGCCGAAGGACGGACAGCCCTCGCAGACTTGGATAGGAGCCTTCGAGCGGGCGCAACGGTAGGAGCGAAGCGTAACGTCTCTTCATGCTGCGGACTGGCTGACAAAGCAAGACAAAGAACGCATTGCGCCACCGCGATTGCGTGCCGCCCAACGTTTGAGTTCACCGGCTGCCGAAGGCAGTCCGGTGGAACGAAGGGTTCGGCCCCATGTCTGTCACGCGGCGGCGCATTCTCAAGGTATTGCCAACTCCGAAGCAGTAGCCATGTGAAGTGTTGCTCGCATGCCGGTACCCGTCCAGAAGTTATAACCTGTGGCGGGCTGTGAGCGCATTGAGAACTGCTCTATGTCTGAGTTCAGATTGCTTACCGTTGCACCGGGCAACGTTGCATTTGTGGTGGCCAGTACGATGAGAGCCCTGAATGCACGCGGAGTGCTCGTAGATGGCCTACTTCCGGGCAAGACCCTCGTCGTGATCTGATCCGGGGTGTATGTTCGGATGCCGCTTGCCGTGAACCTACCAGTCGTGAACGTTTCAGTGTCGGTGAACACTGGGTTCTCAGCGACATCGACGGGTTCTAGTTCTGCGTCCTGAATCAGCCCCATCGTCCAGAGCTCGAGGTTGCTGAATGGAATAGAGTTTCCGCCGTTTGCAATGGTTCCGAAGCCTGTGCGCGTGAGCCCATCGATTCGTCTTGGGCCTTGAGCCTGATACGCACCCCCACCCAGGGAGACAAGCGTATCTCGGCTCCAGCCACCATGCTGTCCTCCAGCGCTCGACAAGCCCCAGTGAGAGTCTACGACCGTGGGTATCGTGTAGTTGGCGCCGGGCGGTGCCATATTGATGTGAAAGCCATGAAGTAGCTCGTGCAACGAAGGGCCGGTTGTGAGGTCGGTGCGCGCGGTAAGCCACAGATTTCCAAGACGCCCGAAGCGCGGGCAAGCCGTGTTGTGCACCGAGCACTGCTGAACCGAGAAGAGCACGCCGAAGGGGAGTGAACCCCTCTCAGCGGTGCTCTGATCCAGGACGACGACGATGACGTCGATTCGCTCAAGAAAGTTTGCCCGCACCGCATCCAGCAGCCTATTTCGCCAAGGTACCAGCCCGAAGGGGTTAGCGTGGAATTCAGCTAACTCGGGAGCAGTGATCTGGTATGAGATGAAGCAGTCGCCCACCTGTGTTCGGAAGGGCCCGATCGACACACGGCCCGGGGCGTTGCCGCAGCTGCTGGAAAATGCAGGATCTCCGGGTATGGCCGCCGGCGGGACGACTGGGACTTGAGCAACCGACGTATCTCCGCCCCCACCTCCACACGCCGCAAGCAGCAGTGCTAGCGAACCAGAAAAGCCGAGACGCCAAATGGATATCTTGTTGCGCATGACTGACCTTCATAAGGTGTCGCAGCTTGGAATTGTGGGGCCGAACGTTTGAGGTGAGCCGCCGCTGGAGGCCGCAGGCCGGAAGCGGTCGGCTCGACCGAAGGGTTGGGCGTCACCACATGCGTTCGCAGCTGGCCCAGTGAGTTATCAGCGCACTGCCAGGTGCCATGCCGCCTTCAAACGCTTTGCCAGATCGCGTCTTGCATCGTACCCGGAACCCAGAGCTCGGCCGACTTTGCTGCCAACTCAGCAAAGCGCTTGTCGCCGTTCAACTTGTTGGTTGCCGCCTCCAGCGCCGCCAAGTCCTTGTGGCGAGCGCACCATGCGACGCGCTGTGGATTTGCGCCAACTGGACGGACCACCTCGATGTCTAAGCCATGTTTGTCCTTTACGTAGGCATTGATCTCAATAGCGAAAGCAACTCCGGCAGCGACCTTGCCCGGAAGGATGCCTACTTCCCGAATGAGAGTGATCATTTGCTTGCTCCAAGCGCCGAGATGGGAATGCGTACCCGGACGAGAAACCACTTGTCGCATTTGTGCCGCTTGCCACGGTGCCGGCGCAACCCCAACTATCCGCCTGTCGCGCCAACATGACAAGGGGCGCCGCCCGGCCGGGCCGGAAGGCACAACTTGTCCTTCGCCGAGTTAGCGTACGACTTGCGCCAGACCACCCGCCTGTGACGCCCAACGTTTGAGTTCACCCGCGTGCGGAGGGCGCAGCCCGGAGCACGTCGGGTGGAACGAAGGGTTGGGCGGCTCGCTGAATTGCATGAGTGGTGAAACGCGCTACGAAACGAGTATGCACCGACTCAGTAGTTTGTTGACGTGCCTCTGTCTGCACGGGGAATGCATGGCGGTGCTTGGTTGACGCAGAGATTCTGTAGCTGACGTACCCTGCGCGATGAACGAACAAGGCATTTCAGCGATTGCGTGTGACCTGCTTCTGCGGCGAACCGCGATGGGCTCTAGCGGCAGCTTGCTCAGACAGTGGCAGGACGCCGCTGCGAATGGCCGCAGATTTGCGAGTGACGACATTCGTGGCCACGCAGCGCGACAGAACGAGCGGCTGAAAGCGGCGGTGGTGAAAGGACGCAGACCGTGCGCTGGCCGCCGAAGGACGGACAGCCCTCGCAGACTTGGATAGGAGCCTTCGAGCGGGCGCAACGGTAGGAGCGAAGCGTAACGTCTCTTCATGCTGCGGACTGGCTGACAAAGCAAGACAAAGAACGCATTGCGCCACCGCGATTGCGTGCCGCCCAACGTGAGGCATAAGCCGCCTGCCGGAGGCAGGTCGGCTTGATGCCAGGGTTAGCCCTTTGAAAACGAGACCAACATTCTGCACCGACGCGCCTAGGGGGAATACTGGCGCGAGCTCGACAAGCAAACGAACCCAAAGACGCTTGCCCGCGGAGGGTGGTTTCCAGAACGGCCTTCGTGGCCAACAGCGTTGACGAGCGAGCTGCCGCTCGCACGGGCACTGAGCCGCCTCGCTGTAAGCGGCGCGTGACTAGGCTTTGGGTTGAGTAAGGCGGCGATCGCATCGAAGGCACGGACAAAGGCGCTAACGTATGAGGTAAGCCGCGCGCGGAGGGCGCAGCCCGGAGCGCGTCGGCTTGACCGAAAGGTTAGGTTGCATTGGACGGTGCGCTAACAACCTGCCTTCTTGGCGTGTGACTCTTGGACGGACCATGTTCCAGGATTCCGTTTGCTAGGAGTGAGAGGCAGTTCCTCTGGGTGTAGAAATGCCACAAGGGTTCGTCCCGCTCCGCAGCAGGATGTGGGGACACGATGAGAGTGCTGCCTTCGTCAAATATGAAATGCGTAGTGGGAGGCACGGCAAAGACCTGTACTCCGACAAGAACCTGAGAATCGAGTCGGGAAGCGGCGCGGCGGAGGAATGTACGTGACTGCCCGGAGTTAAACAGGCGGCGGCGACCTTCGCGGAGTTCCCATGCGCCCATTTCCACCCACAATAGTTGCTCTCCGTTGACGGTGGCGCTGCGGTGACGAAAGGCTTGGCTTTGAGCATTGTGATCGGCTTCCCTGACATTGAGGGTTGGCTCCCCAAAGTGCAAAGATAGCCACGAACCATACTCGGCCGTAACGTGCCAGCAGGGCTTCTTGGCAACTTGCGCGAAGTACTGGGAAATGAGCGCTTGGGCCGTGGGCATTGTCTTGCAACCTAACGTTTGAGTTCACCCGCGCGCGGAGGCCGCAGGCCGGAGCGCGTCGGGTGGAACGAAGGGTTATGCGCCTTTGCATACAGGGCGGACCTCTGATACGGCGCCAAAGTGAGACGAAACGCTGACACGGCAAGGAAATGTTGACGCGTGTCAGGTTTGTGGCAAAATACGCTCATGGACGCCTACCAAACCCTTATTGAGCAGGAAGAGGCAAAGCTGACGCTGTTGCGACAGAAGATTGCCGCTTGCGAGCAGCGCATTGCTGCGTTGCGCACCCTCGCGCAGACTGACGACGTCGACGACGCCATCACTACTGCCATTGGAAAGGTGCCGGCACCACCACCTGCTGTCGTGTCTGAATTAGCGGAGGGCAGGGAGGCGCCGGTAGCGCGCGCCGACGGTCGGCGGGTCAGGAAAGACTCTGTCGTGATAGAGGTCCTTACCTTCCTTCGGACTGGGGTGAAGTCACTGGATGAAATCGAAAAGCGCCTTACCAAGATTGGCAAGACGCGCTCGCGTGGGTATTTAAGGACAGCGCTCATGGGTTGGCGGGCAAAGAACCACTGGATCGACAACCCGCGGCCAGGGCGATATGGGCTTTCAAAAGTGGGTGAGGCGTTCCTGGCCGCCCACAAAGGCGAAAGCCCCGGTGCTTGAGACACTGGGGCTTTCATTTCAGCATTACAGCTCCCGTGGATGGGGCTCCGACCAAAGCGGCATGACTTTGGAGAAAGGACGAACTGCATGCCTAGCAAGCTGCG
This sequence comes from uncultured beta proteobacterium, assembly GCA_963850525.1. Taxonomy (GTDB): domain Bacteria; phylum Pseudomonadota; class Gammaproteobacteria; order Burkholderiales; family Burkholderiaceae_C; genus JAEMQF01. The sequence goes on along the minus strand of CAWKLQ010000012.1, from coordinate 118,482 downwards.
AAAGTGGATAGAACTAACGAGCTAGCCGGTTGAATGCTAGCACGGGGGCTGGGCCAGCGTCCAGCCCCGCTCTGCTGTGTGCGCAACGCGTACTTTGAGGCGTGTCAGGCGCATAACGTTTGAGCTCAGCCGCCCGCGGAGGGCGCAGCCCGGAGCGGGTCGGCTGGAGCGAAGGGTTGGGCGTCATGCAACGGAGCGTGAAAAGGCCTTGCTGAAGGCGCAAAACGGCCCCGCTTGACATGCAGTAAACGGCGTGTCATATAATCTGAGACATCGGAACGACATGGGGCACGCATATGGACGACCAAAGGCAGAAGGCGCTAAACGAGCTGGACTCAATGAAGGCCATAGCCGAGGCTCTTTCACCACTTGAAGAGGGGGCAATTCGACGGGTGCTTAAGTGGGCCCACGATGTGTTCGTTGGGAAGGGCGCGCTACCGGCTGACGAGTCTGGAAAAGCGAGCGCAGACGGGGTGGCGCCGTCATCTGGTGACCCAGAACGAGTTGTGGAGAACGGCATGCGGTTTGACACGTTGGCGGAATTCTTTGCTGCCGCTGATCCTCAACAAGACACTGACCGGGCAATGGTTGCGGCCTATTGGCTTCAAGTGCATGAAAGCGAGGGCGACTTCGATAGTTTCAGCATAAATAAACGTTTGAAAGATCTGGGCCACGGAGTGGGGAACATCACCGCTGCGTTTAATGGCCTCATTGCCCGACGGCCTCAACTGGTGATTCAGACGAAAAAGACCGGCAATTCGCGGCAGGCGAGAAAGCTCTATCGTTTGACCACTGAGGGGCAAAAGGCGGTCGAACGCATGGTGCAGAAGACATGAAGCTTTATTGTTACGGTGACCTGAGCCGCTCTCTTGGAGTAAGCGGGCCTCCAAAACCCGCTTTGGATGATCGGCCCAGGTCTTTGCGTTGCGTCCAATCCAACGTCCGTAACTCTTTTACTTTAGCGGATTGGCACGAGTAGTGATGTGCGTGGGTGTGACGCCCAACGTTTGAGTTAACTCGGCTGCCGAAGGCAGTCCGAGTTGAACGAAGGGTTCGGCCCATGTGGGCGCGGGGCTGAGGTGTACAGACCGAAACCGTGGACGCGAAAGCGCTCGACGGTGCAACACCGCGCGACTGTGCGAATGCAAACATCGGTGGTGGTGCAATGGCAGCCAAGCGTGCGCTGGCCGCCGAAGGACGGACAGCCCGCGCTGAGCTTGACAGTACGGCGGTGGCAGTGCTCCAGCGCTGGGCTTTCGGGCAAACAGCTTGCGTGCCACGCAGCGCAAACGTATGAGCGCTCAGAAACGGTGGCGGTGGAGTGGCAGCGAACCGGCCGCTGGCCGCCGAAGGACGGACAGCCCGCGCTGAGCTTTGCAGTACGGCGGCGACAGAGCTCCAAGGCAGCGCGCGATGCGCGTTGATTCGCAGGCAACGGCTGCACGCTACTGAACGAAGGCAAATGCGAGGACGGAAGCATGGCAGCAACTGTATTGCGCATTCGCCGAACGTTTGAGCTAACCCGCGCGCGGAGGGCGCAGCCCGGAGCGCGTCGGGTTGAGCGAAGGGTTGGGCAGCACGTGTTCTTTCCCGGTGGCAGATTGCGCTACGCCACGAGTATGCACCGACGCTGCTGTATTTGCGCAGTGCAGCCCAGAACCGCGAGGAGCGCGGTGCCAAAGGGACTGAGCGAAAGCGAACCGGTGCGCTGAGGCAACCCGACAACCGCGGCTTGGCGCGTATTGCGGAAAATGCTCACGACATGAGACCGTGGTGAACCTCTGTTGCTGCGTGTGGCAGCTTGCTCCAACGTTGGCAGGATGCGGCTGTGCACGCGCGCTGGGCAACGAGGAGCGAAAGCCGCGGCAACGCAGCGCAGAGGCAGGAGGCGCCGCTGAGGGTGGTGGTGAAAGGAAGCAGACCGTGCGCTGGCCGCCGAAGGACGGACAGCCCGCCCTGACGGTGGCAGGAGCCTTCGAAGGAGCGCAACGACAGCAACCACGCTGAATGCTCCCTTGCGTGCGGCGGCTGCGGTGCGGCTGCGCCGAATAGCGCAAGTGCACGACCTGCATTGCGTGCTGCCCAACGTTTGAGGTAAGCCGCCCGCGGAGGCCGCAGGCCGGAGCGGGTCGGCTTGACCGAAGGGTTAGACGGCATTGGCGGTAGAGTTGTCTGAACCGAAGGTGTAGCCGTATTGGCCGTGTTGGAGGCCGTTGAAGACTGCGTTTGTGAACGGATTTGCTTCGACGCGCGAGTATAGGAGTTGTGCCTTGCGAATCGTCTGAAGGAATATTGAGAACGCACGCAATTTGGGTCCAGGACCAGGCTCGCCGATGATGGGCACATGGACATACTTTTTGGCGAGGTTAGGCCTCAGCATGATCAGTCCTTTGTCCAGGGAATAGATGGCGAATGGGTAGTTCCATACTTGATCTGGAATGTTCACTGCGCCGTACCACGAACCAAGGACCTTGGGAGTGAAAGCTGCACTTTCGTACGCGAATAAGAAAGTAGTCGGGTAGGCTCGGCCAGGAGAAAGCTTGCGAAATGAGTAGAGCGCGTGCATCGCTTCAAGGAAAGTCTTCTTGTTCAGAGTTGTCTTGACCTCTATGACGCTGACAAGTGCTTCTGGCGCGACGATTGCAAAATCGCCCTCGCGAAAGAAATAGGCGCCAGGATGGTATTCGTCAACGATGAGAATGTCCCCCTGGAGCGAGGTTCCCAGTTCGGTGTGATATGCGAAGCCGTGCCTTAGCTTAAAGCGGTCAGAAAGCATGCTCCTTAGCAGAGTGCGCAGAGCTTCTTCGTGATAGGAACCCACTGACGGCGCATGGCTGACGAATGATGCTACGCGCCGTAGTTTCGCCGCCATTTCTTCCGCAAGGCCGCGATAGAAGTCCTCGTTCATGTGTGTTGCCGTCTAACGTTTGAGGTGAGCCGCGCGCGGAGGGCGCAGCCCGGAGCGCGTCGGCTCGACCGAAGGGTTGGGCGTCACTTCAGCGGAGGGACTTGTGCCATGAGTCAGGCTGCGATGTCGATGTACTCGACTTTGCTTGCCCCGGCGGGAATTGGCATTCCGTCTTCGCGCAGACCTTCCACATGAAAAATGATGGCTTCCCTGATCTCGGCTTCGACTTCGGCAACAGTTGCGCCTGTTGCGACGCACCCTGGAAGATCAGGAACGTAGGCGGAGTAGTTGCCTTCGGCTTTCTCAATGACAATGGCGTAGCGCATTTGACCTCACGACTTCAGACCAGCCTGTTTGAGGACGCTGTTCAAAGTGCCAGGCGCAAGGTCATCGCTTGGCTTGCCAGGAACAGTGACGCGACCAGGCTTGCTCGCGTGCTTGAATTGACGATGACTTCCGCGCGTTGCGACCAAATTCCAACCGTCACTTTGGAGCATTCGGAGGACTTCGCTGACCTTCATGGAGGAAGGATAGCAGGGTGCCACAAACCGGCCGCTGGCTGCCTATAGCGCGGCGGTCAACGGGTGGCTTTGTTCAGTAGCAGTGCAGCGGTGAGGGCCTTGTGACGCCCAACGTTTGAGTTGAGGCGCAGACCCCGGCGCCACGACATTGGGAAGAACACACAGACGCTGCCCGCCGGGGGCTGTCGGCTCGAACGAAGGGTTGGGCTTCATCTTTCCTGGCTGCGACGAAGGCACTGTACTTGCGGCAACGACTGGACTACGCGTTGATATGCCGCGACGATAACAAGTATTTGTGTTCCGTGAAAGTGCAGGTACCGAGGCGAAACGGTGCAGCCACAAGGGTGAGATTGGGACTGTAGCCATGGCGAAGACGCTGAAACCGGAGGCGCGTACATGAGCGCCAAGGTTCGACAGCGGCAGGCCGGCTGCGTGGAACACCTTGGCACGCAGAGAACGGTGCGCGCGAGCTGCCGCCACACCATGGCGCGGCACCTCTAAACCTCGCAGCCGATAAGCTGGGTTGCGGGCGCGAATGGCGCGGTAGTGAGAGGGGCAACCTGCGGGATGACGCTGGCGGGCCGAATACAGGTGGCTGCGACAGAAGCAAAGCGCACTGCTCGCGCGGAACGCGAGAAACGGTTCGGTGGCAGGCGAGCGAATTGCACAGCTCAGCATTCGCGACCTCGGATGTATGAAGCCCAACGTTTGAGTTGAGCCGCAGACGCCGGTACCCCGGTGGCTGTCGGCTCGAACGAAGGGTTAGCCGGCACTGGGTTGAGGGAAGAGCTGATTGATAAGCTCGGAGCATACTAGCAGCACCGTTCCTCCCTTCATGTGCATGGTTGATGCGCCGTGTGCGAGCGAATTTCGCAGCGTCCGCATGGCCTCAGCAATGGCGGCAGCGTATTCTCGGACCTCCTGGATCTCGGTCGGAGGCGACATTTCAGGAGGATACGTCTGCCGCTCTGGGCTGCGCCCATATGTGAAACCGTCACTTCGTAGCAGGCCTTCGCTGGCAGCATGCTCTAGCAGCCTTCCGAACGGCTTGCTCGCCATTGTGGGAAAGCGTGTTTTCAGGGCGAACTCCACGGAGATGTACGCATGCAGTTCTGCTGCAACGTTGAACGCGTAGCAGAACCACGAGTAGGCCACGAGGTTCTGTGCCATCGCGAAGTGGCTACGAATATCTTCTGGCACGCCCGCGTGCAGGGACGCTTGTTCGGCAAGCGCGTAGATGTCTGCAACTTTCATCGGCCTGAAGTCTGTGGAATTTGCATCTCGGACCACAAACAACCGTTGGCGCTCGTCAGGCGCGTGTAGTGTGGCGAGGGCTTTCAGCACTTCCATGATTGAACCGGGGCGGAGGTGGGTGACGGCTAACGTTTGAGTTCACCCGCGCGTGGAGGCCGCAGGCCGGAGCGCGTCGGGTGGAACGAAGGGTTGGGCATCATCGTTAAGGCCTTGGTGCAAATAGCCAGAGTGACACTACGAGCTGTGCCAGGGCGAAGAGCAGACTGAGGAGCGCGGCCACTACGGAATACCGCATGCCCCAAAGATAGAAACTGGATCGGCGGCCTCGTGCAGCTGCTTCGTCGCTCTTGCCTTCACTCGCCGACGCCAGCGCCTTTACGTGCCACATCTTGTATTGGTGGCGCCAGTAGGCCGCCACGATCGCAAGGCCCAATGCCAGGGAAGCTGATGTGACGAACAGGAGGAATGATGTACGCCCAGCCAACTTAACCAGTGATTCGGACTGAGCGATGGCGGCAAGAATGGCGCCGCCAGAAACGGCCTGCAGCATGCCGACCACAAAGGCTTCGTTCGCGAAAAGAGTCTCTCTGTCGATTTGCGCCATGCACCTCCCTATTGTTCTGACACCCACCGTTCCGTCACTTGAGCGTGTCTTCGCAGATCTTCAGCCCACCAGGGCCGCCATCGGATTTGCAGTTCAGTCCGCACTCGTAGTCGCCGCGCTCAAGAGAGCTTATTTTGGCAAGAGCGCTCCTGGCTGATGCGCGGCATTCCTCAAGCGACGCGTAGCTCCCGATTCCAATGTGGTTGGTGAGGTCGTGCTTGTCAGGGTAGACAAAGCCCTCCCACTGACTGCCGCACGCAGCAAGTGCCAGACAACAAGCTGCCGCAGTCAGGTGTGCTGTGCTCATGATGCCCAACGTATGAGGTAAGCCGCGCGCGGAGGGCGCAGCCCGGAGCGCGTCGGCTTGACCGAAAGGTTAGGCCTCACCATACTTGACCAGCAGTGGCGAGCGCAACACCAGGAAGAAACAGTGCACGAACGCTCAGCAATTTGCCTACATCGAGCGGTCGATCAGGAGAGAGCTTACCAAAGAGCAGCGCGGCGACGAGGCCGAGAGCGATGAAGCAACATGTGGCCGCAAGCGAAGACCAAAACGACCGTACTACAGCGGTGGTGTACTTCGAACGGTTCGCGCGAGTTTCGGCCTCCCACGACGCTGTGGGGAATTGGCCTCGCGCAATCTGCTCGCGATACTGCTGGTTGGCTGCGCACAGGGCCAGTGAGTGCAGGACGGCCAGATTGATGAAGCGCTCGCGCGCGAAAAGCATGGGCAGGGCAGCGCGCCATGGAGACACGCGAGAGGGGACTATTGGTGGCATGTGCAGCTGTGAGGACTAACGTTTGAGTTCAGCCGCGTGCGGAGGCCGCAGGCCGGAGCGCGTCGGCTGGAACGAAGGGTTGGGCCACACGTTTGGACATGACGATCAGAGTGCCGAATCTGGCGGGTGAACCACTGGAGTTACTTCACTGATCCAGACGTTCCTGCTTGAGAGCGGCCACCGGGTCATCGGGCCGGAACCGTTGAAGGGTTGCTGAGTTCTCGCCCGACGGCCCCTTGTAGAACGCGGCCATCCGATTGCCCTCGATCTTGAACGTAGTGAAGCCGCCGTCGGTTCGCTGCATGTTTAGGACACCCGCTTCAATTCTTGCCGTTCTGTATGCCTTCGGCGGAACCGCACTTAGACCGTAGGTGTACTTCACCGTACAGGTGCTATCAACATTCGCAACCCGCAGCCAGCTTCGGCCGACATTGGGCCAGCTACCGCTCCAGACGCCGAAGAACTCGGCGCAGGCTAGAGGTACATCGGCGCCTGGTAGGCGTATGGTTTGCGCCGTGATAGGTGGCGTTTCTCCTGAAACTCTTGCGATGGTGACCACCTTGGTAACACCAGTCTTCAAGCTGAACGTACCCTGGAAGGTGCCATCAGGCTGCTCAATTGCGACAATCTTCGTTCCAGCTTGGGTAGTCAGGGAGAGTTGGCGCTTGTTGCCTACACCCTGCACGTCTGCAGGAACAGGGCCTTGCTTTTCGTCCGACATGCCGTAGGTAGCTTTCAAGATTGCACCATTTGAAGTTGCGGCTTCCTCTGCAATGATGAGGGTGCGAGTGCGACTCTCTCCTTCGACCGTCACCAGCCAAGACGAGACGAGGCTGCTCGACGATTGGGCGAAAGCGGAAAGCGTCATGGCAGCCGTAGCCGCAAGGAACAAAACAGAACCGACTTGTTTCGATTTCATAAGGGGGTCTCCTTATCGTAGAAAGGTAGTCGCAAGGCCTCTCGCGTACTTGAATCTGCAACTTCAGAGCAGAGTGGCAAGAGCGCGTCGCAGTAGTCTATACAGTGCCCTTTGTATGGGGCCCAACGATAGAGGTAAGCCGCGCGCGGAGGGCGCAGCCCGGAGCGCGTCGGCTTGACCGACAGGTTAGACCTCTGGCGCGGACAAGCTGAGTTGTATTCCGTGTTCACCGCACCACTGCCGCAAAGCTTCTTCGCTTGCGACCTTCTCGTAATTGAACCAATCTTCGAGGACGCCTCGGTGTTCAAGTAGCTCTTTGAACCGGCTGTAGGCGCCGCGTTTGTGAAAGTAGCCTACCACTTTCTCGTAGTCCTTCGAGAGGTACTGCTCCGCGAACGAAAGCGCCAGATCTCTGCCAAGATTCAAGTCGTTCTTGTGCGGAAGCGCCAAGTACCTGTCCGAAGACTCAAACTCTTCGGGTAGTTCTTCTTCGATTTCAATTGCGTCCGAAATGCAATGAAGGGATCCGGTGTCGAGGTTAATGAACGCGCGCGCTTCGCCAGGGCCGCCGTAGCTGGCGAATTCAAAGGCGTCGAGGAACTCCGCAAACTTGACGGTGACCATGACGATAAATGAGAGGTCTAACGTATTGTGGTCCAGCCCTGCGTTGCGCGCCCATGTGGCCCAACGCAGTTCGCTTTCTTTGAAATGCTCATGGGGTCTCCGCTGCTCAAAGCTTAGCATCGACATGGCACTGGCTCATTCTCGGCTCGATATGGGCCGTCCATTTTTATCCGGTCGCCTTCTTCCCAAGTCGCTTGACCATTTCGGCGCACCTGCTTTTCTCGCTGCCACGCAGCCCATATCGGCCAGCCATCGGATTTTCAATCTCGGCTCCCCCCTTTGAGGGCCCCCTTCAGTCCTACCTTTGGGCGATGGCGTTCTCGATATGGAATGCCTAAATTGGTGGGCATGAACACACCGACCCCCGCCAAGCGCCCCTCCGCCTTTCCCTCGGGCCCGGCCTTGGCCGACGATCGACTGTCGCCGGCTCAGACCCGTGACGTCAAGCCCAGCTCGCCCAGTTCGCCATTCGCTCTCCCTGCCGCCGAAACGACGCCGCCGGTCACCAAGCCGCCGCGCCTGCTCGATCGCCTGCGCGAGGCGATCAGGGTGCGGCACTACTCCATCCGCACCGAGGACACGTATGTCGATTGGGCGCGACGGTTCATCCTGTTTCACGACAAGCGCCATCCGCGCGATCTCGGTGCGTCCGAGGTCGCGACGTTCCTGACCCACCTGGCGGTGCAGCGCAACGTCGCTGCGTCCACGCAGAACCAGGCCAAGTCGGCGCTGCTGTTTCTGTACCGGGTGGTGTTGGAGGTGCAACTGCCCTGGCTCGACGAAATCGTCGCCGCCAAGAGCCCGCGCCGGCTGCCCGTCGTCTTGACTCCCGCGCAGGTGCGTGCGCTGCTGCACGAGCTCAATGGCACGATGGGCCTGGTGGTGGCTATGCTTTACGGCACCGGGATGCGCTTGCTGGAAGGCTTGAGGCTGCGCATCAAGGACGTCGACTTCGAGCGGCGCGAGATCGTGATTCGCGACGGCAAGGGCGGCAAGGACCGGGTCACGGTGCTGCCCGAGAATCTGATTCTTCCGCTGGGCGAACACATCTCGAGGCGCCGTGCGTTGCACAACCGCGATCTGGCCGATGGCCTGGGCGAGGTCTGGCTGCCTGATGCACTGGCGGTGAAGTTTCCCCGCGCGGCGCGGGCCTGGGGCTGGCAATGGGTGTTTGCCAGCAGCATCGTCAGTACCGACCCACGCAGTGGGGCGATTCGCCGGCACCACCTCAACGAGGCGTCGGTGCAGCGCTCGGTGAGCGGCGCCGCGCGGCGCGCCGGAATCGACAAGCCCTGCTCGCCGCATGTGCTGCGCCATTCGTTTGCGACCCACATGCTGCAAGCCGGCTACGACATCCGCACCGTCCAGGAACTGCTCGGCCACCGCGAGGTGTCCACCACGATGATCTACACGCATGTGTTGAATCGTGGCGGGCGCGGGGTGCGCAGCCCGCTGGACCAGATTTAGGCGTGATGCAGGCGCGATTCAGGCGTCGACGCATTTCGCGTGGCCTGCACGTCAAACATCTCGGCCGCTCAAATCGGCGCGGCCCCTTGCTCGGTCCCTTGCGCGACTCCCTGCACCACCCCCGGCACCGCGTCCACCACCGGCCCGCTGCCACTGAAGCGCTCCAGCGCGAGGTAGATCACCGGCGTGATGTAGAGCGTGATCGCCTGCGACGCGATCAGCCCTCCGGCCACCGCCAGGCCGAGCGGTTGGCGCAGCTCGGCGCCGGCGCCGAGGCCAATCGCGATGGGCAATGCGCCCATCAGCGCCGCCATCGTCGTCATCATGATCGGGCGAAAACGCAGGATGCACGCCTGGCGGATCGCCTCGGGCGGACTCATGCCCTGATGGCGCTGCGCGTCCAGCGCGAAGTCGATCATCATGATCGCGTTCTTCTTGACGATGCCGATCAGCATCAGGATGCCTATCGTCGCGATCAGCGTCAGGTCGATGTTGAAGATCCACAGCGTGAACAGCGCGCCCGCCGCCGCCGAGGGCAGGCCGGCGAGGATGGTGAGCGGGTGGATGTAGCTCTCGTAGAGCACGCCCAGCAGCACATAGATGACGAGGATCGCGACGATCAGCAGAATCGCCTGGCCGCCTTGCGAACTTTGGAACACCGCCGCGTCGCCGCCGTAGCTGGTGATGATGGTGGCGGGCAGCTTCAACTCGGCCACAAAGCCTTCGAGGCGCTTCGTCGCGTCGCCCAGCGGCACGTCGGGCGCAAGGTTGAAGCTCAGCGTGATCGCCTGCAACTGCCCCTGGTGGTTCACCGCGGTGGGCCCGACGGTGCGTTGCACGGTGGCAAATGCGGACAGGGGAATCAACTCTCCGGCCTTTGCGCGCAGGAAGACCTTGTTGAACGCGTCTTCGAACTGGCGGTCCGCATCCGCCGCTTCCATGATCACCTGGTAGCTGTTGCTCGGGCTGTAAATCGTCGAGACCTGGCGCTCGCCGAACGCGTTGTAGAGCGCGTTGCGCATGTCGCCCATCTGCACGCCCAGCATGTTCGCCTTGTCGCGGTCGATGTTCAGCGTGGCCTGCAGGCCGCGGTTCTGCGAGTCGCTCGTCACGTCGCGGAACAGTGCGTCGTCGCGCATCTTCGCCTGCAGCTTGGTCGCCCATTCGCCCAACGCGTCGGCGCTGACGCTTTGCAGCACGTACTGGTAGCGGCTCTTGCTCACCTTGCCGCCGAGTTGCAGGTTCTGCACCGGCCGCATGTACACCGCCACGCCGGGCACGGCGCGCAACTTGCGGCGCAGTTGCTCCACCGTCGCTTTCATCGACTCGCGCTGCGCGCGCGGTTTCAGGTTGATGAACAGGCGCCCCGAGTTCTGCGTCGCGTTCGGGCCGCCCACGCCGACGAAGGCGCCCACGCTGGCGACGTTCGGATCGGCCTGGAAAATCGCCGCGACGCGTTCCTGGCGCTCCGCCATCGCGACGAAGGAAATGTCTTCCGAGGCTTCGGTCGTCACCTGGATCTGCCCAGTGTCTTCTTCCGGGAAAAAGCCTTTCGGGATGACGACGAACAGCACCGCACTCGCGACAAAGCTGGCGAGCGCCACCATCAGCACGAAGGTGCGATGGCGCAGCGCCCAGTCGAGCGTGTGCGTGTAGGTGCGGAGCACCCAGTCGAAACCGCGCTCGAAGAAGCGGCTCACCGCGTTCTGCTCCTGCGGCTCGTGATGGCGCAAGAACCGGCTGCACAGCATGGGCACGAGCGTCAGCGAGGTCGCTGCCGAGACGAGCACGGCCAGCCCGACGACGACGGCGAATTCATGGAACAGCAGGCCGATCACGCCGGGCATGAAGAACACCGGAATGAAAACCGCCACCAATGAAATCGAGATCGACATGATCGTGAACGCGACTTCGCGCGAGCCCTTCAGCGCCGCCTCGAAAGGCGCCATGCCGGCCTCGATGTGGCGCACGATGTTCTCCAGCATCACGATCGCGTCGTCCACCACCAGCCCCACGGCAAGCGTGATGCCGAGCAGCGAAATATTGTCGATGCTGTAACCGAAGGCATAGAGCAGCGCGACCGCACCGATCAGCGACACCGGCAGCGACAGTGCCGGAATCACGGTGGCCGCGACGCGCCGCAGGAACAGGAAGATCACGAGCACGACCAACACCACGGTCAGCGCGAGCGTCACGTTCACGTCGTGCAGCGCGGCGCGGATCGACACGGAGCGGTCGTTGAACGGAGTCATCGTCACCGACGCCGGCAACTGCGACGCAAAGCGTGGCAGCATCGCGCGCACCGAGTCGACCACCTTCACCGTGTTCGCGTCGGGCTGGCGGTTCACTGCGAGCGTGATCGAGCGCTCGCCGTTGTACCAGTTCGCGGTTTTGACGGACTCAAAACTGTCCTGCACGTCGGCCACGTCGCGCAACCGCACCGGCGCGCCGTTGCGCGTGGCGACGACGATGTTCGCGAACTCGCGCGCATTCACGAGCTGCCGGTTCGCCTGCACCGTGAGCGTCTGCTTCGGCCCCTCGAGCACGCCCACCGGCGTGTTCGCGTTCGCCGCGCTGATCGCGCTGCGCAACTCGTCGAGCGTCAGGTTGCGCTCGCTGAGCTGGTCGTTGCGAACCCGCACCCGCACCGCAAACCGCTTCTGGCCGAAGATGCCGACCTGCGCCACGCCTTCCACGGTGGACAGGCTCGGCGAGATCAGGTTCTCGGCGTAGTCGTTGAGTTCGGACAGGTTCAGCGACGGGCTCGTCAGCACGATCAGCAGCACCGGTGCGTCGGCCGGGTTCACCTTGCGGTACGACGGCGGAATCGTCATCTCGGTGGGCAGCGACCGCTGCGAGCGGAACAGCGCCGCCTGCACGTCGACCGCCGCGGCGTCGATGTCGCGGTTCGTGTCGAACTCGAGCGTGATCGTGCTCGCACCCAGGGTGTTCGTCGAGCTGATCGTGTTCAGGCCGGCGATCGTCGAGAACTGCTTTTCCAGCGGCAGCGCGACGGAACTGGCCATCGTGTCCGGGCTCGCGCCGGGCAGGATCGCCGAGACGCTGATCACCGGCGTGTTGTAGCGCGGCAGCGCCGCGACCGGAATTTCGCCGAGAGCAACGACCCCGGCGACGACGACCGCCGCGTTGAGCAGCACCGTCATCACCGGGCGGCGGATGAAAAGTTCGGAGAAGTTCATGGGTGCTCCTGGAGGTCATCCCGGCGCACGCCGGGACCCACTGCCGCGAGTTGGAACCTTGGATCCCGGCTTTCGCCGGGATGACGTTTGCTGTGGCGAACGCGATTGCTCGTGCGCATCCGCGAGCCTACATCGGCGGGCCGGCTGCGGCCCCACTGGCCGCACGCCCCGCTTCCGCAGGTCCCGCTTGCCCACTCGCAGCGCCGCTCGCCCGCCCGCCCGCGGGCGCGGCGCCGGCCTCGCGCACCGGCGTTCCCGGTCGCAAGTTCTGTTTGCCGTCGGTCACGACGCGCTCGCCCGGCTTCACGCCCTCCACCACCGCGAGTTCACCGAAGCCGTAGCGCACCTGGACCGGCCGCAGTTGCGCGACGTTGTTCTCGTCCGCCACATAAAGCGTGCGCTGTTGCGTGGCGCCGAGGATCAGCGCCGATTGCGGCACGACAACGGCGTCTTTGATCGTGCGCAAGGTCATGCGAGCGGTGACGTACTGGCCCGGCCACAACTCCTGCTTGGGGTTCGCGAACGAACCCTTGACGCGGATCGTGCCGCTTTGCGGGTCCACGGCGCTGTCGATGAAACTCACCTTGCCGACGATGGCCGGCGCCGCGCCCTGCCCCGGCGCCCCGCCCTTGCCGGGGCCGCCGCTCGGCGCTGCTGCTGCGGCGCTGCGCGTGCCGGGCGCTGTTGCATTGGCACCGGCGGCGGGGTTGCCTGCGGCGCCCCCGGCGCCTGCGCCCTGCCCCGTCAAGCGCAAGGTCACGGTCGCCGCTTCGCCGCGGCTCGCCTGCAGCAGCGGCGCGAGTTGCGCTTCGGGAACGCTGAAGGCGACGCCGATCGGGTCGATCTGGTTGATCGTCACGAGCGGCGCGCCGCTCGTCGACACCAGGCTGCCCTGGTACACCGAGATTGCCCCCGCGCGCCCGGACAGCGGCGCAAAGATCTGGTTGTAACCCAGCGACACTTCGCTGACGTGAATCGCCGCTTCGTCGGACGCCACCGCGGCGCGCTGCGCCTCGACGCTGGACAGCACGGTGTCCACCGCGCTCGCGGCGATGAAGTTCTGGTCGCGCAGTTCCTGCGAGCGCTTCAGTTGACGCTCGAGGTCGGCGAGCGTGGCCCGGCCTTTCAGCAGCTGCGCGCGCGCCTTCTCCAGGTTCGCCCGGTCGCTGCGATCGTCGAGCGCAAACAGCAAGTCGCCCTTGCGCACGAACTGGCCTTCGCGGATCGCGACCTGGCGCAACATCGCCGAGACCTGCGGGCGAATTTCCACCGTGTTCAGCGACACCACCGTGCCCGTCGCCTCGATCGTCACCGGCACATCGCGCTGTTGCGCACGCACCAGGGTGACGGACTGCGGCGCGGCGCCTGCGCCGCCGCCGCCCGGGCCTGCACCAGGCGCCGCCGTGCCGCGCACTGCGCCTGCGTCGGCGCTGCCCGGCGCCACGCCCCCCGGGGGCCGCAGCCAATAGGCCGCGCCCGCAGCAGCGGCCAGCACCACGACGACGCTGAGCGCCAGGGTTCTTGTCTTCATGGAGTCCTCGAGTGCCTGGTTCAGTCCGGCGCGAGCGCCGCGGCACGGTGCCGCTGATTTTGCCCGAGCGATGTTGCTGCAAGTTTGCTCCAGCGGCCATCGGGAGTTTCGCGCGGGGTCATTGTCCGGGCTCGCGCTGGGCAACGCCAGGCGGGCGGCCGGACCCCGAGCCGGTTCGAGCCAGCGCCCTCGCGTCGTCGCCTCGAATCGTGTCGCCTACACTTGCACGGGCAGTGACGGCGAGCGCAAAGCGCTCGATATCGGGCGTGCACTGTCGCGCCACCCGCGCCGGCCCAGCGATCAGGGTTTGCACGGGCATAACAACTAACCAGTTTGTCCATGGGGCGGGGTGCGAACGCCGTCCTCACGCGCTGAAGAAAGCCGCCATGCAGTTCACTCAAGTGCGCAGGTAGTCGCCATGCACGAGCCGGCAGACGCCTGCGCACCCAAGCTGCTGCTCGGCCTGATCGGCTCGGGCATCCAGCGCTCCCTCACGCCGGCGATGCAGGAAGAAGAGGCACGCCGGCACGGCCTGAAGCTGCACTACCAGCTGATCGACCTCGACACCACGAACTCGGGCGTCGACGCCCTGCCGACGCTGATTTGCGCGGCGCGCACGATGGGTTTTGCCGGGCTGAACATCACCTACCCGTGCAAGCAGGCGGTGCTGCCGCTGCTCGACGCGCTGTCGGACGAAGCGCGCGCGATCGGCGCGGTGAACACGGTCGTGAATCGCCACGGCAAGTTGACGGGCCACAACACCGACGGCTCCGGCTGGGCCTGGGGTTTTCGCCGCGCCTTGCCACACGCCGACCTGAGCCACGTGGTGCTGCTCGGTGCCGGCGGCGCAGGCTCGGCGATTGCGCACGCGGTGCTTCGGCTGGGCGCGGCGCGGCTGGTCATCGTCGACAGCGAGCCCGCACGTGCGCACGCGCTCGCGCAGCAGCTGAACGCACTGCAGGGCCCGCTCGGGCAGGAGCGCGGCGCGGCAGCGGGCGGCGCGGCGGACCCATCCGCCGCATCCGGCACTTTGGCGGCATCGAGCGCACCGCAGCGCGTCAGCGCGAGCACCGAGCTTGCCGCCGCGCTGCGCGGCGCGACCGGCCTGATCCACGCCACGCCCACCGGCATGGCCAAGTGGCCCGGCCTGCCCTTGCCTGAAGCGCTGCTGCGACCCGACCTGTGGGTCGCCGAAATCGTCTACTTTCCACTGGAGACCGCGCTGCTCAAAGCCGCGCGCGCCAGGGGCTGCGCGACCGTGGACGGCGGCACGATGGCGGTGGGCCAGGCGGTGGGCGCGTTCGAACTGTTTACCGGGCGCCAGGCCGACCCGGCGCGCGTCGAAGTACATTTTCGGGAACTCATTGCGCGGGGCGACCTTTGATGAACAACATCCTGCTGCTCAACGGCCCGAACCTGAACCTGCTGGGCACGCGCGAGCCCGCCAAGTACGGTGCGACGACGCTCGCCGAAGTCGAGGCGATGTGCAGCCGCGAGGCGCACCGGCTCGGCGCGCAATTGAGCAGCTTCCAGAGCAACCATGAAGGCGAGCTGGTTGACCGGGTCCACGCGGCGCGCACTGAAGGTGTGGACTTCATCGTCGTCAACGCCGGCGCCTTCACCCACACCAGCATCGCGCTGCGCGACGCGCTGGCGGGCGTGGCGATTCCGTTCATCGAAGTGCACATCACGAACGTGCACGCGCGCGAAGCGTTTCGCCATCACTCCTACCTGTCGGAAATCGCCGCCGGGGTCATCGTCGGCCTGGGCGTGGCGGGTTATCGGCTCGCGGTGCAGGCGGCGGTCGAGCGCTTGCAGGCGAAGTGAATCAGCCGCCCGTGAGCGCAACCGAATTCACCAAGACCCCCGGCTGGCTCGACTGGTACGCCGGTCCGAGCCAGCCGGCGTTCAGGTTGCCCCCGGGCAGCGTCGACGCGCACTGCCACGTGTTCGGCCCGGGCGCGCAGTTTCCCTATGCGCCCGAGCGCAAATACACGCCGTGCGACGCGAGCAAGGCGCAGCTCTTCGCCTTGCGCGACCACCTCGGCTTCGCGCGCAACGTGATCGTGCAGGCGACTTGCCACGGCGCCGACAACCGGGCGATGGTCGATGCATGCGCCAGCTCGGGCGGCAAGGCGCGCGGCGTGGCGACCGTGAAGCGCAGCGTCACCGACCCGGAGTTGCACGCCATGCACGCCGCCGGCGTGCGCGGCGTTCGCTTCAATTTCGTGAAGCGCCTCGTCGACTTCACGCCCCAAGACGAGCTGTTAGAGGTCGCTTCGCGAATCGCGCCGCTCGGCTGGCACGTGGTGATCTATTTCGAAGCCGTCGACTTGCCCGAGCTGTGGAGCTTCTTCAGCGCGCTGCCCACCACGATCGTCGTCGATCACATGGGTCGCCCCGACGTCAGCAAGCCAGTCGACGGCCCGGAATTCGAACTCTTCGTCAAGTTCATGCGCGAGCACGCCAACGTGTGGAGCAAGGTGAGCTGCCCGGAGCGCTTGAGCGTCACCGGCCCGAAGGCGCTGAAGGGCGAAGCGGGTTTGCAGCAGGGCGCGTACCGCGACGTCGTGCCCTTCGCCAAGCGCATCGTCGAGACCTTCCCCGACCGCGTTCTCTGGGGCACCGACTGGCCGCACCCGAACCTGAAAGACCACATGCCCGACGACGGCTTGCTCGTCGACTTCATTGCGCACATCGCGACATCGCCCGAGCATCAGCGCAAATTGCTCGTCGACAATCCGCTGCGGCTTTATTGGCCGGAACTTCAACCTCAGGGGAATCGACCTTGACCCGACATTTGTTGGTGTGCGCCTCGCAGAGCCCGTACGCAGGCGTCGGCTACCTCGAAGCTGTGGTTCAGCGCCTGGGTTGAAGGAGCCCGCGCCATGCCGCTCGACAAGCCCTACCTCGACGTCCCCGGCACGACCGTATTTGACGCCGAACAGTCGCGCCGCGGCTACCACCTGAACCAGTTCTGCATGTCGCTGATGAAGGCGCCGAACCGCGCGCGCTTCAAGGCGAACGAACGCGCCTACCTCGACGAATGGCCGATGAGCGAAGAGCAAAAACAAGCGGTTCTTTCGCGCGACCTGAACCGCTGCATATCGCTGGGCGGCAACATCTACTTCCTGGCCAAGATCGGCGCGACCGACGGCAAGAGCTTCCAGCAGATGGCGGGCAGCATGACGGGAATGAGCGAAGACGAATACCGCGCCATGATGATCGCCGGCGGGAGATCCGTGCAGGGAAACCGCGTCATCGGCGAGGACGGCGACGCGCAGGCGCATCGGCAGCCGCAGGGGTGTGCCCGGTAAGGTTCGCAGTGCGGTCCCGACTTCAAGGCAGATGTAGAACGCTGGGAGCAATCATGAAAGCCATCATCGAGGTTTCAGCCAAAGGCACTGTCTTTCAAGCGGCAGCCACTCAGTTCAGCGCGGTGCGCAAGGGGCGCGCGCCGGACTTTGGCTCAGTTTTGAGTCCGGCGCGCTCACTGTTCGCAGCACCTCACCACCCAACCCAAGCCTTCACCTGCTGGACAACTGCGCAACGCCTCGGCCCCTGCAGCGTCCCCTATGCGCTTGCCAAGGCAGCGGAGCGAAACTTCACTCCAATGTCCATACACGATATCGCGCGCATGGAAGAACTGGGTTCGATCGAGCGCAACGTCGAAGCGAAATCTCGGTACCCTACGAATCGGTCGAAATCCTTCTACCGCTGGCACGCGCAGTGGCATAGCCCATGGCCCGCATCACCGCCTCCATCTACACCTCGCACGTCCCCGCGATCGGCGCTGCGCTCGACATGGGCAAGACCGGCGAGCCTTACTGGCAGCCGGTGTTCAGGGGCTACGACTTCTCCAAGCAGTGGCTGAAGGATCACACGCCGGACGTGATCTTCCTCGTCTTCAACGACCACGCGACGGCGTTCAGCCTGGAAATGATTCCGACCTTCGCGATCGGCTGCGCGCCTGAGTTCGCCGTGGCCGACGAAGGCTGGGGGCCGCGCCCGGTGCCCAAGGTGATCGGCCACCCGGAACTCGCTGCGCACATCGCGCACTCGGTGATCCAGGACGACTTTGACCTGACGATCGTGAACAAGATGGACGTGGACCACGGCCTGACGGTGCCGCTGTCGTTGATGTGCGGCCAACCCGCGGTTGCCAATTTCGCGTGGCCGTGCCCGGTGATCCCGTTCGCCGTGAACGTCGTGCAGTACCCTGTGCCTTCCGGACGGCGCTGCTTCCACTTGGGCAAGCGATCCGCCGCGCCGTCGAGTCGTTTGATGCGCCGCTCAAGGTGCAGATCTGGGGCACGGGCGGAATGAGCCATCAGCTGCAAGGGCCGCGCGCCGGGCTGATCAACCGCGAGTTCGATAACGCCTTTCTCGATGAATTGATCGCCGACCCGGCGCGCCTGCGCAGACAAGCCGCACATCGACTACGTGCGCGAAGCGGGCTCGGAGGGCATCGAACTCGTGATGTGGCTGATCGCGCGCGGTGCGATGGCTGACGTCGCGGGCGGGGCCAAGCCGAAGGTTCTGCACCGCTTCTACCATGTGCCTGCGTCGAACACGGCGGTTGGCCACCTGATCCTCGAAAACCCATGAGCAAAACCATCAAAGTCGCGTTCGCCGGTGCCGGCGCTTTTGGCACGAAACACCTCGACGCGATCAAACTCATTGACGGCGTGGAAGTGATCTCGCTCGTCGGCCGCGAGCTCGACAAAACGCAAGCCGTCGCTGCGCAATACGGTATCGCTCACGTCACGACGAAGCTCGCCGACAGCCTGGCGTTGAAAGACGTCGATGCGGTCATCCTGTGCACGCCCACGCAAATGCACGCGCAGCAGGCACTCGCGTGCATGCACGCGGGCAAACATGTGCAAGTGGAAATACCGCTCGCCGACAGCCTGGCCGACGCAGAAGCGGTCGTGGCGCTGCAGAAGCAGACCGGGTTGGTGGCGATGTGCGGCCACACGCGGCGCTTCAACCCGAGCCATCAATGGGTGCACAAACGCGTCGCAGCACGCGAGTTCAACATCCAGCAGATGGACGTGCAGACCTTCTTCTTCCGCCGCACGAACATGAACGCGCTCGGCCAGCCGCGCTCCTGGACGGATCATCTGCTCTGGCACCACGCGGCGCACACGGTGGACCTGTTCGCCTACCAGACGGGCGGCGAGATCGTGCAGGCGAACGCGGTGCAAGGGCCGATCCACCCGACGCTCGGCATCGCGATGGACATGAGCATCCAGCTGAAGAGCCGCAGCGGCGCGATTTGCACGCTCTCCTTGAGCTTCAACAACGACGGGCCCCTGGGCACGTTCTTCCGCTACATCGGCGACACGGGCACCTACCTCGCGCGCTACGACGATTTGTTCGATGGCAAGGAGCAGAAGATCGATGTGTCCCAGGTCGACGTGTCGATGAACGGCATCGAGCTGCAGGACCGCGAGTTCTTTGCCGCGATTCGCGAAGGGCGCGAGCCGAACGCGAGCGTGGCCAAGGTGCTGCCTTGTTATCGCACCCTGCACCGCCTCGAGCAGCAACTGAGCGCATAACGCACGGCCGGTGATCTTGTCGCACGTCGGAACGGTGTGCCGGGTCACCATCGCCAACCAAGAGCGGCGTGCAACTCAGCCCGGCGCCACGCCAAGCAGCTCGACCCCCGCGTCACGCAGCGCCACGTTGAGGCTCACCAGTTCACCGGCCTGCAGCGCCTGCAACTTGGCGAGCTCGGCGTCGACCTTGCCCATGATCTCGTCGGAGACCTGGCGCGCCGCCGCCGTGGGTTCCTCGTCGGCGATGCCGACGACGCCGATCAAGTCGACGAGCGTGTCGTTGAGCCCTGCAGGGTGACGCAGGATGTCGCGCGGCGACTCGCGCTTGACGTCGACCAGCACGCCTTCGATGGCTTCGAGCGCGCTCACAAGCGCTTTGCAGCGCTCGTTCAAACCCGTGCCGGCGCTGCCGAGTCGCGCCTGGACATCGAGCGCCTGGCGCTTGATGCGGCGCATCTTGTTGACTGCGTCGTTCAGCAGCGACAACTTGGCGTAGAGCGAGCGCAGCAGCGCACTCTGCTGCTCGAAGGCATGGGGCGGGGTCTTGATGCGCGGGTCTTTCAACACCGCAAACTGCGCCTCCAGTCTGCTTTCGCCGGCTTCCAATACGACGCGGTAATTCCCGGGCACCACGACGGGACCCGCGACGTCGTCGTTCTCCTCGGCAAACGGCTTGTTCTTGCGCACGACCAGCGTCGCATCGAGCTTGCTCGGCCCGCGCTGGCGCAGGTCCCAGACGAAACGGTTCAGTCCCGGTTTGACGCCGGGGCGTTTGGCCACCGGCGTCTGCACGCCATCGCTGCCGAAACGATTCACGCACTCGCCGCTCGCGTCGATGAATGACAAGCTCAGCGGCCCGCTGAAGCCAACGGGAAGCCAGTAGTAGACGATGGCGCCGTTCGGCGGGTTCTCGCCCACGTCGAGATGCCTGCGTTCGATTGTGCCGTCCGGCCGGGTCACGGCCTCGGTGCTCGCGTCGATGCCAAACGCCGCGGCGTAGCTGACACCGCGTTTGCTGTTCGACGAGCCGGCGCTCCAGGCAAGCTTGATGCGAATCGTGTCGCGCGGCGGCACGAGCTGCACCGCACCACGATCGTCGCTCAGTTCGCGCAGCGGCGAGGTGTCGTCGAGGATCCAGAACGAGCGGCCGTGCGTGGCGGCGACCAGGTCGCTGCCCTTGAGCTTGAGGTCGTACA
Organism: uncultured beta proteobacterium; assembly: GCA_963850525.1. Taxonomy (GTDB): domain Bacteria; phylum Pseudomonadota; class Gammaproteobacteria; order Burkholderiales; family Burkholderiaceae_C; genus JAEMQF01. Next base: position 97,918 of record CAWKLQ010000012.1, on the reverse strand, counting down.
CCGGCACCACGGGCAGGCCGCCGGCCAAACGCGACCAGTGCACGCCGTCGTCCAGCGTGTAGAAGATGCCGGTCTCGGTGCCGACGAAAAGCAGCCCGTCGCGCACCGGGTCGGCGCGCAGCACGCGCGTGATCTCGCCCTGCGGCAAGTCGCCGTTGATCGATTGCCAGCTTTGTCCACCGTCGCGAGTTCGGAACAGATGCGGCCGGTAGTCGGCGAGCTTGAAGCGCGTCGCGGCGACGTACACCGTGTCCGCAGCGTGCATCGAGATTTCGACGCAGCCCACGTAGGCGAGCTCGGGCATGGCTTCGGGCGTGACGTTGGCCCAGGTGGCCCCGGCGTCGCGCGTCACGTGCACCAGGCCGTCGTCGGTCGACGCCCAGATCTCGCCTTCGCGGTGCGGCGACGGCGCGACGCAGGCGCAGGTGGCGTGCACTTCGGCGCCGGCCGTGTCGTGCGTCAGCATGCCGCCGGAGTAGCCCTGGCGGCTCGGGTCGTTCAGGCTGAGGTCGGGCGAAATCGCGGTCCAGCTCGCACCCTCATCCGTGCTGCGGAACACCCGATTGCCGCCGGCGTAAAGCGTCTTGGCGTCACCCGGTGCAAAGACGAGCGGGAAGGTCCACGCGAAGCGGTATTTCATGTCCCTCGGTGCAATCCCGGTGGACTCTTCGGGCCACACGTTGACGAGGCGAATCTGCCGCGTGCGGTGGTCGTAGCGCTGCAGCGCTCCCGCGCCGCCGGGGCTCGAACCGATGGCGCCGCAGTAGACGATGTTCGAATCTTCGGGGTGCACGGCGATGAAGCCGCTTTCTCCGGTGCCGGGGTAGGTGCAATCGCCGAGCGTGATCGCGCCCCACTCCGAGCTGCTCGGCACGCAGATCGACGTGTTGTCCTGCTGCGTGCCGTAGACGCGATAGGGGTGCTGGTTGTCCACATCGAGCCGATAGAACTGCGCCGTCTTCTGGTTGTAGATGCTGGACCAGCTCTCCCCGCCGTTGAACGACACGCACGCGCCGCCGTCGTTGCCTTCGATCATGCGGCGCGGATTGTTCGGATCTATCCACAAGTCGTGGTTGTCGCCGTGCGGCGTCGTGACCTCGCTGAAGCTCACGCCGCCATCGGTGGACTTCCACATCTGCAGGTTCGTCACATACACGGTGTCGGCATGCCCCGGGTCGGCGAAGACATGCGTGTAGTACCAGGGCCGGTGCATCAGGTCGCGGTTCGAGCAGACTTGCGTCCAGAGCTCGCCATGATCGTCGCTGCGGTAGAGGCCCGTCTTGTCGCCCTCGGCTTCGATCAGAGCCCAGACGCGGCCGGCGCGCGCGCCCGAGGCGGACACGCCGAGTTTGCCGAGCGGCGCGTTCGGCAAGCCGTTGGGCGGACCCTGGCGATTCGTGAGCTCCTGCCACGTGTCGCCGCCGTCCATCGAGCGAAACAACCCGCTGCCCGGGCCGCCGCTGTTCAAGTGCCAAAAGCTGCGCCGCGCCTGCCAGAACGCGGCGTAGACGATGCGCGGGTTCAGCGGGTCCAGTGTCAAGTCCACCGCGCCCGAGTCGGCGCTGCGATGCAGCACCTTCGTCCAGTTCTTGCCGCCGTCGCGCGAGCGGTACACGCCGCGCTCTTGATTCGCGCCGAAGGCATCGCCAAGCGCTGCGACGTACACCAGGTCGGCATCATTCGGGTGCACGCAGATGCGGCCGATGTGATGCGTCTGCGTGAGGCCGAGCGACACCCAGGTGCGACCCGCGTCCGACGAGCGATACACGCCGTCGCCGTAAGACACGTCGATGCGAATCGTCGTCTCTCCCGTGCCCGCGTAGATCACGTTCGGGTCCGATGGCGCCACCGCGAGCGCACCGATGGTTGCGCTCGTGAGAAAGCCGTCGGAGACGTTGCGCCAGTACACGCCGCCGTCCACCGTCTTCCACACGCCGCCCGCGCACGCGCCGAAGTAGAACGTCATCGGGTCGTGCGGGTCGCCGGCCACCGCCACGACCCGCCCGCCGCGCGGCGGGCCGATGCAGCGCCACTTGAGCGCGTCGAGGCGTTCAGCATCAGGTGGGGCGGCTGCCATGAAGTCTCCTCTTCTGTGTTGATTTGCGCCGCACGCGCAGCAGCACGCGTAGCCTGCCTTACTGCGACTGTGGCGCAACACCGGGCTTGCCCCGTTGACAAGGGCCGCGCCGCACGATGTGATCGGCGGCCACGTCCCCAAGACTTTCACCACCCCCCGCAATCCGCAACCCGAGACAAGCCATGTACGCCTTGATTTCACGCCTTCCGCCACGCCAACTGGTGCTGCGCCACGCCCCGGTCCTGCTGGGTGCTTTGGCGATTGCCGAGATGTTCTACAAGTGGCACAGCTTCTTGCTGGAAGCGGGCGGTTTTCTCGTCACGTGGTATGCACTCGATGCGCTCGTGAGTTTTCTGGAGCGCAAGCTCGGACGCGACGGATAGGCCGGCTCACGCCGCGAGGCGCTGCTCGCGGAACAAGCCCAGCTTCTCCTGCGCGGCGCGGTCGGAATAGGAGAACACGACGCAATCATCTAGCGCGTGCAGCGTGTACGCCATCCAGCCAGGGACTACCGTGATGTCGTGCGGCGCCAGCTCGAAGCGCTGCGCGCCGACGCGCAACTCGCCACGGCCCTCGACGACGATGAAGATCGTGCTGTCGCTGGACCGGTACGGCAGCGTCGCGAAGCCCTTGGGCAAGAGGCGGATCATGGTGGCCATCGTCGGCATCGCCCAGCCGCCGTCCAGCGGATTCACGTAACGCATCAAGTGGCCCAGGTGCGCATCCGGAGCGCCTGCGTGGGTAAGCGATTGCAAGGCACCGCGCGTGCGCGCGTAGGGGTAGTTGAAGACGGGCGAGTTGAGCGAGGCGGTCTTGTAGCCCACCGGCAGCAGCCCGCTGCCGTAGCGCGCGAGCGCGTCGCCCTCGGGGCGGATCACGTCGGCTTCGTCGTGTTCGTGGTCTTCGCGGAAGGTGCTGTTGAAAAAGGCGACGAGCGGGATGTCCAGCCCATCCAGCCAGACCATCGGACCTCCCTTGCCAAGTTCGGCATCGTGTCCATGGTGGTGGAAGGTCCAGCTCGGCGTGATGACGAAGTCGCCCGGATGCATCGTCGTTTTTTCGCCGTCCACCGCCGTGTACGCGCCCTGCCCTTCGACGATGAAGCGCAGCGCGCTTTGCGTGTGGCGGTGCGCGGGCGCCACTTCGCCGGGCATGATGAGCTGCAACCCGGCGTAGAGCGAATTCGTAATCTGCGACGTGCCTTTCAACCCCGGGTTCTCGAGGATCATGACGCGCCGCTCGGCCTCCTTGGCGCTGATGTGCGCGGCCGACTCGAGCACGTAAGGCCGCACGTCGGCATACGCCCAGCGGTGCGGCACGCCCACCGGCGTGGGCTCGACAGGAACAAGCGAGCGCAGGCGCGTCCAGAGCGGCGCGAGGTGCTGCGTATCGGCACGGCCGTAGAAGGCCTCACGCTCTGCCTGAATGTTCGGAACAGGGACTGCGGACATGTGGGTGTCTCCTTGGGGAACGGGTTATGGTCTCGACATCTCAATTGTTCCACCGCGCGTTGCGCGAGCCGCAACACACCGATGGTGTGTGAAGGACTGCTTTCGGCCCGGTGCTGCCGGTTGGATGCCCGCTTTGCGTGCGCCCAGCCCGCCACTGCACAAAGCCCAGCATGACAACGTGCAAGGCGAATGGCACGACGCAAGAAGTCCGTCATCCCGGCGAAAGCCGGGATCCACCCGTGGAAGTCGCGCGTCCGGCGAAGCGTTCATCGCGTACAACCGGTGGATCCCGGCTTTCGCCGGGATGACGAGGGTTGTTGAGCAAGTCTCGAGGCCACATCGAACGGCAGCAACGGGCCGAAAGCCGCCCACGCACCGTCGCAGCCCTTGTGCGATTCGAGACGCACGAGTATCACTTCAGGCTGCCAGGCAATTTTCGACCTTCCAAGCGTACAGCCACTCCAGCGCGTCGTAAAAGCGCTCGGGCGTTCGGCCTGTCCACAAATGATTGCGCACCAGGCGCTCGACCCCTTTGGCGTGGAAGATGCGGCCCATCTCGCGCGCCGAGAGCACGATGCGCGCGGTGCGCGCGACGCGCGAACGCTGGTACAAGTCGAAGGCCTTCGCAAAATCGTCGTCGCACACGCGCAGCGCCTCGCCCAGCGTCACCGCGTCTTCCAGCGCCATGCACGCGCCTTGCGCCAGGTACTGCAGCGTCGGGTGCGCGGCGTCGCCGAGCAGCGTTGCGCGGCCGTGGTTCCACGTCGCGATCGGCTCGCGGTCGGCCGTCGCCCAACGCGTCCAGTCCTTGGGCAGGTCGATGAGCTGGCGCGCCCTGGGGCAAATGCCCTCGAAGTAGCTCTGCACCTCCTCGCGACTGCCTTGGCGCACGCTCCACTCTTCGGGCGCGCGGCTGTGGAAGGTGACGACGACGTTGTACTGATCGCCGCCGCGCAAAGGGTAGTGCACGAGATGGCAGTTCGGGCCGACCCAGATGCTCGCCGCGTTCCACTGCAAGTCCTTCGGGAAGTCCGAACGGTTCACGACGGCGCGGTAGACCACGTGGCCCGAGACACGCGCCTCGTCGCCCACGTACTGGCGGCGCACCGCCGACTTCACGCCGTCGGCGCCGATCAGCGCCACGCCGCGGTGTTGGCCGCCTTTCGCGTCGAACACGGTGACGCCGGACTCATCCTGCTCGATGCGCTGCACCTGCGTCGCGGTCGCAACCTCGATACGCCCAGTCGCCTGCGCCCCTTCGAGCAGCGCGTTGTGCACGTCGGCACGGTGGATCACCGCGTACGGGTTGCCGAAGCGCTGCTGGAACGCCGCTCCGGTGGGGATGCGCCCGACGAGCGTTTCATCGAGCGCGTCGTGCATCACCATCTGATCGGTGTAGACGGCGCGGGCACGCGCGACTTCGCCGATGCCTAAAGCGTCGAACGCGGCAAAGCCGTTCGGCCCGAGCTGCAGGCCCGCGCCGATCTCGCCGAGCTGTGCCGACTGTTCGAGCACCTTCACGTGAAAGCCGCGCCGCGCCAGGGCCAGCGCCGCGGCAACGCCGCCGATACCGCCCCCGGCGACGATGACGGCGCGTGTCGATGCTTCGGCGTTCACGGATTCACCTGCCACACCAGCTTCATTCGGGCCGCACGAGCCGCCGCGTCAACCCGGGCGCGACGCCACGTCCACGGCGCGCCCCAGGCGCGCGCTCGCCGCAAGCGCCTCGAGCGTCGCCGCGTTGTCCAGGCTCGCCAACGCGGCGCGCTCGACCGCAGCGAAATCGCGCTGCGCGACCACGTTGGCAAACGCCTCGGCGGCAAAACGAAAGCCGCTGCCCACACCGGTGCGAATGTCCTCGAACGGAATCGTGTTCGCCGTGCCGCGGCGCACGCGAAGTTGACTCGGCAAGTAGCCGAAGGCGTCGCCGCCGGCCTGCGTGCTCGTGTGGTTCAGGTATTCGGTGTCTATCGTGCCTTGCGTGCCGACAATCGTCGCGCGGCGGTGGTTTGCGGTGTCCATCGCGCACGACAGCTGGGCGCGGCGTCCGTCGGCGTAGTGCAGCGTCGCGCTCATCGAGATGTCGACGCCGCTTTCGGCCCACGCCGCGTCGGCGTGCACGCGTCGCGGCGCGGTGCCCATGGCCAGGCGAATCAGGCTCAACGGGTAACTTCCGGCGTCGAGCAGCGCGCCGCCGCCCAACCCGGGGTTCAAGCGGATGTTGTTCAGCGGGTTGGCCAAGGTGAAGCCGAAACTTGCGTGAACTGACTTGACGGCGCCGATGGCACCGCTGTGCAGCAGTTCCAGCATCGCACCGGTCTGCGGCTGGAACGAGTAGGGGTAGGCTTCGAGCAGCATCACTTTGTTTGCTCGAGCCGCGTCGAACATCGCCTGCGCTTCGCTGAGGCCGAGCGCGAGCGGTTTTTCGCAGAGCACGTGTTTGCCGCTTTGCACCGCACGAATCGCCCACGCCGCGTGCAGGCTGTTGGGCAGCGGCAGGTAGATCGCGTCGACAGCGGCGTCGGCGAGCAAGGCCTCGTAGCTCGCGTGATGGCGCGGCACGCCGTGCGCCGCGGCGAATGCGGCTGCGTTCTCGGCGCTGCGGCTCGCCACCGCGACGATTCGCAGCGCCGGGCTCGGGTGCACGTCGCGCACGAATTGTTTGGCGATGTTGGCGCAACCCAGCACGCCGATGCGCAGTGGGTCGCCAGTGGAGCGCGTTGATGTCATGACGCAGGGCGCGTGCGGCAGGCACGACCGTGGATTGGAAGGGAACCCGATTCTGGCGCACCCGCAACGCAAGGGTCATCCCGGCGAACGCCGGGATGACGTACTCGAACAACTCCACGTTAGCATGCCCGCATGGACGCCCTCCTCCTGGCGCGAATGCAGTTCGCCGCCAACATCAGCTTCCACATCCTGTTCCCGACGATCAGCATCGCGCTGGGCTGGATGCTGCTGTTCTTCCGCTGGCGCTGGCTGCGCACGCGCAGCGCCTGCGTGGCTGATCGCGTATCGCTTCTGGACCAAGGTGTTCGCGCTGACGTTTGCGCTGGGCGTCGTGTCAGGGATCACGATGAGTTTCCAGTTCGGCACCAACTGGCCGGGTTTCATGGAGCGCGTGGGCAACGTCGCCGGCCCGCTGCTCGCCTACGAAGTGCTGACGGCGTTTTTTCTCGAGGCCGGGTTTCTCGGCATCATGCTGTTCGGGCATGGCCGGGTCAGCGAACGCATCCACTTGATGGCGACGTTTTTCGTCGCGTTCGGCACGACGCTCAGCGCGTTCTGGATCCTCGCGCTCAATTCATGGATGCAAACCCCCGCCGGCTTCGACCTGTTGAACGGCGAATTCCACGTGCGAAGCTGGATCGACGTGATCTTCAACCCGTCGTTCCCCTACCGCCTCACGCACATGCTGCTCGCCTCGGCCCTGACGGTGGCGTTCCTGCTCGCCGGCATCAGCGCGTGGCAGGTGCTGCGCGGCGCCGTCAATGCGTCCACCGCCAAGGTGTTGCGCGTCGGGCTCACGCTCGCGGCGCTGCTGGTCCCGCTGCAAATTGTCGTCGGCGACCTGCACGGCCTGAACACCTTGCAGCACCAGCCGCAGAAGATCGCCGCGATGGAAGGCGTGTGGGACACGCAGCGCGGCGCGCCGTTGCTGCTTTTCGCCTGGCCCGATGAAGCTGAGCGGCGCAACCATTTCGAGGTGGCGGTTCCCAAGCTGGCAAGCCTCATCCTGACGCACGCCGCGGACGGTGAAATCAAGGGTCTCAACGACTTCCGCGGCGAGCACCCGCCCGTCGCGCCGCTGTTTTTTGCGTTTCGCACGATGGTCGGCGTGGGCGTGTTGATGTTTGGCGTCAGCTGGCTCGGCGGGTGGCTTTACCGGCGCTGCGGCTGGCAGCCAACCCGATTGCCGCGCTGGCTGTTGTGGGGGCTCGCGGCAATGACGTTCTCCGGCTGGGTCGCCACGCTCGCCGGCTGGTACGTCACCGAAATCGGGCGCCAGCCCTTCATCGTCTACGGGCTGCTGCGCACGGCAGACGTCGCCTCCACCATCGCCGCGCCGATGATCGGGTTGACGCTGGCGCTCTACGTCACGATGTACCTCGCGCTGATCGCTGCCTACGTGAGCGTGCTCGCCTACATGGCGCTGAAACCCGCGCAACCCGAGCCCGAAGCGACACCGCAGGGAGCTCCAGCATGATGAACTTCGACCAGATGCTCCCCGTCATTTTCATGGCGCTGATGGGCCTGGCGATGCTCATCTACGTCATCAGCGACGGCTACGACCTCGGTGTGGGCATGCTGCTGCCGCGCGCCACTGCGCAAGAGAAAGACGTGCTGATCGCCTCGATCGGCCCGTTCTGGGACGCCAACGAAACCTGGCTCGTGCTGGGCATCGGCATCCTGCTCGTCGCCTTCCCCAAGGCGCATGGCGTGGTGCTCGGCGCACTCTACCTGCCGGTGGCGCTGATGCTGATCGGCCTGACGTTGCGCGGCGTTGCGTTCGACTTTCGCGTCAAGGCCAAGGCCCAGCGCAAGGCGATGTGGGACCAGCTCTTCTTCGCCGGCTCGTTGCTCGCCGCCACCTCGCAAGGCTGGATGCTCGGGCGCTACGTCAGCGGCTTCGGCGAGGGCTGGAACTATCCGCTCTTCGCCGCGGCGATCGCTGCGGCGCTGCCGATGGCGTACGTGTTGCTCGGCGCCACGTGGCTCATCATGAAAACCGAAGGCGAGTTGCAGGACAAAGCCGTTCGCTGGGCGCGCATCGCGTGGGCGCCGATGGTCGGCGGCATGCTGCTGATTTCGCTCGCCACGCCGTGGATCAGCGCGACGGTGCGCGAGCGCTGGTTCACGCTGCCGGCGCTGATCGCGCTGATGGCGATTCCCCTCATGACCGGCGTCGCCCTGCTCACGGTGCGCAAGCTGCTCGATACACGCGTCGTGCGCGGGCCACTCAGCTGGCTGCCTTTCGTGCTGCTGATCCTCGTCTTCGTGCTCGGATTCCTGGGCCTGGCGTACAGCCTTTACCCCTTCGTCGTGATCGACAGGCTGACGATCTGGCAGGCCGCGAGCAGTGCCGCGTCGCTCAAAGTGATTCTGATCGGCGTGCTCATCTCGGTGCCGGCGATCGCCGGCTACACGATATTTTCGTATTGGGTGTTTCGCGGCAAGGCGGGGGAGTTGAAGTACGCGTGAGGACGCCAACGCGTGATGCCGCGCTACAGTGCAGCCCAACTCGCACCCGGTTCATGACTCAGCCCGACACAGCCCCGCTGCCGACCTCGTGCCTCGTGATCGTGCTCAGCAACGCGTCGCCCGAGGCGTCTGGCGCCGCCTCGCTCGCGCTGCGCTACGCCGCCACGGCGGCGGCAATGGACGTGGCGACGCAATTGCACATCGTCAGCGGCGTGGCGCTTGCGCTGTTCGAGCGCGAACGCGTCAGCGCTGTGCTCGCCGCTCAGGCGCAGCAGGCGCGCGACCATGGTGTCGAGATTTTTGCGTGCCCGGTGGCGCTGGCGGAACAGTCGATGCGTGCCGATCAGTTGATCGACGCGGTGTGCGGCGTGCGTGGCGCCGCGTCCCTGCTCGGCTCAGGGTTTTCCGAGGGGGCGCGTTTCCTCAACTTCTGATGTGTGACAGAAGATTCGCGGTTTCCGTCGTAAACTGAATCGCATGTCGACGCTCTCCCTCTCCGTGCAAGTGCTTGAAGTTCGGGCACAGCAAAGGCTGCGGGCGCGTCTGCGAATCAAGCTCTTCGATCGCTTCAAACACTTCTACACGTCGATATCGTGCTGGGCCGGTGCGTCAATGCGTGCGCTGCCGCAACGCCCTCTGCACACCCCCCCGCCCTTCCGGCCGCCGCGTTTCTCGCCTGCGGCCTCCCCACTCAAGCTCAGCGACTCTTCGCACCCGCGCCCGCATGGCGCGCTGGGCGCAGCGTTCGCGCTCGCCGCATGAGCTTGGCATACGACATCGAATGGAACGCCGGCGAGCTGAGCTGCGGCGATCTGGTGCTCGAGCTGCGCCAGCGTGTGCGCCAGGCGCCCGGCCAGGTGTTCAAGGTGATCGCACTCGACGCCGGCGCGCCGTCTGACCTGCCCGCATGGTGCTCGATGACAGGCAATGCGCTGCTCGCAAGCGATCTCTCATCCAAGGCGTACTGGATTCGCGCCAAGGGTTGACGCCGCCCAATTTTCGTGGGCGCAAGCCGCGCCCGTTTTCTGCAACCACCGATAGAGGAGAAAAGCATGCCCGGTAAATACGTCGTCAGTCTGACCCATGGCCTGGACAACGCCGACAAGGCGACCGTCGCGTTCGTCGTGGCCAACGCCGCGGTCGCGTCGGACAAGGAGACCGTCGTCTTCCTCTCGATCGAGGCGACGCGCCTGTCGCAAAAAGGCGTTGCCGATTCGATCCACGAAGAGGGCTTCGCGCCGCTCAAGGAATTGATGGCCAACTTCGCCAAGGCGGGGGGGCGCATGTTCGTCTGCTCGCCGTGCTTCAAGAAGCGCAAGCTCGACGAGAACAACCTTGTCGACGGTGCGGCCGTCGTGGGCGGCGCCAAGCTCGTCGAGTTCATGAGCGACGGCGCCTGCCCGAGCATCAGCTACTGAAGCAGGAGGCATCATGAGTTCCACTCGCAGGCGGCTGCTTGCCGCAGGAGCCGGTGTGGCCGGCGCATTCGCGCTGGCTCCCGCAGTTTCTTTTGCGCAAACCAAACGCAAACTCCGCTTCGGCGTCGGGCCCTTGTTGCCGAACCCGGAAGACACGAAGAAGGCCTACATGCCGCTGTTCGCGCACCTGGCGGAACAGCTCGGCGCGGATTTCGACCTCGTCGCCACCACCGACTGGGCGGGCATGGCCGTCGCCATGGGCTCAGGCCAACTCGACCTGGCGTGGATGGGCCCCTGGGGTTACGTGCTCGCTGCCAGCAGCACCGGCTGCACCGCGTTGGCGACGGTGAAGTACGACGACAAGCCGATTTACTACGCGATCATCGTCGGCAAGCCTGACCTGAAAGTCGCGAAGTTCCCGGACGACACCAAGGGCATGTCGATCTCGTTTGCCGATGTCGGCTCCACGTCGGGCTGGTTGATTCCGACCTGGTATGCCAAGGAGGTCTGGAAAATCGACCCGAAGACGTTCTGGAAGTACAACGAGGGGGCAACCCACGCAGCCAACGAGATCGCGGTGCAGGCGGGCCACGCCGACATGGCGACCGATTTCGATCGGAATCGCAACGCCATGATCGCCAGCGGCAAGATCAAGGAAGACAGCACGAAAATCCTGTGGACCTCGGCGCCGCTGCCGAACGACGCGATCGCCGTGCCCAAGGGCACGCCCAAGGAGTTCAGCGACAAGGTGCAGAAAATCCTCACGTCGATCAGCGTCGAGCAGGCGAAGACACTGCTGCCCAATCGCTACACCGGCTTTGTCGCGGCGACACACGCCTCGTATGCGTCGATCGAAAACGCGGGAATCGCGGTGGGCAAGATCAAGCCCAAGACCTGAACGATGAGCGCCGTGGGCGGCACCTCCAGCGCGCACTTGGCCCTGGAGGCGAGACTTCGCAGCCACGCGCGCGGCCCCTACAAGGCCGCCGCGCTGCTGCTGCTCGTGCTCGCGTTCTATGCGGTGTCGTGGTGGCTCGCGCAAGTTGACCCGGTGAAGCTGGCGAGCGGCCTGCCCAAGCTGTGGTTCTGGCTGTCGCAGGCCTGGCCCCCCAAGCTCGACGAGTTGCCGCTGTTCCTGCTGCGCACCGCCGAAACGGTGGCGATGGCGGCGATCGGCACGACGCTGGCGACGCTGCTCGCCGTGCCGATGGCGGTGCTCGCGAGCCGCAACATCACTCCCTTCCCCCGTCTGTACTACCCGGCGCGCTGGTTTCTCAACGCCTTGCGCGGCGTCGATTCGTTCGTCTTTGCGCTGCTGTTCGTCGCCGCCGTGGGCCTCGGCCCCTTCGCCGGCGTGCTCGGCATCGCGCTGCACACCTGGGGCAGCGCCGCGAAACTGTTTGCCGATCAGATCGAAAACGCCCAGATGGGCCCGCTCGACGCGGTGCGCACCACCGGCGCCGGCCGCTACACGGCGCTCGTCTACGGCCTGCTGCCCGACGTGCTGCCCGTGCTGTTGTCCACTGCACTCTTCTGGTGGGAGTTCAACGTGCGCGCCTCCACCGTGCTCGGCGTCGTCGGCGCGGGCGGCATCGGCCAGGAATTGAAGAACAGCATGGACTTGCTCGATTTTTCGCGCCTGTTCACGATCATCGCCGTGATCCTGATCGTCGTCACCGCGCTCGACCAGTTCAGCAGCTGGCTGCGCAAGCGCCTGGTGTGACGCGATGACGCCATGACGCAGGACAAGCTCTTCGACGTGCGCAGCGCGAGCAAGTCGTTCGCCGGGCGCGCCGCGATTGCCGACGTGAGTTTCAGCGTGCGCCGCGGCGAGTTTCTGGCGCTGCTGGGCCCCAGCGGCGCCGGCAAGACAACGCTATTTCGTTGCCTCGCCGGGTTGACCGCGCTGGACTCGGGCTCAGCGCATTTACGCGGCGTTGACGTCGCCACGCTGCAGGGCCGGCAGCGGCGCACGATTGCCGTCATCTTTCAGCAATTCAACCTCGTGAGCCGCCTGACGGCGCTGGAGAACGTGCTCGCCGGGCGGCTGGGCCACGTGGCCGCGTGGCGCGGCTGGCTGCGCCGCTTCGAGCGCGCCGACACGCTGCTCGCGCTCGAATGCCTGGACCGCGTGGGCCTGCTCGAGCAGGCCTGGCAGCGCGCCGACACCTTGTCGGGCGGGCAGCAACAACGTGTCGCGATCGCGCGTGCGCTCGCCCAGCAGCCGGATCTGATCCTCGCCGACGAGCCGGTGGCGAGCCTGGACCCGCGCATCGGCGCAGGCATCCTCGAATTGCTGCGCGCGATCTGCCACGCCGAGCGCGGCGGCGTCGGCGTGATCTGCAGCCTGCACCAGCCGCAGTTCGCCAAGCAGTTTGCCGACCGTGTCGTCGGTCTGAGTGCAGGGCGAATCGTGATGGACGTCGCCGCGGCCGACTTCGCCGAAACTTCGCTGCTCAATGTTTACGGCAACTCACCTGCAGACGACAAATCTCAACCGCCTGCGGCCGCACGCTGGGCCGCGGCTTGACCGACCCGGAGAACACCCATGACCCCCAGCGCACATCACCCTCAGCCTGCCGACGTGAGTTTCGACGGCGGCGACCTCGATTGCGGCAACGGCCTGCTGCTGCTGATTCGCAAACACATCGACCCGATGCCGCGCGGCGGATTGCTGGAAATCCGCTCCACCGAAATCTCCGTCGACGAAGACTTGCCCGCGTGGTGCCGCATGACCAGCAATGAATTGGTGTCGTTCACGAAAGAAGGTAAACAGCGCAGTTTTCTCGTCGCCAAGGGTCAGCTCGCCGAGCGCAAGGCTGGGGCGGCAGCGCCACGTGCAAGCAGCGGCGGCGTGACGCTGATCGACGTGAAGCCGCTCGCGGTGTGGCCCGCGCCCGCCCCGGCACCCGCCATCAAGCCGCTGTCGGTGATGGGCATCGGCAGCTGGCCGCGCCCGCGCTGGATGCTGCAAGCCGTGCACGAGCACATGGAAGGCCGGCTTGCCGAGGCCGAGTTTCAGCGCACTGCCGACGACGCGGTGCGCCTGGCCGTCGCCGCCCAAGTCAACGCCGGCGTCGACGTCGTGAGCGACGGCGAACAGCGCCGCGACAGCTATTCGAGTTTCGTTGCTTCGCGCCTGGACAACTGCCAGTTGATTCCGCTCACCGACCTGCTGCCGCTGGTGGACGACCCGGAAGAGTTCGAGCGCGAATTGCGCGCGCTCGACGTGCCGGCAGGTGACGTGCGGCACCCCGCCGTGTTCGGGCCGCTCGGGCGCAGCAAGGGCATCGCCGTTCACGAAGTCGAGTTCGCTCGCACCTTGACCGAGCTGCCCGTCAAGGTGGCGCTGCCCGGCCCCTACCTGCTGACGCGAACCATGTGGATGGAGTGCATTTCGGATCGCGCCTACGCGAACCGCGAAGACCTGGCGCGCGACATCGTGCGCGTGCTGCGCGAAGAAATCGCCTGCCTGCTCGCCGCCGGAGCGGCGCTGGTTCAGCTCGACGAGCCGGTGCTGTCGGAGGTTGTCTTCAGCGGGCCGGCGACGCAGCGCAGCTTCATGTGCGGTGCGCTCTCCGCGAAGAGCGACAGCCCGGTCGAGCTGGCGTTTGCGCGCGACCTCGTCAACGCCGTCACGGAAGGCTTTCCGCTGGACCGCCTGGCGCTGCACATGTGCCGCGGCAACTGGACCGCCGACGAGAGCAAGGCGCTCGCCGGCGACTACCGGCCGCTCGCAAGCACACTCGCGCAGATGCGCGTGGGAACGCTGCTGCTCGAGCTGTGCACGCCGCGTTCCGGCGAAATGCAGGTGCTGAAGTCATTGCCCGATCACTTTCGCATCGGCGTGGGCGCGTGCAACCAGAAACACGCCCACGTGGAATCGGTGGAGAGCATCGTCGCGCACGTCGAACAGGCGATCGGTTTGTTCGGCGCCGAGCGTGTGCTGCTCACGCCCGACTGCGGCTTCGCGACGTTTGCCGACAACCCGGTGAACTCCGACGCGACGGCGCAGGCCAAACTCGCCGCGCTGGCGCGTGCGACGCAACTCTTGCGCGAGCGCCATCGAATTCATTGACGCCTGTCGAGCGTCCCAGGAGCCTGGGACGTTATGGGACGACCTCGGTGGCCTGGATGAGGATGCTCGTCGGGAAGGCGATGCCATGGGCTTTTGCGGTCGCCATGTTGATCGCCAATTGGAATCGCATCGGCTGCTCGACCGGGATGTCCGCCGGCTTCGCTCCCTTCAAGATCTTGTCCACGTAGGCGGCGGCGCGCCGAAACTGGTCGAAGATGTTCGGCCCGAACGACATCAGGCCGCCAGCGTCGACGAACGCTTTCTCGAAAAACATCGCCGGCAGCCGGTTCTCGACCGCGAGCCTCGCAAGCCGCTGAGGGTCCGTGCCGAACACCGGATCAGCCAGCGTGAGCAGGGCGCCAGCGTGCCCGCGAACCATTGATGAGAACGCGCGTGCCAACTCATTCGTGGTGCGCACCTCGATGACCTGGAGTTGCACCGACAAGGATCGGGCCGCGGCGCGCACGCTCTCCAGATGCACTGCGTTGGTCGGATTCGCGGGGTTGTACAGGACCGCGATGCGCGAGGCGCGGGGCACCACCTCCTTGAGCAACTGCAGCTGCTTCCCGCCGAGTTCGGCCTGCAGGTTGGATAGCCCTGTGACATTTCCGCCGGGCCGGGCCAGGCTCACGACGAGTCCGCTGCCCACCGGGTCGCCGGCCAGCGTGAAGACGACAGGGATCGCCGTCGTTGCAGCCTTGGCGACCTTGGCGTCATGCGTCCCGCCCGTGACGATGACATCAACCTCGAGCCGAACCAGCTCGGCGGTGAGGCTGGACAGCCGATCGAGCGCCCCGTGTGCATAGCGTTGCTCGATGACGACGTTCTCGCCTTCCACATAGCCGAACTCGCGTAGCCCTTGACGGAACTCTTCGAACTCGCGAGGCCGGGGTGAGGTTCCGCGCAGAAAACCGATTCTGTAGGTCTTTCTGGGCGGCTGTGCGCCGCGCACAGCCGCCACGGCGAGCGGGCCGAGGCCAAGGCCAATCGCGAGCTGCCTGATCAAGTTGCGGCGGGGCTTCAGTTCCTTCACAGTGGCCATGATGCGCGCAACGGCCATGCCGAGCAAGCGTTTCATCGTTCGGCGTGGTTCCGCCCGATTCACCCACGTGGCTATCATCGCCGCACGTCGCCCGAAGAATCGGCAGGCGGCACATGATCCATCCGAGGAGACCCCGTGATTCGACTTGCCCCCATCGCCGCACTGCTCGCCGCGCTGACCGCGGCCCTGCCCGCATTCGCCGCCGATTACCCCACCAAGCCGGTGAAGTGGGTCGTCCCCTACCCGCCGGCAGGCACCACCGACGTGCTCGCGCGCATCGTCGCGCAGTGGCTCACCGAGAAGATGGGCCAGTCCTTCGTCGTCGAAAACAAACCCGGCGCGGGCAACAACATCGGCGTCGAGTTCGTCGTCAATTCACCGCCCGACGGCTACACGATGCTGCTCGTGAACCCGGCGAACGGCATCAACGCGACGCTCTACAAAAACCTCAACTACAACTTCATCCGCGACATCGTGCCCGTCGCCGGCCTGATCCGCACGCCCAATGTGATGGAGGTGACGCCGTCGTTCCCGGCCAAGACGGTGCAGGAGTTCATCGCCTACTGCAAAGCGAACCCGGGCAAGATCAACATGGCCTCATCCGGCAGCGGCACCTCGGTGCACTTGTCGGGTGAACTCTTCAAGTCGATGACGGGTTGCAACATGCTGCACGTGCCGTACAAGGGCGCGGGGCCGGCGTTGACGGACCTGATGGGTGGCCAGGTCGACGTGCTGTTCGACAACCTGCCCTCGTCGATCAACCACATCAAGGGCGGCAAGCTGCGCGCGCTGGCGGTCACGTCCGAGCAGCGCGAACCCGCCATGGCGCATTTGCCCACCGTCGGCGAAACCGTTCCCGGCTACGAAGCAACGGCGTGGTTCGGCATCGGCATGCCCAAGGGCACGCCGCGCGACGTGATCGATAAAGTCAACGCCGAAATCAACCGCGCCCTGGCCGACCCGAAGATGCGCGAACGCCTGGCCGAACTCGGCGGCAAGCCGATCGGCGGAACGCCGGAGGACTTCGGCAAAGTCATCGCTGCGGAGACGGCAAAGTGGGAGAAGGTCGTGAATTCCTCGGGCGCGAAGGTGGAGTGAAGCGCGTCACGGCGCGCGCCACCCGGAGAAGTTCTTGACCGACCGCTACGCCGTCATCGGCAACCCGATCAGCCACAGCAAATCGCCCCTGATCCACGCCATGTTCGCGCTGGCCACTGCGCAGGACATGGCGTACTCGGCGATTCTCGGGCCCACCGACTCGGCGCAAGGATTTGCCGACGCGGTGCGTGCCTTTCGCGAGCAGGGCGGGCGCGGCCTGAACGTGACGGCGCCGTTCAAGCTGCTCGCCTGCGAGTTGGCGGAAGACCTCAGCGAACGCGCGCGCGAGGCGGGTGCCGCGAACGCGTTGAAGTTCGAAGCCGGGCGCATCGTGGCCGACAACTTCGACGGCGTGGGCCTGGTGAACGACATCCAGCGCAACCTGGGGCTGCAACTGTCGGGCAAGCGCGTGTTGTTGCTCGGCGCGGGCGGCGCGGCGCGCGGCGTGCTGCTGCCGCTGCTGGAAGCGCGTCCCGCGCAACTCGTGATCGCAAACCGCACCGCGGCCACGGCGCAGGCGTTGGCGCAGCCGCTCGGCGGAAATCACCCGGTGCGGGGCTGCGGCTACGCCGGGCTCGGGGACACACGCTTCGACCTGGTCATCAATGCGACCTCGGCGAGCATGCACGGCGACGCGCCGCCGATTGCAGCGGAGTTGTTCGCGCCCGATGGGCTGGCCTACGAACTCGTCTACGGCAAGGGGCTGACGCCCTTTCTGCGGCTCGCGCAAGCGGCCGGCGTGGCGCGCCTGGCCGACGGCGTGGGCATGCTCGTCGAACAGGCCGCCGAAGCGTTCACCTGGTGGCGCGGCGTGCGCCCGACTACGCAAGCCGCGATTGCGCGCCTCAGCGTGCCCCTGGTGTAGGCCACGCTGACGCGGCCGCCCTGCGGCAGCACCGGCTACAGCGCCGAGTTCGAGGCGCAGATGACGGCTGCGCGAAGTGTCATGAAGAAGCGCCGCAACGTGTTGCGCGAGCTGGCGAAGTGAGGACCAAGAAAGCGGCGCCTTGGGTCTGGCTCAACGCCGACGTCTTGCGCGCCGTTCATGAAGAACAGCTCGCCGAGCACGGCGGCGCGGCGGGCACGCGCGACGAAGGTTTGTTCGAATCAGCCCTTGCCAGGCCGAACAACCTGGCGGCCCACACCGAGCCGGACGCTGCCGAGCTGGCCGCCGCCTATGGCTTCGGCATCGCGCGCAACCACCCCTTCATCGACGGCAACAAGCGCACGACGTTCGTCGCCGTCGAACTCTTTCTCGATCTGAATGGCTTTGAGCTGACCGCCGGAGATGCGGACTGCGTGCTCACCCTGCTTGCGGTGGCCGCCGGCCAGATGGACGAAGCCGATTTCGCGCGATGGCTGCGTCAACACAGTCGGAAAGGAAAGTAGCGGGCGGCCACGGCTCACGGTGTCGCGTTCTATCGCGCAGGAACAGCCGTCGCCTTTTGGCCCCTCGCTGCCGGCGACTCAAAGTCAGTCGATATCAGTCCGTGCCGTAGCCCTGGATTCCCTTGATCTCCAGGAACTCGTTCAACCCGAACTCACCCCACTCCCGGCCGTTGCCCGACTGTTTGTAGCCACCGAACGGCGCGCCACGGTCCACTGCCGGATAGTTGATCTGCACGTTGCCGGCACGCAGGCGCCGCGCAATCCGGCGTGCGCGCTCGACGTCGGCCGATTGCACATACGCCGCCAGCCCATAGGGCGTGTCGTTCGCAATTCGCACGGCGTCGTCTTCGTCGTTGTAAGCGATGAGGCACAGCACCGGGCCGAAGATTTCTTCGCGGGCGATATGCATCTTCGGGTCGACACCGGAGAACACCGTCGGGCGCACGTAAAAACCGCGCTCAAAACTTTGCGGGCGGCCCGGGCCGCCCGCAACCAGCTGCGCGCCCTCGTCGATGCCCGAGGCGATGAGCCTCTGCACCTTGTCGAACTGCGCGCGATGCGCAACCGGCCCGATCGCCGCTGCCGGGTCGTCGGGCGCACCCACACGCGTTCCTGCCGCGCACGCCGCAGCCAGCGCTTCGACTTCGGCAAGGCGTTCCCGCGGCACGAGCATGCGTGTGGGCGCGACGCACGACTGCCCGCTGTTGTTGAAGCAGCGCGCCGCGCCGAGCGCAACCGCGCGCGCAAAATCGGCGTCGGGCAGCAGGATGTTGGGCGACTTGCCGCCGAGTTCCAGCGCGACGCGCTTCACCGTATCGGCAGCGGCTTGGCTTACCGCGACGCCGGCACGCGTCGAGCCGGTGAACGACACCATGTCGACGTCCGCGTGCGCGGCGAGCAGCTGCCCGACTTCGGTGCCGCTGCCGTTGATCAGGTTGAACACACCAGCCGGAACGCCGGCGTCGTGCAGGATTTGCGCAATGATGAGCGCGCTGAGGGGGGCCACTTCGCTCGGCTTCAAGATCATCGTGCAGCCCGCGGCGAGCGCAGGCGCGATCTTGCAGACGAGCTGATTGATCGGGAAGTTCCACGGCGTGATGAGCGCACACACGCCGATCGGCTCTTTCGTCACGAGCGTGCTGCCGCGGCGCGTGTCGAAGTCGAAGCTGCGCAGCACCCGAACCATCTCTTGCAAGTGCGCCGGGCCGCTCGGGAAATGGATGTTGCGCGCTGCCGTGATCGGTACGCCCATCTCTTGCGACATCGCATTGCACAAGTCGTCGCGCCGCTGGGTGAAGCCGGCGTCGATGCGCTGCAGCAGCTCGATGCGCTGCGCGACGCTCCACGCGGCGAAGCCGGGGAAGGCGCTTCGTGCGGCGCGCACGGCGGCGTCCACGTCGTCATGCGTGCCCGCGGCCACTTCGGTGAAGACGGCTTCCGTCGCTGGGTTCACGACGCCGATCACGCCAGCGCTGCTCGCCGGCGCGCGCCACGCACCGTCGATGTAGAACTGCAGGCGATTCGGCATCAGTCGACGCTGATGTTGAGCGTCTTCAGCATCTCGGCGTAGCGCGCGTGGTCGGTGCGGATCACGTTGCCGAAAAATGCGCTGCTCGTGTCGCTCGCCGGCATCGCGCCCGCGGCCGCGAGCTTGTCGCGGATGTCGGGGCGCTTGAGCGTCTGCGCCATCGCGGCGTTGAGTTTGGCGACGATGTCGGCAGGCGTTCCCTTGGGCGCGACGATGCCGTACCAGATCGTCGGCGGCGCGTAGTTCGGCACGCCCGCGGCGGCGACGACTTCGCTCAGCGCCGGCACGTCGGGAAGGTCGTCGATGCGGCGTGGCGACACGCCGATCGCCGTCAGGCGCCCGGCCTTGACGTGCGGGATGCCGGACGCGTCGGAGAAGAGCAGCGTCAGGCGATCGCCGATCACGTCCGTCATCGCCGGGCCGATGCCCTTGTACGGCACGTGAATCAGGCTCACCCCGGCCTGGCGCCGCAGCGCCTCGCCCGCGATGTGCTGGATGCTGCCTGCGCCCGAGGACCCGTACGACACCGAATCGGGTTTGGCACGTGCGCGATCCACCAAGTCCTTGAAACTCTTGATGCCGCTGTTCGCGCTCACGACAAACATGTTTGTCGTGTTCGCGATCTGCGCGATCGGAACAAAGTCCTTCAGCGGGTCGAACGTGACGTTCTTGTACAGGTGCGGGTTGATCGTCAGGATGCTCGCCGTCGGGATGAATATCGTATAGCCGTCGGGGTCGGCCTTGGCGACCGCGTCGGCGGCGACGTTGCCGTTCGCGCCCGGACGGTTCAGCACGACGACCGACTGGCCGAGGATCGCGCCCATGCCCTCGCTGAACATCAGCGCGACGGCGTGCACAAAGCCGCCGGGCGCGAAAGGGACGATCAGCGTGATCGGCTTGTTAGGGTAGTCGGCCGCGAATGCGGCGGGCGCCGCGCCAAGCGACGCGAGTGCAAGAAGGCCAGAGGCGAGGGTTTGGCGCAGGGGCATGGGTGAGTCCTTTCAGTGGCTTCGGTCGGTCAAGCGCGGGCCGGATTGAAGGTCTGCGCAAACAGCCGCATCCAGTTGCCGGCCATCATTTTTTCGATCTCGTCTTCGGCAAAGCCACGCCGCACCAGCTCGCGGATGATGTTGCACAGGCCCGCCGGTGTGCGCACCCAGTCGGACCAGCCTTCGTGCGGCGCCATCGTCATCTGCTCGGCGGGAGCCGACTCGCGCGACCAGCGCGCATAACGCCACCAGGTGCGCACCGCGCCGGTGTGGCCGGGGCAGTAGTCGCTGCCGATCGCCACCGCGTCCACGCCGATGCGCTCGACCGTCCACGCGATCATGTCGCCGAATTCTTCGAGCGTCGTCGCCGCGCCGCGCTTCGTCATGTTGCGGTTCGGCGAGAGGCCGATCACGCCACCGCGCCGCGCCAGCGCCAGGATCGCTTCTGTCGTTTTCTGCCGGCCTGCGCCGTAGACGCCGGTGCCGACGAACTCGCGCGGGTTCGCGTGCGTGATCGCCACCGGAACCGCGGAGCGGTCGATCGCCTCGAGCGTGGTGCGCTCGCCGCAGTGCGACAAGTCGATGAGGATGCCCACGCGGTTCATCTCCTCGATCGCCTTGCGCCCGAAGCGCGACGAGATGCCGCTGTCGACCTCTTCCCAGTAACCCGAGCCGATGTAGTTCTGCAGGTTGTAGGTGAGCTGCATGATGCACACGCCCAGGTCGCGGAACGTGCCGAACAGGTCGATGTTGTGCTCCACCGGCGCCGTGTTCTGAAAACCGAAGACGAGCGCGGTGCGGCCGGAGCGGCGAATCGCGTCGATCTGCTCGACGCTCGACGCGGCGGCGACGAGGTCGCTGTGTTGCAGAACCGCGTGGCGCCACTTGCCGAGCACGCCGAGCGCCTCCGTCGCGTTCTCCCACACCGCGACGCAAGTGTTGACGCACCCCACCGACCCTTCGCGCCACTGCTCGAACCATTGGCGCTCGGGCGTGGGCATGGACAGCCCGTCGACGATCGCGTAACTGCGGCCGCGGTATTGCACGCCTTCGGCCTGCATCAACATCGCTTCGACTTCACCGTCCATCTACTCTTCCTTCGTTCAGAACACCTTGAGCGGGTCCACGCAGGGCGCGAGGACACGATGCTCCTGCGCATCGGGAATCAGCAGCGCGGCGCCCGCACGGTTCAACGCATCGTAATCGGTGCGCGCGAGCCACAGCCCGCTGCGCAACCAGTCCTGGCGTTGCGCGGCGACCTGCTCGCCGCTGCGTGCCGACTCGGGCCAGCGCGCGCGCAGTGCGGCAACAAGCTCGCTGCTGAAGCCCGCGTTCTTCGGCGCCAGGCACAGCAGGGCAAAGCCCGGGCTGGCCTGCGGCGGCAGCGCGGCGAGAATTGCAGCGAGCGCGGTGGCGTCTGCGATGCCGTTGTGCACGACACGCAGCACCTCACTCAGCGCGCCAAGCGGCGCCGCGCTCGGCGCCACGCCCACCTGCCACGGGCCGGCTGCGCCCGGGCCGGCAATGGCCATGCCGACGCCTTGCGTGGTCACGTCGTCACGCCACAGAAACACGCCAATCAGACCACGCTGCGCGCAGTGCAACGCGAGCTCCCGCACCAACCCCGCGTGCGCCACCGTGTCCGCCAGCGCCACGCCCATCGCTTGCGGCTGCGCGCGCGCCAGCATGCATGCCAAGTCGAGCGCCGCCGGCGCAGCGAGCAACGCCGATGCACCTTGCGCCTTCAGCCGCGCGATTCGGAGCTCGCCGCAGGTTTCGAAGTTGCAGATCTCGACCGGTCGATCTGCCGAGACGAGGCCGCGCGCCAATTGCTGCAACACCGTGCCCGCCGCGGTCGGGTCTTGCGCTTGCGCAGCCATCACGAGCAGCGACGCGTCTTCGGCAACGCCCAGCGCCGCGCCATGGCCTTGCAAAGCGTTCTGCACCATGCGCGCAAACTCGCGCGGCGCGATGCGGCGCATTTCGTCGGCGTTAGTCGGGTAGGGAGGCAACGCTGGCGGCAAGTGGCCCGTCGGCACAGGCAGCGGCACCAGCATCACATCAGCGCTCGCGTTCGCGTTCGCAGGCATCAGCGCATAAGGCCAGTCGCCGTCGCGCCCCTGTGCCACGTCTTCGGCGATCGGCGCGCCCTGCATGAACGTGCCGCGCACCGACTTCGGCGGAGCCGCCTCGAATTTTTCAAGCCCCTTCAGACTGAGCACGAGCCGCACCGACGCAAATGGCGAAAAATCCTTGGCAAGCCAGTCGTCGCGGAGTTCGGAATACGCCATGCCGCGCAGCGCCTGCACGCGCGCGACGACGTGGCGCAAGTCGGGGCGCCGCGCGACGATTTCGGCGACGCGGATGTCTGGATCGACTGCGTCGAGGTGCGCGAGCAGGCGCCGCACCTGCCACTGCGTGTCCATCGTCGTCTCGGCTTCGAATTCCGCAACGCGGCCGCGCAAGGCGCGGCGCGTGTCGCGCGGCGTCTTTGTCGTTCGGTACCAGAAGTGGTGTGGATCTCCCGCGCCCAGCGCCCAGCCGTATTGGGCAATCAGGCTATCGCGCAACTGCGACGCTGTCGCTTCGGGCTCCAGTTCGAAACGCTCGTCGGCGAGGAATGCGTCGCCAGCAGCATCAATCAGGTCCGGGTGCAACTCGATGAGCATCGCGTCGAGGCACTCTGCCGCTTCGGCGCCGAGTTGCTCGTGCGCCCAATCCGTCAATTCGCTCCAGCGCGGCGCAGTACCGGCGGCGACCGCGTCGAAGCGCGCCTTCAAGCGCTGCAGATCCTGCGCCACGTCATGCGGCTGCGCGAACACGCCGTCCACCGGTCTTGCGCCTTCGAGATGGTGCGCGATCGCCTTGTCGAGCAGCGCGGCGAAGCGCAGCTTCACGTCGAGGTCCACCGTCCGGTTGCGCGCCTGCGCGAGCACAGCCTCGTGGTTTTGAGTCCAGCGCTGCAGAAAGTGCGGGTGGTTGTTGATGAACCCAACGAGGCCCGTCGCCGCCGAGTTGCCCAGGCCCAGGTAGCGGCGAAACGCCGGCGCGAGGCGCGCGGCGTTCGGCTTGCGCGCGCGCGCCATGTGGTCGACGAGGTCGAACACGTACTCGCGAAGCACAAACGCCGAGCAGAACTGCGCGTGGTAAGGCCGGCGCAAGGGGTGGCCGGGCTCGAAGCCGGCCAACGGCCGTGTGCCGAGCTGGCCATTGGCGATGAACGCCGTCGTGCGCAGGATATAGCCCACCGGGGCGAGCAACTCCGGGTCGGGTTGCTCGCCGTCGGCGAGGCGTTGCACGACATGTTCGAAGAGCCGCGTCGAGCGGTTCCCGCGCGCGTAGACGAGCGTGTCGTAGTCGGCGTAACCCGCGCGCTGCTTCGGCATTTCGCTGCGCAGGCGTGCTTCGCGCTCGGCGCTCCACTCGCCTTGGCACAGCACGCCCATCGCGTCCCAGCCGGCGGCGAAGTTGCGATCGGTCTTCACCTCTTCGGGCAGCTTGTCGGAGACGAGGAAGAAGTGGAACACCCAGCCTTCGCCGTTCAGGCGATAAAGCACTTCGCCGCGCCCGTCGGCGTCGAGTTCGAAGCGCAGCTTATCGATGCGCCAACGCCCGCGCACGATGAGGCGCATCGCGGAGCGCGCAAAGCTCAATGCCGTAGGCAGCGACGCGGCGGCACGGCGCGCACTCATGACGAACGCGGCGGGGCGCAGCTCGCTCATTCTCTGTGGAGTCAGACGCCGAGCTTGCGCAGCAGGCGCTGCGGGTTCTCGACCATGATGCCCTGCAACAGCTCGGCATCCACAGCGGCGAGTTGCGCGTGCGGTTCGAACAAGCCCATCTCGAACGGCCAGTCGGAGCCGAACAGGATGTGCGCGTCGCCATGCACCGCGGCGGCGAGCTGCAGCGCCGCCGGTTCGTGGCTGATGCAGTCGACGCAGAAGCGACGCAGCGCCTGGCGCACGCGTTCGCCGCCGAGGTAGGCGCCAGGCCTGCCGGTGACCTGGCCGCGCTCGAGCCGCCCCGCCACCGCCGCCGTGGCACCACCGCCGTGCGCAAGGCAGAACGTGATGTTCGGGTGCCGCTCGAGCACCCCTGACATCGCCAGGTGCGCCGCAGCCAACGCCGTCTCTAACGGGTTATTCAACAGGTTTTGCAGATAGAACGCGTCGAAGCGCGAATCGCAGCCGCGGCTCGGATGCAGGAAGAGGAAGGCGCGCACGCGTTCGAGCGCGCCCCAGAGCGGTTCGTAATCGGCGTGCGAGAGCGTGACGGCGCGGCTCGCGTCGCCGGCGCACATCGCAAACCTGGCGCCGCCTGCGGTTGCCGCACTGCTGACGATTTGCGCCGCCACCTCAGGGTGCGCCACCGGCAGGTGCAGCATCGGCGCGAGTCGCTGCGGCGCGAGCGCCGCCACCCCGACCAGCGCTGCATTCACGCAGTTCGCCCATTCACGGGCAGCGGCGGCGTCGAGCTGCGGCCGGTAAAGCGTGGGTGGAATCGATATCCACGCTTGCGCGACGCGGTTCGTGTCCATCCATTCGAGCAAGGCTTGCGGCTGGTACAGCTCGCGCTTGGCGAGCTCGGCGCCATCCACGCGCAGGTGGCCGGCGTCCATCCACTGCACGCCCGGCACGCCGCGCACATCGCCTTCCCGCAAGGGGATGACGTGCGCGTGCACGTCCAGGCGAATCGCGCGAGGGGTCATGCGATGCGCCTCCTGCGTCAGGAACCGATGCGCTCGGCCAGCCGCACGAGGCTGCGGTCGCTGCCCGCCGGGCCGAGCAGTGATACGCCGAGCGGCGCGCCCAGGCGCTGGCCCATCGGCAGCGAGAGTTGCGGCAAGCCCGCCAGGCCGGCGATGCACAGCATGTACGTCGCCTGGTTGCGGTAGCCCTCGATGCTGTCTTC
Source organism: uncultured beta proteobacterium (assembly GCA_963850525.1). GTDB lineage: Bacteria > Pseudomonadota > Gammaproteobacteria > Burkholderiales > Burkholderiaceae_C > JAEMQF01. The sequence continues at coordinate 72,735 of CAWKLQ010000012.1, read as the reverse complement.
GTCGGCGCTGGCCAGTGGTGCCACGTCGGGCATGCTGGGCAGGACCAGCACGCCGTCGCTGCCCAGCAGCGCGCTCATGTGGGCGCGAAAGCGCGCGCGAAACGCCGCTGCCTCGGCGACTTGCGCATCGGTCACGCCGCGCGACCAGGCAAAGCGCTGCGCGACGGCGGTGCCGAGCACCGGCTGGTAACGCTCGATGAAGGCACCGTCACTCAACCACGCCTCGCGGCCCTGGAGGTAGCGAAAACACCAGTACATCGCATCGAAACTGTCGAGCACGACGTTCACGGTTTTCGCCGCGCCGAATGCCGCTTCGACGCGCGCGCGCGGCGCGGCGAGCGCCTCGAGAACCGGCGCGCTGAGCAGCGCCCACACGTCAGCGGGCGCGAGCAGGCGCGGCTTGGCGGGCAGCGGTGCCGCATCGTCGCCGAGCAAGACGTCGGCGACGCGCGCGAACGTGCCGATGTCGCGCGCGAACCAGCCGCACGTGTCGAAGCTCGGCGCGAGGTCGACCGCGCCGCTCAGGCTGATCCGGCCGTGCGTCGGGCGCAGGCCGACGAGGCCGCAATGATTCGCCGGAGCGCGAATCGAGCCGCCGGTGTCGCTGCCCAGCGCAAAGTCGCACAGGCCGTGGCTCACTGCGGAAGCCGAACCCGACGACGAACCGCCGGAAATGCGCTCCGGCGCAGCGCCGTTCACCGGCGCGCCGAAATGCGCGTTGCGCCCGGTCATCGAGAACGCGAGTTCGTCGGTGACGGTTTTTCCGGCGAAGCGGGCGCCCGCATCGAGCAGACGCTGCACCGTCGGCGCCGTGCGCTGCTTGATTCCCGACAGGGCCAGCCACAGCGGCTGGCCGCCGCTCGTCGGGTAGCCCCCCACGTCGAACAGGTCTTTCACGCCGAAGCTGAGGCCAGAGAGCGGGCCGCTCGCCGCGTGCGGCACGGGGACTGGCGGATACGGCATGAAGGCGCGGGAGGTGTCTTGCGGATTTTTGTCAGATATGGGCATGGTGCGGCGGGCTCGAGGCTGGGGCGTTGTTGCGTAGCTTAGCGCCACGTTCACGACCGGCGGTCGCGTCTCGGTATCAACCCGACTTGCACCAGCTCCGCTGGCAGTCGACGATTGGACGCAACACAGCCCAAGGAGACCGTTCGTGACCCGATTCGCCCCCCAAACATTCCGCCTCGCCGGCATCACGCTCGCCGCCCTGCTCGCCTGCGGCTCGCTCACCCTGGCGCGCGCCGACGACGGCGACGACCGGCATGAAGACGAACGCGAGCACCGCTCGCACGTCAAGGCCCCGCCGCCGCAAGCGTCAGGCAAGGCCTACAAGAAAGGCGTCGTCGCGGTCGCGAATCCCTATGGAGCGGAAGCCGGCGCGAAGATTCTCGAGCGCGGCGGCAACGCGGTCGACGCCGCAGTGGCGATCGCCTATGCGCTGAACGTCGTCGAGCCGCAGTCCGCGGGAATCGGCGGCGGCGGCTTCATGATGATCCACCTGGCGCACCCGAAGCGCACCTTCGTCATCGACACGCGCGAGAAGGCGCCCGCCGGCGCCACGCCCACCATGTTCGTCGGCGTACCCACTTCGAGCCTGCAAGGTGTGGCGGTGGGCGTTCCGGGCATGGTGCACGGCACGGCACGCGCGGTGCGCAAGTACGGCAAGCTCGATCTGGACGACGTGCTGCGGCCGGCGATCAAGCTGGCCGACGAAGGCTTCGCGGCGACGCCGCGCTACGCCGCGGTGAGCTGCAACGCGCGCTCGCAGAACTCGCCCGAATCGGCAGCGATCTTCTGCCCGGGCGGGGGCGACGTGGGGCCGGTGGTCGGCTCGCTGGTGCAAAACAAGCCGCTCGCCCACACCTTGCGTCTGATCGCGCGCCACGGCCCGGACTGCTTCTACAAATACATTCCCGAGAAGGGCTGCGACATCGCCAAGGGCGTCGTCGAAGGGCAGAAGTTCACCCGCCCACAGGCGCCAGGCGGCAAGGGCGGCACGATGACGTATGCCGACCTGGAAAACTACCGCGCCGTCGAGCGTGCGCCGATCGAAGGCACGTACCGCGGCTACCAGATCAAGTCGACGATGCCGCCTTCATCCGGCGGCCTCACCTTGATCCAGATGCTGCAGATGCTGGAGCGCTTTCCCCTGGGTGACGCAAGCCAGGGCTACGGATTCGGCAGCACCAAGACCGTCAACGTGATGGCCGACGCGATGCGCCTGGCGTTTGCCGACCGCGGCAACTGGATGGGCGACTCCGATTTCGTCTCGATCCCGATGAAGGGCCTGCTGAACCCGCGCTACACCGGCTTGCGCGGCGCGGCCATCGTTCCCGGAGCACGCATCAACCCGAACCCGGTGCCCGGCGACCCGCGGCCCTACGAGATCGCAGGCCTGCAGACCGGCACGCGCCTGGCCGTTGCCGAGCCGGTGACGGGCCCGGGCGAAACGACGACGCACTTCGTCGTTGCCGACCGCTGGGGCAATATGGTGTCGTACACCAACACCATCGAGTCGTCGCACGGCATCGGCGTGTTCGCCGGCTACACCCAGGACGACGGCACGTTCAAGAGCCACGGCTTTCTGCTGAACAACGAACTCACCGACTTCAACACCACGCCGAGCACGAATGTCTTCACCGGCAGCGCCGGCTTCAACGACGTGCAGCCCGCCAAGCGCCCGCGCAGCAGCATGAACCCGACGATGATCTTCACGCCCAGCGGCGACCCGCTCATCGCTTACGGCTCGCCGGGCGGCTCAACGATCATCAACTCGGTGCTCAACGTGACGCTGAACCTCATCGACCACAAGATGACGCTGCAAGAAGCGATCAATGCACCGCGCGTCTCGATCACGAGTGCGACGAGCGCAATCTCGCGCGACGCCGGCATTCCGCCCGCGGCCGGAATCCCGCAGGCGACCGTCGACGGCCTGGTTGCCCTCGGCTACACCGTGGGCGCCCCCGCAGACATCGGCTCGGTGCAGGCGGTGCTGATCGACCCACGCACCGGCCGGCAATACGGCGCCGCGGATGCGCGGCGCGAGGGCACGGTGATCGGCTTGCCGCGGGCACGTCGACACGATGACTGATTGAACAGCGCGCTTCGATCCGGTTTCATCATCGCCGCGGCTGCGTGAGACCGGATCCATCGCGGACTTGCTGCGCTCGGTCGGTCGGTGGTGGCGTGATACGGGGAGCAGTGACGATGAACGATGCCCTCGGTCTGAGCTTGAGTTGTGAGTCCGCCGCTGCGGCGCAGGCCTACCAGCGCGCGGTCGACGCCTACCTGCACGCCTGGCCCGGCGTCGGCCCGGCAGTCGACGAAGCGCTTGCCGCCGCACCGGACTTCGCGCTCGCGCACGCCCTGCGCGCCCTGCACGCGGCGATCTACCTGCGTCGCGCCGAAGTGGCCTCCGCGATCGAGGCGGCGCAGCGTTGCGCGGTTGCGGCCAGCGAGCGCGAACGCTCGCATGTGACGGTGCTTACCGACATGCTGCAGGGCCGTGCTGCGCAGGCGCTCGATGGCGCCCAGGCGCATGTCGCGCGCTGGCCGACCGACGCCCTCGTGGCCACCCTGCCGTGCGGCGCCTTCGGCCTGTTCGCCTTCAGCGGCAGGCTCGACCATGACCAGGCGCGCCTGGCCTACTTGCGCCAGTTGCGCCCGCACTACCCGGCCGACCACACCTGGCTGCTGAGCAATCTGGCCTGGGCCTGCATCGAAGCCGGCGAACTCGACGAGGGTTTCGAGCACGCCCAGCGCAGCTTCCTGCTCCGCCCTGCCAACGGCAATATCGCGCATGTGCTGATGCACGGCCACTTCGAGCGCGGCGACGCGGCCTCTGGCCTGGCCTTCATCGATGCCTGGCTGCCGGGCTGCCCGGAAGACGCGATGCTGTTCGGTCACCTGCACTGGCACGCCGGGCTGTGCGAGATCGCGCTCGGCCGGGCCGACGCAGCGCTCGCGCGCCATCTGCAGCACGTGTTGCGCCAACTCGATGCAGCGCCGCCGCTGGTGGGCATGACCGATGCGGTTACCCTGCCGTGGCGGCTGCATCTGCTGGGCCACACCGAATTGCCGTGGGACCAGGCCGCCACCTACGCAGAGCGTCACTTCGGCAAGGGGGGCAACGTGTTTGCCGAATTTCACCTCGCCATGCTGGCCGCAGCGCGAGGCGACCGGACTGGAATGGGCAACGTCAATCAGCGCCTGCAGGCGCTCGCCGACAAGGGCCATCCCGCCGCACCGATCGCGCTGCACTGGGCCGCCGCGCTGGTGGCAGTGATGGATGGCGACAGGCACGCCGCGCGCGAGCCCATGCGGCTGTGCCACGCCGAGGCCGCACGCCTGGGCGGCAGCCACGCGCAGCGCACGGTGGTCGATCGAACGATCGAATGGCTCGAATCCGCATGAGGCGCAACGGCCACCCAGATGACTTCCCATAAACTATGGCGGAACATACGGTAGGCCTTCTGCCATACTTCGCCCCATGAATGCCACCCTCACCCTGGACAAGACCGGTCGCGTGCTGATTCCCGGCGAAGTGCGGCGCCGCCTGAACCTGCTGCCGGGCGCGCGCCTGAACCTCGAGCTGCTCGCCGAACGCATCGAGATCACCGTGTTGCCAAACGCCGAGCCGGCGCTGGCCTCGGCGCCCAGCCGCAGGCGCGTCTTGCCGGCAAGCGGCCGACCCTTCGACGCCGCCGCGGCCACGCGCACCGAGCGAGAAGCGCAGGTGCGTCGCCGCTCGCAGCGATGAGCCTGCTGCTGGACACCTCGGTGGTGATCGCGTCGATCGACGGCGACGAACCGCACCATGCTGCCTGCGACCGCTTGCTGGCCGCAGGCGGCCACCGCCTGTATGCGCATGCGCTGGCGGAGACGTTCTCAATCCTCACCGGTTCCAGACACGGCCGCCGGCTGCGCCCGGCGCTGGCGGTCGAGCTCATCGAATCCAGTGTGCTGCCGTTTGTCGAGCTCGTGCACCTCACCGGCAAAGAGACGATGGCGGCGATCGCCGATACCGAACGCCGCGGCGTGCGCGGTGGCGCCGTCTACGACTGGCTGCACCTGGCAGCGGCGCGCAAGGCCGGCGTCGAAGCGCTGGTGACGCTGGATGCGCGCGACTTCCAGGCCCTGACGAAGCCGGGCGACCCGGCGGTGCGACCGCCCTGAGAGGCTGAGAGGCACTCGAATGTGCGCTCCGACACCCTGAACGCTACACTGCAAGTCACGCGTATCGACACCCGAGTTGCCATGGGCGCCGCCATTCAATCTCCACTGCAGCAAACCACCGCAACGCCGCCCCTGGGCGAAGGCCCGTTGACGTGGCCGCAGGTGTGCGCCCATCCTGCCCTGCACGACCTGCCGTTCAAGATCGAATTGAACAAGTACGGGAAGATCGAGATGAGTCCTGCGAGCAACTGGCATGGGATCTACCAGGCAGACCTGATCGTTTTCTTGAAGGGGCGCTTGGGCGGCCGGGCCGCGCCGGAACTGGCCATCGACACGTCGGAAGGGCAGCGCGTTCCCGATGTTTCGTGGGCTGCGCAGCCGTACTGGCAAGAGCACTTCGACGAGTCCAGCGCGTCGGCTGCGCCGCCGCTGTGCGTCGAAATCGTGTCGGCTTCGAATTCTTTCGAAGAAATGCGCACCAGAATCGCCGCCTACATCGAGGCCGGAGCGATCGAAGTCTGGCTCGTCGGCAAAGACCGCTCGGTGCAATTCTTCGCTGCGGATGGCGAACTCGACGCTTCGAGCTTTGCTGGCATTACGAGAGAAGAAGTCGCCGCTGCCCTGCTGCCGTAAGACTCGCGACCCTCACGCCCGTTGCATCACTGAATCGCCGCGATCCCAGTGATCGCGCGCCCGAGGATCGGCGCATGGATGTCATGCGTGCCCTCGAAGGTGTTGACGACTGAACGCGGCGCTGGCGAAGACGGCGTTGCGGACGACGGGCAGCCGTGATCGTCCCCACCGGATGGCGCTCGGGCATCCCGCCGTCAATGCCCCTGGGTGGGCGCCGGCACCACAGGCTTCGGATCCACCGGCTCGTGGCGCCGCCGCCGGAACAGCTTCTGAAAGCGCTGCACGACGTCGTCGACATAGGTGAACAGCACGGGGATCACGAGCAGGCTCAAAAACGTGCTCGTGATCAAGCCGCCGATGACGACGATCGCCATCGGCGCCCGAAAACTCGGATCGGTGCCGAAGCCGATGGCGATCGGCAACATGCCCGCGCCCATCGCGACCGTCGTCATGACGATGGGGCGCGCGCGCTTGTGGCACGCATCGAGCAGCGCCTCCATGCGGCTCATGCCGCGATCGCGCCGCGCCATGATCGCGTATTCGATGAGCAGGATCGAGTTCTTTGTCGCAATCCCCATCAGCATGATGAGGCCGATCATGGAGGGCATCGACAGCGCCGTGTGCGTGATGAACAGCGCGAGGAACGCACCCGGAATCGACAACACGAGTGCCATGAGGATCGTCACCGGTTGCATGAAGTCCTTGAACAGCAGCACCAGAACGATGTAGATGCACAGGATGCCCGTGGCCATGGCCAGGCCGAAGCTCTCGAACAGCTCGGCCATCGCTTCGGCGTCGCCTATCGTCGTTTGCGTCACGCCGGGAGGCAACTGCGCGAGGCTCGGCAGCGCCAGCGCGCGCTCCTGCACTTCGCCGAGCGGCTGCTGGTTCAACTCGACCTCGAAGTTGATGTTGCGCAGGCGGTCGTAGCGGTCGATTTCGGCCGGCCCGCTGTCCAGCGTGAGCGTCGCCACGTTGCCGAGCATCACCGGGCCGCGTGCGCCCGGCACGGGCAGCTTTGAAAGCAGCTCGATATCGGCGCGCGCCACGTCGGCGAGTTTCACGACGACGGGAATCTGCCGCTGGCTCAGGTTCAGCTTGGCCAGCGCCTGTTCATAGTCGCCCGCGGTGGCGATGCGCAGCGTGTCGGCAATCGCCGCCGAGCTCACGCCCAGGTCCGCGGCGCGTGCGAAGTCGGGGCGCACGATGAGCTCGGGGCGCGTCAGGCTCGAACTCGACGTGACGCCGCCGATTCCCGGAATCGTGCGCAGCTCCTGCTCGACCTTGCGGCCGTGCTGAGCGAGGACGCGGCCGTCTTCGCCGGCGAGAACAAGAATGTATTTTTCACTCGACGCGCCGAACCCGACCTTGATCCGCGCCCCCGGCACCTGCGCCAGAAGCTCGCGCAGTTCGGTCTCGATGACCTGCTTGCTCACGCCCTTGCGCTGATCGCGCGGCGTCATGTTGATCGTCAGCGTCGCCTTGCGCACTTCCGCTGCGCCGCTCGGGATGAACGGGTCCGAGCCGGTGCGCCCGCCGCCCACCGCCGTGTAGATCAGTTTCACGTGCGGGTGCGCGGCAACAATCTTGCGCGCCTGCTCGGCCAGCGCAACCGTCTGCGCGAGCGTCGCCCCCGGCGGCAACGAGATCGAGACCTGCGTCTGGCTCAAGTCGTCGGGCGGAATGAAGCCGGTGGGCAGCAGCGGCACGAGCGCAAACGAGCCGACGAGAAAAACAATCGCCGCGAGCGAGGTCCAGATCCGGTGTTTCAGGCACCATTCGACCCAACGCATGTACCAGTTCATCCAACCCGGCTCGGCGTGTTCCTTTTTCGGCGCTTTGAGCAGGTAGGCCGCCATCATCGGCGTGAGCATGCGCGCGACGACGAGCGAGAAGAACACGGCGATCGCCGCGGTCCAGCCGAATTGCACAAAGAACTTGCCTGGCACGCCGGCCATGAAGGCGGTGGGCAGGAATACGGCGATGAGCGTGAACGTCGTCGCGATCACCGCCAGGCCGATCTCATCTGCCGCATCCATGGCGGCCTGGAACGGCGTCTTGCCCATGCGCAAGTGGCGCATGATGTTCTCGATTTCGACGATCGCGTCGTCCACCAGAATGCCCACGACGAGCGACAGGCTCAGCAGCGTCACGACGTTCACCGTGAAGCCCATCAAGTGCATCACGGCGAAAGTGGGGATCGCCGACAGCGGCAGCGCCGTCGCCGAAACAAAGGTCGCGCGATTCGAGCGCAGGAACAGCCAGACGACGAGCACGGCGAGCGCTGCGCCTTCGTAAAGCAGCAGCATCGAACCTTCGTAGTTCTCGATCACCGGGTCGACGAAGTTGAACGCTTCGGTGATCGCGATGTCGGTGTGCGCCGCCTTGAGCTTCTCGAGCTGCGCGCGCACGCCGTTCGCCACATCCACTTCGCCGGCGCCGCGCGAGCGCACGATCTCGAAGCCGACGACCGGCTTGCCGTTGAGTAGCGCGGCGCTGCGCGGCTCGGCGACCGTGTCGCGAACGCTCGCCACCTGCTCCAGGCGGATGCGCCGCCCGTCGGACAAGGCGATCTCGAGCCGCGCCAACTCTTCGCTTGAGGCCACCGTGGCGATGGTGCGCACCGCCTGTTCGGCGCCGCCGAGATCGGTGCGGCCACCGGCGGCCTCTTGCTGCACGCCGCGCAGCTGGCGCGAGATGTCGGCAGCGGTCGCGTTCAGCGCGAGCAATTTCGCAGGGTCGATCTCGACGCGCACTTCGCGCGTCACGCCGCCCACGCGCGCCACCACGCCGACGCCGCGCACCGAGAGCATCGCCTTCGTCACCTGGTTGTCGACGAACCACGACAGCGCTTCGTCGTCCATTCGTGTCGACGACACGGTGTAGGTGAGGATGGGCACACCCGCCAGCTCGACTTTCGAGACCGCCGGGTCGCGCAAGTCGCCCGGCAGGTCGGAGCGCACGCGCGCGACCGCGTCGCGCACGTCGTCCAGCGCTTCCTGCGTCGACTTCTCCAGACGGAACTCGACGGTGATTCCCACCGTTCCGTCTTGCACCTTGGTGTAGATGTGCTTCACGCCTTGCAGCGTCGCGATCGAGTTTTCGAGCTTGCGCGCGACTTCGGTCTCGAGCTGCGCGGGCGACGCGCCGGGCAGCGACGCGGTGAGCGCGACGGTGGGCAAGTCGATGTCGGGGAATTGCTGGATCTTCATCGCCCGAAAGCCCATCAGGCCGGCGAGTGTGAGAAGCACGAACAGCAGCAACGACGGGATGGGGTTGCGGATACACCAGGCGGAGACGTTCATGGCCAAACCTTCTTGCCGCGCAAGCCGTCATCCCGGCGAAAGCCAAGCGTTGCCACGCACCCATGCATGTCATCCCGGCGAACGCCGGGATCCATTGGCCCGCCGTTGTGCTTTGGCCGGCGGTGGATCCCGGCGTTCGCCGGGATGACACAGTGGCGCCTCACGGCCGGCTCGCGCCGGGTGCGGCAGCGCCGACCACCCGAACCAAGTCGCCATCGCCCAAAAACCCGCCGCCCGCGGCGACGACACGCGCGTTCGAGTCCAGGCCACCCACGATCTCGACCTGCTCGCCGCTGCGCCGCCCGACACTGACCTTGGCAAGCGCGACCTTCGAATCGGCGCCGACCACCAGCACGTAGCTGAAACCGTCGCGCAGCAACACCGCCGTTTGCGGCAAGGTCAGGCTGCTGCTCGCGCCGAGGTTGAATTCGCCGCGCGCAAACATCCCCGGCTTGGCGCCCCCCGAAGCGCCGATGTCGACGAAGACGATGCCGTTGCGCGTTTGCGGGTCGACCATCGGCCCGATCATGCGCACCCGGCCCGTGATCGGCGCTCCACCCACGGGCGTGAGGCTCGCCGTCAGGCCGGGCCGGATGCGCGCGAGTTCGGAGGCGGAGACTTCGGCGCGCCATTCGAGCCGACCCTGGCGAATCATGCGGAACAACTCCATTCCCGGCGCAACGACGGCGCCGACCGTGGCCGCGCGCGCCGAGATCACGCCGTCGTCGGGCGCAAGAACCTGCGTGTGCTGCACCCGAATCTGCTGCGTGTTCAGCAGCGCGCGCTGCACGTCCAGGCGCGCCTGTGCGGTGCGCTCTGCCGTCAGCATCTGCGTGATCGCCTGCGCGCTGAGCATGCCGCTGGCCTGCATGTCGCGCGCGCGCTGTGCATTCGCTGCAGCTTCGGCGAGCGTCGCTTCGGCCTCGGCGACGCTCGCGCGCACTTGCGCAGTTTCGCTCTGCACCGTCTCGGCGGCGAAGGTCGCGAGCACCTGGCCGCGTTTGACCGCGTCGCCGAGGTCGACGCGCACCTCGGCCAGGCGCAGGCCGCTCAGCTCGGAGCCGATGCTCGCCTCCTGCCACGCCGCGATATTGCCGTTCGCGGCGATGCGCAGCGGCATCTCGGCACGCTGCGGCTGCACGACGTTGACGCTGAGTGCGGGTTTGGGCGAGCTCGGTTTCTTCGGCTCGTCAGCCGACTTCGCGGCAGGACTGATCGCGCCGGCGACAAGGCCGGATGCGAGCAGGAGCAGGAGGTGCGATGTCGAGTTCATGCCAAGCCCAGGCTAAATTTTCATGTCCTTGAATACTTCCCTGGCGCCTCGAAAGCTGTCGATCGCGGCGGGAACGCCGCAGTAGATCGCGGTCTGCAACAAGACTTCGCGAATCTCGTCCTTCGTCAAGCCGTTGTTGATCGCGCCGCGCACGTGCAGCTTCAGTTCATGCGGGCGGTTCAGCGCCGTGAGCATCGCCAGGTTGATGATGCTGCGCGTGCGCCGGTCCAAGCCCGGGCGGTTCCAGATCGCGTCCCAGCAGTATTCGGTGACGAGCTCCTGCATCGGCATGTTGAAGTCGTCGGCGTTCGTCAGCGCGGTGTCCACGTACTCGGCGCCGAGCACTTCGCGGCGGGTCTTCAAGCCCTTGGCAAACGAATCCTGGTTCATGCGGTCTCTCCGGGTTGCGGGTGCGCGCGCATCTTAGAACCTGCGCGGCTCGCGCCCAGGGCTTCGTGCGTCACTGCCAAGTTTGTACTCGATAGCACCAATGTCGGATTCGCGCCGCTGCGTGCATACTGGTGCGGGCCTTCCGCCCGCACCAGGAGCTTCACCATGCGCATCGTCCCGCTGCACCGGCTGATTTCCTCCACCTGCCTGGCGGCGCTGCTGTGCTGCGCCGCCCCGGCGCAGGCGCAACAGGCGCTGCGCCTGATGACCGGCCCGCAGGGCGGCGTCTGGGTGCCGCTCGGCGGCTCGCTGAAGAACATGTGGGAGAAGGCGATTCCCGGCTTATCAGGTGCAGCCGCTGCCTGGCGCGGGCATCGCCAACATCCGCGGCATCGACGAAGGCAAGGCCGACATCGGCTTTGGCAACAGCATCTCGTCGGTGGACGGTGTCAACGGCGCGCCGCCCTATCCGCAAAAAGTCACCAAGGTGTGCCAGATGGCGAACCTGTACCCGCAGTACTTCCAGATGGTGGCGCTGGCGAGTTCGGGAGTGAACTCGGTGGCCGACATGAAGGGCAAGACGATTGCCGTGCAGCCCAAGGGCAATACGGCGGAGGCGATCTCGCAGCACATCCTGCGTTCCGTGGGCCTGTCCTACGAAAGCGCCAAGATCAGCTTCGTCAATTCCTACACCGACGCCGCGGCGCTGCTGAAAGACGGGCACGCGCAGGTGTTCACGCTGGGAACCACCATCCCGGCCTCGTCGATCATGGATGTGGCCGCCGGGCGCGACATTCGCATGCTGCCGGTGAACGACGAGATCGTCGCCGCGATGAAGAAGATCAACGCCGGCTACACAAAGGGCGTGATCAAGGCCGGCACCTACCCGAAGCAGGACAAGGACGTCGACGCCATCGTCTACTCCGCGCACCTGGTCGCTGCGTGTTCCCTGCCGGCCGACCAGATCTACACGATGCTGAAGACGATCGTCGCCAACCTGCCCGACCTGGTCGCCATCAACAAGGGCATGGACGGGCTCACGCCCAAGATGATGGCCGTCGACATCGGCGTGCCTTTCCATGCGGGTGCGCTGAAGTACTACAAGGACGTCGGCGCGCTGTAGCGGCCGGCCTGCGGCACCGCGCCCCGGCAAGCTCCCACGGGACGGCACCTGAACACCGCCATTCGCTGGCTCGCCGGCACGGTCGCCGTGGCCATGGCGCTGTACCACATGGGGGCGACGGCGCTGGCGCCCCCCGAGGCGCTGATCTTCCGCGGCAGCCATCTGCTGTTCGCACTCGTGCTCGTGTACCTGTTGTACCCGGTGGCGCGCAGCGCCGACGGCCCGCGCCGGCTGTGGGCGGTCGACGCGGCGCTGATCCTGGCCAGCGTCGCGGTGGTGAGCCACATATTCATCACCTACCAGAGCATCACGAACCGCATCATCTACATCGACGACCTCAGTGCCTGGGACAAGGTCATGGCGGTCGCGACGGTGCTGCTCGTGCTCGACGCGACACGGCGCGTCATCGGCTGGGCGCTGCCCATCACCGCACTGTTGTTCCTGGGCTATACCCTGCTCGCCACCGACATCAAGGTGCAGGTGCTGCTCGAGCAGCTGTACCTGTCCACCGAAGGCATCTTCGGCTCGACGCTGGGCGTGTCGGCGACCTACGTGATCGTCTTCGTGCTGTTCGGCAGCTTCATGGAGAAATCCGGCACCGGCAAGCTGTTCATGGACTTCGCGCTGGCGCTCACCGGCCACAGCGCCGGCGGGCCGGGCAAGGTGTCGGTCGTCAGCTCCAGCCTGTTCGGCACGATCTCCGGCAGCGCCGTCGCCAACGTCATGGTCGACGGGCCCATGACGATTCCGCTGATGAAGCGCAGCGGCTTCTCGCCGGCCTTTGCCGCAGGCGTCGAAGCCACCGCGTCCACCGGCGGGCAGATCATGCCGCCGATCATGGGCGCGGCAGCGTTCGTCATGGCCGAGTACCTGGCGGTGAGTTACTTCCAGGTGACGGTCTGGGCCTGGATCCCGGCGCTGCTGTTCTACGTCGCGGTGTTTGCCGCAGTGCACTTCCACGCCAAGCGCGTCGGCCTGCTCGGCCTGCCGCGCAGCGAGCTGCCGCGCCTGGGCGCGGTGCTGGCCGAACGCGGCCATCTGTTCATCCCCATCCTGATCGTGCTGGGCGGCATGTCGATGTCGTATTCGGCGCCGCTGTGCGCGCTGATCGGCGCGCTGTCGTGCCTGCCGGTGGCGCTGCTGCGCAGCTCCACGCGTCAAGAGATCGGCTGGCGCAGCGTGCTCGACGCGCTGCAGGGCGGCGCACGCGACGCACTGTCGGTGGCAATGGCGTGCGCCTGCGCGGGCATCGTCATCGGTGTGATCTCGCTCACCGGCCTGGGCATCAGCTTCACCCAGTTCGTCATCGCGCTGTCGCAGAACAGCCTGCTGCTCGCCTTGGTCCTCACCGGCGTCGCCGGCATCGTGCTGGGCATGGGAATGCCCACCACGCCGGCCTACATCGTGATGGTCTCGTTGCTCGTTCCGGCGCTCATCAAGTTGGGCGTGGCCACGCCGGCGGCGCACATGTTTGCGCTTTACTTCGCGGTGCTGTCGGCGATCACGCCGCCGGTCGCGCTGGCCGTCTTCGCCGCCGCCGGGCTGGCCAAAGCCAACATGTGGGAATCCGGCTGGCAAGCGGTGCGCATCGGCGCGGCCGGCTTCATCGTGCCCTTCATGTTCGTCTACGAGCCTGCCTTGCTGATGATCGGCCCGTGGACCGAGGTGCTGTCCGCCGTCGTCAGCGCCAGTGTCGGCTGTGTGATTTTGGCGGCCGGCTTGTACGGCTACCTGCTGCGCGAATGCAGCGCCTGGCAGCGCGTCGCGCTGGTGGCAGCCTCGCTGTTGCTCATCAAACCCGGCTGGGCGACTGACCTGGCCGGCCTGACCCTGCTGCTCGCGGTGCTCGTCAGCCAGTGGCGCGGCGGCGCGCGCGCGGCGGCGCCGGGCTGAAGCACGGCGTGACGGTCCGACTTCGACGCGGCGTCGATCGAGCAAACTCGCTCTCGGGGCCGGTGCGAATGGCCGGTGCGAATGCAGCGCCACATTCAACGCGACGAGCTGAGCGCCGCTCGCGCCCTGTAGCAAGTGCTGTGGCCGCTCACCCAGGCGCTGTTCGACGAGCCCAGCCCGGGGCCCGTCAAGGCGGCCCTGGCGCAGCGCTTGAACCTGCCTGGCGACCTGCGCGCGCCGATGACGCAGGCCAGTGAGGCGGGAGTGCAGCGGGTGCGGGAGGCGCTCTTGGCCATTCAGAAGCGGTGGGCCCGAGCTGTCGCATCGAGAGCCTGGCGGACCTCTGAAGTGACGAATGAAAGCAGTCGTGCCCTCCCCAGCGTTTCGTCGCGCACCGCTCGCCCACGCGCGCCGCGGCTTCGATCATGCGGCCATCGCATCGACCACGGATCGGAGCCCACCATGTTTCTCGCCATCCTGATGACGATTGCAATGGTCTGCCTGTCCTTTTGCTTGCAATCCGGGCTGTCCGCCTGAAGCGCCGGAATTCCCGCCACGTCACTGGCTAGACTCGCCACCACGCCCACCACCGCAGGCCATGACCCCGATCGAAAAATTCCTGCTCTTCGTCGCCGCACCGGCCGTGCTGGTGTTCGCGCTGATCGAGGCCGCGGTGCTGTCGCGCCGCCAGCGCTGCGACTGGAGCGCGGTTCGCGGTGCGAGCCCTGCGATCCGGCGCGCCGGCGAGCCCGCAGCGATGAGGGCTCCCACCCGACCGTTCCGAAGCGAGCGCGAGAGGGCCCTCCGGTGCGCGACTTCGACCTGATCGTGCTCGGCTCGGGCGCAGCCGGTCTGTCGGCCGCGCTGTTCGTTGCGGCGCAGGGGCGCCGCGTGCTGCTTGCCGAGAAGTCCGAATGGATTGGCGGCACGACGGCGATGTCGGGCGGTTGCATCTGGATTCCGTGCAACCATCACATGGCAAGCATCGGCGCGAGCGACAGCACCGAGGACGCGCTGCGCTACATCCGCGCTGTCGCGCCGCCGGGCTGGGCGGCGAGCGAAGAGCACCACTGGCAGGCGTTCGTCGAGGCTGGAGCGCCGATGCTGCGTTTCGTCGAAACGCACTCGCCCCTGCGCCTGCACGTCGGCGGCGAGCCCGACCCCTATCTCGAAGCACCGGGTGCACTGCGCCGCGGGCGCAACGTCTCGCCGCAACCGTTTCGCTTCGCACGCCTGGGCGCGTGGGGCGAGCGCGTGCGCCCGTCGGCGATGCCCTACTTGCTCGCCTACTACGAAGTCACCGACACGCACCTGTTCGCCAATCCGCGTCAGGCGATCACGCGTTTCGGCCCGCAGCTGCTGTGGCGCCTCGCGACCGGCCGGCGCGCGATGGGGCAGGCGCTGGTGGGCGGGCTGCTCGCCGGTTGCCTGGCGCATGGATGCAGCGTGCGCACCGGTCTGCGTGCGACGGAACTGGTGCAGCGGGACGGCCGCGTCAGCGGCGTGCGCTTCGAAAACGGCGAGACGCACACGGCGCGCCACGGCGTGATCATCGCCACCGGCGGCTTCGAGTGGGACGAGGCATTGATGGCGCAGTACCACCCCGGTGCGCACCGCTGGACGGCGAGCCCCGACGACAACACGGGAGACGGGTTGAAGATGGCGCTCGCCTTGGGCGCGCAACTCGCCCACATGGATCAGGCGTTGACCATGGGCACGCGCCCCGTGCAATACCTGGGTAAGGCGCACGCGGTGCCGGCGGCCGACTACACGCTGCCGCACAGCATGATCGTGAACTCGCGCGGCCGGCGCTTCGTCAACGAATTGCAGATGAACGTCGGCCTCGGCCTCGAAGCGCGCGACCCCGCGACCGGCGCGCGCATCAACCACCCCGCGTGGCGCATCTACGACGCGCAGTACGCGCGCCGCTATGCACACGCCTTGCCGCGCAGCGCCCCTGCGGGCGGTCCGGCCGGCGAAGAACGAGTCCAGGCCGATACGCTCGAAGCCCTGGCGCTGCAAATCGGCGTCGACGCCGCCGGCCTCGCCGACGAAGCTGCGCGAATGACACGCTTCGCCCACGCCGGGCGCGACGACGATTTCGGCCGTGGGGGTTTCGGCTGGGACCCGGGTCGCAGCGGCGACCCGAGGCACGGCCCGAACTCGTGCCTCGGGTCGATCGAAAAAGCGCCGTTCTACGCCTTTCCGTTCCCGGTGAGCTTTCTCGGCACGAAGGGCGGGCCAAGGACCGATGCCTCCGGACGCGTGCAACGCACCGATGGCAGCGTCATCGACGGCCTGTTTTGCGCGGGCAACGCGATGGCGAATCCGTTCGGCTCGAAGGCCGTGGGCGCCGGCACAACGCTCGGGCCCTGCCTGACCTGGGGCTACATCTGCGCGCGCACGGCGCTTGCATCAGCCGCGGCACACGGCGCCACGCCGATCAGCCCGTGAGAATCAGCGGGCCTTGGGGCGTGCGAATCCGCAGCCGGAAATAGGGTCGGTCTGCGTACTCGACCGCGAGGTTAGCGCCGAGCGCGCCGAGCAGAGAGCGCAGGCGATCGGCTTCGGGATGGCCCATCTCGAAGCTCTCGAAAGTGCAGCCCGGCACTGACGTGCCGGCGGGGTGCACGGAATCGAGCCAGTCGATGCACTTCGGAACGAAGTCGCCGAACGGGTTCGCGTGCGGCACGAGCAGGCGCCAGCGGAGCAGCTTGCCGTCGAGCGTCTGACGCGACGCGTCGAACAGGTCGGCGCTGATGCCGTGTTCGAGCAGCGCCTTCTGCACCGTTTCGAGTTCGCGCCCTTTCAGCATGTAGGCAAAGAGGCGAGGATACGGCAGCGCATTGATGCGCTCGCCCATGTTGTTGTTCAAGGCCTGGCTCGGGTCGATCGCGAGCAGTTCGAAGTAGACGTCCGCGCCGAGCGACGCGAGAGCGTTCATCGTTCCCAGGCCCGGATGGCGCCCGCCCTTGGCCGGCGTGACGCCGGTGAGCTTGGCAAACTCGCCCATCATTGGTTCGAGTTCGCGGCCGGCGTAGATGAAATGATCGAGCCTGAGGGACATGTTCTTTTGCTCCACTTTCACTCCACATTCGGCCTGCTTCGCCCCCGGGCAAACGATAGGTTCGAAGGCCCAATCTCCCCGGTGTGGCAATGATTGTATCGATAGAATCTTTTTGCCCGATCACCCTCGCTCACCCCTCCGGGAGGCTCTCATGCTGTCACGCGCTTGGACTTTGTTCGCCGCTGCGGCGCTCGCTCTCGCTGCCGCGCAGGCCACGGCGCAAGACCTGTTTGTGGGCTATCAGCTGCCGCTCACGGGCTCGACGTCGCAGTACGGCGAGATGTTCCGCAACGCCGCGAACATTCAAGTCGAGCGGCTCAACGGCGCAGGCGGCATCGGCGGGCGCAAGCTGCAGCTGGTCTATGAAGACTCCAAGTCGGACCCGAAAGAGGCGGTGAACATCGCGCGCAAGTTCGTCGACGACAAGCGCATCGTCGCCGTGCTCGGCGACTTTGCGAGCGGCCCGTCGATGGCCGCGGGCGAGGTCTACGGCAAGGAAGGCATGGCGCAGTTGTCGCAAACCGCGTCGCACCCTGACTTCCTGAAGGTCTCGACCTGGCAGTTTCGCAACGTCGTCACGCAGGCCCAGGAAGGGCCGTTCATGGCGAAGTGGGTGCGCGAAGCGGGAATCAACAGCGTCGCCGTGATCGGCCTGCAAAACGACTGGGGCATGTCGGCCACGGGCGAATTCCGCAAGGCGTTCGAGAAGATGGGCGGCACGGTCACGGGCTTCGAGCTGTTCAACCCGGGTGCGCGCGACTTCAAGGCGATCCTGACCAAGGTGGCGCAGGGCAAGCCCGACGCGATCTACTTCGCGATGTTCTACGAAGAAGGCGCGCTGATCTTGCAGCAGGCGAAGCAGCTCAACATCACTGCCAAACTCTACGCGTCGGGCCCGTTCTACGCGCCCAAGCTGATCGAGCTCGCCGGCCCGGCGGCGGACGGCGTTCGCACCTCAACCGCCTTCCTGATCGATCACCCATCGAAGAACGTGCAGGACTTCGTCGCCGAGTACAAGAAGCGCTACAACGGCGACCCGAACATGTTCGCCGCGCAGGCCTATGACGCGGTGGGCATCATGATCGAAGCCTTGAAGCGCGCCGGGCCCAACGCGACCCGCGCGCAGGTGCGCGACGCGCTCGCCGCCACCGCCAACTACCCCGGCGTGACGGGTGAGACGACGTTCGACAAAGTCACGCGCGAGCCCGACAAACACCTGGCGCGGCTGCAGATCACGGCCGGAAAGTTCGTGCTCGTGAAATGAGCGCGCGCGCCGAGCGAGCGTTTCGCCCGGCACGCGTGCGTTAGCGGCCGTTTTTCGGCGCGGCTGCGGGGACGACATGGACGGCACAGTCCTGCTGCAGCAGGTGGTGAACGGCTTGTCGATCGGCCTGGTCTACGCGCTCATGGCGATCGGCTTCACGCTGATCTTCGGCGTGCTCAACGTCGTCAACTTCGCGCATGGCGAGGTCTACTCGCTTGGCGCGTTTGCCGGCCTGCTGCTGATCACGTCGCTGAAACCGCCGCTGTGGCTGTTGCTCGTGCTGGTGCTGCTTTCGGGCGGGTTCACGGGCTACGTGCTCGAACGCATCGCATTCAAGCCGTTTCGGCGCTTTCGCGACGAGGCGACGCTCAAATCGAAGGCGATGCGGGAGGCGACGCTGCTGTCGTCGCTCGCGGTGTCGATCATCGTGCGGGAGTTACTCGAGCTGAAGCTGTCGGGCGAAATGCAGACGATCGACCAGGCCTACCTGCTGCAAACGCCGATCCAGCTCGGCCCCGTGACGATCACCGATGGCAACCTCATCATCTTCGGCCTGTCGCTCGTGATGTTGGTGGCCTTGCAGTTCATTCTGTACCGCACCCGAATCGGCCTGTCGATTCGCGCCGTCTCGAACAACGTGCTCGGCGCGCAATTCGTCGGCATCGACACCGATTGCACCATCATCGCCACCTTCGTCGTCGGCTCGATGCTCGGCGCGATCGCCGGCATCATGGTCGGCCTTTACCAGGGCGCGATCTTCCCGCAGATGGGTTTCGAGCCGGGCGTGAAGGCGTTCGTCGCGATGGTGATGGGTGGCCTTTCCAGCATTCCCGGCGCTGTCGTGTGCGCGCTGATCCTCGGTGTGTCGGAGTCGGTCGCAACGCAGTATTTCTCCGACGGCTGGAAGGCGCTCGTCTCGTACTCGTTCCTGCTGCTCACGCTGTGGTTCTTCCCCTCCGGCTTGTTCGGGTTCAAGCGCGAGAAGATGTGAATTCGCCCCTGAATTCGCTCCAGACACGGCGTGGGAATTCGCGCTTGAATCTGATCCTCATGGCGGCGCTGCTCGCCCTGCTCGTCGGGCTTGCGCTCGTCAAGTCGAGCTACTTCAACCAGATCGCGATCACGACGATGATTTTCGTGATCCTCGCGGCGAGCATGAACCTCATCACCGGTTCGGCCGGCCTGCTGAGCCTGGGGCATGCAGGCTTTTTCGGCGTGGGCGCGTATGCGGCGGCGTTGTTGTCCACCGCCTGGGGCTGGCCGATCGTCTTCACCATCCCCGCCGCCGGTGCGGTGGCCGCGCTCATCGGTGCGCTGGTCGCACTGCCGACGATGCGCCTGACCAGCATCTACTTCGCCGTGGCGACGCTGGGCATCGGCGAAATTCTCTACGTCACGATGCTCAATTGGGTCGGCTTCACGCGTGGGCCGATGGGCATTCGCAGCATCCCCTCGATCAGCGTGTTCGGGTACAGCAATACCTGGGTGAGCCTGTGCGTCACCGCGCTCGTGATGCTCGCCGCGCTGTGGGTCACGCACCGCATCGTGCACTCCTACTACGGCAACTCGCTGCGCGCGTTGCGCGAGGACGACGCCTGCGCCGACGCGATGGGCATCGACGTCGCGCGCCTCAAGCTCGAAAGCTTCGGCGTCGCGTGTTTTCTCGCCGGCGTCGCCGGCGCGCTGTTTGCGCACAGCACCGGCTACATCGGGCCTGAGAGTTTTCGCTTCGGCGAATCGATCCTGATCCTGTCGATGGTCGTCGTCGGCGGCCTGGGCAGCATCTACGGTTCCATCGTCGGCGCGGTGTTGCTCTCGGTCCTGCCCGAACTGCTGCGCGATCTGGGCAGCTACCGCATGATCGTCGTCGGCGCGGTGCTGCTGCTGTCGATCCTGTTCCTGCCCAAGGGGCTGGTCGGCGAAGTCTCGGCACTCGACCTGATGCGCCGCCAATGGCGCCCAGCGCGAGGTGCCGCGCCTGGGCGAAACGCATGGTGAGCGCCGCGCCTCAGGCTTACACGACGCCCGCGCCGCTGCTGGAGCTGCGCGGCGTGACCCGGCGCTTCGGCGGGCTGGTCGCCGTCGACGACGTGTCGGCGCAAGTGCAGCGCGGCGAACTGGTCGGCCTGATCGGCCCCAACGGCGCCGGCAAGACGACGCTGTTCAACCTGATCTCGGGCGTCACGCCGCCCTCGGCGGGCGAGGTGCGCTTCGAGGGCCAGGTGATTACGGGCAAACGCCCGTTCGAAGTGGCGCGCCTCGGTGTGGGCCGCACCTTCCAGAACTTGCGCATCTTCCCGAACATGACGGTGTTCGACAACGTCTCGGTCGGAGCCATCGGCCGCATCGCCCTGCGCGACGCATTTGCGCCGCAGGGCCGAACGCGCGCCGCGGCGATCGGCGACATGAGCTCGCGCATGCTCGACAAGGTGGGACTCAGCGCTTACGCCGATCAGCTTGCCGCCAACCTTTCGTACGGCAAACGCAAGATGCTCGAAATCGCGCGCGCGCTCGCCGGCGACCCCAAGCTGCTCATCTTCGACGAGCCCGCCGCGGGACTGAACACCAGCGAAACCGCCGAACTCGCCGCGTTCATCGAGCGTCTGCGCGACGAGGGCCTGACGATCATCCTCGTCGAACACGACATGGGTCTCGTGATGCGCGTGTGCAGCCGCGTCATCGTGCTCGCCTTCGGGCGCAAGATCGCCGACGCACCCGCCGCCGTGGTGCAAAAAGACCCGGTCGTGCTCGACGCCTACCTCGGGACAGGCGACGCATGAGTGCGACGCAAGAAGCGCCGCTGCTGCGCATCGAGGGCCTGGGCGTGCGCATGGGGATTCAGCAAATCCTCAGCGACGTGAACCTGGTCGTTCCCGAACGCGGCGTGATCACCGTGCTGGGCGCCAACGGCGTGGGCAAGACGACGCTGATGCGGGCCATCTCGGGCGTCTACCGCGCCGATTCGGGAACGATCCACTTCGCGAGTCAGCTCATCAGCAACCTGGCGCCGCACCGGATCGTCGCCAAGGGATTGGCGCAGGCGCCCGAAGGCCGGCAGATTTTTTCCAACATGAGCGTGCGCGAGAACCTCGTGCTCGGCTTTGGCGCGAATTCGCGGTCGCAGTTCGACGCGACGCTGCAAAGCGTCTTGCAGCACTTTCCCATCCTCGCGCAGCGCATCAACCAGCAGGCGGGGTCGCTCTCCGGCGGCGAGCAGCAAATGCTCTGCATCGGCCGCGCGCTGATGAGCCGGCCGCGCCTGCTGCTGCTCGACGAGCCGTCGCTCGGCCTGGCGCCGAAGATCGTTCAGCAGATTTTTGAGCTGATCGCGCGCATTCGCGAAGCCGGCACGGCGATCCTGCTCGTCGAACAGAACGTGCGCGGCGCGCTCAAGGTGGCGGACTACGCGCATGTGATGGAGGGCGGGCGTTTTGTACTGCAGGGTCCGGCCGCGCAGTTGCGCGAGGACCCGCGCGTGCGCGATGCTTATCTGGGGGGAGCGGGGCACGCCGTGCCGGCGGCGTGAAAGTCAGGTTGCGCT
This sequence comes from uncultured beta proteobacterium, assembly GCA_963850525.1. Lineage (GTDB taxonomy): Bacteria > Pseudomonadota > Gammaproteobacteria > Burkholderiales > Burkholderiaceae_C > JAEMQF01. The sequence goes on along the minus strand of CAWKLQ010000012.1, from coordinate 51,071 downwards.
TCTGCGCCAGCGGCGCGTGAGGGCTGAGCGGGCTGAGGGCGTTGCAGGCGAGGCTTGCTGGTCGCGCGCGCCGGTGCGCGCGATCGCGCCCAAAGGCGTGGACGCCGCGAAGGAACTGGCGGGCACGCCGACATCCCGCGGGCTCATGCGGATCTCGAACACAATCGTGTCTTCGGCAAGCTGGTGGGCGTGAACGACCCGCCGACCTCGCCACCCCCGTGCAGCGATGGGCCCATCATGCGAGCAGCCTGGTTTGTGCGAAGAGGGCCGGCGCGCGAGGTTCTGACGGTGGGCGACATGCCCACCCCCGAGCCCGGCGCAGGCGAAGTGCGAATCCGACTGGCCTTCTCCGGAATCAACCCCGGCGACGTGAAGAAGCGCAGCGGCTGGTTAGGTTCGCCGATGCCGTTCCCGCGCGTCGCGCCACACAGCGACGGCGCAGGCGTCATCGACGCGGTAGGCACGCGTGCCGGCGGCTCGTGTCGGCGAGACGGTCTGGTGCTACGGCGCCCAGTCCTATCGAGCCTTCGGCACCGCAGCCGAACACGTCGTCGTGCCCGCTGAGCTCGCCGTGCCCCTGCCCGCGGCGGCGAGTTCGCAAACTTCGCTCCTCGAACAGGCTGCGTGCCTGGGCATCGCCGGCATCACCGGCCACCGCGCGGTGTTTGCCGCCGGCCCGGTGGCCGGGCTCAACGTGCTGGTGTGGGGCGCCGCATCGGGCGTGGGCGCGGTGGCCCTGCAGCTGGCCCACCGTGCCGGCGCGCGCGTGCTCGCCGTGGTGCGCCGTGCGGAACAGTTGCCCTCCGTGCGGGCGATGGGTGCCGCCGCGGCCTGGCTCGCCGACGACCCGGCACTCGTGGAGCAGATTCGCCAAGCCGCCCCCGAGGGTGTGCATCGCGTCGCCGAGGTCGACTTCGCCGCGCACATCGACGTCAACGCCAATGTCATGGCGACCGGCGGCGTGATCAGCGCTTACTACTCGTCCACCGACCGCCCCGACATCCCCTACTGGACGCTGGCCTTCGCCGACGTCTCGCTGCGCCTGCTGGGAAGCGACGACTTCCCGCCGGCGGTCAAGGCAGAGGCCGCGCGCGAGCTGACGGCCGCGCTGCTCGAAGGTCGCCTGCGCGCGGCCATCGCAGCGCGGCTGCCGTTGCAGGACATCGCGCTGGCCCACGAACAGGTGGAGCGGGGTGCTGGCGGGCGTGTTCTGTTGAACCTGGCCGCCGCTGCATCCGCCGAATGAGCGGTGCAATCGGTGCGCCCGAAATCGCTCAGTCCAGTTTGATCCCCAGGTCCACAGCCAGCTTGATCCACACCGGCACGTCGCGCGCCCAATCGGCACGCGTCTCGGCCAGGTTCTTCGGCTTGTTGGGTATGGCAAAGGTTTCGCGCAAGCGGGCCGCCCTTTCGGTGTCGGCGCCTTCTACCACCACCTGGCTCAGCGCACGCAGCACCGCCTCGGGCGTGCCCGCCGGGGCCATCAGCGGCAGGCCACCCTCGAGCTGAACCAACCGGCCTGGCACGCCTTGCTCCACCAGCGTGGGCACATCGGGCAGCTTCGGGCTGCGGTAGGAGCCGGTCACGCCGATCGCTTTCACGCCGCGCGAGGCCACGCTGTTGAAGGCCTGAAAACTGCCAATCGCCACCTGCACCTGGCCTGACGCGACGTCGATCCACATCGGCGACTCGCCCTTGTAGTTGATGGTGACGATTCTTGTGCCTTCGTTGCGGTTCGCCTGGTCGGCCACCATCTGCGGGTAAGAACCGGGCGCGTAGCTGCCCATGTTGATGTCGTTGGTCTTGGCATAAGCGATCAATTCCCGGTAGCTGTTGATGCCCAACTTCTCGGGCACGCCCACCACCAGCGGGCCCGAAGGGAACAGTGCCACCGGCACGATGTCCTTGTCCAGGTTGTAGGGCAGTTTGGTGTACAGCACGCGGTTCTGCCACACCGTGCCGGAGGTGGTCATCAGCAGCGTGTAGCCATCGGGCGGGGACTTGGCGACGGCGTCGATGCCGATGATGGCACCGGCGCCGGGCTTGTTGTCGACGACGGCAGTGACGCCGAATTTGGCCGTCAGGTGTTCGGCGTACAGCCGCGCATAGGCGTCGGTCAGGCCACCGGGCGGAAAGGCCACGACGATGCGTATCGGCTTGCTGGGCCAGTCGCCCGCGGCGCGCGTGGCGGGTTTGATCTCGCTCGTCTGCGCACGCGCAGACGGCCACGCCGCCATGGCCGCGGCCACGGCAAGCAATTGGCGCCGAGAGCGAAGGTCGGTGGCGGCCATGGTGTCTCCTTCGGGTCTTCTGCTCAGACCGATCCATGGTGCCCGAGAAATTGGGCTTCGCCTATCCGGATTCGCGCCAGTCATGCTGCACAGGCTCCGCGGCCCCCTGCACGTCATCCCGGCGCACACCGGGATCCAGCGTCAGCGCACTCTCCTGGATCCCGGCCTTCGCCTGGCGTTCGCCGGGATGACAGCTGCTCCCCCCGCCGACAGCCACTGCGCGACCTGAGCTGTCAAATCGGCAAGCGGCGCGCATGCGTCCACACGCAGCACGCCCATTTCGCCGATCGGCGGCTCCAGCGTCGCAAACTGGCTCGCGACGAGGCGGGGCGGGAAGAAGTGGCCGCCCGCACGTGCCTCGACGCGCTGCTGAGCCTGCGCCTCGTTCAAGTCCATGAACACGAAACGCAGACCCGGCGACGCCCTGCGCAAGCGATCTCGATAAGCCCGCTTCAAGGCCGAGCAGGTCATGATGACACCGGCGGGGTGCGACTCGAGCACGCCGGCGAGCGTGTTCAGCCACTCGAGGCGGTCGGCGTCGGTCAGCGCAATGCCGCGCTGCATCGTCGCGCGGTTGCTCTGCGAGTGGTGGTCGTCGCCCTCGACGAGCGGCAGCCCCAGCTCGGCACTCACGGCGGCGCCAAGGCTCGACTTGCCGCAGCCGGAGACGCCCATGACGACCACACAGCAGCCCACCGTCAGCCTGTCCTCACCGCGGCGCCGGCGCGGCCAGCGCCAGCGCTTGCTTCGCACACCTTGCGGCTCACTCAATCCCGCCCATCGCGCCAGCGAAACAACGCCATCGCCGCTATCGCGATGCGCTTGACCAGGGCATGCGCAAGAATCCGGCGTGGCGCCTCGAACGGCAACGCGATGTGCTTGCCGTTCGGGCCGAGCGCCGCATCGGCGAGCACCGGGCCGAGAGCGGTGGCGAAGGCCACGCCGCGGCCGTTGCAGCCGAGCCACGTGTAGAGCCCGTCAGCCAGGCGGTGAAAGCGCGGCAACTGGTCCGGCGTGGTGGCGAAAGTGCCGTGCCACAAATGCTCAAAGCGCAGGCCACCCCCGAGCTCGCCCAATTGCGGATAGAGCTTCAGCAGGCGCTGCCCGATGCGCTCGCGCAGGCGCGCGTCCCAGTTCGCCGCGAAGATCAGCGCGCCGCCGCTGACCAGGCGCCCGCGTGCGTCGAGCCGCGCGAAGTGCAGGTCGGCCTGGGTGTCGGACATGGCGTGGTTGCCGGGCAAGATGCTGGCGCGCAAGGTCTCAGGCAGGGGCTGTGTGGCCATCTGGTAGGCACGCATCGGCACGAAGCATTGCGCCAGGCCGGGCCAGGGCGACGCCGCGCTGAGCCCGGTGTAGCCATGCGTGGCAAGAATCACGCGGCGTGCCTTGATGGTCGTGGATTTGCCCACACGCGCGAGCCAATCCTCGCCGCGGCGCTCGAGGCCGATCACGGGCGCCCGGGTGTGCACCCGCACGCCCGACGCGAGCGCCGCGCGCGCCAGGCCGCGCGCAAACCCGAGCGGGTTGATGTGCCCCCCGGACCGGTTCTGCCAGCCGCCGTGCCAGAAGTTCGAACCCGTGACGGCGGCAACTTGCTCGCGGCTCAGCATCTCTACAGGCGCGCCGCGTTTCTTCCATTGATCGTGGCGGGATCGTGCCAGCGTCAGGCGGCTGGTTCGGTGGGCCGGTTGCACCCAGCCGTTCTGCACGGCCTCGCACTCGATGCCGAATTCGCGGATCCGCTCGAACACGGCGTTTGCGGAATCGCGCAGCAAGCCGACCAGCGCTTCGCCATGCTGCGCGCCGAACTCGCGCACGAGGATGTCGGGGTCGGCGCGCGTCAGCGTCGGGATCACCTGGCCGTTGTTGCGCCCCGAGGCGCCCCAGCCGATCTCGGCGGCCTCGAGCAACATCACACTGGCGCCGCGCTGCGCGCCGGCGAGCGCGGCGCAGAGGCCGCTGAAGCCGCCGCCCACAACGAGCAGCTCGGCAACATGCTCGCCTTCAGCAAGCGCTTGCGTCAGGGGCGCCGCGGCCGCGGTGGCCGCCCACAGGGAGGGCGGCATTCGCGAGGGGTCGAGGTTGGGGTCCGGCATGGCGATTCACTTGGGTGCGCCAGTAGACCCGAGCGCCGCCGAGCCGAGATTCGGCGTTAACCCTTGGCGGGCGCATCTCGTGCGAATCAGCGTGTGCGAACGGGGTGAAAATGCGCGCCTCGCCGTCCCCGGGCCCACTGGGCCGCACAGGAGCACTTCGCATGAGACCCTTCCTCAGCCATGTTCGTTTCACCGTTGGCGCGCTGGTTTGCGTGGCGGCGTTTTCGACGGCTTCAACCAGCGTGGCGCAAAGTAAGGCGCCGCCCGTGGCCGCGGTTCACAATGTCTCCGACATCTATTTCGGCGAAAAGGTCGACGACCCTTATCGACACTTCGAAAACAAGGCCGATCCGGAAGTCGCCTCCTGGATGAAAGCGCACAGTGCCCACGCGCGCGCCACGCTCGACCGGATTCCAGGTCGCAAGAAGCTGCTCGACAACATCGTGCGCTACGACGCCTCGGTCTCGGACCGCGTGACGCAAGTCAGGCGTGTTGCCGGCGAGGTTTACTTCATGGAGCGCCGCGGCGTCGCTGACAACCAGTTCAAACTGACGATGCGCCAGGGCCTGACCGGCAAAGACAAGGTGCTGTTCGACCCGGGCCTACTCGAAAAGCGCACGCGCAAGCCGCACGCCATCAACTGGTACAGCCCTTCGCCCGACGGCAGCCTGGTGGCAGTGGGCGTGTCCCAACAGGGTTCGGAAGCGGCGACCCTGAGCGTATTGAACGCGCGCACTGGAAAGGCCATCGGCGCCCCGATCACGCGCGCCGATTTCGGCGGTGTCGACTGGACGCCTGACAGCAAGTCGCTGGTGTTCACGCGTTTGCAGGCGCTCGGCAAAGGCATGGCCGAGACGCAGAAATACCAGCACAGCCAGACCTATCTCCTCAAAGTCGGCAATCCCCTCAGCTCGGCGCGGCCAGTGTTCGGCACGGCGACGCAAGGCCTGGACATCGGCGCGGCCGAGCTGCCGTTTGTGGGCCTGACACACGACGGACGCTGGGCCCTGGGGTACGCCGTGAACGGCACGCAGCGCGAACTCGGCCTGTTCATCGCGTCGCAGAAGTCGTTGCTCGCCGGCAAGCCGAAGTGGCAGCGCGTGGTCAGCGCTGCGCACGCGGTGACCGGCGTCGCGTACTTCGACAACACCTTGTACATGGTGAGCTACAAAGGCGCTTCGCGTTCGCGCGTGCTGGCGCTGAACCTGGACGCGCCGGACATGGCCGCGGCCAAGGAGATCGTGGCGGAGTCGGAGCGCGTTGTCGTCAACGTCGTCGCCGCAGCCGACGCGCTGTACATCGAAACGCGCGACGGCAACGTCAAGCGCTTGTACAAGCGCGCCTACAGCGCCACGGCAAGCCCTGTCGAAGTGGCGCTGCCAGTGCAAGGCTCGTTCGAACTCACCGGCGAGGGCGTCGCCACCGCCGACCCGCGCCTGCCCGGGCTGGTTCTGGAGTTGCAAAGCTGGACCCGCGCGCGCCAAGTGTTCACAGTCGCGGCCGACGGCAGCGTCAGCAACACCGCGTTGCAGCCCGCAGGGCCGTTCGACGCGCCGGCCGACATCGTGGCCACGGAAGTCAAGGTGAAGAGCCATGACGGCGCGATGGTGCCGCTTTCCATCATCCACCGCAAAGGCGTTGTGCTCGACGCCAGCCACCCGACGCTGCTCTATGGCTATGCGAGTTACGGGATCACGGAAGAGCCGTTTTTCAGCATCGGCCGCCTGGCGTGGCTCGATGCGGGCGGCGTATTCGCAGTGGCGAACCCGCGCGGCAGCAGCGTCTATGGGCAAGATTGGTACAAGGCGGGCTTTCAATCGACCAAGCCCAACACCTGGAAAGACTTCATCGCTTGCGCCGAATACCTGATCGCGCAAAAGTACACGCAGCCGAGCAAGCTGGGAATTCTCGGCGGCAGTGCCGGTGGCATCTTGGTGGGCCGCGCAATGACGGAGCGGCCCGACTTGTTTGCCGCGGTGATTCCGGCGGTCGGCGCGCTCGACTCGCTGCGCTTCGAGACCACGCCCAACGGCGTGCCCAACATTCCAGAGTTCGGTAGCGCAAAAACCGAGGCGGGCTTCAAGGCCTTGCTGGCGATGAGCACCTACGCCAACACGCGGCCGGCAGCTTACCCCGCCGTGCTGTTGACACACGGCGTGAACGACCCGCGTGTCGAAGTCTGGCAAAGCACCAAAACCGCCGCGCGCCTCATGGCCGCCACGACCAGCGGCAAGCCGGTGTTGATGCGGCTGGACTTCGACGCCGGCCACGGCGTAGGCAGCACGAAGACACAGCAATTCGAAGAACGCGCCGACATGTATGCGTTCTTGCTGTGGCAAATGGGCGTGGCGGGGTTTCAGCCCTGATTTGCTCGCACTGTCGAGACAAGGGACGGCTCGATCACCGCGACCACGCGATGTGGATGGGCGCGATCCGGCCGCTGGACCTGTCGGTGTTGTCGGATCGCGAGGAGTGATCGTCGGCGCTCACGCAGCATCGATGCGAATCCACTTCAGGCGCCCCGACGCGCCGCTCTTGATCGAGACGCACGACTTGCGGCATTCGAAGTGGCGCGCCACGAGCGCGATCAGCTCGTCATTCGCCTTGCCTTCGATTGGCGCTGACTTGAGTTGCGCGAGCCAGGTGCCGTCAGGCGCCTGTTCGATTTTGCTCGCGCGTGAATTCGGCTTGACCTTGACTGGAATGAGGGTGGGGGGCATGGCGCGGCTCGCTATTCGAGCGTCAGCGCCTGCGCCAAGTGGCCGAACACCGTCGAGACGCGGCGCAAGTGGCGCGACTCGGCGTGCGTGAGCAGCCACAGCTCGGTCTGGCATTCGTCGATCACTTCGGTGAGCTGCAGCACATCGGCCCGACCCTGCGTGAGGAACATCGGCAGCATGCCCACGCCCAGCCCCAGCGCGACGAGTTCCATCACGGTGAGGATGCTGTTCACGCGGTAACGCGGCTCGGCTTTGGGAAACCAGCGCTTGCGCCAGACGACGGACGGGTGGTCGGGCAGCGCCTCATCGGGGGCGACCCACTGCGCCTTGCCGGCCTGCACGTCGGCGTAGCGCTTCACCGAGCCTTTCTTCGCCGCGAACAGCGCCATGCGAATCGGCCCGACGTGCCGGCCCACCAAGTGTTGCGGCGGGCGTTTGGTGGCGCGCACGGCGATGTCGGCGTCGCGCCGGGTCAGGCTCGCGAGCTCATTGCCGGTGTGCAACTCGAAATTCAGGCGCGGGTGCGAGGGGCAGAGCAGCTTGAGCGCGGGTGCGACCAAGCCGTGCAGGATCGTGTCCGTCGTCGTGATGCGCACCGTGCCCGCGACCTGCTCAGGGCGCGACGCGACGGCCGAGCGTGCCGCCTCCAGGGCGGTTTCCAGGCGCTCGGCGTGTTCGACCAGGCTCTGCGCCAGTTCAGTGGGCCGGTAGCCGGTGCGCGAGCGCTCGAACAGCACCTGCCCCAGGCCGCGTTCGATGCGCTGCACGCTGCGAAACACGGTGGACGCGTCGACCCCCAGGCGTTCGCCGGCCTGCGCGAGGTTGCCGCCGCGCTGCAACGCGAGCACGGCCTGCAAGTCGGCGGGGCTCAGGTCGTATTGCGTTGTTGCACTCATTGTTTGCGCTCCCGCCTATTTCAGTTGCACGCATGCAAGCATACATTCTGTTCCGTCTCCACTCGATTCGCCAGTGCCATGACCCGCCAACCTCTTGTTTCATCATCCCCTGCGGCCTACGGCATCACGCTCTTGCGCGTCAGCCTGGGCATCATGTGGATCGCCCACGCCTTGCTGAAGTGGTTCGTCTTCACGTTGCCCGGCACGGCGCAATTTTTCGCGTCGGTGGGCTACCCCGGTTTCCTCGCGTACCCGGTGTTCGCGGCGGAGCTGATCGGCGGCACGGCGCTTGTGCTCGGCGTGTACGCACGCCAGGTGTCGCTCGTGCTGGTGCCGGTGATGCTCGCCGCCGCCTGGGTGCACGTGCCCAACGGCTGGCTCTTCACGAGCAAGGGCGGCGGCTGGGAGTACCCGGTGTTCCTCGCCGTGGCGTCGCTCGCGCTCTGGCTCATCGGCGACGGCGCGCTGTCGTTGCGCCGCAGTTCGCGCGGGGTGCCGGGTGCGGCGGCATGAGACAACGCCAACCGACCACGAAGCCAAAACGATGCCACCCGCCCTGACCCTCGTCAGCCACGCGCTGTGCCCGTACGTGCAGCGCGCGGCGATCGTGCTCGCCGAAAAGGGCACCCTCTTCGATCGCACCGCGCCTGCATCCGCAGGATCCACTGGAGCGCGCGCGGCACCGTGGCTGGATCGAGTTCGCCTCGGCGTTGCTGAACAGCATCGCCGCGTTCTACAACGCGCCCGAGGAGAAGGCGCTCGAGCAGCGCGCCGCGGAGATCCGCACACGCTTCGTCCAGCTGCAAGCCGAGCTGGGCGACGGCCCGTTCTTCGCCGGCCCCAACTTCAGCATCGTCGACGCCGCGTTCGCCCCGGTGTTTCGCTACTTCGACGTGTTTGATTCGATCAGTGACTTCGGCTTCTTCACCGGCCTGAACAAGGTGAGCGCCTGGCGCGAGCAGCTTTCGCGCCGGCCTTCGGGTCAAGCTGCCGTGCGCGCCGACTACCCCGAGCTGCTGCAAGCCTTCCTGCACGCGCGGCGATCGGCGTTGTCGCAGCGCATGGCGTCGGTGCCGGGCTGACCCGTCACAACGCAGTCTCCCGGGCGGCGACAATCGCCGCATGCCCGATCACCCGCAACGATCCGTGCCCCTGCAAGGCGCAAGCAATTTCCGCGACCTCGGCGGCTACCCTGGCCACGGCGGGCGGCCGCTGCGCTGGCGCAAACTGTTCCGCTCGGCGCAGCTGAGCGGCCTGACGCCTGCCGATCACGCGCAGCTCGCGCCGCTCGGCCTGCGCCGTTCGTTCGACTTTCGCGGCCAGGCCGAGCGCGCCGAAACGCCCTATGAGTTGCCCGGCGTCACGCAGCATTCGCTGGCGATCGAGCCGACCCTCGTTCAACACATGCGAGTTCTCTCTGCCGCGGGGCAACCGGTGACCGCTGCCACGGTCGCCGGATTGATGGAAGAGCTCTACCGCGGCCTGGTCAACGACCAGGCGCACCGCTTTGCCGAGCTCTTCGAGCACCTGCTGCAAGCCGACGCGCCGCTGCTGTTTCATTGCACTGCGGGCAAGGACCGCACGGGTGTGGCCGCGGCCCTCGTGCTGCTCGCCTTGGGCGTGCCACGCGACTGCGTGCTGCAAGACTTCCTGCTCACCAACCAGTTGTTCGAGCGGCCAGCGCTGCGCCATTCCGACTTTGCGCCCGAAGCGATGGCGGTGTTGTTCGGCGTGCAGGCCAGCTTTCTGGACGCGGCGCTGCACGCCGTGGACACCGATCAGGGGGGCCTGGAGCGCTACCTGAGCGTGCGCCTCGGCTTGAGTCCGGCGGCGCGGCAGACGCTTGTCGCGCGCTACTTGCAAGACGCCTGAGCTCGCCTGAGATGCTGACGATCGTCGACGCGCACCAGCACTTCTGGGACCCGGAGCTGAACTATCACCCTTGGCTGCGCGACGAGCCACCGGTGCCGTTCCGCTATGGCGACTACCGGCCACTGCGGCGCCGCTACCTGCCGCCGGACTACCTTGCGGATGCGGCGCCCTACCAGGTCGAAAAGACGGTCTACGTCGAGGCCGAGTGGAACCCGGCCGACCCGGTGGGCGAAATGCGCTACATCGAGCGCCTGCGCAGCGAACACGGCCTGCCGAGCGTGGCGGTCGCCCAGGCATGGCTCGACGCGGATGATGCGAGCGCGGTGCTCGAGCAACAAGCCGCGTTTTCCTTCGTGCGCAGCATCCGCCACAAGCCGCGTGCGAACCGTTCGCCGGGCGACGCTGCGCCGGGCGGAATGAGCGAGACACGCTGGCGCGCGGGGTATGCGCAGCTCGCGCGCAACGGTCTGCGCTTCGATCTGCAGACGCCCTGGTGGCACTTGCACGAAGCGGTGCGCCTGGCTGCGGACTTTCCGGACACGCAACTCATCCTCAACCACACCGGCCTGCCCGCCGATCGCAGCACAGAAGGTCTGGCCGGTTGGAAACTCGCGATGACGGCGCTCGCCGCGTGCCCCAACGTCGCGGTGAAGATCTCCGGCCTCGGCCAGCCCGGGCAGGCGTGGACCGCTGCGGCGAACGGCAACATCGTTCGCACCGTGATCGAGCTGTTCGGCCCGTCGCGCTGCATGTTTGCGAGCAACTTCCCGGTGGACAGCCTGTGCGCGAGTTTTGCGACGATCTTCGACGGGTTTCGCAGCATCGTGCGCGACCTGTCGGCAGACGAGCAGCGCGGCTTGTTCAGCGACAACGCAATCCGCATCTACGCCATGGAGTGAACGACCCGATGACTCGCCTTCGCATCGCCTATGTCGGTATTGGCCTGATGGGCCTGCCGATGCTCAAACGCCTCGTCGGCCTGGGCTACCCGGTCACCGGCTACGACGTTTTGCCCCGGCAAAACGACGCGGCGCGCGCCGCGGGCGCGTCGGTCGTGAACTGCCCCGCCGACACGGTGCGCGGCGCCGATGTCGTGTTGCTCAATCTGCCGACCACCGAGGCGGTAGACACCGCAGTATTCGGCGAGAACGGCGTGGCGAGCAGCATGCAGCCGCCGCAAGTCCTCGTCGACTTCTCCACCGTCAAAGTCGACAAGGGCCGCGCCTTCGCACAGAAGCTGCGTGAGAGCACCGGCTGCGGCTGGGTCGATGCACCCGTCTCGGGCGGCCCGCCGGCCTCCGGCAGCGGCACGCTCACCGTGATGGCCGGCGGCGACGCGGCCGACATCGCACGCATCGCGCCCTTGATGGCCGACGTGGCCGCACGCTGCACGCACATGGGGAAAAGCGGCAGCGGCCTGGCGGCAAAGATGATCAACCAGCTGATCGTCGGCGCCACGCACGCCGTGCTCGCCGAGGCACTCGTGCTCGCCGAAGCGGCGGGAATCGACGCCGCGCGCCTGCCCGAATGCCTGGCCGGTGGCCACGCCGATGGCACGCTCCTGCAAAAGCTCTACCCGCGCATGGTGAAACGCGACTTCGCTCCTCAAGGCTACGCGCGCCAGTTGTTGAAAGACCTGGAGATGTTGAGCGAGTTCGCCGCCGGCCTGAAGGCGCCGCTGCCGATGAGCGGCAGTGCCTTGCAGCTCTACCGTATGCTCGTGCACCTGGGGCACGCTGAACTCGATACTTCAGCCGTGCTCAAGCTCTACGAACCCGCCGCGTCCAAGTAGCCGGCACCGGACAAGGCAACAATCTCAATCACCACGGGCGTACAGCCCACCACTCCAAGGAAGCCCTGCCATGAGTTCTCGATTTCGCACCCTCCTGCCCGCCGCAACGCTGCTCGCCGCCGCCCTGCTCGCACCGGCCGCGCAAGCGCAGGTGAAGATCCGATACGCCCACGTCGGTGTGGCCAACGCACCGCAAACTTTGTATGCGGACGAAGTCGCCAAGCTCGTCAAAGAGCGCACCAACGGGCGCATCGAGATCACGGTGTTCGCGAACTCGCAGCTTGGCGGCGTGGGCGAGATGGTCGACGGCGTGAAGTCGGGCGCCATCTCGATGGGCCACCATGACTTCGCCTCGCTCGGCAAGATCCTGTCGACGACCGCTGTCTTCAACACGCCTTTCGTTTACCGCGACCCGGCGCACAGCCTGCGCGCCACCGATCCCAGCCTGTCGCCGGCGCTGCGCGAGATCAACCAGCAGCTCGTCGAGAAAGGCAACATGCGCATCGTCGGCAGCTTTTTCCAGGGCACGCGCCAGCTCACGTCGAAGGAAAAAGTGCTGTCGCTGAAAGACATGCAGGGCAAGAAGTACCGCGGCGTTCCGGTCAAGCTCTGGTCTTCGATGTTGACGGGAATGGGCGCGGTCGCCACACCCGTGGAGGTTTCCGAACTCGCCACGGCTCTGGCCACCGGCCTCGTCGTCGGCCAGGAAAACCCGCTGCCCAACATCTTCAACCTCAAGCTCTACGAGGTGCAAAAGTACGTGATGCTGACGAGCCACATGCAGTCCGTGCTCGCCGTGTTCGTGAACGACAAGGTCTGGCAATCGATTCCCGCGGCCGACCGCAAGATCTTCGAAGACACGATGGCGGAAGTGGGCAAGAAGACGCTCGACTGGGACCGCGAGACCGCGGCCAAGTACCGCAAGGACCTGGAAGCCAAGGGCATGACCTTCGTCGAAGAAAAGGACGGCCTGGACGTCGAGGGCTTCCGCAAGGCGGTGCTCACCCAGGTCGGCAAGGACTTCCCGGACTGGACGAACTACATCGAGCAAATTCGCGCGGTGAAGTGACGCGCCGGCCATGATTCGTCTGCTCACCAAGGTGCGCACCGGCGTGCGCTGGGTCAGCTTCGTGCTGCTCGCGCTGCTCGTGATCACGCCGCTCGCGCAAGTGGTGATGCGTGGCGTGTTCAACGTGCCGATGTCGGGCGCCGAAGAACTGGCGCGCTATTTCCTGATCTGCCTGACCTTCATCGCCGCGGCGTACGTCACCGAACAAGGCGGGCAGATCCGCATGGAGGAATTCCAGGGCCTGCTGCCGCCGCGGCCGCGCTGGCTGCTGCAACTCACGATCGAACTCGCCGGCGTGGCGATGTTCGCGGTGTTGTTTGTTGCCGCGGTCATCACGATAACGAACAACCTGAGCAACCAGACGGCGACGCTCGAGATGCCGTTCTGGCTCTTCATGGGGCCGCTGGCGCTGGGCTCGCTGTTGCTTGTTGTGGAGACGCTGGCGATGTTCGTGCACACGCTGAGGCAGCGCCGGCCTGAAGACAAGCAGACGGTGCTGACCTAGACGTTGCTGGCGCTTCCGTCCTGCTTTGTCTGGGCTGAGCGCCGCATCCAACCACGAGGAGACATTCAAGCCATGGCGACGAAGGGACATTGGAAGACCGCGCTCGCCTACGGCGACAAGGACTCGGTCGTGATCCGTGGCTACAGCCTCGGTGAGCTCGTGGGCAAGGTCTCGTTTGCCGAGGCCTTCCTGCTGCTCGCGCTCGGCGAGCTGCCACCTCCCGGCCACGCGCGCACATTGGAGGCGATGCTCGTCTCGGTGCTCGACCACGGCATCGTTCCCTCGAGCATCGTCACGCGCTACCTCGCGTCGTCGGGCACGCCGATCCAGGCGGCGGTGGCGGGAGGCATCCTGTCGTTCGGCGACACCTACGGGGGCGCGTGCGAGCAGCTCGCGAAGCAGCTGGTTCACCATCACGCCTTGATCGTGAGTGGCGAACAATCGCTGGAAGTCGCCGCGCAGGCATTGGTGCGCCACTTCTTCGATCGCGGCGAAAAGGTGCCGGGCTATGGCCACGCACTGCATCCGGACGGCGACCCGCGCGTCCCGCGGCTCTACGCCATCTCCGACGCGAACGGTGTCACCGGCGCGCACTCGCGCCTCGCGAGGGCGGTCGAGGCCGAACTGCAGCGAGTCAAGAAGCGCCACTTGCCGATGAACCAGGACGGCGCGCTTGCCGCACTCGGCCTGGACCTGGGTTTCGACTGGCAAATCGTTCGCGCACTCGCCTTCGTGCCGCGCAGCGCGGGTCTGGCGGTGCACGCTGTCGAGGAGATGCAGCGCGAGGCCGGCTGGCGCCACGTGCCTGACGCCGAAATCGAATACGACGGCCCGCCGCGGCGGCCACTGGACAGGGGTTGAGCATGGCAGGCGTGCTGAGCGGTCTGCGTGTCATCGAGTTCACGCACATGGTGGCTGGGCCTGCGTGCGGCCAGGTGCTTGCCGATTTCGGTGCCGACGTCCTGAAAGTCGAGCCCCCGCAGGGCGACATCACGCGGCGCATGGGCCCGATGGTCGGCGACATTGCCGCGCTCTACGCGTGCACGAATCGCAACAAGAACGTCGTCTGCCTGGACCTCACTGACGCAGCCGACGCCGCTGCCGCACGCGAGCTTGCCCTGGCCGCTGACGTCGTCATCTCGAATCTCGACGAAGCCGTGCTGCGCAAGGCGCACATCGACAGCAGCGCGCTGCGCGAGGCGAATCCGCGCCTCATCTGCGTTCACGTCACCGGCTTCGGCGCCGGCGGCCCGGCCGGCACCGACGGCCTGGCACAAGCCGCGATGGGCATGATGGCGCTGACCGGTTCCGTGCAAGGACCGGGGTTTCGAACCGGTCCGTCGGTGGTGGACGTCTCGACCGGCGTGTGGGCGGCGCTCGGCGTGTTCGCGGCGCTCGAGAACCGACGCCTCACCGGGCGCGGCGATTTCATTCAGGCATCGCTCGCCGACACCTGCCTGTACATGCAGTACCCGAGCCTGACGATGTTCGACGCCGCGCCGGCCGTGGTGCGGCGCAACGGCAACCACTCCGTCGTCGCGTGCACGCCGATCTTCGACACGGCAGACGGCAGGTTGATCGTGACGGTGCTGCACCAGCGGCACTGGCAGGCGCTGTGCAAGGCGCTTGGGGCCGACGCACTTGCCGACGACCCGGCATTCGCCAGCAACGAGCAGCGCTGCGACGCGCAGGACCGGATCGAAGAGCTGCTCAATCCGCTGACGCGCGGGCGCACGCGCGCGCAGTGGGTGGCGCAACTGCGCGCCGTGAAAATCCCGTGCGGGCCGGAACGCGACTACGCGGAAGTCGCTGCCGACCCGGAACTACGGAAACGTGGCATGTTGTATCGCCTTGGCCCGGCAGAAGGCTCGACGCTTCAGGTGCGCATGCCGCTCGAATTCGAGACGACGCCGCGCTGCGAGCCGCGCGCGCCGCCGGCCATGCCCGGCGCCAATCCAGGCAAAGAGCGCGCCTGATGATGAGCGCAGCGTCGAATTCGCCGCAACCACAAGTGCCGCGCTTCGCATCCTCGGCCGATGAGCTCGAGCTGCGCGACCACGCTGCGCAGATTGCCGCATCGCACGCTGCGCCGCAAGACCGCAGCCTGACGCTCGCCGAGTTGCGCGAGGTCTTCAGCGCCCTCGAGCCGACCGGCTACCTCGGCTCGATCTTGCCCGGCGCCGCAGGCGGCAAGGGCCTGAGCGCACTGCAGTTTGCCGCGCTCGTCGAAGGCCTGGCGCCCGGGCTCACGCTGCTGGGCAACCACAGCGTGCAGCGCTATCTGCACGACTTCGGTTCGCCCGCGCAGTGCGAGCGCTTTCTGCCGGGGCTGCTCAGCGGCAGAGACATCGGCGCGATCGCGATCACCGAGCCGCAGGCCGGCTCAGACCTCACGCGCCTCGAGACGGTGGCGCGACGCGCCGGCAACGGCTACGTGCTGAACGGCCGCAAGACCTGGGTCACGCACGGTTTGCATGCGTCCGTCTTCGTCGTGCTCGCGCGCACCGGCGACGCGCCGGGCGAGTTCACCCGCTTCATCCTGCCCGCCGATACCGCCGGTCTGGTGCGCCGCGCGCAGGTGCCGGTGGGCCTGCGGCACTTGAGCTTCGCGCACCTGGAGTTGCGGGACTGCGAGCTGCCCCAGGAGTTGCGCCTCGACGCAGAAGGCGCGGGGGCGCGCGGCGCGAAAGCGGCGTTCCCGATCGCACGTTTGCTCGCGGCGTTGCAATCCCTGCGCATCGCCGGTGCCGCGCTCGACCTCGCGGCGGCTTATGCGCGCGAGCGCATCGTCGCGGCCAAGCCTTTGGCCGAGAGCAGCCTCGTGCAACAGGGCTATGCGGGGCTGTGGGGCCGCTGCGAAGCGGCGCGGCTGCTGTGCCTGCGCGTCGCCGCGGACCTGAGCGCTGCCGACGCGACCGCGCTCGCGTCGGCAGCCAAAGCGATGAGCGGCGAACTCGCGCTCGACGCGTGTCGCTGGGCGTCGAGCTGCATGGGCTCGGCGGCGCTCGCCGCGGACCACGCCCTCGTGCGCCTGCACAACGACGCTCGAATGATGGCCGTGGTCGACGGGACGTCGGTGCTGAACGATCTCGTCGTTGCGCGCCGCAGCATCGGGCGAGCGGCGCCCGGTGCGGGGTCTGCCTGATCCGGTCAGAAGGCTAGACTAGCGCATGGAGAAGCCTCACTGCGGCGTGAGCTTCAGCGCACGCGCGGTCAAGCGCATCGCTTCGTACTCCCGGTCGATGTAGTCACGCAGCTCGGCGCCCTTGCGGATCACCACCTGCTCGCCTGCGTCTTGCAGGAACTTGCGCGACGCCGGCGCATTCACGGCCTGTTCGAACGCCGTCGCGAGCTTCGCCACGCGCTCCGGCGGCGTGCCCTTGGGCACGAGCACGGCGCGCCAGAGGATCGTCTCCTCGCCCGTCAGGCCGATGTCGCGCAGCCCCGACGCCGAGGGCAGCGCGGGGCTGCGTTCGTCGGAGGTCACGAGCAGGCACTTGGCCTTGCCCGCCTGCGCGTGCTGCAGGATCGGCGGAATCGAGCCGACGTAGATGTCGACGTGCGCGCCCAGGAAGCTGGTGAGCGTCTCGCCCGCGCCCTTGAAAGGCACGTCGCGCGCGCCGGCGCCGGTGGCGCGCAGGATGCGTGCCGTGCCCAGGTGGCCCGGGCCGCCCATGCCGTCGTTGCCGTAGGTGTACTTGTCGGGGTAACGCTTGAGCTCGGCAATCAGCTCCTGCGCGTTCGCAGCAGGAAAATTCGGCTGCACGCACATGACGTAAGGCGCGCTCGACACCTGCACCACGGGCACGTAGTCGGTCGGCGTGTAGGTCACCTTGGTCGTGTGCGGGCTCACCGTCACGGGCCCCAGCCACACGGCGGCAAGCGTCTGTCCATCGGGCGCGGCGCGCGTCATCTGCGCGACGCCGATGGTGCCTCCGGCGCCCGGCACGTTGAGGATCACGATAGGCTGGCCGAGCGGCCCTTCGGCCTCGCGCGCGAGCACGCGGAAGAAGCCGTCCGTCCCGCCACCGGGTGGTGTCGGGATGATGAGCTTCAAGGGTTCGGCGGCGCTTGCCGCGCCTGTGGCGAGCAGCAGGGCAGCGATGCAAGACAAAGACTTCATGGCGGGCTCCTGTCGAAATGGAAAAGGCGCGCGGGTGTGTCGACGAGGATGGTGCGCCGCGCCGCCGCATCGGGAACCCAGTCGTTCAGGCCCTCAAGACACTGCGCATAAGTCACCGTCGCCTCATGCCCGACGAAAGGCCAGTCGCTCGCCCACACCAGTTGCCCGGGCCCGCCTGCGGCCAGCAGCGCCTGCGCGTAGGCTCGCGGGTCGGCGCCGCCCAGGCGATACGCCGCGGACAGCTTGACCCAGGTGTCGCCGGCACGCACGCCCGCCAGCGCCTGCATGAAACCGGGGCAGGCGAGGCGGCGCGCGGGGTCCGGGCTGCCGAAGTGATCGAGCACGACCTTGACGCCGCTGGCACGCACCGCCGGCAGCAGCGCGGCGAGCTTGGCGCCCTCGACGTAGATCTCGACATGCCAGTCCAGCATCCGCACGTGCTCGAAGAGCCCGCGGTACGCGGCCACGTCGGGCAGCTGCTCACGCCGGAACCAGTTGAGCCGCACGCCGACGGCGCCGCGGCGCGCCATGGCACGCAGTGCGTCCAGCGAGACGTCGGGCTCGACGATCACCGTGCCACGCAGGCGCTGCGGATGCGCGTCGAGTGCGGCGAGCAGCAACGAGTTGTCGCTGCCGTAAAAGCTCGGCGCGGTGAGCACGCCGCGCGCCAGGCCGTGTTCGTCGAGCACGGCGAGAAAGTCCTCCGGGTTGACGTCGCGCGCCGGCGCCGAGTGGCGCTGCGGTGCGAGGGGCGCGTCGCGCCGCATCACGTGCGCGTGGCAGTCGATCACCGCGGCGAGCCTTTGCCGTACTTCGCTTCGAGCTGCGACGCGGTGAGGAAACGCTGCTCCATCGCCTCGACCTCGGCCATTCCCATGATGTCCTGCAGCTCCTCGAACGACACGAGCGCGTCGGGCCGGTCCACCACTTCGCCGGTGTCGAGCGACTGCTTCAGGTGCGCCATTCCCTGCTGCATGCCGCGCAACGCGCAAGCCGTCAGCAGACGCGGGAAGATCACGACGGCAACGCCGAGCGCGGCGAGCTGCGCGGCAGAGAGCAGCGGCGTGGTCGAACGTTGACGGATGCCGAAACCCATGTTCACGCACAGCGGCTTGCTGACGTTGCGCGCGATGGTGGCTATGTCCTCGCGCGACAGCGCCGCGTCGGCAAAGAGCAGGTCCGCGCCCGCCTCGGCGTAGAGGTTCAGGCGCCGGATCGCCTCGGGCACGCCATGCGTGGCGAGCACATCGGTTCGCGACTTGATGACGAAGTGCGGGTCGCGCCGCGCCTCGGCCGCAGCGCGGATCTTCTGCGCCATCTCCTCGGCGGGAATGACCTCTTTGCCTTTCATGTGGCCACAGCGCTTGGGCCACACCTGGTCCTCCAGCATCACGCCGGCCACCCCCGCCTGCTCGAAGGCGCGCACCGTGTGGTAGGCGTTGATGGCGTTGCCGTAGCCGGTGTCGCCATCGGCGAGCAACAGCATGTCGGTGCAGGCGGCGATGGCGCGCGCCGCGGCGACGTTCTCTTCCATGCCCATGATGCCGAGGTCCGGCTGGCCCAGGCGGCTCTCGCTGATGCCGCTGCCGGTGATGAAGGCCGCCCCGTACCCCAGCTTCTTCAGAAGCCGCGTGCTGAAGCCGTCGTAAACGCCGGGCAGGACGAGGATCTCGGGGGCTTGGATGAGGGCTCTGAGCCGCTGGCCTGGGGATGTCATGGTGAGCCTCGAAGGGGCGGATAAGGGGGATGCGGCGAGTTTAGATGGGCCGTGAATCTCAGAGCCCCATCAACGCCGCCGCAGCACGCTCGCGGTCATTCAGCTCGTCGCCACTCCCCCCACCGACGATCTCGCCGCCCTGCAGCACCAGGTAGCGATCGGCCAGGCGTGCGGCAAATTGATGGTTCTGCTCCGCAAGCACGACGCTCACGCGCAGTGCGCGCAGCGCGCCGATCACCTGCACGAGCTGCTCCAGGATCAGCGGCGCCAGGCCCTGCGACGGTTCGTCGAGCAGCAGCACGCTTGGGCGCCGCGCGAGCGCGACTGCGATCGCGAGCATTTGCTGCTCGCCACCGCTCAGCAAGCCGGCGGGCTGGTGCAGACGCTGCGCGAGGATAGGAAACATCGCGTCGAGCGAGCTGCGCATCGCCGGATGTTCGGCCTGGGGCAGCAGGCGCAGGCCCAGGCGCAGGTTCTCTTCCACTGTCAACGGCGAAAACAGGTTGCGCCGGCCCTCGGGAACGAGCGCGATTCCCATTCGCGCGCGGCGCCGCGCCGGCCGCTGGCGCAATGACATCGCGTTGATGAGGATTTCGCCGTCGCCCTCGACGCTGCCCGCCAGCGCGCCCAGCAGGCTGCTTTTTCCCGCGCCGTTCGGGCCGAGCACGACGAGGAACTCGCCGTCGTCGACCGTGAACGACACGCCGCGGCAGACCTCGATGCGGCCGTAGCGCGCGCTCAAGCCCTCGACCTTGAGTCCCATCAGGCGGGCTCCCCGGCAACGCTGACCGCCTCTGTTGCCGCGCCAAGATAGAGGCGCCGCACCTGCTCGTCGCGCTCCACTTCCTGCGGCGTCGCGCTGAGCAGCACGCGCCCCGCGTCGAGCACCGTCACGCTGTCGCACAGCATCCGGATCAGCCCGAAGTTGTGCTCGACGAGCAGCACGCCGATGCCCTGCGCGGCGAGCTTGCGGATTTCGCGGGCGAGCACTTCGTGCTCGGCGCGGCTCAGACCGGCCGCGGGTTCGTCGAGCAGCAGGTAGCGCGCGTTCGCCGCCATGGCGCGCGCGACTTCGACCATTCGCACCCGGCCCATCGAGAGTTTGCCGATTTCGACATCGCGCCAGGGCTCCATGTCGAGCTGGCGCAGCACTTCGTCGGCGCGGTTCTGCAGCGCGCGCTCTTCGCCACGCGCCGCGGGCAGGCCGAGTGCTGCCGCGGCGAAGCTGCGCGTGACCGTGGGAAACAGGCCGCACAGCACGGCGTCGCGCACCGTCGCGCGCAGGTCGACACGCGGCGTCTGGAAGGTGCGCGCGACACCCGCCTTGACGATGTCATGTGGTGCCAAGCCGCCGATGTCGCGCCCATCGAGCGTGATGCGCCCGGCGTTCGGCTCGAGGAAACCCGTGATGCAGTTGAAGAGCGTGCTCTTGCCCGAGCCGTTGCGCCCGATCAGGCCGACGATGCGCCCCGGCGTCACTTCGACGCCCGCGTCGTCGAGCGCGACGATGCCGCCGAATTGCATGCGCACGCCTTGGGCGCGCAGCATCGAGCCCGTCGTCATGGCGAGGCCTTCGATTCAGCGCCGGCCGCGGCGGCGCTTCGCGGTGGCGCAGTGGCGCGACCACGCGCGCTGCGCCACCGCTGCAGCGCACGCTCGGCCGCGCCCATGAAGCCGTCGCGCGCGACGAGCAGGATCACGATCAACATGCCGCCGTAGAAAAGGCCCTGCGCCTCCTGCGCCGGCAGGAATCTGCCGGCCAGGTTCAGCACCATCGTGCCGAGCACGGGCCCCAGGATGTAGCCGGCACCGCCCACCACCGCCATCAGCAGCGCCGAGATCGACGTGTGCGTGTCGAGCGACTGCGGACTCATGTAGGTGATGTAGTGCGCGTAAAGCCAGCCGCCTGCGCCGGCCATCACGGCGGAGAGCGCAAGCATCGCGCTGAGCAGCGGCGCAACGGCCACGCCGTCGGCGATCGCGCGCGTGCGGTCGTGGCGCACTGCGTTGAGCGCGCGCCCGTAGGCGGATCGCATCAGGTTCTCGTAGGCGAGAACGGCGATGCAGACGATTCCCCAGACGAGCAGGTTGAAGACCCACGCCTTCTCGAAACCCTTGATCGGCGGGATTCCGGCGATGCCGACGTAGCCGCCGGTGACGCTGTCCCAGTTGCGCGCGACGATTTCGATCAAGGTGCCGAGTGCCAGCGTCGCGAGCGCGGTGGCGAGCGGCGCCATGCGCGTCACCATTCGCGCCAATCCCCAGGCAATCGCCGCCGGAATCGTGAGCGCGAGCAGCAGCCCGGCCAGCGCCGGCAAGCCGTAGCGCACCGAACACACCGCGGCGGCATAAGCGCCGATCGCGGCGAACGCGCCCTGTGCCATCGAGAGGATCCCGGCCTGGCCGTAACTGAGCCCGGCGGAGAGTGCGATCAGCGACAGGATGCCGGTCAGCACCGCCATGTCGAGCCACACCGCGCGCAGCGGTGCGACGCTGCACACGATGGCCGCGACGATCACGATCACCAGCGTATTGCGCCGATCCCGCAGCAGCGTCACGGGCGGTCCCCGGAGAAGCGGTTCGCGCCGAGCTGGCCCGTCATCAGAACGATGAGCATGAACAGCGACGGCAACATCGTCGTCACCATGCCCGACGTGTAGCCCGAACTGAGCGCCTCGATCACGCCCATCGCCAGGCCGCCGAGCAGGCTGCGCACGGGGCTTTGAATGCCGAAGATGATGGCCGCGGCGAAGCCGATGAAGGTCAGGCTCAGCGACGCCGTGAAGTCCATTCCCGAGCTGTGCACGATCAACAGCCCCGCCGTGCCTCCGAGCAGACCACCAGCGAGGATCGTCGTGCATTGCACGCCGAGCACCGGGATGCCGGCGAGCTCGGCGCCACTCGGGTTGGCCGCCGCGGCGCGCATCATGCGGCCCAGGTTCGTGCGTTGCAGGAGGAAGTAGAGCAGCACCACCATAGCCAGGCTGATTCCGACGTTGATCAGGCCCTGCGGGTTGATGCGCAGCGTCGCGATCTCGAAAAACGTCGTGAAGGTGGGTCGCACGAAAGGCTTCGTTCCCCAGATGATGAGAACGATCGAGGCGATCGCCACCGACAGGCCGAAACTCGCCAGCGCGACGCGAATGCCTTCTTCGCCGCTGCGCTTGAGCCACGCGAAGATCGCCGCCATCACGACCGACGCGGCGAGTGCGCTGAGCAACGCGGCCACCAGCCCGAGCGGCCCGGCGACGGAAGTGGCGACTGCCGCAGCGATCAGCGCATACGCGCCGATCGCGAAGTCGACCGTCGCCGCGGTGGCGAAGAGCAGGCTCATCGGCAGCGCGAGCAGCGCGTAGACCGCGCCGTTGAGCAGGCCGCGAACGATGTACTCGATCATGGAAGAGCTGCCGTCCGCGCCGTGCTTCTTCGTTCGCCTGGCGCGCGGCCAAGAGCTAGCGCTGCGAGCGGAACTGGCCGCCGCGGATCGTCGTCAGCACGAGCGCGTCGGCGCCCCAGCCGTCGTGGTTGTCCTTGGAGAAGCAGGGTTTGCCCATCGAGTAGGTGTCGTAACCGCAGAGCGTCTCGATCGCATCACGCATCTTCTGCCCGGTGACCGCGCCGTCGATGGTCTTCAACGCCGCCACTGCCGTCATCAGCCCGTTCGTGCCGATGATCTCACCCCAGCCCTGCGGCTTGAGCCCGTTCTTCGCGAGCACGGCGACGAGCTTCTGCTCCGGGGGCGTGGGGTCGTAGGGCAGGTTGCCGATGCTCAGCACGCGCACCCCTTCGCCCAGCGGCCCGGCGGCGTCGATGAACGAGCGCTGCGACAGGCCGGAGTTTGCGTAGAACTGGACCTTCAACCCGACTTCGTTGGATGCCTTCAGGAACGCCGCGCCGAGCGAGGCGATCGAGAGCTGCATGAACACCGCATCGACATTCGCGTTGCGCAGTTTCACGGCGTGCGACGTCAGGTCCGTCGCGGTGTAGGGTGAACTCACCGATTCGACGACCTGAAAGCCGAGCTCGGTGCTGAGCTTCTGCGCGAACTCGACGCCGAACTTGCCGTACGCGTCTTCCTGGTAGATCACGCCGATGCGCTTCGCGCCGGCCTTGGCCGCGCCTTCGAGCAGCGCACGCACGCCGATCATGTCGTTGATCGCGACGCGAAACACCCACGGATAGAAGGCGTTGTTCTTGTCGGTGACTGCGACCGTTCCCGCCGGCCCCAGCAGCGGCACCTTCAGGCGGTCGGCGATCGGGCCTGCGGCGAGGATGTTGCCGCCGGTTCCCGGGCCGACGATGGCGATCACCTTGTCGTCATTGATGAGCTGCGTGACGCCGCGCGCGGCTTCGGTGGGGTTCGTCTTGTCGTCGTAGTAGACGAGCTCGACCTTGCGCCCGTTGATTTCGCCGTTGGGCGCGATCTCCTTGTAGACGGCGGCGATCGCGTCGCGCTCGGGGAGCCCGAACACCGCTGCCGGGCCACTCAGGCTCAGCACGACGCCGATCTTCACCGGCTCCTTCGCTTGGCCGTAGGCCGGCGCAGTGGCCAGCGCGACCAGGGCCGCGGGCAGCCCGACGATGAGTTGGCTGAGAAGCCGTCTTGTGGAGTTGAACATGATGTTGATTCCTTTCGATTGACTAACGCAGTCCGCCACTGACGCGGATCACTTCACCACTGATTTGGTCCGAATCCGGCGCGAGCAAGAAGGCCAGCGCGTTCGCGATATCGCGCGGGCCTGTCAAGACGTGCAGCGGGATGCGGCGACGCTGCATGTCGATGAACTCGGGGCTGAAACTCTGCTGCACACGCTCGGTGAACACGGAGCCTGGCGCGACGACGTTGACGCGGATGCCGTCCGGCCCGAGGCTGCGGCACAGCGTGTGCGTCAGGCCGATGACGCCGGCCTTCGCCGCGTCGTAGCCGGCGTTGCCCATCGAATCGAAATTGCCGAACGCGGCGAGCGACGCGACGTTCACCACCTTGCCGTAATGCTGCTCGCGAAAGTGCGGCACGAAAGCGCGCGTCATGAGGAATGCGCTTTGCAGGTTCAGGCGAACCGTCTGCTGGAATTCGTCGAGCGTGATCTTGTCGATCGGCCGGTCGATGATGCCTTCGCCGATTCCGGCAATTCCGCCCGCGATGTTGGCCACGCCGTGCACGACGCGGAAGCGCTCGAGTGCTGCGCTGCATACGCTCTGCACGCCGGCTTCGTCGGCAGTGTCGACTTTCAATGTCTGCAAACGCGCCGCGTGCGCCGCGCAACGCTCGGCCAGCAGCGCGAGCCGGCGCGAACTGATGTCGCTGGCAAAAACGCTCGCGCCGGCGCCGAGCAGCAAGGCGACAAGCTCGCCGCCGATGCCGCCCGCGGCGGCGCTGACCACATACGCGCGCCCGGCGTGGCTCACTTCTTCGCGCCTTTCAGTGAAGCGCCGCACACGCCGCAGAAGGCGTGGTCTTCGGGAAGTGACCCGGCGTTGCACGACGGACACACGACGCTGAAGCCGCCATACGGCGCGACGCTGACGTGGCCGGTATCGACTGCTTTCCAACTCGCCTC
The DNA here is from genome assembly GCA_963850525.1 of uncultured beta proteobacterium. Lineage (GTDB taxonomy): Bacteria > Pseudomonadota > Gammaproteobacteria > Burkholderiales > Burkholderiaceae_C > JAEMQF01. Next base: position 26,429 of record CAWKLQ010000012.1, on the reverse strand, counting down.
GGCGCTGACGGGGCGCTTGTTGAAGAAAGCGCCAAAACCTTCGCGCGATTCCATCGACGGAAAGTGCAGCGTCAGCCACTCGCGCGCCTGCGTCATTTCGCGAAAACCCAGTTCCTTCTGTGCGTTCAGCGCGACCTTCGTGTAGCGCAATGCGTCGGGGAACATCTGGGCGAGGCGATCGACGAGTTCCTGCACGGTGGCGTCGAGGTTTTCGGTCTCGGCGACGCTGTTCACCGCACCCCATTCGAGCGCGAGGTCGGAAGTTACCGGCTTCAAGCACATCAGGATGTCGCGCGCGCGCTTGTCGTTCACGGCGAGCGGCCACCACTGCGTGGGGCCGAAGCCGGCGACGCTGCCGATTCCCACGCCCACTTGCTGCAGCTTCGCGCTCTTCGCCATCACCGCGAAATCGGCGGCGAGGTGGAACGCGTTCGCGCCGCCAACGACGTCGCCGTTGATGCGGTGGATGACAGGCTTGGGGCAGTGAATGATTTCGGCGAACACACGCTCCAGCGCGCGCTCGTACGAGCGCATGCCGATCATGTCGTCGCTGTACTTCAGGTGGTAGTCGTTGACGTCGCCGCCGGTCGAGAAGAACCGGTTCCCGGCGGCGGTGATGACGACGCTGCGGATTCCCGGCGCCTCGCCGGCGCGCACCAGCGCGTCGATGATCTCATCCAAGGTCTGCCGGCGAAACGAATTGCCGCGCTTCTCGCGGTTGATCGTGATCCACGCGGCGTGGCCGCGCGCCTCGAAGAGCACGTCTTCGTAGATCACGTCGAACGGCCGGTAGTCCTTCATCAGTTCACACCTTTTTGTTTGTTCGCCCAGAAGCGCGCGCGCAGTTCGGTCTTGAGAATCTTGCCCAGCGGGTTCTTCGGCAAGTCGTCGACGATGTCGATCGCGTCAGGGCACTTGTAATGCGCGATGCGCTCGCGGCAGAACGCCATGATCTCGGCGGCACTGGCCGGTTTGCCGGGGAACAGCGAGACGAAGGCGTGCGGCCGCTCGCCCCATTCCTCGTCGGGCTTGCCGATCACGCCGGCCTCGCGCACGGAAGGGTGCCAGTACAGCACTTCCTCGACTTCACGGCTCGAGATGTTCGCCCCGCCGCTGATGATCAGGTCTTTCTTGCGGTCGACGATGTAGATGTAGCCGCGATCGTCGAGCCTGGCCATGTCGCCCGAATAGAGCCAGCCGCCTTTGATCGTCTCGGCGGTCTTCTCCGGGTCGTTCCAGTAGCCGGTCATGAGTTGCGGCCCGCGGAAGACGATTTCGCCGGTCACGCCGGCGGCGACTTCGCGGCCGGCGTCGTCGACGATCTTCAGTTCGCAGCCGAACGCGGGGCGGCCGCAGGCGTTGAGGCGCTCGCGGTCGCCCTGGATCGCTTCGAGGTGGTCCTTCTTGTCGAGGATCGCGGCGATCGACGTTGTCTCCGTCATGCCGTAACCCTGGATCAGGATGTTGCCGAAGACCTCCATGAGGCGTTCCACGCGCTCGGTGGGCATCGGTGCCGAGCCGTAGCCGATGGTGCGCAGGCTCGAATGGTCGGTGCTCGCAAGCTTGGCGCTTTCGAGCACGCGGAACAGCATCGTCGGCACCAGGTGGCAATGCGTGATGCGCTCGCGCGCCACCAGGTCGAGCCAGCGCTCGGCGTTGAAATTGCGCTGATCCGTCAGCACGACGGCGGCACCGCAGAGCCACGCCGGCACGTAGAACATGTTGATCGACGCGATCGAGTTGTGCGGATAGACGAGCAGCAGCTTGCTCGCCCCATCGATCTCGTACGAGATGTTCACGACCGGCGCGTGCGCGACGCTCTGGCGCTGCTGATGCAGCACGCCCTTGGACATGCCGGTCGCGCCGCTCGTATAACAAATGAAGAAGTGGTCGTCGCCGGTCACGTCGACCGTCGGCTCCGCGGCAGACTGCGAGGCGAGCCAGCGCTCGTACTCGGACTCTGGATCGCCAGGCCGCACGATGATCACGCGCTCGAGCGTTGCGCCAGGTGCGGGCGGGCTCACCCGATCGGCGTACTCGGTGTCGACGAAGAGCACGCGGCTGCCGCTGTGCTCCAGAACACCCGCGACTTCGCGCGCCGAGAGGCGAAAGTTGATCGGCACGTGCACGAGGCCCGTCTTTGCTGCCGCAGCGACGGCTTCGACGGCCTCGACGTGGTTGTTCATCAGCACCGCGACCCGATCGCCGCGCGCCAGCCCCATCGCCAGAAGACCGTTCGCGTGGGCATTGGCGCGCGCATTGAACTGCGCGTGGCTGAAACGCCGCTCGCCGTCGACATACGCCAGCGCATTCGGAACACGCTGCGCGCAGCGGCGGATCCATTCGGCGACGGTCATGGTTCGAGATCCATCGTCGGTTCAGTCTGCATAAACGAGTTTGATCGCCGACATCGGGCACAACTCGGAAGCGTCGCGCGCAGCGGCTTCGTCGAGATCTTGCCCCGAGTAGCTTGCGTGGCCGGAGTCGTCGACGCGGAACAGTTCCGGATGCGCGCCGACGCACATCTGCGCACCGACGCACAGGTCGGGGTCGACTTGCACGCGCAACAGGGTTCGACGCAGCGCGGTCATCGCTATCCCAGGCTCAGCATCAGCGGCGCTTCCACCGTGCGGCTGAGGATGCGCGGTTGGTAGCGGATGTCACCCGCCAGGCCCAGGCGAGGGAAGCGCTTCACCAGCTCGCGCAAGCCCACTTCAAGTTCGAGCCGCGCTAGCGGCGCACCCAGGCAGAAGTGGATGCCATGGCCGAACGCGAGGTGCGGGTTCGGGTTGCGCGAAATGTCCAGGCGCTCGGGATCGGCAAACTTGTCGGAATCGCGGTTCGCCGACGCCATGAGCAGCATCACGCGGTCGCCCTTTTTCACGGGCACGTCGCCGACGAGCATGTCTTCCGAGGTGACGCGCATGGTGCCCTTCATCGGCCCGTTGAAGCGCAGGCATTCTTCGATCGCGCTTTTCACCAGACCGGGATCGTCGCGAAGCCGCTGCAGTTGATCGGGCGCCTGCAGCAGCGCAGCGACCGTATTGCCGATCAGGATCTGCGTTGTCTCGCTTCCGGCGTTCAGGATCAGCATGCATGAATAGAGCACGTCCTGCGGCTGCAACATCGGGTCGGCGCGCTGCACTTCGATGAGCCAGCTCATCATGTCGTCGCGCGGGGATTTCACGCGCTCGTCGTAAAGACCTTGCAGGTAGGCCTTGAACTCGATGATCGTTTCCTGCGCGCGCTCCATGCGCGAGGGCGTGCCCACGCCGCCGTGCAGGAGTTCCGTCAGTTCGTGCGACCAGCGGCGAAAGCGCGGCAGGTCTTCGCGCGGGGCGCCGATGATGGTGGCGATGACGTTGGCCGGCAGCAGGAAGCCGAAGTCGGCGATCAGGTCGACCGCGTCTCTGCCTTGCCAGCGGGTGAGGAATTCGTCGACAAAGCGCTCGACGATGCCGCGCATCGTCTCCACCGTGCTCGGCGTGAAAGAGCGCGCGAAGATGCGCCGCAAGTGCGTGTGCTTGGGCGGGTCAACGAACACGACCCACGAATTGAGCACCTCGTAGGTGAGCGCGAAACGCTCGCGCACTTCGGGGGTGAGGCGCGTCTGGAAATACGGCGTCACCGTGTCGGCGAGCATGCGCGGGTCGTGCAGGCCCTTGTAGACGTCGTCGTACTTGGCGACGATCCAGCCGCGCCAGCGCGCATTCCAGTGCACCGGTCGCTGCTCGCGCAGCTCGCGGTAGTACGGGAACGGGTTCTCGATCAGCCCGGGTTCGAGCAGGTCGTCAGGGGTGGCAGTCATGGATCCTTCGCCTCGTTGCCGAGGCCTTGCGTTTCTTCAAAAACTAAGCAGGCGCTTAGACGAAGTAAGCCAGCGCTTAGTCTAGAATCTACCGCAGACTGCTGTCAAAGTGTTTTTGACGGGATTTCCCTTAGACCTTCTCCGCCGAGGCTCGATGGACTGTCAATTGAACGGCAAGGTCGCCCTCGTGACCGGCTCGAGTCGAGGCATCGGCTATGCCGAAGCCGAGGCGCTTGCCGCCGAAGGCGTGGCAGTCGCCGTGAACGGCCGCGACGCTGCTGCTGCGCAAGCCGCGGCGGCGCGGATTCGTGCGCAGGGCGGGCGAGCCGCAGCATTTGCCGCCGATGTCACTGACGAAGCCGCGGTCGAATCGATGGTTGCCGCCGTCGTGCAGGAGTTCGGCAGGCTCGACATCCTCGTCAACAACGCCGGCGTCGCCGGGGCTCACGTGGGCCGGACCGTCGACAACATCGAGGCCGCCGACTGGGACACGGTCATCAACAGCCACCTGCGCTCAACCTGGCTGTGCACGAAGCACGCGGCGCGCCGCATGAAGGCCCAGCGCTGGGGCCGCATCGTCAACACGTCGTCGGTGAACTACACCGGCGGCGGGCGGCCTGGCGTCGCGAACTACAGCGCGGCGAAGGCCGCCGTCGCCGGCTTCAGCCGCACGGCGGCCAAAGAGCTGGGCCCGCACGGCATCACCGTGAATACGATCGCCCCCGGGTACATCGAAACCGACATGGTCGCCGGCTTGCCCGTGCAGTTTCTCGAGACGGTGCGTCGCCAGTGTCCGCTGCAACGCCTGGGAACGCCGGCCGAGGTGGGGGCGCTGGTTGCCTTCCTGTGCTCCGTGCCGGCCGGCTACGTGACCGGCGCCCTGATCTGCATCGATGGCGGCAGGAGGGAGTTCTCGTGGGAGTGAAGCGCGCGCCGCCGGCTCGCTCGGGCAACGGAAAATCCGTGGCGCGCATGCTCATCGCGCCAGCGGGAGCGGCAGCCACCGGCCTGCCGCGCTCGCACGCCGAGCTCTTCAAGCGGCGCGTCGCTTCAGCGACGATTTGCCGCCTGCTTTGCGCCGCGGTTGAGAGCTTTGCCAAGGTGGGCTTTCACGCGACGACGACACGCGACATCGCCGGCAAGGCGGGCTTGAGCCCCGCTGCGGTGTACATGCATTTCAGCTCGAAGCAGCAGTTGCTGTACGCGATCGCGCTGATCGTCGCGCAATGGGTGCTCGAAGAGCTGGAAAGCGCGGCGCGCATCGAAGGAACGCCGGTCGAACGCCTGCAAAACCTCGTGCGTACGCATGTCGCGTGCCACGCGTCGATGCACACCGCCGTGCACGTGGCCAACTTCGAATTCCAGGCGCTCGACGCGGCGCAGCGGCGCAAAGTCATCCGCATCCGCGACGCGACCGAAAAGCTCTTTGACGATTGCATCCGCGACGGCGTCGCACACGGCGCGTTTCGCGCCGACGAAGCCCGCCTGTTGACGATCACGGTGCTGTCGCTCGGCGTGTCGGTATCGCGCTGGTTTTCGCCGCGCGGTCGCCTGTCGCCGCTTCAGCTGGGCGAGTTCTATGCATCGCTGGTTGTGCAGATGGTGGCCGGTGCTAACGTGCAGCCCGTCCCCAAGACCCGAAAGACCGAGGATCGGCGATGAGCTTCCAGCACATCCTCTATGTTGCCGGCGACGACGGCGTCGCGCGCTTGACGCTGAACGATCCGGCGCACCGAAACGCCTACACGGTCGCGATGTGCGCGGAACTGCTCGAGGCGATTCACTCCTTCGCGCGCGCCGATGCGCTGAAGGTGTTGGTGCTGACCGGCGCCGGCGACGCCTTCTGCGCCGGGGGCAACCTGCACAATTCCGCCGACTTTGCGCAAGCGCACGAACGTGTGCTCGGCCACTCCGCACAGATGCGCGAAAGCATGCACGCCGTGAACTTAGGCCTGCACCGGCTCGACAAGCCGACGATTGCGATGATCAACGGCGCCGCGGTCGCGGGCGGCCTGGCCCTGGCGCTGATGTGCGACTTTCGCATCGCCAGCAGCAGCGCGCGCTTGGGTGACCCGAGTGGCCGCGCCGGCCTGCTGCCCGACGAGGGCGGCGCATGGCTGTTTCCACGCGTGATGGGGCTGGAGGCGGCGCTGCGCATGTCGCTGCTCGGCGAAATCTACGATGCGGCCACCGCACTGCGCTTCAATCTGGTCGGCGAAGTGGTCGCGCCGGAGCGCCTGGAAGCGCGTGTCGCAGAGCTCGCCGCAAGCCTCGCGCAAAAGGCGCCGATCGTCGTGCGCTCGGTGAAGAAGCTGATGCGCCGCAGCCTGACGCAAACCTTCGAGCAGTCGCTCGGTGACGCCGAGCTGGTGCTGGATGTGGTCAACAACAGCGCCGATGCCCGCGAAGGCGTCGCCGCATTTCGCGAAAAACGCGCACCGCGATTCAGCGGGCACTGAGCACTCCAGCCCCAAGGAGGCCCTCGTGGCAGACGACACCGAGTACGGCGGCCTGACGATCGCGCGCGCGCTGAAGGCCGAAAACGTCGATGCGATGTTCGGCATCCTCGGCGCGATGGACCTGGTCTGCGAAGAGGCGCAGGGGCTCGGCATCAAGCATTACGTGATGCGCCACGAGCAGTCGGGCGGCTACGCGGCGGATGGCTATGCGCGCGCGGCGCGCAGGCCCGGCGTCGCGTATTCGTCGATGGGGCCGGGCCTGGCCAACGTGGTCCCGGGAATCTGCCACGCCGCCGGCGCGAGCAGCCCGGTCGTGCTGCTCGCGGGAACGCAGCCGCCCATCGAAGAGGGCATGTTCGCGAGTCAGCAGGGCTCGGCAGTCGCGATGCTCAAAGACGTCGTCAAGTGGGCGCAGCGTGTCGTCGAGCCGGCGACGTTGAGCCACTGGGTGCGCAAGGCGCTGCGCGAGTGCATCCAGCCGAACCCGGGCCCGGTCGTGCTGGACATCTCGCTGAAGTTGACGAACGAGCGCAACACCCACGCACAGTTGAAGTATGTGCGGGATGCATCGCGGGTGGCCGTTGTGCCGCAGACCGCCGGGGACCCCGACTCGGTGCGTCGCGTCGTCGAGACGCTGTGGCGCGCACAGCGCCCGGTGCTGATCGCCGGCGACGGTGTCTACTGGTCGGACGCTGCTGCGGAATTGCGCGAGTTCGCCGAGCTGTTGCAGATTCCGACCTGCACGCGGCGCGTCGCGCGTGGCGCGTTGCCGGAGTCGCACCCGCTCGCGTTCACTGCGGCGTACCGGCGCGGGTTTCTGAGCGACGCCGATACGCTGTGTCTGATCGGCCACCCCGTCACCGGGATCGACGAGTGGTTCGAACCGCCGGACTGGAACCACGACGCGAGCTGGATCCAGATCCAGGACGTCCCGGGCAACGTCTGGCATGGGCTGCCGACGGACCACGTCGTCATCGGCTCCGCCAAGCTCGTGCTGCGGCAAATGATCGCCGTGGCGCGCGAGATGCTCGTTGCCGGCGGCTTGCCTGCGCGCCCAGCGTGGCTCGACAAACTCGCGACGACACGCGCCTTTCTTGCCGAGCGGCAGCGCGCCGCGCTGCAGCAGATCCGCGGCAACACACCGATCCACCCGCAGCTGCTGTGCGCCGAGATCGCCGACTTCCTCGATCCGGCGTCGACGCTGATCTACGACTCGTTTGCGACGTCGGCCTACATCACGAGCCAGGTGCGCGCGTCGTACGCCGGGCAAATTCTCGACGCGGGCCTGTTCCAGACGCTTGGGCACAGCATCGGCATGGGGATCGGTGCGCAGGTGGCGCGCCCCGGGCGCCAAGTGGTGGCGCTGATCGGCGACGGCGGATTCGGCATCTCGGGAATGGACATGGAGACGATGGCACGCTATGGCCTGCCCGCAATCGTCGTGCTCTACAACAATTCGTCGTGGGGCGGCGGCGCCTGGGCGCACGACCTCTACTACCCGCTGCGCAACTCTGGCGCCATGACACAGGACGTGCGCTACGACGACATGTTTCGCGCGGTCGGTTGCCACACCGAGTTCGTCACAGACGCCGCGCAGATCCGCCCGGCGCTCGAACGCTCGTTCCGCTCCGGCAAGCCGGCGCTGCTCAACGTCATCGGCGAGCAGAAGAACGTGCACCCGTATCGCATGCGCTGCAATCTGGTCGATACCTGGACGCGCGGCAACTTCGATCGGCTCCCCGCGCAGGCGCAAGCCGAGATGCGCGCCTTGCCGCACTCCGAATTCGAGCGCGCCTCCAAGCGCAGCCGCGACAACCTGTTCGGCACCGCCGTGCCGGTGGAGGAGCTGCTGCGCATGGTCGGACGGGGGAGCGAGGATTGAGCGGCGGTCATTGGTCCGGGTTTCCTTCATGCGACACAATCGCCCGCGCCCTCGGTCGCAGAGGCTGCGCCGAAACGACTCTTGCGCCGAACCCGAAGTTGTGACCTGAAGGATCTGTTGTGGAAGGTCTCCTCGTTGTCCTGGCCTTTCTGGCCCTCTTCATGCTGGGCTTCCCGGTCGTGCTCGCGATCGGCATGCCGTGCATCGCCTACCTTTTCTTGCACGGCCTGCCCATCGACCTGGTCGCGCAGCGCACGCTCTACGCGCTCGATTCGTTCCCGCTCGTCGCCGTGCCGGTGTTCCTGTTCGTCGGCAGCCTGATGAACAGCGCCGGCATCTCGCGCTACATCTACAAGTTCGCCGACACGGCGACCGGCCGCCTGCCCGGTGGCCTGGCGCAGGTGAACATCTTCGGCAGCCTGATCTTCGCCGGCATGTCGGGCTCGGCACTCGCCGACATCGGAGGCCTCGGCCGCATCGAGATCGACGCGATGCGCGACAAGGGTTTCAAGCCCGCGTTCGCCGCGGCGGTAACGAGCGCCTCGGCGATCGTCGGGCCGATCTTTCCGCCCTCCATCCCGCTCATCATTTACGGCACCGTCACCGGCGTGTCGGTCATCCAGTTGTTGCTCGGCGGCATCGTGCCGGCGCTGCTGTGCGTGGCGATGCTGATGCTCATGACGGGTTGGCTCGCGCAGCGGCGCAACTACCCGCGCGCGCCGCGCGGGCCGACGCACGCGGAGCTGTGGCGCGATTTCAAACCCGCGTTCCCGGCAATCATGGCGCCGGTGATTCTGATCGCCGGCATGCTCGCGGGCTTCTTCACGCCCACCGAAATCGCCTCAGTGACGGTGCTTTACGCCATCCTCATCAGCAGCCTGTTCTACCGCGAACTGACGTGGGCGGGAATCGTCAGCGCCGCGTTCGAGACGATTCGCGCGTCGGCGGGAATCCTGCTGATCGTCGCGGTGGCGGCGCTGTTCGGCTGGATTCTTTCGGTGGAACAAGTGCCGCAGCAACTCACGGCGCTGATGCTGTCGATCTCGAACAACCCGTACACGCTGCTGCTGATCGTGAATCTGCTCTTGCTCGTGGTGGGCATGTTTCTCGACAGCACGACCGCGATTTTGGTGATCGCGCCGATCATCGCCAAGCCCTTGGTCGCCGCCGGCGTGGACCCGGTGCACCTGGGCATGGTCGTCGTCTTCAACCTGATGGTCGGGCTGCTCACGCCGCCGATGGGTTTGGCGCTGTTTCTCGTCGCCGACATCGCCAAAGTCACGATGAAAGACGTGTTGCGCGAGATGCTGCCCTACTACGTGCCGCTGATCGCGACGCTGCTGCTCATCACTTACGTGCCCGTGCTCACGACCTGGATTCCGCGGCTCGCGGTGGGGCCGTGAGGCGCCGCATCCGCATACTCGTCCTGACGCATTTTTCGAGGAGACTGAACTGAACGCCGACCCCCGCCCCTTCATCGCCCTGGCCATGGGTGACCCCGCGGGCATCAGCCCGGAGCTGACCGCGAAAATCGTCGCGCTGGACGAAGCGCGCGCCGCGGCGCGAATCGTCGTGATCGGCGATCGGCGCGTTTTCGATGCCGGTGCGGCGGTGGCCCAGGTCACCGTTGACGTCGACACCATCGGCGCGGACGATGCGATCCCCACGTCGTGGCAGCGCCCCGTCTTCATCGATTTGAAGCACCTCGACCCGACGACGATTCAGCGCGCAGTCGCCGCCAAGGCCGGCGGGGCATTTGCACTCGCCAACTACGGCCATGCGCTGAAGCGCGTCGCCGCAGGCCAGGCGCAGGCGGTGTGCTTCACGCCCTTCAACAAGCAGGCGATGCGCCTGGCGCTGCCGAGCTACGACGACGAGATCCGCTTCACCGCCGACACGCTGGGCGTGCACACCGCGGCGACCGAGTTCAACATTTTGGACAAGCTGTGGAACGCGCGCGTCACGTCGCACGTGCCGCTGTCGCAAGTCGCGTCGTTGCTGACCATCGACGGTGTCGTCAACGCCTTGGAGTTGACGGCCAATTCGCTGCGCGCCGCAGGCTTCAACCCACCGCGCATCGCCGTGGCGGCCTTGAACCCGCACGCCGGCGACGGTGGCAACTTCGGCCGCGAGGAAATCGACGTGATCGCCCCCGCGGTGGAGAAAGCGCGCCAGCGCGGCATTCCGGCCGAAGGCCCCTACCCTGCCGACACGGTGTTCGTTCGCGCACGCAGCGGCGCGTTCGACGCCGTGCTGACGATGTACCACGACCAGGGCCAGATCGCGATGAAGCTGATGGGCTTCGAGCGCGGCGTCACGCTGCTCGGCGGCTTTCCGTTTCCGATTTGCACGCCGGCGCACGGCACGGCGTACGAGATCGCCGGGCAAGGCGTGGCGAACCTCGGTGCAACGCGCGCAGCGCTGCTGCTGGCGGTGGAGATGGTGCTGCGCCAGGCGCGCTAAAGTGGGTGCGTGCGCCTCGGCACGCGTGCGCAACCCATGAAATCAATCTCTCCCAAGCTTCGTCGCGCTGCCCACGCTGGCGTGCGGCTTGCGGCGCTCGCCCTGTGCAGCGCAGTCGCCGAGGCTGCAACCGTCGAGGAAGTCGTTCAATTGCCGAGCGAAAGCGGCGCCGTGCTGCCTTACCTGCTCAGCCGGGACGACGCGCGCGAGGTCAAAGTTGCCGCGATCCTGTTCGCCGGAGGCGGCGGCGCGGTGGGCTTGCAGCAGCGCGGCATTCCCAAGCCAGGCGGGAATTTTCTGGTGCGCTCGCGCACGCTGTTTGTGGAACAAGGCATCGCGACGGCGGTCATCGACGTGCCGTCCGACGTGGCAGCCATGACCGACGGATTTCGTTCGAGCGCGAGGCACGCGCGCGACGTGGCCTCCATCGTTGCCGACTTGAAGAAGCGCCACGCCGGTGTGCGCGTATTCCTCGTCGGCACGAGCCGCGGCACGGTGTCGGCGGCGCACGCGGGTGCCGCGCTCGGCGCGCAGGTCGCGGGTGTGGCGCTCACGTCGTCGGTGTTCAAGTCGAGCCGCGGCGGCGCGGGCCTGCTGGGATTCGATTACGCGTCGATCCGCGTCGCCGTGCTGCTGGTGCACCACGTCGACGACGGCTGTCCCGTCACGCCCTACTGGGAAGCGAAGCGGCTCGCGTCAAGCTACCCGCTGGTCAGCGTCAGCGGCGGCGAGCCCGCACGCTCCGAGCCCTGCGAAGCGTTCAGCGCGCACGGCTACCTCGGCGTGGAGGCGCCCACGGTGGCGGCGATGTCGCGCTGGATGCTCGGGCTGGAGTTCCCGAGAGCGATTCCGTGAGCGCATTGCCAACCCGCACCTCACAGCACCTTCACGTCGATGCAATACAAGCCCCACGGGCACAACGCAAAGCGCTCCTTGAGCGGCTTGTCCTTGAACGCCGGCAGGCGGTCGGCGTCGTAGACGGCCCAAAGCGGGCCGAGCCCGCCCACGCTCAGGGGTCTGCCGTCCAAGGTGGTGGCCACGATCATGCGATAGGCACGCGCGTCAGCCAGACTCACCGAGCATTGCGGAGTCGAACTCCCACGCCTTGTGAAACGCGGCCCCGTGTTTGACCATCAACTGGTCCAGCGCAGTGTCCAGCGGGCCGCGATTGCTGCGGGCAATCGCCCCGGTCACGGTCAGCAGCCCCGGGCCGGTACGCGCACCGGGCTGAGCCGGTGTCGCGGCCTGCAAGGGCGAAATGCCGGCAGCGAGCGCACTCGCCACGAGAAAGTGACGCTTGTGCATATTGCCCTCCACGTGTCTCATCACCATCACCCAGCCCCACCCTCACGCCCCATGTTTGCCCGCCTGCCAGCCCACCGCGCCGATCGCCCGGCCTGCGACCTCCGCGGCGCGCGGCTCGAGCGTCGTCGCCATCGTGTCGTTCCAGCGGTTGAGGTAGCCGAACAGCGCAATCGTCGCGACGATCTCGACGATCTGGGCTTCGTCGAAATGCTTCTTCAGCGCGTCGAAGTCTTCGCTCGTTGCCGCGTTGGGCACGAGCGCCGCGTGGTAACCCAGGCGCAGCGCAGCGCGCTCGGCGGGGGAAAAGAGCGCACTCGTCTCGAAGCTCCAGACCGCGCGGATTTTTTCGTCCGACGCCTGGTAGATGCTCGCCAGATTCGTCATGTGCGCCTGGCAGTAGCGGCAGCCGCTCGCCTGGCTCGTCACCAGGCTGACGAGCATCTTCAACTCCTCGGGCACCGTGCCCTCGTAGAGCACGGCCCGGTTCAGGTCCATGAACGCCTGCGCGATGCCGGGGCGCCGCTGCATCGTCAGGATGCTGTTGGGCACGAAGCCGCGCGTGGCCTGGTAGTGCTGGAAGCGATCGACGAACTGCGGGTTCGCTTCCCACGGCAGCGGATCGAGGTGCGGCATGTTCGCGGTTCAGGCTTTCAGCCGTTCGTTCTGCGGGAACATCGCGCGCCGCGCCTCGTCGTCCATTTCGGTCTTGAAGGCGTGGCGGTCTTTCAACGCGGCGGCGCGTTGCGCTGCCGGGCGCGCGTTCACGGCGTCGAACAGCCGCTTCACGTGCGGCAGCTGCTCCCACGCGTCGGCGCCCAGGGCAAAGGCGACGGCGCGGGCCCAGCCCCACACCGCCATGTCGAGCAGCGTGTAGCGCTCGCCGAGCATCCACGCCCGATTCGCCAGGTGCGCGTTGAGGATCTTCCAGTGGCGCCAGGCTTCGAAGTCGTAGCGGTTCACGGCATAGGCGATCTGCTCAGGCGCGTAGTGCTTGAAGTGCACGCACTGGCCGGTAAAGGGGCCGATTCCCGAGGCGACGAACATGAGCCACGAGAGCATGGGACCGCGGTCTGCGGCTGCGGGCAGGAACTGGCCGGTCTTGTCCGCCAGGTACAGGAGGATCGCATTGCTGTCGAACACCGTGACCGCGCCGTCGACGATCACCGGCACCTTGGCGTTCGGGTTCAGCGCGGTGAATCCGGGCGCGTGCTGCTCGCCCTTGCGCGTGTCCACCGCAATCGCCTCGTAAGGCAGGCCGGCTTCTTCGAGGAACAGCGCGACCTTCATCGGATTGGGCGCGAGCGAGTAGTAGAACTTCAGCATGGGGGGCCTTCACTGGCAGTTGGGAGTCTGGGTATTGTCGCGTGCACTTTCGAACCCCGGGGCGCCGGCTTGCAACACCCCACTGCGCACCGGCCACGCCGGCCCGTGCCGCGACGAACATCGCGTCGCATGCTCAAGTACCGGGACGCGATACCCCGCAGAACACTTGGGGAGACCGGCGAGGATTCGATGGCGTGTTCGGCGCCCAGCCGCCATCCTTGGAGCCCTTCACATTGATTTCGAGGTCAATCATGGTGAGCTTGATCCGCAGATCCCACGCCTGCCTTCGTATCGCGTTGTCCATCGCGGTGCTGACTGCTTCTTCGCTGTCCATGGGCGAGCCCAACCCGGCCGAAGCAGAACATCGAGCGCAGGCGACGGCGGCGACGCGGTACCTGGCCCAGCAGGTTCGTGTGGGCGACGTCGTTTTCATCCGTGTCGCGGCGCGGCCGTTTCTTGAAGTGTCGGCAGCCACCGGATCGTGGACCAATCACGTCGGCATCGTCGTTGACGTCGGTGGCGACGAACCGCTGATCGGCGAGAGCAAGTTTCCGTTTTCCGGCGCGACGCCCTGGTCGAATTTCATTGCGAGGTCGGAAGGTGGACGCGTTGCCATCGCGCGGCTGCACAGCGACCTCACCCTCGAGCAACAACAGCAGCTGCGCAGCTCAGCGGATCGGCGCGCCGGAATCTTCTACGACACGGGATTCAACTTGCACTCGAGCCGCCAATTCTGTTCTCGCTACGTCCGCGAAGTTGTCGGCGAGGCCACAGGCGTGATCCTCGGACAAGTCGAAACTTTCGCTGACCTGCTGGCGCGAAGGCCGCAAACCCGCTTGAGTTTCTGGAAGTTCTGGTACTTCGGCCGGATTCCGTGGGAGCGTGAAACCGTGACCCCGGCGAGCCTGTTGGAAAGCTCCCACCTGCACCTCGTGTTCGACGGCGTGGCGCACCCGGACCCGGCCCACTGACCCACGGGGAGCCACGGAACATGCTCTACGTCATCTTCGCTGCGTTCGTGTTCTGCTTCGCATTGGAACGCGCACTCCCCGGTTGGCCGCTGCCCCGGGTTCGCACCTGGCCGCTGCGTGTGCTTGCGATCAATGCGGTGCAGTTGGGCGTCGTGCTGCTTGCCGGAGTCACCTGGGAGAAGTGGCTGTCATCTTGGTCGGCGTTTCACTTGTCGCAGCACGTCTCGCCCGTCGCCGGTGGGTTGATCGCCTACTTCATTGCCACTTTCGTCTTCTACTGGTGGCATCGGTGGCGTCACGAGCACGCGCTTCTGTGGCGCGGGTTTCATCAGATCCACCACAGCCCGCAGCGTCTCGAGGTCATCACCTCGTTCTACAAGCATCCGGGTGAAATGGTCGTCAACTCGATCATCGGCAGCGCGTTGGTCTATGCCTTGCTCGGCCTGTCTCCCGAGGCCGGAGCCGTCTACACGCTGTGCACCGCCCTGGGCGAATTCTTCTATCACACCAATGTCAAGACGCCGCGCTGGGTCGGCTTCGTCTTCCAGCGCCCCGAGATGCATCGCATCCACCATCAGCACGGCCGCCACAAGAACAACTATGGCGACATCACCTGGTGGGACATGCTCTTCGGCACTTACGAAAACCCTGCGGAGTGGATTCACACCTGCGGCTTCGACGACGCCAAGGAGCAGCAACTCGTGTCGATGCTCGCCTACCGGGACGTGCACGAGTAGCGGCAGGTCCTCAACGAGTGAGCGATGGGAGGTTTGGAACTCGGCACGGCAGCGCCGCGATCATCCCGCCGTCCCACCGATTCGAATGCAAGGCGCTCAAGGCGCGATACTCTTGGCTCGGTTGAGCGCAACGAGCACCCGTTCGATGGATCACGACGCGGACGAACCATCACAGTCGCTTGGGACGGCCGCGCTGGCAGGCGCAGCAATCGGCGCTGGTGCCCTTTACCAGTTTGCATTGCTGTTTCCGTTGGCGCTAGGTCTTGCGCTGCCTGTCTTGTTCTACAACAACGGTTTTCTCGCTGGCGTTTCAGTGCTCGGGTTTCTGATCCTCGGCTGGGTCATTCAGCCAGGCTCCGGCGCCATGCTGTCAACGATTTCCCGCGACGACGCGCCAGCGCTGTATGACTGGCTCGACTCACTGTGCCGTCGGCTCAACGCGCCCCGCATTCATGCCATTGCCCTGAACGATGAGCTGAACGCCGGGGCCATGGAATTGCACCGCGGCATGTCGCTGAGGCCCACGCGCCGCGTGCTCGTGCTGGGCATGCCGCTGCTGGCCACACTGGGCCCCCAAGCCCTCGAAGCCGTGGTGGCGCACGAACTGGGGCACTTCTCTCGTCGGCACGGACGCCTCGGACACTGGCTCTACCGCACCCGCCAGGCGTGGGCCAGCCACCTCGACGACGCAATCGACAAGAACAGCTCAGCGTGGGAGCGCGCATCCGCAGAATTCGCTCAATGGTTCGTTCCATGGTTCAGCGCACATAGCTTTGCCCACGCACGCCGTTGTGAATTCGAGGCCGACAGACTCGCCGCTCAAACCGTAGGGCCGCAGTCGATGGGCGCGGCGCTCGCGCAAGTCGCGCTCGCCAGCATTCGACACCGGCGCTGGGCACGCCGCGGCCATGTGGCGATGCAACTCGAACGACCGAAACCTCCTGCCGATTGGCTGCAAGCGAGTGCAGCGGCGATTGCACCCTCTGCGCCTACGTTCGAGGAACTGCGGCAGATGCTGAACACCACGGCGACGGCGGACACCCATCCCACTCTCGTGGCGCGATGGAACGCGCTGGGGTTGGCGACCGACACACTCGAGCAAACCTGTCGTCCCGAGCCAATTTGCGCCGGCCAAACCTGGCTTGACCCGCGATGGGAGGCGCTGCTAGCGAGGAGCAATGCGGCCTGGGCGGCGCAACAAACGCCGCTGTGGAACATGGGGCACGCCGTGCTTCAAGCGCTCGATGCGCGCGTGCAGACGCTGCGCGCGACGGGTACCGTCGACATCGAACGGCTTCGTCTCGAATGGGCGCTCGGCAACACACACGAGACCGGGGCGATTGCAACCGCGTTGCTCGACGCAGGGACCACAGCGCCCTCAGTTTGGTACCGATTGGCAGCGGCCCGGTTAACCGAAGGTCGCGGCGAGGCGGCCATCGACCTGCTTCGTCAGTGCATCGCGCATTCGGCGGGATGGGTGTCCCCGGCCCGCGCCCTCATGGCCACAGAGGCTGAACAGTTGGGTCTCGGCACCCAGGCCCGAAAGGAAAATATCCACCTGCTCTCCCAGGCTGACGGACGCCGCCTGCAAGCGGCCGAAGCGTTGATTGGTAGAGTCGAGAGCGGCGAAGCCGAACAGCCGCGACTGGACTCGACCCAACGCGCCGCATGGGTGGCAGCGCTGCACCAGCATCCTGCCGTGCGCAACGCTTGGTGCGTGAGCACGTCGATTGTGTGGGACAACAAGCGCGCCTACGCAGGCCAGGTGCTGATCGTGCGTCTGGCCCCGGACGCGATGACGGCAATGTCGTTCACCGAAGACCAATGCGCAGAGCAAATCGAACTCGCGCTGTCCCGCGTGGTTGATGCCGACGTCGTGGTGTGCGTGCGAACGAGCTTCACAACCGAAGGCCTGCCGCCCACCATGCAACACCGGCTGGACTCGTTGCCTGAGTCTGTGCTCCTCTGATCTGACGAGGCCCGAGGCGTCGGCGGCGGCGCCGCCTCGCGAATTCCCACTGAATGGGCGATGATTCGGCACTTCAATGTGCGCATCCGTTTGCCGCGAGGCAGCAGGATGCAGCGATCGCGTCAGGAGGTAGCCCATGCGTCTGTCGAGCCTTCTCGTCGCCACCGCGCTGCTCGCGGCAGCTTGCGGCACGAATGTCGTCAACCCCGTCACCGGCAAGACCGAGCGCAGCGTCATGGACGAGGCGAGCGAGATCGCCGAGGGCAAAAAGGCGCATGAGGAGGTGATGAAGGAGTTCGGCGGGCCGCTCGCGAACCCGAAGCTGCAGGCCTATGTCAACGAGCTCGGCCAGCGCCTGGCGAAGCAATCGCACCGCGCCCATCTGCAGTGGACCTTCACCGTGCTCGACAGTGCGGACGTGAACGCGTTCGCGCTGCCGGGCGGCTATGTCTACGTGACGCGCGGCATCATGGCCTACCTGGACAGCGAGGCCGATCTGGCCGGCGTCATCGGCCACGAGATCGGCCACGTCACGGCGCGCCACGGCGCGCAGCGCGCGACCAAGCAGCAGCGCGCCGGCGCCGGCGTGATGGCGGCCACCGTGCTGGGCGTGCTCGTCGAAGCCGTGACGGGCGTGCAGGGCGCGGCGCAGGCGGCGAACCAGGTCTCGACCGGCATCGCCGCCGGGTCGATCGCCTCCTACAGCCGCGAGCAGGAACTGCAGGCGGACCAGCTCGGCGCCGAGTACCTGTCGCGCGTGGGTTTCAGTGCGAAGCACATGGTCGACGTGATCGGCGTGCTGAAAGACCAGGAGCGCTTTGCCGCCGACACCGCGCGCGCCGCGGGCCGCAAGGTTCCCGAAGGCGGCAACTGGCTCGCTTCGCACCCGAGCAATGACGAACGCCTGCAGGCGATCACGCGAATCGCCCAAGGCTACGGAGGCAGCGCGCGCGAAGAAGGCCAGCAGCGCTACCTGCGCGCCATCGACGGCATCACCTACGGCGAGAGCCGCGAGCAGGGCGTGGTGCGCCGGCAGAATTTCTTCCACGAGCCGCTCGGCCTGGTGTTGACTGCGCCTGCAGGCTGGAGCTTCGACAACAACCCCGAGATGCTGCGCATCATCAATGCGGCGGGCGACGCGGGCTTGCTGATGAAGCTCGTCCCGCCCGCCGCCGGCAAGACCCACGAGGAGATTTTGCGCAATGCCTTCAAGGCGAGCCAGGGGCGCACCGAGCGCCAACCGATCGGCGGTTTCGAGTCGACCTACTTCGTCGGCCAGCGCACGCTCGAGCAGAACCAGACCCAACCGCTCGAAGTGACACTGGTCAACGGGCCGGGCGGGCGCACCTACGCGTTCATCCATGCGGCGCGCGACGCAGCGACTCTGGAGCGCAACCGGGCGCTGCTGCGCGAAGCCACCGCGTCGTTTCGCAGCTTCGCGCCGAGCGACCGCGCTGCGGCCAAGCCGTGGACGCTGCGCAGCGTGGCGCTGCCGGCGGGCGGTTTTGCCGAACTCGCGCGCCGCTCGCCGCTGGGCGCGCAGGCCGAGCCGCAGTTGAAGCTGCTCAACGGCGTCTACGGCGCGGGCACGATCGCGCCCGGGCGGCCGGTGAAGATCGTCGAGTAGACCGGCGGCAGCGCCATGCGAACCCGCCCGGTGCGGGCGCGGCGCGCGGCTGCAACGCCGCCCTCACGCGCGAACTGCACAGGAACGTGACAGCGCTGCCGCCCTGCGCCGCCTAAGCTGGAGCCTTGTTTCATGCAGGGCTCGCGCAAATGCTTGACTCCCAAGTTCCCGGACTCTTCGTCCTCGCCGGTCTGGTGGGCGCGGGCGAACTCGCCACCGCCGCACCAACTCCGGCGCCGGAAATCGCGCAGTTGCAGCTGCGTGCCGTCAATCACCGTGTCATCCCTGCCGGATCGGGCACGGGTGGCGCGCTGATCGAGGCGCTGACGCACTCCGACTTCGTCGCGACGCGCAGCGACGGCGCGTGGCTGTCGCGCGCCGATTTCATCGCCCACGTGCGAGGCCGCACGCCGGTGGAAGGCGCCACCGTGCAGGACGAGCCCGTGCGCCTGTTCGGCCCCGTGGCTCTGGTGCACGGCGTGTACTCGAGTGCAGCGAGCCGGGTCCGCTACACCGATGTGTACCTTTGGGGCGGGCCCGGCTGGCGCCTCGTCAGCACACAGGACACGCCGCTGAGGGAAGGCGTCTCGCCGGCGCTGGTTGCGGGGCTGGCGCCCGCATGCTCAGTGTGGCGAGGGCAGGATCCGACGGGTGCCGATGCGGCCGTGCTGACTGCGCTGAACGAGCGCTACGTGAAGTCGTTCCGCGACGCCGACGTCGCCTGGTACGACACGCACCTCGCACCCGACTACGTCGTCATCTCGAGCGACGGCTCGTACCAGGACCGGGCCGCCGCACTGGCCCACTTCGCGCTGCCCACATTTGCCGCCTCGATGACATGCTTTCCGGTCGAGCGGGTGCAGGTGCGCCAATTCGGCGACGTGGCCCTGATCCACGCGACCAACGTCTTCGAACTGAAAGACGGTCGCACCGGGGAGAGCCGCTACACCGACATCTGGCACCGCCAAGGCGCGCGCTGGCGCTGCATCGCGGCGCACATCACTGCGCACAAGATGCCGGGGCCACCGCGCTGAGCCCGGTTCTGCGCCGCAGTCCGTGAGCGTTGCGATGACGGCGGCACCTCACCTCGCGGCGCTACCCGATGCAGATCTTGCCGACCAACACCCACAGCGCCATCTTCACTCCCTTGCGCAAGATCTCAACCCGAAGCAGTGCACCCTCGGTGCGCGCGTCCTGCCAAATCTCCGGGTTCAGCACGATGTCGTCGTGCTGCAGTCCGGCCCGGGATGCAGGAGTGTCGTCACCGACCAGAATGATGCGTTGCGAGTCAGGCGTCGCCGTCACGCCGATGCCGACGTAGCTGCTGCCGGCGCAGACGCGCCCGAGCAGCGACAGGCCGGCGCGGATGTCGACGCTGACGAGTTGTTCGCCAGCGCCGTGCAGCTTGTCGGCGCTCAGTGCCTGCGCGTCCGCGGGTGGCGGTGGTGGCCTGACCGGGACTCCCGTCACTCGAAGCAGGGCGAACAGGATCAGCAGGTGCAGCAGCACCGTCAGGATCGCGGCAACAGCGCGGGGCACGACACGCATTCAATATTCTGCCCTCAACGCGGCAGCGCGATCCCCGGCATTTCCTAGAATGCCGGCAACCCCTCTCTCCCATCCCGCCGCGTCGGGTGCAGCCATGCAAACCTCCATGGAGCCGCAGCTCAGCGAGCGTCACAGATGCGCCGAGGTGCGCGCATGGCGCTGAGCCCAGAACTGCGCCTGGCCGATCGGCAAGCGCGCCGGGCTCACCGTCGGGCGTGCTCGGCATGTTGTGCGTGCTGGCCGAGCTGTGTTTCCTGCTGCCCGATCTGCTGGTGACCAAGGACGCGCTGCCGATGTACCTCGCGCATATTCGGCCTGTTCCGCGGCATGCTGCAGACGAGCATTCTTTGCCACCCTCGTGCTCGGCGCGCTGGGCGTGATGCTGACGCGCCCCAACCGCCGCGGCCTGCTGGGCATTGCGCTCGGCGCCACTGCGCTGCTGATAGGCGGCGCCGAGGCCGAGGCGGTGGATATCGGAGTACCGCGAGCTTTCTCGGTTGGTCTCGATTATTTCGTGCTCGAACTGCTGGTGCTGGCGCTTGTCTTCGTGCCGCTGGAAGGTCTGTTTCCGCTGCGCGCGCAGAACGTATTCCGCGAAGGATGGCAGACCGATATCAAGCATTTTTTCGTCAGCCATGTCGGTGTGCAGCTGGTTTCTTTCGCCGCGCTGATTCCGGCACAGGTGTTCTTTGCATGGGCGGTGCGCCTTGAGTTTCAGCAGGCGGTCGCCGCCCAGCCGCTGTGGCTGCAGTTTGTCGAGCTCGATCGTCAGCGTGGACCTTGCCACTTACTGGATACACCGCGCCTTCCACCAGGCTGCCCTGGCTGTGGAGCTTCCACGCGATTCACCACTCGAGCCTGAAAATGGACTGGCTGGCCGGTTCGCGCATGCATGTGGTGGACGTGCTGATCACGCGTTCGGTTTCGTTCCTGCCGGTATTCGTGCTCGGCTTCGCGCCGGCAGCGCTGTACGCTTACCTGGTCTTCGTTTCGTTCCACGCCGTGTTCATCCACGCCAACCTGCGCTGGCGTTTCCCGGACTGCGCTGGGTGATCTCGACGCCCGAGTATCACCACTGGCACCATAGCTCCGACGAGGAAGGCATCGACAAAAATTTTGCCAGCTTCCTGCCACTGTGGGATCTGCTGTTCGGCACCGCGCACCAGCCGGACCATTGGCCCAAGAACTACGGCACGGTGAACTTCCAGCCGCCTGAGACCTATATGGGACAGCTCATCTATCCGTTCCGCAGGAAGGGCAAGGCGACGCCTTACGGCTAGGAGCCTGGGCGGCAGAAGGCGGGGTCCGCGCCGGGGAGATTTGCCGGGCCATTCGTCGTTTCCGGCTCGTTGTGTGGGCCCGCCACACGCCTCGCCGGCGCCTAGACTGGCCCGGCAACTCTCCCCGGCGCGGACCCCGCCTTCTGCCGCCCAGGCTCCTAGGCACCCTGTCCGGCGCCGTCGAACAGCGGCGCGTCCTTCGTCAACATCGCAGTGCGCACACGCGCACTCCACAACGAGCGCAGCTCACCGGTCAGCGCATCCAGCAGCTCGGCGACATCGTGCGCCGCCGTCTCGTGCATGGCCTCGGCGACGATCAACACCTGCACTGTCGCCGGGCGGATCGCCGACAGGGCGCTCTGCCGGTTGCACCAGCGGCGCGCGTGCACGTGGCGCGCGTCGTCGGCGAAAATCACTTCGCCCGCGTCGGGCCGTTCGTGCTCGCCGCTGAAGGCGAGGCAGTCTTCATCGCCCACCGCGTGGCGCACCTGCAAGTTGCCGGACACGTGGGCCAGGTCGAACACCGCGATCGGAATCGCATACGCCACCGACACGGCATTGCACAGGTCCACCAGCGGGTGCAGCGGCGGCAGATTGCCCTCCTTGCGCAAACGTCGCAGCAGCGCCTCGGCGGCGCAGCGGTATTGCGTGGGTTTGAGGCCCATGCGCGCGAAGGCGCGGCGCCACGCCTGGATGGCGGGCAGGTCGGACTCGGCGCCGGCTTGCAGCTTGGACTTGGCGATGTCGATGTAGCGTGACTGCGCCGTCTGCACTGCGGCGTGATCGTGGATGCCCTCTGCCTGGATCGCCCCGGCGACCAGTTCCGGGAAGGCTTGCCAGATGGCGGGGGCGTGGGCGAATTGCATGGCGGGTTTCTTCAGCGTGATGAGCTTGGGCACAAGCCTACCCGACCCGGCCGGCGCACCAGCTCGCCGACACAGTTGCGCGGATACTGCGCACTCCCCACCTCCGTCTGGAGCGCATCGATGCCCGACTTGCCCGCCTACACGCCTCCCAAAATCTGGACCTGGAACAAAGAATCCGGCGGCCGCTTCGCCAACATCAACCGCCCGATCGCGGGCGCGACGCACGACAAGGACCTGCCCGTCGGCCGCCATCCGCTGCAGCTCTATTCGCTCGGCCACGCCCAACGGCGTGAAAGTCACGGTGATGCTCGAAGAGCTGCTCGCGCTGGGCCACGCGGGCGCCGAGTACGACGCCTGGCTGATCCGCATCAACGAGCGGCGAGCAGTTCGGCAGCGGCTTTGTCGCGGTGAACCCGAACTCCAAGATCCCGGCGCTGCTGGACCGCAGCGGTCCGCAACGCCGGTGCGCGTGTTCGAGTCGGGCGCGATCCTGCTGTACCTGGCCGAGAAGTTCGGCGCGCCTTCTTGCCGGCCGGTGGGCGCCGCAGCGCGCCGAATGCCTGTCGTGGCTGTTCTGGCAGATGGGCAGCGCGCCCTACCTCGGCGGCGGCTTCGGCCACTTCTACGCCTACGCGCCGAGCAAGATCGAGTACGCCGATCGACCGCTTCGCGATGGAGGTCAAGCGCCAGCTCGACGTGCTGAACCGGCGCCTGGCCGAGAGCGAGTATCTGGCGGGCGACGACTACACGATCGCCGACATGGCGGTCTGGCCCTGGTACGGCACGCTGGTCAAGGGCCAGCTCTACGAGGCGGGCGAGTTCCTGCAGGTGCAGGACTACAGCCACGTGCTGCGCTGGACCGATGCAGATCGCGCAGCGCCCGGCCGTGCAAGCGCGGCCGCATGGTGAACCGCACCTGGGGCCAGCCGTCGAGCCAGCTGCACGAGCGCCACGACGCGAGCGACTTCGAGACGAAGACGCAGGACAAGCTGGCCGCGGCGGGCTGAATGGAAGCGCGGGCGGGGGAGAGCGTGACCGGTTTTTGGGCAGTACGATTGACGTCCCCAAGGAGGCCCATGCGATGAACCACAGCAGCGACCGCAACGCCATCGAGCAGACGGCCCAGACTTATCTGGACGGGCTTTACGAGGGGGACGCCGACAAGCTCGCCAGCGTCTTTCACGAAACCAGCGCGCTGACCTACGAACACGAAGGCAAGTTGACCGTGCTGCCGCTTGCGCAGTGGCTCAAGATGGTGCGCGAGCGGCCGACGCCCGAAGTCCAAGGGTTTGCCGCGGGATGACGCGATCCTCTGGGTCGACCAGTCCGGGCCGACGACCGCGCTCGTCAAAGTCAAATGTCAGATCCCGCCCCGGTTCTTCACCGACTACCTGAACTTGCTCAAGGTCGACGGGCGCTGGGTGGTCGCGCAGAAGGTCTTCGCGACCGTGCTGAAGCCGTAGCCGCGCCGGCGCCATCATGACGATCACGCTTTACGACTGCAGCACCGCCCCAAGCCCGCGCCGCGCGCGCATTCTGCTTGCCGAAAAAGGCGTCGCGCATGAGACGGTGCAGGTCGACCTGCGCAGCGGAGAACAACTGAGCGACGCGTACCGCAAGATCAACCCGCACTGCACCGTGCCCGCGCTGCGCACCGACGACGGCCTGATGCTCACCGACAACGCGGCGATCACGGCCTACCTCGAGGCGCGATTTCCGCAGCCCCCTCTGCTCGGCAACACGCCTGCGGAAAAGGCCGAGATTGCGAGCTGGAACTGGCGCATCGAGTTCGAAGGGCTGATGGCGATTGCGGAGGCGCTTGCGCAACAGCGCGCCGGCGATGGCGAACCGGGCGCTGCCCGGGCCGGTGGACTACCCGCAAATCCCCGAGCTCGCGCAGCGCGGCGTGGCGCGCGTGCAGCGCTTCTTCGTCACGCTCAACGAGCGATTGGCGGGACGCGACTTCGTCGCCACCGATCGCTTCAGCGTTGCCGACATCAGCGCCGCGGTGGCGGTTGACTTTGCGCGCGTCGTGAAGGTCAAGCCCGAGCGAGCAGCACCCGCACCTGCAGCGTTGGCGTGCGGCGATCGCGCAGCGGCCTTCGATGGCGCTTTGATCGCACTTCCGGGCGACGCTCGATGACGCCGGACGCTCAATCGCCTCCCTCCGCGCCCGCGGCGGCCGCGCCATGGCGGGCGTGTTTTGTCGACGCTGGCCCGGCGCTGGGCGATCTGTTCGGGCAGCTGCACCGCGCGGGCGACCCTCCGGTGCACGTGAACCGGCAAGTGGATGTGGCGCCCGACGAGTTGCCCGCCGTTCTGGCCGGTGCGCAGATTGCGGAGGCCAGCATGAATCTGGTCGAGGCTGCGCTCGTGCATTGCCGGCGCATCGCAGCGCAGCAAGGTGGCGCTGCATCATGAAACGAAGCGGGTGATCAGGCCGGCGAATTGCGGACGGGAATCCCCCACCCCCGCCGACCCGCGTCAGCCACGTTCGATCTTCGCCCGCCCCGCCTGCACCGCGAACTTCGCCAGCGTCTCGATCGTCGCCTCCTTCGCCGCAACGTCGCTCACGACGCGCAGCGACACGCTCATCTGCTGCGGCGTGAGGTCGACGATGCCGTAGCCTTTGCGCTCGGCGTCGGCGAAGACGAAGTGCGGGTTCTCGGCCAGGACGCTTGCGTCTTGGCGTTGCCAGCCCGAGCGCGAGGTGATGCTGGTGCCGCAGAACTCGACGCCCATGCTCGGGCTCGCCGGGTCGGCGTAGTCGGCCAGACGTGGCCAACCCAGTTTTCATGCACGTCGCCGCCCAGCAGCACGGGGTTGGCGACGCTGTGCTTTTGCAGCGCGTCGGTCAGGCGCGAGCGCGCCGGCGCGTAGCCGTCCCAGCCGTCGTTCCAGAGGCTCTGCCCGGCGCCGGGCCTGAAGTCGCGCGCGCCGAACAGCGTCGTCTGGCCGAGCAGATTCCAGCCGCTCTCGCCTGGCGTTGCGGCGCAGGCTCTCGTCCAGCCAGTGCTCCTGCTCGGCGCCCAGCATGCGTTCGCGCCGGGTCCGTCCAGCTCGCGCAGGTCGCCGGGTTGACGGTGCTCGAGCCGGGCTTGCCGTCGCGCGTGCAGGCCTGCGGGTCTGCGGTACTGGCGCGCGTCGAGCAGGATCAGCGTGGCGAGCTGGCCGAAACGCACGCTGGCCGTAGATGCGCATCTCGGCGCCGCTGGCCAGGCCGCCCAGCGCACGCGTGAGCACGCTGGCGCGCATCGGCATGTGCTCGTAGAAGGCCTGGTAGGCCGCGGCGCGGCGGGCCGGAAGTCGGCCACCGCCGGGCCGCTCTCGCCGGTCGCTGAGGCCGGCGTAGTCGTTCTGCACCTCGTGGTCGTCCCAGGTCACGAACCAGGGGCAGGCGGCGTGCGCGGCCTGCAGGTCGGCCTCGCCCTTGTACAGCGCGTAGCGCTTGCGGTAGTCGTCCAGCGTGAGCACCCAGCCGCCGGTGGGCGCGCGCACGGCGTTGGCCGCGCCGGGGTACTCGTAGATGTAGTCGCCCAGGAACACCACCGCGTCGGGCTGCGTCGGCGCGCAGGTGGCGCCAGGCGCTGAAGTAGCCGTGCTCCCAGCGCTGGCACGAGGCGTAGCCCAGGCGCAGGCGCGCGACCTCCGCGTCGGGAGCGGGCAAGGTGCGCGTGCGCCCCACCGGGCTGACCCAGTCGTTGCCCGCGCCGCCGAGCATGAAGCGATAGAAGTAGCCAGCGGTCGGTCTCCAGCCCGCGCGCCTCCACATGCACGCTGTGCGCCAGTTCGGGCGAGCGCCTGCGCCTGGCCCTTCTGCGCGATGCGCGTGAAGGCCTCGTCGTGCGCCATTTCCCAGCGCACCGTGATCGGCGCATCGCAGCTCGAGCCGCCGAACACGCCGGTGTGCACCAGCCGCGTCCACAGCACCACGCTGTCGTGGCGTGGGCGCGCCGCTGGCCACGCCCAGCGTGAACGGGTTGCTCGCGCAGGCGCGGCTGGCTCCAGGCGCTGCGCGGCAACCACAAGGTGACAGCCCCGGCGGCGGCCAGGCGAAGCATGCGGCGACGGTCAGTCTGGGGCGCTTGCATTGGCTACCTCCAGTGCGGCCAGCATGCCCGCAGGGTACTCTTTTCGCCGGGCTCGCGAGGCCACGGTGATCCCGGTATGTGGCTGACGCGCGCGGTCGGG
>CAWKLQ010000011.1:0-358245 GCA_963850525.1 uncultured beta proteobacterium | reverse complement strand
TCGCAAGTGGTATGAGCGCGAGTTGATCGTCAGCCACGCCTACCTGGTGCTGCTGTTTTTCTGCGCTATCGGGCTGCTCACGTCGTTCAGCGTCTACAGCAAAAGCGCGCCCTGGGCCGACCGCGCGCTCGACGCCGCGGGCATTGCGCTGTGCGCCGCAGTCGGATTCTGGTCGCTGCGCCGCTACCTCTTCCTGTTGATGCACGCCGAACAGGTCGCCAGTCAGGCGGTGTGTTCACAGTGCAAGACCTACGGCCGCCTCACGATCGCCGCAGGCCAGAGCTCGCGTGGCGAATCGATTCTCGTGCGTTGCCGAAAGTGCGATCACGAATGGGCCATCGTCGACGCAGGCTAGCCAGCCAGCTAGATCAGCTGACCGATCAGCAGCCCGACGAAACTCAGCAGCACGCTGCTTGCCAGCGGAATGAAAACGTCGCGGCCGAACAGGCGAAAACGAAAGTCACCCGGCAACCGGCCCAGCCCGAGCTTCTCGAGCCACGGGCGAAAACCACTGAAGATCAGCAGCGCAAGGAAGATGACGAACAGCCAACGCAACATGCAAGAGACCTTCGAGGCTGGCTAGCGATTGACGCTCAGAGTGTGTGCGTGCGATCGCCGTCGCTGAACCCCAGGCTGGCGAATTCGCAGCCCTTGGCCAGGCCGATCACTTTGAACAATTCACCCATTTCGTGTTCGTGCAGCAGTTTCTGGGCGTTGCTGCGCTCGCGCAGGCCGGCAACTTCCAGCAGTTCGAGCAGACCGCAGTTCATCAAAAAGCGCGCCTGCGATGTGTAGCCCAAGACCGTCAGGCCGGCGTCCTGTGCGGCGCATGCGATGCCTGTGAAGTCGACATGCGCGGTGATGTCCTTGAGGCCGACGTCGAGCAAGGGATTGTCGTCGCAAAGATGGGCGCGATGGCACATCAAGGTGCCGCCGCGGCGTTGTGGGTGGTAGTACTCGGCCTGCGGAAATCCGTAGTCGATGAAGAAGGCCGCGCCACGCACCAGGCGCTCGCCGAGGGTGGCGATGAAGGCTTGGGCTTGTGGATGAATTTCCGTCGTCGCATCGAGCGGCGGCGCATCGTCAATGGGCGCACGCAGCGGCGTCGGCCGGTCTTCCCACTTGAAGCCAGCGCCGTCCCGGGCCACGCCGCGTTCGAACCAGGCCGCACCGTCGCAGTGAAGCAGCTGCACCGGAATCGCGTCCAGCACCTCGTTGCCGACGATCACCGCGCTGAACCGGTCCGGCAGGGAGTCGAGCCAGGACACTTTGGCGGCATGGCGCGTTAGCCGTTGCGCCTGGCGCTGTCGCAGCACGCCCGAGAGTTCGACGATGCAATAGCGCTCAACCTTGTCGCCCAAGGCGTCGAGCAATTCTTCGGCGAGCGCGCCGCTGCCAGCGCCGAACTCCCACACCTCGGTACATCCGCTCGCGGACAAGGCCTGCGCAATCGGCTTGGCCAAGGCACGGCCGAACAGCGGTGAAAGCTCCGGCGCGGTCACGAAGTCGCTTCCGCTGCCGGGCATGAGGCCGAACTTGCGACCTTCCGTCGCGTAGTAGCCCAGCCCCGGCGCGTACAACGCCAAGGCCATGAACCGATCGAAAGGGATCCAGCCAGCCTCAAGGGCAATCGCCTCGTGGATCAGCGCAGCGAGGTTGGCGAAGGGCGCCGATACACTGTGGTCCTGAGTCGATGGCATTGCGCGGATTGTAGAAACCATGGGCCCACGTTCTGTTGTTCTCGTGACCGGTGCCGCGCGACGCGTCGGGCGAGCCATCGCCCTGGACTTGGCCGCGCACGGTTGCGACGTTGCCGTGCACTACCGCAGCTCGCGCGCCGAAGCGATGGCAACGGTCGCCGAGATCTCGGCGTTGGGCCACCGGGCCGAAGCGGTGCAGGCCGACCTTGCCGATGAAATCGCGTGCAACGGTTTGATCGGCGTGGTGGTGGCCAGGCTGGGGCGGATCGACGCCGTGGTCAACAACGCTTCCACCTTCGAAGCCGATGGTGCCGTCTCGTTCAGCCACCTCGCCATGGAACGCCACTGGCGAGCCAACACCGCGCCGGCGATCATCTTGGCGCGCGGCCTGCATGCCCACCTCGTTGGCCGAAGCGCCAAGGGCTGTGTCGTGAATCTGCTCGATCAGAAGCTCTGGAACTTGAACCCGGACTATTTTTCCTACACGCTGTCCAAAGCGGCGTTGCAGGCCGCCACCGTGATGCTCGCGCAAGCCTACGCGCCGGTGCTTCGGGTGTGCGGCGTTGCGCCCGGAGTCACCCTGCCTTCGGCCGCCATGAGCCCCGAACAATTTGCCGCGGCGCAGCGCCTGACGCCTTTGCAGTTGTCTTCCACGCCGCACGACGTGGCGCGCGCGGTGCGCTTTGTCATCGAGTCCCCGGCGATGACGGGGACGACCTTGCTCGTGGACGGCGGGCAGCACCTCTGGGGCCAGCCGCGCGATGTGCTCTACCTGACCCAAGGCGCGCCGACGCAACCCCAATGAACCCGAACCCTGAGATGGCCCTGCTGGCGAATTGCCGGAGACTTTTCGTGCGGCGCATGGAAATGATGGTGAACATCGGCGTGCATGAGTTCGAGCGGCGCGGACCGCAGCGCGTCATGATTGACATCGACTTGTACGTCGACCTGGCCGCGTCCACGCCGGTGCGCGACAAACTCGACGAGGTCTTCGACTACGACTTCATTCGCCGCAGCGTTTTCGAGCGCATCGAGCAGGGGCACATCGAATTGCAGGAAACACTGTGCGACGATTTGCTGGCGCGCATGCTCGCCTGCCCCGAAGTCCTGGCGGCGCGCGTCTGCACCGAAAAGCCCGACGTGTACCCGGGCTGCGAGGCGGTAGGGTGCGAGCGATTCGGCATCAAGGAGCGCAAGTGAACGTGCAAGCCGTGGCCGACAGTGGCATGCAGGGCAAACGCTCGGTCGAGCTGAGCAAGCTCGACAAGCGCCTGCACCGGCTGGTGGGTCGCGCCATCGGCGACTTCAACATGATCGAAGCCGGCGACAAGGTCATGGTGTGCGTTTCCGGGGGCAAGGACAGCCACGTCTTGCTCGACGTTCTGCTGAGCCTGCGCCAGCGTGCCCCGGTGCCCTTTGACATCGTCGCCGTCAACCTCGATCAAAAGCAGCCCGGCTTTCCCGAGCACGTGCTGCCGCAGTACCTGGCGCAGCGCGGCGTGGCCTTTCACATCGAGGCGCGCGACACCTACTCGATCGTGAAGCGCCTGATCCCGCAGGGCAAGACGATGTGCAGCCTGTGCTCGAGGCTGCGCCGCGGCATCCTGTACCGGGTGGCGGGCGAGTTGGGTGCGACGAAGATCGCCCTCGGGCATCACCGCGACGACATGCTCCAGACGCTGTTCATGAACATGTTTTTCGGCGCGCGAATCAAGGGCATGCCCGCCAAGCTGGTCAGCGACGACGGCAAACACGTCGTGATTCGCCCGCTGGCCTATGTTGCCGAAGCGGACTTGGAGCGCTGGGCCGGATTTCGCCAATTTCCCATCATTCCCTGCACGCTGTGCGGCAGCCAGGAGAACCTGCAACGCGTCCAGATCAAGCGCATGCTGCAGCAATGGGAGCGTGATTTCCCGGGCCGCGTGGGCAACCTGTTCTCGGCGATGAGCAACGTCACACCGTCGCACTTGATGGACCGGAACCTCTACCCCTTCGCGACGCTCCAAGCCAGCGGCGTGGCCGAACCCGGCGGTGACCGCGCCTTCGACGACGAAGCGCCCGGCGACTGCGGCAACCCGATCTCTCAGCCGCAGTTCGCCGCTAAGCCCGCACCACGCCATCCAGACTGGGAGGCCAGCTCATGCGCACCGTAACGCTGCTGCTCGTCGCGCTGGTGGTTTTGCTCAGCGCCTGCGCAACGCCGCGCCAGCTCGACAACGACGTATCGACCTACAGCCAATGGCCCGCGGGGCGCAAGCCCGCGAGCTACGCGTTCGAACGCTTGCCGTCGCAGCAGGCGCGTTCCGAACTGCAGCAACAGCTCGAAGACGCGGCGCGTGGCGCCATCGAAGCGGCAGGCTTCGTTGTGGCGCCAGACGACGCACAGGCCGAGGTGAGCATTCAGGTCGGGGCCCGCGCCTTCGGAATCGCCCGCGCCGTGTTTGACGACCCGTTTTGGTGGCGCGGCGGCGTGTCGATGCGCTGGCGTCGCGGCTTCCATTCGTCCGCTGGAGTCCACTACACGACACCCATTTACGAGCGCGAAGTCGCCCTGCTGATTCGCGATCGCAAGTCAGGGCAGGCGCTGTACGAGGCCCGTGCGAGCAACGCCGCGGGCTCGAGCCCCGACGCGACGGTCCTCGCCGCGATGTTCGAGGCGGCGATGAAGGATTTTCCGAATACCGCGATCAACCCGCGCCGGGTCACGGTCGAACTCAGCCGATAGCCTGGCTCGGACCCTGAGCGTGAATCAGGGAATTGGGGAATCAGGGAGCGCTGGCAGCAACAGCCCGCAGGTCGGTCTCCCAGCCCTTGAGCCTTTGCACCAGCACCTGGCGCTGCGACGCGCTGGTCGAGTTGTGCAACTCCGCTGCGAATTGGCAGTTGTATTGCACGAGGGTCTGGGCGTAGCGGCGGTACTCGGCGCGCGGTGAGTGCGCCATGCGTTCGACGTAGGCGCGCACTGCCGCCTGCGCCTGATCGGTGCTTGCGGCGTCGGCCTTGAGGCGGCGCAGCATCTGCAGTGCCTCTTGCTGGCGCGCCTTTCTCTCGCTGAACCAGAGCTCTGCGTCGAAGGGCGACTGCGCGACCGATCGACCGATGCGCTCACGCTGGGCGTCGTCGATGCGGCCGTAGAAGGTCTCGGCGCGATCGACGGCGCGCTTGACAGACGCCTTGAGGCGCTGCGCGGGCTCCGCTTGCAGATAATCTCCGCGGAATTCGGCATTGAACTTGCCGTAGCGCCGCTCGATGTGATCAATCTGTTGCGGTGTCAGCGTCAGCAGAAGTTCGGCGGCGGCGGGAATTGCGGATTCCAGCGCCACGTCGATCCGGCTGCGCGCGTTGTCCCACCAACTGCACAGGCGCTGCGCCGTCACCGGCTCGGGCGCCTCCGCCTGGACCTGCACCAGCAGCGCCGTGTAGTCCGGCAGCTGGGTTCGCCGGTGCCATGCGTGCCACTGCGTCAGGGCCTGACGGACCCGGAAGGCCTGGGTGTTGTCGAAGTCGGCGTAGCCGTCGAGCCACCAGAAAACCAGCTCGTCGGCCTGGTTATAGCCAAATCGTAACGCGCTGCACGCGCCCAGAAAAACCAGCGCTGCGGCGAGCAACGCAATAATTCCAGATCGAATAAAGGAGTGGAGCATGGCGTTGAACATCGTGATCATGGCGGCGGGCAAGGGCACGCGCATGAAGTCGAAGCTGCCCAAGGTGCTGCACAAGCTCGCCGGGCGCAGTCTACTGCAGCACGTTCTGGACACCGCCGCGCAACTGCAGGCGCAGGCCATCGTCACGGTCACCGGGCATGGTGCCGAGCGAGTCGAGGCGGCGGTCAGCGCGCCGAACCTGCGCTTCGTGCGCCAGATGCCGCAACTGGGCACCGGCCACGCGGTCCAGCAGGCCGTGCCGGCCCTGCCCGACGGCGGCACGACGCTGATCCTGAACGGCGACGTGCCGTTGATCGAAGCGGCGACGCTGCGCGCGCTCGTTCAGGCCTGCGCTGGCAAGCAGCTCGCGCTGCTGACGATCGAGCTGGCGGACGCGACCGGCTACGGCCGCATCGTGCGCGAAGGCCCCGCGGTGCGCGCCATCGTCGAACACAAGGACGCGAGCGCGTCGCAGCTCGCGATTCGCGAGGTCTACACCGGCGTGATGGCCGCGCCCACGGCGCTGCTGAAACGCTGGCTGGCCGGCTTGAAAAACGACAACGCCCAAGGCGAGTACTACCTGACTGACGTGGTGGCTCTCGCCGTGGCGCAAGGCGTGCCGGTGACTGCGACGACGGCACCCCAGGAAATCGAAGTCCTGGGCATCAACAGTCCGCTGCAACTGGCTCAACTGGAGCGGCGCCACCAACGCAACCTGGCCGACGCGCTGATGGAGGCGGGTGTGCGCCTGGCGGACCCGGCGCGCTTCGATTTGCGCGGAAAGCTGGTTCACGGCAGCGACGTCGACATCGACGTGAATTGCGTCTTCGAAGGGCAGGTCGAGTTGGGTGACAACGTGCGCATCGGCGCGAACTGCTGCATCCGCAACGCCAAAATCGGCGCAGGCGCCGTGATTCACCCCTTCACTCACATCGATGGCGAGGGCTTGGGCGTCAAGGTGGGCGCGGCCTGTCTGATCGGCCCCTTTGCGCGGCTGCGGCCCGGCGCTGAGCTCGCCGAAGACGTGCACATCGGCAACTTTGTCGAGGTGAAAAACTCGACACTCGCGCGCGGCGCCAAGGCGAACCACCTCGCCTATCTGGGCGACGCGAGCGTGGGCGAGCGCGTCAACTACGGCGCGGGCAGCATCACGGCGAACTACGACGGCGCGAACAAGCACCGCACCGTGATCGGCGCCGACGTGCATGTGGGCAGCAACTGCGTGCTCGTCGCGCCCATCACGATCGGCGCAGGCGCCACCATCGGCGGCGGTTCCACCGTGACGAAAAACGCCCCCGCCGGCGAGTTGACGCTGGCGCGCGCCAAGCAGGTCCAGATCGCCGGATGGAGCCGACCGGTCAAGAAGAAGTGATCATCCGCGCGGCGCCGCAGCCAGCGCCGTCTCCACCGCCAGACACAAGTCGTCCCAGGCGCGCGCCTTGTCTTCCGGGTTGCGCAGCAGATACGCGGGGTGGTAGGTGACGATCAACGGCACGCCCTGGTAGCGGTGCACGCGCCCGCGCAGCCTGCCGACGGGCTCAGTACTGCGCAGCAGGCTTTGCACGGCAAAGCGCCCCATCGCCAGAATGATGCGCGGTTGCAGCAATTCGAGCTGGCGAATCAAGAACGGCTCGCACTGCGCCAGCTCATCGGGTTGCGGATTGCGATTTGCCGGCGGCCGGCATTTGATCGTGTTGGCGATGTAGACCTGATGCTGCGGATCCGCGTCGCCGCGCGTCAGGCCGATGGCGCGCAACATCGCGTCGAGCAACTGCCCGGATTTGCCGACGAAGGGCTCGCCCTGCAGATCTTCCTGTTCGCCCGGCGCTTCGCCGACGATGAGCCATTGCGCCTGGGTACTCCCGGTGCCGAACACCGCCTGCTTGCGCCCCTCGCACAGCTTGCACGCTGTGCACGTGCGGGCCGACTCGCGCAGCGCATCCCAGCCCATGGTCTGGACGCCTGGGGGCCGGTGCCCCGTCTCGACGCTGGCTGCTGCTGATGGCGCATCTTGGGCCGCCGCAACGCTGTCGGTGCGCGCGGGGCCAATCGGGTGCGATGCGACGCCACCGGTGCCGCTCTCCGTTTCGTTCGGAAGCGCCGACGCAGTTTGCGCACTCACAGGGCCCGGCACGCCAGGCGGCCAGACGCGAATGCCCATTTCGCGCAGCATCGCGAGCTGGCGATCGTCAAGGCGCATGATTCGCACCTTGCGCCGCGCCGGGAATCTTCAGGCTCATGACGATC
Organism: uncultured beta proteobacterium; assembly: GCA_963850525.1. GTDB lineage: Bacteria > Pseudomonadota > Gammaproteobacteria > Burkholderiales > Burkholderiaceae_C > JAEMQF01. Next base: position 350,654 of record CAWKLQ010000011.1, on the reverse strand, counting down.
GCGTCCTCGCGCGTGCCCCATGCCGCGGGGTAGTAAGCCTTTCGCACGGCCCGCGGTCGCAAACCGAAGCGCTCGTAAATTCGCTGCGCGCGCAAGTTGCTCTGCCGAACTTCGAGCCACAGCTCGCGCGCCGCCGAGGTTTCGCAAAGTTGCACGATGGCACCGAGCAGAAAGCGGCCCAGTCCACGCCCTTGTTCGCCGGGGGCGACGGTCAGGTTCAGCAGGTGCATCTCTTCGAACCCCGGCAGCACGACGAAGTAGCCGAGCACGCTGCCACGCGCGTCGCGCAGGGTCTGGCACACATGGCTCGCGGCGAGCGAGTCGACGAAATTGACGCGGCTCCATGGGAACGCATACGCTGCCTGTTCGACGCGAAGCACGGCGTCAAGGTCACGCGGCGCCATCGGCGCCAGGTGCAACGCCGAAGGGACAGGGTCCGACAGCATGGCGCTCATCGCGACTGCCCGGAGATGCCGCCGCCCAGTTCTTTGGCGGCGGCGCGCTCGGCAATCGTCTGGGCGACCTTGTCGCGCACGTAGGCCGGCGCGGCAGCGCCTGCGTCGAGCGCAGCGCCTTGCGCCCAAAGTCGTTGTGCCAGAGTCAGGAGCGCCGCAGCGCGCGGCGCCGCCAGTGCATGGCAGTGGGCAGGTCCCGCCTCGAGCCGGCCGGCAAACGCCTGAAGCGCGTTGCCCGCGACGTGCGACGCGGGGGACTCCCGCCACGCTCGATTCATCTCGTCCGCGCTGGCCAGCAAGGGTGCGTCAAGAACGCTCCAGTGGCCGCCCTCATGCAGGTACTGAGCCGCATAAATCTGCTCCATGCGCGCGTCCACGGTGCACCACACGCGCAGCCGATCGGTGCCCTCGCGAGCGTCTTCGGCGATCGCCATCAAGGTGTCGATGGCCAGCACGGGCTTGCCCGCACCCAGGGCCAAGCCCTGCGCCGCAGCGCACGCGGTGCGCAGGCCGGTGAAGGCGCCCGGCCCGCAGCCGAAGCCGATCGCATCGAGGTCGCGCAATTGCGCGCCGGCGGAATCGAGCAAGGCAAAAATCGCTGGCAACAACTCCGCCGACGCCTTGGCGCCACCTGCGGATTCGTGAACCCAGTCGCGGCCGTCGATGCGCAGGCCCACGTGCATCGCTTCGCTGGAGGTGTCGAAGGCCAGGAGCTTGCTCACCGCAGCTCCACCTGCAGGTTCATGCAAGCTCGGCAACGGGTCGCAGCGGCGGCGCCGCACGAAGCCCGAACAACAGGCCCGTTGTCACGCAGACCAGGCCCACGATCAACGTCACGGTGATGGGCTCGCCAAGCAGCGGCACCGCGGCGAGTGCCGTGATCACGGGGACCAGCGCCGTGATCATCACGGTACGCATCGGGCCGAAAGTCGTGACGACATGGGTGAAGGCGACGCCCGCGATGAGCATCGTCACGCCGCCCTGATAGACACCCTGGAATGCGATTTCGCGCCAGCTCGCCTGCGCCAGCGCACTCGGCCAAGCGCCCAAAGCGGCGCCTGCGGCGTACAGCGGCACCGCCGTGACGAGGCAACTGAAGGCCACCGCCAACGTGGCCGTGATCGCGCCGATGCGCCACTTGCGGCATAACACGGCGTAGGTCGACCAGGTCAGCGCGGCGCAGAGAAACAAGGCGTCGCCCTTCCATACTTCGCCACCGTCGAAGGCCGCGGCCAGGCTCGGTCCGCCAACGAAGACGTCGCCGACGACGATCAAGCCGAGCCCGGCGTAGCGCATGCGCCCGACGGGTTCGCCCAGCAGCACTGCAGCGGTCAACGCTGTCCACAAGGGCAGCGAGCCCGGCAACAGGATGGCACCGTGCGTTGCCGGTGCGAAGAAGAAAGCGCTGTACGTCAAACCGCAGTAGCCGGCGCCACCCAGGGCGCCCAGCGTGAAGGCGCGCGCCAAGCTCATGCCTTCCAGCGCCGCGCCCCAACGCGCTTCGCGCGCGGCGCGCCAGGCGAGCAAAGGCAAGACCATGACGCCGGAGAACAAGAAGCGCAGGAACGCGATGTCGAACGCCGTGAGCGTGTGCTGCGCACTCGCTCGCGCGATCAGGATGAACGAGGACCAGATGCACAGTACCGCCAACGAGCAACCGATGGCCAGCCCGGTGCCCAGCCCATTTCGGCTCAGAGTCATCGGTGCAGTTTAGGCCAAGGCCTGAGTCACGCGCGCGCTCGCCGCGGGAATCTTGACGATGAAAATCGTGCGCGGCCGAAGCCGCTGAGAGCCCGCTTAGAACGGATTGCCGGTGGCGCGATTGATGGCCAGGCTGCCGAGAAACCCTTGACCGCTGCTGCTGAGCAGTCGATCACTCGCCCACAAGTAGTTGCTCGCGCTCGCGCTCGCTGCGGAACCGGGGGGTGCGGCGACAAGTGTTTTCGTCGTGCACGTCGGAGGTGCGAAGCCGGGCTGACATACTGCTTCGGTCCAGTTGATCAGTCCCGCAGCAGCGGGATTCCTGACGACACCCAGCACCATTTCGTCAGTCAGCAGCAGGCCGATGCGGCGCCCGTCGTTGACGAACCCGTTGCGCAAGAAGTCATTGAAGACTTGGGACAAGCGCGACAACAATGCTGCGCGACCTGGCGTCGCGAGGTCTTCGGCGATGGCAAACGGCGTCAGGCCGAGGTCCGGTACCGTTGAAATCAAGACGCGTCCGCCTGCGTCGCGGATGCGGTTCACTTGGCCGCCCAGTGCAAGCGCCGCACCTTTCAAGACCTCGGAGGCACCCGAACAGTCGTGGGTCTGGTTGCATGCGCCCTCGACTTGCGTTCCTGCACTGATGAGCGCGTATTGCGCGAGGATGTCGTTGGCACCGGCGAGCAACGTCACCAGATCCTTGTCGACAAACCCACCCACCGCAGTGATCTGGGCCGAAATGTCGCTGACTGTCGCTCCTGGAGCCGCGAACATCAGCGCCGTGAACGGCGCGGCGCTGCTGCCCGCGCATTGCGCGAACCTCAAGCCGTACAGATTGGCCAGGATCTGCACCCACAACGGGTTCACTGCGCAATCCGGGTTGTCCTTGATGTCGAACCCGCTGACGCTGTACTTGCTGCCGTCGCTGTTGAGCACGCTGGTCTCGTCACCGAGCACGATCAGTCGTTTCGCGACGAAGCGTTCGATCGGCTCGCCTCCGCCGCACGCCGCCAGCAGCGCTGCTGCGCACATGAGGGCACCGAGGGCGCGGCGCCGGGCTCCAGCCAAACTCGTCTTCATCGAATGCTCCGAGGGTATTGCGTCAAAAGGATCAGGCAGCTGCGGCGCGCTGCAGTCGGTCGCGAACGCCGTCCCACCGGGGGTCGTCCGGAGGCTGCTCGACCCAGATGAGCTGCACGCCCATCGCATCAAAGTCGCGAAGCGCGGCGAACAACTCGTGGGCTGCAGCCTCCGGCCGCAGCGGCATGCGCTGGTGAATGAAACCGGGCGCGGCGCCCGCCGGCAGTGACCGCGAATATACCGCCAGCTTCAACGGCTGCTCGCCGAGCATCTGCAGCGCCGTTTCCAGCAGTTGCGTGGACATGAGGCGAAGCTTGGCGCGCGGCGCGTAGTGCGCAGCAAGCGTTCCCGGCGCCGCCGCCGCAGCTGCGTCGGCGTCCCGCAGCGGCTCGCCCAATGCCGCCTCGATGCGCTCGCGCGTCACGATGCCTGGCCGCAGCAGCATCGCGTGGGCGCCCGAACAATCGACGATGCTCGATTCGATGCCCACTGCGCAGTCGCCACCGTCGAGCACCGTCATCGTGTCGTCGAACTCGGCAATGACGTGCGCCGCGCGCGTCGGGCTGAGGCGGCCGAAGCGGTTCGCGCTGGGCGCCGCGACGCCAGGCACGCCCAGACGCTTGCACGCGGCGAGCAAGGTCTGCGCGACAGGGTGCGCCGGGCAGCGCAGGCCGAGCGTCGCATGGCCGCCCGCAGCCGCACTCGCCACACCTGCGCTGCGCGCAACGATGATCGTCATCGGACCGGGCCAGAAGGCATCGATCAGGCGAGTCGCACGGGGCGAGAGCGCCGGTGTGAACATCGCTGCGTCGGCCGGCTTCGCGACATGCACGATCAGCGGGTGGTCGGCGGGCCGACCCTTTGCGGCAAAGATTTTCGCGACGGCACCGTCATCGTCGGCGCGCGCGCCCAGGCCATACACCGTCTCGGTAGGAAAGGCGAGCAACTCGCCTGCCGCCAACAGCCCGGCGGCCTGCTCCACGGCGGCGGGGTCGCGTCCGTCCAGCAGCACGGCCTAGAACGCCTCGATGCCCAGGCGCATCGCCGCTTGCAACGCTGTCGCGCGGGCTTGCGCGGCAGTCGCGGCAGTGAGCGTCAAGTGCCCCATCTTGCGTCCGCGCCGGGCGCTCGTCTTGCCGTAAAGGTGCAAGTGGGCGCCCGGGAGTTCGAGCACGCTCGCCCAATCGGGCGGCGCCGGCAACTCGCTTGCGCCGAACCACAGATCGCCCATCAGGTTGAGCAACACGGCGGGGGAGTGTTGCCGGGGTGCGGTCAACGGCGCGCCGGTGAGCGTGCGCACTTGAAGCTCGAACTGCGAGACGTCGCAGGAGTCGATCGTCGCGTGGCCGGAGTTGTGCGGCCGCGGCGCCATTTCGTTGGCGAGCAAGCGACCGTCTTGCAGCACGAAGAATTCGACGCACAGCACGCCGACGTATTCCATCTGTTGCGCCAAACTCAGTGCCGCCTTGACCGCCCGCGCCTCGAACGCTGTCGAGATCGCCGCGGCGGGGCACAGCGTCACGGCGAGGATGCCCGCGCGATGCAGGTTGTGCTGCGCGGGGAAGTGCACCGCTTCGCCCTGCGCGTTGCGCGCAACGATGATGCTGAGTTCGAGCGCCAGGTCCAGGCGCTGCTCGAGAAGGCAGCGCACCCCGCCCAAGCCTCGCCAAGCGTCGGCCAGATCGGCACGCGTCTTGACGGGCGTTTGCCCCTTGCCGTCGTAGCCGAGTTGCGCCGTCTTGAGGATGCCGGGAAACAAGGCATCGTCAAGATGCGCCAGATCGGCGTCCGTTTCGATCGCCGCGTACGCCGCACAATCGACGCCGCAGCGCTTGAAGTGCGCTTTCTCCGCAGCCCGGTCCTGGCAGATCGCCACGGCTTGCGCCCCCGGCGCCACCGGGCGCTGCGCCGCGAGTGTGACGAGCGCCTGCGCGGGAACGTTTTCGAACTCGGTCGTGATCGCTGCGCTGCACTGCGCCAGCTGCGCGAGGCCTTGCGCGTCGAGGTAGTCGGTGCAGATGTGGTGGTGGGCAATGAGCCCGGCCGGGCTCGCCAGGTCGGGGTCGAGCACGGCGGTTTGGTAGCCCAGGCGCTGCGCCGCGTGCACGAACATGCGGCCGAGCTGCCCGCCGCCCATGACGCCCAGCGTCGCGCCGGGGGCGATGAAGCGCGTCATTTCAATTCGGCGCTCATGGCGCGCGCGGCTTCAGTCTGGCGCGCGCGGTAAACGTCGAGTCGGTCGCGAAGTTCCTGGTCTTGATTGGCGAGCAAGGCCACCGCAAACAGCGCCGCATTCGCCGCCCCGGCGGGGCCGATCGCGAACGTGGCCACCGGAATGCCCTTGGGCATTTGCACGATGGCGTACAACGAATCCACGCCGGACAGAAACTTGCTCGCCACCGGCACCCCGAGCACGGGAACCGTCGTCTTGGCGGCCAACATGCCGGGCAAATGCGCGGCGCCGCCGGCGCCCGCGATGATCGCCTTCAGGCCGCGCGCCGCAGCGCTTTGCGCGTACGCAAACATGTCGTCGGGCATGCGATGCGCCGAAATCACGAGGGCCTCGAAGGGCACGCCGAACTCGGCGAGAATCTCGGTGGCGGCGCGAAGGGTGTCCCAATCGCTACGGGACCCCATGACCACGCCGACCACCGCTGGCGCGTGGTCCATGCGCTGGCTCCGTATCTTGATCGAAATTCAATTGTAGGCGCCGCGACCGCGCCGCCCGTGAACCGACACCGTGACCATGCTCGATATCTCCCTGCAAAACTTCGAAACCGACGTGATCACCGCGTCGACCCAACAACCCGTGCTGCTCGACTTGTGGGCGCCTTGGTGCGGCCCGTGCAAGGCCTTGGGGCCGGTGCTCGAGAAGCTCGAAGTCGCCTACGCCGGGCGCTTCAAGCTGGCCAAGCTCAATTCCGACGAGCAGCCCGAGATCGCCGGCCAGCTCTCGCAAATGTTCGGCGTGCGCAGCATCCCGTTTTGCGTGTTGTTCAAAGGCGGCCAGCCGGTGGACGGATTTGTCGGCGCCATCCCGGAGGCGCAAGTGCGCAGTTTTCTTGACAAACATGTCGACAGTGCCGAAGAAGCCGCGGCCCAAGAAGAAATCGAAGAAGCGCAAGAGCTGCTCGCTGAAGGCGATATCGACCAGGCGCTCGGCAAACTCCAGGAAGCCGTGGCGATCAATCCCGGCAACGACGCCGCACGCGCCGACTACCTGCGCGCCCTGTTGGGCGCCGGGCGGTTTGCCGACGCGCGCCGCGCCTTTGATCCGGTGGCGAGCAAAGTCATGCTCGACGCGCGTTTGGCCGCCTACGGTCTGTGGCTGGCGGCGTGCGAAAGCGCGCCGAGTGCGCGCTCGGTCGACACGCTGGCGGCGGCGATTGCGCAGAACAAGCGCGACTTCGACGCGCGCCTGGAACTCGCCCAAGTCCACTTCGCTGCGCAGCGCTTCACCGACGCGATGGATGAATTGCTCGAAATCGTGATGCGTGACAAGGCCTGGAAAGACCAGATCGCGCGCAAGACCATCGTCGCGATTCTCGAAGTGATGAGCAAGCCCGCGCCGGCAAAAGCCGAGCCCGCCGCGCCCAAAGGCACGCTGGAACTCTCCGGCAAGATTGCCGCGACGCCGTCCGACCCGGTCGTCGATGCTTATCGGCGCAGGCTGAGCATGGCGCTGTTTTAGTGGCCGATGCGCGCAGAAGAATCAGGTGGCTGGCGTGATTCCGTTTTCCGCCATGCCGCCAAGCAAATTCACTGATCGGTGCTGCAACGATTCGAAGTCGCGCCACGCTGACTCGGCAAGTTTCGCGTGGCGGTTGGCGTCCGAATCGTCGCCCAATTCACGATAGATGTTGGCGAGCCGGCTATGCGTTGCAGCGCGGTCATCGCTCTGAGTTCGCGCAGTCAAGGATTGTTCGGCAGCGATCGCATCGGACCTGGCCCGCTGCGCGTCGCCCTGCCGCAGACGGCACCAGGCGATGTCGGAGAGAACGTCTGACGCCATTCGTGAAACCTCCGAAGCAACCGTTCCGGCAAAGTGCTGGTCGTAAATTTGCAGCGCTTCGGCGCTTCGCTGTTGCAGCGAGAGGTATCGCGCGCGCATCATGGGCCGCAGCGGCTCGAGTGTCGACGTGCCGACGAGAAGGTCAAAGTTTTCGCTCGAGTCCAGGCCCACGAGGCTCAAATCGGCTTCCCGGGCTGCGCTGCGACCGGTGAGCACCGCCTGTCGAAAGTTGTCCAGGCGCATGCTGACCATGTTGTGCATGAGGGCACTGATGGTCAATTCGTCGCCCTCTGCCGTTGCATGCACTCTTGCGCGCGTGTACCAGGGCGACGCGAGGTCCCAGCGACCTGCCACATGCAGCGACTGTGCGACGACCAAGCTGGCGCGTGCGCGTGCGCCATGGTGCTGTGTATCGCTCAATCGAAGCGACTCGGAGGCCCGAAGCGCTACGTGCTCGACGTCGTGCTTCGAGAAACTCATCTGGGCAAGCCATGCAGCGGCGAGGGCATGCAACGGAACGAGGCCTGCGGCAGCGCTGAGCGCGTGGGCGCGCAAGACCTTGTCGTATGCGTTGCTCCCGAGTTCGCTGAAATAGCTCACCAGGCCTTCGCCGAGATTGAGCCACGCGCTCATCGCAGCGTCGGGCCGAGGCTCGTAGCGCTTTCGCAGCGCCGCAATGACGCGCGTCGCCTCGGCAAACTCTCCCTGCCGCGCCAGGTAACACGCGCGCTCGGCGTGAGCGCAGTCTGCCGTATGCGGGTCCCTGGCGCCTGCGATGGCTGCGTTCAGGCGCAGCAGCAATCGCGAGGCGGGCCGGTTCATGTGGTCAGGCGCACAAGGGCCTCACGGTACCTTGCGGCAGTGGCTTGCACGATGTGCTCCGGCAGCGTGGGGGCGGGAGCGCGCTTGTTCCACGGCTTGCCCTCGACCAGCGCCTGCTCGAGCCAGTCACGCACGAACTGTTTGTCGAAACTCGGCGGGTTCGACCCTTCGGCATAACCGTCGACAGGCCAAAATCTCGATGAATCCGGAGTCAGCACTTCATCCATCAGCGTCAAGCGATCGTCGGCGTCAAGGCCGAATTCGAACTTGGTGTCGGCAATGATGATGCCCTTTTTCAAAGCCATGGGCGCGGCCCGCGCGTAAAGGCTCAGCGAGACGGCTTTGAGCTGTTCGGCCAGGCCAGAGCCGATCAATTCACGCACCGCGTCGAGGCTGATATTTTCATCGTGCGCCCCCGGGGCCGCCTTCGTTGCGGGTGTGAATATCGGCTGTTCGAGTCTGGACGCATTGCGCAAACCCGGCGGCAGCTCGACGCCGCAGACGGCGCAGCCCTTTTGATACTCGGCCCAGGCGCTTCCGGCGAGGTAGCCGCGAACCACTGCCTCCACCGGAATCGGTTTCAATCGTTTGACCAGCATGGACCGTCCGCGCACCTGGTCGGATTCGGCAGCGGTCACAACGCTTTGCGGATCCTCGCCGGTCAAGTGATTGGGTGCGAGGTCGGCCAACCGGGCAAACCAGAACAGCGCAGTTTGAGTGAGCAGCTCGCCTTTGCCGGGAATCGGCTCGGCCATGACGACGTCAAACGCGCTCAAACGATCGCTCGCCACGAGCAGGAGGCGGTCGGTGCCGACGCCATAGATGTCGCGCACTTTGCCGCGGGCCAGCAGCGGCAGCGAGGTCAGGTGGCTTTCGAAAAGGGCTCGCGGCATGGTCAACAAATCTCGGAGGCAACGGCAGCGTGTGCAGCGAATTGTAGGGATGCCGCAGTGTCGCCCGGTTGCACAAAGCGCTTGCCTGCGCGCAAAACAAAAAACCCGGCCGGAGCCGGGTTGCAGTCTTGTCTGATCGTGTACCGATCAGGGTTTTGCGCCTGTCGGGAACGGCCAAGCAGCTTGCGGGCTGAGCGACGTTTTCGTCGGAGTCGCGGATGCAGTCGGGGCCGGAGCCGCAGCCTTCTTCGCAGCCGGCTTTTTCGCTGCTTTCTTCGCAGCCGGCTTTTTCGCTGCTTTCTTCGCCGCGGGCTTCTTCGCCGCTTTCTTTGCCGCAGCCTTTTTCGCAGGGGCCTTCTTCTTCGCCGCTTTTTTCGCGGGGGCCTTCTTCTTTGCTGCAGCCTTCTTCGCCGGCGCCTTCTTCTTCGCCGCGGCCTTCTTAGCAGGAGCTTTTTTCGCCGCCGCCTTTTTCGCCGGAGCCTTCTTCGCTGCCGCCTTCTTGGCGGGAGCCTTCTTTGCCGCGGACTTCTTTGCCGCTTTCTTGGCCGTAGCCTTCTTTGCAGTTGCCATTACGTTTCTCCTTGATCAAGTTGAAAAAGAACCACGGGGCAGCGAAGACTTCTCGCCACCCTGCGGCTATTCACCGCCTGAGGCCTGCCCAGGAGGGGCGGCCCAGTACGATGAATCCGGGTGCGAACCGCTGCAGCGCTTCTGTGTCACTGTGCAGCGTTTGCGCGAATCTTGATCTTTCACACTCACCTTGCGGTGTTTGCCGCGCGACGGCGCGGCGCGTGGAACCGGGGCGAAGGAGAGATTCCATTTCACCCAAGTTCCCATTCAATCCCAAGACAGCGCGCCACCGGATTGATATTCGATGACGCGCGTCTCGAAGAAATTGCGCTCCTTCTTCAGGTCGATCATTTCGCTCATCCAAGGAAAAGGATTCTCCTCGTTCGGGAACAATTCTTCCAATCCAATTTGCGTCGCACGCCGGTTCGCAATGTAGCGCAGGTAACCTTTGAACATGGACGCATTCATGCCCAATACGCCACGCGGCATGGTGTCTTCGGCGTATCGATACTCCAACTCGACGGCACGTTCGAAGAGGTGTTTGATCTCTTGCTTGAACTCGGCGGTCCACAACTGCGGGTTCTCGAGTTTGATCTGATTGATCAGGTCGATGCCGAAATTGCAGTGCATCGATTCGTCGCGCAAGATGTATTGGTACTGCTCGGCAGCGCCCGTCATCTTGTTCTGCCGACCGAGCGCGAGAATCTGCGTGAAACCGACGTAGAAGAACAAACCTTCCATCAGGCACGCGAACACGATCAAGGACTTCAACAGCGCGCGGTCGTTCTCCAACGTGCCCGTGCAGAAGTGCGGGTCCATGATCTTGGCGATGAACGGCAGAAGAAACTCGTCCTTGTCGCGGATCGACTCGATCTCGTGATAGGCGTTGAAGATCTCGCTTTGATCCAGGCCGAGCGACTCGACGATGTATTGATAGGCGTGGGTGTGAATCGCCTCTTCGAATGCTTGCCGCAGCATGAACTGCCGGCACTCGGGCGCCGTGATGTGGCGGTAGCTTCCCAGCACGATGTTGTTCGCGGCCAGCGAATCGGCGGTCACGAAAAACCCCAGATTGCGCTTGACGATGCGACGCTCGTCGTCGGTCAGGCCGTTCGGGTTTTTCCAGGTCTCGATGTCGCGCGACATGTTGACTTCTTGCGGCATCCAGTGGTTCGCGCAACTGGCGAGATACTTCTCCCAGGCCCACTTGTACTTGAACGGAACCAGCTGGTTCACGTCGGTACGGCCGTTGATGACGCGCTTGTCGGTGGCGTTGACTCGCTGGGTCGACTCCGGTGGTGCGGGTCTTGCGACCTCGAGCACAACTCCGGCAGCAGCTCGCGGCGTGACAGCGGTCGCCGCTGCGCCGCCGAGCGAAGGGAACAGCTTTCTCGCCCGGCCTACCGACAGGTGGCCCAGCGTCATTGCCGCATCTTGAAGTGTCGAAGGTCTCAGGTCTTCTTCCCAAACCAGCATATTGATGTCCCGTGGATGTGGATTATGAAAGCGATAGGCGAATTCGCCAAGCAATCGCTCACTCTGTGGCCGACTGTGTGTTGCCGGATTGCATCGTCAAGGCTTCCCGAGGCACGGCTCGCGCGTGCCGCGGATGTGCCGCCGCAGCGCAACCGGTGGTCATTGGCAAGCCTCGCAGGTCGGGTCATCGATGGCACAGAACCGCACTTCGCCTTCGCTGCCCAGAGCATCGTCTCGCGCTGACAAGGCGGTCGCTCCCGCCGCATGCGTTGAACCGGATTCCTGGCTCGACACCGAATTCATTTGCCCGGCCTTGACCGTCGACTTCTCGGCCTGCGTGGCCCCGATCGTGCGCAAGTAATAGGTCGTCTTCAGGCCGCGCAGCCAGGCGAGTTTGTAGGTCTCGTCGAGTTTCTTTCCCGAAGCCCCGGCCATGTAGATATTCAGAGACTGTGCCTGGTCTATCCATTTTTGGCGGCGCCCGGCGGCCTCGACAAGCCAGCTCGGTTCGATCTCGAAGGCGGTTGCGTAGAGCGACTTGAGCGCGTCCGGAACCCGATCGATGCGCTGCAGCGACCCGTCGAAGTGTTTCAGGTCCATGACCATCACGTCGTCCCAGAGGCCGATCTTCTTCAGATCGCGCACGAGATATTCATTGACGACGGTGAATTCGCCGGACAGGTTCGACTTGACCGACAGGTTGCCGAATGAAGGCTCGATCGACGCGCTCACGCCGATGATGTTGGAGATGGTTGCGGTGGGCGCAATCGCGACGCAATTGGAATTGCGCATGCCGTGCTGGGCGATTCTCTGGCGCAATCCGTCCCAGTCCAGGCGCGTCGAGCGATCGACTTCAACGTGGCCCCCGCGCTGTTCGGCGAGCATGTCGAGCGAGTCGATGGGCAGGATGCCGCGGTCCCACAACGAGCCGCGGTAGCTCGAGTAGCAGCCGCGCTCCGCCGCCATGTCGGTCGACGCCCAGTAGGCCTGATAACAAACCGCTTCCATCGATGCGTCGGCAAAGTCGACTGCGGCGTCGGAGCCGTAGGGAATCCCCAACTCGTACAGCGCGTCCTGAAACCCCATGATCCCGAGGCCGACCGGGCGATGCCGCAAATTCGAGTCGCGCGCTTTCTTCACGGCGTAGTAGTTGATGTCGATGACGTTGTCGAGCATGCGCATCGCCGTGGCGACGGTCTTCTTGAGCTTGGCGTGGTCGATCTGGCCGTCACGCAAGTGGTGCACCAGGTTCACCGAGCCGAGGTTGCACACCGCGATTTCAGCTTCGTTGGTGTTCAGCGTGATCTCGGTGCACAGGTTGCTCGAGTGCACGACGCCCACGTGCTGTTGCGGCGAGCGCACGTTGCACGCGTCCTTGAACGTGATCCACGGGTGCCCGGTCTCGAACAGCATCGTCAGCATCTTGCGCCACAGGTCGCTGGCGCGCATCGTTCGGAACAGTTTGATCTCGCCGCGCGCCGCCTTGGCTTCGTAGGCGCTGTACGCCGCTTCGAAGGCGCGGCCGAACTTGTCGTGCAGATCCGGGCAGGTGCTCGGCGAGAACAGCGTCCAGTCGCCCCCCTCAGCGACGCGCTTCATGAACAGGTCGGGAATCCAGTTCGCGGTGTTCATATCGTGCGTGCGTCGCCGGTCGTCGCCGGTGTTCTTGCGCAGCTCCAGGAACTCCTCGATGTCGAGGTGCCAGGTCTCCAGATAGGCACACACGGCGCCCTTGCGCTTGCCGCCCTGGTTGACGGCCACGGCCGTGTCATTCACGACTTTGAGGAAGGGCACGACGCCCTGGCTCTTGCCGTTGGTGCCCTTGATGTGGCTGCCGAGCGCGCGCACATTGGTCCAGTCGTTGCCGAGGCCGCCGGCGAACTTGGAGAGCAGCGCGTTCTCTTTCAGTGCTTCGTAAATCCCGTCCAGATCGTCGGCCACCGTCGTCAGGTAGCAGCTCGACAATTGCGAGCGGCGCGTGCCGGCGTTGAACAGTGTGGGTGTGCTGCTCATGAAGTCGAAACTCGAGAGCACTTCGTAGAACTCGATGGCGCGAGTTTCGCGATCGATTTCACCCAGCGCCAGACCCATCGCGACACGCATGAAGAAGGCCTGCGGCAGCTCGATGCGGGCCTCGTCGATGTGCAGGAAATAGCGGTCGTAAAGCGTTTGCAAACCGAGGTAATCGAATTGCAGGTCGCGCTCCGCTTTCAGCGCCGCGCCCAGGCGTTCCAGATCGAACTGAAGCAGCGCTTCGTCCAAGCGCTCGGCCTTCACGCCCTTGCGGATGAAGGTCGGGAAATAGGTGGCGTAGCGCGTCGCCATGTCGACGGGCAAGACTTCTTCGCCGAGGACTTCGCGCCGGATCGTGTGCAGCAACAGCCTTGCCGTCGCGCGCGAGTAGCCCGGGTCCTTTTCGATCAATGTGCGCGCCGCCAAGATCGCGGCCTTGTGCACTTCGTCGATCGGCACGCCGTCGTACAGATTGCGTTTCGTCTCCACCATGATCGGCGCGGGCGAGACGTCGTCGCCCAGGCCGGCACACGCCGACTCGAAGAGCCCCTGCAGGTGCGCCAGATCGAGCGGTTTGCGCTCGCCCCGGTCAAGCACGCTCAGCAGCGGTTCTGCGACGGTGGCGTGTTTGTCCTTGCGCGTGCGCTCTTGGGCGCGGCGTTCCCGATAGAGCACGTAGGCGCGTGCAACTTCATGGTGCCCGCCGCGCATCAAACCCAATTCCACCTGGTCCTGCACGTCTTCGATGTGAAACGTCCCGCCGCCCGGGCGCGAGCGCATCAGGCCGCGCACGACACTTTCGGTGAGGCCATCCACGGTTTCGCGCACGCTTGCCGACGCTGCGCCTTGCGTGCCGTGCACGGCAAGGAACGCCTTCATCAAGGCGACGGCGATCTTGCCCGGCTCGAACGACACGACCGAGCCATTGCGGCGGATGATCTGGTAGCCCTGGTAAGTCGCAACGTCCGGACTCGCCGCGAGCGGCGCGCGGGTGGTGGACAGTTTGCTCGGATTTCGAGACGTGACAGCTTGCATTGAATCCCCTTTTATGTTTTGACCGGATGGTCTGTAAGTTCTCGACAGTGCCGTGCTCAGTGCGCAATCAAGATTGCCTGACAGTCATCGCTGCGGTCGATGACCGATTCCGTTCCCATGAGATGAGCCAGACCCTCTTCACGCGTGCCCGCACCCACGGGCTGTGAACGAGACTGGCAATCCTAAGAGCCTCCCCTGATGCACCTGCGCCTCGTGCCGGCTTTCGCGAATGGCCTGTTGAGCGGGCGCAAGCCTATCACGACGGCACACTATATCTGGGGTCTGCAGCCACATCAAGCGCTAGCGCTAGCGTATTGGGGCAGGCGCGCCGTGCGGGAACATGCGTTGCGGCCAGCGCAGCGCGCGTGCCAGACGGCGCCAGTCGAATCCGGCGCCGGGGTCCCTTTTTCGGCCCGTTGCGACGTGCTCGTGGCCAGCGACATGGGCCAATGGATAGCGCCGTACCAGGGCACGCAACAGCCGAGCCAGGGACGTGTATTGCGCGGGCTCGAAGTGCTCGCCTTCCAGACCTTCGAGTTCGACGCCGACTGAATAGTCATTGCAGTTTTCGCGGCCGCGCCAGGACGATGCACCCGCATGCCAGGCGCGAAATTCACATGAAACGAATTGCAACACCTGGCCGTCGCGGCGGATCAGGAAGTGCGCGGAGACCTGCAAGCCCCGAATCGTCGCGTAATAAGGGTGCGCCTCCCAGTCGAGGCGGTTCGTGAACAGGCGCTCGATTGCGTCGCCACCATAGTGCCCCGGCGGAAGACTGATCGAGTGGAGCACCACGAGATCGACGTCGACGCCTTCCGGCCGCGCGCCGAAGTTGGGTGATTCGCAGCGCAACGCCTTGGTCCACCAACCGCCCTGCCACGTGCGGCTGGCGCGTCGCGCGGGGGCTTTCGACGAGCGCAACCCACTCACTCGCGCTCGCCGCCCGCCTCGGCACCCACGCCCACGCCCAGGCGTGCCATGCGATAGCGCATCTGGCGCAGCGACAAACCCAGGCTCGCGCCGGCTGCGGTCCGGTTGAAGCGATGCTGCTGCAGCGCGCGCTCGAGGATGTCGCGCTCAACCGCATCCAGATGCTCGGCAAGATTGTTGGGCAGCGCCGCCTCGGCATCGAACAGCTCGATCGGCGCAAGCTGCGAACCCGACGCCGCTGCATTCACTGCTTCGCTCGGCGGACGCGCCGATTCGGCGGGCGCTTGATTGAAGAATGCCGCGGATGGCAAGCCCAGGTCCTGCACGCCAATCCAGTCGCCTGCGGAAAGCGCGACGGCGCGGTGCAGCAAGTTTTCCAGTTCACGCACGTTGCCGGGGAAGGGGTAGCGCGCCAGGTGCTCGAGCGCTTCGGGCGTCAGGCGGGCAATCGTCGTTGCGCCGGCCTCCCGGGCCAGGCGCTCGAGCACGTGCGCGGCGATGTCGCTGAGGTCGACCATGCGCTCGCGCAACGGCGGCACGCGAATCTGAATGACGTTGAGCCGGTAGTAAAGGTCTTGCCGAAATTGCCCTTGATGAACTTCGGCGCCCAGGTCCTTGTGCGTCGCGCTCAGCAAGCGCACGTTGACGGGCAACTCACTGACTGCACCCACCGGACGCACCTGGCGCTCCTGAATCGCGCGCAGCAACTTGGACTGCATCGACAGCGGCAGGTCACCGATTTCATCGAGGAACAAGGTGCCGCCATTGGCGGCCTGAAAAAATCCCTCGCGGTCTTCGGCCGCGCCGGTGAACGCGCCCTTTCGGTAGCCGAAGAATTCGGCCTCGAGAAGCTGCTCCGGGATCGCACTGCAATTGACGGCGATGAACGGCTGGGCGCTGCGCACGCTCACCTCGTGGATCGAGCGCGCGACGAGTTCCTTGCCGGTGCCCGACTCGCCGTCGATGAGAACCGGCGCCATGCTGCGCGCGACCTTCTCGATCAGCCCTCGAACCTGCTCCATCGCCGCAGACCGGCCCGCCATGCGCGTCAGCCAGCGTGGCACGGACGCCGCGGCAGGCGCTGCGGCCGACGCGGCAGGCTCGCGCGGCGCCGACTTGGCGCGCTCCGAGGGCAGGCTGGAGGGATTGGTCGGCGCGATCACCGCGCCCGTGCGTCCCAGCGCCGAGCCGATCACGGCGCGAAACTGCCGAAGATCGACCGGCTTGGTGAGGTAGTCGTAAGCCCCCGCGCGCAACGCCTCGACCGCGTTTTCGGCCGAGCCATAGGCAGTGATGACGATGGCTTTTTCGGCGCGATTGCCTTGCACGAGCCAGCGCAGGATGTCCAGACCCGTGCCGTCGGGCAGGCGCATGTCGGTGATCACTGCGCTGTAGGTGCGGCCCTGCAGACACTCCAGCGCCTGCTCGACCGTGCTCGCGGCCTCGACGTCATAGCCCTCGCGCAGCAGCGTCAATTCATACAGGGTGCGCAGGTCCGGCTCGTCGTCGACGACGAGCAGGTTCAGTGACGCTGCCGTGCTCATTGGCGCACCCTGCGGCACGGGCCCCGAAGGGGCCCCTTCGTGGCCCGTGCCGGCCTGGACCACAGAGGGGCCAGGCGTTCGCCAGGCGAAGACCGTCCGCAGGGACGGCCTTCGTCCGGGCGAACTCCCGCCAAGCGGGAATGAGCCCCTACGGGCGGCCGGGCGGGGCTCATGCCGCCGCACTCACATCCAGCGGCGCCAGCGCGCGACGCCGCATCGCGACATAAAACTCGTTGCGCTCCCCCGCGGGCGATTGGCGCAACCGGTAGTCGATGTTCGCGCCATAGCGCTCGCAAAGTTCGCGGCAGATGTACAAACCCAGGCCGGTGCCGCGGCTGCGTGTGGAAAAAAACGGTTCGAACAGGTAGCGCTCCACATCGGCCGGAATGCGCGGCCCATCGCTTGAAACGCACAAGTAAACGCGGGTCTCGTCGCGCGAATCCACGCGGATCTCGATCGACCCCGCCGCGCCGCTGGCGTGCCGTTTTGCATTGTCCAGCAGATTGACGAGCACGCGGCGCAGGTGTTCGGCGTCAAAGACGACGCCCAGGGGCACCTCCGGCAGCATCAGCTTGAGCACGCCGTCGTCGCCGAGGCGCACGCCCGCAGCGCTCGCCCACTCCGCGCACGTGGTCGTGATCTGCGCGACCGCGTCCAGCGCAGGCACATCGTCGGCCAGGCTCGGCGCTGCGGCCATGACGTCATCGATGATGCGCTTCAAGCGATCCACGTTGTCGCTTACCATTTTCGTGAGTTGCTGTTGCTGCGGGGCGCTCGCGTCTTCGGACAACAAGGCGTTGGCTTGCGCGATCGCCGCCAGCGGATTGCGGATTTCATGGGCAATGCCCGCCGAAACGCGACCCATCGCCGCGAGCTTTTCCTGGCGGCTGCGCGCTTGCATGTTGCGAACGTCTTCGAGGAACAGCACGCAAAACTCCTCCATGGCCTGCGGCTCGGTTTTGCCTGTGAAGCGCACACGCACGCGAAGGGTGCGCGTCAACCCGGGCTCGAATTCCAGGGTCACGTCGCGGCCGGCTTCGGGCCACACGGCGTCGACGAAGGCGCGTTCGGCAGATTTCACCAGGCCGGCCCAGGGCGCCACGCCACGCATCTGAAAGGGCGCTGCGCGGCACATTCCCGAGGGCGCGAGCAGGCGGCGCGCCGCGGGATTCGCCGCGCGCACCCGCCCCGTGCGGTCGACAACGAGCACGCCGTCTTGCATCTCTTCGATCACGAGGCGGTTCAGCTGGGCTTGCTGACGGGCCATTTCGAGGCTGCCGCGCGAGGTCAGCTCTTCGCGCGCGAGGCGGCTTGCGAGTTCGCTTGACAGCACGGCGAGAACAAAAAATCCGCTGCCCGCCAAGCCGGCCTGCGTCATGGGCAAGGACGGATCGCCGCCCAGCGGTACCGCCAGCGCCGCGGTGCCGAGCAGCATCAGCGTGACGCTGGCGGCGGTGGCCAGTGCCATGGTTCGGGGCGTCAACACGCCTGCCATGAGCACGGGCATGACCAACAGCGCCACATAGTTCAGGCTCGATCCCGGCGCGAGCACATGCAGCGTCGTGAAGGCCAGCATGTCGACGCCGATCGTGAGCAGCCAGTGCGGGTTCGAGGGCCGGGCCATGGCCTGCGGGTTGGCGGCAGGCCACATGCGGGGGAGCAACCACATGCTGACGGCCAGTGTGGCATACGCCAGGCTGACGACGGCCAGCGGCAGGCTCGGGCGCGCGCCGAACAGGTCGACCAGCACCAGCGTCGCGATCAGCGCGAGGCCCAGCACGGCACGCGCGCCAATGAAGGCTCGGTGCAAGCGCTCGAAGCCCGATTCGCGCGACGCGTCATTGCGCGCCGCCTCTCGCGCCAGCATTCGCGAGTCGGTCTGCGCGTCGCCTTCGCCGAACCTCGAGACGCCAAGCCCCGAGTCATCCGAATCACTGTCAAAGGGCGCGTGCTCGTCGTCCGACTCGAAGGCGCCGAACCAGGATTCATCGGCCGACGGCGAGCGTCGCGCCCTGCGCCGTTCGCCGACGCGGCGCTCGGCATCGCGCGGAATGCTGGTCATGGATGGGTTTTTTCAAATTCGTCGCGATGCGCCTTGCAGCAGAACACGCCGCCGCGGCCAGGCAGCGATTCACCGCTCGGAATCAGCACCGCGCATTGCGCGCACGCCAACATGGTTTGCACTTCGGGCGGTGGCGCGGCAGCATCACGCTCGGGTGGGGGCACGCGCCGGCGCGTCGCGCCGCGCACCAGCCAGACCAGGGCCACGACCGCAACCATCAGGAGGACGAATTTCATGGGCGTGTGCGTCAGCCGGGCGGTGCGCGGTGCAGAAGCACTTCAAGAACGAAGCGCGACCCGACGTAGGCCAAGAGCAGCAACCCGGCACCGGCATAGAGCCAGCGCGTCGCGCGTGGCCCGCGCCAGCCGAAGATGTGGCGCCCGGCAAGAAGTGCCGCAAAGACCAGCCAACCCAGCGTCGAAAACACGGTCTTGTGATCCCAACGCCAAGGGCTCGCGAACCAGACCCCGAGCAGCAGCGCCGCCGACAGTACGCCAAACCCCGCGGCGACAAATCGAAACGTGAGGCGCTCCAGACTCAACAGCGGAATCCCCGCGGCCTTCGCGGGCGTGCCCTTTCCGCGCAGCTGTCGCTCCGCGGCGCTCAGCATGCTCGCGTGCAGCACCGCTGCACCGAACAGGCCATAGGATGCAATGCCCAGCACCCAATGCAAAGGCGCCCAGACCGAGGCCGATGTCGAGCGAATTTCGGCCGGGAAGATCCAGGCGAGTGCGACCGCGACCATGCCGAGCAAGGCCAGCGTTCCTCGGACCCCGCGCATCGGCACGAACCGGCTTTCGATTCCGTAAACGACGACGACGAGCCACAGCGTCGCCGAGAGTGCGGTCGCAAAACCGAAGCGCGCACCCGTGCTCGGACTGAGCAAGCCGGTCGAATCGACGACGATCGCCGCACCGTGCGCGAGCCAACCGATCAACAGCGCGATGCGCTGCGCAAGGGCGGCGCCATCGTGGCGCAACGCGGCGCACGCCGCGTAGCCGATCAGCGCGACGCTGCTGCACGCAGCCAATGCAAGTGCGCTCGTGGTCGCGAGCTCAGACCCGAACGATAGAATCATCCGCACAGTGTACTTTCGCGCCCGCGCCGGGCGCACCCCGCGCCGCACCCATGGCCTCTATCCTGACCGAACGGCTGAGCCAGCTCGTCAAGACCGTCCGCGGGCAGGCACGCATCACCGAGAGCAATGTGCAGGACATGCTGCGCGATGTTCGCGTGGCGCTGCTCGAGGCCGACGTGGCGCTGCCGGTGGTTCGCGAATTCACCGCGCGCGTCAAGGAGCGTGCGCTCGGCGCCGAGGTGGTGGGTTCGCTCACGCCCGGGCAGGCCTTGGTGGGAATCGTCAGTCGCGAGCTCGCGGCGACGATGGGCGAGGGCGTGGCCGACCTGAACTTGTCGACGCAACCTCCCGCGGTGATATTGATGGCGGGCCTGCAAGGTGTCGGCAAGACGACGACGACGGCCAAGCTCGCGCGCCACCTGATCGAGCGGCGCAAGAAAAAAGTGCTGACCGTCTCGACCGATGTGTACCGACCCGCCGCCATCGAACAACTCGCGACGGTCACGGCGCAGGCTGGCGCGATGTGGTTCGCCTCAACCGCTGCGGACAAGCCGGTGGACATCGCGCTGGCGGCGCTCGATCATGCGCGGCGCCACTACTTCGACGTGCTGCTCGTCGACACCGCCGGGCGCTTGGGCGTCGACGCTGCGCTGATGGCGGAGATCGGCGCATTGCACGCGGCGCTCGCGCCCGTCGAGACGCTTTTTGTGGTCGACGCCATGCAGGGCCAGGACGCGGTCAATACCGCGAAGGCTTTCGCCGCACATTTGCCGCTGACCGGAATCGTCCTGACGAAGATGGACGGCGACGCGCGCGGCGGCGCGGC
Source organism: uncultured beta proteobacterium (assembly GCA_963850525.1). Taxonomy (GTDB): domain Bacteria; phylum Pseudomonadota; class Gammaproteobacteria; order Burkholderiales; family Burkholderiaceae_C; genus JAEMQF01. The sequence goes on along the minus strand of CAWKLQ010000011.1, from coordinate 330,154 downwards.
GCTGTCGGTGCGTCAGGTCACCGGTGTGCCGATCAAGTTCGCCGGCACGAGCGAAAAAATTGACGGTCTGGAAATCTTCGACGCGCAGCGCCACGCCGGCCGCGTGCTCGGCATGGGCGACATCGTCGCGCTCGTCGAAGAGGTGCAGAAGGGCGTTGACCTCGATGCGGCGCGCAAGCTCGCCGACCGGATGCGCAGTGGCACGGCATTCGACATGACGGACTTTCTGGCGCAGATTTCGCAGATGAAGAAGATGGGTGGCCTGTCCGGTCTGGTCGACAAGTTGCCGGCGCAAATGATGGGCCAGGCCGGTGGGCTGGGGCAAGCGCAGATGGACCGGGCCGAACGCGACGTGCGCCGCATGGAGGGAATGATTTGCGCGATGACGCAGCTCGAGCGGCGCAAACCCGAGCTCATCAAGGCTTCGCGCAAGCGCCGCATCGCCGCGGGCGCCGGCGTGCAGGTTCAAGACGTGAACCGCATGCTCAAACAGTTTGAACAGATGCAAGAGATGATGAAAAAAATGAAGGGCGGTGGCATGATGAAAATGGTCAAGCGGCTGGGCGCGATGAAGGGGTTTGGCGGCTGAGCAGTCCATCGCTGGATGGAACAAGGTCGTGGCTTTGTTGCGCCCGTCAACACATTTTGGGTAGGAGACTTGTCCATGAGCCCGTACCTGGCGGCCCCTGTACTGATCGTCGGCGTCGTCGCGCTCGCCTTGTTGGGACTGTGGTACCGCGAGCGGCGTGTGACCGCGGATGCCGATGTCGCCGATATCAGTGGACTCGATACGCTGGCCGCGTGGCCCGCGCAGGCGACGCGAATCTTGACGACGCATGAGCGGCTTGCCTACAGCACGCTGCTGCGCGCGTTTCCAGACTATATGGTGCTCGCGCAAGTGCCGTTGGCGCGCTTCCTCAAGGTGCCGACGCGTCACTCGTACGCCGAATGGCTGCGCCGGGTCGGCAATCAGTGCGCCGATCTGGTGGTGTGCGACATGGCGTCGCAGGTGATCGCTGTGGTCATGGTTCAGACGGCCGGCGGCCTGCCGAGCGAGCGTGCTGCGGCGCGCCGCGAGCGCCTCGCGCGAACGCTGAAGTCGGTCGGGATTCGCATGCTGGTGTGGGTGGAAGGCGCTCTGCCCTCGCCGAACGCCGCGCGCGAAGCGATTTTGCCGGCGCCATCGACCCCCACTGCCGGGGCGCGCAGCGAGGCCGCGCAGTCAGGCTCGATGCCGTTGGCTGTCGAGGCGCTGCCCGGCGCCGTGCCGTCGGACCCGGATGCCGAACCGCCGCCCACGTGGCACGACGAACTTGATTCGCGCCCGACCCCGCTGCGGCCCGTGCAAGGCCCCGACGCTGCCAAGCGCTGAATCGCACTCAATCGAGCAGCGCTTGTGCGAACTCGCGTGCGTTGAACGACTGCAGATCGTCGAGCTTCTCGCCCACACCGACAAAATAGACCGGCAGCGCGCGTGCGCCGTGCCGGATTCGCTCGCGTGACCACAGCGCGACCGCGGCAAGCACGCCACCCTTGGCGGTTCCGTCCAACTTGGTGATGAGCAAACCGGTGAGTTGCAAGGCTTCGTCAAACGCCTGAATCTGCGAAAGCACGTTCTGGCCCGTGTTCCCATCGACGACCAGCAGCACCTCGTGCGGCGCACCGGCCTGCGCCTTGCCGATGACACGGCGGATCTTTTTCAACTCCTCCATCAAGTGCCCCTGCGTCGTCAGGCGGCCGGCGGTGTCGGCGATCACGACATCGCAGCCGCGCGCCTTGCCCGCCACGGTCGCATCGAAGGTCACCGCGGCGGGGTCGCCCCCCGCCTGGCTGACGATTTCGACCTGGTTGCGCTGCGCCCACACTTCCAACTGTTCGCGCGCCGCGGCGCGAAAGGTGTCTGCCGCGGCGAGCAGAACTTTCAGCTTCGCCTGCGCCAGGCGATGCGTCAGCTTGCCGATGCTCGTCGTCTTGCCTGCACCGTTCACACCGGCGACCATGATGACCGCGGGTTTGACATCAGGCAGCACGAACGGCTGCTCGAGGGTGGCCAGCAAATCGGCCAACGCGTCGACGAGCAGGGCCTTCACGGCTTCGGGCTGCATCGCGTTCGCCGCCTTGACGCGGCGCCGCAGATCGGCCAGCAGGAATGCACTGGCTGACACGCCGGCGTCGGCCATCAGCAGCGCCGATTCGAGCTCCTCGAAGAGCGCATCGTCGACGCGCGTGCCGGTGAAGACCTGGCTCAGTGCGCTGCCCGTCTTGCGCAAGCCACTGCGCAAGCGGTCGAACCATGACGCTTCGGCGTCTGGGTCGGGAGCCGTGGCGGGCGCCGCCGGGGCAAGAGATTCGTCGGCCTGCGAAGACTTCTTCTTGAAGATGCGGAACATGCGTTTGTCGGGTTGTCGAAAAGGCGCCGGGCGCGCCATGGCCTGTCGCTGGCGTCCGGTCGGGACCGAGCGCAGCACGGGTCGTGTCGAGGGGACGCGCCGTTATACTCCCGCGTTCAGGCGCTTTAGCTCAGTCGGTTAGAGCGACGGAATCATAATCCGCAGGTCCGGGGTTCGAATCCCTGAAGCGCCACCATGAGCCCGCCGGGCCGCGCGAATACCGCAGTGCGCACCACGGAGGTTGCCCCATTGAGCACCATGCACCGCCTATTGTTCGCTGTCCTGATGGCGATTGCGTTGGCCTCTCCGAGTGCCGCGCAAGTCCAGCGTCAATTTCCGCAGACCGCACTGCGGGGCCTGGTCGAGTTCGGCCAGCCGCCGCAGTTGACCCTCAATGGGCAAGCCAGGCAGCTCGCGCCGGGCGCGCGGATTCGCGGCACCAACAACATGATCGTGTTGTCGGCTTCGCTCGCCGGCAGTTCGGGTGTCGTGCACTACACGATCGATCCGCTCGGTCAGTTGCGCGATCTGTGGATTCTTCGCCCCGAAGAGTTGGCTGTTCAGCCCTGGCCGAGCACACCGAGCGAGGCGCAGGCGTGGAGCTTCGACGTGATCGCGCAGCGTTGGACGAGACCATGATCGGCGGGGCGAAAAAGGTCTTCATCAAGACCTTTGGTTGTCAGATGAACGAGTACGACTCGGCCAAGATGGTCGATGTGCTGCGTGCGGCCCAAGGCTATGAGCCCACCGAAAACGCCGAAGACGCCGACCTGATTCTGTTCAACACGTGTTCGGTGCGCGAAAAGGCGCAAGAAAAAGTCTTCAGCGATCTGGGTCGCATCAAGCACTTGAAGTCCAAGGGCGTGATGATCGGCGTGGGCGGTTGTGTGGCGAGTCAGGAAGGTGCCGCCATCGTGGCTCGCGCGCCCTATGTCGACGTCGTGTTCGGCCCGCAAACCCTGCATCGCTTGCCGCAGATGCTGGTGCAGCGCGAGGCACAGGGTCGGCCCCAGGTCGACATCAGCTTCCCCGAAATCGAGAAGTTCGATCACCTGCCTCCGGCGCAAGTGACCGGGGCGAGTGCTTTCGTGTCGATCATGGAGGGCTGCTCGAAGTACTGCAGCTACTGCGTCGTTCCCTACACGCGGGGCGAAGAAGTGTCGCGGCCCTTTGATCACATCCTTGCCGAAATCGGCCACCTGGCGGAACAAGGCGTCAAGGAGGTGACGCTGCTCGGCCAGAACGTCAACGCGTACCGCGGCGCCCTGGCCGAGATGGGCGAAGCGGCAGATCTGGCGCTGCTCATCGAGCACATTGCCGACGTGCCCGGAATCGGGCGAATTCGCTATACGACCAGCCATCCGAATGAGTTCACGCAACGCCTGATCGACGTCTACGCCAGAGTTCCCCAGCTCGCGAGCCATGTGCACCTGCCGGTGCAGCACGGCAGCGATCGCATCCTGATGGCGATGAAGCGCGGCTACACGACGCTGCAATTCAAGAACATCGTGCGCAGGCTGCGTGCGGTGCGGCCCGGCATTTCGATCTCCAGCGATTTCATCGTCGGCTTTCCGGGCGAGACCGAGCAAGACTTCGCGATGACGCTGAAACTGATCGAAGATGTCGGCTTCGACGGGAGTTTCAGCTTTGTCTTCAGTCCGCGCCCGGGCACGCCGGCGGCGGCATTGGCAGACGAGACGCCGCAAGCCGTCAAACTCGAGCGACTGGCACGCTTGCAACGGCTTGTCGACGCCCAAGCCGGCATCATCAGCGCCTCCCGAGTCGGTACGGTGCAAAGGCTCCTGGTCGAGCGGCACTCGCGCAAAGATCATGCGGAACTGGCGGGGCGCACCGCATGCAATCGCACCGTCAACTTCAAGGGCCCGGCGAATTGGGTGGGCGAGTGGGTCGACGTGGCGATCACCGAGGCCCGGTCTCATTCATTGCGCGGGCAACTCTGCAGCGACCCGCCGGCGCTTGATTCAGCCCGAGGCGCGAGCGAACCACCAGGTGCTCAGGGCGCAGCACAGCACGACCGCGACGTAGGCCAGCATCCTGCCGTCCTGCCCTAGCCAGGCGATACACAGGGCGTTCCCCAGCACCGAACTCGTCGTGCAAACGGCGCCCAGGCGCAAGCGCCCGACACCGCGAAGCTCGGCTGGCCACCACCACTTCGCCAACAATGCAGTCAGGATTGCGACCGTCAACGCCGGCAAGACGAAACCCAGCACATGCCACAGGCCATTCGAAAACGTCACGCTATGGCCTCGGTGAAACAGGAAGGCCCTGAAAGAGTCGGGAAATTGATGTTTGTCAATTTTGTTGTCACCACTTCGCGCAACTGGCGAGCCCGCGTCTGGGCGTGGAATTTTATAATTTACCCATGAGTGTGATCGCCCTCGGCCTGAACCACGCGACCGCGCCGCTGGACATGCGTGGGCGCTTCACCTTCGGGCCTGAGCGCCTGGCGCCGGCCTTGCGCGAATTTCGCGAGCGCGTGGGCCTCGTCAGCGAGGTCGCAATCGTCTCCACGTGCAACCGCTGCGAGTTGTACATCGGGGCGCAGCCGGGCGCGATCTCGCCCGCCGTCGACTGGCTGGCGCAGATGGGAGGTGTGACCGGCAATACGTTTCGCGATCACGCCTATTTCCACGAGGGCCGGGCTGCCGCACGCCACGCGTTTCGCGTCGCCAGCGGGCTCGATTCGATGGTGCTTGGTGAGCCGCAGATCCTCGGCCAGATGAAACACGCCGTGCGCGAGGCCGAAGCCGCCGGCACGCTGGGCCAGACCTTGAATCAGATGTTCCAGCGCTCTTTTGCGGTGGCGAAGGAGGTCCGAACGTCGACCGAGATCGGCGAACACTCGATCAGCATGGCCGCGGCGGCGGTGCGCCTTGCGGGTCAGCTGTTCGAGGACTTGGGCCAGGCGAAGGTCTTGTTTGTCGGCGCGGGCGAGATGATCGAGTTGGTGGCAACCCACTTCGCTGCCCGAGAACCGCGGTCCATGACCGTGGCGAACCGAACCCTGGAGCGTGGCGCCCGGCTTGCCGCACGCCTGGGCGCGCAGGCGATGCGCCTTGCCGACCTTCCGGCCCGCCTGGGCGAGTTTGACATCGTGATTTCATGCACGGCCAGTTCCGTCCCCATCATCGGCCTTGGCGCCGTGGAACGCGCACTGAAAGCGCGCAGGCATCGACCGATCTTCATGGTCGACTTGGCGGTACCGCGCGACATCGAACCCGAAATTGCCGGGCTGTCGGACATTTACCTGTACACCGTCGACGACTTGGCTGCGCTGGTGCGCACCGCGGGGGAGAGGCGCCAGGCGGCGGTTGCGCAGGCCGAAGCGATCGTCGAGAGCGGTGTGCAAAGTTTTGCGCATTGGCTCGAACAGCGCGCCACGGTCCCGCTCATTCAGGCGCTGCACACCCAGGTCGACGAGTGGCGTGGCGTCGAAGTTGCGCGGGCTCGCAAACTCCTGGCCAAGGGCGACAACGTCGAGGCCGTGCTCGAATCGTTGTCGCGAGGGCTCAGCCAAAAGATGTTGCACGGCGCGCTCGCCGAGTTGCACGCGGCCCCCGCCGACCAGCGCGAGCAATTGGCGCAGACGGTGTCGCGCCTGTTCCTGCGGCGCTTTCCGCGCGATCCCGTCGACAGCTCGAACTGACCGTCCCGACCTAGGTCTCTGGGTATGGGCTCGCCCAGCGGCGTGCCGCACCCGCGGCCAGCGACGCTGCCAACCTTCCTGGAAAGCGCATGAAAGACTCACTCCGCCAGCAGTTCGAACGCCTTGCGCTGCGCCTGAACGAGCTCGAAGCAACGCTTGCCGACCCGGCAGTGGCTGGCGACATGTCGCGCTACCGCGAGGTGAGCAAAGAACACGCCGAGGCGGCGACGTTGACTGCGCTTTACGCGCGATTTGAGGCGCGCGAGCACGATCTGGAGTCGGCCAAGGCGATGTTGGCCGACCCCGACATGGCCCAGCTGGCGCAGGAAGAGGTGCAGAGCGCGAGCCAGGACATCGAGCGCTTGCAGCTTGAGTTGCAGCTCGCGCTGCTGCCCCACGACCCGGACGACGCGCGCAACGCCTTCGTTGAAATCCGCGCGGGGACCGGAGGCGACGAGTCGGCGCTGTTTGCCGCCGATCTGGCGCGCATGTACTTGCGTCACTGCGAGCGGCAGGGCTGGCGCACCGAGATCATGTCGGAGTCGGCGAGTGATCTGGGCGGTTACAAGGAGCTCGTGTTTCGCGTCGAGGGCGACGGCGTCTACGGCAAGCTGCGCCTCGAGTCGGGCGGGCACCGCGTGCAGCGCGTTCCGGCGACGGAAACTCAAGGCCGCACCCACACCAGCGCGTGCACGGTGGCGGTGCTGCCCGAGCCTGACGCTGCCGACGAGGTCCAGCTCAATCCGGCGGAATTGCGCATCGATACGTTTCGCGCCAGCGGCGCGGGCGGCCAGCACGTGAACAAGACCGACAGCGCGATCCGGATCACGCACCTGCCCACCGGGCTGGTGGCCGAATGCCAGGACGATCGCTCGCAGCACCGCAACAAGGCCAAGGCCATGGCCGTGCTCGTGGCGCGTTTGCGCGACAAGGAAAGCACTGAACGCGCCGCCAAAGAGGCCGCAACGCGCAAGGGGCTGATCGGCAGCGGCGACCGCAGCGATCGGATCAGAACCTACAACTTTGCGCAGGGCCGGCTCACCGATCACCGCATCAACTTGACCCTGTATCGCCTGCAGGCGATCCTCGACGGCGACCTTGACGACGTCATCTCCGCCTTGCAGGCGGCGCGCGCCGCCGAACAATTGGCGGCCTGGGAAACGGCGACTGCACCATGAGCGTCCCCAGAACGCTGCGATGCGGCGCCCTTACCCCGCGGGGAACCGGCAAAGTGGCGCAGCGCTGATGAGTACGGTGGCTCAGGCGCTGGCATCGGCCAGGGCGAGCGGGCTGGACGCCCTTGACGCGCAGGTGCTGCTGGCGAAGTGCGTGCAGCAGACGCGCGCCTGGCTGCTCGCTTTTGACGATGCGCAGCTCGATCCGGGGCCCCAAGGCGACTTCGCCGCTCTGGTTGGGCGCCGCGCACGCGGTGAGCCGCTGGCTTACCTGACGGGCGAGAAAGAGTTTTGCGGCTTGCTGCTCCACGTCGGCCCGGCCGTGCTGATACCTCGGCCCGAGACCGAGCATCTTGTGCAATGGGCGGTGGAGATTCTGCGCGAGCCATTGGTCCACATCGCCCGGGCGCAGGTGCTCGACCTGGGCACCGGCAGCGGCGCGATCGCCTTGGCCGTCAAGGCTGCTCACCCTGAGGCGCAGCTGGTGGCTTCGGATGTCGATGCGAACGCATTGAGCCTGGCGCAACACAACGCGCAGCGCCTGGCGCTCGATGTCGATTTTCAGGTGGGCTCCTGGTGGGCTGCAGTTGCGCGTCAGACCTTTCACCTGGTACTCTGCAACCCTCCTTACGTTTCGAGTTCCGACCCCCACCTGGCCGCGCTCACGTTCGAGCCGCAGCAGGCATTGACGCCGGGTGCGACGGGCCTGGAAGCGTTGCAATCGGTGGTCCAGAACGCCCCCGAACACCTGCACGCAGCGGCCTGGCTGCTTGTCGAGCACGGCTTCGATCAGGCCGAGCAAGTCAGAGAGCTGATGCAGCGCCGCGGATTCACCGAAGTGCAGACGCGCCGCGACCTGGCGGGGCAGCCCAGGTGCACCGGCGGCTGTTGGCCGGGTCCGCCCTTGAGCCGCGGCGAGCCACCCGGATCGTCACCCCACCGACCGTGAGAAACGTCGCATCTGTTGCACTTGGGGGGTGTGCGAAAGCAGGTTGAAGATCACAATCGGGCTCTTCGGCGTGATGGATCACCGCGTCGCGCCGGCGTCCCGCCTGATCGCACGCCCGAACGTCCCACTCTCGGAGGCTGCCATGCGCAATTGGATCAAGCTCACGCTGCTTTGCGCCAACCTGGGCGCAGCGGGCACGGCAGCTGCGACGAGCGGCGACGGTCTGATCGCCCCGCAGGGCAACCTCACCTGGGCGCGCTGGCAGGCGCGGCTTTCGTTGGGAATCGCCGCTCCGGCATGGCGCGCCAACCTCAAGGAGATGGAGCCCACGGGCCTGCGTGTCGGGGCGTTCAGCGTGTCGGGCGACTACTACTTCGGCGACGCCCTTTTTGACCAGGTCAGCCTGGGCGGCTTGCGCGCAACCAGCGGTCTCACCGTCGGGCAGCGCACGCAAGGGATGACGGGCGCGCAAACCTTGCTGGCCCGCGGCGCGACGATTTCCGTCGAGAGGCGCGTGCTCGCCGCGGCACCGGGCTTGGGCGAGGTCACGCCCGATTTTTCGTCCCTGCCGTACTTTGGCGTCGGCTATACCGGGTTGTCGCAGCGCGGCAAGTGGAGCGTCAGCGCCGACCTGGGGGTCGTGGCCTTGCACCCGGGCAATGCGGTGCGCCTTGGGCGCGTGTTCGGTGGAACTCAGTCGTTCGACGACGTGATGCGCGACTTGCGCTGGGCGCCGGTGCTGCAGATGGGCGTCTCTTACGCGTTTTGAATCGAGCGCCGAAGGGGGATTGCGGGGGGCAATCTGCGACAGCCGGACGATTGCCGTATAAAGTCGGGATCCCCAGCTTTCGACGTGATTCCCATGAGCGACGTTCAACAACGCATAGACACCCTGGTCAAGAGCCATCGCGTGGTGCTCTTCATGAAAGGCACGGCGCAGTTCCCCCAATGCGGATTCTCCGGTCGCGCGGTGCAAATCCTCAACGCCTGTGGTGTCAGCGACTTGAAGACGGTCAACGTGCTCGAGGACGAAGAGATTCGCCAGGGCATCAAGGGTTACGCCAACTGGCCTACCATTCCGCAGCTGTACGTCAACGGCGAGTTCGTCGGCGGCTCGGACATCTTGACCGAGATGTACCAGGCCGGCGAGCTGCAGCCGCTGCTGGGGGCTTGAGCTGCAGCCGTCCGTGGGCGCATCGGCCGTCGCGGGCGATCGGCTGAAACCTCGGGTTGTCGTCGGCGTGACCGGCGCGACGGGCGCCCTGTACGCGGTCAAACTGCTTCGGCGCTTGCGCGAAACCGGCAACGAGACCCATCTCGTCGTGACTGCGGCGGGCCTGATCAGCGCACACCATGAATTGGGACTGGCGCGCAAGGATTTGGAGGCGCTGGCCGACGTGTCCTACAACCCCGCGGACGTCGGCGCCAGAATTGCCAGCGGATCGTTGCTCACGCAGGCGATGGTTGTCGCACCTTGTTCCATGAAGTCCTTGGCAGCGATCGCCCTGGGCTTGTCCGACAACCTCCTGACCCGCGCGGCCGACGTCACGCTGAAAGAGCGGCGCCGGTTGGTGCTCATGGTTCGCGAGACGCCGCTCAATCTGGCGCACCTGCGCAACATGACGTCGGTGACCGAAATGGGCGGCGTGATCTTTCCTCCGCTGCCGGCGTTCTATCACCTTCCTCAGAGCATCGAACAGATGGTCGACGAGACGGTGGAGCGCGTGCTCGGACTGCTGGGTGTGACGCTGGCCACGCCCAAGCAATGGGATGGCCTGTAACCGCCGCGACACGCAGGGCGCAGGGTTCGACTCAAGGGCGCACGTACTCCCAGGTCTTTCGAGCGCGAAGCACGGCCTCGGGATACTCGGCCTTGCCTCGACTGCCGTTGTAGCGGCCGAGCGCCATGTAGAGGTCGCCCTTCTCCAACTCCAGGTAGTGGCGCAGGATCACGCAGCCGAAGCGCAGATTCGTCTGCATGTGAAACAGGTGACCGACGTCGCCGTCGCCGATGGATCGTGCCCAGAACGGCATGACCTGCATATACCCACGTGCGCCTGCAGAGCTGATCGCGTACTTGCGGAACGCGCTTTCGACTTGCACGATCGCCAACACGAGTGCGGGCTCGAGTCCGGCGCGCTTGGATTCGTACCACACGGTCTCGAGAAACTCGACGCGCGCCACATGCTCTGCCTTGCGGCGCTTCAGCCGGTTGCTGATCTCGCCCAACCAGCTCAAGTAGTTGAGGCGCTCCTCGAGCGAATCGAAGGACGGCCTGGGGGGCGCGCTGCTCGCGACAGCCGCCGCGAGCGCCGAGCGAATCGAATCGGCCAGCGGCTCCTGAAGTTGGGCTCCGGCGCAAGCCTCGCGAAGCAACAGACCAGGGCTCGCGAGAACACAGACGGCAGCGAACCGGATGACTCCGCGCCGCCCAGCGCTTGTCCCGCTCATGCCGCCAGTTTGGCCTTCAGGTAGTGCGCTGCGCCGTCGATGTCCACGGCGCTGGCCTGCACGTCACGCCGCCCCTGGTACTCGAGTCTTCCCGCAGCCAGGCCGCGCTCCGAGACGACGAATCGATGCGGCACGCCAATCAGCTCCCAGTCCGCGAACATCGCTCCGGGACGCTCGCCTCGGTCATCGACGATCACGTCCACACCGAGACCATCGAGCGCATCGCGCAAGGCCAAAGCGGCTTGCTGCACTGCCGGGGAGCGTTCGTAGCCGATCGGGCAGATGACCACCTCGAACGGCGCCAGCGCGTCGGGCCAGACGATGCCGCGCTCGTCGTGGCTTTGCTCGATCGCCGCGCCGAGAATTCGCGTGACGCCGATGCCGTAGCAGCCCATTTGCAGGAGCTGCGGCTTGCCCGACTCGTCGAGAAAGCTCGCGTTCATCGCCTGGCTGTACTTGGTGCCGAGGAAGAAAACGTGGCCGACCTCGATGCCGCGTTGCAGCGCAAGCACGCCCTTGCCGTCGGGCGAGGGGTCGCCGGCGACGACGTTGCGAATGTCGGCAACGGCGTCGGGCTCGGGAATGTCGCGACCCCAGTTGACGCCGGTCATGTGGAAATCGGCGGCATTGGCGCCGCAAATGAAATCGCTCATTCGCGCGACGGTGCGATCTGCGATGACCTTGACACCCGAACCCAAGCCGACCAAACCGAGATAGCCCGGCTTGCAGCCGAACTCGGACTCGATCTCTTTCTCCGTCGCGAAGCGAAAGCCGTCTTTCAGGCCGTCGACCTTGCTCACCTTGATTTCATTCAGCGTATGGTCGCCGCGAATCAGCAGGAGCCAGATCGTGGTGCGCGCGGGTGCATCACCCTGCGCCTTCGTGTCGGTGGCCAGAACCAGCGACTTGACGGTTGTCTGCAGCGGCACCCCCAGATAGGCGGCGACATCCTCGCAAGTGCTCTTTCCGGGAGTCGCGCACTTGGCCATCGATTGAGTCGGCGCCGCGCGTTTTTCCAACAAGGCAACGCCCTCGGCGAGTTCGATGTTCGCTGCGTAGTCCGACGCGGCGCAATACGCGATTGCGTCCTCGCCGGTCTCGGCGAGCACTTGGAACTCGTGCGAGCGGTCGCCGCCGATGGCACCGGTGTCGGCGGCAACGGCGCGAAAGCGCAGGCCCATGCGTTCGAAGATGCGCGTGTACGCGGCGTGCATCTTGTCGTAGCTCTTCGCGGCGCTCGCCGCATCCCGATCGAACGAGTACGCGTCTTTCATCGTGAATTCGCGGCCGCGCATCAGGCCGAAGCGGGGCCGGCGCTCGTCGCGGAATTTCGTCTGGATGTGATAGAAATTTTTCGGCAGCGCGCGGTAGCTCTTCAACTCCTGCCGGGCGATATCGGTGATGACCTCTTCGCTGGTGGGCTGAACGATGAAGGAGCGGTCGTGCCGGTCCTTGAGGCGCAGCAGTTCCGGCCCCATTTTTTCGAATCGGCCGGTTTCCTGCCACAACTCGGCGGGCTGAACCACGGGCATCAACAGTTCGATGGCCCCCGCGCGGTTCATTTCCTGGCGAATGATGGCTTCGACCTTGCGGATGATGCGCAGGCCCATCGGCATGTAGGTGTAAATGCCGGCACTCAGGCGCTTGATCATGCCGGCGCGGATCATCAGCTTGTGGCTGGCCACTTCTGCGTCGGCGGGGGCCTCTTTGAGCGTGGAGACGAAGAACTCTGAGGCTTTCATGAACAGGGAGTCGACATGGGAGGGCGATTCAGAAAACCCTCGAGGGTTTGAATCCCGCGGCTCCAATGCAATAATCGATTTCAACGAGTGACTTGGGGTTGATTATGCTCGACCGTGAGGGGTTCAGGCCCAACGTCGGCATCATCCTGCTCAACCAAAAGAATCAGGTGTTCTGGGGCAAAAGGATACGCACCCACTCCTGGCAGTTCCCGCAAGGGGGCATCAAGTACGGCGAGACGCCCGAGCAGGCGATGTTCCGTGAGCTGCACGAGGAAGTCGGGCTGTTGCCCGACCATGTTCGCGTCGTTGCGCGGACTCGCGACTGGTTGCGCTATGAAGTTCCGGATCACTACATTCGTCGCGACGCCCGAGGCCACTACAAGGGTCAGAAACAAATCTGGTTCCTGCTGCAGCTGACCGGCCACGACAGCGACATGAACCTGCGGGCCAGCGAGCACCCGGAGTTCGACGCGTGGCGCTGGAACGAGTACTGGGTGCCGCTCGAGTCGGTGATCGACTTCAAGCGCGGTGTCTATCAATTGGCGCTGACTGAACTGGCTCGCTTCATCCCCAGAGGGCACCCGCAGAACCGCTACCTGCGATCGCGCATGCGCCAGGCGCCGGGCGCCTCGCCCAATCCGGAGCCGACTCCGGACTCAGGCAGCTTCGCGCAGGACGGCGATTCAACACTGCCCGCGTCGCCGCAAGACACGCCTCCTGCCTGAGAGCTGAGCTCACACCAGCACGAGGTTGTCGCGGTGGATCATTTCGGGCTCGCCCGTGAAACCGAGCAGCCCCTCGAAAGCCGCCGAGGGCTTGCGTGCAATCAGCCTGGCCTCGGAACTGCTGTAGTTCGCCAGACCGCGAGCAACTTCAACCGCTGCGCTGCTGCGTACCGCGATGACGTCGCCGCGCCGGAATTCTCCAATGACTTGCGTGACCCCCACGGGCAGCAGGCTCTTGCCTTCGTCGCGAACCTTGCACAGCGCGCCGTCGTCGATCACGACGGCGCCGCGCAATTGCAGATGATCGGCCATCCACTGCTTGCGCGCGGCGAGCTTTTGCGTCGGCGCGGTGAGCAAGGTCCCGATCGCCTCGCCCTGTGAGAGACGGGTGAGGACGTCGGGCTCGCGCCCGCAGGCAATCACCGTGGACGCGCCGCTGCTTGCGGCCCGTTTGGCGGCAAGCACCTTGGTGCTCATTCCGCCGCGGCCGATGGCGCTGCCGGCGCCGCTGGCCATGCCCTCCAGATCCGGGGCGCCGGCGCTTGCGCTTTCGATCAGCCGCGCAGTGGGGTCCGTCCGCGGATCCGCCGAGTACAAACCCGTCTGATCGGTGAGGATGATCAGGACGTCGGCCTCGATCAGATTCGCGACCAGCGCACCGAGCGTGTCGTTGTCGCCGAACTTGATCTCGTCGTTGACCACCGTGTCGTTTTCGTTGATCACGGGAACGACCTTGAGGCGAAGCAAGGTCAATAGCGTCGAACGCGCGTTGAGGTAACGCTCGCGATCGGCCAGGTCGGCGTGCGTCAGCAAGACCTGGGCACTGACCATGCCGTGCTCGCGCAACTTCGATTCGTAGATTTGTGCCAGCCCCATTTGGCCGACGGCCGCCGCCGCTTGCAGCTCATGAATCTCACGCGGCCGCGCGGCCCAGCCCAGGCGCTTCATGCCTTCGGCGATGGCGCCGCTGGAGACCATGAGCACTTCCCGACCTTGACCTGCGAGCTGCGCCATCTGGCGGCACCAGTGGCCCACCGCCACTGCATCGACGCCGCGCCCTTCATCGGTCACCAGGCTGGAGCCGACCTTGATGACGATGCGCTTCGCGCTTTGCAGAATTCCGGCCACTGCGTCCCTCTAGTGCGTGTCGTCGTCCACGACGGAGAAGCGCAGGTCCGGTTCGGGGATGATCGGATTTTTTATGACGGCGATGCGCTCGTAGGCGGCGCGAATCAAGGGTTCAAGGCCGGTGCGCGCGAGGGCCGAGATCGCGAACACCTGACCCTTCCAGCGCAGCCGCCTGAGCATGGACTTGATCCGCGCCTCGAGTTCGCCCTCAGGCACCATGTCGATCTTGTTCAGGATCAGCCAGCGTTCCTTGTCCATCAATGACGCGTCGAATTTGCGCAGCTCGCGTGCAATGATTCTGACCTGATCCACTGGGTCGACGCCCTCTTCGAACGGGGCGAGGTCGACGACGTGAAAGAGCAGCTGCGTGCGTTGCAGGTGGCGCAAGAATTGATGCCCAAGCCCGGCGCCCTCGGCGGCGCCTTCGATGAGCCCCGGAATGTCGGCGATGACAAAACTCTGCTCGGGACCGACCCGCACGACACCGAGATTGGGGTGCAAGGTCGTGAACGGATAGTCGGCAATCTTGGGGCGGGCGTTGGAGACTGCGGCGATCAGCGTCGACTTTCCGGCATTGGGCATGCCGAGCAGGCCCACGTCGGCCAAGACACGCAGTTCGAGGCGCAACTTTTTTTGCTCGCCGGGCCAACCGACGGTCTTCTGCCGAGGCGCCCGGTTCGTGCTGCTCTTGAAGTGGAGGTTGCCGAACCCGCCGTCTCCGCCTTTGACGATTTGCACTCGCTCGTCGGGCACCAGGAGTTCCGCAATCGTTTCGCCGGTCTCGGCGTCGGCGATGATCGTTCCCATCGGCATGCGCAGGATGATGTCTTGCGCAGCGGCACCATACTGATCGGCGCCGCGCCCGTTTTCCCCATTGCGTGCAGCGTGTTTTCGCGCATAGCGAAAGTCGATCAAGGTATTCAGGTTGCGGTCACCCACGGCGTAGACGCTGCCGCCGCGCCCGCCGTCGCCGCCGTCCGGGCCGCCAAAGGGAATGAACTTCTCGCGACGAAAGCTCATGCAGCCGCTGCCGCCGTTGCCGGCAATGACTTCGATGGTCGCCTCGTCGATGAATTTCATGATCGATTCTTCAAGGTCGCAGCGCAGCCCTTACGGAGCGGCGCCAAGAAAAAAGCCCCGGGGCGCACCGAGGCTTTTCCGCGGCGCGATGGCTTGTTTAGCTCGGCTGAACGCTGACCGTCTGCCGGTTCAACGGGCCCTTGACGGCAAAGCTCACCTTGCCGTCGATCAACGCAAACAGGGTATGGTCGCGGCCGATGGCCACGTTCGTTCCCGGATGAAACTTGGTGCCGCGCTGGCGCACGATGATCGATCCCGCCGGAATCTCTTGCCCACCGAAGACCTTCACGCCCAGCATCTTGGGCTGCGAGTCCCGTCCGTTGCGCGTCGAGCCGCCGCCTTTTTTCTGTGCCATTTGTCGACTCCTGAGAAATTAAGCCGTCGAGATCAAGCGTTTATGGCGCCGATTTCCAGCTCAGTGAATGCCTGGCGATGCCCTTGGCGCTTCTGGTAGTGCTTGCGCCGGCGCATCTTGAAAATTCGAACCTTGTCGTGGCGCCCCTGCGAGAGCACACGCGCCACCACGCTGGCGCCGGCGACCCACGGCGCGCCGACCGACAACTCGGCTCCATTGCCCACGGCCAGCACCCGGTCGAGCAAGACCTCTTGCCCGACGTCGGCGACGATTTTTTCGACCTTGATTTTTTCGCCGGTGGCGACCCGGTATTGCTTGCCGCCGGTTTTGATGACTGCGTACATTTCTGCCTCTCGCACTGCGCCTGATCCACCCCTGTGCAGCGTTGCACTGCTCCAAGGCGAAGCCGGCGAGTATAGCAGCGCGCGGCGCGCACCGGCGCGGCGCCGGCCGCCAAGCGCGAGTCGCCAGCGCAGCGCTGCAATCGGCCAGCCGGGGCGCAACCCGGCATTTCTATAATGCGCCGCCATCCTTTCATTGCGCGCGCGTGCAAACTCAATCAAATCTCGACCCCCCTTCGGCGTCGTTGGCTCAGACCTTGATGTCCGCCGAGATGCGCGAAGTCGACGCGGTCATCCACCGCCGCTTGGCTTCCGATGTCGTGCTCATCAACCAGATCGCGCAGCACATCATCAGTGCCGGCGGCAAACGCATGAGGCCCATGCTGGTGCTGCTGTTTGCGGGCGCGCTCGGGTTTCGCGGGCCCGAGCGCTTTGAACTCGCGGCGACCGTCGAATTCATTCACACCGCGACCCTGTTGCACGACGACGTTGTCGACGAATCGGCATTGCGGCGCGGCCGCCAGACCGCCAACTCGATGTTCGGCAATTCAGCGAGCGTGCTCGTGGGCGATTTCGTCTACTCGCGCGCATTTCAAATGATGGTCTCGATCGACAACATGCGCGTGCTCGAGATCCTGGCGGACGCGACGAATGTGATTGCGGAAGGCGAGGTCCTGCAACTGATGAACATGCACGACCCCGACCTGAGCGTGGAGGACTACTTGCGCGTCATCCGTTTCAAGACCGCCAAGCTGTTCGAGGCCAGCGCGCGCATCGGCGCAGTGCTCGCCAACGCGGATCCGACGGTCGAAGAATCGTGTGCCTCGTTCGGGCGATCGCTGGGAACGGCTTTCCAGCTTGTCGATGATTTGCTCGACTACGAAGGTGCGACAGCCGAGCTGGGCAAGAATGTCGGCGACGACTTGCGCGAAGGCAAACCGACCTTGCCATTGTTGATCGCCATGGAACGCGGCTCGCCCGCGGAACGCGCCCTGATCAGGGCGGCGATCCAGAACGGCGAAGTCGATCGCCTGCCCGACGTTGTCGACATCGTCCGGCACACCGGCGCGGTGGCAGCAACGCGCGCTGCGGCCAGAGACGAAGCCGACAAGGCGAGCCGGAATCTGGCGGGGCTGCCCCCGTCGGTCTATCGGGATGCTCTGCTAGACTCCTGCGCTCGGTCGGTCGAGCGCTCTTTTTGAGTTCAAGGCAATTGAGCGGCGGCGTTGCGGCGCGACCGAAAAATCGGGGTGTAGCTTAGCCTGGTAGAGCGCTACGTTCGGGACGTAGAGGCCGGAGGTTCGAATCCTCTCACCCCGACCACAGTTTGTGCTTTTCCCGATGGCTCCGTGCGACTGTGCCCAACTTGTTGCAAGTTGCCGTTGCCGGCGCTGTGAGATGTTGACGCCGCACCTCGTGGGTTGGCGTTTACAGTCTCCTGCGATTCGGCGATGATCGTGCAGTTTTCCCCAGTTCGGAATCGAGCACACCCATCTTGGATACCTTGGCAGAAGCCCCGCAGTCTGCGCTGTCAGGTGTGGCGCGCGTGCTCGTGCACGCCGGCAAGCTGAACGCCAAAGCGGCCGAAGAACTGGTGCGATCGGCGAAGGACAAGCGCACGAGCTTCATCGCCTCGGTGATCGCCGCGGGCGCCGTGTCTCCCGCAGACCTTGCGCACACCCTGTCCAATGCGTTGGCGCTGCCTCTGTTCGATCTTGGCGCGGCAGATATTCAGCGCTTGCCGCGCAACGTCGTCGACCCGAAACTCGCTGCGCAGTATCAAATCATCGTGCTGGGAAAGCGCGGCAGCCGGTTGTTCATCGGCGGCGCCGACCCGACCGATCAGGAGGCCGTCGAGCGCATCAAGTTCGCGACCCAGCTCGCGCCCGAATGGGTGATTGTCGAGCACGACAAGCTGTCGAAGATCCTCGAGGGGTCGACCGCCACAGCCACCGAATCGCTGGAGACGCTGACCTCAGGCGACTTCGAATTCGACGTCACCGACGACGTCACGACGCAGCAGGAATCCGCAGAGGCCGCACCCGACGTCGAAGACGCGCCGGTGGTACGTTTCCTGCAAAAGATGTTGATCGACGCGATCAACGCACGCGCGTCGGACTTGCACTTCGAACCCTACGAATACCACTACCGGGTGCGTTTTCGCGTCGACGGAGAGTTGCGCGAGATTACCCAGCCGCCGATCGCCATCAAAGACAAGCTGGCCTCGCGAATCAAGGTCATTTCGCGCCTGGACATCGCCGAAAAACGCGTCCCGCAAGACGGCCGAATGAAGCTCAAGTTCGGCAACAAGGCGATCGACTTTCGCGTCAGCACCTTGCCCACGCTGTTCGGCGAGAAGATCGTGATCCGGATCCTCGACCCGTCGAGCGCCAAGCTCGGCATCGAGGCGCTGGGCTACGAGAAGATCGAAAAAGATCGCCTGCTCAAGGCGATCGGCCGGCCCTACGGCATGGTGCTCGTCACCGGACCCACCGGCAGCGGCAAGACGGTGTCGCTCTATACGTGCCTGAACATCCTGAACCAACCGGGCGTCAACATCGCGACGGTCGAAGACCCGGCTGAAATCAACTTGCCCGGGATCAACCAGGTCAACGTGAACGACAAGGCGGGACTGAACTTCGCGGTCGCGCTCAAGTCCTTCCTGCGCCAGGACCCCGACATCATCATGGTGGGCGAAATCCGCGATCGCGAAACCGCTGAAATCGCGATCAAGGCCGCGCAGACCGGCCACATGGTGATGTCGACTTTGCACACCAACGACGCACCCACGACGCTGACGCGACTCCTCAACATGGAGATCGCGCCGTTCAATATCGCCTCGAGTGTGCTGCTGATCACGGCGCAGCGTCTGGCCAGAAAACTGTGCGAGAACTGCAAGACGCCTGCCGACTATCCGCGCGAGGCCATGCTCAAGGCGGGATTCAGGGAGTCCGATGTCGACGGTACCTGGAAGCCGTACCGCGCCGTCGGTTGCTCATCGTGCAGCAATGGTTACAAAGGCCGCGTCGGCATCTACCAGGTCATGCCGATATCAGAAGAAATTCAGCGCATCATCCTGGCCGAAGGCACGTCGATGGACATCGCGGCGCAGGCGCAGCGTGAAAACGTGCGCGATCTTCGCCAGTCGGGCTTGATCAAAGTACGCGCGGGAGTGACCACACTCGAAGAAGTCATCGCGGTGACGAACGAGTAGCCGACAACAACCTAGGGACGGGGAACGGAGTCCCCGGAAGCAACATGGCGACAGCAACAGCCGTAAAGAGCCTCAAGGAAATCGTCTTCGAATGGGAAGGCAAGGACAAGAACGGCAAAGTCGTTCGCGGCGAGATGCGTGCCGGAGGCGAAGCCATGGTCAGCGCGAGCATGCGCCGCCAGGGCATTCTCGTCACCAAGGTGAAGAAGCGCCGCTTGAGCGGCGGGCGGTCGATCAAGCAGAAAGACATCGCCATCTTCACGCGGCAGCTCGCGACCATGATGCGCGCCGGCGTGCCGCTCATCCAGTCGTTCGACATCGTTGCGCGCGGCAGCTCGAACCCGCGCATGACGCGCATGCTCACCGACATCCGCAGCGACGTCGAAACCGGAACAAGCCTGTCCGCGGCGTTTCGCAAACACCCGCTTTACTTTGACTCGCTCTACTGCAATCTGGTCGAAGCCGGCGAAGCCGGCGGCATCCTGGAGGCCTTGCTCGAACGCCTGGCCGTATACCAGGAAAAGACCATGGCGATCAAGAACAAGATCCGCTCGGCAATGATCTATCCGGTGGCCGTTCTCGTCGTCGCGTTCGTAGTCGTTGCGGTCATCATGATCTTCGTCATCCCGGCGTTCAAGGACGTGTTCAAGTCCTTCGGCGCCGACCTGCCCGCGCCGACCCTGCTGGTGATCGCGATGTCGGAGTTCTTCGTCAGGTTCTGGTATTTGATCTTCGGCGTGCTGGGGGGCGGCGTTTACGTCTTCTTCGAGTCGTGGAAGCGTTCGCCACGCATGCAAAAGGTCATGGACCGGATGCTGCTGCGCGCGCCCGTGTTCGGTGACCTCGTCATGAAGTCGTCGGTGGCACGCTGGACGCGCACGCTCTCAACGATGTTCGCCGCCGGCGTGCCCTTGGTCGAAGCGCTCGACTCGGTGGGTGGCGCCTCGGGCAACGCGGTCTACGCCGAAGCGACTGAGCAGATTCAGAAAGACGTGTCGACGGGCTCGGCGTTGACGACCTCCATGCAGACCACCGGCGTGTTTCCCACCATGGTCATTCAGATGTGCGCGATCGGCGAAGAGTCCGGTTCGCTCGATCAGATGCTCGGCAAGGCCGCGGAATTCTTCGAAGACGAAGTTGACGAAGCGGTGAAGGGTCTTTCGAGTTTGTTGGAACCTTTCATCATCGTGATCCTGGGCACGCTGATCGGCGGCATCGTCGTTGCGATGTACTTGCCGATCTTCAAACTCGGCGCCGTGGTCTGAGCCGCGGTGATGGACCCGCGAATCACGGAGTTTCTGCTCTCGCCCTGGGGTTTGTTGCTGTTGGGCCTGTGCATCGGCAGCTTTCTCAACGTCGTCGTGCATCGCTTGCCGCTCATGCTCGAGCGCGGCTGGAAGATGGAGAGCGCGGAGATGCTGGGCGTCAAGGTCGACGAGCCCGAGGCGGTGACCTTGACCGCGCCGCGCTCGCGCTGCCCCTCATGTGGGCATGCCATTTCTTGGCACCAGAACATTCCAGTCCTCAGCTTCCTCTGGTTGCGCGGCAAGTGCGCCGCATGCAAGAAACGCATTGCGGCGCGCTACCCGCTGATCGAGATCGCGACCGGCTGCCTGTTCGCGGCACTGGGCTGGCGCTTCGGCGCGATGCCGGTCGTTCTGCTGTGGTGCGCATTTGCGGCAACATTGGTCGCGCTCGCTGCGATCGACTGGGACACGACGCTGCTGCCGGACAATTTGACGCTGCCCTTGCTCTGGGCCGGACTCGTGGCGAGCGCCTTGGGTTGGACGCTGCCGCTCGGCGACGCTTTGTGGGGCGCCGTCGCCGGCTACCTGTCGCTGTGGAGCGTGTATTGGCTTTTCAAGCTCACCACCGGCAAGGAGGGCATGGGCTTCGGTGATTTCAAGCTGCTTGCTGCGCTCGGTGCCTGGTTGGGTCTCAAAATGATTCTTCCCATCGTGCTTGCGGCGTCGATGCTCGGCGCCGTCGTCGGCCTGGTCATGAAGGTGAGCGGAAGCCTGCGCGAAGGGCGCTACGTTCCTTTCGGGCCTTTTCTCGCCGGGGCCGGCCTGGTCGTGCTGTTTGCCGGCCAGGCGCGAGTGCTGAATTGGCTGGGGTGGTGAGCCACGCTGCTTGGCCATGCTGCGCATCGGCCTGACTGGGGGCATCGGCAGCGGCAAAAGCACGGTCGCCGGGCTGCTCACGCAACAGGGAGCGACCCTCGTCGACGCCGACGCGATTTCGCGTCGCCTGACGGAGCCCGGTGGTGCGGCGATCGCCGCACTCGCTGCCGAATTTGGGCCGGAGATCGTCGACAGCTCGGGCGCGCTGAACCGCGATCGCATGCGTCAGTTGGTATTCGTCGACATTGCGGCGAAGCGCCGCCTCGAGGCCATCCTGCACCCGATGATCGGCGCCGAGACGCAGCGCCAGGCCGACGCCGCAACCACCTCGGCCATCGTGTTCGATGTGCCCCTGCTCGTCGAATCGGCGCATTGGCGCGGCCGCGTGGACCGCATCCTGATCGTCGATTGCGAAGAGACCACGCAGGTGGCACGCGTTCGCGAACGCTCTGGCCTGAGCGCAGACGCGGTGCGCGCCATCATCGCCCAACAGGCGAGCCGGCAGCGGCGCCGGGCGTGCGCTGACGCGATCATCTACAACGACGCCATTTCGCTGGCGGATTTGACGCAACACGTCGGGGCGCTCTGGCAAATTTGGGTGCGCGCCAACCCGTGAGCGCGCGCCCGGCGCCTCGCGGCGCTGTGGAACAATCGTCCGGCGCAACGGCGAACCTGCCGCGGCATTCGAGTGCACTTGAGAATCGGCGTCGTGATCGTTTACGAGTATCCCTTCAACGAAAGCATCCGCACCATGCTGCGCCTCGAACACTTGTTCGAGCGCCTGGGGCAGCTCGTGGTTCGCGATCATGCCGTGGACCATCACTTTGCGCTGGCCACGCTGTTCGAGATCCTCGATGTCGGTTCGCGCGCCGACCTCAAGTCCGACTTGCTCAAGGACCTCGACAAGCAGCGTGTCCAGCTCGCCACCTACCGGGGCAACCCGTCGATCTCGGAGGCCGCGCTGGATGACGTGATGGCGCGCATCGACGCGGCCTTCAACGCCTTGAACCAGATGCCGGGCAAGGCCGGCGCGGCGCTGGCGAGCAACGACTGGCTGATGGCGATTCGCAGTCGCATCAACATCCCCGGTGGCACCTGCGGCTTTGACCTGCCGGCCTACTTTGCCTGGCAGCACGCCGATGCCTCACAGCGGCGCGCGGAACTCGTGCAGTGGGCGAAGGGCCTGATGCCGATGGCCGATGCGCTGCAGCTCCTGCTGCGCCTGATTCGCGACGCCGGCGTGCCGCACAAGATGATGGCCGTGGCCGGCCAGTTCCAGCAAAGCCTTCCCGCCGGGCGCGCGCACCTGCTCGCGCGACTGCGCCTGTCTGACGGTGACGACGTGGTTCCCGAAATCAGCGGGCATCGCCTGGTCGTGACGGTGCGAATGCTTCAGCCTGATACCGAAGGCAAGCTCAAACCCAGTGCCGTCGACACCCCATTCGAGCTGA
The DNA here is from genome assembly GCA_963850525.1 of uncultured beta proteobacterium. Taxonomy (GTDB): domain Bacteria; phylum Pseudomonadota; class Gammaproteobacteria; order Burkholderiales; family Burkholderiaceae_C; genus JAEMQF01. Next base: position 307,363 of record CAWKLQ010000011.1, on the reverse strand, counting down.
CGATTTGCACATGAACACTGCTGGAGGGCAGCGCCGCAGGATCGTCACCTGCCCCGCGTGCAAGGGCGAGAGCATCTATGGGCCGGAGAACCCATCGCGGCCGTTTTGCAGCCAACGCTGCAAGAACAACGACTTCGGCGCTTGGGCGAGTGAGGCGTTTCGGGTCGCCGCCAAGCAGACGCGTGCCGAAGACGAGCCCGACGAGCCCGATGCGCCGACCTCGGGTCCGCACTGAGCGGCGCCAGCGCCACTGCGCGCCGTCACGGCCTGACCCCGGGAGCTTCGAGTGCCAGACCTGCGGCGCGTTGCGCCAGGTACAGCGCGAGCTCCACCATCTCGGGGTCGCCGTAGGCGAAGGGTGATGCACGCACGCCGGTCATGCAGCTGCGAATTCGCCGCTGCAGCGAGCCCAGACTCTGCCATTGCAGCCGGTAAGCGGGATAGGGCAACGGGTCGGCCGGCGGGATGACGCTGCCGCCCAGGCGTCGGCCGACGAGCGCGTCGTGGCAATTCGAACACGACAGGTCCAGTTGCCCGAGGCGCTGCCGAAAGAGCGCGGCACCGCGTTCGCGAAACTTTGCCAAGGCGGGCTCGGCCGGCGGGCGGAGCAGCATGCCGCGCGACTGCAGCGCCAGCAACGCCTCCGTCGCCAACAACTCTGGTGACTCGCGCGCCCACGCCGGCGCGAGCTGGTGTCGGGTGCGGCAGAGATTGATGCGCGCCGGAAGATCGACCGGCTGTTGCTCGAGCAAGTCCAGCGCCGGATAACGCGCCGCGACGCCGCGCATGCTCGTGGCCGGCGCGCCATGGCAACTCTCGCAAGAGCGCTGTGCCTGGCCCTGGACGCGCCCCCACAACGCCAGCCCGTCCTTCACCCAAAGCATGGCCGGATTGAGCGCATCGTCGAGTTGCATGGCTTGGGTCTGCGGGCTCATCGCGGCAAACCCGGAACGCTGTGGCGCTGCGGCAGATTGCGCCGTGCCCGCGCCACACAGCGTCAGCAGCGCCAACGCGGCGACGCCCTGACGCGACGCGCGCAGCGCAGCAGACCCCCCATTCATGTGACGCGCAAGGCCACGCTTTCGCGCTGCACGAAGCCGTTGTCGCCTTCCCATTCAAAGGTCAGCGTGCCGCTGTCGATGGCGACGGTGCTGAACTCGATGAAAGGGTTGGCGGCGATCGCGGCGAACAACTCTGCGGCGAAAACCGTCTCACCGTTGTAGCGGCACGTGAAGCGGCGAATGATGTCGCGCGGCACCAACCGACCTTGGGCGTCGACGCGATAGCCGGTCTCCATGGCGTGCCCGATCAGCGTACGGATCTGCATCACTTCGCCGCGGCGTGCATTGCCCGGCATGTGGATCAAGGTGTGCGCCATCGTCGTCTACTCTTCGATGCACGCCGCGAGCGTGACGATGACGTCGACGCTTCGCGACCAGTGAGACCCGTCGCTTAGGCGCGCCACAGCGACGAGTTGCTGCGACGTCGCGAGGCGAATTCGCGTCGCGATTCGTGCACGCCCGGCGCGCGGACCCACAGTGAAGCGCGCGACATCGCGCTGCGGGTTGCGCTCGTTGAACAAGGCGATCGCCACGACGTGGTCGGCGTCGCTCATCGGGCTGTCGACGGAAATCGTGATCGGTACCGCGTTGCCGTTCTCGACGAGTGGCGCCACGTCGATCTCGACTCGGCCCTCGCGGACCACGGCGCCGGCAGTGAAGGCGTCGATCGCCGCGCGCAAGTCGGGTGCCATCGCCCGGGCGAGCGGCGCGGCGGCGACGGCAAACCGGACCGCTATCGCGCTGCCCAAGCCTGCGGCCAGCCACTGGCGACGCTGCGTTCCGGCTCGCATTCGCATCGCGGCGGGTCTGCGTCAGCTGGAACTGCGCAGTGTGCGCAGATACGCAACAACGTCTTCAATCTGCTGGGCACTCAGCACCGGTTTGCCTTGCCAGGACGAGCCCACGCGAACCAGCGCCTGATCCACAAAGTAAGGCGGCATGACGCTCACCGGGTTGAGCCGGCGCGGATTGACCAGGCGCAGCCGCAACTGGGCATCGGTGAGGCGCGAGCCGACGCCTCGCAAATCGGGCCCGATGTCGCCCTGAGAGCGCTCTTCCGCGATTGGCGCGGCGTGGCACAGCAAGCACAGGCTCAGACCGCGATCGGCAACGATGCCGCGGCCGCGCGCCGCGTCCCCCGGCGTCCCGCTCAGCGGCTGCGCGATGGCGTCGCCGTCAACGCGGTAGTCGACCCAGCCGCCGGCGCGAGGGCTTGCGTCACCCTGCGCCCAGACGAGGCTCAGCGGCGCGAATGCGACCAGGCAAGCCGCGACAGTGGCGCGCAGCGTGGGCGCGTGGGTTCGAACAAAGCCGCGCATCAGGCCTTCTTCAAGCTGTGGTGCTTGAGCGGCAAATCCCGAATCCGCTTGCCAGTCGCTGCGAAGATCGCGTTGAGCACGGCCGGCGCAGCGACCGCGATCGTCGGTTCGCCCACGCCTCCCCAGAAACCGCCCGAAGGCATGACGATGGTTTCCACCTTCGGCATCATGTCCATGTGAAGAACCGGGTAGGTGTTGAAGTTGTCCTGCTCGATGCGCCCGCCCTTGACGGTGCACTCGCCGAACAGCGCCGCCGACAGGCCGTAAGCGAAGGAGCCCTCCACCTGCGCTTCAATCTGCTGCGGATTCACGGCGTGGCCGCAGTCGGTCGCGGCGACGCTGCGGTGGATTTTCAACTCGCCCGCAGCGCTCACCGACACCTCGGCGCATGCCGCCACGTAACTGCCAAAGCCCATGGTCTGCGCCAGGCCCCGAAATACGCCAGGCGCGGCCGGCGTGCCCCAACCGGCGCGCTGTGCCGCGGCGTTGAGCACGGCGAGGTGTTTCGGGTGCTTGGCCATCAACTTGCGGCGCAGCGCGAGCGGGTCTTGCTTCAATGCAAACGCCAGTTCGTCGATGAAACACTCGAGGTAAATCGTGTTCTGGTTCAGGTTCACGCCGCGCCAGAAACCCGGCGGCACGTGCGGGTTGCGCATCGCGTGGTCGATCAGCAGGTGCGGCACCGTGTAGCCTATCGACGCCTCGGGTCCCGGCGAGTTCAGACCCTGGAACACGACCGGATCGCGCCCGTCCTTGATCAGTTGCGGAATCAAACTGGCGACGATCGACTGACCCGAGATGCGCATGTGCAGCGCGTCGAGGTTGCCGTCTTTGTCGATTCCCGCCGTCAATTTGCACTGCGTCACCGGGTGGTAGCGGCCGTGCAGCATGTCTTCTTCGCGCGACCAGATCAGCTTGATCGGCGTTCCCGGCATCTCCTTGGCGATCAGCACCGCCTGGCGCACCCAGTCGTGCGTGCCGCGGCGCCCGAAGCCGCCGCCGAGGTGAATTTTGTAGACCTCGCACTTCGCCAGCGGCAGACCCGCAGCCTCGGACGCGGTGGCGAGTGCCGCTTCGCCGTTTTGCGTTGGAGTCCAGACCTCGCAACGCTCGGGCGTCCAGCGCACCGTCGCGTTCATCGTTTCCATCGTCGCGTGGTTCTGGTGCGGATACGAATACACCGCTTCGATCTTGCGCGCCGCGCCGGCCAGAGCCTGCCTCGCATCGCCGTTCGAATTGCCGACCACCGCGTCGTTCGCGTCCAGTCCCGCCTTGAGGATCGCCGCGGTGCTGGCACTGCTGACCTGCGCGTTCGGGCCTTCGTCCCATTCGATGGGCAAGGCGTCGAGCGCAGTCTTCGCGCGCCACCAGGTGTCGGCAATCACCGCCACCGCGCTGTCGCCCACGCGAACGACCTTGCGCACGCCGCGCCGCTGCTCGACGGCAGCCGCGTTGAAGCTCTTCAGCTTGCCGCCGAAGACAGGACAGTCCTTGATTGCGGCGCTCAGCATGCCGGGCATGTTCAGGTCCATGCCGTAAATTTGCGCGCCCGTCGTCTTGTCCACGGTGTCCAGGCGCTTCAGCCGTTTGCCGACGAGTTTCCAGTCCTTCGGGTCTTTCAGCGCAACGTCTTTCGGCGCGGCGAGCTTCGCCGCAGCGCCGGCGACCTTGCCGAAGCTCGTGCTGCGGCTGCTGGGGCCATGCGTGATGACGCTGTTCGCGGCGCGGCACTCGCTGCTCGGCACATTCCACGCCTCGGCTGCGGCCTGCACCAGCATCATTCGCGCTGCGGCGCCGCCCTTGCGCACGTAGTCGTGAGACTCGCGGATGCCGCGGCTGCCACCGGTCGAAAAATTCGCCCAGACACGGGCACGTGCCAGGCTTTGCCCCGGCGTGGGGTATTCCGTCGTGACCTTGGCCCAGTCGCATTCGAGTTCTTCGGCGACGAGTTGCGCGAGCCCCGTGAGCGTGCCCTGGCCCATCTCCGAGCGCGCGACTCGAATGATCACGGTGTCGTCGGGCTTGACGACGACCCACGCGTTGATTTCATCGGGCGCAGCTCCGCCTTGTGCGGCAGCCGGGTCGGCGACGTGAAAACCGACGACGAGCGCGCCAGCGCCGGCGCCGACGCTGCCCAGAAACTCGCGACGCGAAACAGTGTTGGAGGGATTGAGCATTGCACTACTCCGGTGCGGCGTTCAGATTTGTTGCGGCGCGGCTGCGCCGCTGGCGGCGAGCTTGATCGCCGCACGCACCCGGTTGTAGGTGCCGCAGCGGCAGATGTTGGTCATCGCCGCGTCGATGTCGGCGTCGCTCGGGCGGGGTTTGGCCTTGAGCAGCGAAGCTGCCGCCATGATCATTCCGCACTGGCAAAATCCGGACTGCGGGACGTCGAGCGCAACCCAGGCTTTCTGCAGCGGGTGCGAGCCGCTCGGCGAGAGCCCTTCGATCGTCACGACTTTCTCGCCGGCTCCAACCGATGCGACCGGGCGCACGCACGAGCGAACCGCCTCGCCATCGATGTGCACCGTGCACGCGCCGCACTGGGCGATGCCGCAGCCATATTTGGTGCCGGTGAGGCCGAGCTGCTCGCGCAGCACCCACAAGAGGGGCGTATCGGCCTCGACGTCGACTTCATGCTGTCGACCATTCACGTTCAAGCTTGCCATTGGGGGCTCCACTCGTTGACGGATTCAGCGTAGCGATCGCGGCGCGGCCAGTCGAACCGGCCACACCTTGCCTAGGAGCCTGGGCGGCAGAAGGCGGGGTCCGCGCCGGGGAGAGTTGCCGGGCCAGTCTAGGCGCCGGCGAGGCGTGTGGCGGGCCCACACAACGAGCCGGAAACGACGAATGGCCCGGCAAATCTCCCCGGCCCTTCGGGTTGGGCCTGAAAAGGGGCGCATGCGTCGTTGCAAATGCTCGCCGTGCCACCCGGCACGGCGAGCATTTGCGTCTAGCCTGCGCCCCTTTTCAGGCCCAACGCGGACCCCGCCTTCTGCCGCCCAGGCTCCTAGCCTACCATCCTGAACCAATGAACCTTCTCGACATCGAATTTGCCACGCTTTCCGGACTCGTGCAGCGGCACGCCCAGAGAGACCCGACGCACGTTGCCCTCATTGACGGCGAACGCCAGCTGGACTATGCCGGTCTGAACGCGCAGATGGACCGAATTGCCGCGGCCTTGCAGCGCAACGGCGTGGGGCCGGGCGGCACGGTGGCGATCTGCGCGGCAACGTCGATCGAGTACGCCGCCACGTTCCTCGGTGCGCTGCGTGCGGGCGCAGCGGTCGCGCCGTTGGCGCCGGGTTCGACCACCTCCGCGCTGCGCGCGATGCTGCAAGACTGTGCTGCGAGCGTGCTGTTCGTCGACGTGGCCGCTGCGGCTGTGCTTGATCAAGACGCAGGCGTCGGCGCCGCCGCACCAGGCGTCAATCCGCCGCGGATTTCGCTCGACGGCAGCACTGCGGGAATCGCCTTGCAGAACTGGCTCGCCGCGCCGGGCGAAGCCGCCGACGCCGTCGAGATCGCACCTGAAGCGGCGTTCAACATCATCTATTCGTCAGGCACGACGGGTGCCCCCAAAGGCATCGTGCAGTCGCACGCGATGCGCTGGGCACACGTGCGGCGCGGTGCGCGCTACGAGTATTCGACGCGCGTCGTGACGCTGTTGTCGACGCCGCTCTACTCGAACACGACGCTTGTCGTCTTCGTGCCCACATTGGCGTTCGGCGGCACCGTGGTCCTTAGCCCCAAGTTCGACGCCGCGGGCTACCTGACGCTGGCGCAGCAGCACCGGATCACGCACACCATGCTGGTTCCCGTGCAATACCAGCGCCTGCTCGCGCACCCCGACTTCGACCGCCACGACCTGTCGGCGTTTCGGGTCAAGTTTGCGACCAGCGCGCCGTTTTCAGCCGCGCTCAAAGCCGACGTGCTGAAACGCTGGCCGGGCCAGCTCATCGAGTTCTACGGAATGACGGAAGGCGGCGGCACGTGCATCCTCGAAGCGCACGCGTTTCCCGACAAGTTGCACACGGTCGGCCGGCCCGCCGAAGGCCACGACATTCGCCTGATCGACGAAGCCGGGCGCGAAGTCCCCTTGGGTGGCGACGGCGAGGTCGTCGGCCATTCGCCGAGCATGATGACGGGTTACCTCAACCAACCCGACAAGACCCGCGACGCCGAGTGGTTCGACGCCACGGGCAAACGCTTCATCCGTACCGGTGACGTCGGGCGCTTCGATGCCGACGGATTTCTGACCCTGTTCGATCGCCGCAAAGACATGATCATCAGCGGTGGCTTCAACGTCTACCCGAGCGATATCGAGACGGTGCTGCGCCAACACCCGGCGGTGGCGGACGCTGCTGTCGTCGGGGCGGCGTCGAGGCGTTGGGGCGAAACGCCGGTGGCCTTCGTCGTGCTGCGTGCCGCTGCGGCAGGCGACACGGCAGGAGCGGCACCCGCAGCGGGCGAGTTGTTGCAATGGGCCAATTCGCGCCTGGCGAAACTGCAGCGTTTGCACAGCGTTGAGCTGATCGCCGAGTTGCCGCGCAGCGCCATCGGCAAAGTGCTCAAGCGTGAACTGCGCGAGCGGCTCGCCGAGGTCGATTGAGCCGGCGCCCGTAGACTGCGGTTCCACAATTCCAGCGTGAGGAACAGAACATGAAGATCGTGATGATGGGCTCCGGCGGCGTGGGCGGTTATTTCGGCGCACGCTTGAGCCTGGGCGGCGCCGACGTGACCTTTGTTGCGCGCGGTGCGCACCTCGCGGCGATGCGCGCTAAGGGCTTGACGCTGGACACGCCGCAAGGCCTGGTGCAAGCGCCGAACATTCGCGTCGTCGAGTCCGCAGCAGACGCAGGCCTGGCCGACTTCGTGCTGCTGTCGGTGAAGCTTTGGGACACCGAAGACGCGCTGCGCCAAATCGCGCCCATCGTCGGGCCGGGCACTGCCGTGATCTCGCTGCAAAACGGCGTGCACAAGGAAGAGTTGCTCGCCAAGGCGTTCGCGCCCGAACAATTGATGGGTGGCGTCGCCTATGTCGCGACGCGAATCGAGGCGCCGGGAACGATCAAGCAGACCGGGCCGATGCAGCGCCTTCAATTCGGCGAATACGACGGCAAGCGCTCGACGCGCGCACAAGCGCTGCTCGCCGCGTGCGTGAAGGGCGGAATCAACGCGGAGATTCCGGACGACATTCGGCGCGCGATTTGGGAGAAGTACGTCTTTCTCGCCGCGCTGTCGGGCGCGACGACATCGATGCGTTCGACGATCGGGCCGATTCGATCGAATCCGCAAACCCGAGCGTTTTTCCTCGACCTGATGCGTGAAGTCGTCGCCGTGGGCCGTGCCTCGGGAGTGAATCTGCCGGCCGATTACGCCGAGCAGCGCCTGAAGCTCGCCGACGACGTCGACCCCGGAATGACGTCGTCGATGCACCATGACTTGCAGGCCGGAAATCGCCTGGAGGTGCGCTGGCTCAGCGGCGGCGTCGCCGAGATCGGCGCGCGGCTCGGCGTGCCGACGCCGCTGCACCGCTCCGTGGCCGACATCCTGGCGCTGCATGCGTTGGGCTCGAGCGGAACGGCGAAGTGACGCAAACCGCGCCGCTGCACCTCCGCGGCGTGACGCTCACGCCCGTCGAAGTGCCGCTGAAGATGGCGCTCGGCACGAGCGCCGACACGGTGCAGAGCGCGCCGCTGTTGCTCATCGACGTGCACACCGAAGAGAGCGTCAGCGGCAGCGCCTACCTGTTCTGCTACCGCCGCAGCGGCATGAAGGCGATTTCCGCGTTGCTGCAAGACGCGGTCGACCTGGTGAAGGGGCAGGCCACCGAGCCGCTGGCGCTCGGTGCGCTGCTCGCGAGGCGCCTTGCGCTGATCGGCAACGTCGGCCTCGTGCGCATGGCCTTGTCCGGCCTGGACGTGGCGCTGTGGGACGCTAACGCCAAGGCCGCCGGCATATCCCTCGCCGCGATGTTGGGCGCAGGCCCAGGCAAGGTGCGCGCCTACAACAGCAACGGCCTGGGTTTGCTCGGCGCGCGTGACACCGCCGCGCAAGTGCCGAAGCTGTTGGAGCGCGGCTTCACTGCGCTGAAGTTGCGTCTGGGTTACTCCAGCCTGAAAGAAGACCTCGACGTTCTGCGCGCCGTGCAAGCGCAGTTGCCCACCGGAACCCACCTGATGGTCGACTACAACCAGGGCCTGACGCTGCAAGAGGCGCTGCAACGCGGCCGGCGCCTTCAGGAGCACGGCGTGTACTGGCTCGAAGAGCCGATCCGCCACGACGATTGGGACGGTTGCGCGCTGCTTGCGCGCGAGCTGGACATGCCGCTGCAAATGGGCGAAAACCTCGACGGACCGAAAGACGTGCTGCGTTTGCTTGCGCACCGCGCTTGCGACTTCATGATGCCCGACCTCGCGCGAATCGGCGGCGTCAGCGGTTGGGTGCAGGCGCAATCGATATGTGCCGCCGCGGGCGTCGACATCTCGAGCCACCTTTACGCCGAAGTCAGCGCGCACCTGTTGCTCGCGAGCCCGACGCGCCACTGGCTCGAGTACGCCGATTGGGCCGACGTGATTCTGGAAACGCCGCTCGCCATCGTCGACGGCCACGCTGTCGTTGGCGACACGCCGGGTGTCGGCCTGCGCTGGAACGCCGACGCGTTGAAGCGCTATACGGTCGCGTAGCGGCAGCGCACAGCCCGCATCAGCCGGGCCGGCCGACGATCGCGAGTGTCGTGTAGCGCACGGCGACGCAACCGCCGACGGCCAACGCGTCAAACAGCCGATTCAGGCGCGACGCTGCAGCGCGCCCGGCGTCGCTTTCGCGCGCAGGCATGTAGGAACGCGAGAACGCCAGGCTCATCAGTCCGGTCGCATCAAGCCGATGTTCGTGCGGCCATGTCCACTGCTGCGGCACGGTAGCGCCGAAAAAGCGCGGCACGTCGGCGCGGTCGTCCTGGGCGACCATGGCAGCGCGCTTGGCGCCACCGAATTCGCCGAAGATCTCGTCGAGTGCGTCGTGCAAGGCGTCGCCGCGCCGCCGGTCGTTCCAGACCAGCGCCACCTGGCCGTGGGGTTTCAGCACGCGCAGGCATTCGCTGCGTGCGGCGCCCACGTCGAACCAATGAAACGCCTGCGCGGCGGCCACGAGGGTGACGCTCGAATCTTCCAGCGGCATCGCTTCGGCGCTGCCATCGACGCTTCGATACCCTGCGTGGCCGGCGAAGAAGTGCTCGGCCGCGGCGCGCATCGGCGCATTCGGTTCGACGCCGACGACACGCCAGCCGCACCGCAGCAGACCCTGGCTGAGCAGGCCGGTGCCCGCGCCGACATCGGCGATCAACGCCCCTGACGACAAGCCGCAATGCGCCTGCAAGGTGTCGAACAGGGCTGACGGATAGTCGGGCCGCGAAGCCACGTAGTCGGCGGCCTTGCCCGAAAACACCGCGTGCACGCCACCGTCCGCGGCGTAAAGCGAGCGCAGTTCTCGGGTGCGTCCCATCGCCGCGAATCAGCCCATCGGATAGTCGTAGCGAATGAAGCCGCGATGCGCCGCGACCCTGTCGTACAAGGCGCGCGCCGTGGTGTTGCCGTGGTGCGTGAGCCAGTACAGGCGCGGTGCAGCGCGCGCCTTGGCGGCGTCGGCAACGCCGTCAATCAGGGCGCGCGCGACACCTCGTCCGCGAATCTCGGAATCGGTGAACAAGTCCTGCAGGTAGCAGGCGTCGGCCGACCACGCGCTGGGGTGAAACATGTAGTGCGTGATGCCGACGAGTCGCCCGTCCAGGTGCGCGCCCAGGCCGTAGATCGTGTCGCCTTGCATCAGGCGTGCCCACGTGTGGTCGTACTCGGCGTCGCTGAGCGTCGTTTCGTAGAACGTCTTGTAGCCGCGCGCGAGCACGTCCCAGCGCGCGCGGTCGATCGGCTTGAGAGGCTCGATCTTGATCACGGTGTCAATAACCTACCGCTTGCCCATCGCGCCGCGAATCGCTGGCTGCGACATAACCGTCTTCAAGGTTGTCGCTCAGCTTCCAGATGAACTGGCCCGAGCCGAAATCCATGTACGCGTCGTGCACCGCTTCGATGCGGTGACCGCGGTCGCGCAAGCCTTGCACGAGGCTCGGTGCCAGCGTCGATTCGCAGTCGACCGACAGACCCGTCGCGACTTTCCAGCGCGGCGCGTCGCACGCGGCTTGCGGCTGCTGGCCGTGAACGAGCATTCGCACGAGCGTCTGCAAATGGCCCTGCGGCTGCATGTTGCCGCCCATCACGCCGAAACTCATTTGCGGTTGGCCGCCCTTCATCAGGAAGCCCGGAATGATGGTGTGGAATGGCCGCTTGCCGCCGGCCACGACGTTCGGGTGTGCGGCGTCGAGCGTGAACCCGTAGCCGCGGTTTTGCAGACTCACGCCGACTTCGGGAACGACGACACCGCTGCCAAAACCCATGTAGTTGCTCTGGATCAGGCTCACCATCATGCCGCTGCTGTCGGCGGTGCTCAGGTAAATCGTTCCGCCCTGGGGCGGCGTGCCGTGTTTGAAGTCGCTCGCGCGCTTGCGGTCGATCAGCTTGGCGCGCTGCGCGAGGTAGCCAGAGTCCAGCAAGTGCTCGCGCGTGACCTCACGCATCGCGGATGCGTCGGCCACCCAGCGGTAGGTGTCGGCAAACGCGAGTTTCATCGCCTCGATCTGCAAGTGCTGCGACTCGATTCCGTCCACGGGCAGGCTCGCAATGTCGAAGTGCTGCAGCAGGCCGAGCGCCATCAGCGCCGCGATGCCTTGGCCGTTGGGCGGGATCTCGTGAACGCTGTGGCCGGCGTAGTCCTGCGCGATCGTTCCCACCCAGTCGGGCTGGTAGCCCGCGAGGTCCTGCGCCGTCATGCTGCCGCCGTTTGCGCTCGAATGTGCAGCGAGCGCCTGCGCAACATCGCCACGGTAAAACGCCTCGCCGCGCGTCGCCGCAATTTTGCGCAGCGTCGCGCCGGCCGCAGCGAACACGAAGCGCTCGCCCGGCGCGGGCGCGCGGCCGTTTGGCATGAAGGCCTGCGCGTAACCGGGTTGCGCCTGCAGCAGCGGCACTTGCAGGCCCCACTTGTGCGAGACGATCCGGCCCACGCCGTGGCCGCGCTCGGCGGCTTCGATCGCGGGCTCGAACAGATCGGCAAACGGCAACTTGCCGCAGCGTTTGGAGAGCGCCATCCAGCCCGCCACCGCGCCGGGCACGGTGACGCTGTCCCAGCCGCGCATCGGGATCGCGCCGTTGTGCTTGCGCTTGAAGTAGTCCGGGCTCCACGCCGCCGGCGCGACGCCCGACGCGTTCAGGCCCTGCAGCGCCTTGCCGTCCCAGAGGATGGCGAAGAGGTCGCTGCCCAGGCCGTTCGAGATCGGCTCGACGACGGTGAGCGTTGCCGCAGCCGCAATCGCCGCGTCGACCGCGTTGCCGCCCTTGAGCAGCATGCGCAGGCCCGCGCTCGAGGCGAGTGGGTGCGATGTGGAGACGACGTTGCGCGCCATCACCGGGCTGCGGATCGTCGGGTAGGGGTTGGTCCAGTTGAAGGTCATGAAGGCCAGTGTGCGGGGGGCGCGTGAACGCAAGCCCCGCATTATCCGGGCGCCTTCAGGAAAGCATCTTCATCGCCTGCTCGAGGCTGCGCCGCATGCGCGCAAACGACGCGGCGAGAACGCCGATCTCGTCGCGGCTCGCCGCCTTGAACTCGGGCGCGTCCATCTCGCCCAGACTCACCTTGTCGGCGAGTGCCGAGAGCTTCGTCACTGGCCGAATCACGAGCGCCCACAGCATCAAGTTGAGCACGACCGCAATCGCGACGAACACGCCGCCGAGCGACAGCATAAAGACGCGCCACGTCGCTTCGGCGCGCGCGAGCGGCACCGTCATCGGCACCGACACGACTTGCGCGCCTATCACTTCATTGAGGTTCCAGCCGAAGCCGTTCGCCGGGCCGTAGCGATCGAGCATGGGTTTGGGTGCGGCGTCTACGGTGCTGTGGCACACCAGGCACGCTGGGTTCGTGATCTTCAGCGGCCGGGCAATGAACAGCATGCGTCCGGTCGGCGAATCGCGCTCGCCGGACAACTCTTTCTGCGAATCGACGTTGCGAAAGCGGTTCACGATGTCTTCTTCCCACGCCACCGCCTTGTCGCGCGGGTTCGTCGGGTTCAGCGTCGCTTCCTTGTAGCCGTACTCCGGGTATTTGCGCGCCAGTTCGTGCAGCACCTCGGTGGCCGCGTAGGCCGGCACCGATTGCGGCAGGAAGCTGTATTTCATCTGCGTCGCGAGCAAGGGCTGGATTTGCGCCGTCGTGTAGTTGCGCACCGCGATCGCCTTTTCCATCAGCAGGCGCGCGTGCTCGAGGATTTCTTCCTTGGCGTTGCGTTGCAGCAGGTCGCGCGAGAGCCAGCCGCAGCCGATCAGCCCCAGGGCGAAGACGAGGGCAAAGATCAGGTTGAACTTCAAAAGCAGGCGCATGGGTCTCTCCGGAAAATGCTTCAGCAACAACTATGACGCTGCGGATGCCGCCGCCGGCACGGGCTCTGCCGCCCGGGGTGCAGGCGGGGGCCGGGGCACAGGCTTCTTCTTCGGTGGCGGCGGCACGACGAGGACTTGCCACTCGGGGTGGCGCGCCAGATTCGCCAACACCGCGGCGTGAAACTCCTTGTCGCTCAAGCGCGCGCGCCAGCTCTCGATCAGCGGGACGCGAATCGCCTCGTCCGCCTGCAGCCAGGCAGCCACGTCGTCATAGCTCACGGCGCCCAGGGCGCGCAGCGTGGCCGGCCGGTCGCGAAACTTCGCAGCGCGCGCCGGCAACGCGTCGCGAAACAAGCGCGGCATGCGCTGCACGAAGTCGGGCGCGACCCGCGCTGCTGCGGCGAGCGCCGCATTGCCGTTGCCCGCGAGAAATTCACCGCCCTTGATCTGGCGCGCGGCGCTACCGCGCTCAGCCAGCGCAACCGTCCCGCCCTCGACGAAAAGTTCCAACTGCTTCGCTTCGGCGTGAACGACGCAGGCCCCGGCCAGCGAGCCGATCGCACCCAGCGGCGTCAGAAAGTCGCCGGCGATGGGCTTGTCGGTTCCCGGCGTGAGCTTCATCCAGCCTTGCAGCAGGCGCGCCCGCGCGGTGTTCGTTGGCGCGGCCCCTGCGGCGAGCATCAGGCGCGATCCCTCGCCCAGGGCGAGGCGCACGCCGTCGGCGAACTCGATTTGCACAAAGCCTGCCGCGGCCGTCTCGACGATGTCTGCCGCGCTGAGCACGGCGCCTTCGGCGAGCTCGAACTTGCCCGTCGGGCGCAGCAAGGTGGCGCGACCTTCGAGGATGCCGATCACCGCGCCTTGCGCTTGCGCGGCGCCGTGCAATGCTGCGAACAGGCACGCTGCGGCGCTCAACACGCGCCACTGACGGAGGTGAATCAATCGAGTCGACATCCAGGGCGATCTTCCGGGACTGGGACGGTGGCGTCAATCCCCCGGTCGCAGCGGAACGGCAGCCTCCAGTGAGCCCGGCCCTTGGCCTTCGCTTGCGACCATGCGCTGGCGCAGCTCACGGCGCATGATCTTGCCCGTCGTCGTCATCGGCAGCGCGTCGACGAACTGAATGCTGCGTGGGCACTCGTGGCGCGCCAGGCGGGTGCGCACCGACTCGCGAATCGCCTCGGCCAGCTCCGGGCTCGCCACGTGCCCCGGGCGCAGGACCAGAAACGCGCAGATCGACTCGGTCTTCACCGGGTCGGGAACGCCGATCACCGCCGACATCGCCACCGCCGGGTGGCCGTTCAGCGCGTCTTCGATCTCGCCCGGGCCGATGCGGTAGCCCGCGCTCGTGATCACGTCGTCGGCGCGGCTCACGTACCAGTAGTAGCCGTCTTCGTCGCAGCGCGCCAGGTCGCCGGTGAGCAGCCAGTCGCCGGCAAACTTGTCGCGCGTCGCCTGCGGCTGCCCCCAGTACTCGAGCAGCATCACCGGGTCGGGGCGGCGAAACGCCAGGTGGCCCACGGTGCCGGTGGGCAGCAACTGCCCTTGCGCATCGACGATTGCCGCCACATGCCCGGGCAGCGCGCGGCCCAGCGACCCGGGCTTGGGCCTCAGCACCTGGCCAGAGTTGCCGAGAACGATGTTGCACTCGGTCTGGCCGTAGACCTCGTTGACCTCGATGCCCAGTGCGCCGCGCGCCCACTCGAGCGTCTCGCGCCCCACCGACTCGCCGCCGCTGATGACCGAGCGCAGCTTCACGCCGTGGCGGCGCAGCGGGTCGTTGACGACGCTCATGCGGCGCAGCATCGTCGGCGTGAGCAGGCTGATGCGCACGCCGTGTTTGCCCATCAGATGGAAAGCTTCCTCGGGGTCGAAGCTCGTATTGCGGTAGGTCAGCACCGGCAGGCCGCAGAACCACGCGGGCATCAGCACGTCCATCAATCCGGCGAGCCACGACCAGTCGGCCGGCGACCACATCACGTCTCCCGGCTGCGGCAAGAAGTCGTAGACGAGTTCCAGGCCCGGCATGTGGCCGAGCATGGAGCGGTGCCCTTGCAGCGTGCCCTTGGGCAGGCCGGTCGTGCCCGAGGTGTAGTTGATGAAGGCAGGCGTGTCGGGAGTCAGCGCGAGCGTCTCGAATGCGTCGGACGCACGCGCGAGCTCGGCCCAGAAGTCGAGCGCGCCGGCTCTCGCGGCGCCGTCGACGAGCATCACGTGCTCAAGCGCAGGCGCTTGCTCGCGCACCGCGGCAACAACGGACAAGTGCGCGGCATCGGTGATGAGGAGGCGCGCGCCGCTGTCGCGCAAGCGGTAGCTGAGCGCGTCGGTGCCGAACAGCAGGGAGGTGGGCACCGAGATCAGGCCGGCTTTCCAGCAGGCGACGTGCGCCACCGCCGTCGCGGGGTCTTGCCCGAGGTAGATCAGCACGCGCTCGCCTGGTGCGAGGCAGAGGTGGCGCAGCATGTTTGCGCATTGGTTCGCCAGGCGTTGCACTTGCTGGAAGCTGTAGCGCTGGACCTCGCCGCCGGCGCGCTCGTGGATCAGCGCAGTGCGTTCAGGGCCCGCCGCATGGCGGTCGCACACGTCCCAGGCGATGTTGTAGCGCTCGGGCAAGCGCCAGCGGAAGCTGCGGTGGATCTCGTCGAAGGTGTTGGCGCGGGTGATCAGCACGGTAGGGCTACCCGGTTGATGGAAGCGTTATGCGCCGACGATGCGCTGCGCGAGCGCGTGACGGTGCACTTCGGAGGGGCCGTCGTAAATGCGGAACGGCCGGATCTCGCGGTAAATGCGCTGCACGATGGTGTCGGCGGTGATTCCCAGGCCGCCCAGCACCTGCAGCGAGCGATCGACGACGCGGCTCAGAGCCTCCGAGCAGTACACCTTGCACTGGCTTGTCTCGGTGCGTGCGTGCTGCCCCTGGTCGAGCAGCCACGCGGCGTGCCAGACGGCCAGGCGCGCCGTGTGCAATTCGATCTGGTTGTCGGCGAGCTGAAAGCCCACGCCCTGGTGTTCGCCGATGCGCTTGCCAAACGCATGGCGGCGCCGCGCGTACTCCACCGCGACGTCGTGCGCGCGCCGCGCCGCGCCGAGCCAGCGCATGCAATGCGTGAGACGCGCCGGGCCGAGGCGCACTTGCGCGTTGCGAAACCCCTGGCCGAGCTCGCCGAGAACGGCGCTGCGCGGCACCCGCACGCGCTCGAACTCGACGACGGCGTGGCCGCCGGGCGAAACACAATCGATCGTGTCGAGCTGGCGCACGATGCGAAAGCCGGGGGCGTCGATGTCGACGAGAAACATGCTCGCGCCGATGTCGACGCCCGCGGCGTCAAAGGTGCGCGCCATCACGATGTTGAGCGCCGCGCCGGGCACGCCCGTGATGAGCCACTTGCGGCCGTCGATGACGAAGCCGTCGCCGTCGGCGCGCGCCGCCGTCTTCAGCAGCGACGGGTCGGCGCCGGCGCCGTCGTCGGGTTCCGTCATCGAGAACACAGTGCGGATCTGCCCGGCGACGAGCGGGCGCAGCCAGCGCTCTTTTTGCTCCGGCGTCGCGATTTTGTGCAAGAGATTCGTATTCCCTTCGTCGGGCGCCTGGATGTTGAGCGCGAGCGGCCCGAGCAGGCTGTAGCCCGCGGCTTCGAAAACGACCGCCATGCCGCGGTGGTCCAGGCCCAGGCCGCCCCACTCGACGGGAGCGTGCGGCGAGAGCAGGCCGGCGGCGCGCGCCAAGGCCACGAGGTCGAGCCGCAGCGCGTCGCTCGGTCCGTGCGCGTCTTGGCGCGGATCGTTCTCGCGCGGAATGACTTCGTCGCGAATGAACGCGGTGACTCGGTCGCGCAGTTCCACGTGCTCGGGCGGCAGCGCAAAGTCGATCATGGGGTAGCTCCGGGGTTGTGCGGCAAGGCGTCGAGGATCGCCGCGGCGCGGCCGAACAGCAACGGGATTGCAGGCACGAAACGCTCCCACAACGCGTCCGGCCGGCGCCCGCTGCGGTGCAGGTGCACGTTGAGGCAGGATATCGCGCCGAGGCGGTAACCGGCAAATGCCTGGTACCAAGGCAAGTCGTCGATGACCTCACCCATCTCCTGTGCATAGCGCGCCGCGATGTGCTGCGGGTTCAGCGGGCAGCACGGCCGCCAGTCGGCGGGCCAGCTCGCGGGGTCGGCAGCCATCATCATCCAGCCGGCGTCGATGCGTCGGCTGCCGATGGATGCGAGTTCCCAGTCGATCACTCCCGTCAGGCGCCCTGCGTCGAAGAGTGCGTTGCCGGGCTGGCAATCGCCGTGCACGAGGCCGATCGGCGCACCCTGCGGCCGAGTCGCGAGCAGGCGTTCGCGCGTCGCGCGGCCCAACGCGATCCACTCGGCGCGCGGCGCCTTCGCGAGCACCGGATCCCAGCGCACGATCTCGTCACCCAACTCGCGCGGCGCTTCCCAATGCGGAAGATGGCGCTGCCAATCGAAGCGGTGCAGTGCTGCCGTCGCGGCAATCGTCTGCTCCCAGAGCGGCGCGACTGCGGCGGCAGAGCGGTCGAACGAAGGGTCGGGTTGCCAGATGAAAAACGGTTGCCCGGCGAGCTTCTCCATCATGATGAACGGCGTGCCGAACCAAGCTTCGCCCGCGTCCGCGTAGGGCACGTCGGGCACCGGCGAGCCCGCGTGGAAAAGCGCGCGCAGCAGCGGCGCCTGGCGGTAGACGTCGGTGTTGCCGCTGCGCCGAACGCCTGGCGGCGCGAGTTTGAGAATCAAGCCGCGGCGGCTGCCGGGTTCGGGGCCGATGAGGTCAAAGCCGAACGTCAGGCCGGCGTGGCCCGCCTCCATCACCCGCAGTTCTTTGAAAGTGCTGCCTGCGCCGCAAACCGAGTCGACGAAGCGCGCAAGCCGCGGCGCGACCGATTCGACACCGAGGGGCGCATGCGGCGCTGGGACGTGCGGCTGCGGCAAGTCAGTGACTCCACCACGCGTCATGGTGCTGGAGGAAGGACTGATTTCGGCCCTTCGCTGCCGTTCGCGCCGTCGTGCATGCAGAGGTCGAGAAAGGGCAGGTGGCCCGGGGTACGTTCTCCGGCCCCACGCTCGCGGGGCACCGTCTGCGGCCTGCACGCGTCGCGCCATCAACACCGTGTTCTCTTGTGCAGGTTGAGGACACCGCGAATGGGGGCCTGCGCCCGCACCCCAAGCCACCTACCCCGGCGCCCGGGTCGCATGCGAAGGCGGGGCAGGCCATCGGCGTATGCAGCAGGGTGGTGGCGGTGCCCCCGGGCGCAGGCCCCATTCGCGGTGTCTGCCAACGGTTGCAGCGTAAATCCCGTGTTGACGCGGCTTCGCTTTGCGCTTCTGGACGGTGCCCCGCGAGCGTGGGCCGGAGCACGGGGGCACCGCCGCCGCCCTGGCGTCGCAACCAGGGCAGGAAGCTCGCGGCAAACGGCAACAGTGGGCCGAAAACAGTCAACGCACCACCCCAGGCTTGCGGCAACTCGAAGCGCGTGCGCCTCACGTTAGGAACCTTTCAGCCACTCGGCAAGCACCGGCGCCACGCGCAAGTGCACGGGAATTCGATCCACGCCGATGCGCCGATCGAGTTCTTCGTGCCAGTGATAGATGCGCCGCTCCTGATAGTTCAGCGGCACGCCCTTGAATCCTGGCGACGTGAGTGACGCCTGGATCGGTGCCACGAAGGCGATGTCTTCGTCGAGGATGCGATCGAAGTTGGCGATGCGCGTCTCCCACAGCGGGTCGCGCGGGCCGCCGCCCCAGTCAGGGGCGAACCACAACACCTCCATCAAGGTGCGATCGATGCCCAGCGGCCACAGCACGACGCACGGCATGCCGCTGGCCGAGATCGGCAGGATCAGGTTCGGAAAGACGTGATAGCTCGGGTTGTGGTCGCGTTCGATCGCCGTCGCGGATGCTATGTCCGGCATGCCTATCGTTCCGGGGTCGACCCAGTTCGGCCGGCGGTTTGGCGTGAGCATCATCGAGTGCCCGTGCTCCCAGAGGTGAATGCTGGTGCCCGTGGAGTCGAAGATGCGGTGCGTCGTGTGCTGGTGCAGCAGGCGAAAGTGATAGGCCTCGAGGAAGTTCTCCAGAACCACCTTGAACGACCCCGCAAGTTCGATCGAGCGCTGGTTCACGAGCCGCAATTGATGCAACGGCAAGTGGCGAAAGTAGCGCGCCACCGGCTCGAGAAATTCTTCCAGCGACTGCGCATTCGGGTCTTCGCAGACGAAGACGAAATTGCCGAGCAAGCCGCAACGCACCGGCACAAGGCTGCGGCACGCCAGGTCGATGCCGGCGAAGTCGCGCACGTCGGTGACGGCCTTGAGCGTTCCGTCCAGCCCGTAGGTCCAGCCGTGGTAGCCGCACGTGAATGATCCCGGCGCGTGGCCTGATTCGGCGCGTGCCACCGGTGCGCCACGGTGCCGACACGTGTTGTAGAACGCACGCACCACGCCGTCCTCGCCGCGCACCACGAGAATCGGTACGCCGCTTTGGCGGCGCACGAAAAAGCTGCCGACCTCGGGCAACTGGTCGGCGTGGCCGGCGTAGACCCATGTCCGCTTGAACAGCGCGTCACGCTCGAGTTCGAAAAACGCCGGGTCGAAGTAGCGGCCCGCGGGCAGGTCCGGCAGGCGCGGGAACGACGCCGGTGGCTCGCGCCGCCCGCGCGCCTCGGCGACGCCGGCTTCCCAGCGCGCGACCGTCTGCGCGTCCAGGCCGGGCAACTGCCGGTGAGTGCTGTCGGCGGTCGACGCAGAGGGCTTCATCGTGAACGATTCAAATCACGCCATCCGTCTGCAGGGTTGCGAAGCGCTCCGCGGAAATCCCGAGCCAGTCGACATACACCGCGCGGTTGTGCTGCCCGAGTGACGGCGCGTCGCCGCCGCCGCGCACCGGGCTGCCGGAGAGCTTGAGCGGCGAGCCGAACACCTCGACCGTGGTGCCCGCCACCTGCACCGGAACGAACATGTCGCGCGCGCGCAGGTGCGGGTCGGCGACGACTTCGTCCATCTTCTTGATCGGCGTGAGCGCGATGCGGTGCCCCGCCAACGCTTCGAGCTCGGCCTTGGTGCGCTGCAAGAACCAGCGGTCGATGATGGGCACGATGCGGCGTTTGTAGGTCGCTTCGTCAAAGCGCTTCACCATCGTGTCGATTTCCGGGTCGTCGGCAAGCCCGGGCTCGCCGAAGATCGCGCACGAGTCGCGCCACAGCTTGTCGCTGTACGAGCCGAAGAAAACAAAACCGTCCTTGCACGCGAACTGGCCGTAGGGCCGTGCAAACGGGTGCGCGCTGCCGAGCGGCTGCGCGACGGTGCCGCTGACGGTGTAGTTGACGATCGCGCTCTCGGTGAGCGTGACGACCGAGTCCTGCTGCGAAATGTCCACCAATTGACCCAGGCCGCTGCGCTCGACTTCGCGCAGCGCCGCGAGCGTGCCTATCGTCGCGTAGAACGACGCTGCCAGGTCGCCGATGATGCTGCCCACACGCACCGGCGGCTCGCCGGCGTTGCCGTTCATCGACCACAGGCCGCCCGCGGCTTGCGCGGTGCTGTCGTAGGACGGCCGCGGCGAATTCGGGCCGCTTTGGCCGTAACCGCTGACCGCTGTGTAGATCAGGCGCGAGTTTTGCGCCTGCAGCGTCGCGTAGCCGAGACCGAGCTTGTCCATCGTGCCGGGCCGAAAGTTCTCGACGAAGACATCGGCCTTGCGAATCAGCTCGAGCAGCAGCGCCTTGCCTTGCGGATTCTTCAGGTCCAGGCTCACGCCGAGTTTGTGGCGGTTGTACTGGGCGAAGTAGGCGCTGCCTCGCTCCCCGCCCGCGCTGCCCACGTGCGGCGGAAAGTCGCGCACGTAGTCCGGGTCGCTGGGGTGCTCGACTTTGATGACCGTCGCGCCAAGGTCGGCGAGCATCATCGTGCAGTACGGACCGGCGACGACGCGCGACAGGTCGATCACGGTGACGCCGGTGAGAGGCAGCGCGCGCGCGCCGGGCTTCATTTCTGGAGGACTGGCTTGCATGTCAATGGCTCCGCCTCACTGATCGCCGATGCTGTGGAAGGGGCTGCATTCGGCCCTTTGCTGCCGTTCGTCGCGAGCTTCTTGCGACGGTTGCGACGCCAGGGCGGCGGCGGTGCCCCCGTGCTCCGGCCCACGCTCGCGGGGCACCGTCGAGACGCGCCAAGCGAAGCCGCGTCAACACGGGATGGTCGCTGCATCGGCTGGCAGACACCGCGAATGGGTCCTGCGCCCGGGGGCACCACCACCGCCCTGCTGCACACCACGGTTGCCTGCCACGCCTTCGCATGCCACCCGAGTGCCGGGGTAGGTGGCTTGGGGTACGGGCGCAGGCCCCCATTCGCGGTGTGATCAACCTGCACCCGAGAACACCTCGTTGATGGCGCAACGCGAGCGGGCCCAATACGGTGCCCCGCGAGCGTGGGGCCGGAGAACGTAGCCCGGGCCACCTGCCCTTTCTCGACCTCTGCACGAACGACGGCGCGAACGGCAGCAACGGGCCGAAAGCCGCCCCCTCCCCAGCCAACGCGGCGCGTTTCATCTCTGGTCTGTTTCGAAACGTCGGCACAGACAATCACCAGCCGCCGCGCGCGAGCCAATCGTCGAGCATTTCGAGCCGGTCCGAGCCCCAGAAGGGCTCGCCGTCGACGATGACAAAAGGCGAGCCGAAAACGCCCAGCGCAAGCGCTGCGGCAACCGAATCGCGCAGGTCGGTGCGCGACTCTTCGCCTTCGAATCCCTGTTGCAGCGCTGCAGCGTCCAGGCCGAGTGGCGCGGCCAGGCTGAGCAGCTCGTCGGGCGCCGAAAGGTCGCGGCCGAGCCGCCAATAGCGATCGAAGACCGCGTGCGCAAAGGCGCCGGCAAGCAGGGGGTGGTGGCGCCTCACCCAGCAGAAGGCGCGCGCCGCGGGGCGCGGGTCCATCATGGGGTCGCTGACCCGGCGCGCAAGCGTCAGGCCGTGCTGGCGCGTGTAGCGCGCTGCGTCGCGCAGCACGTAGTCGCTTTTCAGTGGGGTCTCCAGCAAGGGCTTGAGGCCCATCACCTTCATCACCATCACGCCGAGCAGCGTGATGTTCCAGTTCACACTGCGCCCGTGGCGCGCTGCGATTTGATCGATTCGCAGACTGGCGAAGTAACCGTAGCCCGAAATGAAATCGAAGTAGAAGTCGATCGGCGCCTTGGGGGTCGTTGCGGCAGCATTCATCGTCGCGGCCTCAATGGATCGCTGCGTACATGATTTTTTCTTCCGAAGCTTCGAGGGCCGAATATTCCTCGACGACCTTGCCCATGCGCTGCACCAGGATGCGGTCCGACAGCGCCATGACCTCGGGCAGGTAAGACGAAATCACGACGACCGCCTTGCCTTCGTCGGCGAGGCGGTTGATGAGCTGGTGGATTTCCGTGATCGCGCCCACGTCCACGCCACGCGTCGGTTCGTCGAAGATGATGAGCTCGGGTTCCTGAACGAGCGACTTCGCGATCACCACCTTCTGCTGGTTCCCGCCCGAGAGTTCGATCGCCTTCACGTCCTTGCCGATGGCGCGGATGTTCAAGCGCTGGATCCAGTGCGTTCCCACGTCGGCGGCTTCCTTGCGCGACGTGAGCGTGCGCAGCCCGCGCAGCTTGGCGAGCAGCCCGAGGTAGATGTTGCCGGCGATCGATTGGGTCTCGAAGAAACCTTCGATCTTCCGGTCTTCCGTGACGTAGACGATGCCGTCGCGCACGGCCGATGCCGGAACGAAGTAGCGCACCGGCTTGTCGTTTAGCAAAATCTCGCCGCCGTGCATGAAGTCGCGCTTGATGACGCCGGCCACGACCTTGAAGGTTTCGGTGCGTCCCGACCCGACGAGGCCGAACACGCCCGTGATCTGCCCGGCAAAAACCGACAGCGAATTGTTTTTCACCATCGCCGCCATGCGCAGGTTTTGCACCGACAGCACGCGCTTGCCCTGGGCGCGCACGCTCGTCTTGCGCTGGCCGTAAAGCGTTTGCGACAGATCCCGCCCGACCATCGCCTGCACGATTCGCGCCCGGTCGAAGTTCGCCTTCTGATCGGTCACGACATGTTTGCCGTCGCGCAGAATCGTGATGCGGTCCGAGACGAACAGCGCCTCTTCCAGCGCATGCGAAATGAAGATCACGGACACGCCGCGCGCCTTCAGGTTCAGCACCAGGTCGAAGAAATACTTCTTCTCTTCGGGCGTCAGGCTCGCCGTGGGTTCGTCGAAGATGATGACCTTGGCGTTGTGCAGCACGGCGCGCGCGATTTCGACCATCTGCTTTTTCGCTGCGCCGAGCAGGCTCACCACGGCGGTGGGGTCGACGTCGAACTGCAGCGACTGCATGAACTGCTGCGCAGCGATGTAAATGCCGCGCAGTCGGTTGAAATACTTTTCCTGGCCGAGGAACAGGTTTTGCGCGACTGTCATCGTCGGCACCAGGCTGGTTTCCTGGAACACCATCGCCACGCCGAGCTCGCGCGCATCGTTGGGCGTCTTCGGGTTCACCTCGGCGCCTTCGATCAGCATCTGCCCCGCGCTCAGCGTCACGACTCCCGCCATCACCTTCGTGAGCGTCGACTTGCCGGCGCCGTTTTCGCCGACGATGGCGTGGATTTCGCCGGGCAGCAGCGCGAAGTCGACGCCGTCAATGGCCGGCACGCCGGCGTAGGTTTTCGTCGCCTTGCGCAGTTCGAGGATGGGCACGGGCGCGCCCGCCGTTGTAGCGCTGTTCATGCCTGCAAACTCCGCTCGGCGTCGGCGATCGACACACGCAGGACCCGCCCGCAGCCCTTGGCGAGCACATACAAATGACCCGCACATTCGACCGCGGCGACGACACCGTGGTGCTTGCCGTCGAATCGGCTGTGCAAGGAGTAGCGCACGCGACCTTCGGGCGACAGGCGAATTACCAGGCCGTACGAGCGCGGCGGCGCCCAGGGTTTGACGACGCCCATCATCTTCAAGTGCGCGCCCTGCATCGGCTCGAGAAACGTGTTGCCCGAGTTGAGCGCTGGGGCGATCCAGTAGCGCGGTTCGATTTCTTTCAACATGCGCTTGCGAAACTGTGGTTCGCGCAATACGAATTCGACGAGCTGGGTGCGCAGGATGAACGACGTGAGCCAGTAGCCGCCGCCTGCTGCGGGGGTGATTCGCGAGGGGTAGCCGGGCAGGCCGTCGATGACGGAGCGTCCTGAAGCGGATTGCGCGCCGCCCACTTTGACCACGCGGTGCCGCCAGCTTTCGCACGCCCAGACCGCAGCGTCGGCGCCACTGCCCGCGATGCACGCGCCGAAGGCGTAAGCCATGCCGCTCGCCAGCTCGCGCGCCGCGCCGCTGCCGAAGTCCCATTCGACCACACGGCCGCTCGTGCCGAGTTCCATCAAGTCGTTCTTCCAGCGCTCAGGTGCGTGCTTCTGCGAACCATCAGTGATGAGGAGGCGGCCGTCGGCGCTGACGCTGAGCGCATTCGCGCAGACGAAGGGCTTGCCGTTCGCCGCCTCGACGCGTCTGCCGTCGTGCGCGCCGCCGACGATGCGCACTTCGCGACCGGCGAGCGCCACTGCCCAGGCGTCGTGGCCTAGGCAGGCGAGCGCGGTCACGGGCTGCTCGAAACTCGCGACGACGCTGCCTTCACTGCCGGGAGCAGCTGCGTAACGCAGCACCCGCGTGCCGTCGGCAACAAGCAGCGAGACGCCGTCGCTCGCCAGGTCTTCCGGCGCATCGAGCTTCGCGAAGACCGCCGCGTCTTCGAGAATCTGATTGCTCTTCAACGCGCCGTCGAATACCGGCACCGTGATAGCCGCGCTGCCGCGCCCGAGCAGGCGGTCCGCCCATTCCTTGACTGCGCCGATCATGGCTTGCGCTTCCAGCGCATGTCGTACTGAACGAAGTTCGGGTCGGCTCCGGGAATCTTGTACTGGCCGATGCGGTTGTTCATGATGCCGCCCAGGTACAGGTGGCCGCGGTGCTCGCGCATCGACGTGATCATCGGGTGGTTCTCGCCGCCCAGGTCCCACAGCGTTTCCAGCACTTCGCCTTGTTCGTTGAACTTGAGGACGCAGCCGGTGTTGATGTTCGGGAACAGCCATTCGTCGCGCGGCACGCGTTTGGCCATGCGGCGCCGAAAGCCGGGCATCTTCCACGCGAGGTCCAGCGCCGGGCAGCGCATGCCGACGAGCGACATCCAGTAGTGCCCGTCCGACGAGTTGTTGATGTTGTCGGGGAATCCAGGCAAGTTGTCGAGAACGAGTTCGGTCTGCCCGGCCTTCGGCCCATCGAACCAGTAGCGCTTGACGGTGCAGCCCCAGGTCTCGGCGAAGAGGAAGGACTGGCCGTCGCTCGCGATGCACACGCCGTTCGGGAACTTCAAGTCGCGAATCACCGTGTGCGTCTTGCCGGTGTTCGTATCAAAACAAATGATGCGGCCGTTGCCGCGCGCTTCCAGGCCGTCGGTCGCCCACTCGTGCATTTCATAGCGCACCGTGGCTTCCGAAAAATAGATGCGGCCGTCGTCGGTGATGTCCAGGTCGTCGGCCAGTCTCAATCGACTGTCGTCGTTGACAGAGTGAAAACTGCGGTTCGTCTCGTCGGTGACTTTCTCGACCTTGCGCTCCGGCGTGACGCGGTACAGGCCCATGCCGCCGATGCACACATAAAGGTTGTCGTTGCGGTCGAACGCCATGCCCAGCGGCGTGCCGCCGATGTGCGCATAAATTTCCATGCGCTCGTATTCGGGCGGGAAGAAGCGAATGATGTCGCCGTGCCGCGAGCCGGCGTAGAGGTTGTTGTCGCGGTCCAGGATCACGTCTTCCGCGCCTTCGATTCGCCCCAGACCAATCACTTTCACGGAACGCAGCTTGTCGTTGAGCGCCCACGTCGTTCCGCAATCGGGTGCGGTGGAGGGCAGCGGCCCCATCGCGTGGTAGGTCGGGCTGACGTAGACCTTGTTGACGATGCGGTGCCGGTTTTTCAGCCAGCGGATGTCGATCACCGCGGCGAGCAGCAGAATGCCGGCGAGCACCATGCGGTTGTAGCCGCCGGACAGCGACATCGTCGTCATGCCGTTGATGATGAGCAGCACGATCAGCGTGCCGACCAGCGCCTTCATCACCGAGCCCTTGCCGCCGCCCAGACTGATACCGCCGAGCACTGCGGCGGTGAGCACCGTCACTTCCAAGCTCACGCCGATGTCGCCACCCGCAGTGGCCAGGCGCGAGGCGAAGAAGATGCCGCCGATGGCGGTCAATACGCCGCACGCGACATAACACATCGCCACCGTGCGCCGCACCGCAATGCCGGTGTTGTACGCAGAGCGGCGCGAGCCGCCGATCGCCGTGATGTGCCAACCCGGGCGCAACCGCGTCAGGAAAATGTGGCCGAAGATCGCCGCCACCGCGTAGGCGTAGACGACGGCGGGAACGCCCAGCCAGTC
The DNA here is from genome assembly GCA_963850525.1 of uncultured beta proteobacterium. Classification (GTDB taxonomy): domain Bacteria; phylum Pseudomonadota; class Gammaproteobacteria; order Burkholderiales; family Burkholderiaceae_C; genus JAEMQF01. The sequence continues at coordinate 281,048 of CAWKLQ010000011.1, read as the reverse complement.
GCCGCTGCCGATGAAGTCCCAGACCTTGGACTCGGGCAGGCCGCCGGCGATCGCTGTCGCGTGTTCGGCGGTGAGCAGGTCATAGAGTGCGCGATAGACGATGAGCGTGATCAGCGTCGTCAGAAAAGCGCGCAGCCGAAAGTAGCCGATGAGCACGCCGTTCACCGCGCCGAGCAGCGCGCCGAAGAGCAGCGTCATCGCCACGGCGCCAGCGACCGGCCACTTCAACACGTGCATGAAGTAGAGCGCGCAGAAGTTCGTCAGCGCGAACATCGAGCCCACCGACAAGTCGATGCCGCCGACGATCATCACCAGGCCCATGCCGAACACGATGAAGCCGATCTCGCCGGCCTGGCGCCCGGTGTCGGCGAGCGCCCCTGCGCTCAGGAAGTTGGGGATCGCCTGGGTGAGTGCGAAGGCGACGAGCGCAAGCACGATCACGGGGATCGCGGTTTCCATCCAACGCTTGGAGAGGATCTCGCCGAGCACGTGGTCCGGCCAGTACGTGTAGCGCCAGCGCGTCAGCGTGGCGCTCCAGCCTTCTTTCACTGCAGCGCGCGGCGCAGCGCCACCGACTGTCGGTTGGGGATGAGTCAGCGTTTGATCCATGGGGCAAGGCTCAGCTGCGGCGCGAAGGGGCTTGCCGCCCCGGCAGATTGCCGGGGTGGGGCAAGCAGGCGGGGGTGCGTCAGGTCTTGCCGAGCTTCCAGCACACGCCGTCGTTGCCCGCGTTTGCCTTGGTGATCGGGATCAGCGTCGTGTAGATCGAGCCTTTCGCGGTTCCCGTCTTGCCGGGGTTTTGCAGCAGCCACTTGATCGACGCCGCCATGTTGCTCGCCTGCGTCGGAACGTCGTAGCTCAGGTTCAGGTCGAACGCGCCCGACTTGACTTGGTCGCAAGCGCCTTTTTGTTCGCCGCCGCCCGAGGTCGCGAGGAACACCTTGCCCGTCAGGCCGGCTTCCTTGATCGCCGCCGCCGTGCCGCTGTCCATGCCGTCCCAGAAGCCGACGATGCCGCACAGGTCAGGGTGCTGCTTGAGAACGGTCTGCGTGATTCCCTTCGCCTTGGCAGCGTCCCAATCGGCCGCCTGGCTGGAGACGACCTTGATCTCGGCGTGCTTGGCCAGAATGTTCTCCACGCCTTTGAGCGTGTACGCGCTTGCCGCGGCGGAGAGCGCGCCCTGCACGATCGCGATCTTGTTCGACTTGCCCTTGCACGACTCGATGACCGCAGTCGTCGCCTTTTCGCCGACGTCGACCCAATCCGCGCCGACAAACACGACCGACTGGTAGTTGGAGCGCATGTTGATCTGCACGATCTGGATTCCCGACTCCTCGGCCTTCTGCAGCAGCTTGGCGTAGGTCTGCACGTCGGGGTTGTGCACGACGATGACGTCGGGCTTCTCGCCGATCAGCGTCGTGATCGCCTGCGCGCCTGCGCTCGTGCTCCAGTTCGGATCGCGCGGAACGATTTTCACGCCCAGCGGTTCGAGTTCTTTTTTCAATCCTTCGAGCCAGCCTTGCGCCAGGTCAAAGCCCATCGCGACCGGCACATAGGCGACGGTCTTGCCGGCGAGCGTCTTCTTGTAGGTGGCGCGGAACGGCTCGTCGATGCCCTTGCCTTGGGCAAAGGCGGCTTGCGTGGCGGTGAAGCCGAGCGTCAGCGCGACCGCGGACAAAGCGCCCTGAATCAGGCGCCGTGGGGAATTGAGTTGCATGCGTGTCTCCAGGTGGTTGTAATCGAAGGGAAAAAAAGGCCGGCCGCCACGCAACATGACGGCCTCAGATGTCGCCCTGCTGGGCAGTTTCTTCGTTGCGCGGGTTGACGAAGGAGTCGATCAGGATCGCGATCAGCAGCACCACGCCCTTGATGAGGTTCTGCGCCGAGTACGAAACATCCATGATGGTCATGCCGTTGAGCAGCGTGCCGATCAGCAAGGTGCCGATGATCACGTTGCGCACGCCGCCGCGCCCGCCGGACAGGCCAATGCCGCCGAGCACGACGACAAGGATCACGTCGTAGATCAGCGTCGAGTTGTAGATGCGCGTGGGCATGCTGTTCACCGACGCCGCCATCACCATCCCGGCAAACGCGCCGATCAGCGCGGCGAGAACGTACTGCAGCACGATGACCGGGCGCGTCGGGATGCCCGTGGTGCGCGCGCCGAACGGGTTGTCGCCGATCGCGTAGATGTACATGCCCAGCCGTGTGCGCCGCAAGAACAGCGACAGCAACACCGCGACGGCGCCGAACATGATCACCGGCATCGGCACACCGAGCAACGTGCCGCGCCCCACCCACGACAGCGCATCGAGCGACGCGCTCCATTGCACGATGTCCAGGCGAAAGAACGCGACCTGACCCAACCCGGCGAGGAACAGGCCCGAGGCGAGCGTCGTGAACAGCGACGGCACTTCGGCGTAGGCGATCAACCAGCCGTTGAGCAGGCCGAACACCAGCGCGAGGGCGAGCGCCGCGAGAAACGCTGCAGGCACGGAGTGGCCGTCTTGCACCATCTGCAAAATCAGCCCCGACGGCACGGCGAGCACCGCGACCATGGAGATGTCGATGCCCCGGCCGATCACGATCACCGCCATGCCCAGGCCGAGGATGCCCAGGATCGCGACGTTCTGCAGCAGCCCCAGAAGGTTCGGGCCGTTCAGGAATCCCGGCAGGAAAACCGAGAACCCGAGCAACATCAGGATGAAGATCGCGAAGACGATCGCTTGTTGCGAGACTGCTTGCTTCTTCATCGTCGGCCGACCTTGATTGCAAATCTGTTCCAGAGCCGAAGACCAAGCCTGCGTGCGAGCCCGTCTACGTGGCGGCCGAGCCGCAGCACGGTGAGTTTGCTGCGCCGAATTCGATCCAAACTGCTGCCACTTTACCGCCGATTGTTCTCAGGGTAATCCTCAGTTCTCGACGCGTTCGATCGGTGCTTGGGTCGCCGGTCCCACATCGGTTTGAACGCGCCGATTGCCGATCCCATAATCGCGCGCGTTCGCCCCACCATCGCGAGATGCGTCCAGGCGCTATCGTGCGCGAACTCCTTGAATCGACGACGCACCCTCTTCGAACCATGCTCGCACCTCCCGGCGCCGACCTCCAGCTCGGCGTTCCGCTCACCGGCGACCGGCGCGCCTTCCTGCGGCGCACCGGCGTTGCCGGACTTGCCGCGGCAACGCCCGACCTGTTCGCCGCGGCCAGCCCCTCGCGCGTCGCAGCGTTGCGCAAAGCAGTGCGCGGCAGGGTCGTGGGCCAGGGCGAACCCACCTGGCCCGACTGGGTCGAGCGCATGGTGTGGCAACAGCGCAAACCTTCGCGCCGCCCGCCGCTGATCGTGCAGGCCGCGAACGAAACCGACGTCATTGAAGCGGTGCGCTTTGCGCGCCGCAACGGTTTGAAGGTCGCGGTGCGCACCGGTGGCCACAGCGTCTGGGCGTCGTTCATGCGCGACGAAGGCCTGCTCATCGACGTCTCGCTGCTCGCGCGCGCATCGGCCGTCAATCGCGACGACCGCAGCGCCGTGGTTCAGCCGGCACTGCGCGGCGCGCAACTCATCGAGCGCGCCGCAGCGCAGGGTCTGGCGTTCCCGGTTGCGCACCACGCCCATGTAGGTTTGGGTGGGTATTTGATCGGTGGAGGCCTGGGGCTGAACCACGATGCCTGGGGCGCGATGGCGTGCTTCAGCATCCGCGGTGCCGACGTCGTGACGGCGCGCGGCGAGCTGATCACCGTGAACGCCGCGCGCAACGCTGACCTGTACTGGGCGCTGCGCGGTGCCGGCCAGGGCTTTCCGGGAATCGTCACCAAGCTGCAATTGGCGTTGCTGCCGCGGCCGCGCTCGGTGCTGAGCAGTAGCTACACGCTGCCGCTGGCCAGTGCCGCGGAAGCGGCCACCTGGGTGCAAGAAGCGCTCGGCGATGCGCCGGTTTCGCTGGAGGCGCAGATGGTGCTGGCTGCCGGTGCCGGCGGGCAAGCGGGCGTGACTGTGATGGTCAACGCGTTTGCGGCCAGCGTCGACGCAGCGCGCGCCAGCCTCGCGCCGTTCGCCGCGAGCGAGTTGGGCAAGGCTGCGCTGTCCAAGGTGGAAGCGGCGCCGTCAAGCCTGGAAGCATTGCTCGCCGACGCCCACAACCCGATGGCGCGCAGTGGCGCAGATTCCCGTGCCGTGGACAGCGCTTGGACCTCCAAGCCCGCTGACGCCGCAGCAGCCGTCGCCGAACACATGCAGCGCGCCGCATCGCCCCTGACCTACGCCGTGATCGCCTTCAAGTCGGCACGCGCCTTGCCGGCCGATGCCGCGTGTTCGCGAATCGACCGTGCCTTCGTTGGCCTTTATTCGGCGTGGCTGGGGCCCGAGGGCAACGCCGCCAACATCGCCTGGCTGCGCGAAGCGTCACTCGCGCTGCAGCCGTTTGCGAGCGGCCACTACATCAACGAAATCGACATCGAAGCCGCGCCGCAACGGGCCGCCGACTGCTTCTCCGTCAAGGCCTGGAACCGCCTGGCCGACGTGCGCCATCGCTACGACCCGGAACGTCTGTTCCACGGGTTCCTGGGCGTGGCTTGACTGACCGGGGCCTAGGGATGAATCGAGTTTCTTGGGATCGGGCGCGTGAGTCGGGTTTCGGCCCATTGCTGCCGTTCGCAGCGAGGTTCCTGCCAAGGTGGCGACGCCAGGGCGGCGGCGGCGCCCCCGTTCTCCGGCCCACGCTCGCGGGGCACCGTCGAGACGCGCAAAGCGAAGCCGCGTCAACACGGGATTTACGCTGCATCGGTTGGCAGACACCGCGAATGGGTCCTGCGCCCGGGGGCACCACCACCGCCCTGCTGCACACGCCGGTGGCATGCAGAGCCTTCGCACGCCACCCGAGTGCCGGGGTAGGTGGCTTGGGGTGCGGGCGCAGGCCCCCATTCGCGGTGTCCTCAGCCTGCGCAAGAGAACACGGTGTTGATGACGCCACGCGCGCAGGCCGAAGACGGTGCCCCGCGAGCGTGGGGCCGGAGAACGTACCCCGGGCCACCTGCCCTTTCTCGACCTCTGCATGCACGACGGCGCGAACGGCAGCAAAGGGCCGCAAGCTGCCCGTGGAGGCATCACGATGAAAATTGCAATTCTCGGCGGCGGCCACGGCTGCTACGCGGCGGCTGGCGACCTCTCTGAGGCCGGCCACGAAGTGCGCCTGTGGCGGCGCGACGCGGCGGCGTTGCAGGCCGTGATCGAGGCCGGCAGCATCGTCCTCAAAGATTCGAACGGCGCGCGCGACGTGCCGATCGCGCTTGCGACACCCGACATCGGCGCGGCGCTGCGTGGCGCAGAGTTGATCGTGATTCCTTCGCCCGCCATCGCCCAAGGCGACATCGCTCGCGCCATTGCGCCGCATCTCGTGAGCGGGCAGGTGGTGTTCCTGCCGCCGGGAACCTTCGGTTCGTTGCTGATGTCGCGCGTCGTGCGCGCCGCGGGGAATCGCGCCGACGTGCGGTGGGCAGAAACCGGGACGCTGCCTTACCTGGCGCGCAAACACGGCGTGCGCGAAGTCAACGTGACGATCCGTGCGGTGCGCCTGCCCACCGGCGTGTACCCGGCGCGCCGCGCGCCGCAGGCGGTTGACGTGATTCGTCAGGCCTACCCCAGCGTGCACGCGTGCGGCGATGCGCTCTCGGGTGCGCTGATGAACGCCGGCCCCATCATCCACCCGCCGCTGATGGTGATGAACGCAGCGCCGCTGCAGCACTTCGAGAAATGGGACATCCACACCGAAGGCACGCAGCCCGCAGTGCGCGCGGTGACGGACGCGCTCGACCTGGAGCGCATCGCCGTGCGCGTGGCTTTGGGTTATGGCGCGCCGCACTATCCGCTTTCCGACCACTACCAGAATGACCAGTGGATGTACGGCGACGCGCACAAAAAGCTGCAAAAAAGCGGCGACTGGCGCGAGCACATCGACTTGCACACGCACCGCTACGTCAGCGAAGACACTGAATTGGGCTTGGCGTTTCTCGCGTCGGTGGCGCGCTGGGCGGGTGTCGATGCGCCGATTGCGCAGGGGCTGCTCGCGATCACCGGTGGCTTCCTGGGGCGCGATTTGCGGCGCGGCGGACGCACGCTGGAAGCGCTGGGGCTTGCCGGGCTGACCCGCGCGCAGTTGCAAGCGTTGCTGCACGATGGGGAATAGCCGGTGACACGCGTTGCCGCAGTCGGCGCCGGCCGCATGGGGCGGGGCATCGCGATCGCCTTTGCTTACGCCGGGCACCGCATCGCGCTGATCGACTTGAAGCCTCGGCCTGCAGCCGATAGGGCACGCCTGGCTGACGAAGCGCGCGGCGAAATCGCGCAAAGCCTGGGCGCGCTCGCGCAACTCGGGGTGTTGCGCGCCGAACAAGTGAAGCGCATCGCGGCGCGCGTCGACCATGTGAACGCCGGCGCCGCGCCCGCAGCGCTGGCGAACGCGGAACTGATCTTCGAAGGCGTTCCCGAAACGCTCGAGGCGAAGGCCGACGCGTTTGCCCAGCTGTCGCGGTACTGCGATCCCACCGCGATTCTTGCGTCAACGACAAGCAGCATGCGCGTCACGCAACTCGCGGCGCTGGTCACGCACCCGGAGCGCTTCCTCAACATCCACTGGCTCAATCCGGCGTACGTGATTCCGGTCGTGGAACTGAGCACGCACGCCGGCACGGCAAGCAGCGTGCTCGCGCGCGCCAAGACGCTGCTCGAGGGAATCGGCAAGCTGCCCGTCGTGTGCGGCGATTCGCCGGGCTACATCGTGCCGCGCCTGCAGGCGCTGATCATGAACGAGGCGGCGCGAATGATCGAAGAGGGCGCGGCCACCGCCGAAGAGATCGACAAGGCGACGCGCTTTGGCCTCGGGCTGCGCTTTGCCGCTTTAGGCGTCGTCGAGTTCATCGACTTCGGCGGCGCCGACATCCTGCACCACGCGAGCCGCGAGATGTCGGCATCGATCGATGCGGCGCGCTACCGGGCCCCGGCGATCCTCGATGCGATGATCGCCAAGAGCCAGCTCGGCCTGAAAACCGGCAGCGGTTTTTACGACTACCAGGGCCGGGATATTCCCGCCTATCGCGCCGACGTACTCTCGCGCACACTGGGCATGCTGAAATACGCCGGCCTGTGGCACCCGGCGCGCGATGAAACAATCGACTGATCCGACACCCTTGCAAGGAGACTTCCCAATGAACCCCACCCATGGCCGATCCGGCCTGCTGTTGCGCGCGCTCGCGCTGGCCAGCCTCGTCGTCGCTGCCGGCCCGCTTGCGGCGCAGGAAGTGACGCTCAAAGCCGTCAACGCTTTCCAGGAAGGCACGTACTACGCGCGCAACTTCGAGCGCTTTGTGAAGAAGGTGAACGACGAAGGCAAGGGCATCGTCCAGATCAGCTACCTCGGCGGACCGAAAGCGATTCCGACGATGGAGCAGGGCGCCGCGCTGCGCAACAGCGTCGTCGACCTGACGAACACGGCCACTTCCTTCATCGCCGGCGTGTCGCCGGAGAGCCTGGCGCTGAATTACGCGACCGTGTCGTGGACCGAGATGCGCAGAGTAGGCACGGTCGATTACCTCAACACCTTGATGATGGAAAAAGGCTTGTACTACTTCGCCCGCACCGGCGACGGCGTGCCGTACCACATCTACTTGAACAAGAAGATCGAGAAGGCCGACTTGTCGGGCCTGAAGATCCGCATCGCGCCGATCTACCGCGAGTTCTTCACCAAGCTCGGCGCGTCAGTCATGCAAATCCCGCCGGGCGAAGTGTTCACTGCGCTGGACCGCGGCGTCGTCGACGGTTACGGTTGGCCGCTGATCGGCATCTTCGACCTCGGCTGGCACGAGAAAACGAAGTTCCGCGTCGACCCGGGTTTCTACAACATCGAACTCGGCGTGATCTTCAGCGCCAAGTCGTGGAATGCGCTCACGCCGGCGCAGCGCGAGTTCCTCAACAAGCAGGCCGTGTGGCTGGAAAGCCTGAACGTCGACATGGCGGCGAAAGATGGGCCGGCGGACATCAAGCGCCAGGCGGACGCGGGAATCCAGGTCATCAAGCTCGACGCGGCAGAAGCCAAACGCATGCTCGCGCTGTCGCAAGAAGCGGGCTGGGCGGGAATCCTCGCCACCAGCCCGCAGCACGGCGCGAAGCTGCGCCAGCTGATGGCGCCTTGATGGCGCATACCTTGTGTCATCCCGGCGAACGCCGGGATCCATCGTTGGCTTGGCGTCACTTCGGGGCAGTGGATCCCGGCGTGCGCCGGGATGACAAGCTCCCACACTGAGGTGAACCCATGCACGCCGCGCTGATGCGCGCTTGCGGCGCTGTTGCCGCGACTGTGATCGCGCTGATCACCCTCATGGTGTGTTACGACGTGATCGGCCGCAACCTCGGTTGGCACTCGTTCGCCTGGATCAATGAAGTCACCGAATACGCAATGCCGATCGCCACGCTCGCCGCAGCGCCGTGGCTGATGTGGCGCAACCAGCACGTGCGCCTGGACCTGCTCGGCGCCGTGCTGTCGCCCACCGCGCAGCGCCGCGTCGACCGGGTCTCGGCGGCGATCGGCTTGATCGTGAGCCTGCTCATGGTCTGGTATTCGATTCGCATGCTGCTCGACAGCCGCGCTGCCGGCAGCATCGTCCTCAAGGCGCTCGTGTTTCCTGAGTGGTGGTTGTTCGTTCCGGTGCCCATCGGTTTTGGCTTGCTCGCGCTCGAATGCGGCAGGCGCATGGTGTGGCCCTCCAGCCTGGGTGAATCGACGGGGCACGGCGCATGATCTGGTGGCAGAGTCTGTTGCTATTGTTCGGCCTGCTCACCGTGCTTCTGCTGGTGGGGCTGCCAGCCGGGTTTGCGTTTTTGGCGATCAACCTCGTCGGCGCGCTCGTTTATTTCGGCGGCGAGGCCGGGCTCATGCAAGTGGTGCGCAACGGCGTCGCTTCGGTGACGAATTTTTCGCTGACCCCCATTCCGTTCTTCATCCTGATGGGCGAGGTGCTGTTCCACACCGGTCTGGCGATGAAAGCGATCGACAGTTTCGACCGCGCGATCCGCGGCGTGCCGGGGCGGCTTTCGGTGGTGGCGATCGTCGCCGGCACCGTGTTCTCCGCCATTTCGGGCTCGACGATCGCGACCACCGCGCTGCTCGGCGGTTTGCTGTTGCCCGAGATGCTGAAACGCGGCTACCACCCGCGCCTGGCGATGGGGCCGATCATGGCGATCGGCGGCGTCGACATGCTGATCCCGCCGTCGGCGCTGACGGTGTTGCTCGGCAGCTTGGCGGGGATTTCGATTTCGGGTTTGCTCATTGCCGGCGTCGTACCCGGCATCCTGCTCGCCGTGATGTTCCTCGCCTGGATCATTTTCAGCGCGATGCGCCATCCGGAACACGCGCCGCCGTTCGAGCGCGAAGAAGCGCACGGCTGGGCGCGCTGGGGCCCGCTGCTCGTGAACGTGACGCCGCTCGTGCTGATTTTCATCCTCGTCATCGTCGCGATGTCGGCCGGTTGGGCGACGCCGACCGAATCGGCGGCGCTCGGCGCGCTGGCCACCGTGATCGTTTGTCTGCTCTACCGCAGCCTGACCTGGAAAGCGATTGCCCAAGCGCTATCCGGCACGACGGCGATCACCGGAATCATCCTGTTCATCATCATCGGCGCGACGACGTTCTCGCAAATCCTCTCGTTCTCCGGCGCGACGAACGGCATGGTCGGCCTCGTGCAGGGTGCCGGATTGCCGGGCTGGGCGGTGATGGCCGGAATGATCGTGATCCTGCTGATCCTCGGCTGCTTCGTCGACCAGGTGAGCATGATGCTCATCACGCTGCCGTTTTTCATGCCGATGGCGCTGCACTTCCACTGGGACTTGCTCTGGTATGGCGTGGTCTACCTGATCTGCATGCAGTTGGGACTGCTCACGCCGCCGTTCGGCATGCTGCTGTTCACGATGCGCAGCGTCGCGCCGAAGTCGATTCCCACGAGCGAAATTTTTGCCGCAGTCACGCCGTATGTGCTGATGGGCGTGCTGATGATCGGCCTGGTGCTGCTCGTGCCGCAGATCGCGACCTGGTTGCCCTCGGTGCTGCTCGGAAAGTAGTCGGGTGAGCAGCGCAACCGTGCCCGGCCCTCGCCTGCGTGAGCGTCTGCGGCACGACGCGGACCAGGGCGCGTGGCACGACGGTGCGCGCCGCTACCTGCTGCTGCGGCCCGACAGCCTGATGGGGGCGCTGCGTTGCCTCGACGCGGCGACACGCGCGACCGTGTTTGACGCGCTCGCAAAGTCGCTGCAACGCCACGGCGGCGACAGCCTGCGCAGCTACGCGGCGCGCGTCAACGGCGACCCGCAGGCGTTGATTGCCGCGACGGTTGATGCCGCGTGCGACCTGGGCTGGGGGCAATGGAGCGTGCAGCGCGACGGCGACGCGCTCGATGTGATCGTGCAGCAAAGCCCCTTCGCCGCAGGTTGGCTGGCTGCCGGCGGTGGTGCACCCGAAGGCGCCGCCTCCGCCACAGTGTGTGCGCCGATTCGAGGCATGCTCGCTGCGCTGGCGATGACCTTGGGCGATGCGACGCCGCAAGTGCAAGAGCTCAGTTGCGCAGCGCAGGGTCACAGTGAATGTCGCTTTCGGGTGGCCGCGCGGGGATCCGCAGCGTGAGCATTCAAACCTCGCGTTGGGACGCAACCGCCATTGCGGCGCTGGTGCAGCCGCATCAAGTGCACCGCGACCTCTACGTCGATGCGGATCTGTTCGCCTTGGAAATGCAGCGCCTTTGGGCGCGCACCTGGCTCTACGTGGGCCACACGAGTCAGGTGCCCGAACCCGGCGACTTCATCACCGTGCAGCTCGGCAACCAACCCGCGCTGATGCTGCGCCAGGCCGACGGCAGCGTTCGTGTTCTGCTGAACCGCTGCGCCCACAAGGGCGCGCAACTCACGGTGGAGCCCAGCGGCAACGCTGGCCGCACGTTGCGCTGCCCGTACCACGCCTGGAGTTATCGCCTCGACGGGACGCTACTCGGAATTCCGCTGCGCGAGGGTTACGCCGCGCCGTGTTTCGACTCCGCGCCTGCCGCGAAAGGCCTCTCGCCCTATGGCGAAGTCGCGGTGCACCGCGGCTTTGTGTTTGCGCGCGGCAGCGCCACGGGAATCGGCTTCGACGATTGGGCCGGTGAACTGCGCGGCGCGATCGACCTGCTCGCGGACCGTTCGCCGCAAGGCGAATTGCGAATTGCCGGCGGCGTGCTGCGAACCGTCGTTCACGCCAACTGGAAGATCTACCTGGAAAACGTCAACGACGCGGTGCACCCGGTGAGCGCACACGCGTCGTCGAACGACGCCGCGCGCAAGGTGTGGGGCGGGTTGCCCGGGCAAACGACTGTGCCGCTCGCGGTGCAGCAATTGCTGCCGTTCGGCTCGGGCCACGACTTCTTCCAGCGCATGGGTGGCCGCGTGCTGCCGCACGGGCACAGCGTTCTCGGAACGCAGTACAGCATCCACACGAGTTATGCGTCGCTGCCGGGTTATCCCGAACAGCTGCGCGCTGCGCATGGGCCGGCGCGCGCCGACGAAGTGCTCGCCTTCACGCCGCAAAACGTCGTCTTCTACCCGGCCATGGCGCTGAAAGGCGCGCCTCAGGTGCTGCGCGTGCTGCGCCCGCTCGCCGTGGACCGCACGCTGATCGAAGCCTGGGCGTTCGAACCCGTGGGCGCGCCGCCCGCGCTGCTGGAGAGCGCGCTCACCTACAACCGCAGCGTGTTCTCGCCCACGTCCATCGTCGCCGCCGACGACCTGCATCTGTTCGAGAGCGTGCAGCGCGGCCTGGCGGCGCAGGCCAATCCCTGGGTGAGCCTGCACCGCGACGCGCAGGCTACGCCTCAGGCACTGCCGCGCGACGTGAGCGGAATCGACGAGGCCTTGCTGCGCAACCAGTACCGGGCGTGGACGGAAGCGATGACTCGCGATGAGCCCTTTCTTGCAGAGTAGCCGTGGAGGATCGACATGGACCGACGTGATACCGCGCTTGCATTTCTCGCGTTCGGTGTTTGCACAGTCTTCGTCAAGGCGCAGCAACCGGCACAGCGTTTCCGAATCGGAATCCTGGGCAGCAGTTCCTCCGAGCCGCTGCGCGAAAGCCTGCGCGAGGCAGGCTATATCGAAGGGCGCAACCTTGTCATCGAGTGGCGCGATGCGCAGGGCAGGCCCGAGCGCTTCGATGCCCTCGCCGCCGAGCTTGCGCGCAGCGAGGTGCAGGCGATCGTCGCGACCAATCCCGCGGCAACGATCGCCGCGAAAAGGGCAACGACGTCGATTCCGATCGTGATGGTGAACACGCCGGACCCGGTTCAATTGAGCCTCGTCGCCAGCCTCGCGCGTCCGGGTGGCAACGTCACCGGCACGACCACGCTGAGCGCTGAATTGAGCGTCAAACAGCTCGAACTCCTCAAGCAGGCGGTGCCGCGGGCGGCGCGCATCGCCGTTCTGTCCAATCCCGACAACCCGTGGCATCCGCTCGCTCTGAGAGGCATCCAGGCTGCCGGGCCAGCGCTTGGCGTGCCACTGCAGTTCCTGGCGGTGCGCGCAGTGCAGGAGTTGGACCAGGCTTTCACTGCCGCAGCCAAGGAGCGGGCGGCCGCTGTTCTCGTGCTGGCGGACCCGCTGTTCTTCTTTCATCGAGTTCGAATTGCCGAACTTGCGGCCCAACACCGTTTGCCCGCCATGTACGGCTTGAGGGGACATGTCGACGCTGGCGGTCTGATGTCGTATTGGGCCAATCAAGAGGAACTCTACCGCCGCGTCGCAAGCTATGTCGACAGAATCCTGAAAGGCGCAAAGCCGAGCGAACTACCCATCGAGCAGCCGATGCGCTACGAACTGGTCATCAACGCCAAGACAGCGCAAGCGCTCAACCTGACGATTCCGCACTTGCTGCTCAGCCGAGCGGACGAGGTCATTCGGTAGTCGGGAGGGCGGCTGGCCGGTGGCGCCGCGTTCATGCACCTCGACGCCGTTGATGGATACTCGCAACAGCCCAAGGAAAATGAAACCGTGACGACAGCAACCCCTCCTCCCACTGGCGACTTTCGCGACAAGCTCATCCGCTACGGCAGCGAGTTCTATCCGGAAATCGTCGAGAAATCGCAAGGCTGTTACGTCTGGGACGCCGCGGGAAAAAAAATCCTCGACTTCACGTCAGGCCAGATGTGCGCCACCGTCGGCCACAGCCACCCGAACGTCGTTGCGGCGATCAAGAAGAGCTGCGACACGGCGCTGCACTTGTTTTCGGGAATGATTCCGCGCAGCGTTGTGCAACTCGCCGAGGCGATCGCCAAAATCGTTCCCAAGCCGCTGCGCAAATCGCTGTTCCTCAACACCGGCAGCGAAAGCAACGACGCGGCGATCAAGATGGCCAAGCTCTACACGGGTGGCTTCGAGGTGATCGGCCTGGGCGGCTCGTGGCACGGCGTCACCGGCAACGCCGGATCGGTGTCGTTCGCGAGCGACCGCAAGGGTTACGGCCCCGGCATGCCCGGCGCCTTCGTGCTGCCTGAGCCGAACGCGTATCGCTGCCCGATACGCCATTGCCGCGACACCTGCGACCGCACCTGCATGAAGGTCGGCTTCGAGATGTACGACATGCAGTCGAGCGGCGCGCCCGCGGCGGTGATTGCCGAGCCCGTCATCAGCGCCGGCGGCGTGATCGTGCCGCCCGAGGGCTACTTCAACGCCTTGCAGAGCGAAGCGAAGAAGCGCGGCATGCTGCTCATCTTCGACGAAGCGCAAACCGCGTTCGGCAGGCTCGGCCACTGGTTCGCCGCGTCGCACCTGGGCGTCACACCCGACCTCATGACGGTGTCCAAGACGCTCGGCGGCGGCATGCCGCTCGCCGGAGTCATCACGACGGATGCAATCGAGCAGCGTTGCCACGAGCGCGGCTTCGCGTTCTACACATCGCACGTCTCCGACCCGCTGCCCGCGACGATCGGTCTGGCGGTGCTGGAAACCATCGAAAAGGAAAGCCTTCTGCAGCGCAGCCGCGACATGGGCGACTACCTCGCCGCGGGCCTCGCGCAATTGCAGAGCCGCCATGAAGAAATCGGCGAAGTGCGCGGCATGGGCTTGTTGCGCGGCATCGAACTCGTGAAGAGCCGCGAGACGCGCGAGCCGTACCACACGCTGGGCGGGTTGACGACGAAACGTTGCCTGGAACTCGGCCTGAGCATGAACATCCGGCGCCGGCCCGAGCGCGGCTCGGTGTGGCGCATCGCGCCGCCGCTCACCGTGACCAAACCCGACATCGACTTGGCGATGACCATCTTCGACCAGGCGCTGAACGAAACGAAGGCTGAACTCGCCCGGCAGCCGGCGGCTTGACCTGCGGGCAAGGCGACCCAATTATTTTCTCGACGGCAATTCAACCCTGAAATGAGGACGACGATCATGCTCAACAAGACTCTCCGGTTCGCAGCTGCCGGCATCGCTGCGCTGCTTGCGCTGGGCACCGCCCAGGCCGATACGCTCTCCGACATCAAGCAAAAAGGCGTGCTCGTGGTGGGCAGCAAGGCTGACTACCGGCCGTTCGGTTTTCTCGATCCTGCCGGCAAGATCGTCGGCTTCGAGCCCGATCTGGCGGCCGACATCGCGCGGCGCCTGGGCGTGAAGCTGGAGCTCGTTCCGGTCGTCGCATCCAATCGCATCCAGTTCCTGCAGCAAGGCAAGATCGACCTGATGATCGCGACGACGAGCGACACCGCCGAGCGCCGCAAGATCATCGACTTCGTCGACCCCAACTATTACGGCTCGGGAACCAACGTGCTCGCGTCGAAGACAGCCGGCCTGAAGAGCTGGGCCGACCTGAAGGCCAAGAAGGTGTGCCTGATCCAGGGCGCTTTCTACAACAAGGAGCTGCAGGAAAAATACGGTGTCGAAGGCGTCGCCTTCCCCGGCACGGCGGAAGCCTATGGCGCGCTGCGCAACGGCAACTGCGTCGCGTTTGCCTACGACGACACGGCCATCGTGGGCGAGATGCTCAAGCCCGAGTGGAGCGGCTTTGACATGCCGCTCGATTCGATCCTGTTCGCGCCCTGGGGCATTGCCGCGAAGAAGGGCGAGAAGAGCCTGGTCGACGTGGTCGCCGCGGCGACGATCGACTGGCACAAGACCGGATTCGTGCTTCAGCTCGAAAAGAAGTGGGGAATCAAGACGACGAAGTTCGCCGAAGAGATGAACGCCAAGTACAAATAACAGCGTCGGCGCGCCGCCATGCGCGGCGCGTCACGACGTGCGCTGCGCGACCCGCGCCGCAGCATCGAGGGGACCCATGCAGAGTTTCTGGGACTGGTTCAGGGCGCTCAACGACGCCAGCGGAATCAATCTCACTATTCTTTACGATTCGTTCGACCGGCAGCGCTTCGTCAGCGGTTTGCTGATGACGATGCAGCTCGCGGCGATCTGCATCGTCGCGAGCGTGCTGATCGGCGTGGTCGGCGCGTGGCTGCAGGGTTCGCGATTGAAGCTCACGCGCAAACTCGTCTACTGGTACATCCAGTTTTTTCGCAACACGCCGCCGCTCGTCCAGATCTATTTTTTTTACTTCGGCATCGGCAGCCTGCTGTCTGCGAATGGCGCGTCGGGCCAGCCCGTGCCTATCGTCAGCAACGTCACCTGGGCGATCGTGTCCTTGTCGTTTTTTGCCGGCGCGTTCAACGTGGAAATCTTTCGCGCAGGCGTTGAAGCCGTGCCGCGAACGACGATCGAGGCCGCCGAGTCGCTCGGCTTCACTCGCCTGCGCACCTATCTGCTGATCGTCCTGCCGCTCGCGTTTCGCATAAGCCTGCCCGCGCTGAACAACAACCTCGTCAACCTGGTGAAGACAACGACGCTCGCCTATGCCATCGCGGTGCCGGAGCTGCTTTACGTGACGAGCCAGATCTGGTCCGACGCGCTGAACGTTCCTGAAATGATGAACGTGCTGCTGCTCATGTATTTCGTCCTGGTGGGCTCTCTCGTCTGGCTGATGCACCGCTGGGAACGCGCGATTCATGTGCCGGGGTTTGGGGCATGAGCCAGCCACTCCGCTGGAACCAGGCCTTGCCCGGCGGAACCGACCTGCCGGTGCTGCTGCCATCGGCCGCGCGCCTCGCACAAGCGGCACACGCCGAGCGCAACGCGGGTCACTTTACGCTGCGCCTGCGCGCCGAGCACGGCATCGCGCTGTTCGTGATGTTCCTCATCGCCTGCGGCGCAGCGCAGGCGCAAAGTGCTGCCGGCGCCCCATCGATCTTCGAGACGATCTGGAAGTGGACACCGCTGCTGCTGCGCGGCTTCTTGTTCAACCTGGCGATCAGCGCGTCGGCGATGCTGATCGGCACGCTCGTCGGAATGTTGCTCGGCTTCGCGCAAATCTCATTGCACGCACCGGTGAGGAAGGGCGCCTGGCTCACGACGCACTTCTTTCGCAACGCACCGTGGCTCGTGCTGCTGTTCTATTGCATGTTCCTGCTGCCGTTTCAAGTCACCGTGTTCGGCGTCACGATTCCGATTCCCGACTGGCTCAAGGCGACCTTCGGCCTGTCGCTTCCGGTGATGGCCAACGTCTCGGAAATCCTGCGCGGCGCGCTGCAGTCGATCCCGACTGCGCAATGGGAGTCCGCCGCGTCGCTGGCGTTCACGCGGCGCCAGACGATGTGGCAGATCATCCTGCCGCAGTGCATCAAGCGCATGTTGCCGCCGTGGATGAACCTCTACGCGATCCTGACGATGGCCACTGTGCTCACCTCGATCGTCGGCGTCGCCGAAGTCATGACGCTCACGGCCCGCGTGCTGAGCGCGGAAAACCGGCAAGGCCTGCTGCTGCCGTTCTACAGCTGCGTATTGCTGCTGTTCTTTGTGTACTGCTATCCGATCGCGCGCTGGACGGTGCGCCTGGAAGCGAAGTACGCCGTCGAACGTTGATTGATCGAGCAAGCAAGCGAGCAAGCGAATGAGCGCCATGCAACCCATCGTCCGCATTCACGACGTGCACAAATCCTTCGGCAGCGTCGAGGTGCTCAAGGGCGTGTCGATGGACGTTGCCAAAGGCGACGTGGTCTGCGTCATCGGCCCGTCGGGATCGGGCAAGTCGACGCTGCTGCGTTGCATCAACGGCCTGTTGCCGATTCAGCGCGGCAGCATTCGCGTCGGCACCTTTGACGTGCAGACGCTGAAGACCGACGCACAGAAGATCGCGCTGCGCAAAGTCGTGTCCATGGTGTTCCAGCAGTACAACCTGTTCCCGCACAAGACCGCACTGCAAAATGTGATGATGGCGCCGATCCACGTGCTCAAGGAAGACAAGGCCGAGGTCCGGATGCGCGCGCTGGCGCTGCTCGACAAAGTGGGCCTGTCGGCGAAGGCCGACGCCTACCCCGGCGAACTCTCGGGCGGCCAGCAGCAGCGCGTGGCAATCGCGCGATCCCTGGCGATGCACCCGGACGTGATGCTGTTCGACGAGATCACCGCAGCCCTGGACCCCGAGACCGTCAAGGAAGTGCTGAACACGATACGCGCGCTGGCCAACGACGGCATGACGTGCATTCTGGTGACGCATGAAATGCGCTTCGCACGCGAACTCGCCGACACGGTTTATTTCACCGACGCGGGCGTGATCGTCGAATCCGGCGCGCCGGCGGAGCTGTTCGACCGCCCGCAGATGGAGCGCACGCGCGCCTTTCTGTCGCAAATCCTGTAGTCGATCCTCGACTCCCATGCGCTACTCCGTTTTTTCGCTCGCGCGCCAGGCGCTCAGCCGGCACCGCCACTGGCCGCGCGCCTGGCGCGACGTGAAGCCGCAAAGCGGCTACGACGCGGTGATCATCGGCGGCGGCGGCCACGGCCTGGCCACTGCCTACTACCTGGCCAAGCAGCACGGATTGAGCCGCATCGCCGTGCTCGAAAAAGGCTGGCTCGGCGGCGGCAACACGGGCCGCAACACGACGATCGTTCGCTCCAACTACCACCTGCAAGCCAACGCCCACTTCTACGAGTTGTCGCTGAAGCTGTGGGAAGGGTTGTCGCGGGAGCTGAACTTCAACGTCATGTACAGCGCGCGCGGCGTGCTCAACCTCGTGCACTCGCCGGCCGACATGGACGCCGCACTGCGCCGCGGCAACGCGATGCGCCTGAACGGCATCGACGCAAAATTCTTGTCGCGCGACGAGGTCGCCGCAATGGTTCCGGGGCTGGACTGTTCGCCGCAGGCGCGCTTCCCTATCCTGGGCGGCCTGCTGCAGCCGCGCGGCGGCACGGTGCGCCACGACGCAGTGGCGTGGGGCTACGCGCGCGCGGCCGACGCGCTGGGCGTGGACATCATCCAGCAATGCGAAGTCACGGGAATCCGCGTGCAAGGCGGCGCGGTGAGCGGCGTCGACACGTCGCTCGGTTTCATCGCCACGCCGAAAATCGGCATCGCGGTGGCGGGTCATTCGAGCCAGGTCGCCGCGCTCGCGGGGATCAGGCTGCCGATCGAATCGCACGTGCTGCAGGCCTTGGTCACCGAGCCGATCAAGCCTGTGCTCGACACGGTTGTCACCTCGGGCGCGGTGCACTTCTACATCAGCCAGTCCGACAAGGGCGAGCTCGTGATGGGCGGCGACCTCGACTTCTACAACTCGTACGCGCAGCGCGGCAACCTGCCCGCCATCGAGCAGACCGTCGCTGCGTGCCTCGCGCTCTTCCCCAGCTACGGGCGGCTGCGCATGATGCGCACCTGGGGCGGGATCATGGACATGACGATGGACGGCAGCCCGATCATCGGCAAGCTGCCGGTGCGCGGCCTCTACATGACGGGCGGCTGGTGCTATGGCGGCTTCAAGGCGACTCCGGCGTCAGGCTTCGTGCACGCACACACGATCGCCCACGACGAACCGCACCCGCTGAACGCCGCGTTCACGCTCGAGCGCTTTGCGCAAGGGCGCATGATCGACGAGAAAGGCGCGGGGCCTTATGCGTGGGCGCATTAGCGTGAGGGGTGGCGCGGCGGGGCGTTTCGGCCCTTTGCTGCCGTTCGTCGCGAGCTTCCTGCGAAGGCTGCGACACCAGGGTGGCGGCGGCGCCCCCGTGCTCCGGCCCACGCTCGCGGGGCACCGTCCAGAAGCGCAAAGCGAAGCCGCGTCAATGCGGGATTTGCGCGGCGCCCGTTGGCAGACACCGCGCGTTGCATGCACACGCGACGTGCAAAGTGCGGTGAAGCAGTTGACATGAAGACGCACCCGCCATGCTGCTGATCCCCTGCCCGTGGTGCGGGCCGCGCAGCCAGGTCGAATTCACTTACGGCGGCGACGCCACGCTCGTGCGGCCGGCCGACGATGCGCCCGAGCAAGCGTGGTTCGAGTACATCTATCTGCGCGACAACCCGCGCGGCCCGCACGACGAAGCGTGGTGGCACAGCGCGGGATGTCGGAGCTGGTTCAAGCTGCGGCGCGATACACGCACGCATCACATCGTCGGCAGCGCGCCCATCGGCGAAGACCTTCCGGGAGCGCCGAAGTGACGCAACCGTATCGTCTCCCTTCGGGGGGCAACGTCGACCGCACCCAAGTGCTGCGCTTCGAGTTCGACGGCACGGGTTACGAAGGCCATCCGGGCGATACGCTCGCTTCGGCGCTGCTCGCCAACGGCGTGCACCTTCTCGCGCGCAGCTTCAAGTACCACCGGCCGCGCGGCGTGTTCAGCGCTGGTACCGAAGAACCGAATGCGCTCGTGCAGCTCGCGCGCGGCGCGCGCAGCGAGCCGAACGTTCGCGCGACGACGCAGGAGCTGTACGACGGGCTCGTCGCGGCAAGCCAGAACCGCTGGCCTTCGTTGCGCTTCGACATCGGCGCAGTCAACGATTTGATGTCGCGTTTTCTGCCCGCCGGCTTCTACTACAAGACCTTCATGTGGCCGCCCACGCCGGCGTGGTGGTTGAGGTACGAACATCTCATCCGCCACGCCGCGGGAATGGGCCGCGCCGCGATGGAACCCGACCCGGACCGCTACGAACATCGCCACGCGCATTGCGACGTGCTGGTCATCGGCGGCGGCCTGGCCGGGCTTGCGGCAGCGCGCGCCGCCGCGCATGCGGGAGCGCGAACCATTCTGTGCGACGAGAACCCGGGGTGGGGCGGGAGCGTGTGCGCCGACGCCTCGGTCATCGACGATCAACCCGCCGCGCTGTGGGTCGCCGCGACGGTCAAAGACCTCGCTGCGTCGGCCGACGTGACGCTGCTGCCGCGCACCACCGCGTTCGGTTATTACGACGGCAACCTCGTCGGCGCGCTCGAGCGTGTTGCAGACCACCTGGCGGCGCCGCCGCAGCACGCGCCGCGGCAACGTTTCTGGATGATCCGCGCCAAGGCGGTGATTCTTGCGAGCGGCGCGCACGAGCGCGGCATCGCCTACGCAAACAACGATGTACCCGGCAGCATGCTCGCAAGCGCCGCAGCGACTTACGTGAAACGCTACGCCGTGCGGCCCGGCAAGCGCGCTGTTGTCTTCACGAACAACGACGGCGCGTACGCCGACGCGCTTGCGTTGCACGCCGCGGGGGTGGAGGTTGCCGGCATCGTCGACGTGCGGCCCGAGTCGCGCACCGCCGGCAGCTGGCCCGCGCGCGCGCGCGATGCGGGCCTGCCGGTGCTGAACAACTCGGTGATTGCGAATGTGCATGGCGCGCAGCGCGTCGTCAGCGCCGAGGTCGCGCCAAACGCCGGCGGCGCAGCGAAGACGATTGCGTGCGACCTGGTCTGCGTCTCGGGCGGCTGGAACCCTGCCGTGCATCTGTTTTCGCAGGCGCGCGGCACGTTGCGCTATGACGATGCGCTCGCTGCATTCTTGCCCGATGCCTCGCCGCTGCCCATCCTTGCGGCCGGCGCGGCGAACGGTTGTTTCGACGCTGCGGCCGCGCTCGTCGAAGGCCACACTTCTGGCGCCGCAGCCGCCCAGCGTGCAGGCATAGCCGCATCGGTGGCTTCGCCTGCACGGCGGGCGCCGCACGCAGCGCCGCAACCGCGCGCCGCGTTGCAGGCGCTCTGGGCGGCTCCTGCGCCCGCGGCGGGCGCAAAGCGTCTTGTCGATCTGCAAAACGACGTCACCGCCGACGACATCGCGCTGGCCGGGCGCGAGGGCTATCAGGCGGTCGAACATCTGAAGCGCTACACGACGCTCGGCATGGGAACCGACCAGGGCAAGACGAGCAACATCGTCGGCCTGGCGCTGATGGCCGAGCAGCTCGGCGTCGCGTTGCCGAGGGTGGGCACGACGACGTTCCGCCCGCCGTACACGCCCGTCACGCTGGGCGCCGTGCCGGGGGCCGAATCCGGCGCGCACGTCGAACCCACGCGCACCAGCGCGATGCATGTGTGGCACGCCGAGCACGGCGCGCGTTTTGTCAACGCCGGCTTGTGGAAGCGCCCGCACTCGTATCCGCGCGCCGGCGAAACCGAAGACGACGCGGCGAACCGCGAAGCACTCAATGTGCGCGCCAACGTCGGCGTCGTCGACGTGTCCACGCTCGGCAAGATCGAGCTGCAGGGTCGCGATGTTGCCGAGTTCCTGAACCGCATCTACATCAACCGCTGGGACAGCCTCGGCGTGGGCCGCTGCCGCTACGGCGTGATGCTGCGCGACGACGGCATGGTGTTTGACGACGGCACCACCTCGCGCCTGGCCGCAACGCACTACCTGATGACGACGACGACAGCGAACGCGGCCAAGGTGATGCAGCAGATCGAATACCTTTTGCAGGCGGTGTGGCCGCAGCTCGAGGTCTACGCGACGTCGGTCACCGAACAGTGGTCGGCGGCGGCGCTTTCCGGCCCGAGGGCGCGCGCGGTGCTGGCGGCGCTGGTGGACATCGACGTCTCGAACGCGGCGTTCCCGTTTCTCGGCGTCGGCGCGTGCCGCGTTCGCACTGCGGCAGGTGAGATTCCGGCGCGGCTGTTTCGCATGAGCTATTCCGGCGAGCTGGCGTACGAAATCCACGTTCCCGCGGACCGTGGCCTCGACATGTGGCAAGCCGTGCTCGCCGCCGGAGCGCCGTTGGGCATCATGCCCTACGGCACCGAGGCGATGAGCACGCTGCGCGTCGAAAAAGGCCACGTCGTGGTCGGCGCCGAAGCCGACGGCCGCACGACCGCCGACGACCTCGGCCTGGCCAAACTCGTGAACCCGAACAAGTGGTGCGTCGGCAAACCGCTGCTCGGGCGCGCCGGGCTCGTCGCCGCGGACCGCTGGCAACTCGTCGGCCTCACTGCGCTCGGCGGTGCACGCATGCCGCGCGGCGGCAAGATCGTCGCCGACCCCGACGCGGCGCTGCCCAACCCGATGCTGGGGCACGTCACGTCATGGTGTTTCAGTCCGCACCGCAACGCGTGGATCGCGCTCGCGCTGCTCGCCGACGGCCGGGCTCGCCATGGGCAGCAGCTGTGGGTCGTGTCGCCACTTGCGAATTCAAAGGCGCCGGCGAAGGCGCAGGTGCAGGTCGGCGCGCCGTGTTTCATCGACCCGGACGGAGAACGTTTGCGTGGCTGAGCTTGGCCTTCATCAAATCGGTGCCATGGCGCCTGGCCACTACGGCGCCGAAGGGACCGGCTGCCGCATCCACGTGGCGACGCTTGGCGCGGTGTGGAATGTGCAGGGCGACCCGGCGCGCACGTCGATCGTCGCCGGCGTGGAGCAGCTGTTCGGCATTGCGCTGCCGCTCGTTCCCAACACGGCGCGGCGCAGTGACGCGTTGCTCAGCTTATGGATCGGGCCGCGATCGTGGTTGCTGCTCGATGGCGGCGCGTCCGGGCGCGCCGCTGCACTGGTGGACTTCGACGCCAAGCGCGACGCGCTGAACGCCGGCGGCGGCGCACTCTTCGACGTGTCCGCGAGTCGCGTCGCCTTCACGATCCGCGGCGCGCACGCGATCGACGTGTTGTCGGCAAGCTGCCCGCTCGATTTCGATTCGCGCGTGTTTAAGCCGGGCGCTTGCGCGCAAAGCGTTCTGGGGCACAGCGCGGCCTTGTACTACCGGCACGAAGCGCCGCCGGGTTTCACCGTGATGGTCGCGCGCAGCGTCGCGGCGGATGCCTGGCGCTCGCTGTGTGTCGCCGCAGCAGTGTCGGGCTACGACATCGCACCGCCTGGGACTTTCGACGCAGGTTGAGGGCAGGTTCGCGCGCCGGCGGGTCCACTCTTTCCGTTGCAGAAACAGTCCCTTGTCGCCGCCGGCGATTCTCTTTCCCCGCGCCATGCGCCACAGTTCGCTCCATCGCAGCCCCTTATTCCCGGTTGCGCCACACCAAGCGAGCCCCCATGTCCAGCGCCTTTGCCCAGATCGCATTCACCCCCGCCGTGAAGGCCGCGCAGATGCGCGAAGGCAGCCGCGCGTCGTATGCGCGCAATTTTGAAAGCGGCGACGAGGCGACGAACCAACGCCTGAGTGAAGCCGAGGCGCACTTCATCGCCGAGCAACGCAGTTTCTACATGGCCACCGTGTCCGAGACCGGCTGGCCTTATGTGCAGCACCGCGGCGGGCCGCGCGGGTTTCTGAAAGTCCTGGACGAACAGACGCTCGGATTCGCCGATTTCGCGGGAAATCGCCAACTCGTCAGCGTAGGCAACGTCGCGGGCAATGACCGCGTCGCGTTGATCCTGGTGGACTACGCCAAGCGCACGCGACTCAAAATTCTCGGCCATCTGCAAGTGCGCGACCTGGCAGGCGACGCCGCCCTGGCGCGGCAGCTGCACAGTGCCGACTACAAGGCCAGGCCGCAGCGCGCGATGACGATCCGCGTCGCCGGATTCGACTGGAATTGCCCGCAGCACATTCCGCTGCGAGTCGACGCCGAAGACGTGCAGCGCGCGCTGGCCGAGCGCGACGCGCGCATCGCCGCGCTCGAACAGCAGCTCGTCGAGGCCGCAGGCGCGGCGGCCCGACGCTGAGCTTCGGCGCGCCGCGCCGCCGCATCAGTTCAAGCGGGAATCGGCGCGCAGTGTCGCGACCGTGAGGTCGATGAAGCCGCGCACCTTCTGCGTCGCGCGCCGGCCTTCGAGGTGCACGACGTGCACCGGCAACGCCGCGGTTTCGAATTCGCTCAGCACGATTTGCAGGACACCGCCTTCCACCAGTGGCGCGACCTGGTAGCTCATGAGCCGCGTCAGGCCGAACCCGGCGACTGCGGCGGCGAGCGCAGCGTCGTTGGTCGTTGTGCGAATCCGTGGCTGCACCGGCTGCACGAGCGGCTTGCCCGAAGCGGCGAAGCGCCATTCGGGCACCGGCGTGACACCACCTGCGAAGACGACGCTGTGCTGCGCGAGGTCCGCCGGGCGCAGCGGCACGCCGTGCTGGCGCAGATAAGCTGGCGACGCGACGACGACGCGCCGCACGCTGCCCACGCGCGCTGCCTGGAGGGACGAATCCGGCAACTCGCCGATGCGCACCGCGACGTCGACGCCCTCTTCCATCAGGTTCACGACGCGGTCGAGAAACAGGCAATTCGCCTGAACGCCGGGATGCATCTCCAGGTAGTGCGTGACGACGGGCATGACGTACTCGCGGCCGAACAGCACCGGCGCGGTGATAGTCAAGGTGCCGCGCGCGGCACCGCTGACGCCGCCCGCGGCGACCTCGGCGGCGTCGATTTCGGCGAGGATGCGCCGGCAGTCGTCGGCGTACCTCGCACCCGCGTCGGTGATCCGAACCATCCGCGTGGTGCGCGTCAGCAGGCGCAGGCCGAGGCGCTCTTCGAGTTCGGCGACGGCGCGCGTCACGACCGGCGGCGAGAGCTTCAACTTGCGCGCCGCGCTGGCGAAGCCGCCGCTGTCCACGACGGCGACAAAAGTCGTCATTGCCAACAATCTGTCCATGGGGTGCGTTGTGCGGCGTGCCGACCGCGAAGCGTTCGCAGGGTCGAATTCTTGCCCGCCATTGCACCTCGGACGCTCAAGGTGCCAAGTAACGCAACAGCCTCGGGTCGTCCCTGATTTCGGCCGACGTCCCCTGCATGGCGAAGCCGCCCCGGTCCATCACGTAAACGTAGTCGGCCAGCCGCAGCGCCAGTTCCACGTGCTGCTCGACCAGAATCAGGGTGATTCCCTTGGACAGCTGCAACAGGCGATCGGCGATCTCCTCGATCACGCCGATCCAGACACCTTCGGTTGGCTCATCGAGCATCAACAGTTTGGGGTTGCCCAGCAGCGCCCTGCTGATCGCGAGCATCTTGCGCTCGCCACCCGACAGCGTGGCCGCGGTCTGGTTCAGGCGCTGCGCGAGCTTGGGGAAGAAATCGAGCACATAGTCGATGCGCGAAGCGCCGGGTTGTGCGACGGCTCCCAACGCCAGGTTCTCACGCACCGTCATCTTGCCGAAAACGGCGTGCTCCTGCGGCACATAGCCGATTCCTCGGCGGGCACGGCGCTCCGTGGGTTCCTTCTCCGCATTCTTCCCATCGAAGACGATTTCACCGGACATCGGCCGGATTTCACCCGCGAGCGTCTTGAGCAGCGTCGTCTTCCCCACGCCATTGCGGCCGAGGATTGCGACCGTCCCAGGCGTGCGCGCCGACATGTCGAGGTCGAACAACACCTGGCTGCGCCCATAGCCGGCACTGAGCTTTCTCACCTCCAGAATCTTCGCAGGCTCAGACACGGCTGGTGTAGACCTCTTGAACCTTCGGCGATCCTTCAATCTCGGCGACTGTTCCGCTGTCCAGGACCTTGCCCTGATCCAACACGGTCAGGTGATCGCAGATGTTCTTGATGAAATCTAGGTCGTGCTCGACGATGACCAGGGCACACTCCGACTTGATGGGCATCAGCAACTCGCCTGTCACACGGCGCTCCTCGGGGCTCATTCCCCCAGTAGGCTCATCGAGCAGCAAGAGCTTGGGACGCGGCGCGAGCGCCATGGCGATTTCCAGCCACTGCTGCTCGCCGTGGCTGAGCTCACCTGCCAGATCGTGGGCGCGGTCCCCAAGGCGGAACCGACCCAGCGCCGCCATCACGTCGTCGTCCATCGCACGCCGGGTCCTGGAACTGATCAAGGACCACAGGCTCTGGCGCGCCTGCACGGCGAGCAGCACGTTGTCGTAGACCGACAGTTCCTGCAGCACAGCGGTGATTTGAAACTTCAGGCTCAGGCCGGCCCGGGCCCGCTCATACGGCATGGCCGCGGTGACGTCGTGGCCGGCAAAGGTGATGGTGCCGCTGGTGGGAAAGAGTGCACCGGCGATGCAGTTGAGCAATGTGCTTTTGCCCGAGCCGTTCGGCCCGATCAAGCCGTGAAACGTCCCTTCCCTGATGGACAGGTTGACGCCGCTGAGCGCCTGCAACGGACCAAACGTCCTGGTGACTCCCGTGACTTCGAGAAGGGCCACGGATCAGGTACCGTCGGAGCCGCGTCTGGGACGCCAGCCATAAGAGAAGAAGCGCTCCCGCGCTGGCACCAGCATGCCCAGGATGCCGCCCGGTTGAAATGCCACGACGATGAGCAGAACCAGCCCCAGGATCACAGGCCAGAAGCGCTTGACGGTGTCGATGTCGGCAAGCACATAGCTCAGGATCTCGATCGACGCCGTGCCGATCACCGCGCCGATCAGCGTTCCCGACCCGCCGAACAGGCAGTAGATGACAGCCATCGTGGACAGTCCCGGGCCCATGTTGCCCGGGCCGATGAAACCCTGGTGGTAACTGTAGAGCGCACCCGACAGTCCCGCGATCATCCCGGCAAACGAGAAGACCACCGCCTTGAAGAACTGGACACGGTAGCCGAAGAATGCAAGCCGCGCCTCGTTTTGACGCATCCCTGCGAGCACCAGCCCCATCTGCGAGCGCATCAGGTAACGGCTCACCGCGTACGCAATCAACAGACTGGCGAACGCCAGGAAGTAGAACTGCATGCCCTCGACGAACTCGAAGGAACCCAACTTCAACAGCTTGATCGAGGACAGTCCGTTGCCGGCCCCCACGTATTGCCAGCCGGAGACAAGCCGCTCGGCGGCGTAGCCGCCCGCTAAGGTGCCCAGGGCGATGAAGATGGGGGTCGGCGGTTTGCGGCCGAGCAGCAGGAACATGGCGAAGGTGAACGACAACCCCAGGCCCACGAGCATGGCCAGGGGCAGGGTGCCCCAGATTTCGCTGAACCCGAGGTCACGGCCTACCAGCGCAATGACGTAGGCCGGCACCCCGAAGAACAAAGCCTGGCCGAAAGTCATGATCCCCGAGTGGCCCCAACACAGGTCGAAACTCAGCGCGAGGATCGACAGAATCAGCACGTTGGTGAACAACGTGATGATTTCGGTGTGGCTGCCCGCCGCGAATGGGGCGATCAACAGCACCGCGAGCGTCACCCCTTCGATGATCGGAAGTACCCGGACGGGAGACCGTCCGGGTGTGGCCAAGCTTCTGGATTTCGAATTCATGGCCTGAAGACCGAGGTTGATCGCAGAGTGGGTGAAGAGATCAGCACTCCTTCGGATCGACCATTGACGACTTCTTGACGATGTCGTAACGCGTCTTGCCTCCATCGGCCTTGCACACCGCGATGTACATGTTCATCTTGCAGTGCATCTTGCCTGGAACCATATCCGCGCCGCCGCCAGGACCGTTCGCAAGCTTGGCCTTGTCGATGGCCGCTGCCACCGCTTCGCGTTTCAGATCGCCTTTGGTCGCCTTGACGCCAGCCTCGTAGAACTTGATCCCTCGGTACATCCCGGTCGACGCGCTGCCCGCTGTGAAGAGGTACTTGGTGTTGGGGAACTTCTTGGAGTAGTCCAGCTGCATCTGCTTGCTGAACGGATCGTCCACCGCCTGGAAGTAGTCCAGGCAACTGACAAGGCCCTCCATCTCGTTGGCAGGGTGGTAGTTCAGCAGGTTCTCGTCGTAGTAGACGCAACTTGCCACGCCGCCATTCTTCTGGAAACCGCTCTCGTAGAGCTGTTTGACGAAGGGCTGCAAGCCCGGTGGGATGACGGTGTTGAAGACGCAATCGACCTTGCCGTCGCGGATCTTTGCGATGGTTGCCGAGTACTCGGCCTGGTCAAGCGGGTAATACTCTTCGAACACGACCGTGCCGCCGTTCGCCTCGATGACCTTGCGCGCGTACTTGTTGAGCAGTTGCGGCCACACGTAGTTTGCAGATGGCATCGCGAAGCGCTTCTTGCCCAGCGTCTTGATCAGATACGGGATCAGCTCATCGCATTGCTGAGCGGGGGTGGGGCCGGTGTTGAACAAGAACGGCGTGCACTCCTGGCCTTCATAGAGCTGCGGGTAGATGTAGAGCGTCTTGCCGCGGTTGACGATGGGGTCCTTGATGGCTTGCCGCATCGCGCTGGTGATCCCGCCCAGGATCACGTCGACCTTGCGGTCCTGGATCAGCTTGCGCACGTTGCCGACTGCGATCTTCGGGTCGGAGGCGGTGTCTTCAAGATACAGCTCGATCGGCCGGCCCACTATGCCGCCGCCCTTGTTGATCTGCTCCACTGCGAACTGGGCAACCTGCCAGTTGGCGTTGCCCGACGGGGCGATGGCGCCCGTGATGTCAGTGGCGATGCCCATCTTGATCGGCCCCGCTGCGTGCGCGAAATCCGCCTTGAGCAGCCAGCCACCGGCCATACCGGCCACCCAGCCGGAAGCGGCCAGCGCGCTGCTGCCGCTCAGGAACCGGCGACGCGCGCCGCGCGCGGCGGCGGCGTGGTTCGCCGTGGCGCGCTTCGAATCGAAATACCTGGAGTCAGTCATATCAAAGTCTCCCGTGGATGATGAAGCCTTGCGGCCGGACTTTCACGATTGCCAATGCAATCAGGAAAACGAGTGGGTCGGCAATAACCGGAGGCACGACCCAGGGCAGACCGGAGGCCATGACGCCCACGGCCGATGCGCCCAGGACAGGGCCCACGAAGGTTCCGACTCCGCCCAGCATGACCGAGAGGAACCCCTGGACGAGGAACCGGGTTCCGATGTCGGCCGACAGCTGATACAGCGGGACGATGAGCGCGCCGGCCAAACCGGCGAGCGCCGAGCCGAAGGCGAAGGTGAGCGCGTACAGGCTCGTGGTCGAGATTCCGCAGGCGCGAGCCAGCATTGGATTTTCGAGCGAGCCCCGGATGCGCAGCCCGAGCGACGTGCGGGTGAGGAAGGCCCAGCTCGCGCCGATGACGATCACGGTCGTGATGATGATCGTCGTGCGCCACATCGAAAACTGCAGCCCACCGACGGTGAGCGCACCGGCGATGGGTTCCTCGATTGACTTGTAGTGCCCGCCCAGGAAACCGCGGATCACTTCGCGAATCACCAACCCAATCGCAAATGTGCCCAGCATGGCGATGATCGGTGCGGCGTAAAAACGCCGGATGATGAGCGCTTCCAGCAGCAGGCCTACCAGCGCCACGACGATGGGCGCAGCGATCAGCCCGGCCCAGGTCGGCAGACCGTTGTCCTGGAAGAGGAACAACGTGTAGGCTCCGAGCAGAACGAATTCGCCGTGGGCGAAATTGAAGATGCCCATCATGCTCGCGATGACGCCCAGGCCCAGAACGATCAGCACGATCACCGACGTGAACGCGAGAACGTCAAAGATCAGCCTGATGAGATTGTCCATCCCTGCTTATCGGCAATCGACGTGCGCCAGTTGCATCGGCACAGGCGCCGAGCCCAGATTTGACGGTCGAGCGTAGCCCATGACAATCGCGAGCTTCATCAAGGGTTTCCCTACTCTGTGCAGCGGTTGCGCCACAGCCCGCTGGGTTCGTGCTCGCGCTGGCCGGCATGGTTCAGTCCAACCGCCAAGTCGTGTCGCACGTTTAGACTTGAGACTGTCCCATCCACCGATCCGAACCCGGAGGCCCTTATGGCAGATCGAACGCAGAAATCGGAAGCAATGGTTCGAATCGCGTGCATTCAGATGGAGCCCAGCGTCGGGCGAAAGGCAGCCAACGTTGCCAAGAGCCTGGAACTGATCGAAACGGCGGCACGCAACGGCGCCAAGCTCGTCGTCTTGCCCGAGCTTGCGAACTCCGGTTATGTGTTCGAGTCGCGCGAGGAGGCCTTTGCGCTGGCCGAGCAAATACCCGACGGGCCGACAACGCAGGCTTGGTCGATGGCGGCGGGGGAATTCGGCATGACCATCGTCGCGGGCATCGCCGAACGCGAAGGCACGAAGCTCTACAACTCAGCAGTGATCATCGGTCCCGAGGGCTACATCGGCACGTTCCGGAAGGTCCACCTGTGGAACGAAGAAAACCTGTTCTTCGAGCCAGGCAATCTGGGATTCCCGGTGTTTGCCACGCCCATTGGCAGGATCGGGGCGATGATTTGTTATGACGGTTGGTTTCCCGAGGGGCACCGCCTGCTCGCTCTGCAGGGCGCTGATCTGATCTGCATCCCGACGAACTGGGTGCCGATTCCCGGGCAGGACCCCAAGCGCGAGGCCATGGCGAACATCCTGTGCATGGCTGCTGCGCACTCCAATTCGGTGTTCATCGCGGCGGCCGATCGCGTCGGCACCGAACGCGGCCAGCCATTCCTCGGCGAAAGCCTGATCGTCAGCTACACCGGCTGGCCGGTGGCCGGCCCGGCCTCGCGCACCGAGGAAGAAATCATCTACGCCGAAGTGAACCTGTCGGATGCGCGGCGCAAGCGCAACTGGAACGAATACAACCAAGTGCTGCGCGATCGCCGGAAGGACGTCTATGACGAGATGCTCGGCAGCGGCGCAAAGCCAGGTTGGTATTGAACGCGGGCATCGCCGAGCCAGTCATTCAGCGCGCCGATTGCCGCTTTGTCCAGTCGGTGACACTTTCATAGGCGCGTGCGATGCGCAGGATCCGTGCTTCGTGGAACGGCCTGCCGATCACCTGAAAACTCGTGGGCAAGCCACTGGCAGTGAAGCCGCATGGCACGGCCACCGAAGGCAGCCCCAGCACGTTGGCCGGTGCTGAGAGTCGCACGAAGACCGGTGTCACAGGCTCTTCGCTGCCATCCGCCCAACGCACGCTGACTTGGTCCCTGCGTGTGGCGGGGGATGCCACGGCCGGGCCGATGATGGCGTCCAGCCCGTCAAACATTTTTCGCCATGCGGCCTGCATCGTGCTGCGTACCCGCAGTGCCGTGATGTAGTCAACCGCGGGAATCATCTCGCCGGCTTCCAGGAACACCCGCACGTCTTCTTCATACAGTTCGCGGCGGGTCCGCATCGCTTCCTGGTGGTAGGCGGACGCCTCGGGCATGCAAAGGCCGAATTCGACCGGCATGATCTGTTGTGCCATCGGTATTTCGACGTCAACGAGTTCGGCACCCTGCGACGCGAGCTTGTCGAGTGCGGCACGAACGTGCTTCGACACTTCGGGATCGACCTGGTCGAAGAAATAGTTGCGTGGAACACCGATGCGCAGTCCCTTGACGCCGCGCTCGAGTTCAGCGGTGTAGTCACCAACGGGGACGTTCGCACTGCCCGGGTCGCGTTCGTCATAGCCGGCCAGTGCGGCCAGGGTCACCGCGGCGTCGCCCACCGTGCGCGCCAGCGGGCCGGCGTGGTCAAGCGACCAGCTCAGCGAAGCGATGCCAAACCGGCTGACCCGGCCATACGTGGGCTTCAGCCCGACGACACCGCACACCGCAGCCGGGATCCGGATCGAGCCTCCGGTATCCGTGCCCATTGCCATGAAGCAGCCCCGGGCCGCGACGGTTGCGCCCGAACCGCCGCTGGAACCACCCGGTATGTGCGCCGTGTTCCAGGGATTGCCGGTCGTGGGCGTGACGATCCCGTAGGCGAACTCGTGCGTATGCGTCTTGCCGACGATCACCGCGCCGGCCTGCTGAAGCCGATCGACACAAGCCGAATTCTCTGCGGCAACGTGGTCGTGCCGAACCCGGGAACTGCAAGTGGTGGGTAGGCCCGCCATGTCGTAAAGGTCCTTGACCGCAACCGGCACGCCGTGGAGCTCACCGCGCCAGCCACCGCTCGCGATTTCGCGCTCGGCCTGACGCGCGGCCGCCAGCGCAAGATCGGCAGTCATCCGCACATAGGCGTTCAGCCGGGGCTCGTCAGCGGCGACCCGTTCCAGCGACTGGCGGGCCAGCTCGACCGGAGAGACTTCTCGCGCCTTGATCGCGGCGGCCACTTCGCGAAGGCTCAATTGAAGTGCGTCGGCCACGGTCATGCACCCCACTTGGCTTGAAATGCGAACGCAGGCGCGGTTTCGCCGAGGCTGCGCCGATCCAGCGCGTCGAGCAGCGCAAATACGCCGTCCACGGCCGGCACCAGTTCTCTTGCCCGCTGGGCAGACAGGGGCAAATTTGCGAGGCGGGCGGCGGCCTCCAACAGTGCGGCATCGGTGGGGACTCGGGTGCTTGACATCGAAGGCTTTCTCGCGATGAACGAAGGTTCAGTCTAGGGCGCTGCCGCATCGGGTGTCAATGCTGAGGACCCGAAAACTTTGCCCCGCGTCGCCGCGGCGTCCGCACTACGATGGCAGCCTGTCAACCCAAGCTGCCCAGGCCATGTCCACCGCCGAACTGCTCGCCCCACTGCACGCCGAAATGACCGCCTGGCGTCAGGACATCCACACCCACCCGGAACTCGGCTTCAAGGAAGACCGCACTGCCGGGCTGGTGGCTGCCAAGCTCGAGGCCTTCGGCTTCGACGAGGTGCACCGCGGTGTCGGCCGCACCGGCGTCGTCGGTGTGCTGCGGGCGGGCAAGAGTTCCCGCGCTCTCGGCCTGCGCGCCGACATGGACGCCTTGCCGATTCTCGAAGTCAACCGCTTCGGCCACTGCTCGGTGAACAAGGGCGTGATGCACGCCTGCGGCCACGACGGGCACACAGCGATGCTGCTCGGCGCGGCGCGCTATCTGTCGACCACCCGGCGCTTCAACGGTGTCGTCAACTTTATCTTCCAGCCGGCCGAAGAAGGCCTGGGCGGGGCGATGGCCATGATTGACGACCGCCTGTTCGAACGCTTCCCCTGCGAGGCCGTGTTCGGCATGCACAACTGGCCCGGCCTGGACGTCGGCCGCTTCTCGGTGCGGGCGGGTCCGATGATGGCCGGTGGCGCCTTCTTCGATATCCATGTGACCGGCAAGGGGGCGCATGGCGCGCGGCCCGAGACCGGCATCGACGCTGCGCTGGTGGCGGCACAGATTGCGGTGACGCTGCAGAGCATCGTCTCGCGCAACGTGGCGCCGGTGGACACCGCGGTGCTTTCGGTCACGCGCATCCACGCCGGTGACGCCTACAACGTGATCCCGAAGACGGCGGAGCTGGGCGGTACCGTGCGCGCTTTCTCACGCGACGTGATGCAACTGGTGGAGAA
Source organism: uncultured beta proteobacterium (assembly GCA_963850525.1). GTDB lineage: Bacteria > Pseudomonadota > Gammaproteobacteria > Burkholderiales > Burkholderiaceae_C > JAEMQF01. The sequence goes on along the minus strand of CAWKLQ010000011.1, from coordinate 247,733 downwards.
GAACCTCCGTCGGATTGCCGAGAGCACCGCTGCCGCCTTCGGTGCCAGCGCCACAGTCGACTTTCGCCTGCTCTTCGCGCCCACCGTGAACGATCCGGCCGAAGCCGAGTTCGCCGCGCGCATTTGCGGCGAGCTGGTGGGCGCCGACAAGGTCGAGCGCAACCCCCCCCTGGCCATGGTCTCGGAAGACTTCTCTTTCATGCTCGAGAAGGTGCCGGGCTGCTACCTGAACATCGGCAACGGCGTCGGCGAGGGTGCCTGCGATATTCACAACCCGGGGTATGACTTCAACGACCGCGCGCTGCCGCTTGGGGCGGCGTTTTTCGTCCGGGCAGTCGAGACGCGGCTGGCCGCGGCTCGAGCGGTCGAATCGCGTTAAGCCTGGGCCTGCAAGCGACGCCGTGGGGCGACGCCGACAATCGCTGGCTCCGCGCACGCGCCGGGCGATTCGACACAAGGACACGCGTTATGCCACTCAGCCCCAAGACCATCACGCAAGCCGCGGTCGCCAAACTTGACGCTGCCGACGCCCTCGCGCCGTGCCGGGACCGCTTTGCCCTGCCGCCGGGCGTGAACTACCTCGACGGCAATTCGCTCGGCGCCTTGCCCAAGACGGTCGCGCCGCGCCTGCAGCGCGCCGTCGAGCAGGAGTGGGGTGTGGGCCTGATCCGCTCCTGGAACGACGCCGATTGGTACCCCGCGCCGCAGCGTGTCGGCGCGCGCATCGCGCAACTGATCGGCGCCGCGGGGGAGGAAGTGATCGTCGCCGATTCGACGTCGGTGAATCTGTTCAAGGTGTTGATCGCGGCGCTGCGCATGCGTCCGCAGCGCAAGCGCATCCTCGGCGAACTCGGCAACTTCCCGACCGATGGTTATGTGGCCAGTGGTGTGGCCGAGTTGATGGGCGCCGAGTTCGTTGCGGTGCAGCCCGATGCCGTGCTGGCCCGCATCGATGAAAGTGTCGCCATCGTTTCGCTGACACACGTGAACTACAAGACCGGCCGTGTGTACGACATGGCCGGCATCACACGGCGCGCGCACGAGGTGGGCGCACTGGTCGTGTGGGACCTGTGCCATACCGCCGGCGCGATGCCGTGCGAACTGAACCGCTGCAACGCCGACTTCGCGGTGGGCTGCGGCTACAAATATCTGAACGGCGGGCCAGGCGCGCCGGCGTTCGTCTTCGTGGCGAAGCGGCATCAGGCGGGCCTGAGTCAGCCGCTCACGGGTTGGCACGGCCACGCGCGGCCATTCGCCTTTGTCGACGGCTACGAGGCGGCGAACGGCATCGACCGTTTGCTCGTCGGCACGGCGTCGCAGTTGGGGCTGATTGCGCTCGAAGCCGCGCTCGAAGCGTTTGACGGTGTCGACTTGCACGTGCTGCGCCGCAAGAGCCTGGCCTTGACGGACCTGTTCATCCGCCTCGTCGACCAGGAGTTGACCGGCTTCGGCCTGGTCACGCCGCGCGATCCCGAGTTGCGCGGCAGCCAGGTCTCGCTCACGCACCCGGAAGGCTACGCAATCATGCAGGCGCTCATTGCGCGCGGCGTCATCGGCGACTTTCGGGCGCCCGACATCCTGCGCTTCGGCATGGCCGCGCTCTATGTGCGCTTCATCGACGTCTGGAACGCGGTGGCGGCGCTGAAGGACGTGATGGCGACCAAGGCATGGGCAGTGCCGCAGTTTCAACAGCGCAAGGCGGTCACATGAGTGGAGCAAGTAGCGGTGGCGTGATTCCCGGCAAAGCCACGCCGCGGGGCAAGTATTCGCACGTGAAGCGCGCGGGAGACTTCTTGTACGTGTCGGGCACCAGTTCGCGCCGGCCCGACAACAGCTTCGCTGGCGTGAGCGTCGACGCCGCAGGCGCAACCGTCCTGGACGTGCGTGCCCAGACGCGCGCGGTGCTCGAGAACATCCGCGACATCCTGCGCAGCGTCGGCGCCGAGTTGTCCGACGTGGTGCAGGCGCAAAGCTTCCTTGTCGACATGGCCGACTTCGCGGGCTACAACGAAGTCTGGGCCGAATTCTTCGGTGACAACGCAGAACCACCGACGCGAACGACGGTCGCGGTGCGTCAGTTGCCGCACCCGCACCTGCTGATTGAAATCAACGCCGTCGCGTACAAGCCGCCGCCTCCGCCTGCCGAAACCGGGTTCGGCCCATGATAGATATGCACTCGCACTTCTTCCCGCCGATCGCGCGGGCGCAGGCCCACGCGGCGGACCGTGAGCGCGCGCCGTGGCTGCGCGTCGACGCGGGCGGGCAGACGGGACAGATCATGCTCGGCGACACGCCGTTCCGGCCGGTGTATCGCGCGCTGTGGGACGCCGACTTCCGCGTGACCGAACTCGACACGCAGGGCGTGCACCTGCAAGCCGTGTGCGCCACGCCCGTGATGTTCGGCGACAAATGGGAGCCCGCCCGCGCCGCAGACTGGGCGACGCAGATGAACGAACACGCACTGGCGTTTTGCGCGACGCACCCGCAACGCCTGAAGGCCCTCGCGCAAGTGCCGCTGCAAGACCTGAAGCTCGCCTGCGCCGAAGCGTCGCGCGCCGTCGCCGCCGGTTGCGTGGGCGTGCAGATCGGCAACCACGTGGGCGACAAGGACCTGGATCACGAGCAGCTCGTCGACTTCCTGATCCACTGCGCGCAAAACCACATCCCCGTGCTCGTGCACCCCTGGGACATGATGGGCGGAAACCGCATGAAAAAGTGGATGCTGCCCTGGCTCGTCGCGATGCCCGCGGAAACGCAATTGGGCATGGTGTCGCTGATTCTGTCGGGAGCGCTCGAGCGCATTCCGCAGTCGTTGAAGATCTGTTTTGCGCACGGCGGCGGGTCTTTCGCCTACCTGCTGGGTCGAGTCGACAACGCGTGGAAACACCGCGACATCGTGCGCCAGGATTGCCCCCAATTGCCCTCCAGCTACGCACGGCGCATCCACGTCGACAGCGCCGTATTCGACCCCGGCGCGCTGCGCCTGCTGACCGACGTGATGGGGGTGGAGCGCGTGATGCTCGGCTCGGACTACCCGTTTCCGCTGGGCGAGCAGCGCATCGGTGAATTGATTCGCGACGCAGGGTTTCTTGGCGCTGGCGACCGGCAGCGGCTGCTGCAGGGCAATGCCCAGGCGTTTTTTGCGCTCTGAAGTGAAAGTGGATTGCCTTCTCTCGGGTCGGGGCTGCGACGGCGTAGTGGCTGCTTTCGGCCCATTGCTGCCGTTTGAACGTCCGCTTTGGATGCGACCACGCGTGCCACCGATCATGGCTCAGCATGGCAAGGCGCAGCGCGAAGGGCACGACGCAGGATATTCGTCATCCCGGCGAAAGCCGGGATCCACCCGTGGAAGTCGCGCGTCCAGCGAAGCGTTCATTGCGTGCATCCGGTGGATCCCGGCTTTCGCCGGGATGACGATGGCGGTGGTTGAACCCTGTCGCTCATCCAGAAACGGTTTCGCACCGCAACGCGCGAGGCCACATCGAACGGCAGCAACGGGCCGAAAGCAGCTCTTCACGCCGGATCGGTGTTTCAAAACGTCGTGGAGCCGCTGACATGACGGCAAGACCGAGAACCGCTTCGTCGTGGCGCGACCTCGACGTCGCGGCGCGGGAGCGCGAGTACTCGCCGAGCTCGTGCATCGGTGGCGACTACCAACCCTTTGTTCAAGCGTACGCGGCGCATAGCCGCGACGCCCGCGCGCGCACGCCCGGCCGGCTGGGGCTCGCGTATGGGCCCGGGGCGGCGCAGCGCCTGGATCTGTTCACGCCGCCGGTCGAATCTGGCCGCGCTGGCCTTGCGCCGCTGCTGGTGTTCATCCACGGTGGCTATTGGCAGGAGCTTTCCAAGGACGATGCTTCGTTTCCTGCAACCCACTGCGTGACGCAAGGGTTCGCCTTTGCCGCGCTCGACTACACGCTTGCGCCGCAGGCGAGCGTCGCGCGGATGGTCGCTGAATGCCGCAACGCACTGGCCTGGCTGCATACCAACGCCGCGAGTCTGGGCATCGACCCGCGGCGCATCGTCGTCGCCGGCAGTTCCGCGGGCGCGCACCTCGCGGCGATGACGGCGTTGCCGCACGTCGGCAGGGCGCCGGTCAAGGCCGCGGTGCTCGTCTCGGGAATCTATGAACTCGAGCCGCTGGTGGGCACATCGATCAATGATGCGCTCGGCCTGACGCCCGCGGTAGCTCGCGAGGTGAGCCCGGCGCTGCTGCCCTTGCAAGGCTTCCCGCCGACAATCGTCTGCTGGGGCGAGGTGGAGACGGCCGAATTCAAACGCCAGAGCCGTGACTTTGCTGCGCAGCTGGAACGCGCGGGAACGCGCTGCGAACCCTTCGAGATCGCGCAGCGCAATCACTTCGACGTCATCCTCGAGCTTGCGGATCCGTCGACGCGGCTGGGCCGTGCTGTCGCAGCCTTGCTCACCGCGAACTGAAACTGCCAAACCAACATGCCCAACTACGCACCGAAGGTTCCGCATCTCATCGACCCCGCAGGCGTCGCCCCGGGCATCGGCGCTCGCCCCATGCCCGTCACCACCGACGAAAGCCGCGCCTACACCGCACAAGCCACCGGAGGCAAACCGCTCGTCGACTTCGCAGGAACGAGCAACCCGTATGTCGACTACCAGAGCATCGACCTGCTGCTCTCGCTGCAACACCCGCGCAGCCAGGGCTACGACGAGATGTGTTTTTTCGTCATGGGCCAGGTCAAGGAGTTGCTGTTCAAGGCGCTGCACTTCGAGCTGTACAACGCACAGCAGCAAATCAAGACCGGTGCAGTCGAGAACGCGCTCGACATCTTCATTCGCGCCAAGGCCATGGTCGAGTACATCGGCCGCTCGTGGGACGTGCTGTCCACCATCACGCCCGAAGGCTTCAACCAGTTCCGCGACACGCTGGGCACCGCGTCAGGCCAGTTGTCGTTCATGTACCGCCACGTCGAGTTCATCCTGGGCAACAAGAATGCGCGCCTGGCGAGTGCCTTTCGCAACATGCCGCACGTCTGGCCGGCGATGGAGTCGGCGCTGAATTCGCCGAGCCTTTACGACGACGTGATCGCGCTGCTCAGCCGCAACGGCCTGGTCATCGACGCGAATGCGCTCGAGCGCGACTGGGCAGAGACTTATGTGCCCAACGCCTCAGTCGAGCAGGCCTGGCTGCAGGTCTACACGAACCCGGCGCCCGGCAACCCGCTTTATCGCCTGGGCGAGTCGCTGATTGCGCTGGCCGACCAGATGTCGCAGTACCGCTGGCGCCACTTCGTGTCGGTGCAGCGCATCATCGGCCTGAAACCCGGCACGGGTGGTTCGGCGGGCGTGGGCTGGCTGCAGCACGTCACCGAGCACCGCTTCTTTCCGGAGCTGTGGTCGATCCGCACGCTGTTTTGAGATTCGGCGGTTCGCGTGTGCGATCGACCCTGCGCGCATGCCGGAGCCTGAGGGTTTTCGCAAAGCGGCGACCAGCCACAATAATGCGGGATGGCTGAACGTTCATTTGCCGAAGAAGTCAAGAAGCTGCGCCTGGGGCAGGGCGAAGTGTTTCGCGGTGAGGGCATCCTCGCTGTCACGAAGGCCTTGCTCGAATCGGGAGTCGCCTACGTTTCGGGCTACCAGGGCGCGCCGATCTCACACCTGATGGACGTTCTTGCCGACGCGCAGGACATCCTGATCGAGCACGGCATCCGCTTCGAGAACAGCGCGAGCGAAGCCACCGCAGCGGCCACGCTCGCTGCGAGCGTGAACTACCCGCTGCGCGGCGCGGCGACGTTCAAGAGCACGGTGGGAACGAACGTCGCGAGCGATGCCCTGGCGAATCTCGCGTCGGGCGGGGTGACGGGTGGGGCGCTCATCATCGTCGGCGAAGACTACGGCGAGGGCAGCTCGATCATGCAGGAGCGCGGCCACGCGTTTGCCATGAAGTCGCAAATCTGGCTGCTCGACCCGCGGCCGAACTTGCCGGCAATCGTCGCCGCGGTGAAAACCGGCTTCGAGCTGAGCGAGATCAGCCACACGCCGGTGATGCTGCAACTACGCATCCGCGCTTGCCATGTGCACGGCCAGTTTGTCGCCAGCAGCAACCGCCGCTCGCCGTACACGCTGCGCGAGGCGATGGAGCATCCGCGCCGCGACACGAGCCGCATCGTCTTGCCGCCGGCGAGTTTTGCGCACGAGAAAGAGAAAGTTCAGCAGCGCTGGCCGGCGGCGGTGAAGTTCATTCAGGAGCGCGGCCTGAACGAATTCTTCGCCGACGCTGCGGACGACATCGGCATCATCGTCCAGGGCGGCAGCTACAACACGCTGCTGCGCGTGTTGGAACGCCTTGAGCTCGCCGATGTGTTCGGCAACTCACGCGTCCCGCTCTACGTGATGAACGTCGCCTACCCGGTGATCGACGCCGAAGTGCTGTTCTTCTGCGAAGGCAAGCGCGCCGTGCTGCTGGTGGAAGAAGGGCAGCCGAACTTCATTGAGCAGAACATCGCGAGCATCCTGCGCCAGGGCGACGGCCGCACCGTGCTGCACGGCAAGGACTTTCTGCCGGTGGCCGGCGAGTACACGGCGGCCGAGGTCTACAAGGGCGTCGGCGAATTTCTGCGACGCTACGACAGACTGGATGCAATGCCTGCCGCTGCGCCCCCGCGCGCGTCGGCCAATGCCATGAAGCCGCTCGCCGAGATCGTGCACACCCGCCCGCCGGGCTTTTGCACCGGCTGCCCGGAACGGCCGATCTTCACGGCGATGAAACTGCTCGAGCGCGAGATCGGCGAACACCATGTGTCGGCCGACATCGGCTGCCACTTGTTTTCGATCCTGCCGCCGTTCAACCTCGGCAATACGACGATGGGTTATGGCCTGGGCACGGCAGGCGCGTCGGCGATGAATTCGCCCGGCGGCGCCGTGGCCTCAGGTGCGCACGCCGGCAAACGCGAGAAACGTGCCATCAGCTTGATGGGCGACGGCGGCTTCTGGCACAACGGCTTGACGAGCGGAATCGCGCACGCCGTGTTCAACCGCTCGGACAACCTGACCGTGATCGTCGACAACAGCTACACGTCGGCCACCGGCGGGCAGGACATCTTGTCCTCGGCGGCAGCGAACCCGACACGCAGCACCGGCCACGCGATCGAAAAAGCGGTGCGTGGTGTCGGCGTGGAATGGGCGCGCACGGTGGAGCACACCTACGATTTGGCGGCGATGAAGGCTGCGTTGAAAGACGCGCTGACGACGAAAGAGCGCGGGCCCAAGGTCGTGATCGCGCGCAGCGAATGCATGCTCAACAAGCAGCGCCGCGAGAAGCCGATCGAGCGCGCGGCGGTTGCCGCGGGGCAGCGCATGGTGCGCGAGCGCTACGGAATCGACTCCGACACGTGCACGGGCGACCACTCGTGCATCCGGCTGTCGGGCTGCCCGTCGCTGTCGATCAAGGCGAATCCCGACCCGCTGCGCACCGATCCGGTCGCCACCGTGCTCGACAGTTGTGTCGGCTGCGGCCTGTGCGGCGAAGTCGCGCACGCGGCCGTGTTGTGCCCGTCGTTTTACCGGGCGCAGATCGTCAGCAACCCGACAGCGTGGGACAAACTGCGAGAGCGCATGCGCGGGGCCGTGATCGGTTGGTTGCAAAGGCGCTCGGCGGCGCGGCGTGCTCGCTTCGCCTTCTGAGTGAGTATGGACACGATTCAGCCGATCAAGATCGCGATCCTCGCCATGGGCGGCGAGGGCGGCGGCGTGCTCGCCGACTGGATCGTCGACCTCGGTGAACATAACGGCTTCATCGCGCAGACGACGTCGGTACCTGGCGTCGCGCAGCGCACCGGCGCGACGATCTACTACGTCGAGCTGTTCCCGCGCGACGCGGCCGACGCCGCGGGCGCCGCGCCGGTGCTCGCGCTGATGCCGCTGCCCGGCGATGTGGACGTGGTGCTTGCTTCGGAACTCATGGAAGCCGGGCGCGCCGTGCAGCGTGGCCTGGTGACGCCGGACCGCACGACGCTGATCGCCTCGACGCACCGTGTCTACGCGGTCTCGGAAAAAGTCGCGATGGGCGACGGGCGCAGCGACAGTGCGGCCCTGCTCGCGCAGGCGCGAGCCGCTGCGCGATCCTTCGTCGGCTATGACATGGCGCAGGCGGCTGAGGCGAGCCGCAGCGTCATCAGCGCCGTCTTGTTCGGCACGCTGGCGGGCACGGGCGTATTGCCGTTTCAGCGCGAGCCGTTCGAAGAAACGATTTGCCGCGGCGGCGTGGGCGTGAAGGCGAGCCTGGCGGCGTTCGGCAAGGCGTTCGAGCGCACTGCCCAGGGCGCTGCCGAGGCTTCGGCCGTTCCCGCGATGGCCGGCGCAGCGCCGCGTGTGCCGCGTGCCGCGCACCCCGCGGTGCAGGTGCTGCTTGACGAAGCAGCGCGCCGCTATTCGGGCGACACGCGCGCAGTGGTCATCGAAGGGTTGCGCCGTCTGGTCGACTACCAGGATCCGGCCTACGCGGCGCAGTACCTGAGGCGCCTGGGCGCTGTGCACGGTGCCGAGCGCGAGAGCGATGCCGCATCGACGGTGCTGACGCTCGAAGTCGCGCGCCATCTCGCGCTGTGGATGTCGTACGAAGACACGATACGCGTCGCCGAACTGAAGACGCGCGATTCGCGGTTTGCACGGGTGCGCGGCGAAGTGCGCGTCGGCACCGACCAGGTGTTGACGATCAACGAATACATGCACCCGCGAGTGCAGGAAATCGCCGACACGCTGCCCGCCGGCGTCGGGCGCTGGTTGCTGCGCACGGGCGCGGCGCGGCGTTTTGTCGAGCGCTTTGCCACCAAAGGCCGCGTCATCCAGACGAGTTCGCTGCGCGGCTACCTGATGCTCTCCAGCGTCGCCGGGCTGCGGCGCTGGCGGCGCGGCACGCTGCGCTTTGCTGCGGAGCAGGCGCGCATCGAAGCCTGGCTCGCCGACGTGCGCGAAGCCGCCGCAAGCGACCTCGACCTCGCGACCGAAATCGCGCGCTGCCAACGCCTCGTCAAAGGTTATGGTGACACGCACGAACGCGGCCTGCGCAACTTCGATGCCCTGCGCAGCCTGTGGAAGAGCGGCGCGCCCGCGATTGCGGCCAACGCGCTGGCGAGTCTGCGCGACGCCGCACTCGCCGACGATCAGGGCGTGGCGCTGCGCGCCGCGATGCAACGCCTCGCACCGAATTTGCAGGAGGGCTGAACGTGGACCGGCAACCCCGCTACGACCCGAGCGCGATCGCCGCGCTGGTGCGCGACACCGAAATTCACAAAGACTGCTACATCGACGCGGACGTCTTCGCGCTCGAAATGGAACACCTGTTCGCCAACGCCTGGGTCTACGTGGGCCACGCGAGCCAGGTGCCGATGCCGGGCGACTTCTACAGCACGACGGTGGGCGACCAGCGCGTTGTGATGGTGCGCCACAGCGACGAGACGGTGCGCGTCCTGCACAACCGCTGCGCGCACAAGGGCGTGCAGGTCGCACCCGAAGGCCACGGCAACACGGGCAAATTCTTCCGCTGCCCGTACCACGCGTGGACCTACCGCACCGACGGGTCGCTGCTCAACACGCCGCTGCGCGAAGGCTACGCGAACACCGGGTTTGAGCATTGCGAAGCAAGCCGCGGCATGGCGAGTGTGGGCGCGGTCCAGATGTACCGTGACTTCGTGTTCTGCCGCTTGAACCCCGCGGGCATGGGCTTCGAAGAATTCTTCGGCGAGTCGCTGTCCACGCTCGACAACATGGTCGACCGCTCGCCCGTCGGCAAACTCGAAGTCGCGGGCGGTGTGATGCGCTACATGCACCGCTGCAACTGGAAGATGCTGGTCGACAACCAGACCGACACGTGTCACCCGATGGTCGCGCATCAGTCTTCTGCCGGCACGGCGGTGCGCGTCTGGCAGGACGCGCCCGCCGGAACGCCCAAGCCGATGGCGGTGGAATTGTTCGCGCCCTTCGTGAATCCGTATGAATTTTTCGAGGGCATGGGGATCCGCGTCTGGGCGAACGGCCACGGCCACACCGGAGTCGCCGATTCGATCCACGCCGCGTACTCGCCGGTTCCCGGCTACTGGGAGGCAATGGCTGCGGCGTACGGCGAAGAGCGTGCGAAGAAAATCCTCGGCGAAGTGCGCCACAACACGGTCTACTTTCCCAACATCATGGTCAAGGGGCCGATCCAGATGCTGCGGCTTTTCAAGCCGATCGCTGCCGACCGCACGCTCGTCGAGTCGTGGACGTTCCGCCTCGTCGGCGCGCCGGATCTGTTGCTGGAGAGAACGCTGATGTACAACCGCCTCGTCAACGCGCCCACGTCGGTCGTCGGCCACGACGACCTCGAAATGTACGAACGCGCGCAAGCGGCGCTGCACTCGCGCGGCCGCGAATGGGTGAACGTGGCGCGCCTCTACGACGCCGCCGAAAAGTCCCAAGTCAACGTCGCGACCAATGGCACCAACGAATGGCAGATGCGCAACCAGATGCGCGCCTGGGTGCGCTTCATGACTCCCCCCGGTCATCCCGGCGCAAGCCGGGATCCACTGCATGCACCCAGCGCTGCGGCTGGCGAAGCATCCCGGCTTGCGCCCGGATGACAGAGGTAAAAAGGGTCGCAAGCATGACAAACCAGCAACTCATTGACTTCGTCGTCGCCGAAGCGCGCCTGCTCGACGAACTGCGTTTCGACGACTGGCTGAACCTGTTCGCTGAAGACGGCGTGTACTGGATGCCGCTCGCGCACGGCCAGACCGACGCCAAACTGCACGCCTCGTTGATGTATGAAGACAAGCTGCTGCTGAAAATCCGCGTCGAGCGCCTGCACGGCGCGAGAACGTTCTCGCAGCAGCCGCGCAGCCGCTGCCACCACTTGCTGCAGCAGCCGAGCGTCGAGGCGCGCGACGATGCGGCGGGCGTCTACACCACGCGCACCGCGTTCCACTATGTCGAAACGCGCCTGGACGAACAGACGCTTTACGCCGGCTGGGCGACGCACACGCTGGTGAGTCAGGACGGGGCATTGCGCATCAAGCAGAAGCGCGTCGACCTCGTGAACTGCGACGCTGCGTTCGGCAGCATGCAGTTGTTCATGTAGGGCACGTGGGCATGCCTTCTTCTTCCGCCACGGTCGCTGGCGCATTCGAAGAAGCCGCAGCGCGCTGGGCGGATCCGCCGTTTTTTGAGGTCCTGCCCGAGACTGCCGTGGCTTATGGAATTGCCGCGGGTGCCTTGAGCTACGCGCAGGCGCAGCGCAGCATCCTCGCCTTGCGTGAAGCCTATGCACGTGCGGGTTATGGCGGCGGGCACCGCGTCGGCTTGTTGCTCGACAACCGGCCGGCGTTCTTTCTGCACTGGTTCGCTCTGAACGGGCTGGGCGTGTCCGTCGTTCCGATCAGCGCCGACCTGCGCTCAGCCGAGCTGGAGTACCTGGTGGGCCACTCCGAGATCGCGCTCGCGGTCGCGGTGCCGCAGCGCCATGCCGGCTTGCGAGCTGCCGCTGCGGCCGTCGGCAGGCGCCTCGCGGTGATCGCGGACGGCGAGGTTCCTCCACCTGCGCCGAGCGCCGCGCCCGATGGCCACGCGCCTCCCAACGAGCTGAGTGAATGCGCGCTGCTCTACACCTCGGGAACGACGGGCCGACCCAAGGGCTGCATCTTGCAGAACCGCTACTTCCTGCACGCGGGGCGCTGGTACCTGAGCGTGGGCGGGCTTTGCGACTTGCGGCCCGGTCAGGAGCGCATGGTCACGCCGCTGCCCGTGGCGCACATGAACGCGATGGCGTTTTCGACATTGGCTTGTGTGCAGAGCGGCAGTTGCCTGATGGTGCTGGATCGCTTCCACCCCGGCAGCTGGTGGAACACGGTTCGCGAATCGCGCGCGACGATCGTGCACTACCTCGGCGTGATGCCGTCGATGTTGATGAAGGCTCCGGCGAGCATCGACGATGCGCGCCACGCGGTTCGTTTCGGCTTCGGCGCCGGCGTCGACAAGGCCTTGCACGCACCCTTCGAAGCGCGTTTCGGCTTCCCGCTGCTCGAGGGTTGGGCGATGACGGAAACCGGCGCGGGTGCGGTGATCATGGCCAACGCCGAGCCGCGATCCGTGGGAACGAGTTGTTTTGGCCGCGAGAGTGAGGACGTTTTGGTGCGCGTCGTCGGTGACGATGGCAATGAGGCCGGCGTGGGCCAGCCCGGCGAGTTGCTCGTCAAGCGCGTCGGCGCCGACCCACGTTACGGCTTCTTCGCGGGTTACCTGAAAGATGCTCAGGCGACCGATGAAGCCTGGCAGGGCGGCTGGTTCCACACCGGCGACATCGTCAATCGCGATTCCGAAGGTCTGCTGCACTTCATCGACCGGCGCAAGAACGTGATCCGCCGCAGCGGCGAAAACATCTCCGCTGTAGAAGTGGAAAGCGTCCTGAGCCAGTTGCCCGAAGTGAAGGCCTGCGCGGTGGCGGCCACACCCGACGAGTTGCGTGGCGACGAGGTGCTGGCGTGCATCGTGACGCACGAGCCCGTTGCGTCGGGGGAACGCGAGCAGCTCGCACACCGCATCGTTGCGCACGCGCTGGAGCGCCTTGCCTACTACAAGGCGCCCGGGTTTGTCGCCTTCGTCGACGCACTGCCGCTCACGCCGTCGCAGAAAGTCCAGCGGGGCGAGTTGAAGGCAATGGCGCTCGCGCTGCCGGGGCAGGCGCACTGCATCGATACTCGCGCGATGAAAAAGCGGCAGCTCTGACGTGAGGCCCTTCAGCTCATGGGTTCGCTGCCTCCTTGGCTCGCGATTCGCCTCAGCGCGGATTCGACTCAAGGCTGGCCGGCTTCCGGCATGAAACGTCTGGCACCGGGTCACGAGGGGAGGTCGGCATTCGGCCCGTTGCTGCCGTTCGGCGCGACCTGCGTGCAGAGGTCGAGAAAGGGCAGGTGGCCTGGGGTACGTTCTCCGGCCCCACGCTCGCGGGGCACCGTATTGGGCCCGCTGGCGTTGCGCCATCAACGAGGTGTTCTCGGGTGCAGGTTGATCACACCGCGAATGGGGGCCTGCGCCCGTACCCCAAGCCACCTACCCCGGCACTCGGGTGGCATGCGAAGGCTCTGCATGCCACCGGTGTGTGCAGCAGGGCGGTGGTGGTGCCCCCGGGCGCAGGACCCATTCGCGGTGTCTGCCAACCGATGCAGCGTAAGTCCCGTGTTGACGCGGCTTTGCTTTGCACTTCTGGACGGTGCCCCGCGAGCGTGGGCCGGAGCACGGGGGCACCGCCGCCGCCCTGGCGTCGCAACCGTCGCAGGAAGCTCGCGACGAACGGCAGCAAAGGGCCGCAAGCCGCCGCCCCTGGGCGCCGATGCATCGCCAAGCGCGAGAAGTGCAATGGAGCAACCGACATGACGTCGGTGCGCAAAGGCTACGAGGAGGTGGCCGTCGCCGTGCCGGTGACGGTGCCCTACGTGCGCTATTCGACGCGCGGTGCGATGTGGTTCCTTGGCCAAGCGGTCCAGGCGCTTGTCAAGCAAAGCGGCATCGCCAAGAGCGACATCGATGGCCTCACGGTGAGCAGCTTTTCGCTGAACCCTGACACCGCAGTCGGTGTGACGCAGCATCTGGGCTTGAGCCCTCGCTGGCTCGACCACCTGCCCAATGGCGGCGCCTCCGGTGTGATGGCGCTGCGGCGTGCGGCGCGTGCGGTGCAGGCGGGTGACGCGAGTGTGGTCGCGTGTGTGGCCGCGGACACGAACCACGTCGATTCGTTTCGCCTGATGTTGGGGTCGTTCAGCGGCTTTGCGCGCGACGCGACGTATCCGTACGGCTCGGGCGGGCCGAACGCGATCTTTGCGTTCATCACGGCGAACTACATGCGCCAGTACGGCGCGACGCGCGAGGACTTCGGCCGGATCTGCGTCGATCAGCGCGCGAATGCGCTCGCGGGTTTGCCGGGATTGGCAAGCCCGTCGGGCTCACGCGTCTTCAAGAAGCCGCTCGGAATGGACGAGTACCTGGGCGCGCGGCCGATCGCCGAGCCCATCCACCTCTTCGACTGCGTCATGCCATGCGCCGGCGCCGAGGCCTTTCTCGTGATGAGCGAAGAGCGCGCGCGCGATCTGGGGCTTCGCTACGCGACGCTGCGCGGCGCGATCGAGCGCCACAACGCCTTTGCGCAAGACCCGATCATGGTGCGCGGCGGCTGGCAGCTTGACTTGCCGGAGCTTTACGCGATGGCCGATGCCAAGCCCGCCGACATGAATTTCGTCCAGACCTACGACGACTATCCTGTGATCGTCATGATGCAGTTCGAAGACCTCGGTTTCTGCGCCAAGGGCGAGGGCCCGGCGTTCGTTCGCGCGCACCGTTTGACCTTCGACGGCGACTTTCCGAACAACACGTCGGGCGGGCAACTCTCGTGCGGCCAGGCGGGTGCGGCGGGGGGCTTCATCGGCATGACGGAAGCGATCCGTCAGCTCACCGACGCCGCGCCGGGGCACGCCGTGAAAGACGCGCAGCTCGGCCTGGTGAGCGGCTTTGGCATGGTCACTTACGACCGTTGCCTGTGCACGGGTGCGGTGATTCTGGGGCGACCATCATGACGCTGCCGACGGATTCGGAGACAGCGTCATGACCATGCCGCTGATGCGCCCCAAGCGCAAGAACCCGGTGCGGCGCACGCCGCAGATGAACTTGCCGCCGTGGGGCCGCAGCCGGATTGCGCTGGGCCTCACCGCGGCTGCTGCCGAGGGGCGCTTCGAGCTGCAAGTGTGCGAAGACTGCGCCACGGTTCAGTACCCGCCGCGCGAAGCGTGCAGCGCGTGCGTCTCGCCGCGCCTGAAGTGGCGCGCGCAAAGCGGCGCCGGCGAGTTGCTCGCGGTGACGACGCTGCATCACAGCAACGACTTGTTCTTTCGCGAACGCCTGCCGTGGCGCCTGGGCCTCGTGCGCCTGGACGCCGGGCCGACGCTGATGGTCCATCTGCACGGCGACGTGCAGGCCTCAAGCGCGCACGACGTTGTAGGCAAGCCCGGCGTGCGCGTGAAAGTCGGCGCGCGCCTGGACCGCGCCGGCCGCGCCGTCGTCATCGCATTTCCCGCTACGGAGACCCCGCACATGAATGATGACAAGATGCTGCGCGAAATGACGAGCGACCCGAAGCTGCGCAAGATCCTCGTCACCGACGCGATGACGGGCGTGGGCCAGGCGCTCGTGCGGGCGCTCATTCAGGCCGGCGCCGACATCGTCTGGGCCGGCCACGCCGAACCATGGAAGCGCCACGGCAGCGGCCTCGACGACATCACCGTCTTGCCGCAGGTGAGCCTCGTGCCGCTGGACCTGACGAATGCGCGCTCGGTCAGCGAGCTCGCGGGCGAGATCGGCGGCAAGGTCGACATCGTCATCAACAACGCCGAAGTGCACCGCACCTTCGGAATTTCCGCAAGGCGCGGCACCGATGCGGCGCGCGCCGAGATGGACGTCAATTACTTCGGCGCGCTGCGCTTGGCGCAGGAATTCGGCCCCGCGCTCATGGGCCGCGCCGCCGACGGCGCGACGCACGCCACCGCGTGGGTGAACCTGCTGTCGATCTACGCGCTCGCGAACTTCCCGCCGCACGGCACGTACAGCGCGAGCAAGGCGGCGGCGCACTCGCTCGCGCAATGCCAGCGCGCCGAGATGCGCACTGCGGGGATCCGCGTGATCAACGTGTTTCCGGGGCCGGTCGACGACGAGTGGAACCAGAACATGCCGCCACCCAAGCTCACGCCAGAGGCGCTCGCGAGTGCGGTGATCAAGGCGCTGCGCGACGGCGTAGAAGACGTGTACCCCGGCGACGTGGCGCAAGAGTGGCTGGAGCGCTGGCGCGAGAACCCGAAGGTGCTCGAGCGCGAGTTGGCGGCAGGAGGATGAGCGCATGATTCAACTCGTCATATCTCAGGCTGAGGGCCGTCACCCCGGCGAAAGCCGGGGTCTACTGCCGGCGGTCAGTCCATGAACCCCACCCAACTCCTCGCGGCACTCGCCGGCGCGCTCGGTTCCGGCGGGATTCGTGTCATCGACCTGACGCAGACGCTCACGCCCGAGTTCCCGCAAATCGCGCTGCCGCCCGAGATGGGCCAATGCTGGCCGTTTCGCATCGAAGAAGTGTCGCGCTACGACGAGCGTGGCCCGGGCTGGTACTGGAACAATTTTTCCTGCGGCGAGCACACGGGGACGCACTTCGACGCGCCCATCCACTGGATTTCCGGTCGGAACTTGCCGAACAATGCAGTGGACACGATTCCGGCGCAGCACTTCGTCGCTCCGGCGTGCGTGATCGACTGCCATGAACAGGCGCTGCGAGACCCCGACTACCTGCTGACGGTGGCCGACATCGAAGCCTTCGAAGCCGCGCACGGGCGCATCCCGGCAGGCCACTGGTTGCTGATGCGCACCGACTGGAGCAAGCGCCAGGATCCCGAGGCGTACCAGAACTTCGATGAGACGGGCCAACACACGCCCGGGCCGAGCAGCGAAGCCGTGCAGTTCCTCGTCGAACAGCGTGGTGTGCTCGGTTTCGGCTCGGAGGCGATCGGTACCGACGCCGGTCAGGGCTACCACCTGCGCCCGCCTTACCCCTGCCACTACTACATGCACGGCGCGGGGCGCTACGGCTTGCAGTGCTTGACCAACCTCGACTTGCTGCCGGCGACGGGCAGCCTGCTGATTTGCCCGCCGCTGAAGATTCAGCAGGGCAGCGGCAGCCCGTTGCGCGTGCTGGCCTTGGTGGCGGGCTGAGGGCGCTTGGGGCCATGGCGAAGTAAGGCGGATTCGGGTGCCGCTCGGCCTGGCATGCTGGGAATGTGAGTCTCATTATGTACATATCCCGCGTGAACGACCATAATGAGAACCATCGTGCCAGCCAAAGCCCCATCCACCACGCACGCCGCAGGCGCCAGCCTTCTGCGTCTTGGCCTGCGAATTCGCGCCCAGCGCAAGTCCCTGCGCGTGAATGCGACGGCGGCAGCGCAAGCTGCTGGGATGTCGCGCGTGACCTTGCACCGGATCGAGCGTGGCGAGCCTTCGGTGACCATGGGCGCCTATCTGAGCGCAATGGCCGCATTGGGGCTGGAGTTTGGAGTTCGCACCCCACCGGATGCCGCCGCTCCACTCGGGGAGTCCGACGATCGGATTGCCGAACTTCCTGAACAGATTCAACTGGCCGACTACCCGCAGCTCAGGCAGCTCGCCTGGTCGGCACGCGGCGTCGACTCGTTGACCCGCACCGAGGCTCTGGGGCTGTACGAGCGCAACTGGCGGCACGTCGATGCGCAAGCGTTGGAGCCGCACGAGAAGCGCCTGCTGGAGGCGCTGCGGCGCATGCCTGCCCGCAGCCCAAGGACCGATGTTTGAACGGCCGCATCACCGGCGCATCGCTGCCGTGCTCGCCGCGCTCGACGCGCAGATGGTCTGCGCCTGCGGCTGCCTGTTCGGCGGTGGCACGGCCATCGCCTTGCGTTATGGCGAATACCGAGAATCGGTGGACATCGATTTCCTTGTGTCCAACGCCGCGGGTTACCGCGATCTGCGTCAGCGCCTGACGGGGCCGCGAGGCATGGGCGCGATCGTGCGCGAAGATGTCGCGTGGACGTCGGCGCGCGAAGTGCGTGCCGACCAGTACGGTATTCGCACGACCTTGCAGGTGGACGGTCATGACATCAAGTTCGAGATCGTGCGCGAGGCCCGCATCGAACTCGCGCCACCCGGCCCCGGCGACCTGGTTGGCGGCGTCGCCACATTGACGCCTCTGGACATGGCCACGAGCAAGCTGCTCGCCAATTCCGACCGCTGGGCCGACGATGGCGCGTTCAGCCGCGACCTGATCGACCTCGCAATGATGGCGCCACCGTTGCACGCATTGCGCGCGGCCGTCGCGAAAGCCGAGTTGGCCTATGGCGCCGCCGTGCTCGCCGATCTGGCCAAAGCGGTCGACCATTTGAAGGCGCGCCCGCGTCGGCTCGAGCGCTGCATGCTGGCGCTGCAGATTCGCATGCCTCCGGCCGTGTTGTGGCAGAAGATTCTTGCCTTGCGGCGCCGCGCCGGGCGTCTGACATGAGGAGTTCGACAGCATGAGTGCGCTCCCTGAGTTGACAACCGCGAGCGGCGGTGTCGCGCTCGTCACCGGCACGAGCACCGGCATCGGCAAGGTCATTTGCGAGCACCTGTTGAGCTTGGGCCACGAGGTCGTGGCGATGGCACGCCGCAAGACCGAGATCGATCACCCGAAGCTGCACCATGTCCGCGTCGACCTGGGCGACCGCCAGGCAACGGCGCAGGCTGCCGCCGAGGCGGCACAGCGCTTCGCGATCACGACACTCGTGCACAACGCCGGCGTCATCCGCCCGGCGCTGCTGGCGGATGTGAAGCTCGGCGATCTGGACGCATTGACCGAACTGCACCTGGGCAGCGCGATTGCGCTCGTGCAAGCCGTGCTGCCCGCGATGCGCGCCCAGCGCTTCGGCCGCATCGTGCTGCTCTCGTCGCGCGGCGCGCTGGGGCTGGCGACGCGCAGTGTCTATTCGGCGACGAAAGCCGGAATGATCGGCATGGCGCGCACCTGGGCGTTGGAGCTGGCGCCCGATGGAATTACCGTCAACGTCGTCGCGCCCGGGCCGATCCGCGGCACCGAGATGTTCCATCAAGTCGTTCCCGCGGAGAGCGAGCGCGAGCGCAAACTCGCCGAGGCGATCCCCGTGAAGCGCCTGGGCACGCCCGAAGACGTGGCGCGCGCGGTGGATTTTTTCGTCGAGCCCCGCAACAGCTTCGTCACCGGCCAGGTGCTTTGTGTGTGCGGCGGGGCGAGTGTGGGGAGTGTGACGATTTAGGGGCGCCGCAACGCCACCGCAAAGCCGCGCGCCACCGCCGGGCGCGCCATCAAAGTCTCGTACCAGCGCTTCACGTTTGGGAACTCGGCCAGGTCCACCTTGTGCCGCGGGTGGCGCCAGGCCCAGCCGAGGATTGCGAAGTCGGCGATCGACAACGCCTCGCCGGCGAAGAACTGACGTGTCGCCAGGCGCTGGTTCATCACGCCATAGAGCCGCCGCGTCTCGGCCATGTAGCGTTGCAAGCCGTAGGCGCGGTCCGCCTCGTTGTCGAGCGCGATGAAGTGGTGCACCTGGCCCGGAATCGGGCCGAAGCCGCCCATCTGGAACATCAGCCATTCGAGCACCGGCACTTGAGCGGCCAGGCCCGAGGGCCAGAATTTGCAGGTCTTCTGGCCGAGGTAGATCAGGATCGCACCCGATTCGAAGACGCTGATCGGCCGGCCGCCCGGGCCGTCGGTGTCGACGAGCGCCGGGATCTTGCGGTTCGGGCTGATCGCGACGAACTCCGGGTCGTTCTGCTCGCCCTGCGTGATGTCGATCACCCGCACCTCATAGGGCAGGGCCATTTCTTCGAGCGCGACGCTGATCTTGCGGCCGTTCGGTGTGTCGAATGCAAAAAGCTGGATCGTCACAGGGGCTCCTTTGAATGCGCAGCCCGGATTCAGCCGAAGTGGCTCACCGCGACGCCGCTGGTGAACAGCAGCGTCGCGAGCGCGATGCCGCGAAACGGCACGCTGAACCAGTAGCGCCAGCCGAGCCACAGGTAGGCCAGCAGCGTCACCACGCCCAGGCCGCACAGGAAGGGCGAGCCGAGCAGCAAGGGCGCGCGCCAGACGGCGAGGTGGAGGTAGACCAGCCCGAACAAAACTGCGCCCAGGCCGTGACTCGCGTTGAAGCCGACCCAGGCGCGCCAGATCGTCGTCTGGCGCGTGATTTGCAGGTGCCCCTTTTGCATTGCGTCTTGCAGGGCGGGATAGCGCGGCAAGAACTTGGTGCCGACGAAGGTGTAGTACAAGTGAATCATCCCGAGCGCCAGGATGATCCCGGCGCCCAGGCAAATGAGCAATGTCGCAAGCATCGTCCGGGCTCCTTGTGTGGCGCATTCTCTGGCGCGACTCGCCGATGTGGCGCGACGCAGGCTCGTAGCGCCGCTCGCTGCGCCATATCGCCACGATAGTCGCTTCAGTATTGACAGAAATGTAGCCCAGGCGCAGAGTCGCGTCCATGGAACTCTCGCCGACCCTCTCGAGGTTTGTCTTGCACTGGGGCGAAATGGGCGCGCGCTGGGGTGTGAACCGCACCGTCGCGCAAATCCACGCGCTGCTTTACATCACGGGCCGACCCATGCACGCCGAGGAGATTGCCGACACGCTGAACGTTGCGCGCTCCAACGTCAGCAACAGCATTCGTGAGCTGCAGAGCTGGCGCCTCGTCAGGCTGGTGCACCTCGGCGGCGACCGGCGCGACCACTTTGAAACTTCCAAACAAGTGTGGGAATTGCTGCGAACCATCGTCAGTGAGCGCCAACACCGTGAGATCGCGCCGACGATCGCCGTGCTGCGCGACGTGCTCGCCGACCCGGCGATCAGCAGGGATCCGGCCGAAGCGAAGCTGCGCATGCAGGAGACGCTGGAACTGCTCGAAACCCTCACGGCGTGGAGCGACCAGATGCTCAAGCTCGACACCGAGACGCTGACCCAGGTGCTCAAACTGGGCGCGAAGATCAAGAAACTGCTCGGCCGGGCGCCAACTGGCGGCGTTGCGCCGGCTGATCTCGGCATGCGCGGTGCTGCCAAGACCTCCGCCGCGCCGCGGCCGTAGACATTTTTTTGCTTCAATGTTTCTCTCCAAACAGAAATTACTGGACAAATAACATGAGCTCGATCTACCCCTTGACGCTCCTCTACGACGCCACTTGCCCGGTCTGCGCGCTCGAGATGGACCACTTGCGCTCGCGCAATGCGGCGGGGCAGCTGGTCTTTGTCGACATCATGGCGCCGGGCTTCGACGCCGCGCCTTACGGTACGAGCTGGGCCGCACTCGACGCGCAAATCCACGCGCGCTGCGCCGACGGCACGCTGCTGCAGGGGATGCCGGTGTTGCGCCTCGCGTACGCAGCGGTTGGACTGGGCTGGGTGCTCGCGCCGACGGGGTTTGCACCGTTGCGAGCACTGTTCGACTTGGCGTACCGCCAATTCGCGCGGCACCGCCGCACGATCTCGGGCTTCACCGCCCCCCTGATCAACGCCGTGCGCACGCACCGCGCGCGCAGGCAGACGCAGCGCATGGCGGCATGCCATGGCGGTGCGTGCACCGCGCCGGCGCGGGCTGGCGACAAGCAAGGAGAACCTTCATGAATGTCCTCGTCTGTGGATCCAGCGGGTGTGTGGGCCGTGCCGTGGCAAGCGCTTTGCGCGCGCGAGGGCACCGCGTCATCGACGGCGGTCGCGCTCAGGTTGATGCGGGTTTGACGCTGCATGTCGACTTCATGCAGCCACGCACGCCGCAGGCGTGGGCGGCGGCGCTGACGCAGCGCCGTGTCGAGGCGGTCGTCAACTGCGTCGGCATCCTGATGGCGTCGCCCAAGCAAAGCTTCGAGCGCGTGCACAGCGCCGGGCCGATCGAGATGTTCCGCGGGGCGGCGCTCGCCGGTGTGAGCCGCGTCGTGCAGGTCTCAGCGCTCGGCGTCGGCGCCGACGCGCAAAGCCTGGCCACGCCTTATTTGCACAGCAAACTGCTCGCCGACGACGCGCTCGCGACGCTCGGAATCGACTGGGCCGTGTTGCGCCCGTCACTCATCTACGGCCCGGCGAGCCAGAGCGCCGAACTGTTCGCCACGCTCGCCAGCTTGCCCGTGATCGGCTTGCCTGGAGGCGGCGCGCAGCAAGTGCAGCCGGTGCACGTCTACGAAGTCGCCGAAGCGGTGGCACGCCTGCTCGAGCGCCCGGACACGCTGCGTGCCGTCTACGAGATCGGCGGCGCCGACGCACTCAGCTACCGCGACATGCTCGCGCACTACCGCGGCGCATTGGGCCTGGGCGCTGCGCTGTGGCTGCGCGTGCCGATGGCGTTGATGATGCTGGGCGCGAGGCTTGCCGAAGCGCTGCCGCAAGAGGTGTTCTGTCGCGACACGCTGCGCCTGCTGGAACGCGGCAGCGTGCCCGCGCCGAATTGCGCCGCGGCGCTGCTCGGGCGCGAGCCGACGAGCATGGCACGCGGCTTGGGCACGACACCCCCGACGCCGCTGCTCGACCTGCGAGTTGATTTGCCGGCGCCGGTGGCGGCGGTGTTGCGCGCAGCGCTCGGCTTCATGTGGGTCTATACGGCGCTCGTCAGCGCGCTGTTTCAGCGCGACTCCGGCGTCTTGCATCTGCTGGCGCGCTGCGGCCTCGAGGGTGTTGCCGGCGAGGTCGCACTCATCGCTTCGTGCACGCTCAATCTGGCACTCGGCCTGACGTTGTGGCTGCGCCCGTCGCCCTGGGCGTATGCCGCGCAAACCGGTGCGGTGCTGGGCTACACCCTGACCGCAGCGCTGCACATGCCCGAACTCATGATCGACCATTGCGGTCCGCTCGTGAAAAACTTGCCGGTGCTTGCCCTGGTGCTGCTGCTGTGGTTGGCGCACGGCAGCGCGCCATCGCCCTTGGCGGCAGCGCGTCGCCGCGCGGGACCGGGGCCACGCTCGACATCAAGCGGCAAAAATGCCGTCTTCTCCGCTGTCGCTGGAAGGCACGCTCGCCTAGGATGACGCAACACGTTGCTGCAGGAGACTTTCATGGCGATGCCCACTTGCTCCATTCTCGCGATCGCCCTGCTGCTCGGCGCATGCGGTGCAGAAGTCGCCGGAACCGCCGCCACGGTTGGCGCATTGCAGGCCAAGCAGGCGCAGCAAGCCCAAGCGCAGCAGCGCGAGGCCGAAAGGCGGCTCGGCGAATCGCTCGACGCGGTTGCCGCCGCCGCGTCGGCCGCGGGCCGCGAGTAACACGCCTTCTTGCAAGCGCACGCCGTGGTGGGCTTCGACTGACAATCTGGCGCTTTCACACGAATCGAAGCTCACCTCGGAGACCGGCCATGACCACCGCCATCACCCCCAACGTGCCCGCCCACGCCAGGCTCGCGCCGCTTGCGTCCCGACTCGTCGATACCGATTCGCTGCCCTGGCAGGCGACGCGTTTTCCCGGCATCGAGGTGAAGAACCTGTTGTTCGACCGCGCGAGCGGCCTGGTCAGCTCGTTGATTCGCATGGCGCCGGGTTCCGTCTTGCCCGACCACGAGCATGTGCTCATCGAGCAGACCTGGGTCATCGAAGGCCACCTCGTCGACAAAGCAGGTCCCGACGAAGGCATCGAATGCAAGGCCGGCCAGTTCATCTGGCGCCCGGCGGGCAGCCGCCACAGCGCGTGGTCGCCCAAGGGCGGGTTGTTTCTCGGGTTCTTCCAGATGCCCAACAAGTTCTTCGGTGCAGACGGAGCGGTGACCGACATGGGCGGTGCGGATTGGGAGTCGATGTGGGGCGTGGTGCACAAGACACGGGGCGCTGCACCCCGCTGAATTCGACGCGCCGATCGCGCTGAAGAGCGGGCGCGGTTGCTCGATCGCCTGCTGCGCGAGGCGTCGCGGCCAACCAGCGCACCTCCGCGCGAGGCCCGCGCCGTTCAGCGCTTGACGCCGCCGCCCGGCAAGTACTTCTTCGCGACCTTGCAGATGTAGGTGTACTTCGGGTTCACCATCTGCGTGCAGCGCGCTTCGGCAATCTGCCCGAGCAACATGTAGGCCTCGGGGCCGGGAATGCCGTAACTCTCTTCCATCCAGTAGACCATCTCCTCGAACGAGATGCGCAGCGCGTCGTCCAGCGGGCGCGCGCAACCTATCGTGCAGATGTGCGTCGGCGTTTCGATTCGCGGCCAGTTCAGGCGTTTCGGCGCGGGCGCGAGGCTGACGCGCAGTTTCAGGTGGCCGCGGATTTCGATCGCGCCCATGCCGTTGCATTCGGCGTCGCCCTGCAGCGCGTGCACGTCGCCGAAGTAGAGGTAGGCGCCCTCGTGGAACACCGGGAACATGACCCGATTGCCGTTGGTGACCTCCTGCACGTCCATGTTGCCGCCGTGCACGCCGTTGTCTATCGTCAGCATGCCGCCGGCCACCGGCGCGACGCCGATCACGCCGACCATGGGCTTGGCCTCGAGCTTGAGCGTGTCGCTCCAATGCACGATGCCATCCTCGACGCGCACGTTGCGGTTCTGAATGCCGAACTCCTTGCGCCGCACCCAATCCGGAAAGATGCCGATGCCCGGCCACAGCGCAGTGAAACCCAAGCCGTGCACGCCGACTTCGATGACATCGATCACGACCATCTGCCCGGGGCGTGCACCCTTCAGCCGCACCGGCCCGGTGGCGGGGTTCACGAAGGGAATCGTCACGTCTTTCAGCTCGAGCTTTTCGTGCTCGTGCGTGATCAAGTGGCCGCCGATGTTGAGCTCGGTCTCGACTTCGAAGGTCTCGCCGTCGCTCACCTCAGCGATGAAGGAATCGGTTGCCGCTAGCGCGTATTTGAGAGACTGCTTGCGGATCACTTGAACGGCTGTGCTCATGGCCCGGTCCTCGGATGAAGGGTCAATCGAAAGTGCGCCACGGCATGAGCAGGCGCTCCACTTTGCCCACGATGTAGGTGAGCAACAAGGCCAGGGCAATCGTCGCGACGAGCGCGGCGAAGACCTTGGAGATGATGTACAGGCTACCGGCCTTGAAGATCGCGTGGCCGAGACCCTCCGACGACGACATGAACTCGCCGACGATCGCGCCGATCAGCGCAAAACCGATCGTGAGCTTGAGCCCGGCAAAGATGTCGCCCAGCGACGCCGGAACGACGAGCTTGCGAAAGATCTGCGGCTTGCTCGCGCCCAGCGTGCGCATCAGGTTGATCTGGTCTTCGTCGACGCTCAGCGCGCCCTTGTAGGCGATGACGAGCGCGACGACGACGACCGACAGCGTGGACATCGCGACTTTCGACGCCAGGCCGGTGCCGAACCAGATGATCGCCAGCGGCGCCAGGGCGACGATGGGGATCGAGCCGATCGCGACGATGAACGGTTGCACGACGCGCGAGACGAATCGCGAATACCACAGCGCCAGGCCGAGCAGCGTGCCGATCAGGTTGCCCAGGCCGAAGCCGAGCAGGGTCTCGCCGCCGGTGACGAACGAATCGCGCAGCAGGCTGCCGTCGAGCGCCATCTTGACGAGGTGTTCCCACACCGCGCTCGGCGAGCCGAACAG
Source organism: uncultured beta proteobacterium (assembly GCA_963850525.1). Taxonomy (GTDB): domain Bacteria; phylum Pseudomonadota; class Gammaproteobacteria; order Burkholderiales; family Burkholderiaceae_C; genus JAEMQF01. The sequence goes on along the minus strand of CAWKLQ010000011.1, from coordinate 222,624 downwards.
GAAGGCATTCAGCTTTTCGCTGCCGGTGGCGAGTTCCCACAGCGTGATGAGCACGACGAGCAGGACGATCTGGCACGCCGGAACAAGAAGCACGCTGCGGTCGAACTTGCGCGGCGCCGACTCCGGCGCTGCCGTGTCGGCGGGCGCGTCAGCCATCGCTGCCTCGCACTTCGAGCTGGCTCCAGATCATGCGCACGAGTTCGAAGAAGCGCGGCGACTGGCGCACCGCCATCATGTCGTCGCGGTCGGCCTCCAACACGATGTCGTGCACCGCGCGCACCCGCGACGGCCGGTGCGAGAGCACGAGCACGCGGTCCGACAGTGACACCGCTTCTTCGACGTCGTGCGTGATCATCAGCAGGGATCGGCCTTCGCTGCGCACGAGGCGCACCATGTCGCTCTCTAACAGCAGCTTGGTCTGGAAGTCGAGCGCGGCAAAAGGCTCGTCGAGCAGCAGCACCTCGGGGTCGGTGACGAGGGTGCGCGCGAGCGCGACGCGCTGGCGCATCCCGCCTGAGAGTTTGGACGGGTAGTAATCGTGAAACGACTTGAGTCCGACCGTGTCGAGCAAGGCGTGGGCACGCGCCTCGCGTTCTTCACGCGCCACGTTCTTGATTTCCAGGCCCAGCGTTACGTTGCCCAGTGCGGTGCGCCACGGCAGCAGCAGGTCTTTTTGCAACATGTAGCCCACGCGGTCGGGCATGCCGGTGAGCGGCTGGCCGCGCCACGCGACGCGCCCGGCAGACAGCGGCAGAACGCCGCACAACAGATTGAGCAGCGTCGTTTTGCCGCACCCCGAAGGGCCGACGACGCTGACGATCTCGCCGCGCTTCAACTGCAACGACACGTCGCCGATGACCGCATTGGCGCGGCCACCGACGAAGTAGGTCTTGGCAATCCCTTCAGCAACCAGCAGAGCGCCCGGGTTCGGGCCGAGCTGCGAGCTTGCCGCCGGGGACTCGATCACCGGCTGCATTCGTTCAATCGAGGGGCTTTACTTGATCGCCTTGATCGCTTTTTCCGCGTAGCTGTTGTCGATGATGTCCTTGAACGGGATCGTGCCCTTCACGTTCTTCAGATAGATCTGCATCTTGATCAGGTTTTCCCACTGCTTCGGATCGGTCTTCACAGATTGCGAGGGGATCTTGAACTCGAGCTGCATGTCGATCGCCTTGTCGACCACCGCAGCGGGCAGGTCCGGAAACTCCTTGCGGGCGACTTCCTTCGCGAAGGCGGGCTTGGCGTAAGTCAGGCGCGACGCTTCTTCGAACGCACTGACGAGCGCTTGCACGATGTCCGGGTTGGCTTTCGCGTAATCGGGCAGGACCATGATGCCGGTGTTGCAGAACGGGCCCATGTAGCTCGCGAAGTCGAATACGACTTTCGCGCCTTGCGACATCGCGTTGGCCACGCCGGGCTGGTACGCGACGGCCATGTCGGCCTGGCCCGCGAGCATCGCCGCGATTTCGGTTCCCGGGTTGACTTCCAAAATCTTCGTGTCGACCTTGGGCTTGAGGCCGTTGTCTTCGAGGATCTTCTTCGTCACCGAGAAGTTGGTGTTCGGCTCGGGCGAGGTCACGACGGTCCAGCCCTTGAAGCCCTTCGGGTCCTTGATCGGCTCCTTGTTCTTCGACACCCCGAAATAGTGCGCGCGCTGCACGACGGTGCCGACGACGATGCCGGGGCCGCCCTGTTCACGCGACATCTGCACCATCGTGGCGTCGCCAATCGCAAACTGCGCCGACTTGCCGAGCACCGCAGCAAACGCCTGCGTGTCGCCGCCTGCGGCCTTGACGTTGAGCTTGATGCCGTGCTTCTCGAAAATCTTCGCGTGCTGGCCCACGTAGAGGTTGATGTAGCCCAGGTTGTGGACGGCTTCGACGAAGTTCACTTCCTTCAGCGCCTGCGCTGCGCTGGGCAGACTGATGGCGCCGAGAGTGGCCGCAAGAGCGGCCGCGACGACGCAGTTTCGGCGTGTCATCGCGCGGGTGGAAATCATGGTCAAGATGGGTCTCCTGTGTTTAGTCAATGTCGGGGTGGCGAGGGATCGCCGCAAATATCGTATGGCGGCGGGTGGGCAAGTGCAATCCGCATGCCAACTACCTTTCCAGGACTATTTAGAACATCAGCTGTGCCCGAACGGCACGACTGAAGGCTTCGCTGATCTCAAAGTCCTGCCAGCAACTGATATGACCGAAGTCGTGCTGCGTGGTCGTGGATCGCACCGGCAACGATCAGTTCGTCCGCAGCTGTCTGTTCGACGATTTCCCCGAGCTGCCGGCGCACGCTGTCGGGCGAACCGACTGCGGCGGCGAGCAACATGCGCTGCACGCCGGCTTTCTCCTGCGGCGACCATAGGGCCTCCATTTGCGCCGGGTCGATCGGCCGGGGCAGCGGCCCGCGCCGGCCGCGCTGCATGCCGAGAAACCGCTGCTGAATTGACGTGAAAGCCCACGCGGCGGCTTCATCGGTGTCGGCGCAGACGACGTTCACGCCGACCATCGCGTGGGCTTTTGGCCAGCGTGTCGATGGCTTGTACGTCCTGCGGTAAACGTCCAGCGCCTGCAGCAGCAAATCGGGTGCGAAGTGCGAAGCAAACGCAAACGGCAGCCCCAGGTAGGCGGCAAGCTGCGCGCTGTACAGGCTCGAGCCGAGCAGCCAGATCGGCACGTGCGTGCCGATTCCGGGAATCGCGCGCACGGGTTGGTCGGCGCTGCCTTCGCCGAGGTAGGCCTGCAACTCGAGCACGTCGCGCGGAAAGTCTTCTTCGTCGTTGCTTGTGAGGGTGCGCCGCAGCGCGTGCATCGTCATGCGGTCGGTGCCGGGGGCGCGGCCCAGACCCAGGTCGATGCGCTCCGGATACAGCGTCGCGAGCGTGCCGAACTGTTCGGCAATCACCAGCGGTGCGTGATTGGGCAACATCACGCCGCCCGAGCCGACGCGAATCGTTTTCGTGCCGCCGGCGATGTGGCCCACGAGCACGGCGGTCGCCGAACTCGCGACGCCGTCCATGTTGTGGTGTTCGGCGACCCAGTAGCGGCGGTAGCCCCAGGTTTCGGCGTGTTGCGCGAGGTCGAGGCTATTTTTCAGCGCTTGAACGGCATCGCTGCCTTCGACGATGGGGGCGAGATCGAGAATGGACAAAGGAATCATGGTGCGCATCATGCCGCAGCCGCGACGCGACGCCCCAGGCGCCGCTTCGTGCACACTGCGCGCCATGAGTGCAATGCGGCGCGTCGTCATCACGGGGGCCGCCGGTTTCATTGGTCAGCGCTTGCGCTGGGATCTGCGCAGCAGGGCGTTGAACTCGCGCGACATGCATGAGTGGGTCGCGACCGACCTCGCCTGCCCGGACGGCGAGGGCGCATGCATCGTCGGCGACATCGCCGAGCCGCTGCTCATCGAGAAGTTGTTCGAGCGCCCGGTGCACCGGCTGTTCCACCTCGCAGGCATCGTGAGTGGTCGCGCCGAAGCGGACTTCGCTCTGGGCAAACGGATCAACCTCGACGCGACCCTCGCGCTGCTCGAACGTTGCCGGCTGCAAGCCGAACGCGGCGGGCCGCCTCCCCGTTTCATCTACGCAAGTTCGATCGCCGTGTTCGGCACGCCGCTGCCGCAGCGCATCGACGACCTGACGCAGCCGCTGCCCACGCTCAGCTACGGCACGCACAAACGCGCGATCGAGTTGTTGATCGACGACTACACGCGTCGCGGCTTCATCGACGGCCGGGCCTTGCGCCTGTCGGGCGTGGTGCCGCGCCCGCCGCTCGCGAACGGCGCGCTGTCGGCGTTCAACAGCGATTTGATCCGTGAGCCGCTCGCCGGGCGCGCGTACGTCTGCCCCGTCGGGCCCGACGCGACGCTCTGGCTCACGTCGCTCGCGAGCACGCTGCACAACCTGACCCGGCTCGCCGATGCGGATGCGAGCGAACTCGGCGCGCAGCGCGCGTTCACCGCGCCTGCGCTCGCGGTGCGCGTCGCCGACATCGTCGCGGCGCTCGGCCGCATCGACCGCGCAGCGCCGGCACGCGTCTCGTACGCCCCGCAGCCGGCGCTCGATGCGCAATTCGGCCGCTGGCCGCTGGATTGCTCGTTCGATCGTGCCCGGGCGCTAGGCCTGCGCGTCGAAGCCGACATCGACGCCTTGCTCGACGCCTGCATCGCAGGCCACTGACCGGCGAGGGGGCGAGCCGCGGCGCGCGCCGCGCTTTGACGTGGATCAAGGGGTCACGGTGCGGCATGGCGCAAGCTGTGACCATCCCCAACCCATCGGCCATGGGCCGCGCCCAGGAGAATTCCATGCAAAGCTTCCCCTTGCTGCTGTGCGCCGCGCTCTTGGTCGCGGGCTGCAACAGCCGTGAGACCGCGCCGCCGTCAGCAAACCTCGGCGCCGCAGCGACAACTGCAGCGGGCGACACCGGCGGCTCGCGCAAGGGCGACTTCGGTCCGCCTCAGGGCGAGCCCGTGAAAGCGGTAGTGACGAGCCCGCCGAACGTGCCGCCGCCGACGCTTCGCACCGCGCCCGCCAAGGTGATCGTCGAGCTCGAAGTCATCGAGAAAGAGATGGCGATCTCCGAAGGCGTGAGCTACACGTTCTGGACTTTCGGCGGCACGGTGCCCGGCAGCTTCATCCGCGTGCGCCAGGGCGACACGGTCGAGTTCCACTTGAAGAACGCACCCGATTCGAAAATGCCGCACAACATCGACTTGCACGGCGTCACCGGCCCCGGAGGCGGAGCGGCGTCGAGCTTCACCGCACCCGGGCATCGATCCCAGTTCACGTTCAAGGCGCTCAACGCGGGCCTCTACGTCTACCACTGCGCGACCGCGCCGGTAGGCATGCATGTGGCGAACGGCATGTACGGGCTGATCCTCGTCGAGCCGCCGGGCGGCCTGCCCAAAGTCGACCGCGAGTACTACGTGATGCAGGGCGACTTCTACACGACCGGCAAATACCGCGAAAAAGGGCAGCAGCCGTTCGACATGCAAAAAGCCATCGACGAAAACGCGACTTACGTGCTCTTCAACGGCGCCGAAGGCTCGCTCACCGGCGACAAGGCGATCACCGCCAAAACCGGCGAGACGGTGCGCCTGTACGTCGGCAACGGCGGGCCGAACCTGGTGTCGAGCTTTCACGTCATCGGCGAAATCTTCGACAAGGTCTGGTTCGAGGGCGGCACACGCTTTCAGGAGAACGTGCAGACGACGCTGATCCCGGCCGGCGGCGCGGCGATGATGGACTTCCAGGTCGAAGTGCCGGGCAGCTATGTGCTCGTCGACCACTCGATCTTCCGCGCCTTCAACAAGGGCGCGCTGGCCATCCTCAAGGTCGACGGCCCGGAGAACAAGGCGATCTACTCGGGCAAGGAAGTCGACGAGGTCTACCTCGGCGACCGCGCCCAGCCGAACCTGGCTGCGGTGACTGCGGCGGCGAAGTCTGCCAAGAGCGGCGAACTGACGATCGCCGAGCAGATGAAGGCGGGTCAGGCGCTCTTTGCCGGAACCTGCTCGACCTGTCATCAACCCAACGGCGCGGGTTTGGCGGGGGTCTTCCCGCCGCTGGCCAAGTCGGACTACCTGGCAGGCGACCCGAAGCGCATCATCGACGTCGTGCTGCGAGGCTTAAGCGGCCCGGTCAAAGTGAACGGCCAGGACTACAACTCGGTGATGCCGCCGATGAACCAGCTCAACGACGACGAAATTGCGAACATCTTGACTTATGTGTTGGGCAGCTGGGGCAATCCGGGCGGCAAGGTGACGAAAGACCAGGTTGCGCAGCAGCGCAAGGCGCAACCCGCGCCGGTCGCGGCAAAGCACTGAACAAGCGGGGCAACATGCGCCGCATCGCCATTCTCCTGGGGCTCGCGCTGGCGAGCGCGGCGGCGCACGCCGGCCCGTACGCGAGCCTGCCCGGCGGCGAGTTCACTTCGGTCCTGAACTACGAAGACAGCGCCGGCGCCGTGCGCGTCGCGCCGTATCAATTGATGGGCGTGCCGGTGACGAACGCCGACTTCCTTGCCTTTGTCAAGAAGCATCCGCAGTGGCGGCGGGATCGGATCGCCGGCGTCTTCGCCGAGTCGCGCTACCTGTCGCACTGGGCGGCGGCGGACCGGCTGGGGGCGATGGCGAAGGCACGCCAGCCCGTCGTCTGGGTCAGCTGGTTTGCGGCGAACGCGTATTGCAAGGCGCAAGGCGTGCGCCTGCCGACGTGGACGGAATGGGAATACGCAGCCGCGGCCGACGAGCGACGCAGCGACGCACGCAGTGACCCGGCGTGGCGCGAGCGCATCCTCGCCTGGTACGCGAAACCGTCGAAGTACGCACTCGACGCAGTGGGTCTGCAAAAGCCCAACGCCTACGGCGTGCGCGACCTGCACGGCCTGGTGTGGGAATGGACCGAAGACTTCTCGGCCCTGCTCGTCTCGGCCGACAACCGTGATCAAGGTTCACCTGACAAGCTCGAGTTTTGCGGCGCCGGTGCCCTGTCGGTGAACGACCGCAACAACTACGCGGTGCTGATGCGCGTTGCGATGTTGTCGTCGCTGAACGGCGTCGATGCGACGGCGAACCTCGGGTTCCGTTGTGCGCGCTGAACCAGGGATGGACATGCTGCACCACCTCGCTTCCCTGCTTCTCATGACGGCCGCGCTCGCCGTGCAAGCTGCGCCCAGTGCGCTGCCGAGCGACTCGATTTATCAACTCGACGCGCCCCTCACCGATCAATCCGGGCGCCGCTTCACGCTCGCGTCCAAACGCGGCAGCGCCCAGCTCGTCGTGATGTTCTACACCTCGTGCAAATTCATCTGCCCGACGATCATCGACACCGTGCTCGACCTGGACCGAAAGCTCGCACCGGCAGAGCGCCAGCACCTGGGCGTGCTCTTGATCAGCCTGGACCCGCAGCACGACGACCCCGACGCCCTGCAGGCCACTGCCGACAAGCGCGGCCTGGACCTGACGCGCTGGACGCTCGCGCAGCCGCGCCCCACCGACGTTCGCGCGCTTGCCGCGCTGCTGGGCGTGCGCTACCGGTCCCTCGCCGACGGCGAGTTCAATCACACCGGCGTGCTCGTGCTGCTCGATGCGAACGGCCGCGTCGCGGCGCGAAGCAGCAAGACGGGCGGCCTCGTCGATCCGCAGTTCCTGAGCCGGGTTCGCGCCGTTCTGGCCGCGCCCTAGCGGTAGGGTACAGGCGCGGGGCACCGCCGCGCGCGGCGGCGTTTCGTGCACACTGCGGCTCGGGCCCTTGCCCGAACCCTGCCCCGGAGAGTGCATGACCGACGCCAAGAAGAACAAGCCACTGCGCTCGAGCTTCATCCAGCAAGGCCTGGACCGCACGCCGCACCGCGCCTTTCTGCGCGCCGTCGGCATGAGTGACGAGGACTTCGGCAAGCCGATGGTCGGCATCGTCAGCCAGCACGGCGAGAACACGCCGTGTTCGATGTCGCTTGGTCCCCAGGCCGACGCGGCGCGCCTGGGCGTCGCCGCTGGGCAGGGCATCGCCGTGCCTTTCACGACGATTTCGGTGTCCGACGGCGTGTCGATGAACCACCGCGGCATGCGCATGAGCCTGGTGTCGCGCGAGCTGATCGCCGATTCGATCGAAGCCGTGATGCGCGCCCACTGCTACGACGCGTTAGTGGGTTTTGCCGGCTGCGACAAGACGCTGCCCGGCGTGATGATGGCGATGGTGCGCCTCAACTGCCCGAGCGTCTTCGTGTACGGCGGCGCGATGTTGCCGGGGCGCTGGCGGGATCAGGACGTGACCATCCTCACCGCGTACGAAGGCGTCGGCGCGGTCTTGAACGGCACGATGAGCGAAGCCGAACTCGAAGAACTCGGCCACGCGTGTGCGCCCACGCTCGGCTCGTGCCCGGGCCAGTTCACGGCGAACACGATGGCGATGGTCGCCGAGACGCTGGGCCTCGCGATCCCCGGCTCGGCGATGCTGCCCGCGGCGTATTCGCAGCGCCTCGCGCTCGCGCGGCAGGCGGGCCGGCGCGCGGCCGAACTCGTGCTGCAAGGCGGCCCGCTGCCGCGCGATCTGGTGACGCGCAAGTCGCTCGAAAACGCGACCGCGGCGGTGGCCGCCACCGGCGGCTCGACGAACGCCGGCCTGCACCTGCCGGCGATCGCCCACGAAGCGGGAATTCGCTTCACGCTCGACGACGTCGCCGACGTGTTTGCGCGCACCCCCTTGATCGCGAACCTGCAACCCGGTGGCAAATACCTCGCGATCGACCTGCACCGCGTGGGCGGCGTGCAGGTCGTGCTGAAAGCACTGCTCGACGGTGGTTACCTGCACGGCGACGCGCTCGCGCTGTCGGGCCGAACGCTCGCGCAAGAGCTCGCCGGAGTTGGCGCTCCCGACGGCGACGTGGTGCGAAGCTCCAAGCAGGCGCTGCTCGCCACGGGCGGCGTCGTCGTGCTCAAGGGCAACCTCGCGCCCGACGGGGCGTTGATCAAGGTCGCAGGCCTGAAGAGCTCGATCTTCGAAGGCCCGGCGCGGGTCTTCGAGTGCGAGGAAGACGCCTTTGCCGCTGTTACGGCGCGCGCCTACGCTGCCGGCGAAGTGCTCGTGATCCGCAACGAAGGGCCGGTGGGCGGCCCCGGAATGCGCGAGATGCTCGGCGTCACCGCGCTCGTCTACGGCCAAGGCATGGGCGAAAAAGTCGCGCTGCTCACCGACGGGCGTTTTTCCGGCGCGACGCGCGGCTTGATGGTGGGTTACATCGGTCCGGAGGCGGCGCTCGGCGGCGCGATCGCACTGCTGCGCAGCGGCGACCGCATCCGCATCGACGGCGAAAAGCGCACGCTCGATTGGCTCGCGAGCGATTCAGAAATCGCGCAGCGCCGCGCCGCATGGAAGCCGCGCACCACCGAGCGGCTGGCGGGCGTGCTGGAGAAATACGCCAAGCTCGTCGGGCCGGCGCACCTGGGGGCGGTGACGCATTCCGGTGCGGTGGAGTGGCCGACCGGGTGATGCACGCCGGCCGGGGTCCAGCGGTTCAAAGGCGCGGCTACGGCGCGCTGCCCAGGCCGAACAGATCGCGCAGCGCCTCAAAGTATTGCTGCGCGCCGACCGCACCGGCGTTTTCGTGCACGGCGCCCGGCACGAGCACAAAGCGTTTCGGCGGCAGCGCGAGCTCGTAGAGCGCGCGCCCGAGCTGGGGCGCGATCATCGTGTCTTCGCTGGCATGCACCACCAGCACCGGTGAGCCGACCTGGGCGATGCGCGCGCCGGCGTCGAAGCGCTGCGTGATCAGCCCGGTGATCGGCAGCCAACCCCAGCTCGTGCTGCGGAAGACATCGGCGACCGAGGTGAATGCGCCCTCGACGATCAAGCCGGCTTCATCGGCCACATCGTGCGCGAGCTGCACGGCAATTGCGCTGCCCAGCGAGTGCCCGAAGACATAGCGGCGCGACTGCGGGTGGGTGCGCGCCAGCCAGTCCCACGCCGCGCGTGCGTCTTCGGCGACGAGCGTTTCGGAGGGCATCGCCTCGCTGCTGCGGCCAAAGCCGCGGTAGTCGATTCCCAGCACCGAAAAGCCCAGCGCGTGCAGCTGGCGCATGCGCGGCGCGCTGGCGCGCACGTCCCAGTGCACGCCATGCAGGAACAGCAGCACCGGTGCTGCGGGGTCGGGTTGCGGCAGCCACAGGCCGTGCAGGCGCACCGGTTCGCCCAGGTGTTCCGGGTGCGCTGACACGTAGGCGATCCACACGTCGTCCATGCCCTGCGCCGCCGCCAGCCCCGGCGCCCAGCTGCGGTTGCCGGGCATGAAGATCCAGCGCCGCTGTTCGTAGTCGACCACCGCGCAGCCCATGAGTTGGGCCCACAGCGCTGCGGCCAGCGTGACCCTCAGCGCGTTGCAGCGCCGGCGCAGGGGGGCGTGGTCTGGCGGGCCAGCGGCGGGCTTGGCGTGCATGGCGGGAATGTTCGCATGGCCGGTGGCGGCGGCGGCGAGCGCCCCCATCTGCCGCGCGCCTCGTCCGCATGGCTGCTGAGTCCCCGGGCGCGGGAAAACCCGCGTTGAGAAGGTCGAATGCGTGCGTTAACGTATTCATTGATGAATGCAACAACGCATCTGATGCAAAAGTCCGAGCTCGCCGACACCGGGCTCGGCACCGGTCTGGTGCGGCCGGAGTGCGTGCTGGCGACGCAGGCAGGCGACCTCTTCAGCGCCGACTGGCGCGGCGGCGTCGCGCACTTGCGGCCCGACGGTCGCCAGGCGCTCTATGCCGGGCCAGGCCCCGATGGCCTCGCGCTGAAACCCAACGGCATCGCGCTGCAGCAGGACGGCTCGTTCCTCGTCACCCACCTCGGCGCGACCGAGGGGGGTGTTTTCCGTCTCGACCGCGATGGTCGCGTCACGCCCTGGTTGCGTGCGGCCGACGGCGTCGATTTGCCGCCGACGAACTTCGTGCTGCTCGACGCCGATGGTGGTGCCTGGGTCACCGTCAGCACGCGCTTGCAGCCCCGTGCGCTCGGCTACCGGCGCAACTGCAATGATGGCTTCATCGTGCGCGTCACTGCCCGTGGCGCGCGTGTCGTGGCCGACGGACTGGGCTATACCAACGAAGTGGCAAGGCATCCGAGTGGCCGTTGGCTCTACGTCAATGAAACTTTCGCGCGCCGCTTGTCGCGCTTTGCGCTGCAGGCGAATGGAGACCTCGGCGCGAAAGAAGTGGTTTGCGAATTTGGTCCCGGGACCTTCCCCGACGGTGTGGCGTTCGACGTCGGCGGCAACGCCTGGGTCACCAGCATCGTCAGCAACCGCCTGATCCGCGTCGCGCCCGACGGTCGCCAAACCCTCTGGCTCGAAGACGCCGACCCGGCGCATCTGGCCTGGGTCGAGGCCGCGTACGAGGCCGACGCGATGGACCGACCGCACCTCGACGGCATCCGCAGCCAGCGCCTGCGCAACATCTCGAGCCTCGCCTTCGCCGGTCCCGACCTGCGCACCGGCGTGCTCGGTTGCCTGCTCGGCGATCGCCTGGAGTCACTGCGCATGCCGGTGGCGGGTGTGCCGCCGACGCACTGGGAGTTCACGACATGACGACGCAAGCCCTCGGTCAGAGTGCATCGCTCGTCGACGCCGCGTACGCCCAGATTCGCCAGCGCATTCTCGACAACGTCTGGCCGCCCGGTCACCGTGCGCTCGAGCAGGAAGTGGCCCTTGCGCTCGGCATGAGCCGCACGCCGGTGCGTGAGGCCATCATGCGGCTGCGCAACGAGGGTCTGGTCGAGGTCATTCCGCGCCACGGCCTGCGCGTGCTGCCGGTGTCGCCGAACGACATGCGCGAGATCTACGAGATCCTCACCGCGCTCGAGTGCATGGCCGCTGAACTGCTGGCACGGCGCAAGCCGAGCGAGGCCGAGCTGAAGCCGCTGATCGACGCCACCAAGGCGATGGACAAGGCGCTGAAGGTCAACGACCTGGATGCCTGGGCCGCCGCCGACGAGCGTTTCCACGCCCAGTTCCTCGAACTCGCCGGCAACCGCCAGCTGCACGCGACGGTGTTGAACTATTGGGATCGGGCGCACCGCGCGCGCATGTTCACGCTGCGCCTGCGGCCCAAGCCGGTGAACTCGACCAAGGAACACATGCTGATGGTCGAGCGCTTGCGCGCGGGCGACGCCGAAGGCGCCGTCCGGGTTACGCGTGCGCACCGCGCGCGAGCGACGGGCGAGCTGATCGCCATCTTCGAACACTACCGCTTGCAACATCTTTGAATCGGAAATCCGGATGCCCCAAAAGTCGAGCTTCGACGTTTGCGTTCTGCCTGGCGACGGCATCGGTGTCGAAGTCATCGCGGCCACGCTGCCCTTGCTCGAGCGCGTCGCTCGAGGGGCCTCGTTCGCTTTCCATTTTCACGACCATCCCGCCGGGGCTCAGCACTTTCGCGCCAGCGGCGAGGCCTTGCCGGCGGCCACGCTGGCGGCCGCACGGAAGGCCGATGCAATCCTGTTCGGCGCGATGGGCTGGCCTGAGATTCGCTACCCCGACGGCACCGAGATCGCGCCCCAGCTCGATCTGCGCGTCGAGCTCGAGTTGTATGCCGGCGTGCGCCCGGCGCGTGCGATCCCCGGCGTGCGCCTGCCGCTGGGCGACCCGCGCGCCAAGGACATCGATCTGGTGGTGGTGCGTGAATCCACCGAAGGCCTGTTCGCCTCGCGCGGCAGGGGCGTCATCGAAGGCGACCGTGAAGCCCGCGACACGATGGTCATCACCCGCCGCGGCAGCGAACGCGTGCACGACTTCGCCTTCAAGCTGGCCAGGCAGCGCAAGCAGCGCGGCCGTGCCGGGCGCGTGACCTGCGTCGACAAAGCCAACGTCTTCGTTTCGATGGCCTTCTTCCGAAAGATTTTCGACGAACGTGCCGCCGCTTTCCCCGACATCGAGGCGCGCCACAACTACATCGACGCCACGGCGCTCGACCTGATCCGCAAGCCCTGGGAGTTCGACGTGCTGGTCACCGAAAACATGTTCGGCGACATCCTGTCGGATCAGACCGCGGCACTGGTCGGCGGCATGGGCATGGCGCCTTCGGCCGACATCGGCGACCGCCACGGCCTGTTCCAGCCTTGCCACGGCTCGGCGCCCGACATCGCAGGGCAGGGCAAGGCGAATCCGACTGCGACCATCCTGTCCGCCGCGCTGATGCTCGATTGGTTGGCCGATCGGCATGCCAACCCGGCGCTCGCGGCTGCCGCGCGGCGTATCGAACAGGCCGTGGACGCCGTCTTCGCATCGGGCCGCATCCTGCCCTTCGAGTTCGGTGGCCGCGACGGCACGGCCGCGATCGCCGCTGCAGTGGCGTCCAACCTCTGAGGCCCAGGGCCGTGGCCAAGCTGCGCGTGCTCGGTGTCGGTGCCGGTTATTTCAGCCAGTTCCAGTACCTGGGCTGGCAGCGCATGGATGAGGTTGAATGCGTGGGCATCGTCAACCGCGATCTCGCCAAGGCGCGGGTGCTGGCCGAGCGCTTCCACATCGGTGCGGTGTTCGGCTCACTCGACGAGGCCCTGGCCGCGACGCGGCCGCAGCTGGTCGACATCATCACGTCGCCTGAAACGCATCGCAGCTTCGTCGCGCAGTGTGTTGCGGCCGGCATCCCGGCAATTTGCCAAAAGCCCTTCGGCCGCGACTACGCCGATGCGCTGGCGATCACGGAGCTGGCCGAAGCCGCTGGCGTGCCGCTGGTGATTCACGAGAACATTCGCTGGCAACCCTGGAACCGCGAGGCGAAGCGCCTGCTCGACGCTGGAGCGCTCGGTGCCTTGCACAGCGTGGCGTTTCGCCTGCGCCCCGGCGACGGCCAGGGCCCGCGCGCCTACCTCGATCGCCAGCCCTATTTCCAGCAGATGCGGCAGTTCATGGTCAAGGAAACGGCGATCCACTGGATCGACACCTTCCGCTACCTGGCCGGGGAAGTGAAGACGGTGTACGCCGCGCTGCGGCGAATGAATCCGGTGATTGCGGGCGAAGACGCCGGCATCATCGTGTTCGAGTTCGAGCGCGGCAGCACCGGCCTGTTCGATGGCAACCGTCTCAATGACCATGTCGCAAGCAACCCGCGCCGCACCCTGGGCGAGGCCTGGATCGAAGGCAGCGCCGGTGTGCTGCGCCTGGACGGCGAAGCGCGCCTGTGGTGGAAGCCGCAGCACTGCGCCGAGGTCGAACATGTCTACGATCGTGGCCCGGACGATACCTTCGGCGGAGGTGCATGCGAGTGGTTGCAGCGCCATGTCGTCGCGCATTTCCGATCGGCCGCGCCACTCGAAAACACGGCCCGCGAGTACCTGACCAATCTGCGTGTGCAGGCCGCTGTGTATCACTCGGCGGCCACCCATCGCCGTGTCGAGCTGGCCGACTTCGACCCCGTGCAGCCGCTGGCGTCGCCGGCCGGCTCAGTCACTGTTCCCAACCGCCAACCCTGAAGGAGACGACATGCTGACCAACAACCTGATTCGCCTGACGCGCGTGGCCGCAGCCGCTGCCCTGACGTGCGCCCTGGCAGCGCCCGCGCAGGCCCAGACCCTCCTCAAGTTCAGCCACACCGACCAGCAACAGGGCGCGCGCCAAGCCGCCGCCCAGGTGTTTGCGAAGAAGGTGGAGGACTACACCCAGGGCCGCTACAAGGTGCAAGTGTTTTGCTGCAGCCAGCTCGGCAACGACCCGAAGAACGTCGAGCAGCTGGCGCTGGGCGGCATTGACTTCACGGTGACGTCGACAGGCACTTACGCGGCGCAGATTCCGTCGCTCAACGTGATGATGATGCCTTTCATCCTCAACTCCTATGCCCAGGGCTGGAAGTTCTACGACGAGTCGAAGTGGCTCAAGGCCCAGTTCGACAAGGCGCCCGCCAAGGGCTTTCGCATCCTCGCGACCTGGGAGGCGGGCTTTCGCAACATGACGACGCGCGACGCGCTGAACGGCCCGGAGGACGCCAAAGGCAAGAAGCTGCGCACCTTTCCCAACGAGATGATGCGCTGGCAGCTCGAGGCGATGGGGTTCGGTATTCAGATCATGCCTTTGCCCGAGGTCTACCTCGCCATCCAGCAGGGCGCTGTGGCAGGCCAGGAGAACCCGATCGACACCATCGCGTCGAACAAGTTCTATGAAGTCGCGCCCCACGTGACGCTGACGAACCACGTCTACAGCCCGATTCCGCTGGCGATTTCCGAGAAGACCTGGCAGCGTCTGTCTCCCGCCGATCAGCAAGGCATCACCCGCGCAGCGCAGGAAGTGGCACCGTTCCAGCGCACGGCGATTCGTGACAACGACGACAAGCTGCTCGATGAAATGACGGCCAAAGGTGCCAAGGTCAACCGCAAGCCCGACATCGAGGCGTTCCGCAAGGCGGTCGAGCCGGTCTACGCCAAGGCACGCGAGAAATACGGCGCCGATGTGGATCTGGTTCTGACGGAAACCGCCGCCGTGCGCAAGGCAGTGAAATAGACCGGCGCAGGGCGTTTCCCGTGCACGCAGCGGAACGCGCTCACGACGGCAACCCGCCGCCACCGGCACCTCTGCCACCCTGGTTGCGTTGGCTGGGCAGGGCGGTGGACGGGTTGGTGATCTGCATTGGTGGCGCCCTGGCCACGCTGATCTTCATCAACGTGGTGTTGCACGCGATCGGCAAGGACTTGGCCTGGCTCATCGAACTCGGCGAGTTGCTGATGGTGTGGGTCACCTTCCTCGGCGGTGCAGCAGCGGCGCAGCGCGGCGCCCACATGTCGATCAGCGAGTTCCTGGACAAGCTGAGCGTGTCGGCACGGCGATGGGCCGACGCCGCAGTACAGACCTTCACCCTGGTGGTGTTGGCTGTGGTCCTGTACTACGGCATCGGCATCGTGCGCGGCAGCTGGAGCACGCTGCTCACCACGCTCGAGTGGCCGATGGCCTGGCAGTACATGCCTCTGCCGCTCGGCATGGCGCTGATGGCGACGTTCGTCGGCTGGGACCTGGTCCTGATCCTGCGCGGCGTACCCCGCGAACAGCGCTATCCGGCCGAGTGAAGCGCGGGCACCGACATGCTGTCCCTGGTGATCTTCGGTTCGTTCTTCGCATTGGCACTGGCCGGCATCCCGCTGATGATCTCGCTGCTGGCCACGACCGCCGGCATCGTCGTCCTTTATGGCATGCAGTACCCGTTGGAGAGTGTTTTCCTCTCCTTCATCGGCGGCGTCGAGCCGTTCATCCTGATCGCCGTGCCGCTCTTCGTCTTCACCGGCGAGTTGCTGGCCCAAGGCGGGGTCGGCAAGCGAATCGTCGCGTTCGCCAACGTCCTGTTCGGCTGGCTGCCAGGGGGCCTGGGGGTGGTCACCGTGATCTCGTGCCTGCTGTTCGGAGGGGTGTCCGGCTCGGCAATCGCCGATACGGCGGCGATCGGTTCCCTGGTCATTCCCGCCATGCTCGCACGCGGCTACAGCCGAGGCTTTGCTGCGGCCCTCGTCGCCGTGGCGGGAACGCTGGCGCTGTTGATGCCCTTGTCGATCCCGTTTCTTGTTTATGCATTCGTATCGGGCGTTTCCATGCGCACGCTGTCGATGGCGGGCCTGGTTCCGGCCCTGCTGTCAGCGTTGGCGCTGATCGCCGTGTGCATGTGGCATGGCAAGAAGACCGGGGTCGACCCGGGCGGCCCACCGGCCTCGCTGCGCGAAATCGCGCGGGCCGGCATGAGCGCCGGACCTGCCTTGTTGATGCCGGTGTTCATCGTGGGGGGCATCTGGTCCGGCTTTTTCACACCGACGGAAGCCGCAGCGGTCGCCGTCGTCTACGGCTTGCTGGTGTCGATGTTCCTCTACCGCGACATGCGATGCAGCGATGTGCCGCGACTGCTGCTCAAGGCCTTCATGACCAGTGCCACCGTCATGTTGGTGATCGGTGCCACCGGCGCACTCGCCTGGCTGATCACCGCGGAAGGTGTCGCGCAGCAGTTGGCAGACTGGGTCGGGTCCGTGGCGCATGTCAAGTGGGTCTTCCTGATCATGCTCAACGTGGCGCTGATCCTGCTGGGCATCTTCATTGAGCCGCTGCCTGCCTTGTTGATGGCCGCGCCCCTGTTTCTGCCGCTTGCCATGGCCTTCAAGATGGACCTGGTTCATGTGGGCGTGATCATGACGGCCAACCTGGCGATTGCGCTGTACACGCCCCCGGTGGGGGGGACCCTGTTTGTCGCCGCCAAGCTGGCTCAGGCCAGCATCGGCGAAATCACCCGGCACCTTTGGGTCATGATCGCGGCCACGTTCTCCGTGGTGCTGCTGATCACCTATGTGCCGATCCTGACCAGCTGGCTGCCCAAGCTGCTCGCCTCGATGCGCTGACGCCCCCGGTTTGATGAAAGGAAACATGATGTTGACGATCGTTGTCGAGTTCCGCATCCTGCCGGCGCACATCGAGGCTTTCGAGTGCGCGATCATCGCCAACGCAACTGCCTCGCGCGAAACCGAGCCGGGTTGCCGCCAGTTCGATGTCTGCCGCGATCCCGCTGACCCGCAGTTGTTCTTCCTCTACGAGTTGTATGACGACACGGCGGCTTTCGATGCGCACCTATTTACGCGCCACTTCCTCGAGATGGAGGCCTTGACCGCAGGCTGGGTCCAGAGCAAAGTGGTGCACCGCTACCAACGCACCAGCCCTTGAGCGATCGCGCCGGGACGCCACGGTGCCGCTGGCGGGATGCGCGTCCTCGAAAGCCAAATCCATGAGTCAACCCAAAGTTGCGATCGTCACCGGCTCGGCCACCGGCGTCGGCGCCGCCACCGCGCTCGCGCTCGCCGGACGCGGCTACGACGTGCTCATCAACTACAGCCGCAGCGAGGCCGAAGCAAACGCGTCGCTGGCGGCGTGCCAGGCCGCCGGGGCAGATGCCTGGCTGATGCGCGGCGACGTCGCCGAAGACGCCGACTGCCGAGCCATGGTGGACGCCGCCCTGAAGCGCTGGGGGCGCCTCGATGCGCTCGTGAACAACGCCGGCATCACGAATTTCTCCGGCTCGGGCAACTGGGACGCGATCGACGCGGCGACGTTCCAGCGCATCGTCGGCGTCAACTCGCTCGGCACCTTCCAGATGATCCGCGCCTGCGCCGAGCCGTTGAAGGCCGCCGGCGGCGCGATCGTCAACGTCTCGTCGATCGCCGGGGCTTTGGGCATGGGTTCGTCGGTGGCCTACATCGCATCCAAGGGCGCAGTGAATTCGATGACGCTTTACTTCGCGCGCGCGCTTGCGCCGCAGGTGCGCGTCAACGCCGTGTGCCCGGGCCTGATCACGACACGCTGGTTCGTCGACGGCGTGGGTCAGGAGGCTTACCAGCGCATCAAGTCGGCTTACGAGACCATGGCTCCGCTCGCGCGCCCCTGCACACCGGAGGACGTGGCCGAGGCCGTGCTCTGGCTGCTCGAGGGCGCGCGCACCGTCACCGGCGAGTTGCTGCTGCTCGACAGCGGCATGCACCTGGGCCCGGCGCAAATGGCGCGCGTCCCGGCCCGGGCTTGATCCGCCGCGCGCGGGGCCACGCTGGGCCGCCTGCGGTCGGGTTGTGGTCCACTGCGTGCAAGTGCAGCCGCCTTCGACAGTGTCCGAACCCCTCCCCAGCAACGCCGACAACGACCTCCCAGCGCCCGGCCAGTTCCGCCCCCGCTTGAACCTGCAAACGCTGACGCGTGGCGATGGTCTGCTGGGCCTGCGCGCGCGTGACGGCTTTGGCCCGCGCAGCACGCAGCTCACCGTCGCGAAGATCACCTGGACCTACGCGACGGACAAGGGCCTGCACTGGGAAACGCCCGCGCCGACGCGAATCCTCAACACCCGGCCCAAACCGACCGTGCTGCTGCGCGGCGCGTGGAACGAACGCGTCCTGATGCAGCGCAATCTCTCGGCCGAGGCTGACGCGAGCGACGCGCTGTGGGCGAGCGGCCTGCGCCCCTTGCCGATGCAGGCGCTGCAGTGGCGCAGCAAGGAAGCGGCGCACGGCCATGAAGACCTGTGGTCGTTGCCCGAGGAAACACACTTCGGCGACTTCTGGGCCGAACACGTGCCCAAGCTGCAGGCGATGGCCTGGTCCATCGTCGTGCAGCCGGGGTTTGCGCACCAGAGCGTCGCGGTCGACCGCTGGCGCATCGTCGTCAACCCCGACAGCGGCGCCGAAGAGGGGCGCGAACTGGTCGAGCCGCTCGGCCCGCGCGCGCAGGCACTGACCGCGCTGCGCCAGCCGCATCGCGAAGGCTCGTTCATGCTGAGCCTGGGCGTCGATGTCGACGGCGAGACGCTCGACCTCGCGCCGCTGCTCGCCGATTTGCTGAAGCGCGACGCACGCTGGCTGAACGCGCGCGAAGTCGCGCAAATCGACGACGACGCGATCATCGTGCTGCGCGCCCCCGGCGGGCGGCGCATCGAGGCGCCGGCGGCGCCGCTGAAGGCCATCGTCGCCGCGATGCTGGACTTGCTCACCGATCCGAAGCGCAAAGACGGCCCGCTGCGCCTGGCCGACTGGGAAGCGCAGCGCATCGAGGCGATGCGCCTGGCGCTGCTCGATGCGCACTCCAGTCGCACGAAGCGCGCGGGGGTGCAGGGCGCGTGGCAACTGCAAGGCGACGCGGGCCTGGCCGCGCTCGCGCAGCGCCTGAGTGCAGCGGGCGGACCCGCGCCGCTGTCGCCGCAACGCATGGCCGAGGTCGGCCTGGGCCTGGTGCTGCGCCCGTATCAACTGCACGGCGTCGGATGGCTGCAATACCTGCGCGAGCAGCACCTCGCCGGCATCCTTGCCGACGACATGGGTCTGGGCAAGACGGCGCAAGTGCTGGCGCACCTGCTCATCGAAAAACACGCCGGGCGCCTCGACCAGCCCGCGCTGATCGTGTTGCCGACGTCGCTCATCGCGAACTGGCAGGCCGAGGCCGCGCGCTGCGCGCCGAGCCTGCGCGTGCTCACGCTGCAAGGGGCGGACCGCTCGCGCGAGTTCGCGAAGATCAGCGACCACGACATCGTCTTCACGACCTACCCGCTGCTCTGGCGCGACGTGGAGGCGCTGCAGGCGCAGCCCTGGCACCTGCTGATCCTGGACGAAGCGCAGATGGTGAAGAACGCCGCGAGCCGCGCCGCGACGGCGCTGCGCCAGCTGCGATCGCGGCACCGCCTGTGCGTGACGGGAACGCCGCTGGAAAACCACCTCGGCGAGCTGTGGGCGCATTTCGACTTCCTCATGCCCGGTTTCCTGGGCGACTTGCGCAGCTTCACGCGCATCTGGCGCAAGCCCATCGAGACGGGCGGCGAAACCCTGCGCGCGCAACTGCTCGCGCAGCGCGTGCGGCCTTTCATATTGAGGCGGCGCAAACAGGACGTTGCAGCGGAGCTGCCGCCGAAGACGGAAGTCGTGCGCCGCGTCCAGCTCGTCGGCCAGCAGCGCGCGCTCTACGAGAGCGTTCGCGTCGCCGCCGACGAGCAGGTGCGGCGCGCGCTCACACGCCAGAGTTTTGCCGGCGCGCAGATCAGCATCCTCGACGCGCTGCTGAAATTGCGCCAGGTGTGCTGCGACCCGCGTCTCGTGAAAGGCACCAAGACTCCCGCGACGATGGAGCACGCGAAGATGGAGTGGCTGCGCGACACCCTGCCCGAGCTCATCGACGAAGGCCGGCGTGTTCTCGTGTTTTCACAGTTCACCGAAATGCTCACGCTCGTGCAAGACGAACTCACGGCGCTCGAGCTGCCCTTCCTCGTGCTCACCGGCGAGACCCCGGTGCGGGACCGCGGCGACGTCGTCAAGCAATTCCAGGCGAAGACCGTTCCGATCATGTTGCTCAGCCTGAAAGCCGGTGGCGTGGGCCTGAACCTCACCGCCGCAGACACCGTGATCCACCTCGACCCGTGGTGGAATCCGGCGGTCGAGGCGCAGGCGACGGCGCGCGCGCACCGCATCGGTCAGGACCAGCCGGTGTTTGTCTACAAGCTGGTGGTGGCCGGCAGCATCGAAGAACGCATGCTCGCGTTGCAGGAGCGCAAGACGGCGCTCACCGAAGGTGTGCTCGGCGTCGACGCTGCGGCGGCGCCGAAGTTCGATGCGGAAGACTTGGCGGGGCTGCTGGCGCCGCTGGTGTGATCGCCCGGCCGCATTGCGGCAAGATGGCACGCGCAGCCTCGACCCTCACCGTCCGCAAAGAGTCGTTGTGCGGCGTCGCAGCAGAGTTCTGGGAGAATCCCGCCGACTCAGGAAACGCCTCGACGGCGCGCTCATTTGCTCAAACTCCTCGGCGAATTCACCACCTCCGGACGGATCGGGCGGCTCGGCTTCTGGTTGCGCCACCTCACGCTCGTGCCGCTCGCGCTGTGGCTCACCATCGCCGCCGGCGAATGGCCCGGCGCGCCCTATGACCTGGCGCCTGCCGCATTGACAACGCTGCTGCTCGTGTCGATCTGGGGTCGGCGCCTGCACGACCGGGGGCGATCCGCCTGGTGGCTCGCCGCAGTCTGGATCCCGGTGCTTGGGGCGCTGGTGCTCATGATCGAGTGCGGCTTGCGCGGTGCAAGTCGCGCGCCCGCGAGTGACGGGCCGGCGCGGCGCCGTGACTACGCCGTCGTCGGCGCGACACGGCGCAAGGAACCCTATCTATGAACACCGACCACCACGTCGTCAACGACGTGACCCAGTTGAACCCGGTGCGTGTGATGGCGATCGTTGCGCCGAGCAGCATCGAGGACGTTCAGGAGGCGCTGCGCCGCACCAGCGGCGCGGTGTCGATAGGCGGCGGCCGCTTCAGCATGGGCGGCCAGACGGCAAGCCCGGGCAGCCTGCATTTCGACATGCGCTCGATGAACCGCATCGTCTCGTTCTCGCCGGGCGACAAGACCATCGTCGTGCAGGCCGGCGTGCGCTGGTGCGACATCCAACGCTTCGTCGATCCGCACGGCCTGGCGGTGAAGATCATGCAGACCTACGCCAACTTCACGGTCGGCGGAGCGCTCAGCGTGAATTGCCACGGCCGCTACGTGGGCCTGGGGCCGCTCGTGCTGTCGGTGCGCCGCATCAAGCTCGTGCTGCACGACGGCGAACTCGTCTTGGCCAGCCGCAGCGAACGGCCGGAGCTCTTCTGCGCCGCGATCGGCGGCTACGGCGCGTTCGGTGTCGTGGTCGAAGTCGAGCTGGACCTGGCCGAAAACAAACGCGTCAAGCGAATTCACCGCGTCATGCCACTCGCCGACTACTGGTCTTACTTCAAGGACACGGTGCGTGGCCACCCGAAAGCCGTGTTCCACAACGCCGACCTGTACGCGCCGCACTACGGCACGGTGCGCGCCGTCACGTGGGAAGAGACCGAAGAGCCCGCGACCACGGTTGAGCACCTGCAGCCGCAGCGCAAGGCCTACCCGCTGCACCAGTACTTCATCTGGTCGATCTCGGAAACGCCGCTCGGCAAGGAGCGCCGCGAAGGCCTCATCGACCCGCTGCTGTATTTGCGCAAATGCGTGCACTGGCGCAATTTTGAGGCGGGCTATGACGTCGCCGAGCTCGAGCCGCCGTCGCGCGAGCAACGCACCTATGTGCTGCAGGAATATTTTGTTCCTGTCGAACGGCTGCTGGACTTCGTGCCGAAGATGGCCGAGGTGTTGCGGCGCCACGTCGTCAATGCGCTGAACATTTCGATCCGCCACGCGATGCCCGACCCGAACACGCTGCTGAACTGGGCGCCCACCGAAACTTTCGCCTTCGTGCTGTACCACAAGCAGCGTACGCGCGAGAACGCGAAGAGCCGAGTCGGGGTGTGGACGCGCGAGCTCATCGATGCGGTGCTCAGCGTCGGCGGCACCTACTACCTGCCGTACCAGCCGCACGGTACGACCGAGCAGTTCCACCGCGCCTACCCGAAGGCCGAAGAATTCTTTACACTGAAGGCGCGCGTCGACCCGAACTTCCGCTTCACGAACGTGTTGTGGAACAAGTACTACCGTGCCTGGCTCGACCGCGCCGCAGCACCGGTACGCCAGGCTGCGGCCACCGAATTCCACCAGGTGTTCGAGAACGTGCGCCTGTCCGACGCGTTCTACCGCTTCCTGCAAAGCGTGTTCCGCACCGTGCCGGAAGACCGGTTTCATCACCTCATCAGCCAGGCCTGCACACTGCATCGCGACGAGGAGAGCCTGTATCGCCACATCCAGCGCGAGCTCAAGAACATCAAGCCGGCCTTGGCGGACCTGACGTATGCGTTGCCGTCGCTCTTCAAGCAGAAGGGCGAGATGACACAGCAGACCTTGCGTGTGCTGGGGGGCCGCACCCGCTTCGACGGCTACGCCGAAATCGGCTCGAAGGGGCGCTACTACCGCGGCCTCGCTGCAGCGCTCGAGCTGCGCGGGCCGACCTACTTCATCGACGAAAAACCGCAGACCTTTTCGCCGGTGGACGTGATGGAGCGTGGCCAGCTGGGCCGCCTGGGGCGCTTCGTCGCGCTGGGCGACTACCTGCCGCTGGCCCCTGCGGACGTGGCCGACGCGAGCCTGGACCTCGTCACCTGTTATATCGGCCTGCACCACATGACCCTGCAGCAACTCGAGCCCTTTTTGCGCTCGGTGCACCGCGTGCTGCGCCCCGGTGGCGCGTTTATCGTGCGCGACCACGACGTGCGAACCGACGACTTGCGTGCCCTCGTGTCGCTCGCCCACACCGTGTTCAACGCCGGCTTGGGCGAGACCTGGGAGACGAATCTGGTGGAGCGGCGCTACTTCGAGTCGGCGCAAACCTGGGTCGAGCGGCTGGGTGCGGCGGGCTTCGACGACAGCGGCGAGCGCGTGCTCCAGCAAAACGACCCGACGGACAACACGCTGTTCTGTTTCGTGCGGCGCGACGCGGCCACGCCGCTCGTCGCGTCGACCGCGCCAGCGGGGCAATGATGCGACGCGCGCTTGCCTTCCTTGTCGCTGCGCTTGCCATCGCAAGCAGCGCTTCGAGCGCGTGGGCCCAGAGCAGCGGCGCTGCCGCGCTGCGAACCCCCGCCGAGCATGTGCGCACGCCCGACCAGACCTACCTGACTTTCCCCGAGTGGTACCTGGTCCACAGCCCCGCGGAATACGCCGACTACTTGGCGTCGAACTCGCGAATCAGCGCCTTTCCACTGTTCGCCCACATCGGGCAATTCTGGCAATCCTACGCAGCAGTGAACCGGGAGATCGACAAGTACCCGTTCAATGCCGGCTACCACGTCATGGTGATGGTGATCGGCGTGAGCACCAGCGTGGAGTACGCGCTGAAGGGCGTGTACGAGCACACCCTCGGCCGTCTGGCCGAGGCGACGCGAACCGCCACCGCGGTGCCGGAAGAGCAGTTCGCGGCGCGGTACGCGCGCGCGTATGTCGATTTCATTCGCATCGACCCGTGGTACCTGTTCGACTTCTGGAGCCGCTTCACCGAGCTGTGGCAAACCGCTCCGTTGGAAGGCCCGAACCTGGTGCGCCGCTGGGAGCGGCGCTTCGCCCTCAGCACCGAATTGCTCGTGAAAGAGGGCTACGCGCGCCTCATCAAGCTCGGCACGCAATCGATTTACGACGCGCCCAAGCCGGTGACTGCGGTCGTGCTCTCGCGCGCCCCTGTGGCCGACCCGGGCAAGCACGCCGAGTTCCGCATCCTGCAGGCCGGCGCCGCCGGAGCGCCGGTGCTTGCCACGCTGCCACGCTACGAAGCCTTCACCAACTACAGCGCCTGGCTCGCGGCGCAGGGCATCGACTTTCTGGAAATTGCCGGCAACAACGGCGACGTGCTGGTGAGCGCGCTGGCCTCTGGCACTGCGCCCTCGCCGGCGGGTCGCGTGCTGTTCGAGCAGCCCATCCTCACCCAGCCGGGGCGCAGGCGCGTCGTCTTCGCGACGCCCATCAAGAGCCTGGGTGCTGAACTGAGGCGCGCGCAGCAGTCCAAAGGGCAGTTGAGCATCGAACACGTCTACGACTTCTGAGGGATGGCACGCGCCACCCTTGGAATGGTCAAGCGAATCGCCTTGCGGATTGTCGCGGCGCTGTTGATCACCGCCGGCGCCGTGGCGCTCGCGGTCGCCGCCTGGATGGCTTTCACGCAACACGCACGCAACGAACGCGAGACCCGATCCGCGGAGCAGCTCGCTGCCGGCAAGGGCCGGTGGATTGCGGTTGGTGACGCCGACCTGTACGTCCAGGAATGGGGCCGGGCCGGCGCCCCGACCGTGCTGCTCACGCATGGCACGGGCGCCTGGAGTGGCACCTGGTTCGCCTTGCCTGCCGCGCTGGCCGAGGGCGGCTGGCGTGTCGTCGCGGTGGACTTGCCGCCCTTCGGTTTGAGCAAGACCCAGCGTGCCGATACCGCTGTCGATTACACCCGTGCTGCACAGGCCAGGCGCCTGCTCAGACTCATCGAGCAACTCGGCGTACCGGTGACCTTGGTCGGGCACTCTTTCGGCGCCGGGCCGGCACTGGAAGCCGCAGTGCTCGGCGGGGCGCCACTGCGCCACCTCGTGCTTGTCGATCCCGCGCTGGGCCTGGGGCCGAACGGCGAGCCGCCGTCATGCGACAACGCTGGGGAGGGCGGGCTGTTGCAGCAGCGGCCGATGCGAACCGCGCTCGTCAGCGCCACTGCCACTTGGCCGGGGTTGACGGCGCTGATGCTGCGCCAGTTCGTGCATCGCAAAGAGGTCGTGACCGAGCAGCTCGTGCCAGCCTACCAGCTGCCGTTCCAGCGCGCCGGATTCAGCGCAGTTCTGGGCGACTGGGCCGCGAGCTTCGCCCAGGCCTCTTGCGAAACCGCGCTCAGCCACGAACCCGAAAGGCTGAAACGCTGGGCGGCGGGCGGCTTGCCGATCGACTTGATCTGGGGCGAGGCCGATACCATTACCCCGCTCGCCCAGGGTCGTGCATTGCAGCGCTGGATGCCCGGCGCGCTGCTCACGACCTTGAGCGACGTGGGCCACATCCCGCACATCGAGAATCCAGCGGCGTTTGCGACCGCGCTGCTTGACGCGATGCGACGAACGCGCTGAGGATCGGAGCGAGGAAACTGCACGAGCGCGTAGGGAAAGGAGGTCGTTATGGCCATGCGAAAACCCGGGCCCGGCGGCCTGGTGTATTCCACCGAAGGCGGCCGCATGTGCCCCACGTGCCGCCAGCCCCTGGACGCGTGCGTCTGCAAGGCCAAGCCCGGCAACATCGGCAAGGGCGATGGCGTCGTGCGTGTCAGCCGCGAGACGAAAGGCCGCGGCGGCAAGGCCGTGACCGTGATCCGCGGCGTGCCGCTCGACGCGACGGGCCTGGCCGATCTGGGCAAGCGGCTGCGCGCCGCGTGCGGGGCGGGTGGCACGCTGAAGGACGGCTTGCTCGAAGTGCAGGGCGATCACGTCGAATCCGTGACGGTCTTGCTCAAGGCGCAGGGCTGGGTGGTCAAGCGGGCAGGGGGCTGAGATCACAGCGGGACACTCGCGGGGGCGCTGCGCCATTCAGCGGGCCCCCGCAGCCTGCGGCAGTGCCGGCATGACCAAGGTGCGCGTGCTGAACTCTGCGTCGAGGACTTCATAGCGCCAGGCCCCGGTGCTGTCCGTGCCCCATCGCGGGAAGCGCGCGCCGCTGGCGTGGCTGGCCAGCGGGCCGAAAGTTGTGCCTGGGGCGTTCGCGTCGGTGCCGAACTGCAGGGGTTCGCCGCTCGAGTTCAGGCGAAACCAGGCGAGCAGGCCCTTGCCTTCCTCGACCACGGCAAGCCGGTCCGGCTCGAGGTGGCGCACGCTGAGGGTCGGGTCGGGCAACGCCAAACGCTGCAGGGTGCGGTACAGGTTGGCCGACCACCAGTCGCGCTCCGATGCCACGGCACTCGCCGGCAGGGGCGTGACGCTGACGCCGTCGTCGCGCCAGCCGGCGTCGCCGTCGTAGTCGAACACCCGGGTCAGGTCGCGATTTCCCGCTTCGATGTGCAGGCGAAAGCGCCGGAAGTCGTTCCAGATCACGTTTCGGTAGGGCAGCCGCGTCTGCGTGCTGTAGTGCATCGCCGCGATGCGCGCGCCGATCACCTGGCGCCACACGGCAGCGCCGCCCATGGCGTCGAGCAAAGCGTCGCGCCGTTGCCCGGCGCTGAGCGCGGCCTGCCCCAGCGGCCCTTGGGGCTGGGCCCGCACGGCGGGTTGCACATTGAGGATGACGGAAACGATCAACACTGCGGCGCGCATGCCCGTTCTCCCACCGCGAATCGCGGCACAAGCGTGACCTTAGCGACGCGTCTTGTGCGACGCGAGCGCCGTGCGATGAACAACGTTGCGGTGCGACGGACGACGGTCGATGCCGCGCGCCGACGGCCGAGTGAGCGAGCCCCGTTGCGGGCACGGCGCGCCGAATCGCTGAGAATCACCACCCCGGGCGCGCAGCCGATCAGAACCCATGCCGTGAACCAAACCACTCCGCCACCGCCACCGCCCCCGCTACCCCCACCGCTTCCGGACCGACTTTCCGTGGACCCACGCAGCCCGCACCACGTCGCCGCTGTGTTCGAACATCAGATCGGGATTCGCCTGAACGACAAGGAACGCTTCGACGTCGAGGAGTACTGCATCAGCGAGGGTTGGGTCAAGGTGCCGGCGAGCAAGACGCTGGACCGCAAAGGCCATCCGCTGATGATCAAGTTGAAGGGCAAGGTCGAAGCGTTCTATCGCTGAAGGACCGAGCGCGCATGCATACCCGCCCCATCCCCAGCAGCGGCGAAGCGCTGCCCGTGATCGGCCTGGGCACTTACGTCGGCTTCGACGTGACGGCAGGCCACACCAAGCACGCACACTTGCCCGGCGTACTCGACGCACTGTTCGGCGCGGGCGGATCCGTGATCGACAGCTCGCCGATGTATGGCCGGGCCGAGGCGACAACAGGCGCGCTGCTGAGTGCGCCGCCGGCACGCCCGCGCGCGTTCATCGCCACCAAAGTCTGGACGCGTGGGCGCGAGGCCGGTGTCAAACAGATGCAGCAGTCGATGAAGCTGCTGCGAACGCAGTGTATCGACCTCATGCAGGTGCACAACCTGCTCGACTGGCAAATCCATTTGGCGACGCTGCGTGACTGGAAGGCCGCCGGGCACATCCGCTACCTCGGCGTGACGCACTACACCTCGAGCGCTTACGCCGATCTGGAAGCCGTGCTGCGCGCCGAGCCGCTCGACTTTGTCCAGCTCAACTACTCCGTCGCCGACCGCGCCGCCGAGCAACGCCTGCTGCCGCTTGCCGCCGAGCGCGGCGTCGCCGTGCTCGTGAACCTGCCGCTGGGCAGCGGCGCGGTGTTGCGCTCGGTGAAGCACGTTGCGCTGCCGCCGATTGCGGCGGAACTCGAGTGCACGAGCTGGGCGCAGCTGCTGCTCAAGTACGTCATCGGCCACCCGGTGGTGACTTGCGCGATCCCCGGCACCGGCAAGGCGGCGCACATGGCGGACAACGCGCGCGCCGGCACGGGGCCGCTGCCCGACGCGGCGCTGCGCGAGCGCATCCTGAGGTGCTGGAGCGACGCGTCAGCCTGAGCGCAGCGGCGCGCCTTGCAGCGCCTGCGCCAGCTCTTCAATCCGCCAGACCGCAATGCGGTGCTGCGCCGCAAAGGGCCGCGCGGTGTCGGTGAGTTCGCCCAGGCCGATGTACAGCGCATCGGGAACGCCGATGTCTTCACGCGCGGCTTGCAGCGCGCGCAGCACTTCCAGGCCGGTGCGCGCCGACTTCCAGCGCCTTGCACAGACGATCATGCGTCGGCCCTGGCGCTCGATCTCGAAGTCCACGGCGTCGCGCGTGCCGCGCTGCACGCTGTAGCCGTCGCGCGCGAACGCCTGCTCCAGCAGCTTCGCGAAGTCGCCCCACGCCATCACGCTCACCGCTTGCTGCGTCGCCAGCACCCGTGCCGCACTCGGCAGGCGCGACTGGCGCCACGCCGCGATTCCCGCGATCACGATGAACGGCACGGCCGACAGCACACCGATGGGGCGATACGGATCCGGCACGAACGCCGCCGCGACCAACGCCAACGCGGCGCCGAGGGCCAAGCTCACCCACCACGGCGAACGCAGCAATACTGCGAAGAGCGAGTTCTTCGCCATCTGAAATTTCAAGTGCGCTGCTCCGGTGCGGTGGCGTGGGGTGGCCAAGCCTGGCAGCGCAGTCTACGGTCGGGCGGCCCGGCTGCGGCCGGGCCCCCGCCTGGGGGAAAACCTACTTGCGATAGGCGGAGAACACGAAGTCCTTGTCCTTCTGCGCGGTGTGGCACTGGTAACACGCCGTCGCTGCGTTATTGCCCACGGCACGCTCCGTCGTCGAGTCGCCCTTGAAACCCTCATAGCCCCAGCCACCGGTGGCCTTGTACTTCGCGGCGTTCTTGGTCATCACGCCGACCACCTTGCGTGCGCCCTCCTGCACCGTGTTGTCGGCAGCCTTTGCCTCCAGCAAGTCGAACACGATGACGGCGCCGTCGGGGAATTTGCCGCTCTTGTAGCCCGCTTCGGCCTTGCTGTTCGCGTAGAGGTGGTGGATGCCGCCGAACGCGTCGTACAGCGCGTGACCGGGCTGGATGACCATGCTCTTCACATGGGTCCAGCTGCGGTAGCCGGTCGGGTAAGGCACGGCGGCGGTGTCAGCGGCCAGGGCCGACGCAGCGAATGCGAGGGTCGCGGCAAGTGTGGTCAGTTTGTGCATGGTGGCACTCCTACAATTCAAGATGAGAGGCGGCGCATTCCAGCACGCCGCGCCGCGCTTGAACAGCAGGTACAAAACGGTGCCCCAGGTACTTTTGAGTGTCGATCGATGAGTGAGGCGAGCCCCGGCGTGCGCGCCGCCGACGTGGCCCGCATGGTCGAAGACATCGTCGGCTGCAAGTGGTCGCTGGCGGTGCTCGGCGCGGTGCGCAGCGGCGTGCACCGCCCGGGCGCGCTGGAACACGCGATCGACGGCGTGTCGAAGAAGGTCCTCAACGAACGCCTGAGCAAGCTGGTTCGCTTCGGGATTCTGGACAAGCAGGCGTATCCGGAAATTCCGCCGCGCGTTGAGTACCGGCTCTCGAATTTCGGCAACAAGTTCTGTGGCGTGCTCGACAGCATCGACGCGCTGCAGCGTGAAATCGATGCCTGAGCGGCGGATCAAGATTGTGGGCATCGAGACCGCATGAGCCTGCACATTTCTCGGCGCAAGCCATGAACGCCGCGCAGCCGCCGGATGGCGACCGAACCGGCCGTCCGTGGATAACGCTCATCGTGCTTCGTGGCGTCCAATGAACGGGGACCGGTTCAAAATCGGCGAACAGGCGCTGAAATTCTTCATCCAGCTGTATGAAGTCGAGCGCGAGGTGAAGGAACTCGACCTAGAGGAGCGACGACGGATTCGCCAACTCAAAGCCAGGCCGGTGGCCGACACCTTGCACGCCTGGCTCACGGCGCAACGACAGAGAGTCCCCGACGGCACCGCAACCGCCAAGGCGATCGACTACAGCCTGGCGCGCTGGAGCGCGTTGACGCGTTACCTGGATGACGGCGCACTGCCGGCGGACAACAATTGGGTGGAGAACCAAATCAGGCCGATTGCCATCGGGCGATCGAACGGGCTGTTCGCCGGCTCACTGCGCGCGGGTCAACGCGCCGCAGCCGTGATGAGCCTGGTGCACTCGGCGCGGCTCAACGGACACGATCCCTACGCGTACCTGCGCGACGTGCTTGAGCGCTTGCCCACGCAGCCGGACAGTCGCATCGGGGAGTTGTTGCCGCATCGCTGGATGCCTGCCACCGGCAACTGAACCGACGTCGGCCCGCGGGACTGCGCGTCACAACGCAACGTCGGGCGTCGTTGAACGCTCGCGCCGAAACCTTCATACAGCTGTACGCGTTTCAGCGCGTGAGTTCAAGATGGGTTGGCTGTCCGCTTACCAGCGCATTCGCTACAAGGCGAATGAACTGGCCGCAATGCGAAGCGCCCGCCTGCACGTATTCGTGTTCACGCAGGGTGGCTTGACGGCGCGGAAACGGGCGACATCGTGGTCCGCTGCCACGCTGCAATCTTGCGGCAGGCCAGCGCTGTCGCGCCACCCGCATTCTTTTCGCTGACGCGCAGCGGTGAGGTCAAGCGCCTTGGGGCGAAGGCTTGACTCGACGGACCGGCTTGGCGGGCTCGGCTGGCAGTTCCGGCTCAACGGAATGTGGATACGCCCCACGTGCGGGCATCACTCGAACACCGGCAACACATCGTCCTTGAGGTTGCCGCGCGCGCGCTCGTAGTCGGGCAGCACGGAGCGCACCACGTCCCAGAAGCGCGGGCTGTGGTTCATTTCGCGCAGGTGCGCGAGTTCGTGCGTGACGACGTAGTCGATTGTCGGCAGCGCGAAGTGCACGAGGCGCCAGTTCAGGCGGATCGAGCCGTCGGCGTTGGCGCTGCCCCAACGCGTTTGTGCCGACGACAACGCCAGACGCGTGTAGCGCACCTTGAGTTGCGTCGCGAAGTGCTGGCAGCGCTCTTCGAAAATGCGCCACGCCTGGCGCTGCAGCCAGGATTGCACGGCGTCGCGAATCTGCTCGGGCGTGGCGCTGTCGGGCAGGCCGACGTGCAGGGTCAGGCGCGGCACGCCCGCGAGCTGGCCCTGGACCGGCGACGTGTCGCTGTTCAACACCGCGCCGGTGCCGCGCGCATCGAGCACGATGATCACGTCTTCGCCGAGGAACGGGATCGTCGTGCCTTCGCGCCAGTCGACCTTGGCGGCTTGCAGGCGCCGCGCGCGCGTCTGCTGCTCTTGCAGCTTGCGCAGAATCCACGCGGCCTTTTCCTGCAGCGCCGCTTCAATGTCGCCGATGCCGACCCAGCGCGGCGCGTTCACGCTCAGGCCTTCAGCGCCGACGATGAAGCCGATGCTGCTGCGCCGCGCCCGCTTCAAGGCGTAGCTGACGAGGTGCTGGTGCAGGTGGATTTCGCGGCTCGCGTGCGGGTGGCGAAAGACCGCCGGGCTGAGGCCGGGGGCATCCGTGGGCGGGGCTTCGAGTGGCGCAGCCGGGCCGTCGGGCGCTGCAGGCGCGTCACCGGAATGGGCGCGCTCGTCGCGGCGAGCAGGCGTGTCGGCCGGCGCGTCGAACAGCGACAACTGGCGCGCGTCGGGGTCGCTTGCGGGGCGCATCGCAGGGCTGGCGCGGCGTCAGGCGGCGGCGGTTGTTGAGACTGCGTAAGCCTCAGGATCGAGGCGCCGCATTTCGGTTTCGATCCAGCGCTCGACTTCGCGCATCAGCTCGTCAGGTTCGCGGCCGCTGCTCGGGATGGGGTGGCCGATCGACACGTCGATGACGCCCGGGCGCAGCGTGAACGTCTTGCGCGGCCAGCAGCGCGCCGACGTCACGGCGATCGGCAGCACGGGAACGCCCGCGGCCACCGCCAGGCGCGTGCCGCCGCTCTTGTACGTGCCCTGGCTGCCGCGCGGCGTGCGCGTGCCTTCGGGAAACATGATGACCCAGTGGCCGTTGGCCATCAGGCGCCGGCCTTGTTCGGCGACCTTGTTCCACGCTTCGGCGCGCTTGCTGCGGTCGATGTGGATCATGTCCATTCGCGCCATCGCCCAGCCGAAGAAGGGGATGTAGAGCAATTCGCGCTTGAACACGTAGGCGAGCGGCCGCGGCATCAGGCCGGGAAAAGCAAACGTCTCCCAGGTCGACTGGTGTTTGGGCAAAAGCACGAGCGGTCCGTCGGGCAGGTTGGCCATGCCGTGCAGCCGCGCGTGCACGCCGCAAATCACCTTGGCGCCCCAGATCGCGGTGCGCAGCCAGCCCACGCACATCGCGTAGATCACAGGCCCGCGAACGAAGATGGAGACGATCACGACGGCAAGCGCCCAAGGCACCACCGACAGCGCGAGGAACAGCACGAACACCACCGAGCGCGCGCCGTACCACAGGCCGCCCATCAGAGCGTTCCCCCGAGCTGCGTGTGACCGTAGAGCGTGTCGTTCTGATCGGTCGGGCCGTGCTGCAGGCGGTCGCCGCGCACCTGCGCCTCGGCAAATGCGGCCAGGTCGGCGTGCACGTGCATGTCGGGAACGAGGTCGCGCATCTTCGCGAGTTGCGCTTCGTCCAGGCCCTCGCTCTTGCCGGTGAGCACCAGATGCAACGGGCAGCCGAGCAGCTGGCCGGCCTGCAAATCGCGCAGCGAGTCGCCGACGACGGGAACGTTCTCCAGGTGCGCGCCGTAGCGTTCGCCGATCAATTTGATGAGTCCCGGCGCGGGCTTGCGGCAGTCGCACGCGTCCGCCGGGGCGTGCGGACAGAAGAACACGGCGTCGATGCGCCCGCCCAGCTGCGCGAGCCGTTTGTTCATTTTCACGTGCATCGCGTTGAGTGCGGCCATGTCGAACAAGCCGCGCCCGAGGCCCGATTGATTCGTCGCGACGACGGTGTGCCAGCCGGCGTGGTTGAGGCGCGCAATCGCTTCGAGCGAACCCGGAATCGGCACCCATTCGTCGGCCGACTTCACATAGTCGTCGCGGTCTTCATTGATCGTGCCGTCGCGGTCGAGGATGATGAGTTTCATGATGTCGGCTCAGTCTCTCACGCCGCGAGCTTGGAGAGATCGGCCACACGGTTCATCGCCAGGTGCAATTGTGCGAGCAGGGCCAGGCGGTTGGCGCGCAGCTGCGGGTCTTCGGCGTTGACCATCACCGAGTCGAAGAAGGCGTCCACGGGGGTCTTCAGTGCGGCAAGTGCGCACAGCGAGGCGGTGTAGTCGCGGCGCTCGAATGCCGCTTCCGACAAGGGGCTCGCCGCACGCAGCGCAGCGTCCAGGGCGCGCTCGGCGGGTTCAAGGAGCAAGGCGGGGTCCACGGCCTTCGAATCGGCTGCGGCACTCTTCTTCAGGATGTTGCCGACGCGCTTGTTCGCAGCCGCGAGCGACGCCGCTTCCGGTAGCGCGCTGAATTGACGCACCGCGGCCAGGCGGGCGGCTACCTCGGAAAGCGACCAGAACTTGTCGTCACTGAGCACCGCGTCAACTTCCTGGGCGGAATAGCCCTGCTCGCGCATCGTCACGGCGAGTCGGTCCCCGAGAAATTGCAACAGCTGACTCCTCAGCGATTCAGGCGCTCCCTGTGCGCTAGTCATCGAGGTTCTCACCGATGGCGGCCAGATCGGCGAAGCGATCGCGAGGTCGACGGCGCGATCGAGCGTCGTCCCGGGCAGGCGTTCCGTCAACATGCGCAGGACGCCCAGGCCATGGCGGCGCAGCGCGAACGGATCCTTGTCGCCGCTGGGCAGTTGGCCGATGCCGAACAGCCCGACCAGAATCTCCAGCTTGTCGGCCAAGGCAACCACGATGCCGGTCGTATTGCGCGGCAAGACGTCGCCCGCAAAGCGCGGCTTGTAATGGTCTTCGATGGCGAACGCGACGTCTTCACTCAGGCCATCGTGGCGCGCGTAGTAACCGCCCATGATGCCTTGCAGCTCGGGAAACTCGCCGACCATGTCGGTCGTGAGATCGGCTTTGGCAAGCTGCGCGGCGCGGTCGGCGTTTTCGGCGAGAACCTCGCCACCGAGTTGGCGGCCGATGGCTGCGGCGATCGCGCGCACGCGTCGCACCCGGTCGCCCAGGCTGCCGAGCTGGTTGTGATAGACGACCTTGTCCAGGCCGGCAATCCGCGATTCGAGCGTGCGCTTGCGATCCTGGTCGAAGAAAAACTTCGCGTCGGCCAGGCGCGGCCGCACGACGCGCTCGTTGCCGCCGATGACGCGGCTCGGGTCCGCCGGGCGGATATTGCTGACGACGAGAAACTTGTTCGTCAGGCGCGCTTGCGCGTCGAGCAGCGGAAAGTACTTCTGGTTCGCCTTCATCGTCAGGATCAGGCATTCCTGCGGAACGTGGAGAAACTCGCGTTCGAATTCGCACAAGACGACGTTTGGGCGCTCGACGAGCGCCGTCACTTCATCGAGCAGCGCAGCGTCGTCGATCGGCACCAGTCCCTCGCGCGCCGCTGCCGCGTGCAGCTGGCGGCTGATTTCGCTGCGGCGCGTAGCGAAGCTTGCGATCACCGCGCCTTGCTCTTCGAGCTGGCGTGCGTAGTGGTCGGCGTCGCTGAGCATCACCGGGCTCAAGGTCGCTTCGAAGCGGTGCCCTTCGGTGTGCCGGCCCGCTTGCAGGCCCAGCGCCGTGACCGGCACGACGTCAGCGCCGTGCAGCGCCACGAGGGCATGCGCCGGGCGAACGAACTGCACGCTGGTCCAGCCGTCGGCGAGCTGGTATTGCATGAGTTTGGGAATCGGCAGTTTGGCCAGCGCAGTGTCCAGCGCGACTTGCAGGCCCTCCTGGAGCGTCGCGCCCTTGACGAGCGCGTCGAGGAACAGTGCCTCGGCCTTGCCGTCGAGTTGGCGCCGCAAGCCGGGAACGGCGCTCGCATCGGCGCCCAAGGCGGCGAGTTTTTTCAGCAAGGCGGGGGTTGCGTCGCCGGTCGCGCTGAGGCCGACGCTGACCGGCATCAACTTGTGCGAGCGCGCTGCGTCCTTCGCAAACGACAGCACGGCGCTGAGGTGCACGGCGAGCCGGCGTGGCGTGGCGTAGGGCGTGACGGCGGATTGATCGGTCGCCAGGCCCTGGGTGCGCAGACTGTGAGCGATTCCCTCGGCGAACGACTCGCTCAGCGCCTTCAGCGCTTTCGGCGGTAGCTCTTCGACGAGCAATTCGACGAGCAGATTTCTTGTTGCGCTCATCGCTTAGGCTGCCTTGCGCGCTTCGAGCTTGGCGCTGACCTCTGCCGCCCACTCGCGCGGCGCCATCGGGAAGCTCAAGCGCGCGCGGCTTTCGAGATAACTCTGCGCGACGCTGCGCGAGACGTTGCGGATGCGCCCGATGTACGCGGCGCGCTCCGTGACGCTGATCGCGCCGCGTGCGTCGAGCAGGTTGAAGCTGTGTGCGGCCTTGAGCAACTGCTCGTAGGCGGGCAAGGCGAGGTCCAGCCCCATCAGGTGTTTCGCCTGGCGCTCGTGCGCCGAGAAGGCCGCCAGCAGGAACTCGACATCGCTGTGCTCGAAGTTGTACGTGCTTTGTTCGACTTCGTTCTGGTGGTACACGTCGCGGTAGCTCAAGCCTGGCGTCCATTGCAGGTCATAAACGTTGTCGACGCCTTGCAAATACATCGCCAGGCGCTCCAGCCCGTAGGTGATCTCGCCGGTGATCGGTTTGCAGTCGATTCCGCCGACTTGCTGGAAGTAGGTGAACTGCGTGACCTCCATGCCGTTCAGCCAGACCTCCCAGCCCAGGCCCCAGCAGCCGAGCGTCGGGTTTTCCCAATCGTCTTCGACGAAGCGGATGTCGTTCGCGCGCAAATCGAAGCCGAGCGCCTCGAGCGAGCCCAAGTACAGCTCGAGGATGTTCGCCGGCGCCGGCTTCAGTACGACCTGGTACTGGTAATAGTGCTGCAGGCGGTTCGGGTTGTTGCCGTAGCGCCCGTCTTTGGGCCGGCGGCTCGGTTGCACGTAGGCGGCGCGCCACGGCTCGGGGCCGAGCGAACGCAGGAACGTCGCCGTGTGGCTGGTGCCCGCGCCGACTTCCATGTCATACGGTTGCAGCAGCGCGCAACCCTGCTCGGACCAGTAGGCCTGCAGTTTGAGAATGATTTGCTGGAACGAAAGCATGGGGTCGAGAAGACGCGAGAGGACTCGGGCTTGGGCGTAAACCCTTGATTCTAGAGGGCGATTTCCTCGCTAGGCTTGACGCATGAGTACTCAACAACTGGTCCTGAGCCTGGTGCTCGCGACGATGGTGTTTTCCGTCGCGCTCGAATTGCGCTTGGCCGACTTCACGCGCGTCGCGCAAACCCCGCGCGCTGTCGTGTGCGGCCTGATCCCGCAATTCGTGCTCCTGCCGGGAGCGACGTGGCTCGCCACGCTCGCGCTCGACCTGCCGGCGAACATCGAGGCGGCGATGCTGCTCGTCGCGGCGTGCCCGGGCGGGTCGCTCTCGAACGTGGTCACGCACATCGGGCGTGGCAACACGGCGCTGTCGGTGAGCATCTCGGCGGTGGCGAGTGTCTTGGCGCTCGTGCTCACGCCGTTCAATTTCACGTGGATGGTGGCGAGCAACCCGGCCACCGCAAGCTGGTTGCGCGAGCTGTCGATCGACCCGTCGGGCATCTGGTGGAGCCTGCTTGCGCTGCTCGCGTTGCCGATGTCGCT
The DNA here is from genome assembly GCA_963850525.1 of uncultured beta proteobacterium. Taxonomy (GTDB): domain Bacteria; phylum Pseudomonadota; class Gammaproteobacteria; order Burkholderiales; family Burkholderiaceae_C; genus JAEMQF01. The sequence continues at coordinate 185,993 of CAWKLQ010000011.1, read as the reverse complement.
CGGCCTGTTTGTCGCTCATCGTTTTCCCGGTGCGACGCAGCAGATTCGCAAGCCGCTCGCCCGGTTCAGCGTGTTCGCGCTGCTCGCCTTCATCGCCATCGGCCTGGTGCGCGAACGCCATCTGCTGACCGCGCAGATCGCGCCGCAATTGCTCATCGTCGTGCTGCATAACGCGGGTGGCTTGCTGCTCGGCTGGTTGTGCGCGCTGGCCTTTCGCGTGAACGAGCGCGATGCGCGCGCCGTCATCATCGAAGGCGGAATGCAGAACTCGGGATTGGCGCTGGGCATCATCGCCGTGCAGTTCAACGCCGACCTGGGCATGGTGATCGTCGCGAGCCTGTGGGGCATCTGGCACATCGTGTCGGGGATGACGCTTGCCGCTTTGTGGAGGTCCAGAGATGCTCGACACGCTCATTGAAGGCGGCACCGTCATCGACGGCAGCGGCGCCGCGCCGTTCACTGCCGACGTGGGAATTCGCGACGGGCGCATCGTCGAGGTCGGCCGAATCAGCGAAGCTGCGCGGGCGCGGATTGACGCGCACGGGGCCTGGGTCACACCCGGCTTCATCGACATCCACACCCACTACGACGGCCAGGCGAGCTGGGATCAGACTTTCTCGCCGAGCATCTTCCATGGCGTGACGACGCTCGTGATGGGCAATTGCGGCGTCGGCTTCGCGCCGCTGCGCCGCGGCGAGCAGGATCGCCTGATTCGCCTCATGGAAGGCGTGGAAGACATTCCCGGCGTCGCGTTGAGTGAAGGCGTGCGATTCGACTGGGAGAGTTTTCCGCAGTACATGGACGCACTCGACGCGCAGCCGCACAGCCTGGACTATTTGCTGCAAGTACCGCACGACCCGCTGCGCATGCTCGTCATGGGCGAACGTGCGCTGGCGCAAGAGGTGGCGACGGATGACGAAATCGCTGCCATGCGCGCGACGCTGCGCGAAGCGCTTCTTGCCGGCGCGGCAGGGTTCTCCACCGGCCGCAGCGACAACCACCGCACGTCGCGTGGCGAAGAAACCCCGGCTTCCGAAGCGAGCGCAGCCGAACTTGCGGGCATTGCGCGCGCGTTCGAGGGTTTGAAGCACGGCGTCGTCCAGCTCGTCAGCGACTTCGACCTGCTGCGCGCGCCGCAGCGCTTCGACGCCGAATTCGACCTTGTCGAAGTGCTCGCGCGCGCGTCAAACCGGCCGCTGTCGATGACGTGGCTGCAGCGCGACCCGGGCGGCGAGCAATGGCGCCAGATTCGCGACCGTGTCGAGCGTGGCGTCGCCGCCGGGCTGCCGCTCTACCTTCAAACTGCCGCGCGCGGCATCGGCGTCATCATGGGGCTGGACGCGAGCTTTCACCCCTTCATGGGGTTTCCCGGCTACCAGGAAGTGGCGCAGCTGCCGCTGCCCGAACGCGCTGCGGCGCTGCGCGAGCCCGCGCGCAAGTCGCGCATCCTGGCGGAAAAGTCGCTGCGAATGGCGGGCGACGGCACGCCGATCCCGCCGCTCGTCGACATCCTGCTCGGAATGATCGAGCAAATCAGCGCGCGCATGTTCGCGCTGTCGTCGCTCGAGGGCGAAACGCCGGACTACGAGCCTGCGGTGAGCGCGAGCTTTTACGTTCGCGCCAGGCAGCGCGGCGTGATCGCGCTCGAAGCCATCTACGACCACTTGACGCAGGGCGACGGCAACAACCTGATCTACTTTCCGATCTTCAACTACAACGAGGGCAACCTCGACGTGGTGCGCAGCATGCTCGAACACCCGCGCGCGCTGTGCGGCTTGGGCGACGCCGGCGCGCACGTGGGAACGATTTGCGACGCGAGTTTTTCGACCTACATGCTCACCCATTGGGCGCGCGGCCGAAGCCGTGGGCGCTTCGCGCTGGAAGAAGTCGTGCACATGCTGACGCAGCGCAACGCGAACTACCTGGGCCTGCTTGATCGCGGTCGGCTCGCCACGGGGCAGCGCGCCGACCTCAACCTCATCGATCCGGAACACCTGAGCGTGGGCGTACCCCAACTCGTGCGCGACTTGCCTGCCGGCGGCAAGCGCTTCCTGCAAAAAGGCGGCGGCTACTTGGGCACCTGGGTCCGCGGCGAGTGTGTGCAACAACGCGGCGCGGTGAGTGAATTGCGCCCGGGGCGCTTGGTGCGGATGGGGCGCTGAAGGTTCTGAGCGCCCCAAGGCCGGCCGAAGCCGGCCGTCCCCCGCGGGGATCAAGGAAAGTGGCAAAGCCACATTTCCTTGAGACGCGCTGAGAACGCCGGCAGCGCCCGGTCAGCGCGCCAACCCTGCGTTACACGGGCTTGCGCCGTCGAGCCAGCGTCAGGCACACCAGCAGCGCGAGCCCAACCAGTGGCCACTGGCCTGCAACGCCCGCCCAGCGCGCGAACGGCGTCACGCCGCTGCGCCCTTGCACCTCGCCCTGCAGCACGCCCTGCGTGTGCGGGGCAAGCAGGTGCGTGACCTGGCCGCGATGGTCGATCACGGCAGTCGCGCCGGTGTTCGTCGCACGCAGCATCGGGCGCTGCAATTCGAGCGTGCGCATGCGCGAAATGTTCAGGTGCTGCGCCACCGCGATGGTCTGCCCGAACCAGCCGATGTTGCTCAGGTTCGCGAGGATCGTCGGCGCATTGGCCGGGTCGGTGAAGCGCGCCGCGAGTTCTTCGCCGAACAGGTCTTCGTAGCAGATGTTCGGCGCGATGCGTTCGCCCTTGACGACAAACGACGGCGCCACGAGCGCGCCGCGCTTGAAGTCGCCCAGCGGAATGTCCATCAGGCGAACGAACCACTTGAAGAGCGGCGGGATCACCTCGCCGAAGGGAACGAGGTGGTGTTTGTCGTAGCGGTAAAAGCCTTCGGGAAGCGCTGCGGTGTGCGCGGCGATTCCCGCAGCGGAATTCGTGTAGCCCTGGGCCTCGTCGCCCAAGGGCAGACCCACCAGCGCGGCGCGACCGGGCTCGCGAAAGTGCTCGAGCAGGGGTTGCCACCACAGCGGGTCGAGCTGTTGGGGCAGCAGCGGGATCACGGTTTCCGCGCCCACGACGAGGTCGGCACGCGCGGCGAGCAGTTGCGCGCGTGTCCACGCCAGCGCGGACGGCACGTGTTCGAGCGAGAACTTCTCGTTTTGTGGCACGTTGCCTTGCAGCAGCGCGACGCTGAGCGTCCCGGCCGCCTGGGTGAATTGCGGCAGCGGCGCGAGCGCAAGCGCCGCGAGCACGATGACGCTGCCAAAGAGCCGCTTCGCGCGCGACGACAGGGCGCCTGCGCCCAAGGCCGGTGCGGCCGCGAGCGCTGCGGCGACGCCGCCCACTCCGTAGACGCCGAGCCACGGCGCAAGCGCCGCCAGCGGCGAGTCGACGTGCGCGTAGCCGCTCGCCACCCACGGCAAGCCGGTAAAAAGCAGGCCACGCGTCAGCTCGGCAAGAACCCAGCCGGCGGCAAACAGCAGCGTGTCATGCGCCACCTGGCCGCGCCGGTAACGCGCGAACATCGCAGCCGCCCCGCCGAGGAACAGCGCCATGAAAGCGCAAAGTAGAAGCACCGCAAGCGCCGCCATCCACGAGGGCAGACCGCCGTAAAAATGCATGCTGACGAAGAGCCACCAGATGCCGCAGGTGAGCCAGGCAGTCGCAAACGCCCAGCCGAGCAGCGCCGCGCGCGCCGGGGTTGCGTTGGCCAGGCGCCAGGCGAACAAGGCCACGCACAGCAGTTGCAGCGGCCACGCAGCGGTGTGGACGAACGGCAGGCTGTGCGCTGCGCCGAGCACAGCGACGCCAAGACATTCCAGCCCCAGCGGCCAGGAGACGGAATCCCGCGGGGCGCCCGGGACGCGCTGCCCGCTCATCGGCGTCAAGCGGTCTTGGCTTGGCGCGTGGGCTGAGCTGCAGCTTCGGGTGCGCGCGTCACCTTGAACCAGCGCACCGCGCCGCCGCGCGTCAGCATCACGTGGAACAGCAGCGGCCCGACTTGGGTCGACTCGCCGCGCCGCGGCACGTGGCCGAGTTCCTGCGCGACCAGGCCGCCGATCGTCGCGAATTCATCGGTCGGCAGCGTCACGCCGAAAGCGTGATTCACTGCGTCGATGCCGGTGTCGCCGGCGACGCGCTGGCTGCCGTCGGCCAGCGTGTAGATGCCCGACTCGCCGTCCTTGTCGTCGAATTCGTCTTCGATCTCGCCGACGATCTCTTCCAGCACGTCTTCGATCGTGATCAGGCCCGCCGTGTTGCCGAATTCGTCGATGACGATCGCCAGGTGATTGCGGTTCGCGCGAAAGTCGCGCAGCAGCTCGTTCAGGCCTTTCGACTCGGGAACGAACACCGCCGGGCGCAGCAGCGTGCGCAAGCTCAGGTCGGGGGAGCGCTGCACTTTGAGCAGGTCTTTGGCGAGCAGGATGCCGATGACGTTGTGGCGCTGGCCTTCGAACACCGGAAAACGCGAGTGGCCGGTCGTGATCACCTCGTGCAGCAACTCTTCGTAGGGTGCGTCGATGTCGAGCTGGTCCATGTGCGGCGCGGCGACCATCACGTCGCCGGCGGTCAGGTCCGCCATGCGGATCACGCCTTCGAGCATCATGCGCGACTCGGGCGCGATGAGTTCGCGGTTTTCGGCGTCGGCGAGGGTCTCGATCAACTCGTTGCGCGAGTCCGGCCCGGGCGAAACAAACTCCACGAGCTTTTGAAACAGGCTGCGCCTGTCGGCCTGCGTCGATGCAGGTTTTTCGCGGGAAGTTCGACCTGGGTGGGGCTCTGACATCGCGCCTTGCGACGTGTTGTGGGCAGACGTGGAGCTTACTCGATGCGCGGAACCGCCGAAAATTGGGCGACGCCTTGACACACCGGCGCCCTTGAACCACAGTCACCGACCCCCAAATGATGGGGCTCGCGCTGGAGCTGCCCGACAATCGGGCACGTTTGGCGAGAGCGCCGGTGCAAACCGACAGCGCCGCCCCCTTAGCCCTCGAAACGGATTCGCCCATGAACCCTGGCCTCATCCCCGCCACCATCCTCACCGGCTTTCTGGGCTCGGGCAAGACGACCTTGCTCAAGCGTGTCCTCAGCGAGGCGCACGGCCAGAAAATCGCCGTCATCGAAAACGAATTCGGCGACGAGAACATCGACAACGAAATCCTCGTGCAAGACAGCAAGGAGCAGATCATCCAGCTGAACAACGGCTGCGTCTGCTGCTCGATCCGCGAAGACTTGCGCACCACCTTGTCCGACCTGGCGGAAAAGCGCCGCAAGGGCGAACTTCACTTCGACCGCGTCGTCATCGAGACGACCGGCCTGGCCGACCCGGGGCCGGTGGCGCAGACGTTTTTCATGGACGACGAAATCGCCGAGAGTTACCTGCTCGACTCGATCCTGACGCTGGTCGACGCCAAACACGGCGACGCCCAGCTCGACACGCGCCAGGAAGCGCGGCGCCAGGTGGGTTTCGCCGACCAGATTTTCATCAGCAAGGCCGATCTCGTGGACGCCTCAGTGATGGACGCGCTGGCGCACCGCGTCAGGCACATGAATCCGCGCGCCGCGCAACGCCGCGTCAACTTCGGCGACGTGCCGCTGACCGAGGTGTTCGACCTGCACGGCTTCAACCTGAACGCCAAGCTCGACATCGACCCGGAATTCCTGAGCGCTGCCGAACACGACCACGCGCATCACGACCACGACCATGAACACGGCGAACACTGCGACCACCCGCACCACCATGCGCACGACGACGACGTGAAGTCTTTCGTGTTCCGCTCCGACAAGGCCTTCAACCCGGCGAAACTGGAAGACTTCCTGGGCTCCATCGTCCAGGTGTATGGCCCGAAGATGCTGCGCTACAAGGGCGTGCTGAACATGAAGGGCACCGATCGCAAAGTCATATTCCAGGGCGTGCACCAGCTGATGGGCAGCGACCTCGGGCCGAAATGGATGCCCGGCGAGAAGAAAAACAGCAAAATGGTCTTCATCGGCCTCGATTTGCCGCGCGAGATCTTTTTGCAGGGGCTTGAGCAGTGCCTGGCCTGACCCGCTGAGCGATCGAATCGCGCAGCATTTGGCGCCGTGGGCGCGCGGGGCGCCGGTGCCGCACAACGCCGTGGATACAATCCGCCGCCGCCAAAGCCGCGCCGCCTCGGCGAAAACCCTCGCACAGAGGGCATGCGCCGCTGCAAGGAGAGTCACTTGAGCAATAAACCGACCCCAAAGACGACTGGCAAGAAACCTGCCGCAAAAAGAGCGAGCGCTGCGGTCAAGAAGCCGGCGCCCGTGCCGACAAAGGTCAAGAAAGCGGCCGCGGCGAAGAAACCGACAGCGGTTGCCAAGAAAGTGACCCCACCCGCTGCGCCGGCAAAAAAAGCCGGCGCAAAACCGAGCGCAAAGCCCTCAGCCCAACCCGCAGCGAAAGCCGCGGCGGCCAAGCCGGCGGCAGCGCCAGCAAAGTCCAAGCCTGCACCCAAGGCGGCAGCGTCCAGCGCGGCCGCGCCCAAACCCATTTCTCATAAAGCAGGCGAATCCATGACCCAATCCCCAGGCAAAGTGGCGTCCGTCGCGCCGGTTGCCCCCGCCCCGCCCAAGCGCCTGTCGAGTCGCGCTGCGGCGCGGGCGAATGCGGTTCCGGCGCAGGCCCCCTTGCCCCCGCCGACGTCGCGCTTTGCGGACCGGTTTGCGCCGCCGCGGCCCCCCACGCGCCAGATGGCGCAAGTCGAGCTCGACACGCCGCGCCCGGTGCACGTGGCCGACCCGAAGCTGGCGAATGCGTGGAAGACCAAGTCCGGGCGCGACCTGACGGAAGCCGAAGTCCTGGCGATGCCGGAAGCCGAGTACATGAACGACAAGCAGCTCGAGTTTTTCCGGCGCACGCTGCAGGCGCTGAAAGACAGTTTGCTGAGCAACGCCGGCGCAACCACCGAGCACTTGCGCGAAGACACGTCGATCGTTCCCGACCCGGCCGACCGGGCGACGATCGAGGAAGAGCACGCCCTGGAGCTGCGAACCCGCGACCGGGAACGCAAGCTGCTCAAGAAGATCTCGCAGTCGCTCACGCGAATCGAGGCCGGCGAGTACGGTTTCTGTGATGAAACCGGCGAACCCATAGGATTGGGGCGCTTGATTGCACGACCGACCGCTACACTGTCCCTGGAGGCGCAGCAACGGCGTGAACTCAAGCAAAAAATGTTCGGCGACTGATCGCCGCGGCCCCCGGCACTGCCTGTACGGCATTTGATTCCCCCAGCGTCGAACCCAGACCTCGCCATGGCGGAACAACCCAAAGACGGCCCGAGTTTTTTTCGCAAGATGGTGAAGTTCGTCGCCAATCCGGGCACGGAGTGGACTGACCTGGCTTCGCGCAGCGATTTGGCGCGCGAGGCGGAGACCGCCAAGTCTGAATTGAAGTCGATGATCGAGCGCAAACGGCGCAACGACTTCGTGCGCAAACGCGAGCTCGACATGCTGCGCCAGGTGCGTCGCGAAGGCCTCACGGGCGACCAGCTCGCCGCGCTGGCGGGAAATTCGCGCAACGACGATTCGGAAGTGCGCGCCTCCGACGGCGCCAAGCCCGACAGCGGCGTCAAGGCGAAGATCGACCAGATCGAACAGCAAATGGTGGGCGACGGTTACTCCGGCTCGCCGCGCCGCTCCAACGACTACTTCAGCACGCCCGCGCGCGCTCCCGCCGCGGCGCCGGCCGCAGCGCGCGCACCCGCCCCTGCAGCCGCGGCGCGCAGCAGCGCCGCGAGACCTGCGCCGGAACCGGTGGCAGCACCGGAGAGGGCGCAGGCCGGCCAGTCGCTCAACGTCAACGTCGGCACGGCGGCGATGGCCAAGCCCTTCGCCGCCGAAGCCAGCGAGGTGACGCACGACCCGGACTTGGACGAGGCCGTCATCGCGTTTGCCAACGCCGATTTCGAACAGTGCGAAAACGCGCTCGGCGCCCTCGTCGGCCAGGGCGGCGCGCGCGAACAAAACGCCGAGACCTGGCTGGTCCTGTTCGACCTGTACCGCGCGACCGGCCAGCAGCACAAGTTCGAAAGCCTGGCGATGGACTACGCGCAGCAGTTCGGCTGGTCGTCGCCGCAGTGGTTCTCGATGCCCAAGATGGTTGCCGAATCGGTGTCGGATGAACCCGCCGGCAGCCGGGTGGCGGGGCAGATCGGTTGGGTGTGCCCGGCCGTGGTCGACGCCGACGCCGTCGCGAAGTTGGCGTCGCAGACGCTGCAGATGCCGCTGCCCTGGGTGTTCGAGTGGAGCGAATTGAAGAGCGTCGACGCCGAAGGCTGCGCGCGCTTGAGCGAACTGTTCCGCAAGTGGATCGGGCAGAAGCTCGACATGCACTGGCTCAACGGCGAACGCCTGTTCAGCGTCTTGCAAGAGGCCACCCCCACCGGCGTGCGCGACGCCGACCCGGCCTATTGGCGGGTCCGCCTGGACGCGCTGCGCATCGCGAACCGCCCCGACCAGTTCGACGAGGTCGCGATCGACTATTGCGTCACCTACGAGGTCTCGCCGCCCTCCTGGGAGCGCGCCCTGTGCGTGGCGCAGATCCGCGGCTCGAACTTGCTCGCCACGCAGCCCTCGATGTCGGTGATCGGCGAGGTGTCGACGAGTTTCGTCGAGTCGCAGACCCTCGAAGACCAGGCGTCGGTGCAAGTCGCTGCGGTCGAGTTGTCGGGCCAGTTGGTCGGCGACATTGCGCCGACCTTGAAGAAACTCGACGACGACATCAAGAGCGCCGCGCTCGTGAACGTGACGTGCTCGAAGCTGATCCGCGTCGATTTCATCGCCGCAGGCGACCTGCTGAACTGGGTGCTGACGCGCCGCACCGAGAGCCGCAGCGTGTGTTTCCTCGAGGCGCACCGCCTGGTGGCGCTGTTCTTCGGCGCGATGGGAATCAACGAGCACGCCAAAGTCAAGGTGCGGACCAACTGAGGACCGCCTGCGCCGGCACGGGCCCGGCGCAAACCCTCGCCGCGCCTTGCCTCGAACCTAACCTTCCCCGCAGCGCATGGACACCTTTCACGGCACGACCATTCTCAGCGTGCGCCGCGGCCGCAGTGTCGCGCTCGGCGGCGACGGCCAGGTGACGCTCGGCAACGTGATCGTCAAGGCGAGCGCGCGCAAGGTGCGAAAGCTGTTTCGCGACCAGGTGCTCGCGGGTTTTGCCGGAGCGACGGCGGACGCGTTCACCCTGTTCGAACGCTTCGAAGCGAAGCTCGAAAAGCACCAGGGGCACCTGGTTCGCGCCGCGATCGAACTCACCAAGGACTGGCGCACCGATCGTGTGCTGCGCCGCCTCGAGGCGATGCTCGCCGTGGCGGACCGCGATGCGTCGCTCATCATCACCGGCAATGGCGACGTGCTCGAACCCGAGATGGGCATCATCGCCATCGGCTCGGGTGGCGCCTACGCGCAGGCGGCGGCACGCGCCTTGCACACGCACACCGACATGACGGCGCACGACATCGTGAAGCGCTCGCTGGAGATTGCCGGCGACTTGTGCATCTACACGAACCAGCAGCACAGCATCGAGATCCTCGAATGAACTCGATGACGCCGCAGGAGATCGTCTCGGAATTGGACCGCCACATCGTCGGCCAGGCCGGCGCCAAGCGCGCCGTGGCGATTGCGCTGCGCAATCGCTGGCGGCGCCAGCAGGTGGAAGGCGCGATGCGCGGTGAAATCACGCCGAAGAACATCCTCATGATCGGCCCGACGGGAGTCGGCAAGACCGAGATCGCGCGGCGCCTGGCGCGCCTCGTCGACGCGCCGTTCATCAAGGTCGAGGCGACCAAGTTCACCGAAGTCGGTTACGTCGGCAAGGACGTCGATTCGATCGTTCGCGACCTCGTCGACATGGCGGTCAAGCAGGAACGCGAATCGCAAATGCAGCGCCAGCGCACGCGCGCCGAAGATGCCGCCGAGGAACGCATCCTCGACATCCTCGTGCCCCCGCCGCGCCAGGGCGGCGACTTCGGCCTGGGCCAGGCGGCACCCACCGACAGCACGGCGCGCCAGGTGATGCGCAAGCGCCTGCGCGAGGGGCTGCTCGCCGACAAGGAAATCGAAATCGACGTCGCCGACCCCAAGCCGTCTCTCGAAATCATGGGGCCGGCAGGCATGGAAGACATGGCCGAGCAGCTCAAAGGCATGTTCGCCAATCTGGGCAACAGCCGGCGCAAAACGCGCAAACTGCGCATCGACGCGGCGCACAAGCTGCTCGTCGACGAAGAGGCCGGCAAGCTGGTCAACGAAGACGAGATCAAGGCGGCGGCGCTGCGCAACACCGAACAAAACGGCATCGTCTTTATCGACGAGATTGACAAGGTCACGTCGCGCAGCGACAGCCAGGGCGTTGAGGTCTCGCGCCAGGGCGTGCAGCGGGATCTGTTGCCGCTCGTCGAAGGCACGAGCGTGAACACGAAACACGGCATGGTGCGAACCGACCACATCCTGTTCATCGCCTCGGGCGCGTTTCACATGAGCAAGCCGAGCGACCTGATTCCCGAGCTGCAGGGGCGCTTCCCGATCCGGGTGGAACTTGCCTCGCTCGGCGTCGACGATTTCGAGGCGATCCTGATGCACACGCACGCGAGCCTGGTCAAGCAATACCAGGCCTTGCTCGCCACCGAAGGCGTGACGCTCGAACTGCAACCCGACGCGGTGCGGCGCCTCGCGCAAATTGCGTTCGACGTGAATGAGAGCACCGAGAACATCGGCGCACGGCGACTCGCCACGGTGATGGAGCGCTTGCTCGACGACGTGAGTTTTCAGGCGCCGAACCTGGCGGGTCAGACCGTGACCATCGACACCGCGACGGTGAACGCCAGGCTCGCCGATCTGGCGCGCAACGAGGATTTGTCGCGCTATATTCTTTGAGCGCTGCGCCGTCCGGGCGCCCGATCAGAGCGGCGAACGCGCCGCCTCCAGACAAAGCAGGCCTTCGAAGATCAGCGTCTCTACCGTCTCCAGCTCGAGTTCGGTGATCGGCGCCAGCTTGACGGCCGCACCCCCCGACATCAGGACGAGCGGCGCCTGGCCGGTGCGCAGCTTCAGCTTGCGGTGCATTCGCTCGACCGCGCCGGCGATGGCGTCGGCGCCGCCGCTCATCAATGCGTCGCTCGTGTTCGTCGGGAAGTCGACGGCCTCGCCGGTGGGCGCCTTGAGCCCGGCGGTGCCCATTTCCAGGGCGCGCAGCATCAGGCCGAAGCCGGGCAGGATCAGGCCACCGAGGAACTTGCCGTCGGCGTCAAGCGCGTCGACCGTGACCGCGGTGCCGACCATCACGACCAGCGCGGGGCGCGCCGCACCTCGCGCCAGCACGTGGCTGCGTGCGCCGATGAGCGCGACCCAGCGGTCCACGCCCAGGCGCACCGGATGGTCGTAGCCGTTCGTGACGCCGCACGCGTGCGCGGCTGGAACGACCCAGCGCGGCTCGAGTTCCCACAGCTCGAGCTGCTCTTCAACGCGCCGCTTGACGCCGTCCCCCGCGACAACACAACCGAGCAGGCTGGCCGGCGCCGGCAGCGCGCGCCAGTCGGTTTCGGCCAGGGTGTCGATGGTCTCGAGAAACACGGCGCCGTGCGCCAGCATGTGGGCGCCGGGGCGGGGCGCGTCGTACAGGCCCCATTTGAGCCGGGTGTTGCCGACGTCGAGCGCGAGGAAGGTCATGATGGCATCGGCGCCGCAGCTGCGCTCAACGCGAGACCCAGGTGAGCCCGCGCGGCCCGGTGAGCAAGGTGCGCGCCTGCTGCAGCGCCAGCGTCGCGCTCAAGCTGCGGCGCCGCTGGTAGACGCGCGCCTCGACTTCTTCGATCAGCGGGCGCAGGTCTTCGCGCGAGCGCGCGCGGCGCAGGCGCAGCGAGGTCAACGAGCCGGCCCAAGGCGCTTCGGCGCGCAGCGTCTTCAGAAGGATTTCGCGGGCGCGCTCGAGCGCGTCGTCGGCAGGTTGGTGCTCCAGGGGATCGGTCTGAAACCAGGACGACGGCGTGACCGGCTCGCTGGTGAGCGAGTCCGGGAAACCGCTGACGGGAGGCAAGGTGCGCGAAGCGGGCAATTCGGAGTCGACGCCGGAGGCGTCGCGCCAGATGGCCGCGCCACTGACGCTCAAGGCGGCGGGGCGCAAGGGCGCGCTATCGCGCTGCGCCGCCGGCGCGCGCAGTTCAATCAAACCCAGCGTCAGCAGGTCGGCGAAACAGGTGAGGGGAACACCTGCCTGAGTGGCCATGTCGCGCACTTGCGGTTCGCTGCGGCGCCCGTCGACGAGGTGCAGCAGGGTTCGATGGCGCTGGCTCACGCGGCGCCGCGGCGCCGACAGCTCGGCCAGGCCGGCGCGGGTTTTGGCTGGAATCAGGTCGGTGTGCAATCGGGTCTCCACCTCTTGTTGTGAGGGCGGCTCGGCGTCGGACAGCTCGCACTAGCGCATCCGGCGGGATTGTGCCGCGATTGGCGGGCTTTGGGCCCGGCAGCCCGTCTGAATGCGTGCCCGGTGTTCGGGGTCGGGCATGCCCGATCGGGCTGGGTCACGGCGCCCGGGGTGAACCCGGCAGGGTGCCCACGCGCAGGCGCGCCGCGCACAGGTGTCGCGCTACACTGCAAGTTGACGTATACGTCAATTGCGCAGCCGATGTCCGGCCTGCCGCGGCGCCCGCGCTGCCCAAGGAGATCCCGCGTGACCGATCTTTCCGCCGAATTCAAGGCCCTGGCCGACTATCGCCCGACGCACAAGGTGCGCCTGGTCACCGCCGCGTCGCTATTCGACGGCCACGACGCCGCGATCAACATCATGCGGCGCATGCTGCAGGGCATGGGTGCTGAAGTTGTGCACCTCGGCCACAACCGCTCGGTCGACGAAGTCGTGACGGCGGCGTTGCAGGAAGACGTGCAAGGCATCGCGATCAGCAGCTACCAGGGCGGGCATCTCGAATACTTCAAGTACATGATCGATCTGCTGCAGCGCCGTGGCGGGGCGCACATCCAGGTGTTCGGCGGCGGCGGCGGTGTCATCGTGCCCCCGGAAATCGCCGAGCTGCAGGCCTACGGAGTGGCGCGCATTTACAGCCCCGAAGACGGCCAGCGCATGGGCTTGGCCGGGATGATCGGCGAAATGGTGATGCGCTGCGATCATGATCTGGCGCAGCACGCACCCAAAGACGTGAGCGCATTGCAGGGCCACGGCGACGCCGCCTGGCGCGCCCTGGCACAGGCGATCACGGCGCTGGAAAACGGCAAGGCCGATGCGGCGCTGCGCCAGGCGATTCTTGCCACGGCAGCGGCGCGCAAGATTCCCGTGCTCGGCGTTACCGGCACCGGCGGCGCGGGCAAGTCGAGCCTGACCGACGAGTTGATCCGGCGCCTGCGCTTGGACCAGGGCGACGCCTTGCGCATCGCCGTGATCTCGATCGACCCGAGCCGGCGCAAGAGCGGCGGCGCGCTGCTCGGCGACCGGATTCGCATGAACGCGATTTCGCCGTGGGGCGAAGCGGGCGCGCGCGTCTACATGCGCAGCCTGGCGACGCGCAACGCCGCCCAGGGGGGTGGCAGCGAGATCAGCCAGGCGCTGCCCGACGTGCTCGCGGCTTGCAAATGCGCCGGCTTTGACCTGATCGTCGTCGAGACCTCGGGAATCGGCCAGGGCGATGCGGCGATCGTTCCGCTCGTCGACTCCTCGCTCTACGTGATGACGCCCGAATACGGCGCGGCGAGCCAGCTGGAAAAGATCGACATGCTCGACTTCGCCGAGTTCGTCGCAATCAACAAGTTCGACCGCCGTGGCGCTGCCGACGCGCTGCGCGACGTCGCCAAACAAGTGCAGCGCAACCGCGAGGCGTTCAAGGCGTCGCCCGACACGATGCCGGTGTTCGGCACGATGGCGAGCCGTTTCAACGACGACGGCGTGACGGCGCTCTACCAGGCGTTGCTGCCGCGCCTGGCCGCCTTGGGCCTGAACGTGACGTCAGGCAGCCTGCCGAAGGTCGGCGTGCGCCACAGCACGAACCAGACGGCGATCGTTCCCGGCGCACGCGCGCGTTACCTCGCCGATATCGCCGACACGCTGCGCGGCTACAAGAACCGCGCGCGTTCCCAGGCCCTGCTTGCGCGCGAAATCCAGCAGCTGCGCGGCGCGGCGCGCATGCTCGCGGTGGGCAAGCCCGACAAACCACGCGCTGCCGAAGCCGCGATCAACCTCGCCGAAGAACGCGAAGGGCGACTTGACGCCGACGCGCGCAAGCTGCTCGCGATGTGGCCGCAAATGCAGGCGGCTTATGCGGGTGACGAATACGTCGTGAAGATTCGCGACAAGGAGCTTCGCACGGCGCTCACGCACACGACGCTGTCGGGCAACAAGATTCGCAAAGTGTCGCTGCCGCAGTATGAAGACGATGGCGAAGTCCTGAAGTGGCTGATGCTCGACAACGTTCCGGGCAGCTTCCCGTACACCGCCGGCACCTTCGCCTTCAAGCGTGAAGGCGAAGACCCGACCCGCATGTTCGCCGGCGAAGGCGACGCGTTTCGCACCAACAAGCGTTTTCAGTTGCTCAGCGCAGGGACCCCCGCCAAGCGCCTGTCCACCGCGTTCGACTCGGTGACGCTGTACGGCAACGACCCCGATCCGCGCCCCGACATCTACGGCAAGGTCGGCAATTCGGGCGTCTCGATCGCGACCCTCGACGACATGAAAGTCCTGTATTCGGGCTTTGACCTGACGAACCCGGCGACCAGCGTGAGCATGACGATCAACGGCCCGGCGCCGACGATCCTGGCGATGTTCATGAACACCGCGATCGACCAGAACCTCGACAAGTTTCGGGTGGACAACCAGCGCGAGCCCACCGACACGGAAGGCCAGAAGATTCGCGAATGGGTTTTTGCCAACGTGCGCGGCACGGTGCAGGCCGACATCCTGAAAGAGGATCAGGGCCAGAACACGTGCATTTTCTCGACCGAGTTTTCCCTCAAGGTGATGGGCGACATCGCGCAGTACTTCGTGCACCACGACGTGCGCAACTTCTACTCCGTGTCGATCTCGGGTTACCACATCGCCGAAGCCGGCGCGAACCCGATCAGCCAGCTCGCGTTCACGCTGAGTAACGGCTTCACCTTCGTCGAGGCGTATCTTGCGCGCGGCATGCACGTCGACGACTTCGCACCGAATCTGAGCTTCTTCTTCAGCAACGGCATGGACCCGGAATACACCGTGATGGGCCGCGTCGCGCGGCGCATCTGGGCGGTGGCGATGCGCGAGCGCTACGGCGCCAACGAACGCAGCCAGAAGCTCAAATACCACGTGCAGACGAGCGGGCGCAGCCTGCACGCGCAGGAGATCCAGTTCAACGACATCCGCACGACGCTGCAGGCGCTGATCGCCGTCTACGACAACTGCAACTCGCTGCACACGAACGCGTACGACGAGGCGATCACGACACCCACTGAAGAGAGCGTGCGCCGCGCGATGGCGATTCAGCTGATCATCAACCGCGAGTGGGGCCTCGCAAAATGCGAAAACCCGAACCAGGGCGCCTTCGTCATCGACGAGTTGACCGAACTCGTCGAAGAAGCGGTGCTCGGCGAATTCGAGAAGATCACCGAGCGCGGCGGCGTGCTCGGCGCCATGGAAACCGGCTACCAGCGCGGCAAGATTCAGGAAGAGTCGATGCACTACGAAATGCAGAAGCACACCGGCGAGTACCCCATCGTCGGCGTCAACACCTTCCGCAACCCGCACGGTGACTCGACGCCCAAGGTGCTGACGCTGGCGCGTTCGACCGAAGAAGAAAAGCAGTCGCAGCTGAAGCGCTTGGCCGACTTCCAGGCGCGTCACGCGCAGGCGGCACCGGCGATGTTGCAGCGCCTCAAGCAGGCGGTAATCGACGACCGCAACGTCTTCGAGCTGCTGATGGACGCGGTGCGCGTGTGCTCGCTCGGGCAGATCACGAACGCGCTGTTCGAGGTGGGTGGGCAGTACCGGCGGAGCATGTAGCGCGTCGAACGATCCTGGCATATTGAACGTGACATGTTCAATATGCACGGATGTTTGAGGGCATCGCGGCACTGGCGGCTTGCGGCCCGTTGCTGCCGTTCGGCGCGAGCTTCCTGCGAGGGTTGCGACGCCAGGGCGGCGGCGGCGCCCCCGTGCTCCGGCCCACGCTCGCGGGGCACCGTTCAGAGGCGCCAAGCGACGCCGCCTCAACACGGGATGGTCGCTGCGCCGGTTGGCAGACACCGCGAATGGGTCCTGCGCCCGGGGGCACCACCACCGCCCTGCTGTACACGACCGTAGCCTGCCGCGCCTTCGCATGCCGCCCGGGTGCCGGGGTAGGTGGCCTGGGGTATGGGCGCAGGCCCCCATTCGCGGTGTCCTCAACCTGGACAAGAGAACACGGTGTTGATGGCGCCACGCTTGCAGGCAGATCACGGTGCCCCGCGAGCGTGGGGCCGGAGAACGTACCCCGGGCCACCTGCCCTTTCTCGACCTCTGCACGCACGACGGCGCGAACGTCAGCAACGGGCCGAAAGCAGACCGAATTTTCTATCTGACGGAACGCGAATCCGTCTCAGGCGCCCGCTTGCCTGAACGCCTCGCACAACCCGTCCAGGCGCCGCGCTTCGTCGCTTTCCAGCTTGCCGGCGCGCAGCAACACCGCGCGTTCGATCGAACGCAGGCGGAAGAACAACTCGTCTTCGACGGCGTCGACTTCGGCGACGTCTTGCGCCTGCAAGGCTTCGCCGCTCCACAGGCCACTCGCGTACCAGCCGGTGCGCAGGCGCGCGAGCAGGTATTGAGCGAGCGTCATCGCGCCTTGAAACGCCGGCGACTCGGCGCTGACGGCGAACTCGTCGACTTTCTCCTTCGCCATGCGCAGCGCCGTGTCGAGCCGGGCCAGGCGCGCCTGCACTTCTTCGGTGTCGAGCGCCGTGTGGGCCACGGGTTGGGCGCGCGCCGCGTCGGAGATGCCGCCGACCCAGCCGAGTTCGAACTCGCCGGGAATCACGCGCAACGCGACGCTGACGCGTGCCAGCGTCGGGCGTGCGCCGCGCAGCACGCCAAGCGAGCCTTCCGTCACGGCGAGCAAGCGACCGAGCGGCGACAACTTGTCGCGTTGCAGGCCGTGCGGGTAGCCCGAGCCGTCCAGGCGCTCGTGATGTTCGGCCACCGCGCGCGCCACTGTCGCCGGATAGTCGGTGAGCTGCGCGATCAGCAGGTAGCCCACGTGCGGGTGCACGACGAGGTGTTCATAACTCTGCAAGTCGAGCGCGCGGTCCGCGTCGAACTCGCCGTAGCGCGGGTCGATGTACATCTCGCCCAGGTCGTGCAGCAGGCCGCACAGCATCGCCAGGCGCAAGTCGGCGGTCGCGCCGCCGTGTTCGATCATCAGGCCGCCGCACAGCGCCATCGCTTTCACGGCGTGGTCGAACGACTCGGGCCGCGACGCCTGGCCTGCAGTCAACAGCAGCTGCGCCACCGAATGCAGCGGCAGGTAGGCGATCTCGCGCATGATTTTCGCGCCGTGGCGGCGCAAGAACACGCTGAGTGGCGTCTCGCTGTCGAGCATCGCCTGCGTCGCCTGGACAAGCGTCTTGACGGTCACGCCGTCTTCGGCCAGCAGGCAGCTCTCGAGCGGGTTGCGCAGTTTGCGGTCGAGCAGCTTGCGCTGCAACGCGCCGGAGACGGGCTGATCGCGCGCCCACAGCTTGGTGCCTGAAATATCGAAGATGTCGCGCGACGCGATGATGCTTTTTGTCTTGCTCGCTTCGAGGATGGTGGCCAGGGCGTGCGGGTTCGCTGCGGAAAAATCGCTGAGCGGTTGGGGAGCGTTCATGGGGTCTCCGGTGGGGCAGGGGGTTGCGTCGTTTTCGGCGCGTGGCGCGGTGCGGTAAGCGCGCATTCGTGACGACATGCAACCGCAGGCGCGCACGCCGATCGGGCGCGGCCCGGCTGCGCCAGCGGTTAGCATGGCCCGGCCCCTCGACAACAACCCCCTTGAGAGAGACCCCCGCATGCGCTTGCGCGAAAGATTTGGCCGCCCGCTGCGCCTGGCCATCGTCGGTGGCGGCCCGGGGTCGTGGATCGGACAGATGCACCGCAGCGCGGCCGAACTCGACGGCTGGTTTCGCGTCACTGCGGGGGTTTCGGCGGGCGACCCGGCGCGCTCCCGAAGCGCCGGAATCGCGCTTGGGCTGGACCCGGCGCGCGCCTATGGCGACGTCGCCGAAATGCTGAGCGCCGAGGCGCGCCGGCCCGACCGGATCGACGCCGTCGCGATCATGACGCCCAACGACACGCACTACGCGTATTGCGCTGCCGCGCTCGACGCCGGCCTGGACGTGATCTGCGACAAACCGGTGACGCACGACCACGCCCAGGCGCTCGACCTGGTGGCACGCACGCGCGCCACCGGCCGCGTGTTCGCGATCGCGCACGCCTACTCCGCCTACCCGATGATCCGCCACGCCCGGCAACTCGTGCGCGAGGGCCGCCTGGGCGCGATCCGGCTCGTGCAAGTCGAATACATCCAGTCGGGCCTGGCGACACGCGTCGAAGACGGCGCACTCAACAACCGGCTGCGCTGGATTCTCGAGCCGCAGCGCAGCGGCCAGGCGCTCGTCATGAGCGCGATCGGCAGCCACACGCAACACCTCGCGAGTTTCGTCTGCGGCCAGAACGTCGCGCGCGTGATGGCCGACACCGGCGCGCTCATGCCGGGGCGCAAGGTCATCGACCATGTGTCGGCCTTGCTCGAGTTCACCGGCGGTGCGCGCGGCACCTTCACCGTCACGCAGGCGGCCGCCGGCGCCGAGAACGACATGCGCCTGCGTGTCTACGGGGAGAAGGGCATGCTCGACTGGTCGCACCGCAATCTGAGTTACCTGACGCTCGCGCTGCAAGGCGAAGCGGCGCGTTGCATCGGCCGCGGCGACGCCTATCTGGCGCCCGACATCATCGCGACGGGCCGAACTCCGCGCGGCCACCCCGAGGGGCTGCGCGAAGCCTTTGCCAACATCTACGCCGAGGTCGCGATGGAGCGCCTGGCGCGCGAGTTCGGCGAGCCCCTGCCCGACGCGCCGTACCCGCGCATCGAAGAGGGCGCGCACACGATGGCTTTCATCGAAGCCTGCCTCGCTTCACAAGCACGCGGTGCGTGGGTGGACGTCGCCGGGTAGCCCAGCGCCAACCGCCGGCGCGCCCGCGCCCTCACATCCCGCGCGCGATCAGGTCCTTCAGCGTCTCGTTCGAGCCGCCGTAGATGCGCTGCACACGCGCGTCCATGTAGAGCTGGGCGATCGGTGTTTCGCTCATGTAGCCGTAACCGCCGAAGAGTTGCAGGCAGCGGTCGATGATCGAACACTGCTTGTCGGAACACCACCACTTGGCCATGATCGAGTCGTTCGGATCGAGCGTCTCGCCGCGCACGAGCTGCTGGATCAGGTGGTCGATGAAAACCCGCGCGATGCGCACTTCCGTCGCGCACTCGGCAAGCGTGAACTTGGTGTTCTGGAAGTCCCACAGCGTCTGACCGAGCATCTGCCGGTTCTTCGCGTGCTCCACGGTCAGCTCGATCGCGCGCTCGGCGGTGGCCACGCTCGTCACGCCGATCGAGAGCCGCTCGCGCACAAACACGTCCATCAGCTGACCGAAGCCGCAGCCCTCGGTGCCGCCGATCAGGTTCGCCGCCGGAACCCGAACGTCGTCGAGAAAGATCTCGCACGTGTCCAGGCCGTTCTGGCCGATTTTCTCGAGCACCTTGTTGATCCGAAAGCCCGGCGATTGCTCGACCTCGACCATGAAGAGCGTTACGCCTTTCGCGCCCGCGCCGCCGGTGCGCGCAGCGACGAGCGACAGCTCGGCCTGGCGCCCGTGGGTAATGAAAACCTTGCTGCCGTTGAGCACATAGTGTTCGCCGTCGCGCCGCGCCGAAGTGCGCAGCGCCTTCACGTCGGTGCCCGCACCGGGCTCGGTGATGGCCACCGAGAGCATCTTCTCGCCCCGCGCGATGTCGGGCATCCAGCGCTGCAACTGCTCGTGCGTGGCGGTGCCGTGGAAGAACGCCGGGCCGTTCAGCGCCCCGGGCACGAAGCCGAAGCTCGTGTCGCAGACGCGTGCCTGCTCCTCCATCACGACCACTTCATGCGCAAAACTCGCACCCTGGCCGCCGTACTCCTGCGGAATGCTCATGCACAACAAGCCGAGGTCGCCGGCGTGGCGCCACACCGCGCGGTCGATCTGGTGCTGGGCGCGCCAACGCGCCGCGTGCGGCGCGACCTCGTCTTCGAAGAAGCGCCGCGCGGTGGCGCGCAGCATGTCGAGTTCTTCGGTCATCCACGGGGAACGGTAGGCCGATCGGTGGGTGGGGGGCACGGGTTCTCCAGAGGCGGGCGCGGCACGTTCCGAACCGCGAGTAGGCACTCAACCAACCGGTTGGTTGACTTTTGGTGTGATGGATTCTAGAGTCGCGGCCAAGCCGTCGGCACAGGGCGATGCGGCACACGCAGAGCAGGAGACACGCATGTTTCACACCGCACCCGGCTCCTCCGGCCCGGCCAGGGGAACCCAAAGCGCAACGTGCAGTGCGTCGCGCGCACGGCCCGTGGGGCTGATGCTCGCCGTAGGCCTCGCGCTGAGCCTCTTCGGTGCAGCGCCCGCCCTCGCTCAAGACAAGCCGACGATCCGCATCCTCGTCGGCTTCCCGCCGGGCGCCGGCACGGATGCACTGGCGCGAATCTACGGCGACGCGCTGCGTGACGCCCTCGGCGCGACCGTGATCGTCGAGAACAAACCCGGCGCCGGCGGCCAGCTCGCTGCGCAGGCGCTGAAGGCGGCAACCCCCGAGAGCAACAGCCTGATGTTCACCGTGGATCACCAGGTCGTGATGCTGCCGCTGGTGATGAAGACGCCGGGTTTTGATGTCGCCAAAGACATGCTGCCGGTGGCGCGCATGGTCAACTTCTTCACCTGTCTCGCGGTGCCGGGCAGCTCTTCAGCGAAGAGCTACGCCGAGTACGTCGAGCTCGTGCGCAAGGAGCCGCAGCAGGGCAACTTCGGCATTCCGGCGCCGGGTTCGCAGCCGCAGTTCCTCGGCTTCGTCATCGGCCAGCAGCAGAAGATCGCGATGAACCCGGTGCCCTACCGCGGCGCCGCACCGGCTATCCAGGATTTGTTGGGCGGCCAGGTGCCCGCGGCGATCGTGCCGTGCGACGCGCTCGTCGACCACCACAAGTCGGGCAAGGTGCGCGTGCTCGCCGCGGCCGCCGAGAAGCGTTACGCAGGGCTGCCGGAGGTGCCGACGTTTGCTGAGCTGGGCTACAAGATGCCTGCCGACAGTTTTCTCGGCGTGTTTGCGGCAACAAGCCTGAAGCCCGAGCTGCTGCACCAGGTGGTCGACGCGACGCGCAAGATGTTCGACTCGCCGGCTGTACTGGAGCGCATCGCCGCCACGCGCATGCAACCGGCTTATGCCGGGCCGGACGAGTTGCGCCGCATCACGGAAAGTTCGACGCAGTTCTGGGGCGAGCTGGTGCGCGCGTCGAACTTTCAAGCGCAGTGAACCCACTGTCACCTCGGGTGTCACCCCGGCGAACGCCGGGGTCCGGCTTGCTTTGCAGGCAGTGGATCCCGGCGTGCGCCGGGATGACGAAGCGCCCATGAAAATCGTCCAGGTCGAATGCCTGCCGGTGAGCACGCCGCTCGTCAAGCCGGTGATCATGCCCAATACGCGCATCACGCGGATCGACAGCCTGGTCGTCAAGCTCACCGCCGACAACGGCCTCGTGGGCATCGGCGACTCGGGCGACACCTCGTCGTGGTACCGCGGCGAGAGCCAGGACTCGATGCTGGCGATGATCTGCGACGTGTTTGCGCCGCGCGCGCTGCTGGGGCAAGACCCCTGCGCCATCGAAAAAATCGTCGGCCGCATGGACTTGCTCGCGCGCGACAACAACCAGGCCAAGTCGGTCATCGACTTCGCGCTGCACGACCTGAAGGCGAAGAGCATGGGCGTGCCGGTGTATGAATTGCTCGGCGGGCGCACGATAGTGGGCGCACGCCTGGGCTGGGTGCTCTCGGCGGGAACGCCCGACGGGGTGGTGGCCGAAGCGTTCGAAGCGCTGCGCCACGGCTTTGCCCTGCTCAAGCTCAAGACGGGCCACGGCACGCTCGACGACGACGTGGCGATGGTGCGCGCCGTGCGCGAAGCGGTGGGCGCGCACGTGCGCCTGACGGTCGACGCGAACGGCTTCTGGAACTACGAACAAGCGCTGCAGACGATCCGCAAGCTCGACCCGTGCGGCCTGGAGCTCATCGAACAACCCCTGCCGCACTGGGATGTGGAAGGCATGGCGCGCCTGCGCGCCCAGGTGCGCACGCCGATTTACGCCGACGAATCCGCCCAGGAGTTGCACCACATCAAGGACATCATCGACCGGCGCGCGGCAGACGGCTTGTTCATCAAGACGCAAAAAGCCGGCGGCCTGCTCAAGTCGCAGCGCTGGCTCACGATGGCGCGCCTGTCGGGCCTGCCCGTGATGTGCGGCTGCATGATCGGCTCGGGGCTGGAGACGAGCCCGGCCGCACACCTGTGGGTCAGCAACCAGTGGGCCTCGCAATTCCTCAACGAGTCGATCGGCCCGCTCATGATCAACGCGGTGTGGAACAGCGTCGACATTCCGCCCGGGCGCGACATCGCGAAACAGATTCCGCGCTTCGAGAACGGCGTGCTTTACCCCAACGAAGGTCCGGGCTACGGAATCGATCTCGACGAAGCCTTCATCGCCGGGCATCGCACCGAGGGCAAGAGCGCGCGCGTCGTGGCGCTGTGATGCGTTGCGAGCGGCGTAGGTGGCCTAGCGCCACGGGCGGCGTGATGTCGGCAAGGCGAAGGCACAATTCGCGCCGTGCAGCGCAGCTTCGTTCCCTATCCGTTTGAAGCCGAGCACCACGCGGCGCGCCTGCCTGGGCTGGGGCAGGAGCGTACCGAGCGCAGGCGCCATCCGGTCGTGATCGTCGGCGCGGGCCCGGTGGGCTTGTGCGCCGCGCTGGGGCTGGCGAACCACGGTGTGCCCGTGGTGCTTCTCGAAGCCGACGATTCGGTGTGCTTCGGCAGCCGCGCGATCTGCATTTCGCGGCGCAGCCTGGAGATCATTGAGCGCCTGGGTGCGCTCGATGGCTTCATGAAGGTCGGCCTGCCGTGGACGGGTGGGCGCAGCTTCTACCGCGAGCAGCAGGTCCTGCACTTCACGATGCCGCAGGATCAGAACCAGAAGCTGCCGCCGATGGTGAACCTGGCGCAGTACCACATCGAGCAGATTCTTCTCACGCGTGCGCAGCAGCGCTCCGACCTGATCGACATTCGCTGGCAGACGAAGGCGACGCTGCTGGACGTTCACGACGCGGGCGTGCGCTTGAATGTGGCGACGCCAGTGGGCGACTACGCGATCGAAGCCGATTGGCTGATTGCCGCCGACGGCGGGCGCAGCTTTGTTCGTGACGCGATGGGCCTCGAGCTGCAAGGCACGAGTTACGAAGGCCGCTACGTGATCGTCGACATCTTGCTCGACAGCGCGCGCCCCGCCGAGCGCCTGGCCTACTTCGACCCGCCGTGCAACCCGGGCTCGACCGTGCTCGTGCACAAACAACCGGACGGCGTGTGGCGCATCGACTACCAGTTGCGCGAGGCCGAAGACCCGATTGAAGCGGTGAAGCCGGAAAATGTGATGCCGCGAATCGAGAGCCTGCTCGCGATGATGGGCGAGCGCGGTGCGTGGTCACCGATCTGGATCACGATGTACAAGGCTAACGCGCTCACCCTCCCGCGTTATCGCGTCGGGCGCGTGCTCTTTGCCGGCGACGCGGCGCACCTCGTGCCGATTTTCGGCGTGCGCGGCGCGAATTCGGGAATCGACGACGCCGACAACCTGGCGTGGAAACTTGCCTTCACGATCCAGGGACTGGCTTCGCAGCCACTGCTCGACAGCTATTCGACGGAGCGCGTTGCCGCTGCGCATGAAAACTTGCACCACGGCATGAAGAGCACCGAATTCATGGCGCCGCCGTCGTTTGCGTTTGACCTGATGCGCAGCGCCGTGCTCGGCCTGGCGGTCAAGCACGCCGGCGTGCGCGCCTTGATCAACCCGCGCCAGACCTCGGCGATCACGTATCACGATTCGCCGCTGAATGTCGATGCCGATGACACCGGCGCGCCGGCCGCAGCAGCCGACTTCGTCGCCGGGCCTATCCCCGGCGCGGTATTGCCCGAGTGCCCGCTCATGCTCACGGACCACGGGGTGCCAGCGCGCGAGGCGCACGTGACCGACTTGCTGGTTCAGGACACGCCGGGTTTTGTCGCCCTGTGCTTCATCAGTGCTGACGCCGGGCGCGGCGCCGAAATCACAGCGGCGTTGCAGCCACTGATAAGGCATTTCGCCGAGCGCGGCATTCGCCTGCGTGCGCTGGGCATCGCGCAGCAACCCTCCGACGCCGCGGACGCGTCGGACCCCACGGGAAGGCTGTTTCCGATGTACGGCGCCGGCATCGGCACGGCGATCTATCTGGTGCGGCCCGACGGGCATGTGCTCGCGCGCTGGCGCGATTTGCCAGTCGACGCCGCAGTGCAGCGAATTCAAGCCGCGATCGAGCGAACACTGCAAGGGGGATGCGCATGACCGACAGCGAACTCGACGCCGCCTACACCCAGCTGTGCCAGACGATGACACGGCTGGGCCAGGCCAACGTCAGCCTCTACCTCGCGCGCTTCGCGCTGCTCGCGATGACGCAGATTGCCGACGCGCAAGTCGTGCAGCGCTTGCTTGACGCCGCAGCGCTGGACCTGCCCGCGCCGGCAAGCGTTTCACGCAGCGCCTGAGGCGGCGCCTCGGCGGTGCCGTCGGCCGCGGCTGCCGCGGCGTTTGGTGCTTGCAACGATCGGACACAGCGCTTGCATGAAATCGGCGCGGCTGCGCCGAATCGGCCGATAAGGCGGGTAGACTCGCGCCGCCATTTCAAAGAACAAGGAGAACGATGCCCGACTTTGAAAGCCCTTCGCTCTGGCGCATCAGCGCGTTCGACGCGCTGCGCAAGACGATCGCATCCACGGCCTACGCCGGGCTGCAACGCCAGACGCTGATTTCATCGACGTTGCAGGCCGAGCTGCGCCTGATGGACCGGCGCCGCGAGGGGACCGACGCGCTCGAGGCGATTGCCGCGTGCGTGCGCTTGCGCGAATCGGCGCTCATCTACCTGCAGTACGAAGACCGCATCTGGCCGGTCACGATGTTCCCGAACGACATGCTTTATCACTCGCCGCGCAGCCTCATGCTCGGCGGCGGGCGCGGCCTGCGCACGCTGAAGCTCGTCGACATCGAACCCGCGACGGTGCGCCCGCCCGGGCACTGGATGCACGAGCGCATCGCCAGCGCCCAGTCGTACCACCCGCTCGCGCCGGCGCTGTGGAAGCTGGCCTTGCAAGGGCCGCGCACGAAGCTGCTCGCCGAGATCGGCGGCACCGCGGCGTACCGCGCGCTGCGCAAGTTGGACGATGCCGACGTCGCAATCCCGGGCGCCCTGGCCCCGGCGGCGGAGCGGCTGCGCAAGGAGACGGCGCCGTTGCGCAGAATCGCCACCTGGCCGGGAATGAGCGTCGAGCGCGCGAGCCGCATGCTCAACGCGCTCTATCTGTCGTCCAATCTCATCGTCAGCCGCACCCACCATACGGCACGCGCCGGTCTGTTCGACTGGCTATTGGGCAGCCGCAGGCACTGACGGAAGGCGACCGACGGCTGGCGAAGGCCCCGGCGCCATACGAGCAACGGGGCTGAGCCCGCGCGTCGGACGCCGGCCTGAAGCTGTCATCCCGGCGCACGCCGGGAACCACCGCCCGAGCCAGCGCGACCCGCGCACGACGCGTCCGAAAGCGGCCGGACAAGCCCTCCCCGATTCGCGATGATGCGCGACCCTTCTGCGCTGAATCGATTCCACCCATGCCGCAGCTTCCCCCGATCTTCCAGCGCCTCGCCGGCGCCAACCTCGCCGCGCAGTCGGCCGAACAGGTGAGCCTGGCAGCCGTGCCCATCGTCGCGGTGCTTGCGCTCGGCGCCGGGCCGGGCGAGATCGGCTTGCTCGCGACTGCACAAACCCTGCCCTTCCTGCTGCTCTCGATCCCCGCCGGGCTGCTCGCTGACCGCTGGTCGCGCCGGCGCCTGATGGTGCTGGCCGAAGTGCTGCGTGCCGCGTCGCTCGTCGTGCTGCTCTTCGCCACGCTGTCCGGCCAGCTCTCGCTCGCGTTGCTGGCGCTGCTCGGCTTCGTCGGCGCGGCGGGCACGGTGGGCTTCAGCGTCGCCGCGCCCGCGCTCGTTCCCACGCTCGTTCCCAACGCGGCGCTCGGCGCAGCGAACTCGCGGCTGGAGCTGGCGCGCAGCGTCGCGTTTGCGGCGGGGCCTGCGCTTGCCGGAGCGCTTGTCGCGTGGGCCGGCGCGGCGTCGGCGTTCGTGCTCGCCGCGATGCTGTCGGCAGCTGCGGTGGCGCTGCTGCTGCGCCTCCCCGAAGCGCCGCGCGGCGCGGCGCGCGAACGCCACGTGCTCGACGAGTTGCGCGACGGCGCGCGCCTCGTGTGGCGGCATGCGCTGCTGCGGCCGATTCTGCTGACCGCGATCGCCTGGAACATGGCGTGGTTCGTGCTGCAGGCGGCGTACGTGCCGTACGCGATGCGCAGCCTGGGGCTGGACGCGAGCGGCGTGGGCGTCACGCTCGCGTGTTACGGCGCGGGCATGGTGGTCGGCGCGCTGCTCGCGGCGCGCGTCCTGCGCGCCTTGCCGTTCGGTCGCGCGATTCTGGTGGGGCCGTTCACGTCGGTCGCCGCCTCGTTTGTGATGGCCGCGACGCTGTGGTGGCCGAACGGCACGCTCGCCGCGGTTTCGTTTTTCATGTTCGGTGCCGGGCCCATCCTCTGGGCGATCACGTCGACGACGCTGCGCCAGACCGTCACTCCGGGAACGATGCTGGGCCAGGTGTCGGCGATCTTCTTGACGGTGAACACGGGCGTGCGGCCGCTCGGCGCTGCGCTCGGCGGCGCGCTGGGTGCAGCGTACGGCGAGCAGGCTTGTCTGATCGTCGCTGCGCTCGGCTTTGTCGTGCAGGCGACGATCATTGCGTGCTCGCCGGTCCGCACCTTGCGCCAGTTGCCGGCGGCGGCGGGGTAAGGGGTTGGGCCGCGGCTGCCGGCAGAGTCCCCTGCGCGGCCCGCGCCACAGGAATGCGGCGCGCGGCGCTGGCGGCTTTCGGCCCGTTGCCGACGTTTGAACGTCCACTTTGGGTGCGCTCACGCGTCGACGCAGGATATTCGTCATCCCGGCGAAAGCCGGGATCCACCCGTGGAAGACGCGCGTCCAGCGCAGCGTTCATCGCGTGCATCCGATGGATCCCGGCTTTCGCCGGGATGACGAGGGTCGTTGGGCAAGCCTCGAGGCCACATCGAACGTCAGCAAAGGGCCCGAATGCAGTCGTTCACGGGGCAAGGTCTTCTCGCGGCTTGCGCCAGGCCGCCAAGAACGGCCGCCGCCGACGTTACGGCCTCACCAGCAGCTACCAAAGAAGTGAGGCGTTGCCGAGGAAAAGGCCGAGAGCCGTCACCGCGCGGCGAGGCTCGACGGCGCGCGCGGCACGCGTGCGAGTCGGCCTGCAAGCATCAGCCCAAGCGCCGAGCATGCGCAAGTCACGAGCCAGGTCCACTGCCAGCCACCGGCGCGGCTCGCCACCCACGCGACGCTGGGCGGGATCACGAACTGCCCGAATGCCGACCATTGCTGCACCCAACCGACGGTGGTGGCCAAGGTGTGTGGGTTCGGCGCGAGCTGCACCGCGAGCGCAAACAGCGTCGCGGGAATGACGCCGCCCAGCATCGAAAATACGAGCACGGCGAGATAGCGCCAATGCGGCGCCAGGCCGGTCTGCGGCGCTCCGGCGAAGGCGGCGATCGCCGCCAGCCCCATCGCGATGAAGCCGACGGCCAGCATCGCCCTCGGCGTGGCGCCGCGCTGCAAGAACCGGCCTGTGGCCAGATTGCCGACGATGTTCACGCCCGCCGCCAAGGCCGTGAGCCCGCCCAGCGCCGCGCCCGACCAACCGGCCTGCGCGGCGATGACGGGAAGGAAGCCGATCACCGCGAGCCACTGGCCGGCGTACAGCGCAAACATCATCGCGACGGGCCAGATGCCGCGAGCTGACAACGTCTCGCGCAGGCGCTGCGGCGCGAGCGCAAGTGCCGCCGCAGCCGTGGAACGCTGCTGCGGTGGCGGCGGCACGCTGCGCGCGACGCACAGCGCCATGAGGAGCGACAGCGCTGCGAGCCCCCACCACCACGCCTGCCAGCCCGCGGCGCCGATGAAGACCGGGCCGAGCAACAGCGCGAGCGCCGTCGCGAAGGGCATGTAGGCGCTCCACACGCCGAGCATGACGCTCATGCGCTGCGGCGCCACGAGCTCGCGGATCAAGCCGGGCGCGGGCAGCGAGACGAGCAGAAAACCGAAGCCCTCGACGGCGCGCAGCACCATCAACATCGGCACCTCGCGCGCCCAGCCGCCCAGCGCGCCGGCGAGCGCCAGGACGAGCAGCCCGGTGATGACGCTGCGCCGCAGCCCCAGGCCGTCGGCAGCGATGCCGAACAACACGCCCACGCTCATTCCGGCGAGCTGCACGAGCGAGAGCATGAAACCCGCCTGCAGCAGCGACATTCCCAGCGCCTGCTGCAAGGCGGTGATCGCCGGCGGCAACTTGCCCACGTGCAGCGCCGCGCACACGCCCGCGAGGATGACGAGCAGCGCCGGGTCGATCCGCGGGCGGGCAGGCGTCGAGGAAGAAGTCATTCACCCGCAGTGTGCCGTGTCTCGAGCGCGCGCCCCCGCACAATCGTGCGGTGACTGCGGTGCACCATCCATCGGGCCCGGCGCGCGTCGACGTAACGCGGCGCCGGCTGGCGCGCGCCGCGCTGGCGGGCCTGGCGTGGCACGGGCTCGCCGGCTGCGGCTTGCGCGTGCGTGATGCACAGCCGTGGGAGGCGCGCCTGCAAGGCGCGACGATCGCGCTGCTCGGCGAAGTGCACGACAACGCCGAGCACCACCGCCAGCGCACTGGCGTGTTGCGCCGCGCGCTCGACGCGGGTTGGCGGCCCGCGGTCGTGATGGAGCAGTTCGACAGCGACAGGCAGGCCGACATCGAGCGCAGCCGGCGCGAGCGACCGCACGACGTGGCGCACCTCATCGCCAGCGCCGGCGCAGCGCGCGGCTGGACCTGGGCGCACTACGAAGCGACGATCGCCCTCGTCCTGCAATTCGATCTGCCCTTGTGCGCAGCGAATCTGCCGCGTGCCCTGGCAGCGCGACTCAGCCGCGAAGACTATGCCGCGGTGCTCGGCGCGCAGCGCAGCCGCGAACTCGGCCTGTACGCCGCGCCGGACGCCGCGTGGCAGGCGGCGCAGGAGCGCCAGATCGATCTGGGCCACTGCGGCGCCTTGCCGCGCAGCGCGCTGGCGGGAATGGCGCGCGCGCAGTTCGCGCGCGACGCGCTGATGGCGCACTTGCTGCGCGGGCACGCGGCGCGCGGCGCCGTGCTGCTTGCCGGCACCGGCCATGTGCGGCGCGACATCGGCGTGCCGCGCTGGCTCGCCCGGGCGGCGGGCGCGGCGAACATTGCCGATTCGCTCGGGGGGCGCGCGCCGCGCAGCGGCGCGGCGCCGACGGACCTGGACGCCCCATCCGTGCTCGCCGTGGGCTTCATCGAGACCGGCGGTGACGCGCCTGGCGCGGATGAATTCGACGCGGTAGTCAGCGCCGCACCGGCAGCGCGCGACGACCCTTGCGAGGCGTTCAAGGCGCGGCCGCAGCGCCCCAGCCCCTGAACGACTACTTCCCGGCCAGACCCTGCTCCAGCCACTGCGCGACCAATGCGTTCACGCCGCCTTCGTGCGTCGCGGCGCGTTCGCCGAGGCGCTTCACGAGGGTTGCCGGCAGCTTGCAGGCAAACGGCACGAGCCCGGCGGCGGCGTCGCGGGCGCGGCGCTCGCGTTTGTCGGCAGCGCCGGCGGCACCTTGCGCAAAGCGGTCCGGGATCCCGGTGGTCTTCATCGTGCCGGCGATCTTCTTCGCCTTGTTCTTTTCGATGTCGGTTTTTTTCATGCTCATGGCAGGCTCGGTTTTCCGTTGCGGTGCCTCGATTGTCAGGGTGGCGGGCGCCGTGTGTTGGGCTTTCGGGCAAGGGCGCATCGGCGCCGCCCGTGGCAAGCCGCGCGCGTGGCCCGCGCAACTACGGCATAGTGCGGCGCTCAGCCTCGGGAATCGACAGCATATGAATCCATTGAAAAACAAGGTCGCGTGGGTCACCGGTGCCGGGTCCGGCATCGGCTTGGGCGGTGCCCAGGCCCTGGCGGCGGGCGGCGCCAGCGTCGTCCTGTCGGGGCGGCGCGTGGAGCTGCTGACGCAAGCCGCGAACCAGATTCGCGCCATGGGAGGTGCCGCGGAGGTCGAGGTGCTCGATGTGGCCGACCCCCAGGCGGTGGCTCGGGTGGCCCAGGCGATCCTCGCGCGTCATTCGCGCATCGACATATTGCTCAACAGCGCCGGCCTGAATACGCCCAAGCGTCTGTGGCAGAACCAGAGCGTCGCCGGCTGGCGCGATGTGGTGGGCATCAACCTCGACGGCTCGTTCTACACCATCCACGCCGTGTTGCCGGCGATGCGCGCGCGCAAGGACGGGCTCATCATCAACGTCTCATCCTGGGCCGGCGTTTTCCACCCCAAGTTGACCGGCGCCGCCTACAACGCCAGCAAACACGCCGTCACCGCGATGACGGAGACGATCAACATGGAAGAGGGCGTGAACGGGATCCGCGCCTGCGCGATCTGCCCGGCCGAAGTCGCAACGCCGATTCTGGACAGCCGACCCGTTCCGCCGAGCAGCGCCGACCGCGCGCGCATGCTGCAGCCCAAGGACCTGGGCGACACAATCCGCTTCATCGCCGAACTGCCCGCGCACGTCTGTCTGAACCAAGTGATCATCAGCCCGACGTGGAACCGCATGTATATCGAGAACTTGTAGATGTTCAATTACTTCAAGAAGCCTTCCGCACCGGCCGCGCCCAGGCAGTCCCCTGCGATCAAGCGCCAGGAGGCCGCCGCTGCGGCCGCCGCGCAGGCCAAACTCAGGGAGCAGGCGCGCGCCGAGGCGAAGGCCAAAGACGCCGAAGAGGCGCGTGTCACGTGGGCGCCCAAGCTTCAAGCCGCACTCGGCGACGACGCCGCGCTGCTGCGCGTCGCGCTCGACACGCCGCTCGTCGAAATCAAACTCGGCGCGGTGCAAGCCTTGGCCGGTGAAGAGGCGCTGAAGCAGGCGGAACGCGAATTTCGCAGTCACGACCGGCGCGTGCACCGCGCCGCCAAGCTGCGCCTGGACGCTGCGGTGGCGCAGCGCGAATCGCGCGCACAGGCGCAAATCATCATCGACGCGGCGCGCGCCTTGAGTGCCGAAACGCCGATCCCGGCGAACCGCCTGGTCGCGCTGGACCGCGCCTGGCAAGTGCTGAAGCCGGACCTGCTCGAAGCGCAGCAACGCAGCGAGTTTGCGACCTGGCGCGAACGCCTGAATGACTCGGTGCGCGAACGCGGCGAGCAAGAGCAGCAAGTGCAACGCTGGGTGCTGGAGGCGAAAGCCACGCTGGCCGACCTGCAGCGCGCCGCTGCGTTGCCCGGTGGCGCCGAGGACGCCGACGCATTGCGCGCGTGTGGCGCGACCGCCCAGGCGCTGCGCGACGCGCGGATCGACGTTTCCGCGACCGCCGCGCTCGACCAGGCGTTGCAAGCGGCGCTGCAAAGCGCCGAACAAACCCAGGCGCGCTGGGCCGAGCCGCCGCCTGTTGCGGCGCCGCCCGTCGCCGAAGCGCCGCCGCCCCCGGCAGCGCCGGCGCAGCCCCGAACCTTGAGCGCCGAGCAGCGGCAGGCGCTGGACGGGCTGTTGCAACAGTCCGAGGCCGCACTCGCGGACGGCCAGCTCGGTGCGATGCAGGAGCACCTGGAGAGGGTCGACGCGCTGCTCGACACGTTTCACGGCGTCAAGACAGGCGACGCGCTGAACGCGCGAATTCAGGCGCTCTACGCCGAGCGTGGCCGGCTCAAGGGTTGGCAACAATGGGGCGGCGGGCGGGCTCGCGACGACCTGGTGATGCAGGCCGAAGCGCTGGCGCGCCTCACCGAGGCGGCAGGCGGCCGCAGCGACGCCAGCGAGGCACCGTCACCCGGGCAGGCCGAAGCGCCCGCGGACCCGGCGCCGCAAGAAATCCCCGCGCCGGACCTCGTGGCGCAGGACGACTCGGCGCAATCGCTTGCGGCGCAAGCTGACCCGGTGGATTCGTCCGCCGCGCTTGACGGTCCGGCGCCAACGCTCGCGCTGCAGGACGCTCCGGAGAATTCGCTCGCGGCGCAAACCGACCAAGCCGCGCAGCCGCCAGCACAGCCGCCCGCCCCTGCGAGCGGCGCTCCCAAGCGCAAGGCCGGCGTCCCCAAGCTGCGCCTCAAAGCGCATGCCGACGCGATTCAAGACTTGCGCCGGCGCTGGAAAGAACTCGACCGCCTCGGCGCGCCGGCGAACCAGACGCTCTGGAAGCGCTTCGATGCAGCCCTGCACATCGCGCACGAGCCGGTGGCGGCGCAACTCGCTGTGTTGAAGGCACAGCGCCAGGCCAATCTGGCGGCACGCGAAGCCTTGCTCGCCGAGCTCGACGCGCTGCCTGCGCAGCCGGGCGCTGGCGACGCCGACGTCGTCGCAGCGTTCTGGAAAGAGCAGGCGCGCGCGCTGGAGAATTTTCAGCGCGCATGGCGTCCGCTCGGCCCGCTCGAGCACACCGTCCCCAACGGGGCGCGCAGCGCATTGCAGCAGCGCCTGGCGGGCAGCGTCGAGCGCGTCGAAGCGCCGTTGCAGGCGGCGCGCGGCGCTGCCGAAGGCGTGCGCCGGCAGCTCATCGAGCGCGCCGAGGCGCTGGTCGAGGAAGTCAAACAGCAACCACAGTTGCGCGACGCGTTTGCGCGCGTCCGCGAGCTGCAGGCGGCGTGGCAACACAGCGCGCGCCAGGTGACGCTGCTGCGCGGCGTGGAAAGTGCGCTGTGGTCACGCTTCAAAGCCGCCACCGACGCGGTGTTCACGCAGCGCGACGCTGCAGCGAGTGCGCGCGACGCCGAATTCGCCGCCAACCTCGCGGCGCGCGAAGCCTTGTTGCAGCGCCTCGAAGGCTTGAGCAGCGCCACGCCCACGGCGGACATCGAGCGCACCTTGGCCGAAGTCGATCGCGAATGGCGGATCGCCGGCGAGGCGCCGCGCGGCACGCTGCCTGGCCTCGAAGCGCGCCTGCACAAGGCGCACGCCGCGGCGCTGCGCGCCTTGAGCGCGAGCGGTCAGGCGGCGTGGCAGGCCACGTGCGACGGCGTGGTGGCGCGCCTGGCCTTGTGCGAAGCGCGCGAGGCCGCGTCGACGGACGAAACCGATCTTGCAGAGCGCTGGGCCGCGCAAGAAGCGCTCGACGTCAAACTGCCCGCCGCGTGGCGACAGGCCTTTGTGCAGCGCTGGTCATCTTCAGCGCAAGCCACGCAGAAGTCGGACGCCGCGCTCGACGAATGGCTCGTGCACCTCGAAGCCTCGCTGGACCTGCCGGCGTCGCCCGAACGCCTGGCGGCGCGGCGCGCCTTGAAACTGCGCGCGCTGAAAGACACGCTCGAAGGGCGCGGCGCACCGGCGATCGACGCGAATCAACGCGCACAGTGGCTGGCGACGCTGCTGCGCAGCCGCTGCGGTGACCCGGCCTTGCGCGACCGCTTGCATACGCTGCTCGCCGCGCTGCGCGCCGCGCCGTCGGGAACTCTGGTGGCGCCGGCAGGGAAGGCCTGACGCGGCAGGCGACGCTATTGGGCGGGCTGAAGTTCCGCGAGTTGCTTCAATACGCGCTGCAGCTCGTTTTGCACCTGCGCCGGAAATCCGGCGCTGCCCCAGCGTGGATCCGCGACGAGGGTTTGTAAATTTTGCACCGAGCGCGCCCTGCGCGGCCAGTCGCGCGCGAGCCGGTTCGCCACGTGGGGATAGCGTTCGCACAGCGCTTTGGGCCGTGCATCGACGGGGAAGGCGACCAGCCAGTCGATCGTCGCCCCGGCGAGCATGCGTTCCGCCGATTCCGGCTTGTGCTCCTTCATGCGGCCGAAGTTGATCGACAGCGGGTCGGTGTCGATGGCCGGATCCACCGGAGCGGGTGTCGCTGCGGCAGCCGCCGCGGGCTTGTTCGCGGCGACGAACTCGACTTGCTCGAATTCAATGCTTCCCGACGGACGAAATTCAATAGGTTTGTTCGACATCGTGCTGATCGGTGAGATCCATCGGTTCGGATGCTGCAAATTTTAGGCGCGCCCGATTGTTCAAAGTGACGAGCGCACAGGGCGAACGTGCGGGGTTTCACGGCACTGTGCCCGGGCAGTCGCGGTTCGCGACGATCCGGTGCGCCGTGCTACAAAGCAGCTCCCAACGGGAAAATGGAGTG
Organism: uncultured beta proteobacterium; assembly: GCA_963850525.1. GTDB lineage: Bacteria > Pseudomonadota > Gammaproteobacteria > Burkholderiales > Burkholderiaceae_C > JAEMQF01. The sequence goes on along the minus strand of CAWKLQ010000011.1, from coordinate 151,460 downwards.
GACCTGTGCAATCGCTGCCGGTGATCGTGCTGGGTTTTGCTCTTGGCATGTTGCACGCCACCGACGCAGACCACGTGATCGCCGTGTCCACCATCGTCAGTCGGCAACGCAGCGTGGGCGGCGCGGCGCGCATCGGTTTGCTGTGGGGCGTGGGGCACACCTTGACCGTATTTGCAGTCGGCACGGCGATCATCGTTTTCAATCTGGCGGTTCCGGCCCGGCTGGAGCGGGCGATGGAGTTTTGCGTCGCGCTCATGCTGATGCTGCTGGGCACCGTCACGCTGTCGCGCGTGCGCGGGCACGTGCGCGAGACGCTCACCGCCGCGCTGGCGCAAGGTCTGGCCGAGCACGCGCATGCGGCCGCACCGAGCGCCGCTCAAACTCAACTGCACGCTCACGGCGAGTATGTGCACGCCCACAAACTGGGTCATGGTGTTGCCGGACACGGCCACGCGGAGAACCCGCTGACCTGGCTCGATCGGCGCTTGGGCGGCCTCAGTGTTTACCAGGCGCTGCGGCCGCTCTCGATCGGCATCGTGCACGGCCTGGCCGGGTCTGCCGCAGTCGCCCTGCTGGTACTGGCGCAAATCCGCGAGCCGCTCTGGGCCTGCGCCTACCTGCTCCTGTTCGGCCTGGGCACGACGCTGGGCATGGTGCTCATGACCTCGGCGATCGCATGGCCGCTGATGCGGGCGCAGCGCTTGCCGGGTCTTTACCTCGGAATTGAAGTGGCGAGCGGGGCGTTGAGCCTTGGCCTTGGAGGCTGGTTGCTCTGGAAAGCGGCGAGTGCGTCGCTTCCTTGAGGACGTGACGCACTACACCATTCGCAAGGCTTCTGCGACGAACCGGCACCCTCCGCCGGAACGGCGCGAGCCTTCGTCAGGTCGGAGTGCCGCCGCGTGTCTCGACGAAGACGGAGTACAGCGATTGACTGCCCGTCATGAACAGACGGTTGCGCTTGGCTCCGCCAAAGCAGACGTTGGAGATGATTTCGGGCATGCGGATCCAACCGATGCGTTTGCCGTCAGGCGCAAACACATGCACCCCATCAAAACCATCGCCGGCCCAGCCCATGCCCGCCCAGACGTTGCCGTCTTCGTCGCAGCGGATGCCGTCGGCAAAACCGATCTTGCCGTTGAAGTTCATTTCGGCGAACACCTTGGCGTTGCGCAGTCGCTTGCCGTCGACGTCATACACCCAGATCACGCTCTTCGCGTTGGGATAGTGAGAAATTCCGTGTCGGCAACGTAGCATTTCTTGTAGTCTGGCGAAAAGCACAGGCCATTGGGCTTGAACGGCTCATCGGCAACCTTTTCGATCTGGCCGGGCGCATCGACGCGGTAGATGGCCTCCTTCTGAATCGGTTGAGGATTGGTGGCGCTCGACGGCAGGCGATTGCCCTCGTATTCCATCAAGCTGCCGTAGCCGGGGTCGGTGAAAAGCAGCCATCCGTCGGGATGCACCATGCCGTCGTTCGGTGCGTTGAACTCCTTGCCGCCAGCCTTGTCGGCCAGGACGGTGACCTTGCCGCTGTGCTCATAGCGGACCACGTTTCGCGTGCCGTGGCAGAACGAGATCTGGCGACCCTGGTGGTCGAAGGTGTTGCCATTGGCGTTGCCGGAGGGGTAACGAAAACGGCGGCCGACGTGACCGTCTTCTTCGGACCAGCGCAGCACTTCGTTGTTGGGAATGTCGCTCCACACCAGGTAGCGCCCGGCGCCGTTCCAGGCAGGCCCCTCCGCCCACATCGTGCCGCGATAAAGCCGCACGATCGGCGTGTTGCCAAGCTTGTACTTGAAGCGCGGATCCAGGCCGATCACATCGGGCTCGGGGTAGCGCACCGGGGGCGCATCGGGCGAGTAGCGGTCCATTGCTTGAGCGAATGCGCCGCTGGTGGCGCTGGCCGCGAACGCAGAAAGTGCGGCGGTGCGAAGCAGCGTGCGGCGCTGTTTGAGTTTGAGGGATGCGTCATCGGGAGCGGGCTCGGCCAGATCGACAAGGCGCATGGGTTGTATGCTTTCCATCGGGAGTCTCCTTGTTGGTTGTTAAGCACTTCAGCCTCCGAGTGGGCCGTTCTAGGCTTTCGGGGGCCGGCCAGTGTGCACTCGCCCCAGGCAAACTTCAAGCGCTGGAAACGCGGACGTTGTTGGCCCGCAATGCAAGTGCGCTCAAAGAATCCCCAGCCGCCGAAACACATCGCCCAGCAACTCACCGCTGCGCAATGCATCGCGCGAAGCGTTCTCTCCCGAGACTTTCTCGAGCGCCAGGCGCACCACGTCGAGTTCGCGTTCCTGCGGAATCACGACCACGCCGTCAACGTCGCCGAAGATGATGTCTCCGGGCCGCACCGCCACGCCGGCGCACTCGACCGGCACGTCGCGCTCGACCATGCGTGCGCGACCCTTCGTGTCCAGCGGGCCGATGCCGCCGTGAAACACCGGTAACTGCATCGCGCGGATCTGCTGCACGTCGCGCACCAGGCCGTCGGTGACGCAACCTGCCGCGCCGCGCACTTGCGACGCGGTGGAGAGCAACTCGCCCCACGGTGCGATGCGCTGCGTCGGGCCGTTGCAGGCGAGCACGACCACGTCATTCGGTTGCAAGTCGTCGACGAGTGCGATCTCCACTTCATAGGGGTTCTGACCGGCAGTGTGCTGATACACCGGCATGTAGAGGCCGGTGCGCGCGCGGCCGATGAGTTGCAGGGCGTCGTCGAGCGGGCGCATGAAGGGCTGCATCGCCTGGCGCATCAGGCCCAGGCTGTCGAGCACATCGGACAGGACCGCGGCGTTCAGCGCGCGCAAAGTGTTCAGATCGAGTGGCATGACTGAGCCTCCTAGGGAAATCAACCGTAGCACGCGCGCTGGCGCGCGTCAAAAATACGCGATGACCTCGTTCAAAGCATTCGCGCTCCTCCTGCTCGCGTGGGGCCTGGGGCAGCCGGCGTTCGCGCAGCCGAGCACCTGGCCCGACAAGACTATCAAACTGGTCGTGCCCTATCCACCCGGCGGGTTGACCGATACGCTCGCGCGCTCCATCGCCGAGCCGTTGGCGAAAGCACTGGGCCAGGTGATCGTCATCGACAACAAACCCGGTGCGGGAACGCTGCTCGGCGCGCAACTCGTCGCGCGCAGCCCGGCCGACGGCACCACCTTGCTGATGGCAACGAGCACGACGCTCGGCGTGAGCCCGGCGCTGTACCGCAACAACATGATCGACCCGGTGCGCGACTTCGCTCCCGTGAGCCTGGTCGCGAGCGTGCCGTTTTTCCTCGTCGTCAACGCCGACTCGGGCTGGAACACGCTGCAAGACGTGGTCGACGCGGCGCGCAAGTCGGCGGCGCCGCTGCAATACGGGTCGGCCGGCAACGGCAGCCCGCACCACCTGGCGATGGAGATGCTGCAAAAAGCCAGCGGCGCGAAGTTCGACCACATCCCCTACAAAGGCAGCCAACTCGCAGTGCCGGACCTGCTCGCGGGGCGCTTCAAGCTGATGGTGACGGACCTCACGCCGTCGATCGCGCACATTCGCAGCGGCAAGCTCAAGGTGCTCGCGACGACGGCGCCGCAGCGCTCGGCGATGTTGCCCGAAGCGCCGACCTTCGCCGAAGCAGGCGTGTCCGGCGTGCAAGCGGTGGCGTGGCAAGGCATCGTCGCGCCGGCGGGCACGCCACGCGCCGTGATCGAACGGCTCTCGATGGAGATCAACCGCATCGTCGCGAGCGACACCTTGAAGGCGCGTTGCGCCGCGATCGGTTGCGACGTGCTGCCTCCCAGCAGCGCGAGCGAATTCGCCGAGCTCGTGAAAAACGATCTCGCACGCTGGACGCAGGTGGTGATCGACTCGGGTGCGAAGATCGACTGAGCAAACGCTGCCCGATACTGCAGCACCCCTCTCAATCGACCAGGATTTGTTATGGCTCCCGTGATCGACGTGCACACGCACATGCTGAACGACGACTACCTCGCGTTGCTGGAAAAGCACGCCGGGCCGAAGATCACGCTGAAAACCGTCGTCGGCGGCCTGCGCGCGATTCACCTGGACGACGCGCCGTTCATGACGCCGGTACCGGAGATGTTCGACTACCCGGCACGAATCAAGATGATGGACGGTGTGGGCATCGACGTGTCGGTGATTTCGCTGACCTGCCCGAACGTCTACTGGGGCACGCCCGAGGTGAGCCTGCAGGCGGCGCGCATCATGAACGACGACATGGCGGCGGCGCGCGGGCGTTACCGCGGGCGCGTCGAGTATTTCTGTTCGCTGCCGTGGCAGCACGCCGAACTTGCGGTCGCCGAATTGAATCGTGCCAAGGCCAAAGGCGCCGCGGGCGTGATGGTGCTCGGCAACATCGATGGCGTGGCGCTCACCGCGCCGCAGTTCGCTCCGGTCTGGCAGGCGATCGACGATTTGGCGCTGCCCGTGCTCATTCACCCCACCGCGCCGCCGGGGGTGCAGGCGATGCAGATGAACGAGTTCCAGCTGACCGCGTCGATCGGCTTCACCTTCGACACGACGCTGGCTGTGGCGCGCATGCTGTTTGACGGATTTTTTGACCGCTACACGAAGCTGAAGATCATCGCCTCGCACGGCGCCGGCGCGTTGCCCTACCTCATCGGTCGACTGGATCAGTGTTTTCGCAACATTCCGGCGTGCCGCACGAAGACGGAAAGCGCGCCGTCGAGCTACATGGGGCGGCTCTTCGCCGACTCCGTGGTGTTCACGCAGCAAACGCTCGACTTGTGCCTGGAAGTCTTCGGCGACGACCAGGTCCTGTTCGGCTCGGACTACCCGCACACCATCGGCGACCCGGTGCGCTGCCTGGCCCAGGTGAACGCGCTGCACGGCGCGCGCCGCGAGAAAGTGCGGGGCGGCAATGCACAACGCATCTTCAAGTTCTGATTCGACAACGCCTGAGATTTCCCAAGGAGACTTTCGATGAAACGACGCACCCTCACTCTCGCCGCAGCGGTTGTTGCCGCCCTCGTTGCAGCCGCCCCCGGTGCCGTGCTGGCGCAAGACAAGCCGCCGATAAAAATCCTCGTCGGCTTCCCGCCCGGCGGATCGGCCGACATCCTTGCGCGCCTGCTTGCCGACAAACTTCGCGTCTCGTTCGGGCAGACCGTCATCATCGACAACAAGCCCGGCGCCGCGGGCCGTGTTGCCCTGGGTGAGCTCAAGCGATCCGCACCCGACGGTCAGACGCTCGCGCTCTCGCCGAGCGGCGCGTTCGTGATCCTGCCGTGGCTGTTCAAGAACGTCGGTTACGACCCGGTAGCCGACTTCACTCCGGTCGCGCGCGCTTCGACCTTCGACTTCGCCGTCACCGCAGGCCCGGGCGCACCGGCGGGGGATCTGAAGGCGATCCTCGCCTGGATGAAGGCGAACCCCGGCAAGGCCAACGTCGGCAACGCGGGGGCCGGCACGGTGCCGCACTTCACCGCCGTGCTGCTCGGTCAGGTGGCGGGAATCGAGATGGCGCACGTGTCTTACAAGGGCGGCGCGCCGGCGGTGAACGACCTTCTGGGCGGGCAGATTCCGCTGATGGTGGACACGGCGACGGAAACCATCGAACACCATCGCGCCGGCAAGCTGCGCATCGTCGCGATGACCGGCGAGGCGCGCTTGAAGACGCTGCCCGACGTGCCCACGCTGAAGGAGCAAGGCATCAATGTCGCCGCCGACGCTTATTTCGGCGTCTACGGCCCGCCGGGCATGCCGGCCGACGTCTCGGCGCGCATCTCCAGCGCCGTCAGCGACGCGTTGCGCCAGCCCGACGTGCAGGAGAAGATGCTGTCGCTCGGCCTGACTCCCAACTACGCCAACGGCGCGGGCCTCGCGGCGACGCAGGCCGAACACTACAAACGCTGGGAGGCGCCGATCAAGGCGTCGGGCTTCAAGGCGGAATAGCGCGGCTTCGCCTCAGCGCTTCGGTGCGGCCTCGAGGATTCGAAGCATCGCCTCGAAGCCGCGCGCCCGCGCCAGCTGCACCGGCGTCTGACCTGAGCTGTCGGTCAATCCGATGTGCGCGCCGGCCTCAACGAGCGCGCGCAAACACGCCTGATGGCGCGGCCCGCCGTCGCCGAGCACGATGGCCTCGATCACGGCGGTCCAATGCAGGTTGTTCACATGGTCGAGCGGCGCGCCGGCCTGGATCAGCTGGCGCACGACGCCGTCGTGCCCGAGGTGGGCCGCGGCGATCAGCGCCGTGCCGTCGTAGCGGCTGGTGATGAGTTTCGCGCTCGCGCCCAGCCGCAGCAGCACAGCCAGGGTCTCTTCGTCGCCCGCCACCGCGGCAATCGTCACCGCGTCGTAGCGGTCGGCGTCGAATGCACCGAGGTCGGCGCCGGCCTTGGCAAGTTGGGCAATCGCATCGCGGCGGCGCGCGAACGTCGCGACGTGCAAGGCAGTGCGGCCGTGCGCGGCGCGGCCGTTGATCGCTGCACCGCCGGCCAATGCCGCGGCAAGCCGTGCTGCATCGCCTTGATGCGCTGCCGCGTGCAGGGGGCCGAAGGCGGCGACGTCGGCGGGGCTTGGGGGCACCTGGGCGTGCAGCGCTGGAGCGCTGAGCACCGCCAGCACCAGCCACGCGCGTCGCCACCCGCTCAACATTGCCATGCTGCCGCGCGAAGTCGCTCGCTCGCTCATTCGCGGTCGTTGTCGTCGTGCGACGCGTGCGCGTCGCCTGAGTGCCGACCAAGGAAGCGCAAGGTCGCCCGCCAGGTGTCGGGCGAGTTCAAGATGCCCAGGTGCGTGGTGGCGAGGATCGCGTCGTAGATGCCCTGGCCGGTCAGGTTGATTTCGCGCGCTCCGCGCAGGCGCGCGCTGCCCGAAAAGTCAGTGGGCTTGCCGAACGAATCTTGCGCAGGCACCGGCGCGAGCACGCCGTCTTGCAGCGGGAAGTAGACAAAACTCGTGTCGGCGTTGCGGATCACGAGCGTCTTCACCGAGCCGCGCGGCGCTTCGTGTTTGTGATTCAGGCGTTGCAGGAACGGCGTGTCGGGCGAGCCCAACTCGACGCAGATGGCACTGGCGGGTGTGAAGCCGCCGAGCGACGCCAACTGCCAATAGTTGAGCGGCGAGGGCGAGCAATTGATGATGCCGTGGTTCGGCCCGTCGATCGCGACCAGGCGCCGCACCTGGCGTTTCGCATGGCGGTCCTGACGCAGCCACTCGCGCGCGACGATCACGCCCAGGCTGTGGCCGACGATGTCGACCTCGCGCGCGCCGGTGGTGTCGAGCACGGCGCGCACGAAGCGGCGCAGGTCGTCGACGTTGGCTGCCGCGGTGTGGGCGGTCGCGGAGCGGCGTGTCTGGTCGGCGGCCAGGTCGCACTGGTCGCCCTGATAGCCCAGGCCCCACAACTCGGCGAGCGCGTACCCATGGTCGGCGAGGTACTGGGCGAAGGCCTGCATCTTGCCGAAGGGGTTGCACGCCGTAGGGAAAGGCGTGTCGTTGTTGCCGTGCACGAAGACCACCGGCGTGCGCGACACCGGCCCGGCGGCGCCGAAGCCGATGAGTGGTTTGGCGAGCGACGCGTCGAGGATCGTCGGGAAGTTGGCTGGGAAGCTGGTTCCCACCGTGCCGTCGGCGCGGGCGGCGTTCGAGAGGGTGAGCAGCAGGCCCAAGGTGAGCAGGGCTGCAGCGGCGTGGCGCAATCGGGTGGGCATCGAAGTCCTTGGTCAGGGGTGGGATTCGGCCCACTCTATCGAATCGCCGGGGCGCCGTCATCGCCGAGCAAACCCCTCCTTCGGCAGTTGCGACTGCGCTGCCGACGCGGCGTCTTCGACAGCCTGTCTAGAAAACCCGGCGACTAGAGGAAACCCCAAGTATCGATTTTCAAGATAGCTCGTCGGCGCTCGATTGAACTTCGCGGCAACCCTTCCTCGACCTATCGTGCGCGGCTCGAACCGTGCGCCTTCGCGTGCGGAGCCCGCACAACACGTCTGGAGGTCGATCATGTTGCACCGAACCCCAATCATCGTCGGCGTTGCCGCCGCCGCGCTTGTCGTTATCACGCCCGCCCTGGCGCAGAAGGGCGCGCTGCAAAAAATCGGCAAGGGCGAAGGCCAGGTCGACATCGTCGCCTGGGCCGGCTACATCGAACGCGGCGCGACCGACAAGAACTTCGACTGGGTGACCGACTTCGAGAAGAAGACCTCGTGCAAGGTCAACGTGAAGACGGCGGGAACGTCGGACGAGATGGTCGCGTTGATGAACGAAGGCGGCTTCGACCTCGTCACCGCGTCGGGCGACGCGAGCACGCGGCTGATTCGCGGCAAGAAGCTGCAACCGATCAACGTCGGCTTGATCCCGAGCTACAAGAATGTCGATGCGCGGCTGCAGAAGGCGCCTTGGCACTATGAGGGCAACACCCACTACGGCGTGCCGTATCAGTGGGGCTGGAACGTGTTGATGTACAACACGACGGTATTCAAGGACAAGGCGCCGACGAGCTGGTCGGTCGTGTTCGAAGAAACCACCTTGCCCGACGGCAAGAGCAACAAGGGCCGCGTGCAGGCCTTCGATGGGCCGATCTACATCGCCGACGCCGCGCTCTACCTGATGCAGAAGAACCCGGCGCTGGGCATCAAGAACCCGTACGAGCTGAACGAGGCGCAGTACAAGGCGGCGCTCGATCTGCTGCGCGGCCAGCGCAAGATTGTCGGCAAGTACTGGCACGACGCCTTTGTGCAGATCGACGACTTCACCAACGAAGGCGTCGTCGCGTCGGGGAGCTGGCAGTTCCAGGCGAACATCCTGGGCTCGAAGAAGCGCCCGATCGCGACCGTGGTCCCGACGGAGGGCGCCACCGGCTGGGCCGACAGCACCATGATGCACGCCGACGCGAAACACCCGAACTGTGCGTACATGTGGCTCGAACATTCATTGAACCCGAAGCTGCAGGGCGACCTGTCGGCGTGGTTCGGCTCGGTGCCTGCGGTTCCCGCGGCGTGCAAGGGCAACAAGTTGCTCGGCGACGAAGGCTGCGCGCGCCAGGGCTTCAACTCGTTCGACAAGATTTCGTTCTGGCGCACGCCCACCTCGCAGTGCGCGACGCAGAACAACCAGTGCGTGCCGTATCACAAGTGGGTGTCTGACTACATCGCGGTTCTAGGCGGCCGCTAGTCCGCTCCTCTGGCGTGCGGGGCGATCCACCATGACCGCCGCCGTCACCCTGGACAACGTCTCGTGCGTGTTCGGCGCCGCCGGCCATGAGGTGCGCGCGGTCGACGGCGTCGACCTGAGCATCGAGGCGGGCGAGTTCTTCACCTTGCTTGGGCCTTCGGGGTCGGGCAAGACGACCTGCCTGCGCATGATCGGCGGGTTCACGCTGCCCACTGCCGGGCGCGTGCTCATCGGCGGCGCCGACGTTTCGCTGCTGCCGCCCTATGCGCGGCCGGTGAACACGGTGTTCCAGGACTACGCCCTGTTCCCGCACATGAGCATCCGCGACAACGTCGCGTATTCGCTGATGGTGCGCAAGGTGGGCAAGGCCGATCGTTCGCGCCGTGCCGACGAATTGCTCGCGCAGGTGGAGCTTGCCGGCGTGGGCGATCGGCGCCCGGCGCAGCTCTCCGGCGGCCAGCGCCAGCGTGTTGCCTTGGCGCGTGCGCTCATCAACCAACCGCAGGTGTTGCTGCTCGACGAGCCGCTGGGGGCCCTGGACCTGAAGCTGCGCGAGCAAATGCAAAGCGAGTTGAAGGCCCTCCAGCGCCGCCTGGGAATCACCTTCCTGTTCATCACGCACGACCAGCATGAAGCGCTGTCGATGAGCGACCGCATCGGCGTGTTCAACAAGGGCCGGCTCGAACAGGTGGGCACACCCCACGCGATCTACAACGCGCCGGCGACGCGTTTCGTCGCCAATTTTGTTGGCGCGGCGAATGTGCTGGAAGGCGACGCGGCGCGCCGCCTCACGGGCCACGCCAGCGCGATGCTGCGGCCCGAGCGAATTCGCCTCGGGGCGCAGGCCGGCGCGCGTGCCAGCGGCCACATCGCCGAAGTGCAGTACTTCGGCGCGTTCACGCGCGTCAAAGTCGATTCGGCAGGCGTGTTGCTGCAGGCCGACCTGCCCGAGGCCGGCGCTGGTGCCGCGCCGCTGTCGGGCGAGCCGGTTCACCTGCACTGGGACGCGACGGCGGTGCATCCGCTCGCGCGGGGCGCGGCTGCTGCGCCGGAAGAAGGCGCCACGGTATGAGCGCGACGCTCGTCTTGGCGGCGCCACCCGGCGGGCTGCAGCGGCGCATCTCGGACCTGCTCTACACGCGCCGCGGTCTGTTGCTGCTGGTGCTGCTCGCGCCGCCGCTGCTGTGGTTCGGCGTGATCTACCTCGGCTCGCTGTTCGCGCTGCTCGCCAACGCATTTTTCGGCCTGGACGAATTTACCGGGCAAGTGGTGCGCGAGTTCACGTTGAAGAATTTCGTCGCGCTCACCGAGCCGTCGAACCTCGACGTGGCGCGGCGCTCCGTGACGATGGCGGTGCTCGTCACGCTGGCGTGCATCGCGATCGGCTTTCCGCTCGCCTACTTCATGGCGCGTTACGCGACCGGCGCGCAAAAGGCGGCGCTTTACATCGCTGTGATGCTGCCGCTCTGGTCGAGCTACCTGGTGCGCCTGTACGCGTGGAAGCTGCTGCTCGCCAAGGAAGGCGCGATCTCGTGGACGGCGCAGCAGCTGCACTTGACCTGGCTGTTGGAGGCACTGCTCGAGGCGCCGGCGGTGGGCGGGCCGTCGCTGAGTTTTTCTGCGATCGGCACCTTTGTCGTGTTCGTCTACATGTGGCTGCCGTTCATGATTTTGCCGATCCAGGCGGCGATTGAGCGCATCCCTGGCTCCTACATCGAAGCCTCGAGCGACCTCGGCGCCCGACCGGCAATGACTTTTGCCAAGGTGATCTTTCCGCTGGCGATGCCGGGCATCGCGGCGGGTTCGATCTTCACGTTTTCTCTGACGCTGGGCGACTACATCATTCCGCAAGTCATCGGCGACAGCACGAATTACATCGGCCAGGTCGTCTACAAGCAGCAGGGTGTGGCGGGCAACGTGCCGTTCGCCGCGGCGTTTTCGCTCGTGCCCATCGTCGTGATCGGCGTGTATTTGTGGTTCGCGAAGAAGCTCGGAGCCTTCGATGCGCTCTGAACGCACTGCACACTGGGCATTGCGGGCGGCGGCGTGGGGTGCCGTCGCCTTCCTGCACATTCCGCTCGCGCTCATCGTCGTCTATGCCTTCAGTGCAGAGGACAAGAGTTACGTGTTCCCGCCACCCGCGCTGACGACGCGGTGGTTCGGCGTCGCGTGGGAGCGCGCCGACGTGTGGGAGGCGATCGGCTTGAGTTTTCAGGTCGCTGCCTGGTCTACCGCGCTCGCGCTGCTGCTCGGCACGCTGGCCGCCGCGGCGCTGGCGCGCGCCAGCTTCTTCGGCCGCGACGCGATCTCGCTGCTGCTCATCCTGCCGATCGCCTTACCCGGTGTGATCACCGGAATCGCCTTGCGCTCGGCGTACGGCACGCTGGAGATTCCGTTTTCGTTCTGGACCATCGTCATCGGCCACGCGACGTTCTGCGTCGTCGTCGTCTTCAACAACGCGGTCGCGCGACTCCGGCGCCTGAATCCGAACCTGATCGAGGCGTCGATGGACCTCGGCGCCGACGCGTTTCAAACCTTGCGCTACATCGTCTTGCCGCAACTCGGCTCGGCGCTGCTGGCAGGCGCGTTGCTCGCGTTTGCGCTGAGCTTCGACGAAGTCATCGTCACCACGTTCACTGCCGGCCAGCAGACGACGCTGCCGATCTGGATGCTGCAAGAGCTGGTGCGGCCGCGCCAGCGCCCCGTGACCAACGTCGTCGCCGTGATCATCATCGCGCTCACGTTCGTTCCCATCCTCGCTGCCTACTTTCTCACCCGCGCGGATGAACCCGTGCATCGCTGAACCCGCTTCACACGCCAGAAGGAGCCTGCCATGGCCAACATCGACTTGCCCACCCAACTGTTCATCGACGGCGCTTTTGTCGCCGGTGAAGGCGACGCCGAAAACGTGCTGAACCCCGCGACCGGCGAGTTGCTTGTCGCGCTGCGCGAGGCCTCCACCGAGCAGGTGCACAAGGCGGTGTCGGCCGCGCACCGCGCGTTTGATTCCTGGAGCGAAACCACGCCGATGGAGCGCTCACGCATGTTGCTCAAGCTGGCGGATGCGATCGAGTCGCGCGGCGAAGAGTTCGCGCGCCTGGAGTCGCTGAACTGCGGCAAGCCGTATGCGCGCGCGCTCGGCGACGAGATTCCGGCCGTCGCCGACTGCTACCGCTACTTCGCCGGCGCGGCGCGCTGCATGGGCGGAACGCTCGCCAACGAATACCTCGCGGGCCACACGAGCATGATCCGGCGCGACGCGATCGGCGTGGTCGGCTCGATCGCGCCGTGGAACTATCCGCTCATGATGGCGGCGTGGAAGCTCGCGCCGGCGCTCGCCGCGGGCAACACGGTGGTGATCAAGCCGAGCGAGCAGACGCCGCTCACGACCTTGCTGCTCGCCAAAGTCGCCGCCGAGATCTTTCCGAAAGGCGTGATCAACGTCATTGCCGGGCGTGGCGCGAGTGTGGGCCAGCCGCTCGTCGAACACCCGAAAGTCGCGATGGTGAGCCTGACGGGCGACGTGAGCACGGGACGCAAGATTCTGCAGGCGGCGACCGGAACCTTGAAGCGGACCCACCTGGAGCTCGGCGGCAAGGCGCCGGTGATCGTCTTCGACGACGCCGACATCGCCGCGGTCGTCGAAGGCCTGCGCACCTTCGGCTATTACAACGCGGGGCAGGACTGCACCGCGGCGTGCCGCGTCTACGCCGGCGGCAAGGTCTACGACCGATTGGTCGCCGACTTGTCGAGCGCGGCCAAGAGCATCAAGGTCGGCATGCAGGACGACCCGGAGTCGGAAATCGGCCCGCTCATCAGCGACCGGCAGCGCAATCGCGTCGCGAGTTTTGTCGAGCGCGCGCAGATGACGGGTCACATGGAAATCACTGCCGGTGGCAAGGCGCGCGCCGGCGCGGGTTTCTTCTACGAGCCCACCGTCGTGGCCGGCGCGCGCCAGGAAGACGAAATCGTGAAGCGCGAAGTCTTCGGCCCGGTGGTCAGCGTGACGCGCTTTACCGACACCGAACAAGCGATCGCCTGGGCCAACGACAGCGACTATGGCCTCGCCTCGAGCGTCTGGACGCAAGACGTGGGCAAAGCGATGCGCGTCGCGAAGAAACTGCAATACGGTTGCACCTGGATCAACACGCATTTCATGCTCGTCAACGAGATGCCGCACGGCGGCATGAAGTCATCGGGCTACGGCAAGGACATGAGCATGTACGCGCTGGAGGACTACACGGTGGCGCGGCATGTGATGGTGAAGATGTAGCTCGCGAGGTCACAGCGGGGCGCGTGGCGCCGCTGCGCAACGCTGCCAACATTACGCGCGGCGCAGCCGCGACTGCTCGCGCGCGAGTTCGATGAACTCGGTCGCCGCCGGCTTGAGGCCCGAGCCGCGCCGCCAGACCAGACCGACGTCGATCGTCGGCACGGCGTCGCGCAGGCGCCGCACTTCCACGTGCTCGGCGTCGAGCGTCCACGGCCGGTACAGGAAGTCGGGCAGCACAGCGACTCCGGCGCCGGCGCCGACGAGCGAGCGCACCGCCTCTAACGACGAGGTGCGCAAAATCGTGCGCGGCTTCAACTGATGGCGCGCCCAGACTCCGGCCATCAGGTCGTCGATGCGGTCCGCCTCGAGCACGATCTGGTCGCACGCCGCGCACTGCGCGAGCGTGACCTCGTCGTCAGCGGTCAGTTCGTGGTTCGACGGCAGCCAGACCCGGTTCTGGCTGCGCGTGAGTGTTTCCGAGAGCATCGCCTGCGGTTCGCTCAAGGCGTTGCAGACCATGATCGCGACGTCGAGTTCGCCGTTGATCAGCAAGTGTTCGAGAAAGCGCGGCGCGTCTTCCGTGACGAACACCTCCACGCCGGGGCAGTTGCGGCGAAAGCGGCTGAACAGTTCGCTCAGGTAGTAGCCCGCGACGAGGCTCGTCACGCCCACCGCGAGCACGCCCGTGAGTTCGGGCGCGGCGTCGCCGCCGTGCAGGCGCAACGCGTCGGCGACCGACGCGATGACTTTGCGCGCACTCGCCAGAAAGCGGTGCCCCTGCGGCGTGAGCGTCATGCCCTTGGAGCTGCGCTCGAACAACTGGCTGCCCAGTTCGGCTTCGAGTTCAGCCAAGCTTTTGGTGAGCGCGCTTTGCGCGAGGTTGAGCATTCGCGAGGCGGAGGCGACCGAGCCGCTTTCAGCGACGGCGATGAAGTAGCGGAACTGGCGCAGGGTGAGGTGGCGGTAGTTCATCGAACGCGGCGGTTTTCTGCGGGGCGCAACTGCGGTTGTAACCGATGCCGAGCCGGCTTCTGCGCCCAGCCGTCCGTCCGCGCCGGCCCGCCGCGTGCGACGTTCGCGCCAACGCCGGTTGCTGCGGGCCGGGCCGTGACGCGCATACTGCGCACTCGCAACTGCCCCGAAGCGCCTGACGCGCTGCTTCGCACCCCCCGCTGATGCCCGGCTTCCAGACCAAACAGGAACAGATCGCCGTCGCCGGCGTGGCCGACTTGTCGATGCGTTCGCTGCTCGATTGCGAGCAGTTCTCCGACCCGCTGGGCGAGGCCGAGCGCCTGGGCATCTCGTCGGCCGCCTGGCCGCTGTTCGGCTTGCTGTGGCCCTCGGGTGTGCAGCTGGCTCGGCGCCTGGCGCTGCGGCCGGTCAGCGCCACCGAGCGCATTCTCGAGCTGGGCTGCGGCTTGGCCCTGGCGAGCCTCGTGGGCCACCGGCGCGGCGCCGACGTGACAGCGAGTGATTGCCATCCGCTGGCGGGCGTCTTCTTGCGCGAGAACCTGCGCCTCAACGCGCTGTTGCCGATGAAATACCGGCACGGCCATTGGGGCGAATCCGCGCCGGCAGAGGCGGCCTTGGGCGACGCGGTGCGCGGCCGCTTCGAACTCATCATCGGCAGCGACGTGCTCTACGAACGCGACGCGAATGGCGCGTTGGCCGGTTTCATCGCGAAGCACGCCGCCGCGGCGAGCGAAGTCTGGATCGTCGACCCGGACCGCGGCAATCGGCCCGCATTCAACCGCTTGATGGCGGCGCAGGGGTTTGCGCTCACCGAACTGCGGCTCGACTGCGCGGCGACCGACAACGCCGCCGCGTACAAAGGGCGCTTGCTGACCTACCGGCGCAGCGCGCTCGCGGCCTGACTACAGACTCGCCGTGATGCCCCCGTCCACATAGAGGATGTGGCCGCTGACGAAGCTCGCGGCGTCCGAGGCGAGGAAGATCGCCGCGCCGTGCAGCTCTTCGACGTTGCCCCAGCGCCCCGCGGGCGTGCGCCCGGCGAGCCATGCGCTGAACGCCGGGTCGTCGACGAGCGCCTGGTTGAGTTCGGTCTTGAAGTAACCCGGCCCCAGGCCATTCACCTGGATGCCGTGTTTGCCGAGATCAATCGCCATGCCCTTGGTCAACATCTTCACTGCGCCTTTGGTCGCGGCGTAGGGCGCGATGCCGGGGCGGCCGAGTTCGCTTTGCACCGAGCAGACGTTGATGATCTTGCCGCGCTTGCGCTGGATCATGCGCTGCGCGACGGCGCGGCCGACGTAGAACACGCTGTCCAGATTCGTCGCCGTGATCTTGCGCCACGCGTCGACGGGAAACTCGGCGAACGGCGCGCGGTGCTGCATGCCGGCGTTGTTGATCAGGATGTCGATTGGGCCGATCGCTGCTTCGACTTGCGCGATGCCGCGCTCCACGGCGTCGGCGTCGGTCACGTCGAAAGCGACTGCGTGCACGTCCAGCCCGCGGCCGTGCAACGCTTCGCGTGATTGCTCGAGCCGTGCCGCATCGCGCGCGTTCAGCACGACGCGCGCGCCTGCGCCGCCCAGCGCCGCGGCGAGCGACAAGCCGATGCCTTTGCTGGAGCCGGTGATGAGGGCGGTGCGGCCGGCGAGATCGAAGATCTTCATGGGTCAGAGTGCTCGCTGAATTGCGGGTGGGTCAGGCGCGAACGAACAGCGTCACCAGCGGGTCGGCGCCGCGTTGCCGGCTCCAGTGGCCGTGGACCGCGGCGTCGAACGCTGCGCCCAGGGGCAACACGTCGGCGGAATAGAAGTGTTCGCCGGGCTTGAATACTCGCGAGCTGCCGTCTTGCAGGCCGATCTCCATTTCGCCGCTCAGGATGAACACCCATTGCGGCGTGCCCGTGCAATGAAACGCGCTGCGAAAGCCGGGTGGGCTGCGGCGCAACTGCATTCACCGCTGGGAAGCAGCGCTGAGAGCATCGACTGCGGCGTGCCCTGCGTCAGCGGCAGCGCGTCTTCGCGAAAGCGCGCGCGGCCGTCGGCGCCGGTGTACAGGACGACTTGGGTGAACTCGGTGGGGGTTGGCTCGGGCATCGGGGGCGCCTCTGGAATGTCCGCAGGATCGGTCGCCACTGTAACGCGCGGCGCCGCGACGTCGCGGGGGTTTCAGGCGTTGCTTCAGTTTCAGAAAAGATAAATGCCCTGGGCGCGATAGATGTCCGGTGAAGTGCTGATCGGGAAAATCTATATGCACTTTCCCGGAAAAGTGAACAAGTACCGGTTCGATATTTGGCGCGCCGCGATTCCACCTGTTTGAAGGGGGCCCTCTCACGGAGACAAGGGGGGTATTCAGTTTGACTCTTCAGGGTCATCCAATTTACCTTTCATGGAATTAATCGAATCCCCGAGAACCCATGCCAAGTCAACTTCCCCAAAGAGCAGATTTATCCAGGTCTTCACCTGCGGGGAGTGGGTCAGCCCAGGCTCCGAAAACGTGGCTGGCGGGGGTTGCGGACCGAATATGCGGAATCTCAGCAGGCGGAACTCGAAGACGGTTCCCGGAGCGCGTGAGTATTAAATACAACTTAAGAAATAGACTACTGAATGGAACTGCCGAGTTCAAGCAAATCCAGTTCATGAACCGCTTCGAATCAATTGCCGCATCCAATCAATTTGCTACAGGGAAGCCACTCGTGAAATCCAGATTCAGTCGGAAGGGTTTGTTATTTGCCTTGGCGGTGCTCGGTGCGCCCTGGCCGCTTGCCGCCCACGCGCGACCCTCCGGCACCGTGGTTGCCGACGTCGTGGCGTTGGACCAGTCGATCGTCTACAACCGGTTCGGCTCGCACAACCCGTACGGAATGATTTACGCGCTGAAGCGCGACGTCGTCGATCTGGACTCGGGCAAGACGCTCGACCAGCCCGGCGTCGCCGCCACGCCCTGTCGCGTCGCGCTGCGCAGCGACAAGCGGCCGCGCCCGCTGGTGATGCGCGGCAACGTCGGCGACAAGCTGGAAGTGAACTTCACCAACCTGCTGTGCGGCAGCGCACCGGGAACGCCCGACAACGACCCGTTCGCGGAAGCGTTCGTCGAGCCGGCATTCGACCCCGAATTCGACGTCGGCATGATCGAGCGCCCGCCCAACGGCTTCAACCGGCCGAAGACGCGCATCGCTTCGATGATGTTCAACGGCCTGACGCACGACAGCAGCGCGCCGGGCTACAACACCTGGGATCCGCGCACGCACGGGAATCGTCGGCATCGCGCCGGGTCAGTCGCTTCACCTACCGCCTTGTGCTCGAGCGCGAAGGCGCCTACCTGTTCTACGACAACGGCGCTCCGGCGGGTGGCGAAGGCGACGGCGGCTCGCGCACGATGGGCCTGTACGGCATGGTCAACGTGCAACCGCAGGGCGCCAACGTCTACCGCAGCGAAGTGCGCAGCGAGGTCTGGAAGGCCGCCAAGGCGCAGGCCAAGGCGCCGGCACTGATCAACTACGAGGCGCTCGACAAGACCGGTGCGCTCACCGGCCGGGCCGGCCTGCCGCTGTTGAACATGCACATGCGCACCGCCACGAACCGCTGGCAACTCGTGCACACCGACCTGAACGCGGTGGTGCAGGACTTCGTCGTCGCGAGCGACGGCTACGCGCCGACCAACACCAACTGGTTCCGCGAGTTCACGTCGATCTTCCAGGACGAACTCAAGACCGTGCAGGCCTACGCCGACGTGATCGACGCGACCGGCGCCGGCGCAGGCATCCGCGACGGCTTCGGCATCAACTACGGCTCGGCCGGCCTGGGCGCCATGGTCGCGGCGAACCGCCTCGGCCAGGGCCCGGCGGCCAACTGCGTCGAGTGCGCGCTGGAAGACTTCTTCCTCACCTCTTGGGCGAACGGCGACCCGGCGATGATCGTCAAGTACGACGCCAACGGCCGACCCGTGCAGCAGTACCCCGACGACCCGGGCAACGTGCACCACAACTACCTGGGCGACCCGGTGCGCTTTCGCACGGTGCACGCCGGCGTCAAGGAGACACACGTTTTTCACCTGCACGCGAACCAGTGGTTCGGCCAGAACGACACCGACAAATCGACCTACCTGGACAGCCAGACGCTCGGGCCGCAGACGCCGATGAGCTACTCGATCGCCTACCAGGGAGCGAACCGCAACCTGTCGGTGGGCGACGCGATCTACCACTGCCACATGTACCCGCACTTTGCGCAGGGCATGTGGTACCTGTGGCGCAATCATGATGTGCTCGAAGACGGCAGCCGCCGCCTGCCGGACGGCGAGCTCGGGCGCGGCACGGACCCGCTGACCGGCGTGACGACAGGCGGCGGCTATTCGCCCGCGGTGATCCCGATCCGCGGCAACGCGCTGCCACCGGCGCCGAGCTATGGCGCCAACGCGACGCCGGGCTACCCCTTCTTCGTCGCCGGACGCGCCGGCCATCGGCCGCCGCAGCCGCCGCTGGACCTGGCAGCCGACAGCGTGCTCGGCGACACGGGTCTGGGCCGGCACGTCGTGCTCGGCGGCGAGCGCACGCTGGGTGCCGGCGTCGCGCAAGGCGACATGTCCTCGACCCTCACCAAAGCACAGCTCGAACTGCTCCCGCACGAGGGCACGTCGCTCGAGCGCGCGGCCATGGCCTACCACGGCAAGGCGGGCGGTTATGCGTCCAAGACATCGGACGGCGTGGCCAAGGTGTTCAAGGTGAACGGCAAGGCGCCGATGCCGGGCGCTCCGTTTGCCGACCCCTGCCCGGCCATCGCGCCGGTGCGCCGCTACGACGTGTCGGCGGTCCAGCTCGACCTGGTGGTCAACAAGGCCGGCTGGCACGACCCGCAGGCGCGCATCAACGTGCTGAGCAGCGAAGCCGACTCTTACGCCGGACAGAAGCGCACGGCGGACCCGTTCTTCTTCCGCGCCCATTCGGGCGACTGCATCGTCTTCAACCACACGAATCGCCTGCCGCACGAACTCGCCAAAGACGATTTCCAGGTGCGCACGCCGACCGACACGATAGGCCAGCACATCCACCTCGTGAAGTTCGACGTCATGGCGTCGGACGGCGGCGGCAACGGCTGGAACTATGAAGACGGCACCTTCGCGCGCGGCGCGCTCGTCGAGCGCGTCGAAGCGGCGCGCCATTCGGGGTTGATGATGCGCGTCGTCAACCCGAACGGCACGGTCAGCGAAAAGCCGGCGGCAGACGTGCTGCCGGAGCCGAGCCGGATCGGTTTTCAGACGACGACGCAGCGCTGGTGGGCCGACGAGCTTTACGACAAGGCCGGCAACGACCGCACCTTGCGCACCGTGTTCACGCACGATCACTTCGCTGCCTCGTCGATCCAGCAGCACGGCTTCTACAACGCGCTCGTCGTCGAACCCAAGGGCAGCGAATGGCTCACTGCAGATGGGCAACCGCTCACGAGCGGCGTCGGGCCCGAGGCCATCATCCAGAACGCGGCCGACCCGAAGACGCACCCCGACTTCCGCGAGTTCATGCTCGCCAGCGCCGACTTCTCGCTGCTCTACACGCAAGACGGCAAGCCGGTGGATCCGCCGCGCCAACCCGAGGCGATCTCGGCGCATCACCACAACCCGTTTCTCGTGAATTACAAGAACGAGCCGATCCCGCTGCGCCTGTCGGCCAGCGGCGACAAGTCGACGCTCTTTGCCGACAAGCGCGGCGACAACGCGTTCATCTTCAGCTCGGAGGTGCACGGCGACCCGTTCACCCCGGTCCTCAAAGCGTACGAGGGCGAGCGCGTGCAGATCCGCCTGATCCACGGCGCGCAGGAAGTGCAGCAGGTCTTCACGGTGCACGGCCAGCGCTGGAAGCGCGAGGTGTCGAACCCCGATTCGCCTTACGTCGGCGCGCAGGAGATCGGCATCTCGGAGCACTTCGAAGTCGATACCGGGCGCCTGGCGCAGGTCACCGGCGGCGCCAGGCAGGTCGACTACCTTTACCACTACGGAACGACGGACGCCCTGTGGAACGGCGCCTGGGGCATCCTGCGCACCTACGACACGCCGGACACGCCGGACCTGCGCACCGGTCGCGAAGCGAAACGGTTCCTGCGGCCCCTGGCACGCAAGGCCGGGTTGGACCTGGCGGCGATGCGTGCGCAGTTGAATCAGAGCGCGAATCGCACGGCGTGCCCGCTGTTCACGCCGCAGCGCAACTTCAACGTCGAGGTCTGGGCGGTGCGCGACTTGCTGCCCGGCGGGACGCTGCACTACAACCAGCGCGCCGGCATCAACGATCCGACCGGTCTGATGTACGTGCACGCCGATGACGTTTCCGCGCTGCGCGCCGGAACGAAGAAGCCCGAGCCGTTTGTGATGCGCGCCAACGCGGGCGATTGCATGATCGTCAACTTGAAGAACATGCTGCCCGCCGACCAGCCGGTTCCCGACCTGGCGGGCGACGCGCTGTTGCCCACGACGGTGTCGCTCAACGCCGACGACCTCAAGCCCTCCAAGTTCGTCGGCATGCACGCCCAGCTCGTGCACTACGACCCGCGCACCAGCGACGGTACGAACGTCGGCTTCAACCCCGAGCAGCTCGCCGCGCCCGGCGAGACGCGCCAGTACACCTGGTACGCCGGCAAACTCGCGTGGGAAGACCCGACCGGGGCGATCGAGCTCGGCCGCCCGATCGAATTCGGCAGCATCCCGCTGCGCGCCATGGGCGACGTCGTCAAACACGGCGCGCAGGGAATGATCGGCGCGCTCATCGTCGAACCCCGCGGCGCCACCCACTGGGACGAAGACAACCTCGTGCAGCTGCCGCAGAACAGCACGAATACGCGCGCCACGATTCGCGTGGGCAAGAAGAAGTTCAAGGAGTTCGTCTTGATGTACCAGGACGGGCTGAACCTGCGCCAGGGGCCTGAGCGGGGTGGGGCGGCGATCGAGCAGCACTTCGTGGGCGACGATTCCTACGACTTCGGCGAGCGCGCCCTCAACTACAAGACCGAGCCGCTGTGGACGCGCATCGACTATTCGCTGCAGGCCAGCGCCTCGAACTGCACGCTGGCTCTCGTGATTGCCAGCGACATCAACTCCTGCGACCTGCAACCCACGCTGATGATCGACGACGACGCCGACTTGCCCGCGGATCTGCGCGGCCTGCCGGTGGAAACGCCGATCTTCGAAGCCAAGGCCGGTGAAGCGGTGCGGTTTCGCGTGTTGCAACCCGACGGACGCGCGCGCATGCACAGCTTCCGCGTGATCGGGCACAACTATCCCGACCAGGGAATGGACGACTACATCACGCCGGGCAACAGCTTCATCGCGCCAGGCAAGGGCATCACCGCCAACCTGTACGAGGGCGCCAAGCGCGGCTATTGGCACTACCGCGACGGGCCGAACGCCTTCGTGAATACCGGCATGTGGGGGTTGTTCAAGGTGCGCTGAGCCACGCTGAGCAAAGCGTGCTGCCGCGGTACCTCAGGGCTGCCGCGGGGCCTGCCAAGGCTGGACGTTCGTGAACGGCCCTGTGGCGGAGGGCGCGAGGCGCACGAGTTCGGCGCCCCACACGCCCTTGCGCTGACCAGGCGCGAACGACAGCGGCGGCGACACGCCGCTCTCGAAGTCATGGATCGTCTCGAGCGCGCGCCGCACGCTGGCGCGCGTGAGGCTGCGGCCGGAACGCTTCAAGGCTTCGACACTCAGGCAGGCGGCGGTGTAGGCGAGCGACTCGACGGCGGGCGCCTGCGACGCGGCGCCGATGCCCGCAAGGTCGGCGAGCAGGGCCTTTGGATTCAGCGCCGCGTCGCGCGCGGTGCCGAGACTCAGCAGAAGGGTCGCTCGCAAGTCGGCCGGCCAGTCCAGCACGGAGCGGCCGAGCTCTGCGTAGACCGCGTGCACGCTGCCCTGGGCCAAGGCAGGTCCGCTGCGACGCAGCGCGACTTCGGCGGCGGCTTTTGCCCAGGGCGCGGATCCGAGAACCAGCACAGCGTCGTGGGCTCGCTGCGCGAGCCAGGCTGCGGCGTCCTGGGGGCCATCCGCACCCGGTGCGGTGGTCCAGACCTGCAGCGCCACGCCGTCGTAGAGGGCTGCCTGGCGCTCTGCAGCCCGCGCCGCGCTGCGGTAGCGAGGCCCTGGCGCCGCAATGAGTGCGATGCGGCGCGTGGCCGAACTCGCCACGCTCGCATCCGCCGGAGCGACGCCCGACGCGGGCCGCGCCATCGCGTCGACGAGCAGGCGCGCCTGATCGGCGAGTTGCGGCGCGACGCTGTACACCCCGGAAGGCGCGCCGTCCAGCTCGGCGGCGTTGCCCAGCGGCCCGATCAGCGGCAGGTCGGGCAGGCGATCGGCGAGCGTTCTGGCGTCGAGCTCGCCCCACCACGGCGCGACCGCGAGCAGCGCTTCGTCAGCAGCGCGCGCGGCCAGTTCGGTCGCCGACAGACTCGCACTGTCCAGCAGCAGAAGTTCGATGCGCCGGCCAAACAGCCCGCCTGTCCGGTTCGCGCGTTCGACGCACGCGGCAATCGCGTTCTTCGCCGCGCCGCCCGCCGCGCCGCGCGTCCCGCTCAGCGGCAGGATGACGGCGAGCGTGACGGCGTGTTCGGCCACACCGGGGTCGCGGTCGGCGTCGCTGCCCAGGCGCGGCAGGTAGGCGAGCAGATCGGCAGCGTCGCGCGCCGGCAGTGGGTAGCGGGGCATCGCCGCGGCGATGCGTGCGCCGTCTGCGGCGACGCCCTCGCGCAGCGCGCGCAGCAGGCTGGACTCCGAATACGCACCGCGCGAGACCAGGCCAGCGCCTGCGGCGCGGCCCTGGGTCAAGCCAGCCCAGTCCAGTGCCGGCGCAATCAGGCCGGCCTCGCGCCGCCCGGTTCCGTCGACTCCATGGCAACGCGCGCAGGCCGCCAACTCGCCCTCGATGGGAACGCCCGGCGCGAGTTCGGCGGCGATCGCCTCGCCCTGGCGGTTGCGCCCGGTGCGATAGATGCGGCGGCCGTGCAGCGCCGCAGCGTCGAGTTCGCGCGGCATCGCGCGACTGGGCGCGCGCGCCGTGTCGGCGGCCGGCGCGGCAGCCGGGGGGCTCGCGATCGGTGTCTGCGTCAGGGCGCTGGTGCAACAGCACCACAGTGCCGCCGCGCAGCAGGCCCACTTCACAGGATTTTGCGCACGGCGTCGACGATGGCCTCGGGCGGCGTCATGCCGTGCAGCTTGAGCCATTGACCGGTGCGGTCGTTGCCGACCCACAAAACCGCGGTGTGCGCTTCCTTCGCCTCTTCGTAGAGACCCAGTTTGTGCAACACCCAGTCGACGTTCTCCTTCTTGCCGGTGACAAAAGCCCAGCCCGGGCCGGCGGCGTGGCGCGAGGCGTATTCGCGCAGCACGTCGGGAACGTCGGCGAGCGGGTCGGTGCTGATGGAAATCAGCTGCACCGGTTGGCTGACGCGTTCCTGCAGCAGCTTCTGCGCGCGTGCGAGGTTGTGCGTCATCGGCGAACACACGTCGCGGCAGGTGGCGAAGAAGGAGTGGACGAGAACGACCTTGCCCTTGATCAGGTCGTCGTAGAAGCGAATCGGCCGGTCCTGGGTCAGCAGCGGCAGGTTGGTGAAGTAGGCGGCGCCGCGTGTTCCCGTCGCCGCCGCGACCGGGCTTGCCCGATCTGCCCGGTCCGCGGCAATTCTGCGCAGCCCCGCCAGCCCAGGGTCATCACCACCCTTTGCTTCGGCGTGCGCCGCCGGCGCAGCGCGCAAGTCGAGCAATTGCCGGGCGAGAACCGCCGGCGCCGCCAGGCCGTGCGCCCGCGTCCAGCGCCGCGTGGGTTCGTGGCCGAGGAACACGATCGGGCTGTGGTCGCTCGGGTCGGAGGTGCTCGTGCCCACGCCAAAGGCGAGCAGGATCGCGTCGATCGACTTGCGGCTCCCCGTGACGAAGGTCCAGTTCGGGCCGGCGCCGAACTTGCGCGCAAACTTGAGCAACTCCTGCGGAGTGTCGTTGAGCGGGTCCACGCTCACCGAGATCAGCTGCGCGTCGTTCACGCCGCGCCGCGCGAGTTCGTCCTGCATGCCCTTGAAGGTGGCCGCCAGAGGCGTACAAATCGAGGTGCACGACGTGAACACGAAGTTCACGGCGACAGTGCGGCCCTTCACCAGTTCGTCGAAGAAGTGGCGCTTGCGACCGTCTTGGTCGAGCACCTGAACGTCGGGCACCTTGATTTCGAGCGCGCGCTGCGCGGGGCCGGAAGCCGCGGCCGGCAAGGCTGCTGGTGCCGCGGGTTGCGCGGCGATGGCCAAGTTCGCGAGCAGCAGCAAGCTGCCATACAGCCACGACAGGCGCCGCCACGGAGGGTTCAATCTCGGAGATGGATCGTGCACGCGGCTTTCCCTAGGGGGTGGAGCGTTGCGCCACCGGCGCACGCTCGATCACTTGAACGTCGAACGCCGGAGCCTGTTCAAAGCGCAGCCCTTGCGCCTGACTCTGCACCGTGAACCGCCACTTCCCGGCGCGGAGAAAGCGGTGTTTGATGCGGTACTGGCCGGGCGCGGTTTCGGTGGCGAACTGGCGCTGTTGCGAGAGGCCGGGCAACTCCAGCACCATGACTTGCAGGTCAGTCATGCCGCGAATCGGCTGACCGCTGTCGGCCTCGGTGACGGTGATGTCGATCCGCTGTTCGCTGCCCGCGGCGAGCGCAGACATCGGCGCCTGCCCGGCGACCCGGTAGTCGACGCCGATGCGCCGCTCGTGGGCCGTCGCGACCTCGTCGACGCGCAGCGCGAAGCAGTGGATCAGGCGCGGTTGCCCCACCAGCAAGGGCAGGCTGTAGGTGCCGCCGCGGTCCAGCTTGACCGCCAGCGAGTACTGGCCCGGCGCGACTTCGCGCAGGCTGCGGTCCACGACCAGGAGCCCGCGCAGCGCACGGCTGTAGGTCTGGTAGGAGCCTTGCGGCGCCATCATGCCTTCCGTGTAGTAGTAGAGCGCCGTGTCGGCGGGGTTGCCCACCACCATGCTGTCGCCTTCGGGCGAACCCGCCATGACATCGGCCAGCCGCTCGGGCTGGGCCACGGAATGGGGCGCGCGTTGAAAGAACGGCACGCTGTTCATCGCCAGCTTGCCCGCGCCGAGCGAGTCGAGCTCGAGCATCGTCACGTTCAGGCTGCGCTGCGACCGCACGTAGGCGAATCGGTGCGTGAACGCGAGCTGGTCCGGCGTGCCGGCAATCGCCGTGGCGCCGATGACTTTGGCGCCGGCCGTGTCGATGGCGACGAGCCGTTCGTCCTTCGAGCTGAGGCCAATGACGAACCTGCCGGACGGATCGACTTTCAGGGTGTCGAGTTCCGTTGCCACCGAGATTCGCTCCGTGACCCGACCCTGCACCGGGTCCACGACCCAGACCTCGGGCGGCTGCGCCAGGCTCACGTAGGCGCGACGACTGAGCGCGCTGTAGGTCAGTGCGAGCGGTTCGCGCGGCAACTCCAAACTCGCCAGGACCGCGGAGCGCATTGTGTCGATGATGGTGATGCGCTTGGCCGAGGTGCTGCTGACCAGCAGATGCCGCCCTTCTTCGGTCTGCGCCAATTCGTGGGCGCCTTCGCCCACGCCGAGGTCGGTGCGCACTCGCAATGTCGGCAAGTCCACCGCGACCAGCCGGTCGCCGCCGTTCATGGCGATCCACGCCGTCGACTGATCGCGCTGCAGCGCCAGCCGGACCGGCCGACCCGCGCCGAGGTCCAAGGTCTTGACGACGCGGTTGCGCGCCAGGTCGACGACGGCGAGCGAACCGCGTTCGGCGAGCGTGACGAGCAGCAGATCGTGCTCGCTCGCGTAGACCCAGTCGCTGCCCACGCCGGGCAGCGGAATCAGCGCTTCCAGTTTGGTGTTGTTCAGCTGGATCTGCGGGTTGATCACGGACACCGTGGCGTCGGCGTTGAGCGTGAGAAAGTGGAAGCTGTTCAGGTCGCGGTCGGCACGCTGGCTGAGCCGGCCACCGGCGAAGCGGCGCACCTGATCGGGACAAGACTCCTGGCGGTCTGCGCTCTGGCGCGCCAGCCACAGCCGAGGCCGCAGGCCGCGCAAGGGCTCGCCGCTGGCTTCGTCCTTGAGCAGGATCGAGATCCGAAGCGCCTGGTCCAGCGGAACCGGGCCGCTGCGTTGCGCCTCGATGCGCAACTCGGCGCTGATGCCGTCTTGGGTGGTGCGCGAATTCAGCGGCAGGTTATCCGGCGCTTGCGGTGGGGTTGCAGCGGGCGGGCCGGCCAACGCAGCCCCGATCAAGTGCAATCCCAGCCAAAGCGCCAGGGCGAGCCTTGGCCCGGCGCGGCCGGTCGACGGGCGTGCGCCGGCCGCGACTGTACGACGCTGGGCCTCGAGACAATGGAGCGTGAGCATGCCGGGAGAAATTAGGTGGAGCGCGGCGCACTGGCCAACGCATTCGGGACCGCGGTCCGGGTGAGTGTGCCGCTTGGGCATTGCGAGATGCGACTTCGCCGCGAACGCGCGTGGCCGTCGCGCGAATTCTTGCCGCGATGCGTGTCCGAATCTCGGCGTCGGGTCGTCCGCCACCTCTGCACCCGCCAGCCCGCTTGCCCTGCCGCAGCCATGCACCGCCGCCTCTCGGCCGTCCGCGTGGACCCTGCGCGCCGCCCAACGGTTAGAGTCGACGGACTCGCAAGGAGACGCGCATGAGGGTTCAAGTGGCGATCGTCGGCGCCGGACCGGCCGGCTTGTTGCTCGGCGCGTTGTTGCACCAGGCGGGGGTGCAGACGCTGATCGTCGAGCAGCGCAGCGCCGACTACGTGCTCGGGCGTGTGCGCGCCGGCGTGCTCGAACAGGGCACGGTGGACTTGCTCGACGAGCTCGGCCTGGGTGCACGCCTGCACGCCGAAGGGCTGGTTCACGGCGGCGTGGAGTTGTCGTTTGGCGGGCGCAGGCACCGCATCGATTTGCACAAGCTGAGCGGCGGGAAAAACGTCACCGTCTACGGCCAGACCGAAATCACGCGCGACCTGATGGATGCGCACGGCGCGACTGGCCAGACTGTCGTCTACGAAGCCGAACACGTGAGCCTGCATGACTTCGCTGGCGCCCAGCCGAGCGTGCGCTGGGTGAAAGACGGGCAAGCTGCCCATGTGGAGTGCGACTTCATCGCCGGCTGCGACGGTTACCACGGCGTCAGCCGCGCCAGCGTTCCGGCCCAAGCCATCCAGACCTTCGAGCGGGTCTATCCGTTCGGCTGGCTCGGCGTGCTGTCGGACACGCCGCCGGTGTCCAACGAAGTGATGTACACGAACCACGAGCGCGGCTTCGCCCTGTGCAGCATGCGCTCGATGACACGCAGCCGCCACTACGTGCAGTGTTCGCTCGACGACTCGGTGGCGCAGTGGTCCGACGACGCGTTTTGGGACGAACTTCGGCGACGCCTTGACCCGCAAGCGGCGGAGGCGCTCGTGACCGGCGCGTCGCTCGAAAAAAGCATTGCGCCGCTGCGCAGTTTTGTCGCCGAGCCGATGCGCTTCGGGCGCCTGTTCCTCGCCGGCGACGCCGCGCACATCGTGCCGCCGACCGGGGCCAAGGGCTTGAACCTCGCCGCCAGCGACGTGAAGTTGCTCGGCAGCGCCCTGGTCGAACACTACCGCGACAAGAGCGACGTGGGAATCGACAACTATTCGCAGAGCGCGTTGCGCCGCGTCTGGCGCGCCGAGCGCTTTTCATGGTGGCTCACGTCGCTGCTGCACAAGTTTCCCGACAGCGGCGGATTCGGTCAAAAGATGCAGGCGGCCGAGCTCGACTACCTGGTGAACTCGGTCGCCGCGTCGACGGCGATGGCGGAGAACTATGTCGGGTTGGCTATATAGCGGCGCGCCGCCGCAAACGCACTAACATCGACGCCCCCGCGTCGCACAGCGCCGCATCCAACTGCTTGGAAGAATCATGAGCACCCGCACCCGCCCGCCGTTTCGCGCCGACCATGTCGGCAGCTTTCTGCGCCCCAAGCGCCTGCTCGACGCGCGCGAGAAGCACCGCAAGGGCGAGTTGAACGCCGCGGGCCTGCGCGCCGTGGAAGACGACGCAATTGCCGACATCGTGAAGTTCCAGCAAGACGTGGGGCTGCAAAGCATCACCGACGGCGAGTTCCGCCGCACCTACTTTCACATCGACTTCCTCGAGCAGCTCGGCGGCGTGAAGACCGACATTCCGGTGATGATCACCAAGCCCGACGGCAAGCAGGAGCTTAGCCCCCCGGTGATGCGCGTGATCGACAAGGTGCGCCACGTGAAAGACATTCAGCGCGCCGATTTCGAGTACCTGAAATCGAAAGTCGCGAAAGGACTCACGCCCAAGGTCACGATTCCCTCGCCGACGATGCTGCACTTTCGCGGCGGCCGCGCCGGCATCAGCCGCGAGCACTACCCCGATCTCGAGCCGTTCTACCAGGATGTAGCGAACGCCTACGGCGATGAGTTGCGCTCGCTCGCTGCCGCCGGCTGCACGTACGTGCAGATGGACGACACGAATCTGGCTTATCTGTGCGACGACAAGATGCGCGACGCAGCACGTTCACGCGGCGACGACCCCGACGAGCTGCCGCACCGCTACGCAAGCTTCATCAACCGCGTCGTCGCGCAAAAGCCCGCCGGAATGACGCTCGCCGTGCACCTGTGCCGCGGCAATTTCCAGAGCACGTGGGCGGCGCAAGGCGGTTACGAGCCGGTCGCGCAGGCGCTGCTCAGCGAGATGAACGTCGACGGCTATTTTCTCGAGTACGACGACGCGCGCAGCGGCGACTTCAAGCCGCTGCGTTACCTGCCCAAGGGCAAGACGGTCGTGCTCGGCCTGGTGACGACCAAACTCGGCCAGCTCGAATCCAAGGACGACCTGAAGCGGCGCATCGACGAGGCGTCGAAGTACGTGCCGCTCGACCAGCTGTGCCTGTCGCCGCAATGCGGCTTCAGCAGCACGGTGCACGGCAACGACATCGCCGTGGAGGCGCAGCGCGCGAAGTTGGCGCTGGTGGTCGAGGTCGCGCGCGAGGTGTGGAGCCTGAACTCGCGCGCGAGTCAGTTCTTCACGCCGAACACCTGGCGCAAATAGGCGAGGAAGGTTTCGTCGGAGCACATCGTCTTGCCCGGCGAGTCGGCGAGCTTGGCCACCGGCTGGCCGTTGCAGCGCACCAGTTTCATCACGACGCCCAGCGTCGTGAGGCCGGTGTCGTTGGACAGATTCGTGCCGATGCCAAAGCCGAGCTGGGTGCGGTCACCGAAGTGGGCGTAGAGGCGAAATGCCGTGTCGAGGTCCAGGCCGTCGGAGAAGACGAGCCGCTTCGTGTGCGGGTCGATGCGCAGCTTGGCGTAGTGCGCGAGCGCCTTCTCGCCCCAGACGACGGGGTCTCCCGAGTCGTGGCGCAGGCCGTCGAAGAGTTTCGCGAAGTAGAGGTCGAAGTCGGCGAGGAAGGCGTCCATGCCGACGACGTCGGTCAGCGCCGTGCCGAGGTCGCCGCGGTACTCCTGCACCCAGTCTTCGAGCGCAGCCTTCTGGAAGTCGCGCAGGCGCACGCCGTGCGATTGGTAGGACTGCAGGAACTCATGCGCCATCGTGCCGATGGGTACCAGGTCGAGCGTGCGCGCCAGGTGCACGTTGGACGTGCCCTTGAAGAACTGCGGCACTGTCTCCTTCAGGCGCCGCACGACTTCGGCCTGCCACGCGCCCGAAAAGCGCCGGCGCACGCCGAAGTCGAAGAACTCGAACGGATGCCGGCGCGGCGCCTGCCTGCCGAATTCGCGCAGCTGCTCGATCTTCTCGCCGAGCCGACGCCGCCCGAACTCGAGTGCGGGGCCGGCGTCGAAGCGGCGGAAGTAGAGCTCGTTGACGATCGCCAGCACGTAGATCTCGAAGCCCATCACGTGCACCTGCGGGCCCTTGGCGACGATCTCGATGCCGCGCCCGAGCGCGCGAACTTCGATGAATTCACGCTGGAAGCGGAAGATGCGCAGGAAGTCGACGAAGTCGGACTTGATGAAGCGCAGGCCGCGCAAGTAGCGCAGCTCATCCGCCTTGAAGGCGAGCGTGCACAGGTGGTCGAGCTGTTCGTCGATCTGCGCAACCAGATCGGCGAGCGGGTATTCGGTGTCGTTGCGGCAGGCGAAGTTGTATTCGGCCTGCGCGGCGGGATGCCGGTGCAGCATCGCCTGCCACATCGTGAACTTGTAGAGGTCGGTCTCGAGCAGGCTTTGAATGATGGGTTGCATGGTGGCCTGTTTTCCAGCGGCGCTGCGCCGATTCTGCCCCGGCGCGGCGCCCGGTGGCGCGTGCCTCAGGGCAGGAGTTTCTCGCCGCGGTACAGGTCGGGCAGCGATTCGCGTTCCCGGATCAGCCACGCCTGTTCGCCCGAGACCATGACTTCGGCGGCGCGCGGCCGGGTGTTGTAGTTGCTCGCCATGCTCATGCTGTAGGCGCCCGCCGAAAGCACCGCGATGTGGTCTCCGGCGGCAACGTTCAGCGCCCGCTCGCGGCCGAGCCAGTCGCCGGATTCGCAGATCGGGCCGACCACGTCATAAACGCTCGTTGCGCCGTCGCGAAGGGCGCATGCACGAATGTCCTGCCACACGCCGTACATGGCAGGGCGCACCAGGTCGTTCATCGCCGCGTCGACGACGCAGAAGTTCTTCGCTTCGCCGGTCTTCAGGTACAGCACTTCGCTCACCAGAACCCCGGCGTTGCCGACCAGCGAGCGCCCCGGCTCGAAGAGGATCTTGCGCTGCGAGTGGCCGCCGCGCGAGTCGATGCGCTGCAGCAGCGCGCGCACGAGTTCCGTGGCGCTGGGCGGCGCTTCGTCGCTGTAGGTGATTCCCAGGCCGCCGCCGACATCGAGGTGGTGGATGCGAATCCCCTGCGCCTCGATGCGTTCGATCAGATCGAGCAGGCGATCCACCGCGTCGAGGTAGGGGCCGATCTGCGTGATCTGCGAGCCGATGTGGCAATCGATGCCGGTGACTTCGATTCCCGGCAATTGCGCGGCGCGTTGGTAGGTGGCGAGTGCGTCACCGTGCGCGATGCCGAACTTGTTCGACTTCAGGCCGGTCGAGATATACGGGTGCGTCTTGGCGTCGACATCGGGGTTGATGCGCAGGCTGATGCGTGCCGTGCGGCCAAGCTGTGTGGCGACTTCGGAGAGCACTTCGAGCTCATCCCGACTCTCGACGTTGAAGCACAGCACGCCCAGCTCGAGGGCGCGGCGCATCTCGGCGCGTGTTTTGCCCACGCCGGAAAACAGCACCGTCGCGGCCGACCCGCCCGCGGCCAGCACGCGTTCGAGTTCGCCGAGGGAGACGATGTCGAAGCCGCATCCCAGGCGCGCGAAGGTCTGCAGCACGGCGAGGTTGGAATTCGCCTTCATCGCGTAGCAGATGAGGTGATCGCGCCCGAGCAAGGCGCTTTGGTAGGCGTGCAGCGCCTGCTCGATCGCGGCCATCGAATACGCGTACAGCGGGGTGCCGAAACGCCGCGCCAGATCGCGCAGCGAACACTGCTCGATGCACAGCTCGGCGTTGCGGTAGGCGATGTGCGGGGCGCCGGGCAGCGTCATCGAAGGGCACCCGGCGCCGACGCGGCGGCTTGTGCCGGTGCAGCCTGGGGCAGCGTGAGCGGGCCTTTTTGGCCGCACGCGGCCAGCCCGAACAATGACGCAACGCACAGCGCCAGCCCCCAATTCACCGGCGCGGATAAACTCATGCGGCCCCTCAACATCAAAAAGATTCTAGCGTCGATGACTGATTCTTCGGACCTGCGCACGCTGACGGACGCCCAGTACCACCAGCTGAGCTCGGCGCTGCTCGCGGCGGTCGAAGCGGCGCTGGACGATTGGCTGCAGGCCGACGTGATCGACATCGACAGCGCGCGCACCGGCGGCATGCTCGAGATGAGCTTCCCCAACGCGAGCAAGATCGTCATCAATACGCAGCCGCCGCTGCACGAGGTCTGGCTTGCGGCGCGCTCGGGCGGGCACCACTTCAAGCAGCGGGACGGGCGCTGGGTCGATACCAAGGACGGGCGCGAATTTTTCGACGCGCTGTCGGTCTGCGCGAGCGAGCAGGCGGGACTGACGCTTCGATTTGTCGCGCCTTGAGTGCGCCCAGGCGGCGCAAACGCCGCCGCCCCCCCCGGGGACTGAGTCGCCCGGCAAAGCCGGATCGACTCAGGAGCAGCGTCAACGCCGGAACAGATCCAGGATGCCTTTGCGTTCTTCTTCTTGAGGCGCGGGCGCAGCGTTCTCTTCCAATCCCAGGCTGCTCACGCCCTCGCCCTGCGCGTACTCATTGAAGTACCACTCGCTGTTGACGTTGACGACACCGGGCGGCACGGCAAGTTCGTCGACGGGAACGCCCTTGAGCGCGTGGCTCATGTAGTCGATCCAGACCGGCAGCGCCAGGCCGCCGCCAGTTTCGCGCGAGCCCAACTTGCGCGGCGTGTCGTAACCAATCCAGACGACGGCGACGACCTCGCGTTGCCAGCCGGCAAACCAGGCGTCTTGCGAGTCGTTGGTCGTTCCCGTCTTGCCGTAGATGTCGCCACGCTTGAGTTTGACTTTCGCGTCGGCCGCGGTTCCCGAACGCGTGACTTCCTGAAGCAGGCTGCTCATGACAAAAGCGTTGCGCGCACTGAGGGTTCGCGACGCTTCGCTCAACACCGCGGGCGCGGCCTCGCTCAGGACGCGTCCCTTGGTGTCGGTGATCCTCCCGATCAGCATCGGGTGGACGCGGTGGCCGCCGTTCGCAAACACCGCGTACGCGCTGACCATTTGCATCGGCGTCACCGAGCCGGCGCCGAGCGCCATCGTCAGGTAGGCCGGGTGGCGCTCTGCCTCAAAGCCGAAGCGCGTGACCCAGCCACGTGCGTAGGCGGGGCCGATCGCCTGCAAGATGCGAATCGAGATCATGTTCTTCGACTTCGCCAGGCCGCGGCGCAGCGACATCGGCCCGTCGAAGCCGCCGTCGAAATTTTTCGGCTCCCAGGGCTGGCTGCCGGTCGCGTCGGCGTCGAAAAACAGCGGTCCGTCGTTGACCACGGTCGCCGGCGTGAAGCCCTGTTCGAGCGCTGCCGAATAGATGAAAGGCTTGAAGCTCGAGCCCGGCTGGCGCCACGCCTGGGTCACGTGGTTGAACTTGCTCTTCGCAAAGTCAAACCCGCCGACCATGGAGCGAACCGCGCCGGTGCGCGGGTCCAGGGCGATGAATGCGCCCTCCACTTCGGGGAGCTGCGTGATCGTCCATTCGCCCTTGCCTGAGGGGGTGACTCGAACCACTGCGCCGCGCCGCACGCGCAGCTTGGGGCTGGCCTTGTCCGACAGGCCCGACGCCGCAGGCTTGAGCCCATCGCCGACGATCGTCACGGCCTCGCCGCTTTGCAGCATCGCGACGATCTTTTTCGGGCCGGCCTCGAGCACGACGGCCGACTTCAGCTCGTCATTGTCCGGGTGCTCCTGGAGCACTTCGGCGACGCGCGCGTCGAGTTCGCGCGGCGTGGAGGGCAGGTCGGCGTAGGCCTCCGGGCCGCGGTAGACCTGGCGCCGCTCATAGTCCATGATGCCCTTGCGCAGGGCGCGGTAGGCGACGTTCTGGTCCGCGGAATTGAGCGTCAGGTAGACATTCAGGCCGCGCGTATACGCGTCGTCGCCGTACTGCCCGAAGATCATCTGGCGCGCGACTTCGGCGACGTGCTCGGCGTGGGCCGGAAACTCGGACGGCCGGCGATACCTCAGCACTTGCGCTTTCGCCGCGTCCTGCTGGGCGGCGTCGATGAAGCCATTCACCTCCATGCGGTCGATGATGTGCTGCTGGCGCTCCTTGGCGCGCTTCGGGTTGGTGATCGGGTTGTACGCCGACGGCGCCTTCGGCAAGCCTGCGAGCATGGCGGCCTCGGCGACGTCGATCTCCGCCAGCGGCTTGCCGAAGTAGATCTCGCTGGCCGATGCGAAGCCGTAAGCTCGCTGGCCGAGGTAGATCTGGTTCATGTAGACCTCGAGAATCTGCTCCTTGTTGAGCACGCTCTCGATCTTCAGCGCGAGCAGGATCTCGTAGATCTTGCGCGTGAAGGTCTTCTCGGTCGACAGATAGAAATTGCGCGCGAGCTGCATCGTGATCGTCGATGCGCCTTGGCTGCGCGACTCGCCGAAGTTGGCGAATCCGGCGCGCAACACGCCTTTGTAGTCGACGCCGCTGTGCTGAAAAAAGCGCGCGTCTTCGATCGCCAGGACGGCGTCTTGCATGACTTTGGGAATCTGCCCGATCGGCATGAAACTGCGCCGCTCTTCGCCGAACTCGGCGAGCAGCGCGCCGTCGGCGGAATAGATGCGCATCGGCAACTTGGGCCGATAGTCGGTGAGCCCGCCGATTTCGGGAAGGTTCGGGTAAGCGACTGACAACGCGATGCCCAAGATCAGCACCAGCGCCAGCAGCGCCGCGCTGCCCAGGCCCAACGCCGTCGCCACGATCTTCACCATCCAGCGGGCCCACGTCGGCAGCGAGGCCAAGTGTCGGTCAAGGCTGGTGAGCCCAGTGGGCGGTGCTGCCGCCCGATCGGTATCGCTCATGGGGGTCCGGAAACGGTGCCGCGCATTATAGGAAGCTGGCGTTGACGAAGGGTTGCTTCAGGGCCGGCGCAAATTCCGCGACCGGCCCTGGCCGCGGCGGCCTTCGGGTTGGCAGCGCGCGAATTCAAGTATCCGGCCGGACCTGCCGATACCGCTTCAACATGAACTGACAGCCTGTCGCGCTGCCTCGCCTTTCGGTGTGAGATTTGCAACGAGAGCGGCCTCGGAAAGCGGAAAACTTCTTTGTCGTTCAAAGGCTTTACTGCTAGCATTGAAGTGACTTATTAACAGTTCGACACTCGTTCGAGTGGTGGACAAAAGGGGCACCGTGAGCTTTCTAGACGCCTTGATGGGCCGCAAGTTTGCGCCGATGATTGGCTTGGACATCAGCTCGTCGAGCGTCAAGTTGGTCGAGTTGGGCCAATCCGCTTCGGGCGAGTATGTTCTCGAGCGTTTCGGCTCGGAGAGTTTCGAAAAGGGCTGGATCGCCGACGGCCAGGTCGAGAAATTCGACGAAGTCGCCGACGCCGTGAAGCGCGTCGTCACCAAGAGCGGAACCCGAACGCGCCAGGTCGTGCTCGCGATGCCGCAGTCGGCCGTGATCACGAAGAAGATCATGCTGCCGGCGGGTCTGCGCGAAGAAGAGCTCGAAATTCAGGTCGAGTCCGAAGCCAATCAATACATTCCGTTCTCGCTCGACGAGGTGAGCCTCGACTTCTGCGTGCTCGGGCCGAGCACCACGTCGGTGGGCGACGTCGAAGTGCTGATCGCCGCGTCGCGCAAAGACCGCGTGCAGGATCGCCAGGGCCTGGCCGAAGCGGCCGGGTTGAAGCCCGTGGTGCTGGACATCGAGTCGCACGCGTCGCGCATGGCGATGGGTCGGGTCGTTGCGGCGCTGCCCAACGAGGGCAAGGACGCGCTGGTCGCGCTCTTCGAAATCGGCGCCGACACGACCAGCCTCAAGGTCTTGCGCGACGATGAAATGCTTTACGACCGCGATCAGGCGTTCGGCGGCTCGCAGCTGACGCAATTGATTTCGCGACAGTACGGTTTCTCGTATGAAGAGGCCGAGCAAAAGAAGCTCGCCGCCGACCTTCCCGAGGACTACGAAACCACGCTGCTCGCGCCCTTCGTCGACAGCCTGTCGCAGGAAATCGGCCGCGCCTTGCAGTACTTCTTCACGAGCACGCCGCACCACAAGGTTCACTATGTGATGCTCGCCGGCGGCACGGCCACGTTGCCGGGGCTGAAAGACCGCGTCACCGAATTGACCGGGTTTGCGTCGATGGTGGTGAACCCCTTCGAGAACATGAAACTCGGCTCGGCCGTGCGGGAAAGCAAATTGCGACGCGAGGCGCCTTCCTACCTCACGGCGTGCGGCCTGGCGATGCGGAGGTTTGTGCAGTGATCCTGATCAACCTACTTCCGCACCGGGAAGAGAAGCGCAAGCGCCGCAAGATTGCGTTCTTCATCGGGCTGGGGATGTCTGCGGCGGCGGGCTTGGCCATCGTCGGCGCCTGGTACGTCGTGCTCGATCACCTGACGACGGTGCAGCAGGACCGCAACAAGTTCCTGAGCGCCGAAATCAAGAAGCTCGAAGTCCAGATCAAGGACATCGCGAACCTGAAACAGGAAATCGACTCCCTGATCGCGCGGCAAAAGGCGGTCGAGGATCTGCAGGCCGATCGCAACCTTCCGGTGCATTTGCTCAACGAGCTTGTCAAGCAGACGCCCGAGGGCATTTATTTCGCGTCGATGAAACAGGATGGACGTGTCCTGAGCGTGAACGGCATCGCGCAGACGCAAGAGCGGATTTCGGAGTTTTTGCGCAATACCGCGAACAGTTCCGATTGGTTGGTGCGGCCCGAGCTCGTAGAGAGCAAGGCCGCCAACGTCGTGACGGCGAACAAGGAGCAGAAGCGCCTGTTCGACTTCACGATGCGACTCAACGTGAAACGGCCGCAAGACAAACCGGCCGCCGAGGCCGCCGCACCGGCCGCCCCCGCCGCGCCGGCAAGCGCCCCTGTTGCACCCAAGAAGGCTTGACACCGTCATGGCGACCAAGGCGAATTCGATCAATCTGGATCTGAACTCCTTCTTCAGCGATGCGGTCGCGCAGTTTCGCGGCCTGAATACGCGCGAACCCGGCCAATGGCCGCTGCTGCCCAAGTTCGTCGCGTGGCTGCTCGTTGCCGTCGCGATGCTCGTGGCGGGCTGGCTGCTGCTGCTCTCGGCGTCGCAGGACGCGCTTGACGCCGAGCGCAACAAAGAGCCCGCGCTCAAGACGGATTACCGGGCCAAACTCGCCCAAGCGGTGAACCTGAGCGAGCTGCGCAAGCAGAAACTCCAGGTCGAAGAGTATGTGACCCAGCTGGAGAAGCAACTGCCGGGCAAGGCCGAAATGGACGCTTTGCTTTCCGACATCAACCAGGCGGGTCTCGGGCGAGGTCTTCAGTTCGAACTGTTTCGTCCGGGTCAAGTCGTCGTGAAGGACTACTACGCCGAATTGCCGATCTCGATCCGCGTGTCCGGCCGCTACCACGACCTGGGCTCGTTTGCTGCCGACATTGCGAACCTGTCACGCATCGTCACTTTGCACAACCTGAGCATCACCGCCGTGCGTGAGACGGCGGGCCAACAGGCGGGAATGCTGTCGATGGATGCGACCGCGCGCACCTATCGTTACCTGGACAGCAACGAACTCGACGAAATCAAGCGCGCAGCGGCGGCTCGCAACAAGCCGGGGGCGAAGAAATGAATGGCATTTCCAGGCGCGCTGGGCTGGCACTGGTGTTGGGCGTTGCCGCGCTGGCCGGGGTGGGCTGCAGCAATGAGCAGGAAGAGCTTGCCCAGTGGATGGATCAGCAGCGGCGCGAAGTCAAGCCGAATGTCGTAGCGATCACGGCGCCGAAAAAGTTCAATCCCCAGGCGTATCTCGCGCTGTCGAGCGTCGAGCCGTTCAGCCAGCAAAAATTGACCGTCGCACTCAAGCATGAGGCGCGCCAGACGAATTCGTTGCTCGCCTCCGAGATCAATCGGCGTCGCGAGCCGCTCGAAGCGTATCCGCTGGACAGCATGACGATGGTGGGCAGCGTCGTTCGCACCGGCCGCCCGTACGCGCTGCTCAAGGTGGACAACCTGCTGTACCAAGTCAAGCCGGGCGACTATCTGGGCCAGAACTACGGAAAGATCACGAAGATATCCGAGACCGACGTTTCGCTGCGCGAGATCGTGCAGGACGCCGCAGGGGAGTGGATTGAGCGAATCAGTGCCCTCCAGCTACAGGAGAAGGCCCGATGATGAACAACAAAGGGAAGACGATGATGCCAAGCAAGTGGCGCACGTGTGCGTTGGCGCTGACGCTGCTTGTCGGCCTGCCCGCCGGCGTGGTGGCGCAGAACGCGATTCAATCCATCAACAGCACCCA
Source organism: uncultured beta proteobacterium (assembly GCA_963850525.1). Taxonomy (GTDB): domain Bacteria; phylum Pseudomonadota; class Gammaproteobacteria; order Burkholderiales; family Burkholderiaceae_C; genus JAEMQF01. The sequence goes on along the minus strand of CAWKLQ010000011.1, from coordinate 113,105 downwards.
GCAGGCGGGCGCCGAAGTCGTGCGGATCGAGCTTTCGGAGCCGCTCACAGCGATTCCGACAGGATTCACGATTCAGGCACCGCCGCGCATCGCAATCGATTTGCCAGGTGTCGGTAACGCCCTGGGGCGCTCCAGCATCGAAATCAATCAAGGCAATCTGCGCTCGGTGAGCGTGGCGCAGGCCGGTGAGCGCACCCGGTTGGTTTTGAACTTGCGCCAGGCTTCGAACTACAAGGCGCAGCTCGAAGGCAAGGTTTTGCTGCTCGTGCTCGATGCTGCACCGGCACCTGCGACGGCCGCCGCCGCGACGGCTGCTGCACCCACGCGCTTTGCCGAGCCGCTCAACGCCAGCGCTCAGGCGCTGCGCGACATCGATTTTCGGCGCGGCGCCGACGGCGCGGGGCGCGTCATCGTCGATTTGCCGAGCAACCAGGTTGGCGTCGACATCCGCCAGCAGGGGCAGACGCTGGTCGTGGAGTTCTTGCGGTCCACCTTGCCTGAGAACCTGCGGCGCCGCCTGGACGTGACCGACTTCGGCACGCCGATTCACTTTGTATCCAGCACCCAAAGCGGCGATCGCGTGCGCATGGTCGTCGAGCCCAAAGGCGCCTGGGAACACAGCGCCTACCAGAGCGACAACCAGTTTGTGCTGGAGGTGCGAACCCGCAAGATCGACCCGAACAAGCTGACCCAGGGGCCCGGCTATGCGGGCGAGAAGCTGTCGCTGAACTTCCAGAACATCGAGGTTCGGGCGCTGCTGCAGGTGATCGCCGACTTCACAAACTTCAACGTGGTGACGAGCGATACCGTCACTGGCAACGTGACCTTGCGACTCAAAGACGTGCCGTGGGACCAGGCGCTGGACATCATCTTGCAGGCCAAGGGTCTGGGGCTGCGCAAGTCGGGTAACGTGATCTGGATCGCGCCGAAAGACGAGCTTGCAGCCAAGGAAAAGCTCGACCTCGAGTCGCGCGCGCAAATCACTTCGCTCGAGCCGGTGCGCACCCAGTCGTTCCAGTTGAACTACACGAAGGCCGATGAGGTCGCCAAGGCTTTGACGGGCGGGGGCGGCGCTGCAGGGGCGTCAGCGCGGCTGCTGTCGAACCGCGGGAGTGCGCTGTTCGAGACGCGCACGAATCAGATTTTCGTGACCGACATTCCTTCCAAGCTCGAAGAAGTGCAGGCCTTGATCTCGAAGATCGACATCCCGGTTCGCCAAGTGTTGATCGAGGCGCGCATCATCGAGGCGTCCGATTCTTTCGGTCAGTCTTTGGGCGTCAAGCTCGGCGGGCAGAGTACCGCGGGCGGCAACGCCCGCATCGGCGCCAACATCAATTCCGCGACCGACCCCACCGGCGGGGCAACATCAACGTTCAACGACAGGCAGTTCGTCAATTTGCCGGCCATCGGGCAGAACAGCTTCAACGCCGGAACCTTTGCGGTGTCTCTCTTCAATTCGGCGGCGACGCGCTTCCTAAGCCTGGAAATATCAGCGCTGGAGGCTGACGGCAAGGGCAAGATTGTTTCGAGCCCGCGCGTCATCACGGCGGACCAGGTCAAGGCCTTGATCGAGCAGGGCGAGGAATTGCCCTACCAGACGGCAACGTCCAGCGGTGCCACCGCGCTGCAGTTCCGCAAGGCCAACCTCAAGCTCGAGGTCACGCCGCAAATTACTCCCGAAGGCAACGTCATCCTGGATGTCGATGTCACGAAGGACAGCGTCGGCCGAGTGACCGCTGCGGGTTTTGCTATCGACACCAAACACGTCAAGACCCAAGTGCTGGTCGACAACGGAGGCACGGTGGTGATCGGCGGAATCTTCGAGCAGCGCGAGCGTGAAGACACGACCAAGGTTCCGTTCTTTGGCGATATCCCCATCCTCGGAAATCTGTTCAAGACGCGCACCAAGAGCACGAACAAGACGGAACTGCTGATCTTCCTCACGCCGAAAGTCGTGACCGACAAGACAGCGGCACGCTGAACGCGACCCGCCCGGAGCACGGGCGGTTTCCGCCTGCTTCGGAGTGCGTGCCAGAGTCGCCGAGTTGCGAGACCCAAAGTTAGACTCGGGCATGCTGATCTCCTTGATCGGAATGCCCGGCGGGGGCAAGTCCACCGTCGGCCGCCATCTCGCGCGCAACCTGGGCCTTCGATTTTTCGACGCTGATGTCGAGATCGAGCGGCGCCTGGGCTGCCCGATCCGCGTGTTCTTCGAGCGCGAAGGCGAAGCACGGTTTCGCGACGTCGAACAGGACGTCCTGGCCGAACTCGTATTGCACACCCAGGGCGTGCTCGCCACCGGCGGCGGCGCGGTGATGCGCGAGGCGAATCGGCGCAATCTGCGCGACCACACCACGGTGGTGTATCTGCGCTCGACGCCGGAGGAACTGTTCCGGCGCTTGCGCCACGATACGCATCGGCCGATGCTTCAAGTCGCTGACCCCTTGCGCAAGTTGCGCGACCTGCACGCCGAGCGCGATCCGCTGTACCGTTCGACGGCGCGCTTCATCATCGAGACCGGGCGGCCTTCGGTGCACACCCTGGTCAACATGGTGGTGATGCAACTTGAATTGGCCGGGCTGGTGCCGCCCACAGGCGCTGCCGCAGACGACGTGAACAAGCCTGCGCCTAAACTCGGCGCATGACCCCTTCAGCAGTCCCCGGTGTGCGCGTTCCCATCGACCTGGGCGCGCGCAGCTATGACATCGTCATCGGTGCGGGCCTCCTGGATGCGTCGTCCAGCTGGCTCGGTCTGCCCCCCGCGGCGACCGTCGCCATCGTCACCGATTCGAACGTCGCTGCGCTTTATGCAGGTCGATTGCAGGCGTCGCTTTCGAGGCAGTACGCCAAGGTGCTCATGATCGAACTGCCTGCGGGCGAGGCGCACAAGGACTGGACGACGACAAACTCCATCTTCGATGCACTGCTCGGCGCGGGTTGCGACCGCAAAACGATCCTGTTCGCCCTGGGTGGGGGCGTCGTCGGCGACGTCGCCGGGTTCGCCGCGGCGTGCTACATGCGCGGCATTGCCTATGTGCAGGTGCCGACGACGTTGCTGGCTCAGGTCGATTCGTCGGTGGGCGGCAAGACCGCCATCAACCACCCTGCAGGCAAGAACATGATCGGCGCGTTCTACCAGCCGCTGCGCGTGGTTGCGGACATCGATACCTTGGCTTCGCTGCCGCCACGCGAAGTTGCCGCGGGATTGGCCGAAGTCATCAAGTACGCGCCGATTGCTGACGCGGGTTTTCTCGATTGGATCGAGGATCACCTCGCCGCACTGCTTGCACGTGACGCGTCGGCCCTGCAATGGGCGGTTCGACGCTCGTGCGAAATCAAGGCCGGTGTGGTGGGCCGCGACGAACGCGAAACGGGCCTGCGCGCGATCCTCAATTTCGGCCACACCTTCGGCCACGCCATCGAGACCGGGCTCGGCCATGGTGCGTGGCTGCACGGCGAAGCCGTCGGCTGCGGCATGGTGATGGCGGCAGACTTGTCGGCGCGTCTGGGCCTCATCGATGCGTCGTATGCGCAGCGGTTGCGGCGCTTGATCGGCGCCGCCGGGCTGCCGCAGCGAGGGCCGGCCTTGGGGGCGAAGCGCTACCTCGAACTGATGCGGCTCGACAAGAAGGCCGAAGGGGGCGAGATGCGCTTTGTCGTCATCGAAGCGCCCGGGCGAGCCGGGGTGCGTCCGGTTCCCGACCAATTGGTCACCGACGTCATCGAAGCCCATTGCGGCTGACGAAATTCGAACCAGGCTCCCGAGGAGAGTTGCGCGCATGGCCCGATTGGCGCGACTGTGCATTGCCGGTCAAGCGCACCTGGTGATTCAGCGCGCGCATGGCGCTGAGGCCGTGCTCGCCGACGCTGCGGACAGTCAGACCTACCTTGCGCACTTGCGCGATGCCGCTGCGAGGGCCCGCGTTGACCTCCACGCCTTCGCCCTGTTGCCTACGCAGGTGCGTATGCTGGTCACGCCGCGCCATGCCGCCGCCCTGGGCACGCTGCTGCAAGCGGCCGGTCGCCGCTTCGTCTCTGCCTACAACCGGCGCCACCAGAGAAGCGGCGGACTGTGGGACGGCCGTTTCCACGCCGCAGTGATCGACGCCGACGCGCACTTCATCGAGTGCTTGCGTTTTGTCGAGGCCGCGCCGGTGCAGCTCGGGCTGGTGGAGCGTGCCGACGAATGGCCCTGGTCCAGCGCGGCCCATCACACTGGGCACAGGGCAATCGCCGGGCTTGCCGATCACCCGCAGCTGTGGGCACTGGGCAATACGCCTTTCGAGCGCGAAGTGGCCTGCGAACGACTGCTTCGGGTGCCGCTTGCGCAGGCGCGGGTCGACGTCTTGGAGGGGGCGGCGCGCCGCGGATGGGCCGTGGGGTCCCCGACATTTGCTGATGCCATGGCCCAACTCTCAAAGCGCCGTGTTCGGCCCGCGAAGCGCGGCCGCCCGGCAGCAAACCAGCCTGTCGATCAGACTTCCAATGTCGATCGTTCTGTCCCCAAATAATCTGGCACTGCGTCTCCTGCCGAATTAATTGGGGACATACCAAGGCAAATTTTCCTTGAGCGATTTGCTGCGGCGCAGTATTCTCCAAGCCGTCTCGAATGATGTTCTCGGAGAGTTGCCATGATGTCCCCATCCACCGTTGCGGCCGCCACGCCTGAAGAGTTGACCGCCGCGAAAGCGCTGGGGCTTTACGACCCGGCCAACGAACACGACGCGTGCGGCGTCGGTTTCGTCGCTCACATCAAAGGCCACAAGGCGCACCACATCGTCGCGCAAGGCCTGAAGATCCTGGAGAACCTGGATCACCGCGGCGCGGTCGGCGCCGACAAGCTGATGGGCGACGGTGCCGGCATCCTGATTCAGATCCCCGACGAGTATTTCCGCGCGGAAATGGCTGCGCAGGGCGTGCAGCTCCCGGCCCCCGGCGAGTACGGCGTGGGAATGATCTTCCTGCCCAAGGAACACGCGTCGCGCCTGGCCTGCGTGCAGGAACTCGAACGCGCCGTGAAGGCCGAGGGCCAAGTGCTGCTGGGCTGGCGCGACGTGCCCGTCGACGCCGAATTGCCGATGTCGCCGACGGTGCGAACCAAAGAACCGGTGATGCGCCAGATCTTCATCGGCCGCGGGCCCGACGTGATCGTCCCCGACGCGCTGGAACGCAAGCTCTACGTCATCCGCAAAACCGCGTCGAGTGCAATCCAGGCGCTGAAGTTGACGCACAGCCGCGAGTACTACGTGCCCAGCATGAGCTGCCGCACGATCATCTACAAAGGCTTGCTGCTGGCCGACCAGGTGGGCAAGTACTTCAAGGACCTGGCGGATCCGCGGGTCGTGTCGGCGCTGGCGATGGTGCACCAGCGCTTCTCGACCAACACCTTCCCCGAATGGCCGCTCGCCCACCCCTACCGGATGGTCGCGCACAACGGCGAAATCAACACGGTGAAGGGCAACTTCAACTGGATGCGTGCGCGCGAAGGCGTGATGAAGTCGCCGGTGCTCGGCGACGACCTGAAGAAGCTTTACCCGATCAGCTTCGAAGGCCAGAGCGATACCGCCACATTCGACAACGCGCTGGAGTTGCTGACGATGAGCGGTTATCCGCTCGCCCACGCGATGATGATGATGATTCCCGAGGCGTGGGAGCAGCACACGACGATGGACGAGCGGCGCCGTGCCTTCTACGAATACCACGCGGCGATGCTCGAGCCTTGGGACGGGCCGGCGGCGATGGTTTTCACCGACGGCCGCCAGATCGGCGCGACACTGGACCGCAACGGCCTGCGCCCGGCACGCTACATCGTCACCGACGACGATTTGGTCGTGATGGCGTCGGAGGCCGGCGTGCTGCCCATCCCCGAAAGCAGGATCATCAAGAAGTGGCGCCTGCAGCCGGGCAAGATGCTTCTCATCGATCTGGACCAGGGCCGCATCGTCGACGACGAAGAATTGAAGAACCAATTCGCGTCGGCCAAGCCCTATCGTCAGTGGACCGATGCGGTGCGAATCAAGCTCGAAGACGTGCCGCCGCAAGCTGACAGCAGCACCTTCACCGAATCCCTGCTCGACCGCCAACAGGCCTTCGGATACTCCCAGGAGGACCTCAAATTCCTGCTGAGCCCGATGGCGGCAGCCGGCGAAGAAGGTGTGGGTTCGATGGGCAACGACACGCCGCTCGCGGTCCTGTCGGACAAAAACAAGCCGCTCTACAACTACTTCAAGCAGCTCTTTGCGCAGGTGACGAACCCGCCGATCGACCCGATCCGCGAAGCCATCGTCATGTCGCTCGTCTCGTTCATCGGCCCAAAGCCGAACTTGCTCGACATCAACGCGGTGAATCCGCCCATGCGCCTGGAAGTGCCGCAGCCGATTCTGGATTTCGAAGACATGGCGCGGTTGCGCGGCATCGAGCAGCACACCGCCGCCAAGTTCAAGAGTTACGAACTGGACATCACGTATCCCTTGCTCTGGGGCGACGAAGGTGTGGAGGCGAAACTCGCCTCGCTGTGCGCCGAAGCCGTCGACGCGATCCGCAGCAGCCACAACATACTGATCATCAGCGATCGAAAGATGGACCGCGACCATGTCGCGATTCCTGCGTCACTTGCGCTCTCTGCCGTGCACCAGCATTTGATCCGCGAGGGCTTGCGCACGACGGCCGGGCTGGTCGTCGAAACCGGGTCGGCGCGCGAAGTCCACCACTTCGCAGTTCTTGCGGGCTACGGGGCGGAGGCGGTGCATCCCTACCTGGCGATGCAAACGCTTCAGGCATTGCACCGCGAACTCCCTGGCGACTTGAGCGCCGACAAGGCGATCGCCAATTACGTCAAGGCGGTCGGCAAGGGTCTCTCGAAAATCATGTCGAAGATGGGCGTCTCGACCTACATGTCGTATTGCGGAGCGCAGCTCTTCGAAGCGATAGGCCTTGAGGCGCGGTTCGTCGAAAAATTCTTCCGTGGCACGGCGAGCCAGGTCGGCGGCATCGGCGTTTTCGAAGTCGCCGAAGAAGCGATCCGCATGCACTCGGCGGCGTTCGGCGACGACCCGCTGCTCGACAGCATGTTGGAGACAGGCGGCGAATACGCCTGGCGCGTGCGTGGCGAAGAACACATGTGGACGCCCGACGCGATCGCCAAGCTGCAGCACAGCGCGCGCGCGAACCGTTACGACACCTACAAGGAATACGCGCAGATCGTCAACGACCAGTCAGAGCGGCACATGACGCTGCGCGGACTGTTCGAGTTCAGGATCGACCCAAGCAAGGCGATCACTATCGACGAGGTCGAGCCGGCGGCTGACATCGTCAAACGCTTCGCCACGGGCGCGATGTCGCTCGGGTCGATTTCCACCGAAGCCCACACCACGCTCGCCGTGGCAATGAACCGCATCGGTGGCAAGAGCAATACCGGCGAGGGTGGCGAAGACCCGGCGCGCTATCGCAACGAGCTCAAGGGAATCCCTGTCACGACGGGCGCGAAGCTCAGCGATGTGCTGGGGACCGGCGTCGTCGCGTCCGACTACGCCCTGCAACAAGGCGACTCGCTGCGCAGCAAGATCAAGCAGGTCGCGTCGGGGCGCTTTGGCGTGACGACGGAATACCTGGTCAGCGCCGACCAGATCCAGATCAAGATGGCGCAAGGCGCCAAGCCCGGCGAAGGCGGCCAACTGCCGGGCGGCAAGGTCAGCGACTACATCGGCATGCTGCGCTACTCGGTGCCCGGTGTGGGCCTCATTTCGCCGCCGCCGCACCACGACATCTACTCCATCGAAGACCTCGCGCAACTCATTCACGACCTGAAGAACGCGAATTCACGCGCGAGCATCAGCGTCAAACTCGTCAGTGAAGTGGGCGTGGGCACGGTCGCCGCGGGTGTGGCCAAGGCCAAGGCGGATCACGTCGTGATTGCCGGCCACGACGGCGGCACCGGCGCATCGCCGTGGAGTTCAATCAAGCACGCCGGCACGCCGTGGGAGCTGGGCCTCGCAGAAACCCAGCAGACGCTCGTGTTGAACCGCCTGCGTGGCCGCATCCGTGTGCAGGCCGACGGCCAAATGAAGACGGGCCGCGACGTCGTGATCGGCGCGCTGCTCGGTGCCGACGAATTCGGCTTCGCCACCGCGCCGCTGGTCGCGCAGGGCTGCATCATGATGCGCAAGTGCCACCTCAACACGTGTCCGGTCGGCGTGGCGACGCAAGACCCGGTATTGCGCGCCAAATTCCAAGGGCGGCCGGAGCACGTCGTCAACTTCTTCTTCTTCGTGGCAGAAGAGGCGCGCAGCATCATGGCGCAGCTGGGCATCCGCAAGTTCGACGAACTCATCGGCCGCGTCGACCTGCTCGACACGAAGAAGGGCATCGCACACTGGAAAGCCAAGGGCTTGGACTTCAGCCGCATCTTCCATCAGCCCACCGCGCCTGCGGACGTGGCGCGGCGCCAGGTCACCGAACAGGATCACGGCCTGAGTAAGGCGCTCGACGTCAAGCTCATCGAAAAATGCCGCCCGGCGCTGGACCGCGGCGAAAAGGTGCAGTTCATCGAGGCCACGCGCAACGTGAACCGGACGGTGGGTGCAATGCTCTCGGGCGAGTTGATCCGCCTGCACCCACAAGGGCTGCCAGACGACACCATCTTCATCCAGACGGAGGGCGCGGGCGGGCAGAGTTTCGGTGCGTTTCTTGCCAAGGGCATTACGTTGTACCTGATCGGCGACGCGAATGACTACACCGGCAAGGGATTGAGCGGCGGGCGCATCGCGATCCGGCCCAGCATCGACTTTCGCGGTGACTCCACCGCCAACATCATCGTCGGCAACACCGTGCTCTACGGTGCGACGAGCGGCGAAGCGTTCTTCCGCGGTGTGGCGGGAGAACGATTTGCGGTGCGCCTGTCCGGCGCGACGGCGGTTGTCGAAGGCACGGGAGACCACGGCTGCGAATACATGACCGGGGGCACCGTCGTCGTGCTCGGCAAGACCGGCCGCAACTTCGCCGCCGGAATGAGCGGCGGCATCGCCTATGTCTTCGACGAAGACGGCCAGTTCGCGCGACGTTGCAACACCGCTATGGTGGCGCTCGGCCCGGTGACGAGCAGCGCCGAACAAGAAGTGTCGTTGGACCGGGCCTTGTGGCACAAGGGCAGCACCGATGAAGCCATGCTGCGTGGGCTGATCGAAGGCCACTACAAGTGGACCGGCAGCTTGCGCGCGCGGCACATCCTCGACCACTGGGTCGAGTCGCGCGGCAAGTTCGTCAAAGTGTTCCCCGGTGAATACAGGCGCGCCCTCTCCGAACTTGCGGCAAAGGCTCTGGCCGCGGGCGCCGCGCAAGAGCAGGCCGAGTCATCGGTTGAAACCACGATCAAACGGCGCAGCAGCGACGCGAAGACGGAAAAGACTGTTCCGGCCAAGTAAGCGCACCGCAGAGGACGAACGAGAAAAACAGCATGGGAAAAGTCACCGGTTTCATGGAATACGCGCGGCTCGAAGAAGGCTACGAGCCTGTCGCGAAGCGGGTCAAGAACTACGACGAATTCGTCATCACGCTAAAGCAAGACGAGGCGAAAATCCAGAGCGCGCGCTGCATGGATTGCGGGACGCCGTTTTGCAACAGCGGCTGCCCGGTGAACAACATCATCCCGGACTTCAACGACCTCGTCTACCGCGGCGACTGGCGCAATGCCATCGAGGTCCTGCATTCGACGAACAATTTCCCGGAGTTCACCGGACGCATCTGCCCGGCGCCTTGCGAAGCCGCGTGCACGCTCAACGTCAATGATGACGCGGTGGGAATCAAGAGCATCGAACACGCGATCATCGACCGCGCCTGGCAAGAAGGTTGGGTCCAACCCCGTCCCGCGAAACATGCCACCGGCAAGCGCGTGGCAATCGTCGGCTCAGGTCCGGCCGGCCTGGCCGCCGCACAGCAGCTGGCCCGCGCCGGCCACGCCGTGACCGTGTTCGAGAAGAACGACGCGATCGGCGGCCTGCTGCGCTACGGCATCCCCGACTTCAAACTCGCGAAGTCGCACATCGACAGGCGTGTCGAACAAATGCAAGCCGAAGGTGTGCAGTTCCGCACCGGCGTGCTGGTCGGCGAGTTACCCGCCGCGAGCAAAGTGACGAACCTGGCCACGCAAAGCGTCAGCGCTGCGCAATTGAACGAGCAGTTCGAAGCGGTGCTGCTGTGCGGTGGCGCCGAGCAATCGCGAGACTTGCCCGTGCCGGGACGCAATCTCGACGGCGTGCATTTCGCCATGGAATTCCTGCCGCAGCAAAACCGAGTCAACGGCGGCGCCAAGGTGGCGAATCAACTGCGCGCCGACGGCAAACACGTGATCGTGATCGGCGGCGGCGACACCGGCAGCGACTGCGTGGGCACGAGCAATCGACACGGCGCGAAAAGTGTGACGCAGTTCGAACTCCTGCCCATGCCTCCCGAGCATGAAGACAAGCCTCTCGTCTGGCCCTATTGGCCGATCAAGCTGCGCACCTCGTCGAGCCACGAAGAAGGGTGTGAGCGCGAATTCGCGATCGCGACCAAGGAATTCATCGGCGACCAGGACGACGGCAAGGCGGGCAAGGTCAAGGCGCTCAAGACCGTACAAGTGCAGTGGCAGGGCGGGAAGATGACGGAAGTGGCCGGGAGCGAGAAGACGATACCCGCGGACCTGGTGCTGTTGGCGATGGGTTTCATCGCTCCCGTAGGGAGCGTGCTCGATTCCTTTGCCGTCGAGAGAGACCCACGCGGCAACGCCCGCGCATCTACTGACGTTCGAGGCGGCTACGCGACCAGTGCTCGAAAAGGTATTCGCCGCGGGCGACATGCGCCGTGGGCAGTCGCTCGTGGTCTGGGCGATTCGCGAAGGGCGGCAGGCGGCCCACGCTGCCGATGAATTCCTGATGGGACACAGCAGCCTGCCTCGCTGAACCCGATCGGTCGCCCTCGCGACGCGAGGCGCGCATCCAAAGCCGCAGGCCCCGCGCCCGCGGGCGAGTGGCCGCTCGAGAGTTCGAGCTAAACAACTGAACACGCGCTGCAACGTGTGCTTGCACGGCGCGCACCGCTGTGACACGTCGGTGCGCATGTGCCACGCGGCGGCCTCTCGCCGCGCAACCGTTCGTCCTCGCCATTGGCCCCATCCGTCAGAGGGGGGTCGCGATGTGCGCACTTTTGCACAGCGCCGCGAGACCATCGTCCGCAGAATCCGCTCAAGCCAAAGTGGCGCGAGACCGAATCAGCGCGAACGACTCAGACTAAGGACGGCCATGTCATACCGGATTTCTACTGCTCGAGGTTCGTCGCGTTTCCGCAGCGGCGGCTTCACGCTGATCGAACTCATGGTGACGATCGCGATCGTCGCGATCATCTCTTCTGTGGCGATTCCGGCCTATACCGACTACGTGCGCCGCGGTCAACTGCCCGAATCGTTCACGCAGTTGTCGGACTACCGCATCAAGATGGAGCAGTACTACCAGGACAACCGCAACTACGGGACTGCTGCCTGCGCTGACATTGCCGCGGGTCCGACATGGGCAAATTTTTCGCCCACAAACAAGAAGTACTTTAACTACGCGTGCGCGCTGCCAGTCACGGTGCCGGTCGGGCAGCAGTACACCATCACGGCCACCGGGAGCGCTGGGGCGGCGGTGGGCCATGTCTACACGGTCAATCAAAGCGGTACGCAGACCACCACCAGCTTCAAAGGTTCCGCAGTAGCCAAGACTTGCTGGGCGGCGAAAGGCGACGAATGCTGAACTCCCGCACTTGGCAGCGCGGTGTCACTCTCATCGAACTGGTCGTCGTCTTCGTCGTACTGGGCCTGCTGGTCGTCGCCGCTGGGCCAAGCATCAGTACCTGGATCTCCAACACAAACGTGCGCAATACCGCGCAGTCGATCTACGCGGGGCTGAACCGAGCGCGAGCTGAGGCGGTTCGGATGAACCGGCCCGTCCGCTTCTCATTGGTGTCAGTCACGGACCCGGCCGTACTGGACGACAGTTGCGCCTTGTCTGCCACAGGTGTTTCCTGGGTGGCGAGCGTCAACGACCCGGCAGGCGCCTGTTCAGGTGCGCCGATGCAGACAGCTGCACTCATTGTCGACAAGGCGGCAGGCGGTTCCGGGGCGCGAAGAGTCGTGGTCGCCGGCAAGCAGGTCGACGGCGCAACCGCAGCGAGTACGGTCACTTTCAGTGCCTTTGGCCGCGTCGCTGACGTGGCTCCACTGGCCTTGATCGATATCGACAACGAAACGTCAGGGGGTGACTATCGCGCCCTTCGAGTCCTGGTTGGGACAGGGGGCACGGTGCGGCTTTGCGACATCAAAGTCACCGACGTCAATGACCCGCGCAAGTGCTGAGATCAATATGAACAAAAAAGCTCAGGGAAAACAGTCGATTGGGCGCGTCGGCACGCAGCGCGGCTTCATGCTCATCGAGGCACTTGTGGCCTTGTTGATCTTCGCGTTCGGCGTGCTCGGCCTTGTGGGCCTGCAGGCGGCAATGACGAAGGCGCAGAGCACGGCGAAGTACCGTGCCGACGCCGCGTTCTTGGCGCAACAGTTGGTCGGCACGATGTGGGCAGACGCACCTCTCAACTTGGGCAGCTACGCGACTGCAAATTGCGCCGGCTACGCCCGCTGCAGTGAGTGGTCGGCAAAGGTGGCCGACGTCCTTCCTGCAGGCGCAGCCTTGATTGAACTCAAGCCTGAGGGATGGGAGGTGAAGATCACTTGGACGCAGCCGAACGAAGGCACCCATACCTACACAACGCTGACCACCATCGCGTTCAACTGATCATGCAGCAACTCTCAAGCTATCCCACTGAGCCGGCGGCGGCAATGCAGCGCGGCGTGACCTTGGTCGAACTGATGGTCGGCATGCTGATTGGCTTGCTTGCTGTCATTGTGATTTCGCAAGTCATGCTCTTCTCCGAGGGGCAAAAACGCACGACCACGGGTGGTTCGGATGCGCAGGTCAACGGCGCACTTGCCTTGTATGCCCTTCAGCGCGACCTCGAAATGGCAGGGTACGGACTGACAAGCAGCCCCAACATCGTGGGCTGCCCGATCGAAGCGAGATACAACGGTGCAAAGCCGGCGGCGTTCGCTGCGGCTCTGGTACCGGTCCAGATCACCAAAGAGGCCGACCGCCCATTGGGCAGCGTGGGTGACGCCATTCGAGTCCTCGCGAGCTCGAAAACCAGCTACTCGGTGCCCACGCGGGTGTCGCCAGGTTATGCCGCCGGCGCTACGACGTTTCTGGTGAGTGCTTCTCTTGGGTTCAGGAAAGACGACCTCGCATTGGTGGCCATTGACGCCACTCAGCCCTGCTGGGTCTTTCAGGCGACAGCAGAACCAGCCGGAATATCAATCGAACGCGCGGACAACGTGGCGCTTTGGAACGAACCCGGCAAGCCGAATATCGCCTATCCGGAGGGCAGTGTTCTCGTCAATCTCGGAAATCTGATCGACAGCACCTACCAGATTTCAGGCACGACCCTTCAGCTTCAAAGCTTCAACACCAGCACTCCGAATGCGCTGCCCCCCCCGAGCGATATTCAACCGGACATCGTCAACATGCGAGCGCTGTACGGCAAAGATGTCGATGCGGACGGAGACGTCGACTCCTATGACGACACGACGCCGACCACGAATGCTGGCTGGAAGCAGGTGATCGCGATCCGCATCGTCGTCGTTGCCCGCAGTGGTCAGTACGAGCAAGAGGAAGTCACGCAAGCCAATCCTCGATGGGACGTCGGCTCTACGCCAGCGACGTCCATCGCTCCACCTGGAACGGCGCCCTCAGCGTGTGGCACGAGCATGTGCCTGCCCTTGAAGGTCGACCACCTCACCGATTGGAAACACTACCGATACAAGCAGTTCGACACGATCGTCCCACTGCGCAACATGCTTTGGACACGTCTCTAGTTTCACGGCTCAAGTTGCTGGTCGCCGCGTAGGACGAAGCTCAAATGAACATTGATCACGCCATTGAAGTCACTCATTCGAACCGCAAGCGCCATCGCGGGATGTCGCTCCTGTTCGCCTTGCTCGCGCTCGCCGCGCTTTCCCTGGCTGGTGTCGCGTTGGTGCGCTCGGTGAACACGAGCGCATTGGTGATCGGGAATTTGGGATTCAAACAGGACGCCACCAGCGCAAGCAGTCGGGCGACGGAAGCGGCAATCACATGGATTCTCACCACCGCGGCCAGCCTCGATGCCGACAATCCGGGATCCGGATACTACGCGTCTTCGCTGGACACCCTGGACCCCACCGGGCGGACCACGACAGCCGCGAACAAGCTGGGCCTGGTGAATTGGGACAGCGACGGATGTGCCTATGCGATCGCGGGTACTTTTGCGGGTTGCACGCTGCTGCCATCTTCCCCCCCGATCGAAGCCAACGGCAACAGTTCGCGCTATGTGATCGCTCGCCTGTGTCAAAAGGCCGAAGCGGTGAGCGGAACCAATACATGCGCAAAGCCGGCCTCGGCGACGGTATCGATCTCACCACAGCACGGGGAAATCAAGGTCGGGAAACACAACCCAGACCCCGTCTCGACCAGTCCGTACTACCGAATCATTGTTCGAACGGTGGGCGCTCGCAATACGGTCAGCTACACCGAAACGATCGTTCACTTCTAGCCGCACGCCACAGCGCGGCAAACAAAGGCAGGGAGCCTGAATATGCGCAACTCGACTCGTATCCTGAGCGGCAGGCACCGCATTGCATTCGTCAGTCTTGGCCTTGTATTGGCCCTGCCCGGCACCCATGCCCGAGCCGCCGACACCGACATTGCCTCGGCACCGCTCTTCACTTCATCGTCGACGGCAGTCAAGCCGAACCTGATGTTCACGCTCGACGACTCGGGATCGATGGACTATAAATTCATGCCCGACGACATGTCGAGCTCGAGCAGGTTCGGCTACTGGTCGGCGCAGTGCAATGGCATTGCCTACAACCCCGACACCACCTATACATTGCCAGTCGACTCAACCGGTGCCCCGAAGGCTGCAGGAAGCCTCTCGGTGGTCAACCTGGACACCAGCCTGTTCAACGGCACCCGCGGCATCCTCTCGGCAGCGCCGACGGTGGGTACGGGCAGCCATCTCGTCACGACCAATGGCGGAAACAACGGCGCCTACTCGGTGGGGGAGACGGTGATGCTGTACGGCGACAGCGGCAACTTGTCGAATTGGATGCTGGGTACGGTCACGGCGTGGAACAGCGCGATCGACGCATTGACAGTCAACGTCACCACAACATCAGGCAGCGGTCCCTTGGTGACTCCGACCGTCGGGAAGGGCGACGCCCGTCCCTACTACTACCTGTATACGGGCACCGAGCCAAAGATGAACTGGACCTACAACAGTTCGGGCGTCATCTCGAATGCGTTCTACACCGAGTGCCAGACCAGCATCAGCAGCGGCAGTGCGGTCTTCACGAAGAAGATACCGTCGGCCACTTCGGGGCCATCTTCCAGCGATGAGCGGCAGAACTATGCCAACTGGAAGGCGCACTACAGCGATCGCCTCTTGATGATGAGGTCGGGCATCAGCTTGGCATTCAAGGGCATCGACGACAAGTACCGGGTCGGGTTCACGACGATCAATACCGCAGGCGTCACCGGCGGCTACTTTCTCGACGTCGCCGATTTTGGAGCCGGGCACAAGCTCGACTTCTACACCAAGCTCTTCTCGGTGAGTACGGTGACCGGCACGCCATTGCGAGGCGCTTTGTCGAGGGTCGGGCAGTACTTCGCCAAGAGGGGCAGTGGTCAGACCTACGACCCCGTTCAGTACTCGTGCCAAAAGAACTTCAACATCCTGTCGACGGACGGTTACTGGAACAACTTGAGCGCCACGTCGAATGCGGCGGTGGACCTTAACAACACAGCAGTGGGTCAGCAGGACGGCACCGCTGCAAGGCCGATGTTCGATGGAACCACGACGACGGTGACGACGGCGGAAAGTTGGGCGGAAACCACCACGACCGTGGTCACCGCCGACAACACACCGCAAAGCCGGGACATTGTTGACACCACGACCACCACCCACACGACACCGACCACCTGGGGAAGGACCAATCAATCGCTGGGGCCAACAAACACGAACTCCAACCTGACCAACCGAGGCTTCACCTGCAGCGGCTATGCCTCCGGGAGCTGCACCGTAGAGGTTCGCACGACCAACAACCACAACTTGGCGGTGGGCGACAAGGTCATCATTTCGGGGGCCTCGCCAGCGGCCTACAACACAAACCTGATGACGAATGGCGTCGGGACCGTCGCAAGCATTGTCAGCTCGACGCGGTATACCTTTGTTCTTACGGGTTTGTCGTCGCAGCCGGTCAACACGACGACCAACCCAAATGGTACGACGGTGAAGACATCGAGCAGCGTCGGCTACTGCCCGGCGGGCCGGGGCTTGCTGACTTCGACGCCGCAGACGGGCAACGGCAGCACGGTGTCCACCACCAGCGATCACTCGACACTCACGGAGCACCGCACTTCCGACCGTGAAGTCACGACGACAACAGTTGTAACGCCGTATACGCGAACCACCGTCAGCGTCAATGGCGTCCTCACGGTCAATCCTGCAGGCACGCCAGGATCGTCGACGACCACGGTCAACACCGTGGCATCTACGTTCGTGCCAGGCGCGACCACGGGTCCTGTCCCTTCAACGTCCTCGACGCCCGCAGTTGTCAGCCAGCCTTCCAGCTGGACCAGCGGGACTGCGGTGACCTCTTGCGCAACGGTGGCACCCGCAGTCGTCGCCACGCAAACGGGTTCGGGCACCGAAGTTTTAGCGGTGGCTTCACCTGTCAACATGATTGGCACTTGGGCCAACGATGTCGCTGGAGCAGGCACTATATCGACGGTTGGCCCCAACACGGTCAAAGGAACGGTGGCCGCATCGCCATCGACAGTCACCACAGGGGGTTCCACAGATTCTCTCGCCGACGTTGCGATGTACTACTACAAGACAGATTTGCGTGACGACGCCTCGCTCGGGAATTGCACTGGTGCTCTCGGCACCAACGTGTGCAATAACAACGTAGCCCCCAAGGGGAATGACGTGGCGACTTGGCAGCACATGACGACGTACACCTTGGGCCTGGGCTTGAGTGGTCTGCTCAAGTACGACAAGAACTACCTGAGTCAAGCGTCCGGCGACTACCACGACCTGAAACAAGGCACCAAGGACTGGCCCGTCCCCGGCTCCAGCAAAGAGGCGGAGAACATTGATGACTTGTGGCACGCCGCAGTAAATGGGCGCGGGCAGTACTTCAGCGCGACGGATCCGACAAGCCTTGCGACGAGTTTGAACAGTGCGTTGGCATCGATTGCCGAAGTCGTTGGGTCGGGATCGGCTGCCGCGGCGAGCAACCTTCAGCCAGTCGAGGGGGACAGCACACAATTCGTCGCGCTTTACGTTTCCGCCAAATGGACCGGCGACCTTCTCGCCTATCCGATGGACCCCAAAACAGGCGCACGCGGCGCAACCCACACCTGGAGTGCAAAGCAGAAACTGGACGCACGGGTAGCCGCTGGGACAGCGAGAACGATCAAGTACTTCAAGAAGGACGTGACGGGAAACACAGGTCAGCTCCGCGACTTCACGCATGCGAACCTCACGACCGACACGATCAATGCGCATGTTGACAACGCATGCAGCAAGTCTCCAGTGCTGAGCCAGTGCGCCGATCTGGCAGCAGCGGTGACGTCAACCGCCGCCGATTTGGCCGCAGACCCGGGCAACGCAACGAAAGTCGCGGCAGCCGCCAACGCGGTGGCTGCACTGGCCGGCGCAAATTCTGGCGTAGAGATGGTGAGCTGGCTTCGCGGTGGATCCAGGTCCTACTATCGGACGCGCGACGGCATCCTGGGAGACATCATCGGGGGTGCGCCGGTCTACGTTCGAAAGCCGCAATTCAAGTACACCGAGAACTCGTACGGTAGCTTCGTCAGCAGCAAGGCGGGCCGAACCGCGACCGTTTACGTAGCCGCCAACGACGGCATGCTGCACGCGATTGATGCGACGACGGGCGAGGAGAAGTGGGCGTATATGCCCTCTGCGGTACTGCCCAAGCTGTATCGCCTCGCTGATAAGAGCTATGAGGGCAACCACCAGTATCTGTTGGATGGTGCGCCTACGGTCGGCGACATCTACGTTCCCGGCTCCCCAGGGGCCTGGAAGACGATTCTCGTGGGCGGGCAAGGCGCGGGCGGTCGGTCGTACTACGCACTGGACATTACCGACCCTGAGAATCCAGTGGCGCTCTGGGAGTTCTCGCACACTAACTTGGGTTTGACGTATGGCAACCCGGTCATCACGAAGCGCACAAATGGCACCTGGGTTGTCGCGTTCACCTCGGGCTACAACAACAATGTTGGCGCAGGTGACGGCAATGGCCATCTGTTCGTCGTCGATGCGAACACCGGTGCTGAGTTGTTGACGATTCCGACATACACCTCGGGCGCAACCCCTGCGGGTACGCCAAGCACGCCTAGCGGGCTGTCCAATCTCAACGTCTGGATAGATCTCGAGATCGACAACACTGGCAAACGGTACTACGCTGGCGACTTGCTCGGCAATGTGTGGCGTTTCGACATTGACAACGTCACCTTGCCGTACCAATCGGCGCTGTTGCTGGCGAATGTGCAGGCCGGAAGCCCTGCCGCGCCTCAACCCATCACGTCGCAAATCGCGTTGGGCGAAGTGACACAGAGCGGCAACAAGTACACGGTGCTCTATTTCGGCACGGGCAAGTACCTCGGCACGTCTGACCTCAGCAACCAGGCGCAGCAAAGTGTCTATGGAATCAAGGACTCGTTGGCGGCTACTGGACTCGGGGACGTGCGCAGCGGGGGTACGCTCGTTGCACAGACCCTGACGACGACGACCGACGGCGCTGGGGCAAGAATCAAAACAGTGACCAAGAACGCGGTCAACTGGAGTGCGAAGAACGGGTGGTACGTTGACCTGAATACACCGGGAGAGCGCGTCAACATCGCCCCGCTCATCTTGTTCAACACTTTGGCCGTGGCAGCAAACATACCCATCGATGATGCGTGTACCGTTGGCGGAGAATCCTATATCTTGTCGCTTGACATCGCGACCGGTGGTAGCGCTACGAGTGGGTCCACACTCGCTGGAGTCTGGATCGGCAACTCTTTGTTGGTTGGCTTGAGTGGACTGACTCTTGATGGGGGCAAAGGAACCACGGTTGTGAAGGGCACCACCAGCACAGGCGGGGACGTCCAAGGGAACATCCAGGGTGGCGGTCTCAGCCCCGGTTCGACAAGACGCACTTCATGGCGCGAGATCGTGAACTGAGCTTGAGATTGGCGGGCGCCGACGTCACAACGTCGACGCCTTTGTGGTGGAAATGGAGCGTGCGCAGGCTTGAGCCCTTGCTGGTAAGTGCGGCGCTTGCGGTCGGCCTGCACACGGTTCTGTTTTCAGTGCCTGTCAGGGGACAGCACGTATCGAAAGCTCCGGCGAGGCCCCAGGCAACGCGCGTCGCCGCGAACCCCCACGTTTTGCACGTACGCTCGATCAATGCCTGGAATGCGAGCGCGACGCAGGTGGATCGGAGCCCTTTGGCGGACACTGGTTTGGCGCTTGGTTCACTTGGCAAACCCGTGGATGCATTGCTTGGTCCGGAACCTAACGACCGCGATCGTCAGCAGCCGATCGACACTGACAATGAGAAAGCCTCTCCACCGGCGACTGGCCTGGCACTTCGAATCCCGGGCGCGTTGGCCGATGCAGATTTTTTCTCGCGCGACGCGCTCGATGTGAGCCCCTGGCCTGCAGCGCCGGTCCTGATTGAATTTCCAAGCGTCCCCGGCATTTCCGGAACACGTACCGGGATACTTTCCTTGTTCATCGACGAGACGGGCAAGGTTGTAAGGGTTCGTGTCGAAACCCAGGCGTTCCCGCCTGAAATGCAGGAGGCTGCGCGCTCTGCGTTCATGGATGCGATCTTCACTCCGGGCCTGGTCGATGGCTTGCCGGTTCGTTCGAAGATTCGGGTCGAAGTGACCTTCGAAGCCGGCACCGCGTCGCGCTGAGTCGCGTCGCCGCTTGGCGTGCGCCGTCAACTCGGCAAGTCCCATCGCGACGGGGCGGGCTGCCGAGAATGCATGCGACAATCATTTCGGCTCAACGACCGAGACGATCCGGTCCCTTCCCCAAGGCCTACCACCGAACTGCTGCCGGCAAGCCCGGCTCCACGGCGAGTGAGTTCAGACACCCTCATCGATATCGACCACGTCACGTTCGGCTACGACAAGGGCCGGACGATCCTCAATGACGTATCACTGCGCTTCGGGCGCGGCAAGGTCACCTCCATTCTTGGCGGTTCGGGCTGTGGCAAGACGACGCTGCTGCGGCTCATCGGCGGCGTGCACCCGGCCACACAAGGCACAGTGCGCTTCGACGGCGAAGTCGTCGACTCGCGCAACATCGAGCAACTCTTTCGGCTGCGACGCCGCCTGGGAATGCTGTTCCAGTTCGGCGCTTTGTTCACCGATTTGACGGTGTTCGAGAACGTTGCCTTCCCGCTGCGTGAACACACGAATCTGGACGACACGATGATTCGCGACATCGTGCTGATGAAACTCAACGCGGTGGGCCTGCGCGGCGCAGCGCCCTTGCGCATTTCCGAAATCTCCGGCGGCATGGCACGCCGCGTCGCGCTGGCGCGCGCCATCGCACTCGACCCGGAAGTCATCATGTACGACGAGCCCTTTGCCGGGCTCGATCCGATTTCGATGGCGGTCGCGGCGAACCTGATCCGCACGCTCAATGACACGACCGGTGCGACGTCGCTGATCGTCTCGCACGACGTGCAGGAGTGCTTCAGCATTTGCGACTACGCGTATTTGATGTCGTCGCAGGGGCGCGTCGTCGCGCACGGCAAGCCGGCTGAGCTGAACGCGTCGGAAGACGCGGAAGTGCGCCAGTTCATTCGCGGCGAGCCCGACGGGCCGGTTCGTTTTCACTACCCGGCCCGGCCGCTGGCTGAAGAGCTGGGTGTCAACGCATGACTGCGCTGGTCGCTTCGATCGGCCGGATCGTCCTGGACGTGATGTATGCCCTGGGTCACCACGCCTACTTCTTCACCGACCTGATGCGCAACTTGCCGCTGGCGATGCGTCGGCCGTACCTCGTGGTGGCGCAAGTGCACGCCATCGGCAACCGCTCGCTCGTCATCATCATGGCGTCAGGCCTGGCCGTGGGCTTTGTGCTTGCGCTGCAGATGTACTACGCGCTGGTCAAGTACGGTGCGGCCGAATCGCTTGGATTGGTCGTCAACTTGTCGCTGGTTCGCGAGCTCGGGCCGGTGGTCACGGCATTGCTTTTTGCCGGGCGCGCGGGCACGTCGTTGACTGCGGAAATCGGCTTGATGAAAGCCGGCGAGCAAATCGCCGCGATGGAAATGATGGCGATCGACCCGAAAAGCCGCGTGCTTGCGCCGCGGTTTCTGGGCGGGATCATCTCGATGCCGATTCTCGCGATTCTGTTTTCGGCGGTCGGCATCCTCGGCGCTTATGTCGTCGCGGTGTTGCTGATCGGCGTGGATTCGGGCAATTTCTGGTCCATCATGCAAAGTGGCGTCGACGTGCAGCGCGACGTGGGCAATGGCATCGTCAAGAGCATGGTGTTCGGCGTCATCTGCACCTTCGTCGCGCTGTATCAGGGCTACGAGACCCAGGCGACGCCGGAAGGCGTGGCGCACGCCACGACGCGCACCGTCGTGATCGCGTCGCTGGCTGTGCTGTGCACGGACTTCGTGCTCACAGCGTTGATGTTCTCTACAACGTAGTCCACATCGAAGAGGAACAACAAACATGGGCAAGAAGGGCATTGAAACGATGGTTGGCGTGTTTGTCCTGCTCGGCTTGGTGGGGCTCGTGTTTCTCGCGCTGAAGGCTGCCAATCTGGGCAGCTTCAACGCCGGCAGCACCTATTCGCTGACGGCACGCTTCGACAACATCGGCGGCCTGAAAAAACACGCGCCGGTGCGCAGCGCCGGCGTCACGGTGGGGCGAGTCTCGTCGATCGAACTCGACCGCAAGACGTATCAGGGCGTCGTGCGCATGGAGGTCGACTCGAAAGTCGAATTCCCCAAAGACTCGTCGGCGCGCATCTTGACCGCCGGTTTGCTCGGCGACCAATACATCGGCGTGGAGCCGGGTGCCGATGAAAAAATCCTGGTCGCAGGCGACGTGATCAAACAAACGCAGTCGGCCGTGGTGCTGGAAAGCCTGATCAGCCAGTTTCTCTTTAACAAGGCCGCAGACGCGGGGGCCGGCGAGTCGGGCGGGGCGAAGAAGTGACCTCGAGGCTCTGGCGTCAGGCCGCCTTGTTGGCGCTGGCGGCGACGATGGGCTTGGGTTCGGGCTGCGCGACGGTCGATGCTTCTCGCCCCCAGGTGAGCAATCCACGCGACCCGTGGGAGAACTGGAACCGCAAGGTGTTCTCCTTCAATGAAACGCTCGACGCCTATGTGCTCGTGCCCGTTGCAACCGCCTATGAAACGATCACACCCAGCTTCGTGCGCCAGGGGGTGAAGAATTTCTTCAACAATTTCGCCGACGCGTGGTCGGCACTGAACAACGTGTTTCAAGGCAAGCTTGATCGCGCCTTTACCGACGTCGTGCGGGTCGGAACGAATTCCGTGCTCGGCATCGGTGGCCTGTTCGACATCGCCAGTGAGGCCGGCATCGAAGCGACCAACGAGGACTTCGGCCAGACGCTCGGGCGCTGGGGTGCCCCGCCCGGCCCTTATGTGGTGTGGCCACTGTTTGGCCCGTCGAACGTGCGCGAGTCGTTTGCGATGCCGTTAGACCGCGGCGTCTCGCCCTCGCTGTTGGTTCGGGACGACGCGGGTCAGTGGGGCCTGGGGGTGCTGCAAGTCGTGAATGTCCGTGCCGGCCTGTTGGGCGCGAGCCGGGCTCTCGATCAAACCGGCCTGGACAAGTACAGCTTCATTCGCGACGCGTACCTTCAACGTCGGCGCAATCTGGTGTTCGACGGCGATCCGCCGGACGAGCCCTCGACCCCGGAACCTCCGGAAGCCGACGCGCCAGACCCTGGACCTGCACGAAAATGAGGATCGAATCATGACAGGAGTGACCATGACACGAATGATGCGGCGCACAGTTCTCGCCTTGCTGGCGATGGGTTCCGCGATCGCCGGCGGCTTTGCTCGGGCGCAATCCATCAAGGCGCCCGACGTCCTCATCAGGGAGGTTTCGACCGACGTGATCGAAGCCGTGAAGGCCGACAAGAGCATTCAATCCGGCGAGGTGCAGAAGGTGATCGCGCTGGTCGACTCCAAAGTGATGCCGCATGTCAACTTCCAACGCATGACGGCGTCGGCCGTGGGGCGCTATTGGCGCCAGGCCACACCCGAGCAGCAGAAGAACCTGCAGGACGAGTTCAAGATCTTGCTCGTGCGCACGTATTCGGGTGCGCTGGCGCAGGTGAAAGACCAATCAGTGCAACTCAAGCCGTTGCGCGGCGGCGCGGACGACACCGAAGTCGTTGTGCGCACCGAAGTCAAAGGCAAGGGCGACCCGATTCAGCTCGACTATCGCCTGGAGAAGACGCTTGAGGGCTGGCGGATTTACGACGTCAACGTGCTCGGCGTATGGCTTGTCGAAAACTACCGCAACAGTTTCGCGCAGGAAATCAGCGCCGGTGGCATCGACGGCCTGATCGCCAAGCTGGCCGAGCGCAACAAGGCGGCGAAGAGCGGGAAGACCTGAAGTCATCAATCCATGCTGCTCCTGCCCGCAACCCTCACCGTGCACGATGCGTGCGATACGCTTCGCATGCTGACGCAGGCGATCCATGGTCAGGCGCAGGCGCAGGGCGTCGACGTGGACGCGTCGAGCCTCGTGCACTTCGATTCTTCAGCGCTCGCCGTTTTGCTCGAATGCCAACGCCAGGCGCAGGCTTCGGGCAAGACCTTCACATTGAGCCAGCCCCCCGAAAAACTCACCGCGCTGGCCAAACTCTACGGCGTTGACGTGCTGTTGATGCGCCCGCCCAACGGCGCCGTTTGAGCGGGCGCGCGCTGCGGCGACTCACCCTCGCGGGTCAGCCGTGCGCCGAGATTCACAAGCGCTTGGCGAATCGGGCCTTCACGCGCCAGCCAAGCAAGAGCGCGACCACGGCGGCATAAATGGCGACCTCCGTGAAGTTGTTTTTCGCGGAGCGCATCCAAAAGAAGTGCAGCACGCCTAGCATCGCGATCACGTAGACAAGGCGGTGCAGGCGTTGCCACCGCTGTGCGCCCAGCGCCTTGATCGCCCGATTGAACGACGTCGCCGCGAGCGGAACCAGCAAGAGCAGAGCGAGCGTTCCGACCAGAATGAAAGGCCGCTTCGGAATATCACGCACGATGGCCGCTGCGTCGAACCCCATGTCGAGCCAGGCGTAGCACAGGAAGTGCACACACGCATAGAAGAAGGCGAACAGCCCCGTCATGCGGCGAAAACGCGCTAATCCGGGCTGAGCGATCCAGTGCCGCAGGGGCGTGATCGCGAGCGCAAGGCAAATGAAGCGCAACGTCCAGTCGCCGGTGGCGCGCAGCAGTTTCTCAGCGGGGTTCGCGCCCAGCTGATCGGCGAGCGCCCCGTACAACAGCCAGATGAACGGCAGCAGAGCCACGGCAAAGAGGAGGGTCTTTGCCCAAGGGTGCAGCAGCAGCGACGCACGACGCGCCGGCTTCATCGTCGGTCCGAGCCAACTGAGCCGCATGTCGTCGAACCTTCGCGGGGCCGCGCCTCAAAAGAGCGTGCGCAGGTCCATCCCGGCATAAAGCTGCGCCACCTGCGCTTGATAACCGTTGAACATCAGCGTCGGGCGCTTCTTCTGGAACACACCGTCTTCGCCGATGCGCCGCTCGGTCGCCTGGCTCCAGCGTGGGTGGTCGACCTGCGGGTTCACGTTGGAGTAAAAGCCGTATTCGCTGGAGTTCGCCTTGACCCAGCTCGTCTGCGGTTGAGTCTCGGTGAAGCGGATTTTCACCAAGGATTTGCCGCTCTTGAATCCGTACTTCCAGGGCACGACGAGGCGCACCGGGGCGCCGTTCTGGTTGGGCAGGACTTCACCGTACAGGCCCATGCAGAGCAGCGTCAGCGGGTGCATGGCCTCGTCGAGGCGCAAGCCTTCGACATACGGCCAATCGAGAACCGAAGAGCGCACGCCGGGCATCTGGGCGCGGTCGGCCAAGGTCACGAACTCGACGAATTTTGCGTTGCCGGTGGGCTCGACGCGTCGGATCAAATCCGACAGCGAGTAGCCGATCCACGGAATCACCATCGACCAGCCTTCGACGCAGCGCATGCGGTAAATGCGCTCCTCGAGCGGCGCCAGTTTGAGCAGATCTTCGATGTCAAACGTGCGGGCGCGTTTGACCTCGCCTTCCACGCTCACGCTCCACGGCCTCACCTTGAGCGAAGCTGCGTGCTGCGCAGGGTCGGACTTGTCGGTGCCGAATTCGTAGAAATTGTTGTACGTCGTGATGTCGCTGTAGCCGGTGGCGCGCTCCATCGTCAACGCGCCGGCGACGGGGCTGCGAACTGTCGGCAGCGCGGCGAGTTTGCCAGGGCGTGCGGTTTGGGCGAGCGCAGTTCGGCCGGCCCAGGTCGCCAGGGCCGCCCCTGCGGTTCCCGCCGCGATGCGTTGCAGCCATTCGCGACGCGTCTCGTAGGCAAGGCGCGGCGTGATTTCCGAGTTCAATCGGTGCGTGGTTCCGCGGTCGCGCAAAAAGTGCATCGTCTGGGCCTCGTGAATCGGCACACCTGGGTCGTGCCTGGCCCAGGCTTCTTACAGACCACCCCAGCCGCCGCGGCTCGGGTGAGCTCAGCGCAGGCCGGCGATGTAGTCGGCGACGGCCTTGATCTCCCGGTCGTTGAGCTTGGCCGCAACGTCCGTCATCTGGGCACTGTTCTTCCGTGCGCCGCCACGAAACGCGATGAGCTGGGCTTCCGTGTAGTCGGCGTGCTGCCCCGCCAGCCGTGGGTACTGCGACGGCATGCCGGCGCCGTTCGGGCTGTGGCAGGCCGCACACGCGGCGATGCTGCGATCGGCAATGCCGCCGCGATAAATCTTCTCGCCCAGTGCGACGAGTTCCTTGTTCTTCGCGAACCCTGGTTTGGCCTGCTTGCCGGCGTAGAACGCGGCAACGTTTCTCGCATCGTCTTCGCCGAGCGTCGCCGCAAAGCCCTTCATGATGGGGTTGTCGCGCTTGCCGCTCTTGAATTCGGTGAGTTGTTTGACCAGGTATTCGGGGTGCTGGCCCTGCAGGATGGGGTTGACCGGGGCGCCGCGCGAGCCGTCGGCGGTGTGGCACGCCGCGCAGATGGCTGTGGACGTCGCTTGGCCCTTGGCCACGTCGGGCTTGGCTGCGGCTGCGGGTTCTGCGGCGGCAGCGATGCCGCCCACCGAGGCGATCACGAGGAAAGTGAGGCTTCGTGCGATCGATGCAAAGGGCTTCATGACGGTGGGCGATTCCATAGGCGAAAAACCGGCGGATTTTACAATGCTCACTTTGGGCGAGCCGATGACCGAAAAAATCGATAGCGAATCTGCTCCGGGCGGCGCGCTCAATGACGACGCAGTGCGCGCCAAGGCGGCGCTCGCCTGGGCGCACACGGCGCGATTTCTCGACACCGCCGCAGTGCTCGAGCACCTGCCCGTCAGCGACTTGCCCGAGATCGCTTTCGTTGGCCGCTCCAACGCCGGCAAATCGTCGGCGATCAACGCGCTGACGCAGCAACATCGGCTGGCGTTCGCGTCCAAGACGCCTGGGCGCACCCAGCACATCAATCTGTTTGCGCTCGGCCCCAAGACGCAACCCAATGCGCTGTTTGTCGACCTGCCGGGCTACGGCTACGCGGCCGTCGCGCGCAGCGCCAAGCAGCGTTGGCAACAGGTCATGGCGCAGTATCTTGAAGTTCGCCGCAGCCTGAGTGGCCTTGTGCTGCTCGTCGATTCACGACTCGGCGCGACCGAGCTCGACCTTCACCTGCTCGAGTTCATCGAGCCGCGCCTGCGCAGCGGCGCCGTCAAACTGCTCGTACTGCTGACCAAGGTCGACAAGCTCAACCGCAGCGAAGTGAACGCTGCGCTGAAAAGGGCGAACGAGGCCTTGGCGGCGTTCGCCACCGAAGAGTCCGACATCGGCGTGTCCGCCTTTTCGGTGCCGAAGAACGTGGGCGTCACGGATGTCGCGCAAGTCCTGCATGAATGGGTGGTGGGCCAGGCAGGCGAAGCGCGACAACCATGAAAAAGGGCTGCCGAAGCAGCCCTTTCCATTTTCGATGTGGCGACGGGCCGGTTCAATCCCGGCCCGAGGCAGCGGACCTTACATGTCCATGCCGCCCATGCCGCCCATTCCACCCATGCCGCCGCCGCCCATGCCGCCGCCGCCCGGTGAGTCTTCCTTCGGCGCTTCGCTGACCATGGCTTCGGTCGTGAGCATCAGTGACGCGACCGATGCGGCGTTTTGCAGAGCAATGCGCGTCACCTTGGTCGGGTCCAGAATGCCCATTTCGATCATGTCGCCATACTGGCCGTTCTGCGCGTTGTAGCCGTAGTTGCCTTTGCCGGCCAACACCGCGTTCACGACGACGCTCGACTCTTCACCCGCGTTCGAAACGATGATGCGAATCGGCTCTTCGACGGCGCGAAGAATCAGCTTGATGCCGGCGTCCTGATCCGGGTTGTCGCCCTTGATCTTGCCCGCACCCTGTTTGGCGCGCAGCAGCGCCACGCCACCACCGGCGACGATGCCCTCTTCCACCGCAGCGCGCGTCGCGTGCAGTGCGTCTTCGACGCGAGCTTTCTTCTCTTTCATCTCGACTTCGGTGGCGGCTCCGACCTTGATCAGCGCCACGCCGCCGGCCAGCTTGGCCACGCGCTCTTGGAGCTTCTCTTTGTCGTAGTCGCTGGTCGCTTCTTCGATCTGAACGCGCACTTGCTTGACGCGCGCTTCGATGTCGGCAGCGGCACCATTGCCGTCGATGATGGTGGTGTTTTCTTTCGCCACTTCGACGCGCTTGGCTTGGCCCAGATCGGCCAGCGTGACCTTCTCCAGCGTCAGGCCCACTTCTTCAGCGATGACCTTGCCGCCCGTCAGGATGGCAATGTCTTCCAGCATCGCCTTGCGGCGGTCACCGAAGCCAGGTGCCTTGACGGCACAGACCTTCAGGATGCCGCGGATCGTGTTCACGACCAGCGTGGCGAGGGCTTCGCCTTCAACTTCTTCAGCAACGATCAGCAACGGCCGACCGGCCTTGGCCACGGCTTCCAGCGTGGGCAGCAGTTCGCGGATGTTGCTGATCTTCTTGTCGAACAGCAGCACGAACGGGTTGTCCAGAATCGCCGACTGCTTTTCCGGGTTGTTGATGAAGTAGGGCGACAGGTAGCCGCGGTCGAACTGCATGCCTTCAACGACTTCGAGCTCGCTGTTCAGGCTCTTGCCGTCTTCGACGGTGATCACGCCTTCTTTGCCGACCTTGTCCATCGCCTCGGCGATGATCTTGCCGACTTCTTCATCGCTGTTCGCCGAGATCGTTCCGACTTGGGCGATTTCTTTGCTCGTCGTGGTGGGTTTGCTTTGCTTCTTCAGCTCGGCGACGAGGGCCGTGACGGCCTTGTCGATGCCGCGCTTCAGGTCCATCGGGTTCATTCCGGCGGCCACGTACTTCATGCCTTCGCGGATGATGGCCTGCGCCAGCACGGTCGCGGTGGTGGTGCCGTCACCGGCGATGTCGCTGGTCTTGGAAGCGACTTCCTTGACCATCTGCGCGCCCATGTTCTGGAGCTTGTCCTTCAGCTCGATTTCCTTGGCCACCGACACACCGTCCTTGGTGACGGTGGGGGCGCCGAAGCTGCGCTCGAGCACGACGTTGCGGCCCTTGGGGCCGAGCGTCACTTTCACTGCGTTGGCCAGGATGTTCACACCCTCGACCATGCGCGCGCGGGCGTCGCCGCCGAAGACTACTTCTTTTGCTGCCATTTGATTTCTCTCCTGATGCCTGGGGTTACTTCTTCTCGACGACAGCGAAGAGGTCTTCTTCGCGCATCACGAGCAGCTCATCGCCATCGACCTTGACGGTCTGGCCGCTGTACTTGCCGAACAACACGCGGTCGCCGGTCTTGACGTTCAGGGCGATGAAGTCGCCATTCTTTTCATTGCGCTTGCCGGGGCCGACCGCAAGAATTTCGCCCTGGTCGGGCTTTTCAGCGGCGTTGTCGGGGATGACGATCCCCGAAGCAGTCTTGGTTTCTTGTTCGAGGCGCTTGACGATCACGCGATCGTGCAACGGACGAAGTTTCATAACATCTCCTTGATGAATAGCAACTTACAACTTGTGGGGCTTTGAGGCAGAGTGTGCGCTCAATCACTTCTGAGGCGGCCAGCCTGAAATGGATGAGGAGGCCGCCGTTAGCACTCAACATGGCTGAGTGCTAGCAGACGAAGTATATAGGCCCTGGTCCGGCGCATTCAAGCCCTCTGGCGACGCCAAGTGACAATCCGGAATGCCCAACGGCCAGCCTCGAAGCCGCTTCGCCTTGTATCTGGACCTGATCCGCTGGGATCGGCCTGCTGGAACCTACCTGCTGCTTTGGCCGACGCTGTCGGCCTTGTGGTTCGCGGCGCGCGGCTTTCCCGGCTGGCACTTGCTGCTTGTGTTCATCCTCGGGACCTTCCTGATGCGCAGCGCCGGTTGTGCGCTCAACGACGTCGCCGACCGCGACTTTGACAAGCACGTCAAACGCACCGCGTTGCGCCCGGTCACGAGTGGTGCGGTCAGCGTCAAAGAGGCGCTGTGGCTCGGTGCATTGCTCGCGCTGCTTGCCTTCGGCCTGGTCCTGACCACAAACGCTTCAGCCGTCGCCTGGAGCGTTGTGGCTCTCGCCGTGAGCGCAATCTACCCCTTCACGAAGCGCTTCTTCGCGATGCCGCAGGCCGTGCTGGGTGTGGCGTTCAGCTTCGGAATTCCGATGGCGTTTGCCGCGGTCCGCGGCACTCACTCCTGGGAACTCGAGGAGGTCGCCGCTGCGGTTACGCCGCTTGCGTGGTGGCTGCTCCTGGGGAACCTCTTTTGGGTTCTCGCCTACGACACCGAGTACGCGATGGTCGATCGCGATGACGATCTGAAGCTCGGCATCAAGACCTCGGCGATCACCCTGGGGCGGTTCGACATTGCCGCCGTGATGACTTGTTATGCGGCCTATCTCGGGTTCTGGGCGTGGCTTGGCGTGCAGGCGGGGCGTGGCTGGATTTACCTGGCCGCAATCGGCCTTGCCGGGTTGATCGCCACCTGGCATTTCAGCTTGATCCGCGGGCGCAGCCGGGAGGGTTGCTTTCGCGCGTTTCGCTTGAACCACTGGATCGGTTTCACGGTCCTTTGCGGTGTTGTACTGGACTACGCGGCGAACCCTCACCCTCAGGGGTAAAGCCCGCGCTCCTGGCGCGCGAGCAGAATGCGCTCGCAGGCCACCGCGAAGGTCGCAGTGCGCAAGCTGATCTTGTGCCGGTTCGCCGTGTCCCAGATCTTGCGCAAGGCCTCGACCATGATCTTGTCCAGGCGCACGTTGATCTCGTCTTCGCTCCAGAAGAAGCTGCTGAAGTCCTGCACCCATTCGAAGTAGCTGACCGTCACACCGCCGGCGTTGCAGATGACGTCGGGCATGACCAGGATGCCGCGCTCGGCAAAGACGTCGTCGGCTTTCGGCAGCGTCGGGCCGTTGGCACCCTCCAGAATCAGCTTCGCCTTGATGCGGTTTGCGCGACCCGGGTCGATCTGTCCCTCGAGCGCCGCCGGAATGAGGATGTCGCAGTCGACGTCCCAGAAACCCTCGTCGTCGATGCGTTCGCCCTCTGGGTGCTGCACGATGCCGCCAGTCTGCTTGATCGTCGCGTTGACCTTGGCGATGTCAAAGCCCTTGGCGTTGACCCGCGAACCCGTGTGGTCCTGCATCGCCACTAACTTCCCGCCGGCGCCGACAAACAGCTCCGCCGCCGTGGCGCCCACATTGCCCATGCCTTGCACGGCGACCCGCGCGCCGTTCAAGTTCATGCCGATCGCCACTGCGGCTTCGCGGCCCGTGATGTACACGCCGCGTCCCGTCGCCTTGACGCGGCCCAGCGACCCGCCGAGGTGAATCGGCTTGCCGGTGACGACGCCGGTCGCAGTGGCGCCGGTGTTCATCGAATACGTGTCCATCATCCACGCCATGATCTGCGCGTTCGTGTTCACATCCGGAGCGGGAATGTCGGTTTGCGGACCGATGATGATGCCGATCTCGCTCGTGTAGCGCCGCGTCATGCGCTCGAGCTCCTTGTGGGACAGCAATTTCGGGTCGACCCGGATCCCACCCTTTGCGCCGCCGTACGGCAGGCCGACGCCGGCGTTTTTGATCGTCATCCACGCCGCCAGCGCCATCACCTCTTCGAGCGTGACGTCGGGGTGATAGCGCACCCCCCCCTTGCCGGGCCCGCGCGACAGGCTGTGCTGCACCCGGTAACCCTCGAAGTGGCGCACGTTGCCGTCGTCCATCTCGATGGGCACGTCGACGATCAAGGATCGTTTCGGCCGCTTCAACGACTCGGCCCAGCGCGCCAGCGGGCCGAGGTAGGGAAGCACCCGGTCGACCTGGGTCAGATAGGTATGCCAGGGACTCGCCTCGCCGGGCGTGATGTAAGACAGATAGCTCATGTTTTGCTCCTCGAACCCGCTTCGACCGGCGGGAAATCGTCAAACCGGCGCTGACCCGTGCCCGAACTGGTCACCCAACTCGTCGGCGCGCTGCCGCGCCGCGTGCAAGGCCTCGACAAACGCTGCCTTGACGCCGTGTTTCTCCAGGCACGATAGCGCCGCGTGCGTTGTGCCACCCTTGGAAGTGACGCGTTCGCGCAGCGTCGCGGGCGAGTCCGGCGAGGCTTCGGCGAGCGATGTGGCGCCGGAAAACGTCGCCAACGCAAGCCTGCGGCCGACCTCGGCGCTCAAGCCCATCTCCGCGGCGGCTTGCAGCATCGCCTCGAGAAAATAGAACACATACGCCGGGCCGGACCCGGACAACGCGGTCACGGCGTCGAGGTCGGCTTCTGCGTCGACCCACAGCGTCGAACCCGTCGCTCGCAACACCTGTTCCGTGAAGCTGCGTTCCGCGTGGCTCACCGCCGGCGGTGCGAACATTCCCGTGATGCCCTGGCCGATCAGCGCCGGTGTATTGGGCATGGCCCGCACGACGCGCTCGGTGTGCAGCGCCTGTGAGATTGCCGCAATGCGAATGCCGGCCATCACGCTCAAGTGCAACGCGGCGCCCACCCAAGGCGCGCATTCGAGGGCGGCTTGCTCGAAGCTCTGCGGCTTGACTGCCCAGACCACAAGGTCGGCCCCCGTCAGGCCCGAATCTGCCGCTGCCTGGCTCGAGACGCCGAACTCGCCGCGCAGTTTCTCGCGCTGCACTTCGCCGGGCTCCACCACGTGCAGCGCGTGCGCCGGGTGGCCCTGCTTCAGCAAGCCGCTGATGACAGCGCTGGCCATGTTTCCGCCGCCGACAAAGACGATGCGTTTCATCGTGCCAGTGTACGCACCCGGCAGGCTCCTCGCCAGGCCTAGCCGGGCGCGACCGGAGCTGCGTGCAACGCGCGTGAACCAAAGATTGCCGTGCCCACGCGCACCAGCGTCGCGCCTTCCAAAATCGCCGCTTCGAGGTCGGCCGTCATTCCCATCGACAGCGTATCGAGCGCCAGGCCCTCACGATTCAGCGCCTCCAGCAGCTCGCGCAACGCACGGTGCGCGGCGCGCTGCACGGCGAGGTCTGACGAAGGCTCGGGAATCGACATCAAGCCGCGCAAGCGAAGCCCCGCGAGGCCTTGCACGGCGCGCGCGAGTGCGCCCAGGTCACCGGGTGTCACGCCCGCCTTGCTCGCCTCGCCGCTCACGTTGACTTGCAGGCACACCTGCAGCGGCGCGAGTCCGGCCGGGCGCTGCTCGCTGAGGCGTTGCGCCACCTTGAGCCGATCGACGCTGTGCACCCAGTCGAAATGCTCGGCGATTCCGCGCGTCTTGTTCGCCTGGATCGGGCCGATCATGTGCCAGATCAGGCGGCTGCGCAGGTCCGCGAGGGCCTGGATCTTGGCCAATCCCTCCTGAACATAGTTTTCGCCGAAATGGCGTTCGCCGGCCAAGTGCGCCTGGCGCACCGCAGCGGCGGCCACGGTCTTGCTCACGCAAAGCAACGTGACACTTCGCACGGGTCGACCCGCGGCCAGGCACGCGTCATTCATGCGGGTCCGAACCGTGCCGATGTTGTCTGCGATCATCGCCATAATCGGTCGAGAGTATCGCGTCCACGCGGCACATCCACCCTCTCGAGACTCACCTCAGACACCATGGACATCACCCAGCTGCTTGCGTTCTCGGTCAAGAACAAGGCGTCCGACCTGCACTTGTCGGCCGGCTTGCCGCCCATGATTCGGGTACACGGCGACGTGCGCCGGATCAATATCGACGCGCTGGACCACAAGCAGGTTCACGACATGGTGTACGACATCATGAACGACTCGCAGCGCAAGGCCTACGAAGAGGCGCTCGAGTGCGACTTCTCCTTCGAGATCCAGGGCCTGGCGCGCTTTCGCGTCAACGCGTTCAATCAGAACCGTGGCTCAGGTGCCGTGTTCCGGACGATTCCTTCAAAAATCCTCACCCTCGAACAACTCAATACGCCGAAGATCTTTGCCGAACTGGCGATGAAACCGCGCGGCCTGGTGCTCTGCACGGGGCCCACGGGCTCGGGCAAATCGACGACGCTCGCGGCGATGGTGAACCACCTCAATGAAAACGAATTCGGCCACGTCCTCACCGTCGAAGACCCGATCGAATTCGTCCACGAGTCGAAGAAGTGCCTGATCAACCAGCGCGAAGTCGGACCGCACACGCTGAGCTTTGCGAACGCACTGCGCTCCGCCTTGCGCGAAGACCCCGACGCGATTCTGGTGGGCGAAATGCGCGACCTGGAAACGATTCGCCTGGCGTTGACTGCCGCGGAAACTGGTCATTTGGTGTTCGGCACGCTGCACACGTCGAGCGCGGCGAAGACGGTGGACCGCATCGTCGACGTCTTCCCCGCTGCCGAAAAAGAAATGGTGCGAGCGATGCTGTCCGAATCGGTGGTCGGTGTCATCTCGCAGACGCTTTGCAAACTCAAAGACGGTTCCGGGCGCGTCGCGGCGCATGAAATCATGCTCGGCACGGCGGCGATCCGCAACCTGATTCGCGAAAACAAGGTCGCGCAGATGTACTCGTCGATCCAGACCGGCAACAACATGGGCATGCAGACGCTGGATCAAAATCTGGCCGATCTGGTGCGCCGCAACGTCGTCACTCCCGCCGAAGCGCGCACCAAGGCGAAGTTCCCGGAAAACTTCCCCGGCTGATCGCAGCAAGGATCAGGGCTTAGCGCCCACTGAGACAGGACACATGCAAAATGGAAAGAGACCAAGCCTCCAAGTTCGTCAACGATTTGCTGCGCCTGATGACCTCACGCGGCGGGTCGGACTTGTTCCTCACGGCAGACTTTCCCCCGGCGATCAAGGTCGACGGCAAAGTCACCAAGGTCTCGCCGCAGCCGCTCACCGGTCAGCACACGATGGCGCTGGCGCGCTCGGTGATGAACGACAAACAGGCCGCCGAATTCGAGAAGACCAAGGAGTGCAACTTCGCGATCGCGCCGCAGGGTATTGGCCGCTTTCGCGTGAATGCCTTCATCCAGCAAGGCCACGTCGGCCTGGTCCTGCGGATCATCCCGCAAGTGCTGCCGACGATCGACAGCATGAACCTGCCGAACATCCTCAAAGAGGTCGCGCTGACGAAACGCGGCCTCGTGATCTTCGTCGGCGCTACCGGTTCGGGCAAGAGCACGTCGCTCGCCGCGATCGTCGACCACCGCAACGAAAACTCCTACGGCCACATCATCACCATCGAAGACCCGGTGGAGTTCGTGCACATGCACAAGAACTGCATCATCACGCAGCGCGAGGTCGGCATCGACACCGACGGTTGGGCGCAGGCGCTGAAGAACACGCTGCGCCAGGCGCCGGATGTGATTCTGATGGGCGAGATTCGCGACCGCGAAACCATGGAACACGCGGTAGCATTCGCCGAGACCGGCCACCTATGCTTGGCGACGCTGCACGCCAACAGCTCGAACCAGGCGCTGGACCGCATCATCAACTTCTTCCCCGAAGAGCGGCGCTCGCAATTGCTGATGGACTTGGCGCTGAACCTCAAGGGCCTGATCTCGCAGCGCCTCTTGCCGCGCCAGGAAGGCAAGGGCCGGGTCGCGGCGGTCGAAATCCTGCTCAACACACCGCTCATTTCCGACCTGATCAACAAGGGCGAAGTCACCGAGATCAAGGAGCTCATGAAACGCTCGCGCGAACTGGGAATGCAAACCTTCGACCAGGCCTTGTTCGACCTTTACGAGAACAACCTCGTCACCTACAACGACGCGATACGCAACGCCGACTCGGTGAACGACTTGCGTCTGCAGATCAAATTGCACAGCCAGCGCGCGCGCAACGTCGATCTGGCGGCCGGCACCGAACACCTGACCATCGTCTAGGGCGCAGCGCACATGCCGAGCAAGAGTTACGACACGATCGCGCCACGCCGCGTTGCCTTCATTGGCCTGGGAGTCATGGGCTACCCGATGGCCGGGCACCTGGCGCGCGCCGGCCACCGCGTCACGGTCTACAACCGCACGTCCACCAAGGCGAGCGCGTGGGCGGCCGAATATGGTGGCGAAGTCGCCGCAACGCCCAAAGCGGCTGCCGAAGGCGCGGCCATCGTTTTTTCATGTGTCGGCAACGACGCCGACCTGCGCAGCGTTGTTCTCGGCGAGAACGGCGCGCTGAGTGGCATGCAAAAGGGCGCGGTGTTCGTCGACCACACGACGACGTCGGCGGCAGTGGCGCGCGAACTCGACGCGCTCGCCCAGGCGCGTGGCGTGAGTTTCATCGACGCTCCGGTCTCGGGCGGCAATATCGGCGCCATCAACGGCACGCTGACCGTGATGTGTGGCGGCGACGCCGGCGCATTCGATCTGATGCGTCCGGTGGCGATGGCGTTTTCCAAGGCGGTGACGCGCATCGGGCCGAGCGGCGCCGGCCAGCTCACGAAAATGGTCAATCAAACGGCGATTGCCGGGTTGGTGCAAGCCCTGTCGGAAGCGATCGCCTTTGGCGAAAAGGCCGGCCTGGACATGAAGCTGGTGCTGGAGGTGATCGGAAAGGGCGCCGCCCAAAGCTGGCAACTCGAGAACCGCGGCCCGACGATGATTGCCGCCAAGTTCGACTTCGGCTTCGCCGTGGACCTGATGCGCAAGGACCTCGGCCT
The DNA here is from genome assembly GCA_963850525.1 of uncultured beta proteobacterium. Classification (GTDB taxonomy): domain Bacteria; phylum Pseudomonadota; class Gammaproteobacteria; order Burkholderiales; family Burkholderiaceae_C; genus JAEMQF01. Next base: position 76,656 of record CAWKLQ010000011.1, on the reverse strand, counting down.
GGTGTTCGACGAGGCGCGGCGCAATGGCGCGCAAGTTCCGGTGACTGCGCTCGTCGATCAGTTCTACGCCGACGTGCAGGCACAAGGCGGGAACCGGCTCGACACCTCCAGCCTGATCAAGCGCCTGCGCTAACGCAGGCTGCGCTAGTCCGCCGGCCGGCGCGGCTTACTTTGCAGCCGCCTTGGGCTGGATCTCGGCGAGTTCGGCCTCGGTGAGGATATCGAACACGCGCACGACCTTGTTCACGCCGCTGACGCCGCGCGCCACGTTGGCGGCCTGCGTTGCCTCCTGCTCCGTGACGCGCCCGAGCATGTAGACGACGCTGCGTTCCGTCACCACCTTGATCGAGTTCGCGTAAAGCCCTTTCGCGTCGACGATGCTCGCCTTCACCTTGGTCGACAGCAAGGTGTCGTTCGAACGCGTGCTGAGCGACGCCGACCCGCCCACGATCAACTCGTTGACGACGGAGCGCACGTTGTCGACGCGCGCCACCGCCTGTTCAATGGCGGCCTTGTCGGAATCGGTAACCACATCGCCCGTGAGCAGGACCAGGCGGTTGTAGCTGGTCGCGGTCACCTTGCCGCGCTCGCCCAGGGTTTCACGAACCTTTGTCGCGGCCTTGCCTTCGATCAGCTGATCCTCCAGCTGCGTCGCCGTGCTCCTGCGGTCGGTGACCACCATCGTGCCGCCGACGACAGCCCCGCCCACGAGCAAGGCCGCGCATCCGGGCAGCGTGAACGCGCCGACCAGGGCGAGCAGGCCCAGCGCAGCGCGGGGTCTCGAAAGAATGATCATGGCTTCTCCTGTTCGCCCAAGAGCTGGTTGTCCACCGCGTCGCACAGGCAATGCAGCGACAGGATGTGGACTTCCTGAATTCGCGCAGTGCGATCGTGCGGCACGCAGATGTGCACATCGGTGTCGAGCAGCAGTTCGCGCAACTTGCCGCCGCCCCGCCCGGTCAGCGCCACGACGCTCATTTCCTTGGCGTGCGCCGCGTGCACCGCGGCGACCACGTTGCCCGAATTGCCGCTCGTGCTGATCGCGATCAACACGTCGCCCGGCGCGCCGAGCGCCTCGATCTGTTTGGCGAAGATGGCTTCGAAAGAGTAGTCGTTACCGATCGCCGTGATGATCGACGTGTCCGTCGTCAGCGCGATCGCGGCCAGGCCCGGGCGCTCGCGTTCGAAGCGCCCGACGAACTCGGCTGCGAAATGCTGTGCGTCGCTGGCGGATCCGCCATTGCCGCACGCGAGCACCTTGCCCCCGCCCGTGATGCAACCCACGACGGCGGTCACCGCCTGCGCAATCGGCCGCGCCAGCATTTCTGCCGCGGCGTATTTCAGGTCGGCGCTGTCGAAGAACTGCTGTTGAATTCGCTGCTCGAGCATGGCGGGAATGATATGCCACGCTTTGTGCCGGCGTGTTCGTGCGCCTCGTTTCCTTGCGGCGTTGACCGGCGCTTACTCGGCATCGAAGGCGGCGCGCAGCCATTCGATCTTGCCGGCATCGATGGCCACCACGTCAAAGCGGCACGGCGGCAGCGTCGCCAGCCCGCGCAGGAAGTGCCTTGCGGCGAACACGAGGCGGCGCTGTTTCGCGCTGCCCACGCTCGCCGCGGCGCCGCCTTGCGCTGGCTGCGCGCGGCTTCGCACTTCGACGAACACCAGCGTCCCATCCGCATCGCGCATGATGAGATCGATCTCGCCGCCGCGCGACCGCGGACCGCGTGCGACCCGATAATTGCGCCGCACGAGGCTCAGCCCCTGCTGCAGCAGATGCGCCAGCGCGAGCGCTTCGCCGGCGTCCCCCGTCTCTTTCGACATCCACGTCTCCATGGTCACACCGAATGCTTCGCTGATGCTTCAGGCGGCCGCTGGCGCCGCGGGGGGGCAAGACTACCCGAAGAGCACACTTTACGTCGTCGCCACGCCGATCGGCAACCTGGCCGACATCACCTTGCGCGCGATTCACGTGCTGACAATCGTCGACGCGATTGCCTGCGAAGACACGCGCCACACGGCGGGTCTGCTGCAGAGCCTCGGGCTTTCCAAGCCGCTGCTCGCGCTGCATCAACACAATGAACGCGAAGGCGCCGCGGCGGTGATCGCGCGTTTGGCCAACGGCGAACGCATCGCCTACGTCAGCGACGCCGGGACTCCGGCCGTCAGCGACCCGGGGGCGTTGCTCGTTGCCGCGACGCGCGAGGCCGGCTGGCGTTGCATCCCCATCCCCGGCGCGAGCAGCGTTGCCGCGGCGTTGAGCGTCGCGGGCGACGCGCAGAGCGAAGGCTTTGTATTCCTCGGCTTTGCCCCGGCGCGCGGCGATGCGCGGTCGCGCTGGCTCGAGACGATGGCTGCCTGCGAAGCCACCCAGGTGCTGCTCGAATCGCCGCATCGCATCGAGCAGTTGGCGGTCGCGCTCGCTGCGGCGTGCGGGCCTCGGCGCGTGACGCTGGCGCGGGAACTGACGAAGCAATTCGAGAGCATCGTCACGCTGCGCGCCGCGGATTTGCCGGAATGGCTCGCGGGCGACCCGAATCGCCTGCGCGGCGAGTTCGTCGTCGTGATCCACGCCGTGCCGGCGACCGCCGGCGCCGCCGACACACGCGCCGACGACGCGCTCCTGCAAACCCTGCTCGCCGAATTGCCGCTCAAGCAGGCGGTGGCCTTGGCGGCGCGCCTGAGTTCGACGTCGCGCAACGCCTTGTACGAACGCGCATTGGCGTTGAAGGGCGCTACCAAGGATCAATGAAGCGCCGGCTGCCCGCCGTGTGCGGCGCCGCCGCCAGGCCCATCACGAGCCACTCGCGCGTGCTTGCCGGGTCGATGACGGCGTCGATCTCCAATGTCGCCGCCATGTTGATCGCCTTGCCTGCGGCGTATTGCTTGGCGACGAGTTCGTCGAACAGCGCGTCGCGCTGCGGACCCGCGGGCGACGCTTCGAGTTCCTTGCGGTAGCCCAGGCGTACCGCACCTTCGAGCCCCATGCCGCCGAACTCGCCGCTCGGCCACGCGGCGGTGGCCAGCGTCGCGTGAAAGCCGCCGCCCGTCATCGCCATCGCCCCCAGGCCGTAGCCCTTGCGCAAGACGACGGCCAGCAGCGGCACGCCAAGCTGCGCGCCGACGACGAACATGCGGCTCACGTGGCGCACCTGGGCGCGGGTTTCGATGTCCGGGCCGACCATGAAGCCGGGTGTGTCGACGAGCGAAATCAAGGGCAGGCCAAACGCATCGCACAACTGCATGAAGCGCGCCGCTTTGTCCGCCGCGTCGGCGTCGATCGCGCCGCCCAGGTGCACGGGGTTGTTCGCCATCAATCCCACAGCCCGGCCTTCGATGCGCGCCAGCGCCGTCAGAATGCCCACGCCGAACCCGGCGCGAAGCTCCAGCAACGAATCGGTATCGACGAGTTGCTGCATGACGGTCCGCATGGCGTAGCTGCGCACGCGGTTCTGCGGCAAGGCTTCGCGCAGCGTGGCTTGGTCGGCTGCGGACCAGGCGACGGCGGCCGCCTGCGCCGCGCCACCTTGAAAATACGCGAGATAGCGGCGTGCGACGGCCACGGCTTGGGTCTCGTCGTCGACCAGCACGTCGATCACGCCGCTGCGCACTTGCACGTCGCTTGGCCCGATTTGTTCCGGCGTGAACGCGCCCAGGCCGCCGCCTTCGACCATCGCCGGGCCGCCCATGCCGATGTTGCTGTCGCGCGTGGCGATGATCACGTCGCAGCAGCCGAGCAATGCTGCGTTGCCGGCAAAACAGCGGCCGGCAACGATGCCCACCAACGGCACCTGGCCGCTCAAACGTGCGTGCGCGGCGAACGTGGTCACGTGCAGGCCGGCGACGATGGCCAGATCGGTGTCGCCGGGTCGTCCGCCGCCGCCTTCGGCAAACAGCACGACGGGCAGGCGTTGCTGCGCCGCGATGCCGAGCAGGCGATCCGTCTTCTGATGATTGCGAAAACCCTGGGTGCCGGCGAGCACCGTCGCGTCATACGCGAGCACGACGCAGCGCGACGCTGCAGCGCCGAACAGCGCGCCGTTGACGCTGCCGATGCCGGTGACCATGCCGTCGGCCGGCGTATTGCGCACCAGGTCGTCGTGGCTGCGCCGCTGGCTTTGCGCGGCCAGCGCGAGCGCCCCGTACTCGACAAAACTTCCGGGGTCGCACAGCGCGGCGATGTTTTCGCGCGCGCTGCGCTGGCCGCGCGCGTGGCGCTTCGCGATCGCGTCGCTGCGCTGCGCGTCCTGTGTGAAGGCGTGGCGCGCCAGCACTTCCTGCAGGTCGGCACGCAGCTGCGTCGAAGCCAGCGTCGCGGCGCTGGCACTCGCGGCCTGGCCCTCCGCCTGCACTGCAACGTCGGACTCTGGCGCGGGTGCCGCGTGGCGTGGCCCCAGGCGCAACAGCAAATCGCCCTGCGCGAGCGTGTCGCCGACCTGGACCGCGATCTCGAGAACCTGCGCGTCAGCGTCGGCGTGCAGCACATGCTCCATCTTCATCGCTTCGAGGATGATCAGCGCCTGGCCGGCGTGAACGCCGGCGCCTGCGGCAACGTGCAGCTCGATCACGGTGCACGCCATCGGCGCGCGAACTTCATGGGCGGGCATGCGTGGGTCGCGTGCAGTAGGGTAGCGGGTCGCGGGCCGGGAGGATCAGCGGTAGCGCGCCAACGTCAGCCCCTTCATGTCGATCTGCGGCGGGCGGCCGCTGATGACATCCGCCATCACCCGGCCCGTGCCCACCGCCATCGTCCAGCCGAGTGTGCCGTGGCCCGTCGCCAAATACAGGCCGCGCGGGCCGGCGGGCCCGAGCAGCGGCGTGCCGTCGGGCGTCATGGGTCGCAGGCCGCACCAGAACTCGGCGCGCGCGACATCGCCGCCGCGCGGGAACAGATCGGTCACGACGTGCTCCAGCGTGCGCCTGCGCGCATCGAACAGACTCAAGTCATAGCCCGCGAGCTCAGCGGTGCCGCCGACCCGAATGCGCTCGCCCAGGCGCGTCACGGCGACCTTGTGGGTTTCGTCCATCACGGTCGACTCCGGCGCGCCGCTCGGGTCGGTGATGGGCACGGTGATCGAATAGCCTTTCACCGGGTACACGGGAATCGAAATCCCCAGCGGCGCAAGCAGCAAGGGCGAGTAGCTGCCCAAGGCGACAAGCGTCGCGTCGGCCTTCACGGTGCCCGTTGCGGTGGCCACGCCGTGCACTTGAGCGCCCACATGGAGCAGCCGGTCGATGCGAACGCCGTAGCGAAACTTCACGCCCTGCGCCGCGGCCAGCGCGGCGAGCGCCTGGGTGAACTTGAAGCAATCGCCGGTCTCGTCGCCCGGCAAGTGCAGGCCGCCGACGAACTTGTCGCGCACGTCGGCGAGCGCCGGTTCGTGCGCGAGGCACGCGGCCGAGTCGAGCAACGCGTGGGCAACGCCGTACTCGCGCAGAATCGCCATGTCGGCAGCGCTCGCGTCGAATTGGCGTTGCGTGCGAAACAGTTGCAGCGTGCCCTGGGTGCGCTGGTCGTAGTCGATGCCGGTCTGGGCGCGCAGCTCGATCAGGCAATCGCGGCTGTACTCGGCCAGGCGCACCATCCGGCCCTTGTTCACCTGATAGCGCGCCGCGGTGCAGTTGCGCAGCATCGCCAGGCCCCAGCGCACGAGGCCCAGGTCGAAGTGCGGCCGGATCACGAGGGGCCGGTGGCGCATCAGCAGCCACTTGATCGCCTTCAGCGGAATCCCCGGGCCGGCCCAGGGCGCTGAGTAGCCCGGCGACACTTCGCCCGCGTTGGCGTAGCTGGTTTCCATGGCGGCGGCGGAACCTCGGTCCAGCACCGTCACCTCGTGACCCGCGAGCGCCAGGTGATACGCGCAGCTCACGCCGATCACACCACTGCCCAGTACCACCACGCGCATGTTGCAACTCCTTGGCGCGCGAGGATAGCCTGACTTCGCCTGCCGCCTGTAAGCAAGCGAGCGCGGCGGCGCTGCGTCTGCGGCATGCGCTCGCCGAAGGCACGAGATGCCGCCACAATGCGAATCAGCGCGAGCGCCACTCACTCTCCGACATGACCCTGCAGCCCCCGTTCATTCCCCCGGCACGATTCGACGACCCGGCTGCGGCCCTGGCCCAGGTGCGCACGATTTATGACGCGAACGTCGCGCACCTGCGTGATTGCCTGCAGCGTTTCGTCGCTGGCGAGCCGATCGAGGCACCGAGCGCCGCGCCGCCGGACCCCGACGCACGCGCCGGGTCGCGCGTCCACGCCACCCAGGCCGACCCGCGCGGCCGGGTGCGCGCCTGCTACCCCTTCGTGCGCGTGCGCACAGCCACTGTGGCGCGCGCCGATTCGCGGCTGAGCTATGGCTTCGTCGCCGGCCCGGGAACCTACGAGACGACCTTGACGCGGCCCGACCTGTTCGGCAACTACTACCTCGAGCAGTTCAAGTTGCTGCTGAAGAACCACCATGTCTGGCTCGAAGTCGGCACGAGCAACCAGCCGATTCCGGTGCATTTTTCGCTCGCCGAGAACGACCACCTGGAAGGCTCGCTCGACGCGACACGGCGCCTGTTGATGCGGGATCGCTTCGACCTGCCCGACCTGACGGCGATGGACGACGGCATCGCCAACGGCACCTTCGAGCCCGGCCCCGGCCAGGCGCACCCGCTGGCCCTTTTCACCGCGCCGCGCGTCGACTATTCGCTGCACCGCCTGCGCCACTACAGCGGCACGGCGCCGGAACACTTCCAGAACTTCATTCTGTTCACGAACTACCAGTTCTACATCGACGAATTCGTGCGCCTGGGGCACGCCGCCATGGCGGGTTCAGGTGCCACGAACGACTACATCGCTTTCATCGAACCCGGCAACGTGGTGACGCGTCGCGCCGGCTTGCCGGCGCAGCCCGGCGACGACCTCGGCGTGGCTCCGCCGCGCCTGCCGCAAATGCCGGCATACCACCTGATGCGCGCCGACGGCAGCGGCATCACGATGGTCAACATCGGCGTCGGCCCGGCGAACGCGAAGACGATCACGGATCACATCGCGGTGCTGCGCCCGCATGCCTGGATCATGCTGGGCCACTGCGCGGGCCTGCGCAATACGCAGCAGCTCGGCGACTACGTGCTTGCCCACGGCTACGTTCGCGAAGACCACGTGCTCGACGAAGAGTTGCCGCTCTGGGTGCCGATCCCGCCACTCGCCGAAATCCAGGTCGCGCTCGAAGCGGCGGTCGCCGAAGTGACTCAGCTCAAGGGGTACGAACTCAAGCGCATCATGCGCACGGGTACAGTCGCGAGCACCGACAACCGGAATTGGGAGCTGTTGCCCTCGGTGAACGCGAGCAGCACACCGGAGCGCCGCTTCAGCCAGAGCCGCGCGGTCGCGCTGGACATGGAAAGCGCGACGATCGCGGCGAACGGCTTTCGTTTCCGTGTGCCCTACGGCACCTTGCTGTGCGTCAGCGACAAGCCGCTGCACGGCGAGATCAAATTGCCCGGCATGGCGAACCATTTTTACCGCGAGCGCGTCGACCAGCACTTGCGAATCGGCATTCGCGCCATCGAGTTGCTGCGCGAACAGGGCATCGACCAGCTGCACAGTCGCAAGCTGCGCAGTTTTGCCGAGGTGGCGTTTCAGTAGCGGCCGGGGCGTGTCGAGGCGCCGATTCGCGTTCAAACGAATGAGATTGGGAGGCTGCAACCGGCCCTTTGCTGCCGTTCGCAGCGAGGTTCCTGCCCAGGTGGCGACGCCAGGGCGGCGGCGGTGCCCCCGTGCTCCGGCCCACGCTCGCGGGGCACCGTCCAGAAGCGCAAAGCGAAGCCGCGTCAACACGGGACTTACGCTGCATCGGTTGCAAACGCGAATCCGTTTGGGTCGGCGCGGCGCCGCAACGCCCGCCCACGCATGTCGCGTCAGGCGGCGTCGCCTTGTGCTGGGCGCAACGGCAGCGCGCTGTAGTCGGCGTGGTGCAGGGTGCGCCGCGCGAGGCGTGTGATGCGAAAGCGTGCGCCGCAGGCCGGGTCCAGGCAACCGATGTCGCTGTCGGTGCTCATCCAGTCGTTCGGGTGGGTCGGGCGCTGCTTGGCCGGGATGAAGGGCAGTACGGCGAGCATCGCGTAAAGCGAAAACGACGCCTCGCGCCCGGGCGGGAAGACGATGCGCCCGCCGATGACGTCGAACGTGTCGCCCACGCGCGCGTGGCTGACGAAGGGTTTGCCGGTGTCGAGCACTTCCACGCGCAAGTCGTACAGCTCGAATTCATCGCCGATGGTCATGGGCTCTCCTGGTGTGGCTGATTTCCATGGTGCCGCACTCGACACAGCCGGCTCAGCCGGTCGTGCGGCGATATGCCGGTGGCGTGTACGCCGTAGCGTCGCTCGGCGCGCCGTGGGTGTTCTGGTTCTTCCACATGATGGCGCTGTGCGGCCCGGCTTCGTCGCGCTCGAGCTCATAACAGTCGCCTTGCGGGCCGGGCGCGGCGAGTGCGTCGATCGCGGCGCGCTCCGGTGCCGCCAGCGTGATGCGAAATCCGTCGAGCAGCGCCGGCAGCCGGTCTGCGCTGCGTGCGCCGACGATCGCAACCGAGACGCCGGGCTTGTCGAGCACGTAGCGGATCGCCACGGCGGCGATGCTCGTCTTGTGGCGTTGCGCAATGCTGCCGAGCACGCCCAGCAACTTCTGCAGGCGCTGCCAACCACCGAAGTCCTCGACGATCAAACGGTACTTGACGAGCGATCGGTTCGCCAGCGGCGGCGTCGGGTCCGGCGCGCCGAGCCAGCGCTCGCTGACGAAGCCGCCGGCGAGAACGCCGTAGCAGAGCAGGTGAATGCCATGTTCTTCGCAAAATGCCGCGAGGCCGTGTTCGGGCCGACGGTCGAGCACCGAATACTGCAACTGGTTCGTCGCGATGCGCACGCCCGCGCTCGTGATTTCGCGCAGGCGCTGCGTGTCCATGTTGGTGGTGGCTAGCAGAGCGATCTTGCCCGCCGCCTGCAATTCGGCGAGCCATTGCATCGCTTCCACATACCCGTGGACGCGATAGTCCCACCAGTGGAACTGCGCGACATCGAGCTGCTCCACGCCCAGCCGCGCGAGCGAGGTGTCGACGATGCGCGCGAGATCGGCACGCGTCAGGTTCGGCAACGATTCGAGGTCGGGCACGACTTTCGTCGAAATCCGCAGGCGCCGCGCCTGATCCGGGTGGCGGCGCCGGAATTCGCCGATCAGCGGCTCGACGCCGACGTAGTGGTCGGCGCAATCGAACAGCGTCACGCCGGCGTCGACAAAGGCGCGCATGTCGTCAATGGCGCGATCCCGGTCGAAGGGCGCACCATGGCGCTGCGCGAGTTGCCAGTTGCCTTTGGCGACACGCGACACGCGCACGCCGCCGCCGAGGTCGATGTTGTCCGGTAGAGTCATGCGCCCATCGTATCCAAGTTCATAGACCATGAGCGCCATCCCGCGCATCGAACTCGCCCCCGGCCTGACCGTGCCGCGCTTGATCGTCGGCCTGTGGCAGGTCGCCGACATGGAGCGCAGCGGCACGCTGCTCGACGCCGACGCTGCCGCCGACGCGCTGCAGGCCTACGCCGCAGCCGGCTTTGACGCCTTCGACATGGCCGACCACTACGGCAGCGCCGAGCTCATCGTCGGCCGACTCCTGGCGCGCCACGCCACCCCGCGGTCGCGCGCCTTCACCAAGTGGTGCCCGGCGCCGGGGCGGATGACTGCGCAGGCGGTGCGCGCCGGCGTCGAGCGCTCGCGGCAGCGCCTGGGCGTGGCGTGCATCGACTTGCTGCAGTTTCATTGGTGGCAGTACGCGCACCCGGGTTACCTCGACGCGATGCACGAGCTCGCGGCGCTGCGCACCCAAGGCCTGATCGCGCACCTGGGCCTCACGAACTTCGACACCGATCACTTGCGCCTGCTGCTGCGCGACGGTATTCCGGTGGCGACGAATCAGGTCTCGTTTTCGCTGCTCGACCCGCGCGCCGCCGGCCGAATGAGCGAGCTGTGCCTGGCCGAGAACGTGAAGCTGCTCGCCTACGGAACGCTGGGCGGTGGCTTCCTCACCGACCGTTGGGTGGGGGCGGCCGAACCCACCGAGATTGCCGACTGGAGCAAGTCGAAATACAAACGCTTCATCGACGCGATCGGCGGCTGGGCCGCGCTGCAGCGCATCCTCGCCGCGGCGCACGCGGTGGCGCTGCGCCATCGCGTCTCGGTGGCGAATGTTGCGGTGCGCTGGGTGCTGGAGCATCCTGCCGTGGGCGCGGTGATCGTCGGCGCACGACCCGGCGAGCGCGAGCACCGCGACGACAACGCCGCGCTGTTTTCGTTTGCCCTCGACGCCGCTGACCACGCGCGGCTGAACGACGCGCTCGCCGCGGCCACGCCTCCGCCGGGCGACTGCGGCGACGAATACCGGCGCCCGCCCTTCCTCACGGCGTCGGGTGACCTCCGCCACCACCTCGAACAATTGCCGCCGGTGTATGCGGTGCAGACGCTCGATGCCGCAGCGCCGCGCTTGCGTGTGGACAGCGGCAGCCGCTGGGAGCCGATCGCCGGCTATTCGCGCGCGCTGCGCGACGGCAACCGCATCCTGGTGAGCGGGACGACGGCGACGCATGGCGCCGGGCGCAGCGTCGCGCCGCGCGACGCCGCCGCGCAATGCGTCTACATCCTCGACAAGATTGCGGCCAGCGTCGAGGCGCTGGGCGGCAGCTTGCACGACGTGGTGCGCACCCGCGTTTACTTGCGCGACGCGGCAGCGTGCCAAAGCGTGGCCGAAGTGCACGGCCGCTACTTCGGTGCGATTCGCCCCGCCAACACGATGCTCGGTGGCGCGGTGTTGATTGGCGATTACGAGCTCGAGATCGAGGCCGAGGTGGTGGTGCGCACGCCCGCGTGAGGCACGACGGAAACCACCACTTTGCATTCAATCGAATTGGAATGGCGGTCTGCTGTCGGCCCGTTGCTGACGTTTGAACGTCCGCTTTGGGTGCGGTCACGCGTCGACGCAGGATATTCGTCATCCCGGCGTTCGCCTGGCGAAAGCCGGGATCCACCCGTGGAAGTCGCGCGTCCAGCGCAGCGTTCATCGCCTGCATCCAGTGGATCCCGGCCCCGTATCGAGTACGGGGTGGCCCTTTCGCCGGGATGACGAGGGTTGGTGGGCAAGCCTCGAGGCCACATCGAACGTCAGCAAAGGGCCGAAAGTGAACGCTCCCAACTCGTCTGCCTTGTGCGATTGCGAGCCAGTCTGCACAAGTGACACCTGAGCACATGCGCGCGTCGGGAAAGCCCGCCGCAAGCCGCTTACTCGATGCGCTTGAACAGCGCCTGCATGTCTTCGATCGAGATGACCCGGTCCGTCTCGATCTGGCCGCCCTTGATTTTCCACACGAGCGCCGGGCCGGTCACGTCGCCGTTCGCGTCGAACTCGATCGGGCCGGTCGCGCCGTGGTACTTGATCGGCTTGCCGGCCTTGATCAGCTCCAGCGCCTTTTTGTACTCGGCCGGCCCGGTGCCCACTGGCGTGCCGTTCGCGGCGTGCACCTGGCGGATCGCGTCCTTGATCGCCGGGCCGCTTGCGTCCTTGGCGATGTTCATCGCCAGGCCGATCACCATCACCGCGTCGTACTGCGTGTGCACGCCGGGGCCCTTGCTGTCGGTCTTGAACTTGTCTTCGAACGCCTTGTTGAAGAAATCCACATTCGGCCCGGCGACCTGGGCGTTGTCCATGCCGAAGAAGTCTTCGACGAAAGTTGCCCCCACGCCGGCCACGAAGTCGAGCGTGCGCATCGAGTTGTTCAGCGCCACGACGCGCGGGCCGCCGAACGACAGCCATTCGCGAACGATCGTGACTGCGTCTTTCGGGAAGCCGATCAGCAGCAGCGACTCCGGCTTGGCGGAAAGCGCCCGCGTCACCTCGGCGCGGTAGCTCGTCTGGTTGTCGTTGTACGGCACCTCGATCGCGATTTCGCCGCCGAGCTTGCCGACGGCCTGCTTGTAGAAGCCGAGCATGTCGCGCCCGAAATCGGTGTTGACGAAGATCACGGCGGTTTTCTTGAAGCCGCGTCGGGTCGTTTCCGACGCCGTCGCAAAGGCCTGCGTCTTGCTCGTCGGAATCGTGCGAAAGAAGTAGCCACCGCTGCGCCCGTCGAGCGTGAACGGGCTCGCCGTGGAACAGCACGTGACTTGCACGACTTTGGACGGCGCGGTGACCGACGCGATGATCGGCCCGGTCACGCCCGACGAGATGGTGCCGGTGAACGCCGCGACTTTTTCGACCTCGACCAGGTATTTCGCTGCGTCCACGCCCACCGTCGGCTGGCCCTGGTCGTCGCGCAGGATGAACTGCACCGGGCAGCCCTTGACGCCGCCGCCCGCGTTGATGTGCTCGAACGCGAGTTCTGCCGATTGGGCAATCTTCTTCGTGATCGGCGCCATCGAGCCGGTCAGCGGCAACACGCCGCCGACCTTGACCGGGCAGCCGCTTTGCGCCGACGCGGCTGCGGCGAACAGCAGGGTCGCGAGCAGGGCGGCGGTTCGGCCGGCACGCGAAATAAAGATGGGGTGCATGGGTGTCTCCAGTGATTGGGGGAGGAAGGGGAAGGGTCGGTGCCAGCTTATTCGTTGGCGTGGCGCGAAACAATGGGCGGTTCTCCCAGCAGCCCGCGTGGCCGCAACAGCAGCATCAGCACCAAAGCGACGCCGATCAGGATCACCTGCGCGGCAGCGCCCTGCGCTGCGTGGCTCGGCGGCAACAGCTTGGTGACGGCGATTCCCGAGACCGTCCAGATGCTCCAGACGACGAGCACGCCGAGCAGCGCGCCGCGGTTGTTGCCGCTGCCGCCGACGATCAGCATGGCCCAGACCTGGAAGGTCAGGATGGGCAGAAAGTCGAACGGGCTGACAAAGCCGATGAAGCTGACGTAGAGCGCCCCGGCCAGCCCCATCAGCGTCGAGCCGATGACGAAGGCCTCGAGGCGAAAGCGCGTCGCGCTTTTTCCCAGAGCGACTGCCGCGAGCTCGTCTTCGCGAATCGCCCGCAGCACCCGCCCCCAGGGGGAGCGCAACATGCGCTCCAGGCCGATGTAGACGAGCCAGGTGATCGTGGCCAAGAGGGCGAGAAACCACAAGTTGTAGGCGCTCGGCGTATCGAACACCCCGGCGAGCGGCCGGGCGATTCGCGTCAGGCCGTTCGGCCCGCCCGTCAGCTCTTGCCAGTTGAGCGTGACGAGCTGAATCGACACCGCGATGCCGAACGATGCGATCGCCAGGTAGTCGCCACGCAGCCGCACCGTGACGGCACCGATCAACCACGCCGCCAGGGCGGTGACGAGCAACGCGCCGGCGATTCCGACGAGCCACGGCAGGCCGAAGTTGCCCATGTGCCCGGGCTGTGGTGCCGCGGTGAGGATGGCGTGCGTGTAGCCGCCGATCGCATAAAAGCCGACGACGCCGGCGTTGAACAGCCCGGTGAAACCCCACTGCAGGTTCAGCCCGAGCGTGACGATGCCCAGGATCAGCACGATGCAAGTGAAGAAGATGAGGTAGGCGAAGATTCCGCTCATCGTTCCCCCTCGCGCCGTTCACCAAACAGCCCTTGCGGCCGCAACAGCAGGACGAGCAGCATCAACAGGAACGACATCGCCTGCTTGTAGCCCGGGCTGACGACGATCAGCAGCACGTTTTCGGCGATGCCCACGAGCAGCCCGCCGAGCACTGCGCCGGGCAGGCTGCCGATTCCGCCGAGCACGGCGGCGGCGAACAAGGCGAGCAGGAGGCTGCCGCCGAGCTCCGGGTTCAACTGCGGCGTGAGGCCGGTGAACACCCCCGCCAGCGCCGCGAGCGCGCCGCCGATGAGCCAGGTGTTGCGGATCACCTTGTCGACTTCGATGCCGCACGCCTGCGCGAGCGCCGGACTTTCGGCGGCGGCGCGCATCGCGACGCCGGTGCGGCTGTAGGTGAGGAAGGCGTGCAATGCGCCGACGATGAGCAGCGTGATCGCGAGGATGAAAATCTGGTCCGGCAGCACGCGCACCCCCGGAATCAGCTCGGGCGCCATCTGCAATTCACGCGTGTAATAGCGCGACTCGTGGCCCCACAGCAGCACGATCACGTGGCGCATCACGAGCGCCGCGCCGAACGACGCGAACACGAGGGTCAGGTGGTGCGCGCCGCGCCGGCGCAGGCGCTGGAAGACGAGCCGGTCCAGCGCCCACGCCAACCCACCCGTGAGCGCAGCACCGAGCACCGCGCAGGCGAGCAACTGCCAGCCGAACGAGAGCGGCCCGGTGGGCGTTCCCGGGCCGGCGAAGCCGACGAAAACGAAAGTCAGGTAGCCACCCCACGTCAACAGCTCGGCGTGCGAGAAGTTCGCGAAACGCATGATCTGCATCGTGAACGAGACGCCGATCGCGCCGAGTGCGATCACCGCGCCGGTGAGCACACCGTCGGCGAGGGCCTGGGCGATCACGCGGTGCTCCCAGCAGCTTGGGCGGCAATAGGTGGGGTCCGCGGTGCGCCACCGAGAAACGCCGCAGCGACTTCGGCGCTGTCGAGCAACTCGGCCGCGCTTCCCGCGACCCGGTTCCGCCCCTCGGCGAGCACATAGCCGCGGTCCGACATGCGCAGCGCGGCCTTCGCGTTCTGCTCGACCATCAGCACCGCGACGCCGCCCGTGGCGAGTTCGCGCAGGCGCGCGAACACTTCGTCGACCAGGCGCGGCGCCAGGCCTGCGGTGGGCTCGTCGAGCACGAGCAGGGCCGGGTCGGTCATCAGCGCGCGCGCAATCGCGAGCATCTGGCGCTGCCCGCCCGAGAGCGTGCGCGCGCGTTCGCGGCGCTTCTCGGCGAGCACCGGGAACATCGCGTAGGCGCGATCCAGGCGCGCGGCAAGTTCGCCGCGCAACAGGTGGCCTCCGGCGACGAGGTTCTCGGCAATCGTCAGCGTCGTGAACACGTTCGCCGTCTGCGGCACGAAGCCGACGCCTGCGGCAACCACGGCGTGCGGCGCCAGGCCGGTGATGTCGCGCCCGGCGAGCTCGATGCGCCCGGCCTCGATCGCGACCAGGCCGACGATGGCCTTGAGCAAGGTGCTTTTCCCTGCGCCGTTCGGGCCGATGACGCTGATCACTTCGCGCGCCGCAACGTGAATCGAAACGCCTTGCACGATGGGCAGGCTGCGCACGTAGCCGGCGAACACTTCGGTGACCTGGAGCAAGGGTGCACTCACGCCGGCACCTCCCCCAGATACGCATCGAGCACTCGGGCATCACTGCGCACCGCGTCAGCGCTGCCTTCGCAGATCACCTGGCCCTGCACCATCACGACGATGGGGTCGCACACGCTCATCACAACGTCCATGTTGTGCTCGATCACGAGGAACGAGATGCCCTGGCGGTTCAGCGCGATCACCCGGTCGATCAGCGTTTCCAGCAACACCGGGTTCACGCCGGCAGCGGGCTCGTCGAGCAGGATCAGTTTCGGCTCGATCATCAAGACACGCGCGAGTTCGAGCAGCTTGTGCTGCCCGCCGGAGAGCCGCCCGGCCAACTCGCCGGCCTTGCCGGCGAGTGCGCAGGTCTCGAGTACGCCAAGCGCGCGCTCGCGCGCCTGGCGCTCCTGGCGCGCGACGCGCGCCGGATTCACCCAGTTGTTCCAGAACAGCTCGCCGGCCTGGTGCGCCGGAACAAGCATCAGGTTTTCCAGCACCGTCATCTGCGGGAACGGCCGCGGTACCTGGAAGGTGCGCGCCAGGCCGCGGTGAAAGATGCGATCCGGCGATACGCCGTCGATGCGCTGTCCGAGAAAGCGAATCTCGCCCGCGCTGGGCGTGAGCGTGCCGGCAATCAGGTTGAAAAGCGTCGTCTTGCCGGCGCCGTTCGGACCGATCAGGCCAGTGATGCGCCCGGCCTGAACCCGCAAGTCGACGCCGTCGACTGCGCGCAAGTTGCCGAAGGCCTTGCGCACCTGGCGCAGTTCGAGCATGGCGGGGGCATGCGTTGTCATCGCATCAAGCCCCAGGCGAATCTGCGACTGCGTCGCCCGCCGAAGCACGCAGCGCGGTGACTTCAATTTCCACCTTCGCCTCGGGCACGGCCAGCGCACAGCACACCGTGGTATTGGCCGGCCGCGCGGCGCCCAGGCGCTGTTTCAGGACGGCAGATACGGCGGCAACGTCGGCGCGATCCGGCACGTACACACGCACGCGCACCACGTCGGCGAGTTGCGCTTGCGCCTGCTTCAATGCTGTTTCGATGATGTCCAGCGCCGTCTCGGCCTGGGCTTGCGCCGACGCGGGCCACGCCTGGGCGGAGCGGTCGAACCCCACCGTGCCGGAGACGAACACCCAGTCGCCCTGCGCGACGGCGCGCGAATAACCGGCGAGCGCCTCCCAGGGCGAACCGCTGCTGATGAAGCGGCGCGGGTCGCTGGGTCTTGGCGCCGAACTCATACCGACACCTCCTGGAAGCGCGGCTCGCGCCAACGTTCCTGGACCAGGATGTCGCGCAATCGCGCGACCGCGTGCCACAGGTCGGCGTGCGTCACCGTCGTCGGCGCCAGGCCGAAGCGGATCACGTCGGGTTGGCGGAATGAACACACAACGTCGGCGTCGAGCAGCGCTTCGCAAGTCGCGCCGCCGCCCCGGCAGTTGAACGCAAGGTGCCCGCCGCGCTGCTCGTAGTCGGCCGGCGAGACCTGGCGCACGCCCAGCGCGGCGCACTGCTCTGCGAGCAAGCTAACGAGCAGCGTCGACAGTGACCGGTGTTTCGCAAACAACTGCGGCAAGTCGACGCCGGCCCAGATTCGCGCGGCGCATTCCATCGCGGCGTTTTGCAGCACCGGCATCGTGCCGGTGACGAGCGACGAGACGCCGGGCGCTGGCGCGTAGTCACCGCGAAAGTTCATGCGGTCGGCGTGGCCCAGCCAACCCGGCAGCGCCGGCCAATCGCGGTTCTGCAAGTCGTGACGGATGTAGGCGAGCGCGGGTGCGCCCGGGCCTGAACTCAAATACTTGTAGCCGCAGACAACGGCGAAGTCGGCGCGGCTCTCGGAGAGCAACACCGGAACGGCGCCTGCGCTGTGCGACAGGTCCCACAAGACCCGCGCGCCGCTGCGCTGCACCGCCGCGGTCGTTGTCGCCATGTCCCAACGGTAGGAGCTGCGGTAATCGACGTGGGCGAGAACGACCATCGCGACATCGGGCTGCAACGCCGTGGGCAGCTCCTCGGGCGAAGCGATCGCGCGCGCCTGCCAGCGCCCACCGCTGTGGTGCACGATCCCCTGCACGACGTGCGAATCGGTCGGAAAGCCCTCGGGCTCGTAGACGATGATCCGCCGCGACGCGTCGCCTGCGGCGAGCTGCAAGCCGTAGGCGAGCAGCTTGTGCAGGTTCAACGTCGTGTTGTCCACCGCGATCACGTCGCCGGCCGGCGCACCGATCAGCGGCGCGAGCGCAGCGCCGATGCGCTGCGGCGCGTCCAGCCAATCGGCCAGATGCCAGGCGCGGCGCCGCAGCCCCGACCACTCACCGTGCAGCGCTTGGCTCATGCGCTCGGGCACGCCACGTGGCATCGCGCCGATCGAATTGCCGTCGAGGTAGATGCGTCCGGCGTGGCCCGGTTCGAACTGATCGCGCAGATGCGCAAGCGGGTCGGCAGCGTCGAGCGCGAGGCAATCGTCGAACGTGATCATGCGGGGCTCCGTGCGCTGTTGTCGACGTCGTCTGGTGCATAAATTTGTCGGGCCGCTTCGGCGCTGACCAGGCCTGCGGCAAGGTCGGCGGCAACTCGGTTCGGCTCACGCCGGCGCGGGTCGCCAAAGCCGCCACCGCCCGGCAAGTCGACGCACAGGCGCGCACCCGGCGGCACCTGGATCGTGCCCTTGCCTTCGAAGACTTGGAATGCGCCGGCGTGTTCGACGCTGACGCGACCGCGCGCCCCGGCGTGGCCCCCGCTGCGGCCGCGCGCGGCGTGCTCGCGTCGATCGAATGTCGCTGCCGCGCAGGTAAACCCCAGACGGTCGCGCGCGCCGACGACGATGCGCTGCGCCAGACCACCGCGTTGTTCGCCCGCGCCGCCCGAATCGGCGAGGAACTCCTTGTGCCAGAAGACGAGCGGCGCTTGGGACTCCGTGACCTCGATGGGAATCGCGCCGACGCCGGACGGAAACGCCGTCGTCGACAAGCCGTCCTTGCCGGGGCGCGCGCCGGTGCCGCCCAGGCCCACGCTCATCGTGTTGAAGCCGCGCTGCTCGCTGCCGGGGCCGCGCGCCATCGCGAGCACCCAAATGCTGCCTGCCGATTCGCCCGGCACCCGGCCTTGCAGCGCGGCTTCGAGGCAGCCGAACATCAGGTCGGGCAGCATCTGGCCGACCACGTGCCGCGCCGTCACCGGCGCCGGTCTCGCAGGGTGCACGATCGAGCCCGGCGTGGCGCGCACCTCGAAGGGTTCGAGCGAGCCGGCATTGTTCGGCACGTCGGGCGCGATCAGGCACTTCAGTCCGAACACCGAGTACGCATCGGTGTAGCACTTGGGCGAATTGATGCCGCGCGCCGAGGCGGGGGACGAGCCGGCGTAGTCGATGACGATGCGCTGCCCGTCGTTGTGCAGTTCGGCGTGCAGGTCGATTGCCGCTTCATAACCGTCCAGGCGCATTTGCGCGCGCCACGTGCCGCGCGGCAGTTTCGCGATCGCCGCGAGTGTCGCGGCGCGCGAATATTCGATGATGTGTTGGGCGAGCGGGGCGATCGTCGCCAGCCCGAACTCGGCCATCATCTCGCGCAGCCGCGCCGCGCCGACATCATTGCTGCTGACGAGCGACAGGATGTCGCCGCGCGCTTCGATGGGGTTGCGCGAATTCGCCTGGATCACGGCGAGCAGGTCCTCGTTGAGAACCCCCTGGCTCACGAGTTTCAGGTGCGGGATGCACGTGCCCTCTTCGAAGACGGAGCGCGCCTCGGCTGAAAAACCGACGCCGCCGACATCGACGGTGTGGCACGTCGAGCCGAACAATGCGATCGGCTGCGGCGTAGCGACTGCGCCCGGCGTAGCGAGGAACACCGGCGTGACGACGACATAGTCGAACAAGTGCCCGGTCCCCATCCACGGATCGTTGGTGACGTAGACGTCACCCGGACGCATCGATTCGACCGGGAAGCGCACCAGGAAATGCGCCACTGCCGCGGCCATGCTGTTGACGTGGCCGGGTGTGCCGGTGACGGCTTGGGCGAGCATGCGGCCTGCAATGTCGTAGACGCCGGCAGACAAGTCGCCGGCCTCGCGCGCGACCGAACCGAACGCGGTGCGCAGCAGCGCCTGCGCCTGCTCTTCGACGACGGCGATCAGGCGGTTCCACATCACCTGGGTGCGGATCGCGTGTAACGGGTCGCTGGCGGAGGGTGTCATGGGCTTGATCCTGCCAGAGCCTGGAGCCGCAGGTGACCTGCAGAGTCGACGCGCGCGTTCCAGCCGGGTGGCACGAGCGTCGTCGTTTCGTGCTCGACGATCAACGCCGGGCCTGCCACCACGCTGCCCGGCGCGAGGGCTAAGCGCCAATGCACCGCAAACGCGATATGCCGGCCCGCTGCCGGGTCCCACACGTCGCGCGTCGGGTGGGCGTGTTCAGGCGACTCCCGCGTCGGCAAAGTCGCCGCCTGCACTGCCGCGGCAGGTGTCGAGACCGTGAGCGACCAGGTTACGACCTCGATTTCGCCGCCGGGGATGCGCAAGCCGTAGTTGCGCTCGTACGCCGCTTCGAAAGCGGCGTGCAGTTGCGCAAACGACTCGTGCGTGAACGCGCCGTCCGGAACCGGTACTCGCAACTCGTGGCCCTGGCCAACATAGCGCATCTCGGCGAGGCGCTCGACGCGCAGCGCCGCCGCGTCCAGACCCACGGCACGCGCCGCAGGCATGACGACGTCGCGCGCCTCGTGTTCCATCGCATCCAGGCGCTCGTTCACTGCGCGCAGGGGTGCATCGCTCGTGCGGCCAGGGTCACTGCGAACGACTTCGAAGGCGATCGGCGCGCGCAGGAAGCCGATCGCCGAGCCCACGCCGGCGCCGGCGGGAACGAGCACGCGTGTCATGCCGAGCTTGCCGGCGAGCCGCGCAGCGTGCAGCGGCGCAGCGCCGCCGAAGGCGATCATCGTGAAGTCGCGAATCGCC
This sequence comes from uncultured beta proteobacterium, assembly GCA_963850525.1. Classification (GTDB taxonomy): domain Bacteria; phylum Pseudomonadota; class Gammaproteobacteria; order Burkholderiales; family Burkholderiaceae_C; genus JAEMQF01. The sequence goes on along the minus strand of CAWKLQ010000011.1, from coordinate 56,488 downwards.
TTGCCGCGCTCCACGGCGTGAACGCGCGCTGCGTTGGCCATGTTTTCTTCGACGATTTCCGATACGCCCGCGGCGGCCCAGAGCGCGTCCATCGCCAAGGGCTCGCCGATGTCGCGCAGCAGTGCCGCGCGGGCCGCCTCGACATCGAGCTGGATGCGTCCGCCGGCGAAACGCTCTGCATCGATGCGGCCGAGCACGAGGTTCGCGTCGGTGACGGTCGGCGCCCGCCCACCGAGGCCGTAACACGCCGGGCCGGGTTCGGCGCCCGCCGAGTCGGGGCCGACGCTGATTCGCGACAGCGCGTCGACGCGGCCGATCGAGCCGCCGCCGGCGCCGATCTCGACGAGTTCGATGACGGGGATGCGCACCGGCAGGCCGCTGCCCTTCAGGTTGCGGTAGATCGCGGCCGATCTCGAAGCGGCGTGCGCGCTCGGGCTCGCCGCCGCTGATCAGGCACACCTTGGCGGTGGTGCCGCCCATGTCGAACGCCATCACGTCCTTGTGCCCGCCTTCGCGCGCCAGGTGCGCGGCGAGGATCGCGCCGCCCGCCGGACCGGACTCGACGAGGCGGATCGGAAAGCGCGTCGCCAGGTCGAGCGTCGTCACGCCGCCGCCGCGACATCATCAGCAGCAGCGGCGCGCGCACGCCCGCGCCATCGAGCTGTTGGCGCAGGCGCTGCAGGTAACCCGCCATCAGCGGGCGCACGTAGGCGTTCGCGACGGTCGGTGGAGAAGCGCTCGTACTCGCGCATCTCCGGGCAGACTTCGCTGGACAGGCACAGCGTGACATCGGGGCCGAGCACGTGCGCGACGATGTCGCGCGCGCGCTGCTCGTGCGCCGGCCACGCGTAGGCGTGCAGGAAGCCGATCGCCACCGCCTGCACTCCGGCAGCGGCCATTTCCTGCGCCCGGGCAGCGACCGCCGCTTCGTCGAGTTCCAGCAACACCGTGCCGTCGGCGGCGAGTCGTTCTGCCACCGTGAAGCGGAGTCGCCGTGGCACGAGCTCGGGCGGACGTTCGATGTTGACGTCGTACTGCTCGTAGCGTTTCTCGTAGCCCATCTCGAGGATGTCGCGAAAGCCGGCTGTGGTGAGCAGGGCGGTGCGCGCGCCCTTGCGCTCGATCAGCGCGTTGGTGGCGAGCGTCGTGCCGTGGATCACGAGGCCCACGTCGCCCGCACTGACGCCCGATTCTTCGAAGAGACGCTGCATGCCTTGCAGCACGCCGAGTTCGGGCTGGCGCGGCGTCGTCAACACCTTGCACGAGTGGCGCGCGCCCGGGGTTTCGAGCACGAGGTCGGTGAAGGTGCCGCCGATGTCGGCCGCCAGGCGCACCGAGGGCGCGCCGGCGCGCGGCGTCGGCGTCGGGGTCAAGTGGCGTCCCCGCGCGGCGCACTCATTTCGAGCTGGGCGCGGATCAAGTCGATCTCGACGTCGTGCGCCGCCTGCAAGCGCTGCCAGCGCGCGTCGTCCATCTGCGGCGTGCGCCAGGCGAACAGCGTGACGACGCAGGTGTCTGCCGGATGGCCGAGTTCGGCGCCGGGCTGAATCCGCGCCTGGATGCGCGGCTCGAGCGAGCCCGGATCGGCACCGACGGCGTAGTCGACAAGGCCGCGCGACGCGTCGGCGCTCACGCGCACCCAGCTGGCGCCCCCGCCAAACAGCGATTCCCCGGTGAACACGCCAGCGCCGACTTCGCGCGTATTCCACAGGCCAAGGTTCCAACGCGCCATGCCCGAGGCCTCGGTCAGCAGGGCGAAGGCATGGCTGGCGCTGGCGCGGCACAATCGGGCCGCAGCATGAACAATCGACATGCGGCCGATGCTAGCCAGCGGGGCGGCTGCGCACAATCGGCATCGGCAGCAGGGTCGGAGGATTGCAACGCCGCCCATTGACTGGAGAAGCAAGAATGAATATTGCCACCACCAAGCTCGCGCGAGCCGCGCTCGTCGTTCTGTTGGGCGTGCTGGGCGCCTCGACGGTGCTCGCGCAGGGTTACGACTCACCCAATGCCGGGCCGTTTCGCACCGTGGCCGACGGGGCAGATTCCAACCTGATGCTCGAAGGTCACGACGCCGTCGCCTACTTCACCCAGGGCGATGCGGTCAAGGGCGACCCGGCGATCCGCACCGAACGCTTGGGCGTCGTGTTCCGCTTTGTCAGCGAAGCGAACAAGGCCGAGTTCCTGCGCGCGCCGCACCGCTACATGCCGCAATTCGGCGGCTTCTGCGCAAACGGCATCAGTTACGCGATTCCCTGGGGCGGCGGCGGCGGGCCCAACACCTGGCGCATTTACCGCGGCAAGCTTTACGTGTTCGGCGGCCAGACTTCGCGTGACCATTTCGAACTCGACACCGAGCGCAACCTGGCGCTCGCGCACAAGGCCTGGAACGAAGACGTTGCCGACTCGTGGGCCTTCCTGAAACGCTACCAGCGGCTGGTGATTCGCGTACCGCATTACCGCTCCGGCAAGGAGTTGCAGGCCGATTGGGACGCCAAGCTGGCCGCCAAGACGCTGCCCGTGATGCCGGGCGCGCCGCAAGTCGTTCCGGCCAAGTAGCGGCTGGCTGCGCGCCTTCCCGGCTCCCGCTGGGAACTGCCACGGCTGGCGGCGCCTGCGTAGGGGGCGCACCGACCCCCGGTCCCGACCCGATTGCCCGAGGCGGCGCGATCCTTTACGCTCGAGGCGCAACCCCCCTGCAACCCGGGCGCGGCAGGCGCTCAATGAGGAGAGCGCCATGTCGTCCAGCCCCGTCCACCCCGATACCGCAGCGATTCGGACCCTGGCGCTGGTCGGCCAGACAGCGTCAGGCAAAACCAGTCTGGCCGAAGCGCTGCTGCACCGAAGCGGCGCGATCGGCGCGCCGGGCAGCCTGGAGCGCGGCACGACGGTCAGCGACTTCGACCCGATGGAGCGGCGCGCCCAGCATTCGCTGAACTCGGCAATCCTGCACCTGAAGCACCGCGGTACCCGTGTGCATTTGATCGACACGCCGGGCTACGCCGATTTCGTGGGCCAGTCGATGACGGCATTGGAAGCTGTTGACACGGCGGCCGTCGTGGTGAACGCTGCGACCGGCATCGAGATGATGAGCGTGCGCATGATGCAGTGGGCCAAGGCGCGCGACTTGTGCCGGGTCATCATCGTCAACAAGATCGACGCGCAAGGCGTGAACCTGGCCGCCTTGCTGGAGCAGCTGCGCGAGACGTTCGGCAAGGAATGCCTGCCGCTGAACCTGCCCGCCGCGGGCGGCACGAAGGTCATCGACTGCTTTTTCAACACCGAAGGACAGAGCGACTTCGGCTCGGTCGCCGACACGCACCGCGCGCTTGTCGAACAGGTTGTTGAAGTGGATCCGGAGTTCGTTGAGCGCTACCTGAACGAGGGCGACGTCGACCCGCGCGAATTGCACGCGCCGCTCGAGCAGGCGCTGCGCGAGGGGCATTTGATCCCGGTGCTGTTCGTCTCGGCACGCAACGGCGCGGGCGTTGCCGAGCTGTTGGATGCGATCGACTTGCTCCTGCCCAACCCGGCGGAGGGCAACCCGCCGCAGTTCTACAAAGGCGAAGGCGCTGCCGCCAAAGAGCTTCACGCTGACCCGGACCCGGCGAAACACGTGATCGCGCACGTGTTCAAGGTGACGGTCGACCCTTACGTGGGCAAGATGGGCGTGTTCCGAATTCACCAGGGCACCGTCACGAAAGACAGCGCGCTTTACATCGGCGACGGGCGCAAACCGTTCAAGGTGGGGCACCTGTTCATGCTGCAAGGCAAGGAGCACGTCGAGGTGCCGCGCGGCGTTCCCGGCGACGTTTGCGCGGTCGCGAAGATCGACGAGATGCATTTCGACGCGGTGTTGCACGACGCCGCCGAAGACGACCACCTGCACCTGAAGCCGCTCGACTTCCCGGTGCCGGTGCACGGCTTGGCGATCGAGCCGAAGCGCCGCGGCGATGAGCAGCGCATGTGGGAGATCCTGCAAAAGCTCGTCGACGAAGATCCGTGCCTGAAGGTCGAACACGTCGCCGTGACGAACGAGACCGTCGTCTACGGCCTGGGCGAGTTGCACCTGCGCACACTGCTCGAGCGCATGAGCGAGGTCTACAAGTGCGAAGTCACGTCGCGCCCGCCGAGGATTGCCTATCGCGAAACGATCACGACCAAGGCCGAGGGCCACCACCGGCACAAAAAACAAAGCGGCGGCGCGGGTCAGTTCGGCGAAGTGTTTCTGAGAATCGAGCCACTGCCGCGCGGTGCGGGATTCGAGTTCGTCGACCAGGTCAAGGGCGGAACGATTCCCACGCAATTCATTCCTGCCGTCGAAAAAGGCGTTCGCTCCGGCCTGGACAGCGGCGTCGTCGCCGGCTACCCGGTGAAAGACGTTCGTGTCATCGTCTACGACGGCAAGTCGCACAGCGTCGACTCGAAAGACATCGCCTTCGCGACTGCCGGGCGCAAGGCCTTCATCGACGCTGTGCTCAAGGCGAGACCGATCGTGCTAGAGCCCATCGTCAAGGTGGAAATCACCGCGCCCGAAACGAGCATGGGCGACATCACCGGCGACCTGTCGGCCAAACGCGGCCAGGTCAGCGGCACGCACGCGTTGCCCGGCGGCGGCATGACGGTGGCGGGCCAGGTGCCGCTCTCCGAGCTGAGCAACTACCAGGCGCGCCTGAACGGCATGACCGGCGGGCAAGGGCGCTACACGATTGCGCTGAGCCACTATGACCCCGTGCCGCCGACGATTCAGCAGCAGTTGATGGGGCAGTACAAGGTCAAGGACGAGGACTAAGAGCCCGAGAGTCCTTCGTTCATGCCCGCTTTCGGATCAGGCGGCCTGCTGAAGGCGCGCGATTCGCTGCGCCATCGGCGGGTGGCTGGACAAGAGTGCCATCAAGCCCGCAGGGCGCGCGCTGATGCCCAGCGACTGCATCGATTTGGGCATTTCGCCCGGGTCCAGGCCGCCCAGTCGCGCGAGCGCAGCGATCATCGGCTGCTTGCGGCCCATCAGTTGCGCCGCACCGGCGTCGGCGCGGAACTCGCGCTGCCGCGAGAACCAGGCGACGATGATCGCCGCCACCACGCCCAGCACGAGGTCGAGCGCGATCGTCGTCGCGTAGTAGCCGATGCCCGGGCCTTGACTCTGATTGCGCAGCACGATGCGGTCCACCACATAGCCGATCACGCGCGACAGGAACACGACGAAGGTATTCATCACGCCCTGAATGAGCGTCATCGTCACCATGTCGCCATTGGCGACGTGCGCGATTTCATGGCCGATCACGGCTTCCACCTCCTCGCGCGTCATCGATTCCAGCAGGCCGGTGGACACGGCCACCAGCGCCGAGTTCTTGAACGCACCGGTGGCGAACGCGTTCGGCGGACCTTCATAGATTCCGACTTCGGGCATCCTGACGCCGGCGTGCCCGGCGAAGCGCTGCACCGTCGCAACGATCCAGGCATGCGTGGCGTCGTTCGAGTCGTTGATGACATGCAGGCGCGTCGTCCACTTCGCCATCGGCTTGCTGATCAGCAGCGAGATGAAGGCGCCGCCGAAGCCCATCACCAGAGAGAAACCGAGCAGGGCGGTGAGGTCCAGGCCATTGGCGGAGAGAAAGCTGTTCAAGCCGAGCAGGTTGACGGCCAGGCCCAATACGAGCATCACGCCCAGATTGGTCAGCAAGAACAGGAAGATCCGTTTCATGATGTCCTTCGAAGATTGATGCGCGGCTCCATCGGGGAACCGCGAGGGTTCAGATGAACAGCGCGGCCGCGAAGATGCCGATCATGATGAAAGCCAGCACGACCTTGGCCGCGAGCCCGGCCATGATACCGAGCCAGGTCGCCAAGCCGACTTTCACGGCGCGTTCACCTTCGCGGCGCGCCAGGTATTCGCCGATCGCCGCACCGACGAGCGGCATGAACAGCACGCCCACCAGCCCCATGAAAATCCCCGCCACAGTGCCGAGTGCTGCGCCGATGATCGCCTGCCGGCTCGCGCCGGCCTTCTTCGCACCGAGCAGGGCACTGGCGTAGTCCAGGCCCCAGGCCAGCACCGCAAGCACGCTGACCGCGGCAACGCTGCCCCAACCGATGCGGGTGAAGTCGTCGATCCAGGCGGCGAGCACGATGCCGGCCCAGACGAACAAGGTTCCGGGCAGTGCCGGCAGCACGGTGCCCGCCAACCCCAAGAGGATCAGCGCCGCGCTGAGGATCCACAACAAGGTCTCGCCCAAGGTGCTGCTTCCGGTTGTTGTCCGTGCTCGCCAGATGGTGACTGAACGCGGGACTTCAAGCTTGCGCAGCCGCGGGCGACGCACCGGTTGAACTCCCGGTTGAGCGCAGCTCGAGGTCCAAGCCCGGGATTCAGCCCAGCACTTGCCGTTGAACCACCAGCCCCGCGTGCTCGCGCATCGCGTGGAACTTGATCTTCGGCCAGTTGGCCTCGATCGCGCGCAGCTCGGGCGCGTATTCCACCAGCACCGTCGGCGCGTCGACCGCGTCGTAGGCGACGCGGTGCGCGTTGCCGTCGATGAAGCGCTGCAACTCTTTTGCGCCGCCATCGGCATCGCTGCACGAGACCCAGCGCGCCACCTGGTAGCGGCTCGGCTGGATGCGCGCTTTGCAACCGTATTCGTGCTCGAGCCGGTGCGCGACGACTTCGAACTGCAGCTGCCCCACGGCGCCCAGCAACAGCACCGAGCCCGCTGCCGGGCGAAACACCTGGATCGCGCCTTCTTCGCCGAGCTGGGTGAGGCCCGCCTTGAGCTGCTTGGTGCGCAGCGGGTCGGCGACTTCGACGGCGCGAAACATCTCCGGCGCGAAGAAGGGCAGCCCGGTGAACTGCAGCGCCTCGCCTTCGGTGAGCGTGTCGCCGAGCTGCAGCACGCCGTGATTGGGGATGCCGATGATGTCGCCCGCGAATGCTTCGTCGAGCAGTTCGCGGCGCTGGCTCAGGAAGCTCACGACCGTGTTCGGCCGCATCTCCTTGCCGGAGCGCACGACTTTGAGCTTCATGCCGCGCTCGAAGTGGCCGCTCGCGACACGCACGAAGGCGATGCGGTCGCGGTGCGCCGGGTCCATGTTCGCCTGGATCTTGAAGACGACGCCGCTGAATTTGGCCTCGTCGGGCTCGACGATGCGCTGCATGGCGGCGCGTGACGCCGGCGGCGGCGCGAGGTCGACGAGTGCGTCGAGCACTTCGCGCACGCCGAAGTTGTTGATCGCCGAGCCGAAGAACATCGGCGTCTGGTGGCCTTGCAGGAATTGCGCTTCGTCGAACACGGGTGCGGCGTCACGCAGCAGCTCGATGTCGTGCTTCGCGTGTTCGTACTCGGCGCCGAAGCGCTGCGCGTAAATCGGGTTCTCGAGGCCCTCGATGACGTCGGCACTTTCGCGGTTGCGGTCTTCGCCCGGCTGAAAGACGCGCATGCGCTGCTCGCGCAAGTCCATCACGCCGTGGAAGGACTTGCCCATGCCGACCGGCCAGGTGAAGGGAACGACTTCCATGCCGAGTTCGCGTTCGATTTCGCCCATCAGCGTCAGCGGCTCCTGCACCTCGCGGTCCATCTTGTTGACGAAGGTGAGAATGGGCGTATTGCGAGCGCGGCAGACCTGGAGGAGGCGCCGCGTCTGCGGCTCGACGCCGTTGGCCGCGTCGATCACCATCAGCGCAGCGTCGACCGCGGTCAGCACCCGGTACGTGTCTTCCGAAAAATCCTGGTGGCCGGGCGTGTCGAGCAGGTTGATGACGCAGTCGCGGTATTCCATCTGCATCACGCTCGAGGCGACCGAAATGCCACGCTGCTTCTCGATTTCCATCCAGTCGCTCGTCGCGTGGCGGCTCGCCTTGCGTGCCTTCACGCTGCCGGCGATCTGGATCGCGCCGGAGAACAGCAGCAGCTTTTCCGTCAGCGTCGTCTTGCCGGCGTCGGGGTGGGAAATGATGGCGAAGGTGCGGCGGCGGCGCACGCTCTTCGCGATCTCCGTGGGGGTCATCGTGGACATGGGGTGCGGCGCGGGGTGGCCGCCTCAGGCAAAGGCGCGATTATCCGCGGCGGGCGGTGGCACACTGAAGCCACGCCCTTTCGCAGCAATTGTTCATGCCCGAGTTGCCCGACCACGGTCTATGTGGAATGCAGCACGCAGCGCGCGCAAGGCGCGGTGCTGAGCGACGTGCGCGTCCTCAGCCCCTGCTTGCTGCGCACGGCGCTGCCCGTGCTGCAGCGCTCACCGGCAATCGACGCTGCGAACTTCGATGCGTCGGTCCAGCGCGTCGCTCGGATCGTCGCTTCCCAGCCCGATCAGGTTGTCGCGCCAGCCTGCGCCTTGCGCCGTGAAGCGGCTGCTGCTCGTCGGTGCGGCCTGGGCGAGCAGCCAGCGCACCGTCGCGGCGCGGCGCTGCGACAACTCCAGCGCCGCCGCGGCTGCGCCGCTGCGACTCGCGTGCCCGACCACGCGCAGGCACAGATGGGCTGCATTCGCCTGGCGTGCCACTTCGCGTATCCACAGTCGGTACTGATCGCGTCGGTCGGCACCCGGCAGCATAATCGTGCTGCCGGGTTGGAACAGCACTTTCAGCGGCAGGCTCTTGCTTGCCAGGCCGTTCGCGACGATGCGCTTCAGCTCCTGGGCCGCGTCGTCTTTTGCGCCCAGGCGCCAGCTCGTCTGGTAGCGGCCGCTCAGCACGCGCAAGTCGTCGGGGTCGGCGATTTCGGAGGCTTGCACGAACAGGCGCCGCGCTTGCGCGTAGTTCTTGGCGTGATAGGCGACGGTGGCTTCGTGCACCAGCGCCGCGGCCGGCAAACGCCACAGGTAGAGCGCATCGGCACGCTCGCCCACGCGCGCCTGCACCTGGCACGAGTTGACGTAGGCGAGCAGGGTTCGATCCTTGTGCCACGTCGGGCTGTCGCGATAGAACGGCAGCGGCTCGGCGTTGACGCTGGCCAGCGTCGCGCGGTCGAGCCGCTTGGCGACGATATTGCCGCTGCGCAAGTCGACCAAGGTCAACCAGAGGCGGTACGCGTCGGGCGCGCCGTTGCCGGAGTCGCCGAGCGCGACTGGGGTCAGCGTGCCGATCAGCAGCAAGGGGCTGCCGGTCAGTGCCTTGCGCTCGAACGGGCGCGGGGTCCAATGCCGAAAGCGCTCGGCAACCAGCGTCGCCAGTTGGGCGCCCGCGGCAACGCTCCCGAGCGTTTGCTGGCCGGTGTTCGCGTCGATGAAGGGGTCGATCACCAAATCGCGCCGCTCGTCGCCCAGCAGGCGCGCCGCGTCGCTGAACAGCCTGTCGCCGGCGCGCTGGATCACGACGTCGAGCGCTTCGGGCGACGTGGCCACGGGAGCCTCGATCGGGCTGGTTTCGGCCACAGCGCTGGGCGGCGCTTCCACCACCGCGGGCGCGGCGGCCACGGCGGGTGGTACCGCAGTCGTGGCTTTGCCCGGGGATGCAAGGTCTTCGTCGACCGCGGCACAACCGGTCAGGGCCGCTGTGACCCACAAGGCGGTAACCCACGCGCACTTCGTTCGAATCATCGCGGTACCCCGAACAATGGTTTGGCCCGGGTCGTGCCGGGCGGCCTGGGGCGCGACGATACCGCAGCGCGGCGCGCGCGCCAACACGGCGCGTTGTGACGCGCGCCAATGCGAGGCCGAAAATATCGAGGCCATAATCTTTCGCATGAACGCTGCGCTTTCCAACGACACCTTCTTGCGCGCGTGTTTTTGCGAGCCCACGCCCTACACCCCGGTGTGGCTGATGCGCCAGGCGGGGCGCTACCTTCCCGAGTACCGTGCGGTGCGCGCCAAGGCGGGCAGCTTCATGGGCCTGGCGACGAATGTCGACTACGCGACCGAGGTGACTTTGCAGCCGCTCGATCGCTACGCGCTCGACGCGGCGATCCTGTTCAGCGACATCCTCACCGTCCCCGACGCCATGGGTCTGGGACTGACCTTCGCCGAAGGCGAAGGGCCGCGCTTTGCTCGCCCGGTTCGCGACGAAGCGGCGGTCGCTGCACTGGCGGTGCCCGACATGGCGAAATTGCGCTACGTGTTCGATGCCGTGGCGTCGATCCGCCAAACGCTCGCCGGCAGAGTGCCGCTGATCGGCTTTGCCGGCAGCCCATGGACCCTGGCGTGCTACATGGTCGAGGGCGCGGGCTCCGACGACTATCGCCTCGTCAAGTCGCTGCTCTACAGCCGGCCCGACCTGATGCACCGCATGCTCGCGGTCAACGCCGACGCCGTCGCGCTGTACCTGAACACGCAAATCGAAGCCGGCGCGCAAGCCGTGATGGTGTTCGACAGCTGGGGCGGTGTGCTTGCCGATGGCGCGTACCAGACCTTCAGTCTGGCCTACATGCAGCGCGTGTTGGCACAGCTCAAGACCGAGCACGAGGGGCAGCGCATTCCCCGTATCGTGTTCACGAAGGGTGGCGGGCTGTGGCTCGAGGAGATTGCCGCGATCCAGCCCGACGTGATCGGCGTGGACTGGACCGTCGACCTCGGACGCGCCCGCAAACAGGTTGGCGCGCGCATCGCGTTGCAGGGCAACCTCGACCCGAACGTGCTGTTCGCACCGCCGGAAAAAATCGAGCTCGAAGTCGAACACGTGTTGAAGAGCCTTGCCGCCCCGCTGGGTCACGTGTTCAATCTCGGCCACGGCATCAGCCAGTTCACGCCACCCGAACATGTGAAGGTTCTGGTGGACAGCGTGCACGCTGTCTCGCGGCGATTGCGTCAAGGCCCCTGATCGGGCGGGTTGGCCCAGGCTCGGCGAGGCTTGCCAGACACATGTCGCGCGGTAAGTGAGCGCTCAGGGCTTGACTTATCCCCATTTTCCGGGCCTTGCCGCGTGCCGGAGAATTCCTTGCGCAGCACCATGAATTGCTCAACAAACACGGTTCAAGCTATTGATTTAATTGAGGTTTTTGAAGTGCATTGAAACTGGGCGCGAGACGCCGAAAGTCAATCGAATCAACGATCTAGGCTCACTCGGTGAGGTTTTCCCACAAAGTTATCCACAGAATCTGTTGAAACATTCAAAAGCGCGGGCGAATCATCCACTTACCGTCAATCCCTAGCTTGAAGACAGCCGGAGCCCGCTCGACGCCATGAGTGAACTGCCGCACCTTCTGCGGGTTGCTGTCGAAACGCCTCAGCACAGCGGGCTTGGCGATCCGCTTGACTATCTCAGTGAGCAAATGCTCGCTCCCGGAAGTTTGGTTCGAGTCCCCTTGGGAAAGCGGGAAGTCGCCGGCGTCGTCTGGCCGGGCGCGCCGGCCGAAGTCGCGCCGGCAAACCTGCGCCCGATTTCGGAAGTTCTGGCCAGCCTGCCGCCCCTGAGCGAACGCTGGTGCGAACTCGTCAACTTCACGGCCGGCTACTACCAGCGGGGCTGCGGTGAAGTCGCGCTGTCGGTGTTGCCGCCCGAATTGCGCAAGTTGAGCGAGCGCCAACTCCAACTTCGAATTGCCAAGCTGCAGCGCGTCAATCCAGGCAAGGCGGAGCCAAGCGCATTTGGGGCGGCGCCAACGCTGAACGCCGAGCAAATCGAGTTGCTGGAGCAACTTGATGCCCTGGCTGGCGAGCCCGCGCCGCCGCCCGTGTTGCTGCACGGCGTGACCGGCAGCGGCAAGACCGAGATCTACCTGCACGCCGCAGCGCACGCGTTGGCGCGCGGCCGGCAGGCGCTCGTGCTCGTGCCCGAAATCAACCTGACGCCGCAGCTCGAAGCGCGGTTCGCCGAGCGCTTCGGCGAGCAGCGCATCGTCTCGCTGCACAGCGGCTTGACCCCGGTGCAGCGCTTGCGCCATTGGCTCGCCGCACACCTGGGGTTGGCAGACCTGGTGCTCGGCACGCGCCTGGCGATCTTCGCCTCGATGCCGCGCCTGGGTCTGATCGTCGTCGACGAAGAGCACGACCCGTCGTACAAGCAGCAGGACGGCGCGCGCTATTCGGCACGCGACCTGGCGGTGTACCGCGGCCGGCTCGAGTCGGCACTCGTCGTGCTGGGGTCGGCAACACCGTCGCTGGAAAGCTGGCGCCATGCGCAAACCGGTCGCTATCGGCGCCTCAGTCTCCCGACGCGAATTGCCGGCGCCGAACTGCCGGCGGTGCGCCTGGTCGACATGACGCGCCTGCCCAAGGCGCCGGGAGGCCCTGCGAACAACGTGCTCTCGGCGCCACTCGTCGCGGCCTTGCAGGAACGCCTGGACCGCGGCGAACAAAGCCTCGTGTTCCTGAACCGCCGCGGCTACGCGCCGGTGCTGCACTGCGCCGATTGCGGCTGGAAGAGCGGCTGCCCGCATTGCAGCGCGTGGCGCGTTTTTCACAAGCTCGACCGCAGCTTGCGCTGCCACCACTGCGGGCTGGCCGAACGGGTGCCGCGCGCGTGCCCGGAGTGCGGCAACCTCGACATCTCGCCGATAGGGCGCGGCACCGAGCGCCTCGAAGAACAACTTGCCGCACTGCTGCCCAAGGCGCGGATCGCGCGCATCGACGCCGACAGCACACGCGCCAAGGGCGCCCTGCAAGCCCAGCTGAGTGCCGTGCACGCGGGCGAAGTCGACGTTCTCGTGGGCACGCAGATGATCGCCAAAGGCCACGACTTTCGCCGCATCACGTTAGTGGCCGCGGTGAACCCCGACGCCGCACTCTTCTCCGTCGACTTTCGCTCGCCCGAGCGCCTCTTCGCCCTGCTCATGCAGGCGGCCGGGCGCGCCGGGCGCGACGCGAGCCACTCGTCGCGCAGCGAAATGTGGGTCCAGACGGGGTTTCCGCGGCACGCCCTGTACGAGGCCCTGCGGCGCCACGACTTCGAGGCCTTCGCCCAAGCGCAACTCCAAGAGCGCGAAAGTGCCGGGTTGCCGCCCTATTCGCACCTGGCGATGCTGCGCGCAGAAGCGCGCGACGCGCAGGCGGCCGAAGACTTTCTGCACGCCGCGGCGACACTCGGCAGCACCCTTCCCGACGCCGACGCCGTGACGATCTACCCGCCCGTGCCGCTCAATGTGGCGCGCGTCGCCGACGTCGAACGCGTGCAGATGCTCATCGAGGCCACGTCGCGCAAGGGTTTGCAGCAATTTCTCGCGCTGTGGTTGCCGGCGTTGCACGGCCTGCGCCAGGAGCGCAAGGGCCCGGCGATGCGCATCTTGCGCTGGGCGGTGGACATCGACCCGCTGACGATTTGACGCCAACATCAATCGCATAGAAATGGCAGCTTGCCTTCGGCCCGTCGCTGCCGTTTGAACGTCCGCTTTGGGTGCGGTCACGCGTGCCACCGACCAAAGCTCAGCATGGCAAGGTGCAGCGCGAAGGGCACGACGCATGAAGTTCGTCATCCCGGCGAAAGCCGGGATCCACCCGTGGAAGTCGCGCGTCCAGCGAAGCGTTCATTGCGTGCATCCGGTGGATCCCGGCTTTCGCCGGGATGACGAGGGATGTTCGGCAAACCTCGAGGCCACATCGAACAACAGCAACGGGCCGACAGCGAGCGTTCCCAACTCGTCTGTCTACTGCGATTGCAAGCCAATCCGGATGAGGCACCGCGGGCGCGCTCAACGCCTGCGGCGCGGGTGCGGCGCGTTCTTGGCCGGAGTGCGCCGCGGCGTCACGGAAGCCGGCAACGGCCGCGCCACGTCGGCGAGCAGCAGCGTCGCGCGCACCAGGTGTTCGACGGCTTCGCTCAGTTCGGCAAGCGGCGCCAAGGCCTCGACCGCCTCCAGCAAATCGTCGGCGTCGTCCAGGTCTTCCGGGTCGAGGTGTCGATAGAGCAACGCCAGCGGCTCGGTCAGCGCCTGCGCGGGCTGGGCCAGCAGCGCCGGGAAGGCATTCATCGCCGCGGCGAAACCTGCCACCCAGGGGTACACGGCTTCGAGCGCCGACACCGAGGCTTGCGACGCGTCGCTGCCGGCTTCCTCCTCGAGTTCGAACACCCAAGGGTCGAACCATTCGCGCCGCGCGATCGACCGGTCGAGCTCGGCGTGGCGCCGGACCGCCAATTGATGCAAGCGCGCCGCATCGAAGCTTGGCGGCAGGCGCCGGCAGTCGATGTCGGTAACCCACGGTAACCATTGGGCGGCAGGCACGGGGCTCGGCTGAACCAGCACGCCGCACAGAAAACCGTCGAGCATGCTGACGTCGAGCGGCTCGAGCGGCGCGGGCACGCTGTCGAGCAGAACTTGCAATTCTTCGCGCTCCGCATCGCTCACCGCAGCATCACTCATGGAGCGATTGTGACGTGCAACGCCTACACCAAATTTGCCCCACGGCGCGTGCGGCAGCCCCCGCGCCGGCCCCTTGGATGGGGGGTGGCGACGCCCCAGGCTCGCCCCTACAGTCGCGGCGTTGCTGTCACACGGGGTCTGCACGGCAGACCAAGATTCCAAAGGTCGCATCACCGGTCAGGAAGATTCGAACCGCAGAAGACCTCACCCAAACCAACGATGCCCTTCGCAAGAAGGGTTTCAATCGACCCACCTGCTCACCCAGGTGGGTTTTTTTTCGCCGCCGCGCGGACCGGCGGCTGATTCACAATCTGCGCTTCGCAAGGAGACCGACATGGGCGCAACCGAAGCTTTCACCACCACCGCCGACGTAAGCCACTGGGTTGCCGGCCAGCGCTTCAAAGGCGCACCGGGCGCTGCGGGGCGCAGCCAGGCGGTCTACAACCCGGCCACGGGCAGCGTCGCGCGCCAGGTGTGTCTGGCCGGAGAGCGTGAAGTCGCCGCTGCCGTGGCTGCCGCCGACGAGGCTTTTCCGGCCTGGGCCGACACGCCGCCGATTCGCCGCGCGCGCGTGCTCAACAAATTCCTCGAGCTGATGAACCGGCACCGCGACACGCTCGCCGGAATGATCACCGCCGAACACGGCAAGGTCTTCAGCGACGCGCAGGGCGAGGTGACGCGCGGCATCGACATCGTCGAGTTCGCCTGCGGCATCCCGCAATTGCTCAAGGGCGACTACACGGATCAGGTGAGCACGGGCATCGACAACTGGACGCTGCGCCAGCCGCTGGGCGTGGTCGCGGGTGTCACGCCGTTCAACTTCCCGTGCATGGTGCCGTGCTGGATGTTCCCGGTGGCGCTGGCGTGCGGCAACACGTTTGTCCTGAAGCCGAGCCCGCTGGACCCGAGCGCGTCGCTTTTCATGGCCGAGTTGCTGCGCGATGCGGGCCTGCCCGACGGCGTGTTCAACGTCGTGCAGGGCGACAAGGTGGCGGTCGACGCGCTGCTCGCGCATCCGCTGGTCAAGGCGCTGAGCTTCGTCGGCTCGACGCCGATCGCGCATTCGCTGTACCAGGCCGGTGCGCAACACGGCAAACGTGTGCAGGCGTTGGGCGGCGCGAAGAACCACATGGTCGTGATGCCCGACGCCAACATCGAGCAAACCGTGGATGCGCTGATCGGCAGCGCCTATGGTTCTGCGGGCGAGCGCTGCATGGCGATCAGCGTCGCGGTGCTGGTGGGCGATGTGGCCGACAAAATCGTGCCGCTGCTGGCCGAGCGCGCGCGCAGCCTGAAGATCGGCAGCGGCCTCAAGGCTGAGGTCGAGATGGGCCCCGTCATCAGCCAGGCCGCGAAAAACCGGATCGAAGGCTACATCGCGCTCGGCGTCGAAGAAGGCGCCAAGTTGGTCGTCGACGGCCGCGGCTTCACGATCCACGGCCATGAAAAAGGCTTCTTCACCGGCGGCACGCTGTTCGATCATGTGCTGCCGTCGATGGAGATTTACCAGGAAGAAATCTTCGGCCCGGTGCTGTGCTGCGTGCGTGTGCCCGATCTGGCCTCTGCGCTGCAACTCGTGAATGACCACGAGTTCGGCAACGGCGTGTCGTGTTTTACCAGCGACGGCAACGTCGCCCGCGAGTTCTCGCGGCGTGTGCAGGTCGGCATGGTCGGCATCAACGTGCCGATTCCCGTGCCGATGGCGTGGCACGGCTTCGGCGGCTGGAAGCGATCCCTGTTCGGCGACATGCACGCCTACGGCGAAGAGGGCGTGCGCTTTTACACCAAGCAAAAAAGCGTGATGCAGCGCTGGCCCGAGAGCACGCCCAAGGGCGCCGAGTTCGCGATGCCGGTGTCGAAGTAACGGCTCGCGCTACTTGCCCGCGGCTTTGGCCGCAGCCACCTCGGCGGCGAGTTGGTCGCCGCTCTTGTAGTGCGGCACCCGAAACACGAGCCGCTTGCTGCGCTGCCAGAAGCTGTGGCTGCCGGCAACTTCTTCGCGCCAGTAGCGATCGGCGCGCTCGATGTTGGTTTTCAAGTCCAGCTCGAACGCCGCCTTGCTGCCCGGGCCGCCGTTGATGAACAGGCGCCCGTCGATCAAACGCCAGGTGTCGGCGTCGCCGCCCCACGGAATGCCGTAGGCGATGCCGTTCGCGCAATAGCCGCCGTACTCGGGTTGGTACTTTTTCGGGTTCGTGTCGAACAACGCCTTGTGCTCGGCACTCGCAAAGCGGAACGTCACGCCCTCGTAGACGCTCTTGAACTGGGTCGAGCCCAAGGCGTGCCGGCCCTGCGTGAAATAGGCGACGACGTCGTGGCCCTTCAGCATGACGCGCTCGTCGTCGCCGTCGGCCACGGCGTTCACCGGTTGCAGCGCGGTCGACGGATTTTGCGCGCGCATCGCGCTGCAGCCACCGAGCAGTGTCGCGGCGACGAGGACTGCGGCGGTGAGGAGGTGGCGGATCGACAAGGTCATGGGCATGCTCCGGCGGAAAATGAAGGCGGAGTTTCCCACGCCTGAACTCGGCACAATGCGCCAGGGGTCGATGATGAGTCGGCCCGAAGGAGTTGAGCGATGACGACGGGTTTTCAGCGATCGGCAGCCCGGTGCGCCGCCTTGCTTTGCGTGCTCGCCGCGGCGGGCAGCGCGGGCGCGCAATCCGCCTGGCCGGACAGGCCGATCACGATGGTCGTTCCATTCCCGCCGGGCGGCGTGGCCGACACGGTGGCGCGGCCCGTCGCCGAGGCGCTGGCGCGCGAGTTGAAGCAAAGCGTGATCGTCGAGAACCGCAGCGGCGCGGGCGGCGCGCTGGGAATCGCCCACGCGTCGCGCGCGCCGGGAGACGGCTACACGCTGCTCCTGTCGCTGTCGTCGATCTCGATCCTGCCCGAGGCCGACAAGCTGTTCGAGCGCAAGCCCGCGTTCACGGTCAACCAGTTCAAGCCGATCGCGCGCTTCACTGCCGACCCGACGGTGTTCGTGGTTCGCTCCGAAGCGCCGTGGAAGACGCTCGCCGAATTCATCGCCGACGCCAAGGCGAAACCGAGTGCCTTCAACTACGGCAGCTCGGGCAACTACGGAACGATGCACGTGCCGATGGAGATGCTCAAGGCGAGCGCCGGCTTTCGCATGACGCACATCCCCTACACCGGCGCGGGGCCGGCGTTGGCCGCGCTGCTGGGCGGCCAGGTCGACGCGGTCGCGAGCGGCCCCTCCACGGTGGCGCAGCACATCAAGGCGGGCAAGCTGCGCGCGCTCGCGCACTGGGGCGACCGGCCGCTCGCGAGCCTGCCCGACGTGCCGAGCCTCGCGCAACTCGGCCACGCGGCGCGCTTCGCGCAGTGGTCCGGGCTCTTCGTTCCGGCAAGCACGCCCGAGGACATCGTGCAGCGCCTGCGCGCGGCAGCGCGCAAGGTCGCGGCCGATCCCCACGTGGTTCAGGTGATCGCGCGCGCCGGCAGCCCGCTCGAGTATCTCGACGCTCCCGAATTCCAGACGTACTGGGACGCCGACGCACAAGCCATGACAGCGGCGGTGCGCGGCATCGGCAAAGTCGAATAGGACTGGGCGTGACGAGCCCGAACTTCCCTGCGCCGCCGCAACTCGTGCCGATGACGCAGGTGCGCTGCGACGTCGGCCCCGTCGTGAGCCTGGGCATCGCCAAACACGGCGAGCGCCGTTACGTGGCGCTGCTCGGCGGCACGGTGCGCGGGCCGGAACTGAACGGCACGATTGTCGAAGGCGGCGTCGATTGGCAAGTGAACCGTGCCGATGGGGCGCTCGACATTGCCGCGCACTATGTGATCCGCGCCGACGACGGTGCCCTCATCGAAGTCCAGAGCGACGGCCTGCGCCACGGCCCGCCACACGTCATGGCGCGGCTGGCACGCGGCGAAGCGGTCGCGCGCGATGAGTACTTCTTTCGCACCGTCGTGCGCTTCACCACCGGCGCGCCGGCGTGGCTGCACTTGAACAAGGTGCTCGCGCTGGCGGTGGGCCAGCGCGAGGCGAGTGCCGTGCTGCTCGACTTCTACCGCATCACCTGAGGCGCTGGGCGGTCGTCAAGTTCCGATCAAGCCGCCGTCGCTGCGCCGGATCACGACGGTGCTCGAGCGCGGCCGGCCGCCCGCTTTGTAGTCGGGCCAGTTCGAATACTTCGTAGGCTCGGCCGGGTCGCTGCGGTCGGTGGGCGTTTCGCCCGGGTGCTGGATGTTGATGAACATCGTGCGGCCGTCGGGCGTGAGCGTGACGCCGGTGATTTCGCAGTTCACCGGGCCGGTGAGGAAGCGCCGGATCTCGCCACTGCTGCGGTCGGCCGCGAGCATCTGGTTGTTGCCGATGCGCACCAACTCGCCCTTGTACATCTGTGTCGCGTGCATGTCGGTCTGGATCCACATCACGCCGCGCGCGTCGATGAGCAGGCCGTCGGGGCAGGCAAAGCTGTCGCCCTTGATGTTGCCTTTGGCTTCGGCGCGTTCATTGGCCGGGTCGCCCGCGAGCACGAGGTGGTCCCAGCGCAGCGTCGCGCCGTCGAAATCACCGTCGTCCTTCCAGTGGATGATGCCGCCCATCACGTTGTTCGCGCGTGGATTCGCTGCGTCGACGCCGGGCAGGTCTTTCGCGCCGCGCGAACTGTTGTTGGTGAGCGTGCAATAGATGTCGCGGCTGCGATGGTCGATCGTGATCCACTCCGGCCGGTCCATTTTTGTTGCACCGAGCAAGTCGCTCGCCTGGCGCGACTTGATGACCACTTCGCCCTGGTCGGCAAAGCCGTTCGCCGCGGTCAGCGGGCCGCTGCCGTGCACGAGCGGCAACCATTGGCCGGTGCCGTCGGCGTTGAAGCGCGCCACATAGAGCGTGCCGTGGTCGAGCAACTCGCGATTCGCCTGCGCCGCCGTCAAGCCGGCGCCTGCGGCGCGCACGGAATCGCGGCTGACGAACTTGTAGATGTATTCGAAGCGTGCGTCTTCACCCGAATAGACGACGGCGCGCCGATCGCGCGTCAGCGCGACCCACGCGCCTTCGTGCGCGGCGCGGCCGAGTGCCGTGCGTTTCACCGGTGTCGAGTTCGGGTCCATCGGGTCGATTTCGACGACCCAACCGAAGCGGTTGAATTCGTTGGGGTGCTTGCGCGCGTCGAAGCGTTCGTCGTGCTCGGGCCAGCGGTAAGCGCCGCTCTTGCGCAGACCCCAGCGCCGCTGGTGCGGAACGAGGTTGTCGCCACCGTCGAAGTAGAACAAGAAGTTCTCTTCGCCCGACAGGTAGGTGCCCCAGGGCGTCTGGCTGCTCGCGCAGTTGTTCAGCGTGCCCAGCACGGTGCGCCCCTGCGGGTCGGCAGCAGTACGCATCAGCGCGTGGCCTGCAGCCGGGCCGCCCACGGTGAACGGCGTGTACGCGGTGAAGCGCCGCGCATAACGCGACGGCCGAACCATCTGCCAGCTGCCTTGTCCCGTCGCTTCGCGCCACTCGATTTCGATCACCGCCACGCCATGCGCGGCTTGCGACTTGCGCACCTTCTCGGCGCTCCAGGTCTTGAAACCGTCGGGGTGCAACAAGCCGTCGTCGGTGTACTCGTGGTTCATCACGAGCAGGCCGCGCTTCGAGCCGTCGATAGCGAAATACTCCATGCCGTCGTGGTGCATGCCCATTTGCACCGCCTGGTCGGCGGCGCTGTTGCTGCCGTCGGCGCGCCACGCCGGCATGTTGCCGGCGACACCGATCGGCTCGCCCCACGAGGCGAACGCACTCGCCACATAGCCCTCCGGAACGACCAGGGTGTCGGTGTTGGCAGCCGGGATCGCCTTGAAGCCGAGCAAGGGGCCGCTGCCGGGCCAAACCGCGCAGCCGGGCAGCAGCGCGCCGAACACGCCCGTCGCCAGGGCGCCGACGCCGCCTTGAATCCATAGCCGCCGCGCCGGGTCGGACACTTCGTGAATGTTCGGGTTCGGCGAGATGTTGCTGAACTCCATCGTGTCGAAGTCTTTGGCCATGGGTGCTCCATTGAAGAGGTCGAATTCTGCGCGCCGCCGGCGACAGCCGTGTGACGCCTGCCTGACGCGACTCTAGCGCGCCGGCTCAGCGCGCCGCGATCTGTGCCAACTGCGCAGCAAGCTCGCGTGCGGTTTGCGGTGCAAGGCCCGGGCGCAGCGAGGCCGGAGCGCCGCCGACGCTCAGCAACTGCACCGCGTCGACGCCCCACAACACGCTGCTGTGCGGCTGCGCATCGCGCAGGAGCTGCAGCGTGGCGCTTTGGGCGGCCCTTGACTCAGGCAGTGCGGCGCCGCCAAGCGCCGTGCCGGCTGCGGCGTCGAGGCGTGCCAGCCACGCTTGCAGCTCCCCGGTCATGGCACGGGGCGGCTGTGCACCAAGTTGCCAGGTCCAGCGCTCCGGCTGCGCGGAGATTGCCGCGCGCACCTCGGCGAGCGACGCGGGCGCAGCGGAAGCTGATGGCACCGCTGCCTTGAGGGCCGGGGCGGGTGTCGCTGTGCGGGCGGCCGAGAGCTCGGCGCGCTCGCGCACCGCGGCGTCGGCGCGACGTGTGGCTGCCGCAGGGGCCGGCGTTTCAAGTGCCGGTGGCGAGGAAACTCCTGTGGCCGCGGCATCTTGCGTGAGCGCTGCCTTCGCGAGCACCGAAGCTGCCTGTCGCGCTTCGCCAGCGCCCGCTGCGGGGGCTTCAGCGGACGCTTCGTTGCGCGTCGAGGCGGGTCCGCGCGCCATTGCAGGTGAAGGTGCTGGTGCGGGAGCGGGAGCGGGAGCGGGAGCGGGAGCGGGAGCGGGAGCGGGTTCACGCGCGATGGCAGGAGCGGGAGCGGATCGACGTGCGGATCGTTCAGCAAGCACGACCGGCGCTCGGGCGTCGACTTCCTGAACAGGCCTTGCGAGTTTCGACTCGGCCTCAGGCGTTTCGGCGGGCACCGTCGCAGCAACGGGCGCTGCGGGCGAATCTTTCGACCAAAGTGGCGCCTCACCTGCCGGGTCAAGGGCGCGCTCAATCGGTTGATCCCACCACAGCATGCCGACCAGGGTGGCCACCATCAACCCGGCGAGCGCGCCGGCCAGGCGCGGCTGGCCGAGCCAGGCCCAGGCGGCGGCGAGCCAGTGCAGGCTTCCGGTCGCTGTGCGGGCAGGGCGCCTGGCCTGCGCCACGGCGCCGTGCGCAGCGCGCAGGATCGCGTCGCTCAACGCCGCAGGCGGCGCCGCGTTGGCGTCGGGCGCGTGGCGCAGCGCGCCTTGCAGGTGGGCGTCGCGCTCGGTGTCTCGGTCAGAGGGCGCTGTCATGACAGGTCCGGCGCTGCGAGGTAAGCGCCCATGCAGGTGCGCAGTTTGCTCATCGCGTAGCGCAGCCGCGTCTTTGCGGTCTCGAAACCGACTTCGAGCGCTTGCGCCACTTCGGCAAGCCCCAGGCCGTCTTCATGGTGCAGCAGGAAGGCGCTGCGCTGCGCCGCCGGAAGCTGCTCGAGGCAATGCAGCAGGCGCAGCCCGGCGCGGCGCCAGAACGCGAGTTCGTCGGCCTGCGGCGCTGCGCCCGCCGGCGCCGGCCAATGTTGCCAGGGCAGCGTGTCCGGCTGCCAGGGCTCGTCGCCGTCGGCATCGACCGCGTCCAGCGCAACTTCCCGGCCGCTGCGGCGCAGCACGTCGATCGCGCGATGGTGCGCGAGCGTGAACAACCAGGTGCGAAACGTCGCCCCCTGCGGTGCCCAGGAGTCGCGCGAGCGCACGACGCGCAGCCAGGTGTCCTGGAAAACCTCGTCGACCTGCGCCACCAGCGTGCTGCCGAGCAAGCGGCGCACGAAGCGATAGAGCGCGCTGTGGTGGCGAGCATAGATTTGCTCGAAGGCGCGTGCGTCGCCGGCGGAGTAGGCGGCCATGAGGGCGTCGTCAGTGGGTTCGGTCGCAGAAGTCATGCGGGTGCGTGCGTGACGGTGATACGGCCCAGCTCAGTGTGTGGGGTGAACGCGCTGCGTGTCTGAGCGGTGCCCGCGTTGACAAAGTCCCTAGCCGGCCTCAGCGCTGCTCAACACGCGCAAGATCTCTTCCCCATAGGCATCGAGTTTTTTCGCGCCGACGCCGCTGATCTGCGCGAGTTCGCCCAAGGTCTGCGGCCGGGTTCGCGCCATCTCGGTCAAGGTGGCGTCGTGGAAGACGACGAACGCCGGCAAGTTGTGGGATCGCGCGACCTCGGCGCGCCACGCCTTGAGCGCAGCAAAGACTTGCTGGGCGCGCTCGTCCAGGCCGGCGGGTGCGCCGCGCGACGCCGGGCCTTTCGCCGTCCCGCCCTTGGCGCTCCGGCTGCGCCGCGAGGCGTCGCCTCGCTTGGGCGAATCGTCGCCTTCGCGCAGCAGCAGCGTCACATCGCCGCGCAACACGTCGCGCGAGCTCTCCGTCAACTCGTAGGTGTTGAACTCGCCTTCGGTGCGCAAGTGGCCGAGCGCAATCAGCTGGCGCAACACGCCGCGCCAGCGCGTCTCGCTGACGCTGGCGCCCACGCCGAAGGTGCTCAGGCGCTCGTGGCCGAATTGCGCGACTTTGTCGGTCGCCTTGCCGCGCAATACGTCGATCAGGTGCCCGGCGCCGAAACGCCGGCCGCCGTTCTGGTGAAAGCGGTAAACGCAGCTCAGCGCCATGCGCGCCGCGTCGGTCGCGTCCCAGGTGGCGGGGGCTTGCAGGCAGTTGTCGCAATTGCCGCAAGGCTGGCTCGTTTCGTCGAAGTAAGCGAGCAGGCGCACGCGCCGGCAGTCGTGCGCTTCGGCCAGCGTGAGCAGCGCGTCGAGTTTGCCGCGCTGGCGGCGCTTGAAGTCTTCCGCCGCCGGGCTGTCGTCGATCATGCGGCGCTGGTTCACGACGTCGGCCAGGCCGTAGGCCATCCAGGCGTCGGCGGGCTGGCCGTCGCGCCCGGCGCGACCCGTTTCCTGGTAGTAGCCTTCGATGTTCTTCGGCAGGTCCAGGTGCGCGACGAAGCGCACGTCGGGCTTGTCGATGCCCATGCCGAAGGCGATCGTCGCGACCATCACGATGCCGTCTTCGCGCAAGAAGCGGTCCTGGTGGCGGCGTCGCACGTCGGCGTCCAGGCCAGCGTGATAGGGCAGCGCACTCAGGCCTTCCTCGATCAGCCACGCTGCGGTCTCGTCGACTTTCTTTCGGCTTTGGCAGTAAACGATTCCGGCGTCGCCGTCGTGTTCGTCCTGCAAGAAACGCAGCAGTTGCTTGCGCGGCTCGTCCTTTTCGACGATGCGGTAGCGGATGTTGGGCCGGTCGAAACTGCTGACGAAGACGCGCGCGTCGGCGAGCGACAGGCGCTCGATGATGTCGGCGCGCGTGATCGCGTCGGCGGTCGCCGTGAGCGCGATGCGCGGCACCTCGGGGTAGCGCTCGTGGAGCACGCTCAAGGCGAGGTAGTCTTCGCGAAAGTCGTGGCCCCACTGGCTGACGCAATGCGCTTCGTCGATCGCGAACATGCTCAGCAGATCGCGCTCCTGCAGCGAGTCGAGCTGCTCCAGAAAGCGCGGCGTCGTCACGCGTTCCGGTGCGGCGTAGAGCAGCACGAGGCGCCCGCTCATCATCTCGCGCTCGATGCGCTGCGCTTCGTCCAGGCTCAGCGTCGAATTCAGGAACGCCGCGTGAACGCCGAATTCTTCGAGCGCGCCCACCTGGTCGTGCATCAAGGCGATGAGCGGGCTCACGACAATCGTCACGCCGCGTTCGTGGCGATGCCGCAAGACGGCGGGTACCTGATAACACAGGCTTTTTCCGCCGCCCGTGGGCATCAGCACGAGCGCGTCGCCACCGCGGTTCACGTGCTCGATGATTTGCTCTTGCGCGCCGCGGAACGTGGCGTAGCCGAAGACCTGCTGAAGGATTCTTGCTGCCGTATCGGCGGGCTGGAGTTCGGGCGCAAGCATGGGCAGTCGGGCGAGGGAACGGGATGTTACGCGACGTGCTGAGTTCACGAATCATGTGCTCTTGTTTGCACCTTACCTGCCGATACATGACCACAGTGTCTGCGCGCTAACCTGGGCAGGCGCGGGCCATCCGTGGCGGAGCTTTGCTGAATGACTCGACCCTTGCGAACCCTGGGACCTTTGCGCGCAGCCGCCATCGTGCTGCTCGGTCTCATCGGCGCCGCCAGCCTGGCTCAGCCGTCAGCGCCGCCGGTGCCCGCCGCGCGCGGCGCCACCGACCGATATTTCGGCGTGAGCGTCGATGATCCGTATCGCCACTTCGAGGCCAAGGCCGATCCCGAGGTGTTGAAGTGGATGAAAGCGCACGACGAGCACTCGCGTGCCGCGCTGGCGCAGATTCCGGGCCGCGCTGCGTTGCTGGAGAGCCTCACGCGCTACGACGCCTTGGTGACGGATCGCGTGACCCAGGTCAAGCGCGTTCCCGGCGAGCTTTACTTCATGCGGCGCCGCGGGCCGACCGACAGCCAGTCCCGGCTCGTGATGCGCCAGGGACTGAACGGCAAGGAAAAAGTGTTGCTCGACCCGCAGGCGCTCGAGCTGCGCACGCGTAAGTCCCACACGATCAACTGGTTCAGCCCGTCACCCGACGGCGGCCTGGTTGCCTTCGGCATGTCCAAGCAGGGCGCGGACACAGCCGTCATGAGCATCTTGAACACGCGCGGCGGGCGCACGCTCGGTGCGCCGATTGCGCAGGTCGATTCCGGCGGCGCCGATTGGTCACCCGACGGCAAGGCCTTGGTGTTCAACCGCCGGCACACTGTCAGAGGCGCTCTGAACCTGCAGCAGGTCTCGACGATTCAAACCTATATGCTGAAGATCGGTGCCCCTCCTGCCTCGGCGCGGCCGGTGTTTGGCAGTGCCATCAAGGGGCTGGACGTCGGCCCCGCCGATACGCCGATGGTTGACCTGACGCACGACGGCCGTTGGGCGATCGGCCGCACCGTGAACAGCCAGGAGCGCGAACTGGGCTTGTTTCTTGCCCCGCAGCGCAGCCTGTTGTCCGGCCAGCCGCAGTGGAAGCGCATCGCCAGCGCGGCGGACGGCGTGACCAGCGTCGCCTACTTCGGCAACACGCTCTACATGGTGAGTCACAAGGGCACGTCGCGCTCCCGAGTTCTGGCGATGAATCTCGATGCGCCGCAGATGCACACCGCGAAAGAGGTGTTCGCCGAGTCGGATCAACTTGTGATCGGCGTCGTCGCCGCCTCCGACGCGCTCTACATCGAAACCCGCGACGGCAACGTGAAGCGCCTGTACAAGCGCGCGCATCCGGCGGGCGCGGCGGCAGTCCACAGCGTCGAAGTGGCGCTCCCGGTGCAGGGAACGTTCGAGCTTGCCGGCACGGGCGGGCCCTCGGCCGACCCGCGCCTGCCGGGCTTGGTGGTCGATCTGCAAAGCTGGACTCGCGCGCGCCAGGTGTTTGCGATCGGTGCCGACGGCAACGTCAGGAACACCGGTTTGCAGCCGGCCGGGCCGTACGACGCGCTTCCCGACGTCGTCGCCACCGAAGTCAAGGTGAAGAGCCACGACGGCGCGATGGTTCCGCTGTCGATCTTCCATCGCAAAGGCGTCGTGCTTGACGGCCGCAACCCAACCCTCCTGACCGGCTACGCGAGTCATGGCATCACGGCGGAGCCGTTTTTCAACGGCGGCAGGCTCGCCTGGTTGGATGCCGGCGGCGTGTTTGCGGTGGCCAATCCGCGCGGCAGCGGTGCCTATGGGTCCGACTGGCAAAAGGGCGGCTTTCAGCTCAGCAAGCCCAACAGCTGGAAGGACTTCATCGCTTGCGCGGAATACCTGATCGCCGAGAAGTTCACCCAACCCAGCAAGCTCGGCATCATCGGCAACAGCGCCGGCGCGATTCTGGTGGGCCGGGCGGTGACGGAGCGCCCCGAGCTGTTCGCTGCGGCGATCGCCTCGGCCGGTTTGCTCGACGCCCTGCGCTTCGAAACCGGGGCGAACGGCGGACCGCGAACCACAGAGTTCGGCACCACAAAAACCGAAGCGGGTTTCAAATCCCTGCTGGCGATGAGCACGTATGCCAGCATCAAGAGCGCGACGCCGTATCCGGCCGTGCTGTTCACGCACGCCGTGAACGACCCGCGTGTCGAGGTCTGGCAGAGCACCAAGACGGCAGCGCGCCTGATGGCCGCCACGACGAGCGGCAAGCCGGTGTTGCTGCGCCTGGACTTCGACGCCGGCGGGGGAAATCTCAAGCAGCAGCGGCTCGAAGAGCGCGTTGACATGTACGCGTTCTTGCTGTGGCAGATGGGCGCTTCGGGTTTCCAACACTGAGCGCCCGCGGCCGATCCATCCCCCATCGGTGGGAGATCCGCAGCTCGCATTTCCCCCTTCAGCGGGAAAGCCAGGGGCCAAGGTCCGGGACGATAATCGTCCCGACCTCACCACCATCGCGGAGCCCGAACATGGCCTCAGTCAACAAAGTCATCATCGTCGGCAACCTCGGCAAAGACCCCGAAGTGCGCTACACGCCCAACGGCAATGCGGTGTGCAATCTGCGCATCGCGACGACCCGCGCCTGGAAGAGCAAGGACTCGGGCGAGAAGATGGAAGAAACCGAATGGCACTCGGTCGTGCTCTACGACCGCGCGGCTGAAATCGCCGGCGAATACTTGAAGAAGGGCCGTCCCGTCTACATCGAAGGGCGCCTGAAGACGCGCAAGTGGCAAGACAAGGAGGGCGTGGACCGCTACACGACGGAAATCGTCTCCGAGAACATGCAGTTGCTCGGCAGCCGCGAAGGCGCAGGGGGAGGCGCCGGTGCGTCCGACGAGGGCGCGCCGTCAGGCTACGGCGAGCGGCCGGCGCCGGCGTCGCGGCCCGCGGCTGCAGCGGCCGCTGCGTCCAAGCCCGCGGCGAAGTCGGCGAGCGGCTTCGACAACATGGACGACGATATTCCGTTCTGACGGATTGCGGGCGCACGGCGCGCCCGTGCGCCTCTCAACCGGCGCCGCCGCGCTCGACGAGCTGGGCCATCGCCAGCGCTTGCGCGTCGCGGTTCGCCTCGCCCTGCTGCGTGAGGCCGTAGGCGACGCCTTGCCGATCCGCGGCATTGCGGTTCTGCGTCACTTTCCACTTGCCCTGCAAGGCGCTCAGTTCGATTTCGATGCCGACGATGGCGCGCAGCATCGTCTCGATGTAATCGTCGGGTGCGTCGCTCACCGCCCACGGCACGGCGCGCTGCGCTTCGTGGGTTTGCGTGAGGCGCTCGACGAGGTCGCGCACCCACTTTGCATCGTCGATGGCGCGCAGGCGCCCGCGCGCCTGCACCGTCACGTAGTTCCAGGTCGGCACCACCTTGCCGGTGGCGGCCTTGGTGGCGTACATCGACGGCGAGATGTACGCCTGCGGACCCTGGAACACGATCAGCGCATCTACGTCCGCGCGTGAGTCGCGCCACAGCGGGTTCGCGCGCGCGACGTGGCCGCGCAAGGTGCCCAGGGGTGACGGCCCGCTGTCGATGAGAAACGGAATCGGATTGGCTTGCAGGCCAGCGTCGGCCAGCGTGATCAGCAGCCCCAGCGGCTGCGCGCGAATCAAGGCGTGCAGCACGTCGACCCGGGTTTCCTCGAAGTGGCTGGGCAGGTACATTGCGGATCATTATGGTGGAACCTCCTGCACACGCCGTGCCCCGACCGAACGTCATCTTCATCGTCGCCGACGACCTCGGCTACGCCGACCTCGGCTGCTACGGCGGGCGCGCGCCGGTCTCGCCGGTGCTCGACGGCCTGGCCGCCAGCGGCCTTCGTTTCACCCAGGGTTACGCGAATTCGCCGGTGTGTTCGCCGACGCGCTTCGCCTTGATGACGGGGCGCTACCAGTACCGCCTGCGCGGCGCCGCCGAAGAGCCGATCAGCATTCGCACGCGCGACAGCACCGTGCTCGGGCTGCCGCCCGAGCACCCGACGCTGCCTTCGCTGCTCAAGGCGAGTGGCTACCGAACTGCCTTGATCGGCAAGTGGCACCTCGGGTTCAAGCCGAACTTCGGGCCCTTGCGCTCGGGCTACGACGAGTTCTACGGGCCGATGTCGGGGGGTGTCGACTACTTCAGCCACTGCGGCTCGACCGGCGCGCACGACTTGTGGCACGGCACAGAAGAGCGCCACGACGAGGGCTACCTCACCGATTTGCTGTCACGCCGTGCTGTCAACTTCATCGAACGCAGCGCCGCGGACAAGACGCCGTTTTTCCTGAGCCTGCACTACACGGCACCGCACTGGCCCTGGGAAACGCGCGACGACGCGGCGCTCGCCCCATTGCTCACCGAAAAACTGTTCCACCTGCACGGCGGCAACATCCACAGCTATCGCCGCATGATCCAGCACATGGACGAAGGCATCGGCTGGATCATGGACGCCTTGCGCAGCCAGGGCATCGGCGAGAACACGCTCGTCATCTTCACCAGCGACAACGGCGGCGAGCGTTTCTCCGACAACTGGCCACTCGTGGGCGGCAAGATGGACCTCACCGAAGGCGGAATTCGCGTGCCGTGGATCGCCCACTGGCCGGCGCTCATCGCGCCGGGCCACACGAGCGAGCAGCATTGCCTGACGATGGACTGGTCGGCGACCGTGCTCGCCAGCGCCGGGGCGCAATCCGACCCGGCGTTTGCGCTGGACGGCGTGTCGCTCCTGCCGGTGCTGCGCGATCCCCGCCACCAATTCGAGCGGCCCATGTTCTGGCGCATGAAATACCGCCAGCAGCGCGCCATGCGCCTGGGGCAGTGGAAGTACCTGCAGGTCGACGCGCACGAGTACCTTTTCAACCTCGCCGACGATGAACGCGAACGCGCCAATCAAGCAGCGCGCGACCCCGGCCGCCTGGAGGCGATGCGCGACGCCTGGCTCGCCTGGAACGCGACGATGCCGGCGATTCCCGAAGACGCCGTCGTGAGCCTGGGCTTTTCCGTGAAAGACATGCCGCAGCGGTGACACGCTTCGTCGACAGCCCGAGCAGCACGATGCAAACGATTCAGTCCGATTCATCGAACGCGCTGCC
Organism: uncultured beta proteobacterium; assembly: GCA_963850525.1. Classification (GTDB taxonomy): domain Bacteria; phylum Pseudomonadota; class Gammaproteobacteria; order Burkholderiales; family Burkholderiaceae_C; genus JAEMQF01. The sequence goes on along the minus strand of CAWKLQ010000011.1, from coordinate 27,287 downwards.
TGTCGTGCTGCGGCGTTTCGAGGACCTGCCCGGTCCGCGCGGCATCCCCTGGTTCGGCAACGCGCTTCAGATCGACACCTCGCGAATGCATTTGCAGCTCGAGCAGTGGTGCCGCGACTACGGGCCGCTGTTCAAGCTGATCCTCAGGAAGCGCCGCGTGCTGGTGCTGGGCGACCACGAGCTGGTTGCAACGATTCTGCGCGACCGGCCCGACGGCTTCAGCCGCACCTCGCGCCTCGAAGAAATCTGGGTCGAGATGGGCTTGACTCCCGGCGTGTTCGGCGCCAACGGCGACGTCTGGAAGCGCCAACGCCGCATGGTGATGGCGGGGTTCGACCCGGCGCACGTGAGGCGCTACTTTCCGTCGCTCGTCAAGGTGGCGCAGCGCCTCACCTCGCGCTGGCGAATCGCGGCCGAGCAAGGCCAGGCGATCGACTTGCAGGGCGACCTGATGCGCTTCACTGTCGACGCGATCGCCGGCCTGGCCTTCGGTGCCGAAGTGAACACGCTCGAGTCCGACGCCGACGTGATCCAGCAGCACCTGGACAAGATCTTCCCGGCCGTCTTCAAGCGACTCTTTGCGCCGATCGCGACGTGGCGCTTCTGGCGCTCGGCGGCAGACCGGCAGCTCGAACGCAGCATTGCCGAGGTGAAAGTCGCCGTCGCCGGATTCATCGCCCAGGCGCGAGCGCGCATGCACGCCGAACCGGGCCTGCGCGACCAGCCGCGCAACCTGCTGGAAGCGATGATCGCTGCGGCCGACCAGGAGGGCAGCGGCATCGACGACGCGCAAGTCGCTGGCAACGTGCTGACGATGCTGCTCGCCGGTGAAGACACGACGGCGAATACCCTGGCCTGGATGATCGAACTGCTCTGGCAGCACCCGCAGGCGCTGGCGCTGGCGACGCAGGAAGTGCGTCGTGTGCTGGGGGATTCGCAGGAGCCGACGCTGGAACACATGGCGCAGCTCGACTACGTGGAAGCATGCGCGCACGAGACGATGCGCCTCAAGCCGGTCGCGCCCATCCTGGCGCTGCAGGCGCTGCGCGATACGCAAATCGGCGACGTGCAGATCCGCGCCCGAACCGTCGTGATCAGCCTGATGCGCCGCGACAGCGTCAGCGACAGCCACGTCGCCAACGCCGCAGCGTTCGAGCCGCAGCGCTGGCTCAGTCAAGGCGCGGGTGGCGCGGCGACGCTCGCCACAAGCGCCAAGCGCAGCTCGATGCCCTTTGGCGCGGGCCCGCGAATTTGCCCGGGGCGCTACCTCGCGCTGCTTGAGATGAAGATGGCGATGGCGCAGTTGCTCGCGAATTTCGACATCCAGAGCGTCGGCACGGCGAATGGGCAATTGGCTCGTGAACACCTCTCGTTCACGATGGCGCCGGTTGGCCTGCGCATGCGCCTGCGTGCGCGCGCCTGAGCGCAGCGCCAGTCCTGGCGGAAACGTTCTCAGGGATGATTCGCATTGCCCGCCCGCGCGCTTGCAGGCACAGTGCTACGCTTCGCGCCGCGTGCGCCGACATTTGATTCCCGTCCCCCCATCGTTTTGAAATTCCGAGGAGATTCGCATGAAGTTCAATTCACTCAAGTTCGCCGCCGCAGCCCTGTTGCTGGGCTGCGGCTTTGGCAGCGCATTCGCGCAGACCACGCTCACCATGTCGAGCTGGGTCGGCCCCACGCACCCCCTGACGCGCGACGTGCTCGGCGGCTGGGCGGCTGCGGTGGAAAAGGCGACGCAGGGGCGCGTGAAGTTCCAGATGTTGCCCAAGCACCCCTCGGCGCCTCCGGGAACGTTCGACGCGGTGCGCGACGGCCTGGTCGACGTGTCTTACGTCACGGCGAGCTACACGCCGGCGCGCCATCCGCTGCCCTTGCTCGCCGAGCTGCCAGGCGCGGGCGGCACGGCCGAAATCAATTCGGTCGCGTTTTCGCGAATCCACTGGAAATACCTGCAAGCCGCGAATGAATACAAAGGTGTCAAGCTGCTCGGCGTGTTCACCCACGGCCCGGGCCAGATGTTCACCGTGAAGAAGCAGATCAACACGGTGGCCGACTTGTCGGGGATGAAGATCCGCAGCGGCGGCGGGATCTCGGAAGCCTCGGCCAAGGCGCTCGGCGCGTCGCCGCTCGTCAAGCCCGCGCCCGAGTCCTACGAATTGCTCTCTTCGGGTGTGGCCGACGGCACCTTCTTCCCCTCCGAGTCGATCAAGAGTTTCAACCTCGACAAAGTGGTCAAGTACGCGACCTATTTCCCCGGCGGCTTCTATTCCTCTTCGTTTGGCTTCTTCATGAACGAAGACAAGTGGAACAAGCTGTCCAAGCAGGACCAGGACGCGATCGCGTCGGTATCGGGTGAAGCGCTCGCGCGTCTGGCAGGCAAGGCGTGGGACACCGCCGACAAGATCGGCATCGACGCACTCAAGGCCGCGGGCGTGACGATCACCGACGCCAGCCCGGCGTTCGTCGCCGACGTGCGCACGCGCACCGCGCCGCTTGTGCAAGACTGGATCAAGTCGGCGAATGCCAAGGGTGTCGACGGCGCCAAGGTGGTGACCGAGTTCCAGGAAGAATTGAAGCGCGTTGCCGCCGGAAACTGAAGCGCGCGCTGCATGTCGGTTCTGCGTCAAGTTGAGCTTGCGCCCGCCGCGCTGGACCCGCGCGCGGCGCTGACGCACAGCGCCTGGGTGCTTGCCGACGAAGGCGAAGCGGCGAGGTGAGGGGGGTGATGAGCACGGCGACGGTGAAGAGCCTCACCGACAAGCTGGAAACGGCGCTCGGCACCGCCTCGGCCGTCGTGCTGTTCGCCATGATGCTGGTCACGACGGTCGACGTGATCGGCCGCTATCTGTTCAACAAACCGCTCGCGGGCGGCTTCGAGCTCACCGAGATGATGCTCGCCGCGCTCATTTATTGCGGCTTGCCCTTGGTCTCCAAACGCCGCGAGCACATCGTCATCGACACCTTCGATGCCTTCATGTCGCCCGCCGTGAAGCATTTCTTCGACGTCGTTGCCGACATCGTCTGCTTCCTCACGCTGAGTGGCATCGGCTACCTGATCTTCCGCCGCGCCGTGCGTGTGGCCGAATACGGCGACACGACGAGCGTGCTCAAGCTGCCGCTGGCACCGTTGGCTTATGCGATGGGCACGATGATCGTCATCGCCGCGCTCATCCACCTTGTCCTGATCTTCGTTCCGCACCGTGCGGACGAAGGCAAGACCATCATCTGATCGACGCGCCATGACCGAAGCCCTGTGCGGTCTCGCACTCATGATGCTGCTCGCCTTCGTGCGCGTGCCGATCGCCTTGGCGATGGGCTTGGTGGGTTTTCTCGGCCTGTGGTGGATGAAGGGCTTCGGGCCGGCGATGGCGTCGGCGACGACCGTCGTCTACGAATCGGGATTCCAGTACACGCTGTCGGTCGTTCCGCTGTTCATCCTGATGGGCAACTTCGTGACGCGCGCCGGGATGTCCAAGGAGTTGTACCGCGCCGCGTACACCTTCGTCGGCCACCTGCGCGGCGGCCTGGCCATGGCCACCGTGATGGCGTGTGCGGGCTTCGGCGCGATTTGCGGCTCGTCGATCGCGACCGCCGCGACGATGACGAAAGTTGCCTACCCGTCGATGCGTGACCACGGTTACTCCGACCAGCTCGCAGTCGGCGCCATCGCCTCGGGCGGAACGCTGGGCATCCTGATCCCGCCTTCGACCATCATGGTGATCTACGGCATCATGACGGAGACGAGCATCGGCAAGCTCTTCGCCGCCGGAGTCCTGCCTGGCCTGCTGGCCGTTGCACTGCTTTGCCTCGCGGTGCAATACGTATGCTGGCGGGATCCGGCGGCCGGGCCGAACGCCGAACGCACGTCGTGGCGCGAGCGCCTGCTCGCACTCAAGGAAGTCTGGGCGGTGGCCGCGCTGTTCGTCATCGTCATGGGCGGCATCTACGGCGGAATCTTCACCGCCACGGAAGGCGCGGGCATCGGCGCTTTCGGCGCATTCGGCTTTGCCCTGGCGCGGCGCGTGCTGACGCCCAAGGTCCTGTTCAACGTGCTCGTGGACAGCGCGCGCACGACCGGCATGCTGTTCATGATCTTGGTTGGCGCACTCGTGTTCGCGAACTTCGTCAACTACACGTCGATGCCCGGTGACCTCAAGGCCTTCGTCACGCAGTACCAAATTCACCCGATCACCGTGATGATCGCGATCTGCGCGATTTATGTCATCTTGGGAACGGCGATGGAAGAGCTGTCGATGATTTTGCTCACCGTGCCGGTGTTCTTCCCGCTCGTCGTGGGCCTGGGGTTCGACCCGGTGTGGTTCGGCATCCTGATCGTCGTCGTCGTGCAGATCGGCCTGATCAGCCCGCCCGTGGGAATGAACATGTTCGTCGTCAAGAGCATGCTCAGCGGCGTGTCCACGGCGACGGTGTTCCGTGGTGTCGCGCCGTTCGTCGTGGCAATCGTCGCGCTGCTGGCGATTCTTGTGGCCTTCCCGGACATCAGCCTGTTCCTGCCGCGCTTGATGCGGCTCTAGCCAAGGCCACTTTGATGAACATCGGTTTTGTGGGCTTGGGCGTGATGGGCACGCCGATGGCGACGCACTTGTCAAAGGCGGGTCACACGCTGACACTGCACGACCTGGACGAGACCCTCACGCAGGCGCTGGCCAAGACGCTGGGTGGCGAGGCGCGCGCTGCGGCCACGCCGGCCGAGGTGGGCGCGCGAAGCGAGCTCGTGATCACGATGCTGCCCAACGGCGAAGTCGTTCGCGACGTGACGCTCGGTGTGCAGGGGCTGCTGCAAACACTGAAACCGGGTGCGCTGCTGCTCGACACGTCGTCGGCGCAACCCTGGATCACGCGCGCCACGGCGCAGGCGCTCGCCGCCAAGGGCGTGGCGATGGTCGACGCGCCGGTGTCGGGCGCCCAGTGGGGAGCACAGGCGGCGGAACTCGTCTTCATGGTCGGCGGCGATGCGCAGCACGTGCAGCGCGTGCGCCCGCTGCTCGATGTGATGGGCCGCGCCGTGTTCCACCTGGGTGGCCTGGGCAGCGGCCATGCCATGAAGTGCATCAACAACCTGATCACGGCGATGACGTTCAGCGCCACCGCCGAAGGCTTGGCGATCGGCAAGGCCTTCGGCCTGGACCCGGCGGTGATGACCGACGTGCTGAACGAGTCGACAGGCCAGTCCTGGATCAGCAAGAACCACATCGCCAAGCGTGTCGTCAGCCGCACGTTCGACGATCCGTTCAAGCTCGAGCTGATGCTCAAGGACATCGGCATCGCGATGGGTCTCGCGCGCGAAGCGCAGATGTCGGTGCCGCTCTCTGGCCTCGGCGAACAACTCTGGCGCGCCGCGTCGCATGCGGTGGGCCCCGGGGCGAGCATCAGTGAGTTGGCGCGCTGGGTCGAAGGCCAGACCGGCACGGCGCTGACGCCGGGCAGCAACGGCGCATGAGTGACGTCCCTTCTTCCGCGCCGGCTACGATGGCGCACTGCACCTCTCGGAATCTGCAATGACCAGCTTGAAACTGCACGTCAACGGCCAGCCGGTCGTGAACGACGTTCAACCCACGACACTGCTGCTCGATCTGCTGCGCGGCCCGCTCGGGCTGACCGGAACGCACAGCGGCTGCGACACCGCGCAGTGCGGCGCGTGCACCGTGCTGCTCGACGACATGCCGGTGAAGAGTTGCAGTCTGCTCGCGCTGCAGGCGCAGGGGCGGCGCATCACGACGGTGGAGGGCCTGGCGGGCAGCGACGCCAAGCCGCACCCGTTGCAAGAGGCTTTCATGGCGTGCCACGGCCTGCAATGCGGGTTCTGCACGCCGGGCATATTGATGGCGGCGAGCGGCCTGCTCAAGCGCACTCCCCAACCGAGCGAAGCGCAAATCGTCGAGGCGCTCGAGGGCAACCTGTGCCGCTGCACGGGTTACGTGAACATCGTCACTGCGGTGCAACAGGCCGCTGATGCGATGGCCGCTGCGCGGGTTGCGCGATGAACTCGCCCGTCGACGTCGGCCGCTTCGGCAGCGGCAAGACGGTGCGCCGCATCGAAGACCCGACGCTCGTCGCCGGCAAAGGCCAATTCACCGACGACTTGAATCGCCCCGGCCAGACGCACCTGATCTTCGTGCGCTCGCCGCACGCGCACGCGCGCATCGTCTCAGCCGACGTGAGCGGCGCACTCGCGCTGCCCGGCGTTCTCGCAGCGTACAGCGGTGCCGATCTGCTCGCCGCGGGAGTCAAGCCGATCGCCGCGGGCATTCCCTTTCCGCGCCCGGACGGCACGCCCGCAGCAAGCGCGACCCGCTATGCGCTCGCGGTGGACCGCGTGCGCTATGTCGGCGAAGCGGTCGCTGCGGTGGTCGCAGAGAGTCGCGAAGCGGCGCTCGCCGGCCTTGACGCGGTGCGAATCGACTACGAAGAACTGCCTTCGGTCGTCGACGCAGCGAGCGCCGTCGCGTCCGGCGCACCGGCCTTGTGCGACGCCGCGCCCGACAACATCGCCTCCGAGATGCGTCATGGCGACGCCGCAGCCACCGCGGCGGCGTTTGCGCGCGCTGCGGTGACCGTGCGCCTGGACATCGTGAACCAGCGGATTGCGCCGAGTCCCATCGAGCCGCGCGTTGTTCTCGCCGAAGTCGACAGCGGCGGCAAGCTGACCGTCACGCTGTCGAGCCAGATGCCCACCGTCGTGCGCGACGGCTTGGTCGCCTGCCTGCCGGGTTTGAGTGCGGCGCAAGTTCGCGTGCTCGTGGGCGACGTCGGCGGCGGCTTCGGCATGAAGACGGGTATCTACCCCGAAGACATCGTCGTCGCCCACGCGGCGCGCACATTGCGCCGGCCGGTGAAGTGGTGCGCGCAACGCTACGAGGAGTTCTGCGCCTCGGTGCACGGCCGCGACGTGATCAGCCACGCCGAACTCGCGCTCGATGCGTTAGGCAAGGTGCTCGCGCTGCGCGTGCGTTCGCTCGCCAGCGTGGGTGGTTACGCGACGGCAACGGGCGTGCTCATTCCGCTGCTTGTCGGCCCCTGGGTGAGCACGAGCATCTATCACATCCCGACGATCTTCCTGCGCCTCACGGCGGTGATGAGCAACACGACGCCGATCGGCGCTTACCGCGGCGCCGGGCGCCCCGAGGCGATCTACATCGTCGAGCGCCTGCTCGACGCGGCGGCGCGCGAGATGCGGCTGGACCCGGCGGAAATGCGCCGGCGCAACATGATCCAGCCGGCGCAGATGCCCTACACGAACCCGATGGCGCAGGTCTACGACTGCGGCGAGTTCGAGAAAATTCTCGACCAGGGGCTGGCGTTGGCCGACTGGAACGGCTTTGCCGCGCGCCGCGCGCAGAGCGAAAAGCGCGGCAAGCTGCGTGGCCGCGGCATCGCCACCTTCCTCGAATGGACTGGCGGCAACGTGCTCGCCGAGAACGTGACGGTCAACGTGCTTGCCGACGGCTTCATCGAACTCACGAGCGCGACGCAGGCAATGGGGCAGGGCATCGCGACGAGTTACGCGCAGCTCGCGGTCGACGTCTTTCATGTGCCCATCGAACGCATTCGGGTGCTGCAGGGCGATACCGATCGTGCCACGGGCTTCGGCAGCGCCGGCTCGCGCTCGCTCTTCACCGGCGGCGGCGCGGTGCACATCGCGTCGGAGCGCACCGTCGAACACGCCAAACAGCTCGCCGGCGAGGCGCTCGAAGCAGCGGCGTCGGACATCGAATATCGCGCCGGACGCTTCAACGTGATCGGCACGGATCTGGGCATCGGCCTGTTCGATCTCGCGGCAAAACAGAAGGGCGCACGCATCACGATGGACGGCACGGCGACGGCGGGGGCGCCGAGCTGGCCCAACGCCTGCCACATTTGTGAAGTGGAAGTCGACCCGGACACCGGCGACGTGGCAGTGGTCGCCTACGCGTCGGTGAACGACATCGGGCGCGTCATCAGCCCGCAAATCGTGCGCGGCCAGGTCGAAGGTGGCGCGGTGCAGGGCATCGGCCAGGCCTTGTGCGAACAGGTGGTGTACGACAAAGACAGCGGCCAGTTGCTCAGCGCGAGCCTCATGGACTATGCGCTGCCGCGCGCCGACGTGTTCCGCGGCTTCAAGACGCAGTTCGACACGACGGTGCCGTGCCTCACGAATGTGCTGGGGGCCAAGGGCGTGGGCGAACTCGGCACGATAGGCGCGACGCCGGCGGTCGTGAACGCGGTGGTCGACGCGCTCGCGAACACCGGCCTCGCGCGCAGCGCCGAGAGGGTGCAGATGCCGCTCACGCCGAACGTCGTGTGGCGCGCGTTGCGCGGTGAGTTTGACGCGGTGCGTGTCGGCTGAGGCCAGTCCCGGCCGTCTGACGCCGGCGTCAGGTCAGACGCGTCGGATCATTGTTCTTCGATCCATGCGTGCCCATCGCGCGCCACGAGCGCGCTCGATGCCGCTGGCCCCCAGGTGCCGGCGGCGTAGGGGCGCGGGCCGGCACTGTCTTGGCTCCAGGCGTGCAGGATGGGCTCGACCCAGCGCCACGCCTGTTCCTGTTCGTCGCTGCGAACGAACAGGTTGAGCTTGCCCGCGAGCGCGTCGAGCAGCAAGCGCTCGTAGCCGCCGACGCGGTTCTCGGCAAACGCCTTGTCGAAATCCAGGTCCAGCGACACAGGCGACAGCGCTTCATGCTGGCGTGCGCCCTTCGCGGCGAGCAGGTGCAGCTTCAAGCCGTCTTCGGGCTGCAGGTTGATGACGAGCTTGTTCGGCTGATTCACGCCGGGAAAGATGGTGTGCGGGGTGGGCCGGAAATTCACGACGATTTGCGCGTCGCGCGCCGCAAGCCGTTTGCCCGTGCGAAGGTAAAACGGCACGCCCGCCCAGCGCCAGTTCTGGATTTCGGCGCGCAAGGCGACAAAGGTTTCGCATTGGCTGTCGGGCGGCACTTTCACTTCTTCGAGGTAGCCCGGAACCTTTTCCCCGCCGCCGTTGCCGGCGCGGTATTGGCCGCGCACGACGTCGCGCGATATCGTTTCCGTCGTGAAGGGTTTGAGCGAGCGCAAGACCTTGAGCTTCTCGTCACGGATCGCGTCGGCGTCGTTGCTGATCGGCGGCTCCATCGCGACCATCGTCAGCAATTGCAGCGCGTGGTTCTGGATCATGTCGCGCAGAGCGCCGGTGCGGTCGTAAAAATCGCCGCGCGTTCCCACGCCGAGGCCTTCGGCGAGCGTGATCTGGATGTTCGCGATGCTCTCGCGGCGCCAGATCGGCTCGAACAGTGCGTTGCCGAAGCGCAGCGCCATCAGGTTCTGCACCGCGGGCTTGCCGAGGTAATGGTCGATTCGCAGCGCCTGCGTTTCGCTGAACGCTGCGCGCACGACGCGGTTGATCTTCTGCGCGCTTTGCAAGTCGTGACCGAGCGGCTTTTCCAGGACGACACGCACTTTCGGCCCGTTCAGGCCGACGTTGCCGAGCTGCTCGCAAATTTGCGGGAACAGGTGCGGGCTGGTGGCGAGAAACAGCACCACCGTGTCCGCGCCGCGCGCGTCGATCGCCTGTTTCAGCCCGGCGTAGTGCTCGGGCAGCGCGAGGTCCATGCGGCGGTAGTGCAGAAGTTCGGCGAAGCGCGCGAACTCGTCGTCGTGCGGGCGCTTCGCGCTGTCGACTTCGACGAACTTGTCGCGGATGAAGGCGCGGTAGGCGGCGTCGCTGCGCTCGTCGCGCGCCACCGAGATGATGCGTCCGCCCTCGGGCAATTTGCCGTGGCGCCAGGCCTGGAACAGCGCGGGCATCAACTTGCGCCACGTCAGGTCGCCGGTGCCGCCGAAGAGAACGAGGTCGAAGGACATGGGGTTTGCGCCGGGCGGTGATCAGGGCGCGATGTTATTTCATGGCGCGGACGCCCGATCGGCAATGAAAGGCGGGCGACGCGCGGCCATTTCTGCGGGTTACTCCGGGGCGGGAGCTTCGCCAAGCGCCACGGCGCGGGGCTACGATGAAGCTGCACACGCTACCTGCCGCGACATCGACGATGTGGTCGGCACGGTGCAGCGACCCATCAAGGAGATTCGAATGAAGAAGTGGAGTGTGGCGATTGCCCTGGGCGCGCTGGTCGCGCTGCCCGCGTTCGCTCAGCAAGGCCAGGTCAACGTCATCTGCTCGGTGCAAGCCGACTGGTGCAACCTGATCCAGACCGTGTTCACCAAGTCGACCGGCATCAAGGTCAATATGGCGCTCAAGGGATCGGGCGAAGCGCTCGCGCAGCTGATCGCCGAAAAGGCGAATCCCAAGACCGACGTCTGGTTCGGTGGCACGGGCGACCCGCATCTGCAAGCTGCCGAGCTGGACCTCTCGCTCGAATACAAGTCGACCAAACTGAAAGACTTGCACGCGTGGGCGCAGGCGCAGGCCACGCAGTCAGGCTTCAAAACGGTGGGCATCTATTCCGGGCCGCTCGGCTTTGGCTACAACACCGAGCTCATCGCGAAGAAGAAACTCGGCGTTCCCAAGAGCTGGGCCGACCTGCTCAAGCCCGAATACAAGGGCGAGATCCAGGTCGCGAACCCGGCGAGCAGCGGCACCGCGTACACGATGGTCGCGACACTCGTTCAGTTGATGGGCGAGGACAAGGCGTTCGACTACATGAAGGCGCTGCACAAGAACATCAGCCAGTACACGCGCAGCGGCACCGGGCCGATCAAGAACGTCGCGCGCGGCGAGGCGAGCGTGTCCATCAGCTTCGTGCACGACGGCCCGGGCGAGAAGTTGCAAGGCTTTCCGGTCGAGACCGTTACACCGGCCGAGGGAACGGGGGCGGAAATCGGCTCGATGAGCCTCATCAAGGGTGCGCGCAACCTCGAGCAGGCGAAAGCTTTCTACGAATGGGCGTTGACCGCCCAGGCGCAGCAGTTCGGCGCCGCGGCAAAGCAGTATCAGTTGCCGTCGAACAAGGCGACACCCATCGACCCCAACGTGCCCGACTTCAAGAAGATCAAGTTCATCAACTACGACTACGCGAAGTACGGTGCGAGCGCCGAGCGCAAACGCCTGATTTCTAAGTGGGAGAAGGACGTCAACGCGCTGCCGCGTTGACGCCCCCGTTTCACGACCCGTGGCCTGGCGCGATGAGCTCGACGGCGCGCTCAGAGTCACGCGCGGTCGCCGGCTGGCTGCTGCTGGGCCTGCTGGCGTTTGCCTTGCTGCCTTGGTACCTGAGCGCCGACGCGTCTCTGCTGCAGTCGTTTTGGGGGGTCTTCGGGGCCGCCGACACGGCCAGTGGTGCGGTCCAGGCGGCGCGTCACGGCAGGCCGTGGTTGTGGCTCGGCCTGGCGGGCCTGGCGATTGCGGCACTCGGCTGGCGTTTGCCTTTGGGCGTTGCCCAAGGCCGGGTCCTCGTGTTCGGTGCGGTGATCGGCGTCGCGGGCTTAAGCATGAGCGGCTTTGCCATCGGCGCGCAAGGCTGGTCGTTCGCGTGGCTCGAACAGGTGCTTGGCAAACTCGCGGTGGGCCAGTTGGGCATGGGCCTGGGTGGCGCGTTGACTTTGCTCGCGCTGCTCATGCTGCTCGGTGCGGGCCTGGCACGGCAAGGCTATTTTCGCGGCGACGTTTTTGTCGCCGGGGCCGTGGTCGGCAGCGCTGCGTTGCTGTTGCTGTTCATTGCGCTGCCGGTGTTGAAGGCGTTGGCAGGCGCCTTTCTCGACGACGCGGGAACGCCTTCGCTGCAAAGCGTTGCCGGGCGCATCGCCAACGAGCGCATCTGGGGCCTGGCGTGCCTGGCGAGCCAGACGCGCTGCGGTGTCGCGTGGAACACGCTCGCGCTGGCGCTGTGCACGGCGGCCGGCACGACGCTGCTGGGAACACTCATTGCGTTGCTCGCCGAGCGTGGGCCGCCGCGTCTTGCGCGGCCGCTGAACGCGCTCGCGCTGCTGCCCATCATCACGCCACCATTCGTCGTCGGCCTGGGCTTGATCCTGCTGTTCGGCCGCGCCGGCATCGTCAACCAAGTTCTCGAGTGGGCTTTCGGGCTCACGCCGTCGCGCTGGTTCTACGGCGGCGTCGGCGTGTTGCTCGCGCAGCTGTTCGCGTTCACGCCGATCGCCTTCATGATCATGCGCGGTGTGGTGCGAGGCATCGCGCCGTCGCTCGAAGAGGCCGCGCAGACGCTGCGCGCGAGCCCGCACGTCACGTTCATGACGGTGACGCTGCCGCTGCTCAAGCCGGGGCTGGCGAATGCCTTCCTGGTCGGCTTCATCGAAAGCATGGCCGACTTCGGCAACCCCATCGTCGTGGGTGGGCAGTTCGCGGTGCTGTCGACCGAGATCTTCTTCGCCATCGTCGGCGCGCAGTTCGATCAGGGCCGCGCCGCGTCGCTCGCGTTGATCCTCACCGCCTTTGCGCTGATCGTCTTCGTCGCCCAGCGCAGGCTGCTCGGCGCCAGTCACTACACGACGCTGACGGGCAAGGGCGACGCCGGCATCCCGATGGCGCTGCCGCGCAGCGTGCGGCGCACGATCGATGCGGTGGCGTTGCCGTGGCTGGCGTTCACGGTGATCGTTTATCTGTTCGCCTTCGCGGGCGGCTTTGTCCAAACCTGGGGGCGCGACTACACGCTCACGCTGCGCCACTTTGCGACCGCGTTCGATGTGCAGTGGGGCGAGTTCGGCATCGTCTGGGCGGGAACGGCGTGGAACTCGCTGTTCACGACGCTCAAGCTTTCGGCACTCGCCGCGCCGCTGTGCGCGACGCTCGGGTTGCTGATGGCGTGGCTGCTCGCGCGCACGAAGTTTCGCGGCCAGGGGGTGTTCGAGTTCGGCGCCCTGCTCGCGTTTGCCATCCCCGGCACGGTGCTGGGAATGAGCTATGTGCTCGCCTTCAACGTGCCGCCGTTCGAGCTCACCGGCACCGGCTTGATCATCGTGCTTTGCTTCGTTTTTCGCAATTTGCCGGTGGGCGTTCGGGCCGGAACGGCAAGCTTGAAGCAGATCGACCGGTCGCTGGACGAAGCGTCGATGATGCTCCGCGCGTCGACCGCGACGACGCTGCGCCGCATCGTGTTGCCGCTGCTCCGGCCGGCGCTCGTCGCGGCGCTGGTCTACAGCTTCGTTCGCTCCATGACGACGGTCTCGGCAGTGATCTTCCTCGTCACCGCGGAAAACGAACTCGCCACCACCTACATCATCGGCCGCGTCGGCAACGGCGACTACGGCGTCGCGCTCGCGTACTGCACGGTGCTGATCGTGCTCATGTCGCTTGCGACTGCAGCGATCCAGCGCCTCGTGGGCGAGACCCGCGTCAGCGCACGAATCGCTACTCCCACAGGGCCACCGCCATGAGCGAAGTTCACCCCGGCATTGAATTTCGTGGTGTCGGCAAGCGTTATGGGGGATCTCCGGGCGCGCCCTGGGCGGTGGACCACGTCGACTTCGCCGTGCCCCAGGGAACGCTCACGACCATCCTCGGCCCGAGCGGCTGCGGCAAGACGACGCTGCTGCGCATGATCGCCGGCCTGGAAACGCCGAGTGCCGGGCGCATTTTCATCGCCGGCCAGGACGTGACCGCGCTAAGCCCGGCCGAACGCAATGTGAGCATGGTGTTCCAGAGTTATGCGCTGTTCCCGCACATGAATGTGCTCGCCAACGTCGCCTACGGTCTTGACGTCTCGGGCGTCGCCAAGCCGGAGGCGAAGCGGCGCGCGCAGGCGACGCTTGCAAGCGTGGGCCTCACCGGCTTCGACGCGCGCTTGCCGAGCGAACTGTCGGGCGGCCAGCAGCAACGCGTGGCGTTGGCACGCGCCCTGGTACTCGAGCCGGCGGTCTTGCTCTTCGACGAACCGCTGTCCAACCTCGACGCGGGCCTGCGCCGCACGATGCGCGAAGAGATCCGCAGCCTGCAGCAGCGACTGCGCCTCACGGTGGCCTACGTCACGCACGACCAGAGCGAAGCGCTCGCGGTGAGCGATCACATCATCGTGATGCGCGCCGGGCGCATCGCCCAAGCCGGCACGCCGCGACAGCTGTATGAAAGCCCGGGCAGCGAATTCGTCGCGGGGTTCATGGGCGAGGCGTGGGTCTTCGCCGCGCTGGGCCAAGCCGACGGCAGCGTGCGCTTGGGGCCGTTGCTGCTGCACCCGGCGCAGGCGGCGCCGCTGGGGCCCGTCAAGCTCGCCGTGCGCCCGCAGGCGTGGCGCGTGCAGCCGCAGGCGCAGGCGCACGCCGGTTCGCTGCCTGCGACCTTGACCAAAGCCGCCTACCTCGGCAGCTATTTCGAGCTGAACTTCGACACCGAACTCGGCGCGATCTTCGTCGTCTCGCCCGACGTAGGGCGCGACTTTGCGCCGGGTCAACGCTACGGCCTCACGCTGATGGACTCCGGGTTTTGCGTGGTGCCTGCCACACCTTGACTGCACTTTGCGAGTGAGTCGGGCGCGCGCGCACGAGCGCGCGACGCGTCGGGCTGGCGAAGCTCGCGCAAGAAGCACCGACAATTCGCCGCGACGACGCCCCGGAAAGGACCGCCATGAACCATCCCCGCTGCGACCGCACGACCGCGTGGGCCGCACTCGCCGGCCACTACCTGGCGCACGGCAAGGACCTGCGTCTCGTGGAAGCTTTTGCGCGCGACGCCGGGCGCTTTGACGCATTCAGCATCGAGGCGCCGGAAGTGTTTGCCGACCTGTCGAAGAATCTGATCGATGTGGCGACGCAGACTTTCCTGCTCGACCTCGCGCACGAATGCGGCATTCGACGCGCAGCGCGACGCGATGTTCGCCGGTGCGCCGATCAACACCACGGAAGGCCGCGCCGTGCTGCACACCGCGCTGCGCGCGCCGCGCGGGCAGGGCGCGTTCGGCGACGAGGTGCATGCGGTGCTCGACGCGATGCTCGGTTACGCCGAGGGCGTGCGCGACACGGCGCGCAGCGGAATTCGCCACGTCGTCAACATCGGCATCGGCGGCAGCGACCTGGGCGCGCAAATGGTCGTTCCGGCGCTGGAAGAATTTGCGCACCGCGAACTCACGTTTCACTTCGTCTCCAACGTCGACGCTCATGACATCGCCCCTGTGCTGCGCAAGCTGCGCCCAAGCGAAACGCTTTTCATCGTCGCGAGCAAGACCTTCACGACGCAAGAGACGATGGCCAACGCGCGCGCCGCCAAGGCCTGGTTCCTAAGCAGCGGTGCGATGAACGAGAGTGACGTGGCGAAGCATTTCGTCGCAACGACGACAAACGCCGCTGCCGCGGCCGAGTTCGGCATCACGACGACGTTCGGCTTTTGGGATTGGGTGGGGGGGCGCTATTCGCTATGGTCAGCGATCGGCTTGCCGATCGCGCTGGCGATCGGTGCCGAGAACTTCCGCGCGCTGCTGGCCGGCGCGCACGCCATGGACCGGCACTTTGCGCAGGCGCCCGCTGCGAAGAACTTGCCGCTGCAGCTGGGGTTGCTCGATGTGTGGTACCGGAATTTCCACCGCTTCACGAGCCGCAGCGTCGCGCCCTACCACCAGGGCCTGAAGCGCCTGCCGGCGTATCTGCAGCAGCTCGAAATGGAGAGCAACGGCAAGTGTGTGGATCTGGCCGGGCAGGCGCTGCCCTTCGCGACCAGCCCCGTCGTGTGGGGCGAGCCGGGGACGAACGGACAGCACGCCTACTTCCAGATGCTGCACCAGGGGACGGACGTGATTCCGGTCGAGTTCATTCTCGTCAAGTTGGCGACGCACGATCTCGCTGACCAGCACCGGATGCTCTTGGCGAATGGCCTCGCGCAGGCGCAAGCCCTGATGCTCGGCAAGACTGCCGAGCAGGCGCTCGCCGAGAAGGCGCCTACCGCGTCGAGCGCGATCGACTCGAAAGTGCTGGCGCGGCACCGCAGCTTCCCCGGCAATCGGCCGAGCACGACCTTGTTGTTGGAGCGGCTCACGCCGCGCGCGCTCGGCGCCTTGATCGCGATGTACGAGCACCGTGTCTTCACGAGCGGCGCGCTGTGGGGAATCAACAGTTTCGACCAATGGGGCGTGGAGCTCGGCAAGGCGCTGTGCAGTGCCTTGCTGCCACGGCTGGCGAGTGGCGATACCGCGGGCCTGGATGCATCGACCGCGGGCTTGCTTGCGCGCGTTCGCGCGCGATGAAAATCGTCTTCGACTTCGGCGGCGTGCTGTTTCGCTGGATGCCGCTGGAGTTCTTGCCGCGCCTGCTGCCGGGCCGCGCCACGTCGCTGCTGGCCACGCAGGAGTTGGCGCGCGGCATCTTCCAAGGCTTTGACGGCGACTGGGGCGAGTTCGACCGCGGTGTCTTGGATGCGCCCGCGTTGGCGCAACGCATCGCCAAGCGGACCGGTCTGTCGGTGGGAGAGGCGCGCCACGTGATCGATGCGATTCCCGACGAACTGCGGCCCTTGCCCGAGAGTGTGGCGCTGCTGCGCCGTTTGCACGAGGCCGGGCGCGAGCTGTACTTTCTCTCCAACATGCCCGAACCGTACGCGCGCCACCTCGAGGCGACGCATGAGTTTCTCGCCTTGTTCCGGCGCGGCGTGTATTCGGCACGCGTGAAGATGATCAAGCCTGAGCCGGCGATCTTCGAGCACGCGCGGGCGTCGTTCGGCGAGGTGGGAACGCCCCTCGTGTTCATCGACGACGTGGCGAAGAACGTCACGGCTGCGCGCGCTGCCGGCTGGCAGGCCATCCAGTTTCGTGACGCTGCGCAGTGCGAGACGGAATTGCGTTCGCTCGGCTTGCTTTGATTCGCGCCCGAACTGCCCGCGCGGGGCACGCGGCTCAGCTCGCCATGCCGCGCAGCGCCTTGTGCGCCGCGTCGTGCGCCTGCACCAGTACTTGGTCCTTCCACGCATCCGTGTCGGTGTAGAACGCGTCGCGAACTTGCTTCTTGATGGCCAGCGCGACCGGGCCTTCCGCCTCCGGGTGGTTCTCGAGCCACTGATCGGCGCGCAGTGCCTGCATCACGTCCAACATCGGAATCGTGCCGTATTCCATCGCCATGCCGGTGTACTCGGCCTGTGGGCATTCTTCGTAGGCGGTTTGCCACATCAGGCCGACAAGCGGCGCGGAAATTGAGCTGCCGTCGGCGAGCGAGGTCACGCCCGGGCCCCACCACTGGCGCGCGCGTTTCAGCGAGCCGACGTCGGCGTCGCGGCACGCCGAGATCAGCTCGGCAACACCGTTTGGGCCCAGGCCCGTGTGCAGATCGATCCAGGCCAGGCGCGCGCACCGCGTGCCGTGCTCGCGAAGCACATGGCGCAGTGTGACGTGGCTCCACGTCGGGTTGCGCCCGCCGTAAAAAAGCCCTTGCGGATGTTCGTACTGTCCACCTGAGACGGCTTCCTGAAAGCCGCGCTCGCCGTGCCTGGCCATGAACGCGGCGACGCCGGCGTTGACTTCGGCGCTGGGCGGCCACGTGTTCGGGACGAGCAGGTGGGCGATTTCGTCGTAACGCGGGTTCGCCGGAAGTGGCTTGGAAAAGTCGTGGAAGTTGCGATTCAGGTCGACGTTTTCCTGGGTCGTGCGCCGCCACCAGGAAAAGCCATAGGGATTGAGTGCGTGCACATAGAGAACGGCGACGCCGCTGGCGCGCACGGCGGCGTGCCAGCTTGCGTCGCGCAATAGGCTGATCTGAATTCCGGAGCCGCAATAGCCCTCGACGCCGTGGCAGGCGCTGCTGATCACGAGCACTGAGCGCGCGTCGGCGGCACCTTGCCGAACCACGTCCATCGCGAGCAGCTCGCCGTCGCGCCCACGCAGCGGGTGCGCATGCGATTCGACATCCAGGCCCGCCGACTCGACGGCGCCGAGAAACAACCCGCGCGCTTGCGCGTAACTCTGGGAGAAATGGGCAGCGGCGTGCATGGCGCGGCTCAGCGTGCCTGGGCCAACCAGGCTTCGGCCAGGCGCACCCAGAGCGTCGCCCCGAGAGGAATCAGGTCGTCGTTGAAGTCGTAGCTCGGGTTGTGCAGCATGCACGGGCCCATGCCGTGGCCGCCGTCGCGGTGACTGCCGTCGCCATTGCCGATGAGGAAATAGCAGCCGGGCTTTTCGAGCAGGAAGTAGCTGAAGTCCTCCGCACCCATCGTCGGCTCGAACTCTTGCACGTTGGCTGCACCGACCATGTCGACCATGACCTTGCGCGCGAAGTCGGTTTCCGCGGCGTGGTTGATCGTCGGCGGGTAGTTGCGCTGGAACTCGAATTCGCATCCCGCGCCGAATGCGGCGCACGTGTGCTCGGCGATTTCTTGCATGCGCTTCTCGATCAGGTCGAGCACGTCGAGCGTGAAGGTGCGCACCGTGCCCAGGATTTCGCAACTGTCGGGAATCACGTTCGTCGCCTCGCCGGCGTGGATCATCGTCACCGAGATCACGCCCGCGTCGATGGGCCGCTTGTTGCGCGTGATGATGGTCTGGAACGCCTGCACCATCTGGCACGCCACCGGCACCGGGTCGATGCCGTTGTGCGGCAGGGCGGCGTGCGAACCCTTGCCTCGAATCGTGACCTTGAATTCGTTGCTGCTGGCAAAACTCGGGCCTTCCTTCAAGGCGAACTGGCCCGCTGCCATGCCCGGCCAGTTGTGCGCTCCGAACACGGCGTCCATCGGGAACTGGGTGAAGATGCCGTCCTTGATCATTTCGCGCGCGCCGCCGCCGCCTTCTTCGGCGGGCTGGAAGATCAGGTAGACGGTGCCGTCGTAGTTGCGGTGCTTCGACAGGTGCTTGGCGGCGCCCAGCAGCATCGCCGTGTGACCGTCGTGGCCGCACGCGTGCATCTTGCCGGGGTGCTGGCTCGCGTGCGCGAACTTGTTGTGTTCCGTCATCGGCAGCGCGTCGATGTCGGCGCGCAGGCCCACCGCACGGCGGCTCGTGCCGCTTTTCAGAATCGCGACGACGCCGGTTCCGCCGAGGCCACGGTGGATGGGGATGCCCCAGTCGGTGAGCTGTTTCGCAATCACGTCCGACGTGCGCTTCTCCTGGAAGCACAGCTCGGGGTGGGCGTGGATGTCGCGGCGCACCGCGGCGATCGCCGCCGCGTCGGCGAGGATGGATTCGATGAGTTTCATGGGTGGGCTCCGCAGTCCCGCACTTGCCGCGGCGCGGCGCAACGGGCGCTGGTCAGGTCAGTGCGAGGCAGTTTACCCGCCGCTCGCCCGTTGGGCCAGTTGGGCATTCCCGCTGGGCGTTTCAGGCTCGCATGTGCAATCATTCAGGAATGAACACAACCGTCGTCCGGGGCGCGTGTCCGCACGATTGCCCCGATACCTGCGCGTTACGCATCACCGTCCAGGACGGACGGGCGATCAAGGTGCAGGGGGATCCGGATCATCCGCCCACGCACGGGTCGCTTTGCACCAAGGTTTCGCGCTATGCGGAGCGCACCCATCACCCGGAGCGCGTGTTGACGCCGCGCAAGCGCGTTGGTGCCAAGGGCAGCGGCCAATTTGTTCCAGTCACGTGGGACGAGGCGCTGCACGACATTGCGGCGCGCCTGCGCAGCATCGCGGCGCGCGGGCCCGACGCTGCCCAAGCCATCGTTCCCTACAGCTACGCCGGGACGATGGGGCTGGTGCAAGGCGAGAGCATGGCGGCGCGCTTTTTCAATCGCCTGGGCGCCTCCTTGCTCGACCGGACGATTTGCTCGTCAGCCGGCGGCGAGGCGCTCGCCGCGACCTATGGGGCGAAGCTGGGAATGCACGTCGAACACTATGCGCGCAGCAAATTGATCCTGATCTGGGGTAGCAATTCGATCGCCTCGAACTTGCACTTCTGGACCTTCGCGCAAGAGGCCAAACGCAATGGCGCGAAGCTGATTTGCATCGACCCGCGCAAGACGGAGACCGCCGATAAGTGCCACGAGCACATCGCCTTGATGCCCGGCACCGACGGTGCGCTGGCGTTGGGCGTGATGCACGAGCTGATCGTGAACGATTGGCTCGACCACGACTACATCGAGCAGCACACGCAGGGGTGGCCCAAACTTCGCGAGCGCGCATTGCTGTGGCCGCCGGAGCGCGTCGCGCAAGTGTGCGGGATCCGTGCCGAAGCGGTGCGCTCGCTGGCACGCGACTACGCAACGCTGCGCCCTGCGGCGATCCGCCTCAACTACGGCATGCAGCGCGTGCGCGGCGGCGGAAACGCGGTACGGCTTGTGGCGATTCTGCCTTGCCTGATTGGGGCATGGCGCGATGCGGCGGGCGGCATGCTGCTGTCGGCGTCGGGTTGGTTCGGCCGGGTGCGCAACGACGTTGCCCTGCAGCGCCCCGATTTGCTGGGCGAGCGCCGGCCGCGCACGATCAACATGAGCACGATCGGCGACGACTTGTTGCGCGAGTCTGATGAATTGCTGCCCAGCGGCGCGAAGTTCGGGCCGAGGATCGACGCGTTGATCGTCTACAACAGCAACCCGGTCGCTGTGGCGCCCGAGTCGCCCAAGGTGGTGCGGGGCTTCGCGCGCGACGACTTGTTCACCGTGGTGCTCGAACACTTCATGACGGACACGGCCGACTATGCGGACTATGTGCTGCCCGCAACGACGCAACTCGAACACCTCGACGTTCACGGCAGTTACGGCCACACCTACGCGCTGATCAATGAGGCGGCAGTGGCGCCGCTCGGCCAGGCGCGGCCGAATACGCAGATCTTTCGCGATCTGGCGCGCCACATGGGTTTTGACGAGCCGTGTTTTGCCGACAGTGATGAAGTGCTGGCGCGCTGCGCGCTGAACAGCCAAGTGGATTTCGAAGCGATGCGCGAGCGGGGCTGGGTCAAGCTGAACATTCCCGAAGCGCCTTTTGCCGACGGCGGCTTTGCCACGCCGGATGGCAAGTGCATCATCGACTCGCCTCGCTACGGCGTCCCGGACCACGTGCCGAACTATGAATCCGTGCAGAGTGCGCCGGAGCTCGCCGAGCGCTACCCGTTGGCGATGATTTCGCCGCCGGCACGCAATTTCCTCAATTCCACATTTGTCAATGTGAAGAGCCTGCGCGACATCGAGTCCGAGCCGGTACTGGAGATTCACGAGGCGGACGCGCGTTCGCGCGGCATCATCTCGGGCCAGCAAGTGCGCGTCTTCAACGCGCGCGGCAGCACGCAATGCAAAGCCGTGCTCAGCCCGCGCGCCAGGCCGGGCGTCGTGAACGGCCTGGGCATCTGGTGGCGCAAGCTTGGGGTGGACGGCACGAACGTCAACGAGGTCACGCACCAGCACCTGACTGACATCGGCCGCGCACCGAGTTTCTACGATTGCCTGGTCGACGTGGCGCCACTGGCGGGCACGCTGCCGCGCCGCGCGGCCCCGTGAGGCCTTGGGTTCGCACGGTGGCGCGCGCGTCGGGATTCGG
This sequence comes from uncultured beta proteobacterium, assembly GCA_963850525.1. Classification (GTDB taxonomy): domain Bacteria; phylum Pseudomonadota; class Gammaproteobacteria; order Burkholderiales; family Burkholderiaceae_C; genus JAEMQF01. Next base: position 5,956 of record CAWKLQ010000011.1, on the reverse strand, counting down.
CCTGGCGGGCGCGATCCTGCTGACGACGCTGGTGTGCGGGACGACGGGCTGCAGCACGCTCGCGTATTACGCGCAATCGGTGAACGGCCATCTCGACTTGTTGCAGCGCGCGCGCCCGGTTCCGCAGTGGCTCGCCGATTCGCAAACCGGCGATCGGCTCAAACAACGCCTGGTCTTGAGCCAAGAAATCCGCGACTACGCCGTGCGTGAACTCGGTCTGCCCGACAACGCGAGCTATCGCCGCTACGCCGACCTGCAGCGTGGCGCTGCGGTGTGGAACGTCGTGGCCGCGCCCGAGCTGAGCCTGACGCTGCAGACCTGGTGCTTCCCCGTGGTGGGCTGTGTGAGCTACCGCGGCTACTTCGACCGAGCCAGCGCCGACGCCTACGCGGCGCAAATGCGCGACAGCGGGCTCGAGGTCAGCGTGTACGGCGTGCCGGCGTATTCGACGCTGGGCAGGTTGCCCTTCGACGCGCTTGCGGATCCGTTGCTCAATACCTTCATCGACTACCCGGAAGGCGAACTGGCTCGACTCGTCTTTCACGAGCTTTCGCACCAGGTCGCGTATGCCGCCGACGACACCGTGTTCAATGAATCGTTTGCAGTCGCGGTGGAGCGAATCGGCGGCGCGCGCTGGCTGAGCGAACCGCGACGCAGCGCTGCCCGCGACGAGTATCAAAAGCTCGACGAGCGCCGCAGCCAGTTCCGCGCATTGACCGGGGACTATCGGGACCGCTTGCGCGCAATCTACGAGTCAGAACGCGCCGAAGTCGACAAGCGCAGCGCCAAGGCGACGCTGATGGCGCAGCTGCGCAGCGACTATGAGCGGCTCAAGCTCGAGCGCTGGGCGGGCTATTCCGGCTACGACAATTGGTTCGCCGGGGCCAACAATGCCTCGTTCGGCGTGCTTGCGGTGTACAGCGAACTCGTTCCTTCTTTCGAGCAGTTGTTCGAGCGCCAGGGGCGCGACTTTCCACGTTTTTACAGTGAGGTCCAGCGTCTTGCCGCGTTGCCCTTGCAGGTACGCCGCGCGGCGTTGACCACAAAACCAGGAGACTGAGCCATGGCCGATATCCGCATTCACCGCGATCACAAGCTGGGTTTGGCCAAAGCGCGCGAGGTCGCCTGGGCCTGGGCCGAAGACGTCGAGAAGCGCTTTGACATGGAATGCACCGTGCTCGAAGGCGACACCAGCGACACCGTCGAATTCACGCGCGCCGGCGTGACCGGCAGCTTGATCGTTGCTGCCGATCACTTTGATCTGCACGCCAAACTTGGCTTTCTGGTCGGTGCCTTCAGCAAGACGATCGAGGCGGAAATCCAGGCGAATCTCGATACGCTGCTCGCCAAGGGAGCCGCGGCCAAGAAGGCTGCCGGCAAATCGAGCAAGAAGTAGCGTGACTCGGGCCGCAATTGCCGCAAGCTGACGCGGATGCACGCTCGCCGGGCGGCTTGGGTGGTGTTGCTAGCGCTCTGCGGATGCTCGCCCACCTACGACTGGCGCGAAGTGCGACCCAGCGGCTCCGCGCTGACCGCGTTGTTTCCGTGCCGACCGCAACAGCTCTCGCGCACAACGGAGTTGGCGGGAGCGAAGCTGCTGATGCAGATGCACGTGTGCGACACGTCCAAGGAGACTTTGGCGGTCGGATTCCTTGATGTGGGACATCCGGGCCAAGTGGCGGCGGCCTTGGCTTCGTTGCGCGCTGCGCTGCAGGTGAACTTTTCAGCAACGCAGATCGAGGTCGCGCCGCTGCACGTGCCCGGCATGACGCCCAATCCGAATGCCGTGCTCGTGTCGATGCTCGGCGTCTCCGCACGGGGCTTGCCGGTGCGCGTCACCGCGGCATTCTTTGCCAGGGGCCTGCGGGTTTATCAGGCAAGCGTATTCGGCGCTGAAGTCGACTCCGAGGTGCTGCAGACTTTCGTCGCGGGCATGAGGCTGCAATGACCGTGACCGTCGCCACCGGGTCAACGCCCTTTCTGACGCGACGCGTTGCGATTGCGGTCTTCCTGAGCTTTGCCTTGGCATATTTTTTCTCGGCCCTGGTCCGCGGCGTAACCGCAACCCTGGCTCCCCTGTTCAGTTTGGAGCTGGGCCTCAGTTCGGGCGACCTCGGCCTGCTGGCGGGAGCCTACTTCCTCGGCTTTGCCGCAATGCAGCTGCCCATGGGGAGCGCACTGGACCGATTTGGGCCGCGCCGCGTCTTGCTTGGACTCCTGGCGCTCGCGGTGGCAGGGTGCATCGCGTTCGCGCAGGCACGCAGCTTTGCCGAGCTGGCGCTGGCGCGCGGCTTGATCGGGGTTGGCGTCTCCGCCTGTTTGATGGCGCCGATGACAAGCTTTCGAAACGGCTTGCGTCCCGAGTCGAACATTCGGGCAACGTCTTGGATGTTGATGACGGGGAGCCTCGGCATGGTGGCTTCCACTTTGCCGGTGCAGTGGGTGCTGTCACTTCTGGGCTGGCGCGGCCTGTTCTGGTGCGTTGCCGGGGCACTTGCGCTGGCGATGTTGGTGATTCGCGGCGTGGTTCCGCTGGACGCTCGACCTGAGCACAGTTCATCCGCAGTGTCGAACGGCTACGCCGCAGTGTTCCGGCACCGCACCTTCTTGCGGTTTGCGCCGATTGGCTTCTTTCACTACGGCGGACTGATTGCAATCCAGTCGCTTTGGGCCGGCCCCTGGCTGGTGCAGGTCTGCGGCTGGACGGCACAGGAATCCGCACTGGGCCTGTTCGCCATCAACACGAGCATGTTGTTTTGCTTCATGGCCTGGGGTGGCGTCGTTCCGCGCTTGTATCGACAGGGTTGGACGGCGCATCGGCTCGTCGCGCAGGGCTTGCCGGTCAGCCTCTTGGTGCTGTGGGCGGCAATCGCACTCGGTGCAGACGGGAAGGCCTGGGTGTGGGTGCTGTTTTGTGCGACGAGCACCGTCGCTTCGTTATCGCAGCCAGCGGTCGGTCAGGCTTTCCCGTCGGGCTTGGCGGGGCGCGCAGTGTCAGCGTACAACCTCGTGATGTTCGCCGGGGTATTCAGTGTGCAGTGGGGAATCGGATTGTGCGTCGATCTCCTGCTCGCGCGAGGCTGGCCGATCTTGGCCTCCTACCAGGGGGCATTCGCGCTCTTCGCGCTGTGTTGCACATTCGCCTACCTCTGGTTTCGCGCTTTCGACGACGGCGTGCGCGTGACACGGCTGCGGAACCTGCCATGAAGTGCCGATAATCCGTCCATGGCGGGACTGATGATCATCGCGCACGCACCTCTGGCTTCCGCGCTCAAGGCGGTGGCTGAGCACGCGTACCCGGAGTGCAGCGCGATGATTGAAGCGCTGGACGTCGGACCGCAGGACTCGGTCGAGTCTCTCGAAGCCGGCGCACTGGCGATGTTGCAACGTGTCAAGGACCCCGATGCGCTTGTCCTGACGGATGTCGTGGGTGCGACGCCGTGCAACCTGGCACAGCGCTTGGCGGACAGCCGCCACGTGCGGGTGATTGCGGGGGTGAACGTCTCGATGATTTGGCGCATGCTGTGCTACGCCCGCGAGCCGCTCGAAGCCCTCGCGGCGCGTGCCATGACTGGCGCGACGCAGGGCGTCGTTCAAGTGGCGGCGCCTGAGGCTCAAGCCACGGCACCGAACGCTGTGGCCAGCCGATGATCAAGTCGAGCATCACGATCAGCAACAAGCTGGGCCTTCATGCAAGAGCGTCGGCCAAGCTCACCAAGTTGGCGAGCCGGTTTCAATGCGACGTCCATTTGACGCGCAAGGAGCGCCGCGTCAACGCCAAGAGCATCATGGGCGTCATGATGCTCGCGGCGGGCTTGGGCAGTGAAATCGAGATCGAAACCGAAGGGGCGGACGAAGCCGCGGCAATGGACGGCCTCGTCGCCTTGATCAACGACCGATTCGGCGAGAGCGAATAGTCGACCTGCGTCGCGTGCATGGTGGCGCTGCGCCGCCGTGCGCAGTGCGCGTCGCCTCGACAGTCGTTTCCAATTCAGGTATGAGCCTGGAGCGGTCTGAGATCGGCGGCGCGAAGCGAGTCGATCCGTTGTAGACCAAGTCAGTGTATTGGGGCCTGGGTTTTGATTTCAACATCGCTCGTCGAAGGCTGTGGGCATGTGGTCGAAGGGCTGGGCGGTGGGCAACGTGTACCCGCGTTGTCCACGGACCAGGCCAGCGCCGTTCAGGCGCTTCGTCCACATGTCCACAGCCTCCCGCACGCAGCCCCGTAGGGGGAACTCAGCCGGTACGAGCAGGCACCCGTCTGAACAGCGCCAGCCGTGCCTCGTTGAGTTCCTCGGCCGCCTGCACGTCGGTCAGCGCCGTGGCCAGTGCACGCAGGTGTTCGAGCGTTACGCCCTCGCGCATGAAGCTTGCCGCCTCGGGCAAGCTGGCCAGCTTGTCCAGCGGCGTCATTGCATCCTTGGGTCGGTACACGCGCTTGATGCGTCCGGGCTTCTTCGGGTCGGCCAGCTCGGTGGCGAACAAGCACGGTCGGTGGAAGTTGAGGAATGGGTTGAGGTATTCGAAGCAGAAGGAGTTGAAGCGCACGGCATGCCGCTGGGTTCGTAGCCGAAGAGCTTGCGAACGACGGCACCGTTCTTGGTCTCCGCCAGGCCGTTGTCGTTGCTGCGCCGCGGGCGACTGCGGGTGAACTCGATGCGCAGTTTCTCCAGCATTTCGGCCACCCGGTGGTTGACGTACTCGCTGCCGTTGTCGGCGTGGAACCCGAGGATCGCAAACGGGAACTGCTCGAGCATCTGCCGGATGACGGGCAGCAGGTGCGCCTCGGAGATCGTCTGCACCGTGGCCACCACCTCCCACTGAGTCACGCAATCGACCGCGTTGATGTGGTACAGGCCCTTGGTGCCGTCCAGATCGCCTTGGTGCACGCTGTCGATACGCACGAAGCCCGGGCGCCCCTCAGGGGCTGGCGCCTTGCGCACGCCGATGGTCGCGGCCTTGGTGGGCCGGGTCTTGGTCAGCACGATCCGGTGGGCACGGTAGGGCGCGCTGTTGCGCAGGTTGTACAGGTGCCCGACGGAGATCGAGCCCAGGCGCTCGAATCGCGCGTCGCCAAAGACATCGCGCTGGCGGCGCAGCACGCAGGCCGTGGCCGGGCCCGACATCATGCCCATGGCTCGATCAACGTCGGCCAGCAGCGCCACATCAGCACTCGTGTAGCGCCGCGCAAAGGCGTGCGCAGGCGCGCGGTAATCCTTGACCAGGCGCTTGCCGGCGTCCCAGCGCGAGACCAGCCGCGTGACCTGCGCGCGGCTGTAGCCGCTCAGCCGCTGCAGATAGCTCAGCACCGGCCCGCGATGCGCGCGCGGCAACTGGCGGTAATCGAAGCGCCGCAACACGGATTCGATCCATGCGTAGCGCCCCTGGTCATCCTCGGCCTGCCGGAACTCCAGCGCCCGGGTCCCCTCCAGTACCTGCCGAACCTGTTCCAAGGTCCGAACCTGGGCTTCGTTCATGTCGATCACCATCGCTTGGATGATCGACTCGCCGCGCAAACGCGCTGCCCATCAGCCGCCAAACCGCCTCGCCCAGAACTCCTCCAGGCTCACATCTCACTGGAATCGCGGCCCCGGCCCCAGGCTCACACCTCGTTGGACAAGACTTCGACGTGCGAAGCGCGCCGGCGCTGCTAGCATCGGGCCATGAGCATCCAACTCTTCGGTCTGCCGGTGTCGCGCGGGGTGGCAATCGGCCGGGCCGTGCTTGTGGCGTCGAGCCGGGTCGATGTCGCTCACTACTTCATCGATAGTCAGCAGGTCGGCCCCGAAGTGGCGCGTTTGCGCCAAGCACGCGACATCGTCGCCGAGGAGCTCAGCGCGCTGCAGCGCGCGTTGCCCGTGGATGCGCCGGGCGAACTCTCCGCGCTGCTCGACGTGCACTTGATGCTTCTGCACGATGACACGCTGACCACCGCCACCAAACATTGGATCGAAGA
>CAWKLQ010000010.1:0-373868 GCA_963850525.1 uncultured beta proteobacterium | reverse complement strand
CCGGGCGCGAGCGCGTGACCGCGGCGGTGCAGGGCGCCGGCAGTGTACTCGCGCCGGCGCGCCGTGCCTGCGAGCTGGTCGAGGCCGCGCTCGCCGCACGCTTGCTGTATCGGCGCGACCGCGAATACGTGGTCGCCGGCGACAAGTTGCAGCTGGTCGACGAACTCACCGGACGAATCGCTGATGGCCGCCAATGGCAAGGCGCGCTGCACCCGATGGTCGAGATCAAGGAAGGCCTGGAGCCCAGCGCGCCGACCGCGACCGCTGCGCAGATCACCTACCAGCGCTTCTTTCCGCGCTACCTGCAGCTGTGCGGAATGAGCGGCACGCTGCTCGAAGCGCGCCACGAATTGCGCGTCGCCTACGACGCTGCGGTGCAATCCGTTCCGCTCGCGCGAGCGAGCCGGCGCGTGATGCACGGCGAGCGCTGTTTCGTCGACGCCGCGCACAAGTGGCAGGCGGTGCTGCGCGCGGTGCGCGAGCAGGTGGCGCAGGGCCGGCCGGTGCTGGTGGGTACCGACAGCGTTTCCGACTCGGCGCACCTGTCGGCGCTGTTGCACGCCAGCGGCGTCAAGCACCAGCTGCTCAACGCCGTACAAGACGCCGACGAGGCGCAGCGCATCGCGCGCGCCGGCAGCGCGGCCATGGTGACCGTGGCGACCAACATCGCCGGCCGCGGCACCGACATCCGCCTGGACGCCGCGGCGACCGCGCGCGGCGGCTTGCACGTGATCGCGACGATGCGCAACCGCTCGCGCCGGATCGACCGCCAATTGTCCGGCCGCGCCGCGCGCCACGGCGACCCGGGTTCGGCGCAAACGCTGTTCGCGCTCGACGATGCCTTGCTCGCCAGGCACTGGCCCGCCGCATCGCTGCGCGCGGCGGCGGCGTGCGCGCGTGCGCTGGTGCGCGCCGACGGCAGTGTGCCGGCGTGGCTGGCGCGGCCCTTGTTCGGCGTGGCGCAGCGCCTGGCCGAGTGGCGCGACCAACGCTTGACGGCGTGCATTGCGTCACGCCGACCGGTCCGCCGCCGAGGCCTACGGCTTCTGCGGCGGCACGGAATGACGACAACGAAGGGCCCATGCACCATCCGATGATCACCGTTGCATACCTTGCCCTCGGCTGCGCTGCCGCGGCATTGCCGTTTCCTGCCGGCGCGCAGATTTCGCCCACGCCCACAGAGTCAGCCCGGGCGCAACCGGCGTCGAAGGCGTCGCCCGCGCTGGACTGCATGATCCAGCCGCACCAGGTGGTGCAGATCGGCAGCGCGGCGCCGGGCGTGATCGAACGCATCCTGGTCGACCGCGGCGACCTCGTCGCGGCCGGCCAGCCGATCGTGCAGCTCAACGCGTCGGTCGAGCGCGCCGCGCTCGCGGTGGCGCGCGAGCGAGCCGCGCAGGCCGGCGGCGTTCGCGCGGCCGAAGGTGCGCAGGAGTTGGCGCAAGCGCGAGCTGGAACGCGCCAACGAGCTGGTCGAGCAGAACTTCGTCAGCAAGACCTACGTCGACAAACAGCGCGCCGAAGCGCAAGTCGCCGGTGGGCGCAGCGACGAGGCGAAAGAGAAGCGCAAGCTCGCGACGCGCGAAGTCGACCTCGCTGCGGCGCAACTCGAACAGCGCACGATCCGCGCGCCGATCGCGGGCGTGGTGGTCGAGCGGTTCATGTCGCCGGGCGAATACGTCGACCAGAAGCCCGTGCTGCGATTGGCGGCGATCGACCCGCTGCGCGTCGACGTGCTGGTGCCGGCGGCCGCGTTCGGCCAGGTCGAGATCGGCCGAGCCGGCACCGTGATTCCCGAGCTGTTCAACCGCAGCCCGCATGTGGCGACGGTGAAAACGGTGGACCGCGTGATCGACGCCGCGAGCAACACGTTTCGCGTGCGCCTGGAGCTGCCGAACCTGAACGGCGCGTTGCCGGCAGGCTTGCGCTGCAAGGTCGATCTGGCGTTGAAGTTGCCCGAAGCGCCGCCGCGAAGTGCGCCGCCGCGCCACTGGCCAACAGCAGCGTGACTGCCCGTCGTGCAACGGCGCTAGCTAGCGCAGCAGGCCAACGATGACGCTGCTGCGCCGACTCAGCACCTGGCTCGGGCGGAGTGTGAAGCGTCGGGCAGAACGCTCGGCCGTCGTCGAGGAGGTCGAGCCGCGCATCCTGTACTCGGCCGATCTGAACCCGGCGCTCTGGGCCGCCGACGCAGCAGCGGCATCGAGCGCGATCGTCGGCGCGGTGGACCCCGCGCCGCAGCCGAGCGCCACCGCATCGACCACGCAGCAACAGCAGCAGCGCCACGAAATCGTCTTCGTCGACGCTGCGGTACCCGACGCGCAGCAGCTGATCGACGGCGTGCTCGCCTCGCGGCCGGCCGGCACGACGATCGAAGTCGTGCAACTGAGCAGCGGCAGCGACGGGCTGAAGCAGATCAGCGCTGTGCTGGCCGATGAGCGGGGCCTGGACGCGGTCCACATCATTTCGCATGGTGGGCCAGGTCAACTGCAGCTCGGCAACGCAAACGTTGACGCTGCCGGCCTGCAGTACCGCACGACCGAACTGCAAGGCTGGCGTGCAGCGTTGAGCGCCGGGGCTGACCTGATGCTCTATGGCTGCGATGTGGCCCAAGGCACGCAGGGCCAGTCGTTCGTTCAGAACCTCGCGCAGCTGACCGGCGCCGATGTTGCAGGGAGCGACGACGCAACCGGCCACAAGTCGCTCGGTGGCGACTGGGAGCTCGAAGTCGCGACCGGCACGATCGACACCGGCATCGTCTTCAACGAGACGTTTCGTTCGCAATGGGTCGAGCTGTTGCCGATCGCCAACCTGCAAGCATCGGGCGATACCTACATCAAGCTCAAGTCGCCAGACACGACCAACAACTTCGGCGCTTCGACCCAACTCATCATTGACCGCGAGAGCACCGACCTGCAGCGCGCACTGCTGCAATTCGACCTCAGCAGCATTCCGGCCAACGCGACGATCAACAGCGCAACGCTGCAGATGCAGGCGACGCAGATCGGCGGCACGCTGAACATCAACGTTTACGAGATGCAGCAGGCCTGGGTGGAGGGAAGCGCCAACGGCGCCGCCGGCACCGCCAATTGGAATCAGAGCGCACCATCGACGAACTGGACGACGGCCGGCGGCACCTTCAACTCGACCGCGGTGGCCACCCTCAACACCAATTCGACCGGCCAGCACAGCTGGTCGATCACCGCGCTGGTGCAGGCCTGGGTGGACGGCAGCAATGTCAACAACGGCCTGATGGTGGCCAGCCCCGATGGCGGCGGCAACCGCACCGCCACCTACGACAGCAGTGAAGGCACGACCCCGCCGGTGCTGGTGATCGATTACACGGTACCGGCAAACACTGCGCCAACCGTCACCTTGCCGGGCAGTGCGCTCGCCTACACCGAGAATGCCGCGGCAACCATCATCGATGCCACAGCCACCGCGAGCGACGCCAACGGCGGCGACTTCGACACCGGCACGCTGACGATCGACTACAGCGCCAACGGGAGCGTCGACGACCGGCTGGCGATCCGCAACGAAGGAACGGGCGCGGGGCAGATCGGCGTCGCGGGCGCCAACGTCACCTACGCCGGCACGACGATCGGCACGTGGACCGGCGGCAGCGGCACGACGCCGCTGGTGATCACATTCAACACCAGTTCGAGCCCGGCGTCGGCGCAGGCGCTGATGCGCAACATCACCTACGCGAACGTTTCAGACGCACCGTCGACCAGCGCGCGCACGGTGCGCTTCGTGCTGACCGACGGCGACGGAGGAACCAGCACGGCGGCGACGAAGACGATCAACGTCAGCGCCGTCAACGACGCCCCGACCGCCACCAACTTGAGCGCCGCCGAGACCTACACCGAAGACACCGCGCTGAACCTGACCGACATCGTGATCAGCGATGTCGACAGCGCGAGCGTCACGGCGACGCTGACGCTGTCGAACACGGCAGCCGGCAGCCTGAACACCGCCACCTCGGGTGCGGTGACCTCGACCTACAACGCCGGTACCGGCGTGTGGACTGCCAGCGGCGCGATCGCGAACGTCAACACCTTGCTCGCCGGGCTGACCTTCACCCCTGCCGCCAACTTCAACAGCAACTTCACGGTCGCGACGAGCGTCAGCGATGGCGTGGCAGCGGCCATCACCGGCAGCAAGGCGATGACGGGCACCGCCGTCAACGACGCCCCGACCGCCACCAACCTCAGCGCCGCCGAGACATATACCGAAGACACGGCGCTCAATCTCACCGACATCGTGATCAGCGATGTCGACAGCGCCAGCGTCACCGCGACCTTGACGCTGTCGAACACGGCAGCCGGCAGCTTGAATACCGGCATATCCGGCGCCGTTACGTCGACCTACAACGCCGGAACGGGAGTCTGGACCGCGAGCGGCGCCCTCGCCGATGTCAACACTCTGCTCGCCGGGCTGACCTTCACCCCTGCCGCCAACTTCAACAGCAACTTCTCGATCGCGACGAGCGTCAGCGACGGCGTGGCCGCTGCAGTGACTGGCAGCAAGGCAATGACGGGGACGGCGGTGAACGACGCACCGGTGGTCACGACCACCGGCACGACGCTCGCCTACACCGAGAACGGTGCGGCCACAGTCGTCGACGGCGGTTTGACTGTGAGCGATGCCGACAGCACCAACCTGACCGGCGCCACGGTGATGATTTCGGCCAACTATGCCAACGGACAGGACGTGCTGGCGTTCACCAACCAGCTCGGCATCACCGGCAGCTGGAACGTGGGCACTGGCGTCTTGACTCTGAGTGGCACGACGACAGTGGCCAACTACCAGACGGCGTTGCGCACGGTGACCTACGTCAACAGCAGCGACAACCCGAGCACGGCCACCCGCACCGTCTCGTTCGTCGCCAACGATGGCAGCGCCAACAGCAACACCGGTGCACGCAACATCAGCGTCGCGGCGGTGAACGACCCGCCGGTAGCCACCATCACGCTGGCGACCTACGCCGCCACCGAGCAGGTAGCGCTGACGCTCAAGAACACCGGGCTCTCGATCAGCGACGTGGATGCGGCCGCGGGCTCGATGACGGTGACGCTGTCGGTCACCGAAGGCACGCTGACGGTGACGGCCGGCGGCAGCGGCGCGCTGGTCAGCAACTCCGGCACTTCATCGGTCACGATCACCGGCACGGTGACGCAGATCAACAACCTGCTGAGCACCGACGGCACCAGTGCGGTGAGCTACACGAACGGATTGGATGCGCCGAGCGCGAGCGCGACGCTGACCTTGTTGGTCGACGACAACGGCAACACGGGTGGGGGGTCGCTGACGAACTCCGACACGGCGACGATCAACATCACGGCAGTCAACGACGCGCCGACGCTGACTGCCACAGCACTGAACCCGAGCTTCACCGAGGCTGCGGGGTCGGGCACGCAGGCTGCGGCGGTGAGCGTGTTCAGCACCGCGGCCGCGAGCACCATCGAGTCTGGGCAGACGATCACCGGGCTGACCTTCACGGTCAGCGGCCTGGTGGACGGAGCCAACGAAGTGATCGTCGTCGACGGCCGCACGATCACGCTGGGCGCGAACAGCTCGGGCACGACCGTCACCAACGGCCTGGCCTACAGCTCCACGCTCAGTGGCGCCACGGCCACGATCGTGCTCTCAAGCGGCAGCCTGAGCACCGCCGCGACGCAGACGCTGGTGAACGGCATCACGTATCAGAACACTCGCACCGATAACCCCACCCCGGGCAACCGGGTGATCACCCTCACGCAGATCAAAGACAGCGGCGGCACGGCCAATGGCGGCGCGGACACGACGACGCTCGCGATCGGCTCGACGGTGGCGGTCAGCGCGGTCAACGATCCGCCCGCCATTGGCGATGCGACGGTGGCTATCGATGAGAACAGTGCGAACGCGACCGCGGTCACCAATGTCAGCGAAAGCTTCACCGGCACCGATTTCGACCGTGACGCTCAGGCGATCACTTACAGCATCACGGGCGGCAACACCGGTGGCGCCTTCGCCATCAACGCCTCGACTGGCGCCATCACGGTCGCCAACAGCGCCGCGCTGGACTTCGAGACCACGCCCAGCTTCACGCTCACGGTGACGGCCAGCGACGGCACGCTCAGCGATACCGGCTCGATCACGGTGAACCTGAACAACCTCAACGACAACGCGCCGAACATCGTCGATGCGACCGTCGCTATCGACGAGAACAGCGCGAACGCAACTGCCGTCATCAACGTGAGCGACAGCTTCACTGGCACCGATTTCGACCGTGACGCCCAGACCATCACCTACAGCATCACAGCCGGCAACACCGGCGGCGCCTTCGCGATCAACGCCGCGACTGGCGCCATCACGGTGGCGAACAGCGCTGCGTTGGACTTCGAGACGACGCCCAGCTTCACGCTCACGGTCACCGCCTCGGACGGCACGCTCAGCGACACCGCCGCGATCACCGTCAACCTCAACAACTTGAACGACAACGCGCCCGCGATCGCCGATGCCACGGTGGCGATCGACGAGAACAGCGCCAACGCCACCGCTGTCACCAACGTCAGTGACAGTTTCACCGGCACCGACTTCGATCGCGACGCGCAGGCCATCACCTACAGCATCACGGGTGGCAACACCGGCGGGGCATTCGTCATAGACGCCGCTACTGGCGCGATCACAGTGGCTAACAGCGCGGCGCTGGATTTTGAGACCGCGCCGAGCTTCACGTTGACGGTGACGGCGAGCGACGGCAGCCTGAGCGACACGGCGGCGATCACGGTCAATCTGAACAACCTCAACGACAACGCGCCGAACATCGTCGACGCGACGGTGGCGATCGACGAGAACAGCGCCAACGCTACCGCCGTCCTCAACGTCAGTGACAGCTTCACCGGCACCGATCTCGACCGCGATGGCGAGGCCATCACCTACAGCATCAGCGCCGGCAACACCGGTGGGGCGTTCGCCATCGACGCCGCGACGGGTGCCATTACCGTGGCCAACAGCGCGGCCCTCGACTTCGAGGCCTCGCCCAGCTTCACATTGACCGTGACCGCCAGCGACGGCAGCCTGAGCGACACCGCAGCGATCACGGTCAACTTGAACAACCTCAACGACAACGCGCCGAACATCATTGACGCGACCGTCGCGATCGACGAGAACAGCGCCAACGCCGCTGCGGTGACCAACGTCTCCGACAGCTTCACCGGCACAGATTTCGACCGGGATGCGCAGGCCATCACCTACAGCATCACCGGCGGTAACACTGGCGGGGCGTTTGCCATCGACGCCGTGACGGGTGCCATCACGGTGGCCAACAGCACGGCCCTCGACTTCGAGACGACGCCCAGTTTCACGTTGACCGTGACGGCGAGCGATGGCAGCCTGAGCGACACCGCAGCCATCACGGTCAACCTGAACAACCTCAACGACAACGCCCCGAACATCACTGACGCCACGGTGGCGATCGACGAGAACAGCGCCAACACCACCGCGGTGACCAACGTCAGCGACAGCTTCACCGGAACTGACTTTGACAGGGACGCTCAAGCGATCACCTACAGCATCACGGCAGGCAACACCGGCGGTGCGTTCGCCATCAACGCCGCAACGGGCGCCATCACCGTCGCCAACAGCGCCGCGCTGGACTTCGAAACCACGCCCAGCTTCACCCTGACGGTGACGGCCAGCGACGGAACGCTGTCGGACACCGCGGCGATCACCGTCAACCTGAACAACCTGAACGACAACGCACCGAACATCGTCGATGCCACGGTGGCGATCGACGAGGGCAGCGCCAACGCCACTGCGGTCACCAACGTCAGCGACAGCTTCACGAGCACCGACTTCGATCGGGACGCCCAGGCGCTCACCTACAGCATCACGGGTGGCAACACTGGGGGGGCGTTCGCGATCGACGCCCTGACGGGTGCCATCACGGTGGCCAACAGCGCGGTGCTCGACTTCGAGGTCACGCCCAGCTTTACGCTGACGGTGACGGCCAGCGACGGTAGCCTGAGCGACACCGCCGCGATCACGGTCAACCTGAACAACCTCAACGACAACGCCCCAGCCATTGCTGACGCCACGGCGGCCATCGACGAGAACAGTGCCAACGCCACCGTCGTCACCAACGTCAGCGACAGCTTCACCGGCACCGATCTCGACCGCGATGGCGAGGCCATCACCTACAGCATCACGGCGGGCAATACCGGTGGTGCGTTCAGCATCAACGCCTCGACCGGCGCGGTCACGGTAGCCAACAGCACGGCTCTCGACTTCGAAACCTCGCCCAGCTTCACCCTGACGGTGACGGCCAGCGACGGCACGCTCAGCGACACCGCCGCGATCACCGTCAACCTGAACAACCTGAACGACAACGCGCCGAACATCATTGACGCCACGGTCGCCATCGACGAGAACAGCGGCAACGCCACTGCGGTAGCGAACGTTAGCGACAGTTTTACCGGCACCGACTTCGACCGCGACGGGACAGCGATTACCTACAGCATCACGGCGGGCAACACCGGGGGGGCGTTTGCGATCAATGCCGCCACCGGTGCGATCACCGTGGCCAACAGCGCGGCGCTGAACTTCGAGACCACGCCCAGCTTCACCCTGACCGTCACGGCCAGCGACGGAACGCTGTCTGATACCGCAGCCATCACCGTCAACCTGACCAACCTGAACGACAACGCCCCGAACATCACTGACGCCACGGTGGCGATCGACGAGAACAGCGCCAACACCACCGCGGTGACCAACGTCAGCGACAGCTTCACCGGAACTGACTTTGACAGGGACGCTCAGGCGATCACCTACAGCATCAGCGCCGGCAACACCGGCGGGGCGTTTGCCATCAACGCCGCCACCGGCGCGATCACGGTGGCCAACAGCGGCGCCTTGGACTTCGAGACGACGCCAAGCTTCACTCTCACTGTGACAGCCTCGGACGGTTCGCTCAGCGACACCGCGGCCATCACGGTGAACCTGAACAACCTGAACGACAACGCCCCGAACATCATCGACGCGACCGTGGCGATCGACGAGAACAGTGCCGCCGCCACTGCGGTCACCAACGTCAGCGACAGCTTCACCGGCACCGATCTCGACCGCGATGGCGAGGCCATCACCTACAGCATCACGGCCGGGAACACCGGCGGGGCGTTCGCCATCGACGCCGCGACCGGCGCCATCACCGTAGCCAACAGCGCGGCGCTGGATTTCGAGGTCACTCCAAACTTCACGTTGACGGTGACCGCCTCGGACGGTTCGCTCTCAGACACCGCAGCGATCACCGTCAACCTGAACAACCTGAACGACAACGCGCCGGCGATCGCTGACGCGACCGTGGCGATCGACGAGAACAGCGCCAACGCAACCGCCGTCACCAACGTGAGCGATAGCTTCACGGGAACCGATTTCGACCGTGACGGCACCGCGATCACGTACAGCATCACGGGTGGCAACACTGGCGGGGCATTCGCCATAGACGCCGCCACTGGCGCGATCACCGTGGCCAACAGCGCGGCGCTGGACTTCGAGACCACGCCAAGCTTCACGTTGACCGTGACCGCCTCGGACGGCACGCTCAGCGACACCGCGGCCATCAGCGTCAACCTGAACAACCTGAACGACAACGCGCCGAACATCGTCGATGCGACGGTGGCCATCGACGAGAACAGCGCCAACGCTACCGCGGTCCTCAACGTCAGCGACAGCTTCACCGGCACCGACCTCGACCGCGATGGACAGGCCATCACCTACAGCATCAGTGCCGGCAACACCGGTGGGGCGTTCACCATCGACGCCGTGACCGGCGCCATCACCGTGGCCACCAGCGCGGCGCTGGACTTCGAGATCACGCCCAGCTTCACGTTGACCGTGACGGCGAGCGATGGCAGCTTGAGTGACACCGCGGCCATCACCGTCAACCTGAACAACCTGAACGACAACGCGCCGAACATCATCGACGCGACGGTGGCCATCGACGAGAACAGCGCAAACGCTACCGCCGTCCTCAACGTCAGTGACAGTTTCACCGGCACCGACTTCGATCGCGACTCGCAGGCGATCACTTACAGCATCACGGCCGGCAACACTGGCGGGGCATTCGCCATAGACGCGGTGACCGGCGCCGTCACCGTAGCCAACAGCGCGGCGCTGAATTTCGAGATCACGCCGAGCTTCACGTTGACGGTGACGGCGAGCGATGGCAGCCTGAACGACACGACGGCGATCACCGTCAACCTGAACAACCTGAACGACAACGCGCCGAACATCGTCGATGCCACGGTGGCCATCGACGAGAACAGCGCCAACGCCACTGCGGTGACCAACGTCAGCGACAGCTTCACCGGCACCGACTTCGACCGTGACGGCGAGGCCATCACCTACAGCATCACGAGTGGCAACACCGGCGGGGCGTTTGCAATTGACAACCTGACCGGCGCCATCACGGTGGCAAACAGCGCCGCACTCGACTTCGAGACCACGCCAAGCTTCACTCTCACGGTGACGGCCAGCGACGGCACGCTCACCGATACCGCGGCCATCACCGTCAATCTGAACAACCTGAACGACAACGCCCCAGCCATTGCCGATGCCACGGTCGCGATCGACGAGAACAGCGCTAACTCCACCGCCATCACCAACATCAGCGACAGTTCACCGGCACCGACTTCGACCGTGACGCGCAGGCCATCACCTACAGCATCAGTGCCGGCAACACCGGTGGGGCGTTCACCATCGACGCCGTGACGGGCGCCATCACCGTGGCCAACAGCGCGGAGCTGGACTTCGAGACCACGCCCAGTTTCACCCTGACGGTGACGGCCAGCGACGGCAGCCTGAGCGACACCGCGGCCATCACGGTCAATCTGAACAACCTCAACGACAACGCGCCAGCCATCGCCGATGCGACCGTCGCCATCGACGAGAACAGCGCCAACGGCAGCGCCGTCGTGAACGTCAGCGACAGCTTCACCGGCACCGACTTCGACCGCGACGGGGAGGTCATCACCTACAGCATCACCGCAGGCAACACCGGCGGCGCGTTCACCATCGATGGCGTGACCGGCGCCATCACGGTGGCCAACAGCGCTGCGCTCGACTTTGAGACCACCCCCAGCTTCGCGTTGACCGTGACTGCCAGCGACGGCACGCTCTCGGACACCGCCGCGATCACCGTCAACCTCGACAACCTCAACGACAACGCGCCGAACATCATCGATGCGACCGTCGCCATCGACGAGAACAGCGCCAATGCCACCGCGGTGACCAACGTCAGCGACAGCTTTACCGGCAGCGACTTCGACCGCGACGCGCAAGCCATCACCTACAGCATCACGGCCGGCAACACCGACGGTGCGTTCACCATCGACGCTGCAACCGGCGCTATCACGGTGGCCAACAGCGCGGCGCTCGACTTTGAGACCACCCCCAGCTTCACGCTGACGGTGACGGCCAGCGACGGCAGCTTGAGCGACACCGCAGCGATCACGGTCAACCTGAACAACCTGAACGACAACGCACCCGCGATTGCCGATGCGACGGTGGCCATCGACGAGAACAGTGCCAACGCCACTGCCGTCATCAACGTGAGCGACAGCTTCACTGGCACCGATTTCGACCGTGACGCCCAGGCGATCACCTACAGCATCACTGGAGGCAATGCCCTCGGCGGTTTTGCGATCAACGCGGCGACCGGCGCCATCACGGTGGCCAACAGCGCGGCGCTCGATTTCGAGACGATGCCCAGTTTCAGCCTGACGGTCACGGCCAGCGACGGCACGCTGTCTGACACCGCCGCCATCACCGTCAACCTGAACAACCTGAACGACAACGCGCCCGCGATAGCCGACGCCACCGTCGCCATCGACGAGAACACTGCCAACGCAACTGCCGTCACCAACGTCAGCGACATTTTCACGGGCACCGACTTCGACCGCGACGGCACGGCCATCACCTACAGCATCACCGGCGGCAACGCCCTGGGCGGCTTCGCGATCAACGCCGCCACCGGGGCCATCACGGTGGCCAACAGTGCGACGCTCGACTTCGAGACCACGCCCAGCTTCACCCTGACGGTGACGGGCAGCGACGGCACGCTGTCTGACACAGCGGCCATCACCGTCAACCTGAACAACCTGAACGACAACGCGCCGAACATCATCGACGCGACGGTGGTGATCGACGAGAACAGCGCCAACACCACCGCCGTCACCAACGTCAGCGACAGCTTCACGGGCACCGACTTCGACCGCGACGCGCAGGCCATCACTTACAGCATCACGGCGGGCAACACCGGTGGCGCATTCGCCATCGACGCCGCAACGGGCGCCATCACGGTGGCCAACAGCGGCGCCTTGGACTTCGAGACCACCCCGAGCTTCACCCTGACGGTGACGGCCAGTGACGGCAGTTTGAGCGACACCGCCGCGATCACCGTCAACCTCGACAACCTCAACGACAACGCGCCGGCGATCGCTGACGCGACCGTGGCGATCGACGAGAACAGCGCCAACGCAACCGCCGTCACCAACGTGAGCGATAGCTTCACGGGAACCGATTTCGACCGTGACGGCACCGCGATCACGTACAGCATCACGGCCGGCAACACCGGTGGCGCATTCACCGTCAATGCCTCGACTGGCGCCATCACGGTGGCGAACAGCACGGCGCTGGACTTCGAGGCCAACCCGAGCTTCACGCTGACCGTCACGGCCAGCGACGGCACGTTGAGTGACACCGCCGCGATCACCGTCAACCTCAACAACCTGAACGACAACGCGCCGGTCGTTGCCGATGTGACCGTGGCAATCGACGAGAACAGCGCCAACACCACCGCGGTCACCAACGTCAGCGACAGCTTCACCGGCAGCGACTTCGACCGCGACGGTCAGGCGATCACCTACAGCATCACCGGAGGCAACACGGGCGGCGCGTTCACCATCGACGCCGCCACCGGCGCCATTGCGGTGGCCAACAGCGCCGCACTGGACTTCGAATCCACGCCCAGCTTCACGCTGACGGTGACGGCCAGCGACGGCACGCTCAGCGACACCGCCGCGATCACCGTCAACCTCAACAACCTGGACGACAACGCGCCCGCCATCGCCGACGCGACCGTGGTGATCGACGAGAACAGCGCCAACGCAACTGCGGTCACCAACGTCAGCGACAGCTTCACCGGCACCGATTTCGACCGCGACGGCACGGCGATCACCTACGGCATCACGGCCGGCAACACCGGCGGCGCGTTCGCCATCAACGCCGCAACGGGCGCCATCACGGTGGCCAATAGCGCCGCCTTGGACTTCGAGACCACCCCCAGCTTCACGCTGACGGTCACGGCCAGCGACGGCACGCTCAGCGACACCGCGGCCATCACGGTAAATCTGAACAACCTCAACGACAACGCGCCGAACGTCATCGATGCGACCGTGGCGATCGACGAGAACAGCGCCAACGCCACCGCCGTCACCAACATCAGCGACAGCTTCACCGGCAGCGACTTCGATCGTGACGCGCAGGCCATCACCTACAGCATCACGGCCGGCAACACCGGTGGAGCCTTCGCCATCGACAGCGCCACCGGCGCCATCACGGTGGCCAATAGCGCCGCGCTGGACTTCGAGACCACGCCCAGCTTCACGTTGACGGTCACGGCCAGCGACGGCACGCTCAGCGACACCGCTGCGATCACGGTGAATCTGAACAACCTCAACGACAACGCGCCGAACATCGTCGATGCGACCGTCGCGATCGACGAGAACAGTGCCAACGCCACCGCGGTCACCAACGTCAGTGACAGTTTCACCGGCACCGATTTCGATCGCGACGCTCAGGCTATCACTTACAGCATCACGGCCGGCAACACTGGCGGGGCATTCGCCATCGACGCCGTGACCGGTGCCATCACCGTAGCCAACAGCGCGGCTCTCGACTTCGAGGCCACGCCCAGCTTCACGTTGACCGTGTCCGCGAGCGACGGCAGCCTGAGCGACACCGCAGCGATCACGGTCAACCTGAACAACCTGAACGACAACGCGCCGAACATCGTCGATGCCACGGTGGCCATCGACGAGAACAGCGCCAACTCCACCGCCGTCACCAACATCAGCGACAGCTTCACCGGCACCGATTTCGACCGCGACGGCCAGGCGATCACATACAGCATCACGGCCGGCGACACCGGCGGAGCGTTCACCATCGACGCCTCGACCGGCGCCATCACGGTGGCCAACAGCGCTGCGCTCGATTTCGAGACCACGCCCAGCTTCACGCTCACGGTGACCGCCTCGGACGGTACGCTCAGCGACACCGCGGCGATCACCGTCAACCTGAACAACCTGAACGACAACGCACCCGCCATCGCCGACGCGACAGTCGCCCTCGACGAGAACAGTGCCAACGCCACTGCAGTCACCAACGTCAGCGACAGCTTCACCGGCACTGACTTCGACCGAGACGCGCAAGCCATCACCTACAGCATCACGGCTGGCAACACCGCTGGTGCGTTCACGATCGACAGCGCCACCGGCGCCATCACGGTGGCGAACAGCACTGCCCTGGACTTCGAGACCACGCCCAGCTTCACGCTGACGGTGACCGCGTCGGACGGCACGTTGTCAGACACCGCAGCGATCACTGTCAACCTCAACAACCTCAACGACAACGCGCCGGCTATCGCGGATGCGACCGTGGCGATCGACGAGAACAGCGCCAACGCCACTGCGGTTGCCAACGTCAGCGACAGCTTCACCGGCACTGACCTGGACCGTGATGGACAGGCGATCACGTACAGCATCACGGCCGGCAACACCGGTGGAGCCTTCGCCATCGACAGCGCGACCGGCGCGATCACGGTGGCCAACACCGCGGCGCTGGACTTCGAGACCACGCCGAGCTTCACGTTGACGGTGACCGCCTCGGACGGTTCGCTCTCAGACACCGCGGCGATCACCGTCAACCTGAACAACCTGAACGACAACGCGCCGGCCATCGCCGATGCCACGGTCGCGATCGACGAGAACAGCGCCAACGCCACCGCCGTCACCAACATCAGCGACAGCTTCACCGGCACCGATTTCGACCGTGACGGCCAGGCGATCACTTACAGCATCAGCGCAGGCAACACCGGCGGCGCTTTCGCCATCGACGCCGCCACTGGCGCCATCACGGTGGCCAACAGCGCGGCGCTCGACTTCGAAACCACCCCCAGCTTCACGCTGACGGTGACGGCCAGCGACGGCAGCTTGAGCGACACCGCCGCGATCACGGTCAATCTCAACAACCTCAACGACAACGCACCAAACATCATCGACGCCACGGTCGCCATCGACGAGAACAGCGCCAACGCGACTGCGGTCATCAACGTCAGCGACAGCTTCACCGGCACTGACTTCGACCGCGACGCGCAAGCCATCACCTACAGCATCACGGCGGGCAACACCGGAGGTGCGTTCACCATCGACGCCGCCACTGGCGCGATCACGGTCGTCAACAGCACGGCGCTGGACTTCGAAACCAACCCGAGCTTCACGCTGACGCTGACGGCGAGCGACGGCACCCTCAGCGACACGGCCGCGATTGCCGTCAACCTCAACAACCTCAACGACAACGCGCCGAACATCGTCGATGCAACAGTAGCGATCGACGAGAACAGCGCCAACGCCACCGCGGTCATCAACCTCAGCGACAGCTTTACAGGCACCGACTTCGACCGCGATGCCCAGGCCATCACCTACAGCATCACCGGCGGCAACACCAGCGGCGCCTTCGCCATCGACGCCGCTACGGGCGCCATCACGGTAGCGAACGGCGCGGCACTCGACTTCCAGACCAACCCGAGCTTCACCTTGACGGTCACCGCCTCGGACGGCACGCTCAGCGACACGGCGACGATCACGGTCAACGTCAACAACGGCAACGCAGCGCCGGTGATCACCAGCGATGGCGGTGGCGCCACGGCGGCCGTGAATGTGGCGGAGAACTCCACCGCCGTGACGACCACTACCGCCACCGACGCCGACCTGCCGGGCCAAACACTGGCGTATTCGATCAGCGGCGGCACCGACGCGGCCAGGTTCTCGATCGACAGCTCGACCGGGGTGTTGAGCTTCATCGCGGCGCCGAACTTCGAGGCGCCCGCCGACACGAACGCGGACAACGTCTACGACGTCACGGTGCAAGTCAGCGACGGCAGCCTCGTCGACAGCCAGGCGCTCGGCGTCACTGTGGTCAACGCCAACGAGGCACCGACCGCCCTGACACCGGCGCTGGCGAATGCCGACGAGAACGCGGCAGCCGCCACCTTGGTCGCGACGGTGAGCGCCTCGGACCCCGACGCGGGCGAACTGTTCAGCTTTTCGCTGCTGCAAGACGGCGCCGGGCGCTTCACGATGGACCCCAGCAGCGGGCGCATCGTCGTCGCCCCGGGGGCGGTGCTCGACTTCGAGACGCAGGCCGGCTTCGACTTGCTGGTTCGTGTCACCGATGCCGGCGGCCTGAGCTATCAGCAGCTGTTGCGAATCGATTTGCGCGACTTGCCGGAGGCCGGCGCACCACCACCGCCACCAGCACCGGCACCTCCGGCATCCGCGCCGAACCCCGCACCGGCCGCACCGCCGCCAGCCCCCGTCGGCGCGGCGCCGTTGCCTGTCGCCCCCGCGCTGGCCGGGTTGCCGCCAACGCCTGCGGCGTCGGCGCCGGCCCCTGCGGCGGCGCCGGGCGGTTCGAATCTGGCCGCGCCCAGCGCGTCCGATCCATCGACGACGGGCACCCCTGGGTTGGGCGCACCGGTCGAAGTCTCCGACCCCAGGCGCCCGGGCAGCGAGCAACCGCAGCCGATCAACCTGCGCCTGCGCAACACCGCGGAAGGCCTCGTCGCATCGATTTCGTTCGACGCGCTCCACGGCGCAGAAGCGCTGCAGATGGTGGTCACGGCGTGGGACGAAGCGGCGCGCGGCTCGATCGGCGACGCGCTGCGCAACGCGCTGCTCACCTACCGCAGCGCGTCCGTCGAGGCCGACACCGGGAACACCCAACATCCCGGCGACGCCGCGCGCGCGCCAGGCACGATGGGCGAGATGATGCAGGACCCGGTGCGCATCGCCAGCGCCACCTTCACGGCCGGCTTCATCTGGTGGCTGACACGCAGCGGTGGCTTGCTGACGACGATGCTGATGGGCGTGCCGGCGTGGCGCCATGTCGACCTGCTGCCCGTGCTGGCGCGAACCACCGATGACGACGACGCGGATGGCGCCCCCGACCCTGCATCGCCGCCACGCCGCGGCAGTGCCAAGGCGCCGGCGCGCGACTACGAAGACAGCGCGGTCGCCGAACTCTTCGGCGGCGCCGATTCGGCTGGGGCCGGCGGATCGCGATCCGGAGCCAGGGCGTCATGAAACGCACCAGCCCGCTGCTGCAGATGACGCTCGCGCTGGTGGGGATTTGCGGCACGCTGGTGCTGCTCGCCGACCTGTTCTTTGGGGTGCTGCCGGATCGCGGCGCGCAATCGATGCAGCTGCGCAAGAACACCGGTGAGGCGCTCGCGGTGCAGGTCGCCGCGCTGCTGCAAAGCGACGATAGCGCGGCGCTGCAGCGCACGCTGAACGGCGTTGCGGCGCGCATCGACGACGTGCGCTCGCTCGCGGTCCGGCGCGCCGACGGCAGCGTATTGATGCAGGCCGGCGACCACACGCGCTGGTGGCAGGCGACGGACGGCGACGTATCGCACCCGGAACAAGTGATCGTGCCGCTCAACGCGGGTGGGGCGCGTTGGGGCAGCTTCGAGTTGGCGTTCCGCGCGGACACCGTCCACCCCGTGTGGCGCTGGTTGACCCAGCCGCTGATGGTGACGCTGCTTTTTCTTTCCGCCGCGGGCACGCTGATGTTTGGCCTGTACATGCGGCGCGCGTTGCAGCATCTGGACCCGGCTTCCGTGATTCCGCAGCGTGTGCAAGGCGCCTTCGACGCGATGTCCGAAGGCGTGGTCGTGCTCGACGCACGTGGCCGCGTGATGCTCGCGAACAAGGCGTTCCGCAAGCTCCACGTCGGCGCCGCGGGCGTGGCCACTGGAAATACCTTGTCGACGCTGGCGTGGCTCGCGCCGAGCCTGCCGTCCGACCCCACGGCGCACCCCTGGATGCGCGCCATCGCGAGCCGCGCCGAGAGCGCCGGCGACACGCTGGAGATCGCGCCGGGCAGCGCCGACGCGCGCCAGCTCGTGATCAACTGCGCGCCGATCGCCGACGCGTCGGGCCATGTGCGCGGTTGTCTCGTGACGTTCGACGATGTGTCGCAACTGCAGCGCACGAACCAGACGTTGCGCGACACGATGGCGGAGTTGCACGCATTCAAAGAAGATCTGCAGCGGCAGAACGTCGAACTCGAGCGCCTCGCGACGCGCGACCCGATGACCGGCTGCCTGAACCGGCGCGCGTTCTACGCGGCCTACGAGCCGCTGTTCGCGCGCACCCAGGTCAACCGCGGCAGCTTGACCTGCCTGATGATCGACATCGACCACTTCAAGTCCGTCAACGACACGCACGGCCACGCCGTGGGCGACCTGGTGATTCAGGGTCTGGCGAAGATCCTGCTCGACAGCGCGCGCCCGGGCGACCTGGTGTGCCGCTACGGCGGTGAAGAGTTCTGCGTGGTGCTGCCGGGCACAGGCCTGACCGGCGCGGCCGCGTTTGCCGAGCGCCTGCGCGAACGCGTCGAGCGCGAGTGCGGCGCGCAGGTGCGCGAGGTTCGGGATCTGCGCGTCACGGTGAGCTTGGGCCTAGGCGTGCTCGCGCCCGACGTGAGCGCGCCGGCAGCGCTCGTCGACCGGGCCGACCAGGCGCTATACCGCGCCAAGCACAGCGGCCGCAACCGAGTCTGCGATTTCAGCGCCGTCGCCGCGGGCAAGCCCGGCGATGTGCAGGTGGCAGACGCTGCCGAGGCGCTGGCCCGATGACTGACCACGCCCGGCTCCCGATCGACGCCTCGCTCACCCAGGCCGCGCTGCGCCTGGTCGCGGCAGCGCTGGCCACCTTGGCGCTGCTGCCGCCTCTGCTGTGGGGTGCGATCGTGATGCTGGTCCAGCGCCAGACGGCTGGGTCCGGCGCAGCCGAGTGGCAGGCTTTCACGCCGTTGAGCATCGCCGGGGTGGCGCTGGCCAGCACCGGGCTCGCGCTGGCGCTCTGGGTGTTCTTCTGCCACCGGCCGATGCACGCATTGCGCCGGGGCGAACGCCAGCTGCGCGTGTTTGCGATGCGCGATGCGCTGACCGGGTTGCCGAATCGCGACGCGCTGCGCCAGGCGCTGGAACGTGCCCTGGCGCGCTGCCACGCCACGCCGCGTGGCTTGGGCGTGCTGGTGATCGACCTGGACCGCTTCCGTCTCGTCAACGACTCGCTCGGTCCGAGCGTCGGCGACGCACTGCTGCGCAGCGCGGCCCAGCGAATCCGCGCGGCGGTGCGCGACACCGACATCGTGGCGCGCCTGAGCACCGATCGGTTTGTCGTGCAGGTCGAGGGGGTCTCGGGAGTCCAAGCGCTGACCGTCATGGCGCGCAACCTGCTGCGCGCATTCCAAGCCCCGCACAGCGTGGGCGGGCACGAGACGGTGAGCAGCCTGAGCATCGGCATTGCGCTGGCGGGCGAAGACGCCGACAGCGTCGATGCCTTGCTCAAGTGCGCTGAAGTCGCGATGCGTGCGGCCAAGGCGGCGGGGGGTGGGCGCTTTTGCTGCTTCGAGGCCGCGCTGCACGTCGACGATCAGAAGCGCCTCGACCTGGACCTGCGCCTGCGCCGCGCCCTGCGCGACAACGAGTTCACGCTCGCGTTTCAACCGATCATGGACGCGCGCGGCGAGCGCATCGACGGCGTCGAAGCGCTGATCCGCTGGGCCGACCCGCAGCATGGCATGGTGTCGCCGGCCGAGTTCATTCCGGTGCTCGAACAAAACGGCTTGATCGTCGACGTCGGCACCTGGGTGCTGCGCGAGTCCTGCCGGCAGGCGTTGCGCTGGATGCGCGGTGCTGCGCCGACGCTGGTGCTGTCGGTGAACGTCTCGCCGCGCCAGTTCGGCGAAGCGGGTTTTGTCGACAGCGTCACTGCCGTGCTCGCGCAGACCGGTTTTGCGGCGAACCGGCTGCAGCTCGAAGTGACGGAAGGCCTGCTGCTCGACCCCTCGCCCGAAACCCTGAGCAAGATCGGCGCCTTGGTCGGCTCGGGTGTGCGCCTGGCGATCGACGACTTCGGCATGGGTTATTCATCGCTGGCGTACCTGAAGACCTTCCCGCTGCACACCTTGAAGATCGACCGCCTGTTCGTCAACGACATCGCCGCAACGCAGCGCGACGCGGCGATCGTGCGCGCCATCATCGAGCTGGGCCACGGTCTGGGGCTGAAGGTCACCGCGGAAGGCGTTGAAACGGCGCAGCAGTTCGAGACCTTGCGCCAACTCGGCTGCGACGCGCTGCAGGGCTACCTGTTCTCGCGGCCGCTTCCCGCGGCGCAGTTTCAGGCGCTGCTCGAAAGCACCGCAGCCGGCGCGCTGCCGGGCCGGCCGCACAAGCAGGCCGAGCCGCTCACGGCCTGATCAACGCGACGCAGCCGCTTGCGGCGCGCCGATGGCCTGCTCGGCAAGCTGGCGCAGCGCCTGCTCAAACACCTCAGGGGGCTGACCGCCCTCGATGAGATGGCGCTCGTCGATGATGACGGCGGGCACCGCACTGATGCCCAATTCCTGCCAATGACGTTCGGCTTCGCGCACCTGCGCCGCATATTCGTCGGTCGCGAGGATCGCGCGCGCGCGCTGCGCGTCCAGCCCGACCTCACCCGCCAGGCGCACCAACACCTCGGTGTCGCCCGGGTTCTCGGCACGGCCGTGGTACGCCGCAAGCAGCGCGTGTTTGAGTTCGCGTTGCTTTCCTTCCAGCCCGGCCCAATGCAACAGGCGGTGCGCGTTGAAGGTGTTCCAGATGCGCGGCCGCTCGCCGAATGTGAAACCGACCTCGGCGCCACGCTGGCGCAAGCCCTCGCGCGCCTGCGCGAGCTGCGCCGGCGTGCGGCCGTACTTGCGCGACAAGTATTCAATCGTGTCCTCGCCCTCGGGCGGCATCGCCGGGTTCAGCTCGAAGGGCTGGAAGTGCAATTCCACCGGTACCGAACTGCCGAGCCGTGCGAGCGCGATCTCGAGCGAATTCAGGCCCACTGCGCACCAGGGGCAGGCGACGTCGGAGACGAAATCGATCTTCATCCAAGCCTCCTCTTTCAGCGCTTCGCCTGAGCCGCCACGGGCAACCCATTGCCCAGCGCGACGAAATCGGCGAGCATGGGAACGAACTTGTCGCCCTGCCCCACCGCCTCCATCGCCGCAAATACATTCTTCACCTGCGCCTGCAGGGGATTCACTGCGCCGACTTCGTTGGCCATGCTCGCCAGATAGCGCATGTCTTTGTGCGCGTTCGAAATGCTGAACTTGTGCGCGTTCGGGTCGGCTTCGAGCGACCACTTCATGAAGGTGTCGTAAAAACCGCTGCGCATGCGGCCGGAACCCACTACTGCGTGAAACTGCTCGATGGTCAAGCCCGCCTTGCGCGCAATCGCCAACGCTTCGGAAAACAGCGCCGCGTAACCCATCGCGACGAAGTTGTTGATGAGCTTCATCTTGTGCCCCAGACCCAGCGGCCCGAGGTGCACGACGTTGCCCGCCCAGCAGCGCAGCACCGGCTCGATGCGCGCGAAGGTGGCAGCGTCGGCGCCGACCATCGTGTCGAGGGTGCCGTCTTCGGCCTCCTTCGGGGTCCGCCCCAGCGGCGCATCGACGAAGGTCATGCCTTTCGCTTTCAGCTCCTCGCCCAGCGCGAGCGTGGAGACCGGGTTCGACGTCGAGCAGTCGATGACGATCAAGCCCAACTTGTGGCTCGCCATCACGCCATCCGGGCCGCGCAGCAGCGCCTCGACTTGCGGCGAACCCGTCACGCACAAGTGCACGATGTCGCAAGCCAACGCCAGCTCACGCGGCGTTTTCGCTTCACGCGCACCGAGCGACACCAGGTGTTCGACGGGCTGGCGATTTCGGTGACCGAGCACGACGAGCGGGTAGCCCTTGGTGACGATATTCTTCGCCATGCCGTGGCCCATCAGGCCGACGCCGATGAAGCCGATGGTGGGTGGGGTGGTTTGACTCATGGTGTTTGGCGGCATGCGGTGGGCCCCGGCGTGCGCCGGGGTGACGGGAGCGAGCTCACTTCTTCTTCGTCCCGTTCAACGTTCGGTAAGCGCGGATCACCTGGCTGTCGTCGGCCTTGCCGTGGCCCTGGCCCGACGCGGCGAGGAACATCTGGTGCGCCGCTGCCGCGAGCGGTGTCGCCTGGCGGTTCAAGCGCCCTTGGTCGAGAACGATTCCCAGGTCCTTAACGAAGATGTCAACCGCGCTCGTCACCGGCGGGTTGTCTTGCATCATCTTCGGCCCGCGGTCGCCCCACATCCACGAGTTGCCTGCCGAGACGGAAATGATCTCGTGCATGGTCTGCAGCGACAGGCCGGCTGTCTCGGCGACGTTCATCGCCTCGGCGGCCGCGGCGATATGCACGCCGCACAGGAGTTGATTGATCATCTTCGCCGTCGAGCCCAGCCCTGCCTTTTCGCCGACGTGGAAGATGCGTTTGGCGGTGGCCTGCAACACGGGAAGGGCGCGCTCCAGGTCGGCTTTGGGGCCGGAGCACATGATCGTCAGCGCGCCGTCGCGTGCGCCGACCACGCCGCCCGAGACCGGCGCGTCGAGCATCGCCAGGCCGCAGTCTGCCAGGCGTGCCGCCAGGCGCGCCGCCTGCTCGGGCGGCTGGGTGCATGCGGCAACGACGAGTGCGCCGCGCGGCAACGCGCCTTCAGCGCCGCCGTGGCCGTAGGTGTCACCGAACAGCACGCGCTCGGCCTGGTCGCCGTTCACGACCATGAGCCAAAGCAGGTCGACGCCCTGCGCCACGTCGGCGAGCGAATCGGCGACTTCGCCGCCCGCCGCGGCGAGGTTCGCCAGCGCCTGCGCCTGCAGGTCGAAGCCACGCACCGTGTGACCCGCCTTGATGATGTTGGCGGCCATGGGCTGCCCCATCGCGCCCAGACCGATGATGCCGACGCGCATGCTGAACCCCTATTCCTTGACCGAACCGGTCATTCCCGACACGTAGTATTCGACGAAGAAGGAGTAGATGAAAGCCACCGGCAGCGAACCGAACAGCGCGCCCGCCATCAGCGAGCCCCAGTGGTAGACGTCGCCCTCGACGAGTTCCGTGACCACACCCACCGGCAGCGTCTTGATCTCGCTCGACGAGACAAAGGTCAGCGCGTAGATGAACTCGTTCCACGACAGCGTGAAGGCGAAGATGCCTGCCGAGATGAGCCCCGGTACGGCGAGCGGCAGCACGATCTTCACGAGGATTTGCCAGCGTGTCGCCCCGTCGATGAGCGCGCATTCTTCGAGCTCGAAGGGAATCGACCTGAAGTAGCCCATCAGCAACCACGTGCAAAACGGAATCAGAAAGGTCGGGTAGGTCAGGATCAGCGCGAGGCGCGTGTCGAACAAGCCGAGCTGAAAAACGACGGAGGCCAGCGGAATGAACAGGATCGACGGCGGCACGAGGTAAGCCAGAAAGATCGCGAGGCCCACGTGTTTCGCGCCGGAAAAACGCAGGCGTTCGATTGCGTACGCAGCGAGTACCGACGCGGCAAGCGAGAAGAACGTCGAGACGACGGAGACGAGCACCGTGTTCCACATCCACTGCGGGTAGGCGGTCTGGAACAGCAGTTTCTCGATGTGCGCAAGCGTGGGCTGAATCACCCAGAACGGGTTGCCGTCGCGCGACAGCAGCTCGTTGTTCGGCTTGAACGTCGTGATCGCCATCCAGTAGAACGGAAACAGCAAGACGAAAAGGAAGCCGAACAAGGGCAGGTAGACGGCGACCAGCTTGCGCGGCGTCGACTCGAGAAAATCCATGCCGCCCATGTCGGTGGTGCCGGCTGTGGTGCTCGCGCCTGTGCTCATTTGTCTGCCCCACCCTGTTGCCAGGTGCGTCGTTGCAGCCCGAAGTAGCTGAACATGATCGCAGCCAGCAGGAACGGCACCATCGCGATCGAAATCGCCGCGCCTTCGCCTAAAGCGCCTCCCGAGATCGCGCGCTGGAACGACAGCGTGGCCATCAAGTGCGTCGCATTCAGCGGGCCGCCGCGCGTGATGACGTAGATCAACTGGAAGTCGGTGAACGTGAACAGCACGGAAAACGTCATCACGACGGCGATGATGGGTGTCAGCAGCGGCAGCGTGACGTGGCGGAACTGCTGCCACGGTGTGGCGCCGTCAATCGCCGACGCTTCGTAGTAGGACGGTGAAATCGTTTGCAGACCGGCGAGCAGCGTGATCGCAACAAACGGCACGCCGCGCCAGACGTTGGCAGCAATCACCGAGAAGCGCGCGTTCCACGGGCTGCCCAAGAAGTCGATGTACTGGTCGATCACGCCCATCTTCATGAGCACCCAGCTGATGATGGAAAACTGCGCGTCGAAGATCCACCAGAAGGCGATTGCCGACAGCGCTGTTGGCACGATGTAGGGCAGCAGGATGACGGCGCGGAAGAAGGACTTGAAGCGCAGGTTCTTGTTCAGCAGCAGCGCGAGCCACAGGCCGAGGAAGAACTTCAGGACGCTCGCGATCGTCGTATAGAACAGCGTGTTGAACAGCGCGAGCTGGGTGACCTGGTCACCGGCCAGGTACACGTAGTTCTCGATGCCAATCCACTCGCCGGGGCGCCCGACCTTGGCGTCGGTAAAGCCGAGCCACACGCCCAGGCCGAGTGGGTAGGTAAGGAACAGCAGCAGCAACACCGCCGCGGGCAACATGAAAATGAGCCCGAGCGCGTTGCGACTGTTCTGGAGTTTTTCAAGCATCTAAGGTGCCGGCCGGCGAACGGGCTACTCGGTCAATATTCGAAGCGGTGGATCCCGGCTTGCGCCGGGATGACAAAGGTGCGACAACAAGGCCTGTCATACCGGCGAAAGCCGGTATCCACGCTGGTCAGCGAGGTTCAGACCTTGTAATAGCGCTCGGCGCGCTTCTGCGCACGCTCTGCCGCTTCCTTGGGCGTCTTCGATCCGCTCGCAGCTTCCGCGACCATGTTCACGACGATGAAGTCAGCGCCTGCGCCCGCCGACGCGTAACCCAGCTTGCCCGCGTAACCGGCGGGGCGCAGGTTCTTCACGCAATCGCGGTAAGGCGTGTGCTTCGGGTCCGACGTCCAGATCGCGGCCTTCGCGTACTCGGCCAGCGGCGGGGCGATGTAGCCGCCTGCGGCGGTGAGCCACGGGTCGAACTGCTCCTGCTCCATCATGAAGCGCAGGAACTCTTTCGAGGCCTGCGGGAACTTCGTGTACTTCATGACCATCTGGTTGAAGAACAGGTGCGACTCGGTGGGCACGCCGACGGGGCCGATCGGGTACTGCGCGTGGAACACGTCTTCCTTCAGGTCCTTGACCTTCTGGTCGGACGACGTCTTGGTCGCGTAGTAGATCGAGATGCCGTTGTTCGTCAGGCTGATCTGGCTGTCCAGGAAGGCCTTGTTGTTGTTCGGGTCGAGCCACGACAGCGTTCCGGGAATGAAGGTCGAGTACATCTCTTTCGCGTACTCGAGCGCCTTCAGCGTCTCGGCGCTGTCGATCACGACCTTGTTGTTCTGATCGACGAGCTTGCCGCCGTGCGACCAGATCAGCCAGTTCGTCCACAGGCCGTCGCCCGTCGCGTTGCCCAGCGCAAAACCCGCGGGGGTGTTTTTGGCGTGCAGCGCCTTGAGCAGGTTCAGGAAGCCGGTCGTGTCTTTCGGGAAGGCGTCGAAGCCCGCCGCTTTGACCATGCTTTGGCGATACACGAGCATCGCGCCCGCAGCGCCCAGGGGAATGCCGATCCATTTCTTGCCGTCGGGGCGCAGGTAGGCCTCGCACGCCGGGTAAAAGCCGCCGTACTTCTTGCCCAGATACGTGGCCAGATCCGTCACGTCGAGCAATTTCTCGGGGTACAGATTTGCGTCGTCGTTGGTCGACAGGATGATGTCGGGGCCGGCGCCGGTGTTCGCTGCGACTGCGGCTTTCGGGCGTACGTCTTCCCAGCCTTCGTTGTCGACGCGCACTTCGATGCCGGTTTTCTCGGTGAACTTCTTGACGTTGACCATGTAGGCGTCGATGTCGCCCTGGACGAAGCGGCTCCAGCGCAGCACGCGCAGCTTGGCGCCCTTTTCCGGCTTGAACGACACGGCCTGTGCGTGCACGGCAGGCGCCATGACGGCGGCACCAGTGCCTATCGTGGCGGCGGCGGCGACGCCGGCCGAGCTTTCCAGGAACTTGCGGCGATTGAACGGGTTCATCGTGGGTCTCCTTCAGTAAACTGTTTGGGGGTGACGTGGGAACTCAGGATCTTCGGTGCGTCTTGCTCGCTGCCTGCTTTGGCTTCACGCCGACAGGCGCTGGCCGTTGCCCGCGTCGAACAAGTGGGCACGCTGCAAATCGGGCAGGAGGTGGATGGTACTGCCGGGCGCGAAGTCGTGGCGCTCGCGGAACACCGCGGCCAGATCCACGCCTTCGTGGCGGCAGGCGATGAAGGTGTCCATGCCGGTGGGCTCCATCACGACCACTTTGGCGGCGATGCCGCCGCTGCCGGCCAGCGTCAGGTGTTCGGGGCGGGTGCCCAGGATCACCGGCTGGCCGTCGGCGCCGCCCGAGCGCGCCGGCGCATCCAAACGCGTTCCGTCGTGCAGCTCGATGTAGGCTGCGGCACCCTCGCGCTTGAGCTTGCCGGGCAGGAAGTTCATCGCCGGCGAGCCGATGAAACCCGCGACGAACTGGTTCGCCGGGTGGTCGTAGAGGTCCAGCGGGCTGCCGGTCTGTTCGATGTAGCCGTCGCGCATGACGACAATCTTGTCACCCATCGTCATGGCTTCGATCTGGTCGTGCGTGACGTAGATCGACGTCGTCTTCAGGCGCTGGTGCAGTTCCTTGATCTCGCCGCGCATCGCGACGCGCAATTTCGCGTCCAGATTGGACAGCGGCTCGTCGAACAAGAACACTTGCGGGTCGCGAACGATGGCGCGCCCCATCGCGACGCGCTGGCGCTGCCCGCCGGATAGCTGGCGCGGGTAGCGATCGAGCAGCGCGCCCAGGCCCAGAATCTCGGCGGCACGCGCCACCGTGCTGTCTATGGTTTCTTTGCTCTTTTTCGCCAGCGCGAGCGAAAACGCCATGTTGTCGCGCACCGTCATGTGCGGGTACAGCGCGTAGTTCTGGAAGACCATCGCGATGTCGCGTTCCTTGGGCTGCATCAGGTTCACGACCTTGCCGCCGATCAGCACGTCGCCCGCCGAGATGTTCTCCAGCCCGGCGATCATGCGCAGCAGCGTCGACTTGCCGCAGCCCGACGGACCGACGAGCACGGTGAACGAGCCGTCCTGGATGTCGATGTCCACGCCGTGCAGCACTTCGACGTCGCCAAAGCGCTTCTTCACCCCACGGATCGTGACGCTTGCCATGTGCCCTGCCTTGCCCTGCGTGAAAGGAGAACCCGACAGTCGCGGGTCCGGACGCGAACGATAACGTTTGCGTTGACGGGCGTCGCTCCGTGATTACCCGCTGCGGCGCCTTGAAGTCATATGATAACCTGACCATCATGCCAATTGGCGACCGCGGCGACCCCCCTCCCGCTGCCCGACCGGGCGCAGCGGCGGGGGCGCATGCGCTGGTCACGGAGCGCCTGTCGGACCGCCTCGCGAGCCTGCTTGCGGCGCAGGTCGAGACCGGCGCGCTCGCGCCCGGCGACCGGCTGCCCACCGAGGCGCAGCTCGCGCTGCGGCACGGCGTGTCGCGCACCGTCGTGCGCGAAGCCGTGCACCAGCTCAAGTCGCGCGGCCTGTTGCGCTCGCGCCAGGGTTCCGGGGTCTTTGTCGCGGCCCCGCCGGCGAATCAGCCGCTCGCCTTCGACCCCAAGGTGCTCGAATCGATGACGGCGGTGTTCCAGGTCGTGGAGTTGCGCCGCGTGCTGGAGGGCGAGATGGCGGCGCTGGCCGCGCAGCGCGCCACGCGCGAACAGGTTCGCACATTGAAGCGCTCGCTGCTCGCCATCGACGTGGCCATGGACGAGGGGCGCGACGGCGTCGACGAAGACATGGCGTTTCACCGCGCGATTGCCGAGGCGACGGGCAATCCGCAGTTCACGCGACTGCTTGCCTTCCTCGAGCAATACCTGCGCGAGGCGATGCGCATCACGAAAGGCAACGAGGCGCGCAACGCGGATTTCCTGCAGGAGGTGCGCGCCGAGCACAACGCCATCGTCGCGGCGATCGCGGCGCGCGACGCCGACGCCGCGCGCCGCTGCGCGACCGAACACCTGCGCCGCGGCCACTGGCGCCTCGAGGCCGGCGGCGTGATACTGCGGCGCAAAGCCGGTGCAAGAATAGTCAAGGCCAGCAAGACAAGGACTGAACCCGCATGAGCAATCGCATCGTGCTCGGCGTCATCGCCGACGACTTCACCGGCGCCACCGACGTGGCGGGAATGCTCGTGCAAGCCGGCATGCGCACGCTGCTCACGATCGGCGTTCCCGCGATCGGCGTGCCCGACGCTGACGCGGTCGTCGTCGCATTGAAGTCGCGCACGACGCCGGCCGACGAGGCGGTGCGCTCGTCGCTCGCCGCACTCGCCTGGCTGCGCGGCGCCGGCGCGCGGCGCTTTTACTTCAAGTATTGCTCGACCTTCGACTCCACGCCCAAGGGCAACATCGGCCCGGTCACGGCGGCGCTGATGGAGGCGCTGAACGCCGACTTCACGATCGCCTGCCCGGCCTTCCCGGTGAACGGCCGAACCATTTACCGCGGACACTTGTTCGTCGGCGATCAATTGCTGTCCGATTCAGGAATGCGCAACCACCCGCTGACGCCGATGCGCGACGCGAGCCTGGTGCGCGTGCTGCAGGCGCAGATGTCGGGCCGGGTCGGGTTGCTGCGTCACGACAGCGTGGTGCAGGGTGCAGAAGCGGTTCAAAAAGTCATTCGGGAATTGCGCACTCAAAGCGTGCGCGTGGCGATTGCCGATTGCCTGGCCGACGCCGACCTGCACGTGCTCGCGCAAGCGTGCGCCGACTTGCCGCTGCTCACAGCAGGATCCGGCCTGGCGTTGGGGCTGCCCAAGGTCTACCGGGAACGCGGTTGGCTCAAGCCCGATGAGCAAGCCGCGCGGCTGGACCGCATGGTCGGCCGCTCCGCAGTGATTTCGGGTTCGTGCTCCATCGCCACCAACGCGCAGGTCGACGCCTGGCGCAGCTCGGGTCAAGCGGCGCTGGCCATCGACCCACGCGCGCTGGCGCGCGCCGAACCGGTGGTCGACCGTGCCGTGAACTGGGCGCGCGAGCGCCTGGATCGCGGGCCGGTGTTGATCTACGCGACGACCGGTGTGGCCGAACTGGAGGCAGTTCAAACCGAGCTCGGCATGGCGCGCGCCGGTGAACTCGTGGAAGGCGCGCTCGCGCAAATCGCGCGGCGTCTCATCGACGGCGGCGTGCAGCGCCTGGTGGTTGCCGGCGGCGAGACCTCCGGAGCCGTGGTGCAGGCCTTGCGCGTCGAGGCGCTGCGCATCGGCCCCAATATCTGCCCGGGTGTGCCTTGGACACAGGCGCACGGCCGGCCGCTGTGGCTGGCGCTCAAGTCGGGCAATTTCGGCGGCCCGGACTTCTTCTCGGAAGCGCTGAAGATGAGCGTGCATGGCGCCTGACGACAGCCTGCGCGCGGAGATTTGCCGCGTTGGCCGCTCCCTGTTCGAGCGCGGCTATGTGCACGCCAGCGCCGGCAACATCAGCGTGCGCCTGGCGCAGGGGCGCGGCTTTCTCATCACCCCGACCGACGCCTGCCTCGGGTTTCTGGAGCCCGACGCGCTGGCGTTTGTCAATGAGAGCGGCGAGCAGCTGAGCGGCGCGCGCGCGAGCAAGACGCTCGCCTTGCACCGCGCCATTTACGCCGCCGACGCGAGCGCGCACTGCGTGATCCACACGCATTCGACGCACCTCGTCGCGCTCACGCTGCGCGGCGTCTGGAGTGCCGACGACGTGCTGCCGCCGATCACGCCTTACTTCGTCATGAAAGTCGGCCACGTGCCGTTGATCGCCTACCGCCGCCCCGGCGACGCGGCGCTCGCGCTCGACATCACGCAGAAGATCGCCGCCGCACGCGCGCGCGGTCACACGCTGCGCGCCGTGCTGCACGAACGGCTTGGCCCCAACGTGTGGCACGATAGCCCGGGCGCGGCGATGGCCACGCTCGAAGAACTCGAAGAAACCGCCAGGCTCTGGCTCATGACGCAACCGCAACCGGCACCGCTCAGCGAGGCGCAGATCGACGAATTGCGCAGCGCTTTCGGCGCCACCTGGTGAACCCGCAGAAGGGATTTTTCATGCCACGCTTTGCCGCCAACTTGTCGATGATGTATACCGAAGTCGACTTCCTCGATCGTTTTGCCGCGGCAGCGGCCGACGGTTTCACAGCCGTCGAGTACCTGTTCCCGTACGCGTTCGACAGCGCTGAGATCGCGAAGCGCCTGAAAGTGCATGGCTTGATCCAAGCCCTCTTCAACGGCCCGCCGGGCGACTGGGACAAAGGCGAACGCGGCCTGGCGAGCCTGCCCGGCCGCGAGGCGCAGTTTCGCGCGAGCGTGCTCGACAAAGCCCTGCCCTATGCGCAGGCGCTGGGCTGCAAGCGCGTGCACCTGATGGCCGGTGTCGTGCCTGCGGGCGCCGACCGCGCCGCACATCGCACCACCTACCTCACGAACCTTGCCTGGGCGGCCAAGGAAGCGGCAAGGGTCGGTGTGGACATCCTCATCGAGCCGATCAATACACGCGACGTTCCGGGCTACTTCCTGAACCGCCAGGACGACGCGCACCAAATCATCCACGAGATAGGCGCCCCTAACCTGTTCGTGCAGATGGACCTGTACCACTGCCAGATCGTCGAAGGCGACGTGGCGATGAAGATCCGCAAGTACCTGGCCGACCCGCAGCATCGCGGGCGCGTCGGGCACTTCCAGATTGCCGGCGTGCCGGAGCGC
This sequence comes from uncultured beta proteobacterium, assembly GCA_963850525.1. Taxonomy (GTDB): domain Bacteria; phylum Pseudomonadota; class Gammaproteobacteria; order Burkholderiales; family Burkholderiaceae_C; genus JAEMQF01. Next base: position 342,750 of record CAWKLQ010000010.1, on the reverse strand, counting down.
AACGAACCCGATCGCGGCGAGTTGTTCCACCCTTATCTGTTCGACCTGCTCGACGAACTGAAATGGCAGGGCTTCGTCGGCTGCGAATACCGACCCAAGGCCGACACGTCCGCCGGCCTCACCTGGTTCCAACCCTACAAACCCCAGCAAAAGGATTGATTCATCATGAAGCTCTTGATCACCGGCGGCGGCGGCTTCCTCGGCTCGCGCCTCGCCTCGACCCTGCTCGCGCGCGGACAGCTCGCAGGCCAGAAGATTCAAAGCCTGGTCCTGGCCGACCAGGTGGCGCCGCGCCCGGAGTTGCTCGCCGATGCGCGCGTGCAGGCGCGCACCGGCCCGCTGCTCGCGCAGTGCGCGGCGCTTGGCGAAGAACGCTTTGACGGCGTGTTCCACCTCGCCTCGGCGGTGTCGGGCGAATGCGAAGCGGACTTCGATCTCGGCCTGCGCTCGAATCTGGACAGCACGCGCGCCCTGCTCGACGCGCTGCGCGCAAGCGTCGCGGGCGGCGCCGCCGTGCCGCGGGTCGTGTTCTCGAGTTCCGTCGCGGTGTTCGGGCCCGATGCGAGCGTGGCGCTGCCCAAGCTGGTGGGTGACGACACGCTGCCCGCGCCGCAAACGAGTTACGGCACGCAAAAGCTCATCTGCGAACACCTGGTCACCGACTACACGCGCAAAGGCTATATCGACGGGCGCAGCGCGCGCCTGATGACGGTGACGGTGCGCCCCGGCAAGCCCAACGGCGCCGCGTCGTCGTTCTTCTCCGGAATCATTCGCGAGCCGCTCGCGGGTGAAGAAGCCATCCTGCCAGTGGACGTGGACGTGTCGCACCCGGTCTCCTCACCCGCGCTCACCGTCGAAGGGCTGATCCGGGTCTTCGAAGCGAGCCGCGCCGAGCTGGGCGGGCGCCTGGCGCTGAACTTGCCTGCGCTCAACGTCAGGGTCGGCGAAATGCTCGACGCGCTGGAAGTCGTCGCCGGCAAAAAGGTGCGCGAGCGCGTGCGCTACGTTCGCGACGAGCGCATCGCGGCGATCGTCGCGAACTGGCCCAAGGGTGCGACCTTTGCGCGCGCGACCAGCCTGGGCTTGAAGCCCGCAGCGAGTTTTGCCGACATCGTGCGCCAGTACGTCGACGACTGCCGAAAGTCGGCGAACGCGCAAACCGCGCTGAAAGGCATGTTGCAATGAACCAGATCGACCTGACCGGGCGCATCGCCGTCATCACCGGCGGCGCGCAAGGCATTGGCTACGCGTGCGCCGAGCGCATGCTGCGCTCCGGCGCAAGCGTCGTGCTGTGGGACATCGACGCGGCCAAGGTGACCAGCGCACGCGAGAAGCTGCTCGCGATCGGCCCGACGAGCTGTGCCGTCGTCGAACTCACCGACGACCACGCGGTCGCCGACGCGACGGCGCGCGTGATCGGCGAGCACAAGCGCATCGACATCCTGCTCAACAACGCCGGCATCACCGGCGGCAACGGCACGACGTGGGAACTCGACCCCGCCGTCTGGCGCCGCGTCATCGAAGTGAACCTGATCGGCCCGTACCTCACCTGCCGCGCCATCGTGCCGCACATGATCGCCCAGACCTACGGGCGCATCGTCAACATCGCGTCGGTGGCGGGCAAAGAGGGGAACCCGAACGCGTCGCACTACAGCGCGTCCAAGGCGGCGGTGATTGCGCTCACCAAGTCGCTCGGCAAAGAGCTCGCGACGAAAGGCGTTCTCGTCAACGCGATCACTCCCGCCGCGGCCAAGACCGGCATGTTCGACACGATGACGCAGCAGCACATCGACTTCATGCTCTCGAAGATTCCGATGGCGCGATTTCTCGGCGTCGACGAAGTCGCGGCGATGGTCGCGTGGCTCTCGTCGTCTGACTGTTCGTTCAGCACCGGCGCAGTCTTTGATTTGTCCGGAGGCCGGGCGACGTATTGACGTGTGCGGTTTCCAGATTGAAGTGCAACGCGCGTGACGCTTCCCGACCCCGTCCTGCTCGACCTGCCCGAGCGCATTCACACGGCGCGCCTGTTGATGCGTCCGCCCCAGGCGGGCGATGGGCCCTTGCTGCTTGCCGCAGTCACGGAGTCGCTTCCCGAACTGCGCCGCTTTCTCGCGTCGCTGCCCTGGGTGGCTGCCGAGCAGTCGCTGGAGTCTTCCGAGGTCTACTGCCGCAACGCGCAGGCCAACTTCGTCTCGCGCAAAGACTTGCCCTTTCTGCTGTTCGAAGTCAGCAGCGGCGATTTGGTGGGTGCCGCCGGCTTGCACCGCATGGACTGGGCGACGCCCAAGGCCGAGGTCGGCTACTGGGGCCGAACCTCACGGTCCGGCAAGGGGTTCATGACGGAAGCGGTTTTCGCTCTCATCGACTACGCCTTCACGCACCTGCACGCGGAGCGGCTCGAGTTGATCACCGACGAAGCCAACAACGCGTCGCGAAAACTCGCGCAGCGCTGCGGCTTCACGCTGGAGGGAACACTCTGCAGCGAGCGCCGCGCGCCGGACGGTTCGTTGCGCAATACCTGCGTCTACGCGCGCCTTGGGCCAGTGCCCGGCCGCGACTGAGCGCGCGTTTCGCGTGGGCGACGGCGCGCCCACGTTACGATGAGCGATGCGCATCGAAGCCGTCACCCCGTTCATCCTGCACGTGCCCGTCACCGGCGCGCAGATTGCCGACAGCACGCACACCGTCTCGCACTGGGGCGTGGTGGGCGTGCGCATCGACGTGCAAGGTGGCCTGAGCGGCTACGGCTACACGGGAACGCACGCGCACCTGGCGAGCGACCAGTTGATCACGCGCTGCATCGAGACCTGCCTCGCGCCGCTCCTGATCGGCGAAGATGCGCGCGACGTCAGGCGGCTCTGGCAGGCCATTGCGCGCCATCCGGCGTTGCAGTGGGTCGGGCGCGCCGGCATCACGACGCTCGCGCACGCGGCGATCGACGTTGCGTTGTGGGACGTGAAAGCCAAGGCGGCGGGGCAACCGCTGTGGAAGCTGCTTGGTGGCCAGGCGCGCGAACGGGTGCGCGCCTACAACACTGACATCGGCTGGCTGAGCCTGCCCGATGACACCTTGCTGCACGGTGCGCAAGCAGCAGTACAGGAGGGATTCACCGGCATCAAGATCAAGGTCGGCTCATCGGTCGAACGTGACTTGAAGCGCCTTGCCGCGGTGCGCAAGGCGATCGGTCCCGACGTGACCCTCGCCATCGACGGCAACGGCAAATGGGACCTGCCGACTTCTCTGCGCTTCTGCCGCGCCGCCGAAGACCTGGACGTGTTCTGGTTCGAAGAACCGCTGTGGTACGACGACGTGAAGGGCCACGCGCAACTCGCGCGCTCGACGCGCATTCCGATCGCGCTGGGCGAGCAGCTCTACACCACCGACGCCTTTGCCGAGTTCTTTGCGCAGCAGGCGATCCACTGGGTGCAACCCGACGTGACGCGCATGGCCGGCATCACCGAGGTCTTGCGCGTGTGCGACATGGCGCACGCACTGCGCCTGCCGGTGGCGCCACACGCGGGCGACATGAGCCAGGTGCACGTGCACCTGGCCTACGCGCACCCGGCGATCGCCGTGCTCGAATACATTCCGTGGATCAAGGATTGCTTCACCGACCCCGCCAGCGTGGTGCAAGGCTCGTTCAAGCTGCCGCAGGAGCCGGGTGCCGGAACGACGCCGACGCCCGCAGCGTTGCTGCAATTCGGCAAGGCGACTCACTGATCCCCGCGCCTTGACGCAAGAAGCGATCGTCGCCGAAACGCGCGCCTGGCTGGAGCGCGTCGTGATCGGCCTGAATCTGTGCCCCTTCGCGAAAGCGGTCCAGGTGCGCGGGCAGATCCGCTTCGTGGTGTGCGACGCGAGCGACGACGCCGGATTGCTCGCTGCGCTGCACAGCGAACTCAAGCAGCTCGCCCGGTGCGACGCGGCGCTGACCGACACCACGTTGCTGATTCACCCCAAGGTGTTGACCGACTTCGACGACTACAACCAATTCCTCGGTGACGCCGACACGCTGCTCGCCGCCGCCGGTCTGGAGGGGATTGTGCAGATCGCGAGCTTCCACCCTGACTATCGTTTTGCCGGCACCGCCCAGGATGACGTGGAGAACGCGACGAACCGCTCGCCGTATCCGATGTTGCACCTGCTGCGCGAGGCGAGCGTCGCGCGCGCCGTCGCGGCCTTCCCTGACACCGCGGCAATCTACGAGGCGAACATCCGCACCTTGCGCGCGCTAGGGCCGCAGCGGCTGCGTGCCTTGATGGCTCAGTGCCGCCGTGATGCGAATCCGGACGACGCCTCCGACGCGTCTGGCGCGGCGTAGGATGGCGCACCGATCCCATCCCACCATTCATCCCCATGCTGCAATTTGAAGACGTTCGCGCCGCGGCCAAGCGCTTGAAGGGCGTCGCGCACCGCACCCCGGTGCTGCGCTCGAGCACGCTCGACGCGATGCTCGGCGCGCAAGTGTTCATGAAAGCCGAAAACCTGCAACGCATGGGCGCGTTCAAGTTCCGCGGCGGCTTCAACGCGGTGAACGTGTTGTCGGACGCGCAGCGCGCCCGCGGCGTGGTGGCGTTTTCTTCGGGCAATCACGCGCAGGCCGTGGCGCTCGTGGCGCGCCTGCACGGCTGCAGCGCGACCATCGTGATGCCGCTGGACGCGCCGGCGAGCAAGGTCGCAGCGACGCGCGGCTACGGCGCCGAAGTGGTTCTGTACGACCGCTACAAGGAAGACCGCGCAGCGATTGCGAAACGCATCGTTGAAGAGCGTGGTTCGGCGCTGATTCCGCCCTTCGACCACTTGCCCGTCATGGCCGGGCAAGGAACGGCGGCGCTCGAACTCATCGAAGACTGCGGCGAACTCGATTCGCTCATCGTCTGTGCCGGCGGCGGTGGTTTGCTTTCGGGCTGCGCGGTGGCTGCCAAATACATGCGGCCCGACATCCGGGTCTACGGCGCCGAGCCCGAGCGCGGCAACGACATGCAGAAGTCGCTGCGCAGCGGCCACATCGTCAGCATCGACGTGCCGCGCACAATTTGCGACGGGCAGCAGACACAGTCGGTCGGCATTCAACCCTTCGAGGTGATCCAGGCGCTCGTGCACGACGTGTTGACGGCGTCCGACCCGGCAGTCGTGAACGCCATGCGCTTTGCCTTCGAGCGCATGAAAGTCGTGCTCGAGCCTTCGGGTGCGTGCGCACTTGCCGCACTGATGAGCGGCCACGAGCGGTTTCGCGGCCAGCGCGTGGGTGTCACCTTGTCAGGCGGCAATGTCGATGCGGCGCGCTTCATCGCGCTGCTCAGTGGCTCGGAGCGCGTCGATTAGGTGACGCGCAAACAAGCGAGGCAATGATGATCAAGACAACGATCTGGGCGGTCTTGCTCGGCCTGCTGATCGGCGGGCTTTACTGGTGGCAACTCGAGCAGCGCACCGGCCCGCCCAACGCGGCGCGCCCGCCTGCAGCGTCCGCGCCTGCGCAGCCGGCGCAAGCCGCGGCGTCGGCGATAAGCTACCCCATCGACGTGGCCGAGCCGGCCGCAGCGAGCGCGTCTGCCGCCAAGGCGCAGATCACGCTGGGCGACGCATTGGCGGAAGTCCTCGGCGAACGCGCCGTGTTGCAGTGGCTCAACGTCGACGCCTTTGCGCACCGCGTCGCGGTCACGGTCGACAACCTGGCGCGCCCGCATGCCCCGGCGCGCTTTTGGCCCGTGCACCCGGCGCCAGGGCGGTTTGCGACGCAGCCGAGCGGTGCTGTCGAGGCCATCGGCGGCGCAAATTCAAAGCGCTATGCAGCGTTTGTCGGATGGGTCGAAACGCTCGACGTCGCCCAAGTTGCCGCGCTCTACCGGCGCCTCTACCCGCAGTTTCAGCGCGCCTATGAGAACCTGGGCTATCCGGGGCGCTACTTCAACGACCGGGTGATCGCCGTGATCGACCACTTGCTCGAAACCCCCGCAGTGGCCGAGCCGATCGAAGTCAAATTGGCGAATGTGAAGGGGCCGATCCAGCCGACACGCCCGTGGGTGATGGTGGAATTTGCCGACCCCGAACTCGAGGAGCGAAGTTCGGGTCAGAAACTGATGCTTCGAATCGGCACCGACAACGCGCGCCGACTCAAGACCAAGCTGACCGAGTTGCGCGCCGCGCTCACGCAGCCGCGCTGAGGTTCGTCTCGACGAGGGTCAAGCGCGGTTCGGCGTGGGCCACATCGGTGCTTCTGCGTGCGCGGCTCTCGGCTTGTTGAAGCTGCTGCGCGACGCCACGCGAAGTCAACGTCATGACACGCTCTTCGTCGGCACGCGCGATCTCGCGCATCAGCACGCAGTCCACACCGCGCAGCACACCGCGCCCGCGCAGCACGGTGTCGCGATACTCCTGCGCGGCACGGTTGCGCATCAGCAGATAGGTCTTGTAGAGCCAGGGGTGCTGCTCGTTGAGCACACCGGCGAACAGCCCGACCTGGCCGTGCGCGAGTTCGACCGAGGTCAAGCTGAACGCCTTCATCGTCGCCAGAGCGACGGCGACCAAACCGCCGAGCAGGCCGGCCAGGCAGATCACTTCAAACGCCGAGAGCATGCCGCGACCTGCGACGCCGAGCGACGCCTCTTGCAGCATCAGGCCCAGCAACCCGGCACCGAAGGCGACCACACCAGCGGGCCCGGCAAAGCGCATCTTGTCGGTGCGCCGATGGCGCGGCGACAGCGCGAACTCGCCGGCCAGCGCGGCGAGTTCAGTGTCCGACAAACCCGCGATCTGGCGCGCCGTCGCCAGTTCAGTCTGTTGCGTGAGCCGCTGGCTCCAGTGCGCAATTTGCGATGACTGCACGGCGCGGCTCGGCCGGTAGCCTTCGCGGGAACGCTGCAACGCAGCGTCGCTGGACACTGAGCTCTGAGTCAACTGGCCAAACATCGATGCAACTGTCATTTCCGAAGTCCTTTTGCCGGTGAGACCGTTTGAGGTGCGAAGAGTCGCCTGCCTTTGCGAATCCGTTGCGCAAGCATCGCAGCGTCGCGCCTTCAAGGCGAACCCCTGAACGCGTGCCGGCCTGCATCTCGGGGTCGAAAATTGGCCCTCGATAGGCGATAGATACAACTCGGCCAGGCAGGCCCACCTCAACTTGCGAAGAAACGCACACGGCGACCACTGGCCTTCCGTCGGCCACTCGGATTTGTTTCTTACGCCGTGGTGGCGGCGCCACGTTCGGCCCGCGCGGCGCTGTGCGAATGCATCCGGTTGTTAATGGCAATCGGGTCGAGCAGGCATTCCGTCCTTCGAGCGCGGCAATTGATCACGCTCGGCTGCAGCGAGCGGCCCGCGTCGGGTCGCCTGCATGGGTTCGGCTCACATTCAATCACGGCGAAACCTGCCTCGATATGATGGCGCCCCGCCAACCTTACCGGAGCCGCCTTGTGAAGTATCGATTCTTGCCCCTTCTACTCACCGCGTCCGCTTTGTCGATGTCGATCGCGCACGCTCAGTCCGACGCTGCTGCGAATGCGGCCAAAGAGCCGGGTGCCGAAGTCTCCGCGAGCGGGCTCGTCTATCGCTCGCTCAAGCAAGGAACCGGCACGAGCCCACGCGCCACCGATGTCGTGAAGGTGCACTACCGCGGCACGTTTCCGGACGGCAAGGAATTCGACAGTTCGATCGCGCGCGGCAAGCCCGCCGAGTTCCCCTTGAACGGCGTCATCAAGTGCTGGACCGAAGGCGTGCAGCGCATGAAGGTGGGCGGCAAGGCGAAACTCACGTGCCCGGCGGCCATCGCCTACGGCGAGCGCGGTGCCGGCGGCGGCTTGATCCCGCCGAATGCGACGCTGCACTTCGAAGTCGAGTTGCTGGGCATCGCCGGCAAGTAGTTCGCGCTCGTTTCGAAGAAGGCTGCGACAAGTTGTTGCGGGACGCGAATGCGCATGTAACGAACGCAACATCGCCGCGCGAGCCCCGCACTCGGGCGGGGAACGAATCGGCAGGTGGAGTGCTTTTCATTGCACCTCGGCTTGACCGCGTGGGCGCGTGCCAACTAGGCTGTAGCCCTCCCCGTTCTTCGCTGCGCGCCATGAACCTCGATTCCACCTCGTTCGCTTCACTGCTGTTTTCAGTGCTGGTGTTGCTCTCGGTGTTGTGGTCACGCAGGCGCACGACGATTGCGCAGCAGGCCGCCAGGCGCTCCGAGTTCATGGACACCGTCGTCGCCTGGCCCCCCCAGGCGGTTCGCGTCATGACACTCGCGGAACGCCAGGCCTATGAGCTGCTGCGTCGCGCCGCGCCGCGCAACTACATGGTGCTGGCGCAAGTGCCGCTGGCGCGCTTCATCAGCGTGCCCACGGAGAACCCGCATGGCCAGTGGTTGAGTCGCGCCGGCCGGCTGAGTGTGGACCTGCTCGTGTGCGACTCGAGTTCGCGTGTCGTGGCAGCGATCGACATTCGCGACAACAACGAGTCCAAGCGCACCGCGAGTCGCCACGCGCGGCTGACGAAAGTATTGACCGCCGCCCACGTTCCGGTGCACGCGTGGCAAGACGGAGCGCTGCCGAGCTTGAACGACGTGCGCGCCATTTTTCAGGCCGGCGCGCGCGACGATGCCGACGGCTTGCCGCAGTCCGACGACCCACGCCTGTTGCCGCAACCCGAGATCCGCGAACTCATGCTCGGCGGTGGTTCCCGCCGAACGAGCCAGAAGTTGGAGCCGGTGTCCTCGGACTACTTCGACGACCTGGATGCAGTTCCGTTCACCGCCGGCGTCAGGCAGGGCTGAAGTGGGCGGCGGCCGACCGCGCCGCGCACGCGTCAGTACTGCGCCGCGTCGCCAGGCGCGTTCGGTGCGATCGAACTGGCGAGCACTTTGTCGACGCGCTTGCCGTCGAGGTCGACGACTTCGAAACGCCAGCCGTCCCATTCCACCGAATCGGCGGTCTTGGGCAGGCGGCCCAGCAACAGCATGATCATTCCGGCCAGCGTGTTGTAGCGGCCGCGGTCTTCTTCAGGCAATTCTTTCAGCGCCAAGCGGTCTTTCAGTTCGGGCACGGGGATCAGGCCGTCGAACAGCCAGCTGCCGTCGTCACGTCGCACGCCCCATGAGTCTTCGTCGGACGGCGTCGTGAATTCGCCGGTGATCGCCTCCAGCACGTCGCGCACCGTGATCATTCCCTGCACTTCGCCGTACTCGTCGACGACGAACACCAACTGGGCACTGGTGGCGCGGAAGTTGTCGAGCAGTTCCATGCCCGAGAGCGTCTCCGGAACGAACACCGCCGCCTGAAGCCCTTCCGTCAACGCCAGGGCCTGGCCTTGCATCGAGCGCTGCAGCAAGGTCTGCGCTGAAATCACGCCGAGCACGTCATCCAGGCCGCCGCGGCACACCGGGTAGCGCGAGTGCTCTTCGTCGGCGATGACGCGCAACACGTCGTCGGGGCTGTCGTCGGCGTCGAGCCAGACGATTTCGGCGCGCGGGATCATCATCGAGCCGACCTGCCGGTCGTCCAGGCGGAACACGTTGCGCACCATCTGGTGTTCGTGCGCTTCGATCACGCCGGCATCCAGGCCTTCGACCAGGCTCGCAGCGATTTCTTCCTCGGTGACGCTGCGGTCCGGCGGGTTGTGCATGCCGAGCAGCCGCAGGCTGGCTTCGGTGCACACCGTCAGCAGGCGCACAAAGGGCCGCGCAGCCGTCGACAGCCACTCCATCGGCCGCGCCACGAGTCGCGCCACGGTTTCGGGGTAAATCTGGCCGACGCGCTTGGGAACGAGCTCGCCGAAGATGATCGTGAAGAACGTGATGACGATGACGACCATCGCCGTCGCCGCGATTTCCGCGCCGCGATCGTGCATGCCGAAGGTGAGGTTCAGCCAACGCGCGAACGGCGCCGAGAATGCCGCGTCGCCGACGATGCCGTTCAGGATGCCGATCGACGTGATGCCAATCTGCACCGTCGAAAGAAATTTCGTCGGGTTGTCGTGCAGGTCCATCGCCGCTTGCGCGCCGGCGTCGTCGGCCTCCACCATGACTTGCAATCTCGCCTTGCGGCTCGCCGTCAGCGCCATTTCCGACATGGCGAACAGGGCGTTGAGCAGAATCAGGAAGATCAGGAGGGCAACTTCCATGCGGGGTGCGCCAGGGCGCGATTCGACGGGACGCGCAGGGTAGCAGAATCGGGGCATGGACTATCTGGTGGGTGACGTGCAAGGCTGCTGCGGCGCGTTGCAGCGGCTTCTTGCGCAACTCGATTTTTCGGCGTCGCGGGATCGGCTTTACGTGCTGGGCGATCTGGTGAATCGTGGGCCGCAGTCGCTGCAGACGCTGCGCTTGCTGCGCGGCTTGGGCGACTCAGCCCAGTGCCTTTTGGGCAATCACGACCTGCATCTGCTCGCCGTCGCCTTCGGCGGGCGCCGTTTGCACCGCAGCGATACGTTCAGCGACGTGCTCGATGCACCGGATCGCGACGCCTGGATTGCCTGGTTGCGCGAACAACGCCTGGCTGTCTTCGAACAGGGCTGGCTGATGGTGCACGCAGGCGTTGCGCCACAATGGGACGCGCCCACCACGCTGCGCCTGGCAGGCGAAGTGCAAGCCATGCTGCGCGGCGCCGAGCTCGGCGAGTTTCTGCACACCATGTACGGCGACGACCCCGCACGCTGGGATCCGCATCTGCAAGGGCAGCAACGGCTTCGCTTCATCGTCAACGTGTTGACGCGAATTCGCTTCGTCGCCGCCGACGGCACGCTCGATCTGAAAACCAAGGACGGCGCCGCTGCCTCGCCGCCGGGCCACGTGCCGTGGTTCGATGCCCCGGGGCGGCTCACCCAGGGCACGCCCATCGCCTTTGGCCACTGGTCGACCTTCGGCCTCGTGAACCGCCCTGACCTGCTCGGCCTGGACACGGGCTGCGTGTGGGGGGGTCAGCTCACCGCGGTGCGCATCGACGGCGCGCGCCGCGAGGTGATTCAGATCGAGTGCGAAGCGGCGCAGCAGCAACCCGGCGCGGCGCCCGAAGCTCGATCGTCGTGAGCGGCCTTGCTACCATGCCAGCCACCCCGCAGCACAGAATCGAAGCGCCACCATGACCCACCGACCCCTGGCTTGCAGCGACGCCGAATGGGACGCGCGCGTGAACCTCGCCGCGTGTTACCGCATCTTCGCCCATCTGGGCTGGACGGAGATGATTTACAACCACATTACGCTGCGCCTGGATGAGCCCGAGCCACAGTTCCTGATCAACCCATTCGGCCTGCACTACAGCGAGGTCAAGGCGTCGAACCTGGTGAAGATCGACTTGCAAGGGCGCAAGGTGGGCGAGTCGCCGTGGCCCGTGAACCCCGCGGGCTTCACCGTGCACGCCGCGATCCACGCCGGCATCCCCGGCGCGCACTGCGTGATGCACACGCACACGACGGCCGGCATCGCCGTCGCGTGTTCGAAGGCTGGCCTGTTGATGAGCAACTTTTACTCGGCGCAATTGCACGACAAGGTCGGATACCACGACTTCGAGGGCATCACGGTGCACGCCGAAGAGGGCCCGCGCCTGGTGCGCAACATCGGCGACAAACCCGCGGTCATCTTGCGCAACCACGGCCTGCTCGCTTGGGGCACCACGCTCGCCAGGGCGTTCGTGACGCTCTGGACGCTGAATCGCGCGTGCGAAATCCAGCTCGCGTCGATGGCGATGGGCGCGGTGATCGACATTCCGGAGGCCGTGCAGCGGCGCTGCACCGAAGACTCATTCCAGTTCCGCGCCGACTTTGGCGCAGGACAAGACGTTTTGGACGCGCTGACGCGTTTGGTGGACCGCGTCGATACCTCGTACCGGGAGTGATCGCGTAGACTGTCGTCGCCCAAGGAAGAGTGGCAGAGTGGTCGATTGCACCGGTCTTGAAAACCGGCGACCCGCAAGGGTCCGTGAGTTCGAATCTCACCTCTTCCGCCAGATGGACCTTTCAGGTCGTCTCACTCCGGATCAAAATCACCCTCGGAACCCGCATGAATACTGGCTTTCAGCCGAATTCATTGCCTCACGCCGTTTCTCGACGTATCATCCGGTCGCGCCCAAATTGATGGGTGTGGCGATGGGTACGACGAAAACGAGGGTTTCGCGATGGGCCGCAAAGCGAAAGAGCTGGGACCGCTGGCAGTCAACCGCCTGACGACACCGGGCTTGCACTTCGTCGGTGGCGTCGCTGGGCTTGCATTGCAGGCGACTGCGAGCGGTGCACGCAGTTGGGTACTGCGCATTCAGGTCGGCGACAAGCGGCGTGACATGGGCCTTGGCGGGTTCCCGGATGTGACGCTCGCCAGCGCTCGTGACGCAGCACGCACTGCACGCGCGAAGGTCAAGGAAGGCGTCGACCCGATCGCCAATGCGCGGGCGCTGCGCAGTGCGCTCAAAGCCGAGCAGGCCGCAGCGAAGACGTTCAAGGTCTGCGCGCTGGCGTACATCGACACACACGAGGCCGGCTGGCGCAACGCGAAACACGCCCAGCAATGGCGCAACACGCTGCAGACCTACGCCTACCCGCTGATCGGCGAGCTGCTGGTCCGTGATGTTGGACTACCGCAGGTGCTGGCGGTGCTCGAGCCGATCTGGACGAAGAAGACCGAGACCGCCTCGCGACTGCGCGGGCGCCTTGAATCGGTGCTGGACTGGGCGACGACGCGTGGCTATCGCGCCGGCCTGAATCCCGCGCGCTGGCGAGGCCACCTTGACACGGTGTTGCCTGCGGCGCGCTCAGTGGCGAACGCCGGTCATCACAGCGCCTTGCCCGTGGGCGAAGTCGGTGCGTTCATGCAGTCGCTGCGCGACCAGGCAGGCATGAGCGCGCGCGCCCTCGAATTCACGATCCTGACCGCTGCGCGCTCCGGCGAGGTTCGCGGCGCACGCTGGAATGAAATCGACCTCGACGCGGCAGTGTGGTCGTGCCCAGGCGAACGCATGAAGGCCGGCAAGGAGCACCGGGTGCCGTTGTCGGATGCAGCGCTGGCCATCCTCGCTGCGCTACCCCACGAGGGGCACGACACACTAGTGTTTGCATCGCCCCGAGGCGGCATGTTGAGCGACATGAGCCTGACTGCGGTGCTGCGCCGCATGAAGGTCGACGCCGTGCCTCATGGTTTTCGCTCGACGTTCCGCGACTGGTGTGCCGAACGGACGAACTACCCGCGCGAAGTGGCCGAGATGGCTTTGGCCCACGCGATTGGCGACAAAGTGGAAGCCGCGTATCGAAGGGGAGATCTGTTCGAGAAGCGGCGCAAGCTCATGAACGACTGGGCCGCGTTCTGCGCGCAACCCGAGCCGAGGAAGGGTGCCGTGATTCCGATGAACAAGCGCGCGTGAGCAACACCTACCTGACGGATTCGGGTAAAAAAAGCGGCGGGCCCGAGTGCGTCAACACGCGGCCCACCACCTGAGGCCGCGCCTAGCCCGACGGGGCGAAAACCGAGTTTCCCTTGCTCGGCCGGCGCGGCTACCCATACAAGGGTTGGCGCGAAGGGATGCGCAAGATGGGCTCGAACCAAGAACGGACCTTCAGTGTGCAGGATTTGATCCAACTACTCGGGGCCTCGATGGCGTCTCAAGACGAAGACCACGACTACGAGGTCGATGTGTTTGGCGAGGGCCTGATTCGATACCTGATCCGCGAAGACGGGGTCTGGGTGTCCTTCGCGGAGGGCCTGTCGAGCCTTACCGGATACCCCAGCATCGAACTCGAAAAACAGTGGATGCTCAAGTCAGGCCAACGAGTCTGGGGGCTTCGTGGCGGGAAACCCCTACTCCCAATTCCTTTCACGCTGCCACAACTCCGGGAGTTCAACAAGAGGGCCGAGGGCGTTTGCACCAACCAGATCATCTATCTGGGGTGGTCGGAAACGTTGGAGGCGATCACCCGATTGGCGGCAACCCCATCGCCCGGCGCCGCGGACCTCGCGCGTGCGGTCTTGTTCCCTCCCTGCCTGTCGCAGGAGATCATGAGCATTTTGCGCAACGACCCTGCCGCACTTCCATCGCAACACCTGCAACCAGACTCCCAGGAGGAGCCGAATGAGCCAACTGAGTCATTGGAAGCACTAACGATCCTGCGCTCACCAGGCGACGAACTGGCGGCAGGGCGCGATGACCAGCGTAGACCACGGGTTGCCTGGATGCGCGCCCTCTACGCACTCCTGCCGAGCATCATCAGCGAGAAGGGGCGCAGCGTGACGACGGTTGTTCGGGAAATGAAGAAGCGGGGCGCGAGATACAACATCCTCGACAAAGGCAAGGCCGACGAACTCGTCTGGAAGGACGACCAGGGTACCGAGCAAACCACCGTGAAGAAGACAGTCTCCAACGCCATCAAGCCGGCTATTTGCGAGCTCAAAAAGACAGGGAAGATTCCCGCCTGATTCCCAGCTATCTTCCCGATTTCCCGACTACCTTCCCGACCCAGCGCAACCTCTTTCCAAGAGCACTGCCCACCGATACCGTCCGGCCCGTCGCGACACAGAAAGCGGCGGGACGGCGCAGGTTGGTTTCAGTTGCATCGTCTCGTCATCGAGCAACGCGGCGACGAAGAGTGGTGCTTCTGGGGGCTTCCATGTCGTCGCAAACGAAGGACTGACGACATGGCAACAAATTCTCTACCTGGCTTGGCCGACTTCGACAAGCTCCCCGACTCAGCCCGCGTCGCACTGCCAATGGTGTGCGGGCTTTATGGCATCTCGCCGGCAACCACCTGGCGCAGAGTGAAAAAGGGTCTGATACCAGCACCTCGAAAAGAGGGCGGCTCGACTCGATGGGTTGTTGGCGGATTACGCAAAGCGTTGGCGAAGTGAAACGTCGTGAGAAACATGCCAGCCCCGGCGCTGCCCTTCCAAAGCGCGCCACCAGATGACGAGCCCCGCGGTTCACCACAAACCGCAGGCCCTTCGGATCAACAAACGCAGACGGACGCCGCCAGTGGCAACGTCAATCGCAAAGCCCTTGAAACAGCGGTAGCTCGATTCGCGATGCGCGGGTACGAGCTGCGCCAACTTGCGGATGGATCGCTGCTCGTATCGCGCTGGAATTTGTCTCAGCCGCTCGGGGGTCTCGATGCGGCTGAAGGCTTCTTGCGGCAGATCGGCGGTGCATCGGTGGGGTCGACCGCATGAGCCACCGCCTGACCGAAGTCGATCCCGAGCGGCGTGCGGCGTGCGCCCTTGACGATATTGCGGTCGCGTCGCGCGAGTGGAAGCGCAACAACCGCAGGCCGCGAGCGTTGACGGCTCGCGACGCGCTCATTGCACTGCAATTCGAAGCGCTGCTTGTCGGCGTGGCCGCGGGCAACCTTGCGCACGGGGTCGAGCTCTCGGACGACGACCGCGAGCGGCTTCAGCTGGCGGCCGGGCGCATAGGCGTGATTGCGGATGAGGTACTCGGGTGAGCGCGCAGCTCGACCAAGTCCACCGGGCGCAGACGCTGGTCGACGCGAAGTTGAACCGCAAGACGCGTCGGCCGAAGGGAGCACCGGCGACGCTCGATGGCGTGCCTGTGCAATACGGCGAAACAGCCATGTCACGGACGTTTGCCGAGCGTCACGTCGACGCGTTCCGCTTCGTGCCAGAGTGGGGACAATGGCTTGCATGGGACGGCGTGCGCTGGCGTGTCGATGTCGAAGGCTGCGCACGCCTTGAAGCCAAGGCGCTGTGCGACAGCTTTGCAGATCTCGCGCGCACTGACGCACTGTTCGGCGAGCCTGGCGCACGCCAGCGCGCGGCTCTGCGATACCAGTCGAAAAAGACTGTCGACGCCGTGCTCGACCTTGCAACTGTTGAGCAAGCGCTAGTCGTCCTTTCGAGCCAACTCGACGCGAATGAGTGGCTACTCAACACACCGGCCGGGACTGTGAACCTGCTGGACGGAACGCAACGCGAGCACCGGCGCGAAGACCTGATCACCAAGGTGACAAGCGTCGGCCCGGTTGCAGAAAGTTGCCCGATCTTCGACGGTTTCCTGCGCGATGTGACCTGCAACGACAGAGCGTTGGCCGAGTATCTTCAATCCGCGCTTGGCGCATGTTTGTCGGGCGCGCTGCTCGACCATTGGTTGATGTTTTGGTTCGGGCCGGGTCGCAACGGCAAGAACACGCTCGGCGATCTTGTCGGGGAGATTCTTGGCGACTACAGCAAGCAGGTGCCGGTGCAGACACTCATGGCTGATGAGCACGGCAGTCGGCATCCCACCGAGATCGCGAATCTGCGTGGGCTGCGTCTTGCCATCTCGTCGGAAATCGGCGAAGGCGAGCACTGGAACGAAAGCCGCGTCAAAGAACTCACCGGCGACTCTATGCTTTCTGCACGCCTGATGCGACAGGACTTCTTCGAGTTCAGGCGCACGCACAAGCACCTTGTTTACGGCAACCATCGGCCCATGCTGCGCATCGTTGACCCGGCGATGGCGGCGCGCCTGCACATCGTGCCCTTCGACGCTACGTTCAGCGCGGAGCTTGGCAACCTGGACCCGCAGATGCCGAAAAAACTTCGCGCTGAGGCGCCGGCGATCCTGGACTGGCTCATCGCCGGGCACACGAAGTGGCGCGAAGACGGCACTCTCAAGCGGTGTGAGCGCGTCGAGCACAGCACGCGCGAGTATCTCGATTCGCAGTCGACACTCGACCAGTGGATTGACGACCGGTGCGTGATCATCCCCGACGATGGGCGCAGCGGACGCGGGTGGCTCAAGGCGAGCGAGTTGTACGCAGACTTTGCCACCTGGAAGCGGGACCGCGGCGAGGATCCGCTTTCGCAAACCCGCTGGGGCGAATGGATGGAGCGCCGCTATCGCCGCGTCACAGCCGATGGCAAACGCTACGCCGGAATACACCTGCGTTCGAGGGATCGGCCGTGATTTGGGAACCCATGGGACGGGTTCCCCATTACTTCTCTCACGCGCGCGCACGTGTAGGCGCCAACGGGGAACCGTTACCAAGCCTTCCCAACCTGGTAGAGCGAAGGAAGAAATGGCATGAGCGCTGAAGCCGCCGTACTCATGCGCGAGCGCGGCATCAATGCGGCGGTGCTCGAGCTGTGAGCGCCATGCAACGCAACAAAGGCAAGGCCGGCTTGCGGAAGTAGTCGGCATGATCCGCGATGTGACGGCGTCGCAGCAACGGTGCCCAGGATTCCAAAGGGCCTAGGGCGCACTTCCAGCGCAATGAATCCACAACATCCGGCCAGAACAACTACCGACCTGGACGCCTTGTCGGGTGAAGTGTCGAACCATGAAAGGCGAACAGCATGGCAAAGAGAATGAACGTACCGCTTGGCCAGATACCTAAGTCCAGCGATAGCGCTTTAGCGCGCCAGGGGTGGGCAAAGCGCATTCAAGACCCGGCCGTGCTGAACGCGATGACTGCCGTGACCTACGTGATGCCAAACCCGGACCAGACCGACCCGAGTGGCGAGACCGGCACGATTCAGTGGCTGGCCGCGATTGACCACATTGAGGACAGAGCGAAAGCGGTAAGGAGCGGCGACGTCTCGGGAATTGAAGCGACCCTCGTTGCGCAGGCAGTCGCCCTGAACGCCATTTTCACCAAGATGGCGTGGAAGGCTCTGGATGAGCAGCAGGCGCGCAACCTGAGGAACATGGACTCGTACTTGCAACTTGCATTGAAGGCGCAGCGCCAAGTTTGCCTGACGGCAGAGACGCTTGCGAAGCTCAGGAATCCACCCCTCATGCTCGTGCAGACGAACATTTCGCAAGGGCATCAGCAAATCAACAACAACGGCGATGCGCCACAGCAGACCATGCACCCGGAGAATTCTGAGCCGCATGAAAGCGAGATGTCCGTCAACAGCAATTGGCGACCACGCGCCGACGGGAGCGATGGGCGCCCACGGGTGAAAGCGCGCCGCGGCTTGCAAATTGAGACATCGAACAGTTCCCAACTTTCCAAATGATTTCGGAAAATCATTGAAGGCACAGAGCAATGGGCGGAACGGGTAGCGGCAGACGAGGTGGTGGACGCTGCACCGATGACATGCGTCCGCTCGATGTGCGCCAGCTCTACCGGACTGATCTGTTGAAGCCCGGAAACTCGCTGTCGTGGAGCTGGTCGCGGGACAACCAGACGACCGCAGCGATTGACCTGCGGGTTGAGGCCGATCGGGTGTTTCTGATGTACGGCATTCAACAACGTCGCGACTGCAACGGCGAAGCGGAAACGATGGATTACCCGGTTTATCTTGACTGGACACCTTGTCCGATGGGCGGGCGACGCGTTTGGTGGCTGTGCCCTGTTCCAGGCTGCGGACGGCGCGTTGCGGTGTTGCATGGCGGGCGCGTATTCGCTTGTCGGCATTGCCACCGCCTCGCGTACCGCAGTCAGCGCGAAACCGAAGACGATCGGGTCGTGCGCAGGGTGAAGTTCATTAGGCAGCGGTTGGGTTGGGAGGGGAGCATCCTGAAATGCAGTGGTGACAAGCCGAAGTGGATGCACTGGCGCAGGTACGACCGCCTGAAGACCGAGCACGACACATGTCTCGAGCTGGCCGTGGTAACTTTCACGAAGACGACGGCACTGCTTCGCGACCGGATTGAGGCCATCGGCGCAGGGCTTGGTGCCTAGCAGTGAATCTACGAGGACAACTGACGCCGAGTCTGATCGTTCCAAAATTGCGCGAGGCCGTGGCGGTGGGCCGTTAATCTATCCCTCGTGCAGATCCACATTCCCGACCCGGACTACACGGGTTCCCACCAGCGGCGAGCCCACTTTCGGCTCGCTGTAAAGATTGCATGCGGCTTCGTCGGCATCCTCTGGTTCATCTACTTGGTGAACTCGGGCCTGGACCAAGAGCCAGCGCCGTTCGGTATCCGTCCCCGTCAATTGACAGGCCTGCTCGGGATCTTGTTCGCGCCTCTGGTGCACGACGGCTTCGCCCATTTGATCGCCAACACCCCTCCGTTGTTGGTGTTGGGAACGGCGATGTTGTTTCTCTATCCGATCTCGGCGTTGCGAGTTTTGCCGGCGGTCTACTTTGGAACTGGCATCTTGGTGTGGATGTGCGGCCGAGACTCCGTGCACTTTGGTGCCAGTGGGTTGGTCTACGGCTTGGTCGCCTACGTCTTCTTGGCCGGCGTTCTTCGGCGCGATAGGCGGGCCGTCGCCGCGTCTCTCGTCGTTTGTTTCATGTATGGCTATCTGGCCTATGGGGTGATGCCCACTCAGCCCGGCGTGTCTTGGGAAACACATCTTGCCGCCGCGCTGATCGGCGTTGGGTCTGCGCTTGCGTTGCGGCGTCTGGATGTACCGCCGCGCAAGCGCTATGCGTGGGAAGGAAACATTGGCGAAGACCCGGACGGCGACGGCATGTCGCGCTCGCATGCAAGTCATGACGAAGCTCTCGTCGTCGACGCTGAATACCGGGACCGCGTGATCGCGCCGCGGCGCAGCGACTTGAACTGAACTGCTCCGAACCTGCCGTTCACGAATATCGGCCATCGGCCATCAGCCGGCATTCGCGAACGGCCGGTTCAGAGCACTCCACTGGCTTGGGTGCACGCGGCCCGTCACACCATTCCACCGTCCGTGGTCACCACGGCTTGGTCGCAATGCACGTCGAGCATGTGCTACGCCACGGAAACGATGTGCGTGTCACGTATCGGCCTGGTGTTGTGGGCACTGGCCCGAGTCGCATTCGCCGCCAGGACGGGGGCCAGACCGTCGCGCCGGCAAGACCGCGATCGGCCCGGAGCCGAGGCGGCCCCGCCAACCCACCATTCGACGAAGGCCTCCACGTTAAGCAGCTGCTCGCGCTCAAGCCAGCCGTAGAGGAACCATGCCAGATGGTGGCAGCGCTGCGCCTGGTGCAGCGTCAAGTTGATACAGGGCGTGAGGGGCGTGATCATGCCAGCCTCCTGGACAAGGAACGCTCGGCAGCCTCGGGCCACGCGGGAGGCGTCAATGATCCTGCAAGGGCTGCGGCACTTTGCGCCCGCGCGGCAGAGTTGGCTTGTGCTGGCGGCGCTGCCAGCCACATCTGCGCCGACGCGGCATGCGCAACAGGCTCCTTGCCAGGTCGCGGCACGATCAGCATGTCGCAAACGGACTCGGCCAGAACGCGACGGCTGACGCTGCCCAGCAGGAATTCGCCAAGGGTCGATCGACCTTGCTTGCCGGCAACGATCAAGTCAGCGCCGCGCCTGTGAGCATGGCTCAGGATGGACCAAGCCGGATGCCCGTGCGCCACCGAGAAGCTCATCCGGGTGCTGTCCATGCCGAGTCTTGCGGCATGGCGGCGCATGCGCGCAATCGTTCCAGCCTCCTGCCGCAGGCGCGACTCGCGGATGAGGTGCTCCGGCACGTCGGTATCGCGCAACACGGCTTCCCGGTGGGAGTTGATCGCATGAAAGACGTGCATGCCGCCGTCGCGCACCAGCCGGGCCGCGAGCTGAACTGCGGCGTCCGAAGGAGCCGTGAAGTCGACCGGCACCAGCACGCGCCGATACGCGCGTTCGACCGGCGTCTTGACGACGAGCACCGGTCGCCGGCAGATTCTGAGCAGACGATCCACGGTGCGGCCGAGCAACAAGGCCTTGAACCGGCTGTGCCCGCGCCGGCCGAGCACAAGCAACTCGGCCCGCTCCGACGCTCGCATCAAGGTCTGGAGCGACTCACCGACCATCACCTCGACGCTCACGCTCACGTCGTAGCGGCCGGCAATCTTGACCGCGAAGCGGCGCAGTGATTCCCGTGCCTGCGCGCCCTTGAGTTCGATGTCGATCGATGGTGAAAACCAGTCCAGCAGCGGCTTGCAGCCGGCCGGGTCCAGCACATGCACGAGCTTCAGCCGCGCACCGTGGTCGTGAGCCAGCAGCGCCGCCCGGCGCACGGCGTTGTTGCCAACGATCGAGAAGTCGGTGGCTACCACAATGGATGTGAACGGTGTCATCTGTGTTGCCCTCATAGTCAGGGTGGTTCGACAGGCGCCGGACGAGCGTGTGCATCGGCTGCAGTGGCCGGTCGCACTCGAGCGAAGGTCCTGGGAAGCGCGCTTGATCTGACGTGCAGCGCCTGCGGGCTGCACGCGGCGGCTACATCGCGTAGTCCCCGCTGGCCTCGGGCTGGAAGAGGATGGCCAGGACCTCGGCGGCTCGCTCGTCACCCGCGGGGGTGGGCCAGCGCGTCACGCTGCCGACCGTTTTTCCGAGCAGGCTGGCGCCCACGGGCGACATCACCGACACGAACCCTGCCGCGGGCTCCGCGTCCGCCGGATAGCACAGCGTGAGCTTGCTGCGCACTCCGGTCACGAGGTCCCGCAGCAACACCTGCGAGTACATCGTCACCACACCGGGTGGGATCTGACGGGACGGCACGACGGCGCAGGCGTCGAGGACATGCTCGATCGTCTGGCGAGGCGCGGGGGACCCGTCGCTGTGCCGCTGGCGGCGCGCGAGGTTCAGGAGTCGAACATGATCGAGTTCAGTGAGCGTACGCTCGAGTGCCAAGACTTCCACGAGACATATCCTTCAGATATCGGTCGCATGCAGGCCAGTTGCCGACACACGCCATCGCGCGGGCTGGGGGTCCGGCGATCTGAGGTTTGCGCAAAGAGGGTGGAAGTGATCGCCGGGCTCAGGGATGTGCGGCCGGCAGACAGGTGCGTGTCCCCGCTCGGGCCCGCCGCGCGGGGACACGCAGCCAGCCAGTGGCCGAGATGGCGGCCTGGCAAGGTGCACCGCGAAGGACGGCAATGAGGGGGATCGAGCACATCTCACGACTGTAGTGACATCCGCGCAAGCGTGCAGTCAATCGACGGAAAGTCGCACCGCAGGGTGGGTGCATTGTGCGGAACAGCGTACGCCATCTCACCTGGTTTTCAAGTAGTCTTCGAACACTAATGCAATGTGGCAACGCAAGCTATGGCGCAACTGGACTGGTATATCAGGGCGAACCTTAAGCCACGACACCTGCAGTTGCTTGTCGCGCTCGATGATCTGCGCAACGTAGGGCGCACCGCGGAACTTCTCAACGTGTCCCAGCCGGCGGTGTCGAAAACACTGGCAGAGATCGAAAGAGGTGTTGGTGTGAGCCTCTTCTCGCGTGGCCCTCGCGGATTGGTTCCAACGGTTTACGGCGAATGCCTGATCCGGCTTTGCCGCGAGATGCTGAGAAGTCTGGACGCTGCTGGCGACGAACTGCGGCAACTTCGAGTCGGCACTACGGGGCGCGTGCGGGTCGGTGTTTTGCCCGTTGCGGCACCCGTCCTCGTGCCACGAGCGGCGATCCGCATGCAGCAGCGAACCCCTCGGTCGATCGTCGTCCTTCATGAAGCAACCGCGGACCGGCTGTTGCCGATGCTGCGCGAAGGTAGTCTCGAAGTCATCGTCGGTACGTTGCCGCCGATGTCGATGTCCGGCGGGCTGGAAGTGCAGCTCCTGCATTCAGGAGAGGGTGCAGTCGCCGTGTGCGGAAGACAGCATCCGCTGGCGTTACGACCGCAAATCGAGGTGGCCGATTTGCTGAGGTTCCCGCTGCTCATTCCCCCGCGAGGCACGATATACCGCGACACAGTGGAGAAAGTGATGGAGTCTCTGGGGTTGCCGAACTCGTTGGTTCAGGTGGAATCCGGGTCGATGACGGCAAGCAACACTTACCTTCGGGAAACCGAACTGCTCAGCTTCTATTCGCCTCACCTTGCCAAGCACTACCAGCGCCTGGGCTGGCTCCACATCCTGCCCTTGCAGGTTCCCAGCGTTCGTGTGCCCATTGGCTGCTTCTGGCTCAAGAACACCGAGATCGGCGCGACGACCCGACTGCTCATCGAGATGCTGGGCGAGGTTGCCACAGAGGAGTTTGGAGGCGACGCGGCCGATTGCGACACATGATCGAGAGGTTATCCATTCGGCCCTGAATATTCATTGGCTTACGGCGAGGACTGGTGCCACATTCGGTCCATGTCAAATGTTCTTGTCGTCGGGGCATCACGCGGCATCGGTCACGAGTTCGTACGACAGTACCGGAATGACGGGCACGACGTGACCGCTACCGTCCGCGACAGCGCAGGCTTGGCCAGAGTTCGCCAACTCGGTGCGCATGCCTTCGTGCTGGACGTCACTGACGCCGATTGCGCATCCATCCTGATGGCACACCTGCAAGGCAGAACCTTCGATGTCGCGTTGGTCTGCGCCGGGGTCGGTTCGCGCTTGGATGCCCTTGACGCGCCGACTGCTTCCGAGTTCGAACTGGTCATGCGTACCAACGTGCTGGGACCTATGCGCGCTTTGAAGCCCATCGCCCATGCGCTGTCGCCTGGCGCAAAGGTGGCATTGCTTTCATCGCAGATGGGTTCGATCGAAAGCCGTCATGAGTCGAGCAGGTGGCTCTACCGCGCGTCGAAGGCAGCGCTCAACTCCATTGTCAAGGACACCTCGCTTGCGCTTGGTGGTCGCGCGGTTTGCATCAGCCTTCATCCTGGCTGGGTACGCACGGACATGGGTGGAGTCAACGCCGAGATCAGTGTTTCAGACAGCGTCACCGGCATGCGCAAGGTGATCGCCGCGTTGGATGCCGAAGATACGGGGACCTTCCGCGACCACAAAGGCGCATCGATCGCGTGGTGAGCGTTTCGGTCGCGAGAGCCGAGTTCAGGTGACCATCAAGTAGGGCAGGAGCCAGTGAGCATGAAGCCAATCGACGATTCAGCCCAGTACGCGCCTTCCGGCTCGGTTGTTGCCATCGGCATGTTCGACGGCGTTCATCGCGGCCACCGGCGGGTCCTCGACCATCTACGCGAACTCGGACTGAGGCACGGCCTTCCCACGGTGGTGCTTACATTCGATCCTCATCCGCGCGCCTTTCTGAATCCTCAGACAGCCCCGAAGCTCCTGTGCAAGCTTGACGACCGTATTGCCTTGCTGGCCGCGACGAAGGCGGTCGACCAGTGTCTGGTACTGCCCTTCGATCTCGGCCGAAGCCAGGAATCGGTCGATGACTTCGTTCGCGGAACGCTGGTTGACCGTCTCGGCACGCGTGCCCTGGTGGTAGGCGAGGACTTCGCGTGTGGACATGCCCGACGCGGCAACGTTGACTGCCTGCGCAAGCTCGGCAAAGAGTTCGGATTCGATGTCCATGCCTTGCCCCTGCGAAGCGATACCGATCCGGTGACACTGCCCCATTTCTCGTCGACCGAAACGCGACGCGTGATACAAGAAGGCGACCTGAAACGGGCGTCGCTCATCCTCGGGCGCCCGTACGAGTTGGTCGGTAGGGTCGTTGCGGGTGGACGAGATTCCGCGCGCTCCGGCGAGGCGGAGCTTCCGCATGAGATGTGTGCCCCGCCCGTCGGCACCTATGTTGGCGCCGTCAGGCATGAGCGGCAGGGCTCACCTTGGATTCCCGCCGCTCTTCTGGTAAGCGAGGCTCGGTTCATGAGGCGGCGAACCGTGCGATTCGTCGCCGAGGGCGCGATTGACCTGAGCACGCAGACTGAGATGCGCGTGCGCTTTCTGTCCAAAGAATCGTCTGCGCCGGAACCGCGAAGAGGCCTGCACTCGTCCGGAGCAGAGCATGCGACGACCGCGATGGCAGCGTGACGGGCGAGAACCGGACTATCGGTTCTCGCTTGCCAACGAACGCACGTTTCTTGCCTGGATTCGGACGGCCTTGTCGCTGCTGGCGGGTGGGGTCTTCCTGGTGCAGTTCGCCACCAAGCTGCAGCCGCACGCCGCGGTGGTCACATTGGCCGTCTTGCTGGCAGCGCTTTCGGCCGTCTTGTGCGGCGTGGCCTACCACCGATGGAAGGGCAACGAGATCGCCATGAGAAGTGCCGCAGCCCTGCCCAGCACGATCGCCATACCCGGACTTGCAGTGACCACACTGCTCATCGCAGCGGTAATCGCGTCACTGCTGCTGTTCAGTTGAACGGAGCGGATCCGGGTCTGCAGCCGCAGCGTACGGCGTTGGCCTGGAGCCGCACGAGCCTGGCCGTCTTCATCAACGCCCTGCTGGCTCTCAGGACCGGCGCCCAGGTCGGCAGGACCTTCGTAGTCGCGCTCGGTATCGTGCTGCTGTTCGCCGCCGCGGGGATCGTGGCCTGCGGGGCCTGGCGCCAACGATGCCTGGCACATTCGCACGCTCCCAGCGCACCCTCGGTTTGGATGATCCGCGGCGTGGTCATAACCAGCTGGCTCGCTTGCGCCGCTGGCCTGGTTTCGATCCTTGTGACTCTGATCCCGGGCTAACCTTCGGTCGTGTTCCTCCTGGTGCAAGCCGTCCGAGTCGGTCGCGCGGCGAACGCAGCGGGCGAACGACGAGGTGGGCTCGAGATTCCCGAGCGCGTCTTCGACCTGGCCGACGCCACCGGATTACCTGTCAGTTATGGCACCGACCCGAGGATTCATTGGTGCGCCCGAAAGAGCCATGAGACATTGCCGGCGAAGAAGGAATCACCCATATGCCGCAGACTCACACGCCCTTGCGCAACGTTCTGTTCATCATGTGCGACCAGCTGCGCTGGGACTACTTGTCGTGCTACGGCCATCCGCTGTTGCACACGCCTGCGATTGACGAGTTGGCACGCCGCGGCGTGCGCTTCGATCGCGCCTACGTGCAGTCGCCCGTATGCGTGCCTTCACGGATGTCGTTCTACACCGGGCGCTACATGCGCAGCCATGGCGCGACCTGGAATCATGTGCCTTTGCCGAGCGGTCAGATCACTCTCGGCGATCACTTGGCGCGTGTCGGGCGCGAAGCCAAGCTGGCCGGCAAGACACACGTCATACCCGACATCGCCAGCGTCGAACGCCTAGGGCTGCCGCGCGACGCCGCTGACGCTCAGCTGCGGCTGCACGGTGGCTTCGGCGAACTCGATCGCTACGATGGTCATTCGCCGCCGGGCAAAGAGTCGGGCTATGCCAACTATCTGCGAAAGCACGGCTACGACGGACGCGACCCGTGGACAGATTTCGTGATCGCCGGCGATGACGGCCGTGGAGGCACTGCCAACGGCTGGCTGCTGCGCAATGCCCACCTACCCGCGCGTGTGCGCGAAGAGCACTCCGAGACAGCCTACATGACCGACCGCGCGCTGAGCTTCATCGAAGCACAGGGCGATCGGCCGTGGGTGCTGCATCTGTCGTACATCAAACCGCACTGGCCGCTGATGGCGCCGGCACCCTACCACGCGATGTACCGCGACCACGACAGCGGTCCGATCCTGAAAGGCGATCCGTCGAACGAGAACGCGCACCCGGTACTCGAGGCC
The DNA here is from genome assembly GCA_963850525.1 of uncultured beta proteobacterium. GTDB lineage: Bacteria > Pseudomonadota > Gammaproteobacteria > Burkholderiales > Burkholderiaceae_C > JAEMQF01. The sequence continues at coordinate 316,535 of CAWKLQ010000010.1, read as the reverse complement.
TATCGCGCGGCTCATGACGACTGCCTCAGCTACGGTCGCGAGGACGTGGTTCGCCACGTGCGGCCGACCTACATGGGCCTGGTGAAGCAGGTCGACGACCATCTGAAGCGCGTCATCGACCTGCTCGACCGCAGTGGCCGTTCCAAGGACACGCTGATCATCTTCACCGCCGACCATGGCGACCACCTGGGCGACCACGCCTTGGGCGAGAAGGAGCTGTTCTACGAGGAGGCGGTGCGGGTTCCTATGATCGTCGTTGACCCGCGCGCCAGCGCCGACGCGAGCCGAGGCAGTGCATCAGGTGCCTTCGTCGAAAGCGTCGACATCGTGCCGACGATCCTCGACGCTCTCGGCCTCCCGGCCGCGCCGCACGTGGTCGAGGGCCGTTCGCTGGCGCCGCTGCTGGAGGGCACGACGCCGGCCGACTGGCGCGACGCAACCTTCAGCGAACTCGACTTCGCCTTTCGCGACGCACGCAAGCACCTTGGCCTCGATGTCGAGGACTGCACTGCGACCATGGTTCGCACCGAGCGCTGGAAGTACGTGCACTGGAAGTGCTTCCGGCCTCAGCTGTTCGACCTTCAGAACGATCCACACGAATTGGTCGACCTCGGCGACCACCCTGACCACGAAGGCGTGCGCGCTGCCATGCGCGAGCGCCTGCTCGCCTGGCTGCTCGACCGCCGTGTGCGCACCACGGTTGACCACGACACCGTGCGCCGGCGCACCGAGGACTGGCGCGGCAACGGCCTGTTCATTGGCGTTTGGTGAAGTGTTGCGCCCAACACACCCTGAATCTCACAACAAGGCCCATACCATGCACATGAAGTCAATTTTCCACTTGGCAGCTGTCGTTCTGGCCGTCGCAACCACCTCCGCCGCCGCGCAGACGAAGCTGCTGCTGTCGACCTTCTTTCCACCCACCCATCCGATCGTCGCCGAGGTGCTCGTTCCATGGGGCAAAGAGATTGGCGCCGCTACCCAGGGCAGGGTGGTAGTGGAAATGGCCTCGGCGAGCCTGGCGCCGCCGCCTGGTCAGCTCGACATGGTGCAGAAAGGAATTGCCGACATTGCGTTGCAGTTTGCCGGTGTGGTGCCCAACCGTCTGCAACCCGAGTTGGTGACCGAGATTCCGGGGGCAGTCGGCAGCGCGGCGGCCATGAGCAAGGCGCTCTGGGCCACGCACGAAAGGTACTTCGCCAAGGACGAAAAGCGCTACAAGGGCGTGCACCTGCTCGGCCTGTTGGTGTTTCCGGCGCAAGAGTTCTTCTGCGTCAAGTCCTGTCCGATCAGCGTCGATCAGTTGAAGTCGGCCAAGCTTGCCACGACCCCGGGTACGCCAGCGCGCCAGTACGGCGCCCTCACGTCGGGTGTGGTCGCCGGTCCGGCGGTGCGCTACTTCGAAGTCGTTTCCAAGGGCATCGTCGATGCCTATGCCGCCGTCACTCCAATCGAGGCAATAAGCTTCAACCTCGCGCCAAGTACGACGGGCATCCTGAAGATGAAGGACCTGGGCACGGCAGGATCGTTCGCGCTGGTCGTCAACCCAAAAAAGTGGGCCGAGATCTCCGAAGCCGACCGCAAGGCTATCGCCGACTTGTCTGGTGCCTCGTTCTCTGCCCGAATGGCAACACTCGACGCCGCTAACGCGATCGCTCTGAAGAAGCTGGCCGACGGCGGCGTCAAGACGGTGGAGGCCAGTGCGCAGTTCGACGCTGACCTGAAGAAGGCCTACGCCTTCCTGGCAGCTGATTGGCTGAAGGAGGTCGGCAATCGAGGTATTGATGGCGCAGCGGCGCTGAAGTTCTACCGCGATCAGATCGTTGCGGCGGGCAAGTGAGATGCGCACCGTCCTCTCCTGGCTCGACACCCTGGCGGCGCTGGCGCTGCTGGGTATGATGGTTCTGACCGCGGCCGACGTGGCTGGCCGCTACGTGATCGGCCGCCCATTGCCCGGCGCCATCGAACTCGTGCAATACGCGATGGTGCTGGTGGTGTTCACCGGCCTGCCGGTGGTCACGCACCGGCGTAAGCACATTTCGCTGAGCATGCTCGACCGCTGGCTCGGCAACAGCGCGCGCGTCTGGCACCAGCGGCTGGTGGACCTGAGCAGCGCCGTCGTGCTGGCCGTGATGGCGTGGATCCTGTTCAACGCGGCTGGCGTCGCGCGCGATCAGGGCGACGTGATCGGCTACCTGAACCTGCCGGTCTACCCGGCCGCCTACTTCATGGTGCTGATGTCGGCCGTGACGGCCATGCTGTGTGTTGCGCTGACGCTCGCGCCACCGCCGGTACCGACCGCCGGCGCGTCGCACTGAGCAGGAGAACTCCCGATGCTGAACGCACTGCTCGGATTCCTCGTCCTGTTCGCGCTGACCTTCGCCGGCCTTCCGCTCGGCTTCTCGATGATCGCCGTCGGCGTGGTCGGCTTCGCGATCTACCGCGGCCTTGACCCGGCGCTGGCGATGGCGTCGCAGCAGGTTATCGACACCGGCATGAGCTACGGGCTTTCCGTGATCCCGCTGTTTGTGTTGATGGGCGCCTTCATCTTCAAGGCGAGGTTGGCTGACGAACTGTTCAAGGCCGCCGAGCGCTGGATGGGAGGCCTGCGCGGCGGCCTGGCGCACGCGTCGCTCGGCGCCTGCGCGGGCTTTGGCGCGGTGTGCGGCAGCTCGCTCGCCTGCGCGGCGACCATGACCCGCGTGGCCGCGCCCGAAATGCGCCGCTACGGCTACGACCCCGCGTTCGCCGGTGCCACCCTCGCCGCCGGCGGCACGCTCGGCATTCTGATCCCGCCATCGGTGCCGATGGTGATCTACGGCATCCTGACCGAGACCGACATCGGAAAACTGTTCGCGGCCGGCGTGCTGCCGGGCATCCTGCTGATGCTGCTGTACATGAGCGCGGTGCACTACACCTCGCTCACCGCCCCGGCCAAGACCGGCCGCGTGGCGCACGCCAGTTGGGGCGAGCGTTTCGCGGCCATCAAGGGCGTGCTACCGGTGTTGGCGCTGTTCGCCTTCGTCTTCGGCGGCCTGTACGTCGGCATCTTCACGCCGACCGAGAGCGCCGGCATCGGCGCCTGCGGCGGACTCGCGTTCCTGTTCCTGCGCGGACAGGGCACATGGAACAACATCCGTGAGGCCCTGGTCGAGTCGGCAGAGTTGACCGCCGTGCTCCTGCCGGTGACCATCGGCGCGGCGATCTTCACCAACTTCCTGACCATCGCCGGCCTGACCGGCGAGGCGGCAAGCTGGGTGCAATCGCTGAGCCTGCCGCCGCTGGGCGTGATCTTTGCGATCTGCATCATCTACATCATTCTCGGTTGCGTTTTCGACGGGCTGGCAATGATCTTCCTGACGGTCCCGATCTTCTTCCCGATCGTTACCGGCATGGGCATGGACCCGGTGTGGTTCGGCATCGTCGTCGTCATCGTCGTCGAACTCGGCCTAATCACGCCGCCGGTGGGCATGAACGTGCTGGTGGTCAAGAGTCTGATGCCCGACGTGACGTCCTGGCAGGTGTTCCGCAGCATCGGCGGTTTCGTCGTCGCCGGCCTGGCCTGTCTGGTGCTGGTGATTCTGTTCCCGCAGATCGCGCTTTGGCTGCCGTCGTTCATGAAGTAGCCAACCCCTACCGCTTTGCCCATTCCAAACCACGGAGACAAACCCATGACCCCGATCCTGATCCGCCTTTCCCGCGCCGCCGCCGTTGCCGCCCTGGTGGCTGCGGCACTGCCTGCCGCTGCCGAGACCAAGCTGCTCCTGTCGACCTTCTTCCCTCCTACCCATCCGATCGTTGCCGACGTCCTGGTGCCGTGGACCAAGGAGGTCGGCACCGCCACCCAAGGCCGGGTCACGATAGAGATGGCTTCTGCAAGCTTGGCGCCACCTCCTGGACAACTCGACATGGTGCAGAAAGGGATCGCCGACGTCGCGCTGCAGTACGCCGGCGTGGTGCCCAATCGCCTACTCCCTGAACTGATGACCGAAATGCCCGGCACCACCGGCAGCGCAGCGGCAATGAGCAAGGCGCTATGGGCTACACACGAGAGGTATTTCGCCAAGGACGACCGCTACAAAGGTTTGCATCTGTTGGGGCTGATCGTATTTCCTGCGCAGGAGTTCTTCTGCGTCAAGGCCTGCCCGACCACGATCGACCAGATGAAGGGCATGAAGGTCGCTACGACGCCCAGCACGCCAGCTAAGCAGTACGGTGCGCTCACCTCGGGCGTCGTGGCCGGGCCGGCGGTGCGCTACTTCGAGGTGGTCTCCAAGGGCATCGTCGACGCCTACGCATCGATCACGCCGCTGGACGTGATCAGTTTCAACCTCGCGCCCGCCACCACCGGCATCCTGAAGATGAAGGATCTGGGCACGGCCGGCTCGTTCGCGCTGGTCGTCAATCCAAAGAAGTGGGCCGAAATCTCCGAGGCCGACCGCAAGACCATTACCGCACTGGGCGGCACTGCCTTTGCAGCCCGCATGGGCGCGATGGACGAGGCCATCAACTCGGCGCTGAAAAGGCTGTCCGATGGCGGGGTCAAGACGGTAGAGGCCAGCCCGCAGCTCAATGCCGACCTGAAGAAGGCCTACGCGTTTCTCGCCGAGGAGTGGGTCAAAGAAGTCGGAAAGCGCGGCATCGACGGAACCGCCGCGTTGACGTTCTACCGCGAACGTGTCGTCACTGACAAGTGACCAGCGCTTCGGGCGCCTGCCAGCGCGCCGCGGCGCATGCGGCGCGTGACACAGCGAGCCGGCTGCGCTTTCGCCGCAGCGAAGGTCGCGGCGCTTCGCTCGCGCTGAGTCATCTGAACACCTTCACACCGAGGCCAGGGTACCCGACATGAACGACCCCGGTGGCCGGCTGGCCACATTCGCCGCGCAACTGCAATTCGAAGACCTGCCTGCCACTGTCGTGGGCCGGACTGAAGACCTGATGCTCGACTGGTTCGGTTCGGTGCTGGCAGGCAAGGGGGCGCCACCCGTCGAACGGATCGCGAAGTTCTGGCAGGACATGGGCCCCGCTGAGGGTCCTGCCGAGAACCTGATCCATCGCCGCCGCACCAGCGCGCTGGTGGCGGCAGCCGTCAACGCAGCAGCCTCACACGTTGCTGAGCAGGACGACGTGCACAACGGTTCGGTCTTCCATCCGGCGGCGGTCGTGTTTCCGCCCGCGCTGGCTGTGGCGCAGGCGCTGGGTGCAAGCGGCCGCGAACTGCTGGCCGCGGTGGTGGCCGGCTACGAGACGGGTATTCGCGTCGGCGAGTTCCTGGGCCGCTCGCACTACCGCGTGTTTCATACGACCGGTACCGCAGGCAGCTTGGCTGCGGCGGCGGCGGTCGGCCGCCTGCTGCGCCTGACGCCGGTGCAGATGCGAGACGCCTTCGGATCGGCGGGGACACAGGCAGCCGGCCTGTGGGCCTTCCTGCAGGACGGTGCCGACTCCAAGCAGCTGCACACCGCGCACGCTGCGACCACCGGGCTCGCGGCCGCCTACCTGGCGGCCAGCGGGTTCACCGGTGCGAAGCGCATCCTGGACGGCCCGCAAGGCATGGCTGCGGGCATGTCCAGCGACGCCGACCCGGCCCGCCTCGACGAAGGCATGGGCACGCGCTGGGCCGTCGCCGAGACCTCGTTCAAGTTCCACGCCTCCTGTCGCCACACCCATCCGGCGGCCGACGCGCTGCTGCAGGTGATGCAGACCCACGACCTGCGCGCGGCCGACCTGGCACGGGTGACGGCGCGGGTGCACCAGGGCGCGATCGACGTGCTCGGCTCGGTGGCCGATCCGCGGACCGTGCACCAGAGCAAGTTCTCGATGGGCACGGTGCTCGGGCTGATTGCCGTGCACGGCCGGGCCGGCCTGGCCGAGTTCGACCAGGCCTGGCATGCCCCCGAAGTGGTGGCGGTGCGCGCGCTTGTCTCGATGGAACTCGACCCGGAGGTGGACGCCGCCTACCCAGCGCGCTGGATCGGCAAGGTGGAGGTGCAGACCATCGACGGCCGGACCTTGCACGGGCGCGTCGACGAACCGAAGGGCGACCCTGGCAACACCTTGAGCCAGGCGGAGCTTGAGTACAAGGCCGCCCGCTTAGCAATCTACGCCGGCGGTGCGACCGCCGACGAGATGCGCGGCGTGGGCGAGTGCATCCGATCGCTCGCGGACGCCGCGATCGTGCCCATGTTTCTGGCGCGTCCATGACGGCCTGAGGGTTCGCGCCCTGGGGCCCACTCGCACCGTTTCATCGTTGGCGCCCCTGCGCGAGAAGGACGCCCTTGTAGTCTGCACATCGTCTCATCCAGCCGAAGTAGATGCCCTGCGACCTGGCGCCGGGCGCGAAGCTGACGCTGCGGTCCTCGCAGATCGGCTTGATCGGCGTCCGGCGCTAGTCGGGCATCTGGCTGCACCGCGCCGTCTGCGCCAGCCTTCATCCCGGCGGGGTGCGTACCGAGATGCGCGAGGTCGGCGCTGACCTCGACGCGGACTACAGCGTCGCCGGTCTACGCCGCGCCATCGCGACATTGCGGTCCGCCGACACGGGCCACGTCCTCGACCACCCAAGGGTGCGTCGATCGCATGGTGAACGGACCTGGCCGCAGAGGTCGCGGGCCCGGCCTCACTCCATCTTCGCGCCCGACATGCGCACCGCCTCGGCGTACTTGTCGCCTTCGCGCTTGAGGTGCAGGCCGAACTCGGAAGCGCTGCTGCCGATGATGTCCAGCCCGGCCTGCTCGAGCTTGGCCTTCACGGCAGGGTCCTTCAGCGCCGCGGCGAAGGCTTCGTGCAGCCGCGCCGCGCGCTCGGGCGGGGTGCCGCTGCGCAGCAGCAGGCCGTACCACGACTTCGACTCGAAGCCCGGCAGTCCGGCCTCGGCGAAGGTCGGCACCTCGGGCAGCGCCGCGACGCGCGTGTCGTCGGCGAGCGCGATCGCCCGCAGCTTGCCGGCCTTGACATGCGGAATGGCCTGCGGCAGGTCGGTGAGCATCGCGCTCACCTGGCCGGCGATCAGGTCGGCGATGGCCGGCGCACCGCCCTTGTAGGGCACGTGGATCATGTCGAAGCCGGCCGCCTTCTTCAGCAGTTCGTAGCCGAGGTGGCCCGACGAGGCGTTGCCGAACGAGGCGTAGGCGGTTTCGCCCTTGCGCGACCTGGCCCAGGCGATGAACTCCTTCAGGTTGGTCGCCGGCACCGAAGGGTGCACGACCAGCAGATGCGGGTTCGATGCCAGCAGCATCAACGGCGCGAAGTCCTTCGCTACGTCGTAGGGCAGCTTCGGGAGCAGCGACGGCGTGATGACGAAGCTGGCCGCCACCAGCAGCACGGTGTTGCCGTCGGCCGGCGCGCCGGCCACCGCCTGCGCACCGACCACCGTCGCCGCGCCCGGCTTGTTCTCGACCAGCACGTTCTGCCCGAGCTTCTGCCCGACCGGCTCGCCCAGCGTGCGCGCGACCAGGTCGCCGATGCCGCCGGCCGCATAAGGCACGACGATGCGCAGCGGAGTCGCCGTCTGCGCCAAGCTGGCCAGCGGCCAGCCGGTGGCGGCGGCCAGCAGCAGGCCCGCGGCCTTCGCCGCGGCGCGACGCCGGGCGGTGTAGAGGTGGTTTATCGCAAGGCCCTCAACCCTTCTTCGCCAGGAAGCCGCCGATGCTCTCTTCGGTGTGGAACACCGGCTTCTCGTAGTAGTGCGGTCCGTCGTAGATCTCGATCAGCACGCTCTTCTCGTGCGCGATGGTCGGGCCATGTGGATGGTCCTTGGGGTTCATGTAGTACGAACCCGGCTTCAGCCGCAGGCCGACCTCGGTGTACTCGTAGTCGCCCGAGATGCAGTACATGAACTGGTTCGACGCGTGCGTGTGCTTCACCGGGATGCGCCCGCCCTTGTCGAACTCGAGCAGTGCGATCGACGCACCGGTTTCCGCGTTCTTCCACAGGAAGTACTGGCGCAGCCCGTACTCGGGGAAGTTGACCCACTTGCTGTCGTCGAACTGCTCGCGGTGCAGCAGCACCTCGAGCGTGTGCGCCAGCGCGACATGGGGGTGCTGTTCTCTGCTCATGGTGTCGTTCCTCTCGTGTCAGTTGAGGGCAGGCCGACCGGCGGCGACCCAGCGTTGGTATTCCTGGGTGCTCTGCGGCGTGGCGGGAAAGAGGCCGAAGATCGAGCGCCCAGCGCGGATGTGCATAGCGACGAAGGCCTCGTAGTCGGCGATGTCTTCGCATTCGGCGGCGATCTCCTCGACCAAATGGCGCGGGATGGCGACCACGCCTTCGGCGTCGCCGACGATGACGTCGTTTGGATAGATGGCGACGCCTGCACAGCCGATAGGCGTGTTGAACTCCACCGGGTGCAGCGCGATCGGCGTCGCCGGGCCCGAGGGCGCGCGCTGGAAACACGCCAGTCCGGTGGCGACGATGCCCGGCGTGTCGCGGTAGCCGCCGTCGCTGACGACGCCGGCGACACCGCGCACCTTGAGCCGCAGCGCCATCATGTCGCCCATGCACGAGGCACGCAGGTCGTCGCCGGTGCTCATCACCAGCACCGCGCCTGCCGGGCATTCCTCGATCGCACGCCTGTGCAGGCTGTCGTCGCGTGCGTACAGCGCCATGCTGTCCTTGTCCTCGCGCGCCGGGATAAAACGCAGCGTCCAGGCCGGGCCGATCAGCGCCGGCTGCCCCTGCGCCACCGCCTGCAGCCCGAGCAGGAAGGCGTTGCGCAGGCCGCGTTTGAGCAGCGCGTTGGCCAGCGTGGCGGCGCCGCAGCGCGCCAGGCGCGCACGCGTCTCGTCGGCCAGTGCGACAAAGGCTTCGCCGTTCATGCCGCCTCGCCTTCCTTGATGATCGGGTTGCGCAGCACGCCCACGCCTTCAAGCTCGATCTCGACCACGTCGCCGTGTTTCATCCACACCTGCGGGTCGCGGCGCAGGCCGACGCCGCCCGGCGTGCCGGTGACGATGACGTCGCCCACCTCGAGCGTGGTCCAGGTGGAGATAAAACTGATGAGCTCGGGAATCGGGAACATCATCAGATCGGTGGTCGTGTCCTGCATGGTCTGGCCGTTGAGGCGGCAGCTCAGGCGCAGCGAGCGCGCCGGGTCGATCTCGTCGGGCGTCACCAGCCAGGGGCCGAAGGCGCCGGTGGCGGGGAAGTTCTTGCCCGGCGACCACTGCGGCGTCTGCAGCTGCCAGTCACGCACCGAACCGTCGTTGTAGCAGCTGATGCCGGCGATGTGCGCCATCGCGTCGGCCTCGGCGATGCGCCGGCCGGCCTTGCCGATGACCACTGCCAGCTCGGCCTCAAAGTCGAACTGGCTCGACTCGCGCGGGCACAGCATCGGCTGGCCGTGACCGACCTGCGACTCGGGCACGCGCAGGAAGATCACTGGTGCCGGGGACTCGGTCTTGTGGCCACCCTCGGCACGATGCGCGACGTAGTTCAAACCGACACAGACAATCTTGCCGGGGTTGGGCAGCAGCGGCAGGAAGTGCACCTCGTCGACGCGGTAGTCGGCCGGCGCGCCGGCGGCGAGCTTGCCGATGCGCTCGAGCGCACCCGCCTGCAGCGCGCTCTTCAGGTCGGGGCAGCTCGCGCCCAGGCGCACGCCCATGTCGATGACGCGGCCGCCGTCGACGACGCCGAAGCTGGCACGCGTGGGGGACACGAAAGAAAGCAGTTTCATGGCATCGGCCTCGATAGGGGTGTCAAAGGGGGACCGGGATCAGTGCGTCAGCGCCATTGCAAGCGCGCGCCGCAGCGCCACCATCACCAGCTGCGCGCGGTAGTCGACGCCGACATGAAAGTCGGCGTTCAGCCCCTGCGGGCTCTGGCTGAAGCCGTCCAGGCTCGCCGGGTCGAAGCGAGCGAGCAGCCGGCGCTCGGCCTCCTCGTGGCGGAAGACGCAGGGCGCAGCGCCATTGATGGCGACGCGCACGCCGTCGGGCAGTCGCGTCACCCAGGCACCGGTGGTCACCAGCCCCGAGGCCGGGTGCGGCAGCTTGCAGTAGCCGCTGCGCTGGTGACGCGGATATTCGATGCGCAGCAGCAGCTCGCCGGGCTCGAGAGCGGTGCCGAACAACCCGGTGAAGAAGGCGTCGGCGGCGATGCGGCGGCGGTCGGTGTGCAGTGTCGCGCCCAGGCCGAGCACCGCCGCGGGGTAGTCGGCGCCGGGGTCGTTGTGCGCCACCGAACCGCCCATCGTGCCCATGTGCCGCACCTGTGGGTGGGCAATGCCGCGCGCCATGTGGGCCAGCGCTGGCAGCGCCTCGGCGACGCGGGCGCTGCTGGCGACCTCGGCATGGCGTGTCATCGCGCCGATCGCCACATGCGTGTCGGTCACGCTGATGCCATGCATTGCGTCGAGGTCCTGCACATCAACCAGCAGCGTCGGCCGCGCCAGTCGCTGCTTCATCGTCGGCAGCAGCGACTGCCCGCCCGCCAGCACCTTGGCCTCGGGCTCGCCGCGCAGCAAGCGCAGCGCCTCGGCCAGCGACGCGGGCCGGGCGTAGTCGAAGTCGACCATCGCGTTGCTCATCGTCTTAGCCTTGTTTCGCGGCGCCGGCCTCGCTGCCGGCGTAGTCGAGGATGGCTTCGACAATGCCCTGGTAGCCGGTGCAGCGGCACAGGTTGCCCTCGAGTTCGTGGCGCACCGTCACCTCGTCGCGCGCGCAACCGCGGCGCACGATGTCGATGCCCTGCATCACCATGCCCGGCGTGCAATAGCCGCATTGCAGCGCGTGGTGGCGGCGGAACGCCTCCTGCAGCGGGTGCAGGTGCTCGACGCTGCCGATGCCCTCGATCGTCGTCACCTCGGCACCCTGCGCCTGCACCGCCAGCACGGTACAGGACTTGACGGCGCGCCCGTCCAGGTGGACGGTGCAGCAGCCGCACTGCGTCGTGTCGCAGCCGACGTGGCTGCCGGTGAGCCGGCAATGGTCGCGAAGGTAATGCACGAGCAGCGTGCGCGGCTCGACCGCGTGCGACTGCACTTGGCCATTGACGGTAAGGCTGACGTTGACGGTGGGCATGACGACTCTTGCTTCAGTGCGCCGCCAGCCAGGCCGACAGCAGCGCGATCACGGTGATGGTGAAGGCCCAGGTCCAGGCCGGCATCTGAATGGTGACGAGGCCGGGCGCGGGCTGCGCGATCGGCACAGGCACGCCTGCAGGGCGAGCCGCCGCCGGCGCCGCAGCGACGGGTGCCGCAGGTGCCTCGGCCACGACCTCGGGCGCCGTGATCGCCTGCGTCAGCCGCTCGAAGAACTGCGCCGACATCTTCGCCGCGGTGGCGTCGATCAGCCGCGAGCCGATTTGCGCCAGCCGCCCGCCGATCTGCGCTTGCGCGCGATAGTTCAGGCGCGTCTGTTCGCGCGTCTCTCCCTCCTCGACCAGCTCGACCTCGGCGCTGCCTTTGGCGAAGCCGGCCATGCCGCCGTCACCTTCGAAGCTCAGGGTGTAGCGGTGCGGCGGCTGCAGATCCTGCTGCTGCATGCGGCCCTTGAAACGCGCCTTCACCGGGCCGACCGCGGCGAGCACGCCGACGCTGTACAGGCCGTTACCTTCGTCATTGACGAACTCGCAGCCGGGGATCGCAGCACGCAGAGTCTGCGGGTCGAGTAGCGCGGCCCACACCTTGTCGCGCGGCAGCGGCAGCAGTTGTTGTCCGGTCAAATCCATCGTCGGGTGCCTTTGGTGGTTCTTGCGGTACGGGCGCGCTACAGCGGCGGCAGGTCGGCCGGCCGCTTGGTCTGCCAGCGGAAGGGATAGATGTCGATGCGCGCGGACAGCCCTGCAAGTTCGAACGGGTCGTCCGCGACCATGGCGCGCACGCTGGCCTCGTCCTCGGCCTCGATCAGCATCAGACCGCCGCAGGCATTGCCCACGGCATCGAGAACCGGCCCGCCCAGGCGCACGCGCGCGGCGAACTGGTCCATGTACGCGCGGTGCGCCGGTCGCGTGGCTTCGCGGATGGCCGCGGCGCGGCCGTCGTCGCGATCGATTCGATACACCATGTACAGCGTCATCATGCGTCCGAGTTGTCGGTGGGTTTGGGGGTGGCGTCGCCGTCGCTTTGCCGGCCGTCGCCATGCGCGTGCGGCTCGAAGCGCGCGCCGGGCGGACGCGCCGCGTGGCGCTCGCGCGCGTCGCGCATCGCCAGCCACACGGTCTGCGCGGTCGCCGGCAGCGTGATGTCGGTGACGCCCAGCGGGCGGAGCGCGTCGACGATCGCGCTCGCGATGGCCGGCGGCAGGCCGATGGTGCCGGTCTCGGCGCCGCCCTTGACGCCGAGCGGGTTGGTCGCGGTCGGTACCGGGCGGAAGCCGAGCTTGAAGCGCGGGAAGTCCTGCGCCTGCGGCATTGCGTAGTCGGTGAACGAGCCGCTCAGCAGCTGGCCGTCGTCGCCGTGCACAACGCGCTCCTTCAGCGCCTGACCGGCGGCCTGTGCAATGCCGCCGTGCATCTGGCCTTCGAGAATCAGCGGGTTGATCATCGTGCCGACATCGTCGATGCCGCTGACCGCAGCCAGCGTCACCTGGCCGGTCTCTGGCTCGATCTCCACCTCGGCGATGTAGCAGCCGTTAGGATAGTTCTGCGGGTTGGCGCTGAAGTAGCCGCGCCCTTCCAGCCCCGACCACAGCTCGGGAGGCAGCGGCTTCGGCGCGCCCCAGGCGAAGGTGGCCTTGGCCACGCGGTCGAGCGTGATCTCGCGGGTCCCGTCCTGACTTCGGTAGACGCCGCGCACGAAGACCAGCTCCTCGGGTTCGGTGTCGAGCAGGATCCCGGCGACGCGCCGGCCGCGCTCGATCACCTGCTCGCACGCCGCCTTCAGCGCCGAGCCGCCGACCGTCATGCTGCGCGAGCCGAAGCTGCCGCGTCCGCTGGCGATGACGTCGGTGTCGCCCTGCACGAAGCGGATGCGTTCCAACGGTACGCCCAGCCACTCGTGCACCATCTGTGCATACGCGGTGTGGTGGCCCTGGCCGTAGCTGAAGGTGCCTGCCAGGATGGCCAAGCCGCCGGTGGCGTCGAAGCGCAGCTCCATGCGCTCGCTGATCGTCGCGCAAACCTCGATGTACATCGACAGACCGCGTCCGCGCAGCAGGCCGCGCGCCGCGCTCACCGCCTTGCGCGCCTCGAAGCCCTGCCAGTCGGCCTGCGCCAGCGCCTGGTCCATCAGCGGTTCGAACTCGCCGCAGTCGTAGGTCTCGCCGATCGCCGTGCGGTACGGCATCTGCCGCGGCGCGATCAGGTTGCGACGGCGTATCTCCACCGGGTCGATGCCGAGTTCCGCCGCGGCCAGGTCCATCAAGCGTTCGACCACCAGCGTCGCTTCGGGCCGGCCGGCCCCGCGGTAAGTGGTGAGCGTGCGGCTGTGGGTGAAGATGCCGTTGATCGTGACGTGCATCGCCGGGAACGCGTACACGCCCGACAGCATGCGCGACCCGACCAGCGGCGGATGCGCGGTCGAGGGCCCGAGCTGGCAGCCGAGGTTGTGGTTGATCTCGACACGCATGCCGAGCACGGTGCCGTCGTCTTTCACCGCCAGTTCAGCGTCGGCCACCTGGTCGCGGCCGTTGAAGTCGGAGAGGAAGGCCTCGCTGCGGTCACACACCCACTTCACTGGGCGGCCGACGCGCTGCGCCGCCCACAGCACCAGGATCTCCTCGGGATAGAGACCACCCTTGGTGCCGAAGCCGCCGCCGACGTCGCCGGCGACGACGTGAAGCCGGTGCGCCGGCACGTGGAAGATGTGCTCGGCCAGCAGCAGTCGAATGCGGTGTGGGTTGGCAGTGGACGTCGTCAGGCTCCAACGCTGTTCGCCTTCGTGATAAGCGCCGAGACAGGCGCGCGGTTCCAGCGGATTGCCAGCCAGACGCTGGCTGCGCACGCGCGCGCGCACCACGCGGTCGGCCGCGGCGAAGGCGCGCTCGGTGGCGGCGGGGTCGCCAAGTTCGTGCACGAAGCAGCGGTTGCCTTCGGCATGCGGCCAGACCAATGGCGCGCCGTCGGCGATGGCCGCCTCGACGGTAGCCACCACCGGCAGCGGCTCGTATTCGACAACAATGCGCTCGGCGGCATCGATGGCAGCGGCCAGCGTCTCGGCAATGACGAATGCGAGCCCGGCGCCGACGCAACGTACGACTTCGTCCTCGAGCGCCGGGAACGGCGTCGAGTGGTAGGTCTTGCCGGTGATGGTAGGCGGGATGCTGACGCATGGCATCATGCCCAGGCCATCGGCACGGTAGTCCGCGCCGGTGAGCACCGCACACAGACCCGGCACCTCGAGCGCGCCGCTGACGTCGATGCGCCTGATGCGTGCGTGCGCGGTCGGCGAACGCAGCACGTAGCCCCAGGCCTGTCCGGGCCGATTCACGTCGTCGGCATAGCACCCCTGGCCGGTGAGCAGCCGCGGGTCCTCGAGTCGCTGCAGCGCAGCACCAATGCCTTGCACCGGTCGCGCGGTGGCTCCGCTGGGAGTCTCCACCGGGTGGGCGGGGCTGGTCAAGGGCAAGGCGGTGGGCATGGCTGCGAGCTTACTCACCATTGCATTTCGTGGTTGACCCAGAAGCCCTCGGGCATCGATGCGTCGCTCCAATCTGGATGCGCCAGCTTGTCGTAGCGGCCGGCATGGAATAGCAGCGGGCGATGCTTGTGCGCCGGGCTGCGCAGCGCCTGTACTTGGCCTACAAACAGCGTGTGGTCGCCGCAGGCGTACTCGTGGCGCAATTCGGCGGCGAGTTGCAGCGAGGCGCCAGCCACCACGGGTAGGCCATGCAGCCGCTCGAAGCGCGGCGCATGATCGGGCGTGGGCTTGCCGGCGAAATGGTTGCTGACCGCCAGTTGCGTCTGCGCCAGCATGCTGATGCCGAACACCCGCGACTGGCGGATCTTGTCGTGCATGCGTGCCGTGCAGGCCACCGAGATCAGCACCAGCGGCGGCTCCAGCGAGCCCGACATGAAGGCGTTGGCGGTCATCGCGTGGGCACCGCCGTCGAGCTCGGTGGAGATGACGACGACGCCGGTGGCGAACTGGCCCATCGCGTCGCGGAACTCGCGCGCGCTGAACTGCGGTACGGCCTCGGCGGCGACGTCAGGCGCGGCGGGGACGGGATCGATCGGCGGCATGGCAGGACTCCTGGCCGTCAGCCCGCGCGCAGGCGCTTGACGACGCTGACGTCGTCAGGGTTGATGAGGTCGGGGGCGGTCCAGCCGTCGAGGTCGTAGTCGTCCATCGCCGACTGCGCGAAGGCCTTGAAGCGGTCGAGGTTTCCCGAGCTCTGCGCGGCCCATAGGTTGGTCAGCCGCGTCACGTCGTTGCTTCCGATGTAGTTGATTTCGTAGAGCTCGTGGCGCGCGCCGAACTCGGTGCCGATGGCGTCCCACAGCATCTTCATGACCTTGACGCGCTCGACCGCGCTGACACCGCCGGAGCCGCGTACGTACTTGTCGAGGTAGCCGCGGATCTCGGCGGCCTTGAAGTCGGCGGTGTGCGAGTTCAGGTAGATCAGGCCCGAGGCGACGATCTGCTCGATGATGTTCTTGATCTTCGGCATCGCCTCCTGGTTGAGTACGCGGTAGGCGCCGGCGAAATGCGCGTCGGGGCGCACCATGTCGTTCCAGGGCACGGCGCTCTTGGCCATGGCGTCGGACAGTGCCCAGAAGGCGTTTCGCCAGGCGATGACCTCGCCGAGTTGCGCCTGCACGCCGTGGAAGCCCTTGGCTCCGGTGATCTCCAGCGCGCGCGTCAACAGACCGCAGATGAAGTCCATCTTCACCGCGAAGCGCGTGCAGCCGTGCAGCGAGGCACGCTCGAGGAAGCCCGAGCCGACGTTGAACTTGTTGGCCTGCTCGAGGTTGCCGTGCATGAACACGTCTTCCCAGGGGATGAAGACGTTGTCGAGCACGAGGATGGCGTCGTTTTCGTCCAGGCGCGACGACAGCGGGTAGTCGAAGGGGCTGCCGAGCACGGCGGCGCGGTACTCGTTGGAGACACGGCACAGCAGCTTCACGCCCGGAGCGTTGGTGGGCACGATAAAGACCGGCGCGAACTTCGGGTCGGCGATCGGTACCTGCGCGATGTGCGCGATGAAGGTGAAGTGCGTCAGCGCCGAACCTGTGGCGACGACCTTGGCGCCGCTGACGTAGATGCCGGCGTCGGTCTCCTTGACCACCTGCACATAGACGTCGGAGCCGTCGGCGGTGGGCAAATCGCGGTCCACTGGCGGGTGCATGATGGCGTGGTTGACGTACCAGGTGCGCTCCTGCGCCTTGCGGTACCAGCGTGTGGCGTTGGCCTCGTAGCCCTTGTAGAAGCCGGCGTTGGCACCCAGAGTGCCAAGGAAGCTGCCCTTGTAGTCGGGCGAACGGCCCATCCAGCCCCAGGCGCACCGCTGCCATTCGGCGATGGCGTCGCGCTGCGCGACCTGCTCCTCCGCCGAATGCGGTGCCCGGAAGAAACGCTGCGTGAAGCCACCCCATTCGGTGGGCATGGTCAGCACCTCGCGCCGCTTCGGGTCGTGCAGTGCGTCGTACATGCGCGCGATCATGCGTGCCGAGTTGCGGAAGGCCGGGTGCTCGGTGATCTTCTTGACGCGCTCGCCGTAGATCCACACCTCGCGGCCGTCGTCCAGGCTGTCGAGGTATTCCTTGCCGGTGAAGGGGGTGAAGCGCGCATCGGTCGCGGAAGGTGTGGTCATGGTCGGGTGTCCTATTGAACGGTGCTGGGGGCCGTCGAAGTTCAGGCCTCGGGATCGAGCGACTTGTAGCCCTTGCGGCTGCCTGCCACGGCCTGGCACTGGATTTCAAGCTTGATCTCGGGGTTGGCCAAGCCCTTGACCTCGATCAGTGCTGAGCAGGGGAAGTCGCCCTTGAAGAATTCCTGGCGCGCGCGCCAGATGCCCTGGTTGTCGGCCATGTCGACGACGAAGATCGTCATGTTGACCACATCGCCCATCTCGGCGCCGGCGCCTTCCAGGCAATCCTTGATCTTCTGGAAGACGACCTTGGCCTGACCGTATGCATCGTTCGGATGCTGGATGGTCTTGAGGTCGTTGGCGCGCGAGGTGAAGCCCGACAGCCAGACGTGATCGCCGACGCGGATGCAGTTCGACCAGCGGCCCGGAGGGTACTCCGCGACCTTGGGGGTGATGAAACGTTGCTGTTGCAGTGCCATGAGGTTCTCCATTGAGGTGGGCGGGGGTTAGTCGAAGAAGGTGCGCGGCGGGTCCATGCCCCACTGCGTGGTGTCGTCGGCGGCTACCGCGTAGCGCACCGGTTGGTAGGCGTCGTTGGCGACGTCGCCGTCGGTGTAGTGCTCGACGCGGTTGCCGAACGGGTCGCGCCAGTAGTCGAAGATCTGGCTGCCTACGAGGTGGCGGCCGACGCCGCACTCCAACTCTCGGCCGCGCGCCAGCAAGTGATCGTGCGCGCCGAACAGCTCGTCGATATCCTGCATCTCGTAGCTGTGATGGTGCACACCGGTGTCGCGCGCATCCTTCGACTGCGTGATCAGTATCGAGTGGTGGTCCACTAGCTCGGCGCCTCTGTCGAAGCGCATGAAGGTGCCGACCACGCGGCTCTCGTCGCCGGGCACGCACAAGTAGTCGGAATCAACCATGCCAAAACGCTCGCGAAACCAGGTCACGCTCTGGCCGTGGTCGCTGACGCGCAGGCCGAAGTGGCCGAGCCGCATCACCAACCCAGGCGCGCGGTTCGGGCGCAACGAGGCGTTGACGCGGTTCTTCACCGTGCCCCAGTTGTAGGGGTTGGGCGCGCGCAGCGCGATCGGCGGCGCCGGCTCGCGGCCCCAGACGGCATCGATGGGCACGCCGTCGGGCGTCGTCATGCGCACGCGTTGGCCGCCGCCGGGCCCGGGGTTGGGCTCGACCGGCGAAGCGCCGGGCAGCCTGGCGACGGCGTCGAGGTCCTCGCGCCGCGCCATGTCCAGCGCCGCGCCGGCAAAGCCGTCGTGCGCGGCCCGCCGCGCCACGTACAGGTAGGGCACGCTGCCGGCGCCGCGCATGTACAGCAACTCGGACGTGCGCTCGGCCGTCACCAGGCCGAAGTCCTGCATGAAGGCCTCGGTCTGGTCGAGGTCGGTCGAGTCGTAGACGACGTAGGAAATCTCGATGCCTTGGGGCATGGCTTAAGGCTCCTGGATGTGGGTCTTCGGTGCCTACGGCCGGCGCAGCACGCTGACGTCGTCGTTGTTGATCAGGTCGGGCACGGTCCAGCCGTTGATGTCGTATTCGCCCATGCACTTGTCGACCAGGTGCTTCATGCGCTCCATCTCGCCCAGCGAATACGACTCCCACAGGTTTTGCAGCCGGGTCAGGTCGTTCGAGCCGAGGTAGTTGATCTCGTACAACTCGCTGCGCCCGCCGAACTCGGTGCCGATGCAGTCCCAGAGCAGCTTCATCACCTTGACGCGTCCTTCGGCATCGACGCCGCCGGTGCCGCGCATGTAGCGGTCCATGTGCGCGCGCAGCTCCGGCACCTTGAAGTCGTCGGCGTGCGAGTTCAGGTAGATGAGCCCCGAAGTGACGCTGGCCTCGATGATCTGCTTGATTGCCGGGTAGGCGATCTGCGAGATGGTGCGGTACGCGGTACCGAAGCGGGCGTCGGGCTGCACCATGCCGTGCCACGGGATGTTGCTCTTGGCCATCGCGTCCGACAGGCCCCACATCGTGTTGCGCCAGGCCACGACCTCGCCAAAGCGCGACTGCACACCGTGGAAGCTCGAGGTGCCGGTGATGTCAAGCGCCTTGGCGAGCACGCCGCAGATGAAGTCGAGTTTGACCGCCAGCCGTGTGCAGCCGTGCATTGCGGCACGCGCATTGAAGCCCGAGCCCGGCGCGAAGTCGTTGGCCTGGTTGACGTCCCCGTGCATGAACACGTTCTCCCAGGGCACGAAGACGTTGTCCAGGATCAGCACCGCGTCGTTCTCGTCCATGCGCGACGAAAGCGGGTAGTCGAAGGGGCTGCCCAGCACAGCGGCGCGCTGCTCGTTGGAGACGCGCGAGATCATCTTCACGCCCGGAGTGCCGGTGGCCACGATGAACACCGGGGCGAAGGCTGGATCCTTGATCGGCACCTGGCCGGCGTGCGCGACGAAGGTGTAGTTCGTCAGCGCCGATGCGGTGGCCACAACCTTGGCGCCGCTGACGTAGATGCCTGCGTCGGTCTCCTTTGTGACGTGGACGTAGACGTCGGAGGTGTCGGCGGTGGGCTTATTGCGGTCCACTGGCGGGTTCATGATCGCGTGGTTGATGTACCAGGTGCGCTCCTGCGCCTTGCGGTACCAAGCGGTGGCGTTGTGCTCGTAGCCGCGGTAGTAGGCAGCGTTGGCGCCCAGCGTGGCCAGAAAGCTACCCTTGTAGTCGGGCGAGCGGCCCATCCAGCCGTAAGAGATGCGCTGCGACTCGGCCACGGCGTCGCGCGCGGCCACCTGTTCCTCCACCGTCTTCGGTGCGCGGAAGTAGCGGTGCGTGAAGCCGCCCCACTCGGTTTCGGTGGTCAGCACGTTCTTTCGCGCCGGGTCGTGCATGGCGTCGTAGAAGCGCGCCACCATGCGCGCCGAGTTGCGGAAGGCCGGGTGTTCGGTGATCTTTTTCACCCGCTTGCCGTAGATCCAGACCTCGCGGTCATCGTCCAGGCTGTCGAGGTATTCCTGGCCGGTCATGGGGATCAGCGCGGTCTGGTTCAGCGGTGCGTTCATCGCGGGCTTCCGGTTGGTGGATGTGGAATGTCGTGGCTTCATTTCAATGACGCGTGTCAGTGGCGGGCGAGTGCCATTGCGAAGATCAGGATCGCGCCGATAGCCATGGTTTGGGCGTAGGCGCCAACCTGCATTAGGTTCAGGCCGTTCTGCACCAGCATGATCAGCAGCGTGCCCAGCAGTACCGCCAGCGTGCGCCCCTGGCCGCCGGACAGGCTGACACCGGCAATGACGCAGGCGGCGATCGACTCCAGCGGCAGGCTGGCGCCGATGTTCGACTCGCCGGTGTCCAGCCGCGCCGTCAGCAGCAGCCCCGACATCGCGGCCATCACGCTGGACAGCATGAAGGCGGTAACGATGACGCGGCCGGTACGCACGCCCGACAGCTCGGCGGCGCGCTGGTTGCCGCCGGTGGCATAGAGGTGGCGGCCGAAGCGCGTCCACTCAAGCAGCACGTGGGTGCCGACCACCAGCACCACTGCCATCAGCGCCGGCACCGGGATGCCGGCGATTTCGCCGAAGCCGAAGACCTGGCCGAGTTCGGGTGGAAGGCCGTAAATCGGCACGCCGCCGCTGACCAGCAGGGTGACGCCGAACAGCACCGAGGACATGCCCAGCGTCATCATGAACGGCGGGATGCGCAGCCACGTCGTGCCCAGGCCGTTGATGCAGCCCACGATGACGCCGATTAGCAAACCGGACAGCAAACCGACGACGATGGCCAGCCCCGGCGATTCGGGCATCGAGGCGTAAACGGCAGCCATGAGGGTTGCACTGACCACCGAGGTCAACGACACGACCGCGCCGACCGACAGGTCGAGTCCGCCGCAGATGAGGACGATCAGCTGGCCGAGCGCGACGATCAGCAGGTACACCGACTGGCGCGCGACGTTCGTCAGGTTGTCGCTACCCAGGAAGCCCGGCGCATTCACCGAGAAAATCAGGACGGCAACGACGAACATCACCGGCAGCGCCAGCGCTTGGCGGTTGCGGCGCAGCCAGGGCAGCAGTTCGAAGGCGGGCTCGGTGGGCACGGTGGCCGTGTGAGCGGGGGTGTTCATGGGCGTCGGCGTGGAGGGTCAGAAGAACTGCGCGAGGATGCGGTGCTCGTCGTAGTCGCCGCGCTGGAACTCGCAGGCGATGCGGCCGTTGTTCATCACCAGCAGGCGGTGCGTCATGCCCAGCAGTTCGGGCAGGTCCGAGGAGACCAGCAGGATGGCGGCGCCAGCAGCGCTCAACTCCGCCAGGCATTGATAGATCGCGAGGCGCGCGCCGATGTCCACGCCGACGGTCGGCTCGTCGAAGACGTAGACGCCGATGTCCTGCGCCAGGCCCTTGGCGAGCAGCACCTTCTGCTGGTTGCCGCCGGAGAAGCTGGCCACCGGCTCGCGCAGCCGCGGCGCCGGGAATTCGACACGCCGCGACATCTCGCCCAGCGCCGCCGCCTCGCGCCGCGGACGCAGCCAGCGTCCGCGCAGCTTGCCCCAGCCCAGGCCCGACAGCGACATGTTCTCCCGCGCCGGCCGGCCGAGCGCCAGGCCGTCGTGCTTGCGATCGGCCGGGCTGTACCACAGGCCTTTCGCGATGGCGTCGGCCGGGTGGGCGAACCGCGCCTCGCGGCCGTCAAGCACGATGCGCCCGGCGGTCAGCCGGCGCAGGCCGAAGCAGGCCTGCGCCAGCTCGCTCTTGCCGCAGCCGACCAGGCCGGCAATGCCGACGATCTCGCCAGCGCGGACCTCGAGGCTGGCGTCGCTGACAGTCACCGAACCCGCCTCGGGCTCGAGGCTCAGGCCTTGCAGCGCCAGTCGCACGGCGCCCAGCATCCGGCCAGGCTGCGGATAGATCTTGGCCAGCGTGCGCCCAGTCATCAGCTCGATGAGCCGGTTCTCCGGCGTGTCGGCGGGTACGGTGGCGACGAGCTGGCCATCGCGTAGCACCGTCACCCGGTCGCCGAGCGCCGGGATCTCGTGCATGCGGTGGGTGATGTAGATGATGGCCGTGCCCTGGTCCTTGAGTTTGCGCACCAGGCCGAAGAGCGCCTGCGCGTCGTGTTCGGACAGCGAGGCCGTCGGCTCGTCGAGGATGAGCACGCGCGGCGGCCGGCGCAGCGCCTTGCAGATCTCGACCATCTGCTGCTTGCCGCGCGGCAGCGTGGTCACCTTGGCGTCGGCGTCGAGCGCGAAGCCGAGTTCGTCGATCAGCCGCCGCGCCTCGTCGCGCGCCGCCGACTTCGAAAGCAGCCACGCGGCTCTGACCGGCTCCTCGCCAAGCGTGATGTTCTCGGCCACGCTGAGCTGCGGCACGAGCGAGAACTCCTGGAACACCGCGCGCACGCCGTGCTCACGCGCCTGCGCCACCGAGTGGAAGGCGCCGCGGTGAGCGCCGACCTCGATCTCGCCTGCGCTGGGTTCGCGGGCGCCCGCGAGCATCGAGATCAGCGTCGACTTGCCGGCGCCGTTCTCGCCGAAAAGCACGTGCACCTGACCGGCTTGCACGTCAAGGCTGACACCGTCCAGCGCCAGGTTGTTGCCGTAGCGCTTAGACAGGCCGACCGCACGCAGCACTGGCGGCGCGGCAGTCGGCGAAGTGGCGCGCGTCTCCATGGTCCAAGGGCGCTGGTGCGAGCTGCGCGCTTACTTGCCGACCTTGAACACCGGCTTGAAGCCGTCCGGCGCAAGCACCGTGCTGCGGTCCAGCGTGCCGATGTTCTCCGGCGTGTAGACCTGGCCCAGCGTATAGATGTCGGTGTGCTCGACCTTCTTTTCCAGCAGGCGCACGGCAGTGTCGATGGTGATGCGCGCAGTCAGCACCACAGGGGCGCTGCCGGCGGCTTCGATCGACTTGGTCTTCAGGTGCTGGTAGACGCCGGGCGTCATGTAGACCGAGACGAGCCTGACCTTGTCCTGCAGTTTGCGTGCGCGCAGCAGCGGCACAGCGGCCTCGGCCATGACCGCGGTGCCGGCCAGGTAGTCCAGATCCTTGTGCGTCTGCAGCAGATCCTCGACCAGGCGCGCCTGGACTTCCTTGCCGACGTCGCCGTGTTTGGTCTCGGCGACCACGACCGCGCTGTCCTTGATGCCGTCCTGGAAACCTGCGTTGAAGGCCTCGACGAAGCCGGCCCCGGCCGGGCCCGGCAGCCAGGCCACCTTGACCGGCTTGCTGCCCTTCGGATGCTTCTGCGCCAAGTAGGCGCCGGCGCGGTAGCCCTCGTCGCGCGGGCTGGTCAACACGCGCGCGCCGGTGTCCTTGGACGACACGCCGTTGACGGCATCGACCACCGGGATGTTCTTCTTCTTCAGTTCGGCGAGCAGGTTGTTCATGCCGTCGCGCGCGATGGCCACCATGACCACCGCATTGGCGCCGCCGGCCACGCAGTTCTCAATCTGCGAGACCTGCGTGCTCAGCTGCGTGTAGCCGCCGGCGTCCAGCGTCTGCACGCGCACGCCCAGGCGCTTGGCTTCCTCAACAACACCAAAGTTGGCGGCCAGGAAGAACGGATCCTTCATATGCGGGAAGGAGACGCAGATCGACCAGTCCTTGCTCGCCTTGGGCAGCGGCGTGTACTCGGCCAACGTGGTCTTGCCGTCGGGGCCCACCGAATTGAACTTCAGCGGGAACCTGTCCGCGGCTTGCGCGGCCGCGCCTAGACCGAGCAGAAGGGCCAGACTGCCTTGGCGGGTGATGGCGGTGAGAGTCGTCATGTTGTCTACGGGTGTAGTGGAAAGCGTGCTTCGTGCAGAGCGCCGCTATGGTCGGCTCAGGGGCGCATAACGTCCATTGACTTTCTGATCGACCTATCATGCCGATCCGGTTATCTGGCTTCAGGGTTAACCCGCCTCGCACATGGCACGACTGGATTGGTATATCCGCGCCAACCTCAAGTTGCGCCATCTACAGTTGCTGGTTGCGCTCGATGAATTGCGTAATGTCGGGCGCGTGGCCAGCTATCTGCACGTCAGCCAGCCGGCGGTGTCGAAGTCGCTGGCGGCGCTGGAGTCGGGCATGCGGCTGACGCTGTTCGAGCGCACCGCGCGCGGCATGGAGCCCACCGAGCACGGTGCCTGCCTGATCCGCCATGCGCGCGACATCCTCGCCAGCCTGTCACGGGTCAATGACGAGCTGCGCGATCTGAGCGAAGGCCGCGTCGTGCGCGTCACGTTGGGCGTGCTCCCGTCGGCGTCGGTGGCGCTGGTCCCGCGTTTCATCGTTAGGCTCGAGGCCGAACACACCGACGTTGCGGCGACGGTGCGGGAAGGCACCATGGACACGCTGCTGCCCGCGCTGCGCGCGGGAGATATCGACCTGACGGTAGGTGTGCTGCCGGAGCGACCGCTCGGTATCGAGTTCGGCACCGAGATTCTCTATGAGGATCCGATCGTCGCCGTGGTCCGCCGAGACCATGCACTCAGCCGCCGAAGAAGCCTGCGCTGGGAGATGCTGGCCGAGTTTCCGATGGTGCTGCCGCCCGCCAACACCTATACGCGCGGCGCGATAGACACCTTGCTGGCTGCACACGGCGTCGGTGTGCCGCGGCGCCATGTCGAATCGGTGTCGACGATGACCAACGTGGGAACGCTGCAGTTCACCGATTCGGTGGGCTTCCTGTCACGTGACCTGGCGCGACATTTCGACCACTTGGGGGTGCTGTCGATCCTGGCGCTGGATGTGCCGAACGTAACGATGCGCGTCGGCCTGATCTGGATGGTCGAACGGCGCCACACGGCGGCGCAGGAGCTGGTGCGATCGGTGTTCCGGCAGTTGCGTGATGAGTCCAATGCCACGGAACCGGCGAGCTCATAGGTTGCTACAAACTCCGGTCGTCGATCGAAGGTTTCGCCGCGTCGTCGAGCGCGGTGTGGGTCTGCTCGTGCGACTTTCGAGGGGCGGTTGTCGCCTTAACTGAACCCCGACAGCCGCACCAAGGTGAAGGAAGTGAAGTCAGCTCGAGCGCAAGCTCGCTTCAACGCCCATCCCCTGCAACCCATCGCCCCGGCCAAGCCCCTGTCGCCACCATCCCGCGAATCACCTCGACCGCCAGATCGATCACCGCCGCGCAGGCGGCAGTGGTCGGCCGCGTGACGCTGGTCGCGCAGACGATGCGCCGGCTCATGGCCGGGCTGTCGATGCGCGACGCCGCCAGCCGCTTGGCCGCCACTTCCTCGGCCACCGCGCCCAGCGGCAGGATCGTGCAGCCGATGCCATCCTCGACCGCGCGCTTGACGCTGCTCAGCGACTCCATCTCCGCCACGATGTCCAGCTCGATGCCCAGCGGCGCGATGGCCTCGTCGATGATGCGCCGCAGCCCATGCTCCTTGCCCGGCAGGATCAGCGGCCAGCGCGCCAGCGCCGACAGCGCCATGCGCCGCGGCGCGGTGGCGCCACGCACGCCGGTGATGAAGGACAGGCGGTCTTCCAGCAGCGGCCGCCGCGCCAGCGCCGGGTCGGCCTTGTCGTCGAACAGCAGCGCCAGGTCCAGCCGCCCGGACACCAGCCACTCGCGCAAGAAGCCGCTGTAGGCTTCGACCACCTTCAGCCGCACCTGCGGCAGCCGCTCGCGGCACGCGCGCAGGATCGGCACGGTAGCCACCAGCCCGACGGTCGTGGTCAGGCCGATCGTCACGTCGCCGCCGGGCACCGATGCCGACTCGCGCACCGCCACGCGCGCACGCTCGACGTCGCTCAGCACGACACGGGCATGTTCGAGGAAGACCTTGCCGGCGTCGGTCAGCGTCACGCCGCGGCTGGAGCGGTGGAACAGGCGTGCGCCGACCTCGTCCTCGAGTGCCGTGATTTGCTGGCCCAGCGCGGGCTGGGCGACGTGCAGCCGGGTCGAGGCCTTCAGCAGACTGCCGGCCTCTTGGATGCCGACGAAGTAACGAAGCTGACGCAGTTCCAAGTTGACCTCCTCGTGCTGGCTATGTGTGCGGCACCTAGCCGATAGCCGGATTCAGTATTTCACAGATAGCCCAGCCATCGACAGAATCCGGCGTATCAGACGAAGGAGACATGGCGATGGCACTCGATATCGAGCATTTGCGCAGCTGGATCGGCCGCACCGAAGTGCGGGTCGACGTGGCGACCGCCGTGCCGGCGAAAGCGCTTTCGGCAACGCTGGATCGCGACGATGCCCCGGCCCAGCCCGGCGACCCGCTGCCGCCGTGCTGGCACTGGCTGTACTTCCTGCCGCTGGCGCGGCAATCGGAGATCGGTGCCGACGGCCACCCGCAGCGCGGCGGCTTCCTGCCGCCGGTGCCGCTGCCGCGGCGCATGTGGGCCGGCAGCCGGATCGACTTCCATGCGCCGCTGCGGCTGGGTCAGTCGTTGCAGCGCAGCTCGCGCATCGAAGACGTGCGGCTCAAGGAAGGGCGCAGCGGGCCGCTGGTCTTCGTCAACGTGCGGCACGAGATCATGCGCCGACGGTCAATTGGCCGTCGTCGATCGGCACGACATCGTCTACCGCGACAACCCGAAGCCGGGCGACCCGGTGCCGCCTGCGTCAGGCCGCGCCCGCCGACACTGCAGTGGACCCGCACGATCGTGCCCGACGACGTGCTGCTGTTCCGCTACTCGGCGCTGACCTTCAACGGCCACCGCATCCACTACGACCGCCGCTACGTCACCGAGGTCGAGGGCTATCCGGGCCTGGTCGTGCACGGGCCGCTGATCGCGACGCTGCTGCTCGATCTGCTGCGGCGCA
Source organism: uncultured beta proteobacterium (assembly GCA_963850525.1). Lineage (GTDB taxonomy): Bacteria > Pseudomonadota > Gammaproteobacteria > Burkholderiales > Burkholderiaceae_C > JAEMQF01. The sequence continues at coordinate 290,127 of CAWKLQ010000010.1, read as the reverse complement.
ACCTGCCCGACGCGACAGGTGGTGCACTTCGCCTTCCGGGCGGTGAAGCCCACCTTCGACATCGCGCCCTTCCAGGTCTGCGGCCGCCGCAGCGAGGACGGCAAAACGGTCCAGCTCTGGGCCGCAACACACCGACGGCGCGCTCGCGATGGACGCGACCGCCACCCTGGCCTGAACGGCCGACGACAAAGGAGACTTCACCATGTTGAACGAACCCGACGAGCATCAGGACATCCGCGATGCCGTGCGCCACCTGTGCAGCCAGTTCCCCGACGAATACTTCCGCAAGGTCGACGAGCAGCGCGCCTACCCGGAGGAGTTCGTCGATGCGCTGACGGAGGCCGGCTGGCTGGCCGCGCTGATCCCCGAGGAGTACGGCGGCTCCGGCCTGGGCCTGACCGAGGCGACGGTGATCATGGAAGAGATCAACCGCTCGCGGCGGCAACTCCGGCGCCGTGCACGGCCAGATGTACAACATGGGCACGCTGCTGCGCCACGGCAGCAAGGCGCAGAAGGACAAGTACCTGCACCTCATCGCCGCCGGCAAGCTGCGCATGCAGTCGATGGCCGTGACCGAGCCGACCACCGGCACCGACACCACGAAGATCAAGACCACGGCGGTGAAGAAGGACGGCCGCTACGTCGTCAACGGCCAGAAGGTCTGGATCTCGCGCGTGCAGCACTCCGACCTGATGATCCTGCTGGCGCGCACCACGCCGCTCGCCGAGGTGAAGAAGAAGTCCGAAGGCATGTCGATCTTCATCGTCGACCTGCACCAGGCCATCGGCAAGGGCCTGACCGTGCGGCCGATCCCCAACATGGTCAACCACGAGACCAACGAGCTGTTCTTCGACAACCTGGAGATCCCCGAGGAGAACCTGATCGGCGAGGAAGGCAAGGGCTTCAAGTACATCCTCGACGGCCTGAACGCCGAGCGCACGCTGATCGCCGCCGAATGCATCGGCGACGGCTACTGGTTCATCGACCGCGCCACCAAGTACGCCAACGAGCGCATCGTCTTCGACCGGCCGATCGGCAAGAACCAGGGCGTGCAGTTCCCGATCGCCGATGCCTACATCGAGGTCGAGGCCGCGAACCTGATGCGCTTCAAGGCGGCGCACTGTTCGACGCGCACCAAGCCCTGCGGCGCCGAGGCCAACATGGCCAAGTACCTGGCCGCGAAGGCGTGCTGGGAGGCCGCCAACGTGTGCCTGCAGACCCACGGCGGCTTCGGCTTCGCCAACGAATACGACATCGAGCGCAAGTTCCGCGAGACCCGGCTGTACCAGGTGGCGCCGATCTCGACGAACCTGATCTTCTCGTATGTGGCCGAGCATGTGCTCGGCCTGCCGCGCTCGTTCTGAGGAGGTCATCTTGAGACCATTGGATGGCATCACCGTCGTCACGCTGGAGCACGCGATCGCGGCGCCGTTCTGCACGCGCCAGCTCGCCGACCTCGGCGCGCGCGTCATCAAGATCGAGCGGCCGGGCAGCGGCGACTTCGCGCGCGCCTACGACGAACGCGTGCGCGGCCTGGCTTCGCACTTCGTCTGGACCAACCGCTCGAAGGAGAGCCTGACGCTCGACGTCAAGCACCCGCAGGCGGCACAGGTGCTGGGCAAGCTGCTGGAGCAGGCCGACGTGCTGGTGCAGAACCTGGCGCCCGGCGCCGCGGCGCGCCTGGGCCTGTCACATGAAGCGCTGCGCGACAAGCATCCCCGGCTGATCGTCTGCGACATCTCGGGCTATGGCGACGATCGTCAGCACCCGGGCCGTACCGCGACAAGAAGGCCTACGACCTGCTGATCCAGAGCGAGTCGGGCTTCCTGTCGATCACCGGCACGCCCGATGAGCCGGCGAAGGCCGGCTGCTCGATCGCCGACATCGCCGCCGGCATGTACGCCTACACCAACATCCTGTCGGCGCTGATCCAGCGCGGCCGCACCGGCAAGGGCTGTCGCATCGACGTCTCGATGCTCGAGAGCATGGTCGAGTGGATGAGCTACCCGCTGTACTACGCCTTCGACGGCGCCACGCCGCCGCCGCGCGCCGGCGCGGCGCACGCGACGATCTACCCCTACGGCCCGTTCCCCGCCGGCGACGGCAAGACCGTGATGCTGGGGCTGCAGAACGAGCGCGAATGGGTGGCCTTCTGCGAGCAGGTGCTGCGCCAGCCCGGGCTGGCGACGGACGAGCGCTTCGCGTCGAACTCGCGGCGCACGGCCGAACGGCAGGCGCTGCGCGCGATCATCGTCGAAGCTTTCGCGGGCCTAAGCGCCGAGCAGGTGATCGCGCGCCTCGATGAGGCGCAGATCGCCAATGCCCGCATGAACGACATGCAGGACGTGTGGGATCACCCGCAGCTTCAGGCCCGCGGGCGCTGGACCGAGGTGGATACGCCGACAGGGCCGATCCCCGCGCTGCTGCCGCCGGGCGGCACCGATGCCTTCAGGGCGCGCATGGACGCGGTGCCGGGGCTGGGGCAGCACACCGATTCGATCCTGACCGAACTGGGTTGGGACCTTTCCGACATACAGGCGCTGCGCACCGCAGGCGCCATCTGACCACCAAGGAGACCTTTGATGGGCACCGGTTCGGCGATGAACGCTCTTCTCGGCAGCCAGGTCGACCTGCTGTGCGACCAGACTACCTCGACCACCCAGCACATCAAGGCCGGATCGGTGAAGCTGTCCGGTGTGACCGCTGCGGCGCGCATCAAGACGATGGCCAGCACGCCGACGCTGGCTGAGCAGGGTGTGAACGGCTTCGAGGTCGTTGTCTGGCACGGTATCTACGCACCCAAGGGCACGCCGAAGGAGGCGATCGACAAGTTCGGCGCTGCGCTGAAGGCCGCGCTCAAGGAGCCATCGGTCGTCGCCAAGCTGGACGAGCTGGGCGCGGTGATCGTGCCCGATGCCAAGCTGACGCCGGCCGGCTTGCAGACCTGGCTGCAGCAGGAGACGGCGCGCTACGCGCCGGTGATCAAGGCCGCCGGTCAGTTCGCGGACTGATCCGAAGCATGCTCGAACTTCGCAACAGTGGCGCCCAACTGCGGGACGGGCCAGTGGGCGCGATGGAGGTGCTGTTCGACCTGCCGAAGACGACCGCCCTCGGCGTGGCGGTCGTGGCCCACCCGCAGCCGCTGCTCGGCGGCACGGCGCTGCACAAGGTGCCGCAGCTGCTGGCGCGGGCGCTGTGCGATGCCGGCTGGCTGGTGGCGCGTCCCAACTTTCGCGGGGTCGGGCGCAGCGCCGGCACACACGATGCCGGTGAGGGCGAGACCGACGACCTGCTCGCGCTGTGCACAGCGCTGCGCGACACGGTTCCGGGCCAGCGCCTGGCGCTGGTCGGCTTCTCCTTTGGTGCCTATGTGCAGGCGCGCGTGGCGGCGCAACTGGCCGAGCGCGGTGTGCCGGCGTGGCGCGTGGTGCTGGCCGGCATGCCCTTCGGTGAAGTCGATGGCGGGCGGCGTTATGACACGCCGCGCGACGTTGGCGGTGCGCTGGTCGTGCACGGCGAGAACGACGAGCGTGTGCCGCTGCAGGCAGTCTTCGACTGGGCGCGCCCGCAGTCGCATCCGGTGGTCGAGATCCCTGGCGCCGACCACTTCTTCATCGGCCGGCTGCCCGTGCTGCGCGCGTTAGTGTTGTCACACTTGAAGGGCTGACATCATGAATTCGAACCAAGCCGTGGCGCAGGCCCGCAGCCTACTCTTTGTCCCCGCCAACCGGCCCGAGCGCTTCCAGAAGGCAGTGCAGAGCGGTGCCGACGCCATCATCCTCGACCTCGAAGACGCGGTGCCGCTGGTGGAAAAAGCGTCCGCCCGCGACGCCATCCGGCACCAATGGCCACAACTAATGACGCTGGACGTGCCGATGGTCGTGCGCGTCAATGCCGCGGACAGCGCGGCTTGGTCGCAGGATCTGGTCGCGCTCGCAGGGCTGCAGCGGCTGGCGGCGGTGATGGTGCCGAAGGCCGAGTCGGCTGAAGCGCTGCGGCAAGCGCACGAGGTACTCTCGGGCGTAGCGGTGCTGCCATTGGTGGAAAGCGCGGCGGGCTACGACGCCGTCCACCACATCGCCGCCGCACCGGGCGTGCTGCGGCTCGCGCTGGGCCATATCGACTTCATGGCCGACACCGGCCTGCAATGCAGCGATGACGAGCGCGAGCTGGCGCCGCTGCGCTTCGCGATGGCGATGGCGACAAGGCTGCACCGGCTGGCTCCCGCCATCGACGGCGTCACCGTGGCCATCGATGACGCTGCGAGGCTGCGCGAGGACACGCAGCGCGCACTTCGCTTCGGCTTCGGCGCCAAGCTTTGCATTCACCCGCGCCAGGTGGCAGGGGTGCACGAGGCGATGGCGCCTAGCGCCGAAGAGCTTGACTGGGCGCGGCGTGTGGTCGCTGCAGACGCCGCTTCGGGCGGCGCCGCGGTGCAGCTCGAAGGCCGCATGGTCGATGCGCCGGTGGTGCTGCGCGCGCAGCGGCTGCTGGCACGGGCACAACGGCGATGAAACCACTGCCGGATCGCATCGATGGCTACGACGCGGTTCGCACCTTTGCTGGCGCGCTGCCGCCACCGGCTCTTGTCGCGCTTGCTGCCACGCGCGTCGCGCCGCATGCCCGCGGGCGCGACAAGCTGCTGGCCGTGACATCGACGCGGCCTTTGTCGCCTGCGGCGTGGCCGATGGCGCCACGCTGGCCCTCCACCATCACCTGCGCAACGGCAAACATTGGCGTCGCGATGCGGACTGCGCGGATTGACGGTGGCTGCGACCTCGTTGTCCCCGGTGCACGCGCCACTGGTCGAATACTGAAGAGCGGTCGCCACGCGGCTGATCACGGCCTAGTTGGCCGGCCCGGTATCCCACGCGGTGTCGCGCGGCGTACTGGCTACGCCGGTGGTGACGACCACCAACGGCGGCCGCGCATGCGCGTGGACTGGAGTCGAGTCCGTGGGGGGTTTTCATGACCGCGTCGCCATTGCCAACGGCGGCTTCCAGGCGACCAATTGTTCAGGTTGTACAGCCGCTATGGGTCGTTGAGCGCCAGTCATCTTGCCGACAAACACGGCGGAAAGGCGCCGTTCGTGTCCATGGACGCGACTACGGTGCGGCGAGCACTCTCTGCACAACCGAAACCCCGCAGCCCGCGCTCTTGGCGATCTTGAGCATCCCGAACCCTTGGGCCCGCAGTTCGCGGATCCGGTCCTCGACCTTCAAAGCCACTGCCGGCCGCCCAATGGGGTTGCCGCTCTTCGTCCCTTTTGCCTTTGCGCGCGCAAGGCCGGCGCGAACCCGTTCCTGAATCATGCCGCGCTCGAACTCGGCGAACACGCCCATCATGCCGAACAGGGCTTTGCCCGCCGGCGTCGTGGTGTTGATACCCTGCTGGTGAAGGTAGAGATCAACGCCAGTCGAGTGCAGTTCCTGAAGCATGCTCACCAAGTCGAGTAGTGAGCGCCCGAGGCGATCAACTGACCAAGACGCGACTACGTCGAAGTCTTTGCGGGAGACGCCGCGCAGAAGCGCAGCGAGCTGCGGACGATCCTTCGGGCCCTTTGCGCCGCTGATGCCGCGGTCGACGAACTCGCCCACCACGTTCCAGCCCAGACGTACCGCAACCTCGCGCAATTCGCGCAACTGGTTCTCGGTGGATTGTTTGTCTGTCGAGACCCGAGCGTAGAGCGCCACGCGTGGCGGAGTCGTTGATGTCCTGGCCATGGTCGATGCCCTCCGCTGAATGACCATGAATTGTGCGTCAAAGACATACGGTAAGCAAGTGGTTGACGTATAGGCCTAAAGGCCGCCAAACTACCGGGCTACGGTTGGACATTTCGAGTTGAGGGTTTCCGTATGGCCAGCCAGTCAAGCTGTCGACCAAATGGGACGGCCGGGACGATCCGCGCGGGGTCGCCCGCAGCCGTTTTCATTCGCGGAGCGCAGGTAGGAATTGATCAAGAAAGGCCTGGTTGGTCGGTCGCTTTGGAAGGAGCATGCCCTCGAACTCAATCGCGTCGCCTCCGAAGAGGAGCAGCGGATGGGTTGTTTCGCCTTCGGCCGGAAAAACTGGTTTGTGAGTGCCATGGAAGAACTTCTTCTTCACGGTGGTCTCCATCATCACCGGGCTGAATCCGTCTGGATACAGCCTATAGCCGAAGAGTCCGCCGTAGCGACTTGGCCCTTCGATATTCCAGAGGCGCCAGAAGTAATGCGTCCCGTACACGCCCTTCATCTCTGTAAGGCTGGCTTCCAGGCTCTTGCCGCTATCCGGTGTGTACAGAAGAAGCGTCTCGTGCTTGGGTAGGAAGATGACGGTGAACATCCGCCCGTCGGCGCTCAGGGTCGAATAGGTTGTTGGCTCCTTCGGCGCGTCCCAGATGTGGACAACGCAACCTTTCAAGCCGAAGAAAGCGATGCCGACAATGAGAAGGCCCGTAGCGAGGCGTGAAAGCAGAGTTTTCACAGCTGTCGACGAAACACCAACGTCGATGGCCGAAAGTACGCATGTTCTTCTTCGACCGGCGGCAATGGGTGACGAGGCGACCATTCGGGCGAACCGCGACGCCTGGCGCGTTCCGCACGGACAAGCCAGTAGTTGTAATGCGCTACGTAGGCTGCAATGTGTCGGGGGCACTTGTCCCAGAACCAATGCAGTTTCGAAATCGCCTCGGGTGGGGCCGACCAGAGACGGACACCACGCATGTCCCAAGGCAGCAGAATTCCTTCGTCGCAGCTTTGATCAAGGGCCAGAAGCACGATCTGCTCTTCGGGCTCGTACAACGCGCCAAACCAATCCCAGAATTCATCGTCGAAGTCCGCATCGGCGGCTGCGGCAATGCCGTGGGCTGAAAGCTCATCCGGCAATTCCGCCGCGTGGGCGACATCGAAGTCACAGTCATCGAAATCGATCGCCGCACCCTCGGCGTGCCAAGGGTTGCGAGCTTTCGGGTCCATGGCAGGGCTACTCTCCGACCGTCACGACTTGAGAAAGGTCTGGCGCTCAGCTTCCGCCACGAGCTCTGACGCCTTCATACCCAGGGCAAAGGCCAACCGCCCAATGGTCGTGAGCGTGGGCTGGTTCTGACCCGTCTCGATGAGTGAGATGAAGTTGCGTTGCACACCGGCCTCCAGCCCGAGTTGCTCTTGGGACAGTCCCGCAGCCCGCCGCACTCGACGCAACGCAGCGCCAAAGGGCAACTCGAAGTAGCCAGACGATCTTCCCACCATATGGTGAGAATTTCGATGGTTCTACTCTTAGTGTCTTCCCCATATACTGGGAATCAGCTGCCGGGTTGTGGACTGGAAGGCTTCTTGGGCGGCAAACGCCTATGCCTCGCGCTCACACCTACTACGACAACTTGAAGGTGGCGCGCAACGCGCCGGACTCCGTAATTCGTGCGGCGTATCGAGCACTGGCGCAGCAGTACCACCCCGACAAGAATCCCGGTAGCGCAGAAGCAGCTCACGTGATGAAGCTGCTGAACGAGGCTTACGCCGTTCTCTCTGATCCCAAGAAGCGCCTCGAGCATGACGCGTGGATCGCCTCTGAGGAAGGCGAAGCGCAACGCCATGCTGGCACTGATTCCGAACATCGGCAGCGAACTCCCGATTCGCGCACCCAACGGGCGACGCCAACGGAGCAATCCGCCGCTCGGCCCTATCCTCGTCAGAACCTGAAGCCGCTCATTTGGTTCGCCGGCCTGGTTTTCGTCGGCATGCTCTTCAACGACCTTTTCACTCCGAACCGTAGGGTTGCGCGCGAAGTTGCGCCAGGTACCACATTGACGTCGTTGCCGACGCAGGCGCTTCCTGCTGAACCAGCGAGGCCTGCGCAGACGTACCGGGTCGCCGATGGGGCGCCTGCTCGCCCCGACGAGAGGCAACCAGCGCCGCGCGGGATCAAGCCAACTACCTTGACGACTCCCGAGCCGTGGGGCGCTGGCGACGAGTTAGTTGAGCCCGAGAAGGGCCAGCCGCTGTTTCGCCCCACGACACGGCCGAGCGCCGCTGTTCGTGGGCCATGGGATGAATACGGCGCTTCGGCGGACAGCGAGGGTGGCAGGATCAATCTCGCCACTGCTAAGTCGGCCGGAGACGTTGTTCCTGCCGCGCGCACGCAATCGAAGTCTTCGAAGGTGCCAAACGCCGATCAATTTCTTGATGCCGCGGACCCATCCGTGCAGTGGTCGCCGAATGGCAAGCCGTGGCCCACACGCGCCGGTTATCTCAAGGCCATGCCTCCGCTCCGCGCCACCGGAGGCCTGTCGAAACTGACTATCGACAACACGAACGGCGGTTCGCATGCCTACGTAAAGCTCTGCCGCCCGAGTCAAAAGAAGTGCGATGGCCTACGGCACATCTTCGTCCCAGACGGTGCATCATTCACCATGACGGAACTTGCAGCGGGTGCATACGAGATTCGGTATCGCGACCTCAAGACTGGCGCCGCTTCCAAGTCCGAGGCGATGACGCTCAGGCAGATCGAAGACGATCGCGGCGTACGATTCTCTGTCGTGAGGTTGACTCTCTATCGAGTGGCGGATGGCAATACGAGCTTCACTTCAGTGCCTGAAGAGAATTTCTAACTGACGCACGCAATGTCATCCAACCCATTCACTCGGGGTACGCCGGCGCCATGCGCTCGCCAAGAGCCCGACAAGGTGCAACGGCGCCTCAGCACAGTTGAACGCGAGGGGCGCAGCGCCACCACTGGCGCGCAGGGACGGGAGAGGAAAAGAGCATCGATGAAGACCGTGACGATCATGATCACATGCATCGCGCTATCTGGCTGCGACGGACGGCGGTCCGCGACCCAGCAGGCCGAAGAGCAACGAGCGGAACGTGAGGCGAGGGCCAAGACCATGCTGTCGGTGGACGCGCCACTGAAACCCCGTCTGCTTCAGGCGGGCGAGAACCAACTGCTGGTCATCGATGTGCCATCCGCCGGGATGGACGGGTTCTACGTAGAGACTCAACGCTGCTACGTGTGGCGTGACGCTGAATTCAGAGCCGCAACCATGTCCTGCCCTGGCGGCGACACCGGCATTAATCTGGGCAGTGAGCACAGCGCAAAGCGATGACGGAATTGATGACGAACAGGGGCTCTCTCATGAATGCAGAAAGGTTTCGCGTCCTTGTGGCCTGCATCGCCGTTCTGGCTCTCGCGACTGGTGCGCTGCTGTGCCGTCACACGATTTTCATCGTTCCAACGGACAAGCAAAGTGGCTACCTGCTTGATCGATGGACCGGAACTGTGACCCTGCTCTACCAAAACCGAAAGCTTCCCGTCACCGCCGATGCTGCGAAGTAGCGCGCTCGTCGTCGTCACGCTCGCTTGCATGGCGTCGGCATGCGATTCGAGCCGCGAGGAAACGTTGCAGGTTCAGTTGGTTGTGCTCCAACGTCAACTCAGAGACGCCGCAGCCAAGCAAGAAGCAGTCGAGGAAGTCCTTGAAGATCTTCGATCGAAGTTGAGTGACGCAGAAGGCGAGGCAAGGGACCTGGAGACCGCCGTAGCAGAACTCACTTCTGCTGTGGGTGAATTCGGCGGTGGAGATTGGCGAGAAATCGCCCGCACAGTCGAGTCTGCAACTGAAGATGTTGAGAGCGCGGCGAGGTCGCTCGAGTCTTCCATCCACTGCTGTCCGGTTAAATCTCGAACAAATTCAATTGGTTAGGGGCGTCAGGCATTTCGATCTGTAGAGCATCGGCCTGCAAGGCACGTGAAATCTCGGTTTTCTCGAAAACCGAGACCGACAAGATCTGTAGACACGAGTAGAGCGAGGCATCGAGTTGAAGCTCCTTCTTGACGATGGCGATGAGCACGTAGGTGGCGATGGCGCACCACACTTGCGTCTTCACTGCGTTCTCGCTGGTGCCCAGAAACTTCTTGATGCGCAAGTGCTGCTTGATCCACTTGAAGAACAACTCGACTTGCCAGCGACTCTTGTACAGAGCGGCAATCGTCAGTGCCGGCAAGGCCGTGTTGTTGGTCAGGAAAATCAGCGTCTTGCCCGTCTCGGGGTCTTTGAATCGAACGCGTCGCAGGTGCTCGGGGTACCTCTTGGCCGAGTAGTGGCCGTTGAGCATGACCTGCTGGTCGCTGATGACACCGGTACTTCGATCGGTGGGGGCCGAGTAGACGCGCCGCGCGTCCATTGGCGACTTGGCGCGCGTGACGAAGAAAGCGCCGGCCTGGTGCAACGCATACAGCCGCGCGAAGTCGACGTAGCCGCGATCCATCACGTAGAACGCGCCAGCCTCGAAGCTCAGCATGTCCAGCACATTCACGTCGTGCAACTTGCCGTCGCTGATGTGGATGAAGGCGGGGATGGCGCCGCGCAGGTCCAGCAGCGTGTGCAGCTTGATGGCCGCTTTGGTCGAGCGAAACGGCGCCCAGTCGAACAAGCTCAGGCACAGATCGACGGTGCTGGAGTCCAGCGCGTAGACCGTGTTGTCCAGCTCGATGCCCAGCGCCGACTCGCTCGCGTAGAGCTTGCGGGCACGCCGGATCAGCAACGCGGCGAGGTCCGACCAGATGCGCCAGTCGCGCGATTCGTTGGCGTCGGCCAGCGTCGAGCGCTTGACCGCGGCGCGAAAGCCCATCGCATAGAGCTTGGCTGCGTTGGCCGAGAGCGTCGTCTCGATATCGCGCAAGCTTTCGCGCCACGTCAACTGCGCGAAGGCCATGGCGCGAAACTGCTCGGCGCACGACAGCGTGCGCACGCCCGAGTCGCCTGCGTGACGCTGCACGATCCGCGCGAAGCTGGTCCATGGAACGAACTCCATGACTTGAGCAAACAAGGTCTTGCCAATGTGCACACGCGCTCCCCGAGGCAGTCAAGCCAGGGAAAGTACGCGGTTTCTGACGAACGAAGTTCAAATCGGCACCAAATGAAATCGACCTACAACCCGCGCCAATGCTTGATCTCAGGCTTGGCGTGGTTCATTTAACCGGACAGTAGTGTCTTCCATCATTGATTCAGTCCGCGCCGCCCGACGAACGCCGTGATCAGGAGCCATAAATGACACGCCGCTCGACCTCTTCCAAGAAACCATTGAAGCCCACCGAGCCGTACCCAATGCAGGAAGAGCGCGTGTACATCGGCGGGCTGGACGCGCCGCAGCCCGGGCAGGGAACCTACGATCCCCCGCCGCCCTATGTGATCGTCAAGACCGAAACGAGCGAGCCCCAATCAAGGTCAGAAAGCGCCCCGACAGTCAACGACAGCCCGGCGAGGAAGCCGACACTCTCGCAACCGAAAACGGGCGCCACGCCATAGCACGTGCCCGAGCCGGCCAACAAGGCGCCCCGCTGGGCGCACTGGGCACACGCAGCAGCGCACCACTGAGCTCGGAATCCGGCTCGCTCACCGTCACCCCAGGTGCTCTGGCGAGGGATAGGAGAGGCCATAGCGCTCGACGAACTTCGGCCAAACGCTCTGGCGGTACTCACGCCGCATCGCCTCGCGCAATCGTTCGTCGGCCTGAGGCCCCGTAAATGCGCGCCACTCCGCACTGCTCATGCAGTCGCCCACCGCTTCAGCGACGAGAAGCGAAAACGGCGACGGCGGCTCCATATGGTCGAGCAGGTCTTCGAGCCAGACATCGCGATCGCGGATCACCAGATCGAGCACATCACGCGCGGACGCATGAGGGTGCGAAGCTCGGAGCGCGAGAGCTTCGGCGACGAGCTTCCTGGCGAGTTGCGTGTCCACGGCTGCGAACTTTATCGCTTCTACCGCTGATACTTCTTTGGAACAGGGTGCGTCCTGCAATCAAATGGGCCGTCATTGCCGCTACCTCGAATGCGAGCCTCGAAGTACTGCCGCTTCGAAGTCGCCGATTGAAGTCCTCGCACCGTCTCAGAGTCAATCTCGCAGTAGTGGTAGTAGGTCGACTTGAGACGGATGACCATGTATCGCTCAGCCGCGTCGTAGCAAATTCGCGAAACGTCACTGGCTTCTCTCACATCCGCGCAAGCGAAAGAGTCGAGTGAGACGGGACCGTGGTACTTGACCGGCACCGTCTCCGCAGCAACGATCGTGCATGCCAAAGTGAGCAGCAAGAAGGGTAAGACTTTCACGGTCGGCCTCCGCGACTGATTCAGAACATTGGGCGCGCACCATCAGCGAATGCGGGCGCCATGGAAGTTTGGAAACGCCCGGCGTCCCAAAGCATACGTCAGCCACCTCGTGGCGGCGCGTCCGCCTATTCTGAACGGCTCTCGAACTTCTTGCTGGTCCGGATTCCGTCGATCTGGCCGCATCCGAATAGGATTGCGGGGCCGCCAGTCGCGCGAAAGGGCCCAATCCAATTGACGTCGTCACACCCAAGGGAAGCTACGCTCGCGCGCTTGTCTCGAAGCGAAGCGCGAGCAGGGCATGCTTTTGTGACGCGATTGCCGCGCATCTTGCTTGTTCTGCTGTTCGGCGCATTGGGTGCCTGCGGCAGCATACCTGCCGAACAAGAGTCGGGCTCAACCAGGCCGTTACTCCGCCGTTCGATCCCTACCGAGGCGCTCAACCCGGACGTTCACCAGGCGACGATTCATCAGACGGTCTGCGTTGCCGGCTACACCGCTGCGGTGCGACCTTCCACGAGCTACACGAACGGCGTCAAGACGAAACTGCTGCGCGAGCGGGGACTGCCCGCTGCCGCCGCGTCCGAGTACGAACTGGACCACGTCATCCCGCTCGCCCTTGGTGGACACCCACGGAGCCTCGCAAATTTGGCACTGCAACCCTGGGAGAGTGAGAACAGCGCCAAGACGAAGGATCGGCTTGAACGAAAGCTCCAGGCCCTCGTCTGCGCCGACAAATTGCCGCTCGACACGGCACGACGTGACATCTACCAGGACTGGCAGGCAGCGTTTCGCAAGTACATCGGTGTACGGTAATGGCGCGGCCAGACGAAGGGCGTAACCTATAGATGTAGGCGCGTCTCCGCCGATACTCCCTACGGGCGGTCAACCCGGCTGCCCAAGACTCGCAAAGTGAACCGTCATGACAATGCTGGAACGCGTCATTGATATCGCTACTCGTGTGCACGCCGGCGTCGCACGCAATCTGGGCTTTCCCGGGTTGATGAGCAAGTGAAGGACGTGGCATGAAGTCACCGCTTGGCAAACTGGAGCGCATCAGCCTGCGTAAGGCGTGGTCTCATGAGGCAACCGAGTTCACGCCGTGGCTGGCCCAAGCCGACAACCTCACGCTGCTCGCGGAGTCCCTTGGGCTGACCGAGCTTGAGCTGGTTGGCACCGAGCATCCGGTCGGGGACTTCAAGGTCGACATCCTATGTTCGGACGATGGTGGCAAGGTCATCATCGAGAACCAACTGGAGAAGACCAACCATACGCATCTGGGTCAAATCCTCACATACGCCGCAGGCGTTGGTGCCCGAAAGGTCATTTGGGTCGCCGAGTCATTCCGCACCGAACATGTGGCAGCGCTGGACTTCCTCAACCAGCACACCACCGACGAGTTGAACTTCTTCGCCGTCGAGGTTGAACTCTGGCGCATCGGCGATTCGCCCATGGCGCCGAGCTTCAACGTGCTGGTCAAGCCCAATGACTGGGCAAAGGCCGGCCAGCAAAATGCCAAGGCCGCGGCCACCATGACACCGACCAAACAGCGACAGCTGAAATTTTGGACGGACTGGTCGGCGTGGTTGCAGAGCAAAGGGTCCAGCCTGCGGACCCAAAAGCCACTGCCGCAGCACTGGACCAACATTGCCCTGGGCAGAGCCGGCATTCATCTGGCGGCCACCGTCAACTCGAAGGAGAACCGAGTCGGCATGGAGGTCTACATCGACCACCAAAACTCCAAGTCGATGTTCAAGCAGTTGCTGGCCAGACAAGCGAGCATCGAGGCGACATTGAACGCGAAGCTGCAGTGGAACGAACTGCCGGACGGACATGCCTGCCGCATCCTTCAAGTTCTGCCCGACGCGCCTTTGGACGATGAGGCAAAGTGGCCCGAATACTTCGCGTGGCTGGAAGACGCTGGACTGCGAATGTCGGCTGTGTTCAGGCCGCTCGTCAAAGAGCTGACCTGAACGCGGAGCGGAAACCTAGGCAGTTGACGAAGAGCTAGCCAGGGTGGATGTGCTCCGTCGGGCCGATGAATATGAGCGCCTTGGTCTCGGTTTTCGCAGTTGTAGAAGCGGTCCCGGAACGCCGCGGGAAGTCTGTGGACAATGGCGGACCACAATGCCCAACTAACAGTCATCGCCTATGTTCGAACAGGCCTTCAAGAACATCGACGACATCCTGCACAAGGACGCCGGCTGCACCAGCGAGCTGGACTACACCGAGCAGTCAAGCTGGCTGCTGTTCCTGAAGTACCTCGACGCACTGGAGCACGACAAATCATCCGAGGCTCTGCTCGAAGGGAAGCGCTACAACTTCATTCTCGATCCCGCGTACCGCTGGGAAACCTGGGCCGCGCCCAAGACCCCCGACGGCAAGCTCGACCACAACGCCGCCATGACCGGCGACGACCTGCGCGACTTCGTCAACGGCAAGCTGTTCCCGTACCTGGCCGGCTTCAAGCAACGCGCCAGCGGCCCCAACACCATCGAATACAAGATCGGCGAGGTCTTCGGCGAGATCAAGAACAAGGTGCAGAGCGGCTACAACCTGCGCGACGTGATCGACTTGGTGGACGAGTTGCGCTTCCGGTCACAGACCGAGAAGCACGAGCTGAGCCACCTGTACGAGGCCAAGATCAAGAACATGGGCAACGCCGGGCGCAACGGCGGCGAGTACTACACGCCACGCCCGCTGATCCGCGCCATGATCAAGGTGGTGGCTCCGAAGATCGGCGAGCGCATCTACGACGGCGCTTGCGGCTCGGCCGGCTTCCTGTGCGAGGCCTTCGACTACCTGCTGCCCCAGGCCACCAAGGCCGACGACCTGAGGACGCTGCAGACGCGCACCTTCTACGGCAAGGAAAAGAAGAGCCTAGCCTACGTCATCGCGATCATGAACATGATCCTGCACGGCATCGAGGCGCCCAACGTCGTCCACGCCAACACGCTGGCCGACAACATCAGCGACATCCAGGACCGCGACCGCTACGACGTAATCCTGGCCAACCCGCCCTTCGGCGGCAAGGAACGCAAGGAGGTCCAGCAGAACTTTCCCATCAAGACCGGCGAGACGGCCTTCTTGTTCCTGCAGCACTTCATCAAGACGCTGCGGGCCGGCGGGCGCGCGGCCATCGTCATCAAGAACACCTTTCTCAGCAACACCGACAACGCCAGCACCAGCATCCGAAAGCTGCTGCTGGAAAGCTGCAATCTGCACACGGTGCTGGACATGCCCGGTGGCACCTTCCAGGGCGCTGGCGTCAAGACCGTGGTGCTGTTCTTCGAGAAGGGCGCGCCCACGCGCAAGGTCTGGTTCTACCAACTAAACCCGGGTCGAAACATGGGCAAGACCAACCCGCTGAACGACGACGACCTAGTCGACTTCATCGAACGGCAGAAGACCTTTGCCGACTCGGCGCAGAGTTGGTCGATGGACATAGCCGGCATCGAGACCGCTACCTACGACCTGTCGGTCAAGAACCCAAACGGCGGCGACGAGGTTGCGCTGCGCACGCCGCAGGACATCCTCGACGAGATTGCGGCGCTCGATGCCGAGAGCGCAGAAGTGCTGGCGACGATCAGGGAACTGGTGGCGTGATGAGAGGCTGGAAGTCCCTGACCTTGGGCGAAGTCATGCAGCTTGAGTATGGGAAACCACTGGCTCCGGAGGACCGCAATCCGAGCGGCCTGTACCCGGCCTATGGCGCCAACGGGGAGAAGGATCGCACCGACAGGTTCTACAGAGACCAGCCCAGCATTATCGTGGGGAGGAAGGGCTCGGCTGGCGAGATCACACTGACCGAGGTGAAGTACTGGCCTCTCGATGTCACGTACTTCGCCGAGTTTGACCGCCAGCGTCACGACCTGAAGTTTCTGTACTACCTCCTGACGACACTGGACCTGCCGAGCTTGGCGAAGGGCGTCAAGCCCGGAATCAACCGGAACGAGGTCTATGCGATTTCGGTGATGGTGCCGCCGCTGCCAGAGCAGCGCCGCATCGTCGCCATCCTCGACGAAGCCTTCGAAGGCATCGCCGCCGCCAAGGCCAACGCCGAGAAGAATCTGCAAAACGCTCGCGAGCTGTTCGATGGCTATCTGCGCGATGTCTTCCGAGCGCCGGAGCCCACTTGGCTCCTGACCGTTGTAGATCAGCACATTCGCTTTATCGACTACCGAGGCAAGACGCCGCAGAAGACCTCGGAAGGTCTCCGGCTCATCACCGCGAAGAACGTCAAGAAGGGTTTCATCCAGGAAGAGCCATTGGAGTTTGTTGCTCCGGAGTCTTATGAAGGCTGGATGACGCGGGGCATCCCGAAGCGGGGCGATGTGCTGTTCACCACGGAGGCCCCACTCGGGAACGTCGCGCAGCTTGATGCGGCTGAACGAGTTGTCTTCGCTCAGCGCATCATCATCATGCAGCCCGATCCCGCAACCTTGGACAGCGCGTTCTTGAAATACCTATTGCTCTCGGGGCCGATGCAGGCCAAGCTGCATGCACAGGCAACTGGCGCAACTGCGCAGGGCATCAAGGCGAGCTTGCTCAAGCGCATCCCAATCTCGTTCCCTAAGACCCTGAGGGAGCAAGCGGCCATCGTTGACAGGCTGGATTCCCTGGCGGAAGCGACAAACCATCTTGAGGAGCTGTGCGCGGCCAAGCTGGCCGCACTCGACGAGCTGAAGAAGGTGCTGCTGTCGCGCGCCTTCGCGGGCGTGTTGACCACCAAGCCTGCGGAAGAGAAAGTCGCCGAGGTCGCATGAACGAAGCCGAGACCCGCGCCGAGCACATCGACCCCGCCCTGAAGGCCGCTGGCTGGGGCGTGGTCGAAGGCAGCCGGGTTCTGCGCGAACACGGCATCACGCTTGGCCGGCTGCAGGGCAGCGGCGGCAAGGGCGCGCGGGCCAAGGCCGAGATCGCCGACTACGTTCTCGTCTACCGCAACACCAAGCTGGCCGTGATCGAGGCAAAGGCTTGGGACAAGCCGCTCACCGAAGGCGTCGGCCAGGCCAAGAGCTACGCCGCGAAGCTGGCGGTGCGCTACACCTACGCCACCAACGGCCAGGCGATCTACGGCATCGACATGGTCACCGGCGCCGAAGGCGATGTGGCCAGCTACCCGAGCCCCGATGAGTTGTGGAAGCTGACCTTCGCCGAAGTGAACGCCTGGCGCGACCGCTTCGCCGCCGTGCCCTTCGAGGACAAGGGCGGCACCTGGCAGGGGCGCTACTACCAGGACATCGCCATCG
Organism: uncultured beta proteobacterium; assembly: GCA_963850525.1. Taxonomy (GTDB): domain Bacteria; phylum Pseudomonadota; class Gammaproteobacteria; order Burkholderiales; family Burkholderiaceae_C; genus JAEMQF01. The sequence goes on along the minus strand of CAWKLQ010000010.1, from coordinate 272,791 downwards.
CGCGCGTGCTGGAAGCCATCGAGGCCGGGCGCGACCGCATCCTGCTGACGCTGGCCACCGGCACCGGCAAGACCTTCATCGCCTTCCAGCTCGCATGGAAGCTGTTCCAGAGCCGCTGGAACCTGGCGGACTGGAAGAGCGGCGCCGAGCCAACCCGCCGGCCGCGCATCCTGTTCCTGGCCGACCGCAACATCCTGGCCGACCAGGCCTACAACGCCTTCTCGGCCTTTCCCGACGATGCGCTGGTGCGCATCGACCCCGCCGACATCCGCAAGAAGGGCAGGGTGCCGAAGAACGGCAGCATCTTCTTCACCATCTTCCAGACCTTCATGAGCGGCCCGGGCGGCGCGCCGTACTTCGGCGAGTACCCGGCCGACTTCTTCGACTTCATCGTCATCGACGAGTGCCACCGCGGCGGCGCTAACGACGAAGGCACCTGGCGCGCCATCCTCGACTACTTCGCGCCGGCGGTGCAGCTGGGCCTGACGGCCACGCCCAAGCGCACCATCAACGCCGACACCTACGCCTACTTCGGCGAGCCGGTGTTCGTGTACTCGCTCAAGGAAGGCATCAACGACGGCTTCCTGACGCCGTTCAAGGTCAAGCAGATCGCCACCACGCTGGACGAGTACGTCTACACGCCCGATGACCAGGTGGTGCAGGGCGACATCGAGGCCGGCAAGCGCTACGAAGAGAAGGACTTCAACAAGATCATCGAGATCAAGGAGCGCGAGGCCTACCGGGTCAAGCTTCTGATGGGGATGATCGACCAGCGCGAGAAGACCATCGTGTTCTGCGCCACGCAGGCCCATGCGCTGGCGGTGCGCGACCTGATCAACCAGGCCAAGACGAGCACGGACCCGCTCTACTGCGTGCGGGTGACCGCCAACGACGGCGCGCTGGGTGACCAGCACCTGCGCGACTTCCAGGACAACGAGAAGACCATCCCGACGATCCTGACCACGTCGCAGAAGCTCTCCACGGGCGTGGACGCGCGCAACGTGCGCAACATCGTGCTGATGCGGCCCGTGGCCTCGATGATCGAGTTCAAGCAGATCATCGGCCGCGGCACGCGCCTGTACGACGGCAAGGACCACTTCACGATCTACGACTTCGTGAAGGCGCACCACCATTTCAGCGACCCCGAGTGGGATGGCGAGCCGCTGGCGCCTGAAGAGCCTGAACCGCGCCCACCGCGCACCGGGAACGGCGCGACTGATGTACCGGCCGGCGAGCGGCCGCTACCGCCATTTGTCGACCCGCCGCCAGCCAAGATCATGGTCAAGCTGGCCGACGGCAAGGAGCGCCAACTCCAGCACATGACGGCAACGACGTTCTGGAGCGCGGACGGCAAGCCGATGTCTGCGGCCCAGTTCCTGGAGGTGCTGTACGGCGCACTGCCCGAGTTCTTCAAGGACGAAGACGAACTGCGGCGCATTTGGAGCGCCCCGGACACCCGCAAGGCGCTGTTGGCCGGCCTGGCCGACAAGGGCTTCGGCCGGGAGCCACTGGCCGAGATGCAGAAGATCATCGAGGCCGAAAACAGTGATCTGTTTGACGTACTGGCCTACGTGGCCTTCGCAGCTGAGCCGGTGACTCGGGTCGACCGTGCGGCGGCCGCGAAGTCTGCGACAGTGTCCGAGTTCACGGACAAGCAGCAGGCCTTCGTCGACTTCGTGCTGGCGCAGTACGTCAAGCAGGGGGTGGACGAGCTTGACGCCGAAAAGCTGTCGCCGTTGCTCAAACTGAAATACCGGAACGCGTTGGCCGATGCGTTTGCTGAGCTTGGCCAGCCTGATCAGGTGCGGCAGGTGTTTGTTGGGTTTCAGCGGCACTTGTATGCCGCGACTGCACGGCCCCCAATGAACTCATCTTGACGAATGCATTGGAGGCGAAACCATGTCTTTACTTGCACAGAGCCTTGCCGAGGCGAGGCAGGATCTGTTCGATTCTTACCGCGATGCCTTTCGAGCGGGGTCCGAGCTTCGGGAGCTTTGGAGTGCGGAAGCAGAGGAATCAAGGGACGGGGATGTATCAGATGCAGACACAGATGCCACGGTTCCGACCCATAGCGCATCGCAGCCGGCATCTGACCCACTGCCATTTCCAACAGAGCGTTTCGACTGCCGGAATCTGGATGTCGAACCTCACGGCTGGTCGATTGCCTTCACGCCGACGTTTCGAAAATCGGTCGCAGCTGTCGACAAGAATCTGCAGGGCCGGGTGCTTGCAGCGTTGTCAGTACTCGTCGATGCGCCCGACAAGGTGCATGGGGACACTATGAAACCGCTGATAGGCGAGTTCAAGGGATTGTGGCGATATCGAGTGGGTGACTACCGGCTCGTCTACCAACCACGACAAGACAGGCACACGGTTGTCCTGATCGATTTCGGCCCTCGCGGTGGCGTGTATGAGTCTTGATTGCGGGGCCGTCGTTGGTCAACATTGGATGCGCTGGAGCAAACGATGGCCGGTTTGATTGAGGCGATCTCAGTCGTGGTTCGCGCCGACGCGTCGCTGTGAAAATTCAGGCGAGGCACAGGTCCCGCCAATCGAGTAGCTGCTCTGGCGTGTCGGTCGGCACGGTCGCGAAGAACATGGGGTTGTCGTAGTACGACTGGCCGGCGATGCGCGCGGCAACGCCAGCGCGATTCAGGCCTTCGAGGTCAGAGTTCGGCACGTCCGGCTCCATGCGTGGGCGAGTCGCTGCGGATCACATATCCTCCGGGTTTCTCAACGCTGCGAGGCTTTCGGTCTTTGGAAGGGAAACACATGAATGGACCACCCGACAGGGTACGTTCGCTTTCACCTACCCAATCAATCAATCGGAGCGTTTGAGACGCCCAGAAAATGGGGCATGATCAATAGTGGGTTGTCGGCGATGGGTTGGATGTTTCGGGACAAGTGAAAGACGGCCGAGGATTAAAGAGGGGTAGGTGCGAATGAAGCAGAGCGACACGGCACGGTTTGCTAAGGTATTGACCAGGCTCATGTGGCTCGGCGCGGGTGCGACTTTGGCCGTCATCGCGGCTTACGTGTACAAGTTTGTCTGGCAGACGGGCGAATGGCAGCTGTCACCAAACAAGACAGACTGGGGAACGTTCGGCGACTTCGTCGGCGGAATGCTAAACCCGTATTTCTCGTTCTTGGCATTCGTCGGCGTGGTCTTCACTGTGATGCTGCAGTCGAAGCAGCTCGACACGATGAAGGCGCAGACCGCCCTAGAAGAGATGCAGCGCGTGCAGTCCAGCATTGCGGAACGTATTGACGGGTTGCTGGCCGGCACTATGAAACTGAACCCTGAGAAGTTCAGAGCGCTCGCCGAAAACCCACAGTCAATGTTTGACCTAATCGCCGCGCTCGGTACGCTTCAATTAAGGGAACCGAAACAGAACGAAGTCGACTGGATGGCATGGGCGTGGAACCATGAAGCCGCTGCGGGGTTGAAGGCCGTGCTCCAAACGCAGACCGTCGCATTGAGGCTCGAGTTTGAGACACTTGGCTGGATGCTGTCCAAGTACGAAGCGAGTGGCGGCACCGACGTTGTGATGGAGTACTACAGGTATCGGTACTGTGCAATACTGGTGTGGCTCGACTCGCTTGGGTTGCTTGAGTCGCATGGTCGGGTTCAGCAGTTCTTCAACCCGAAAGAGCTGAAGAAGTACATGACGCCCTAGGCGAGAGGCCGATCCTGACCCGAGGGACCATGCCGCACGGTAGGCCGTGATCACAGTGCACGATGCGTACAGAATCGCGAGCTGTCGTTCGTAATCTGGGCAACCGTTCCTGGCCCGCAAGCACTGGCTTCTAGCTTCCGCGCGGCGCGACGGTCGAATCAGCGCAACGCGCCATCGTGCCTGACGCGTCCATGCCGTCGAACCAGTGGCAGTGCCAGCATGGGCGGTCTACGGTTGTCGGTTGGAAGTGCATGCATCGCTATGGTGCAGGACGGGGTAGCTCAATGGGTGAGCCCGTCTGCTCAACGGCACGATGACGCGTTCGCTCACGCAATTACCGTGGTTTGGGTGCACATCAACTGTTCGGAGCTCAGAAGTTTCGGCGGACGTGGCCCTCCGCTGACAGTCTTTGCGCCGCGCGAGCTTGCTGACAGATACCCTCCGTCCGCCAGGAGTTCCGTCAGCACTGCCGGCATCGCACAGCTATCACATGACGCCGATCTGTGCGACGCCTTCTTGCTGAGTCGCGAGCGTTAATGCCGCCGCGTTTTGAGGCTTCTTCACAGTGAGAACGGATGGCCCTGTATGTGCACTCAGTATCTATGCTTGGCGTGTGTAGTGCACAATCCCCCCGGACTGCGGGGGTACATCGCAGACTGAACTCTGCTAGAAACAGGGGGTCCAAGTAAGCTAGTCACAAGTTCGACACAAACAAATGAAGCACGTGCTAAATCTGCTGTACGGGCTGGCCGACTCGATGAATCTATTGGGTACGAGTCCTCATTACATCATGCCCAAACTGGGCGACCGAGCGAAAGATGTGAGGCAGATCCGCCACAATTTTCGGATGGTAGGGCGCGACATGTCCAAGGCGGTCGACAAGGTCTCTAAAGGGCAGGTATATGGGCAGGTCAACAACCGCGCAACTGCGCGACAAAGACAAGCAACTCACAGTCGCGCAGCATGAAAGCGACGCTCCGATCTTGCCGATGGCACAGATCGAGAGGATGAAGGAAGTCTGTCCCGAACGAGTTCCCTGGGTCTTTGACGAAACGACGAAGGAAGGTGACTTTCGTCGCGCGGAGAACCGCCGGATTAACTTCTTTGTATTCGTCGAGCGAATGATGGGCATCGTCTCTGGCCTCGCCATCGGATGCGCAGCGCTGTTTACTGCGTACCGCATGGCAATGGCAGGGCATGATTGGGTAGCGGGCATCATTGGCGGCACGACGGTCGTGGGCCTTGTGTCGGTGTTTCTGGTACGAAACATTCGCGGCGACGAAGCCAGAGGCAAGCAGTAACCCTGGTTGCAGTGGAGTGAAGGTCGGGCAATGGGTGAGGTGCGCGCGCACCCCCTCATCTCGCAGTGCTACCTGAAGGGCTTCACTCGCAACGGCAGCAAGCTATCGAAGCTGTTCGTCGTTTCAGTCGATGCGCGGAACACCTTCGAGACCAAGCCCGTTCGAGGCCCCCCGGCCGGCGTGTGGAACATGGACGCCCGCGGCGTCGGCCAATCAGAACGCGATCATGCTGAAGCACGCCGATCGCGAGACCTACGGCCCTGATCGTCGGGACACGTGCTCATTGAACGTGGCCGGGATTGCCGATTCTGGAAGGGAAGTCGGGGCGAGGTGACACCGGCGCCATCTGGTCACCTAATTGATGGGTCAGATGATGGGTAACTGGATCAAGAATCACCCAACCCGCATGTTTCCTATCGATTCGGAGGACACCTCTTCCGCCAACGACCTACCCCGCCAATTCCCCAGGCAAGCTGACGAGCGGCGTGTCGCTCGCGTCCCCATCGTTGCGCTTGCTTGCAGCAATCCACTTCGCCCGTCCCGGCAGCAGCACCTGCCCCAGCCACACGTCAATCTCAGCCGCAGGCAGCGCACCGCTGAACAAGAACCCCTGCATGACGCTGCAACCCAGCTGGCGCAGCACCTGCATCTGGCGCAGGTTCTCGACGCCTTCGGCGACGACGCGCAGATTCAGCGAACGCGCCAGGGCGATGATTGCCGTGACCACCGCAGAACTCTTGGGCGCGACGCCGAGCTCTCGGATGAAGCTTCGGTCGATCTTCAACTCGCTGATCGGCAAGGTCGTCAGGTAGGCGAGCGACGAATAACCGGTGCCGAAGTCGTCGATCGCGATCTGCACGCCGATCTGCTTCAAGCGGTGCAGCGTCGGGATCACGTTGTGCAGTTCCTTCATCAAGCCGGTCTCGGTGATCTCGAGTTCGATCGCGCCTGGCTCGACACCGCACGCAGTGACCGCACTCTGGATCAACTCGACCAGATCGGTGCGCTCAAAAATTCGCGGCGGCAAGTTCACCGCAATCGACACACCAAGTCCGAACCGGTCTTGCCAGATCCGCGCCTGGCGCGCCGCTTCCTGCAACACCCATTCGCTGAGCGGCACGATGAGCCCGGACTCCTCGGCCAAGGGAATGAAGGCCGACGGCGAGATCAACTTGCCGCCGCGGTTCCAGCGCATCAACGCCTCCGCTCCCACCATGCGCGCGTTGCGCACGTCGACCTTGGGTTGGTAATGCACGACGAGCTCGTCGCGCTCAATCGCCTTGTGCAACGCGCTTTCCAGCTCGAGCAGCGCCCGCCCGCGCCCCGCCAAGGCGGGAGAGTAGAGCGACGCGTCGTTGCGCCCCGCCGCCTTGACGGCGTGCATCGCCACATCGGCGTTCTTCATCAGATCGGCGGCGTTCGCGCCGTCGCGCGGGTAGAGGGCGATGCCGATGCTCGCCGTCATGAAGCATTCCTGCCCGCCCACCAGCAAGGGCTCGCGCAGCGCCTCGAGGACCTGCGCGGCCAGGCGTTGCGCCTCGCCCTCGTCGGCGACTTCGGGCAACAGCGCCATGAACTCGTCGCCGGTCAAGCGCGCCACCGCTTCGAGCCCGACCGCGGTCTGCGGCACGCTGCCGGGCTCGAGCACGTCATCACAATGCGGCACGCATTTCTTCAGGCGCCGTGAGACCTCGAGAAGCAGCTCGTCGCCGGCGGAATGTCCGAGCGTGTCGTTGATGATCTTGAAGCGGTCCAGGTCGACGAGCAAGAGCGCCACCTGGTGCTCGCCGCGGCGCGAGATCTCGATCGCGCGTTCGATGCGTCGGATCAGCTGGCGCCGATTCGGCAGCGCCGTCAGCGCATCCAGATTGTCCAGGCGCCGAATCTTGTCTTCGGCGACGCGCCGGTCCGTCAAGTCCTGGACGATACCGCTGTAGCCGACCAGGCGGCCGCTCTGCGCGAACTCGGGCTCGGCCTCGATGTGCACGATGCGCTGGCGGCCGCCGCGCTGGGTCACGGCGACATCGGTCGTGAGCACCGACCGGTGGTCGATGGCTTCGCGCACGAGCGCCGTGAGGCTCGCGCGGCTCTCGGGCGACACGGCGCGCAACAGGCGCAGCAGCGACTCCGGCGCGCCCCAGCGGAATCCCAAGACGCGCAGCGCTTCAACCGACAACTTCGGCGCACCGCTGCCCGCCTTCCACTCGAAACTTCCCATGCGCGCGAGGTCTTGCGCGCGCGCCAGCTTGGCGGTGCTGCGCTCGAGTTCCAGGCGCGTGCGCGAGGCGCGCAGCAGGTAACGCAGGCGCCCGGCAAGCAAGTTCCACTGGTTCGACTTGACGAAAAAGTCGGTGGCGCCGGCGTCGAACGCGCGGCTGATCGACGCGTCGTCGTCCAGCCCGGTGAGCATCAGCACGGGCAGGGCTGAGAGCCCGGCGCGCGCGCGCACGGCGCGGCACGTCTCGAATCCGTCCAGGCCGGGCATGAGCGCGTCCAGCACGAGCACATCGGGCACGGTGTCGGTCAAGCGCCGCAGCGCTTCTTCGCCGGACGACGCCTGCGAGATCCGGAACCCGCGCTCGCGAAGCGCCGCAGCGATGATGAGCAGGTTGACCTCGTCGTCATCGACGAGCAGTACCTGGGGCGGTACGGACAACTCGTCGTCGGCCGGCGCGGGTCGGGCGCTCATCGCGGCGGCGGTTTCGTCAAGGTCTCGAGGGCCGGTTTGACGTTTTCGATTTCTGTGCAGACGCCGTCGACGCGCGCTTGCAGGCCATCGAGCGCATCGCTGCGCACTGCCGCTTCGAGCTCGGCGCACAGGGCCGCCAAACGCAGCGCGCCGATGCTCGCCGAGGACGACTTCAGCGTGTGCGCAACGTGCCGGATGCCCTTCACCTCACCCGCGGCCATGGCGCTGCGCAGCTGCGGCGCCAGGCGCGCAAGCGAATCCTGAAATGCCTTGACGACACGCTCGAGCAAGCCGTTGCGGCCCTGCGGGTCGAGTTCTCGAAGGCCGGCCAGGGCTCCCGCGTCCAGCAGCGTGGTGGGGTCGCGCCGCGCCGGTGCGGCCGATTCCTCCGGGCGCATGCCGCTGGAGATTTCTGAGGAAGTCGGTAACGACGATGTGTGCATGGGTCCGCGGTGGCGTTGACGAATCGGCCCCTCCAACGAGACGCGCACCGAGGTGCGAATTCGCCATGGGGGCGCGAACGATTCTCGGCCACAACCCCGTCGCGCCGCCCGTGTTTCAGAGAATGAATTCGTCGATTTCGCACACTTGCGCCCGGGCGTCAAACGCCGCCTTAGCTGCTCAGTGGCCCTGCGCGTCAGCAGCGCCGGATTCGCGGTCTTGCAACAAACGCCACATCACTTTGCCCGACCCCGATTTGGGCAGTGCATCGATGAATTCGACGATGCGCGGCACCTTGTACGCGGCCATGTGTTCGCGCGACCAGTCGATGATGTCTTGCGCTGAAGTCTGACCTAAGGCTTGGGCGCGCAGCACGATCACGGCCTTCACGGTTTCGCCACGGTACGCGTCGCGCGCGGCGATGATGCACGCTTCCTGGACTGCCGGGTGGCGATAGAGCAGCGCTTCGACCTCGGCCGGCCAGACCTTGTAGCCGCTCGCGTTGATCATGCGCTTGAGTCTGTCAGTGATGAAGAAGTAGCCCTCCTCGTCCATGCGGCCCAGGTCGCCAGTGCGAAAGAAGCGCTTGCCGTCGATGTCGATGAATGCGGCCGCAGTCGCCTGCTCGTGGCGCCAATAACCCTTGAATACCATCGGCCCATGGGTCACGATTTCGCCCGCCTCGCCGACGGGCAGTTCCTGCAGCGTGATCGGGTCGACGATGCGCGAGTCGACGCCAAAAATCGGAATGCCCAGGCACTGCAGCTTGGCGCGTTCCGGCGGATTCGCGTGGCTCGGCGCGGCGGTTTCGGTGAGGCCGTAGCCTTCGGCGAAAGTCAGGCCGAATTCGTCTTGAAGGCGTTGCGCCACGGCTTGCGGCATCGCCGCGCCGCCGCCGCTCAAGCTACGCAGGCTCGACAGGTCGAACCCTCGGTAGTTGGGGCTGGCGAACAAGTCGATCACCATCGTCGGGATGCACGTCCAATGCGTGACTTGGCATTGCGAGATCAAGCGCCCCGCAAGCTCGCGGTCCCAGCGCGGCATGATCACGCACGTGCTGCCGACAAAAACCGAGCCGAGCACCGAATACATCATTCCGGTGATGTGAAACATCGGCACCACGCCCAGGCTCACGCTCTCGGGCCCCGCGTGGCCCCATTGCCCGCCCACGGCGTTGGGCATGAGCGTCGCGTGGGTGTGCATGCAGCCCTTGGGCAAGCCTGTCGTTCCCGACGTGTAGGGCAGCATCGCCAGGTCGTCCGGCTGCGCCGTGTGCGGGCTTGGCTGCAAGCGCAATGCGAGCGCGTCGGCCCAGTGCGTCGACGTCGCGTGCGTCGATGCGGGCAACGGCGGCACGCTGCGCAGCCATTGCTCGATCGCCACGGAAGGCGCCTGCTCGGGGTCCATCGCGCCTTCGGGAAGTGCATCGCTGTAGCGAGCAATCAGCACGTGACGCACGCGCTCAGCCTCCGGCAAGGCGTCGTTCGCCGCGTGCACGATGGGCGCAAGGTCGGCGCTGCAAATCACGACACGCGTGCCGGGATCGCTGATGTAGTGCTTGAACTCCTCGGCACGGTTCATCGGATTCACCGGCACGACAACGGCGTTGGCGCGCCAGATCGCGTAACACGCGCTCGGGAACTGCGGGCAGTTCTGCATGAACACGGCAACGCGATCCCCCGCAACGACACCCGCGTTCTGCAGCCAGCCGGCGAGCCGCATCGCCTGCTCGTGCACCTGCGCAAAGCTGAACGCACGGCCGAAGAAGAGGTAGGCGGCCTTGTCCGGGTAGCGCTGTGCAGCGACCTCGAGGTTGAACCACAGCGAAGTGCGGGGCACGACCAGTTCGCGCGGCAGACGTTTCGGCCAGATCTTGAAGTGAGGCGCGGCGGGATTGATTGGCGACACGAAGGCTCCTGGGACGCGATTCAATTCGATTTTCACTTGAACAGCGCCGGCAGCCACAGCGAAAACGCCGGCACGTAGGTGACGAGCATGAGCGCGGCGATCAGCGCACTGTAAAACGGCAGGATCGAGCGCATCACCTCGCCTACCGTGATGCCGCCGATCGCGCAGCCGACAAACTGCGTCGTTCCCACCGGCGGTGTGTTCAGTCCCAGCGCGCAGTTGATGAGCATCATGATGCCGAACTGCACTGGGTCCATGCCGAACTGCATCGCGATCGGCAGGAAGATCGGCGTGCAGATCAGCAGCGTCGCTGCCATATCGAGAAACGTGCCGAGAACGAACAGCAGGACGTTGATCATGAGGAAGATCACCCACGGTTCGCTGGACATGCTTTTCATCAGCTCGCCGGTTTTCTGCGGCACTTCGTAGAGCGCCATGAAGTAGCCGAACGCGGCCGAGATGCCGATCAGGAACAGCACCACGCCGGTCGTCTTGCACGCCTTGGCGCAGGCTTTCAGAAAGTGCTCCCAGGTCAGCGAGCGATAGACGAACACGGTGACGATGAGCGCCCAGAACACCGCCGTCGCCGCCGATTCGGTGGCCGTGAACACGCCGCTCAAGATGCCCGCGAGAATGATGACGACGATCAACAAGCCCGGCAGCGACGCGGCGAACGACAAGCCCACTTCGCGCCAGCCGGCAAATGCACCGCGCGTCGGGTAGCCACGCTTCACGGCGACAAAGTACGCCGCAGCCAGGTTGCACAGCGTGAGGATCAGCGAGGGGATCACGCCCGCCAGGATCAGGCTGAACACGCTCACCGACGCGATGCCCGAGGTCGCGAGCGTGAAGATGATCAGGTTGTGCGACGTGGGCATGAGCGCGCCCACGAGCGCGGCGTGCGTCGTCACGTTGACTGCGTAGTCGGCGTGGTAGCCCTCCTGCTTCATCAGCGGAATCATCACCGAACCCATCGCGCTCACGTCGGCCAGCGGCGAGCCGGCGATGCCGCCGAAGATCGTGCAGCCGAGCACGTTGCTCATTCCCAGGCCGCCGCGCACATGGCCGACCAACGAGTTGGCGAAACGCACGATGCGCTGCGCGATGCCGCCGTAAAGCATCAACTCGCCGGCAAAGACGAAAAACGGGATCGCGAGAAAGGAGAACACCTGCATCCCGCCGACCATTTTTTGGAACACCACCGCGACCGGCAGGCCGGCGACGAGGATCGTCGCGACCGACGCCAGGCCGATCGAAAACGCGACCGGCACACCGAGCAGCAGCAGCACGGTGAAGCTGAGCGCGAGCACCGTCAGTTCCACGCGGGCACCACTTCCTCCCCACGCAGCAAGGCGATCACGTGCTCAGTGCAGAACAGGACGATCAGCACGCCGGCGATGACGAGCGCTGCGTAGTCCACACCCACCGGCAGGCCGAGCATCGGCTTGATATCGCTCCACTTGAGCGTCGTCCAGACCCAGCCGGACCAGGCCATGACCCCCCCGAACAGGCCGACCAGGGCGTGGATGAGGATTTCGAACTTCAGGCGCCACGCGTCAGGAAACAAGCCGACGAGCGATTCGAGCCCGATGTGGCCGGCGTCGCGCACGCCCACCGCGACACCCAGCGCCGTCACGTAAAGAACGAGTTGCAGCGCCAACGCCTCGGCCCAGGTGGGCGTGTCGTTGAAGACGTAGCGGCCGATGACTTGCACCTGCACCGCCAGGATCACGCCGATCAAGCCCACCACGGCGAGCACCAGGCTGGCTTTGGACAGCGCCGCGCAGAACTTGTTGTAAGCGCGTGCCGCCGGTGGTCGAGGCGCAGCGGCGGCCGCAAGCTTCACTTCGTGTCCTGAATCGCCTTGACGAGTCGCTTCATGTCGGGCGTCGTCATGAACTTGTCGTACACCGGGCCCATCACCGCCTGGAACGACGCCTTGTCGACTTCGACGATCAACGCGCCACCGGCAGTCACCGCGGCAAGCGACTTCGCTTCCTGTTCGTCCCACTTCTGGCGCTGGAAGGCCACTGACTCCTTGGCCGCGGCGCGCACCATGTCCTGCTCGCCTTTGGGCAGCTTGTCGAACGCGGTTTTGCTCATCACGAGGATTTCCGGCGCCATCGAGTGTTCGGTGCGCGAATAGACCTTCACCGCCTCGTGGTGCTTGGCCGTGTCAAACGACGGGATGTTGTTCTCGGCCGCGTCGATCAGGCCGGTCTTGAGCGCCGTGTAGACCTCGCCGTAAGGCATGGGCGTCGGGTTCGCACCCATCGCGCCGACGAGCGCGACCCACAAGTCGCTCTGCTGGACGCGGATCTTCAAGCCCTTCGCATCCGCCACGGTCTTGATCGGCTTCTTCGAGTAGATCGAGCGCGCGCCGCTGTCGTAAAACGCCAGCCCGACAAAACCCTGGTTCTCGCAGCTCTTCAGAATCTCTTCGCCCACCGGGCCGTCGAGCACCTTGCGCATGTGCGCGACGGAGCGGAACAGGAAGGGCATCGTCGGCACCATCGTCATCGGGCACAGCGAGTTCATCGGCCCGACGTTGACGCGCGTGAAGTCGAGCGCGCCGATCTTCACCTGGTCGATGGTTTCCTTCTCCGAGCCCAGCGCACTCTTGTTGAAGACCTTGATCTTGTGCTTGCCGGCGCTTTTCTTGTCAAGTTGTTCGCTCATGTACTTGACGGCGACGACGGTCGGGTAATCGTCGGCGTTGTGGGTGTCGGCAGAGCGGAACTCGACCGCGCCGGCGCCGAATGCGAAGCCGAGCAGGCAGGACAACAACACAGGTTTGAGCGTCATGGGGGATTCTCCTTGACAGGTGGGGCCTTACGTCATGAAACCAGCGCTTGCGGCACGGCGGTAGCATGCTGGTGCGGATTGTGGGCCCGCCTCATGCCCGATTCGAGGAGGACAAACGATGATCAGACCGAGCTTCGCCTTGACCGCCCACTGTGTGCTCGGCGCCGCGCTGTTGGCGGCGTGTGGTGGCGGTGGCGGGTCAGGCAGTGGCGACGCCGTTGCACCGACAGTCACCCTGACCTCGCCGCTGAACTTCGCCGACGGCCTGACGGGCGCGCTGTCGCTCAGCGCCAGCGCGAGCGACAACGTTGGCGTGGCGAGCGTGGAGTACCAGGTCGACGGCAAGCAGGTCGGGAACACGTCGAGCAGCCCGACGTATGCTGCGAGCGTGCCGACCGGCAACTACGCGGCGGGCCAGCACGTGGTGCGCGCGCGGGCGCGCGACGCGGCGGGCAATGTGTCGGCGTGGGCGAGCGCGACGGTGCGGTTTGGCGGCGCGCTGCCGCTGGGGACGGGGTTCACCAAGACCGACGCCTGGGTCGGCTCGCTCACCAATGCGACAGCCATGGCGCAGGCGCCTGATGGTCGATGGTTCGTCGCCGAACAGGGGGGACGGTCAGAGTCGTCACGGCGGATGGAACGCTGCTCACGACACCCTTCCTGCAACTGCCGGGAGTCGATTCGACCGGAGAGCGCGGCGTCATCGGCCTGGCCCTGCACCCCAATTTCGCGACCAATGGCATGGTCTACGTGCACTACACGACTGGCGTCGCTCCGGTGCACAACCGGATCAGCAGCTTCCAGGCGATTCCACCCATCTCGAACACCGCCTCACCGACCACCGAAACCTTCATCGTCGACGGATTGCCCACCCTGGGTGCAACCAACCACAACGGCGGCGCGATCCACTTCGGAACTGACGGCAAGCTCTACGTCGGCGTTGGCGACAACGCCGTCAGCGCCAACGCACAGGACCCGAACACGCCGCTGGGCAAGCTGCTGCGCCTGAACGACGACGGATCGATTCCCCTCGACAACCCCTTCACGACGCGCGCCGGCCTGGCGCGCGCGATCTGGGCCTCGGGGCTGCGCAATCCGTTCACTTTCGCGGTGCAGCCGGGAACGGGGCGCATCCACATCAACGACGTCGGCGAAGGCACTTGGGAAGAAATCAACGTCGGCGCTTCCGGCGCGAACTATGGCTGGCCGGCGACCGAAGGGCCGACCACCGCTGCGGGAGTGACCGCCCCGCTGTTCGCCTACAAACACAGCGCAACCGCCCCTCCAGGCACCGGCCCCGGCGGTTTCTTTACCGGAGTCGCGATTGCCGGCGGCGCGTTCTATCCCACCACGGGGCCGTTCCCTGCGGAACTGCGAGGCAACTACTTCTTTGCCGATCTGGGCAGCTCGATCGTCGGCGTCATTGACCTCGCCAACGGCAACGCGGCGTATGCGTTCGCACGCGTCACCGGCAATCCAGTGGACATCCAGGTCGGCGCCGACGGTGCACTCTACGTGCTGACGCGCAGCGCGATCACGCGCATCAGCGCGCCCTGACTCCCGGGCTCACGCAGCAGGCGGCAGCCGCCCCGAAGCGACCAGCATGCGGTGCCACGCTTCGTGGTCGCGCCCGGGGTGCAGGCTGCCGCACTTGTTGCACGTGCGCGCTTCGTCCGACGACGCGTAAAAACGCCGGTAGGTGGCGGGCAGGTCGGCGACGATGTCGGCGAGCTGCAACTCCAGGCGCGTCACCAGGTGCCCGCAATGCGCGCAATGCCACTGGAAGGCGTCCTGCAGACCGGGCGGGCGCCGGCGCTCGATGACGAGGCCGCGGCTGTCACGCACCGGACGCTGCGGCGAGTGCAGCACATGCGGGGGCAGCAGGAAGATGTCGCCTTCGTGCAGCTCGATGCGCTCAAAGCGGCCCCGGTCCAGGATCAGCAAATGCGCGTCGCCGACGAGCTGGAAGAAGAATTCCTCGAGCGGGTCGTCGTGAAAATCGCTGCGCGCGTTGGGCCCGCCGACGACGGTGACGATGAAGTCGGCGTCTTTCCAGACCTGCACATTGCCCACCGGCGGTTCGAGCAGATGGCCGTGCTTGGCGATCCAGCGCTGGAAGTTGAACGGTCGGCCGTAGGTGAGACTGGACATGCAAGTCGCTTTCAGTGTCATTCAACCTGGGCTGAGGCTTCGGCGCTGTAGCGCTTGAAATCTGCGAGATCGGGCAGCGAACCCCACATGCAAAACGATTCGGGAGTGCGTGGAAACTGGCGTGGTCTATGGTTCTCTTCTTCGGCGGGCGAGATCGAGCGAACCCCCGTCGAGTATTCGAACACCATGCCGTCGGGCCCTTCGAAATAGAGAAAGATCGCACCCGACGTCGGGTGCCGGCCCGGGCCGAACACGCTGCGCACGCCCAAACGCGTCAGCTGGTACCAGGCGCGCATCACGTCGTCGACGCTCGCGACCTGGTGGTTCACATGCTGCACGCCAGACCGCGTCGTGGGGAACAGCGCGATCTTGTGGTGGATGGGGTCGATTCGCAGCAACGCCGCATCGCCGATGCGGTCGCTCACGCGCGCGCTGAGCACGCTGGTCCAGAAACGCTCGTCGCGCGGCGCGTCGGTACTGCACAGACCGATGTGGCTGAAACCCGTGATGCCGGCGTCGCGCGAGGCGAAGTAGCGCGTCCCGCTGTCGTGCGGGCGCACGACCAGGTCGATGCTGTTGCCGGTGGGGTCGCGAAAGTTGACGAACCCGCCCACGTGGCGTTGTTCGCACTGCGCGGCGGTGCCGTGGCGGACCGCAATGCCCGCGTCGCTGAGCTGCGCCGCTGCCGCGTCGAGCGCGTCGGCGTTGCGCAGCTCGAAGCCCACCGTGTGGTCGGCGGGGTCGCCTTCGAAGTAGACGAGCGTGTGGTCGCGCGAGTCGCTGCGGTAGTAGCGCGCGCCCATCGCTTCGCGCACCGCCTGCAGGCCGATCACGTCGCGCGCGAAGCGATCCGCAGCGCCGAGGTCGCGCGTGCCCAGGCGCACGTAGCGAATGTCCAGCAAGTCGATCATCGGTCGCGCCCTCGATGCCCAGAAGACGCCCACTGTAGCGTGGGTCGGCGCCGAGTGGCCGCGGCGGCGTTGCGCAGCGCGCCTCGCGAATGTCTGTCAGCCGCCCTCGCGCGCGCGTTTCGCGCTCAAGGCCTCAACGCACTGCGGGTGCCCGCGGTAGCGCGCCTTTTCGCATTCGCGCTCCATGCACTGCCAGAGTGCCACCAGCACGCGTTTGCCGCACGCCTCACGCGCCGTCTTCGGCTCCGCGGGCGCCGCTGCGAGGGCTGGCGCGGGCGCCGGGGTCGGCGCTGCAGCCTGCGCCGGCACCGGCGGGCTCATGACTGGTGCAGCGCTGGCGACGGGTCGCGCGGCTGCGGTCGCGTGCGCCGGGCTCGCTTCGGGCCGCGGCGCAGTGGCTGCCGGCACCGCGGCTTTTTCCACAGGCGCGGCATGCCGGGGCGGCGCCACGGCAGGGACCGGCTTGGCCGCCGCCGCTGCCGGAGCGGGCTTGGCCGCCACCGCGGCGGGTGGCAGCGCCGGGGTTCGCGCCGGTTCCGCAACCCGGGGCGTTGCTGCCACTTCCGCGGCGCCCGGCGCGGCACCTGCCAGGCCTGCTGCGGCAGGTTGCGCGACGATCGGCGTCGCGCGCTGAACCCCGGGTGCTGCGGCACTCGCCGCACTGGGCTTGGCCGGAGCGGCCGGCGCAACGCGGGGCGCCGACGCCGCGGGCTCAGGCCGCGACGCGCCGAAAATCCACCCGACTGCAGCGGCGACGACAACCGTGGAAACCACCGCGGCCAGCACGCCCACGCGCCTGGTTGATCCTTTCGAGGGTTCGTCGGCGTCGGGGAAGGCAAGGTCCGCCGCTGCCGCGGCGTCTTCGTCCAAATCGTTCGCCGTGCCGGCAGGCATAACGCCAAGCGCAGCGGGAACCCCGGTCGCGTTGCTGCGTTGCGGCGGCGTCGCGTGCATCGGCTCGGTACGCTGCATCGGTTCGGTACGCTGCATCGGCTCGGTGCGCTGCATCGGCAAGGTCGGTTGCATCGGCTCGGTGCGCTGCATGGGCAGGGTCCGCTGCATCGGCTCGGTACGCTGCATTGGCAGGGTCGGCTGCATCGGCAGTGTCGGCTCGTACGCCGCCGCGGGGGGCGCCGGCTGCGTCGCCGCGCCACCCAGAATCAGGGTGGTGTCGTCGGCGGATTCACTCCGGGCCGGAGCAGCGGGCCGCGCCGCCCGCTGCGTGATCGCCGCGGGCACCTGTGCACGCCCGTCCAGCGCAGCGCGCAAGGCGTCGATGTGTTGCGGGCGCTCCGCGGGGCGCACCGCAAGCGCCCAGTCCACGGCCAGCAAGAAACGCTGCGACACGCCCGGGATCTGGCGTTGCGCCAGCGGCTGGAGCTCGTCTTCGAGGGCGCGCGACGTCGCCGGCAGAGGCGGCGTGCCGAGCAAGGCGAAATGCAGCACCGCGCCGACCGCGTAGATGTCGGTCCACGGCCCCTGGCGCAGCAGCGTCATCTCGGCGTATTGCTCGATCGGCGCGTAGTTCGGCTTGAGGATCGCCGTGAGGGTCTGCGTGCGGTCGCTGATGACGCGTCTGGCCGCGCCGAAATCGAGCAACACCGGGGGGCTGCCGTCCAGCAGAATGATGTTGTCAGGCGCAATATCGCGGTGATACACGCCCTCGCGGTGCAAGGTCTCGATCGCGCCAAGCAGCGGGTCGATCAGGCCACGCAACCAGGCTTCGTCGGGCGCGGCGCCCATGTCGCGGCGCGCCTCGCGCAGCGTGCGCCCCTGCAGGTAGGGCATCACCATGTAGGCGGTGGCGTTATCTTCCCAGAAGCGATACACCTTGACGAGCGAGGGGTGGTCGAACTTCGCGAGCAGGCGCGCCTCGTTGACGAAGGAGCGCAAGCCGATCGCATAGGTTTCGCTGAACGACCCCGAACGCACCGTGATCTGCGGCCCTGCGCCGCGCGCCGCGAGGGCCGCCGGCATGTACTCCTTGAGCGCGACTTCGCGCTGCAGCGAGTGGTCCATCGCCAGATAGACGATGCCGAAACCGCCCACACCCAATACGCGCAAGATCTCGAACTCGCCAAAACGCGTGCCCACGGCGAGCGCGTCGTGCTCGGGCACCGCCGGGCCAGCACGGTCCGGACGGGGCGAAGCGGACGGGATGGAATTCATGCGCAAAATTCACGCTGGGTTATCACCCCCAAGCTTAAGGCCTGCAGGGGTACTCCGGCCCATCGGGTTAGGGGGGCGGCACGCCGGCCCACGCCGGCCTGGCGCGATCTGCTATGGTGGCCCGATGATCCGGTTTCGGAAACGCATGCAGCGCCTGGCCGCCGGCATGGCAGTGGCGGCGCTTCTGGCAGCTTGTGCCGTCCCGCTCGACCTGCAAGGCCATCGGGGGGCGCGTGGCCTGGCCCCGGAGAACACGCTGGCGGCGTTCGAGACCGCCCTGATGCTGGGCGTCACGACGCTCGAACTCGACACGCTGTTGACGCAGGACAACGTCGTCGTGATTTCGCACGACGCGACGCTCAACGCCAACTTCACGCGCAACGCCGACGGCGCCTACATCGACGCGCCGGGCCCTGCCATCCGCAGCCTGACCTTTGCGCAACTGCGCAGCTTCGACGTCGGGCGCCTGCGGCCGGAATCGCGCTACGCGCAGAACCACCCCGATCAGCGCGCCGTCGACGGGCAGCGCATCCCGAGCCTGGCCGAGCTGTTCGAGCTCGTGCAGCGGCGCGGCGCGGCGCACGTGCGCTTCAACATCGAAACCAAGATTCATCCGACCCAGCCCGAACTGACGCCAGACCCCGAATCCTTTGTGCGCGCGGTGCTCGACGTGGCACAGCGCCACGGCATGGCGCGCCGCATCACCTTGCAGAGTTTCGACTGGCGCACCTTGTTGGCCGCGCAGCGCATCGCGCCGGAGGTCCCGACGGCGTACCTGAGCGCGCAACAGGCGTGGGCCAACAACGTTGCCGATGCGCGCTGGACCGCCGGATTGAAACTCAGCGAGCATGGCTCGGTGCCGAAACTCGTGAAGGCGGCGGGCGGCGCGATCTGGTCGCCCTACCACGGCGACCTGAACGCCGCATTGGTCGATGAGGCGCGGCAACTGGGTTTGCAGGTCATCGTCTGGACCGTCAACGAACCCGGCGACATCGCGAAGATGCTCGACCTGGGCGTGCACGGCATCATCAGCGACCGGCCGGACCGGGTGCGCAGCGCGCTCGCGGCGCGCGGCTGGCGCCTGCCGCCTCGGGTACCCGAAGCGCGACCGTAAGGTCGTAGCCGGGATTGCTCCAGGGCGTGTCATCCCGGCGAACGCCGGGATCCAGGAGCGGCATCGGACGGTGGATCCCGGCTTTCGCCGGGATGACGTTGCGTCAAGAGCGCGCTGCGCGCGCGCGGTGCACCCAGTAGGCGAGCACGCCGATCAAGCGATCCAGGTCGATCGGCTTGGAGACGAATTCGTTCATGCCGTGGTGCAAGGCGCGGTCGCGTTCCGAGACGAGCACGTCGGCAGTCAGCGCAATGATGGGCAACTTGGTCGCCGGGTAGCGTTTGCGGATCTCGATGGTCGCGGCAATCCCGCCCATCACGGGCATGTGCAAGTCCATGAGGACGGCGTCAAAACCGCCCAGGCAAGCGTCGATCGCCTCGATCGCCTGCTCGCCGTTGGCCGCCAGCGTCACTTCGGCGCCCCAGCGGCGCAGTGTCGCCTCGGTCACGAGCGTGTTCACGGCGTCGTCTTCGACCAGCAACAACTGTGCGCCGCGCAGCGCTTCGGCGTCGGTGTTGCGGTTTGCCGAATTGCTGGGCGGCGCGGGAACACGGCGCATCGGCAGATCGGCCCAGAACACGCTGCCCTCGCCGAGCTTGCTTTGCACGCCCACGCCGCCGCCCATCAGCACCGCGAGTTGCCGGCAGATGCTCAGCCCCAAGCCGGTACTGCCGAGTTGGCGCGAGCCGCCGGCTTCGCCGCGCGAAAACGGCTGGAACAGGCGCGGCTTCACGTCCACGGGAATGCCGCCGCCGGTGTCGCGAACGAGCACGCGGATGCGCCCGTCGGGGCGGCGCTGCACGCCCAGTTCGATGCTGCCTGCCGTCGTGTACTTCAACGCGTTGCTCGTGAAGTTGGCGAGGATCTGGCGCACCCGCACCGGGTCGCCGCTGACCCACTGCGGCACGCCCTTGCCGATCTCGAGCCGGCACTCCAGGCCTTTCGCCGCGGCGAGCTCGGCATAGGCACCGCACAGCGTGCCGAGCAGGTCGTGCAAATCGAACGGCACTTCGGCGAGCGAGATCTGCCCGGCTTCGATCTTCGACAGGTCAAGAATGTCGGAAATCACGCCCGCCAGCGCTTGCGCGCTGTCTTCGATGCGGTCCATGTACTCCCGGGCCCGCGCCGGCCCCACGTCGGGCTCCTGCGCGAGGCGCACCAGGCCGAGCAAACCGTTCAGCGGGGTGCGGATCTCGTGGCTCGTGTTCGCGAGGAACTCGCTTTTCGCGAGGTTCGCGAGTTCGGCGCGCTCCTTGGCCTGCGCCAGCGCGTCGTGGGTCTGGCGTCGGTCGGTCACGTCGTCGAGAACCCACACACCCAGGCCGGCATCGGGCGACTGGGCGCTGGCCCGAGCCGCATCGGCGCGCAAGCTGAACCAGCGCAGCGTTCCGTCGTGGCGCTTGAGCTGGCGTTCCAGGTCGATGGGCTGGCCGCTGCTTTGCGCTGCCTCACGCTCGAGTTCGAATGCGGCGAAGCTCGGCGCGTCGGGCCAACATACCGATAGCTCTCGCCCGCTCAAGGCGCCGGCAGGCCAGCCGAGTTGCGCCTCGGCAAACGGATTGGCGTACACGATCACCGCGCCGTGGGTGAGCAAGACACCCACCCGCGCCAGGTAAAGCGCAGCCTCGAAATCGGCGCTTGGCGATGGACTCGGTTGAAGTGAGGATTGAGAAGTTTGCATGAACAGCGAGCGGCCGCGGTCTCGCCTCGAGGCACCACAGGATGAATCGACGCGCAGGCTACACCGGCGTAGCGCAGCTCCTGCCGCGTCGGGGCTAGTTTGCTCGAATCGTTCACGCTAGAGGCCCACCGCAGTGCGGGGGTGACGCACACGCGGCGCAGGCACTGCGGACTTCGTTCACACGACGACGGGTTCGAGCTCCAGTCGGATGCCGAATTTTCCGTAGACGCTTTCCTGGATCGCGCGCGCCAGCGTCATCACTTCGGAGCCGATGGCGTCGCCTCGATTCACGAGCACGAGGGCCTGCTTTTCGTAGACGCCGGCCTTGCCCACCGTCTTGCCCTTCCAGCCGCAACTGTCGATGAGCCAGCCCGCGGCGAGCTTGATGCGGCCGTCGGCCATGGGGTAGTGAACAACTTCGGGGTCGCGGCCGATGATGTCGCGGCATTGTTCGGGCGTGACCAGCGGGTTCTTGAAAAAACTCCCGGCGTTGCCCACGCACGCCGGATCCGGCAGCTTGGCGCGGCGGATCGCGCAGACCCAATCGAAGACTTGCCGAGGGTCGGGTGCAGTGACGCCGGTTTGCGCGATCTTTCGCTCGAGATCGAGGTAACCGAGCACCGGCTGCCAGGGCCGCGGCAGGCGCAAGCGCACGCGCATGATGACGCTGCGCCCGGCCAGCGCGTGTTTGAAAACGCTGTCGCGGTAGCCGAACTTGCAGAAGGGCAGCGAGAGTTGCACGCTGCGCCCGGTGACGAGGTCGACCGCGTCGAGCGACTCGAACCGGTCCGCCAGCTCCAGGCCATACGCGCCGATGTTCTGCACCGGCGCGGCGCCCACCGTGCCGGGAATCAGCGCCAGGTTCTCGAGGCCCGGCAAGCCCTGCGCGAGCGTCCAGGCGACGCAGTCGTGCCAGTTTTCGCCGGCGCCGAATTCGACGATCCAGGCGTCGTCGGATTCCTCGACGAGGTGCATGCCGCGCACCTCGATCTTCAACACGACTTGCGGCATGTCGCGCGTCAGCACGATGTTGCTGCCCCCGCCGAGAACGAACTTCGGCGCGCGGCCGAGTTGCGGGTGGTCGACGACGCCGCGCACGTCGGCGTCGCTCGTGATCCTGACGAGGGAGCGCGCCACCGCCGGCAAGCCGAAGGTGTTGTAGGGCTTGAGGCTGACGCCGCTCTCGATGTGCATTGCGCAATTTTCACCCATCGCCGGCACTGCCGGACGGCGCAAGAGGCGACAATCTGCGCATGCCAAGTTTTGACGCGATGCTGGAGCCCAACCTCGTCGAGGTGCGCAACGCCGTGGACCAGACGGCCAAGGAAATCGGCACGCGCTTCGATTTCAAGGGCAGTTCGGCGCGAATCGAGCTGAAAGACAAAGACCTCACGGTCTGGGCCGACAGCGATTTCCAGATCGGCCAGGTCATGGACATCCTGCTGGCCAAGCTCAGCAAACGCGGCGTCGACGCGCGTTTTTTGGACCGCAGCGCGGCGATCGAAAAAATCGGCGGCGACAAGGTCAAACAGCCGCTCACCGTGAAAAGCGGCATCGACACCGAGACGGCGAAGAAGATCCAGACCGCCGTCAAACAGAGCAAGCTCAAGGTGCAGGCCGCCATCCAGGGCGACACGGTGCGCATCACCGGCACGAAACGCGACGATCTGCAAGCCGCGATCGCGCTGATCCGCCAGACCATCAGCGACGCGCCGCTGTCGTTCAGCAACTTCCGCGAATGACGCGTTTGCGCGCGCTTCTGGGCGGCGTGCTGCTCGTCTGCGCCGGCGCCGCCGCGGCGCAAAAGGTTTCGCTCAGCGGCAGCTTGGGAAGCAAAGCCTTGCTCATGATCGACGGCACGCCGCGCACCCTGGCGGTCGGCCAGACCGTGCAAGGCGTCAAGCTGCTCGGCGTGACCGGCAGCGACGCGGTGATCGAAGTGAGCGGTCAGCGCATCACGCTGCAACTCGGTCAGGCGCACGCCAACCTGGGCGGCGCGGCGAGCGCCGGATCGGGTTCGCAAATCGTTCTCACTGCCGGCAGCGGCGGCCACTTCGTGACGCAAGGCAGCATCAACGGCAAGGCGGTGAGTTTCATCGTCGACACCGGCGCAACGCACGTCGCGCTGAGCCAGACGGTGGCCGAGCAGATCGGCCTGAACTACCGCAGCGGCCAGCGCAGCATGGGCCAAACCGCGAACGGCACCATCGTCGCGTACCGCGTCACGCTGGACTCGGTGCGCATCGGCGACGTGCAGGTCTACAACGTCGAGGCCGCCGTGCTGCCCGCGGGCATGGAACAGGTGCTGCTCGGCAACAGCTTCCTCACGCGCTTTCAGATGAAGCGCGAGAACGACAAGATGACGCTGGACAAGCGGCCCTGAGCCCGGCGCGAGTGGGCTGCGGCGTTTGCCCAATCGCGACAAGCCGCCTACAGTTGCCCCATGCGCATCGTTGGCACGCAAAACCGATCCGAGATCGAACTCGACCCGCAACAGGCCTACCGGCGCGGGCGCCTGCTCGACGCGATGCTGCGCGGCGCCATGCCGCCGGTGCCACGCGGCGTGATTCGCGGTACGCACGCCGACTTCGAGCGGCTCGATGCACAACGCCAAGCGGACATCGCGCGCGTCTTGAACCCGGCATGGCGAGCGACGACGCACTGCTGAAGCTGCTCGCGCGGTTTCGCGATGAAGGCGTCGATTACGTCTTGATCGGCGGGCAGGCGGTGCGCCTCAACGGCGAGTGAGCGCAGCTCATGTGGCGGTGCTCAAGGAAAGGGGCGTCCGCCACTTTCCTTGTCAACCTCAACCGGAGAACCTGCGCGATCGCCGCTCGCTGCGAAGCGGACAATGGCTTCGTGCTAAAACAGCGGCGACACTTCCGACCGGACCCGCACGGAGAACCCCATGGACTTGGCATTCACCCCCGAAGAACAGGCCTTCCGCGAAAAGATTCGCGGCTGGGTCGCGCAAAGCCTTCCCAAAGACATCAGCCACAAGGTGCACAACTCGCTCGACCTGTCGCGCGACGACATGCAGCGCTGGGCGCGCATCCTGGGCAAAGTGGGCTGGCACGGCTACGCCTGGCCCCAACAGTTCGGCGGCCCGGGCTGGAGCGCCGTGCAGCGCCATTTGTTCGAAGAAGAGTGTGCGCTGGCCGGGGCGCCGCGCATCGTGCCGTTCGGCCCGGTGATGGTCGCGCCCGTGATCATGGCGTTCGGCACGCCGGAGCAGCAAAAGCGCCACTTGCCGGGAATCATGAGCGGCGATGTGTGGTGGAGCCAGGGCTACAGCGAGCCCGGTTCGGGGTCTGACCTCGCGTCCTTGAAGTGCAAGGCCGAACGCCGCGGCGACTACTACCTCGTGAACGGCCAGAAGACCTGGACCACGCTTGCGCAGTACGGCGAGTGGATCTTCTGCCTCGTGCGCACCAGCAATGAAGGCAAGCCGCAGACCGGCATCAGTTTTCTGCTGATCGACATGAAGAGCCCGGGCGTCAAGGTGCGGCCGATCGTCACGCTGGACGGCGGCGCGGAAGTCAACGAAGTCTGGTTCGACAACGTCGAAGTCCCCGCCGACAACCTGGTGGGCGAAGAGAACAAGGGTTGGACTTACGCCAAATACCTGCTCGCCCACGAGCGCACCGGCATCGGCGACGTGAACCGCGCCAAGCGCGAACTCGAACGCGTCAAGCGCATCGCCAAGCTCGAGGGGCTTTACGACGACGGGCGCTTTCGCGACCAGATCGCGCTGCTCGAAGTCGACGTGGTCGCGCTCGAAATGCTCATCCTGCGCGTCATCTCGGCGGAAAAGAGCGGCAAACAGAGCCTCGACGTCGCGGGCCTGCTGAAAATTCGCGGCAGCGAAATCCAGCAGCGCTACACCGAGCTGATGATGCTCGCCGGCGGGCCGTTCAGCGTGCCTTTCATTCGCGAGGCGCTCGCCGCGGGTTGGCAGGGTGACTATTTCGGCGCCGCACACTGCGCGCCACTGGCCGGCACCTACTTCAACTACCGCAAGACGACGATCTACGGTGGGTCCAACGAAGTGCAGCGCAACATCGTTGCGCAGACGGTTCTGGGCTCCTGACGGAGCCCAGAACCGCTGCGCGTTGCGCCCAGGATCGCTCCCTTCCCCAGCCCCTTCCCCCCGAGGAGGAAGGGGCTCCAGTCAGTTCAACGAAGGACACGACATGGATTTCGATTTCACCGACGATCAGAACTCGCTGCGCGACGCCGTCGCGCGCTGGGTCGAGAAGGGCTTCTCGTTCGAACGCCGCCACGGCATTGCCAAGGCCGGTGGCGCGACGCGCGCCGTGTACAAGGAGCTCGCCGAACTCGGCCTGACCGGACTGGCCGTTCCCGCGGCGCACGGCGGCATGGGCTTTGGCGCCGTCGAGGCGATGGTCGTGTGCGAAGAGCTCGGCCGCGGCCTCGTCAACGCGCCCTACGCGCAAGCGGCGTTGCTCGCGCCGCGGCTGCTGTCCGCCGCGCCATCCGCAGTGCAGGCGAAGTGGCTGCCGCAGATCGCCGACGGTTCGTCGCTGGTCGTTCTCGCGCACCAGGAACGCGCCGCGCGCTACCGCCTGAACCATGTCGAGACGCGCGCAGTCCAGTCCGGCAGCGCATGGACGCTGAGCGGCGCGAAAAGCGTCGTCCCGGCAGGCGACGAGGCCGACGCCTGGGTGGTTCCCGCGCGCATCTCGGGTGCGCGGGATGCGGCCTCGGGAATCGGCCTGTTCCTCGTCGAGAAAAACGTCGCCGGCGCTGCCGTGAACGGGTTTCCGACGCAAGACGGCGCGCGCGCCGCGCAACTCGATCTTCAGGCGAGCCCCGCCACCTTGATCGCCGCCGAGGGCCTGCCGCTGCTCGAACACGCCATCGACACGGGAATCGCCGCGCTCTGCGCCGAAGGCGTGGGCGCGATGGACAAACTGCTCGCGATCACGGTGGAGTACATGAACACGCGCAAGCAGTTCGGCGTGCCGATCGCGACTTTCCAAGCGCTGCGGCACCGTGTCGCTGACGTGAAGATGCAGTTGGAACTCGCGCGCTCGATGAGCTACTTCGCGAGCCTGAAGATGGGCGAGCCTGTCGCGGCACGGCGCCGCGCGCTCGCGCAGGCGAAGCTGCAACTTGGGAATTCGATGCGCTTCGTCGGCCAACAGTGCATCCAGATGCACGGCGGCATCGGCGTCACCGACGAATACGTCGCGAGCCACTACTTCAAGCGCCTCACCGTCATGGAAATGACGTTCGGCGATACGCTGCATCACTTGGGCGAAGTGAGTTCACGAATGCTCGATACCGCCGGCGTGTTCGCCTGAGTGGCGCCGCGCCCCGTCATGTTCTTCAGCCGACGCCGCGTCACCGCATGGGCGCTGGCCTTGCTCGCCGTCACGGCGTGCAGCGCCAAACCCAAACCCTATGACGAAGCCGCCGACGCACGCGCCGATCTGAACAAGGCCTTGCAGCACGCGCAGGCGCAAAGCAAACGTGTGCTCGTCGTGTTCGGCGCGAACTGGTGCGACGACTGCCAGGCGCTGGCCAAGCTGATGGCCGGCGGACCCGTGGCCGAACATGTGGCGCAGCGTTACGTCGTGACCAAGGTCGACGTCGGCAACTTCAACAAGAACCTCGACCTCGCGCGCCAGATGGGCGACGCCACGCAGAAGGGCATCCCGGCAGTCGCCGTGCTCGCCGCGGATGGCGCCTTCGTTCGCGCGACCCAGGCCGGCGAGCTCGCCAGCGCGCGCCGTTTGGGCGACGCGCAAGTGCTTGCCGTGCTCGACGCGCTGATCGCCGCGCCGAGCAAGTAGGCACCGCGCCGCAGCCATCGGGTTCATGTCGATCACCGCGGTTCCCGGCCTGCGCGTCGGCCACTTCACCGATGCGCGGCGCCCCACCGGCTGCAGCGTCGTGCTCGCGCCCGAGGGCACGGTGGGCGGCGTCGATGTGCGCGGCGCCTCGCCGGGAACGCGCGAGACCGAACTGCTCTCGCCGCTGAACGCCGTGCCGCACGTGCACGCCGTGTTGCTCGCCGGAGGCAGCGCTTACGGGCTTGACGCCGCCGGCGGCGTGATGCGCTGGCTCGAAGAACAAGGCATAGGCATTCAGGTCGGCCAGCACGCGAGCGGCACGCAGGTCCGCGTGCCCATCGTCCCGGCGGCGATCCTTTTCGACTTGAACGTCGGCGATGCGCGCATCCGCCCCGACGCCGCTGCCGGTTACGCCGCGTGCCAGGCGGCAACGTCGGCGGCTCCCGCCGAAGGCAACGTCGGCGCAGGCGCGGGCGCGTCGGTGGGCAAGCTGTTCGGCTTTGGGAGGGCGATGCGCGGCGGCATCGGCAGTGCGTCGATTCAGGTCGGCGGCATCACGGTGGGCGCGCTCGTCGCGGTGAATGCGATCGGCGACGTCGTCGACCCGCGCACCGGCCAGGTGATCGCGGGCGCGCGCAGCGCCGACGGCATGTCGCTGCTGGACACGATGGCGGCGTTGCGGCGCGGCGAGTTGCCGCCCGCCATCCAGACCGGCCAGGCGACGACGATAGGCGTCATCGCCACCGACGCGCGCCTGGACAAAGCCGGCGCAACCAAACTCGCGCAAATGGCGCACGACGGCCTGGCACGCGCCATCAACCCGGTGCACACGCAGGGCGACGGCGATACGCTCTTCGCGCTGGCAACCGGCGGCAGCGCTCAGAGCGCAAGCCTGACGCTGCTGGGCGCACTCGCCGCGGAGGTGACGATGCTCGCCGTGCTGCGTGCGGTGCGCGCAGCGACAAGCCTCGACGGCCCTGGTCTGCCCCGATTGCCGACAGCGCGCGACCTGGCCACACTGCACGCTTCCAAGCCCTGAGCCTCATGCCATGACGATTCACTTCGCGCGCCGCCTGCTCTTGGCGGCGTCTGCCGCGCTGCTGCTCGCCAGTTGCGCGTCCAGCCTGAGAAGCGACCCGCACCCGCCCATCGTCTTTGTGCACGGCAATGGCGACACCGCCGCGCTGTGGCACACGACGCTGTGGCGCTTCGAGTCGAACGGTTGGCCCACCGAGCGCCTGCACGCCATCGACCTGCCCTACCCGCTGGCGCGCGACGCCGACGACAAGCCGCAAGACGGCAGAACGTCGACGACCGAGCACATGCAATTCTTGAGCGCGCAGGTCGACGAGGTGCTGCGCCGCACCGGCCAGACGCGCGTTGTGCTGATGGGCAATTCGCGCGGCGGCAATGCGATCCGCAATTACATCGCCAACGGCGGCGGCGCGGCCAAGGTGTCGCACGCGATTTTGGGCGGTGTGCCCAACCACGGCGTGTGGGCGCATTCGGCGTTTCTTCCCAACAGCGAATTCAACGGGACCGGGCCGTTCTTGCGTGCTCTCAACGGCAACACAAACATCGAAGTCACGCCGGGCGTCAAGTGGTTGACGATACGCTCCGACAATTTCGACAAGTTCGCCCAGCCCGACGGCGTGTGGATAGGCCAAAAGGGCGCGCCGACGAACGTGGGTTTCGACGGGCCTGAACTGAAGGGCGCGGAAAACGTCGTCATCGCCGGCATCGATCACCGCGAGACGTCCTTCAGCGCCAAGGCATTCGCCGCAGCGCACCGCTTCATCACCGCGCGCGAATCGAACGCGTTGCCGATCCGCACCGAGCCGCGCATCAGCTTGTCCGGCAAGGTGAGCGGCACGGGCCTGGAGAATCGTGCGGGCACGGGAAACTTCGCCAACAACCTCGGCCTGGCCGGCGCCGAAGTCGAGGTCTACGCGGTCGACGCCGCGACCGGCGAACGCCTGGGCGCCGCGTTGCATCGACAGACCGTCGGTGCCGACGGGTTGTGGGGGCCGCTGATCGCGACGAACCAGACTGCGCTCGAATTCCAAGTCAGCGCTGCCGACTTCGCCGTGACGCATATCTACCGCTCGCCGTTCGCGCGCTCGTCAAGCCTCGTGCACTTGCGCGCGCAGCGCCCCCCACCCTCGGATCGCGACGCCGGCGCGATCGTCACGCTGACACGCCCGCGCGGCTACTTCGGCGTGCCGCGCGACCAGATCACGCTCGACGGCAAAAGCCCGCCGGCCGGCATCCCCAGCGGGGTGGCGGGCGTGTCGGTGGCGCAAGTGCGCTTGCCCGCTGTTCCGCAACGCATGGTCAGCGGCGAGTTCAACGGCGAGCGAGTCGTCGGCCGCACCTGGCCGGCCAGCGCCAACCATGTCGTGCTGCTGGAGCTGCACGATTGACGCAAGCGGCAAGCCTTGCGCAGATCCTGTTTTCGCAGGGCTTTGGAACGCGGCGTGAATGCGAGGGCCTGGTCGCCGCAGGGCTGGTGAGCGTGCAAGGCCGGACCTGCGACGATTCTTCCGCGCGGTTCGACACGACGGGATTGCGTTTTTGCGTGCGCGGCGTCGAGTGGCCGTACCGTGAACACGCCTTGATCGTGCTGCACAAGCCCGCCGGCTACGAGTGTTCGCAAAAGCCGCGCCATCACCCGAGTGTCTACAGCCTCTTGCCCGCGCCGCTGCGCCGGCGCGACGTGCAGGCGATCGGGCGCCTGGACGCAGACACAACCGGCCTGCTGCTGTTCACCGACGACGGCGCGCTGATCCACCGCCTCACCTCCCCCAAGCGCCACGTGCCCAAGGTCTACGAGGTCACGTGCGCTCACGTCGTGGATGACGCGCAGGCGCAGCGCCTGATTGCGGGCGTGACCTTGCTCGACGAGACGACACCGGTTCGCGCTGCCGCCTGCGAAGTCACCGGCGCGACGCAGTTGCGCCTGACGCTGCTGGAGGGCAAGTACCACCAGGTCAAGCGCATGATTGCGGCAGTGGGCAATCGCGTGCAAGCCCTGCACCGCAGCGAGTTCGGCGCGTTGGCTTTGCCAGCCGACTTGCCAAGTGGCGCATGGCGTTGGCTCGACGGGCCGCAGGTCGTGGACGGTTCCTGAAACCAGTTCGCACTTGATTGCGGAGGAATGGCGGTCTGCTTTCGGCCCTTTGCTGCCGTTCGGCGCGACCTGCGTGCAGAGGTCGAGAAAGGGCAGGTGGCCTGGGGTACGTTCTCCGGCCCCACGCTCGCGGGGCACCGTATTGGGCCCGCTGGCGTTGCGCCACCAACGCGGTGTTCTCGGGTACAGGTTGATCACACCGCGAATGGGGGCCTGCGCCCGTACCCCAAGCCACCTACCCGGGCACTCGGGTGGCATGCGAAGGCATTGCAGTCCGACCACAGATGCAGCAGGGCGGTGGTGGTGCCCCCGGGCGCAGGACCCATTCGCAGTGTCTGCCAACCGATGCAGCGTAAGTCCCGTGTTGACGCGGCTTTGCTTTGCACTTCTGGACGGTGCCCCGCGAGCGTGGGCCGGAGCACGGGGGCACCGCCGCCGCCCTGGCGTCGCAACCCTCGCAGGAAGCTCGCGACGAACGGCAGCAAAGGGCCGAGTGCGGGCGTTCCCAAATCGTCGGTGTTATGCGATTGATAGCCGGTCCGCATGAGCGCCGTCGATAATCCCGCGCATGCGAGTCTTTAGAGGCACACAGCACCGTGACATCGCCCGCAGCTGCGCCCTGACGATAGGCAATTTCGACGGCGTGCACCGCGGTCACCAAGCGATGCTCGCGCTGCTGCGCTCCGAAGCCCGGCACCGCGGGCTGGTGTCTTGCGTGATGACGTTCGAGCCGCACCCGCGCGACCACTTTGCCGCGGCGACCGGCAAGCCCGAGTTGGCGCCGGCGCGAATCGCGACGCTGCGCGACAAGCTCAGCGAGCTCGAGCGTTGCGGGGTCGATCAGGCCGTCGTGATGCGCTTCGACGCCCGTTTCGCCGCGCAGTCGCCACAGGCCTTCATCGACGACGTTCTGGTGCACGGCGTCGGCGCCAAACTCGTGCTCGTCGGTGACGACTTCCGCTTCGGCGCGAAGCGGTCCGGCGACTACGCGATGCTCGACGCCGCCGCGGCAGCGCGCGGCTTCGAAGTCGCGCGCATGAACAGCTTCGAAGTGCACGGCACGCGCGTCTCGAGTTCCAGCGTTCGCGCCGCGCTCGCCGCGGGCGACATGGCGCAGGCCGCGGCGTTGCTGGGCCGCCCCTACAGCATCAGCGGCCACGTCGTGCACGGCCGCAAGCTCGGGCGCGAGCTGGGTGAATCTGCGCCAGGGCGTGGCGACGGGTTTCGCACGCTGAACCTGCGCTTTTCGCACCCCAAGCCTGCGGCGCTGGGCATTTTTGCGGTGCGCACCTACGGCTTGACGGATGCACCGCTCGATGGCGTGGCGAGCCTCGGCCAACGCCCGACGGTGGACGACAGCGGCCGCGTCGTGCTCGAAGTCTTTTGCCTGGACTGGCCGGCGCGGCTCGGCGTTGAAGGGGGCTACGCTAAACTCGTGCGCGTGGAACTGCTGCACAAACTTCGCGACGAAGCCCGCTATGACGGGCTCGCGGCGCTGACGCAGGCGATACGCAAAGACGTCGACGACGCACGCGCTTTTCTTGCCACGCACGCCACAGCGCACGCCGCCACGCACGCCCAGACCGGCCGGCAGACGACGCGCGATCGAATTTGACGCGCAGGGGTGTCATCCCGGCGAACGCCGGGAACCACCACCCGCACGTCCCCCTTGCCCACCGATGGATCCCGGCTTGCGCCGGGATGACTCGCTCTCTGCCTAAGGACCGCCATGGCTGACCAGCCTGCCACCGATTTCCGAGCCACGCTGAACCTTCCCGACACGCCGTTCCCGATGCGCGGCGACTTGCCCAAGCGCGAGCCGCTCTGGGCGAAGGCGTGGGACGAGCAAGGCACGTACAAGCAGCTGCGCGACGCGCGCCACGGCGCGCCGCTGTTCGTGCTGCACGACGGCCCACCCTACGCGAACGGCCAGATCCACATGGGCCACGCCGTCAACAAGGTGCTCAAGGACATGATTGTCAAGGCGCGCCAGCTCGCAGGCTTCGACGCGCACTACGTGCCGGGCTGGGACTGCCACGGCCTGCCGATCGAAAACGCGATCGAAAAACTCCATGGCCGCAAGTTGAGTCGCGATGACATGCAGGCGAAGAGCCGCGCTTTTGCGACGGAACAAATTGGCCAGCAAATGGCGGACTTCAAGCGCCTGGGCGTGCTGGGCGATTGGGAGCACCCGTACCGGACGATGGACTTTGCCAACGAGGCCGGCGAGATTCGCGCGTTCAAGCGTGTCGTCGAGCGCGGCTTCGTCTACCGCGGCTTGAAGCCGGTGTACTGGTGTTTCGACTGCGGCAGCTCGCTCGCCGAGTTCGAGATCGAATACGCCGACAAGAAAAGCAATACCGTGGACGTGGCTTTCCGCTGCGCCGAGCCACACAAGCTCGCGGCAGCGTTCGGCGTCTCCGCGCTCACCAAAGACGCGTTCATCGTGATCTGGACGACGACGGCGTGGACGATTCCGGCGAACCAGGCGCTGAACCTGAACCCCGCGCTCGAGTACGCGCTCGTCGACACGGAGCGCGGCCTGCTCGTGCTCGCAGCAAGTCTGGTCGACACCTGCCTCGCGCGCTATGGATTGACGGGCACGGTGCTCGCCACGGTGCTCGGCGAAGAGCTCGGCGGTCTGAATTTTGAGCACCCGCTGTTCGACGTCGACAAGGGCTACGGGCGCCTCAGCCCGGTCTACCTCGCCGACTACGCAACCGCTGACGACGGCACCGGCATCGTGCACTCGTCGCCCGCCTACGGCGTGGAAGACTTCAACTCATGCGTCGCGCACGGCCTGAAGCTCGACGACATCCTGAATCCCGTGCAAGGGAACGGCGCGTACGCCGCCGACTTTGCGCTGTTCGGCGGCGTCAACATCTGGAAAGCGGTGCCAAAAATCATCGAAGCGTTGAAGGATGCCGGGCGCCTCTTCGCCACCGAGACGATCACGCACAGCTACCCACACTGCTGGCGCCACAAGTCGCCGGTGATCTACCGTGCGGCGGCGCAGTGGTTCATCCGCATGGACGAAGGCGTGGGCGTGTTCACGAAAGACAAGGCGACGAAGACTTTGCGCCAGATTGCGCTCGACGCCATCGACCAGACGAGTTTTTACCCGGAGAACGGACGCGCGCGCCTGCGCGACATGATCGCAAACCGCCCCGACTGGTGCATCAGCCGCCAGCGCAGCTGGGGCGTGCCGCTGCCGTTTTTCCTGCACAAAGACAGCGGCGAGCTGCATCCGCGGACCATGGACATCCTCGACCAGGCCGCAGCCATGATCGAAGCGGGCGGCATCGAAGCGTGGAGCCGCGCGAGCGCCGAGCAAATTCTTGGCGCGACGGACGCCGCGCACTACACGAAGAGCAGCGACATCCTCGAAGTCTGGTTCGACTCGGGCTCGACTTTTTATCACGTGCTGCGCGGCACGCACCGCGGCGCGCCCGATCACCCGGGCTTTCACGCGCAAGGCCCGGAGGCCGACCTTTACCTCGAAGGCCACGACCAGCACCGCGGCTGGTTCCACTCTTCCCTGCTGATCGCCTGCGCGCTCGAAGACCGCGCACCTTACCGCGGCCTGCTGACGCACGGCTTCACGGTCGACGCGCAGGGGCGCAAGATGAGCAAGAGCCTGGGCAACGGCATCGACCCGCAGGTGGTGACGCAGAAGTTAGGGGCCGAAGTCATTCGCCTGTGGGTCGCGGCGAGCGACTATTCAGGCGACATCGCCGGCGACGACAAGATCCTCGCGCGCGTTGTCGACTCGTATCGCCGCATCCGCAATACGCTGCGCTTTTTGCTCGCGAACACGAGCGACTTCGATGCGCGCAACGACGCGGTGGCACCTGGGCAAATGCTCGAAATCGACCGCTACGCCCTGGCGCGCGCTGCGCAATTGCAAGCCGAGATCGTGGGCACGTTCGATCGCACTCGCGGCGTATTCAGCGGCGGCCACTACGGCGTCTACGAATTCCACCCGGTCGTCACCAAGCTGCAGCTCTACTGCTCGGAAGACCTGGGCGCGTTTTACCTCGACATCCTGAAAGACCGCCTGTACACGACGGCACCGAAGTCGCTCGCGCGGCGCTCGGCGCAGACCGCGCTGTGGCACATCACGCAAGCCATGCTGCGCTGGATGGCGCCGTTTCTCAGCTTCACTGCGGAAGAAGCTTGGCGGGTTTTTCAGCCCAATGGTTCGGCGTCGATCTTCGAGCAGAGGTACTGGGCGCTGCCCGAGCCCGATGCAGCGTTGCTCACGAAGTGGCAGCGCATTCGCGAAATCCGCGACGTCGCGAACAAGGAGATCGAAGCCTGCGCAACACGGGCCCGCTCGGGTCGTCGCTGCAGGCGGAATTGATCCTCGAGGTGACTGCGGCGGACCGCGAATTGCTCGCTCGGCGACGAGTTGAAGTTCGTACTCATCGTCGGGCGCGACGCTGACACCGGCGGCCGAGCTTCCCGCGGTTCGCGTCGCGCCGTCGAGCGCGACCAAGTGCGAGCGCTGTTGGCACTATCGCGACGATGTGGGTCGGGACACCTCGCACTCCACGATCTGCGGGCGCTGCACGGCGAACCTGTTCAGCGCCGGCGAAGTGCGCAAAGTGGCATGAGTCTTGCCCCAGGACGCCACGTCATGAATCCGTATCCTGAGTTCGAAGCTCTCTTCAAGCTGCCCTTGGCCGAACGGCTGCAACTGGTTGAGGACTTGTGGGACAGCATCGCTGCGGAACGCGCACAAGAGCCTGTGCCCGCGCCGGTTCTGGCCGAATTGCGCGAACGCAAGGCTCGGTACGACGCCAACCCCGATTCCGGTATCAGCTGGGCCGAGGCGAAACGCCGTCTGCGCGAGACGTAGTGCGCGAACTCGACCTCACGCCTGAGGCCTTCGACGATCTTCGTGCAGCGCGGCTTTGGTACGAGGAACAGCGCGGCGGTCTGGGCGCTGCATTCGAGCGCAGCATCGAAGCGACGCTGATGCGAATTCAGCGCTCACCGCAGTCCTGTCCCGAAGTCACCGCGCCTTTCCGCCGAGCAATCGTCAAACGCTTCCCCTACGACGTGTACTACGAGTTCGATGCCGACCGCGTGCTCGTATCCTCATCTTCCACACCTCTCGCAACCCTCAAACTGTGCTTGCCCGCTTGCGCCGACACTGACCCCATGGCTTCGCGCAACGCCCCCCTGCTCCCCTGGCTCGCCATCGCGGCGCTCATCATCATTGCCGACCAGATCACGAAGACGCTGATCATCGGCAGCATGGCCAACGGCGGCAGCCACACCGTCACGTCGTTCTTCAACATCGTGCGCTGGCACAACACGGGCGCAGCGTTTTCGTTTCTTGCCGGCGCGTCGGGCTGGCAGCGCTGGTTCTTCATCGGCCTGGGCGCGGCGGCCGCCGTGTTCATCGTCTGGATGCTGCGCAGCCACTCCGGCCAGCGCCTTTTTTCAACGGCGCTCGCGCTGATCCTGGGCGGCGCGGTGGGCAACGTGATCGACCGGCTGCTGCACGGCTACGTTGTCGATTTCATCCAGGTGCACTACGCCGGCTGGTACTTCCCGTCGTTCAACGTCGCCGACAGCGCCATCAGCGTCGGCGCGGCGTGCCTGATCCTCGATGAAATCTTGCGCGTGCGGCGCTCGAGGTAGTTGCCGCACGTCATCCCGGCGGTTCGGTCATCCCGGCGAAAGCCGGGATCCACCTGGAGCAGCCCGCCGACGATGGATCCCGGCTTTCGCCGGGATGACGAGGTCGGCGGCCGTGCCGCCAAGTCTCGCTTCTCGAAAGCTCACGGAATCAAGATGCTGCACCCCGTCGTCTTGCGCGCCTCGAGATCGCGGTGCGCCTGCGCGACGTCTTTCAGCGCAAAACGCTGGTCGATGCGGATCTTCACCTTGCCGCTCGTGACGACGGTGAACAACTCGTCGGCCATCGCCTGCGTCGCCTCGCGCGTCGCGATGTGCGTGAACAGGGTTTGGCGCGTGACGTAGAGCGACCCCTTGGCACCGAGCGCAGCCGGCGCAAATGGCGCCACCGGCCCGGAAGCGTTGCCAAAGCTCGCCATCAGGCCAAACGGCCGCAGGCAGTCGAGCGACTTGTCCCAGGTGTCTTTGCCGACGCTGTCGTACACGACTTTGACACCCGCGCCGCCGGTAATTTCCTTGACACGCGCCGCGAAGTCTTCGCGCTTGTAGTTGATCGTGTGCGCCGCGCCGTGCTCGCGCGCGAGCGCACATTTTTCGTCCGAACCCGCCGTGCCGATCAACTGATAGCCCAGCGCCTTCGCCCATTGGCAGGCGATCAGGCCTACGCCGCCCGCGGCGGCGTGAAAGAGGATGAAGTCTCCGGCCTGCAAACCGCCTTGCGGCAGCGTCTTGCGCAGCAGGTATTGCGCCGTCAAGCCCTTGAGCATCATGGCGGCGCCGGTTTCGAAGGAAATCGCATCGGGCAGCTTGCACACGGTTTTCGCGGGCATGACGCGAAGCAGGCTGTAGCTGCCCGGCGGGTTGCTCGAATACGCGGCGCGATCCCCCACTTTGAGGTGCGTCACACCACTGCCCACCGCCTCGACCACGCCTGCGCCTTCCATGCCCAGCGACAAGGGCAGCGGCAGCGTGTACAGACCGGTGCGCTGATAGACGTCGATGAAGTTCAGGCCGCACGCGTGGTGGCGGATGCGGATCTCGCCGGCGCCGGGTTCGCCGACGGGCAAGTCGACAAGTTTCATCATCTCCGGGCCACCGACCTGGTCGATGCGGATCGTCGGGCTCATTTGGGTCATGCGTATCTCCTCGTGTGCTGTCACCCCGGCGCACGCCGGGGTCCAGGGCTGCAATGTTGCGGTATGGTGCCGGCACGCGTGCGCCCGCCCGCAGCGATTCTCACCGACTCCATGAAACGCCTCATTTCCGCACCCAATCTCGCCCTGGCCACGTTGTGGGCCGACCTGCTCAGCGGCACTGGCGTGGCGACCACCGTGCAGCGCCAGTACGCGAGCAGCATCGCCGGCGAAGTGCCGCCGGATCAGACGCTGCCCGAACTCTGGGTGCAAGACGACGAGCAACTCGAACGCGCGCGCACGCTGCTGAACGAGCTGCGCAACCCGCCGCAGCGCCACTGGGCCTGCGCCGGATGCGGCGAAGTGATCGACGGCCCGTTCGAGCAATGCTGGAACTGCGGCGCGTCCATGCCCAGCGGGGCGGCGCCGTGACATCGACGCTGACACTGCGCCTGGCGCTGCTGCTGACGCTGGCGCCGCTGCTGTGGGCGGGCAACTCCGTCATCGGGCGTGCCCTCGTGGGCAGCGTCGGCCCCGCGGCGCTGAACGCGATGCGCTGGGGGCTCGCCTTCGCGCTGCTGCTGCCGCTCGGCTGGCGCGTTTTTCGCCGCCCCGGCGCCATCCAGCAGCGCTGGGTGCATCTTGCGCTGCTCGGGCTGCTCGGCGTGGGCAGCTACAACGTCCTGCAGTACCTGGCGCTGCAGACGAGCACCGCGATCAACGTCACCTTGATCGCTTCGAGTTCGCCGGTGTGGATGCTCTTGGTGGGCGCCGTCTTTTATGGAGAAACCATCAAGCCACGCCAGTGGACAGGCGCAGGGCTGTCGCTCGTGGGCGTGGGCTTCGTGCTTTCGCGTGGCAGCCTGGAGACGCTGGTGCAGATCCACTTTGTCGCAGGCGACCTGTTCATGCTGCTCGCGATCGTGCTCTGGGCGGTGTACAGCTGGCTTCTGGCGCGCCCGCCCGAATCGATGCGCGGCAGCGCGCGCCCGTCCTGGAACTGGGCCGAGTTTCTGGCAGTGCAGGTTTTCTTCGGGGCGCTCTGGGCGGGCGCTTTCGCGGGGGTCGAGGCTGTCGCCCTGCCCGTGCCCACTGCCTGGTCACCGGGCTTGATTGCCGCGCTGCTGTACATCGCACTCGGCCCCTCGCTGATCGCCTACCGCTGCTGGGGCGTGGGTGTGGCCACCGTCGGCCCCGCCGTGACCGCGTTCTTCAGCAACCTTACGCCCGTGTTCGCGGCGCTGCTCTCGGCGGCGGTGCTTGGCGAGGCGCCGCAGTGGTACCACGCCGCGGCGTTTGGCTTGATCCTCGCCGGGATCGTCGTTTCGTCGTCGCGCTAGGAGGCTGGGCGCCGTTCGCGAGCCACGGCCCGCTCGTGCACGCCACACTTGCACGACAAGGAAGGGTTAACCTTTCCCTAAGCTTAGGGGCTTACCAAGACGCACTGTCCTTCCTAGAGTCGCTCGCTGCGAAGCGCAACGGCCGCAAGTCGTTGCGAGCCGCCCCGCACTACGGACCACGGAGCGCCAGACAGCATGCCTGCCCCCGACACCGACGGCGCCACGCCCTCGCCCGCCGAATCTCCAGCCGCCTCGAACACCCCGGCGTCGGCGCAGCGCCGCGACCTGCTCAGGCTCGGCGTGTCGGCCGTGCCGCTCGCCGTTGCGAGCTCGGCGAGCCACGCCGAGTCAGGCACGTCGCTCGCGCCGAGCCCGCCGACGACGCCGTTTCGGATCGCGATGCCTGTCGTGCCGCAGCTCCCGGCGCGACCGCTCAGCGATGCGGCTTTCGCGCGGCCGCCGAACGTGCAACCCGACCGCGCGATCAACCCGAAGACCGGTAAACCTTTCGAGGGTCGCGGCGACGCGCATCAGACCCGCACACTGAACCCGCCGCAGACTTTCTTCGCGCAGCGCTTCGGCGCCGTGCCACCCATGTCCATCCACCCCGAACTGCAGCCGCAAGTGAATTTCTGGGGCGCGAACCTGGGCGGCGCCGACCTGTCGCTCGACAAGCCGATGACGCCGATGCCCACCATCGTGAGCCGCTACCAGGTGGGCAGCAATACCGCGATGCTGGTGCGGCGCTTCAACAATCTGCCGCTCGGTGTGCCGAGCGGCGGCTTCGGCAAGAACTCGATCAGCCTGCACCTGCACAATTTCCACAGCGCGCCCGACAGCGACGGCGGACCCTGCGACCCATCGCTCGGCGCGCTGTCCGAAGACCCGCGGACCCAAGGCCGGTTCTTCTTCCCCGGCCAGTACTACGACTACTACTACAACATGAAGCGGCGCGGCTTCACCAACCCGGCCACGCCCGACGGCGACATCCGCCAGTCGCTTGGCACGATGTGGTAC
Organism: uncultured beta proteobacterium; assembly: GCA_963850525.1. Lineage (GTDB taxonomy): Bacteria > Pseudomonadota > Gammaproteobacteria > Burkholderiales > Burkholderiaceae_C > JAEMQF01. Next base: position 233,856 of record CAWKLQ010000010.1, on the reverse strand, counting down.
CACGACCACCGCGAGGCGCACACGGCGGAAAACGTCTACAAGGGCCTGTGCGGCTTTCACCTCGTCTTCAACGAATACGACACGGGCAACGAACTCACCGGTTTCAGGCTGCCAAGCTACCCGCAGTACGACATTCCGATCGCCTTCCTCGATCTGGCCATCGACCCGAACACCTACCAGGCGACGATCGACCTGCTGCAAGACGGCGGCCATCTCGGCGATAAGTACCTCGTGAACGGCAAGATCCAGCCGTACTTCGACGTGCGCAAGCGCCGCTACCGCTTCCGCTTGCTCAACACCGGGCCGTCGCGGCACTGTCAGTTGTTCGTGACGAACCCGGACAATCCGGCGCAGTCGATTCCCTACTGGCGCATCTCCAACGACGGCAATCTGTACGAAAAACCGCTCCTGGTGAAAAGCATGAAGCTCGCCGTCGCCGAGCGCGCATCGTGATCGACTTCGCCAAGCTCACCGCAGCCGGCGGCCCGGCTGCGGGGGCGACGCGACTTTGGCTGGAGAACCGCCTGATCCAGACCAATCCGCGCAAACCCGAGACCGACCTGGAGCCCGCCGGAACGGTAAAAAACGTGCTGCTCGAATGGCGCATCGGAGCACCTGCATATGACGCGAGCCGCGAACTCACCGCGCAGACGAGCTTCGCACCACTCCTGCTGCCACCGCTGCCGCCGATCGAAGAAACGATCACGCGCCACTTCAAGTGGGACCGCACAAACGGTGCGTGGGCGTGCAACGGCAAGTTCATCGACTGCAACGAAGTTCGATTCACGATGAAGCGCGGCCGCACCGAGCGCTGGATTCATGAAACCAGCGGCGGCTGGGCACACCCGGTGCACAACCACTTCGTCGAAGGACGCATCGTGAAGCGCAACGGCAGGCCCGTCGGGCCGGGCTCGCAGGAATACTGCCGCAAGGACGTGATCGCGCTTTATCCCGGCGACGAGGTCGAGTACTGGGTGACCGCCGCCGACTACCTCGGTGTCTACCCGATCCACTGCCACAACGTGCTGCACGAGGACTACGGAATGATGATGCTGTTCCGCGTCGACGACGTCGGCGACACCAACCCCGCCCCCTGACCTGCCCGGGACACACCATGAATCCGACGAACGACGACAACACGGCGTTGCCGCGGCGCGGCCTGCTAGGCGCCCTGCTCGCCGGGAGTGCGGCCAGCGTGACGCTGGCGACCAGCGTGGCCCAAGACCCCGGCACCAACGCCAGCGCTGCCGAGGAACGCGCCCGCGAGGCGCTGCGCCGGCGCCGCGCGCCCAATGTGTGGCTCCAGGACGACCGGGGGCGCAGCGTGCGCTTCTACGACGACGTGATGAAGGGCCGCACGGTGTTGCTCAACGTCATGTACGGCGCGTGCAGCAACGTCTGCCCGCCGGCGACGCGCCACCTCATCGAAGCCCGGCGCCTGCTCGGCGACGTCGCCCGCGGCGTGCATTTCGCATCGATGTCGCTGACCCCGCTCGCCGACACGCCGCAGGCGCTGCGCGACTACAAGAAGCTGCACGGCATCGACGCCGATTGGACCTTCCTCACCGGCACGCCCGGCAACGTGGAGCGCGTGCAGCGCGCGCTCGGCTTCATCGGCAACGACGCCGACGACGACCTGCTCGGCCATTCGGCGATGGCGCTGCTGTGCGACGAGCGCCAGCTGCGCTGGGGCCATGTCAACACGCTGCTCTCGCCGCGCTCGATCGCGCGCATGATCCGTTTCGAGATGGTGTAGCGCTGGGCGGCGTTACGCCGCGAGCGGCGCGTCCAGGCAGCACCCCTTCGAGGGGCACAGCGTCGAAAGGGAAGACCTTCGCAGCCGCCGCGCGCCCAATGTCAGCGAAACCCCAACCCCCGCACCAGAAACTCGCTGATCTGCTCCACCACCTGTTCCTGCGTCATCTCCCGGCCCAGCGACCAGCCGCGCAGCGCAATCATCACCGGCAGAAAAGTCAGGATGTTGGCGGAGAAGTGCGGATAGGGCAGCGCGATCTTCAGTTCGCGCGCGGCGTCGGTGATCAAGGACTCGAACATGCCGATGAACTCTTCGACGCGCGCGAGGATGACGCGCAGGGAGCGCGGCTCGAGCAAGTGGCTGTCCTGGTAGATCAGCAGAATTTCGCGCTGGTGCCGGTACATCACTTCCGAGACGGCGCGCACCGCGGAGCGAATCCGATCCGCCGGCCCGCGCGACGTGTTCACGGCCTTGCGCGCCTCGTCCTGGTATTCCGAGACGATGCGGTCGCACACCATGTAGAGGATGTCGTCCTTGGAGCGCACGTAGTTGTAGATCGTGCCCTGCGTCATGTTCGCGGCGCGGCCGATGTCGCGCACCGTTGCGTCATGGAAACCCTTTTCCAGGAACACGCCGATGGCCGCCTGCACGAGCAATTCGCGGCGCTCGCGCACCAGGCCTTCGTTCTTCGTCGCCGTTTGGATGCGCCGGGCGCGCACCGCCGGAGGGCTGGTCGCGTCGCCGGCGATCTTCTTGCGGGTGATCTTGGGCGCGGTTGCCGACATGGGTGCTCTTGAGCGCATGCTCAGTATAGTTTCGCCCAAGGCAGGTGCCGCCTCGTTGTTTCGCCTGGCGCAGCGCACCAGCAACATCCCATCGAATGTCCTACCTTGACAGGCGTTCCCATTTGGGAGATTCTGAGCGCCCAGTCAGTACTCAACACGAAGCCCTGCCCGGCTGATTCGAGGAGACTCCATGAAGAAGATGTTGCACGCCGTGGGCGCCGCCCTGCTGGCGCTCGCCCTGCCCGCATCCGCCCAGCAAACCGGCGTGGCGGCGGACTCAATCACGCTCGGCGCCTTCGGCCCCATCACCGGGCCGGCCGCCTACATCGGCCTGGCAGGCCGCGACGGCATGGCGCTGGCAATCAAGGAGATCAACGCCGCTGGCGGCGTGAATGGGCGCAAGCTCATCGCGGTGTTCGAAGACGACGCGCACTCGCCCACACGCGGTCTTGCCGCAGCGAAAAAACTGATCGAGCAGGACAAGGTGTTTGCCCTGATGTCGGTGGGCGGCAGCAACGCCACCGCGGGGACGATCGACTACGTGCGCGACAGCAAGACCGTGATGTACGTGGCTATCGCCTCGGCGCCGGCTGTCACCTGGCCGTTCGCGCGCAACATGTTCCGCGGCTCGACCACCGAATCGGCACGCTACGGCGAGCTTTACGCCGAGCTGCTGACCAGCCACTACAAGGCGCAGAAGATCGCGATCATGAGCGGGCGCGAAGAGTACCCGCGCAACGAGGGCGACGCGACCGTCACCAAGCTCAAGGCCTGGTTCAACGTGACCCCGGTGGCACGTGTCGAGTTCAACATCGGCGACAAGGACTTCACGCCGCAACTCGTGGAAGTGCAAAAAGCCGCGCCCGAGGTCATCGCGTTTTTCGGCAACCCGGCCGAAGCCGCGATTGCCTTGCGCCAGGCCAAGGAGCTGGGGTTGAAACAACCGTTCATGGTGGGCAGCAACATGGTCGACCCGGCGCTCATCACCGTCGCGCGTGGTTCGGCCGAAGGCGTGACGGGCTTTTCGCTGATTCCCTACCTGCCCGGCAATAAGAATCCCGACATGGTGAAGTGGGAAGCGGCGTGGAAGAAGGAATACCCGAGCGCTCCCGCAGGCCGGCCGAACAACTTCGACGTGATGTCTTACGTCGACACCTACGTCGTCGCCGACGCGCTGAAGCGCGCCGGGCGCGAACTCACGACCGAAAGCTTCATCACCGCACTCGAGGCGACGCGCGGCTACAAGGTGAATGCGCTGGCCACACCGCGCACCTTCTCGACGAAACACCACATCGGCAATTTGTCGCTGGTTCCGCTCGTCGTGCAGAACGGCGCGTGGGAGCCGATCAACTGGCAGAGCACGCGCGAAAGCGACATCCTGAAGCGCTACCAATAAGTCTCACGTCCCCAGTTCTGCGCTTGCCGCTTTCATGACGCTGACGCTCGCAGCGCAGCTCGCGATCGCGGGTGTCAGCGTCGGCAGCATTTACGCGCTGGTCGCGCTGGCCATCGTGATCCCGTTTAAGGCGAGCGGCGTTCTCAATTTCGGCCAGGGCGAAATGGTCACGCTCGGCGCCTATGCGGCGCTGATCCTCACGCAACTGGGCTGGCCCTATCCGCTGATGCTCGCCGGCGTGCTGGCCCTCGGTCTGCTGGGCGGCGTGCTCATCGAGCGCGCCTTGATCCGCCCCATCGTCAGTGCACCCGAGTTCACGCTCGTGATCGCGACATTTGCGATCGGCCTGTTGATCAAGGGCGCGATCTCGCTGCGCTTCGGCGACAGCCCGGCGGCCATCGACGGGCCGTTCGGCACCGAGCCGCTCGTCGCACTCGGCCTGCGCTTCAACCCGACGTCGCTGTGGATCCTCGCGTGCACCGCGTCGGTGACGCTCGGCGTGATCGGCTTCTTTCGCTACGCCAAATTGGGGAAGGCGATGCGCGCCGTCGCGATCAACGCCGAAGCGGCGAAGCTGATGGGAATCAAGGTGACGACGGTGTACCGCTGGTCGTGGGGCATCAGCACCGCGATCGGCGCGCTCGCCGGGCTGCTCGTCGCGCCGCTGATCGGCATCAACCCGGAGATCGGCCAGCTGATCCTGCGCGGCCTGCTCGGCGCCGTGATCGGCGGCTTCACGAGCATCGTCGGCGCCATCGTCGGCGGCGTCGCGGTCGGGTTGATCGAAACCTTTGCCGGGGTGTTAGTCGGCAGCACGTTCAAGAACCTGGTGCCGTTTCTGCTGCTCATGTTGCTGCTCGTGTTCCGGCCGCAAGGCTTGTTCGGCACGGCCGACGCGAAACGGGTCTAGTTTGTGGCCGTCAGCACGCGCGTGGGCTTGATCGTGCTGGCGCTGCTCGGCGTGGCCGGCGCGTTCATGGGCAGCTATCCCGTTTATCTGCTGAGCCTGGCGATGATCAACGTCATCGCCGCGGTCGGCCTGAACCTGTTGACGGGGAATTCTGGGCAGATCTCGCTGTGCCACTCGTCATTCATGGCGGTGGGCGCGTATGTCACGACGCTGCTCACGCTGCACCTGGGGCTGCCATTCTGGGCAGCGATTCCAATTGCGGCGGCGCTCGCCGCCGGGCTGGGCGCGCTGCTTGGCTTGCCTGCGAGCCGCCTGCAAGGCATTTACCTCGCGCTGGCCACACTCGGCTTCTTGCAGATCGTGCAAATCGTCATCGAGGAGTTTGCTGACGTGACCGGCGGCGTGCGCGGCCTGAAGGTTCCCAACCCGCTGCTCCTTCCCGGCATGCGGATCGGCTTCTACCCGATGTACCTGATCGTGCTGGCGGTGTGCGGCTTCGCCATCTGGACGGCGCGCAACCTGCTCGCCTCGCGCGCCGGGCGCGAGCTCAACGCAGTGCGAACGAGCCCGCACGCGGCACAGGCGCTGGGTGTGTCAGTGGCGCGGGTCAAGCTTGCCGCGTTTGCGCTGTCTGCGCTGTACGCCGGCGTCGCGGGTGGCTTGATGGCGGTGGTGGTGGGTTTCATCGACCCCAACGAATTCGGCGTCTCGGCGGCGCTGCGCCAGATCACGTTCATCGTTGTCGGCGGCATGGGGTCGGTGGCCGGCTCGGTGATCGGCGCTGCCGTCCTGAGCGCCCTGCCCGAGGTGCTGCGCCCCGTCAAGGAATACAGCGACGTGATCTATACGCTGATCCTGTTGGGCTTCCTGATCTTCATGCCGCATGGTCTGGTGACCTTGTGGCACGCCGGCGTGCGCAAGCTGCAGCGCAGCGCGCCGCGCGAGGGCGGAGCGCCATGACGCCGCGCCTGCAGGTCGACAAGCTCGTCGTTCGTTTTGCCGGCCTGCTTGCCGTGAGCGAGGTGTCGCTGATCCTCGCTCCGGGCGAGATCCGCGGCCTGATCGGCCCCAATGGCGCGGGCAAGACGACGGTGATCAACGCGATCACCGGCACCGTCGCAGCAGCTGCAGGGCGCATCGTGCTCGACGGGCAAGACATCTCGAACCGGCCGCCGCACCAGATCAGCCGGCTGGGCATCGGCCGCACGTTCCAGCATGTCGAGCCCTTCTTCGACATGAGCCTGATCGACAACGTGCTCGTCGGCGTGGCCAGGCACATTGCGCTGGGCATGGCCGCGGCAGCGATCGCCACACCGAAAGCGCAGCGCGCGGAAAGCGAGGCGCGCGAGGCGGCGCAGGCGATCCTGGAGCGCTTCGAACTCTGGCCGCACCGCAATGAGCGCGCCGCCGATCTGCCCTTTGGCCTGCTCAAGCGCATGGACCTGGCGCGCGCGCTCGCAGCGCGCCCGACCCTCCTGCTGATGGACGAACCGACCTCGGGAATGAGCGCCAGTGAGGCCGACAGCGCGATCGCCGCGGCGCGCGAAGTCGCTCAAGCGCAGAGCATCACGCTGCTCGTGATCGAGCACAACATGCGCGTCATGATGGCCTTGGCCGATTCGGTGACGGTGATGCAGCAAGGCGCGGTGATCGCGCATGGAACGCCCGCGCAGGTGCAGAGCAATCCGGCGGTCATCGACGCGTATCTGGGCGACGGAGCGGCCGATGTTGCGCATTGAGGGCCTGGTGTCGGGCTACACCCGCGTCGCCGTGCTCCAGGGCATTGCGCTGACCGTGCCTGCACAGACAATCGTCGGCGTGCTCGGCGCCAACGGTGCGGGCAAGACGGCATTGCTGCGCGCGATCTCGGCGCTGAACCCGGTGCACGCGGGCCATATCGAATTCAATCGCGAGCCGCTCACGGCGAGCACGGCAGACGCGGTGGTGCGCCGCGGCGTGATCCAGGTGCCGCAGGGAAGAATGCTGTTCGGCGCGATGAGCGTTCGCGAAAACCTGGAGCTCGGCTCCTACCTGCAAACCGACCGGCACGTCATCGACGAGCGGTTGGATCTCGTGTGCACGATGTTCCCGGTGCTCAAAGAGCGCACCAAGCAAGCCGCTGCTTACCTCTCAGGCGGTGAACAACAGATGCTTGCCATCGGCCGGGCGCTGATGGGCAGCCCGAAGTTGCTGCTGCTGGATGAGCCGTCGCTGGGCCTCGCACCGAAGGTGTTCGACACCATCCTCGACAAGATCGCCGACATCCACCGCGCCGGCGCGTCGATCCTGATCGCCGAGCAAAACGCGCGCAAGGTGTTGCGCTTGGCGAGCTACTGCTACGTGCTGGAAAACGGCAGCGTCGCGTTGCATGGCCCGGCCGACGTGTTGGCGCGCGACGCGCGAATCGAAAAGTCTTACCTCGGGGCGGGCCATTGAAGTGAATCACGTGAATCGGGCACGCCTCAACTTGCGTGAGCGCCGCTGCTGCGCGTTGGCGGCTTTCGGCCCGTTGCAGACGTTCGATGTGGCCTCGAGGCTTGCCCGACAACCCTCGTCATCCCGGCGAAAGCCAGGATCCACTGGATGCACGCGATGAACGCTTCGCTGGACGCGCGACTTCCACGGGTGGATCCCGGCTTTCGCCGGGATGACGAATATCCTGCGTCGACGCGTGACCGCACCCAAAGCGGACGTTCAAACGTCAGCAACGGGCCGTATGCAGCCCTTCACACCACATCGGCATTCCCAGCACCGCAGGTCACGCGGCGCGCCTTGGAGCACTTGACATGAAACTCATCGACATCCACTCGCACTGGGGCACCCAGCGCGGCTACGCGTTGCACACGCCGGCGCAACTCGAACAGCAAAAGGCCACGTGGAATTCGCAGCCGACGTTCCACACCGAAGAACAGATGGCGGCTTACTTCCGCGAGAGCAACGTGCAGACGATTCTCGACTTCGGTTTCACGAAGTTCATTCCGCTGTCGCAGGCGCGCGAGACGTTCGACTATGGCTTCGCGACGCAACGCGCGCACGCCGATGTGATCCTCGGCCACTGGATTCACATCGATCCGCACACCGGTGCCGAGGGCGTGCGCGAACTGCGCCGCTGCATCGACTTGGCACCCGGCTTCATCGGCTTTGCCGTGTCGGGCTCGGGCAGTGGACCGCCGAGCGACCCGGCGTGGGCGCCGTTCTACGACCTGTGCATCGAGGCGAAAATTCCCGTGTTGATTTTTGTCGGCACCACCGGCCTGGGCGCGGGCCTGCCCGGCGGTGACGGCATCCTGCTCGATGATTGCCACCCTCGGCACCTGGACTGGGTTGCGGCGAAGTACCCGCAGATGACCATCGTCGCAGCGCGCCCGGGCTGGCCCTGGCAGGCGGAGACGATTGCCGTGCTCATTCACAAGCGCAACATCTGGTACGAGCTGCACGGCTGGTCGCCAAAGTACTTTCAACCCGACCTCAAGCACGACATCTCGCGGCGCCTGCGCGAGCGCATCATGTTCGGCGCCGACTATCCGCTGTTCACGTACGAGCGCCTCATCGGCGATTGGCGCAAGGAGGGTTACGCGGAAGACGTGCTCGAAGACGTGTTCCACCGCAACGCCGAGCGCTTTCTCGAACAGGTGAAACGCCCATGAACCTCGAGCTGAAGGACAAGGTCGCGATCGTCGGCGGCGCGAGCCAGGGAATCGGCTACGGCATCGCGCGAACGCTCGCGACCGAAGGCGCGAAGGTCGTGATCACGGCGCGGCGCGACGCCGCTTTGCAGGCCGCAGCGACGCGCTTGCGCGAAGAGACCGGCGCAACGGTACTGCCCATCGCCGCCGATTGCCGCATCGCTGCCGACTGCGCGCGCGTCGCCGCGACGACGATCGCCGAGCTCGGCGGAATCGACATCCTCGTGAACAACGACGGCGCGCCGCCGCTCGGGCCGGTGCTCTCGTTCGACGACGTGGCGTGGCACAAGGCGGTGGAACAGAACCTGATGTACGTGGTGCGCATGGTGCGCGAGGTCGTGCCTTCGATGCGTGCGCGCGACGGCGGCAGCATCCTCAACATCACGGCGATTTCGGCGATTCAGCCGATTCCCGGCTTTGCGCTCTCGGTGGCCACTTGGTCGGGCGTGATCGGCTACGCGAAGACGCTGTCGCTCGAAGTCGCGCCATATCGCATCAACGTGAATACGATTTGCCCGGGGTATGTGGACACGTCAAGGCTGCGCAAGGTGTTTGCCGCGGGCAACGAGTCAGCCGAAGTCGTGCAGGCACGCCTAACGCAGGAGATTCCGCTGGGCCGCATCGGCACCGTCGACGATATCGCCAACGTCGTCGCGTTGCTCGTCTCGCCCAAGGGCGCGTACGTCACCGGCACCGCGATCCAGGTTGACGGCGGCCTGTTGCGCGCGGTTCGATAGTCGACAAGCGCCGCACTCTAGGAATTGCCATGATCGAAGCACCCCGTCCCCCGACCTCCGAGACGATCGCCGAGTACCAGGCCAACGGCTATTGGGGCGACCGCACTTTTGCCGACATCCTCGAGGCCCGGGCGCTCGCCACGCCGCAACGCGAAGCGATGCTCGACGAGCGGCGCCGCGTCACCTATGGAGCGCTGTGGTCCGAAGTGAAACGATTTGCCGAATTCCTGCGCCGCCAAGGCGTGCAGCGCGGCGACGTCGTGACCTTGCAGTTGCCCAACCGCATCGAATTCCCCGTCGTGTTCTTTTCGCTGGAATTGATCGGCGCCGTCGCGAACAAGATCAGCGCCGACTTCCGCGCCACCGAGGTCGAATACATCCTCGCGTTCTCGAACTCCAAGGCTTACGTGTGCGCGAGCCAGTTCAAGGGCTTCGACTACCTGGAGATGATCGACACGATGCGCGCCCGGCTGCCGCAACTCAAGCTCGTCGTGTGCGTGGACGCGGTGGAGCGCGCCGACGTCGCGAGCTTTGCCAAAGTCGTCGACGCCACGCCAGAGATCGCATCAGCGCAGCGAATTCGCATGTCGCCGTTCGAGATCATGCGCATGTGTTTCACCTCAGGCACGACCGGCAACCCGAAAGGCGTGCTGCACTGCTTCAACACGACGCTGCAGACCGCGCAGCTCTTCAACCACGACCTGGAAGTCACCGAGAACGAAGTTTTGCTCGACTTCCTTCCGGTCGGCCTGAACTGGGGCTACCTGACGCTCGTGCAGGCGGTGATGGCGGGCTGTCGCGCCGTGCTGATGGAGCGCTTTTCGCCGGCCGGCGTGCTGGATGTGATCGAGCGCGAGAAGGTGAGCTACATCCCGATGGCGCCGGCGTCTATCGTTGCGCTGCTGGGTGCGCCCGACTTGGCCGCGCGCAAGCTCGGCTCGCTGCGCGTCGTCATCACCGGCGGCGCGTCAGCCGCGGTGGAAACGATTCGCGCCTTCCAAACGCAGGTACCCACCGCCAAGCTGATCGAGCTCTACGGCATGCTCGAGACAGGTTTCCATTCGATTACGCGCTTCACCGACGACCCTCTCAAGGTGATCGGCACGGTGGGCCGCTGCGTCTCGTCGATGGGGCTGCGCATCATCGACGACGCGGGCAAGGACGTGGCGCACGGCGAGGTCGGCGAAATCGCAGCCATCGGCCCGTCGGTGCACCTGGGCTACTTGAACAACCCGCAAGCGAATCTCGACAGCTTCACCGCCGACGGGTGGTTTCGCACTGGCGACCTCGGCCAGTTCGTCGACGCGCAGAACAACGTGCGCATCTCGGGGCGCAAAAAGGAAATCATCAACCGCGGCGGCAAGAAGTACTTCCCGCGCGAGATCGAAGAGCTGCTCTACGCGCACCCGAAAATCGTGCAGGTCGCGATCGTCGGCGCGCCCGATTCGCGCCTGGGCGAGCGCAACTCGATGTGCGCGATCGTCAAGCCGGGGGCAACGCTCGAACTGCAGGAAGTGATCGACTTCCTCAAGGGCCGCGTGGCCGACTACAAGTTGCCGGAGGAGCTGCTTGTGATGCAGGACTTTCCGATGACGCCGACGGGCAAGATTCGCAGGCCGGAGCTGATCAAGCGCATCGTTCGCGGGGCGTAGTCGGTCAATTCGACTCGACTTTGCCGGCCCGACGCGGCGTGCGGCCGCATTCCCGGGCGTGTTGGGCTTGCGCCCGCATACCAAAGTGCACCGATTGCGCGACGCGGCATTCGCGTGTACTGTTTGTTACACCCTTGGCGCTGCACTGGGATTGGGATTGGGAGCGCGCTGGGTCACCGGCTGCCGCAATGCACGCTGAGAACAAGACGAACAAACTGGAGATCTCCGGATTCGTGTTCGATGTGCAACACGCGGAGTTGCGCTGCGCCCGCGGCGAGCGCGTGCCGCTGCGGCCGCAGGTGCTCGCCGTGTTGCAATGCCTGGCACGCCGGCCGGGATTCATCGTGAGCAAGGACGAGCTGATGCGCTGCGTCTGGCCCAAGGTGGTGGTGGGCGACGACAGCCTGGTGCAGTGCATTCTCGAGTTGCGCCACGCACTGCATGACGACACGCGCTGCATCGTGCAGACCGAGCCTCGGCGCGGTTATCGATTGGCCGGCGCGTTGGCGCGTTCGGCATCGCAAGAAGGCAGCGAACTCGGTTCGGCCGAAGCGCCGCAGTTTCGTCAAGACATCCGCTTCGCCACCGCGGCAGACGGAGCGCGTCTCGCCTTCGCGGCCAGTGGACAAGGCGCGCCGCTGCTGCGCTGCGCACATTGGATGACGCACCTGGACTGGGATTGGCGCAGCGCGACTTTGGGGCCGGCAATCCAGGCCTTGTCGCAGCAGCATCGACTGGTGCGCTATGACGGCCGGGGTTACGGCCTGTCGGACTGGGACAGCGCGCCCGGCTCGTTCGAGCAAAGCGTCGACGACTTGCTCGCCGTCGCCGACGCGGCGGAACTGGAAAGTTTCGCCTTGTTCGGTGTGTCAACAGGCGCGGCCGCGGCGATCCGCTTCGCGGCACGCCACCCGCAGCGCGTGACCGCGCTCGTGCTGATGGGCGGCTTCGCGCGGGGGGTGCTGCGCCGCGGCGCGGCGAGCACGTCGCTCGACAACTTCCACGCGATGTTGCGACTCATCGAAGACGGCTGGTCGCGCGACAACCCCGCCTTCCGGCAGTTGATCACCTCCCTGCACTGGCCCGGCGCGACCGCCCAGCAAATGGAGTCGTTCAATCACTTGCAACGCGTCTCGTGTACGCCGCAGGCGGCAGTGGCGCTGCTGCGCCGCGAAGCCGAGTGCCACGTCGTTGACGACCTCGCCGCGGTCACCTGCCCGACACTCGTTCTGCACAGCCCGCGCGACGCGCGCGTGCCCTTCGAAGAGGGGCGACTGATCGCGTCGTCGATCCGCGGTGCGCGCCTCGAACCCTTCGACAGCCCGAATCACCTGCCGCTGTCGGGCGAGCCGGCGTTTGATACGGTGCGCGAGCTGATCGACGATTTCCTGAAACGGCATTCGAAGACGCAGCAGGCCGACAGTCCTCTTGCCGCGATCGAAGACGTGATTCGTCGCCCCCTGCCCGCAGCGCGCGAGCCCGCGCAGGTGCCGCACTCGCCGATGGCTGGTTAAGCGGCACCGCCGCTGCGAGCGTCGCCGGGCGCCTGCAGCGCTCGGCATCGCTTCGGAAATGTTTCGCCTGAATTTCGGCAGGCGATCGGGACTTGCCTTGGGGCAAGCGCAATGCTTCGCAGGCGGCACAAGGTCAGCTGTGCGCCCCACAGGAAATTGCGCCTCTGCGGCGTGTCGACATATTCCAGAACGTCAACTATTCGATCACGGTGCGGCCAGGGCGCCATTGAAGCGCGCGGACGCGGGAGTCACAGATTGACTGGGAGGAACCGACCATGCGAAAGGTCCTTGAAGTCCTGACACTTCGCCGACGCGTGGCGGTACTGTCCTTTCTGAGCGCGCTGGCAGCGCTGGCGGCGTCGCCAGCGCACGCCCAAGTGACGCCGACCTGGGTCAACGTCACCCCAGGCCTGCACGGCGAAATGCTCGCCATCGACAGGCAGAACAACGTTTACGTGGCGGCTTCCGTGCCGTGGTCGACGATGTTGATCGCGAAGTACAGCGCCTCGGGAGCGTCGCTCTGGACGCGGACTTTCGACAACCCGGGAACGCGCGAACAAAGCGCCTGGATCACGGTCGATCCGAGCGGCAATGCGATAGTCACCGGCTACATCATCGGCGGCGACGGCGGCGCGGCGAACGGGCTGATCGTTCTGAAGTACGGCCCGGAGGGCACTTTGATCTGGCAAGACATCGTCAGGTCGGCGTCGGGCTACGCGTCGCGCGCCGTGTCGGACGCCGCAGGCAACGTCTACGTGATCGCGCGCACTTGGCCTGCAGGCCCCGGTGCGGGCCTGGCCGCGGGCATCGCGACGCTGGTGGGCATCAAGTACGCGCCCGACGGCACCCGAGTCTGGACGCGCGACTTCGGTTTCGACCGCGTGCCGGCGGATGCCCCGGCGTCGCTCCTGGTCACCCCCTCGGGCAATCTGATCGTCAGCGGCGGGACCGACGGAAAGATGTTTGTCGCGGCGTGCGACCCCGCTGGCAACTTGATCTCGTCGAAGTCGTTCGCGGCGTCCCCCGGCGACATTGCCTTCGGTCCCTCCGGCGAGTTCTATGTCGTGGGCGGGCCGCACTCGAACCCGGCCGACCCGGCCTTCCTCGTCGTCAAGGTCGACGCCAATTTGAACGAGCTCTGGCGCAGGACCTACGCCGTAGGCCGCTGGGGCTGGCGCGTGGCCGTCGATTCGCTGGGTAACGCCGTCGTCACCGGCGTCGCCGCGAGTGCCGGGGGTGCGAGCCTGGACTGGATGACGATCAAGCTCGACCCGAATGGCGCGCTGCTGTGGACGCGGCGTTACGACGCGCACCCCTCACGCGACGAAGTCCCGTTTTCCATGGCGATCGGCGCCGACGACGCGGTGTACGTCACCGGGCAAGCGGGTGTGCGGCGCAGCGCCGGAACGCCGCAAGCGCTGAGCACGGTCACCGTCAAGTACGCCGCGGACGGAACCCAGCTTTGGGCGGCGTCGACATCCGACACCGATCGCGGGCTTGGCGTGAGGCTCGGCAGCGACAACAGCGTGTTTGTCGTCGGCGAGTCGCCGCTGACGGTTCTTCACTACAAGCAGACCGGGCATTGAACCGGCAGGGTTGCTCGATTCAATCTCCTCAACTCTTGGAGCAAATCATGGCCATCAACGAAGCAAAACTCAACGAGTTCATGGGCCGATTCGTCGGCGACCTCGGCGCCGTCGCGCACGCCGCGACGGTGGTCATCGGCGATCAGCTGGGGCTTTACAAACGACTTGCCGAGGGCGCGACCGACGTGGAAACGCTGGCACGCAAGACCGAAACCGACGCGCGCTACCTGCGCGAGTGGCTCTGCGCGCAAGCGGCGAGCGGCTACGTCGAGTACGACGCGGCGACGCAGCGCTTCAGCATGAGCGAGGAGCAGGCAATGGCGCTGGCGCAAGAGGGCAGCCCGGCGTTCATTCCGGGCGCGTTCCAGGTCTCGATCGCGATCTTCAAGGCGATCCCGAAGATGATGCAGGCAATGCGCACCGGCCTGGGCCTGGGCTGGCATGAGCACGACCCGTCGCTGTTTCATGGCACCGAGCGCTTCTTCCGCCCCGGATACGCTGCCAACCTGGTGAGCAGCTGGATCCCCACGCTCGAGGGCGTCGATGCGAAGCTGAAAGCGGGAGCGAAGGTCGCCGACGTGGGCTGCGGCCACGGCGCCTCGACGATCATCATGGCGCAGGCCTACCCCAAGTCGACCTTCGTCGGCTTCGACTACCACGCGCCGTCGATCGAATACGCGCGCGCGGCGGCGAAGAAAGCGGGCGTCGAGGACAGGGCGACGTTTGAAGTCGCCAAGGCGAAAGACTTCCCCGGCAACAACTACGACATGGTCGCGGTGTTCGACTGCCTGCACGACATGGGAGACCCGGTCGGTGCCGCAGCGCATGTGCGCGCGAGCCTCAAGGCGGATGGCACCTGGCTCATCGTCGAACCGTTCGCGAACGACAAGCTGGAGGACAACCTAAACCCGATCGGCCGAATCTACTACTCGGCCTCCACCTTCATCTGCACGCCGGCGTCGCGCTCGCAGGAAGTGGGTGCGTGCCTGGGGGCGCAGGCGGGTGAGGCGCGTTTGCGTGACGTGGTGACGAAGGGCGGGTTCTCGCGCTTCCGCCGAGCGACGCAGACGCCGTTCAATCTGGTTCTCGAGGCGCGGCCTTGAGACTCGCGTTTCGGCCAGAGTTGAAGCGACTGGCGTGACAGTCCCGACGCACGCTGACGACAACCCGGCTCGAGTCGTTCTGCCGGGTTTCGTTTTCGACCTTGACCGCGCCGAATTGCACACCGCCGCAGGCGCGCGAATCGCGCTGCGGCCGCGCTCGATGGCGGTGCTGCAATGCCTGGCTCGACGCGCCGGTTCCCTCGTGACGAAAGATGAGATCACACGGGCCGCGTGGCCCGATGCGGTTGCGTCCGACGACAGCCTGGTGCAGTGCATCGGCGAGCTGCGGCGTGCACTCGACGACGGCAAGCACCGCGTGATCGTGACGGAACCTCGCCGCGGCTATCGGCTGGTTCCCGAAACACGCGCACCATCTCCCGTGGCCCACCCCTCGGGAAGCACTGACGTCCAAAGGAATGTCGGCACCTTCCAGACCATTCGCTTCGCCGAGGCAGCGGACGGCGCGCGCCTGGCCTACGCAAGCAGCGGCCAAGGCGCACCGCTCGTGCGCGCGGCCCATTGGATGACGCACTTGGACTGGGATTGGCGCAGCGCCACCTTGGGACCACGCATCCAGGCGCTGTCCAAGCGGCACCACTATGTGCGCTACGACGGTCGAGGCTATGGCCTGTCCGACTGGGGCAGCGTGCCGGGGAGTCTGGACGAATGGGCCGCCGATCTGGAAACGGTCGTCGATAGCGCGGGGCTGGATCGTTTCGCGCTGCTCGGTGCCTCCGGCGGTTCGCCGATTTCGATTCGTTTTGCGGCAACGCATCCCGAGCGAGTCACGTGTCTGGTGTTGCTCGGCGGTTTTGCGCGCGGCCTGCTGCATCGTGGCGGTGGCGCAAAAGTCCAAGACAACTTCGAGGCAATGTTGCGCCTGCTCGAGGACGGCTGGGCACAAGACAACGCGGCTTTCCGCCAGTTGATGACGTCGATGTTCTGGCCCGGCGCGAGTGCCGAGCAGATGGACTCGTTCAATCAGTTGCAGCGCGTCTCGTGCCCGCCGAAGACCGCGGTCGCGCTACTGCGGCGAATTGCGGATTTCGACGCCACTGCTGACATGCCGCGCGTGACCTGCCCGACTCTCGTATTGCACAGCCCGCGCGACTCACGCGTGCCCTTCGAAGAGGGCCGATTGATCGCCGCCGCGATTCCCGGGGCCAGGCTCGTGCCCTTTGACAGCCCGAACCACACGCCCTTGGTCGACGAGCCCGCGTTCGAGGAAGTGCAACGATTGATCGACGATTTTGTGCTCGCGGCACAGGCTGCAGAGCCGGCGGCGCGTGGCGAGCTGCACCTGGTCGGGTCCGGCAGAGGCGGGCCAGCGGCAGCGACCGCCAGCGCAAGGCGGCCGAGCAAATGACCGGACTGCTGAGCATCGACGAGGCCGCGCGTTACCTCAACGTCAGCAAGGATTCGCTGCGCCGCTGGACGCGCCTGGGGACGCTGGCGTGCCTGCGCGTCGGTGCGCGCCGCGAACGGCGCTTTCGGCGCGAAGATCTGGACCGGATGCTCCGTCCGAATACCGCGTCACAGGCCCAACCGGCGCTCGCAGCGCTGCCCATAGACCCATTGGAAATGCTCAACGCAGCGGCGCTGCAGGGCGTGCCGCGCCACGTCTGCCTCCACTTCCGAGATCGCGACGAACTGTGGCAACTGTTCCGCCCCTACGTGCTCGCTCACGCGAAGCAGAAACAGGCGATCGTCTACATCCATGAAGAAAATTCGCGCGCCGACGTGCTCGCGCGGCTGCGCGGCGAAGGGTTGGACCCCAAGCGCATGATGGCCGACGGCCTGCTGCGCCTGCTCGTTCCTTCGCAGGCCTACCTGCGCACTGGAAGCTTCGAGCCCGAGCGCATGCTCGACTTCGTCGAAGGCTCGATCCTGGACCGTCGCGGCGCCGGTCACGAGGCGATGCTGGTGTCCGGCGAAATGATTTGGCGCCTCTCTGGCGCACCCGGTGTGGAGCGCATGGACGATTACGAGATGCAGCTCAACGAGCTGCTGGTTCGCTACCCGAAAGTCACCATCGTCTGCCACTACGACATGCATCGCATGAGCAGTGCGATGGCACTCGGAGCGCTGTGCACGCATCCGCACGTGCAGTTGCCCAGCGGCATCCTGCCGGGCTATTTCGCACGAGCCCAAGCGGCGGCTTGATGGGGAGGCGCGGCCTTGAGGAGGCGTTCGACTCGTCGCCTATCCGCCCTGCTTCAGTGGACCCGATCCCTAAAACGTCCCCGGATACGCCCCCCCATCAAGCAACACGTTCTGCCCGGTCACGTAGCCGGCGTGCACGCTGCACAGGAATGCGCAGACCGCGCCGAACTCGGCGGCGGTGCCGAAGCGCGCCGCGGGAACGCCGGCGCGGCGCTTGTCGAGCAGGGCCTCGACGCTTTGGCCACTCTTCGCTGCGGCGCCAACGGCGGTGACGCGCAGCCGGTCGGTATCGAAGATGCCGGGCAGCATGCTGTTGATCGTCACGTTCGCCGACGCAAGGCGCGCTTGGCGCGCGACGCCGGCGACAAAGCCGGTCAAGCCACTGCGCGCGCCGTTGGACAGGCCGAGGATGTCGATCGGCGCCTTCACTGCGCCCGAGGTGATGTTGATGATGCGCCCGAATTGGCGCTGCGCCATCGCGTCCACCGTCGCCTTGATGAGCTCGATGGGCGTGAGCATGTTCGCGTCCAGCGCCTTGATCCACGCATCGCGGTCCCAGTCGCGAAAGTCCCCGGGCGGCGGGCCGCCCGCGTTGTTGATGAGAATGTCGACCTGCGGGCACGCGGCCAGGGCCTGGGCGCGGCCCTGTGGCGTCGTGATGTCGCCGGTCACCGTGCGAACTTCGCCGCGTTTCAGCGCGCGCAGTTCAGTCGCAGTCGCCTGCAGCGCTTCGTCGCCGCGCGCCGTGATGACGACGTTCACGCCTTCGCCCACGAGGGCCATCGCGCAGCCCTTGCCCAGGCCTTTGCTCGCCGCGCACACCAATGCCCATTTGCCTGTGAGGCCCAAGTCCATGCTGATTCACTCCGGTTGAAAAATCAAAACCCGATCATCGCACCCGTTGCGCGAGCAGCCAGATGCCGGCGAGCACGAGCACGGTGCCGCCGGCAAGCCATGCGGTGAAGGGCTCCCCCAGCAGCAGCATGCCCATCGCGATCGTCGAGAGCGGGCCGATCATGCCGGTCTGCGCCGTCATCACGGCGCCGATGCGCTCAATCGCCATCATCATCATGAGCACCGGCGCGACGGTGCAGACCGTCGCGTTGAGCAGCGACAGCCACAACACCTGCGGCTCCACAATGAGCGCGGCGAGCGGACGCAGCAGCAGAAATTGCACGATGCACAGCAGGCACGCGACCGTCGAGGCCAAACCGGTGAGGCGCAGCGCGCCCAGGCGCTTCACCTCTTCGCCGCTGTAGACGAGATAGAGCGCGTAGCTGACGGCGCTGCCGAAGACGAACAGCGCGCCGAGCACGACGTTCGCGCCTTGCAGCGTGAGCTCGTGGCCAAAGACGATGAGCACGCCGCAGTAGCTGACTGCGAGCGCAGCGATTTGCAGCCCCCGCACGCGCCGCCCGAACAGCAGCATGCCCAGCAACAACACCAGTGTCGGGTTCAGGTAGGCGATGAGCCGCCCCAGACTCGCGCTGATGTACTGAAGGCCGACGAAGTCGAGCGTGCTCGCCAGGTAGTAGCCGCTGAAGCCCAGGCCGCAGACGACGAGCCAGTCGCGCCGGATCAGCGCCGGTTTGTTGCGCCCCGCCCACCACGCGAGCAGCACGAAAAACGGCAGCGCGAACAGCATGCGGTAGAGGATCAAGGTGATCGCGTCCACGCCGTGGCGGTAGGCGAGCTTGACGATGATCGCCTTGCCGGAAAACGCCACCGAGCCGCCGATCGCCAGCAGCAGTCCAGGCCAGTGGGGGGGTGCCGGCGAGGCGCTGCGGGGGTGGGCCTCGGTGGGGGACATCGCGCAGATTCTACGAAGCCGCGGGGAGCGACCGCCCAGCGCCTGCCCAGCGCTCGCCCGCGCCAAGCACAATCGCAGTTCATTCATGGAGCCATGGACATGTTCGATTTGAAGGGCAAGGTCGCGATCGTCACCGGCGGCAACGGCGGCATCGGCTTGGGCATGGCGCTGGGATTGGCGCGCGCCGGCGCGCGCGTCGTCGTGGCAGCGCGCGACGCTCGCAAGTCGGCCGCCGCGGTCGAGCAACTGAAGGCGCTGGGCAGCGACGCGTTCGCGCTCGAGGTCGACGTGAGCGATGAAGCGTCGGTGCAAGCGATGGTGAGCGAGGCGGTGCAGCGCTGCGGCCGCCTGGACATTCTCGTCAACAACGCCGGAATCAACATCCGCAAGCCGGTGGACAAGGCGACGCTCGACGAGTGGAAAAGCGTGCTCGATACGAACCTGACGAGCGCCTTCCTCTGCGCGCGCGCCGCGTACCCGCACCTGAAGCGCGCCAAAGACGCTTCCGCGGGCGGCAAGGTCATCAACATCGGCTCGATGACGTCGATCTTCGGCGCGTCGTTCGCGCCGGCGTACAGCGCGAGCAAGGGCGGCATCGTGCAGCTCACGAAGTCAATCGCAAGCGCCTGGGCGGTGGACAACATTCAGGCGAACGCGATTCTTCCCGGCTGGATCGACACCGAACTCACGCAACGCGCACGCGTCGAGGTCAAAGGCCTGAACGACAACGTGCTCGCGCGCACACCGGCAGGCCGCTGGGGCCGCGCGAGCGATCTCGCCGGCACAGCGGTGTTTCTGGCGAGCGGCGCGTCGGACTTCGTCACCGGCACCGCGATTCCCGTCGACGGCGGGTATTCGATTCAGGCGTGACGCTGGTCTGGCGCGCATCGCCGCGCGGTGTCAGCGCCAAAGTGGGGCGACGGCGCGCTGCAGCGGCGCTTCACACCTTCTCGTGAAACGTCTCCTCGCGCTTGCGCTTGATCGTGGGCAGCATGACGACCACCAGCATCAGCGCCGCGGCGATCAGCAGGCCCGACGACAGCGGGCGTGTCACAAACGTCGTCCAGTCACCGCGCGAGAGCAGCAACGCGCGTCGCAAGTTTTCTTCCATCATCGGCCCGAGGATGAAGCCGAGCAGCAGCGGCGCCGACTCGCAGCCGAGCTTGAAGAAGATGTAGCCGACGGCGGCAAACAGGGCCGTGAGGAAAACGTCGAAGGTGTTGTTGTTCAGCGTGTAGACGCCGATGCAGCAGAACAGCGTGATCGCCGGGAACAGGAAGCGGTAAGGCACCGTCAGCAGCTTGATCCACATGCCGATGAGCGGCAGGTTCAAAACAATCAGCATCAGGTTGCCGACCCACATTGAGGCGATCAGGCCCCAGAACAATTCGGGGTTGCTCGTCATCACCTGCGGGCCCGGCTGGATGCCTTTGATCGTCATCGCGCCGACCATCAGCGCCATCACCGGATTGGGCGGGATGCCCAAGGTGAGCAT
Organism: uncultured beta proteobacterium; assembly: GCA_963850525.1. Lineage (GTDB taxonomy): Bacteria > Pseudomonadota > Gammaproteobacteria > Burkholderiales > Burkholderiaceae_C > JAEMQF01. The sequence goes on along the minus strand of CAWKLQ010000010.1, from coordinate 213,263 downwards.
GGGGATGAACGAGGTCTGCGCCCCGGCATTGTTGGCGCTCTCCGGCCCGGCAACGCCGCGGATGTCGCCCTTGCCGAACTTGCCGCTCGCGCCGGCGAGCTTTTTCTCCATCGTGTAGGTAGCGAACGCGGCGAGCAGCGCGCCGCCTCCGGGCAGCACGCCCAGCAGCGAGCCCAGCGCGGTACCGCGCAGCACCGAGGGCCAAGCGTCCTGGAAGTCCTTCTTCGTCGGCCACAGGCCTTTCACGTCTTTCGTGAAGACTTCGCGGTGTTCGGCGGGTTGACCCAGGTTCGCGATGATCTCGCCGAAACCGAACACGCCCATCGCGATCGTGACGAAGCCGATGCCGTCGGTGAGCTCCGGAATGTCGAAGCTATAGCGCGCCGTGCCCGAGATCACGTCGGTGTTGATCTGCGCCAGCAGCAGGCCGAGCAGGATCATCGCCAGCGCCTTCAGCAACGAACCCGAGGCGAGCACGACGGCGCCGATCAGGCCCAGCACCATCAGCGAAAAATACTCCGCCGGGCCGAACTTGAAGGCGAGTTCGGTGAGCGGCGGGGCGAACGCGGCAATGATCAGCGTGCCCACGCTGCCGGCAAAAAACGAACCCAGGCCGGCGGCAGCGAGCGCGGCGCCGGCGCGGCCCTGGCGCGCCATCTGGTAACCGTCGATCGCGGTCACGACGGAACTCGATTCGCCGGGAACGTTGATCAGGATCGCGGTCGTCGAGCCGCCGTACTGCGCGCCGTAGTAGATGCCCGCCAGCATGATGAGCGCGGGCGTCGCGTCGAGCGCGTAGATCGACGGCAGCAGCATCGCGATCGTTGCCACCGGGCCCAGACCGGGCAACACGCCGATCAGGGTACCGAGCATGGCGCCGAAGAAAGCGTACAAAAGGTTCTGCGCCGTGAAGGCGACGCCGAAACCAAGTGCGAGGTTGTTGATCAGGTCCATGCGGAGTCCCCAGTCGGGTTCGGTTTATGCGGGGATCAACCGGCGATGAACTTGGGCCACAACGGGATCGTCAATTTCAATCCCGCGATGAAGATCAACCAGGCAAATGCCGTCAGCACGACGGCGCTGACGAGCACGCCGCGCCAGCGAAATTCGTCGCTGGCCATGCTCGTCATCACGATCAGGATGGGAATCGTCAGAATCATTCCCAGTCGCGGCAGCAGAAAGCCGAAGACGTTGATCGTCAGCACGATCACGATGAGCGGCCGCCAGGCGATCTTGCCGATCGGCTCGCCGTCTTCGGTTTCGATGGTGAGCGCCTCGAACAGGATGAAGGCGCCGAGCAGCGCGGTCAAGACTCCCAGCCCGAGCGGGAAGTAACCCGCGCCCGGCCGCGCCGACGTGCCCATCGAGTAGTTGGTCGCGCCTATCGCAAAGCCAGCGCCGACCACCAAAAACATCAACCCGGCCCAGAAGTCCCTCTGGCTCTTGATATTCATCCTGCCTCCTAGCACGCCACCGCGGCCGATTCTAGGGACAGCATGCGCCGCCTCGGGTCTGGTTTACACGTAGGCTGACGGCGAGGGGCCGGCCACGAGCTTGCAGGTTGTGGCGCTCAAGCGGCCACTCGCGTGCCTGCGGGGCGCTCAGCGCAGCCTAAGACCAGTGGGGCGTGGAGCGCAACACTTCGTCGATCGTCGTCACGCCTTCGGCGACTTTCATCGCGCCGGCCAGGCGCAGCGGCCTCAGCCCGTCGAGCAGCGCCTGGGCGCGCAGCTTGTCGGTGTCCGGCACCGGGTGGATGCAGGCGTGCGCCGCGTGGCTCACGTTGAGCAGTTCGTACAACCCGGCACGGCCACGAAACCCCGTCATGCGGCAATCCAGGCAGCCCACCGGCTTGAAGGGCCGCATGCTGCCGCTCAGGCGCCACGGTTTGATGACTTCGAGCAGCATCTCGCGCGTCACTGACTCGTCGGGTTTCTTGCAGTGTTCGCACAAGGTGCGCACGAGGCGCTGCGCGAGCACGCCGATCACCGAGGCGCCGATCAGGTAAGGCGGCACGCCCAGGTCGATGAGGCGCGTGATCGCCGAGGGCGAATCGTTTGTGTGCAAGGTGCTGAACACGAGGTGGCCGGTGAGCGCGGCCTGGATCGCCATCTCTGCCGTCTCGAGGTCGCGGATTTCGCCGACCATGATGATGTCCGGGTCCTGGCGCATCAGCGCGCGCAGCCCTTCCGCAAAACCGAGGTCGATGGCCGACTGCACTTGCGTCTGGTTGAAGGCAGGCTGAATCATTTCGATCGGGTCTTCGATCGTGCAGACGTTGACTTCGTCGGTCGCCAGGCGCCGCAGCGTCGAATACAGCGTCGTCGTCTTGCCCGAGCCGGTGGGCCCGGTGACGAGAATGATGCCGTGCGGCTTGGTGACGAGCGCCTCCCAGCGCTTGCTGTCGTGCGCGCCGAAGCCGAGCGCGTCGAGTTCCTTGACCGCGGTGTCGGGGTCGAAGATGCGCATCACCATTTTTTCGCCGAACGCGGTGGGCAGCGTGCTCAGGCGCATTTCGACTTCGTCGCCGTCGGGGTTGCGCGTCTTGATGCGGCCGTCGAGCGGACGCCGCCGCTCGACCACGTCCATGCGACCGAGCACCTTGATGCGCGCGATCATCGCGTTCATCACGCCGGGCGGCAGCTGGTAGACGGTGTGCATCACGCCGTCGATGCGAAAGCGGATCAGGCTGAGATCCCGGCGCGGCTCCAAGTGGATGTCTGACGCGCGCTGGTCGAAGGCGTATTGCCACAGCCAGTCGACGACTTGCACAACGCCCTGGTCGTTCGCGTCGAGCTGCTTGTTGCTCTTTCCCAGTTCGACGAGCTGCTCGAAACTCGCCATCGGATTCTGGTCGCCGGTCTTCGCGGCCGCACGCACCGACTTGGAGAGCGTGTAGAACTCGGTCGTGTAGCGCGAAATCTCGCTGGGGCTGGCGAGCACCAGCTTCACCGCCTTGCGCGTGTGCGTCTCGATCTCCGCGACCCAGGCGATGTCGAATGGCTCGCAGGTCGCGATCGTGACGTCGGTCAACCCGTATTGGATCGGCAGCGCGTGGCGGCGCTCGGCGTAGTTCACCGACATCACCTCGGTGACGCGGCCCACGTCCACCTTCAGCGGGTCGATGCGCAGGTAGGGCACGCGGCAGCGCCCGGCGAGCCACTCGGTGAGGCGCTCCACGTCGAGCGCCTTGCCGTTGCTCTTGCGCAGCAGCCCGGCGCCGCCCAGGCGCACCAGCGGGTGCTGCGAGCTGTTGCCTGCGGCGAAGCGCTTTTCGGTGCGCTCAGCGTCTTCCGGGGTGATGACGGCGTCGTCGCGCAACCACTTGAGCAGGACGCGCCAATCCAACGGCCCGGCGTGTGCTGCGGCGGTGCGAGCAGGGAGATCGACCGTAGTCATTGGCTGGCGGGTTCGGGCTCGAGTGAAGAAGGCTCTGTCGGCGGCAGCGATCTGATCATGCGAATCCACTTGCGCGCCGGCAGGTGGAAACGAGTTTCAATGTTTTGCGCCCGCGCGGCAAGCACGGACTGGGCGGGAAAGGGCGCGCTTTTCAACGCCACGACGATCGAATTGCCTTCGCGCGTGCGCTGCATGGTTCGCACTTGCGGCGCACCGAACACGCCGGCAATTCGCGCCAGGCTTCGCGCAAAGCTGTTTTGCCGGCCGAACAGGTTCACGCTCATCACGCCGTCGTCGGCCAAGATGCGCCGGCAATTCGCGTAGAAATCCTCGCTGTCGAGCACCGGCGCGGCGGCTTCATGGTCGTACAAGTCGACACACAACACCTGCACCGAATCGGCGCGCTGCGGGTCGGCGACGAAGGTCGCCGCGTCTTGTTCGAGCACTTCCAGGCGCGGCGAGTCCTCGGGCAGGTGAAACCAGGCGCGACCGGCGCCGATGACCGAAGGGTTCAGCTCGACGGCCGTCGTGCGCATGCGCAGTTTGCTGTGGCAAAAGCGCGTGATCGAGCCCGCTCCCAAGCCCAGCTGCACGGCGTGGCCTTTGGCGAGATCGGCGCCGCTGCGCAGCAGCAGCCACACCATCATGCGCTGCACGTATTCGAGCTCGATCGTCAGCGGTTTGCGGATGCGCATCGCGCCCTGCACCCAGGGGGTGCCCAGGTGCAGGTAGCGCACGCCGTCGAACTCGGAAATCGTCGCGGCGGGCCAGGGGCCGGCGGCAGGTCTTGCGCTCATCTCATCGGCCCTCGAGCGCCGCCAGGCGCGGCAGCGCGGCGTGCGCATTGGCACGCGTGGCCTGCGCCAGGTCGGGCTCCGACAAGCCACGCAGCGCGGCCAGCTGCGCCGCAATGCGCGGCAGCTCGCCAGGCTCGTTGCGCGAAGTCGCGCCGGCGGCGCGCTGCGCTGCGGTTCGGTAGAGCCATTGCGGTGCGATGTCGGGCGCGTCGGTTTCGAGCACGATGCAGCCGAGCGGCAGCGTCGCGGCCAGGCGCCGGATCTGCAGCGCGCGCTCGAAGGTCAGCGCGCCGCCAAAGCCGAGCTTGAACCCCAGCTCGACAAAGGCCAGTGCCTGCTGCTCGCTGCCGTTGAAGGCGTGGGCGATTCCGCCGGGCACGCGAATCCGGCGCAAGTGTTTGAGCAAGGTGTCGGCGCTGCGCCGCACGTGCAGGATCACCGGCAGCTCGAATTCGCGCGCCAATTCGAGCTGCGCGACATAGAACTGCAGTTGCAGCGCAGCGCTTGGCGTCGGCATGAAGTGATCCAGGCCGATTTCGCCGACACCCACGAGACGCGGGTCGCCAGCATGCGCTTGCAGCGCGGTGCGCAAGGCGGCGAGTGGCGCCACGCCGGCGCGCTCCACATAGAGCGGGTGAATTCCCAGGGTGTAGGCAAATCGGTGGGCGTGGGCCAGGTCGCGCACCGCGCCGAAAGTCTCTGGCGCAACCGCAGGCAGCACGATTTGCGACACCGCCAGGCGCCCGGCGCGCGCGATCACGGCGCTGCGGTCCGCGTCGAACTCGGCGGCGTCGAGGTGGCAATGGGTGTCGATCCACATGGCGCGATGATGCCGGTGTTTGCATGGCCCCCACGTTCGGGCGGGCGCGCAACCGCGCAATTGCGCGACGGTGCTGTGACAGGATGGCGTGGCCGTGCTACCGTTGCGGCACCTGCTGTTGCAACCAGGATTCGGGTCGACCCGCCATGCACTCTGCCCGTCACCGTTCAGGACGAAGGCCATGAAAAAGGCTCCCTTGTACAGCCGCTCGCCGCGCCGACCCGCCGCGCCGGCCGTTGCCGCCAACCCCGTGCCGGCGCAGCCGGGTCGCTGGGCGCGCAGCAAGGCGTTCGCGCTGCGCCACGAACGCCGCCTGTGGGCGGCGTCGTTCGGTTTGTTGTTGTTGCTGGGCCTGGCCTTCCAAGTTTCACTTCAGCGGCGCCCCGCGGCGCTGACGATCGAGCAAATCGAGACCGCCCTGCGCGCGTCGCTCGAGGAAAAGCCGCTCGACGCCGCAGAGGCGCGCGCGTATGAGGCGATATTGCCGTCACTGGTGCGCGTCGTCGGCCAGAGCAACGAAGCCAACGACGGCTCGGACGACGCCGATCACCGCGGCGTGGGCAGCGGCGTCGTGATCGTCGACAGCGGCATCATCCTGACGAACCTGCACGTCGTTGCCGGGGCGAAACGCATCAAGGTGACGTTTGCCACCGGGCTCGAATCGGAAGCGACGATCACCGGCGTTTACGCCGAGCACGACCTGGCGGTGCTCAAGGCAAAGAGCATCCCCGACGATCTGCCCGCCGCGACGATGCGCTCTACCGGCGACTTGCGCCCCGGCGACCACGTCATCGCTGTCGGCTTTCCGTTCGGCATCGGGCCCTCCGTGTCGTCGGGCGTTGTGTCGGGGCTGAAGCGCGAATTTCGCTCGCCTGAAGGCGACCGCGTGCTGACCAATCTGATCCAGTTCGACGCGGCCGCGAACCCGGGCAATTCGGGCGGGCCGCTGGTGACGCTGGACGGCGCGGTGGTGGGCATCGTCACGGCCATCCTCAACCCTTCGCGACAGCGCGTTTTCATCGGCATCGGCTTTGCCGTGCCGATCGAGAACGCCGCCAATGCCGCGGGCATGCCGCCGTTCTGAAATTCGCGCCGCTTCATTCACGACATCGCAATCACCGCCAACCGCATCCCCCTTCATGGACAACAACCACCCCCCCGGCACGGCCGCAGCGACGCTCATGGAGAGCGTGCTCTACGAGGTCAAGCGCATCGTCGTCGGGCAAGACCGGTTCCTTGAACGCGTCATGGTCGCGCTGCTCGCGCAAGGCCACTTGCTCGTCGAAGGCGTTCCCGGCCTGGCGAAAACGCTCACCGTGAAAACCCTCGCGGCGACGCTGCGCGGCAGTTTCAAGCGCATCCAGTTCACCCCCGACCTGGTGCCTGCGGACCTGGTGGGAACGCGCATCTACAGCCCGCGCACGGGCGAGTTCAGCACCTCGCTCGGGCCGGTGTTCACGCACCTGCTGCTCGCCGATGAAATCAACCGCGCACCGGCCAAGGTGCAGAGCGCATTGCTCGAGGTGATGCAAGAGCGCCAGGTGACGATTGCCGGCGAAACGCACAAGGTTCCCGAGCCGTTTCTCGTGATGGCGACGCAGAACCCGATCGAAACCGAAGGCACCTACCCGCTGCCCGAGGCGCAAGTCGACCGGTTCATGATGAAAGTCATCGTCGACTACCCGAGCGAGGACGAAGAGCTGGTCGTCGCGCAGCGCGTCACCGGCCCGGCCACGACGGTGAATGCGGTGGCGAGCATGACCCAACTCGGCGAACTCCAGCAGGAATGCCGGAAGGTGTACGTCGACCCTTCGTTGATGCAGTACGCCGTCAAACTGGTGAGCGCGACGCGCCGGCCCGACCGCTACGGCATGGCCGACCTGGCCAAATACATCACTTTCGGCGCGAGCCCGCGCGCGACGATCGGCCTGATCGAAGGCGCGCGCGCGCTGGCCTTCATGCGCGGGCGCAATTACGCGCTGCCCGAAGACATGACCGGCCTCATCGCTGACGTGCTGCGGCACCGCCTCGTGCTGTCGTACGAGGCGCTCGCCGACGGACTGAGCGCCGATCAGATCGTGGAGCGCGTGCAGAAGAAGATCCCGGTTCCCGACAAGCCGCTCGCGCCGCATCCGCAAGCTGCTTGATGAAGAAGGCTAGAGGCCCAGCGTGACCACGTTTGTCGAACGCCGCCGCGGCGAGACGATCGCTCCCTGGGGCGACTCCTCGGCCGCCGCATCGGTGCCCCGGCTGCAACGCCGCCAGGACGATTCGCCGCGCAGCAGCGACGCCTTGCTCAAGCGCCTCGAGTGGACCGTGCTGCGCCGCCTGGACGGCGTGCTGCAGGGCGACTACCGAACGCTCTGGCGCGGCGCCGGCCTGGACCTGGCCGACTTGCGCGAATACCAGCACCACGACGACGTGCGCCACATCGACTGGAACGTCACGGCGCGCCTGCAGACGCCTTACGTGCGCCAGTTCACCGAAGACCGCGAGCTCACCGCCTGGTTTCTCGTCGATCTGAGCGCGAGCGTGGACTTCGGTTCGGACCGCACGACCAAGCGCAGCGTCGCGCGCGACTTCGTCGCCGTGCTCGCACGCCTGCTGACGCGCCACGGCAACCGCATCGGCGCGCTGCTCTACGGCAGCGCGGTGGACACCGTGATTCCGGCGCGCGGCGGACGCGTTCAAGTGCTGCACATCATGCAGCGCATGGCGCAGCGCCCCGAGAAAAGCGCTCAGGGCGCGACCCAGTTGCGCGACTTGCTGATTGCCGGGCAGCGCATCGTGAAGCGCCGCAGCTCGATTTTCATCGTCTCCGACTTCATCAGCGCGCCGGGCTGGGAGCGCGCCCTGGCGCAACTGGCGCAACGCCATGAAGTGACCGCGGTGCGCCTCTACGACCCGCTCGAGATGGACTTGCCCGATTTGGGGCTGGTGTCGATGAACGACGCCGAAACCGGCGAACAGCTCGTCGTCGACACCCACGACGCGGGCTTTCGCGAGCGTTTCGCGAAGCTCGCCGACACGCGCGAGACCGCGCTGCGCAGCGCGTTCGCGCACGCCGGCGTGGACACGCTCGAACTCGCGACCGACGACAACCTGCTCGACGCGATTCTTCGATTTGCCGACCTGCGCCGTCAGCGCAGCCGCTTGAGCGCCGGCGGCGGCGCGCCGGGCTCAGCGCCCGCATGGAGGGGTGCCGCATCATGACCACGACGCCTTGGATGACCTTTCTCTGGCCCGAGATGCTCTGGGCACTGCTCGCCGTACCGCTGCTGGTGGCCGGCTATTTCTGGCTGCTGTCAAGGCGCAAGAAAGTCGTGCTGCGCTACGCCAACCTCGGTTTGGTGCGCGAGGCGATGGCCAAGACCAGCGCCTGGCGGCGCCATGTGCCACCCGCGCTGCTGCTGCTCGCGACGATCGCGCTGCTGTTCGCCACGTCGCGGCCGGCGGCGCTGATCACCCTGCCCTCGGCGCAGAAGACGATCGTGCTCGCGATCGACGTGTCGGGCAGCATGCGCGCGACCGACGTCAAGCCGAACCGCATCACCGCCGCCCAAGACGCGGCGAAGACTTTCGTCGCCGAATTGCCGCGCTCGGTGCGCGTTGCCGTCGTCTCGTTTGCCGGCACTGCCGCGGTGGTGCAAGCGCCCACGCTGAGCCGCGACGACGTGTACGCGTCGATCGACCGCTTCCAATTGCAGCGCGGCACGGCCACCGGCAGCGGCATCGTGTTGTCGCTCGCGACGATCTTCCCCGACGCCGGAATCGACCTGTCGCAAATCACCGGCGCGCGCAACATGCCCGCGCAGCCCGGCGACAAACCCAAGCAGGACTTCACTCCGGTGGAGCCCGGGTCGTATGCGTCGGCGGCGATCATCATGCTCACCGACGGCCAGCGCACCACGGGCCCGGACCCGCTGGACGCGGCGAAGATGGCCTCGGAGCGCGGCGTGCGCGTCTACACCGTGGGCATAGGCACGAAAGAAGGCGAGACGATAGGCTTCGAAGGCTGGTCGATGCGCGTGCGCCTGGACGAAGACACGCTGAAGAACATCGCCGACCGGACCCGCGCCGACTACTTCTACGCCGGCACCGCCGAAGATCTGAAAAAGGTCTACCAGTCGCTCAGCACGAGGCTCGTCGTCGAGCGCAAGGAAACCGAGATCAGCGCGCTGTTCGCGCTGCTCGGCGCGTTGTTGCTGGTCAGCGCCGCAGGCTTGTCGGTGTGGTGGTTCGGCCGCGCCGCCTGAGCGGACCCAGCCGCGCCGCGCGGCCTCGCGAACGTGCCGAGGTCCACGTGCGAAACTCCACCCGTCCCGCCGTAGTTCAATGGATAGAACGAGCGCCTCCTAAGCGCTAGATGTGGGTTCGATTCCCGCCGGGGGGGCCAACCCAGGCCGGCCGAACACCTGGCGAGAGCCCCAAGCCCCGGGCCGCAAACTGAGGCGCGCTTCCAGAAGCATTCGGAAACAACTGAAGGGGGTTCAACCCCCTGAACCGGGGGTGGCGACGCAACGGACCGCGGCCATTGCTTCCTATACTCGCGCCGCGTCATCAACCAGCACGCGCGGAGACCGGCAAGCCATTGGCCATGACTGCACCGCCTGAAGTTCGAACTGAAGCCCTTCGCGGGTGCAGTCCCGCGAACTTCGACGAATGGGAGGCCTGGATCGACCGCGACGATCCGCACGAGCCGTTGTCCTTCACCGCGCCGCACCCCGACCTCGAGCTGACGGTGGATGTCGATCTGGTCGCAGGCGAATTCTTTCGCAGCACCTGGCGCCGTCGACTGATCAACGCTGAAGGCGATTGTGGCTACGTTGCCCGGCAGATGCGCAAGGCCGGCGTGCCCCTGGACTTGGCGCTGGCGATTCTGCTGAGTCCCGACCCGGTGCCAACCGAAGTGCGAACCTCCGTGATGCGGCAGGTTTCAACGTCCGGCGAGGGCGACGCCGATCGTTTCAAGCTTCGTTATTTCGCGACGCACTGCGGGCGGCCACCGACCGCGGCAAGTGACTATGCCGAGAGGGCCGCCGCCTCTTTCCCCGTCGGTGCAGAACCGGCCGGCTTGCGCTGACGCGCCGCGGCGAGGACCGCGTCGCGTGCCGCGACGATGACGATGAGGCACAAGCACAGCAGCCCCATCCCATACAGAACATCAATGAAGAGCATCCCGTTTCCCCTTGTCAATTGATCGGGCTTGGGAAGTGTCGCGACTCGAGGACGAACTCCTGTAACAACTGATTGACCGGCGTAACGACTTCCAGCCCTCGCTCTCTTCCCGCGAGGACTTCCCTGCCGTGCAGCAGCTCAACGCCGCATCGCGCGCGACAACAGCAGCACCGGCACCAGGCCCACGAGAACGATGGCCAGCGACGGCAAGGCGGCTTCGCCGAGGCGCTCGTCGCGCGCAAGCTGGTAGGCGATCACGGCCAAGGTGTCGCTGTTGAACGGGCGCAGCACGAGCGTGGCAGGCAGCTCCTTCATCACGTCGACGAAGACCAGCAGCAGTGCAGCCAAGGTGGCACGGCGCAGCAGCGGCACATGCAGCCGCGTCAGCAGGCGCCAACGCGACACGCCCAGCATGCGTGCCGTTTCGTCCACCGACTGCGGAATTCGCGCGTAGCCCGCCTCGAGCGATTGCAGCGCTACCGATGAAAAGCGCACCTGATAGGCATAGAGCACGCCAAACAGCGTGCCCGTGACCACGGCACTCGCGCCGGCTTGCGGAAAGCGCTGTTGCAGCCAGGCCAACGGGATCAATATCCCCACGGCGATCACGGCGCCCGGAACCGCATAGCCGAGCGACACTGCGCGCACCGCCCAGTTCAGCGATCGGGTGGGTCGGGTGCGCAAGGCAAATGCCAGTGCACCAGCCAACAACCCGGCCAACAGCGCAGCGATCACGGCGAGTTCGAGGCTCACCGCGCCGGCACGGGCAAAGCGTGCGAAGGGAAACTCCGCGTCGGCGGACTCGAACTCCTGCATCAGAAGACGCAGCAGCACGAGCACGGGCCAGACAAAACCCAGCACGACCGGCGTCGCGCAGGCGCCAACCGCAAAGGCGGCGCGCGCGCCGTGCAGGCGCAGTGGCCGGGCCTCGTCGCTGGCGGCACCGGCGGCGCTCGTATTCGCAAAGCGGATGCGACTGCGCGAGCGGCGCTCCAGCCAGAGCAGGACGGCAACCCCCGCAAGCAGCATCGAGGCAAGCTGCGCCGCCGCGTCGGCGTCGTTCATCACGAGCCAGGCCTTGTAGATGCCGGACGTGAAGGTCTGCAGTCCGAAATAGGAACCCACGCCGTAGTCGGCCAGAGTTTCCATCAGCGCCAGCGCCACGCCCGCGACGATGGCCGGCCGCGCCAGAGGCAGGGCGACTTCGCGGACGCGCCTGGCGGTTCCGGCGCCGAGCAGCCGGGCGGCCTCCATCAAGGGCACGCCGCGCTCGACGAGCGCCGCGCGCGTCAACAAGTAGACGTAGGGGTAGAGGCAGAACACGAACAGGACAGCGGCGCCCCACAGGTTGCGAACGTCGGGCCACAAGGCGCCCCGGGCACCGGTGAGGCTGCGCAACGCGGTCTGCAAGGAACCGCTGTATTGCAGGGCATCGGTCGTGGCGTAAGCCAGGACGTAGGCCGGCATCGCCAGCGGCAGCAACAACGCCCACTCGAAAAAGCGGCGCAGCGGAAAGTCGAACAAGGCGATCAGCACCGCTGTCCCGCCGCCGACAATCGCCACGCCAAAGCCCACGCAGACAGCCAGCAGCAGCGAATTGAGCGTGTACTGCGGCAGCACGGTGTGCCACTGGTGGCGCAGGACTTCGATTCCCGCAGCGTCGAGCACAAGCCACGCGCCCAGCACGCCCACCACGGGCAGGGCCAGAAACAATGCGCCGAACGTCAGCAGGCGTGTCACGTTGTGCAGGGAAATGGGGAGCGGTTGGCGCCGGCGACGCAGACGACCCAATGCGAACGATTCTGATTTGTAATGGGCGCCCCTATCATAGGGGCATGTTTCTGCAGCTCGACCGCGTCGAAATCCGCTATGGAGCGAATACACCACGGGCCGCCGTCAATTCGGTAACTCTCGGGCTGCGGCGCGGTCAAGTGGGGGTCTTGATCGGGCCCTCGGGGTGCGGCAAGACCTCGCTGCTGCGCGGCGTTGCCGGGCTGGAGAGGCTCCAGGCGGGGCGCATCGCGATCCAGACCGACACTTTGAGCGACGCCGCGAGCAGCGTCCACGTCCCGGCCGAGAACCGCCAGATCGGCATGGTGTTCCAGGACTACGCCCTGTTCCCGCACCTGAGCGTCGCGCAGAACGTCGCGTTTGGCATCGCCCATCTGGGCGCGCAGGCGCGTCGCGCCCGGACCCAGGAGGTGCTGGACCTGGTGGGCCTGGGCCACGCGGGAAAACGCGCGCCGCACGAACTCTCAGGTGGCCAGCAGCAGCGCGTCGCCCTGGCCCGGGCGCTCGCACCGCAGCCGCGCCTGCTGTTGCTGGACGAACCGTTTTCCAGCCTGGATGTGGACCTGCGCGAGCGCCTCGCCCAGGAGTTGCGCGCCATCCTCAAGGGTTTGCAGATCACCGCCCTGTTCGTCACGCACGACCAGTTCGAGGCGTTTGCGATCGGCGACGCGATCGGCGTCATGAACAAGGGCGTGCTCGAGCAGTGGGACGACGCCTACACGCTGTACCACCGGCCGGCGACACGTTTTGTCGCGGATTTCATCGGCCACGGCGTGTTCACGCCGGCGCAGATCGTCGCTGCGCCGGGCGGCACGGTGGTGCGCACGCCCTTGGGCGACTTGAGCGACGTGCTCGAATGCCCGCTGCCCGACGCCTTCGAGGGCGGCCTGTGCGACGTGCTGCTGCGCGCCGACGACATCGTGCACGACGACGCCGCCGCGGTGAAGGCGCGCATCGAGCGCAAGGCGTTTCGCGGCTCGGAGTTCCTCTACACGCTGCGCCTGGCCAGCGGCGAACAAGTCCTGGCGCACGTGCCGTCGCACCACGACCATCAGGTGGGCGAGTGGATCGGCATCCGCCCTCAGGTGGACCATGTCGTCACCTTCGCCCGCCAGCCCCGCCCCTGAAAACCCCTTGGAGCGCGCTGTTCGAGACAGCACACCCCGGGTCCCGGGGGCGGCGGACAAAAGGGTGTTGCGGCGTGCAACTTTCCCGGGGAGATGCCGCTCGAAAACCAGGCGCGGGAATATACTGACTGCGCAGTTTTTCATACGATGAGCGCAATCAGGCGCGGGCACAAGGGGCACTCGATGGGCAGGAAACTCAAGGTGGCGGGTTGGATTGCGCTCGGCGCGGTGGCCGGCGCGCTGGCCACCATGCAATTGCAGGCGATCGCCCGAAGTTCCGTCGCCCAGTTGCCGCTCGAGGAACTGCAGCAGCTCGCCGCGGTATTCGGCATGGTCAAGAGCGACTACGTCGAATCGGTGGATGAAAAGAAGCTGATCACCGACGCGATTGGCGGCATGGTCTCCGGGCTGGACCCGCATTCGCAGTATTTCGACAAGAAGACGTTCAAGGAATTTCGCGAGGGAACGACCGGCAAGTTCGTCGGCGTGGGCATCGAGATCGGCATGGAAGACGGCCTCGTCAAGGTCGTCTCGCCCATCGAAGGCTCGCCGGCGTTCCGCGCCGGGCTGAAAAGCGGCGACCTGATCACGAAGATCGACGACACCGTCGTGAAGGGCTTGACGATGGACCAGGCCGTCAAGCGCATGCGCGGCGAGCCCAACACCAAGGTGGTTCTCACCGTATTTCGCAAGGCCGAGAGCCGCAGTTTCCCGGTGACGATCGTGCGCGAGGAGATCCGCACCCAAAGCGTTCGCTCCAAGGTCATCGAGCCGGGCTACGCCTGGCTTCGCGTCAGCCAGTTCCAGGACCGCACGGTAGACGACTTCGTGCGCAAGCTCGACGAGATCTACAAGCAGGAACCGAACCTGAAGGGCCTCGTGCTCGACCTGCGCAACGATCCGGGCGGCCTGCTCGAAGCGTCGGTGGCGATCTCCGCGGCGTTCTTGCCGAGCGACGCCGTCGTCGTATCGACGAACGGCCAGATTCCCGATTCGAAAGCCACATTCAAAGCCGCACCCGAGTACTACGTGCGCCGCGGCGGCGGTGATCCGCTGCGCAAGCTGCCCGACGCGGTGAAGAAAGTGCCGCTGATCGTGCTCGTCAACGAAGGCTCGGCGTCCGCCAGCGAAATCGTCGCCGGTGCGCTGCAAGACCACAAGCGCGCCACCATCATGGGCGCACAGACGTTCGGCAAGGGCTCGGTGCAGACGGTGCGCCAGCTCTCGCCCGAGACGGCGCTGAAGATCACGACAGCGCGCTACTTCACGCCCAGTGGCGCGTCGATCCAGGCGAAGGGCATCGTGCCCGACGTGATGCTCGACGAAACCTCGGAAGGCAATCTGTTCGCCTCGCTGCGCGTGCGTGAAGCCGACCTGGAAAAGCACCTGCAGAGCGGCCAGGGCGCTGAAGTCAAGGACGAGGCGCGCGAGAAGGCCCGCGAGGAAGCGCGCAAGAAACTCGAAGACGAAAACACCAAGCGCGCCGCAACCCCGCCCAAACCCCTGCCTGAATTCGGCAGCGCCGAAGACTTTCAGCTCATGCAGGCACTGAACCGCCTCAAGGGCAAGCCGGTGCTCGTGAGCAAGACGGCGATCGAGCGCAAGGCCGAAGCCAACACGAATTGACCAGGCGCACGCGCCAGCAAAGAAGACGCCCGCAACTGCGGGCGTTTCTACGTCCGCCCTCAGTTTGGCTATCCTTCAGCGCATGGACGACGACCAGTTGCTGCGCTATTCGCGCCACATCCTGCTCAACGAGTTGGGAATCGAGGGCCAGCTGCGACTTCTGGCGGCGCACGCGCTCGTGATCGGTGCCGGCGGCTTGGGCTCGCCGGTGGCGCTGTACCTGGGCACAGCGGGCGTGGGCCACATCACCATCGTCGATCACGACACCGTGGACCTGACGAATTTGCAGCGCCAGATCGCGCACAACCTGGCGCGCGTGGGCCAGCCCAAGGCGGGCTCGGCGGCACAGTCGATTCACGCGATCAACCCCGATGTGCGCGTCACGGCCTTGCAAATGCGCGCCGACGCGCAGCGCCTTGCGCAGTTGCTCGTTGACGTCGACGTGGTCCTCGATTGCAGCGACAACTTCGCGACGCGTCACGCCGTCAACGCCGCCTGCGTCGCGCAAGGTGTGGCGCTGGTGTCGGGCGCAGCGATCGGCTTTGACGGCCAGATCTCGGTGTACGACACGCGCAGCCAGCTTCACCCGTGCTACGCCTGCATTTTCCCGCCGGACGCGACGCTTGAAGAGGTGCGCTGCGCGACCATGGGCGTGTTCGCGCCGCTCGTGGGAATCATCGGCACGATGCAGGCGGCTGAGGCGCTCAAGTTGCTGGCCGGTGTGGGCACGTCGCTCGCCGGGCGCCTGCAAATGCTGGACGCGCGCAGCATGGAATGGACGGAGATTCGCGTGCAGCGCGACCCGGCGTGCCCGGTGTGCCACGCGCGAGCGCCAAGCGCCAACGGTTAAGCTGCGAAGATGGACAAACGCACCGACCTGACCGCCCGCAACTTCCCCAGTGCCCTGGAAGACGCGAAAGCGCTCGAAGCGCCGTCGCGCTACACCGGGCCCGAAAGCGCGTATCGCCTGGCGTTCACCGACAACGCCTTCTTGCTGCGCGAAGAGTTGCGCCCGGTGCGCATGCAGCTCGAGCTTCTCAAACCCGAGATGGTGCAGCTCGAGCACGACATCCGGTCCACCATCGTGATCTTCGGCAGCGCGCGCATCGCGCCGCCCGATGTGGCGGCGCGCGAGCTGGCGGCGGCTCAGGCCGGCACCGACCCCGCAGCGCTGCGCCGCGCCGAGATGAAGCTGCTCATGTCACGCTACTACGAGGAGGCGCAGCGCTTCGCTTCGCTGGTCACGACGCGCTCGCGCGACCTGGAGACGCCGATCTACGTCGTCACCGGCGGCGGGCCCGGAATCATGGAAGCGGGCAACCGCGGTGCGTTCGAAGTGGGCGGCAAGAGCATCGGCCTGAACATCGTGCTGCCGATGGAGCAGGCGCCCAACGACTTCATCACGCCCGAGCTGTGCTTCCAGTTCCACTACTTCGCGCTGCGCAAGATGCACTTCCTGATGCGCAGCATTGCCCTGGTGTGTTTCCCCGGGGGCTTCGGCACGCTCGACGAACTCTTCGAGACCATGACGCTGATCCAGACCGGCAAGTGCCGGCGCCGCCCCATCCTGCTGTTCGGGCGCGAGTTCTGGACAGCCCTGATCAACTTCGACCTGCTCATCGAGACCGGCATGATCAGCGCCGAAGACAAAAACCTCTTCCACTTCGTCGAGAGCGCCGAAGAAGCGTGGAGCTGCCTGGAGGCCGAATACGGCTTTGATCTGCCGCAGACGCAAACGGGTGAGTTTGCGGTGGATATATGAGCCCGGCGCACGGCCGCCCGAAGGCGGGCTCAACCACCTCGGGGGGTCGCTCGGCGTACTCGCCGAGCGGGGGGCTCCAGTGACACGCAAAGTCAGCCTGATCGGTGCCCCCTCCGACATTGGTGCCGGAACGCGCGGCGCGAGCATGGGACCCGAAGCCTTGCGTGTCGCCGGCCTCGTTGCGGTTCTGGCGCGCCGCGGCCTGGACGTCGCTGACCGGGGCAATCTCGTCGGCCCGGCAAACCCATGGCAAGCCCCGCAGAACGGCTATCGGCATTTGGCCGAAGCGGTGCAGTGGAACCAGACCGTGCACGACGCCGTCTACAGCGAATTGCGCAGCGCTCGGCTGCCGATCCTGCTGGGCGGCGATCACTGCCTGGCGATCGGCTCGATAGCCGCCGTCGCGCGCCACTGCCGCGAGGCGAACAAGAAGCTGCGCGTGCTCTGGCTCGACGCCCACGCCGACTTCAACACCAACACCTTGACGCCCAGCGGCAACTTGCACGGCATGCCGGTCGCGTGCCTGTGCGGCAAGGGGCCGCAAGAGTTGACCGAGATCGGCGGCGCGGTCCCGGCGTTGCAGCCCAAGGCGATTTGCCAGGTCGGGATTCGCAGCGTCGACGACGGCGAAAAGCGCCTCGTCCATGAAGCCGACCTCGATGTCTTCGACATGCGCTACATCGACGAGATGGGAATGCGCCACACCATGGAACTCGCGCTCGCGATGCTGGACGCGAAGACGCATTTGCACGTCAGCTTCGACGTCGACTTTCTCGACCCCGACATCGCCCCCGGCGTCGGCACCACAGTGCGCGGCGGGCCCACCTATCGCGAAGCGCAGTTGTGCATGGAGATGATTGCCGACACCGGCTGTCTGGCCTCACTCGACGTGATGGAGTTGAACCCGGCGTTCGACGTGCGCAACCGCACGGCAGAGCTTGCCGTGGACCTGATCGAAAGCCTGTTCGGCAAGAGCACCTTGATGCGCAAATGACTCAGTGGCTGCGGCACGACCCGTGGATCTTGCGAAAGCGGCGCGGCTCGATCGCATCGCCCCGGGCAAACAGGCCGCGCCGCGCGCTGCGCGCTGCGTGTTCCTGCGCTGCATAAGCCCCCGGGTGCTGCCGATACGTCGAGTTCCAGGCGTGGCCCTGGCCGACCATCCAGGCGCCGATATCTTCGCCACCCACCAGCTCGAGTGTCGCCACGCGTCGCGCATAGTCGTCGGTCGCCTGACCACGCAGGCGCACGTGCCGGTGCAGGACTCGCGATTCGAGCGCGGCCTTGGCTTCGTGGCCCCACGGCTGGCAGATCTCCGGCGCGTCGATGTCGCGCAGGCGCACCGCGCGCGGCCGGGTGCTGCTGCCGCGGCCCGCGTCGGGCCGGACCCACAGCGTATCGCCGTCGATGACGAGCGTGACGGTGCCGCTCGCGACGCCCGTTGGCGGCGCGGCCACCGCGGCGGCGAGAAACAGCGAGGTCAACGCCACGGCAAAGGCTCGGATCATTGCGCTGCGATCAAACGGACAAGCCACGCGACGAACAAGCCGAGCAACACCAGCCAGACCAGGATCACCGCCACCGCACCCCACCACAGGCGCGGCAGGCGCTCCTGAGCCGCCTGCGCCTGACGCAGGCAGTCCTGCCAAAGCGGTGGCGGGGTCAGGCGCACCACGAGCGCGACTCCCAGCGGAAGGATCAGCAGATCGTCGAGAAGGCCCAACACCGGAATGAAGTCCGGAATCAGGTCGATCGGGCTGACCGCGTAGGCGATCACGGCGAACCCGACCCATTTCGCCAGGCGCGGCGTCTGCGGGTGGCGCAGCAGCTTGTAGAGCGCGAGCAGGCGAAGCTTGAGATGGCTCGCCGTAGCCAGTGTGAACAGTCGCGCGAACCGGGCCATGGGAAAACGCGTGCAGCCGCAGAGTTTCGCGAATGGTACGTGCACCGCTGCCGCCCTCCGCAACCAAGACCCCCGAGGGAAATCGAGCATGCAATGCGCCGAACAGGGCGCCTAGACTGCGCGCGTTAACGCGTCGGGTTGCTTTGGCGCGGGTCCATCGTTTTCGATCCTGGAGTTTCACATCATGCAAGCAGTCTTTCCGAAATCCGCCGTTCTGGGCTTGTGCGCTGCCGCCGCACTGACTGTCGCGCTGCCCGCGCACGCCGGCAAGACGCTCGAGGCGATCACGGCACGTGGCCAACTGGTCTGCGGCGTCAACCCCAGCTTGCCGGGCTTCTCGGCGGCCGACAGCCAGGGCAACTGGGCCGGGCTGGACGTGGACGTGTGCAAGGCGATCTCCGCAACCATTTTGCGCGACACGAGCAAAATCAAATGGGTGCCACTCAACGCCGCGCAGCGCTTCGCCGCGCTGCAGTCGGGCGAGGTCGACATCCTGTCGCGCAACACGACCTGGACGCTGACGCGTGACGCGTCGCTCGGCCTGCACTTCACCGGCACGACGTATTACGACGGCCAGGGCTTCATGGTGACGAAGAAGAGCAAGATCACGAGCGCCAAGCAGCTCAAGGGCGCGACGATATGCGTGCAGTCGGGAACGACGACGGAGAAGAACCTGACCGACTACTCCAAGTCGGTCGGGCTGAACATGAAATCGGTCGTGTTCGAAACGCAGGAAGCAACGAACAAGGCCTACTTCGCCGGTCGCTGCCAGGCGTACACGACAGACGCATCGGGCCTCGCGTCGGTGCGCAACAAGGAAGCCGGCAACCCCGAGGACCACGTGATCCTGCCCGAGCTGATCTCCAAGGAACCTCTCGGCCCGTCAGTGCGCCGCGGCGACGATGAGTTCTTCGCCATCGCCAAATGGGTCGTGTTCGCGCTCATCGAAGCCGAGGAATACGGCATCACCAAGGCCAACGTCGACCAGCTGAAAGCCGAGAGCAAAGACCCCGTCGTGCAGCGCATCCTGGGCACCTCGGAAGACACCGGCAAGCTGCTCGGCCTGGACAAGGACTGGGCGTATCGCGCGATCAAAGAGGTGGGCAACTATGGCGAGGTCTTCGAGCGCAACGTCGGCCCGAAATCGGCGCTGAAATTGCCGCGCGGCGCGAACAATTTGTGGAGCAAGGGCGGGTTCATGTACGCGCCGCCGGTGCGTTGAGCACCGTTTCACGAGGAATACACCGCTCGAAGCGAAGATGGCCGCGCCGCCCGCTGTCCGCCGATTCCACTGGCGCAGCAAGGCGTTTCGCGGCCTGCTGTACCAGGCGATCGCACTCGCGCTGATCGCCGCTGCGGGCACCTACCTGCTGTCCAATACGCTGGACAACATGCGCGCTCGCGGCATCAAGAGCGGCTTTGACTTCATCTCCCAGCCGGCGGGGTTTTCCATCGGCGAGAGTGTGATCCCGTTCGACTCGGCAGAGAGCTACGGCAAGGCGTTTCTCGTCGGGCTGTCGAATACGTTTCGTGTCGCGCTGCTGGGCATCGTCATGGCGACGCTGCTGGGCACGCTGATCGGCATCGGCAAACTCTCTCGCAACTTCCTCGTGCGAACGCTCAGCAGCGCCTACGTCGACCTGCTGCGCAACGTGCCGCTGCTGCTGCAACTCTTCATCTGGTACTTCGTGATGACGGAGCTGCTGCCGAGCATCGAAGAAGCGCTGACGCCACTGCCGGGCGTGTTTTTCAGCAAGAACGGCTTGCAGTTTCCGCACCCCCTGTGGAGCACGGGACATGCCTTCACGCTGCTGGGCTTGGTCGCAGGACTGGCAGGCGCTTGGGGCTGGGGGCGATTTTCCCGGCACAGGCGCGAAGCGACGGGGCAGATCGTGCCGGTGGCGCTGCCCGGGCTCGCGATCGTCGTCGCACTCACCGTACTGGGCTGGTTGCTCGGCGGCGCGCCCGCCGGCGTTGACGCCCCGGAAAAGACAGAGATCAATGTGATCGGCGGCGGCGCCGTGACACCGGAGTTCCTGACGGTGCTCGTCGGCCTGACGCTCTACACCGCAGCGTACATCGCCGAAGTCGTTCGCGCAGGGATTCAATCGGTACCCTTCGGCCAGCATGAAGCCAGTGCAGCCCTGGGCCTGAGCCGCGGCCAGGAACTGCGCCTCATTCAGTTGCCGCAAGCGCTGCGCGTGATCATTCCGCCGATGACGAACCAGTACCTGAATCTGACGAAGAACTCGTCGCTCGCCGTCGCGGTGGGTTACCCCGACCTGGTGTCGATCTCGAACACGTCGCTCAACCAGACGGGTCGGGCGATCGAGTGCATCGCCCTCGTGATGGCGTGTTACCTGACGCTGTCGCTGCTGACCTCGGCCGCGATGAACGCGTACAACCGCCGTGCGGCGATCCGGGAACGTTGAGGTGGCCCGTGCCGCGGTGTTCAATCCGATCGCGCCGCGCGCCGCGCCGGTCGCGACCGAGGGCGCGATCGCCTGGCTGAAACGCAATTTGTTCGACGGCTGGGGCAATACGCTGACGACCGTGGTCACGCTCGCGGTGCTGCTGTGGCTCGTGCCGCCGCTCTTCAACTGGAGCGTCTGGCACGCCGTGTTCGCTCCCGACAACGCCGCGTGCCGCGCCGCGCACGAAGTGGGCGCGTGCTGGGGCGTGATCGCCGAAAAGGGCCGCCTGATTCTGTTTGGCCGCTACCCTTACGCCGAACAGTGGCGCCCGCTGCTTGCGTGTGCCGTGCTCATCGCCTTGCTCGTCGCGAGCTGCTTGCGGCCGATGTGGCGTCCCTGGCTTGCGGCGCTGTGGCTTGGCGTGTTGGCGTTGTTCCTCGTGTTGATGCTCGGCGGCGTGTTCGGCTTGACACCGGTCGAGACGTCGCGCTGGGGTGGTTTTCCGTTGACCTTGATGCTGTCGGTCGTGAGCCTGGCGATCGCCTTCCCGCTGGCGATTTTTGTGGCGCTCGGGCGCAGCTCCAAGCTGCCTGCGATTCGCGCGATTTGCGTGCTCTACGTCGAGCTGATTCGCGGCGTGCCGTTGATTTCGGTGCTGTTCATGGCGTCGTTCATGTTCCCGCTGTTCATGCCGCAGGGTGTGTCGATCGACGTGCTGCTGCGCGTGCTTGCCGGGATGACGCTGTTCGCCGCGGCCTATCTTGCCGAGGTCGTGCGCGGCGGCTTGCAGGCCTTGCCCAAAGGCCAGGTCGAAGCGGCGCAGGCGCTCGGCCTGAGCTACTGGCAGACGACACGAATGATTGTGCTGCCGCAGGCGCTGCGCCTGGTCGTGCCGGCGATCGTCAACACCTTCATCAGCACGTTCAAAGATACGTCGCTCGTCACCATCGTCAGCCTCTACGACTTGACCGGCGCGCTGCAACTTGCCCTCGGCGACGCCGACTGGCGCAAGTTTTTCCTCGAAGGCCAGCTCTTCGTCGCCGCGGTGTACTTCGTCTTCTGTTTTGCGTTGTCGCGCTACAGCCGCTGGGTCGAGGCCTATCTCAACACTGGAATGCGCAGGCAATGACCATGGCCACCCCCGAAGCTCCGATCATCACATTCGACGCCGTCAACAAGTGGTACGGCCAGTTCCACGTGCTGCGCGACATCCAGCTCGACGTCGCGCGCGGCGAGCGCATCGTGATCTGCGGGCCGTCGGGGTCGGGCAAGTCGACGCTGATCCGCTGCATCAACCGGCTCGAAGAACACCAGTCGGGTCGCTTGATCGTTGACGGCATCGAGCTCAGCGATGACGTGAAGGCGGTCGACGCGGTGCGGCGCAACGTCGGCATGGTGTTTCAGCAGTTCAACCTGTTCCCGCACCTGACGGTGCTGGAGAACCTGACGCTGGCGCCGATGTGGGTCGGCAAGTTTCCAAAAAAAGAGGCCGAGGCGCGCGCGATGCAACAGTTGCAGCGTGTGCAAATCGAAGAGCAGGCCGGCAAATATCCACTGCAACTCTCAGGTGGACAGCAACAGCGCGTCGCGATCGCGCGCGCCTTGTGCCTCACGCCCAAGATCATGCTCTTCGACGAGCCGACGTCGGCGCTCGACCCGGAGATGATCAACGAGGTGCTCGACGTGATGAAGGAACTCGCCGGACAGGGCATCACCATGCTGTGCGTGACGCATGAGATGGGTTTTGCGCGCTCCGTCGCCGACCGGGTGATTTTCATGGACCACGGCCAGATCGTCGAAGAGAACACGCCCGAGGAATTCTTCAACCACCCGAAGAGCGAACGTTCGCGCGACTTCCTGTCGAAGATCCTCGCGCACTGAAGCTTCTCGACGCGGCGCGTGCGGCGTGAAGACCCGTTTCGACCCCGCGCTGATCCACGCCGCCGGCGACGCGCTGCCGCGCCCGCACGGCAATTGTTATTGGCTGGTTGCCGGGCGCGTGCTGGCGGGGGAGTATCCCGGCGCCGACGACGCCGTGTTCATGCAGCGGCGCTTGCAGGCGCTGCTCGACGTGGGCGTCACGCGCTGCTTCGACTTCACCCACGCGGCCGAGGCCTTGCCGCCTTACGCTGCGCTGCTGCGGCAGGCGGGCGCCGAGCGCGGGGTGGACGCGCAGAGCAGTCGATTCGCCGTGGCCGACTTCGGCGTGCCGTCGGTGAATGGCATGCGCACGACGCTGCAGGCCATCGATACCGCTCTCGCCGGCGGTGCCAATGTCTATCTGCATTGCCGCGCCGGCATCGGCCGCACCGGCACGGTGGCGGGCTGCCTGCTCGTCGAACAAGGCCTTGCCGCCGAGCAAGCGCTGGCGGCGATTCGCGACAAGTGGCGCGTCATGGCGAAGCTCGCCGTCGCGCCGCACTCGCCCGAAACGCGCGAGCAGCGAGATTTCATCGCGACGTGGGCGGCGCTGCAGCGAGAGCCGTCACGCCCGGAGTGACGTGCAGGCGGTTGCCCGCAAGCGCGCCCGGGGCGGCGCCCGGCGTTGCCGTGGCAATCCAACCTTCGATCGGGTCGATCTTCGCCGGCAGTCCGAAGTTCGGCCGCGCCGCCGACCACGCCACCTGCATCAGGCAAAGCACGGCGTCGAGCCGATCCGCGCTGGCGTCGTCAATCAATCCGTCGCGCTGAGGCTCGCTCAGCAACAGGCGCAAACCCAGGCGCGTTCGGCCCTGCTCGAGGGCGTCGATGAGGGCGATTCGCGCTTGCCGGCGCGGCTCGTCCTGGTGCGCCTTCGCGTCGCTTTTGTAAGACCTTGCGCCGATCAGTTCGCGGGCGAGCAGGCCGGGGTAGCCTTCCAGCGCGACGCGGCTGCGGTCGCCGTCGTGCAGGCCCGGCAAGTGCACTCCCGAGGCGAGCAACAGCGGAGCTCCGGCGTGCAGCATGTAGGCCACGGGCGGGTTCACCCACTTCATCGACGGCGACGATCCCGCGGGACGGTCGCAGGCACGATGCGCAAACTTCGCGCCCGCGGGCCGCGCCGCACAGAACGCGGCAAACGTCGTGCGGACCTGCTGCCGCGACTGCGCCGCGTAGTGCGCGATGAGCTCGGGCCAGGTGAGCGGCCACCCCAGGTGAAGCACGAGTTCACGCGGCAAGCCGAAGGGAAAGTCGAACGCCGCAAGCCAGGGACCGGGCGTGCGCAGCCACTGCGCCAGTGCATCAAAGTCCGGCAGCAGCCGCAGCGATTCCAAGACCACGCCACCGGGCACGCAGCGCCCCAGCGCCATGGTGATGGGCTTGGCGCGCCGCGGGCGGCTCGTGAAGTCGACGCCTGCGAGCACGGGAAAGTCGCGAGGGGCGTTGGGGGTCGATGGCGTTAGAGTCACGGTAGCTTTCGAGACGATTCCCTTCAACGATAACTTCTGATGCGCCCCATGCCCGAGCCCGCGGACAAGCCTGCCATTGCCGACCCGGCGCCCGAGCCGCGCGAACACCTCGTCAGCACCGACCACAGCCTGGTCGTGAACGGCCGCACTCTGGAATACACGGCGACCTGCGGCACGCTGTTGCTTCGCTTGTACAACGATGCGCACAGCGCCAGCCCGGACGAATCCAGCGCCACCGATGCACCGCGCAAAGCGCCGGACAAGGCGCGCGCCGCGTTCTTCTTCATCGCCTACACGCTGAAGAACACGGGCGCGCCGCAATTCAGCGAAGCGCGCGCGCTGACGTTCGCATTCAACGGCGGCCCGGGGTCGAGCAGCGTCTGGCTGCACCTGGGCTTGCTCGGGCCGCAAGTCGTCGCCACCGACGATACCGGCCTCGCGCCGCCGCCGCCCTACGCACTGCGCGACAACGAACACACTTTGCTGACGCACAGCGACCTGGTCTTCATCGACCCGGTGGGCACCGGCCACTCGCGCATGCTCGACGATCAGAAGGTCTCGGAGTTCCACGAATACCAACGCGACCTGGACTCGGTGAGCGAGTTCATTCGCATGTACCTGACGCGCTTCGAGCGCTGGGGCAGCCCGAAGTACCTGATCGGCGAAAGTTACGGCACGACACGCGCCGCCGGGTTGTCGCACCACCTGCAGGAAAAGCACGACGTCTATCTGAACGGCGTGATGCTCGTCTCGCTCGCGCTGGACATGCAAACGCTGAGCTTCGACCACGCCAACGACTTGCCCTACGCGTTGTTCCTGCCGAGTTACGCAGCGACGGCGTGGTACCACCGCGCCCTGCCGCCCGACATGCAGCGCAAGGCCTTGCGCGAAGTCATCGCCGCGGCGGAGACCTTCGCCAACGCCGAGTACAGCCTGGCGCTGATGCAGGGCTCGCGCCTCTCACCCGCCGAGCGCGAGCGCATCGCCTCGCAGGTGGCGCGTTTCACCGGCCTGGGAATCGAATACGTGCTGCGCTGCGATTTGCGCCCTCTCGATTCGCGCTTCTGCAAGGAACTGTTGCGCCAGCGTGGCCAGACCGTGGGGCGCCTGGATTCGCGCTTTGTCGGCCAGGACCGCGACGACGCAGGCGAGCAGCCCGAAACCGACGCGGCGATGAACAACCTGGTCGGCGCTTATGCGGCGGGAATGAACCGGTTGCTGCGCTCACACCTCAAGTTCGAGAGCGACGCGCCCTACGTCGTGCACGCGCCGCTGTGGCAGAAGTGGAAGTGGAAGGACTTCGAAAACAAATACGCCAACGTCGGTTCAAGCCTGCGCCGCGCAATGCAGGCGAACCCGCACATGCGCGTCTACGTCGCCAGTGGTTTCTACGATCTGGCCACGCCGCACGCGGCGGCCGATTACACGCTGAGCCACCTGGGCCTGCGCGACGCGCAAGCGTCCAACATCAGTGTCAACTACTTCGAGGCCGGCCACATGATGTACATCCACCAGGCGTCGATGGCGCGCATGGCGATGCAATTGCGCTCGTTCGTCAAGGCGCAGGACGAGTGAACGCGCAGCGACGCGCCCTTGCTCAAGAGAACGACGACGGTACGGTTCCCAGAAACCCTTCGAACCCGCCTGCGCTGTCGGTGTAGTTGGCGCTGATCGTCGCCAAGGCCGCGTCGCGTTCCTGTGCAATGAAGCGTTCGAGCTCGCGGTAGTGCTCGGGGGTGAAGCGTCCGCCCTCGCTGAGCATGGCGATTTCGGCGATTCCCGCCCAGTCGATTTCCTGCGGCGTGACCCACACGCGTGCGCCCTCGGGCAGGTTGCGCACCAGTTCATCGATCGCGCCCTCGTGGTCGCCCAGGGCAACCGACACCGAATCGGGCCAGCGGCGCAAATGTGCCTCGTCGTCGCGCAGCGGCGCCCAAATCGCGACCAGGTAGTGCGGCGGATGCGTCTCGATCATGTCGCCTTGATCGGTCGGCGTCACTTGAGCGACTGGGCCGATGGCGCGTCGCACGGCACCGATCCACACGCCGGGCGCAGGGTGTGCCGCGATGCGGGAATCGATGACGGGGTGGTGTCGGTCCATGGCGTGCGCTTTGAGGAATTGTGCCGTCCGGAAGCGCACTGCGCTTCCCGCATCCCTGGGGGGGATGCGCCCCGTTGCGCTGCATCGCGAACCTTCAGTAGCGGTTGCCGGTCAGAAGAATGGCGACGCGCATCATCGCGTAGGCGGTCCAATTCAAGAGGCGTGCGAGCCAGGGCCGGTTCATGTGCGCCTGCGGGTCGACGCGGCGCCCCTCCTCGATGGCCTTGAGCAAGTGGGCACGCAACTCGGCGGCAAAGGCGTCGTCGCGGATGAAGACATTCGCTTCGCGCGCCAGCAGCAGGCTCAACGGGTCGAGATTCGACGATCCCACCGTCGCCAGCGACCCACCGTGGGCGTCCATCACCGCGACCTTGGCGTGCAAGAAACTTGGCGCGTATTCGTAAATCGCGATTCCCGCATCGAGCAACACGCCGTAGACGGCGCGGCTCGCGTGATGTTGCATGAAGTACTCATAGCGTCCCTGCAGCAGCAAGGTGACGCGCACGCCGCGGCGTGCCGCGCGCAGCAGCGCGCGCTGGAGTTGCACGCCCGGAACGAAGTAGGCGCTCGCGATCAGGATTTCGCTTTGCGCCAGGGCGATGGCCACCCGGTACGTGCCTTCGATGCGGCGCCGAAAGCGCACGTTGTCGCGCAGCACGAGCGCGGCCAGCGGGCTGTGCGCCAATTCATCCGACTCGGTCTCGGGCATATCGGACAAGCCCGACATCGCGGCACTGTCGCTGCGGCTCTCGACCATGTCCACGCCCGCCGCCGCGACCTCGCGCGCCGCGTGAATCGCGCCTTCGAGGTCGGCCTTGCGAGTTTCGCGCAGCACCTGCAAGCGCCACCACAGGCGCGTCATCGTGTCTTGCACGTCGGCGACGAGCGGGCCTTTGATGCGCACCGCAAAGTCGAGCCGAGGCAGGGTCAACTCGCCATAGTTCGGATCGAAGTAGTCGTCCAGAAGATTGATGCCACCGCAAAACGCGACGCTGCCATCGACGACGCACAGTTTGCGGTGCAGGCGCCGCCAACGCCGCGGCATGAGCAAGCGCCAGCCGCGCGCCGGGTTGAAAATGCGCCAGCGCACGCCGGCAGCGGCCCACCGCTCTTGCCACGGTACGGGGATGGCGTCGGTCCCGACACCGTCGACGATGATGCAGACCTTCACGCCGCGCATTGCCGCGCGTTCGAGCGCCTCGCACACGGCAATCACCGAACGCGCGAAGTCGAAAATGTAGGTTTCGAGAAGCACCTCATGCTGGGCGGCGTCTACCGCCTGCACGAGCGCCGGAAAGAATTCTTCTCCGCCCTTGAGCAGCGTCAGTTCATGGTGCGGGCGCAAGGCTTGGCCGCGCATACCCGGGCGTGGTGCATTGGGCGCCACTCTTTTTCGCCCCTCAGGTCAGCTCGAGCTCCGCCACCAGCGGCAGGTGATCCGACATGCGCGCCCACGCCGCGCCGCGTGGCACCGAGGTCGAGACACAGCGCAGACCACGCGTATAGATGCGGTCGAGCGAGAACACCGGCACCCGCGACGGGAAGGTGTTCACGCGCGAGGGTCTTGCACCTTCGACGATGGCTCGCGTCAAACCGCTGTGGCGCATCGGCGCGTCGAGCTTTTCGCCCCAGTCGTTGAAGTCGCCGGCGACGATCAGCGGCGCGTCGAGCGGTACTTCGGCGTCGACGAAGCGCGCCAGGCGCTCCACCTGGCGCACGCGGCCGGAGTGCATCAGGCCCAGGTGCGCAACCACCGCGTGCAGCGTGGTGTCGCGCCACTGCACCGGCACGTGCAGCAGGCCACGCTGCTCAAAACGGTGGTCCGACACGTCATGGTGACCGGCGTCCCCGAGCGGCCAACGCGACAGCAGCGCGTTGCCGTGCTCGCCAAAGCGCGTCACGGCGTTCGTCCGGTAGGCGACCGCGTAGCCTTCCGGGGCCAGGTAATCGGCCTGCGGCAGGCGTGGCCAGCCGATGTGGGTGTCGGGGAAGCGCTTCGCATCCGCGCGATTCGAGTGCCGCACTTCCTGCAGGAACACCATGTCGGCGTCAAGCGCCTCGATGCCCAGCACCAGGTTGTGAATCTCCAGGCGTTTGCGCGGGCCCAGGCCGCGCACGCCCTTGTGAATGTTGTAGGTCGCGACGCGCAACACGTGCCCGCCCTGCAGCGTGGACGGTGCGGGTGTCATTCGACGAAACGCGGTAAGTGCAGGATGGCCTCGGCGTTGGACGCCGAGAAACAGCGCTCTGCCGCCTCGCGCCACGGCAGCCATTCGTAGCGCAGGTGTTCGCGCGGCGAGAGATTGACGCCCACATGGCGCGGCACGCGCAGGCCGTACACATGTTCCGTGTTGTGCGTGACACCGGGCGCGTAGCGATGGCGCCAAACCGGGTAGATCTCGTAGACGTTGCTCAAGCGCCAATCGCGCAGCGCCGTCATCGGAACCAGGGATGAGCCGATGACGATGCCGGTTTCTTCGGCGACTTCGCGCACCGCCGTGTGCATGAGCGACTCGGCGTCGCTGTCTTTGGAGCCGGTCACGCTTTGCCAGTAGCCGGGGCTGTCGGCGCGCTCGATGAGCAGCACGTCGAGCGCAACGCTGTGGATCACGACCAGTACCGACACCGGAATCTTCGGCGGGCGGCGCTGCGCGGCGCGCTGCGCCGGGCTCATCGCGGCGTACACGGAGACCTGTGGCGACGCATCGTCAGCTCACCTGCGCGGCGCGCAGGCGAATGTGCAGCTCGCGCAACTGCTTTTCGTCGACGCTGCTCGGCGCATTCGTCAACAGGCACTGGGCGCGCTGCGTCTTGGGGAAGGCGATCACGTCGCGCAAGGACTCGGCGCCCGTCATCAACATCACGAATCGGTCCAGGCCGATGGCGATGCCGCCGTGCGGCGGCGCCCCGTAGCGCAGCGCGTCGAGCAGAAAGCCGAACTTGAGCTGGGCTTCCTCGGCGCCGATCTGCAAGGCGCGGAATACCTTGCTCTGCACTTCTTCGCGGTGGATACGCACTGAACCGCCGCCGAGTTCGATGCCGTTCAGCACGACGTCGTAGGCCTTGGCGACGCAACGCCCCGGGTCGCTCTCGAGCCAGTCTTCGTGCCCGTCTTTGGGTGCGGTAAACGGGTGGTGCACGGCATTCCAGCGCTGCGCGGCAGCGTCGAACTCGAACATCGGAAAATCCACCACCCAGAGCGGCTCCCACTCGCCCTGCACCAGCCCGCGCGCCTTGCCGAAATCGCTGTGGCCGACCTTGACGCGCAAGGCGCCGAGCGCGTCATTGACGACACTCGCTTTGTCCGCACCGAAGAACAACAAGTCGCCGTCACGCGCGCCGCTGCGCGCGAGGATCTGCGCGAGTGCCGCGTCGTGCAGGTTCTTCACGATCGGCGACTGCAGTCCTTCGCGCCCTTTGGCGGCGTCATTCACCTTGATCCACGCCAGGCCCTTGGCACCGTAGATCTTCACGAATTCGGTGTAGCCGTCGATCTCGCCGCGGCTCATCTCGCCGCCCCCGGGAATCCGCAGCACCGCGACCCGGCCGCCAAGCGCCTGCGCAGGAGTCGAGAAGACCTTGAAGTCGACGTCGCGCATGACGTCGGTCATCTCGGTGAGTTCGAGCTTGACGCGCAAGTCGGGCTTGTCGGAACCGTAGCGCGCCATCGCGTCAGCGTAAAGCATCACCGGAAATGGCGGCAGCGTGACGCCGATCGCGTGCTCAAAGGTGCTGCGAATCATGCCTTCGAACATCGTGCGGATTTCTTCCTCGGTGAGGAACGAGGTTTCGATGTCGATCTGCGTGAACTCGGGTTGTCGGTCCGCGCGCAGGTCTTCGTCGCGAAAACACTTGACGATCTGGTAGTAGCGGTCAAAGCCGGCGACCATCAGCAACTGCTTGAAGAGTTGCGGCGACTGCGGCAGCGCAAAGAACTCGCCCGGGTGCACGCGGCTCGGCACGAGGTAGTCGCGTGCGCCTTCGGGCGTGCTTTTCGTGAGCATCGGCGTTTCGATGTCGATGAAGCCGTTCGCGTCGAGGAACTTGCGCACTTCCATCGCGACCCGGTAGCGCAGCTTCATGTTGCGCTGCATCGTCGGGCGGCGCAGGTCCAGCACGCGGTGCGTCAGGCGCGTCGTTTCGGACAGGTTCTCGTCGTCGAGCTGGAACGGCGGCGTGATGCTCGGGTTCAGCACCTCGATCTCCAGGCACAGGACCTCGATCTTGCCGCTCGTCAGGTTGGGATTTTCGGTGCCCGCCGGGCGCGCGCGCACGCGGCCGACGACGCGCAGGCAGAACTCGTTGC
Organism: uncultured beta proteobacterium; assembly: GCA_963850525.1. Lineage (GTDB taxonomy): Bacteria > Pseudomonadota > Gammaproteobacteria > Burkholderiales > Burkholderiaceae_C > JAEMQF01. The sequence continues at coordinate 182,650 of CAWKLQ010000010.1, read as the reverse complement.
GCACGTCTTCGGCGGCCCTGAACATCTCGGCGCGGTCCGGGTCGCAAACGATCTGCACCAGACCCTCGCGGTCACGCAAGTCGATGAAGATCACGCCGCCATGGTCACGCCGGCGGTGTGCCCAGCCCATGAGGGTGACGGTTTGCCCGAGCAACGCTTCGCTCACCAGGCCGCAGTAAGTGGTTCTCATCGATCGCTCCAGAATCTTTCAACGTGTCTCGCAGGGCGCAGCCAGGCGGGGGTGCCGCCGGTGCGCGCCGTCTGCCGCCGGGCGCACCGCACCTCAAGCGTCAATTTCGCGACACTTGAGGTAACGCGACCACGTTGCTCGCGGGGCTGACCACGCCCATCGAAATCACGTACTTCAGGGCCTCGTCCACGCTCATGCGCAGGGCAATCAGGTCGCTGCGCGGCACCATGAGGAAGAAGCCCGAGGTCGGGTTGGGCGTGGTGGGCACGTAGATGCTGACGTGCTCGCCGACAAGCTGCGCCGCAGCTTCGCCGCTCGGCTTGCCCGTGACGAAGGCGATGGTCCAGGCGCCGGCACGCGGGTATTCGACCAGCACGGCTTCGCGAAACGCGTTACCGCTGCTCGAAAACAGCGTGTCCGAGACCTGCTTGACCGAGCTGTAGATCGACTTGACGATGGGAATCTTGCTGAGCAGCGTGTGCCCTTGCCTGAGCCACCACTGGCCGACGATGTTCGCGGCGAAGGCGCCCGTCAGCAGCAAGCCGAGCAGCAGCACGAGCACGCCCAAGCCCGGGACGTGGCGCAGCAGGTCGACCGTGCCGCGTGCCGATTCAGGCAGGATGGCCTGCGAGGCGCTGAGCAGCCAGCCGAAAACGCTGTCGATCATGCCCAGCGCAGCCTGCAGCACCCAGACGGTGATTCCCAGGGGCAGCCACACCAGCAGTCCTGCAATCAGGTACTTTTTCACTTGCACTCCACGCTGCGGTTTGCCTGGCGCGCCGTTACGGCGGCGTGCCGCCGGTCCCGGCACTGGACGGCGCCTTGGCAGCCGCCTTGGCGACCGGCGTCGTGCTGGGCGTTGTGCTGGGCGTCTTGCCGGCCGGCGTCTCGGTCGACTTGTTCGACTTGGCGTCCGATGACGGCGCCCCCGCATCCGCGCTCTTGCCTGCGCCCCCCTGGTCGCCCTTGGCCTCGGAGCCTGCGCCGGGCGTCCCGGAGGTTGCGGCGGCGTCGCTCTTCGAGTCGCCGGCAGGCTTCTGGCCACCGCCCTTGAAGTCGGTCACGTACCAACCCGAGCCTTTGAGCTGGAAACCCGCTGAGGTGACCTGCTTCTGGAAGGCCTGGGCTCCGCACTGCGGGCACGTCGTCAGGCGCGCATCCGAAACCTTCTGCAGAACGTCCTTCGAATGACCGCAGGCCTCGCAACGGTAGGCATAGATCGGCATCGCTCCTCGCCTCGCAATCCAAAGCCGACGATTGTAAGTCGCGCGCCATGCGGCACGCGCTCAGGTGGGTTCAATGCCCCTGCGCTGCGGCGCGCGAAGTGTGTTCGATGCTGTGGCCGTGATGGCGCAACAGCTGCGGCGCGAGCGACCCCAGCACCATGAAAAGGGCTGAGGCGAACAAGCCGAGCAGGTTCGCCGGCAGCGGCACCGCCTCACCGCCCTGAGCGGCGGCGAGCCAGGTGCCGACGCCGAACACGATGGAGGCGAGCGCGCCCTGCGTCGTCGCGCGCTTCCAGTACGCTCCCGCGAGCAGCGGCACGAAGGCGCCGACCAGGGTCACGTTGTACGCGTTCTGCACCATCTCGTACATCGTGCTCTTGCTGTTCAACGCGAACAGCAGCGCTGCGCACGTGAAGGTGGCCAGGATGACGCGCAGCGTCAGCAGGAACTGGCGATCGCCCATCTTCGGCACGAACGGGCGCAACACGTTTTCCGTGAACAGCGCCGTCGGCGCGAGCAGTGCGCCGCTGGCCGTCGACAGAATCGCCGACAGCAAGGCGCCGAAGAACATGATCTGCGTCCACAGCGGCATCTTGCTCAGCACCAGGTCGGGCAGGATGCGTTGGATCTGGCGCGGGTCATCGGAGGCGAACAATTCCTTGAGCGAGGGCTCGGCCACCAGCGCTGCATAACCGATGAAGATCGGCACGAAAGCGAAGCAAAAATAGATCGCGCCGCCGATGAGAGTGCCGCGCACTGCCGTGCTCTCGTTCTTCGCACTCGTCATGCGCTGAAACACGTCTTGCTGGGGGATCGAGCCGAACGCAAAGGCGAAGAAGGCGCTCGCCATCGCCCAGTACCCTGCCGCTTCCATGTCGGCCGGGAACATGATGAACTTGCCTTCGGCGGCAGCCTGCGCGATGACTTTGGACGCGCCGCCGGCCAGGTCGCCGACGACCACCGCAACGAGCGTCAGCCCGATGAGGATGATGACGGTCTGGAACAGGTCGGTGAACGCCACCGACCACATGCCGCCGAAGATGGTGTACACGAGCACGATCCCGGCGCCGAGCACGATGGCGGTGTTCAGGTCGATCGCCGCGCCGGACAAGACATGAATCACCAGGCCCAGCGCCGTCATCTGGGCCGAGGTCCAGCCAAGGTAACTGGCGACGATCGCCACACTCGTCAGCACTTCCACCGACTTGCCGTAGCGATGTTTGTAGAAGTCGCCGATCGTCAGCAAATTCATGCGATAGAACACGCGCGCGAACAGCAGCGCCGCGAGCACCAGGCATACCGAGGCGCCGAAGGGGTCGCCGGGGATGCCGTGCAGACCGTCCTTGGCAAACGTCGCCGACACGGCGAGCACGGTTTCAGCGCCGAACCAGGTGGCGAATACCGTCGCGACGTTCATGTACAGCGGCAGGCTGCGCCCGGCAATCAGGTAGTCCTTGGCGTTGTGAACGCGGCGCGCGGCGAGCAAGCCGATGGCGATTGTCACCGCCATGTACAGAGCGACGAACGTGATCAGCATGGCCGGGGTTCCTCGAAGGATGGGCGTTGACGCAGCGGGAAAATGCGCGCGCAGTTTAACGGCATCAAAAGATCTGCCGCCCCGTCAACGCGAGCACCAGGAAGGTCCCCACGACTCCCCCGGCAACGAAGTAAAGAAGCCCTTGCAGCAAGCGATTCGTGCGCTGCTGCTCGGCAAGCAACTCGGCGAACAGCTGCGCGTGTTCGGCCGGCTGCTTGCGCAACGCCTGGTGCAGCAGCCGCGGCAATTCGGGCAGGAGTTGCGCATAGCGCGGCGCTTCGTGCGTGAGCCGCGACAGCAAGCCGCGCCAGCCCACTTGCGCGTCCATCCAGCGCTCCAGGAACGGCTTGGCGGTGCTCCACAGATCGAGTTCGGGGTCGAGCTGGCGGCCCAGCCCTTCCACGTTGAGCAGCGTCTTTTGCAAGAGCACCAACTGCGGCTGGATCTCGACGTTGAAGCGCCGCGAGGTCTGGAACAGGCGCAGCAGCACTTGCGCCAGCGAGATGTCTTTCAGCGGACGGTCGAAGTGCGGTTCGCACACCGCGCGGATCGCGCCTTCGAGCTCGTCGATGCGTGTCCCGGTGGGCACCCAGCCGCTTTCCAGGTGCAGCTCGGCAACGCGCTTGTAGTCGCGCCGAAAGAAGGCGATGAAGTTGTGCGCGAGGTATTGCTTGTCCGACTCGGTGAGCGTGCCCACGATGCCGAAGTCCAGCGCGATGTAGCGGCCGAACGTCGCCGGCTCGACCGACACCTGAATGTTGCCCGGGTGCATGTCGGCGTGGAAAAAACCGTCACGAAACACCTGCGTGAAGAAAATCGTCACGCCGTCGCGCGCGAGCTTCGGGATGTCGACCCCGGCGTCGATGAGGCGCTGTTTCTGGCTGATCGGAACGCCATACATGCGCTGCATCACGATCACCTCGCGGGTGCACAGCTCCCAGACCATTTCGGGAACGAGCATCAGGTTCAGCCCCTGCATGTTGCGTCGCAGGTGCGAGCCGTTGGCGGCTTCGCGCACCAGGTCGAGTTCGTCGTGCAGGTGCGTATCGAGTTCGGCGACCACTTCGCGGGGCTTGAGGCGCCGCCCGTCGACCGACAGCCGCTCGATCCAGCGCGCCAGTGTGCGCATCAAGGCCAGGTCGGCCTCGATGGCCTCGAGCATTCCCGGGCGCAGCACCTTGACCGCGACCTCGCGCCCGTCCTTGAGCGCTGCGAAATGCACCTGGGCGATCGAGGCGCTCGCCACCGCCTGCGCGTCGAATCGCGCGAAAACGTCCTCGATGCGCCGCCCGAACGCACGCTCGACGATGGCGCGCGAGACCTCGGCGGCAAACGGCGGCACCTGGTCCTGCAATCGCGCCAATGCGTCGGCCAAATCATCAGGCAGCACGTCGCGCCGTGTCGACAGCACCTGGCCGAACTTGACGAAGATCGGGCCGAGCCGAATCAGCCCTTCGCGCAGGCGCTCGCCGCGCGGCGCGTCCAGGCGCCGTCCGAGCGTCATGAGGCGCACGAGCAGGCGCACCCAGGGTTGGCGGAAGCTCGACAGCGCGAGTTCGTCCAGGCCGTAGCGAAGCACCGTGACGAGGATTCGCAGGAGCCGAAGGACGCGCCTCATACCGAAGGCTTGGCGCCGCCGCCCTTGCCGGCCAAGCGTTGCGCTGCGCTGCGCACGGCGCCGGCGACCGAGCGGCCGATTTCGCAGAGTTGACGCGCCGGCACCGCCCCCACCACGCGCTCGAGATCGTCTTCGATGTCCCAACGCAAATTGTCGAACAGCCAGTTCATGTCGCTGGCAAGCGCCGCATCCCCTGCCACCTCGATGCGTGGGCGCTCACCCGCGAGTGCCGCCAGGGCAAGCTTGGCGGGATCGGACGCATCGATCTCGATGCACAATCCCGTCTCTGCCGCGTCTGCCGGGCCACAACGTTCGAGCAGGCCTGCCGGCGTGATGCGCCATGCAAGGTGGGGGGGTTGCGGAAGAAGGCTCGGCCACCCCTTGATTTGCAGCGCGATGCAGCGTCCGACGTGAGCGCGCAAGCGCTGCGTGGCCATCGCCTCGCCGGCCAGGACGTGATTCAAGAGCAGCGTCGCACGCTCCATTGCTGCGGTGGCGGCGAGCGTGTACAAGGCGTGAAACATACACGGATTGTAGGGAGGTGATCACGGTATCGACCTGGATTGCGCGCCAGTTGCAAGCCGCACGAAGTACGCTTTTGGTACAGAATTCTTCGGTCGCTTGGCCACTGCCCTGCGCTTGACGAGAAAAGTCATTCCCAACGATGTTTGAAGAGCGCAACCTCAAACGGACTTTTTTTCAAGCTCCGCAGTCCGTCACGTCTCTCGTTGCGGCATTCCTCGAGCCAAGCATCACGGTGCTGACATTTCTCGTCGTGATGCTCGCCTTCGAGGAGCCGCTGGATCGCGCGGCGATGACCTTGTGCCTGCTTGTGTTCGCGCTCACGTTTCCGGGGCCGAACCGCTTTCGCGACAACCCCCTGGCCACGGCAGCAGACGTGCTGAGCAGCTGGCTCGTGCTCGCGGCGATCCTGCTGCTGTGCGGTTATGCGACGCGCAGCCTGCACTACTTCGAGTCGAACGTGCTGATCGCCTGGCTCGTGATCACGCCGGTCCTGCAGTGGCTCGCTGCAATCGCCGGAAAGGCCGCGGTGTGGGCGTTGGCAGCGCGCGCCGCGACGCGGCGTTCGGCGGTTGTCATCGGTGCCGGCAATTTGGGCGTCAAGGTGGCCCGGGCGCTGATGGCGGTTAAAGACACAGGGGCCGACTTTGTGGGCTACTTCGACGACCGCGCCGACGATCGTTTGCACCCGGACGCGTTGAACAAGCGCATCGGCAGCCTGGCGGACGTGGCCGCCTACATTTCTGCCAACGCTGTGCGCGAGGTCTATATCACGCTGCCGCTCGGATCCCAGCCGCGCATCGTGGACCTGCTCGAGCGCGTGCAAGGCACGACCGCGTCGCTGTATTTCGTTCCCGACGTGTTCGGCATCAGCATCATCCAGGGCCGCTTGCACGACATGAATGGCGTCCCCGTCGTCGGCATCTGCGAGACCCCCTTCACCGGCACGAACGAACTCGTCAAACGTGTCAGCGATGTGATTCTGGCGAGTCTGATTCTGATCATCCTGTCCCCGGTGATGTTGTTTGTTGCGCTCGGGGTCAAGCTGAGCTCGGAGGGACCGGTGCTGTTCGCGCAGCGCCGCAACGGCCTGGACGGGAGCGAGATCACGGTGTACAAGTTCCGCTCCATGATCGCCCTGGAGGATGGCCCTCTCGTACCGCAGGCGCGGCGTGGCGACCCGCGCATCACGCGGTTTGGCGCCTTCATTCGCCGCACGTCGCTGGACGAACTGCCGCAGCTCTTCAACGTGCTCCGGGGCAGCATGAGCCTCGTCGGACCCCGGCCGCACGCGGTGGCGCACAACGAGCTGTACCGGCAAGTGATCAAGGCCTACATGGTGCGCCACAAGGTCAAGCCCGGAATCACCGGCTGGGCCCAAGTCAACGGACAACGCGGCGAAACCGACACCATCGAGAAGATGCAGTCGCGCGTCGAGTACGACCTCGAATACCTGCGCAACTGGACGCTGCAGCTGGACCTGCAAATCATCGCGCGCAGCGTGCGCTTCCTGTTCGCCGATCGACGCGCGTACTGATGGCCACTTCCCCGTCGATCCGAAGCTGCTCCGGGCCCGCCCTCCGGCAGGGGTCAAGCCGTCGCCCGACACGCCATCAGGCGGCAGTGCCGGTGTTTGCCCTGCTCCTGGCTGGAGGCGGGGCCGACTCGCGCGCCGAAGCCAACCCCTACTATGTTGGCCTGAGCGAGTCGATCGGTCATAACTCCAATCTCTACCGGACGAGCACGAACGAACTGCCCGACAAATATTCGCTCACGAGCCTGAGTCTGGGCTTCGACCAACCGATCGGCAGGCAACGCCTCTTCGCCGGCGCGTCGCTGCGCGCCACCCGCTACGAAGACGTTCGCGTTCTGGACAACGTCGGCTGGGGCGTGAACGCCGGGCTGGATTGGGCGACGATAGAGCGGCTGTCGGGCAGTCTGGGCGTGGCGTCGAACCGGACGCTGGCCAACTACGCCGCCTCGGGCGACGAGGTGCAAACGACGCAGCGTAACCTCGAGACCAGCAGCCAAGCGAACCTGCGCGCGCAACTCGGCGTGGCCTCGCTGCTTTCGCTGAACACGGCGCTGTCGCACAGCGAAATCTCCTACACGGCGCCCGAGTACCGGGCTGCGCAGGTGCGGCAAAACGCCGGATCGCTCGGATTCACGTACCGACCGAGCAGCCTGCTCAGCATCGGAGCGGCGCTGCGCGCGACGCGCGGCGAGTACCCGAACGTGATCGTGCTGGGCACAGGCAACAAGGAAAGCTTCGATCGCGACGATGTCGATTTCACCTCGACATGGGTGGCCAGCGGCCTGAGCACGCTGAACGCACGCCTGAGCTACGGCCGCACCGCATTCGAAGGACAGGTGCTGCGCAACGTCAAGGGTGTCACGGGCTCGCTGGTCTGGGACTGGAAGGCGACGGGCAAATTGAACTTCGCGACGAGTCTCAGCCGCGACTCGGGATCCGAGACGGCGCTGGTCGCACTGGCCAACAACCAGGGAAACGCGGTGGGCGACAACAGTGTGCTGACGAACGCCCTGGCGCTCAGCGTGGCCTACGAGGCGAGCGCAAAGATTCGCGTCACGCTGGGCGGGCGCTATGCGCGGCGCGAGCTCGTCAGCGGGAGCATCACCGGCCGGGATCGTTCATCCACGCTGTCGCTCGGCACAAGTTATGCACCCAGCCGCGCTTGGCAGCTCGGCTGCAACGCCTCGAGAGACGCGCGCGCAACTTTGGACAACGCGACAGTTGTTTCGACCCCGTACAGCGCCACGCTGGCAAGCTGCAGCATTCAATTGAGCATTCGATGAGCAAAACCACGATTCTGCTGACCGGCGCGACCGGGTACATCGGATCGCACACCTGGTTGGCCTTGCAGGCGGCGGGCTTCGATGTGGTGGGTGTCGACAACTTCAGCAACAGCTCGCCGCAGGTGCTCGATCGACTTGCGCGCATCGGGTCGATGCACCCCGACTTCGTTCAAGCCGACGTTTGCGATGCGAGTGCGTTGGACGCCGTATTCGCGCAGCGCAAGATTGCCGCCGCGGTGCATTTTGCTGCCCACAAGGCGGTCGGCGAGAGTTCGGCCAAGCCGCTGGACTACTACGCCAACAATCTTGGCAGCCTGCTGACCCTGTGCCGCGTCATGCAAAGCCGCGCTTGCAAGACGCTCGTCTTCAGCTCCAGCGCCACCGTCTATGGCAAGCCCGAGAAACTGCCGATCCGCGAAGACGCTGCACTGTCGACGACGAACCCGTACGGCGCGACGAAATTGATGGGCGAAAACATTCTGCGCGATCTGCAGCTCGCCGACCCGGCGTGGGCGATGGCGCTGCTGCGATATTTCAATCCCGTGGGTGCCCACGAAAGCGGCCTGATCGGCGAGGACCCGCGCGACACGCCCAACAACCTGATGCCTTACGTCAGCCAGGTTGCGGTGGGCAAGCGGGAGCGCTTGCAAGTCTTCGGCAACGACTACGCCACGCCCGACGGCACCGGCGTGCGCGATTACATCCACGTGCTCGACTTGGCCGAGGGCCACGTCGCGGCACTGCGCTATTTGCTCGACACAAAACGCTCCATCACGGCCAATCTGGGCACCGGCCGAGGCTACAGCGTGCTGGAACTGGTTCGCGCGTTCGAGCGCGCGAGCGGACGCAGCGTGCCGTTTGACATCGTCGCGCGGCGTCCGGGCGACATCGACGCGTGTTACGCCGATCCGACACTGGCGCGACAAGTCCTGGGTTGGCAAGGGCAGCGCGACCTCGATTCGATGTGCAGCGATGCCTGGCGCTGGCAACGTTTGAATCCCCAGGGCATGGCCGCGTAATAGCCAACGCGCGGATCACGCACTGGATCATCAGCGCTCCCGACAACCGGCGCCGCAGGCCCCGCAGGAGGAAAAACTTGACATCGATTGAAGTCTGCCCCGTCATCATGGCTGGCGGCAGTGGCACGCGGTTGTGGCCCTTGTCGCGTGCGCAACACCCGAAGCAGTTCCTGGCCTTGCATGGCGACCGAAGCCTGTTTCAACAAGCCGTGCAGCGCGTCGCTGGGCTGCGATGCCCAGGCCTGAATGTCGGCGCACCGAGCATCGTCTGCAACGAGGACCACCGATTTCTCGTTCTCGATCAGTTTCGCGAGCTCGATTTTCCAGAAGTGGCGCTGCTGCTTGAACCCTTAGGGCGCAACACGGCGCCGGCGATGACCTTGGCCGCGCTGTACGCCATCGAGGGCGGCGCCGACCCGGTTCTGGCGGTCACGCCGGCCGACCAGACGGTAACCGACGAGATCGCCTTCGCTGCGGCGTTGGAGCGCGCAGTGCGTGCTGCGGCAGGCGGGGCGATCGTCACCCTCGGCGTCGTTCCGGACCGGCCGGAAACGGGCTTTGGCTACATCCGCTGTGCCCGCACCACCGATGCCGGGCAAGACGCCCTGGCCGTGGCTCAGTTCGTCGAAAAGCCCGACCTGGCCACGGCACAGCGCTACCTCGCCGGCGGCGACTATTTTTGGAACAGCGGCATGTTTGTCGTGCGTGCTTCCACGTGGTTGGCGGCAATCGAACACTTCCGCCCCGACATTGCCACCGCGACGCGCGCGGCGTGGGGCAAGCGCAAGACTGACGCGAGCTTCGTGCGCCCTGGCCGCGACGAATTTGCGGCCATCCCCGCGGAATCCGTCGACTATGCCGTGATGGAGCGAGTCACGTCGACACAAGACGCCGGGCCGCGTTTTTCGGTTCGCATGGTGCCGTTGCACGCCGGATGGTCCGACCTCGGCGCCTGGGACGCCGTCTGGCAGGTGAGCGAGAAAGACGCTGCCGGCAACGCCAGCCGCGGCGACGCGCTGTTCCAGGACTGCCGTTCAACGCTCGTTCACGCAACCTCGCGCCTGGTCGGCACGGTGGGGCTGGACAACGTGGTCGTGATCGAAACGTCCGACGCGGTGCTTGTCGCCGATCGCAGCCGCAGTCAGGAGGTGAAACACATCGTCGGCCAGCTGCAGGCGGCCAAGCGCAGCGAACACATCCTGCCGCGGCAGGTGCACCGTCCGTGGGGCTGGTACGACAGCGTCGACGAGGGCCCGCGCTTCAAGGTCAAGCGCATCATGGTCAAGCCCGGCGCGTCGCTGAGTCTGCAGATGCATCACCATCGCGCCGAACACTGGATCGTCGTCAAGGGCACGGCCGAGGTGACGGTGGGCGAGCGCGTGATTCTGCTCAGCGAAAACGAGAGCACCTTCATCCCGCTCGGGCACAAGCACCGCCTGGCCAACCCCGGCAAGGTGGCGCTCGAGATCATCGAAGTGCAGTCGGGAAGCTACCTCGGCGAAGACGACATCGTTCGGTTCGACGACACTTACGGCCGAGCGAGTTGAGCCAGGTCGCGAACGCGCCGCTGGAGCGCTTGCGCCTGGCCGACGGATCGAGGGCCGGAGAGCGGACCCGCGAGGTCAGACGTTCACAGGCGCCACAGGTGCGCTCCGGCTTCTTCGATCTGCTCGCTCGCGTAAAAACTCTTCACGTCGGCGAAAACTCCGCCGCGCACCAGGCGCTCGGTGATGCGCGGCACGCCCATCGCGCTGTATTCCTTGTGCGAGACGGCAGCGACGATGGCATTCGCCTTCGGCAGATCCGCCCACTTCGTCAGCCTCACGCCGTATTCATGCTCGCACTCGGCGGAGTCGGCGACCGGGTCGTGGATCAAGACGTTGACGCCGAAGCTCTTCAGTTCGCGCACGACGTCGATCACCTTGCTGTTGCGCACGTCGGGGCAATTTTCCTTGAACGTCATGCCGAGCACGATCACGTTCGCGCCCTTCACCGACAAGTCCGCGGCGATCATCTGTTTGATGGTTTGCTCGGCAACGTACTTGCCCATGCCGTCGTTGATGCGACGCCCGGCGAGGATGACCTGCGGCGTGTAGCCGAGCATCTCGGCCTTGTGCGTCAGGTAATACGGATCGACGCCGATGCAATGGCCACCCACCAGGCCCGGGCGAAACGGCAGGAAGTTCCACTTCGTTCCGGCGGCCTTGAGCACCTCCAGCGTGTCGATGCCGATGCGATGAAAGATCAGCGACAGTTCATTCATCAGTGCGATGTTCAGATCGCGCTGCGTGTTCTCGATCACCTTCGCCGCCTCGGCCACCTTGATGCTGCTTGCCGGGTAGACGCCGGCAGTGATCACGGCGCCGTAAATCTCCGTCACTTTGGCGAGCGTTTGCGGCGTGTCGCCGGAAACGATCTTCATGATCTTCGTGAGGGTGCGTTCCTTGTCGCCGGGGTTGATCCGCTCCGGGCTGTAGCCGACGAAGAAGTCCTTTTTCCACTTCAGGCCCGACTGGGCTTCGATGATGGGAATGCACACTTCCTCGGTGGCGCCGGGATAGACCGTCGATTCGTAGACGACGATGGCGCCGCGCTTGATGTGCTTGCCCACACTTTCGCTGGACTTGACCAGGGGCGTGAAATCCGGTTGGTGCGCGTCGTCGACCGGGGTCGGAACGGCGACGATGATGAAGTCGGCGTGGCCGATGACTTTCGGGTCGGTACTGCACTCGAGCTGTTTCGCGCTGCGAAGGTCTTCGCTGCTCACTTCGCCGGTGGGGTCGACGTGGCGCTGGTAGGCGGCCACCTTTTGCGTCGAAAGGTCGAAACCGTAAGTCTTGAACTTCTTGCCGAACTCGACGGCGAGGGGCAGGCCGACGTAGCCCAGTCCGATAACTGCGATGGTGGTCATGATGAGGAGTCCTTCACCGAATGTGTGATCAAACTTTGAAATAGTCCCGATACCAATGAACAAAGCGGCCGACGCCATCGCGGATCGGCGTCGCCGGCTTGAATCCCGTCCACTGGCTGAGCTCGGAGACGTCGGCGAACGTCGCGGGCACGTCGCCGTCTTGCAATGGCAGAAAATTCTTCTTTGCAGTCTTTCCAACACACGCTTCGATCGCCTCGATGAAGCTCATCAGCTTCACCGGGTCGTTGTTGCCGATGTTGAAGATCCGGTAGGGAACGTTGCTGCGGGCCGGGTCCGGACGGGCCGCGTCGTACGCCGGATCGGCGCTTGCGGCGCGGTCCAGGACGTGCACGACACCTCGTGCGATGTCGTCGATGAACGTGAAGTCACGCACCATGTCGCCGTGGTTGAAGACGTCGATGGCGCGGTCTTCGATGATCGCCTTCGTGAACAGGAACAGCGCCATGTCCGGCCGGCCCCAGGGCCCGTACACCGTGAAGAAGCGCAGCCCGGTCGTCGGCAAACCGAACAGATGGCTGTAGGTGTGCGCCATCAACTCGTTTGCCTTCTTCGTCGCCGCGTACAGGCTCACCGGGTGGTCGATATTGTGGTGTTCGGAAAACGGCATGTGGGTATTGCCGCCGTACACGCTCGAGCTCGACGCATACGCCAGGTGCTGCACCTTGTTGTGGCGGCAGCCTTCGAGAATGTTCGTGAAACCGACGATGTTGCTGTCGATGTAGGCGTGCGGGTTGGCCAGCGAGTAACGCACGCCCGCCTGGGCCGCCAGGTGCACCACGCGCTCGAACCCCTCGGCCGCGAACAACTTGGCGATGGCGTCCCGATCCGCGACGTCCATCTTCTCGAAAACAAAGTTCTTGTGCGGCGTCAGGCGCGCGAGGCGGTCACGCTTGAGTTGCGGGTCGTAGTAGTCGTTCAGGTTGTCGATGCCCAAGACCACATCGCCACGCGCCAGCAGGATCTGCGACACGTGCATTCCAATGAATCCGGCGGCACCGGTGACCAGGACCTTCACTCGTGTTCCCCTCGCGATTCAGCAACCAAGATGGGGGAGAGTCTACGGTGACAAGTGAATCGCTTCGACTCTCTCTGAGGGGGCAAAGCGGGGGAAGCGTGAACGCTGCAACGCTCAGGCCAGCCGCCCGTGGCACATCTTGTACTTCTTGCCGCTGCCGCACGGGCAAGGCTCATTGCGCCCGACCTTGGGGACCATGGCGGCCAGCACCGCCGGGTCGGCCTCTTGCGAGACGCTTCCGTCCTCATTGGGGTGCGTGTAGGTCACGTTGGAAATCCGCTCAGCGCGCTGCTCGATCGCTTCGGCCGCGCGTGCGGCTTCTTCCTGCGACTGGATGCGCAGGTTCATGAGAATGCGCGTCACGTCCATCTTCACCACGTCGAGCAGCTGCGAGAACAGCTCGAACGCTTCGCGCTTGTATTCCTGCTTCGGGTTCTTCTGCGCATAACCGCGCAAGTGGATGCCTTGGCGCAGATAGTCCAGCGCCGCGAGGTGTTCGCGCCAGTGCGAGTCGATCGACTGCAACAAGATCATGCGCATGAACGGGGTGAACTGTTCTTGCCCGACGCGCTCGACCTTTTCCTCGAAGACGGTGTTCGCCGCAGCGACGACTTTCGCAACGATGTCTTCATCGGCGATGGCGTCACTCTTTTCGACCTCCTCCGCGAGCGGAACGTCGAGCTGCCATTCGTCATGCAGAACGCGCTCCAGGCCCTTCAGATCCCACTGTTCTTCGACGCTTTCCGCAGGAACAAAAGTGCGCACGATGTCGGCCATCGTGCTCTCGCGCAGGCTCGCAATCTGCGCCGTCAGGCTCTGCGCTTCGAGGATGTCGTTGCGTTGCTGGTAGATGACTTTGCGCTGGTCGTTGGCAACGTCGTCGTACTCGAGCAGCTGTTTGCGAACGTCGAAATTGCGCGCTTCGACTTTGCGCTGCGCGCCTTCGATGCTGCGCGTGACGATGCCGGCCTCGATGGCTTCGCCGTCGGGCATCTTCAGACGGTCCATGATGGCGCGCACGCGGTCTCCCGCGAAGATGCGCATCAACGAATCGTCGAGCGACAAGTAAAAGCGCGAAGACCCCGGGTCGCCCTGGCGCCCCGAGCGCCCGCGCAGCTGGTTGTCGATGCGCCGCGACTCGTGGCGCTCGGTGGCGATGATGCGCAAACCGCCCTGCGCCTTCACCGCGTCATGCAGGCCCTGCCACTCGTCTTGCAACTGGCGCGCGCGCGCCTCCTGGTCGGCCGGCGGAATTGAATCGTCGGCGAGCAGGAATTTCGTCTGGTTCTCGACGTTGCCGCCGAGCACGATGTCGGTACCGCGTCCGGCCATGTTCGTCGCGATCGTGATCACACCGGGGCGGCCGGCCTGCGCGACGATCTCGGCCTCCTTGGCGTGCTGCTTGGCGTTCAGCACCTGGTGCGACAATTTGGCCTTTTCCAGCAGGCCCGAAACCAGTTCTGAGTTTTCGATCGACGTGGTTCCCACCAACACCGGTTGACCGCGCTCGTGGCAGTCGCGGATGTCCGCGATGACCGCTTCGTACTTCTCCCGGTTCGTCTTGTAAACGAGGTCGAGCTCGTCGCGGCGGATCGTCGGCTTGTTGGGCGGGATGACCACCGTCTCCAGACCGTAGATTTCCTGGAATTCGTAGGCTTCGGTGTCCGCGGTGCCCGTCATCCCCGCGAGCTTGCCGTACATGCGAAAGTAGTTCTGGAACGTGATCGACGCGAGCGTCTGGTTTTCGCTCTGGATCTGCACGCCCTCCTTGGCCTCGACCGCCTGGTGCAGGCCGTCCGACCAGCGCCGACCGGTCATGAGCCGCCCGGTGAATTCGTCGACGATGATGACTTCGCCGTTCTGCACGACGTAATGCTGGTCGCGGTTGTACAGGTGCTTGGCACGCAAGGCCGCGTAGACATGGTGCATCAGCGTGATGTTGGCCGGGTCGTACAGGCTCGCGCCATCGACAAGCAAGCCGGCTTCGCGCAACAGGCGCTCAGCGTTCTCGTGGCCATCTTCGGTCAGGAACACCTGGTGCGTCTTTTCGTCGACGGTGAAGTCGCCCGGGTCGATCACGCCCTCGCCAGTCCGCAAATCGAGCTCGCCGATCTGCTTCTTGAGTTGTGGCACCACCGCATTGATGCGCACGTACATTTCGGTGTGGTCTTCGGCCTGGCCACTGATGATGAGGGGCGTGCGCGCTTCGTCGATGAGGATCGAGTCGACCTCGTCGACGATCGCGTAGGCCAGGCCGCGCGCGACACGGTCGGCAGTGTCCTGGACCATGTTGTCGCGCAGGTAGTCGAAGCCGAATTCGTTGTTCGTTCCGTAGGTCACGTCGGCGGCGTACGCGGCCTGCTTCTCTTCGCGCGACATTTGCGGCAGGTTCACGCCCACCGTCAGGCCGAGGAAGCTGTACAGGCGCCCCATCCATTCGGCGTCGCGCCGAGCCAGGTAGTCGTTGACGGTCACAACGTGAACACCGCGCCCGGTAAGGGCATTCAGATACACCGGCAGGGTGGCGGCGAGCGTTTTGCCTTCGCCGGTGCGCATTTCTGCGATCTTGCCGTTGTGCAAGGCGATTGCGCCCTTGAGCTGAACGTCGAAATGGCGCATCCTGAGCGTGCGTTTGCTCGCTTCACGCACCGTCGCGTACGCGTGCGGCAGCAGGGCGTCCAGCGATTCGCCGTTCGCGACGCGTTCGCGAAAGTGCGCAGTTCGCGCCGTCAGCGCGGCGTCGTCGAGCGCCTCGAGCTCGCCCTCCAACGCATTGATCTGTTCGACCACCCGCCTGTATTGCTTGAGCAGTCGGTCGTTCCGGCTACCGAATATCGAAGTGAGAAGCTTGGGCAACATGCGGCGTTCAGGGTCGGTGAGATGAGTGCGGGCGCGGTTCGCGCCTCAGGCCGGAGGCGAGCCATCGGCCCGCCCCAGGGACAGCGCCAGCTCTGGCGATCACCCAATGAAGCCCGCTGAAGCCAAGCGAATTGCGCGCTGCGGGAGCCGGTCTTCAGGGGCCCGAAAGTTTAGCATCGGCGCCGGCCCCTTCCGGTGCGCGGCACGCGGCGTTCGTCAAGGCTCGCTTGGCGCGGAGCTGTCGTCGGCCAACACGGGCGATCTGACGGGCGCCTGAACGGTGTCGGGCGCACGCGCCGCCTCGACGATTGCCGGAGTGCGCGGTGCGGACACCGCGGCGGGCCGGGGGCTCGCGGCGTCCTTGCGCACAGCGCCGACCGCGTTCGCTTTGGCTGTTGAGGCTGGTGCGGCGGTATTCGCGATCGCCAGGGTGGCCGCGCCGCGACTCGCAAGGAATTTGGCAGGGTTCTGCGGTACGCCGTCCAGCCGCACTTCGAAGTGCAAATGCGGTCCCGTGGAGCGACCGCTGGTGCCAATTTCAGAAATCTTCTGGCCGCGCTTGACGATGTCGCCGGTCTTCGCGAAGAGTTTCGAGTTGTGCGCGTAGCGCGTCACGACGCCTTGCCCGTGATCGAGTTCGATGACGTTGCCGTATTGCGGGTGCTGCTCGGTGAGCAGCACGACGCCACCCGCCGCGGCGATGACCGGCGTGCCGATTTCCGCCGGAAAATCGAGGCCCGTATGCAGCGCCGCGACACCGGTGAAGGGGTCGGGGCGAAAGCCGAAGCCGGAGCCGAGCGGTACATCGACGGGCTTGCTGTTCGGAATCATCAAGGCCTGAAGACGCGACTCGAACAAGCGCGATTCGATCATCGTGAACAAATCGGAGCGTTGATCGGTCTGCACATCCAGGGCGTCGACGATGCCGCGAAGCTGATCCAGCGACACCGAACTTGCCGGCAGGAAGGGGCCGCCCTGCGCACCCGCCGCGGCGGTTTTCACGACAGGCCGGATTTCCTCGGGCTTGACGCCCACCATGGCCGAGACGCGCTCGCTCATGACCTCCAGCCGCACGAGTTTGGCCTGCATTTCGCCAACCTTCTGCGCGATCGCGTCCAGGTTCTCGCGAAGAAACCGGTCACGCTGCGCAAACTCGTCGCGCACGATCAGGCGCATGATCTGGCTCACGACCGGCCAGCCTTCGCGCGCCGCCTTCAGAAAAATGTAGTGATAAGCCAACCCCGACAAAAGCGTCAATAGCGTCGCGAACCCCGCCAACGCAAGCGTCAACTGCCAGCGATTCAATCGCAGCACGCGGGTCCGGGCGAGGCTGCCGTTGGTGATCAGGATCTGCATCTCACTACACTCCGTCAGGTGAATCCGAAACCACCCCAGGCGACTCCGGACGCGCTTCCGATCGAATCGGTGCTGCGCAACAGCACTCCTTTGATCAGACTGCAGCAACTCATGCGGGACTCATCTGCCCGCTTCAACGCAATCCGCCCCCACCTGCCTGCCCTTCTGGCCGCACAAACCAAGCCAGGCCCTGTCGACGATCTCGGCTGGTCGCTATTGGCGGCAAATCCTTCCGTCGCGGCCAAACTGCGCCAGTTGCAACCCCGACTCGAGCGAATATTGCAAGAGCGGGGCTGGCAGGTTAGCTCAATAAGGATCAAGGTTCAACCGAACTGACCCCAGGTAATCTCCTGGGCGTGCATTGGTGCCGGCTGTCCGAATCGAACGGACGACCTTCCGCTTACAAGGCGGGTGCTCTACCAACTGAGCTAAGCCGGCGATTTCCGCGGCGTCGGGTGCGAAGCGAGAGGACACAGACGCGAAAAACGGCCTGATTGATGGCGCGGGGCGATTTTGCGCCACTTTGGGTTTTCATTTGACGCGTTTGAGCGACGGACGCCCGCCCCCTGATGGTTCCGGGGGGTCAGTGTCGTCCAGCGCGCTGCTTGGCGCAGCAGCGCGTTCAGCGCCTGCGTCGGACGACGCCAGACGCGGACCCCGCACCAGCGTCGCTGGCGGCCCTTCACCCAGCGAGGCCTTCACCGCAGCATGGGTATTCGCTGGTGAAGGAAAGGCCATTCCCTGTCCATTCTCGCGCGCATAAATCGCAATCACCCGGTCCACAGGAACCACGATTTCGCGCGAAACCCCACCGAAGCGCGCTTTGAATTCAATCGCATCATTGCCCATTTTCAGTGCGGTCGTCGCCTCAAAACCCAGATTCAGGACGATCTCAGAGTCCTTCACGTATTCCATCGGCACTTGCACGTTGGCATCGACGAATACCGCGATGTAGGGCGTAAAACCGTTGTCCGTACACCAATCGTGCAGCGCGCGAATCAGGTAAGGCCGCGTCGACGAGCCTGCAACGGTGGGCGCGATCGGCGGGCGATTCATGGGGCTGGAGCGGGGCGAAAAGGCAGGCAAGCCTACTTGCGCATGACCTTTTCGGAGGGCGTCAACGCTTCGATGTAGGCCGGGCGCGAAAAGATGCGCTCGGCGTACTTGAGCAGCGGCACCGCGTTTTTCGACATGTCGATGCCGTAATAGTCCAGACGCCACAAGAGCGGCGCAATCGCCACGTCGAGCATCGAAAAGTCGTCGCCCAGCATGTACTTGTTCTTCAGGAAGATCGGCGCAAGCTGGGTCAGGCGGTCGCGAATCTGGGCGCGTGCCTTCTCGAGTTGTTTGTCGCTGGGTTTCACGCCGCGCGCTTCGAGCAGGTTCACGTTCGCGAACAACTCCTTCTCGAAGTTCAGGAGGAACAGCCGAACTCGCGCCCGCGCCACAGGGTCGCCCGGCATGAGCTGCGGGTGCGGAAAGCGCTCGTCGATGTATTCGTTGATGATGTGCGACTCGTACAGGATGAGATCGCGCTCGACGAGGATCGGAACCTCGTTGTACGGGTTCATCAAGGCGATGTCTTCCGGCTTGGCGAAGAGATCGACGTCGCGGATCTCGAAGTCCATGCCCTTTTCGAACAGCACGAAACGACACCGGTGCGAATAGGGGCAGGTCGTTCCGGAGTAAAGCACCATCATGGTGGTGGCTCCTAGTTGAAATCGATCAGAGAGGCAAACGTGGCGCCTTGCCAGCGTGGCGACGCGCGCCGCTTCAAACCAGGCGCCGCGTTCAAGGAGTGAAGTGGGCTTCGTCGCTCACTTCACGTCTTTCCAATAACTCGCGTTGAGCCGCCACGCGACGACGATGAACAGGCCGAGAAAGATCAAGACCCAGACGCCGACCCGCACGCGCTGGCCCTGGGCGGGCTCACCCATCCACTGCAGGTAAGCCACCAGGTCGGCGACGGATTCGTCGTATTCGCGCGGCGACAACGTGCCGGGCGCGATGGTTTCATAGCGGTCGAAAAGATGCACCGTCTTGGACGCGTCGTGAGGGTCCTTCGCGTCGACAAACTTGGCGCTGCGCTGGCCTTGCAGCTGCCAGAGGACGTGGGGCATTCCCACATTGGGGAAAGCCAGATTATTCCAACCTGTCGCCTTGCCGGGATCGCGATAGTAGCTGCGCAAATAGGTGTAGAGGTAGTCCGCGCCGCTGCCCTTGCCGATGTCGGCGCGCGACCGTGCGATGACGGTCAGGTCGGGCGGCAAGGCACCGAACCACTCCTTGGCTTGTTTCGGGTCGAGCGCGACTTTCATCGTTTCGCCGACCTTGTCGGTCGTGAACAGCAGGTTGCTCTTGATCTCGCTTTCACTCAGGCCCAAGTCGCGCAGGCGATTGAATCGCATATAACTTGCGGAATGGCAGTTCAGGCAGTAGTTGACGAACAAATGCGCGCCGCTCTGCAGCGCCGCCACATTCGTCATGCGCTCTTGAGGGAACTTGTCCCACGCGATACCGCCTTCGCTGGCTGCAACCGGGGAGGCCAGGCTGAGCGCCGCAAGCAGCGCGGCGATGCGTCTTTTCATGATCGATTTCTCCGGCAAAGGCTTCAGTGCGCAGCGAAGGTGACGCGCTCGGGGACAGGCTCGAAGCGCCCGAGCCGGCTCCACCACGGCATCAGCAGAAGAAAGCCGAAGTAGACGAGCGTACCCACCTGCGACACGTAGTTGCCGGCATTCGAGGGTGGCTGCGAGCCGAGGTAGCCGAGCACGAGAAAGAAAAACACGAATCCGCCATACAACCACTTGTGCCAGCTCGGTCGATAGCGAATCGATTTGACGGGACACTGGTCGAGCCAGGGCAAGAAGAACAGGATCAGCACGGCGCCCCCCATCACCACGACACCCCAGAACTTGGCCTCGAATCCGGCGAGCAGCGGCGACTGCGCGAGCCCGGTGAGGCCCACACTGAGGAACAGCGACTTGAAACCGCCAAAGAGGGCAATCAGGATGAGCGCGAACGCCGCGATCACGGCCTTGGCTCCCGAGCTCATCGCGGGTTTACGAAGCGCCAGCACCGCGGCCACGGCGACGATGATCGACAGCACCGCCATCATCTGATCGGTCGTCGCGCGCAACATCGAGTAGTAGGGCGTGAAGTACCAGACCGGCGCGATGTGCGTAGGCGTCTTCAGCGGATCGGCTGGAATGAAATTGTTGTACTCGAGAAAGTACCCGCCGAACTCCGGCGCGAAGAACACGATCGCGCTGAAGATCGCCAGAAACACGCTGACGGCAAAGATGTCGTGCACCGTGTAGTACGGGTGAAACGGAATGCCGTCGAGCGGACGTCCGTCGCTTCCCAACTTGGACTTGATCTCGACGCCGTCCGGGTTGTTCGACCCGACTTCGTGCAAGGCCATGATGTGCGCCGCAACAAGCCCCACGAGCACCAGCGGCACGGCGATCACGTGGAATGCGAAGAAGCGATTCAGGGTGGCGTCACCGACGACGTAGTCGCCGCGAATCAGCAGCGCCAGGTCCGGGCCGATCAGCGGCACGGCAGCGAACAGGTTCACGATGACCTGCGCGCCCCAGTAGCTCATCTGGCCCCACGGCAGCAGGTAACCCATGAACGCTTCGGCCATCAGGCACAGAAAGATCGCGCAGCCGAAGATCCAGACGAGTTCACGCGGCTTGCGGTAGCTGCCATAGAGCAGACCGCGAAACATGTGCAGGTAGACGACGATGAAGAACGCCGATGCGCCCGTGGAGTGCATGTAGCGCATCAGCCAGCCCCACGGCACGTCGCGCATGATGTACTCGACCGACGCAAACGCGAGCGTCGCATCGGGCTTGTAGTGCATCGTCAGGAAGATCCCCGTGACGATCTGGATCACCAGCACCAGCAGCGACAGCGAACCGAAGACGTACCAGATATTGAAGTTTTTCGGCGCGTAGTACTCCGACATGTGCTCCTTGTAGAGCTTGGTCGCCGGAAACCGGTTGTCGACCCACGTCATCAGTTTTTCTGCGAGTGACGCGTCGGCGCTCGCCACCTTGAATTCAGCCATTGTTCTTCTCCAGGTCCTGCCGAGCGTGACGCTCAGGCCTTCTTGTCGTCGCCGATGATGAGCCGGTTCTCCGACAAATACATGTGCGGAGGCACCTCGAGGTTGTCCGGCGCGGGCTTGTTTTTGTAGACGCGCCCGGCCATGTCGAACGTCGAACCGTGGCACGGGCAAAGAAATCCGCCCGCCCAGTCATCGGGCAAGGACGCTTGGGCGCCGGGTTGGAACTTCTCCGTCGGCGAACAGCCCAGGTGCGAGCAAATCCCCACGGTGACGAACACTTCAGGCTTGATCGAACGATGCGCATTGCGCGCGTACGCCGGCGTCAGCTCTTCGGGCTTGCGTGCAGAGGCCGGGTCGGCCAACAAGGCGTCGACCTTCTTCAGCGATTCGAGTTGTTGCGCGGTGCGCCGAACGATCCACACCGGCTTGCCGCGCCACTCGACGGTGAGCCGCTCGCCCGGCTGCAGCGCGCCGATGTCGACCTCGACCGCAGCCCCGGCGGCCCGGGCACGCTCCGACGGCTGGAAACTCGCGACGAATGGAACCGCGCCGAATCCGGCGCCGACCGCCCCAACGCAGCCGGAGGCGATCAGCCAGGTGCGTTTGTCGTCATCGATTCGCAGATCACTCATTCATCACCTCAAAGGTCAGGCCAGGGCTAACCCGGGATTGTAACGGACGTGTCAAGGGCCTCGAACCGCAAGCATGCAGCGCGCGGACCAGCGTGGCAAGGCGCGCACCGGGCCGACACGCTGGACCTTCTGCAATACTTCGGGTGGTCCGGAAAGCTTGAGCAGAGACGGGCAATCGGACGGACTTCACCACTTCGCAATGAGCAATCAGGAGACAAGCACATGAGCCTCGCAACTGAGTTCAAGGATTTCGTGTCCAGGGGTAACGTCGTTGATCTCGCCGTGGGCGTGATCATCGGCGCCGCATTCGGCAAGATCGTCGACTCGCTCGTCAAGGACATCATCATGCCGGTGGCCGGCAAGATACTCGGCGGGTTGGATTTTTCCAATCTCTTTTTCATGCTCGGCAGCGCGCCCGCGGATTTCAAGGGCCCGTTGACCTACGACGCGCTGACCAAGGCCGGTGTGCCGCTCTTTGCTTACGGAAATTTCATTACCGTGGCGCTCAACTTCGTGATCCTCGCCTTCATCATTTTCATGATGGTCAAGCAGATCAATCGGATGAAATCGGCAGCGCCGCCAGCGCCGCCTGCACCCACTCCCGAAGATGTGATGCTGCTTCGTGAAATTCGCGACGCGCTGAAGAGATAGTCGACTCCGCGCGCCGCAATGGGCGCATCGATCGGCTCGATACTGGCCACGCCCAGCCCACCGACGTTTCGTCGGCCGGCGCGCAATGGCAGTCAACCGTATCCCGATGCGACCCACCGAACCTCGTCTGCAGTCCGCCCTCGAAGCGGCGATGAATCACGTCAAGGTGACCGCTGCCGCGGTCGCCGAACGCGTCACCGAAGTCCTGGGCACCATGGCCCGGTCCACGCCAGGCGCGGCCGATCGCGAGAAGATGTTGTCAGCGCAGCAGGACCTGCAACGCAACATGCTCGAGTTCCACCGCGTATTCAAAGAAGTGCTCGGCGAGAAGATGAGCCACGAGCTCGCGACCCGCCCGCAAGCCAAGCGCGCCGTGGCGGTTTCGAACTGGGAATCGTTGAGTCTGGTCGAGGACGATGAAGTCGACGAGCGACTGCACGCCGATCGCATCGCGCAACTCATCACCCACGAGTGCGAAACCGAATTGCGCGAGCTCGCCTCTTACATGAGCGTGCTGACCCGCAGTGCGCCGGGCACGGCGGAGGGCAATCCGCTGCGTGCCGAGGTTCTCGGCTCGGCTTTGTATCGCGGCATCGAGGCGGTCAGCGAAGAGAGTGAGGTGCGCAAACTCCTGGCACGTGACCTCGGACAAACGCTGGCTCGCGCGATGCCGACGTGTTACGCGGAAATCCTCAGCGATCTGAAGCTGCGCGGCGTCAAGCCGGCGGCGTTGACAGTGCGCAGTGTCGAGGGTCCGGGTGTCGCTCTGGGATCGGCCAACTCCGGCTATGCCACGCTCTCGCCTGCCAACGGCTACAGCGCCAATGGCCCCACGAGCACACGCGGCGGCAGCGCAACGGTGCACGGGGTTCTGCCCTACACCAGTCCTGAGTCCGTCAATACAGGGGGCGCCAGCGCGCGCGGCGACCTTTCTGGCGGCGGGCGCGGCGATCTTTCTGGCGGCGGGCCGACGAGCGTGCGCGGCGGCGACGCCGATATGTATTCTGGCTCGCCGGTGGTCCAGGCCGAGGTGCAAATGATGCACCTGCTGCGCCGCCTGACGATGCTCGCATCGAGCCCGGTTTCCGGTGACTCGCCTTCGGCATTCGGCAACGCCGGTCCGCGCAGCGCGAACGGCGCACTGGGCTACCTGCCGACCCAACCCCTCGGCCAGAACCTGCACATGACGGGGGATGTCATGCCTGGGGCGATGGCGGTGAATCTGATTCACGCGCACCGCGACGAACTGCGCCAGGCCACGGCGGGCAAGCTCGACCATATGGTGATCGACGTCGTGGGCGGCCTGTTCGACCAGATTCTTTCCGACAGCCGCGTCCCGCCGCACATGGCGCGCCAGATTGCGCGCCTGCAACTGCCCGTGCTGCGCGTGGCGCTCAGCGACACGACGTTCTTCTCATCGCGTCGCCACCCGGTGCGTCGCTTTGTGAACCGCATGGCGTCCCTTGCCTGCGCTTTCGAAGACTTCGACGAAGGGCCCGGCCTGGAATTCATCACCCGGGTCCGGGACCTGGTCCAGGAGATCGTCGAGGGCGATTTCGACCGCATCGATCTTTATGAAATCAAGCTGGAGGCGCTCGAGAGTTTCATCGCCAGCCAGACGAAAGTCGAGGCCGAACAAACCGGCGCCCTTGCAACGATCGAGAGCAAGGAGTCGGAGCTGCGCATTCAGCAGCGCTACATGCAGCAGATGCGCGCCGCGCTCGCGCCGCTGGCGCTTCCCGACTATCTGGGCGACTTCCTCTCGCAAGTCTGGAGTCAGGCCTTGGTGCTGGCAGTGAGCCGCGAGGGCGGCCACTCCGAGCGGCTGCTGCGCTACAAGCGTGTCGGGCGCGACCTGGTGATGAGCATCCAACCCCAGGGCACGCCGGCGTTGCGCAAGAAGTTCCTGACGCTGTTGCCGAGCCTCATGAAGGACCTGAATGAGGGGATGAAGTTCATCGGCTGGTCGGCGGCCGCGCAGAAAGAGTTCTTCGGCAAGCTGCTGCCGGCGCACGCCGAGGCGCTGAAGGGACAACCCCTGTCCGAGCTCGATCACAACATGCTGGTCAAGCAACTCGAGACGGCCATGAATGCGCCGGTGCCGGGCGCCGAGTCGGTGGCTTCGATGGGCCCCCTGCCGGTGCTGCAAGACGCGGTGGACATTGAACAGCGCTTCACGCCCGAGGAAGCCAAAGCGGTGGGTCTGATTGCCGAATCGAACATCAACTGGAGCGATTCGGTGGACATCGGCATCGGCGTCGACTCCGAGTCTCCGGCGGACAGCACCGAGCCCATGCCCCTGGCCGTCGACTCTGGCCTGGGCGTCTTCGACGCCAAGGACGGCGAAGCCGACGAGCCCACGCGCGGCGCCGAGCTGATCGACCACATCAACCTCGGCTTTGCGTATCAGATGCACTTGAAAGACGAATGGAAAAAGGTCCGCCTGACCTACATGAGCCCAGGCCGCCAGTTTTTCGTCTTCACGCGCGGCAAGAAGCATCAGGAAACGATCTCCGTCACCTTGCGCATGCTCACTCGCATGTGCGAGACGGGCCGCTTCCGCGCCTTCGAGAACAAGTACCTGATGGAACGCGCGACGCACCGAGCGCGCAAGCAACTCGCGGAGTTGCACGCGCAGACCGTGCACTGATCGAGGTCGGCCCAGCTCCTAGGCACTTGCGGCGAGCCACTGGCGCGCCATGTTCAGCGCGGCGAGCAGGCTCGCCGGACTCGCCGTCCCGGTTCCAGCGATGTCGAACGCCGTGCCGTGGTCCGGGCTCATGCGAACAAAGGGCAGCCCAAGCGTCGCATTCACGCCGTCTTCGAAGCCGAGGTACTTCACCGGAATCAAGCCGTGGTCATGCGTCATCGCCACGACGACGTCGAACTCTGCCACGTGCGGGGTCGTTCCCGCGGACGACCCGGCGGGCGCCGGGGCGTGGCGCGCGCGCATGAAAACCGTGTCGGGGGCGAACGGGCCACGTGCGTCGATGCCCTCACGCCGCGCTGCGGCAATCGCCGGGGCGATGATGCGCAGCTCTTCGTCGCCGAACAGTCCGCCTTCTCCGGCGTGCGGGTTCAGCCCGGCCACCGCAATGCGCGGTGTCGGCTGGCCCCAGCGTGGCGCGCTGCGGTGAGTTATGCGAATCGTCTCCAGGACCGCGTCGAACGTCACCGCATCGATGGCCCGGCGCAAGGCCAGATGCACCGTCACCAGCACGGTGCGCAACTGGGCGCTGGCGAGCATCATGCGCACCGGCGGCGCGACGCCGACGGGGCACGCCAGGGCCTGCAGCATTTCGGTGTGCCCCGGGTAGGGAACCCCGGCTGCGGCCAATGCCTCCTTGTGAATCGGCGCCGTCACGATCGCGGCGATGGCGCCGCTGAGCGCGAGTCGCACTGCCCTTTCAATGCAGACGGCCGAGGCCCTGCCGGCACGCGCGTCGACCTGCCCGATCGGCGCATCGATCAGATCAGAGGCGATCGCCTCGACCTGCATCACCGGCACACACGCCGGGGGCGTGGCCAGAGCGTCGGCGGCCGACGTGATTCGCGCCACCGCCAAGCCACCGCCTGTGAGGGCGACCGCGCGGCGCATGACCCCGATATCGCCGACCACGAAACAGGCCCGCGCCTGCGGCTCGCGCCACAGCTTGGCGATGATCTCCGGACCGATGCCGCACGCGTCGCCCATCGTCACCGCGATGGGCAGACCATAATCGCGGGACCGATCTTCAGCGCCCACCCGGTCGTCGAGGTCGATCTTCGTCGCGCTTTGTGCCGCCATCCCAAGTTTCTCCCATGCGCAGGACCTGGCTCATTTTCTCCCAAGCCGTGACGGTGGCCGTCGCGGTGCTCTTCGTCGTGGCCACGCTCAAGCCCGAGTGGCTGAAGCGTCAAGGCCAGGCCGCCCCCACGCCTTCCGCCATCAACGCCCCTTCGAGTGGGTTGCAACCGGCGCTGTTGAACGCGCCGACGGCGGCGAGCAGCTACAGCGCCGCGGCCAAGCGCGCCACCCCGGCTGTCGTCAGCATCACAGCGAGCAAGGCGCCGACGCGCAGCGCCAACGCCAACGATCCCTGGTTTCAGTTCTTCTTCGGCGATCGCTCGCGCCAGATGCCGCAGGACTCGCAGATCGGCCTGGGCTCGGGTGTCATCGTCTCCTCGAGCGGCTACCTGCTGACGAACAATCACGTGATCGAAGGCGCCGACGACATCGAAGTGATGCTGACCGACGCGCGCCAGGCCAAAGCGCGCCTCGTCGGCACCGATCCCGACACCGACCTGGCGGTGCTGAAGATCGAGCTCGATCGCCTGCCCGTCATCGGCATCGGCGACAGCGAACAGCTGCAAGTCGGCGACGTCGTGCTCGCGATCGGCAACCCCTTTGGCGTGGGCCAGACCGTGACGTCGGGAATCGTCAGCGCGCTGGGGCGAAACCAGCTCGGCATCAACACCTTCGAGAATTTCATCCAGACCGACGCCGCGATCAACCCGGGCAATTCGGGCGGCGCCCTGGTGGACGTGAGCGGCAACCTGCTGGGCATCAACACGGCGATCTTCTCGCGCAGCGGCGGCAGCATGGGCATCGGCTTTGCCATTCCGGCGAGCACGGCGATGCTCGTCATGCAGGGCTTGATTCAAGACGGCCAGGTGATTCGTGGCTGGATCGGCGTCGAACCGCGCGATCTGACGCCTGAAATCGCCGGAACACTGAACCTGCCGATCAAACAGGGCGTCTTGATCACCGGTGTGTTGCACAGCGGGCCGGCGAGCGCTGCCGGTCTTCGGCCCGGCGACGTGGTCGTGCGCATCGCCGGAGCCCCGGTGAACAATACGGCTCAGCTCCTGAGCGCCGTGGCTGCCTTGCGGCCGCAGGCGCACGCGCTGGTCAGCGTGCAGCGCGGCGACGCCGCGCTCGACCTGGACGTCACCGTGGCGCAGCGGCCGAAAGCGCGGACCCAGCGCAATCCGCCTTAGAAGTCAGCTCGCTCAAGCCTGCAGGGGCAAGCAAGCTTCACGGCTCGTTCGCCTGCGCTGCGGGCGGCTGGGTGTTGCGAATGAAAATCTGCGCCGCCCAGATGCCCACTTCGTAAAGCAGACACATCGGTATCGCCAAGGCCAGCTGCGACACGACGTCGGGCGGCGTAATGACCGCGGCAACGATGAACGCGAGCACGATGAAGTAACTCCGAAACGCCTTCAGCTTCTCGATGCTGACCAGGCCCATGCGTGCCAGCACCATCACGATCACGGGAACTTCAAAGGCCGCGCCGAAGGCGATGAACATCGTCAGCACAAAGCCCAGGTAGGCCTCGATGTCGGGCGCGGCGGTGATGCTCTTGGGCGCGAAACTCTGGATGAACTTGAAGACTTGGCCAAAGACGAAAAAATAGCAAAAAGCGACGCCGACGAAAAACAGCAGCGTGCTCGAGATCACGAGCGGCATCACGAGGCGCTTCTCGTGCGTGTACAAACCCGGCGCGACGAATGCCCAGGCCTGGTACAGAACGACGGGCAATGCCACCAAAAAGGCCGCGAGCAGGGTGATCTTGAGCGGCACGAGAAACGGCGAGATGACGTTCGTCGCGATCAGCGTCGTGCCTTGCGGCAGGTGCGCGACAAGCGGCGCGGCGAGCAAGTCGTAGAGCGCCGCCGGGCCCGGCCACAGCGCGAGCACGGCGAAACACACGCCCACGGCGATGGCGGCGCGCACGAGCCGGTCGCGCAGCTCCACCAGGTGCGAGACAAAAGGCTGCTCGGTGCCCGCGAGTTCGTCGGGCTCGTCCGGTTTGCCGCTCATGCAGGATTCAGCGCGGCGGCCGGAAACGCGCGACCCGCGCGGCGCCGGACTGCGCCCGCACCCGAATCCCCTGGCGCTGCTTGTACCACTGCGGCGTCGCGCCGCGTTTCACGCGCCAGTGTTTGCCCGGGTGTTTGTAGGCTGGCGGCGGGGGTGTCCAGACGTTGTCGTTCGTCTGCGTTCCTTCGATCCCGGCGGTGGCGTCTTGCCACGTTTTGTCGAACTCCGAACTCGTTTGGTGCACCGTTTGCTCCACGTCGCGTGCAGCGTCTTCGACCTGGCTCTTCATCTTCTTCAGCTCTTCGAGTTCGATCGAGCGGTTCACTTCGGCTTTCACGTCAGCCACGTAGCGCTGCGCCTTGCCGATGAAGTGGCCCACCGTGCGCGCGACGCGTGGCAGCTTTTCCGGGCCGATGACAATCAGCGCGACCGCGCCGATCAGGGCGATCTTGTCGAAACCGAAGTCGATCATTGCGTCACCGAGGGCCGGCTATCGCGCGCGTGCACGCCTTCAAGACTTGCGCTTGGCCTCGACGTCCACCGTGTTCGGTTCGCCCGCCTTCTGCGCGGCGCTCACTTGTTGCTGCGCCACCGCAGCAGCGTCAGCATTCGCCGCGCCGCCGTCCTTGACGCCGTCCTTGAAGCCTTTCACCGCGCCGCCCAGGTCGGCACCGATGTTCTTCAGCTTCTTCGTGCCGAAGACGAGCACGACGATCACCAGCACGATCAACCAGTGCCAAATGCTGAATGAACCCATGTCGCTCTCCTAAGTGCCGTGACGAGTCGGCAATTCTAGGCCAGGGCCTCGCGCATCGCGCCCGCGCCCGATGACCCACCCCTCGATCGTGTGAAACCCGCAGGCTTAACCCTTGGCCCAGGGCCTGGGCCCACCCATCACGTGGACGTGCACATGCTGCACTTCCTGCCGGCCATCTTCACCGGTGTTGATCAAGGTTCGAAATCCATTGACGACGCCCAGTTCCAGCGCGAGCCGCGGCGCCAGGCGCAGCATGTGACCCAGCAAGCCCAGGTGCGAGTCGTCGATGTCGTAGAGCGTCGCGATGTGCAGCTTCGGAATCAGAAGGAAGTGCACTGGCGCCCAAGGCGCGATGTCATGAAACCCGAGCACCTGCTCGTCTTCGAACACTTTGCGGCTCGGGATCTTGCCGGCGACGATTTTGCAAAAAATGCAGTTCGGGTCGTGACTCATCGCGTCGTCCCTTGCGCATCACGCCGGTAGCACCGGCTTGCCCTCGTTGAGCTTGAGCCAGCCTTTGACGACGCGGTAAATCATCCAGACCCAGGCGACGAACCAGACGAGAAAGCCGACCAGCACGAACATCAGCAGCGCGCCGATCACGCCCCACAGCAGCCCCCACCAGAAGGTGCGGATCTGCCACTGGAAGTGACTCTCATACACCGTCCCTTGCACGTCGTCGCGCTTCACGTAGTTGACGACCACGCCGATGATCGCCGTCACGCCCCACAGAAACGCAAGCGCCTGCAGGACGTAGACGACCATGGTGATGTTCTTCAGCCCGGCAAGCTCTTCCGGGGTTTTGCCCGTGGCGGTGGGCGTCACGTCGATCACGTCATTCATTGACTGTCCTCCTTGTCTCGCTGCTGGGCCTTGCGCGCCGCGAACTCTTCCAACCCGGATTCGCCCTCGCGCCGCTCCAATTCCTTCAGCACGTCGGCGGGCGACAAGCCGAACGCGGCAAGCGCGAGCATGCTGTGAAACCACAGGTCGGCGACTTCGTGGACGATTTTCGCGGTGTCGCCATCCTTGCATGCCATCACCGTCTCGGTCGCCTCTTCGCCGATTTTTTTCAGAATCGCGTCGGTGCCCTTGGCCATCAGCCGCGCGACGTAACTCTTGTCGGGGTCGCCGCGGCGCCGCGCCTCGATCACTTGCGCCAAGCGCTGCAGGGTGTCATTGCTGTTTGTCACGGCGGCTCGGATCGGATCAGGATTTGTAGATGCTCGCCGGGTCTTCCAGGACCGGGTCGACCGCAGTCCACACGCCGCCCTGCAGCACCTGGAAAAAGCACGAATGGCGGCCGGTGTGGCAGGCGATGGGCGGCGCATGGCCGAGTTGCTCGACCTTGAGCAGGACGACGTCGTTGTCGCAGTCCAGACGCACTTCGAGAACCTTTTGCACGTGCCCGCTCTGCTCGCCCTTGTGCCAAAGGCGTTGGCGCGAGCGGCTGAAATACACCGCTTCCCCCTGGCGCACGGTCTGGGCCAGCGCCTCGCGGTTCATGTAGGCGAACATCAACACATCGTTGCTGCCGGCCTCCTGGGCGATCGCCGGAACCAGGCCTTGCGCGTCCCACTTCACTTGCGCCAGCCAGTCCATGCGGGCCAGTGTAGCGGCGCCGTGTTCAGCCGGCATTCAGCCGGCGTGCGTCGCGCCGACGAAGCCGCGCTCGTCGGCGAACCAGCAGAGCACCGGCAAGCTGCCGGGCAAAAGAGGCGCCACGTTCACCGGCAAGGTTTGCCAGGCGAACGCCTGGCCTTCGCGCATCTCCAGTTCGCCGGCCCAGGCAAACACCTTGCAAAAGCGCAGGCGCACCCTGGCGTGCGGGTAGTCCATTGTTTCGGTTTTCCACGGCAGCACAGCGCCAATTTCGATGCCGAGTTCCTCGTGCAACTCGCGCGCCAAGGCCTGCGCCGTCGTCTCGCCCGCTTCGAGCTTGCCTCCCGGAAACTCCCAATAACCTTCAAAGACCTTGCCGCGCGGGCGCGTCGTCATGAGAAAGCGCCCGGTGGCGTCGATCAAGACGCCCACCGCAACGTCCACCGGCGTGCGCGCCGGCAATATCGACGGGTCAGCCGGCTGCGCAGTGGCAGAGCCACTCAAGCGACATGCCTCCCCGAATAGTCTTTGGCGAACTGAAACGCGACGCGCCCGGAGCGCGAGCCACGTTCCAGCGCCCAGACCAGGCTCTCCGGGCGCGCCGCCTGGATCGCCGCCTCGTCGACACCCAGGCCGCGCAACCACTGCGCGACGATGGCCAGGTACTCGTCCTGGCTGAACGGATAGAAGCTGACCCACAACCCGAAGCGCTCCGACAGCGAAATCTTCTCCTCGATGACTTCGCCCGGATGAACCTCGCCGTCTTCGGTGTGCTGGTAGCTGAGGTTCTCTTTCATGTATTCGGGAAGGAGGTGGCGCCGGTTGCTCGTCGCGTAGACCAACACGTTGTCGCTCGACTGCGCCACCGAACCGTCGAGGATCGACTTCAGCGCCTTGTAGCCCGGCTCGCCCTCGTCAAAACTCAGGTCGTCGCAATACACGATGAAGCGCTCGTCGCGCTCGGCCACCAGGTCGACGATGTCGGGCAAGTCGATCAGGTCGTTCTTGTCGACTTCGATCAGGCGCAACCCGCGCGGCGCAAAGTGGTTCAAGCACGCTTTGATGAGCGAACTCTTGCCCGTGCCGCGCGCGCCCGTCAACAACACGTTGTTCGCGCCGTGGCCGGCGACGAATTGCTCGGTGTTGCGCACGAGCCGCTCCTTTTGCGGCTCCACCTCCACCAGATCGGCCAGGCGAATTGTCGCCGCGTGCCGCACCGGCTCGATGACACCCGAGCCGCCGCGCTTGCGGTAGCGAAACGCGATTGCGGCAGACCAGTCCGGCGCCGTGAGCGGATGCGGCAACACAGCTTCGAGGCGCGCGAGCAGCGATTCGGCGCGTTGCAACAGGTGGTTCAGGGCGTCGTTGGGAGCAGACATGCGCAGTGTGATCGGGCGACTCAGAAGGGGCTCGGCAGTGTAGCGGCGGCCCTGCTCGCGGGTGCGTCAGAATCCGTGCAGCGGCCCGTCGGGAGGATGCGCGAAACTCGACCCACGCGCGTCTGCCCGCCCCATGAATTTCAACCCGCCCCGCCCCGTCGCGATCGCCGCACAGCCCAGCCGACGCCAGCTGCTGATTGGCGCAGCCGGCGCCTGGCTCGCGCCGGCAGTGCTTGCGCAGGACTTTCCGAACCGGCCGATTCGCATCGTCGTGCCGTTTTCGGCGGGCGGCGCAGTCGACGGGCCGACGCGCGCAATTGCCCAGGAACTGAGCAAACGCCTCGGCCAACAAGTTAACGTGGAGAACAAACCAGGCGCCGGCGCGACGCTCGGCAGCGAGAGCGTGGCCAAAGCGCCGGCCGACGGCTACACCTTGCTGCTTGCGTCGCAGACGAACGCGATCAGCGCGACGCTCTACCCCAAACTCAACTTCCAGCCGCTCGACGATTTCGCGCCGATCTCGCTGCTCGGTCGCGAACCGGCTGTCCTGGTGGTCAACGTGCGCCTGAACCACATTCCCTACCGCGGCAGCGCCCAGGCGAGCACCGACCTGATCGGCGGCCAGGTCATGGTCGCGCTGCCCGGCGTGGCCGGAATGCTCGGTCACATCCGCGCCGGCAAATTGCGCGCCCTGGCCGTCACTGGGTCGCAGCGCTCGGCGCAATTGCCCGACGTTCCGACCCTGGCCGAATCGGGCTTTCCCGGCATGGTCGCCTACGTCTGGCTCGGGCTGCTCGCGCCGGCGGCAACCCCCGCGGCGATCATCGAGCGCCTGCACCGTGAAACCCAGGCTGCGCTCACCTCGGCCGAGGTCAAGGCCTACATGGCCGGCGCGTCGATTGAGGCGCTCGGGTCGACGCCCGCAGAATTCGCCGCCTACTTTCGCGAAGAGCGCGACCGCTGGGCCGCCGTCATCAAGGACACCGGCGCGAAGATCGACTGAACCCAGTGGACCCAATCTCAATGAACCCGAACCCGAACTCAAATGCCGCTGTCAGCGGCGTCGAACACTGGACGCACAAAGGCGACGTGCGCCTGTTCCTGTGGGAAAAATACGTCGGCTCGCCCGCGGGCAAACCTGCGGTGCTGTTCGTGCACGGCTCGTCGATGGCGTCGCAGCCGACTTTCGATCTGAGCGTTCCCGGGCGCGCCGATTCGTCGGTGATGGACTGGTTCGCACGGCGCGGCTTCGTCTGCTGGTGCGTCGACATGGAGGGCTACGGCCGCTCCGACAAGCGCCGCGACATCACGTGCGACATCGCCAACGGCGCCGACGACCTCGAAGCCGCGACCGACTACATCGTTGCAATCCGCGGCGTGACGAGCTTTTTCACCTACGGCATTTCTTCAGGAGCGCTGCGCGCTGCGCTTTTCGCGCAACGTCAGCCCGCCCGAGTGGCGCGCCTCGTACTCGACGCCTTCGTCTGGACCGGCGCGGGCAGCCCCACGCTCGAGCAGCGCCGCAAGAAGCTGCCCGAATTCATGAAGAGCAAGCGCCGCCCCATCGACCGCGCCTTTGTCTACTCGATCTTCGAGCGCGACCACCCTGAGTGCGCCGAGAAGCGCGTCGTCGACGCCTTTGCCGACGCGATCCTCGCCCTGGACGATTCGATGCCCAACGGCACTTACATCGACATGTGTTCAAGCCTGCCGGTCGTCGACCCGCAGAAGATCAGCGTGCCCACCCTCATCTTGCGCGGCCAGTTCGACGGCATCGCCGGCATGGACGACTTGATCGAATTCTTCAAGCTCCTGCCCAACCCCGACAAGCAGTTCACCGTCATGTCAGGCATCTCGCACGCGAGTTTCCAGCAGAAGAACTACCTGATGGTCTACGACATCCTGCACGGCTACTTCACGCGCCGCGAGCCGGACTACACCGCCGGCTGAGCAGACGTTGCGCGGAACGGCGGCGCAGCAGGCGCGCTCAAGGCGCGCCGACGAGGGCGCGCAACGACGCTTCGAGAAACTCCGTCGGGCTGCGTTTGAAGCCCGAGCGTGTGTAACGTTGCAACCGGCCGACCGCAAACGCCGTCAGCACCGACGCCTGCGCATTCGCGTCCACCGTCGGCGTGGCCGAACCCGCGGCTTCGGCGGCAGCGCGCAGGCTTTGGCGCAGCTGCGATTCGATGCGATCGAAAAACTGGTTCATGCGCGCAAGCAGCCGGTCGTGCTCGAAGACGAGCGCGTCGCCCACCATGACGCGCGTCATGCCAGGGTTTTTTTCGCCGAATTGCAAGAGCACCGTCAAGACCTTCTGCACCTGCGCACGCGCATCGGTTTCGCGCTCGGCGATCTGATTCACGAGCGTGAATACGCTTTGTTCGATGAACTCGATCAGGCCCTCGAACATCTGCGCCTTGCTCGCGAAGTGCCGGTACAGCGCGGCTTCGCTCACGTCGAGCTTGGCTGCGAGCGCGGCGGTCGTGATGCGCTCGGCGCCGGGCTGCTCGAGCATCGTCGCCAGGGTTTGCAGGATCTGGATGCGCCTCTCGCCGGGTTTGGGGCGCTTGCGCGTGGTCGTACTGCCCGCCGCCGCTGCGTCAACTTCGCCCTGGCCGGCGGTGGAATTCGAATCGTTGATGGGCATCTTCGCAGGCAATCGGGGTGGGCCGCCTGATTCTTGCACACACCCCCGGCCGTCTGCGGCAAGGGTGAACACCAACTTTGCGCGCGGGAAATCCCGCATGCCGGGCCCCAACCCGCTCAATGCGAGCGGATCATCGTCCCGTAGGCTTGATCGGTCAGCACTTCGAGCAGCATGGCGTGGGGAACCCGCCCGTCGATGATGTGCACCGTGTTCACGCCATTCCTTGCGGCATCCAACGCCGATGAAATCTTCGGCAACATGCCGCCGCTGATCGTGCCGTCTGCAAACAAGGCGTCGATTTCCCGCGCCGACAAGTTCGTCAGCAGCTTGCCCGCTTTGTCCAGCACGCCCGGCGTGTTCGTCAGCATCATGAGTTTCTCCGCCTTCAACACTTCCGCGAGTTTGCCGGCGACGACATCGGCGTTGATGTTGTAGTTTTCGTTGTTCGCGCCGAACCCCAGCGGCGAGATCACCGGAATGAACTGGTCGTCTTGCAGCGCGCGCACGACACTCGGGTCGATCGACTCGATCTCGCCGACCAGGCCGATGTCGTGGATGATGGAAGGGTCGTCGCGATCGACCATCTTCATGCGGCGTGCGCGAATCAAGCCGCCGTCTCTTCCCGTCAAGCCCACCGCCTTGCCGCCCGCGACGTTGATCAAGCCCACGATGTCTTGCTGCACCTGACCGGCGAGCACCCATTCGACGACTTCCATGGTCTCGTCGTCGGTCACACGCATGCCCTGGATGAACGTGCCCTTCTTGCCGAGCCTCGCGAGAGCCTCCTCGATCTGCGGGCCGCCGCCGTGCACGACGACCGGGTTCATGCCCACCAGCTTGAGCAGCACCACGTCTTCGGCGAAGTCTTGTTGCAGCGCCGGGTCCGTCATCGCGTTGCCGCCGTACTTGATGACGATCGTCTTGCCGTGGAATTTGCGGATGTAGGGCAGCGCTTGCGCGAGGATTTCCGCTTTGTCGCGCGGCGCGATGGCGGACAAGTGCGCGCCGACGGCAGAGTGCGCATTCATGATTTCTTCTTTCTCGGCAAAGACAAGGGTTGCGGGAGTTTGCAGCAGGCGCACGCAGGCCTGAACTCAGGCCAGATAGCGCGATTCAAGGTGGCGCCGGTAGTGCAGCGTATTCAGTGCTTCGCCGCTGGCGCGCTGCACCAGCTGCGCCGTTGTCCAGCGGCTGCCCTGCGACCAGATGTGTTCGTGCAACCAGCCGAAGAGCGCCGCGAAATCGGCGTTGGCGATGCGCGCGTCGAGGTCCGGCACGGCGCGGCGTATCGCGGCGAACCATTGCGCGGCGTACATCGCGCCCAGTGTGTAGCAGGGGAAGTAGCCGAAGGCGCCGTCGCTCCAGTGCGTGTCCTGCATGCAGCCGTCCTTGAAGTTGCCCTTCGTGCTCAGGCCCAGCAGCGATCGCATCGCCTCGTCCCAGAGCGCGGGAACGTCGTCGGCCTGGGCGTCGCCGGCGATCAGCGCGCGCTCAATCCGGTAGCGCACGATCACGTGCGCTGGGTAGGTCAGTTCGTCGGCGTCGACGCGGATCAGCCCCGGCTCGACGCGCGTCAGCAAGCGGTGCAGCGCCTCGGGCTCGAACGCCGCCTGGGCGCCGAAATGCGCCGCCAGGCGCGGCGCGAGCAATCCGATGAAGCCGCGGCTCAGGCCGAGCTGCATCTCGAAACTCAGGCTTTGGCTCTCGTGAATCCCCATCGAGCGCGCCTGCGCAACCGGCTGCCCGAGCCACTGCCGAGGCAAGCTCTGCTCGTAGCGCGCGTGGCCGGTTTCGTGGACCGTGCCCATCAGGCTTTGCACGAAGTTGTCTTCGCGGTAGCGCGTCGTCAGGCGCACGTCTTCGGGAACGCCGCCGCTGAAAGGGTGCGAGCTCTCGTCCAGGCGCCCGCCTTCGAAGTCAAAGCCCAGCAGCTGCATCACCTCCAGGCTCAGCGCACGTTGCCCAGCCTTGGGGAAGCGCCCTTGCGGCTTGACGACGCTCTCGAGCGCCTGGCGTTCGCGCACGCGGCGCACCAAGTCCGGTAACCACTGCTGAACCTCGCCGAACAGCCGGTCCACGTCGGCGCTGGTCGTGCCGGGCTCGAACTTGTCGAGCAGCGCGTCGTATGGCGTGAGCCCGGTCGCGTCGGCGCGGCGCTGCGCCTCTTCGCGCGACAGACGCAGCACGTCGCGAAAATTCTCGAGGAAACCTGGCCAGTCGTTCGCGTGGCGCTGCGTGCGCCACGCGTGTTCGCAGCGCGAGCCAGCGAGCGCCTGCGCTTGCACGAGCGCCTCGGGCAACGCGTTGCTCGAGCGCCAGTCGCGCTGAATTTCGCGCAAGTTCGCGGCTTGCCAGTCGTTCAGCGCCTCGCCTTGCGCCGCGTCGATCAGCCCCCGCAGTTGCGGCTCGGTGCTGAGGCGATGCAGGAGCGACTCCATCTCGGCCATCGCCGCAGCGCGCGCCTGATTGCCTTTGGGCGGCATCATTGCCGCGCTGTCCCACCCCGCCATCGAGTGCAGGTGTGAAAGGCGGTACATGCGCGCCCACGCCTGGCTCAAGGCGTCGTACGAACTGACGGTAGGCAGTGGGCTCATCAAAACGTCTTTCGTCAGTGCGTGAACTGCCCCGGGAACACCCACAGCAGCAACGCCGTCAGCACCACGTAGCGGCCGAACTTGCCGATCGCCATGTACATCGTACAGGGCCACAGCGGCATCTTCAGCCAGCCCGCGACGGCGCACAGCGGATCGCCGACACCGGGCAACCACGACAGCAAACACGCTTTTGGACCGAAACGCTCGAGGTACTGCAAGGCTTTGATCTGGGACTTTTTGTGCGCGACGCGCTCGTACGCGAGTTCCGCGCCGTAGCCCATCCACCAGCTGATCATTCCGCCCAGCGTATTGCCCACTGTCGCCACGCCCACGGCCGGCCAGAACAGCTCCGGGTTCAGCTTGACCAACCCGATCACGGCAAATTCGGAGCCCAGCGGGAGCAGCGTCGCCGACACGATGGCGACGACGAACACCGTGCTCAGGCCGTACTTGGGCAAGGCCAGCAAGACCAGGACGGATTCGAACCACGCTTCCATTCGCGCGCATTATCCGGACTGTTCGGCAGCTCGCTTCGCGCGATCTGTGCGAGTTCACCGCCGCTATACTGCCGCCTCCTTTTTGAGCAACCGCCTGCTGCGCGATCCAAGCCCTGGCCAGCGCGCCACTTCTCCCGTTTCCCCCACCGCATGAACATCGGCCCCTACACGCTGGCCAACGCCTTGCTCGTCGCGCCGATGGCCGGCGTCACCGACCGGCCGTTCCGTCAACTGTGCAAACGCCTCGGCGCAGGTTACGCAGTCAGCGAAATGGTCACGTCGCGCAAGGACTTGTGGAACAGCCTGAAAACGAGCCGGCGCCTGGACCACACCGGCGAGGTGGCGCCGATCGCCGTGCAGATTGCCGGCACCGACGCCGCCATGATGGCCGAGGCCGCCGCCTACAACATCGAGCGCGGCGCGCAGATCATCGACATCAACATGGGTTGCCCGGCGAAAAAGGTGTGCAACCGCTGGGCCGGATCGGCGCTGATGCAGGACGAGCCGCTTGCGCTTGAGATCGTCGCCGCGGTCGTCGCCGTGTGCGCGCCGTACGGCGTGCCGGTCACACTGAAGATGCGCACCGGCTGGTGCGCGAATGAGCGCAACGCACTGCGCATCGCACGCGGTGCGCAGCAGCGCGGCGTCGCCATGGTCGCAGTGCACGGCCGCACGCGCGAGCAGGGCTTCAAGGGCGTCGCCGAGTACGACACCGTCGGCGCAGTGAAGGCGGCGCTGAGCATTCCCGTCGTCGCCAACGGCGACATTGACACGCCGGAAAAGGCGCGCGACGTGTTGCGCGCGACCGGCGCCGACGGCGTGATGATCGGCCGCGCCGCGCAGGGGCGCCCCTGGCTGTTTCGCGAGGTCGAACATTTCCTGCGCACGGGAGAGCATCTCGATCCGCCGCAGGTGTTGCACGTCAAGAGCTGGCTGCTCGAACACCTGAACGACCACTACGGCCTCTACGGCGAACTCGCCGGCGCACGCAGCGCGCGCAAGCACATCGGCTGGACGGTGCGCGCGCTGCCCGGCGGCGAAGCCTTTCGCGCGCGCATGAACCTGCTCGATCACTGCGCGGACCAGGTGCGTGCCGTCACCGACTGGTTCGATCAACTCGCCGTGGACTACCGCACGCTGCCCAAAGCCGCGGCGGCGAACGATTCCTGGGCGGAGCAGGCCGCATGAACGCCGCCACGCCGTACACAACTTGCAAGGCGCGCCGATGACGAGCAAGAAGCACATCGAACAATGCGTTCGCGAGAGCCTGGAGAGCTACTTCAGGGACTTGCGCGGCGTCGAACCTTCGGCGATGTACGACATGATTCTGGGCGTCGTCGAAAAGCCGCTGCTCGACGTCGTGCTGCGCCACGCCGACGGCAACCAGAGCCGAGCCGCCGAATGGCTGGGCATCAACCGCAACACCTTGCGCCGCAAGTTGCTCGATCACAAGTTGATCGACTAGGCCTCGTCGGACTGGCCCGCGCCGGTGTTTGATTAAAGTGCAAGGCTGCGGCTGCGCACTGTCCGCGACTCGTCACTCACTGCTGAAAGCCCATCGATGCGAGCCCTGATCTCCGTTTCCGACAAGACCGGCGTGCTCGGCCTGGCGCACGCGCTGCATGCGCTGGGCGTGACCTTGTTGTCCACGGGAGGCACGGCCAAGCTGCTCGAAGGTGCCGGCTTGCCGGTCACCGAAGTCGCCGCGCACACCGGCTTCCCGGAAATGCTCGACGGCCGTGTCAAGACGCTGCACCCCACGATCCACGGCGGCCTGCTCGCGCGCCGCAACGTTCCCGCGCACATGGACGCACTGCGCGAACACGGCATTCCGACCATCGATCTGCTCGTCGTCAACCTCTATCCTTTCGAGGCGACCATCGCCAAGGACGGTTGCACGCTGGACGAGGCGATCGAGAACATCGACATCGGCGGCCCGGCGATGGTGCGCTCTGCCGCCAAGAACTGGCGCGACGTCGCGGTGCTCACCGATGCCTCGCAATACGCGCCGGTGCTGACCGAGCTGCAAGCCGCGGGACGGGTCAGCGACGCACTCAAGTTCGAACTCGCGGTGGCCGCGTTCAACCGCATCAGCAACTACGACGCGGCGATCAGCGACTACCTGTCGAGCCTCGCCCCCGATGGCCAAGGCGGCCACAAGCAAGCCGAGTTCCCGGCACAGGTGAACCCCCGATTCGTGAAACTGCAAGACTTGCGCTACGGCGAGAACCCGCACCAAAGCGCGGCCTTCTACCGCGACCTCAACCCCGCGCCCGGCTCGCTCGTCACGGCGCGCCAGTTGCAAGGCAAGGAGCTGTCGTACAACAACATCGCCGACGCCGACGCGGCGTGGGAATGCGTCAAGAGTTTCGGCCGGGAAGACGCGCCCGCTGCGTGCGTGATCGTGAAACACGCGAATCCGTGCGGCGTTGCGCTCGGCGAAGGCGCTGCGCAGGCCTACGAAAAAGCCTTGAAGACGGACTCGACGTCAGCGTTCGGCGGAATCATCGCCTTCAATACCGAAGTCGACGCCGCAGCCGCCGCCTTGGTCGCCAAGCAGTTTCTCGAAGTTCTGATCGCGCCGGCGTTCTCGCCGCAGGCGCTCGAGATCCTTGCGGCCAAAGCCAACGTGCGGATCCTGCAGCTTGGCTTGCCGAGTGGAGCGAATGCGCGCGAACAGGGCCGCAACCTGCAAGAGTTCAAACGCATCGGCTCGGGCCTGCTGATCCAAAGCGCCGACAACCATGTGCTCACGCGCAGCGACTTGAAAGTGATGACGACCCGGCATCCCGACGAACACCAATTCGCCGACATGCTGTTCGCCTGGCGCGTCGCCAAGTACGTGAAAAGCAACGCGATCGTGTTCTGCGCGGGCGGCATGACGCTGGGCGTCGGGGCCGGGCAGATGAGCCGCGTCGATTCGTCGCGAATCGCCTCGATCAAGGCGGGCAACGCCGGTTTGAGCTTGCGCGGCTCGGTCGCCGCAAGCGACGCCTTTTTCCCGTTTCGCGACGGGTTGGACGCGCTGATCGACGCTGGTGCGGCGTGCGTCATTCAGCCGGGCGGCTCGATGCGCGACGCCGAAGTCATCGCCGCGGCGAACGAACGCGACGTCGCGATGGTCTTCACCGGCGTGCGCCACTTCAGGCATTGACCCGCAGTCATCGGGCGCGTCTGTCCTATGAAACTCGCCGACGCAGCCGGATCGTTTCTCGTCTTCCTGGCGCGGCTCATCACCGGCGCGCAAGGCCATTGGCACGGTTGCCCGCCCAAGGCCGAGCAGCGCATCTACTTCGCGAACCACCAGAGCCATTTCGACTGGGTCTTGCTTTGGGCGGCGCTGCCGCAGGACTTGCGTGCCACAACGCGGCCGATCGCGGCGCGCGACTACTGGACGTCGAGCCCGCTGAAACACTGGATCACACGCGAGATCTTCAACGCCGTCTACGTGTCGCGCCAGCGCAGCGATGACGAGGACCCCTTGGAGCCCTTGATGCAAGCGCTGCGCAGCGGCGACTCGCTGGTGATCTTTCCGGAAGGCACGCGCGGCCACGCCGCCGACCCGGCGCCGTTCAAGGCGGGTCTGTACCACCTGGCGCTGGCGTTCCCGAACGTGCAGCTGATCCCGGCGTGGATCGCCAACGTGCAGCGTGTCATGCCCAAGGGTGAAGTGATTCCGGTGCCGCTGTTGTGCTCAGTGACCTTCGGTGCGCCGCTGCAAGTTCTCGCGGCTGAAGACAAGGGCGTGTTTCTGCAACGCGCGCGCGACTCCGTGATCGCGCTGCGCGAGGTCGATTGATGGGTGCGCTGCGCGACCTCTCGGTGTCGCAGCAGGTCGGCCTGCTGTTCGTCGTGCTGTTCGGCGTGCTCGCGGTCGTCACCGCGGTGGCGTTCATCGTCACGCTGCGCGAGGGCACTGACGCCGACTGGGCCAAGCGCGAAGGCTTCGGCCGGGATCTGCGCGCCGCATGGGTCGCATCGGTCTTGTTCTGGTCGGCTTGGGCGGCGGGCCCGCTCATGTCGACGCTGCTGTTCGGCGTGATCTCGTTCATCGCCTTGCGCGAACTCATCACGATCACGCACACGCGGCGCGCCGACCATCGCAGCCTGTTGCTCGTGTTTTTCATCGTGCTGCCGGTGCAGTACCTGCTCGTCGCGCAGCGCCATTTCGATTTGTTCAGCGTCTTCATCCCGGTGTACGTGTTTCTCGCGATTCCCGTCGTCAGCGCCTTCGGCAACGACCCGCAGCGCTTTCTCGAACGCACGTCGAAAATCCAGTGGGGCGTGATGGTTTGCGTCTACGGCATCAGCCACACACCGGCGCTGTTGCTGCTCGACCTGCCCGGCTATTCGGGGCGCGGCGCGTTTCTCGTGTTCTACCTCGTCGCGGTCGTCGCGGTTGCCCAGATCGCGCAGGAAAGCGCGAGCCGGCAATTGCGCCGCAGGCCGGTCGCGCGCGCGATCAGCAGGTCTTTTTCATGGCGCGGTTGGGGCGTGGGCGTGATCAGCGCCGGGCTGATGGGCGCGCTGCTTTACTGGGCCACACCCTTCAAGCCGATTCCTGCGCTGCTCATGGCGTGTCTTGCCGGGGGCTGCGGCACCTTGGGTGAATTTGTCATGAAGGCGTTGAAGCGAGACGCCGGCGTGCACCATTGGGGCGGCCAGGCGTCCGTCACCGGTGCGGTGGGCCTGCTCGATCGAATCGCGCCGCTGTGTTTTGCCGCGCCGGTGTTCTTCCACTCGGTGCGCTGGTACTTCAGCATCTGAGAGGCCTTCTTGCGAATCCTCGGCATCGACCCCGGCCTGCGCACCACGGGCTTTGGCGTCATCGACGCGGAAGGCTCGCGCCTGCACTACGTCGCCAGCGGCACGATCAAGACCGACACGGTCAACATCGGCGAGCTGCCGGCGCGCCTGAAGATCATTTTCGACGGCGTGCGCGAAGTCGCTGCGCGTTACCAGGCGCAGTGCTGTGCCGTCGAGATCGTCTTCGTCAACGTCAATCCGCAGTCGACGCTGTTGCTCGGCCAGGCGCGCGGCGCGGCGCTCGCTGCGCTCGTCAGCAGCGACATCGCCGTCTCAGAGTACACCGCATTGCAGATGAAAAAGGCCATCGTCGGTCACGGCAAGGCGGCGAAAGAGCAGGTGCAAGAAATGGTCAAGCGCCTGCTCGCCCTGCCCGGCCTGCCCGGCAAAGACGCTGCCGACGCGCTCGGACTGGCGATTTGCCATGCGCACGCCGCCGGATCGTTTGCCGCGCTGCAGCGTGGTGCGCCGCTCGCGCGGCGCGCGCACGCGCAGTACAAGGGTGGGCGCACGTACTGAGTGCGCCGCAGCCCCGGCACGCGCTCAGCGCCGCGTCGAGAGCCAGATGCCCGGCAAGATCAACAGGGCGCCCACGCCGTGGAAGACTTCGATGTGTTCACCGAGCACTGCCCAGGCGATTGCCGCGCTGTACGTTCACGCGCAGTTGCGCGAGCGCCTGCCAGTCGCCGCGCAACACCACCTGCAACACGCCCGCCAGACCGAGCGCAACGCCCAGGCCCTGGCGCACCCCCACACGTTCGCGCAGGAACAGCGCCGAAGCGAAGACGATGAGCACGGGCGTGCCCGCGTAGAGCAGGCCGA
This sequence comes from uncultured beta proteobacterium, assembly GCA_963850525.1. Classification (GTDB taxonomy): domain Bacteria; phylum Pseudomonadota; class Gammaproteobacteria; order Burkholderiales; family Burkholderiaceae_C; genus JAEMQF01. The sequence goes on along the minus strand of CAWKLQ010000010.1, from coordinate 139,291 downwards.
TGTTGATCGCCGTCGTGCTGCGCCCGCCGATGTAGACAAACGAGCCGGAAATCCACATGCCGAGCGCACCGAGCACGAGCAGGTGGCGCCACTCGGCGGCGACGGCGAACCGCTTCGCAGCGATTTCGCGGTGACAAAACGCGCCGAGGATCAGCGCCGCGATGCACCAGCGTCCCAACGCCAGCGCGTGCGGTGCAATCACGCCAGGCGCCCAGCGCGCGATGAGGTAGTTCACGCTCCACATCGCGGGCGCGACAAAAACCAGCGCCTGCGCGACGCGCAGTTCGCGCGCTTGCAGCGCAGCCGCGGTGGGCGCAATTTCCGGGTTCACCGTGCGATTGTCATGGCGCGAGCGCGCGGCACGCCGGCGGGGCGAGCGCGAGATCAAGCGACAATCGCGCCCCTATGTATGCACTCTTCGAAGACGGCGGGAAGTTTCTCGCCGGCCGGCTCATGAGCGAAGCCGAAACTTCCGCACAGATCGAACTCGATTCGGGCAAGCGGATCAAGGTCAAGTCAGGCAACGTGCTGCTCAAGTTTGACAAGCCCGCCCCCGCTGAATTGATCGCGGCGGCACAAGCACTGGCGCGCGACATCGACCCGAACCTGGCGTGGGAATTCGCGCCCGCCGAAGAGTTCGGATTTGCTGATCTGGCGCGCGACTACTTCGACGCCTCGGCCGGCCCCGAGAAGCAAGCCGCAGCGCTGTTTGCCCTGTTCGATGCACCACATTACTTTCGCCGCCAGGGCAAGGGCGTGTTTCGCAAGGCGCCCGAAGAGATCGTCAAAGCCGCCTTGCAAGGCATTGCACGCAAACAGGCGCTTGCGGCACAAATCGACGCCTGGGCCGGCGAGCTGACGACGGGCGGATGCCCGGCGCCGGTGCGCGAGAACCTCTACAAGATCTTGTTCAAGCCCGACAAGAACGCGCCGGAGTACAAGGCCGTCGTCGAAGCCGCGCGGCGTTCGCAAAAGGCGCCGCTCGAATTGCTGAAAGCCGCCGGCGCGATTCACTCGCCGTACCAGTTTCACTGGAAGCGCTTCGTGTTCGAGAACTTCCCGAAAGGGACCGAGCTGCCCGAGCTCGCCGCGCCACCGATCCGCGAGACCTTGCTGCTCGCCGCAGTGCGCGCCTTCTCGATCGACGATTCGATGACGACCGAGATCGACGACGCGCTGTCCGTGACCGGCCTGGGCACAGGCACGATCAGCTTCGGCATTCACATCGCAGCGCCGGCGCTTGCGTTTGCGCCCGATTCCGCAGTCGACCAACTCGCGCGCGAACGTTTGAGCACCGTCTACATGCCGGGCTACAAACTGACGATGCTGCCCGACGCCGTGGTCCAGGCGTATACGCTGATCGCGGGGCGCGACTGCCCGGCGGTGTCGCTTTACGTGACGCTGGACGAAGCGACGCTAGAGGTGCGCAGCAGCGAAACACGCCTGGAGCGCGTGCCGATCGCGGCCAACTTGCGCCACGACGAGCTGGACCGCGTCATCACCGCAGAGTCGCTGACCGGCGCGGCGAGTGCAGACTATGCGTTCGCTGCCGAACTCGCGTTTGCCTTCCGTCTCGCGTGCCACTTGAAGGCGGCGCGCGAAGTGCGCCGCGGCAAGCCGGAAAATTTCAACCGGCCCGACTACAACTTCAAACTCGAAGGCAACGAGGGGCGCGAGCCGCGCGGCGACGAGACAGTCACGATCGGTGTGCGCCAGCGCGGCGCACCGCTCGACTTGATCGTCGCCGAGGCGATGATCCTGGCGAACAGCACTTGGGGCGGCTGGTTGAACGAGTGCGGCGTTCCCGGTATTTACCGCGCTCAAGCCAGCATGGCGCCGGGCGTCAAGGTCCGCATGGGCACGCGCGCCGCGCCGCACGCGGGCATCGGCGTTGCGCAATACAGTTGGGCGACGTCGCCGCTGCGCCGCTATGTCGATCTCGTCAACCAGTGGCAGATCGTCGCCTGCGCCCGGCACGGCCGCACGGCGGCGCTCGCCGCGCACTTCAAGCCCAAGGACGCGGCGCTGTTTTCCATCATTTCGAGTTTCGATGCGGCTTACGCCGAGTACAACGCATTTCAGTCGGCCATCGAACGCTACTGGACGCTCAAGGCGCTCGCGCAAGACGCTGTCAGCGAGCTGGACGCGGTCGTCATCAAAGACGGCCTCGTGCGCGCCGACGCCTGGCCCCTCGTATTTCGCGCGCTCGGCTGCGAAAGCCTGGCGCGCGGCGCCCGGGTGCGCGTGAGGATCACCGGCAGCGACTTGTTGACGCTCGATCTGCACGCAAGCCTGCTGACGCAGCTCGACGCGCCAGCACGAACCTCCGCCGGCAACGAAACCGTTGACGCCGACCTTGAAGAAGGCCTGGACGCAGCCGGCCCCTTGACCTTGGCCATCGACGTCGCCCCCGACCCGGCGAGCGCGGAAGCCGCGCTGCCGGCACCCGCGGCATGATGGGGCCGCGCCCGCCCCCACTTCGATGCTGAAAAAGCTGTCGACCCTGCACATCGCCTTGTTGTGTTCGCTCGGCGTGCACGCCGCGCTGCTGACGCTGCGCATCGTCGACCCGGAATCGTTCAACCGCGTCTTCCAGGACACGCCGCTCGAGGTGATCCTCGTCAACTCGCGTTCCGGCGAACGCCCGGAGAAGCCTCAGGCGATCGCGCAGGCGAACCTGGCCGGCGGCGGCGAGGCGGCGAAGGGGCGCGCGACGTCGCCGTTGCCGCCCTCGGCGCTGATCGAACTGGGCGACAGCACCGAAGAAGCGCGGCGCCAGATCGAACAGCTGCAGCAATCGCAAATGCAACTGCTCGCGCAGCTGCGCCGCGAACTCGCCTTGATGGCGCCGCCCGATCCGCGCCGCGACCAGGGCACGGTGAATGAGCGCGCCGACGAAGACAAGCGCCGCCAGCTCGTGCAATTGCTCGCCGAGATCGAGAAGCGCGTCAACGAGGAAAATGCGCGGCCGAAAAAGCGCTACATCAGCCCGTCGACGAAAGAAGAGGACTATGCGATCTACTACGACGCGCTGCGCCGCAAGATCGAAGAACGCGGCACGCGCAACTTCCCCGAGTACCAGGGGCGCAAGCTGTACGGCGAGCTGACGATGAACGTCACCGTTGACGCCGCAGGCCGTGTGGTCGACACCGAAGTCGTGCGCGCGTCGAACTCCAAGGTGCTGGACCTGCGTGCGGTGGCCATCGTCAAGGCGGCCGCGCCGTTCGGCCGGTTCACGCTGGCCATGCACAGCAAGGCCGACCAGATCGTCATCACCTCGCGCTTTCGCTTCACCCACGACGAGGGCCTGGAGACGACGCAGCTCAATGCCGCGCAGCGTTAGCCAAGGGCTCAGGTCGGGGCTGGCGCGGCTCGTCGCTTTGCTGCTGCTCGCGACGCTGGCGCTGCAGATCTCGTTTGTCGCGCGCGTCGGATTGATGCGCGTGATCGACCCGCAGTCCACGACGTTTCAGCGGTCCGAAGCGACCCGCCTCCTGCGCACCCAGGGCAAGATTCTGTGGAGCCAGCAATGGACCGACTACGAGCGCATCTCGGAACACTTGAAGCGCGCCGTGATCGCGTCGGAAGACGCCGGGTTCACGCGCCACGGCGGCGTCGACTGGGACGCGCTGGAGCAGGCTTTCGAGCGCAACCAGCGCGCCCGCAAAGGAAAACTCGTCGGCGGCTCGACGATCACCCAGCAGCTCGCGAAGAACCTGTTCCTCGCCGGCGAACGAACCTTGCCGCGCAAGGCGCAGGAGCTGGTCCTGACGCTCATGCTGGAGACTTTGCTGAGCAAGCGGCGCATCCTCGAGATCTACCTCAACAATGTCGAGTGGGGCGAAGGAATCTTCGGCGCGCAGGCTGCGGCGCGCCACTACTTTCACGTCGACGCCAGCCAGCTTGGCGCCCACCAGGCGGCGCAGCTCGCCGTCATGTTGCCCGCACCCAAGCGCTTCGAGAAGCGCCCGCACTCGGACTACGTGCTCGGCCGCGCCGGCACCGTGATGGCGCGAATGGCCGACGTTGAGCTGCCGTGACGGCAGGGCCTCTGTCCATGCCTAGAATCGCCCCATGCCAGCAGGTTTTGCCAACGAAGTCGCCGCGTGCGCGGCGCGACTCATCGTCGAAGAGGGCATGGAGTACGGCCCGGCGAAGCGCCGCGCGGCACGCGACCTGGGCCGGCACAAGGCGCGCAGCGCGGACCTGCCCGACAACCAGGCGATCGAAGACGAGGTGCGCACCTACCTCGCGCTGTTCTGCGCCGACACCCAGCCCGCCGAATTGGCGGCGCTGCGCAAAGTCGCCAAACAATGGATGCAGCGCCTTGCCGGGTTTCGCCCGCACCTGGCGGGTGCCGTCTGGCGCGGCACGGCGACACGCAACAATGACGTGCACCTCCAGCTGTTTTGCGACGACCCCAAATCAGCCGAAATCACGCTGCTCAACATGGGAGTCGACTTCTCGGTGGGAACCACAACCGGTCTGCAAGGCCAGGGCATCGACGTCTTGAGCGTCGCCACGCCGAGCCCCGAGCTCGGCATGCCGGTCACGGTGCATCTGGCCGTGCACGACCACGACGAGCTGCGCGGCGCGCTGCGACCGGACGACTCGGGTCGGGCGCGGCGCGGCGACTTGAACGCGCTGTCGCGGCTCGAGGCGCAACCATGACTGCACCACCTCGTCGCACCTTGCTGATCGTCGGCGCGATCGGCGGCGTCGCCGCTGCGGCGGCAGGCGTGGGACTGGCGCTGCGTCGCACCAAGACGGAAGGGCAACTGCCCGTCCAGGACGCGCCCCGAACAAGCGCACCGTCGACAGGCAGCGACCTGTGGTCGATGCGCTTCGAGCGCCCGTCGGGCGGCGAGTTGATCATGGCCGAGCTGCGCGGCAGGCCCGTGCTCGTCAATTTCTGGGCCACCTGGTGCGCGCCGTGCGTTGCCGAAATGCCCATGCTCGACCAGTTTCAACGCGACCACGCGGCCAAGGGCTGGCGCGTCGTCGGGCTGGCGATCGACAACGCCGATCCGGTGCGCGACTTCGTGAAACGACGCAATGTCGAGTTCGCGGTGGGCATCCTCGGCTTCGCCGGGTCGGAGCTGGCGCGCGAACTGGGCAACAGCGCAGGCGCCTTGCCATTCAGCGTCGTTTTCGGCCGCGACGGGGAGCCCCAGCATCGCAAACTCGGCGCCCTCAAGCCCGAAGACCTGGTGAACTGGGTGAAAGCCGTCGGCTGACCCGGTCTATCCCCCTCAAGGGCGGACGCGCACAAGTTTCTCGTCAACGGCGCGCAATTGCACGCAATGCGCGTAAAGTTCGCTCCTTCGAAACTGCAGCCGATGCACGCGTCCGCACCCGGAAGCGTCGACCGGGCTCGTGTGGCCGAGCGCCTGCTGAACAGGATCGAGGCCGATCAAAGCGTGATCGGCAATGAAGACAACGCAAGTGCCCCAACCCGGGCGAGAAGAAGAGACTAGGAGACTGCCATGGATCTGCGCAAGCTGAAAACTCTCATCGACCTGGTGTCGGACTCGAACATCGCGGAACTGGAGATCACGGAGGCCGACGGCAAGGTCCGGATCGTCAAGACCGATCCGTCGAAAGGGTACGCCATGGCCGCGGCGCAGGCAGCAGCGATGCCGGTGGCGGCAACGGCACCCGTCGCTGCGCCCGTCGCTGCCGTCGCGGCGCCTGCGCCCATCGCAGAGCCCGCGCCCGAAGCCGCAGGCCACACCGTCAAGTCGCCCATGGTGGGAACCTTCTACCGCTCCGCGAGCCCGGGCGGCAAGCCGCTCGCCGAGCCCGGCTCGGTGGTCAAGGAGGGAGACCCGATCTGCATCATCGAAGCGATGAAGATCATGAACGAGATCGAGGCCGACAAGGCCGGCACGATCAAGAGCATCTTGTGCGAAAACGGTCAGGCAGTGGAGTTCGGCCAGCCCTTGTTCGTCATCGAATAGGGCGCCATGTTCAAGAAGATTCTCATCGCCAACCGAGGCGAGATCGCCTTGCGGATCCAGCGCGCCTGTCGCGAGATGGGCATCAAGTCGGTCGTCGTCTACTCGGAGGCCGACCGCGACGCGAAATACGTCAAGCTCGCCGACGAAGCGGTGTGCATCGGCCCGGCGGCGTCCGCCCAGAGCTATCTCAACATGCCGGCGATCATCGCCACCGCCGAGGTGACCGACGCCGAGGCGATCCACCCTGGTTACGGCTTCCTCTCGGAAAACGCCGACTTTGCCGAGCGCGTCGAGCGCAGCGGATTCGTCTTCATCGGGCCCACGCCCGAGGCGATCCGCACCATGGGCGACAAGGTCGCCGCCAAACAGGCGATGGTCAAGGCCGGCGTGCCCTGTGTGCCGGGGTCCGAAGGCGCGCTGCCCGAGGACCCGAAGGAGTCGATCCGCCAGGCGCGCGCGATCGGCTACCCCGTCATCATCAAGGCGGCGGGCGGCGGCGGCGGGCGCGGCATGCGCGTCGTGCACACCGAAGCGGCGCTGCTGCACGCCGTACAGACGACGCGCGCCGAGGCCGGCGCGGCGTTTGGCAACCCCGCGGTGTACATGGAAAAGTTCCTCGAGAACCCGCGCCATATCGAAATCCAGGTGCTCGCCGACGAACACAAGAACGCCGTCTGGCTGGGCGAGCGCGACTGTTCGATGCAGCGGCGCCACCAGAAGATCATCGAAGAGGCGCCGGCACCGGGAATCGCGCGGCGCGTCATCGAGAAAGTCGGCGAGCGTTGCACCGCGGCGTGCAAGCGCATCGGCTACCGCGGCGCGGGAACGTTCGAGTTTCTCTATGAAGGCGGCGAGTTCTATTTCATCGAAATGAACACGCGGATCCAGGTGGAACACCCGGTGACCGAGCTGGTGACGGGAATCGACCTCGTGCAGATGCAGATCCGCGTCGCCGCGGGCGAAAAACTGCCGTTCACGCAGCGCAACATCCAGATGCGCGGCCACGCCATCGAATGCCGCATCAACGCCGAGGACCCCTATAAGTTCACGCCGTCGCCGGGGCGCATCACGATGTGGCATCCGCCGGGCGGCCCCGGCGTGCGCGTCGATTCGCACGTCTACACCAACTACTTCGTTCCGCCGCACTACGACTCGATGATCGGCAAGATCATCGTGCACGGCGACACGCGCGACCAGGCACTCGCGCGCATGCGCATCGCGCTGTCGGAGACCGTCGTCGAGGGCATCCTGACGAACATTCCGCTGCACCGCGAGCTGATGGTCGACGCGAAGTTCATCGAAGGCGGCACCAGCATCCACTACCTCGAAGGCTGGATGGGCCAGCACAAGCGCTAGCGATGTTCGAGGTCGCGTGGCTCGCACCGCAGGATTGCGTGGAACGCAGTTCGGACGAGCTGATCGACCGGCTCGGCGCGCTGTCGGTGTCGGTTGAAGACGCCGACGCGGGCAGCCTCGCCGAGCAAGCGCTGTTCGGCGAGCCAGGTGCACCCGCCGGCGCGGCATCGGCAGCCGCGGCGTGGAGCCGCTCAACCGTCAAGGCGCTGTTCCAAACCGAAGCCGACGCGACGCGTGCCGCGACCTGGCTCGCCGCGCAGGACTGGGCGCGCCGCCTGGAGCTGCAGAGCATCGCTGAGCTCGCAGACCAGGACTGGGTGCAGTTGACGCAGGCGCAATTCACGCCGAGCGAAATTGCCCCGGGCTTCTGGATCGTGCCGACCTGGCACGAGCCGCCGAAGGCGGCGCAGCGCCTGATCCGACTCGACCCGGGCCAGGCGTTCGGCACCGGCACGCACCCGACAACGCGAATGTGCCTGCGCTGGATCGCGCAACACACCCCACAACACGCCCCAGAAAGCGCAGCACAAAACGCCCCCCAGGGCGCCGCGTGGGCGCGCGTACTCGACTACGGCTGCGGCTCAGGCATTCTGGCGATCGCCGCGGCGCTGCACGGCGCTGCAGAGATCGACGCCGTCGACATTGACCCGATTGCGGTGGGCGCGACCCAGGCGAATGCCGTGGCCAACCACGTGACGCTTCGCGCCGGCGCGCCGGATGTTGCTGGCGGTGCGTATGACCTGGTGCTGGCGAACATCCTGGCCACGCCGCTGAAGCTGCTCGCGCCGCTGTTGTCGGCGTTTGTGGCGCCCGGCGGCAGCCTCGTGCTCGCCGGGATCCTGGACCGCCAGGCCGCAGAGTTGACGCAGGCCTATGCGCCGTGGCTCGCGCTGCACGTGAGCGACACCGAAGACGGCTGGATTCTCATGACGGCGCGGCAACAACACCCCCAGGCCCGCGTGGCATGATCGTCGCATGAGTCTGGCCACCACTTGCAGTGCTTGCGGCACGGTGTTTCGCGTCGTTCAGGATCAGCTCAAGATTTCCGAAGGCTGGGTGCGCTGCGGGCGGTGCTCGCAAGTCTTCAACGCGCTGGAAAGCCTGTTCGATCTGGACCGCGACACGGCGCCCGGCTCGCTGCACGGCGAATTGAACGAGGCGGCGCCAAGCGTCAAGCGCACGCCCGCAGCTCCCGCAGCTCCCGCAGCTCCCGCAACGCCGGCGGCGTGGTCGACGGACTTCGCCACCCCAGCGCGCACGCCTGCGGCGTCGCACCGCACCGAACCTGCTGCGCAGCGCGACGATTTTTCGCTTGTCGATCAGCTCGACAGCGAGTTGTTTCCGAATCGCCATGCCGCAACAAGCAGCCGATTCACGCCGATGGAAGCGTCCGGCTTTGGCGCCCCGCGGCACGACTCCGAGTTGAGCGCGGACGACGGCGTGGCTTCGCGACCCTTCGAATCCAACCTGCCGTTCGAAGACAGCGTGCCGATGCAGCACGACACCTCGGGCGCACCGGAGTTCCTGCGTCACGCGGACCGGCTCGCGCGCTGGGACAGACCGTGGGTGCGTGGCTCGCTGTGGCTCGCTTCGCTGGTGCTCCTGGCCGCGCTGCTGCTTCAATCCGCTCACCATTGGCGCAGCACGATCGCCGCGCGCTGGCCCGACACGCTGCCGCTGCTTGCGCAATGGTGCGAATTCGCGGCGTGTGCGATCGAGCCGCCGCGGCGCATCGACGACATCGGGCTGGAAAGCTCAGGCTTCGCGCGCCTGGCGGGGGCTGACCAATTCCGCGTCTCCGTCGTGCTGCGCAATCGAAGTGCGACGCTGCTCGCCATGCCCTGGGTCGAACTGAGCCTGACCGACGCGAGCGGCAACCTGCTCGTGCGCAAGGCCCTCTCGCCGCAAGACTTCCACGTCGCCAGCGCCGTGCTCGCCGCGCAAAGCGAAGCGAATCTGCAACTCGTGCTTGCCACCGGAACGCCGCTCGTCACCGGCTACACCGTCGAGATCTTCTACCCTTGATCTCGCACCCCCTTTGTTCACTTCGTTCGGAGCCTTCATGGCGGCATTGATTTGCGGTTCACTCGCGTTCGACACGATCACGACCTTCCCCGGCAGGTTCGCCCAGCAAATCCTGCCCGAGCAAGTGCACATCCTGAACGTCTCATTCCTCGTGCCCACGCTGCGCCGCGAATTTGGCGGCTGCGCCGGGAACATCGCGTACACGCTGCGGCTGCTGGGCGGCGAGCCGCTCGTGATGGCGGCCATCGGCAGCCAGGACGGGCAGGGTTACCTGGAACGGCTGCGCTCCTGGGGCGCCAGCACCGAGTACGTGCGGCCCATCGCCGACAGCTACACGGCGCAGGCGATCATCATCACGGACCAGGACAACAACCAGATCACCGCGTTCCACCCGGGGGCGATGCAGTCGGCGCACCTGATTGGCGTGCCGCAGCGCGCCGACCTGAAGCTCGCCATCATCTCGCCCGACGGGCGCGACGCGATGCTGCAGCACGCCGCGCAACTCGCGAAGCTGAACGTGCCGTTCATCTTCGACCCGGGCCAGGGCTTGCCGATGTTCGACGGCTCCGAGCTGCGCGCCTTCATCGAGCAGGCGAGCTGGGTCGCGATGAACGATTACGAAGCGCGCATGCTGTGCGAGCGCACGGGGTTCACGCTGGAGACCTTGTCGCGCGGCCATTTGCGCGGCGTCGTCGTGACGCTTGGCGCACAGGGCTGCGAAGTCTGGCAACAGGGCGAGCGCACGCTATTGCCCGGTGTGGCCGCGCGCGAGGTGCTCGACCCCACCGGCTGCGGCGACGCGTTCCGCGCCGCCCTGCTCTACGGCCTGGAGCGCGGCTGGGCGCTGGCGCGCTGCGCGGCCTTGGGGAATCGCATCGGGGCGCTGAAGATTGCGTGCCGCGGCGGGCAGAACCACAAGCTGGACGGGCTCGCGCTCGACGCTTGAGCGTCGCCTCGGCGCCCCAGCGTGCGGTGCCGGCGCGCCACCCGCGCGATTGCGCCGTGCGCTACACGACGGTCTGCGCCAATTCGCCCGTCGCGTAGCGCTTGGCGACCGCCGCGAGCGGCTGGGCCTTGATCTTGCCGGCCTGGCCCTCGCAACCGAACTGAACATAGCGCTGCTTGCAAATCCCCTTGGCGGCCTCGCGCGCCGGCTTGAGGTAATCGCGCGGGTCGAACTTGTCGGGGTTTTGCGCCATGTACTTGCGGATCGCGCCGGTCATCGCGAGGCGAACGTCGGTGTCGATGTTGATCTTGCGCACGCCGTGTTTGATGGCTTCCTGGATTTCCTCGACGGGCACGCCGTAGGTCTCTTTCATCTTGCCGCCGTACTGGCGGATTTCTTCGAGCAGGTCTTGCGGAACGCTCGAGGAGCCGTGCATCACGAGGTGCGTGTTCGGGATGCGCCGGTGAATTTCCTTGATGCGGTTGATTGCCAATATGTCGCCGGTGGGCTTGCGGCTGAACTTGTACGCACCGTGGCTGGTGCCGATGGCGATCGCGAGCGCGTCGAGCTGGGTCCTCTTCACAAAGTCTGCCGCCTGCTCGGGGTCGGTGAGCAACTGGTCCATCGTCATCGTCGCTTCGGTGCCGTGGCCGTCTTCCTTGTCGCCGCGCATGGTCTCGAGCGAGCCCAGGCAGCCGAGTTCGCCCTCGACGGTGACGCCCAGCACGTGTGCCATGTCGACGACTTTGCGCGTCACGTCGACGTTGTAGTCATAACTCGCAATCGTCTTGCCGTCGGCCTGCAGCGAGCCGTCCATCATCACCGAGCTGAAGCCCAGGTTGATCGCGCCGGCGCAGACGTCGGGGCTTTGCCCATGATCCTGGTGCATGACGAGCGGCACTTGCGGCCAACTCTCCAGCGCCGCCTGGATGAGGTGTTTGATGAAGGGCTCGCCGGCGTACTTGCGCGCGCCGGCGCTGGCCTGCAGGATCACCGGAGCGCCAACCTCGGCGGCCGCCGTCATGACGGCCTGCACCTGTTCGAGATTGTTCACGTTGAACGCGGGGATGCCGTAGCCGTTTTCGGCGGCATGGTCCAGGAGCTGACGCATCGAGACGATTGGCATGATGTTCTTTCCGGGCAGTGGGTGAGGGGCGGGAGCGCCGGCAAATTGTAGCCAGCGGGCGGTGAAATTCAGGTGACGCGCAGGCACGCAAAGCCCTGCGCCGACATCCCCGCGATGATGCGCGCGAGGTGCTCGGTGCCGCGCGTCTGCACGACGAATTCGATCTGCACGCGCTCAACCGACAGCGAACTGAAGGCGCGCTGATGCCGCACTTCGTCGATGTTCGCGCCGAGTTTCCCGAGCGCACTGGTGACTTCGGCGAGCGCGCCGGGCACGTCGCGAACGTCGACACGCAGCCGCGCCAGGCGTGCCGAGCGCACCATGCCGCGCTGGATGATCTCGGCAAGCACCAGCGGCTCGATATTGCCGCCCGACAGCACGACGCCGACCCGCCGCCCGGCAAAACGCGAACCGTGGCGCAGCAGCGCCGCAAGGCCCACCGCGCCGGCGCCTTCGACGACGGTTTTTTCGATTTCGAGCAAGAGCACGATGGCCTGCTCGATGTCGTCTTCGCCGACCAGCAGCATGTCGTCGACCAGGCTGCGGATCAGGGGCAGCGTCAACGCGCCCGGGTGCTTCACGGCAATGCCGTCGGCGATCGTCGCCTGGCCGCTCTCGCGGTCGCTGCCGTGCACCGAGTTCCACGCCGACGGGAAGCGTTCCGTCTGCACGCCGATGACTTCGATGCGCGAGCGCTGCGCGCGCGCCGCCGTGGCCATTCCGCCGATCAAGCCGCCGCCGCCCACCGGCACGAGCAACGTGTCGATCGTCGGTTGCTGCGCGAGCATTTCCAGCGCGATCGTTCCCTGGCCCGCAGCGACAGCCAGGTCGTCAAACGGGTGCACGACTTTCAAGCCGCGCTCTGCGGCAAGTTGCAGGCCAAAGCGGCGCGCGTCGTCAAAAGTTTCGCCCTCGAGAACGACTTCGGCGCCGAAGCGGCGCGTGTTCTCGACCTTCACCGCCGAGGCAAAGCGCGGCATGACGACGGTCGTGGGAATTCCCAGGCGCTGCGTGTGGTACGCCACCGCCTGCGCGTGGTTTCCCGCCGAGACGGTGAGCACGCCTTGCGCGCGCTCCGCGTCGCTCAGCATCGCGATGCGGTTGAACGCGCCGCGCTCCTTGAACGACGCAGTGAACTGCTGGTTCTCAAACTTGAGGAACACCTCGCAGCCCGCCATTTCGCCCAGCGTGCGCGAGGGCAGGCAAGGCGTCTGAAGCACCTGCCCCGCGAGGCGGCGCGCCGCGGCTTCAACGTCGGCCAGCGTCAGCGAAGCGCTCATCATCGAATGACTTTCAAGCGACGCGGCACACCTTGAGCATGTTCGTCCCGCCGGGGTGCCCCATCGGCTCGCCGCACGTAATGGCGTACGTGTCGCCCGACTTGAGCACGCCTTTTTCGACGAGCAGCGCCTCCGCGCTGGCCAGCGCCTGGTCGCGGTCGCGAAACGCCGGCATCAACAGCGGCCGCACGTTTCGATAGAGCGTCATCTTGCGTTGCGACACGGGTTGCGACGTGAGGCCGTAGATCGGCACCTTGATGTTGTGCCGGCTCATCCAGAGCGCCGTCGAGCCCGATTCGGTGAGCGCGAGGATTGCCTTGCACCCCAGGTGGTGCGCGGTGAACAGGGCGCCCATCGCGATCGACTGGTCGATGCGGCCGAAACGCTTGTTCGTGAAGTCGGTTTCGATCGTCGCGTCGTCGGCGCGCTCGGCCTCCAGCGATATCGCGTGCATTTGCTGGATCGTCTCGACCGGGTACTTGCCGGTCGCGGTTTCGGCGCTGAGCATCACCGCGTCGGTGCCGTCGAGCACGGCGTTGGCGACGTCGCTGACCTCGGCGCGAGTCGGCACCGGGTTCACGATCATCGACTCCATCATTTGGGTGGCCGTGATGACCACCTTGTCGAGCTCGCGGGCGCGCCGGATCATGCGTTTTTGCAGCGCCGGCACCGCCGCGTTGCCGACTTCGATGGACAAGTCGCCGCGCGCGACCATGATGCCGTCGGATGCGCGCAAGATCTCGTCGAGCGCAGGAATCGCCTCGACGCGTTCGATTTTTGCGATCAACCCGGGCCGATGCCGCTGCCCTTCGCCGGCGACGTTAGCGAGTTGGCGCGCCATTTCCATGTCGGTCGCATTCTTCGGAAAGCTCACCGCCAGGTATTCGGCCTGGAAGCTCATTGCCGTCCGGATGTCTTCCATGTCCTTGGCGGTCAGCGCAGGCGCCGTGAGGCCGCCGCCGGCCCGGTTGATGCCTTTGTTGTTCGACAGCTCGCCACCGGCCACGACGGTGGTGTGAACCTGCTCGCCTTGCACCGAATCGACGGTGAGTTTGAGCAGGCCGTCGTTGAGCAGCAACGTGTCGCCGGCTTTCACGTCGCGCGGCAAGTCCTTGTAGTCCAGGCCGACGCGCGCGTTCGTGCCCAGTTCGCTGCTGGCGGCATCGAGGATGAACTTCTGCCCCGGCTCGAGAATCGTCTTGCCGCCTTCGAACTTGCCGACGCGGATTTTCGGTCCCTGCAAGTCGGCCATGATGGCGACTTCCTTGCCGGCGCGCGCCGCAACTTCACGCACAAGCTTGGCGCGGGCGATGTGGTCTTCTGCCGTGCCGTGCGAGAAGTTCAAACGCACAACGTCGACGCCGGCGCGAATCATGCGCTCCAACACTTCGGGTGAACTCGACGCCGGGCCGAGCGTGGCGACGATTTTGGTGGCGCGGGTCATAGCAAACTCCGTAGATCTTCTTGTGAACGGCTCCCGCTCAGCGCTTGGGCGGTGAACCGGGAACGGGAACGGATTGTGAACTCGTCGCGGCGCTCCGGCCCACGCACAGCGTGAACGGCTTCACCCAGGCGTTGACTGTGCGGCGCGACGGCTCAGGATTTCGAACGCCGGGAGCGTCTTGCCCTCCAGCACCTCGAGAAACGCGCCGCCGCCGGTGGAGATGTAGCCGATTCGGTTTTCGATGCCGTACTTGGCGATCGCTGCGAGCGTGTCGCCGCCGCCGGCAATCGAAAACGCAGGCGACTCTGCAATCGCGCGCGCCACGGTTTCCGTGCCGCGTGCGAAGGCGTCAAACTCGAACACACCCATGGGCCCGTTCCAGACGATGGTTCCTGCGGCCTTCAATTGTTCGGCGAGCTGCGCCGCCGTCTGCGGACCGATGTCGAGGATCAAATCGTCGGCGGCGACGTCGGCAACCGCCTTGACCGTCGCCGTCGCGTCGGCCTTGAAGGCCTTCGCGGTCACCACGTCGACGGGAATCGGCACCGCCGCGCCGCGCGCGCGCATCGCGGCGATCACGGCTTTGGCCTCATCCACCAGGCTCGCCTCGGCCAGGCTATTGCCGATGTTCAATCCGCTGGCGAGCATGAACGTGTTCGCAATGCCACCACCGACGATGAGCCCGTCGACCTTGGCGGCCAGGCTTTGCAGAATCGTCAATTTGGTGCTGACCTTGCTGCCCGCGACGATGGCGATCAGCGGCCGCCTCGGGTTGGCGAGCGCCTTCTGGATCGCGTCGATTTCGGCAGCGAGCAAGGGCCCGGCGCAGGCGATGCTGGCGAACTGCGCGATGCCGTAGGTGCTGGCTTCGGCGCGGTGCGCGGTGCCGAAGGCGTCGTGCACGAAGATGTCGCACAGGCGGCTCAGCCTGCGCGCCAGGTCTTCCGCGTTCTTCTTCTCGCCCTTGTTGACACGGCAGTTCTCGAGCAGCACGAGCTGCCCGGGCTGCACGGCGACGCCGTCCACCCAGTTCGCAAGCAGCGGCACGTCGCGCCCCAGCAGCTCGGCCAGGCGCCGCGCCACCGGCGCGAGCGAATCCGCTGGAGTGAGCTGGCCCTCCGTGGGCCGCCCGAGGTGCGACGTGACCATCACGGCAGCGCCTGCGTCAAGCGCCATCCGAATGCACGGCACCGAGGCGCGAATTCGCGTGTCTTCGGTGATGTGCCCCGCATCGTCCAGCGGGACGTTGAGGTCGGCGCGAATGAAGATCCGTTTTCCGGCGACCTGGCCGGAAGCGATGAGATCGGTGAAGCGAATGACGTTCATGGCTGGAGCATTCGAAGGGTCGGCGGGGTGCCGATTTTCACCGGGACTCGGCCGGTGCCGAATCATCGCACCGGCCGAAGACAAACGCGCCAATGCGGGACGCACGCAGGCGCATCGAACCGCCGCGCCGGGCCGTGCCGGGTCGCGCTCTCAGCGACCCATCGTCTGCGCCAGGGCGAGCAGTCGTTCGACGCGCTCTTCGGTGGCCGGATGCGTCGAAAACAGGCCGCGCAGGCCGCCCGCCGACAGCGGGTTCATGATCATCATCTGCGCAGTTTCCGGGTGCCGCTCAGCGGCTTGCATGGGGATGCCTTGCGCATAGCGCTGGATTTTCTGCAGCGCGCCGGCCAGCGCCTGCGGGTCGCCGGAAATTTCAGCGCCGCCGCGATCCGCTTCGAATTCGCGGGCGCGGCTGATCGCCATCTGGATCAGGCTCGCTGCCAGCGGGGCGAGCAGCATCACCAGAATGCCGACGATCGGATTCGCCGGCCGGCCGTTGCGCCCGCCGAAGAACATGGCGAAGTTGGCGAGCATCGATATCGCGCCGGCCATCGTCGCGCTGACCGTGCTGATGAGAATGTCGCGGTGCTTCACATGCGCGAGTTCATGCGCCATCACGCCGCGCAGCTCGCGTTCGCTGAGCACTTGCAGGATTCCCGTCGTCGCGGCCACCGCGGCGTGCTCGGGGTTGCGCCCGGTGGCAAAGGCGTTCGGCGCGTCTTCCTGGATCAGGTAGACGCGCGGCATCGGCAGTTGCGCGCGCTGGGCGAGTTCACGCACCATGCGGTAGAACTGCGGTGCCGAGGTCTCGTCGACCTCTTGCGCGTTGTACATCTTCAGCACCATCTTGTCGGAAAACCAGTAGCTGAAGAAGTTCATTCCCAGCGCGACGATCAAGGCGAGCATCATTCCCTGCTGGCCTCCCAGAGATGAGCCGATCGCCATGAACAGCGCCGTGATCGCGGCCATCAGGATGGCGGTCTTCATCAGATTGAACATTTGCGGGGTTCCTTTGCCTATGGGCCGAATTTGCGGCGCAGCGTAGATGCGGCTGGTCGGCCGAAGTTCAACGGATTCGCGGGGCAAAACGCATTCCCGCTCGCAGCGCGTGGCCTGCGAGAAAGGCTTGCGCTGACAGGCGCTTGCCGCCGCTGCGCTGCAATTCGGTCAGGCGCAGTGCGCCTGCGCCGCACGCGACGCTCACGCCGGCAGGCTCCACCGCGATGATTTCGCCAGGCTCACCCTGCAGCGCGCCCGACGCGGCGACCCATTCGGCACGCCAGACTTTGAAGGTCTCGTCGCCAAGCGTCACGCTTGCGCCCGGAGCGGGGTCGAACGCGCGAATCCGCCGCTCGATCGCGGGCGCTGCATCGTTCCAATCGATTGGCGCTTCGGCCTTGTCGAGCTTGCGCGCGTAGACGACGCCGGCTTCGGGTTGCGGGACTCGCGCAAGCCGCCCCTGCCCGGCGCGCTGCAGCGCGTCCACCAGCAAGCGCGCGCCCAGCGGGGCGAGCCGGTTCAGCAGGCTGCCCGCGGTGTCCGCCGGTGTGATATCGAGCGACTCGCAGAGCAGCATGTCGCCCGTGTCCAGGCCCTCGTTCATCTGCATGATCGTGACGCCGGTGTGCGCGTCGCCGGCTTCGATGGCGCGCTGGATCGGCGCGGCGCCCCGCCAGCGTGGCAGCAGCGAAGCGTGAACATTCAAGCACCCCAGGCGCGGCAACTCCAGCACCCAGGTCGGCAGCAGCAGGCCATACGCGGCGACGACGATCGCGTCAGGGCGCGCCGCGCGCAGGGCGTGCTCAGCCTGCTGCGCGTCGTCTGGATACTTGCCGTCCAGGCGCAGGCTGCGCGGCTGTTCGATGTGCAGGTCGTGCGCCGTCGCAAAAGTCTTGACCGGGCTCGCGTGAAGCTTGAGGCCGCGCCCGGCGGGCCGATCCGGCTGAGTGAGCACGAGCACGAGTTCGAAACCCGACGCGCGAATCCAGCGCAAAGTCTCGAGAGCGAACTCGGGGGTACCGGCGAAAGCGATGCGCATGGTGTTGGCGCCGCCGCAGCGGCGCTTCAGGCGCGACGCTCGTCGCGCGAGCGCTTGAGCATCTTGTGGCGGATGCGCTCGCGCTTGAGCGGACTGAGGTATTCGACGAACACCTTGCCCAGCAAATGGTCCATCTCGTGCTGCACGCACACCGCGAGCAAGCCGTCGGCGTCGAACTGCACGCTCTGGCCGCTGCGGTCCAGCGCGCGCACCGTCACTTGCGTGTGGCGCTGCACCTTGTCGTAGATCTCGGGGACCGACAAACAGCCTTCGTCGGTGACCGTCAGCTCGTCGCTCACCGCCACCAGCTCGGGGTTGATCAGCACGTGCGGCCGCCGCAGCTGCGGCGCGGTATCGATGACGATGATGCGTTCGTGCACGTCGACCTGGGTCGCTGCCAGGCCCACGCCGTCGGCGGCGTACATGGTCTCGAGCATGTCGTCGACAAGACGGCGCACCCGCGAGTCGACGGTGTCAACCGGCTTGGCAAGCGTGTGCAAGCGCGGGTCGGGAAATCGAAGAATGTTGAGCAGCGCCATGCGGAGACAAAAAAATTGATGATGGATGAATATCGTTGGCAGCGCCGGGGCCGCCGCGTCGTCACGATGAATCGGCTGCGCCGTGACAGGTCTCACACCTGATCACCTCGCGGCGGAACTTTCGTTGCGATATCAATGGTTTAGGGGCAGAATCTGTGAAATTGATTGAGGATTTTGGCGGATAACTCGTGATCGCCGCGGGTGCAGCCGTTTAACCTTGTCGCGCAGGCCGCTGACCTGCATTTCCGGAGATTCCTCTAAATGATGCGCCGCAATCGACTCGCCCTTCGAACGCGCCGTGCGGCGCTGATCGCGCCCACAGCGGCCCTCCTGGCCAGCGTGCTGACCACGGCGAGCGCTTTGGCCGTCAATTATCCGATCACGCCGGAGCAGCGCAGCAAGGCGCAGCAAGTGGCGCAAGGCGGCGTCGCCCTGGCCGACCTGGCACCCAATGCGCCCGACACCTACACCGTCAAGCAGCGCGACACGCTGTGGGACATCTCGTCGCTGTACCTGAAAAGCCCGTGGCGCTGGCCCGAGCTGTGGGGAATGAACCTCGACCAAATCCGCAACCCGCACCTCATCTACCCGGGGCAAGTCTTGTTCCTCGACAAGGTTGACGGGCGCGCGCGGCTGCGCCTGGGTCAAGGCGGCGGCGCTGCAGGCGCTACCGGTGGCGCAGATCCCGGGACCTTGAAGCTGTCGCCGAAGGTCCGCTCGCAGCGTGGCGACCTCGGCCCGATCGCGTCGATTCCGTTTCACTTGATCGAGCCCTTCCTCAACGAGGCCGTGATCTTTGGCGCCAATGAATTGGAGTCGGCACCGCGCATCGTCGCGTCGCAGGAAGGCCGCGTGAAGATGGGCCGCGGCGATACCGCCTATGTGCGCGGCCCGCTGGAGGACCAGCAGCGCGACTACCGCGTGTTCCGCGAACCCAAGCCCTTGCTCGACCCCAGCACCAAGGAATTGCTCGGCTACGAGGCGGCTTAC
Organism: uncultured beta proteobacterium; assembly: GCA_963850525.1. Classification (GTDB taxonomy): domain Bacteria; phylum Pseudomonadota; class Gammaproteobacteria; order Burkholderiales; family Burkholderiaceae_C; genus JAEMQF01. The sequence continues at coordinate 120,261 of CAWKLQ010000010.1, read as the reverse complement.
GTGGGCACGGCGTTTTACGCCGCGCCCGGCGCGGACCGCAACGCGCTGGACGGCAAACCGGAAATCGTTCCCGCGACGTTCACGCTGACGACCTTGCGCATCGAGGCGGGAATCGGCGACCGACTCGCGCCCGTGCCGCCGCGCGAATTCATCAGCTATACGCCGCACGCGCCGCAATCGCCGATCACCGGGCAGATTGCCTCGATCTACGGCGAAGGCATTTACGCCGGGCAAAACCAGATCGTCGCGCTGAATCGGGGCTTGCGCGACGGGCTCGAACGGGGCCACGTGCTTGCACTGTGGCGTCAAGGCAGCTCCGTCGTCGATACGACGGAGCGGTCACGCCCGACGATCAAGCTGCCTGACGAGCGCCACGGCATGCTGTTCGTGTTCCGAACCTTTGAGCGCATGTCATACGCGCTGATCTTGTCGGTGCAGGATCCGGTGAAGATCGGCGACAAGTTCACCCAGCCCTGATTTTGGGCCGGCCCGCCGGGCCCTGGACGTGATCGACCCCGACGAACTCGGCGCCTGGCTGCGCCTGCTGGAAACGCCGGGTGTCGGGCGCGAATCGGCGCGCAGGCTGCTAAGCAGCTTTGCATCGCCGCAAGCCGTGTTTCGCGCGTCTGAGAGTGCCTGGCGCAGCGTTGTCGGCGGCAGCGTGGCCGCTGCGCTTGCTGCGCCGCCCGAGTCGCTCGCCGCGCTGACCGCCAAGACGCTCGAGTGGCTGGACGCCGCACCGCAGTCGCGCAGCGTCATCGTTTTGGGCGATCCGAACTACCCGGCCGCCCTGCTCGAAACCACCGACCCGCCGCTGCTGCTGTACGCGCAAGGCCGCGTCGAGCGCTTGCTCGCACCGAGTCTGGCCATCGTCGGCAGCCGCAACCCGACCCGGCAAGGCGTCGACAACGCTCGGGCCTTTGCCGAGCATCTCAGTCACGCTGGCCTGAGCATCGTCTCCGGACTCGCGCTGGGCATCGATGCCGCGGCGCACGATGGTGCATTGAGCGGACCCTCAGGCACGATCGCGGTCGTCGGCACCGGCCTGGACCAGGTCTATCCGAAGCGCAACGCCAAGCTCGCGCAGCGCATCGTCGAAGAAGGGTTGATCCTTGGCGAATACGCGTTGGGAATGCCCCCCTTGCCGCCGAACTTTCCGGTGCGCAACCGCATCATCGCCGGGCTGACGCGCGGCACCTTGGTCGTGGAAGCGGCGTTGCAATCGGGTTCGCTGATCACGGCGCGCCTGGCCACCGAGGCGGGCCGCGACGTGTACGCGATTCCGGGTTCGATTCACTCGCCCCTGTCGCGCGGTTGCCATGCGCTGCTCAAACAAGGCGCCAAACTTGTCGACACTGCGCAGGACATCCTGGAAGACCTGCACTGGGGCAGCGCCGGGGCGCGGCAACAGCCGGCGCAGCCATCGCAGCCTTCCGCGCCAGACCCGTTGCTCGACGCATTGGGCTACGACCCGGTGGGGCTGGAGGCGCTCGTCGCGCGCACCGGATGGTCAGCCGCGCAGTTGAGCGCAAAACTTCTCGAACTCGAGCTCGACGGGCAAGTGGCGCGCTTGCCGGGCCAATTGTTTCAACGGATCAGCCAGGGCTGACCTTGACCCTGAGGAACGGAATCGCGCGGCAGTGATCAAGCGGCCCGGTGCAAGCGCTGCGGTATAGTGCCTCGCATGTTCGACGTGCTCGTCTACCTCTACGAAAACTATTGGCGCGCCGAGGCCTGCCCGGGGACCGAACAGCTCACGCGAAAGCTCAGTTCGGTGGGTTTCGAAACCGACGAAATTCGCGAGGCACTGCTCTGGCTCGACGAGTTGACGCAAGCCGCGCACGCGCATGTCGGCGAGCAGGCCGCCCACAGCATGCGCGTGTACACCGCCGATGAGCAAGATCGGCTCGGTGAAGAGTCGATCGGCTTCATCAGCTTCCTCGAATCTGCGGGTCTGTTGCCGCCGCCGATGCGCGAAATGGTCATCGATCGGGCCAGCGCAGTCGGCGCCACGCCGCTCGAACTCGAAGACCTGAAGATCATCGTGTTGATGGTCTTCTGGAGCCTGGGCCAGGAGCCCGACGCGCTGATCCTGGACGAATTGTTCGTCGATCCGCAGGACCGGTTGATTCACTGAGCGCTCGCGCCAGTCGCCCGGCGCACCGGACTTTCGCCGCGGCCCTTGAGCTCAGCGCCCTCGCAGGCAGTCAATTCAAGAGTCGGCTCGGGTCGCCGTCGAGCTTGGCCAAGGCGCTGCGCGTTGCCCGCACCGTGAGGGACTCGTCTTGCGCGGGAACCAGCAAGCCCGCCTGCAGGAAAGCCGCGAGCCGGTGCTGCTGAAACAGGATGCCGCGGCCCTGCGGTGAAACAAACAGCGCGAGTTGCTTGCGCAAGCCCAGCCACGACAACTGCACCGCCTCGTTGCTGCCGCGATAGTCGAGCATGTACCAGGTCCCGACCTGGAGTTCGCGCGCCCACGCGAGCATCGCCGGCGTGGGCATCGAGCCGCCCTCGCCCACCACCTCGAGCTCCGAGCTTTCGTGCCCTGAAAGGTCAAGCACCATCGCCTGATCGATCTCCACGTCTTCGGCTTCGGGAAGCAGTTCTTCCAAGGTCTCGAGCCGCGCCATCAACTCCACCAGGCGTTCGTGCGGAATCGCCGCGGCCTTGGCAGTGAACGCCGCCGCCAACGAATCGTTCAGGCGCTGGATGTGCTCATCCTGCTTGTCCACCGAGATGCCAGCGTGTTCCATGCCGTCGCGCAAGGCCTTGAGCAGCGGCGGCAGGCGCCGGATCACTTCGGCGCGCTCTTCGCGCGACACCTTGGCACCAGCCGACCAGATCAGGTCGGCAGCGGCGCGCTTCATCGATTTGGTGAGGTCACCCTGCGGGCCGTGCTTGACGGCGGTCATCGCCAGCACGTCGGCCCAGACCTGGAACAGGAACTCGCGAATCCCGTCCTGCACCGGCATCTCGTTGAGCATCTTGCGCAACTCGATGGTGTACTGGATCGCCATTGTCTCGCGCTGTTCGACCTGCTGCGCGAGCGACACACCGCGCTTGGACGCTTCGTTCTCGTTCTTGAAGTAGTGCTCGAGAAAGCGTTCGAACTCGGTGAGCACCGTCTGGAAGACGCGCCGTCCGGTGTCGGGGTAAGCCTCGACGACCTGGACGATGCGCTTGATTTCCTTCTCGAGCACGTCGCCGACAGCGCGCGCCGTCGCGTCGAAGCCCATGACACACGCGCCCATGCGGTCGATGAGGCGGCGCGCCGGGTGGTCCACCGTGGCGAAGAAATCGGGTTCGCCCACCGCGACGCGCAGCACCGGCATTTGCAGCCGAGCGAACCAGACGCGCACCGCGGCCGGAATCCGCTCTTCGGTCAAGATGCTCTGGAACAGCAGCGCGACGATTTCGATCGTGGCACGTTCAACCTGCGTCGTGGCGGCTTGCTTGAGCGCCTGCTTGCGCTGGTTCAGCTCTTCGAGCAGCGCCGGCGCATTCACCGTCTGCGAGCCGCCGCCGCCCGACGGCGCGGAAAAACGCCGCGCAATTCCGCTCTGGGCTTCGCCAATCGCTGCATTGAGCGTCGGCGACGCCCGGCCCCTCACATTTTGCGTCGCGACGAATTCGGGCAACTGCCGGCCGACGAGTCGATTCAGCTTGCCCAGCACCTCGTTCGCGTGGTCGACACCGCGCGAAAACGCGCCCGTGTTCGTGAGCATGCGGGTTTCTTCGGCGACGGCACTGCGCCCGCCCGTGACGGGCGCTGGCCCGGTCACGCCAAAGCCTGTGGGCGGGACGATGTATCCACTGACCATCGCTGAATTGCGATTGCGCCGCACGAAGGGGCGCAAATCGACTTCGGGCTGCACGTTGTGCTGAACCAGCCAGCGGTTGATCTCGTGGTACGCCTCTTCGCAAAAGTGCGCAAACTCTTCATGCAAAACCGCCTGCAGCGTGCGCCACGCGTCCAGGCCGAGACCGGCGCCGCGCCACGCACCGGTCACGACGCGCGCGAGCACGTGCGGGCGCAGCACGTCGTTGCTGTCGAGTTCTTCGCGCCCTTCCAGCGTGTTGATGCGGCCGCGCAAATCGGTGAACTCCCACGAGGCGCGGTCCATCATCGCCAAAGCCAGGCGCGAGCTGAGGATTTCGTTTTCGATGGTGTCGTCGTCAACCAGGCTGAGCCCGGGCCGGACACCCCGCACCCCCGGCAACGGCAGGTCGCCGGGTCGGGTGGCGGCGACGAGGCCGCTTTGCAGTGCGCCGCGCAGGATCGTCGTCATGCCTTGCAGCCAAAACGAACTGAGGCGTTGCAGGTCCTGGACCGCATCGCGGCGCCGCGACGCCAGCGCGGGCTCGGCCACCTGGCTCACCAGAACTCGGGCGGCCTGGTCGACGCTGTGCACGATGGCCGGAATGCCGCGCACGAGGCTTTCGGCGTAGGTCCGGCGAGCCTGCTGCGCGATTGCCGTCGGATTGGCCAGTGTCGCCATGGAGGGGTGCGGCCTTGCTGTCGTTCAGCCGTGGACTCTACACCACGGCCCCGGCGTTCGGATCGTCCGGATCGCCCTCGCGCGGGCCGGCTTTGATCATGTCTTCACGCGTCACGCCAAGCCACATCGCGATCGCCGCGGCGACGAACACCGACGAGTAAATTCCGAAACAGATGCCGATCGTCAGCGCCACCGCAAAGTAGTGCAATGTGGGCCCGCCGAAGATCAGCATCGACAGCACCATCATCTGCGTGCTGCCGTGGGTGATGATGGTGCGGCTCATCGTGCTCGTGATCGCGTGGTCGATCACGGCGCGCGTGTCCATCTTGCGGTAGCGGCGAAAGGCTTCGCGAATCCGGTCGAATATCACGACCGACTCGTTCACCGAGTAGCCGAGCACGGCGAGCACCGCGGCCAGCACCGACAGCGAGAACTCCCACTGGAAGTAGGCAAAGAACCCGAGGATGATGATCACGTCGTGCAGGTTCGCGACGATGGCCGCCACCGAGAACTTCCACTCGAAGCGAAACGCCAAGTACAGCATGATGCCGATGATCACAAAGGCGAGCGCCTTGGCGCCGTCTTCGGCGAGTTCCCGTCCGACTTGCGGGCCGACGAACTCGCTGCGCTGCAAGCGCACCGGCTCTTCGGCCTGGGCCGCGCCGGCTGCGCCTGGCGGTTCGCACACCTGTTTGGACACCGCCTCGCCCTGCGGCGTGACCATTTGCTTGGGCACGATCTTGCCGCCCTCGGCTGCGCACAGCGCGGCGAAGACCCGGCTCACGACTTCCGTCTGTTTAACTTCGGCGCTGACCGGCAAGCGAATCAGCACGTCGCGCGAACTGCCGAAGTTCTGCGCCTGCACCTCACCCAACTTCAGCCCCTCGACGACGCCGCGCACCTTGCCCACATCGGCAGCCTGCGCATAGCCCACTTCGATGACGGTGCCGCCGGTGAATTCGATCGAAAAATGCAGACCCCGCGTGGCGAGAAAGAACACGGCGGCGAGAAACGTCACGAGCGAGACGATGTTCAACGCCAGCGCGTGGCGCATGAACGGGATGTCACGCCGGATGCGGAAGAACTCCATGGTGTTGCTGCTTCCTTCAGGCTAGGTCTGCGCCGGCACGTCGGCCGTGGAAGGCTGGGGCTTCCAGACCTGCCCGATCGACACGCCCTTGAGCTTTTTCTGGCGCCCGTACCAGAGGTTGACGAGGCCACGCGAGAACACGACCGCCGAGAACATCGACGTCATGATGCCCAGGCAATGCACGACGGCGAAGCCCTTCACCGGGCCCGAGCCGAACGCGAACAGCGCCACCCCGGCGATCAGCGTCGTGACGTTGGAGTCCAGAATCGTTCCCCAGGCGCGCTCGTAACCGGTGTGGATCGCCGCCTGCGGCGACGCCCCCGCGCGCAACTCTTCGCGCACGCGCTCGTTGATGAGCACGTTCGAGTCGATCGCCATGCCCAGCGTCAGGGCGATCGCCGCGATGCCGGGCAGCGACAGCGTCGCCTGCAGCATCGACAGCACCGCCACGAGCAGCAGCAGGTTGAACGCCAGCGCGAGCGTGGAGAACATGCCGAACAGCAGGTAGTAGCCGCACATGAACAGCGCGATCGCGGCAAAACCGTAGATCACGCTGTTGAAGCCCTTGTCGATGTTCTCCTTGCCCAGGCTCGGACCGATCGTCTTTTCTTCGATGATTTCCATCGGCGCGGCCAAGGAGCCGGCGCGCAGCAGCAGCGCCGTGTCGTTCGCCTCGACCGTCGTCATGCGGCCCGAGATCTGCACGCGCCCGCCGCCGATTTCCGAGCGGATCACCGGCGCCGTCACGACTTCGCCCTTGCCCTTCTCGAACAGCAGGATCGCCATGCGCTTGCCGACGTTCTCGCGCGTCACGTCCTTGAAGATTCGTGTGCCCTTCGCGTCCAGCGACAGGTGCACCGCCGGCTCCTGCGTCTGGTTGTCGAAACCGGGCTGCGCGTCGGTGAGGTTCTCGCCGGTGAGGATGACCTGGCGCTTCACGATCAGCGGTGCACCGCCGCGTTCCACATAGCGCTCGGTGCCGAACGGCACAGGGCCGGTGCCGCTGGCTCCAGCCGCCGCCTGCGCGCTGTCGTCGACAAGGCGCACTTCCAGCGTCGCTGTGCGGCCGATGATGTCCTTCGCCTTGGCCGTGTCCTGCACGCCGGGCAGCTGCACGACAACGCGGTCCGCCCCCTGCTGCTGGATCACGGGTTCGGCGACGCCGAGTTCGTTGACGCGGTTGTGCAGCGTCGTGATGTTCTGCTTCAGCGCCGTGTCTTGCACGAGCCGCGCGGCTTCGGGTTTGAGGACGCCGCTCAGTTTGATGTCGCCGCCCTCTTCGGCTTCGGTCCAGACCATGTCGGGCAGCTGTTCCGCCAAGAGTTTTCGCGCCGCCGTGGCGGCTTCGCGGTCGCGCAAGCGGAGCACGACGCTGTTGCCCTCCCGGGTGATTCCGGCGTGGCGCACGTTCTTGTCGCGCAGCAGAGACCGCACGTCGCCGCTCAGCGATTCGGCCTTCTTCGTCAGCGCCGCCTTCATGTCGACCTGCATCAGGAAATAGACACCGCCGCGCAGGTCCAGGCCCAAGTACATCGGTAGCGCGTGCAAGGCTTTGAGCCAGGCCGGCGAGCGGGGCAGCAGGTTCAGCGCGACGATGTATGCCGGGTCATTCGGGTCCGGGTTCAACGCCTTGACGATCGCGTCTTTGGCTTTGCTCTGCGCATCGAGGTCGCCGAATCGTGCTTTGATCGACGCGCCCTCGAATTGCACGAAGTCGGCCTGCAAGCCCGCCGTCTTGATCGCCTGCTCAACACGAGCAGCCGTCGCCGCGTCGAGTTTCAACGTGACCTTTGCGCTGCTCACCTGCACTGCGGGAGCCTCGCCGTAGAAGTTCGGCAAGGTGTAGACCAGGCCGATCAGCAAGGTAAACGCCAGCAGGGCGTATTTCCAAAGGGGGTACCGGTTCATCGCGCCTTCCTTGCCGGGATTGGCCTGCGCGCGACTCGCGCCGCATTCGGCACGAGTCCTGCAACGCGGCTCCCGGTGAACGTGTCGGACTATTTGACGGTGCCCTTGGGCAAGACCTGAACGATGGCGCTGCGCTGCACCTGGACCTCGACGCCGCCCGCCACTTCGACGTGCAGGTAGCTCTCGCCCAGTTTCGCGACCTTGCCGAGCATGCCGCCGGCGGTGACGACTTCGTCGCCCTTCGCGAGCGCGTCGATCAAGGCCTTGTGCTCCTTCTGACGCTTCATCTGCGGGCGGATCATGACGAAATAGAGAACGACAAACATGAGCACGAGCGGCAACATCGTGCCCAGGCTGCCGAACATACCTTCGGCTCCACCTGTCGCTGCCGGCGCAGCCTGCGCATAGGCTTCTGAAATAAACACTTGGGAAGTCCTTCGTTGGCTCGCAGCGCGATGACCCGCCGCGAAAGCGGGCGATTGTATTCTGCGCACCGAACCGCCGAGCTGCGGTACTTCCCGATGGCGTCCCGCCCGACCGCTACCGCCCTGCCCCTGCCGACATGCGTCCGACGCGAATTCCGGCGCGCCCGCAGGCGCTACTTCGCCGGCACGCCACTCCCGTCGTCATTGCGCAGGCAGTGCTTGTCGCTCACTCCGGCAGCGCCCACGGCGGGCAGCATGATGAACTCATCGTCGGCAAATCCCTTCTTGTCTTTGTCTTTCACCGACTTTGATCGCCCTTATGGCCATTCGTGAGCTTGATCGACGGATGGTCGAACGGGGCCTGCTTGCAGGCGACGCGTCGATCCGTCAAACCGAAGCGCAGGAACGCCACCAGGTCGGCCTGCTCGGCCGGGGACAGATTCAAGCGGGTGGACGTCGGGATGGGCGTTGCTCGTCCCGCCGTTGGGCGCGTCCGGCGCGCTCAATCCGGTGCTGTCGTTTCCATCCGGGCCGCGCCTGTCGCCGCCCCGGTTGTAGAACTCGACCACCTGCGCCAGCGTCAGGCGACTGCCGTTGTGAAAGTAGGGCCGCGTCAGCGAGACGTTGCGCAGGGTCGGCGTCTTGAACGTGCCGTCGACCGCAACGCGAACGTTCGATGGGTCCGGCGGGGTCCAGCAGCTCATGGCGTCGAAGAAGATGCCGAAGCGGCACGAGTCGACGAGCACCGGATCGGTCACAGGCTGGTTGCGCAACTGGTCGAACCAGGTGCGCGTGAACGACAGTGGATTGCCCCAGGGATCGGTGGCGCCCACGCCGCGGTCTTCGTGCGACGGCCGCACCCCGATGTTGTAAAAACCGTTGTCGTAGTTGGCCAGGTTGCCGTCGTTCAGCACCATGCCTTCGACGACGGAGCCGTCGCCATCGTCAGTGGGCTGCAGGCTGCTCGCTGCGGCGGTGAATTCGGCGCCGCGGTGGCACGAGGCACACAAGGCCTTGCCGCGGAACAGTTTCAGGCCACGCAGCTCCTGCGACTTCAACGCCTTTGGATCGCCCGCGCGACCCGCGCCGCCGATGAATTTGTCGATCGGCGCGTCGTCGGAGACCAGCGTGGCTTCGTAAAGCATGATCGCCAGGCCCCAGTAGAGCGAGAAGTTCGTCTCCATGTGGGTGTAGGCGGTGGTGCTGCCCGGGGCGACGAACTTGCCCGGCGCGCTCCACCACTTCGGCTCGAATGCGGCCTTGATGAGCTCGGCGTAGTTCAGCGCCAGGCCTGCGCCATTGCGATTCCGGTAGCGACCCAGCACGCTGTCTTGCGCATGCACTTCCTGTTTGGCGAGCGGGCGCACCGCGAGCATCTTGCGACCCAAGTCGCCGAACTTGCGGCCGTCGCAAGACATCTCGAATTCCGACAGTGCCGGGCCCACGGCCTGCGACGCTAGACTCGCGTTGCGCAGACCGATTGAGACGAGCCACGTCGAGCCGTCGGGGTTCGCCTGCAGCACCTTGGCATTCGGGTCGCGCGGGCCGAACGGGTTCACCCCGTTGAAGCTGTTGTTCGCGCGGCCGTCCCAAAAATTGCGGTAGTTGAAAGCGGCGTTGATGACGGTGGGCGTATTGCGCGGCTCGACGCGGCGTGTCGCGACGCCGCCGACGTTGAATTCGTCGCGCGGCGGTGGGCCGCACTTTTCGCCCGCCTTGGCGCCGCCCGACTTCGATCCGGCGGACATCGATTCACCGGACGGCTTGCGCACACTGGTGCCGAAGAAGGTCGCGCCGAACGTGCCTTGTGACGAGACGACGTCGTTCGAATCGAACAGCACCCGGGACTCGCGATCCAGCGGGTTGGCGAGCCGATGAAATGGAAAGTCGCTCCCCTTGAGCTGGTAGTTGGGGCCACCCGCGCCGCTGGCGGTCTTGCCGAACGCAATGTCGCCGCCTTTCAGGCCCGGACTGATCTGGTTCTTGGTTCGGTTGTCGGCGCCGGCGTGAAAGTGGCAGCTCGCGCACGCTTGGCCGTCGCTTCCGGCTTGCAGGTCCCAGAACAAGGCCTTGCCCAGCGCAATCGCGGCTTCTTTGTCGCGAATGAAGTTGCTCAGTCCCGGCGTCTCGGGCACAGGAACCTCTTTCAGCGAGGGCAGGCGCGGCAGCAACTCGGCACCCATCCCTTTGAGCACTCCGGCGTTGCGCTTCGTGCCGTCCATCATTCCCACCGGAACCAGCGCGACGAGCTGCCCGTCTTTCGATATCACCGTGGGCTGGCTGGCAAGCAGGATGGGCACCCCGGCAAAGCCGGTGATCGTGCCGTCGCCCGCGATGCGCCCCGCGGGCTCCCAGCTGGGGATCAGGTTGGCGGGCAGGCCCTGGGTGGCAATGGGATCGTCGACCAGGTTGAAGTCCAACCCGCCGACGCGGCGGCCGCGTGCGCTGCTGCCGACGCTCGTGAGCAGGATGGCGCCGGCGAGGGCTCCGGCCGCAATGCGGCGTCCGAGGCGCAGGGGAGGGTTCGAACCAGGGGTCATGTCCGGCCTCACTTGGCAATGATCGAAGTGGCATCGATGGTCACCGAGCCGCCCCGGCTCGATGTGACCGTGATGAACTGCGGCATGATGAACAGGCCCGCGTTGTCCGGCACCGGGAGCATGCCGATCGACGTGAACTGCCAGCAAGGCGCGAGGGTCGGGCAGGTCGCCAGAATATTGCCCGACGACAGTGAATCCTGGACCAGGCTCATCGCCACCGGAACCGGCGAGATCTCCAAAGTGACCGGCGTCAGCGAATTGGTCACTGGGTCGACGATGAACCAGTCCGCGGAGGCCTGGACGAACAGCTGCAGTCCGGGCGTCGTCGACGGAAGCGACGATGTCGCGACAACGCTGAGCCTTCCGCGGTTCTGCCTCAAGTTCGTCCACGTCGCATTGGAGATCGTCACTTGATCGGTGAAGCCGGCAGCGACATTGACTGTCACGACCTGGGTCGACTGAGCGATTCCATTGGTGGCGGTCAGCGCGAACTTCAGGACTCCCGGCTGAAAGGGCGCGGTGAAGGTCACGTTCTGGCCCAGGTTCCCCGTGGGCTGAATCACAACCGACGCGCCGGAGATCTGTTGCCACAGGAAGTTGACCGGCAGCGGCGGCTGGTTCGGGTCGCTGGCGGTCGCGAACAGCGTGACGGTGCCGCCCGCGTTCGTGCCGACGACGGGCGCAGTCGTGATTCCCGGCGCGCCCACCGTTCCGGGAGCGGGCGGCGGCGGGGTCGGCGCACCGCCAACCACAGGCGCATTCGGGCACAGGTTCGAGGCAAAAGCAGGCGTGTACATCGGCGCCTTCCAGGGCGCGGGATTGAGCTGCCCCACCACCGGCGGGTTGGTGCCGGCGCTGGGTGTCGTCAAAGGGCCGGAGCCGCAATACAAAAAGGGCAGGTCTTGAAAGTTGGCGGGCGGTTGGGCGTCGCCCATGGTTCGGTTCTCGGCAAAGATGTACTCGAATGCCGGCGCGTTGTATTGCCCGGCGACGAGGCCGTTCGCATAGCGTGGCGTGTCTTCGGTCACCGTGCAGGTGTTGAAGTTGTCGCCGCACGTGCCGCGCGAGACGACGCGGTAGTTGCGCGTGGGCGGCATGAAGGCCCCGGCCAGCGGCGTGAAGCGAAAGCGCCCGATCACCGGAGGCACTCCGGGATCGGCGGTACCGAGCAAGCGGTCGCGCGTCGCGCCTGTGTAGGCATCGACGTCCATCGCATAGATGTCCACCAGCATCGTCGGGTCGGTCGAGAAGCCCTCGACCTTCAGGCGTGTGGTCGCTTCCTGCGGCAAGTTGGCCACCGGCAGGCCGCCGGCGCCGGTGAGCAAGGCTTCGATCGTCGTGTAGACCGGCTGCGTGCCCGGCATCGTGAAGATGCCGACGTTGTTCGCCAGCGTGTGCGCCGAGATGTACGCGCCGGTCGCGGGGTCGATCTTGAGCGTGCCCAGATAGTCGATGAAGTCGCCGATGACGAACGGCGCCTGGCGCGTCGGGTCGGTGGGGCACGTCAAACCGCTGCACGGTGGCGTGCCAGGCAACGGCGCCGGACCCATCACGAATGATTGACACCGCTCGCCATTGCCAGGCATGACAAAAGGAGTGAACGGCAGGGGCAGTGACTGGCAGTTGGGCGCCACGGGCCGATTCGACATCGGGCAGTCGATGTCGTCACCCACGGTGAAGGGGTTGGTGCGCGGAATGCACATCGGATAACCGGTCGACGAATGCACCGTCGGGTTGTCCTGGTCCACCGTGAAACGCGCGTCATAACCGGCCTCCTTGACCTGCGCGGTGCTCGACAGCGAGCCGTGCGATTTGCCGAAGCGTCCGGTCGTCGAACCCGGCACCGGCGGGTCGTTCAGACGAACCCGGACGTCGTTCGGGCTCGAGACGCCAGGCGTCCCGCCGACGTGGAGTTCGCCCTTGTCATAGTCGATGTAGTTAATGACGCCCTGGCCCACGTTCAGCGACTGCTGGGAAATGAATGCGAGCCCGGCGATATATCGCCCGTCGACGACATTCCCCTGGACCGTAATTTCGTAGGACGGCAATGCGCCGTTGTATCCCGGGCTCAATGCGGGCGAGGTGAAGTTGCTCACGATGTCCTGCAGCGCCATACCAGTCTGAGCCGGCCTGGAGCTGCTTGGAATCAAAACATCCTGCGGCGCCATGCTGAAAATCTCGGCCCAGGTGACCGCAAGCGCCGGCATTTGCAAAATGGTATTGCACGGAACAATGACCTTGGTTCCGTTGACGGTCACCGTGCCGCCGCGTAGTCTGGGGTCGGCTGGGGTACAAATGGCGCCACTGGTATCGAGGGTCGCGGCCTGAATGAAACCGGTGATCGAAAATTGCAAAGGCGCGACAGGGGGCCTGGCAACGGGAGCAGCAGGGAATATCGCGCCCACGCCACGCCCCCCGCCGCCACCCGCACCACCCCCTCCTCCGCCGCCACCTGGACCCGGCCCGCCCTGCGCGTTGGCGCCGGAAAAACCCAGCGTCACTGCGGCGAGCGTCAGCGCGCTGAAGGCACTGATACCGCGTGACGTCAAGCCCGACGCCAAACTGTCAACCAAGACTTTTTGCATATATCTCCCTGCAATTTCGAAGCAGAACACCGAGATCCTTATGAAGCTTAAGACGCAGTGATAAAATAATTAATCAATGAGTCGCTGGATCGATGGTTTGAATTCTGCTAAAAACACCTGCGTGAAGACATCCCCAGTCCATGGGGAGAGGGTGGGAAAGAACGGAGAAATTACCGATATTGATTAATTTGGTTAAGGAAACTAGAAATTCCACGCGTGGCGCGGACGATTCTCCACATAGTTAATTCATGGTTAATGTACAAGCCAATGTCGCAGACCAAGGCCGATCGATTTCAGAGTTTTGCGGTGCTTACGACAAAACCCGCATCGATTGCGGCTCGCAATCTGAACTTCGACTTAACAATATCGTGTCGGCGCGGCAGGCCGGTGAAGTGGGAAGTTCCCGGCCACCGATCCGGCGCCTCAGGACTAGGAGCCTGGGCGGCAGAAAGCCGCCGGCTGCTAGCTGCAACGCCATCAGACCAAATTGCGCGAGCCTGCGAGGGGAATGCCGCGCTGCGTGTCGTAGGTCGGCCGCTCGATCAGACCGAGGTCGAGCGCGAGCATGCGCAAGTCCAACGCCGAGCGCAACTTGAGCTTTTGCATGACGAGGGCACGGTGCTTCTCGACGGTCTTTGCGCTGATGTGCAGCGCTTCTCCGGCGCTGCGGTTCGTGTGCCCGTCGGCGATGTGAATGAATACCGAGCGCTCGCGCTTGGTCAGCACGTCCAGAAGCGCATCGCTGCGATCCGCGCCTTCATCCGCGCTCATCAAGAGGCGCCGTGAGACTTGCGGGTCGAGGAACGGCCGGCCCGCGACCACCTCATGCATCGCGAGCTCGAGGGCTTCGCCCGGCTGCTCCTTGTCGATGAATCCGTCGCAACCCGCGCGCAGCGCCTCGCGTGCGCTCGCCTCGGCGCGCGGCTGGCTCAGCACCAGGATCTTCGGCGCATCGGGCATTTGCCGTAGCGCCTTGATCACCTCGGTGCAGCCCGGCTCGGCGATGCCCAGGCTGAGCAGCAGCAAGGTCGGACGCAGCCGCTGCACCGCCTCGATGGCCTGGTCTCCGGTGGCGGCTTCGCCGATGGACTCGCAGGCATCGATTTTCTCAACCACGGCGACAAGGCCCTTTCGCACCAGCCATTGAGGCTCCGCAATGACGATGCGGATCGGCTCCGACGCGACGCGCCGCAGTCCGGCAACAGTGTTGAATGGTTTGTGGGTCATCTCGATGTCGTCAAGTCTCATGTCTGTCCCCTGGTCTTTGCTCATTTGGATTGAATGTCGTGTTGTTTGCCGGCGCTAGCGTCGAGCACCGGGTGTCTTGCCCGTCGGTGGCGCTGCGCCCGCCGCCGGCGCACTGGGCGGCACATAGCTGAATTTCCAGTCCGCGTAACTCTGCGCGCCGTTGAAATCCTTCTGCACACCCGAGAAACCGGCCTGCCGAAACGGCATTCCCTCGGCCTTGCTGTACACGCCGATCAGTACCGCGCCTTGACGGATTTCGACGAAAGCCTGTTGCGGTGCGAGCGGGTCGCGAAATTCCTTGCGCAGGTGGCGCTTCGGAAACGGGAAGCGCTTGTCCAGAACCAAGTCGTCGATGCTCGTGGGCATCTTGTGCACGGTGTTGGGCGCTTCGCGCCAATACGATTCGATGGCCAGGCGGTACTGCTCGCCGACGAACAACAGTTCTTCTTCGTTGGCGCGCTGACGCGCATCGATCCAGCGTGGCCCGGCTTGCACTGCGGTCAACGCCGACAGCGCAATGAAGACGAGCACGCCGATCAACAGCATGCCGCGCTGCGCGTGGCGGGTGCCGCGGATGATCGTCCGGCGCGCCATGATTGCCGTGTTGCGCGTCAAAGCGATTGTCCCGCCGGTTCTGCAGCAGCGCCCGGAGCGCCCGCCTGCAGGGTCGGGTCGCGCACGTCGAAGACGGCCCCCTTGGCGCCTGAAGGCGGCGCGACGACGGCCCAATCCGGCCCCTCCGTGAACGGGTTGAGCGGCACGGCGCGCAAATAGCGTTTGCTGACGAGTTCTTCGAGCTGCTCCGGATAACGCGCGTTGTCGCCATAGAACCGGTCGATCGCCTCGCGCATCTGCGCGAGATTGTTTTGCAGCACTTGTTCGCGGCCGCGTTCCAGCGAGGCCATGTAGCGCGGCATCGCCAGGCTCAGCAGCAAACCCAGCACGGCCATCACGACGACGAGTTCGATCATCGTGAAGCCCCGGGTGCGGCGGCTCGAATCGGCGCTGCGCACGCGCGTCGTCTTTCCATCTCGTGTTGAGGAGGAGGTCATCGGTTCACCAATCGCGATAAGGCACGCCGTTCAGACCGCTGCCATCGGCAGCGGTGCTCACGTCGAAGACGTCGGCGCCGGCCGACGGGCTGTCGGGTGCGCTGGCGTAGGCCCGCAGCACCCAGGTTTTCTCCGCCGGCAAACTGGCGTCGGGGACGAACGGGTCACGCGGCACGCGGCGCAGAAAGACCAGCTTCTCCGCGCTCGGCGACTTCTGATTCGCCACGCCTTCCACCAGCACTTGCAAGCTCGGCGGGTAACCCGTGTCGCCGGCTTCGCGGCGGATCAAGCCGTTGTCGGCAGCCGCTTTGTAGCGGTCGATGGCGACGCGGATTTCGCGCAGCGACTCGCGCAGCGCCTGCTCGCGGCTGCGCTGCACCGTCATCTCGGCCAATGGCGCGGCAAGCATCGCCAACAAGCCGAGCAGAGCGAGCGTCACCACCAACTCCATCAGCGTGAAACCTGACTGCTGACCCGCTTTGCGCTGCAACTCACGCCGAATCATGTTCACCTCAGGACTTGGCAGGCGCGGGGGAAGCGGGAGTCGCCGGGTCCGCGCCCGTCGGCGCGGCGGGCGTTGCAGGCGCAGCGGCGGGAGCCGCAGGTTCGACCGGAACCGCGGGCACCGGGACGGCGTCACCGCCCGGCCGCGGCAGCGGCCGCACGATCGGGCGGCGGCCTGCCGGACTTGCGCCTTGCGCAGGCGCCGACGTGCCCGGACCCGCCTGCTCAGCCTGAACCACACCGATCGGATCGGTCAAGTACTGCCGGTCGCGAACCATCGCTTCGCTGCCAGACCAGGCGTCGGCGTTGCGCGGATCCGGGCTCGCCATCGGGCGGATGATGCGCGGCGTGATCGAGAGGATGATTTCGGTCTTCTGCTTGTCGCCGCTTTCCGAGGAGAACAGCTTGCCCACGACGGGCAACTGACCCAGGCCCGGAACGCGCGACGCCGAGTTGCGATCCGAATCGCTGATCAAACCGGCGAGCACTTGCGTCTCGCCATCGTGCAGCCGCAGCACCGTCTGCGCCGAGCGCGTGCCGATCTTGTAGGCTTGGCCGCTGTCGGTCTTGAGTTCACCCGTCACGTTGCTCACGTCGAGGTTGACCTTGATGCCCACATCGCCGTCGGCGTAGACCTGGGGCTCGACCTCGAGCTTGATGCCCACGTCAACGTACGAGATCGACCCCGTCAGCACCGTCGATTGGCCCGAGGCCTGCGGCGACAGCAGGTTCGTGATCACGGGCAGCTTGTCGCCCACCAGGATCTTCGCCTTTTCCTTGTTGCGCGTGCGGATTCGCGGGCTCGCCAGGATGTTCGCGCTGCCGTCTTGCAGCATCAGATTGAGCGTGGCGGCCAGCCCGGAGACGCGCAGATCGTTGCGCCCCAGGTTGCGGAAGTCGCCCACCGTCAACGCCGTGCCCGGCGTGGACACCGTCAGCGAATTGGGCAACTTCAAACCGAGTTCGCTGGCGCGATTGCTCGACACCTCGAGCACCTCGACTTCGAGCATCACTTCCGGGTCCGGCAAGTCGTTCGCCGCAACCAGACGTTCGGCCAGCGCCACCGCGTCCGCCGTGTCGCGCATCACCATCGTGTTCGTCTTCGCGTCGATGACGATGTCTTTCGTCTTGACCATCGTCCTGACGATGTTCGACATGAAGGTCGCGTCGATGTTGCTCAGCTGAAAGGTGCGCACCTTCAGCTCGGCGTATTCCTTTTGTTTGGCCGCGCCGACCGGGTAGATGAGCAGCGTATTGCTGTTCAGGACGCGCTTTTCCAGCTGGTTTTGCAGCAGGATGAGTTCGATCGAGTCTTCGACCGACGCGTCTTTCACGAAGATCGTGGTGCGCGCGTCGCTGCGCACGTCGCGGTCCAGGATCAGGTTTACGTTCGCCGCCTTGGACAGGGCTTCGAACACCATGCGCAGCGGCGCGTCGCGGAACTGCAGCGTCACCGGGCGCTTGAACGCCGAGCGTGCCGCCGTCTGCTCCTCGCGGGCACGCCTGTCCGCGTCGACCTTGTCTTCGATGCTTCGCGCCAGGTCCGTGGCCGCCGTGTTTTGCGGCATTTCGAGCAGCACCGCGTGCACCGTGTTGCGTGCCGATTCGAGCTGATTCGCCTTGAGGGCACGCTCCGCGGCGGCCAACTGCACCTGGGCGCGGCGCTCCACGTCGACCATCTTCATGCCGCGTGCCGCGCGTTCGTTGCCCGGCTCGATCTTCAGTGCTTCGCGGTAGTGCTGCGAAGCGGCGTCGAACTGCAGCAGCTTGCGCGCGTCGTCGCCATGCTCCACCAGGTTGCGCACCGCGACGTTGCGTTGCATCACGAAGTCCAGCTTGTAGCGCACGTTGTCCGGCTCGAGCTCGTTGGCGCGGCGCAGGCTGGTCAGCGCCTGCTCGGACTTGCCTTGCGCTGCGTAGTCCAGACCGTCGCGGTGTTCGCGCTGTGCGGCACAACCGCCCAGGAGCAAGACGGCAATGGCCAGCGTGTGCAACACAGGCGACTTGACAAGGGATTGCGACATCAGATGGAACCTCCAGTAACGCTGAGACGCAGCGTGACGTTTTGTTGGACGTGGACGAATGTGAGTTCGCGGGCCGACACCGTCTCCAGGCGGAAGCCGCCCTCGAGGGTGTCACCCGTCTTGGCGACGATCAGGCGCTCGCCGAGTGTCAGGAACACGGTGGGTGAATCGGTCTTTTCCGCGTAAGTCCCGAGGAAGCGATAGGGCAGTTGCGGCGGCGCCACGGGCGCCGGCGCCGGCGCCTCGACCACCGCGGCCGGTGGCGCGATTGCGACCGGCGCCACCGCCTTGGGCAGCTCGCGCTTCACGACCCAGGGGTTGGCGTCGAAGGGATTGCGCGCCGTCGCCGGTGGGACCATCGCCCGCACCGCAAAGACTTGCCCCGCAAGCTGCGTATCGACGCGCTGCGCCGGCAAGGCGCCGCTACCGGCCGCCGCAGCATTGGCACGCATCCGCCGCGGCGCTTCGGGGGCCACCACGTCGGCCGGTTTGAAGACGCTCCAGGCCGACCACAGGGCCAGACCGGCGGCCACGACGACCAACCCACGTTGACGCAACAGCGCGTTCATGGCGCGTCCTTTCGGAAGTACAGGCTCAAGCGCAGCGTTCCTTCGAGCGTCTTGAGTTCAACGTTCGGCCGCTCGATGTCGATGCTGTCGAGTGCCGTGTTGGGCAGGCCGTTGAGCAGGCGGGCGATCACGGCGCGGGTTTGCGCGTAGCTGCCGCCGAAAGGCAAGGTGACCTTGAGACGCGACAGATTCGGCTCCTGGTCCAGCGACGCGTATTCGGCGCGATCGAAGGTCACGCCCGAGGCGCCGGCCAGGTCGAGCAGCTTCGCGACGCTTTCGCCGCGCCGCGACAGCGGGGGGATCGACGAGTGCAGGCGTTCGCGCCAGTCGGCCTGTTCTGCGCCCAGCGCCGCCTTGGCGCGCTGGGGGGTCAGACTGTCGAGCTTCGCGACCTGCTCACGCACGAGGGCGTTGCGTTTCGCCTCGATTTGCGGGCGCAGGGTGCCGAGCAGCGCACTTCCCGCAACGATGATGACCAGCGCCGCGACGCCGGCCCAGCCCATGTGAAGCTGCCACCACCAACGCAGCCGGTTCGCCCGCGCCTTGGGCGCAGCGACGGTTTGAATGACGGGGATCATTGCGCCATCTCCTGGGTGCGGCCTTTGCCCTGCGCTACAGCCATGCCGGGGCGCCACACGGCGTGAATCGAGAACTGCACCGGTGCGCCGTCGACGTCGTGCAGGGTTTCGTAGTGGTTGAGCAGAACCGAGGCGAGGCGCTTGTCGTTTTCGAGCGCCATCACGTAGGCCAGCATGACGCGGCGATGCCGGGCCCGCGCCGTTACCGTGAGCATGCCGGTCGTCGCGTCGGGCTCCAGGCGCACCAGCGCCACATCGCCGGCACCGTGCTTCTCGAACATGTCCATCAATTCGTTCCACGGGGCAACGAGGTGGCGCGACAGGTGGTCGATTTGCGCCAGCGCGCGCTGCTCTTCAGGCGCGACGCCGCGCTGCGGTGCACTGGCCTGGCGAAGCGTCGCGGCAAACGCGTCGCGCTGCTGGTTCAGGGCTTGCTGGTCGCTCCAGACGAGCCAGCCCTGCCAGGCCAGGGCGGCTGCGGCAAGCGCCAGCAGCGCCAGCCCGGCGCCGGGCGAGCGGCGCGGTGCGACGAAGTCGATGGGGGTGAGGAGTTTCATCGGGGGGCTTTCTCAAGCTTGCGGCGTCATGCCGGAACGCCGAGCAGCGGCCGGCTCAGCGTCCAGCCGCGCTGCGCGCACATGTCCTGCAGCAGGGCGCGCTGGCCGGCGTTGTAAGGAACGACGCACACCGCGGGCAGTTGTTCGTCGGTGTCGTCACTGGCTTGCTGCAGGCCCTGCGCCTCGATGCGCCCGGCGAGCTGCTCGGGGTCGGTCACGTCGCAGCGTTCCCAGTCGATTCGCGTCACGGTCTGCGGGGTCACGCCGAGAACGCTCGCGCCTTCGCGGCGCACGAACACGGCGTGGCCAGTGTGCGTGCCGAGGTCGACGCGCATCGTGTTGATGTCTTCGAGCAAAGCGCTGCGCACGTGCGCGATGGCGATGCCGCGCATCGCCAGGGTCTCACGCCACATCGCGAGCAGCGCCGCCTCGAGGGCGATGACGATCCACTGCGTGCCGCAGGGCGCCAGCGTGATCTGCACGCTCAAGTCGTCGTGGCCCAGCAGTTCCATGAATTGGCCGCGCGCCACGGCGAGTGCGTCGCTGGGTGTGCCTTCGGCCGGCAGCATCATCGTGTACAGGGCCTCGTCTTCGACCCACAGCGAGGCGCACAGCGGCAAGTCGAGCCCCTGTGTCACCAGCGCAGCCAGGGCGAGTTCGATCGCATCGCCCGCGTCGGCCGAAGCGCTGGCGCGGCCGGCCAGCTTGGCGCGCAGGCCGGCGCGCCACATTTCAGCGTCGCAGTGCTGCGGCCCGAGCCGCAAGCGCAGTTCATTCTTCAGCAGCAGTGACACGATTCGCTTCCTCCAGGGTAGTGATTCCAGCGGCGACCAGGGTCAGCGCCGCGTCGCGAAGGGTTTGCAGGCCGCGCTTCTTCGCCGCGGCACGCAATTGAGACGGCGTGGCGCGCTCGGCGATCAAGCTGCGCAACTCCACGTCCATCGTGAGCGTCTGCGCGATCGCGCGTCGGCCCTTGTAGCCCGTGCCGCGACAATGGGCGCAGCCCATGCCGCGCTTGAAAGTCCAGCCGGCGCGTGCGGCAGGCAGGCTGCTCGCGGCAAGGCGCTCTGCGTCGGGCGTTTCATCGACGATGCATGAGGTGCAGGTGATGCGCATCAAGCGCTGTGCGAGCACGCCGTTCAGCGCCGCGACCAGGTTGTACGGGTCGACTTCCATCGTCGACAGGCGCCCGATCACGTCGAACACGTTGTTCGCGTGCAGTGTGGCAAACACCTGGTGCCCGGTGAGCGCGGCTTGAATCGCGATCTGCGCCGTCTCGGCGTCGCGCATTTCACCCACCATGATCTTGTCCGGGTCGTGGCGCAGTATTGAGCGCAGGCCTTTCGCGAACGTCAGGCCTTTCGCCTCGTTCACCGGGATCTGCAGCACGTCGGCGACTTGGTACTCGACCGGGTCTTCGATCGTCACGATCTTGTCCAGGCCGGTGTTGACTTCCGAGAGCACGCCGTAGAGCGTCGTCGTCTTGCCGCTGCCGGTGGGGCCGGTGACGAGGAACAGCCCGTACGGCGCGAGCGCCATGCGCCGGATGAAGGCGGCCTCCGTCGGGCCAAAGCCCAGGTGGTCGATGTTGAGCTTTTCGTCGGCGGCGATCTGGTAGCGGTCGAGGATGCGCAGCACCGCGTCTTCGCCGTGCAGGCTCGGCATGATGGAAATGCGCACGTCGATGGAGCGGTTCCCGTGGCGCAGCTTCAGGCGCCCGTCTTGCGGAATGCGGCGCTCGGAGATGTCGAGGTCGGCGAGCACCTTGATGCGCGAGATCGCGCGGTCCGCGAACTCGCGCCCGTCCATGCGCGTGATCGTCTGCAGCACGCCGTCCAGCCGGTACTTGACGACCAGGCCGCGCGGCGCGCATTCGAGGTGGATGTCGCTCGCCTTGGCCTTGAGCGCGTCGTACAGCGTGCTGTTGACGAAGCGCACGATGGGGCTCTCGTCGGCGCCGATGTCGGCGAGCGACAGCTTGAGCACGTCTTTCTCTTCGGCGCGCTCTTCGATCGCAGAAACGTCCTGCATCTCCACGTCCAGGGCGCGCAGTTCGCGCTCCAGGCGGGCGAAGAAGGCGATCAGTTCCTGCGGCGCGGCGACGCACCATTGCGTGGTCGGGCTGCCTGCGGCGCGAATGCGCGCCTCGATCCAGACGCGCGTGGCGCGGTCGAACGGGTCGGCGAGGACGACGCGCACCGCCTTGGGACTGATGCGCAGCGCTGCGCACATGCGCTGCTGGCCTTCGGCAAAAGGGATCAGCGCGCTGTCGATGCTGTCGGTGCGCCATGTGGCCAGGTCGGCCAGCGGCATGCCGCTGCGCCGTGCGAGCCACTGCGAGGAGTCCACCGGCACGAGTTGCGAGCCGTGCTTGCGCAACTCCTGGCGGTGCCGCTGCTCGAGCCGCTCGACGATGGCTCTGGGCGTTCAACAGGCGGCGCGGCCAGGTGCAGTGCAGGAACCGGTGCGTTCATTGAATGCTCGACGCGAGTTGAAAGATGGGCAGGTACATCAGAACGACGATGCCGCCGACGACCAAGCCGATGCCCGAGCATCAGCAAGGGCTCGATGAGGCGGTTCGCGCGCTCCAGCGCACGCTCGAGGTGTTGGTCGTGCACGTCGGCGAGGCGGTCCAGCGCGGTGTCGAGCTGGCCGGTCTGCTCCGCGACGCGCAGCACGCGCAAGCCCAGCGTGTCGATCAGGCGCTGTTCGTGCAAGGCCTGCGCCAACGGTGCGCCGGCGGCTGCGGCCGTCAAGGCGCGGTCCAGCGGCACGCGGTCGGTGCTGGAAAGAAGATCGCGGCACATCGCCAGCGCCTTCAACGCAGGAACGCCGGAGCGCGCCAGCATCGCGCCGTTGCGCGCCAGTTGGGCGTGACCGAAGGTGCGAACCAGCTCGCGAATGCCGGGGATGCGCACCGCGAGCGCGGCGAGCAGCGCTTCGAGGCGGCGTTCGCGCATCGCCGCAACCAGGCTCCAGACGCCGTAACCCAGCAGCGCGGCGAGCGCCAGCCACACCGGCGTCGGCACGCCGTTCAGCGCGCGCCCCACGCCGATCAACAGTTGCGACATGCGGGCAAGGTCTTTCGAGCTGCTCTCGAGCACGGTCGCAAAGCGCGGCACCACGTAGACGAGCAGGAACAACACGACCAGCGCCGCCACCGACACCAGCAGCGCCGGGTAGACCAGCGCCGACACCATGCGGCTGCGCAGCGCCCGCATGCGCGCCGCGTTGGCGGCGTAGCGCTCCAGGCTGTCGGCCAGGTCACCGGTCACTTCACTGGCGCGCACGCACGCCAGCAGCGCCGGGCGGAACGCGCCGCACGCCTGCATCGCGCCCGAGAGCGTCTCCCCCTGGCGCAGTCGCAGCGTCAGCAGGTCCAGCGCGCGCGCCGTCGCCGGTGCGGCGCGCTCGCCCAGCGTCTTGATGCTGTCCATCAGCGTCAGGCCCGAATGCAACATGAGGCCGACGTTTTGCGCGAATTGTTCTTCGTCGATGGCCTGGCCGGCGCGGGCTGGTCGCGGCATCGCGTTGTGTCGCCACGCGGGGCGAGGTGAGCGCGGCGTGCACGGCGTGCCCGGCAATGGGCACCACGGTGGCCGTGGGGCGGTTCAGCGGGCTCACCACGACGTGACGTCCGCGGCTTCACCCACGCCACCGGGCGCGGCGTCCGAGCCCAGGCTGATCAGGTCGTAGTCGCCGTGCTGGCCGGGGGCCTTGTACTGGTAGGGGTTACCCCAGGGGTCGACGGGAATGTCGCGCTTGAGGTAGGGGCCGGCCCACTTCGGCAGGTTGGCCGGCGCTGTGCGCAGCGCCGCCAGGCCCTGCTCCGCGCTGGGGTACTGGCCGACGTCCAGGCCGGTACTGGTCCAAGCGCCTGGCCGAAGGACTCGATCTGCGCCTTGGCGACCTTGGCGTTGCTCTTGCCGAGTTGGCTGAAGTATTGCGGCGCGACGATTCCGGCGAGCAGACCGATGATGACCATGACGACCAATAGCTCGAGCAAGGTGAATCCCCGGCTGGTTATTGCGGAGTTTTGGCCCGAGTGTTTTCTTCCTCATTTGAATTCCTGTCCATCGGAAAGTGGATGCGACTCTTTGAGGAATCGTCGAACTGAATTCTGAGGGTCTGTCCCACGGGTTGTTATCCCCACTCTAAGGGGTATGAAACACCAAACACTAGGGGGTAAGAACTGCATCAGAGGTCGTGTATTAAGGCTAAATAAATATTCACTTAAGTTTAGATTTATATATAGACTAACGCTAGGCCTAATGCACATCACGTACATCTAAATCATGAGTTCAACTTTGTCTTTGATTTAACTTGTTGATTTATATATAGAATATTCTTCAAATTGTCCTTCGTCTTTGAAATTCGAGCCATGTGCGGGGCTCAGCGTCGAGGAAAGCGCGCCGGCCCGCAGACCCATAATCCCCGGACTTTCTGATACCGCCAGCACCCCTCCATATTAGGGGGGCGACAAAGAATGGGTGGTACATCCCCACTGACGGAGCACTTCTGACTCTTTCAGAATCCGCCTGTCATTAATCACTCTTAAGTACTTGATTGCGAGCCGTGGACGTCGTCTGCGAAGAAATCCATAGCGTCATTTGATTTTTGTGTTCGGAGGCGGCAGCGATCGCTCGGCCTCGGTGGTTGCGTCGTAAACAAAGGAGTTCTGGAAATGTCTGTCTCCCTTTCAAGTTGAATACCGGTGTACTTTCAGTCGCATTGGCACTCACCAGTGCCGGCTTTTCGGCGCAGGCTGCGCTCGAACGTGTCGGCGCGGTGCCTCCCCTGCTACCAATCCTGAAGTCGGTGGGTTTCCAGCGTGGTATCAGGACCGAACCGGCCTGGCGCTTGAGTTCTGCGCGCCCACCCCCGCCGAAGTGGCGGACGGCTGGTGCCTGCTCGGCGCGCTGGAGCTCACCGGTGCCGTGCCCGAGTCCTTCCCGCTGAACTTTTTCGACGAGCACTTCTACTACGACGCCGCTGCGTCGATGACGACCGCCGCCGCCGAAAGGGTGCAACTGACCCTCGCCCAGGAAGCCGCATTCGCCAGCGGTGCCGCGCAGGCGAATCAGCAAATCGTGTTCTCCCGCCTGCGCCTGCGCTTCACCGCGGTGCCGGTCTCCGGCAACTACCGCTTCATGCATCCGTACGGCGAGGTCACGATCTTTGCCGAGGCAGGCGAGCGAATCTTCTTCACCGATGACGTCGGCGCGACCTGCACCGCCAACTTCGAGTGCGCGCTGGGCTCGAGCAACATGGGCCCGTTCCTGCTGCCCTCGGCCAGTTCGGGAGGCGCGGAACTCGGCCCGGTGACCGCTGCGACCCCGACGCCGGACACAAACCTGGCGCACTTCCCAGGCGGCACCACGACGGCGTATCCCGGAACGGGCAAGGCTTACATCGCCGACCCAGCCCGCATCGGCCCGGTCACCGGCGGCACGGTGCGCAACTTCTTCCGCGTCGAGGGCCCGGCGGGCTCGAACCTGGACGGCGCCGGCAACGACTTCCTGCAGACCAACAACTTCGCCCTCATGGGCCGCGTCTACGCGGGTCAAATCCCGGGGCGCGTGCAGGTCGATCGTGCCAGCTACAGCAACAGCGCCACGTCGCGCAAGCTCGACGTGTTTGCCACCGCCACGCCCACCCAAGCCAGCCGTTTCCCCGGCGCAGCGCAGGTGCCGCTCGTCACAGCCACACTGGCTTTTCACGACCAGCCTTGCAGCGGCGTCCCCGACGGGACCGGCGGCATTCTTCCGCCCTATGGTGCGCCGAGCGTCGCGTCGACCCTCACGCCGATGAAAGCCGCGGGCACCTTGCGCTGGGTGCAGACGCAGCCGACCGCGATCCCCTCCGGGGTGTGCGTGCGTGACAGCAATGCGCGCGATGCCGCGGGCAACGTCGTCACGACGTTCTACCCTGCCCCGGTTGCCGACGAAGTCTCGGTGACCCAAGCCACGTTCAATGCCGACGGTCGCAGCCTGAGCGTCAACGCCGGGTCCAGCGAAACGGTCGCGGCCCTGACGCTGCGCCTGGCCTATGGTGCCGACCTGCCGGTGAATCTGGTGAACGGCCAGGTCACGGTCAACAACCTGCTCGTCCCGCCGCCGAGTGCCGAAGTGCATTCGACCAAACTCGGTGTCACGCGCTATCAGGTCAGCACCTCTTACGCGACCGGCCCCGGCGCGGGCTTCCCGGTCACGGCCAATGACGCCTACACGGTGACGATGAACACGGCCGCGGCGCCCGTGGGACCGCAGACCTTCAACGTACTCGGCAACGACAGCAATGTCGCTGGCGGCACGATCACGATCTCGTCGGCGCCGTCGCTCGGCAGCGCCAGCGTGGGCGGCGGCGTGGTGAGTTACTCGCCGAACTTGAACGCATCGGGCACGGACTCGTTCTCCTACACCGTCACCGCCAACGGCAACACCTCGAATCCGGCCACGGTCATGGTGACGATCACGCCGGTGAACGTGGCACCGGTCGCCGCGAATGACAGCTACAGCGGCATCGCCAACGTGCAGGCCGCGCTCAACGTGCTCGTCAACGACAGCGACGTGAACGGTGCAACGAACATCGTGGCACCCGTCATCGTCAGCGGGCCGGTGGGCGCCACCGCAGTGGTCAGCGGCCGCAACGTCAACTTCAGCGCACCCGCAGCGGGAATCTACACGTTCACCTACGTGGCGCGCGATGCCGGCATCAACGGCTCGCCCGCACTGGACTCGAACACCGCCACGGTGACGGTGCAGGTTGCAGCGGCCGAAGTGCTCGCCTTTACGCAAGCCCAGTACGAGCGCAGCAAGTCGCGCCTGCGAGTCAGCGGCACGATCAATCCGGGCTCGGGCCAGCGCATCGTGCTGGCATGGGTCGACTCCGCCGGCAACGCCATCGGCACGATCGGCACCGTCACCGCCTCGACCGTCGCGCAGCCCAACGCCGGCACCTGGGCCATCGACACGACGATGGCCGCGCCGGCGAACGCAGTGTCGATCCGCGCAACGCCGCCCAACGGCGCGCCGCTGAACAGCGCGATCACGTTCAAGTAGCCCCCGGCCCACGCACAACGTCAACAGTCAAGGAGTATTCCCATGTTTGTTCCCTTCAAGATCAAGGCCGGTGCAGCCGCTGTCGCGCTCGCCCTGGCCAGCGGAAGTTTCACTGCCCACGCCGTGCTGGAACGCGCCGGCCCGGTCACCGGCAACAGCGCCGTCGGCTTTTTCCCGAGCTGGTATCAGGACCGAACCGGCATCACGCTCGAGTTCTGCTCGCCCACCGAGGCCGAGCTCGATGGCACCTGGTGCCTTCTGGGCACGGCCGAGGTGCCGGTGCCGCCGGAAGTCTTTCCCGCGAACTTTTTCGACGAGCACTTCTACTTTGCCGCCGGGGCTGGCATGGACACACGCAGCGGCGGACGCGCCCTGCTTGTGTTGGCCGAAGAAGCGGCGTTCGCCAGCGGCTCAGCGCAAGCCGGCCAGCAGATCGTTTTCTCGCGAATCCGGGTTCGCCTCGCCTCCGCCCCGGTGACAGGCAACTACCGCTTCATCCACCCCTACGGCGAAGAAACCATCTTCGCCAACGCCGGCGAGAGAATCTTCTTCACGGAAGACATCGGCATCGACTGCGCACCAGGTAAGTTCGACTGCTCGACGACCTCGCGCCTCGGCCCGTTCCTGCTGCCATCGGCCGTGCCGGGTGGCACCGAAATGCGCGCCCTGACGGCAGAGTACCCGACTCCGGACATCAACCCCGCGCACTTCGGCGGTACCTTCACGCCCACACCACACCCGGGCAACGGCAAGGCCTACATTGCCGACCCGTCGCGCATCGGGCCGGTCACCGGCAGCCCTGTGGGGACCTTTGCCGACTCCACCGGCGCCGTACGCGACCACAACATCTTCCGCATCGAAGGACCGGTGGGCTCAGGCCTGGGCACCAATCCCGCGACAGGCGCCGTCGTCGACTGGATCGAGACCACCGGGTTCAGCCTGATGGGTCGCCTGTTCAACGAGCAGATCCCCGGCCGGGTGGCGGTGCAGCGTGCGAGCTACGCCCGCAATGCGACGGACGGCATCAAGGTCGACGTCATGGCCGACGGCCAGCCCACCACCGCGAGCCGCATGCCCAGCCAGGCCCAGGCGCCGAAGATTGCACCGGCGCTGAGCTTCTTCAACGCGCCTTGCGTCATCACCACCGATACGTTCGGTGTGACCCACTACAGCCCGCCGTCAGGCGCGGGCGTCGTGCAGACGCAGCTGCTGTCGATCGGCAATCAGTACTGGGGACAAACGCGACCGGCCTCCATTCCCGCATCGGTGTGCGTGTACCAGTCCAACGCGAAGGACCTGGCAGGCAACACGATTCCCGTGTACGCGCCGCAGCAGGTCACCGACGAAGTGACGATCTCGCAAGCCAACTACGACCAGATCGCCAAGACTCTGACGGTCCAGGCGACGTCGAGCGACGCAGTGAATCCGCCGACACTGACTTTGTCTTACCCCACGCTGGCCAACACCGCTCTGGTCGGCGGCGCCCTCACCGTGGCGCTCGTCGAAGTGCCCCCGCACAAGGTCAAAGTCACGTCCAACGCGAACAACTTCGCTGGCGGGTCCAATGAAATGGATGTCAGGACGCCGCTCGACGTGGCCCCGCCGCCACCGCCGCCCGCGGCGAACAACGACAGTTTCACGATGCTCGAGGACGCGGCAACGCAAGCCCTCAACATCTGGTCGAACGACAGCAATTGCGCGTTGAGCACGGCCTTGCCGTGCACGGTGACGATCCTGACGCAGCCCTTGCACGCCCAAGCGGCCCTGGTTCCGACAACGACCCAGACCGGCAACGGGCCGACCGTCAGCTACAGGCCCGTGGCGAACTACAACGGACCGGATTCGTTCACCTACCGGATCACGAAGAACGGGGTGAATTCCGCGCCGGCGACCGTCAGCATCTCGGTCACCCCCGTGAATGACGCACCGACCGCCGCAGCCAACACCTACACCGCCGCGGTGAGCAGCCAGACGCTCACGGTACCCGCAACGGGCGTGCTTGCCAACGACGTCGACGTCGACGGAGACGCACTCACGGCGACTCTGGTGACCGGCCCGGTTGATGGAACGCTGAACCTGGCTGCAAATGGATCGTTCACCTATTCGCTGCCGACTCCGCCCGCACTCCCGACGACGCGCACCTTCACCTACCGAGCCACCGATTCGGGCGGCCTGAGCAGCGCAACGGCAACGGTCACGATGAACTTCTCGGCGCCGCTCGCGGCGATCCCGAACGCCTTTACGTTCACCAACACCACCGCGCGACCATCGCAGAGCTTCGCCGTCCTGGCAAACGACACCTCAAACACCAGTCCGGCGTTCCAGCTGAACAGCATCCAGGTGTCGCGCACCGGCAATGCCGGCACTGGCGTCGACAGCCTGAACGCAACCGGCAGTCGCGGAGCAGTCAGCACGCCAGCGAACGGAACGATCACTTACCGGGCACCGAACAACAGCAACGCCACAACCAGGTTCACCGGTACGGACTCCTTCTTCTATCGGGTGCGCAACAACAACGGGACGTTCTCGAACTTCACGCGTGTTGACGTGACGATCAACTGATGATCGCCCTCACGAAGTATTGACCCGCTGCGGGCCGGCACACCGAGTTGTGCCGGCCCTTTTCCGGTTCTTGCCGACCCTCTTCAAACCATCGGAACGCACAAAAATGGCCAAGCCACTCGTCTCCGCTTCGATCGCATTGCTTGCGTCGATGTTCATCCACCACGAAGCCGCTGCGCTTGACCTGCCGCCCATCGATCTCTCCAGCGGCTGCTTCGGAAATTGCGGCTTGACGACTGCCACGACCGTGGTGCCGGTTTCACCGCTGCTCGATTCGACGTTCGGCTACCTCTCAACGTTCAATGGCCTGCAGGGCAGAGGCTCGCTGGCGGACGTGGGTGTCGGCAAGGGCAACGAACTGTCGTCGACAAGCCCGCCGACAGGGTCCTCGTTCACGTCGGGATCGTTCAGCGCCGCGGCGAACGCGCAGCTGTCGATGAATTTCAACTACGTTTCGCTCGACGGCAGCGGTTACTCGGACTACGCGTGGGCGCGACTGCACAAGGTCGGCTCCCAGGACTACATCTGGCTGTTCACCGCCATGAGCAGCAGCCAGGGCGGCAAGAGCGTCGTGCCGGGGCAAGTCTCGAAGGACTTCGATCCGGACGTGATCGAGAACTTCAGTTCAGCAACGTTCAATGCCAGCCCCACCAGCCAGATTTCCTGGGCGCCCTTGGGGGGCTCAGCAATTGCTATGAGGTGAGCGGCTCC
The DNA here is from genome assembly GCA_963850525.1 of uncultured beta proteobacterium. Classification (GTDB taxonomy): domain Bacteria; phylum Pseudomonadota; class Gammaproteobacteria; order Burkholderiales; family Burkholderiaceae_C; genus JAEMQF01. Next base: position 90,348 of record CAWKLQ010000010.1, on the reverse strand, counting down.
GTTTCCAAAGGCTGCGGATCAACCGGCTGGCTGACCTCCACCTACACGTTCGACACCGCAGGCACATACCAGCTCGAGATGGGTGTCACGAATTGGGGCGACAACCGCTTCCATTCGGCGTTGGCTTTCGACGTCCAGGGCATAGCGTCAAACGCGCCTGAACCCTCGACGCTTGCGATGATGGGCACGGCGTTGGCGCTGTTTGGCTTTCAGGCGAATCGCCGGCGTCGCCAGCGCACAGCATAGTCAGGCGTCGGGCGGTGCAGGGAAGGCTTCGGAGAAGTCGCGCAAACTCAACTCGACCGTCACCCCATCCTCGGTCTTCAGGAGGTTCAAGCGCCCCTGATGCGCCCGCGCAATCAGGTCGGCGAGCATCAAGCCCAAGCCCATGTGGTGCGCGTAATCCTGCGCGTCGAGCGCGTCCTGGATGATTCGCGCCTTGGCCGGGGGGATGCCGGGCCCGTCGTCCTGCAGGCGAATTCGCACCATGCCGCCTTCACGCTGCACGTCGACCTGAACGGATTTGGCGCCATGGCGGATCGAGTTGTCGAACAAGTTGAGCAAGCCGGCAGCGAGCAAGTTCATGTCGGCTGAAATCGTCGCCCGGCTCGCCACGCGAAGGTCCAGCGCCTCGATGGGCAGCTGGTAGACGAGCTCGCCCACCTCAACGTCCTGCAGTTTCAAGTCGACGCCGCTGCGAAACAGCGTCAACAGCGCGTCCACCACGCTGTGCAGGCGCTTGGCGGCCTCGCGGGTGCGCTCGAGCCGCTGTTTCTGTTCCGGCGCGCACTCGCGCAACGCCACCGCAAGCTGCGCGTCCATTCCCGCCAAGGGTGTGCGCAGGGCATGCGCCGCGTGCGCCGTGAAGGCACGCTCGTTGGAGACGCGCCGCGCCAGCCGCGTGCCGAAGTCGAAAACGGCCTGGCGCAGCGGAATCAGTTCGGTGCGCGTCGGCATCACCAGGCGCGCATTGCCGACCAAGGGGTCATACACCGCCACCGACGCCGACAAATCGTTCAGCGGGGCGAGTTCCTTGCGCACCTGCGTGCGCAACAGCAAGGCGCCGACCATGCCGAGGATCAGCACCGTCAGCGCCGTCGCCTCGACGGCGACCAGGCTGGCCTCGTGACGGTCGGCACTCCAATGGCCGACGTAAAGGGTTTGGCGCTGGTCGCGCAAGGCCATGCCGAACACACGAAAGTTGGCGGTGTTGTCCCGGTCGCTCAAGACCACGCCCATGACACGCACGTCGTCGCCCACGTCGAAGTAGCCCAGGCGCTGCGTCGTCGACAGCGGCCTGTCAGACGCGCGATGCGACTTCAGCAGCACTTCGCCCTTCGGGCCGATCACCTGCCACAGCAGGCGCTCGTCGTGCACCAGGGGTGAGGCCATCGTCGAGGTTCCCTGCATCGGCAGTTGGGTGACGTCGAAATTGAGCAGGCCGTAGAGAATCTCCGCGGCTTCGAGCAGCGTGTAGTCGAGCATCTTGTCGACCTGATTGCGCCCCACCAGCCAGATCGTCGCCGAGATCGACAGTCCCCAGGCCAGCGACACCCCGACGAGCAGCCAACTCAAGCGCGCACGGATCGAGGCGAGCCGGCCCCCCGAGGCCGCGTGAAGCTTCGCGCCGCTCGGCTCGGCGTGGCTGCGCGAGTCGACGCCGTTGTCTTGCGCAAGGTCCATCGACTCAGGCGCGAAGCCGATAGCCGCGGCCGCGCACCGTTTCTATGGTTTCGCGACCGAGCTTGCGGCGCAGGTTGTGCACGTGCACTTCGAGCGCGTTGCTCTGGGCTTCCACGTCTTCGCCCTTGAAGAGCCGGTCCAGTTCGGTCTTGGATACGAACTGGCCGGCGCGCAGTGCCAACGCCTCGATCAGTGCCCATTCGCGTGCAGTGAGGTCGGCGGCGACACGCTCGACGGTCGCCGTCTTCGTCGCCAAGTCGACTTCCATCTTGCCGAACACGAGCCGCGAACTCGCGGACCCGACGGCACGGCGCCGCACCGCGCGAATGCGCGCGGCCAGTTCTTCGGGGCGAAACGGCTTGACGAGGTAGTCGTCCACCCCGGTGTCGAGGCCCTGGATGCGGTCTTCGAGCAGGTCGCGCGCCGTCATCATGATCGCCGGCGTCATGTCGCCGGTTTCGCGAAGCGTTTTCACCCACGACAGGCCGGAACCGTCGGGCAACTGCCAGTCGACGAGCAGCACGTCGAAGGGGCGCTTGGCGACGCGCGCCAAATCGACGAGGCGCACGACCCAATCGACGACGTGCCCTTCATGTTGGAGAAAATCTCGCAAGCCTTCTCCGAGGATCAAGTCGTCTTCGAGCAGCAGCAATCGCATCGTTCGTCTCCAGTGGCGCCGCGAAACTTAACATCCGGCGTGGAAGGCACGCGACAGATTCGCGCCAATACCCCCCGACTCCGTGCGTTCGTCACGTTGCAGGGGGTCGTGGCAGCGGATTCTCCCACCCCTTCAAACGTGGGAGTTCGCGCGGTTTTGGGGGCGACGCCCCGGTGACATGCGGGTCCGTGGTCTTTCAGACTCGGTGCGTTCACTCGGAAAGAGCGCGATGAAACGAGTTCTCATTTATGCCAGCGTCAGCCTCGGCACGGCTGACCTCGACAGCATTCGCTCGCTCGCGTTGTGCCTCCTGCAAATTCCCGGCCGGCTGGAGCTGCGAATCGTCAGCGACGCGCCGGTTCATCCCAGGGCGCGCGACAACCCCGGCACCACCAGCGTCACACTGCCCAAGTTCGGCGCGCCGCGAAACGGCCGTTATGCCGAAGATGCGCAGTGCCCGTCGCTCGGCACGCTCTTGAACGCTCGCGCGCAAATCATCGCCCGTGCGATTGCCGAGTTCAACCCGGACCTGATCGTCGTCGATGGCTTGCCGTTCGGCCAGTACGACGAGCTCGCGCGAATCATCGCCACCCCCTGGCCGGTGCAGGTCGGGCCGCAGTGGGTCCTGCTGCTGCGCGACGTGATCGGCTGCCCGCAGCACACCACGCGGGTATGGCGCGAGCGCGGCTACTTCGAGGCGATCGCGCGCAACTACAGCAAGGTGCTGGTGTGCGGCGACAAGGATGTCTTCGACCTGGAGCGCGAGTACACGATGCCCGCAGCGGCCGCGGCGAAGCTCGCGTACTGCGGCTATGTGGTTCCCGAACCGGGGCGTTCGCCGGAAGGCCGCTTGCGGCGGGCGCTCGGCGTGCCCGACAAAGGCGCCTTGGTGCTCGTCACCCCCGGGCCAGGGCCGGACGGCGAGTCACTGATCGCCGACTTCGTGTGTGGCCTGCGCAGCGTGGCGCCACAGGCGCGGCCGCGTTGCCACATTGTGTGCGGCGCCGACATGCGCGAATCTGAGCGCCTGGCCGCCGCGTGCGCCATCCACAGCATGCCGCAGGTCAGCCTGCAGCATGACAGCCGCGACACGATGTCGCTGATGGCCGCCGCCGACGTGGTGGTGACGCACGGCGGCTATCGCAAGATGTGTGAAGTGCTGTCGCTGCGCCGCCGCGCCATCGTGGTGCCCGGCGCGGCCGCAGCGCCCGAGCAGACGGCGCGCGCGCAACGCCTTGCCGAGTTGGGCCTGGTGCGCTGGCTGGCTCCGCAGGATTGCGGCCCGCTCGCGCTAATCGATGCGGTCAGCGCGGAACTTGCGGCCGCCGCAGCGCAGCAGCTGACGCGCTGGCGGCCCACGAGCGATGCGATCGAATTCGTCGCGAGCACCGTGCACGGCCTGCTCGACCTCGAACCCGAATGCGTGTCCGACGCCGTCTCCCAGGGTGAACAACGCCAGATCCGGCGGCGCGCGGCGATGCCGCGTCCCCTGCCGCTGCGCGACCTCGGGCGCGGCAAGTCTGCCGCGGCAGCGGCGTACTGAGCACCCCCTGTCATCTCGGCAAACGCCGGGATCCAAGCAGTTGTCATCCCGGCGAACGCCGGGATCCGTTTTCGGCGGCACCTCAACGGTGGATCCCGGCGTTCGCCGGGATGACGGCGCGGCTCGAGAGCAGTCGCGCTGCTCGTCCGGCTCAGGCTTTGCCGAACTTGGTGTCGAAGCGAATCCCTGCCTTTTGCAGCAGCGGCGTGGGCAAGAGGCCACCGGCGCAGACGATGACGACGTCGTTGCGATAGCGCTTCACAGCGCCCTCCCGTTCGACTTCGACTTCGGTCTCGTGAATCTGCTTCACCGTGGACTTCAGCAACACGCGCAGCCGACCCGCCTTCTGCTGCGCCTCCAGGTCGGTTCGATTCTTCTGCTTGACGCGCGAGAACGCTTCGCTGCGGTAGGAGATCGTGACGTCGGTGCCGGGCTGCTGGGAGATCGTGATCGCCGCCTCCAGCGCGCTGTCGCCGCCACCGACGACGAGCACCGCCTGTTTTGCATACTGCGACGGGTCGATCAAGCGGTACACGACCTTGGCCGATTCTTCGCCCGGAACGTCTAGCTTGCGGGGTGTGCCGCGCCGGCCCATCGTGAGCAGCACGGTCGCGGCGCGGTACTCAGCCCGGTTGGTCTTGACGACGAAGCCGCCGCCGGACTGCGAGATGCCCTCCATGCACTCGCGAAATGCGATCTTCAGGCCGGTCTTCTTCATCGCACCGTTCCAGAATTCCAGCAGCGTTTCTTTCTGCACCTCACCGAACTTGACCTTGCCGATCAGCGCCAGCGTCACCGGCGCCGTCATCGCGATCTTCTGGCGCGGGTAGTGGTAAACGGCGCCGCCGAGCGAGTCTTCCTGCTCGATCAGCTTGTAGCGAAGCTTGTGCTGGATCGACGACAACCCGGCGGAAAATCCGGCGGGTCCGGCGCCGACGATCACGACGTCGAAGTCGGCCTTGGCGTCGCTCTTGCGCTTGCGAATCGTCTCGATCGCCTGTTTGCCCTGCTCCGCGGCCTTGCGGATCAAACCCATGCCACCCAGCTCGCCAGCGATGAAGATGCCGCGCACATTGGTCTCGAATTCCGGGTTCACCTCGGGGATGTCGATGCCGCGCTTCTCGGTGCCGAACACCAGGGTGATCGCGTCCACCGGGCACGCCAGGCGACACGCGCCGTGGCCGATGCACGCTGCCGCGTTGACGAGCACCGCCTTGCCTTTGACGATGCCCAGCGCGTCTTCCGGGCAGACCTTGACGCACGCTCCCGAGCCGATGCAGCGCACGTTGTTGATGACCGGGTGCAGCGACGGCGGCTCGGCCATGCCGCCCTCGACGGAAGTCGCAAGTTCTGCGGCGTGCATGGCGTGAATGCGGCGCTGCCGGCGCACGTAGAGCACCATCGCCACGGCGATGACGGCAAGGTACAGGTAGAGGTAATCCATGCTCTGGATTGCCCCCTCAAGCGCGGCCCGAACTCAAGGCTTCACTTCGGAGTCGATTTCCAGCGTGAGGCTGCGGCTGCCCAGCGCCACGGGCCCGATCTGGCCAGTCAAGTCTCCGGGTGTGGACATCGCCTGCCCGCTCTTGCTGATGCGCGCGCCGACGACGACTTGCGGCGCCCCCGAGATCTTGGCCGCGGGCGACATCGCCAAGCTGTCGTCGAGCGTGAACGTCGCCGGCAAGTCGCGCACGCGTTTGCGCAGCACGGCCAATGGCATGCGCGAGCCCTCGGCGGCGCGCGCGAAGATGAACACGGTGTCGTCGGGACTGGCTTTTGCCGCCAGCGCTGCGCTCAGGCGCACCGTGCCGCTGACGCCGGCTCCGTCCAACAGGCCAGCCGCCTGCTTAGGCGCGACGGCGTTGGCATTCGCCGACGGCGCAGCCGGCGCGGCGGGCGCAGCGGCGCGCGGCGCTGCGCCGGCAATCCCGCCCCGTTCGCGCGCCTCGGCGATGCTGCTCTTGACCTGCTCGACGAACCCGGCGTCGTTCGGTCCGTGGTTGAGCAGTTGCTCCCACAGCTTCACGGCGCCGGCGAAATCTTTGCGGTCGAACGCGTCGGTGCCGGCCAGCGCCAGCGCCTTGACGTTCTTCGGGTCGACTTCGAGCGCACGGCGCACCCACTTCATCGGCTCGCCGGCGAGCACGCGGTTGTTCTTCACCGCCAGCGCGTCGGCGTAGTCGGCGAGCAGTGCCGCATCGTCGCCCTGTTGCGCGATGGCCGTGGCATAGGCTTGCACCGCGTCGTCGTTTCGGCCGAGCACCGAGTACGAGCGGCCCAGCATGGCCCAGCCTTGCGGATCTTGCGGCTGCTCCTTCAGGCGCGCCGCGAGGCGCTGCGTCATCTCGGCGATTTGGTCGGAGCTGACGGCGTGCGGGGCGGCTGCGCCGTCGTGCGAAGCCGCGCCTGCCACGGCAGGTGGGCTGGAGGCGACGAACAACGACGGGGAACCGGTCAGCGCGTAGCCGCCGGCGGCCACCACCAGGATGAATGCCCCGAGCGCACCAAGCGTGCGCCGCGTCAGTGCAGGCGCAGCAGCTTGCGCAGCCGTCGACGCAGGCGTTGCGCCTGCCGCCGACGCTTGCACCACCGCCTGCGCGGGCGCTGCGGGCGCGCCGGCAGTCGCCGCCAGCACCAGGTCGACGAGGCGGCGCTCCAGGCCCGCTTTGCTGCTTTGATACTCGGCTTGCGGTAACGCGCCGGATTCGTGCAACTGCTTGAGCTGCAGGAGTTGCGATTTCAGGGATTCGATCGATGCTTGCATGGGCTTTCGCGGGGTGAGCGATTCAACAGGCGGCGCTGGGGCTGAGCGCAGGCCTCAAGGCCTTGCGACGGGCGTCTCGTCTTCGATCTGGTCCGGCTCGAACCGATCTGCGGCGAAACGGCTGCGCCGCCGCAACACGACGATGAAAATCGTCAACCCGCCCAGCAGCAGCGCGAACGGGCCGAACCAGAGCGCCGCCGTCGTTCCCTTCAGCGGCGGGCGGTACAACACGAAGTCGCCGTAGCGCTGCGTCATGAACTCGATGATTTGTTTGTCGGAGTCGCCGCGCGCAATCATTTCGCGCACCTGACGGCGCAAGTCTTCGGCGAGTGGTGCGTTCGAATCGGCAATCGTCTGGTTCTGGCAGACCAGGCAGCGCAGTTCGGCGGCCAGGCTCAACATGCGCTTTTCAATTGCCGGGTCGGCCGCGGCGAGCGGCGCTTCTTTCGCCAGCGCGCCCGAGAGCACGACGGCCAGGCCCAGCAGCGCGAGCCAACGCTTAGCCATTGAGCTGCCTCAGCAGCGGTTCGATTCGCTCGCGAACGATCGCCGGCGTCAGCGCACCGATGTGCTTGAAGCGGATCATTCCCTCGCGGTCGACGACAAAGGTTTCCGGAACGCCGTACACGCCCCAGTCGATGCCGACGCGCCCGTCCTGGTCGAACAGCGAAGCGTCGTAGGGGTTGCCAAAACGCGCCAGCCACTGCTGGCCGGCTTCGCGCGTGTCCTTGTAGTTCAGGCCGTAGATCGGCACGCGTTTGGTGCGCGAATACTCGACAAGCAGGGGGTGTTCGTCGCGGCACGCCGCGCACCACGACGCCCAGACGTTGAGGATCCAGACCTTGCCCAGAAGGTCTTCGCGGCGCAGTGTCTGGTTCGCATTGGCGAGCAGCGGCAGCGCAAATTTCGGCGCGGGCTTGCCGATCAGTGGCGAAGGCACTTCGCGCGGGTCGAGTTTCAGGCCGACCGCGAGAAAACCCACGAGCACGATGAACAGGCCCAGAGGAATCAGGAAGCGCAAGCTCTTCACGTGGCGGCTCCCAGGTTCGCGGGCAGTGTTTCCTCGCTTCGCTTTTTCGCGCGGTAACGACGGTCCGTCGCCGCGAGCAGGCCACCCATCGCCATCATGAAGGCGCCGCCCCAGATCCAGTCGATGAAGGGCTTGAGGTAGATGCGCACGATCCAGGACTTGCCGTCGTCGATGCCCTCGCCGAGCGCAACGTACAGGTCGCGCGTGAAGCCGGTGTCGATGGCCGCTTCCGTCATCGTGTTCTGCTGCACGCGGTACAGGCGCTTCTCGGGGTGCAATTCGTTGACCAGGCGGCCGTCGTGGGTGACCTCGATCACGCCTCGCATCGCCACATAGTTGGGGCCTTGCACCTCGTGCGCACCGCGGAACGTGAAGGTGTAGCCGCGCATCGTGGTGCTGTCGCCGGGCGCCATCTTCACGTCGCGTTCGACCTCGTAGGACTTGACCATCGCGACGCCAAAACAAAACACCGCCACGCCCAGGTGCGCGAGCATCATGCCGTAGGTGGCGCGCGGGATCAGCGTGAGGCGGTGCGGCACGTCGGCGAGCTTCGCGCCTAACGGCATGACGAGCTCGTGCAAATGGGTGGCCAGGGCGGCAACAACCCAGAACGCCATCAACAGACCGAACGTTCCCACCAGCGTCACGCCGCCGGCAAGCCAGGCACTGCCTACCGCAGCGACCACCGCCACGCCCAGCGCCCAGCGCAGGCGCCGCGCGATGCCGGGCAGTTCGGCGCTTTTCCAGCGCGCCATCGGGCCGACGCCCATCAGGAAAATCGCCGGCGCCATGAGCGGCATGAAGACGCTGTCGAAGTAAGGCGGCCCGACCGAAATCTTGCCCATGTCCAGCGCGTCAAGCGCCAAGGGGTAGAGCGTGCCGAGCAGGACCGCAGCCGCCGCGACGATGAGCAGCACGTTGTTCGCGAGCAGCGCGGTTTCGCGCGAGATCGGCTCGAAGCGCGCGCCCAGGCCCACCTGGGGTGCACGCCAGGCGTACAGCGCGAGCGACGCGCCGATCGTGATGACGAGGAAGGCGAGGATGAACAGGCCGCGTTTGGGGTCGGTCGCGAAGGCGTGCACCGACGACAGCACGCCGGAGCGCACCAGGAAAGTGCCCAGCAGCGACAGCGAAAACGCCATGATCGCGAGCAGCACCGTCCACGACTTGAAGCTGCCGCGCTTTTCCGTCACCGCCAGCGAGTGGATCAACGCGGTGCCCACCAACCAAGGCATGAAGGAGGCGTTTTCCACCGGGTCCCAGAACCACCAGCCGCCCCAGCCGAGTTCGTAGTAAGCCCACCAGCTTCCCAGCGCAATGCCGATCGTCAGGAACATCCAGGCGATCGTCGTCCACGGGCGCGTCCAGCGCGCCCAGGTCGCGTCGAGGTTGCCGCCGATGAGCGCGGCGATGGCAAACGCGAAGGCGACTGAAAAGCCCACGTAGCCCATGTAGAGCAGCGGCGGGTGAATCACCATGCCCGGGTCTTGCAGCAGCGGGTTCAGATCGCGCCCGTCGGGAGCGGCGGGCCAGAGCCTGTCGAACGGATTGGAGGTGAGCAGCATGAACAGCAGGAAGCCCAGCGTCACGAGGCCCATCACGGCGAGGATGCGCGCCAGCACCGCCATCGGCAGGTGCGCGCTGAAGCGCGCCACTGCGAGCATCCACACGCAAAGCATCAACACCCACAGCAGCAGCGAGCCCTCGTGGCCGCCCCACACTGCGGCGACGCGGTAAGGCAGCGGCAACGCCGAGTTCGAATTCGACGCAACGTAGAGGACCGAAAAGTCGTGGCGCACGAAACTCGCCATCAGGCAGGCGAAGGAAAATGCGACGAGCACGAACAGCAGCGTCGTGGCAGGCCGCGCCAGCGCCATCCAGTCGGCGCGGCCGCGCTGCGCGCCCCACATCGGCACCACGCCCAATACGAGCGAGACCCCCAGCGCAAGCCAGAGTGCAATGTGGCCAATTTCCGGGATCATGGTTTGCTCTCCTGAACGACCGTCGAACCGACCTTCTGGTTCACCTTGGCAGCACGCTCCAGCGCCGCCGCAGCCTCCGGCGGCATGTAGTTCTCATCGTGCTTGGCGAGGACTTCACGCGCCTCGAATATGCCGCCCTTCAATTGGCCCTGGGCGACGACGCCTTTGCCCTCCTTGAACAGGTCTGGCAAGATGCCCTGGTAGCGCACCGGTGTCGACTTCACGGTGTCGGTGACGACGAAGCTGACGTTCAAGCCGTCGCGCTTCACGCTGCCCACTTCGACGAGGCCGCCCAGGCGAAACGTCTTGGCGACAGGCGCTTCTTGCGCAGCGACTTGCGTGGGCGAATAAAAGAACACGAGGTTGCTCTGGAATGCGTTGAGCACCAGACCGGCGGCGCCCCCCACCAACCCCAACCCCGCGACGATGATCGCGATGCGCTTGTGACGCGGTTTCATCTCAATGCTCCTTTCCGGTTCTGTCGGCGATCTCGCTGCGCGCCAGACGATGGCGCTGCGCAGCCAGGCGCGGTTCGATCAGCATGACCACGAGCGCGACGCCGTACGAACCCCACACATACAGGCCGTAACCGCCCATCGCGAAAAACTCCGCCGCACTGTTCCACGTCATGATGCACTCCGAACCCGGCCCGGCGCTTGACATGCATCAAGCGCCCAATCCGTGTGTTTTTCACGCTCCAGAACGATGGCGCGCGCACGCATGAAGACGACGGCAAATGCATACGCCCAGAACGCCAACGTCATCAACAGCATCGCCGTGAGCATGGTGCTCGCCATCTTCGGCGCTGCGGTGGCGCTGATCGTCGCCCCCTGGTGCAAGGTGTTCCACCAGCGCACCGAGAAATAGATGATGGGCACGTTGACGACGCCGATCAGGGCCAGCAGCGCGCCGGCGTGGTCGGCGCGGCGCACGTCGTCGATCGCTTCGACGAGGGCGATGAAGCCGAGGTAGAGGAACAGCAGAATCAATTCCGACGTGAGGCGCGCGTCCCAGACCCACCACGTGCCCCAGGTCGGCTTGCCCCAGAACGAGCCGGTCCACAGCGCGAGGAAAGTGAACATCGCGCCGGTGGGGGCGATGGCGCGCGCCAGCATCGACGCCAGGCGCGCATTGAACGCCCAGCCGATCGCCGCCCAGCCCGCCATCACGAGGTAGAGCAGCATCGACATCCACGCCGCAGGCACGTGGATGAAGATGATGCGGTAGGCGTCGCCCTGCGTCGCATCGGTCGGCGCGACGAAGAAGCCGATGTAGAGACCCGCCACAGTCAGCGCGAGCGCCAAGCCCCAAAGCCACGGGATCAGCGCGCCCGCCAACGCGTAGAAGCGCGAAGGGGCGGCAAAGGTGAAGAATCGGAACGAAGTGGTCATGTTGGGTCTGTCATCCCGGCGCACGCCGGGATCCACTGATTGGATCACGCCGTGGAGATGCGCAGCGCGGCTGCGGCGGCCAGCGGCGCCCCCAAGACTGTAAGCATCAGCAATGCGCCGAGCAAGGACAGGTGGCCGCGCGCCGACATTCCTGCGTCCACCGCCGCCACCGCCCCGGCGCCAAAGATCAACGCCGGAATACACAGCGGCAGCACCAGCAGCAACAGCAGCACGCCGGCGCTGCGCAGGCCCAGCGTCAGCGCCGCGCCCACACTGCCGAGCAGGCTGAGAATCGGCGTGCCGAGCAGCAAGCTGACAAACAGCGTCACGATCGCCTCGCCGCTCATGTCAAAGAGCAGGCCAAGCAAGGGCGACGCGACGATCAGCGGCACCCCCGTCAGCAGCCAGTGCGCGAACGCCTTGGCCCCGGCGATCAGCACGCCCGAGTGGCTGGAGAGCAGCATTTGCTCGAGCGAGCCGTCGGCGTAGTCGCCGGCGTAGAGGCTGCCCAGCGACAACATCGTCGCGAGCAGCGCGCAGACCCAGACGATTCCCGGGCCGATCTGGCGCAGCACCTGCGCCTCGGGCCCCACGCCCAAGGGAAACAGGCTGGCCGCGACGAGAAAAAACACGACCGGCAGGAGCGCATCGATGCGGCGCCGCGCCGCCAGGCGCAGGTCGCGGCGCACGACCACGCCAAAGCCGTTCTCGGTCATGGGTGCACCCTCGCGCTTCGCGCGGTCCCGCCAAGCGGGACGCAGCGCTCCCTTCGGAACGGCCGGGCGGGAGCGCTCACGCCGCGCGGTCCAGATCAAAGAGCCGCGGCGTCACGCCCGTCAGGCTCAGCGCCTGGTGGCTCGTGAGCACGACACTGCCGCCGCGCGCCACGTGCTGTTCGAGCAGGTCGTTGACGATCTGGATGCCGTCCACATCGAGCGCGTCGTAAGGTTCGTCGAGCACCCACAGGCCAGCCGCGTCCTCCAGCGCGAGCCGCGCCAGCGCGACGCGGCGGCGCTGCCCTTGCGACAGGGTTCGGATCGGCGCGCGCTCGCGCGACGTCATTCTCAACCTCGCCAGGGCGCTGGACACCTTCGCAGGAGCAGCGTCGCGCCCGTGCAAGGCGGCGAGGAATTGCAGCGATTCGAAGGCAGTCAAGTCGTCTTTCAAGGCGTTCGCGTGCGCAATGTAAACGCGCCGCGCCGCAAACTCGGATGCGTCGGCAAGCGCCTCATTGCCCCACGTCACGCGGCCGGCGTCGGGTTGCGCCAAGCCTGCCAGCAGGCGCAGCAGGCTCGTCTTGCCGCGGCCGTTGTGGCCGCGCAGCCAGATCAGCTGGGCTGCCGCCAGATCAAGGCTCAGGCCGGTGAACAGCGCGTGTTCGCCGCGCCGGTACGCCAGGCCCTCCGCGCGCAGGGTGGGTAAGGTCATTCCGTCAGAACTCGTAGCGCAGGCCGAGGAAGTAGGACACGCGACTCGAAGTCTGCTTCGTCGTTATCGGCAGTGCCGGTGGCGGCGGCGACGTGAGCGATTTCGTGGTCGAGTGTTCATACGCCAGGTCCGACTCGAGCGACAGCGCGGGCGTCGGGCGCAGCGTGAAGCGCAAGCCCGGCGACCAGCGCTGGCTGCGCGTGCCGTTCGTGTCGCTTTGGCTGAAAAAGCGGATCGACGGCTCGACTTGCCAAAGCGCATCGATCGCCGACAGATTGTTGTACGCCACTTGGCGCGCTCGCGTCGTCGGACTCGTCAGGTAGGTGAGGCTCAACACATGCGAATCGCGCGTCGAGTACAGATTGCTGCCGATGAACTGGGTGCTTGCGCTCCACTGTTTGCCCGTGCTCGGGCTGCCCGCAAAGCCGATGTCGGCGACCGGCAGCACCGGCCCAACGTGCGTCAAGCGCACATCGGCGCCCCATTGCCATTGTTTGGCGATCGGCGTCGTCAGGCCCAACATGGCCTGCTGCTGGTAGGCGGTGACCAACTTGCTTCGTTCGCGCAGTTGCTCGAGCGTGGACAGGGCGAGCAAGTCTGACACGCGAGTCGGCGTGCCCACCAACAGCGGCAAGCCGGTGCCCTGGAAGAACAGCAAGTTGCCCAACGTGAGAATCGACACCGCACGCTTGTCGTACAACGTGTTGATCACGGTGTTGTCGGCAAACTGCCAGGTGCCCTGAAACGCTGCGATATTCAGGGCCTTGAACAAGACGTCGTAGTCGAGCTGCGCCGATGCCGAGATGCCGCCGCTGAAAAAACGCATCTCGGTGCCCACACCACGCCGGTCGACGACGCCGTCGATGACCTGCTGCATCAGGTAGGCGCTGCCGCTGAGCTGATCGGTCAGCGCTTCGGCGTCGATCGATGCGCCGTAAAAGGTTCGCTTCGCGTCAAGAAGCTTCTCGGTGGGCACGCCGAAGACACCATTGACCTTCCACTTGGGCGCGAAGCTGTAGCCACCCTGCAACCCGTCGAAAAGATAGAGCACACCGCCGCCGGTAGGTGATTGGCGGCCGGCGCGCACGCTCGTGCCCAGGGTGTAGGAACGATGATCGAAGTACAGCGCACTGAGGCGGTTCTTGCTCTTGTCCTTGTTCAGCAAGTCGTAGGAATAGCTGTCGCGAAACACAAAGCGCATTTCCTGCTCGGCGTCGCGGTGCCGCCAGTTGAGGTCGGCGTTGCTTTGCATTTGGCTTTGGTCGGTGTCCGACACCGTCTTGTCGGTGATCGACGTCGGCAGACCGCCCAAAGCTGAGTCCTGAAAGTCCTGGGTGCGCGTCTTCGATTTGCCGCCGAAGTAGTACTGCGCGAGCGAGGCGTTGAGCGTCGTCGTCGGTTGCACCGGCGGGCGCGGCCGTGCGGCTGCGGCGCTCGGCGCAGCAGGCGCGGGCAGCGCCGCGAGCGCCTGGCGCGCCCGGTCGCTGTCTGCGCCTTGCGGGTACAGCCGCAGGAACAACTCGAGTTCGCTGCGCGCGCGCACCGCGTCGCCTTGGCGAATTCGCGTCACACCGATCAACTCCTGGGCGCGGCGCGACGACGGATTCGGCGGCAGATTCAGCGCCGCGTTCAACGCCTCCACGCTCGCCGGGTAGTCGGCCTTGTCGAAGGCGGCCTGGGCTTGCCTGAGCAAGCTTGCCGCCTGCGCATTCACCTGCTCGGCACTGGCAATCGGCCCCGGTGGTGGGTCGGCGGGCCGCGAAGCGTCCGCCGTGGGCGACGCGGGTGGCACGGGCACAGTCGCAGCGGACACGGCCGGCAACGCAGGGGCAGCCGGCGCCGGCGCACGCGGCAAAGGTGACGGCGGCGCTGCGCCAGCCGCCACGCCCCCAAGGCCCAGCGGCGACGCCGCAGCAGCACCCGTGGGTCCCGCGGCAGCGGCAGCAGTTGCGGCGGCGGCAGCGGCAGCAGCCGTTGCAGCGGCCGCCGCAGCGCCAGCTGAGGGCGCAGGCGCCGGCGTGGGCGCGCGCGCCGCGGCGCGCGGCTCAACCACGGGCAACAACGGCAACTCGGTCACCGTGGCCTGCGCAAAGCGGCGCAGCAACTGGCCGCGCGCGCGCTCAGCGTCTTGTTGCGTCGCGAAGTAGCCCAGATTGATGTCGAACAGCGTGCGGCCGTCCGTGACGCGGCGCGAACTGAAGACTTCGAAGTCCTGCATCGACGCAGGAATCGGCGCGGCGAGGTTGACGTTGGGGTCGCTGGAGCTTTGCAGCGTGACCACGTAGCGGCGTGTCGCATCGGCGATCGGCAAGGGCGGAATCGTCGAGGCGGCGCGCAACGCGGCACCGAGCCCGTCGAGAACCACTTCGATGCTGCGGCTATCGGCGCCGGCACGAATGCCAAACCTCACTGCGGGGCTGAAGCGGATCGTCAACTTGCGCGTTTGCCCCGCCTGCGCGCCCGCCTCATCGGTGACGATGATTTGCGGCAAGCCCGCGCTGACGAGGCGGCGTTCGGAAGGCACCAAACGGGGCACGTTGCGCGCCGGAAGCACGTCGTAAAACACCTGAGCCAGTTCGCCGCGCGGCGCGCCGGTGGCGCGCAGGAACTGGATCGGCGTGACGAAGCGCACCTGCAGCACGGCGTCCGCGCCCTGGGCGCGCAGGTCGGCATCGTCGATCAATTGAGCGTGGGCAGCGAATGCGGCACACGCCATGGCAAAGGTGGCGAGAACCCGCCGCAGACTCGTCTTCACGCTGATTTGATTGTTTCTCTTGTGAACGACCGGCGGCGCGCCACGCTACCAACTGCTGTACGCCGAACCGCGATTTCCCAGGGGTCGATGGCAACCGGACTGCGAACAGTCGGTCGAACCCGCCCGCTCATGATTCAGCGACTTCTTCTGCATGGATCCGAGGAATGTCTGACCACTCGTGTGGCAACCCTTGCACCAGCCCGACCCGTTGCCCAGGCTCGCATTGTGATTCATCCGAAGCGTCGTCCACGCCGTCGTGCCGGTGTGGCACGCCTTGCAGTCCATCGCCGCGCCGTTCAGCAACTGGATCTCCGGCACGTGATTCGTCGGTTTGGCCAGCGCACCGACGACACCCTGGGTGACGAAGCCGCCGCTGTGGCACGACTTGCACGTCGCCGTCGCGACGACCGCGTGGTTCATCGTCACGGCGCTGGCGAAGCTGGCTTGCGACCGGTGGCACGAGTCGCACTTGGCGGTTCCCGCGGGCACCGGAATGTGCGTGGCAAGTTTGGTTTTCGCCGTGCCCGGCGGGGCGTGGCACGTGTCGCAGCTGCCGGTGCCGACCCCATTCGATGCGTTGTGCGCTGACGTCGCCGCCAGCCAGTTCGCCGTCGAGCGGTGGCACGACTCGCAATTGCCCGTGACATTCGCATGGATGGGCGTGGCCGGCTTTTTCTGGCCAAGCGGGTAAGGCGCGCTGTGGCAAGTCACGCACTGGGCGCTCAGCGCGACCTTGCTGTGCACTTTGACGCCGGTCCACAGCGTGAAGCCGGCGTGGCAGGTATCGCACTTCGCGGTGCTGAGGGCGCTGACCAATTGATAGGGCGTGTGCAAGCTCGAGCGTCCATCGGCCGGTGGGAAGGCTCCGGTATGACACGTCGCGCACTGCGCGGCCACGGCGAGCTGGGTGTGGTTCCACTTCGACGGCAGCCACGTCACCGTGCCGTGGCACGCAAAGCAGTTGGTCGTGCCCACCGGAATGTGCGTCGCGGCCTTGCCGGTGGCGCCCGTGCCGCCGATGTGGCAGCTCGCGCAGTTCGTCGCGGCGCCGAAGGTGCTGTGGTCGATCTTGGCGCCGACAAACGTTGCCGTCGACTTGTGGCAGGTCTCGCACGCCGCCGTCGTCGCGACGTGGGTCGGCGACTTGCCCTTCGCCGCGAGGAACTGACCGGTGTGGCAACTCGCGCAGTTCGTGACGATGGCCGGGATGTTCAGGTGCACGACGCCGGGGTTCCAGCTCGCGTAGCCGCCCTTGTGGCAGGTGTCGCAATTCGGCGCGAGCGCGCCTAAAGCCGTGTACGGCACGTGGGCGACGATGCGCCCGTCGGCGGGTGGGTACAGGCCGCTGTGGCAAGTCGAGCACGCCCCGATCACCGGCGCCTGGGTGGGTGAATGGGCAAAGGTCGAAGGACGCCAAGCCGTCACGCCGTGGCAACTCGCGCAGTTGATTCCCGCCGGAATGTGTGCGACCGACTTCCCGCTCGCGCCGCTGCCGTGGCAGCCCGATTGCGCGCAATTCGTCGCGGCAGTGAACTGCGCGTGGTCGGGGCGGTTCACAACCCAGGTCACCGTCGAGGTGTGGCACGTCTGGCAGTTCCCCGTGATCGTCGCGTGGATCGTCGCCAGGGCACCCGTTGTGGGTTTGCGCTGGCCCGGTGCATAGTTGCCGACGTGGCAGGTCTCGCAACCCGAGCTCACCGCGATGTTGCTGTGCAACTTGGTGGGCGCCCAGGCGGTTAGGCTGGACTTGTGGCAACTGTCGCAATTCGGCGCCACCAGGCCGGGCACGGACTGGTACGGCACGTGCGTCGCCGGGCGCGCATCGGCCGGGGGGTTGGCGCCGCTGTGGCAAGTCGCACATTGGCCGGCGACGGCGAGCTGCGTGTGGTTCCAGCTCGTCGGGCGCCACGCGGTCGTGCTGTGGCAGCTCAGGCAGTTCGTCGCGCCGGTCTTGATGTGCGTTGCCAGCGGCTGGCCCGTTGCCGCCCTGCCATCGTGGCAGCCGGCGCAATTCGTCAGGGCGTTGAAGGAGCTGTGATCAACCCGGGCGCCGCTCCACGTCGCGGTCGACTTGTGGCAGCTCTCGCACACCGTCACGTTGGCGTGCACGGGCGTATTCGGCTTGCCCACGGCGCGCGCGAAGCCCCCTGTGTGGCAGGTGACGCACGACGCGCTCACGCTCACGCTGGCGTGGAACTTGGCGGGGGCAAACGCCGTATAGCCGCTGCGGTGGCAGCTGTCGCACGAGGGCATGGACGTGGGCACGCTCGTCGGGATGTGCAACGCCGTCTTGCCCTTGGCGGTGACGCCGTGGCAGGTGGCGCACGTTCCCGCAGCCACACCCACGTGGTTGAACGCCGCCGCAGGCCGCCACGCCGAGGTGCGGTGGCAGGTATCGCACGACGCGGTGGTGACGAGGTGCCCTGTCGGCTTGCCGGTGGCCAGGCCGGCGGCGTGGCACGTCACGCACCCCCCGACGGGAACGCCGAGGTGGTTGAACTTGGCGCCGGCAAAGGCTTGCGTGTTGTGGCAGGTGTCGCAGGCTTGCTGCGTCGGGATGTGTTTGTCGGGCTTGACGACGTTGGAGCGCGCAAGCCGCGACCCGGAAATATGGCAACTCGCACAATCGCGCGGCGTTCCCTTGAACACACCCAGCTGGTGACACGACTCGCAGCGCTGCGCGGTGTGCGTGCCGGTCAGCGCAAAGCCCGTCTTGAGGTGGTCGAAGGTGCGCGATGCGGTTTGCGCGAACGCGCCCGTGAACGCGCTCGCCAACGCGCCCGCCAGGAGCACGGCGCCAAGCCAGCGCAGTGCCGCGAGCACAGACGAACGTGCGCAGGTCATGGGCGCGGCGCCTCAGGAAATTCCGGTGCCGCATCGGCGCGGCGACTGAACAGACTCGCACGCCCAAAAAGCGCAGCCACCGTCCAGCCGGATTCGCCCTCGGGTTCGAACTGGACTTGCCGGCGATTCACGATTTTTTTCCATTCGGTAGGGGTATGGCATTGATCGCACCTCACGCCAAACTGGCCGTCGTGCACGTCGTCGCGCCGATGGCAGGCGATGCAGTTGGCGCCGGTGGGTGCAAGGTCCTTGCCTTTGGCTGCCGGGTCCTTGTGGCACGCCTCGCAAGTCGCTTTGCGGTGCGCGCCATCGAGTTTGAAATTGCTGCGCTTGTCATGATCGAAGTCCCAGGCCGGCCAGGCGCGCGTGTTGTGGCAGGACTGGCAGCGCTCGCCGAACTTGAGCTTGTGCTTGTCATCCTTCTTGTGGCAACCATAACAGTCGCGTGGTGCGTCGAGGTAACGCGGTGTCACGTGGCAGTCCTTGCACTTGGCCACCAAATGCCGCCCCGTCAGAGGGAACTGGGTGCGTGCGTGGTCGAAGGTCTCGACTTTCCACGACACATCGCTGTGACACTTCTCGCACGCCTTGCCTTGCTGGCCTTCGTGTTTGTCGTCTTTCTTATGACAGCTAAAGCAATCCAGCGGCGTCTTGCGGAAACTGCGCAAGTCCTTGTGGCAGGCGTTGCACTTGATCTTGTCGGGCGACGCGTGCGCGTTGCGCAGCTTGAACTTGGTCCGGTCGTGGTCGAAGCGCCCCTGCGTCGTCTTCCAGTCGCGCTCGTTGTGGCAGTCGCCGCATTTCTCGCCCAGCGTCTTCTCGTGTTTGTCGTCCTTGCGGTGGCAGCCGATGCAGTCCTTGGGCGCCTCCTTGAAATTCGTGCTCTTGTGGCAGTCCTTGCATTCGACCTTGGCGTGTTTGCCCAGCAGCGGAAAATCGGTCTTGTCGTGGTCAAACTTGGTGCGCTCCTTCCAGCCCACTTCGTTGTGGCAGTCGCCGCACGCCTTGCCGAGCGTTCCCTTGTGCTTGTCGTCCTTCTTGTGGCAGGCGTAGCACTCGGAGCTCACCTTGTCCTTGTACAGGTGGCCGGTGTGGCAGTCCTTGCACGCCGTCGTACGGTGCTTGCCGAGCAGTGAGTATTTGGTGTCCTTGTCGTGGTTGAAGGTGCTCGGTTTCCACGCCTTCGTGCTGTGGCAACTCTCGCACTTTTCGCCGTACAGGCCCTTGTGGCCCTTCGCGCCGTCGTCATCCTTCTTGTGGCAACCGATGCAGGTGCGCACCGTGTCTTTGTACTTGTTGTTCTTGTGGCAATCGATGCACTTGGTGTCGACGTGTTTGCCGGTCAGCGCAAAGCGCGTCTTGCCGTGATCGAACTTGATGTCCTTCCAGTTCGCCTCGGTGTGGCAGTCGGCGCATTTGGGTCCCAGGCCGCCCTTGTGCACGTCGTCTTGTCTGTGGCACGCATTGCATTCCAGCGCGGCGTCACGGTACTTCTTCGGCGGCACGTGGCACTTGGCGCAAGGCGTCTCCTGGTGCTTGCCGCGCAGCGCGAAGTCGGTGAGCGTGTGATCGAACTGCTTTTCGTTCAGCACGACGATCTTCGCGTCACGCCCCTTGTGGTCGGTGTGGCAGGTGCGGCACGCCTGGGGCTTGATGCGCCCGTGATAGCCCGCCCCGTTGCGCATGTCCACGCCGACGTCCTTGTGGCACTCCAGGCAGCGCGCGTCCTGGGCGTTGCGGTCGAACTTGACGTGGCACGCGTTGCAGTCGTTTTCGACCTTGGCGTGGCCCTGAATCACCTTGCCCGGAGACAGAACCGATTCGATGCCTTGCGAATTCGCGAGCGTCGCGCAGCCCAGTGCCAAAGCCCACAGCGTCGTGCAGACGAGGCGGCCCAGCGCACGCAACGCCGCCAATCGCGGGCCCGCGGTCAATACAAATGAACCGCGACGACGTGCGCAATCACGCTGAACAGCAGCAAATAGACGAAGGGGATGTGCACCAGGTGCCATAGCGACAGGACGCGCTCATAGGCGGTGTAATGCGCAATTCGCACGACGGCCCTGAGATAGCGGCGGACGAGTTTACGGGCCAGCCGCTCGCGCTGATGCAATGCGTCACGGCTCCAGCCCTTGCGTTCGGCAATTTTGCGCAAGGGCTTGCGCAACTGGTAGGCGCAAATCCAGTACGTGATGCGCATCTTCACCGGCAGCCAGACGATCTGGCGCAAGTGCGTCAGCCAGGTCGGCGCGGCCCGCAGCTCGTGCTGTTCGAACGCCTGCAGGCGTTCTTCGACGTCCGGTGCGAACTGGAGCTTGGACACCGCTTCGCTCTGATCGAAGCCGGCGCGCACCTGCAGTTCACGCAAGTCGGCGCGTTGGCCGTCCAAGCCATCGTTGACGCGGCGATAGATGAAACGACCGACGACGCCGCTCAGCGCGACGATGATCATGCTGTACAGCGCCACGCCGGCGTTGAGCGACCCGATGCGAAACGTCGAATGCACGAGGATCACGATCGGCCCACCCACGCCCAGGAACATGTGGAACCAGAGCCAGAACTTGATGCGACCCCACTTCTGAAAGAGGCTCACGCGCTTGCGCAGCGGATAGAGGATGAACGCGAGCAGCATCATGACGGCGCCGCCCACGCCGAGCCAGTAGCCGACCGTGTCGCCCGACGTGTAGAGCCCGGTCTTGCTGATCAACCAGGCCGCCAGCGTGAGCAGCGTGAGCCAGGCGTAGACGGATATTTCGCGCGATAGCGCGCTCGACTGTTGGCGCGACGACGTGCTGCTGCGCTGGCTGCGTTGTCCTTGCGCTGCAGCGCTGTTGGCGGTGAGGGCGGTGCTCGCGGTCATCGGGTCCGGTTGTCACTGTGGGATTGGGTGGCCTGCGCCCGTCAGCGAGCGCATCGGGTCGCCAAGCCCTCGCGCTGGGCTTTGCATCGGCCTTCGAGGCTAGCGGAACTTTCTTCGGATGTTCTTAAGCCGGCGTGCGGCGCTGGTTACCGCAGGTAAGGTCTGCGAGAGCTCGGTGCGCCACGCCGGCGCCCGGCCCCACTCACTGCGCGGTGACGACGCCATTGTTGATGAGAAGGTAGATCGTCGACCCGCCAATGCCAATCGCCACCGGGTCGGCCAGCGTTCCGGGCACCGGCCCGGCGCCGAAGCCGCGTCGACCCCGCGTCCCGGCGATCGTGCTCACCACGCCGGCGGGCGTGATGGCGCGCAACGTGTGGTTGTTCGTATCGGCCACGTACACGTTGTTCGCGCCGTCCAGCGCAATCCCCAGCGGCTTGTTGAACGTCGCCTCCGTAGCCACGCCATCCGCGCTGCCCGCCTCGAGGGAGTGACCGGCGAGCGTCGTGACGTTGCCCACCGCCGAAATCTTGCGCACATTGTTGTTCGCCGGGTCCGCGACGTAGACGTTGCCCGCGTCGTCGGTGGCAATTCCCCAGGGCTGCGCGAATCTGGCGTTGCCGCCTGCGCCATCGCTGCTGCCCATGGTTCCGGCAGTGCCGGCAAACGTGCTCACCGTGACGACGCCGTCGAGGCTCGTCGTGATTTTCCGAATCGTCGCGTTGCCCGAGTCGGCGACGAACACGTTGCCGGACGCGTCCACGGCGATTCCGGCAGGCCCGTTGAACCGCGCCGTCGCGCCCGGCCCATCGGCACTTCCCACTTGGCCCAGCGCGCCCGCGAGCGTGCGGATCTCTCCGGCCTGCGTGACCTTGAAGATCGCGCCGCCACGGTCGCTCACGTAGATGTTGCCCAGGCGATCCAGCGCAATCGCCTCGGGACGCGCTTGAGGGTCGAAGCCGCCGCCTGTCAGGGCGAGCGTGGTCACCGTGCCGTTCGCGGTGATGCTGCGCACGCTGCGATTGCCCTTGTCGGCGACGTACGCCGTTCCGGCACCGTCCACCGCCACGCCACTCGGGCCGAAGAAGCTTGCCGGTGCGTCGCCGCTGCCCTGCACCGCGGCGGTTCCGGCCAGCGTGCTCACCGCGCCCGCCGCGGTGATTCTCCGAATCGTGTGATTGCTCGTGTCGGCAGCGTAGACCTGGCCCGCGCCGTCGACACCGAGACCATGCGGGAAAAGGAAGCTCGCGGCGGGCCCGGTTCCGTCGGCGCTGCCAAACGCCTGCGCGGTACCGGCGAGCGTCGTTACCGAGCCCGCGGCAATCTTGCGGATCGTGCTGTTGCCGGTGTCGGCCACATAGACGGTCGGATTCGCGCCGTTGCCGACCACGGCAATGCCGGCCGGCCCGGTAAAGCTCGCGCCAGCGGTGGCCGCGCCATTGCTCGCGCCTTGCACCCCGAGCGTGCCCGCGAGGGTGCTCACGGCACCTGCTGGCGTGATTCGTCGAATCACATGATTTTCGGTATCGGCCACATAGACGTTGGCGTCGCTGTCGGTGGCCACACCCGACGGAAAGTTGAGGCCGCTGGCGAGCGTCGTCACCACTGCCGTAGGCGTGACTTTTCGGATCGTATTGGCGGTGCTGTCGGCCACATAGACGTTGCCTGCAGCGTCGGTGGCGATCGCCCAAGGCGTGTCGAAGCTCGCCGCGGCGCCGACGCCATCGGCGCTGCCTCGCAACTGCGGGCTACCGGCGAAGGTGCTCACGGCGCCGGCCGGTGTGATTTTCCGAATCGTGCTGTTGCCGGAATCGGCGACGAACAGATTGCCTGCGGCGTCGATCGCGATGCCTGCCGGGTTGTTCAAGCGCGCAGCCGTGCCGCTGCCGTCAGCCGCACCGGACTGTCCGGACGCACCGGCGAGCGTGCTCACCGCGCCGTCGGGCGCGATTCTGCGGATCGTGTGGTTGCCGCTGTCGGCAACGTAAACATTGCCCGCGCTGTCGCTGGCCACACCATTCGGGCTGAAAAATCCTGCCGCAGCGCCGCTCGCGTCAGCGTTGCCGGGGCCGGCCGCGTGGCCGGCGAGCACGCTCAAGTTGCCCTTCAGGCGCTGCGTCGGCGTGCCGGCACCGCCACAGGCGAGAATCATCGCCGCACTCAAGCCGATCAGCGCAAGCCGGGTTGCTCGCGTCATTGAAATCATGGGAGTCCTCTTCGCAAGGAGGCAGATGCTGCCCAAGAACGTCCCGCCGCGGCGTTGATTCGCGGCAAGAGTTGCAACCAAACCTGCCCCGCACCCCGGCCGTTGCGCCGGACGAGAACGACTGCCGAAGCGCCCTGCGATGACAATGTCGCGTCAGGCCCAGGAGATATCGGCAATGCCAGCAGCACCCCAAGCGTTTCGATTGCACGTCGCCGACAGCGCGATCGCTGACCTTCGCGAGCGCCTCGCGCGCACGCGATTCCCCGATCAGGCTCCCGGCGAACCTTGGGCCTATGGCACGAACGTCGCTTATCTGAAAGAGCTCGTCGAGTACTGGCACAGCCGTTTCGACTGGCGCGCGCAGGAAGCACGGCTCAACGCATTTCCGCAGTTCAAGGTCGCGTTGCACGGCATCGACCTGCACTACCTGCACGTTCCCGGCAAGGGCCCGAAGCCGACGCCGCTGTTGCTGTCGCACGGCTGGCCGGGTTCGGTTTTCGAGTTCCTCGACATCATCCCGCGCCTCACGGATCCGGCGCGCTTCGGCGGCGACCCGGCCGATGCATTCACCGTGATCGCGCCGTCGCTGCCGGGTTACGGCCTGTCGTTCGCACCTGGGCAACAGCGCTTCAGCCTGGAGATGATTGCCGATTGTTTTGCCGAGCTAATGAGTGGCGTGCTCGGCCACCCGCGCTTTGCCGCTCAGGGCGGCGACTGGGGCGCGTTCGTCACGTCGCGCCTGGGCGCGGTGCACGCCGAGAAACTGCTCGGCGTGCACTTGAATTTACTGACGGTGCGGCGCGACCCGAAGATGCTGAGCAACCCGACGCCTGAAGAGCAGCACTTCCTGCGCGAACTCGAGGTCTGGATCAAGGAGGAGATGGGTTATCAGTGGATCCAAGGCACGCGGCCGCAAACGCTTGCGTTTGGTCTCTCCGATTCGCCGGCGGGACTGGCGGCGTGGATCATCGAGAAATTTCGCGCCTGGAGCGATTGCAACGGCGACGTGGAGAGCGTGTTCGCACGCGACCACCTGCTCGCCAATATCGGCCTCTACTGGTTCAGCGGCGCGATCGGCTCATCGTTCTGGCCGTACTACGCACGAATGCACGGGCCCTGGCCTATCCCCGACGGCAGCGTCAACGTGCCCATGGGTTACGCCGAGTTCCCGCGCGAGATCCTGCGCCCGCCGCGCTCCGTGGCGGCGAAGATCTACACCGACATCCGGCGTTGGAGCGTGATGCCAAAGGGCGGGCACTTCGCGGCGATGGAGCAGCCGCAGGCGCTTTCGCAGGAGATCGTCGAGTTTTTTCGGCCGCTGCGGCAGCGCTAACCCGGCTACAGGGACTTCCCAACAAGTCAAGCAGACAGCGGTTTGGTTTTGGTATTCGGTGTTCCGGTATTCGCGCATTCGTTTCAGGCCGACCGTGTCAAGGCTGGCCGCAGGCCACCCGAAGGGCTTGGCCTTGACACGGTCGGCCTGAAACCCACACTGGAGCGATGCTTGTCGGCCAAGACACTTGGCCGACAAGCCATGACAGACTTCTTCATTGCTTCGTGTGTGTGTGGCGCAAGGTGAATCGGATGCAGGCGGGCCGAAGGGCTGCGACAAAGGTGCAGACTGCTTCTCTACAGACGGCCTTGTTGCACGGGCACTGTGGCCTTGTGTGCGGACCCAGATGCGAACCGCTCAGCGGGGCTCCATTCCGATCGCGTGGACATCGAACGATTCGAGCCACGAATGGTTAGTCGAGCTTGCCCGCTGCCGGTCTGACCTGTCATATGCGTCTTCTGACTGATGCCTGCTGCGTGATGGAAACTGTGTTGCGGCGCTTGCAGCCCGCGGCTATGCGGCAGCCGCGCCGCTGACATTGCGCGTAGGCGCGGGCACCGGCACCGGCACCGGCGCCGGAACCGAGGCCGGCGCCGTTGCCGCCACCGCCGGCGGTCTGCTCACATGGTGCGCGTCGAACGCCTCGCCCTTGGTCATCACCGCCCACAGGATGCGTGCATTCTTGTTGGCCAGCGCCACCGCCGCCTTTTGCCAGCCGGCTCGCTCGCGCAGCGCCGTGACCCAGCGCGAGATCGGGTCGCTGCGCTTGTGCGCGGTCATGACCGCCGACTTGGCTCCCTGGATCAGCAGGCTGCGCAAGTACGTGTCGCCCCGCTTGGTGATGCCACCCAGGTTGTTCTTGCCGCCCGAGGAGTGCTGGCGCGGCACCAGGCCGATCCAGGCGCCGAACTGCGCGCCGTGCCGGAACTGCTTGAACTCGCCCACCGTGGCCAGCGCGGCCGAAGCCGTCACGGGGCCGATCCCCATCAGGGTGGCAGCCTTCTTCACCTCGGCGTTGTCCTTGGCATGCGTGGCGATGCGCGCGTCGCACCACTCGATATGGGCATCCAACTCACGCCATTGCGCTTGCGCTTGTTGCACGACCCGGCGCGCCAGCGCGTTCATCTCGTTGCTCGCATCCTCGATCACGTCGGCCAGAACGGCCTGCAGCGCCGCCGGGCTTTGCGCGAAGACCAGGCCGAACTCGGCCAGCAGCCCGCGGATGCGGTTGATGCACGCGGTGCGCTCGGCCTTGAACCCCTCGCGCAGCCGGTGCACGCACAGCATGCTTTGCTGCTCGATGCTCTTGGCCGGCACGAAGTGCATCTGCGGGCGCGACGCGGCCTCGCAGATGGCCGCGGCATCGTTGGCGTCGTTTTTGCCGCTGGCGCCTTGTTTGCGATACGGGCTGACGAGTTGCGCGGCGATGATGCGTGCGTCAAGACCGAGCGCGATGAGCTTGCGCGCCCAGTGGTGCGCACTGGAGCTGCTCTCCATGGCCACGATGCACCCGGCGGGCAATTGCGCGCACCAGGCCAGAAATTTGTCGCGCGCCAGTGCGCGGCTGACGAGCACCCGCCCCGCGGCGTCCACGGCATGAACCTGGATCACGCGCTTGGCCAGATCGGCCCCAACGCGAACGGCTCGACCTCGCGATTCACGTTGCGCTTCACGCTGCACCCCAACTCGTGTAATCTGCTCCACGGACTTCCCCTTTCATAGGCTTGAGATTGACGACTTCAATCACCACCAATCTTGGCGCAACGACGCCGTTGCCCGAAGGTGGGAAGTCCCTTCGCATTCCGATCAAGGAAACCCCCCATGGCGACCAACCCATTCTCCGACGCCGCAGCCACCTGGAACAAGCGCTTCGACAACGACGCACTCATCTTCGGCAGCGAGCCCAACGAGTACCTGCGCTCCAAGGCTTCGCTGCTCGCACCGGCGGGGCGCGTGCTCTGCGTCGCCGACGGCGAAGGGCGCAACAGCGTCTGGCTCGCACGGCAGGGGCATCACGTGGACGCGTTCGATATCGCTGCGAACGGTGTGGCCAAAGCGCGCAAGCTTGCCAGCGAGGCGGGCGTGTCGGTGAACTACAGCGTCGCAGATTGTGATGAGTGGGCGTGGCCGATGGACACGTACGACGCGGTGCTCGCGATCTTCGTCCAATTCGCCGACCCGCCGATGCGCGAGCGCCTGTTCGCGAACATGGTGCGCACGCTCAAGCGCGGCGGCTTGCTTGTCCTGCAGGGCTATACGCCCAAACAACTCGACTACAAGACCGGCGGGCCGCCGTTTGTGTCGCACCTCTACTCCGAGCCAATGCTGCGCGAGTTGCTGGCGGCACTCGAGATCGTCGAACTGCACGCTTACGAGGCAGTGCTGACCGAAGGCACGCAGCACCACGGCCACTCTGCGCTGCTGGGCGTGGTCGCTCGCAAGCCCTGAGTGCGCCGGCGCAGACGCGCTCAGGGCCGCGCCACCGCGAACTGCATCGCCTGCGGCGTGCGTGCGTCGCCGTCACGACACACCGCCAGCACTTCGGCGAGCACGGCGCGCGTGTCGCGCGGGTCGATCACGCCGTCATCGAGCAGCTGCGCGCTCGTCACGAACACGCTCATCTGGCTCTCGAAGCGATCGACGATGGCTCGCTGCAGCTGGTCCAGCTTGGCCTGGTCAACATGACCCTTGCGGCGCATGCCGGCCTCGGTGACGATGGCCATTGTCTTGGCCGCCTGCTCAGCGCCCATCACAGCGGTCTTGGCGTTGGGCCACGAAAAACAAAAGCGCGGCTGAAAGCCGCGCCCGCACATGCCGTAATTGCCCGCGCCGTACGACGCACCGCAGTACAGCGTGATCTGCGGCACTGTCGCGTTAGCGACCGCCTGGATCATCTTCGAGCCGTGTTTGATCATGCCGGCTTCCTCGAACGCACGACCGACCATGAAGCCGGTCGTGTTGTTCAGGTAGAGGATGGGCGTGCGGCTCTGGCAACACGCCTGGATGAAGTGCGTTGCTTTGTTCGCGCCGGCGACGTCGATCGGGCCATTGTTCGTGACGATGCCGAGCGCCCAGCCCTCCAGGCGCGAATGGCCGCACACCGTCGCGCTGCCGTAGTTGGCGCCGAATTCCAGAAAGTCGGAGTCGTCGACGATGCGCGCGATCACCTGCTTCATGTCGACCGGGCGCTTGTTGTCCATCGGCATGATGCCAAGCAGCTCTTCGGCGTCGTAACGCGGCGGCTCGAATTCGTGCGCCTCGGCGCGGCCGCGCTGCCAGTCGATCTTGCCGAGCACTTCGCGTGCGATGCGCAGCGCGTCGCGGTCGTCTTCGGCGAGGTAGTCACCCAGGCCGGAGATCGACGTGTGCATGACGGCGCCGCCGAGGTCTTCTTCGCTCGCGACTTCGCCAGTCGCCGCGAGCAGCAGCGGCGGCCCGGCAAGGAAAGCGCGCGTGCGGTCGCGCACCATGATGATGTAGTCGGACAACCCGGTCTGGTAAGCGCCACCGGCTGTCGACGAACCGTGCGTCACGGTCACCACCGGCAGCCCGGCGGCCGACAGGCGCGCGAGGTTGCGGAACAGGCCGCCGCCGCGGACAAAGTCTTCGACGCGATACGCCATCAGATTCGCGCCGGCGCTCTCGACGAGCTGCACGAGCGGCAGCTTGTTTTCCAGCGCAAGCTCCTGGAGGCGCAGTTTCTTGTCCAGGCCCATCGGTTGCAACGCGCCTGCGTCGATTCCCGAGTCCGACGCAGTCACCATGCAGCGGATTCCCGACACCGTGCCGATGCCACCGATGACGCCGCCGCCGGGGACGCTCTTGGCGAGATCGGCGTTGTCCAGGCCCAGGCCGGCGAGCGTGCACAGTTCGAGAAACGGCGTGCCCGGGTCGAGCAGCAGCGCCAGGCGCTCGCGCGGCAGCAGTTGGCTGCGCTTCTCGAAGCGCGGGCGCGACTCGGCGGACTTGGCGGCGCTGCGCCGCTCGTATTCGCGAATGCGCTCGATCAGGGCGAGCATGCCGTCGCGGTTTGCGCGGAAGTCTTCGCTGCCGGGGGAGAGGGTGGATTCGATTCGGCTCATGGCGTTCCGGGCTGCACGGGTTGCGCGGGCAACAGTTGGCGCAATTCGCGCTTGAGCACCTTGCCGTAGCTGTTCTTCGGCAGCGCGTCGATGAAGCGGTAGTGTTTGGGCCGCTTGAAGCGGGCGATGCGGGCGAGGCAGTGCGCATCGAGCGCGTCGTCGGTGACCGCGGGCCCGACTGCGCGAACGACAAAAGCGACGATCACTTCGCCCCACTCCTCGTCGCGCTGGCCAACGACGCACACTTCGGCGACACCGGGGTGCGTGAGCAACGCCTCTTCCACTTCGCGCGGGTAGACGTTGGAGCCGCCGCAGATGATCACGTCTTTGGAGCGGTCGCGCAGCGTCAGGTAGCCGCGTGCGTCGAGCGAGCCCATGTCGCCGGTGTAGAGCCAGCCGTTGCGCAGCGCCTCGAGCGTACCCGCCGGATTGTTCCAGTAGCCCGCCATGACCACATCGCCGCGGCAGACGATTTCGCCTGTTGCTCCGGGCGGCAGCGCCTTGCCTTGGTCATCGACCACTGCAACTTCAACGCCGGAGCGCGCCCACCCCACCGAGCCGAGGATCGCGTCGTCGTGCAGCGCGTGGTCTTGGCGGCGCAGGCTCGTGATCGTCATCGGCGATTCGCCCTGGCCGTAGATCTGCACGAAGACCTGGCCGAACACGGCGAGCGACTTCTTCAACTCCTCCACATACATCGGGCCACCGCCGTAGATGATGCTGCGCAGGCTGACCGGCCGCTTGCCCGTCGCCTGTGCAGCCACGCGCAACCGCTGCACCATCGTCGGCGCGAGGAACGCGCCGCACGCCGGGTGCGCATTGCACAGCTCGATGAACTCTTCGGGCTCGAACGCGCCCGAGGCCGGAATCACCTGGCGCGCGCCGCGCGCGACGTAGGGCAAGACGTACATCCCCGAGCCGTGCGACATCGGTGCGGCGTGGATCAGGCTCGCGCCTTCGTCAAAAGTCTCGACGTCGGCCAGGTGTGCCACCGTCGCCGCGAGCAAGTTGCGGTGCGTCAGCATCGCGCCTTTGGAGCGGCCCGTCGTGCCGCTCGTGTAGAAGAGCCACGCCAGCGCTTGCGGGTCGGTGAGCGGCGGTGAAGCCTCGTCGTCTCCGCCGAAGAATTCGCTGTATTCCGGCGAACCGATTTCAATCACCGTGCAAGCGCCCGCACCTCCCAGCGCTGCCGCCAGACCTGCTGCAAGCTTGGGCGAAGCAAATGCGATCGCCGCGCCCGAGTCTTCGACGATCTGCGCCATCTCTTTGGCATGCAGTTTGAAGTTCACCGGAACGACCGCACACTCCGCGGCCCAGCTGCCGAACATCAGTTCGAGGTATTGCGCGCAGTTTTCGGTGGCGATGACGATTCGGCTTGCCGATGGGCAGTGCTTGCGCAGAGTAGAAGCGAAGCACAGCGAACGGCGCCGCAGTTCGGCGTAGCTCTGCACCAGCTCGGCGCCAACATATACCGCGCCACGGTCCGCAAAGCGCCGAGCGGTCTGGTCTAGCAGTGAGAAGACGTTCATCGAACGGCATCTTAGTGCCCCATGGACGCCAGGAGCCTGAGCTACGGACCCTTGAGCTTCTTGATCAAGGCCGCCCCGGTGAGCAACTCCAAGTGGGCTTCAAGCCGAATCACCCGGCCGGTCAGGTCTTCGATTTTTTGCTGCTGCGCCTTCATCGCCTCGGCCTGCCGGTTCACCTTGTCTTCCAACTTGATCATGGAGGTCAGTGCGCCCCACACCTTGTCGGTGACGCCCATCAGGCCGCCTTTCGCGCCGGCGCTTTCGCCGCCTTGGCTTCCATGACGGCGATACGCTTGTTGCTCGCCTCGATGAAACTCAACGAATCGTCAATTGCGGCACCGGCACGGTCGGCCGCACCTTTTGCCGCGTCGGCCAGCGCGCCCAGTTCCGCGTCCGACTCGCCGGACTCATAGGCAAAGGCACCCCGCCGCATCAACTCCGAAACGGGAAGGTCCAACTTCTTCGCCTTGGCGGCGATGGCCTTCTTGTCCTGCGCAGTCGCCTGCACGACGATTCGCTCCACTGCACCTGCCATGTGAACGACTCCAAAGGTGAACCAACGACACATGGACAGTCTATGTACATCGAGGAATCGCGTCAAGCGCGGTTCATGAATCGTTTGCGGATCGTGCGCCGTCGCCGCCACCACGATCGCCTGGAACGGTAGAGTCACGCCATGTCGCACCCCCCACTCCTGGCGCTGCAAGGCATCAAAGTCCTCGAACTCGGCGCCCTCATCGCCGGCCCCTACGCGAGCGCGCTGCTCGCGCAGTTCGGCGCCGAGGTCATCAAGGTCGAGCCTCCGGTGGACGGCGACCCGCTGCGCAAGTGGCGCAAGCTCCACGACGGCACGTCCCTGTGGTGGTACACGCAAAGCCGCAACAAGAAGTCGCTGACGCTGGACTTGAAGCGCGACGAGGCGCGCGACATCGTGCGCCGGCTCGTCGCGCAGACCGACATCGTGATCGAGAACTTCCGTCCCGGCACGCTGGAGAAATGGGGCCTGGGTTGGGAGCAGCTCAGCGCCATCAACCCGAAGCTCGTGATGGTGCGCATCTCTGGTTACGGCCAGACGGGCCCGTATAGCGAGCGCCCGGGCTTTGCCGCAATTGCCGAATGCATGGGCGGGTTGCGCCACGTCACGGGCTTTCCGGACCGACCACCGGTGCGCGTGGGCGTGAGCCTCGGTGACACGCTCGCGTCGCTCTACGGCGTCATCGGCGCCTTGCTCGCGATGCACCATGTCAAGGTGAACCGAGGTGTGGGCCAGTTCATCGACGTCGCACTCTACGAAGCCGTGTTCGCCGTGATGGAAAGCCTGGTGCCCGAGTACGCCGAGTTCGGCTTCGTTCGCGAGCGCTCCGGCGCGAGCCTGCCGGGAATCTCGCCGACGAACACGTATCTGTGCGGCGACGGCCACTACGTCGTCATCGCCGGCAACGGCGACGCGATCTTCAAGCGACTCATGCACGCCATCGGCCGCGACGACCTCGGCGCTGATCCGGAGCTCGCTCGCAACGACGGCCGCGCGAAGCAGAACGATCGCCTCGACGCAGCGATCTCCGAATGGACCGCACGCCATACGCTCGCCGACGTGCTCGCCGCACTCGAAGCCGCCGAAGTGCCGAGCGGCCGCATCTACACCGCAGCCGACATCGCTGCCGACCCGCACTACCAGGCACGCGACATGATCGAGCGCCACGCCTTGCCCGACGGGCAGCCGATCGACCTGCCGGGCGTCGTTCCCAAACTCAGCGAGACGCCAGGGCAGACGCGCTGGGTCGGCCCGAAGCTCGGTGCGCACACCGATGAAGTGCTCGCGGCGATAGGCATCGACGCCGCTGCGGTGGCGCGCCTCAGGGCGATGGGGGTCGTGT
The DNA here is from genome assembly GCA_963850525.1 of uncultured beta proteobacterium. Classification (GTDB taxonomy): domain Bacteria; phylum Pseudomonadota; class Gammaproteobacteria; order Burkholderiales; family Burkholderiaceae_C; genus JAEMQF01. The sequence goes on along the minus strand of CAWKLQ010000010.1, from coordinate 58,383 downwards.
AAGGCGTTGCGGCGAACCGATCGCGCCAATCGCGCCAATCGCGCCGACCGCGCCGAGCGTTGACTCGGCGCCAGACTATCGAAAGCGCCTAGGTCGCCATCGAATACGGCCCGCCGCGCTCCAGCGCGCGCCGGTACGCCGGGCGCTGCTGGAAGCGCCGCACCCACGCGTCCATGGCAGGGTAGCTTGCGCGCAGTCCGCGCGCCGCTTCGCCCACAAAACTCATCTGCACGTCGGCGCCGCTGAACGCGTTGCCCACGAGCCACTCGCGGCCCTGCAGCGCACGGTCCACATAGCCCAGGTGGTTGGCGAGTTCGCTGTCGATGCGGGGCTTGAGTGGCGCACCCGCGTCGCCGAGCCGCGAGACGTAGAGCTTGAGCAGCAAGGGCAACATCGCCGAACCCTCGGCGTAGTGCAGCCATTGCTGATAGAGCTCGAAGTCGCTCGAATCCGCAGCGGGGCGCAAGGCAGCGCCGCCGTGGCGGCGCAGCAGGTAGTCGACGATTGCGCCGGACTCGATGAGCGTCATGCCGTCAACCTGCACCACAGGCGACTTGCCGAGCGGGTGCACCGCCGTCAACTCAGGAGGCGCCAGGCGCGTCGTCGGGTTGCGCTGGTAGTGGCGAACCTCATAGTCCAGGCTCAGCTCTTCGAGCAGCCAAAGGATGCGCTGCGAGCGCGACTCGTTGAGGTGGTGGACGACGATCATTCAAACAACTCGGCCGGGCAGGGTTCGGGCACGGCCAAGCGTCGGCCGAAGAGCGAATCAGGCGTCACTGTCCTTGCCGTGACACGACTTGTAGCCGCCCTCGCCCGCCGGCGCAGCGCGCGTCACCTCAGGCGTGCTTTGCGGCTTGACGGTGCTGCGCTCGATGGACGGCGAATTCAACGTGTTCTTCAACTGGGTCGAGCCCTGCCAGGTGGGCTTGGCTTTCGCCGGCGCGTTGGCGGTGCTGCTGGGCTTGGCAGTGGCGGCCGGGTTCGACTTGTCTTGTGCGGCACTCGTCGTGGAGGCGACGATGAGCGCAAAAGCGGCCGGAACAGTCAGTACGGACAGGAACTTCATGAACGGACTCCTTGGGCACGGGCGGACAACTCTACTCCCAATTCCGGCAATTCGGAAGCGCAAGTCTTGTCCAACGAGGTGTGAGCCTGGGGCCGGGGCCGCGATTCCAGTGAGATGTGAGCCTGGAGGAGTTCTGGGCGAGGCGGTTTGGCGGCTGATGGGCAGCGCGTTTGCGCGGCGAGTCGATCATCCAAGCGATGGTGATCGACATGAACGAAGCCCAGGTTCGGACCTTGGAACAGGTTCGGCAGGTACTGGAGGGGACCCGGGCGCTGGAGTTCCGGCAGGCCGAGGATGACCAGGGGCGCTACGCATGGATCGAATCCGTGTTGCGGCGCTTCGATTACCGCCAGTTGCCGCGCGCGCATCGCGGGCCGGTGCTGAGCTATCTGCAGCGGCTGAGCGGCTACAGCCGCGCGCAGGTCACGCGGCTGGTCTCGCGCTGGGACGCCGGCAAGCGCCTGGTCAAGGATTACCGCGCGCCTGCGCACGCCTTTGCGCGGCGCTACACGAGTGCTGATGTGGCGCTGCTGGCCGACGTTGATCGAGCCATGGGCATGATGTCGGGCCCGGCCACGGCCTGCGTGCTGCGCCGCCAGCGCGATGTCTTTGGCGACGCGCGATTCGAGCGCCTGGGCTCGATCTCCGTCGGGCACCTGTACAACCTGCGCAACAGCGCGCCCTACCGTGCCCACCGGATCGTGCTGACCAAGACCCGGCCCACCAAGGCCGCGACCATCGGCGTGCGCAAGGCGCCAGCCCCTGAGGGGCGCCCGGGCTTCGTGCGTATCGACAGCGTGCACCAAGGCGATCTGGACGGCACCAAGGGCCTGTACCACATCAACGCGGTCGATTGCGTGACTCAGTGGGAGGTGGTGGCCACGGTGCAGACGATCTCCGAGGCGCACCTGCTGCCCGTCATCCGGCAGATGCTCGAGCAGTTCCCGTTTGCGATCCTCGGGTTCCACGCCGACAACGGCAGCGAGTACGTCAACCACCGGGTGGCCGAAATGCTGGAGAAACTGCGCATCGAGTTCACCCGCAGTCGCCCGCGGCGCAGCAACGACAACGGCCTGGCGGAGACCAAGAACGGTGCCGTCGTTCGCAAGCTCTTCGGCTACGAACACATCCCCCAGCGGCATGCCGTGCGCTTCAACTCCTTCTGCTTCGAATACCTCAACCCATTCCTCAACTTCCACCGACCGTGCTTGTTCGCCACCGAGCTGGCCGACCCGAAGAAGCCCGGACGCATCAAGCGCGTGTACCGACCCAAGGATGCAATGACGCCGCTGGACAAGCTGGCCAGCTTGCCCGAGGCGGCAAGCTTCATGCGCGAGGGCGTAACGCTCGAACACCTGCGTGCACTGGCCACGGCGCTGACCGACGTGCAGGCGGCCGAGGAACTCAACGAGGCACGGCTGGCGCTGTTCAGACGGGTGCCTGCTCGTACCGGCTGAGTTCCCCCTACGGGGCTGCGTGCGGGAGGCTGTGGACATGTGGACGAAGCGCCTGAACGGCGCCGGCCTGGTCCGTGGACAACGCGGGTACACGTTGCCCACCGCCCAGCCCTTCGACCACATGCCCACAGCCTTCGACGAGCGATGTTGAAATCAAAACCCAGGCCCCAATACACTGACTTGGTCTACAACGGATCGACTCGCTTCGCGCCGCCGATCTCAGACCGCTCCAGGCTCATACCTGAATTGGAAACGACTGCGCAAGACTGGTGCAATGGCTGGACAGCCGAGCCTCTCAGCCGCCTTGACGCAGCGTGCGTTCGAACAAGCTGAACAGCCGCTCGTAGTGCCGCTCCGAAGCGGCGCGGTTGTAGATGCCGGCGCGTTGCGGGAACACGAAGCCGTGTTCAACCCCTGGGTACCACTCGACGCGGTGTTTTGTTCCCGCGGCTTGCAGCGAAGTCTGCAGCGTCTGGATGTCGGCGGGCGAGGCCCACTTGTCAGTCTCCGCACATGCGAAATAACTCTCGCAGCGGATCTTGCTCACGACCCGGTGCGGCGAGTCGGGGGTGTCGCTGGTCTGGATGACGCCGTGAATCGACGCGATGCACCGCAGGCGCTCCGGAAAAGCCGCTGCCGCCCACATCACGAACGGCCCACTCATGCAGTAGCCGACCGCACCGATTCGCGTGGCGTCGCACTGCGGCTGCGCGTCAACATACTGCAACAGCGCGCGCGTGTCGCACTGCGTGGTGGCCGGGTTCAGCGAATTCATGAAGCCGAACATCTCGGCCATCGCCGGTTCGGTGCGCTCCTTGAGGTAGAAGTCGCGCGAGCGCCGGTAATACAGGTTGGGCAGGACGACGCAGTAACCCACCGCGGCGATGCGTCGCGCCATGTCGTGCAGCTCTTCGCGCTTGCCCGGGGCGTCCATGTAGAACAGGACGACGGGGAACGGCCCGCCTTCTTCCGGGCGGACGACGAAGCTGTTCATCGCCCCATCGGCGGTGGTGATGTCGAGATGGTGTTCGATCATGATCGCCGCGCCTCTGTCAGATCGGCATGCGCGCCGCAGCAGCCGAGTCGAGCGCGCCCTCGCCGCGTGCGATCGCCGCGTCGAACATCGCTGCCACGCCCGGCATGACGAACAGGTCCACGCCGCCGCGCTGCGCTTCTTCGATCATCAGGCGGACGTCCTTGCGCGCCATCGCCACTTCGAACAGCGGCGAGGTGAATTCGCCCGCTTCGATTCGCGCCGCGCGCGCCGGCAGGGACTGGCCGGGATTGAAATGCTTGAACAGCGAAAACGCCTCCGCCGTGGGAATGCCCACCGCGTGCGCGAGGCGGTTCACGTCGCCCAGCACGCCCAGAATGCCGATCAGCGTGAGGTTGCCGAGCAGCTTGAACGCCGCGGCGCGCTCCGGGCGCTTCGCCCATGTAGATCACGTTGCCGGTCATTTTTTGCAGGGCCGGCAGCAGCGTATCGTGGCGCGCCTTTTCGCCCGAGACGAGCATCAGGCCGGTGCCCTCTTGCGCGTTGTTCGGGCCCATGAAGACGGGCGCGTGAACGAAGCTGCAGCGCCGCAAGTTCCAGCGCGCCACACGCTCTGCCGTGGGCGTGACGGCGGTCGTCGTGTGGTCGACGATCCACGTGCCTTTCGCAATCTTGGGCGCGAGCGGCTCGAGCACGGCGTCGATCGACGCGTCGTCCGACAGCGACAGGTGAATGCGCTCGGCGCCCACGAGCGCTGCCGCCGGGTCGGCGCATGCGCGTGCGCCGTGCGCTTGGAGCGCGAGTGCTTTGGCCGGGCTGCGGTTCCAGACGTTGACTTCGTAGCCGTTGGCGCGCATGCGGCGCACGAAGCCCGTACCCATCAGGCCGGTGCCGAAAAAAGCGATCTTCATCGTCGAGTTCCTTGGAATGCGGGTGCGCCACGATACAGGGTCCGCGGCGCTCGCGTGGGCACGCGCACGGCAAGACCCCGGTGGCAGCGCGCGCGTCGATCGACAATCGGTAACCCCATGCCTGCACGAAAGCCGCCCCAGCGCCATCACGTCTACGTCGTCGAGTTGTCGGACCGCGTCTGGAACGAGCCGTCGTTTCGCAAAGCGAACCCGGATCACCACTTCGCCAAGCCTTTTGTCTACGTGGGAATGACGGGCCTGGACCCGGATACGCGCTTCGACAGGCACAAGGCCGGCGTGCAGGCGAACCGTTTCGTTCAGGAGTACGGCCTGCGCCTCATGCCCGAGCTGTACGAGGTCTACAACCCCATGCCTTACGAAGCCGCGCGCGAGATGGAAGTGGAACTCGCGATCGGCCTGCGCGAAGCCGGCTACGGCGTGTGGCAGGCGTAGCGCCGCATCGCCGCGAATGGCGTCAGGAGAAGTGCAGCCCGTCCACGCGCAGCCACGGCAACACCCACGACCCGCTGTCGATGCGCTCGGCGCTCACCGCGCTCACGTCGCGCAGCATTTGCGCGACGTTGCCCGAAATCATGGTCTCCGCGAGCGCCGCACCGACCTCGCCGGAGCGAATCGCGAAACTGTTCTTGATGACGCCGGAGAAATCGCCGTTCGCTGCCGGGCGGCCCATCGACAGGCGGTCGACGAGCGCGCCGCGCGCGACGCTGGCGATGATCTGATCGAGCGCCGTCGTGCCGGCCAGCACCTCCCACCCCTGCGCCGCCACCGGCACGTGCGCCAAGCCGGTCTTGCGACTGCCGTAAAGGCTAGGCGTCAGGCAGTTCAGGCGCCCTGCGCTGAGCAGTTCGACCGGCGCGGTTACGAACGCGTCTGCCGACAGGCCGGCGACGCCGGGCGCATCAAAGCGGCTGCGCAGCGTCAGCAGCGGCGACGCAGCGACTTCGCCGACGGCGTTGCGGTACACCGAGCTCGCGTCGATCAGCGCTTGGTCGCTCAACTGCCCGAGCAACCAGCCGAACAGGTCCGCCGCGGCGCGCGGCGTGAGCACGACGCTGCCGACAAAGCGTTCGCCCAGCGCTTGCGTGTGCACCTGGCGCGTCAGCGAGCGCATGAGCTTGGCTATGCCGAAGCGCTGCACAAAGGGCACACCGGCCGGGCTGTCACCGAGCGCATCGCACGCGCCGCCTGCGTAGTTGAACGAGCTGCTCTGCGCGCCCTCGCGCGCCAGGCCGAACACCGCCGCGTCGAACCAACCGAGTTCGCAGGCGAGGTCGCTGCCGCCGCTCGTGAGCGTGTGCACCTGCACGTGGTTGTGCGCGGCAAGCGCTTCTTCGATCATCATCGTCGGCGTTTCGGTTTTGCGCCAGGCGAGCAGCTCGCCCATTGCGCCGGCCAGAACCGCCACGTCGGCCTCTAACGCGCCACGCACGATTCGCGCGTGCTGGCCAGCGGAGACGGCGTTGGCCGCATCCTGCGGCGCCGAGGCGACGCTGCGCCACAAGCTCTGCACGCTGGAAACGAGGCTCGCCTCGTCAAGCTCGCTGCCCTCGGTGGCGGCGCGGCGGCCGTCCAGCAAGCCCATCAGTTGCAGCTTGAACGCCTCATTGCTGCGCAGCAGGCTTGGCTCGTTGTGCGCGACGTTGACCTCAGCGCGCCGCTGCCGGCTCACGCTCACCTGAGCGTGCTCGAAGCCTTGCGTGCGCATCAGCGCGAGCGCGCGTTCTGCCGTGTTCTGCAGATCGGCCGTCATGCGCGTCATTCCCCGCCCAGGTGGGCGCGCGCGCGCAGCGCCGGGCCACCCATCGAGACGACCATCGGCTGCTTCTTGCCGCAGTAACCCGAGCAAGTCCAGTGCATGTCGTCGCTTACCGCGTCGACGCTTTGCAGCACCTTGATCGCCGAGCCCGACAACGTCGTGTTGCGCACCGCGCGGCCGAGTTTGCCGCCCTTGATCTCGTAGGCGAGCGTCACGCCGAACATGAATTCGGTCGTCGAGTCGGCCTGGCCGTTGCCGGTTTTGACGAGCAAGTAGCCGTCGTCGACGCCTTCGATCATTTGCGCGAGCTTGGAGCTGCCCGGCAGGATCGCCGTGTTGCGCATGCGCACCAGCGGTTCGTCGTCGGGGTTGTAGGCGCGCGCGTTGCCGGTGGGCGCCTGGTCCAGGCGCGCCGCGGTTTCGCGGCTGTGCATGAAGCTGGTCAGGATGCCGCGCTCGATCATCACGACGTCGCTCGCGGGCGTTCCTTCGTCGTCCACGTAGACCGGAATCATCGCCTCCTGCCCCCGCCACGTGTGAGCGATGTCGATCATCGTCACCAGCTCGCTCGCGACCGGCTTGCCGACCAGCGACGCGGTGACTGCGCCGCCGAGCACGGCGTCGGCTTCACAAGGGTGGCCCATCGCTTCGTGGGCGAGCATTCCCGCAAGCTCGGGCGCAAGCACGACCGTCGCCTGGCCGCCGCGCGCGGCCACCGCATTGCGCTTCGCCTGCAGGTGCTCGTGCACACGATCGAGCAAGGGCGCGAGCGTGTCGAGCGACCAGTCGAGGTCGGCGAGATTGCCTTTGCACGACACGACTTCGTCGACTTCGATCGGCGCGCCGCTTGCGTCGACACCCGACAGCGCCATCATGCACAGCGCGCGCTGGATGCTCGCGAGCGAGTCGCCGCCGTTGTCAGTGCGCAATTGTTTGGTGTGGTGCTCCTGGCCGATGATGAAGCGGCTGGAGCGCAGGCCGGGGTAGCGCTGCTTGCAGTGGGCGTTCAGTTCCGCGAGGCGCTCGTTGCATTCGGCTGGCGTCAATGCGGCGCGCCCGGCGAAGGCGTGCCGGCCCTGGTAATTCGCCTGAGGCAGCGGCAAAGACGTGCGTGCGCCAAAACTCGCCATCGCGCGCGCGTTGGCGAGGGCCTGGCTCTGCACTCGCTCGCGCGCACTGGCGGTATTCGCGCCGCTCGCGCCGCCAACGCCAAGGGGCGCCGAGGCGAAGCCCCAGTAGCCGCCCAGGTAAGCGCGCGCGCTCAGGCCGCGCTGCACCGTGTCCAGGTTCGCGGTGAGGTTGCCGTCGACCATCACCAAACGCGACTTGCGCAGTTCGTGCTCGCGGGTTTCGAGTTCTCGGCTTGCGACAGATGCAGTCATGGGTGCAGTGCCTCGCGGTGGGTAGCGAATCATAGGTCGCCTGGCGGCGCGGAACGCCGATCCGAGGCTCATCTGATCTCGAAGCAGCATCGACACTTCTGCTGCGACACTCGGGCGGTTTCAGCCCCCTTGCCGAGGAACCCTGCATGACGACGCCTTATGGCATCACCGGTTACGGCGCGCATGTGCCGCGGCTGCGCATCGAGCGCGCGGCCATCGCCGCCGCGCACCGCTGGATGGCCCCTGGCCTGCGCGCCCAAGCCGCCGGGCAGCGCGCGCATTGCAGCTGGGACGAAGACAGCGTGACGATGGCCGTGGAGGCGGCGCGCGACGCCCTCGCGGGGCAGCCCCTCGGGCATGCGGCGACGCTGCAAGGCTTGACCTTCGTCAGCGCGACGCCGCCTTGCGCCGAGCTGCAATGCGGCGCGATCGTCGCCGACGCGCTCGCGCTCGCGCCGGCAGCGCGCACGCTCGACATCGCGTCGTCGCACCGCGCCGTGTGCGCGGCGCTGGACGCTGCGCTGGTTGCAGGCCGTGCGCCGGCGCTGCTGATCGCCGCGGATCGCCCGCGCGCCCGACCAGCGAGCACCCAGGAGATCGGCCAAGGCGCTGGCGCTGCGGCGTTCACGCTGGGCAGCGAGCGCGTGCTTGCGCAGCGCATCGCCAGCGCAAGCCGGCATGCCATGTTCGTCGATCACTTTCGCGCCGAAGGTTCGGCGTTCGACTACTGGTGGGAAGAACGCTGGATTCGCGACGAGGGTTATCTGAAGTTGCTTGCCGCCACGGTGAACGAGGCGCTGGCAGCGGCCGGCGTCGCCGCGGCAGCGGTCGACCATTTCATCTTCCCCACGCCGTTCAAGGGCGCCGCGGCGGCGCTCGCGAAACAACTCGGGGTTCGCGCGCAGGCCGAGGCCGACGCGCTGCTGGACGCTTGCGGCTTCGCCGGCGCCACGCACGGCGGCCTGATGCTCGCCGACGTGCTGGGCCGCGCCGGCGCCAACGAGGTGATCGTTCTTTGTGGCTTCGGCCAGGGTGCCGATGTGCTGGTGCTGCGCACCACGGAGGCGATCACGCAGGCGCGGCCGTCCCGTGGCGAGGCACTGGAGCGCACGCCCAGGGGCGTGCGCCGGGCGCTGGCCGACGCCAGCGTGCACGACGCTTACCTGCGCCTGGCCGCATTCGAAGGCAACATCTCGCCCGACTGGGGAATGCGCGGCGAGAAGACGCTGAAGACGGCGATGACGGAGCAATACCGCTCGACGGGCCAGCTCGCCGGTTTCGTCGCCGGGCGCTGCGCGGCGTGCGGCACGGTGCAGTTCCCGCAATTGCCGTATTGCCTGAACCCGGAGTGCAACGCAGCGCGCGCGCAGTTCACGCCGCACCCGCTGCTGGACGAGGCGGCGCAGGTGCTCACCTACACCGCCGACTGGGCGACTTTTCACCTCGCCCCGCCGCTTTACGTCGGTTTCATCCAATTCGCCTCCGGTGCGCGTGTGCTGATGGAAATGGTCGACGTCGGCCCGGGCGGCCCTGAAGTGGGAATGCCCATGCGCATCGTCTGCCGCATCAAAGACGTGGACCGCACGCGCGGCTACCCGCGCTATTTCTGGAAAGCCACGCCGATTGGCGCAATCAAGGCAGGGGGCTGACATGGCCAGCGGAATTCGCGACAAGGTGGCGATCATCGGCATGGGCTGCTCGAAGTTCGGCGAGCGCTGGGACACTGGCCCGAACGAGCTGCTCGCCGAGGCCTTCGAAGAGGCGCTGCGCGACGCCGGCATCGAGCGCAAGCAGATCGACGCCGCCTGGTTCGGCTCGACGACCGACGCGATCAGCATCGGCAACTCTGCCATCCCCGCGTCGATGGCGCTGCGGCTGGACGGCATCGCCGTGAGCCACATGGAAAACATGTGCGCGACCGGCACCGAAGTGCTGCGCGCCGCGGCCTACGCGGTCGCCAGCGGCGCCGTCGACTTCGCGCTGGCGATCGGCGCGGAAAAACTCAAGGACACCGGCTACGGCGGCCTGCCCGCGGTTTACAAGGGAACGTTCAACGACTTGTGGATGCCCAATGGCTCAGCCGCCGGCGGCTTTGCGCAACTCGCCGCCGGCTACCGCGCGCGCCACGCCATGAGCCGCGAAGATTTAAAACGAGCGATGGCGCATGTCTCGTGGAAGAGCCACCAGAACGGCACGCTCAGCCCGAAGGCGCACTTGCGCAAGGCGGTGACGATGGAGCAGATATTGAACGCACCGACGATCGCCGAGCCGCTGGGCCTGTTCGACTGCTGCGGCGTGAGCGACGGCGCGGCGGCAGCGATCGTCACCACGCCGGAAATCGCGCGCGCACTCGGGCGCAAGGACATGGTGACGATCAAGGCGATCCAGTTGTCGATTGCTTCGGGCGTCGAGACCGGCACGAGCGGCTGGGACGGCAGCCACGTGCGCACCACGCGCAAGGCCGCGCAGCGCGCCTACGCGGAAGCCGGCATCACGCAGCCGCGCGAGCAACTCGACCTGATGGAAGTGCACGACTGCTTTTCGATCACGGAACTCGTGACGATGGAAGACCTGGGCATCAGCGCCGACGGCCAGGCGCCGCGCGACATCCTCGACGGTTTCTTTGACCGCGAGGGCGGCAGCGGCAAGGGCGGCGTACCGTGCCAGGTCGACGGCGGCCTGAAGTGCTTCGGCCACCCGATCGCCGCGTCGGGCCTGCGCATGGCGTACGAGGTCTACAACCAACTGCTGCAACGCGCCGGGCCGCGCCAGTTGAAGTCGCCCGCGCTGGGGCTAACGCACAACCTGGGCGGCGTGCCCTACCTCGGGATCGCGGGGGTTTCCATCTTCGGGTTGCACGGCTGAAGCCCCATCCTCATTCGATGCAATTGAGCGAGCTTCGCATCAGGCGACGTCGGTGCCGGCGTAGATCTGCGCAAGCGTGATGGCGTCGCCGCCAACCCAGCCTGCGGGAACGGAGTCGCCCACGGTGTAGGCGACGGCCTGCTGCCGGCCGGATGCATCGCGCTCGTGGACCTCGACACGCTGCTCGTCCTGGCTGACGATCCAGTACGCACGCAGGCCGGGCAGCTTCTGATAGGCGACGAGCTTCTCGCGGCGGTCGATTTCAGCGGTCGACTCGCTCAAGACTTCGACGACCCACGCGGCGTCGTGCACGACCTTGACGGTGCCTGCCGCACCTGAACCGCAGTGCACGAATACGTCCGGGTAATACACGCTGTCGGCGGCCTGCACGTGCAGCTTCATGTCGTTGACGAACACCTGGCACGGCGTGCCGTCGAAGCGCTGCGCGAGCAGCCGGAATACGTTGCCGGTGATGCGGTTGTGCCGCATCGTGCCGCCTGTCATCGCATAGAACTGGCCACCCACGTACTCGTGGCGCAGCGCGCTCGCGTCGTCCATCGCGAGGTAGTCGAACAAGTGAATCGGGGCACGAAGAGGCTGCGCCATGACGCGATTCTAGGCGCCGCGTCCAGCTGCCGATGGGGTATCGATGTCTGCCCTGCGCGGTGTTGCGCACGCGGCGCAAGCCACGGGCGGTGCGTGGCGCACTCCCTCAGCGCTTCACGAACCTGAGCGTGAAGCGATCGCTCTCGCCGATCGCCTGGTACCTCGCGCGATCCTGGTCCTTCAGTCGGTACGTGGGCGGCAAGGTCCAGACGCCTTCGGGGTGGTCCTTCGTGTCCTTTGGATTCGCGTTCACGTTTGACGCGCCGGCCAGCCTGAAGCCGGCCTTTTCGATGATCGCGATCGCGTAGTCTTCGCGCACGTAGCCCGATTTCATTTGCGTCTCCTGCGAGGAGTCGGTGCGCCCGCGGTGGTCGACCACGCCCAGCACACCGCCGGGTTTGAGCGCCTTGTGGAACGCCGCGAGCGCGCCGTCGATCTCGCCGCGCTCGATCCAGTTGTGCAGGTTGCGAAACGTCAGCACGAAGTCGGCGCTGCCCGGTGCAGCGACTTCGTGTTGGTCGGCGTTGAATGGCGTGACGACCACCTTGTCGTAAAGCGCCGGCTCGGCCTGCAGCCGCGCGAGCAGCTTCTGATGGTCGGCCAGGTACTGCGGCGGCGCCGTCGCGTCACGGTTTGCCGCGATGTAGCGCCCCTTGGCTCGCAGATAGGGCGCCAGAATTTCCATGTAATAGCCGCCGCTGCCGGGCAGAATTTCGACGACCGTGCTGTCGTCGCGCACCCCAAAGAACACGAGCGATTCGACGGGGTGGCGAAACCCGTCGCGCGCAACATTGTTCGCGCTGCGATGCGTTGCTGCAAGCCACTTCGCCAGGCCAGCGGCGTCCTGCGCGTGCGCCGCCGTGGGCAGCCCCGCCGCGACCAACCCCAGCGCCGCCAGGACCATCACGCTGCAAGCCCGACTCACATGACTGATCAAACCGCTCACGGGAATCCCCTCGCTGAAAGTGCGCCCGATCATAGCGACGCGGCGCATTCAGTGCTGCCCTGGGAAGGGGAACAGGTCCATCATCGGGGCGCTGCGCCGCGCGACGTCGTCGCGCGTGAGCCCGATGTCTCTGAGCAGGCGCTCGTCGAGCCCGGCCAGTTCACGGCGATCGCGGCTGCGTCTTTGCCACGATCGCAGCATCGCGAGCAGGTGCGCGAATCGCGGCCACGCCGTGGGAGCGCGCGCGCGGCGAACAACGGCCTCCTGCAGCCGGGGCGCACTCGGCTCGGCGCGCAGCGGCCGGCGCCCACCGCGCGCCGGCCATCGAATCCATGCGCTCGCCATCGCCCCGGCCAGGGCGCCGAGCAACTCGCGGTGCCCGGCGGCAAGAAGGCTGCGGTTCATGGCGACTCATGCGCCACTGCGGTGCCGCGCAGCGCCGCATCGCGGCGCCGCAAGCGCGCTGCGAGCCGCCGCGCAGCACGCTGCGCGCGCTGGGCTGCGCAGAACAGCAGGTGATCGGCGCCGCGCCAGAGGTCATCGATGGCTTGTGCGCGAAGCAGCCGAGCCTCGGCGTAGGCCTGGTCGCGCAGGCGGTTCATTTCACTGATCGAGCCTCGAAGCGGTGTTGCTGCCATGGTGCGTTCCTCGTTGAATTCGGGTGTAAGGGGACTGTAGGAATCCGCGGCCGCTTCGGAAACCCCGCCGCGTGCAGGACGCTATTGCGCAATCTGCAAAGCCGGAGCACAGTCACGCCGATGAACCTGCAGCTCGATGACGTCGCCTTGTTCGTGCGCATCGTGGAACTGGGCTCGCTGTCGAGCGTGGCGCGCGAACGCAACGTTCCCGTGAGTCAGGTGACGCGCGCTCTGGCACGTCTCGAAAAAACCTGCCAGGCCAGGCTGCTGCATCGCAATACCCATGCACTCAGCCTCACCGACGAGGGCGACGACTTTCTGCAGCACGCGCGCCGCCTGATCGACACCGCGGCCGAGTTGCAGGGCACGCTCAGCGCGCGCGCCGGCGCGCCCGGCGGCTGGGTGCGGCTCAGCGTCAGCGCGATCCTCGCGCAAGCGGTGATCGCCCCCAGCCTGCCGAGCCTCTACGAGCGCCACCCGGCACTGCACGTCGACATCGCGGCGGACGACCGCATCGTCGACATGGCGCGCGACGGCATCGATGTGGCCATCCGCACCGGCGTCGTGGCGAGCGACAACCTCGTTGCGCGGCCGATCGGCCGGGTGACGCGATCGCTCTACGCCGCGCCCTCCTACGTGAAGCGTTTCGGCAAGCCGAGTCGCGGCGAAGAATTGGCGCAGCATCGCTTGCTGACGAATTCGGCGAATCCGGCGCTGAACCGCTGGGCGCGTCGAGCCGGCGGCGCCGAAGTCCTCGCGCACGGCCATACGCGCGCCGACAACACGGCGGTGGTCGTTGCGCTATTGCTCAGCGGCGTCGGGATTGCGCGAATCGTCGACTTCGTTGCGCTGCCCCTGGTGAAGACGGGCGCGCTGGTCCCCATCCTGGCCGATGAGTTCGCCACCGAGCCCGTGCCGATGTTCGCCGTGATGTTGCAGGAGCGGCACCGCCTGCCCAAGGTGCGCGCCTGCATCGACCATTGGGCGGACTGGTTGTCGCGCAACTGATTCGCATGGCCCTCATGACGACGGACTTGTGGCCGCGCCCGACAGCCTGGCCCGCGTGCGGCGAACCCTTCCGGAGCGCCGCGCAGTTCGTCGTCGTGCCGGAAGCCCACGTCCACGGGTCGGAGCCGCGACTGCGCTAGGCTTGCGGCAGTGCCCAGAAGCAGGAGACCCGAATGCCCATCGATCGACGCCATTTCATCGGTCTGTTCGCCACCGGTGCCGCCTCCGTGCTGGCGGCTTGCGGCGGTGGCGGGTTTCAGCCCCCGCCCACGCGCTTCGTGTGGTTGAGAACCCGGAGTTCCCTGGCGCCGATGTGTCGATCGGCGCGACGACCGTGAGTTCGGCGCTGCCGTTCCCTGCCCTCGCGCCGCGCATCGAAGCCGACTACGGCAACTACACCGTGGCACTGCGCGAGCGCTCGAACGGCTTCACGCAGAACTTCGACAACGTCGCGATCGATGGTGCGTCGCCGTCGATGTTCGTGTTCTATCGCCACTTCGCGTCGACGCGGCTCGGCTCCTCGCCGCCGGGAATCGTCAACTACTTCGACTCGAACATCGCGCTGGACGTCGACCTGTTCGACGGCGCGAACAATGTGCAAATCGAAACGCTGGCGTTTGAAGGCAGCGCGCCGCAGAACTCGGCGAGCGTCAACTGCCAGCTGCGCCTTTACGCAGCGAACAGCCCGACGCTCGTCTACGACTCGGGCTTGCAGCAGCGCACCGACTCGATCCTGGTGTTTCCGCGCTTCCCCGCGGCGTCGTCCCGCTCCGGGGAGCTTGCCGTGGTCGGGCTGAACTACGGCGTTGCCACTGCGGCGATGGTGAGCTGGCCCAACGTTCTGGGTTGAACCTGTTGCGCCTCACTGGCTCGATTCGTCGATGATTGTTTGCAAGTGCGCGCGCAGCGCCTTTCGACCCGAACTCTTCGTCGCGCGCAGCGCAGCGAGCGCCAACTCGAGAAAGCCGCTTTCGGCCGCAGTGAGCGGCATCTCGGCGTGAACTGCGTCGAGCCATCCGGCGGCCTGGCCGCAATGCGCTTCAATCTGCCGCGCGAGCTTGTCGCCGATCGGCCGCGCCGCCTTGATCTGGCTCCACATGCTCGGGGAAATCTGCAACGTGGCGGCAAAGGCTTGCTCGAGTCCCTTGGGTGCAGCGCCCGTGGCAAGCGCCTTCTCCGCGTAAGCCTGGAACAGGGCGAGCGCGTTCTGTCTTCTGGTGAGGGAGATGTTCGGCATTTGTTGTGTGCCGCGTGCAACGCAGTCAAACAAGATTGTCGCTGGGGGTTGACGTTGGCGTAAAGACTCTTTACAGTCCGCCCCAGTCGATTTTCAAACTCACCGACTGCATACGAGTCTTCAAGAGGCGCCATCGTGAATTCCAGGCACATCGTCAGAGCCAACCGACCCATGAAGGGTCGGGTTGGGTTCGCGCGGGCCCTGGCGAGGGAAACGCTGGGCGCATGCGCCGCAGCCTTGCATCGGGCCTTTCCGGCGGGCTATCCGCAGCTCGAGCGGAACCAGGACCGATTGCATCCGGGAGAGGGGAGCGCTTAGACGCGCACCTTCCAAGCTCTGTTCGCAGAGGCCCGGATTCCTGCCAAGGATCCGGGCCTTATTCATTTCTGATTTCCACCGGCCTGCGCATCGGCTCAGGCCAGCGATCGATGGATCGCACCACCGCTTGCGGTGGCCGCTCTTTAACAACTTGCCGCAAGACGACCTCGGTACTGGCCGAGGGTTCGTCTTGCACTGCGTTCGCCAGGCACAGGACCGTCCGCAGGGACGGTCTTGTGTCCGAGCGAACCCACTTCGGGTGTGTCCTTTCACTCCGATGCCGCGTGACATGGTGTTGGCGGTGCGGGATGTGCGCGACCCAAGGCCTGAGCCACGCGCAGCGAGACACCACATCCGACGGGATGCTCGCGTTTGGGCACAGCCGAAGTGGAATCACAAAAAGCTCTCGCAGATCGGCAGAACATGTCGCGTTCGTCTAGCAGGCTCAGGACGCCACCCTTTCAAGGTGAGTACGTGGGTTCAAATCCCGCACGCGACGCCAGCACAAGGAACCCTCGTCGAGCTCACGCTTCGGGGGTGGAAATCGGCCGCAATGATTGGGCGGCGCCGGAACCCGTGACCGGATGGATTGCGTTGCCTCGTTAGCTCAGATGGATTCAGAGCGCCGGTCTACGAAGCCGGAGGTCGCACGTTCGAGTCGTGCACGAGGTGCCAGGTATGCATGCGCACCCAGAAAGCCCAAGACCATCAACCACCAAGGAGGCATGCCATGAAACCGATCAATGAAGACGACCTGAGCTTTCACGGTCACGAGCAAACGGCGCAAAGGCTTCCAGTCTGAGACGGGAGTCAAGCGCGGCGACCGCGTTGTCGGCGGCGCGAAAGAGCTCGTCGAGAAGCTCGGCCGAAACGATCCGTGCCCGTGCGGCTCAGCGAGGTCGTTTCAAGCGTTGCTGCTTGCGCAGCGGCTGCTTTTGACGGCGTGAACCGACATCACTATCGGCGCTGACGCATCAGTTGCGGCGTAGTCGAGTGGCCTCAGACACCAGCCTTTGAAGCTGGGGACGTTGGTTCGAACCCAACCGCCGCTGCCATCCCACTCACAAAACGAACGGCCACCAAAGGAGGCCACCATGCACCACCCACACCACAGCCACGTGCTGCAACTCGACATCCAGGGCACGCCGCAGGCGTGGATCTCGCTCGAGCACGCTGCCCTGCATGTGGCAACGGGCTCGGTGGCGTGGGTCGACGGCGACGGACCGCTGGCGACGCTGCGCGGGGGCTTCAATGTCGCGCGCGGCAGGCAGTCGATCATCGACGTGCACCCGATCATGGCGCTGCTCGGCGCGTCAAGCGTGAACCTCTTTGACGTGGTTCCGAGTTTTGGCAAACTCAAGCTGTTCCGTCGCGACCGGATGACGTGCGCGTACTGCGGCGAGCGTTTCCAAGAGCGCGACTTGCAGTGCGAACATATCGTTCCGGAATCGCGCGGCGGGCGCTGGGCCTGGCTGAACCTGGTCGCTGCCTGCGGCGTGTGCAACGGCCGCAAGGCAAACCGCACGCCGGAGGAAGCGGGAATGCCGCTGCTGTACCTGCCCTACGTGCCGAGCCGCTTCGAGGACTTTCTGCTCGAGGGCCGAAACATCCGCGCCGACGTGCATGAATGGCTGGCTTCGCGCCTGCCGAAGGGATCGCGCCTGAGTTGAGCCAAGTCAGCTCAGGCGCACAAGAGTCTGCTGAAGAAAACGAACGCTCGCAGGTCAGGGGTTTGGATTCACCTCCGCCCCGCCGGTGTGCGGCATCCGGATCCGTCCGTCGTTGCTGTACATGCCGCGCCGTTGGAATCAGCCGATGCGGGGTCATCAATGGATTGCATCGCCAGATGCCGGGTTCGATCCCCGGATGGCCCACCACTGGATAGCTCAGATGGGTAGAGCAACGACCTGATAAGTCGTCTGTCGCGGGTTCGACTCCCGCTCCAAGACACTGGACTACGAATCCAGCTATTGCAAAACGGTCGAAAGACCACCGCCGAATGCGCGTGGTGGGCCGATCGCGCCAAACGCATGGTTCGCCATGTTCGAAGCGCGTGAAGCCCGCCGCACGTCAGCGCGGGCGGCTCGGTGTTGAGCCCGCCCGGCCCGCGCCCACGGCCAGCCGAGCCTGCCTCTGCAAGAGGTAGCCAACGCGCACCGTGACGCCCGGTCCACGGCACTCAATGCCCACCGCCAGCGCTGTAACGGCACCCTCTTTTCCAATCGACGCATGACAACAAGGAGAACCCTCATGCAATTCAAGCGAATCACTGTGAAGAAGAACGAGCGCGGCGTGTTGCTGCGCAACGGCGACTTCGAGCGCGTGCTGCAACCGGGCACGCACTGGCTGTTCAGCGCCATCGACAAGCTGCGTGTCGAGGCCTTCGCGCTCGAGCAACCGGCGTTCACGCACGGCCTGACCGACTATTTGATGGCCAAGGAGCCTGAAGTCGTGGCAGCCGAGTTCGTGCGCGTCGAGCTCAGCGAAACCCAGGTCGGGTTGCGCAGCGAAAACGGCGCGCTCGTCGAGCTGCTGGCACCGGCGACGCGGCGTCTGTACTGGAAGGGCCAGGTGGACGTGCGCGTCGAGGTGCTCGACATCTCCGCATCGGCCGAAGTGCAGTCCGCGGTGGTGGCACGCCTGGTGCAAACGCAACTGCGGCAACGCGCCGTGGCGGGCTTGAGTGGCGTGCTGCAAGTGCAGGTACCCGAACACGGTGCCGGCGTGCTGTGGGTCGACGGCCAGGTGGAGCGCCTGCTCAGCGCGGGCTCGTACGCGTTCTGGAAGTTCAACCGCAACGTCGCGGTCGAGGCCGTGGACCTGCGTTTGCAGGCGGTCGAAGTCGCGGGCCAGGAAATCCTGACGCGCGACAAGGTGGGACTGCGGCTGAACCTGTCGGCGACGTGGCGCTACACCGATGTGTTGAAGGCCTTCACGCAGCTGCAAAAGCCCGCGGAACACCTGTACCGCGAGCTGCAGTTCGGCCTGCGCGCGGCGGTGGGCACGCGGCTGCTCGACGAGTTGCTGGAGAACAAGACGACGATCGACGAAGTCGTGACCGCTCATGTGCGCAGCAAGCTCGCGGCCTACGGCATCGAGCTCGACGGTGTGGGGGTGAAGGACATCGTGCTGCCCGGCGAGATGAAGACCATCCTCGCCCAGGTGGTCGAGGCGCAAAAGGCGGCGGAAGCAAACGTGATCCGCCGCCGCGAGGAAACCGCGGCGACGCGTTCTCTGCTCAACACGGCCAAGGTGATGGAGGGCAACCCCATCGCTTTGCGCATGAAGGAGCTCGAGACGCTGGAACGCGTGGCCGAGCGCATCGACAAGATCTCCGTGTTCGGGGGTCTGGACCAAGTGCTCAACGGGCTGGTAAAGCTGCGTTGATCAGGAAGAAATTGCACCTTCGGGTGCTTGTTGGGGGAGCGCGCCGGTGCAATGCCTTGGGCGCGCTCCCCGAGACGTGGAGAATCAAATCATGGAAACCAATTACATCGAAGAAGCAGTGCCCGGCGGCGTGCCGGTGAAGATGTGGATCCGCGGCGTACCCATCGAAGACGAAGCCAAGCGCCAGCTGACGAACGCCGCGCGCCTGCCCATCGTCTTCAAGCACATCGCGGCCATGCCCGACGTGCACTTCGGCATCGGCGCGACGGTCGGCTCGGTGATCCCGACGCTGCGCGCCATCATCCCGGCCGCCGTGGGCGTGGACATCGGCTGCGGCATGATGGCCGCGAAGACGACGCTGAAAGCGCAGGACCTGCCCGACAACCTAGGCCCACTGCGCACGGCGATCGAGCGCGCCGTGCCGCACGGCCGCGTGCCGGGTTCGCGCGACCCAGGCGCGTGGCAGAAGGCACCGGGTTCGGTGAACACGGCGTGGGCGCAGCTCGAGCCCGAATTCACCGAGCTGTGCCGCGACTTCCCGAAGCTGGCGAAGACGAACAACGTCCAGCACCTGGGGACACTCGGCAGCGGCAACCACTTCATCGAGGTGTGCCTGGACGAAGAGGGCTTCGTCTGGTTCATGCTTCACTCGGGTTCGCGTGGCGTGGGCAACGCGATCGGCACGATATTCATCGAGCTCGCCAAGCAAGACGCGCTGCGCAACAACATGAACCTGCCGGACCGCGACCTGGCGTACTTCGAGGAAGGCGCGCGCTGCTTCGGCGACTACGTGCGCGCGGTCGGCTGGGCGCAGCGCTTCGCGGCGATGAATCGCGAAGTGATGATGAAGCGCGTGATTGACGCGGCCAAGAGCGCGATCCACAAGAACTTCCAGAGCCACATCGAAGCGGTGAACTGCCACCACAACTATGTGAGCAAGGAACAGCACTTCGGCGAAGAGGTGTACGTCACGCGCAAGGGTGCAGTGAGCGCAAAGGCCGGGCAGCTGGGCATCATTCCCGGCAGCATGGGCGCGCGCAGCTACATCGTGCGCGGCAAGGGCAATGCGGAATCGTTCGAGTCCTGCTCGCACGGCGCCGGCCGCGTGATGAGCCGCGGTGAAGCGAAGCGCCGTTTCACCCTGGCCGACCACCGCGTGGCCACGGAAGGCGTGGAGTGCCGCAAGGACAAAGACGTGATCGACGAAACGCCGGCCGCGTACAAGGACATCGACGCGGTGATGGATGCGCAGAAGGACCTGGTGGACATCGTGCATAGGCTCAAGCAGGTCGTCTGCGTGAAGGGGTAGTCGTGCGTTGTATCGGGCCCGCTGTGTTTGCAGCGGGCCAGTTTTTCATTCGCCCCGAATTCACTTGAACCTCATCAGCGAACACCCCGTCAGCGACGCAATGCGCGCCACGGTCCTCACGTGCCTGCATGACATCGAGGCGCGACACCAGGTGAAGGTGCTCTTCGCCTGCGAATCCGGCAGCCGCGGCTGGGGCTTTGCTTCGCCCGACAGCGACTACGACGTGCGCTTCGTGTATGTGAACCGGCTCGATTGGTATCTCACCGTCGAGCCGGGTCGCGATGTGATCGAACAGCCGATCAGCGGCGAGCTCGACGTCAACGGCTGGGACTTGCGCAAGGCCTGAAGCTGCCGCGAGCATCGAACCCGGTGCTGCTGGAGTGGCTGCGCTCGCCGATCCAGTACATGCAGGACGAGCGCTTTGCGCCAAGCCTGCGGCAACTGGCCGAGCAGCATCTGTCATTCGACCGTGCCAACCACCACTACGTGTCGATGGCGAAGAAGAACTGCCTTGGACGGGTTTCTTCGCGAGGTGGTGACGGCGATCGGCCGGTGAGGCATCAAGTCCGGTCAGCCGTGCTTCAACCAATCAATCGGGGCAGCGGGGCGAGTTCGTACCCCGCTTCATGCAGCGCGGCGCGCACCGCCTTGGCGGTGATCACGGCCTGCGGATTGTCGCCGTGCAAACATATGCTCTGGACGCGCACCGGCAGCTCGACGCCGTTCACGGATCGCAGCGCGCTCGCGCGAACAATGGCCATCACGTGTTGCACGCAGGCCTGCGCACCGTGCAACACGGCACCTGGCTCCGAGCGCGGCAGCAAGCTGCCGTCGTCGGCATAAGCCCGATCCGCAAAGACTTCTTCGACGACGCACAGGCCCGCCTCGCGGCCCGCCGTGACGAGGCACGACAGGGCGGGCGCAAGCAGGATCAGCTTCGGGTCGAATGCATGCACGGCCCGCGCCACGGCTTGCGCGAGTTGCGGGTCTTCGCACGCCATGTTGTTCAGCGCACCGTGCGGTTTGACGTGCGACACCTCGGTGCCCTCGGCACGGGCCAATCCGACGAGCGCGCCGATCTGATAGATCAACATCGCCTCGACCTCGGCTTTGCTCATCTCGATGCGGCGCCGGCCGAATCCCTGCAGGTCTTGGAACGACGGGTGCGCGCCCAGGCTGACGCCCTGTTGCCTGGCGGTGGCGACGGTACGCCGCATGACGAGTGGGTCGCCGGCATGAAAGCCGCACGCCACGTTGGCCGAGTTGACGACACCCAGCATCGCGGCGTCGTCGCCCATTTGCCAGGCGCCGAAGCTTTCACCCAGATCGGCGTTGAGGTTCAGAATCGGTTTCATCGTTATCACTCCCAGGGCATCAGCTCGTTGCGGGCATCGATCATGCCGCTGACGATATTGGACTCGAGCAAAGCCGCGAGGTCGACTGTACCGGCCGGCCGGTACGCTTCGATGCTTGCAGCCCACCGCGCCAACGCCTCGATTTGCTGTTGCCGTGCCGCGAGCGCTTCGGCGCGCGTGACGGCCGCGAAGCGCAACTCTGCGCCCGGCCGAAGCTGCGCCAGGCGTGGCAAGTCGGCGCGGATCACGGTGGCGATCTTGGCGTAACCACCCACCGTTTGCGCGTCGGCCAGGAGCACGATGGGTGCGCCGTTGCCGGGCACTTGGATCGCGCCGGGAACCACGCCCTCCGACGTGATGTCGGCGCTGCCAAGGTGCGTCAGGGTCGCACCCTCCAGGCGCATGCCCATGCGGTCGCTCTGTCGGCCCACGCGATACGGCTCGCGCAGAAGCGTCGCGATGGATTGCGGCGCGAATGCGTCGTCCTGGGGCCCGAGCATCACGCGGATCGGGCCGCCAGCGTGCTCGAACATGCCGGCGCGCCATTCCAGACCCGCGTGGCTCGGCGGCTCGCCACACTCGATTCGGTCGCCCACCCTGAGCGCCCGCCCGGCGACGCCGCCCAGGCGCGCGCGCGCATAGGTCGAGCGGCTGCCCAATTGGCGCGGCACTTGGCAGCCCCCGGCCAGCGCCAGATAGGCCACGCCGGCGCGCACCGCGCCGACGCGCAGCACGTCGCCCTTGCGCAGCGTCACCGTGTGCGCAGCGGCGACGCGCTGCACCTGACCATCGGTGCGCAGCAGTTGCGCGTCGACCGCACCCACCAGCGCTGCGCGCACTGGCCCGTCCGTGGCGCGCACGCTGGGCCCGGCGAGGGGCATTTCGATCGCGGCGGCGTCGGCCGGGTTGCCGACGAGACGGTTTGCGCAGGCGAGCCACAGCGCGTCCGCCGCGCCGCTGACGGGAACGCCGATGCTGCGGTGGCCGGTGCGGCCGGCGTCTTGCACGGTATTGGCCATTCCGGCGTCGGTGATTTCGATCGCGTGCTTCACGTCGAACGCTCCGCCGAAGCCTCCGCCGATCGATCCAGAAACTCCGCAGCGTTCAGTGCGCCCGCCTGCACGCGCCGCTCGAGCGCTTCGAATTCAGCCAAGGCGACGCGCGTCCAGCTCACTTCATCACCCGGGCGCAGCAGCGCGGGCTCAGCGGCGGCGGCGTCGAACAGCCGCACCGGCGTGCGGCCAATCAAGTGCCAGCCACCGGGGCTGGCCCAAGGGTAGACCGTGCACATGCGCCCGGCCACCGCAATCGAGCGTTCCGGCACGACTTGGCGGGGGCTGGCCAGGCGCGGCACCTCGAGGGCCGCGGGCAAGTCGCCCATGTACGGGAGGCCGGGCAGGAAGCCGAGCATGTAGACGCGAAACGTCGTCGCGGTGATGAGTTCGATCACCTGCTGTGGCGTCAAGCCGCGCGCAGCGGCGAGCGGCTGAAGGTCGGGCGCGTATTCGGGTTCGAAGCAACCTGGCAAGTGCCAACGCCGGCCGCTGGTGTGCAATGGCTGCGCGGTTTGCGCCAGCGCGAGCAGCGCTGCGTCGCGTTCGAGCGCCGCTTGCTCCGAAGCGTCCTCCACGTGAATCGTCACCGAGGCAAACGCCGGCACCCACTCGAGCACGCCGGTGATTGCGTTGCCGCGAACCGCCTGCTCGAGCGCTCGCGTGAAGCCCTGCACCGTGGCGTTGGCCTGCGCGCTCACTTCGTCGCCGAACTGCAGCGTCACCGCGCTGTCGCCCAGCGGCAACAGGCGCGGGGTGGCGTCAGTCCAGCGCATTCGTTTCACCCTAAGTCCAGCAGTTGATCGACCGCGAAGGCCGGTAAGTTGAGCACCGGTGCGGGTTTGCCGAGATTTGGCAAACTCACCCCATGGGTGAATCCAACGAACCGAAGAAGACCGCGCTGGCGCAGGCCAGCGAAGACGCGATGGTGGTGGACACGATGGGAGGCCGAATGCATGTGCGCTGGGACGAAAGCGCTCAGGCCACTCCGCACGGACAGATCGTGTTCTTTGCCGAATTCCTGGCCACCGCTGGCGTGTTCGACCGCTGGGTGCAGGCGTGTCCCTTGCACTACAGCAGCCCCAACGCCTCGCGACCGCGCGACGTGCTGGGAACGCTGATGCTGGGCATCTTGGCGGGCAGCAAACGCTACGCGCACATTGCCGGCATTCGCGGCGACGCGGTGGCCGCCAAGGCGCTGGGCCTGAACGGCATGGTCAGCGAAGACTCGGTGCGCCGTGCGCTCAAGGCGATGGAGGTTGCGGCCAGCGAGCCGTGGATGCGCGAGGCGCTGATGTCCAGCGTGCGCCAAGCGCTGGATCGACCCTGGGTGCTGGACATGGACGCCACCGTCAAGCCGCTGTACGGCCGCCAGGAAGGCGCCGAGGTGGGCTACAACCCCCACAAGCCCGGGCGGCCCAGCCACGTGCTGCACACCTTCTGGGTGGGTAACCTGCGTTTGGTGCTCGACGCGGTGCTCGCCTCGGGCAAGCAACACACCTCGGGCCACGCCAAAGCAGCGTTTGCCCGGCTGCTCGATGAGTTGGGGGACAAGGCCCCAGCGCTGGTTCGCGGCGACTGCGGCTACGGCAACCAAGACATCATCGACGTGTGCGAACAGCGCAACCTGCCCTACCTGCTGCGCCTGCGCAAGACGAGCAATGTCAAACGACTCATCGAACGACTGTTCCGGCGCGAGGACTGGACACACGCCAGCGAAGCCAGCCAGGGCTGGCAGGCCATCGAGGACAGCCTCAAGCTGCAAGGTTGGAGCAAAGCGCGTCGCGTCGTGGTGCTGCGCCGGCGCATCAAACACGACCTGGCCGTGACGGCGAACACCGCGACCAAGAAAGGCAAACACAAAAATGCAGCGGACAACGATCAACTCGTTCTGGCACTGCCCTTCGATGAGGTGCAGGACCACGCGCAGGTCTGGGAGTACACGGTGCTGGTGACCAACGCCGCGTACGACATCTCGGCCATTGGCCAGCTCTACCGGGACCGGTGCGACTGCGAGAACGGGTTCGATGAGCTGAAGAACCAATGGGGCTGGGGCGGCTTCACCACGCACGACATGCACCGCAGCCAGATCACCGCGCGCGCCGTGGCGCTGGTCTACAACTGGTGGAGCTGGTACGTGCGCGCGGCCAACCCACAGGCCCGGCGCGAGGCATTGACGAGTCGCCCGCTGCTGCTGGCTGCGGTAGGTCGAGCGACCAGCCACGGCGGCCAGACCACGCTGTACCTCACGCCGATGCACGCCGAAGCGGGCTTGATCAAATCGATGATCGCCAATGTTCATGCGGCCATCCAGCACGTCAGGCAAGCTGCGGAGCAGTTGCCCAAGTTGGACCAATGGGCCACGCTGCTGGCCTACATCTGCAGGCGCATCGTCGGTCAATTCGCCTTGCCAATCCCGCCTCCGGCGCTTGCGGCGCCGGGGTAGCTGCTGTTTTTAGGTTCACCCAGCCAGTCGTTTCTATGCAGCAGGCGCATGGGCGTGACTCTACCGGCAAGGCGCGTGCGCGGCGCTGCGCGGTACCTTCCCACGCCAGCGCTTCTTTGTCTGGGCGAAAATGCAAAACGCCAACCTCTCGGTTGGCGTTTGCTTGGGCGCTGGACCCTGTGTTCGTTGGTTGCGAGGGCAGGATTTGAACCTGCGACCTTTGGGTTATGAGCCCAACGAGCTACCAGACTGCTCCACCTCGCGACTGAGCTTGAATTCTATCAGCACCCTGTCGATTCGCACCGCTCATTTCGAGGCCGGTGCGGGATTCTCCAGAGGCAGCTTGATCAGGTCGACGCTGCGGGTGCGGGCTCTTGCGCCGCCACCACAGGTTCAGGACGATCCACGAGCTCGACGAAGGCCATCGGCGCGTTGTCGCCGATGCGAAAACCCATCTTCAGAATGCGCGTATAGCCACCCGGTCTGGCCTTGTAGCGTGGACCCAGCTCGGTGAAAAGCTTGGTCACGATGTCGCGGTCGCGTGTGCGATTGAATGCGAGCCGGCGATTCGCAAGCGTTGCCTCTTTGGCCAGCGTGATGAGCGGCTCGACGACGCGGCGAAGTTCTTTGGCCTTGGGCAGAGTCGTCTTGATCGCCTCGTGCAGCAGCAGCGAATTGCACATGTTGCGCAGCATCGCAAGGCGGTGCTCGGACGTGCGGTTGAGCTTTCGAAGCCCGTGACGGTGACGCATGGTGCTGATTCCTTTCTGACTATCGTATTGCCGGCAGCCGTATCAGGTACTGCCGGGTGCACCGGGTGCCCAAGGGCACCCTTATCCAATGACGGCGAGAACGCTTCGCCGAAGCAAAAGACGGCGACAAGCGCCGTCGTTGGCTATTCTTACCGCTTGTCCAGTCCTTGCGGTGGCCAGTTCTCCAGCCGACCACCCAGCGTCAAGCCACGCGAGGCCAACACTTCCTTGATCTCGTTGAGCGACTTGCGGCCCAAGTTCGGCGTCTTCAGCAATTCGGTCTCGGTGCGCTGAATCAAGTCGCCGATGTAGTAGATGTTCTCGGCCTTCAGGCAGTTCGCGGAACGCACTGTGAGCTCGAGCTCGTCCACCGGACGCAGCAGGATCGGGTCGAACTGCGTGCTGCGTTGTTGCGGCTCGCTGAACGCGGCGATTTCGCTGCCTTCGAGCTGCGCGAACACGGCAAGTTGTTCGACCAGAATCTTTGCCGACGAGCGGATCGCTTCTTCGGGCGTCACTGCGCCGTTGGTGACGATTTCCATCACGAGCTTGTCCAGGTCGGTGCGCTGCTCCACACGAGCGCTCTCGACCGTGTAGCTGACGCGCGCCACCGGCGAGAACGACGCATCGAGCACGATGCGGCCGATCGATTTCGTTGTCTCGTCGCCGTAGCGGCGCATCGTTCCGGGAACGTAGCCGCGGCCTTTTTCGACCTTGATCTGCATGTCGAGCTTGCCGCCATGCGCGAGGTTCGCGACCACGTGTTCGGGGTTGATGATTTCCACGTCGTGCGGCGTCTGGATGTCGCCTGCCGTGACCGGGCCTTCGCCCTCCTTGCGCAACACCAGCGTCACTTCATCGCGGTTGTGCAGCCGAAACACGACGCCCTTCAAATTGAGCATGATGTGCACCACGTCTTCCTGCACACCGTCGACGGTGGAGTACTCATGCAGCACGCCGGCGATGGTGACTTCGGTGGGCGCATAACCGACCATCGAAGACAACAGCACGCGCCGCAGCGCGTTGCCCAGCGTGTGGCCGTAGCCGCGCTCGAAAGGCTCGAGCGTGACCTTGGCACGGTGGCCGCCCAGCGGCTCCACATTGATGGCTTTGGGTTTCAGCAGATTCGTTTGCATTGAGTCTCATTCCTCTCAATACCCTCGGCTCGTTACACCGATAAGGCTGATGGACTGTGTCGGGCTGGAAATCCGCTGTGCACGCCCGGCATGCGCAGCAGCGGTTGTGCCCCGCTATCGGGAGTAGAGCTCGACGATCAGCGCTTCTTTGATGTCGGCGCCAAATTCGTCGCGGTCGGGCGGCTTCTTGAACACGCCCTGACACTTCGCGGCGTCAACCTGCACCCAGCCCGGCATGCCGATCGTCTCGGCGAGCTTGAGTGAATCGGTGATGCGCAGTTGTTTCGCGGCCTTCTCGCGCACGCTGACCGTGTCGCCTGCTTTGACGAGGTAGGACGCAATGTTCACGACCGCGCCGTTGACGTTGATCGACTTGTGCGAGACGAGCTGGCGCGCCTCGGCGCGCGTCGAGCCGAAGCCCATGCGGTAGACGACATTGTCCAGGCGCGACTCGAGCAGCATCAGCAGATTCCCGCCGGTGTTGCCCTTGCGCCGCTCGGCCTCGGCGAAGTAGCGGCGAAACTGCCGCTCCAGGATGCCGTACATGCGCTTGACTTTTTGCTTCTCGCGCAACTGCAAACCGTAGTCCGACATGCGCGTGCCGGAGTTGCGGCCGTGCTGGCCGGGTTTGCTGTCGAACTTGGCCTTGTCGCCGATCGGGCGCCGCGCACTCTTCAAGAAGAGGTCGGTGCCTTCGCGTCGTGAGAGCCTGGCCTTGGGTCCTAGGTAACGTGCCACGTTGTGTCCTTCTGTCGTTCTGACGCAGGCCGGGCGGGCGGCTTGCGCGAGTCTGGCGAGTGTTGTTGTTGTGCGCTCAGACGGTGGGCTTCGATGTCGGGGCCTTGCGCCCCCGTGCGATGCGGGCGGCACCTCTGCAGACGCCGCCTCGCAGTGAATCAGGTCAAATGCGGCGGCGCTTTTGCGGCCTGCAGCCGTTGTGCGGAACCGGCGTCACGTCGGAGATCAGGTTGATGCGGATCCCGAGCGCCGCGAGCGCGCGAACCGAAGACTCGCGCCCAGGGCCCGGGCCCTTGATGCGCACGTCCAGGTTCTTGATGCCCTGCTCCTGGGCCGCGCGGCCTGCCGTTTCAGCGGCCACCTGGGCGGCGAACGGTGTGCTCTTGCGCGAGCCCTTGAAGCCCTGGCCGCCACTCGACGCCCAAGACAGCGCGCTGCCCTGGCGATCGGTGATCGTAATGATGGTGTTGTTGAACGACGCGTGCACATGCGCGATACCGTCCGCAACGTTTTTGCGAATTTTCTTGCGCACGCGCTGCGCGGCGGTGTTGACGGGTGGTTTTGCCATGTTGACTTTCTGAAATCGTGGGAGCTGCGCTGAGGGTCAGGGGCCGCTTACGCCGCTGCCTTCTTCACCAGTGCGCCGGACCTGCGCGGGCCTTTGCGCGTGCGCGCATTGGTCTTGGTGCGCTGGCCGCGAACCGGCAAGCCGCGCCGATGGCGAAAGCCGCGGTAGCAGCCCAGGTCCATCAGGCGCTTGATATTGATCGACATTTCGCGGCGCAAGTCGCCTTCGATCGTCAGGCGGCCGATTTCCTCGCGAATCTTCTCCAGATCCGTGTCGGTCAGGTCCTTCACCTTGCGATCCAGCGGAACGCCGGTGCGCGCGCAAATCTTCTGCGCGGTGCTGCGGCCGATGCCGTAGATCGCGGTCAGGCCGATTTCGGCGTGCTTGTGGGGCGGAATATTGATGCCGGCAATTCGTGCCATAAACGTCCTTCAAATGTCCTGGTGTGGTCTGAGGTTCGCGGAGAAGCGAAGCCTCAACCCTGGCGCTGCTTGTGACGCGGATCGGTGCAAATTACGCGCACCACGCCCTTGCGCCGCACGATCTTGCAGTGGCGGCACATTTTCTTGACCGATGCGGCTACTTTCATGGTTCGCTCCTGCTTTTCCGTTTCAGCAAAATCTGGCTTCTTGTCTTCTTGTCTTCGTCCGTTCGCGTCGCTTCGGCCTACTTGGCTCGAAACACGATGCGCGCTCGCGTCAGGTCGTACGGAGTCAACTCGACGGTCACTTTGTCTCCCGGCAGGATGCGGATGTAGTGCATTCGCATCTTCCCGGAGATGTGGCCCAGCACGACATGCCCGTTTTCCAGCTTGACGCGAAATGTCGCGTTGGGGAGATTCTCCAAAATCTCGCCCTGCATCTGGATGACATCGTCCTTCGCCATGCCTGAGTCGTGCCCGTCGCCTTGCCTACCGTTTACCTATCGTTTGCCTTTGTCCGTCAAGCTGCCGATCGCCTTGTTGCGCTCGCTCAGCTCGCCTTGAAATTTGCTTTTTTCAGCAGCGATTCGTACTGCTGACTCATCACGTAACTTTGCACCTGCGCCCAGAAATCCATCGTCACGACAACGATGATCAAGAGCGACGTTCCGCCAAAGTAGAACGGCACGTTGTACTTGAGCACGAGAAATTCTGGCAGCAGGCACACCGCGGTGATGTAGATCGCACCCGCCAATGTGAGGCGCGACAAGATGCGGTCGATGTGCTTGGCGGTCTGGTCACCCGGGCGAATCCCCGGAATGAACGCGCCGCTCTTCTTCAGGTTGTCAGCGGTTTCCCGGCTGTTGAAGACCAGCGCCGTGTAGAAAAAGCAGAAGAAGACGATCGCCGCGGCATAAAGCATCACGTAAATCGGCTGCCCCGGCGAGAGCAGGCCCGCCAGGTCTTTCAGCCAGCGCAGCCCGTCGCCCGTCGCGAACCAGCCGACCACGGTGGCGGGCAGCAGGATGATTGACGAGGCGAAGATCGGCGGAATCACGCCCGACATGTTGAGCTTGAGCGGAAGGTGCGACGACTGCCCGCCGTAGACCTTGTTGCCGACCTGGCGCTTCGCGTAATTGACCAGGATCTTGCGCTGGCCGCGCTCGACGAAAACCACCACGAAGGTCACGCCGATGACGACGGCGATGATGAACAGCGAGGCGATGATGCTCATCGCGCCGGTGCGCACGAGTTCGAACAAACCGCCGATTGCGCTGGGCAGCCCTGCGGCGATGCCGGCGAAGATGAGGATCGAGATGCCATTGCCCAGGCCCCGCTCGGTGATCTGCTCGCCGAGCCACATCAGGAACATCGTTCCGGCCACCAGCGAGACAACTGCCGTCAGGCGAAAGCCGAAGCCCGGTGCGATGACCAGACCGGCCGAGCCTTCGAGGGCCAGCGCGATGCCGAGCGACTGGAACAGCGCCAAGCCGAGCGTTCCGTAGCGCGTGTACTGCGTGATCTTGCGTCGGCCCGACTCGCCTTCTTTTTTCAGCGCCTCGAGCGTGGGCACGACGTAGGTCATCAACTGCATGATGATCGACGCCGAGATGTAAGGCATGATGCCCAGCGCAAAGACGGTGAAGCGCGACAGTGCGCCACCCGAGAACATGTTGAACAGGCTCAGGATTCCGCCCTGCTGCCCCTTGAACAACTGCTCCAACTGGTTCGGGTCAATGCCGGGCACGGGAATGTGGGCACCGACGCGATAGACGACGAGCGCGAGCAACAGAAAGGTCAGGCGACGTCTAAGGTCGCCAAACTTTCCGCTCTTGGCCAGTTGATTCGCGTTGGTTGCCACGTGCCGTGTATCCGTTGATCGCTCGGGGTGCTGCTCGGGTGTCAGGCGACCGAGCCGCCGGCGGCTTCGATCGCTGCCTTGGCGCCCGCCGTTGCGCCAATGCCCTTGAGCGCCACTTTGATCTTGAGCTCGCCGGTCTTGATGACCTTGACGGTCTTGATCAGCTCACCGACGAGGCGCGCCTGCTTCAGCGCCAACAGGTCGACTTCTGCCGCACCGAGGCGCTGCAGGTCGTTCAGGTTGATTTCGGCGTTGAACTGAAGCAAATGCGATTTGAATCCGCGCTTGGGAAGGCGCCGCTGCAAAGGCATCTGGCCGCCTTCGAAGCCGACCTTGTGGTAGCCGCCCGAGCGCGATTTTTGGCCCTTGTGGCCGCGCCCTGCCGTCTTGCCCAGGCCCGAGCCGATGCCGCGCCCGACACGGCGCCGCGCCGACTTGGCGCCGGCTGCCGGTTTGATGTTGTTCAGTTCCATGATGCGTGGGCTGTTGCGGCGCTCAGAGCACCTTGACCAGGTAGGAGACCTTGTTGATCATGCCGCGAACCGCGGGCGTGTCTTCGAGCGTCGACTCGCTGTTCAGTTTGCGCAGCCCCAGGCCGCGGACCGTGGCGCGGTGCGACTCGCGCGTGCCGTTGATGCTCTTCACGAGTTTGATCTGAACGGTTTTCTTGTCACTCATGATTTCCTCGCCAGCGTTCAACCGAAGATTTGTTCGACCGTCAGGCCGCGCTTCGCGGCAATCTCGGCGGGTGTGCTCGTGTGCTTCAGCGCGTCCAGCGTGGCGCGCACCAGGTTGTACGGATTGGACGAGCCCAGGCTCTTGCACACGATGTCGGTCACGCCCATCACTTCGAACACGGCGCGCATCGGGCCACCGGCGATGATGCCCGTGCCGGCCGCAGCAGGCGCCATCAGCACATGCGACGCGCCGTGCTCGCCGATCACCTTGTGGTAAATCGTGCCGTCCTTGAGCGCCACCTTGAACAGGTTGCGACGCGCGCTTTCCATCGCCTTTTGCACTGCCACCGGAACTTCCTTGGCCTTGCCTTTGCCCATGCCGATGCGGCCGTCGCCGTCGCCCACCACGGTCAGCGCGGCAAAGCTGAGCGTGCGACCGCCCTTCACGACCTTGGTGACGCGGTTCACCGCGATCATCTTTTCCTTGAGCCCGTCGTCGTTGGCTTCGCCTTGGGCGCCACGGGGTTGAAACTTTGCCATGTTCGAGTTCCTAAAATTTCGTTGGGCTTAGAACTGCAAACCGGCTTCGCGCGCGGCTTCGGCAAGCGCCTTGACGCGGCCGTGGTAGGCGAATCCGGCGCGATCGAACGCAACCCGATCCACACCCGCGGCCTTGGCGCGCTGCGCAATGCGTTGCCCCACCGCCGAGGCTGCGGCGACGTTGCCGCCCTTGCCCTTGGCCCCGAGCTCCTTGCGCGTTGCCGCTTCGGCCGTCGACGCGCTGGCCAGCACCTTGGCGCCATCGTCGCTGACGATGCTCGCGTAAATGTGCAGGTTCGAGCGGAACACCGTCAAGCGCGCAACCTGCTGCTTGGCAATGCGCTTGCGGGTCTGCAGGGCGCGACGGGTGCGCTGTTCTTTCTTGTTCAGCATGGCGGCGATTCCCTTACTTCTTCTTGGTTTCCTTGAGGGAAACCTTTTCGTCGATGTAGCGGATGCCTTTGCCTTTGTAGGGCTCGGGCGGGCGGAAGGCGCGCACCTCGGCGGCCACTTGGCCCACCGTCTGGCGATTCGCCCCCGTGATGACGATTTCCGTTTGCGTCGGGCACGCCACCTTCACGCCCGCAGGCATGTCTTTGGCTACCGGATGCGAGAAGCCCACTTGAAGCGTCAGCTTGGAGCCTGCAGCCTGAGCGCGAAAGCCCACGCCGACGAGGCTGAGCTTTTTCTCGAAACCCTTGCTGACGCCGCTCACCATGTTGGCCACCAGCGCGCGCATCGTGCCCGACATTGCGTCGGCTTGCGGCGTCGCATCCACCGGGGCGAACGTCAGCTTGCCGGCGTCGTTGGTGACGCTCACCAGCGCGTTCGCCGGTTGCACGAGCGTGCCCAGCGCACCCTTGACGCTGACCTGGCCATCGCTCACGGCGACTTCAACGCCTTTGGGCACGACGATGGGCATTTTTCCTACGCGAGACATGTGCTCTCCTTAGGCGACGTAGCAAATCACTTCGCCGCCGATGCCGGCTTGGCGGGCTTTGCGATCCGTCATCACACCCTTGGGCGTGGTCACGATGGCCACACCCAGGCCGTTTTGCACGCTCGGAATGTCGTGCCGGCCTTTGTAGATGCGCAAACCCGGGCGACTGACGCGCTCGATGTGCTCGATCACGGGCCGGCCCGCGTAGTACTTCAGCGCGATCTCGAGTTGCGGCTTGGTGCCGGCGTCGCGCACGGCAAAAGCGTCGATATAGCCCTCGTCTTTCAAGACGCTGGCGATCGCCACCTTGAGTTTCGACGACGGCATCGACACTGTGGGCTTGTCCACCATCTGCGCATTGCGAATGCGCGTCAACATGTCGGCGATGGGGTCACTCATGCTCATAGGGAATTCTCCTGATCGGGCCGCAGCAGCGCCACGCCTACCAACTGGCCTTGACGATGCCGGGAATGTCGCCCCTGAACGCGAGGTCGCGGATCTTGCTGCGGCCCAGACCGAACTTGCGGAACGTGCCGCGCGGGCGACCCGTCAGCTCGCAGCGATTGCGCTGGCGCGTCGGGTAAGCGTTGCGCGGCAATTTCTGCAGCTCCAGGCGCGCGGCGTAGCGCTCTTCGTCAGACTTCTTCGCGTCGTTGGCGAGCGTCTTGAGTTCGTTGTACTTCTTCGCGTACTTGGCGACCAGCAGGGTCCGCTTGAGTTCACGTTGAATGAGGGAAACTTTTGCCATCGTGATCTTTCAAGCTGACTTTTCGGTCTTGAACGGAAACTTGAACGCCGTGAGCAGCGCCTTGCACTCCTCGTCGGTCTTGGCCGTCGTCGTGATGCTGATGTTCAGGCCACGCACGGCGTCGATCTTGTCGTACTCGATTTCCGGGAAGATGATCTGTTCCTTGACGCCGATGTTGTAGTTGCCCCGGCCATCGAAGGCGCGCGCCGAAATGCCGCGAAAGTCGCGCACGCGCGGCAGCGCGATCGTCACGAAACGGTCCAGGAACTCGTACATCTGCGCGCCGCGCAGCGTCACCATGCAGCCGATGGGAACGCCGTCGCGGATCTTGAAGCCGGCGATCGCCTTCTTCGACTTGGTCACGACCGGCTTGCGCCCGGAAATCTTCGTCAGGTCGGCAACCGCGCTGTCCATGACCTTCTTGTCCGAAACGGCTTCGCTGACGCCCATGTTGAGCGTGATCTTGCTCAGACGAGGCGCCTGCATTGCCGACGTGAAGCCGAATTTCTTCACCAGGTCGGGCACGACTTTTTCGCGGTAAAACTGTTGCAAACGAGCCATGATTGCCTCTTAAACCTTGATCTCTTGGCCGCTGGACCGGTAGATGCGAACACCGTTGTCCTTGGTCTTGCGCGACTGCTTTTCGGCGTCGCTCAGCAGCTTGATGCCGACCCGATCCGCCTTGCCGGTGGCCGGGTTGAAGATCGCGACGTTGGACTGGTGGATCGACATCGTCTTGTCGACGACGCCGCCCGTCGTACCCTTCATCGGATTGGGCTTCGTGTGCTTCTTCACGACGTTCACGCCGTCGACGAGCACGCGCTCTTCGTCAACGCGCTTGGAGATGACGCCGCGTTTGCCTTTGTCGCGCCCGGTCAAAACGATGACCTGGTCGCCTTTGCGAAGTTTGTTCATTGGTGTTCCTCGTCGAGCCGCGTCGAAATGCGCTTACAGCACTTCAGGCGCGAGCGACACGATCTTCATGAAACGCTCGGTGCGCAGTTCGCGCGTCACCGGCCCGAAGATGCGCGTACCGATGGGCTCGAGCTTGGCGTTGAGAAGCACAGCGGCGTTGCCGTCGAACTTCACGAGCGAGCCGTCGCTGCGGCGCACGCCCTTGGCGGTGCGCACGACGACGGCGCTGTAGATCTCGCCCTTTTTGACGCGGCCGCGTGGCGCCGCCTCCTTGATGCTGACCTTGATCACGTCGCCGATGCCGGCATAACGGCGCTTGGAGCCGCCGAGCACCTTGATGCACATGACGGACTTGGCACCGGTGTTGTCCGCGACGTCGAGCCGCGACTGCATTTGAATCATTTTTGACTGTCCCCAACTTGTCCCGCAGTTCCGTCCATGCATCATGGAGGCAGAGCAGCGGTCAGTCTTGGGCCCGTCGAGCCGGCCGCGTTGACGCGCGATCAGCCACTGGGGCGAAAACTTGTGCGGAGCCGAGCGCTCGGTTCCCGTGTTCATTGCCCACGGTTACCATCGCCACTCAGCGAAGCCGCAGATTATGCAACAAAGTTCCGACCCGAGTCAAAGCAATTTCTTGGCAGAGGGCATTTCGGGTCGCATTGGCACGCCGGCGCTCGTTCTCGACACGAATGTGGCGCTCGATTTGCTCGTGTTTCACGATCCCGCGTGCGCTGCGCTGGGCGGCCTGCTGGATTGCGCAGCGCTTGGCTGGTATGCCACTGCGGCGATGCGCGCTGAGTTCGATGACGTACTCGCGCGCCCGGCATTCGCGCGCTGGGCGGGGCAGCAGGAAGCGATTGCCGAGCAGTGGGCGCGCTGGACCCAGTTCGTCGAGACCGCGCCTCGTGGGACGCACCCCCCGGCGCTGCGCTGCGCCGATCCGGACGACCAGATGTTCCTCGATTTGGCGATTGACCTTCGGCCCAGCTGCCTGCTCAGCCGTGACCACGAACTGCTGCGCCTCGCCGCGCCGGCCAGCGCCCTGGGCGTTCGCATCGTGACGCCGGCGCAGTTCAACGCGCCATGAAAAAAGGGCGACCCATCGGCCGCCCTTCTTCACCATTCGACGCGACCGCGTGCCTCACAGCGGCCCGCGTCGTGGGCCTCAGGTTTCCGCGCTCTCCCCCTGCGCATCGACAGCGGCAAGTTGCACGGCTGCCAGCTCTTCAGCCTCTTGCAAGGCGATCGTGCGGCGTTCCGCATCGTCCATCGCCTCCTTGGCCTTGCGTGCATCGTGGAACGCCATGCCCGTTCCGGCGGGGATCAAGCGGCCGACGATGACGTTTTCCTTCAGGCCACGCAGCTCGTCGCGCTTGCCCATGATGGCAGCCTCGGTGAGCACGCGCGTCGTCTCCTGGAACGACGCTGCCGAGATGAAGCTGTCGGTGGACAGCGACGCCTTGGTGATGCCCAGCAGGATGTCGGCGTGCGTCGCCGGCAGCTTGCCCTCAGTCACCATGCGGTCGTTGGTGTCGAGCAGTTCCGAGCGCTCCACCTGTTCGCCTGCGATGTAGTTGGTATCTCCGGCGTTGGCGATCTGCACCCGGCGCAGCATCTGGCGCACGATGACTTCGATGTGCTTGTCGTTGATCTTCACGCCTTGCAGGCGATACACGTCCTGCACTTCATCAACGATGTAGCGCGCCAGTTCTTCGATGCCGAGCAAGCGCAAGATGTCTTGCGGGTCCGCCGGCCCGTCGACGATGGACTCGCCCTTGTTCACGACCTGGCCTTCGTGCACGACGATGTTCTTCTCCTTCGGCACGAGTTCTTCGTAGACCTTGCCTTCCGGGTCGGTGATCTGCAGGCGCACTTTGCCCTTGGTCTCCTTGCCGAACGAGACGGTGCCGGTCATCTCGGCGAGCGTGCCCTTGTCTTTGGGCGTGCGCGCCTCGAAGAGTTCGGCCACGCGCGGCAAGCCGCCCGTGATGTCGCGCGTCTTCTGGCCTTCGACCGGAATGCGCGCAAGCACTTCGCCTGGCGCGAGGTCTTGGCCGTCGCGGATCTGGATCAGCGAGCCGACCGGGAAGCCGATCGTCACCGAGTGATCCGTGCCGGGGATCTTCACTTCGTTGCCTGCCGCGTCGAGCAGCTTCACTTGCGGGCGCACGACCTTGGCCACACCGCGGCGCTTGGAGTCGATCACGACAAGTGTGGACAAGCCCGTCACTTCGTCGAGCTGCTTGGCCACCGTCACGCCTTCTTCCACGTTCTCGAATTTCGCCTTGCCGGCAAATTCGGTAATGATGGGGCGGGTCAGCGGGTCCCAGTTCGCGAGCACGGTGCCGGCCTTGATGCTCTGGTCCGACTTGATGTTGAGCAGCGCGCCGTAAGGCACCTTGTGGCGCTCGCGTTCGCGACCGTGCGAATCCGACACGATGATTTCACCGGAACGCGAAATCACGACCAGCTCTTTTTTGCTGTTCGTCACGTAGCGCATCGTCGGGTTGAAGCCGACCACGCCGTCGGACTTGGCGTCGACGTTGCTGGCGACCGCTGCGCGCGAAGCCGCACCGCCGATGTGGAAAGTGCGCATCGTGAGCTGGGTTCCCGGCTCGCCGATCGACTGGGCTGCGATCACGCCGATTGCCTCGCCCATGTTGACCAGCCCGCCGCGGCCGAGGTCGCGGCCATAACACCTGGCGCAAATGCCGAAGCGCGTGGCGCAGGTGAGCGCCGTGCGGACCTTGATTTCATCCACACCGGCCGCTTCGAGCATGTCGAACATGTCTTCGTCGAGCAACTGGCCCGCCGCGACGAGCGTCTCCTGCGACTCGGGGTGTGCCACTTCGATGGCGGTGACGCGGCCCAAAATTCGGTCGCGCAAGCTCTCGATCACTTCCCCGCCTTCAACCAAGGCACGCATGTTCATGCCGTTGAAGGTGCCGCAGTCGTCTTGCGTGACGACCAGGTCCTGCGTCACGTCGACGAGACGCCGCGTCAGGTAGCCTGAATTCGCCGTCTTCAACGCCGTGTCCGCCAAGCCCTTGCGCGCGCCGTGCGTGGAGATGAAGTACTGCAAAACGTTCAGGCCTTCGCGGAAGTTCGCGGTGATCGGCGTCTCGATGATCGAGCCGTCAGGCTTGGCCATCAGACCGCGCATCCCGGCGAGCTGGCGAATCTGCGCCGCTGAGCCGCGCGCGCCCGAGTCGGCCATCATGTAGATCGAGTTGAACGACTCCTGGTCCACTTGCTTGCCATGTCGGTCGGTCACCTTTTGCTTCGACAACTGGCCCATCATGACCTTGCCGACTTCGTCGCCCGTCTTGCCCCAGATGTCGACGACCTTGTTGTAGCGCTCGCCCGACGTCACGAGACCCGAGACGTACTGCTGCTCGATCTCCTTGACTTCTTTTTCGGCGCGTTCGATCAGGCTCGGCTTTTCCTTGGGCACGAGCATGTCGTCGATCGCGATCGAGATGCCGGCGCGCGTGGCCAGGCGGAAGCCCGCCTGGAGCAGCTTGTCGGCAAACACCACCGTTTCTTTCAGGCCGCACTTGCGAAACGAGGTGTTGATGAGTCGCGAAATTTCTTTCTTCTTCAACGCCTTGTTGATGTTCGCAAACGCCAGGCCCTTGGGCAGGATTTCGCTGAGCAAAGCCCGGCCGACCGTCGTGTCGACGAGCGTGGTCTCGGGCGAGAACTCGCCGGTGGCCTTGTCGAGTACCTGGTCGGTCATGCGAACGCTGCACTTGGTCGTGATTTCGACTTGACCGTGATCCAGCGCGCGATGCACTTCGGCCACGTTGGAGAAGATGATGCCTTCGCCCTTGGCGTTGATGCGGTCGCGCGTCGCGTAGTACAGCCCGAGCACGACGTCTTGCGACGGCACGATGCTCGGCTCGCCGTTCGCCGGGAACAGCACGTTGTTGGACGCGAGCATCAGCGTGCGGGCTTCCATCTGCGCCTCGATCGACAGGGGAATATGCACCGCCATCTGGTCGCCGTCAAAGTCGGCGTTGAATGCGGAGCACACGAGCGGATGCAGCTGGATCGCCTTGCCTTCGATCAGCACCGGCTCGAAGGCCTGGATGCCCAGGCGGTGCAGCGTGGGTGCGCGGTTCAGCAGCACCGGGTGCTCCTTGATGACTTCTTCGAGGATGTCCCAGACCACCGGCGTGCCGGACTCAACCTCCTTCTTCGCCGCCTTGATCGTCGTGGCAATGCCCATCGCTTCCAGGCGCGAGAAGATGAATGGCTTGAACAACTCCAATGCCATCAACTTGGGCAAGCCGCACTGGTGCAGCTTGAGCGTGGGGCCCACCACGATGACCGAACGCCCGGAATAGTCCACGCGCTTGCCCAGCAAGTTCTGACGGAAGCGCCCGCTCTTGCCCTTGATCATGTCGGCAAGTGACTTGAGCGCGCGCTTGTTCGCGCCCGTCATCGCTTTGCCGCGCCGACCGTTGTCGAGCAGCGAATCGACCGCTTCCTGAAGCATCCGCTTCTCGTTGCGTACGATGATTTCCGGCGCCTTCAACTCGAGCAGGCGCGCGAGGCGGTTGTTGCGGTTGATGACCCGACGGTACAGGTCGTTCAGGTCGGAGGTCGCAAAGCGCCCGCCGTCCAGGGGAACCAGCGGACGCAAGTCAGGCGGCAGCACCGGCAGCACTTCCATCACCATCCACTGCGGCTTGATGCCCGACTTCTTGAACGCCTCCATGACTTTCAGGCGTTTCGAATTCTTCTTGACCTTCAACTCCGAGCCCGTCATGTCGCCGCGCAGCCGTTCGATCTCGACATCGAGGTCGATTTCGGAAAGCAGCTTGTGCACGCCCTCGGCGCCCATCAAGGCGACAAATTCGTCGCCGAATTCGGTGCGCTTCGCGTCGAAGTCATCTTCGCTCATGATGCTGAATTTCTTCAGCGGCGTCATGCCCGGGTCGACGACGACGTAGGCTTCGAAGTAGAGCACGCGCTCGATGTCGCGCAGGGTCATGTCGAGCACGAGGCCCAGGCGCGATGGCAGGCTCTTCAAGAACCAGATGTGCGCGCACGGTGCGGCCAGGTCGATGTGACCCATGCGGTCGCGTCGCACCTTGGTCTGGGTGACTTCGACGCCGCACTTTTCGCAGATCACGCCGCGGTGCTTGAGGCGCTTGTACTTGCCGCACAGGCACTCGTAGTCTTTGATCGGCCCGAAGATCTTGGCGCAGAACAAGCCGTCACGCTCCGGTTTGAACGTGCGGTAGTTGATCGTCTCGGGCTTCTTTACTTCACCGAAAGACCAGGACCGAATTTTCTCGGGCGAAGCCAGTCCGATCCGGATGGCATCGAAATGCTCATCAGGCGTGAACTGGCGGAACAGATCAAGTAAACCCTTCATGTCACTCTCCTAATCGCAATATCGACCAATGCTGATCGGGTCAAGCAGACGCCGCGGACCCGGCTTTGCCGGTCCGCCAGCGGCGCCCCCTTGAGGGGGAGCGGCGAAGCCGCTACTGGGGTGGTTGTCAATTTCGCTCGAGCTCGATGTCGATACCGAGCGACCGGATTTCCTTGACCAGCACGTTGAACGATTCCGGCATGCCGGCCTCGATCGAATGCTCGCCCTTGACGATGGACTCGTACACCTTGGTGCGCCCATTCACGTCGTCGGACTTGACGGTGAGCATCTCCTGCAGGATGTACGACGCACCATACGCTTCGAGCGCCCAGACCTCCATCTCGCCGAAGCGCTGGCCACCGAACTGCGCCTTGCCGCCCAGCGGCTGCTGCGTGACCAAGCTGTACGGGCCGGTCGAGCGCGCGTGCATCTTGTCGTCCACCAGGTGGTGCAGCTTCAAGACGTGCATGTAGCCCACCGTCACAGGGCGCTCGAACGCATCGCCGGTACGCCCGTCGTGCAGCGTCGCTTGCGTGCGCGTCGCGGTGAGCCCCTTCGCCTTGGCGATCTCGTCCGGGTACGCGAGCTTGAGCATGTTGCGGATTTCCTCTTCCGCAGCGCCGTCAAACACCGGCGTCGCGAACGGCACGCCACGCGTCAGGTTGCCCGCCATCTCCAGAATTTCGGCGTCGCTCAAATGATCCAGCCGCTCCGTCTTGCCGCCGCTCTTGTTGTAAAGCTCGTCGAGGAAGGTGCGCAGATCCTGCACCTTCGTTTCCTGCGCGAGCATGTCGTTGATGCGCTGGCCGATGCCCTTGCCGGCCCAGCCCAGATGCACTTCGAGCACCTGGCCGACGTTCATGCGCGAAGGCACGCCCAGCGGATTGAGCACGATGTCGCACGGCGTACCGTCGGTCATGTACGGCATGTCTTCGACGGGGACGATTTTCGACACCACCCCCTTGTTGCCGTGACGCCCGGCCATCTTGTCGCCGGGCTGCAGGCGCCGCTTCACCGCAAGGTAGACCTTGACCATCTTCAGCACGCCGGCAGGCAGCTCGTCGCCCTGCGTCAGCTTCTTGCGCTTTTCTTCGAACGCGAGGTCGAAGCTGTGGCGCGTCTGGTCGAGCGAGTTCTTGATGCTCTCGAGTTGACCGGCAACGTCTTCATCGGCCGGGCGAATGTCGAACCAGTGGTACTTCTCGACGCTGGTGAGGTACTCCTTGTCGATGATCGCGCCCTTGGCGATGCGCTGCGGACCGCCGTTGGCGGGTTTGCCGACGAGCAGCTTCTCGATCCGGTCGAACGCATCGGCTTCGACGATGCGCAACTGGTCGTTCAAATCCAGCCGGTAGCGCTTCAGTTCGTCGTCGATGATCTGCTGCGCGCGCTTGTCGCGCACGATGCCTTCGCGGGTGAACACTTGCACGTCGATGACGGTGCCGTTCGTTCCCTGACTGACGCGCAGCGACGTGTCTTTCACGTCGGACGCTTTCTCGCCGAAGATCGCGCGGAGCAGCTTTTCTTCCGGCGTCAGCGTCGTCTCGCCCTTGGGCGTGACTTTGCCCACCAGCGTATCGCCCGGGTTGACTTCAGCGCCCACGTAGACGATTCCCGATTCATCGAGGCGCGCCAGTTGCTGCTCCGACAAGTTGGGAATGTCGCGCGTGATTTCTTCGGCGCCGAGCTTGGTGTCCCGCGCCATCACGACGAGTTCTTCGATGTGAATCGACGTGTAGCGGTCTTCGGCGACGACGCGCTCCGAAATCAGGATCGAGTCTTCGAAGTTGTAGCCGTTCCACGGCATGAACGCGACGAGCATGTTCTGCCCGAGCGCGAGCTCGCCCAGGTCAGTCGATGCCCCGTCGGCGATGATGTCTTCGGCTTCAACACGATCGCCACGCTTCACGATCGGGCGCTGGTGAATGCTCGTGTTCTGGTTGGAGCGGTGGTACTTGATGAGGTTGTAGATGTCCACCCCCACCTCGCCAGCGACAGTTTCCTTGTCGTTGACGCGAATCACGATGCGGTTCGTGTCAACATAGTCGACGACGCCGCCGCGCCGCGCTGCAACCACGGTGCCTGAGTCTTTGGCGGCGACACGTTCCACACCCGTACCGACCAGCGCTTTTTCCGGGCGCAGAATCGGCACCGCCTGGCGCTGCATGTTCGCGCCCATCAACGCACGGTTCGCGTCGTCGTGTTCGAGGAACGGCACGAGAGACGCCGCCACCGAGACGATTTGCGTCGGCGCCACGTCCATGTACTGGATGCGCTCGGCCGACGTGAGGATCGACTCGCCGTTATCTCGAGCGCTGACCAACTCGTCGATCAGCTTGCCTTCCTTGTCCAGCGTCGCGCTGGCCTGCGCGATGACGTACTTGCCTTCTTCGATGGCCGACAGGTAGTCGATCTGGTTCGTCACTTTGCCGTCGGCCACCCGGCGATACGGCGTCTCGAGGAAGCCGTATTCGTTGAGCTGCGCGTACAGAGCCAACGAATTGATCAGGCCGATGTTCGGGCCTTCCGGCGTCTCGATCGGGCAGACGCGTCCATAGTGCGTGGGGTGCACGTCGCGCACTTCGAAACCGGCGCGTTCACGCGTCAGGCCACCCGGCCCGAGGGCCGAGACACGCCGCTTGTGCGTGATCTCTGACAGCGGATTGGTCTGGTCCATGAACTGCGAGAGCTGGCTC
The DNA here is from genome assembly GCA_963850525.1 of uncultured beta proteobacterium. Lineage (GTDB taxonomy): Bacteria > Pseudomonadota > Gammaproteobacteria > Burkholderiales > Burkholderiaceae_C > JAEMQF01. The sequence continues at coordinate 16,251 of CAWKLQ010000010.1, read as the reverse complement.
GCGCCGAAGAACTCCTTGAGCGCCGCAGAAATCGGCTTGGAGTTGATCAGATCGTGCGGCATCAGCGCTTCGGTCTCGGCCTGGCCGAGGCGCTCTTTCACGGCCTTTTCAATCCGCGCCAAGCCTGAGCGGTACTGGTTCTCGGCAAGTTCGCCGACACAGCGCACTCGGCGATTTCCCAAGTGGTCGATGTCGTCGACTTCTCCGCGGCCATTGCGCAGCTCGACGAGAATTTTCACGACGTCCAGGATATCGTCGTTGGACAGCGTCATCGAGCCTTCGGGAACATCACGGCCGACGCGGGCATTGAATTTCATGCGCCCGACGCGCGACAGATCGTAGGTGTCGGCGTTGTAGAACAAGCGATGGAACAGCGCCTCGACGGCGTCTTCCGTCGGCGGTTCGCCGGGGCGCATCATGCGGTAGATCGCCACGCGCGCGGCGAGCTGGTCGGCGGTTTCATCGGCCGCCAGCGTTTGCGAGATGTAGTTGCCTTCGTCGAGTTCGTTCGTGTACAGGCAAGGTATTTCCTGGACGCGCGCAAGACGCAGCTTCTTCAGCAACGCATCGGTCAACTCATCGTTGGCCTTGGCGAGGATCTCGCCGCTTTCGCCGTCGACGACGTTGCGCGCGAGCATGCGGCCCAGCAAATAGTCTTCGGGCACGCTGATGTAGTTGGTTTCGGTTTGCTCGAGGGTTCGGGTATGGCGCGCCGTGATGCGCTTGTCCTTCTCGATAACGACGTTGCCGGCTTTGTCGGTGATGTCGAAGCGCGCGATTTCGCCGCGCAGGCGATCCGCGACGAACTCCATTTGCGCGCCCGAGTCCATCAGGCGGAAATTGTCGAAGACGAAGAAGTGCGCGAGGATCGCCTCAGGATTGAGGCCGATCGCCTTGAGCAGAATCGTCACCGGCATCTTGCGCCGACGGTCGACCCGGAAGTACAGCAAGTCCTTCGGGTCGAACTCGAAATCGAGCCACGAGCCGCGGTAGGGGATGATGCGCGCCGAGAACAGGAGCTTGCCGCTCGAATGCGTCTTGCCCTTGTCGTGCTCGAAGAATACGCCCGGTGAGCGGTGCAACTGCGAGACGATGACACGCTCTGTGCCATTCACGATGAACGAGCCGTATTCGGTCATCAGGGGCACCTCGCCCATGTAGACCTCTTGTTCCTTGATTTCCTTGACGGTCTTGGGCTGCGGCGACTCGCGGTCGTAAATGATCATCTGCAACTTGGCGCGCACCGCCGCGGCATACGTCAAACCGCGCTGCTGACACTCGCGCGTGTCGAACGTCGGTTTGGCCATGTTGAATTCGATGAACTTCATCTCCACGAAACCGTTGTGCGAGACGATCGGAAACGCGGCGACGAATGCGGCCTGCAAGCCCTCGGTCTTGCGTTTTTGTGGCGGTACGTCTTTTTGCAAGAAGGCGACGTAGGAGTCCTTCTGCATCGTCAACAGGTAGGGAACGTTGAGAACGCTTTCGCGTTTTCCGAAGCTTTTGCGAATGCGTTTGCGTTCGGTATAGCTGTACGGGGTCGTTTGCTGCGCCATAGGTGGGTTCTCACTCCGTCTCAGGAAGCACGGCCGGGCTCAGGCCCTGCTGCCGAAGGCGACTGTCTTTCGAGCCGGCGGCTCGAAGCTTGGTGGCTGGCCACTACCAGCCGCTGGCGGACAACTCCGGCATTGCACCGAAGCCCGACCAAACTCGTTCTCTGCAGTCGGATCAAAGAACACTGCAAAGCGCGTGGGCGCTTTGCGCTGTTCTCGCTCGCGCCGCGTACAGCACGAGGCGTAAATCGAGCGAGGAGCGTCGCGAGCGGCCCGAGGTTGCTTCGAGAAGCGCAGCCGTACCGACGTACGGCGAGCATCGCAGGAGCAAGATCGGGTCGCGCAGCAGCTCCACGCCGATTTACTTGAGGGCGGCTTTGGCGCCGGCGTCTTCCAGCTTCTTCTTCGCCGCTTCCCCATCGGCCTTGGAAATGCCTTCCTTGACGGGCTTCGGCGCGCCGTCCACCAGGTCCTTGGCTTCTTTCAGGCCCAGGCCAGTCAGCTCGCGCACCGCCTTGATGACGGAAACCTTGTTCGCGCCGATCTCGAGCAGCATCACCGTGAATTCGGTTTGCTCCTCGACCACCGCTGCGGCAGCGCCACCGCCACCACCGCCGCCCGGCGCAGCCATCGCTGCGGCGGACACGCCGAACTTCTCTTCAATGGCTTTCACCAAGGTGTTGAGGTCCATCACCGACATGCCGTCGAGTGCGGTCAAGAATGCGTCTTTGTCGAATGCCATGTTTGGCTCCTAATTTGTCGAAAATGATTGAAGTGGGTTCAGGCGGCGGCGGGGACTGCGGCTTCGGCCGGAGCCTCGGTCGCCGGTTCGGCGCGCTTTTCGGCGATCGCCGCAAGCACGCGGGCCAGGCGCGAAATGGGAGACTGCATGAGGCCCAGCAATTGGGCCAACAGCACCTCTTTGCTCGGGATGTCGGCCAGGGCTTTGACCCCGGCGGCATCGAGCGCCTTGCCGGCATGCGCCCCGGCTTTGACGATCAGCTTGTCGTTGGTCTTGGCAAAGTCGGACATGACTTTGGCCGCAGCCACGGCGTCTTTGGAAAAGCCGTAGATCAACGGGCCGACCATGCTTGCCGCGGCCACTTCGAACGGCGTGCCAACCACGGCGCGACGAGCCAGCGAATTCTTCAGCACGTGAAGATACACACCACGCTCGCGCGCCTGCTTGCGCAGCACGTTCAAGTGATCGACGGTCAAGCCACGGTACTCGGCCAGCGCCAACGTCTGCGAGCGCGCCACTTGGGCGGCCACATCCGTGACTACGGCGGCTTTCTCGTTGCGATTCAGACTCAAGGTCTACTCCTCACATCATGTGTCGCCGAGCCGGATTCCGACCCGTTGACACGCCACAACTCAGCGACCTTCTGAGCGGGAATCGAAATTCCGTTTCAGCGGGACCGCCATCTGCGCTGGCCATTAAGCGACTTTGCGGGTCGCACCAGCGGTCTTGGACGGCCAGGCCTTGAAGGGCCTGCCCACCAACTTGCCAAAGCGAACGCCCGAAAGCGGGCGCCTGCCTCGTCTTTGTCAGGATTGCGCGCCCGTGGACACGAGCGATGCGACGTCGACTCTTGCGCCAACGCCCATGGTTGAAGACACTGCGACTTTGCGAAGGTAAATTCCCTTGCTCGACGCCGGCTTGGCCTTGTTCAACGCGTCGATCAAGGCGCGCAGGTTGCCGCCGAGCTTGTCTGCGTCAAACGAACGCCGGCCGATCGAAGCGTGCACGATGCCGCCTTTGTCGACGCGGAATTGAACCTGGCCCGCCTTGGCGTTGCGCACGGCGGTCGCAACATCGGCCGTCACGGTGCCGACCTTGGGGTTGGGCATGAGGCCGCGCGGGCCGAGAATCTGGCCCAGCGTGCCGACAACGCGCATCGTGTCAGGCGAAGCGATGACGACGTCGAAATTCAGATTGCCGGCCTTGATTTCCGCGGCCAAATCATCCATGCCGACGATGTCAGCGCCTGCGGCTTTCGCCTCTTCGGCCTTCGCCCCTTGGGCGAACACGGCGACGCGCTTGGTCTTTCCCGTGCCGTTGGGCAGGACGACCGCGCCACGCACGACCTGGTCAGACTTCTTCGCGTCGATGCCGAGTTGCACCGCCACGTCGATCGACTCATCGAACTTGGCGATTGCGCACGACTTGACGATCGTCAGCGCGCTCTCAAGCGGATACAGCTTGGTGCTGTCAACTTTGCCGGCAAGCGCTTTTTGGCGTTTTGTCAGTTTGGCCATGTTCAGACCCCTTCCACGGTCACGCCCATCGAACGGGCCGAGCCGGCGATGGTGCGCACCGCCGCTTCGAGATTGGCCGCGGTCAAGTCTTTCATCTTGGCCTTGGCGATGTCTTCAACTTGGGCACGCGTGAGCTTGCCCACCTTGTCGGTATGCGGTTTCGCGGAACCCTTCTCCAACTTGGCGGCCTTCTTGATCAACACGGTGGCCGGCGGCGTTTTGAGGACAAACGTAAATGACTTGTCGGCAAACGCCGTAATGACGACGGGCAAAACGAGCCCGGGCTCCATGCCTTGAGTCTGAGCATTGAATGCCTTGCAGAACTCCATGATGTTCAAGCCGCGCTGACCCAGCGCCGGGCCGATCGGGGGGGACGGGTTCGCCTTTCCAGCAGGGACCTGCAGCTTGATGAAGCCGACTATTTTCTTGGCCATGTCTTTCTGTCCTTTCTTGCAACTCCGGCAGCAGCGCCGAAGTTGTTGAGTTCTAACGCGAAGGACTGGTTACCTTCGCTCCTCGTGCCGGTGTCACGCCATCGGCAGCAACGGGCCACATGCTTCGAGTGTGGCCAGCTCGGTTCGGCTTCTTAAACCTTTTCAACCTGCGAGAAATCGAGCTCCACACCCGTGGCGCGACCGAAAATCGTGACCGACACGCGAACCTTCGACTTGTCGTAATTGACGTCTTCGACGGCGCCATTGAAATCGGTGAACGGGCCTTCCTTGACGCGCACGAGCTCGCCGATCTCCCATTGCACCTTCGGACGCGGCTTTTCGACGCCTTCTTGCATCTGCGTCACGATCTTCATGACCTCGGCTTCAGAAATCGGCGACGGCCGATTCTTCGCCCCGCCGACAAAGCCAGTCACCTTGTTGGTGTGCTTGACCAGGTGCCAGGTGTCGTCGTCCATCTCCATCTCGACGAGCACATAGCCGGGAAAGAAGCGACGCTCGGAAACCGATTTCTTGCCGTTCTTCAGTTCGACGACTTCTTCCATCGGCACCAGGATGCGGCCGAATTTGCTTTGCAGCTCGGAGCGGTCGATGCGCTCGCGCAAGTTGCGCTCGACGGCCTTTTCCATTCCGGAATAGGCGTGCACGACATACCAGCGCAGGTGCGTCTTCGCGGGGATCGCATCGCTGGGCGCCACGGGTTGAAGTTGTTCCGTCATATCGTCTTGCCTCTCAGCGCTTCCAGCCCAGGACCAGGTCGTACAGGAGCCACTCGAGGGTCTTGTCGGTGAGCCACAAAAACAAGGCCATGACGAAGACGAAGGCGAAGACGTAGCCGGTCATCTGCATGGCTTCCTTGCGCGTCGGCCAAACTACCTTGCGAACTTCGCGGACCGAGTCCTGGCCGTAGGCGACGAGCTGCTTGCCGGGCTCGGAGGTGAAGAACAGTGCGACACCCATCGCCATCAACACCGCCAGCGCGAGAACGCGCAGCCAAAGGTCTTGTGGGGTCAAGACGTAGAACACCACGACCGCGGCGATCACGAGCGCACCCGCGGCGGCAAGCTTGGCCTTGTCGGCAGCGGTCGATACGGTTTGAACTTCAGGAATTGCCATGTCTTTTCGACTCGGTCAAGCGCCAGGGGCAGGTCGGCAGCAAAGGCCCCATACATCCAGGCGGGTCACTTGGTTCCCGCCTCACTTCGTTGCAGTCGCCTGCCAGCGCCCACTCAGGGCCGCTTGCTGGCAGGGGCGGAGGGCATCGAACCCCCAACCTCTGGTTTTGGAGACCAGCGCTCTGCCAATTGAGCTACGCCCCTGTTGCCACTGACTCAGTTGAAACGCTTCACTCGATGATCTTCGCCACCACGCCCGCGCCCACGGTGCGCCCGCCCTCGCGGATCGCAAAGCGCAGGCCCTCTTCCATCGCGATGGGGTTGATCAGCTTGACCGTGATGCTGACGTTGTCGCCGGGCATCACCATCTCTTTGTCCTTGGGCAGCTCCACCGCACCGGTCACGTCGGTCGTGCGGAAGTAGAACTGCGGCCGGTAGTTGCTGAAGAACGGCGTGTGGCGTCCGCCCTCTTCCTTGCTCAGCACGTAGATCTCGGCCGTGAAGTGGGTGTGGGGCTTGACGCTGCCGGGCTTGCACAGCACTTGGCCGCGCTGCACGTCTTCGCGCTTGGTGCCGCGCAGCAGAATCCCGACGTTGTCTCCGGCCTGACCCTGGTCGAGCAGTTTGCGGAACATCTCGACTCCGGTGCACACCGTCTTTTGGGTGGGGCTGATGCCGACGATCTCGATTTCTTCACCGACTTTGAGCACGCCGCGCTCGACTCTTCCCGTGACCACCGTGCCGCGCCCGGAGATGGAGAACACGTCCTCCACCGGCATGAGGAAGGCGCCGTCGATGGCGCGCTCGGGCGTGGGGATGTAGCTGTCGAGCGCGTCGGCCAGCTTCATGATGGCTTGTTCGCCGAGCTCGCCCTTGTCGCCCTCCATGGCCAGCTTGGCGCTGCCGTGGATGATGGGGGTCTTGTCGCCGGGGAATTCGTACTTGTCGAGCAGCTCGCGCACTTCCATCTCGACGAGCTCGAGCAGTTCGGCGTCGTCCACCATGTCGCACTTGTTCATGAACACGACGATGTAGGGCACGCCGACCTGGCGCGCCAGCAGGATGTGCTCTCGGGTCTGGGGCATGGGGCCATCCGCTGCGCTGACCACGAGCACGGCGCCGTCCATCTGGGCTGCGCCGGTGATCATGTTCTTGATGTAGTCGGCGTGGCCGGGGCAGTCGACGTGGGCGTAGTGGCGCTTGCTCGTCTCGTACTCGACGTGGGCGGTGTTGATGGTGATGCCGCGCGCTTTTTCCTCAGGCGCTGCGTCGATCTGGTCGTAGGCCTTGGCCTCACCGCCGAACTTGGCCGCCAGCACGCTGGTCAGCGCTGCGGTCAGCGTGGTCTTGCCATGGTCGACGTGACCGATCGTGCCCACGTTCACGTGCGGCTTCTTGCGTTCGAATTTGCTCTTGGCCATGTTCTTCTCCTGACTATCCGAATAAAACTACAACTGAACCTTTGGTGCCCATGGCGCGGATCGAACGCGCGACCTCTCCCTTACCAAGGGAGTGCTCTACCACTGAGCCACATGGGCAATCAACACTGGTCTGACCAGATCCCTGCACAAACCACTGCTGACTGCCCTAGGCGAGCGGTCTTCCCTTCGACGAACCAGCCACCACACAAAACACTGGAGCGGGAGACGAGACTCGAACTCGCGACATTTTGCTTGGAAGGCAAAAGCTCTACCAACTGAGCTACTCCCGCGCGGAACTTGACGTGCAGCCTCCCCTTGTTCGTTTGTTTGCTTGCTGGATTCGACTGCGACCTGCCTTGGTGGAGGAGGCTGGATTCGAACCAGCGTAGGCGTAAGCCAACAGATTTACAGTCTGCCCCCTTTAGCCACTCGGGCACCCCTCCGGCGAGCCCAAGAGTATAGCGCGATATGTGTGCGGCTTTGCTCGCTGAGGCCTTCGGCGATGTCAGGTCCACGCGTCGATCTGGGCGCGGATTTTCGCGAGCCATGCCTGCTGCATATCGGCACGCTGAGGCAGCGGGTGTCGGTACTGCAATCCATTGTCAGTAAGTCCTAACACCTTGCGTCTCCCTGTCAGTGCAATGCACGAGCGCGCCAGGGCCCTGAGCTGTTCGGCCAGGCCCCAGGCCAAAAGCAACGGAACCTCGGGTGCACCGAGGGCTCGGTCGAGCTCGTCGCGGCGCTGTGGCGAAAACACGCTATGACGGTCGTCCGACAAAGTTCGCATGATCGCGAACAGCTCACCGCTCTTGGGAGTTCGAAGGTCAGACAAGTTGATCACCCGGATATGGCGAATGGGCCGGCCTTTCGAGCTCGCATACAGGGCGAGTTTCATCAACTGATACTGGGTGCGGTCCGGCACGGCCGACGCCCAACCGTCATGATCGGGCGGTGATGTGGGTCGCGACGCTCCCGGATTCATCATGATGGCGACGAGATCGGCATCCGCGGCGACGACCCCGCGCCACTCCGCTTTCTGTTCGAAAATTTCGAGGTGACTGCGCAGTTCGAAGGCCCTTCCGTCGAAACGCCTTCGGTAGAAGCGCCCATGGACCGAAAAGCGTTTGCGCAAATCATCGGCAGTGGGCGTCATGGGAACAGGCCAGCGAGCGCTCGGCCAGGATCTTCGGCGCGCATGAACGCTTCCCCCACGAGGAATGCTTTGACGCCAGCGGCGCGCAGGCGGGCCACGTCTTGCGCCGTGTGGATGCCGGATTCTGAGACGACGATGCGATCACCCGGCAAGCCAGGCAACAAGTTCAACGTGTTGTCCAGACTGACCTCAAAGGTTCGCAGGTTTCGGTTGTTGACCCCGATCAAAGGGGTCTTCAATCGCAAGGCGCGTTCGAGTTCGGCTTCGTCATGGACCTCGACCAGCACCGACATGCGCAGTGCGATCGCCTGTTGTTCGAAATCGACCAATTGTTTGTCGTCAAGACATGCCGCAATCAGCAAGATGCAGTCCGAACCAATGACCCGCGATTCGTCGACCTGGTACGCGTCGACGATGAAGTCCTTGCGCAGGATGGGCAGGCTGCAGGCCTGCCGAGCTTGCCCCAGGTATTGCGCTGAGCCTTGGAAGAATTGAACGTCGGTGAGCACGCTCAGGCATGCGGCCCCGTGGGTGGCGTAACTCGCGGCGATCAGCGCAGGGTCGAATGAATCGCGCAGCATCCCTTTGCTCGGGCTTGCCTTCTTGATTTCGGCGATCACAGCGCAGCGTCCGGCCGCAATCCGTTCACGAAGGGCCGCAACGAAATCTCGCTGACCGGTGGATGCTTCGGCCTCGCGTCGCAGGGCGCTTGCGCTTCGTCGAGGTCGAGACGCTGCAAGCTCCTCGTGTTTGACAGCGATGATGCGCGCGAGGATGTCGTTCATGCCGACGCGAGCTCCTTGGTTCGAGCGACGAACTGGTGCATTTTGGCCAAGGCCTTTCCTGTGGCAATGGCCTCGCGCGCCAGGGCGATGCCATCGACGACCGTCGCCGCGACATTGGCCGCGTACAACGCGACACCGGCGTTCAGGATCACGATATCTCGTGCGGGGCCGGGTTCGTCGTCGAGAACCGACTGCAGCAATACTTTGCTGCGCTCGGGTGTATCGACTTTGAGGGTGCGGTTGCTGGCCATCGTCAGGCCATAGTCCTCCGGGTGGATTTCGTACTCGCGAATGGCGTTGTCCTTGAGTTCTCCGACCAGAGTTGCCGCGCCAAGCGAGACCTCATCCATGCCGTCACGGCCGTAGACGACCATCGCGTGTTCGGCTCCGAGCCGCTGGAGGGCGCGAACCTGAATGCCGACGAGATCGGGATGGAACACACCCATCAGAATGTTCGGCGCGTCGGCGGGGTTGGTCAGCGGGCCCAGAATATTGAAGATCGTGCGCACGCCGAGTTCTTTGCGGACCGGGGCCACGTTCTTCATTGCGGGGTGATGACTCGGCGCAAACATGAAACCGATTCCCGTGTCGGCAATGCATTGCGCGATAGCGGCGGGCGAGAGCACGAGCACGGCGCCGAGAGCCTCGAGCACGTCGGCGCTGCCCGACTTGCTGGAGACGCTTCGATTGCCATGTTTGCTGACGCGTGCCCCGCAGGCGGCTGCGACAAACATGCTGCACGTTGAAATGTTGAACGTGTGCGAACCGTCGCCACCTGTGCCGACGATGTCCACCAGATGGCGTCTGTCCTCGACGACGACTTTGGTCGAAAATTCGCGCATCACCTGCGCTGCCGCGGTGATTTCACCGATCGTTTCCTTCTTGACGCGCAGGCCGATCAGCAGCGCCGCGGTCATTGCGGGAGACAGTTCCCCGCCCATGATGCGTCGCATCAGCGCGAGCATTTCGTCGTGGAAGATTTCTCGGTGATCGATGACGCGTGTCAGGGCCTCGGTGTTTGTGATGGGCATTGGGTGACCTTCGAGTTGGCGGCGGGGATCCGGGGATGAGCCTGCGATTGGTGACCTTCGGCCGGTCGGGTCAGGCCTTGGCTGGCAGCGCGGCGGTCGCGCACTTCACCGGTGGGTCAGGAAGTTCTTGAGCATAGAGTGCCCGTGCTCGGTGAGGATGGACTCGGGATGAAATTGCACTCCCTCCAGCGGCGTCGGCGTTCCGTGCAGAGCGCGATGCCGAACTCCCATGATTTCCCCATCTTCCGAGGTGCTGGTGATTTCAAGGCTATCGGGGCAAGTTTCGCGGTCGATCGCCAACGAGTGGTAGCGGACTACATTGAATTGGCGAGGAAGGTCTGCGAAGACTCCACGCCCGTCGTTCGTGATTTCGCTGGACTTGCCGTGCATCAGGCGTTGCGCTCGGATGATTCGCCCGCCCAGGGCCGCGCCTATGCTTTGATGGCCAAGACACACTCCGAGGATTGGAAGTTTGCCGACAAAGTAATTGACGGCTTCAATGCAAATGCCTGCCTCTGCCGGCGTGCAGGGGCCTGGCGACAAGACAAGGTGTTGCGGGCGCAAGGCAGCGAGATCAGCGATGCAGATCTCGTCATTGCGGAAGACCCTGACCTCTTCGCCCAACTCGGCGAAGTACTGGACCAGGTTGAATGTGAAGGAGTCGTAGTTGTCGATCACCGCGAGCATGGTTGATCACGTGTTTGGGAAGTCGGGGGTACATCGCCGGAATCGGTAATCTCGCGGAACCGCGTTTGTCGAGGCTCGTACGGCACCGGGCAGGGCGGGGCCGCAGGGCATTAAAACCCCTCTTCCACGAGTTCGGCAGCACGAATCAGTGCTCGCGCCTTCGCTTCGGTTTCCTTCCACTCAAGCTCGGGTACTGAGTCCGCGACGATTCCGGCGGCCGCCTGGACATAGAGCGTGTCATTCTTGATGACTCCCGTGCGAATGGCGATTGCCAAATCCATGTCGCCTGCGAAGCTCAGGTAGCCGCAGGCCCCACCATAGATGCCGCGCTTTGACGGTTCAAGTTCGTCAATGATTTGCATTGCGCGGATTTTGGGGGCTCCCGTGAGGGTGCCCGCCGGGAAGGTTGCGCGCAGGACGTCAAGGTTTGTCAGGCCGTCCTGGAGAGACCCCTCGACGTTGCTGACAAGATGCATGACATGCGAATATCTCTCGACGGCGAAGGCGTCGGTGACCTTGACGCTGCCCGCCTTGGCGATGCGCCCGATATCGTTTCGGGCCAAGTCAATGAGCATGAGATGCTCCGCCTTCTCCTTCGGATCGGCTCGCAGTTCACGCTCGAGCGCCAGGTCTTGCTCGGGGGTCGCACCTCGCGCGCGGGTGCCGGCAAGGGGCCGGATCGTGACCTTCTGTCCCGAGGCAGTTTGCTCCTGTCGAACCAGGATTTCGGGACTCGCGCCGACGATCTGAAAGTCGCCCATGTCATAGAAGTACATGTAGGGAGACGGATTGAGGGAACGCAGCGCACGATAAAGGCTGAGCGGCGCTTGTGCATAGGGCACTTTGAGGCGTTGACCGATCTGAACCTGCATCATGTCTCCGCTGGCGATGTACTCCTTGGCGCGCAGCACGGCGGCGAGGTAATCAGCTTTGGGAAATTCGCGCTCGACGGTTTGGGCCCGTAGGCGGTTGACGGGTGGCGGAAGAGCGCTGCGGCCCAATTTGTCGACCAGGGCTGCGAGCCGCCTTTTCGCCATTGCGAAGGCTTCGTTCTGCCCAGGATCGGCGTAAACGATCAGGTACAGGCGACCTGAGAGGTTGTCGATGACGGCGAGCTCTTCGCACTGCAAGAGCAGGATGTCGGGCGTACCGATGGAGTCGTTCGTCGGAAACTGAGAGAGCTTGGGCTCGACGTATCGGACCACGTCGTAGCCAAAATACCCGGCCAGTCCGCCGCAGAATCTGGGGAGACCCGGGCGAAGGGCAACGCGGAAGCGTTGTTGATACTCTCGAATGAAGTCGAGAGGGTTTCCGTCCCGCGCTTCGACGACTACACCGTCGGTGAGCACTTCGGTCCGGAAACCGGTGCTGCGAAGTTGAGTCCTTGAGGGCAGGCCAATGAAGGAGTAGCGCCCGAAACGCTCGCCTCCGACAACCGATTCGAGCAGGAAACTGCGAGCCCCGACTCCCGTGTCGCATGCGAGTTTCAGGTAGAGCGAAAGGGGTGTCTCGAGATCAGCGAACGCCTCGGCGATCAGGGGAACGCGGTTGAATCCCTGCAGCCCCAGACTCGTAAATTCCAACTCCGTCATCATGTTCCGAGACGCGTGCAGCGCTGCTTATCACGGCGACAAGCCGTTAGGTTGGGGGGATGATGGGCTTTCCGAAAGATAAATCTAAGGGGATCAATGTCCAAAGAAAAAGGCCCTCATCTCTCGATAAGGGCCTTTCGAATAATAGCCTGACAATGTCCTACTTTCACACGGGAATCCGCACTATCATCGGCGCTGAGGCGTTTCACTGTCCTGTTCGGGATGGGAAGGAGTGGGACCACCTCGCTATGGTCATCAGGCTGAACTGGTTTCCGCCCTGCTTAGTTAATTCGCAGGGTCAGTCAAATTCATAGAGTCGATTAGTGATCGTTGCGGATCATTTTCAGATATTTTGATTGCGCACCAAGTTCACTTGAAGAGCGGCTGAACGAACAACTTTCAAGTAAGCCTTCGTCAAAATTATAGGGTCAAGCCTCACGAGCAATTAGTACTGGTTAGCTTAACCGGTTACCCGGCTTCCACACCCAGCCTATCAACGTCCTGGTCTCGGACGACTCTTTAGGGGGCTCAAGGCCCCGGCAAGACTAATCTTGAGACGAGTTTCCCGCTTAGATGCTTTCAGCGGTTATCTCTTCCGCACATAGCTACTCGGCAATGCCACTGGCGTGACAACCGATACACCAGAGGTGCGTCCACTCCGGTCCTCTCGTACTAGGAGCAGGCTCTCTCAATCTTGCAGCGCCCACGGAAGATAGGGACCAAACTGTCTCACGACGTTTTAAACCCAGCTCACGTACCTCTTTAAATGGCGAACAGCCATACCCTTGGGACCGGCTACAGCCCCAGGATGAGATGAGCCGACATCGAGGTGCCAAACACCGCCGTCGATATGAACTCTTGGGCGGTATCAGCCTGTTATCCCCAGAGTACCTTTTATCCGTTGAGCGATGGCCCTTCCATACAGAACCACCGGATCACTTTGTCCTACTTTCGTACCTGCTCGACTTGTCAGTCTCGCAGTCAAGCACGCTTATGCCAATGCACTATCAGCACGATTTCCGACCGTGCCTAGCGTACCTTCGAACTCCTCCGTTACGCTTTGGGAGGAGACCGCCCCAGTCAAACTGCCCACCATACACTGTCCCCAACCCGGATTACGGGCCAAGGTTAGAACCTCAAACACACCAGGGTGGTATTTCAACGTTGGCTCCACGACACCTAGCGGCACCGCTTCAAAGCCTCCCACCTATCCTACACAGATCTGTTCAAAGTCCAATGTAAAGCTACAGTAAAGGTTCATGGGGTCTTTCCGTCTTTCCGCGGGGAGATTGCATCATCACAAACATTTCAACTTCGCTGAGTCTCTGGAGGAGACAGTGTGGCCATCGTTACGCCATTCGTGCAGGTCGGAACTTACCCGACAAGGAATTTCGCTACCTTAGGACCGTTATAGTTACGGCCGCCGTTTACTGGGACTTCAGTCAAGAGCTTGCACCCCATCATTTAATCTTCCAGCACCGGGCAGGCGTCACACCCTATACGTCGACTTTCGTCTTTGCAGAGTGCTGTGTTTTTAATAAACAGTCGCAGCCACCGATTCTCTGCGGCCTCATTGGGCTCCGTCTGTACGACTTCACCTACTAAAGGCACACCTTCTTCCGAAGTTACGGTGTCAATTTGCCGAGTTCCTTCTCCAGAGTTCTCTCAAGCGCCTTAGAATACTCATCTCGCGCACCAGTGTCGGTTTGCGGTACGGTCGCGTGTAGCTGAAGCTTAGTGGCTTTTCCTGGAAGCAAGGTATCACTCACTTCAGCGGCAAGCCGCCTCGTTATCACCCCTCATCTAAGCCCGGCGGATTTGCCTACCGGGCACGACTACAGGCTTGAACCGGGACATCCAACACCCGGCTGAGTTAACCATCTCCGTCCCCACATCGCACTACACGTCGGTACAGGAATATTGACCTGTTTTCCATCAGCTACGCATCTCTGCCTCGCCTTAGGGGCCGACTCACCCTACGCCGATGAACGTTGCGTAGGAAACCTTGCGCTTTCGGCGAGGGGGCTTTTCACCCCCTTTAACGCTACTCATGTCAGCATTCGCACTTCTGATACCTCCAGCAGACCTCACGATCCGCCTTCACAGGCCTACAGAACGCTCTCCTACCACATACGCTTGCGCGTACATCCGCAGCTTCGGTAACTGGCTTAGCCCCGTTACATCTTCCGCGCAGGACGACTCGATCAGTGAGCTATTACGCTTTCTTTAAATGGTGGCTGCTTCTAAGCCAACATCCTGACTGTTTTAGCCTTCCCACTTCGTTTCCCACTTAGCCAATTTTAGGGACCTTAGCTGGCGGTCTGGGTTGTTTCCCTCTTGAGTCCGGACGTTAGCACCCGGTGCTCTGTCTCCCGTGCTGTACTCATCGGTATTCGGAGTTTGCAATGGTTTGGTAAGTCGCCATGACCCCCTAGCCATAACAGTGCTCTACCCCCGACGGTAATACACGAGGCACTACCTAAATAGTTTTCGGAGAGAACCAGCTATTTCCAAGTTTGTTTAGCCTTTCACCCCTATCCACAGCTCATCCGCTAGTTTTGCAACACTAGTCGGTTCGGACCTCCAGCAGGTGTTACCCTACCTTCATCCTGGCCATGGATAGATCACTTGGTTTCGGGTCTACACCCAGCGACTGATCGCCCTATTCGGACTCGATTTCTCTACGGCTTCCCTATTCGGTTAACCTTGCCACTGAATGTAAGTCGCTGACCCATTATACAAAAGGTACGCCGTCACCCTTGCGGGCTCCGACTGTTTGTATGCATGCGGTTTCAGGATCTATTTCACTCCCCTCCCGGGGTTCTTTTCGCCTTTCCCTCACGGTACTAGTTCACTATCGGTCGATTACGAGTATTTAGCCTTGGAGGATGGTCCCCCCATATTCAGACAGGATTTCACGTGTCCCGCCCTACTTGTCGCACGCCTAGTTCTGCTCTCGTCATTTTTCGTACGGGGCTATCACCCGCTATGGCCGGACTTTCCATTCCGTTCCGATATGTCGAAAGTTAAAACGTGCAGGCTTCTCCGATTTCGCTCGCCACTACTTTCGGAATCTCGGTTGATGTCTGTTCCTCGAGCTACTGAGATGTTTCAGTTCACCCGGTTCGCCTCGCATGACTATGTATTCATCATGCGATACCCCTAAGGGTGGGTTTCCCCATTCGGAAATCTCCGGATCAAAGCTAATTTGCCAGCTCCCCGAAGCTTATCGCAGGCTATCACGTCCTTCGTCGCCTGTAATCGCCAAGGCATCCACCACATGCACTTAGTCACTTGACCCTATAATTTTGACGCCTTGCTGTAAAGGCATCGTCAAGGACCTATTGAGTATTACGCGTTCGCCGTTCTTCAAACTCTTGCGAGTTGATTCTTGTTGACGCAATCAAAATGTCATCGACGGCACGGTCCGCCATGAAGCGGTTTCCGTCGACGACTCTGATTCGACTCTATGAATTATTAAAGAACACAACAGACGTCGCTTTCGTGACGCTGTCGCGAGCCTTCGCCCGTTTCATGGGGGAAAACTCGCGACAGGGACATTGAGGCGATGGTGTGAATGGTGGAGGATGACGGGATCGAACCGACGACCCCCTGCTTGCAAAGCAGGTGCTCTCCCAGCTGAGCTAATCCCCCGCGAAGATGGTGGGTCTGGTTGGTCTCGAACCAACGACCCCCGCCTTATCAAGACGGTGCTCTAACCAACTGAGCTACAGACCCTTCGCATTTCATCGTGAAGCGAGAAGGATCGGCGTCGCGTCAACCTGGTGCCCAGGGCACGCAGCCGATGGGTGCTCAGCCGGCTCACGCTCACACACACTGTTGTCAACTACAGCCGATAAGAGTGGGCGCAAGAGAATCGAGCGCTAGTTTCTTCCAGAAAGGAGGTGATCCAGCCGCACCTTCCGATACGGCTACCTTGTTACGACTTCACCCCAGTCACGAACCCTGCCGTGGTAATCGCCCTCCTTGCGGTTAGGCTAACTACTTCTGGCAGAACCCGCTCCCATGGTGTGACGGGCGGTGTGTACAAGACCCGGGAACGTATTCACCGCGGCAAGCTGATCCGCGATTACTAGCGATTCCGACTTCACGCAGTCGAGTTGCAGACTGCGATCCGGACTACGACCGGTTTTCTGAGATTAGCTCCCCCTCGCGGGTTGGCAGCCCTCTGTACCGGCCATT
>CAWKLQ010000009.1:0-87106 GCA_963850525.1 uncultured beta proteobacterium | reverse complement strand
CGAACGCGCGGCTGACCTTCAACGGCCGCTGCAATCCGCGCAAGCTCAAGCTGTAGTGCCCGTTCTCGTCGCGCGTCGCGCTCAGGATGCAGTTCGAATTGACCATGACGCTGCGGTGCACCTGGATGAAGTCGGTCGAGTCGATTCGCGCCATCAGTTCCCGCAGACTCATGCGCACGAGCGCCTCGCCCGTGGGCGTCACGACGTTCACGTATTTCTCGGTGGCCTCGAAGCAGACGACGTCGGCAACCGGGATCATCCGCACCGTGTTGCCCACGCCGGCACGGATGACCTTGATGCGTTCGGGCAACTCAGTCTCGGGCGCCGCGATCGACTGCATGCGCTGCATCAGCGCGGCCATGTCGCCCGCATCCGGTGACGCCGTTCGTCCGACCAGCCGCGCCTTCAGCCGTTCCACGCTCTGCTGCAGACGCTCGGCGGTAGCCGGCTTGAGCAGGTAGTCAACGGCGGCGCGCTCGAAAGCTGGGACCGCAAAGTTGTCGTAGGCCGTGATGAAAACGAACAGCGGTTCGGCGCGGTCGTCGGGCCAGTCGTCGGCGACGACCTCGGCCACTTCGATGCCGGTGCGACCGGGCATCTTGATATCGAGAAACATCACGTCGGGCAGATGTGCCAGCGCGAGCTCGGTGGCCTGCAGACCGTCCTCGGCGACGCCAACAATTCGAAGCTCCGGCCAGACCTGCTCCAGCAAGCGGCTCAAGGTGCGCGCAAGAACGGGTTCGTCCTCGGCAATCACGGCAGTCGGTGCGGTGGCGATGGTCATGCAGGTCTCCTCGACAGGTCGATGAAAACGCTGGTTGGGCAGCGCAGTGTGCGCCCGGGTCAGGTCGGAATAAAAACTACGGCGCTGACGCCGGTAGGATCGCGCCGCTCGAGGCTGAGTCGGGCGGCGGGGCCGTAGACCGCACGCAGTCGATCGCGTACGTGCTGCAGGCCATAGCTCGAGTTGGCAGGGCGGGTGGAAGGCCCGGCGTCCTCGTCCTGCGGCAACCCCAGGCCGGTGTCGCTGACGCGGATTTCGATTCCCGATGAGGTGGCGCGCGCGACGACCTCGATGCGACCGGGGCCGACCTTGGGCTCCAGCCCGTGTTTGATCGCGTTCTCCACCAGCGGCTGCAAAAGCATGGGCGGTACCGTGATGGACTCCAGATCGGGCGGCAGTCCCAGCCTGTAGGAGAGTCGTGGCCCCATGCGCAGGGACATGATGTCGAGGTAAGCGCGCAACTGGGCGAACTCCCGGCTCAGGGCCACGGACTCGGTCTGCGAGGCGGCCAGCGCACTGCGCAGGTAGACGATCAGCTGGTCGATCATGGCCTCGGCGCGATCGACGTCCTCACGCAGCAGCGAGCGCAGGTTGGCCAGCGTGTTGAAGAGCATGTGCGGCTCGAGCTGCGCCCGCAGCAGGCGCAGCTGCGAATCAACCGCGAGGCGTTGCGCCTCCGAGCGCGCGGCCGCTTCCTTGGCCAGCTGCTCGCGTGTCGCGTAGTAGTGCAGCCCCACGGCACCGACCAGCAGGGTGAAGAGGACAGGGATCAGGCTGACACTCATGTACCCGACCATGCGCAGCGGCTCGTCCAGCATCAGGAAGGCGAACTGGTGGCCAACGACGAAGCCGGTCGGAATCGCAATGACCCCGGTGAGCAGCCAACGGGTCATCGGCTTGAATCGCGAGAAGGTGCGCATGCGCCGCAGCAGCAGCACGCACGCCACCATCGTCATGCCCACGCACTCGTGGAATACCAGCAGCCGGGGCCAGGTGTCCAGGCCGGGGGACAGCAAGTACAGCAGCGTCGCAGCGAGGGCCCAGAAGACGGCGGCGACGGCGATGGCGCGCAGTGCGCCCTTGCGCGTGTCGGGCCACAACTCGTCGGTGGGCGTCGAAGAGAGATACATGGTGGGCAATGCTGCTGCAAGAGTGTGGACCAGCCGGCTCGACTCTAAAGCCGGCGTGGCGCAGTGCCAAGGCGCTAGAAACTCGAGCCCAGCGCCATCACGACCCCGACGCCCAGCCCGTAGGGAATGTGCGAGACCATGCTGGCCAGCAGGGCGTTGCACCCGCGCGGCCCACGCCGCCCGAACCAGCCCCAACCGAAGGCCGGCAGCAGCAGCAGCCAGGGCAACAGCGAAGTCGCCGCACCGAAAATCACACCACCCCAGAGGTGATGCGTGGGCACGGTGAAGCCGGCGGCATGGGCGAAGGCCGCGTACAGCAGCGCGACCCCGCCGCCGCCGACGAGAAAGTGAAACGCCCAGCCCGTCCGCACTTCGCCCGGCCGTGCCGAGGAGCGGGCGATGTCGGCATGAGCCCATTTCCCGCGCAGCAGGCCCAGCGCCCAGCGGCCGACCAGGGCGACGCTGACGCCGCTCGTCAGGCCCACCCGGGCGGCGAGCGTCTCGGTGATGTCCATCAGGACGGCGCCGACGATGCCGCCGACATAGGCCAGGACAATGCTGTTCATGGTGGCGTTCCTTCGGATTGCATCGACGACGGGATGTCTTCGATGGCTGCACTTTCGGTTGCGCAGCAGCGTACGGAACGACCCATGAGACGAACGGTAGGGGCGTGGGCGGGAGCGGTCTCGCCCGTCGACCGAGTGGTCGTGCCATCGCCGCGAGCCGGGCCGTCGAAGCGCGCACGCTGCGCCGGGCGCGGCGCGTCACCGTTCGAGCGCGGCTTCGGACCCTTGCCGGACGGGTGTCGACCGTTCGGCGCAAACCGCTGTCGCCGCCCGCCTGCGCCGCCCACAGTGCGTGGCAGCGAACACATGTCGCGTTCGCGCAAACCAGGAGCACCGACGTGGATGAAGCGTACAAACAGGAAGTGGAACGGGCCGACCAGGCAGGCGACTTCGAGACCGCCTTCAGGCACCTCGAGCGGGCCCATGTGCTCGCCCAACGAGTGACGGGCCGGCACACCTACACCCACTGGCGGATGCTGGTGGCCGGCCTGCGCCGCGGTGATATGCGCGAAGTGATCGGCCAGCTTCCGCGCATCGTGGCCGCTATCCTGTTCTCGCGCCTTTGGGTACCGCGCGGCAACAGCGGGCGCTCGCGTGTCAGTGCCCTCCAGCCGATGCCCGTGCCCGACGACCTGCGGCACCTCGTGCCTTGAGCCGAGGAGATCAAGCCATGGACTACATCGTCGGAATCACCCTCGCGCTGCTCTTCTGCGGCGCAGCGGCGGGGCTGGGCATGGACCGCGAGCGCGTGTTCTACCCCGCCGTCGTCATGGCGGTCGCCTCCTACTACCTCGCGTTCGCCGTCGTCGATGGCCGCAGCGAGGTCATGCTGGCCGAGGTGGCGATCGCGGCCATCTTCATCGCCGGGGCGGTGGCGGGGTTCAAGCTCAACCCGTGGATCGCCGTGATCGCCCTGGCCGGGCACGGCGTGATGGACGGCTTGCACCACCACCTCGTGCACAACACCGGTGTGCCGCAGGCCTGGCCGGGGTTCTGCATGAGCTTCGACGTGACCGCGGCGGCGATCGTGGCCTGGGTCATGCGGGCTCGCGCCCGCGGCATTCGAGAGTCGTCATGAAGGCCATCACCCACTCGCGCTACGGCAACGCCGAAGTGCTCCAGGTCACGACGCTCGAGCGTCCCGTGCCGCAGAAGAACGAAGTGCTGATTCGCGTGCATGCCGCCGGCCTCGACTACGGCCAGTGGCACCTCATGTCCGGCCAGCCGTACGCGATGCGGCTCGCGACGGGACTGACGAAGCCGAAGCAGCGCGTGCTCGGCATGGACGTGAGCGGCGTGGTGGAGGCCGTCGGCGCCGGGGTGACACGCTTCAAGGTCGGCGACGCGGTGTTCGGCGCGTCGTCACGGACGTTCGCGGAGTTCACCTGCGCGCGTGAAGACCAGCTCTGCCTCAAACCCGAGCGCTTGAGCTTCGAGCAAGCCGCGGCGTCGGCGATTTCCGGCGTGACCGCGCTCATCGGTCTGCGCGACGTGGCGAAGGTGGGTCCTGGCCAGTCCGTGTGCGTGATCGGCGCGGGCGGCGGCGTCGGCTCGTGGGCCGTGCAACTCGCACAACACTTCGGCGCTCACGTCACCGCGGTGTGCAGCACCTCGAAGGTCGAGTTCGTGCGCTCGCTCGGTGTCACCTCGGTCATCGACTACACACAGATGCCGTTGCCCACCGATGGCCGCTTCGACGTGATCCTCGATCTCGCGGGCAACCGGCCATTGCGCGTGCTGCGCAAGGCGCTCGCGCCGCGAGGTACGCTGGTGCTCGGCGGCGGCGAAGGCGGCGACCGCTTCTTCGGCGGCATGGGGCGCACGTTGCGCGCGGTGCTGTGGTCGATGTTCCTGAAGCAGCGGCTGGCGATGCTGGTGGGCTTCGTGAAGCCGGAACCGCTGCACTCGCTCGCCGACATCCTCGGGCAACCGGGCGTGACTCCCGCGGTCGACCGCACCTTCCCGCTCGAGCAGGCAGCGGACGCGATGCGCGCGCTGGTGTCGGGCCAGGTGCGCGGCAAGCTTGTGCTGCGGGTCGCTGCGTGTGGGCTACCGTGACTTCCGCAACGCCGATGAAGCCGCGAATGATGCATGCGAGGCCCACGGCGAGGGCGGCGGTGGCGACGACGCGCCGCGGCCCTGCTCCGCCGGCACGCGCGCCGCCGAGGTCTCGCCAACGGCCCTCCAACTTGAGGCCATGGCCATGCGCCAAGGTGGCGCGGACGCAAAATGCGCGCTGTGCTGACCTTGCATCGCATCCACCTGCGCGCCTGCGCGCTCGCCGGGCTGCTCCTGTGCAGCGCGGCGAGCGCGCAGCAGGCGGGTGATGCAGCCGCAGCGCCGCCGCAGGCGCGCCCGCGCATCGCCCTTGTGCTCTCCGGCGGTGGCGCGCGCGGCTTTGCGCACGTGGGCGTGCTGCGCGCGCTGAAGGACCAACGCATTCCCATCGACATGATCGCCGGCGTCAGCATGGGCGCCGTCGTCGGCTCGGCCTACGCCTCAGGACGCACGGTCGAGGAACTCGAGCAGTTCGTGCGCGGAACCGATTGGACCGGTGTCGTCGCCGATCGGCCGCCGCGCGACGACCTGGCGTATCGCCGGCGCGAAGACGACCTGATCGTGCCCTCGCGAATCGAATTCGGCGTCAGCCGCGCGGGCGTCGTGCTGCCGCCGGGAACCGCGGGCAACTCGGTGCTCGAGTCGGCGCTGCTGCGCCTGCTGCCTGCAGGAACGAGCGACCTGCCAGTCAACATGCTGGCGCTGCCGTTTCGCAGCGTCGGCTCGGACCTGCTCAGCGGCGAGCTGATCGAGCTGAAAGACACGCCGCTGTTCATGTCGGTGCGCGCGTCGCTCGCGGTTCCCGGCGTGTTTGCGCCGGTTCGCATCGACGGCCGGCTGATCGTCGACGGCGGCCTGGTGCGCAACCTGCCCGTGGACATCGCGCGCGCGATGGGCGCCGACGTCGTGATCGCCGTGAATGTGGGAACGCCGCTGGCCGATGAATCGGAGCTGGCCAGCGGCGTCGGCGTGGCGCGACAAATGCTGCTGATCCTGACCGAACAGAACGTGCAGCGCTCGCTGAAGGAGCTGGGGCCGCGCGACGTGTTGATCTCGCCGGCGCTCGAAGGCATCACGTTCCTCAACTTCAGCCTCAGCGAGCGCGCGTTTGCCGCGGGCGTTGCCGCCACGCGTGCGGCCGCGAACCGGCTCGCGGAGTTTGCACTTTCGCCCGAGGCTTACGCGCTTTTCGAGCGGACACGCGTCGGCGCCTCGGGCGCCCGGGACCTCGGCGTGGCGCTGGCCTCGGTCGAGGTGCAGGCCACGGCGCACGCGAGCGGCGCGGCCCTGGCCGCGCAGTTCGGCCTGCGCGCCGGCGACACCGCGACCGCCGCCCAGGTGAACCAGGCGGCGACGCGGCTGTTCGGCCGCGGCGAATTCGAGCGCATCGAAGTCGACCTGCAAGACGTAGGCGGCAAGCGCGAGCTGCGCGTCCGGCCGATTGAAGCCGAGTGGGCGCGCAGCCGCTTGCGCTTGGGTGTCGAAGTCGTCAGCGACTTCGCCGACGACAACCGCTTCACCATCAGCGGGCTGCACACTTTGTCGTGGCTCAACTCGTGGGGTGCCGAGCTGCGCACGCTCGCGCGCATCGGCTCGCAGCGCACCCTGCTGACGCAGTGGTGGCAGCCGCTCGCGCCGGGCGCGGACTGGTACGTCGCGCCCACCGTGCAGTACAACGGGTCGTCGATCGACATCTACGCGCAGGGGCGTCGCACGCTGCGCTTCGGGTTTCACGAAACCGCGGCGAGCCTGGCGGTGGGCCGGCAGTTTTCGAACTGGGGCGACGTGAGTCTCGGCATCGCCCGGCGCCACGGACACTCACGCCTGCTCGTTCCCGAGGACAGCGGCGCCTCGGCCGGCAACTTCAGCGACACCGCAAAGTTCTTGCAGGTCCAGTTCGACACGCTGGATTCGCTGGTCTTGCCGGGCCGCGGCGGATTTCTGCAAGGGCGTTACGAGAGCAGCTCGGACGGCACGTCGGGTCGTATCACGACCGGCGCGCTGGGCCTGGTCGCATTCCAGGCGGGGGGCTGGGACGGCCACGTCTACGGCGAATGGGCGAAAGCGCGCAGCGGTGCCGCGCCGTTGGCGCTCGGGGGGTTTCTGCGATTGTCGGGAACGCCGCGCGGATCGCTGGTCGGGCAACGCGTTGTGCTCGGCCGGCTCGTCATGGCGCGGCGCATCGGCCAGATGCCCGCTGGCCTGGGCGACGCGGCGCGCGCCGGTTTTTCGGTCGAAGCGGGCAGCGGCTTCGCGCCCGGCGAATCGACTCGATGGGGCGGCATGGAACAGGCCGCGAGCGCCTTCGTCTGCGTCGATACGCGCTTCGGGCCGCTGTTCCTCGCCGCCGGTGCGACGCGCGGCGTCGGCAGTTCGCTTTACCTCTTTCTCGGGCCGTTCTGGTGACGCCGATGTCGGCAGGGCTCGGTGACGCCCTGATTTTCCGGCAAGGGTCCGATCGTCAACGCTAGATCAAACCCGAAAGCCGCCACGCCAATTGGCGGCGTATCGCAGGCAGGCGCGACGCGGTCGACAAAGCCCAGTTGCGCGCGCACGCAGCGTGGGGCGTCTCCGCACGCCGCGGTTGTCTTCCATCTCAACGTCTACCTCGTCGCCGCGGAAGGTCAAGGTCGACAGCGTCACCATGCCCCGCGGGTCCAGTGCCGCGCCAGTTCAGCGCCTAGACATGCAAATTGGCGGCAGCCGAGCGTTGCCAAAGCGCGCTGCGCCAACGGTAACCCAGGGCGATGGTTGCCGCCAAGCCGAGGCCGGCATAGAGCAGCGTCGACGCGCTATAGCCCCAGCGCGCAATGATCGGCCCGGCCGCGAGCAGCCCGAGTGGCAAGCCCCAGATCGCGAGCATGCGCATGCCCATCACGCGGCCGCGCATCTCTTCGCTGGACGCGCGCAGCATCACGGCGGCCAGGGGCGTGAGGCACAGGCTCTGCGCGAACCCCGACACGAAGAGCAGCACCAGGCCGCTGCCCACGGACCGGGTCTGGCCGAACAGCAGGATCGCGACGAACCACGCTGCGCCACTGCACAGCATGGCGCGCCCGGCCGGCAGCGGCAAGCGGCGCGCCGCGAGCAGCAGCGAGCCGGCGAGCGCGCCTGCGGCGAATGCCGCGGCGAGGTAGCCCAGTCCTGACTGGCCGATCGCGTAGACATCTCTGGCGACGTAGGGCAGCAGCCCCAGGAAGAAGGGAAAGGCGAGCAGATTCGCGAGGAAGGCCATGCTGAACGCGCCCAGCAGATCGGGCTTGTTCCAGACGTAGTGGACGGCCTGTTGCAGGCCGGCGAGCGTTTTCACCGCAGCACCGTCCGCCTTGTGCTGCGGTGCGCGAGGCGGCGAGCCGGCGACGCCGAGCGACAGCAGGAAGGCGCCGACATACATCGCGGTCACCACGACGTAGGCCGGGCCCATGCCGAAAAGCGCCACGCCGCCCGTTCCGGCGAGCGCGCCGGCGACGCGCGCCGTGTCGGACGTGGTGCGCGAGATGCCGAGCGCGCCCATCAGCAACGCCGGGCGCATGGTCTGCCCGACCAGCACGTAGCGAATCATCATGTCGGACGGCCGGATCAGCCCGGCAATCGCACCGATCGCGAACACGTGCCAGGGCAACAGCGCGTCGCTCAAGGTCAGCGCCGTCAGCACCGCCGCGAGCAGCGCGTACGCTGCGCGCGTGGCGCAGAGCAGCGCGCGCATGCCGATGCGGTCTCCCGCGACGCCGAAGAACGGCGATATCAGCGACCCGAGCCACGCCAGCGCACCGAAGATCACGAGCTGCTGTACCGAGCCCGTCGCGGTGAGCACGTACCAGCCGAGGATCAGCGTTTCCATCTCGAACGCCCACGACGTGGCGAGATCCGCCGGCCACTGGAAGCGGAAGCTGCGCACACCGAAGGGTGCGAGCGCGGGTGCGCCAATGGCCGGCGAGGGTGCTGTCACGGGACGCCCTACTTCGTCGACTCGAAGAAGCCGCTCGCGATCAGCGCAGCGATGCGCTCCGGAGCAAGCCAACCGTTCAACGCGTGCGCCGCGTTGTCGGGCCGCGCGTCCACGGGCGGGGTGGGCTTGGCCGACGGTGTGCGCGAGAAGCGCGGCGCCGGCGCAGGCTGCATCACCCCTTCGATCTCGACAAACGTGCCGCGCGCCTGGAGCTGCGGATGTTGCGGCGCTTCCGCAAAGTCGAGCACCGGCGCAAAACACGCGTCGGTGCCTTCGAGCAATTCCGCCCAATCGGCGCGTGTGCGCGTCGCGAACTTCGCCGCGAGAACGCCCTTCGCGTGCGCCCAGCGCGCCGGGTCGCGCTGCTCGCCCAGGGACGCGGGCTCGATTCCCAGGCGCTCCAGCAGTTCGAGATAAAACTTGGGCTCGACGGGAGCCACCGAGATGTACTCGCCGTCGGCGCAGCGGTACACGCCGTAGAAATGCGAACCGCCGTCCAGCACGTTCGTGCCGCGCGGCGGCTTATGCATTCCCGCGGCGAGCATGCCGAAGTAGAGCGTGGAGAGCGACGCCGTGCCGTCGACGATTGCGGAATCGACTACCTGCCCCGCGCCCGAGCTGCGCGCTTCGATGATCGCCGCGAGCACGCCCAGCGCCAGGTAGAGCGAGCCGCCGGCGTAGTCGCCCAGCAGGTTCAGCGGCAGCGTCGGCGGCGCGCCGGCGTTGCCGATCGCGCTGAGCGCGCCGGTGAGCGCGATGTAGTTGAGGTCGTGGCCCGCGGCGTGCGCAAGCGGCCCGTCCTGGCCCCAGCCGGTGACGCGGCCGTAGACGAGGCGCGGCTGGCGCGCCAGGCACACCTCAGGGCCGAGGCCGAGGCGCTCCATCACGCCGGGGCGAAAGCCTTCGATCAGCGCGTCGGCGTTGGCCACGAGTTCGAGCGCGAGCTCGACGTCTTGCGGCTCCTTGAGATCGAGTGCAATCGCCTCGCGGCTGCGCAACTCGAGGTCGTACTTCAGCGGGCGCTTCAGGCCCAGCGCCGCGTCGACGCGGCGCTCGATGCGCAGCACCGTCGCGCCGAGGTCGGCGAGCAACATCGCGCAAAACGGCACCGGGCCGATCGCCTTGAATTCGACGATGCGCACGCCTGCAAGCGGGCCGGTGCGCGGGGGTGGGGGGGCGGGGACGGGGCGCTGCGTACTCATCATGGTCATTCGTGCATCGTAGCAATGCCGCTCATGCACACCTCGCGGCCGACGCAGGGCAATCCCCAGTGCTGGGCGCAGCCGCGGCAACCTATGCTGCGATGCACACCATGACGACGCTGCACAAACTCTGCCGTGCACTGCTCACGTTCGCTGCGGCGCTGGCGTCACTTGCGGCGTCGGCGCAGTCGGCTTACCCGAGCAAGCCGATCACGGTGATCGTTCCGTCGGCGCCGGGCGGTCTTTCCGACCCGATCGTGCGTTTCCTGGGCGAGGCTGTGCAGCGCGCCTGGGGCCAACCGTTTGTGATGGAGCATCGTGCAGGCGCCGGCGGCGTGGTCGGCACGCACGCCGTTGCGCAGGCTGCGCCCGACGGTTACACGCTGCTCTTTGGCAACATCGGGCCGCTCGCCGTGATGCCGGCGTTGCAGCCCAAACTGCCGTATGACGTGGCGCGCGATTTCGAGCCGCTCGCGCTCGTCGTGACCTTCGGCAACGTGCTCGTCGTGAACCCGTCGCTGCCGGTGAATTCGGTGCGCGAGCTGATTGCGCTGGCGAAGCTGAAACCGGGAACGCTCAACTTCGCGTCGGCCGGCAACGGCCAGTCGCACCACCTGTCGGGCGAACTCTTCAAATCGATGACGGGCGTGGACATCGTGCACGTGCCCTACAAAGGCAGCAGCCCGGCGCTGACCGACCTGATGGGCGGCCAGGTGCAGATGATGTTCAGCAACATTCCCGCGGCGCTGCCCTTCATCAAGAGCGGCAGGCTCAAGGCGCTGGGCGTGACGGGCCCGAGGCGCAGCAGCGAAATGCCAGAGGTGCCGACGGTCGCCGAAGCCGGCGTTCCCGGCTACAACGTGCAGTCGTGGGTGGCCTTGGTCGCGCCGGCAAAGACGCCCAAGGCGATCATCGAGCGCCTCAACGCCGAAGTGCAAAAGGCCTGGGACACGGCAGAGGGCCAGAAGCTGCTGACCTCGCTGAACGCCGACGCCGCCGGCGGCTCGGCTGAACAGTTCGGCACCTTCCTGCGCGCCGAGGCGCTGAAGTGGGCCAAGCTGATCGACGACGCGAAGATCAAGCTGGAATAGCCGTCGCGCCGGCACTCGAAAACGTCCGCATCCCCCGCTTCGCCTGAATTGAGCCCCGCATGACCGACTCTGCCTCGCTGTTGTTCGACGTCGACACCGCGACCGGCGTCGCCACGATCACGCTGAACCGGCCGCAGCGCCTCAACGCATTCGACGTCGGCATGATCACGCTGTGGCGCGAGGCGCTGGCGCGCGTCGAGAAGGATCGCGAGATCCGCGCACTCATCGTCACCGGCGCAGGCGCAGCGTTTTGCGCGGGCGGCGACATGGACGAGCTCGAGACGTTCCTGACGATGAACGCGATCGAGCGCAAGAACTACCTGTGGGACAACGTGCACCAGGTGCCGCTCGCGCTGGAGCGAATCGACTGCCCGGTGATCGCCGCGCTGAACGGCACGGCGCGCGGCGCCGGCCTCGACATGGCGCTGATGTGCGACTTGCGGGTGATGGACGCTTCCGCAGTGCTGGCCGAGAGCTATATCGCGATGGGCCTGATGCCGGGCGACGGCGGCGCCTGGTTCCTGCCGCGCCTGGTGGGCCTGGCGCGCGCGCTGGAGTTGCTGTGGACGGGCGACGCCATCGACGCCGACACGGCGCTGCGAATCGGCCTCGTGAACCACGTCGCGCCCGCCGGCACGGCGCTCGCGATGGCGACGGCACTCGCGCAGCGCATCGCGCGCCAGCCCACCCACGCGGTGCGCTTCACGAAGCGCGTCGCGCTGCAGGCGATGACGGGGCAGGCGTCGCTGCGCTCGCACCTGGACGCGGTGTCGTCGCACATGGCGGTGATCGAAGACCTGCCCGACTTCAAGCAGCGCGTCGAAGCGTTCCGCAAGCGGCGGCGGGGATGAGCGAAGTTGAGGTCCTCATCGACTTCGGCAGTACGTTCACCAAGGTGACGGCAGTGGACTGCGACGACGCGAGTGTGCTCGGCCGCGCCCAGGCGCCGACCACGGCCGATACGGATCTCGCGATCGGCCTGGGTCACGCGATCGACTCGCTCGTGCAGGCGTGCGCCAACCCAAGCCTGCGAAGCGCGCCCAGGCGCGCGTCGAGCAGCGCCGCCGGCGGCCTGCGCATGGTCGTGTGCGGCCTCGTTCCCCGCCTGACGAGCGAGGCGGCGCGCCGCGCGGCGCTGGGCGCCGGAGCGAAAGTCGTGGGCGTCTACTCCTACCGCCTGACTCGCTCGGACATCGCCGCGATCGAGCTACTCTGCCCCGACATCGTGCTGCTTTCCGGCGGCACCGACGGCGGCGAATCGGCCGTCGTGATGCACAACGCCGAAAAGCTTGCGGCGAGCGGACTCGACTGCCCCTTCGTCGTCGCAGCGAATCGCTCCATCGCCGGCGAAGCCGCCGACGCGCTCGCGGCCAGGGGCAAGAGCGTGAAACTCGCAGCCAACGTGATGCCCGAGTTCGGCCGGCTCGAAGTCGACCCGGCGCGCCACGCGATCCGCGACGTGTTCATCGAACGCATCGTCAAGGCCAAAGGCCTGGAAGCCGTGCAACGCACTTTGCAGGCTCCTGTGATGCCCACGCCGATGGCGGTGCTGCTGGGCGCGGAGCTGCTCGCGCGCGGCCACGGCGGCGACGCCGGCATGGGCGATCTGCTGCTCGTCGACGTGGGCGGCGCAACGACCGATGTCGACTCCATCGCCAAGGGCGACCCGACCGACGCCGCGCTCGTGCTGCGCGGCCTGCCGGAACCTTACGCCAAACGCACGGTTGAAGGAGACCTCGGCATCCGCTTCAACGCGGCGCACATTCTGGAGTCGGCCGGCGACGACGTGGCACGCCACGCCGCGGCGCGCGCGCCCGCGCAGTCGTGCGACGCAACAAGCAGCGCGACGGACTTGCAATCGCACGTGCGCGGCCTGGGCAGCCACGTGCAGACGCTGCCCGCCGACGACGCCGCACACCGCATCGACACGGCGCTGGCGCGCACCGCGGTGGAAATCGCCGTCGCGCGCCACGCGGGATACGTCGAGCACGTGCACATGCCCGACGGCACGGTGGCGATGCAGGTCGGCAAGGACTTGCGCTCCGTGGGCGCGGTGATCGGCACCGGCGGCATCCTCGCGCACGGGCGCGACCCGCGTTACGTGCTCGAGGGCGTGCGCTGGAGCGGATTGCAGCCGCTGTCGCTGCGGCCGCGCGCGCCGCGCCTGTGGATGGATTCGCTGTACGTGTTCTACGCAACGGGCCTGTTGGCGCAGGCGCGTCCCGACGTGGCGCTGCGTTTGCAACGCGCCAGCCTCGTTGAAATCTGAGACCTTGGAGATTTGCTGCGTGCGAACGAATTGGAGAACGATGGAAGTGCGCGACGCGCGCTGGGAAGAAGACCTCTTTCTCGGGCAGCGCCCCGCCGCACTCGCCGAGTGGCCCACCGGCGCCGGCGTGGACCTCACCGAAGCCCTCGCCTACCAGCGCGCCCTGCCGCAGCACAAGGTGCAGGCGCATCAGCTCGCACGCGCGAAAGCGCAAGGCGGCACGGTGCTGCTGCCACAAGTCGGCCAGGCGCGTTTGGAGACGATGCTGGAAATCATGCGCTTCGTCGAAACCGAGTGCGGCATGGCCGACTGGAACGATTCGTGGTTTCTGATCCTCGACGCGTACAGCCGCAAGAAGCGCTTCGACGCGGTGGCGAAGGCGATCGAAGCGAGCAAGGACGCGGGCGTCAACCTGCTCAGCGGCTACCCGGCAGTGAACCACGGCGTGAGCGGAATGCGCCGCATCGTCGAGGCCTCCGGCCACTCGGCCTACCTGTCCACACTCGACGAAGACCCGCGCCTGTGCACCGAGATCACGCTCGCCGGCGGCGCCACCGGCTACCTCGCGTACGACCTGCACGACCTGATGCAGCACTCGCGCGACTTCCCGCTGGACCGGCGCATCCACAACCACCAGTACGTGTCGCGCCTCGCGGCCTGGTACACCGAGCGCGGCGCGCCCATCGTCGCCTGGCCGGCGGGGCATCACAACGGCTGGGAGCCGCCGGGAATCAAGATCGCGATCGTCATCTTGCAGGCGTTGGAGGCGGCGCGCCAGGGCGTGAAGCACATCGCGTGTTCGTATGGGCTGATGGCGAACGCGAATCAAGACGTGTCGGCGCTGCGGATCATGCAACGCCTCGTCGATGAATACCTTGGCAGAGCGGGAATCGACGGTGTGGCCACCTACGCCGGCACCTACCCGCACCTGGGCACGTGGCCGACCGACGTGATCCAGTGCGCCACGCAAATGGGCTGGGAAGCGGCAGTCAGCCGCATGGGCGGCGCGCACTTCATGTACCTCAAGTCGCCCGACGAAGCGTCGTCGACGCCGTCGAAAGAAGGCATTGGCGCCGAAGTGAAGATCGCCAAGCACATGCTGAACATCCTCGGCTCGTTCAACATCGGCCGCAGCGATTCGATGGCCGAAGAAGAAGAGATGATCGAACTCGAGGTTCGCGCCATCGTCGACGCGGTGCTCGAACTGGCCGACGGCGACCCGAGCAACGGCATGATCGCCGCAGTCGAGCGCGGCATTCTGGACGGCGTGTTCAGCCCCTGGGTGCACGTGAAGAACCGGCTGCTCACAGTGCGCGACCTGCACGGCGCCTACCGCTACCTCGACCACGGCGCGCTGCCGCTGCCGGCCAAAGTCTTGAAGTACCACCAGGACCGCATCGCCGCGCGCTGTGCCGCGACCGGCCGCAAGGCCGACATCGACATGGTCACCGACGACCTCTACCACCTCGCCCGCCCGGTGGGCAGCCACGTGTTCAGCAAGCTATGACGACAACATCCACCACGCCGAAAGTCGTGATCGGCACGATAGGCAGCGACGCCCACGTCACCGGCCAGTTCGTCTTGACGCGCGCCATGCAAGACGCCGGCATCGACGTCGTGCGCCTGGGCGCGTGCGTGCCGCAGGAAGAGTTCATCGAAGCCGCACTGGAAACCGGGGCGCACGCGATCCTCGTCTCCTCGCTTTACGGCATGGCGTTTTTCGACTGCCAGACGCTGCGCGAGAAGTGCATCGAGGCGGGCCTCGGTGACATCCTGCTCTACATCGGCGGGCACCTGGGAACGAATCGCGAAGCGTGGTCGGAAGTCGAGGCGCGATTTCGCGGCATCGGCTTTGACGGCGTCTATTCGCCCGAGTCGCGGCCCGCCGGAATCATCGAAGACTTGAAGCGCGACCTCGCCGCCCGTTTGGCAGCCCGGTAATTCACGACCCCCACCCTCACAGGAGAATCCATGAAACTTGGAATTTGTGTCTCTGCCTTCTTGCTGACGCTGGGCGCACCCGCGCTGGCGCAGGAGGCGCTTCGCATCGGCGTCGCGCAAGTCTTTGAAGGACCGTCGGGCTACTACGGCGACGCGTCGTACAAAGGCATGCAAGTCGCGCTCGACCTGCTCAACGAGCGCGACGCGTTCAAGGGCAGGAAGGTCCAATTCGTCACCGAAGAAACGCAAGGCCGCCCGCCGGTGGCGACCGCAGCGATCCGCAAACTCGCGCAGCAAGACGACATCATCGCGATCATCGGCCCGACACGCAGCATTGAAGCGATCGCCGCGGCGCCGATCGCGAACCAGGCATTGATTCCGATGATCGCGCAGGCCTCAGGCGGCAAGTGGCCGCAGCCGCCCGGCGCGTGGGTCTTCAAGCTCGCGATGCCGGCGTACGAAAACGGCCCGCTGATGCAAGGCGTGGTGCAGCGCTTCAAGCCTAAGACGCTCGCCGTGATGTACGACCTCGACGACGAAGCGTCGCTCAGCGCGCTCGACGACGTGAAGCTCCAGGCGCAAAAGCTTGGCTTGAGCATCGTCGCCACCGAAGCGCACCGCGCGAGCGACGTCGACATGGCGCCGCAGATCAGCAAGATCCGCGCTGCGAATCCGGACGTCTTCTACTACGCGTCCAAGGCGGAGACCGGCGCGCTCATCATCCGCACTGCGCGCGAACGCGGCATCAAGGCGCCCATCGTCGCGTGGCCGGCGCCAGGCGGGATCGAGAAGACGGCGAAGGAAGCGGCAGACGGCGTGATCAGCCAGTCGGCACTCGACCCCGATTCGCCCGAGCCTGTCGTGAAAGACTTCGTGGTCCGCTTTGCCGCCAAGTACCCCGGCGTGCGACCCGACCAGTACCACGGCTACGGCTTCGATGCGATGCTGATGTTCGCCGACGCGTACGCGCGCGCGGGAGCCAAGCCGACGCGCCAGAGCCTGCGCGACGCACTTGCAACGACGAAGAACCTGCGCGGCGTGACCGGCACCTTGTCGTGGGACGGCTCGGAAGTCTCGCGCTCGACCGCAGCGCTCGTCGTGATGCAGCAAGGCAAGTGGACGACGCTGAAGTAATTCTGCGCGTCCAGGGCATCTGCAAGGCGTTCGGCGGCCTGACGGTGCTCGACGACGTGGGCTTCGACGTGCGCCGCGGCCAGGTGTGCGCCGTCATCGGCCCGAACGGCGCCGGCAAGTCGACGCTGTTCGACATCGTCGGCGGCGTGACCGCACCCGACGCCGGGCGCGTCGAGTTCTGCGGCGAAGACGTGACGCTGCTCCGGCCCGAACAACGCGCCGCGCGCGGCATGGCGCGAACGTTTCAGGAGCTGCGCTTGTTCGAAAGCTTGAGCGCGTTCGAGAACCTGGCCTTGCCGCCGCTCAACGCTGCGCGCAGCGGATTCATGTCCATCGTGCTGGGCCTGCCCGCCGAGCGCGCAGCGCGCCGGCGCGCGCATGCAATCGCTGAAGAACTGCTCGACCGCATGCGCCTGCGCCATCGGCGCGATGTCGCCGCGGGCGCGCTCTCGCACGGCGAGAAGCGCCTGCTGGAGATCGGGCGCGCGCTCGCGCTCAAACCCCGCCTGCTGATTCTGGATGAGCCCACGTCGGGGCTGAACGCGCAGAACAAGCGCCTGTTTGTCGACACCGTGCTGCCGGCACTTCGCGAAGGCGTCGACGCCGTGGTCATCATCGAACACGACATGGACGTCGTGATGTCGGTGTCGGACAAGGTGATCGTTCTCGCGCACGGCCGAAAGATCGCCGAAGGCGCGCCTGCCGACGTGCAGCGCAACGCCGACGTGGCGCGCGAATATTTCGGCACATGAGGAACAACGCCCCAGCACCGTCATCCCGGCGAACGCCGGGATCCACCGTTGAGGGGCCGCCGCGGGAGGATCCCGGCGTTCGCCGGGATGACGATCGTTGTGGTCGGCGTGACGCCGCCGCTCGGGGGCAGCCATGACGCCTGCGCTCGCGATTGTTGATCTGGCGGTGTCGTATGGCCCCGTCAAGGCCGTTGACGGCGTGTCGCTGCACGTCGACGCGGGCGAAGTGGTCTGCGTCATCGGCGGCAACGGCGCGGGCAAGTCGACGATCGTTCGCGCCGTGATGGGAATGCGCCGCGCCGAGCGCGGCAGCATCGCTGGCCCCGGCGGCGTGCGGCTCGACGAGCTCGCACCGCATCAAGTCTGCCGCCACGGCGTCGCGCTCGTTCCCGCGCAGCGCCAGGTGTTCCGCGAGATGACGGTGCGCGAAAACCTGCAGATGGGCGGCTACGCACGCGACGACGCAGCAGAAATCGCGCGCGACATCGACGCCGTGATCGCGCGTTTCCCCGCGCTCGCCGCCAAGCTGAATGCGCTGGCCGGCCACTTGAGCGGCGGCCAGCAGCAGCAACTCGCGATCGGCCGCGCGCTGATCGCCAGGCCACGCCTGCTGCTGATGGACGAACCGTCGCACGGCCTGTCGCCGAACCTCGTCGACCAACTGTTCGAGCTGATTGCGACGCTGCACGCTGACGGCCTGGCGATTCTGCTCATCGAACAGAATGCACGTCGCGCACTGGCCGTCTCGAGCCGCGGCTACGTGATGCGTGCGGGCCTGCTCGTCGCCCAGGGCAGCTCGCAGGAATTGCTTGACGACCCGCTCGTCGCCGCGGCCTACCTCGGAGCTGCCGTGGACACTGAAGCCGCGGCGTCGCACTGATGTTCCTCGAACAACTGATCAACGGCCTCGTGCTCGGCTCGGTGTATTCGCTGATCGCCGTGGGCTACGCGCTGCAGCTGAGCATCCTGCGCATCTACAACCTCGCGCACGGCGAGATCATGATGGTCTCGACCTTCGCGGCCTTCTTCGCGCTGGAGCATGGCGCCGGACTGGCGCTTGCCGCCCTGGCAGCCGTGCTGTGCGGCGCGGTCCTCGGCCTGCTGCTCGAGCGGCTGGCGCTGCGGCCGCTGCGGGGCCAGGGCGAGCTCGCACCCTTGATCGTGACAATCGGCGTGGGCGCGCTTCTCCAGGCCAGCGCCGTGCTCGCCTTCGGTTTCGGCCAGCGCTCCTTTCCGCGGCCGGCAGCGGGAGGGTTTGAGATCGGCCAGGCGTACGTGACGACCGTGCAGTTGAGCGTTCTCGGCGTGGGCCTACTCACCCTTGTGCTCATCAACCTGCTCGTGCATCGCACGCGTTTCGGCCGCGCCGTGCGCGCCACCGCCGAGCTGCCGAGCGTCGCGCAGGCGTTCGGCGTGAATGCGCCGCGCATCACGATGCTGACGATCAGCTTGTCCTCGGGATTGGGCGCGCTCGCCGGCGTGCTGATCGCGATGAACTTCGGCGTGATCACGCCGTTTCTCGGCGCGAGTTTTGCGCTGAAGGCGCTCGTCGTCGTCGTCGCCGGCGGCAGCGGGTCGGTGAACGGCGCGTTTGCCGGCGGCCTGCTGCTCGGGCTATTGGAAGTGCTCGTCGCCGGTCAATGGCTCTCGGCGTACCGCGACGCAGTCGCGTACGGCCTGCTGCTGCTCGTGCTCGCGTGGCGGCCACGCGGGCTGTTGCCCTCGGCGCACCTTCGCTGACTCTTGTTTCGAGCGGACACGACGACATGGCGACGGGCTATTGGGAACACGTGGCGATGCTCGGCTGCATCCAGGCGATCGTCGGCCTGGGCTTTTACGTCACCTTCCTGTGCGGCCAGTTCTCCGCCGTGCATGCCACCTTGCTGGGGGTGGGCGCCTATGTCGCGGGAATGCTCTCGGCGCGCGCCGGCGTGCCGTTCGCCGCGGCGCTGCTGCTCGGCGCGTGCGCGGCCAGCGCGGTCGCGACATTGCTGATGCTGCTGTTGCGGCGCCTCTCGGGAATGATTTTCGCGATCGCGACACTCGCCGTCGCCGAGATCGCGATCGTCGTGCTGAAGAACTCGCGACCACTCGGCGGCGCGCTGGGCCTGAGCGGTGTGCCCTTGCACGCGACGCTGTGGCAGGCGGCGCTCGTCCTGATCGTCGTGATCGTCGGCTTCGTCCGCTTCGAGGAGTCGCGCCTGGGCCTGGCGTTTCGCGCCGTGCGCGACGACGCCGACGCCGCAGCGGCAAGCGGCATTCAAGTCATGCCCATGCGCGTGCTCGCCTTTGCCATCGGCGGTTTTCTCTGCGGGCTGGGCGGCGGGTTGCAAGTGCACTACCTCGGCGTGATCGAGCCCGACGAGCTCGGCTTTTACATGACGGTCGCGTTGCTGCTCCACACCGTGATCGGCGGGCGCGACCATTTTTCCGGAACCGTGCTTGCCGCCTTCGTCTTCACCGCGCTGCCCGAGCTGCTGCGGATCACCAGCCGAGGGCGCATCATCATCTTCAGCCTGATCCTGATCCTGATCGTGATCTGGCGGCCCGGCGGCGTGATATCGCGGCCTGTGTTCTGGCGGCGCCGCGCTGCTGAGGCGAAACTCCTTCCCGAGCCATGACAAACCCGCCTCCCTCAAACCCAGCGCAGCGCCAACCGGGCCGCCGTGCGCTGGACGGCATCACGATCCTGGACCTGACGCACATCGGCGCCGGGCCGCTCGCGACGTCGATGCTCGGCGATATGGGCGCCGAAGTCGTCAAGGTCGAACCGCGCAGCGGCGACCCGACGCGCGGCTACGACGCGGTGTTTCCCGGCGCGGACAGCTCGTATTTCCTGGGAATCAACCGCAGCAAGAAAAGCATCGTTCTCGACCTCAAGACCAAAGGCGGCATGGAGGTCATCCACAAACTGCTCGAGCGTTGCCAGGTCGTGATCGAAAACTACCGGCCCGGCGCGCTGCGCCGCCTCGGCCTGGACTACGCCAGCGTCGCGCAGCGCCGGCCCGACATCGTCTACTGTTCGATCTCGGCGTTCGGCACGACGGGTCCCTATGCCGACAGGCCTGGGATGGACATCCTCGTGCAGGGCCTGGGTGGCATCATGGGCCTGACGGGCGAGCCGGGTCGAGCACCCGTGAAGATCGGCGCGCCGGTCGCCGATTTCATGGGCTCTTACCTCGCCGCCTACGGGATTTCGCTCGCGCTGCTCGCAAAAGAGCGCTTCGGCATCGGCCAGCTCGTGACTGTGTCGCTGCTCGACGGCCAGGTGGGCGCACTGGCGAACTACGTCAGCGGTTTTCACGTCACCGGCAAGCCCGACGCGCCGAGCGGCGGCGCGCACCCGCAGATCGTGCCTTACCAGGTGTTTGAGGCGAGCGACGGTTACCTGATCGTCGCGTGCCTGACGGAAGGCTTCTGGCGCAACCTGTGCAAGGCCTTGCAACGCGAAGACCTGCTCACCGATCCGCGCTTCGCGACGAACAAAGTGCGCACCGCGAACCGCGACGCGCTCGTGCCCCTGCTCGCCGAGATCCTGCAGACCAAGACACGTGGCGAGTGGTCCGAGATCATGGCGCGCGCCGACGTGCCGTGCGGCCCGGTGAGCCTGCTCCGCGACACCTTTGCCGACCCGCAGGTGCGGCACAACGGGATGGTGCAGGAGATTGAGCATCCGACCGCGGGGACAATCTCCGTGGGCGGCGTGCTCGTGGGCCTGAGCGAAACGCCGGGGCGCATCTCTTCGCCTCCGCCCACTTTGGGCCAGCACACGATCGAGGTGCTGCAAGGGTTGGGCTACGCCACGGCCGACATCGAGCGCCTGCGCCAAAGCGGCGCGATCTGAAGGCGCAGCGCTTGCCACCTGGAGACAACCATGCCCGCAGCCAAACCTCTGTTCACGCCGGACCCGGCGCAAATGGCGCTGTGGCCAGCCATCTCGGGCAATGCGATCAATCAAGTCGGCAATCCAGAGCCGGTGCGCCCGGCACCGATTTACTGGCACGACCCCGACAAGACGCCGCACGGCGCCTTGCAGCGCTGGTTCTACACGCAGACGCCGAAGCATCCGCTGATCGCGCAGGCGCGCGAGGCGCGGCAGAAGATCATCGACACGCCGCTGTCACCGTTGGCGCCGGTGGCCGTGCAACAGCCCGCCGCAGCGTGGAGCGAACAGGTCAAGGACGTCGCGCGCCGTCACGGCGCAGACCTGGTAGGCATCACGCAAGTCCGCCCCGAGTGGGTGTTCCAGGGCTACGACGTACAGCAGCGTTGGGTCATCATGATCGGCGTCGCGCACGCCTACGAGCAGATGAAGACCGCGCCTGAGCCGGAAGCCGCCGCCGAAGTGATCCGCCAATACGGGCGCGGCAACCAGGCGGCGAAAGGCCTCGCGTCGTGGATTCGCGAGCAAGGCCACGACGCGGCGCCGCACGGCGGGCCGATGGCCGGGCCGATGGTGTTGATTCCGCCGGCGCTGGCATGCGGCTTCGGCGAACTGGGCAAACACGGCTCGATCATCCACCGCGAACTCGGCTCGAGCTTTCGCCTGGCGAGTGTGTTGACCGATTTGCCCTTGGTTGCGGACACGGCGGACCGTTTTGGCGCGGATCAGTTCTGCCTGCACTGCAAGGTCTGCTCCGACGCCTGCCCGCCCGACGCGATCCTGCCGAAGAAGTCGATGGTGCGCGGCAGCGTGAAGTGGTACGTCGACTTCGACAAGTGCCTGCCTTACTTCAACCAGACCATCGGTTGCGGCATTTGCATCGCCGTGTGCCCGTACAGCCGCCCCGGTGTCGCGCAGAACCTGGTGGCGAAGATGGCGTCGCGCTTGGATAGTCAGGAGCCTGGGCGGTAGGGAGTCGCGGGCCTTCGGCCCATTGCTGCCGTTCGTCGCGAGCTTCTTGCGAGGGTTGCGACGCCAGGGCGGCATGCAGAGCCCTCGCTTGCCACCCGGGTGCCGGGGTAGGTGGCTTGGGGTACGGGCGCAGGCCCCCATTCGCGGTGTCCTCAACCTGGACAAGAGAACACGGTGTTGATGGCGCCACGCTTGCAGGCAGATCACGATGCCCCGCGAGCGTGGGGCCGGAGAACGTACCCCCGGGCCACCTGCCCATTCTCGACCTCTGCACGCACATTCCTAGGCAGCTGACTGCGAATGGCTTTCAAAGACGCTTCTCGCGCCCGTACAACTGCGCCAAGCCGAGCAGCAGCGTCGTCACGAGGATCATCAGCGTCGAGATCGCCGCGATCGTCGGATCGATCTGGTCGCGCAGCGCGTTGAACATGTTGCGCGTCAGCGTCGAGTTCGACCCGCCCGAGACGAACATCGACAGAATCACTTCGTCGAACGATGTCAGAAAGGAGAGCAGCGCGCCGCTGATCACGGCGAAGCGGATCTGCGGCAGCGTCACGCCGAGGAAGGCCTTGATGCGCGATGCGCCGAGGCTGCGCGCGACCATCTCCTGGTTCATGTCGTAGCTCTTCAGCGCCGACGTGACGACCAAAATCACGAGGGGAATCGCGAGCATGCTGTGTGCGAGCACGATGCCGGTGAGCGAGTTCACCAGTTTGAGCTTGACGTAGACGTAGAACACGGCGATCGCGACCAGGATCACCGGCACGATGATGGGCGTGATGAGCAGCACGTGAATCAAGCGAACCCAGCGAAAGCGCGAGACGAACAAGCCGTACGCGGCGAGTGTTCCGAGCGGCGTGGCGAACAGCGTGGTGAGCGCTCCCGCCTGGAACGACGTAGCGGTCGCCTGCATCCAGGCGCTGGAGGCGAAATAGCTGCGGTACCAGCGCAGCGACCACTCGCGCGGCGGGAACTCGAGGTACTGCGACTCCGAGAACGACATCGGAATCACGATCAGCGTGGGCACGATCAGGAACGCCAGCACGAACGCCGCGATCGCGTAGAGCCACAGGCGACTGCGGTGCGTGATCTGCGTCGGCGACGCGGGCTCATCGATCCACTTCATGCGCTGTGGCCCCCGCCCAGCACTTGCTCCAGCCGCAGCACCTTGGTCGCGAACCACAGGAAAGCGAGCGTCAGCACGAGTAACACGACGCCCAGCGCGCTCGCCGCACCCCAGTTGAAAAAGAGTTCGATGTCTGCTGCGATCTGGTTCGACACCATGATCACCTTGCCACCGCCCAGCACCGCCGGCGTGACGTAAAAGCCCAGGCACAGGATGAACACGATCAGCGTTCCGGCGAGCAGGCCCGGCACCGAGAGCGGAAAGAACACCGACCAGAAGGCGCGCCTCGGGCTCGCGCCGAGGTTCGCTGCGGCAAGCAGGAAGTCCCTGGGAATCGCGCGCATCGCGCCCAGCAGCGGCAGCACGAGAAAGGGCAGCATGATGTGCACCATGCCGATCAGCGTGCCGGTGAGGTTGTGCACGAGCGCGAGCGGCTCGTCCCACCAGCCGAGTTCCATGCCCCAGGTGTTGATCAGGCCCTTGCGCTGCAGCAGCACCAGCCAGGCGTAGGTGCGAACGAGCAGCGACGTCCAGAACGGCAGCAGCACGGCGATCAGGCACAGGTTCGCGGCGCGGCGCGGCAATTGCGAGAGCACGTAGGCGAGCGGATAGCCGGCGAGCAGGCACAGGCCCGTCGTCATGAGGCTCACCTTGAACGTCGTGACGAAGGTCCTGCCGTAGGAAGGCTGCTCGAGCAAACGCTGGTAGTGGGTGAGGCTCAAGTTCCCGTCGTCGCCGAGGAAAGACAGCGCAAACAGCCACGCGACTGGCGCCAGCATCGTGATCAGCACGAGCAGCAGCGCGGGTGCTGCGAGGCTTGCCAAGGTGAGTCGTTCGAGCAGGCTGTCGCGCTTCAACGCTGCGGCGTTCAGGCCGGGCGCCGTGCTGACGAAGCGCTGCGCGGCGGGCTGCATTCAGACCGCCGTGTCGGAGAGCACGATGGTGTCGGCGATGCTCAAGCCCAGCCGCACCGCGCTGCCCGGTTGCGGCATGTCGAGCAGCGTCTCGCGATTCGCGACGCAGCGCGCGCTGATGGCGCTGCCGTCACGCAGGGTCGCCTGCAGCAACAGCGTGTCGCCCTGGTAGATCACGTCGACGACGTTGGCGTCGAGCACGTTCAGGCCGTCCTCGGCGGCGTTGCTCGCCAAGATGCGCAACTGCTGCGGCCGCACCATCAGCACCGCCGGCCCCGGGCTCGAAGGAGCGCTCGCCACGCGCAACAACTGGCCCGCGCAAGCCCACTGCGCGCCGTGCTGCTGAACCTGGAGGAAGGTCGACTCGCCGATGAATTCGGCGACGAAGCGGTTCGCCGGCTGCTCGTAAATCGCGCGCGGCGTACCGAGCTGCATGATGCGCCCGCCGTCGATGACGGCGATGCGGTCCGACATCGTCAGCGCCTCGCGCTGGTCATGCGTGACGTAAATCGTCGTCGTGCCGAGCTTGTCGTGAAGCGCGCGCAGCTCGATCTGCATGCGCTCGCGCAGTTGTTTGTCGAGCGCCGAGAGCGGCTCGTCCATCAGCACGATGCGCGGCTCGAAGACGATCGCACGCGCCAGGGCGATGCGCTGGCGCTGACCGCCGGAGAGCTCGTCGATGCGGCGCGGCCCGTAACCGGCGAGCTGCACGGTGTCGAGCGCCGCGGCGACGCGCTGCTCGAGCAGCGCGCCGCTCACGCCGCGCAGCTTGAGCGGGTAGGCGATGTTCGCCGCCACATCCATGTGCGGGAACAGCGCATAGTTCTGGAACACCATGCCGATGTCGCGCTTGTGCGGCGCGAGGCGAATCACTTCCTCGTCGCCGAACTTCAGGCTGCCCTGATCGGGGCGGATGAAACCGGCGAGCACCATCAGCAGCGTCGTCTTGCCCGAGCCCGAGGGCCCGAGCAGCGTGAGGAATTCGCCGGCGAAGACGTCGAGGTCGACGTCGTCGAGCGCACGCACCGAACCGTAGGCCTTGCGCAGGCCGCGCAGCGTGATCGGAATGGCGGCGCGCAACGCCGACTATTCCGTCTGCATGTTCTGGTAAGCCGTCTGCGCCTGCGCTTCGAACTTGATGTACCAATCCAGGTTGATCGTCAACTGCTTGGCGGCGTTTTCGGGGTGTGAGGGCAGGCGTTTGGCATACGCCGCTTCGATGGTGCCCAGCTCGTAGGCCTTTTTATTCGTCGGCCCGTAGGTGATGTACTTCGTGAACTCGGCCTGGTACGACGGCTTGACGATCTCGGCGAGGAACTTCATCGCCAGGTCCTTGTTCGGCGCCCCTTTCGGGATGGCGTAGCAGTCGTAGTCGAGCAGCGCCTGGTTGAAGGTGTACGCGACCTTGCCGCCGTCTTTGGCGACGACGTCGAAGCGGCCGTTCCAGCCCGTGACCATGTCGACTTCGCCGTCTTTCATCAACTGCGCGTGTTGTGCGCCCGACGCCCACCACACCGCGATGTGGGGTTTCAGCTCCTTGATCTTTTTGATCGCACGCTCGATGCCGCCCGGCGCCGAGAGCACCTCGTACACCTTGTTCGCCGGAACGCCGTCGGCCATCAGCGCCGGCTCCAGGGCGCCGGCCACGCCCTTGCGGTAGGCGCGCTTGCCGGGGAACTTCTTCACGTCCCAAAAATCGGCCCAGCTCTGCGGGCCCTTCTCGCCATAGGTCTTGGTGTTCCACGCGAGCACGGTGGAGAACACGTCGCCGCCGACGCAGTAGTCGAACGCCAGGCCGGGTGCGAAGCTGGAGATGTCGATCACCTTGTAGTCGAGCTTTTCCAGAATGCCTTCCGCGCCGGCGCGCGCCGCGCTGCCCGAGCCGCTCGCGACGACATCCCACGTCACCGCACCGGCCTTCACCTTGAGGCGCAAGTCGGCGATGCCGGTGTAGGTTTCTTCCTTGACCTTGATGTTCATCGCCTTGGCGGCGGGCTGGAACAGCGCCTTGCTCTGCCCTTCCTGGTACGAGCCGCCGAACGAGACGACGGTGAGCTCCTGCGCCGCGGCGCTGCTCGCGCCCAGAACCGCGCCCGCGCAAAGCAAGGCGGCGAAGAAGCTAAAGTTATTTTCGCGTTGAACCGGCATGTCTTTGACTCCGTGACGTGGGTGGGCGAGCACCGCGGACTTGAAATCCTGGCCTACGATCGAAGGGTGGTTGACTCGCAAAATTGAACCCGTGAACACTACACGCAGCGCCGTCGTCGTGGGCGCCGGCATCGTCGGGGTTTGTACGGGGCTCGAGTTGCAGAGGCGCGGCTGGGCGGTGACGCTGATCGACCGTCTGGGCCCCGGCGAGGGGTGTTCGTTCGGCAACGCCGGAATTCTCGCGTCGATGGCCGTCGTGCCCATCGCGCTGCCGGGCCTGCACAGCGAGCTGCCGCGCCTGCTGCTCGACCCCGACAGCCCGCTCGCGATCCGCTGGCGCTCGCTGCCCGGCACGTGGCGCTGGCTGCTGCAATTTCGCCGCGCCGCGACGCTTGCGAAGGTGCGGCAGACCGCAGACGCGATGAAGGCGCTCTACGGCACTTCCGTCGAACGGCATCAGGCGCTGGCGCGCGAGGCCGGCGTGCCCGAGCTGGTGCAAGCCGCCGCGGGCTTGTACGTGCACCGCGACCCGGACGCGATCGACGTCGTGAACGGCTTGGCGTGGCAACTGCGGCGCGAGCGCGGCGGTTTGATCGAGGTGCTCGAAGGCGCGGCACTGCGCGAAGCCGAGCCCGAGTTGTCGAGCGCGTACACACGCGGCGTGCGCATGGGGCCCATGGGTTACACGACAAACCCCTACCGCCTGGCCTTGGCC
Organism: uncultured beta proteobacterium; assembly: GCA_963850525.1. Classification (GTDB taxonomy): domain Bacteria; phylum Pseudomonadota; class Gammaproteobacteria; order Burkholderiales; family Burkholderiaceae_C; genus JAEMQF01. The sequence goes on along the minus strand of CAWKLQ010000009.1, from coordinate 60,472 downwards.
TACGCGGCACGGTTCGCGCGCAGCGGCGGAATCATTCTGCGCGCCGAGGTTCGCGCGTTGCGCCCGCGCGGGGCAGAAGGCGTGCGCGTCGAGACGGCTGCGCAAACGTTTGACGCCGATGCGGTGGTCGTCGCCGCAGGGGCATGGTCCGCGCAACTCGTGAAGCCGCTCGGGCTCGCCCTTCCGCTCATCGCCGAACGCGGCTACCACATGACTTACGCCGATCCCGGCATCCAGCTGCGCCACGTGGTGAGCGAAATGCAAGGCCACTTCGCGGTGACGCCGATGGAGCTGGGCCTGCGAATCGCCGGCACCGAAGAAATCGGCCTGCCCGACGACCCGCCGTCATGGCGCCGCGCCGCGCTGCTGGAGCGGCAACTGCGCGGCATGTTCCCGAACGTCAAACTCGGCCAAGGCACACGCTGGATGGGCCCGCGCCCGGGCATGCCCGACAGCCTGCCTGCGATTGGCGCCGTGGCAGCGCACCCGAACATCTTCATTGCGGCGGGCCATGGCCACCTTGGCTTGACGGGCGCCCCGCACACCGGGCAACTGGTGGCCGCGCTGGCGTCGGGAGAGCGCGTGCCCCTGTCGATGGCGCCTTACGCACCGGGTCGGTTTCAGTAAGGCGGCGCAGCGGGGTTGGCGTTGACGTTGTTGCGCGGACCGCCGCGCGGGTCAGGGGAAATGCGTGCGCGCAGGCTGAACGGCGCCTACTTCAGCCCCCGCCACCACGTCACATTCGTGCGCGGCTGGCCGATAGTCAGCACTTCGCCAATCTCGGGCGTTGCCAGTGGCAGGCGCTTCGCTTCGGCCAGCGCCGCAACCCGCTCGAGCGGGTCTTGCCAGGTGTGGAACGCCAGATTGAAGGTGCTGTTGTGCACCAGGTACAGCAAGCGGGCACGCAGGTCCTGGAAGGCCTGCACGGTTTCCTCTGGCGCCATGTGCACGGCAGGCCAATAGCTGTCGTAGGCGCCGTTCTCCATCAAGGCCAGGTCGAACCCGTCGAAGCGATCGCCGATCTCCTTGAAGCCGGGAAAGTAGCCCGAGTCGCCGCTGTAGAAGATGCGCTGCTCGCCGCTTTGCACGACCCAACTGACCCACAGCGTGCGATTCCGGTCCCACAGCGTGCGGCCGGAGAAATGCTGCGCCGGTGCGGCGGTCAGTGTCACACCGGCATGGCTGCCTTTCTGCCACCAGTCGAATTCCTCGATGCGCTGCGCCTGCACGCCCATGTCCTGCAGCCTCGCGCCGACGCCCAGCGGCACGAAGTAGCGTTGGACGCGCCCGTTCAGGTATTCGATGGTCGGCAGGTCCAGGTGGTCATAGTGGTCGTGTGACAGGATCAGGCCCTCGATCGGCGGCAAGTCGGTCAGCGCCAGCGGCGGCGGGTGGAAACGCTTGGGCCCGGCAAAGCTGAACGGTGAGACGCGCTCGCCGAACACCGGATCGATGAGCCAGTACTTGCCGCGCAGCTTGAGCAGGTGCGACGAATGTCCGAGCCGGACGATATGGTTGGCGGAGTCGTCGAGTGCGTCGAGCCCGGCACGGGTCAGCTTGCGCACGGGGATCGCATCGACCGGCGTCGTTCCCGGCGGCGCCGGTTCCAGAAAGCGCGACCAGATCTTCCAGGTGGGCTGCGAAGGCTTCGCCCGCGGGTTCTGCACGTTCTGGAAGACGCAGCCTTCGGTGGAGAACTGCGGCGATGCGGCCAGGGCCTTGTCGCAGGTGACGCTGGAAGCGCAGCCCAGCGCTGCCAGCGCCGCGGCGCCGATCAAGCACGACGCAAGGGCGCGCCTGCGCAGGCGGTTCACGAACGGATCGTCTTGTGCGTTCATTTGGACAGTCCCGCAACCGTGTGGATAGGCGCGGAGTCGAGCGTACCAAGAACTCCGGCCGGCCGGCCCGATGGCCATAGTCCTCTGCCGCTCATTCGCGCTCGCTCACCTGATAACTCGCGCGCTCGAGCCATTGCGGCGAGATCTCCACCCCCCAGCCCGGCGCGCTTGGGATCGTCACCTTGCCACTGCGCACCGCGTAGGGCGATTCGACGAACAGGCCGTCTTGCCACGGATAGTAGTCGGCCCCTTCGATGGAAAGCTCGAGGTACTTGCCGGGGTTCGGGATCGCGCCCAGCAGGTGCATTGTGAACAGCGTCACCAGCGACAGATTCGCGCTGTGCGGCGTGCACGGCAGGCCGGCATCGGCCGCCATGCGCACCACGCGCAGCGTGCGCGCCAGGCCACCCAGGTAGCAGACGTCGGGCTGCACGATGTCCACCGCGCGCGTCTCGATCATGTGGCGCCAGTGCGGCAGGTAGTTGTCCTGTTCGCCGCCGGTCACGTCGATGGTCAGCGCGTCGCGCACCTGCTTTGTCTGCTCGAGTTCCCAGTACGGGCAGGGTTCTTCGAAGTGGCTCACGCCGTGTTCCTGAAGCAGCGCGCCCACTTGAATTGCGCGCTGCGGCGAATAGCAGCTGTTCGCGTCGACGAGCAGGTCCACGTCGGCACCCAGGGCGCGCCGCACGGCGGGCACGATGGCTTCGGTGCGGCCCGGCCATTCGTCGCGGTCGTGGCCGTATTCGGCGCCGATGCGGAACTTGAAGGCGTCGAAGCCGAAGCGCTCCCGCAGCGCGCAAAAACGCGCCGCTTCCTGCTCCGGCGTGATGTCGCGCTTCATCGAACTCGCGTAGGCGCGCAGTGGGCCCGGCGTGCCGCCGAGCAGCTCGCACACCGATTTGCCTTCCAGCCTGCCGCGCAAGTCCCACAGGGCGGTGTCGACCCCGCCGATCGCACGGTACAGGTGCGAGCCCGGGAACTTGTGCTCCTGCTCGCAGACGCGGTCGACGAGCGCGTCGATGTCGAGCGCGTCTTGCCCCAGCACCCATGGCGCGACCTGGCGGTGCAGGATGAGCGCGCTGATGTCGGCGTGATACGTCGACACCTGGCCCCAGCCGTGCGCGCCGTCGTCGGTGGTCACGCGGACGAAGCCGACGAAGGCGGTGCAGAATGTCTCGATGCGTTTGATCTTCATGTTGTCGGTGCACGCTAGCCGCTGCGAGATGGCCTCGGCGATGCGACTCTACGCGACGGCGTGCGCCACCGCGTGAGTGAATTCGACTACATCATTGTTGGCGCCGGCTCGGCGGGCTGTGTGCTCGCGAACCGCCTCAGCGCGAATCGCCGCCACCGCGTGCTGCTGCTGGAAGCCGGCGGCAGCGACCAACTCTTTCGCGTTCAGATGCCGATCGGGTACGGCCTGTCGTTTTACGACGCCTCGCTGAACTGGATGTACCGCAGCGAGCCCGAGGCGAACCTCGCCGGGCGCGAAGGTTACTGGCCGCGCGGCAAGGTGCTGGGCGGCTCGAGTTCGATCAACGCGATGGTCTACGTGCGCGGCCTCGCCAGCGACTTCGACGACTGGCTCGCTTTCGGCAACCCGGGTTGGGGTTGGGCCGACGTGCTGCCTTACTTCAGAAAGATGGAAGACGCGCCGCATGGCGACCCCGCCTGGCGTGGCCGCGGCGGGCCGCTGCACGTGAGCGACGTGTCGAATGAAGTGCACCCGCTGTGCGAAGCGTTTCTGAACGCGGGCGCAGACGCCGGCTTCGCGCGCAACTCCGGTTTCAACGGCGCGGTGCAGGAGGGCGTGGGGGTGTACGAGATCACGACGCTTCACGGCCGGCGCATGTCGGCCGCACGCGCCTACCTGCACCCGGCCGCGAAGCGCCCGAATCTGATCGTGCACACGCACTCGCTTGCAACGCGCATCACGTTCGACGGCCACCGCGCGACCGGCCTTGACTACCAGCAGAGCGGCGCCGCGCAGCACGCCCACGCGGCGCGCGAAGTCATCGTCTGCGCCGGCGCCGTGAACTCGCCGCTGCTGCTCCAGGCTTCGGGCGTCGGCGCGGCGCCGTTGCTGCAAATGCTCGGCATCGGCGTCGTGCTGCACCAGCCGGCGGTGGGCCAGCACCTGCAGGACCACTTGTGCATCGATCACCTGTACCGCTCGCGCGTGGCCACACTCAACGATGAGTTGCGCCCGTGGTGGGGCAAGTTGCGCGTCGGCCTGCGCTACCTCGCCACGCGCCGCGGGCCGCTCGCGCTGAGCGTGAACCAGGGCGGTGGCTTCGTTCGCTCCCGGCCCGGCCTGGCGCGGCCGGACCTGCAGCTCTACTTCTCGCCGCTCAGCTACACGCGCGCGCTGCCGGGCAAGCGTGCGCTGATGAGCCCGGACACGTTTCCCGGCTTTCTGCTCAGCGCCCAACCGTGCCGGCCGACGAGCCGCGGCCACGTGCGCTTGCGCTCGGCGGACCCGCACGCAGCGCCGATCATCGTGCCGAATTCGCTCGCGACCGAGCACGACGTCGACGCGATGCTCGACGCGACGCGCTTCCTGCGCCGCCTCGCGGCGACGCCGGCCTTAGCTCAGGTGATCGCCGCGGAACTCGAGCCCGGGCCGCAGGCGCGAACGGACGACGAGCTGCTTGCTGACATCCGGCAACGCGCGTCCAGCGTGTTTCACCCCGTGAGCACGTGCCGCATGGGCAGCGACCCGGCGTTGAACGTGGTCGATGCGCGGCTCAAGGTGCACGGCATCGCGGGCCTGCGGATCATCGACGCCTCGGTGTTCCCGACGCTGACCTCGGGCAATACGAACGCGCCGACGATCATGGTCGGTGAAAAGGGTGCCGAGCTGGTGCTGGCGGATGCGCGTTAGTGCGAGGCCCGTGCCAGATCTTGGGGTGGCGCCGCATTGAAGCGCAGGTCGGGTGCGTGTGCAGTTGCAGCGCCTGGCGCCGTCGTGTACCATTTCAATGTGTACAAACAAGGAGCCCATCATGCCTCGTGCCGTCGTTGAAGGCAACAGTCGGCTTGCCCTTCGTGTTCGCGCGGACGACAAGGCGACGCTGATGCGCGCAGTCGCGCTTGAGCATACCGACATGACTGATTTCGTTCTGCGCCATGCACTGGATGCAGCCCGAAAGGTTATCGAGCAGGCTGAGCATGTAACTCTGTCAGAGCGCGACAGCCAGCGAGTGCTTGATGCGCTGGAAAACCCACCGGCACCCAATTCCAAGCTTCTGGGCGTGGCGCGGCGCATGCCCAAGGGCAGATGAACCTTCCTGATTGGCGCGAGACCCCGATCTCGAAGGCGCATGACCGCGACGCCTTCGATTGCGGGGAACCTGAGCTGAACGAGTTCCTGCGACGCCATGCGCGGCAGAACCACGCGAGCGGTGGCGCGAAAACCTTTGTCGTCACGCCCCTCGGTGATGAAGGACGCGTACTGGGTTTCTACAGTCTGAGCCCTGCCTCGATCGACTACGCGCGTACGCCAATGCTTGTGAGAAAGGGGCTGGCACGCTACGACGTTCCGGTGTTTCGCCTGGGACGCCTGGCCGTAGATCTGACCATGCAGGGCCATGGTTTGGGCGGCCAACTGCTGTTGGCCGCTGGACGCCGTTGCAATCGCGTCACCGCCGAGGTCGGAGGTGTTGGCTTGTTGATCGACGCCAAGAACGACCGAGTCGCCGCCTGGTACGAGACCTATGGCGCCATCTCCTTGATTGATACTCCTCGATCGCTGGTGCTGCCGCTTGCCACCATCGAAGCCGCTTTGAGGGCGGCAGGGCGCCTGTAGCGGGGTGCCGGCGTCAAGCGCGAGATCGCGCTCATGGTGCGGCGCGTGGTCGTACTGCGAATCGCAAGCGTTGGCGCGGTCTGCTTGACTTCCGCAATGCGGACTCTGTAGCGGCCGTGCCGAACTCGCCAGCGGGTCACTCTGGGGCGTCAGGCGCGACGGCTCGAACGTTCGCGATGCGAGTACGGCACAGGCCGGCGTCGCGAGCGACGCTGAATTCTGCGCCTGCCTGTAGCATTCGCGGCGGCTTGCGCGCCCCGCACCCCATGAGTTCAAACCTGTTCACCGCCGATTGCAAGTTCGCACCCTACTGGTGGGACGCGGTGCCGCGCCCCGCCCTCGGCGAAGTGGCGCTGCCTTCACACGCCGACGTCGTGATCGTCGGCTCGGGCTACACCGGTCTGCACGCCGCACTGCAGACGGCGCGCGGCGGGCGCGACACGCTCGTGCTGGATGCCGAAGACGCCGGCTGGGGCTGCAGCACGCGCAACGGCGGGCAGATCTCGACGAGCGTCAAGCCCGGTTTCGACGCACTCTCGCGGCGCCACGGCGCGCAGCAGGCGCGCGAGATTCTGCTCGAGGGCCGGCGCTCGCTGTGCTGGTTCGGCGAATTTGTCGCGGCCGAGAAGATCGAATGCGACTTCGGCGTCGTCGGGCGCTTCCACGCTGCGCACAATCCGGCGCAGTTCAAGCAACTCGCGCACGCCGTCGAGCACCAGCCGGCCGGACTCGAAGTTGACGCGAATGTGGTGCCGCGCGCAGAGCAGCACCAGGAGCTGGGCAGCGACGCGTATCACGGCGGCGTGGTCTACCGCAGCCACGCGAGCGTCGACCCGGCGCGCTACCACCAGGGCCTGCTCGACCGCGTTCGCGCTGCGGGCGCGGGTGTCGTGGCGCGTTGCCCCGTGATCCGAATCGAGCGCGACGGCGCCGCATGGCGCGTGATCACCGCCCGCGGCACGGTGCAGGCGCGCCAGGTCGCCATCGCGACGAACGGCTACACCGGCAAGCTCCTGCCCTGGCTGCAGCGCCGCGTGATCCCGATCGGTAGCTACATCATCGCCACCGAGCCTCTCGCGCCTTCGCAGATGGCGCGCCTCATGCCGAAGAACCGCATCGTCAGCGACACGCGCAAGGTCGTCTTCTACTACCGCGCGTCGCCGGACCGCACGCGCATCCTGTTCGGCGGGCGCGTCTCGACGAGCGAAACCGACCCGAGGATCAGCGGCCCGCTGCTGCACGCCGACCTGGTGGGCGTCTTCCCTGAACTGCAGCACACGCGCATCAGCCATTCCTGGTGCGGCTTTGTCGCGTACACCTTCGACGAGTTGATGCACATCGGCGCGCACGACGGCGTGCACTACGCGATGGGCTATTGCGGCTCGGGCGTGGGCATGGGCAGCTACCTCGGCATGAAGCTCGGCCAGCAGGTGCTGGGCTTGCCAGAGGGGCGCACCGCGTTCGATGCCTTGCGCTTCCAGACCCGGCCGTTCTACACCGGCAAGCCCTGGTTCCTCGCGGCGTCGATTCGCTACTACCGCTGGCGCGACCGGCAGTAGCGCGCTCCGGCACGGGCAGTCTTGGCCCGTGCCGGGGGCGAGTTCACAGGGTCGGGTAGCCGGTGCTCACGCTCGGATTGAAAAAATCGAACATCTCGTTCGCCGGAACCTTCAAGTTGAAGCGCGGGTCGGTGGTCTCGATGTTCAGGTACCTGCGCAACGCCGCGTGAATGTGGCGCGGCTTGATGACGATACCCGCCGGGTCGACGGCGCCGCTGGCGACGTTGATGCGCTGCTGCTCGTGTCGCGGCCCGCTCGCGCCGAAGACGCGGTTCCCCCACGCCGGATTCGCCTCCATCAGGATTTGCGAGCCGACTTCCCAATGGTCCTTGCCATTGCCTGCGTTCAGCGGGGTGCGGCCAAACTCGGAGTAAACGCGCAGGAAGATGCGGTTCGTCAATCCCAATTCGGCCGACTTCTGCCACAGGTAGGTGACCAGATCGGTCAAGCGTGGCAGCGCATTCGCGTAACTCGCGTCGATGTTGTCGTGCGCGTCGAAGCCGCCGCTCGCGAGCTGAACCGTCGAGGTGATGCCGGCCTGCGCGGCGATCAACGCGATGTGCGCCTGCGTGAACGCATCGAAGGTCGCAGGTGTGAGCTGCGAGACGCGTTGCAGCAGGGCGCGTGAATCGGCCGCGCCGAGGAACTCTTCCACCGCGACTTTCGAGCGCGGCATCAGGTCGCCTCGGGCCTGCAGCGCTTTCATGCGTTCGGCGCGAGCGAGCTGGGTGCGCGTCACGTCGGCCTGCTTCATGAAATCGTTGCTCGCCGAAGCGGCGTTCGGTTGCGTCAGGGCGCGCCACGCGTTGGCGTCGGGCACGCGGGTGGGCGCCACCAGCCCGGCGCTGACGCGAAAGCCGCCACTGCTCAGCCAGGGCATGGGCATGCCGCGGCCATAAGTGAACGCGAACAGCTCGGCGACATTCGGATAGCCCATGTCGAGCCTGCCGGTGGCGTGGGCGCGCGTGCCTTCGTCGTGGCCATTGGTTTCGCTGTGCACGCCGTTGATCACGAGGATCTGGCGGAAATGCGCGTCGAAAAACGCCTTGTTGTTGCCCATCGGCGCGGAACGGATGTTGCCCGACACGCCCGCGGGCGTCGCGGCCGCGGCGTAGTTGTTCAGCGTCGCGTCGCGTTCGCGCGGATCGACCCACGAGCTCTGGTCGATGCCGCCGTCGGCGTGGATGTTGATCAAAATCCTGCCGGTGTAGGGGCCCGTCTGCGCATTCGCCTCGGGCAGCAGCGACCAGGTCGGAATGACGACGCCGCAGGCGCCGGCCAGCTTCAGAAGTTCTCTGCGTTGCATGGTGAGGCTCCTTCTATTCGTAGAGAAACTTCGGGTCGCCCAGCATGTAGGCGATGACGGCGGCCCAGGCGCGCCCGGCGTAGGCGGCGTCATTCGTGTTGTTGTAGGCGCAGTTCACGGGTCGCGCCGGTGCGCTGGCGCGGTCCGCCCAGGTGTCGGTGAACAGCTTCAGGGTGCGCTGCACTTCGCCGTCGGTCTCGGGAACGTCTTCCTTCCACAGCCACTTGTGCAGGTGGCGAACGTTTTGCGTGATCGCCGCCAGGCCGGCGCTGGTGGCGGGTGTGTCCGTCAGCGTCGCCGACGGGAACAGCAAGCGGTTCGCAACGGGCTTGTCGAAGTCGCCCTTCGTGAACGCACAACTGCGCACCGCGACGAGCCGGTCGATAGCGATGCTTTGCATCATGGTGTGCGACTTGGCGCGGTTCACGCGTTGCACGCCATCGAAGTCGCCATAGTTCAGCGCCCAGCCGGTGTAGGGGTTGTCGAAATCGGCCCAGCCCATGCCGACGACGCCGATCAGCTTCTGGTTGAGTTGCGAGGGCGGCAGCATGTTGACGCTGCCGATGTCGTGCAACTCGGTGGCGCGTGCCGCGCTCAGGCTGGCAACGCGGTCGGCGCGGAACCATTGGCTCAGCACCAGGTCGACGAGCAGGTCGCGCACGTTGTACGCGCCGTTGCCGCTGCCGCTGCGGAAACGCGCGGCGATCGCCTCGAACTCGGCGTTCTGCGCGTTGTAGGCAGCGAGCAGGCCAGCGTACTGCGGGCTGCTCGTGTCGAACGGCGCTTGCAGCGGATTGCGGCCGAACACGCCCTCGTACCAGAAGTGCACCGCGCCGAGCGCGAAGCGCGGGTCGTTCGCCACCTGTTGCCCGAGCCACTGCAGCGCCGTCGGGTTGCCCGTCACGCCGCCAGGCAGGGTCGTTGCGCCGTAACCGGGCGCCTTGGCGTCGCGGAACCAGTTGTCGCCGGCCCGGTAGTAGGCCTGGCCGTTCGCATCTTTCGGGTAGTTGGCCGAGCGGTAGCTGCCGGGCAGCGCGTGGTCCACCGTGCCCGCTCGATTGGGCAGGTAGCGGTTGCGCTCGTTCCAGTTCTGGAAACCCGCGGCGACCGGATCGATCGTGTCGTGGCACGCCGCACAGCCGGGGTTCTCGACGGTGGGCACCCGGAAGGTCGTTCCGTCTTCGAGGGGGCGCACCGCGAGCGCGCTGACATCGGTGCCGAGGAACTGCTTGTAGAGCATGTTCACGCGATGCCGATTGCGGTTCGTGGCGGTGGTCGGGAAGCGCTGCAGCCACGGGTGCGAGGACAGCACGCCGGCGTGCTCGCGGGTGCCGCCCAGGCGCTGGCTCGGCAGCGTTGCCTGGCGCCACTCGGTGTCATCGGCCGGATTGGTGAAACTGCCCTGCACGGTGGCGCCCAGATACTGCGCGAGGATGCCGTTCACGACGGTGTAGTTGGCCGAGACCATGTCGGTGTACGGCCGGTCGTTGCGCACGATGAACTTCATCAGTTCGATCGCCTCGCGCCGGGCCGATCCGTCGAAGCGGTTCTGTTCAGCCGCCGCCACCTGGGTCACGCCGGTCGCGCCAAGCACGGCGCCGGCGGTCGGCCAATCCAGCGGGTTGTAGCCCATGTCGTTGCCGCGAACCACGACGCCGGGGCTGAGAAAGTGGGTGTCACCCACGTCGTTCAAGAAGCGCTCGAATACCGGACCCTGCATGTAGCCGCGAATCGTCTGGCGCAGCGCCGGCGTGCCGCCGCTGCTCGCCGCCGCCGACTCTTGCGGCGTGGGGTTGCGCCCGGCGAACAACACCGAGGCCTTGGCCAGAACCGTCGCGTCGGTCACGAGTGCCACGTCTTGCCAGAACCCGCCTGCGCCGGACGTCGTGGGCGGCACGGTGGTCGTGGTGGTGCAGACCTGCTGCGTCATTTGCGGAATCAGCGCAGCCAGGTCCATGTAGGCCTGCGAACCGGTGTTGACGAACGGGCCGCCGCCGGCGTGGCTCGGCAGGCCGATCGTCTTGGACAGCAACAGGCTGCTCGACGTCTTGGCGTAGTCGCGCAGCACGTTGTAGTTCTGCAGCTCGCTGCCGCCCGTCGCGAACACCAGCGCCGTGCCGCCGGCCACGCCACCCTGCAGGTGACAGCCCGTGCACACGCCGTTCATGCTCGGCCAAACGTTGCTGCTGAACGCGGCCGGCGCGGTGGTGCACGCGGTTTCGGTCGTCACCACCGTCCCGCCTGGCGCCGGTTCGTCAGTGCCGGCGCCGCAAGCCGCGAGCAAAGCCAGCAGCGACAACTTGGCGATGCGACGCCCTGCGCGCCAGCGCGCCGAGCGCGGCCCAACGCGTTCGGCGCGCAGCGCCGTTTGGCGGCACGCGTCGGGGTCTGAACGATGCGCGTATTCCATGGCAGCCTCCCACTGGTTCGATTGATCGGTTCCGCGCGCTGCCGATGCCGGCTGCTCACGTCGATCGGTAGTGGGCACGCGAACGGCGGCAGGGCCGCAACCGTTTGTTGTTTGCGCGAGGCCGGCAATTTGCACCGGTCAGACTGCGCACCTCGAAGGAAAAGTTCGCCCGGCGCGGGTGGCGGTGGTGTAAGCGTCAGCGCAACATTTAGGTCTTCAGATACAAGTCGAGGGGTCAATCTCGTCACTCAAGTCACCGGCGCCGGATTGCGCGCCGAGACGCGCTATCCTCGCGCGCAAACCCAGCCCGCCTCCGCACCGTGCGCCCCTTCCAATCGATTCACTTCGCCGCGACTACGCCCGGCACGCGCCTGATCGTCACCGGCGCGGTGCACGGCAATGAAACGTGCGGCACGCTGGCGATCCGGCGGGTGATCGACGACATCGAGCAGGGCCGCTTGCGCATCGTGCGCGGCGCGGTGACCTTCGTTCCCGTGACGAACCCGCTCGCGTATCAACGCGGCCGACGCGAAGGCGAGCGCAACCTGAACCGCAAACTCGCGCCGAGCGCGCAGCCGCGCGAGTTCGAAGACCACGTCGCGAACTGGCTGTGCCCCTTGCTCGCGGCGCACGACGGGTTGCTCGACCTGCATTCATTCCACACCGGCACCGAGCCGTTCGTCTTGGTCGGCCCGCCGAACAACGCCGGCCCGCTCGAAGCCTTCAACCACGCCGCGCGCGAAGAGGGTGTGGCGCTGCGGCTGGGCGTGCGCCGCATCGTCGACGGTTGGCTCAGCACGTATGCTGCAGGCGTGGAACAGCGGCGCGCCTGGCAGGCCGGCCAGGGGCAGGTGGCGCCGGACCTTCACGCCGACTACGGCGTGGGAACGACGGAATACATGCGGCGTACCGGCGGCTGGGCGTTGACACTGGAGTGCGGGCAGCACGCCGACCCGCGCTCGCCCGAAGTCGGCTACCGCGCCATCGTCAACACGCTGGCGCATTTGCAACTCGTCGAAGCACCCGAGCCTTCAGCGGCAGATGACGTGGAGGCGCTGCGCCTGTTCCGCGTGGTCGACCGGCACCATGCCGAAGACCAGTTCAGCCGCGCCTGGACGAGCTTTGACGCCGTGCGTGCCGGCGAGCTGATCGGCACGCGCCACGACGGCACGCCACTGCGCGCCGAATCCGATTTGCGCATCGTCTTTCCGAACCCCGCTGCCGAGCCTGGCAAGGAATGGTTTTATCTCGCGCGGCCGCACGCGCGATTCGCGGCCTGAGACCCTTACGTTGGCCAATGCCGCGGCAGCGGCGCCAGCGTCACCCTCGGGACCAGCCAAGCCAAGGCCGCAGCATTGAAGGCCGACGCGTTTTCGATGTTGCTCAGGTGCCCGGCCTCGGGCACCACGCTCACCGGCGCGCCGTGCAGCTTGGCCGCCATCTCGTGATGCATCGCCACCGGCGTGAGCGCGTCGTCGGCGCCGACGATGAAGTGCGCGGGTGCGCCGATCTTCGAGATGTCGCCCAAACTCACCTGTTCCACGGTGGCCTGCAGCGACTTGATGTAGGAGAGCTTGTGCAGCGCGCCGATGCTGTCCACCAGTTGCTGCAAATGTTCCGGCCGCGCCTTCGGCCCGACGAGCGAACGCGCCACCGCGTCGGCGATGTCGCGCGGCTCCTTGCCGGCGAGCAGCGGCTCGCGCCGGCTGTTCACGAACGCCGCGCGCTGCTCGGGCGTGAACGCCTCGAAGCCTTCGTGCGTGTCCACGAGCGTGAGCGTCGCCACGCGCTTCGGATGCAGCAGCGCCGTGCGCATCGCGATGCGCCCGCCCATCGACAGGCCGAGCAAGTGCGCGCTCGGGGCGCCGAAATGGTCGAGCACGCGCAGCACGTCGGCGATGAAATCATCGAAGGCGAGCTCGCCGTCGTAGTCGTCGCTGCTGCCATAGCCCCGCGCGTCCCACGCGACGCAGGAGAAGTGATGCGCGAACGCAGGCAGTTGCGCGCGCCAGTTCGTGCGATTGCCGCCGATGCCGTGCATGAACAGCAGCAGCGGGCCCGCTGCCGGCGAGCGCGACCGCCAAACGTGGCGTGCCGGGGACAAGGTAGGGCGCGGACATGCGAGCTGATTGTGCGCACATTTCCTAGACATCGAGTTCACCCAAAATGGCAGGCATGGATTCCCTGACTCGAGCTCAGCGCGGCCGGGCGCCGCGGCCAGCCTGCAGCGCCGCGCCGCGCTCACGCTGCTGGCGGCAACCGCCCTGCCTGCCCGCGCACAGCCGGTGCTGGCCACGCGCGCCATCCCTTCCAGCGGCGAGCGCATTCCCGCCGTCGGCCTGGGCAGCTGGATCACCTTCAACGTCGGTCGCGACCGCGCCTTGCGCGACAACTGCATTGCGGTGATGAAGGCCTTTTTTGACGGCGGCGGGCGCCTCGTCGACAGCTCGCCGATGTATGGCTCGTCGCAAGACGTCATCGGCGAAGGCCTGGCCAAGCTGGCCCGTGGCAGCCAGGTGTTTTCCGCCGAAAAGGTGTGGACGAACTCCGGCAGCGCAGGCGCGAGCCAGATCGAGGCGACGCGGCGCTTCTGGGGTCTGCCCCGGTTTGACTTGCTCCAGGTGCACAACCTGCTGGCATGGCGCGAGCACCTACCGACGCTGCAGACCATGAAGAGCGTGAAACAGCTGCGCTACGTCGGTGTCACGACTTCGCATGGCCGGCGCCATGGCGAACTCGAGCAAATCCTCAAGACCGAGAAGCTCGACTTCGTGCAGCTCAGCTACAGCCCGGTGGACCGCGAGGCCGAGCAGCGGCTGCTGCCGCTGGCGCAGGAGCGCGGCGTGGCGGTTATCGTCAACCGGCCGTTCCAGGAAGGCGACTTGATCCGCATGTTGCAGCGCCACCCGGTGCCGCCCTGGGCGGCAGAACTCGACTGCGACAACTGGGCGGCGCTGGTGTTGAAGTTCGTGCTGTCGCACCCGGCCGTGAGCTGCGTGATCCCGGCCACGACCCAGGTGGCCCATGTGCGCCAGAACCTGGCCGCAGGCACCGGGCGCATGCCCGATGCGGCGATGCGGCAGCGCATCGCCGCACACATTCAAGCGCTGTAGTAGCGCGCTCAGACGATGGCCGAGACCTGGGCCACGCTGGCGAGCTACCGGCTGCACGATCTGCTGATGTTTTCGGCGAGCACCTACTTCCGCCTGTTCGGACTGGTCAACCGCGAGTGGTGGCCGGCGCCCATCGTGGGCGAATTGCTCGCGCTGGCCATGCTGGTGGCGACCTGGCGCCGCCAGGCCGCGCTCGGTGCCGTGGTCCTGCTCGCAGTGGCCTGGGCCAGCGTGGGATGGATTTACTTCGGCGCCGCGTTTGCCGACATCCACACGCTCGGCAGCTTCATGGTGGGGCGCGTTTGCGCTGCAGGCACTGCTCTGGCTGGCATGGGCTGCTGCTGCGCGCCCAGCCCACACCGAGCAGCGTCTGCAGCGGGCACTCGGGTTGACGTGGCTGCTCGCCGCAGCAGCCTGGCCGGCCCTGGCGATGGCACAGCAGCGCCCGCCCTGGCAGGCCGAAGTCGTGGGCCTCGCGCCCGACGCCACCGTGCTGTTGTCCCTGGGCTTGCTTCTCACGCGGCAGTGCACGCGACCCTGGGCAGCGGCACTGCTCGTCGTGCCGCTCAGCTGGTGTCTATTCAGCGGCGCAACGCTGTGGGCCCTGAATCAGCCGCAAGCGCCGGCGCTGCCGTTGGCGGGCCTGGTGACTGCGGCACTGCTGCTGGTGCCTTCGTTGCGCTGAAGCGGCGATGGACGTCGGCATCACTTTGAAACCGGTCACTGGGGTGGCGATTTCCCGGCCGATTGGATGACTGGCCGAGAGTGTGAGTACGGGGCCGCGCCAGGAAGTTGACTTTCGATGAGGAACTGCAATGCTACTCAGGAGACGAGTAGTGCACGTACGATTCGCGGACCACGCCGTCCTTGTCGAAGAACAACACCTCGGCGACATGTGTGCCCGTGATGCCCTTGTAGTGGATCGCAATGCTGTCAACGCCACGCAGCACGTCGAGCACGGTGAACTTGATGTGGTCGAACACTTCGAAGCCCTTCTTCACGTAGGCGCGCAGCGCCGCCTTGCCCTGCACGGTGCCGCTGGGGTCATGGCTCAGCCGCGCAATCAGCGGGGAGTGGAAGATGACGTCGTTGGTGTAGAAGGCCAGAACGCGATCGAGGTCCTTCGACTCAAACGCGGCGACCCAGCGCTTCACGTAGTCGGCCGTCTTCTCCGTTGTCAGCATCGGCGTCTCCTCTTGGGCGGGTTACGGCGGCCCGATCTGGGCCGAGCGTCGATCGTACCGCGGCCGGGTTCTCGGACGCCCCTCGCCGGGGAGGCTCGAGTCCAACGTGTCACCACAGTGGCTGGGAAAGGCAGTTCACCGTCATCGACGGCAGAATAGCTGCATGCCCCTGTCGCTGATTCGATTGCCGCCAGCCGAGTGGCCCGCGCTCGCCGAGTTGATCTACCGCTGCAACCGGCGCCCGGACGGCGGCGTTCACTGCCTGCATGCCGCGCAGGGCACGGACGTCGCCTCGCATGCCGCAGAACTGCGCGCCCTGCACCCCGACGAAGCGGCTTTCTGGGCGATCAGCGACGGCGCGCAACCGCTTGGCGTGGTGGGCTGCGAGTTCGATCCCGCGTTGGCGCGCGCCTGGGTGCGTGGCCCGCTGGTGATTGACCCGCGCTGGCTGGAAGGCACTGCGGCGCTCGTCGTCGCCTCGACCCTGGAAAACGCGCTTCCCGCGATCCAGC
Organism: uncultured beta proteobacterium; assembly: GCA_963850525.1. Taxonomy (GTDB): domain Bacteria; phylum Pseudomonadota; class Gammaproteobacteria; order Burkholderiales; family Burkholderiaceae_C; genus JAEMQF01. The sequence continues at coordinate 44,742 of CAWKLQ010000009.1, read as the reverse complement.
AATTCGACGCCTTTCCCGCAGCCGATGCAGAACTGCTGAATCGCTGGTACGCCGCCGCGCGCTACGAGGCGCTGCAACTGCACCGCGTGTTGCGCGCGCCGGTGGCCCAGGCGCACGCCAGCTCGCGAGCCGTGAGGCAAGCGGCCGCCGGCGACCTGCCCGCGCTGCTGGGTCTGCACGAGGCGTTATTTCCAGGCGCCTACATCGGCGCGGCCGACTTCCAGCGTGCAGTGGCACCAGAGGGTGACTGCGTGCTGTTCGTCGCCAGCGACGCTGCCGCGGCTCCCATCGGATACCTCTACGTCAAGGACGACCCGGTCGAACAAGAGGCCTACATCGACTACCTCGGCGTGGCGCAAGCGCAGCGCGGGCAGGGCTTCGGCCGGGCCTTGCTCGGCGCCGCATTCGGTTGGGCTGCACGCCGCGGTCGCGGCCATCTCGCGCTCACGGTGCGCGAGGACCGGCACAGCGCGCTCGGCCTGTACCAACAGGCCGGGTTCGTCGAGATTTCGGCGGGCCGACACTGGCGCAAGCTGGCAGGCCGAGCCTCCGGCATTGCCAATCCATAGCTCGAGAGTCCCTCACAGTCCCATGTAAGCCTGCCGAATCCGCGGGTCGCTGGCGATTTCGTCGGCCGGCCCTTCGGCGGCGACGCGGCCGGTCTCGATCACGTACGCATGGTTCGCCGCGGCGAGCGTCTTGGGAACGTCCTGCTCGGCAAGCAACAGCGTCAAGCCGCCTTCGACCAGGCTCGCGATCAGCTCGAACATCTGCTGCGCGATCAGCGGCGCGAGGCCGAGTGTGGGTTCGTCGAGCAGCATCAGCTTCGGCTGCGCCATCAGGCCGCGGCCGATGGCAAGCATCTGCTGCTCGCCGCCCGACAGCGTGGCGGCGAGTTGGCGTTCGCGCTCGAGCAGGCGCGGGAAGACGTGGTACACATGGTCGAGGCTGCTGCGCAGTTGCGGCCGCGCGCGCGGGTTGATGGCGCCCAGGCGCAGGTTGTCGGCCACGCTCAGGGTCGGGAACACCATGCGCCCTTCGGGCACGAGCACGAGGCCGGCGAGCACGCGGCGGTGGCAGGGCTGCTTCGAGATGTCTTCGCCCAGAAAGCGCAGGCGCCCGCCTTGCACCGGGTTCAGCCCGGCGATGGTTTTCATGAGCGTCGTCTTGCCCGCGCCGTTCGCGCCTAACAACGCAGTCACGCCGAGCGCCGCGACGCGCATCGACACGCCGTGCAGCACGCGCGTCGCACCGTAGCCTCCCACCAGGTCGTCGACTTCGAGCATCGCCTGATTCACGCCGGCGCCCCGAAGTAGACCGCCAACACCTGCGAATCGCGCGCGATGTCCCCCGGCGCGCCTTGTGCGATCAACTGCCCATGGTGCAGCACGACGATCTTTTCGCACAGGTCCATGAGGACGCGCATCACGTGTTCGATCACGAGCAGCGTGAGTCCGCGCGACGTGTGCAGGACGCGCAGCGTTTTCAGCATGCCCGCGACTTCGGTGGGCGTGAGGCCGGCCATCACTTCGTCGAGCAGCACGAGTTGCGCGCCGCTCGCGACCGCGCGCGCGATTTCCAGGCGCTTCTGGCCAGATAGCGTGAGCGTCGCCGCGGGGCGATCGGCCACGTCGGCCAGGCCGACCTCTTTGAGCACGCGCTGCGACGCCGCGTCGGCGGATGCCGCGCTCGCATGCTGGGCCTTGCCGAACAGCGCCGCGGTGCGCAGGTTTTCCAGCACGGTGAGGTTGGCGAACGGCTTGACGATCTGGAAGGTTCGCGCCACACCCAGGCGGCAAATCTGATCCGGGCGCAGACCCAGCAGCGATCGCCCCTGGTAGTGGATGCTGCCGCTGCTGGGTCTGGCGTTGCCCGCGATCAGGCTGAACAGCGTCGTCTTGCCCGCGCCGTTCGCGCCCATCAGGCCGACGATCGCGCCCGCGTTCACGTCGAACGACACGCCGTCAAGGGCGGTCAAGCCGCCGAAGCGCTTGCCCAGGCCCCGCACCGAGAGCAGCGGCGTCATGGTGCGCGCACCTCGTCGGCGGCCGGCACGCGCGGCGTGTGCGCCTTGTTGAAGAGACCCATCAAACCCTGCGGCAGCACCAGCACGAACAGCACCAGGATCGCGCCGAGGATCACCATGTAGAGCAGTGGCGCGTTCGCCCACAGCGCTTCCGAAAGCAGTGCGAGGAAGATCACGCCGAGGACAGGGCCCTTGGCGTTGTCGCCGCCGCCGAGCAGAGCCATCGCGATCACCGTCACCGAGATCATCGGGTCGAACACACCCCCGGTGACGAAGTAAGTCGAGCGCAGCGCCATCACGCCGCCCACCATGCCGGGAATCGCCGCGGACAGCACGAATGCGATGAGCTTGTAGCGCACGACAGGGACGCCGAGCGTCTCCGCCGCTTCTTCGTCTTCGCGCAGCGACCGCAGGCCATGGCCGAAGCGGCTGTTCGCAACCCAGCTCAGCAGCAACAACGCGGCGAGCGCGAGCGCAAGCATCGCGAAGTAGATCGTCAGCAGATCGGGCGCACCGAACAGGAGGCGGCTCGCCACGCCCGAGGCCGACTCGAAGGCGATGATGCTGTACTTGACCAGCTCGGCCAGGCCGAAGGTGAGGATCACGAAGTACGGCCCGCGCACACGCAGCACCGGCAGGCCGACGATTGCCGCAAAGGCTGCGGCGAGCACGCCGGCAGCGGGAATCGCCAGCCACAACGGCACGCTCTGCCACGAGACGACGACCAGGTACGCGCCCAGGCCGTAGAACACGACGTGGCCGAGCGAGACATAACCCGTCATCTTGGAGAGCACGCACCAGCTCAGCGTGAGCGCCATCCACATCCAGAGCGTCAGGCCCACGCCGACCATGTAGTCGTTGGCGAGCCAAGGCAGGCCGATCGCGGCGAGAGTGCCGCACAAGTACAGAAGGACCGAAAAGCGTTTCTTGTGCACCGCAGATGCCTATCTCAAGAAACCATCGCCTTGCGTGCAACCCTGCGTGCGTCTGTCGGAGCGGCGCGGCAGGCGCTGCGCGCAGGGGCCCGCAGGGGGCTCATGCTGTGACGGTCTGCGCTTCGCTCCGACTCCGCTGTGGTGCTCGCCCTTGGGTCCCGCCCCGAACTCGCTTCGCTCACTTCGTTCGCTACGCTCAAACAGGCGGGGCGAAGTCAGTTTTGGATGCGCGCTGCGCGCGCCGACCCAAGGGCTGCGCTCCTCGCCGTCACAGAAATCGCCCCCTGCGGGTCCCTGCGCGCAGCGCCTGCCGCGCGCCAACCATGGCGACCTGCGGTGCAAACCCGGTGCGCAACTCGCCGCGTTCCACCTCACTTCGCCCGGCCGGTCATCACGCCTGGCGCGTTGCACGTCTTGTTCTTGCGCCGCACACAACCAAACGCTGGCAGCGCGGCAGACGGAACCCGGTGGGGCTTGGCGGGGGCGATTTCTGGGACGACGAGCAGCGCAGCCTTGAAGTCGGCACGCGCAGCGCGCATCCAAAACTGACTTCGCCCCGCCTGTTTGAGCGTAGCGAACGAAGTGAGCGCAGCGAGTTCGGGGCGCGACTTCAAGGCGAGCAGCACAGTGGAGTCGGCGCGCAGCGCCGACCGTCCCAGCATGAGCCCCCGCCAAGCTCCGCCGGGTGCCGCCTGCCGCGCCGCTCCGACAGATGCACGCACGCACGCATAGTGGACGTTCAAACGGCAGCAAAGGGCCGAAAGGCGCCCCACACTCCATAAGCAACGCGGTGTGTTTCATCCAGTTGAAGGTCGATCGGCTACTTCGATGCGCCGCGTCGCGGGAACACGCCGTTCGGGAACAGCAACAGCGCGCCGACGAAACAGCCGTACAGCAACACCGAACGCAGATTCGCGGAGGTGAGCGCGACGCCGTAGGTCTCGATCGCCCCCAGCAGCAGCGCCGCAGCCAGGCCGGCGCTCACGTTGCCCAAGCCGCCGAGAATGATGACGATGAAGCCGGCGATCGTGAACGGAAACCCGGAGAACGGCGAGAACTGTTCGAGCATCGACATCAGCACCCCGGCCAGCGCCGCGCTGCCGAAGCCGAGCGCGAAGGCGAGCCACTGCACGCGGTCCACATCCACGCCGACGATCAGCGCCGCCTCGCGGCGTTCGATCACGGCGCGCATCGCCAGCCCGGCGACGCTGCGCCTCAGGTAGATCGCCACACCCACGCAGCAGCCGCCGGCGATGAGCAAGGCCGCGAGGCGGTTCGCCGTCATCGCCACATTGCCGAAGCGCAGCACCTCGCCCAGCGCGTTGTAGGCGCGGTTGTTCGGCGTGAAGGCGAGCGCGGCGACGTTCTGCACGACGATCGACAAGCCGAAAAACAGCAGCAGCGAGTTGCCCTCCATGCGCGCGGCGCCCGCCGGTGTGCCGGCATCGAGCAAGCGCCGGACCACGCCGCGGTAAAGCAGCACGCCCAGACCCGCACCGCACAGCGCGACCAGCGGCGCGGCCACGAGCGGCGAGACGCCGAGCAGCGTGACCGCCCAGAACGCAGCGTAAGCACCGAGCATGACCAAGTCGCCATGCGCGACGTTGAGCATGCGCATCGTGCCGTACACGAGGTTCAGGCCGAGCGCGACGAGCGCGTACAGCGAGCCCGTCACGAGCGCAGCAAACAGCAGCTGCCCGGACAGCAGCGTGTCGATCAGGGGCACGGCGCGAACCTCGTCATGCCGACGCGCGGCGGGCCTGCGCCGCGCGATTGCGGTCGCGGATCACCAGCCCTTTTTCGCCTCGTACTTGCCCGTAGCGATGCTCGCCGGCCAGACGATTTGCAGCTTGCCCTTCTGGTACTGCACGAAGGCGGTGGGCGTGATCGAGTTCTGCACACCGTCGAACTTGACCTTGCCGTTGATCGTGTCGAACGTCTCTTTGCTGATCATGGCGCGAATCTTCTCCTTGTCCAGGCCGTTCTTCGCCACCGCGGCCTCGAGGATCTCCAGCGACATCCAGGCGAGCGCCGAGTTCAGGTAGTCAGGGTCTTCGCCGAATTTCTTGACGTAGGCGTCGTAGAAGGCCTGCGAGCCTTTCCAGTCGGCGCGCGGCGACCAGTGCGCGATCGTCACCACGCCGTCGGCCGACTGCGCGCCCACGGCTTTGGGGAAAAACGCGTCGCTCGGGCCGATCGCGACAAACTGGAAGGGCGAGTTGACACCGAGCTCCTTCGCCTGCTTGGCGTACAGCACCGAATCGCCCGGATACGCGAGCGCGAGCACCGCGTCGACATTCGCGGCCTTGGCCTGCGTCAGCACCGCCGTCATGTCCTTGATGTCGGGCGGGTACTCGCTCGACAACTTGATCTCGATGCCGGCCTTCTTCAGCTCGGGCTCGAGGAAGTTCTTGATCTCCTTGGTGAACGGCAAGACGTTCGCGATGACGGCGACCGACTTGACGTTTTGCGCCTTCAGCATCGCCGTGAGTTCAACGCCGATCCGGTCCGGAATCGCCGATGTCGGGAACCAGATGTAGCCCGGCTTGACGGTGCGCAGCGCGACCGACGCGGCGGTGTTGCCGACCATCGGGAACTTGAATTTCTCCAGCACCGGCGCGATCGACAGGTGGAAGGGCGTGCCCCAGGGAGCGAGCAGCAGGTCGACCTTGTCGTCGGTGATCAGCTTTTCGTAGATGCGCACTGCTTGATCGGGCTTGGACTGGTCGTCGAAGATCACGAACTCGACCTTGCGCTTCGTTCCGCCCACGTTCATGCCGCCGCGCGCGTTCACCTGCTCGCGCCAGAGCTCATACGTGTTCAGTTGCGACGGCGTCGCTGCGGCGAGCATGCCGGTGCGCGCGATGGAAAAACCCAGGCGCAGCGGTTTGTCGGCCTGTGCCCTCGCGGTGGATGCCGCGAGCGCGATCAGGCCGGCGCTGATGCTGCCCAGCACAACGCGGCGGCGGGTTCTTGATGAATTCATTCCATGTCTCCTTGGTGTCAATGGGGGATAGTGAGTGTTTCCTGAGGCGCTGTGCCCAACTGTCGCATCCATGCCGTGGCGCGCGCGACCCAGGGTTTCCCGGGGTCGGCGCAGGCCACACTGGCGTCGAAGTGGTCGCAGTTGTCGAGGAGCTGGGTTTGCACAGGCACGCCTGCCTCGCGCAGCGCTTGCGCCATTTGGCCGGCCTGCTCGATGAGGTGCGGGAAGTCGCGGCTGCCGTGCGCGAGCAGGAACGGCGCACACACACTGCGATCGATCTGAAGCAGTGGCGAAGCCGCCAGCTCGGCGCGACCGTCGAGAACCGGACCGAGGAAACGCGGGCGCACGGTCAAGCCACTGCCAGCGCCGAAGCGATACACGCCCGACACCGGCAAGCAGCCGCGCAACACGTTTGCGCGCAGCGCGCGCTGCGCCCGCCACGGCGCGCTCACCGCGAGCAAGGCGGCATAGTGCCCGCCCGCAGAATGCCCGCCGACGAAGATGCGCTGAGGGCTGCCGCCATACGCGTCGATGTGGCGCGCGACCCATGCGAGCGCGTCGGCGCAGTCGTCCAGGCCCACCGGAAACACATGCTGGGGCGCGAGCCGATAGCCGGCGCTGACGAAGGTCACGCCTTGCGCGTTGAGCGCCGGCGCCATGAAGAACAGCCACTCCTTGTAGCCGTTGGTCCAGCCGCCGCCGTGGAAGAACACGAGCACGTCGCCGCTCGGCTTCGCGGCGCGGAACACGCTGAGTGACTGGTACGGGTCGGCGCCGTAGGCGATGTCTTCGCCCTCGATGCCCTGCCCGAGCGCGAGCACACGCTGCTGGTAAGTGGCGCCCAGCGCCGAAGGCGGCTCTTGCGCGGGATAGTCTTCGATCTTCACTGCGCCGGCTCCGCAGCGAGGAAGGCGCTCAGCACGCGCTCACCGGTCATCGGCAACTCGCGCAAGCGCACGCCCACGGCATCGGCAATCGCATTCGCAATCGCGGCGGCGACTGCGTTGATGCCGACTTCGCCGACGCTCTTCGCGCCGAACGGGCCCGTCGGGTCGCTCGCCTCGACGATGCAGGCCCGCAAAACATCGGGCAGTTCGGCGAAGCCGGGAATCTTGTAGTCCATCAGGCTCGGGTTGGCCAGGCGCGCGCCGTCCCAGACCATTTCTTCGGCGAGCGCAAAGCCCAGGCCTTGCACGAATGCGCCTTCGATCTGGCCCTTCACCATCGTCGGGTTGATGGCGCGACCTACGTCGCACGCCGACCAGGCGTTGATCACGCGCACCTTGCCGGTGAGTGTGTCCACATCGACGTCGACGATCAGCGCGTTGAAGCTGAAGATGCCGATCTTGCCGAACGGCAGGCCGAGCGCCACGGCGCGCTTCGGGTCGATCGTCGCCTGATCGAAGACCCAACTGTGCGAGCCGATGAGCGGCCCGCCCGCCGCCCAGTGCGCGCGGCCCGAGATGTCGGCAAAGCTGACACTGAGTTTGTCCACGCCTTTCACAGCGACGATTCCTCCAGGGCGCAGTTCGAGATCGTCGACCGAACACTCGAGCATTTCGCCGGCGTGTGCTTTCAGCTTCTTCTCGATTTCGGCAGCCGCCGCGACGACGCTGCGCCCCGCCATGTAGGTGACGCGGCTCGCTGTGGTGCCCCAGTTGTAGGGCGAGCCGTCGGTGTCGGGGCTGGCGATGGCAATGCGCTCGACGGGCACCTTCAGCGCCTGCGCGCAGATTTGCGTGAGCACGGTGTTGCTGCCCTGACCGATGTCGACCGCACCTGTGTTGAGCAGCACGCTGCCGTCCTCCAGCAGGCGCACGATGGCGCCCGAGGCGAGCAAGCCGCCGATGTGCGCCGCCGCTGCGACTCCGCGGCCGCGGCGAATCTCCGCCGCGCCTGCCGGACCTGGCGTGGCGGCGGTTGCGCGCTCAGGCTTCCAGTTCGATTCGCGTTCGACGACGTCCAGGCACTGCGCCAGGCCGTTCGAGTGGATCGCCTGGCCGCCGAACCAGACGTCGCCGTCGCGTTTCATGTTGCGCCGGCGCAGCTCGATGGGATCCACCGCCAGTTGCCGAGCAAGCTCGTCGAGCTGCTGCTCGGAAGCAAACGTCACCTGCGGCACGCCGAAGCCGCGAAACGCGCCGAAGCGCAATTTGTTCGTGTACGCCACCTGGCCGTGCGCGTGCGCGTGGGGGATGTTGTACGGCCCGTTGCTCATCAGCAGGGCGTAGCCGAGCACGCCGGGGCTGTCGTCGCCATACGCGCCACCGTCGAGCAGAAGTTCGGTTTCGCGCGCAATCAGCGTGCCGTCGCGGCGCGCACCGGTCTTCATGCGGATCGTGACGGGGTGGCGCGCGCGCACCGTCTCGAAGTCTTCTTCGCGGCTCAGGATCAGCTTGACGCTGCGCCCCGCCTTCAGCGCGAGCTTCACGAGCGCGGGCTGGACATGCGCTTCCATCTTGTTGCCGAAACCCGCGCCGATGTGCGGCGTGAGACAGCGCAACTTCGTCATCGGCAGGCCGAGCGATTCGCAGACGTTGGCCTGGACGCGGAACACCGACTGGTTCGCCGACCAGAGCGTGACCCGCCCGCTGGAGTCGACTTCGGCGAGCGCGCCGCACGGCTCGATCGCCAGATGCGCCTGCGCCTGCGTCTGGAACGTGCCCTCGACGATCACGTCGCAACGGCTCCAGGCGGATTCGACCTCGCCCTCGCGCAGGCTCGTTCGCGAACACAGGTTGCCCGAGGTGCCGGCGTCGAACACCTTGACGTACTTGGCGGATTCTTCGTGCACGAGCGCCGCACCGGCCGCCAGCGCGGAGGCCGGGTCGAGCGTGGCGGGCAGCTCTTCGTAATCGACTTCGATGAGGCGCGCCGCGCGCCGCGCCGTCGCTTCCGTGTCGGCGGCCACCGCGGCGACGATTTCACCGACGTAGCGCACCTTGCCCTTGGCGAGCGCGGGCTCGTCCTTGATGAAGGCGCCCATGCGGTGTTTCGCATCCAGGTCGTCGCCGGTGACGATGGCGCGCACACCCGGCAGCGCGAGCGCCTTGCTCAGGTCGTAGCCACGAATCCGCGCGTGGGCGTGCGGGCTTTGCAGGATCGCGCCGTGCAGCATTCCCGGGCGATGCAGGTCGGCGATGTACTGGGCGCGGCCGGTGAGTTTGTCGGCACCTTCGACCTGGGCGATCGACGCGCCGACGGCGCCCACGTCGTTCAGCGTGGCGCTCACTGGTGCCCCCTCGCGCTGCGCAGCGCCGCTGCAGCGGATTGCACCGCCTGGACAATCCGTGCATAGCCGGTGCAGCGGCACAGGTTGCCCGACAGCGCCCCGCGAATCGCCGCTTCGTCCGGCGCCGCAGTCTGCTCGAGCAACGCGTTGGCGACGATCAGCATGCCGGGCGTGCAAAAGCCGCACTGGAATGCGCCTGTCTCGGCGAAGGCGCGTTGCAGCGCTTGCATGCGCGGCTGTGAGTTCAGGCCTTCGAGGGTTTGAATCTGTGCGCTTTCGCAGTTGTGCGCCAGGCTCAGGCAGGCGCGCATCGGGCGCGCGTCCACGCTCACCGTGCACGCGCCGCACACGCCTTGATTGCAGCCGCGCTTGGCGGCGGTGAGGTGCAGGCTGTCGCGCAGCACCGTCAGCAGTGTGTCGTGCAGCGCCGCCGTCACCGCGACAGGCTCGCGATTGATGGTCAGCGTGACCGAGGCAGCCTTCATGGCGCTCCCCGCTGTGCAGCCTCGACGGCGCGGACCGCGCGCGAAAGCAGCCGCGGGATGAGCTGCCTGCGGTACTGCGCCGAGCCGCGCACGTCGTCGAGCGGGTCGGCGATGGCGTCCAGCATCGCCCCGGCGCGTGCCAGTGCTGGGCTGCTGCGATCTTTCGACAACAGGGCGTCGGCTTCGTCGAGCGCAAGCGGCTTGGGCCCGCACGCACCCACCGCGACGCGCATCGCGCCGTCGCTGCCCAGGCAGGCCGCCACCGACGCGGTGGCGTAGTCGCCTGCAACGCGGGCGTGCTTGATGTAGACCCCGGCCGCGCCCGGCTGCGGCGCAGGCAGCAGCACGGCCACGACGAGTTCGCCCGGCGCCAGCGCCGTCAGGTACCAGTCGACAAAAAACTCGTTCGCCGGCACGACGCGGCGCCCAGCGACCGTTGCCAATTCGATTTGCGCGCGGGCAGCGACGAGGGCCGCGGGGTAGTCCAACCCGGGGTCGGCAAACGCGATCGAGCCGCCGATCGTGCCCATGTTGCGCACGGTTGCGTTGGCGATCTGCGAGGCCGCGCTGCGCACCGCGTTGGCGCCGCCGAAAAGCAGCTCGCACGCCGCAGTCTCCCGGTGCCGGGTGAACGCGCCGATGCGAATGCGGCCATCGGGCAGCGCGCCGACCCCGCTGATTTCGCCGATTCCCGACAGACTGATCAAGGCCTGCGGCTCGAGCACGCCAGCGTTGAGCATCGCCACCAGCGTGGCGCCGCCTGCCAGCAGCTTGGCGCTGGGGTCCTGGGCGAGCAGACCCGTTGCTTCGGCGACGCTGCGCGGTCGATACAAACCTTGCAACGCGGCCACGTCAGCCCTCCACCTTGTGCGCCGCGCCGCGAACACCGCGCCACCACAGCAGCAACGCTTGCCACCAGGTTGATCGCAAACCCGACGCTGCGTTCGGCGGTGCCGTATCGGCCGGCGTGGCACCCGCCTCGCAAGGCATGGGCGCGCTCAGCGCCTGCAGCTTCTGCTGAAGATTCGTCGCAAACTCTGCCCCCAGGGCTTGTGCTTTCTTCTTCATCATGCCCAGCGCAAAGCGGCCCAAGCGCCCGGTGATCGACACGTCGGCACGGTAGCTGACCAAGGTGCCCTGCGCCGCAGCCGCGAGCGTGATCCGGCTGTCGGCCTGCAAGGTGCTCGCACGGCCGCCCTCTTCTCCGCGGATCGTGGCGTGGATGTTGTTCGCGTCGCGCTGCGTGATGTGCACCTGCATGTCGAAGCGCGCGTCAATGCCGGCAATCGCGATCAGGATCACGGCACGGTAGCGATCGGCGTCGAGCAGCTCGAGGTGCTCGCAACCGGGCAGGCACGACGCCATCAGGCGCGCATCGAACAGGTGCTGCATCAGCACCTCGGGCGCGGCGCTCACGGCAAATTCACCGTCGATCAGCATGGCCCTGTCCGGTCGGGTGTTGAGTTATCGCGGCACGCGCGGAACGATCATCTTCGGATCGACGAGGCGGCCGTCCTTGACGATCACGTTGCCGTCCAGCGCGATCGTGCAGCCGCGCATCGGCACGTCGTAGTGGCCGCGCGTCGTGCGTTTGCCGCCGCCTTGTGTGTTCGGCCCGGTGGAGAACAGAAAATTCCCTGGGAAACTGCGCGCCGCGGCTCGGCTGCGCTCCGGCGCGTCGCCGTAAAGCGCCAGAGAATCCCAGCGGCATTGCGGGTTCAGGCCCCAGCCCAGGTGCGACACGGCATAGGGGTCGCGATCTTGCTCGCTCACCTGGCCCTCGGCGAGCCACTCGCGCATCAGCGCAGCGTCAACACCGCCTTCGATGCGCGTGATGTGCCCTTCGCCGATCTCGAGGTGGATCGCATCCGTCACGTAGCGGCAATACGGCAGGATCACGATGTCGCCTGGCGCAATCACGACCTTGCCTTCAGCGCTGCCCTCGTTCGGGAAGGTGTGCAGCAGGCCCACGCCCCAGTGGTCGAAGTGGCCAGGTTCGTCGGCGATGCCCCATTGGCTCATCACTGGGTACTCGCCGCAGCGATACGTCAAGTCGGTACCTGCCTTGCTCGTGACCCGGACCTGCTGGGTCTTCCCGTAAAGCGCTTGCGCATGCAGCACCGCTTCCTTGAGGCCCGGCGGCGACTGCAAGTTGTACAGATCGTCCGGCGCGTCGATGACCATCTGCACGCGCACGCCCTTGTTCATGACCTCCTTGAGCCACTTGGAAAACAGCGGCACGTGGAAGATCAGCACCATGTCGGCCACGCTCAGCGCCTCGAGCGTGCCTTTGCACTGGCCGATCGTCGCCACACCCACGCTCGTCCAGCCGGGAATCGCGTTGACGCACATCTCGTAGATGTCAAAGCCCATCGCGTCGGCGGCGGCGAACGCTGCCTGAACGTACTCCCGGCGCGTGCCCAGGTCGCTCACGATGGCAACCGTTTGCCCGGGCGCGACGCGGCACAGTTCGAACTGCTTGCGAAACAGCAGCACCAGCTTGGCCGGGTTGAGCTCTTGGGTGCGGATGGCGGAGTGCATGGCCGGCCTCGTCAGATGGGGAAATCGAACCCCTGCCGCTGGGGGTGCAATCGACTCTACGGACCGTGCTGGCGCCTGTCAATAGCGAATACCATTCAGTTTTGAAACCCGGTCCGGCCCGCACCTCCACTGGCACCGCGTCATGTCCCAACAGAAGAAGCAAGGCGTTCGCGAGGCCATCCTGGAGGCGGCTTTCGGCCTGTTCAGCGCGCAGGGCTACAGCAATACGAGCATCCCGGCGATCGCCAGCGCGGCAGGAATATCCACCGCCAACGTCTACGTCTACTTCCACTCGAAGATTGACATTCTGTTCACGCTCTACGAGCCCTGGCTGCGCGAGCGCCTGGACAAGCTGGAGCGCGCGCTGCGCCGCATCAAGGACCCGCAGCTGCGCTTGCAGCGCCTGCTGCTCGCGGTGTGGCGCGACTTGCCGCGCGAAACGAATGGCTTCGCCAACAACGTGATGCAGGCCGTGTCGACGAGCAGCGGCAACGGCGACTACAGCCCGCACCTGCGCGAGATGTTCCAGGGGCGTGTGGCCGGCTGGATCGCCGATTGCCTGGCCCTGGACGCGCAGCACAGCGAGCTCATCGCCGGCGTGGTGCTGATGGCCTTCGACGGGTTTGCGATGAACGTGCACCTGGCGCACGGCATGGCATGCAACTTGAAGACCGCACGCGTGTTCAGCGCGGTGTTGGCCGCGCCCCGCAGCGGCGCCTCGCAGACGTAGCCGCCACGTGCCCGCCTGTTCGAGCGTGGCAAACTAGCACGGGCAACCTAAAGAAACATCGATGGGCAAGAACCGACTTGAAGCCTTCAGCGACGGCGTCATCGCCATCATCATTACGATCATGGTGCTCGAGATGAAGGTGCCGCACGGCGACAGCTGGGCTGACCTGGCCAAGCTCGGGCCGGTGTTCCTCAGCTATGTGCTGAGCTTCGTCAACGTCGGGATCTACTGGAACAACCACCACCACATGCTGCACGCCGTGAAGCGCGTCAGCGCCGGTGTGCTGTGGGCGAACATGCATCTGCTGTTCTGGCTGTCGATGATGCCGTTCACGACCGGCTGGATGGGCGAGAACCACTTTGCGGCGCTGCCGGTTGCCGTCTACGCCTTCGATCTGCTGATGTGTGCCGTCGCGTACGTCATCTTGCAGGGGCAGATCATCGCGTTGCACGGCGAGGAGTCGGTGCTCGCCAAGGCGGTGGGTGGCGACGTGAAGGGCAAGGCGTCGCTGGCGGCCTACGTCGCGGCGATTCCGCTCGCGTTGTCGGGCTACTCGTGGATCGCCGGCGGCCTGCTGATTGCCGTGGCGCTGATCTGGTTCGTTCCAGATCGGCGCATCGAGCAGGTCCTGGAGCGTTGAACCCGGCGACCCAGGGCTTCAGAACGAAGCCTGGGTACCGGGCTGCCCCGCGAGGGGCGTGGGCTCAGCCCAACCGCTCGTATGGCGTTTGGGCCTTCGCCAGCCGTCAGTCGCCTTCCGGCGCCTGACGCGCGGGCTCAGTGGTGGCCGCGCCGGTCGTCGCGCCGGTCGTCGCGCCGGTCGTCGCGACGATCGTGGCGACCATCGCGATCGCGCCAGTTCGGAACGCCGTCGCCGTCGCGGTCCCAGCGCGGGTTGTAGACGCGGTCGTAGCGGTTCGGAATACCGTCACGATCGCGGTCACCGTAGCCGTGGCCATAAGCCGGGGCGTACACCACCGGCACCGGGGCGCGATGGCCGATGGTCACTTGCGGCACGATGACCGGCGGCACGATCACCGGAAGACGCACGTGGCCGGGAAGGATCACCGGTACCGGGAGCGGGCCGATCGCGACCCACTGCAAGCTGGCTGCCTGCGTCAACCCGGCGCTGAAGAGGCCCGCCAGCGCAACGGCGGCAAGTTTCTTGCTGATCATGGTTCCGTACTCCTTGGTCTGTTGAGAGCGACACGAAGTCGTCGCCTGCATCACAACGGCCAAGGGTCGCGCCCGGTTCACCAAAGATTCACGCTTGCGCGTAAAGCTGTGTGAAGCCCGCGTAAACGCTTCCGGCCTCGCCGGCAATGCCGTTGCTGACCGACATCCGCGATCCAACGAAGGCACGGCAACTGAGCCCAGCCGTGGCGCCTTGTTCAACGAGGGCAAACCTCGCGGCCGAAGCGCCTGCCCGGACCGTGGCCGCTGCCCAGGCAGAATCGAGCCTTTCCTGACCGCAAGGATGCGCTGTGGACTTGAAAGTACCGATTCAGATTTCCGACGAGTTGAGCGACGAGATCGTCACGTCCAAGGGCCTGCTGAATCTGGCCAGCGGCGAGATCGAACGCGTCGAGTACCTCGACTACGACCCGAAGGCTCAAGGCTTTCCGTTCGAGAGCGAGGACTATGAATTCACGAGCGGTACGCTGTCCAATGCCGGCAAGGACGTCGAGTTTCGCGTCGACGTGAACAAGACGAGCGGGCAATACTCGGTGAGTGCCGCCGAGCTGCTCGAGATCAAGGTGCGGGCCGCGGCGCTGTTCGCCGGCGTCACGGGCAGTTCGCTGCTGGCCACCGCCGGCGCGAAAGACGCGGCGGCGCCGCTGAGCGCGAGTCCGATCAAGCCGCGCACGGGCCGGCAGGGCCCTCTGCACTGAAGGACGGCGGGAGCGGGGACGCAGACATCTCAGGGATAGCACCGTTTCGGTGTTCGGGCATCGGCCTACACTGCGGCGCCTCGATTCAACTTGGCGCTCGATCCCATGCCTTACAAGATTCTGGTGCTCGGCGCCTCCTACGGCTCACTGCTCGCAACAAAACTCCTGCTGGCAGGCCACAGCGCCCGGCTGATCTGCCTGCCGCCCGAAGTGGACCTGATGACGCGCGAGGGCATGCGCGTGCGCATGCCGATCAAGGGGCGCGAAGCGCCGGTGGAGGTCGATTCGCGCAGGTTGCCGGGCCAGCTTTCGGCGAGCGGCCCCGACGCGGTGGACCCTGCCGGCTTCGACCTCGTCGCGCTGGCGATGCAGGAGCCGCAGTACCGATCCAGCGGCGTTCGCGAACTGATGCAGCGCATCGCCAAGGCGCGCGTGCCGTGCATGTCGATCATGAACATGCCGCCCTTGCCTTACCTCGCGCGCATTCCCGGCGTCAACGCAGCGGCTTGCCGAGACTGCTACACCGACGCTACGGTGTGGGACGCCTTCGATCCCGACTTGATGACGCTGTGCAGCCCGGACCCGCAGGCCGGGCGCCCGCCCGACGCCGGCGTGAACGTGCTTCAGGTGCGCTTGCCGACGAACTTCAAGTCGGCGCGCTTCGTCTCCGACGCACACACCGCGATGCTGCGAAGCATTGCCGCCGACATCGAAGCGGCGCGCTA
Organism: uncultured beta proteobacterium; assembly: GCA_963850525.1. Classification (GTDB taxonomy): domain Bacteria; phylum Pseudomonadota; class Gammaproteobacteria; order Burkholderiales; family Burkholderiaceae_C; genus JAEMQF01. The sequence goes on along the minus strand of CAWKLQ010000009.1, from coordinate 29,190 downwards.
CGACACCGGCACGGAGCGAGTCGACTTGCCCGTCAAGCTCAAAGTGCACGACTCCGTGTTTGTGCCGCTCGCCAAGTGGGCGATGCTGATGGCGGGCAACTACCGCTGCATCACGCCAGAGGGCATGCGCCCAATCCGCGAGGCAGTGCACTCCGACATCGAAGCGACGCACCGCGTCTACGCCTGGGTCGTCGACCTGTGCAAATCACTCGGTGCAGCGGACACGGATTTGGTGCCGTTCGAAAAATACGCCGCTGCAGCGCAATCGCTTCCCGGGCCGTCGTCTGCGGCGCGCGCCCTGTTCGGCGGCGCGCCAAACATCGAACGCGTGGATCGCCTGGTTCAAGCCATTGCCGCGCAAAAAGGGCAGCGCCTGCAATCGCTCGACGACGTCGTAGCGCTCGTCGACGCCAAGTTGGCGGCGAATAGAGCAAGCGCGCCTCGCTGAGTTGTATCCAATCGTATCTGTTGCATCGGTGCGACTCTTCGCGCCGATGTGCGGGATTTCCCGCTCTCGAAGCTAGACTGCGCCGCTGTGCGATTTGTCGCCTCTTTGAAAAGGAAACACCCATGAACAAGCTTCTCCCGATCGCTCTGCTGCTTGGCGCTGCCGGCGCGGCGCAGGCGCAGGTCACCGTCTACGGCCTGGTCGACATGAGTTACGGCAAGAATCAAAACATCTCCGCAACCGACAAGGCGGACTTCCACTCGGGTGGCGATGACGGCAACAGCCAGGGCAACTCGACCTCGCGATTCGGCTTCAAGGGCAGCACCGACATCGGCTCGGGCGTCAAAGGCAATTTCAAGCTCGAATCCAACGGCATCACCAGCGACGGTGCAGTCAACAACCCATTCTTCGGCCGCCAAGCCTGGCTCGGCGCCTCGGGCAGCTTCGGCGAGGTTCGCCTGGGCCGGCAAGACTCGGTGCCGTTTCAGATGATGATCGACTTCGACTTCAACGGTGCCGCCAACGCCGCGTCGGCGCTCGGCAATTCGTTGATCGCCCCCTGGATGGCGCCGCGCGGTCGTCAGTCGCGCTCGCTCCAGTACATTTCGCCGAACTACGGCGGCGTGACGGTGCAGGCCGGCTTCCAGCCGGAAGACCACACCAACCTCGCGACAAAGGCGAACGTCTCGGTCGGTGTCAAGTACGTTGCCGGCCCGCTCGCCGTGGCTGGCGCGGTCGAGACCAAGCGCACCGACACCGGCAAGGATTTCATGTCGGTCGCGGTCAGCTATGACTTGAAGGTCGTGAAGCTGATGGGCAGCTATGCCAGCAGCGGCGCGGTGAACCCTGTGACTCCTGCCAACGGCGGCTCGGGCAAGGGCCTGGGCTTTGGTGTCGTCGCGCCTGTCGCGGGCTTCAACATCGGTGCGCACGTCGGCAAGAACACCGACGACAACAACAAGCTGACGGCCGTCGAACTCTTCGCCAATCGCGAGATCTTCAAGAACACCTACGCGTATTTGGACTTCGGTCGTCTGCAGAACAAGACGCCGAACCCGAGCGTCAAGACGAATGCGTACGCCCTCGGCGTGATCTACGTGTTCTGATCGACGCGACGTTCCGCGTCAAGCCTGACCCCGCCCGCCGGCTCGCGCCGCGCGGGCTTTTTTCTTTTTCCCCGGCTCACGCCTCCGGAACGACCGCAGTGACTTCGATCTCCACCTTGGCGCGGTCTTCCATCAGCGCGCTCACCTGCACCGCGCTCATCGCCGCGTTGTAGCTGCCGATGACTTCGCGAAACACCGCGCCGACCTCGCGACCACGCGCGAGGTATTCGCGCTTGTCGAGCACGTACCAGGTCATGCGCACGATGTGTTCGGGCTTCGCGTCCGCTTCGCGCAGCACCGCGACGATATTCAGCAGCGCCTGGCGCACCTGGCCGACGAAGTCGTCGGTCTCGAACATGCACTTGGCGTTCCAGCCCACCTGGCCGGCGACAAAGACCTGCAGGCCTGACGCGGCCACGCCGTTCGAGTAGCCGCGTGGGGGCGCCCAGCCGGGCGGTTGCAGTGTTTTCATGGGGTTGATTTGCTCGGCGACGCAGGTGCGGGATCACGCAGGCGAAAACGCTGGAGCTTGCCGGTTTCGGTGCGCGGCAGCGCCTCGCGGAATTCGATCGCGCGCGGATACTTGTACGGGGCGATCTGTTGCTTCACGTAGTCCTGCAACTCGCGCGCGAGCCCCGGGGACGCCGCGTGGTCCGGCCGCACGACGACAAACGCCTTGACGATCTGACCACGCTCTTCGTCGGCCACGCCAATCACGCCGCACTCGGCCACCGCCGGGTGCAGCAGCAGGGCAGACTCCACCTCGGGGCCGGCGATGTTGTAGCCGCCGCTGATGATCATGTCGTCGGTGCGCGCCTGGTAGACGAAGTAGCCGTCGGCGTCGATCAGGTACGCATCTCCCGTGAGGTTCCAGCCCTGCCGCACGTAGTCGCGTTGGCGTTCGTCGCCGGGCAGCGTCAGGTAGCGGCAGCCCGTCGGACCCTTGACCGCGAGGCGCCCCACCTGGCCTGGTGGCAGCGGGTGGCCCGAATCGTCGAGCACACACGCGATGTAGCCCGGCACCGGCGTGCCCGTCGCGCCGGGCTTGGCGTGCGCTTCGTCGTGCGAGATGAAGATGTGCAGCAGCTCGGTGGAGCCGATGCCGTCGATGATTTCGATGCCACTGGCTTGTTTCCACAGCAAACGCGTCGCCGCGGGCAGCGCTTCGCCGGCGCTCACGCACTTGCGCAACGATGAGGTGTCGTGGTTCTTCAGCTGCGGCGCCATCGCGCGGTACGACGTCGGCGCGGTCACGCAAATCGTCGCGCGGTATTGGGCGATCGCCGCAGGCAGCGCATCCGGCGTCGCCTTCTCGAGCAACACCGTCGACGCGCCCACGGACATCGGAAACAGCAGCATGCCGCCCAGCCCGAACGTGAAGGCGAGCGGCGGGCTGCCGATGAACACATCGTCGGCTTGGGGGCGCAGCACGTGCACCGGCCAACACGCGCACGCCGCCATCACGTCGCGATGGAAGTGCATCGTTCCCTTGGGCTGGCCGGTCGTGCCTGAGGTGAACGCGATGATGCAGGTGTCGTCCTTGCTTGTCGCAACGTTTGCGAACTGCGCTGACTTGCGCGCAGCGCGCGCGTCGAGTTCACCGGCGTCAAGGCTGTTGAAGTGCAGCACGTGGCGCAAGGTCGGGCAGTTCGGGCGCGCCAGCGCGAGTTCCTCGGCAAGACGCGAATCGCACAGCGCGTGGCTCACCTCGGCTTTCTGCACGATTTGGATCAGCTCCTTGGCACGCAGCAGCGGCATGCTGCCCACCGCAATGCCGCCCGCCTTGACGACGCCGAACCAGCACGCCGCGAGGCGCGGCGAATTGGCGCCGCGCAAGAGCACGCGGTTTCCCGGGACGAGGCCGAGGTCTTGCACGAGCACGTGGGCGATCCGGTTCGCTTCGCGCTGCAGATCGGCGTAACTCCAGCGGACTCCCTGGCCTTGAATGCACAGGCGTTCGCCCTGGCCGGATTCAACCCAACGATCGAGCAATTCGCTCGCGCAGTTGAGCTGTTCGGGGAATCGCAACTCGGGGCGCTCGAACAGAAACTCGGGGAGCAGCTCCGGCGGCGGCAGATGATCTCGCGCGAAAGTGTCGAGGTGCGATGTGTAGGGCATCCTGGTTCCTCCGAGGTTCGGTTCTCGGGTCGCTACGGTTGACGCAGTGGATCCCGGCGTTCGCCGGGATGACGACAACGTGTCATGCACGGGCCTTCAACAGCTCGCGCGCAATGATGAGCTGCTGCACTTCCGTCGCGCCTTCGTAGATGCGCAACGCGCGAATTTCGCGATACAGCGTTTCGACGACGTTGCCGCTCACGACCCCCGCGCCGCCCCAGAGCTGCACTGCTGCGTCGATCACCTGCTGCGCACCTTCCGTTGCCGCCATCTTTGCCATCGCCGCCTCGGCGGTGATGTTGCGCCCGCGGTCGCGCAGCCACGCGGCGCGGTAGGTGAGCAAGGCTGCGCTGTCGACCGTCGTCGCCATCTGCGCGAGCTTGGCCTGGGTGATCTGCATGTCGGCGAGGTGTTTGCCGAACATCGGGCGCGACGCGGCACGCTGCACGCCTTCATGCAAGGCGCGGCGCGCGAACCCGAGCGCCGCGGCGGCAACCGAGGTGCGGAACACGTCGAGCGTTTGCATCGCGATGCGAAAGCCCTGCCCCGGCGCGCCGAGCAGCTGGCTCGCGGAGACGCGGCAGCGGTTGAAGCGCAACGTGGCGAGTGGGTGCGGCGCGATCACTTGAATGCGCTGGGCGATCTCCAGTCCCGGCGCCGTGGCGTCGACGATGAACGCCGAGATGCCGTCGCTCGCGCGACGCGCCTTGTCCTGGCCGGCGGCGTTGCTCTGCGTATGGGTGCGCGCGAACACGATATAGAAGTCGGCGATGCCGCCGTTGCTGATCCAGGTCTTTTCGCCGTTCAGCACATATCCGTCACCGTCTTCGTGGGCGCTGCACGTCATCGCGGCGACGTCGGAGCCGGCGTCGGGTTCGGACAGGGCAAAGGCCGCGATCGCGGTGCCGCGCGCCACACGCGGCAAGTAGCGCTCGCGCTGCGCCGCGCTGCCGTGCAGCGAAATCGCGCCCGACCCGAGGCCCTGCATCGCAAACGCAAAATCGGCCAGGCCGTTGTGAAACGCGAGCGCTTCGCGCAGCAAACAAATCGCCCGCGTATCGATCACTTCGGCAGCACCGCCGTGGGCCGCACCCGCGACGGCGTGGCGCAGCCAACCCGCGTCGCCGAGCTGGCGCACGAGCTGGCGGCACGTCGCGTCGAGCTCATCTTGTGTTGCCGGCGCCGTGTGCGGCGCGCCGAACAGCGCCGCGGCGCCTTCGTCGAGCCAGGCGCCGAGCTCGCGGTGCCGCTCGTCGAAGAACGGCCACTCGAGATGTGTCGAATTCATCTTGGCCACGCCTCAGTCGCCTTCAAAAACCGGTTTGCCCTTGGCGGAGAAGGCGTTGTAGGCGCGGTGGAAATCTTGCGTCATCATGCAAATCGCTTGTGCCTGCGCTTCCGACTCGATGGCCTCGTCGACACCCATCGCCCACTCCTGATGCAGCATGCGTTTGGTCATCGCGTGGCCGAAGCTCGGGCCGGTGGCAATTTCCGTGGCCCAGGCGAGCGTGCTGTCGAACAGCGCGTCGGGCTCGGCGATGCGATTCAGGAAGCCCCAGGCAAGCGCTTCGTCGCCCGGCAGGGAACGCCCGCTGTAGAGCAGCTCCGAGGTGCGCCCCTGGCCGATGATGCGCGGCAGGATGCTGCACGCACCCATGTCGCAACCGGCCAGACCGACGCGCGAGAACAGAAACGCCGTCTTGCTGCGCGCCGTGCCGACACGCAGGTCCGACGCCATCGCCAGGATCGCACCGGCGCCGGCGCACACGCCGTCGATCGCGGCGAGGATGGGCTGCGGGCAGGCGCGCATCGCTTTCACGACGTCACCCGTCATTCGCGTGAACGTCAACAGGTCCGGCATGCTCATCTTGGTGAGCGGGCCGATGATCTCGTGCACGTCGCCGCCCGAGCAGAAGTTGCCGCCCGCGCCTTGCAAGACGATGGCGCGCACGTCATCGGCGTGCTGCAGCAGGCGAAACAGGTCGCGCAGCTCGGCATACGAGTCGAAGGTGAGCGGGTTCTTGCGCTCCGGCCGGTTGAGGGTGATGACTCCCACCGGGCCGTGCACGGCCCAGCCGAAGTGGCGTGGCTTCTGCGAGGCTGAGTCGCGGCGGTTGCCTTGCGCGAGGTGGCTGTCGATGGTGCGGGTCATGCGGTCTTCTCCTTGGGTTTGCGGCGGATCGGGATGCGCGCGTCGCTCACGGCGAGGTGCGTCTTGAGCGTGGCGAGCAGATTGTGGATCCGGCGCTTCTCGGCGTCGGTCCAGGCCGAGAACAGATCGACGATCCACTGTTCATGGGTTGCCGCCATGCGCCGGAACTGGCGCCGCCCGGCGGGCGTGAGGCGCACTGCGTAAGCGCGGCGGTCGCCGGGGTGCGGCGTGCGCAGCACCAGGCCTTCGCCTTCCAGCTGATCAGTGATGCCGGTGACGTTGCCGCCCGTCACCATCATGCGTTGCGAGAGCTCGCCCATCGTCAGGCCCGTGGGGTGGCGTTCGAGTTGCGCGAGAAGGTCAAAGCGCGGCAAGGTGGTCGCGAATTCGCTGCGCAGGCGATTGCGGATCACGTCTTCGATGCGTGTCGTGCACGACAAGAGGCGCAGCCAGAGCTTGAGCGCCTGGTGGTGATCGTCGCTGATGCGCGACTCGAGGTCGCGGCGCAGCGCGAGTGCGTTGGCCGCGATCACTTGCACTCGACGGGTGGGTCCCGGCTTTCGCCGGGATGACACGACTGTGCCGTCATCCCGGAGAAAGCCGGGATCCACCGCGCAGACTCGCGCGACACGGCCGGTGGACCCCGGCGTGCGCCGGGGTGACGAGGGGCTTCACACGTGGCTTCAACCATCACACCCCCAAAGCCAAGTTCGCCTGCTCTTGCGGCGTGAGGCCCACGTTCTGCTCGAGCAAGGCGCGCTCGCGTTCCAGGTTGCGCTCGAGCTGGTTCTTGCCCGACAGGTATTGCACCGGCCAGTCGGCGCCGATACCCAAGGTGTAGCCGATCTTCGCCGCCTCGAGCAGCGTCCACGCCGGGTTCGCCAGGTGCGGCCGGGCAATTGCGCAGAGGTCGGCACGGCCCGCGGCGATGATGCTGTTCACGTGGTCGGCTTCGGAAATCGCGCCGACCGCCATCGTCGCGATCCCCACCTCGTTGCGTATCGATTCGGCAAACGGCGTCTGGTACATGCGCCCATACACCGGCTGCTGCGCCTTGCTCACCTGCCCCGACGACACGTCGATCAGGTCTGCGCCGGCGGCCTTGAACGCACGCGCGATCTGCACCGCCTCGAGCGGCGTATTGCCGCCGGCAACCCAGTCGTGCGCCGAAATCCGCACCGACATCGGCAGGTGGGCCGGCCATACCGCGCGCATCGCGGTGAACACTTCGAGCGGGTAGCGCAAGCGGTTCTCCATGCTGCCGCCGTAGCCGTCGGTGCGCTGGTTCGTGAGCGGCGAGAGAAAGGCCGAGAGCAGATAGCCGTGCGCGCAGTGCACTTCCAACCAGTCGAAGCCGGCAGCGACGGCGCGCCGCGTCGCGGCGACGAATTCATCGCGCACCGTGTCCATCTCGGCGCGCGTCATCGCGCGCGACCAGTCGCTCACACCCGCCACGTACTGTTGCGGTGACGCCGAGAGCAGCGGCCAGTTGCCGCTCGCCAGCGGCTCGTCTTCGCCCTCCCAAGGCACGCGCGTCGAGCCCTTCGCCCCCGAGTGGCCGAGCTGCAGCGCGACCTTCGCGCCGCTCTGGGAGTGGATGAATTCGACGATGCGCTGCCACGCGTGCTGCTGCGCGTCGTTCCATAGCCCACAGCACCCAGGCGTGATGCGCGCACTCGGCGACGGGCTCGTCATTTCGGTGAAGACGAGGGCCGCACCGCCCATCGCGCGCGCGCCCATGTGCACGAGGTAGTAGTCGCCCGGAACACCGTTGACCGCGCTGTACTGCGCCATCGGCGAGACGACGACGCGGTTCTTCAGCGTCACACCGCGCAGCGTGAACGGCGTGAACATGGGCGGCACGCCGTGCACCTGCAATCCGGCGCGCTGCGCGAGCCAGTCTTCGAAGCTGCCGACGTAAGACGCGTCGCGCAAGCGCAGGTTCTCGTGCGAAATGCGCTGCGAGCGCGTCAACAGCGAGTACGCAAACTGCTCCGGCGCGAGTTTCGCGTGGCGTTCGACGTTTTCGAACCACTCGGTCGAATTGCGCGCCGCGTTCTGGATCTTCAGGACCTCGACGCTGCGCCGCGCTTCGTAGTCGACGAGGGCTTCGTTCACGTCGCCCGGGTGCGCCGCCAGACTCGCGGCGAGGTCGATCGCGTCTTCCAGTGCGAGTTTGGTCCCCGAGCCGATGGAAAAGTGCGCCGTGTGCGCCGCGTCGCCCATCAGCACGACGGGCGTGCCGCTGGCGAGCCGGTGCACCCAGTGTTTGCACACGATCCGTGGGAAGCGGATCCACGCGGCCGAGCCGCGCAGGTGCGCGGCGTTGCTCATGAGTTTGTGGCCGTCGAGGTACTTGGCAAAAAGCTTTTCGCAAAAGGCGATGCCGTCTTCCTTGCTCATGTCTTCCAGGCCGGCGGCGCGCCACACGACTTCGGGCGCCTCGACGATGAACGTCGACGTTTCGGCGTCGAAGCGGTAGGCGTGCGCCTGGAACCAGCCCCACGGCGTGTGTTCGATGGCAAACGTGAATGCGTCGAACGCCTTGCGGGTGCCGAGCCAGACGAAGCGGCACTGGCGCAAGTCGATGTCGGGCTCAAAGGTCGACGCGTACTGGCTGCGGATGCGGCTGTTCAGACCGTCGGCGGCGATGATGAGGTCGGCGCCCAAGTCTTCGACGCTCGCGCTGTCCGTCGAAAACTCGGTGGAAAAGCGCAAGTCCACGCCCAGCTCGAGGCAGCGGTCCTGCAAGATGTTGAGCAGGCGCCTGCGCCCGATGCCGCAAAAGCCGTGGCCCGACGAGCGCACGCTGCGACCCTGGAAGTGGACCTCGATGTCGTCCCAGTGGTTGAACGACTCGAACACCTGCGCCGCGGTCTTGGCGTCAGCGCGGCGCAGTGCGCCGAGCATCTGGTCCGACAGCACGACGCCCCAGCCGAAAGTGTCCGACGCGGCGTTGCGTTCGATGAGCGTGACCTGGTGCGCCGGGTCCTGCTGCTTCATGAGCAGCGAGAAGTACAAACCCGCGGGGCCGCCGCCGACACAAGTGATTCGCATCCGTTGAACTTTATGCCTTGATATTTGAGGTGTCAAGCAATAATACGGCCCGGAGGGACCCCGCCATGAGTACGCCAACGCACCCCGAGCCCGACGCCCCGAAGCTCGACTTCTCCAACGACATGAGCTACGGCGACTACCTGCACCTGGACGCCGTGCTCGGCGCGCAGCACCCGCGCTCACCCGAGCACAACGAGATGCTGTTCATCGTCCAGCACCAGACGAGCGAGCTGTGGATGAAGCTGCTGCTGCACGAGCTCGCCGCCGCGGTGCAGCGCATTCAAGGCGATCAGCTCGGCGCCGCGTTCAAGATGCTGGCGCGCGTCAGCAAAATCATGGAGCAGCTCGTGCACGCCTGGGACGTGCTCGCGACGATGACGCCGCCCGAGTACTCCGCGATCCGCCCCTACCTCGCGAACAGCAGCGGCTTCCAGAGCTGGCAGTACCGGCAAATCGAGTTCATGCTCGGCAACAAGAATCCGGCGATGCTCAAACCGCATTCGCACCGGCCCGACCTGCTCGCGCAAGTGGAAGCGGCGTGGCGCGCGCCGTCGCTTTACGACGAATCGCTGCGCCTGCTCGCGCGCCGAGGATTGGGCATTCCCGTGAGCCACACCGAGCGCGACTGGACCCAACCCTACCCGGTGAGCGACGCCGTCGAACAGGCCTGGCTCAGCGTCTACCGGGATCCGGAACACCACTGGGACCTGTACCAGCTCGGCGAGGAACTTACCGACCTCGAAGACGCGTTTCGCCTTTGGCGCTTTCGCCACGTGACGACGGTGGAGCGCATCATCGGCTTCAAGCGCGGTACCGGCGGCACGAGCGGCGTGGGCTACTTGCGCAAGATGCTCGACGTGGTGCTGTTTCCGGAGATCTGGAGGTTGCGCACTGACCTGTAGCGTGGCGGGCCGCCCTGCTGAATCGCCTGGCGCTCTTCGAATCTCACCCTGAATGCACAATAGCCCGTCTTGTTCACGCGACGTGAAGCAGCCTGCGTTGCCAACCCATGGATCACCCCTTCGTCGTGCACCTCGCCAAGACCGGCCAACGCATTGAAGTCGACGTGCAGACGAGCATCCTCGAAGCGCTGTTGACCGCCGGCGTCGACGTGCCCAGCTCCTGCCAGCAAGGCGTTTGCGGCACCTGCGAAACGCGTGTCATTGCCGGCACGCCCGAGCACCGCGACATGATCCTGAGCGACGCCGAACGCGCGGCGAACAACATCATGATGATTTGCTGCTCGCGTGCGCTGAGCGCCGAGCTGACGCTGGACTTGTGAGATGACCCAATTCGTCGTCCGCAACGCCTACCGCAAGTCGATGCGCCTTGTTTGTGTTGCGCTCGCGGCGCTGCTCTTTGCGTCGCTCGCCAGCGCCCAGGAGCGCCTGCGCGTCGGCTCGAAACGCTTCACCGAGTCCTACATCCTGGCCGAGGTGCTCGCCCAAACTGCGAAGCCGCATGCCGCGACCGAAGTGAAGCAGGGCCTGGGCAATACGGCGATCGTGTACGAAGCCTTGCGCTCGGGCAGCATCGACCTGTACGCAGAGTACACGGGAACCATAGCCCAGGAGATTCTGAAGAACAAGGGCGCGTCGACGCTCGAGGCGATGCGCGCGCAGCTCGCGCCGCTGGGCCTGGGTGTGGACATTCGGCTGGGCTTCAACGACGGCTACGCACTCGCGATGCGCGCCGACACCGCGACCAAGCTCGGCATCGCGAAGCTCTCCGACCTGGCGCGCCACCCCGCCCTGCGCCTGGGGCTGAGCAATGAATTCATCGGCCGCGCCGACGGCTGGAAAGGCCTGGCGCAGCGCTACGCCTTGCCGCAGCAGCCCACGGGGCTGGACCACGGCCTCGCGTACGACGCGGTCGCGGCATCACAGGTCGACGTGATCGACATCTACACGACCGACGCGAAGATCGATCATCTGGGCCTGCGCGTACTCGACGACGATGCGGGTTACTTCCCGCGCTACGACGCGGTCGTGCTCTACCGCCTGGACGTTCCGCAGCGCTTTCCCGAAGCCTGGGCGGCGCTGCAGGCCCTCAGCGGCAGCGTGAACGAAAAAACCATGATCGCGATGAACGCGCGCGCCGAGTTGAACAGCGTCGCTTTCGACGTGATCGCGCGCGACCATCTGGCCGGGCGCGCCGGCTCGTCGCTCGCAGGCTCGAGCTTCTGGGGCAAATTGTTCGGCGCGGACTTCTGGCGCCTCACCGGGCAGCACCTCGGCCTGGTGTTGGCTGCGGTGCTGCTCGCCGTGGCGCTGGGCGTGCCGCTCGCCGTGTGGGTCGCGCCGCATCCGCGCTGGCGCGCCGGCGTGCTTGGCGCCACCGGCCTGCTGCAAACCGTGCCGTCGCTGGCGATGCTCGCCGTGCTGATCTCCTGGGTCGGGCGCATCGGCACCGTCCCGGCCTTGATGGCGCTCACGCTCTACGCCTTGCTGCCCATCATGCGCAACACGTGCACCGGGCTTGCCGAAGTTCCGCTGGGGTTGAAGGACGCCGGCAAGTCGCTCGCGCTGACGCCCCTGCAGCGCTTGTGGCTCATCGAGCTGCCTTTGGCGCTGCCTACCCTGGTGGCGGGAATTCGCACCGCAACGACGATTGCCGTGGGCACGGCGACGATTGCCGCGTTCATCGGCGCCGGCGGTTATGGCGAGCGCATCGTCACCGGCCTGGCGCTGAACGACAAGGAGTTGCTGCTTGCCGGCGCATTGCCCTCGGCAGCGCTGGCGCTGCTCTTCGAAGGCGCGTTTGAACTGATCGCGCTGCGCTTGCGCCGCAGTGCGGGAAGATGAACGGGCTGCACTCGGCCAGGCACCGTAGGCAACCGCCTGGAGCTGCCTACCGGTAGTGCCCGTGCCGCTCGAGCATCTCGATCTTGTAGCCGTCGGGGTCCTGGATGAAAAAGAATCGCGCGAGCAGTTCGTCGCCCCGCTTGAACTCTTTCACCGCCGCAGGCTGATAGCCCTTGGCCGTGAGTGCGGCCTGCAAGGCCGCAGCGTCGTCGATCACGACGGCGATGTGGCCGTAGCCGTCGCCATGCGTATAGGGCTCGGCGCGGCCCTTGTTCCACGTCAACTCGACTTCGAAATCGTTGTCGGGGCTGCGCAGGTAGACGAGCGAGAAATCCGGGAAATCCAGGCGGTGCGAAGTCTGCAGGCCCAGCACGTCGGCGTAGAACTTCATCGAGCGCTCGAGTTCGAGCACACGAATCATGGTGTGGATGATTTTTGCCACGTGGGCGATGACCTCGTCAAATGAGCGCGTTTCGAATCAGCTGCGCGCGGCGATCGGCACCACGTGCGGCACCACTTTCGATGCGGCCGCCTTACCCGCCGCGTTTGGGCGTTCGCGCTCAGGCAAGTCGGCGAGTCGCTCGGCCTGCGTGAGCTTGCGCCGCAGGTAGCGCATCGAGCAGACGCGCAGGAACGACGCGAAGTTGGGGACTTCGCCGCGGTGCGCGAGGATCTCGTCGTGGAAGGTCGAGATCAGCGCGTTCGTCGTGCAGCCCTCTTCTTCGGCCATTTCGGCGAGGATGTCCCACACCATGTTCTCCAAGCGAATGCTCGTCAGCACGCCGTGCATACGCACGGTGCGCGAGCGCTGCTCGTACGCAATCGGATCCGCCTTGACAAAATACTCACACATATTCGCCTCCTCTCACGTCGTCATCCCGGCGCACGCCGGGATCCACGGTGTGTTGACACAGTGGATCCCGACTTTCGTCGGGATGACACTTGCATTTCCGAGCCTCAGATCGAGCGCGCCGTCATCTGCTTGGCAATGTAGTCGGCCTGGCGAATCGCCAGCGACACGATCGTCAGCGTCGGGTTTTCGGCGGCGCCGGTCGTGAACACGCATGTTTGTCTCCTCGGTTGAAGGGTTTCTCGGCAGTGACTTGTGACTGGCCCGTCGAAGTGCGAATCAGTATTGCACTTCAAAAACCGATCGCGGTGATAAGCGGCTACCTACGTGTCACGGGCGCGATCCGAACTCGGGTTTTCCACTATTTCGAGGCGCGAGGCACTTCAGTGTGGTGCCGCTCGCCAGCGCAGTTCAGGCTACGCGTCAAGCTGGAAATCGCAGCGCACGGCAAGCCCACCGAGCGCCGCCGAGGCTTCGACGTGGAGCTGCGCGTCGTGCACCTCAGCGATGCGCCGCGCAATGGACCAGCCCAAGCCGCTGCCGCCCACGCCGCTGCCGGCGACGCGAAAAAAGCGTTCGCCCAGACGTTGCTGCTGCGGCTCGGTGAGTCCAGGGCCGCTGTCGTGCACGCTGAAGACCGCATGCGGGCCTTGGGCGTGCACGCTCACTGCAATCTTGGCCCCGGCCGGGCTGTAGCGAACTGCGTTGTCGATGAGGTTGCGCGCCAACACGGCGAGCAGCGCCGGGTTGCCGCGCACGCGGCACGGCTGCGGCGCGTCGAGCTCGAGGATCTGCTCGTTGCGGATCGCCTGCGGCGCGAGTTCGGCGGCCACGCCGCGCACCAGTTCTCTGAGGTCGAGCCCTTCGAATTCGTGAGACGCTTGCGCGTCCAGCCTCGACACCATGAGCAACTGATCGACAAGGTGCGAGGCACGGTCGCAGCCCTGCAGGGTGCGTTCCAGCGCGGTGCGCCGCTGGCCATCGCTTGCCACGCCGAGTGCCACCTGGGCCTGGGCGCGGATCGCCGCGATCGGCGTGCGCAATTCGTGCGCGGCGTCGGCAGTGAAGCGGCGCTCCAGATCGAGCATCGTCGCGATGCGCTGGAACAGCTGGTTCAGCGCGTCCAGCATCGGCGCCATCTCCGACGGAACGTCGTGCATCTCGATGGTCCCGGTGGCGCTGGGCGCGCGCGCGGCGAGCGTGCCGCGCAGGCGCTGCAACGGCAGCACGCCCTCGCGCACCGCCCACCACGCGGCCAGCGCGAGCAGCGGCAGCGCCAAGGCTTGCGGCCACAACATGCTGCGCAGCACCGCCCACAAGATGTCAGCGCGCGACGCGAGCTGCTCGCCCACAAGGACTTGCACGTCGCGCTGCGCCCCTTGGGCAGCGAACATGCGCCAGGCTGTGCCGTCGATCTGCACCGTCATGAAGCCCGGCCGCAATGCCGCACCCGGCGCGACCATCGCCTGGCGCGGCGCATTCGCCGACCGCAGCGCCAGGCGCCCTTCGTGGAATACCTGGAACGCGACGCTGCGCGCGTAGCGGTGCAGGCTCGGCGCGTCCAGGCCGGATTCGCGTTCGTGATGCTGTTCGTCTTCGTCGCCCTCGACCTCGCGCACCTGCTGCACGACGAGCAACGCTGCGGCCTGGGCGAGGTGGGCGTCGAGCAGCTCGTCGAGTTCATGGCGCACGTCGAGCCAGGTCAGCACCGCCGTCGCAATCCACACCGCGACCAGCGTGCCCAGCACCAGCAGCAACAGGCGCGCCTGGATCGAGCGCGGCAGCAACATCAAGGCGCAGCGCCTTCGCGCATCAGCACGTAGCCCACACCGCGCACGGTGCGGATCAACTCAGGCCCGAGCTTGCGCCGCAAGTGGTGGATGTGGACTTCGATGGCGTTGCTCTCGACTTCCTGGCCCCAGCTGTACAAGTGCTGTTCGAGTTGTTCGCGCGACAGCACGCGGCCGGCGTTGAGCATCAGCGCGTGCAGCAGGTCGAACTCGCGCGCCGCCAAGGCGACTATCGTGCCGCCGCGCCGCGCCATTCGTGCCGCCGGGTCGAGGCTCACGCCGCGCAGCTCCAAGCACGCCTGCGGCTGGCCGTGGCCGCGCCGCACCAAGGCGCGCAGGCGCGCGGCAAGTTCGTCCAGATCGACGGGCTTGATCACGTAGTCGTCAGCACCCAGGTCCAGCGCGCGAATCCGCTCGGGCACCGCGTCGCGCGCCGTCAGCACGAGCACCGGCACGGCGCTGCGGGCGCGGCGAATTTGCGCCAGGACTTCGGTGCCGTCCAGCAGCGGCAGGCCCAGGTCGAGCACGGCAGCAGAGTAGACCTGAGCTCGCAACTCGCGCTGCGCCGCTTCGCCATCGCGCACCCAGTCCACTTGAAAGCCGAGTTCGCGCAATCCGGTCTGCAAGGCGTCGCCCAGCAGCGGGTCGTCTTCGGCGAGCAGGATGCGCATGGCGGGGCCGGCGGGTGGGGTGCAAAGCGCAGGTGGGCAGCAAACGCTGCACACGTGCGCCCGGCGGCGTCAATTGTGATCGCGCTTGCGCTTGCCGCTTTGCTCGGCGTCATGCCTCTGCGAGGCGGGCTGCGAGACCCCTTGTGCGGAAGGAGTGCGCTCCGGCACCGGCCGGCCTTGCCATTCCAACCACCAGAAGCCGAGCACGGCGGCGAGCAACAGCAGCGCGACACTGCGCCACGCGGCGTGGATCGCCTCTTGCGGCGTTCCCAGCTTGCGCCCGGTGAACATGCCGACGACGAGGTTCTCGCGGTGCAGCAAGCTGCCGACAATGACGCCGGCGACGTGAAACAGCACGACGAACAGCATCAGGTGAGCCACCGGTTCGTGGAGTCGCTCCAGCACCTTGCCGACGCGGCCGGCAGAGTCTCCGATGGCGTTATCACTGCCCCAACCGGTGAGCACCACCAGCGCCGTCAGGCCCAGCAAGGCGACGATTGCGAGCGCCCCGGCCGGGTTATGACCCGTGTAATGCTCGGGTGCGCCACGCCGCATCGAGGCGACGTAGCTGCGCACCGCCTGCGGCCCGCGCACGAAGTCGGCAAAGCGTGCATGGCGCGTGCCGAAGAATCCCCAGAGCAGGCGAAACGCCACCAACCCGGCCATCGTGTAGCCCAGCGTGTTGTGCACGAGGCGCAGGCGTTCGCTTTCGGCGGTGACATAAGCGCCGAAAAAACAGAACACCATCAGCCAATGAAACGTGCGCACCGGCGCGTCCCACACCGCAATCTTGCGCAGCTCGGCTTGACTCATGGTGCGGCTCACTTCGGAATGCGAACGTCGTGGTCGCTGAAGCGGCCCATCGCGCTGTCGGCGTGGCAGGCGACGCAGTTCGACGCGCTGCCCACCGCCTTGCGCTTCCACACGGCGGCGGACACGTCATGGTGCTCGCGAACGAACCAGGCGGAGCGCGTGATGCGGTCTTCGGGCGGCGCCGTGGTGTCGCGCTTGACTCGTCTGAAACTCGCCGCATTCGCTTCGAGCCACTTCGACAGTTCGGCGCGCACTGCCGGCTCGAGCGAAGCGTCGCTGCCGAAGTGACGCGGCAAGTTGTCCATCAGGCGCTGCCACGACGCCACCGGCAACAGCCCCGGCGGGTAGGCGGTATGGCAGGAGCCGCACTCTTCGGCGTAGCGCGGCAGCGGCGCCACGCGCGACGCCGAGTGCTCGTCGGCTCGCGCTGCCCCTGCGAAAGCGCCCGCCAGTGCAAGCGCGCCGGCCGACGCGCGCCCGGCCCAGCGCAGACATCGTGGAAAATTCTTGGCGAAGAGTTTCATCGTGGTTCTCGGTGAATTCAAACAAGGTCGGCGCTGCCGCGGCATCACGGCCCGAGCGTGATCAACCATGCGAGCACGTCGGCCTTTTCCGAAGCGGTGCATTCGCGGCCGATCACGTCGTTGCAATTGCGCCGGAACCACTTTTCCACCTTCGCGGAATCGGTGAAGCGCTGCGCATTGTGCTGCGGCGCCAAGGCGTCGATGGGCTTGCCGGTGGCGGCGTGTTTGCCCGGCTGCACCGGGACGGGCCCGTGACACGTCGCGCAACTCCACTCGCGGCCGTGCTGAGTCGTGAACAACTGTTGGCCGCGTGGTGCCTGCGCCGCGGCACCGGCTTGCGCAGCGTAGCCGGCGAGCAGTTCGCTCGGGGTTGCGGCCGACACGGGCGCACTCGCACCGGCCAGCGCAAGCAGCGCACACAGCATCGTGCGAGGGCCTTTGCACGTCGACATGGGGTTCATGGTTCCTCCTGAACGGGGCCCATGATCGTGCGCCTGCCTTATCGAATTCTTAGCAGCACGCGGCAAGCGCACAACCGCGACGCCGACTTGCAATCAAATGAAAGAACCGAAGTGTCGTGCCGCTTCGGACCCGTAAACTGAGCCCCCATTTGCGCCGCAGCCTGCCTGTCAACGCGCAACGTCCACTCAAGGCATCCCATGAATTTCCCTCGCGACTCGCGCAGCACCTTGCGTGCCCTGTGGCTCATCGCCGCTTCGACTTCTCTGGCGGCGTGCGCCAATCTCGGCGTGCAACCCTGGGAGCGCGAGCTGCTCGCCAAGCCGGCGATGCAGCTCACCCTCTCAGCCGTCGAAGCCGCCATCGACGACCACATCTATTTCAGCAAGGAAGCGGCCACCGGCGGACGCGGTTTCGGCGGCGGGGGTTGCGGATGCAATTGACCTCGGGCTCCGCGCCGGGGCGCGCAGCGGCACCGACTCCCGGCACCTCGCCCACCTCCGCATTGCACCTTGCCCTGGCCGCCGCGAGCGCGGCGCTGCTTGCACCCGCTCATGCGCAAACCCAGACGGCCAGCGCCACCGCAGCCAACGCTGCGAGCGCGACGTGGCAGGTCGACAGCGCCGTGCTCGTCTACAAAGAGGGGGCAGGACGCGTCAGCGCTGTCGAGCCCGTGGTCAGCGCGCGCCGCACTGACGGCAACGACCGCACGCAGAGCGTCAAGCTCACGCTCGACGCGCTCACCGGCGCGTCGCCCAACGGTGCCGCGCCGCAACCGACGCCGCAGACCTTCACGTCGCCTTCGGGCGAGAGCACTTACGTCACGCCGGCCGGTCAATTGCCGCTGGACCCCAGCTTCAAGGACACACGCGGCGCCCTGACGCTGGCATGGGAGCAGCCCTGGGGCGCCAACCAGCGAGTCTCGCTGGGCGGCAACGTTTCGGCCGAGTACGACTTCAAATCGGTCTCGCTGAACGGTGCGTTCGCGCGCGACTTCAACGACAAGAACACGACGCTGAGCCTGGGGGTCGCCGTCGAGGCCGACCGCATCAATGCCGTCGGTGGTTCGCCGGTTGGCCTGACCCCCGCGTTCGTCAGCGGCGCAGCGCGCAGCAAGAGCGAGTCGCGCACCGTGATTGACCTGCTCGTCGGCGTGACGCAAACCATGAGCCGGCGCTGGCTCACGCAGGTGAATCTGGGTCTGGGGCGCGGCAGCGGCAGCCACACCGATCCGTACAAGGTCGTCTCCGTCGTCGACGGCACGACCGGCCTCGTTTCCGGCGACCGCTACGTGACGGAACAGCGCCCTGACAGCCGGACCCGGCAAAGCGTCTACTGGCAAAACAAGTTGCACCTGGAGCGCGACGTGATCGACGCGTCGTACCGCTACTACCGCGACACCTGGGGCGTGCGCGCCCACACGCTGGACCTGCGCTACCGCCTTGAGTTCGGCGGCGGCGTGCACCTCGAGCCGCATGCGCGCCACTACCGGCAAAGTGCAGCAGACTTCTGGCGCGGCTGGCTCGTCGAAGGCACTGACTGGAACAGCACGACGCACCGCGCCGCAGTGTCCAACGTGTCCGCCGACCATCGGCTCGCGCAGTTCAGCGCCAACACGCTGGGCGCCAAACTCGGCGTGCCGATGGGCCCGGGCGGCGAGTTGAGCGTGCGGCTCGAAGCCTATCGCCAGACGCAGAAGGCGCCGACCAGCGCCCCCGGCGTCTTGCAGACGCTGGACACTGCGCCGGCGTTGACGGCGACGCTGTTGCTCGTCGGCTACTCGCTGCCGTTCTAGGGTGAGCGACGGCACCACGCTCATCCGCACCGCAAGCGGCTGGCGCGGCAGCTTTTCCGCGATGGCCAGCCCTTGCGAAATTCTCATCGACGCGGGCGGCGAAACCCAGGCGCGAAGGCTGCTGCACATGGCCCGCGACGAAGCGCAACGCATCGAGCACAAGTTCAGCCGCTACCGAAGCGACAGCGTGATCGGCAGGATCAACGCGACGGCGGGTCAAGCCGTCGAAGTCGACGACAGCGAAACCGCGCAGTTGCTCGACTTCGCGGCGATGTGCCATGCACTGAGCGACGGATTGTTCGACGTGACGAGCGGCGTATTGCGCGCCGCCTGGCGCTTTGACGGCGGCTCGCAACTGCCCGAGCCGAGCCTCGTGCAGGCGCTGTGTCAACGCGTCGGCTGGCAGCGTGTGCGCTGGCAGCGGCCGTGGTTGACGCTGCCGCCGGGCATGGAGATCGACCTGGGTGGCATCGGCAAGGAATACGCTGTGGATCGTGTGCTCGGAATGTTGATCGCGCAAAGCGACTCGCCGCTGCTCGTGAATTTCGGCGGCGATCTGGTCGTCTCAGGTCCGCGCAGCAGTGCCGCACCTTGGCAAGTGGGCATCGAGCGGCCTGAGGCGCAGGTGCCAGGCGCCGCTGCGACGGCAGGCGTCATCGAAATCACCTCGGGGGCCCTGGCGACGAGCGGCGACGCCCGGCGCTTTGTCTTGCACGACGGCAAGCGCTACGGTCATATCCTCGACCCGCGCAGCGGCTGGCCGGTTCGCGATGCGCCGCGCAGCGTCACGGTCGCAGCGCCCACGTGCAGCGAAGCCGGCGTCGTCGCGACAATGGCGATGCTGCAGGGGGCAAACGCCGAGACGTGGCTCGCTGCGCAAGCCTTGCCGCATTGGCTGATCCGCGACGACGCGCGCGCCGCGCCGCGCGATACGAGTTGTGCAACGAAGCAGGAAGCGCCATGAAACCACGCCCCCACCCCTTGCGCCGCAGCCTGCTGTGCGCCGCCGCGTTGAGCGCGGTCTGGCCCGGCCGGGCCGCCGAAGTCGGCCAGAGCGCGCCGCCTTTCACCTTGGCCAGCCGCGACGGCACTGCCTCGCTCGCGGCGTTGTCGGGCAAAGTCGTGTTCCTCGACTTTTGGGCGTCGTGGTGCGTGCCATGCCGTCAGTCGTTTCCGTGGATGAATCAAATGCAGGCCAAGTACGCGGCGCGCGGCCTGCACGTGCTCGCGATCAACGTCGACAAACAACGCGCCGACGCCGACGCCTTCCTCGCCAAGATTCCGGCCCAGTTCGCAATCGCCTTCGATCCGTCGGGCGACACGCCGCGCGCCTATGGCGTGAAAGGCATGCCGACCTCACTGCTGATCGGCGCCGACGGCAGCGTGTTGCTCCAGCACGCTGGCTTTCGCGACGACGACAAGGGCCCGCTCGAAGCAAAAATCGTCGCCGCGCTGGATCGCGCCGGGCGTTGAGTAGGCAGCCGGGCTGTCGCCATCAAGGCTGGGCTTCGTCGCCGATCTCGGACAGCATGTCCGCCAGCGTCGGCTCGCGGTCCGGCGACGGCGCCGGCGCGCGGGCCTTGGCGACTGCGGCAGCGTTGCCGAGCAGCACGGCGTAGCAGTGGGCGTTGAACAGCACGTTCTTCACGTAGTCCCGCGTCTCGTTGAACGGAATGATTTCGGTCCACGCCACGGCGTCGTCGTTGCCGCCCTTGCTCCAGCGGCGCGGCCGCGACGGGCCGGCGTTGTACGCCGCGGCGGCGTGCGCGTACGAGCCGTCGAAGCCGTTCAAGACGAGCTTGAAGTAGCGCGCGCCGATGCGCACGTTGGTGGCAGGGTCGTCGATGCGTTCGCGCTGGTAGGCGATGCGGTAGCGCGACGCGATCCAGCGCGCCGTGCGCGGCATCAACTGCATCAGTCCGCTCGCGCCCGCCACGGAGCGTGCGCCCGCGCTGAAGCGCGACTCCTGGCGAATCACGGCGTAGACGTTCGCGACGTCGATGTCGGCCTCTGCCGCGGCGATGGCGATCGCCTCGCGGTAGGGCTGGGGAAAGCGCTGCGCCATGTCGACCTCGTCGCGCGTGCGCTCGCTCGTGCTCATGCACAGGTTCCACGCTTGCGCGTCGCACGCGAGTTGCGCTGCGGCGCGGAGCAGGCGGTCGTTCGCCCCGGCCAGGGCGTGGTCCCACTCGGCGCGGCCTTCGTCGCGCAGGCGCAATTCGAGCAGTGCCAGGGCGCGGCTCAACCCCGCATGGTTCTGCGCCTGGGCGCGTTCCGCTTCGGTGAGCGGCGCCGGCGCCTTGGGCAGTTGCGCCGCCAGGCCGAGTTCCTGCGCCGCGAGTGCGCCGTAGTAATGCAAACGCGTCGAAATGCTCGCGAGCAAGAGTTGCGCGGCGCGGCGCTGCACCTCGCCGGGTGCGCCGGGTGCGGCAAGGTTTTGCAGCGCGCGCGCTTTCCAATACGTCCAGGTCGGGTCGGCGCGCTGGGCGCTGCCCATCGAATCGACCGCGTCGGCAATCATCTGCCAGCGCTGCGCGCTGGCCGGCGCGCGCAGCGCGGTGCGCACTTGCCAGGCGAGCGTCTCGGGTGTCGCGGCGACGCGCTCAGGCGCGGCCACGCTCGCGGCGCGCTCGTACCACTCGAAGGCCTGCGGGCGCAAGCCGATCGCCGCCTGTTTCGCGACGACCGCCCACGCCGCTGCGGCGGACTGCGCCGGCAATGGCGTGCCCCGCGCATCGCTGAGCACGGCAGCAGCGCTTGGCGCGTTGCGCGCGGCCAGGCGAATGATCGCCAGTGCGGTCAGCTCGGCTTCGTCGGGCGTCGGTTTGGCGATGCGCCGCGCGAGGAAGCGCGACGGTTGCAGAAACGCTTCGTGCACTTGCGCCATCTTCAAGGTGCCGAGCATTGCGAGCGCGTGCTGCACGACGAAGCGCCGGCCTTGCTCTGCGCCCAGGCGCGCGCGCGCCCAGACGTCGTCGCGCGTGAAGTGGCCGGCACGGAACAGCGCCTGCGCGAGCAGGGCGCAGCCCGCGTCGGATTCGCGCTGCGCGAACCACAGCTCGTGGGCCGGGCCGGCGACGTCTTCGCCGACGGCGTGGCGCTGCATCAATGCGTGGCATTCGATTTCACGCTGCTCCGGCGAGTTGGACGAGGCCATCGAACGCACCCGTGGCAATTCGAGGGCGAGCGCCTCGGCGTCGCCGACCTTGCCGCGTTCGACGATCCAGTCCCTGCGCAGCAGTTGCGCGACCGCCGTGTCGGGCCACCGCGCGTAGAACGCCTCCAGGTCGGCCTGTTTCGCCTGGCGCAGACGCAAGCTCAGCTCCCAGTAGTCGACCCACATCGCCAGCGGGTGCGCTTGCGCGGCCGTGCTCTTGCGCAGCACCGCCAGGGCCGCACGGTCGCGATGCTGATAGGCCGCGCGCGCCTTGACGATGGGGTCGCTCGGAGAAGGGGCCATCGCAGCTTGCGCACCGCCCAGCCCCATCGCTGCGACGCCGATCGCCAGGGCTGCGACCTGGGTGGCAAACCTTACCGGACCGGCACAGGGAGTAACGCAAACACGGGACATGGGGACACCCAGGCGGAAATCGCCTCCCCTCGAGAATCGACCACGGCGGCTGCAAGTTGCAGTTGCGAAGCGTGAGCAAGGTCACGCTGTTCCTTGCGGCCCGGACAGAGGGTGAGCTGCAACCGGCTTGCGCGCCGTCAAAGCCAGGGTCGCCGTGAGCCGGCGAAATCGGCTATCGTGGCAAACATGGCAATACGGCGCATTGTTCGACGCTGGCTTTCGGGCTGGGTGGTGTTGGCCATCGTGTTCACGCAGCTCGCCACCGCCGCCTACGCCTGCCCGGCGCTGGACGCGTCGGACCCGGCTGCGGGGAACGCGGCAATGCCCTGCGCCGAGATGATGGGCGCAGGCATGGTGCTCGATGCCGACCAGCCCGGCTTGTGCCAACAGCATTGCCAGTTCGGCAATACCCAACAGGCCGGAGACCCGGCGCATGCATTCGCGCTGCCCGAAGTCACGCGGGCGCTTTTGTTCATCGTCAGCCCCGCGTCGGATGCTCACGTCGCGCCGGCCGCGGCCCCGCAAGTGCGGCGCAACGCCGCGCCGCCGCTGAGCGTCTTGCACTGCTGCTATCGCTTTTGAATTCCTGAACCTGCCGGTGTAGTGCCGCGGGCGAATTGCCCGCGTGCGGGGTCGGTTTTCAGGAGTTCGCATGAAATGGTTCGATGAATCTGCGAGGCGCGCGCGCCTCGCGCGCAGCGCATCCTTGCGCTACGGCGTGACGGCATGGTTGGCTTGCACGCCGCTCTGGGCGCAGCCGCAAACGCCGCAGCAAACCCAGCCACCCTCAGCCCAAGCGCCCTTGTCGTTGGCCGAAGCCGTGGCAATCGCCACTGCGCAGTCGCGCCGCGTCACCGCCACCGAACTGCAAGCACAGGCGGCGCGCGACATGGCGGTCGCCGCCGCGCAGCGCCCGGACCCGGTGTTGAAGTTCGGCCTGAACAACCTGCCCATCGACGGCGCGGACCGCTTCAGCCTGACCAACGACTTCATGACGATGCGATCCGTGGGCGTGATGCAGGAATTCGTGCCCGCCGAGAAACGCCAGGCGCGCGGTGCACGTGCGCAGCGCGAAGTCGACGTGGCGCTGCTCGCGCGCGCACAGACGATCAGCGAACTGCAGCGCGACACGGCGCTCGCGTGGTTGGACCGCTCCTATCAGTACACGCTGCGCGACTTGCTGCAAGCCCAGGTTCACGAGGCCGAATTGCAGGTTCAGGCGGTGCAGGCGTTGCTGAGCAGCGGGCGGGCGTCGCAGGCCGAACACTTCGCCGCGCGCGGCCAGGTCGAACAGATGCGCGACGGCGTCGCGCAGGCCGATCGGGCGATCGCCGTGGCCGACGCCCAACTCGCGCGCTGGATCGGCGACGCCGCGCAGCGCAGCAGCGACGCCCGCCCGCCTTTGACTGCGCCAGGCTGGACACAGCACCACGACCTGGGCGCGCAGTTGGCGCGGCACCCGCTGATTGCCGCCGCCGTGCAGCAGGAAGCGTTCACCCAGGCCGATGCCGAACTCGCACGGACTGAGCAGCGCACCGACTGGAGCGTCGAAGTCATGTTCAGCCAGCGCGGGCCGAGCTACTCGAACATGGTGTCGATCAACGTCGCGCTGCCCTTGCCCTGGAACCGGGTGCAGCGCCAGGGCCGTGAATACGCGGCGCGCCAGGCGCTGGCCGCGCGCAGCAGCGCCGAGCGCGAAGAGGTGGAGCGCACCCACGAAGCCGAAGTGCGGATCATGCTGCACGAGTGGCGCAACCACGAGCAGCGCCTGCAGCGCTTTGCGACCCAGCTGTTGCCGCTGGCGCAACAGCGCAGCCACGCGGCGCTTACCGCGTACCGCACCGGCAGCGGGCTGCTCGCCGCCGTGCTCGAAGCGCGCCGCGCCGAACTCGATGTGCGCGTGCAGCAATTGCGCATCGAAATGGACCTGGCGCGCCTGTGGGCGCAGTTGACTTACCTCGACGGCCCAGCGCCGGCGAGCGGACCGAGGAACACGCCATGAAGCACCTCCTCGCGGCAGCAGCCTTGATCGCGTGGGAGGCGGCGGCGTACTTGCAAAAAAAAAAGAGAGAGAGAGAGAGAGAGAGAGAGAGAGAGAGAGAGAGAGAGAGAGAGAGAGAGAGAGAGAGAGAGAGAGAGAGAGAGAGAGAGAGAGAGAGAGAGAGAGAGAGAGGGATTTTAACAAAAGGAGATAAGAAGAACAAAGAAATAGGCGCTGATATAAAGGGCAACGTCAACGAGTTACCTAAAAGGAGAAAAAAATGGAAAAGAAAAAGGATGCGAAGGAAGAGTTCCACGGCTCGTGTCAAAGTCGACAACGACCAAGAGCAGCACATGAGCACGCCTGCGGCGATCGACAACGAGCGTATCCGGTTCATGATGGAGGTTTACGAGGACACCGCCGGCTACCAGCAGATCATCCGCAGGGCCAAGTTTTTCGCATACGTACTTGAGAACAAGAAGTTGTACATCGACGAAAACCTCTTCGTGGGCAGCATTGCGAGTACCCCCAATGGCATCTATACCTATCCGGAATGGAACGTCGAGTGGATGAAAGAAGAGAAAACCGTTGAAAAGTCGAAGACCCCGGAAGATCGGAAGGCGAACCAATGGGCGCTCGATTACTGGGACAAGCGTTCGCTGAAGCCCCGGTCGCGAAATCTTCATCAAGAAGTATGGCTTTGATCCGAACCCTTCCTTTAAGGCCGGACTCATTGCGGAATTCACGTCCTGGCCGGGTGGCGGCGGCAACCTGAACTACCCTATGATGTACAACGAGGGAATGGCCAGCGTCATCAAGGATGTGACAGAGAGGCAGGCGGCCCTCGATATGCTGCTGCCGAATGCCCCCAAGTTCTATTTCTATGAAGCCTGTCTTATTACCATTAGGGCCATTGTCCGGTTTGCCAACCGCTATGCCGAACTGGCCAGGGAAATGGCGGCAAAGGAAAAGAACGAAACCCGCAATGCGGAGTTGATCGCTATTGCCGAGACCTGCGAACGGGTGCCCGAGCATCCTGCACGCAATCTGAGAGAGGCCATTCAGGCTCACTTCTTCTGTCATATCGCAGCAGAAATCGAGCAGGTGGGTTGCGGATATTCAGAGGCCTACTTTGGCCAGAACATGGAGCCGTTCTATCAGGCCGACAAGGCGGCAGGCCTGGTCGATTCCGAACAAGCGACGTTCATGCTCAAGAACCTCTTCATCAAGCTGAACGAAATCGGCTACTACTATGGAGAGAAGGTCGCTATCCAGAACTCTGCCGACCTGGGTCAGAGCATCTCCCTTGGAGGCTTTACCGGCGATGAGGAAGACGCCACTGCGGAAATGGACTACCTGGTCCTGGATGCATCTATCTATCTTCATTTGCCCCAGCCCCCACTGTCGTGCATCTACACGGACAAGTTGAGTGGCAAATTCCTGGAAAAGGTCCTGGATGTGATCGGCACCGGTATCGGCATGCCCCAGTTCGTTAATGGGGATGTGATGGTGACCCGGGCCTTGAATCTTTTCG
This sequence comes from uncultured beta proteobacterium, assembly GCA_963850525.1. Taxonomy (GTDB): domain Bacteria; phylum Pseudomonadota; class Gammaproteobacteria; order Burkholderiales; family Burkholderiaceae_C; genus JAEMQF01. The sequence continues at coordinate 3,517 of CAWKLQ010000009.1, read as the reverse complement.
GTGGCTCCAAGAAGGGCATCACCCTCGAAAAAGCCAGGCGTACCTGTGTTGGCGCCTGCGTGGGTACCTACATTCCCTACGAAACAGGTCACCCGGTGGAAGGACAACCCAACCTGGGGAAGGTCATCGAGCTGACGATGAACAATGGCTTTGATCCCCGTACCAAGGTGCAGGTCGGACCCAAGTCCGGAGATCCCGAGACCTTCAAGACCTTCGAAGAATTGTATGCGGCATTCGAGAAACAGCTCCAATTCAGTGAGGATATCCTCCGCCAAGTGCATGGATCACCAGCATGTTGTGTGCCGAATTCCTGCCGGTTACCTGGCGCTCGCTCCTGACCGGGGGCTGCATTGAAACCGGCACCGAGGTGTGGAACGGCGGAGCCAATTACTACACCACCGCCCAAATCGTTGTCGCTGGTGTTGACGCCGCCAACGGGCTGATGGCGGTGAAGAAGTTGGTCTATGATGACAAGAAGATGACCATGGCCGAACTGAAGAAGGCGCTGGCCGCCAACTTCGAGGGGGAATACGAGAAAGTAAGAAAGATGTGCTACGAGGCTCCAAAACATGGCAACGACATTCCTGAAATGAACAAGTTCACTCGCAGGGTGTACGACAGTATTTATCAGGCTTTCCAGAATGTGGGCGGCGGCAACTATATGGGCAAGGACATCAAATCAGCGCCGGATGCCTATACCAAGAGCATCCACAACCTGATGGGGCTGGTGACCGGGGCGCTGCCGAACGGTAAATAAGCCGGAGTTGCACTCACCGATGGCAGTCTGTCGGCCATGCCCGGAACCGATATCAACGGCCTACCGCGTTGGTGGTGTCTGCGGCGAAAGGTCAGGATACCATCAAGTACACCGCGACGCACATGAATATGAAACTCCCGCCTGATCAACTGAAAACACGCAAAGGCAGAGATAACGTGCTGAATCTGGTCAAGACCTATTTTGACAATGACGGCTAACACATTCAGTTCAATGTCCTGGACACCGCGATGCTGAGAGATGCGCAGAAGCATCCGGAAAACTACCGTGACCTCGTGGTTCGGGTGGCCGGTTTCAGCGCTTTCTTCACCAGGCTGCACCCGGGCGTACAGGACGAGATCATCGCGCGGACCGAGCAGAGTTTCGGCAGTGCTGAGATTCAACCGACCGGTACGGCGTGGCGCTGCGTCACGCCGTACCGGAAGTCCCTTGATGAGCACCGAACCGGAAGGTATAGGATGCGTCAAGTTGCACCGAAAGGAAGGTACGTTATGAATACTGAAATAGGCCATGCCAGTTCCCTGAGACGCATTGCCATCATGGCGGGCGCCGGCTTTGTTCCAGGCATGAATGCCGTGGTGATGGGTGCGGCCCTGGCGGCGGGCAAATTGGGATGGGAGATGGTCGGCATCCGCGATGGCTTCGAAGGGGTGCTGCACCCGGATCGTTACCCCGACGGCGGACTGGTGACCCTCAGCCCCCAACTGGTCGAGAACCTGGATCCGGCCGCCGGCGGTATCCTGGGCCAATCGGGCCGGGTCGATCCGTTTCATGTCCGCACGATCAATGAAGACGACATGGTTGAGGAAGTGGACATGTCCGATGATTTGTTGAAAAGGCTGAAGGCAGAGAGGATCGATGCCGTGATCTCCGTCGTGGGCGGCCGGGGGCTGAGCATTCTCTACAAGCTCCATCGCAAGGGGCTCAATACGGTGTGCATCCCCCGGTCGATCGAGAACGACATTGCCGCCACCGCCGTGTCCTTTGGGTTCAACAGCGCCCTCAGCTTCACCATCGAAATGCTGGACCGGGCGCGTGAGGCGGCCCAGTCTGCCCGCAAAATCGCCGTGGTGGAGGTGCTGGGAGAGCAGGCCGGATGGATTGCGCTGCAGGCCGGCATTGCCGCTGGCGCCGATGCGGTGCTGATTCCCGAGATTCCCTGCGATCTGCAGATGTGGCGGCGAGGTTGAAGGAAAAAATGATCCCCCAGGCGGCCCTACGGGCTGGTGGTGGTGGCCGAAGGGGCGAAGTTCGTCGATGAGCCGCAAGCCCAGGCGGACAAGCCATCCTCCCTCAAAGCTTCGCTATCGCCGCTGGCAACGGGTGAAGCAGTGAGCACGTCATCCTGCGATCGGGCCAGGCCGCCCAGACCGTGGCGAGCAGGCTGCAACTGCTGATCGCCGAGGAAACCCATCCGCTCGTCCTGGGTCCCTGGGTCAGGGGCGGCGCCCCCACGCCGTCGACCGCCAACTGGGGTTGGCTTACGGGGCCGGGGCAGTACGGGCCCTGAATGCCGGCAAGAACGGGGTGATGGTGGCTTTTGTCCCGCCCGACATCAAGTTCGTGCCGCTGGCGGAAGCGATCAACAAAGTCAGAACGGTGCCCGCGGACAGCCTGTTCGTGAAGATCGCCCAATCGCTTGGCATCTGTCTGGGGAGGGAAACTATGAAAAACAGCCCATCAACCCATCCGGTCCGACCGGCATCGTCCTGAATATCCAGCGCTATTGCAGCCATGACGGTCCGGGCATCCGCACCAACGTTTTCCTCAAGGGCTGCTCGCTGCGCTGCAAATGGTGCGGCAATCCCGAGAGCATCCGCCCGAAGCCGGAACTGGCTTACGACCCCAAGATGTGCGACGGCAAGGAGTGCGGCCTGTGTCTGAAGCCGCCCTTCCCTGAAGGCGCCTTCTATGTTGTCGAGGGCGCCGATGACAAAGTCAAAGTCAACTGGGATCTGGCCACGGACTGTCGACGAGGCGTTGGTTTCGCTCTGCCCGACGGATGCGCTCGACATGTACGGCAAGACGGATGACGGTAGACGAGGTGCTGGACGAGGTCGAGAAGGACGCTTCCATCTACCGCAATACCGGCGGCGGCATGACCCTGAGCGGCGGCGAGTGTCATGCTGCAACCGGACTTCGCCGCAGCATTGCTGAAGGCGCCCACCAGCGCGGCATCAATACGGCCATCGAAACGGCGTGCAATGTGCCCTGGTCTTTCGTGGAAAAGGTGCTGCCCCACGTCGATACGATGCTGCACGACCACAAGCTGACGATCCCGGAGCGGCACAAGAAGTGGACCGGCGTGAGCAACGAGCGCATCCTGGCGAACTTCAAAAAAGCCTACGAGACGTTTCCCGACATCGACTTCATCGCCCGCACGCCGCTGATTCCCGGCGTGAATGCCGATGAGGAGCACATCCGGGCGGTGCTGGCGTTCATTCGCCCGTACAAAAACGTGATCGACTATGAACTGTTGCCGTATCACCGCTTTGGGCTGGGCAAGTACGAGAGCCTGGGCGTGGTGTATGAACTGGACGATTACAAAACGCCGTCCGACGAGGTGGTCCAGCACTTCCAGGCCATCATCGACGAAGCCTTTGGCCGCAGTGGCCAAAAAGCCCCGGGGGTGAAATGACTTTGCTTCGCGAGAGATGACAGGATGAAAAAGGAGAATGCCGATGGGCAATACCGACAAATCCATCGATATCTATGCGCGACTGGCGGATGCGCTGGACGCGC
>CAWKLQ010000008.1:0-1849899 GCA_963850525.1 uncultured beta proteobacterium | reverse complement strand
CTGACGCCATTCCTGTGAGGACTGACCCCCCGGCGACGACTCCCGCCTTGCTCCCCCTGCTGCAGGATGCGCTGCCGGCCATCGTCCCGGCCGACACCGCCTGGATGCTGGTCGCCACCGCCCTGGTGCTGCTCATGACCCCCGGCGCTCGCCTTCTTCTACGGCGGGCTGGTGCGCTCCAAGAACGCGCTCAACACCATGATGATGAGCTTCGTCGCGCTCGGGCGTCGTCGGCTCGCCTGGGCGCTCGTCGGCTACAGCCTCGCCTTCGCGCGAGGGCGACCGCCTGGCTCGGCGGCCTCGGCCACGCGCTCCTCGCCGGCGTCGGCGTCGAGGCCAAGGGCACGATCCCGCACCTGCTCTTCATGGCCTACCAGGGCGACCTTCGCGATCATCACCGCGGCGCTGATCTCCGGCGCCGTCGTCGAGCGGATGCGCTTCGGCCCCTACGTCGCCTTCATCGCGCTCTGGACGCTGGTCGTCTACGCGCCGGTCGCCCACTGGGTCTGGGGCGGCGGCTGGCTGCGGCAAGCTCGGCGCGCTCGACTTCGCCGGCGGCACGGTGGTGCACGTCAACGCCGGCGTCGCGGCGCTGGTCGGCGGCGCTCGTGCTCGGCGGCCGCGACGGACTACGGCCGCCAGGCGCTCCTGCCGCACAACGTGCCCTTCGTGCTGCTCGGCGCCGGCCTGCTCTGGTTCGGCTGGTTCGGCTTCAACGCCGGCAGCGCCCTCGCCGCCAACGGCCTCGGCGGCGCTCGCCTTCGTCAACACCCTGCTGGCCCCGATGGCGACGCTCGCGCGTCTGGATGCTGCTCGACTCGTCGCGCACCGGCCAGGTCACCGCGGTCGGCGCCGCCACCGGCATCGTGGTCGGCCTGGTCGCCATCACCCCGGCGGCCGGCTTCGTCAGCCCGCTCGGCGCCCTCGCTGCTCGGGCGCGATCGCCGCGCTGCCGAGCTACTTCGGCATCCTCTGCCGCTCGCGCACCCGCCTCGACGACTCGCTCGACGTGGTCGCCGCCCACGGCCTCGGCGGCCTGACCGGCGCGCTCCTGACCGGCGTCTTCGCCGCGCCGGCTGGGGCGGCACGACGGCCTGCTCGAGGGCAACGCCGGCCAGCTCGGCCTGCAGGCGCTCGGCGTCGGCGCGTCGCTGGTCTACGCCGGCGTCATGACCTCGTGCATGCTCAAGCTGCTCGGCGCTGGTCGATGCCGCTCGCGCGCCGACGCCGCGCCGAGGGGCGCGGCCTGGACGTCGACCTAGCACGGCGAGGAGGCCTACGGCAGCGGCGAGGGCGCGATCCTGGTCCTCCCCACGACGACCCGGCGACGCCGGCGGTCGCCCCCGCGGCGCCCCAGCCCGCGGCCCGCTGAGCCCAGGAGCCCGACCCATGAAACTGATCATCGCGATCATCCGCCCGGAGAAGCTCAACGACGTGCTCGAGGCGCTCTTCCGCGCCGAGGTCCGGGGCCTCACCGTCTCGCGCGTCAGGGCCACGGCGGCGAGACCGGGAGCGGTCGAGACCTACCGCGGCACGACGGTGAAGATGGGGCTGGTCGAGAAGGTGCGGCTCGAGATCGGCGTCTCCGACCCCTTCGTCGACGTCACCGTCCAGGCGATCCTCGCGGCCGCCCGCACCGGCGAGGTCGGCGACGGCAAGATCTTCGTCCTGCCCGTCGAGCAGGTTCACCGCATCCGCACCGGAGAGCGCGACGAGGCCGCGGTGACTCCGAACCGAGTTCGAGGGGCGTAGCGGGCTGGGTACCTGGCTGCACCGAATTGTGCTGAACACCGCGCTGATGCGCCTGCGCCGCAAGGGGCTGGCCCAGGTGCGCCTCGACGAGGCACGGTCCGACGACGCGCCGAGTCTCGCCGAGCACTTAACCGACGCGGCACCCGCGCCGATCGACGAGGTGCTATCGGCGGAGTTGCGCGACAACCTGGAACGGGCGTTGTTGGCACTGCCCGCGACGTTGCGGACGGCGATTGTGCTGCGCGATATCGAAGGATTAAGCACGCGGGAAGCGGCGGAAGCCCTTGGGATCGGCGAGTCGGCGCTGAAGGTGCGGCTGCACCGCGCGCATCAGGCGCTGCGCGAGCCATTGACGGCCTACCTGCGTCAAGGTGAGGCAGCCGAGCTACACGCGGCCGTCGAAGGGCGCTTGTTGGATCAGCTCTGCCGAACACACTGAGCGGGCTTGTGCCGTTTGATTGAGAATGTGGCGGGCCAGCTTGAGCAAGCTGGCCCGCCACATTCTCGATCAGCGCGTGGATTCGACAATCGTTACATCCGGCCGTTTCCGCACGTCCGGCAGCAGCGTGGTGCCGAGGCCGGGCGTGGTGGGGGCGAGGATGTGGCCCTGCTCGACGGTGACGATGTCGGTGACCATCTCGGGGTAGGTGATGCGGAGGTAGGAGCGCACCGACTCCTGGTAGATGGCGTTGGTGGCGTTGATCGCCAGGTGGACCCCGGCGTAGAGCGTGAACGGGCCGGTGCAGTCGTGCATCGCGACCGGGCGCTTGTAGGCCTCGGCCATGGTGCGCGATCTTCTTGCTCTCGGTGATGCCGCCCGCCCAGGTCGGGTCGATCATGATGATGTCGGCGGCGCGCTGCTTCCAGCACCGGCTTGTACTCGTAGCGCGTCGTCAGGTATTCGCTGGCGAGGATCGGGCGTGGTCGTGCTGCGGCCGAGTTCGGCGAGCGCCTCGATGTCGTCGGCGCGCATCAGGTCTTCGAGCCAGTAGGGCTGGAACTCCTCGACGGCGCGGGCGATCTTCTTCGCGGCGGGCAGCGACCAGAAGCCGTGGCCCTCGACCATGATCTCCATCTGGTCGCCGACGGCCGCGCGAATCTTGCGGAACGGTTCGAGCGCCCGGTTGAGGTCCGCGGCGGTCGATGTCGCTGCCCGCCGAAGGTTCGCAGAGTCGGGTCGAACGCGCCCTGGAAGCGTGCGCCAGTCGTCCCAGCGGCCGGGCGTGTGGGCGACGTAGTCGAACGGCCAGATCTTCATGCCGGTGATGCCCTCGCTGAGCAGATCGAGCGCCAGTTCGCCGGCGCGGGTCATGAAGGCGATCAGGTCCTCGTACTTGCCGCGTGTCGCGGTCGGTGCCGTAGCCGGTGCCGTCGCGCGTGGCGCGGCCGTAGGTCGGGCCGCCGCAGGTGTTGTAGGTCTTGATGCGGTCGCGCGCGGCACCGCCGAGCAGTTGCCAGATCGGCATCCCGGCGGCCTGACCGAGGATGTCCCAGAGGGCGCACGTCGATCGCCGAGAGGCCGCGCATCTCGGCGCCCTTGCCGACGATGTGGGCGATGACCTCGTAGAGCCGCCGCCAGTGCAGCTCGATCGCCAGCGGGTCGTGGCCGAGCAGCATCGGCGCGGCGAACTGGTGGATGTAGCCGCGCACGGCGTCGGGCATGTAGAAGGTGTCGCCGTAGCCGACCAGCCCTTCGTCGGTGTGGACCGCGACGAAGAGGATGTGCGGGTAGTCGCCGAGATGGATCGTTTCGATCTTGGTGATTTTCATCCTACCCCTGGCGAAACTACTCGCCCGCTTGGGCGAAAGCACGGACCTCAGCGAGCGAGGCCGCCGTCTTGATCTGTTGGAGGAGCACGTCGAGTCGATCAATATCATCGATCTCGCGCAACAGCGGCATCACTTCGACCCCGGCTGCGCCGAACTTGAGATCGAGGATGGCTTCGATGCCGGCGAGGAGACCCGCCATACGACCCTGCTCCAATCCGTAACGCTCCGCAGTTGTCACATAGGTCACGGCCTGTTCCTCCTCGATCGCCCGGATCGCCAGCCACGTTTCGTCGTCGAGACCTTTTGGCAAACGGAGCAACCAATCGATGAAGCGGTAGAGGTCGCTGATCTGCTCTCGTGTCAGGCCGCGCCGATAGAGTTGGCGAATCAGACCCAACTTCGTGGCCGCGCGCCCGGCCGGATCATGTCGCGTTTGTTGCGCCGCCCGGTGCGCCAGCACAACGATGGCGCAGAGGTTCGTGCTGGCTTCAAGCGCCGCTGCGGTAAAGTCTAGCAGCTTGATCGCCGGGAAGTTGAAGCGTACCGCGCAGCCCCAACGGCCGTAGCCGAAGTCTGTTGGTCGCCAGGTGGGGCGGTCGTCACCAAGGATCGCTAAGCTGACGATCTCCTGCCGATGATGATCGTAGAGGCGGGCGTGGTAGCGGAACATCCGCTCCTCGAAACTACTCTCCGGCTGGCTCTGCACTTCCAGGTGGATGAGTATCCACGCCTCCTCCGCGCTGTGCAGGCTGACCTTGACCAGTTTATCGACCGCCTGCGCGGCGCGCTCGCCCTCCGGCACGACGAGTTGGAGTTCCTTGTCGAGCCCTTCGTAGCCGCGCGACCAGTCGATGTCCCGGTGGGCCTCCGGGAAGAAGAAGGCCAGCACCTCTTCCAGGTAGAGGTCCAACACCTCTTTCCAGGGGCCGTCGAAATCGTTGTCGGGGATAGCGTCCGCTCTCGATGGCTCGGTCATTCGCCCTCCGGGTACTCAGCGTACTGCTCGAACGGGTAGAGGGGCTTGCGGCGGTGCTGATAGTTGAAGGTGGAGTCGTCAGCCCCAATTCGGGCGACGGCAAGACCTACTTTGCCGCGAACCTGGCCATCACCTTGGCCCAACTGGGTGGGCGCACGTTGCTCGTGGATGCAGATTTGCGCGGCCCGCGCCAGCATGAAATGTTTGGCCTGCCCAACCAGCATGGGCTTTCCGGCATTCTCTCGGGCCGCACCGAGAAGCGCGTCGTGCAGCAGGTGCCCACGGTCGCGGGCCTGTTTGTGCTTACGGTGGGTACTACACCGCCCAACCCGCTGGAGTTGATCGAACGCCCTACATTTGGGCTGTTGATCCGAGAGCTGGTCAGCAAATTCGACCACGTGGTCGTCGATACGTCGGCCGGCGAATACGGTGCCGATGCTTCCGTCATCTCAGCAAGGTGCGGCGCGGCGCTCGTGGTGGCACGCAAGAATGCCACCCGCGTCAGCGAGCTCCACGGCTTGTCTGGCGCGCTGAGCCGAAGTACAGCAACCATTGCGGGGGTGGTTGTCAACGAGTATTGAAGCGAGTAGGGCGCAGGTTCGAACTTGTAACCACGGGCCGTGCTTTCTTGACACTCATCCGGCCTGCTTCAGCGAGCACGGCATAGGCGCGACCGATGCACTGCGCTGAGGCAGCCGGCACCCGCGCACCGGCCTGGAAAACCGGATGGTGTTCATCACCTACCTGAACAAGGCCTGGCAACCCGAGTGGCACGGCGCGCTTGAACTGTGGGATGCCGAATCGAAGGCCTGCGTCAAGAAGGTCGAGCCAGAATTCGGCCGCTCGGTCCTGATGTGCAATGGGCACCGGAACTTCCATGGGCACCCGACGCCGCTGAACAGCTGAACATGCCCACCGGGGCCTCGCGCCGTTCGATCGCGTCGTACTACTACACCCACACCGAGGGGCGCCTCGTGGCCGATCCCGGGATCGGCTCGGTCTTCATGTCGCTCGATGCGCTGGATCGCGGGAAGAACGCAGCCAGGGGCTTTGTCCCACCGCTGCTGTGGAACTGGGCCAAGAAGCGCTTCAACGGCGGCTAGCCGGCGGCGGCACCCGCCACGGCAGCCCGTGTTTGGCGGCGTAGGTCCGCAGGCTGGCCAGGTGCATGCGCCCGGCCCGGCTCCGGGTCCCGGCGGCGCTGGAACGTTGGTGGTCGTGCACCAGGCGCGCACCGGGCACGCACATCACCCGCCGGCCGGCGGCCCAGACACGGGCACACAGGTCCACGTCTTCCATGTAAAGGAAGAAGGCTTCGTCCATCCGGCCGATCGACTCGAAGACATCGCGCCGGACGATGAAGCCGGTGCCCATGACCCAGTCTGCCTCGAAGCTCGAGTCGCGCTGCCAGGCGTCTAGCATCAGGTGCTTGCCGATGCGGGCGCGCAGCGGCCACAGCCGTCCCAGCGGGGTTCGCCGCGCCACGATGTCCAGCACGCTGTAGAAGCGGCGTGCCGAGTACTGGCGCTGCCCATCCGGATAGACCAGGTCGAGGCCCACCAGCCCGACGCTGGCATCCCGCTCCAAGAGCTCGACCGCCCGCCGGTGGCTGCGGTCTTCGAACCGTGTGTCCGGGTTCAGCACCAACAACAGCGGCGTTTGCGCGAAGGCCGCCCCGGCGTTGACGCCGGCCGAGTACCCGGCGTTGTGTGCTGCGACCACCAGCCGCACGCCGCCCGGCAGGCCGGCGCGCAGGCGGCTCACCGAATCGTCGGGCGAGAGGTTGTCGACCACGACGATATTCGCGGCCTCGGCCACCCCCATCGCCAGGATCGAGGCCACGCACTGGAGCACGAGCTCGGGCGTCCGGTAGTTGACGATGATGGGGCTGAGCGGGCTCATGCGGGGCTTCCCGCGGGCAGGCGCCGGCAGGCCGCGAGCGCCGGCTCGACCGCGATCAAGGCGTCGACCAGCTTCTCGGCCGAGCGGGCCCAGGTGAAGCGCTGCAACACGGCCTCGGCGGCCGGTGTCACTCGTTTGGGCTGGCCGGTCCCGGCTGAGATCGACTCGAAGGCTTGTCGCCATGCCGCCTTGTCGCCCAGGGCCACCAGCCGTGCAGCATCACCCAGCACCTCGCGGTGCACCGCGATGTCCGATGCGATGACGGGGGTGCCGCAGGCCAGCGCCTCCAGTGGCGGGATGCCGAAGCCCTCCCACTTCGACGGGTAGAGCAGGGCCGAGCACTGCTGGTACAGCGCCACCAGGTCGGCGAAGCTGATGTAGTCGAGGAACTCGACCCGATCGTCCACGCCCTCGGCCTGCACCCGCCGCTCCAGGTGGGCCCGGTAGGCGCCGCTGCACGAGGTGACCTTCAGGCGCCAGCGCCCGGCCCACAGCGCCGCGTGGTCGAGCACCTCGTCGACATTCTTGTGCACGTAACGGGCGCCGACCATCAGCAGGAACGGCGCGCCGGTGTGCGGGTTCGGCGCGGGCGAGAACGCCGTGCGGTCCACGCCATTGGGCACGACGTGGATGCGCTCGGCCGGAAAGCCATAGGTGGCCGCGATGTCCTGGCGGGTGGTTTCCGACACCGTGAACACGGCCCGGCAACGGCGCAACAGGCGCGGCAGGCCGAAGCGAAAGTACAGGTACTGCGGCCGATGCTGGTTGGGGAAACGCAGGCAGATCAGGTCGTGAATCGTGATGACCTGGCCTTCGGCGCGTGGCAGGCCATGGTGGGTCGGCGAGTAGACCAATTGCCCCGCGCCGATGCGCACGCTGCGCATCCAGAGCTGTCGCCGGATCGCGGCCCACGGCCCCGCGCCGATGGCCGCCGCCGCCGGCGCCTGGGCCAGGATCGGCGCACGGCCCGGGCTGTCCTGCCCGGCGATGAGCGCGATGTCGAAGGCCCGCAGCAGCGCCTGCGCACAGTGCCGCGCGTAGACGCCCAGGCCGGTGGGGCGCGGGCCGAGCATCGAGAGGTTGGCGATCAACTTCATCATCGTCAGGTGCGGCTCTGTTTCAAATTCAGCTCGGCGGTGGTCCGCCGTTCGTGCAGCGCCTGGGCCAGGGCGCTGGCGGCCACCACGGCGATCATCTGGTGGGCGATGAAGGACGAGACGATCAGGGCCTGGAACGATGCGAGCGCGAACGCGGCGGTGTAGACGCCGTAGACGAGCAGCCAGCGAACGTCCGACCGGCTCTTGTAGAACAACCACAGCCACAGAAGCATGTACAGCGTGCCCGGCAGCACGATGCCCAGCACACCGAAGTCGCTGTAGAACGGCAACAGCGCGGTCGGCACATTGGCCGCCGAAGCGATGGGCCGGAAGTTGTCGTAGGCGGAGGTTTCCCGGTCCGGCCCGAAGCGGTTCAGCTTGGCAAAGCCGGTGAAAAACCAGTCGAAGCTGTTCAAGCCATCGGTGCGGCTGTCGCGGGCCTGAACCACGAAAGCATCGAAGTTCTCGAAGCTCAGCGGAAAGTAACCGTATGCGACCGCGAGCACGCCAGCCGGGCCGGCATAGTCCGGGCGCCAGGCGATGGCCCGCTCGTACTTGACCTCGTACGAGCCAAAACGATTGGTCCGCTGGTTACCCAGCTCGACGCCACCCACCATGACCACCAAGGCCGCCAGCCCGATGACGAGCAGCCGCCGAAAGCTCAGCTTGAACAAGGGCATGGCCACGAACACGCTGATCAACACCACCAGGCTCAAGGCCACGTCGATGCGCGAAAGCCGTGTCAGCGGCACGATGAACGCAAGGCTCAGTAAGGCCAGGTCGACCCAGCGCCGGTGCAGCACGAACAGCAGGTAGCACAAGCCCACGATGGCGGGAATGCAGCGCGCGAACAGCCGCAGGACCGGCGGGAATTCGGTGTGAAGCCGGTAGGCGATTTCAGGAACCTGGATCGGCAGGACCGTGCCCGCCTGCACGTAGTTGCTCAGCAGATAGGCCCCGATGACGATACCGCTGGCCACCCGGCTGATCGCGCTGAAGCCGCCCGACAGCACATAGGGCTTCAGCACCAGCTTGCCCATGGCGCGGCCGCGGGCAGCGATGACCAGGGTGGGCAGGATCAACCACGCACCCACCGCCAGCCACAGCGACGCATAGGTCTCCGGCTGCCATTCGTTCGATTGCAGGCCCGACAAGCGCAGCGTTGCCAACAGCATCGGCACGAAGAAGCAGATGCCGATCACCCCGACCGGGTTGACCCAGGTGCCCGACACCTTGCGGCTCACGCCCAGGCAAACCAGGAGCAAGGGCAGCAGCCCGATCTGAAGCAGGAGGTCGCCCATGGCTCAGCCCTTCTTCAACACGGTGTAGCGGAACGAGCGGCCGGGCTGGTCGTCGTGCGCGCTTTCGCCGGCGCTGCTGCGGATGATCGGCAGGCGCGCTGTGGCGCCAAAGCTGGTGCGCACCTCGACGCTGGCCGCCTCGCCCACCACATGGCGCCCGATGCCCACACCGCGTGGCAAGGCCACCCGTTGCCCATTGAATTCGATCCAGCCCCCCGAGGGGCTGGCCGACCAGAAGTAGACGACTCTGCCCGCGCCTTCGGGCTCCGCCTCCAGCGCGCCATGGCCCCACGAGGGTGGCGCGGTCCGGGTTTCGTCGAATCGGTAGACCGGCGCGGCGAGCACCAGCGTCGGCGACTTGAGCACTGGTGCAGCCCCCGTCTTGAACCAAGCGTTGTAGTACTTCAGGACTTCGAGCAGGGCCGTGCCCTTGGCCGCGGACGGCATCGCGTCGGTGTCTTCCTCGAAGTCGTTCCAGGTGTTGAACATCAAGACCTGGGCCTTGTTGCGAATGGCGGCCTGGTAAGCCGCATCGATCCGCATGAAGCCGGGCGGCACGTGCACGGCCAGACGACGGCTGTAGTAGCCCGGGCTGACCGACCAGGCGGGGTACGGTGAGGCCGCCGCCACCTGGGCCTGAAAGTCGTTCATGAACCCGACCGGCGCAGCCGGCGCAAACACGAACGGCCACCATGGCCCGGTGCTGCTGGCGGCACGCGCAGCGGCTGGCAAGGGCAGGTCCTTCGGTCGCACGTCGAGTGCCATGTCGATGGCCTTGCCACCTTGCGCCAGCGCGTCCCCGACGCGCTGCCAGGCCGTGAGCGCGGACAAACCGGTGGCGCCCTTCATCGCACCTTCGGTCGCCCCGAACTGCCACACCACCGGCAGGCCGCGCGGGCGCCAGTACCAATCGCGCTGGCCATAGCGATCGTGGACCGTCGCGTAGGCCTGCGCCCATTCCGACTCCGAGAGCGTGTAGCCCTGGGGGTGGTCGGCCGACAGGTTCTTGATGTCGGAGAACAGCGCCGCCTTCAGCCCCAGGCTGCCGGCGATGTCGCCAAACCGTTCGAACAGGTCCATGCCGCAATACGCCGCGCCGTCCACCGCGGGGCGTTTCGGGTTGGGGCTGGGAAGCATGTCGAAGGCCAGCACGTCGAACCCGGCGTCCCGCAAGGCGATCAGGTCGGCACGGATGGCGCGTTGCCCTTCGGGCGATTGGGCGAAATCGATCGGGCCCAGGCGCGTCGAGGCCACGGCGGCCGACGTGGGGTGGTTGACCCCGGCGGCGCGGCTGCGCCGATAGCCGAGCCCACCCTCGCGCCATTGGTCACAGCCCACCGTCGTTCCGAAGGGCAGGTACCAGCTCAGGTACGTGACGACGGTCGTGCGGGTTTGCGCCTGTGCTGGCAGGCTCATGATCCAGGCCAGGCTCCAAGCCACGCCCCCCAGCAGACTGCGCAGCGCGGGGCGCTTCATGGCGTGTTCCGGAACGCGAGCGCGCGGGTCAAGGCACGGGCCAGGCGCCAGCGTCCGCCGGCCAGCCGCTTGAGCAACTGCGCCGAGCCCATCAGCCAGACGAGCGGCAGTGCCGCCGGCAAAAACGCGGCGGTGTATCGAAGGCGGCTGCGCAGGCCGTAGAACTCCGCCAAGGGGCTGCGTTTGACCGCTTTGCCCGAGCCCAGCGCCGCGCCTTCGCGATGCCAGACGATGGCCTTCGGCGCATAACCCAGCCGAAACTGGTGCCGCCGGCCCCGGGTGGCCCAATCCAGTTCCTCGCAGCAGAGGAAGTAGCGTTCCGACATCGGGCCGACAGTGTCCAGGAACCTCTGCCGCACGAACATCGACGCCCCTGACACGTAGTCCAGTTGCCGCTCGATGGCCGCCCTGTCGATCTGGTCGGGCAGGCGCTGGCCGCCACCCAGTTCGTTCAATCGGCCCCACCAGCGGTTGCAGGATGCACCGCCCAGGCATTGCACGAGGTGGTCGCTGCCGTGGTGGAGGATCGACGCGCCACACATGCCGATGGCCGCCGCGTCGGGCTCCGACATTCTTTCGACCAGGCGCGTGAGGGTGTCGGGCCGTACGACAGTGTCGTTGTTGAGAAACCAGACGAAATCGGGTCGAGGCCAATGCAGGGCCGCCGCGGCCTTCAAGGCTGCGTTGTTGCCTGCGGCAAAGCCCAGGTTCTTGGAGCCCTTGACCACACCGATGCGCGCCGGTGACGCCCTGCCATTGATGGATTGGCCGATCAGAATTTCATCGTCGAAGCCGGTCTGGGGCTGCCAGCCATCGAAATTCCCGGACTGACCGAGGTTTCGGCGGATGGAATCAAAGGAGCCGTCTGAAGATCCATTTTCATAGACGATGCCACTCCAATTGGAATGGGAAAGACCCGCAAGAGAATTGATGCAGTCCACCGTGTCGCCGGCACGACGGAAATTGACCAATACGATCAGGACCGGGCAATCAGTCATCGTTGCAATCAGGCTTTCGCCGATGACAATACATGAATCAAGGAGTCGCAATTGCGGCGGGCCATTCGCGCCACTTCCGACTGAAGTATTGAAACTTTCTCGGAAAGCTCCAGGCGTCGTTCTATGACTTCCAGGATCAGAGATGCCAGGCTGGCGGCACTGAAATCATCAATTCGGGCAACATAGTTCTCGAGGCCCACGGATCTCATGTAGTCATCAAGTTTGTAATGGTAGGAAATTGCGACGGACGGCTTTGCGGACGTTGCGGCCAGAATAACCGGGTGCATGTTTGTACTGACCATGAGGTCGACATTCTGGCAGGCCGAAATGAACTCGCTCGCCGTGACCATGCCGAGTGCCTCGACTTTGTCGGCGCCGATGGTCAGGGACAGCCGTTTGGCCACTTCGTGACAGACACGCATGTCCCAGGACGTGCTCGGGATGAACTTGAACGCCAGATCAGTGCCAGCGCGACTGGCGATTTCCAAGGCTTCTACAAAGTTCCTGATGTAGCTGGCCTCGTCGGCGATGGACCCGGCCGGTGAGCGTCCTTCTTGTCCGAGGTGCGGTCTGAATTTCTGCGCCATCACGCCAACGATCAGCTTGGGCCGAGTGCTTCCGGTGCGCGCGGGGGCCAGCACCGGGGTCAGCAGATTGGCTTCGTCTGCAGACAGAATCGAGGACCGCAAGGGGTAGTTGGCCCTGACCAAGGTGCCCTTCGACTGAACGTCCCGATGGGCGATGAATGAGACCTTGCCGAGGAATCTTGCCAACGAGGACTTGAGCGTCCGATCGCTGAATGGTCCGACCGTCTGCCCGTAAATGACGACGGGGACGCCCAGCGAGTGCGCCATTTCGATCTCGACGTAGCGCGCCCGGAGCATATCCATCCAGTCATCGGTGAAGTACCCTCCGCCTCCCAGTATGACGGCAGAAGACTCCTTCATTCGTGCGATGTGCAAGCGCAGGGCCGGCGACAACATCCATCGATGACCAGACAAGCGCCAAAATGCGACGGCAAGCCATCGTGCAGCAGCCAATGGGTTGTGATTTCGAAGCAAACCATGAATTGACTTCAGGGCTGGTAGTTCATGGTTTCTGGAAATTTCTTCCGGTGACTTCGAGGTTATATATACTTTGTGAGTTGGAAGTCGCTCCGAAAATGTCTTTAGCATTCCGGACAGTATGGCGTTATCGCCAAGATTTCCATAGCCCCATCCGCCAGTAAGGTAGATGGATTTCATGGATTTCTATTGCAGGGCTGGTGATTTTTCATGCGAGCGCTGAAGGTTTTGTTTCCGGCAGGGCGGATGTAGTCGATATACTCTATTTGCCGTGCCGCGGGAGTATGCGGGCGAGACTGAACATGAAAAGCTGAACGACGCTGAGGACGCAGAGAAGCCATGCGAACTCTTCAAATGAAGTGCCGTTCTTCGCCATGACCCAGCAAGTGCCGCCGAAGGCAAAAAAGGTTGCCACGTTGGCCCATGCCCGACGCCATTGCATGCCCAGTGCGGTCAGATCGATTCCCGGCGCTGCGGCAAAGTAGCGTGCGGCCATGGCCATCCCAAAAATTGGCAGAACGGCCTCGAGCTCCGCAAACTGCCGGCCGAACAGGCTTGCCCCGATCCAGGGAGCACCCAGTGCCAACACGCCGCAAAAGGCAACACCCAGCAGACCGAACAGCCCGTACAACAAGGCTCGTTGGCGTACCCGTGAAGACCGGTCCTGGTCGGCACGAACCAGATTCGGTACAAAAACGCTCGCGGCGATCGGGATGCCAGTCAGCAATGCCTGCATCAATCGCGTGCAAGCCATGAAGAGACCAAAAGCATGCTCGGTCAGCAGCACGCGAGCCAGGAGCACGTCCACGTAACCCACTGCTTGCACTGCGGCCCCGTCGGCGATGAACGCCGCGCCGCTTCGCAGGGTGTTGCCGAGGCCGAGCCGGTGTTTGACTTCCAGCATGGGGCCCGCAAAACCGAGTTGTCGATAGACGACTCGGAGTTGCAGGCCCAACGCGCTGGCACGAAATGCAAACATGACCGCTGCGGCAACGATCGGGCTTCGCGTCAGGTACCCCGCAGCTCCCGCAACGAGGTTGCCGACCAGGGCGCTCCAGATGGCTTGTTTTGTCTCCAGCCCATAGGCGCCTCGAGCGCGCATCACGATGCCCAAGAACTCGAACACCGAGGCGACAAGGCAGGCGGCCAGTAGCAACAACGCCATCGCGGCCTCGTGCCAATCGCTGCTGCCTGAGGCAACCCACACGAGTCCGATCAAGAACGCCGGGCCAATCGTTACCGCGCGCGCGTACAGCAAAGATGAAAATGTTTCCCGAACGTCGCTGTCGTCGCCGGCTGCCAGCGCTGTGAGCGCGCGCTGGCCAAAGCCCAGGTCCGACAGCGCCGCCAACAGGATGCCGGTCGCGTACCAGTAGGTGAACTGGCCGAATCCGGTCGGCCCCAGGGCCCGCGCCATCAACGCGTACAGGCCCATCACGCCCACGAGCCGGGCGCCCGTCGAGGCGGTCACCTTCGAGAGCGACACCAGCATGTGCCGCAGGCCGCCGTGGTCGGTCATCGGGAGGGCGCTCCCACCAGAAACCGCCTGGATTCGGGTGGAAGGCTGCGCAGCAGATCAGCCACGAACTGGTCTTGCGCGTCCCAGCTCGTGGGTTCGGTGCGATTGCTGGGGCCGAGGTCCGATACCCGAAAGACCAGGCCGTCGGGCAAGCGGCCGGTCAGGCCGTAGCGCAGGCGGGCCATGCCCTGCTCGATCGCTCCGCGCACGACGATGTCGCCCAGGCGGATCCAGTAGGTCACGAACTCGTGGCGCGGGCCGAGGCTGGCCGTCATGCGGTAGGCGGGCAGGGGGGGCGCCGGCGCCGTCGAGCGTGACCTTGCTCAGGCTGCCCAGCGCGAAGCCCTGCGCGGGGTAACAGACCTCGGGCCGGTGGACCTGGGTGGCGCGCGACTGGTTGGCGCCATACGCCAACGAGAGCATCACGCGCCGACCGCTGGTGTGGATGTAGGTGCGGCTCAACGTGTCGCTGTACAGGGTCTCGAGCAAGGCTTGCTGCTCGGGGTTGACGATCAGCGCGTTGCACGCGGCGATGTCGGTCTGCCAACCCGCGAACTCGTTGGGGATCAGCTCGGCCAGCGGCGGTGGCGGCGCCTGCGCGCCGGCACGCGGCGTCGCCGCCCAGGCCGCCGCCGCCGTGGCCACGCACACGGCCAGCAGCGCAATGCCATGGCGCTGTGCTGCCGCCGATTCGGCACGCGGCGCGGTGGCCGCGCCGGGGGACAGGGAGCGGAACAAGGCGTCGAGCGAGGTGATGAGCAGCAGCGCGCTCACGAACAGGGCGATGCCCGCAAAGCCATGCAGGAAGCCCTGGCCGGCTTCGTCCCCCAGGTGGCACAGCACCATCACCCGCATCACGTTGGCCAGGAAGGACACCGGCACGATCAGGATCGCCAGCCCGATGTTGCGGATCGGCGAGGCGTAGCGCACGAGGTTCAGGTACAGCAGGTCCATGGCCTCCAGCACGAACAGGGTGTGAAGGCCCGCGCAGGCGTCGGCCACCAGCAACTGGTACTGGCCGACTTGCGGCACCACGCCGCTGCGTGACACCGGGTAGCCGATGGCATACAGCACCGTCGTGTCCACCTCCAGCCCGGGCGAGAGGCGGTAGATCGCCGGGCCGCCGATCTCGGGCAGCACCTCGGTGCGCTGGCCACGCATCGCCAGCTCCCAGAGCAGCGGGGCCAGCGGGTGGTGCTGGCGGTCGTTGGTCCACCAGCGCGGGGTCTGGGTCACCGGGCGGGCGCAGCACGGCGGGCTCGATGTGCAGCACGCGCAACTCGGGCAGGTGGCGCTCCACCAGCTCGGCCAGGTCCATCGGGCAATGCACCAGGCGCTCTTGCGGGAAGACGGTGAGCGGCAGCACCCGTTCACCGCAGCGCAACTGGATCGTCAGGTTCTTGGCGTGGCGCACACAGGCGGCCACGACTTCGAGCACCTCGGAGCTGCCGCCGTGCTGCTCGAAGCGCATCAGGTCGGCCTGCACGGACGGGCTGAGCAGCGACATGCGCGAGCTGGGCGCGCTCTCGGCCGCCTCGGCGTCCATCTTTTCCAGGTAGCGGTGGTAGGCGCTCGCCCGCATCAGCTCGGGTTCACCGGCGGGCAGGGTCGAGTCGAAGAGGTCACCGTGTGTCACCCCGCCATTTTGACGCGCTGCACGATCCGCGGCCAGTCGTGGGCGAGACCCCGATTCAGGGGGTGGATTGAGGCCCAGGTCGCGATCCATGAAGTAGTAGTACAGATGCAAGCACTTGCGCTTGGCCGATTGGGCGTAGGCCTGAGCGGTTTGAAAACGGAACGAGAAGGTGCGGCAGGGCTCGAGCACGGAAAAGATGCACACGAGTCCCTCCTCGATGCCGTCGCGCTCGGCGAGCTGGCGCGCCGCGTCCTCCTTGCGCAGGCTGGACGAGAGATACTGAAACGGCCGCCCTTCCTTCTCGGCCATGGCCTGTGCGTGTGCCTTGACCCGCTCGGCATTGGCGAGCAGAAACGGCTTGAGGGCACCGCTGCCGATCTCGTGGGCCTTGAGGAACTGCGCCATCGACCAGCCCGACATGATGGGCAGGTAGCCGCGGAACAGCATGCGGTCGAAGCAGGAAAGAACGCCGTGAATGCGATCTTCGTACTTGCGGACAAACTCATTCATGGTGTCCTCCCGGCGATGCACGGCGATGGAACACGTTGTACCAGCGCGCCACGACCAGGACCGGAGCCACTTGGTTGCGGCCGAAGGCCGCGCTAGGAAATTCAAACGTCCTTTTTCTCGCCCATGGCCACCCGGGCACGGCACCCGAAGCTGTTGAGGAGGTCCTTGCAGTCCGCTGCGGCCTGTCGAGTGTCGATGGCCGCGCCGAAATGCGCCCGTCATGGAGGTTGCCTAGGGGTCAACCCTGATCATCAGGGCGCTTCGACCCGTCCCAGAGAGTCTCGGGCGCAGCCGTCCCTCGGCCCCGGGGTGAGGAGGGTGAGGAGCGGCCTGAACGCGAAGCTTGAGCGAGAGTCAGGCCGCTTGCAGCGCCTGCCCGCGCGCTGGTGCCCCCGGCGGCGCCCGGGCCTGCAAACCCAGGTGCGTGAGTCCTCTCGATCACCGGTTGCTAAGGGATGGCGGCGATGATCTTGAGATCGCCACCGCAGTTCGGGCAGTGCTCCAGGTCGAGCGCAAAGAGTCGCTTGAGCAGCCGGGCCCAACCCAGTCTCACCGGGCGGTGATGCGCGCAGGTCGCCTCGCACTGTGCGGGCTGTGCGGGCCGCTCGGGTTCTTGCGGCACCACCATCGCGCGCAGCTTGGCGTTCGGTGCCAGCACGCCGTGGAAGCGGATGAGATACAGCCGCGGGCGTGGCACCAGCGCAGCCAGCCGCTGCATGAACTCCAGCGGCGACATCACCAGGTGCGTGGTGCCGTCGCTCCAGGGGGTCTTGAGCTTGAGCACCACCTGCCCCGCGGCGTTGGTTTGCACCCGCTCGTTGGCCAGGGACGGACGGGTGATGTAGCGGCATAGTTGCTCGAGCGCCTTGCGGTCATCCGCCCCGCAGCGCACTGCGGCGTGCAGGCTGAAACCGTCGATGTCGGCGCACAGGTCCTGCTTGAATCCCTTCTCCTTTGGCATGGCGCCTTGCACCGTCAGCACCTTCTGGCCGGCACGCGGGCCGAAGGCGATGCGGTAGGTGCAGGCCGAGGCCGAGGCCTGCAGCGGCCTGAGCACGCGGGCCTCGTCCGAATCGCTTTCGTTGTCGGCCAGGTACGTTTGGCCCTGCTCTTCGACAAGCACCCCCCGACGGGTGAGCAGCTTCATCGTGCGGGTGATGATCTTGTGCAACACCGCCTGCAGCGCTTCCGGAGCTCGTCCAGTTTCGAGGTGTACAACTGTGCAGGCAGCCCGGCCAGCGCTGCCGACGTGCTGGCGGCATTGGCACTCGCAGCCAAGGCCGGCCCCCCGCACTTCAACGGTCAATCGCGGCGCGGCGACCCCGCTTATCTGGTGGCCGATTGCACCAAGGCGCAAATGCTGCTGGGTTGGAAGCCAGAGATCGACTGGCGCCAGGGCGTCATTGGGTATGCGCAGTGGTTCTTGCAACGTGGCGGGACACGTTCTTCGCTGGCTGAAGGATCGACCCGATGAGCGCTCCCTGATCACCAGCTTGCGCAGTCCTTTCCCCAGTGGAGTCCGGGCCGGCGGCAAAGCGCAACCTGCTTGACGGTACGCAGCACGTTGCAGTTGTGGTGTATGGCTGTTCCCGCCGACCGAAAACTGAGCCAGGTGAACAACCTACCCTGCTGCATTTTTGTGCAGCAGAGGACGAGGAGTGATCACCATGGACATGGACAGGATTCGGCGCTTGCTCACCGCGCCAGGTCTCCGATAAGTTGGCGTCGATGAGCCGGCGCAGTATTGGCCATCAGTGATTGGACGAATGCGGCCTGGATGAGGTAGGCTTGTCGCGGGTCGGCATCGATACTCGAAACCCGGAAAACCAATCCGTCAGCGATGTATCCTCTTAGTCCGTAATTCAACCTGGCCAAACCCTGTTCGATGTTGCCCCGAACCACCTTGTCACCAATGCGCACCCAATACGTAACCGGCTCGCTGCGTGTCCCCGCGGAGGACAGCATCTGCATGGCGGGAATGGCGGTTGGGTCGTTCTCAAGGCTGACCTTCCTCAATTCAGAGACCTGGAACCCCTGCGCAACGTAGCAAACCTCTGGCCGATGGACCTGCAGTTCCCGGCTTTGGTCTCCGCCGTAGGCCAAGGACAGCATCAAGCGATAGCCCTTTCCGTTGGTGTATGTGCGTGCGAGGGTTTCACTGTAAATGGCGCGCAACTCTTGATCGACAACGGGGTTGACGATAGAGGTTGAACCGGCGGCGGGAATGGCCTGCCAGTCGCCAAAGCGACTTGGAACTATCGCATCAAGGTTTACCTTGACTGATGGGTCTGCAAGCCAACGCTTGGGCTTCAGCAATGTGGACAGAATGGCAGCAGCCAACAGGAACGTGGCGAGTAGCAGCGCAGTTTTCAGTTCTCTTCTCATGTCGCAGCCCGCTGCCCGTGAGTAGTGCTTCGGGCAAACGCAAGTCGGCTCAGCGAATCCACGCCGACGATAAGCAGCAGCGCCGCCACGAACAGCGCTAGGCCCGCAAAGCCGTGCAGGAAGCCCTGGCCGGCTTCGTCGCCCCAGTGGTAGGTGATGAAGCTGAGCGTCACCACGCGAATCACGTTGGCGGCAAATGAAACCGGCACGATGAACAGCGCCACTGTGAAGTTGCGGACCCACGACTGGTGGCGCACCAGGTTCAGGTAGAGCAGGCCCATCGCCTCCAGCACGAACAGCGTTTGCAGCCCGGCGCACGCATCAGCCACCAGCAGCTGGTACTGGCCGACTTGCAGGATCACGCCGTTGCGCGAGACGGGGTAGCCGAGCGCGAACATCACCTGCTCGGCGACGTAGGAGACGGCGATCTTCATCGGCTGCGTCAGCGCGTCCACCACCGTGCCGGGCAGCGGCACCATGAAGAGCATGAAGAACAGGCCGAACCACAGCGCCTTCAGCGCAGCCGGCCCGCGGAACAGCAGCAGCGTGCCCGTCACCAGCCAGAGCAGGGAGCCGATTTCGAACAGCAGAATGTCTTGCGAGCGGCCCAGCACGTAGAGCAGCAGGCCCACCGCCACCACCGCCCAGCCGGCGGCAACGGCCGGCGCGGGCTCGGTGGCGCGCACCTGGGGCCAGCGCCGAAACATCAGCCACGCCGCCACCGCCAGCACGATGGGGCCGTGGCCTTGCTGGTCGGTCGCCCAGATGCCGTTGAAGAGGTCGATGAAGCTGGGGATGTAGACCGCCGCAAAACCGATCGCCACCAGCGCCCAGGGCAGGAGCGCTTGGGCTTGGGCGCGGGGGAGCGTGGGCATGGGTGGTGGGGCGGGCGGACGGGCTGGAAGATGATAGTCGGCGCAGTGGCGCGATGCGGTGCTACCCCGTGGATGGTGGGGTGCCGGTTTGCGCGCTGGTTTCAGCGCGGTTGTTCATGTTTCGACGCGGGGTTCGCCAGTGCTGCCGGGAATCAACAGTTGCACTTGTCGCTTCAAGCGCGGAAGGTCGGCCGCGATGGTTCGCCAGACTACGCCAAGGTCGACCTTGAAGTAGCCATGCGCGAGGGCGTTGCGCATTTCGTAGGCGATGGCAAGCGGCAGGTCAGGGTGCGCCGTAACGAAATCCGGGTGATTGCGCTCGATATTGCGGCTGGCCTCGCCGATCACCTCGAAGTTGCGAATCACCGCGTCCTGCACGATTTCGCTCTGCCTGAATTGCGATTCGTCCATGCCGGCGGTGTAGCGCTGAATGCGCTCTATCGCTTGCACGATGTGCTCCAGATAGTCAGGCAGGCGCCGCGGGTCGCTGCTCATACGGGCAAGGCCTGGGCAAGCACCGAAGCACGAAATTTGTCAGGCAATGAGTTCGGCGTGAGTACGTCTACCGGCACGCCAAGCAGCTTGCGCAACTCGTGGCGAATCGCGCCGATATCGAACAATGTCGTTTCGCTGGTCGTGTCGATGAGGATGTCGAGGTCGCTTTCATCTGTATCCGCGCCCAGGGCCACCGAGCCGAACACGCGCGCATTGCGGGCGCGATGGGCTTCAACAATTGTTCGTACCGCCGCCCGATGTGTGTGAAGCGCCAGCGAAGGTTTCATGATCCAAGAGCTCCTGTTGGCGCGACTGCAGGCCCGCGACAAGTGGCCGTGAGTGAGAAGGGCCAAGGGCCAAGGGCCGAAGGAACGACGGTCATGCTCGTCGTGCCCGCCTGCTGATGATAGCCATGGGTTTGCCTGAGCGCAGCGGAGAGCCCAGGGATGCGGGGCCGACCAAGCAGATGTTGGCCGCGCAACGCGGCGCCACGAGCCGTGGCGTGCACTAAGTCGGCCGTGCGGGCCGCGCCGCAATCAAAAGCCTGCTCACCGAATCCACCCCCATGGTCAGCAGCAAGGCGGCCACGAACAACACCATGCCCGCAAAGCCGTGCAGGAAGCCCTGGCCGGCTTCGTCTCCGTTGCGCGAAACGGGGTAATCGGCGGCATGCATCAGTTGCTCGGCGGCGTAGCAAACGCCGATCTTCATCGGCTGCGTCAGCGCGTCCACCACCGCGCCGGGCAGCGGCCCACCGCCACCACCGCCCAGCCGGCAACAACGGCCGGCGCGGGCGCGGTGGCGCGCACCTGGGGCCAGCGCCGAAACATCAGCCACGCCGCCACGGCCAGCACGATGGGGCCGTGGCCCTGTTGGTCAGTGGACCAGATGCCGTTGAAGAGGTCGATGAAGCTGGGGATGTAGACAGCCGCAAAGCCGATCGCCACCAGCGCCCAGGGCAGGAGCGCTTGGGGCTGTGCGCGGGGGAGCGTGGGCATGGGTGCGTGGGGCGGGCGGACGGGCTGGAAGATGATAGTCGGCGCAGTGGCGCGATGCGGCGTGACCCCGTGGATGGTGGGGTGCCGGTTTGCGCGCTGGTTTCAGTGCGGGCGCGGCGTTCGATCAGCACCTACGCGAGGCAATAAATCAGATGTTGCTTCTTGCCGCGATCCTGTCTGCTACCTCACGCGCGGTGACGATGGCGATGCCCTGATGGGTGCCGATGGGCAGCAGGTGCTTGCG
The DNA here is from genome assembly GCA_963850525.1 of uncultured beta proteobacterium. GTDB lineage: Bacteria > Pseudomonadota > Gammaproteobacteria > Burkholderiales > Burkholderiaceae_C > JAEMQF01. The sequence goes on along the minus strand of CAWKLQ010000008.1, from coordinate 1,828,901 downwards.
GTCCCCGGTGACGATGAGTTCAGCGCGCGCCGCGACGTCGGCCGCGATGCTTCGCCAGATTACGCCAAGGTCATACGGGTAGGCAGAATGTCTAGCGAGCGGCCCAGCACGTAAAGCAGCAGGCCAACCGCCACCACCGCCCAGCCCGCGGCAACGGCCGGTGCGGGCTCGGTGGCGCGCACCTGGGGCCAGCGCCGAAACATCAGCCACGCCGCCACGGCCAGCACGATGGGGCCGTGGCCCTGCTGGTCGGTCGCCCAGATGCAGTTGAAGAGGTCGATGAAGCTGGGGATGTACACCGCCGCAAAACCGATCGCCACCAGCGCCCAGGGCAGGAGCGCTTGGGGCTGTGCGCGGGGGTGCGTGGGCATGGGTGCGTGGGGCGGGCGGACGGGCTGGAAGATGATAGTCGGCGCAGTGGCGCGATGCGGTGCTACCCCGTGGATGGTGGGGTGCCGGTTTGCGCGCTGGTTTCAGCGCGGGCGCGGGGTGGTGTTTCGTCCGGTGCCTATGTACTCAAAGTCTTTCGCGCGCAGGAAGCGAGATTCGGAGCCGTCGTGGCACAAAGGCGCCTGTTGCGCCCACCGCTTACAACACCTTGAGCAGTGCTTCATAGTCGCTATGTGCGCCGACCCAGAACCAAAGCATTTGGTCGCCTTCCAGCACGCCGACTGCTCTCCAGTCGAGATCGACGCGCACGGAGTAGATCGGAAGACGCGTGTGTACTTTCTTGAATCGCAGCGATGGGTGGGAAGGATTTTCCTGCCACAGGAGGTACGCCGTTCGAATCCTTGCCCGGCGGTCTGGTGTCGCCGCAGCAAAGAGCAACCGAAATTTCTCGGTCGTCTGCGATCTCACATCAAATCGCCGAGTGGTTTGGTCGCGCCACTCTTGAACTCCGAGATTGCTTCGGCGGCGAGCGCCTCTAAAACGTGTTGAGAACGCCCAAGAGTCTGTGACCAGCGCTGCTCCGACTCGATTTCCTTGAGAAGAATCGCAGCGAGCGCGTCTTGCTCTTCAAGAGGCAGTGCCTTGGCCTGTGCGACAGCCGTTTCCAGGGCGTGGGTCATATGGGGTACCTCAGTCGTGCAGCCGCGCGATCTTACTGCTCGCGAAATCACAGGGCCTTCAGCGCAGCCGGCCCGCGGAACAGCAGCAGCGTGCCCGTTACCAGCCAGAGCAGGGAGCCGATTTCGAACAACAGAATGTCTTGCGAGCGGCCCAGTACGTAGAGCACCAGGCCCACCGCCACCACCGCCCAGCCGGCAGCAACGGCCGGCGCGGGCGCAACCGCCGCAAAGCCGATCGCCACCAGCGTCCAGGGCAGGAGCGCTTGGGCTTGGGCGCGGGGGAGCGTGGGCATGTTTGGTGGGGCGGGCGGGCTGGAAGATGATAGTCGGCGCAGTGGCGCGATGCGGTGCTACCCCGTGGATGGTGGGGTGCCGCGGCAGCTGCAGCTATGGCGATTGGGGCCTGGCTGACGGTCAGTGCGGCGCCGAACTGTCGTCCGACATCATGTAGCGCTCCAACGAGTCAACGTCCGCTGCCAGCAGGGGCAGCAGCCGGATGGCGAACTGAGCGTTGTTGATTAATCGATCATGATCCAACTGGTGCGCATACGTGTTGCGTGCGACGTGGCGGAACCCTCGCAACTGATTCAAGTGATCCAGGCTTTGGGCGGACAAGACCGCGGGTCTGCGGCCCGGAAATTCGTGCGTCATCGAACACTGTGAGCGACAGCGCATCGGCGAAAACCGTTGCAGCCTGCGCGAACGACACGCCGTGCTTGGTGAGGGGAACAGCAGCAGCGTGCCCGTTACCAGCCAGAGCAGGGAGCCGATTTCGAACAGCAGAGTGTCTTGCCAGCGGCCCAGCACATAGAGCAGCAGGCCCACCGCCACCACCGCCAGCGCGATGGGGCCGTGGCCTTGCTGGTCGGTCGCCCAGGTGCCGTTGAAGAGGTCGATGAAGCTGGGGATGTACACCGCCGCAAAACCGATCGCCACCAGCGCCCAGGGCAGGAGCGCTTGGGCTTGGGTGCGGGGGAGCGTGGGCATGGGTGCGTGGGCGATTCCATCGTGACCTCCTTTGAGCGCAATGTACCGGTCGTCAATGTCGAGGGTTCACCGTTTCGAAGTCTGGAGTTTGCACGTGTGTTAGCAATATGCTACCGTCGCGCGGTGTACGCGATCGAATACACCCGAAGGGCGGTGAAGACCCTTGCCGCGATGCCGCGCAATGTTCGCGAGACAGTGAAACGCAAGATCGAAACCTTGGCGCACGATCCCTTCGGTGCGCCCAATGTCAAGCAACTGGCGGGCGGGCAGGGACACCGGCTGCGTGTAGGCGATTGGCGCGTGATCTACGAAGTGGATTTGGGGCGGGTTGTGGTGCACGTGCTCAAGATCGGGCCGCGCGGAGGAGTGTACGAATGACACGTGTGCAAGTGATCGAGAAGGACGGCAAACCCCTGTACTACGTGGTGCCGGCAGATTTGTGGGCGGCTGTCCGGCAGACCATTGAAGACGCCGAAGACGCAGCCGAGTACGCGGCTGCGAAAGCGAGTGACGATGGCGTTCGCTATCCGTCCGCGGTGGCGCACGCCATCGCGGACGGCGCTCACCCGGTGCGCGCCTGGCGCGAGCATCGAGGCCTGACTCTGCAACAGGTGGCCGATGCTGCTGGGCTGAGCAAGCCCTTCGTGAGCCAGATCGAGGGCGGCAAACGCGTCGGCACGGCGGCGACGCTGAAGAAACTCTCACGCGCGCTGGGTGTCCCCGCAAGCGCCCTTCATATCTGACCTTGCGCGCCTGCGTCGTAGCGATGTGTTTGAGAGAGCGACGAAGCTGCGTTGTCATACCGGCGAACGCCGGTATGACAACTTACTGCTCGCGAACCTCAGGGCCTTCAGCGCCGCGGGCCCGCGGAACAGCAGCAGCGTGCCCGTCACCAGCCAGAGCAGGGAGCCGATTTCGAACAGCAGAATGTCTTGCGAGCGGCCCAGCACGTAAAGCACCAGGCCAACCGCCACCACCGCCCAGCCGGCGGCAACGGCCGGCGCGGGCGCGCTGGCGCGCACCTGGGGCCAGCGCCGAAACATCAGCCACGCCGCCACGGCCAGCACGATGGGGCCGTGGCCGTGCTGGTCGGTCGCCCAGATGCCGTTGAAGAGGTCGATGAAGCTGGGGACGTAGACCGCCGCAAAACCGATCGCCACCAGCGCCCAGGGCAGGAGCGCTTGGGCTTGGGTGCGGGGGAGCGTGGGCATGTTTGGTGGGGCGGGCGGACGGGCTGGAAGATGATAGTCGGCGCAGTGGCGCGATGCAGCGTGACCCCGCGGATGGTGGGGTGCGAGGCTATCGGACGACGACCAGGCATCATGGCCGCTATCATTTTGAACTTGAACCCAATGTAGGAGGTCGGTCATGCCCTCATCTGTTGCCGAACTTGAAGCCCAGGCTCTTCAACTGGCGCCTGAAGAGCGAGCGCGTTTGGCCGATCGGCTCATGGCGAGTCTTTCGTCCGACGACACAGTCGAAGAGGAATGGTCCGTCGAAGCGTTGCGAAGGCTCGATGAGCTTGAAAGTGGAGCCGTGCTCGCATTACCCGTTGAAGACGCAATCGCGCGCGCTCGAATCGCGATCAAGTGATCGTTTCGACCCACCCGCTGGCGGCGGATGAACTCGTCGACGGGGCGCTCTTCTACGCAAACGAGGCCAACGCGAATCTCGGCGAAGGCTTCATCGCCGAATTTGAGAGGTCGATCGGTCTGTTGCGCGCGTTCCCCAAGATCGGCGCGCCTTGGCGCGGGGTTTTCCGGCGCCTGCGCTTGCGTCGGTTCCCGTACAGCATCGTCTACTACCTGTCGGGCGATACGCTACGAGTCATTGCGCTTGCCCATCACAAGCGAAAGCCTGGATATTGGCGCAGGAGGCGTTAAATTAGCCGCGAAGCCGATGCGCGACGCCGACGGGTGGGCGGGCACCGAAGCACGATATTTGTCAGGCGACGAGTTCGACGTGAGTACGTCTACCGGCACGCCCAGCAGCTTGCGCAACTCGTGGCGAATCGCGCCGATATCAAGCGATAGCGAGGATCAGATGGCCACGAGGTTCAGCGGCGGGCTTCACCTTGATTTCGATGTCGTAGCCAAGGCGGTTCAAGCAGTCCATCAGCTTGCGTTCGGACAAGTTGCTGAAGTCGCCGCGCAGCATGCCCGAAACCTTGGGTTGCGAGACGCCCATGCGGCGGGCTGCCTCGGTGGGACCAATACGGAGGAAACCATGCAGAGCATGAACATTTCGCTGCCTGACCCGCTCAAGCAGTACGTCGACGGCCAGATTTCGACGGGGCGCTACAGCAGTGCCAGCGAGTACGTGCGCGAGCTCATCCGCGCCGACGAAAAGCGTAAGGCCGAAGAACAGCTCGAAGCCAAGCTCCTGGAAGGACTGAATGGCGCCGAAAGCGCGCTGACGCCGGCCGACTGGAGTGCCATTCGCAAGGAAGCGCTGGCCAAGGTCGAAGCGCGAAAGAAGACGCGCTAATGCCGTCGTTCGCCAAGCGCGAATCGGCCAGCCGCGACCTGGTCGAGCATTTCGTTTATCTGGCGCGCGACATGTTGCAATCAGCCGCTACACAACGATACCGCCCATCGCTGCCAGCGTCTCCGTGGCCTGAGCCTTGATGTGTTCGTCCACGCGCACGAGGGACGCCGGTTTTCAATCGCCCGTCTTGCCGCCAAGCAGCCCGTCAGTCGAAATGCTCAGGCCAGCGCTTTGCCACGTGCTGCACGGTGACGATGTCGACAAACGTGCCTCGCACCCGATACGGAACGATGTAGTTCTCGTGCACCACGAGTTCACGTGTGCCTGGCGCCCGACCTGGGCGGCCCATGCCTGGGAATTCACCGAGCATCTCGGTCTTGTCGCGCATCTCGCCGACGAAGGTCTTGGCCCGGACTGGGTTGTCGTGCTCGATGTACGCGGCGATGGCGGCCAGCGCCGCGAGCGCCCGCTTCGTCCACCTAACGACCATACTTCTTGAAGAAGGCCTTGACGGCCCGCGGCGAGGCAAACTCGCGGCGGTCGGCCTCGGCCAGCCCGTCTTCAATGTCCTTGAGCTGCCAGGCTTCCGCTGCGATGTAGCCCCTCAGTGCCTCGACCGCCAGGAAGCTCTTCGTGCGGCCGGTGGCCTTGGTGAGGCGGGAGAGGCTTTCATGCAGTTCGTTGGGCAGGCGAACGTTGAGCATCTTTTCGGCGGGCATGGCGCAGGCTCCTTGGCCATTTGTGTTACGCAGTCAGTGTATGTCTCACGGGGGAGAAGTCAAGCTGACGGTGACCTCGCGAGGACAGCCGGCCCTGCGGCCGGGGCCATGCGCGAGGGCGTTGCGCACCTCGTCGATTGCGTTCGGACAAGTTGCTGAAGTCGCCGCGCCTGGAGCTTGCGAACTTTGCAGCTGCTGTGCAATGATGAGCCCTGATTGGGAGTCGCTCAAATGTCATCCGCTGAATCGCGCGTCTTGACCGCCCAGGTACCCGAACCCCTCGCAGCCAGGGTTGACTCACTCGCGAAGCGCATGGAACGCTCGCGGGGGTGGGTGGTGACGCAGGCGCTCGAGGCATGGGTCGAGCAGGAAGAAGAGCGATACCGCTTGACGCAGGAAGCCTTGGCCGACGTGAACGCGGGGCGCCTGGTCGACCACGCCGAAGTCAAGGCTTGGGCCGAGAGCCTCGCAACCTCGCAACCTCTTCCTCTGCCTGAATGCAAGTGAAATGGACAAGCAAGGCACTGGGTGACCTTGCTCGCGTGCATGCGTTCTTGGCAGATGTCAATCCTCAGGCGGCGGCGAAATCGGTGCTGACGATTACCGAAGCCGTCGATCGGCTTCCCGTCAATCCACGCCTTGGTCTGAGGCTCGAAGAGTTCCACCCGGAGGAGGTTCGCCGCGTGATTGCCGGGCAATACGAAATCAGATACGCGATCGCAGTCGATGTGCTCCACATTCTTCGCATCTGGAGCACGCGCGAAAACCGATGATCGACTACCGGCACGCCCGGCAGAGTGCCGAGGTTCTGTTGGTATTGCAGATTCTTGTCGACGGTGATGAAGGCGTCGAAGTCGATCGCCGCCAGAGAGAGCAGCTTGCCGTTCTTGACGCCACCCCAACCCATTTCGACCGCAGTCCGCACAGAGTGAAGCGGAAGCGAGTTCCGTAACCGTCGTGGAACGGACTCGTCAAGAAGAAGCCGCATCGGCGTTTCGCCCGATGCCGATGTACTCAACCCAATAACCGTAGTTGTCGAGCCAGCCTGCCGGCTTGCGCTGGCATCACAGGTTGTGGCTCAGCGGCTCAGCACTGAGCCCTATTCGAACAGGTCGGCATGGCTGCCCGCGCGCACGAAGACGATCTGCTCGCCAGCGCCACTGCCTTGCAGCCGGTAGATCAGCAAGAAGTCGCCGCCGATGTGGCATTCGCGATGGTCAGCCCATTCGCCGGCAAGTGCGTGGTCCAGCCACTGCGGCCCGAGCGGCGCATCATTGGCGATCAGCAGCAGCATCGCCTCTTTCAGGCGTTTCATGTCGAACCGGCCCGAATGAGTCAGGCGGATCCAGTCCTTGACGAATGTCTTGGTTCGGTCCGATGCCCGAGGCAGGACCGCGCGCTTATCGCTTGGCGCCTTTTTCAAGATCGTGAATCAGGTCTTTGGCTGCTGCGAAACGTGCTTTGCTGACCGTCCGCGCCTGCGCCATTGCCGCCCGCGTCTCGGCATTGGGCGCTTTCAGCGGAAACGGAAGCTGCTGCTCGGCCACGATCCGCGTGAGGAATACGCGCACGGCGTCCGACACCGACAGGCCCATCGCTGCCAGCGTCTCCGTGGCCTGAGCCTTGATGTGTTCGTCCACGCGCACGTGGACCATGCTGGTCGCGGCCATTTGTTAATCCCTGGTTGACGAGTTGCGATACATTGTATCTCGCCGGGCGACAGTTCTGACTCCCCTATGCGCCGGGCGAAGTGGAGTCCGATTGCGGTCACCGATAGCGCCTGATACCCCGCCGCTCAACCCCTGCCTGACACCACCTTGAGAAGACCAGCGTCTGCCATGACGTCCGCAAGCGAGCTGTCTTCCAGCGCATACACGCCACGCGCGGCGCGCCACACGAGCGACTTTTCCTGCAAGGCGGCGAGCGCCTGCTGCACGTTGGATACGTCGGCCACGATCCTGATCTTCGGCGCGATCGCCTTGAGGACCCGCTGGCAACGCGCCAAGGTCTCTGCTTCGAACGGTGCATAGTCGGCCCCGGCAGCGGCGAGCACACGCAGCACGGCCGACTGCAAGGGTGTCAGGCTGTGCAGGACGCGAACGGTTTCGCTCGTGCTGGCCGCGATCTGGTTCTCGACGGCCTGGGCGAATCGCGCGCCGACATCGGCGGCTTTGAGCGCGAAATCGAAACCCAGCGCGTCGGCCGCGGCACCCAGGATCTCGGGGCGAAAGGACGCGCGGCGAAACAGCTCGAAAACCTGCGCTGGCTCCAGTTTCGCCGGCAGGTCGACGTGCTCGCAAAACCAGGCGACGTAGTCCGGGCCGAGAGGCTCGAACGGCACCAGCGGCGCGCCGAAAAAGGCCTGATCCTTGCTGTTGCGCAGCATCGCGAGCTTGTCTTGGTTCGAGCCGGTGGCCACGATCCGAAGCCCATTGTGACGACTGCTGTTGAGTTCGTCGCGCGCGGCCTTGAGCGCGAACAGCGCGTCATTGCCGGTTTCGCTCGCAGTCGCGTGCTGCGCTTCGTCGATGATGAGAACGATCGTCTTGCCGATTTCGTCGGACAAGGCCGCGAGTGCAGTGGACATCGACACCTGGGTGCCCAGGCCCACGCGGTCCAGCGAAAACGACACGCCGCCGACCGAGACCTTGTCCATGTCCGCGGCACGCGCCAGTTTGGCGACGACGCCGGCGTGTTTGGCAAGCTCGGCGCGTACTGCCGCAACGATGACGTGCCCAGGGTCGGCCTTGCGGTCTTCCCAGAGATCGGCGTAGACGACCAGCGCGCCGGCGGCCTCGAGGGCTGGCCGCAAATCTTCGCGCAGGAAGGTCGACTTGCCGGTACGGCGCGGCGCCGCGAGGAACAAGCCGGAACCCGACGCTGACGTGGGCGCCGCTTTCAATACTTTCTTGGCCATCGCGGTCGCAAGGGCCGCACGGTGGAACACTGTCGATGAGCCGGGCTGAGCAGGCACCGAATCTCCTGTCTGGCAACACTATATTCAATTATATCTGTCTATTGTTTCCTATAGTCAATGGCTGAGGGCAAGGCGAACGGCGCGACGAGCCGATCGCAGCACATCTCAACGCAGCCGCGCGGCCCACCAGGAGTGACGCGTATGGAACACGTGATACAGCTGCACATCGAGAAACTGCCCGAGGGCGTTTACCTCGCCACGAGCGATGAAGTGCAGGGTTTGGTGGCCCAGGGCCGGACCATCCAGGAAACGATTGAGATTGCGCGCGACGTCGCCAAGAAATTGATCGAGGCGCAATCTGATGCCGGCGCTTCACCGCTGGTGCCTGCGCGCGCCAGCGTCTCCGTGGCCGGCAGGTCGACGTACTCGCAAAACATAGCAGGCCCATCGCCTACTTTTCGACCTCGCGTGGTGCCGCGACACCATGGCGTCACTCATTGCCACCGGCCGCACAGGCGGATTGGGGTCGAAGACGCTGCTCTCGTACGCGAACGAGGCCAATGCGAATCTCGGGGTGGTCGCCCTACGCAGGCTTGTCATACCGGCGAACGCCGGTATCCATTGCAGCCCAATGCGCGACACCACGAGGCTGCTGACAGCCCAGGGGAGAAGCCGAAAGACAAAGACCCCGCACAGGCGGGGTCTCGTCAGCTCCGGTGCAAGCAATGCCGTCAGGCGCTGTGCATTCTTCGCCGTGCCAGGAATCCCACCACGCAGAGGCCAGAGAGTAGGAGCGTCATGGGGCCGGGTTCGGGAACGGCGGTCAGGACGATGTTGTCAATCGTAGGGCCGGCATTCCCTGCGCCGCCACCAAAGGTGAGTGTCATGAGTCCACCGGTGCCTAGGAAAGCCGTACTAAAAGTCGTGGGTGAAGAAAGGGCTGCGGGGGTGGGGAATCCGAAGATCGGATTCACTGTGCCGCTCAAATTGATGGCGAAGGGGCTTCCGCTCCCATTGCGAAAGAGGTCGAACGTAAGGTCATAGGTCGTACCGAGCGTTGTCATGAAGGAGCGCGAAATCGCCCCAGCGCTCGACCCCGACAAGTCGATACTGAAGTTGTCGATCGCGCCAAAGGCACCGCGGATAAGGTCGACGGTGCCGGTGACTGTCCACTTGTTGTTGGTGTCCAAGAAGCCAGGCCCGTAGGCCCAGTAGTTGGGAGGTGACAGCACCGAACCCACAATGTTTTCAAAGTCCTCGCTGAACACGGGAGGAACGGCGTTCGCAGTACCCGCCAAAGTGGCGCCAGCCAGGGCGATTGAACGCAGAAGATTCTGTAGTTTCATGTTGGCCTCTTGCTCTTGAGAGTTCTTGGTGTACGTAACTGAGGGTGCGCGAATTCCGTCACACCTTGACGAAAGAGTACATCTACCTCGGGGGATCGACAACCCCCCCAGGTTCGGGGGTGTGGCGCCATCACGCTTGTGTGCCCGGCGCAGCAAAACAGAGGCCCAGCGGCTTGAAATACAACCCCCTGATTGAGGCGGAGTCTGGGCCTGGGCTCGGCCTATGACAATTGGGAATCAAACTCTCAACCCCCCTCAAATAAGGGGGCGCCAGAACCGGCCTACGTCGTGGCGCCTCGGCGTGCCAGGAGTACAAGCATTCCAAGGACCAGGAGCGCCCACGCGCTTGGCTCCGGGACTGGAATCGCGCGCCATTCGGGCGCCGGGCCGGCGGAGGTGGCGGTCGAGATTGTTTGATCGATCCAACCGCGGTACGAGGCCACCTGCGTATAGCCTGAAAACGTCTCCGGGTTCAGCCCGGCTTCCGCGAGCGAGACGGAGGCAACGCCGAGAAGGTAGGCACCCGCGCTATCACCCGGCGTGCCGAAAAACAGGCCTCCGCCACTGTCTCCCCCTTGCACATGCGTTGCGCCGCCGGTGACTAGCCAGTTCACGTCAAAGCGACCCATGCTGTTCACATAGCTGGGAAGTGCCGCTACAAGCGTGGCAGTGCCGACACTTCGAGTCGCGGTGTTGACGCTGTCGGTCAGCGTCACGGTGTCCAGCTGGTTCGATGCCAGGGTGACGACCGTGCCGGCGTCGACGATGCGGCTGTTCAGGAAAGGGAACGCCCCGGACAAAGGCGTGTTCAAGTGAAGCAGCGCGATGTCGTTCGCGGGAACTCCGTTCTCGATGATCGTCAGCGGCGTGTCGAAGAAGTAGCTCGCGTCGATCGTCGAGGTGCCGAAACCGCTTGCGAACGAAGTGGAGTTGACATTGACACCGGTCGCCACATGTGCCGCGGTGAGTACCCAGTGTGGCGCTATCAATACGCCGTTCAATCCACCGATGTTGCCGATGTTGCCGACGTGGCCATAAGCGCTCGTGTCTGTGGCGACGGTCAGCGCGGCCCCAGGCGTGGCGAGAAACAGGCCCGCGAGGCATACGGCAAGAAGCCGAAGCTGGTTAGCTCTGCCCATTTGCGGCCCCCTTGACCAACGCCCCAATCTCCAGGGTTCGACGACCCCGCGTCGAACCTGCGTAGCCAGCTATCTTAATGACTTGCTGCGACGTCTCGCCATCGCCCCTACCAGCCCCAGGCCCGCCAGAAGCAAGGCGTAGCTCTGGGGTTCGGGAACCGCGGTCAGCACGCGAATGTGGTCGCCGGGGTCGCCTGCTTTCCAGTGGATTTCGAGCGTGTTGCCGTAAATGACTTCGAAGCTGTCGCGGCGCTCCAGGCCGGTGTGCTTGACCGTTCGATAGGTGAAATCGTCGTTGCCGTAGAGCGCTTGAGTGGCGCGGAGCTCATGCTTCGTGGTCTTCACGCCCAAGATCGTATCGCTGAACGAGATTTTCGCATCGACGGTTCCGTGGCACGACGGGTCGAAGAAGATGTACCAGGATTTGACTCCATCGACCTCGTTCTCATCAATGAAGAAGAGCTTGTCAATGTCGACGCGGCCTTTGCCCACCGTCGTTGCCTTATCAGCGTATTCTTCGAACGAGGTAAGGTTCTGCACCCCATCGATCTTGAGGTACGTGATGGTCGGGTTTGCGGCAGTGGCGTGCCCGGCAGTTGCCAGCAACGCCACGCAGCTAGCAGCGGCCCAGCCGATGGCCATTGATTTCATTTGTGGTTCTCCCCCGTCGAACTGCTTCAGTGGACCACTGACTTGCCGGGGGAACCACCCCGCGAATGCGGGGAGAGGCTGATGGTGAGTGGCTGATCGACTTTGGAGCCGACCAGATCAACCGTGGCATTCAGGGGGCTTCACGTCCTCGCCCGCCTCCAACCGCGCAAGCCAGGTGTCGGCCTCGTCGACCGTGACATGCTGGCCGGTCGCCTGGTAGTCGTTCCAGGCGCTGATCGCGCTTTGACGAAACGCCTCACGCGTTTCCTCGCGCTCAACGTACTGGCGGATCGCTTCACGCATCAGCCAGTGCGGACGGTGGGCCGCACGGGAAATCGCAACCTCCTTCCACCAATCTTTCGAGAAAACCCGCGTGGTTGGTGGAACGTTCATAAAATCAGTGGCTTATGGAGTTCAAACGAGACGACTTCCGCAGCTTTTCAAGCGAATCGCAGCGCGTCGTGGCCAATCTCGAGCAGGTGTATGACGTTTGGGCAGACACCCGGCGGCAACTCGAGGCGTTGCCTGTTTCGCTGTACTGGGTCGAGAAAGGCGGCGTGGATTACTTGGCTGTCAAGCAGACCTCGCGAGACAACGGCACGACGGTCGGGCGCCGCAGCGACGCGACGAACCGTCAATTCGAGGAATTCGCCGATGCGAAGAACCGCCTCAAGGTGCGGCTCGCCGGGCTGGCTACCCAGCTCGTCGAGCGAGTGGGGATCTACCGCCGTCTGCGCTTGCCGTCTTTACCAGACCGCCAAGCTGAGATTCTTCGCAGGCTCGACATTGAAGGAATGCTCGGCTCCGACCTGATGGTTGTGGGAACGAACGCATTCGCTGCTTACGAACTCGCATGCGGCGCTCGCTTTCCCGTGGGCAACGAGGAGACGGAAGACTTCGATCTGGCGTGGTGCCGCGATACCAAAGCATCGCTCGTTGCCACCGGTGCTGTGGGATCCGCGTCGAAGACGCTCTTCTCCGTCTTGACGAGCATCGACTCGAGTTACCGCATCAGCCCGCGCCGGCCCTACCAGGCCGTGAACGACGAGGGGTATGAAGTGGAATTGCTCGCTGCGCCGAGCGTGCACCCGTTGCCTGCGGCGGAAGCGTTCGACCCTATGGCCTCGCTGATCGAGCAAGAGTGGCTTCTTCTGGGGGTGCCGCTGCGGCACGTTGTTGCCACGCTGCGAGGCCGTGCCTGCCCGCTCTATGTGCCCGACCCGCGCTGGATGGCTCTGCACAAGCTTTGGCTCGCAGACAAGCCTGAACGCAAGGCGTCGAAACGGGAAAAGGATCGCCGGCAGGGGGAGGTGCTGCTGGACGCGACTCGCTTTTTCTTAGGCCATTCGCATCCCATTGACGTTGCCTTCGTCCTCGAACTGCCCGAGGAGTTGCGGGCGCATTTCGACGCTTGGGCAAGAACACGCGCGTTTGTACCCGCGTAACGCCGGCATCCACCCTTCGCAGTCACGCCAGCCGCGCTTCGAACTCCGCAAACGCCAATCGCAAGCCCTCCGCCAGCGGCATCCGCGCCGACCAACCGGCACGCGCAAGCCGGCTCACGTCCATCAGCTTGCGCGGTGTGCCGTCGGGTTTGCTTGCGTCGAAAGCGATCTCGCCGCGGTGGCCCACGGTGCGTTGCACGAGTTCGGCGAGTTCGCGGATCGTGATGTCGTGGCCGACGCCGATGTTTACCAGCGGCGGTTCGAAGCGGCCTGACACGGTTTCATCGCTTCCCAGCAGCGCGCTGAATTGCGCGTCGGGCAATTGCATCAGGAAGACGCAGGCGTCGGCCATGTCGTCGCTGTAGAGGAACTCGCGCCGCGGCGTGCCCGTGCCCCACACGGTGACGCGGCTGTGGCCGTTGTGCTTGGCTTCGTGAAACTTGCGCAGCAATGCTGGGATGACGTGGCTGTTTTCCGGGTGGTAGTTGTCGCCTGGGCCGTAGAGGTTGGTGGGCATGGCGGCGAGGTAGCGCGTGCCGTACTCGCGGTTGTAGCTCCAGCACATCTCGACGCCGGCAATCTTGGCCAGTGCGTACGGCCGGTTCGTCGGTTCGAGCGGACCGGTGAGCAGCGCGCTTTCCCGCATCGGTTGCGCCGCCAATTTCGGGTAGATGCAGCTCGAGCCGAGAAACAGCAGGCGTTTCACGCCCGCCAGGTGCGCGGCGTGGATGACGTTCGTCTGGATCGCGAGGTTGTCGCGGATGAATTGCGCGGGATAGGTGTTGTTCGCGACGATGCCGCCCACCTTCGCCGCAGCGAGGAAAACGTGCTCCGGGCGTTCGACATCGAAGAAGGCGCGTGTGGCGGGCTCGTTCGTCAGGTCGAGCTCGGCGTGCGTGCGCAGCAGCAGGTTGTTGTAGCCGCCGGCCCGCAAGCGGCGCACCAGCGCCGAGCCCACCAGGCCGCGGTGCCCTGCGACGTAGATTCGCGAGCCCTTGTCCATCGCCGTGCGCTACTCGTTGTAGTCGTAGGCCTTGAAGCCGGCCATTTTGACCAGGCTGTCGCGGCGCGCTGCGGTGAAGTCGGCTTCGACCATTTCCTTCACCAGGTCCGGCAGGCTGGTTGTGGCTGTCCAGCCGAGTTTGGCTTTCGCCTTGCGCGGGTCGCCGAGCAGCGTCTCCACTTCGGTGGGGCGGTAGTAGCGTGGGTCGACGCGCACGATCACGTCGCCCACCTTGCAGCGGATGTCCTTGTTCGTGACCTTGGAGATCGTCGCGATCTCGTCCTTGCCTTCGCCGCTGAAACGCAGGCTGATGCCGAGCTCAGCCGCGGCGAGCTCGACGAACTGGCGCACGCTGTACTGCACGCCGGTGGCGATGACGAAGTCTTCGGGTGCGTCTTGCTGCAGCATGCGCCACATCGCTTCGACGTAGTCGCGCGCGTGCCCCCAGTCGCGCAGCGCGCTCAGGTTGCCCAGGTACAGGCAGTCCTGCAGGCCCAGCGCAATGCGCGACACGGCGCGCGTGATCTTGCGCGTGACGAAGGTCTCGCCGCGCAGCGGGCTCTCGTGGTTGAAGAGGATGCCGTTGCACGCGTACAGGCCGTACGCCTCGCGATAGTTCACGGTGATCCAGTAGCCGTAGAGCTTGGCGACGGCGTACGGGCTGCGTGGGTAGAACGGCGTGGTTTCCGACTGCGGCGTTTCTTGCACCAGGCCGTAGAGCTCGCTCGTGCTCGCCTGGTAAAGCCGCGTTTTCTTCTGCAGGCCGAGGATGCGGATCGCTTCCAGCAGGCGCAGCGTGCCGGTGCCGTCGGCGTTGGCCGTGTACTCGGGCATCTCGAACGACACCGCGACGTGGCTCATCGCCGCGAGGTTGTAGATCTCGTCAGGCTGCACCTGCTGGACGATGCGGATCAGGTTCGTCGAATCGGTGAGGTCGCCGAAGTGCAGTTTGAAGCGCTGGTGCTCGACGTGCGGGTCTTCGTAGAGGTGGTCGATGCGGTCCGTGTTGAACAGGCTGGAGCGGCGCTTCAGGCCGTGCACCGTGTAGCCCTTTTGCAGCAGCAGCTCGGACAGGTAGGCACCGTCTTGCCCGGTGACGCCGGTGATGAGGGCGGTTTTGCTCATGGAGTGACTTGGCTTCAGGGAAAACCGAATTGTGGTGCAAACCATGTGACCGACGCGCTACCATGCTCATGATCCATCGGGAGCCGTTCATCAGGAGCCGACATGGGAGCACCTTCGAAAGCCGTGGCCTACATCGAACTCGAAGACTATCTGGTGCTGGAGAACGCCAGCCGCTACAAGCACGAGTACCTCGATGGCGTGATCTACGCCATTCAGGGGGAGCCGGTGCGGGGTATGGCCGGGGGCAGCCAGACGCACTCGAGGATCATCCGCAACGCGGGTTACGCCTTGCACGGCAAATTGCAGGGCACGCCGTGCGAAGCGCTTTCAACCGAAATGCGCCTGCGCATCGCCGCCGTCGACGCGGTGTTCTACCCCGATGTATTGGTCCACTGCGAGCACATCGGCAACCCGGCGACCACCATGGAGTTGACCGAAGCGCGCCTGGTCATCGAAGTGCTGTCGCCCACCACCCAGCATTTCGATCGTGGCGAGAAGCTGCAGGCCTACCGGCAACTCGTGGGCTTGCAGCACATCATCTTGATTTCCAGCCTGGAAGAGGCCGCGTGGGCGTGCCACCGCGTGCCGGCCGACGCGCCGTGGTCTTCGCTGGAGGCCTGGCCGCGCGGCAGCGATCTGCGGCTCGACGGTCTGGGCCTGAGCCTGGGTTGGGACGAGGTGTACGCGGGGGTGGGGTTGCGCTGACGGGTGAGCTGCCGGGCGGCCGCGCGGCCCGTCGCTGCGTTGTCGTGCGTTGTCGTCGGAATCGCAATTGCGATTTTTATGACAATGAACGACAACAGTGCCGGTGGAAGACTGATCAGTCCCCTGACGCCAAAGGCGTAGCTGCGGGCCCGGGTTCGACCTCGGCAAACAAAGTGTCGGCAGTGATGTCGAGCTTCATGCTCGCGAGTTGCACCGTCTGGCCCGCCTCGATAGGCTGCGGTGTTGGGGGAGAGCACTTCCGCAAGCAGTGTGGGCTCTGACTTGGTCAGCGGGCTCGCGTCGTCCGCGGCGCTACACGTCACCATCACGTCGGGGTAGAAATAGCTGTTTGTCGCGGCGACATGAAGCTTCATGTCGACGATCAGGGTGCGGCAAGGCGTTCCACGGAGGTGCTGGCGCAGCGCCACGTACAGGTTGCCGGTTACCGTTACATGGCGCTCCTCCGCGCTGGACATCGCAAAGACTTCACCATTCACGAACTCATGGCGTTCGGATTGCGCGGCCTCCCACACAAGGTACTCAGCGCTTGCCATTGAGGACTTCTTCGCGGCGTGGCCCATGGCTCGATCCGTTTTGCCTTCGTGACCTGGGCGACTATGGATCGCCACCGTCACAACAACCATTCCAGCAACCGCGCCACATGCACCGCCTCGCGCTGCGCGCCGTCGGCAATCTGGTGCCGGCAGCTCGTGCCGTCGGCGACGATGATGGCATCCGCCGCCTTGCGAATCGCGGGCAGCAGGTTGGCCTCGGCCATCTGCATCGAGACGTCGTAATGCGCCGCCTCATAGCCGAAGCTTCCCGCCATGCCGCAGCAACTGCTCTCGATCAGCTCGGGCTTGGCGCCGGGAATCAGGCGCAGCACGTCGAGCACGCTGCCCATCGCGCCGAAGGCCTTTTGGTGGCAGTGGCCGTGCACGAGGATGGGCCTATCTGCCGCCTTTAATTTCAGCGCAAAGCGCCCGGCCGCGGCTTCGCGGGCGATGAATTCTTCGAACAGCAACGCTTGCTGTGCGACGACTTGCGCGCCTTCGCCCAGGCCCATCACCAGCGCTTCGTCGCGCAGCGTGAGCAGGCACGATGGCTCGAGGCCGACGATGGGCACACCGGCGCGCGCCAGCGGCAGCAGCGCCTCGATCAGCGCGCCGGCCTTGGCCTTGGCTTCAATCACCATGCCGGCTGCGAGGTAGGTGCGCCCGCAGCAGTGGTGACCACCATCCCCCTTGTTGAGCGTGTGCAGCGTGTAGCCCGCGGCTTTGAGCACGCGTGCGGCGGCAACGGCGTTTTCGGTCTCGAAGCTGCCGTTGAAGGTGTCGACGAAGAGCACGGCGCACTTTTCGCCGCGGCGCAGGGCCTCGAGCGTCGCATCGCGGCTTGCAAAGATGGATCCCGGCGTACGCCGGGATGACGGCCCCGAGGTTCGGTCGTGCGCGCGCCAGAAGGTGTCGACGCGCCACTTCGGCAGGCGCCGCCGCGCCGACAGGCCGAGCAGCTTTTCGCTGAGCCACGCCGCACCGGGCAGCGTATCGCGCAGGTTCGCGAGCCATGGCACGCGGCTCGCCGCAGCGGCGTAACCGGGCAGGTGCGCGATCAGGCGGTCCTTGAGCGTGTGACCTTGCTTCGCCTTGTAGTGGGCGAGGAACTCGATCTTCATCTTCGCCATGTCGACGCCCGTCGGGCAGTCGCGCTTGCAGCCTTTGCAGCTCACGCACAGGTCCATGGTTGCGAACATTTCTTCGCTGGTGAAAGCGTCCGCGCCGAGCTGGCCCGACAAGGCCAGGCGCAGCGTATTCGCACGGCCACGCGTCAAGTGCTGTTCGTCGCGCGTGACGCGGTAGCTCGGGCACATCGTTCCGGCGTCGAACTTGCGGCAGTGGCCGTTGTTGTTGCACATCTCGACGGCCTTGGCCAGGCCGCCGGTGCTGTCGCCGCCGGTCCCGGGCGCGGTGATCGATTCGGTCACCGGGTCGGCGTGAACGTTCCACGCCGACCAGTCGAGCACCGGTTGGATGTCGATGCGGCGATACGGCTTGGGCGCGCCCGCGGGCGCGAAGCGCAGCAGCGACACGTCGTCCATCTTCGGCGGGTCGATGATCCGCCCGGGGTTGAACAGATTCATCGGGTCGAGCTGCGTCTTGATCGCGCGAAACGCCTCGTTCAGCTTCGGCCCAAACTGCCATGCGATCCACTCGCCGCGGCACAACCCGTCGCCGTGTTCGCCGCTGTACGCGCCGCGGAACTTGCGCACGAGTTCGGCAGCCTCGTTGGCGATGGCGCGCATCTTGGTGGCACCGCCCACCCGCATGTCGAGGATCGGCCGCACGTGCAGCGTGCCGACCGACGCGTGCGCGTACCAGGTGCCGCGCGTGCCGTGGCGCGCGAACACTTCGGTGAGCGCGTCGGTGTAGTCCGCCAGGTGAACGAGCGGCACGGCGCAGTCTTCGATGAAGCTCACCGGCTTGCCGTCGCCCTTCAAGCTCATCATGATGTTCAGGCCGGCCTTGCGCACTTCCCAGAGCGCCTTCTGCGCAGCGTCTTGCGCCATCTCGACGACGCTGCCCGGCAAGCCGAGGTCGCCCATCAGTTCGCCCAGCTGCTTCAGCTTGGGCAACAGCGCGGCGGCGGATTCGCCGCAGAACTCAACGAGCAATATCGCCGCGGGCTTGCCGATCAGCGCCGCTTCGATGGTTGGCCGAAACGCCGGGTTCGCCAGGCTCAGCTCGATCATCGTGCGATCGACCAACTCCACGGCCGTGGGCGTGAGCTTGACGATGTGCTGGGCTGCTTCCATCGCGGCGCGGAAGGTCGGGAAGTTGATCACGCCCAGCACCTTGGCGCGCGGCAGTTCGGCGAGTTGCAGCGTCAGCGAGCGTGTGCAGGCGAGCGTGCCTTCCGAACCGACGAGCAGATGCGCAAGGTTCACGCTCTCGTCCGCCGTGTACGGCCGCTCGCTCTGGTTGTGGAAGATGTCGAGGTTGTAGCCGCCCACGCGCCGCAGCACCTTGGGCCACAGCGTTTCGATCTCGGCGCGGTGCTGTTCGGCGAGGCCACGAACAAATTGGGCGATTCCCGCGGCGCGGCCGGTGAGCTGCGCGACCGGGCCGAACTCGAGCAGCTCGCCGCTCGACAGCCAGGCGCTTGCGCCGATCACGTTGTGCACCATGTTGCCGTAGGCGATGGAGCGGCTGCCGCACGAGTTGTTGCCCGCCATGCCGCCGAGCGTCGCCTGCGCGCTGGTGGACACGTCGACGGGAAACCACAGGCCGTGCTTCTTGAGTTGCGCGTTCAGGTGGTCGAGCACGAGGCCGGGTTGGACGATGGCGCGGCGCTGCGCGACATCGACCTCGATGACGCTGCGCAAGTGTTTGCTGTGGTCGATGACCAGCGCCGCACCCGTGGTCTGGCCGCATTGGCTGGTGCCGGCGCCGCGCGCGAGCACGGGCACTTTCAGGTCGCGTGCGATGTCGATGGCAGTGGCGACGTCGCGCTCGGTGGTCGGTACGAATACTCCCACCGGCACGATCTGGTAGATCGATGCGTCGGTTGCATAACGTCCGCGCGAGGCAGCGTCGAACAGCACTTCGCCCTGCGTGTCGCTGCGCAAACGGCGCGCCAGCGCTTCGCAGACTTCGTTGGGTGGCAGTGCGGCCGCCTCTCGCGTGGGGGTGTTTCGGATCAACGCAACGCTCAGAAGTTTGTAGTCTGTCATCCCGGCGAAAGCCGGGATCCACTGCACCGCAGTCAATCAAGTGTGTTTCGCCTGAACGGTGGATACCGGCCCCGTGTCGAGACGGGGTGGCACCTTCGCCGGTATGACAACTGTAGGGCCTTGACGCACCGCGCTGCCGGTTGATCATGAAAGCATCTGGTCCCCAGCCGGGTGCATGCAAGAATATCGAGGACCAAGGACGCACCACCATGCTCAAACTCGACTTCCACGCCGCGGGCCGCCACTTCCTGCAGATCCCCGGGCCGAGCCCGGTACCGGACCGGATCCTGCGCGCGATGAGCCTGCCCACGATCGACCACCGCGGCCCGGAGTTCGGCGCCTTGGGCTTGAAAGTCCTCGCCGGCATCCGCGAAATCTTCCAGACGCGCCACCCGGTGGCCATCTACCCGGCTTCGGGAACCGGCGCGTGGGAGGCGGCGCTCGTCAATACGCTGAGCCCGGGCGACACCGTGTTGATGTACGAAACCGGCCACTTCGCCGCGTTGTGGCACAAGCTCGGCGCGCGCCTCGGACTCAACTGCGAAGTGCTCGCCTACGCGGGCGCCGACGACATGCTGCCGAACGCGCCGAGCTGGCGGCGCGGCGTGCAGGCCGACATGATCGAAGCGCGGCTGCGCAAAGACACGCAGAAGGCGATCAAGGCGGTCTGCGTCGTGCACAACGAAACGTCGACCGGCGTGACCTCCGACATCGCCGCCGTGCGCAAGGCGATCGACGCCGCCGGCCACCCCGCCCTGTTGATGGTCGACACGATTTCCGGCCTGGCGTGCGCCGACTATCGCCACGACGAGTGGGGCGTGGACGTGAGCATCAGCGGCTCGCAGAAGGGCTTGATGCTGCCCCCCGGAATCAGCTTCAACGCGCTGTCGCCGCGCGCGCTGGAAGCGGCGAAAACCGCCAAGCTGCCGCGCTCGTTCTTTGCGTGGGACGAAATCGTCGAGATGAACCGCTCCGGCTACTGGCCCTACACGCCGAATACGAATCTGCTTTACGGCCTGCACGAGGCGCTGGACATGATCCGCGCCGAAGGCTTGCCGAACGTGTTTGCGCGGCACCAGCGCTGGGCCGCGGGCGTGCGCGCTGCGGTCACGGCCTGGGGCTTGCCCATTCAGTGCGCCGATGCGAGCGTGGCGTCGCCGGTGCTCACCGGCGTCATCATGCCCAAGGGCGTGGACGCCGACGCGGTGCGCAGCCTGATCTACGAGCGCTTCGACATGTCGCTTGGCACGGGCCTGGGCAAGATCAAGGGCCGCATGTTCCGCATCGGGCACCTGGGCGACAGCAACGACTTGACCTTGCTCGGCACGCTCGCCGGCGTGGAGATGGGGTTGAAGCTTTCGGGCGTGAAGCTCGCGGGCAGCGGTGTGCAGGCGGCGATGGACCATTTCGCGAAGCCGCTCGCCGTGGCGGCGCTGAAACAGGCGGCTTGAGCCGCGCCAACACTCGAGTCAAGGAGACAGACCATGCAACGACGTCAATTGATTCAAGCGGCAGGTGCCGCCGTGGCCAGCCTGGGGGTGCCGACACTGCTCGCGCAGGAATGGCCGAACGCGCCGGTGCGCATTGTCGTGGGCTTTCCGCCGGGCGGCGGCACCGACGCGCTCGCGCGAGTCGTGGGCGCCAAGCTTGGCGAGATGTGGAAGCAGCAGGTCATCATTGAAACCAAGGCCGGTGTGGCCGGTGTGCTCGCCGCCGAATACATCGCGCAGCAACCCGCCGACGGCAGCAACTTGATGATGGCGCACATCAACAGCCACGGCCTGGCGCCGAGCCTGCAACCCAAGCTGCGCTACAACGCCGAGCGCGACTTCACGCCCATCGTGATGGTGGGCGTGACGCCGAATCTGCTGATCTGCAATACCAGCCAACCCGCGAAGACGGTCAAGGAGATCGTCGCGCTGTGCAAGGCCAAGCCCGGCAGCGTCAGTTTCGGCTCGGCCGGCCAAGGCTCGGCGCAACACCTGACGTTGGAGATGTTCAAGCTGCGCGCCGGCATCGACGCGCTGCACATCCCCTACAAGGGCAGCGGACCGATGTTGACCGACCTGATCGGCGGCCAGATCCAGTACAGCTTCGACACGATGACCGCGGCCACACCGCACGTGAAGGGCGGGCGCGCGTTGGCGCTTGCGCAGACGCGCCTCAAACGCGCCAAGGGTCACCCCACGGTGCCGACGATGCACGAAGAAGGGTTCGACGGCTTCGAGGCCACCACCTGGTACGGGCTGGCGGGGCCGGGCAAGCTGCCCGCGAACATCGTGCAGAAAGTGAACCGCGACGTGAATACCGTGCTCGCACTGCCCGACGTGCAGGCGCAGCTCGAAACCTATGGTGCGGAAGACGGAGGGGGGTCGGCGGAAAAGTTTGCCCAGTTCATGCGCGACGAAATCGCGAAGTGGGCGAAGGTGGTGAAGGACGGGAACGTCAAGGTCGACAGCT
This sequence comes from uncultured beta proteobacterium, assembly GCA_963850525.1. Lineage (GTDB taxonomy): Bacteria > Pseudomonadota > Gammaproteobacteria > Burkholderiales > Burkholderiaceae_C > JAEMQF01. The sequence continues at coordinate 1,807,117 of CAWKLQ010000008.1, read as the reverse complement.
GAGGCACGATTCAACTGTCATCTCGGCGCAAGCGTCGCCCGTACTCAATGCGGGCCGAGATCCAGTTGGCACCGAGTGGATCCCGGCTTTCGCCGGGATGACTCAGGAAACTAAGGCGGTTGGCGCGGCTCAGCTGCGCGCTGGCGCGGTTGCCGCGGCGGGCACGACGGCCGGGGCGCGAACCACCCGGGTCTTGCCGCCCGTGGTGATCAGGATCACCGGCTCGCCCGCCGCGAAGATCTCGCCGCCCTTGGCCTGGACCAGCGTGCGGCGCTCGCCGTTTTTCAGCTGCAACAGGATTTCGACCGCGTCTTCCTTGGTGGCGGCGCGTTCAAAGGCGTTGCCGATCACGGCGCCGGCCACCGCAGCGAGCACGCCGACGATCTGCGCTTCACGCCGGTTGCCAACCGTGCTGCCGGCGATGCCGCCGACCACGCCACCGGCAGCGGCGCCTCCGCCCGTCTGGTTGCCGTCAACGACGACCGGGCGCACCGAGAGCACGGTCGCGTCTTGCACTTGCGACAGGCGCTGCGCGTCGCCTTTCTGGATCACGTCGGGGTTCGTCGTGGTGCACGCCGCGAGGGCCAGCGCGGCAGCTGCAATAAACAATGACTTCATGGGGATTCTCCAACTCAAGTGACTGAACCGTCGGGTCGGCTCGCGGGTCGATGCGCCATGGTACGCCGCCCGCAAGAAGCGAGGCCTGCGGAGCGTGTAAAGAACCTTGTCGCCAGTCAACTCCTGCGCGCACGGCCGCCCAAGCAGCGCGAACTAAGCGTGCAAGCGGCTGTGCCGCGGCACGCTGGCGAGCAGGAACTCCATCTGGTCGGCCAGGATGCGCCGGCCGCGCAGGATCATGTCTTCGTGCAGGCTCGGCACATAGGGCAGATACAGCAGCGACATGCGCGCTTCTTCGGGAAGGCGGTTGCCCTTGCGGCCGTTGCACGGGCGGCACGCCGTGATGCAGTTCATCCACGTGTCGCCGCCGCCGCGCGAGGTGGGCACGATGTGTTCGCGCGTCAGGTCGTCGCCGTGCGCAGTGCAGCCGCAATACGCACAGACCTGCCGGTCCCGGGAAAACAATTTCGGGTTGCTCAGCGCCGGCGTTTGGCGCCAAGCGCGGCTCGGCACCGCGCCGCGCACCGCGATGATGGGGTGCACTTCGATGCGCGACTGCAAGCCGGTGCGTCGCTGCGTGCCGCCGCGCAGCACGTAGTGCGTCTGACCGAGCGTCCACGCGACACCGTCGCTGGCGTAGATCACGGCCGCTTCCTTGGCCGAAATCCAGGCCTGCGGGCGGCCGGACATGTCGAGTTGCAGGACTTCCACGATGGACGGAGCGTAATGCATTCTTGGGGGGGCGCTCAAGGCCCGGCAGCAAAGCCCCGGCGACGCGCTTTGATGACCCCCGTAAGGCCTGCACGCCTGCGCCCGACTGTGCTTCTGGGGACAAATGCCTAAAAAAGGCGCTGCGCACGCCGCCTGAGCTGCGCCGAAGTCTGCAAAATAGCACGATCGTTCGATTCGACTCCTCTTCAAGATCGTGGCAAAACCTTCCATCGCATTGCGCAGCTCCGGCGGGGCTGCGGCGCGCGCGTCGCGGGCCTTGCTCAAGGGGCAACAGACGCGCGCCGCGATCCTCGACGCGGCGCTGAGCCTGGCGGCGCACAAGGGCCTGGAGGGCTTGTCGATCGGCACCCTCGCCGAGACGATGGGAATGAGCAAGTCCGGCGTCTTTGCCCACTTCGGTTCGCGCGAGGAGTTGCAGATTGCGGTGCTGCGCGAGTACCACGCCCGCTTCGAAGAGGAAGTGTTTACCCCGGCGCTCGCTGCCCAGCGCGGCCTGCCGCGCTTGCGCGTGCTGTTCGACCGCTGGCTGCGGCGCGTCTCGATGGAAATCGACTCGGGGTGTATCTACATCAGCGGCGCCGTCGAGTTCGACGACCGGCCCGGCCCAGTGCGCGACGCGCTCGTGGCGATGGTGCAGACCTGGCAGCAGGCTCTGGAGCGCGCGATCCGACTGGCAATCGAGGTCGGCCATTTGCGCGCCGACACCGACCCGGCGCAGCTGCTGTTCGACATCCACGGCGTGATCCTCGCGTTGCATCACGACGCGAGGTTCCTGCGCTCTGCGGGCGCCGCAGGGCGCGCACGTCTTGCGCTCGAGCGAATCCTGGCTCACCACGCAATCAACCCCGCGGCTTCGCCCGCACCGCCTGCCGTAACGAGGCCGCGCAAACGCCAGGCCTGACGGATCGCGAACCGCGGCGCGACCCCCATCACCCCATCCACCCGAACGAAAGCGAAGAGCCATGCCTCACTACACCCCCCCGCTTCGCGACATGAAGTTCGTGCTGCACGAGCTGCTCAACGTGACCGACGCGCTGAAGGCCTTGCCCAAACACGCCGACATCGACGCCGCCACGATCGACGCCGTGCTCGAAGAAGCGGGCAAGTTCGCCGCCGAAGTGCTGGCGCCGTTGAACCCCGGCGGCGACGCTCAGGGCTGCACGCTGGACACGGCGACGCACGAGGTGCGCACGCCCCAGGGTTTCAAGGAGGCCTACGCCAAATTCGTTGAAGGCGGCTGGCCGGCACTCAGCGCCGACCCGGCGTTTGGCGGCCAGGGCCTGCCGCACGTCGTGAACCAGTGTTTCTTCGAGATGTTGAATGCGGCGAACCAGGCGTGGACGATGTACCCGGGCCTGTCGCACGGCGCTTACGCGGCCTTGAGCGCCCACGGTTCGGCGGCGCAGAAGCAGATGTACCTGCCCAAGCTGACGAGCGGACAGTGGACCGGAACAATGTGCCTGACCGAAGCGCATTGCGGCACCGACCTGGGATTGCTGCGCAGCAAGGCCGAGCCCCAGGCCGACGGCACGTACAAGATCACCGGCAACAAGATCTTCATCTCGGCCGGCGAACACGATCTTGCCGAGAACATCGTGCACCTGGTGCTCGCACGCCTGCCGGATGCGCCGGCGGGCTCCAAGGGCATCTCGCTGTTCGTCGTTCCCAAATTCCTGCCCAACGCCGATGGCAGCCTGGGCGCACGCAACGGCGTGTATTGCGGCGGCCTGGAACACAAGATGGGCATCCACGGCAACGCCACGGCGCAGATCGTTCTGGACGGCGCGACGGGGCAAATGGTGGGCCAGCCCAACAAGGGCCTGGCGGCGATGTTCGTCATGATGAACGCGGCGCGCATCGGCGTGGGCATGCAGGGCCTGGGCCTGACCGAAGTCGCCTACCAGAACGCCGTGATCTACGCGAAAGACCGCATCCAGATGCGCGCGCTGTCGGGCCCGAAAAACCCCGACAAGCCGGCCGACGCGATCATCAACCACCCCGACGTGCGCAAGATGCTGCTCACGGCCCGCGCCTACGCCGAAGCGGGCCGCGCGTTTGCGATGTGGACGACGCTGGCGATCGACAAGGAACTGGGCAGCACGGATGCCGACGAGCGCGCCGAGTGCGCCGACCTGGTGGCGCTGCTGACGCCGATCTTCAAGGCCTTTCTCACCGACAACGCGTGGATCGCTACGTCGCACTGCATGCAGGTGTTCGGCGGCCACGGCTACATCAAGGAATGGGGCATGGAGCAGTTCGTTCGCGACTCGCGAATCAACATGATTTACGAGGGCACGAACACGATACAGTCGCTCGACTTGCTGGGCCGCAAAGTGCTTGGCGACAACGGCAAGAAGCTGAAGAAGTTCGGCAAGCTGGTCGCCGAGTTCATCGAGGAAGAGGGCGTGAATGAGGCGATGCAAGAGTTCGTGAACCCGCTCGCGGACCTGGGCGACAAGGTGACGAAACTGACCACCGAACTGGGGATGAAAGCCTTCCAAAACGCCGACGAAGTGGGCGCAGCGTCGGTGGACTACCTGCGCGTGTGCGGCCACCTGGTGTTCGGCTACTTCTGGGCGCGAATGGCCAAGGTGGCGCTGGCCAAACTCGACAGCGGCGACCCGTTTTACAAGGCCAAACTCGCGACCGCGCGCTTTTATTTCGCCAAGTTGCTGCCCGAGACTGCCGGCCTGATCCGCAGCGCGCGCGCAGGCCTTGCGCCGCTGATGGAAATGGAAGAAGCGTTGTTCTAAATCAAGGAGACCCGATGATGATGCTGAGAATTGCCTTCGCCGCCGCAGCCGCATTGGCGCTGCACACCGCCGCCTTTGCCCAGGCCACGCCGGTGGGCCTGTGGAAGACGATCGACGACGAAACCAAGCAGGAGAAGTCGCTGGTTCGAATCGTCGACTCCGGCGGCACGCTCACCGGCAAGGTCGAGAAGATCGCCGACCCGGCAAAGCAGGACTCGAAGTGCGACCAGTGCAGCGACGAGCGCAAAGACAAGCCCGTGCTCGGGATGACGCTGATTCGAAATACGAAACAGAGCGCCGACGACAAAGAAATCTGGGAAGGTGGCGACATCCTCGACCCGAACAATGGCAAGGTCTACAAGCTGCGCCTGAAGCCGATGGACGGTGGCAAGGCGCTGCAGGTGCGCGGCTACATCGGGCCGTTCTTCCGCAACCAGACCTGGCAGCGGGTGGAGTAATCATGAGTCGATTTCAAGTGCGCAAGGTCGCGGTGCTCGGCGCCGGCGTGATGGGCGCGCAGATTGCTGCGCATCTGGTGAACTGCAAAGTGCCGGTCGTGTTGTTCGATCTGCCCGCGAAGGAAGGCGGCAAAACCGCGATCGTCGCCAAGGCGGTTGAGGGGCTGAAGAAACTCAAGCCCGCGCCGCTCGGAATCGCGGAAGACGCGGTGCAGATCGAGCAGGCGAACTACGAAGAGCACCTCGACAAACTGCGCGAGTGCGACCTGGTGATCGAGGCGATTGCCGAGCGCATGGACTGGAAGCTCGAGCTCTACCAGCGCATTGCGCCGGCGCTGGCGCCGCACGCGATCGTCGCGAGCAACACCTCGGGCCTGTCGATCACCAAGCTGTCGGAAGTGCTGCCCGAAGCGATCAAACCGCGCTTTTGCGGAATCCACTTTTTCAACCCGCCGCGCTACATGCAGCTCGTCGAGCTGATCGCCACACCGACGACCTTGCCCGACATCCTCGACCAGCTCGAGACCTTCGTCACCACGAGTCTGGGCAAAGGCGTTGTGCGCGCGTTGGACACGCCCAACTTCATCGCGAACCGCGTCGGCATCGCCGGCATGCTCGCGACGATCAAGGAGGCGGAAACCTTCGGCCTGAGCTACGACGTTGTCGACGATCTCACGGGCAGGAAGCTCGGCCGCGCCGGCAGCGGAACGTTCCGCACTGCCGACGTGGTGGGCCTGGACACCCTGTCGCATGTGATCAAGACCTTGCAAGACAACTTGCAGGCCGACCCGTTCTACCCGAGCTTTGCCACGCCGCCGGCGCTTGCGGCACTGATCGCCAAGGGGGCGCTCGGGCAGAAGACCGGCGCGGGCTTCTACAAAAAGGTCGGCAAGGACATCTTGCGCCTGGACCCGGCCAAGGGCGAGTACGTGCCGGGGGGTGGCAAGGCGGAAGCGATCGTCGAGCGCATGCTGAAAAAAGCGCCGGCCGAGCGCCTGAAGCTGTTGCGCGAATCGACGAACCCCCAAGCGCAGTTCCTCTGGGCGATATTGCGCGACAGTTTTCACTACTGCGCTGTGCACTTGGCCGACATTGCGACCACGGCGCGCGACGTCGACCAGGCGATGCGCTGGGGCTTCGGCACCTCGCAAGGGCCGTTCGAGCTGTGGCAGCAGGCCGGCTGGACGCAAGTGGCACAGTGGGTGAAAGCCGACATCGACGCCGGCAAGGCGCTCTCCAAAGCGCCGCTGCCGGCGTGGGTCTTCGACAGCCCGGTCGCTGCGGGGCAGGCCGTGCACACCCCCGAGGGTTCGTGGAGCCCCAAGCTCGGCAAGTTTGTCGCGCAGCGCTCCTTGCCCTTCTATCAGCGCCAGTTGTTCCGCGAAGGCGTCGCCGGCTCCGGCGCGCCTGAGCCGCTGAAGAGCGGCACGGAGGAATACAAGAACGCAGAAATCCGCGTCTGGACGCAGGACGGCGAGGTGCTCATCGCGAGCATCACTGCCAAGCTGCACCTCATCAGCCCGGACGTGGTCGAGGGGCTGCTCAAGGCCGTCGAGATCGCGGAAGCGAAGTACAAAGGCCTCGTGATTTGGTCGCCCGACGACGTGTTCTCGGCAGGCGCGAACCTCGAAGCGCTGATGCCGGTGTTCATGAAGAGCGGCGCCAAGGGCATCGCGCCTGAAGAGAAGAAGCTGCAGGACGCGATGCTGCGCATTCGCTACGCGGCGGTGCCTGTGGTCTCCGCGATCCGCGGCCTGGCGCTTGGCGGTGGCTGCGAGTTGGCGATTTATTCGGCGAAGCGTATCGCGGCAATGGAGAGCTACATCGGCCTGGTGGAAGTGGGCGTGGGCCTCATTCCCGGCGGCGGCGGATTGGCTTACGTGGCGCGCCGCGCCGCCGAGATGGCGAACGCGGGCAATGCGAATGCCGACATCTTCAAGTTCGTCACCGACGGCTTCACGAGCGCGGCGATGGCCAAGGTGGGAACGAGCGCGATCGAGTCGCGCAAGCTCGGCTACCTGTTGTGGAGCGACGTCATCGTGCCGCACAAGGACGAATTGCTGTTCGTCGCGACGCAGCAGGCCAAGGCGATGTTCGACAGCGGCTATCGCCCGCCCGTCAAGGCGCTGATTCCGGTGGCCGGCCGATCGGGAATCGCGACGATCAAGGTGCAGCTCGCCAACATGCGCGACGGCGGATTCATCAGTGCGCACGATTTCCACATCGCGTCGCTGATCGCCGACGTGGTGTGCGGCGGCGAGGTCGACGCGGGCTCGCTCGTCACCGAGGAGTACCTGATGGCGCTGGAGCGCAAGCACTTCTGCGGTTTGCTCGAACACCCGAAGACCCAGGAGCGAATCATGGGAATGCTGCAGACCGGCAAGCCGGTTCGCAACTAGAGGAATCGTCATCCCGGCTTTCGCCAAGGAACAATCATGAGCAAACAAGTTCAAGACGCCTACATCGTCGCCGCGACCCGCACGCCAATCGGCAGATCCGGCCGGGGCTACTTCAAGAACACGCGGCCTGACGACTTGCTCGTCGCTGCGGTGTTGAGTGCGTTGCGGCAAGTGCCCTCGCTCGACCCGAAGGCGATTGAAGACGCGATCATCGGCTGCTCGTTCCCCGAAGCTGAGCAGGGCGCGAACATGGCGCGCGTGGCGATGGTGCTCGCGGGCCTGCCGCATTCGGTGGGCGGTGTGACGGTGAACCGCTTCTGTGCGTCGGGCTTGACGGCGGTGCAGATGGCGGCAGACCGCATCCGCGTCGGCCAGGCCGACGTGATGATCGCCGGCGGCGCCGAATCGATGAGCATGGTGCCCATGGGCGGCAACAAGCCTTCGTTCAATTTGAATGTGTTCGCCCAAGATGAAAACGTCGGCATCGCCTACGGCATGGGGCTCACGGCAGAAAAAGTGGCGACGCAATGGAAAGTCTCGCGCGAGGCGCAAGACGCCTTTGCGCTCGGCTCGCACCAGAAAGCGTTGAAGGGCTTTGCCGCGGGCGAGTTCACTGCGGAGATGACGCCGATCGACATCGTCGAGCGTTTTCCGAACCTGGAGAACTTTGGAACCGCGGGTGAAGTCGACACCAAGATCCGCACCGTGAACCTTGACGAAGGCGCGCGTCCCGACACGTCGCTCGAGGGCCTGGCCAAGCTCAAGCCCGTCTTCGCCGCGAAAGGCTCGGTCACCGCAGGCAACAGTTCGCAGACCAGCGACGGCGCGGGCGCGCTGATCCTTGCGTCGGAGAAAGCGATCAAGGAGTTCAACCTGACACCACTCGCGCGCTTCGTCAGCTTCGCGGTGCGCGGCGTTCCGCCCGAAATCATGGGCATCGGCCCGATCGAGGCCATTCCCGTGGCCCTGCGCCACGCCGGGTTGAAGCTCGGCGACATCGGCTGGATCGAACTCAACGAAGCGTTTGCCGCGCAGGCGCTGGCGGTGATCAATACCGTCGGCCTGGACCCGAGCAAGGTGAACCCACTGGGCGGCGCGATTGCGCTCGGCCACCCGCTGGGCGCAACGGGGGCGATCCGCTCGGCGACCGTGATTCATGCACTGCACCGCCACAAGCTGAAATACGGCATGGTGACGATGTGCGTCGGCATGGGGCAGGGCGCAGCAGGGATCTTCGAGCGAGTCTGAGCGTCGGCCAGATAAGGAGAAACTACCGTGAGCATTCGAACCGCCACCTTCAACGGCGTGGCCACGATCGAGATCGCGCGCCCGGAGAAGAAGAACGCGTTGACCGCAGCGATGTACAAGGCGATGGCCGACGCATTGCTCGCCGCGCAGGCCGACCCGGCGGTGCGCGCCGTGTTGATCACCGGCCAGCCGGGAGTCTTCACGTCGGGCAACGACGTCGAAGACTTCGTCAGCCGCGGCGCGAGCCCCACGGCGAGCGAGTCGCCGGCGTTTCAGTTCATGCGCGCGCTGATCGGCATCGACAAACCCGTTGTTGCAGCGGTCACGGGTGCGGCCATCGGCATCGGCACGACGCTGCTGTTGCACTGCGACCTGGTCTACGTGTCCGACGAAGCGCGCCTGGCGATGCCTTTCGTCGGCCTGGGCCTCGTTCCCGAATTCGGCTCGAGCCTGATCCTGCCGCGCTTGATGGGCAACGTGCGCGCGGCAGAAAAGCTCCTGCTCGGCGACCCGTTCACGGGCGCCGACGCCGTGGAGGCGGGAATCGCGAACGCGGTGTTGCCCGCCGGCGAAGTGGTGAACCACGCGCGGCGGGTTGCCGAGCGCTTCAATGCGCTGCCGCCGGGCGCGGTGCGCGAGACGAAGAAGCTGCTGCGCCGCACGAGCGTCGACGAGGTGCTCAAGACGATCGCGATCGAGGGCGAAGTGTTCGTCCAGCGCCTTCGCAGCCCGGAGGCGAAAGAGGCGTTCCAGGCGTTCCTCGAGAAGCGCAAGCCCGACTTCACGAAGTTCAACTGAGCACTTGAAGGAAGAGACGATGAACCTGCAAGGCAAAACCCTGTTCATCACCGGCGCGTCGCGTGGCATCGGCCTGGCGATCGCGAAGCGTGCGGCGCGCTACGGCGCCAACATCGTCATCGCCGCCAAGACGACCGACGTCAACCCGAAGCTGCCCGGAACGATATACAGCGCCGCCGCGGAAGTCGAAGCCGCGGGTGGCCAGGCCTTGCCGGTGCAGACCGACATTCGCGACGAGGCGAGCGTCGCCGCTGCGGTGCAGCAGGCGGTGGCACGCTTTGGCGGCATCGACGTCTTGGTGAACAACGCGAGCGCGATCAGCCTCACGCCCACTCCGGCGACGCCGATGAAGCGCTTCGATCTGATGTTCGGCGTGAACGTGCGCGGCACCTACTTGTGCACGCAAATCTGCCTGCCGCATCTCACCCAAGCGGCTCGGGCCGGGCGCAATCCGCACGTGCTGAACATGTCGCCGCCGCTGTCGATGCGCGAGCACTGGTTCAGCGGGCATGTGGCGTACACCATGGCCAAGTACGGCATGAGCGAGTGCACGCTCGGGCACGCCGGCGAGTTCCGCGCGCTGGGCATCGGCGTGAACAGCCTGTGGCCGCGCACCGCGATCAACACCGCGGCGCTGCAGTTGATTCCCGGCGTCGACCTCTCGAAGTGCCGCACGCCGGAAATCCTTGCCGACGCGGCGTACCTGATTCTCACCAGCGACGCCAAGACGACGACAGGCAACTTCTTCATCGACGATGCGCTGCTCGCGCAGCACGGCGTGACTGATCTGGAGCGCTACAGCGTCACGCCGGGAACAAAGCGGTTCATCCCCGATTTCTTCGTCGATTGATGTGAATTCGCATTCGATCGAACGCGAATTGGGGGCTGCTTTCGGCCCATTGCTGACGTTCGATGTGGCCTCGAGGCCTGCCCAACCCTCGTCATCCCGGCGAAAGCCGGGATCCACCGGTTGCACGCAATGAACGCTGCGCTGGACGCGCAACTTCCACGGGTGGATCCCGGCTTTCGCCGGGATGACGAATATCCTGCGTCGACGCGTGAGCGCACCCAAAGCGGACGTTCAAACGTCAGCAATGGGCCGAAAGCGGACCGCGCTTCCAATGCGATCCAACGCGAATCCCTATGCTTCTTCAATCACCGGGCAGGCAGTTCGCGGGGCTGCCCGTGGGCGTCGATCGCCACGTAGGTCACGTTCGCTTCGGTGACCTTCACGACTTGCAGGTTCGCCGGGTTGCGCTCGGCGTAGACCTCGACGTGCACCGTCACCGACGTTCTGCCGATGTGCTCGACCTTCGCGTAAAAGCTCAGCAAGTCGCCGATCGAGACCGGTTGCTTGAAGATGAACTGGTTCACCGCGACGGTGACGATGCGGCCCTTGGCGATTCGCGCCGGCAGCACGGCACCGGCCAGGTCGACCTGGGCCATGATCCAGCCGCCGAAAACGTCGCCGTTGCTGTTCGAGTCCGCCGGCATGGGCATGACGCGCATCACCAACTGCCGATCGCCGGGCAATTGCAACGGCGAGAGCTGATTCTCCGAGGCAGGGTCACCGGGGCTTGAAATCTGGGACATAGTGCGTCACCTGCGGATGGAAGTCCGACCCATTCTCATCCATCCCCTTCAATTGCATCCAGGCACCTCCTTTCATGCGTCACCACGCGGCCGTTCCGCTGCCCCTCGCTCAGACGCCTCCTGACGCGGCCAAACGTTCCGACTGGGGAACGCTGAAGCGGCTCGCGCCCTACATCTGGCAATGGCGCTGGCGCGTGCTGATCGCGCTCGCCTTCCTGGTGGGCGCCAAACTCGCCAACGTGAGCGTGCCGCTGGTGCTCAAGGAACTCGTCGACGCGCTGGATCTGAAGCCTGGCGATGCACGCTTCGTGCTTGTCGTGCCGGTGGCTTTGCTTTTCGCGTACGGCGCGCTGCGGGTCTGCGTGACGCTGTTCACCGAGATGCGCGAGTTCCTGTTTTATCCGGTCGCAGCGCGCATCGCGAGACGTGTTTCGCTCGAGACCTTCGATCACCTGCTCAGCTTGAGCCTGCGCTTTCATCTGGAACGCCAGACCGGCGGCGTGTCGCGCGACATTGAACGCGGTTCGCGCGCGATCCACTCGCTGCTCAACTACACGATTTACAACATCCTGCCCACGCTGGTGGAGATGGCGCTTGTGATCTCGCTGCTCTCCGCCAAGTTCGACGGGTGGTTTGCCGTGATCACGCTCAGCGCATTGCTCAGCTACATCGTGTTCACGGTCAGCGTGACGGAATGGCGCACCCATTTCCGGCGCGCCATGAACGAACAGGACAGCAAGGCGAATACGAAAGCGGTCGACGCGCTCATCAATTACGAGACCGTCAAATACTTCGGCAACGAGGGCTTCGAGCAGGTCCGCTACGACGAGAACCTGAAGCGTCTGGAGAGCGCGTCGATCAAGTCGCAGACGTCGCTGTCCTTCCTCAACCTCGGGCAGAGCAGCATCATTTCGGTCGCCGTCGTGCTGCTCGTGTGGCGCGCCACGCTGGGCGTCGTGAACGGCACGATGAGTCTCGGCGACCTGGTGCTCGTTAACGCCCTCATGATCCAGCTCTACATCCCGCTGAATTTTCTGGGCGTGCTGTACCGCGAAATCAAGCAGTCGATGATCGATATGGAAAAGATGTTCGCGCTGCTCGGTCAGCACCGCGAGATTGCCGATTCTCCGGGTGCCGTGCCGCTCGTGAACCGCGGCGGCGCGGTGCGCTTCGAGAACGTGACCTTCGGCTACGACGCCGATCGCACCATTCTTCACGACGTGAGTTTCGAGGTCCCGGCGGGCAAGACACTCGCCATCGTCGGTGCGTCGGGTTCGGGCAAGAGCACGCTGGCGAGGCTGATGTTCCGCTTCTACGACGTGAACGCTGGGCGCATCGTCATCGACGGGCAGGAGATCCGCGGCGTCACGCAGAAGAGCCTGCGCGCCGCACTGGGCATCGTGCCGCAGGACACGGTGCTGTTCAACGACACGGTGCAGTACAACATCGGCTACGGCGAAACTTCGGCGAGCCGCGAGCAAATTGAAGGCGCGGCCAAGGCGGCGCACATTCACGACTTCATCGTCTCGACGCCCAAAGGCTACGACACGATGGTCGGCGAGCGCGGTCTCAAGCTCTCGGGCGGCGAAAAGCAGCGTGTCGCGATCGCGCGCACGCTGCTGAAGAACCCGCCGATCCTGATTTTCGACGAGGCGACGTCGGCGCTCGACTCGGCGAACGAACGCGCGATCCAGGCCGAACTGCAAAGTGCCGCGCGCAACAAGACCGCGCTCGTCATTGCGCACCGTTTGTCCACCGTCGTCGATGCCCATCAGATTCTGGTGATGGAGCAGGGTCGCATCGTCGAGCGCGGCACGCACGCCGAGTTGTTGACGCTTCAGGGGCGCTATACGCAGATGTGGCAATTGCAGCAGGCCGCGGAAGAAGAACCCGGCGCCGGGGCCGCCACCGAAGCTCTTGCTTCGCGTTAGACTGACGCAGAATCACTCACCCGACCCGGGAGCTGGCATGGCTCGACACGCGAGCGGCGTGGAACACCTTGACGAAGCGCGCGCCCTGATGCAACAGGCCAAGACGGCCGACGAATTGCGCACCGCGCAGGCCGTGTTGCTGCCCCTCGTGCTCGGCTTGAGTCTGGAGCAGACGGCGCTCGCGATCGGCCGCTCGACGAGCGCGGCGTGCGCGATGCGCATGCGCTTTTGCCGCATCGCCGAAGGCGTTGCCGAGCCGCCGCGCAGCAAGCGCGATTTGCGCAATCGGGCGCACGCCACGCTGGAGCAGGAGCAACGCATGCTGAACGCAGTGTGCGGCCGCTCGCGCCAGGCCGGGGCGACCCTCGTGCCGCGCCTCAAGGATGCGATGGAGCAGCAATTCGGCCAGACGGTGGCACTGTCCAGCGTCTACCGCCTGCTGCAACGCCACGGCTGGCGCCGCATCTCACTGGAAGCGCATGCCGCGGCCTTGCCCAGCGGCGCGAAGGAGCGCCGGGCGAGACCGCGCGCGCATTGGGAGAAGGAGTGAGCGCGCCGGCCTGAGGTTCTGCGCCGCACCTGGGTGCGAGAATGCCCGCATGGCACTGACGATCGCGCGCCCCGACGACTGGCACCTGCACGTTCGCGACGGCGCCGCACTCGCCGCGGTGGTGCCGCACAGCGCACACCAGTTCGCCCGAGCCGCGATCATGCCCAACCTGCGGCCGCCCGTCACGACCACCGAGCAGGCGCTGGCGTATCGCGAGCGAATTCTGCGCGCCGTGCCGAAGGGGCTCGCGTTCGAGCCGCTCATGACGCTGTACCTGACCGATCGCTTGGCGCCGGAGGAAATCCGCAAAGCGCGCGAAGCGGGTATCGTCGCCGTCAAGCTTTATCCGGCCGGTGCGACGACGAACAGCGACGCCGGCGTGACCGATTTGCGCAAGGTGAGTGCGACGCTGGAGGCGATGCAATCCGAAGGCATGCTCCTGCTCGTGCACGGCGAAGTCGCCGACCCGCAGATTGACATCTTCGACCGCGAGAAGGTATTCATCGACACACACCTTACCGCGCTGCGGCGCGACTTCCCCGAGCTGAAGATCGTCGTCGAGCACATCACGACGCGCGAGGCTGCGCAGTACGTCGCGCAGGCCGGCGCGAACACCGCGGCCACGATCACGGCGCACCACTTGCTCTACAACCGCAACGCGATTTTTCTTGGGCCGAACGGCGCCGCCGCGCTGCGCCCGCATTACTACTGTCTGCCCGTGCTCAAGCGTGAAGTGCACCGCCAGGCGCTGGTCGCTGCGGCGACTTCGGGAAGCCCGAAATTCTTTCTCGGTACCGACAGCGCGCCGCACGCCGCCGCGCTGAAAGAACACGCCAGCGGCTGCGCCGGGTGCTACACGGCGCTGTGTGCGCTCGAGCTGTATGCGCAGGCCTTCGACGCTGCCGGCGCCCTGGATCGCCTCGAAGGCTTTGCGAGCCACCACGGCGCCGATTTTTACGGCCTGCCGCGCAACCAAGGCAGCGTGACGCTGCGCCGCGAACCCTGGACCCCGCCCGAGGCCGTGCCGTTTGGCGACACCACGCTCAAACCTTTGGGTGGCGGCGAGATCTTGACCTGGAGACTTGCATGACGAATGACCGCAAGCCGCGCGTTGCGCTGCTCATCGACGCCGACAACTCGCCGGCAAAGAAGATCGACCTGATCCTCAACGAGCTGTCGACGTTCGGCGAGACGAGCATCCGGCGCGCCTACGGCAACTGGAAGAAGGCCGAGTTGAAGGGTTGGGAGGAGGTGTTGCACGAACACGCGATCCGGCCGATGCAGCAGTTCGACTACAGCAAGGGCAAGAACGCGAGCGACATGGCGATGGTCATCGACGCGCTCGCGCTGCTCTACAACGACCGGCCCGACGCATTCGGCATCGTCTCCTCCGACGCCGACTTCACACCTCTCGTCATGCACTTGCGCGAAAAAGGCGCTGCGGTGTACGGCTTTGGCGGGCAGAAGACTCCCGAGCCGTTTGTCAACGCGTGTTCGCGGTTCTTGTTCCTCGACAAACTCGGCGGCAACGCTGCTTTGGAGCCGGGTGACGACTCGCCGGCAGCGCCGCTGCGCGTGCCCGGGGCACAACTCAAGCGTGACGCGAAACTCGTCGCGTTGCTGCGCAACGCCGTGCAAGCCGCGGCCGACGACGAGGGCTGGGCGCGCGTCGGCGCAGTGGGTCAGCAAATTGCCAATCAGGCGTCGTTCGACCCGCGCAACTATGGCTACGCGACGCTCAGCAAGTTGCTCGTCGCGAGCCAATTGTTCGAGTGGGCCAACGAAGGCAAGTCCGACGTGTCAATTCGCGAGAAGCGTGCCGCCAAGCCTGCCCGGAGGTGACGCGCCCTTGCTGCCGGCCATCGATTGGCAGCAACCGTGGTTCGCGCCGTACCGCGAACTCGGCGTGGCAGCGGCTCGCAGTCTCGCCGCGGGGGCGAGCGTCGCGATGGCGCTGAATGGGCAGCGCAGTCTCGGCGCGCCGCAGTTCGTCGCGCCTCTGGCGCAAGGCGCTGAGCCCTACGAAACTTTCGTCGCGCGCACCGCCTGCGTGCCGACACGCGACAACCTGCACGACTTCTTCAACGGCCTGGTGTGGCTGCGTTTCACGGCGCTGAAGCGTCGCCTGAATCTGCTGCACGCGGCTGAAATCGACCGAGACGGCGTGACGGCAGCCCGCGGCGCGGCGCGCGACCACCTGACCTTGTTCGACGAGAACGGTGCCCTGTTCGTCGCACCCGAGACCTTGCTGCGCGCATTGCAGCAGCGCGATTGGCATGAGCTGTTCGTCGCCGAGCGCGGGCAGTGGCCGAGTGCACAGCTCATCCTCGTCGGCCACGCGCTGTTGGAAAAGCTCGTGCAGCCGCGCAAGGCGATCGCGGCGCACGTGTGGCTGGGTGACGCCGAGCGCGCGCCCGACCTACCCGATCCGGCGAGTGCACCGTTCGCACCCTTGCCTGTGCTCGGCGTTCCCGGCTGGTGGCCGGGCAACGAGGACCCGAGTTTTTACGCCGACGCGGCAGTCTTCAGGCCGGCAGGAAGCCCTCGATCGACAAGTAGCGCTCGCCCGTGTCGTAATTGAAGCCGAGCACGGTGGCGCCCCTCGGCAGGTCGGGCAGTTTTTGCGCGATCGCCGCCAAAGTTGCGCCCGACGAGATGCCGACCAAGACGCCTTCTTCGCGCGCGCAGCGCCGCGCCATTTCGCGCGCCGCTTCGGCCTCGACCTGGATCACGCCGTCGAGCAGGTCGGTCTGAAGATTTTTCGGGATGAAGCCCGCGCCGATGCCTTGAATCGGGTGCGGTGAGGGCTGGCCACCGCTGATGACGGGCGACGCCGTTGGCTCAACGGCAAACACTTTCAGCTTCGGCCACTTCGCTTTGAGGACCCGCGCGCAGCCGGTGATGTGGCCGCCTGTGCCCACGCCGGTGATGAGGGCGTCCAGCCCCTGCGGGAAGTCGGTGGCGATCTCCGCAGCGGTGGTGTGCACATGCACCTCGATGTTGGCCGGATTCTCGAATTGCTGCGGCATCCACGCGCCGGGCGTGGCAGCGACGATTTCCTGCGCGCGTGCGATCGAACCCTTCATGCCTTTTTCGCGCGGCGTGAGTTCGAACGTCGCGCCGTAGGCGAGCATCAGCCGGCGCCGTTCGATGCTCATGCTGTCAGGCATGACGAGCACGAGCTTGTAGCCCTTCACGGCAGCGACCATCGCCAAGCCGATGCCGGTATTGCCGGAGGTGGGTTCGACGATCGTGCCGCCGAGCCGAAGCGCGCCACTGCGCTCGGCGTCTTCGACCATCGCCAGCGCAATCCGGTCTTTGATCGAGCCGCCGGGATTGGCGCGCTCGGACTTGATCCACACCTGCGCCGCACCGAACAAGCGGTTCACTCGGATGTGCGGCGTGTTGCCTATGCTTTGCAGGACGTTCTCGAATTTCATGGTGTGTATCCTCGTGCGCCTGTAGAGGCGCAATGATGCCGCAAGGCGACGCGGCTGCGCGGCTGCGCGCAGGACTCACTGCAACGCGTGGGACAATCGCCCTCGTGAAGCAAGCCAGACCGCCGCTGGTGCAAGGCCCGAAAGGGCGCACTGGAGGAAGGTCCGGACTGCACAGGGCGGCGTAGCAGCTAACGGCTGTCCACCGTGAGGTGAGGATCAGAGCAACAGAGACGAGTCGGTCGTTGCCCTTCGCGAGACGCGCTTGCGCGGCTCGCAAATGGCCCCCAAAAGGGCCGGGCTCTTAGGAGTTCGGGACGGCAGGGCGCAAGCCCTGCGGGATTTGAGGCGCAGCCTCAAAGACCGGGTGAAACGGGCAATCTCTACGCGCAGCAACACCAAATAGGCCGGCATTGAGGCGGCCCGCGGAGCCGGCGGGTAGGTGGCATCGAGCCGTGCAGTGATGCACGGCCCAGAGGAATGGCGGTCACGCCTGCACGGCTGCAAGGCCGAGTGGGTGCACAGAATCCGGCCTATCGGCTCGCTTCACACTAATTCGCAAGTCGCTCGCGCCGCGCAGGGCGCAGTCGCCCTCAAGCCGGCGCTCGAGCCGCCGATATTGGGCCTGACACCCAGTTCCCTGGGGTGCCCCTGTTCGGAGCCCAGACGACCATGCACGCCGCCGTTGCCCCCCTTGCCTGGAAATCGCCAGAACTTTGGTTGGCCCTCGTTTGCGCCTGCGTCCTGGCCCTTGCGCCGCTCGGGGCAGTTGCGGAATCGGCGGCTGCGGCGGAACACGACCCACCGGTGGCGAAAAAATCACGCAAGGCAAAAACCGTCGTCGTTGACGATGCCGCGTCAGCCGCCGCCAAGCCGGATCCTGCGGAACCGGCAGCCAAGCCGCGCAAAGACGCCAAGGGCGGGGCGCAGGCTCAGGCCGCAGATCGCGAGCCGGCGGAGTCGCCCGGGCGGCGTCGCGCCAGCCGAGTCGTTCTCGATCCGATGGACGTGGTGCGCGAAAGGCTTGCGCAACGTCTCGGTGCGGCCCAGGTCGACAACGGGCAGGCGCTGCGCGTTGCGGCGCAGTCGCCGGTGCCCACCACGCCAGCCAAGGTCGCGGCGGCGCATGCGGCGCCGAAGAGGAAGGCTGCGGCCAAAGCCGGGCAGGGCCAGGCGGCGGCGGGCCACTGGTCCTACCAGGGCGACGCTGGCCCGCAAAGCTGGGGCAAGCTCAAGCCGGAATTCATCAAGTGCACGAGCGGCGAGCGGCAAAGCCCGATCGACATTCGCGACGGCATGAAGCTGCAGCTCGACCCGGTGCTGTTCGATTACCGTCCGAGCGCCTTTCGCGTCATCGACAACGGCCACACGGTGCAGGTCAATGTCGCCGGCGGCAACACGATCGAAGTCATGGGGCGGCGCTACTCCCTGGTGCAGTTCCACTTTCACCGCCCCTCGGAAGAGCGCGTCGACGGGCGCCAGTTCGAGATGGTCGCGCACCTCGTGCACAAGGACATGGAAGGGCGCCTGGCGGTGGTCGCGGTCCTGCTCGATCAGGGCAGCGCGCACCCGCTCGTGCAAACCGTGTGGAACAACCTGCCGCTCGAAAAGGGCGAAGAAGTTCCGGCCCGAGCGATGCTCGACCTGAATGCCTTGCTGCCTGCCGAGCGCAACTACTTTACCTACATGGGTTCGCTGACGACGCCGCCTTGCAGCGAAGGCGTGTTGTGGATGGTGATGAAGCAGCCGGTGCAGGTCTCGCTGGAGCAGATCGGCATCTTCGCGCGCCTGTATCCGATGAACGCGCGGCCCATCCAGGCGGCGAGCGGGCGCCTCATCAAAGAGTCGAACTGAACGAGCGCGCGGCGCCAGGCCGCGCCGCGGTGGCCTGCGCGCGACGGTGCGTATCATCTCGCCCGCACGCCGCAATGAGGCTCATCAGTCTGCGCCCGTTGCCCTTTCGGATTCTTTTGTGGGCACTGCAACATGGAACAACTCAAACAAGGCAGCGATGCCCTTTTCATCCTGCTCGGCGCCATCATGGTGCTGGCCATGCACTCGGGCTTCGCCTTCCTCGAACTCGGCACGGTGCGCAAGAAGAACCAGGTGAATGCGCTGGTGAAGATCCTCGTCGACTTCAGTGTGTCGACGATCGCGTACTTCTTCGTCGGCTATTCGGTCGCCTACGGCGTGCAGTTCTTCAGCGGCGCGGAAACGCTGGCGGCGAAGAACGGCTACGACCTGGTCAAGTTCTTCTTCCTGTTGACGTTTGCCGCAGCCGTGCCGGCCATCATCTCCGGTGGAATTGCCGAGCGCGCGCGCTTCGGCCCGCAGTTGATCGCCACGGCGGTGATCGTCGGCCTGGTCTACCCGCTGTTCGAGGGCGTCGCGTGGAACGGCGCCTTCGGCGTGCAGGCGTGGCTCAAGGCGAACACAGGCGCCGAGTTGCACGACTTCGCCGGCTCGATCGTCGTGCACGCGGTCGGCGGCTGGCTTGCCTTGCCTGCGGTGCTGCTGCTCGGCGCACGGAGCAACCGCTACCGCAAAGACGGCGCGATCTCTGCGCACCCGCCGTCGAGCATTCCGTTTCTTGCGCTCGGCGCGTGGGTGCTCGCGGTGGGCTGGTTCGGCTTCAATGTGATGAGCGCGCAGACCATCGACAAGATCTCGGGGCTGGTCGCAGTGAATTCGCTGATGGCGATGGTGGGCGGCACGTTGGTTGCGGCACTGCTCGGCCGCAACGACCCGGGTTTTGTTTACAACGGGCCGCTCGCCGGCCTGGTGGCGGTGTGCGCCGGATCCGACCTGATGCATCCGATCGGCGCGCTGGCCACGGGGGGTGTGGCTGGCGCCATCTTCGTCAGCATGTTCACGCTGACGCAGAACAAGTGGAAGATCGACGACGTGCTCGGCGTCTGGCCGCTGCACGGCCTGTGCGGCGCGTGGGGCGGAATCGCCTGCGGCATTTTCGGCAGCACCGCGTTCGCCGGCCTGGGTGGCGTGACCTTCATGAGCCAGCTCATCGGCACACTGCTCGGCGTGGCGTGGGCGCTCGTTGCGGGCTTCATCGTCTACGGTGTCTTGAAGGCGGTGATGGGGCTGCGCCTGACGCTGGAGGAAGAGTTCGACGGCGCCGATCTGGCGATCCACCGCATCAGCGCGACGCCGGAGCGCGAAGCGAATTGGTGAACCACGCGCGTGGCGCTGCCTTGCGCTGGCCGCGCCGGTGAGCCTGAGGTCCTAAACTGCGCACGCCTGCTTCAGGCGCGCTTCGGAGTTCGCTGTGACCTTGCTCATCGTCGGCCTGGCTCTGTTCCTCGGCATTCACTCGGTGTCCATCGTCGCGCCGCAATGGCGCGATGCGCAGCTCGCACAGCGGGGTGAAGCCGCCTGGAAGGGGCTGTACTCGGTGGTCTCTGGAATTGGCCTGCTGCTCTTGATTTACGGCTACGGCGTGGCGCGTCAGGATCCCATCGTGCTGTTCACGCCACCACCCGCGCTGCGCCACGTGGCGTTGCTGCTGCTGCTTCCCGTGTTCGTGCTGCTGCTCGCGGTTTATTTGCCGGGGCGAATCAAGACGGCGGCCAAGCACCCGATGTTGCTCGCCACCAAGTTGTGGGCGCTTGCCCACTTGCTCGTGAATGGCACGCTTGCCGATGTGCTGCTGTTCGGTGGGTTTCTCGCCTGGGCGGTTGCCGACCGAATTTCGCTGAAGCGCCGACCCGCGCGCACGGTCCCCGCCTTGCCGGCCCGGCCAGCGAACGATGCGATCGCCGTGGTCGGCGGGTTGGCGATTTACGCGGTGCTTCTGTTATGGGCGCACGCCTGGGCAATCGGCGTCGCGCCGATCCACTGAGCAGTGACGTTGCCTACACCGTCGCCGGCCCTGCCGCGAGGCAGGAGTTGCACTTGCCCAGCCCCGGGATGCGCGCGTCGGGCTTGCCGTTGCCGGTCTTGAAGTTGGCCTGGCAGCGCCGGCATACGTACATCTTCGAACTCGACATCATCGGCTTGATTCCCGCTTGGCTGATCGGGCGCGCCGCGGTGTATTCCGCCTGGGTCTGGCGCAGTTTGAGTCCGGCGTCGACAGTGCTGCTTGGTGGGGATGGGCGTGTGGCCATGGTCTCGATTGACTGGGGTCGCGAGGCAATACGACCGTGAACGTTTTCACGGCCGGCGGAGCCTTGATTGTCTCTTTATTCGCCGCGCCGCGCAGTGTGGGTGCTTGATTAATCTCACCCAATGCTTTCAGTCAGCGCCGTAAGTTGTTATTTTCAAAGGAAATTCGGGTTCGTGAAGTTACGTTTAGTTCCAAAGCTAAGTCTTTGATTTGATTGAATTTTCGGTGCAATCGAATTGACCCTCCCGAGGTGATGCGCTACAGTGGGGAAAAGTGCATCTTAGTGGGGGTTTGTGGCGAACGTGGTGTTTCAAGGCCCTTCGGCCTTGACCTTGGACAACAAAGGGCGGCTCGCCATGCCGGCGCGTCATCGCGAGCTGCTGTCCGCGATGGGCGTGACCCAGTTGACCGTGACCAAGCACCCGGTGGGCTCGTTGATGCTGTTCCCGCGGCCGGCGTGGGAGGTATTCCGCGACCGCGTCGCCGCGCTGCCGATGGACGCGAGCGGCTGGAAGCGCGTGTTCCTCGGCAACGCGATGGACGTGGAGATCGACGCATCGTCGCGTGTCCTCATCTCGCCCGAACTGCGCGCGTCGGCGGGCCTGACCCGCGACGTGATGCTGCTCGGCATGGGCAGCCACTTCGAACTCTGGGACGCGAAAGCGCACGCCGAGCACGAAGCGCAAGTGATGCAGTCCGACATGCCCGAATCGCTGAAGAGTTTCAGCTTTTGATGACCAGTTCACAAGAATGGCAACACATCACCGTGATGCGAGACGAGGCGATAGCCGCCTTGGTGAACTCGCTGGAGGGTGTGTACCTGGATGCGACCTTCGGCCGCGGTGGCCACACGCGCGCGCTGCTTGCGCGGCTCTCACCGCAGGCCCGCGTGCTCGGCATCGACCGCGATCCGCTGGCGGTGGCCAGTGCACTGAGCGGGCCGACGCGAATCGACGATCCCCGCTTTTCGATGCACCACGCGCGCTTCTCGCACATGGCGCAAACCCTGCACGACGCCGGAGTGACGCGGCTCGACGGCGTGCTCTTCGACCTGGGCGTGTCGTCGCCGCAAATCGACGACCCGAGCCGCGGTTTCAGCTTTCGCTTCGACGCTCCACTGGACATGCGCATGGACACGAGTTCCGGTGAAACCGCGGCGCAGTTCCTCGCGCGCGCCGACGAGCGCCAGATCGCCGAAGTGATTCGCGACTACGGCGAAGAGCGTTTCGCCGGGCGAATCGCCAAGGCGGTCGTTGCGAGCCGCGACGCCGGCCAAGCGCCGCGCACGACCGCCGAGCTGGCCAAGCTCGTCGCGCGCTGCGTGAAGACGCGCGAGGGCGCGCAGCACCCGGCGACGCGCACGTTTCAGGCGCTGCGCATCGCCGTGAACGCCGAGCTCGACGAAATCGCGAGTGCGCTGCGCATGGCGCTCGAGCTGCTCAACCCCGGCGGGCGCCTGGCCGCGATCAGTTTTCATTCGCTCGAAGACCGCATCGTCAAGACCTTCATCGCCGGGCACAGCCGCGACGTGGTCGACCGGCGCGTGCCGTTTGCGCCGCCCGTACCGCAGCGCTTGCGCGCGATCGCGCGAATCAAACCCAGCTTCGGCGAAGTGCAGGCGAATCCGCGCGCGCGCTCGGCGGTGCTGCGCGTGGCCGAACGCACGGACACGCCATGACGCCAGTGACCCGCGTCAGCGTCGTGCTGCTCGTCATGTTGCTGGCCAGCAGCGTCTACCTCGTGCGCGTCTCGTACGAGTCGCGTCATCTGTTTGCCGAGCTGGACCGGGCGAACGCCGAAGAGCGGGTATTGCTCAATGAGCAACAGCGCCTGCTCGCCGAAAAGCAGGCGCAGGCGACCCCCTTGCGCGTCGAAAAACTGGCGCGCGACAAACTCGCGATGCGCAGTGCAACGCCCGCCGTGACGCTGTACGTGAGCGCCTACCGTCCCGCCGCGTCGGCGGCCTCGGGAGGGGCCCGGTGAAGGCGCAGCAGAAGCGCAAAGCACAGCGCGGCGCGGTGCCCAAGGCGCACCGCGTGATGTACGCGTCGAGCCCGCTGCTCGCGTCCAAGACGCCGCCGTGGCGCTCCAAATTCCTCGTGCTGCTGGTCGCGCTCGGCTCGCTGCTCTTGCTCAGCCGCGCCGTTTACGTGCAGTGGATCGACGCCGCCTTCTTCCAGAAACAAGGCGAAATCCGCTACGCCCGAACCCTCGAGCTGCAGGCGAGCCGCGGCCGCATCGTCGATCGCAACGGCTTGATCCTGGCGTCGAGCGTGCCCGCTGCGTCGCTGTGGGCGATTCCGAAGGACATCGTCGCCGACAAGGCGCAGCGCCGCCAACTCGCCAAGCTGCTCGAGATGACGCTGCAGGAACTCGACGAGCGCCTGGACAGCAACCCCAGCTTCGTCTGGCTGCGCCGCCAGGTCGACGATCCGGTGGCAGGCGAAGTGTTGGCGCTCGGGCTGAAGGGCGTGCATCAGGTGCGCGAGTACAAGCGCAAATACCCCGAAGGCGAAGCGCTCGCGCAGGTGGTCGGGTTCACGAATTTGGAGCAGCAGGGCCAGGAGGGCATCGAACTCGCGTTCCAGAAAGAGCTCGCCGGGCGCAACGGCTCGCGGCGCGTCATCAAGGATCGTTTGGGGCGCGTCGTCGAAGACGTGGGCGACAGCGTCGCCTCGGTGCACGGCCGCGACGTGCAACTCAGCATCGACTCCAAACTTCAGTTTTACGCCTACCAGCGCGTACGCGACGCGGTGCGCGAGCACAAGGCGAAGGCCGGCAGCGTGGTCGTGCTCGACGCGCAGAACGGCGAAGTCCTCGCCATGGCGAACTTCCCGAGCTACACGCCGGGCCAGCAGCGCAAGTCGGGTGGCGCGTCGCTGCGCAACCGCGCCTTGACCGACACCTTCGAGCCCGGCTCGACAATGAAGCCCTTCATCGCTGCGCTCGCGCTCGAATCCAAGCGCGTCACGCCGAATACCGTGATCCAGACCGCGCCGGGCCAGATGCTCGTGAACGGCTCGACGATCAGCGACGCGCATCCGCACGGCGCGCTGACGGTGAACGAAGTGATCCAGAAGTCGAGCAACGTCGGCATCGTCAAGCTGGCGATGCAGATGCAACCGCGCGAAATGTGGGAGCTGTACAGCCAGGTCGGCTTCGGCCACAAACCCGAGATCAACTTTCCCGGTGCCGTGACGGGGCGGCTGCGCCCCTACAAGAACTGGCGCCCCATCGAACAGGCGACGATGAGCTACGGCTACGGTTTGTCGACGAGCCTGTTCCAGCTCGCGCACGCCTACGGCGTGTTCGCCCACGACGGCGTCTTGTTGCCCACCTCGCTCCTGAAAGACGCGATTCCCGCGCCCGGTGTGAGCGTGATGTCGCCGCAAACCGCGGCGCAGGTGCGCCACATGCTGGGCCTGGCGACCGGCAAAGGCGGCACCGCGCCCAAAGCGCAGGCGATGGGCTACTCGGTGGGCGGCAAGACCGGCACGGCGCACAAGCAGGAAGGCGGTGTCTACCTCGACAAGAAATACCGCTCCTGGTTCGTCGGCATGGCGCCGATAGTCAAGCCGCGAATCATCGTCGCCGTGATGCTCGACGAACCGAGCAACGGCAAATACTTCGGCGGCGACGTCGCCGCGCCGGTGTTCAGCGAAGTCGTTCAACAAACGCTGCGCGCGCTTGCTGTTGCGCCCGATCTGGACGTGAAGTCGCAAGTGATTGCCGAACCTGCCGACGCTGTGGAGGAAAGCTTCTGATGGCGCTGACCTCACTCGACTCGTCCCAAGCCGCCGTGCGCTGGTTGCACGAACGCGGCGCGCGGCAGCTCTCCAGCGACAGCCGGCGTGTCGCACCCGGCGACGCCTTCGTCGCCTGGCCTGGCGCCGCGCACGACGCGCGCCGCTTCGTGCGCGACGCGCTGCGCAGCGGCGCGCGCGCCTGCCTGGTCGAAGCGCAAGGCGCGTCGGCGTTCGACTGGGCCGGCCTGGACGGCGTGGCCTGCGTGCGCGATCTGAAGCGCCAGGCCGGCGCGATTGCGAGCGCGTTCCTCGGCGAGCCGAGCCGCCAGTTGACGATGTTGGCCACCACCGGAACGAACGGCAAGACGTCGACCGCCTGGTGGACCGCGCAGGCGCTGGCCGTGCTCGGCCGGCGCTGCGGCGTGATCGGCACGCTCGGCAGCGGGGTGCCTCCCCTGCGCGCCGGCGACACGGGAACGCTCAGCGCGCCGGGATTGACGACGCCCGATCCGATTGCCCTGCACGCCACGCTGCGCAGCTTTGTCGAGCAGGGTCTGCAGGTCTGCGCGCTCGAAGCGTCGTCGATAGGCGTCGTTGAGCAACGCCTGAACGGCGTGCACTTGGACACCGTGATGTTCACGAACCTGACCCAGGATCACCTCGACTACCACGGCTCGATGCAGGCCTACTGGGAAGCGAAGCAGCAGCTCTTCGAGTGGCCGGGCCTGAAGGCGGCGGTCGTGAACATCGACGATGCGCGCGGTGCGGTGCTCGCCGAGCAGCTGCGCGATCAGCCTATCGGTTTGTGGACTTACTCGGCGTGCCAGCCGGCGCGCTTGCGCGCCCAGAACGTCAGCTACCGCGAGGGTGGCCTGTGCTTTGACGTGCTCGAAGGCGCGGCGTGTGTTCAGGTGAGCACGTCGATGATTGGCGACTACAACGTGAGCAACCTGCTCGCCGTGATCGGCGCGCTGCGCTCGCTCGATTTGCCTTTGGCCGACGCGGCGCACGCCTGCGCCCACCTGACGCCCGTGCCGGGGCGAATGCAAAGAGTGCCTGGCGCCGACAACACACCTGCGGTGGTCGTCGACTATGCGCACACGCCCGACGCGCTCGAAAAAGTCTTGCTTGCGCTCCAGCCCCTGGCACACCAGCGTGGCGGGCGCTTGTGGTGCGTGTTCGGCTGCGGGGGCAACCGCGATGCGAGCAAACGCGCGTTGATGGGCGGGGTCGCGGCGCGCCATGCGCAGGAAGTGATCGTCACCAGCGACAACCCGCGCGACGAGGAACCCGCGCACATCATCGAGCAAATCGTCGCGGGATTTCCGGCGCGAGCGGCGACGGCGATTGAGGACCGCGGCGCGGCGATCGCCCACGCCGTGGCGCACAGCGCTTCTGCCGACGTGATCCTGCTCGCCGGCAAGGGCCATGAGGACTACCAGGAAATCAAGGGCGTGAAGCGCGCCTTCTCCGACCTTGAACATGCGCGCCGGGCCTTGGCAGCGCGGAGCTGCGCGCAATGATGACGCTTGCGCAGGCGCACGCGCTGCTGCCGGGCTCGACGCTCGTCGCCGACCCCGGCGTCGCGGCAAAGACCGTCATTCAGCGCGTGCACAGCGATACGCGAAGCCTGGAGCACGGCGACTTCTTTGTCGCGCTGCGCGGCGAGCGCTTCGACGCGCACGACTTCCTCGGCCAGGCGCGCGCCCACGGCGCCGTCGCCGGCCTTGCCGAGCGCGGCCTGCAAGAGGCCGGGCTGCCAGGCCTGCGCGTCACCGACAGCGCCGCCGCGCTGGCCGAGCTGGCCGGCGCCTGGCGCAGGCGAATCTCCCTGCCGCTGATCGCGGTCGCCGGCAGCAACGGCAAGACCACGGTGACGCAGATGATCGCCGCGATTCTTTACGCGTGGCACGGCGACGCGGCGCTCGCGACACGCGGCAACTTCAACAACCACATCGGCGTGCCGCTCACCCTCCTGCGCCTGCGCCAGGACGCGCAGCACTGGCACCGCGCCGCCGTCGTCGAACTGGGGATGAACCATCCCGGCGAGATCGCCCTGCTCGCTGCGCTGGCCGCGCCGAGCGTGGCGCTCGTCAACAACGCGCAGCGCGAACACCAGGAATTCATGGCCGGCGTCGAAGCCGTCGCGCGCGAAAACGGCGCAGCGATCGAGGCGCTGGGGCCGTCGGGCACCGCGGTGTTTCCCGCGGACGACGTGTACGCGCCGCTGTGGCGCACGCTCGCGCATGGGCGCACCGTGATGACTTTTGCGCTGGACGGCCGAGCCGACGTCACGGCGCGCGCCTCGTGGTCAGGCGACGCGTGGGCTGTGACCCTGCGCACGCCCGCGGGAACGACAGGCTTGCGCCTTGCGGTGGCCGGGCTGCACAACGTGAAGAACGCTGCGGCGGCTGCGGCGTGCGCGCTGGCGGCGGACTGCCCCTTCACGGCGGTTGTGCAAGGCCTGCAGCAGTTTGTTCCAGTGCAAGGGCGCTCGCAGGTGCAAACTTGGCAACGCGGGCAGGCGAAGGTCACGCTGGTCGACGACAGCTACAACGCGAACCCCGACTCGGTGCGCGCAGCGATCGACGTGCTCGCGAATCTGCCCGGCCCGCGCTGGCTCGTGCTGGGCGATATGGGGGAAGTGGGGAGTGAGGGCGTCGCGTTCCACCGCGAAGTCGGTGCTTACGCGGTGCAGCGTGGCATCGAGGTGCTCTGGACCGTGGGCGACCTCAGTCGGCACAGCGCCGAAGAATTTCCCGGCGCGCGCCACTTTGCGCGCGTCGACGATGCGATTGCCGACTTGGCCGATGCGCCGCAGTGCGCGTCGGCGCTGATCAAGGGTTCGCGCTTCATGAAAATGGAGCGGATCGTCGCTGCGCTGCTGGGTTCGGCGGGCGTGCCTCATGCCCACTGATCCGTCGATCATCAGGAGAAGGCATGCTGTTTAGCCTGTCGCAATGGTTGACGACGCTCTCGCCGGAGTTCGGCTTCTTCCGCGTCTTCCAGTACATCACGTTCCGCGCCGTGATGGCGGCGATGACGTCGCTGCTCATCGGCCTGGCGTTCGGGCCGTGGGTGATCCGGCGTCTCACCGCGCTGAAGATCGGCCAGCCGATTCGCGAATACGGTGTGCAGGAGCACATCATCAAGAGCGGTACGCCCACCATGGGCGGCGTGCTGATCCTGATCGGCATCGGCGTTTCGACGCTGCTCTGGTTCGACTGGAGCAACCGCTTCGTCTGGATCGTCATGGTCGTGACGCTCGGCTTTGGCGCGATCGGCTGGGTCGACGACTGGCGCAAGGTGGTGCACAAGAATCCCGAGGGCATGGCGTCCAAGGAGAAGTACTTCTGGCAGTCGCTGATCGGCCTGGTCGCGGCGCTGTACCTCGCGTTTTCGGTGAGCGAGACGTCGAACCTGCGCGTTCTCGAACTCTTCCTGCGCTGGGTGCAAAGCGGTTTTTCGAACGACTTGCCGCCCAAGGCCGACTTGATCGTGCCGTTTTTCAAGACCATCAGCTACCCGCTCGGCGTCTTCGGCTTCATTCTGTTGACCTACTTCGTCATCGTCGGCGCGAGCAATGCCGTCAACTTGACTGACGGGTTGGACGGGTTGGCGATCATGCCTGTCGTGATGGTGGGCTCGGCGCTCGGTGTGTTTGCCTACATCACGGGCAACGCGGTCTGGAGCAAGTACCTGCTGTTTCCCTACATCCCGGGAACGGGCGAGCTGCTCGTGTTCTGCGCGGCGATGGCCGGCGCCGGCCTTGCATTCCTCTGGTTCAATACGCACCCCGCGCAAGTCTTCATGGGCGACGTCGGTGCGCTTTCGCTCGGCGGCGCGTTGGGCACGATTGCCGTGATCACGCGCCAGGAAATCGTGCTGGGCATCATGGGAGGCGTGTTCGTCGCCGAAGCCTTGTCGGTGATGCTGCAAGTCGGCTGGTTCAAGTTCACGAAACAGCGTTACGGCACTGGCCGGCGCATTTTCAGGATGGCGCCGCTGCACCATCACTTCGAAAAATCGGGGTGGAAAGAGACGCAAGTCGTCGTGCGCTTTTGGATCATCACGATGTTGCTGTGCCTGGTGGGCCTGGCGAGTTTGAAAATCCGATGAACGACCTGCGCGATACGACGGTGCTCGTGCTCGGCCTGGGCGATTCGGGCCTGGCGATGGCGCGCTGGTGCGCCCGATTCGGCGCGCACGTGCGCGTCTGGGATTCGCGTTGGGGTTCGAAGGACGGGCCGCCGCAGGCCGCGTCGCTCACTGAACACGTGCCTGATGCGCAACGCGTCGATGGTGCGTTGACCGAGCAGGCTCTTGTGGGCGTGCAACGCGTGCTGAAGAGCCCGGGGCTCGCGCCGGGCGATGCGCGAATCGCGCCGTTCTTGCAGCAAGCGCGCGACGCCGGCATCGCGGTGCAGGGCGAACTCGATCTGTTCAACCAGGCGCTGCGCGAATTGCGCGTCGACCATGGTTACGCGCCGCGCATCGTCGCGGTCACGGGAACAAACGGCAAGACGACGACGACGGCGATGGCGGCACAGTTGATCGCGCGTGCCGGAAAACGCGTCGCGATGGCGGGCAACATCGGCCCGACGCTGCTGCAGACCCTGCTCGACGTGTTCGCTGAGCAGGCGCCGCAGCCGCCACTGGACGCCGACTTCATCGCCACCTTGCCCGAAGTCTGGGTGCTCGAACTGTCGAGCTTCCAGCTCGATGGCGTCAGCGATTTCGAGCCCGACGCTGCCGCACTGCTCAACATCACGCAAGACCACCTCGACTGGCACGGCGACATGGCCCGCTACGAAGCGGCGAAGGCGCGAATCTTCGGCGCACGCACGGTCCGGGTGCTGAACCGCGACGATGCGCGCGTGGCACGCTTCGCTCCCGAGCCCGCGCCGGCCACGACGCCACGGCGCGGCGCTGCGAAAGTGCGCGCCGTGGAGCCGCCGCGTGTGGTGTGGTTCGGCCTGGACGCGCCGCGTCGCGCCGGAGACTTTGGCCTCGTCACCGACAACGGCATGGCGTGGCTCGCGCGCGCGCCGGTCAGCGACGAGCCGACGCTCAAGCGGCCCGGCCCGGCCGCTGCGCAGGCCGAAGACCTGCACATCACGCACCTGATGCCGGCCGACGCGCTGCGCGTGCGCGGCCGCCACAACGCGGCGAACGCGCTCGCCGCGCTGGCCCTGGCCGACGCAATCGGCTGCGCACTCGCGCCGATGTTGCACGGCTTGCGCGAGTACCGCGGCGAGCCGCATCGGGTGGAACACCTGGGCACCCTCAACGGCGTTGACTTCTTCGACGACAGCAAGGGAACAAACGTCGGTGCCACCGTCGCTGCGCTGAACGGCCTGGGGGCAGACAAGGTGCCCGCCAAACTGATCGTGATTCTTGGAGGCGACGGCAAAGGCCAGGACTTCGCGCCGCTGCGCGACCCGGTGCAGCGCCATGCGCGCGCCGTGGCGACGATCGGACGCGACGCGCCGGACATCGAAGCCGCACTCGTGGGTCTGGACGTACGCGTCGCGCGCCATGCGACGCTGCAGGCCGCGGTGCGCTGGTGCGTCGAGCAGGCGCAACGCGGCGACGCCGTGTTGCTGAGCCCGGCGTGCGCGAGCTTTGACATGTTTCGCAACTATGGGCACCGCGCTGAAGTGTTTGCGCAAGCGTACCGAGCCCTTGCCGACGAATGCGGAGCGTTGAGTTGATGAGCACCGCCGCGCAACCCTGGATTCGCCTGCGTCTCGTCGGCTGGCGCGCCTGGATCGGCGCCGTCATGGCGCGCGTCGCTGCGCTCGCCGGGCGGCGCAACGCCTTGCCGGTTCGCGACCAGGTGCACCTCGGTCAAGGCCAGGCGGTGCGGCTGCTCGGCTTCGACCAGACCCTGGTGTGGGTCGTCGTTGCCTTGCTCGCGCTGGGGCTCGTGATGGTCTACAGCGCCTCGGTCGCCTTGCCCGACAACCCCAAATTTGCGCGCTACACGGCCACCTACTTCATGTGGCGGCATCTGATGTTCATCGGCGTGGCCGTCGTCGCCGCATTGCTCACGGTGCAGGTGCCAATTCGGGTGTGGGAGAAATACGCGCCCGGAGTCTTCGTCGCCGCGCTGCTGCTGCTCGTGATCGTGCTGTTCGTCGGCAAAGACGTGAACGGCGCGCGGCGCTGGTTGCCGCTCGGCCCCATCAGCTTTCAACCCTCCGAGCTCGCCAAGCTGGGCATCGCGATGTACGCCGCGGGCTACATGGTGCGAAAGATGGATGCGCGGGAGAACTTTTTCCGCGCCGTCGCGCCGATGGCGGTGGCGATCGCGGGCGTCGGCCTGTTGTTGCTCGCCGAGCCCGACATGGGTGCGTTTCTCGTGATCGCGACGATTGCGATGGGCATCCTGTTCCTCGGCGGTGTGAACGGCCGCATGTTCCTGTTAATCTCCGCCGTGCTCATCGGCGCATTCGTGCTCATGATCACATTCAGCGAATGGCGCCGCGAACGCATCTTTGCCTACCTCAATCCGTGGGACGAGAAGTACACGCTGGGCAAGGCGTACCAGCTCTCGCATTCGCTGATCGCCTTCGGCCGCGGCGAGCTGTTCGGCCAGGGCTTGGGCTCGAGCGTCGAAAAACTGCACTACCTGCCCGAAGCGCACACCGACTTCCTTCTCGCCGTGATCGGCGAAGAACTCGGCCTCGTGGGCGTGGCGTGCGTGATCGCCGCGTTTTTCTGGCTGTCGCGGCGACTTTTCGCGATCGGACGCCAGGCGATCGCGATGGATCGCTTGTTCGCCGGACTGTTCGCCCAAGGCATCGCGATCTGGTTTGCCGGCCAGTCGTTCATCAACATGGGCGTGAACCTGGGCGTCTTGCCGACGAAGGGGTTGACTTTGCCTCTCATGAGTTACGGCGGCTCGGCGATCTTGATGAACCTGATTGCCTTGGCGATCGTCTTGCGCGTTGACATCGAGAACAGACAGCTCATGCGCGGAGGCCGCGCATGAGCTCGCGGCATCTGGTCGTCATGGCCGCGGGAACCGGAGGTCATGTGATTCCCGGCCTCGCGGTCGCGCGCGAAATGCAATCGCGCGGCTGGAGCGTGAGTTGGCTCGGCACGCGCACCGGCATGGAGAACCGGCTCGTCCCACCGAGCGGCATCGCGCTCGACACGATCGGATTCAGCGGCGTGCGCGGCAAAGGCCTTCTGCACACGCTCACCGGTGGCCTGCGCCTGCTTGGGGCGTTCTGGAGCTGCCTGCAAATCCTGCGCCGGCGCCGCGCCGCCGCGGTGCTCGGCATGGGCGGTTATGTGTGTTTCCCCGGCGGTGTGATGGCGTCGCTGCTGGGCCGACCGCTCTACCTCGTGAACGCCGACGCGACGCTGCTGCTCAGCAACAAGTTGCTGCTGCCGCTGGCCGATGGTGTGGCCTTCGGTTTTGCCGGCGAAGCGGCAAAACGCGCGCGCAACGCCGCGGTCACCGGGAATCCTGTGCGCAGCGAAATCGAGGCCCTGCCCGCACCGGCGCAGCGCTTCGCCGGTCGCGACGGCGTGCTCCGACTGCTCGTCGTCGGCGGCAGCCTCG
The DNA here is from genome assembly GCA_963850525.1 of uncultured beta proteobacterium. Taxonomy (GTDB): domain Bacteria; phylum Pseudomonadota; class Gammaproteobacteria; order Burkholderiales; family Burkholderiaceae_C; genus JAEMQF01. The sequence continues at coordinate 1,775,158 of CAWKLQ010000008.1, read as the reverse complement.
GCGCCAAGGTGCTCAACGAGTCCGTGCCGCAGGCTCTCGCCTTGCTGGCACAGGCACAACGCCCGCACGTCATGCATCAGACGGGAGCCGCGCAGCAAGATGAAGTTCGCGCGCTCTACCAGCGCCTGGGCGTTCGCGCCGACGTCGCGCCCTTCATCGACGACATGGCACAGCAACTTGCGCTTTGCGACGTGATGATCTGCCGTGCCGGCGCGGTGACGGTGAGCGAGTTGTGTGCGGCCGGCGTCGCCGCCATGCTCGTGCCGTTAATCGTCAGCACCACGTCGCACCAGCGCGACAACGCGATGTGGCTGGCGTCGCAAGACGCCGGAATTCATCTGCCGCAAGTCGAATTGACGCCACGCAAACTTGCAGATCTGTTGGCGAAAATGACGCGAGAGCACCTCCTCGCAATGGCCGAGAGAGCACGTTCACTGGCCCGGCCCCATGCCGCGGCGCGCGTTGCGGACCAGATCGAACGATTGGTGCCCGCATGAAACACGCCGTCAAGCACATCCATTTCGTCGGCGTGGGCGGCGCGGGAATGAGCGGCATTGCCGAAATCCTGCACAACCTGGGCTACACGGTGTCGGGCTCTGACCAGGGCGACAGCGCGACGCTGCAGCGCCTCGCTCACCTGGGCATCAAGGTGCGGGTGGGTCACGCTGCGGCACACATCCAGGGCGCGCAAGCGGTTGTCGTTTCCACCGCCGTCAAGGGCGACAACGTCGAAGTGGCTGCGGCGCGCGCGCAGCGCATTCCCGTCGTCGCGCGCGCCGTGATGCTCGCCGAGCTGATGCGCCTCAAACAAGGCATCGCGATTGCCGGAACGCACGGCAAGACGACGACGACGAGCCTCGTCGCGAGCGTGCTCGCGCAGGCCGGTCTGGACCCGACCTTCGTGATCGGCGGGCGGCTCAATTCGGCGGGCGCGAATTCGCGCCTCGGCTCGGGTGACCACATCGTCGTCGAAGCCGACGAGTCGGACGGCTCTTTTCTCAACCTCGTGCCGGTGATGGCGGTCGTGACAAACATCGACGCCGACCACATGGAAACCTACGGCCACGACTTCGCACGGCTCAAGCACGCTTTTGTCGAATTCATTCATCGCCTGCCGTTCTACGGCGCGGCGATCCTGTGCAGCGACGACGCCGGCGTGCGCTCCGTGTTGCCGATGATTTCGCGCCCGGTTGTGACCTACGGCTTCGGCGAAGACGCGATGATCCGCGCCGTCGACGTCGCCGCGGTCGAGGGCGGCACGATGACGTTCACGGCGCAGCGGCGCAACGGCGTGCGGCTGCCAGACCTGCGCATCACGCTGAACCTGCCGGGCAGGCACAACGTGCTCAACGCGCTCGCGACGATAGGCGTGGCGACCGAACTCGAGCTGGCGGATGCACCGCTCGTGCAAGGCCTGGCGGAGTTCCGCGGTGTGGGCCGGCGCTTCCAGCGCTTCGGCGAGCTGCCGGTGAACGCTGCCGCGGGGGGTGGTTTGTTCACCTTGATCGACGACTACGGCCACCACCCCGCCGAAATGGCGGCAACGCTCGAGGCGGCGCGCGGTGCCTTCCCGGGCCGGCGCGTGCTGCTCGCGTTCCAGCCGCACCGCTACACGCGAACCCGCGATTGCTTCGAAGACTTCGTCAAGGTGCTGGGCCAGGCCGATGCGGTGTTGCTCGCCGACGTTTACGCCGCTGGCGAGTCGCCGATTCCGGCGGCAGACGGGCGCGCGCTGGCGCACGCCTTGCGCGTCGCGGGCAAGGTGGACCCGATCTTTGTCGACGAGATCGGCGCGATGCCCCAGGCGATCGCCGAGCAGGCGCGCGCCGGTGACGTCGTGATCGCGATGGGCGCGGGCTCGATGGGCAACGTGTCGCCGTCGGTGCTGGAACTGTTGAAGGGGCGCGTATGAGCAGCAGCGTGGGAACAGGCGTCGAAGCTTTGGGCAAAGTCGCCGTGTTGATGGGCGGCACGTCGGCCGAGCGCGAGATTTCCAAGTTGTCTGGCGCCGGCGTGCTGGCAGCGCTCACGTCGGTGGGCGTGAACGCGTTCGCCTTCGACCCCGCCGAGCGCGACCTGTCGGAGCTCAAGCGCGAAGGGATCGCGCGCTGTTTCATCGCGCTGCACGGCCGGCGCGGTGAAGACGGCACGGTGCAAGGCGCGCTGGAACTGCTGCGCATCCCTTACACCGGATCCGGCGTGATGGCGTGCGCGATCGCGATGGACAAGGTCATGACGAAGCGCGTCTGGATCGCGGAAAAGCTGTCGACGCCGCGCTATGTGTGCCTGGCCCCCGAGGAGCAGACGCGCGAGCGCATTCACGCCGTCCCCGACGAACTCGGCCTGCCCTTGATCGTCAAGCCACCGCGCGAGGGCTCGTCGATCGGCATCACCAAGGTCGAGGGCTATTCGCAGATGCAAGACGCGATCGCGCTGGCGACGCGTTACGACCCCGACTTGTTGTGCGAGGAATTCATCGCTGGCGAGGAACTCACGTGCGCCGTGCTCGGCAGAGGCGCGAGTGCGCGCGCGCTGCCGGTGATCCGCATCGTCGCGCCGGCAGGCAATTACGACTACGAGCACAAATACTTCAGCGACGCGACGCGCTACCTGTGCCCGAGCGGACTCGCGGCTGCGGAAGAAGCGCAGGTGCAGGCGCTCGCGCTCGCGGCGTACCGCAGCCTGCAATGCAGGGGCTGGGGTCGCATCGACGTGATGCTGCGCGGCGCTGACCGCAAGCCCTTCCTCCTGGAGCTCAATACCAGCCCCGGAATGACGTCGCACTCGCTGGTCCCGATGGCGGCCAAGGCGGCCGGCATCGACTACCCGCAACTGTGCCTGCAACTGCTCGCCGATGCGGCGCTGGATGCGTGATTCGATGGCTCGAACATCCGCCCCTGCGCCGATCCTGCCCGCCGACGTGCGCGCAATGAACGCGACCGCTGCGTTTCTTGCGCTCGTCGCCGCCGCGGCGCTGCTGGCGATGGTTCTGCTCTGGACGATGCGCCAGCCGACGTTCGGGATTCGCACGGTGCGCATCGACGGCGACGTGGCGCGCAACAGCGCAGCGACGCTGCGAGCCCATGTGCGCGCCGGCCTGACGGGCAACTTCTTCACGCTGGACCTGGGCACAGCGCGGCGTGCCCTCGAGGAAGCGCCCTGGGTGCGCCACGCCGTGATCTACCGGCTCTGGCCGAATCGCCTGGCCGTGCACCTCGAAGAGCACCGCGCGGCGGCGCTGTGGGGCAACGACGACGACCTGCTCGTGAACAGCCACGGCGAAGTCTTTGCCGCAAACCTGGGCGACGTGGAAGACGATGACCTGCCCACCTTGCACGGCCCGGACGGCAGCGCGCCGGCCATGCTCGCGTTGCTGCAGCGCCTGGCGCCGGTGCTTTCAGGCGTGAAGATGCGCATCACGACGCTGAGCCTCTCGGGGCGCGGCACCTGGGCGATGCAGCTCGACGCGGGCGCGAGCGTCGAGCTCGGCCGGGGCAGCGAAGCCGAACTGGTGCAGCGCACCGAGCAGTTCGTGCGCACCGTCGGCGGCGTGATCGCTCGGTATGAACGTCCGTTGCTCTACGCCGACTTGCGCCATGACCAGGGTTACGCGATTCGGCTGAAGGGAATCTCCACCGTGAATGACAGCTCAAGTCCAGCAGGCAGAAACTGATCGCATGGCCAAAGACTACAAAGATCTCGTCGTCGGCCTGGACATCGGCTCAGCCAAGGTGATGGCGGTCGTCGCCGAAGTGCTTCCCAGCGGTGAGCTGCGAATTGCCGGACTCGGCGTCGCGCCCACGCATGGCCTGAAGCGCGGTGTCGTCGTCAACATCGACGCGACCGTGCAGTCGATCCAGCAAGCGCTGAAAGAGGCCGAGATGATGGCCGACTGCAAGATCACGCGCGTCTACACCGGCATCACGGGCAGCCACATCCGCGGCCAGAACTCGACCGGCATGGTGATCGTTCGCGACAAGGAAGTGACGCCGGTGGACGTGGCGCGCGTCGTCGAGACCGCGAAGGCGATCAACATCCCGAACGACCAGCGCCTGCTGTTAGTCGAGCCGCAAGAGTTCGTCATCGACGGCCACGAGGTGAAGGAGCCGATCGGCATGAGCGGCGGGCGCCTGGAGGTGAAAGTGCACATCGTCACCGGCGCGCAGAGCGCGGCCGAGAACATTCTCAAGTGCGTGCGCCGCTGCGGCCTGGAGGTCGACCAGTTGGTGCTGAACCCGAGTGCGTCGAGCCACGCGGTGTTGACCGAGGACGAGAAGGCGCTCGGTGTCGCGCTCGTCGACATCGGCGCGGGAACGACCGACATCGCGATCTTCACCGACGGTGCGATTCGCCACACAGCGGTGATTCCGATCGCCGGGGACCTGATCACGAGCGACATCGCGATGGCGCTGCGCACGCCGACGAAAGACGCGGAGTCGATCAAGATTGAATTCGGCGTGGCCAAACAGCTCTTGGCGGATCCGACGGGCCAGCTTGAAGTGCCGGGCCTGGGGGATAGACCGCCACGCATGTTGTCGCGCCAGGCGCTGGCTGGCGTGATCGAGCCGCGTGTCGAAGAAATCTATTCGCTCGTGCACCAGGTGATTCGCGAATCGGGCTGCGAAGAATTGTTGTCGTCGGGAATCGTCATCTGCGGCGGCTCGGCGGTGATGCCGGGCATGGTGGAACTCGGCGAAGACATCTTCTTGAAACCCGTGCGGCGCGGCAACCCAACCTACAGCGGCGCGCTGCACGACATGGTCGCGAACCCGCGCTCGGCCACCGTGATGGGCTTGTTGGAGGAGGCGCGTTTGGGGCGTACGCGCGGCTTGCGCGCGTCGCAGCAAGCGGGTTCGGTGAAGACGCTCGTCGGGCGCATCAAGGACTGGTTTCTCGGCAATTTCTGAAGAGTCGACCACAGGGAGGAAGGTGTCATGAACACAGCAGCAACGCAGGGCGGGTCACCCGCCGGTCAGCGCGGTCGCGATCCGCCGGGTCGCCGTCCACACCGAATCGAGCCCGTGAGCAACGGGCCACAAGACTTACCGCAACGTCAAACTGGGACAGGAGAAACAACATGGCAATCGAACTGATCGAAGAATTCGACCTCGGCACGCAGATCAAGGTCATCGGCGTGGGCGGCGGCGGCGGCAACGCCGTCGAGCACATGATTTCGGAGAACGTGCAAGGCGTCGAATTCGTCTGCGCCAACACCGACGCGCAGGCGCTGAACCGCTCGGCCGCGCACCAGCTCATTCAGCTCGGCATCACGGGGCTGGGTGCGGGCGCCAAGCCCGAGGCCGGGCGCGCCGCCGCCGAAGAAGCGGTGGACCGGATTCGCCAGTCGATCGTCGGCGCGCACATGCTGTTCATCACCGCCGGAATGGGCGGCGGCACGGGCACCGGCGCGGCGCCCGTGATCGCGCGCGTCGCGCGCGAGATGGGCATCCTCACCGTGGGCGTGGTCACCAAACCGTTCGAGTTCGAAGGGCCGCGGCGCATGAAAGCTGCCGACTCGGGGCTGGCCGAGCTGGAGGCGAATGTCGATTCCCTGATCGTCATCCTCAACGACAAATTGCTCGACGTGCTCGGTGAAGACGTGACGCAGGACCAGGCCTTTGCCTACGCGAACGACGTCTTGAAGAACGCGGTGGGCGGCATCAGCGACATCATCCACATCCCGGGCCTCGTCAACGTCGACTTCGAAGACGTGAAGACGGTGATGAGCGAACCCGGCAAGGCGATGATGGGAACGGCCATCGCCGGCGGTCCGGACCGCGCTGCCAAAGCCGCCGAGGCGGCGGTGGCGTGCCCGCTGCTCGAGGGCATCGACCTGTCGGGCGCGCGCGGCGTGCTCGTGCTGATTGCGGCGAACCGCAATACGTTCAAGCTGAGCGAAAGCCGCAACGTCATGAATACGATCCGGCGCTATGCGGCCGACGACGCACACGTCATCTACGGCACGGCGTACGACGAAGGCCTGGGCGACCAGTTGCGCGTCACCGTCATCGCCACCGGGCTGAACGGCCAGCGCCGCGCGCAATCGCCGATCAGCATGGTGCACAGCATGCCGGCGCAGCGCACCGGAACCGACAACGTTCCCGTGCTGACGCAACCGTTGCAAGCCAATGGCGGCGTGCAGGACTACAGCTCGATGAACACGCCCAGTGTCTGGCGCAGCGGCCGCGCCGCGGCGGCCAAGGTCGACGCGCTGGCGAGCAACGGCATGGACGAAATCGAGATTCCGGCGTTCCTTCGCAAACAGGCTGATTGAGTCCGCGAAAAGGCGACACCTAGAATCGGCCCATGCTTGCGCAACGCACGATCAAGGGACTCACGCGCGCCGTGGGCGTGGGTGTGCATACCGGGCAACGCGTCGAGCTGACGCTGCGCCCGGCGCCGCCGGACACGGGCGTCGTGTTTCGGCGCGTCGACTTGCCGACCGCAGTGGACATCAAGGCGCGTGCGCTGAACGTCTGCGACACGCGAATGGCGACGACGCTGTCGGCCGACGGCGCGCCGGGCGGCCCCAAGGTCAATACCGTGGAACACCTGTTGTCGGCGTGCTCGGGCCTGGGCCTGGACAACCTGATCGTCGACATCACTGCCGAAGAGGTGCCGATCCTCGACGGCTCGGCGGCGGCGTTTGTGTTCTTGCTGCAAAACGCCGGCATCGAGCTGCAGAAAGCGCCCAAGCGCTTCATGCGGATCCTGCGCCCCATCGAACTCCGCGAGGGCGAAGGGCGGGATCTGAAGTGGGCACGCTTGGAGCCGTTCGAGGGCTACAAACTCGGCTTCGAGATCGACTTCGACCACCCGGCGCTGAATTCAACCGGCCAGCGTGTCGAGTTCGACATGGGTTCGGGCCAGTACAAGCGCGAAATCGCGCGCGCGCGCACTTTCGGCTTCAGCAAGGACGTCGACATGATGCGCTCGCGCGGCCTGGGCCTGGGCGGCAGCATGGACAACGTGATCGTCATTGACGAACACCGCGTGCTCAACAGCGATGGCTTGCGCTACGGCGACGAATTCGTCAAGCACAAGATCCTCGACGCGATCGGCGACCTGTTCCTCGCCGGCCATCCGCTGCTGTGCGCGTACACCGCGTTCAGGTCGGGGCACGCGCTGAACAACAAGCTGCTGCGCGCCGTGCTCGCCGATCCGAGCGTCTACTCCATCGTCACGTTTGCCACCGCGGGCCAGGCGCCCGCCGGACTGGCCGAACTGGCACCGGCGTGGTAGCGGAGTCGACGTTGCGACATGCCGATCTTTCGCGCGATTCTGTTGCTGCTCCTGATCGCCGGGCTGGGCTGCTTTGTCCTTTACATCGCCACCGGGCAGATGCGCTGGCGAGCGCTGGGATTGAGGCTGGTGAAGTGGACGGTGGTTGCGGGCCTGGTGTTTTTTGCCGTGCTCGCCGCCGAACGCCTCATCGCCACGGTATGAGGCGCTTGCAATGACGGTATTTCGCTGGTTCATGCTGGTCATCACTGGAACCCTGGGTGCGGGTTCGGTGCTCAGCTTCGCGCTCTTCATCGGCCTGGACGTCGAGGTCTGGATCGAACGTGCGCGCTGGTTTCGCCGCATGACGTTTGCCGCGGCGCTGTTCTGGTTCAACGTCGAGATCTGGGGCCGGGTGTTGTGGACGCTGCTGCACTGGAGCACCCCGGGCGCCTGAGTGCCTGAGCGCTATTCGTCCAACCAGGCGGCGATGCCTGGCAGTTGCTGAGCAAACTCGCTCAAGGCGTGGTCGCTGCCCTCCAGCAGCTCGATGCGGCAGCCCGCGTAGCGCGCCGTCATTTCGCGCCAGTCGAGGAGTTCGTCGCCTTTGGCGATGACTGCGTAGTAGCGCTGCGGCAAGGTGATTCGCCGCGGATGCATCGCCGCCAGCTCGTCAATGAACTCGGCGCGAAACGACAGCACTTCGTCGCTGTGCCAGGCCTTGATGTCGCCCACATAACCCACGAGATCGCGCGCCGGGTGCACGGCAGGGTTCAACAGGACCGCCTTGCATCCCAGGCGCTCGGCGATCACGGTCGCGTAGAAGCCGCCCAACGAACTACCCATCACGGCAAGCCGCGCCTTCGGCCAGGGCGCAATCAGTGCAAGCGTCTCGTCCAGCGCCTGGCGCGGTGACGCCGCGAGCTGCGGACAGCACCAGGTGATGTCGGGGCGCTGCTGCGCGACCCACGCCGCCATCTGCCGCGCCTTGGTCGACTGCGGCGACGAGCGAAAGCCGTGCAGGTAGAGCAGGTGCGTGGTGGGCATGGCGTATCGCCCGTCCCGGAGCTACGCGGCCGCCGCGCCCAGCGCACTGAGCAGCTTGGCGTGCACGCCGCCAAAGCCGCCATTGCTCATGCACAGCACGTGGTCACCGGCGCGCGCGCGGGCCTTGACGCTGGCCACCAAGGTGTCGATGGTGTCGCACACGGTGGCCGCGTCGCCCAGGGGCGCGAGCGCCTCGCGCGGGTCCCAGCCGAGCGCGCCGGCGTGGCAGAACGCCAGGTCGGCGTCTTCGAGGGCCCAGGGCAACTGGGCCTTCATCGAACCCAATTTCATCGTGTTCGAGCGCGGCTCGAACACGGCGAGGATGCGGCTGCGACCGACGCGCCGGCGCAGGCCGGCGAGCGTGGTGCGAATCGCCGTGGGGTGGTGCGCGAAGTCGTCGTACACCGCAATGCCGCCGGCGGTGCCGCGCAGCTCCAAGCGGCGCCGCACGTTCTCGAAACTCGCCAGCGCCTTGGCGGCAACGGCCGGCGCCACGCCGACGTGTTCGGCTGCCGCAATCGCCGCCAGCGCGTTGAGCTGGTTGTGCTCGCCAAGCAACGCCCACTCGACGCGCCCGATCTTCATGCTGCCGCGCAGAACGTCGAACGCGTGAGGCTCGCCGCGCGCTCGCAGTGCGCCAGGCTCTTCCTTGCGCGCACCGAACAGCGTGACTTCGCTCCAGCAGCCCTGTGCAAGCACGCGCTGCAACGACTCTTCGCGAATGTTCACAACGAGTCGCCCCATCGCCGGCACGGTGCGCACCAGGTGATGGAACTGGCGCTCGATCGCCGCGAGGTCGTCGAAGATGTCAGCATGGTCGAACTCGAGGTTGTTCAGAATCGCGGTGCGCGCCCGGTAGTGGACGAACTTGCTGCGTTTGTCGAAAAACGCCGTGTCGTATTCGTCGGCTTCGATGACGAACGGCGCCTTGCTTCCACCCGGCAAGGGCGTATCGAGTTGGCCCAGGCGCGCCGAGACGCCGAAATTGAGCGGCACGCCACCCACCAGAAACCCAGGGCTCAGCCCCGCCTGCTCGAGAATCCACGCGAGCATTGCCGTCGTCGTGGTCTTGCCGTGCGTGCCAGCCACGGCCAGCACGTGGCGGCCGCGCAGCAGGTTGTCGGCGAGCCACTGCGGGCCGCTCGTGTAGGCGCAGCCGCTGTCGAGAATCGCCTCGACGAGCGCATTGCCGCGCGTCACGACGTTGCCGATGACGAACAAGTCGGGCCGCAACGCCAACTGATCGGCGCCGTAGCCTTCGATCAATTCGATGTCCAGGGCGCGCAGCTGATCGCTCATCGGCGGATACACGTTGGCGTCGCAGCCGGTCACCTTGTGGCCGCTCGAGCGTGCCAGGCCGGCCAGGCCGCCCATGAAGGTGCCGCAGATTCCCAGAATGTGCAGGTGCATGGGATTCAGATCGCCAAGGAATCGCGTGCCGCAGCGAGCGTCGCGGCGATGTCGTCGGCGCTGTGCGCAGCGCTGACAAAACCGGCTTCGTAGAGCGCAGGTGCCAGATAGACGCCGCGCTCGAGCATCGCGTGGAAGAATCCGTTGAAGCGGTTCTTGTCGGTGGCGAGCACGGCGGCGTAGTTTTGCGGCAGGCTGGGGGCGAAGAAGAATCCGAACATGCCACCTTCGCATTCACCGACCAGGGGCACGCCTGCGGCGCCGGCAGCAGCGACGAGACCGTCGACCAAAGTCCGCGTGCGCGACGCCAGCGCTTCGAAGAATCCGGGTTTGCGGATCTCGCGCAAAGTCGCCAGGCCGCACGCGGTGGCGACCGGGTTGCCCGACAGCGTTCCGGCCTGGTAGACCGGTCCCAGCGGCGCGAGTTGAGCCATCACGTCGCGCCGCGCGCCGAACGCCGCGAGAGGCATGCCGCCGCCGATGACTTTGCCGTAGACCAGGATGTCGGCCTGGAAGCCCGGGATGCTCTTCGCGTAAAGGCTTTGTGCGCCGCCCAGCGCGACGCGAAAGCCCGTCATCACTTCGTCGAGGATCAGCAGCGCGCCGTACTGCGTGCACAGCTCGCGCAGCCGCTTCATGAACGGCACGCTGGCGCGAACGAAATTCATGTTGCCGGCGATCGGCTCGATGATCACACACGCCAGCGCCGCGCCGTGCACGCTGAACGCCTCTTCGAGCTGCGCGACGTTGTTGTATTCCAGCACGATGGTGTGCTGCACCACTTCGGCGGGAACGCCGGCACTCGTCGGATGCCCGAACGTCGCCAGGCCCGAGCCGGCCTTGACGAGCAGCGCGTCAGCGTGGCCGTGGTAGCAGCCTTCGAACTTGACGATTCGGCTGCGCCCCGTCGCGCCGCGCGCCAGGCGCAGCGCGCTCATCGCGGCCTCGGTTCCCGAGCTGACGAGGCGCAGTTGATCGACGCCGCTGACGACGCCCAGAATTTCCTCGACAAGCTCGATTTCGCGCTCGGTCGGCGCGCCGAACGACAGGCCTTGCGTGACGGCGCGCTGCACCGCCTCCAGCACGGCGGGGTGGCCGTGGCCGAGGATCATCGGGCCCCATGAGCCGATGTAGTCGATATAGCGCTTGCCTTCGGCGTCGAACATGTAGGCACCGTGCGCGCGCGTGATGAAGCGCGGCGTTCCGCCGACGGCGCGAAACGCGCGCACCGGGGAATTGACGCCGCCGGGGATGACGCGCTGGGCGCGCTCAAACAGTTCGCTGTTGCTGGGGTTCATGTCGCAAGGTGAAGTGTCGCGCAAGGGACTGCCTGTGCAAGCACCGTCCGCACGCTTTCAGTGAACGTGGCGCGGGCCTTTGGGTGCCTTGTCGTCGTCTTCGTCGGATGCCGCCGCGCCGTCGTCGTCATCGTCGCCACCGGGCACGGCCCAGAAGAAACGATCCGGAATCACGTTGCCCATGCCGGGGCGAAAGCCCGCGTCGAGCGCCTGATCGAGGAACGCGAGCGCCTCGCCGACCGCGGCATGCAACTCGGCTCCGGCGGCGAGCAGCGCGGCGAGCGCAGACGACAGCGTGTCGCCAGCGCCGACGAAGCTGACTTCGAAGCGCTCGAACTTCTCGCCTGTGATCGCGCCCTGGGGCGACGCCAAGACGTTGTCGAGAAACTGATCGGGCAGCGGCACGCTGCTCACCAGGACGAACTTCGTGCCATGCGCCGCAGCGGCGACGGCGAGTTCGCGCGGCGACGCGGGTCGGTCGCTCTCCCAGTCGGGCAGAAGGAAGTCCGTCAAGGTCTGGTGGCTTCCCACCAGCACTTCGGCCTGCGGCAGGATCAACTCGCGAAACGCTTCGTGGTAGGCCACTTGCGCGTCTTCTTCGACCCACGAGAGATTGGGCAGGTAGGCGATGAGCGGTACCTCGGGGTAGTCGGAGATCACTTCGGCCACCGCACTCACGCCTTCGGCGGACCCCAGGAAGCCGACCTTCCAGGCACCGATCGAGAGGTCCTCCAAGATGGTGCGCGCCTGTTCGACGATGACTTCGGCGTCGATCGCGTGATGGTCGAAGACTTCGGCGGTGTCGCGCATGATGATGCTCGTCACAACCGGTAACGCGTGCGCGCCCATTGCGGCGATGGTCGCGATGTCCCCGGCGATGCCGCCGGCTCCGCTGGCGTCGTTGGCGTTAAAGCTCATCACGCACGCCGGCGCAGTTTGCTCTTGCAGCAGGTTGGGGTCAGACTCGGATTGCGGCGTTTCGGAGGTCATGAATTTGTGGCTCGCAGGCCCCGGAAAAGGGCATGACGAGTTCCCGGCGAACCTCAGGCCAAGTGTGAAGAATATGGCGCAGGTGCCTGTGGCGGCATCATTTTGCGACAACCTGCGTGGCTACAATCGCGCTGCATTGTAGTAACCCTGTAGGGTGCCGTGACAGAACCCAAGACCTGGATGTGCCTGATTTGCGGTTGGATTTACGACGAGGCTCTGGGCGACATGGAACATGGCATCGCGCCGGGAACAGCCTGGGCGGCAATCCCCATGAACTGGACCTGCCCGGAGTGTGGGGCACGCAAAGAAGACTTCGAGATGGTGCAGATCTGATGCACAGAGCGGCGGCCCACGCGATGCCGTGCCTTAGTAACTGAGGAGTACGCTCGGTGAGCAACCCAGCCTCGACCGGTGGCCCTGGCATCAAAGTCCTGGTCATTGACGACAGCAATACGATTCGCCGCAGCGCGGAGATCTTTCTCAAGCAGGGGGGCTATGAAGTCCTGCTCGCCGAAGACGGTTTCGATGCCCTGGCCAAGGTCAACGACCACGACCCCGATCTGATCTTCTGCGACATCCTGATGCCGCGCCTGGATGGCTACCAGACCTGCGCGATCATCAAGCGCAACGCGAAGTTCTCTGATGTGCCCGTCATCATGCTCTCGTCCAAGGACGGCTTGTTCGACAAGGCACGAGGCCGCATGGTGGGCTCGGAAGACTACCTGACCAAGCCGTTCACCAAAGACCAGTTGCTGGCGGCGGTGGAGCAGTACAGCCGTGCGGGCCGTGTGCAAGTGAATTGACGTGCCGTAGCGATTTCCAAACAAGCGCCGCGATGGCGCTGTGAGCAGGAGGGTAAGACCATGGCAGTCCAAAAAATTCTGGTGGTAGACGACTCCAAGACCGAGTTGCACTTCCTGTCGGACCTGTTGAGCCGCAAGGGCTACGCGGTGCGCACTGCCGAAAACGCCGACGAGGCGATGCGCCGTCTCGGCGAGGAAACGCCGGACCTGGTGTTGATGGACGTGGTCATGCCCGGGCAGAACGGTTTTCAGCTGACGCGCACGATCACGCGCGATCCGCGCTTCACCAAAGTGCAAGTCATCATGTGCACGAGCAAGAACCAGGAAACCGACAAGCTCTGGGGAATGCGCCAGGGGGCGCGCGACTACATCGTCAAGCCGGTCGACGCCGATTTGTTGCTGGCGAAAATTCGCGCCTTCGATTGACGCCCCGGTCGAGCTGGCCTCGGGCACAAGACAACGGACCGACTTGAATGGCGAACAAGGACGCGCTTCGCGAACTGCAGAGTCGGCTGTCGGAGCGGCTCTCGGCGGCGCGAACCCAACAGACCGGCAAGTCCTGGCTGGCCGTCGAATGCGGCGGGCACGGACTGCTGTTTCCGCTGCGCGAGGCGGGCGAGATATTCCCCATGGCCGGCCTGCAGCCGGTGCCGCATTCGCAGGGCTGGTTCCTCGGCGTTGCAAACCTGCGCGGTCACTTGCACGGCGTCGTCGATCTGGCGCGTTTCCTCGGGCTGGACTCGTCGCAGATGAATCGGGAGCAGGCGCGCCTGGTAGGTTTCAACCAGCAATGCAATCTGAACTGCGCGTTGTTGGTCGATCGCCTGTCGGGGTTGCGCAGCGAGGAGCAGTTGACTGCGGAGCAGGAGGACGCGGCTGTGCGCCCCCCCTTTGTCGGGGCTCGCTACCGCGATGCCGCCGGGCGGATCTGGCAAGAAATCAATCTGCTCGAATTGGCAGGCCACGAATTCTTCTTGAAGATCGCCGCCTGAATCTGCTGGGCGTCATCGGTTGACGCGAGAGAGAATTCACGAGGTTTTTATGAGCTTGATGAACAAGATCAAAGGGTTGGCCCACAAGCCCGGGGACGCCGGGCATCCGCCCGTCCTGGTTCCGGAATTGCGCCTGGCCCGCGGCGGCGGAACAACGGCGAGCATCGAGCGGCTCCAGCCGGTCAAGTCCGGGCGCACGGCCGCGCCGGCCCGACCCGCGTCGGCCAAAGCGCCCAGCTTTGCCGTCCCCACCCAGCCTCAGGCGTCGAGTTTCGATTCGTCGATCATCTCGGAAGCTTCGCCCTCGCAGATCACCGAATTCCCCGACACCCATCAATTGCGCATGCCGGGCGCGGAACTCGAAGGCAGTGGACTGCCGCTGATCGGCCGCAGATCGCTCGCCGATCAACGCCGCATCCTCGTCGTCCTGGCGGCACTGGGCCTGCTGGGCCTGGCCGTCGCAACCGGCCTGACGCTGAACAACGCGGGCCGAATTTCGGCCCAGATGGGCGCCAGCAGCCTGGGCGAGGTGCAGTCGCAGCGTTTGGCGAAGTCCACGCTGCAGGCGCTGTCCGGAAGCGCCAAGGCGTTTCCGGAAGTGCGCGACAGCGTCGACGTGCTGATGCAAAACGTGCGCAGCCTGCGCACCGGTGAAGGCACCGTTCCTGCCGCGCCGACGAGCGTGCAATCCGCGCTCGAGGCGGTCTCCGGCGTCGCCGAGCGCGCCGAAAAGGGTGCCAATACCGTGATGGCGCAGCAGAAGAACTTGACGATGGTGGGGCAGGCACTGCGGGCCATCAACCGCCAGTCGTCGGAATTGCTGGACATTGCCGAAACCATCTCGGCACTCAAGCTGCAGCAGAGCGCCACGCCATCGGAATTGTTCGCCGTGGGGCAGCTGGTCATGTTGACGCAGCGCTTGGGCAAGAGCGCCAATGAGTTTCTGACAATCGAAGGCGTCAGCCCAGAAGCGGTGTTCCTGCTCAGCAAGGACCTGAACCTGTTCCGCGAACTCGCTCAAGGCCTGGCCGACGGCAGCGCCGAGTTGCGCCTGCCCGGAACGAAAGACCCGGAAACCAAGGAGCGCCTCGTCGCGCTGCTCAAGCTGTACGAAGAAATGCGCGGGCAGGCGGCCGCCATCATGGCCAATTTGCCCGGCCTCGTCGCGGCGCGCGACGCCCAGGCGTCGATCATGGCCGACAGCGAACCGCTGCGCAAGGGACTGGAGGGCGTGAGCGCCCAGCTTGGCAAACAGTCTGCATTCGGCGGGCTGCCGTTGATCGTGCTGCCGCTCTCGGCGCTGCTGTTGCTGCTGGGTGCAGGCGGTCTGCTGCGCCTGTACGTTCGCGATCAGGCCTCGCAGGCCACACTCGCGCAGAACCGGCGCATGGAGGCGGAGCGCCAGGAGCAGGAAGCCAAACGCGTCAACGACGCAAACCAGGCGGCGATTTTGCGCCTCATGAACGAGCTGCAGACCGTCGCCGAGGGCGACTTGACGCAGCAGGCGACGGTGACGGAAGACATCACCGGCGCGATTGCCGACTCGGTGAACTACACCGTCGAGGAGCTGCGCTCCCTCGTGACGCAAGTGCAGGGCACGGTGGGCCGCGTGACGGAGACGACGGCGCGCGTCGAGGCGACGTCCACCGAACTGCTCGCGGCGTCGTCGGAGCAGCTGCGCGAAATTCGCGACACCGGCGAGTCGGTCCTGCAGATGGCCGGGCGCATCAACGACGTGTCGTCGCAGGCGCAGGAAACCGCGCACGTGGCGCGCCAGTCCTTGCAGGCCGCGGAGTCGGGCCTGCGCGCGGTGCAGAACACGATCGGCGGCATGAACATGATCCGCGACCAGATCCAGGACACGTCCAAGCGCATCAAGCGTCTGGGTGAATCGTCGCAGGAGATCGGCGAAATCACGGAACTGATCTCCGACATCACGGAGCAGACCAACGTGCTCGCGCTGAACGCTGCGATTCAGGCGGCGTCGGCCGGCGATGCGGGCCGCGGCTTCTCGGTCGTCGCCGAAGAAGTGCAGCGCCTGGCCGAGCGCTCGGGCGACGCGACGCGGCAGATCGCTGCGCTCGTGAAGACGATTCAAAGCGATACGCAAGACGCGGTGGGCGCGATGGAGCGCTCCACGCAAGGCGTGGTCGAGGGCGCGCGCCTGTCCGACGCGGCGGGCAACGCGCTGGGCGAGATCGACCGTGTGTCGCGTCAGCTTGCCGACCTGATCGGGCAAATTTCGAATCAGGCGCTCAGCGAAGCGCGCCTGGCCAACGTCGTCGCGGCGAACATCCAGCACATTTTTGCCGTGACCGAGCAGACCGGCGAGGGCACCCGCTCGACGGCGCAAATGGTCCGCGAGCTTTCGAAGACTGCCGAAGAGCTGAAACAATCGGTCGCGCGATTCAAGGTGGCTTGAGCTGGGCGGCGGCCGTCACGGCCAGGCATCATTGACGAAAAATGAATCCACAACGATGAGCGAGACAAGCGACGATCTGAGCGCCCTGGCCTGGGTCTATGAAGAGGTCCGGCGCTCGCTCGACACGGCGCACAAGGCGCTGCGCCGCTTCGTCAAGGAGCGCGATGCCGCGGCCACCTCGGACGTCGGCGAGGTCGACCCGTCGGTATTGCGCAGCGCGCGCGTGCAAGTTCATCAATGCGCCGGCGCCCTCGAACTGGTTGGCCTGACCCCGCTGGCTGCGGTGCTGCGGGCCAGCGAAGCGGCGGTGATTCGTTTCATCGCCAAGCCGCACAAGCTGAATATCAAAGCGGTCGAAGACATCGAGCGCGCCTCCTTTGCCCTGCTCGACTACATCGGCCGCGTTCTCGGCGGCAAGACGGTTTCGCCGCTGTCGCTGTTTCCGCAATTTCGCACCATCCAGGAAGACGCCGGCGCGGACCGGGTGCACCCCGCCGACTTGTGGGACACGCCTTGGCGCTGGCTCGATTGGCCCGTCGACCGCACCGCCCAACCGCGCCCGCCCAACGCGGCGGCGCGTGCCGCCATCGAGAAGGAACTGCTCGCGCTGATGCGCGCTGCGGATCCGCGTGAAGCCGCCGGGCGCCTGAGCGACACGTTCGCGGGATTCGCGCAAGCTGCCAAACATCCCCAGGTGGTGACGTGCTGGAAGCTCGCTGCGGCGGTCTTCGAAGCGCAGGCCCACGGCCTGCTGGGTTTTGACGTCTACAGCAAGCGTCTGGGTTCGCGGCTGCTGGCGCAATTCCGCAGCTTGGCGCGCGGCGAAATCGACGTCTCGGAACGGCTTGCGCTGGACTTGCTGTTCTTTTGCGCGCAGTCGCGCGCCCCGACGCGCACCACACCGCGCCTGGCCGCGGTGCGCAAGGCCTACGACCTCGAGCAGAGCGAACCGGTCGACTACGAGACGAGCGCCCTCGGCCGCTACGACCCGGCGTGGGTGACGCAGGCGCGCAAACGAGTCGCTGCCGCGAAAGACACCTGGTCCGCGGTGGCGGGTGGCGAAATGCACCGGCTGAGTGGCCTGGGAGAGCAGTTCTCGCTTGTCGGCGACTCGCTCAAACGCCTGTTCCCCCGCGGTGAGCTGCTCGCCACCGAATTGCAGGATGCGGCAGGAACCACGCTCGACTCCGGCGCGGCGCCGCCCGCGGCGCTGGCGATGGAAGTGGCGACCTGCCTGCTGTACGTCGACGCGGTGCTCGAAGACGCCGATTTCGACCATCCGCAGCAGCCCGAGCGCGTGCAGCGCCTCGCCCAGCGCCTGGCCCACGTGCGCCAGGGCAAGACGCCCGACCCGCTCGAGTCGTGGATGGAAGAGCTGTACCGGCGTGTCTCCGACAAGCAGACGATGGGCAGCGTCGTCCAGGAGCTGCGCGCGTCTTTGTCGGAAGCCGAAAAACTCATCGACCATTTCTTCCGCGACACGAGCGACCCCAAGCCGCTGATCCAGGTGCCCACGCACCTCGCGGCGATGCGCGGCGTGCTCTCGGTGCTCGGCATGGACCACGCGTCGGCGGCGCTGGTGAAGATGCGCGACGAGGTGGCGAGCCTGGCGGCGGAGCAGGCGGACCTGCCCCACGCGGCGCAGGCCGGCGTGTTCGACCGGTTGGCGGGGAACCTGGGCGCGCTCGGATTTCTCATCGACATGCTCAGCGTGCAGCCGCAAATGGCCAAGTCGCTGTTCGTCTTCGACGCCGAGCAGGGCGTGTTGAGGCCCATCATGGGTCGAGGCGACGACCACTCGCCTCTGTCGGAGCACGCAGCCTTGGCGGGAAGCGCCATCGAGCGCCAGCTCATCGACCAGGCGAGCCAACTGGCGCGCGACGCGGCGAAGAAAGACGTTTCGGCGGCGGACCTGGTGCTGGGCCTGGAGCGCTTGTCGCTGGGGGCCAGCGCTGCGGATCGCGCCGGCCTGGCGCAGGCGACGCGCAGCGCCCAGAAAGCCTTGACGCAAGCCGCAGACGGCGCCGGGATTTCTGCCGCGCGCGACAGCGTCTCCAAGGCGATGGCGCAGTTCGTCTCGCCCGACTCCGATGTGGCGACGTTGGAACCCGGTCCTGCGAGCCCGCCCAAAGTGTTCGACGAGGGCGTGCAGGACGACGAATTGCGCGCCGTGTTCCTCGAAGAGGCGCGCGAAGTCATCGGTGACGCCGTCGCCGCCTTGGCCGAGCTGATCGAAACCCCTGGCGAACTCCCCATCCTCACGACGATCCGGCGCGCTTTCCATACGCTCAAGGGCAGCTCGAGGATGGTCGGGTTGAAAGACTTCGGCGAAGCCGCGTGGAGTTGCGAAAAGCTCTACAACACGCGTCTGGCCGAACAGCGCGCCGCGGAACCGGACTTGCTCGAGTTCACCGGATGGGCTTTGCAATATCTGGGCGGCTGGGTCGAGGAAATTGCCGCACGCCGCGCCCACGAACACAACTCGGGCGTCGTCGTGGCCCGGGCGCTTGCGCATTCATCGGACGGCGAGACGCGCGGCACCCGCACCGATGCGCTAACGCGGCCGACCCCGGCGAAGCAGGCGCCGGCCGCGGACCGGGCTGCACCGCACGCGGCGCCGGTGGTGTTCGCGCCGGCGAGCCTGCCGGCGCTCGATTTCTCCTTCAATCTGGACCTGGCGCCCGAAGACGAGCCGGCGCGCGCTGTGGCGCCCAAGGTCAGCGCCGAGCCGGTGCCATCGGTTGCTGCCGAGTTGCTCGACCCGTTCGACTTGACTCCCACCGAAACGCTGACCTTGCCGCAGGCCATGGACGAGCCGGTGGCCGACATCGCCATCGACGTGGTCGACCTCGACCTCGACCAGGACTACTCCGCGCCGCCGGCGGCCAAGTCCAGCGAGCCGATGCGCGTCATGGTCGCCGCCGAACCGCACGCGCCCGACCTGGTGCTCGACTTGCCCGACCTCAGCGCCGCAGGGGCGTCCAGCAGCGTGCCCTCGGCGCCGATTCCATTGCCCGAAGTCGTCGAGGACGACGCCTTCGAAGACCTTGACAGCGGCGAGGACGCGGTCAAGGTCATCGGGCCGCTGCGCATCAGCATTGCCCTGTTCAACATTTACCTGAACGAGGCCGACGAACTCTCGCGTCGGCTCACGACGGAACTCGCCGAATGGGCCATGGAGCTGCATCGGCCGATCGGGGAAATTCCGATCGCGCTCGCGCATTCGCTGGCGGGCAGCTCGGCGACAGTGGGGTTTGCGAACCTGTCGAACCTGGCGCGCACCCTCGAACACGCGCTGACGCGCTCACAGGCGATCGGCCGAGGCACGCCGCAGGAGGCGCGTTTGTTCGTTGACGCCTCCGAGGAAATTCGGCGCCTGTTGCATCAATTCGCTGCGGGTTTCCTGAAGGACCCGTCGGTGACTTTGTTGTCCAGGCTGGACGAGCACGAACTGAGTTCGGCGCGTTGGCTCGAAGCGGTGACCGCCGCTGCCGACATCCCCGCGCCTTCGCGCCCCGGTGGATTGGACGAATTTGCGGCAGCCGACGGCCGCGAATCGGGCGCCGATTTGCTGGACTTGTCGCCGATTCCCGATGCGACGCCTGCCGCGGCGCCAGTGGCGGCGCACCGCCCGCCCCCCTCTGCGCCTGCCGCCGAGCCGCAGCAAACCCCGAGCGCAGCCGCGCCGACGGTACCGCGCAGCCCAGCCGGCGCGCGCAGCACACTGGCTTCGCAGGGCGAGCCGGACCGCGACGAAGACGACGTGCGGTCCTGGTTCCAGCCGTCGGGCTTCATGGAGTGGAAGCCGCTGACCTACCCGCCCTCGGGTGCGCCTAGCGCCGAGGCCAAACCTGCCGCAGCGCCTCGGCTCGAGCCGGTGGCCGACGACAGGCGCCAGGCGCCGCGAACCGCTGCGGCCCCGACCGGCGCACCGGACACCGAAGACGACATCGACGCCACCGACGCGGTCGACGCCGAGCTGTTTCCGATCTTCGAGGAAGAGGCGCTCGAGCTGCTGCCGCAGCTCGCGGGCAGCCTGCGCGAATGGATCGCGCGCCCGTCGGACACCTCGCACGCCGACGCGTGCATGCGCACCTTGCACACGCTCAAGGGCGGGGCGCGCCTGGCTGGCGCGATGCGCTTGGGCGAACTCGCGCACCGGCTCGAGTCGCGCATCGAGCGCCTCTTGGTACAGCCCGCGGCGTCCACCGAGGACATCGAAAAGTTGCAGTCGCACGGCGACGCCTTGTCGCAAGTGTTCGACGCGCTGCGCAATCGCGACGCGCAAGCGTACGCGCAGGCAGCCGCCGCCATCGCCGAGCCGACCCCTGCGCCGGGGCCTGGCGCTGGCGAGCCGGTCGCGCCGGCCGCCGCGATGCCGCCTGAGTTCACCGGCAGCGGGCCGGCCACGCGGGCCCAGGCGCTCGAACCGCTGGTGCCGATGGCCGAAGTCGCCACGCCTGTGTTCAAGGCCCCCGTGATGGAGACTGCGCCGCCAGCGGCGCGCCCGCCGCTGCGCGTGGCGGCGACCGACGGTAGCTCGGGAATCGACTGGTCGCGTTTCGATAGCGCGACGGCGCAACCCAAGGCGCCCGCCGACCGCACGGCGAACCAGGCGCAATCGGCGGTGCGGGTGCGCACGCCACTGCTCGACAAACTCGTCAACCAGGCGGGTGAGGTGAGCATCGCGCGCACGCGCATCGAGTCGCAGGTGACGCTGATCAAGGGGTCGGTGGGCGACCTGACGGAAAACCTCGAGCGGCTGCGCACCCAGCTGCGCGACATCGAGCTTCAGGCCGAAACGCAAATGAGTTCGCGCCTCGAGGCGGCGAAGGGCTCTTCGAAGAATTTCGACCCGCTCGAATTCGATCGCTTCACGCGCTTTCAGGAAGTGACGCGCATGATGGCCGAGTCGGTGAACGACGTCGCCACGGTGCAGCGCACCCTGCAACGCTCGCTGGAGAACACCGAAGACGAGCTCGTCGCCCAGGCGCGCATGACGCGCGAGCTGCAGGGCGATCTGCTGCGCACGCGCATGGTCGAATTCGAAGGCTTGTCGGATCGCCTGTACCGCGTGGTGCGCCAGGCGGCCAAGGAACTGGGCAAGCAGGTGCGGCTGGACATCGTCGGCGGCTCGATTGAAATCGACCGCGGCGTGCTCGACCGCATCACCGGCGCCTTCGAGCACGTGCTGCGCAACTGCGTGACGCACGGCATCGAGATGCCGCAGGCGCGCGCCGCCGCGGGCAAGGACCCGACGGGCCTGATCGTCGTGACGGTGACGCACGAAGGCAACGAAGTCGCTGTGGAGTTTCGCGACGACGGCGCGGGCCTGAACCTGACGCGAATTCGCGAACGCGGCATCACGATGGGCCTGCTCGACGCGGCCAAGGCCTACACCGACGCCGAACTCGCGAATCTGATTTTCGCGTCGGGCTTCTCGACGGCGGCCAGCGTCACCGAGCTCGCCGGCCGCGGCGTGGGCATGGACGTGGTGCGCTCCGAAGTCAACGCGATCGGCGGGCGAATTCGCACCGCGACGCGCACCAATCAAGGCACGTCGTTCAAGCTGATCCTGCCGCTCACGACCGCAGTGACGCAGGTGCTGATGCTGCGCTGCGGGTCCACCGCGGTGGCCGTGCCCTCGACGCTGATCGAGATCGTGCGCCGCGCCACGCCGGCGGAGATCGACCAGGCGCACACCAGCGGCCTGTACGCACTGGCTGAACGCCAGATGCCGTTCTTCTGGCTCGGCTCGCTCCTGCAGCTCAGCGCACGCACCGTCGAAGCGGTCGGGCGCACGCGCACCGTCGTCGTGATCCGCAGTGCGCAAAAGCGCATCGCCGTGCAAGTCGACGAAGTGCTGGGCAACCAGGAAGTCGTGGTGAAAAACCTCGGGCCGCAGTTGTCGCGCGTTCCCGGCTTGGCTGGAATCACCTTGCTCGCCTCAGGGGCGGTCGCGCTCATCTACAACCCGGTGGCGCTGGCGACGCTGTACGGCGAGCCGGCGCGCGCGGCCACGCTCACCGCATTGCAGTCGCCGCAGGAGGCCGCCGGCGCCGGCGCGGCCGACGAGGTGGCCCTGGCGCCGATGGTCCTGGTGGTCGACGATTCGCTGACGGTGCGGCGTGTCACGCAGCGCCTGCTGGTGCGCGAGGGCTACCGTGTCGTGCTCGCCAAGGATGGCCTGGACGCGCTCGAAAAGCTCGCCGAGGAACGCCCGCAAGTCGTGCTCTGCGACATCGAGATGCCGCGCATGGACGGCTTCGAACTCGTGCGCACGATTCGCAACAGTGCGAATCTGCGCGATCTGCCGGTGATCATGATCACCTCGCGAATTGCGCAGAAGCACCGCGACCTCGCCGCCGAACTCGGCGTGGACCACTACATGGGCAAGCCGTATTCCGAAGAAGATCTGCTGTCGCTGATCGCCCACTACACGGCCTCGTTGAGCGACGTGTGAGCGCCCTCAGGGCCGCGCCAGCCCGGCCGGCCATTCGGCTTGCAAGCCGAATGGCGCTGGCCAGCCACTCGCGAGCGCGCAGGCGCTCGCTCGGCGCGGGCTCAGCCCCGTAGAATTCACCGCACATGACTTTCAGCCCGGCACAACGTCAAACGCTTGCGTGGCTCGGGCTCGGCCTGCTCGTCGTTCTCGGCGTGACGCTGCTCGCGCCGGTGCTGACCCCGTTTCTCGTCGCCGCCGTGCTCGCCTACGCGCTGCACCCCGCCGTGGAGTGGCTCGCGGCGCGGCGCGTGCCGCGCGTGCTCGCCGTGGCGATCGTCGAGGCGACCGCGATCGCTGCCTTGGCGGCCCTGGTGCTGCTGATCGTGCCGATCATCTCCAAGGAGCTGCCGCTGCTGCGCGAGCAAATCCCGCAGCTCGCCGAGCGCCTGAATCAGGCATTGACGCCCTGGTTGACGCAACTCGGGATTCCCGCCGGCCTGGACGTGGCAAGCATCAAGGCTTTCGTCCTGAAGTACTTGAATGCGAATGTCGAAGACTGGCTCGGCACCTTGCTCAGTTCGGCGCGCATCGGCGGGAGCATCCTGCTGGCCATCGTCGGCCTCGTGATTCTCGTGCCGGTCAGTTTGTTCTACTTGTTGATGGACTGGCCAAGCCTGGTGGCGCGGGCGCGGGCGCTGATTCCGCCGCGCTTGCGAGCGCGCATCGAGGGCTTCATGGGGGAGTGCGACTCGATGCTCGGCCAGTACCTGCGTGGCCAACTGCTCGTCATGGCCACCCTCGCGGTGTACTACAGCGCGGCCTTGGGGTTGGCCGGCTTCGACCTCGCGCTGCCGGTGGGCGTGTTCACGGGTCTGGCGATCTTCATCCCCTACCTGGGCTTCGGCGTCGGCTTGATTCTCGCGCTGACCGCGGGCGCGCTGCAGTTCGGCGGCGCCTACGGCCTGATCGCCGTGGCCGTGATCTATGGCATCGGCCAGATCGGCGAGGGCTTGTTCCTCACGCCGCGCCTGGTGGGCGAGCGCATCGGCATGAACCCGCTGATGGTGATTTTTGCGCTGCTCGCGTTTGGCCACTTGTTCGGTTTCGTCGGCGTCTTGATCGCACTGCCGCTGAGTTCCTTGATCGTCGTGGCGGTGCGCCGCGCGCGCGCGGCGTACCTGGAAAGCCCTCTGTACCGCGCGTGAGCCGCGGCCGAGACGCGGATGAAACAAATCCCGCTGCCGATCGGCACCGCCGCAGCGCGCACCTTCGACAACTTCGCCCCCGGCGCCAACGGCGCGACGCTGGCGCACCTGCGCGCGCTGCGTCCGGGCGCAGCGCCGGTCTATCTGTGGGGCCCCACGGGCAGCGGCAAGACCCATCTGGCTCAGGCCGTGGTTGAGCAGATGCACGCCGAGGGGGTTCGCGGCGCGAGCTTCGGCCCCGAGATTGCCGCGCCGTGGAGCGGCTGTGAACCCTGCGGAATCATCGTCATCGACGACTGCGACCGCCTCGCGCCCGATCAGCAGCACTCGGCGTTCTCGCTGTTCGTGCAGGCTGCCGACGCGCGCGCAACCATCGTCGCCACCGGGCGCGCGCCGCCGGTGGACTTGGTGCTGCGCGAAG
Organism: uncultured beta proteobacterium; assembly: GCA_963850525.1. Taxonomy (GTDB): domain Bacteria; phylum Pseudomonadota; class Gammaproteobacteria; order Burkholderiales; family Burkholderiaceae_C; genus JAEMQF01. The sequence goes on along the minus strand of CAWKLQ010000008.1, from coordinate 1,750,904 downwards.
ACTTGCGCTCGCGCCTGGGCTGGGGCCATGTATTGGCGGTGCAGGCGCTGTCAGAGCCGGAGGCGCGCGCCCAACTGCGCCGTGAAGCGGACCGGCGCGGCATTCTGCTCACCGACGAGGTCGTGGAATATCTGTTGACGCGATTTGCACGCGACATGAAGAACTTGTTCGATTTGCTCGCGCGTCTGGACGATTTTTCAATGGCGCAGCAGCGCAGCGTCACCGTGCCCTTGCTCAAGCGCATGCTCGCGCAAGGGGAGGCGCAGTGAGCGCGGGCGCGGGGCTGTGCCTGTTCGATCTGGACGATACGCTGCTGCCGCTGGACTCGGATCATGCCTGGGGCGAATTCATGGTGTCGTTGGGCTGGGTCGACGCCGGCGCGTTCCGCCGCCGCAACGACGAGTTTTACGCGCAGTACAAGTTGGGCCAGCTCGACATCCACGCCTACATCGAGTTCGCGACCGCGCCGCTGCGCGCGCGCAGCCCCGCGCAGGCGCAGGACGCGCAGAGGCGCTTCATGCGTGACGTGATCGCGCCCAACCTGCGCGAAAGCGCGCTGAATCTGGTGCGCCAGCACCGCGCCGACGGCGACAAGATCGCCCTGGTCACGGCGACGAACGACTTCATCACGGCGCCGATTGCCGCCGCGTTGGGGATCGACGCGCTGATCGCGGTGCGCCTGGAGCGTGACGCAGGCGGTACCATCACGGGGGGAATCGTCGGCGAGCCGAGCTACCGGGAAGGCAAGGTGCGGCGGGTCGAGCAATGGCTGCACGACGCGGGCGCCGATTGGCCGGACTTCGGCAGGATCAGCGTGTACAGCGATTCGCTGAACGATTTGGCCCTGTTGGAACGGGCCACGCACCCGGTGGCAACCAATCCCAGTGCACCACTGGAAGCGCTTGCACGCGAGCGCGGCTGGCGCATCCTGAGGCTGTTCGAATGAATCCTGAATGATCAAGAAGCTGCTCGACAAGTTGTTCGACAAGGCCCGCTCGGCGCGCGCGCCGCGCATCGTGCACGGACGGCGCATCGAAGTGCCCAAGAGCGAACACGGCATCGACGCATCCCTCGTCGACGAGCGCGCCGCCAAAGTGGTGCGCACGCTGGTCGACGGGGGCTACGAGGCCTACATCGTCGGCGGTGCGGTGCGCGATTTGATCCTGGGCTTGCGCCCGAAGGACTTTGACGTCGCGACCAACGCCACCCCCGAGCAGGTGAAGTCGCTGTTTCGGCGGGCGTTCATCATCGGCCGGCGCTTTCGCATCGTGCACGTCGTGTTCGGCCGCGGCCGGCAGGACCATGGCCTCAGCGAAGTCATCGAAGTCTCGACGTTTCGCGCGCAGGTGGACTCCGGCGCGGCGGAAACGCTTGCCGGCAACGAGAAGACATCGAAGACCGAGCTCGCCGCGGGCGGCCGCAAGCCCGGCCCGGTCGCAGGTCACGTCGTCGATGCCGAAGGTCGCGTCCTGCGCGACAACGTCTGGGGCCCGCAGGTCGAAGACGCGGCGCGCCGCGATTTCACGGTCAACGCGATGTACTACGACCCGCTGCGCGAAATCGTCGTCGACTACCACGGCGGCATCGCCGACGCGAAGAAAAAGCTGCTGCGCATGATCGGCGACCCGACACTGCGCTATCGCGAAGACCCGGTGCGCATCATTCGGGCGATCCGCTTCGCCGCCAAATTGGGTTTCGAGATCGAGGCGAAGACGCGCGCGCCGATTCACGCGATGGCGGCGTTGCTCGACAACGTACCGCCGTCACGCACCTTCGACGAAATGATCAAGCTGCTGCAGACCGGGCACGCGCTGGCCAGCATCGAAGAGTTGCGCCGGCAAGGCTTGCACCGTGGCGTGTTCCCGGTGCTCGACGTCGTGCTCGATGAAGCGCAACGCCACGACGGCCGCGAGAAATTCGTGCAATTGGCACTCGCCGACACCGACCGGCGCATCGCCGAAGGCAAGCCGGTGGCGCCCAGTTTCATGCTCGCGTGCATGCTGTGGCACGACGTGCTCGAGCGCTGGAAGCAGATCGAGGCTGGCGGCGAAACGTCGTTCAACGCTTTGCAGCAAGCGATCGACGCCGTCTTCGACGCGAAGATCGGCGACATCTCGGGCCGCGGACGCCTGGCCGCCGACATGCGCGAAGTCTGGATGATGCAGCCGCGCTTCAGTCGGCGCACCGGCCAGGGCGTGCACACACTCGTCGAACAACCGCGGTTTCGCGCGGGCTTTGACTTCTTGCGGCTGCGCGGCCAGGTCGGCGAGGTCGACCCGGCGCTGCCGCTGTGGTGGGAGCAGTTCTCGAATGCGAGTGCCATTGAGCGCGAGCGCCTGATCGGCCAGGCGCGCGATGAGCCGGCCCCCGCCCTGGCGCGTGCCCCGTCGGCGCCGGCAGCCGACGTCGACCCCGCGCGCAAGCGCCGCCGCAGGCGCCGCCGCGCCGGGCCGGGCAGTGCGGAACCTGTGCCGGCGGAATGAGCGCGATCAAGGCGTTGGCGCAGGCGGGCGCTCCCGCCGAAGTCGGACTGAACCCGGCCCGCTTGAGTGGGCTGACGCAGGCCTTTCAGCGCGAGGTCGCGAGCGGGCTGTTGCCGGGCATGGTGGCGCTCGTGTCGCGGCGCGGCAGGATCGGCTACTTCGAGAGCTGCGGGAAATTGAGTCCGCTCGGCGCAGCGCCGATGGCGCGCGATTCGATCTTCCGCATCTATTCAATGACCAAGCCGGTCGTCTCGGTCGCGGTGCTGATGCTCGCCGAAGAAGGGCGCTTGCTGCTGCACGAGCCGGTGTCGACCTGGCTTCCCGAATTCGCGCAAATGCAAGTGGGCGTCGAAATCGGCGGCCAGCTCGAATACGAACCGGCGAACGCGCCGATCACGATCCAGGACCTGCTGCGCCATACCGCGGGATTGACGTACGGATTCCTCGGCACGAGCCCGGTCCAGCAGTTGTACACCGAGGGCCGCATGGGCGCACCCGAGATCGCAAACGCGCGGTTTTGCGAACAGCTCGCGCGCCTGCCCCTGCTCGCCCAACCCGGCACGGCGTGGGCGTACAGCCACGCCACCGACGTGCTCGGCCGCGTCGTCGAAGTCATCAGCGGCCAGACGCTCGGCGCCTTTCTGCACGCGCGCATCTTCGCGCCGCTGGGAATGGTCGATACCGGGTTTCATGTTCCGGCAGCGCAGCAGCACCGCATCGCCGAGCCCTTCGAGACCTGCCCGCAGACAGGAATGAAAATCGAGCTGCTCGACGTGCGCCAGGTGCACGCCTTCGAGTCCGGCGGCGGCGGCCTGGTCAGCACGGCGACCGACTACGCGCGCTTTCTGCATGCCTTGTGCCACGGCGCGGGGCAGACGCGATTGCTTTCGCGTCCCACCCTGGCGTTCATGACGGCAGACCACCTGGGGCAGCGCGCCGTGCTGGGCGACGTGTTGCCCGCCGGGCACGGATTCGGTCTCGGATTCGCGGTTCGCCGCGACGCCGGCGTCGCGGCGATGCCCGGCTCGAAAGGCCTCTATTACTGGGGCGGAATCGCGGGCACGTCGTTCTTTGTCGACCCCGCTGAAGATCTCTTCGGGGTGCTGATGACCCAGGCGCCGGTTCAGCGGCTGCGCTATCGCGCACTGTTCCGGCACCTGATCTATGCCGCGCTCGACGCTTGAGCCGAACTCGGGCGCAGCCGTTGCCGCCTACATCGGCCTGGGCGCCAACCTGGGCGACGCTGTCGCGACGCTGCACGCCGCGTGCGTCCAGATCGGGCAGCTGCCGTTGACGGATCTCATGGCGCGCTCGCCGATGTACCGCAGCGCGCCGCTTGACGCTGGCGGGCCGGACTACGTCAACGCCGTCGTTGCCGTGACGACGCGCCTGGCGCCGCTGGCGCTGCTGTCGCATCTGCACGCGATCGAGCGCGCGCACGGGCGCGTGCGACCTTTTCGCAACGCCCCGCGCAGCCTGGATCTGGACCTGTTGCTGTATGGCGATCAGGTGATCGCCTTGCCGCTCTTGAGCGTTCCGCACCCGCGCATGCACGAGCGAGGCTTCGTGCTCCAGCCATTGCACGATATCGCAGCGGACCTCGTGATTCCCGGGCACGGGGCGCTGGCGGCGTTGCTCGCGCGGGTCGCCGATCAGGCGGTCGCACGGCTCGACGTATGAGCGCTCCCGCCCGGCCGCTCCGAAGGGAGCGCTCCGTCCCGCTTGGCGGGACCGCGCGAAGCGCCGAGGGTGCACCGGTGAGCGCGGACAGTACACTCGCCGCGGCCCGCGCGCCAAGTGTCAGCGCCAGCTGCCCCAGCCGCCCAACGCGACGTTACAGGAGACTCCCATGCTGTTTGGCAAATGGCTGCCGCGCGAAGGCAATTTCTTCGAATTGTTCAATCAGCATGGCGCGTACATCGTCGACGCCGCGCGTGCCTTCATCGAGTTGATCCATAACTATGCGGACCCGGTGCTGCGCGAAAAGTACGCCGACGAAGTGGTCAACGCCGAGCGTGCCGCCGACCGCATCACCGCCGAAGTGAACCGGCTGCTGCACAAGACCTTCATCACGCCGATCGACCGCGAGCAGATTCACAGCCTCATCAATGCGATGGACGACATCGTCGATCTGCTGCAGGACGCGACCGAAACGATGTCGCTCTACGACGTGCGCGCGCTGACCGAAGAAGTGCTGCGCCTGGGCGAAATCAGCGCCAAGTGCTGCGAGCGAGTTCAGCACGCGGTGTCGCTGCTGCCCAAGATCAGCCGCACCGAAGTCGCCGAAGCCGCGATCAAGACCTGCGAAGAGATCGACAAGCTGGAAAGCGACGCCGACCGCGTGATGCGCGCGGCGATGTCCAAGCTGTTTCGCGAAGAGACCGACGTGCGCGAACTGATCAAGCTGAAGACGATTTACGAACTGCTCGAGTCGATCTCCGACCGCTGCGAAGACGTGGCGAACCTGATCGAGGGCGTGGTCCTCGAGAACTCCTGATTCCGCGCCGCAATGGCTTCGGTCCAAATCGGCTTCTGGGTGGTCGCCCTGCTCGTCGTGCTCGCGCTGGGGTTCGATTTCATGAACGGGTTTCATGACGCGGCGAACTCGATCGCCACCGTCGTCTCCACCGGCGTGCTCAAGCCGCAGCAGGCGATTCTGTTCGCCGCGTTCTTCAACGTGGTGGCGATTTTCGTCTTCGAGTTGAAGGTCGCGGCGACGATCGGCAAGGGCATCGTCGTTCCCGGCGTCGTCGACCACCACGTCGTGTTCGGCGCGCTCGTCGGGGCGATCTTCTGGAACGTCGTGACGTGGTGGTATGGCATTCCGTCGAGTTCGTCGCACGCGTTGATCGGGGGCATCGTCGGCGCGGTCATCGCCAAGGCCGGCGCGAGTTCGCTGATCGCTGCAGGCGTGTGGAAGACGGTCGTCTTCATCCTCGTCTCGCCGGTGCTGGGCTTCATGCTCGCGTCGCTGCTGATGGTTGCGGTGGCGCACTTGTTCCGACGCACGTCGCCGCTCTATGTGGACAACTGGTTTCGGCGCCTGCAACTGGTCTCGGCCGGCCTGTACAGCCTGGGCCATGGCGGCAACGATGCGCAAAAGACGATCGGCATCGTCTGGATGCTCTTGATCTCTGCAGGCCACGTTTCGGCGAGCGACAAGATGCCGCCGAGCTGGGTGATCTGGGCGTGCTACATCGCCATCGGCCTGGGAACGATGTTCGGCGGCTGGCGCATCGTGAAAACCATGGGTCAGAAGATCACGAAGCTCAAGCCGGTGGGCGGTTTCTGCGCTGAAACCGGCGGCGCCATCACCTTGTTCCTCGCCACGGGTCTCGGAATTCCGGTGTCGACGACGCACACGATCACCGGCGCGATCGTCGGCGTCGGGTCGGTGCGGCGCGCTTCGGCGGTGCGCTGGGGCGTTGCCGGGAACATCGTGTGGGCCTGGATCTTCACGATTCCCGCGTCGGCCTTCGTCGCGGGGCTTTTTTACTGGATAAGCCTGGGCCTGTTCAAGTGACTCAGCGCGGCGCCGCCGCCGCGCTGTCCGCCTGGTACTCGAAGTAGCGCTGGGCACTGAACGCGAGCGTCGCCATCAACGCCGCCGCACCGAAGGCCAACGCGAACACGACGCCCAGCACGGTGAACCAGCCGCTGCGGTGCGCGCGCCCGCCGGCGTTGAAGCGCGCGTTCCACGCGTCGTCGCGTGTCAGCCCGATCACGATGGCGTTCAGCATGGTCGCTGCAAGCATCAGCCCGAGCAACGGGATCAGCAGCCACGACAGCGCATCGTCCAGGCCGAGGCTTCGGGCGCGCAGCACGCCGTAAACACCCAATAACGTGGGCCAGGGCAGCAGCCACCCCAAGGGGTCGCGCAGGCCATGCAAGTAAAAGCGATGCAGACCCAGGGTCCCGCCGAGCAAGGCGAGCCAGCTTGCCAGGGTCTTGGACTTGTAGCGCTCGGGAAGCGCGGTCATGTCGGCGTCGGCGCGCTCGTCGCGCCCCTTCCCAGCGCTTTTTGCAGCATCACGACGTCGAGCCACTTTTCAAACTTCCAGCCCGCCGCGCGAATTTGCCCGGCGGGCTCGAAGCCGAGCCTGCGGTGCAAGGCGATCGACCCGGCATTGCCCGAGTCGCCGATCACGGCGAGCATCTGGCGCGCGCCCAACGCCTCGCAGCGCGCCAGCAACTCGGCGAGCAAGGCTCGCCCCAGGCCCAGGCCCTGGGCGTCGTGCGCGACATACACGGAATCTTCCAGGCAAAAGCGGTACGCAGGTCGCGGGCGGAAGGGGCTTGCGTAGGCGTAACCCACGACGCTGCCCGATCGCTCCGCCACCAGCCAGGGCAGGCTGCTGGCCGTCACGTCAGCGCGGCGCTGGCGCATTTGCGCAACGCTGGGCGCCTCGATCTCGAAGCTGCCCGTGCCGTGCAACACATGGAAACGGTAGATTTCGGTGATCGCTGCGATGTCGGCATCGATGCTCGGGCGGATCAACGTGGAGCTTGTCGGTGCCATATTCATCGGGTGCGGGTTGACCTGAGTCTACAATGCACGGTTTTTCCGCCGGCATCGCCGTGGCCACCGGCGCCAAGGCGCGCCGGCCGGTTCTGCGCCGCAGGCGACGCCGCGGTGGCACTTTCAAGCTTAGGAATCTGTATGGTCGTGATCCGTCTTTCCCGTGGCGGCGCCAAGAAGCGCCCGTTCTTCAACATCGTCGTGGCCGATTCGCGCACCCGACGCGACGGCCGCTTCATCGAGCGCGTCGGGTTTTACAACCCGGTCGCTGCAGGGGGCGAGCAGCCGCTGCGCGTCGCGTTTGACCGCGTCGCTCACTGGACGGGCAATGGCGCCCGCGTGTCCCCGACGGTTGAGCGCCTGCTGACCCAGGCCAAGGCCGCCGCCTGAGTTCAGAGCTGGGCGGCGACGCTCCTGGTTCGACCATGAGCGGCGTCGGCTCGCCGAGCGAACCTGCTTTCCCGGCCGACGCCGTCGAAGTCGCACGCATCGGCGACGCTTGGGGCGTGAAGGGCTGGTTCAAAGTCGTGCCATTCGCCACCGACCCGCAGGCGATCTTTTCGTCGCGCCGCTGGTTCCTCAAGTCGCCCCTGCCCACGGGGGTGGGCGCGCCGCTCCTTCGAACTGCGGCCTGGCCTGAGCTGCTGCGAATCACGGGCGTCAAGGAGCACGGCAGCAGCGTCGTGGCGCAAGCCCAAGATGTGGAGTCGCGCGGCGACGCACTGGCTTTGCGCGGTGCGCGCGTTTTCATCGCCCGTGCAAGCTTTCCTACGCAGAGTGCGGACGAGTTCTATTGGGTCGATCTGATAGGCCTGCAAGTGATCAATCGCAAGGGCGAGGCGCTCGGCACCGTGATCGGATTGATCGAAACCGGCCCGCAGAGCGTGCTTCGCGTCGTCGCCGAGGCCGCCGGCGCCGAGCCGGCTCCCGTGGAGCGGCTGATTCCCTTCGTCTCGGCCTATATCGACGACGTGAGCCTCGCGCACAAGCGCATCCTGGTGGATTGGGACCTCGACTACTGAGCTGCACCTGTGCGCTTTGACGTCATCACATTGTTCCCCAACCTGTTCGGGCCGCACCTGAGCGAGGGCGTGACACGGCGCGCGTTCGAGTCAGGTCAGGTGCAAGTCAAGCTCTGGCAGTTGCGCGACCACGCCGACGAGCCGCACCACCGCGTCGACGATAGACCGTTTGGCGGCGGCCCCGGCATGGTGTTGCTCGTCGAGCCGCTCGAACGTGCGCTGGCCGCGGTTCGCGCTTCGCGCGGCGACACGGCGCCGCTCGTGCACTTCAGCCCAACCGGGCGGCGCATCGATCAAGCCGTGGTGCAGGAAGTCGCGGCAGGTTCCGGCGCGATTCTGTTGTGCGGGCGCTATGAGGGAATTGACCAGCGTTTTCTCGACCGGCATGTCGACCTTGAACTGAGCCTGGGCGACTTTGTTCTGTCGGGCGGCGAATTGCCCGCGTTGGCCCTGCTCGACGCGGTGGCGCGCCTGCAGGACGGCGTGCTCGGCGACAGCCAGTCGCACCAGCAAGACAGCTTTTCGCAGGGCCTGCTTGATTGCCCGCACTACAGCCGGCCCGAGGTCTTGGCCGCGCGCCCTGGCGACAGCGTTCCGCCGGTGCTGCTGTCGGGCCACCACGCGCAGATTGCGCGCTGGCGGCGCGAGCGCTCTCTGGAGCTGACGCTGCGCCGGCGCCCGGAGCTGATCGCCGCGGCGCGCGCCGCGGGTCAATTGAATGCCGCCGACGAGACCTACCTGGCGACGCTCTGAGCGCGCCCAGGCGCGGCGACCTGGCCCAACCCCTGGCTATAATCGCGGGCTTTTCGATCCTCTGCGGGCAACTATGGCTTCGCGGCCCATCCGGGGCGCAGCCACCCAACAAAGCCTTTGCACGATCGCCCGGAGAACCCCATGGATCTGATCCAAACCCTCGAGCACGAAGAAATTGCGCGCCTCGCCAAAACGATTCCCCCCTTTGCGCCCGGGGACACGGTGATTGTCAGCGTCAACGTCGTCGAAGGCACGCGCAAGCGCTTGCAGGCGTTTGAAGGCGTCGTCATCGCCAAGCGCAATCGCAGCCTGAATTCAAGCTTCATCGTGCGCAAGATCTCGAGCGGCGAAGGCGTGGAGCGCACGTTCCAGCTGTACAGCCCGTCGATTGCGTCGATCGAAGTGAAGCGCCGTGGCGACGTGCGTCGCGCCAAGCTGTACTACCTGCGCTCGCGTTCCGGCAAGTCGGCGCGCATCAAGGAAAAGCTCGCCTGAAATTCGACCCGGAAGCGATGCCGGTCGTCGGCATCGACCGCCACCTGCCGGCGGTCGACGCCGCACAGTTGTCGGCCGTGGCGGTGCGCAGGCGTTTTAGCGCGCCGCCGGTCTGGGTGCCTGAGACGGTGCTCGAGAAGCGATTTGTCAATCGGGGCCCGACCGCGGCGTCAGTGCTGATCCCGCTCGTGCTGCGCGACACGCTGACGGTGCTGTTGACGCAGCGCACCGATCACCTGAGCGACCACGCCGGGCAAATCAGCTTTCCGGGCGGCCGCGTCGAGCCTGAAGACGCCGACGCGACGGCGACGGCGCTGCGCGAGGCGCACGAAGAAATCGGCCTCACGTCGCAGCATGTCGACGTGCTCGGCTGCCTTCCGCTGTACACGACCAGCACCGGCTTCGTCGTGACGCCGGTCGTCGCGCTCGTGCGCCCGGGCTTCGCTCTGCAGCCCGATCCGAACGAAGTGGCTGAAATTTTCGAAGTGCCGTTGCCGCACCTGATGGACCCGGGAAACCACCGGCGCCACGTCGTTGAATTGGCCGGGGCGCGGCGCGAATACTTGTCGATGCCGTGGGACGGGTGCGACGCCCTGGGCCAGCCCAAGCGCTATTTCATCTGGGGCGCGACGGCGTCGATGCTGCGCAACCTCTATCGGTTCTTCAGCGCCTGACACGCGCGGCGCGCGCCGGAGGGCTGGCTATCATCCGGCGACATGAGCTTTCTCGCCGTCGCCCTCGCACTGCTGATCGAACAGCTCAAGCCGCTGCCCTCGGGCAACGCCGTGCACGGGGCGATGGCCGCGTGGATGCGCTGGGCCGGCCACAACTTCAACGCCGGCCACGCGCGCCATGCGGCGGTGGTCTGGGTCGTGACGGTGCCGGCGCCGGCGCTGCTCGCCTGGGGCGTGCATGTGCTGCTCGGCGAATTCGGCATCGCCTTCGCAATCGCGTGGGATGTGCTGGTGCTCTACCTGACGCTCGGCTTTCGCCAGTTCAGCCACTTCTTCACCGACATTCAAGAGTCGCTGGAGCGCGGCGATGAACTGCGCGCGCGCCGCCTGTTGCACGAATGGCGCGCGCTGGACGCGAGCGACTTGCCGCGCGACGAGCTGCTGCGCCACACGATGGAGCACGCCTTGCTCGCGGCGCACCGCCACGTGTTCGGCGTGTTTTTCTGGTTCGTGCTGCTGTCGGCGCTGGGCTTCGGGCCCGCGGGCGCGGTGCTCTACCGGCTTGCCGAGTTCGCGAGTCGCCATTGGGCGGCGCGCTTCAGCAAGGTCGGCCTGGCGGAGGAAGATCGCCTGATGAAACTCTCAGCGCGGGGCTTCAGCGTCATCGATCACGTGCCGGCGCGCCTCACCGCCGGCGGCTTTGCGATCGTCGGCAATTTTGAGGAGGCGGTGAACGGCATGCGCCATCACGCGGCGCTGTGGGGGGCGAGCAATGAGGGCGTGATCCTCGCCGCGGCTGCCGGGGCGGTGGGCGTGCGGCTGGGCGGCGCACAGCCCCCCGGTCCGGACCTGGGCGCCACGCTTTCGGCGGAGGGCGACGCCGAATTCCAGTCGCATGCGGCCGCCGGATCGACGGCGGGGGCTGCGCCGCAACTCGGGCATTTGCGCAGTCTGGTAGGCCTGGTGTGGCGCTCGGTCGTGCTGTGGATGCTGCTGCTCGCGCTGCTGACGCTCGCCAAGTGGATCGGCTGAATTCGGCCGGCCGCGCCCATTCACCGGCGCACCAGCTCCTCGAGGATTTCGCCGTAAATGCGGTAGCGCGATTCGTGGATCTCGCCGCGCTGCACGGCCTCGCGCACCGCGCAGCCGGGTTCGTGCAGGTGCGTGCAGTTGTAGAACTTGCAGTCGCCCACGTGGTTGCGCAGGTCCGGCATCAACGCGGCGAGCTGCTGTGCGTCGATGAGGCGCATGCCGAATTCCTGAAACCCCGGCGAATCGATGAGCGCGCTGCGGCGTTCCTCGCTGAGCCAGTACCAATGCGTTGCCGTCGTCGTGTGACGCCCGGCGTTCAGCGCTGACGACAGCTCGCCGATCAGCGCCTTCGCGTGCGGCGCGAGCAGGTTGATCAAGGTACTTTTCCCGGCGCCGCTCGGCCCGATCGCGAGACTCGCCATGTCGGCGAGCAGCGGCGCGAGCAATCCGCGCGCCTCCTCCGGGCGCGCCTTGAGGGCAACTTCATGGACGTCGATGCCCATCGCCACGTAAGGCGCGAGGCGCGTGCGCGCTGCGGCCACACTCGCCAGATCCGCCTTGTTGAGCAGGATGCGCACGGGAATGGCCGCGTCTTGCGCAGCGATCAAGGCGCGGGCCAGCTGCGATTCGCTGAATACCGGCTCGGCGGCGACGATCACCAGCAACTGGTCGATGTTCGCGGCGAAGGTCTTGGTTTTCCACTCGTCCTGGCGCGTCAGTACGTTGCGCCGCGGCTCGACGCCCTCGATCACGCCACTGTCGCCGCTCGCCTGCCAGCGCACCCGGTCGCCGACGACAACGTCGCTCTTCTTGCCGCGCGTGTGGCAGATGAGGCGCTGACCCAACGGATCTTCGACAACGCAATGGCGGCCATGCGCCGCAACCACCCGGCCGACCTGAATTTGCGCCGGGTTGCTCAATGCGGGCCCGCGGCCAACGCGGCGATGCGTTGCGCCGCCGGCGGATGCGAATAGAAGAAGCGAACGTAAAGCGGGTCGGGGGTCAGCGTCGCGGCGTTGTCTTCGTGCAGCTTGAGCAGCGCCTGCGCCAGGTCGGCGCCGCTCGCCTGCCGGCAGGCGTAGGCGTCGGCCTGAAACTCGTGGCGCCGCGACAGGCTCGCCATCAGCGGCGAGACGAAGAAAACGAACACCGGCACGACGAGCATGAACAGCAGCAGCGCGAGCGCGTCGTTGGCAGCGCTCATCGACGGTTGCACTCCTAGCGCCGTGTAGAACCAGGTCTGGTTCGACAGCAAGCCCAGCAGCGCGAAACCGGCAGCACTGAAGCCGAACAGCGCGAGCATGCGCTGGATCACATGCCGGTGTTTGAAGTGACCCAGTTCGTGTGCCAGCACGGCTTCGACTTCGCCCGGCGTCAGCTTGCTCAGCAGCGTGTCGAAGAAGACGACGCGCTTGGCTGCGCCGAAACCCGTGAAATAGGCGTTCGCGTGCGCCGAGCGCCGACTCCCGTCCATGACGAACAGGCCTTTCGCGGCGAAGCCGCACTTCGCCATCAAGGCCTGCACGCGCGCTTTCAGGGCCTCGTCGGCGAGCGGAACGAACTTGTTGAACAGCGGCGCAATTACGCTGGGGTAGAGCACGAGCAGGAGCAGGTTGAAGCCGACCCACACGCCCCACGCCCAGAGCCACCACGAACTGCCCGCGGCGCCCATCAACCACAGAATGACCGCGGCGATGGGCAAGCCAATCAGCGCGCCGAGCAGGACGCCCTTGGCCAGGTCCAGCGCGTACAGCCGCCACGTCATGCGGTTGAAGCCGAACGATTGCTCGACGCGAAACGTGCGGTACAGGTCCAGCGGCAGCTCGATCACGCCACCGATCAACCCAAACGCCGCAATCAAGGCGAGCTGATACGCCATGTTGCCCCACTGCGGCTGCACGCTGCGCAGCAGTGCTGCGTTCAGCGTGTCCAGGCCGCCGAGCAGGGTCCAGCCGAGCAACAAGGCGCCAGCCAGGGCGATTTCGAGCAAGGACAAACGGCCTTTGGCGAGCGTGTAGTCGGCGGCCTTCTGGTGCGCATCGAGCGAGACCTTGGCGACGAAAGGCTGCGGCACCGCGCCGCGGTGCGTGGCGACGTAGCGCATCTGCCGTGTCGCGAGATACAGGCGCACGAGCAGCGAGGCGACCAGGGCGGCAGTGAACGCCAATGTCAACGCAGAAGCTTGCATGGCGCCAAGTGTAGGTCTTCGGTTTGCGGGCAAACACATACGGGCAAACACATGCGGGCAAACGCATGCGCATGGGCATGCCTGCGAGAATCCGTGCTGGAGGAACTCGATGAACCCAACCCCCTTGGCCCCCAGCGACCAGAACCTCGTCTGGATCGACCTCGAGATGACCGGCCTGCTGCCCGACAGCGACCGCATCATCGAAATCGCCGTCGTTGTCACCGATCCGCAGATGACGCAGCGCATCGAAGGTCCGGTGTTCGCGGTGCATCAAAGCGACGCCGTGCTCGACGCGATGGACGCGTGGAACAAGAGCACGCACGGGCGCAGCGGCTTGATCGACAAGGTCAAGGCGTCGACCATCGACGAGTTGCAGGCGGAGAGTCAGGTCATCGAGTTCCTGCGTCGCTACGTGCCGAAAAACGCGTCGCCGATGTGCGGCAACAGCATCTGCCAGGACCGGCGTTTCCTGGCGCGAACCATGCCGGCGCTCGAGGCCTTCTTCCACTACCGCAACCTCGACGTGAGCACGCTCAAGGAACTCGCGCGGCGCTGGAAACCCGAGATCCTGGCGGGCTTCAAGAAGGCGCAAGCGCATACGGCGCTGGCCGACATTCACGAGTCGATCGACGAGCTTGCGTACTATCGCGAGCATTTCCTGAACCTAGGATCACTACTAAGTTAGAATCTCGCCTCGGCCGCACGTCAGTGCGGCTTTTCGTTCATCGCACCGACCCTTTTTCGAATCTTCCCGCGGCCCCGCCGCGCGGCCGTATCGATTTCCACAGTGGGACTGGTTGGCGTGATGCCGTCGCATCGACGCTTCCGTCCATCTGGGTCAAAGCCCTGCTGCGCGAGCTGTCCCTGGCGATTCACCAGTCATCCCTGAACCGGGTGGCTTGCCCGTGCGTCCGGCGATTTGCCGGCGAAGCACGGGCGTTCCCTTGGAAAATCAAAATGAGTTTCGAACAACTGGGCCTGGAAAGCGCCCTCATGCAAGCGGTTGCGCACGCCGGTTATGCCACCGCCACCGAAGTCCAGATCGCGGCGATCCCGCCCGCACTGGCCGGCGCGGACCTGATGGTGTCGTCTGCCACGGGCAGTGGCAAGACGGCGTCGTTCATCTTGCCGGCCTTGCAGCGTGTTCTCAAGGCGCGCTCCGAGTTCCACGCACAACGCACGGCCGAAGGCGCGCCGGTGCAGCCGTCACGCCGCGACACGCCACGGCGTGCCGCGCGCATCCTCGTGCTCGTGCCGACGCGCGAACTCGCGCTGCAGGTCTCCAAAGCGGCTGACACGTACGGCCGCATGGTGAAGAACCTGCGCGTGGCCACCGTCGTCGGCGGCGTGCCTTATCCGGCGCAGCTCTCGGCGCTGCGCGCCGGGCCCGACATCATCATCGCTACGCCGGGCCGCCTGCTCGATCACCTGCAAAGCGGGCGTTGCGATCTGGCGAGCGTCGAGCTGCTCGTGCTCGACGAAGCCGATCGCATGCTCGACCTGGGTTTCATCGACGACATCAATACCATCGCCGCGGCCCTGCCGACGACGCGCCAGACGATGATGTACAGCGCCACGTTCGCCGGCAACGTCGGCAATCTGGCGCGGCACTTGCTGCGCGACCCGAAGCGCATCGCGGTGGCGTCGCACACGACGGCGCACGTCAACATCGAGCAGCGCCTGCACTGGGCCGACAACCACAACCACAAGAACGCCTTGCTCGATCACATCCTGACGCAGCGTGAAGTCGAGCAGGCGCTCGTCTTCACGAGCACGCAGCGCGACGCCGACTGGCTCGCGGATCGCCTGGCCGACATGGGCCACAAGGTCGCGTCCTTGCACGGCGGAATGCCGCAAGGGCGGCGCAACCGCGTGTTGCAGGGCCTGCGCTCGCAGCACCTGCGCGTGTTAGTGGCGACCGATGTCGCGGCGCGCGGCATCGACGTGCCGAGCATCTCGCACGTCATCAACTACGGCATGCCGATGAAAGCCGAGGACTATGTGCACCGCATCGGCCGCACCGGCCGCGCCGGCCGCAACGGCCTGGCGGTGACGCTGGCCGAACGCAACGACACCGACATGGTGCGCCGCATCCAGAGCTTCACGACGCAGCCGATTCCGGTGGCGATGATCGGCGGCCTCGAGCCGAAGAATCCGCAGCCGCAGGTCAAGACCTTCCGTGCGACGGGCCGGCCCGGCGAAGGTGCACCGGCGCCGCGCCAGTCGCGCCCGCGTGGCAATACCTTCGCGCCGCGCAACGCCGAGGCGTTCAACTCACGCGAGCGGTCCCGTCCGGCGCCGCACGCCCAGCCTGGCGGCCACGAAGTGCGGCGCCACCCCGACGTGCAAATCAAGACGATTCGCAAGCCGGCGCGTCCTTCGCCATTTGCGAAGAGTGGTGGGCCGCGCTCCAAGGCTTTCGCTGCCGCGTAGGCCACGCAAAGTCCACAAACAGGCAACGGTGTCATCCCGGCGAAAGCCGGGATCCAGTGCGCTCGGCACAGAGTGGATCCCGGCTTGCGCCGGGATGACGCGTTCAACTTTCGTCGGCGCTGGGGGCGCTCTCAACCCAGCAGTTCGACCTCGAACATCAACGTCGCGTTCGGCGGGATCACCCCGCCTGCGCCGCGTGCACCGTAGCCGAGCTGCGGCGGGATCACGAGCACGCGCGTGCCGCCGACCTGCATGCCTTGCACGCCTTCGTCCCAGCCCTTGATGACTTGGCCGCCACCCAGGCCAAAGTCGAACGGGTCGCCGCGGTCTTTGCTGCTGTCGAACTTCGCGCCTTTCACGCCGTCGTTGTAAAGCCAGCCCGTGTAGTGCACGCTGACGTGTTGGCCGGCTTGCGCGGTCGCGCCGTTGCCGGTGACACGGTCTTCGTATTGCAGGCCGGAGGCGGTGGTGATCATGGGCATTTCCTTGTGATCATGAGTGGCAGGTGCGTGATCATGCCACCCACTTCGCCTTCCAGCCCGCGAGCGCCGCATCCAGCGTCTGCGCCAGCGTTCCCGGGTTGAGCGCGAGGCCCAGGTGCGCGGCCGCGTCTCGCACCGCCCGCGCCGGGTCCGACACGTCGACAGCGCGTGCCCCGTTGCGCTTGGACAGCTTCTCGCCGTCCGCGCCGAGCAACAAAGGCACGTGCAGATACGCCGGCGTGGCCACACCTAACACGCGTTGCAAGTGGATCTGGCGCGGTGTGTTGTCGGCCAGGTCGGCGCCGCGAACGATGTGCGTGATGCCCTGCGCTGCGTCGTCCACAACCACCGCGAGTTGATACGCCCACAAGCCATCGGTGCGGCGCAGCACGAAGTCGCCGACTTCACGCGTCACGTCTTGGCGTTGTTCTCCGAGGCGCCGGTCGTGCCAGGCGACGTGGAGTGCCTCGA
The DNA here is from genome assembly GCA_963850525.1 of uncultured beta proteobacterium. Taxonomy (GTDB): domain Bacteria; phylum Pseudomonadota; class Gammaproteobacteria; order Burkholderiales; family Burkholderiaceae_C; genus JAEMQF01. The sequence continues at coordinate 1,734,352 of CAWKLQ010000008.1, read as the reverse complement.
GCGGGCGCCCAGGCGATTCGGCAGCGAGCAGCCGAATCGCGCACCGCGCGGTATCCCTTCTGGCACCACGACAGGTGCCGGGATAGATGCGCTCGGTGTGGCGCGCCCGCGGTGCGGACGCTGGACCCGGGGCGCCTTCGATGTCGCGTCGCGTGCACGTGCAGCGAAACGCCCAGCCGCGCGCCAGCAAGTCATCGAGCGCGGTTTGATAGGTCGGCGCACGACTCGATTGATAGAGCGGCGGCGCGTCGGGCCGCATGCCGCACGCCGCGAGCTGCGCAAGAATCTGCGTGGCCGCACCCGGCCGGCAGCGCGGGGTGTCCACATCTTCGATGCGCACCAGCCAGGTGCCGCCATGCGCGCGCGCGTCAAGCCAGGATCCAAGCGCAGCGACCAGCGAGCCCGAATGCAAAGGGCCGGTGGGCGAGGGCGCAAAGCGGCCGACATAGCGACGACCCGGCGCGCTGGGCGCCTGATCCGGTTGCTCGGCTTCTGGGGGCTGCACCACGTGCGGGTCTGACATGGCGTGGTCCCTGGGCAGAATCGGGGTATTCATTTTGGGGGAAGGCGGCTTCGCCTACAGTGCACTTCCAGCGTCGAAGGAGAGCGTGTGATCACCCTGAGGAAATCGAATGATCGAGGTTACGCCGACCACGGCTGGCTGAAGAGCTTTCACAGCTTTTCGTTTGCCGATTACCACGACCCACGGCACATGGGTTTTTCGAACCTGCGCGTCATCAATGAAGACCGTATCGCGCCGGGAACGGGCTTTGGCACGCACGGCCACCGCGACATGGAAATCATCAGCTACGTGCTGAGCGGCGAGCTCGCGCACCGCGACAGCATGGGCAACGGCGAGACGGGCGCAGCGCACAGCGGCGTCATCCAACCCGGCGACGTGCAGCGCATGAGCGCCGGGCGCGGCGTGACGCACAGCGAGTTCAACAACGCGCCCAAGGAAACGACCCATTTCCTGCAGATCTGGCTCACGCCACACACCGCCGGCATCGCCCCCGGTTACGAGCAAAAGCACTTTGCTGAGGCCGAGAAACGCGGGCGCCTCGCGCTCGTCGCCAGCAGCGACGCACGCGAAGGATCGGTCCGCATCCATGCCGACGCTAGCGTCTACGCCGGATTGTTCGACGCTGCCGAGGCGGCGACGCACCGGCTCGCGCCCGGCCGCTGCGCCTATGTGCACGTGGTGCGCGGCGCCCTCGTCGTGAACGGCCAAGCGCTCGTCGCGGGCGACGCCGCGATGTTGCGTGACGAGGCTCACGTGCAGTTGCTGCAGGGTGCGGCTGCCGAAGTGCTGCTGTTCGATCTGAAGGCCTGAAGGACGCACGCGCCAGCCGGCGCCGTGATCTCGGTGCGATCCCGCTACAGTCCGGATCGTGGAGACCTTTTTCCGATTGATCACGGTGCTGCCGGCCTGGGACTGGGTGGCGTTGGCCGTCTTTTTCGGCGGCTGGATCGGCTACGCACGCTTTGCCAAACACCGCGCGACCTCGCAGCCCTCGGTGCTTGCGAGCACGAACCGCATCCGCCACCAGTGGATGCTGCAGTCGACTCGGCGCGAAGTGCGCGTGCTCGACGCCATCGTCATGCAAAGCCTGGCGACGAGCCCGTCGTTCTTCGCCTCCACGACGATCCTCATCATCGGTGGCCTGCTCGCCGCGTTGAGCACGACCGACAAGGCGACCGAGCTGGTGCGCGAAATCCCGTTCACCGCGCAGACCTCGCTGCTCGTATTCGACCTCAAGCTGATGTTGCTGCTCGGGATCTTCGTTTACGGTTTTTTCCGCTTCACCTGGTCGATGCGCCAGTACACGTTTGGCGCGATGCTGGTGGCCACCGCGCCCGAAATGGAACAGTTCGACGTGCAAGGCGGTGCCGCCGAAATGCAGCGCAACGCGTTTGCCGACCGCGCCGGGCGCGTTGTCTCGCTCGCGGCAGAAACCTTCAACGATGGGTTGCGCGGCTACTACTTCGGCTTTGCCGCGATCGGCTGGTTTTTCTCACCGGTGGCCTTCATTGCCGCAACCGCCGGAATCATCTTCATTCTGTACCGCCGCGAGTTCCGCTCCGAGGTGCTGGCCGTCCTGAATTCATAGGCCCAGAAAACGCCGCACCGGCGCAACGCTGGCCTGCGGGTCTTCTTCGTGCGGCACGTCGCCAAGGGCATCGAAAATCACGAGTTCGCTGCCTGAAATGTCGGCGGCGAAGCGGCGTGCGCTGTCGGGCGGGATGAGGCGGTCGCGGCCGCCCCAGAGAATCAGCGTCGGCAATTTCAACTCGCGGATGCGTGCCGCGCCCGCGCCGCGGTCGAGCTGCTGCAGGCGTTGCGCCAGCGCGCGGCGGTTCCCTTCGCGCAGCGTCAGCTCGAAATAGCGCTCGACGAGTTCCGCGCTCACCTTGCTCGAGTCGCCGTAGACGTTGCGCACGCTGGAAGTCACCATCGAACGCGGCAAGGTCCACTGCGCGAGCCACGCCGTGAGCGGGCTGTAGGCGAGGCGAAACCCGAGCGGTATCGACTCGGGGACGAAGGCATAGCCGGCGGCATCGACGAGGATCAGCTTGTCGACGCGCTGCGGCACGAGCAAGGCGGTGCGCCACGCGACTTCGCCACCCAGCGAGTTGCCGGCGACGGCGAAGCGCTGCACGCCCAGCGCGTCGGCCAGGTCGACGACAAAGCGCGCGTAACTCGAGTCCGAATAGTCGCCCGTCGAATTCGGGCCGGTCAGGCCGAAGCCAGGCAAGTCGAAACGGATCACGCGCCTCTCAGCGCGCAGCGCCACCGCCCAGCCGTCCCAGGTGTGCAGGCTCGCCGACGTGCCGTGAATCAGCAGCAGGGGGACCGGGTCGTCGCGCGGGCCTTCATCGCGCACGTGCACACGCTGGCCCTTCACGCTGACGAAGCGCGACGGCGCAGCCGCCCAGCGCGCCTCGAGTGCGGCGCCCGGGCGGTCGGGCTCCCACGCAGCGACCACCGCCAGCGCTGCCAGCAGTCCGAGGGCGACGATCAACCCCAGCAATGCGCGCCGGATCATGGTCGATGACGCCGCGCCGGTATCAAACGTCTCGCGCCAGGCGCAAGCCGCTGAACTGCCACTGCGCATCGGGGGGGAAGAAATTGCGGTAACTCGCACGCACGTGGCCCTTCGGCGTGGCGCAGGATCCGCCGCGCAGCACGAATTGGTTGCACATGAACTTGCCGTTGTATTCGCCCACTGCGCCGCTGCTCGGGCGATAGCCAGGGTAGGGGTTGTAGTTCGACGCCGTCCACTCCCACACGTCGCCGAACATCTGCATCGCTTCGTTCTGCGAGTCGCCGGCTTGCGGCAAGGGGTGAAACGCGCCGCGGTCAGCGAAATTGCTGCGCTGCACGCCGCGCAGGCGCCGTGCAGCGACCTCCCATTCGCCTTCCAGCGGCAAACGCGCGCCGGCCCAGCGCGCATAGGCGTCGGCCTCGAAGTAGTTGACGTGGCACACCGGAGTGTGCGGGTCGATCGCCACCCAACCCTGCAGCGTGTGGTTTGACCAGGCCCCGTCGATTTGGCGCCAATACATCGGGGCCAGAGGCACGCCTGCAGCGGCGCGGGCGCGCACCCAGTCCCAGCCCATGGCCAGCCACAATTCGGGCCGCTGATAACCGGAATCGTCCACGAAGGCGAGGAACTCGCCATAGGTGACCGGCCGCGACGCGAGCTGGAACGGCGCGAGCAGCGCGCGGTGGCGTGGGCCTTCGTTGTCGAAGTGGAACGCGCCATCGAGCAAGGCGCTGTGGCCCTGCTCGACCACGCCGCCGGCAAAGTCGAGCCAGCGTGCCGCTTCGGGCCGCACCTGAGCGATCGGCCAGCGCGGCGCGTAGGGTGGGTGCGCCGGGTTCAGCGACAGCGCGTGTTTAATGTCGGTGAGGATCAGCTCCTGGTGTTGCTGCTCGTGGTGCAGCCCCAACAAGACCAACTCGCGAATTTCTGCGTTCTCGGGAGTGGCCAGGAGCAGGGCCTGAAGGCGTTCTTCGACTTGCGCGCGGTAACGCAGCACCTGCTCCAGCGTGGGCGCCGTGATGAGGCCGCGCTGGGCGCGAGGATGTTGCGCGCCGATGCCTTGGTAATAACTGTTGAACAGCGTGCGAAACGCCGGGTCGAAGGCCACAAAACCCGGCTCGAACCGCTCGAGCACGAAGGTCTCGAAGAACCACGTCACATGCGCGAGGTGCCACTTGGTTGGGCTCGCGTCGGGCATCGACTGCACTTGGCAATCTTCAGGCGTCAAGGGTTTGGCCAGTGCCAGTGTGGTGGCGCGAACGCGCACGAGTTCGTTCGCCAACGCGTCGCCGTGCCAACTTGCGGATTCGCGAATCTCGACTTTGCTCATGAGACCGTCTCCCTGATTCGCCCGCAACCAATGTAGCCCATCCCCCATTGCGTTGCACTCCACGTGAACCTGTCCAGGTGCGCTGCAACGAGGCGCCAGGGTCTGTAAAGCTCATGGGCACGCGCGTTGTAGGGCCGATTCTTCAGCCAGGCCAGCAGGTTCAGCGGCGCAAGCACCCAGGGGAAAAACTTCATTCCCGCGATGGCCACGCGCGTGCCGGGAGGAAACTGCCTGACAAGATTCGTCACCGCGTCGGGCAGGCGCGAAATGTCGTGAACATAGTGGAACAGCGCCGCGGCCGGCGCTTCGGGCAAGCGCACTTGCTCGGCGCTCACGCACTGCAGATCAATCTGAAATCCTTCAGCGCGCAACGCTGCCGCTCGCGAATGTGCTTGTGCATGCATTTCAGGGCTCTGTTCGAAGGCCAGCAGCTTGCCGCTGCGCCCCACCTTCGTCAGCAGCAATTCGAAACTCAAGCCGGTACCGCAGCCGACATCGAGAACGGTTTCGCCCTCGCGCAAGTCGAGCAGCTCGACGCAACGCATGCGGATCGGCCATGTTGGTCCGGCGCTCGCGTCGTAGTGCGGCGCGGCGACCCGGTACTTGGCAAGGGAACGCAGGTTGTCCACGGAGGGTGGCATGATTCGCGTGTCCAGACCGTTGAGTCGCAGCGCGGCGCGCGCGTCTTACCCTGTGGCGGTGCTTGCGAGCGCGGCGTCCACAGCGATTCGTTCGTCGAAGACGAAGCAAGTCCCGTCGAAGTGCGCCGCGCCGTTGACCTCGAAGTACCTCAGGATGCCGCCGTCGAGTTGCACGACGTTCGCAATGCCTTCGCGGCGCATCCACAACGCCGCCTTCTCGCAGCGGATGCCGCCGGTGCAGTAGCTGACGACGGTCTTGCCGTCGAGTTCGGCTCGCCGCTCTTGCAAGGCGCGCGGGAAATCGCTGAATCGGTCCAGGCGCCAATCGAGCGCACCGCTGAAGCGCCCATGGTCCACCTCGAAGGCGTTGCGCGTGTCGAGCAAGGCGAGCTCGCGGCCGGCGTCGTCGCGGCCCGAGTCCAACCAGCGCGCCAGCGTGGCGGCGGCGATGCTCGGCGCACGCCCGTGCTGCGGCTGCACGACGGGCTGGTTCATGCGAATGATTTCGCGTTTGACCTTGACGTTGAGGCGCCGAAACGGCTGCGCCTCGGACACGCTGAACTTGATGTCGATCTTGGCAAAGCGCGTGTCGCTGCGCAAGGATTCGATCCAGCTGCGCAGCGCCGCCTCCGCCCCGGCCAACGCGACATTGATGCCCTCGCTGGCGAGGATCACCGTGCCTTTGAGGCCCAGGGCCTGCGCGTGCGAGTGCAGGCGCTCACGCAGCGCCGCAACGACGTTCAGCTCGACGAAGCAATAGCCGCTGACATTCAGGACAGTCATCACGCGTTGGATTGTAGGCAGCGGGTCACTCCCTAGAATGCGCCTTATGGCCTTCACTCACCTGCGCACGCACACTGAATTTTCCGTCGTCGACGGCACGCTGCGCATCGACGCGCTGGCGCAAGCCGCCGCCGACGACGGCCAGGGCGCGCTCGCGATCACCGACCTGTCCAACCTCTATGGCGCAGTCAAGTTCTACCGCGCGGCGCGCGCGGCGGGCGTCAAGCCGCTCATCGGCGCCGACCTGTGGCTCGAGCCTTCGGGAAGCGAGCGCACCCCGAGCCGGATTCTCCTGCTGGTGCAAGACGCGCGCGGCTATCACAACCTGTGCGAACTGATTTCGCGCGCCTGGCTGGCCAACGCGCAGCGCGCGCAGGCCTGCGTCAAGTGGGCTTGGCTGGAGGAATTGGGCGCCGGGTTGATTGCGCTGTCAGGTGCCGAACATGGCGCGGTCGGCCAGGCGCTGCTCGGTGGCGACACGGCGCGCGCCGCGCAGCTCGCGCAGCGCCTGGCGCAGACCTTCCCGCAACGCTTTTACATCGAGCTGCAACGCGCCGGCATGGCCGGAAGCGAAGCGCATGTGCGCGCCGCGGTGCAACTCGCAGCAGCCCAGCGTTTGCCGGTGGTGGCCACACACCCGGTGCAGTTCTTGACGCTCGACGACTTCGAGGCGCATGAAGCGCGCGTCTGCATTGCCGACGGCGAAATGCTCGACAACCCGCGGCGCGTGAAGCGCTTCAGCCGCGAGCAATACTTCAAGACGCAAGCGCAAATGGAAGCTCTGTTTGCCGATGTGCCGAGCGCCGTGCGCAACAGCGTCGAGATCGCCAAGCGCTGCAGTTTGTCCCTCGTCTTGGGCAAACCCCAGCTCCCGGATTTCGCCACGCCGCTCGTGCAGGGAAAACCGGTGCCGATGGAAGACTACTTCCGGGAGGCCTCGCACACCGGGCTCGAAGTGCGGCTGCAACAGCTCTACCCCGACGTGGCGGCGCGCGAGTTGCAGCGGTCCCGCTACGTCGAACGCCTGGACTTCGAAATCGCGACGATTCTGAAGATGGGCTTCCCCGGCTACTTCCTCATCGTCGCCGACTTCATCAACTGGGCGCAGGCCAACGGCTGCCCGGTCGGGCCCGGGCGCGGCTCGGGCGCGGGCTCGCTCGTCGCGTATTCGCTGGGCATCACGGGCCTGGACCCGCTGCGCTACCACCTGCTGTTCGAGCGCTTCCTGAACCCGGACCGCGTCTCGATGCCCGACTTCGACATCGACTTCTGTCAGGCGAATCGCGATCGCGTCATCGAATACGTCAAGCAAAAGTACGGCCGCGACGCAGTGAGCCAGATCGCCACCTTCGGCACGATGGCAGCGAAAGCCGCGCTGCGCGACGTGGGCCGGGTGCTCGGCATGAGTTACGGGCACGTGGACAGCATCGCCAAACTCGTTCCCGCGCCGCCCGGCAAGACCGTGACGCTCAAGCGAGCTCCGGACCCACCCGACCCAGGAGTGATCTACGCGCGCGAAGAAGCGCCCGAGATCGAGCAGCGCGAGAAGGCGGAAGTCGAAGTTGCCGAACTGCTGGCGATGGCCGAGCGCCTCGAAGGCGTGGTGAGGAACGTGGGCATGCACGCCGGCGGCGTGTTGATCGCGCCCGGACGCATCGCCGACTTCTGCCCGCTTTATATGCAGCCGGGCAGCGACAGCGCGGTAAGCCAGTACGACAAGGACGACGTCGAGGCGATCGGCCTCGTCAAGTTCGACTTTCTGGGCCTGGCGACGCTGACGATTCTGGAGCTTGCGAAGGAATTCATTCGCAAGCGCCACGCGAGCCAGCGCGAATTCTCGCTCGAGACGCTGCCGCTGGACGACCGCGCCACTTACCAGCTGATGAGCGAAGGCAAAACCGTCGCCGTGTTCCAGCTGGAAAGCTCAGGCATGCAACGCATGCTGCGCGACGCCAAGCCCGGTGTCTTTGAAGACGTGATCGCGCTCGTCGCGTTGTTCCGCCCTGGCCCGATGGACTTGATTCCGTCGTACTGCGCACGCAAGCATGGCCGCGAAGCCGTGCAGTACCCGCACCCGCTGATGGCCGAAGTGCTGCAAGAGACCTACGGCATCATGGTCTATCAAGAGCAGGTGATGCAGGTGGCTCAGCTCGTGGGCGGCTACTCGCTCGGCGAGGCGGACCTGCTGCGCCGCGCGATGGGCAAGAAGAAGGCCGACGAAATGGCGCAGCAGCGAACCATCTTCGCGCAAGGCGCGGCGAACAAAGGCATAGGCGAACTCCAGGCGAACGAGATCTTCGACCTGATGGAAAAGTTTGCCGGCTACGGCTTCAACAAGTCGCACGCCGCGGCGTACGCGCTGCTCGCGTACCAGACGGCGTGGCTCAAGGTGCACTACCTCGCCGAGTTCACCGCTGCCAACATGAGCGTACTGCTCGACGACACCGACAAGCTGAAGATCTATCACGACGACGCCCTGGCGATGGGCCTGACCTTCGAGCCGCCCAACGTCAACACGTGCACGCACCGCTTCGAGCCCGTGGCGGACAAGGTCGTGCGCTACGGCCTGGGGGCCATCAAGGGCACCGGGCAAAGTGCGGTCGAGGCAATCGTCAACGCACGCGCGCAGGGCGGCGCATTCAAGTCGCTGTTCGACTTCTGCACGCGAGTCGACCGCACGCGCGTCAATAAACGCAGCGTCGAGTCGCTCATCAAGGCCGGCGGATTCGACGCGTTGTGCCCTGATCGCGCGTCGCTCCTGGCAAGCGTCGGCTTGGCCTTCGACTTTGCGGAGACGCAGGCAGCGAATGCGAACCAGGGCGGCCTGTTCGACTTCGACGCAGGCGACTCCGCCATGCACGGCGCCAGCACCAACGAGCCGCAGTTGATCGCGGCGCCGGCGTGGTCGATCCGCGAGCAGCTGACGCTGGAAAAATCCGCCCTCGGCTTTTACCTCTCCGGCCATCTGTTCGACCAGAGCGCCGCCGAAGTGCGCGCCTTCGCGCGGCGCGCGATTGCCGACATGATCGACACGCGCGAGCCGCAAGTGCTCGCCGGCATCGTGACCGATCTGCGCATCGTCAACGGCCAGCGCGGGCGCGTTGCCATCTTCAAGTTAGATGACAAGAGCGAGGTGCTCGAGGCCGTCGCCAGCGAAGAACTGCTCAACGCACACAAGGACTGGCTGAAAGACGACGAACTCATCATCGTGCTCGGCAAGGTCCAGCCGGACCGGTTTTCCGGCGGCATGCGCCTGACCGTGAACCAGGTGTGGGACCTCGCCGCCGCGCGCTGCCGCTTCGGCAAGTACCTGCGCGTCGACGTCAACGGCCACGTGCCGCCGGTGGCCGAAGTGCTGCGCGACTTTCCGGCGCGGCGTGTCGCCGGTGAACACGGCGAAGTCACGCAAGGCATGGCGGTGCGTTTGCGGCTGCAGCGCGAGCGCGCCAGTGCGGAGTTGGAGCTGGGGGACGGTGCGCGGTTTTATCCGAGCGATGCGGCGTTGGAGCGGTGGCGGGCGAGTGCCGATGAGGGGCGCGCGACGGTCGTTTATGAGTAAACGAGGGGGCTGTGACAGGAGGAGCCACCATCGACGCCGACTACACGCGCTTTATCGTTGACCTTAAAGCTCGGGTCGCGGCAGCACGTCTGTCGGCGGCTCGCGCGATCAATCGCGAACTGATTTCGCTGTACTGGGACATCGGCAAGGCCATCGTCGATCAGCAGCTCAGGCTCGGTTGGGGAAAATCGGTGGTCGAGCAAATCGCACGCGACTTGCGCACGGCCTTCCCTGGGGCGCAGGGCTTCTCAGCGCGCAACGTCTGGGACATGCGCCGCTTGTACGACGAGTACACAGGTGAAGAAATTCTGCGACAGGTTGTCGCAGAAATGCCAAGGATGCGGCTGCGTCAATCAGGCCGGAAAGGGGCGGCCGATCCTGTGACCGAAATTCTGCGACAGCTCGTCGCAGAAGTGCCCTGGGGTCATCACCTCCTGATCCTGAACAAGCTCGACCAAACTGTGCAACGCTTGCACTACCTGCGCGCAACAGCTGCTTTCGGCTGGAGCCGCAACGTATTGCTCAACCAAATCAAGGCCAAGGCGTTCGAACGATCGCAGGGCGGAGGCAAGGTCGAGCTGAAGGTCGGCAAGTTCGAACCGGAGTACGCTGGCAAGATGGACTTCTACCTGAACTTGCTCAACGAAAAGGAGCGTGGAGCCGACGATTCGCCGTCTATCGGCATCATTCTGTGCGCTGAGAAAGACAACCTTGAAGTCGAGTTTGCTCTCAAGAGCAAGACGAACCCGATCAGCGTGGCCGAGTACCAGCTGCAAGCCGCGTTGCCAGCCAGCCTGCGTGGCAAGCTGCCGACACCGAAGCAGCTCGAAGAAGCGATGCGCGGGGCGCTGCCCGGTCCGCGCTAAATTTGTATGTTGAGCCACGGGGCCGATGCCCGAGGCCGGATTGACGACAAATTACTTTCTGATTTCCAGACTGAATTCAGAGGTTGATCGCGGCACCCGCGTGGTCGATCCGCGAGCAGCTGACGCTGGAAAAGTCCGCGCTCGGCTTTTACCTTTCAGGCCATCTGTTCGACCAGAGCGCCGCCGAAGTGCGCGCCTTCGCCCGGCGCGCGATTGCCGACATGATCGACACGCGCGAGCCGCAAGTGCTCGCCGGCATCGTGGCATGCGCCTGACCGTGAACCAGGTATGGGATCTCGCCGCCGCGCGCTGCCGCTTCGGCAAGTACCTGCGTGTCGACGTCAACGGCCACGTGCCGCCGGTGGCCGAGGTGCTGCGCGACTTCCCGGCGCGGCGCGTTGCGGGCGAGCACGGCGAGGTGACGCACGGGATGGCGGTGCGCTTGCGGTTGCAGCGCCAGCGTGCGAGTGCCGAGCTGGACTTGGGGGAGGGCGCGCGGTTTTATCCGAGCGATGCGGCGTTGGAGCGTTGGCGGGTGAGTGCTGACGAAGGGCGGGCGACTGTCGTTTATGAGTGAGCTGGGCGCTACAAGGGCATCGCCCCACGCGCGTCGATTGCGGCCGGCGTAAACTGTTGTGCCACCAAGGAGTCGCCATGCCCGATCAAGTCGCGGAGTTGGTTCAGAAGGGCCGCCTGCTGCCCCTGAATGAGCGCGAACGCCTGGTGGAAGGCCTTCTGGAGTCCTTGAACGAGGGTGCCGCTGCAGCGCTGGATCCAGCATGGGAAGCTGAGATAGAGAAGCGCTTGGCTGAGTACGACCGAGGCGAAGTGAAAGCAATTGATGCCGAGGTTGTCTTTGCAAAGGCTAGAAACCTACTTGAAGGATGAAAGTTCGATTTCTTCCTGCTGCCGAACTTGAGTTTGTCAATGAACTGACGTACTACAAGAAGGCGCGGACGGGCTCGGCAGAGAAGTTTGAGGCGGCAGTGGAGGCAGCAGCTCGCATGGCGATGCGTCATCCGCTTGGCGGTGCACCTTCCTACAAAGAAACTCGAACTTTCCGCGTGAAGGGATTTCCTTTCAGTTTGGTTTATCGCGGCGCCGTCGATGAAATTCTCGTAGTTGCCATTGCGCCGCACAGCAAAAAGCCACACTACTGGGCCTCGCGAGTGTGAATCGCAATTCATCTCTCAAGCGGAGAACCAATGGCAGGTCAAAGCGCGCACCTGGCAAATCCGTTCGCTTGCCTGTCTACCGCGGCAAAGGCGGGCTGATGCCTGGCGTGAACGCACTGGGCAACAAGGCCCTGCTGGACGCCGCCGAAAGTGACGCCTGACCGAGTTTAATCGCTTGCCCTCAAGAGTTCAGTTCGCTTGACTGGCGGCGAGACATGCGGTCGCCGGGACGACCAGAGCGCCGCCGAAGTGCGCGCCTTCGCCCGGCGCGCGATTGCCGACATGATCGACACGCGCGAGCCGCAAGTGCTCGCGGGCATCGTGACCGATCTGCGCATCGTCAACGGCCAGCGCGGGCGCGTTGCCATCTTCAAGTTAGATGACAAGAGCGAGGTGCTCGAGGCCGTCGCCAGCGAAGAACTGCTCAACGCGCACAAGGACTGGCTGAAAGACGACGAACTCATCATCGTGCTCGGCAAAGTCCAGCCGGACCGGTTTTCCGGCGGCATGCGCCTCACCGTGAACCAGGTGTGGGACCTCGCCTCCGCGCGCTGCCGCTTCGGCAAGTACCTGCGCGTCGACGTCAACGGCCACGTGCCGCCGGTGGCCGAAGTGCTGCGCGACTTTCCGGCGCGGCGTGTCGCCGGTGAACACGGCGAAGTCACGCAAGGCATGGCGGTGCGTTTGCGGCTGCAGCGCGAGCGCGCCAGTGCGGAGTTGGAGCTGGGGGACGGTGCGCGGTTTTATCCGAGCGATGCGGCGTTGGAGCGGTGGCGGGCGAGTGCTGACGAAGGGCGGGCGAGCATCGTCTACGAATAGGGCACCGGTTTGCGAGGCCCCGGCGTGCGTGAACTGTTGGTAACCTTCTCGCCGGCTTGAGCCGAACCACCCCCTAGATTGGTGTGAAGTATTGCCTCCGATCCGTGTCCAATGACCGCTGATCCGTGACCTGCGGCACGGCCGCGCAGGCCTCGGCACAATGCAACCGAAGGTAGTTTTGCCCCGTCGGTGCGATCCGATCGGCGCGCACGACTCGAGGAGCAGGGGTCCATGACGAGCAAGATTTCACAAGGCGTCGCAAGCGCGTTCCGGCAGCGCCGGGGTGGCTTCACGTTGTTCGAACTGCTCATCACTCTAATCGTCGCGGCCGTCTTGCTTGCCATCGCTGTCCCGGCCATTTCGCAGTTCGTCGAGAGCAGCCGGCTGCGGGCATCGCAGAGTGAACTGGTCTCGACGTTGACGCTGGCTCGTAGCGAGGCGACGAAGCGTGGAGTGAATGTGGTTGTGGAAGCCTTGGCTCCCGCGACTGGAGTGGAATTCAACCAAGGTTGGCGCGTCTGGGTCGATGCCGACGCCAACGGCATCAACGCTGGTCCGCCCACCGAAGAAGTAGTGCGCGAGTACCCCCCTACCACGGGCAGTATTCGCTTCGCCACGACGAGTGGCGCAACAAGGGCGACATTCAACTCCCGCGGGTTTCTGACCACGGGAGAAATCGTTTTCACAGTCTGCGGCAAGCCCGGCGTGACGAAGGGCTATCGCATCCGGCTCGAGCCGGTCGGAATCGCCGACGTTGAAGAGAGGACAGACGCATGCACATGATTCGAAGTCGGCCACGCCGAACTGTCGCTGGCTACGCCTTGCTCGAGGCGCTTGTCGCCGTGATCGTGGCCTCGGTAGGTTTCATCGGCGCAGCGCGCATGCAGACGGCCGGCATGTCACTGAGCAACAGCGCGCAGTCGCGCCAGAAGGCCACATTGCTCGGCTACCAGATGACAGATCGGATTCGGGCGAATCGGGCTGGATTCGAGGCCGGCCTCTACAACAACCCGTCGACCGGATCGACCAGCTGCTTGGCGAGCGGCTGCACGCCGGCGCAGCTGGCTACCGCAGATGTGGGCGAGTGGCTGGGCGATGTGGCGGCGCTGCCAGGTGGCACTGGCAAGGTCTGCATCGACAACACACCGAATGATGGAACCGCTGCGGTGCCGCAATGTGACGGCGTCGGCAACGTGATTGCCGTAAAGATTTGGTGGATCGACAACGTCGCGGAGACCAGGTTCGTGACGGCGATTCGGCCATGAAACTCACTTCGAACCGGCTGTGCGCTCTCCGTGGCATGACTTTGCCCGAGCTGATGGTCGGCCTCGCTGTCGGGCTGTTCGTCGTCACCATCTCCATCTCGACGTTCGTCAGTACGCGTACGCTCAACGTCGTCAATTCGTCAAGCACACGCATGACGGAGAACGCGCGTCTCGCGACTGAAACCTTGCACACCGACTTGCGCAGCGCCGGTTTTGCTGGATGCCGCATGCTAGAGCAGCGACTCGACGCACCGCCTGTCGTGGTGCTGAGCGGCGGGCTCGACGCGGGCTTCATTACCGAAGGCAATTCCGGTGTACGGGGTTTCAGCGGCACTGGGTCTGGCCACAGCCCCAGCCTGCCGGACGTGGTTGCAGATCTTGACCCCGCCACCTACCCTGCACCGCTATCGAATAGTGATGTGGTTTCGCTGCGAGTCCCGGCGGATACCGTCGCGATGGGCGTGGTGGCATCCATGACTGCCACAAGTTCGGCGCCGCAACTTGCCGCTGCTGCACCCGGCAACAGCATCGCCAAGGGCGACGTTGTGCTGATCTCCAACTGCAAGGCCTCGGCGATGTTTCAGGTGACCTCGGCGAATCCGGCTGTGACGGGAGTGCTGGCGCACGACACAGGTGAGTTGGCGCCGGGCAACGCGACGACGAACTTGCAGCACGTGTTCCGCAGCGATGCAAGCGTTTACCGCATGCAAACGCGCCACTACTACGTGGCACCTGGCAAGTTGCGGGTTGGAACCAATTCGCTATGGCGCCTCACCGTACCGGCACCCGCGGGGGGCGCACCCGTGCCGGAGGAAGTGGCCTCCGGGATCGATCGCTTGGTTGTGATGTACGGCGTGGATACCGACGCCACGCCTGACCTGAGCGTGAATCGCTACCTCACCGGGTCAGCGGTCACCGACTGGGATCGTGTTCTCAGCGCGCGAGTGCAACTCGTCGCCATGACAGCGGAGGACCGAATGGCAGTGGCCACCCAGAAATACAAGCTCGATGCCGGTCTGCAAACGCCCGCCGACAAGCGCCTGCGCACAGTTCTCACTGAGGTTGTGACATTGAGGAACGGTACGCCATGAGCACGATTCGAATGCAACCGACATCCGCTCCACGGGTCGCACAGCGAGGCCTGTCGCTGGTCACGACGCTGCTGTTCATGGTGGCTGCGCTGATGCTTGGCGTGTCCGTGCTCAGCGTCAACGTGATGCAGGAAAAGACGATAGGGAATACGAAGGACCGAGACCTGGCGTTGCAGGCGGCGGAAGCGGCGTTGCGTGATGCAGAGCTCGACCTCACGACTTCGGTCACAGGGTTCGTCTTCAGCGAGGACTGCACCAGTGGGCTTTGTGTCCCGCCGTCGCAACGTGTCACCACACCGCTGTCGCAGTCGATCGAGCAAGTCGTCGACTGGGCGTGGTCGGATACCCCCACGGACCGAAAGTACCGCTTCTACGGCCAGGCGACAGGCGGGGCGAAATTCCCGGGGATCAAGAACACCGACGCGGCGCAGCCGCGCTACGTGATCGAGAAGGTGGGAAGCCTCAACGCACCCTCCGGTGAAAGCATGAAGCTGGGCATCAACCCTTCTTCGGCAGCAGGTACGGGCTACCGAATCACGGCTCGCGCGGTGGGTGCGCGTGAGGAGACGGTGGTCATCTTGCAATCGATGTACACGGTGCGATGATGAAAATCGACATGAACAGGCTGGGCCGAAACGCGTGCATCTCACTGGCCCTCATGCCAGTCGCGCTCGCCGTCGCGGCGCCGGACTTCACGATCTCCGACTTTCCGCTTTCTGTCGTTCCGGCGGTCAAGCCGAACGTGATGGTGATCCTCGACAACTCGCAGTCGATGGATGGCTTGTTGACCGGCAAGCTGGTTTCCGGCGACGACCCGAACACACGGGGCAATATCGCAAGGTCTGTGCTGCGCAGCGCCATTACGAACAACCGCACGAACTTCAATTGGGGGCTGACCACATTCGCCACGACTGGAGTTTTCACGGCGAGCGACTTGGGGCCGTACCCGACCTATGCCTATTACCTGGGCGGGCCGGGGACGATGGAATACGTTGATTCGTCCGCGTGTGTGAACGGATTCACTCTCGGGGGCCTCGGCTGCATCCCAGACCCACGCGGCACCGGTCTTTTCATCACCTATGTAAAGTCGGGAGACGACGCCGACGTCAACGACGTATGGTACCGGACGACGGGAACACCGAACGTGGTGTACGGCGTCGGTGAGGCTGCAAGTTTTTGTCCAGGTCCGAATAGTACGAGTTGTTACCGGGTATTTGGAAGCCGAGATTCGGGCAACGGTTGGGCGTTGGGTAACTTCTCGAACCCAACCCCCGAATCACCAAGAGGGTTGTCTGCAACCGACGCGGGGTTCAGACCGCTGGCGTCTGAATGGCCCAGGCAGCTGTGGGTGAAACGTGGTGTGGGCTACTACGGCAACATCAACGGAGACGGCAGCATCGTTCGAACCGTCCAGGCGGACTCCTCGACGCACTTCAACGCGCTGATGGCTAAGCTGCTTCCGGAGACCACAAACGGATCGACCACCGAAATCAAGAATGCGGCGCTCTTCACGCCGCTGACCGGAACCCTGAATACGGTTCGCGAGTACTTTCGCGGTGCGACTGCGAGCGACAGCCCCATCGCCCAGACTTGCCAGTCGAATTTCGTGATCCTCGCGACCGACGGCAACCCGACTGGGCGCACCAATGGCACTCAGTACGACCCAAGTCAATGGGCCAACACGCAAGACGCCAATGGCGTGTGGACCTTCGGACAAGCGCAGCTGGACGTCTTCGCGAAGATTACCTCGCTGCGCAAACCAAACTTCACGTTGTCTTCGAGTGGCTCGGCCAACCTGAGCAACCCCAGCCTTGCCGGCCAGCCATTCGACATCAAGACTTATGTGATCGGTATGGGCGACTCGATCAAGAACGCCAGTTCGAGCGCCGCGCTGAACCGAATGGCCCAAGATGGTGGGGCATACCCGACGGCGTTCGTTGGCGATTCGCCGGAGTCCATCGCCTCCGCTTTCAATTCCATCGTCAACGACATCATCGACAAAACGAGCACGGGAACCTCGGCGGGGATCAACGGTGGAATACTGAACGCGGGCTCGCGCGTCTACCAGCCCAAGTTCAACAGCCGCGGCTGGTGGGGCAGCCTGCTGGCCTATCCGGTGTTGAGCAATGGGGCCGTCGGGACGTCGCATGACTGGGACGCTGCTGCGCGAATCAAGGCGCAGGCCGCAGCGGGGACGCGCAAGATCATCACCTACAAGCCTCTGGCTTCCGGGTCCAAGGGCATCGCATTTCGCTGGCCGACCAACCCAAGTTCACCGACGGACCTTGAGCTTGACACCTCGCAGAGCAACGCCATCAAGCTGAGCGACTCGGCGGCGGTCGGGGCGCAGCGCCTCGACTTTCTGCGTGGTTCCGATGTATGCGAGGTGCGCCACAACAACGCTGCATGCCCGACGAAGTTCCGTGATCGCGTAAACGGTCCGCTGGGCGATATCGTCAATTCGGCGCCCTATTACGTTGCCGGCCCGGCGTTCGACTATGCGAACGACTTCGAGGCCAAGCCCTACATCACCTTTGCCAACGAAAAGCGCAATCGCACACCGGTGCTCTATGTCGGCAGCAACGACGGCATGCTGCACGCTATCAATGCAGTGACTGGCGACGAGATGTTTGCCTACGTGCCCTCTCAGGTGTACAGCGGCCTCGGCGAACTCAGCAGCCCCACCTACGACCACCGCTTCTATGTCGACGGCTCGCCCACTGTGGGCGACGCGTTCTACGACAACAACTGGCACACCCTCCTCGTGGCAGGCATGCGTGCCGGCGGGAAGGGTGTGTTTGCGCTGGATGTGACGGACCCATCGACATTTGGAGAAGGCACTGCGGCGAGCATCGTGCGCTGGGAGTTCAACGAGAGCCATGATTCGGACATGGGCCACGTCTACTCGCAGCCCTTGCTGGTGCGCACGAACGACGGAGAGTGGTCGGTGATTGTCAGCGGTGGCTACAAGGCACCCAGCTCGAGCGGCAATGCGGTGCTGTTCGTCCTCAACGCCGAGACGGGTGCCGTGAAGAAGAAACTCGATACCGGTTCGGGGACGAGTCTCAGCCCGAACGGCCTTTCGGCGCCTGCGGCGATTGACACCAATGGCGACGGTCGAGTCGATCTGGTGTATGCAGGTGACTTGGACGGAAACGTGTGGAAATTCGACTTGAACTCGACGTCGACCAGCTCCTGGGGAGTGGGCAACGACGGGGACCCGCTCTTCTCCACCGAGTCCTCGCAGCCGATCACGGGGGCGCTGGACGTGACGCGCCATCCCAAGGGGGGCTACCTGATCGCCTTCGGTACGGGTCGCTATCTCGCCACGGGTGACATTGCCAGCTTTTCCGATCAAGCGATTTACGCCTTCCGCGACGACCTCAGCGACGACGGCGGCACCCTCGGCCGCGATGACTTGCAGCAGCAGTCGGTGCTTGGCACGACTACAGCGCCTACCGGCCTGACTTTTCGCCTTTCCACCCATGCGGTGGGCGCGCCGGGTGATGCCACGGTCTCGTTGAAGGATGGTGTGATCACGCGAAGCAACTTCCTGAACAACAAGATGGGCTGGTATCTGGAGTTGCCCACGAGCGGCGAGCGAGTGGTCACGGACGCGACGTTTCGTGCCGGCCGGCTGATCGCGGCATCGATGATCCCGAACACCTCTTGCGACGGCGGTGGCTCGGGCTGGTTGCTCGAATTCGATGCAATCACGGGCAACCGCCTAGACTCGGCGACCTTCGATACCAACGCCAACCAGACTCTGGAAACCGGCGACTTCCTGACTTTCTCGAGTGTGGCCGCCGGCAACTACAACGTCAGCGGAATCCGGATCGACGGCATTCCTGCCACTCCGTCGTTCGTGAGCGACGGCAAGCGCGACTATCGCCTGGTTCCCAATTCGGAAGGGAAGATTGACAGCATTCTGGGTGGTCTGGGCGCGGGCAGCAATGGCCGCGCCATGTGGCGCGAAGTTCGTTGAAGGGGTCTGGGATGAACCAGTCGACTCGTGGCATGACGCTCATCGAGCTCATGATTGTCGTTGCGGTGATTGCGGTGATTGGCGCGATCGCGGTTCCGTCCTACCAGGCCTACGTGATGAAGGCGCGTCGCGCCGAGGCGCGCGGCGCGCTCACCAATGCCGCCCAGATGTTGGAGCGGTTCGCGACCGAAAATTCCACGACGGGATACCAGAACGCCACGCTGAGCGACAGCACCACGCCGGGATCCACAGTGGTGTCCCGCATCACCACAGAGCATGGGCACTACACGTTGAGTTTCCCGGTTGGGCAACCGACGACTTCCGCCTATACGTTGACAGCCACTCCGGTCGGCTCGCAGGCGGGAGACGGCTGCGGCGCCTACTCGCTCACACAGAAGGGGGAGCGTGGGGTCAGCGGCCCCATGACAGTAGCGCAGTGCTGGTGAGAGGGTCTTTCGCGCGGCATTCATTCAGTCGATCGTTGATCCACGACTGACCTATCATCGCGCTGACCGGCCGCTGCGGCCAGTGGCGCCATGAGTGAGACCTTGAGCTTCGAAGCGAGTACAGAGCCAACAACCGGTCTGGTCTTGACTGGCGGCGGCGCCCGCGCCGCATACCAAGTGGGGGTGCTCAAGGCGGTCGCTCAAATCCGCCGCGAATGCGGGGCGCCGGCGACCAACCCTTTCCCTGTCATCACGGGCACGTCGGCGGGTGCGATCAACGCGACCGCATTGGCGTCCCGCGCGGACGACTTTGACGAGGGCGTGCGCACGCTTTGCGACGTGTGGCAGGACTTTCACGCTGAGCAGGTGTACCGGACAGACACGATCGGCGTGCTTCGCACCGGGGCGGGCTGGCTGACAATGATGTCGCTCGGATGGATGATCGCTCGCTGGCGTCGCGCCCGGCCACGCTCGTTGCTGAACAACGAGCCGCTCGAGCGGCTTCTGCGACATTTGATTCAGCCGGAGAAAGTTCGCGAGGCGATGCGCACCGGACATTTGCAGGCCCTCGCAGTCACGGCGTCGAGCTACGGCTCCGGGCTGCATGCGACGTTCTACCAATCCGCAGATCACATCGTTCCGTGGACGCGCTCGCAGCGCATCGCGGTTCGTTGCGAGATCACGCTCCAACATCTGATGGCGTCGTCGGCCATTCCCTTCATCTTCCCTGCCGTCGCGCTGGATATCGATGGCGATCTCGAGTACTGTGGTGATGGCTCAATGCGGCAATCGGCGCCAATTTCTCCCGCTGTACACCTTGGAGCTCAACGCATTCTGGTCATCGGTGCCGGGCGCATGCACGAACCTCCGGGAAAACGCGCCGGCAGTCGCGAGTATCCGAATCTTGCGCAGATTGCCGGCCATGCGCTGTCGAACATTTTTCTTGATTCCCTTGCTGTCGATGTCGAGCGTTTGCAGCGCATCAACAGCACATTGCGGCTGCTGCCGCCGCAAGCGTTGGCGCACACGACGCTGCGGCCGCTCGAGGTGCTGGTGATCGCACCCACCCAACGCCTTGATGACATTGCCGCAAAGCATCTGGGCAGCCTGCCCCCCTCGATTCGTGCGCTGTTGCGTGGTGCCGGTGTATCCGGGCGTGGAGCTGAGGCTCGCGGTGCCGCACTGGCAAGCTACCTTCTGTTCGAAGCCCCATACACGCGTGAGCTTCTTGATCTGGGTGTCACGGACACACTTGCGCGCCGGGATGAGGTGGTCCGCTTCTTTCGCTGGCAGACTCCGCAGGGTCGGCGTGTGCTTTTTCACGCCGACAACGCCACCGCTTGATTTCCAGTCCAATTCGGCTGATGAGGCGTAGAGGGAAGCGCTAACCTCGGCCCACCGAAGCGCTGGTCTGTGACGATCACACAGTGCCCAACCCGCAAGGGTCCCGTGGGCTTGCGCAAGTCTGCGCCGAGCCAGATGAAGGCTTTTCGAAGAATGCATTCCGTTGATCAAGGACTGACCGAACAGCGGCTCCAGGAGCAAAGGGAGTATTGGAAGCGTACGCTGGCCGGTGCGCCACGGCTCGTCGAGCTACCAACCGACCGCGACCGGCCGCCGCTGCTGGGACGGGATACGGACCTGTGCGCTGCCTCGATCGAGTTTGTCTTCGACGCGGTGTTGACTCGTGGACTCGGTGCTCTGGCGCAACGAAATGGGGTGACATTGCAGCTTGTGTTGCTCGCCGCGTGGGGCGCCCTGCTCGGGCGCTTGACCGGACAAACCGACGTCGTGATCGGCATGTTCGCAGATGCTCGAGATTTCGGCGCTGCGCCGCGCAAGCCCTTGGCATTGCGATTGAACGGCGCGGGAAGTCCCGGTGTGCAGCAATGGTTGACGCTCGTGAACGCGCAGGCTCTGACCGCTCGCCAGAATCGGGAGCTGTCAGTTGCCGAAGTTGCCGAACTCGCGCGGGGTTCGGGTCCCGTGGACCATCGTCCACTGTTCCAATTGATGTTCGAGTGGGAGGAACAGCCCGCCAGCCTGCAACGGTCTGGGGCCGTAGGCGACGCCTGCGAGTTCGAGTTGAAGCTGAACGCGCACGAAAAAGATGGTTGCATCGCCGCCACGATTCAATACGCAACCGCCTCGTTCGATCGAGACAGTATCGAACGCCACGTCGAGTACCTGCGGTGCATGGCCATGGCAATGGCCGCCCATTCGGCGCTGGCGATTGACAGGCTTCAAATTCTTCCGCAGGTGGAGCGCCACAAGCTGCTGTTCGAGTGGAACGAAACCGCCGTCGAATACCCAAGTCATTGTGGAGTGCACGAACTCTTTGAAGCGCGGGTGCAGCGACACCCGAACGCTCCGGCAGTCCGGCAGGGCGACAAATTCCTCAACTACGGCGAATTGAACGCCAGGGCCAATCAACTTGCGCATGAACTGATTTCGATGGAGGTGAAGCCAGGCGACTGTGTCGCGGTCCTGCTTGACCGTTGCCTCGAATTGGTGATTGCCGAAGTTGCGATCCTCAAGTGTGGAGCCACCTACGTCCCGCTGGACCCTCGCACGCCGGCGAGCCGACTCGCTTACATGGCCCGGGACAGCGGATGTCGTGCCCTGGTGAGTGACGGCGCGTATCGGGCGCCGTGGGTTGAAGGACTCGCTCAGCTCGATGTTCACGATTCGCGACTCGACACCTCACCCTCGCACAACCTTGGTTTGCGCATGGCTGCCGACGCTGCGGCGTATGTGATGTACACCTCGGGCTCCTCGGGGCGGCCGAAAGGCGTTCTGACGCCGCACCGAG
Source organism: uncultured beta proteobacterium (assembly GCA_963850525.1). GTDB lineage: Bacteria > Pseudomonadota > Gammaproteobacteria > Burkholderiales > Burkholderiaceae_C > JAEMQF01. The sequence continues at coordinate 1,712,533 of CAWKLQ010000008.1, read as the reverse complement.
CGATTTCTCGGCTGGTCTTGAACAACGGGTATGCCGACTTTCGAGACACCGACCGCTTCGCTTTTGCGGCGAATCCTGCGTTTGACGCAAGCACGCTTGAAGTGTGGGGAGCATTGCTCAATGGGGCAGAGGTCGTGGTTATCGAGCAAGACACTGTGCTCGATCCCGGCCGATTGGCACGGACATTGATCGAGACAAGGGTCAGCACGCTCTGGCTGACCGTGGGACTGTTCAACCAGTACGCCGACGCGCTGGCCAAGGTCTTCCCACGCCTTCGCTATCTCATCGTTGGCGGCGACGTGCTCGACGCGCAAGTGATTGCCAAGGTGCTGCGAAACGGGCGCCCCGAACATTTGCTCAACGGGTACGGTCCCACTGAATGCACGACGTTCGCGACCACCTTTGAGATCAAGTCGATACCTGATGAAGTCGCGTCGATTCCGATCGGGCGTCCGATCTCGAATACGCGCGCCTACATCTTGGATCGTCACGGCGAGCCGGTGCCGGTGGGCGTTGTTGGCGAGCTTTGTCTCGGTGGCCCGGGGCTGGCGCTGAGGTACCTCAATGACCCAGAGTTGAACGCTCAACGCTTTGTTGATGATCCTTTCGTTGACGAGCCTGGCGCTCGCCTCTACAAGACCGGGGATCGGGCGCGCTACCGGGCTGACGCAAACATCGAATTCCTTGGGCGAGCGGACTCTCAAGTCAAGATCCGGGGCTTTCGCGTCGAGCTTGGCGAGATCGAAGCCAGTCTGCGTTCGTGCGATGGCGTGCGTCAAGGTGTGGTTATCGCGCGCGAAGACACTCCCGGTGATAGGCGACTGGTGGCTTACTTCACGGCGATCACGGTGGCACGTGATTCGGCCGATACCGATTCATCGGCAATGCCGCGAGCCGACCTCCTGCGCGCGCAGCTTGCCGCCCATTTGCCCGAGTACATGGTTCCCGCAGCATTCGTCGAATTGCGCGAACTGCCGCTCACGGCCAATGGCAAGATCGATCGAAACGCGCTGCCGGCACCTGGCCTGCCGGACTCTACGACCCAGGGCCACGAGGCGCCGACGGGAGCGACCGAAGTTGCACTCGCCACAATCTGGTGCGATGTATTGAGCGCGGCGCGTGTCGGACGTCGGGACAATTTTTTCGAACTTGGAGGCCACTCGCTACTGGCGGTTCGAGTGGCGCTGCGGGTTCAGGCCGAGATGCGCGTGGCTCTCTCTGTCCGCGACATCTTCGATCAAGCGAGCCTGACCGATCTGGCTCGTCGCATCGACGAGCACGTGGAGCACAAGGTTGACGCTCCACCAATCGCTGCGTTCGCCCCGCCGGGACAGACCTCGCCGCTGACGAGCATGCAGCGCGGCATCTGGTTCGTCGAGAGGAGCGGTCGCGGCGCTTCCCAGTACAACATCGTGCACGCGACGCGACTCAAGGGCGCGTTGGACGTGCCGCTGCTGCAAGCCGCCCTCGACGAATTGCTCATCCGGCATGAAGGGCTGCGTAGCCAATTCGAAGAGGCTGACGAGGAACCACGACAAGTCGTCCTTCCCGCCGCACGTCTGACGTTGAACCAGTGCGATCTTGCCCAAGCCGAGGGTTTAAGTCCCGAGCTGACACTGTTGCGCCACCTCGGCGAGTTCGCGGACACGCCGTTCGACCTCTCGCGCGGCCCCTTACTTCGGGCAACGTTGTTTCGATTGGGCGACCACGAGCAGGTGTTCTCCCTGGCGTTCCATCACATTGTGTTGGACGGCTGGTCCCTTGCCATCGTGCTTCGCGAACTTGCGGCGATCTATGGTGCACTTTGCAGGCATGAGGTGGCGCTTCTGCCCATTGCCAAGTGCTCGTGGCGCGACGTTGCGCATTGGGAGCGGCGGCGAAATGAAGCACGCGTGCACGAGGGTGGGCTCGAATTCTGGGTTCGCAAGCTCGCGGGTGTAGTCCCGTTGCGCCTGCCTCGCGATCCATCGGCGCGCCTTGGCAATGACAACGCAGCACCCATTGCCCGCGCCCGTATCGCGACAGGCACCGTCAGTCGAATCGCGAGACTTGCTCGAGCTCATGACGCCACGACATTTGTCGTCCTGCTCAGCGCAGTCAAGCTGCTGCTCATGCGGCGCTATGGTGCGGAGAGCGTTGCCGTTGGCGTGCCTGTGGTGGATCGTGCGAGCCAGGAGCTGCAGTCCGTTGTGGGGCCGCTGCTGAACACGGTGGTGCTGCACACTGATGTCGGCGGAGGCCCGACCTTCGAAACTCTGCTTGGGCGGGTACGCGAAACCGCACTAGAGGCTTGGAGCCACCAGGAAGTTCCGTTCGACGCTGTTGTCGCGCGAGCCAAGCCCCAGCGTGAACCAGGCGCGACACCGTACTTTGATGTGCTCGTCAACTCCTTCGGCGAGATGACTGACGCGCCGCCATTTGAGGGCCTTGAATCCGAGCATGTGGCCGTGCACTTCGGTCAGGCGATCTTTCCACTGACTCTCTACATTCAGTCTCGAGAAGGCCGAGTTGAACTCAGCATGGTCGCCCGCCGCGAGTGCTTCTCCGACGGTGCGCTTCATGCGCTGTTGGAACAGTACGTGCACTTGTTGAATCAAGTGGCAGAGCACCCGGCGCGATCGATTCACGCCTACTCGCTTCGAACGGAGGCGCACAAAAACTTGCTGCCGGACCCAGGGGCAATGCTTTCCGCACCGCAATTCATATCGGTCACTAAGCACATCGCGGCGGTCGCGAACCGGCTGCCGGCGCGCATCGCGGTGAGATGCGGCGGCCGCGAGTATCAGTTCGCGGAGTTGCAGGGGAAGGCGGCGTTGCTCGCGGCAAGGTTGCGGCAATCCGGTGTCGAAGGCGGGGACGTGGTCGCCATTGTCGGTCGAAAGTCCTTTGGCGTCGTTGTGGCGATGCTCTCCGTATTGCATGTGGGTGGCGTCTTTCTGACATTGGACGCGAAGCTTCCTCCGGCGCGCCGGCTCGCGAACATGCGCGCCGCGCGCGTGCGTCTGATGTGCCATGTGGGTGCGGAAACGGCGCTTGCAGCAGACGGGATCGAAGTGGTTCGTCTCGATGAGCATCTTGACTCCCTCCCACGGCAACGCGTCGCTGAATTGAACGATTCAACGAAGGTTGATCCGGATGGCCCTGCCTACGTCTTCTTCACTTCGGGCAGCAGCGGCGTTCCGAAGGCCGTGCTCGGAAGGCACCGTGGCTTATCGCAGTTTGTCGAGTGGCAGACCGAGCGATTTGGCGTGGGTGAACGCGACCGGGTCGCACAGCTGGTCAGCTTGTCATTCGACCCTGTACTTCGAGATGTCTTCCTGCCGCTGACGAGCGGCGCCTGCCTGTGCATCCCGAGCGGGACGGACGAACTCGATCCGTTGGCCTGGGTGGCGAGGGAAGGTGTGAGCGTTGTGCACACCACGCCCACGCTGTTGCAGGCGTGGCTGACGATGCCGAGTGAGTCGATCACCCTGCCCAGCTTGCGCTGGTTGTTTGTGGCCGGCGAACCTTTGACTGATGTGCTGGTGCGCGCCTGGCGTCGCCGATTCGGGGATGCCGCGCAGATAGTCAATCTGTACGGTCCCACCGAAACTACTTTGGCCCGTTGCTACCATGTGGTGCCGGATGAGCCCGACCGCGGTGTACAGCCGATTGGTGTGGCACTGCCGCAAACCCAAGTCTTGATTGTCAGCAAAGACTCTGTGCTTTGCGGAATCGGTGAGCCTGGCGAGATCGTTGTTCGTACGCCGTTGCGTTCCCTTGGATACCTGCGCGCACCTGAGGAGAGTGCTCGACGGTTCAGGCCGAATCCGTGGCGCGACGATCCGCAGGATCTGCTTTACTGGACAGGTGATTCGGGCCGCTATCGCGACGACGGGTCGCTGGAGATACTCGGTCGACTTGACGACCAGATCAAGATTCGCGGTGTGCGAATTGAGCCGGCCGAGGTTATGGCGGCGCTTGCCGCACACTCAAGCGTCGGCCAATGTTTCGTCCTGCCAACGAAGGCGAAAGACGGCGAGTTGGCCCTGGTGGCCTATGTTGAAGCAAGAGCCGAGGGCAGCGCTGATCCACAAGTGCTGCGTAGGCATCTCTCTGCGGTGTTGCCGGCCGCGTTCATTCCGGCACGAATCGTCGTACTGCACGCGCTACCCACATTGCCCAACGGCAAGATTGACCGCGCGGCGCTGCCTGCTCTCGACGCGAGTACCGACGCGCAGCCGGAGTACGAAGCGCCCGTCGGTGAGATCGAGGCAGCCCTGGCGAGCATCTGGAGTGAGGTATTGGGGCTGGCGCGCATTGGCCGGCGCGACAACTTCTTTGCTGTCGGTGGGCACTCGCTGCTCGCCCTGCGCGTGGCTTCGCGCGTGCACAAGCGTCTTGGAATCGAACTCGAGCTGGGAGAGTTCTTCGACAAGCCTGAATTGATGACGTTGGCTGCGGCCGTGCAAAGCATGGCGCATAGCGAGCCCCCGGCCATCGAATCCGCGCCACGCCAACAACCCATGGCCCTGTCGTTCGCGCAACAGCGACTCTGGTTCCTGTCTCAGCTGGAAGGCGTGAGCCGCGCCTATCACATCAGCATCTCTTGGCGACTCTTGGGAGTGCTGGATCGCAATGCGCTACAGCGTGCGTTGGACCGCATCGTCGAGCGCCACGAAGCGCTGCGCACCACATTCCGCGCCGAGGACGGTGAACCCTCGCAACACATCGCGCAGCTCGACATCGGTTTGCCGCTGCAGCACCACGATCTGCGCAATCAGGCCGGCGCTGCGCAAGAACTCGATCGCTTGGGTCAACAAGAAGCTGATGCGGCGTTCGACCTGCGAACCGGGCCGCTCATCCGCGGACGGCTCACCCGCACGGCTGAGTTCGAGCACGTACTCTGGCTCACCATGCACCACATCGTCTCGGACGGATGGTCTCGGGGCGTGCTGAGCGGTGAGTTGAGCGTCTTGTACGCAGCGTACCGCGCAGGGCAAGGCGACCCGCTACCTGCACTGCAAATCCAGTACTCGGACATCGCAGCGTGGCAGCGTCGGTGGCTCAGCGGTGAGGTGTTGGAACGTCAAGGCGAATACTGGCAGCGCACCTTGCAAGGCGCGCCCGAGCTCATCGAATTGCCCACAGACCGGCCACGCCCGCAACGGCAGGACTATGCGGGCGGTGCCGTTGAGTTTGAGTTCGACGAGTCACTCACTGAGCAGCTGAAGGCCCTGAGCCAACGCCAGGGCATGACCTTGTTCATGACCTTGCTCGCGGCCTGGGGCGCGGTATTGCTGCGCTTGAGCGGGCAAGACGAAGTCGTGATCGGCGCGCCCGTGGCGAATCGAAGACGCACCGAGCTCGAGCCGCTCATCGGCTTCTTCGTCAACACCCTCGCGCTGCGCCTGGACAGCACGGGCAGCCCCAGCGTGACGCAATGGCTCGCGCGTGTCAGAACGCAGGCACTGGGCGCACAGCAGCATCAGGATCTTCCCTTCGAGCAGGTAGTGGAACTCATGCACCCGGTGCGCAGCCTCGCCCACAGCCCGCTGTTCCAGGTCATGTTTGCCTGGGAGGGGCAGCAGGCCCCGGCTCCTGCGCTAGCCGGCCTGCATGTCGAAAACTTGTCACTCGCTCAGAACGTGGCCAAGTTCGACCTGACCCTGACTCTGCGCGAACAGAGCGGTCGAATTGCTGGCGACCTGGGCTACGCCACGGCGCTGTTCGACAAGGCGACGATCGAACGCCAAGTCGACTACCTGCGTTGCATTGCTTCGGCGATGGTGGCCGATCAGGCGCAACCTCTGGACAAACTGCAAATCCTGCCCGAGGCCGAGCGGCACAAATTGCTGGTGCAATGGAACGACACGAAAGTGCACGACGTCGACCCGCGTTGTGTGCATGAGTTGTTCGAGGAGCAAGCGGCCAGGCGGCCCGATGCAGTGGCGCTGCGTCAGGGCGAGCGAGCACTCAGCTACGGTGAGTTGAACGCCCAGGCGAACCAACTGGCGCACTACCTTCGAGAACTGGGTGTCCGCCCCGACGACAGGGTGACCATCCTGCTGGAGCGCAGAGTGGAACTGGTTGTGGCCGTGCTGGCCACTTTGAAGGCGGGTGGGGCGTACGTGCCGCTGGACCCTCTGTACCCCGCGCAGCGCTTGAACTACATGCTTCGAGACAGTTCTCCCAGGGTGATCCTCACTCAGGGCAGCGTGTGGGCGAACCTACAGCAGCGCAGTGCGCCGCAGGCCATGAGCGTGAGCGAAGTTCCGGTGCTGGAGATGGACGATCCCAAGGCGCCATGGGCGGACAGTCCCATCAGGAATCCACTGCCCGGCGTTGCGGGATTGACCTCACAGAATTTGGCCTACGTCATCTACACGTCAGGGTCGACGGGGCAGCCGAAGGGCACCATGGTCGAGCACCGTCATCTCTCCAACCTGGTCGATTGGCATCGACGCGCGTTTGCCATGTCTGCGGCGAGCTGCTCAAGCGGCCTTGCCGGCGTTGCCTTCGATGCATCGACGTGGGAGCTGTGGTCCGCACTGTGCGTCGGTGCGCGTCTGCTGATGCCTCCGCGCGAAAGTCAAGACGATCCCATGGAGTTGCTGAACTGGTGGAGACAGCAACCCTTGGACATTTCGTTTCTCCCCACGCCGCTGGCCGAACTCGCATTCTCCGAGGGGATCGTCAACCCGACGCTCAAGACGCTTCTGATTGGTGGTGACGCACTGCGAGGTCCGCTTGCGACTGCGCGGACATACGATCTCGTCAACAACTACGGTCCCACCGAATGTGCAGTGGTGGCGACATCCGGACGCATCGGCTTCGCAGGCGAAGCAATCCACATCGGACGGCCCATTTCGAATGGGCGCGCTTACATCCTGGATCGAGCGGGTCAACCTGTTCCCATCGGAGTAAGAGGAGAGTTGTTCATCGGCGGCGCCGGCGTGGCGCGCGGCTACCTGGGCCGCCCCGAACTCACCGAGGAGCGGTTTGCGCCCGACCCGTACAGCCCCGAACCTGGCGCACGCATGTACAAGACAGGCGACCTGGCACGCCACCTGCCCGACGGCAACATCGAGTTTCTTGGGCGTAGCGATTCCCAGGTCAAGATTCGAGGGTTTCGCATCGAGCTCGGCGAGATCGAGGCCAAGCTGGCGGCAAGCGAAGGCGTGCGCGAAGCGGTGGTGCTGGCGCGCGAAGATTCCCTGGGTACGAAGCGTCTGGTGGCCTACTACACCTCTGCGGGGGCGAATGAGCGCGATTCGCAGCAGCAGTCGCCTCGTGGCGAAACCCTGCGGCAACAGCTCGCCGCGCAATTGCCGGAGTACATGGTCCCGGCCGCCTTTGTTGCACTGAACGCACTGCCGCTCACCCCTAACGGCAAGATCGACCGTGCTGCGCTGCCGGATCCTGCGCATGAGGCGTTCGCCAACGCTAGATTCGAGGCGCCCGTCGGGCCCATCGAATCGGCGCTGGCGCAGATCTGGTGCGAAGTTCTCGCGCTTGAGTCAGTCGGCCGGAACGACAACTTCTTCGAGCTGGGCGGACACTCGCTCAATGCGACGCAGGTCGTTTCCAGGGTACGCCGCGATCTGGGAGTCGCACCTTCGGTGCGAGCGATCTTTGAAAGCCCAACCCTGCGTGGCTTGGCGGCCCGCCTGCGCCTGGACTTGAACAACGGGGCCGGGCGGCTGGGCGCGGAATCTACCCCACGCCGGCTTGACGAGCGCGATGGGCCTTTGCCGACCTCGTTTCCCCAGCGCCGAATGTGGCTGGTGCAGCGCCTCAATCCCGCGACGACCGCCTACAACATTTCGCCGGCGTTGGAGTTTGCCGGCCCCCTCAGCGCGGAGGCGATGGTGCAGGCGCTCAGGGTCGTCGCGCAGCGGCATGAGGTGTTTCGAACGCGCTTCGAAGATGTCGGTGGCGAGCCGATGCAACACATCATGCCGCAGCTCGCACTGAACATCGAGCGTATCGACTTGCGGGATCGTGCTCGAGCGGAGCGCGATGCGCTGGTGCGGCAAATCGTCGGCGACTTGGCGGCGCAGCCGTTCGATCTGTCTCTGCCCGGGCCACATCGCATTGCGCTCCTCTGCCTCGATGTGCAGCGGCACGTCCTCGTGTGGATCGTGCACCACTCGATTGCGGATCAATGGTCCATGGGAATCCTGTTCCGCGAGCTCGGTCAAGCTTACAACGCGCTGGCGAAAGGGCGCGCAGCGACCCTTTCGACACCTGAGATCGACTACGCCGATTACGCTGCTTGGCAGCGTGAAAGGGCAGGCACAGCCGAAGCGGTGCAGCAGCTGGAATATTGGCGCACACGCCTTGACGGCCTGACGCCGCTGCGCCTACCAGTCGACTTTGCGCGACTACAGGCGCATCAAGGTGAAGGTGGTGTGGTGCGTGCCCCGCTGGCTTCCACGCTCATCGCAAAGCTCAAACAATTCAGCCACGGTAAGGGCGTGACGCCGTACATGACCCTGCTGGCGTGCTTCCAAATTCTCATGGCACGAATCAGTGGCCAGACTGATATCGCAAGCGCCGCGCCGATTGCGAACCGCCTGGGCGTTTTCTCGGAAGGGTTGGTCGGCACCCTCGTCAACACGCTGGTGATGCGGTCGGACCTCTCAGGAGAACCGACTTTCGGCGACTTTCTCGCACAGGTTCAGGAAACCGCACTGCAGGCCTACGCCAATCAGGACGTTCCATTCGAACAATTGGTGGAACGCATCGAAATCAAGCGCGACGTGCTGCGGGCGCCGCTCGTCCAGGTCATGTTCAACTTGGTAAACGCTCCGTTCAGCGTCCAGCATTTTGACAGTCTGCGTGTCGAGTCCTTCGAGTTCGAGCGGCGCTCGGCGCAGTTTGAAATCGCAGTGGGTGTTGACCTCGACGTCTTTCCTCAGATCCGCCTCGGTTACGCAAGCACGCTGTTCGCCAAGGCCACCGCTCAACGACTATTGGAGTCCTACATGTCACTGGTGCACAGCGTGATCGAAAACTCGAACCGCCGTGTCGACGAATACGACGTTCTGACCGACGCACAACGCGCCGAGCTGACCTCGTGGAACCGCACCGAAGCGCCCAAGCCGGCGTTCCGATCCGTCGGCGAGATGATTTCCGCGTGCGCCGCGTGGGCCGCGGACCGACCGGCGCTGCGCGATCTGCGCGGCACGCTGAGCCACGCACAACTCGAGGCACAGTCGAATCGCCTGGCGCGGGAACTGCGAAGGCGCGGCGTTCGGCGCGGGGCGCTCGTGGGCCTGTGTGTGGAACGCTCGAGTTCCAAGGTGATCGCGCAGCTTGCCATCCTCAAGTCCGGCGCGGCGTATGTGCCTCTGGACCCGGTGTACCCGCCGGATCGGTTGGCCATGATGGCCGACGATGCGCAGCTCGCCTTGCTCGTCACGCAGAGCACGAACGCCGGGGCAGTGCAGTGGCCGCGCGACAAGTCGTTGTGGTTGGATGCCGATGCCGCCGGCATCGCGGCGCAATCCGACGCAGCGCTCTCTCCCGATGCAGAGTTGGACGCTGGCCCCCTCGACCCGGCGTATGTGATCTACACCTCCGGTTCAACGGGCAAACCCAAGGGCGTGCCGGTGCCGCACGGCACGGTGCTGAACTTCCTCGCGAGCATGGCGCGCGAGCCTGGCTTGACTGCGAACGACCGCGTGCTCGCGGTGACGACGCTGAGCTTTGACATCGCGGTGCTGGAACTGCTGCTGCCGCTGACGGTGGGCGCGATGATCATTCTCGCCACGACCGAACAGGCGCAGGACGGTCGCGCCCTGCGCGCTTTGCTGGACGAACAGAACGCGACGCTCATGCAGGCGACGCCGTCGACCTGGCGCATGCTGATCGAAGCCGGCTGGACCGGCGCGGCTGACTTCAAGGCATTGATCGGCGGCGAGGGCTTGCCGCTCGATCTGGCAGAGCAGCTGCTGGCACGTGTCAGCGAACTCTGGAACATGTACGGCCCGACCGAGACGACCGTGTGGTCGACGTGCTGGCGCGTGGTTCGCCCGGCGGCCGGAATTTCGATCGGCCGGCCGATCGCCAACACGCAAGTGCATGTGCTTGATGGGTCAGGTCGTCAATGCATGATCGGCGTGCCAGGCGAGATCTACATCGGCGGTGACGGCGTGGCGATCGGCTATCTGAATCGTCCCGACTTGACTGCCGAGCGCTTTGTCGCCGACCCGTTCCGCCGAGTGCCGGGTGCCCGCATGTACCGCACCGGCGACCTCGGGCGCTGGCGCCACGACGGTCAGCTCGAACACATGGGGCGCCTGGACCACCAGGTGAAGATTCGCGGGCACCGCATCGAACTCGGCGAAATCGAGGCGAACCTCGGTTCGTTTGCGGGCGTCGCGCGTGTCGTCGTGATCGCGCGCGAAGACCGGCCCGGCGACACGCGCATCGTCGCCTACATCGTTCCGCGCGGCGCCATGCCGGCGGCGGCCGAGCTGCGCGATCACGTGCGTGCGATGCTGCCGCAGTACATGGTGCCACAGCACTTCGTGCACATCGAGTCGGTGCCGTTGTTGCCCAACGGCAAGCTCGATCGCTCTAAGTTGCCCAAGCCCGGCGAAGCGGTCGAAGACGCGAACGCGGCTGCGCCGGGATCGCTTGAATCAGACCTGGAACGTGGCATTGCGGAGATCTGGCAGCGATTGCTGAACCTTGAAGGCGTCGGCCGCGCCGACAACTTCTTCGACCTTGGCGGCCACTCGCTGCTCGCGATGCGCGCGGTGAGCGAGATCGAAAAAACGCTCGGCGTGAACATCAGCCCGCGCCGGCTCATTTTCGAAAGCCTCGCGCAACTTGCTGCGGCGCCCAGTGGAGCCGCGCCGACCACGAAAGCCGCAGAGAGCGAGGCCGCAGCGGCGCCCAAAGGTTTGCTCGGCGGCTTGAAGCGCCTGTTTGGCGCCAAAGCGCCTTAGTTGAGTTGGGGCCTGCTCGCCGGGGCGGCGGGCAGTGATGGCGTTTGTTGATTCGAGAACGGCTTGTCGTTGACCCTCAGCCCTTGCGCGGACAATTTTTCGGCGTTGCCTGGGCCAATGCCTTTGACGCGCCGGATCAGATCACCCCAGTCTTTGAACGCGCCTTGGGCGCGCGCCTCCAGAATGTTCGCGGCAAGCGACGTGCCCACGCCCTTGATGCGTTCGATCTCGGCGAGCGATGCAAGGTTGACATCGGCACTGGGCGCAGCCGCCGCGGCGCACGCGATCAGCAGGCCGGCAACGAGCCAACGCCTCACGCCGACCCCGCGAGCCACTCGACGTAGCCCTTCACGCCACTCGCCACGTCGGCGAACTCGTGCGCGCAGCCGGTGGCGCGCAGGGCGGTCAGGTCGGCCTGCGTCAGGCATTGATACTTGCCGACCAGCGCCTCGGGGAAGTCGATGTACTCGAGGAACCTGCTCGCCAGCAGCGCGTCCAGCGGCAGACTGGCTTCGCCGCGTTGGCTGCGCACTGAATTGATCGTCGCCAGCGCAATGTCATTGAACGGCTGGGCGCGCCCGGTGCCGAGGTTGAACACGCCGATCTTGCTGGGGTTCTGCAGGAACCAGAGGTTCACGGCGACAACGTCGTCGACGAAGACGAAGTCGCGCGCCTGCTGGCCTGCCGCGTAACCGCCGTATTCGCCGAACAGTTTCACCTTGCCGGTCTGAATGAACTGGTGGTAGTGATGGAACGCCACCGACGCCATGCGCGCCTTGTGCTGCTCGCGCGGGCCGTAGACGTTGAAGTAGCGCAGGCCCACCACTTGCGCCGACGAGAACGGCAACATGCGGCGCACGACGTTGTCGAACAGCAGCTTCGAGTAGCCGTAGACGTTGAGTGGCTGCTCGAATTGGCGTTCTTCGCGAAACGTCGCGCTGCCGCCGTAGGTGGCGGCCGACGATGCATAGATGAGGCGGGTGCCCTGCGCCTGGCACGCATCGAGCAGGTTCTTCGAGCAGCGGTAATTGGTCTCGAGCATGAACTTGCCGTTCTGCTCCATCGTGTCGGAGCACGCGCCTTGGTGCAGCACGGCGTCGACTCGGCCGAATTCGCCGCGCGCGAAGCGTGCGTAGAAGTCATCCTTGTCGAAGTAGTCGGCAAGTTTCGCGCCGAGCAAATTGCGGTACTTGGCGCCGTCGGTCAAGTCGTCGACGGCGATCACGTCGTCGATTCCCGCGGCGTTCAAGCCGTGCACCAGATTCGCGCCGATCATTCCGGCGGCGCCGGTGACGACAACTCTCATTCGAACAACTCCTCGTAGCTGACGGTGGCGGTACCGAACTTGCCGACGACGATGCCGCCGGCGCGGTTCGCGATCGGCAACGCGTCGCGCAAACTCATGCCGCACGCGAGCATCGCGGCGAGCGTGGCGATCACGGTGTCGCCGGCACCCGTGACGTCGAACACTTCGCGCGCCTGCGCCGGCACTTGCACGTGGCCGGTCGAATCGAACAGCGACATGCCTTCTTCCGAGCGCGTCAGCAACAAGGCTTCGATGCGCAGCTCCTCGCGCAGGCGCTGCGCGCGCTCAACAAGCTGCGCTTCGTTGTTCCAGGCGCCGACGACGTGCGCGAGCTCGGCGCGGTTCGGCGTAATGACGGTCGCGCCGCTGTAGCGCGTGTAGTCGCTGCCCTTCGGGTCGACAAGCACGGGTTTGTTTGCCGCCCGCGCCATCGCAATCATCTTGGGGATGTGTTCCAGGCCACCCTTGCCGTAGTCGGAAAACAGCACCGCCTGGTGCCGGGGCAGCGCGCTGCCGAAGTCGGCGAGCATGGCAGAGAGCACTTCATGGTCGGGCTGGTTTTCGAAGTCCACGCGAAGAAGCTGTTGGGATCGGCCGATCACGCGCAGCTTGACGATGGTGTAGAGCTGCGGGTCGTGGCCGAGCAAGGCTGTCACGCCGCTTTTTTCCAGCAGGGTGCGCAGTTTGCGCGCGGGCTCGTCGTCGCCCACGACGGTGAGCAGCGTCGCCTGCGTGCCCAGCGTCTTGACGTTGAGCGCGACGTTCGCCGCGCCGCCCAGGCGCTCTTCCTCGCGGTTCACGCGCACCACGGGAACCGGCGCTTCGGGCGAGATGCGGTCGACGTTGCCGAACCAGTAGCGGTCGAGCATCGCATCGCCGACGACCAGCACCTGGGTCGCCGACATCTGGTCGCGGCTGGGCACAGGAGTCATGATGGTTCGATCGTCATCCCGGCGAACGCCGGGATCCACCGGTGGGCCCCGGCTTTCGCCGGGGTGACAAGAATGCAAAGCGCGCTCTTCATTGATCCTCCAAGCGTTGCGGCGGATACGTGTCCCAGCTCAGGCAGCCGGGGCATTGCCAGAAATAGTGCTGGGCCTCGAAGGCGCACGCGGCGCAGCGGTAACGCTGCAAGGGTTTGGCTGCGCGCGCGAGCGCGTCGCGCAAACTCGCGAGCGCCGCGCCCTGCATCGGAACCTTGTCATGCAGCGTCAACAAGTGCTGTGCGGCAGTGAGCGTGGGGTGTTCGTGCATGTGCGCCAGCAGGCGCTCCGACTGGTGCGCCGGATCGGCGTCGAGGATCGCCATCGCGGCGAGCAGGTCGACGCTCGGCGCGCGCGCGTAGAGCGTGCGCAATTGTTCGAGCGCGGCGCCCGGGTCGCCCTTGGCGAGTGCACATTTCGCGTAGTCGCGCGCCACCAGGCTGAAGGCGCGCGGATCGGCGTTGAGCAGCTTGCCCCAGTCGGCAAGCGCTTGGGCGGGGTCGTTGCGTGCAAAGGCGCGCTGCCCGGCAAGCACCAGCGGGCGCGCCGCCTGAGGCGCGGCTTCGCGGGCGAGGGCGAGGGCATCGTCGGCCTGCGCCGTGGCTTGCCGCGCGTCAGCTTCGACGGCGAGCTCGCACCAGTGGTGCGCGATGCGCGATGCGAACGACGCTGCGCCGACAGTCTCCAGCTGCTGCGCGACGGCAATTGCGGCATTCCAGTCGCGCGAACGCTCGTGCAGCGTCAGCAACGCGAGGCGCGCTTCGGTGTTGAACGCGGTTCGATCGAGTGCGTCGAATGCCTGCTCGGCACGGTCGAACAGCCCCGCCTTCAGATAGTCTTGCGCGAGTGCGTACTGCGCGCGGTCGCGCTGCGCCTTGGGCAGATCCGCACGCTGCAGCAAGTGCTGGTGCACGCGCACCGCGCGTTCGTATTCGCCGCGGCGCCGGAACAGGCTGCCCAAGGCGAAGTGCAAGTCCAGCGTGTCGGGATCGTCTTGAACCGCTTCGATGAAGGCGTCGATCGCCTTGTCGTACTGCTCGTTGAGCAGCAGGTTCAGGCCCTTGTAGTAGGCGCGCGGCGAATCGGACTGTTCACGCTGCCATTGGCGCCTATCCAGGCGCGAGGCGAGCCAGCCGAGCCCAAAAACGAGCGGCAGGCCGAGCAGCAGCCATTGGACGTCAAAGTCCATCGCGTGGCGGATGCATGGGCAGGCTGTGGGGCATGGCGGGCTCGAGTTCCTGCGGGCCGAGAATCGAGCTGGCAGGCGCGTCAGGGCGCGCGCGGCGCTTGTGGCGCCACCAGCTCGGCAGCATCGCCAGTGCGCCGCAGGCGCAGCCGAGCGCCAACGCGCCGAGCACAACCAGAATCATCGGGCCGCTCCACTGCAGGCCGAAGAAGGCGTGCAACGTGACCTCGTGCTGGTTGTTCAGCGCGAACGCGAACAAGGCGAAAAACGCCAGGATGCGCACCAGCCAGAGCAGAATTCGCATCGGCGTGGAGGTGCTCTGATCGGGTTGCGAAGAAGGCGACGCGCCCTGCGGCCGCCTACTCCTGCACTGGGGCGACAGCGTCGTGGGGTTCCGACGTTGCTGCGCCTGCAACGCGGACGTCGACGCCCTCGCGCAAAGCCTTTCCGGGCTTGAAGTGCGGAACGAGCTTTTCCGGAATCACGACCTGTTCGCCCGAACGCGGGTTGCGCCCGACGCGTGGCGGCCTGCGGTTGATCGAGAAACTGCCGAAGCCGCGGATCTCGATGCGGTGCCCGCGCGCCAAGCCGTCGGACATCGCGTCGAGGATGGTCTTCACCGCGAACTCGGTGTCGCGATGCGTGAGCTGGCTGAAACGCTCAGCCAGCTCGGTCACGAGGTCGGATCGTGTCATCGGCAGCGCGGCCCGCTCACGGAGTCAGCACCCAGGCGTGTGGAGCGCAGGCAACTCAGGACGTGCCGTCCTGCTTGTCGAGCTTGGCGCGCAGCAAGGCGCCCAGGCTCGTCGTTCCGGCGTTTTCGCGCTCGGCTGTGGCGGCGAGCTTCTGCATCGCTTCCTGGTTGTCGGCGTTGTCCTTGGCCTTGATCGAGAGCTGGATGGAACGCGTCTTGCGGTCCACGTTGATGATCAGCGCCGAGACTTCGTCGCCTTCCTTCAGCATGTTGCGTGCGTCTTCGACACGGTCGCGGCTGATTTCCGAAGCGCGCAGGTAACCGGTGACGTCGGCAGTGAGCTGAATCTCGGCGCCTCGTGCGTCCACCGTCTTGACCTTGCCCACGACCACTTGGCCCTTGTCGTTGACCGTGGTGTAGCTCGTGAACGGGTCCGAGTCGAGCTGCTTGATGCCCAAGGAGATGCGCTCGCGCTCCACGTCCACGGCGAGAACAATCGCCTCGACCTCTTGGCCCTTCTTGAAGTTGCGCACCGCGGCTTCGCCGGGTTCGTTCCACGACAGGTCGGACAAGTGCACCAGGCCGTCGATGCCTGCCGCCAGGCCGACGAAGACACCGAAGTCGGTGATCGACTTGACGGGGCCCTTGACGCGGTCGCCGCGTTGCACCGTCGCCGAAAACTCTTCCCACGGGTTCGCCTTGCACTGCTTCATGCCGAGCGAAATGCGGCGCTTGTCTTCGTCGATCTCGAGGACCATGACTTCGACTTCGTCGCCGAGAGACACGATCTTGCTCGGTGCGACGTTCTTGTTCGTCCAGTCCATCTCCGACACGTGCACCAGGCCTTCGATGCCGGGTTCGATTTCGACAAACGCGCCGTAATCGGCGATGTTCGTGATCTTGCCGAACAGGCGCGTGCTGTTCGGGTAGCGGCGCGACACGCCGTGCCACGGGTCGTCACCGAGCTGCTTGATGCCCAGGGAGACGCGGTTCTTCTCGGCGTCGAACTTGAGGACCTTGGCTTGCAGCTCCTGGCCGACCTGCACCACTTCGCTCGGGTGGCGCACGCGGCGCCATGCCATGTCGGTGATGTGCAGCAGGCCGTCGATTCCGCCCAGATCGACAAACGCGCCGTACTCGGTGATGTTCTTGACGACGCCGTTGACGATCGCGCCTTCGTGCAGCGTGCTGAGCAGCTTGGAGCGCTCTTCGCCCATCGACGCTTCGACGACGGCGCGGCGCGACAACACGACGTTGTTGCGCTTGCGGTCCAGCTTGATGACCTTGAACTCCATCGTCTTGCCCTCGAACGGGCTCATGTCTTTCACCGGGCGCGTGTCGAGCAGCGACCCTGGCAGGAAGGCGCGGATGCCGTTCACGAGCACTGTGAGGCCGCCCTTCACCTTGCCGTTCACCGTGCCGGTGACGAACTCGCCCGAGTCGAGCGAGTTTTCCAGCGACAGCCACGAGGCCAGGCGCTTTGCCTTGTCGCGCGACAGGATGGTGTCGCCGTAGCCGTTTTCGACGGCGTCGATCGCCACCGACACGAAGTCACCGACCTGGACTTCGAGCTCGCCATGGTCGTTCTTGAATTCTTCGATCGGAACATAGGCCTCGCTCTTCAGGCCGGCATTCACCACCACGAAGCTGTGTTCGACGCGCACCACTTCGGCAGTGATGACTTCGCCGCTGCGCATTTCGGAGCGCTTCAGCGATTCTTCGAACATGGCGGCGAACGAATCCGCGCCGGCGGGGGTGGCTACTTGGGTTTGTGGCATTGAAATTTCCGGTGCAGCAGGGCGCTGCGGGTTAGGTTGAAAAACCGATCGCTTCGGCGTGCCTTGGAAGGTTGGGCACAGGAGGGGGAGCGTCGGGCCACTTCGGGAGATCGGGCCGGCGACTGGCTTGCGACAAGCTCAGCCGAACGGCCTGCGCTGTTGCCAGGCACTCAACACGGCGTCCACCGAGGCTTCGACGGACAGTGCGGAGTTGTCGAGCAACATCGCATCCTGGGCCGGCTTCAAGGGCGAGACGGGGCGCGACTGGTCGCGTTGGTCCCTCGCTTCGAGTTCGGCCCGAAGGTCGGCGATGTTAGCCGAAATCCCCTTTGATATCAATTGCTTGTAGCGCCGCTCGGCGCGCGTGGCGGCGCTTGCGGAGAGGAACACCTTGAGATCGGCACCGGGGAAGATCACCGTGCCCATGTCGCGCCCGTCGGCGACCAGCCCCGGAACTCGCCGGTGCTGGAGTTGAAACTGCAGCAAAGCGTCGCGCACTTTCGGCCAGGCGGAGATCCGGGATGCGAGCGCGCCCACCTCCTCCCGGCGCAGCGCCTCGGTCACGTCTTCCCTGCCCAGCAGGGTCTGCCCCGGCAGGCACAGCAAGTCCAGATGCGCGGCGATTTGTCCCAAGCCGGTTTCATCGTCGGCGGCGACGCCGGCGCGCATTGCGGACAGCGCCGTGGCGCGGTACGCGGCACCCGAGTCGAGGAAGCGATAACCCAGCTGCTGCGCCAAGGCGCTGGCGAGCGTTCCCTTGCCCGAAGCGGTGGGCCCGTCGACGGTGATCACGGGGACGTCGGCGTCGAAGGCTTGAACCACGCCGAACAAGGACTCGAAATACTCGGGAAACGTCTTGGCGACGCATTGCGGATCGAGGATGCGCACCGGCACGGCTTTGGCCGCGGCGGCTCCTGCCGCCAACCCATTCAAGGCGGCGAGCGAAAAACACATCGCGATGCGGTGGTCGTCGTAAGTGTGGATCGCCGCGGCGCGCCAGAGCTGCGGCGCCGTGATTTCGATGAAGTCGGCGCCTGCGGTGACTGCGGCACCGAGCTTGCGCAGCTCCGTGGCCATCGCCGCGATGCGGTCGGTTTCCTTGACGCGCCAGCTCGCGATGTTCCGCAGGCGCGTCGTGCCTTGCGCGAACAGCGCCATCACAGCGAGCGTCATCGCCGCGTCGGGAATGTGGTTGCAGTCCAGGTCGATGGCGCGCAACGGGAAGCTGCCGCGCCGCACTTCCAGGTGCGCGGGCCCGCTGGTGATGTCGGCGCCCATCGCTCGTGCTGCGTCGACAAATCGGATGTCGCCCTGGATCGAGTCCTGGCCGACGCCCTCGATGCGCAGCGGTTCGCGGATTGCCGCGATCGCACCCAGCGCAATGAAGTACGACGCCGACGAAGCGTCGCCTTCAACGTGAATGTCCCCCGGCGAGCGGTAAGTGCAGCCCGCGGGAATGACAAAGCGCTTCCAATCGGTGACGGCGACGTCGATGCCGAAACGCGCCAGCAGCTTCACGGTGATTTCCACGTACGGCCGGGAAATCAGCTCACCGTCGACCTCGATCGTGATCGTTTGCGCGCTGCCCACCAGCGGCAGCGCCAGCAACAGCGCGCTGAGGAACTGGCTCGACACGTCGCCGCGCACGCGAATCGGAACCGCGGTGCGAAGCATTGCTTCGGCAGCACCGATGCGCAGCGGCGGATAGCCTGTTTGCCCGAGCCACTGCACGTTGCAGCCGAGCTGGGTGAGCGCGTCGACGAGGTCGCCGATGGGACGCTCGTGCATGCGCGGTACGCCGCTGAGTTCGAACGAGCCTCCCTGCGTGGCCGCCATCACCGCAAGCGCGGCGCACAACGGGCGCATCGCGGTGCCGGCGTTGCCGAGGAACAGCTGGGCGCTGCGCGTGCGCAGGCGACCGGCGAGGCCGTGGATCTCCACGACGCCGTCCTGGGTCCGAACCTCGCAACCCAACGCCGTCAACGCAGCGAGCATGACGCGCGTGTCGTCCGACTCGAGCACGTCGTGGATGCGCGTCACCCCGTCGCTCAGCGCAGCGAGCAACAACACCCGATTCGAGATGCTCTTGGAGCCCGGCAGGCGCACGGTGCCGGCCGCGCTGCGCAGCGCGGGAATGTCGATGAACGGGATTGAATGCATGCGCTGACGCGCAGAGTGGTGCGCCGTGGTTCGGGTTTCGCAGCGACTTCAGCGCTGCGTGCCGGACTTGGGGCTGCTCAGCTGCCAGCCGGCGCGCCCTTCCGAGGCGTTGCGAATCTGCGCTTCGATCGCGTCGGCGTTGCCGGCCTTCAATGAATTTTCCAGGGCCTCGAGCTCACGCCGGAAACGCTCCGACTGCTTGAGCACTTCTTCGCGATTCGACATCAGCACGTCGCGCCAGACGAGCGGGTCGCTCGCGGCGATTCGCGTGAAGTCGCGAAACCCCGGACCGGCAAGCGACAGATAGTCGCGCCCGGCGGCCTGCCCTGCGATCGAATTGAAGTAAACGAAGGCGAGCACGTGCGGCAAGTGGCTCACTGCAGCGAACGCCGCGTCGTGATTCTCCGGCGTCATGCGCAGCACTTGCGAGCCGATTGCGGCCCACACGTCGGTCGCCTTTTGCAGCAAATCGGCGTTCGTGCTCGGCAGCGGCGTGAGGATCACTTGCCTGCCGTTGTAAAGCCCGGCGTCGGCGTGCGATACCCCGCCGGCCTCCTTGCCCGCAATCGGGTGCGCCGGAACGAAGGACGTGATTCGCTCCTTGAGGACGCGCCGCGCCGCGTCGACGACGTCGCGCTTCGTCGAACCCACGTCCATGAACAGCACGCCGGGCTCGACGAGGTGGCGAATCGCGCGAAACGTCGCCTCTGTGGCGGCCACGGGAACCGCGATCAGCACGATGTCCGAGCCCGACACTGCGAGCAGCGCCGATTCGGCGGCGATGTCGATGACGCCGAGCTTCTTCGCTTTTTCCGTCGTGCTGGGCGACTTGCTGTAGCCGATGACACGGTTCACCAGTCCGGCGCGCTTGAGCGCGAGCGCAAAGCTGCCGCCCATCAGGCCGCAACCGATCACACCGAGTTGATTGAACATGGGCGGTCTTGTGCGAGAAGCGGTCAGTGGGTGTCGATCGGGTAGGTGCCGAGCAACTTGAAGAACGCGCAGACGTCGCGCAGTTCCTGCAACGCTGCGGCGACCGCGGGCTGGTCGGGGTGACCTTGAATGTCGATGTAGAAGTAGTACTCCCACTGGCCTGAGCGCGCCGGGCGCGACTCGAAGCGGCTCATCGAGACGCCGTGCTTTTTCAGCGGCACGAGCATGTCGTGCACCGCACCGGGCCGGTTCGTCACCGACACGACGAGGCTCGTGCAGTCGTGGCCCGACGCCTGCGGGCGCGGCTGCCGGTCCGGGTGCGCAAGGATGGCAAAGCGCGTGCGGTTGTGCGCTTCGTCCTGGATTGCCGGGGCGACGACGTGCAGGCCGAACTCGGCGCCGGCGCGGGTGCTCGCAATCGCAGCCAGCGCCGGGTCCAGGCTTGCCAGGCGTGCCGCCTCGGCGTTGCTCGCCGCCGGGCGGCGCTCGGCGTGCGGCAGGTGGTTCGTCAACCAGGCGTGACATTGCGCGAGCGCCTGCGGGTGCGCGCACACCGCCATCACGCCGTCCAGGGAATTCTCGGCGCGCAGCAGGTTGTGGCGCACGAGCAAGCTGGTTTCGCCGATGATGAACAGCGGCGTCGTCAGGAACAGGTCGAGCGAGCGCGTCACGACGCCTTCGGTGGAGTTCTCCACCGGAACGACGGCAAAGTCGGCGGCGCCAGTGACGCCGGCGTGCAGCACTTCGTCGAAGTTGGCGCACGGCAGCTTGACGATCGCCGAGCCGAAGAAAGCGAGCGACGCCTCTTCGCTGAACGTCCCTGCGGGCCCGAGGTACGCGACGCGCGTGGGGGTTTCCAAGGCGCGGCACGCCGACATGATTTCGCGCCAGATGGGTGCCACATTTTCCGAGCGCAGCGGCCCGGGGTTGGCGCTGCGCAGCGTCGCGATCACTTGCGCTTCGCGCTCCGGGCGGAACGCGACCGACCCTTCATTGCGCTTGATCTCGCCGATCGCGAGCGCGAGCGCTGCGCGCTCGTTCAGCAGACCGAGCAACCGGTTGTCGATGGCGTCGATCTGCGCGCGATATGCCGCCAAATCGGCTTGCGGCGCCACAGGCGCAGTGCGGGGTGCGGCAGAAGACACAAGGGGGGACGCAAGAGCGGGCGCGTGGGGTGAGTCAGCCATGGCGAGGGCAAATTCTCGCACGCACCGCACCCCGCCCGGCCCCTGCCATGCAGCGCATGCGGTTCAGGCGCCTTCGGGGGTGGGAGGGTCTTGTGCAGCTTCGCCGCCGGCGTCGCCGTTGTCGTCGGTGCCGCCGTTCGCGTCGTTCTCGACGATGCGCTGCAAGCCGATCAACTTGGTGCCATCGTCCAGCGCAATCAGCGTCACGCCCTGGGTGGCGCGGCCCAACTCGCGAATCTCCGAAACCCGCGTGCGCACGAGCACACCGCGGTCCGTGATGAGCATGATTTCGTCGTCGGGCCGCACGAGCGTTGCGGCGACGACCTTGCCGTTGCGCGGCGTCTGCTGGATCGCGATCATGCCTTTCGTGCCGCGCCCGTGGCGCGTGTACTCGACGATGCTGGTGCGTTTGCCGTAGCCGTTTTCGGTGGCGGTGAGAACGCTCTGCGTTTCGTCTTCGGCGACCAGCATCGCGATCACGCTCTGCCCAACGTCGAGCATCATGCCACGCACGCCGCGCGCCTGGCGGCCCATGCCGCGCACGTCGTCTTCGTCAAAGCGCACCGCCTTGCCGCCGTCGCTGAACAGCATCACGTCGTGGTGGCCGTCGGTGAGCGCGGCGCCGATCAGGAAGTCGCCGTCGTCCAGATCCACCGCGATGATGCCGGCCTTGCGCGGGTTGCTGAATTCGTTGAGCCCGGTCTTCTTCACCGTGCCTTGCGCAGTGGCCATGAAGACGAACAGCTCCGCCGGGAAGCTGCGTGCCTCGCCGGTGAGCGGCAGCACGACGTTGACCTTTTCGCCGGCCTGCAGCGGGAACATGTTGACGATGGGGCGGCCGCGCGAATTGCGCGAGCCTTGCGGCACTTCCCAGACTTTGAGCCAGTAGATGCGTCCGCGGTTCGTGAAGCACAGGATGTTGTCGTGCGTGTTGGCGATGAAGAGCTGCTCGACCCAATCGTCTTCCTTGGTCATCGTTGCCTGCTTGCCGCGCCCGCCGCGGCGCTGCGCGCGGTACTCGGAGAGCGCCTGGCTCTTGATGTAGCCGGTGTGCGACAGCGTCACCACCATGTCGGTGGGCTGAATCAGGTCTTCGGTGCCGAGGTCTTGCGCGTTGGGCTCGATCTGGCTGCGCCGTGCGCCGAGCTTGGTCTGGCCGAACTCGAGTTTGATGGCGGCAAGCTCATCGCTGATGATCGTCGTCACGCGCGTGGGCGTGTTCAGGATCTCGATCAGGTCGGCAATTTCGGCCATCACCTCTTTGTACTCGCCGACGATCTTGTCTTGCTCCAGGCCGGTCAGGCGTTGCAGGCGCATCTGCAGGATTTCGCCGGCCTGCTCCTCGGACAGGCGGTACAGGCCGTCGCCCTGCAAGCCGAACGTGGCGTCCAGCCCAGCGGGGCGGAAAGCGCTGCGCCCACCGGGGGTTTGCGTCTCGGCGCGCGCGAGCATCTCGCGCACCATCGCCGAATCCCAGCTCTTGCTCATCAACGCCGACTTGGCCAGCGGCGGCGTCGGCGAGGCCTTGATCGTCGCGATGAACTCGTCGATGTTGGCCAGCGCCACGGCGAGGCCTTCGAGCACGTGGCCGCGTTCGCGCGCCTTGCGCAGCTCGAACACGGTGCGCCGCGTCACGACTTCGCGGCGGTGCTCGAGGAAGATCGAGACCAGGTCGCGCAAGCTGCACAGCTTGGGCTGGCCGTCGATCAGCGCGACCATGTTCATGCCGAACGTGTCTTGCAGTTGCGTTTGCTTGTAAAGATTGTTCAGCACGACCTCGGGCACTTCGCCGCGCTTGAGTTCGATGACGACGCGCATGCCCGACTTGTCGGACTCGTCCTGAATGTGGCTGATGCCCTCGATCTTCTTCTCGTGCACGAGTTCGGCGATGCGCTCGAGCAGGCTCTTCTTGTTCACCTGGTAGGGAATTTCGTCGACGATGATCGACTGGCGCTGGCCCTTGTCGATGTCTTCGAAATGGCACTTCGCGCGCATCACGATCTTGCCGCGCCCGGTGCGGTAGCCGTCGCGCACGCCGGACAGGCCATAGATGATTCCCGCCGTCGGGAAGTCGGGTGCCTGGACGATTTCCATCAGCTCGTCGACACTCGCCTGCGGGTTCTTCAGCAAATGCTGGCAGGCGTCGATCACTTCGTTGAGGTTGTGCGGCGGAATGTTCGTCGCCATGCCCACGGCGATTCCCGAAGACCCGTTGACCAGCAAGTTGGGCAGGCGCGCCGGAAGCACCAGCGGCTCGCGCTCCGAGCCGTCGTAGTTAGGCCCGAAATCGACCGTCTCCATGTCGATGTCGGCGAGCATTTCATGCGCGATCTTCGACAGGCGGATTTCGGTGTAGCGCATCGCCGCCGGGTTGTCGCCGTCGACCGAGCCGAAGTTGCCCTGCCCGTCCACCAGCATGTGGCGCAGCGAGAACGGCTGCGCCATGCGCACGATGGTGTCGTAGATGGCGCTGTCGCCGTGCGGGTGGTACTTGCCCATCACGTCGCCGACGATGCGCGCGCTCTTCTTGAAGGGCCGGTTCCAGTCGTTGTTCTGTTCGTGCATCGCGAACAGGCTGCGCCGGTGCACCGGCTTGAGCCCGTCGCGTGCGTCGGGCAATGCGCGCCCGACAATCACGCTCATCGCGTAGTCGAGGTACGAACGCCGCATCTCCTCTTCGAGGCTGATGGGCAGAGTTTCCTTGGCGAATTGGGTCATGCGGGGGAATGAAGGGCGAGACGCAGGCGATGCGGGGAGCGGCGCTGCAGGGTCGCTCCCGCAGACGCGACGCGATTCTAAGTGCGATGGGCGGGTCCCTATGGCACAATCCGCCTCCGGTTGTCAGCCCCCGCAGTCAGGGGGTTATCAGCTTCAACCCGAGATCCGACCAAGACGATCTGCAGGACACCACTGCGCCATTCCTCGAGAGGAGAACCATGAAGAAACTGAATCAGGTGGCATCGCTGTTTGCATCCGTTGCGCTCACTGCATCGGTGTCTGGCGCGTTTGCCCAGTCATCGGGTGTGGACCAGTGGGTCAATCCGAACGGCCTTGTCTGGAAAAACGGCTCTGGCGAATACTGTTGGCGTGACGCCAGCTGGAAGCCGGAAACCGCGAACGCTGCGTGCGACGGCGCATTGAAGCCGCCCCCGCCGCCGCCCCCCCCGCCCCCGCCCCCGCCGCCCCCGCCGCCCCCGCCGCCCGCACCTGCACCCGCAGCAGCGCCGCCCGTGGTCGCGCCGCCGGTAGCGCCGCGGCCGCCGCCGCCTCCCCCGCCGCCGCCGCCCGCGCCGGTGAGCGAGAAGGTCACGTTCGCGGCTGACGCGTTCTACGACACGGGTAAATCCGTGCTCAAGCCCGAAGGCATGGCCAAGCTCGACGACCTGGTGGGCAAGATGAAGGGCATCAACCTCGAAGTCATCATTGCAGTCGGGCATACCGACTCCGATGGCGATGACGCGTCCAACCAGAAGCTGTCGGTGGCGCGTGCCGAGTCCGTCAAGGCCTATCTGACGAGCAAGGGCGTCGAGAAGAACCGGGTCTATACCGAAGGCAAGGGCGAGAAGCAGCCTGTCGCCGACAACAAGACCAAGGAAGGCAAGCAGAAGAACCGCCGCGTCGAGATCGAAGTGGTGGGGACGCGCACCCGCAAGTAATTGCGCTGCGTTGATGTCGCAACAAACCCCGCCCCGGCGGGGTTTGTTTTTTTGGGCGGCGCGGATTGATCCGAAGGCCCGACCGCTACCATTGCCGACCATGATGTCCAACGCCGACCCGCAGGAGCTCGCCAAATTCAGCGATCTGGCCCATCGCTGGTGGGACCCGGAGAGCGAATTTCGGCCGCTGCACCAGATCAATCCGCTGCGCCTGGAGTGGATCGACACGCTGGCACGCTTGGCAGGCAAGGCGGTCCTTGACGTGGGTTGCGGCGGCGGCATCCTGGCCGAGGCGATGGCGCGGCGCGGGGCGAATGTGCTGGGCATCGACCTGGCGACCAAGCCACTCAAGGTGGCGCAACTGCACGCCCTCGAAGCCCAGACCCCGGGTGTTGCCTACCGTGAAGTCGCCGCCGAGGCGCTCTCCGAAGAAATGCCGGGGCACTTCGATGCCGTCACGTGCATGGAAATGCTCGAGCATGTCCCCGATCCATCGTCCATCGTCGGCGCTTGTGCCAAGCTCGTGAAGCCGGGCGGCTGGGTGTTCTTCTCGACGCTGAATCGCAACGCCAAGGCGTTTTTGTTTGCCATCGTCGGCGCCGAACACGTCTTGAAGCTCTTGCCGAAGGGGACCCACGAATACGCGCGCTTCATCCGCCCGAGCGAGCTTGCGTCGTGGAGCCGCGCCGCCGAGCTGTCCCTGATCGAGATGCGAGGCATGCAATACAACCCGCTGAGCCGACGCTACAGCTTGTCAGGTGACACGAGCGTGAACTACCTGATGGCGTGGCGCAAGGCGGCATGAGCGAAATCACGGCGCAGGTCAGGGCGGTGCTGTTCGATCTGGACGGCACGCTCATCGACAGCGCCCCCGACCTGGCCGGCGCCGCCAACGACATGCGTGTCGCGCGCGGCTTGCCTGAGTTGCCGCTCGCGCATTTCCGGCCGATGGTGGGCTCGGGCGCGCGCGGCATGCTGCGGCGCGCATTGGAAATGGATCCGCAGCACGCCGAGTTCGCCGCGGCACGCGAAGAGTTCCTCGACCGCTACGAGAGCCGCATGATGCGCGACACCTGCGTCTTTCCCGACATGGTGCCGATCCTTCAGGCCCTGCAGGAGCGTGACTTGCCGTGGGCCATCGTGACAAACAAAGCGACGCGCTTCAGCGAGCCTCTGGTTCGCGCCCTGGGGCTGCATCTGCAAGCCAAGACCCTCGTCTGCGGCGACACCACGCCGCACGCCAAGCCGCACCCGGCGCCGCTGCTCGAAGCCGCGCAGCGCCTGGGCGTTGCACCCGCGGATTGCATCTACGTTGGCGACGACTTGCGCGACGTGCAGGCGGGTCGCGCCGCAGGCATGGCCACCGTTGCCGTCGCCTGGGGCTACCTGGGCCTGGGTGAACTGATCGAGGATTGGGGGGCAGATCACGTGATCCAGTGGCCGAATCAGCTCTTGCATCTGCCTGGATTGGCCTAAACTAGCCAGCTCTGGGGCTGACCTGGCTTCGACGTGGGTTCGGAATTGGAACAGGGCATGCCGAGCACCAGTTCGCTCGTAAATCCACTGGAAACAAAAGTAACTGCGAACGACTCTACGTACGCTCTCGCCGCTTAAAACCGGTGAGCTTCGCAACAGTTGGCCGATGGGCTGGGCCTGAGGGGTAACCCAAAGGCTGCGAAGTCATACACATCAGCTCGCTCTGCGCCGCGTCACTCGGCATGGAGTTAAATCAAGTGACTCGTCGAAGGGGTAGCGTGCTGCTGCGCGACCCCCGAGGCTAAAAACAAATCAGTCAGCTAAGCGTGTAGATCTGCCTGACGAAGGCTTGCGGACGGGGGTTCGATTCCCCCCAGCTCCACCAAACACCGCTCCAGAAGCGACCAGAGAACGAAGCCTCAAGTGAATCAGTCACTTGAGGCTTTTTTCGTGTCCGCATAGGACCGACAAAAGCGCTCGCGTCCGGCGCTTGGACGTATGACTTCGAACAGAAGGAAAAATCCGCATTGCTGCGCATTGCGAACTCTGATAGCGTCGCCACGAGTTACCGATGGAAACGTCGGTTGACAAACGGACACTCGTCGGCGTTCCAGAGAAACTCGAAGCGGGTTTGATTTTCGGACGCATTTCAATCAGGCGTGCCGGACTGCTGTCGAGGTATCTCCCGAAGAAGAATGGGGGCGGGCATGCGGGCAAGGCGCGGCACCTATGAACTCAGCCAGGGGACGCTGGGGTGGGGGCGAGCGCTGAGCCTGCAGGTAGCGACAAGGTCCGGGCTCGAGACCCGGCGACGGCCATGAATGCTCCCATCGAGAAGCATTTGCTGGCGCGCGAGCGGCAGCGCCGGGCTGCAGCTGCGCGCCCTGCGCCGCGGCGCAAGGCGGTATTCGAAGCACTCGAACAGCGGCTGCTGCTTTCGGCCGACATTGCCTCCTCGGCGGTGGCGGAACTGCTCGCTCCAAACCGCGAGCTTGGTCATCCGCTGGCCCTTCTTGAACTGCGCGAGGCCGCCTTGCCGGTCGCTGTTCTTGCCGACACGCCCCATGCGCCCGCAACCGATATCAGCGCCGACGCCGGGCCTGAAACCGGTTTCGTGTTGCTCGACGCGGCGGACCCCGGCGCCGCGAGTCGCAGTTTGCAGGCCGGCGCGCCACAAGTCTTCTTCCTCGACTTGAATGGCGCCCAGGATGTGCGCTACGACGGGCCGGTCACGCTCGCCGATATCGACGTCGCCGCGTTCCGAGCCGCGGGCCCGAACCAAGGGCAGGAAGACGCGATCATCGCGAGCATCGTCGCCAACCTGGAGCAAAGCTTCTCCGGCGCCGGCTTCGTGTTCACGCTCGAGGCGCCGGCGCAGGCCGAGTTTTCGACGATTTACATTGGCGGTGACGGTGCTGCGTTCAGCACCTGGGGCAACTACTTCGGACTGGCTGAGAAGGTTGACCATGGCAACGTCGACCGCAGCGACCTTGCGTTCGTCTTCAGCGACAACATCTCAGCAGCCGGGTTGACGGCAGCCGAGTTCGGCGAGCAGATTGCAATCACGGTCGCGCACGAAGCCGGGCATCTGTTGGGGCTGGAACACGCGCATGAGGTGGCCGTGGGCAACCTGCTGTCGCCGGTGGCGTTCGACCCGAAGGTGCACGTCGCGATCGGCACCGACGCGGCCGACGATGCGGTTGACGACGGCATGGTCACGATCAACGGAGCCGAATACACGGTGCATCCGAAGATCGTCGAGGCCCTGCGCGACCAGCGCGCCTTCTACAACGGTGGCGCGGTTGCCGGCGACGGCTTCCCCGATGTATTGATGGGCCAATTCGCGATCCACCCGATCGAGCACGCGACCTGGCTCACGCGCGTGATCGACATGGCCTGGAAGGCGCAGGACGACCCGAGCTTCACGGCGGCCGAAAAGTCGCAAGTCCTGGCGTGGAGCTACGGCTTCCTGACGCATTCGGCTGGCGACCACTGGGCGCATACGCTGGTTAACTCGTTTGCCGAAGGCGTGGCGCCCGGTTTCGGCTTGGCTGCGGCGTCGATATCGACCGATCAGCGCGACCTCGGCAATATGCTGCGCCACTTCATGACCGAGGCCTACATCGCCGACGCGCTGCCGGGTTTCGACGCGAACAAGCAGGAACGCACCGAGGTTGCGCCAGGCGACTTCAGCGACGACAGCACGCCGGCCATCGCGTATGACGCGCCGACCCGGTTCATCTACGAGACCTTCCTGCGTGCGTTCCCGGACGATCCGACACCGATCGTCGAGATGAAGTGGGACGGCGGTACGCTGACGGTCGATTCAGCGACGGCCGAGTTCAAGCGGCTGATCGCCGACGGCGATTTTGTTGCCGACGGCTTCAAGGTCGGCCACAAGATCACCACCTCAGGATTCGACAACGCCTCGAATAACCGCAGCTTTCTGGTGACGGCGGTCGACGCCGACTCGCTGACAGTCGACACCAGCGGCACGCCACTGGTCAACGAGACCGCCAGCGGCGACGAGAAGATCGTCGTGCGCATCGCCAAGAGCGCGCCGCTCACGATCAGCGCCGCCGCAGCGACGAACACGTTCACGCGCAGCGACGGCGGCAGTTTCGTGAGCGACGGGTTCGTGGCCGGAATGCGCTTCGACGCGCTGGGGATGACGGCGAACGCGTCGACTTATGTCGTGAAGACAGTGACGCCAAGCGCGATCACCGTCGTCGGCGGGATCGGCGGGGGGCCTGGCACCGTCAGCGAACTGGTCGACGAGACTGCGGTCGCCAACGCGCAACTTGTCGGTATGGGCCAGCGCGGCCCCGGCGTGGACAAGTTGTTCCACCTGCGCGACGCACTCCTCGTTAAAGCGGTGGAGCAAGGCGCGCGCGGCGAGCCCAACGAGTTGGCGACCCTGGCCGCGCAACTGATCGACAAGCTGGTTGCCGAAGAAGCCATCGACCAGGCGCTCAAAGACGACCTGTTCCGCGCCTACCTCTACAACTGGGTCGACGAGATCGACGAAGGCGTGCGCCACTGGGCCGAGTTGGGCCTGGCGTTCACGAAGGCCGTATTTGACGCAGGCAGCCGGCGCGAATTGCAGCAAAAGGTGGGTGCCGACACCGGCTTTGCCGACAGCGCCGACCCCGACAGCATCCGCTCGAAGGCCGAAGACGGCGTCGGCGTGATCGATGTGCTGATCGCCGAGCTCGACGACCCCAACGGCGACGGCTCGACTTTCGATTCCTTCATCAACAAGCACCTGCTGCCGATGGCCGGCCTGCCGGCCGAACTCGGGCTGCTGCGCAGCGGCTTGCAGGCCTTTGGGCAAGCCGTCGGCGAGGTCCTGCAGCCGCTCGAAAACCTGTTCAATCCGATCGAGGCGGCGATCCACGAGGTCAAGAACTACGTCAAGGATTTCATCAAAGAACAGTTCAAGAGCAAGTTCGGCTTCGACTTCGAGGTGTTCGACTTCCTCAAGAGCCTGGGCAACAAGATGGACCTGGCTTCGATCACGATCGGCAGCACCGTGATCCCGGTCTTCAAGCCAGGTGACCACGAGAGGCTCGACGGTCTGCTCGGCCTGCCGCCGAACCACCACTTCGGCCCGCCGCCGATCGGCGTCGGCAAGGTCCCGGGCGTGACCTTCACGTTCTACGACGGCGCGCAAGACCGGCTCACCGACGCCGCCGAGATGAACAAGGACGTCTTCGCCGCATACGCGAACGCCGTCACGCTGACGAAGATGCTGTACCTGATGGAAGACGACCCGCTGAGCAGCAGCGCGTCGCCTGCCGATGGCCAGCTGAGCGCGCTGTACAGCGGCGTGCTCACGACGCTCAATGCAACGCCCACCCCTTACGACTTCGGCAACCTGAATCTGCACGGCAACCACGGCGGCAACGTGTTCACCGCCACCTTGCCGGGCGCACTCGACGCACAAGGCCAGCTCATCGACGACGGCCAAATCTGGATGGTGTCGATCGACGCTGATCAGGTTTGGCGCATCGACACGGCGAGCGTCAACAACTCGCTCTTCCGCGTCAGCCAAAGCAATGAGAGCGAAAGCCTGGTCGTCTACGAGGCGACTGGGCTCGCGCCGGGCGAATACAAGGTTTACGCGAGTTGGCAGGCGAACGTTACGCAAAACCTCGACAACCTGCTCAACTCGGATCACCCTGACCAAAAGATATCGCCGACCCAGTTCGCGCAGTACAGCGTCTTCGACGCCGCGACCGCGCGCGGCACGTTCCAGGAAGACCAGCGTGTCTTCGCCAACGACGTCGAGCACCAGGGGCTCGGCTTCGAGCAGATCGGCGCGAGCGCCGCGACGACGTTCACGATTTCGAGCGGCACGCTGCGCGTGACGCTGAGCAACATCACGGGCGAAGCCAAACACGTGATCGCCGGGCCGATCCTGATCGAGCGTGTGTCCGACGGCGCGAAGTTCCGGATCCAGAACAACCGCGATCCGCAGACGCTGGCGCCGGTCGCGACCGCCGGTTTCACCTACACCGACAACCCAGCGATCTGGGTCGACATGGGCTACCCGGGCGGCGGCGGCAACAACCCGCTGTGGGAAAGCGCCGTGCTGCGCCCCGTGTTCCGCGCGCTGTTCAACGACTGGAACAACAACGGCCTGGATTTCCCTGACCTCGGCGACGCGCCGAGCGCTGACCCGAACGACGGTGTCGGCAAGTTCGAACTCGCCTCGCACGCGAGCGCGTTCGGCCCCGTCATCGCTGATCATGAACTCGAGATTCCGATTCCCGAGTCGCTCGAGAACGTGATCCTCGAAGGGCTCGACGGCGTCGTCGACTTTGCGCTTTCACTCGAAGCCGCCGCACCGCTGAGCCTCGTGCTGCCAGGCTTCGGCAAGTCGCTCGGCGAGCTGAGCAACTTGTCGGGCGCGGTGCAGAGCGAAGTGCAGCAGCCCATCGTCGACTACTTCGCGGGCGACCTCACGCCCACCTTCGGCGAACTGTTCGCGCTGATCTCGCCCTCGCTCGGCATTTTTGATCCCGCCGACGGCTCGGCGTTCGAGTTCGAACTCGACCTGCGCAAGGCCTTCACCGCGAACGGCTTGCGCTTGAGCCTGGGGGCGCAGGCGGCAGACGTCGGCCTCGAGGTCGACGCGACGCTCGCCGTCGACACGCGCTTCGGCTTCGTCGATGCACTGACGCAACAACTGCCGCTGTTCACGTTCGGTATCGGCCTGGCCGGCGATCTGGATGCGGCGGACCGTTTCTACGTTCGCGCCGAGACCCTGCTGCTGCACGCGCAGGCGCACGCCACCAATCTCGACTTCGGCGCGCGATTCGGATTCCTCGGCGTCGGCGTCGTCGACGGCAGCGTCGATATCGAAGCCGACGTGAGCCTCGCCTTCAACGACCCGAGCGGCGACGGCAGGATCACGCTCGGCGAAATTCTCGACACGCCGCTCGGTACGCTCGTGACCCCGGCAGTCGCCGGAACCCTCGCCGGCAGCCTGCCGATCGAGGTGCAAACCGGTCTCGGCGGCTTCCTCGACCCAAATGTAGGGACGGTCGAGTTCAGCGCCAGCAATATCTTCGAAGCGTCGACCTACGACATCCAGTTCGTCGGCGATTTCGACGATGTCTTCGAATTCAACGACTTCAGCGCCGCGCAGCTGCTGACGCTGGTCGGGCAACTCGCGACCAACCTCAACGAGCTGCGCGACAGCGCGGTCGTGCAGACGCTGCTCGCGTTGCCCGTGGTCGGGCCGGCCGCGGAGAAGGTCCTCGACGTCACCGATTTCGTCACCGACGCGCTGCTGTTCGACGACGGTGACGACGGCAAGGACGGCGCGGATGCGCTGATCACCGATGTCAACGCCGCGCTCGACGCCGCAGGCCTGGCCGGGCGCGTCCGCGCCGAAGCTTTCGAAGGCAAGATCAAGCTGATCGCTGAAGACGTGTCGATCGCGTCGTTCGCGGTGTCGGCTTCGGCGCCGCTGGGCTTTGGCGCGCAGGTTTCGTCGCAAGCGGCGCTGCGCCAGCAGGTTGTCGCGACCTCGGTACCCACCGCGTTCGGATTTGTTTCCGATGTCGCCTTCACCATCACGATTGGCAGCGAGGCGGCCAAGACCGTGACGCTGGCGAGCGCGACCACCGCCGCGAATACGCGCCTGGGCAACGACAAGCGCAAGCTGTTCGACGCGCAAGGCGACCCCACGTTCCAAACCGGCCAGGAATTCGCCGAGCGTCTGGCGATCGTGCTCGGGCTGAGCCCTGCGGCGATCGGCGCAGCATACGACCCCGCGACCAAATTGCTGACGTTCGACCTCGCTTTGCACGAGCTGCTCGAGGTGCGCGCGCCGCTCGCGCTCGGCTTTGATCTCGCTGAGGGGCTGGCTGACTTCCAGGCCTCAGCTGACGCGAGCGTCAGCGCGAACCTCGATCTGAGCCTGAGACTCGGTGCCGACCTGAACTTCGTTCCCGGCACCGACGAACTGGTCGATTTTGTTTTCATCGACAACGCCGCACTGAGCGCCGGCCTGACGCTCACGGCGGCGGACCTCGACGCTTCGGCGCGCTTCGGCTTCTTGCAGATCGGCGTTGTCGACGGCAGCGCGAGCGCAAGCGCCAATTTCTCGGTGACGCTCGACGACCCCGGCAGCAACAACGTCGCCCACCCCGCGAGTGTGGGCCGGATCGACCTGTCGGAGTTGTTCGCCAGCCTGGCGCAAGTGGACCCGATCATCAGCGCGAGCGCCCTCATCACGCTGCCCATCGTTGCCGCCCCGTTTCTCTCGGCGGCGGGCGGCGACAACGAACTGATGCTCGACTGGAGCAACCTGTTCGACATCGACAGCCTGATCGTCACGCTGCCCGCCGGCATGCCCGATCTGGCGAACTTCACCAACATGGACGCGGGCACGGTGGTGAGCCTGCTCGGCCAGGTCAACACCTGGCTCGACGATTTCCGGCGCAGCTTCGGCGGCGTCGACATCCCGTTCGTCGGCGAGGCGCTCGACGAGATCCTCAAGTTCGCTGACTTCGTCGGCAACACGCTGCTCTTCGACGACGGCGGCGACGGCACCGACGGCGCCGACAAACTTGCCAGCGACGTCAACGCCGCGCTCGAAGAAGCGGGCCTGGGCGGGCGCATCGTCGCGCAGGATGAAGGCGGCCTGCTGCGCCTGCTCGCCATCGACCCGAGCATCACGGCGTTCACGCTCACGGCGCTGGGCAGCAACCCCGCCGTCACCGACCTGCACTTCGGGACCAATCAGGCGGCGGGCAGCGGCCCGCGCGGGCTCTCGCTCGTCAGCACCGCGGCCATGCTGGCGAACGGGCGCCTGAGCGATACGAGCAGCGGCGACGTTGAATTCGCGCTGTTGATCAACGGCGCGGCGCCGGTTGCGGTGAAGGTGTTGCGCAGCAGCACGACCGCCAACACCGGGATCGGCAACGACCAGCGCAAGCTGCTCGACGCCGCGAACCGGCCGACTTTCGATACCGTGCAGCAAATGGTTGCGCGCCTGGTCAACATTCTGGGCGTGGGCGACATCGTCACTTACCACGCCGAAGACGACCCGCTGACGGCGACGCTGAACGAAGCCGATTCGCTCACCTTCGATCTCGATCTGTCGGGTGTTCTCGGCACGCTCGACCTGCCGATCAACTTCTCGCTGCTCGACCTCGCGCCGCTGCTCGAGCTCACCAGCGACAGCTCGATCCGCCTCAGCGCCAGCGGCAGCCTGACGCTGACACTGGGCCTGTACCTGGGCAACGAAGGCGGTATCGAGCTCAGCGACACGACGCTTCTCAACACACTGCGCGGCGGCATCGACGTCACGCTCGCCGGCGATGCGCATTTCAGCCTGGCGATCGACGCCGCCCCTGCGGTGGACGTGACGCTCAGCCAGGCGTCCACCGGCAGCAACCTGACGATCGAGCACCTCGTTGCCGATCTCAACGCCGCGCTGGCGAGCGCCGGCCTGGCAACAAAGGTCGAAGCAGCGCGCGACGGCGACACGATTATTTTGAACGCTTTGACCGGTGTCACCACATTCAGCTTGAGCGCGCCGGCGCTCGACCCGGCCATCACGCAGCTCGGTTTTCGCGCGACCCAGACTTCGGCGCCGGTCAACGGCACGCCGCAAATCCGCGCCGCACTCAAGCCGCCGATCCAGTTCAACGACGCGTTCACGATCGCCGCGCCGAATGACGTTCGCACGGCATTCGGCCAGTTGGCCGCGGACGCCGAGTTCAGCCTGTCGGTGAACGGCGCGGATCCGGTCCTGGTGACCGTGCCGCGCGCCGAGACGCTCAGCAACGTCAGCGTCGATGACCTGGTCGCCGACATCAACGCCGCGCTGACGGCGGCGGCGTTGAACACCCAGGTCCTGGCAGCGCGCGATGACGCTCGGGTGATCCTCAAAGGCCAGGGCGGTGCGACGTCGATAACGCTCACGGCGCAGACGGGCAGCCCGTCGATCTCGCAGATCGGGTTCCGTGAAAGCCTGTCCGCGCAACAGGCGTTCGGTCAGCTTTCCGGCGACGCAAGCTTCAACCTCTCGGTGAACGGCGCGGCGGCCCGCGCCGTGACGATTCAGGCTTCGCGCACCGACGGCAGCGCACCGGGCAGCGTCTCGAACTCGAGCGTCGACGACATCGTCGACGACATCAACGCGGCGTTGACGACCGCCGGTTTCGGCGCGCAGGTCCAGGCAGTTCGCGACGGCTCGAGAGTCATCCTCGGTGGATTGAGCGGCGTCACTGCGTTTTCGCTCAGCGCCGCCGCGGGGAATCCGGCGATCACGCAGATCGGCTTCGGCGCCAGCCAAGTCGCGGTTCCGAGCGGCGGGGTGCTCAAGATCGCCGCGCCCAACTCGGTCGAAAGCATGCTTCGCCTGAAGGCGCCAGCGCCGGTCGCCGGTTTCATGGGCCGCCTGTCCGACAGCGCGGTGTTCGGCATCACGTTGAACGGCGTCAACAGCGGCGCGCCGGTGAGCGTCGTCATCCAGGCGGGCGCGACGGCCACCAGCCTCGATATTGAAGACGTGACCGCGAGCAACCGCAGCATCCTCGACGTCGTCGTCGACGTGCAGCGCGCGATCGACGCGGTGCAGGACAGCTTGGGCAATGCGTTGCTCGCCGGCAAGGTTAGCGTGAGCTCAATGGGCTCCCGCCTCGTGTTCTCGACGCTGCAGCCCGGCGCCGGCGGATTTGCGATCACCGGTGCCAACAGCGTCGCGACGAATGAATTGGGGATTGCGAATGCGTCAGGCTCGGGCGCGGATCTGCTGATCACGACGCGAAATGGCGTCGTGCACAGGGTGACGCTTGACACCGCGACGACGATAGGCGGCGTGATCGACGCGATCGAGGCCGCTACCGGCGGCGCGGTGACGGTGGGATTCAGCGACAACAATACGCGCCTCGCACTCACCGACCACACGAGCGGCGGCGCCACGTTCCGGGTGAGCAACGCATCGGGCTCGAAGGCCGCTTTCGACCTCGGCATCTTCGGCGCCGACGTGGCGTCGCCATCGGAAACACCCGACAACAAAATCGAGGGCGGCCAGCTCGGTGGCGTCGAGGCGCTGGATCGGCTGTTCATCCACAACGCGGTCGCCCAGGCCGAGCTCACGATCGAGAGCGTTGGCGAGCTCAACGCGGCGGCGCGCTTCGGCTTCGTCGGTATCGAGGCCGCTGGCAACGGCTCGATCACCGGCACCGTCAGCGCCGGGCTGAAGCGGCCTGAAGACTCGTTGCCCGGCGGCAAGATCACGCTCAAGGAGCTGCTCGACAACGTCGACCACATCGGCGACTACATCGCGCTGCCGCAGATCGATGGCGTCGGAAGCTTCGACCTCGGCATCAGCATCACGCCGGCGATGTCGATTATCGGCACGTCCAACCCGAACCTGCACATCGAGCTCAGCAGCCTGGCCGAGCTGATCGATGGTGCGGCGGACGGCAACGCCGGCTACCTGATCACGACCTCGGGCTTCGACGACCTGCTCAACTTCGAGAACCTCGGCTTCGACGACATCCTCGCGGCGCTGCGCGCGCTCGTTGACTTCCTCGGTCAGTTCGAGGAGTTCGGTTTCCTGAACGACGACATCCCGCTCATCAACCTCAGCATCAATGACATGCTGAGCTTCGTCGACGATTTCGCTGCCGCGCTGAATGAGGTGCAGGCCAACCCTGCCGGCTCGATCCAGGTATTGGAGGCCAAGCTCAAAGAGGCGTTTGGCGTGCCGATGTCGGGGCCGGGCAGCGACCTGCTGCAGCTCAGCCTGGTCGAAGGCAGCATCCTGCGCATCGGCCTGAATTTCGATCCGGCATTCTCCGAGTCGTTGCCGATCAGCCTGGCGCTGCCGATCGACACCGGCGTCATCGACTTGTCGGGCAACGCCAACCTGCACGCCGAGGGCGAGCTCGACATGCAGCTCGCGATCGGCATCGATCTGAGCGGCCTGACCGGTGCGCCGGTGAACATCAACGAGCTGGTGTGGGTCTTCCAGGACACCGGCATCGCCGGGTCGCTCAGCGCCGGCGCGAACGACATCGCCTTCACGGCAGCGCTCGGCGGCATCGGCGCGCGCATCATCGGCGGCGAGGCGCTGATCACCGGCGCGTTCTCGCTCGGCCTGGCGGAGGGCGCGATGACGGCGGGCGCGGTCGTGGGCGGCGTCGACAACCGCCGCATCTCGCTCGTCGATCTGATCGCCGATCTTGAAAGCGCGGTCAGTTTCAACATCGAGGGCGCCATCACCGGCACGCTACCGGTTTACTTCCCGACCCAGTCGTCGTTCCGCGGCAACGTCGAAATCGGCGGTGAACTCGCGTTCGACCTCACCAATGGCTTGAGCGTTGCCGGGAACGTTGGCGACGGTGACGATTTCGTCGAAGTCCCGCCCGACATCTTCAGCCTCGACTTCAGCCAGTTCAGCCCGCTCGACAACCTCCTGCTGATCATCGACGGCGTCGACGGCTTCCTCGGGTTGTTGCAAGACACGTTCGACGGCGAAGTCGCGGGCATGACGCTGCCGCTGATCGGCGACGGCCTGGTCGACGCCGCCAACGTGATCGGTGACTTCCGCAAGACTTTCATCGACGGCCTGCGCGATGCGGTCGAGACGGCAGCCGACCCGAACCAGAACTTCATCTCGGAGCAATTGTTCGAGCTACTGGCGAGTGCTGAAGACGGCGGCAGCGGCTTGCTCGGCATCCTGGGCGACCGCAACGCCGACGGCTTCATCACGGTGTCCGACATTGGCCTGCTGACTAACGTCGACGAAGCCGGTGTCGCGCTCGAAGACATCTTCATGCAGTGGAACCTCGTGCTCGGCGGCACGCTGCTCGACGCCGGCAAGGGAATCGATTTCGACATCGGCGTGCCGGGCCTCGGGCTGGAAACGCGCGGCGCGGTGCGGGCGCGCATCGAATGGGAGCTTGCGTTCGGTTTCGGCGTCGACTTGAAGCAAGGCTTTTACCTCGACGTCGGCGACACCAACGAGCTCGAGCTCAACGTCGATGTCGATATCCCGGGCGGCGGTCTCACCGGCAGGCTCGCCTTCCTGCAGCTCGACGCCAACGACAAGGGCGATACGCATCTCGGCGCGACGTTCGGCGTCGACATCAAGGACCGCCCGGGCGACGCCGACGATTTGCTCGGCTTCGCCGAACTCGGCGACATGAGCATCGACATCGGCATCGCCGCCGAAGCCGTGGTCGATCTCGCGCTCGAACTCAAGCTGAACAGCGAGCTGCTCGGCGACGCAGCGGCCAAGGTGTTCCCGAAAGTCGTCGCCGATTTCTACCTCGACTGGAGCATCGGCAACCGCAGCACGGGCGATCTGGTCATGCTGTCGGACATCGGCAACGCCATCGCCGAAGGTCTGCAGATCGCCGAGTTCCGCGACGTCGGCATCGACCTGGGCAGCTTCATTTCCGATTTTCTCGGGCCCGTCGTCGAAGAAGTTCAGAAGATCACCGAGCCGCTGCAGCCGTTGATCGAAGTATTGACCGCGCCGATTCCGGTGATCTCCGATCTGGCCGGCGAGCCGATCTCGCTGATCGACATCGCCGGCCTCACCGGTTACGTCAAGGCCGATCTGATCTACGCGATCGCCGACGTGATCACGCTCGTGAACAGCATTCCCGATCCGAGTGAAGTCGGTGCGCTGATCATTCCGTTCGGCGATTTCACGATTTTCGAGCGACCACCCGTTTTCGACCCCGACGCCGCCGACGGCATCTGGAGCGGCGATTTCGACCTCGGCCAGATCGAGCTGCCCGACACCAGCGGTTTCGATTTCGAAGGCGCGCTCGACGGGCTAGACACCGGCAGCAGCTCGCAGGCGCAGACGACCAAGTCGTTCAGCAATGGTTTTGCGGGAAAAAGCTTCGGCGACTTCATCTCGTTCCCGGTGTTCCAGGATCCGAGCCAGATCTTCGGCCTGCTGATGGGCGGCGATGTGGCGCTCGTCGCGATCGACCTGCCGCCGCTGGACTTCAAGTTCAGCTACTCGCAGTTCTTCACGATCTTCGGGCCGCTCGGCGTTTCGATCACGGGAACGATGGGTGCGCTGATCGACTTCGGGCCGTTCGGCTATGACACGCTCGGTCTGCGCCAGTTCTTCGACAGCGGCTTCCGCAATCCCGAGCTGCTGTTCAACGGCCTGTTCATCAGCGACACCGCGCTGGCCGACGGCACCGGCCCGGACCTCACCGAAGTCACGCTCACCGGCAGCATCACCGCCGCTGCGGAATTGAACCTGGGCATCGCGCGCGCGGGTGTGGCGGGCGGCATCTTCATCGAGATCGGTTTCGACCTGCACGACCCGAACGAAGACGGCAAGCTGCGCCTCGAAGAGCTGGCGAAGAACTTCCTGAACCAGGCGATTTACGCCGAAGGTGCGGCCAAGCTGCTTGCACCGCTCGCGGTGTTCGACGTGCACGGCGAAATCTTCGCCAAGCTGTTTGCCTTCCTCAAGATCGACCTCGGGTTCTTCTCGATCGACAAGGAATTCGACATCACGCCGCCGATCACGCTGGTCGAGTTCGACATCCCGTTCGTTCGCGTTCCCACGCTCGCTACCGAACTCGCGGGCGGCGTGCTCCAGCTCAACATGGGCGAGTTCGCGAACCTGCGGCTGGAAGGCGACGACCGCGACATCGCCGAGCAGTTCGTCGTCGCGCAGGTGGATGCGAGCCACGTCAACGTCACGGCGTTCGGTTTCACGCAGGAATACGAAGTCACGAGCGCGATCATCGCGCTCGGCGGCGAGGGCGACGACACCATCGACCTGCGCGGCGTCACCTCGGCGATCACGTACGACATCGAAGGCGGCGCCGGCAATGATCAGATCTTGCTCAACGCGGCAGCGCTCGGTGCGGCGCGCATCCGCGGCGGCACCGGCGACGACACCATCACCACGGGCGCGGGCGCCGACATCATCTTCGGCGAAGCCGGCAGCGACAGCATCGACGCCGGCGCGGGCGACGACCTGGTGTTCGGTGACGACGGCAAGATCGGCGAAGACGGCCTGACGCTGAAGAGTTCGAACTTCGGCGGCGGCGCCGACACCGTGACCGGCGGCGCGGGCAGCGACGTCATCTTCGGCGGCGGTGGCGCCGACAAGTTGGGCGGTGACTTGGCGGCCACCGATACCGGCGACGGCGCTGCGGGCGACGACGTCATCATCGGCGACGGCGCGCTGCTCACGCTGAGC
Source organism: uncultured beta proteobacterium (assembly GCA_963850525.1). GTDB lineage: Bacteria > Pseudomonadota > Gammaproteobacteria > Burkholderiales > Burkholderiaceae_C > JAEMQF01. The sequence goes on along the minus strand of CAWKLQ010000008.1, from coordinate 1,672,520 downwards.
ACGGCGAATGCCTTCCTCACGATCGTCACGGTCGAAGACAGCAACACCTCGAGCGGCGGCGCCGACGTCATCTTCGGCCACGGCGGCGCGGATCTGATCTACGCCGGCGGTGGCAACGACAACGTCGGTGGCGGTTCGGGCGACGATCAGATTCGCGCCGAAAAGGGATTCGATATTGTCACCGGCGGCGACGGCGTCGACACCATCTTCGGCGGCGAGAACGACGACGACATCGCCGGCGGCGCGGGCGACGACCTGCTCTCCGGCGACGAGGGCAAGGACCTCATCCACGGCAATCAGGGCCTGGACATCATCCACGGCGGCACCGGCGTCGATGACTTGTTCGGCGACGCGGACGACGACCAGATCTTCGGCGAGTCCGACGCCGACCGCATTTACGGCGGCGGCGGCGCCGACCGGATCGAGGGCGGCGTGGGCAACAACGTCATCTTCGGCGACGACGGCAGCCTGACGCGCAACGCCAGCGGTGTCGTGCTCGCCGCGAGCAGCGCGCCGGGCGCGGCCGACGGCGCCGACATCGTGACCACCGACGCCGGCAACCAGCTCGTCTTTCTCGGCGGCGGCGGCGACCAGCTCACCCTCGCCGACGGCAACCACAACGTGTTCGGCGACCATGGCAGCGTCACGCTCAGCGCCGCCGGCGTGTTGTTGACGTCGCTCAGCACGCCAGGCGCCGGCGACGGCAGCGACGTCATCGTCTCCGGCGCCGGGCGCCTGGTCGTTTACCTCGGCGCGGGCGACGACCAGCTGAGCGCAGGCAACGGCGCGGCGCGGATCTTCGGCGAGGCCGGCAGCGACACGATGACGCTGGGCGACGGCGCCAAGTACATCGAAGGCAACGACGGCAGCGACCATATCTTCACCGGCGCCGGCAATGACGAAATCCACGCCGACGGCGGTGACGACGAAGTCAACTCCGGCGCCGGCAACGACGTCATCTTCGGCGGCATTGGCAACGACACGATCATCGCCGGCCTGGGCAGCGACCTGGTCGTCGGCGAAGCCGGCGAAGACTGGATTTACGGCGGCGTCGGTGCGCTCGGCACAGCCAGCGAAACCGGGTCAAACGACAGCATCGACGGTGGCGACGGCGTCGACCATCTGTGGGGCGACTTCGGCGCCGACACCATCCTGGGCGGCACCGGCGACGACGTGATCCACGGCCTGGCAGGCGCCGACTTCATCGAAGGCAACCTCGACGACGACCAGATCTGGGGCGAGGCGGGCGACGACGTGATCGTCGGCGGGCGCGGCGACGACACGATCGCCGGTGGCGCGGGCAGGGATCTGATCTGGGGCGGCTTCGAAGACGTCGCGCCGCCGCCGAGCGACCCGAACAACCACCGCTTCTACTTCGACCTCACGAACCCGGCCAACTTCGAGAATCCGGCCGGATTCGACGGCGCCGAGGCGCGCATTCCGACCGGCTTTGCGGTGCCGCGCATCGCCCCGGCGATCGCGCACGGCCTGTCGATCGGGAGCGATAGCGACGACGATCCAGGAACCATCGACGACGGCACCGACCCACGCGTGCGCAGCGCGCTCGCTGCCTTCGCCGAATTCGCCGACGCGATCGGCAACACCGACTTGCCGATCGAGGATTTCAACGACGTCATCTCGGGCGGCGACGGCAACGACTTCGTGTTCGGCGGCGGCGGGCGCGATCTGGTGAAAGGTGGCGGCGGCTCGGACTATGTCGACGGCGGCGTCGAGCGCGACGAGGTCTACGGCGAGGGCGGCGACGACGTGGTTCGTGGCGGCGCGAACGACGACGTGGTGCACGGCGACTACATGTACGAGCTCGGCAGCTCGCGCGCCGACGTGAACCAGCCGCTGTTCGGCGACGAAGGCATCGACCAGGTGTACGGCGACGAAGGCACGGACTTCCTGTTCGGCGACGCCGGGCGCTTCAACGCCGCGACGGGCGTATGGGAGCAACGCGGCCAGCGCCTGTGGGGCGGCGCGGGAATCGACTTCATGTACGCGTTCGCCAACGTCGGCGTGACGGCCACGCCCGAGCTGGTCGCCGCCGAAGTGCTTCTTTGGGGCGACGAGCTGCACGGCGAGTCGGGCGGCGACTGGCTGTTCGGCAACTTGCGCCGCGACGTTCTGTTCGGCGACAGCGGCAACGAATACATCGCCGGCGACTACCTCGCCGGGGCACAGCTCGCCCAAAACGAGTTCGCGAACCTGCTCGGCGGCGCGGATCTCATGTTCGGCGGCACCGGCGAAGACCAACTGCTCGGCGGCGGCGGCAACGACGAAGTGTGGGGCGGCGGCGATACCGATTGGCTCGAGGGCCAGCACGGCAACGACACGCTGTACGGCGGGGGCGGCATCGACATGATGGTGCTCGACACGCGGCGCGAATATTTCGCGCCCAGCGGCGTCGGCGAAGCAGACCTGCTGCCGCCGGTGCACCAGTTGAGCGCGGCGCTCGACAGCTTCGACGGCCATTTCGGCAACGAGGCGCGGGGCGACATCGCCGACGACAACGCCACCGACATCATGCTGATCGAGGGCACGAATCAGCGCGACATTATTCTCATCGGCCAGCTTGCCGACGGCCGCATTCACGTCGACTTCCGCACCACCAATCCGTTCACCGGTGCGCAGGAGGCGTGGGAAATCCTCGCGCCGTGGCGCGCCAACGTCGACCCCGCGGCTGACACCGACCCGAGCACGGTGGGCGACGCGTATTTCGATCCGGCGCTGCCGCTCGATTCCGAAGGCAGGCCGCTGGTCGAGCAGTTCCGCGTCTCCGGCCTGCTGCGCGACGACGCCATCGAGTTCATCGCCGATCCCTACCTCGCCAACCTCGGCACGCCCGCGCAGGTGAACGTGCTGCCGCTGGACATCGGCGATTTGAACCAACGCAGCAATGATTTCGTCGGCGTCATCGACGGCGGTCCGGGCGACGACCTGCTGCGCGGCACCGCGGGCCGGGACCGACTCGACGGCGGCGGCGGCAGCGACACGCTGTTCGGCCTGGCGGGAGACGACCGCCTCTGGGGCGACTCGACCGCGGGCGAAGAAAGCGCTTCGAGCGGCGACTACGACATTCTGTACGGCGGGCGCGGCAACGACGACATGCTCGGCGGCCCGGGCATCAACGATTTGTACGCGTGGACGCAGAACCCGCAGCCACTGGGCGACACGCAGTTCGGCGTGTTCGTCGCTCCGAACGCCGTCGACGGCGCGGTGTTCAACGACAACGGCGACCTCAACGGCGACGGCTTCCTCGACGCCGACCCGAACCAAGCAGCGCGCATCCTCGAAGACACGGGCCTGGACCGCATGCTCGGCAGCCGCAACGACGACCGCCTGTTCGGCGGCACCGGCTTGGCGTTCATGTTCGGCAACGGCGGCGCCGACCAGATGTTCCGCGCCGACGGCAGCCTGTTCGAATCGCTCGATGGTGGTTTGAACGGCGACGCCTGGAAGCAATTCGCGCGCGAGTCGGGTCACGTCTGGTACGTGCCGGGCACCGAAGCCGACGACGTGATCACGGTCGATTTTGTCAACGAGCCCGGGCTGCTCGGCGACCACCACCTGGTGACGCGCCTGACCAACAACAACGGCGTGTTCAGTTTCGCCGCCGACGTGCCGCTCGATTTCAACGCGACCGACCAGAGCGGCAACCCGCTGTTCGACGGTGCCGACCTGGCGCTGCGCATCGACCCATTGCGCGAGCGCGGCAGCCAGCAAAGCGCCGACCCGAAACTCGCCGATCCGAACCTCAAGACGACCGACTTCACGACCGTGACGCAAGGCCTGGCGCAGGGCGCCACCCTGCACGGTCTGTTGCCGCAGGAAGGCGCGTTCGAAGTCATCCTGATCGACGCGCTGGGCGGCAACGACCATGTCTCGGTCGGGCCGACGGTGCAAAAGACGGTCTGGGTCGACGCCGGTGCGGGTGACGACCGGGTCACGGTCGCGGGTGGCAACGTGGTGCTGTCGGACCGCGCCGAGTTTTACAACGAACGCAATGACACGCTAGCCAACGCCTACCCGCTGAACAGCGCAGCGCTCACGCAGAGCACGAGTTTCACCGGGTTGACGATCGACAACCCCGACGACACCGACTGGTACCGCTTCAGCCTCGCCAGCGCACCGGCTGACGGCGCAAGGCTGGTGCTGGACAGCGCTTCCGACCTCGACGGCCTGGAACTGGCGCTGTTCAAGGCGCGCAGCGTCAGCAATGTGCCCGGCACGCTCGCCACGGCGCTGGACCTCGGCGCGTTTGGTGCGACGCCGCTCATCACCGGCGCGTCGCTCGCCGGCACGGAAGAAGACTGGTTCGGGTTCGACCTCGGCGCCACGGGTGTGGCCGGCGATTCGATTCTGCTCAAGCCAGCGGCGAGCTGGTTCTCGCCGAGCCGCGCCAGCACTGCGCCGGTGACGTCGGCGGCGCACCCCGAGCAGGGCGCACCCGACGACTGGGCGCTGCTTGGCTTGCAACTCGTGCTCGTTGGCGTCGACGGCGCGCCGCTCGCGAGCACGTTCGGCGACGCCGACGACCCGGCGCGGCTGTCGCTGGCGGGGCTCGCGGCGGGGCGCTATTTGATCAAGGTCGGCGGCGCGCAGGCCACCACGCCGTACGAGTTGTTCCTCGATCGCGCCGAGTCGGCGGCGACCGCCGCTGGCGCGCTGCAACTCGGGCGCGACCGCAGCGACCTCGGCAGCAGCCACGACACGATAGCAACCGCGTTCCTGTTACCGGCAGTGCAGGGGCTGGGGCGCGTCACTGGCCTGACGATTCACAGCGATGCCGATGTCGACATGTTCCGCATCACGCTGGACCGCCAGGGTGTTGCCGGTGACCGCATCAACTTGCTGAAGAACTTGGTCGGCGACCAACTGCAAATCCGCCTGCTCGACGCCGCCGGCAACGAGGTGTTGGGGCGTGTCAGCGACCCGGCGCCGCTGGTGCAATCGCTGAGCCTGGAGGGCCTGGCCGCAGGAACTTTTTACGTCAAGGTCAGCACCAGCCCGGGCTCGCTGGCGCGCTACGACCTGGTGTTTCAGGTGCCGCTGCTCAGCACGACGGTGCATACGCTCGACCCGGCCGCGAACGCCACCAAAAACACCGCACTCGACCTGGGCACCTACAGCCTGTTCCCGCAGGTGCTGGGAACGACGATCAACGGCGCTTCTGCCGAGGAGTGGTATCGATTCGAGTTGCAGCGCGACGCCATCGCGAGCGACGTGATCCGCCTCAGCGCGTCGGGCGCGCTGCAGATTCAGCTGACCGACGCCGCCGGTGTCGCGCTCGGCGCCGCGGTTGGCGCGGCGGCGGGCACCCCGGGCGAGCTGCAGCTCAACGGCCGGGTCGCCGGAAGCTACTTCCTGAAGATTTTCGGCGCAGCGTCCACGCTCGACTACGAGCTCTCGGCGGGAGACCGCGCCACCGAGCGCAGCATCGTGGAAGCGCCCACCGCTGACGGGCTGCTGCGCCAAGAGATCCGCACGATTCGCCAGCAGGCCGATTCGCAGCTCGATTTGTCAGGCCGCCAGACGAGCTTCCTCGACATCTCCGCGCTCGACGCGGGTGCCCAGTACCTGCTGCGCGTGACCTCGCCGAACCGGGTGCCGACCCAATACGACCTGGCCTTCGACCTCGCCGACGACATCGACCCGGCCGAGCAAACGATCAACCTCGCGGCGAAGGCCGACGTCACGCGCCGCGACGTCATCCTCGGCGGCGCGGGCCATGACGTGCTGCAGGGCGGCCCGGGTGAAGACTGGATCTTCGGCGGCACCGGCAACGACGTGTTGACGGGCGGCGCCGACCGCATGGCCGAAGACTTGCTGTTCGGCGGCGCGGGCGACGACGCGTTCCAGCTGCTGCCCGATCAACTACCGTTCATCAAGGGAACGACGCAGACCTTCATCCCCACGCTCACCGATCGTTTCGACGGCGGCCCGGGCAGCGACCAGGTGTTGTTCCTCGGCGGCGACCTGGATCGCTTGAGTCAGCCCGTGAACGACGACGTCGCGATCCGCTGGAACCGCTTCTTGCAGCGCTACGAATTCACCGCGTTGACGTGGGATATCGCGAACCAGACGTTTGCGGTCGAACAAGAAGTGGTCAACGCAGCCAGGCTCGGCCCGCTGGTGGGCTTCAACGGTGACGTCGAGTTCCGCCTGCGCGTTCCCGACCCGGCGCATCCGGACCGCGGCTTCGTCAGCGTGCAGGCGCACATCGAAGCCGACTCACTCACCGGCGTTGCACAAGACCTGCAGCTCGCCTTGAACGCTGTGTTTGGCCTGGACGCCGACGGCGTGCCGGTGGTCAGCGTCGAATTCCCGGGCAACGTGCTGCGCCTGCGCGCCCGGGGCACCGGCCTGGAGCTGCGCACCGACGAGGCAGACCCGATGCACCAGGTGCTCGGCTTCGACGCGCTCGGCACCAGCGCGCCGATCTACCGCCAGAGTTACGCCTTCTACCAGACGATCAGCGTCGAGAAAACGGTGATCGATACGCGCGCCGGCGACGACGTGGTGCACGGCGACACCGAATTCATGTACCCGAACGTGCCGAGCGAATGGGGCATCGACCCGGGTGACTTCGAGCAGCGCGCACTCATCGGCGCGCTCGAAATTCACGGTGGCGCGGGCAACGACCGACTCTTCGGCGGTGCGCTGGGCGACACGATCTTCGGCGACGCCGGTGCCGACGTGATTTTCGGTGGCGGCGGCAACGACCAAATCGACGGCGGGTCGGGGCGCGATTTCATTTCCGGCAACACCTCGCTGGTTCCCGACGCTTACGAGTTCAACAGCATCGGCGGTGTGCTCGACCGCAACGACTTGGTGCGCCTGGCCGCGGCGCTGCCGACGGTGAGCGCGGGCTCGTTGATCAAGGATCTGAACTTTGATCTCGACGACGACGGCGACTGGTACATCATCTCGGCGCCGCAAGCCGCGCTGCGCTTCGGCAACGCGGGCGCCGCGCCACTCACCGGCGACATGATCGAAGTGCCCGAAGTCGTTCAGACCGCCAGCGGCGCGGTGCCCACCGGGCACATGCTGCGCGCCTTCCTGTTCGCTGCGCTCAACACCGGCGATCCGGACGAGCCGATCGCTCTCGTGCCGCGCGAGCGCGCCTCGGGCGCACCCGATTTTTATCTGCTGCACGTCACCGATGAACTGCAGCCCTCGGCCGACACCGCCGGCCGCGCCGTGCAGCTCGACGGCGTCGATGACCGCTTGACGGTGGCGGCGAACCCGAGCCTCGACCTCCGGCGCGAGCTCACGCTCGAGACCTGGTTCAAGGTCGACGCCAAGCTCGATGGCAGCCTCGATTTCGCCCCCGGCAAGGGCTGGATGCCGATCGTCTACAAAGGCGACGCCAATACCGTGCCGTCGATCGCCGAGCGCAGTTATTCGCTGTGGTTGCACAGCTCGGGCCTGCTGCATTTCACGTCGGCCAACGGGTTTTCCCAAGACGGCATCGTCAACACCCCGGCCGGCTCGGTGGGCGCGGGTCAGTGGCATCACTTCGCCGGCGTGATGGACCGCGATCACGGCACCATGCTCGCCTACCTCGACGGCGTATTGGTCGGCACGGGTCAGGTGGGCACGCTCGACGCTGCGCTCAATGCCGACGACCCGCTGCTGATCGGCGCGACCTTCGAGCCCGCCGCCGACTACACGCCATTCAAGGGCGTGATCGACGAGTTGCGGCTCTGGAACGTGGTGCGCTCCGAGGCGGAAATACAGTCCGCGCGCGAACGCATTCTGCAAGGCGACGAGCCTGGCTTGGTGGGGTACTGGAGGTTCGAGGAGTCGGAAGGCGCGGCGTACAACAACAGTGCAGACCGCAGCAACGACGGCATCGCCAATCTGCAGGCGCTGTTGAACATCAATTCGAATGGTGGCCTGCCCGACGGCGCGATCACGAGCGTGAGCCAAGCTCACGTACCAGGCCGCGCATTGATCACGCCGTTCGACACCGGCCGCTATCAAATCCGCTTCGCCCAACCGCTCGGCCAGAGCGTGCTTGTGTCGGGTGCCGACGCGCTGCAGACTTTCTCCGCGGTCGATCTGTCCGGGCAGCCGGTGCTGATCGAGCTCGGCGACATCAACCACGACGGTTACGCCGACGCCATCGTCTCGGTGCGTGACCTGGTTCCCGACGGCGAGGGTGGCACCAACAACTTCGCGCGAATCGCCTTCGGCAGCGCCAGCGGCCTGGACATCGACAGCACCGCGCTGCCCGTGACCCTCGGGCTGCCGGCGCCGCTGTTGCTCGGATCGGCGAACGACCATTCCTTGATCTCGGGCGTGGGCGACGTGAATCGCGATGGCTTCGACGACATCGCCGTGTCGGTGACCAAGGGCGACGCGAGCACCGTCTACCTGCTGTTCGGCCGCGCCGACTGGAGCGGCACGACGCAGCGCGACCCGGGCCTGGTGGCCGAGTATTTCTACTTCAACGGCTTGAGCCGGATCGCCACTTTCCCTGCCGACTTCGACGCGCTCACGCCCGACCTGGTGCGCACCGAATCGCAGATCAACATTCCGTCAACGAACGGCAGCTTCCCCGGCGTCGCCGACGTCGACGTGTTTGCCGCGCGCTGGAGCGGCCAGATCAACATCACCACCGCCGGCGCCTACCGCTTCTTCCTCGAAAGCGACGACGGCAGCCGCCTGTTCATCGACAACCAGCTCGTCATCAACAATGGCGGCGTGCACCCCATGCTCGAGGCGGCCTCGGCGCCGCTCACGCTCGACGTGGGAATGCACGACATACGCGTCGAGTATTTCGAGAACACCGGCGGCGCCGGCGTGATCCTGCGCTGGGATCCGCCGGGTCTGACGGCCAAGGAAGTGGTGCCGGCGAGCGCGCTGTTCCGCGACGCGCGCGGCGTGATCGACGTGGTGAGCCGCAACGATGCGGTGTTGAGTGGCTTCAACGGCGCCGTGTCGGCTTCGGCGGCGGGCGATGTGACGCCGATGATCGGCTCGGGGCTGGTCGGCCAGTTCTACCAGCTCGGGCCACTGGGCAATGCCCAGCCCGACGCGCTCAGCTTTGATGGCAATGACCGGGTCCAGGTGACGTCGAGCGACAGTCTGAAGATCGAGCGCAACCTGACGCTCGAAGCGCGCTTCAAGATTGACGCGTTCGCCGACACCTGGATGCCGCTGATCCAGAAGGGCGATGGCAGCTTTGGCGGGCGCAGCTACGTCATTTGGATCAACCAGAACGGCAGCATCCAGCTCAACGTCGCCGACGCGAGCGGCGTCGAGTCTCTGCAAACAGCGGCGGGTTCGATCGTCGCCGGAGAGTGGATCGAACTCGCGGCGGTGGTGAATCGAGATTCCGGCGCGGCCCAGATCAGGATCAATGGCGCGTCGGTCGCCGCCGCAACCCTGCGCACCACGAACCTCGTCACGCACGACGGCCCATTGCTCATCGGCGACAGCCTTGAGACGTTCGGCGGCCTGACCCCGTTCGTCGGCGTGATCGACGACGTCGCGATTTGGAACACGGCGCGCAGCAACGCGCAGATCAACACCGACTTCGCCGCCGGGTTGAATGACAGCGACGCCGCATTGGCGGCGCATTGGAATTTCGACGAAGTCAGCGGCGACCAGGCATTCGACGCCTCACTCAACGCCAATCACGGCGTGCTCGGCGCGGGCGTCGCCGGGCAGACGCCTGCGCGCGTGCAGCAATTGCCCGCATTCCCGGATTTCGCAACGCTGACGCAAACCGACCCGCGGCCCGAAGTGGTGACGCTCACGGCGTTGAGTACCGCCCCGGCGAACGGCCGCATTCCGGCGAATCTGCCGCTCAGCTTGACGGTCGCGACGGGCGCAAGCAGCAGCGTGAACGTAAGCTTCACGCTGACAGCCGCGTCGACCTCGAGCAACGCCGCGCCCGCCGACCTCGCCGCCGACCTGGCCGCCATCATGAACTCCGCGCTCGAAGCGCAAGGCTTCATCCCCGACGCGGTCAGCGCCGTGGCCAAGGCGGGCAAGATCGAGATCACGGTGAACGACGCGACCGTCACTGCAATCACGCTGAACGGCGCTGCCGCGTTGGGCTTCGGCGCGAGCCAGGTTTCGATCACCAAGACGATCACCTTCATCGACCGGCAGATCGCACACTTTTCCGTCGACGCCGATTTCGCCGGCTTCCCCGCGCTCGACCAGATGTTCGCCGCCGCGTGGAGCGGCAAGATCCTGATCGACGAGTCCGGCCCGGTCACGTTTGCGGCGTTCAGCGACGACCGCAGCCGCCTCTACATCGACGGCGTGCTGCGCATCGACCACACCGGGCTGCGCGCCGCCTCGGTCGAACAGATCACATTCAACCTCGAGCGAGGCCTGCACGACATCCGCTTCGAGTACGTCCAGGGCACGGGCGGCGCCAGCGCCGCGCTCGCCTGGGATCCGGCCGGCGGCAGCAACCTGGCACTGGTGCCCGCAGACCACTTGCTGCGCACCGATGCGACGCTGAACGACGCCACCGCGCCAGGCACCGACGACTTCATGATCGCCGACGCCACCGGCGTGCGCCTCGTCCACGGCCGCTCGAGCGAGGAGTGGGCCGCCGATGGCGACCCGCTCGCGAACCGCCTCAGCGCGGCTTTGTTGCCGGCGCCGTTCACGGGTGCCGGCTGGGTCAACGGTTCGATGGCAGCGCTGGGCGACATCGATCTCGATGGCCGCGACGACGTCGCCGTGCTGTCCGCCGGAACGCTGCGGATCTACGCCGGCGGCGGCCTGCCGACGAGCATGCTGGTGTTGAGCACGATCACGGGTCTGCCCACGCACGCCGTGGTGGCCAGCGCGGGCGACGTCGATGGCGACAGCGCGCGCGACTTGTTGATCACGGGCGCGAGCGCCAACACGCTGATTTTCGGCGGCGTGCTGCCGGAGGTCGAGTCGCTGACGAATTTGCTGACTGATCCGGACGCCGGGGGCGCGCTGCTGCCGAGTGCGCTCGCCCTGCCCGAAGGCGCGTGGCGCGGAATCGGCGACTTCGCCAAGCTCGACGCGCAGGATGAACTCATCACCGACATCAACGCCGCGCTGAAGAGCGCTGGCCTGGGCACGAAGATCAGCGCCCAGGCCGACGGCCGGCGCATCGTCTTGGTCGCGATCGATGCGGCCATCACCGGCTTCACGCTCACAGCGCTGGCCAGCAACGCCACTGTGAGCGACTTGCACTTCGCCGCCACGCAGGCGGCCGAGCGCGACGCGGCTGGCGCGTTGACGTTGCGCGCCAGCGCCGACGCGCCGGAAGACGGCCGCTTGCTTGGCACCAGCAGCGGCGATCTGCGCTTCGAGATCAGCATCAACGCTGCCAGCGCGGTCGGCGTGACCGTGGCGCGCGCTGAGACGCAGGGGAATCGGGCGATCGGCAGCAGGAACCGCTTCGACGACCTGGGCGCCGCCCTGCTCGTGAGCACGGATCGCTTGAACGAGGGCGGCACGCTCGAGCACCAGCTGCTCAACGTCTACCTCGGCGGGCCGCGCGCGACTCTCGCGGCCGCTTTTGCTGCGCCCGATCTGGTGATCGAGCCTGGGCGTGCCAGCTTCGCCGACCCGGGCACGACGCTGCCCGACTCGATCTTCTTCGGGCCTGCGGTCGAACACCTGGGCAGCGACGGCGTCACGCGCACGCTGCTCGCGGTGAGCGGCCCGGCCGGCGACGCGCTGCGACTCTACGACGGCGAGCAACTCGGGCTCGCGCAGGGCGCGCCAGTGCCGACTTCCAGCCTGGCGCTGGACCCGGAATTTTTCGTGTTCCCGCTTGCCAGCCCGAGTGCGCCGGCATTCGTGGCAGCGCCGCCTACCGGCATCGATCTGGCCAACGATGCCGCGCCGCGGCTGCAGGAATCGTTTGGTCTGGAGGGCGCGGCTTCGAACGAACACCTGTCGCAGGCGATCAGCCTGGGCGATCTGAACGGCGACGGCAGCGGTGAACTGCTGTTGCATGGTGACACCGCCAGTTACCTGCTGCTCGGGCCGGTCGAACTCGACGCGATGGCGAGCCTGGCCGACGCTGCCGATGTCATCATCGCCGCCGAAGTCGGGCGGCCCGCGAGCCGCATGGGCGACGTCACCGGCGACGGCCTGTCGGACCTGGTGTTCCTGCGGCCCACGACGCCGGGCAGCTTCGAGCTCGTGATCATCGCCGGCGGCAAGGCGAACGGTGTGGACCTGCCGCGCTTGATCGATAACGCGTGGATCGAGCAGACGCTGCAGATTGCGAACCAGGAGCGAGTCAAGGTTCGCAGCGGCAGCGTCGGCGTGTTCGGCAGCGGTTTCGGCGATGCCAGCGCGTCGCTTGCCGTGCTCAACTGGAACGACGACGGCAAGGCCGATATCGCCCTCGTGCGCTCCGATGTGCCGGTGGGCGGCGTGATCCAGGGCTTCGTCTTTTCCGGTCGATCGCTTTGGAGCGGCAACGACGAACTGCCGCTCAGCATCTTCGTGGACAACCCGCTCACGCCCGCGATCGACGAAGGCGGCGTGCTCGCCTACCTCGTGCTCGACAACTCGGATCGGGTTGCGCAGGCGGTCGATGCGCTGGCGGGTGGGTCCGAGGCGCAACAGGCCGAGGCGTTGCAGGCCGTGGCGCAGCGCCAGGTGCGCGCCGTCGTCGCCGGAGACGTCACCGGCGACGGTCTTGATGACCTGCTGCTGAGCGACTCGGGTTACGCGGTCTTCCCCGGCAGCGACACCGAAGCGTCGAGCACGCCCAACCTCGGCCGCGCCTACCTGCTCACGGGCCGGGCCCAGGTGAGCGGCCAGCCGGCGATCGACACCATCATCCTGCTCGGAACAGAGAGCGAGCTGATCGTCCAGGACTTCTCGCTCGGCGCGAGCCTGGCGGCGCTGGGTGACCTGAACCGCGACGGCTTCGACGACTTCGCGGTCGGCAGCAGCAGCGAAGGTCTGCGCGCGCACGCCGCCGATACGGTTCGCGAAGGCGGCCTGTTCATCTATTACGGCCAGGCCGACTTCGGTGGCGCGCAGCTCGCGCCCGACGACGCCGATCTGATCGTGACGCGCGCGCCGCGCGGCGAGCTGGTCCTGGACGCGCGCTACAACGGAGCGCTCTACGCGACAGCGGGTGACTTCGACGGCGACGACCGCATGGACCTCGCGGTGGGCGAGCCGACGCGCGTGCTCAGCGCCTTGGGCAGCGGGCAGATCCTGGATCTGGACCACAGCGGCAGCCTGTCCGTCTTCTTCGATATCAGCCACGGCTCACGCATCCGCGCGCTGACCTTGGCCGACGTGCAGGTGGCCGGGCAATTCGAGTTCGACCGCTTCGGCAGCCTCGCGGCAACGCCGGGAATCGACCTCGACCGCGACGGCCTGGCCGACCTCGTGGTCGGTGCGGCGGGTGCCGATGTCGTGACGAGCGAAGTCATCCCCGAAGCGGGCAAGTCGTTCGTCATTTACGGTTCGTCGTCGCGCGCCGTGCTGCCGCCCAGCGCGACCGAACTCGGAACGCGCAGCTTCACCGGCAGCGGCTTTTTCCTGGTCGATGAAGGCACCGGCAGGCCCACGTTGTTCCAGGACGCGCCGGGCGAGACTGACCCGCTGTTCAGCTTGAACGACGGCGCCGACGCCTGGTACCGCTTCACGACGCTGGGCGACGGCATGCCAGGCAACGCGATTCGCATCGTTCCGGGCGCGCAAGGCGGCTTCGTCGCGCCCATCGATCCGAACCTCGGCACGCTCGACGTGCGCCCGCCGCTGGCCGCCGGCAACTCGCTGGAATTGCGGCCGTTCGTCGACGCCGTGGTGGGCGGCCTGTACGTCGGCGATGCATTCACGGACTCGGGGCGCATGACCGGCTGGACGGTATTCAGCGGTGCCTTCAGCGGCGCGACCGAGCGCTACGTGACGCCGCTGATCTTCAAAGCCACGAGCGACGGCAGGTACCAGATCAGCGGCATCGGCACGGCGCGCCTGATCACGCCCACGAACACGCCACCGATGCTGGACTTCGGCCTGGTCTCGGGCAGCGACGCCGTCGGCCCTGGCTACTTCCTCGGCTGGTACGACGGCTCGGTGAGTCGCGGCGACAACGCCGGCGCCATTTCCTACGACACGAACGGCGACACGGCGCGCCTGCTCGGCCCTTCCCAGGGCGCCGCCGGCAACGTGCAGGTCGGGCGCGCGTTGGCGCCGCTCGCCAGCCCGGTGCGCAGCTACTCGATCAGCGCCGAGGTCAGCTCCGGTGTCGTGCTCGAGTTCGACCTCGGCCAGTTCCTCGGTTGGGCGGGTGACCCCGAGGCGGTGGGCACGGCGAATCTGATCCTGCATGCGCCGAGCGCCGCCCAGCCGATCGCCGCGCCCACCGGCGTGACGGCGATCGCCAGCTCGGGCGGCAAGCTGTTCTTCGCGGCGACCGCGCAAGGCACAGGCAACGAACTGTGGGTGAGCGACGGCACCGAGGCCGGAACCCGCCTCGTCGCTGACCTCAAGGCGGGCCCGGGCGACTCGCTGCCGAGCAACCTGATCGACGTCGGCGGGGTCCTCTACTTCACCGCCAACGCCGGACAACTCTGGCGCACCGACGGCAGCGTCACCCAAAAAGTGCAGGACGCTCCGCTGCCCGGCCAGCCGACCCAGTTTGTCGCGCAGACCGGTCACGCCGAGTTGCTCGCCGGCGTGCTCGCGCCGAGCGACGGTGTCGCTGACGTCAACTACCCGTTCAGCATCGAGCTGCTGCGCAACAGCGGCGCAGTACGGACCCTCACGCTCACGTTGGCGCGAGACGCGACCCTCGGCAACGCCGCGCTCGCCGATCCGCGTTTTGGTGCCGGTGGCTTGTTTGACGACCTCGTCGGCGCGCTCGGCACGGCTTTGGCGGACGCCGGCCTGGTGGGTCAGCTCAGCGTGCAACGGATCGGCGACAGGTTCCAACTCGTCGCGAATCAAGAGGATATCGCTCGCGTGTCGGTGCGCGGCGGCGAAGCGCTGGGCTTCGACGTGAACCAGCTGTCGCCGCCTTCCGTGACGCTGGCCGCGGCCGCCGACGCGACGCCGGTGTTGAGCCAGGATCAAGATTTTTCGCTCGTGATCGAAACCATCGGCGGCAGGCAGAGCGTCGTCGAGTTCTCGCTCGCCGCGGCCACCACCGCGGGCAACGCCGACGGCGCGGCGCTGGCCGCGCAACTCGAGGCGCTGTTCGGTTCGTTGACGAGCATCGGCTTGGCCGCCGGTGCGTTCGACGTGAGCGCCGTCGGGAATCGGCTCACGCTGTCGGTAACCGACCCGAGCGTCGTCAAGGTCACGCTGCGCAACGGCGAGGCCTTTGGCTTCGGCGCCGACCAGGAGTCGGTCCGCGTCGTCGCCTTGGTGGCCCCGGCCGCGGCTTCGACCACAGGCCAGTTGCCCGCGGACCTGAACTTCACGCTGCACGTGCGCCGCGGCGACGGCACGCTGCTCGATTACGCGATCACGCTCAGCGGCGCGTCCAACGCCGGCAACGCCGCGCTGCCCAATCCGCAGGGCGCGCTCGCGAGCCAGTTGGAAGCGGCGATCAACAGCGTGCTGGCGGCGGACTTTGGCGCCAATGCGCTGAGCGTCAGCGCGCGATTCATCACGGGCATCGGCGGCATCGGCCTGGCGATCGAGTCGCGCGATCCTGCGATCCTCGGCATCAGCCTCGAAGGCGCCGGCGCACTGGGCTTCGGCGATGCGGTGGCCTCCGCGCGCGCCGGCGACCGGCTCTTCTTCGCGACGGAGTCCAGCGCCGGCAACGAGTTGTGGATGTTGAACAATGGCGTGCTCACCACGCTCGACATCTTTGCCGGCGCGTCGAGCAGCAGCCCGAACAACCTGGTGATCGTCGGCGACGCGCTGTATTTTGTCGCGACCAACGGCGCCGGGAGCGGCATCTGGCGCATTGTCGACGGCGCCGCGCCGCAGCGGCTGGAAGGCCAGACCTTCACCGGCGCGCAGCAGTTGATCGAAGCGGGCGGCAAACTCGGATTTGTCGCGCTGCCCAACGGCTTTGCCAACGACCGGCAGGTCTACAGCTTCGATCCGGCAAGCGCGGTGTTCACGCGCCTGTCCAGCATCGCGCCGCTGGATTCGTCGGGCATTCCGAGCAGCCTCGAATACTTCAACGGCAGGATCTATTTCGCAGCGCAAGATCACCTGCCCGGCAGTTACGCGTTTGGCACCGGCACGGGCTTCGTCGGCCGCGAACTCTGGGCCGCGACGCCAGGCGTGCTGAACAGCGCGACGCGTGTGGCGAACATCGGCCAGCCTGACTTCAACCCGATCGATCTGTTCTTCGGCTTCATCACCCAGCCGGGGCGCGTCACGAGTTCGTTCCCGACCGGAATGACCGGCGTTGGTGGCGCGCTGTTCTTCAGCGCGAACGATGGCACGAGCGGCGTTGAGCTGTGGAGCACGAGCGGCAGCGGCGCGGCGCGCGTGGCGGACCTGGTGCCGGGAGCGGGTGGTTCGACGATCAGCCAACTCACAGCGGTTCAGACGAGCAGCGGCGCGCGCCTGTTCTTCATCGCCAACGGCAAACTCTGGATGCGTGACCAGAGCTCGGCGACGCTGACCGAGATCGACCTCGGTGGCGCGGCGCTGGGCGACGCCACCGGCGCCCAGCCGCTGCTCACCGCCGCTGGCGGAAAACTCTACTTCCAGGCCGGCGGCAAGCTGTGGAGCACCGACGGCGACACCACGCTGCAGTTTGATGAAATCATTCCCGACAAGGCCAAGCTCGAAGTCCACGTCTTGCCGGGCGAAGGCGACGCCCGCGCGAGCGCGGCCGACCTGAGCGCCACCGCGCTGCCCACGGTCTTGGTGGACATCGGCTCGGAAGCGGTGGCGGTGGACATCACGGCAGCGGTGAAGGCGGCGCTCGCGCGCGGCGACACGCGCCTGACGGTGCGCATCGAGAACGCGCGCGGCGATGTGCCGGTGCAGCTGGAACTCGCCGGTCCGGCGCGCAGCGGCCAGACCGGGCTGAACGTGACTGCTGCGACGCCGGGGCTGGTGGCCGACCTCTACGCCGCCGACGGCACGGTCGTCAGAATCGGTTCGCCGACGCTCGACATTCGCGCCATCGAAGCCGGCACCTACTATCTGCGCGTCTACGACCCGAGCGGAACGTCGACCGCCGATCTGCCTTTCGCGATCGAGATCGACGCGCCGATCCAGGGTTACACGCACCCGATTCCCGACCGTGATCGCATCCACGGCGGCGACGGCGACGACCTGATCGTCGGCAACCAGGGGCTGGACCGCCTGTGGGGCGACAGTGGCCGCGATGACTTCATCGGCGAAAGCCTGGAGCTGCGCGATTTCGATGCGCCCGCCGGCGAGGCACTGAGCGCTTCGCTCTCGAGCGAGCGCAGCACGATCCCGCCGGAAGGCCCGCCGGTCGATGCGTCGATTGCGGTCGAGGACGCGGGGCTGCGCGTCGCGATCGCGCAAGCGCTGGGCCTGGCGGTGACGCAGTCTTACCTGCCGGGCCAGTACCTGATCCACGTGCCCGACGCGAGCGCGCGCACCGATCTCGCGCTGAGCGACGGCCTCAACTTCCGCGAGCGCATCCTGGCCAGCAACCTCGCCGAACTGACGACGCTCGACGCCGCCGGGCGCGGCATCACGCTGCTCGCCGGGCTCAAGTACGCGATCAACCTGACCACGCTGAATCTGGCCGACAACGCCATCGGCAACGGCGAACTCGACCAGCTGATTCCAGCCACCGTCTCGAGCGGCGATACGCGCGGTTTCCCCACTGGGATGCGCGAGCTCGAGAACCTGCTGCTCGACTTCAACCCACTCACCGAACTCGCGCCGCTGACCTTCCTGACGCAGCTCGAGCGGCTCTCGTTCGACGGCGCGAGCACCGCGGCGATCTTGGCGGAAGTGCCCGATCTGCACTGGCCCGAGGTCGGCGGCGTCACGCGGCGTCTCGAGTTCCTGAGCCTGGACTACGTCGCGCCGATCGGGCTTGGCAACGCAGCGCTGGCGGGCGCGATCGTCGATCTCGCGCCGCTGCTCGGCCAGACCGACCTGAAGTTCCTCTCGCTCAAGGGCAACAACATCGAAGACATCCGGCCGCTCACCCAACTCGATGCGCTCGAAGTCGTGCGCCTGGACGCGAACCGGATTCGCAACATCGAAGATCTGCTCGGCCAGCGCATCGTCGACAACGGCGATCCGGGCTTCACGCCGTTCGGTGCCTGGTTGGCCAATATCGCGCCGGCGGCGGCCGCGTTTGAAGACGACTACCTGTTCCGCTCCGGGCTTTCCAGCAGCAACTCGGCGCGCTGGACTTTCGACAACCTCGACGAAGGCGACTATGAAATCCTCGTCACCTGGCCCGAAAGCACGAGCCGGAGCAGCAGCGTCACTTACCAGGTGCGCAGCAAAGACAGCACCGCAATCGTCGACGACCTAACGCTGTTCAACGGCGGGCTGACGCAGGCTGGCGTGACGTTCGGCATCGGCGGTCGCGTGGTCAGCATCGACACCAACACCGGCATGATCAGCGGCGACGGCGACGACGACGACTTGAAGTTCTACGGCACCTCGTACTTCGCGGTCGGTGGCGATGGGCTGACGACGATCTACGTGCTGGGTGACCTGAACATTGCGGGCGACACGATCAATGTGACGGGCTCGAATGCGCTCTCGATCATCGTCGGCAACGACGTCAACATCGCTCCGAACGCGGTCTTCAATCTGTCGGCAAACGGCACCAGCCCAGGCGCCGGCGGCGGCGCGCCAGGCGCGGTCGGCACTGCGGGCGTGGGTGGCAGCGGCGGGAGTTTCTTCTTCTTTGGCACCCCCATCGGCGGCTTCCCCGGCGTTGGCGGGGGCCGCGGCGCGGGCGGCGCGCAGGGGTTCTTCTCGTCCAGCCCAGGCTCGCCAGGCGGGGCCGGTGGCGCTGGCGGAACCGGCCCGACCGGCGGCACGGGTACGGTGGGAACCGCCGGCCAGGCCGGTGAGGGTGGCTTCAACAACGCCAGTGGCGCGGGCGCGGGCGGCGAAGCCGGCCAGAACGCGTTCTACGCGGCAGTCTTCGGGCTCCAGTTCGGTGGCTTCGGCGGCGCCGGCGGCCTCGGCCAGCCGGGGGGTGCGGGAGGCTTTGGCGGTGGCAGCGGCGGCGGCATCGGCGGCTTTGGATTTTCGGGTTCGAGCCGACCCGGTCAATCCGGCGCCGAAGCTTACGCCGGCGCGCCCGGCCAGGCTGGCCGCAACGACGTGACCGGTGAGGCCATTTCCGGCGGTGGCGCCGGTGGCGCAGGCGGCGGCGGCTCGGGCGGTGGCGGGGGTGGCGGTGGCAGCGGCGGCTCGGGCGGTGGCGGTGGCGGCGGCGGTGGTGGCGTGCCGTTTAACTTGGGCAGCGGTGGCGCCGGTGGCGCGGGTGGCGTCGGTGGCATCGGCGGCGTTGGCGGTGCTGGTGGCGCGGGGGGTGCGGGCGGTGCGGGCGGTGCGGGTGGCGGGGCGTTCGAGATTTATGCGTACGGCCGCGTCACGTTGAACACGGCCGAGTTCTACGCGCAAGGTGGCGCGGGTGCTTCCGGCAATTCCGGAACGCTCGGCCTGCCGGGCACGGCGGGAACCTCCGGCGCGGGTGGGCAAGGCGGTGCGCAGGGTGCAGGCCTGGCAGGCGACGGTCGCACCGGTGGCAGGGGTGCGAACGGCGGTGCCGGAGCCAGCGGCAGCGCGGGCGGCGCAGGCGGCGCCGGTGGCGGCGGCGCGGGTGGCACGATCAAGCTTGTCGGCTCGGTGCTCGACGGATTTGGTGCCGAGATTCACGCCGAAGGCGGCAGCGGCGGCAACAGCGGTGCGCTCGGCCGCTTCGTGCTCGGGCAGAACGCTGGTTTCTTCGCGACCCAGAAAATCACCGGCGTCACGTTCGACATCTTCGGCGGCCTGCAATTCACCTACGAGCCGACGATCAATGCGCGCGGTGGCGCGGCCGAGGCGGTGAGCGGCCCGATGGGCGTGAACCCGTTCATCGAGCAGGGCCTCGCGCCGGTGGCAACGCCTTACATCCCGGGCTTGTCGGCGGGTGACGGCTCGGCGCGCAGCGTCGCGGCGCCGTTCGGCCTGCTGCAATTGACGAGCCAGGCGTTGCTCGACCCGGCCGTCTTCGCCGCCGCGCTCGCTAAGGGCGCGCCGCTCGCGCTGGTGCGCGTCGATGGGGCCATCGATGGCGTGGTGAATGAGTTCGTGGGTTACGACCTGCTGCTGCTGGCGAACCTCACCGACGCGCAGACATTCGCCGATCCGACGCTGGGCGTGGGAACGCAGGAGGCGCAGCACGCGCTGGTGCAGGGCGGCTGGATCCGCGACGGCCAGTTCGTCGCGGGCGATGCTGGCCTGCAGACGCTGCAAAGCCTGACTCCGGGCGCCGTTTACGTGATGCTGATTCCCGAGCAGACCTCGTTCTTCTCGGTGACGGCGTCGCTCGGCAGCGGGTCGGACAAGATCAGCTTCCTCGCCTCCACTGAAACCTTGAACGACGGCCAGGCGCTGTTCATTCGGCCTCCGGGCGGCATCGCGACCGTGAACCAGCAGCTCGCTCCTGCCGGACCGAGCATCGGCGATACGACCTGGCAGCCGCTGATCCTGAGCCAGGGCTCGGGTCCGACCACGGCGACGGTGCACGTCGGCGCGACCAGCCCGGAGATCGAAATCCTGCTCAGCGACGCCTCGGGTGGGTTGGTCGCCGCCGACGCCGTGATGCTGCGCAAGGTCGAGCCCGTGCTGCCGAATCTGCGCACGCTCACGATCACGAACAACCCGCTCGACAACCGCGCCCACGAAATCTTTGTTCCCGCGGTCCAGGCCGGCGGCGCGGCGGTGGAATTCAGCGCGAACGCGGCGCCGACGATCGCGACTATCGCGCAGCAGCCCGCCGCCACCGCGGTCGCGTTCGACGGCCTCTCGCGCATCGATGTTCCGGCCAGCGCCGGCCTGTCGATGAGTGGCTCGACGACGGTCGAGCTGCGCTTCAAATTCGATGCGGCCGACCGCGGCTGGGTCACGCTGCTGCACAAGAGCACGGGCGGTGGCCTGGTCCAGACCAGCTATTCCCTGTACCTGAACCAGACCACCGGTCACCTCTACCTGTTCAGCGCCGATGCGTTGGGGCTGCAGAGCTGGCTCATGCCCGCGGGCAGCGTCACGCCGGGCACCTGGTACGAATTCGCGAGCGTGATCGACCGCACGAGCGGTAGCGTGCGCGCTTACCTGAACGGCGTTGAAGTGCTGAGCGGCAGCGTGCGCACGGGGCCGGCGTTGGGCGACGCGAATTCGCTCGTGATCGGCAATCGCAGCCTGCCGGCGGTGCAGACACTGGGATTCCGCGGCCTCATCGAAGACCTCGCGGTGTGGAACGCGGCGCGCACGCCGAGCCAGATCAGTGCCGATTTCGCTAGCGGTGTCGACAACAACGCGGCGCAGCTGCTCGGCCATTGGAAGTTCGACGAAGCCGCCGGCGGAGCTGCGCTGGACAGCTCGAAGAATCACAACGACGGCGTGCACCCGTCGATTGCCCTGGACGGCGTCAACGACCATGTCATGTCGGGCAACTTGCGCGCGGCGTTCGTCGACGAATCAGTGACCCTGCAGATTCGCTTCAATGCGCAGGGGGCCGGCGTCATCGTCGACGAACTCGGGCAGGCCGCGCCGAATGTCGGCTGGCACGACAGCCAGATCGAGCTGCTCGCCGACGGCACGGTAATGCTGCGCGTGTGGGCGCTGCCCGCGCTGGCGCTGGGCAAGGTCGACTTCAACAGCTGGCACGACGTGACTTTGCGCTACAACAAGGCCACGCAGACGTTGGACGGCTTCCTCGACGGCGTCAAGGGCGGCGCTTCCATCGTCGGTGACCGGTCCGCGCCATGGGAGTTCATCAACCCGGGCGGCGCGCCCTTTGGCCTGTTCTACGCTATCGGCGCGGGCGACACCACGAACCTCGGCAACGGCGGATCATTCAAAGGCCAGGTGGCAGACTTCCGCGTCTGGAGCATCGCGCGCAGCGACGCCGACATTCAGGCCGACCGCGCGCTCGCCGGCAATGAAGCGGGGTTGGTGCTGAACTGGAAACTCGACAACGTCAGCGGCCCCACGGCGATCGATTCGGCCGCGGGCAATCGGCCCGGCAACCTGATTGGCGGCATGGTTCCGAACGGCGTGCTCGCGCGCACGCTGGGCCCGATCCGGCTCAACCTGAGCGACGCGCTCGCCGATCCGTTGAGCCTGGTGCCGACCTTCGATGCGACCCAGATCGACGCTCGCATCGAAGGCAATTACTTGATCGTGACGCCGGTGCGTGGCTTCGCGGGCACGTCGCACATCGCGCTGATCGTGCGCGACGGGACCGGCACACCGCACGATCCGCGCGGCCGCCAGGGCAACGTGGAGTTCGACGTCACGATCGACGCGAACGCGATTTACGGTGCCAAGTTCAACGACGTCGACGCCGATGGTGTGCGCGACGCGGGCGAAGTGGGCATCGACGGTCTGCACCTGTTCCTCGACCTGAACGCGAACGGCCGGTTCGACGCGGGCGAGCTGGAGACCTGGACCGACAGCAACGGCGATTACGCGTTCCGCGGCCTGGAGTTTCTCGATTCGACGGCGTTCGCGCCAGCGTCGTTGACCGGCGCGCAGCCGGCCTCGCCGACCGGTGGCGCCGGGGTCAGCACGACGCAACAGACGTCGGATGCCGCGATCGTGACGCGCAGCGAAGCACGCTTTGACATCAACGCGCAGGCGCTCGCCGAAGCGTTGCGTTTCGACGGCGGCGACCGGGTCGAAGTGCCGAACTCGGCGACGCTCAATTTCACCGGTTCAAGCACGGTCGAAGTACGCTTCACTGCCGATGCGAGCAACGTTGGCTTTGTGCCGCTGATTCACAAGACGGTCGCCGGGTTTGCGCCGCGCACGTATTCCAGCTTCATCGACATCAGCTCGGGGCGCCTGTTCTTCAGCACCGCCGATGCGCTAGGCGAGCAGTTCTGGTATTCGCCGGCCGGGACCGTGATCGCGGGTCAGAGTTATCACTTTGTGACGGTGCTCGATCGCGGGCTGGGTCAGGCGCACGCCTACCTGAACGGGGTGGAGCTGCAACTCGTGGAATTCGGCGGTGCGCCGCGCAGCAATGCCTTGCGCACGTTGCCGGCGCGCGCGATCGACAACCCGCTTGAGATCGGCAACACGCTGGAGAGCGGCTGGCCCGGCTTCATCGGCATCATCGACGACGTGGCGGTCTGGAACACGGCGCGCTCGCAGCTCGAGATCGCCAATGACTTCATCGCGGGCGTCGACAACACGGCGCCGGGTTTGGGCGCCCACTGGGCGTTCAGCGAGTCAGCCGGGAATCGCGCAGTGGACGGCTCGATCAGCGCAAACGACGGCGTGCTCGGCGGCCTGGCACAGCTTGCGTCCGCCACGCCACTGCGCGTGCAGCCGAGCGGCCAGGAGCCGGTGAGTCTGAGTGCGACGCTGCGCTTGACGCCGGAATCGACGGCCGACAACCTGACGCTCGACGACCTGGCGCGCGACCTGAACAACCTGCTCGACGCGAGCGCGCTCGGCAAGGTTGTGTTCGCCAGGAGCGCGGGCGAGGCGATCGAGTTCTACGCGGCGGCCGGCTTCGACAGCTTGGTCGTCGACGCGCTGACGCGCCAGACGGTGACGGAGTCGACGACGCTGGGCGATGGCAGCGTCGTGAGTTTCGCGGTGTCCGACCTCAACCTCGCCGGAGCGCTCGGCTTCGGCGCCCACAGCGTCGGCGTTGCGCAGCAAGGAATTGTGGTCGCGACCGGCGCCGCGGTGTCGTCGACCGACGCCGGCGTCGTGCAATCGAGCAGTGCCGACACCGCGCTCACGGTGACGCTGAGCAACTCCGTCGAGACGCTGACCGTCGCCTCCAACGCCGGCACCGCGGTGCTCACGCTGAACCAAGGCAACGTTGGCGACAACAGCGTGCTCGCCGACCTCATCGACGACTTGAACTCCCAGCTGAACGCCTCCGCGCTGGCCGGCGAAGTAAGCGCCAGCCTAGACGGCAGCCGGGTGCGATTCACGACGACCGACAAGGGCGCCGGCGTGCTGCTGCGGGTCGTTGCATCGACGCACACCACGGCGGTGGCGACGACGACGTTCGGCAGCGGCCCGCAAGTGGCGCGCATCCTGCCCGATGTCAGCCTGCCGAGCGCGCTCGGCTTCGCCAATGACGCGACGACCGGCACCGACCGCAGCCACCTCGTCACGGAAATCCCGCCCGAGGGCAACGCTCCCACGACGGGCGTGACGCTGACCGGGTCCGACGTGCTGGGCGTGTTGCCGGTGCATTTCACCGCGCCGGGGCAAATCGCCACCGGTGTGAATGTCGGCAATCTGATCGTCGTCAACCTCGACATGGGTCCCGACCTGAGCGTGGACGAGGGCGATACGGTACTGCTCACGCCGACGATCTCCGACTCGCTGGGGCGCGAGGAGGATCCGTTCAGCTACTTGTGGAGCGTCGAAGCGTCGAACGGCCAGGTGATCGCGCTGGGTCACGCCGCCAGCTTTGAATTCACGCCCGAGGACGACGGCGTTTACCGGGCGCGTCTGTTCATCACCGACGTGGCACGCGGTTTCAGCGCGCAGCCCGGGCTGGTGACGATCACCGCAAGCAACGTCAATCCGCTCATCGAAGCCGGCGGCGATCAGACGCTGAACGAGGGCGATCTGCTCAGCGTGAGCATGCCGTTCAGCGACGTCGGAATTCGCGACACGCATTCCGCGCTGATCGACTGGGGCGACGACACGAGCAGCCTGTTCGAATCGCTCAATGAATTGTTTGGCGAAGGAACGTTGACGCCCACACATGTCTACGCCGACGACGGCGAGTACCTCGTCAGCGTGACGCTGACCGACGACGACGGCGGTGCCGCGACCGATTCATTCGGCGTCAGCGTCGGCAACGTCGCGCCGAGCGTCGATGCGGGCGCCAACCAGACCGTGGTGGAAGGTCAGGAGGTGCGGCTGAGGCGCGGCACGATCGAAGGCGCGGGCATCCATGACCAGGGAACCCTCGACAGCCACACCGCGACCATCGATTGGGGTGACGGGACCCCGCTGCAAACCGGCACGGTTGAAGAACTTTTGTCCGGCCCGCCCGGCTCGACCGCGGGCATGAACGGCGCGGTCTTGGGCCGCCACGTCTATGCCGACGACGGCGTCTACACGGTGAATGTGACCGTGATTGACGATGACGACGCGACCGCGCCCGCGACCGATTCGATGCTCGTCACAGTCGGCAATGCCGCGGCGGTGATCGGCACACCCGAGGGCGGGCTGGCTGGCGCCGAAGGGCGTGTCATTGAACTGGCGGATGTCTTCTTCGTCGACGCCGGTACACGCGACACCCATACCGGCACCATCGATTGGGGCGACGGCACGCCACTCGAAACACTGCTCGTCACGGAAGCGCCGTTCGGCCCACCAGGCTCGGTGCAGGGCCTGACCGGCCAGTTGCGCGGCAGCCATGTCTACGCCGACAGTGGCGTTTACACGGCCACACTCAACCTGCTCGATGACGACGGCGCGCCAACCACGCAGCTGCTGCGCATCGACGTGGCGAATCAGGCGCCGGTGGCGTTTGCCGGCAGCACGCTGACCGTCAACGAAGGCGACGTGTTCAGTCTCACGGGAGCCGGCTTCACCGATGCCGGCACGCTGGACACGCACACCGCGAGCGTCAATTGGGGTGACGGCGCGACGACCGATGGCGGCGTGACCGAGACTCCCTTCGGCCCGCCCGGATCGACCGACGGCATGAGCGGCAGCGTGACCGCGAGCCACGTGTTCGGGGATAACGGCGCGTTCGAGGTGATCCTCTCGGTGACCGACAAGGACGACGCCATCGGAGACGACACACTGACCGTGACGGTGCGCAACGTCGCGCCGAGCGTGAACGCGGGTGCGGATCTGGGCGGCGGCGTGGGTACACCCGTATTGCTCAGCGCCACGTTCACCGACCCTGGCTTCCTGGATACGCACACCGCGAGCGTCGACTGGGGCGACGGCACCAAGTCCGGCGGGTCAGTCAATCAGCAAGCGCACAGCCTGAGCGACAGCCACACCTACGCGACGAGCGGCTTCTACGTGATCACCGTGACCGTGACCGACGACGACGGCGGCTCCGGCAGCGCTACGCTGATCGCAGACATCTCCAACGCTGCGCCGGTCGTGACGACAGTCGAGGCCGCGAGCGCCGACGAAGGCCTACTGTTCAACCTGCCGGCGACCTTCTTCACCGACACCGGTGTCAACGAGACGTTTACCGCGCTGGTCGACTTCGGCGACGGCAGCGATCCGGTTCCCGGCGTGATCGACCTTGCAACGCGGCAGGTCAGCGCCGACCACGTGTACGCCGACAACGGCGAGTTCCAGGTTTTGGTCAGCGTCACCGACGGTTTTGGTGCGACAGGCACGGGAACATTCGCGGTCAACGTCGCCAACCTGCCGCCGGCCGTGACGAACGATGATTACACGCTCAACGAAGACGGCTTCTTGATCGCCTCGAGCCCGGGTGTGCTGGGCAACGATGCCGATGTGCAGGCCGACTTCCTGACAGCGCAGCTGGTCAGCGCGGTGACGCACGGCACGCTCGTGTTCCGCAGCAACGGCGCGTTTGCCTACAAACCCGACGCCAACTTCTTCGGCACCGACAGCTTCAGTTATCGGGCACTCGACGAAGACGGCGGCGTTTCTGACATCGCCTTGGTGACGCTCAGCATGCTGCCGGTCAACGATGCGCCGATTTTCCTGAAAGGCGCCGATATCTCGCTGAACGAAGACGCCGGTGCGCAGACCCGGCCCGGCTGGGCGACCCTGATTTCGGCAGGACCGGCGAATGAATCCGGCCAGGCGCTGACATTCACGCTGATCAGCGACAACACCGTGCTGTTCAACGAGCTGCCCAGTGTCTCGGCCGATGGAACGCTGCGCTTCACCGCCGCGCCCAATGCGAACGGCGTCGCGAACGTTTCGGTCGTGCTGCGCGACAACGGCGGCACGGCCAACGGCGGGGTCGAGAGCAGCAGCGTCCAGACCTTCACGATCCGGGTGGCTGCGGTGAACGATGCACCGCTGCCGATTTCGGTGAGCTATCAGATCGGCGAAGACCAGACGGTGAACGGCCAGCTCCAGGCGACCGATGTCGATCACGATGCGCTGACCTTCGCGCTGACCATCGGCGCCGGCCAGGGTTCGCTCGTGCTGCGTGCCGATGGTTCGTTCACCTACGTTCCTAGACCGAACTACTTCGGCAGAGACGGTTTTGGGTTCAGGGTCAGCGACGGGCTCGTGACGTCGGGGCAGGCTTCCGTGACCTTCGTGATTGCGCCGGTCAACGATGCACCGGTGGCGATTGCTGACGACTACCTGGTCGCCGCGAACAGCGTGTTCACTGGGGCTTCCGAGGACCCGACCTTTGGTGTGCTGCGCAATGACACCGACGTGGATGATCCGCTAGGCCTACAGCCGCTCACGGCGTTTCTCGTCTCGGCCCCGGCGCACGGCACCTTGAACGCTTTCAATTCCGACGGAACCTTTGTCTATACACCCGCGCTGGATTTCTCTGGCACCGACTCGTTCACTTATCAGGCGGTCGATCCATCCGGCGCGCCCTCCCTGGCCGCCAGCGTGACCTTGCAAGTGGCCGGCTCAGCCGCGGCCGTGACCGGCTTGGCCGCGAATGCGCGCAGCGGCGGCGTTGCGCAAACACAAACGCTTCAAGGCATGGAGAGCGTTGTCTTCAGTGACAGCGCGCTGGTCAGCGTCGCACGCCTGGCGGAGCTCGTTGATCTGGCAGGGAAATCGTTGACCGCAGCACCGACGCCATCGGCGACATCAGCGGCATCACCGGCAGCCCCCCCCCAAAAGCCCGCGGACCCGACAAGCATCGAGAATTTCGCCAGTTTCGAGAACCAAGCCACGGTGCCGTTGCGAGAGGCGCTGGGCCTTGCGAATCACGCTGCCGCGATGGTTGCGCACAAGGGCGTAACGGCACCGGTGCGCGCCACGCCAAACCTTGACGATGACGACTGGCTCGTGGAATTGAGCCCAGGTTCGAACCGCGCGCAGCGCGCCGCGCCGGATTCGACGCCCAAGCCCGCCGACGCGCCGAAGATCGACTGGGACGAAGAATTCGCCAAGTTCGGCAACGCAAGATCGGCGCAGGAGGGGGCAGCTTGGGCCGGCTGGCGACCCAACGCGGCGCAGTTCAACGACAAGCCGCGCTGGGCGCGCGGACGCAAGTAGCTTAGGGCGAGAGGCGCTCCGGTCGTTGCGCGAGTGCGGTAAGCTCGTGGCGCACTTTCAAGGTCAGTTTTGAATTCATCCAACAGCGGAGACACGAACACCATGGCGACGAATCGCGCGGAACCGGCAGGCGAACCAAAGGCCAACGTCGAGGGCACGAAGATCAAGTGGGATGACTCGGCGATGAAGAGTTCGTACGCTAATGTCTGCAACGTCACGAGCACGCGCGAAGAAGTCGTGATGCTGTTCGGCATGAATCAGGCGTGGAACCGGGGCCAGAAGGAAGTGACGATTCAGTTGACCGATCGCATCGTGGTAAGCCCCTACGCGGCGAAGCGCCTGAGTCTGTTGCTAACTGGCATCATCACCGAGTATGAAAGCCGCTACGGCTCCCTCAATATCGAAGCCGGCAGCGGCGAGGCCAAGAAGTAGACAGGCTTCTGATCCGGGGCCTGGAGGCGCAGCTCGATGAGCGCGCTTCCCTCCGAATTTCTCGAGCGGCGCTCGCACGCGCATTCGCACGCGCCGGCCAAGGCAGAGAAGCGGAGTTCGGAACAGGCCTGGAAGCTGTTCTCGCGCGCGCAGAGCACTGAAGAATATTGCAGCAGCTGGCTCGAGATCCAGAGCACGGCGATTCGCGGCGTCTCTGACGGCGTCGTCGTACTCCTCAAGCCCGGCACGTCGGCATTCGCGCCGATGGCGTTTTTCCCGGAAGTGCCCCGCAGCCGGTCGCTGTTTGCCGCGGCCAGCGAGCAGGCCATCCGCGAGAAGCGCGGCATCGTCAAGCCCTTGCAGGACGCAAACGGCGCGACGCCGGAACAGCCCCGCTACCAGCTCGCGTTGCCGGTGCGGGTGGACGGTGACGTGCGCGGCGTCGTCGGGTTGGAAGTCGATTGGCGCCCCGAGCCGCTGCTGCGCAACGCGATGCGCCAGTTGCAGTGGGGCTCGGGCTGGCTCGAGGTGTTCCTGCGTCGCCACTCCGACCCGATGCTGGGCGCGCGCCAGCGCCTCAAGTTGACGCTCGACCTGGTCGGCACACTGCTTGAATTCCCCGGTCTCGCGCAAGGCGCCGCCGCGTTCACGACCGAGGTGGCGACCAAACTGGGGTGCGATCGGGTCGCGCTGGGCATCCACCAGGGTGGCCGGATCCGGCTTTGCGCGGTTTCACATTCGGCCCAGTTCGACTACCGTGCGAATCTGTTGCGCCGGGTCGAGGGCGCGATGGAGGAAGCGGTCGATCAGTCGGAAACCGTGACCTATCCGCCGACCTTCGATCACGCGCCCGTCGTCTCGCGCGCGCACCAACAGCTGGTTCGTCAATCGGGCTGCGGCAGCGCCGTCACGTTCCCACTGATCAGTGGTGACCAGGTGATCGGCGCGCTGACCCTCGAATGCCCGTCGGGCCAGGAATTCGACGTACCCACACTCGAGATTTGCGAGGCGCTGGCGGCGGTGGCTGGGCCAATCGTCGAACTCAAGCGCAGGAGCGAGCAGAGCCTGCCGCTTCACGCCGCGCATTCCAGCGCCGGCCTGTGGCGCAAATTGGTCGGGCCGGCGCACCCGGGCCTCAAGCTTGGCTTGATCGGCAGCGTGGCATTGCTGCTGTTCCTGGTGTTCGCGAAGGGGGACTTCCGGATTTCGGCGAACTCGACCATCGAGGGCGCCGTGCAGCGCGCCATCGTCGCGCCGCTCAACGGCTTCGTCCGAGACGCGCCCTACCGCGCCGGTGACACGGTCAAGGCGGGCCAGGTGATCGGGCGCTTCGACGATCGCGACTTGAAACTCGAACGCGTCAAGCTCACGAGTCAGCGCGATCAGTACCTGCAGCAACACCGCGAGGCGATGGCCAAGCACGACCGCGCGCAGATGGCCGTGGCGGCCGCGCAAGTGGCGCAAGCGCAAGCGCAACTCGCGCTCACCGAGGAACAACTGGCGCGCACCGAGATGGTGGCGCCGTTCGACGGCTTCATCGTCAGCGGCGACCTGTCGCAGAACCTGGGCTCACCGGTCGAGCGCGGCCAGGTCATGTTCGAAGTCGCGCCGCTGGATGGTTATCGCGTGATCCTGCACGTCGACGAACGCGACATCGGGCATGTGGCGCTCGGACAGGGCGGCGAGATGGCGGTCGCGTCGATGCCCGACACGCAGTTCCAATTCACGGTATCGAGCATCACGCCGGTGAATCTGGCCAAGGACGGGCGCAATTCATTCCGGGTCGAGGCGCAGCTGGCGCAGGGTTCGCAGCGCTTGCGTCCAGGCATGGAGGGCGTCGGCAAGATTCTCGTCGAGGAGCGCCGCCTGGCCTGGATCTGGACCCGTTCGCTCACCGAATGGCTGCGCTTGTGGGCCTGGGCCTGGCTGCCATGACGAACCGCCCTGCACGCGCCCGCGCCGGACCTTGAGGCATGGACCTGTACAGCCCGTCGTGGTACCGCGTCGCCGCACTGCGGCCGCGTTTGCGCAGCCATGTTCGCATCCACCGCCATCACTACCGGGGCGAGCTCTGGTACGTGCTCGAAGACATGCTGTCGCGGCGGGTCAGCCGCTTCACGCCGGTCACCTACTTCCTGATCGGGCTGATGGACGGCAAGCTCAGCGTACAGGAGATCTGGGATGGCGCCAGCGCCAAGTTCGGCGACGACGCACCAACGCAAGACGAAATGATCCGGCTGCTCGGGCAACTGCACTCGGCCGACGTGATCCAGTCCGAAGCGATGCCCGACGTGCTCGAACTGCTGCGCCGCGCGCACAAGGGCAAGCGCAAGACCTGGCTGCAGAATCTGTTGTCGCCGCTATCGATCCGGCTGCCGCTGTTTGACCCGGATCGTTTGCTGGAGCGCTGGTTGCCGTGGGTCAGGCCATGCTTCGGTGGCCTGGGCCTGCTGCTGTGGTGCGCCGTTGTCGGTCTGGCGCTGGCCAGCGGCGCGTCGCATTGGGGCGAACTGACCGACGACCTCGGCTCGCGAATTCTCGCACCGCAGAACCTGCTGCTGATGTGGCTGGTGTTTCCGGTGCTCAAGTTGCTGCATGAATTCGGCCACGCGTTCGCGACCAAGGTCTGGGGCGGCGAAGTCCACGAAATGGGCGTGATGCTGCTCGTGCTGATGCCGGTTCCGTATGTCGACGCAACATCGGCGGCGACCTTCCCAGAAACCTGGCGCCGGGTGCTCGTCGGCGCCGCCGGAATGCTGGTCGAAGTGTTCGTCGCATCGCTCGCCCTGCTGCTGTGGTTGAGCGTCGAGCCGGGACTGGTGCGCGCCGTGCTCTACAACGTGATCCTGATCGCTGGCGTCTCCACCGTCGTGTTCAATGCAAACCCGCTGCTGCGCTTTGACGGCTACTACATGTTGTCGGACCTGATCCAGGTTCCGAACCTGCGCACGCGCGCGAATCAGTACCTGGCGCAGCTGGTGGAGACGCGGTTGTTCGGCGTGAAGCGGCCCGACATCGAAGCCAGCGCCAGCGAACGACGCTGGTTCGTGTTTTTCGCGATTGCTTCGTTCTTCTACCGAAACTTCGTCACGATCGCGATCGCCCTGTTCATCGCCACGCAGTACTTCGTGGTCGGCGTGGCGCTGGCGATCTGGGCCGTCGCTACCGCGATCGCCTTGCCAATCGTCAAGGCGATCGCCTTTGTGGTGGCGCATCCCCGGCTGCGTCGGCGTCGGCTGCGTGCCGTGTTGACGAGCGCTGGCGCAGTGGCCGCGTGCGCTGCCTTGCTGTTCTACCTGCCGGTTCCCTTGTGGACGCACGCGCAGGGCGTGATCTGGGTTCCGGACAACGCGCTGGTGCGCGCCGGCACCGACGGTTTTGTACGCGAGGTGGTCGCGCGTCCGGGCAGCGCCGTGACGCAGGGCACGCCGTTGCTGCTTGCCATCGAGCCGACGCTGCAGCCGCGCATCGACGTCCTGCAGGCGCAGCTGGAACTGCTGCAGGCACGCGCGCAGGCCGAGCGCATGGTCGATCTGGTGCGCTGGGAGTTGACGCGGCAAGACATCAAGGCAACGAGCGCGCAACTCGAGCACGCCACCCGCCAGGCGAAAGAACTGTTGATCACCAGCCCCGCCCAGGGAACATTCGTGCTCTCCGGCGCCGCTGCCGATTGGCCGGATCGCTTCGTGCGCAAAGGCCAGCAATTGGGCTACGTCGTCGCGCCGGCCAGCGCGACTGCACGCGTGCTCGTCTCGCAAGACGACGTCGACCTGGTGCGCAGCCGCACGCGCCAGGTTGCAGTCAAGCTCGTCGGGCGGCTCGGCGAAACCTTCAGCGCGCGGGTTCTTCGCGAGACTCCGGCGGCGAGTAATAAATTGACGAACCTGGCGATGTCGAGCATCGGCGGCGGCAACGCGCCGGTCGATCCGCGCGAGACCAAGGAGCCCAAGACCTTGGTGGCGTGGTTCGAGTTCGAGCTCGAGATGCCGTCGACCCATGCGCTCGTGCTCGGCGAACATGTCTACGCGCGCTTCGAGCATGGCGACGAAGCGTTGGCGTGGCGGCTGGCGCGCACGCTGCGCCAGTTGTTCATGCGCCAGTTCGCGGTCTGAACAGGCGCACACGCGAATCGATGCCCACACTTGCCGCGATCGCTGCCGTTTACCCCGAGCGCGCCGATGCGCGCCCCGGCAAACTCGAACGCGTGCTGGCCGCGCTGCGCTACGCCAGCGGCAAGCTGGCGGCGCGCGGCCAGCCGCTTCGCGCCATCGTCGCCGCGACGAATGCGCACGCGCAATCCTTGCACCCGCTCGCTGACGCGCAGCTGGGCGAACGCGCCGGCGCGCTGCGGCCCAAACTGCGCGCCTCAGGATTCACCCAACCCGGCCTCGCCGGAGAAGCCTTTGCGCTGGTCCGCGAAGCCGCGGGACGCACGCTGCAGATGCGCCACTTCGACGTCCAACTGATCGGCGCGTTTGCGATGCTGCGCGGCAGGCTCGCTGAGATGGAGACCGGCGAGGGCAAGACCCTCACCGCGACACTCGCCGCGGCGACCGCGGCGCTGGCCGGGCAGGCGGTGCACGTGGTCACCGTCAACGACTACCTCGCCGAGCGCGATTCGGCCACGCTGCGCCCGTTGTATGAATTGCTCGGCCTGCACGTGGCTTGCGTCAAACAAGGCATGAGCCCGGCCGAGCGGCGCATTGCGTACCGATGCGACATCGTCTATTGCAGCAACAAGGAGATCGCCTTCGACTACTTGCGCGATCGGCTCGTGCTCGGCGGCAAGCCGCGCCCGATCTCGATGCGCCTGGCCGCACTCGACGGTGCAGGGTGTCGGCGGGCAACTGCTGCTGCGCGGTCTGCAGTTTGCGATCGTCGACGAGGCCGATAGCGTGCTGATCGACGAAGCGCGCACGCCGTTGATCCTGTCCAGCGAGTCGCATCGAGGCGCGGAGCAGGCGATCCATCGGCAGGCGCTCGAGTTGGCGCTGAGAATGCAGCCGAGCGATTACACAACCGGTGAAAGCGGCGTCACGCTGTCCAAGCAAGGCGAAGACGCGCTGCGCGACTTGTGCGTCGAGCTGCCCGGAATCTGGAGCGGGCCGCGGCGCCGCGCGCAGCTGGTGCAGCAGGCGCTGACCGCGCTGTTTGTCTTCAAGAAAGACAAACACTATCTGGTGCGCGACGGCAAGGTCATGATCATCGACGAGAACACCGGCCGGCTCATGCCCGATCGATCGTGGGAGCAGGGCCTGCATCAGTTGATAGAAATGAAGGAGGAATGCGAAATCTCCGGCCAGCGCGAGACCCTCGCGCGCATCAGCTATCAGCGCTTCTTCCGGCGCTACCTTCACCTTTGCGGCATGACGGGAACCGCGAGCGAAGTGGCGCGCGAACTGTGGGCGGTGTATCGCCTGCGCGTCGCGAAAGTCCCGACCCACAAGCCAGTGCGGCGGCGCACTTTGCCGGCGCAATACTTCGGGCACGGCCAAAAGAAGTTGCAGGCCGTGCTGGGCAGCGTGAAGAAGCACAGCCGCCTCGGCCGGCCAGTGCTGGTGGGCACGCGCACGGTGGCGGCGTCGGAACAAATTGCCGCGCTGCTCGACAAGGCCGGGCTTTCCTACCGCCTGCTCAATGCGCGCCAGGACGCCGACGAGGCACAGATCGTGGCGCGCGCCGGCGAGCCCGGCGCGATCACGGTGGCGACCAACATGGCCGGCCGCGGCACCGACATCAAGCTCGGCCCGGGGGTCGCCCAGCGCGGCGGCCTGCACGTGATCGCCACCGATTTGCACGAGTCCGGCCGCATCGACCGGCAGCTTTACGGCCGCTGCGGGCGCCAGGGCGACCCCGGCAGCTGCGAAGCGATTCTGGCGAGCGACGAGGACCTGGTGAGCGCCTTCTTTCCGGTCGTGCCGCCCTGGCTGAAACACTTCGACCGGTTGCCGGTTTGGCTTGGCAGAATGGTGTTCACGGTGTCGCAATGGCGCGCCGAGAGTTCGCACTCGAAAGCGCGGCGCGAATTGCTCGATCTGGACGACTATCTCGGCGACGTGCTGGCGTTTTCGGGGGCAGGCGAGTGAGGCGCGAAGCGATGTTGCTGCGCCGGCCGACGCTTTGGTGCGCCGGGACCCCCTGTTTGAGGGGTGGCGCAGGGTCGCGTAGCTGGTGTAGGTTCAACCCCTCATCTAGGGGGTGCAGGCATGCTCGAGAAGCTTGGTAGGTGGCGATACGCGATTGCGCTGCTGGCGAGCGCATGCGTCGGCGCTGCTGTTGCTGCTGCGGAGACACCGCTCGTGTTGACGTATTCGGTGGTTTCGAACCCGCAGAACCGGCTCCCCTTCGACTACAGCTTTCAGCTTGCGCTGGATGTTGGTCATCCCTCATGGACGCCGGGTGACAGCTTCGACTGGATCATATTTGGCGACGGAGGAACCGACCCCAGTCCGCTCGGTGAATTCGTGGCAAATAAGGCCAGTTTCCCAGTCGGTCCCTTCACGGTTGACAACGACTTCACCAGTGGCACCGATCATCATGGCCCATCTTTGATTACCCTTGGGGGGCCCGGCTGGGTACCCACTCTTCAAGCAAATAAGTTGGTCTGGTCAGGTCAGGCTGAAAATTATGTTGGCCAAGGCAATTTGTTCTTTTCCAACATCTTCGGCACGGGGCAGCAGGCCAATCTTGAGCCAGCCGTCCTGGTCCCCGAACCGTCAACCTACCTGCTTCTGCTCGCAGGCCTGGCCGTCATCGGTGGCGTCGCACGCCAGCGCGCAACCCAGCCCGCGCCGTGCTGATCACTTCGCCTGCGCTGCGCTGACCAACAGCCTGTCGATCTCGTCCAGGTCGCTCTCGGCAAGCCGCCCCGATATCGCCTTGAGTTTGACGAAGTTGATCCAGGCGTCGTAGCGCGCCCGGGACAGGTCGCGCCGCGCCTCAAACAGGCGCGCCTGCGCCTCCAGAATGTCGGCATTGACGCGCACGCCCACTTCGTAGCCGCGTTGAAACGCGCGCAGCGCCGCTTCGTTCGAACGCACCGCGGCTTGCAGCCCCGAGGCTTGGCCGATCGATGACAGCGTTGCCGAGAACGCCTGGCGCGTGGCGATCGAGATGCTGCGCCGCGCCAGGTCAACGTCGCTGGTCGCCTTTTCGCTCAAGGCAATCGCTTCGTGCACGCGCGACTGGGTGCTGCCGCTGGCGAACAGCGGGATGTTGACGTTGAAGGCGAGCGCCGAGGCGTCGGCACGGCGCGGCAAGGCACTCGTCACCGACCCGGTCTCCGACGTCTTGCCGTTGCTGTAGGTGAGCTCCGCCGTCGGCGCATGCGCGAATTGGGCCTTTCGAATCTCGGCCTGAGCCGCGAGTTGGTTTTGCTGCGCCTGCCTGTAGTTCGCGTTTTGCAGCAGCGCCGTTGCAATCCAATCCTGAATCGAATTGACGTCGACCACCGGCAAGGCGTCACCCGCCAAACCCCGCTGGGTGAGCCCGGCCACCGGATGGCCCACCAGCTCGGCGACGATTTGCTTTTTCAATTCGAGTTCGTACTCGGCCGCGATGGCCTGCGCAGCGACCGAATCGACTCTTGCCTCGGCCTCGCGCACATCGGTGATCGGCGCGGCGCCGGCGCGCAGCCGGCTTTGCGAAGTGGCGAGTTGCTCGCGTGCCGCGTTGCGCTGGGCATTCAGCCACTCGAGCACATCGCGCGCCTTGAAGACATCAAAACAACTCTCGACCAAACGTTGATTGACGTCGATCAGGGCCTGCAGCACCTGCAACGCGGCGGCGTCGCGCAGCGCCTCGGATTGCTCTAGCGCGGGCAGCAGCGCGGCTCGAAACACCGGTTGGGAAATCTGCAGGCTCAACTGCTTCGAGTTGTACGGCCGGTCGTCGAAAGCCGGAGCCTCCTGGTAGTGGTTCAGCACGCGGCTGGCGGTGATCGCGGCGGTGGGCCCAAACCCGGCGCGTGCCTGCGTGACCCGTTGGTCGGCGGCGCGCGCCTGGGCCTGCGCTCCCGACAGCGACGGATCGATCGCAAGGGCTTCGCGGAACAGCTCGCGCAGAGGTTGCGCGTGTGCTGCGGGCGAATGCAGGGTCAAGATGGCGCCAATGGCCAGCAACAGGCGCCCGCCACGCCCTGAGAATCTCGCACGTTCAACGTCCACGCCGGTCCCCTTCTGGTTCTGGTTTCTTCACGCCGGCCAGGGCTTCAACGCACTGAGGCCATTCCCGGGAACTCGATGCTGCAGCGCAGCCCATTGGGAATCTCGCCTGCAGGATTGCTAAGCGAAAGCCGGACCCCAAAGGTTGCGCTTGCCGCGTCGATACCCTTGTCGACCACAAGAACCACGGCCTCGTAAGGCTTCTGAAAGCCTTCTGGCCTGACACTGGCCCTTGCGCCTTTCTTGATCTGCCCGTACAGCGACTGTGGCAATACGACTTCGACGCGAAGCGGATTGACCTGCGCGATCTTCAGAATCGCCTTTCTGCCCGAACCGGCCTCGGCCAGATCGCCCGGGTGCAGAAAGCGTTCGACCACGTAGCCGTCGAACGGGCTGCGCAGCATTCTCAGGTTCAGCTGCTCCTGCGCGCGGCGAAGTTCAAGCCGGGCAAGCTCCTGGTTTTCCATCGCGTCCTTGTACTCGGCAGCGGCCAGGCGCTTCTCGGCCCGGGCGTCGTCGAGCAACTGCTCGGGCGCGACCTGCTCGGCGTGCAGTTCCTGCGCTCGCTCGAACTTCTTGGACGTGTATTCGACGCGCGACTGCGCCGAGATGACCCGGCCGATCATCGTGACCCGGTACTTTGCCGCCTCGAGATTGGCTCGCTCGAGATCGGATTGAAGTTCGACAAGCAGCTGGCCACGCTTGACGCTGTCTCCCCTGTCGACGAGGATTTGACCGATGACCCCTTCTACTGGGCTGCGGATTTCAACGGTTTGATTGGCTTCGATCAGACACTCAAATCCCTTTGACGAGGCGGAGGCGCTCAATCCGCCCAGGCTGACGGTTGCCAAGCAGTGAACCAAGGAAACCAGGCCAGTTCGTGATCGCATCACTGTTCCGTGCACGGTCGTCGCCCCCGCGTTTACAACAATTCGTCGCGGCTCCGTTCAAACTTGCATCAAGCAGTGGTGCCGCACACGACCGCCCGTCAAGATGTGATTCTGACAGCGGTTGGTCACATCGGGAGAATCTCGGAGCGACTGCACCCTCGCCGCAGCAGTCCGGCGAAGATTACGCGGTGTCAATTCCCCTTTGGCGCCGTCCCACCGTCCTGCAGCTGTCGTCATTGCGTCTGTTTCGCAGTCCCGGTCCTTCGCTTGAACCCTGAACCGATGCTGGGATGACGCCAATTGCTTGCGCCCGTTCGATTCCTGAATGCTGACTTGAACTGGCAGGCACCCCATGAGGGACGAGGTCGCACGCGATTCGCACGCAGCTACAGGAGGCCTTGGCAGTACACGGGCTTCCGGAAATTCGATTCCCCCCAGCTCCACCAAACAACGCTCCAGAAGCGGCGGCACTCGAACCGAGCCCTGAGTCATACAGACTCAGGGCTTTTTTCGTGCAAGCGTGCAAGCGTGCAAGGCCTGACAGCTTGCGGTTCACGCAGTCGCGGCACGGATCATGTCGGCCGCCTTCTCACCGATCATGATCGTCGGCGCGTTCGTATTGCCGCTGACGATGCTCGGCATGATCGACGCATCGACGACGCGCAGGCCCTGCACGCCGTGCACGCGCAGCTGCGCGTCGACGACGTCGTTCGGCCCGGGCCCCATGCGGCAGCTGCCCACCGGGTGGTAAATCGTGTCGGCGTGGTTGCGAATGAACTGTTCGATCTGCGCGTCGCTTCGGGCGTTCGCCGATGCCGAGAGTTCCTTCCCTCGGTGCGTGGCCAAGGCCGCCTGGGCGAGGATGTGGCGCATCAGTTTGAAGCCGCGAAGCAAACGTTCGAGGTCATCGGCGTCGGCCAGAAAATTCGGGTCGATGACGGGTGGCGCCAGGGGGTCGGCGCTGGCCAGGCGCAGCACACCTCGGCTGCGTGGGCGCAGCAGGCAGACGTGGCACGAATAGCCGTGGCCGAACACGGTCTTGCGCCCGTGGTCGATGAGCTTGCCGATGACGAAGTGCAGCTGCAGGTCGGGGCGCGCTTCGGCGGGGGTGCTCTTGATGAACCCACCGGCCTCGGCGAAGTTGGTCGTGAGCATGCCGCTGCGCTGCGCCCGCCACTCGAAGATTCCCTTGAGGGTGTTCAAGGCGCCCGTGAAGGACAGGCCGAACAAGTCTTTCAGGTGCGGCGCATTGACCACTTGCACGACGTCCACGTGGTCGTGCAGATGCCGGCCCACGCCCGGCACGTCGTGCACGACGCCAATGCCCAGGCTTTGCAACTGCTCGCCCGGGCCGACGCCCGACAGCAGCAGCAACTGCGGTGATTGCAGGGCCCCGGCGCAAAGCAGCACTTCGCGGCGCGCGCTGAGCGTCTGCGTTTGCCCGCTTTGCCGGTACTCGACGCCGACCGCGCGCCGGCCCTCGAACACGATGCGTGTCGCGTGCACGCCGGTCAACACGCGCAGATTGGATCGTGCGAGGTGCGGCGTCAGGTAGGCCTTGGCGGCGCTGAAGCGCTCGCCGTTGCGGTGCGTCACCTGGTAGGCGCCCACGCCCTCCTGCTGGGCCCCGTTGAAATCGGCGTTGCGCTTGAAGCCGGCTTGTTCACACGCTTGAATGAACAACTCGCCAAAGCGGTTCGGGCTGCGCAAGTCCATCACGTTCAGCGGCCCGCCCACGCCGTGCAATGCATCGGCGCCGCGTTCGTTGTGCTCGGCGCGTTTGAAGTAAGGCAGAACGTCGACGAAGCTCCAGCCGGGGTTGCCTGCTGCGGCCCAGTCGTCGTAGTCCTGGTGCTGACCTCGCGCGTAAATCATCGCGTTGATTGAACTCGAGCCGCCGAGCACCTTGCCGCGCGGTTGATAGCCGCGGCGCCCGTTCAGGCCGGGCTGTGGCTCGGTCTGAAACGCCCAATTGGCCTGCCCGTTTTGCGCCAGGACGGCCAAGCCCGCCGGGCAATGGATGAGCACGCTCTTGTCGGGCGGGCCGGCTTCGAGCAGGGCGACGCTGACGCTCGGGTCTTCGCTGAGTCGGGCCGCAAGCACACACCCTGCCGAGCCGCCGCCGATGATGATGTAGTCGTGCATGGTCCGCCGCCGTGCCGCGCACGGTTTCGCGAGTAGGGCCACGATTGTTGCGGAGCCCGCCGCGCGAAACTCGGTGCGGCGCCCTAATGCGGGCACGCCGTGCGGCGCTGCCGTCAGCCCGGCGTCACACCGCCACCGGCGCCTTGATCGCGGGGTGGTGCGTGTAGCCGACGAACTCGAAGTCTTCGTAGTCGTAGTCGAAGATCGAGTTCGGCCGGCGCCGCAGCGTGAGCTTAGGGTAAGCGTAGGGCGAACGCGAGAGCTGCAATTCGACCTGCTCGACATGGTTGTCGTAGATGTGGCAATCACCGCCGGTCCAGATGAACTCACCCACCTCCAGGTCGCACTGCTGCGCGAGCATGTGGGTGAGCAGCGCGTAACTCGCGATGTTAAATGGCACGCCGAGAAAAATGTCGGCGCTGCGCTGATAAAGCTGGCACGACAGCTTGCCCTGCGCCACGTAGAACTGGAAGAACGCGTGGCACGGCAGCAGCGCCATCTTTGACAGTTCGGCGACGTTCCAGGCGCTGACGATGATGCGGCGCGAATCCGGGTTCGTCTTCAATTGCTTCACGACCTCGGCGATCTGGTCGATGTGGCCGCCGTCGGGCGTGGGCCAGCTGCGCCACTGCACGCCGTAGACGGGGCCGAGGTCGCCGTCGGGTTTGGCCCATTCGTTCCAGATCGTCACGCCGCGCTCCTGGAGCCAGCGCGCGTTGCTGTCGCCGCGCAGGAACCAGAGCAGTTCCAGAATGATGGACTTGACGTGCACCTTCTTCGTCGTCACCAGTGGGAAACCTTCGTTCAGGTCGAAGCGCATCTGGTGGCCGAACACACTGCGCGTGCCGGTGCCGGTGCGATCCATTTTTCGCACGCCGTGGCTGTGCACGTGGCGCATGAGGTCTTCGTATTGGCAAGGCACGGGGCGGTTCACTGCGGCGCTTCCTGGGGCGAAAAGTGAGCGGCGATTATCGGCGCAGTCACAGCGCCGCGCCCGCCGCGAAGTCGCCGTTGCTGAACTGCATCGCGGCGAGTCGCGCATACAAGCCGCCGCGCGCGACGAGTTCGTGGTGCGTGCCGGTATCGACGATCTCCCCAGCCTCCATGACGACGATGCGATCCGCCCGCTGCACCGTGGCCAGGCGGTGCGCGATGACGAGCGTCGTGCGGTCTTTCATCGCGGCCTCGAGCGCCGCCTGCACCATGCGTTCGCTTTCCGCGTCGAGCGCACTCGTCGCTTCGTCGAGCAGCAACAGCGGTGGGTTCTTCAGGATCGCGCGCGCGATCGAGATGCGCTGGCGTTGCCCGCCCGACAGGCGCACGCCGCGTTCGCCCAGAAACGTCGCGTAACCCTCGGGCAGGGCGCTGATGAAGTCGTGCGCGTAGGCGGCTTGCGCCGCGGCAGTGACCTCGGCGTCGCTCGCCTGCGGCCGGCCGTAGCGGATGTTCTCCATCGCGTTGGCGGAGAACACGACGCTGTCTTGCGGCACGATCGCGATCCGCTCGCGCAGGTCGGCCAGCGCCACCGACTTCAGCGCGACGCCGTCGATGCTGATTTCACCGGCGCTCGCGTCGTAAAAGCGCAGCAGCAACTGGAACACCGTGCTCTTGCCCGCGCCGCTTGGGCCCACCACGGCGACGGTCTCGCCCGATTTCACGTCGAGCGAGAAGTGCGCAAGCGCTGCGTGCTGGGGCCGTGACGGGTAGCGAAAACTGACCGCGCGAAAGGCGAGGGTCGAACCGCCCACGGTCGCCGGCAGCGCAATGGGACGGGACGGCGAGACGATGGGCGAGCGCGTCGCGAGCAGCTCCATCAGTCGCTCAGTCGCGCCCGCGGCGCGCAGCAAGTCGCCGTAGACCTCGGCGAGCACGGCGACGCTGCTCACCAGGATGATGACGTAGACAACAGTCTGGCCCAGGTGCCCGGCGCTGACCTCGCCGCGGATCACCGCCTGCGTGCCCTGATACAGACCCCACAGCAAGGCGCCGAAGGTCGCGCTGATGATGAAGGCGACCAGCATCGAGCGCAGCCGCGTGCGCCGCACCGCGGTGGCGAAAGCGCTCTCGGTGGACGCGTCGAAGCGCATCGCTTCGCGCTTTTCCTGCACATAGCTTTGCACTACCGGAATTGCGTTCAGCACTTCGGCGGCGATTGCGCTCGAATCGGCGACACGGTCCTGGCTGGCGCGCGAGAGTTTGCGCACGCGCCGGCCGAAGGCCAGCGAGGGCAAGACGACTAGCACGAGAATGCCCAGCACCTGCGTCATCACGTAGGGGTTGGTGATGATGAGCATCAACATCGCGCCCAGCCCCATGACGGTATTGCGCAAGCCCATCGACAGGCTCGAGCCCACGACGGTTTGCACGAGCGTCGTATCCGTCGTGAGGCGCGACAGCACTTCGCCGGTTTGCGTGGTCTCGAAGAACTCCGGGCTTTGTTGCACGACATGCGCGTAGACGGCGTTGCGCAGGTCGGCGGTGACGCGCTCGCCGAGCCACGTGACCATGTAGAAGCGCAGGGCAGAGAACAGGCCCAGCGCCGCGCCCACCGCAAACAGCGCGAAGAAATGGCCGCGCAGCGCCATCACGCGCTCGCCGGGGTCGGTGGCGACGAGGCCCTCGTCGATCAGCGACTTCAGCGCGAGCGGGAAGATGAGCGTGCTGACCGCGGCGAGCACGAGGAA
Organism: uncultured beta proteobacterium; assembly: GCA_963850525.1. GTDB lineage: Bacteria > Pseudomonadota > Gammaproteobacteria > Burkholderiales > Burkholderiaceae_C > JAEMQF01. The sequence continues at coordinate 1,629,896 of CAWKLQ010000008.1, read as the reverse complement.
CAGCACCGCCAGCGCGATGCGGCCGCGGTAACGCCGCAGGTAGGGCAGCAGGCCGCTCAGCGATTGGATGTTTTTGGAAGGAGCGGGAGGCGTCATGGGGGGAGTCTAGGGTCCAACGCGCTACCGCGACGCGGCGCGCACGCTTGCGCGGCGCACTACAGGCGCAGCGCCGCGGCGTAGCCGGTCATCTCCAGGTAGCCCAGGCCAATGCGTTTGCCTGCAGAGTCGAGCAGTTCGCTCAGCCCTTCCCAGTAGATCGCTCCCGTGCTGGCGCGGCTGTCGAGTTCTTGATCGTCGAGCAGGGCTTTGACTTCGAACGTGCCGCTCGTGGTTTGCACAGCCCAGTGCACCGGGTAGCGCGCAGCGGAGTGCGGGCTCGTCCACCAGCGCAAGGGCTTGAAGTGCACGCTGTCGCTTGTTTCGATGCGCGGCGGCGCGCCGGGCCGGCGAAAACTGCCGCCGGCGTAGTGCGCCTGCCCGTCGGCGCGGCGCAGGCGAAACGCCATGAGCGCCGAGCCGTCGTGCAGGTTCATGCCGATCCAGTCCCAGCCGACGGCGGGGGCGTCGAGCAGCGAGTCGCTCCATTCGTGGTCGAGCCAGGCGCGCCCCTGAACCGCGACCTGCCGCGCGTCGATCTGCACGCTGCCTTGCACTTCGAGCTGCGGCTGGCTGTAGTAGAGACTTGCCTGCGCGGGCTGCGGGCCTTTGCGCGACCAGCCGTTCTCGCCTTGGCGGAGCACGGGTTGTGTGCTGCGGCACTGCAACTCCAGGCTGAAACCGGCGCTGCGAACCTTCGCGTCATAGTGGCTGGCCTGCGCCGGCCCGCTGCGCTGCAAAGTCCAATCGCGCAGCATCAGGCGCGTCTCGGCGAGGGCAAATTCGGCCAGGCCAAAGCCGGTGCGCGCGATGCGCTGATCGTGGTGCATGCGCGCGCGCGTCAGGTTGGTGAACGCGATATGCGCAAACAGCAACTGGCTCGCGGCAAAGCGGCTCGGGTGCGCCGGGTTCACCGGCGTGCGCGCGCGAAAAAACGTCACCTGAAAGCCGAACTGCGGGTCGGCTTGGTCTGCCGCACCAGGGGCTGCCAGGTGGCCGGTGAGGTACCACCATTCGATGCGCTGCTGCGGGTGCGCGCCGAAGTCGCCGGGAAACTCGAGCGGGCGCGCCGTCAATGCAGCAGCCTGCGGGCGCGGCGTCGCCGCGGCTGCAGCCAGGGCGATGAGGAGCGGGCGTCTGCGCATGCGCCGAGCATCGCACAGCGAGGCGGCGCGCGAGCGCCGGATCCAGCCGCGGCAAGGGCCGGGCTATTCCTTGGTCTCGGACTGCGCAACGACGCGCATGAAATCGCTGACGCTGGCTTCGCTCACCTGGAGTTTGTGGTCGGTGAGGAACGACGAAGGGCCGGCATTTCTTGCCGCCGCGGCTTCGACTTTCTCCGCGGCGGTTTGCGCCACGACGATTCGTGAACGAAGCTCGGCCAGCCCGGCGTCCGCCGGCTCGGTCAAGACCGCTTCGAGTTGCTGCGAGGCACGCGCCAAGATCCGCTCGGGCAGCGCACCGAATGCGTCAAGGCCTCGGGTATTCAGCGCGTGTTCGAGGCCCGCCAGGTGCCGCAGGGAGCGCCGCGACGCGGCGTGGCGGTCGAGCAGACTCGTCAACTCGGTGCGCATCCGGTTCACGGCCTGCTCGGCGCCCGTGAGGCGCTCGGTGCGGGCCGGGTTGTGGTCGAGCACGACTCGAACCTTGCCGCTGCTGCGCTCCAGCTTGATTTGCTTGTTCAGCAGGCTGAGCTTGTCCAGCACCGTGGCGAACATCGTTGTTCTTTGCGCTTTGCTGCGAAAGGTACCCGCAGGTCTGGTCACTCAGACGCAAGGCTGATTCAAGCTCAGTCCTTGCTCTGCGCCGCTTCGAATACGCGCATGAAGTCGGTGTGCGTCGTTTCGCTCACCTGGAGCTTGTCGTCGCTGAAATAGACCGGCTGCTGCACGGGCTTCACGGCGGGTGTGGACTGGGCTCGCTCGTGGGCGGCGAGCGCCTTGGCAATGCGAGTGCGAATGTCGGCGATTCCCGCTGGAACCGGCTGCGGCAACACGTTTTCCAGTTGGGCTGCGGTGCGTTTCAAGACGTGCGAAGGCAGCCCTTCGAAGGCCCCCAGTCCCAGTGTCTTCAAGGCCCGCTCAAGGCCCGCCAGGTGCTGCAGAACGTCGCGCGCGCCGGCTGAGTGATTGAGCAGGTCTTTCAGCTCGGTGCGCATGCGCTGCAACGATTCTTCGTCTTGCGATACTTTCTCGGGATGATTCACGGCACGACCTCCAAACTCGAATCTCGACCGACTCAGTATCGGCATCCTTTGGCGCGACTGGAGGTTCTCGGCCGGGGTCTTGCGGGGGCGAGCGTGGCGAACGACACGCTCAGGCCCCGACTCATTCACCAATCCTGCTTGACCAGCAGTGCCAGATTGCCGCGCGCGCAGTTGCGCGCCGCCCCCCAGGCGAACCACGTGGCGCTGGCGACGACGCCGAGGCTCAGCAGGGCGAGCCCCGGCCACGGCACGGCCAGCTCCATGGTCCAGTGAAAACTCTGCGGATTCACGACCTTGACCAGGATCACGCTGACGCCCAGGCCCAGCCCCAGCCCGAGCAGCGCGGCCGTGCCGGACCAGAGCGCGCCTTCCAGCGCGACCAGTTGCAAGACCTGCGCGCGCCTGAAACCCAGGTGCATCAAGGCGCCGAACTCCTTGCGCCGCGCGAGCGCCTGCGCCGCAAAACTCGCGGCGATGCCGAACAGGCCGATGACGATCGCCACGCCCTGCAACCACACGGTCACGGCGAAGCTGCGATCGAAGATGCGCAGCGACGTGGCGCGCAGTTCGCGCGCCGAGGCGAACTCCAGCGTGCTGCGCGTTCCCACCAGGCTGGCGATTTGCGCTTGCACTTCGCTGGGCTCAGCGCCCGGCTGGAGCCACAGCGCCAGGTCGTTGACCCGGGTGTCGCCGCTGGCGGCCTGGTAGTCGGCGCTGTCCAGGACGATGGCGCCGTGCTGGCGCGCATAGTCGCGCCAGACCGCACGCACCGTGGCCTGGCGGGTGCTGCCGTCCGGCAGCGGCAGCTCGATTCGCGAACCCGGCGGAGCAACGTACATGCTGGCAAACGCTTCGCTGACGTAGACGTTGAGGACCCCCCGGACGCTCGGCGCCAGCGCACCCACGAGCGGCAATGTCGCGGCGGCGTCGGTCACCGGCCGTGCAAGCACCGCCACCGCGGGACGCGCCGGGTCGAACTGCGCCAGATACACGCGCTGCGCAATCACGCGCTGCACCGAGGGCAGCGCCTGCACCGCGCGGACCGCGTGTTCCGGCAGGTACAAGGTATCGGCTGCCGCACCGCCGCCGGCGGTGCGCGCATACAGATCGGCGGGCAGCACCTGATCGAGCCAGGCCGTCACCGAGCCGCGAAAGCTGCCCACCATGACGGTCAGCGCGACGGCGAGCGCGAGGCTGGCGACGATGCCGGCCACTGCGGTGGTTGCTTGCTGGCGCTGCTGCCGGGCGCGCTCCAGCGCGAGCAGCCAGAGCGGCCCGCGCGGCGCGGGGGCGATCGCGAGCAGCGCCGCCACGCAAAACGGAACGGCGACGATGCCGCCGAGCAGCAGCAAGGCGACCGACGCGTAAGCCGCGATGGGCAGGCCGAACCAGGGCGGCGCCTGCGAGAGCGCGGCCGCGCCGAGCATGGCGGCAACGGCCCAGCGTGCCGACGCTCCGCTCGCGTGATCCGACACCAGGCCCTTCAAGGCGAGCGCCGGAGCGATGCGCTGCGCCGCGCGCGCCGGAAACCAACCGCCGGCCAGCGCTGCGGCGACGCCGAGCAAGCCATAAAGAGGCAGTGCCACGGCGCCGATATGAAGCTGCGGCGCGACCCCGGGAAAATAGCCGCCGCCCAGGTCACCGGCAAGCGACTGCAACGCCAGCGCGGCCAGGCCGATGCCCAGCGCCAGCCCGGTCACGCTGCCTGCGACACCCAGAATCGCCGACTCGGCGAGCACCAGATGCAAACGCTGCCGCGCCGTCAGGCCGAGCACGCCGAGCAGCGCGAATTGCGGCGCGCGCTGCGCGACCGACAGCGACAGAATCGAATAGACGAGGAATGCGCCCGTGAACAAGGCGACGAGCGCGAGCACGGACAAGTTGACGCGGTAGGCGCGTGACAGGTTCGATACGCGAAGCGCCGCTTCGTCGGGCGACGCGGCGCGCAGTGTGGCCGGCAGGGCCAGGTCGCGCAGCACCGCGTCGGCGCTCGCGCCGCTGGCCAGGCGCACGTCGATGCGGCTGATGCGCCCCAGCATGCCGAACGCCGCCTGGGCGCCGGCGATGTCCATCACCGCCAGCGGCGGGCCTGGTGCGGCGATGCTGCCTTGCAGGTCGAGCGCGATCGTTCCTGCTCCGCTGCCTAAGGTCACCACGCCGGTCGGCTCAGCGGCGCGGGCAGGGCCGCGGAGCTTCGCCGACGCGCTGGAGTTGAGGAACACGGCGCCCGGGTCGAGCGCGCTGAACCGGTCGGCGCCCGCCACGGGCCGGGGCAACAGCTGCGGCGACAGCGGCGCGGCGATGAGTGCGTCCAGGCCGATCACGCGCAAGGCCATGCGCTGGCCATCGGCGCGCAGCGCGTAGGTCTCGATCTCGAGCACCGGGCTGGCGAGCGCCACACCCGGATGCGCGGCGACGCGCGCATAGACCTGCTCGTCGAAAGCGCCGCCGAAACTGCGGTGCGCCTCGCGCAGCTCGAAGTCGGGCTGGCCCTTGACGTTGCGCAGCGCGGCGCTGAACTCGCTGAGCGCCGACGCATTGATCAGATGCACGGCGAACGCGAGCGCCACGCCCAGCACGACGGCGAACCAGGCACTCGCGTGGCGCCAGGCGTGGTGGCGCAACTCGGGCCAGGAGAGTTCGCGAAGCAGACGCAGCATGTCAGTGGCGCCGAAGGCCCGTCGAATCGAGCACCAGCACACGGTCTGCATAAGCCGCCGCGGCCGGCGAATGCGTGACGAGAATGCACGCCGTGCCACCCTCGCGAACCTGATCGCGAAACGTTTCGAGCACACGCTGGGCGGTGCGTGGATCGAGGTTGCCGGTGGGCTCGTCGGCGAGGATCAGCTTGGGCGCGTGCACGACGGCGCGCGCGATCGCAACGCGCTGCAGCTCGCCGCCCGACAGCGTGTGCGGCATGCGTGCACCCAAGCCTTGCAAGCCCACGGCGCCGAGCAAGTGCTCGACACGGCCGGCGTCGTCGCGCCCGAGCAGCAACAGCGGCAGCGCGACGTTGCGCGCCACGCTCAGGTGCGGCAGCACGTGGAACGCCTGAAACACAAAGCCGAGCAGGCGCCGCCGCAGCAGCGCTTGCGCGGGTTCGGGGAGCAGGTGCATCGCCGCGCCGTCGATGTGCACCGTGCCGGCAGTGCAGCTGTCCAGGCCGGCAATGCAATTCAGCAAGGTCGACTTGCCGACTCCCGATTCACCGACGATGGCGACAAACTCGCCGGCGCGAACGTCAAGGTCGACGCCTTCGAACACCGGGCTTGCGCCATGGGTTTTGCAAAGACCACGCAGTTGCAGCAGCGGAAGCGGTGCATCCATCGCCGCGATTGAAGCACGCCGTGACGTGCGGCCGCGCGCGCCGCGCTGGCGAAGCGACCACAAGCGTGCCCCTAGCCATCTCCTGAGCGCAGCGCTGATGGCCTCCGGCCTATTGCGCGAGCACCCTCTGCACCAGGGCGACCGTGCGGGGCAACGCGTCGGCAGCGTCGCAGGCGACGACGTGTCGGTCGGGCATAGCGCGCAGCCAGGTGAGCTGGCGTTTTGCGAGCTGGCGTGTCGCGGCGATGCTGCGCTCGGCGAGGGCTTCGACATTGCCGTGCTCCAGTGCCTCCCAGGCCTGCCGGTAACCGACGCAGCGCATCGCCGGCAGATCGGCGTGCAAATCGCCGCGCGCGCGCAAGATGCGGACTTCGTCGACCAGACCGGCGCCGAGCATCTCGTGAAAACGCGCAACGATGCGCGCGTGCAGCCAAGCCCGGTCCTGCGGCTCCAATGCGATCAGCGGCAGGCGAAACGTGGGCCTGCCGGCACTGCCGTGAAGCGCCGACAACGGCCGACCCGTCAGGCGGTACACCTCGAGGGCGCGCTGGATGCGCTGCGCGTCGGCCGGCGCCAGGCGCGCCGCGGTGAGCGGGTCGACGCGTGCGAGCTCGGCGTGCAGCGCCGGCCAACCCTCCGTGGCGGCTTGGGCGTCGAGCGCGGCGCGCAGCGCCGCGTCGGCGCCGGGCAGCGCATCCAGGCCTTGCAGCAGCGCCTTGAAGTAGAGCATCGTGCCGCCGACGAGCAGTGCCAGGTGGCCGCGCGCGTTGATCTGGGCGATTGCTTGCGTCGCGTCGGCGACGAAGCGCGCCGCCGAATACGCTTGCGTCGGCTCGATGATGTCGATCAGGTGGTGCGGCACCGCGGCGCGCTGCGCGGCGCTGGGTTTGGCGGTGCCGATGTCCATGCCGCGGTACACCTGGGCCGAGTCGACGCTGATGATCTCGACCGGCTGCCCCAAGCCTACTGCGAGCGCCATGGCGATGTCACTCTTCCCCGAAGCCGTTGGCCCAGCGAGGCAGAGAGCGCGCGGGACCATGTCAGTGGCTCCACCGCGCGTCGCTCGACCCGCGACACACAACACGCCTCTGCTTCGCGAAGGGCTGCCTTCGGCCCGTTGCTGACGTCTGAACGTCCGCTTTGGGTGCGCTCACGCGTGCCACCGATCAAAGCTCAGCATGGCTGAGGTGCAGCGCGAAGGGCACGACTCAAAATATTCGTCATCCCGGCGAAAGCCGGGATCCACCCGTGGAAGTCGCGCGTGCAGCGCAGCATTCATCGCGTGCAACCGGTGGATCCCGGCTTTCGCCGGGATGACGAGAGTTGTCGGGCAAGCCTCGAGGCCACATCGAACGGCAGCAACGGGCCGAAACCCGCCAGCGGGTTGCCGCAACCCTGACCCAAGTTGAGGCGGACCCGTTTCACTTCAAAGCGCCTCGGCGACCGCGCCACGGCGCAGCGGCTCACCGTGGCGCCGCACCAAGGTCCACGCCACCGTGGCTGCCGCGATGCCGAAAACCCCCACACCCAAGGTCAAGGGGAACACCGTGCCGTTGAGGGTGCGCCCGAGCGTGACGCCGACGCCAAAGGCGACAAGCATCATGAGGAAGCCCGCGACCGACGCTGCGGTGCCCGCCTTGTCGGGAAACGGGCCGACCGCGCCGGCTTGCGCACACGGTTGGTGAATGCCGTGCCCGATCATGAACAGCCAGATCGGCGCGATCGCCGCCCACACGGTGAGGTGATGCGCGCCGGCAATGGACAGCAGCGCGGCGAGCACACCCCCGGCGAGGCTGAACCCGCCGCCGATCGCCACCGTCGGGCGCAGGCCGTAACGCGCGAGCAGTTTGCGGCACAGCAGCGTGCCGCCCACATAGAACAGCGAGAACGACGCGAGCACGCCGCCGCAGGCCAGGCGCGACAGACCGAGCACGCCGATATAGACGAAAGAACTCGCCGCGAGCACCGTGAACAGGCCCGCGAACGTCATGCACAGCAGCAGCGTGTAGGCGCGAAACGTCGGGTGCGCCGCAATCAACCCCCAGTTGCGCAGCAGCGGCGCCAGGCGTGTGGCGTCGCGGTTGCGCTGCGGAATCGTCTCGCGAAAGCGCAGCGCGATGAAGGCGAGGCTGGCCGCGCCGAACAGCGCCGGCGCGAGCAGCGCCGTGTGCCAATCGAACCAATGCACGATCGCGCCACCGAGCAGCGGCGAGACGAAAGCGATCAAGCCCAAGCCGCCCAGGCCGCGCGAGAGCATTCGCGCGCCCTGCTGCGGCGCGTAGAGGTCGCGCACGATGGAGCGCCCGCAAGTCACCGCGGCGGCCATCGCCGCGCCTTGCAGCGCGCGCCAGACGATCAGCGATTCGATGCTCGGCGCCAGCGCGCACAGCACACTGGCCAGGGTGTAAAGCAGCAAGCCGGTGAGCAGCACCGGCCGGCGGCCGAAGCGGTCCGCCAACGGCCCGCACAACAACTGCGCGACGCCGAAGCTGATGATCAACGCCGACAGCGTCAACTGCGTCGCCGCGACGCTGGCGCCCAGGTCTTGTTGCAGATTGGGCAAGGCCGGGAGGTACAGGTCGGTGGTGATCGGCTGGATGCCGAGCAGCAGGACCAGCGTCGTGATCACCACGCCGGCAGGCATGGCGGGCGCCGGCGCGGCGCTGAAGGAAGGCGCTGTCACGCGCTCAGATGAACGATTCGTCAGCGGCGAGGTAACGCCACTGGCCGGCCGGCAGATCGCCGAGAACGATCTTGCCGATGCGCACGCGCTTCAACCCGAGCACGCGCAAGCCGACGGCTTCGCACATGCGGCGGATCTGGCGCTTCTTGCCTTGCTGAAGCACAAAGCGCAGTTGATCCTCGTTCACCCACTCGACGCGGGCCGGGCGCAATTCTTCACCGTCCAGCGCGAGGCCGTGGCGCAGGCGCTCCAGCGTGGTGGTCGGCACGGGACCGGGCTCGACGGGTTGCACGCGCACCAGGTATTCCTTCTCGACCAGGCCGCCTTCGCCGATCAACTGCTTGGCCAGCCGCCCGTCTTGCGTCAGCACGAGCAGGCCCACCGAGTCGATGTCCAGGCGCCCGGCGGGAACGAGGTGGCGCACGTGCCCGAGGGCGAAGGATTGCCCGGAGGCGTCGTCGCGCCAGCGGTTCTGCGGCGTGATCAAGACGACAGCGGGCTCGTAGCCGTCTTCAGCCTGACCGCTCACGTAGCCGATCGGCTTGTTCACGAGCACGGTGACGCGCCGCGCCTGCTCGCCCTTGGCGCGCGGGTCCAGTGTCACGGCCTGGCCGGGCATCACGCGCGACCCGAGTTCGCTGACGATGCGTCCGTCGACGCGCACCCAGCCCTTGGCGATCCAGTCGTCGGCTTCGCGGCGCGACGCCAAACCGAGTTCGCTCATGCGCTTGGACAGGCGCATCGAGCCCGGCGCGTGCTGCGCCGGCTCAGCGGGCTCGGCGCGGCGCGGCGCGGCGCGGGGCAGGCGCGTTTGGGCCGGGCGTTGTGCCGCCCCTCGCGAATCGGTCGGACGGGATGCAGCAGGACGAGGTGCAGCGGGACGAGGTGCAGCGGGACGAGGTGCAGCAGGGCGCGGCGGAGCAGGCTTGGGTCCAACGGGACGTGGTGCTGCGGCGTCTGGCGCAGCCGTCTGAGGCGCAACCGGGCGCGATTCAGCAGGGCGTCGCGCAGCGACTGTGCTGTGGCTGGCGCCCACACCGCCCCGACGCACCGGCGGGCGCGTCCGCTCCCCTGGTCGTGCCGGATCCGGCCGCGGCGCAGTGGCTTTCAACTTCAAGGTGGCCATGTCGTGGTTTCTAAGTTCCCAGACCGAACAAGTCGCGCAGCGCGTCGCGGTAGTGCTGCTGGCCCAGGCCGTTGGTGCTGTAGTGCGTGCCGCCTTCGACGAGAACGAAGCGTTTCGGCGCCGCGGCGCGCTCAAACAGGGCGCGCCCCAGCTCGGGGCGGATCAGCGCGTCGTTTGCGCCGTGCACCACGAGTATCGGACTGCGCACGCGCCCCACCTTGGCCGCGGAGTCGAAGCGCTGCGTGATGAGCGGCGTGATCGGCAGCCAGCCCCAGCGCATCGACTGAAACACGTCGGGGATCGACGTGAACGTGCCTTCGACGATCAGGCCTTTCGAATCGCCCACTTCGGTAGCGAGCTGCACGGCGATCGCGCCGCCGAGCGAATGGCCGAAGATGTAGCGGCTGCGTTGCGGGTGTTCGCGCGCGAGGTAAGCCCACGCGGCGCGCGCATCTTCGTAGACGAATTCCTCGGAGGGCAACTCGTCGCTGCTCTTGCCGAAACCCCGGTAGTCCACGGCGAGCACGCTGAAGCCCAGTTGCTGCATTTGGCGAATGCGAAACGCGCTGCCCGCGACGTTGCGCCGCGCGCCGTGCAGGTACAGCAAAACCGGCGCCTGCGGATTGCCGGCGGCCATCCACAAGGCGTGCAGCTTGATGCGGCTATTGCTGAGCGCCGAATCGTGTTCTATCCAGACGTCGTCCATGCCCAGCGTTTGCGCTTCGGACCACGGCTGCGCCGTCGAGGGCATGAAAATCCACTTGCGCTGCTGCACCTCGAGGCTCTGGCAGCCTGCGAGCAAAGCCGCGAACAGCAGGCCCACCGCGAGCCACGGCCAGACACGGCGCTCGGGGGAACGGGGGCGAGGCAAGTGACTCATTGGCCGCGCCAGAACATTCGGTCCAGCTCTTTGACGCTGATCTGGCGCCACGTGGGCCGGCCGTGGTTGCACTGGTCGGCGCGCTCCGTGCGTTCCATGTCGCGCAGCAGCGCGTTCATCTCTTCCAGCGTGAGCTTGCGATTCGCGCGCACCGCACCGTGGCACGCCATAGTCGAGAGAATCCGGTCACGCGCGCGCTGCACGACGTGGCTCGCGTCGAACTGGGCGAGCTCGGCCAGCACGCTGCGCGCGAGCTCGATGACACTGCCACCGACGAGCGCCGTCGGCTGCGAGCGCACCGCGAGCGTGCCTGCGCTCAAGGGCGCGATGTCCAGGCCGAGCTGGAGCAACTCGTCTGTCAGCGCTTCGGCGGTGGCGATTTCCTGGGGTGTGGCGGCGAAGGTCGCGGGGATCAACAAGGGCTGAGTTTCGATCGCAACCGCGGCGCTGCTCGCCTTGAGCCGTTCGTAGACGATGCGTTCGTGCGCAGCGTGCATGTCGACGATCACTAGGCCCTGGGAATTTTCGGCGAGCACGTAGATGCCGGCGATCTGCGCAAGCGCCCGGCCGAGCGGCCAGGATTGATCGGCGTCGTGCGCGGGCAGTTGCGCTGCGGGTTCGGCGCGCGTGACCGACCAGGGCGCGGCGGGCTCCTGCACGTGCAGCGCAGCGAGCTGCTGCAGCGCGAGCGCTGCCTGCTGCGGTGGCCGCGTCCAGGCCCCGCCGAATCCACCTTGCGAAGGTTCGTGGCGCGAAGCGCTCGGCTCGGCCGGGTCCGGCGCCGCAGCGGGTGGCGCCAAGTCGACGCCCGCGGCGGCAGCGGCCGGCGCGGCGCCGGCGCGCGACGCCGCCAGCGCGCTGCTCACCGCGCTGCGCACGGCGTGGTGCACCTCGCGCGAATCGCGAAAGCGCACCTCGACCTTGGTCGGGTGCACGTTCACGTCGACGCGCTCCGGCGCGATCGCGATGAACAACACGTAAGCGGGCTGGCGCGCGCCGTGCAGCACGTCTTCGTACGCGGACCGCACGGCGTGCGCAATGAGGCGGTCGCGCACGTAACGGCCGTTGACGTAAACGTATTGCTGGTCGGCGCGCGCGCGCGCCGCTTCGGGCAGGCCGGCAAACCCGCCCACGCTGAGCGTTCCTGCGCCCAGCGCCAGGGGCACGCTCTGCGCCATGAAGTCAGGCCCCAACACATCGAGGACGCGCTGCTGCGCCGGTGCGCGACGCCACTGCAGAACCGCCTTGCCGTCGTGCCACGCGGCAAAGCCGACGTCGGGCCGCGCCAGCGCGTGGCGCCGCACCGCCTCGAGGCAATGCGCAAGTTCGGTGGCATTGGTCTTGAGGAATTTGCGGCGCGCCGGCGTGCTGAAGAACAGCTCGCGCACCTCGACCGTCGTTCCCTGGGCGCGCGCTGCGACCAACAATTCGCCACTGCGCGCGTCGATGCGCTGGCCGTGCGGCGCCGCCGCGCTGCGGCTCGTCAAGTGCACTTCGGCAACCGAACAGATGGCCGCAAGCGCCTCGCCGCGAAAACCCATCGTCAGCACCGATTCGAGGTCGCCCAGCGTGGCGATCTTGCTCGTTGCGTGGCGCCGCAGCGCGAGTGCGAGTTCGCTCGCCGCGATGCCCTCGCCGTTGTCTTCGACAACCGTGGCACGCACGCCGCCGCCGCTGAGCTTGACGCCGATCTCGGTGGCGCCCGCATCGAGCGCGTTGTCGACCAGCTCGCGCACCACCGACGCGGGGCGCTCGACCACCTCGCCCGCGGCGATCTGGCTCACCAGCTCGTCATCGAGTTCGCGGATCGGGCGGCGCGTGGCCGGCTGCGGGTCGCGGTTCATTGCGGCATTGTAGGAAGCGCCGGGTCAGCCCGGGCGAGCGCCATGGATAATCGTTTCGAATGGACTTCATCGCCCTGCTGATCGACTTCGTCTTGCACGTCGACGTGCATCTCGCCACCTTCGTGCAGACCTATGGGCAGTGGGTTTACGCGCTGCTGTTTCTCATCATCTTCGTCGAGACCGGTGTCGTCGTGATGCCGTTCTTGCCCGGTGATTCGCTGTTGTTCGTGGTGGGCGCGATGTGCGGCGCCGGGCTCATGGACTTGTCGCTTTCGGTGGTCTTGCTCACGGCGGCGGCGATTCTCGGTGACCAGGTCAATTACACGATCGGCCGCTACTTCGGCCCCAAGGTGTTCCAGTGGGAGGATTCGCGCTGGTTCAACCGGCGTGCCTTCGACCAGGCCCACGCGTTCTACGAGAAATACGGCGGTATCACGATCGTGCTGGCACGCTTTCTGCCATTTCTGCGCACGTTCGCCCCGTTTGTTGCCGGCGTCGCGCAGATGACGCGCAGCAAGTTCACGCTCTACAACATCGGCGGCGGTGCGCTGTGGGTCGGCAGCCTGACGCTCGCCGGCTACCTGTTCGGCAACATTCCCTGGGTCAAGCAGAACCTCGAGAAGATCATCTGGGCGGCGATCATTGTCCCGGGCTTGCTCGTCATGCTCGGCGCCTGGCGCGCCCGGGCCAAGTCGGCGCGGTCTGACAGGACGGGCCAAGCCTGATGGGCTTGGGTTGGCTTGTGCTGAGAGACTGTGTATATTCACAGTATGAAAAAGCAGGCGCGTCCGAGCATTCCGATCTTCGCCGCAGGCCTCGACTGCGGGGCCATCAAGGGGCGCGGCACGGCCTGGGCGGCGCCGCACCGCTTCAGCCGTCACACGAGCGAAACCTTTGACGACGGCTGGGGAACGCTCGAGCAGCACGCCGACGAGGTGGCCTTGCCGCCGCGCACGCAAATCATCGAAGAGCACGTCAAGTCGATCCTGACGAGCAATGATTCACCCGATATCGCGTTTGACCTGTCGATCAACCCGTACCGCGGCTGCGAACACGGCTGCGTTTATTGTTTCGCCAGGCCCACGCACAGCTATCTGAACTTGTCGCCGGGGCTGGACTTCGAGACGCGAATCGTCGCCAAGGTGAACGCGGCGCAGAAGCTGCGCGAGGCGTTTGCGAGCCGTGCCTACGAGCCGGCGATGCTGAATCTCGGCTCGGCGACTGACGCCTACCAGCCGGTGGAACGCAAGCTGCGCATCACACGCGGCATCGTCGAAGTGCTCGAGCAGTGCAACCACGCGTTTTCGCTCGTCACCAAGTCCGCGGGCGTGGAGCGCGACCTGGACTTGATTGCGCCGATGGCGGCGCGCGGCCTGGTCGCCGTGTACGTGTCGCTGACGACGCTCGACCCGACCTTGGCGCGCATCATGGAGCCGCGCGCCGCCTCGCCGCAGCGGCGCCTGCAGACCATCGAAACGCTGGTCGCTGCGGGCGTGCCGGTGGGCGTGAGCGTCTCGCCGGTGATCCCCTTCATCAACGAGCCCGAGCTCGAACGCATCCTCGAAGTGGCTGCCTTGGCCGGCGCGAGCCGCGCGTTCAGCGTCGTGTTGCGCCTGCCGTGGGAGGTGAACCCGATATTTCAGCAGTGGCTGAACTGCCATTTTCCGGAGCGCGCGGCGCGCGTCATGGCGCGCATTCGCGACATGCGCGGTGGCCGCGACTACGACGCGCGTTTTGGTTCGCGCATGGTCGGGCAGGGCGTGTGGGCGCAATTGCTGCGGCAACGCTTCGACAAGTGCGTGGCGCGCCTCGGCCTGGACCGGGAACGCGTGCCGCTCGATCTGTCGCAGTTCCGCAAACCTCAGAGCCCGGCCGATGCCGCGCAGCGCGATCTGTTCGGTTGAATCCTGAGCTTCAGTCAGCGCGCGCGACACGGTGCGAGGGCGTCGAGCGCTGGCTGGTATTCGTCGGCGTGAATTTGCAGCGCGCCGAGCACGCTGTGGAACAAGTGGTCGTGCGACAACGGCTCGGCGCGTCGATCGCGCAGACAGTCCCAGTTCAGGGCCAGCGCGGAGCGCGCGCCTGGCGACATCCAGCTGAGCCACGGCACATGGGTCTGTTCGCGCGGCGCGAACGCATAGGGCAGGCCGTGCAGGTACAGATTGTTCTCGCCGAGCGATTCGCCGTGATCGGAGACGTAGAACATGCCGGCATCGAAGCTCGTCGATTGCTGCTTCAGCCAGTCGATCAGCGCGGCGAGCACGCGGTCGGTGTAGACGATCGAGTTGTCGTAGGCATTGATCAGCTCGTCGCGCGTGCACTGCGCGAGCACAGACGTCGTGCACTCGGGCAGGAACGGCTTGACGGCAGACGGGGACCGCTTGAAGTAGGCCGGGCCGTGGCTGCCCATTGGGTGCAATACGAGCAGGACGCCGCGCGCACGTTGTTCGGGCGGCAGGGCCTGCAGGCGCGCGTCCAGGGCGTGCAACAGCGCTTCATCGAGACACTCGCCGTCGCTGCACAACGCCACGGGAAGTGGTGGCGCACCGGGCCCCGGCTGATGAGCCACCGCGTTCGGGACGCGTGCGCACAGGCCCTTGCAGCCGGCCTGGTTGTCCAGCCACAACACCGCCATGCCAGCACGCTGCACGACGTCGAGCAGGTTCTCGCTGTCGTGGTCGCGTGACTCGAAGCGCTCGCGCCCGAGGTGCGAGAACATGCACGGCAACGACGCCGCGGTGCTGGTTCCGCACGAACTCACGTCGCCGAAGCTCAGCACGTCGTGGCGTGCCAGTTCGGGGTTGGTCGCGCGCGCGTAGCCGTTCAGCGCGAAGTGATCGGCGCGTGCGGTTTCGCCGATCACCAGAACGAACAAGGGGGGCTGGCCGCTGCGCGGCAGGATGCGCGCATCCGCGCCGATCGCCAGCGGCGGGCCGGCGGGTCGGGAATTCGCCTGAAAGCCGAGCACACCCAAGGCATAAAACGAGTTGAGCGGATTGATCAGGAAGCGCAGCTGCTTGTGGTTGCGCATCGTCGCCGACAGGTCGGCGAACAAGGCCAGCACCAGCAGGGCGACCGCCAGCAGCGAGAGCGCCAACACCAGCGCGTTGCGCCAAAGTTGCGCGCCGAATCCCAGCCGCCTCACGGGCAGCCGCTGCAGCGCCAGCAAGGGCAGTCCGGCCAGAACCAGCACGCTCGCCAACAGGGGCAGGCTCAGCAGATCGCGCACTTCGCTCACATTCGTTTGCAGCGCGTTCGTCAACATCGTCGAATCGATGACGACGCCGTAGCTGCCCATGAAGTGCGCGCCGATCGCCGCGGAAACGAGGAACAGCGCGATCGCCGGTTTGACGCTGCGGGCGTGCGCGAGCGGCGCGAGCAGCGCCAGCAGCAGCAGCGCCAGCATCGCCCAGAAGCCGCCGACGAACACGGCGCCGCGCCAGGTCGCGGTTTCCGGCAGGCGCAGCAGCGCTTGCCAGAGCGGCCAGTTCGCCAAGGTGGCGATCCACACGCTGGCCCCCGCAGCGAGCCACAACGGGTTGAATTCGGTGGCCCGGGCACTCAGGGTGGGCAGCGGCGTGGGCTCTCTCATGCAGCAGATTTTCGGCGCGAAACGATTCGATGCGCTACGGCGTGGGGGCGCGCGGCTCGCGATGCGCGCTTCGCCGTGCGAGTAAGTGGTGGGTACGGGAGGGGGCCCGGGCGGGGACGCAGCTGGTGCCCCTCGCGCGCGGAAGCCCGGTTTACTTGAACATGCCCTTGACGCGGTCGGTCCAGGACTTTGTCGTGGGCGAGTGCCGCTCGCCGCCTTTGCGGAACGACTCGTCGAGCTCTTTCAGGAGTTTGCGCTGATGCTCGGTCAACTTGATCGGCGTCTCGACGCTGACGTGGCAGTACAGGTCGCCCGGGTAGCTGGAGCGCACGCCGCGGATCCCCTTGCCGCGCAAGCGAAAGGTCTTGCCATGCTGCGTGCCTTCGGGCAGTTCAATCTCGGCGCTTCCGCCGAGCGTCGGCACGTCGATGTTGCCGCCGAGCGCAGCCGCGGTGAGAGGGACGGGAACGGTGCAATGCAAATCGTCGCCATCGCGCTCGAAGATCTCGTGCTGCTTGATGCGAATCTCGATGTACAGATCGCCCGGCGGGCCGCCGTTCATTCCCGGCTCGCCGTTGCCGCTGGAGCGGATGCGCATGCCTTCGTTGATGCCCACGGGGATCTTGACTTCGAGCGTCTTCGTCTTCTTCACCTTGCCCTGGCCGTTGCACGTGGTGCAGGGCTCGGGAATGATCTTGCCCGTGCCGTGGCAGTGCGGGCAGGTCTGCTGGATGCTGAAAAATCCCTGGCGCATGTGCACCGTGCCGGCGCCGCCGCAGGTGCTGCAGCCGCGTGGGCTCGTTCCCGGTTTGGCGCCGCTGCCATGGCAGGTTTCGCAAGATTCGTACGAGGGAATGCGGATTTGCGATTCCTTGCCGTTGGCCGCCTCTTCTAACGTGATCTCCATCGCGTAATTGAGGTCGGCGCCACGAAACACCTGCTGGCCGCCGGCGCTGCGGCGCTGCCCGCCGGCACCGAAGATGTCGCCGAAGATGTCGCCAAAGGCCTCGGCAAAACCGCCAAAGCCTTCCTGGCCCGGCCCGGGGCGCCCGCCGGCCATGTTGGGGTCAACGCCGGCGTGGCCGTACTGGTCGTAGGCGGCGCGTTTCTGCGGCTCGGAGAGCATCTCGTAAGCTTCTTTCGCCTCCTTGAATTTCTCTTCCGATTTCTTCGCGCCGTCACCCTGGTTGCGGTCCGGGTGGTGTTTCATCGCGAGCTTGCGATAGGCCTTCTTGACGTCCTCGTCGGTCGCGTTCTTCGCGACGCCGAGCACTTCGTAGTAATCGCGTTTGGCCATCAGCTCACCTGCTTGCTCGAATCCCGCAAAACAAACCGCCGCGGCCGGGGCCAGACCTCATCTGGGGCTCCCGAACGCGGCGCATTGCACCGGCGTTTCGCCGGTTGCTCAGTCTTACTTCTTGTCTTTCACTTCCTTGAAATCGGCGTCAACGACGTTGTCGTCGGCCGGCTTCGAGCTTCCACCGCCACCCGCACCTGCGGGCCCCGCCGCCTCGGCCGCACCCGCCGCGGCACCTGCGCCGGCGGCAGCCTGACTCTCGGCGTAAACCTTCTCGCCGAGTTTCTGGCTGGCCGTCATCAAGGCCTCGGTCTTCGCCTCAATCGCTTCCTTGTCTTCGCCCTTCAGCGCGGTTTCCGCGTCTTTCAGCGCTGCCTCGATCTTCTCTTTCTCGGGGGCGTCGAGTTTCTCGCCGTGCTCGGCGAGGCTCTTCTTCACACTGTGCACCATCGCGTCGGCGGCGTTGCGCGCTTGAATGAGCTCGAGCTTCTTGCGGTCTTCGGCGGCGTTGAGTTCGGCGTCTTTCACCATCGCCTGAATCTCTTCTTCGGTGAGGCCCGAGTTCGCCTTGATGACGATCTTGTTTTCCTTGCCGGTCGCCTTGTCTTTTGCGCCGACGTGCAGGATGCCGTTCGCGTCGATGTCGAAGGCGACCTCGATCTGCGGCATGCCGCGCGGCGAAGGCGGAATGCCCTCCAAGTTGAATTCGCCCAGGCTCTTGTTGCCTGCGGCCATGTCGCGTTCGCCCTGGAACACCTTGATCGTCACGGCAGGCTGGTTGTCGTCGGCGGTGGAGAAGGTCTGCGCGAATTTGGTCGGGATCGTCGTGTTCTTCTTGATCATCTTCGTCATCACGCCGCCCAGCGTCTCGATGCCCAGGCTCAGCGGGGTCACGTCGAGCAGCAGCACGTCTTTGCGGTCGCCGGCGAGCACCTGGCCCTGGATCGCCGCGCCCACCGCGACGGCTTCGTCGGGGTTCACGTCCTTGCGCGGCTCGCGGCCGAAGAACTCCTTGACCTTGTCCTGCACCTTGGGCATGCGCGTCATGCCACCCACCAGAATCACGTCGTCGATCGCGCTCACCGCCAGACCCGAGTCCTTGATGGCGGTGCGACACGGCGCGATCGTGCGCTCGATCAAGTCGTCGACGAGCGCCTCCAACTTGGCGCGCGACAGCTTGATGTTCAGGTGCTTCGGGCCCGACGCGTCGGCAGTGACGTAAGGCAAGTTGATGTCGGTCTGCGCGCCGTTGGAGAGTTCGATCTTCGCTTTCTCTGCCGCCTCTTTCAGGCGCTGCAAAGCGAGAACGTCCTTGCTCAGGTCGACGCCTTGCTCCTTCTTGAACTCGGCAATGATGTAGTCGATGATGCGCTGGTCGAAGTCTTCACCGCCGAGGAAGGTGTCGCCGTTGGTGGAGAGCACTTCGAACTGCTTTTCGCCGTCGACGTCCGCGATCTCGATGATCGAGATGTCGAAGGTGCCGCCGCCCAGGTCATAGACGGCGATCTTGCGGTCGCCCTTTTCCTTCTTGTCCAGACCGAACGCGAGCGCCGCCGCGGTGGGCTCATTGATGATGCGTTTCACGTCCAGCCCGGCGATGCGGCCTGCGTCTTTGGTCGCCTGGCGTTGCGCGTCGTTGAAGTAGGCGGGCACCGTGATCACGGCTTCCGTGACGGGCTCGCCGAGGTAGTCTTCGGCGGTCTTTTTCATCTTGCGCAGCACTTCGGCGCTCACCTGAGGCGGCGCCAACCGCGTGCCGCGCACTTCGACCCACGCGTCGCCGTTGTCGGCGGCGGCGATCTTGTAGGGCATCAGGTCGATGTCCTTCTGCACTTCCTTTTCCGTGAACTTGCGACCGATCAGGCGCTTCACGGCGTAAAGCGTGTTCCTCGGGTTCGTCACGGCCTGGCGCTTCGCCGAGGCGCCGACGAGGATTTCGCCGTCTTCCTGGTACGCGATGATCGACGGCGTGGTGCGCGCACCTTCGCTGTTTTCGATCACTTTGGTCGTATTGCCTTCCATGATCGCGACACACGAATTGGTCGTGCCGAGGTCAATGCCTATGATTCTTCCCATGGTCGATGCTCCTGAAGCGGAAATGCGGTTGTCTTGGAGTTGTGGGTAAACACGTTCTTTTCAAGCGCTGCCGGGCGCTCAGGTCGCGGCGCCGGCGACGGTGACCAAGGCCGGGCGCAGCGTGCGCTCGGCGATCGAATAGCCTTTTTGCAGCACGGCAACAACCGTGTTGGGTTCCTGCGCCGCCGGCACGACGCTGATCGCCTGGTGCTGGTGCGGGTCGAAGCGCGCGCCCACCGCCGGATTGATCTCGATCACCTTGTTGCGCTCCAGCGCCGCAGCCAGCTGGCGCAGCGTCGCCTGGACGCCTTCGAGCACCTGTTCGGTCGGCGCGCCCTTGATCGCGAGCGTTGCTTCGAGGCTGTCCTTGACGGGCAGCAAGCTTTCGGCAAATGCGTCGACTGCGTATTTGCGCGCTTTGCTCACCTCTTCTTCGGCGCGCCGGCGCGTGTTTTCGGCCTCGGCCTTGGCGCGCAGGAACGCGTCGGAAACTTCAGCGTGGCGCGCTTGCAGGTCGGCGAATTGCTGTTCAGGGCTCGGGGGGGCGGCGTCGGCAGTGGCGTCAGCCGCTTGGGTGGCCTGGCCGTTCGGGGGGGAGGGTTGAGGTTCGGACATGGGCACCTTCGCTTGCACAGCCGCCGATCTGGCGCCAAAGGCCATAGTTTCAAGAGGGAATCGCGCAAATCTGTTCGATTGAGGCGCGCGGCACGTGATTTTCTTCCCGCGCGGGCCGGGCAAGTGCCCCTCAGGCGCTGTCGTCGGTGGCGCTCCAGCGGTTCCAGTCGGCGAGCTTGCGCCGGTCGCGCTTCGTCGGGCGCCCCTGTTCGAGCGTTTGTCCCGGCTCGACGCCGGCGCGGCGTTGCTCGGTCAAGGCGGCGCGTTGTGCCAGGCTTTCCGCGGTTTGTTCGTAGAGCGTCTGTGCCACCGGCGCGGGGCCGCGGTTCTGGCTCAATCCCTTGACGACGATTCGCAGCGGCATCTGCCCGTGCGACAGCGCAATCGAATCGCCGACGCGCACCTCGCGCGAGGCCTTCGCCGCCTGCTCGTTAACGAGCACATGGCCTTTGCCGATTTGCTCTGCGGCCAAGCTGCGTGTCTTGAACAGGCGCGCCGCCCAAAGCCATTTGTCCAGCCTCACCCGGGCCGATTCGATTTCCATGGGGCCGACATTAGCATTTGTCCTAGTGCGATTGCTGGGCGATTCTCCGGCGAATGACCCGAATTGCGGCGAACATCGCGGTCTGCGCCACGTGCGCCAATCGCTACCCCTGGAGGATGTTATGCGTCGCGATACTTTCCTGAAAACACTCACTGCGCTCGCCGCAGCCGGCGCGCTGCCGCTCCTGGCAGCGGCAGCGGCGAATCTGAAAATGATGATTCCGGCGAACCCCGGCGGTGGTTGGGATTCGACGGGGCGCGCCCTGGGCAAGGCGCTGCAGGACGCCGGCGCTGCCGACTCGGTGAGCTTCGAGAACAAGGGCGGCGCCGCGGGGGCGATCGGCCTGGCGCAATTCGTCAACGGGAGCAAGGGCGATCCGAATGCGCTGATGGTGATGGGCGCGGTGATGCTCGGCGGAATCATCACCGGCAAGCCGCCCGTCACGCTGACCCAGGCGACGCCCTTGGCGCGCTTGACGAGCGAATTCAACGTTTTCGTCCTGCCGGCCGGCTCACCCCTGAAGACGATGAAGGATGTGGTCGAGCAGTTGAAAAAAGACCCCGGCAGCGTGAAGTGGGGCGGCGGCTCGCGTGGCTCGACCGAGCACATCGCCGCGGCGATGATCGCGCGCGAAGTCGGCGTGGACCCGGCCAAGATCAATTACGTCGCGTTTCGCGGCGGCGGCGAGGCGATCGCGGCGATTCTGGGCGGCAACGTCACGGTGGGCGGCAGCGGCTACAGCGAGTTCGCCGAATACGTGAGCGCCGGCAAGATGCTGCCGATCGGCGTGACGTCGGAGAAGCGCCTCAAGGGCATCGCCGTTCCCACGCTCAAGGAGCAAGGCATCAACGTCGTGATCGGCAACTGGCGGGGCGTCTATGGCGCGCCGGGAATCAGCGCCGAACAGCGCAAGGCGTTGACCGAGTTGGTCGTGAAGGCGACCAAATCGAAGGCGTGGGCGGAGGCGCTCGAGAAGAACAACTGGACACCGGCGTTGATGGCCGGGCCTGAGTTCGAGAAATTC
The DNA here is from genome assembly GCA_963850525.1 of uncultured beta proteobacterium. GTDB lineage: Bacteria > Pseudomonadota > Gammaproteobacteria > Burkholderiales > Burkholderiaceae_C > JAEMQF01. The sequence goes on along the minus strand of CAWKLQ010000008.1, from coordinate 1,608,586 downwards.
GTCGACGACGAATTCGCCAGCCTGCGCGCCGTGATGGTCAAGTCGGGAATGCTCGGATGACGTGGCGACGGTCCCACGCGCTCGTTGGTGTGGGGGTGCTGGGCCTGGGTGCGCTGTTCGTCGGCGGCGCGACGACGATCAGCTCCGACGCGGGGTATGCCGGAGTCGGCCCGAACTTCCTGCCCTGGGTCGTGGGCGTCGCGCTGCTCGCCTGCGGCGCCGCGTTGTTGCGTGAAGCGCGCCGCGGCGGCTGGTTCGATGCCGAAGAAGCCGCCACGTTCGCGCCCGGCGAGTGGCTGGGCCTCGCCTGGGTTTCGACCGGCGTGCTGAGCACTGCGGCGCTCATCACGTCGCTCGGATTCATCCTCAGTTGCACGCTGTGCTTCGTGCTCGCGGTGCGGGGCTTCAAGATTGCCCAAGGCCAGCTCGACCTGTCGCTGCGGGCGTGGATCGTCGACGCAGCGATCGGCGCCGCAATCGCCGCGCCGGTGTTCTGGATGTTCACGAAATTGCTCGCGATCGCCTTGCCGGGCCTGACAGCCACCGGCTGGCTCTGACGCGAAAGAACTGATGCGAAAGAACTGATGCGAAAGCACTGATGGATATTCTCAGCCTCTTGCTGCAGGGCTTCGCCACCGCGAGCACGCCGGTCAACTTGTTGTGGGCCCTGCTCGGCTGCACCTTGGGCACGGCGATCGGCGTGCTGCCCGGCATCGGCCCGGCGACGGCGGTGGCGATGCTCTTGCCGATCACGCTGAAAGTCGAGCCGACCGCGTCGATGATTTTTTTCGCCGGCATCTACTACGGCGCGATGTACGGTGGCTCGACGACGTCGATCCTGCTCAACACGCCGGGCGAATCGGGCTCGATGGTCACGGCCATGGAGGGCAACAAGATGGCAAAGAACGGCCGCGCCGGCGCCGCCCTGGCCAGCGCGGCGATCGGCTCGTTCGTCGCGGGAACGATCGCCACCGTGCTCGTCACGCTGTTCGCGCCCTTGGTCGCAACCCACGCCGTGAAGTTGGGGCCCCCGGAATACTTCATGCTGATGGTGCTCGCGTTTTGCACCGTCAGCGCGGTGCTCGGCAAGAGCGCGCTGCGCGGCTTGACGGCGCTTTTCATCGGCTTGGCGATGGGGCTCGTGGGCATCGACCAGATCACCGCGCAGGCGCGCTTCACAGCGGGCGTGTCCGAACTCACCGACGGCCTGGAAGTGGTGTTGATCGCGGTGGGCCTGTTCGCTGTGGGCGAGTCGCTCTACGCCGTGCTGTTCGAAGGGCGGGTGGTCGAGTCGCGCAATCCGATGAGCAAGGTGCACATGACGCGCGACGAGTGGCGCCGCTCGTGGCCGGCGTGGCTGCGCGGCACCTTCATCGGATTTCCGTTCGGCACGATTCCCGCCGGCGGCAGCGAAATCCCGACCTTTTTAAGCTACGCGGCGGAGAAAAAAGTTTCGAAGCATGCGCAGGAGTTCGGCACGACCGGGGCGATCGAAGGCGTCGCCGGGCCTGAGGCGGCCAACAACTCGGCCGTGACGGCGACGCTCATTCCCTTGCTGACGCTCGGAATCCCGACGTCGAACACGACAGCGATTCTGCTCGGCGCGTTTCAGAACTACGGCATCCAGCCCGGCCCGCAACTCTTCGACAAAAACGCTGCGCTGGTGTGGGCGTTGATCGCGTCGCTCTACATCGGCAACGTGATGCTGTTGATCCTGAACTTGCCGCTGATCGGGCTGTGGGTCAAGCTGCTGAAGATTCCCAAGCCCTACCTGTACGCCGGCATCCTGATTTTCGCCACGGTGGGCGTGTACGGCATGCGCCAGTCGGCGTTCGATCTGCTGCTGCTCTACGCGATCGGCGTGCTCGGCGTCGTGATGCGCCGCTTCGACTTTCCTACCGCGCCGGTGATCGTGGGCGCCATCCTCGGGCCGCTTGCCGAAGCGCAGATGCGCAACGCCTTGTCGATCGGCGAGGGCAAGTGGAGCGTGTTCATCGAGCGGCCGATGTCGGCGGGGCTGCTTGTGTTGATCATTGCCTTGTTGCTGGTGCCGCCGCTCTTGCGCTACCGGCGCGGCCGCCGCTGAGGCTGGCCCAGGCGGCCGCGTCAAGGCCCCGACGCGGGTCTCAGCGCTGAGCGCCCAGTGCCAGCGCGCGGATGCGTTGCGCGTCACGCTCGCCGTCGCCGCCCTTGCGCGTCGTGTCCCAGCCCTGCATGTGGCGAATCGCCAAATCGGCGAGCGCGGCAATCCAGTCGTTGCGGATATTCAGGCACGGCAGGTAGTGAAACTCTTTGCCACCCGCCGCAAGGAAGGCATCACGCGCTTCGACGGCGATTTCCTCGAGCGTCTCCAGGCAATCGACGGCGAAGCCGGGGCACAAGACGTCGACGCGCTTCAGCCCGCGCCGCGCCAACTCCACCAGTGTCGGCGCGGTGTACGGCTGGAGCCACTGCGCCTTGCCGAAGCGGCTTTGAAACGTCACCTGCAATTCATCGGGTTTCAGGCCGAGGCGCAGCCCGAGCAGGCGTGCCGTCTTCTGACACTCGCAGTGATACGGGTCGCCGAGCAGCAGGGTGCGCTTCGGCACGCCGTGAAAGCTCAGCACCAGCTGGTCCGGGCGCCCGTGGATTTGCCAATGTTCGCTGACGCTGCGCGCCAGGGCGTCGATGTAGCCCGTGTCGTCGTGATAGTGGTTGACAACGCGCAACTCGGGCACGGCGCGTATGCGGCGCGCCCACGCGCCGAGCGCGTCGATCACGCTCGCCGTGGTGGGCCCTGAATACTGCGGGTAAAGGGGCAGCAGCAGAATGCGTTCGACGTGTTCGGTCTTGAGGTCGTCGAGCACCTGGGCCAGGCCAGGGTTGCCGTAGCGCATCGCGAAGCGTACCGTCACGTCGTGGCCACGCTCGCCGAGGAAGCCGCGCAGCAACTTCGCTTGCTTGTCGGTCCACACGAGCAGCGGCGAGCCCTCGGGCGTCCAGATGCTCGCGTACTTGCGCGCCGATTTGGCCGGCCGCACGCGCAAGATGACGCCGTGCAGGATTGGCCACCAGAGCAGCTTGGGAATCTCGACGACGCGCGGGTCGCTCAGGAATTCACCGAGGTAGCGGCGCAGCGCGGCGGGCGTGGCCGCATCGGGCGTGCCGAGGTTGCACAGCAAGACGGCGGTGCGCGACGAAGTGCCATGGACACGTTCGGGCTCGGGGTGAAAACGCATCCGGCCGCGAACTCTCAGTGCTCGTCGCCGAATTCGCCCGCGGGTTGCGGTTGCGTGTCGCCGAATTTCATGACTTCGAAGCGCACGCTCGGGCTCGAAGGCTCCAGCGGCGGCGTTCCCAGCCCCACCAGGCCGCTGCCGTGCAGGGTGCAGGTGCCGCGGCGCAGGCTGATGATTTCGGGGTCGTGGTCGAAACGCACGTAGGTGCCGTTGTAGCTCAGGTCAGTCAGCTGGAACGTGCCGCCGTGCCAGTCGATGCGGGCGTGCGACCTCGAGACGCGGGTGTCGTCGATGCAATACGCCGCCTGCGGGCTGCGCCCCAGAACGACCGGCAGGTTCGCGCCAGAATAGACGCGGTTCAAGTCAAGCCAGATGAGGCGGATGCCTTCGGGCTCGGGAACGACCGCCATGTCGCCGAATGCCGTCGTCGCGGTGTCGCCGAAACGGCGCGACGCCTCGAGCAAATACACATGAACCGGTTCGGTCCGGCCGCGCAACTGCATGCGGTCCAGGCTGCGAAACCGATCGCGCGTGCTCTCGTCCAGGCTGTCGCGCACGGTGGCCGTGACCAGCGTCTCATTGTCGCCGGCGTGGTCGAGCAGGCGCGCTGCCACGTTGACGGCGTCGCCGAAAAGGTCTCCCGCCATTTCAACGACTTCACCGTGCGCCAACCCCACCTGAAGTTTGAGCGGCGCCAAGCCGGGGGCGGCGCCGCTGGCCGGGCCCAGGCGTTCGAGCGACTCGTGCATGTCGTCGGCGGCGCTGACCGCGCTGGACGGGCGCGCGAACATCGCCATCAGGCCGTCGCCGAGCGTTTTCACGACGCGGCCGTCACAGCTGCGCACGATGCCGTCGAGCAAGGCAACACTTTGCGTCACCACGGCACTGGCTTCGGCGTTGCCCAGCGACTCGTACAAGGACGTGCTGCCGCGCAAATCGGCAAACAGAATCGTGCCTTCGACGATCTGAGTCATGCGCGCGGCGAGGGTTGCATTGGAGCGGGATTATCGCGCAGCAAGATGCCCCAGCGGACCCGGCTCCAAGCCCGACGCGCGACTAGAGATTGTCCAGGTACGTGCCCAGTTTGTGCCTGCGGCGCAAGCGCAGCCGCGGCCGCTGCGTGGCCGCGACCGCCTGCGGCGGTACGTACTTGGCCAATCAGAGATTGTCCAAGTACGTTCTGAGCTTGTCCGAGCGGCTCGGGTGCTTGAGCTTGCGGATCGCCTTGGCTTCGATCTGGCGAATCCGCTCGCGCGTCACGTCGAACTGCTTGCCGACTTCTTCCAGCGTGTGGTCGGTGGACATCTCGATGCCAAAGCGCATGCGCAGTACTTTGGCCTCGCGTGGCGTCAAGGAATCCAGGATGTCCTTCACGACGTCGCGCAGGCCGGCCTGCATCGCGGCCTCGATCGGCGCCGTGTTGTTCGTGTCTTCGATGAAGTCGCCCAGGTGCGAATCGTCGTCGTCGCCGATCGGCGTTTCCATGGAGATCGGCTCTTTCGCGATCTTCATGATCTTGCGGATCTTGTCCTCGGGGATCTCCATCTTCTCGGCGAGCGTGGGCGCGTCAGGCTCGAAGCCGAACTCCTGCAGATGCTGGCGCGAGAGGCGATTCATCTTGTTGATCGTCTCGATCATGTGCACCGGGATGCGGATGGTTCGCGCCTGGTCCGCAATGGATCGCGTGATCGCCTGGCGAATCCACCACGTGGCGTAGGTCGAGAACTTGTAGCCGCGCCGGTATTCGAATTTGTCGACCGCCTTCATCAGGCCGATGTTGCCCTCTTGAATCAGGTCAAGAAACTGCAGGCCGCGGTTCGTGTACTTCTTGGCGATCGAAATCACGAGGCGCAAATTCGCTTCGATCATTTCCTTCTTCGCGTCGCGCGACGACTTCTCGCCTTCGTTCATGCGCTTGTTGATCTTCTTCAGGTCTTCGAGCGGAACGACGGCGCGCGACTGCTGATCACCGAGCTTTTTCTGCAGTTCCTGCACGGCCGGCAAGTTGCGCGCGAGGATGTTGCTGTAGGACTTTGCCGCAGCGACTTCCTTTTCGGCCCACTTCACGTTCAGCGAATTGGGCGGGAAGTTCTTGATGAAGTACTCCTGCGGCATGCCGCATTTGTCCACCAGGATCTTGCGCAACTCGCGTTCGTAGCGGCGCACGTCGTCCACCTGCGAGCGCAGGATGCCGCACAACTTTTCGATGGTCTTGACGGTAAAGCGGATCGTCATCAGCTCGTGGCTGATGGCGAGCTGGGCCTTGTTGTACGGCGCGGACTGGTAGCCGTCTTTCTCAAACGCCCGGCGCATCTTCTCGAAGTTGCCGCGCAGGTTTTCGAACTTGATCAGCGCCGAGGCCTTCATTTCCTCGAGCTTCTTCGTCAGCGCCTTGCTGCCGCCCTGGCCGTCGTCGTCATCCTCGTCGAAGAAGTCGACATCCTCTTCGGCGACGTAGTCGTCGGCTTCGTCCTCCGAGACAAACCCATCGACGACTTCGGAAATCTTCATGTCGCCGCTGGCGATGCGGTCGGCGTAGGTGAGCAGTTCGGCGATCGTCGTCGGCGACGCGCTGATGGCCAGCATCATTGCCTGCAAACCGCCCTCGATGCGCTTGGCGATTTCGATCTCGCCCTCGCGCGTCAGCAGCTCGACGGTGCCCATTTCGCGCATGTACATGCGTACCGGATCGGTGGTGCGGCCGAATTCGGAGTCGACCGTTGAGAGTGCGGCTTCGGCGGCCTCTTCGGCTTCTTCTTCGGTCGCGGTGGTCGTGCCGCCGCCGGCGATCAACAGCGTCGCCGCGTCGGGCGCTTGTTCATAAACGGCGATGCCCATGTCGTTCAGCATCGACACGATGGCTTCGAGGATTTCGTTGTCGACGAGTTTTTCGGGCAGGTGGTCGTTGATTTCCTGGTGTGTCAGGAAACCTCGCGTCTTGCCCATCTTGATCAGGATCTTCAACTCCTGGCGGCGTTTCGCGACTTCCTCTTCCGTGAGCGCGGTTTCGTCCAGGCCGAACTCGCGCATCAGCGCGCGCTCCTTCGCGCGCGACACCTTCATGCGCAGCGGTTTGGCCTTGGCTCCGGCCTCGACGACAGGCTCGCCTTCGAGGTCGGCTTCGAGGTCCGACAGGTCGATTTCGTTGTCTTCGCCTGGCTTGACCTTCTCGTCGGCTTTGCCCTTGCCGCGCCCGGCTTTGGCTTTGGCCGCCTCGGCCGCGGGCTTACCGGCCTTTGCTGGAGCTTTTGCCGAGGCCTTGGCTTGCGGTCTGGCTGCCGGCTTGACCTTCTTCTCGTCCGCGGCACTTCCCGTTTTGGCTGCCTTACCGCTCTTTGCAGCCTGGGCGATCGGTTTGGCTGCCTTTGCCGGAGCGCTTTTCTTTGCAGTCATGCAATTCCTCGAAAATTTAAGGGCTGGCTGCCCGGAAAGACAAGCCTCGAACCGGGGCCCGCGGAGACATGGTCCAAGTTGGCGTGCGGCCCTGCCGCGCACATCGCCAGCAAGGGGGCACCGGCTTCATCACGCAGTGGCAGAAATCCGTAGTCGCGGCGGTGAGTGGGGCGGCCAGCGCTGCGTCCCTTGGGTCAGGGTCGGCCTGTCGCCACGGGACAGCAGGTATGGAAACCCTTGATTATCGTCCAAACACCGCGGTCGGTCAAAAGCCAGAAGCTCCGGGAGCCGTTCTGCCGCTCAGCCGCCGGATGCGCTTGGCGAGGCGAACTGCGCCTTGAGCTGGGCGCGCAGGCCCATCAAGTGCCGACTTCGCTGTTGCGCGTCGCCAGACAGCGTGCCGGACTCGAAGAGTTGGGTGAGTTCGTCTTCAACCGCTTGAAGTCGCATGCGATCGACGACCAGGCGCAGTTCGCGCTCGAAGTCCATCGTCGAATCGGGTTCCTGCAGCTCAGCAATTCGCGTCAAGACGTCCTGGCCGCTGCCGGGAGCCGCGCTGGCGCGCAACTCGTGCAGATAGGCAGCGCAATTCAAGGGCCCATGGTCGAGCAGGACTTGCTCGAAGCCGCCGAACAGCAGGCCATAGGGCGCGGCTTGCTGGGCCAGCATGTCGTGGGCTTCGCCGTCGAGCGCCGCCCACAGCTCGCAGCGATTCAGCAGCAGCCAAAGCGCGCGGTCCAGGAGGGTTGCGGTGCCGCGGCTGAGTCGCTTGCTGAGGGTCCGGGGCGGGCGCACCGGCGCCGTGACCGGCCCGGCTCGGGACTCCCCGGGGGCTTGCCAGAGGCGCTGCACCTCGGCACCGTCGAGCCGCGCCGTCGCGGCAAATTCGTTCAGCATTTGCATTTTCAGCGCGCCCTCGGGCAACGCCGACCAGTACGGCTTGGCGTTGGCCAGCAGGCGCGCCCGGCCTTCGGCAGTTTCAAGGTCGCAGCCGGTCGCCGCGGCGTCGACCATCTGCCGCGACAAGGGCACCGCCTGCGCGATGCAGGTTTCGAATGCCGCAGCGCCGAATTCGCGCACATAACTGTCGGGGTCGTGCTCGGTGGGAAGGAACAGGAACTTGATGCTGCGGGTGGGCTGCGCGTGCGGCAGGCTTGCCTCCATGGCGCGCAGCGCCGCGCGGCGTCCGGCGGCGTCGCCGTCGAAACTGAATACGACCGATTCGGTGAAGCGGAACAGCTTTTGCACATGCTCCGCAGTGCAGGCGGTACCGAGCGTGGCCACCGCATTCGCAAATCCCGTCTGCGCCAGGGCGACCACGTCCATGTAGCCTTCCACGACCAAGGCGTAGCCGCGCTCGCGCACGCCCTGGCGTGCCTCGAACAGGCCGTAGAGCTCGCGGCCCTTGCTGAACAGCGGCGTTTCGGGCGAGTTCAGGTACTTCGGCTCGCCGCGGTCGAGCACGCGGCCGCCGAAGCCAATGACGTCACCCTGCACCGAGCGGATCGGGAACATGATGCGGTCGCGAAAGCGGTCGTAGCGCTTGCGCTCAACGCGTTCCTCGGGTTCGCCCGGCGCGCCCGACTCGGTAGCCGGGGGCACGGCAGGGTGGGCAATCACCATGCCGCCTTCTTCGAGGCGCGGGTCGTCGTAATTGTCAAACGCGTTCGCCAGGCCTCGCCAACCGTCGGGGGCGTAACCCAAACCGAACTGCGCGGCAATGTCTCCGGTCAGACCGCGCCGCCGCAGATAGTCGACGGCGCGCGGGCTTCCCTTGAGTTGCGCCCGATAGAACGCCGCCGCCTGACTCAGCATGTCGGCAAGCGTCTGGCGATGTTGCTTGACGGCCATCGCGCGTTCGCGGTCCGCCGGTGTCGCGTCGTCGTCGGGAATCTTCACGCCCAACTGCTGCGCCAGGTCCTCCACGGCTTCGCGAAATCCCGCGCCCGTGTGTTCCATCAGGAAGCTGATCGCGTTGCCGTTCACGCCGCAGCCGAAGCAGTGATAGAACTGCTTGCTCGGGCTGACGGTGAAGCTCGGCGACTTCTCGGCGTGGAACGGGCACAGGCCCGACAGGTTGGCGCCATTCTTCTTGAGCTGCACGTGGCGCCCCACGACTTCGACGATGTCGACACGGGACAGCAGGTCCTGAAGGAAGTTGTTGGGAATCATCGAAGCGCAAGGTGCCGGCAAGCACAACGTCGGCACACGCCGACGGCACACACACTCTAGTCGATGAGCGGCGCGGCCAAGGTGGAGATGCCGTGGAAGGCGTGGACCCACTCCACCACTTCGTCGGCGGGCATGGGTGGCGCGATGCCGTTGCCTTGGCCCATGTCGCAACCGATTTCGATCAGCCGTTGCGCTTGCTCCAGCGTGTCCACGCCTTCGGCGACGACGCTGCAGCCGAAGGTTTCCGACAAGCCGATCACGCCCTCGACAATCGCCAGGTCGTGCCGGTCGTTGAGCATGTTGATGACGAACGAGCGGTCGATCTTGAGCATGTCCAGCGGCAGGCGCTTCAGGTAGGTCAGGGTCGAATAACCCGTGCCGAAGTCGTCGAGCGCAAAACGCACGCCCAGCGCCCGGCATTCCTGCATCAGATTGCACGTGAAATCAACGTCGGCCAGCGCTGTGGTCTCGAGGATTTCGAGGACGAGGCGGTCCGCCACCGGCGTTGTCTGCTGCGCCAGCAACATCGCCAGGTGCCGCGCGAACATGGGTTCCTGGAGGTGCCGCGCCGACACGTTGATGCTCACCGTCAGGTCCAAGCCCATGTGTTGCCACTGGGCGAGCTGTTCGATGCCACGCTGCAGGACCCAGTTGCCCACACTCACGCCCAAGCCGGTGTGTTCGATCAACGGCAAGAACTGGCCGGGCAGCAGCATGCCTTGCTCAGGGTGGTTCCAGCGCAGCAGCGCTTCAACGCCGACGACGCGCCCGTCTCGCATGTCGACCTTGGGCTGGAAGTACAGACAGAATTCCTGCGCATCCAGGGCGTCCTGAACCCGGCCGAGGGCGACGAAGCGCGCCTCGGTGCGGCGGTCGTGTTCCGCGTCGAAGAACTGGTAGCCGTTTCGCCCCGCCTGTTTGGCGCCGTACATCGCGTGATCGGCGTGGCGCAGCAAGGTCTCGGCGTCGGCTTCGTCCAGCGGGTAGACGGTGGCGCCGATGCTCGCTGTGATGTACACCGGCGCCTCGCTCGCATCGAGCGCAAACGGCAGATGCACTTGGCGCTGCATGCGCTCCACCGCCTGCCGGCTTTCCTCGAGCGTGGCGCTGCGCAGCAGCAGCACGAACTCGTCGCCGCCGATGCGCGCGACAAGATCGTCGCCGTTGGCTCGCGTGCGCAGGGACCGACGCAGGCGATCGGCCAGTTTGACCAGAAGCTCGTCGCCGGCGTGGTGGCCGAATTGGTCGTTCACCGGTTTGAAATAGTCGAGGTCGAGGAAGCACACCGTGAGCAAGGTGGCCTCGCGCTCGCACGCCGCCATCGCCTGCGTGAGGATTTGCGTCAGCCGGACGCGGTTGGGCAGGCCGGTCAGTTCGTCGAAATGAGCCTGTCGGCGCAACTGCTCGATCTGCTGCCGAACCAACGTGACGTCCGACACCGCCAGCACATGGTGCTGCACCTGGCCCGCGGGATTGCGAACCAGACGCGCCGATACTTGCAGCGTGCACGGCTCGCCGTTGTTGCGGCGATGCAGGATCTCGCCCTGCCAGGCGTCGCCGGCCTGCAGGCTGGCGAGGATCGTGGGGTGGCGCACGTCTTCGCTCGCGTCATGGCGTGCCTGCCGCAGCAGGCTGGGCACCGTGCCCAGCGTTTCCGCACGTGAGCAGCCCATGAACTCGCAGTACATCGGATTGACCTCGACGACCCGGTACGCCGCATCCGTGACGATCAGGCCCTCGTGCAATTGCTCGAACAAGTGTTGCGCCAGATTCTCCCGATCCCGCGCGAACTGCTTGTCGCTGAGGTCGGCCGCCGTGCACCGTACGCTGAGCGCCCGGCCGAAAAAACTGTGCGAAGCGACGATGGCGCTGAGTTCCAACGGCACCCAGTGACGGTCGCTGCGCAGCATGCGGGCCTCGATGCGGCAGACCGCCGAATCGGAACGGGCCAGCGTCTCGAAAGCTTGGCGTACTGTGGCCAGGTCCAGGGGGTGGATGAGGCCCCAGAAAGCGTCTATCGACCCGGGGAACTCCCGCGCCTCGATTCCCAGAATTTTCAGCCAACGCGGCGACAAGCGGACCGTACCGCTGCGCAATGCCCAAGTCGCGAGCCCCAGCCCGGAGGCTTCCAGAACTGCGTTCAAGGCGGATCTGCGCTGAGTCAGACGCAGCAGCGACTGCCAGGCGCGCCGCGGCGCCAGAGCGAGAAGGCGTTGCCAACCCAGCGCTTCAGGCGGAACGCCGGTGGCCGCCGATGCGTGGTTCATTCGGGCTTCTGGCACGGGCGGATGGAAAAATGTGGGCACCGATTTCGACTGTACGAGAAATCGCGATGCGCCCTCGCGATTTACTTTGCCGCCCCCTTGGCCGAGGGGGCGGTCGCTGCCCCCGGACAATGCACTCTCGAAGCGCTGATGCCCCCGCCCGGAAAGGCCGGGCAGCCGACATCAGACGGCAAATTCGTCGATTTTTCGCCCGGAAGCGAGTGCAGCCTTGAGCCAGTTGGGTCGCAGCCCGCGCCCGCTCCAGGTATCGCCGGTCGCTGCATTCCGGTACTTGACCGCCACTTTCCCGCCCGACCGGATGCTGCCCTTGGCCGCGGTCTTTGCGCTCAGGTCAGACGCGGTCAAGCCATATTCCAGCATCAAGGTCCGCACTTTGGCGATGGCTTCGGCGCGGGCTTGTTTCTTGGTATTTTCAATCTCCTTGTCGAGTGCCTCTTTTTGCGCGAGAAGTTCCTTGAGCGATGCCATGATCCGACCCTTTGTATATTTAGACTAGAAGACCCACCAAGGGCAAATGGATTCTAAACAAACGAAAGATTCGCCGCAATGAATTTCAAGGCACTGATCTGAGCAGTTTATTTGTAACCGACGCGGTCAAGCATCTGCTGTATTTTGATCTGGTTCATTCCGATCACCGACACAGGAACCGGGTCCAACTTAAAGGTGCCGAAGGCGTTGAGTGCTGGATTCGAGCTTTGTATCTTGACAACCGGCCACTCGTTATTTCCATCGGCGAAGTAAAGCTGGGCGGCGTCGCTTACCAGATACTCAAGGAACTTAAGCGCAGCCTCCCGGTGCGGCGCTGATTTCGCAATCGCCGCGCCGGCCACATTGACATGCGTGCCCGAGCCGGCCTGGTTCGGGAAGATTACGCCAACGCTTTCCACGGCGGCACGGTCTGCGGCTTTGACCGAACGCATGAGCCGCGCGAGGTAGTAGGTGTTGGTCAATGCAATCTGGCACTCGCCGCTGGCCACCGCCATGATCTGGTCGGTATCGCCGCCCTTGGGCGGCCGCGCCATATTCGAGACCAAGCCGGCGAGCCAAACTTCGGTGGCGGCGGGGCCGAGCTGCTCCAAGACGGCGCCGAACAGCGACAGGTTGTACGGGTGCGAACCCGAACGTGTGCAGAGTTTGCCCTTGTGTTTCGGGTCGGCGAGTTTCTCGTAGGTGTCGACGTCGGCTGCTCGAACCGATTTTTTGTCATAAACAATCACTCGGGCACGCGTGGACAGACCAAACCAGGACGCGCCTGCCGCCGAATCCTTGCCGCGCAAATGTCCCGGGACGCGAGACTCCAACGTGGCGGAACGAACCGGTTGGAACAAACCGTCGACTTCGGCGCGCCAAAGCCGTGCCGCGTCGACCAGCAGAATCACGTCAGCCGGGCTGGAACTGCCTTCGCTGCGAAGCCTGGCCAAGATACCCGCGTCGTCGGCGTCGACACGGTTGATGCGGATTCCCGTGGCGCGTGTGAAACCGCTGTAAAGCGCTTCGTCAGTCTGGTAGTGGCGCGCTGAATACAGGTTGAGTTCCTGCGAGTTCGCGCCGAGGCTGACAAGAAAGCCCCCCAGCACAACGAGCAGTGAATTGAGTCGGCGACGCATGTAAACCTCCGGCGCGCGGGTTGGTGAGTGCCGGGATCATACATGCAAATGCGAATCGTTCGCAATAACTACCGTCGCGTGATCAAGCGGGCGGCGGGACGTAGCCGGCGGGCTTGTCCCCACCTTCGTCGAACAGGAACAGCTCCATTTGCCGTGCCAGGTACTGGCGCGAGCGCTGGTCGGCCAGATTCAGCCGGTTCTCGTTGACCAGCATCGTCTGGTGCTTCATCCAAAGCTGCCACGCCTCCTTGCTGATCTGGCCGTAGATGCGCTTGCCGAGGTCGCCCGGATACGGCGCGTAGTCCAGGCCCTCGGCTTCCTTCTTCAGATGTGCACATTGAACGACGCGGGCCATGGCCGATCTCCTGGAGTCAGTGGTTGAGTGGATCGCGGGCACTGTAGCTTGCCTGCGCTCGGGCTTCTAGCCCAGCTTCTTGACCAGCACTTGGGAGCGCCGATCCCAGTTGTACTTGCGCTTGCGCGCCTCGGGCAGCCAGTCCGGGTCGACCTGCTCGAAGCCTCGTTTGATGAACCAATGCATGGTTCGCGTGCTGAGCACGAACACGGACTCGAACCCCGCCGCCTTGGCGCGCTGTTCGATGCGCTTGAGGATGCGCTCGCCGTCACCCTGCCCCTGCACGCTGGGCGACACGGTGAGCGCCGCCATTTCCGCCGTCTTCGCCTCGGCGTAGGGGTACAGCGCAGCGCAGCCGAAGATCACGCCATCGTGTTCGATGACGCTGTAGTGCCCGATGTCGCGCTCGATTTCCGTGCGGTCGCGCTTGACCAGCGTGCCGTCGCGCTCGAAGGGTTCGATCAGCTGCAGGATTCCGCCGATGTCATCGGCGGTGGCTTCGCGCAGGCTTTCGAGTTTCTCGTCCACGACCATCGTGCCGATGCCGTCGTGCGTGAACACTTCCATCAGGATCGAGCCGTCCACGGCAAACGGCAAGATGTGCGATCGCTCGACGCCGCCTCGGCACGCCTTGACGCAATGCTGCAGGTAGAACGCGGTGTCGCTGGGCACCTGGGGCGGGGGCAAGCTGGCGAGCAGGCGCTCGGCATCGGCGAGCGCGAGTTCGGTGTCGATGCCGCTGCTCGGGTCGTCGTGAATCTCGCGGATGCCGTCGACTTCGGTGACGAAGAGCAGCTTGTCGGCGCGCAGTGCGATCGCCGTGCTCGTCGCCACGTCCTCCATCGACAGATTGAACGCTTCGCCCGTCGGCGAAAAACCGAATGGCGACAGCAGCACCATCGCGCCGATGTCGATGGCACGGCGAATCGATGCTCCATCGACGCGGCGCACCACGCCGCTGTGCAGGAAATTCACGCCGTCGACGATGCCCACCGGCTGCGCCGTCAGGAAATTCCCCGAGACGACACGCACCGTCGCGTTGGCCATCGGCGTGTTCGGCAGGCCCTGCGAAAACGCCGCTTCGATCTCGAAGCGCAGTTGTCCGGCGGCTTCCTGGGCGCAATCCAGCGCCACCGCGTCGGTGATGCGCCGGCCACCGTGAAAGCGCGACTCGTGACCCTTGGATTTCAACTGCTCGTTGACCTGCGGACGAAACCCGTGCACGAGCACGAGCTTGATGCCCATCGCCCAGAGAATCGCGAGGTCCTGGGCGAACGGACTCAGCTTGCCCGCAGCGATCAGCTCGCCTGCAACCGCGACGACAAAGGTCTTGCCGCGGTACGCGTGAATGTGCGGCGCCACCGCGCGAAACCAGGGGACAAACGTGAGGGGGAAGACGAGGCTCATTCGGAGTCGCTGGCAAAGGCGTCGATTCTGCCCCACCCAAGGCGGAGGTTTCGCCGCGGTGACGGGTCGCGAACCGCGCCACGCCACAGGCGGCAATTCGCCTCCCCGATAATTCGCGCCTCGTGACACCCCTCAAGTCAGCACCGCGGGCACAGCCGGCCGCGACAACCGCGCTGCGCCCGCTGCCGCGCATCAGCTTTCCGGAGTCGCTGCCCGTCAGCGGTCGCCGCAAAGAAATCGCGCGGGCCATTGAAGAGCACCAGGTGATCATCGTCTGCGGCGAAACGGGCTCGGGCAAAACAACCCAGTTGCCCAAGATCGCGCTGACGCTTGGGCGAGGCATTGGCGCGGGCGGAGCCGGCTTGATCGGGCATACACAACCGCGGCGCATCGCCGCGTCGAGCGTCGCTGAGCGCATCGCCCAGGAACTCAATTCGCCCTTCGGTGAAGTCGTGGGCTACAAGGTGCGATTCCAGGATCGGATCCAGCCAGGCGCGTCGATCAAGTTGATGACCGACGGCATCCTGCTCGCCGAGACCCAAGGCGACCCGTGGCTCCGGCGCTACGACACGCTGATCATCGACGAGGCGCACGAGCGCAGCCTGAACATCGACTTCCTGCTCGGCTACTTGCGGCGCATCCTGCCGCAACGGCCCGACCTGAAGGTCATCGTCACGTCGGCGACGATCGACGCCGACCGCTTCGCCCGCCACTTTGCCGGCGCGGACGCGCCCGCGCCGGTGATTCAGGTGTCGGGCCGGATGTTTCCAGTCGAGCAGCGCTGGCGGCCCTTCGAGGAGAGCCGCGACTACGGCCTGAACGACGCCATTGCCGACGCGGTGGATGAACTCTGGCGCGATGGGCCGGGCGACGTGCTCGTCTTCCTGCCCGGCGAGCGCGAAATTCGCGAGGCCGCCGAGCACTTGCGCAATCACCACCCGCCGGGCGTGGACGTGATTCCGCTGTTCGCGCGCCTGAGCCAGGCCGAACAACGCCGAGTCTTCGAACCGCACGGCACACCGCGCATCGTGCTCGCGACGAATGTCGCGGAGACCTCCCTCACCGTGCCAGGCATCCGCTACGTCGTCGACGCCGGAACCGCGCGCATGAAGCGCTACAGCTTTCGCAACAAGATCGAGCAGTTGCTGATCGAGCCCATCAGCCAGGCTGCGGCGAACCAGCGCGCCGGGCGCTGCGGGCGGGTCAGCGAGGGGATTTGCATCCGCCTCTACGCGCAGGCCGAATTCGCCGCGCGCCCCGCTTTCACCGACCCGGAAATCCTGCGCTCGTCGCTGGCCGGCGTGATCCTGCGCATGAAGGCGCTCAAGCTGGGCGACGTGGAGGACTTCCCTTTCCTCGAAGCGCCGCCGCGCCGCGCCATCGCCGACGGCTACCAGCTGCTCGCCGAACTCGGCGCCACCGACGACGCGAACCAGCTCACGCCGATCGGCTGGGAGTTGACGCAACTGCCGCTCGATCCGCGCGTGGGGCGCATGATCATCGAAGCGCGCAAGCGCAACGCGCTGACCGAAGTGCTCGTGCTCGCCAGCGCGTTCAGCGTGCAAGACGTGCGCGATCGGCCGCTCGAACAGCAGCAGGCGGCCGACAACGCGCACAAGAAGTTCGACGACGAACGCAGCGAGTTCCTCGGCGACCTGAAACTCTGGAACTGGCTCGAAGCGAGCCGCGGCGGACGCGCGGGGTCGACGTCGGCGCTGGAGCCGAGCAGCGCGAGCCCGAAGTTGTCGTCTCGCAAGCAAGAGCAGTTGCTGCGCGAGAATTTTCTGTCGCCGCGACGGGTGCGTGAATGGCGCGACCTGTATTCGCAGCTGCACACCGTGATTGCCGAGCACGGCTGGCGGCTCAATACGCTGCCCGCGACCTACGAACAGCTGCACCTCTCGATGCTCGCCGGCTTGCTCGGCAACGTCGGCTGCAAGAGCGACGACGACGAGTGGTACCTGGGCGCGCGCGGGATTCGTTTTTACCGGCACCCGGGGGCGAACCTGTCGAAGAAGCCCGGGCGCTGGATCGTCGCCGCTGAGCTCGTCGAGACGTCGCGCCTGTTCGGCCGCGGCATCGCCGCGATCGAGCCGCAGTGGCTGCCCGACATCGCCGCGCACGTGCTGAAGAAGCAGTTGCTCGAGCCGCATTGGGAGAAGAAGGCGGCCGAGGTGATCGCGCTGGAGCGCGCCACGCTGTACGGCATCGTCGTCTACAACAACCGGCGCGTGAACTTCGGCAACGTGGACCCGGCCGCGGCACGCGAGATCTTCATTCGCGAGGCGCTCGTTGCCGGCGACTGGGAGACGAAGCTGCCCTTCATCGCGGCGAATCGAAAACTCATTGCGCAAGTCCAGGAGCTCGAGCACAAGGCGCGGCGCCAGGACGTGTTGGTCGACGACGAACTGATTCACGCCTTTTACGACCGGCATCTGCCTGCCGACGTGTGCAGCGGCGCGACGCTGGAGCGCTGGTACCGGCAGGAATCGAAAGCCAACCCATTGCTGCTGCAGCTCACGCGCGACGAGTTGATGCGGCACGAGGCCGCAGGCATCACGAGCGCGGCCTACCCGCGCACGCTGCGCCTGGGCGGCGTGGATTGCGTCGCCAGCTACTTGCACGACCCCGGCGACGCCAGTGATGGCTTGACCGTGGCGCTGCCGATTTACGGCCTGAATCAGGTCAGCGAAGAGCGCTGCGAATGGCTCGTGCCGGGCATGCTCGCCGACAAGGTGCAGGTGTTGCTCAAGACCTTGCCGCAGCGCGCGCGGTCGCGCCTGATGCCCCTGGCTGAAACCGTCGCCGACTTCTGTGGCACTGCCGAGTTTGCGCACGGCAATCTGCTCGATGTGCTGATCGCCGACATTCGCGCGCGCACCCAACTGGAGGTGCGGCGCGCCGACTTCAAACTCGAACAATTGCCCGCGCACTTGACGATGAATTTTCGGATCTGCGACGAACATGGCCGCCAACTCGGCGCTGGGCGCAACCTCGCAGCGTTGAAGGCCGAACTGGGTGGCCAGGCGCGCTCGGCATTTCAAGCCTTGGCGGTGCTCAAGGCGCCCGCGGCGGCCATGCCCACCGCAGCCCCGCCTAGCGAGCGCAAGGCATCGGCGGTGGCAACCACGCCCACGGCGCAGCGCAACGCCGCCGCGCTGCCCGATCAAGCGGCCCCGGCACGCTACGTCGACTGGAGTTTTGGCGCCTTGCCGGAGTTGCTGGAAGTGCGCCGTGCGGGGCAGGTCCTGATCGGCTTCCCGGCGCTGATCGACAAGGCGACCCACGTCGAAATCGAAGTGTTCGACGAGCCCGACGCGGCGGCGAGCCAGCACCGTGCGGGCCTGCGCCGGCTGGTGATGCTGCAACTCAGCGACGCATTGAAATACCTGGCGAAGAACATCCCCGACTTGCAGCGCATGTCGGCCGCGTACATGGGACTCGGCAGCAGCGAGGAGCTTCGCGAGCAAATCGTCCAGGCGGCGCTTGACCGGGCCTTTCTGGGCGAACCCTGGCCCAGCGACCGGCCGGAGTTCACGCGCCGGCTCGAAGAAGGACGGTCGCGCCTGAACCTGATTGCCGGCGAAGTGGCGCGCGCCTGCGCTGCCGTGCTCACCGAGTACGCCGGCGCGACGCGCAAGTTGCGCGACGCGCGGCCAGGTAAAGGTGCGGCTGACGACGTTGCGGCGCAATTGGCGCGCCTCGTCCCCAAACGCTTTGTCGCGAACACGCCCTGGGTGCAACTGGCTTACCTGCCGCGCTACTTGAAGGCCATCGTCTTGCGTCTGGACAAGCTGCGCACGGACCCGGAGCGCGACGCGCGTTGGATGGCGCAGGTGCTGCCCCTCGAAAGCGCCTGCGTGCGCCTGCTCGCGCAGCGCAAGGGCAAGCCCGACGCGCGGCTCGATGAATTTCGCTGGCTGCTCGAGGAGCTGCGTGTGAGCCTGTTTGCCCAGGAGTTGCGAACTCCCCAGCCGGTCAGCGTGAAACGGCTCGAAAAAATCTGGCAGCAGATTGCGCAGTAGTGCGGCAGCTTGCGCATACGATCGCAGCGCCGTTGCATACCCGATTCGCCCATGGCCACCGCAAGCCTGATTGCATTGATCGACGACATCGCGACGCTGCTCGACGACGTCGCGCTGTTGACCAAGGTCGCAGCGCAAAAGACCGCCGGCGTGCTGGGCGACGACCTGGCGCTCAACGCGCAGCAAGTCGCCGGTGTGCGTGCCGATCGCGAGCTCCCGGTGGTGTGGGCCGTCGCCAAAGGCAGCGCGCTGAACAAGCTGATCCTGGTTCCCGCGGCGCTCATCATCAGCGCCCTCGCTGCCTGGGCCGTCACCCCCTTGCTGATGCTCGGCGGTCTGTTCCTGTGCTTTGAAGGCGTCGAAAAACTCGCGCATCGCTGGCTGCACCCGGCTTCGCATGACGCTGAGGAACATCGGCAACTGCTGCAGGCGCTGGGTGACCCGGCGGTGGACCTGGTGGCGTTCGAGGCGCAAAAGATCAAGGGGGCGATCCGCACCGACTTGGTCCTGTCGGCGGAAATCGTCGTGATCACCTTGGGCACTGTCGCTGGTGCAACGCTTGCGACGCAACTGGGGGTGTTGAGCGCGGTGGCGGCCGCAATGACGCTGGGCGTCTACGGATTCGTCGCGGCGATCGTCAAGCTGGACGATCTCGGCCTGTACTTGAGCCGCACCACGGCAAACAGCGCGTGGGGTCGGCTTCGCGGCAGTCTGGGTCGCGGCATCTTGCGCGCCGCGCCGCTGTTGATGAAGTGCCTGTCGGTCGCGGGAACTGCCGCGATGTTCCTGGTGGGGGGCTCAATCCTTGTGCACGGTGTGCCTGGCCTCAGCTCTCTCGGCCCGCAGGTCGTTCAGGGCGGCGCCGCAGCGGCGGTTTTTGGCACTTTGGGTACGGCGTTGCTGAACGCGGGTGTCGGTGTGCTGGCTGGTGCGCTCGCGCTCGCAGTGGTGATGGGGATCAAGCGCGTCGCTGCGCGGCAGAAAGATCGGGTTCGCGGATGAGGCCAGCGCGCCGCGGGGTCGCGCCGATCCAGCGCGCGCGCCACCCTCGTCATCAGTGTGTCGAAGTCGGTTGCACGGCAGGTACGGCAAGTTCGCGTCCGACGACGGCGCGCGCGTACAGGTAGTTGATCCTGGCGCGGTCGCTCAAAGCGTCCATGTTGACTTGTCCGGCCGCGTCGCAGGGAAACGAATACGCCCGGCCTTCGTCAAAGAGCGACTTGAAGCGAAGCTCGTAGACGGCGTTGCGGGCGGCGGGTGTCGAATCATGCATGGTGCTTTCTCCGAAGTGATGACGCGTTGCCTGGTTCCTTGTTTTCAAGCGTATGGGGCGGTCAGCGCGTCAGCCATTCCGCACTTGCGGGGGTCTCCCCCACCCACCGTGACAACGTTGACGAAGTTCGACTCCCCTGGATAGAGTGCCGCCGATCTTCAGTTCCGCTAAAAAACCGTCGCCGATGGACAATGCTGCAACGCCGCCAGCGATCTTTCGGCATACCTCGGACCGAACATGATGGAAAAAATACCTGCTGCCGTGATCCTTGCAATATGTCTTGCGATGTTGCTGCGTCTGGCGCTCGGCGAAAGGCGGCGCCGAAGCTTCGACGCGCTGGGTCTGCGGACTTGGACCCACCTCGCACGGCGCTGCGCAAGTGCGTCACGCTGGTGGTCGAATCGCCGCTACGCCGCAGTCGCCGCGCGCGACGCGATTCGGCGCGCCCGCACCGACGTGCCGCACGACGGCAATGTGTACCGCCCGGAGTCGTTTCGCGGCCCGCGCAAGCCGCACTGACGACCTCGGGCAACGGGCAGCGCTTCTGACATGACCCCACGGCGACTGGCAACCCGGGCGAGCCTCGCCGAGCGCGGGGACTTGCGTTCATGGCCATGAACCGGATTCCGGTCAAGACCGAAGTCGGCGCAGACGAATTGCGCGGCCGCTCGCGGACCCTCGGGCAACGCCACCGCACCGTGCTGCTGTTGGTCGACGGGCGCCGCACGCTGAGTGATGTGCTCAGTTTGGCGCAGCAGGCCGGCGCGCAGCCGAGTCTCTTCGACGAATTGGTGCAGATGGGCATGGTGAAGATGCCCGAAGCCGGTGCCGAGCGCGAAGGGCGCATCTCGGAGCGCGGTGCTTCGAGTTCAGGGTTTGCGCGCAGCGCCCAGTCGCGCTGGCCGTCGGTGTCGCCCGCGGCCCACGCGGGAACGCCAAACGCATCGCTCAGCGCGTCGACGCTGTGGCAGGACGGCCCTGCGGCGCCGGCGCCCGCCCCCGAGGTGCGCGCCGCCCAGCCGCGTCCGCCCGACAAAGCGCCCTACGAGATTGGTGAGATCGTGCCGTCGCGGCACCCGGCAGATGCAGCGCGCGCGCTGCCCGTGCCGGCCCCACGGTCGGTGCCGGTCTTGACCGAGTTGAGGTCCGCTGGTGTCCCCGCTGAGTCGTCGCACACCCTGGCGGCTGCGCCGCCGCCGCGGGTCACCCCCGCCGCGGTTCTGCCGGCCGCGCTGCCGACCGCTCGTGCCAAGCCGCTGGCCACTGACCGGCCCGCAGCGCCGCCTCGTGCGGAGGCGCGGCCCCGGCCGGTTGTAACGCCCGCGCCCACGCGAGCCCAAGCCGTGGTCAAGGCGGCGCTGCGCGTCGATCGCGACGCCGCGGGATCTGCGGTGCCGTCCTTGTCGCTTCGCGATGAGCTGCAAGGTGTGACCGAATCGCCGGTCGTGAACGTGCGCCGCACGCCCGGCGAGACCGAGACGGACAAGCTGGAGCATGTGCGCACGCTGCTCTTCGACACGCTGCGAATCGATTCGCCGATTTTTGGCGCCCGCATGCTGCTGCGCCTGCGTGAGGCGACGTCGCGCGACGACTTGATCGAACTCGTCTGGGCGATCGAGCGCCACCTCGCCGAGACGCGGCACTCGCGCCGCGAGATGCTCAGCCTGCACCGCGCCCGCGAACTGCTCGGCCTGGGCAACACCGTCGTCCCCGACGAATAAGGGGACGCGTCCCCTTCAGCGTTTTGTTGGCGTTTCGCGCTCGGAGGGTTCGGGCTGCTGCGCTGCGAGAAACAGCCCCGGGTCGACCATCGCGCGGTTCAGGCTCACTGACCAATGCAGGTGCGGGCCGGTGACGCGCCCGGTCGCGCCGACCTCGCCCAGCAATCCGCCCGCGGCGAGCCGCTCGCCCGCCTTGACGTGCACGGCACTCAGATGGCAAACCATCGTCAGCAGGCCCGAGCCGTGGTCGAGCCAGACCGTCTTGCCGTTGAAGAAGTAGTCGCCCACGTCGATCACCGTGCCGGCCAGGGGCGCGAACACCGGAGTGCCCACCGGCGCAGCGATGTCCATGCCGCTGTGCGGGTTGCGCGACTGGCCGTTGAACACGCGGCGCAGGCCGAATGAGCTGGAGCGCGGCCCGGCCACGGGAGGCCGCATGTTCAACGTCTCGGGAACCACGTCGCTGAATGTCGCGATCGTCAGCGCTTGATGGGCTCGCTCGCGCTCGTAGCGGGCCAGGTCGGCCTTTGACAGGTCGACTTGGCCGGGGGCGACCTTGAGGTGTTGCTCGGCGTAAGTCGCCGGCCGCACTTCGAAGCTGACGCGCCGGGCCACGCCCTGCGGCCTGTCGACCACGTTCACGGCGGCTGGCCCCACCGGGGTGTTCAAAGCCAGGCCGATCACGGCGCGCCACGCATTGGCGTCACCCACCACGAGCGCAGGCACATTGCCGTACGTGACTGAGGGGCGCTCAGGCGCAGACCCGAGTTCCAGTGCGATCACCCCGCCCGGCACCGGGCGCGTCAAGACCTGGGCTGACGCGAGTGAACCGGCCGCAGCGCAAAGCAGCCAGACCAGGCCCGCGCCGCGTCGCACGCGCGCGCGGTACGAGGCGTCTGCGGGTGCTGTTTTGGATTGATTGGCGCGCATGCGCGAATTGTGTTCGATGCGCAGGAGGTGTCCCCAGGGGGAGATACGACCCGCAACCGAGCGTGTATCAAACGCCGGGCACCCTTGTACTAGGGATGGCAGGCGCACGGGCTTTCGCCGAAATTAGGGGTACCGCAAAGTAAACAACTTGTGGTAGGCGTGTTAAGTCCCGGTTAATAAAAGAACTGCACACGACCGAGGTTTCAAAGAATCAAGAGCGGGGGCGAGGCCCATCTTAAAGGAATGGGACCCGGGCTGCGCAACAACGAAAAACGCAATCTGCTGGAGGTATTTCAATGTTTTTTCTCGACGGCAAATCATCAAAGCAAAGACTTCGCGAGGCCGAGAACGCGCGCCGCAATCGCCAGGAAGTGATCAAGGCGCTGACGCTGGGTCAAGTGTCACGCCGCGACCTCTTCAAGTGGGGCGTCTTCACCGCGGGCGGGGGCCTGCTGGCGAAAAACGGCTTCAGCCCCTTCGTCAAGAGTGCTCACGCAGGGTCGTTCACGGGCACACCGTCAAGCCCGACGTTTGGCTGCGTTCCCTTCACGCAGCCCATGGCGCGTTTTGACGTGATTCCGCGCAAGCCGATCTCGGCGCTGACCGACGGCTCGGTCGACCACGGCAACAGCCGCGACGGCTGGGGCCAGCCGCTGATGCCCACGCGCATGGCCAATGAGACACCCATTCCGGTGCGTGCCGGGGTCGGCACGGGCTGGGGCCCGATCGAAGGGCGCCCGGGCGGCGAAGCGTGGGCACACCAAGGCTGGGATACGCACTATCCGCAAAAGGCCATCGAGATGTGCCAGTACGGCATGGACAGCACGACGATCTACAACCCGGAAGTGGGTTCTAGCCTGAACTGCGGCATCGACGCCACGCGCTTCAATTCGCCCAAGTGCTTTGCGCCGGGCATGCCGGACCAGAACGACTCCTCGGTCTGGACCTTCAACGGCACGCTGCCGCCCAAACTGGTGCTGGCCAAGTATGGCGAGCCGATCCTGTTCCGCCACCACAACAAGTTGCCGGCAGACCGCTCGCACAACGGCGGCTTTGGCATTCACACGATCAGCACCCACGAGCACAACGGCCACCACGGCGCGGAGAACGACGGCTTCACCGGCGCGTTCTTCCACCCCGGGCAGTTCTACGACTATCACTGGCCGCTCGTGCACGCCGGTTTTCGCACCATGAACACCGGCGCGACGGATCCGCGCTGCGGCACGCCGGATGGCAACGGCGGCATCATCAACCTGCCCGGTGACTATCGCGAGACGATGAGCACGCATTGGTTTCACGACCACATGTTCAGCTTCACGTCGCAAAACGTCTACAAGGGCAACGCGGCGATGATGAACATCTACAGTTCCATCGATCGAGGCAGCGAGATCCCCGACGCGCTCGGGCCCGGCGGAACGAGCGTGAATCTTTGCCTTCCCAGCGGCCGGGCCAAGGACTGGGGCAACCTCGACTACGACGTGAACCTGTTGCTGTCCGACAAGGCTTGGGGCACCGACGGACAGCTGCACTTCGACATCTTCAATTTCGATGGTTTTGTCGGCGACCGGATGATGGTCAACCTGCTGCACAAGCCGTTCTTCGAAGTTGAGGCTCGCAAGTACCGTTTCCGCATCCTCAATGGCAGCGTCTCGCGCTTCTTCAAGGTCGCGCTCAGCGACGGTTCGCCGATGATCCAGATCGGCAACGACGGCAATCTGCTGCCCAAGCCGGTGGTGCTGACCCAGCTCGACGAGCAGGGAATCGCCGAGCGTTACGACATCGTCATCGACTTCTCGCGCTATCAACCGGGCGCCAAGGTCTGGATGGTGAACCTGGCCGAGCAAGACGAAAAAGGCCTGCTGGTGAACAAGGTGCGCAGCCTGTCCGAGGCGCTGTCGGGCAAGTCAGAAGACCCATGCGTGGGCAAGTTCCTCGAATTCCGCGTCAAGGCCAGAACCGCGCCCGACACCAGCCGAGTCCCCGCCACGTTGATCCCCAACCCCGACCTGAGCAAGATCCCGGTGGCGCGGACCCGCGTCATCGAATTCGGCAAGGGTGCGAAGAACGCCGGCACCGATTTGGCCACGTCGTTCGGCGGGCAGTGGGGCCAAAAGGTCGACGGCGGCGACATGCTCGCAGCCGACTTCGGCAAGGCATCGTTGCGGCCCAAGATGAATACGCGCGAGGTCTGGATCCTGAAGAACGGTGGCGGCGGTTGGGACCACCCGATCCACATTCACTTCGAGGAGGGCCAGATCCTCGCGCGCAACGGCTCGGCGGCCAACGTTCCGGCGTGGGAGAAGGGACGCAAAGACGTCTACCGCCTGCGCCCGGGCGGCAGTGTCACGGTCACGCTGCAGTTCCGCGATTGGGGCGGCATGTTCATGGAGCACTGCCACAACACGGTCCATGAAGACAACGCGATGCTGCTGCGCTGGGAGATCGACAACTCAGGAGTTCCGCAGCTCAAACCCCTGCCGACGCCGATTTCGACGCCCAACGGCGTCACGTTCCGCGACTCGACGCAGTCGAAAGGCGCCTGACGATGCAGGCCGTCACCAGGTTGCGAGTGCGTGCCCTGGCGGCAGCGCTGTGCCTGCTCGTGGGTCAGGTGGCGGACGCCGCCACAGGCTCGGCCCGATCGGCCACGGTGGTGGTGTCGGGCAGCGTGGGCGGCGCGCCCGAAGTCGTGGCATTCAGCGGCAAGGTGCAGATTCGCAGTCACCTGGTCACCGACCCGGACTTCGGCAAGCCGCCGACAGTGCACCTGGCGATCGATCTGGTCGACTTGATCGGCAAGGGCTTGACCTCGGGGGCGAAGTACGTCAGCACCGCCGAGTTCGTGAACAGCACCGAGGTCGACGCCAACGAAGTGATCGAGCTGACGTTTCCATTTCAACCGGAAAGCCGCAAGGGGCATCTGGTGGCGCGCGCCGGAAATCTGGCGTTGACGCTGAGGTTCGATGCCCGCAACGGCGCCGTCATCAGCGGCACGGGTCGGGTTTCAGGGCTGGATCTCAATGCGAACTGATCGTTCCGTGAATGCACTGATGGTCTGTGCGCTGTGGGCACTCGTCGCGTGCGCGCTGCTGAGTCAGCCGGCGCGCGCCGCGGGCTGGGGCGCGGACTACTTCCCGAACGTCGAACTGACGACGCACAACGGCAAGAAAGTGCGCTTCTACGACGACTTGCTGAAGGGCAAGAAGGTCGCGGTCGCGGTGATGTACACCAGTTGCAGTGCCGAGTGCCCGCTGATCACGGCGCGCATGGTCGAACTGCGCAAGGCGCTGGGCGACCGGGTGGGCAAGGACATCTTTTTCTACTCGATCAGCATCGACCCGTGGGATCGCCCGGAGGTCCTGAAAGAGTACGCCGGCAAGTTCGGCGCGGGCGAGCCGGGCTGGGAGTTCCTCACCGGCAATGATGAGGACATCAAGTTGATCACGAAGAAGCTCGGCCTGTCGCGCCTGAGCGACCGGGACAACAAGGACGGGCACACCGCCAGCCTGATGGTCGGCGAAGTGGCTTCGGGTCAGTGGATGCGCAACTCGGCGGTCGACAACCCGCAGTTCCTCGCCGCGACGATGGTGAATTTTCTGGGCCTGGGCGACGGCAAGGCCGGCCCGAGTTACGCCGACATCAAGCCTGTCGTGGTCGATGCGGGTCAGTATCTGTTCCAGTCGCGCTGCGAAGGCTGCCACACCCTGGGCAAAGGCGACAAGGTGGGGCCCGATCTGCAGGGCCTGACCGCCAGGCGCGACCGTGCCTGGGTGGCAGGCTACGTGAGCAACCCGCAGAAGATGCGCAGCGCGGGCGACCCCGCCGCACTCGAGCTCATGAAGCGCTTCAAGATCCGCATGCCCAGCCAAGGCCTGAACCGTGAAGAGATGGGCGTGTTGCTGACGTATCTTGCGACGGCGAGTCCGGCGGCCCCGGCCAGCGTCGCCAGGGTCGGCGCGGTTGCGGCCCCTTAGTCCAAGCGCAGCGCATCGAGCTCTTCAGGGAGGGCGCCCGGCGCCGGCACGCGCTGTGCCGTGATTGTTTCGGCAAGCCCGGTCGATACGGACTACGATGGGGCTCGCGCATTCTGCAGAGCGCCGGATTCCCGAGCCCTCGCCGCGGGTCGCGTTGACGGAGGAACCCCGCCGTGAAGTCCGCGATGTGTTTGGCCTTGTCCATTGTCCTCTGCGCTTGTGCTGCCGCGCCGCTCTCGCCGCGTCCCGACCACCTGCTTGCCGACGCGCTGTTCGCCGCGCCGTCGCAGCGCATCCACGCCGACGACGTGTTCGCCCTCAGCGACTCGATGCGCAGCTATGCGGCCAAGGACATGGCGCCGCTGCTGCGCATGCGCGGCATGCAGCAGGGGCTTGTTGACGCCTTGTACACACGCGGCCAGCTCAAGCTCGAATACGACTCGGCGGTGACGCGCAACGCCGCGCAGGCTTTCGACGCGCGTGCCGGGAACTGCTTGTCGCTCGTCATCATGACGGCGGCGTTTGCCAAGCACCTGGGCATGCCGGTGCGTTACCAAAGCGTGCTGATCGATCCGACCTGGAGCCGCGAAGGCGACCTCTACTTCGCCAGCAGCCACGTCAACCTGAGCCTGGCCAAGCGCGCCACCGAAGCGCGAGTCGGCTTCGACGCAAGCCATCTGCTCACGATTGACTTTCTGCCGCCCGAAGACGTGCGCGGGCATCGCACGCGCGACGTATCGGAGCGAACCATCATCGCGATGTACATGAACAACCGCGCTGCCGAGTCGTTGGCGCGCGGCCAGCTCGACGACGCCTACTGGTGGGCGCGCGAGGCGCTGTCACAGGCGCCGGACTTTCTGCGCAGCGCCAATACGCTGGCCGTCATCTACCTGCGCCATGGCGACCTGTCCCAGGCTGAACGGGCGCTGGCGCATGTCCTGCACTCCGAGCCGGACAACGCGCAGGCCTTGTCGAACCTGACGCGTGTGCTGCAGGCGCAGGGCCGCGCGCAAGACGCGGCACGCATCGCGACGCAGCTGGCGAAGCTCGAGAAGAACCCGCCCTTTTACTTCTACAACCTCGGCCGCGCGGCGCTCGAAGCCGGTGACTCGAAAAACGCGAGCGAATTGTTTGCCCTGGAACTCGAACGCGATGCCTACCACCACGAGTTCCATTTCTGGCGCGCGGTGGCCTTGTTCGACCTGGGTCAGTTCGAAGCGGCGGCGCAGCACATGGCCAAAGCCCGAGAAACCAGCCCGACGCGCAAACTCGGCGAGCGCTACGCGGCCAAGCTCGAACACTTGCGCGCCCACCGCGTGCAGTAGCCGCGGCGCGGTCGCCGCAGCGTCAGGCCGGCCAGCCGTCTCTTGAGTAGATCCGGCTTTGCCGGACTACTCAAACCCCCACGGGGGGCGGGCCGGGCTGGCCCGGCCCTGGGGGCGCTTTCAGTCCGGTGATCTTGTTGAACACCGGGTGCTCGGCGCGGTGGTCGTGGCGGTCGGCGACAAAGTAACCGTGGCGCTCGAACTGAAAACGCTCGTCGGATTGCGCTGAGCGCAACGTCGGCTCGACCCACGCGTCAACCACGCGTTTGCTCGCCGGGTTCAGGCTGAGCCTCGGATCGCGCCCGCCGGCGTCGGGCTGCTCGGCCGTGAACAGGCGCTCAAAGAGGCGCACCTGCGCGCGCATTGCATCGTGCGCCGCGACCCAGGTGATGACGCCTTTGACCTTGATCGCGCTCGCGCCCGGCGTGCCGCTTTTCGTGTCGGCAATCAGCTCGGCCTGCACCTGAATGACATTTCCCGATGCGTCTTTCGTGCAGCCCGTGCACAGAACGACATGACCGTACTTGAGCCTGACCTTGTTGCCCGGAAACAAACGGAAGTAACCCTTTGGCGGGGCTTCTGCAAAGTCGTCGCGCTCGACCCAGAGTTTGGGACCGAATCCGAAAGTGCGCTGGCCGCGTTCGGGCGCGGATGGGTGCACCGGCGCGTGGCAGGTGTCGGTGCTGGCTGATCCCATCACAGTGTCCCAGTTCGAAATCACCAGTTCCAGCGGGTCGAGCACCGCCATCGCGCGCGGCGCCTTCGGGTCGAGATCTTCCCGGAGAGCGAGGTCCAGGCTCGCGTAGTCGGTCCAGCCGCCCGATTTGCTCGTGCCGGCGCGCTCGCACATTTCGCGGATCGCCGCAGGCGTGTAGCCGCGCCGGCGCAAGCCCACGAGGGTGGGCATGCGTGGGTCGTCCCAGCCGGAGACGACGCCTTCGTCGACCAGCGCCTTGAGCTTGCGCTTGCTCGTGATCACATGCGTCACGTTGAGGCGCGCAAATTCGTGCTGGTGCGGCAGCTTGAATACATTCGGCTCGCGCGCAGCCAAGGCGTGCTGGAGCAGCGGCGTGAACTGCGCGCTCGACTTCTTCAGCAGCGCGAAGAACGCCGGCAGGTCGTGCAGCACGGCGTCGGGCCGGTGCTCCCAGCGGCTGAACAGGCTGCGCATCGCGCCTTCGGCCGGGCTCGCGAACAGCTTGGCGGCGTGGTTGTGGCAGTGCAGGGCAAATTCCTTGCCGGCTTCTATGCCTTCGGCTTCGATGCGCTCGAACAACTGTCTGGCGTGTTCGAACTGCGGCGTTCGCAGAATCGGCACGATGCGCTCGAGCACCCAGTCGTAAAACGGCCGCTGGTCTTCGAACTCGAGCGTGCAAATGCTGTGCGTGATGCCCTCCAGCGCGTCTTCGATGGGGTGCGCGTAGGCGTACATCGGGTAGATGCACCAGGTGTCGCCGGTGTTGTGGTGGGTGGCGCGCTTGATGCGATACAGCGTCGGGTCGCGCAAGTTGATGTTCGGGTGCGCCATGTCGATCTTCGCGCGCAGCACGGCGGCGCCGTCGGCAAGTTCGCCCGCGCGCATCGCACGCAATTTCGCCAGGTTGTCTTCGGCTGAGCGCGTGCGAAACGGGCTGTCGGCGCCGGCGTGGGCGAAGTCGCCGCGCGTTGCGCGCATCTGCTCGGGCGTCTGTTCGTCGACATACGCGTGGCCGGTCTGCACGAGGTACTCCGCGGCGCGGTACATGAAGTCGAAATAGTCGCTCGCGTGATAGAGGTGGTTCGTGCCGTTCGCGTTCCAGTCAAAACCGAGCCAGTGGACCGCGTCGAGGATGGCATCGACGAATTCCTGCTCTTCCTTCTCCGGATTCGTGTCGTCGAAACGCATGTGGCACACGCCGCCGTAGTCGCGTGCCAAGCCGAAATTCACGCAAATGCTTTTCGCGTGGCCGATGTGCAGGTAGCCGTTGGGCTCGGGCGGAAAGCGCGTGCGAATGCGCGCCGGGTCGCGCGGGCCGCCGGCGTGGTGCGTCGCATCGCCCGGGGTTCCCGCGAAGTGCCTGCCTGAATACGTGCCTTGCGCCAGATCGCGTTCAATGATCTGACGCAGAAAGTTGCTGGCCTTGGTGTCGTCGACGGGGATCGTCATGAATGCGGGTGTCGTGTGATGCGCGAGCGGTGCGCTCGATTCTAGGAGCCTGCCCGATAATCGCCGCCAGCATGCGCATCGACGTTCCCCGTGCCCGCCGCTGGCGTGCTTTGATTTTCCTGGGCGCACTCGCCACGACGCTCGCATCGCCGAACGCGGCGGCGCAGGCGCCGCCGCCCGCCGCTGCCGCCGAAGCGCCCACGCCTGCCGCCTCGGTACCGGCGGCTGCGCGCAGCGACAAGCCAACCCAGCTCGAGCCGGTCGAGGTGCGCGGCAACACCTTGAACGACACGCAACTGCGCCGCCAGTCCACCGCATCGACGATCACGATCGGCCGCGACGAGATCGAGCGCTTCGGCGACAGCACGTTGGGTGACCTGCTGAAGCGCCTGCCCGGCGTGACGATGCAGGGTCGGCCGGGGCGCGGCGGCAACATCCGCCTGCGCGGTCTGGGCAGCGGCTATACGCAAATCCTGCTCGACGGCGAGCGCGTCTCGCCCGGGTTTTCGATCGACTCGCTGAGCCCCGAGCAGATCGAGCGCATCGAAATCCAGCGCGCCCCCACCGCTGAGACCGGTGCGCGCGCGATTGCCGGAACCATCAACATCATCACGCGCGAAGGCTTCAGCAAGCGCCTGAACGACGTGCGCGTCGCGGCGGCGGTGGAAAACGGGGCGCTGCAACCCGGTTTGACCTGGACGCGCAACGACACCCTCGCCGCGGGCTTGAGCTACAACTATTCGCTGAGCCTGTTTCACAACGACAGGCGGAGCAGCAGCGTCACGACCACCCAACAGAGCGCGCTGGACACAGGGGCCGAGCTGCTGACCCAGACCGAGACGAACGCCGAGCGCGAAACGCGCCATGGCGTGCATGCGACTGCACGCCTGCAATGGCGCGGCGACGCCGGGCAGAGTGCGATGCTCATGCCCTTGCTCATCGATTCGCGTGGTACCACCCGGCGCGACGCCGGGCTCGCTCAAAGCCTCGGGGTGCCGCCACTGCCCTACGATTTTGCGCACACCGACGCGTCGAATCACTTCAGCCTGCTGCGCCTGAACGGCCAATGGATGCGGCGTCTGGAGGAGGGCAGCCGAGTCGAAGCGCGAGGGGGTGTCGGCCAGACCCGCTTCCAAAGCCGCAGCTTGCGAGTGGAGGCCGGTGGCGTTGCGCCGGATCGATTCGACGATGACACCGACAACGTCGAGCGCACGCTGAGTCTGAGCGCGAAGCTGACGAAGTTGCTCGGCGCCGGAGAGCATTCCGTCGTCGGCGGCGCCGAGATCGAATCGAATCGGCGTGTCGAAGCTCGCACATCGCAGGCGGACGGCTCGCCCCTGCTCGCCGAATTTGGCGAAGACCTTGCGGCGCGCGCATTGCGCCTGGCACTCTACACGCAAGACGAGTGGAGCCTGTCGCCGCAGTG
Source organism: uncultured beta proteobacterium (assembly GCA_963850525.1). Lineage (GTDB taxonomy): Bacteria > Pseudomonadota > Gammaproteobacteria > Burkholderiales > Burkholderiaceae_C > JAEMQF01. The sequence continues at coordinate 1,577,329 of CAWKLQ010000008.1, read as the reverse complement.
GGCGGCGCACGCCGGCCTGCGCTGGGAGGGCATCACGACACGCGGCGGTGCCACAGCGACCGAGCCCGCGGTGGAAAACCAGAGCCGTGTGTGGAGCCCCTTGCTGCACTTGCTGTGGAAGCCCGACCCCGCGGGGCGCGACCAGCTGCGCGCGAGCCTGACGCGCAGCTATCGCTCCCCTGCGCTGAGCAGCCTGATTGCGCGCCCCAACATCAGCAGGCTCTATCCGCTGGGGACACCGAATACCCCCACCCATCCGGACCGTGCCGGGAACCCCAACCTCAAGCCCGAGCTGGCCACCGGCATCGATGTGGCCATCGAGCACTATCTTCCGGCGAGCGGCCTGCTGAGCGCGAATGTCTTTCAGCGTCGCATTCGCAACTACATGCGCAGCCAGACGCAGCCGGAGTTTCCCTCCTGGGCGCCTGGAGAGCAGCGCTTCGTCGCCCGCACCCAAAACATTGGCAATGCCGTCACCCGCGGCCTCGAACTCGAAGCCAAATTCCGCCTGAGTGCGCTCGTCGCCGACGCGCCGCAGCTCGACTTGCGCGCCAACGCCAGCGTATTCCGCTCGCAAGTCGAAGGCGTTCCTGGCCCGAACAATCGCATCGACCAGCAACCCGACTGGACCGCGAACTTCGGCGCCGACTATCGTTTGCCGGGAACACCGCTGACGCTCGGGGCCAGCGTGAACCTCACGCCGGGCTACACGACGCGCATCAGCGTCGAGCAAACCGCGAGCGTGGGCGGCAAGGTCGTTGGCGACGCCTATGCCTTGTGGACCGTCAGCCCGACGCTGCAGATTCGGCTGACGGCGAGCAATCTCGACCCGCGCCGTTACGTCACGGGATCGAGCGTCGACGATTCGCTGGCCAATCTGCGCGAGTCGGCGCAGACCGTCGCGCCGACCTACCGGAACGTGCAGCTGCGTCTCGAGTTCAAACTCTAGACGCCTCGCGTCTGCGCGTTTCCCTCAGCACGCCACAGCGCTGCGCGCGCTGCCCCTGCCTCGTGCCGACGACCGGAGCGGCGCCTGCCGTTGACGCCCGGATGGCCTGTATTTCCTGGGGACCCAGCGCGCTCTGTTGGCCGAAGCCTCGCTTCTCTCTGCGGATCGACCCCGGGGGACGTACCCCCAGAAAAAGTGGTTGGCTCCCCCAGTTTCAAGGGGTACCGGTCCGCAGAGAATTCGGGGACGGCTACCCCCCTAGAACAGGGGGCATTGCCAAAAAAAGGCAAATCCGTCAGGGATGGCCGCAAACCACCAGGAGACTCGTGTGCACCACTGGATCAACTGCAACGCTGCCCTCAGAACCGTCGCGGCGGGATTGGCATGGACCCTGCTCGCGCTGCCGCTGCACACGCAGGCGGACGAAGGCAAGCCGACGGATGCTTCCGACGGCCTGCTCGCTGCGGTGCTGCGCCAACATGGTTTCACGGGTGACGTGCAGACCACGCTCACCGATCGGCTGGGCCGGCCGATCGACCGCCGGCTCGCGAATCTGGGCCGGCAGCTGTTTTTCGACACCGCCAGCGGCCTGCGCGGCGACAACGCGTGCGCCGGCTGCCACGCACCGGCCACTGGCATGGGCGATACGCAATCGATTGCGATTGGCGTGCAGAACAACGGCGTCGTCGGCCCGGGCCGCAGCGGGCCGCGCAACCAGCGCCGCACGCCAAGCGTCGTGAACAGCGCGTTCTATCCCAAGCTGATGTGGAACGGGCGGTTTGCCGCGGCGTCAGGCAATCCGTTCGACAACTCGCAAGGGTTTCACTTCCCGGCACCGGAAGGCACAACGGCTTTTCAGGCCAACGACGTGTCGGTTCGCCATCTGCTGGTCGCGCAGGCGCACATCCCGCCGACCGAATTGAACGAGGCGGCGGGTTTCACGGGAACCCGGGGCACGCTGGATCCTCGATTCGACGTATTTGACGACGGCGTGGGGGCTGTCGTACCGGCGCCAGACGCGGCGGGGTTTCGCAATGACCCGATTCGCAATGCGCTGACGGATCGCCTGAATGCGACGCCGAACTACGTGGCGCGGTTCGGTGCGGTCTTCCCGCAGGTGCGGGACGGCGCGCCTATCGACGTCAGGATGTTCGCCCAGGCGATCGCCGAATTCGAATTCACGCTGGTGCGCGCGAATGCGCCGATCGACCGCTATGCGCGCGGCGATCACGACGCACTCACCGGGGCGGAAAAACGCGGCGCGCTGCTGTTTTTCGGCAAGGCCAATTGTGTGGCGTGTCACGCCGTCGCCGGCGCATCGAACCAGATGTTCAGCGACTTTGACAATCGCAACATCGGTGTGCCGCAAATCGCTGCCGAATTCGGCGTCGGCAAAGGCAATTCGATCTTCGACGGCCCCGGCGAGGATGAAGACTTCGGTGCCGCGCAAGTCAGCGGCGTTGTCGCCGACCGCTACAAGTTCCGCACTTCACCACTGCGCAATGTGGTGCTGCAGCCGGCGTTTTTCCACAACGGCGCGTTCACGCGGCTGGACGATGCGATCCGCCATCATCTCGACGTTCGTGAGTCGGTACGTCGCTACGACGCGAAGCGCGCCGGCGTCGCCGCCGACCTCAGCAGGCGCGTCGGCCCGATGGCGGGGGTGCTCGGCACGCTCGACCCGCTGGTGCAGAACCCGACCCGCCTGAACGACACGGAATTTCGCGATCTAGTCGAGTTCGTCGGCAACGGTCTGCTGGACCCGCAGGCCCGGCCCAAGGCCTTGTGTCGCCTCGTGCCGAAGGCGCTGCCGAGCGGCAATGCGCCGTTGCTGTACGAAGGCTGCAACACACGCCGCTGAGGGCGCCCCCAGGCCGGCCGAAGCCGGCCGCCCCCCGCGGGGGAATGAGCAAAGTGGCAAAGCCACATTTGCTCATGCGGCGGGTGCGGCTCAGACGGCGCCGGCGAGCTGGGCGCGAATTGCCTCGATGCGCGCCCGGTTCACGCCGAAGTCCTTGCGCCCCACGCGCGACGCCGAGCGCACCTGGACGACGCCGGCGGCCGGGTCGAACCAGAATTCGCTGTCGTCGACAAACCCGAGCAGGCGCGTCGTGAAATGAGCGTAGAGGTAGTCGGTCTCGCTCTTCACGACTTTCGCGCCGGGCATGGCCTCAACGAGGCTGCGCAGACGCGCCAGCGTTGCCGCGGCGTCGCCGCGCAGCGCGAGCGGCGCGATCTGCGCGACGTCGCGCATCGGGTGGTCCGGGTACAGCGCCGCCTGGCTGCTGACGCTGTTCTCGGTGCGCGAGGGCGGCTTGAGCTTGCCCTCGCGCACGCCGGGGTTGCTGGGCGGCGTGCCGCTGAGCAGCCCAAGCCGGCCCGCGATGAGCACGAGCACCGCCAGGACGGCGAGTGTCCAGAAGCCCCAGATCAGAATTTTCATGAGCATGATTGCGTCACCCGTTCTCGCTGCAGCGGCCGGTCAGGATTGTGCCCCGGTGAGGCGCTTCTCGCGGCTCGCTATATTCTTGCGTCCCGTTCGGGGCGTCCGGAGTGCGTTGATGCTGTTTTCACTGAAGTCTGCAAGAGCGGCTGCGCGCCGGGTGTCGCGGCGCGTCGCGCTGCGCTGCTGGGTTGTCACTGGCGCCGTGCTGACAGGCTGTTCGACACCGTTGCCGCCCTATCCGCCCGCAGCGCAAGAGGCGCCGCCGCCGGCTGCCGCGCCGCAAGCTCCGGCCGGCGGAGCGTCAGCGCCTGCCGCTTCAGTGCCGCCCTTGCCGGGCCCGGACCACGCGCAGCCCGAGACGCTGCCGCCCTATGGCGACGCGGTCGCGGCGCGCTTTCCCGAGCCGTCGGTCAAGTACACGACGCCGGCCTTCGAGGCCGGACGCACGACCTGGACGAGCAACGCCGAAGTCGCGCTGTGGCTGCGCGCGCTGGTGCGCGAGGGGCGCTCCGCGCCCGGCAGCCCGAGCGTGCGCTTGCTCACGCCGGGCACGTCGCAAGGTGGCGTGCCGATCGAAGCGCTGCTCTTCACGCGCCTGGCCGACGCCACGCCGGCCGGGCTGCAACGTGCCGCGCGGCCCACCGTGCTGCTGATCGGCCAACAACGCGGCGACGAACCCGCCGGCGCCGAAGCCTTGCTGGCGATCGCGCAAGACCTGGCCCAGGGGCCGCTCGCGCGGTTGCTCGAACAGGTCAACGTCGTGCTGCTGCCGCGTGCCAACCCGGACGGCGCCAAGGCAGGAAGCAGCACGACGACAAGTGGCGTCGATCTCGATCGCGACCATTTGCTGCTGCGCACCCCCGAGGCCCAGGCGCTGGCGCAGCTGGCACGCGACTTCCGCGCCAGCGTCGTGGTCGACCTGCACGAGTACGCGGCGGTCAAGCCTTACCTCGAAAAATTCGGCGCCGTGCAGCGCTTCGACGCGCTCGTGCAATACGCGACCGTGGCGAACCTGCCGGAGTTCATCACCAAGGCGGCTGAAGAATGGTTTCGCCGGCCCGTGCTCGCAAGTCTGACAGCGCAGGGCTTGAGCAGCGAGTGGCTTTACACCGCATCGAGCGACAACGCCGAGAAGAAGATGACGATGGGCAGCATCGAGCCCGATACGGCGCGCAATGCCAACGGCTTGCGCAACGCCATCAGTTTCAGCATCGAGTCACGCGGTGTGGGCCTGGGCCGGCTCCACTTCGCGCGGCGCGTGCATACGCATGTCGTCGCGGTGCGCAGCGTCCTGGAACGCGCAGCGCAGCGCGCCGGCGATCTGGCGCAGGTGCGCAAGTTCGTCGACGCCGAAGTTGTGGCGCTGGCGTGCCGCAGCCCGGCCGTCGTCGCGGGGGCCATGTCGCCCAGCGAATACACGTTGACGATGCTCGACCCGATCACCGGTGCGGACCGGCCACTCAGCGTCGCCTGGGACTCGGCGCTCGAGATCGAAGTGCGCAAGGCGCGCGCGCGACCGTGCGGCTATTGGCTCGGTGAAGCGCAGATCGACGCCGTGTTGCGCCTGCGCGGGCTGGGTGTCGTGGTACAGCAGCTCCAGCAAAACGGCGTCGTGCGCGGCGAGGTCTACCGCGAGGCGACGCGCGCGGCGGCGGCGCGTGCCGGCGCGGCCGATTCGCTGCTGCGGCTCGAGGTTGAGACGGTGCCCTCGCTCATCGACGCGGCGTCGGGCAGCTACTACGTGCCGCTGGACCAGCCCTTGGCCAACCTCGCGTTCGCCGCACTCGAGCCGGATTCGCCGAACAGTTACGTGGCGCACCGCGTCGTGAATGCCCTGGGCGGCGTGGCCCGCGTCACGGCGCGCCCCGACTGGCGCATGACTGCATTGCCTTAGAACTTACTAAGAAGGCGCAGGAGCCTTCGAATGCTGGAGGCGTGTGCTGCACGCGACATCGTGCCTTTCAATGCACGGCGTATGGCCGAACAATCCAGCCCATGTACACCCAACCCACGGCACGATCATGCGACTGCTTGTAGTAGAAGACGACGACTTGCTGGGCTCCGCAGTCCAGAAGGGCCTGACGCGAGGCGGCTACGCGGTGGACTGGCTCCGCACCGGTGGCGAGCTTGCGGTGGCGATGCGCACCCATCTCTACGAGTGCGTGCTGCTCGACCTGGGCCTGCCCGACATCGGCGGCGAGACCCTGCTCAAGAGCATCCGCCTGCGCGACCCCGGCGTCTCGGTGATCGTGATGACGGCGCGCGGCGGCATTCAAGACCGCATCGCCCTGCTCGACATCGGCGCCGACGACTACATGGTCAAGCCCATCGACCTCGAAGAACTCACTGCGCGCTTGCGCGCCGTGCAGCGGCGCCGCCAGAAGTCCAGCGAAGGCGGCGCCGAACTCGAGCATGGTGTCCTCAAGCTCTTCCCGTCCCGCCGCATGGCGACGATGCGCGGCGACACGGTCGCGCTGACGAACAAGGAGTACTGGGTCCTCGAAACGTTTCTGCGCAAGAAGAACCAGATCATTTCGCGCGCGCAGCTGGAGGAGGCGCTGTACGGCTGGGGCGAGGAGATCGGCAGCAACGCGGTCGAGGTCTACATCCACTACCTGCGCAAGAAGCTCGGCACCGGATTGATCCAGACGGTACGGGGCGTGGGTTACCAGCTCGGGCCGCAGGAAGCGTAGGCGCCGCGAAGCAGCGATCGCGGGCCGCTCAAAACTTCTCGAGCACCTGCACGCCTTCGACATGGCCGCGCACATAGCCGATGGCGCCGGGCGTGGCGCGAACGAAGGCGGCGACTTCGGCGTCGCTGCCCTTGACGCTGGGTGCAGCCAGGCCCTCGCGAAACGACTTGCGGGTCCAGCGTGCCGCGTACTTGCGCTCGTCGGATTGCAGCACCTTGGACAGAAACTCCGCCTGCAAGCTGCTGTTGTCCACCGGCACGAGTTTGACGCGACCGGAGAACTGCTTCTCGCCGAGGAACACGTCGCGAATTTCGTCGGCGTTCAAGCTCACGGAGGCATTCGCGATGACTTCTCCGGCGCCGGCACTTTGCGCCACCGCGGCGGCGAGCACCAGTGTTGCGCGCAGCAGGATGTTCATTCAGCCGCCGGCTCTAGAAGGCGATCGAGTACTGAACCGCCAAACGCCGATAGCGCGTCGGCACCAGGGTCTGGGAGCCGCCGAACTCGTCGACCAGGGTCGCGGCGTCTTCGCGCGTCGCACCCAGCTCGAGCTTGAATGCCGCCTTGGCGTCCAACTCGTAGCGCCCGCCGATCGATGTGCGCGTGTAGGAGCGGCCGACCCGCTGCGTAGCGAAGAAGTTGTCCGCGCCGTCAAGCGCCGCTCGCTCGAAACGGAGATAGGGCGTCAGGTTGAGAAAATTGCGACCGAGCTGGACGAAGCCGGCGTGGCTCGTGCGGCGCGTGCCGCTGTCGACGTCCGAGTTCATGAAGCGGTAGTACTCCGCCAGGCCTTCCCAGCCGTGCGCGTCGTAGCCGACGTAGCCGCCGAGCATGCGCAGCCTGGTGCGCGATTGCAGGGCGCCTGTGGCCAGGCGCGTGTCCAGCGTCGAGTTGAAACCATGCACGCCGAGGCTCGCGCCGCGCAGCGTCGCCGCCGGCGACCAACCGAGATTGAAGCCAATCAGCTTGCTGCTGTTGTCGTCGCTGAACGCGTTGTAGTCGAGCGTGCGGTTGCGCACCGTCGGGCCGTTCGCGAGGTAGATGTCGTAGCTCACCTTGCCCTGGCCCAGGCCTGTTTTGCCGCTTCCCCACACGCCGATCGAATGCACGGGCAGCAGCCCGTCCTTGTCTTCGAAGTCGATGAATCGCGGGCGGTCGATCGAGGTCTGCAAATTCGCGCCGTGGTGGTAGGCCGTGTTCCACACCCCGAGCGGTGTGTGGAAGCGCCCAGCCCAGAGCGTCATGGCGTCGTCCAGCGCGTAGCCGACCTGCATGCGTTCGGCTTCGATCTCGCCGGCACCGTCGGTGCGGTAGTAAAACGCAATCTCCATCAGCGATTTGACGCGTTCGCCGAACTGCGGCGTCAGGTACAGATCCAGCGTGCCCACGCCGAAGCCGCGCAGCCGCGTCGGGTCCTCGCGCGTCGACCAGCCCGCACCGGCGTCGGCGAAACCATGGATTGGAACGCCGGTGTGAGTGACGGTGCGGCTCAGGCCAGCGGAAATCTGTTCGACGCTTTCTTGCAAGGTCGCAAGCGACTTGGCCTGCTCGGCCATCGAGGGTGTCGCGGGTTCGGACTTGCTGGTGCTCCCGGCAGCTCGTTCAAGTTCGGCAATTCGCTCGCTGAGTTTATCGATCAGCTTCTGATTCGCATCGAGGCGTCGCTCGAGTTCGCGCAAACGTTCGGCGTCTGTGGTGGCGCCGGTTTGTGCGCAAGTGGGCTCGGGGAGTGCCACCGCGAAACAGATGGCGAGCAGCACCGGGACCAGAGAAAAGGATGAAAAGTGGCCAACCATTGAAATGTCCTTGGGGGCTTGGTGCGCCACGCGGCCGCGGTCAAGAGCGCGAAGTCTAGGGTGCGGCGAAAGCCGCTTCGGTCCGGGATGGACGACGATATCCGCGGTGCGTGAATATGCCGCATCAGTCAACTTGTGCTTGCAGCCGCGTCATGCGAGAGTGCGCTGCGCAGCCCGACCCGCGCCCGCCCCGGATCAGTCTTCGCCCGCGGCGTGCGGGCGTCGATTGCGAGCCACCCCTGCCCAGACTCCCATTGATGCGCCCACTCCCCCTGATTGCAAAGTTCGTCGCCCTCATGCTGGGGGTGGGCAGCGTCGCTGCGTCGGGGCAAGACGTCTTTGCCGGCTCCGGCCCCTGGCTCGACGACAGCAACCGGTCGTTCGGCTTGCAAGCGTTGCGCGATTCGCCGACCGTGGTCACCCTGGCCTACGGCGCATGTCGCCGGGTCTGTTCGTCGAGCCTGCGAGTCCTCGAGCAACTCCAGGCGCACGTCGACGCGCGGGGCCAGGTTCTCAACTTCATCGTGATCGGTCTGGACCCACGCCAGGATCGCCCCGCAGACTGGGCGGCGTACCGGGCCGAGCACAAGCTGGTTCGCCCGAACTGGCAGTTCCTCAGCGGCGACGCCAAATCGACAGCGCAAATTGCGGCGCGACTGGGCGTGAGGTACTGGAGCTACGGCGAACACGTGATGCACGACTTTCGCATCGTCAGGGTGTCCCCTGACGGCCGCATCGTGGCCGTGATGACCGCGCCCGACCAGGGCCTGGCCACGCTGCTGCCTTGACCCAGCCGCCGCGCATGCTCGACCGCACGTCGACCTGGTCGCTGCGCGCGCGGCTGTCGCTGATCGCGGTGCTGGCGCTGTTCGCGTCGTTGCTGTTCGGCGGCCTGGCGATGTATTGGGCGGCGAGCATCGAGGAGGACCAGATTCACGACGCACGCCTGGAGCACCTGGGGGCGACGGTGCTGGCATTCATCGAAGAAGAACTCGAGGGGCTGGACAACCACGGTGCGACGCCGCGCCCGGCACTGAAAACGCGCCCGACTGCCGCGCTGTTGTATCGGTACCAGGTCTGGTCCAAGTCTGGAGCGCTCTTGCTGCGCAGCTATGAGGCCCCGGCGCAACAGCCGTTGTTGGACTTGGCGCTTCGCGGATTTCACACGGTGCAGATCGACGGCGAGGAATACCGCACCTTCGCGGTGCCGACGCGGAACAAGGAATATGTCGTCCAGGTGGCTGAAAACGTCGGCGAACGCTGGGCGCAGACCGCGCTGATCACGTTCTACTACGTCGGCTTCTTGCTTGTGCCGCTGGGTCTGGTGTCCATCGCGACGTGGCTCATGCTGCGCCGCTCGCTGCGTTCGATCGATGTGATGGCCGACCAATTGCGCCACCGCAACCCGCTCGACTTGACCCCCGTGCAAGTCGAAGGTCCGCCGCGCGAGCTGCTGCCGATTCTGCGTGCCGTGGACACGCTCTTTGCGCGCGTCGGCCACGCCTTGTCGGTGGAGCGGCGTTTCACCTCGGTTGCCGCGCACGAAATGCGCACGCCGCTCAGTGGGTTGCGCGCGCACGCGCAACTCGCGACGATGGCCGAATCGCCGCAGGAACTGCAGGACGCGCTGAAGTCGCTGATGGTGGGAGCGGATCGCGCGGCCTACCTGATCGATCAGCTGCTCGATCTGGCGCGCATCGAGGGGCTGGGGGGCGATTCGGGTGCGCTGCACGAGACCGTCGACCTCGAAGAACTCTGGCTCAAGTTGGCGTACGAATTCGCACCGCGTGCGGCGAAGAAACAGATTTCGCTGACGGTGGACTTTGCCGTGGCGTCCGTCAGCGGCCATGCCTTCGCGCTGTCGCTGATGCTGCGCAACCTGGTCGCCAACGCGATCAACTACACGCCCCAACGGGGGAGTGTGCAAGTCTCCTCGTTCGCACAGGGCGAGTCGGTGCTGCTGCGTGTGGACGACTCCGGTCCCGGCATTGCCGCGGTAGAGCGCGAGCGCGCGTTCGAGCGGTTCAATCGGCTCGGCCAGACGCAGATCGACGGCGTCGGCCTGGGCTTGTCGATCGTGCTCTCGGTGGTGGAGTTGCATCGCGCAAGAATCCAGTTGCTCGTGTCGCCGCTCGGTGGACTGCGGGCCGAAGTCGCGCTTGCCGCTTCGGCCTTCGCGCCGCAGAGCCGGCCGCTGCAGCCTTCCCCCTGATCGCGGGGGAGTCCCCTGGAAGGTAGGGGGTTCGAGCGCATTCCAGGCACCGGCGATTAAGGCTCGCGTAAGAACGTAGCGTGACCCCGCAAGCGGCTGCACCGCGGTGTAGCAGGCGCCCGCAGCGTCGTCGCGGGTCGCTCTCCAGCGACTTCTTGCAGCCGCAAACCTAACCTTGAGGCATCGAGGCGGCAGTGTCCGCAACGCGTGTCAGTCAGGTGCCATGGCCGGTGTCGGCCGGCAACGCACCCGACGTTCAAGGAGGCCCTATGGATTTGAACCAGAGTCAACGAAGCTGGAAAACGTGGAATTCACGCGGAGCGAGCGTGCTGGGCACAGCCGTGCTGGCGCTCTCGTCCACGCTCGCGCAGGCGATCACGATCAACGTGGTCCGACCCGACGGCACAGCGATCAACGTGCCGTTTCGCTGGACCTTGCAGGAAGACAAGACCTGGGACGTGGTTCCCGGCGTCACCGGCACCGCCGCCGTGCCCAACCCCGGCGACACGCTGTCGCTGAAGTTCCACCGCAGCCACATGCCGGTGGTCGAGTCGGGCCAGACGGCGAACGTCAACGGCACCGCGGCGACCGCGACCAATCTCTCGGCGGCAGCCTTCACCGGCAAGCGCTACTTCCTCTCGGTGCTGCCCAACGCCGGCACCGACGGCGCGCCGGCGTTCCAGATGGCCGGCGTGCCGATCCGCCCCAACGCCAACGGCAGCATGCCGGCGAGCGTGCGCGTGGTCGTCAATCCGACGCCGGTGCAGACCGCGCAGGTCTCGGTGCTCGTCTACCACGACAGCAACTCGATCAACAACCAGCCTGATGCGATCGGCACCCAGGAATACGGCCTGTGCGGCTGGGACGTGCACCTGTACGACGCGGGCGGCACCTACGGCGCCTCGGGCGGCCGGATCGGTTTCGACGCGTTCGGCAACCCGCTGGGAACGACCTACCTGCCTAACGGCGATGTCGACCAGATCGGCCAGATCGTGCTCAAGACCGATCCGAACGGCGTGTTCCGCATCAAGAACATGGCGCCCGCCAAGTACACCGTGTTCGTCGTGCCGCCGCACGAGAAACCGGCGCAGGCCGACTGCCCGCGCTACTACGCCGATGCGGACGGCAATGCGCCGCTCACGCCCTGGCCCGCGCCGGGCGAGCAGTGGCTGCAGACGCACACGATCGAGGGCACGCAGGGCATCGACGCCTGGGTCAAGTCCAACGAACCCGCGTACTTCAAGGAATTCGGCCCGCCCGGCCACCACGCCTTCATCGGTTTCGTGCCGAGCTTCAGCGCCGCCGGTGGCCCGGCCGGCAATGCGGCCACCGGCAAGGTGATCAATGTGCACATGAGCCGACCGCCGGATTTCACGTTCCATGAAGGGCTGCCGGTCACCGAGTGCCGCGTCGGCCTGAACGAGTCGGCGAGCCTCGCGGTGGGCAACGGCCGCGGCGTGTTTGCCGGCAAGTGCAGCCCCGACGGCACCTTCTCGATCCCCGGCCTCAAGCCCAACACCCGCTACCAGCTCGCGGTGTGGGACAAGCCGCTGGGCAACGTGTTCGGGCGCTACGACTTCATCACCGGCGCGGCCGGCTCGGTGAACCTGGGCAACGTGCCGGTATTCAACTGGTTCGGCAAGCTGACCGGCAAGGTCTGCCACGACCCGGCCGAGACCGGCGTTTGCGCGCCGGACTCGGTCGGCATCCCCGGCCAGGCGGTGAACATCCGCTTCCGCGACGGCTCGGTGTACCAGTCGGTCGCGACCGACGACGCCGGCGAATACGAGTTCTCGGAAGTCTTCCCGTTCTTCAACTGGATGGTCGCCGAAGTCGACTACCTGCGCTTCAAGGCGACCGGCGTGACGGCGCTGGCCGACGCCGGCGGCGCCTTGCCCGCCAATCCGGTGTGGCCGAACCGCGGCAGCAGCGCTGCGACCAGCGTCGCCGAAACCACCACCGGCCCGGCGATCCTGCAAGGCATGCAGCTGTTCCTGGGCCAGACGAACGTGATGGACTGGGGCAAGAAGGCCTACGTCGGCACCGAGAACGGCGGCATCAGCGGCAAGATCAACTACGGCAGCACGCGCGCCGAATCGGACCCGCGCTACGCGACCGCGGAGAACAACGAGCCCGGCATCCCCGGCGTCACGGTGAACCTGTACCGCGCGAGTGCCACGAACCCGCGCGTGCCGCTGGGCGGAATCGTCGCCACCGCGACCTCCGACGCCTGGGACGCGGCGCTGCCCGCCGGCTGCCAAGGCACGCCCTACGTCAGCCCGGAAGGCGTGGTGACCGATTGCTACGACGGCATGCGCGTCTTCAACCAGGCGCGCGGCGCGGTCTACGACGGCGGTTATGCGTTCGTCGACCTCGCGCCCGGCCACTACATCGTCGAAGTCGTTCCGCCCGTGGGCTACGAAGTGCAGAAGGAAGAAGACAAGAACGTCGACTTCGGCGACTCGATTGTCGTCTCCACGCTCAGCCTGCCGCCCGAGTGCGTGGGCGAGCGCCCGTTCCCCGTGCCGGCCGAACTCGACCTGTTCCCCGGCGTGGAAATCCCCGCCGAATACCGCGACAGCCCGCCCACGATCAGCTACGCCGGCTACGCCGGCAAGAAGCGCCCGTACTGCAACCGCAAGGCGGTGGCGCTGAACGCCGGCTCGAACGCGGCGATGGACTTCCACCTGTTCACGAAGACGCCGCTGGCCGGCCACATCGTGGGCATGATCCTGGACGACCTGGCCAACGAGTTCAACCCGCAGGCACCGACGTTCGGCGAGAAGTTCGCGCCGCCGTTCATGCCGGTCTCGCTGCGCGACCACACCGGCCGCGAGTTCTCGCGTGTCTATTCGGACCGCTTCGGCACCTACAACGCGCTGGTCCCCTCGACCTTCGCCTTCAACGTGCCGATGCCCTCGGGCGTGTCGCCGAACATGGTGTCGGCGTGCCTGAACTCGCCGTTCATGCCGGTGAAGGACCCGAACACGGGTGCCGATGTGCTCGACCCGGTGAGCGGCAGGCCGATGATGCAGCCCGACCCGCACTTCAACCCGAGCTACAGCCAGTTCTGCTACACGTTCCAGTACCTGCCGGGCAAGACCACCTACCTCGACACCCCGGTGCTGCCGATCGCGGCGTTCGCCGGACCCCAGCAGTTCGCGCTGGACTGCGCGCACCCGGACGCGATTCCGGCGATCCGCAGCGTCACCGGTGCGAACAACGTCGGCCCCTGGGTCAGCGCTGCCGGCCAGACGATCACGATCCGCTCGATGGGCCCGACCCAGGTGCTCAATCCGCTGTACGACTCGAACAACCCCGGTGCCCTGGTGCCGCGCACGATCGAGCGCAACTACGGCTTCGGCGGCCCGGGTGCCGGTGCGAGTGTCACGATCGACGGCGTGGCGGTGCCCGCGGCGAACATCGTGTCCTGGAACAACAACCAGATCACGCTCACCGTTCCGGCGGGCGCCACCAGCGGCACGCTGCTCGTGACGCGTGCCAACGGCAACGTCACGGCGCGCGGCGTCACGCTGCACATCGGCGGGCAGAGCCCGACGGTGGTGCGTGCCGGACAGTCGATCCAGGCGGCGATCGACGCTGCACCTGAGGGCCGGCTGATCACGGTCGAACCCGGCGTCTACGAGGAAGCCGTGATCGTCGATCGGCGTGTCCGGCTGCAAGGCTTCGGCGCTGCGTCGACCTTCATCAACCCGCTGACGCAACCGGCTGAAAAACTGCGCGCCTGGCGCGTCGCGATGTGCGACAAGGTCGTCGGTCACCTGCGTGTTCCCGCGGCGCCGCAAAGCCCCGGCGGCGGCACCGGCGAGCGTTTCCTGCTGCCCGGCCAGTTGCTGCCCACCAGCTACCAGGCGTGCCTGGACGGCGACACGGCGGACAACGCGCCGCTGCTGTTCGGCGACGCTGAATCGCCCGGTTTCTTCGTCATGCTCAAGGGCAACGGCAACGCGGCGAATCCGCAGCCGCGTGCCTCGAACGCCGCGCTGCAGATCGACGGCTTCGGCATCAGCGGCGCCGATCACGGTGGCGGCATCATCGTCAACGGCTTCGCCCGCGGCATCCAGATCTCGAACAACCTGATCACCGGCAACCAGGGCGTGATGGCCGGCGGCATCCGCATCGGCCACCCGGCGCTCACGGCACTCGACCTGCCGGTGGGCTCGCGCAACACCGACGTCAACATCCACCACAACGAGGTCGTGCAAAACGGCGACACCGCCGGTGCGGTGGGCGGCGGCGGCGGAGGCCTGGGCGTGTACTTCGGTGCCACCAACTACCGCGTCACGAACAACTTCGTCTGCGGCAACCACTCCACCGGCAACGGCGGCGGCATGGCGCACCTGGGCGTGAGCGACGGCGGCGTGATCGACAACAACAAGTTCTACTGGAACTCGTCGTTCTACCAGGCCACCAGCATGCAAGGCGGTGGCGTGTCGATCGCCGGCCAGAACTCGCAGGCTGCAGCGAACGGCCTGTCCACCGGCTCGGGCAACGTGCGCATCAGCAACAACACGTTTGTCGGCAACCTGGCGGGTGCGGGTGACGGAGGCGGCATCAGCCTGCTCGGCACGAACGGCAACGAATTGTCCGCCGGCGGGGTGGGTTACCGCGTCGACGTGCTCAACAACGTGATCGTCAACAACGTCGCGGGTGTCGCGGGTGCAGGCATCTCGCTGCGCGACGCGGTCTACACGCGCATCGTCAACAACACGATCGGCCGCAACGACAACACGTCGACCGCGGCGCGCGCCTTCCCGGCCGGCCTGAACCCGTTGCAGAACAACACCGCGAACACCGCGCTGAGCAGCTCGCTGCCGCAGTTCGGCGCGGGTGTCGCGGCCTACCCGCACAGCCCGGTGCTGGCGACACGCCTGGTCGAAGTCAACGCACCCGCGGGGCTGCGTGCGTTCGCCAACCCGCAGCTGGACAACAACATCGTCTACCAGAACCGCGTCTACCACTGGAGCCAGCCCGTGACCGGCTCCCCGGTCGGCGCAGGCCTGGTGCTCGACGGCTTCTCCGACCTGGAAGTGGCGGATGCCAACCTGCCGGTGCTCAACGCCGGAACCTACGTGCCGGCCGCCGGCCAGGCGCGCCTCACGCCGACGAACTCGCTGCTGACCAACATCACCGGGTACGCGGTGGCAGCGCCGAACAACAACGTGCAGGGCGATACCGCGAACGCGCAGTACTTCAACGCGAATGCGTTCAACGGCCCGCGCGACGCGGTGCTGTTGCAGGTGGAAGCGTCGGTGCAGGCGACCGCGCTGAGCCCGGCAGTGGCGGCCGCGTTCGACGAAGGCGGCAACTTCATCGACGTGCGCTTCGGTCCGCTGACGCAGAGCAACCCCACGACCGGCGTGCCGTACTTCGACTACCGCATCACCCCCGGCAGCCATGCGGTGGGAATCGGCCGCAACCGGATCAACAACCCCGCGACCCTGAACACCGACCGCAACGGCGTGCAACGCCAGCCGGTGGGGACCGACTGGGACGCCGGCGCGTACCGCCGTCCGTGACCACAGCCGCTAACGAATTGGGAGTACTCACATGAACCGCACTGTCAAACTCTTCACCCGAGCGGCCATGGCGCTGGCGATCAGCGCCGCGCTCGGCCAGGCGCAAGCCGGCGTCTACCCGCAATGCCCACCCGACGGCGACGCCGCCGGCAGCAACGGCAAGGTGTGCAAGCACCTGGCCGGCGGCGACGGCTGGCTGTCTTACGCCGACGGCACGCGCGCCTACATGTTCGGCTTCTCCGACGTGACCGGCGTCGCGAACGATCAGGTGATGACGCGCTCGACCTTCAACGCCAAGCTCGCCGCACCGACGCTCAGCTTCAAGCAGAACCAGGAGGTGTTCCTGAGCCTGACCAACGTCGGCATGGCGCACCGCCCGGATCTGTTCGACCCGCACTCGATCCACTTCCACGGCTTCCCGCAGGCCGCGCCGATCTTCGACGGCGTTCCCGAGGGTTCGGCGACGGTGAACATGGGCTCGACGATCACCTTCTACTACAAGGTCAACGACCCCGGCACCTTCATGTACCACTGCCACGTCGAGGCCACCGAGCACATGCAGATGGGCATGGTGGGCAACCTGTACGTGAGCCCGGTGCAGGACGGCACACTGTTCACCGGCGTGCCGATCGACCGGCCGGACGGGCTGCCGCAGACGCGCAGCTTCAGCAAGTTCGTCTACAACGACGGCAACGGCGCCACCGGCTACGACGTGCAGGCGGCGTTGCAGCTGACCTCCTTCGACGCGAACTTCCACACCCAAAGCGAAGTCGTCCAGCCGCTGCCTTTCGACACGATGCGCACGACGCACGGCTTCATCAACGGGCGCAACTACCCGGACACCGTGGACGCGCGCACGACCGATTTCCTGCGCACGTCGGTCGACCCGGCGGACCTGAGCACGGTCCTGCCCGAGACCTCGCAGCCGATCAGTTCGCTCGTCACGGCGAGCGCCGGCCAGCGCATCCTGCTGCGCCTGAGCAACCTGTCGGTCACCGACTACTTCACCGTCACCGCGATGGGGCTGCCGTTCAAGGTGGTCGGCGCGGGCGCGTCGATCGCGCGTGGCCCGAGCGGCGTGGACCATTCGTTCCGCACGAGTTCGGTCACGCTGGGCGGCGGCGAAGCGGTCGACGTCGTCATCGACACCGCCGGTGTCGCGCCCGGAACCTACGTGCTGTACACGACCAACCTGAACTTCCTGAGCAACGGCGCGGAAGACCAGGGCGGAATCATGACGCACATCGTCATCAACTGATCGCAGCCGTCATCAGGGAGTCACACATGAAACTGCGCACCCTCACTCGATCGCTCGGCCTGCTCGGCGGCGTCACCGCCGGCCTGCTGGTCAGCCCCGCCCACGCCAAGGTCAACGGCGTTCAAGGGCCGATCTTCAACCTCGAAGCCAAGCCGGGCTTCATCAGCGCCGCCGACGGCATCAGCCTCTACAACTGGGGCTTCGGCGTCGCCGGCAGCCCGATGCAGTACCCGGCGCCGACGCTGATCGTGAACCAAGGCCAACTGGTGAGCGTCACGCTGACGAACCAGTTGCCCACACGCACCTCGATCGTCTTCCCAGGCCAAAGCGGCGCGACCGCGAGTTGCGCAGTGCCGGCGCACTGTGTCTCGAGTCCCACCGGGCAGATTGCCACCGAGGTGGTTCCCGGCGGCACCATCACCTACACCTTCCCCGCCACGAACGCCGGCACCTACGCCTACCACAGCGCCACGCAGATGGACGTGCAGCTCGAGATGGGCCTGACGGGCGCGCTGATCGTGCGTCCGGCCGCGCCGAACCAGGCTTACGACGTGGCCGAATCGGCGTTCTCGGCGGGGCGCGAGTACCTGCTGCTGCTGAGCGAGATCGACCCGGCGCGCCACCAGTCGGTGCTCGACCAGGTGGCGGCGTTGCCGGCCACGCCGAGCCCCGACTGGCGCGTCAATACCAGCGGCTGGGGCGCGTACGCGCCGCGCTACTGGTTCATCAACGGGCGCAACTCGCCCGATACGCTGGCCGCGGCATTCGCCCCGGCACTGCCTAGCCAGCCCTACAACGCGCTGGTGCAGATGCACCCCGGCGACGCCGTGCTGCTGCGCATGGTCAACATGGGGCGCGATCTGCATCCGTTCCACCACCACGGCAACAACACCTGGACCGTGGCGCGCGACGGCCGCGTCTTGAAGCGCCCGGGCAGCACCAATGCGGACCTGGCGCAAAACGACTTCACGCTGCGCATGATTCCCGGGCAGACGGTGGACGCGGTCTACCGCTGGTCCGGCGCCGGCCTGAACTGGGACATGTACGGCGACACCTGCAACCTGGCGCAACCCGTGTCAAGCACGAACTGCCGCGCCGGCAAGTACACCGCGGCGGGCGTGCAGATCGCGCCGCCGGTGGCGGGCTTCGTTCCGACGCAAAAGCCGAGCGACTTCTACAAGCCGCTGCCGGTGCGCCTGCCCGCCGAACTCGAGCTGACCTACGGCGAGATGTTCAGCGGCAGCCCCTACCTCGGTTCGCCCGGCGCGCGCCCGGTGGGCGCCGGCCTGGCCAACACCAGCGGCGGCTACTTCCACATGATGCACTCGCACAACGAGAAGGAGATCGTCAACGACGGCGTCTTCCCCGGCGGAATGATGACGATGGTGCTGATCCAGCCGCCGACCGTGCCGATTTCCGAATGACCGCAAGTCAGGGAGCCATGATGAAAAACCAATCTGTTTTCAAGATGCGGCCCGTCGCGGCCGCCGGTGCGGCGCTGTTCGCCCTGCTCGCGCTGCCGGCGCACGCGGTGACGTACACGATCGTCGCCGAAGCCGTGAACCACCTGATGCCCGATGGCGTGTCGATCGTGCCGATGTGGGGCTACCGCGTCTCGGCGCCGAACGGCGATCTGGCGAGCGCGCTCCTCGCGCCGGTCACGTCGCCGGGTGCTGGGCTCGTCGTGCCGCCGACCGACAGCGTGCTCAGCGTCACCTTGCACAACCGGCTGGCCGGCGGCGCGCCGACTTCGTTCGTCGTGCACGGCCTGAACACGGCGATGGCGCCGGTGTTCGCCGACGCCACCGGCGCGCTGTGCGTGCCCGGTGCCGGCGCGACCGATGCGATCCGCCGCGCCTGCCGGGTGCGCTCGTTCACCGCCGAAGCCGCGGCGAACGGAGCGCCGGTGACGTATGCCTACGCCAACGTGCGGCCAGGCACCTACCTGTACCAGTCGGGCACGCAGCCGCAGATCCAGGTGCAGATGGGCCTGTACGGCATGATGAGCAAGGACGCCGCCGCGGGCGTCGTCTACCCCGGCGTCGCGTACGCCAACCAGAGCCGCGTGCTGTTCAGCGAGGTCGACCCCGGCATGCACGCCGCGGTCGCGGCGGGCAGCTTCAGCGGCAGCACGCTCGACTACGACCCGAAGCACTTCCGCATCCATGTCTACGACGCCGCGACCCAACTGCCGGTTCAAGTGGACGCGGGCACGGTGCCGCAGTTCATCGGCACTGCGTCGCCGTACCTGATCCGCATGGCCAACGCCGGATTGCAGACGCGCGTGCCCACACTCGCCGACGGCACCTGGGCGCTGCTCGGCGAAGACGCGCAGCCCTATCCGTATGCGCGTGAGCAGTACAGCGCCTTGCTGCCCGCCGCGAAGACCACCGAAGCCTGGCTCGGCGCGGCGCGCACGACGAGCGTGTTCGACCGGCGCATGGCGTTTGCCGACAGTGCCAACGGCGTCGCCGGACAGGTGCTGCAGGTTTCGACCACCCCCGTGATCCCGACCGATCTGGCGGCGAACTGCCCCGTCACCGGCACCCAGGGCGTGCTCTGGAGCTGCCTGATCACGAGCACGACGCCCGGTGCCCTGCTGGCCTTGGCGGCTGGCCCGCCCGGCATGACGTCGGCCTCGACCGCCGGCGGTCTGCTGCTGAACTGGACGCCGAGCAACGACCAGGCCCAACGCCCGGCCAACCCGAGCATCGTCAACCCCGTGACGGTGCGCGCGAGTTCGGCGAGCAACGCCGCGCAAAGCCGCAGTTTCAGCGTCGCGGTGACGAACGTGAACGACGCGCCGACCGCAACGGCAGACAGCTTCACCGGCGCGGCAGGAGCGCGCACGCTGAGCGGCAACGTGCTGGCCAACGACGCCGACATCGACGGCGATACGCTCAGCGCGACGCTCATCACGGCGCCGACGGACGGCACGTTGGCTCTCGACACCAACGGTTCGTTCACCTACGCACTGCCCGACGCAACGCTCATCCCGACGACCGGCCTGACGCGCAGCTTCACCTACCGCGCCACCGATCCGGGCAACCTGAGCAGCGCCAGCGCGACGGTCACGCTGCGCTTCCTGCCGCCGACGATCACGCAGGCGAACCCGAACACGTTCGCCTACACGTCGATCAACCGCAATGCCCAAACGTTCAACGTGCTGGCCAATGACCAGCCGACGGCGTTGGGCTTGAACCTGGGCAGCGTTCAAGTGACGCGCGATGTGGTGGATGGGGTTGCGACCACTCCAGTCACGACCGGTCAGTTGGATGCGAACGCTTCACGCGGCCTTGTGGCAACGCCAGCCAGCGGGAACATCTCCTACACCGCTCCGGTGACGGTCAACGGCGTGCAGTTCGCCGGCACCGACCACTTCTGGTACCGGGTCCGCGAGAATCCCGCGGTCAACAACGGTGCGTTCTCGAATTGGGCCAGAGTGGACGCCACGGTCAACCTGCCGCCGGTGCGCACGGCGACGAGCACGACCTTCGGCAGCCTGGCGGCGCCGAACGTGGTCTCGTTCACCGCACCGACCACCAGCTACGCGACGCCGTACCTGACGACGACGACGTACGTGGTTGACCCAGGCCCGGGCGGCGTGCTGGGGGCGGTGAACGCAGCGAGTCTGCGGATCGCTACGACGAATACGTCGGCGCTCGGCACGACCGCGGTTCCGGCGCAATGCTTCGTTCCCGAAGGTGGACCGGGCCCGGTCGGTGCGTCCTCGACCGACTACGGTGTGTTCTCGCTGAACAGCGGGGCCATCGTGTTCACGCCGACGCGGCGCTCGAACTACCTGATCGGAAACAGCAACAGCCTGACGATCCGCTGCCAGGCCTACTTCCAAGTCAACGACGACTTCGGGGCGCCGATGAACCAGCGCGCCTTGGTCAACGTCTTCGTTCGAGCGGACTGATCCGTCCGTGAAGCAATGACGGATTGACCGATGTCCCGATCGGCCGGCGCACGCAGGTGCGCCGGCCTTCTCGCTTAGCCTGGCTTGCTCCACAAGGAATTGCGATGCACAACCACCTCTCTCGAATCGCCTGCTCGATCGCGCTGGCCATGTCGACGGCCGCGCTCGCCGCCGCCGACTCGCCCGCGGCGGCCGAACCGGGCCCATCCAGCAACGCCGCGGCGCGCATCGACGCAGCGCCGGCCGCCCGCGCCGTGGGGGCCGAAACCAAAACACCCGTCTGGGTCAGCGAAACTTTCGGCGTCGAAGTGCAAGGCGCGCGCCTGTCGGCGTCGGGCTACGTGATCGACCTGCGCTACCGCGTTCTCGACGCAGACAAGGCCAGGCCGCTGCTCGACCGCAAGGTGATGCCGGTGCTCGTCGACGTTTCGACGGGCGAGCGCTTCTACGTTCCGCAACCCCCCGTTGTGGGGGCCCTGCGCCAGACCTCGCGCAACAACGCGGTGGCGCTGGGCAAGAACTACTTCATGCTCTTCGCCAATCCCGACCGGCGCGTTAAGGCGGGTCAAACACTCGCTCTCTACATTGGCGATCAATCCTTCGGCAACTTGCGCATCGACCCTTGAACACCGCTTCCTCGAATCGCCTTCCCCGCGTGCCTGCCGCGCGCCGTGCCGCGCCGCGCGCGGCGAGCTGCGGCGCCGCGATGGCGCTCGCGCTCGCGGCGCTCGCCGGCAGCGCCGGAGCCGGCGAACTCGACCCGAGCCTGGCCGCGCTCGCGAACATCGCGCCGCGCAGCAGCGCGGCGGTCGTGATCGAGCTCGAAGGCATGCGCCCGCTCGAAGACTACGCGGCGCAGCTCGCGCCGCTTCCGCGCGCCGCGCGGCCCGGCCGCCTGGCGGCGCTGCTGCGCAAGGACTACGACACCGCCGCCGCGCCGGTGCTCGCCGAGCTGCAAGGCGTGGGCGCCTGGGGCGTGCAGGGGCTGTGGATTTCGCATTCGATCGCGGTGCACTTGGCGCACGGCAAACTCGCGCGGATCGCCGAGCTGCCGAGCGTGAAGCGCATCGATTCCGACGCCAGCCTGCGCTCGGCGGCGTCGCGCCAGGCGCCGGCGGCGGGCGGCGCGGCGCGGCGCGGCCCGCAGGCGGTGCCGCCGTCGCCCGCGCCCGCAGCGCAGGCGCTTCCGGCCGACGATTCGCTGGAAGCGTTGCGCCTGGGCCGTGTGCTGCAACTGCCGCCGCATTTCCTGTCGCTCGACGTGCTCAGCGCCTGGCAGCGCGGCCACGCCGGCCAGGGCGTGACGGTCGCGGTGGTCGACAGCGGCGTGGACCTGCGCGCCGGCAGCATCGCCGCGCGCTACCGCGGCGGTGCAGCAGACTGGTTCGACCCCTACGCGCAGCGCCAGGCCCCGAGCGACGCCACCGGCCACGGCACGCTCGTCGCCGGCCTGCTGGTGGGCGGCATGGTCGACGCCACGCCGATCGGCGTGGCACCGCGCGCGACGTGGATCGCGGCGCGCCTGTTCGACGACGCCGGCCAGGGCCGCGCCTCGGCGGTGCAGCGCATCTACCAATGGGTGCTCGACCCCGACGGCGACCCGGCCACGCCCGACGCACCCGACATCGTGAACAACTCCTGGGGCCTGCCGCAGTCCGCCGGCCGCTGCGACCTGAGCTTCGCGCGCGCGCTCGGCGCGCTGCAGACCGCCGACATCCACGTCGTGTTCGCCGCCGGCAACGACGGCCCGCTGCCCGGCACGAGCATGAGCCCGGCCAACAACCCCGGTGTGCTGTCGGTGGGCGCGTTGAACGCCG
This sequence comes from uncultured beta proteobacterium, assembly GCA_963850525.1. Lineage (GTDB taxonomy): Bacteria > Pseudomonadota > Gammaproteobacteria > Burkholderiales > Burkholderiaceae_C > JAEMQF01. The sequence continues at coordinate 1,554,696 of CAWKLQ010000008.1, read as the reverse complement.
ACCGCAGCGTCGCGCAGCGCAGCAGCCGCGGGCCTTCGGGTTGCGGCGGCGGCGCATTTCCGTCGCTGCACGCGCCGGGCGTGAACCTGCCGGCGCTGGACCGCATCGCCGCAGCGACCGGCAGCACCGCCGTCGCCGACGGCACCTCGTTCGCCGCCGCCGCGGTGTCGGGCGCGCTCGCGGTGCTGCGCAGCGCGGCGCCGCACTCGAGCCGCGCCGAGATCGAAGCGCTGCTGCTGAAGCACACGCTGCGCGACAGCCGCACGGCCGATGGCCCCATCCACTCGCCCAGCTTGCGGCATTCGCTCGCCGGGTTGGGCGCGGCGTCGGCGCTGGGGAGCGCGCCGGCGTCGCCCGCTCCCGCGGCTTTGCGCTGGAATCCGGGCGTCGAGGCCGGCCGGGCGATCCCGATCTCGGCCGACGCGCTGTCGGGTGCATTGCCCTGGTCGCTGCGCGTCGCGTCGATCGAGCTGGTGGCCCCGCCGGCCAGCGGAACCTTCGAATCGCAGATCGGCGGTCTGGCGCGCCTGTTCGGTGCTGCGCCGCACTGGCACTACACCCCCGACGCGGCGAAGCCGGCGCCGCTGCGCCTGAAGGTGCGCGCCGACGACGGCCGCGAGCTGCTCGTGGAAGTGGCGCCGCAATACGCCCAGGCCACGGCCACGCTCGCGGCACGGCAACGCCAGTCGGTGCAGACCGCGGCGAACCGCAGTGTCGAAGTTGCATTGGGCGAAGACCTGCGCGGCGCGACCGGACTGCGTGTGACAACACCGCTGCGCGGGGGTCGGGTGAAGAACCTCGGCGACGGGCGGATCGAGTACACGCCGCCGATGAATTTTGTCGGCACCGACCAGTTCACCGTCGCCTCGGCGGGAGCGCTCGGCGCCGATGCGCCCGTGACCACGGTGCTCGTGCAGGTGCTGTCGCAATGAAGCTGACGCGCCGCGCCGGGCTGCTTGCGCTGCTGGCGTGGGCCGCCGTGCCGTCGGCGGCGCGCGCGGCCGGCGCCGATTCGGCCGTGGCGCGCGCCGCCACCGGGCCCGGGACGTCGAACGCTGCAGCGCCGCCGACCCGCAGCGACGCCGCGCTGCGCGTCGTGCTGCGGCGCGACCTGGCCCCGCCCGACATCGCGCTGCTCGGCATGAATCGAAAGGCGTCGACGTTGCGCAAGGAGCTCGACACGGCCGAGCCGGTGATCGTCAATTTCGTGTTCACGACCTGCGCGACGATCTGCTCGACGCAGACCGCGACGCTCGCGGCGCTGCAACGCCAGCTCGCCGAGGGCGCCAGGCCGGCGCGTTTCCTGACGTTCACGATCGACCCGGACAACGACACGCCCGAGCAACTGGAGAAGTTCGCACGCCAGTTCGGCGTGGGCCCGGGCTGGCAGTTCTTCACCGGCAAGTTCGACGACCTGCTGCGCCAGCAACAGGCGTTCGACGTGTACCGCGGCGCGAAAGCCGGGCACCCGCCGGTCGTGCTGATGCGCCACGGCCGCGCCGCGCCGTGGGTGCGCATCGAAGGCTATCCGAGCCCGATGGAACTGCGCCGCGCGTACGAGCAACTCCCGGCGTCATGACGCGGCGCGGGGCGATGAGCGTCTGGGCGATCGGGTTGTCGATGGCGTTCGCGATCGCATCGAATGCCGAGGCGCAAGCCGCTGTGCGGCCGAGCCCTTCCGCATCCAAGCTGGGCGAGTCCATCTACGAAGGCAGCATGCCGGGCTTCGCGAGCCGCGTGCGCGATGCACGCGACGCATCGGTGCAGCTGCCGCTGCAACAAGCGGCGTGCGTGAGCTGCCACCGGCCGAGCGGCCTGGGCAGCTTCGAGGGCAACCTGGCGGTGCCGCCGATCGCCGGTGGCCTGCTGTTCCAGCCCTTCGACGCGGCGACGACGCACCGCTACGCGTGGACCTCGACGTTGCGCGTGCGCCCCGCCTACACCGAGGCCAGCCTGGCCGAGCTGCTGCGCAGCGGGCGCACGCCGGACGGACTGAACATCTCTGCGGTGATGCCGCGCTACGACTTGCGCGCCGACGAAGTGGCGGCGCTCGCGGCGCACCTGAACACCTTGAGCGGCAGCCTCGCGCCCGGCGTCACCGAGATCGGCGTGACGTTCGCGACGATCACGACGCCCGATGTCCCCGCCGCCCAAGTGGCCGAACTGCTGGGCACGCTGAACCGTTTTGTCGCGCACAAGAACGCCAACACCCGCGGCGAGACGGCGCGGCGCGGCTCGGCACAACGCAACGAACAATCGATGTACCGGCGCCACCGCGCCTGGCAACTGCGTCACTGGGCGCTCACCGGTGCGCCCGAGACCTGGGCTGCGCAGTTGCAGGCGCTTTACGCGAGCGAGCCGGTGTTTGCGGTGTTGTCCGGCGTGGGCGCGCAGAGTTGGCATCCGGTGCACGCGTTCTGCGCCGCGCAGCGCGTGCCGTGCCTGCTGCCCACCGTGGCGTTGCCGCCGCAGGACCAGAACTTCTACAGCGTCTACTTGAGCCGGGGTCTGATCGGCCAGGCGCAAGCCGCGGCGCGCCATCTGCTCGAGATGGAGCCGGTTCCCGATGAAGTGCTGGTGCTCGCCGGCGAAGCGCCGACCGAGCAGGCGCAGGCGCGCCAGATCGCGGCGGCGCTCGCTGAAGCGATGGCCGAAGCGCTCTCGGCAGGCATGGCCGCGGGGCAGGCCCCGGGAATGGCCAGGAACCCGATTCGCGTGCGCCAGGCGAACTCCTGGCGCGCCGATGCAGCGGCGCGGGTCGCGGTCGTCAGTGCGCTGCCCGCGGCGCAAATCGCGGCACGCCACACCGGGCCTGGCACCTCGGCCGCGCCGGCGGCCCTGTTCGTGCTGAACGGCATGTTGCCGATCGGCGAGGCGCATGCAGGCGACTTCGCCGCGCCCGTCTCGCAAGCCTGGTGGGTCACCGATCAACTGCACGGCACGGCCGCGCGGCAACAACTGCAACGCGCCAACGCCTGGTTGCACGCGAACGGCTTGGCCGATGCCGGTGTCGTCGCGCGCAATGCCTTGCTCGCCGCGACGGTGGCGATGGAAAGCCTGATGCACGCCGACGAAAAATTCTCGCGCGAATACTGCATCGAAAAACTCGAGCACACGCTCGAGAACATGCCGGCGCTGACCGCGTATCCGCGGCTGGCGATCGGCCCGCGCCAGCGCTTCGCGGCCAAGCAAGTGATGCTGGTGCCGTGGGCCGCGCCGCAGATCGCGCGCCGCGATTGATCGCGCCCACCGCAGCGGGCGCTGCGCGTCGCGGCTCGATCGATCCGATGTGACTCCTTGCGCTGCGGCGTCGAGGCGGCGCGCCGAGGGCGGGCGCCGCGCGACGGGTCAGGACACCTGCGCCGACACGCCGCCCCAAGACTCGGCCCCCGGGGCGCACAACAGCGCCGGGCGCTCGATCAAACCGAGCTCGATCGCCGTCAACGCCAGTTCCGTCGCGCTGCGCAGGCCGAGCTTGCGCATCAGGCTGGCGCGGTGCTTCTCGATCGTCTTCGGGCTGACGCTCAGGAACTCCGCGGCGGCCCGGTTGGTTCGCCCTTCGGCGATGAGCTGCAGGATGCTGCGTTCGCGCGTCGTCAGCTTTTGCAGTGCGGTCGGGCTGCTCGAGGCGGCGAGTTGCGGGTTGAGGTAGCTTTCGACGAGTTGGCACGAGACGTCGGGGCTCAGGTACTTCTTGCCCAGCATCACGCTGCGCATCGCGAGCAGGAGTTCCGCGAACGACGCGTCCTTCAGCACGTAGCCGTCGGCGCCGACGCGCAGCGACTCGCGCACGAAGTCCTGGGTCTTCGCACAGGTCAGCATCACGACGCGCACGTGCGGCAGGTGGCGCTTGATGTAGGTCGTCGCCTGAATCCCGTTCATTCCCGGCAGTTGCACGTCGATCAGCGCCAGGCCGGGGCGATGCTGCAGCGCCAGCCGCGCCGCCTCCTTGCCTTCGCCGGCTTCGGCGACCACGTTGAACTCGGCATGCTGCGCGAGCATCGAGCGCAGCCCCTGGCGCAGCAGTGTGTTGGCGTCGGCGAGCAGCAGGTCGGTGGGCATGGGGCGATTCCGTGGTGTCAAGGGGTGGCGCGCGCGCCGGGTGCAGGCGCGCCGGTGGCAGGCCGCTCGGCGCGGCCCGTGGGGACGGGGGTGGGGGGCGTGAACACGAAGGCCCACTCGCGGTAGCTCGATTTGCCGGCGAAGTTCTGCGCCTGTTGCGCAAACCCGCCCTGTTTCACGGCCGTGCCCTTGGCCAGGCTGTACACGCCGGCGATGCGCTTGCCGTTCAGCACCGCGCCCCACTGCGGCGCGCCGGTCAGCGGGTCGGGGTACAGGCGCCGCAGGTGGCGCATGGGAATGCTGTAGCGGTCGTCCTGCAGCAGGTCTTGCAGCGTGGCCGGCAAGGTGCGCGGCGCCCCCTTGGGCGCGGCGTAGTAGTAGCGCGCGATCGCCATGCGGTACTGTTCGCCGACGAACAGCAGTTCCTGCTCCTGCTGGCGCTGGCGTGTCACCGACCAGACGTCGAGCGCGAGCAGCAACGCCACACCCGAGATTGCCATCGCGAGCAGCAGCCCGAGCAGCAGCACGCCGCGCAAGGCGCCGCGGTTGGCGCAGCGGTTGGGGCGCTGGCCGGCTTGCATCAGCTCCTCGACTCCATGGCGTTTGCCGGCGCCGGCGGCGGGCGAACGTCGTAGACGGCGCCCAAGCTCGTGTCCGGCGGCGGCAACACGATCCATTCGCTGCTTTCGCTGACCGGGTCGACCGGCAGCGCGCGCAGGTAGCGTTTTTCCACGAGCTCAGTCAGCGCGCCCGGGTAGCGCCCCTGGTCGCCGAAGAACTTGTCGATCGCGTCGCGCAGCGTCGCGAGGTTCTGGCGCTGCACGTTGATGCGCGAGTTGTCGAGCGCGTTGAAGTAGCGCGGCACCGCCAGCGTGAGCAGCAGCGCGATCACCGACATCACGACCACCAGTTCGATCAGCGTGAAGCCGCGGTGCGCCGCTCGGGCGCGAGGCTGGGGGGGCAGGCAAGTGGGCATGGTCGGCTACCAGCGCGAGTAAGGGGTTCCGTCGAGCGCGATGCGCGCCGACTTGGAGGCGATGTCGAACACGTCGGCACCTGACTGCGGCTCGTCGGGCCGGCTCGCGTAGGCGCGTGTCGCCCAGGTCTGGGCGGCAGGCGTCAGCGGGTCGGCGTGAAACGGGTCGCGCGGCAACTGGCGCAGGAACACGAGGCGCTGCGGCGCTGCGGCCGCCGAACCCGGCGCGCTGCGTGCATTCGCCACATCGAGCGGCTGCGTCAGCAGCTCCAGCGACGCCGGGTAGCCCGAGTCGCCCACCGCCTTGGGCAGCTGGCCGGCGTCGGCGGCGGCCTTGTACGCGTCGAGCGCGGTGCGGATCGTGCGCAGCGACTGGCGCAGCTCCTGTTCGCGCTGCTTGACGCTGATCACCTCGACCATCGGCGTCGCGGTCAGCGCGACGATGCCCACGAGCACGACGGTGACGAGCAGCTCGATCAGTGTGAAGCCGTGCGCGGCGTGGTGTGTCTTGCCCGGCGTCATTGGGTCACCTTCACCAGGTGCGGGCTGGGCCGCGGCACGCTCAGCAGCTGGCCACCCTCAGCTTTGATGTCGATCTGCGCCACGACCAGGCGGGTCTGCGCGCGCGCCGTATTGGCAGCAAAGCTGAGGTTGACGAGCGTGCCGCTGCCCGACAGTTGTTCGGGTTTGCGAAAGCTCATCGCAATGTCCAGGCGCCCCGTCGCGGGGTCGGCGCGCGGCGCGATGTCGGCTGCACCGGCCTGTTGGGCGAGGTTGCCCAGCTCGGCGCCGACGAAGCGCAGCACCAGCGGGTCGTAGCGCACCGTCAGCGGCAGGGCTTTCAGGCGCGGCAGGCCGGTCGCGTCGAGTGCGACCTGCAGCGTCTCGCCGACCTTGGCGCTCGCCGCGCCGCGCCAGGTCAATTCGGGTTCGGCGGCGTTGGCGGGCTTGGCGGTTTCGCCAGTGCCGGCCTTGGCGGCGAGCGCTTGCACACGGCCGGGTGTCGCGCCTGCCTGGGTCGCCGCTGCCGCTGTTGCGCGGCACTGCGGCGGCCGGCGCGGTCACCCCACTGGCTGCCTGTGTTCGTGCCGGTTCGGCCTCGGGTGCGGCGGCGGCCAACACCTCGGGCGCCCCGGGGGCCTGCACCGATTCGCCCGACGGGCGCGGCGGCTTGTCGGTTACGGGCGCCGCGGGTGCGGAAGGCGGCGCGGGTTTGAAGATCGCGCCGGGTTTGATCGACGGCGGCACCGGGCCTTGCGGCTGCGGCGCGTCGGGCGCCGGTTTGTCGGTGGGCAGCGGCGCATTGCTCTCCAGCGGCCGCTGCGTGCCGGCGCCGGGTGCGGTGCTCACGCTGCTGACGGCACCGCCGGGAGCGGCTGTCGTGCCGGGAGTCGCGGCCGGGCTCGCCGGGGCGGGAGTCGCCGGCGCGGCGCTGCCGCCCGCGGCGGGGCTCACGCCTTCGACTTGCGGCAACGCCGCGCCGCTGAAGCTCGCGCCTGGTGCACCTTGCGATTGGCCGCGCGCGCCGCCCACCGGGTCGAGCTGCAAGGCGGTCTCGCGCAGGCTGCTTTCGGTGCCGGAGAAGATGTCGCGCAGCGTCGCTTCCAGCACCACCGGCGGGCGCACGATGCGCGGCGTGATCGACAGCACGATCTCCGTCTTGACCTTGGTGCCGCTGTTGTTGCCGAACAGCTTGCCCACCGTGGGCAGGTGGCCCAGGCCCGGCAGCTTGGACGAGACGTTGCGCTCCTGGTCGGAGATCAGGCCGGCGAGGATCTGCGTCTCGCCGTCGCGCAGCCGCAGCGACGTTTGCGCGTTGCGCGTGCCGATCTGGTACGCGAGCGAGCCGCCGTTGGTGGGGTCGCCGACTTCCTTGACGATGTTGCTGACTTCGAGGTTGATCTTGATGCCCACCTCGGTGGCGCTGTAGATCTGCGGTTCGAACTCGAGCTTCAGGCCGACGTCCTGGTACTGCACCGAGCCGGTGACGACCGAGCCGCCGCTTTGCACCGGCGTCACCGAGTTCGTGATGATCGGCACGCGGTCGCCGATCATGATGCGCGCTTTCTCCTTGTGGCGCGCGCGGATGCGCGGGCTGGCGAGCAGGTTCGCGTCGGTGTCTTCGAGCTTCAGGTTCAGCCCGAGCGCCAGCGGCGAGACGAGCAGCTGGTTGCGCGTCAGGTCTTTCAATGCGCCGATCGTGTTCGCGGAATTCGGCGTCGCGATCTGAACGCCCTCCGGGAACTTGATGCCCAGGTTGCTCAGCCGGTCGTGCGAGACCTCGAGCACTTCCACCTCGAGCATCACCTCGGGTTCGGGAACGTCGTGCGCGGCGATCACCTTGGAGGCGACCGCGATCGCGTCGCGCGTGTCGCGCATCACCAGCGTATTGGTGCGGTCGTCGACCGACACTTCCTTGAGCTTGAGCACGCTCTTGAGCATGCCTTGCAGGTACTTCGCGTCGGCGTTGGCGAGCTGGAAGGTGCGCACGTGCAGGTCCTGGTACTCCTTCTGCTTGGCCGCGGTCGCCGGGTAGATGAACAGGGTGTTGGCGTTGAGCGTGCGCTTCTCCAGCTGGCTTTGCAGCAGGATCAGGTCGACCGTGTCTTCCACCGCCGCGTCCTTGACGAAGATCGTCGTCTTCAGGTCGGCGCGAACATCGCGGTCCATGATCACGTTCAGCCCGGTGGTGCGCGACAGCGCCTCGAACACCATGCGCAGGTTGGCGTCGCGGAACTGCAGCGTGACGGGCTTGCGCATTACCGACTGCGCGGCCACCTGCGCGGCGCGCGCCTGGCGCTGCTTCTCGGCGCGGTCGCGAACCTGCGCGAGCAGCGCGTTGGCCTGGGGGTGGCCGGGGTTGTCGGCGAGCACGGCGTTGATGCGTTCGCGAGCCACGTCGAGCTTGGACTCGCGCAGCAACACCTCCACCGCGGCCAGCGCCTCGGCGTGGCGCGCGTCCTGCTCGACGCCGGCCAGGCCGCGGCGTGCGCGGTCGCTCGCCGGGTCGACCTTCAATGCCTTCGCGTAGAACTCGGCGGCGACGTCGAGCTTGCCCGCGCGGCGCGCTTCGTCGGCACGCTGCAGCAGGTCGCGCGCATGCGCCGCCTGGTGGGTCAGCAGGTCGAGGCGGTAGCGCGAGTTCGTCGGCTCCTCGCGGCTCGCCTGCGCCAGCAGCTCCAGAGCGGCTTCGCGGTCGCCGCTCTCGATCAGGCGCAGCGCCTGCGCGTGCGGGCCCGAGGTGGCGCAACCCGCGAACAGGCACGCGCCGATGAGGGCGACCCAGGCGTGGCGCTTCAAGCGTCGCAAGGCCATCACTTGGTTCCTCCGGCCACCGGCAGTGTCTGCCGGGTGTCGAGCGGCAAGTAGGTCATGACGATCTCCTGGGGTGAAAGCGTTTCGATTCGATAGGACTTGTTGTCGAGCAGGTCGCCCGCGCCAACGACGAGCAGCGTCTCGCCCTTGGCGAGGAAGGCCTGCGGCCGCTGCTCCAGGCCTTTTTCAAGCATGCCGACGAAGACGAACGGCAGCGGCGGCGCCACCGGCGCGGCGGGCGGCGGGGGTGCGGCCGCCACCACCGGCGCGGCCGGCGGCGGGGGAGGTGGCGGCGGCGGGGCGGGCGGCAGCCAGCGGTGCACCGCGAAGGCGCGCGAGCCGGTGGCGAGCAGAGCGTGCGCACGGTCGGGCGCGGCGAGGCGCGCGCCGGCTCACTCGGCGCCGCTGCGAACGCTTCACGACCCCGGAAGCATCGACCGCCGCACGCACTTCGCGCGGCACCACTTCGATCGCGTCGCTGTCCTGGGCACGCACCGACCACTGCTGGGCCAGGATCAACCCGGCGCTGCCGGCGAGCAACGCGGCGATCAGTTTCAAGGGATTGGGCAGGGCCATGTCATTCCCCCTTGTAGAGCAGCGTGAAGCGAACCCGGGCGTCGACATCGGGGCTGGCGGCATCCAAGCGCTCCATGCGCAATTCGTCGAGCACGGCGTGCGGCAGCGCGCGCAGCGCCTCGGCGCTGAACTTCTTCAGCGTCGCGTAGTTGCCGTGCACGGGCAGCGTGACGCTGTACGACTGCACCGGTGCACGCGGGTCGCTGCCCAGTTGGTAGTCGCCCTTCACCAGCGCCAGCTTGTGCGCATCGGCCAGGCGCAGCAGCGTGGCCAGGTCGGCGGCGTTGTCGCGCAGCGCGGGCAACTGCGCGCTGAACTCGGCGAGCGTTTGCGGCGCGCGGTTTGCCTGCGCGCTGTCGGGCGAAGCGGCGCGCTGCTGCACGAGTGCCTGGGTGTCGGACTGGGTGCGCTGCAGGCGCTGCGCCAGCGCCTGCGTGTCGGCTTGCCGACCGGGCAGGGCAAACGCCGCCACGGCCGCGGCCAGCAATAGCGCGGCGCCGCCGAGGCCCGCCCAGCCGAGCCGGCGCTGCAAACGCAGGCGGGCGATGTGCAGGGCGCGCAGCGGCGATGTCGGGGGCTGAGCTGGGTTTCATCGTTCGTCCGCCCACAGGGCTTGAATCTGGAAGCGCACCGGCGTGCCCGGCGTTTGCAGCTGCACCTGGTGCGTGATCAGCACCACTTGCGTGAGGCGCACGTCGTGTTGCAGCGCGGACAGGTAGCTGAGCATGGCTTTCGCATCGCGCGCCTCGGCACCCAGGCGCACGCTGCGGTTCGGCACGTTCGGCTCGATCGACAGCAGCGCCACCGCGTCGGTGGGCGCGCCTTCGAGTGCCGCGAACAGGTCGGCCCACGGCGTGGTCAAACCGCGCGTGGCGTCGCGCAGCGCGCGTTCGCGGGCGATCTGCTTCGGGTCAGCGACCGGTTGGCGCGGCCCCGGAGTGAGCGATCGCACTGCGCTGTTGTTCCGCCTGCTTCAGCTCTTGCGCGAGCTCCGCCTGCCGGCGCGTCGTTTCGGCCCACGGCAGCGCGACGCCGATCAGCGCGGCGCCACCCAACAGCGCGATCCAGCGCGCGGCGCGCTTCGCGGGCGGCTTCGCGCTCGCGAAGTCGATCTGCAGCGGGGGCGCTTTCATGCCGCACTCCCCTGCGCCACCGCAGCTTCGCCGGCCAGCAGCGTCCAGCGTTCCAGCGCTTTCGGGCTGACCATTCGCTCGCTCACCAGCAGGTAGCGGCTGTCGGCGTTGGCGCCGAGCCCGAGGCTGGCCTGGAGCCGGTTCACCTGAGCGTCGAGCGCGGCAATCGATGCGCCGGCGCCCAGCCCGAAGCGGGCGAGCGCGGCGATCGCGCCGTCCTGCAGGCACGCCACCGTGGCGCCCGACGCGTTCGCGAGCGCCAGCACGGCGCTGCCGCCGCCGAGTTCGCGGGCATGTCGATTCCAGGCGTTGCACAGTTGCGGCGTCGCGCTGCGCAGCGTCAAGATCGTGCTCGGCCAGGCTCTCGCGCAGCATCGCCAGAACATCGCGCGGCAGCGCGCAGATCAGCAGGTGGCGCTCGTCGCGCTGCAACTGCCAGCGCAGCTCGTGCGCGGCGGCGCCGGCCGCGCCCAGCAGTTCGGCACAGCACGCCGCGGCGACTGCTTGCAACTGGCGTTCGCCGTGGTCGGCGAACTCGCCGTCCACCACGTCGAGCAGCACCAGCGCGTCGGCGAGCTCGGCGTCGGCGCGTGCGCCGCGCAGCGGGCTCTGCTCGGCGAGCGTGGCGAGCAAGGCCTTCAGGCATTTGCCGAGCGCGGCCGCAGACGGCGCGGCGGGCCCGGAGCGTTCGGCCTGCGCGAGCACGCGATTGCCGCGCATCAGCCTCGCGCGCAGTTGCTGCGGGCCGAGGTGCAGTTGCAAGACCTTGGGCACGACGATCAAGCCACATGGGTAACACGGTTCACCTCCTCCAACGTGGTTTGTCCGGACAGCGCGAGCGCCACCGCAGCGTCGCGCAGACTCGTGAATCCTTCGGCGCGCGCCGCCTGGCGCAGTTGCGTCGGTGTCGCGCGCTGCACCAGTTGCTCGCGCAGGTTGTCGCTGATCGCCAGCGTCTCGGCGATCGCGCGGCGGCCCTTGTAGCCGGTGCCGCGGCACTCGGCGCAACCCAGACCCTGCTTGAACGTCGCGCCCTGCGCCGTCTGCGCGCTGACGCGGCTGCGCCGCAACAGCTCCGCCGGCAACACGGTGGCCTGCTCGCAATGCGTGCAGTTCAATCGCAGCAGGCGCTGCGCGACGATTCCGTTCAGCGCCGCGACCAGGCTGTAGCTGTCCACCCCCATGTTGGCGAAGCGGCCGATCACGTCGAACACGTTGTTCGCGTGGACCGTCGTGAACACCTGGTGCCCGGTGAGCGCCGCCTGCACCGCGATCTGCGCGGTTTCGGCGTCGCGGATTTCGCCGACCATGATCTTGTCCGGGTCGTGGCGCAGGATCGAGCGCAGCCCGCGCGCGAAGTTCAGGCCCTTCTTCTCGTTCACCGGGATCTGCAACACGCCCGGCAGCTGGTACTCGATCGGGTCTTCGATCGTGACGATCTTGTCCAGACCCGTGTTGATTTCCGACAGCGCCGCGTACAGCGTCGTCGTCTTGCCGCTGCCGGTGGGCCCGGTGACGAGCAGCAGGCCGTAGGGCATCTGCGCCGTGTCGCGAATGAAGTTCAACACCGCCGGCTCGAAGCGCAGCGTGTCGAGTGTGAGGCCCTTCATCTGGCCGATCAGCTGCTTGCGGTCGAGCACGCGCAGCACCGCGTCCTCGCCGAACAGGTTGGGCATGATCGAGACGCGGAAGTCGATGTCGCGCGCGTCGGCGATCACTTTGAAGCGGCCGTCCTGCGGGATGCGGCGCTCGGCGATGTCGAGTTCGGCGATCACCTTGATGCGCGAGACCGCCTGGTGCGCGATCTCGATCGAATCGATCTGCTTGATCACCTGCAGCACGCCGTCCAGGCGGTACTTGATGACCATGCCGGTGGCGTGCGTCTCGAGGTGGATGTCGCTCGCGCCGGCGCGCAGCGCGTCGTGCAATGTGGAGTCGACGAGCTTGACGACCGGGCTGGCCGCGGCTTCGATGTGGCTGATGGAGATGGCCAGCGCGCTCGCGTCCTGCGTTGTCGCGCCCTCCTGGCGGCCTTGCACGCCGTCCATCGCGCGCAGGCCTTTTTCGGCGACGACCAGCACCGCCTGGATGTCGGCGGCCGATGCGATGGCGCGCTGCGCGTCGCGCAATCCCGGTTGCGCGTCGAGCCAGCGGCGCTGGCGCGCGTCGGTCGGGTCGGCGAGGATGACGCTGAGTTCGCCCTCGGTTTCGCCGAAACGCGGCAAGCGCCCGACCAGCAAGCCGCGCTTCTGGCATTCGGCGAACGACAACAGCTGGAAGTCGGGTTGCAGGCGGCGCAACGCGTCGATGTCCAGCGCCGGCATGCCGAAGTGCTGGCTCGCCTTGGACAGCAGGATTTGCGGCGCGAGGTCCAGCTGTTCGGCGATCCACGCCAGGCGCGAGCCGGCCGGCGCAGTGGCGATCGCGTGGCTCACGAGGTGGGCGTCGAAGGCGCCGGAAACGGCGGAAGGTGAAGGCGTCATCGAAGTGTCTTTCAGGGGCCGCGCGTTCATTGCAGGCTCGACGCGAGGTCGAAGATCGGCAGGTACATCAGCACGACGATCGCACCGATCACCAGGCCGATCAGGATCATCAAAGCGGGTTCGAACAGGCGGCTCGTCAGGTCGATGGCGCGCGCCAGCCCGGCCTCGTGGAACTGGGCGATGCGCTCCAGGATGTCGGCCAGCGCCCCGCTGCGCTCGGCCACGGCGAGCATGCTGCTGGCCACCGGGTCGGCGAGCTCGCTGGCCGACAGCGCGTCACTGATGCTGCGGCCCTCTTGAATCAGCGCCAGCGCGGCGTGCAGGCGCGGCCGGTCGGCGGCGCCGAGCAGGTCCGCGCCGAGCGCGAACGCGCGCGGCGCGGCAATGCCGCCGTGCACCAGCATGCCGGTGGTGCGGTAAAGCTGGGCGTGGCGGAACTGGCGCACGATCGCGCCGATGGCTGGCATGCGATCCACCCACGCCGAACGCGCGCCGTTGCGCACCAGGTGGCGCACCGTGAACCCGGCGATCAGCAGCAGCGCCGCGGCGCCGACCGCGAGCGGCCACGGGTGCGCGGCGACGAGGCGCCCCCACGACATCAACAACTGCGAACTCCAGGGCATTTCGCGCTGCGTGCTTTCCATCAGCGTCGCGAAGCGCGGCACCACCACGCCGAGCAGGAACATCACGACGAGCGTGCCCAGCGCCAGCAGCAGCATCGGGTAGACGCAGGCGCCGAACACCTTGTCGGTCAGCGCGCGCACGCTCAACTGGTGCGCGGCGTAGCGCTGCAGCGCGGTGCCGAGATCCCCGGTCTGCTCGCTCGCCGAGACACTCGCCACGAGCAGCGGCGGAAACTGGTCCGGGTGCTGACCGAGCGCGACCGACAGCGCCTGGCCCTCCGACACATTGCGCTGCACGTCGCGCAGCACCGCCTGGCGCTGCGCATTCGGTTCGCGCGCCTCGAGCGTGCGCAGCGCTTCCAGGATCGACAGCCCGGCGCCGATCAGCAGCGCGAGTTCCTGGGCCAGGTTCGCGATGTCGAAGCGCGCCGACTTCTGGCGCGGCGCGCCCGCACCGAGCCGCCAGGGCGCGCTGCCGGGAACGCAGCTCAACACCTGCAGGCCCCGGTCGGCCAGCGACGCGGCGGCGGTCGCCGCGTCGGCGGCGGCGAACTTCATCGCTTGCACAGCGCCCTGGGGCGTGCGCACGACGAGATCAAAGTTGATCATGAAGGGGGGTGGCTGGCGAAGCAGGATGACGCCCCAGTCCTTGAAATCACTGTTTCCACGACGCGACGTCGGCCGACTCGCCGTTGCCGCCGGGCTGCGCATCCGAGCCGAGCGAGAGCAGATCGAAGTCGCCATGGTCGCCGGGCGACTTGTAGACGTAAGGGCTGCCCCAGGGGTCCGGTGGCACGGCGCGCTTCAGGTAGGGTCCGGCCCACTTCTCCAGGTTCTGCGGCTTGATCGTCAGCGCGGCCAGGCCTTGTTCCGTGCTCGGGTAGCGGCCGACGTCCAGGCGGTACTGATCGAGCGCCTTTTCCAGCGAATCCATCTGGGCGCGCGCGACCTTGGTGTTGGACTTGCCCACCTGGTCGAAGTAGCGCGGCGCCACCAGGCCGGCAAGCAGGCCGATGATCACCATCACGACCAGCAGTTCGAGCAGCGTGAAGCCGCGCGTCGCGGGCTGCATGCCGCCCGCAGGGAGGCGGCGGGTGTGCGGGTGGATCGACCCTCTCGACCCTTGTTTTGGCTGGACCATTCGTTGAGCCCTCCCTGAGGCTTCCTGGCTGTGTCGGGACCTCGACGCGAGACCCCGTATGCCTGTGTCCTCATGGTCCGTGGGCGGGCTTACCCGTCACTTAAATTCGCGAGCGACCCCCGTGGCTGGGGGGGAGAGTCCGCCCTACCCGCGAGGCCGCGCACTCGGCGTCGTTCACGCAATGCAGGTAGCCGATCACGCGCGGCACATACGCTCGAGTTTCCGGGTAGGGCGGGATGCGCCGGCCATGCTTGAGCACCGCTTGCTCGCCGGCGTTGTAGGCCGCGAGCGCGAGTTCGAGGTCGCCGCCGAACTCGGCGAGCAGCCACTTCAGATAGGACGCACCCGCGCGCACGTTGTCGCGCGGCGCGTACGCATCGCGCGCGCCGAAGCGCCTGGCGGTGGCGGGCATCAACTGCATCAAGCCCATCGCGCCGCGCGCCGACAGCGCTTTGGGGTCGTAGCCGGACTCGGCGGCGATCACGGCGTGCAGCAGGTTCGGCGCCACGTCCAGCTCGGCAGCGACCGCGGCGATCAGTTGCGCGATCGCCGGCGGCGCGGCGGGCGGGCGGCGCGCTGCGATCGCCGGGCCACGGAGCGTGATGACCGGGCCCGCGCCGAGCTTCGCGGCGTTCGGCGTGAGTGGCGCAGCGACTGGCGATGTTCCCACGCGCGCGCCCGGCGGCGCGGCTGGGTGAGCTTGGGCCGCGAGCGGCGCGGCGACGAGCACGAGCGGTGTCTGCTCGGTTTGAAAGTTGGACAGCACGATCGCGCTCGCGCTGTCGCCGGGCGCCAACGGCGCGGCATAGATCTGCGCCAACGCAGGCACGGCGCTCAGGCCGGCCCAGGCGCAGGCCGTCAGGCTCAGGCGGCGCAGCCCATCCCGGCTGGGCCGGGCGCGAACGACAAGCAGGGTTCGGCGGTGTTGCGGCCGATCAAGCGGCATTGCCGCGCAGCTCGAAGCGCGGCGTCGGATCGCGCCGCAGGCCCATGCTCGGCCGCTCCACCAGGCCCATGTCCATCGCGGCGAAGGTCAGCTCGGTCGCGTTGCGCAGGCCGAACTTGCGCATCAGGCTCGCCCGGTGTTTTTCCACCGTCTTCGGGCTGATGCTGAGAAACTCCGCCGCCGCGCGGTTGGTGCGGCCTTCGGCGACGAGCTGCAGGATGCTGCGTTCGCGCGCCGTCAACCTGGTCGAGGCCTGCTCCGACGCCTGTGCCGCGGTCTGCGGGTTCAGGTAGCCCTGCACCAGCAATTGCGACACGTCCGGGCTCAGGTACTTTTTGCCCAACGCGACGCTGCGCAGTGCCATCAACAGCTCCTCGAAGCTCGCGTCTTTCAGCACATAACCGTCGACCCCGGCCTGCAGCGACTCGCGCACGCAGTCGTTGGTCTTGGTCTGGGTGAGCATGATGAGGCGCGTCGCCGGCAGGCGGCGCTTGATCTGCGCCGCGATCTGAATTCCGCACGCGCTCGGCAGCTGCGAGTCGATCAACACCAGGTCCGGAGTGCACGCGCTCACCTGTTGCAAGGCCTCGCGGCCGTCGCTGGCCTGGGCGACCACGTCGAACTCGCCGTGCACGGCGAACAAGGCCTGCAAGCCTTGGCGCAACAAGATGTTGGCTTCTACGAGGAGCAGCGAATGGGGCATGGTGGGGGTTCGGGTCGTCTCGATGGTAGGCAGTGTCGCCAGGCGGCTTACCCGGCACTTAAAGCGGGCGGGTCACCCCCCGGACCGAGGGGGTCGACCCCTTCACCTGCGCCGCCGGCGTGGGCGTTCGAACGCTTGCGGTCGCGCCGCCGAACTCGCGCGCGCAGCGTGCTTGGGGAGGATGGGCTGCGGCGATCACGGTGCCGTGGCGCGTGCGTCGAATTCGACGCCCACGATCGCACGCCGGGCCATGCCGGTGCGGCGCACCAGCCCCATCTCGGCGGCAGTGAACATCAATTCGGTCGCGTTGTGCACGCCGAGTTTGCGCATCAGGTTGGCGCGGTGCTTCTCCACCGTTTTCTGGCTCACGCCGAGATGGCCCGCGGTCGCGCGGTTGGTTCGGCCTTGGGCGATCGATTCGAGAATGCCGCGTTCGCGCGGTGTGAGCCTGGACAGCGGCGCGGCTGCAGCGTGGTCCGGGGATCTCTTGCCGGCGTCGACGCGGCGCAGGACCTCCAGGAAGCCTTCGAAGCTCACGTCCTTGCGTACGCAGGCATCGGCGCCTGGGCGCGAATCGGGCAAGGCATCCTCGGCGGCGGCGGCGAGCATGACGATTCGAACGTCAGGCAGGCGGCACTTGATCTGCGTCACGGCGTTGGTTTCGTCCAGGCCGGGAAGCCGGCTGTCGATCAGGATCAGGTCCGGCGTACGCGTGATCGCGATGCCAATCGCCTCGCCGCTGTCGCACGCTTCGGCGATGACCTCGAATTCACCGCAGCCTTTGAGCAGTTCGCGCAAACCTTGGCGGAGCAGGCGGTTGTGGTCGGCAAGCAAGAGGGAGGTACGCATCGAACTGACCTTGTCGTGCGACGGTCCGAAGACCGGCTGTGTCTCGGGAGAAGCCTTGCTGCGGCTGTTTCCGCACAACCCCTAGTCTCTTCGCTGGTCTTAGATGTTCCTTAAGTGAATGCGACTTCCCCCTAAGGTGACGCCTGCGCATCCCTAGTTTGACGTCGGGCGGAATGGCTCCGCAGCGGCGCACCGCTCAGCGCCTTCTCGTGCCGCCGCCCAGAATGCTGCCGAGCACGCCGCGGATGATTTCGCGGCCGACCGCCGAGCCGATGCTGCGCACGGCCGAGCGCGCCGCCGCTTCGGCCAGGCCTTCGTGCTTGCCCCCGCGCGGTCCGGTGCTGCCGAACAGCACGTCTTTCACGCCGTCGAGCATGCTGCCTCCTGCTGCTGCGGGCCCCGGGCGCGCGCCAGGGGACGTGGCGCTGCCGGCCGGTATCGAGGGGTTGCCTGTGGGCGCGCGTGGGGCGCCGCTCGGATTGTCCGCGCCGCCCGGGCTCGCCACGACGCGGCCTTTGAGCTTCTCGTAGGCCGAGTCGCGGTCGACGGTCTTTTCATAGACGCCCGCGACCAGCGAACCTGCGACAAGCGCCTTGCGCTGCTCCGGCGTGATGGGGCCGATCTGGCTGCCTGGGGGAATGACGAAAACGCGCTCGGTCACGCTCGGCCGGCCTTTCGCGTCGAGAAAACTCACGAGCGCCTCGCCGACGGCGAGTTCGGTGATCGCGGTCTCGACGTCGAGCTTGGGGTTCGCGCGCATCGTGCTCGCTGCGGCTTTGACGGCCTTCTGGTCGCGCGGCGTGAAGGCGCGCAGCGCGTGCTGCACGCGGTTCCCCAGTTGCGCGAGCACGGTGTCGGGAATGTCGAGCGGGTTCTGCGTCACGAAGTACACGCCCACGCCCTTGCTGCGCACGAGCCGCACGACGAGTTCGATGCGCTCGACCAGCGCGGCAGGCGCGTCCTTGAAGAGCAGGTGCGCTTCGTCGAAGAAGAACACGAGCTTGGGTTTGTCCAGGTCGCCGACTTCGGGCAACTGCTCGAACAGTTCCGACAGCATCCACAGCAGGAAGGTCGCGTAGAGGCGCGGGTTGTTCATCAACTTGTCGGCCGACAGCACGTTGACGATGCCCTTGCCACTGTCTGTCTGCATGAAGTCAGCGATGTTGAGCATCGGCTCGCCGAAAAAGGTGTCGCCGCCCTGCTCGCCGATCTGCAGCAGGCCGCGCTGGATGGCGCCGACGCTGGCCGCGCTGACGTTGCCGTACTCGGTGGTGAACTGCGACGCGTTGTCGCCCACGTGCTGCAGCATCGCGCGCAGGTCTTTCAGGTCCAGCAGCAACAGACCGTTGTCGTCGGCGATCTTGAAGACGAGTTGCAGCACGCCTTGCTGGGTCTCGTTGAGGGCGAGCATTCGCGACAGCAGCAGCGGGCCCATGTCGCTGACCGTGGCGCGCACCGGGTGGCCCTGCGCTCCGAACACGTCCCACAGCGTGGCGGGGCAGGCGACGGCTTCGGGGGTCTCCAGGCCGCGTTCCTTGAGCACGGCGGCGAGCTTGTCGCTGATGCGCCCGGCTTGGGTGACGCCGGTCAGGTCGCCCTTCACGTCGGCCATGAAGACGGGAACGCCGATGCGGCTGAAATTTTCCGCCAGGGTTTGCAGCGTGATCGTTTTGCCGGTGCCAGTGGCGCCCGTGATCAGGCCATGCCGATTCGCCAACGCCGGCAGCATGAAACACTCGACGGCGCCGCTCTTGGCGATGAGAAACGGGTCGGCCATGGGCTTGCTCCTGGGGTCACACGTAAAATCGCAGTCTATCCAACAAATCAGCAGGCCGGCCGCAGCGACGCTTCGCATGCGGATCCGCGCCGCGGGAGCATCGATGGCCGGGCATTCCAAGTGGGCGAACATCCAGCACCGCAAGGGCCGCCAGGATGAGAAGCGCGGCAAGGTCTGGACGCGTGTGATCCGTGAAATCACCGTCGCTGCGCGCCAGGGCGGCGGCGACCCGGCGATGAACCCGCGCCTGCGGCTGGCGATCGACAGGGCGAAGGCCGCCAACATGCCGGCGGACCGCGTCAAGTACAACATCGACAAAGCGTCGGGAACGCTCGAAGGGCTGAACTACGAAGAAATCCGCTATGAGGGCTACGGCATCGGCGGCGCCGCGGTGATCGTCGACTGCATGACGGACAACCGGGTGCGCACCGTCGCCGAAGTGCGCCACGCCTTCAGCAAGTACGGCGGCAACCTGGGCACCGAAGGCTCGGTCGCGTTCCAGTTCAAGCACTGCGGGCAATTCATCTTCGCGCCGGGAACGAGTGAAGACAAAGTCATGGAGGTCGCTCTGGACGCGGGAGCTGACGATGTGCTGACGGGCGACGACGGCGCCGTGGAAGTGCTGTGTGCACCGCTCGATTTCGAGGCCGTCAAGACTGCGCTGGAGCGTGCCGGCCTGAAACCCGAAATCGCCGAAGTGACGATGCGCGCCGAAGCGAGCGTCGAACTTTCCGGCGAAGATTCGCAGCGCATGCAAAAGCTCCTGGACGTGATCGAAGACCTGGACGACACGCAGAGCGTGTATCACAACGCGGTGCTGGAATGAAGGTTCTCGTCATCGGCAACGGCGGGCGCGAACACGCCTTGGCGTGGAAGCTGGCGCAGTCGCCACGTGTGCAGATGATTTACGTCGCACCGGGCAACGGCGGCACGGCGGGCGACATTCGCTTGCGCAACGTCTCCGTCACCGACCTGCAGGAACTCGCCGACTTCGCGACGCGCGAAAAGATCGCGCTCACCGTCGTCGGCCCGGAGGGGCCGTTGGCTGCCGGCGCGGTCGACCTGTTTCGCGCGCGCGGCCTGCGCGTGTTCGGCCCGACGCGCGCCGCCGCGCAACTCGAAAGCTCCAAAGCTTTCGCCAAGGCGTTCATGCAGCGCCACAAGATTCCCACCGCGGCGTTCGAGACCTTCGTCGACGCTGCCCAGGCGCATGCTTACGTCGACCAGAAGGGCGCGCCGATCGTCATCAAGGCCGACGGTCTGGCGGCGGGCAAGGGCGTCGTCGTCGCGACAACCCTTGCGCAGGCGCATGAGGCGATCACCTGGATGCTTGCCGACGACGCCGCGGGCAACAAACTCGGCGTGCAGCACAACGCCGGAGCCGAGGGCAAAAGCGTGCCGCGCATCGTCATCGAAGAGTTCCTGGGCGGCGAAGAGGCGAGCTTCATTGTCATGTGCGACGGCAAGAACATCGCTGCGCTGGCGACGAGCCAGGACCACAAGCGTTTGCAGGATGGCGATTCCGGCCCGAACACCGGCGGCATGGGCGCGTATTCGCCCGCGCCCGTCGTCACGCCCAACGTGCACGCCAAGGCGATGCACGAAATCATCATGCCGACGATTGCCGGCCTGGCCGCCGAGGGCATCGTCTACACGGGATTTCTCTACGCCGGCCTGATGATCGACGCGCACGGCCAGCCGCGCACCGTGGAGTTCAACTGCCGCCTCGGCGACCCGGAAGCGCAGGTGATCCTGATGCGCCTGAAGTCGGACCTGTTCGACGTGTTGATGCACGCCACCGACGGCACGCTGAAGAACGTCGAGCTGCAATGGGACCGGCGCTCGGCGTTGGGCGTCGTGCTCGCCGCCGCGGGCTATCCGGTGCAAGCGCGCAAGGGCGATGCAATCGCTGGCGTGCCTGGCGAAACGCCGGACACGTGTGTGTTCCACGCCGGCACCGCGCTGCACGACCAGAAGCTGGTCACCTCGGGCGGGCGCGTGTTGTGTGCCACGGCGCTCGGCGAGCCGCTGAAGACGGCGCAGACGCGCGCCTACCAACTCGTGCAGGGCATCAAAATCGACGGTGTGCAGTTCCGCCGCGACATCGGCCACCGCGCCATCAAACGATGAAGCCGCTGAATCGGTTCGTCCGTGGCTGAAACCCTGCCGGTGCAATTGAAGGGCAGCGCGCTGGCGCGGGGCCTGATGCGCCTGGCCGCCTGGCGCGTGCGCTTTCACGGACTGCCGGCGCGCCAGGGCGTGCTGATCGTCTACCCGCACACGTCGAACTGGGACTTTGTCGTGGGCATCTTCGCCAAGTGGACGATAGGCATCGACGTCACGTTCTGGGGCAAGGACACGCTGTTTCGAGTGTCGTTGTTCGGCGCCTGGCTGCGCTGGTTGGGCGGCGTGCCGGTGGACCGTGCGGCGCCGCACGGCATCGTCGGCCAGATGGCGCAGGCCTTGATCGACGCGCGCGAGCGCAATCAGTTCCTCTGGCTCGCCCTGACCCCGGAGGGAACGCGCCAATACCGCGACGCCTGGCGCTCCGGCTTCTATCATGTGGCGATGCGTGCAAGCGTTCCCTTGGGCCTGGTCTGCTTCGACTATCGGCAGCGCGAAGTCGGGGTTGCGAATTTTCTGCAGCTCAGCGGCGATGCGGCGCGCGACATGGCCCACATCGAGGCGGTTCTGGGTGCGTGCACCGGCCGCAATCCGGCTCAGGCCGGCCCGATACGGTTGGAACCATGAACATCGCGAGTGTCAGGGCCTACCTGCTCGGGCTGCAGGACGGCATCGTTGATGCCTTGCAAAGCGAAGGCGGCGAGCCCTTTCTCACCGACGCTTGGACCCGCGAGCCGGGTGGGAAGCTCGAAGGCGACGGTCGATCCCGCCTCATCGAAGACGGCGTGCTGCTCGAGCGCGGCGGCTGCAATTTCTCGCACGTCAAAGGCAAGACGCTGCCGCCGTCGGCAACGCAGCACCGTCCGGAGCTCGCCGGCGCGCCGTTCGAGGCGCTGGGCGTCTCGCTCGTGCTGCACCCGCGCAACCCCTACGTGCCCACGGTGCACATGAACGTGCGCATGCTCGCTGCCACGCCTGCTGCAGGTGCGCCCGTCGTGTGGTTCGGCGGCGGCATGGACCTCACGCCCTATTACGGCTTCGATGACGACGCGCGCCACTTCCACCGTGTGAACCGCGACGCGCTGCTGCCGTTCGGCGATGACAAATACCCGCGCTTCAAGAAGTGGTGCGACGACTACTTCTTCCTGAAGCACCGCAACGAGCCGCGCGGCATCGGCGGCGTGTTTTTCGACGACCTCGCCGAGCTCGGCTTCGACGGCGGCTTGGCGCTCACGCAGTCGGTGGGCGATGCGTTTCTCGGCGCCTACCTGCCTATCCTGCAACGCCGCCGCGACCTGCCTTACGGCGAGCGCGAGCGCGACTTTCAAGCGTACCGGCGCGGCCGCTACGTCGAGTTCAACCTCGTGTTCGACCGCGGCACGCTGTTCGGCCTGCAGTCGGGCGGGCGCACCGAAAGCATTCTGATGTCGATGCCGCCGATCGTGAAGTGGCGCTACAACTGGGCGCCGCACGCCGGCACGCCCGAGGCGCGCCTGTACAGCGACTTTCTGCGGCCGCGCGACTGGCTCGGCGAAGATCAAACCAAGGTCACCGCTTGAGCCGCATCGGCATCTTCGGCGGCAGCTTCGACCCGGTGCACAACACGCACCTGGCGCTCGCCGGCGTGGCGTTGCAGCACCTCAAGCTCGACCAATTGTTGTGGGTGCCGGTGGGCCAACCGTGGCAGAAGGCGCGCCAACTGGCGCGCGGGGCGGACCGCGCGGCGATGGTCCAACTCGCGATCGCGCACGAGCCGCGTTTCCAGCTGGAGAGCTGCGAGCTGCTTCGCACCGGGCCGAGCTACACGGTGGACACGGTGCGCGAGCTTCGTGAACGCGCCGGGAATGCCAGCAATGAATGGTTTCTCATCGTGGGGCAAGACCAGTTCGCGCAGTTTCACACCTGGCACGGTTGGGAGGAGTTGGTGCAGATGGTCACGCTGGCCGTGGCAGCCCGCGCCGGCGACGCGCCGCGCTCGAACCCGGAAGTGACCGCGGCAACGGGTGCGCGCGGCCGCGTGATCGAGCTGCCGCTGGCGCCGAGCCAGGTCTCGGCCACGGGGGTGCGGCTGCGCGCCGCTCTTGCCCAGGACATCGCCGCCATGGTGCCCAGCGCCGTGGCACGTTATATTGAAGAGCATGGCCTTTACCGAGGCCCACCCAGGAGCTGAATGGACATCCGCAAACTGCAACGCGCCATCGTCGATGGTCTGGAAGACGTGAAAGCCCAGAACGTCGTTGTGTTCAACACCGAACACCTCACCCCCTTGTTCGAGCGCGTCATCGTCGCCTCGGGCGCGAGCAACCGGCAAACCAAGGCACTGGCGAACAGCGTTCGCGAAACCGTGAAGAGCCGCGGCATGGACGTGCTGCGCACCGAGGGCGAAGAAAACGGCGAGTGGATCATCGTCGACTGCGGCGCTGCCGTCGTGCACGTGATGCAGCCGGCGATTCGCGACTATTACCATCTCGAGGAGCTGTGGGGCGACAAGCCGGTGCGAATGAAGATCGACACCGCGCCTGTCAAGCTGGTGAAGGCGGCGCCGCAGCACGCCGAAGCGCAGCCGCGTGCCGCGTCTTCGCGCCCGACATCGCGCGCGGCGGGGGCCAAGCCGCAGGCGCGCCAACCCGCAGCCCAGACGCCAGGTGCGCGCCGCGTAGCGGCGAAAGCAGCGCCCCCGGCGAAGCGCGCGCCGTTGGTCGCAGCGAAGAAGGGCGCGCCGAAGAGGGCGGTGGCCAAGGTGACAAGAAAGACCGTCGCGCGCCCGGCGCCTGCGCCGAAGAGCGCTGCAAAAAGCGCCACAAAACCTGCGGCAAAACCTCCCGCAAAACGCCCCGCAAAACGCCCCGCAAAACGCTAGCAGCAACTCGCGACGCCGCGGATGAAGCTGTTGCTCATCGCCGTGGGCCAGCGCCCGCCCGCCTGGGCGCAGCAGGCCTACGATGAGTTCGCCAAGCGCTTTCCGCCCGAGATGCGCCTGGAACTCAAGGCGGTGAAAGCCGAAGTGCGCGGCACGCGCAGCCCTGCGCAAGTGCTGGCCCTCGAGGCGGCGCGAATTGAGGCGGCGTGCCCGAAAGGTGCGCGCCGCGTCGTTTTCGATGAACACGGCGAGCGCTTGACGACGACACAGTTGGCGCAGCGCCTCACGGCGTGGGCGCACGATGCGCGCGACGTCGCGCTGCTCGTGGGTGGGCCCGATGGTCTGGACCCTGCGCTGAAAGCCAGCGCGCAGGAGAGCATTCGGCTCTCTGACCTGACACTGCCGCACGCCCTCGTGCGCGTGCTGCTCGCCGAGGCGCTGTACCGTGCCTGGACCGTCACGGTCGGTCACCCCTACCACCGCGAGTAGTTCTTGCCGACCCCGATGCCACGCACCGACTTCATCTACCTCGCCTCGGCAAGCCCACGCCGCCGCCAACTGCTTGACCAGCTCGGCGTCGCGCACGAACTGCTCGTCGCCGACGCCGATGAAGACGCTGAGGCCTTGGAGGCAACCCGACCCGGCGAATCGGCGACGAGCTATGTGCAGCGCGTGACGCTGGCCAAACTGCGCGCCGCGCGCGAGCGGCTCGTGCGGCGCGGCTGGGCACGGGCGCCGATTCTGTGCGCCGACACGACCGTGGCGCTCGGCCGGCGAATTCTCGGCAAGCCTGCTGACGCCGCAGACGCGGTGCAGATGCTGACACGCCTGGCAGGACGAACGCACCGCGTCATCAGCGGTGTGGCGCTGTTCGACGGGCGGCGCACGGCATCGCGCTTGAACATTTCGCGGGTGCGCTTCGCAGCGATGTCGCGCGCCGAGATCGACGCCTACGTCGCCAGCGGCGAGCCCTTCGGCAAGGCCGGCGCATACGCGATCCAGAGCCAGGCGGCGAGCTGGATCGAACACATCGCAGGCAGCTACACAGGCATCATGGGTCTGCCGCTGTTCGAAACCGCGTCATTGCTGAAGCGTCTGGTGCGCCGCGGCTGAGCGCCGTGTCAGCCCGCCACCCGGAGCGCGCGCCAGTTCGCTCACAATCTGCGTCATGCAAGACATCCTCATCAACTGGTCGCCGCAAGAGACGCGCGTCGCCGTCGTCGAAAACGGTTCGGTGCAGGAGCTGCACGTCGAGCGTGCGCTCGAACGCGGTCTCGTCGGCAACATCTATGCGGGCCGCGTCGCGCGCGTCTTGCCGGGAATGCAGTCGGCGTTCATCGACATCGGCCTGGACCGCGCCGCGTTCCTGCACGTCGCCGACGTGTACGTGAATGGCGCAAATGGCGCGAACGGCGGCAGCGCGTCGAACGGTGCGAACGGCGCGAACGGCGCGAACGGCGTGAGCGGCTTCATGGGGCTGGGGGCGCGTCGCGAAACACCGGCCAATGCGCCCACGCCGATCGAGCGCCTCATCTTCGAAGGCCAGATGCTCACCGTGCAGGTCATCAAAGACTCGATCGGCAGCAAAGGCGCGAGGCTCTCGACGCAGGTCTCGATTGCCGGGCGCCTGCTCGTGTTCCTGCCGCAAGACGACCGCATCGGCATCTCGCAAAAAATCGGCTCGCCCGAATTGCGCGAACAACTGCGCGCGCGCATGGCAGCGCTGGCGACGCTGCCTGATCCGAGCGGCGTCACCGGCGGGTTCATCCTGCGCACCAACGCCGAAGAAGCGAGCGACGCCGAACTCGCCGACGACATCGCCTACCTGCGCCGAACCTGGGCGGCGGTGCGCGAGCGCACCTTCAAGTCGGCGCCGGCGACCTTGCTGCACCAGGACCTGAACCTCGTCGAGCGCGTGCTGCGCGACCTGGCGAACGACCAGACGCAGGCGATACGCATCGACTCGGCGCTGCAATTCGAGCAGTTGAAACTGTTCGGCCAGGAGTTCACGCCGACCTCGGTGGCCAAGCTCGAGCACTACAAAGGCGAGCGGCCGATCTTCGACCTGTTCAACATCGACGAAGAAATCGCGCGCGCGCTGGCGCGGCGCGTCGACCTCAAGTCGGGCGGCTACCTCATCATCGACCAAACCGAAGCGCTGACGACGGTGGACGTGAACACCGGCGGTTTTGTCGGCGCGCGCAACTTTGACGACACGATTTTCAAGACGAACCTCGAGGCGGCGCAAGCCATCGCCCGGCAACTGCGCCTGCGCAACCTGGGCGGCATCATCATCATCGACTTCATCGACATGACGCGCGAGGAGCATCAGGCCGCGGTGCTCGCCGAGTTGCGCAAGCAGCTTTCACGCGACCGCACCAAGATCACAGTGAGCGGCTTCACCCAGCTCGGTCTGGTGGAGATGACCCGCAAGCGCACGCGCGAGTCACTCGCGCACATCCTGTGCGAGCCGTGCCCGACGTGCCAGGGCAAGGGCGAAGTGAAGACCGCGCGCAGCGTCTGCTACGACATCCTGCGGGAAATTCTGCGCGAAGCTCGGCAGTTCAATCCGAAGGAATTTCGCGTGATTGCTTCGGCGGCGGTGGTGGAGATGCTGCTTGATGAGGAGTCGCAACATCTTGCGGGGTTGTCCGACTTCATTGGGAAGCCGATCTCATTGCAGGCGGAGGCGTTTGCGGCGCCTGAGCAGTACGACATTGTGTTGATGTAGGCAGGGTCTCACTGGCCTTGATGGGGTTCGATAGAGCGTCTATGGCCGTGGCGGCGAGGCCAGATGTAGATACGAACGTTGACACGTCGCGGGCAGGCAGGTAAGTGGTGCCAACACTTTTGGGAGGCGGCATGTCGACTTCGAGCAGCCAGATCAGCGCCTGGGGCAATGGCCTTGCCCTGCGGCTTACCAAGCCGATGGCCAAGGCGGCGGGAGTCGTGGAAGGCACGCCGGTGCGTGTTGTCGTCAGGCCCGGCCGCATCGTGATCGAGGCTGAAACCGAACCCACGCTGGAGGCGATGCTCGCGGCATTTGAGCCGAAGCGCCACAGCGGCGAGGCCATGGCCTTCGCGCCGGTTGGCGCCGAGGCCGCTTGATGGCCAGGCCGTCTCGACTCTGGGTGCCCGAGCGCGGCGAAATCATCTTCATCGAACACAGCCCCCATGTCGGCAAGTCGATGCCGGGCCTGCACCCCATTGGTGGTCTCCACCGCCGCGTTCAACGCGAAGACCAGCGTTGTCATCGGCTTCCCGATGACCCCATGCAGCGTTCAACGCCGACAACCCGTTCGCGCTGGCGGTGAATGGGCCCAAAGGCGAGGTCGGCTACCTGCTGGCGTTCCAGCCCAAGTCCTTCGATTGGCGTGCACGCAATGCGAGGCCGCATCCTTGGGGATCGGGCCACGACAAGGTGCTCGCCGGCGCCCTCAGGAAGCTGGATGCGATCTGCGGCATCTGTAAGCACTGACATTGACCAGTTCTTTCTCGAAGACCTGTTGGGTCGCCCGGTCGACCTGGTCACCGCAAGCCGATTTCGCTGTAGGCTCAGGCGTTTGCGACGCCTGAGCAGTGCGACATTGTGTTGATGTAGCGCTGCGGCTCACGGGTGCTTGCCGGGTTCTGCGCCGTTGCTGCGCGGGCGCACGGTCATGTGGCCCGAGTCAATCGCCGCTTGAGCCAGAAGAACGGTGCGGTCGAC
The DNA here is from genome assembly GCA_963850525.1 of uncultured beta proteobacterium. GTDB lineage: Bacteria > Pseudomonadota > Gammaproteobacteria > Burkholderiales > Burkholderiaceae_C > JAEMQF01. Next base: position 1,527,419 of record CAWKLQ010000008.1, on the reverse strand, counting down.
TCAGGGCACGCCGCGTAGAGCAGAACCCGCACGCGCAACGCCAGAGGAACATCGCGATCCCGAAGGAAGCGCGAGAGTTTTTCGCGCAGCGTGGGCGCCGCGAAGACGCTGTCGATGTGGCGTTCGCGAATCAATCGTGCCTTCAGACTGGCTTGCACCGCTGCCAGCTGGCCCGCGACGCCAGCGTCGGCAAGCAACTGCGGCAACTCGACTAGTGCGTGCCGGCTGTTGCGGACCAGGCGCTGCACCACGTCGCCGGCGCGCAGCGCGCGGCGGCGTCGCGAGATCCCTCCGCGCCGGTAGCGCACCAAGGGTTCGTTCAAGGTCATTGCGCCGCCGCTCACGATGGCGCGAAACACCATGATCAGGTCTTCGGCCACCACACCCGGTGGCAAAGGCCCGAAGCGCTCGAACACGCGGCGGGTCCAGGCCTGCGCGGCACCGACGACGAACGGCGGCCGAGCGATCCAGTCTGCGGCGTTGCGATAGCTTGCCAAGTCGCTGGGTGTGATGCAGTCGTGTGTTGTGCCGTACTCGTCCACGTCGGTCAATTCGGTGGCGATCAGATCCAGGCGCCGGTTCGAGGCGAGCCAGGCACCGACGACGCGTTCGCAGCGCTGCGGCAGCGAGATGTCGTCGCCCGCCGCGACGAACAGCAATTCGCCCCGCGAGAGCTCGACGAGGTGGCTCAGGTGCGCGCCGATACCCAGGTTGTGCTCGTTGCGATTCAGGACCACCTGATGCGGGCCGGCATAGCCCTCGACGGCGCTCTGGATTCGCGCCCAGGTTGCGTCGCCCGAGGCGTCGTCGGAAATGACGATCTCGAGGGGTGAATAAGTCTGGTTGAGTGCTGCGGAGACCGCTTCGCCTATGGTGGTTTGCTGGTTGTAGGCGATGAGCAGCAGCGAAACGACTGGTGCGCCGGGGTCCGGGCTCGCAGGTCGCTCGAGTGCGGCATGGCTCTCGCCGATCACCGCGGCCTTGGGCATCGGGGCGTCGGGCCGATTGAGGATCACGCGTTCAGGGGCGCGACAGCATGTCGCCGAACAGCTTAGTCTTGAGGCCGCGCCGTAAAGCCTTGGCGCTCGCCGTCATCGCGTAGCGCGCGTCGAGAGCTTGGCGCATCGCCGGATCAAGACGCCGCACTGGCTGGCCCACATCACCGTGGCGCAGACCGACAAAGTACAGATCGCGGGTGATGAAGTTGGTCCAACTTCCCCAGTCGGCGAGCCAGCCCCGCAGATTCAGGGCGTTCGCGAGGTCGGTGGCGGTGAGGTTGCGGTAGTAGTCCCAGTTCTGCGCCGACGTGAATGGCGACGCGTCCGGATTCGTGCGCGTCGTGCCGTGTTCGAGCCGGCCGGTCGTGGCGCAGCTGATCAGTACCAGCCCGCCGGGGCGGGTCATGCGCAGCATGTTGGCGATGGTTTCGCGCCAGAACGGGTTGTGCTCCATGCATTCGGCGGAGATCACGGTGTCGAAGTGGCCGCTCGGAAATTCGACGAGTTGCCCTTGACAGGCCAAGTCCACACCGGGGCCGAGCGCGAGGTCGACGCCGACGTAGGCACAGTTGCGAAACAGGTCGCGCACCGAACCGTTGATGTCGAGCGAGCCCACCTCGAGCACACGAACCTGCTCGAACGCTGCGGGGTAGTTGGCGCGCACGCAGTCGAAGAATTCAGCTTGCTCTGGATGGGCCATGGGTCAAATCCTGTGGGGCGGCAATTGAATTAGGCGCGGTGCTCAGCCAGGGCGCCGCGCCATGAAAGTGACGACTGCCGGATTGGTGGGGTGGCGCAGCAGGCGCACTTCGTAGCCCACCGATGCGCAGCGCTCCGGCAGGTCGGCACCGAATTCATGGAACACCAGGAAGTCACTCTTGCCCTGGCCCGGGGCCCCGTGGTAGCTGGGCGGCAGCAGGTGTTCGAGGACATCGCCGCGCAGCCGCGCGCGGCGCCGTGTCGCACGATCCCAGATCACGGGAACCGAAAACACGTGCGATCCACCTGGGGTCAGCACGCGAAAGGTTTCGCGCAATGCCTGGTCGATGTCGGGCACGTGTTCCAAAGTGTCGGAAGTCACGACGAGACCGAACGTCGCATCGGTGTAGGAGAGCCGCATCAGGTCTTCCGACGGAACCGCGGCCGTGGTGCTGCCGAATTCCGAGTGGCGCAGGCCGGGGCAGCGGGCGAGATAGCGGTGCAGATTGCCGGCCGAGTTGATTTCAGCGATCGCCAGTGATCGTGTCCGGGAGTCGCGGAACAGATCGCTGAGGCGCGTCGCGGCCGCGCCCGTCATCGTATTGACCGTCGTCACAATCGCTGCGGCGAGTTGAGCACTGCGCAAACTCGAACCGCACCACGCGCATCGACTGCCTTCGCGCTCGTCCATCCAACGCGCCCAATTGGGGTCGAGCTCCCATTGCGCGACCAGTTCAGGCCAGAGCACGTCGCGATGCAAGGGTTGGCCTGTGAAACCACAGGTGCCGCAGGCCGTGCCCCCTTGCAGACGGCTGCCGACGATTTCTCGTGCGCGCCGGCCGGTGCGATGCAGCTTTTCGAAGACTTTGTACATGCTGGAGCGAAGATGCCGGGCGGTCGTCGTCGCATCGACCTACTTGACCAGCGAAGCGATCAAGAACTTGTTGGTCAAATTGACCGGGCTGATGTTCAATCTGAATTGCTCGCGCAATTCGTTTCGCAGAGCCACGTCTCGCGTTTTCCTCCATCCACGCAGCAGGGCCCGCGCACTCACGAGCAAGACCAGCGGGTAGAACAGAAGCATCAAGAAGGCCGAAGAGCGGCTGAGTTCGCTGCGCTCGATCTTGATCGACTTGAAGCCGGCGACGAAGGCCAAGGTGCGCAACTGCTGAATGCCGATCAGCCACAGATGGCCATAACACTTCTTCTCGCCTCGACCATCTTGCAACCACACGCTGTCCAGCGGTCCCCAAGGCGTGAGCTTGAGGGTTTCGCTTTCGAAGCACAGGTAACTCAGTTTCGACGCGAGCGAGCTGCGGCTGGGTGTCGTCAAGAACAACTCCCCGCCAGGCTTGAGGATGCGATGAATTTCCTGCAGTGCAAACAGCTGATTCGGCAAGTGCTCGATCACCTCTTGGAATATCACCATGTCGGCCGATGCGTCAGGGATCGAAGTCTTGGCCTGCAGGTCGACGGCTTGCGGCTTGTCGTCGAGCTTGCAGACCTCGGGGAACAAATCGAACGGTGTTGCGGTCGCGCCCAGCGACCTCAGCAAGTGGGTGGTTCGCCCATCGCCACAAGCCAGGTCGATGATGGCCTTGCCCTTCAGATCTTTGCGTGCGGCAAGGATGCGTGCAACGTTGCGGTGGATTCCCACTGAGCAGACGTAGTCGAACGGCGACAAAGTCATGCGCTCGCTCGAGCCGGCTAGGAGGAATGCGCGCTGATCTGTGGGTGCGACAGCCGCTTGAGCAATTCGTCAAAGTATTCGATCGTATGTCGCAGACCCTCCTCGACATTCACCGTGGGAGTCCAATCGAGAAGCGATTTCGCGCGCGAAATGTCGGGCTGCCGCTGCCGTGGATCGTCTTCAGGCAAAGGCTTGAAGACCAGTTTCGACTTCGACCCGGCCAGGCCGATGATGCGCTCGGCGAGCTCGAGCATCGTCATCTCCGTCGGGTTGCCCAGATTGATCGGGCCCGTCACGTCGGACGGCGTCGCCATGAGCTTGACGAGACCGTCAATCAGGTCGGTGACGTAGCAAAACGATCGCGTCTGCTGCCCGTCGCCGAAAATCGTGATCGGGTCGCCGCGCAGCGCTTGGACGATGAAGCTGGAGACGACGCGCCCGTCGTTCGGGTGCATGCGCGGGCCGTAGGTGTTGAAGATACGCGCGACCTTGATCGCGAGTTTGTGCTGGCGCCAATAGTCGAAGAACAGCGTCTCGGCGCAGCGTTTGCCTTCGTCGTAGCAGGAGCGCGGGCCGATCGGGTTCACGTTGCCCCAGTAGCTTTCGGTCTGCGGGTGCTCGCTCGGGTCGCCGTAGACCTCGCTCGTCGACGCCTGCAGGATCTTCGCCTTGACGCGTTTGGCCAGCCCCAGCATGTTGATCGCACCGTGCACGCTCGTCTTCGTCGTCTGGACCGGATCGAACTGGTAGTGTATCGGCGACGCCGGGCAGGCGAGGTTGTAGATCTCGTCGACTTCGACGTACAGAGGGAAGGTGACGTCGTGGCGCGTCATCTCGAAGCGCGAATTGCCGAGCAGGTGTTCGACGTTGTCGCGCGTGCCGGTAAAGAAATTGTCGATGCACATCACGTCGTTCCCCTGTGCGACGAGCCGGTCGCACAGATGCGAGCCCAGGAACCCGGCGCCGCCGGTGACCAGGACTCGCTTGCGCAGGCGGTAGTTGTTCATGAGGCGTTGCCGATCAGGTGGGAGGGTCGACCGCACTGTAGTCCACGGGGCCGGGGTGGCCGCTCAGGGTTGTGGCGCGACGGGGCCACGCTGCAGCGCGCGCTTGAGTTGCACAACCCGCAGGTCGACCCTGCGCTTGAACAGCGAGTTCCTCACTTTGGCGATCCAGCGGCGCAAGCGCGTGCTGCGCTTGGAGCGGATCGCGCGCAGCTGCGATTCATCCCAGTTGAAGCGGCCGCAATAGTCGGCTTGCTGCGCAAGGCTCAACGCCGGGTCCAGGCCCGCAAAAATGCTGTCGAGGTAGATCGGTGCTTCGAAACTGTAGTCCCAGTAGTGGTGCAGGCAGTGATCGAAAGGCCGTACGTCGAAACGCGTCGCGGCGAGCAGCGCAATCGCGCACTGCTCGGTGAAGATGCGCGGGCGCAGATACAGGTGCAGCAGATCGGAGATGGCCAAGGCGTCGTCGAAGAAGCTTCCGGCCACTCCCGGAGCCACACCGATCACGCCGGAATTCCACATCAGCCACGGACCTGGCTTGATTTTCCATGGAGCGAGCTGCACGGCGGCGTGCCGGTTCAAGTGGCGGAAGTAGTGCGGATAGAAGGTCGCCGAAATCTCGCCGTCGTTCATGTGCATGAAGAACACCGGCTTGCGGCCCGGCGTCGCGGGGGCAGACAAGGCGTCGAACTCGGCGTCGGGCAAGCGCAGCCAGCGCGTATCGCAATCGACGAAGATGAAGGGTTCCTGGAATTGGGTCACAGCATCGCGCAGCATCTGCAATTTGATGCGATGCACGAATTCGAGCGGGCCGCGCCAGCCTTGAAGTTGCTGCGGCGTGACCGGGACGCTGCGAATAAATTGATGCTGCGGAAGCAGGTGCGGCTTGTCGCAGTAGACGACGATGCGGTAGTCGTCGCGCGCCTGCTTGAACAAGTGATCGAGCAACGTCAGGATCGACAGGCGTGCCTGGTCGTAGAACTTGCTGCCTCCGTGCACCAGATAGACGATGTTCTTGCTCATGCGTCGCGCGTCGATGGATGGCCAGCGTCAGATTCTAGGGCGCTTGTTGAGCGACTCAACGATCGCCAGCAAGGCGTCGACGTGCACGGACACGCGTGGGTCGTAGCCCAGGCAGGTGAGCGGCGTCTCCAACCGGTGCGTGCTGCTGCGCCAGCGTTGCACCGCCGCGGAAATGCCCTGCCCGAGCGACGCAGGATCGTCGAGCGCGAATGTGATCTTTGCCGGCTCGCGAATGACTTCCGCGCAACCAGCGTTGGCCGCGAGCACGACCGGCGTGCCGCACAGCACCGACTCGACACCCACCAGACCGAAGGGCTCGTAGCGCGACGCCATCACGGTGAAGTCGACCGCGCGGTAGACGTCTTGAATGTCGCTGCGGTAGCCGAGGTGGCGCACGTTGCGCACCGTGCCCGGCATCGGGCGCCCGGCAATCACCAAGGTCGCCGGCAGCTCGGTGTGCGCAAAGAACTCGACGAGCAGGTCCAGGCCTTTGCGCTTGTGTCCGGTCGAGGCGAGCAGGAACACCGCCCTGTCGCTCGGCAAATCCAACTGGGCGCGCAGCGCTTCGCGCGCCGCGGGCGCGACGGGCGAGAAGCGGCTGCCGTCGACCGGCGGGTAGAGCAACACGACTTTTTGCGGATCGATGCCGTAGTGCGTCACCGCCTCGTTCTTCATGAGTTCCGAGTGCGCGACCACGGTGTGCGCAGCGTTCAGGTGGGCGCGTTCGAGTGCGACTTTCAAGCGGTCGGTCCACCCCAGTCCTTTGCCCATCGCGGCGAGGAATCCCGGGTGCGTGCCGCCGCAGATACCGATGTCGGACCAGCGCGTCTGGTTGCAGCCGATCAGCGGGAAGAGGCCGAGCCGGCGCTTCGCGCGACCGATGCGCCAATCGAAAAGCAAGTCACGCAGCTTGCCCGGCGCTGCGCGTACGCTCGTGTGTACAGGATTCACCCAGGCGTATTCGGGCAAGGTGGTGTCAAACGCCTTGGCGATCAGCGTCGGGCGAATGCCGCGCTCGTGCAACCCGCGCACGAGCGTCATCGCGTAGCGCTCGATGCCGCCGCTGTTGCGCAGGCCGTGGTTGCTGATCGCCAGCGTCGGGTAGCGCGCGGCGGCGGCGTTCAATGCAAGCGGCGAATTCACGCTGCGCCTTCAGGGAGCGGCGGAAAAGGCCACCGCGGGCTTGAACTTCAAGGTGAAGCGGGCGCGAAAGCGTGCCTTGGCGAGCAGTTCTCGATCGGCCGCGTCCAGCGTGCGGCCGCCGAGTGCCGCGTCAAGGTCGACCGGGTCGCCGCGGTGCAGGCAGATGCGGTCGAAGTCGCGTTGGCTGATTCCCCATTTGTGCAGAAACTGCAGGCGCCCGTCGTTCTTCACGATACGCCCGGTCGAGACGCACGCGAAGTGATAGACGAAGCTGTCACCCAGGCCGATGAAGGTGCGGCAGCCGGCGTGCCAAAGCTTCATCGACAGATCGTTGTCGCTGCTCATTCCCGGCGAGAACTCGACGCTGTAGCCGCCGACCTCAGCCCACATCCACGTGGGAATCAGAGTCGGGGGCCAAGTGGAGCCGAGCCAGTGGGAGCGTTTCAGTCCCGGCAGCGCCGCGATGACTTCGGCCTCGCGAAACGCCGCGGGGTCACGGCCGAAGTCGGCAGCGATGGTGCAGCGGTTGTTCGCGCCGCCGGGTTCGATCATCGTCGACGAGAGCATGAAGCGCTTGCCTTCGAGGCGCTGCGCCACTTCGAGCAAGCGGCTGTCCCACCCAGGCAGCACGGCCATGTCGTCGTTCAGGTAGAGCAGGTAGGGCATCGTCGCGAGTCGTGCGACCTGGTTCACTGCGTAGCAGATGCCGATGTTCGTCGCGCTGGCAGTGTGCTTCAGCCCCTGCTCGCGCACCCACGCGAGCGTGCCGTCGGAGCCGTCGTTGACGTGCACGAGGATTTGATGCGCGTGCGCCGAGTGCCTTCGAATCGTGTCGACGGCGAGTTGCAGGAACGCCAGGTTGTTCCAGGTCGGGATGATGATCGAGAACATCGGCGTGCGCGTCTGCCTCAGGCCTTCGCCGGCCGTGGCACGCGCCCCATCAGGTAGAACTCATCGTTGGGCCGCATCGACGTCAGGTTCGCCATGCGATTGGACAAACCGAAGAACGCCGTGATGGCGCCGATGTCCCACGCATCCTCATCGGTGAAGCCATGTTCGCGCAGCAGAGCGAAGTCAGGTTCGCCGATTGCCGCAGAGTCGGTGCAGACCTTCAAGGCAAATCCGAGCATGGCCTTCTGCCGCGGCGTGATGTCGGCCTTGCGGTAGTTGACGGCCACCTGGTCCGCGACGAGTGGCTTCTTCTCGTAGATGCGCAGCAGCGCGCCGTGGGCGACGACGCAGTACAGACACTGGTTCGCTGCGCTCGTGGCGACGATGATCATTTCCATCTCGCCCTTGCTGAGGCCCGAATTGCGCAGCAGCAAGGCGTCGTAGTAAGCGAAGAAGGCGCGGAATTCGTCGGGCCGGTGCGCCAGAGCGAGGAACACGTTCGGCACGAAGCCCGACTTCTGCTGCACCTCGAGGATGCGCTCGCGAATATCGGCGGGCACGCTCTCGAGCGCGGGGGTGGGGTAGCGACTGATGGGCAGGGTCGTCACGGTCAGCTCCTGAATTGCAATGCGCGCAGCCTCGCGTAAAGGCCGCCTTGCGCCAACAGCTGCGCGTGCGTGCCATTCTCGACGATGCGTCCGCCGTCGAGCACGACGATGCGATCGGCGCGTTCGATCGTCGACAGGCGGTGCGCGATGACGAGGCTCGTGCGCCCGCGCATCAGCGCTTCCAACGCCTGCTGCACGAGCCGCTCCGACTCGGAGTCGAGCGCCGACGTCGCCTCGTCGAGAATCAGAATCGGCGCGTCCTTGTAGATCGCGCGCGCAATCGCCAAGCGCTGGCGCTGCCCGCCGGAGAGCCGCTCGCCGTTGTGGCCGATCGGCGTATGAATGCCTTGCGCGAGTGTTTCCACGAAGTCGAGCAGATTCGCCGCGCGCAGCGCGCTCTCTACCTTGGCGCGGTCGGTCGGGTCGCCCGGGGCGCCGAGCGCGACGTTCGCTGCGACGCTGTCGTTGAACAACACGACATCCTGGCTCACCAAAGCGAACTGGCGCCGCAGCGCCGTGACGCTCCACTGCGCGAGCGCAACGCCGTCCAGGGTGAGCGCGCCGCTGCTGGGTTCGAGGAAGCGCGGCAACAGGTTCACGAGCGTTGATTTGCCGGCGCCCGAGGGGCCGACGAGGGCGACCGATTCGCCCACGGCGAGGCGCAAGTTCACGTCGCTCAGTGCGGCGCCGGACGCGCTGGCGTAGTTCAGGGTGACGCCTTGAAACTCGAGTTCGCCGCGCGCGCGACCCGGGTCATGGCCGCCGTCGACTTCGCTGGGCGACTGGTCGATGAGCGCGACGCCGCGCTCGAGCGCCGCCACGCCGCGCGTGATCGGGCCGGCGACCTCGGACAGGTGCTTCACCGGGGCGACCAACATCAACATCGCCGTCACAAAAGCAGCGAACTCGCCCACCGAGCTGCCTTGCGTGCCGCTTTGCCACAAGGCGAGAACGATCACGCCGGACAGCGCACACGCGGCGAGCACTTGGGTGAGCGGTGTCATCGTCGCCGACGCGACCACCGATTTGATGGCCAGGCGCCGCATCGATTCGCTCACGCCCTCGAAGCGCCTGGCCTGAGTGGCCTGCGCGTTGTGCAGGCGCACGATGCGCCAGGCGAGCACGTTTTCTTCGACCACGTAGGCGAGTTCATCCATCGCCTTCTGTCCCTGCACGACAAGCCGGTGCAGGCGCCGGCTCAGGGTGCGCATCACGAGGGCGAGCGCCGGGAACAGCACGGCGATGAACGCCGTGAGCTGCCAGTTCAGCCACAGCAGGTAGGCGAGCAGCGCCACCAGCGTCAACGAGTCTTTCACCAGCGTCAGCAGCGAACTCACCAACTGCCCGGCGCCGCCTTGCACTTCGTAGGTGAGCGTATTGATCAGGCTCGATGCTGACTGGCGCGTGAACAGCCCTGGCTGCGCGTCGAGCAGGCGCTCGAACATCGCCTTGCGCATCGCCAGCGTGCCGCGATTCGCGACCCAGGCCAGGCCGTACTGCGCAGCAAAACCCGCAGCGCCGCGCACCGCAAACAAGCCCACCAACACGACAGGAACGATCCACAGCGGCAGCGTGCCGGCCTTGAAGCCGCTGTCGAGCAGCGGCTGCATCAGCGCCGGGATCATCGGCTCGGTGGAGGCGGCGACGAGGGCGGCCAGGATCACCGTCACGACACCGCGCCGGCTGTCCTTGAAATAGGGCGCGATGCGCGCCAGGCGCTGCGACAGCGTCTGGCCCGCTGACGGCTTGGCGTCGCCCGGTGTACCGTTCATGCGGGTGGCGCCGGGCGCTGCGGCGGGTTCTCGAGGAACATCAGCTTCACGTACTTGTAGTAGGTGTACTCGGCGTTGTAGATCGCCAGCATCAGGCCGTGGCGGCCGTCGAGCACGCCCAGACGCGCAAAGTAGGTGCGAACGAAAGCGAAGACGCCGTGCAGCACACCCTTCCAGACGCCACCCGTCTTGCCGCGCGCGTGCATATCGCGTGCGTGTCCGGTCGAATAGCGGTCGAGCTTTTCGAGCACGTCGTACAGGTTCGGGTAGCTGAAGTGGATCAGCGGGCTCTTCAACTCGCCGACTGGCCCGTCGACCGTCATGTGCGCGTGCAGAAAATGATCCGTGAAGCCTGATTTGCTGCGCCGCCCCAGGCGCAGCGTGTAGTCGGGGCGCCAGCCGCTGTGCTGGATGAAGCGCCCGCAAAACTCCGAAACCCGCGGAATGCGCCAGCCGTCGTGGCCGGGGCTGCGAATCGCGCTCATCACTTCGGTGCGAAGCGCGTCGCTGATGCGCTCGTCGGCATCGAGCGAGAGCACCCACTCGGTGCTCGCCAGCGCGAAGCCACGCGCGACCTGCGGGCCGTAACCTGGCCAGTCAGTCTCGACGACGCGGGCGCCGGCGTCGCGTGCCAGACGCACGGTCGCGTCGTGGCTGCGCGAGTCGAGCACAAGCACTTCGTCGGCGAAGGATGCGCTGGCGATGCAGGCTGCAATGTTGTTTTCTTCGTTCTTCGCAACGATGACCACGGTGAGCGAATGCGGGTTCGGCGGCATGGTCAATGGGGAATCGCCCTCTATCATTGGCATTGTCGCCGATCCATTCAACGCAACCGGCGCAGTGGCTCCACCGCTGCGCCGCATCGATCCCCATGCAAAGAAGAACTCTGATTCGCCTCGCCGCTGCCCCGGCCGCATTCAGCCTGATGGGGTCGGCGCGCGCCCAATTCCGCGTCGAAATCTCCGGCGTCGGCACAACCCAGCTGCCGATCGCCATCACGCGCTTTCGCGACGAAGAAAAGTCGGGGCAGGCGATCTCGACCATCGTGCGTGCCGATCTGGAGCGCAGCGGCGCGTTTCGCGGCATCGATACGAATGCGGCGCTTGACGAAACCGCGCGCCCGGTGATGCCCGAGTGGCGCACCCGCGCGGCCGACGCACTCGTCGCCGGCTCGGTGACGCGCCTGGCGGACGGCCGCTTCGACGTGCGCTTCAAACTCTGGGACGTCGTCAAAGGCGTCGAGCTGGGCGGGCAGAGCAACGCTGTCGACGCCGCTGACCTGCGCCTGGCGGCGCACCGCATCGCTGACTACATCTACGAAAAGCTGACGGGAGAGAAGGGCGTTTTCTCGACGCGCATCGCTTACGTCACACGCGGCGGAGGGCGCTTCACGCTGCGCGTGGCCGACGCCGACGGCGAAGGCGGGCAGGTGGCGCTGAACAGCGCCGAGTCGATCATTTCGCCGGCGTGGTCGCCCGACGGGCGCGAACTCGCCTACGTGTCGTTCGAAAGCCAGAAGGCCGTCGTCTATGTGCAAGAAGTTGCGTCGGGCAGGCGCCGGTCGCTCGCGAATTTTCGCGGTTCGAACAGCGCGCCGGCGTGGTCCCCGGATGGGCAGACGCTGGCGGTGACGCTGTCGCGCGACGGCGGCTCGCAAATCTACTTGCTGGGTCGCGACGGCAACAACTTGCGCCGCCTGACGAACAGCCCGGCAATCGACACCGAGCCCGTGTTTGCCCCGGACGGGCGCGGCCTCTACTTCGTGAGCGACCGCGGCGGCACGCCGCAGATTTACCGCACCCTGCTGAACGGATCGACGGTGGAGCGCATCACATTTGCAAGCAGCTACAACATCAGCCCGGCGATCAGCCCGGACGGCCGCACGATGGCCTATATTTCGAGGCTGGGCAATGACTTTCGCCTGCACACGCTGGATTTGACAACGGGCAATGCCCAGGGTGCGGCCTTGACCGACACTACCGACGACGAAAGCCCGAGCTTTGCACCCAACGGCCGGCTCATCATTTACGCGACGCGCGCCCAAGGCCGCGATGTCTTGATGACGACGACGTTGGATGGCAAGATCAAGGCCCGCTTGATTTCCACGACCGCCGATGTGCGCGAGCCGGTGTGGGGGCCTTACGGGAGATAGGCACAAAATGGCAGAGACAAGCAGATCGATGAACTGAAGACATTCACGCACCACTGAAAGGACCCGAACCATGAAATCGATGAAGCAGGCTACGATTGTTTTGTCCATGCTCGTCGCGCTTTACGGCTGCTCGAGCACCAAGCTCGACGCTGACGTGCCCGTCGAAACGCGGCCGACCGCAGGCGCCGGCACGGGCGCGGGGTCGGGTTCAGGGTCTCAGTCGGGCTCCGGCACGTCGGGTGCGGCGTCGAGTGGCACGGCTCAATCGGCGGTGACGCCGGTGGACCTGACCAAGGTGGCCCCGGCCGTGGCGAGCAACCTGCCGCGTGTCGTCTACTTCGATTTCGACAGCTACGCGGTGAAGGACGAGTACCGCCCGGCGATCGAGACCTACGCCAAATTGCTCAGCGCGGACCGCAATAAGCGCCTGGCCATCGAAGGCCATACCGACGACCGCGGCGGGCGCGAATACAACCTGGCGCTCGGCCAGAAGCGCGCCGAGGCAGTGGCGAAGTCGCTCGCGCTGTACGGCGCGAAAGACGCGCAGGTCGACGCCGTGAGCTTCGGCAAGGAGCGGCCCGCGGCGATGGGCAACGACGAGTCGGCGTGGGCGAAGAACCGGCGCGCCGAGTTGGCAAGCCGTTGAGAGGCCCGTGATGCGCGCCCCCCACCTTAGGCTCGCCGGGCTGTCCGTCAAGGCCGTGGCGTTGGCGGTGGCCCTGGCGGGTGCGTTTGCGGCGCTGCCCGCGCGCGCCGGATTGTTCGACGACGAAGAGGCGCGCAAGGCGATTCTGGAGTTGCGCCAGCGGCTCGATCTGGTCAATGAACAAAACCGGGCGCGCCAGGTCGAGCAACTCGCGCAGTTGAGTGCCCAGCTCAATGCCCAGTTGAACGGCCAGGTCGCCCAGCAGAACACCCAGCTGACGCTGCTCAACGAGCAGATGCTGCAAATGAAGCGCAGCATGGTCGAGCTGAACAACCTGCTCGAGCAATTGCGCGCCGACAACGCCAAACTGCGCGGCCAGGATGAACAGCTCGCGCGCGACCTCGCCGAATTGCAGCGCAAGCAAAAAGATATCACGCAGAGCGTCGACGAGCGGGTGCGCAAATTCGAGCCGGTCAAAGTGTCGGTGGACGGCCGAGAGTTCCTCGCCGACCCGGACGAAAAGCGCCTCTACGAAGAAGCCATGGCGGTGTTTCGCAAGGGCGAATTCGACAAGTCGGCGACTGCACTCGCCGCGTTCGACCGGCGCTACCCGGTGAGCGGCTTTCACGAGTCGGTGCTGTTCTGGCTCGGCAACGCCCAGTACGGCAAGCGCGACTACACGGCGGCGATCAGCACGTTTCGCCAGCTCGTCTCGGTTTCGCCGGACCACCCGCGCGCGCCCGAGTCGCTGTTGTCGATCGCGAACTGCCAGCTCGAGTTGAAAGATCCGGTGCGAGCCCGCATCACGCTCGCCGAGTTGGCCAAGGCCTACCCCAATTCCGAGGCGGCACAGGCCGGCAAGGAACGGCTGGCGTCGATCAAGCCCTAGTCCTGGCCCTCGAAGTGGTGCCCGGTCTGGAGCGCCGCTTCGGCGGTCTGCGCCGCCTTTACGGCGAGGCGGGCTACGCGAAGATTCGGGCGGCGCGCATCGCCGTCATCGGTGTGGGCGGCGTCGGCTCCTGGGCCGCCGAGGCGCTCGCGCGCTGCGGCGTGGCCGCGCTCACGCTGATCGATCTGGACCACGTCTCCGAATCCAACATCAACCGACAGGTGCAGGCGCTGGGTGCAACGCTCGGCCAGGCCAAGGTGCTCGCGCTGCGCGAGCGCATTGCCGACATCCACCCCGGCTGCGTGGTCCACACGATCGAAGAATTCGTCGACGCGCAGAACTGGCCGCAACTTCTTGCACAGCCTGTCGATGTGATCATCGACGCGTGCGATCAATTGCGCGCCAAGGAGGCGATCGCCGCCGCGGCGCTTGGCTCGGGAATGCGTCTGGTCATCGCCGGCGCGGCGGGTGGCAAGCGCCAGCCGCAGGCGGTGCACGTCGACGACTTGGTGCGCGCCACCCACGACCCGCTGCTTGCCGCGTTGCGCCAGCGCCTGCGCAAGCACCACGGCGCGCCGCGCGAGGGGACGCTCGGCCTGCGCTGCGTGTTTTCGCGCGAGGCGGTGCACCGTCCCGAGGGCGTGGCCGACGTTGACGGCAGCCTCAACTGCAGCGGCTACGGCTCGAGCGTTGCCGTCACTGCCACTTTCGGCATGGTCGCGGCAAACGTCGCGCTAGAATCCTTGCTCGATCCGCCAGGCCCGGCGGGCGATTGACGACGAACTTTTATACTTGCAGGCTTGCCGGGTTGTTAGCTCAGTTGGTAGAGCAGTAGACTTTTAATCTATTGGTCGTGGGTTCGAGTCCCGCACAACCCACCACCCACGCGACTCTGTAGCGTGGTGCGCGCAAAGAAAAAATTCAGGGGCTCTTAGCTCAGTTGGTAGAGCAGCGGACTCTTAATCCGTAGGTCGAGTGTTCGAGTCACTCAGGGCCCACCAAAGTCAAGCAAGGAAAACAAGCACTCGGCAGTGAACCTGCCGAGTGCTTTTTTGCGTTCTCGCAGCGCCGCCATCGCAGATGGAACAAAAATGTGACCTCTTCGAAATCATTGCGCGATGTCGGGCGCGCCCAATGTGGGCAATCGTGAATCGCAGGTCGCCGGCGTCCGAGATGCCACAGGACCCGCGAGCATTTGGAGGCCCGCCATGTCGGCGCGCACGACGGTCGGGCGCGACTACTCGGTGCCGCGGGTGCTGCGCAACCCGCATCGAACTTGCGCGGCGCCCGTGTCATGATCTCGCCCCGGGTCTAACGCGACGGAGGTGCGGTGTTCATCGGTCACTTCGGAGTCGGTTTCGCTGCCAAGGCGGCCGCGCCCCAGGTGTCGCTCGGCACGCTGTTCCTCGGCGCCCAGTTCATCGACCTGCTCTGGCCCACCCTGTTGCTGCTCGGCGTGGAGCGGGTGCGCATCGAACCGGGGATCACGACGGTGACGCCGCTGAATTTCGAGCACTACCCGGTTTCGCACAGCCTGCTCGCCGTGCTCGGCTGGGCGGTGCTGCTCGGGGCCGTCTACTTCTGGCGCCGCAACTCGGTGCGCGGCGCTGTGGTCGTTGGCTTGGCGGTGCTGAGCCATTGGCTGCTCGACCTGCTCGTGCATCGCCCCGACCTACCGCTCTACCCGGGAGCCACACAGTTTTTCGGCCTGGGTCTGTGGTCGTCAGTCGGGACGACGCTCGCCGTGGAGTTGCCGATCTTCGCCGTGGGCGTCTGGCTCTATTTGCGTGCGACTGAGGCGACCGGCCCGACAGGCCGCTGGGCGCTGTGGGGTCTGGTGGCTTCCCTGGGCGTCATCTACCTGGGCAACCTGTTCGGCGAGCCGCCGCCGAGCGCCGCGGCGATCGCCTGGATCGGCCAGGCGCAGTGGCTGCTCGTGGCGTGGGGCTATTGGGTGGATCGCCACCGGCGCGCGGTCGGCACCGGCTCGCGACCGAGCGTGGCACGCGCCGCCTGAAGGCCTGAGTGGCGCGCCCACCCTGGGCCGAAGGTCGCGCCACAATGTCGCGTCCATCGAGCAGTCATCCTTGCTACAGCTGAAACCCCAGCCACAGGACCAAGCCCTCGGTCACGTCGCCCGCCAGGCCGGGGCGCTGCGGCACGTGCATCGAGGCGAGCGCGCGCTCACGCTCGAACCACGCCGAGCACGCGGCGACTGCCGTGCTGTCATGAAACGCGAACATCAGCTCGTAGTTGAGGAACAGGCTGCGGCTGTCGAGATTCGCCGACCCGCTGAATGCGACCACGTCGTCGATCACGGCCAGCTTGGCGTGCATCATGTGCGGCACCAGCCAAATGCGTGCGCCTGCGGCGCTGAGCGTGCGCAGCGCGCGGCGCCGCGCCAGGTCCGACAGGCGGTGGTTGGAGCGCGCCGGCAACAACAGATCGACCTGCACGCCGCGCCGCGCGGCCAGGCACAGCGCCATCAGCAACGCAGCGTCCGGAACGAAATACGGCGTCGCAAGCCGGATGTGGCGCGCCGCGCGGTACGCCGCCGTGACGAGCAAGGCGTGCACCGTGTCTTCAACCTGGTCCGGCCCTGACGCAATCAGTTGGGCACTCGGCGCCAGCGTGTCGACGGCCTCGGGCTGCGGCATCGCGCCGGGCTGGGCGCTGCGCCCCTGCGCAAACGCCCAATCGTGTTCGAACAACGCCGCCGCTTGCGTGACGATCGCGCCGCGCAGGTCGAAACTCAAGTCGTGCCAGGCCGGCTGGCCAGGTGCACCCTCGAAGTACTCGCACGCGAGGTTGCGCCCGCCGCTCCAGACGCGGCGCGTCGGATGCGCGGCGTCGGCAACCAGCAGCTTGCGGTGGTTGCGCAGGTTGCTTCGGCCTTTCAGCGGCGAATGCAAGGGCGGAACGAACAGCCTGAGTTCGATGCCCGCAGCGGCGAGCGGCTTCAGGTTCGGTCGGCCGCCGATGAGGCGGCCCATGCCGTCGAGCAGCACGCGCACCCGGACGCCGGCGCGCGCCTTCGAAGCCAGACCCTCGACGACTTCGCTGCCGAGCGCATCGTCGCCGAGGATGAAGGTGCAGACGTCGAGCGAATGTTTGGCGCCGGCGATCACGCTGCGCAACGCGGCAAGCGCTTCGTCGCCCTGCGCGTGCAGTTGCAGCGCAGCGTAGCTTGCCGGGCCGGGCTGCCCCAGCGCGAGTGCGGTTTGCGCCGCCCAGGCGCCGTGTCTTGCTGCAGCCGGCGGCGCGGGCAATGCCCAGGCGTGCGGGCGCGCGAGTTTGCGCGAACCGAAGGTCAGAAACGCCGGCAGCGCCAGGTAGGGCATGAGCAGGATGAACAGCACCCAGGCGATCGCCGCGCTCGGATGCCGGCGCTGGTGCAAAAGCCGCGACGTGACGACGTACAGCAACACCGCGACCAGCGTCACCAAGCCGTGCAGGGTGAGCCAATAGCCGATGCTGAGACCCGGAAACATGCCCAGCACGTTAGCGCATGCGGCGCGCGCTGCGCCGGGGTTTCAGAGAAGGCCCCGCACCTCAGCCGCGCAACGGCGGACGCCTGCGGTGCCAGTCGGTCACGCGCTGGAAGGCGCGCCCGGCGCGAACCAGCAGGGCTTCATCGAGATGCCGCGCCACGAGTTGCACGCCGATCGGCAGGCGGTCCGCGCTGAAGCCGGCGGGGAAGGTGAGCGTCGGGCTGCCGGTGCTGTCAAACGGCGCGGTGAAGTGGACCAGGCGGCTGAAGCCTTGCGGGTCGGCGCCCAGCGCCTTCATGTCGGCGATGGTCAGCGGTGCCATCGGCTGCGCCGGGACGAGCAGCAGATCGACGTTCTCGAACACCGCGGCGACGCGGCCGCAAAAGCGCCGGCGCCGCAGCCAGACCTGCTGCAGGTCGAGCGCCTTGACTTCGAGGCCGCTCTCGATGAAGCCCGCCAATCCCGGGCCGTAAGCGCTGCGCTGCGACGGGAACGTGGCGGCGTGGGCGACGGCGGTTTCAACAGCGCATTGGGTTGCCCAGTCGGCGATCACGTCGGTCGGATCCGGGAAGGTCAGCGTGCGCAGTTCGGCGCTGAGCCCGGCGAGGGTGTCGCGCACGTGCGCGAGCGCGGCTGCCGTCACCGGGTCGACGCCTTGCGATGTGTAGGCCGGGTCGATGCCGACGCGCACGCCGTGCAGGTCGCGGTCGCTGCCGGCGAGATAGTCGGGCACGGGGGCTTGCAAGGCGGTCGGGTCGTGCGGGTCGGCGCCGGCGATGATGCCGAGCACCGCGCCGCAGTCGGCGGCGCTGCGGCACATCGGGCCGATGTGATCGAGCGACGCGGCGAGCTCAAAACAACCGTTCACCGACACCCGGCCCCAGGTGGGCTTGAGGCCCGTCACGCCGTTCGCCGCGGCAGGGAAACGAATCGACCCGCCGGTGTCGCTGCCGAGCGAGGCATAACACAGGCCGGCCGCGGTGGCCACGCCGGAGCCGCTCGACGACGCACCGGACCACGCCTGGGCGTGCCAC
This sequence comes from uncultured beta proteobacterium, assembly GCA_963850525.1. Classification (GTDB taxonomy): domain Bacteria; phylum Pseudomonadota; class Gammaproteobacteria; order Burkholderiales; family Burkholderiaceae_C; genus JAEMQF01. The sequence continues at coordinate 1,509,379 of CAWKLQ010000008.1, read as the reverse complement.
GGGTTCACGGGAACGCGCACGTCGGGGTGGTGCTCGACGAGCGCGCCCTCGGTGAGCTGCAACTTGCCCAGCAGCACCGCGCCGGCATCGCGCAAGCGCGAGACAACGGTGGCGTTGTAGGTGGGGACGAAGTTTCGGTGGAGCGGCATTCCCGCCGCGGTGACGATGCCCTTCGTGTAGCAAAGGTCCTTCACCGCGATCGGCACGCCGTGCAGCGGCCCGAGTACGCGGCGTTGCAGCAGCAGTGCCTCGGCGTCACGCGCCTGTTCGAGCGCGAGTTCGGGGGTGACGCGGGCAAACGCGCCGAGGTGCGGGTCGGCGCGGGCGATGCGGTCCAACATGCTGCGCGTCAGCTCCACCGGCGACAGCTTGCGCGCATGCAGCAGGCGTGCGATTTCGCTGCAGTCGAGGAAGAAGAGTTCGTCGTCGGTCATTCGTCGGCGCTCGGCGCGGGTCGGGCGGTCACGCGGTTTTCGCCTCGACCAGGCCGAGCTCGCGGATCATCGCCTCGCGCATCACGAACTTCTGCGGCTTGCCGGTAGCCGTGAGCGGAAATTCAGCGACGAAGCGGATGTGGCGTGGCACTTTGTAGTGCGCAATTTGCCCCTGGCAGAAGGCGGCGATTTCTTGCGCGCTCGCACTGTGACCCGTCTTGAGCACGATCCAGGCGCAAATCTCCTCGCCGTAGCGGGCGTCGGGAACGCCGAACACCTGCGCCTCCTGCACTGCGGCGTGGCGGTGCAGAAATTCTTCGATCTCGCGCGGGTAAACGTTCTCGCCGCCGCGGATCAGCATGTCCTTCACTCGGCCGACGATGTTGCAATAGCCTTCGGCGTCTAGCGTCGCCAAGTCGCCGCTGTGCATCCAGCCCGATTCATCGATGGCCTCGCGGGTGCGCGGCTCGTCTTCCCAATAACCGCGCATCACGCAGTAGCCGCGCGTGCAGAGTTCGCCCGATTGGCCGACGGGGACGATGCGGCCTTCGGCATCGACGATCTTCACTTCGGCGTGCGGGTGGATGCGACCCACTGTCGACACACGCCGCTCCAGTGGGTCGTCGACGCCCGACTGGAACGAGATCGGAGAAGTCTCTGTCATGCCGTAGGCAATCGTCACCTGGCTCATGTGCAGGCGGCTCACCACCTGGCGCATCGTCTCGATGGGACACGGCGCGCCGGCCATGATGCCGGTGCGCAGGCTGCTCACGTCGTGCTGCGGCAGGCTCGGGTGCGCGAGCATCGCGATGAACATCGTCGGCACGCCGTGCAACGCAGTGCAGCGGTAGCGCGAGACCGCGGCAATCGTCTGCGCGGCGTCGAAACTCTCGCCGGGGAACACCATCGTCGCGCCGCTCGCCACGCACACGAGCACGCCGATGACCATGCCGAAGCAGTGGTAGAGCGGCACGGGAATGCACAGGCGATCCTTCGCAGTCAGTGCCATCGCGTCGGCGCAGTAGCGCGCGTTGTTCACGATATTGAAGTGCGACAGCGTCGCGCCTTTTGGCGAGCCCGTCGTGCCGCTCGTGAACTGGATGTTGATGGCGTCGTCCGGGTCGAGTTCGGCGGACAAACCGGCCAGCCGCGATTTGTGCGCGGGGCCGGCGTGGCGAATGAAGTCGCTGAACTTCTGGGCGCGCGCCGGCAGCGGGGCCTTGTCATCCTCCAGGACGATCACGTGTTTGAGGTGCGGCAGGCGGCGCGACTCGAGGATGCGCTCGCCACCGGGCCGGTCCAGTTCTGGCGCCAGGCCTTTGAGAATCCCAATGTAGTCGCTGCTTTTCAGCGAGCGCGCCATGATGAGCGCGCGGCAGCGCACCTTGTTCAACGCGTACTCGAGTTCGGAGCTTCGGTACGCCGGGTTGATGTTGACGAGGATCGCGCCGATTCGCGCCGTGCCGAATTGGGCGAGCAGCCACTCGACGCGGTTCGGCGCCCAGATGCCGACGCGATTTCCTCTTCGGATGCCCAGCGCCAGCAGCGCGGCGGCGACTTCGTCGGAGCGGCGCTGCAAGTCGTACCACGACAGCGTGAGTCCGTCGGCGGCGAAGATCGCCGCGTCTTTCGAACCGTGCGCCGCAACGCACTTGTCGAGCGCCTGCGAAATCGTGCGAAAGCGCAGCGGGTCGTCGGTCGCGCCGGAGACGTAGGAGAGCGTCCCCTGCGGGCGCAATCGCTCGTCGGCGCCGCCGCGCACCCAGCCTGAGCTGAAGGGGTTGCGCGCCGCGAGGTTCATACGGAAATTTCAGCCACTGTCATCCCGGCGAACGCCGGGATCCACTGCGCGAAACAGGCCAAGTCATGCATTGGGCTGCGCGTTGAATCAGCCAGTGGATCCCGGCGTTCGCCGGGATGACGAGTGAGGGTCATCGCGAACGCTCAGTACTTGCGCCAATCGCCCGTCTGCTCGAACGCGTGCGCAGCGCGGTAAATCGTCGACTCGGCGTAGTGTTTGCCGATCAACTGCATTCCCACCGGCAGGCCGTTGCTCAGGCCGCACGGCACGCTCATCGCCGGGTGGCCGGTCACGTCGAACGGGCAGGTGTTGGCGAGCATCTCGAAGCCGCGCTGGCACCACAGCGCGAGCGGCGCGTTGGCGGGCGGAATCGGTGTCGCCTTCATCGGCAGGGTAGGCATGAGCAGCAGGTCATAGCGTGCGAGTGCGTCGTCGTAGCTTCTCGCGAGCACGCGGCTCAGGTTCTGCGCCTTGGCGTAAAAGTGGCCGCGGTAATTGCGCATGAAATACTCGCCGGCGAACATCGAAATTTTCAGCGTGCGCGACAGTTCATTCGCGCGCGCGCGCCAGTTCGCGTGGGCGTCCAACAGGCTTGTCGTGTAGAGGCCTTTCCAGTTGAAGCCCATGCCGTTGCCGTGCATCATTTGCGCCATCAGGCCTTCCAGCGCGATCGGCGTCCAGATCGCAGGGCCGTCGCGGTGCATGGGGATGGACACGTCTTCCACCGTCGCACCGAGGTCGCGCAGGCGCTTGGCCGCTTCGCGGACTGATCTGTCGACGTCGGCTTCGCTGTTGTCGAAGTTGAAGCCTTCCGTGACGACGCCGATGCGCATTCCGGCCACGCCGCGGCCGAGTGCGGCCGTGTACTTGTCGACTCGAACGTTGTATTGGCGTGGGTCGAGGCCGTCGGCGCCGGCGATCACCTCTAACAGCAGCGCGTTGTCGGCGACCGTGGCCGTCATCGGGCCGGCGTGGTCTATCGTCGCTTCGATAGGCATCACTCCCGTGTAGGGCACCAGGCCGTGCGTCGCTTTCATTCCGTACACACCGCACCAGCCCGCGGGCATGCGGATCGAGCCGCCCTGGTCACCGCCGATCGCCATCTCGATCTCGCCCGCGCCGACGAGCGCCGCCGAGCCCGACGACGAACCGCCCGCCGCATAACCGTAGCGATACGGGTTGTGCACGGGGCCGTGCGCCGACGTGTGGCTGCCGCCCGAGAGGCAAAAGTATTCGCAATGCGCTTTGCCGGCGATCGTGCCGCCGGCGTCGAGGATTCGCGTGACGAGCGTCGCGTCGATGTCGGGCACATAGCCTTCCAGTGACGAGGCGCCATTCATCATCGGCACGCCGGCCAGGCACACGTTGTCTTTGAGGACGATGCGTTTTCCCGAGAGCGGCCCGTGCGCTGCGCCGCGCACTTCGGCCTTTACTGCCCACGCGTTCAGCGCGTTCTGGTCGGCGCTCGGCCGGAAACCCGGCGTGCGTGGGTAGCGCACGGGAGGCAGGTTGTCGGGCAACTGCGTGAGGCGGTCGTAGGACTGGAAGGTGCCTTCCATGACGTCGAGGTATTCGGCGACTTCGCGGCTCGACATGCTCATGTGCAGCGAAGACACGATCTCCTGCAATTGCTCGACGGTGGGTCTCTTGACGGTGGACATGGTGCCCCCTGGTGATGCGGCGGATGCGGAGCGCGATTCGCTGTGCTCGCGCGATGGATGCTGGGTGGCGACCGGCGCGGAGCTTGCAGGTCGCCTGTAAGTTGGATCTGGGATCGCGGCGGAGGTCGGGAGCCGTTCTTCGTTGGCTGCGCTGGATCCCGGCTTTCGCCGGGATGACACGATTGACGGGTGCGGGCCCGTGACTTGGCCCACGTCTGCGCGCGTCGCGGCGCCACCGCGGGTCGGCCCCATGCCCAGCATGTCGGCAAAGTCGCCGCCGAGCAAACCGTCGACGTGCATTTCGCGAACGATGCGGCCGCGCTCGAGAACGACGACGCGGTCCGCGACGTCGAGCACCAGGTCCAGGTTCTGTTCGACGATCAACATCGCCAGGCCGTGCGTGCTGCGCAGTTTGGCGAGTGTGGCGCCGATCTCCTGCACGATGGAGGGTTGGATGCCTTCGCTCGGCTCGTCGAGCAGCAGCAGCCACGGGTCGGGGACGAGGGCGCGCGCGAGCGCGAGGATTTGCTGCTCGCCGCCCGAGAGCGCGCCGCCGCGCCGATCGAGCAGCGCTTCCAGGCGCGGGAAGGTGTCGACGACGCGCTGCACCGCCTGCGCTTCGGTCTCGCCCGAATCGGCGCGCCACGCCAGGCGCAGGTTTTCCAGTGCGCTCAACGCCGGCAGGATGCCGCGACCTTGCGGAACGTAGCCGACTCCCATGCGCGCGCGCGCGTGCGCCGGCAGGCGTGTCACGTCCACGCCGTCCATGCTGATGCGCCCGCCGGTGCTCGGCAGTAGCCCCGTCAAGGCTTTGAGCAAGGTCGTCTTGCCCATGCCGTTATGCCCGACGATGCCGATCGCCTCGGCCTCGTGGACCTGCAGCGACACGCCGTGCAGGACCGGCACGTGGCCGTAGCCGGCACGAAGTTCTGCGACTTCGAGAACGACGTCGCGGCGTGAGGGGTCCACGGTCGCGCCCGCGGCGTCGGCAGCGTCCGGCGTGTCTGCGGGGGCAGCGTGGTGATGATGTTTCACTTGGCTCGGTTCCCCACGTAAACCTCGCGCACGCGTGCATCGCGCAGCACGGCGTCGATGTGGCCTTCCATGAGCACGGCGCCTTGATGCAGCACAGTGACGCTGCCGCCGAGCATTTTCACGAAGTGCATGTCGTGATCGACGACGATCACGGTCGACGTCTCGTTGATGCGCTGGATGAGCGCGACGAGTTTTTCGGTTTCGGCGCCGGTGATTCCCGCTGCCGGCTCGTCCAGCAGAACAAGCCAGGGCTTTTGCGCGAGCACGAGGCACAGCTCGACGATCTGGCGCTGGCCGTGCGCGAGCTCGCCGGCCTGACGCCGCGCGACGCTGCCCAGTTCGATTTCCTGGATCATGCGGTCCGTTTCATTGCCCGCACGTTCGCGGCCGTGAATCCGGCGTGCCGCGAGCCAGACGTTTTCCCACACGGTGAGGCCGTTCATGACGGAGGGCACTTGCGTCTTGATGCCCACCCCCAGGCGCACGATTTCATGCGGGCGCCAGCCCGTCACGTCCTGGCCGCGGATGAAGACGCGGCCGTTCGCCGGGTTCAGCGGCAACTGGCCCGTGAGGCACTTGAAGAGCGTGCTCTTGCCCGCACCGTTGGGGCCGATCAGGCAGCGCAATTCGCGGTCGCGCAAGCTCAGGTTGACGTTGTTGACTGCGGTCACGCCGCCAAAGCGCATGCTCAGGTCGCGCGTCTCGACAACGGGTTCGCTCATCTTGTTTCAGCCGCACTGCCACGTCGGCGCCGCCGCGTCCCGCCCGTCGCCTGGCGGCTTGCGCCGGCCTGGCTCGAGCGTTCGCGCCACGCGGCGAACGCCGGAGCGATGCCGCGCGGAACGAGCAGCACGACGAGGATCAGGATGATTCCCAGCACGAGCGAGTTGTCGATCAGCGTCTGCGTGCCCAGCAACAGCTTAAGCATGCCGAGTACCGCCGCGCCGAGCATCGGCCCGATCAGCGTTCCCAGGCCGCCGGCGACGACCCAGATGATCACTTCCGCAGATTGCCCAAGGCTGAACACGGTGGGCGTGACGATCTCGGCCCAGTTCGCGAACAGGCAACCCGCCAAGCCCGCCATCGCCGCGGTGAGCGTGAAGATCGCGGTCTTGTACGCGGGGGCGTTGTAGCCGAGCAGTTCGGCGCGCGCTTCGTTTTCGCGAATGCCGATCAGTACGCGGCCGAACGAGCTGTAGAGAACCCAGCGCGACAGCAAATAGCAGCCGAGCAAACAGAAGATCGAGAAGTAGTAGAACGGCGTGCCGAAAATCGTGAGGCTCGGGTCGCCGGGAACGTTGAGGATGGGGAAGGCCGGGATGCCGTTGAATCCGCCCAGCCGCGCGCTGCCGATGCGGTATGCGTCGCCCGCCGTCTGGTTCATGAATTTGAACAGGATCAGCGTCACGACGAGCGTGATCACGCCCATGTAGACGTCGCTGATGCGGCCGTAGAACATCATCGCGCCGATGACTGCCGCAACCAACGCGGGAATCAGCATTGCGAGCAGCAGCGCCGCCGTGCTCTCGCCGGCGTTCATCGATGTGATCGCGTAGGTGTAGGCGCCCAGGCCGAAGTACGCGGCGTGGCCGAAGCTCAAGATGCCGGCGTAACCCCACATCAGGCCCAGCGACAGCGCGAAGAGGGCGTAGATGCACAGCAGCGTCGGCGTGCCCGTGTCGGTGATCAGCGGCAGCAGCAAGAGGACGAGCGCAAAGGCGATGAACCAGCCCCAGCGCATCCGGCCGGCGGCGCCGAACTTGTCCTGCATCAGGAAACCTCCGCGCTGCGCGCTTCGGTATGAGCCTTGGGGACGGCCCGGCGGCTCATGCCGAATTCCGGAAGAAGCGCCCGGTGATTCCCTGCGGCATCAGGCGCAGCAGCACGATCGCCAGGGCGAGCATCGCGATCTCGCCCATCATCGGCGTCGAGCCGAACGAGACGAGCTGGTTGATCGCGCCGAAGATCACCGAACTCGACAGCGTTCCCGCAATCACCGCAGCACCGCCCGTGATGACGGTGATGAAGGCCTTGGCGATGTAGGCACCGCCCGAAGAAGGCAACAAGCCCGTCAGCGGCGCGAGCACGCCGCCCGCCAAGCCCGACAGCGCAGCGCCTGCGGTGAACGTCCACATGTAGACGATCTTCGGGTTGTAGCCCAGGGTCGAGGCGACGTCGGCACTTTGCATCGCGCCGCGCGCGATCAGGCCGACGCGCGTGTAGCGAAACAGCAGCCACATGCCGAGCAACATCAACACCGCGATCAGGATGATGAACAGGTTGTAGCCGCCCATCTGGTAGTCGCCCAGTGCGTAGCCGGGAATCGGCGCGGGGACGCTCACCGCCGTATTGCCGAAGATCAGCGTCACCAGGCCGATCATCAGCAGCGACAGGCCCCAGGTCGCGAGCATGGTGTCGATCATGCGGCCATACAAGTGCCGCACGACGATGCGCTCGACGATCAGGCCGAAAAGTCCGACGACGAGAGGCGCAAGCACGAGCATCGAGAAGTAGATGTTGATTCCCGCCTTGGCGCAGGCGATCGTGGTGTAGCCGCCGATCATGACGAACTCGCCGTGCGCGAGGTTGATGACGCGCGTCATCCCGAACACGACGGCCAACCCCGCGCTGGTGAGCGCGAGGAAGGCGATCATGTAGAGGATCTCTAAGGCGACGACGCCTGCGTAGTCCATGCGCCGCGAGTCGGGTGCAACAGGGTCAGAGGCGAATCAGATCTTGACTTCGAACTGCTTGTTCTCGGCCGGGTTCTTCTGCAGGTCGCAGAATTGCAGCGTGTCCGACGGCGGGCGCGCCTTGAACTCCTGCTTGATCGTGAGCTTCTGGTTTTTCACTTCCATGACCTTGATGTCGAGCGTCGCATGGTGCGTTTTCGGCTCGAGCGTCACCTTGCCGCCCGGGCCCTGAATGCTCACGCCCGATTCGATGGCCGCGAGCATCTTCTCGCGGTCGAGCGACCCGGCCTTCTTCACGCACGCAGCCCAGAGCATGATGCCCTGGTACTGCGAGACGGCGATTTCGTGCACGACCTTGGTGTCGCCGAAACGCTTCGCCCACTTGGCGAGGAATTCCTTGTTCGCCGGCTCCGTCGACTCCTGACTGTAGTTGCCTGCGATCAGGATGCCGTCGCCCTCGGCGGGCGAAAGCGCCAGGTGCTCGTTGCCCACGCCGAACGTCGTGGAGCACAGCGGAATCTTCTTGTTCATTCCCGAAGCGGCCCATTGCCGGAAGAACGACATGTGCGCGCCACCCACCAGTGCGGCCACGACGAAGGCGGGCTTTTCCTGCTGGATCTTCGCGATCGTCGAGCCGAAGTCGGCCACGTCAAGCGGGAAGAAGTCGGTCTTCAAGGTCTTGCCGCCGCCCTTGCCGATGTAGTGGGCGAGCCACTTCGCCGTGATCTGGCCGTAGTTGTAGTCAGCTGCCAGGATATAGGCGGTCTTGCCCCATTGCTTGAGCGCGATCTCGACGATGGGCTCCACCGCCTGGGCCGGTGTCGTGCCCGTGCACACGACGTTGCGGTCGCACACACCGCCCTCGTACAGCACGTTGTAGAAATACAGCGTGTTGGCACGCTTGAAGGTCTGGCGAATTGCTTCGCGTGACGCACTCGTGATGCCGCCGTGCACGACGTCGACCTTGTCGTCGCGGCTGAGCTGCTGAGCGAACTTGGTGTAGAGGGCGATGTCGGACTGCGAGTCGTATTGCTTGACTTCGATCTTGCGCCCGAGCAGGCCCCCGGTGGCGTTGATTTCTTCCGCAGCGAGCTGGGTGGCCATGACCATCGGCTTGCCGTAGGCGTCCAGGTTGCCCGAGTTGTCGAGCACCGAGCCGAGTTTGATCGGTGCGCCTTGCGCGAGCACGAGTTCGAAGGGAATGGTCGAGCCCAGGACGGTCAGGCCGGCGGCGGAGCCGGTGGAGGCCAGAAACTGGCGACGGGACTTGCGCATGCGGATGTCTCCTTCAGTGGTAAGTTGTGGTGAGGAACGTGGTGGCCGGGTAGATAGTGTCCAGTGTCGAGTTTGTCATCCCGGCGTACGCCGGGATCCACTGCAGTGCAGGTCACGGCGCGCCGAGGCTGGATGCCGGCGTGCGCCGGCATGACGAGTCTCCCGGCCTACGCGGATCATTTGGCCGGCTCCGAAGGCGGCGCCTTGGCGGGCGACACGTTGACTGCGGAAGAAAAATCAACACCGATCTGGTCGCCGATGCTCTTGAGGGCCGGCAACTGCAAGGCCATGCCCATGATGCTGTCCATCACCTGCGTCACCGGCGGCTTGTTCGAATTGCCGTCGCCCGCGCCGCCGTTCGAACTGCCGGAGGCGCCATTGCTCGAGCCGAAACCCGTGACCTGGTGGATGCGGATGCTGTCGATCTTCTCCACCGGCTTCATCATCTGCTGCAGGATTTCGGGGATGCGGTCGAGCCGATATTTTTCGAGCTTCATGCTCATCAGCGATTCGCTGAGCGAATTTTCCGAGGCGATGAGCGCGCGCGAGCCTTCGCTTTCGGCGAGCATGCGCAGACGATCCGCGTCGGCCTTGGTGCGCGTCGCTTCGCTCTCGGCGCGCGCGCGGCGCAGCAACACGTTCGCGTCGCTCGCGGCGTTCGCCTCGGCGACTTCGCCGGCCTCGGTGACGCGCTTCACCGCCATTTCGCGCGAGCGGTCGGCGACAGCGCGTTCACGCTCGGTTTGCACCTGCTCCTGCGCGAGGATCACTTCGGTGCGCGCGAGCTCGGCCTTTGCCTGGGCGTGCGCCTCTTCGGCGTGTTTGCCGGCGAGCTGGATCGAGCTGTCGACCTTGCGGATTTCCGAGCTGAGCTGCGCCTCGATTTCCATCTTGCGCAGTTCGCGGCTCTTCTGAATTTCGCGCGTGCGAGTCGTCTGCTCGCGGCCGATTCGCGCGTCTTCCGAATCGACCATCGCCTGCTCGCGAGCGCGCGCGGTTTCGGCGTCGCTCGACGCCTTGATTTTCTCGATCTCCATGCGCTGGTTGATCTGCGCCTGCTCTTCCTGCTGGCCGATGATGAGGCGCTGCTTGGTCGCGTCGAGCTGCGTCTGGCGCACCGAGATGTCGGCGTCGGCCTCGACTTCGGCGCGCTTCTTCTTGTTCACGGCGATGATTTCCGCCAGGCGCCGCATCCCCACCGCGTTGAACGCGTTGTTCTCGTCGAGCGACGCGAACGCCGCCTGGTCGAGACGCGTCAGCGACACCGAATCGAGCAGGATGCCGTTTTGCGCGAGGTTGTCGCGCAGCAGCCCCGACACCTTGGCGACGAACTCGGCGCGCTTCTCGTGCAGCGTGTCCATCGTCTCGGAGGCGGCAATCGCCTGCACCGCGTCGATGAAGCGGCCTTCCATCATGTTGCGGATGCCCTCGGGCGTGAACGCCTTGGAGCCGAGCGCCTGCGCTGCGGTGGCCACGCCTTCGACGGTGGGCTGCACGCGCACATAGAACTCGAGCTCGGCGTCGACACGCATGCGATCTTCCGTGATCAGCGACTTTTCTCCCGCGCGCTTCACCTCCACGCGAATCGTGCGCATGTTGATCTCGTCGATCTTGTGCAGGAACGGCAGCGCGAGCACGCCGCCCGAGATGACGGTGCGCTGGCCACCGAAACCGGTGCGGATGATGGCGACGTCGCGCGTCGACTTGCGGTAGAAGCGGCTCAGAAAGATCACCACCACGGCGATCACCACGACCGCGATGACGATTCCAAACAACCACGCGAGGACAAGCATTGTTATTCCTCTGACCAACGGAACGAGCCGGGCGATTGTGCGAGACGATCGCTTCAAACCCTTCTAGGGAAAGCGCTAGTGCTGCGCGCTCACGAACGCGCCTTGCTTAGGCGCCCATCAGCAAGCCCAGCGCCTCGCGCAGCACGCGGCGCACGTGCAGCATGCCCTCGCCCGAGGGAAGCCAGGGCAGGTTGGGCAAGGTCACGTTTCTCGCCAGACCCAGCGGCGCGGCTTCGATCGTGAAGCCTGGCTTGCCGGCGCGCTCAAAATCTCGTTGCGCCCGCGTCATGTGCCAGTCGTGAGTCACGAGCACGATGTGGTTCACGCCCTCGCGACGCAGCAGCGCGATGCTGCGGACTGCGTTCTCGCGCGTGTCGCGCGATTCGCCTTCGGCCCAGCGCAGGGGCACGCCGAATTCGTGGCGGGCGATGCGCTCTGCCGCCTGCGCTTCGGTCTCGTCGCCGGCTTCGCCCCAGCCGATGCCGCCGCTGAACGCCACCGGCAGGCTGGTGGCGCGCGCCAGCCACAAGCCATACCGAAGGCGCTCCGCAGACCCGGACGTCAAGGAGCTGGTGCCGTATTCGGGTGCCAACGGCTCGACGCCCCCGCCAAGCACGACGATGGCGATGTGCTTGCGCGCGCCGGAATCCGCACGCAGCGCCTCGATGCGTTGCGCGCTCAGCGCTTCGGGAGGATTCAACAGCCAGCGCGACAGCGCGTTCCCGCTCACCGCGCAGTGGCTCAACCAGAGCAGGGCAACGCCAAGCAAAAGCGTTGCCGCACCGAACAAACGCCGCCGCGCCATCAGCCAGGCGCCGAGCAGCACCATCAGCAACAGCGGCACCGGGGGAAGCAGCAAGGCCGCCAGCGCCGGTTTCCAGGATTCGATGCCGAGGAGAACGAACAGACTGTTCAAGGAGGGCGATGCAATGATTGAGGCGTGGCGCGGCGATTGTGCATTGCGCGCACCGCGGCCCTGGGTCGGCCCCGATCCGCGCACGTCGCGTCGCGGGCATGATGGGAGTGCAACTCGACCTGGAGTTGGACATGGCAACGCTTGCGCAAAAGCTTCGAACCAAACTGATCCGCAATTTCGACGCGGCGGAGAAAACACTGGAGCGGCGCGACCCGCTTTACGAGACGCTGTGCGCGCGCTTGGCGCGTGGCACCGCAGCGTCCAAATTGGGCGTCAGCATCGACATCGTCCCGCCCGGCAAACGCGCCTGCCCCTACCACTTTCACTACGCGCAGGAAGAGGTCTTTGTCATCCTCGAAGGCAGCGCCACGCTGCGCGTCGCCGACGAATTGTTACCGCTGGTGACGGGCGATGTCGTCTTCATACCGCCCGGCCCCGAGTACCCGCACCAGATCATCAATGACTCGAATGCGCCGCTGAAGTACCTGTCGGTGAGCACCAAAGAGAGCCCGGAGATCGTCGAGTATCCGGACTCCGGCAAGTACCTGGCCAGCGCGACGCGCGACGGCGACCCGTATGGCTTTGCGCGAATGCACCGCGACAGCGACGACCTCGACTATTGGGACGGCGAACCTTGAATCGTTTGCGTGTAGGTAACAGGCTACTTACGCGCATGCGGTCCGCAAGCCACAGCCTAGCGTAAATACCTAGGGTAGATGGCATAGGTATGCATAACATCGCCCGGCTTCTCGTATACATGCGTACTGTCTCGGACCCTGACCGTACGGTTTGTGCGCGCGCTGGCACCTTTTGTTGATGATTTGACCCCATTCCCCAACCCGGAGGAGACCGATGAAATTTCAGAAAATTGCGGCAACCCTTGCCACGGCAGCGCTGTTCGCGTTGTCCAGTGTCTCGGCGACGGCGCAGACCAAGATCAAGCTGGAGAAGGTGATCTCGGCGATCAATACGCCGCTGGCCATGGTTCAAGTGCCTGGCGAAAACCGCATGCTCATCGTCGAGCAGAACGGCCGCATCCAGGTCATGGAAAACGGCAAGCTCGGCGCCGCGCCGATGCTCGACGTGCGCCACAAGATCCCCAAGCTGCACCATGACTTCGACGAGCGCGGCCTGCTGGGCATTGCCCTGCACCCGAACTTCAAGTCCAACGGCAAGGTGTACGTGTCGTTCAGCGCGCACCTCGACTACGGCTCGGACCTCGGCCAGATGCTCTGGTACGACCACAACAACGTCGTCGAGGAATATACGATCTCGTCCAAGGACAAGAACGTTCTCGATCCGAGCACCGCACGGCGCATCCTGTCGACCCCCTGGCCGCAGTTCAACCACAACGGCCACTGGATCGGCTTCGGCCCGGACGGCAAGCTCTACGTCTCGATGGGTGACGGCGGTTACGCCAACGACTGGGGCATTGGCCACAACCCGTTGATCGGCAACGGCCAGGACATGACCACCAACCTGGGCAAGATGCTGCGCATCGACGTGGACACGCGCACCGACGGCAAGCCCTACGGCATTCCGCCCGACAACCCCTTCGTCGGCAAGCGCGACGTGAACCCCGAAATCTGGGCGTCGGGCCTGCGCAACCCGTGGCGCTGCTCGTTCGACACCGGCAGCGGCGAACTGTTCTGCGGCGACGTGCAGCAAAACAGCTACGAAGCCATCAAGGTCATCGGCAAGGGCCAGAACATGGGCTGGAGGCGCGTCGAAGGCATCATGCGCTGCTTCGACTACCAGAAGCCTGACGATCACCCTGCGTCGTGCGACAAGTCGGGCATCACGCCGGCGATCATCGAGTACAACAACTGCACGGCCAAGCCGAACGGTTGCAAGGGCATCTCGATCGCCGGCGGTTATGTGTATCGCGGCGCGCATGCGGCATGGAAAGGCAAGTACATCTTCGGCGACTGGAGCAAATCCTTCGGCGAGATGGACGGCCAGATCTTCTTCGGCACCAAGGGCAGCGACGGCAAGTGGACGATGGACACCGCCGAAGTCACCAACATGTCGGGCAAGAAGCCTTACGTGCTGGCGTTCGCTCAAGACAACGCCGGCGAGGTCTATGTGCTGACGTCGATCACGACCGGCCCGAACGGCTCGCTCGACACGATCTACAAGATCGTTCCTTGATTCTTTAGTTCGATAAAGTCGCCGCCGTGGCGCTTGCGCTGCGGTGGCGTTTTTTTGTGTTGATGTTGGGGCGCCTTGAAAGGCGCAATGGGAATTTGTAGATGAATATGGGTTTCACTGCGCCAAAGCTTCGACGCGCGCTGGTCGCATTGACGGTGGCTTTGCTGCCTGTGTGGGTGTTTGCGCAGGCACAAACGGCGCCTCCGGCGGCCGAACCCGTGCCCAAGTTCGACAAGGGCTACATGAGCAGCGCCGCTGCCATCGCAGCAGGCAAAGAGGTGTGGGACAACCAGTGCCGGCACTGCCACGGCAACTCGGCCTACCCGGGCAAAGCGCCGAAATTGAACCCCGGTGGCTACGAGCCCGATTTCATTTTTGACCGTGTCACCTACGGCTTTCGCAAAATGCCGCCGTGGAAAGACGTGTTCACGGTCGACCAGCGCAAGGCCGTCGTCGCCTACATTAAGAGCAGCAGTTTTTCACCCTGAACGGCTGCGCCTGCGATCCCAGTCGAGGAGATTCGAATGACCCCGTTGCGAATTCTGAACATCGTTCTCGGCGTGATGATGCTCGGCTTCACCGCCGTTCAGTACAACGACCCCGACATGCCCCTGTGGGTCTTGATGTACGGCATCCCCGTGCTCTGGATGTACGCGGTCACCTTTCGTCTGCCGGGCATCAGGGCGTCGCGCGATCTGACTGCGCTGCTGTGGGCGACAGTAGTCTTTTATGCGATGGCGATGGTCTTCCTGTGGCCCACCATGCCCAATTTCTGGCGCAAGGAAGTCTGGATCGTCGAAGAAACGGCGCGCGAAGGCATGGGCGTGATGATTGCCTTCGGCGTGATGTTGGTCGCCCTGCTCAATTCGCGCTTGCAGGCGGCGCCCGCCGATGCCGGCGCACGCGTGGGTTCCGCGCGGCAGCGACCCGCTTGATTCGCGCCGCTTCGGCGGCAGTTCAGTCGGTCAGCAACCGAGACGCCGCCACCGGCCGCGCAAACCCCTTGAGCGTCAGCTCGGCGACGGCCTCGAGCTTGAACTGGCCGTCCAGCGCAGCGGTGACGCGTGGCGCCACCAGCGTCTCGCCGCCGCGCGCCTCACCGCACAGGCGCGCCGCGAGATTCGTCACGGTGCCGATCGCACCGTAGTCGATGCGCCCTTCGAAGCCGATTCCGCCAATCGTTGCAAAGCCCTGCGCGATGCCCACGCCCATCTGCAGGTCGTAGCCGCGCTTGCGCCAGCCTGCAGCGAGTTTGCCCACCGCGTCTTGCATCGCCAGCACCATGCGGGCGGCGCGTGCTGCGGCGTCGGGAATCACGACGGGATCGTTGAAGAACACCATGATCCCGTCGCCGGTAAAGCGCTCCAGCGTGCCCTCGTACTCGAGGATCAAACGCCCCATTGCCGCGTGGTATTCGCCGAGCACGCCCATCACTTCTTCGGGGTCGGCAGTTTCAGTGAACGCGGTGAAGCCGCGCAGGTCGAGAAACACCACCGTGATCTCGCGCCGGTGGCTCTTCAGCGGGTCGTCGGCGCCGCCCGCGACGATGGCCTGCGCCAGCTGCGGCGAGAAAAAACGCTTCAGCCGCCCCACTTGCGCGAGCTGCTGCACGCCGTCGGCAACCCGCTGTTCGAGTTGGGCATTCCATTGCGCGAGTTCGTCGCGCTGGCGGTTCACTTCGTCGTAGAGCTGCTTGATGCGCAGCAGCGACTTGACGCGGGCGAGCAGTTCCGCCTGGTTCACGGGTTTGCTCAGAAAGTCGTCGGCACCCGCTTCCAGGCCTTTCGCGCGCTCCTGCTGCGGGTCCAGCGCCGTGACGAGCACGATGGGCAATATCGCGTGCGCCGGGTTCGCGCGGATCGCCTGGCAGACCTCGTAGCCGCTCATGCCGGGCATCATCACGTCGAGCAAGATGAGGTCCGGCGCATCGGCCGCGACGCGCTCCAGCGCTTCGGCGCCCGACGCCGCGGTGATCGCCGTGTAGCCCTTCACCGACAACAGGTCGGCGAGCAGCTTGACGTTTTTCGCGACATCGTCGACGACGAGAATTTTCGCCGTCATGGCTTCTTTCGACCCTCGCTCAAGAAGCGCTGCACGGTCTCGAGAAAACTCTTCAGGGCGATCGGCTTCGTCACGTAGGCGTCAAAGCCCGAGGTCACGATCTTCTTCTGCTCTTCGGGCATCACCGACGCCGACACGGCGAGCACGGGAATCGCGTCCAGCGCGCGGTCTTCGCGGATGCGGCGCAGCGCCGTGATGCCGTCGATGTCGGGCAACTGGATGTCCATCAACACCAGGTCGGGCTTGTGTTCGACCGCCAAGCGCACCCCGTCCAGGCCATTCACGGCTTCAAGCGTGGTGTAGCCCTTGTGCTGCAGGATGTCGCGCACGAGCTTCATGTTTTTCTCGTTGTCTTCGACGATCAGGATGGTGCTCATTGCGCAGTCTCCGAAGTCATGGCTTCCAGCATATGCCGCGGCAGGACAAAGGTAAACGTCGAGCCCTGCCCCGGCGCGCTCTGCACGCGAATCGTCCCGCCGTGCAACTCGACGAAGCGCCTGGCCAGCGCAAGGCCCAGGCCCGTGCCCTCGGCCTTGCGCAGGTAGTCGCCGCTGGCTTGGCGGAATTCTTCGAAGACGAGCGCCTGCTGATCGCTGGCGATGCCGACGCCGGTGTCGATGACGGAGATTTCGATCGCCTCTCCGGTGCTCTCACCGACGCGTCGCGCACGCAGCGTGACCTTGCCGCCCGCCGGTGTGAACTTGACGGCATTGGAGAGCAGATTGATCACGACCTGCTTGATCTTGCGCGCATCGGCCACCCACTCTTCAACGCCCGCTTCCACATCGAGCGCGAGCACCAACCCGTTGCGCGCAGCGCGCTCGCGCACCAGCGTCAAGGAGTTGTCGAGCAGCATTTCCAGGTCGAAGCTCGACAACTCGAGTTCCATGCGCCCGGCCTCGATCTTGGAGAGATCCAGGATGTCGTTGATCAGTGTCAGCAGGTGATGCCCGGAGGAGTGGATGTCTTGCAGGTATTCGAGCTGTTTCTCGTTCACGTCGCCGAACATCTTTTCGCTGAGCACTTCGGAAAAACCGATGATGGCGTTGAGCGGTGTGCGCAGCTCGTGGCTCATGTTCGCGAGGAATTCGCTCTTGTGCTTGTTCGCGACTTCGAGCTGGCGGCTCTTGTCCTGGATTTCATGGAACAGGCGCGCGTTCTGGATCGCAATCACCGCCTGATCGGCGAAGGTCTTGAGCAGGCTGAGTTCCTTGTCGCTGAAGCCGGAAGTTGAATTGCGGGTGACGTAGAGCGAGCCCACGGCACGTTCTTCCCAGGCCATCGGCGCGAACGCCTGCGAATAGGTTCCCAAGCCCATTTGCTGCGCCGCGCCGCGCACGCCGCTCGGAACGTCGGCACTGCCGAGCACGTCAGGGTAGTAAAGAAGCCGGCGCTCGCGAATGCTGCGCTCGAATTCGCCGGCCGCCTGCGGTTCGGCAAAGTAGGCCTCGATTTGCGCGCGTGTCGCGCCGCGGTGCGCGCCCAGCCGCACCTTGCCGTCGTCGCCGATCAGGAGCACGCCCTGCTCGGAGCTGTCAAACAGGTTCTTGCAGCTGAGCAGGATCTTTTCGAACACCGGTTGCGTGTCAGCCACCGAGCTGCTGATGACTTGCAGCACTTCAGCGGTGGCGGTCTGCTGCTCGAGCGCTTCCTTGGTTTCGTTGAACAGGCGTGCGTTCTGGATCGCGATCACCGCCTGGTCTGCGAAAGTTTGTGCGAGCGCGACGTCTTTGGCGCCGAACTCGCCGGTGCTGGCGCGCAACACGCCAATGCAGCCGATGGCCGTGCCGTCGCGAATCAACGGAACGAACAGGGCAGAGCGCCAGCCGATCGCCGTCGCGAGTTCGCGGGTGCGGGGGAATTTGTCGAAGACTTGATCGCGGTCCGGCACGACCACGACCTTGGCGCCAAGGACACACTCGCCCGATACGCTGTGACGATCGAGCGGCCAGCGGTTGACGCCGGAGTCAAGATCCATCGTGTCGTTGATCGCGATCGCCGCGCGCTCCAGGTTCGGGCCGTTGCTCAGCAGCAAGTTGACCGACATTCCGCCGAACAGGCGCTGGCAACTGCCGACGATCGCGTCGAATACCGGCTGGGTGTCGGTGACCGAACCGCTGATCACGCGCAAGATTTCGGCGGTGGCCGTCTGTTGCGCCAGAGCCTCCGTCAACTGTGCCGTGCGCTCGTCGACCTTGCGCTCCAGCCCCGCGTACGACTCGGCGAGTTGCTGCGTCATGCGGTTGAACTGGTCGGCCAGGCCTTCGAGTTCGTCACCCGTTTTCACGACGATGGTCTGGCCGAGTTCACCCGCGCCGATGCGCCGTGCGCCTTCGTCGAGCGTGCGGATGGGCCGCACCATGCTGCGTGCGAGCGCCGACGCGGCGAGCGCGGAAATCGCCAGGCCGGCGAGCAGCAACAGCCCGGTGCGCACGATCGACGCGTTGAGCTTGGCGTAAACCTCGGCGATCGGCTGCTCGACGAACACTTTCCACGCCAAGGGTTCGATGTTCGCGGAGGACGCCAGCACCGGCGTGCCTCGCAAGTCGTACGACACGCGGGCCGGTTCGTCGGGGTCGTGGGCGGCGGAGGCAGCGATGACGTGCGGCAGCGCTGCCAGATTCGTCTTGCGCAGCACCAGGCCAATGTCGGGGTCGGCAATGAGCAGACCCGATGCGTCGAGCACGTAGGCCTTGCCTTTGTCGCCGATGCGGATGCGCGACACAACGTCCCAGATGAACTTGAGATTCACTTCGGCCACCGTCACCGGCCCTTTTTCGCCGCCGGTGCGGATCGCCACCGTCATGTAGGGTTCGGTCTCCTTGCGAAAGTAGACCGGCCCGTACCAGGGCTGACCGCGCCGCGCCTCGCGAAACGCAATGTCCGCGGAGCGGTCGCGGGATGAGGCCACAACGTCCATGCCCAACCGCGAGATCGCGACCACTTCGCGCCCGGTCGCGTCAAGCAGCGAGATGTCGGTGACTTCAGGCGCCTGGTTCAGCAGCTTGAGAAATTCGAGACGACGCGGCTCGATGTCCGACGCATCGAGTTGCGGCAGCGCGGCGTATCTGAGCTGTTGCGAAATCTGGCGCACGTACTGCTCGATGCGTGCCGCCGCGGCGACCGCTTTTTCGTGCTGCAGGCTGCCGAGCGCAGAGCGATTCTCCTGGTACGAAAAGTACAGGCCGATTCCGCCTGACGCGAGCAGCGCCACGCTGACGAGCGAGATGATGAGCGCAAGGTACTTGCGAAACAGCCGGCCGCGGTGCGCGTCGCGTGGCGTGGTGGGTGTCGAAGGCGAGGGCGAGGGGTCCGGCATGGGTGCGTGCGCCCTGTGCGGCGATGGGGTCAAGCGGCGAACGGAAGCCGGCGCATTGTCATCGAATCACGTCGTCGGCCCTCAGCCGCAGCGCTTGCGGGATCGTCAATCCGAGGGCCTGCGCCGTCTTGAGGTTGAGGACCATCTCGACGACGTTGGGTTGCTCCAGCGGCAGGTCGCCCGGGTTCGCGCCGCCCAGCACCTGTGCCACTTGCTCGGCCGCGCGGCGGTACGAGGCCGAGAAGTTGGGCCCGTACGACATCAGCCCGCCGCTTTCCGCCCACAGCGCATTGTTGAAGATCGAGGGCAGGCGATGCGCCAGCGCCAGCTCGGCGATCTGTTTGCGCGCCGGCACGAAAAAGCCCGACGTCAGACTCACCACCGCCTGCGACTTGGCGTGGCTGAATGCCGCGAAGGCCGCAGGGTAGTCGTAGGGCAGCACAGCGAACTGATGCACCACCAATTGCAGCCCGAGCTGCGCGGCCGCGCCTTTGGAGACCTCGAGTTGGCCGGCGGTGGACACGTCGGCGAGCACGCCCACGCGCCGCAGCTTGGGCAGCATTTCCTTGAGCACGCTCAGGCGCTTGGCGGGCAGTTCGGTCTGCAGCTGCGAAACGCCCGTGATGCGCCCACCCGGCCGCGCCATATTGGCAATGTGCCCGGTGGCCACGGGGTCGTAATCGTTGCTGACGATGACGATCGGTTTGTCGCGTGTCGCTTGCTTGATCGCCGCGAGGGTGAGCTCGCTGCCCGGCGCGAAGTACACGTCGCAGTTCAGTTGGGCCAACTCCGCGGCGAGCTGCGGGACGCGTTCCGACTGCCCGCGCATGGAGCGGTACTCCACGACGAGATTGCGGCCTTCGACAAATCCGCGTTCTGCCAGGCGCTTCATGAAGGCCACGTTGTAAACCTCTTCCGTGGGGCCGCTCGTGCCGAGCCACCCGAGGCGGTAGGTTCGGCCGGGCTGTTGCGCCAGCGCCGCAGGCATTGCCAGGATACTGGCGGCGCCCGCGGTGAAATATCGTCGCGAGGTCATCTTCGGGTCCACGTTGAGCGGCTGGGCGCATTGTCATCGAATCGCCGTGGACTTCGAGCCACTGCGGACGCGATTCAATTGACATATTGCTCTGTCTGGCTGCGCCCTGGCCGGGTCTGTCACGTCGCCGCCGGGGCGGTTGATGCTGGCGACCTAAGCGGCGCGCGCCGGGGTCGGTGAGCCACAGTCAGGCCTTGCCCGGCACCGGCGCCGGCAACAACCCCGTCTTGATCTGTTCGCCGAGCCATTGCTCGAACAGGCTGTCGGCGAGCACGTATTCGCCGCGCGCGGAGCGGATGATCCAGCCGTTCATGGCGAGCGAGCGCAAGGCCTTTTGCATCAGCGTTTTCGACACCGGCTCCCCGGTCAACACGCTGCCAGCGGCCTTCAGGGCGGCCTCGCCGAACAGCTCTTTCTGCCCGCAGGCGATGGCCACCAGCACGATCTTGTGCAGCGGCACGAGGCGCAGGAAGGCGTCTTCATGGCCGCTTTCTCGCGCCGCCTCGGCGGCGGCGAGTTGCAGTGCCTCGGCGTGACCGATCGTCGGATTCAAGAGGCGCTGGTTCAGGTAGTCGCGCAGGAACTTGGGGCTTTGCCCCAGCGCCGCGAACGCGGCAGCAAGGTCGCCCTTGTGCACCGCGTGTTTGGGGAAATGCCGGCGTGTCACGTCCGCCAGGTGGGCAACGAAGGCGACGCCCAGCGGCTCGAGCGCGGTGCGCGTGAACCAGCGGTTGAAGGCGCGCTTTTCGCCGGTGACGAAGAGTTCGTACGACGCTGCTGACGAACTGGTGGCCACCACCTTCATGCGCTTGCGGTGCGTGTCCAGCAGTGAGCGCAGGCTCCACGCCACCGTGTGCGCGGCACTCTCGCCCAGGCGGTGCACTTCGTCGAGCAGGAACACGACGTCGCGCTGCAGCGCCGCGAGGTCCGCAAATACTCTGGCCAATGCGCCGGGCGCAGCGACCGTATCGAGCTCGAATTCGCCGCCGACCTCCACCGAGGTGAGGCTCGCCTTGCCCGAGATCTTCTTGATCCGTGACTTGCCCAGCGCCTCGAGCGAGGCCATCGGTCCGGTCGCGTGGGTCACCGCCGCCTTGATCGTCGCCGCGAGGAACGGCTCGAGCTCGCCCGAGGTTGCCGCCAGGTTGATGTAGATGGGCAGCATGCCGCCCGCCAGCGCAGCGGGCATCAGGTCGTCGAGCAGAAACGTCGTCTTGCCGCGGCGCCGCGGCTCGATGATCGCGAGTGCGGATACCAGGCCCACCTGGAGCGTGCCGATGATGCGCGCCGCGTCATCAGGTCGCGGAAAGTGCCAGAGATCGCGCACTCGAGTATCTCAAAGTATCCAGAGAACTGAAAGTATACCCATGGAAGATACTTGAAGATATTCCGCTGGGAGATTGAAGTTCACCGCCCCATCGGGAACTCGTCGAGCACCGGGCCTATCGGATCACGTCGTCCGCGCGCATGAGAATTTCCCGAGGGATCGTGACGCCGATCGCCTTGGCGGCTTTCAAGTTCACGACGAACTCGAAGCGCATCGGTTGATCGATGGGCAGGTCGGCGGGTTTGACGCCGCGGACCATCTTCGCTGCGTAACGCGCCTGCTGGCGGATGCGCTCGGTGTTGCTGGCGCCGTAGGTCAAGACTCCGCCGGAGTCGGCGAATTCCCGAAATGCGGCGATATCGACCATGCGCTGCTCGCCAGCGAGCGCGACGATGGCTGCACGATTACCGAATGTGAACGGATCTTCGGAGATCAAGACGGCTTCCGCCCCGTCACGCCGCAGCGAGGCAATTGCATCCTTGATGGCCTCAGGGGCGCTCGCAGTGGCCGCCACGACGCTGATCCCGAGTCCGCGTGCAGCGTCGCGCACTTCGGTCAGTTCCTTCTCCTTGGGGCTTCTGGGGTCATAGAGATACCCGATGCGCCGCAATGTGGGCAGTGTCTCCTTCAGCAGTTGCACGCGCTTGACCGCGAGTTCGGTACTCAGGCATGACACGCCACTGATGTTGCCGCCAGGTCGGGCAAAGCTCTCGACCATGGCCTTGACTTCGTTGCCGCAAAAGTAGGCGGCAACGGGAATCCGGCCAGCGCTTGCGTCGCGCGCCGCCGAAGTGCCCGCATAACCCGCCGCGGCGAGCGCATGGACTGGCGTACGCAGGAGATCAGCAAATAACTCCGGATAGCGCTCGAGCCGGCCGGCTGCGTAGCGCACGTCGAGCACTACATCGCGGCCTTCGGTGAGGCCTTCGTCGGCGAGCCCGGCACGCATCGCGTCCACCAGGTGGCGACCGCCTTCGGCGGTGGTGCTGATGACCCACCCAATGCGCGGAGGGTTGCTCGGTTGCGCAGTGGTGGTCGCGGCTAACGCCCACAGTGCGAGCACCGTCAGGTAGCGCACAGGTCCAGGCAGCCGCATCATGAAGGTCTCCATTGAAGGCGAGGACGAACTGCTGAGCGCCTGTTGGTGCTTCGCAGCCGGGCAGTCACGGTACGCTGCCAGCGCGCGCTGTCAAGAGGAATCGCACCACTTCGGGCGGCACCGGATAATCCCGGTGAACGATTTCAACCCACGACGGCGAGCGCGCGACGGCGCCACCATCCAGCCTCCGCACCATGCAAATCTCCCTGTCCGAAATCTTTGCCATCGCGATCGCGACGGTCGACGCCGCGTTGTCCACTCCCACCGGCAAGCTCGCTATCGCTTCGGTGATCGTCGCCGGGGCGTTGCAGGTGATCAGCTCGTTCCTGCGCATCATGGTGCCGCTGCGCTGGCTCGCGGTGGGCAGCAGCGTGGGCTTCTTCTTCTACGGGCTGCTCTACCCGTCGTTGCCGATGATGATCCTGCACGGCATGCTGCTGCCGATCAACATCTACCGGGCCATCGAGATGATCCGGCTGACGCGCCGGGTGCAGCGTGCCGCGGCGCGCGGCGACACGTCGGGCGTGTGGCTCAAGCCGTACATGAAAAAGCGCGACCTGAAGGCCGGCACGGTGCTGTTCGAGAAGGGGGATCGCGCCAAGGAGCTGTACTTCCTGGCCGAGGGGCGCATCGAGCTGGTGGAGATTGGTGTTTTCCAGGAGCCGGGGTCGATCTTTGGCGAGATTGCGTTCTTCTCGCCCGACCGGCGCCGCACCCTCACCGCGCGCTGTGCGCACGACTGTCGCGTGCTCACGATCGGTGAAGACGATCTGAACCAGCTCTACTTCCAGAACCCCGCGTTCGGCTTCGAGGTGGTGGGCCTGATCGCCGGGCGCTTGCTCGCTGACGTGCGGCGCCTGGAGCAGCAGGTCGTGTTGGCCAAGGCGCCGCAGGGCCCCCAGGGTGATGGTGCGCCTCGGGCGCCCGCGGTGAATTCGCCGCAAGCGCCCGCGGGCGAACCCGTTGCAAGGGCCCCCGGCCTGAACCCGCCGCACCCGCCCGCCGCTTGAGCGCGAGGCCGACCACGATGCAGAATCGGCCCGTGCCCACCCCTGGACCACCTGCCTCGTTGCGCCCATGAACCTGATGCTGCACCGCTTGTTCTGGCGCCTGGGCTGGGTGGACCACCCCCAGCAGCGCGGCGAAGCCGTGGCCATCTATCCCGCGCTGGTGGTCTGCGAAGAGTGCGACGCCTTGTATTCGCGGCAGGCCCTGGCCGAGAATGAAGTGGCGCGCTGCATGCGCTGCGGCTCGACGCTCGGGCGCGGGCATCGCCTCACGCCCGAGGGCCTGCTCGCGCTCGCCGTCACCGCGTTGATCGTCTTCGTCATGGGCAACTTCACCGACATCGTGACGCTGGACCTGGGCGGCATCAGCGTCGAGGCGACGCTGCCGCAGGCGATCGCAGAAACCTGGGACACCGGGCAACAGGCCGTGGCGGTGCTGGCCGGTGCGACGGCGTTCGCCTTTCCGCTGCTCGTGATCCTGCTGCGGCTGTATGTGCTGGTGCCGCTCGTGCTCGGCCGGCGCTCGGCGGCGTTCCTGCCGGCGATGCGCGCGCTGCACTGGGTGACGCGCTGGAGCATGGTCGAGGTGTTCCTGCTCGGAACCCTGGTCGCGATCGTGCGCAGCGCCGGCCTGGCGAGCGTCGTGCCCGGCGTGGGAATTTATTGCTACGCCGTGCTCACGGTGTTGCTCACCGCCGAACACGTGGCCGGGCTGCACGGCTTGTGGTGGCGTGCGGATCGGTTGAGAGCGTGAGCAGCGAACTGGTCACGGCCCGCTCGCTCGGCCTGTGGGGCTGCGAATGCTGCGGCATGGTGTCGCGCGTGGCGCACGGCGGTGATGCGACGCCGCGTTGCCCGCGCTGCCTGTTCGCCTTGCACGAGCGCAAGCCCTACAGCTTGCAGCGCACGCTCGCCTACCTGGCCGCTGCGGTGCTGCTCTACATTCCGGCCAACGTGCTGCCCGTGATGGGAACGGCGAGCGTGCTCGGCAAGTTCGAGCACACCATCCTGGGCGGCATCGTCGAGCTGTGGCACGCTGATTCGTGGGAGCTCGCGGCGATCGTCTTCATCGCCAGCATCGCCGTGCCCATCCTGAAGATTGCCGCGCTCAGCCTGCTCGTGGTGACGGCGCATTTCGAGTCGCGCTGGCGCCAGGCGGAACGCGCGCGCCTGTACCGCCTGCTCGAGACGGTGGGCCACTGGTCGATGCTCGACGTCTTTGTCGTTGTCATCCTGGTGGGCATGGTGCGCTTCGGCGCGTTTGCCAGCGTGCGCCCCGAGCCCGGGCTGTTGGCGTTCGGTGGCGTCGTGATCGCGACGATGCTCGCCGCAGCGAGTTTCGATGCGCGCCTGATCTGGCCGCCGCCGGGTGAAACGCCGCAGCGCGCGCCAAAACAACAGCGCATTTCGCGCCAACACTCACCCCAGACAGAATCCCGCCATGGCTGAGCCCGCCGATCCCGCGTCCCCACCCGACCCTGCAGCGCCGCGCGCACCGGCGCGAAGCGCGATCCCCGCGCCGGTGATCGTGCGCGCGAACCGCTTGCGCTTCTCGCTCGTCTGGATCGTTCCGCTCGTCGCCTTGCTCGCCGGGATCGTGCTTGTCGTGCGCACGCTGCTGCAGACCGGGCCGCTGATCACGATCACGTTTCGCAATGCCGAGGGGCTCGAGCCCGGCCGCACCGAAGTGCGCTACAAGGAAGTGGTGGTGGGGCGCGTCAGCAAAGTCGGGCTGAGCCCGGACCGCGGCCGCGTGCTCGCCACCGTGCGCCTGGACAAGAGCGCCGCCGGTCTCGCCGTGGCCGACACCCAGTTCTGGGTGGTGCGCCCGCGCGTCGGCACGGCAGGCATCAGCGGCCTGGGCACATTGTTCTCCGGCGTTTACATCGGCGCCGACGCCGGCGAGACGGCGAGAGAAGAAACCCACTTCACCGGTCTCGAGGCCCCGCCTCTCGTGCAACGCGGCGAGCCCGGGCGCAGCTTCGTGCTCAACGCGGCGGACCTCGGTTCGCTCGAAGTCGGCTCGCCGCTTTACTACCGGCGCATGCGCGTCGGGCGCGTCGTCGGCTACACGCTCGATGCGCAACGCGACGGTGTGGACGTGCAGGTGTTTGTCGAGTCGCCCAACGAGGCGTTGGTGACGCAGACTTCGCGCTTCTGGAACGCGAGCGGCATCGACGTGTCGATCGGCGCCGCAGGCCTGAGCGTCAACACCGAGTCGATTGCGTCGCTCGTTGCCGGGGGCATCGCCTTCGCGGCGCCGCCGGGCGCGGCGAAGGGCTCGGCCGCGCCGGATGGTCAGCGCTTCGTCCTGTACGCCGACCGCAAGGCGGCGCTCGCGCCACCCGACGGCGTGGGCCAGCGTGTGCGCATGGTGTTCTCCCCCGCGATGCGCGGCCTGGCGGTGGGCGCGACGGTGGAATTGCTCGGCACGGAAATCGGCCAGGTGCAAACCGTGGCGATGCAATACGACCCGCGCACGCAGCGTTTCCCGGTCGAGGTGGTCGCGGAAATCTTCCCGGCGCGCCTTGGCGACGCGCGCCGCGAGTTCATGGCGCAGCGCGGCAGCGCCGCGCCATCCGACGCGATGTTCCTCAAGCACCTCGTCGAGCGCGGCCTGCGTGCGCAACTCAAGAGCGGCAACTTGCTCACCGGCCAGCCATACGTGGCGCTGGAAATCGTCGCCAAGGCGCCGAAGGCGACGCTCGATCCGACCTTGCCCACGCCGACGATCCCCTCGCTGCCCGGCGGCACCGGCGACTTGCAGCCGCAGGTCTCGGAGATCCTGGAGCGCATCGCGCAAATTCGCTTCGAGCAGATCGGCGCGAATTTGGAGGAGACGCTGAAGAACACGAGTGCGGCGAGCGGCACGCTGCAGGACACCTTGCGCGGCGCGGGCGGCGCGACCGCGGCGTTGCAGCAGACGCTGGCGAGCGCGAACGCGGCGATCCAGCAGCTTTCGCCGCAACTGGAGAAGACGCTGGCCAGCGCCGACGCGGCGATCAAGCAGCTCTCGCCGCAGGCGCAGGAGCTGCTGCTCGAGGTGCAGCGCTCGCTCAAGTCGGTGCAGAACACGCTCGACGGCGTGGACCGCGGCGTGGCCCAGCCCGACGCGCCGCTGCTGCGCAACGCGAACCAGACCTTGATCGAAATCCAGCGCGCCGCGCGCGCGCTGCGCGTGCTCGGCGACTATTTGCAACTGCACCCCGAGTCGCTGCTGCGCGGCAAGCCGGCGGACGCGGATGTGGGGGTGCGCCAATGACACCCGAGCACGTGCCCAGGAGGACACCGATGAAGTGCGTCCGAGCCAGCCTCGTCCCGCTGTTGCTGCTGCTCGCCGCGTGCAGCACCCAGGCGCCGCCGCGCTTTCACAGCCTGATGCCGTCCACCGCAGGCGCGCGCCCGGCCGCCGCCTCGACCGCATTGCCGGCGTGGCAGCTGCTGCCGGTGAGCGTTCCGCCGCAAGTCGACCAGCCTCAGTTCGTCGTGCGCCTGGCCGATCACACGCTGGCGCTGCTCGAGCAGGAGCGCTGGATCGCGCCGCTGGCCGACGAAGTCCGCGCCGCGCTCAGCGAGCACATGGCGGTCACGCTCGGCACGCCCGGCGCCACGCCGGCCACGGGCCGCAAGGACTGGCGCGTCGCGGTGGACGTGCAGCGCTTCGACTCGACGCCCGGACGCATCACGATCGTCGCGGTTTGGTCGGTGCAGTCAGGCGGCACCGCGCCGGTGCTGCGTTGCCGCGGCGTCTATGAACAAGGTGTTGGCGCCGGCGTCCCGGCACTCGCCGCGGGCCATCGACAAGCGGTAGAGCGGCTCGGCGCGGCGCTGGCATCGGCAGTGACGGCGCTCGACGCGGGCCGAAGCGTCGATTGCCCGGCCACCCCGTCGTAGCAGGCCCTGTTCGACGCAGCGAGGCTTGACGAGCGCGGGGCGCTGTTTGCCGTGCAGCGCTGAGCGCGACTTCGCAGCGAAGCCCCATCGATTGAATTGACTTCGATCCGGCGTGCGCCTATGCTCCGTGTATCACGGTTCGTATGACACTGCGCCATGGCCACGATGCTCTCGCTTCGACTTTCTTCCGAGCAGGAAAAGCGCATCACGATCCTCGCTACCCGGCAGGGCATGACGCGCAGCCAGTGGCTGCGCGAGGCCATCGAGCGGCAAATGGCGGCTGCCGACGGCGCGATCGACGCTCACGCCATCTACCTCGAACTCACTTCCGCGCTGCCCGGGGCACGCAGCAGTGGCCGCCGCGACGGGGCGCGCGAGCACAGCAAAGTGCTGAAGCAGAAGCTGCATGCGCCGCGTCGTCGTTGACACGGGTCCGTTGGTCGCGTACTTCGACGTTGGCGACCACGATCATGCGAGCGTGCATGCATGGTTTGCCACCCATTCGGCGTCGCACCGTCTGCTGACGACCGAGGCGGTGGTCACCGAAGTCACCCACATGCTCGACTTCAACGTCGAGGTTCAGGCCGCCTTCGTGGCGTGGGCGTCGATGGCGGTGATGGTGACGCCTGTGCCGCAGACGGCTTACGAGGAAATCGCGGCTTGGGTGCGCCGGTACACGAAAGTCCCCATGGATTTCGCCGACGCGACGCTGTTGTGGCTCTATCGGGAAACGCCACAGTCGAAATTGCTCACGCTGGACGAGCGCGGTTTCGGCGTGTTCCGATTGCCCGGTCCGAGCAAGAAGAAACTGCAACTCGTGCCGCTGTGACACCCAGGGGCGAGTCGGGGTCGATGCATGCGCTTCAATTGCGCTTGCCGATTCGAACTCGCAGTGCATCCGCCAGATTGACCAAGCCCGCAGCCTGCGCCACATTCAGCGCCCTCTCGTAGAAGTCGCGCGCTGCGGCCGGCTGCGCGCGGCGCTCTTCGTTTTCCCCGGCGTGCATCAGGTCCAGCGCGATGCGTTCGGGCAAACCGAGCTCGCGGTCGATCCGCAGCGCTTGGGCGAGCGCCTGGGCGGCGTCTTCGGTTTTGCCGATGCGCGTGTTGGCGCGCCCGAGCAGGCGCAGCGCATTCGCGTGTTCCGCCGGTTGGCCGAGCGCCGCGGCCAACTCGGCGGCGCGTGCCGCCTGGCCGATGGCGCGCTCGGATTCACCCCGATCGAGCGCGACGAAGGCGCGCAAATTGGCCAGCGTCGCTGCCAGTGGGCACGGGTCGCCGCACACGCCACGCGCCTGATCCGCCCACTGCAGCGCCATGCCGTAGGACTTGGCGTCGACGTAAAGCATCGCCTTGCGCGTTGCCGCCTGGCCGCGCTGTGCGTCGCTGTAGCGCTGCGGCGCGGTCAGGATGCGGTCCACTCGGGCGTGTGCTGCGTCCAGCTGCCCGAGCCGGGCGTGCACCAGGGCGAGATTCAGCAGCGCCGTGGCACTGCCCTCGAAGTCTTCGACAGAGTCGGACGCCGCGAGCGCGTCGCCATAAGCCGCGAGCGCGGCGTTCAAGTCGCCGCGGCGCAGGGCGCGCGCCCCCGTCAGGTTGTGCGCCTGGGCGCTCGCCTGGGCGGCGCTGGGGGCGCGCGGCGGCGGGCTCGAACACGCTGCGAGAAGGGCGGCCGCCAGGGCTGCGACGGCGCCCCACACCCTCAGGCGCGGACTCTTGCAGCGCGCGGGCGAGTGGGGTGCCAGCGCGCGCACGTGCTCAGCGCGGTTCACGCAGCGCCGCCGCATCGTGGCTGTCGATCGGCTGCAGCGCCGAAGGCGGCGCGGCGAGCATGTTGCGCACCGGCCAGGAGGTCTTGACGCCGCTCACCATGTCGCGCGCGTCGTCGACCAGTGGGCCCACGCTGCGCAGCGTGTTCGGCAGCGATGCCGACGCTGCGCTGGAGACGGCGCGCACGTCGCGCGCCACGCCGTTGAGCTGCTCGAGCGTGTCGCCGGTTCGAGTGAGCAGTGCAGGCAGCTTGTCGTTGATGTTCGCCAGGCTCTTGTCGGCCTGGCCGACGAGTGTGTCCACCCGCAGCAGCGTCTGGTTGACTTGCGTCAGCGCGCCTTGCATCTGGCCAAGCGCCCCTTGCACCTGCCCGAGCGCGCCCTGCGCCTGGCCGCCGAGCGTGGCGACGCGGGCCTTCGCATTGCCGCTCAAGGCGCGCAATTCCTGCGCCGTGCCGGCGAGTTCCTGCGACGCCGCGTTGGCGTTGGCAAGGATTGCAGCGATGTCGTCCTTGCGGCTTGCGGCGCTGCCGGAGAGCTGTTTCACGTCGTCCAGGATCGGCGCGAGGCGCGAACGCAAGTCGTTCGCGACTTCGGTGAGCGTGCGGCGCCGGCTGTGCGTGACGCGCGGGTCGCTGCGCGACAGCGGCTGCGCCGAAGCTCCCGGCTGCAAGTCGATGACGGCGGCTTGCAGCTGTTCCTTGAACCACTCGGCGTGCGCGTCGCTGCGCAGCGCGGCGGCGCGCGCTTCTTCGATTTTCATCGTCACTTTCACCTTGAGGTCGGGTTGCAGCACGACGTCGGTCACCGAGCCGATGCGAAACCCGCTCAAGCGCACGCTGATTCCCGGCGCGATGCCGGCGGCGCTGTCGGCGAGGAAGTAGACCTCGGCGCTGCTCGCAAACGCGCCGTGGCGCTGCGCGATCGCGCCGGCGAGCAGCAGGGCAAGCAGCGCGCCCAAGCCCAGCACGGCGAGCACCTGGCGCCGGATCGATTCGCGTTTGACGGTGGGGGCGGTGGGTTCAGCCATGGCGCGCAAGGTGAGGATCGATGACCAGATCAAACAAGTTTCAACGCAAACGCCACCGCGTCCACGCAGATCACGAAGGTCAGGCTGCCGGCGCACGCGGCGACGACGGCCTTGGGAATGTCGCCGACGTCGCGCCCGACTTGCAAGCCGTGATAACAAGACACGGCAGCGATTCCGGCGCCGAACATCGCGCCCTTGGCCAGCGCCAGCGGCACTTGCCACCAGACGGCGGCGATGAGGAAGTCGTCGAGTTCGGCGGCAAACGTCGAGTCCAGCGTGAACACCGTCGTCACGAGCGCCGAGCCGACGGCGACGAACTCGAAGCACGCAACGAGCAACATCGAGCCGACGGCCACGCCCAGCACGCGCGGCAGCACGACTTCGTCTTCATGCGTCGCACCGGACCG
Organism: uncultured beta proteobacterium; assembly: GCA_963850525.1. Taxonomy (GTDB): domain Bacteria; phylum Pseudomonadota; class Gammaproteobacteria; order Burkholderiales; family Burkholderiaceae_C; genus JAEMQF01. The sequence goes on along the minus strand of CAWKLQ010000008.1, from coordinate 1,478,671 downwards.
GAGTGCCTCGCTGAGTTCGCCGCGCAACTGCATCAGCGCCACTTCGGCAGCGATCGCGACGCTGCTGCGCACGATCACGATCAGCGCCGTCACGAGTGGCCCGAGTTCGCGCAAGCCGCCGCCGACGATGGTCTTGAGCACGGCTTCGTTGTCGTCGCCGATCAGCCCGAGCACGCGCGTCACGACGACGGCACCGAACAGCAGCGCGACGAGCGCCGAGTACGGCAGCGCGCGCACCCCGGTGAAATGAATCTGCCGCCACAGCGCGTCGCGCACGGCGCGCTCACGCAACAGGCTACGGTGCGCGAAGGCGTGCACGAGCATCGAGGTGTAGCCTTGCGCGAGGCGGTTGCCGGCGGAAATCATGGGTGCATTCCAGCACGTGCCCGCGTCGGTTCAGATCCGGGAAACCCTGAGTTCATTCGGTCTCGCCTTGGCGCGGTGGGCAAATCACAACATCGACCAGGGCATGACGTCGACGCCATCGCGCGTGTAACGCGTTTCTCCGCCGTACACGAGGCCGGGATAGATGGCCGAGAAGCTGCCGCGTTCCTGTGCGTACTTGCGCCATTTGTGCAGGTTGCCCAGAGAATCGCCCGTCACGCTCGAGCCCGACTTCACTTCCACCGCCGCGATCTGATTGCCTCGCTCGAGGATCAAGTCGACTTCGGTGCCGCTGTTGTCGCGCCAGAACCAGAGCGGTTCGCGCTCGCCAGCGTTGCGGCGGTTCTTCAGAAATTCGTTGACGACCAGGGTTTCGAACAGCGCGCCGCGCAGCGGGTGGGCGTCGACCTGCGTGGCTTCGCGAATTCCCAGCAGCGATGCCGCCAGACCCACATCGGTCATGTACAACTTGGGCATCTTGATCAGCCGCTTGCCGAAGCTGGCCAGATGCGGCCGCACGAAGTGCACGAGGTAGCAGGTCTCGAGGATGGACAGCCAATGCTTGACGGTCTTGTCCGACACGCCCGTGTCGTTGGCCAGCGACTGGTGGTTCAGCAACTGCCCGGTGCGCGCCGCGGTCAACTTCAGGAAGCGCTGGAACGCGCCCAGGTCTTGAATCGCCGCGAGCTGGCGCGCATCGCGCTCGGCGTAGGTGACGAGGTAGCCTTGCAGCCATTCATACGGGTCGAGCGAACGGGCGTGAATGGCCGGGAAGAAGCCCTTCACCAGCAGGCTGGCATAGCCGGCATCCAGTTTCCCGGCATCGCGCAGCTCGCCGATCGACAGCGGCAACAGCTCCACCAGCGCGGTGCGACCGGCCAGGCTTTGCGTGACCGCCGAGAGCAGTGACAAGTTCTGCGATCCCGAAAGCACGAACTGGCCCATGCGGCCCGAAGCGTCGACCACGCCTTGCAGTTCGGAGAACAGTTCGGGTGCGTGCTGGGCCTCGTCGATCGCCGCGCCCTTCGGGAACTGCCGCAGAAACTCGGCCGGGTTGTTGCGCGCGAACTCGCGTTGCACCGGCGTTTCGAGCGACACGTAAGGCAGCCAGGGCAGCAGCGATCGCACCAGCGTCGTCTTGCCGGACTGTCGCGGCCCGGTGACCGTGACGATGGGAAAGCCTTGCAGCAGGCGCAGGATGCGTGGCGCGGCGTGGCGGGGGATCATGTTTTACAGATTCGGAGTGCAACTCCGGAAGTGTAAACAATCGAGGACGCGGGCGCGGCCGGCGGCGAGAATCGTCTCCCGCCCTTCGTTTCACTCGCCGCCGCGCGCCCCAGCGATGCCCACGCCAACGATCCGCAAGACCGCATTGAAGACCAAGTCCCGCAAGCCGGCCCGGCCAGCCCGGCCGGCCCAAGCGGCCGAACCGCACCTGTCGCGCACGCGCCGCCCCACCGCCCTGGCGGTGGCCGACTGGCAGACCGCGCTGCGCCGCCAGTTCGGGCGCGAACAGGCGTTCGAGCTGGAAAACTTAGGCGCCGAACCGGTGTTCTCCGACTTTCGCGTGCACAACCCGGCTGGCGGCACACGCTACCGCGTCGCGATCCGGGGCAGCGCGCCGGGCCAGAACTTCTGCGCCTGCGCAGACTTCGCGACGAACAATCTCGGGACCTGCAAACACATCGAGTTCACGCTCGCCAAGCTGGAAGGCAAACGCGGCGGCAAGGCGGCGCTGGCGCGCGGCTTCCAGGGCGAGTACAGCGAAGTCTGGCTCGACTACGCGGGCGCGCGCCGGGTGCGCCTGCGCGCCGCAGCTGCGTGCCCACCGGCCCTGCTGGCGCGCGCGAAAGCGCTGTTCGACGCAAGCGCCGGCTGGGCCTTGCCTTGGGAGCGGCTTGTCGGACTGGAAGAATTTGTTCAGGCCGCACAGGAATGCGGCCACGACCTGCGCTGCCACGACGACGTCTGGCAATTCGCCGCACAAATCCGCGACGGCGAACGCCGCCAGACCGCGCTGGCTGAGGCCTACCCGACCGGTGCAGCGGACGAGGCGCTGAAGGGCTTGCTCAAGGTCGAGCTCTACCCCTACCAGGCCGAGGGCGCGCTGCGAGCGGCGCGCGCCGGCCGGTTCCTGATCGGCGACGAGATGGGCCTGGGCAAGACGATCCAGGCGATCGCCGCGGCCGAGCTGTTCGCGCGCCACTTCGGCGTGCGCCGCGTGTTGGTGGTGTGCCCGACTTCGCTCAAGCACCAATGGAAAAACGAGTTCGCGCGTTTCACCGAGCGTGAGGCCCAAGTCATCCACGGCCTGCGCACGCGGCGCCAGCAGCAGTACCGCGAAGAGGCGTTCTGCAAGATCACGCACTACGAGACGCTGGCGCGCGACGCCGACCTGATCGCCGCGTGGGCGCCCGACCTCGTGATCGCCGACGAGGCGCAGCGCATCAAGAACTGGAACACGATCGCGGCGCGCGCGCTGAAGAGAATCGCCAGCCCCTACGCCGTGGTGCTGACCGGAACGCCGCTGGAAAACCGCCTGGAGGAATTGATTTCGATCGTGCAGTTCGTCGACCGGCACCGCCTCGGGCCGACTTGGGCGTTGCTCGACGAACACCAGTTGCGCGACGAAGCCGGCCGCGTCATCGGCTACCGCGCGCTCGATCGAATCTCGCAAACGCTCGCCCCGGTGATGCTGCGCCGGCGCAAGGCCGAGGTGCTGACGCAGTTGCCCGAGCGAGTGGACAACCGCATCTTCGTCGCCCTGACGCCGCAGCAGCGGATGCACCACGACGACAACGGCGAGACCGTGATCCGCATCGTCGCGCGCTGGCGCAAGACCGGCTACCTGTCCGATGCCGACCAGCGCCTCTTGCAATGCGCGCTGCAGAACATGCGCATGGCGTGCAACAGCACCTGGCTGCTCGACCATGAGACGGACCATGGGAACAAGGTCGACGAGCTGATGCTGTTGCTCGACGATCTTCTCGACGACCCGGCGGCGAAGGCGGTCGTGTTCAGCCAATGGCTGGGCACGCACGAGTTGATCGTGCGGCGGCTGGGGCGCGGTGCGGGCCAGCGCGACTGGGGCCACGTGCTGTTCAACGGCAGCGTCCCCGGAGACAAGCGCGGCGCGCTGGTCGAGCGTTTTCACAAGGACCCGGACTGCCGCCTGTTCCTCGCCACCGACGCCGGCGGCGTCGGCCTGAACCTGCAGCACGCGGCGGCGGTGGTCGTGAACATGGACATGCCGTGGAATCCGGCGGTGCTCGAGCAGCGCATCGGCCGCGTGCACCGCATGGGCCAGTCGCGCGGCGTGCAGGTGATCAACTTCGTCGGCCAGGGCAGCATCGAGGAAGGCATGCTGTCGGTGCTGGCGTTCAAGTCGTCGTTGTTCGCGGGTGTGCTCGACGGCGGCGCGAGCGATGTGTTCATGCAGGGCACGCGGCTGTCGCAGTTCATGCAGAGCGTCGAGCAGGTGGCCGGCGCGATGGGCGAGGCGGACGCGGATGCGGACGACGAACTGCCTGCGTTCGCGCCCGCGCCCACGGCCGAGGTGGCGGGCGCGAGCGGCGCCGAGCCGAGCGGCCCACTCGGCGACATCTCGCTTGCCCTTGGCGATGAAGCGCAGGTGCTCGCGGCGGCGGCGGAGTCGCCCGCGCCATCGCCGGATGCAAGCGCCACGGCGCCCGACCCCTGGGCGGCAATCCTCGATGCCGGCGTGGCGTTGTTGCAGGGGCTGGCCAGCGCCCGAGGCAGCTCTGGCGCGGCGCGCGGGGCGCTGCCGTTCGCGATCGAAACCGACCCCGCCACCGGCCAGGCCAGCGTGCGCCTGCCCTTGCCCGACCCGGCGCTGTTGCAGCGCCTGGCCAAGGCGTTTGAGCCTTGGTTGCGCTGAACCCTCACCCCAACCCTCCCGCCCGCGTCGGCCGAAGGCGCGCGCCTTCGGAGTGCGGAAGAGGGAGCGTCTACCGCTTCAGCCCGAGCGCATCCCAGAGAAACTGGTACGAGAACTCGCTTCGTCCTTGTTCCGCCGACGCGCGCGCTTCGTCGTCTTCGTACTGGCGCAGCAGACCTTTGACGCGCTCCAAACCGGCCGGGGTAGCGATGGCCTGGCGCGGCGTGCGGCCGTCGAGCGCGGGAATGGGCTCGTCGGCCCAGTTGGCGTAATAACCCGCCATGACCTTGGTGAAAGCCTCGTTCAGCGCTGCCCGGTCCGTGCCCGCTGGCAAGGGAACTCCTTTGGGCAGCCCCGGGGCGCCTGGCGCGCGGTTCGCGAGCATGCCCTTCGGGTCGGACACTTCCGTCATCAGAAACCGCGCCGCCGCGCCGGCCAGCGCGTTGAACCAGGGCCTGCCGCGTTCGGCCAGGCCGGCGGTCTTGTACTGCACCGACACGCGCTTGCCTTCGGCCATGCGCCTCGATGCGTGCGCGCGATCGCGTGAGGCCGTCGTCGCTCTTGACCAGCCGGTCCCAGCCCTCTTCACGGCTGCCCGCCACCTCGGGCTGCGCGGCCAGCGCATTGACGAGTTCAACCCAGTCGAGCACTTCGTAGTGGTCGGTCGTGAAGAGCATGGGCTCGCCGCTGGCGCTGTCGATGATCTGCGGCAGCGGCGCGGGCCTCAAGTGTTGCGCGAGCCAGGCTTCGATGATCGTGAGGCCGAACATCAGCTTGTCGTCCGCGGCGTCTTCGCTGACCTGGCCGTCACCGCCGGCGCTGCCGTCGTCGCCGTCGCTACGCCGTTCCGTCGCCGTCGTCGCCGTCCCGCGGCGTTGCCGCGCCGAAGCCCATGTCGCGAAGCTGCTCGAGCAGCGCACGCCCGGCCCATCCGGCAAACGGGTAGATCGCGCCTGAAAGCTGCCGCTCATCGGTGACGTCCATGACGCGCGCGCCGATCTGCAGGCCCACGCGCATCGAACGGCTGCCTTCCACCTCGCTGACGACGATCGGCGGCAGCGCCGTGTCCAGGGCGTCGCACAGCGTGATGCTGCCGCCGGGAACGACCTCGGTTACGGCGTACAGGCGCAGCGGCTGGCGCGACAACTGTTCGAGCCAGGCGCGCTGGCCGATGGACAGCAGCGGGCCGCGCTCACCCAACAGCAGCTCGGGAACGCCGCTCCATTCGCCCTTGACCTGGATTTCGCCTTCGGCTAGCAGCCATTCGGCGAGGTTGATCTGCACCTGCCCCATGACCTCGTCGCTCAGGCCGGCGAGCGCAGCGTCGATGACCGCGTCGTTGTCTTCGTCGTGGAAGATCTCGTCGATCGCTTCCTCGAACGCTGCTTCAAACGCGATCGACCAGGCCTTGCGGTGGTGCTGTTCCAGCCAGGCCAGGGCACGCTGCACCGCGCCGCCGTGCCCGTCGGCCGGCGCAGCGGTTTGCACGGCGCTCGAGCCGCAGCAATGTTTGTACTTCTTGCCACTGCCGCAAGGGCAGGGGTCGTTGCGGCCGATCCTGGTGTTCATCGCGTCGCGTTGCCTGGGGGTGGTCCGCGCCATTGTCGTCGCACTGCCGTCGGGCTGGCGCAGCTCGATTGAGCGCGCCACAATGTATGCCTGGGCGGGCCGGTTCCGGGAGGGCAGGGCGATGAAATTGAACCGAGGTGGCTGTGCAAAGGTGCTGTGGGGTCTGAGCCGCTGGGTGCTTGCGGCACTGGCTTGCCTGGTTACTGGGACCACGTTGGCCCAGACCGCTTCAACCGACAGCGCCGCGGCGCTGCGCGAGCGCTACGCTACGCTGCAGGAGCCGCTGCGCAACAACCCCTTCGGCCGGGCCCTGCACCTCGACTCGGTGCAGAACTCGGGCGACTTGCGGGGCGACATCTACGCCGTCGTCGAGCACCCTTTCGCTGCGCTCGGCACGAGCCTCAGCAAGGCCGAGACCTGGTGCGACATCCTGATCCTGCACCTGAACGTCAAACACTGTGCCGTGGCGCCCGGCGCGGGCGGGGCGAACGTGATGGTGCACATCGGCCGCAAATTCGACCAGCCGATCGAAGAGACCTACCGCGTCGAGTTTGCCTTTCGCCAAGTCGCCGCCACGCCGGAGTACCTGCACGCGAGCCTGCGCGCCGACAGCGGACCGATGGGAACGCGCGACTACCGCATCGCGTTGCAAGCTGTGCCGCTGGACGGCGGGCGCAGCTTCATGCATTTGTCCTACTCCTACGGCTACGGCATGGCAGCGCGGCTCGCGCTGAGTGCCTACCTGTCGACGCTGGGCAGCGGCAAGGTGGGTTTCTCGGTGGTCGACAAGCTGCCCGACGGCAAGCCGGTCTACGTGGGTAACGTGCGCGGCGTCGTCGAGCGCAACACGATGCGCTACTACCTGGCGATCGACGCCTACCTCGGCGCCATGGGTACAGCACCCACTCAGCAAGTGGAAAAACGCCTGCGCGACTGGTTCGCCGCCACCGAACGCTACGCGCTGCAACTGCACGAAATGAGCGAAAGCGAGTACCTGGAGATGAAGCGCAAGGAGGTCGCGCGGCGCGCCGCCCCCGGGTAAGCCCGACGGGTGGCCTGCGCCGATTGCCGTACAACCGGTGCTTGGCGGCGCCAAGCCGCCGAGTCCCTTGGGGTGTGCCATGAAGGTCTGGATCACCGCTTTGCTCGCCGCGCTCACGCTGACTGCGTTTGGCGTCTGGGCAGCGCAGCCGCAATACACGAGCGTCGACCGTTCGACGGACATGCTGATGGACGCCGCGACGGCCAAAGCGATGTGGAAGAAGCAGCTTCCCGTGGCGCGCCTGGCGAAACTCTATCCGCCCAAGAAGTGGGGATTTGCGAGCGACGTGCAAGGCGGCTTCAGCGCCAGCAACACCTGCGTCGTGACGGCGCGCGCGATGCTCTTGCCGTTGCGGGGCAAGGCGCTCGCCTTCGCTCCGGAAAAGTCGGCGACTGCGTTCGACGCGGCGCCCAACACGACGCGCGAGCAATGCCGCGAGCTGGCGCGCAAGAAGCTCGAAGAGGCGATGCAGGCGGTGGTGGCGGCGCTCGTCGCGACCTGAGCATGTGTCATCCCGGCGCACGCCGGGATCCACCTTGTGGCGTGCCAACTGGATCCCGGCGTTCGCCGGGATGACAGGGTATCGGGCCGGGAAGCTGCAGCAGCAGCAGTAGACTTGCGCGCCATGATCAACTGCCCGAGCTGCGGCGAAGAGAACCCACCAAAATTTCGCCTGTGCGGCTATTGCGGAACGCCGCTCGCCGCAGCGGCGGTGCAGCCCGCGCAAGAGGTGCGCAAGACGGTGACGATCGTCTTCTCCGACCTGAAAGACTCCACGGCGCTGGGTGAACGTGTCGACGCCGAAGCGCTGCACGAGATCAAGCAGCGCTACTTCAGCGCCATGTCGGCGGAGCTCACGCGCCACGGCGGCAAGGTCGAGAAGTACATCGGAGACGCCATCATGGCCGTGTTCGGCCTGCCGCGCGCCCACGAAGACGACGCGCTGCGCGCGGTTCGCGCGGCCAGCGGCATGCGCGCGGCGCTGGCACGCGTCAACACCGATCTCCTGGCGCGCTACGGCGTGACGTTGGCGAACCGCACCGGCATCAACACCGGCGAGGTGGTGGCCACGGGCGACTCGGGCGCGGTGCAGAACCTGGCCACGGGCGACGCGGTGAACGTCGCTGCGCGGCTCGAACAGGCCGCACCGGTGGGGCAGATTTACCTGGGCGAGCTCACCTACCGGCTGGTGCGCGACGCGGTCGACGTGGAGCGCGTCGAGCCGCTCGAGCTCAAGGGCAAGGCGCAACGCCTGCCGGCCTACCGCCTGGTCGCCGCGATGGGGCTGGACGGCCACGTGCGGCGCCACGACACGCCGCTCGTCGGCCGCGACGTCGAACTCGGAGCGCTGGAAGGCGTGTACCGCGAAGCCTGCGAGCAACGTGCGCCGCGCCTGGTCACCGTGATCGGCGACGCGGGCGCCGGCAAGACGCGCCTGACGGCCGAATTCGTCGACCGCCGCGCCGGCCACGCGCGAGTCCTGCGTGGGCGCTGCCTGCCCTATGGCGACGGCATCACGTTCTGGCCGCTGCGCGGCATCGTCGGCGAGGCGGCGGGAATCCGCGAAGACGACACGCCCGAAGCGGCGCGCGAGAAGTTGCTGAGCAGCGCGGTCGACGCAGGTGTGGCTGATCGGCTTGCCGCCGCGGTGGGCCTGAGCACGGCGGCGTTTCCGCTGCACGAAACCAACTGGGCGGCGCGCAAATTCCTCGAGCGCCTGGCGGCCAAGGGCCCGGTGGTGGCGTTCATCGACGACATCCACTGGGCCGAAACCGCGTTCCTGGACTTGGTCGAACACGTGCTCGACACCGCCAGCGGCGCCTCCATCGTTTTGATGGCCACCGCGCGGCATGATCTGCTCGAAGAACGCCCGCAGTGGAGCGAACGCGAGCGTGCGAGCCGACTCATGCTCGGGCCGCTGAACGACGCTGCGTCAGCGCAAGTGGTCGAAAACCTGCTCGGTTCGGCCGGCCTGCCGCAAGACGTGGTCGAAAAGATCGTTACCGCGGCCGAAGGCAACCCGCTGTTCATCGAGCAAATGCTGTCGATGTTGCTTGACGCCGACGTGCTGCGCCAGGAGGGCGGGCAGTGGGTGCGCGGCTCGGGCAACGCCGATATCGCCGTTCCGCCGACGATCCACGCCCTGTTGGAGGCGCGCCTGGACAACCTGGGCCGCGAAGAGCGCGTCTCGATCGAGCCCGCGTCGGTGATTGGCGTGGAGTTCGCGCAGCACGCGGTTGAATCGCTCTCGCCCGATGCGGTGCGCGCGAAATTGCCGGAACACCTGGGCGCGCTGGCGCGCAAGCACTTCATCGACCCGGCGGCGTCGCGCGACGCCGAGACGATTTACCGCTTCCACCACCACCTGGTTCGCGACACGGTCTACAACGGCCTGCTCAAGCGGACCCGCGCCACGCTGCACATCAACTTTGTGAAGTGGGCGGATCGCATCAATGCCGAGCGGGGGCGCGAACTCGAGTATCAGGAGATCCTGGGCTATCACCTGGAACAGGCGCATCGGTACTTGGCCGAGCTCGGGCCGCTGGATGAGCAGGGGCTGGCGATCGGCGCCGATGCCGCGCAGCGTCTAGGCGCGGCTGGCCGGCGGGCGTCGGCGCGTGGCGACGTGCACGCCGCGGCGAACCTCTTCCGCGGGCGGTGGCGCTGCTGGCCGCTGACGATCCGAGCCGCCTGGACCTTGCTTCCAGAGCTGGGCGAGGCCTTGATGGAGCTGAGCGAATTTACCGAAGCGCGCAGAGTCCTGGCCGCAGGCGGTCGAATTTGGCGAGGCGTGCGGGCGACTACCGCGTCGAGGTCGCCGCACAGACTTTTGGACATGCTGGTACGCCGGTTCAGCGCCGATCCCGGCGATTGGAGCGAAGAGGCGCTGCAACTGACCAGTCGCAGGCTATTCCCGGCGCTGGAGAGCGAGAGCGCGCACCTCGAACTGGCGTCGGCCTGGCGGCTGATCGGGTTGGTGCATGGTGTTGCCGCGCGCTACGGGAAGGCGAGCGAAGCGTCAGCCCGATACGTCGAGCACGCGCGTCTCGCCGACGCCGAACATCTGACCGAGCGCAGCGGCGTGAGCATGGCGATGAATGTGTTGCTGGGCCCGACGCCGGTGCCGCAGGCGATCGCCGAGTGCGAGCGCATTCTGGGCCCCGGCCTGGCCGACCGGCTGGTGCAAGGCATCGTCATGGGCGCGCTTGGCGCAACTTCATGCGATGCATGGCGAATTCGATCCCGCGCGCGCGGCCTACCGCGGCGGGCGGGCGCTGCTGCGCGACCTCGGCCAGGGCGTGAACGTCGCCTCGACCGGGCTGGCTGGCCGGCGTGGAGTTGCTCGCTGGCGACTTGGTCACCGCCGAGCAGGAGTTGCGTGAAGACTGCGATTTTCTGGCGCGCATGGGCGAAACCTTCTACTTGGCGTCGATGGCCGGCGTCTGGCGCGGGTGATTCGGGATCAGGGCCGCGACGACGATGCACTGGAGTTGGCTCGATACCGCGCATAGCGCTGCCGCGCCGACGACATCGAAGCGCAAGCCGCGTGGCGTTCGACGCGTGCCCCGATTCTCGCGCGCCGCGGCGAGCGCTGAGCAGGCGCTACAGCTCGCGCAGGACGCCTTGGCCTTGGCGCGTCAAACCGAGGCGCCGACCCTGCAAGCCGACACTCTGGCGGAACTCGCTGCCGTGATGCAAATTGCCGGCGATCGACGTGGCGCGCTCAAGGCGATTGCGGAATCGATCACCCTTTACTTGGCCAAGGGCAACCACGTCTGCGCGCAACGCGCGAGTGCCTGGGCCGACTCGCTGGCATAGCGCGTCGGCCTGAGTTCACGGACCGACGCGTTGCTGTGGGAACTCAGCGCGTCCGGTACACGCCGTTGTCGATCGCCCAGATCTCGAACTCCCAGTCGCCTTGGTCGACAAGCGGTACCGGATACTTCTTGGCGAAGGCCGTGCGCTTGGCGATGCAGCGGGGGTTGGCTGCCGTGGGCGGGATGATCGCCTTCGTGTAGTAGTCCTTCAAGCAGTTCGGCACGTCGACGAAGGGCCCGCTGGGTGGCGACTGCTGGTAGGAAATCACCGCATTGTTGATGTTCGGCGCTTTCGGTTTGTAGTACGAAAGCGACGACATCGTGCTCGTCGAGCCAATCGTCGTCACGTCGCGACGCAGGAAGATCTTCAGCACTGGGGTGACGTAGCTGCCCGGGATCGTGAGCGCGGAGCTGAAGCAAATTGGCGTGTCGGGGGCGCAGGACTCCGGCAGCGTGGCTTCTTCAATTCGCGCCGTTGTGCGCTGACCGCTCGGAATGACGACCCGAGTCGTCCACGGGTCGGCAGCGGTGGCGCTCGGCGCGCCGCCCGTGCCCGTGAAGACCGTCGCCGCCACGGCGCCAGGAATGTAGGTTTCGACTCTCGTCGCGCTCAATGGGGCGAGTGCAGTGGTTCCGGTCCGTTTGATCGTTTCGAAGTCGTCGAAATAGGGCTCGTTGTGCTCGTATTCCGCGTAAACCGTCTTGGTCGAGAACTTGATCGTCGCGCCGGTTTCCGGGATCGAGGGGTCGGCCACAGGCGTCTTGAAGACGACGGTGAAGGTCAATGACTCGCCCGGGAACAAGTCTCGGGCGATGGTGCATTCGATTCCGGTCAAGTCGGGCGTCGTCGCGACGCAGGTGACGCTGGCCGAGTCATCCGAGTCAAACGTCGCGACGGCGGTTGGCAGCCGGACGTCGCCAACCCAGACGCTGCTGTTGCCGGTGAGCTTGACGATGCGCAGCTTGTCGTCGTAAGTGATGTTCTTGACCTCGATCGCGTAGGCGGCGTAGTTCGGGCTGCCAGCTCGGCTGACCGACGTCGACGCCGGGACTGCGCTGACGCTGACGCTGGCCTCGGGCCCGTTGGCCAAGACCAGTCCGGGCAGCGCGGCGCACAGGAGGGCGAGCGACAGGAGTTTGGGGTAATGCATTTCTCGTCCTTGATACGCATGTTGGAAAGCGTGCAGGGCATGTGCTGGCGCTGCAGTCGATCTCGTTCCGGCTTGACTCAGAACCCAATGGCACCATATCGTCCGATTGCGAAAGGCGTCAATCCCTAGTTCTAGGGAAGGGAAAACACGAAGTCGGAGGGAACTGATCTGTCGCAATCAGCGACCTCCTATGGATCGCTTTGTGTCCGTGCTGGACCGAAACCAGAAAATCATGAGCCGGCGGCGCTTTGTCGACGCCTAGACTCGGCCGCAAACAACTCGATCGGTCTGGAGACATGAGAAAAGCTTTCGCCCTCGGCGGCGTGTGCGCGCTGGCCGGTTTCGGCCCCGCTGCGCAAACCGCTGTGCCCGCCCGACCCAGCTTGACCCAGTGATCGTCAGCGCCGAACGCTCGCGCCAGACGACCTTCGACGCCCCGGCGGCGATCAGCGCCGTGACGCGCGAGACGATCGAATCCGCCGGCCCGCAGGTGAACCTGTCCGAAGCGCTGAACCGCGTGCCCGGCATCTCGGTGCTGAACCGGCAGAACTATTCGCAGGATCTGCAGCTCTCGATCCGCGGCTTCGGCTCGCGCTCGACCTTCGGCATTCGCGGCGTGCGCCTGATCGTCGACGGGATTCCGGCGACGATGCCCGACGGGCAGGGCCAGGCGTCGAACATTGCGCTGACCTCGGCCGGGCGCATCGAGGTGCTGCGCGGTCCGCTGGCGCAGCTTTACGGCAACGCGGCGGGGGGTGTGGTGCAGGTCTTCAGCGACATGGAGGTGGAGCGCCCCACGACCACCGTCAGCGGCTCGGTCGGCCCTTATGGCCAGAACAAGGTGGGCGTGAAATTCGGCGCCACCGGGCCCAACGACGCCGTGGTGTTTGACGCGTCGACCTTTCACACCGATGGCTTTCGCCCGCACAGCAAGGCCAGTCGCGACCAGATCAACGGCAAGTGGCAGCATGACGCGAGCCCGGTCACGCGCTTCAGCCTGATCGTGAACTCGCTGAACCAGCCGGTGTCGCTGGACTCGCTGGGCCTGACGCGCGCGCAGTGGGAGCAGGGGATTCCCGCGGTGGTGGCGCAGGACCCGCGCAAGACCGTGCTGCAGCAGCAGATCGGCAGCGTGTTCGAGCAGCGCCTGGGTGACGCGACACAGTTGACGGCACGAATCTACTTCGGCCAGCGCGATCTGGACAACGCCTTGTCGATCCCGCCCGCGGTGCAGGCGCCGCCGACGCACAGCGGCGGCATCGTCGTGTTCTCGCGCAGCTACCAGGGCTTGGGCGTGCAACTGAGCCATGCCGTCAAGTTCGGCGCGGATCGGGCGCTGCGCCTGGTGGGCGGCATCGACTTCGATCGAAGCGACGAAGACCGCCAGGGCTATCTGAACACGCTGGGCGTGCAGGGCGACCCGAAGCGCAACGAGCGCAACCGCGCCGACAACCGCGACGCCTTTGTCCAGGCGAGCTTGGACATCGATTCGCAGTGGACGGCCACCGCCGGCGTGCGCGCGAGCCAGGTGCGCTTCAGGTCGGATGACCGCTTCATCGTGCCTGGCGCGCTGCCGACCGACCCGCCGCTCAACCCCGACGACAGTGGCAGCCTGAGCTACCGCGCGACGAGCCCGGTGCTCGGCGTAGCCTGGCGCGCCGCGCCGGCGCTGAATGTCTATGCGAACGTCGGCCAGGGCTTCGAGACGCCCACCTTCACTGAGTTGTCGTACCGGCCTGCGCCGCTGACCGGGTTGAACGTCGACTTGAAGGCGTCGAAGAGCCGGCATGCGGAGATCGGCGCGAAGTGGAAAGTTGCCGAAGGCCAGCGCCTGGACGCGGCGCTGTTCGACATCGCTACGCGCGATGAAATCGTCGTCGACACGAATGTCGGCGGGCGCTCGACGTTCAAGAACGCCGGCAAGACGTTGCGCCGCGGCATCGAGCTGTCGCACGTCGCTCAGTGGGACGAGTCCTTGCGCAGCACGCTGAGCCTGACGCTGATGCGGGCGCGCTTCAATCAAGACTTCATCAGCGGCGGTGGCGCCACGCCCAACGTGTTCTCGGGCTTCCACCTGCCCGGCACGCCCGAGCGCAACGCCTTTGCCGAGCTCGCCTGGGCGCCGCGCGGCGCGTGGGGCGGTTTCAACGCGGGCGTGGAAGTGATACGCACCGACAAGCTCTACGTGAACGACCTGAATATCGACGCTGCGCCGGCTGCGACCGTGCTGAACCTGCGCGCGGGCTTTCAGCAGACGATTGGCGAATGGCAGTTCAGCCAGTTGCTGCGCGTCGACAACGCGGCAAACCGGAACTACGCCGGCTCAGTGATCGTCAACGAAGCGAACAGCCGCTTCTTCGAGCCTGCGATGCCGCGAAATTGGCTGGTGGGCTTGAAGGCGCGCTACGAGTTTCGGTAAGGCCCCTTCAGAAAAACGCCTGAATCCCCGTCTGCGCGCGCCCGAGGATGAGCGCGTGCACGTCGTGCGTGCCCTCGTAAGTGTTCACCGTTTCCAGGTTGATCATGTGGCGGATCACGTGGTATTCGTCGTGGATGCCGTTGCCGCCGTGCATGTCGCGAGCCAGGCGGGCGATGTCAAGCGCCTTGCCGCAGTTGTTGCGCTTGATGAGGGAAATCATCTCCGGTGCGGCGCGGCCCTCGTCGAGCAGCCTGCCGACGCGCAGGCACGCCTGCAAGCCGAGCGTGATTTCGGTCTGCATGTCGGCGAGCTTCTTCTGAATCAGTTGGTTCGCCGCGAGCGGCCGCCCGAATTGCTTGCGGTCCAGCGTGTATTGGCGCGCTGCGTGCCAGCAGAACTCGGCCGCACCGAGGGCACCCCAGGCGATGCCGTAGCGCGCTTTGTTCAGGCAACCGAACGGGCCTTTCAGTCCGTTCACGTTCGGCAGCAGATTCGCCTCGGGAACGAACACACCGTCCATGACGATTTCGCCCGTGATGCTGGCGCGCAGGCTCATCTTGCCCTCGATCTTCGGCGCGGTGAGGCCTTTCATGCCGCGCTCGAGAACGAAACCGTGGATCGATTCCTGGCCGCCGGCCTTGCCGTCCGGATCCTCTCGCTTCGCCCAAACGACAAAGACGTCGGACACGGGTGAATTAGTGATCCACATCTTGCTGCCGGTGAGCAAGTAGCCGCCGTCCACGGGCTTGGCGCGCGTCAGCATGCTGCCCGGGTCGGAGCCGTGGTTCGGTTCGGTCAGGCCAAAGCAGCCTATCCACTCGCCGCTGGCGAGCTTGGGCAAATACTTTTCGCGCTGCGCTTCGCTGCCGTAGGCGTGGATCGGGTGCATCACGAGCGAGCTCTGCACGCTCATCGCGCTGCGGTAGCCGCTGTCGACGCGCTCGACTTCGCGCGCCACGAGGCCGTAGCTGACGTGGTTCACGCCCGGGCAGCCGTATCCGTCGATCGTCGAGCCGAGCAACCCGAGCGCGCCCATCTCGTTCATGATGCTGCGGTCGAAGGTTTCGTGGCGCGCCGCCATCAGGATCCGCGGTTGCAGCTTTTCCTGGCAGTAGTCGCGCGCGGCGTCGCGCACGGCGCGCTCATCGTCGCTCAGTTGATCGTCGAAGCGGAACGCATCGTCCCATTGAAATGCACTGGATCCTGCTGCCATGTCTGTAAGCCCGTTGAGCGTGATGCGACAGATGATAAGTTGGACAATCCCCAAGGTTGCGGGAACGCTGGAGCTTTGAATGAATTCGACGATTGAAACTGTCACCCTGGGCGGCGGCTGCTTCTGGTGCCTGGAAGCCGTGTACGAGCAGGTGCGCGGGGTCACTGCGGTGGAGTCGGGCTACTCCAACGGGCACGTGGAAAACCCGAGCTACGACGAGGTGTGCGGCGGGCGCACCGGCCACGCCGAAGTCGTGCGTGTCAGCTTTGACGTGGCGCAAGTCAGCTTGCGCCAGATTCTGGAGATCTTTTACGTCATTCACGACCCGACCACGCTGAACCGCCAGGGCAACGACAAGGGACCGCAATACCGCTCGGGCATCTTTTTCCGCAATGCCGAACAGGAACGCGTCGCGCGTGAAGTGACTGCCGAAGCGAATGAACACCATCGCGGCAAGATCGTCACCGAGATCGTGATGGAGGCGAACTACTCGCGCGCTGAAGACGAGCACCAGCACTACTTTGCGAACCACCCGAACCAGGGCTACTGCATGTTCGTCGTGTTCCCCAAGGTCGAGAAGTTTCGGCAGACGTTCAGGAGTCTGGCGCTGGCGGAGTAGGGCAGCCCGTCATCCCGGCGAAAGCCGGGATCCACCCTGGGCAGTTGTCGATGCAGTGGATCCCGGCGTTCGCCGGGATGACTCGGGTGGGTGTGGCGCCGATCGTCCGCGCCTACGGCGCAAGTCGCTCGCGAACCCAGTCGCCTGCCACTTGCCGATACACCAGCCGGTCGTGCAGGCGCGACTTGCGCCCCTGCCAGAATTCCCAACGGTCGGGGAACAGCCTGAAGCCGCCCCAATGCGGCGGGCGCGGCGGGTTCAGCAGGTACTGGGCGCTCACTTTGGCGGCGTTGGCGACCAACACAGCGCGCGACGAGATGACTTCGCTTTGAGGCGACGCCCATGCGCCGATGCGCGAGTCGAGCGGTCGGTTCTTGAAGTAGGCGTCGGATTCGGCAGCGTCGGTGTGTTCGACTCGCCCCTCGACGCGCACGACGCGTTCGAGCGCGACCCAGTGGAATTGCAGCGCGGCAAAGGAGTTCGCAGCGAGTTCGCGGCCCTTGCGGCTGCGGTAGTTGCTGAACCACACGAGGCCGCGCGCGTCGTTGCCTTTGAGCAAGACGATGCGCGTCGACGGCCGGCCGTCGGCGCCGCACGTGGCCAGCGTCATCGCCGTGGGTTCGGGAAGTCCCGCGGCTATCGCTTGTTGCAGCCACAACTCGAATTGCGGCCGCGGGTCGTTCGCGATGTCGGATTCGTCGAGTTCGGCGAGTTCGTAGCTCTTGCGAAGCTCGGCAAGGCGATTCGGTAGAGGCTCCATGGTCAGTGCAGTATAGGCAGGTGAACTTGCGTCATCGGCAGCGAACGGCGTGCGTTCGGCTTGATATTTCGCAATGCGCGGCGATGCCTGGCACGCGTGCCGACGGATTTGTGTAGGGGAAGGCCTTAGGTACACGTCCCAGTTCCTGAAACGGTGTCGGGCTTCCATGCTCGGCTTGTGGGAATGCATCGCCCTGACAGATGGGCGTGCGTGCGTTCACGATTTTATTTATGGAGGGTGAATGGCGGTTCGACCGGCAGTGATCGTATTGGCAGCTGGCAAAGGCACGCGGTTCAAGCGCGCCGACCCGAAGCTGGACGATCACAAGTTAGCGCAGGGCCTCGGGCCCTACAGCGTCCTGGGGACGACGCTGCGCCACGCCATTGCGAGCCAGTTGCCGGTGATCGTCGTCGCGAGCGCGCCGCTTGCGGAGCTGGCCCGGCGCAGCATTGCCTCGCGCGACGTGATCGTCTTGCCCGAAGTCGGAACGCCGGGTCACGAGTCGCTGGGAATGGGCTATTCGATCGCAATGGGCGTGATGGCGCGCGCCGACGCCGGCGGCTGGCTGATCCTGCCCGGCGACATGCCGCTGGTGCGCCCCTCCAGCATCATCGCTGTCGCGCGCGAACTCACGCAACACCCCGTCGTGTGCGCGCAGTACAAGGGGCGGCGCGGCCACCCGGTGGGCTTTGCCGCCGAGCTGTATTCCGAACTCGCCGTGCTGTCGGGCGACGACGGCGCGCGCCGCGTCGTGTCGCGTTACCCGGCGCTCGGGTTGGAGCTCGACGACCCCGGCGTGCTCGTCGACATCGACACCGAAGACGACCTCGAGCAATTGCGCGGGTCGCTCGAAACCGCGCCGATGCCTTTGTCGGACTCGTAAGGCACGCCTACCCGGCCAGCCCGTTGCGCTGCGCCAGCGCGGCGAGGCGCTCGATTTCACGGTCGTGGATGCCGTTGGCCCGCAGCGCCGCAGCGGTTTCCATCAGGTAGTCGAGCGTGCTGCCGTAGCGGCCGCTCGCGCTGCGCAAGATTTGCAGCATGTGCGCGTCGCTGATCTTTCCCGTGTGGTTTGGGCTCGCGCGGCTCAGCGTGAACGCGAGCGCGAGCACCGGGCCCTGGGGGGTACGGCAGCGTACCCACTCAGGGTCATAGACGCCGGTGGGCATTTCGCGGAACCAGAGCCGCTCCAGCTCGGCGTGGGCGTTGCGCTGCGGAACGCGGTAAACGAAGCCGCGGCACGACCCGCCGGAGATCAAGGCGAACACAAGCCCCGGGCATTCGGGCGTGCCGCGGTTCACGCGCGAGCGCATCTGCAGCGCCCGGTGCCAGCCGTGCACACGCGCGGCGCGGCGTTCGGTCGCGTCGAACTCGGGGCGCCAGATCAGCGAGGCGTAGCCGAAGACCCACAGGTCACGCCGCCCGCCCCAGGCTTTCATGGCGCGGTCCAGCAAGGCTTGCGGGTCGCGCAGCGGTGTGACGCCGTGGCTCGGGTTCATTCCCGTACTTTAGGCCGGCGCTCGGCCGCCCCGTGAACCGGCCCTGGCGGATGCGCAACCTGGCCAGGTCGAGCGCCCCGGCGAAGGTCTTTGCCTGCCCACTGGTCGCCGCCTGTGTCGATTGCTGCGCGAAACAAGACCAGGGCGCGGCGCGCAGCGGATTGACGCTGTCTCGGGGTTTGCCACAATCGCCGCTCCATTCCGAGCGAAGGCGAGGCGATGAAGGCAGCGGTTCTCGAAGTCACGGCACGGATCCGCGAGCGCAGCGCCGCGACGCGGCGCGATTACCTGCGCGGCATCGACGATGCCGTGGCCCGGCCACGCGGTGCCGAGCGCATGGGCTGCGCCAACGTGGCCCACGCGTTTGCCGCGCTGCCGAGCCACGACAAGCTGCGCGTCGTTGCGCAGCGCGCACCGAACATCGCGGTCGTCACCGCCTACAACGACATGCTGTCGGCGCACCAGCCCTACGCCGGTTTCCCCGACGTGATTCGCGACGAAGCGCGCAAACACGGCGCGACGGTGCAAGTGGCGGGCGGCGTGCCGGCGATGTGCGACGGCGTGACGCAAGGCCTGCCGGGCATGGAGCTGAGCTTGTTTTCGCGCGACACGATTGCGATGAGCACGGCGATCGCATTGACGCACGACGTGTTCGACGCAGCGCTGTTGCTCGGCGTGTGCGACAAGATCGTTCCAGGCCTGCTCATCGGTGCACTGCACTTCGGCCACTTGCCGTGCGTCTTCGTCCCCGCCGGGCCGATGAGCAGCGGCTTGAGCAACACGGCGAAGTCCAAAGTGCGTGAGGAGTTCGCACAGGGTAAAGTGGGCCGCGCCGAGTTGCTCGAAGCCGAATCGGCGGCCTACCACGGCGCGGGCACGTGCACCTTCTACGGCACGGCGAACAGCAATCAGATGCTGCTCGAGGCAATGGGCCTGCACGTTCCCGGCGCGGCCTTCGTGCACCCGCACGCGGAGTTGCGCGAGGCGCTGACGCGCGAAGCGGTGCGCCATGTGCTCGCGATATCCCAACACGCGTCGCAAAGCGGCGCGCAAGGGCCACGCTTCACGCCGATCGGCAGGTTGGTGGACGAGCGCGTCATCGTCAACGCGATGGTCGCGCTGCTCGCCACGGGCGGCTCGACGAACCATCTGATTCACTGGGTCGCCGTGGCGCGCGCCGCGGGAATCCAGATCGACTGGACCGACTTTGCGGACCTGTCGCACGCCACGCCGCTGCTCGCGCGCGTCTACCCGAACGGTGCAGCCGACGTGAACCAGTTCCAGGCGGCGGGCGGGCCGGGCTTCGTGATCCGCGAGTTGCTCGATTCGGGTGGCATGCACGCTGACGTGGCGAGCGTGTCGGCCGGCGGGTTGCGCGAATTCACCAAGCTGCCGCAGCAGCGCGGCGCGCAACTGCACTGGAGCGATTTGCCTGCCCGCAGCGGCGACGCCTCGGTGCTGCGTCAGGCCGCGGAGCCGTTCAGCAGCGAAGGCGGCCTGAAGCTGCTGAAGGGCAATCTGGGGCGTGCCGTGATCAAGGTGTCCGCGGTTCCCGACGACCGCCACGTCATCGAGGCGCCCGCAATCGTCTTCAACGCGCAAGAGGAACTGCAAGCTGCGTTCAAAGCGGGTCAACTGCAGCGCGACTTCGTCGCCGTTGTGCGCTTCCAGGGCCCGCGTGCGAACGGCATGCCCGAGCTGCACAAGCTCACGCCGCCGCTGGCGGTGCTGCAGGGCCAGGGCTTCAAGGTCGCGCTCGTGACGGATGGGCGAATGAGTGGCGCGTCGGGCAAAGTGCCTGCGGCGATCCACGTCAGCCCGGAGGCGCTCGCCGGCGGGGCGCTGGCCAAGGTGCGCGACGGCGACGTGATTCGCCTGGACGCGCTGGCCGGCACGCTCGAGGCCCTCGTCGACCCGGCTGTCTGGGCAGCGCGCGACACCGCCGCGATTCCCGATGCGCAGCTGCGTGCCAACGGCCGCGGCCTCGGGCGCGACCTGTTCGCCGGCATGCGGCGCAACGTGAGCAGCGCCGAAGAGGGCGCGTGCTCCTGGCTGTGACCGCGCAGTTTCACGCCGCTTCAATTCACTCAAGGATCCGCATGGACACGCTGGAACTCGCCGGCTACGGCCCCGTCATCCCCGTCATCGTCATCGACGACGTGAGCGCCGCCGTGCCGCTGGCACGCGCCCTTGTTTCCGGGGGTGTGCGGGTTCTGGAGATCACGCTGCGCACGCGCGTCGCGCTGCGCTGCATGGAAGCGATCGTGAAGGCGGTTCCCGAGGCGATCGTCGGCGCGGGCACGGTGCGCAGCGCTGCCGACGCACGCGCCGCCAAAGACGTGGGCTGCCAGTTCGCCGTGAGCCCGGGCTACGCGAGCGTGGTCGGAAGCGCGTGCCGCGACCTCGGCCTGCCGCTGCTGCCCGGTGTGGCCACGGCCAGCGAAGTGATGCAAGCGAACCTCGACGGCTACATGTTCCTCAAGTTCTTCCCCGCCAGCGCAGCCGGCGGCATCCCGATGTTGAAGGCACTCGCCGGTCCATTCCCCGACGTCGCCTTCTGCCCCACGGGCGGCATCAGCGTCGAGACCGCGCCGCAGTACTTGGCGCTGCCCAGCGTCAAGGTCTGCGGTGGCTCATGGCTGACCCCGGCGGACGCCGTCGCGAAAGGCGATTGGGCGCGCATCACGGCGCTGGCGCGTGCCGCCGGCGCCTTGCGCGCGTAACACCCCGGCTTGCGCCGCCGGGCACTGCCGGCGATGATGCAGCGCAAGTGAACCACGGAGTCAGGCATGGGCGACAAGAAGAAGGCACGCAGCACCGCAGGCGGCTCGATAGGCAAAGGCGAGTACCTGGAAAAGCTCGCGCCGCTCCAGCTCGAATTGAACCGCATGGCGCGCTGGTTGCAGGCGGCGAACAAACGCCTCGTGGTGGTGATCGAAGGCCGTGATACGGCCGGCAAAGGCGGAGTGATCGCTGCGATCGCCGACACACTCAACCCGCGCCAATGTCATGTCGTGGCCCTGGCCAAACCGAGCGACCGCGAGCGCACCCAGTGGTACTTCCAACGCTACGTGCCGCACTTGCCGGCGGCTGGCGAGATCGTGCTCTTCGATCGCAGCTGGTACAACCGCGCCGGCGTCGAGCCGGTGATGGGGTTTTGCACGCCCGACCAGAGCGCGGCGTTTCTCGAGCAGGTGCCGCAGTTCGAAAAGCTGCTCGTGCAAGACGGTGTGCTGCTTTTCAAGTATTGGCTCACGGTAGATCAGGCGGAGCAGGAAAAGCGCTTTGCCGAGCGACTCGAAGACCCGATGAAACGCTGGAAGCTCTCGCCCATCGACCTGAAGGCGCGCGAGAAGTACGCCGACTACACGAAGGCGCGCGAGACGATGCTGGAGGCGACGCACACCAAGGCCGCCCCCTGGACGCTGGTGGACTTCAACGACCAGCGGCGCGGCCGGCTGACGTTGGTCCGGCACCTGCTGGACCATCTGCCTGACACGAACGTGCCTGACGAAAAAATTGAGTTCCCGGCCCTGCCGGCCAAGCCGCTGAAAGAAGTGTTTCGCGGCAAGCTGAAGCCGATTCCAAGCTTGTAGGCCGTTGCGCACCCAGCAAGGGGTGGCGCCAACCGGAGAACAACCCACGATGAGCGCACTCGATGCTTTTCAGCCCGGCGGCTACCGCTTTCTTCGCGGCGGATTTCCGTACTCGCAGGGCGTGATCGCAGCCCCTCGATTCGCGATCGTGCGCGCGCGTTTTGCCCAACCGCTGGCGGTAGCGCGAGGATTCGATGCGATTGCCGCGCACCTGGAGTCCGCCGGCCGCCCGCTGCAGGCGCTGTGTGCGGTCGAGTTGCGTTCGCCGCAGCCCTTCACGATGCAGGGCTTCCAAGGCTTCAACCGGGGTTACGTGGACGTACTGGTGCGCTGGGGCATCGTGCGCGAAGGGCTCAATCCGGTGGCGCGCAGCAATGTCTGCCCGGTGTTCGACGCGCCGCCCGAGCCGTCGTTCTTCGCCTTCAGCTACACCGTGCCCACTGCGGCCACCGCGCCCGACGCACCGGGCGTTGCCGGGGCGGGGGCCGACTTCGTCGTCGCCGGCAGCGGTGAGTGGCCGGAGAATCAGCCTTTCCCTGAGGGCATCGTCGCGCGTGGCGACGTCACGCCGGCCGGCCTCGCCGCCAAGGCGGCCTACGTGCTGCGCACCATGCGTGCGCGCACCGCGGCCCTCGGCGGCAACTGGGCGGCATTGACCGCGGCGCAGGTCTACACTGCGCACGACATCCACCCGATGCTGGCTTCGCATTTCGCCGCCGAGGGGCTGACGGCCATCGGCCTCACCTGGCACGTGTGCGCGCCGCCGATTCTGGAGCTGGAGTTCGAGATGGACGTGCGGCGTGTGGCCACAGAGCGGGTGGTCGCGTAAGACGAGATCGTCGTCGCTGACTCGCGCCGCGAGCAAATTCACCACCATCCGAAAAAACTCGCGAGTTTTTTCGGATGGTCATAAAATCGTCCGGTGCCGAATTTGCCCACCCCACCCCCCCCGGCAGAGCCGTCCGCCGACGCGCCGCCGCCGGCCGCCCCGGCGGCGCGCTACTTGCAGGCGCGCGTGGCCGAGGACCTGCGCAGCAAGATGGTCTTCGTCGGCGGGCCGCGCCAGGTGGGCAAGACCTCGATGGCGCGCGCCATGCTGCCGCGCCCGCAATGCGAGTTGAACTACGACGTCGCCGCGCACCGTCAAGCCCTCCTGAGGCACGAACTGCCGCCGGGCGACTTCTGGTTCTTCGATGAAATCCACAAGTACCGAGGCTGGCGCAACTACCTGAAAGGCTTGTTCGACGCCCCCGGCCGCCAGCAGCGCATTCTCGTCACCGGCTCGGCGCGCCTGGACCTGTACCGTTTCGGCGGCGATTCGCTGCAAGGACGCTACTTCTACCTGCGGCTGCACCCGTTCAGCGTCGCCGAGCTCGGCGGCCACGCCGACTCGTTGCCCGCGCTGCTTGCACTCGGCGGCTTTCCGGAGCCGTTCCTCTCCGGCAGCGAACGCTTTGCGCGGCGCTGGTCCGTGGCGTATCGCGAGCGGCTCGTGCGAGAAGAGATCTCGACTCTGGAGACTGTCTCCGACCTCGGACGGCTCGAACTGCTGGCCGGCGCGCTGCCCGCGCGCGTGGGCAGCCCGCTGTCGCTGAACGCGCTGCGGGAAGACCTGCAGGTTTCGCACCAGACCGTGACGCGCTGGACCGACATGCTGGAGCGCGTCTACGGCATCTTTCGGATCGCGCCCTTCGGCGCGCCGATGCTGCGCGCCGTGAAGAAAGAGCGCAAGCACTTCCACTACGACTGGTCGGTCGTGCCCGAACCGGGCGCGCGTTTCGAGAACCTGGTGGCGAGCCATTTGCTCAAGTGGGTCGAGTACCAGGTGGACAGCGAAGGGCGCGCCTTGGAGTTGCGTTACTTCCGTGACATCGATGGCCGCGAAGTCGACTTCGTCGTCACCGAGGGCGGCAAGCCCATCGCCTTGGTCGAATGCAAGCTCGGTGACGCTGCCGTGTCGCCAGGCCTGCGTTACCTGTTGGCACGCTTTCCCGGAACGATCGCCTGGCAGTTGAGCGCGCACGGCACGCGCGACTACGTCAGCGACGGGGTGCGCGTGGCGCCCGCGGCACGCCTGTTGCGCGAGCTCGTCTGAGCGGCCCCACGGCAAAGTACTTCTCTGGCCCCCGACGCGGCTCTCGGGCGCCCTGGCTCCTATTCGCGCTTGGCGGGTCCGCGCTGCAGCACCGCGCCCAGAATCCCCTTGGGCATGTAGATGATGAACAGCACCAGCAGCAGCCCGTAGATCGTGAGGTCCACGCCGAGCACGCGGTTGCCGATCAGCACGCGCAGCGATTCCGACAAGAGCAGCAGGAACACCGCGCCCACCGTCGGCCCGAGCATCACGAACATGCCGCCGGCGATGACGCCGAACACCATCTGCAACGAGACGCCGATGCCCGACACCGTCTCCGGGTTGATGTAGAGCTGGTACTGCGCGATCAGCACACCGCCGAAACACGTCATCGCCGCCGAGATCAGCGTCACCCGCAGCTTGGCGCGCGTGACGTCGATGCCGATCGACGCGGCGGCGTCTTCCTCCTCGCTGATCGCCTGCAGCGCGAGCCGCCCCATGCTGCGGTCGACCGCGCGCCAGACCCACAGCGAGAGCAGCCAGCACACCAGCACCGCGTAGAACCAGACCGTCTTGTCGGCGAACTGCAGCGCTTTCAGCGACGCCGTGGCGCCGCTCACCAGGTCGGGCTTGGGCGTGACCCCGAGTGAGCCGCCGGTGTGGTCGCGCAGGCCCACGATCACCAGGCGTGTCACCTCCGAGAGCGCCAGCGTCACGAGCGCGAAGTAGTGGCCGACGATCTTGAAGCGAAAGCACGGCAGCCCGATCAGCAAGGCCAGCGCCAACGAGATGAGGATCGCCACCGGCGCGCCGAGCCACGGCGAGACTCCGGCCAGGTTCCACAGCAGCACGACGGTGTAGGCACCGATGCCGAGGAACGCGCCGTGGCCGAAGCTCACCAGGCCCAGGCGCCCCATGATCGACCAGCTGGTGTAGATGTACGACCACAGCAGCGCCATCACCATCAGGTGCAGCGCGTATTTGCCGGGGCCGAACAGCGGCGTCGCCGCGAGTGCAGCGAGCAGCAGCAGGCCGATCACCCAGCGGCGGTTCACTTCAAGCCGCTTCATGCGCGCCGCCGCTTCGACAGCAGCCCTTCGGGTTTCCAGAACATCGTCGCGATGAAGAACACGAACGCGATCACGTAGCCCCATTCGAGGTCGAAGAAGAAGCCGCCGAGCGAAATGAACTGGGCGAAGACGAAGGCGGCGACGAAGCCGCCGATCAGGTTGCCCAGGCCGCCGAGCACGCAGATCAGGAAGGTGAGCGGGCCGAACGACAGGCCGATCGCCGGGTGCACGTCGTACTGCAGCACCAGCAGGCACGCTGCCAGGCCCGCCAGCGCGCCGCCCAGCGCCGAGGTCAGCAGGTACGACGCGACCCGGGTTCACGCCCATCAGCGGCATGATCGCGCGGTCCTGGCTGATGGCGCGGATCGCGGTGCCCATGAAGCTGCGGGTCAGAAAGAGGTAGGTGCCGGCAATCGCCGCCATCGCCACGGCGAAGGCCACGAGCCGCGCGCTCGACACGCTCATCTCGCCGATCGCGATGCCCGGCAGCCGCACCCCGAGATTGCGGAACTCCACGCCGAACAGCACCGTCGCCACCGCTTGCAGCAGAAACAGCATGCCGCCGGTGACGAGCAACTGGTTGATCGGCTCGGCGGCGAGCACCGGCCGGATCACGAAGTGGTGCAGCGCCGCGCCGAGCACGCCCATCAAGGCGATGCACGCCGGGAACGCGATCCACAGCGCCACGCCCTGCTGCACATGCAACCACCAGATCGCGTACATGCCGATCATGATCAGCTCGGCGTAGCAGATCCAGACCACGTCGATCACGCCGAAGATCAGGTTCAGCCCGAGCGACAGCAGCGCGAACAGGCCGCCGAGCAGCAGGCCGTTCAGCACCGCCTCGAGGAAGAAGATGTCGAAGATTTGGGCCATGGCGTCCGATCAAACACCCAGGTAGGCGCGCCGCACTTCGTCGTTGGCCAGCAGCTCGGCCGCCGGCCCGCTGGCGTGGATGCGGCCGGTTTCCAGCAGGTAGGCGCGGTCCACCACGCGCAGCACCTGCTGGATGTTCTGTTCGACGATCAGCACCGTGTAGCCCTCGGCGCGCATGCGCCGCACCACCTCGAAGATGGACTGCACCACCACGGGCGCCAGGCCCGCCGAGGGTTCGTCGAGCAGCAACAGCTTCGGACCGCTCATCAGCGCGCGCCCGATCGCGCACATTTGCTGCTCGCCTCCCGACAGCGTGCCGGCGAGCTGCGCGCGCCTCTCCTGCAGCCGCGGGAACAGCGCGTAGACCTTGGCCAGGCGCTCTTGCAGGTGCGCACGCGCCGCGGGCAGAAAGGCACCCATGCGCAAGTTGTCTTCCACCGTCAAGCGCGGGAAGAGCCGCCGGCCCTCGGGGACTTGGGCGATGCCGAGCGAGATCACCTCGTGGGCCGGCACGTCGTTGTAGCGCCGCCCCTGCATCTCGAGCTCGCCGGCGGTCGTGCCGATGAGCTTGGAAATCGCGCGCAGCAAGGTCGTCTTGCCCGCGCCGTTCGGGCCGATCACGGCCACCGCTTCGCCGGCCTTCACTTCCAGCGACACGCCGAACAGCACCTGGAAGCTGCCGTAGCCGGCGCACACATCCTTGAGGCGCAGCATCGTGCTCATGTGGCGCGCGCCTGGGTTGGCGGGTTCGTCTGGGGCTTGGCCTGCTGGCTCGTCTGCTGCTGCACCGCTTGCGCATCAGTGCCGAGATAGACCTCCACCACCTTCGGGTCGTGCGCCACCTCGGCGGGCAGGCCGCTGGCGATGACCTCGCCGTGGTCGAGCACGATGCAGCGGTCGATCACGCGCATCAGCACGCCCATGATGTGCTCAACCCAGACGATGGTGATGCCGCGCTCGTCGCGAATCCGCTTGAGCATGTCGGCGGCCTGGTTCATCTCGGCTTCGTCCAGGCCACCCAGGCTCTCGTCGGCGAGCAACAGGCGCGGCTGGGTGGCGAGCGCGCGTGCCATCTCCAGCTTCTTCAGGCCTGCCGCGCCCAGGCCGTCAACCGAAGCGGCAGGGTCGCTGGGCAGGCCGATCAGTGCCAGCGCGTCTCGCGCTCGCTGTTCCGCCTCGGCACGCCCGATGCGCTGCGAGGAACCATAGAACGCCGCGAGCGTCGCGTTCTGCAGGATCGAAAGTTTGCGAAACGGCCGTGGGATCTGGAAGGTGCGCGCGACGCCGCGCTGGCAGATGCGGTTCGGCGCCAGGCCGCCGATCTCTTGCCCGTCGAGCCGGATCGAACCCGAGGTGGGTGGGTAGAGCCCGGCGATGACGTTGAACGTCGTGCTCTTGCCCGAGCCGTTGGGGCCGATCAGCCCGAGGATCTCGCCGCGCTCGACGCGAAACGACACTCGGTCGACGGCGGTGAAGCCGTCGAAGCGCTTCGTCAGTTGATCGACCTCGAGCACGCGGTGCAGCGGGCGTCAGCGGCTCGGGCGCGGCGTCGGATCGTCGTCAGCGTCAAGGCGCGTAGCCATGCCCCTTGGGCAACGGCAGCACCGGGTCCCTGGTCTTGATCGGCGTCGGCCAGACGATGAAGGTGTCGTTCGCGCTGTACTGCATCACCACCGGCGTGGAGCGCGCGTTCTGGCCGGCCATGGCGTGGCCGGGCGGATTGAACTTGACGCCATAGCCCTGGATCGTGCCGCCCACCGGAATGTCGGTGTCCAGCGCCGCCTTGCGCAGCGCCTCGGGGTCGATGCCGCCGTATTTCTTGATCGCGCGCGGCAGCACGTCGGTGAAGAAAATCCACGACTGGTTGAAACCCATCGAGAGGTGCGGCGGCACCTCGTCGCCCTTCACGTCCGCCTTGTAGCGGCGGATCATCTCCTTCGTGACGTCGCCCAGACCCGGCGCGAGCGAGCTCGGATTGAGGAGCTGCGCGGCCACCGGGTCGACGTTGTAGATGTAGTTCGCGTCTTCCTTGAAGGTCGCGAACAGCTTGTCGAACTGGCCGTAGCCGGCGCCATGGCCGATGAGTGCCGACCACTTCAGCGCCTGCTCTTTCGACTGGCGCAGGAACAGCGTGATGTCCGGGTTGTAGCCGGTGTGCAGAATCACGTCGGGCCGCGCACGCTTGAGTTTGGTCACCAGCGGCGAGAGGTCGGGCGAGGTGGAAGCGTAGCCCTCCTTCAGCACGACCTGCATGCCGTAGCCCTTGCAGGCGCTGTCGTTGCCCGAGGCGACGCCGCTGCCATAGGGGCCGTCTTCGTAGATGATCGCGACCTTCAGATCCTTCGGGTCTTTGCCGAGCCGCGCCTTGGCCTGCTCGTTGAGAAAGGTGCACGAGGCCTCGCCGAATTGGTCGGAGTGGACCTGCGCACGGAACACGTACTGGAGCTTCTTGTCCTTCAGCACGGCGGAGGCGACGCAGACGTTGGCCCACATGAACTTCTTCACCGCGTCAACCTTCTGCGCCATCGGCACGCAATGGGCGCTGGAGAACACGCCCATGATCATGTCGACGTTTTCCTGGTTCAGCAGGCGCTCGGTCTCGTTGATCGCGACGTCGGCCTTGCTTTGCGCATCCGCGTAGAAAGGCTTGATGCGATAACCCTCGACGCCACCGCGCTCGTTGATCATGTCGATCGCGTATTTGGTGCCCAGGTTGGCGGCGTTCGAGCCACCGGCGGCGAACGCGCCGGTGAGGTCATAGATGACGCCGATCTTGATTTCCTTGGCTTGGGCGAAGGCCAAGCCCGCCGCCAGCGTGAGAGTCGCGAAGGCCAAGGTCCGCTTCAACATCGTTCGCATCGTCCGCTCCTTGTGCCGTTGCCGGCGGGTGCGGGCAAGGTACTTCAGCGGTCTTGCGCGTGCAATGCGGGTTTGCCAGATGCGCAGGTCCGCCGTGTCGCGGCTGCCCCACGGTCAATGCGTCTTGCGCTCGATCAGCTCGACCTTGTAGCCATCCGGGTCGGTGATGAACGCGATCACCGTCGTTCCGCCCTTCACCGGCCCGGCCTCGCGCGTCACGGCGCCGCCGCCTGAGCGGATCTTCTCGCACGCGGCGTACGCGTCGGGCACTTCGATCGCGATGTGGCCGTAGGCGCTGCCCAGCTCGTATTTCTCGACGCCGTAGTTGTAGGTCAGCTCAATCTCGGCGTGCTCCGGGTTGTTGCCGTAGCCCACGAAGGCGAGCTTGTATTTCTGGTCCGGGCGGTCGCTTTCGCGCAGCAGTTTCATTCCCATCACGCGGGTGTAGAAGTCGATCGAGCGTTGCAGGTCGCCAACGCGCAGCATGGTGTGGAGGAGTCGCATAGGGTGTCGAAGATAAAACAAGTTGTTGAGGCGTGAGCGTACAGCGTACAGCGGGCAGCGGGCAGCGGGCAGCGGGCAGCGGGCAGCGGGCAGCGGGCAGCGGGCAGCGACGCGTGCACTGCGCAGCCGACAGCCGTACCCCACGGTTCCTGCAAGGGACTCGATTGTCGCCACAATGGCGCGCCGCCGAACGCAAGCGGTCTGCATGCCCTTGGAGCCTCGAATGAACAACGCTGCCGTGATCGCACCCCGCCGCCTGGGCCTGCTGGTGGTGTTGCTCGCAGCGGCCGGCGTGTTTGCCCTGACGATGGGCACGCGCCAGTCGATGGGCCTGTTCCTCAACACGCTGAATACGAGCACCGGCCTGGGCCTGGCGAGCATCAGCCTGGCGTTTGGCTTTGGCCAACTCTGGTGGGGCTTGACGCAGCCGTTTGCCGGAATCGTCGCCGACCGCTACGGTGCCGGGCGCGTGCTCGTCGTCGGCGTGCTGCTCGTGGCGCTCGGCACGGCGTTGATTCCGTACATGACGACGACGGCCGGCTTGATTTTCGCCATCGGCGTTCTTGCCGCGGGCGGCGCGGGCATGGCCGGGCCGTCGGTGCTGATGTCGGCGACGACGCGCCTCGTCGCGCCGGAAAAGCGCGGCATCGCCACCGGCATCGTGAACGCCGGTGGCTCGTTCGGCCAGTTCGTGTTCGCGCCGATCGCGCAGGCCATCACCGCGGCGGCCGGCTGGGTTGTCGCCGTGCAGAGCCTGGCGCTCTTCACCTTGCTCGCGCTTCCCGCGGCCTGGGTGTTGCGCGGCAACTCCAGGCAACTTGCTGCGTCTTCTGCGGGGGCCCCGGTGGCCGCGCAGTCCACGCGCGAAGCGATTGCCGTGGCGCTGCGCCATTCGGGGTTTCGCCTGCTCGCCGCGGGCTTCTTCGTCTGCGGCTTTCACGTCGCGTTCATCGGTACGCACCTGCCTGGCGTCGTCGCGTCGTGCAATTTGCCGCCCGAGGTGGGCGCGTGGGCGCTCGCCTTGCTCGGGCTCTTCAACATCGTCGGCAGCTTCGGCATCGGCTGGGCGATGGGGCGCTGGCGCATGAAGTCGCTGCTGTCGCTGCTCTATGCTGCGCGCGGCCTGGCGGTGCTGATCTTCCTGCTCGCGCCGAAAACGGAAACCGTGATGCTCGTCTTCGCCGCCGTGATGGGACTGACGTTTCTCTCCACCGTGCCGCCCACCGCCGGCCTGGTCGTGAAGTTCTTCGGTCCATCGCGCATGGCCACCCTGTTCGGCATCGTCATGGTGTCGCACCAGGTCGGCGGCTTTCTCGGCGCTTACCTCGGCGGCAAGGCGTTCGAGTGGACTGGCAGCTACGACTGGATGTGGTACGCCGACATCGTGCTTGCGGTGGGCGCTGCGCTGATCCACTTGCCGATCGGCGAAGCGCCTTTGGCACGGCGCGCGCCCGCGCCGGCGTGACGGCGCGGGTGGGGCTCAGGGCGCGCGCGTTGCCGCGACGCCGGGAACCACCGCGTCGCCATACGCCGCCTTCCAGCGCTGCGTGATCGTCGTGAGTTCGTCGATGCGCTTGCCCGGCAGGCCGTCTTCGACGTGCCAGGCGGCGATGCGCGACTCGACGCCGAAGTGCAGCGTCGGTTTCACGGCGGCCGGGTCGTCGAGGCTGCCCACCGAGACGTCCATGCGCTCCGAGTCGGGGAATTCGAAAGTGAGGGGTGTGCCGCAACGATTGCAGAACCCGCGCCGCGCGATCTTCGACGACGCGTAGTAGGTCGGTGCCCCGGCGGTCCATTGCAGCTGGGCCTTGCGCAAGTTGAGGTAAGCGACGCGCGTATTGCCGAACGCGAGCTGGCACATGCGGCAATGGCAGTAGTAGCCTTCGGGCTTGTCGGGACGCGCCTCGTAGCGCACGGCGCCGCACAGGCAGCCGCCGGGGTGGACGACGGGGTTCGGGGATGATGTGTTGTCGTCCATCGCGCTCTCCGATCTCGATCAAAGTTGCCGCGGGTGCAACATTAGCGCGACACGTGGCGCTGCGCAAGCGCGCGCTGCGCGGCGCTATCCAAGTCCGCGGGTCAGCACCAGCACGCCCAGCGCGGCAAATACGAGGGCCGCTGCCCGGTGCACCCAAGCCATGGGAATGTGCCGCACGAGCCGTTCGCCGAACAAGACCAGCGGCACGTTGGCAAGCAGCATGCCCAAAGTGGTGCCGGCCGTGACGAGCCACACCGAGTCGTAGCGCGCGGCGAGCATCACGGTGGCAATTTGCGTCTTGTCGCCCATCTCGGCGAGGAAGAAGGCGACGAGCGTCACGCCGAACACGCCCCAGCGGCCGGGGAGCTTGGCGTCGCCCGCATCCACCTTGTCGGGTACGAGCATCCACGCCGCCACCGCGAGGAACGACACGCCGAGAATCCAGCGCAGCCAGGTCGGGTCGAGCCACGTCGTGAGCCAGGCCCCGAGAAAACTCGCGCCGGCGTGATTCGCCAGCGTTGCGAACAGAATTCCAAGCGAAATCGGCCAAGGCCGGCGATAACGCGCCGCCAGCAGCAGCGCCAGCAGCTGCGTCTTGTCGCCCATCTCGCCGAGAAAGACGACGCTGGTGGAGACGCTCAGCGTCTCGAACATCGATGGCGCTGCGCTTGCACGAATTCCAAGTGCAGTTTCACGGGGTCACCGTGTAGTTCAGCGCCAAACGCCCGCCGTCGACATAGACGATTTCGCCCGTCATGTAGCTCGACGCGCTGCTCACGAGAAAGGCGCAGACGTCAGCGATTTCGCTCGGATCGCCCAGGCGCTGCAAAGGCGTGCGGCTCATGATGCGCGCGCGCGCCGCGTCGCTGCCGAGTACCGCCTGGCGCGCAAGTTCAGTGGCGATCGTTCCCGGCCCGACGGCGTTGACGCGAATCCCGTGCTCGGCCAGGGCGATCGCCATCACCCTCGTGAGCTGGTTGATCCCACCCTTGCTGACGTTGTAGCTCGCGATTGTAGGAATCGCCATCACGCTGTTCACCGAACTCATGTGGACGATCGCGCCGTGCGTTCCGGCGCGCACCATCTCGCGCGCCACCGCCTGCGCGACCAGGAACGCACCGCGCAGATTCACGTTCAGCACCGCGTCCCAATCGGCCTCCGTGATGTCGAGAAAATTCGCCGCCTTGAAGATGCCCGCGTTGTTGATGAGCGCGTCGACCCGGCCGAACTTGGCGAGCGTGGCGGCGAGCGCAGCGTCGACGTCGGCCTTGCGCGAGACGTCGCAGTGAAACGCGGCGGCGCGTTGGCCGCGCTGCGTGAGCGTGTGCGCGAGGGCTGTCGCCGCCGCGTCATTCACGTCCCACAGCGCGATTGCCGCACCGTCGCCGGCAAAGCGCTCGGCACACGCCGCGCCTATGCCTTGCGCGGCGCCGGTGATGACGATCACCTGCTCTTCGAGGTGATAGTGAACGGGTGTCTTGTTTGTCATGGAATTGGCGCTCGTGTCGGCCCCATGGCTTGGCGATGGGGCGATGCAGGTTGAATGCTCGTTGACACTCGCAAGCTTAGTCGAAGCGAGACGGGCGAATGTCGATGACATTCACGAGGTCGATGTTCAAGAAACCGCGGTCGAGATCGGCTGGTTGCGCTGATGCCGTGGCGCATCGTTCGCCCGTGGCGGGTGCTTCAGCCGGGAACGCGCGCATCGAGTCCCGCCAACCAGTCATCCATGCCCTGCGCATTGAGTTCGATGTCGGTGCTGAGCAGCTCGAGCGCCTGCGTTTCGTCGAGCGGGCAGCAGTGTTCGCTCAGCCAGCGGCGGTACAGCTCGGTCAGACCGTCGCGCAGCGCTTGCGGGCGCAGAGCTTGCGTGCGCAGTGAGGCGCCGAGCTGCACGATTTGCGCCAGCCGCGCCAGGAAAGTGGCGCCCAGTAGCCCCACGTCCGTCACCTCGCCGTAGTGGGTGAGGTACAAGCGCTGCGGATCGAAGCCGAGGATGCGCCGCACCGAGCCGCTCAGCGCTTCGGGGTCGAACTGCGTCGGCGGCGTCGCAGGGATGAGCCACGGCCGGCCTGCGCTGCTGAGCTCGGGGTAGGCCACGCCGAGCGTATCTCCCGTGAACATGCCGCCGCTGCGCTCGTCCCAGATGCAGTGGTGATGCCGCGCGTGGCCAGGCGTGTGGATGAAACGCAGCGCGCGGCCGGCGAGTTCGAGCACCTGTCCGTCGTCGGTTTCGATCAAGCGCTGAGGCGCGACCGCCACCAGCTCGCCATAGGAGCGCGCCACTTCGGCGTCGCCATACACCGAGCGCGCACTCGCCATCAGCCGGGTCGGGTCGACGAGATGCCGCGTTCCGGCAGGGTGCACGACGAGCTTTGCGCTCGGCAGTTGTTGCAGCAGCGCGCCTGCGCCACCAGCGTGGTCGAGGTGCACGTGCGTGGCGATGACGAAATCCACGGCGCCGCGCGCCAGGCCCAACGACTCCAGCGCTTCCAGCAGGCGCGGCACGGCGTGATTCGTTCCGGTGTCGACGAATGCGGCGCGGCCCTGCTCGACGATCAGGTGGCTCGCATCGAAGCGCGGCCGCACGAAGCCGGTGTCGATGACGTAGACGCCGTGCGCCAGAGGTTCGACGAAGGGGAGGGACTTTTGCATCGGTGGCGCGCGTACACAGCTCGGGGATTCTAGGCATGGGCCTTGTTGCCTTGGTGTGCCCTTGCCGAGGATCAGAATGCGCCGTATGGCTTCTTCTGGAGGGTTCGCGATGTTGCTGCAACGAATCGCTGCATTGTTCGTATTCACTGCTATCGGCATCTTGGCGGGCTGCGCGACCTACAGCCCGGCTTCACTTCCGGCGGGAACGTCGCTTGCCGACGTCCGGGCCAAGCTCGGTGCGCCGAGCGGCGAATATCCGCTCACGGGCGGGGGCAAGCGGCTCGAGTTCATGCGCGGGCCGGCGGGGTTGCACACCTTCATGGTCGACTTCGACGCGTCCGGCGCCATGCAAGCGTGGACCCAGGTGCTCTACGAAGAAAACTTCGCGACGATCAAACTCGGCATGAACCGCGACGAGGTGTTGCTCGCGTTGGGACACCCGGCGCACGAATACGGCGTCTGGTCCGGGATGAAGACGATCTGGGCGTACCGCTTCGATTCGCCGCAATGCCTATGGTTTCAGGTGGGCTTGAGCCCGCAGGGGCAGGTGGCGAGCACGCAGTACGGGCCCGACCCGCGCTGCGAATTCGGCGCCAAGGAACGCGACTGAACAAAATCCGGCAATGCAGATTCCATCGAAACCGCCGGGCGTGACGCTTTACGGCATCGCCAATTGCGACACCGTGAAGAAGGCGCGTGCCTTCCTCGCGGAGCGTGAGGTGGCGTGCGAGTTCCATGACTTCAAGAAGCTCGGGGTTGCGGCGCAACTGCTGGAGCGTTGGATTGCGGCACTCGGTTGGCAGCCGCTCGTGAACCGCCAGGGCAGCACCTGGCGCAAGCTCGACGAGGCGGAGCAACAAGGCGTGGTGGATGCGCGCAGCGCGATCGAGCTGATGCGCAGCGCGCCGAGCGTCATCAAGCGCCCCGTCGTGGAATGGCCGGATGGCGAGACGACGGTGGGTTTTGACGCACAAGCCTGGTCGCGTCGCGTTTGAAGCCTCGCATCGCGGCGACGGCCGTTTCGCTCATTTCAGTTTGCATTTGAACGAATGGGAGCGGGTGGCTGCGATCGGCCCTTTGCTGCCGTTCGCAGCGAGGTTCCTGCCAAGGTTGCGACGCCAGGGCGGCGGCGGCGCCCCCGTGCTCCGGCCCACGCTCGCGGGGCACCGTCCAGAAGCGCAAAGCGAAGCCGCGTCAACACGGGATTTACGCTGCACCCGTTGGCAGACACCGCGAATGGGTCCTGCGCCCGGGGGCACCACCACCGCCCTGCTGCACACGCCGGTGGCATGCAGAGCCTTCGCACGCCACCCGAGTGCCGGGGTAGGTGGCTTGGGGTGCGGGCGCAGGCCCCCATTCGCGGTGTCCTCAGCCTGCGCAAGAGAACACGGTGTTGATGGCGCCACGCGCGCAGTCCGCAGACGGTGCCCCGCGAGCGTGGGGCCGGAGAACGAACCCCGGGCCACCTGCCCTCTCTCTACCTTTGCACGCGCATCGAGGTGAACGGCAGCAAAGGGCCGATCGCCGATGCCAATTCTCATGCGATCGAACGCGAATTCGTTTCAAACACGCAATTCGAAATTCGCGCTGCCCACGCTTCGGCCATTGATGCGCAGGGCGATCGTGTGGGTTCCCGCGTGGTAGCGCCGCGTCGTGACGACGCGCAGCGAATGGCTCTTGCGCAATTCGCGCACTTCGTTCGCGCCGAGGTCGAGGGTCCAGCCCTTGAAGACCTTCGGCGTGGTCTGGCCATTCGCCTTGACGTGGTGCACCGCGTAGTCGATCGCGAGTTTCTGGACGCGTGCCGCGCTTGACTGCAAGGTCAACTGCAGTTCGATCGAATCGCCCAGCAGCACACGGCGCTTCGAGAGTTTGAAGCGCACATCGCCTCGATACGGCTTGGCGAGTCCCCAGGCTTTCATGATGCGGGGGTCGCCGTTCTTGATGAGCGTGCGACAGGCATGCTTGAGCAGCGCCTTGCGCTCTGCTGGCGCATCGGGCAGGTGACGCTCGACCCACTGCGCGACGACATCGGGGTGGTCTTTCGCGATGTCGTTCAGGTGGTTCGCGACGCTGCGCCGCACGTACTCGCTCGGGTCGTCTTGCAGTGCGAGAAGCAAGGGCAGGGTGGGCGTGGGGTCGGCGATCAGGCCCTTGAGTTGCATGCCCCAGGGCAGGCGCGGCCGGCTGCCTTCGCTGACCAGGCGGCGCACGTGGGCGCTGCGGTCGCGTGTCCATTCGTCCAGCGTCGCGAAGGTCAGCGTCGGGTGTTGCGCGATGAAGGGGCGGATCGCGAACTCCGCCGTGGAACGCTGCGTCAACGCGTGCAGTGTGCGCAAGGCGCGTTCAGGCATGCCCAGGCCGCAGCGCGCGACGAATTCACCGAGCGGCCAGATCGCCCAGCCGGCCAGGCCTTCGTCCGGATTGCGGGGTTGATCGAGCGCTGCGTCATCGGCCACCGGCGCGAGGCTGGCTTCGATCACGTCGGCGGCGTGCGCAAAGTCTTGCGGCAGGAAGGCTTCGAGCGCGAGGCTCAGGTGCATCACCCGAGCCTTCAGTTCCAGCGCTGCCAGGCCGTCACTTGCTCGCGACTCGAAAGCCTTGCGCGGGAACGCCGGCCACGCGCGGTGCAGGTGGCGCGACGTGTCGCGCACTGTCTGCACGTTGATGAAGTTCTTGAACGGCTCCATGGCCGCCGATCTTCAGGCCGCGAGCAACTGCCTCAAAACATACGGCAAGATGCCGCCGTGCGCGTAGTAGTCGACTTCGATCGCCGTGTCGATGCGCAGCACGACCGGCACTTCGCGGCGCGCGCCGTACGCCGAGGTGATGATGAGCAGCGCGTCGCTTTGCGGCTTGATCTCGGCGTCGAGCTTCACGTCGATCGTCTCGTCGCCCTTCAGCGCGAGGCTCTCCCAGGTCGTTCCCGCCTTGAACTGCAGCGGCAACACGCCCATGCCGATCAAATTGCTGCGGTGGATGCGCTCGAAGCTCTTCGCGATGACGGCCTTGATGCCCAGCAACTGCGTGCCTTTCGCAGCCCAGTCGCGCGACGAGCCGGTGCCGTATTCCTCGCCGGCGAAGACGACGGTGGGCACGCCCGCCTGCATGTACTTCATCGCCGCGTCGTAGATCGGCAACTTCGAGTTCTGGTCCGGCCCGGGCAACTGGTAGAGCGTGTAGCCGCCTTCTTCGCGCGAACCGTCGGCCAGCGCCGGCAACATCAGGTTCTTGATGCGCACGTTGGCGAAGGTGCCGCGCATCATCACGTCGTGGTTGCCGCGGCGCGCGCCGTAGGAGTTGAAGTCGGCTTTCAGCACTCCGTTGGCAAGAAGGTACTTGCCGGCGGGCGTGGTATCTTTGAACGAACCCGCGGGCGAGATATGGTCCGTCGTGATCGAGTCGCCGAACAGGCCCATGATGCGCGCCCCGCGCACCCCCGGGTCGACCGCGGGCGGCTCCATCGTGAAGCCCTTGAAGAACGGCGGCTCGGCGATGTAGGTGCTTTTCGGCCAGGTGTAGACGTTGCCCTTTTCGCCGGCAATGCGCTCCCACAGTTCGCCGGGTTCGCTCTTCACCTTGTCGTAGTTCGCCTTGAACGCGCGTCCGTCCATGGCGTGTTTCATCAACTTGTGGATTTCGTCGCTGCTCGGCCAGATGTCGCCGAGGTAAACGTCGCGCCCGCCGGTGCCCTTGCCCACAGGCTCGGTCATCAAGTCTTTGCTCACCGTGCCGGCGATCGCGTAGGCGACGACGAGCGGCGGCGAGGCGAGGAAGTTGGCCTTGAGGTTCGGGTGGATGCGTGCTTCGAAGTTGCGGTTCCCCGAGAGTACGGCGGCACACACGAGGTCGTTCTTCGTGATCGCTTCGTTGATCGGCGCTGTCAGATCTCCCGCGTTGCCGATGCAGGTGGTGCAGCCGTACGCCGCCACGCTGAAACCTAGCTTTTCAAGGTAAGGCAAGAGGCCGGCTTTGGTGAGGTAATCGGTGACGATTCGCGAGCCTGGCGCGAGCGAGGTCTTGATGTGCTTTTTCACCGTGAGGCCGGCTTCGACGGCCTTCTTCGCGACCAGGCCCGCGGCGAGCAACACGCCGGGATTGGACGTGTTCGTGCACGACGTGATCGCTGCGATCAACACATCGCCGTTGCGCAATTCCAGGCCTTCGCTCGTCGTGAACGCCTGGTTCAGCTTGTCGGCAGGCTGGTTGAAGCCGTTGTCGGCCGGGCCTTTGCTGTACAGCGAGGCGAACTGCTTTTTCACCTTGCCGAGCTCAATCCGGTCTTGGGGGCGCTTCGGTCCCGAGAGGCTGGGTGTCACGGTGCCCAGATCGAGCGTCACGACCTGGCTGTAGTGGATGTCGCCTGCCAATGGCACGCCGAACATGTGCTGCGCCTTGAAGTAGGCCTCGAAGGCTTCGATTTCCTCCTGCGTGCGACCTGTGCCCTGGAAGTACTCGATCGTCTTTTCGTCGACCGGGAAAAAGCCCATCGTCGCGCCGTACTCGGGCGCCATGTTGCCTATCGTCGCGCGGTCGGGCAGCGCGAGCGTGCGCGTGCCCTCGCCGAAGAACTCGACGAACTTGCCGACGACTTTTTGCTTGCGCAGGATTTCGGTGACGGTGAGAACGAGGTCGGTCGCCGTCACGCCTTCGCGCAGCTTGCCGGTGAGCTCCATGCCCACCACGTCGGGCGTCAGGAAGTACACCGGTTGGCCGAGCATGCCGGCTTCCGCTTCGATGCCGCCCACACCCCAGGCGACGACGCCGATGCCGTTGATCATCGTCGTGTGGCTGTCGGTGCCGACGAGCGAGTCAGGATAGTAGACGCGGTCGTCTGTCTTGTGCACGCCGCGCGCCAGGTACTCGAGGTTCACCTGGTGCACGATGCCAAAGCCCGGCGGCACCACGCCGAAGGTGTCGAACGCGCCCATGCCCCACTTCATGAACTGGTAGCGCTCCTGGTTGCGCGAGAACTCGAGCTTCATGTTGAGGTCGAGCGCTTCGGGCGTGCCGAAGTGGTCGATCATCACCGAGTGATCCACCACCAGGTCCACCGGCACCATCGGCTCGATCGCCTTCGGGTCCTTGCCCATGCTCGCTGCGACATTGCGCATCGCAGCCAGGTCGGCGAGCAGCGGCACGCCGGTGAAGTCTTGCAAGACGACGCGGGCGACGACAAACGGAATTTCTTCGCTGCGCTCCGCGCGCGCCTGCCAGTTCGCGAGCTGCGCGACGTGGCCCGGAGTGACGCGTTTGCCGTCGCAATTGCGCAAGACGGACTCCAACACGATCCGGATCGAGATCGGCAGCTTGGAAACGTTGGGGTAGGTGCGTGCCAGTTCGGGCAGCGAGAAGAACTTGCCTTCTTCGCCGGACGCGGTGGTGAACGACTTGATCGTCTTGGCGAAGGCGTGCGTGGCGCTGTTGATTTTGTTCGACGTGGACATCGGTGGTTTCTCCGGAGTCAGGACGCGGCTATTGTGCACGGCGCTGTGGGCCGCATTGACGCGCGCGGCGCATTACTCCCGGTACGGAAGATAGCGAACCGACAGCACGCCCTGGATCGCTCGCAGGTCGGCCAAGACGGCTTCTGCGACCGGGCTTTCCACGTCGACCAACGTATACGCCATCTCGCCGCGTGACTTGTTGACCATGTTGTGAATGTTCAGCCCGGCGCGCGCCATCGCCGTCGAAATCTGCCCCAGCATGTTGGGCACGTTCGCGTTCGCGATGGCGACGCGGTACGACGACTCGCGCGCCATCGTCACTGCCGGGAAATTGACTGCGTTGACGATTTCGCCATGCTCGAGGAAGCCGCGCAGCTGGTTCACCGCCATCAGCGCGCAGTTTTCTTCGGCCTCTGCAGTCGACGCGCCCAGGTGCGGCAAGGCGATGACACGATCAACGCCGTTGATCGCGGCGCTGGGAAAGTCGCACACGTAGGCGGCGAGGCGCTTGTCGGTGAGCGCCGCGAGGATCGCGGCTTCGTTCACGACGCCGTCGCGCGAGAAGTTCAGCAATACCGCCGAGGCGCGCATCTGGCCGATGTTGGCGGCGTTCACCAGGTCACGTGTCGCCTCGATGAGCGGCACGTGCAGCGTCACGAAATCGGCGCTCCGCAGCACCTCGGCGACGCTGGCGGCGCGCTTCACTTGCGCCGGCAGGCTCCAGGCGGCGTCGACCGTGATGTCGGGGTCGTAGCCGAACACGTCCATGCCGAGCTTGATGGCGGCGTCGGCGACGAGGCAGCCGATCTTGCCCAGGCCAATGATTCCGAGGGTGTGGCCTGCCAGTTCGAACCCCGCGAAAGACTTCTTGCCGGCCTCGACGGCGCGCTCCATGTCGGGCGCGGCGGCGTCCAGGCTCGCCGTGAAGCGCAGCGCCGCGGGCAGCTGCCGCGCCGCCATCAGCATGCCGGCAAGCACCAGTTCCTTGACCGCATTCGCGTTCGCGCCGGGGGTGTTGAACACCGCCACGCCGCGCTGACTCAGCGCGGCAATCGGAATATTGTTCGTGCCAGCGCCGGCGCGCGCGATCGCGACCACGCTCGGGGGAATCGAAAACGTGTGCAGATCCGCCGAGCGCAACAGGATCGCGTCGGGTTGCGCAGGCTCCTTGACGATTCGGTAGCGGTCGCTCGGTAGACGCTTCAGGCCTTCGGGTGAAATCTGGTTCAGCACCAGCACTTCATAGCGCTGCGCACTGAGCTCAGCCATGGCTCGCCTCAAATTCCTTCATGTACGCCACAAGCGCCTGAACGCCTTCGATGGGCATCGCGTTGTAGATCGACGCGCGCATGCCGCCCACTGAGCGGTGCCCCTTCAGCTGCACCATGCCG
The DNA here is from genome assembly GCA_963850525.1 of uncultured beta proteobacterium. Classification (GTDB taxonomy): domain Bacteria; phylum Pseudomonadota; class Gammaproteobacteria; order Burkholderiales; family Burkholderiaceae_C; genus JAEMQF01. The sequence continues at coordinate 1,437,849 of CAWKLQ010000008.1, read as the reverse complement.
CGCGCCTGCGCGCCTTTGAGGAAAGCGTCGTCAAGCGCAGGATCACGCAGTTTGAACGGCACGTTCATGAGCGAGCGGCAGTCTTTCGCGACCGGGCTCGAATAAAACGACGTCTTGTCGAGATAGTCGTAGAGCAGCGCCGCCTTGACGCGGTTGTGCCTTTCCATCGCGGGCAATCCGCCGCGCGCCTCGAGCCATTTGAAGACCAGCCCGGCGATGTAGATGCCGTAGGTGGGCGGCGTGTTGAGCATCGAGTCGTTTTCGGCCTGCTCCTTGTAGTTGAACGCCGACGGCGTGAAGGGCAGGGCGCCGCCGAGCAAGTCGTCGCGAACGATGACGATTGTCAAGCCCGCCGGGCCGATGTTCTTTTGCGCGCCGCCGTAGATCAGTCCGTACCTCGACACGTCGATGGGTTGCGACAGCAGGTTCGACGACATGTCGGCGACCAGCGGCACGTTGCCCACGTCGGGCGTGAAGCCGTACTCGACGCCGCCTATCGTCTCGTTCGAGCAGATGTGCACGTAGGCCGCATCTGCGTCGAGCTTCCAGGTGTCGCGCTTCGGAATGTGCGTGTAGCCGGCCTCTTTGGAACTCGCCGCGACGTTGACCCTGCAATAGCGCGCCGCCTCCTGGATCGACTTCTTCGACCACTCGCCGGTGTCGATGTAGTCGGCGCCGGTTTTACCGCGCAACAGGTTCATCGGCACGATCGCGTTCTCGGCGATCGCGCCGCCTTGCATGAAGAGAATCTTGTAGTTCGCAGGCACCGCGAGCAGCTTGCGCAGCAGCGTCTGCGCATCGGCATGAATCCCCATGAACTCCTTGCCGCGATGGCTCATTTCCATCACCGACATTCCCGAGCCGTGCCAATCGAGCATCTCGTCGGCGGCTTGCTTCAGCACGGGTTCGGGCAGCGCGGCGGGGCCTGCGCTGAAGTTGAATACGCGGGGCATGGGGGTCGTCTCCGGGGTGCGTTTCGCGAGCGGGAGCGAAGCATAACCACAATCTCGCAGCCGAACGCGCGCACGCCAGCGCCGCGTGCCAGCGGCGGCGGCTGGCTGCGCGACCCCCAGGAGAAGTGTGCCGATCGGGCTGCGACTTACTTGCGCCCGATCGCCGCGTGCAACTCGCTCATCGGCACCATCCGCCCGTGCAGCGGCAGGATGCGGTCAACGCTCAATTTGAGCCGCTCGACGTTTTGCACCAGGTTCACGTTGTTCGCGTTGGGTGTCGCAGGAGGCGGCATTCCTGCGGCCTGGGGCGTGTAGGCGTCGGCTTCGATGAGCAGGCGTTCTTTGGGCAGGTAAACCATGAGAAAGCCTTGCGCGTGGATGCTCGCGTCCATTTCGTGGATTTCGATGCGCCGCGTGCCGTCGGTCAATTCGTAGTGGCCGCGCACGCCGATGATGTTGGCAGTGCGCCCGGAACGCGCGAGCAGGTCCGGGCTGATGCGGTTCGGATTCGCCAGCGCCTGCTCAATCGACGCTTTGGCGATCGCACTCGTGATGAGCGTCGCTCCTTCAGCCGCCGCGGCGCGCAGGCCGCCGGCGTGGTCGAAGTGGTGGTGCGAATTGATCACGTGCTTGATCGGCTTGCCGGGAACGAGTCTGCGCGCTTCGGCGAACACCGCGGCAGCGCGGCCGTCGTAGAGCGGGCTCTCGACGATGACGAGCGAGTCGCTCAATTCGATCAGCACGCTGTGGTGCGAACCTCCGGCGAGGTACCACACGCCGTCGGCGGCTTTTTCGGACACGACGCGTTCTGAAAAGTTGCGCGCCACGTCCGGCACGACGATGTCGGAGGCCACGTTGCCCTGTACCTCACGCACCGCCACGTCGAGAATTTCGTAGCCACCCTGGCTTTGGCGAATTCGCGTCGGGAACATGACGCCGTTGAAATCCTTGTAGTCGAGGAAGGTCGTGGTCGATTCGGTGTCCCCCGTCACGGGGTGCGGCCGGCGCGAGACGATGCGTTCCACCAGATTGCCCGCGCCGATCAGCACGGTCGCCGTGAAGCGGCCGGGCTCGGTGAACGACACCTCGTGCGAGGTCTTGCCGCCTTCGCTGAGCGTGCGTGCCGTCGCGCCATTGCGCAGTGCGGCCTTCAGCGCGCCGTGCGGCGTCGTCCACAAATCGTGGATGCGTTCGTCCAGCGCCACGGGCGCGGGAATGGAGGTGGGGCCGGCCTGGTTCCACGCGACGTTGGCGCGCATCAACCCGACGGCGCGCTGCTCGCCCATGCCCATCAGCGGCACGCCGCCGCCGCCATTCGGTTCGGCGCGGGCGCGGCCGAACTCTTCGCGGAAGGCGCCGTTCTGGTAGTCGGCGACGCGCGTGAACGCCGTGTACGTCATTCGCGGCCACGCCATTCCGGGAATGAACGCCTGGCCGAACAGGCTACCGCCGCCTTGCGCGGAGTAGCGAATCGAGTTCAGGTTGCTGCCGCCCATCGCCTGTTCCGCTTGACGCAATGTGGCCGCTGCGTCGGTGGGCGGCATGCTGCTGCACGCCGCCAGTCCAAGCAAGGCGGCGGCGATGCCGGTCAATGCGATTCGTCGCGTCATGATGACCCTCCAGTGGGTTGCAGTATCGATCGAAGCGAATTCCGTGCGCGAGTTAAGCTGCCGTGGTGCGCGCACGCCGTGCGCCGGACTGTCCCCCCGCGCCGGCCCGAGGCCAATCAGGGAAAGCGACAAGAACTCGGACGGAATAAATCGCACCAGCGCATCAGCACACTTCCCGAATGACCCCACCCACCTTCTTCTGGCACGACTACGAAACCTTCGGCGTGAACCCGCGCCGGGATCGGCCGGCACAGTTTGCCGGCGTACGCACCGATTTCGAATTGAACGAAGTCGCCGCACCGGTGATGTACTACTGCAAGCCGGCGCCCGATTTCCTGCCCGAGCCCGAGGCGTGCTTGCTCACCGGAATCTTGCCGCAGACGTGTCTGGAAAAGGGCGTGGGCGAAGCCGAATTCGCCGACGCGGTGCTCGCGGAATTGGGTGAACCGGGCACGGTGGGCGTGGGCTACAACTCGATCCGCTTCGACGACGAAGTGACGCGCCATCTGTTCTGGCGCAACCTGCTCGAACCCTACGCGCGCGAGTGGCAAAACGACTGCGGCCGCTGGGACTTGCTCGACGTGTTGCGCTGCGCCTACGCGTTGCGCCCGCAAGGAATGGTGTGGCCGGTGAACGGCGACGCCAAGGCATCGTTTCGCCTGGGCGACCTGACTGCGGTGAACGGTTTGGTGCACGACGCTGCGCACGACGCCCTGTCCGACGTGCGCGCGACCCTGGCATTGGCGCGGCGCCTCAAAGCGTGCCAACCCCGGCTGTGGGACTTTTGCTTGAAGCTGCGCAAGAAGGCCGTAGTTCTGGACCAGATGGCCCTCGCGCAGCGTCAGGGTTTGCCGTTTCTCCACGTGTCCGGGCGCTACGCCGCCGAGCGCGGCTGCATTGCGGTCGTGTGGCCGCTCGCGCCGCACCCGACGAACAAGAACGAAGTCATCGTCTGGGATTTGGCCGCGGACCCGAGCGAACTGTTCACGCTGGATGCGGCGATCATTCGCGAGCGCGTGTTCAGCAAAGCCGATGCCCTGCCCGCCGGTATGCAGCGTCTGCCGATCAAGACGATTCACATCAACAAGTCGCCCATCGTGATCGGCAGCCTGAAGACGCTCGCGCCGGAGATGGCGTCAAAGTGGGGAATCGACGTCGATCAGGCGTTGCGCCACGCCGAAGTGGCCGCACGCCGCGCCGCCACGATGGCGGGCATCTGGCCCGACGTGTTCAAGCGCGAGGCGCAAAGCGGCGCGATCGACGTCGACGAAGACCTGTACGGCGGGTTCGTCGGCGACGACGATCGGCGCAGCCTGCAGCGCCTGCGTGCGTTGCCGCCCGAAAAAATCGCCGCGAAGCGCCCGGCGTTTTCTGACGAGCGCCTCGAAGAGTTGCTGTTTCGCTTTCGCGCGCGCAACTGGCCCGAGCAGCTCGACGCGGCGGATCGGCAACGCTGGCTGCGCCACTGTGCACAGCGCCTGCACGAAGGCGACGGCGGCGCGCTCACGTTGGCCCAGTTTCAGGACCGCGTCGATGCGCTGAGCGAATCGGCAGACGAACGCGGCCAAGCCATCCTCAGCGCGCTGCTCGACTACGCCGAACGCATTGCGCCGCCCTATTGAGCGGGCTGCGTGGAGCGTGGCCTGCGAATTCGCATTCCGGTTGCGGCAGATTTGGAGGCGGCAATGGGCCCATTGCTGACGTTCGATGTGGCCTCGAGGCTTGCCGAACAACCCTCGTCATCCCGGCGCAAGCCGGGATCCACCGGATGCACGCAATGAACGCTTCGCTGGAGGCGCGACTTCCACGGGTGGATCCCGGCTTTCGCCGGGATGACGAATATCCTGCGTCGACGCGTGAGCGCACCCCAAGCGGACGTTCAAACGGCAGCAAAGGGCCGAATTCCGACGACTCTCCTATCCGATCGAACGCGAATTCGGATCAGCTTCCGTTCGGGCCGGCGCTCAGCGCTTTGCGCGAATGCAGTGCGGGCTCCCAGGTGTGGAGCGATTCGTCTTGCGGCTTGCCGACACCTCCGCCCTGCGCGATCAGCGCCACCGCCTGATCGAGCAACTTCACCCCCATCGGCCCGAGGTCGCGCCGCCACAGATCTTCGGCGGTGTCTTCGGGGCGAATGAAACACCAGTCCTGGCAAACCACCGGGCCGCCGTCCGCGCGGTCGTCCATCCAGTACACCGAGCCGCCGGTGATGCGCTCGCGAAAGCGGATCGCCCACTCGATGGCGTCGCGCCCGCGGTGCAGCGGAAGCAGGCTCGGGTGATAGCCGATCGCGCCCAGGCGCGTCGCCTGGCGCGCCGCGTCACTGATGAAGCAGTGCGCGTGGGCACAGACGATCAGGTCTGTCCCCGCGGGTACGTGTTCCGCTTCGAGGCGTTTGCCGACCTGCACCGCGGGGATTCCGCTCTGCAAGGCTGCTGCCCAGAGCCGATCTTCGGCGCTCGGTGCGGCCACCGCGAGCACCTCGTGAGGCGCCTTGCGCAGGCTGCCGAACACCTGCGCGCCAAGCCATTTTTGTCCCACAAGCATGATCTTCATCGGCGGCGATTCCTCGGTTGTTGGCGCCACCGAGTCAAGGATCGGCCAGGCTGAAGCGCATTCTCGCCTGACTCGCGTTGCCTCAGTGCGGCCGCACGCGGTGAGCGCCGTGCCGTGGCGGCTCCGTCCTCAATGAAAATGGCGCCGCTGTGTTGCACAGGCGGCGCCATGTTGCAGCGGCGGTGTCGCCGCCGCCCGGATCGATCAGGACTGCTGCGACGGGTGCTGGCAGTTGTCGACCATGCGCTGGCCGGCCTTGGTGTTCATCAGCATCGACTTGTTGGCGATCTGCAGCCACATCATGCCGGCCTTCTTGTCTTCCAGGCGCACCGCGCCCGTCGTCGTGGCTTCAGGGACCATGGTGTAGGTCTTGCCCTTGAAGGCGACGCTGAAGTAGCCCTTCTTTCCGCTCACGGGAACCACGTCGATCGACTGATCGAATTCGCATTTCACCTTGCCCGTCAGCACGCGATCAGCAGCCGAGATTTGCCCGGCGCTGAGCGACGGGGCTGCGGCCGTGGCTGCGGGCTTCTTTGCCGCCGGCTTGGCCGGAGGGTCTGTGGCGGCCGCGGCTGCCGTGGCCAGGCCGCCGAGCGCGAGGCATGCAGCCAGGCACGACATCGAAAATTTCATCTCAATTCTCCTTGGGTAGGGGTGACGGGTGCATTCTGCGAGGCCGAGGCGCTCGCGCAGTAGCAAGGTGCAACGACGCTCCGGTGCGCGCCGCAATGCCCGCAGATGGGCCGAATCGATTCGACCGGAACTTGTGCACCTTGGTCGCCAAGTTATAAGCCCGTGCAGCGGAATGCCGCGCCACCCGAGCCCGGTTTGCGTCGCAATTTCACGCTCGGCGGCAGCGTGTGCCCCTCAAGTTTCGCGCTGCCCGCAGCGCGCCCCGGGCGGGGCCGGCGCGAGCATGCACTGCATGCGGTTACGACTCGGGGCGCGCAGTTTGCACGCACGCCGGCGCGTCAAAGCAGGTGCGCGACTCCCGCCTGTTCCTCGAGCAATTCCTTGAGCGTCACATTGATGCGCTCCTGGCTGAACGCATCGATGGTCAAGCCTTGCACAACGCTGTACTCGCCGCCCGCCGTGGTGACGGGGAAGCCGAACATCAGGTCTTTGGGAATGCCGTAGTCGCCGTTGCTCGCCACGCCCATCGTGACCCACCTGCCGTTCGTTCCGATCGCCCAGTCGCGCATGTGGTCGATTGCGGCGTTGGCCGCCGACGCCGCCGAAGACAGGCCTCGCGCCTCGATGATCGCTGCGCCGCGTTTGCCGACGGTGGGCAGGAACACGTCCTTGTTCCAGACCTGGTCGTTGATCATGTCCTTGACGGGCTTGCCGGCGACCGTCGCGAAGCGATAGTCGGCGTACATCGTCGGCGAGTGGTTGCCCCAGACGCAGAGCTTTTCGATGTCAGCCACAGGCTTTCCGGTCTTCGCTGCGACTTGGCTCGCGGCGCGGTTGTGGTCCAGGCGCAGCATCGCCGTGAAGTTCTTGCGCGGCAGGTCGGGTGCGCTCTTCATCGCGATGTAGGCGTTCGTGTTCGCCGGATTCCCGACGACGAGCACACGCACCGCGCGCGACGCCGCGGCGTTCAGCGCCTTGCCTTGCACGGTAAAGATTTGCGCGTTTGCGGCCAGCAGGTCTTTGCGTTCCATGCCGGGGCCGCGTGGCCGGGCGCCGACGAGCAAGGCGTAGTCGGTGTCTTGGAACGCCGCGGCCGCGTCGCTGTGCGCTTGCATGCCGGCGAGCAGCGGGAACGCGCAGTCCTCAAGTTCCATCATCACGCCCTTGAGCGCCTTCTGTGCCTTCTCATCGGGGATTTCGAGAAGCTGCAGCACGACGGGCTGGTCCTTGCCCAACATCTCGCCGGCGGCGATGCGAAACAGCAGGGCATAGCCGATTTGTCCGGCAGCTCCGGTCACGGCGACTCGAACGGGTTTCTTGCTCATGCGTTGTCCTCCAAGCGTAGAGCGCAAAGTGTAGGGGAGGTGCGTGCCTTGCGCCCAGTCGGCGCTGTGCTGCCCCGCGATGTGCTTGCCAAGCGTCGCGCGCTCGGCCTGAATTCCCGTGGACGCGCTCACCCGGCTGTGCTGCAATCGCGCCCCATGTCGAGCGTCAATCCCGATTCCGCACCGCGCCCCAAGCGCGCCGAAGAGACGCCGGCGTTTGCGCCGCTGTACCGGCAGATCAAGGCGCTCATGACGCGCGACTTGCAAGCGGGCGTGTGGCGCCCGGGCGAAGGCATTCCGAGCGAAAAGGACTTGGCGCTGCGCTTTCGCGTCAGCCAGGGCACGGTGCGCAAGGCGATCGACGAACTCGCCGCCGACAACCTGCTCGTGCGACGCCAGGGCAAGGGCACGTTCGTCGCCACGCACAGCGAAGAGCGCGTGCAGTTCCGCTTTTTGCGCCTGCAACCCGATGACGGCGATCCGAACCGAATGCAGCGCCGCCTCATCGACTGCCGGCACCTGTCGGCGAGCGCTGACGTGGCGAGTGCGCTGGGGCTGAAGAGTGGCGAAGCCGTGGTCCAGGTGCGGCGTGTGCTCTCGTTTCGCGGCAAGCCGGTCGTCTTCGACGACATCTGGCTGCCCGGAAACCATTTCCGCGGGCTCTCGGCGGAGCAACTCGCGAGCTATCGTGGGCCCCTGTACGGCCTGTTCGAGAGCGAGTTCGGGGTTCGCATGATCCGCGCCGAGGAACGCATCCGCGCCGTCGCCGCCACCGCCGAGGCGGCGTTTCATCTGGGGGTGACCGAAGGCGCGCCGTTGCTGAGCGTCGAGCGCCTGTCGCTGACCTATGGCGACGCACCCATGGAACTGCGTCGCGGTCTGTACGAAACGACGGCGCATCACTACCGCAATGAGCTGAACTGAACCGGCATGCACAATCCGCTGCTGCGTTGCAATAAACTCAAGCGCTGCACGTGAACCAGAACCGCATCCACAAGAACAATTGACCCGGGTATGACGGAACCGACGAATCACAGGGCGCCCCAGGCGCGACGGCCCGGAACAATGCGCTTGGTCGACGCACTCCAATACCGGCTTCCGCTCGCCGGGTGGGTGTCTATCCTGCACCGCGCCAGCGGGGCGCTGATGTTTGTGCTGCTGCCGTTCATCGTCTGGATGTTCGATACGAGCCTGAGCACGGAGATCAGCCACAGCCAGTTCGTTGCCCTGTTCCTGGGCGGCGTGGGTTTCCTTCCCGGCTGGTTTTTCAAGCTCGTGGCGCTCGCGCTGATCTGGTCCTACTTGCACCATTTCATCGCCGGGTTGCGCCATCTGTGGATGGACGCCACGCACGCCGTGAGCCTCGAATTCGGGCGCGTTTCCGCAATCGCGACGCTGGCCTTGAGCGGCGCGCTGACGCTGGTGCTGGGCTTCAAGTTGTTTTTCTGAGGCGCCGCGACATGTCGGACATTCAGGCACAGAACTTCGGATCCAAACGCATCGTTGTCGGCGCGCACTACGGCTTGCGCGATTGGTTGTCGCAGCGCGTCACCGCCGCGTTGATGGCCTTGTTCACGATCGTCCTGCTCGTGCAGCTGTTGTTCGGCGGCGAACTCGACTACGACCGTTGGGCCGCCATCTTCTCCCGGCAGTGGATGCGCGTGTTGACCTTCAGCGTGATCGTTGCGCTGGCGATTCACGCCTGGGTGGGCATGCGCGACATCCTGATGGATTACGTGCACGGCGTGGTCCTGCGCCTGTGCCTGCAAGTGGCCACGCTGGTCTGGCTGGTGGGTTGCACCGGATGGGCGATCCAGGTGTTGTGGAGACTTTGATGGTGTCGCAATCGTCCCTCCCGAGGCGCAGGTTCGACGTCGTGATCGTCGGTGCCGGCGGCTCGGGAATGCGTGCCTCGCTGCAGCTCGCGCAGGCCGGGCTCAATGTGGCCGTGCTGTCCAAGGTGTTCCCGACGCGCTCGCACACGGTGGCCGCGCAAGGCGGCATCGGCGCGGCCTTGGGCAACATGAGCGAAGACAACTGGCACTACCACTTCTACGACACGGTGAAGGGCTCCGACTGGCTGGGCGACCAGGACGCGATCGAATTCATGTGTCGCGAGGCGCCCAAGGTTGTCTACGAGCTCGAGCATTTCGGCATGCCGTTCGACCGGAATCCCGACGGCACGATTTACCAGCGCCCGTTTGGCGGCCACACGGCGAACTACGGTGAAAAGCCGGTGCAGCGCGCCTGCGCCGCTGCGGACCGCACCGGCCACGCGATGCTGCACACGCTCTACCAGCAGAACATCAAGGCGCGGGCCAACTTCTTTGTCGAGTGGATGGCGCTGGACCTGATCCGCGACGCCGATGGCGACGTGGTCGGCGTCACGGCGCTCGAGATGGAGACCGGCGAGCTGCACATCCTGGAGGCCAAGGTGACGCTGCTCGCCACCGGCGGCGCCGGACGCATCTTCGCCGCGTCGACAAACGCCTTCATCAACACCGGCGACGGCCTGGGCCTGGCGGCGCGAGCCGGCCTGCCGCTGCAGGACATGGAGTTCTGGCAGTTCCACCCCACGGGTGTGGCCGGCGCCGGAGTTCTGCTCACCGAAGGCTGCCGCGGCGAGGGCGCGATCCTGCGCAACAGCGATGGCGAGCGCTTCATGGAGCGGTATGCGCCGACGCTGAAAGACCTCGCGCCGCGCGACTTCGTGTCGCGTTGCATGGACCAGGAGATCAAGGAAGGGCGCGGCTGCGGGCCGAACAAGGATTACATCCACCTGGACATGACGCACATCGGCTCGGAAGACATTCTGAAGCGCCTGCCGAGCGTCTACGAGATCGGCCACAACTTCGCCAACGTCGACATCACGAAAGAGCCGATTCCCGTCGTGCCGACGATCCACTACCAGATGGGCGGAATCCCGACGACGATTCACGGCCAGGTCGCCGAGCCCAAGGGCGGCAATCCGAATTCCGTCGTGAACGGCTTGTACGCGGTGGGCGAATGCGCGTGTGTCAGCGTGCACGGCGCGAACCGGCTCGGCACGAATTCGTTGCTCGACCTCCTGGTGTTCGGCCGCGCTGCGGGCAATCACCTGGTCGATGCCGGATTGGGCGCACAGTTGCACAAGCCCTTGCCCGTCGACGCGGCCGATCCGACGCGCGCGCGCCTGGCGCGCCTGGACGCAAGTTCGGCCGGTGAGTACGCGCAGGACGTCGCGAACGACATTCGATCGGCGATGCAGCGCCACGCCGGCGTGTTCCGCACCCAGGCGATGCTGGACGAAGGGGTGGACAAGATCAAGGCGCTGTCGCAGCGTGTCAAGGGCATTCACCTGGGCGACAAGTCCAAGGTGTTCAACACGGCGCGAATTGAAGCGCTCGAAGTCGACAACCTGATCGAAGCGGCACGCGCGACGATGGTCTCCGCGGCGGCGCGCCATGAGAGCCGAGGCGCGCACACCGTGAACGACTATGCCGACAGCCCTGAATTCCCCAACGGGCGCAACGACCGGGAGTGGATGAAGCACACGCTGTGGTACGCGCAAGGCGATCGCCTGGACTACAAGCCGGTGCGAATGACACCGCTGACCACCGAGTCGATTCCGCCGAAGATCCGATCGTTCTGACGCCGATCCGAAGAAAGCCACCATGACGCAGCGCGTATTCCAGATCTACCGCTACAACCCGGACGCCGACGCCAAGCCTTACATGCAGCGCATCGAGGTCGAGCTCGACGGCAGCGAGCGCATGTTGCTCGACGCGCTGGGCAAATTGAAGGCGGTCGACCCGAGCTTGAGTTTTCGCCGGTCCTGCCGCGAAGGCGTGTGCGGGTCCGACGCGATGAACATCAACGGCAAGAACGGACTGGCGTGCCTGACGAACATGCTGACGCTGAAAGATCCGATCGTGCTCAAGCCCTTGCCGGGCTTGCCGGTGATTCGCGACCTGATCGTCGACATGACGCAGTTCTTCAAGCAATACAACTCGATCAAGCCGTATCTCGTCAACGACGAGCGCCCGCCGGAAAAAGAGCGCCTGCAGTCCCCCGAAGAGCGCGACGAACTGAACGGCCTGTACGAGTGCATTCTGTGTGCGAGCTGCTCGACGAGTTGCCCAAGCTTCTGGTGGAACCCCGACAAGTTCGTCGGCCCGGCCGGGCTGTTGCAGGCGTATCGATTCATCGCCGACAGCCGCGACCACGACACGCAGGCGCGGCTGGACAATCTCGAAGACCCGTACCGGCTCTTCCGCTGCCACACCATCATGAACTGCGTCGACGTGTGCCCGAAGGGCCTGAACCCGACGCGGGCGATCGGCAAGATCAAGGAGATGATGGTGCGCCGCGCCATCTGATCGATCATGGACACTCGCGTCGACGCCACCACACTGAACCGCCTGAAGTGGCAGTGCCGGCGCGGTTTGCTCGAGAACGACTTGTTCATTCAGCGCTTCTTTGCCCGTCACGAGGCTTCCATCACGCCGGCTCAGGTGCGCGGCCTGAATGCCTTGATGGAATTGGCCGACAACGACTTGCTGGACCTCTTCATGCGTCGCTGCGAACCGGATCCGCAGCTCGATCACGAGGTTCGCGACGTATTGCAACGCATCCGCAGTACGCCCCTCCAGGCTCCCGCCTGTTCATAAGGAAACAAGCATGACCCCCTCCGACGCGAAAGCCACGCTGACGTTCTCCGACGGCAGCCCGAGCATCGACTTGCCCATTTACAAGGGCAGCATCGGTCCGCAGGTCATCGATATCCGCAAGCTCTACGGGCAGACCGGCAAGTTCACTTACGACCCGGGTTTCATGTCGACGGCGTCTTGCAGCTCGGCGATCACCTTCATCGACGGCGACAAGGGCGAGCTGCTGTACCGCGGCTACCCGATCGAAGAGTTGGCGGTGAACTGCGACTTCCTGGAGACCTGCCATCTGCTGCTGTACGGCGACTTGCCGAACGCGGCGCAGCGCAGCGATTTCACCAAGCGTGTGACGAACCACACGATGGTCAACGAGCAGATGCAGTTCTTCCTGCGTGGCTTTCGGCGCGACGCGCACCCGATGGCGATCCTCACCGGCCTGGTGGGCGGGATGTCGGCGTTCTATCACGACAGCACCGACATCAATAACCCGCAGCATCGCGAGATTTCGGCGATCCGCCTGATCGCGAAGATGCCCACGCTGGTGGCGATGGCGTACAAATATTCTTGCGGCCAGCCCTACATCTACCCGAAGAATGACTTGTCGTACGCCGGCAACTTCATGCGCATGATGTTTGCCACGCCGTGCGAGGAGTACGTTCCCAACGACGTGCTGGTGCGCGCGATGGACCGCATCTTCACCCTGCACGCCGACCACGAACAGAACGCCTCCACGTCGACGGTGCGCCTGTGCGGCTCCTCGGGAACGAACCCGTTCGCCGCGATCGCAGCCGGCGTGGCCTGCCTGTGGGGCCCGGCGCACGGCGGCGCGAACGAAGCGGCGCTGAACATGCTGGAAGACGTGAATCGCATGGGCGGGGTGGAGCGCATCGGCGAGTTCATCAAACAGGTGAAAGACAAAAACTCCAACGTCAAGCTGATGGGCTTCGGGCACCGCGTCTACAAGAACTACGACCCGCGCGCCAAGCTGATGCGTGAGACGTGTCACGAGGTGCTCGGCGCCTTGGGCCACAGCAACGACCCGATTCTGAAACTGGCGATGGCGCTGGAAAAGATTGCGCTCGAAGACGAGTACTTCGTGTCGCGCAAGCTCTACCCGAACGTCGATTTCTATTCCGGCATCGTGCAGCGCGCGATCGGCATTCCGGTGAGCCTGTTCACGGCGATCTTCGCTTTGGCGCGCACCGTGGGCTGGATCGCCCAGCTCAACGAGATGATCGGCGACCCGGAGTACAAGATCGGCAGGCCGCGCCAGCTGTTCAACGGCGCGGTGCGGCGCCAGGTCAAGGCCTTGGCGCAGCGCACCTGATCGACCCGCACCCCGCGCTGCGCGGGGCGTCGGTGCGAGCCGCACCGTAGAATGCGGCTCCCGGATTCGCTGGCGTTTGCCATCCCGTTGCCCATGCCCCGCACGCTGTACGACAAACTCTGGGACGAGCACGTCGTCCACGTCGAAGACGACGGCACCGCGGTGCTCTACATCGACCGCCACCTCGTGCACGAAGTGACGAGCCCACAAGCCTTCGACGGCCTCGATCTGGCCGGGCGCAAAGTGTGGCGGCTCGCGGCAAACCTGGCGGTGAGCGACCACAACGTGCCGACGACGGACCGCTCCGCCGGCATCACCGATCCGGTGTCCAAGCTGCAGGTCGATACGCTGGATGCGAATTGCGACCGCCACGGCGTCACGCAGTTCAAGATGAACGACTTGCGCCAGGGCATCGTGCACGTGATCGGGCCCGAACAGGGCGCGACGCTGCCCGGAATGACCGTCGTCTGCGGCGACTCGCACACGTCGACGCACGGCGCGTTCGGTGCGCTCGCGCACGGCATCGGCACGAGCGAAGTCGAACACGTGCTGGCCACGCAAACGCTGCTCGCGCGCAAGGCGAAGAACATGCTGATTCGCGTGGAAGGCACCTTGCCCAAGGGCTGCAGCGCGAAAGACCTGGTGCTCGCCATCATCGGCAAAGTCGGCACCGCGGGTGGCACCGGCTACACGATCGAATTTGCCGGCGCAGCGATCCGCAAGCTCAGCATGGAAGGCCGCATGACGGTGTGCAATATGGCGATCGAGGCCGGTGCGCGCGCCGGGCTGGTCGCGGTCGACGAGACGACGCTCGCCTACGTGAAGGGTCGGCCGTTTTCGCCGACCGGCGTCGAATGGGACCTGGCGGTGAGCTACTGGCGCGGCCTGCGATCCGACGCCGATGCGAAATGGGACGTTGTGGTCGAGCTCGACGCGTCGCAAGTCGCGCCGCAAGTGACCTGGGGAACCTCACCCGAAATGGTGGTCGCAGTCGACGGCCGCGTGCCCGACCCCGAGCGCGAAAAAGACCCTGGCAAGCGTGACGCGATCGAGCGCGCGTTGACTTACATGGCGCTCACGCCGAACAAGGCGATCACCGACATTCGCATCGACAAGGTGTTCATCGGTTCCTGCACGAACTCGCGCATCGAAGACTTGCGCGACGCCGCGGCGGTGGTGCGGCGCCTGGGCGGCAGGGTCGCGGCGAACGTCAAGCTGGCGATGGTGGTGCCAGGCTCGGGGCTCGTCAAACAGCAAGCCGAAGCCGAGGGCCTGGACAAGCTGTTCATCGCCGCAGGCTTCGAGTGGCGCGAACCGGGTTGTTCGATGTGCCTGGCGATGAACGCCGACCGCCTGGAGCCCGGCGAGCGCTGCGCGTCCACCTCCAACCGCAATTTCGAAGGCCGGCAAGGCGCGGGCGGGCGCACCCACCTGGTGAGCCCTTCGATGGCGGCGGCGGCAGCGATCGAAGGGCATTTTGTCGACGTGCGTCGCATCGCCTGATCGCAACCCAAGGATTCCGCATGCAGCCGTTTCGCATCCACAAAGGCCTGGTCGCACCGATCGACCGCGAGAACGTCGATACCGACGCAATCATCCCGAAGCAGTTTTTGAAGTCGATCAAGAAGGCGGGATTCGGCCAGAACCTGTTCGACGCCTGGCGTTTTCTCGACCCCGGCGAGCCGGGTCAAGACCCGGCGACGCGCAAGCCCAACCCCGACTTCGTATTGAACCAGCCGCGCTACAAGGGCGCGTCGGTGCTGCTCGCGCGGCGCAATTTCGGCTGCGGGTCGTCGCGCGAGCACGCGCCGTGGGCCTTGGATCAGTACGGTTTTCGCGCGCTCATCGCGCCGAGTTTTGCCGACATCTTTTTCAACAACTGCTTCAAGAACGGTCTGCTGCCGATTCAGCTCCCGGAGCTGACCGTCGCCAAATTGTTCGACGAAGTCGCTGCGTTTGTCGGCTACCAGTTGACTGTCGACCTGGAGCAGCAAATCGTCATCAAGCCCGACGGGTCGAGCGTGGCGTTCGACGTCGAGCCGTTTCGCAAGTTCTGCCTGCTCGGTGGCTTTGACGACATCGGCCTGACGCTGCGCCACGCCGAGAAGATTCGCGCATTCGAGGCCGAGCGCCTGTTGCAACGGCCGTGGTTGACGCGCCGCATCGGAGGCGTGGCATGAAGATCGCTGTGCTGCCGGGTGACGGCATCGGAACCGAGATCGTCGCCCAGGCGCTGCGCGTCTTGCAGTGCCTGGACCTGAAGTTCGAGACCGAACAGGCGCTGGTGGGCGGTGCCGCCTATGAAGCGCACGGCCACCCTTTACCGGAAGCGACCCTCGCGCTTGCAAAACAAGCCGACGCGGTTTTGTTCGGCGCCGTGGGCGACTGGAAGTACGACAAGCTGGAGCGTTCGCTGCGCCCCGAACAGGCAATCCTGGGGCTGCGCAAGCACCTGGGACTCTTCGCCAACTTTCGGCCGGCGATTTGCTACGAGCAGCTCACCCACGCGTCGAGCCTCAAGCCCGAACTCGTTGCGGGCCTGGACATCCTCATCATCCGCGAACTTACTGGCGACATCTATTTCGGCCAACCGCGCGGCCGGCGCACCGCACCCGATGGCGCTTTCGCCGGCGCGGAAGAAGCGTTCGACACGATGCGCTACACGCGCCCGGAAATCGAACGCATCGCGCACGTCGGATTTCAGGCGGCGCGCAAACGCAGCAAGAAGCTCACGAGTGTGGACAAGGCGAACGTGCTCGAAACCTTCCAGTTCTGGAAAGACGTCGTCACGCAAGTGCACGCGCAGTACCCGGACATTGAGCTCGAACACATGTACGTCGACAACGCGGCGATGCAACTCGTGCGCGCGCCGAAGGCGTTCGACGTGATCGTCACCGGCAATATGTTCGGCGACATCTTGTCCGACGAGGCGGCGATGCTCGCAGGGTCGATCGGCATGTTGCCTTCGGCATCGCTCGACGCTTCCGGCAAGGGCCTGTACGAGCCCAGCCACGGCAGCGCACCCGACATTGCAGGCAAGGATCTGGCCAATCCGCTGGCTACAATCCTGTCCGCTGCCATGATGCTCAGATTCACCTTGAACCAACCATCTGCTGCCGACCGCATCGAGTCGGCGGTGCGCAGCGTGCTTGGCAAGGGTTTGCGCACACCCGACATCTGGTCGGCCGGGACGACGAAGGTGGGGACCCGTGCCATGGGCGACGCCGTGGTCGCTGCCTTGGGCGAGCAGGGCTCGGAAAAAACCATTACCGCGAAGACCACGAAGGGCTAGTCGCTCGGTTCGTTTCGCCCCTCCTGCCGGCGTTTCGAGCCGCAGGACAAAGAGGCAGGCAAGCTGATCCGAGAGGGGCGATGGACATGAAACTGACGGGCTTGGTGGGGTGGCGCGGAATGGTCGGTTCCGTGCTGCTCGAGCGCATGCAGGCGGAGGGCGACTTCGGCCACATCGAACCGGTGTTTTTCAGCACCAGCAATGCGGGCGGACAGGCGCCTGCGTTTGCGAAGAACGAAACCAAACTGCGCGACGCTTTCGACATCGAGGCCTTGAAGCGCTGCGACATCATCGTCACCGCCCAAGGCGGCGACTACACGGCGGATGTGTTCCCGCGGCTGCGTGCATCGGGCTGGGCCGGCCACTGGATCGACGCGGCGTCGACGCTGCGCATGAAGTCCGACGCCGTGATCATCTTGGACCCGGTCAACATGCCGGTGATCCGCGACGCCATGGCCATGGGCGGGCGCAACTGGATCGGCGGCAACTGCACCGTGAGCTGCATGCTGATGGGCGTGGGGGCGCTGTTCAAGGCGGGTTGGGTCGAGTGGTTGAACACCATGACCTACCAGGCGGCGTCGGGCGGCGGCGCGGCGCACATGCGCGAGATGCTGAGCCAGTTTGGCGCGCTGCACGCGCCGGTCAAGGCGCTCCTGGACGACCCGAAGAGTGCGATTCTGGAAATCGACCGCCTCACCGTCCAGACGCAACGCGGTTTGAGCGCGCAAGCGACCGAAAACTTCGGTGTTCCTCTGGCTGGTAGCCTGATTCCCTGGATCGACAAGGACCTCGGCGGCGGTGTCAGCCGCGAGGAGTGGAAGGGCGCTGCCGAGGCGAACAAGATCCTCGGCCAGGGTGAGGGCTTTGCCAAGCCTGGCGTGCCGGTCGATGGCTTTTGCGTGCGCGTGGGCGCGATGCGCTGCCACAGCCAGGCCTTGCTCTTCAAGCTCAAGAAGGACATCCCGCTGGCCGATATCGAAGACGCGATTCGCAATGACAACGCCTGGGTCAAGGTGGTCGCGAATAACCGCGAAGCCAGTGTGCAAGAACTCACGCCCGTGGCAGTCAGCGGGACCATGAGTATTCCGGTGGGGCGGCTGCGCAAGATGGCGATGGGCCCACAGTACCTGGGCGCCTTTACGATCGGCGACCAGTTGTTGTGGGGTGCTGCCGAGCCGTTGCGGCGCATGCTGCGCTTGCTCGTGCAGGCGTGAGGCTGCGGCAAGGTCAACGCAAAACGCCGCAGAAAGTGTGACAAAGGTGAAACTGTTCGAATATCAGCCAACGCTTGAGCTTGTCAGCGTATCTGCTTGATGTTATTGTGATTTCTGTTGCCGCCCTGGATAATCGCGCGATTTGTATCGCGCTCGAGCGTTGACGCGCGCAGGTTAGTCAGAAAACCTGCTTGATCATTTTTGGGAGACGCCTTGAAAAGCCGAACGAAGAAATTTGCTGGGCGCTTCGTCCTGACCCACGTGGCCGCCGCCGCGATGTGGCTTTCCGTCTCCCAAGCGTGGGCTCTGGGCCTGGGGCGCTTGCAGGTGCAATCGGCGCTGGGCGAAACCTTGGCGGCCGAAATCGACGTGACGAGTCTGAGCGCCGAAGAGGCGTCGAACCTGCGGGTTCGCGTCGCGCCGCCTGACGCCTATCGCGCTGCCGGCGTCGACTACAACAATGTCTTGCCGGGAACGACCGCCGCACTGCTTCGTCGGCCCGACGGCCGGCCCTATTTGCGCCTGACGAGCGACCGCCCGGTCCAGGAGCCTTTTGTCGACGTGATCCTGGAGATGACCTGGTCCACCGGCCGCCTGGTGCGCGAATACACTTTGCTGCTCGACCCGCCCACCAACGTTGCCAAGGCTGCACCGTCGGCGCCCGTGGCAACGACCGCTGCACCCGTGGTCGCCGCGACACCGCCCCCGCCGGCAACACGCGCGCCAGTTCCCGCGGTGGATACCGCAGCGGCTCCCACGGCAGCGCCCGACGCGACCACGGCGACGCCGTCGCCAGTGGCCTCGAGCGCGACAGCGCCGCCCGCGCCCCTGGGCTCCAGCGAACCGCAACGTGTCGAGTCCCCCGACCGGCCCATAGCCACTCAACCCGCCGACTCCCGCTCTGCAGCCAGTGATGCGGGGCAAGACTATTCGGTCAAACCCGGCGACACGCTGTCGGCGATTGCGGCACGCAATCAGCGCCCTGGAATTTCGCTCGATCAAATGTTGGTGTCGTTGTTCAACGCCAACCCGCGGGCGTTCAGCGGCGAGAACATGAACCGGCTGAAAGCCGGCGTGGTTTTGGCGGTGCCCAGCGTGGATGCCGCCAAGGATGTATCGCGCGCGCAAGCGCGCCAGCTCGTGCAGGCGCAGAGCGCAGACTTTGCCGCCTACCGGCAACGCCTGGCCTCAGCTGCGCCGCTGGCGAAAACAGAAGGATCGTCACGCCAGGCGAGCGGGCAGGTGCAGACCGAGGTCGAAGACCGCAAGCCAAGCGGCGCGCCCGCGCCCGACAAGCTGACCTTGAGCAAGGGAGCGCTCGCGGCAAAGACGCCGGCGATTGAAGACAAGATTTCCAAAGAGCGCGAAAAGAAAGACGCCGACACGCGTGTTGCAGAGCTGACGAAAAACGTTGAAGACCTGAAAAAGCTCTCCGGTGCCGCGGGCACAGCCCCCGCGGCGAAGGCCAGCAGCGGCCCAGGCGTAGCGATTGCTGCGGCGCCCGCGCCGAAGCCGGTGGTGGCTCCGCCACCTCCTCCTCCGCCGCCACCACCTCCGCCTCCTCCGCCGCCGCCACCTCCGCCACCTCCGCCACCTCCGCCACCTCCGCCACCGCCGTCGCCGGCACCTGTCGCGACACCCGCACCGCCGCCTCCGGCGCCTGCCCCAGCGCCGCCACCGCCACCCAAGGTTGAGGCTCCAGCACCCGCGCCGGTTGCTCCCGTCGCCACAGCGAAGGCATCTGCCCCCGCAGCTCCAGTGCCGGGAAGCGATGCCGGTGGCATGCTCGAATCGCTGATGGACGACAACCCCTGGGCTCTTGCCGGGGGCGCGGGTCTCGTCGCGCTGCTCGCCGGGTTTGGCATTTATCGCCTGGCCAAGCGCGGCCGCAAAGACAACCGCGAGACCTCGTTCCTCGAAAGCCGGCTCCAGCCCGACTCGTTCTTCGGCGCGAGCGGCGGGCAACGCATCGATACGCGCGAAGCCGGCGCGGCGTCGTCGTCGATGAGCTATTCGCTGAGCCAGCTCGACGCCATCGGCGACGTCGATCCGGTGGCCGAGGCGGACGTCTACCTCGCCTACGGCCGCGATCTGCAGGCCGAGGAAATCCTCAAGGAGGCGATGCGCAGCAACCCGGACCGCTTGGCGATCCGCACCAAGATGCTCGAGGTCTACGCGAAACGCCGCGACACGAAGGGCTTTGAGCTGCTCGCCACGCAGCTTTATTCGCTGACGCACGGCCAGGGCGAAGATTGGGCGAAGGCCCAGGAGATGGGCACCGAGATCGACCCGGAGAACAAGCTGTACCAGCCCGGCGGCGCGCCGCTGCGGGCTGCGGGTGCCGTCGGCCCGATGGACGAGCCGCTGGGGGCCAGCACGATGCCGCAATCGGTGTTGCCGTCGGCGCCCGAGTTCGGGCGCGTCAGCGCCGGCTCGCCGTTTGTCGACAGTTCGAGCGTCGATCTGGATCTGGACATGGGTGGCAAGAGCAGCGCCGCCGCGCCGAGCCCGCGCCCGCAATCGGGCAGTGGAACCAGGGCAGGACGACCGGAAGATACGTTCAAGCTCGATCCCCCGCCGAGCGTGCGCGCTGACCCGCCGGGCGCGCCGCCGCCCCCCACCGGCACGATCTCGCGCCCGATGGAATTTGACTTGTCGAGCATCACGCTCGACCTGGACGTTCCGCCGCCGCGCGCGGCGAGCGCCAAGGCCGAGCCGGCCAAGCCGCGCGACTCGGGGTTCTCCGATCTCGAACTGCGCCTGGACAGCGATGACGGCGACGGCGACCCGATCGCGCGCAAGCTCGAACTTGCCGAGGCGTTCAGCCAGATCGGCGACGTCGAAGGCGCCCGCGAGCTGCTCGAAGAAGTGATCGCCAACGCCGAAGGCGCGGTTCGCGCCAAGGCAGAAAGCATCCTCGGCGGATTGAGTTGATGACCTTGGGCTGAGCGCTGCGCGTTGCGGGAGACAACGCGTGCGCATCGCTCTGGGCGTCAGCTACCGCGGCGCTGCCTACGAGGGTTGGCAAAGCCAGCCCAGCGGCAAGACCGTGCAAGACCGGCTCGAAGCCGCGCTTGCGCAGTTTGCTGGCGTACCGGTGAAGACGATTTGCGCCGGCCGCACCGACACCGGCGTGCACGCGCTCAATCAAGTCGTGCACTTCGACACCGAGATTCAGCGCGAGCCAATGTCCTGGGTGCGCGGAACGAACCGCTACCTGCCGCGCGACATCGGCGTCCAGTGGTGCCGCAGCGTCAGCGCGCAGTTTCACTCGCGCGCGAGTGCGCGCGGGAGGCGTTACGCCTACCTGCTGCTCGAGTCGCCGGTGCGCCCCACGCTGGAGTGGGGGGCGGCAGGTTGGTGCTTTCGGCCCTTGGACGGCGCGGCGATGCGCGCCGCGGCGCAGCACCTCCTCGGCGAACACGACTTCAGCGCGTTTCGCTCGGCACAGTGCCAGGCGCATTCGCCGGTGAAGACCATGAAGTCCATCGTCATTGCTCGGCACGGCGCCTACTGGCGCTTCGATTTCGACGCGAGCGCGTTTCTGCACCACATGGTGCGCAATCTCATGGGTTGCCTGGTCGCGGTGGGCACGGGCGCGCGCCCGGCGTTGTGGCTTGCCGACGTGCTCGCGGCGCGCGACCGGGCACTTGCAGCGCCCACCTTCGATGCCGCAGGCCTGTACTTTCTCGGCCCGTACTACGATGCGGTCCTGAACTTGCCCGACCACACGCCCGCGATGGACTGGTTGGTCGGAAGCCCACCCTCACCCGCCCATGCCCCAGCGAACCCGGATCAAGATTTGCGGCCTGACGCGTGAGGCGGATGTCGACTGCGCGGTGCAGTCCGGGGCGGATGCGCTGGGCTTCAATTTCTACCCGAGCAGCCCGAGGTACGTGACGCTGGCACGGGCGCTTGAGCTGGCCAGGCGCCTGCCGCCGTTTGTGACGCCGGTGGGCCTGTTCGTCAACGCAACGCCGCAGGAGGTCGAAGCCGCCGTCGCCGCGATACCGCAACTGGTGTTGCAGTTCCATGGCGACGAAGCGCTCGAGCAGTGCAGAAGCTTCGGCCGACCCTACCTGCGCGCAGCGCGCATGCGCCCCGGACTCGATTTGTTAGACTTCTGCGCGTCTTACGCCAGCGCCCAGGCAATTTTGCTCGACACCTTTGTCGAGGGCTTTGGCGGCAGTGGAAAGGTTTTCGATTGGTCTCTCGTCCCTCGCAACGTTCCCCTTCCGGTCGTTTTGTCTGGTGGGTTGCATGCCGCAAATGTGGCCGAGGGCATCACGCGGGTGCGGCCTTGGGCCGTTGACGTCAGCTCCGGAGTCGAATCCGCCAAGGGCATCAAGAGTGCCGCAGCGATCCGGCAATTTTGCGAGGCAGTGCACGAGGCGGACGCCCGTGCCGCAGCCTCGCCAGTCTGAGAACCCGTGAGACCGCAGTGAACTACCAGCAACCCGATTCAATGGGCCACTTTGGCCCTTATGGCGGCACCTTCGTCGCCGAAACCCTGATCCACGCGATCGACGAACTGAAACGCGTCTACGCCGAGGTGCGCGAAGACCCGGCGTTCATCGCCGAATTCCGCTCCGAGCTGCGCCACTTCGTCGGCCGGCCCAGCCCCGTGTACCACGCGGCGCGCCTGTCGCGCGAAATCGGCGGCGCGCAAATCCACCTGAAGCGCGAAGACCTGAACCACACCGGCGCGCACAAGGTGAACAACACGATAGGCCAGGCGATGCTCGCGCGGCGCATGGGCAAGCCGCGCGTCATCGCCGAAACCGGCGCCGGCCAGCACGGCGTGGCCACGGCAACGATTTGCGCGCGCTATGGGCTGGAGTGCGTCGTCTACATGGGCAGCGAAGACATCAAGCGCCAGTCGCCCAATGTGTATCGCATGCACCTGCTTGGCGCGAAAGTCGTCCCGGTGGAGAGCGGCTCGAAGACGTTGAAAGACGCGCTCAACGAGGCTTTGCGCGACTGGGTGACAAACGTCGAGAACACGTTCTACATCATCGGCACGGTCGCCGGTCCGCACCCCTATCCGATGATGGTGCGCGATTTTCAGCGTGTCATCGGCGACGAGTGCATAGCCCAGATGCCCGAGATGATCGGCCGCCAGCCCGACGCCGTGCTCGCCTGCGTGGGTGGCGGCAGCAACGCGATGGGCTTGTTCTATCCGTACATCGAACATGCGAACACGCGCCTCATCGGCGTCGAGGCCGCGGGGCAGGGTCTGAACAGCGGCAAACACGCCGCGTCGCTCAGCGCCGGCTCGCCGGGGGTGCTGCACGGCAACCGAACCTACTTGCTGCAAGACGCAAACGGCCAGATCATGGAGACGCATTCGGTCTCGGCGGGGTTGGACTACCC
Source organism: uncultured beta proteobacterium (assembly GCA_963850525.1). Lineage (GTDB taxonomy): Bacteria > Pseudomonadota > Gammaproteobacteria > Burkholderiales > Burkholderiaceae_C > JAEMQF01. Next base: position 1,414,920 of record CAWKLQ010000008.1, on the reverse strand, counting down.
GGGCGTCGGCCCCGAGCACGCCTACCTGAAAGACATCGGCCGCGCCGAATACGTGAGCATCACCGACGACGAGGCGCTCGAAGCGTTTCATCGCCTGTGCCGCACTGAAGGCATCATCCCCGCGCTCGAATCGAGCCACGCCGTCGCGTATGCGATGAAGCTGGCCGCGACGCTCGGCAAGGACAAACACCTGCTCGTGAACCTCTCGGGGCGTGGCGACAAAGACATCGGCACCGTGGCGGACCTCTCAGGCGCCGAGTTCTTCTGCCGGCCGTCGTGCCGCGGTCAGACGGTCAAGGGCAGCGCTGCCTCCATGGCGGGGCCGCGATGAGCCGCATCGCCGCCACCTTCGCGAATCTGCAAAAGCGTGGGCGCAAGGCGCTCATTCCCTACATCGCCGCGGGTGACCCGTTCGCCGACGCGACGGTCGACATCATGCGCGCGATGGCCAAGGCCGGCGCCGACCTGATCGAACTGGGCGTGCCTTTTTCCGACCCCATGGCGGACGGCCCGGTGATCCAGAAGGCCTCGGAGCGCGCCTTGGCCAGAGGCGTCGGCATGCCGCAAGTGCTGGGTTACGTTCGTGAATTTCGCGTCCACGACGCGACGACACCCGTCGTGCTGATGGGCTACGCGAACCCGATCGAGCGCTACGGAAGTGAGCGCTTCATTGCCGATGCGCAAAGTGCCGGCGTCGATGGCGTTCTCGTCGTCGACTACCCGCCTGAGGAATGCGGAGGATTCGTCGGCGCGTTGAAGCGCGCCGAGATCGACCCGATTTTTCTGCTCGCGCCGACCTCGACCGAGGCACGCATCGCCAGCGTCGCGCGCGCCGCAAGCGGCTACGTCTACTATGTGTCGCTGAAAGGCGTGACGGGCGCGGGCCACCTCGATGTGGCGGCGGTCGGCGAAGCGATTCCGCGCATCAAGGCGCATGTCAAACTGCCGGTTGGCGTGGGTTTCGGCATTCGCGACGGGCGAACCGCACGCGCCGTCGCCGACGTGTGCGACGCTGTGGTGATCGGCTCGGCGCTGGTGCAATGGCTCGAAACCCGAACGCGCGACAATGTGGCGGCAGGTGCGGCCGAGTTCATCGCATCGATCCGAACCGCCCTGGATTCGTGAAACTGAAAGGACTCAGCAAATGAGCTGGCTAGAAAAACTGCTGCCGTCCAAGATCCAACCCACCGACCCGAGCGAGCGCCGCACGGTTCCCGAGGGGTTGTGGATCAAATGCCCGGCGTGCGAGACGGTGCTCTACAAGACCGACCTTGAGCAAAACGTCAACGTCTGCCCGAAGTGCGGCCAGCACCACCGCATCGCGGCGCGTTCGCGTCTCGATGCATTTCTTGACGCGGAAGGGCGCTACGAGATCGGCCAAGAAGTTCTTCCCGTCGACCCGCTGAAGTTCAAGGACAGCCGCAAATACCCCGAGCGCCTGCGCGACGCGCTCGAGCAAACCGGCGAGACCGACGCGCTCGTCGTGATGGGCGGCGCGGTGTTCAGCATTCCTGTGGTTGCGGCATGCTTTGAGTTCGACTTCATGGGCGGCTCGATGGGCTCGGTGGTGGGCGAACGCTTCGTGCGCGGCGTGGAGACGGCGTGCGAGCAGAAAACGCCTTTCATCAGCTTTGCCTCGACCGGCGGCGCGCGCATGCAGGAAGGGCTGCTGAGCCTGATGCAGATGGCCAAGACGAACGCGTCGTTGACGCGCCTGGCGCAGGCCAAGTTGCCTTACATCAGCGTGCTGACCGATCCGACGATGGGTGGCGTGTCGGCGAGTTTTGCGTTCGTCGGCGACGTCGTCATGGCCGAGCCGAAAGCGCTGATCGGTTTTGCCGGGCCGCGCGTCATTGAGAACACGGTTCGCGAAAAGCTCCCTGAAGGTTTTCAGCGCGCCGAGTTCCTGCTCAAGACCGGCGCGATCGACATGATCGTCGACAGGCGCGAAATGCGTGCCACGGTCGCGCGCGCGATCGCGATGCTGCAGCGCCTCAGTTCCGACGCGATGGCCTGAGGGCCTGAGCAGGCTCTGATTGGTCGGCTCCTCGATCGAACTCCCCACGACGCTCGACGCCTGGTTGGCGCGCTGCGAGCGGCTGCACGCCAAAGACATCGACCTGTCGCTCGAGCGCGTGCGCGAGGTCAAGCAGCGCTTGGGTCTGCGATTCAACGTGCCCGTCATCACGGTGGCCGGAACCAACGGCAAGGGCTCGACGTGCGCGATGCTCGAGGCCATCGCGCTGGCGGCGGGTTATCGCGTCGGCGCCTACATCAAGCCGCATCTGGTGCACTTCGAAGAACGCTGCCGAATCGGCGGGCGCAGTGTCGCAGCGGATTCGCTTCTGCCGCACTTCGAGGCGGTTGAGCGCGTACGTGGCGAGTGGGCGCTGACGTCGTTCGAGTTCACGACGCTTGCCATCATGCGCCTGCTGTCCAAGACGCCACTCGACCTGGTGATTCTCGAAGTGGGCCTGGGCGGGCGTTTCGACGCGGTGAACGCCGTCGATGCGGATTGCAGCGTCATCACCAGCATCGACATCGATCACAGCGAATTCCTCGGCGACACGCGCGAGGCGATCGGCTACGAGAAGGCGGGCGTGATGCGCGCCGGCAAACCCGTGATCGTCAGCGACCCGTTGCCACCCCGCAGCGTGATCGAACACGCCGCGAGCCTGCACGCCGATTTGCGCTGCATTGGGCGCGATTTCAACTACCGCGGTGTCGAGCAGCAATGGAACTGGGAGGGCCGCAGCCAGCGCTACGCCGGTCTGGCTTACCCGGCATTGCGCGGCGCGAACCAGTTGCTCAACGCGTCGGGCGCGCTCGCGGCGTTCGAGGCGCTGCGCGACGCACTTCCCGTGTCGGCACAGGCGGTGCGAACCGGCCTCGCGCAAGTGGAATTGCCGGGGCGCTTTCAAATCGTCGCGGGGCGGCCGACGCTCGTGCTCGACGTCGCGCACAACCCGCACGCCGTCGCCGCACTCGCGCACAACCTGGAGCGCATGGGTTTTCACCCGCGCACCCACGCCGTGTTCGGCGCGATGCGCGATAAAGACATCGGGGCCATCGTGCAACGCATCGCGCCGCTCGTCGACGCGTGGTACTTGACCGACCTGGCCACGCCGCGTGCGGCGCGCGCCAGCGAACTGGAGCAGGCGATTCGCGCCACTGCGGTCGCGCCGCAGCGGCCGGGGCGCACGGTCGTTTGCTCGTGCCATGAGGACCCTGCGCAGGCGCTGGCCGCAGCGCTTGGCGCGGCAGACCCCGCTGATAGAATCGTCGTCTTTGGATCGTTCTACACCGTGGGTGGCGTGCTGAAGAACGGTTTGCCTCGGCTGAGCGGAAATCACTCGAATTGACCGGCCGAACGGCGCGACCCGAATGACGCTGCGCACGCCGGCTCAATCGCCGAACCGCCGCAACTGAAAGCGCCAGCGCCTTTTCACCAACGCCACAACTCCCCCTCGATGCCTCAATCGAAATCGACTGCGGTCGACACCGTGCAAGAAGCGCGCACCAAGGCCAGGCAGCGCCTGATCGGTGCGGTCGTGCTGCTGCTCGTGGGCATCATCGGTTTCCCGCTCGTCTTCGAAACGCAACCGCGGCCGATTCCCGTGGATGTGACGATCGAAATTCCGCGCAAAGACGCAGCGCCCGCGGTCCAGGCGCCCGCGCCGCGGCCCGCTCAACCGGCAAGCGCGGTTGTGCCGGTCCCCTCCAGTTCGGGCGTCGTGCGTCGCGAAGAGCCTGTGGCAGCCGTCAACTCAACCGCGGTAGCTCGGCCCGCGCCCGCCACCGCACCGGCAGTTGCTGCGGTGACGGTGCCGACCCCCGCACCACCGGTCGCAGCCAAGCCCCCTGCGCCGCCGGCCGAAACCGCAGGTCGATTCGTCGTGCAGATCGGAGCCTTTGCCGACGCCACGGCAGTGCAGGCGATGCGTGCGCGCGCCGAAAGGCTGGGCTTGAAAACCTATACGCAAGTCGCCGAGACCGTGGCCGGAAATCGGGTGCGCGTGCGCATCGGCCCCTTCGTCACGCGCGAGGCCGCCGAGCAAGCAGCCGCCAAGGCCAAGGCAGGCGGCTTGAGCGCCGTCGTGCTGACCTTGTGATGGACCGGGCCATTGCATGAACCCGCTGACGGCGTGGCTCGACGTGTCGCTGATCGTGATCGTGTTGATTTCGATGGGCGTGGGCGTCGTTCGCGGGCTGCTGTTCGAAATGCTCTCGGCGATCGGCTGGTTTGCCGCGTACCTGGTGGCGCAGTGGCTCGCGCCGAGCCTGGTGCTCTATATCCCCGCGGCTGTGTCGAATCTCGGCGTGCGCCAAGGCGTTGCTTTCGGCGTCACGTTCATCGTCGTCCTGTTGCTCTGGAGTCTGGTGGCGCGCGTGCTGCGCATGTGGGTGCGGGGCTCGCCTCTGAGCGCAACGGATCGAACGCTCGGCGCGGCGTTTGGGCTGTTGCGTGGCGTTGTGCTCTTGCTCGTCGTCGCCACCCTGGTGCGGCTCACGCCGCTCGCGGAGTCGCCGACTTGGCGCCAGTCCACGGGCGCGGGGTGGTTGGAGGCTGCGCTGCGTGGCCTCAAGCCCGTGCTGCCTGAAGAGATTTCGCGGCACCTGCCCGCCTAGAGCCATCCGAGGTCAACCTATGTGCGGCATCGTCGGCGTCATCGCCAAAGACCCGGTCAACCAGCTGATTTACGACGCGCTGCTGCTGCTGCAGCATCGCGGCCAAGACGCCGCGGGCATCGTCACGATGCAGGGCACCAAATGTTTCATGCACAAGGCACGCGGCATGGTGCGCGACGTGTTCCGCACGCGCAATATGCGCACCCTGGTCGGCACGGTGGGCATAGGCCAGGTGCGCTACCCGACAGCCGGCAACGCCTACAGCGAAGAAGAAGCCCAGCCTTTTTACGTGAACGCGCCGTTCGGCATCGTGCTCGTGCACAACGGCAACCTGACGAACGCCGCGGCGCTGAAGCGCGAATTGATCTCGGTGGACAGGCGCCACATCAACACCGAGAGCGACACCGAAGTCCTGATCAACGTGCTCGCGCACGAACTGCAGAGCGCCGCGTCAGGCATCGCGCTCACGCCCGACGCGGTGTTCCAGGCGGTGGCCGCCGTGCACAAGCGCCTCAAGGGGTCGTACGCCGTCGTCGCGCTGATTGCCGGGCACGGCCTGCTCGGATTTCGCGACCCGTTCGGCATTCGCCCCTTGTGCTTCGGCCAGGGTGTGGGCGCGAACGGGGCCGAGTGGATGGTGGCGAGCGAGTCGGTCGCGATCGAAGGGACCGGCCACTCGCTGGCGCGCGACGTGGCACCGGGCGAAGCGATCTTCGTCGACCTGCAGGGCAAGTTGCATGCGCGCCAGTGTGCTGAGAATCCGAGCCTGAACCCGTGCATGTTCGAGTTCGTCTATCTCGCACGGCCCGATTCGGTGATGGACGGCGTCTCGGTCTACCAGGCACGCCTGAACCTGGGCGAGACGCTCGCGCAGCGCCTCATCTCGACGATGCCGCCGAGCGACATCGACGTCGTCGTGCCGATTCCGGAGTCGAGCCGGCCTTCGGCGATGCAACTCGCGCAGCGCATCGGCAAGCCGTACCGCGAGGGCTTCGTGAAGAACCGCTACGTCGGGCGCACTTTCATCATGCCCGGCCAGGGGGTGCGCGCCAAGTCGGTGCGGCAAAAATTGAACGCGATCGGTGTCGAGTTCAAAGGGCGCAACGTGCTGCTGGTGGACGATTCGATCGTGCGCGGCACCACGTCCAAAGAGATCGTCCAGATGGCGCGCGACGCGGGCGCGCGCAAGGTCTACATGGCGTCGGCCGCGCCACCCGTGCGCTACCCCAATGTCTACGGCATCGACATGCCCACGCATTCCGAACTCATCGCGCACAACCGCAGCAACGAAGAGATTCGCCGCTTCATCGGCGCCGACGCGCTGATCTACCAGGACATTGCAGCGATGAAGAAAGTCGTCGGGGCGCTGAACCCGGCGATTCGCGGTTTCGAGGCGTCGTGTTTCGATGGCGTCTACATCACGGGCGACGTGAGCGCCGAAGATTTCGCGACGATGGCGGCACAGCGCAGCAGCCAAGGCGAAGAAGAAGAGGGCGCCGACCGAACCCGCCTGGTGCTGCAGGGCGTGGCGGAGCAAGGCCCGTGACACGCCGCGTGCGCACCCGGATCGCGCCGTCGCCCACCGGATTCCTGCACCTGGGCACGGCGCGCACGGCGCTGTTCTCCTGGGCGTTTGCGCGGCACCACGGCGGCGACTTCATTCTGCGCATCGAAGACACCGACGAAGCGCGCTCGACGCAAGACGCCGTGGACCAGATCATCGCGGCGATGAAGTGGCTGCGCCTGGACTGGGACGAAGGGCCGTTTTTCCAGATGCAGCGCCTGGACCGCTACCGCGAAGTCATCGCCAAGATGCTCATCGAGGGCACGGCCTACCGCTGTTACTGCTCGCCCGAGGAACTGGAGGCGATGCGCGAGGCGCAGCGCGCCCGCGGCGACAAACCTCGCTACGACGGACGCTGGCGCCCGGAGCCGGGCAAGACCTTGGCAAGCGTGCCGCGTGGCGTGGCCCCGGTCGTGCGCTTCAAGAATCCGCACTCGGGCGTCGTGACGTGGAACGACATGGTGAAGGGCACTATCAGCATCAGCAACGACGAACTCGACGATCTCATCATCGCGCGTCCAGCGGCCGACGGTGCCGCGAATCCGACCGCGGTGGGGACACCCACGTACAACTTCTGCGTCGTCGTCGACGATTGGGACATGCAGATCAGCCACGTCATCCGCGGCGACGACCATGTGAACAACACGCCGCGCCAGATCAACATCCTGCGTGCGCTCGGCGCCGAACTGCCCGAATACGGCCACGTGCCGATGATCCTCGGCCCCGACGGCGACAAGCTCTCGAAGCGCCACGGCGCAGTCAGCGTCACCCAGTACGAAGACGCCGGCTACCTGCCCGAAGCGATGGTCAACTACCTTGCACGCCTGGGCTGGAGCCACGGCGATGACGAACTCTTCGAGCGCGAGCAGCTGGTGCGCTGGTTCGACGGCAAACACCTCGCGCGCAGCCCGGCGCAATGGGACGTGGCCAAGCTGAACTGGGTGAATTCGCAGCTGCTGAAAAAGGTCGAGATCGAATCCATCGTGCCCTTGCTGCAGGATCAACTCGTGCGCCGCGGCTTGAGCGTGCCCGCGAGTGCGCCGCTCGCAGGCATGTGCTCGCTGTTCCGCGATCGGTGCGCGACGACGGCCGAATTGGCCGAGTGGCTGATGATGTATTTCACGGATGTGACGCCGAGCGCTGAAGATCGCGCACTGCACGTGACACCGCTCGTCGGGCCGGCGCTGCGCACGCTCGCAGGAGCGCTGGCCGAGGTGGCGTGGGACAAGGCGTCGATCGCGCAGGCGATCAAGGCGGCGCTCGCGGCGCATGGTTTGAAAATGCCGCAACTCGCGCACGCGGTCCGCGTTCTCGTGTGCGGCCGGGCCCAGACCCCGGCGATCGACGCAGTGCTCGAACTGTTCACCCGCGAAGTGGTGCTGCTGCGTTTGCAGCGCGCCTGAAAACGCTGGCTATAATTCCGCTCTTCCCGAATTGCGCTGGCTTGTTTTGAGTCTACGGGGGTATAGCTCAGCTGGGAGAGCGCTTGCATGGCATGCAAGAGGTCAGCGGTTCGATCCCGCTTACCTCCACCAACAAGCTACGGATATGCAGCGCAGTGAAGGTCGCAATTTTTCTTGTCCCCTTCGTCTAGAGGCCTAGGACACCACCCTTTCACGGTGATTACAGGGGTTCGAATCCCCTAGGGGACGCCAACAAGGCGGGCGCGATTCAACTCGCGACCCGCGACGAGAGTCAGAGAGAGAGAAAGCCAGAACGAACACGGAGTGGTAGTTCAGTTGGTTAGAATACCGGCCTGTCACGCCGGGGGTCGCGGGTTCGAGCCCCGTCCACTCCGCCAACAAGCAAGCAAACACGGGCCTCTACGGCCCGTGTTCGTTTTTTGGCGCCGACGGCGCAGCTACACCTGCATGTTCATGATGTCGCTGTAAGCCTGCACGAGGCGGTTGCGCACCTGCAGCGTCGCCGCGAAGCCGAGCTGCGCTTTTTGCATCGCGACCATCGTCTCTTCAAGACTCACCGACGAATCGCCGAGTTGCACGGCGCGCTGCAGTTGCGAGGCCTGGTTCTGCGTGTGGCTCACCGATTGCAGGGCCTGCGTCAGCGCGTTCTGAAAGTCCGCGCCCGGCAGGGCCTTGGCCCGCGCGAGCGGGTGGCCGTCGGTGCCCAGGCCGGCGCGCGCCACGGCTTGGGCGAAGTCGAAGGGTTTGAGCGTGACGTTCATCCCACACCTCCTGAAAGTGAGCGGCTTATCCGCCATGGTAGTCACGCGGCCGCTCCGGCAAGGCGCGAACAGGGCGCGGTTTGGCGGCCTGTTCCAGGCATACGGCGCACGGGGTGAACGAATAATTCTTCGCAGTGCGCAGCTGCCCCAGCCCCGCAGGACATTTGCCGAATGGACAACGCCCTCGCCGCAAGAACCGCTTCCGCCAACGGCGCCACACCGGGCCTGCTGGCGCGCCTGGGCGCCTTGTCGCTGAAGAATCAGATCTCCTTGATTCTTGGCCTCAGCGCCGTCGCGGGGTTGGCGATGGCGCTGGCCGCGTGGAACAACAGCGGCGACTACAAGGTGCTGTACGCAAACCTGTCCGACAAGGACGGCGGCGCGATCATCGCCCAGTTGTCGCAAATGAACGTGCCGTATCGCCACGCCGACGGCGGCTCCGCGATCCTCGTGCCTTCGTCCAAAGTGCACGACGCACGCCTGAAACTCGCCTCGAGCGGGCTGCCCAAGGGCTCGGTCGTCGGCTTCGAGCTGATGGACGGCGCACGCTTTGGCCAGACGCAGTTCCAGGAGCGGCTCACGTTCCAGCGCGGCCTGGAAGGCGAGTTGACGCGCTCCATCACCGCCATGCCTGCGGTGCAGGGCGCACGCGTGCACCTCGCGCTGCCCAACCAGAACGGCTTCTTTCGCGAGCAGCAAAAGCCCAGCGCCTCGGTGCTGCTCAGTTTGCACCCCGGGCGCAGCCTGGACCGCGCGCAAGTCGCCGGCATCGTCCACCTGGTGGCGAGCAGCGTTCCGGAAATGAACCCGAAGGCAGTCAGCGTTCTCGACCAGACCGGCGCCATGCTTTCCGCCTCGCCCGAGAGCAGCAACTCGGCGGGCCTGGACGCGAACCAGTTGCAGTATGTGAGCCAGTTGGAAGCCGGCTACAACAAGCGCATTCTCGAGCTGCTCGAGCCGGTGATCGGCCGTGAGAACCTGCGCTCCAGCGTGACCGCGGAAGTCGACTTCACGCAAAGTGAAGCGACGTCCGAGGAATTCAAGCCGAACCAGGGCGCCCAGGCGGGCGTGACGATCCGCAGCCAGCAAACCACGGAACAGAGTGGCGCCGGCACCGCGCTGGCTGCAGGCGTTCCCGGTGCCGCGAGCAACCAGCCGCCGACTCCGGCGACCGCGCCGATCTCGGGCAGCGTCCAGCCGCTGCAAGCCGGCCAGGCCGGTGGCGCCGCGGGCAACAGCCGCCGCGAGGCGGTGACGAACTTCGAGGTCGACAAGACGGTGCGCGTCACGCGGGCCGCGAGCGGCGTCGTGAAACGCCTCAACGCCGCGGTTGTCGTGAACCACCGCAGCAGCACCAGTGCCAAGGGCAAGACCACGTTGCAGCCCTTGACTGCCGAAGAAATCGACAAGCTCACGGCGCTGGTGCGCGAGAGCATCGGCTTCAAGCAGGAGCGCGGCGACTCCGTCAAGGTGATCAACGCGCCGTTCAAGATCGAGCCGGTGCAGGACATCACGCTGCCGCTGTGGAAGCAGCCCGCCGTGCACGACATGGTGCGCGGCATCGTCGCTCCCGCGGGCCTGGCGCTGGTGGCGATTCTGGTGTTCTTCGGCATGGTCAAGCCGGCAATGAATGTGGTGCTCAACCCGCCGCCGGGGAGCCGCCTGGACGCCACCGTCGGCGACCCGCAGCTCCTGGGTGGGCCGAACGGCACGCCGCCCTCGCTGGCGGCGCCGGCGCCCGGCGTGCAGCTGGAACAGGCGCGCCAGTTCGCCAAGGAAAACCCCTCCGCCACGGCGAACATCGTGCGCGGTTGGGTGAGCGGCGGCTCCGCATGAGACGCAACACGCAAGCGAGCGGCGACCAGCATGGATGAGAAGGGCGTCGAAGACGCGGCGATTCTGCTGATGTCGCTGGGCGAGACCGAGGCCTCCGAGGTCTTCAAGCACCTCTCGCCCAAGGAAGTGCAAAGCGTCGGCGAAGCGATCGCGAAGATGAAGTCGATTTCGCGCGAGCGCGTCGACGCCGTGCTCGGCAAATTCACCGAGACCGCCGGTGGGCAGAGCATGCTCGTCAGCGACAACAACGAATACGTCAAGGGCGTGCTGCGCAAGGCGCTGGGCAACGACAAGGCGAATCTGCTCATCGACCGCATCTTGAGCGGCGGTGACGTCTCGGGCATCGAGAGCCTGAAGTGGATGGACGCGTCGTCGGTGGCCGAATTGCTGCGCAACGAACACCCGCAAATCGTCGCCGCGATCCTGGTGCACCTCGAGTTCGATCAGGCCAGCGAAGTGCTCAAGCTGTTCGTCGAGCGCCAGCGCAACGAAGTGCTGGTGCGCATCGCCACGCTGGACGGCATTCAGCCGATCGCGCTGCGCGACCTGAATGAAGTGATGGGCAAGGTGCTGGCCGGCGGCGACAAGTTGAAGAAGACGGCGATGGGCGGGGCCAAGACCGCCGCCGAAATCATCAACATGCTCGGTTCGGCGGTCGAGACCTCGGTGCTCGACTACATCCGCGAAGGCGACGCCGATCTGGCGCAACGCATCATGGACAACATGTTCACCTTCGACGACTTGCAGAAGCTCGAAGACAGCGCGATCCAGACGGTGCTCAAGGAAGTGCAGTCCGAATCGCTGGTGATTGCGCTGAAGGGCGCAGCCCCCGAGATGCGCGAGAAGATTTTCAAGAACATGTCCAAGCGCGCCGCCGAAACGCTGCGCGAAGACCTCGAGTCGCGCGGCCCGGTGCGCTTGTCGGAGGTGGAGGCCGAGCAGAAGGAAATGCTCAAGATCCTGCGCCGCCTGGCTGACGAAGGCCAGATCGTGCTCGGCGGCGGCGGTGGCGACGATGCCTTTGTGTGACGCTTCCACTGACGCCGCAGTCACACCATGAAGATCCCGACCTCCGCCCCCGGCTTCGCGGCAAAGACGTCGGTGCACAGCCGCTTCATCCCGCGCGAGGAGCTGAGCCACTTCGAGGCCTGGGCGCCCGGCGCCATCGCGCCCGATCCGGCGGCTGCGTCGCGCGCGGGCGAAAGCGGCGTCACGGCAAGCCCTGCGGCAGCGCCCGATCCACTGCACGCGGCGCGCCAGGCGGGCTACCAGGACGGCTATCGCGACGGCCTGGCCGCGCTGGAAGGCTTCAAGCAAACCGTGGCAGCGAACTCGGCGGCGCAGGTCGGCGCGCTGTTGGAGTCGGTCGCGACGCAGCTCGACGCCTTGCAACAGGCGCTGGCCGGCGCGGTGGTCGATACCGCGACGCAGCTCGCGCGCCAGATCGTGCGCAGCGAACTCGCCGCGCGGCCTGAGCTGATCGCCGATGTCGCCGAGCATGCCCTCGAGGCCTTGATGCTCAGCGCACGCCACATCACCTTGCGCGTGAACCCGCAGGATCAACCGCTGGTCGCCGCGGGCGCTGCCGACGTGCTCGCCGCGCGCGGCGCGCGCCTCATCGCCGACGCCGCCGTGCAGCGCGGCGGTTGCCTGATCGAGTCTGACCTCGGCCGCGTTGACGCGACGCTCGCGTCGCGCTGGAAGCGCAGCGTCGCCACGATAGGCAGCGAATCCGAGTGGCAGGCGGACACCGCGCCGCTTGCGCAAGAGCCTGAAGCAGCGCCCGCAGACCCGACGGCGGGCAGTCCCACCGAACCGGAGGCCCCATGAATTCACCAACCGACTCCGGCGCCGGCATGGCCTCGCAGTGGCAGCGCTTTCTCGCCGACATGCGCGCGTTTTCCGCCGACCCGGTGCTGCTCGACGTTCAGGGCCAGCTGGTTCGCGTCAAAGGCCTGGTGCTCGAGGCGTCGGGGCTGCGCCTCCCGGTGGGCTCGGTCTGTGAAATCGAGCAGCACGCCGGGCCGCACGAAAAGGCGCCGGTGATGGCCGAAGTCGTCGGCTTCTCCGGCGACCGCGCTTACCTGATGCCCACCGGCGAGATCAACGGCCTGGCGAGCGGCGCGCGTGTCGTGCCGCGCGCATCGCCCGTCGTGCCGATGCGCCTGGGCGTACCGCTGCACCCCTGGCGGCGCAGCATCGACCGCAGCCTGCACTTGCCGATGGGCGCGGGCTTGCTCGGGCGGGTGGTCGACTCGCATGGCGCGCCGCTGGACCGGCTCGGCGCCCTGACGAACGTGCACAACCAGCCGCTGATGCGGCGCCCGATCAACGCGATGCAGCGCGATCCGGTGCGCCGCCCGCTGGACACCGGCGTGCGCGCCATCAACGCGCTGTTCACCGTCGGCCGCGGCCAGCGCCTGGGCCTGTTTTCGGGGACCGGCGTGGGCAAGTCGGTGTTGCTCGGCATGATGGCGCGCTACACCGAAGCCGACGTGATCGTGCTCGGCCTGATCGGCGAGCGTGGCCGCGAAGTCAAAGAATTCATCGAAGACATTCTGGGCGAGGCCGGGCTGCGCCGCTCCGTCGTCGTCGCCGCGCCGGCCGACTCGCCGCCGCTCGTGCGCTTGCAAGGCGCGCACTACGCGACGGCGATCGCGGAAGACTTTCGCGATTCGGGCCAGCACGTCTTGCTGCTGATGGATTCGCTGACGCGGTTTGCGATGGCGCAGCGCGAGATCGCACTGGCCATCGGCGAGCCGCCCGCGACCAAGGGCTATCCGCCGAGCTGTTTTGCGAAGCTGCCGCAACTCGTCGAGCGCAGCGGCAACGGTGTCGCCGGTGGCGGCTCGATCACGGCGCTCTACACCGTGCTCAGCGAAGGCGACGACTTGCAAGACCCGATCGCCGACGCGGCGCGTGGCATTCTGGACGGCCACATCGTGCTGTCGCGCGAACTCGCCGAGGCCGGCCACTACCCGGCGATCGACGTCGAAAAGTCGATCTCGCGCGTGATGGTGAACGTCGCCGAGCCGCGCCACGTGGAAGACGCGCGGCGCTTGCGGCACCTGCACGCGAAGTATCAGAAAGCGCGCGACCTGATCCAGCTCGGCGCCTACGCCCCGGGTCACGACACCGAGCTCGACGCGGCGGTGCGCCTGCACGACGCCATCGCCACGATGCTGCAACAAGACATGAACCATAGCGCCACGCTGGCCAGCAGCGTGCAGGACTTGCACGCCGTGATCGGCGCGTGAAACGCCGCCGCTCACCCCACGAACCCAACCCGCGACTGCCATGAACTCCTTGTTGACGATGCTGCGCCAGGCCGAAGAAGAACGCGACCGCTGCGCCGCAGCGTGGTTCGTCGCGAACAACGCGCACGCCGCGATCGATGCGCAATACGAACAGCTGCTCGCCTACCGGCGCGAATACGAAACCCGCTGGATCCACCAGTTCAGCGAGCTCGGGCAAATCGAACTCGTGCGCAGCTACCACGGCTTCATGGTGCGCCTGACGCAGGCCGTCGAACACCAGCACGGCACTGTGCAAGCCGCCGCGGCACGCGCGGCGCAGGCGCGCGCCCAATTGCAACAGCGCGAAATTCGCGTTGCCTCGGTGCGCAAGCTGATCGAGCGCCGCCAGCACGTGGCGCGCACCGAAGCGGGCCGGCGCGAGCAGAAATTCAACGACGAAATGGCGTCGCGCGCCGGCTCGAGCAGCGCTTTCCACGACCTGGCTTCAACCTTCTGAACACCATGCATGCCACCGCCTCACACCGCAGCGCTGCCACGCCACTGACCGCACTCAACACCTTGCTGCCGGGTCTCGAGCCCGGCGCCGTGGTGGCGTTGCCGGGCTTGACGTTCGCCGAGCAGCTCGGGCGGCACGCCACAACCGGAAGCGCTGCGCCGCAGCTTGTGGACCCCGCGCAGCAGGCGCGCGGGGACGTCGCGACCGACCCACCCTCGGTCGATCTGTTGCCTGGCGCCCAGCTTCCCTGCGACGCTCTGGCTGCGTTGCAGCCGCAGCCACCCGCGCGGGGCACCTCCGAGCCGGTGCCATCGGCCGCACCGGCGCGCCTGAGTTCAGCAAGGGCTTGGGCGCCTGACTCCGGCGCTGCCCACCGCAGCGGCATGCGGGACTTCATTTCGCAAATCTTGCCCGCCAGCGCCAGCCCGGTGCCTCCCGACGCCACGCCGCGCGTTGACGCTGCGGCGCCTGCGGACGTCGCAGTGGCGCTGGCGCCTGAGCTGCATCAGGGCGCAGTCGAAAGTTCGTCGCCGCCGCAGCCGGTGGCGCTCACCCCCGCCGACTCCATGCTCCCACCCCAGGCTCCATCGCTGCCGGCGCCGGCGCTGCTGCCCCTCGCGGCCAGCCCGGCGAGCCGCGCACCGGCTCTGGCGCGCTTCGATGAACGCGTGGTGGCCGCCCGAGTCACACTTGCGCCCGGTCAAGCTGCACGCGCCGACCTGGCGCCTGGGCGGCCCTTGACGCAACTCACCACGATGCGCAAAGGCGAATCCGGCGCAGACGCGGAAAAGGATCCGATTCGCGCGGCCGACGCGACAACGCCATCGCTCGCGCCGAGCCCGGCGCCGGACCTTGCTGCGGCGCGTCGGGCAGCGGACGCAGCGCGCGAGGTGCCGCGTGACGTGCCGCAGGATGGGCCGGGTGACGTGCCGCGCGAAGCCGCACAAAGCGCAGACGGCAGCGTCGCGCTCCCTGCGCTGCCCGGGCTCGTGCCGACGCCGACGCAGCCGCAGCCGCAGCCGCAGCCGCAGCCGCAGCCGCAGCCGCCTGCGGTGGCAATTTCCAATGCGCCGGCGCATGCCGCCGTTGCCAGCGCCGTTCGCTTCGAACGCTTCGAACGGCCCGCGGCCTTGCCCCCGCGATATTCCACTGCGCCCGCGACGAACCGGCTGCCGGATGCCACCGAAGAGCGCGCCACGCTGCCGGACTCGCCGGACGCTGGCCACGACCTCAGGCGCGTCGAAGTGCGGCCGAGTTACACGAACGCATTCGAGCCAAGCCGTGCGCTTGACGCCGCTGCTCAAGCGCCGGCGTCGTCGCTCGAGGCCCTCACCGCGCTCCGCGTGCCCGCGAACCCTGCGCAGGAGGGCGCCGCACCGAGCGCTGCGGCGCTGCCGGGCGCCGCGGCGATGCAGCCCAGCGCGACGCCGGTGGCGAGTGCGCCGCAGCTCGTCGTCGAGTTGGCGGCACCGGTGACGTCGGCGCAATTTCGCGACGCTTTTGCGCTGCAGGTGAGTGTGCTCGCGCGCGACGGCGTGCAGCACGCCCAAGTGCAGTTGAACCCGGCCGAACTGGGGCCGATCTCGGTGCAGATCGCGCTCGACGGGCAGCAGGCGCAGATTCACTTCGGCTGCGATTCGGCGCAGACGCGCAGCCTCGTCGAAGCCGGCCTGCCGACGCTCGCCGCAGCGTTGCGCGATGCCGGCCTGACCCTCAGCGGCGGTGGCGTGTCGCAACACACTCCGGGACAACGCCACGACGTTGACCCGGGCCGCGGACAAGCGCGCGCGGCTGCCGAGCCCGACGAGACGATGGTGGCGCCGGTCCTGCGCACGTTCCGCGTTCCCCAAGGACGCCTGGACACGTACGCCTGAGCCGGACGAGCAGCCGCGAAAGGCTGACAAAAGCGGCGCTTATCGGTGATTGCATGAGGGAGGCGATTTCGATAATCGATTGAAACGCCGCTGCGCTGTGATCCATCGCGCGGCGCGTTGAACCGCCCGCCCCGAAGGAACCCCGATGTCTGCCGCTGCTGCCGCCGAGCCTCCCGTCGCCGAAGCCCCGCCCAAGAAGAGCAAGAAGAAACTCATCGTCATCGTGGCCGCTGCGCTCGTGTTGTGCGGCGGCGGCGGGGGCGCGTTCTTCTACCTCAAACAAAAGGCCGCCGCCGAAGCCGCGGCCGCCGAAGGCGACGACGACGGCGTTGCCAAGGCGCGCGCCGACACCAAGCACGCGGGGGCGCCGATCTACGTGCCGCTCGACGCATTTGTCGTGAACCTGGCCGACAAGGAAGCGGATCGATTCGCGCAGATCGGGATCACCTTGCAAGTCGACGATTCGAAAGTCGCCGACCAGTTGAAGACCTTCATGCCGGCGATCCGCAACGGCATCCTGATGATTCTTGCGCACAAGAGCTCCGACGAGCTTCTCGAGCGCAGCGGCAAAGAGCAGCTCGCTGCGGAAATCCTGCTGGCCGCGGCGCGCACCCTGGGCGTTCCGGTGGGCGAAGCCAGTGCAGCGCCGAAAAAGCCAAGCAAAGCCACGGCCGAAGAAGACGCTGCCGACGAGCCGCCCAAAGACGCGGCGGCCGACGAAGCCAAGGACGACGAAGAAGAGCCCAAGCCGAAGAGCGCGAAGAAGCCCAAGAAGAAAAAGGCGAGCGTGCACAACCCGATCACCCAAGTCCATTTCTCCAACTTCATCATTCAATGAGCGCCACCTTGCCGCATCGGGCCCCGCAACCCCCAGGAGCACGCCATGACGTCTGAGAACGGTGCCGCCGCACCCGAGCCCGCCGACGCGATGGCCGACGAATGGGCCGCCGCGTTGGCCGAAGCCAAGCCGGCCGCTGCGGCACCCGCTGCGCAGACGGCGGTGGAACAGGTCGCGCCGGTGTCGTTTGCCAGCCTCTCGGGCGGCGGCGCTCCGGCCGCGGGCAACGACATCAACATGATCCTGGACATCCCCGTGCAACTCACGGTGGAGCTGGGGCGCACGCGCATCCCGATCAAGCACATTCTGCAGCTCGCGCAGGGTTCGGTCGTCGAACTCGAAACCCTGGCCGGCGAGCCGATGGACGTGCTCGTCAACGGCTACCTGATCGCGCAGGGCGAAGTCGTCGTCGTCAATGACAAGTTCGGGATTCGCCTGACCGACATCGTCACGCCGTCGGAGCGCATGCGCAGGCTCAGCAAGAACTGATGACTTCGTCAACCGCGTTCACCTCGGCCCTGTGGTTCATCGCCGTTCTGGCGCTGATCCCGCTGGCGCTGTGGCTGCTCAAGCGCACGCCGCTCGGCGCGGGGGGTGCCGGTTTTGGCGCTGCCGGCGCGGGCTTGCTGCGCCATGTGGCGGCGCTGCCGCTCTCGCCCAGTCAGCGCATCGTGACGGTGGAAGTCGGCAGCGGCGACGCGCGGCGCTGGCTCGTGCTGGGGGTCACGCCGCAAAGCATCACGACGCTGCACAGCATGGCGCCGCAAGCCGAACCGCCAGCGAGCGAGGCGGTGGTGCCGAATTTTGCGCAGCTTTTCGCGAAGCTGCGCAGACCTGGTGGGGTGCAGTCGTGACCGGACACCCGCCACAACATTCGTCATCCCGGCGCACGTGTCACCCCGTACCCAACACCGGGTCGGGGGCCACCGCGATGCATTCGTCATCCCGGCGTACGCCGGGATCCACTGCGATGCAGTGCACGGCAATGTTCGCAGTCGCCCTGCTCGGCCTGCTGCCGCTGGGCGCCTGGGCGCAGGCGACGAGCGGCTCCAACCTGCCGCTCGTGATCGGCCAGGGGGCGGGCGGCACGAGCTATTCGGTGCCGATCCAGACGCTGCTGTTTTTCACTGCGCTCAGTTTCCTGCCCGCGGTGCTGCTGCTCATGACCGGGTTCACGCGCATCGTCATCGTCTTGTCGCTGCTGCGCCAGGCGCTGGGCACGCAGGCCGCGCCGCCGAACCAGGTGATCGTGGGTTTGAGCCTGTTCCTCACCTTTTTCGTCATGGGCCCGACGCTGGACAAGGTCTACGAGCAGGCGTATCAGCCGTTTGCCGCGAACCGCATCGCCTTTGACGAAGCGCTCAAGCGCGGCGAGATCCCGATGCGCGAGTTCATGCTGCGCCAGACGCGCCAGGCCGACGTCGCGCTGTTCGCCAAGCTCGCCAAGGTCGATCCGTCAGTGAAGTCCGCCGACGTGCCGTTCAAGGTGCTGGTGCCGGCGTTCGTCACGAGCGAGCTGAAAAGCGCGTTCCAGATCGGCTTTCTCATCTTCATTCCGTTTCTCGTGATCGACATGATCGTCGCGAGCGTGCTGATGAGCCTGGGCATGATGATGTTGAGCCCGGTGCTGGTGGCGCTGCCGTTCAAGCTGATGTTGTTTGTGCTGGCCGACGGCTGGAACCTGCTGCTCGGCTCGCTGGCCGCGAGTTTTGCGAACTGAGCGCGCATGGACTCGCAAGCGGTATTCACCTACGGCCAGGAAGGCCTGCACTTGTTGCTGATGGTCGCGGCGCCGTTGCTGCTCACGGTGCTCGCGGTGGGCCTGCTCGTCAGCGTTTTCCAGGCGGCGACGCAGATTCATGAAGCGACGCTGTCGTTCGTGCCGAAGATGGTGGCTGCGGTGGCGGTGCTCGCGATCGCCGGCCCGTGGATGCTGACCACGCTCGTCGAGTACGTGCAGCGCACCTTGCAAAGCATTCCGTCGGTCGTGGGTTAGGCGCAGCGCGTCGCGGCCGCAGCGAGCGCCATGATTCAATTCACTGAAGCCCAGTTCCTCGCCTGGATCACGCCACTGCTGTGGCCGTTTGCGCGGGTTCTGGCGCTGTTCGCGACGCTGCCGGTCCTCAGCCAACGCAACGTGCCGGCGCGCGCGCGCGTTGCGCTGGCGCTGTTCATCACGGTGTGCGCGCAGCCTTCGCTGCCGGTCATTCCCGTGATTCAACTCGACTCGGCGGTGGCGCTGATGGTGCTCGCGCAGCAACTGCTGGTGGGCATCACGCTCGGGTTTGCGGCGCGCATCGTTTTCGCCGCAATCGAATTCGCCGGTGAACTTGCAGGCCTGCAGATGGGCCTGAACTTCGCGATGTTCTTCGACCCCTCCACGGGAGGCCAGGCGACTTCGCTGAGCCGCTTCTTCGGCGTCACCGTCGGCTGGCTGTTCATCGTCATCAACGGCCATCTGCTGCTCATCGCCGCGGTGGTGCGCAGCTTTCAGACCTTCCCGGTGAGCGCCGAACCCTTCGCCTTCCTGCGCGCGATGCAGCCGCAAGTGTGGGGCGCGGAAATCTTTTCGCTCGGCCTGTGGATCGCACTGCCGCTGGTGGCGATGCTGCTGTTCGTGAACCTCGTGCTCGGCATCATTTCACGCGTTGCGCAGCAGATGAACATCTTCGCCATCGGTTTCCCGATCACGCTGGGCGTGGGGCTGGTCGGCGTGCTGCTCACTCTGCCGATGTTTCAGGCGCCGATGACGGTGGCGCTGGAGCGAATGCTGGGGCAGTTTCTCTGAGGGCGGTCATCCCGACGAAGGCCGGGATCCACTGGGACGAAACCGCAATGACGCCAATCGGTGGATCCCGGCGTTCGCCGGGATGACAAGAATTTATTGCCCCACCAGCCCGTGGCGAATCGCGTAAACCGCTCGTGGGGTTCTCGACGTTCGGCGCGGTCAGGCTCTCCACCAACATTTGCGCCATCTCCGGCGCTGTCCTCAGGCGTCACGAATCCTATGGGTCGCTTGGGCGGCGGTGCTGGCGTGGCCAGCAGCTCGGCCATCGCGTCGGCCAGCTGCGCGATACCGCGTTCATGCACCGAGACCTTGCGCTCCAGCGCTTGGACCTTGGTCGCCAGTTCCTTGTTGGCGCTGAGCAAGCCGCGCAGCTCCACAAAGGCGCGCACGACGTAGATGCTCAATGCCGTGGCGCGCGGGCTGTTGAGCAGCGTGGCCGCCATGATGGCGCCATGCTCGGTGAACGCATAAGGCAAGTACTTGCGATGCTGACCGCGCCCGCTCTCTAAGGTTGCAGATTGCAACCTTATAGCCGCGAACTCTTCACCCTCCAACTGGAACACGAAATCTTCGGGGAAGCGCTGGCGCTTGCGGTTTGCGGGCGGGCCGGGCAGCGGAACTCATAAGGCATGCTTCGGGCCTACTGCCCCACCAACCCGTGGCGAATCGCGTAAACCGTCATTTCGGAGTTGTTCGCCAAGCCCAATTTTTCGAGCACCCGCGCACGATAGACGCTGACCGTCTTGGGACTCAGCATCAACTCCACCGCAATGTCGGACAGGCGCTTGCCCGAGGCGATCAGCACGAGGGTTTGCAACTCGCGGTCGGAGAGCCGCTCGTGCGGGTTCTCGACGTTCGGCGCGGTGAGGCTCTCCACCAACATTTGCGCCATCTCCGGCGTCACGTACTTGCGCCCTTGCGCGACGGTGCGCACCGCGGTAACGATCTGCCCCGGGTCACCGCCCTTGTTCACGTAACCGTAAGCGCCGGCGCGCAGCGCGCGGATCGCGTACTGGTCTTCGGGGAACATCGACAGCACGAGCACGCGCATCGGCAGGCTCTCGTCCTTCAGCACGTGCAACACGTCCAGGCCGCTGCGCCCGGGCAGGTTGATGTCGAGAACGAGCACATCGCACGTGGCGCGGCGCAGCAGTTCGCGCAGTTCGCCGTAGTCGCCGGCTTCGCCGACGACTTCGATGTCGGACGCGTCGCACAGCGTGTCACGCACGCCGCGGCGGATCAGCGCGTGGTCGTCGCAGAGGATGACGCGGATCATGGCGTGGGCGAGGTGGTGGTCACTGGTGCACCCTCGCGCTGCGCGCGGTCCCGCCAAGCGGGACGGAGCGCCCCCTTCGGAACGGCCGGGCGGGGGCGCTCACAAGTCGCCCCAGCGGCTAGGGTCGGCGTTTTTCGCCTTGCTGCGCCCGGAGCCGCCCGCCGCCTGCACGCCGTGCAGCGGCACCGACAGGATCAGCGTCGTGCCGCTCGGGCTGCTGCTCAGGTCGATCCAGCCGCCCACGGTGCGCGCGCGTTCGTGCAGGCCACGAATGCCGAACGATTGCGCCTTGCTCAGGTCCGACTGCAAGAAGCCACGTCCGTTGTCGCTCACCTCGAGCGATATCACCTTGCCGGCGAGCGACAGGTCGATCCCCACCTGCGTCGCCTGCGCGTACTTGGTGATGTTCGTCAGCGCCTCCTGCACCGTGCGGTAAGCGACCAGGCCGACGCCACTGGGCAATGCGGGAATTTTTTCCGGTGTGCGCAACAGGCACGCGACGCCGGTGCGCTTTTCGAAACGCGCCGCAATCCATTGCAATGCGGCGACCAGCCCCTGCTCGAGGATCGCAGGGCGCAGGTTGTGCATGATGCGCTGTGCCGCTTCGATTGCGTGCGACACCTGTTCGAGCGCCGCGCTCGCGCGCGCCGGCACCTCCTCGGACTGCGGATGGCGCGTGATCCACGCCAGGTCGAACTTGAGCGCCGTGAGCGAGCCGCCCACGTCGTCGTGCAGTTCGCGTGCGATCGCGGCGCGCTCCTGTTCGATGCTGCTTTGCAAGTGTTGTGCGAGTTCGCTCAGACGCTGTTTGGACGCGCTCAACTCAGCCTCCGAGCGCTCTTTCTCGCGCCGCGTGACGTTGGCTTCGATGGCATTGAGCAGCGCCGGCACCAAGCGCGCGAGGTTGCCCTTGCGCACATAGTCGCTCGCGCCGTTGCGCATCGCCTCCACCGCAACCTCTTCGCCGATCTCGCCCGAAACGATGACGAAGGGAATGTCGCGCCGGCTCGCCTTCAGCAGATCCAGCGCGAGCAGGCCGGAGAAGCCGGGCAGGTTGTAATCGGAGACGATGGCGTCCCAGTCGCGCTGGATCGAGGCGAGGAATTCGGCCTCCGAATCGATGCGTGTCGCCTGCACACGCAGGCCGCCGCGGTGCAGGTGCGCGAGCAGCAACACGTGGTCGAGGTCCGAATCTTCCAGGTGCAGCAGGCGCAATTCGCGAACGACGGGCGTTTTCATGAGGGCTGAAGTATGCCGTGTCGGGGGCCGCGCCCGACGCGGCCGTGCGACGTGGGCGCGCCGGAGGTGGCGATCAACTCCACCCAGGCATGGGGTCCATGCGGCAGGTGCCCCTTCAGTGCGTGAACAAAGTCGCCACCCGGGATGTCGGGCGGCGTCCACCCCCTTGGAGCTGGTGCTGCGCGGCCGCGCGAAGACGAGGATCATTGCGTCGCAACAGCAGAGCGATGAACCTTGATTAGTGAATCCCTCACGGCCCGCCATTCCGCCAATCGCTTCGCGTCGCAAGTCGCTGACCCCACATGACAGCCGCCCATTCGACCTTCGACGATTCCGCAGTCGGCACGCCATCCTTCGCGGTGGTGCGCGCCCGCGGCAGGTCGGCCTGGACCTTCCAGGTCCGGCACGGCGAGCCCGGCCTGCAAATGCTGCGCAACGAGTGGCGAAGTGCTCTCGAGCAGTATCCGTCGACGACCTACCTGCAAATGCCCGAGTGGTTTTCAGCCTACTTGCAGACCCTGGCGCCCCGGCCGCGCGGCGTGCACTTCATCGCCGCGCGCCATCAGTCACGCCTGGTCGGCGTCTTCGTCGTCGAGTCGGGGACTCTGGGAGGCCGTGCCTTGGGCGTAGCGACGCTGCGCCTGATCACCGGCAAGCACATGCACCTGGCCGACGTCGGCGTTCCCGCCGCGATGTCGAATGTGTGGAGCGAGTTCCATACCTGGCTGCACCGGCAGCGCGAACTCCCCTGGCAAGTCCTGCTTGCCGACGGCATCTGCAGCGACTCTTCACTGGCGAGCCTGCTGCGCCCAGGCGAGGGCGCAGCGCTCAGCGTCAGCTCAGCGAATTCGCCGACGCTGTGGCTCGACTGCAGTCAGACGCTTGCGCATGCGCTGCGCCACGTCAACAAGAGCCATTGCGGGAACGTCAAGCGCTTGACGCGTCGTGCCCGCGAGCTCGGCGCGCTGAGCTACGAAGCCGTCACTGACCCGGATCGGCTCGATGCGGCTTTGCTCGACTTCATGCAGGTCGAAGCGTCGGGTTGGAAAGCCGGCGCCGGTTCGGCGATCAAATTGAGTCCGTCCCTGGTCGCCTTCTACGCCCGGCTCGTCAGGGAATTCGGCGCGCGCGGTGAATGCCGGATCAACTTGCTGCGCCTGAACGGCGAGGTGATCGCCGCGCAATTCGGTCTGGTCTCGAACCGCCAGCTGAACCTGCTGAAGATCGGCTTTGCGAGCGACCATGCCGCGCTCGCGCCGGGCCATCTGATCATGCAGCACACCATCGAAAGCGTCTGCGCCGACGCGCAACTGGACCGTCTGAGCTTCGTGACCAATCCGCCGTGGGCGCACTTGTGGAAGCCCGAAGCGACGGCCACGCAGCGGATCGCGATCTTCCGCAAGAGCCTGATCGGCGGCGCACTGTATGCGGCGCTGCGCCTGTGGCTGGCTCGGCCGCGCCGGGCCTTGCGCCACTAGCGCAACCCTAGCGCACTGCCGTGTACTCGGAAAAAATGCCCAGCGCGACTTCGCGCCGTGGGTCCTTCAAGCCCACGCCGCCCAGCGTGCGCAGCACCGCTTCGGGTGCGGCGCAGGCTTCGATCGTGTCCCAGTAGTAGCGCCACAGCATGGGGGTGCTCTTGCGCCGCGACACGAAGCGCGCCAGCAGCGGCACGACGCCGCGCATGTAAAGCTTGAGCAGGCGCGTCGCCAGCAGGCCGCTCGGCTTGGTGATCTCCAGGATCAGCACCTTGCCGCCGGGCTTCAGGACGCGGTGGAATTCGGCAAACGCGGCGGCGAGGTCGGCAATGTGGCGCAGCGCGTAGCCCATCACGATGAAATCGGCGCTGGCGTCGGGCACGGGCATCTTTTCCGCCCAGCCCTCGAGGCAGCGCACTGCGGCAGGCAGTTTCGCCTGGGCCAGCATTCCCGGGCTCGGGTCGACGCCGATCAGATTCTCCGGTTCCTGGGTGATTTTCAGAATTTCGCGTGCCACCAGGCCGGTGCCCATGCCGACATCGATCACTTTCATTCCCGGTGCCAAGCCGGCGCGGCGCAACGCCTCGCCGCGGTACCACGAGCCGCTGCCCAGGCCGAGGATGCGCTCGAGTGCGTCGTAATCGGGCGCCGTGTCGTCGAAGGTCTTGCGCAGAAACGCCTGCCGACCGGGGGCGTCGCCTTCTGCGTAGTACGCGTTCAGGGCGGTGTGCGGAATGCGCACGAGGCCGGCGTCCGGTGCCTGCGCCAAGGGTGTCGGGTGGTCCATGTGAATGCGCAAAGCCGCGGGGGAGCCGATGATACGTCGCCGCGGCACGCGCCGGTTTTGCTGCAGCGTGCCGCGCGCTGCCGCAGCGTTCCCCTCTGCTAACATGCAACGCCTTGCGTGGTGCGAGCGTGTCCATTGAATTGCGGGCGCCCGCAGCGCCCGTCTCATCCCCGATTTGCCAGACGCACACTGCATGACCATCGTCCAGACCCCCTTGCAGCACGAGGTCGCGGCATTGCTCGTGGAGGCGCTGAACCTCGACGTCGCGCCCGAGAGCGTCGATCCGCACGGCGCCATCTACGGCGAGGGCCTGGGGCTGGATTCGATCGACATCCTCGAAGTCGCCCTCGTAGTCTCCAAACGCTACGGCTTTCAGTTGCGCTCGGACGACGCCGAGAACGTCAAGATCTTCACGTCCCTGGCCACGCTGGCCGATCACATCGCAGCGCAGCGCACCACTTGAAAATGCGTGCCGACGCCCGCGTCGTGTCGGGGCTGCTGGCGGGCCTGGCCTACATCGGGGGCTCGCATTGGCTGATGACCGCGGCACCCGATTCCGAATGGAGCGCCTTTGCGCTGCTGGCGCCGATGCTCGTGCTCATCGTCGTGTGTGCGTGGCGCGCGCGGCAGCGCCTCACCGGCGGGCTTGCGGGAGGCGTGCTCGCGGCACTGGCCGCGCAAGCCTGGCTCGGCCCGCCGCTGCCGCAGCACACGCTGTTCCTGGGCCAGCATGTGGTCATCCACCTGGTGCTTGCGGTGCTGTTCGGGCTGACGCTGCGCCGCGGCGCCCAGGCGCTGATCAGCCGGGTCGCGGAGCAGGTGCACGGCACGCTGATCCCGAGCATGGCGGTCTACACGCGCAAGCTCACGTGGGCGTGGTGCGCCTATTTCGTCGCCATGGCGGCGCTGTCGCTGGTGCTGTACTTCACGGCACCCTTCGAGGTCTGGGCGACGTTCGCGAACTGGCTGACGCCGCTTGCGCTTGGCCTGATGTTCGGCGGCGAGTACCTGCTGCGTTACCGCCTGCACCCGGAATTCGAGCGCGTCAGCATGCTGCGCGCGATCCAGGCGTACACGCAGCGCGCAGCGCAGCGCTCATGACGATGCTGCCGCTGATGCATGGCGACGATCCGCACGCGCCGCTGGCCTGGGCGCACGGCGAGCCGATCTCGCGGCGCCGCTATCTTGCCGACGTCGCGCGCGTCGCCGAGCAGTTGCCGCCCAGCGGCCACATGCTGAACCTGAGTCATGACCGCTATCGATTTGCTCTCGGCCTGGGCGCGGCGCTGCATCGCGGCCAGGACAACCTGCTGCCGCCGAACCATACGCCCGACATGGTGGCGAGGCTGCGCACGCTGTTTCCCGGGACCTACCTCGTCGGTGACGCGGACGGCGGCGCGCTGCACCCCGTGCAATGGCCGACGACAGCGCCATCCGTCGACCCCGCCGAGCTCGCGCCCCGCGCCACAGTGTCGATCGACGAATCGCACATCGCCGCGCACGTGCTGACCTCGGGCTCGACGGGCAACCCGGTGCCCTACGCGAAACGCTGGGGCCTGCTCTGGCGCAACACTCAGGTCGGCGCGCAGCGCATCGCCGCGCACATGGGCCGCGACGGCCTGGCCGGCGTGTCGCTCGTCGCGACGGTTCCGGCGCAGCACATGTACGGTTTCGAATCGAGCGTGCTGGTGGCCTTGCTCGGCGCGGTCGCCTTCGAGACGAGCCGGCCGTTCTACCCGGCCGATATCTGCGCGGCGCTGGCGCGCATCCCGCGCCCGCGCATCCTGGTGACGACGCCGCTGCACCTGAAAACCTTGCTCGACTCGAAGTTGAGCGTTCCGGCGCTCGACCTGTGCATCTGTGCGACCGCGCTGCTTGCGCCGCAACTCGCTGCGCGCGCCGAAGCCGCCTTCGACGCGCCGCTCATGGAAATCTACGGCTGCACCGAAGCCGGCCAGATCGCGACACGGCAAACGACGCAGGGCCCGACCTGGCGCACCTACGACGGCGTGGCGATTTCGGGCGACGGCGAGCATGTGGTGGCCGACGGCGGCCACGTGCCGCAGCCGACACCGCTGGCAGATGTGCTGGAGATCGTCGACTCGACGCACTTTCGCCTGCTCGGGCGCAGCAACGACCTGATCAATATCGCCGGCAAGCGCAGTTCGCTGAGTCACTTGAACTTCCACCTGAACGCGATCGACGGCGTGCACGACGGCGCGTTCTGGTTGCCCCCGCAAGAAGCGACGCCGGATGCGGCGGTGGTGCGGCTAGTCGCCTTCGTCGTCGCGCCGCAAGTCACTCGCGACGCGTTGCTGGCAGTGCTGCGCGAGCGGCTCGACCCGGCCTTCCTGCCGCGGCGCATCGTCTGGCTCGACGCGCTGCCGCGCGACCCCTCCGGCAAGTTGCCCAGCACGCGCCTGGGCGAGCTGGCGGCGCAGCTGACGGGCGGCGCTTGAACTGAGAGCCGAGCCGTGCCCCAAGACAGCGAATTCGCCATCGCCGCGACGCACCCCGCCTTGCCCGGCCACTTCCCGGGCCAGCCCATCGTTCCCGGTGTGCTGCTGCTCGCGCACGCGTTGGAAGCGGCGCTCGCGCTGCCGCAATGGGCGGCGCGACTCGGCACGCCGCCGCGCCTGGCCGTGATCAAGTTTCTGGCGCCGGTCATGCCCGGCGCGAGCGGCGCCACGCTGCGGGTTCGTTTCGACGATCTGAGCACCCGGCTGCGCTTCGAAGTGTGCGACGCCGCAAATGGCGGGGTCGCGGCGAGCGGCGAATGGATCGCCGCGGCGCCGTTGCCGGCGAGCGTGGGATGAGTGCCCAAGTCCCTGCTGCCGCAGCGCCCTGGACGCGCCAGCGCGAACGCAGCCAGCGCTGGGTGCTGCGCCTGATGGGTTGGATCGCGCGGCGCGCCGGGCGGCGCATCGCGCGCCTCATCCTGCATCCGATCACGCTCTACTTCCTCGTCACGGGAGGCGCGGCGCGGCGCGAATCGCGGCGCTACCTGGAACGCGCGCTGCGCCGGCCGGTGCGCTGGACCGACGTGTACGCGCATTTGCACTGTTTCGCCTGCACCGTGCTCGACCGCGTCTACCTGCTGCAGGGGCACCACGAATGGTTCGACGTGTCGCTCAATGGTTCCGCGGCGGTGGATGCGGCGCTGGCGCGCGGCAGCGGCGCCTTGCTCGTGGGCGCGCACCTGGGCAGCTTCGAGGTGCTGCGCGCCGTCGGCGACCGCCAGGGCTTGCGCGTGGCGATGCTCATGTTTGAAGACAACGCGCGCCTCATCAGCGCCACGCTCGCCGCGCTGGCACCGAACGCGACGCTGCACACGATTGCGCTGGGACGCGCCGAGGCCATGCTCGAGTTGCGGCGCTGGCTCGACGGCGGTGGCGTGGCCGGCATCCTCGCCGACCGTACCTTGCCGGCGTCGGCTTCAGCGCAAGCGCATGCATCGCGCTCGCGCCTCATGCGCCTGCCCTTCCTCGGCCACGACGCGCCATTTTCCGATGGACCGTTTCGCCTCGCCTCGCTGCTGCGCCAACCGGTGATCTTCATGGCCGGCCTCTACCTCGGGGAGAATCGTTACCAGATTCGCCTCATCGAGCTCGACGATTTCAGCCAGGCGGCGCCTGCCGGAGTCTCGAGCGACGAACGCATCGCCGCCGTCTTGCAACGCTACGTCGCGACGCTTGAAGCGCTGTGCCTCGAGGCGCCCCACAACTGGTTCAACTTCTTCGACTTCTGGGCCGATGCCACGCACTCTGCTTAGCTTGCTTGCACGCATCGCGACCGTCGCGGCCTGCGCGGCTGCGCCTCACGCCTTCGCGCAGGGCGGATTCGACCTGCCGCAACTGATGCAACTGCTCGCCCAGGCGAAAGTCGGCAAGGCGCAATTCGTCGAGCGGCGCAGCGTCGCGATGCTCGAGCAGACGCTCGAGTCGTCGGGCCGCTTGTCCTTCGAGGCGCCCGACACTTTCGTTCGCGAGACGCTCGAGCCGCGCCGCGAAAAGCTCGTCGTCGTGGGCAATCAGCTCACGCTCACGCAAGGCAGCCGGGTGCGCACGCTGGCGCTGGACGCGACGCCCGAAGCGGCGGTGATGGTCGAGGCGATCCGCGGCACCTTGACAGGCAATCGCGACGCGCTCGAGCGCTACTTCAAGGCCAGCGTCGGCGGCGATGCGCGCGGCTGGAGGCTCGAACTCATACCGCGCGACTGGCGCCTGCTCGCCCAGGTGCGCACGATCCGCGTCAGCGGGCGCGACGCCGTGGTGCGCGAAGTCGCGGTCACCCTCGCCGACGGCGACCGTTCAGTGATGAGCATCGAGCCGCTGCCTGCCGAAGCGCCGGCGCCGGCCGTGCGACCTTAGGCACTTTCCATGGCCGGCGCGTGGACCGTGGCGCTGCGACGCCGTGCTGCCCTGCTGTGCTGGGGCGCGGCGATGCTCGCGGCGATTGCGGTCGCGACGCGCGCGAATTTTGTTGCCGACCTGTCGGCGTTTCTGCCGTCGCGGCCGAGCCCCGAGCAGGCCCTGCTGCTCGAACAGTTGAGCCGCGGCAGTGCCGCCAAGCTGGTGCTCATCGGCATCGAAGGCGGCGGCGCGCAGCAGCGCGCCGAGGCGTCGACGCGCCTGGCCACCGAACTGCGCGACAGCGGTGCGTTCGAGACGGTGCTGAACGGGGAGGTGCAGGCTCTGAACTCGCTCGCCGACAGCGTGTTTGCGCAGCGCTACTTGCTGAGCCCCGCAGTGAACGCCGAGCGCTTCAGCGTTGCCGGCCTGCGCGAAGGCATTGCCGACAGCCTGAGCCTGCTCGGCACGCCCGCCGGCGCGTTCATCAAGCCGGTGCTGCTGCGGGATCCGACCGGCGAATCGCTGCGCCTGCTGGAAAGCATCAGCAGCGGCGG
The DNA here is from genome assembly GCA_963850525.1 of uncultured beta proteobacterium. Lineage (GTDB taxonomy): Bacteria > Pseudomonadota > Gammaproteobacteria > Burkholderiales > Burkholderiaceae_C > JAEMQF01. The sequence goes on along the minus strand of CAWKLQ010000008.1, from coordinate 1,385,767 downwards.
CGGGCCGCGCAGCGAGGGCGGCGTCTGGGTGTCGCGCAGCGCCGCGCGCGCCGTGCTGCTGACGACGACGCGCGCCGACGGCGCCGACCTCGACGCCCAGGAGCGCGCCATGCAGCTCGTGCGCCGCGCCTTCGAGCCGAACGCGCAGCAAGGCTTGCAGTTGCTCATGTCCGGGCCGGGGACGTTCGGCGTGACGTCGCGCGCGACGATCAAGACCGAAGTCGAACGCCTCGCCGCCGCCGGCACCGTGCTGATGGTGTTGTTGCTGTGGTGTGCGCTCGGCTCGCTGCGTGGCGTCGCGACTGCCTTGTTGCCCGTGGCCAGTGGCGTGCTCGCCGGCATCGCCGCGGTCAGCCTGGGTTTCGGCCAGGTGCACGGCATCACGCTGGGATTCGGCACGACGCTGATCGGCGAAGCTGTCGACTACGCGATTTACTACCTGATTCAGGCGCGGCCCGCTCAGGGGCAGGCCGACCCGGGCTCGGCCGCCGATTCGGCACTCGAGGCACCCTCGTCCAACGCCGCGCCCGACGCCTCTGGCCGACCTGGTCCACCCGGCGATTCCGCGAAGCGCTGGATCGCGACGCAGTGGCCGACGGTGCGCCTGGGCCTGCTCACCTCGCTGTGCGGCTTTGCCGCGCTGCTCTTCTCCGGCTTTGGCGGCCTGGCGCAGTTGGGCCTGTTTTCGATCGCCGGCTTGGTGGCCGCGGCGTTGACGACGCGCTTCGTCTTTCCGCACGTCGCCCCCGAAGGCTCGGCGAGCGTGGGCCTGCGCCGGCAACTCGGGCGCTTTTCCGAGCGCGCCGTCGTGTTCCTGGCGCGACGCGGCCTGAAGCGCGCCACCCTCGGCGCCGCCGGGCTGGCGCTCGTGGCGCTGCTCGTCTTGCCTTCGGCGTGGCACGCCAACCTGAGTTCGCTGAGTTCGATCAGCCAGGCCGATCTGCAGCTCGACGCCGCGCTGCGCGCCGACCTGGGAACGGCGGAATCGACGACCCTCGTCGTGCTCACGGCGCAGAGCGAGGCGCACGCGCTGGAACTTGCTGAAGCGGCGGGCGTGCGCCTGGATCGCCTGGTGAGCGAGGGCGTGCTGCTCGGTTTCGAATCGCCCGCGCGCTTCCTGCCCAGCCCGAAGTTGCAACTCGAGCGCCGCGCTGCGCTGCCCGACGCCGCAACGCTGCGCGAGCGCCTCGCGCAAGCCACCCTCGGCGGGCCCTTGCCGGCGCAGCGCCTCGAAGCTTTCATCGACGATGTGCAAGCGGCGCGCAGTCAACCGGTGCTGATCCGCGCGGCATTGCAAGGCACGGTTCTGGCCAGCGCCGTCGATGCGATGCTGATCCCGGCCACGCCGACGCGCCCCTGGCGCGTGCTCCTGAGCCTGCGCGGCGGCGCCCAGGGCATCAACGCCGAGGCCGTGCGCAAGGCGCTGGCCGACGTGCCGGGCGCGCAAGTGCTGAATGTCGGCGACGAACTCGCCGCCCTCTACCAGCGCTACCTGCGCGAAGCGGCGTGGCAGGCCGCGCTCGGCGCGCTCGCCGTGGTCGCCCTGCTCGCGCTGCACTTGCGCGACGCGCGGCGCCTGCTGCGCCTGTGCGAGCCGATCGCAGCGGCCTGCCTGATCGTCGTTGCGCTGCTCGCCGGCGCGGGCGTGGACTTGGGCATCCTGCACCTCGTGGGGCTGCTGCTCGTCGTCGCGATCGGCTCGAACTACGCGCTGTTCTTCGACCATTTGCGCGAGCAAGGTCGCGCCGATCGCGACACGCTCGCCTCACTGCTGCTGGCGAACCTCACGACAGTGCTCTCGTTCGGCTTGCTCGCGCTGTCGAACATCCAGGCGCTGCACGCCATCGGCCAAGTCGTCGCACCGGGTGCGTTGCTGTGCCTGGTGCTGTCGGCAACGTTCATCGCCGGGGGGGCCGGCGCAATGGGCGCACCGCAGAGGCGTTGATACGCGTTGCAATCGATGCTGCAGGGGCGGCGGTCGGCATTCGGCCCTTTGCTGCCGTTCGCGCCGTCGTGCGTGCAGAGGTCGAGAAAGGGCAGGTGGCCCGGGGTACGTTCTCCGGCCCCACGCTCGCGGGGCACCGTCTGCGGTCTGCGAGCGTGGCGCCATCAACACCGTGTTCTCTTGTGCAGGTTGAGGACACCGCGAATGGGGGCCTGAGCCCATACCCCAAGCCACCTACCCCGGCACCCGGGCGGCATGCGAAGGCGTGGCAGGCTACCGTCGTGTACAGCAGGGCGGTGGTGGTGCCCCCGGGCGCAGGACCCATTCGCGGTGTCTGCCAACCGATGCAGCGTAAATTCCGTGTTGAGGCGGCGTCGCTTGGCGCCTCTGAACGGTGCCCCGCGAGCGTGGGCCGGAGCACGGGGGCACCGCCGCCGCCCTGGCGTCGCAACCCTCGCAGGAAGCTCGCGCCGAACGGCAGCAACGGGCCGAAAGCGGACCCGGTCAAGCCGTTCAACACTCTGCTGAGCGAGCCCCCACGGGGCCGCAGCGAACAAGCCTTCCTCCACTGCGAAGCAAGCTACTCTTGGCGTCGCTGCGTCAAGAGGCGCTCGCGGCTATGGGAAAATGCGTCGGCCCGCGCATCGACGCTGGGAACACTCTCACCTCACCGGACCCGCGATTCGCATGCCGACGCCGCCCTCGCCGCAGACGACGCTGCCCTCGCCAGCCTGGCACGCACCCTTGTTGATTCGCGGCAGCATGGCCTGCCATGTCGGGGCTGCGGTCAGCGTCGCCCCGCACCCCGAACTCTGGCCTTGGGCGCTCGGCGCGATTGCTCTAAATCAAGTCGTGCTCACCGTCGCGAGCCTGACGCCGCGCTGCGACTGGCTCGGCGAGAACATCCGGCGCCTGCCCGACGCCGCAGCGAGCCGCGGCGAAATTGCCCTCACGTTCGACGACGGGCCGAACCCGGATGTCACGCCGGCAGTGCTCGACATGCTCGATGCGGTCGGCGCCAAGGCGACCTTCTTTTGCATCGCGCAGTTGGCCCGGCAACACCAGGCCCTGTGCCGCGACATCGTGCAGCGCGGCCACAGCGTGCAGAACCACAGCGACCGGCATGGCCTGAGTTTTGCGATGTCCGGCCTGCGCGGCTTCGCGCGCGAAGTGAACAACGCGCAAGAAGCGCTGCGCGAGATCACCGGCCAGACGCCGACTGTTCTTTCGCGCCCCCGCGGGCCTGCGCAACCCGCTGCTCGGCCCGGTGCTGGAGCGCAGCCAACTGCGCCTGGTGAGCTGGACGCGGCGCGGCTTTGACACCGTGCAGCGCCAACCGCAGCGCGTCCTGGAGCGCCTGACGCGCGACCTGGCCGGCGGCGACATCCTCGTTCTGCACGACGGCAACAGCGCACGCAGCCGCAGCGGCGAAAACGTCGCGCTGGCGACGCTGCCGCTGCTGCTCGGCCGGATCGCGCAGCAGCAGTTGCGTTGCGTCACCCTGCCGCAGGCGTTTCGTGCGCAGGCCGCGCCATGTTGAGTGCCGGGCTTGGCGCGGGCGCAGCGGCGCGCCGCGAGTGGCGCGCGTTTGTTGACGCGGCAGCCGAACCCTATCGCGGCGCCGGGCACTTTGCCTGGCACTTTGCGCGCGGCAAACTTCGCATGGACCCGGTGTTCCGGCACCTGTTGGGGCAGGGCCTGATCCCGCCGGGCGCACGCGTGCTCGACATCGGCTGCGGCCAAGGCCTGCTCGCCAGCCTGCTGGCCGGCGCCGCGGCGCTGGCACGCGCCGGGCACTGGCCGGCGCAGTGGCGCGACGCGCCGCTGAATGTGCGCGTCACCGGCATCGAGCTGATGGCGCGCGACGTGCAGCGCGCCCGCGCGGCGCTGGGCAAGACGAGTGCGCAGTTTGTGTGCGGCGACATGCGCCACACTGCGTTCCCGAGCGCCGACGCCGTCGTCATCCTCGACGTGCTGCACTACATCAGCGTGCCCGAACAAGACGCCGTGCTGGCGCGCGTGCGTGAAGCGCTGCGCGGCGGCGGGCGCTTGCTGATGCGTGTGGGCGACGCGGCGGCGACGCGAGGCTTTCGCGCCAGCCAGTGGGTCGACGCGGTCGTCACCTTCGTGCGCGGCCACCGCGTCGTGCCGGTCTACGGCCGGCCGCTCGCGGCGTGGATCACGCGCCTCGAAGCGCTCGGCTTCGACGTGAAAAGCGAACCGATGAGCCAGGGCACGCCGTTTGCCAATGTGCTGCTCGTCGCCAGCGTCGCGCCTCAACCTGCGGGTTCAGCTTGATGACGCCCCTGCCGATCTCCAGCTTCACGCTGAGCACTGCGCTCGGCCATGGCAATGCGGCGGCGCTCGCCGCCCTGCAGGCGCAGCGCGGTGGCCTGGCGCAGACCCCCTTTCTCGACGCCGAACTGCCCACCTGGATCGGCGTCGTCCCCGGCCTGGACGACGTGCACCTGCCGGCGGACCTGCAGGAGTTCGACTGCCGCAACAACCGGCTCGCCTGGCTCGCGCTGCAGCAAGACGGCCTGCAGGGCGCCGTGCAGCGCGCCCGCGCTCGCTGGGGTGCAGCGCGCGTCGCCGTGCTGCTGGGAACCAGCACGTCGGGCTTGCTCCAGACCGAACTCGCGTACCGGCGCCGCGGCGCCGACGGCGCGTTGCCCGCGGATTTTCTTTATGCGCCGACGCACAACACGAATTCGGTCGCCGCGTTCGTCTCGCAGGCGTTGCGCCTGGAGGGCCCCAGCTGGGTCGTGTCCACCGCGTGTTCGTCCAGCGCCAAGGTGTTTGCCAGCGCCGCGCGCCTTATCGCATCCGGGCTGGTCGACGCCGCACTCGTGGGCGGCGTCGACAGCCTGTGCCTGACGACACTCTACGGCTTCAATTCTCTGGAGCTGCTGTCGCCCGACGTGTGCCGACCCTGGGACGCGCAGCGCCGCGGCTTGTCGCTCGGCGAGGGTGCCGCGTTCGCGCTGATCGAACGCGATCTGGGCGCCCCCGGGACCGAAGCGCAGGGCTGGCTGCTCGGCGCGGGCGAGAGCAACGACGGCTACCACATGAGCTCGCCGCACCCGCAAGGGCTGGGCGCGATGCAGGCGATGCGCGCTGCGCTCGCCGACGCCGGCCTCGAGCCCGGCGCGATCGACTATGTGAACCTGCACGGCACGGCGACGCCGAACAACGACGCCGCCGAAGACGCCGCCGTGCACGCGGTGTTCGGCGCGGCCACGCCGTGCAGCTCGACGAAAGGCGCGACCGGCCACACGCTCGGCGCGGCAGGCGCGGTCGAGGCGACGATCAGCCTGCTCGCGCTGCGCCACGGCTTGATTCCCGCCGGGCTGAACCTGCGCAGCCGGGACCCGGCGCTGCTGAGCAATTATTTGCACGAGAACCGCAGCACGCTGCTGCGCCACGTGCTGAGCAATTCATTCGGCTTCGGCGGGTCCAACGCGAGCCTGGTGTTCGGGGTGCAGCCGTGAACACGATCCGCGTCAGCGTGCTCGGTGTGGGAATTCTCGGGCCGGGGTTCGGCTCGTGGCCGCAGCTTGCTGAACTGCTTCGTGCCGGCCACGGTCTCGTCGACGCGGCGACGGTTTTGCCCGCGCCGATGCGCCTGCCGAGCGCCGAGCGGCGCCGCGCCGGTGCCGCGATCAAGGTGGCGATGGCGGTGGCCGATGAAGCCGTGGCGGCGGCAGGCGTGGACCCGCAGTTCCTCGCCACTGTCTTTACCGCGAGCAACGGCGAAGGCGCGAACTGCCACAACCTGTGCGAAACGCTCGCGAGCAGCGATCGATCGGTGTCGCCGACGCGCTTCACGAACTCGGTGCACAACGCCGCGGCGGGCTACTGGCACATCGCGGTGGCGAGCCGCGCCGCGTCGACGAGCTTGTGCGGCTTCGATACGAGCTTCGGCGCCGGGCTGCTCGAAGCGATCGCGCAAGTCGCGACGACCCATGAGCCGGTGCTGCTCGTCGCGACCGACACGCCTTACCCCGAACCGCTGCACGCGAAGCGGATCGTGCGCGACAACTTCGGCCTGGCCCTGGTCTTGACGCCGCCGAGCACGCACCGGGCGCTGGCGCACTTGCATTGCAGCCTGCGCAGCGCGCCGCACGAAGTGCCCGCCACGGCGTGCCGCGACGCCGCGCTCGAAGGGCTGCGCAGCTCGCTGCCCGCGGCGGCGGGCGTGTCGCTCCTGGAGGCGATCGCACGCAGCAGCGCGCAGCGCGGCGTGCAACGCGTCGTCCTGGCGTGCCCGCCGGCCTTGCAATTGCACGTCAACGTGACCTCGCCGTGAGTCTCAGCGCGCCGCTGGCGCACGCCGAGATCGCGCGCCTGATCCCGCACCAGGGGGCGATGTGTCTGCTCGCCGGCGTCGTGCAGTGGGACGCCGAGTCGATCACGTGCCAGGCGCGCAATCACCGCGATCCTGGCCACCCCTTGCGCACCGCGAGTGGCCTGCTCAGCACCTGCCTGATCGAGTACGCGGCGCAAGCCATGGCGCTGCACGGCGCGTTGCGCACGAGTGAGCCCATGCAACCCGGGTTTCTGGCGGCGGCGCGCAATGTCCAGTTCACGCGGCTGCGCCTGGACGATCTTCCGCCGGCAAGCCCCGACGAATTGCGCATCGTCGCGACGTGCCGCGCCAGCGACGCGCGCCAGCTGCTCTACGATTTTTCGGCGAGCCACGCCGGCGCGCTGCTCGCCTCGGGGCGGATCAGCGTCGCCTTGACTGCGCAGGAGGGACAGGTCCCATGAATCAAGATCCGCGCAAACGTGCCCTCGTCACCGGTGCCAGCGGCGTGCTCGGCCGTGCCATTGCGCTGCGCCTGGCCGGCGCTGGCGCGCACGTGATCGTGCACGCCAACCAGCGCGTCGACGCGGCGCATGCGGTCGTTGAAGAAATCCGCGCGGCGGGAGGGACCGCGCAGGCGTGCAGCTTCGACCTGACGTCGCGCGAGGCGACGCACGCGGCGTGCGAGCAACTGCTGCTGGACGGGCCGGTGCAAATTCTCGTGAACAACGCCGGAACCCACGACGATGCGGCGTTCCCGGCGCTGCGCGAGGCGCAGTGGCAGCACGTCATCGACGTCTCGCTGAACGGCTTTTTCCACGTCACCCAGCCGCTCATGATGCCGATGATCCGCACGCGCTGGGGGCGGGTCATCAACATCTCGTCGGTGAGCGCGATCGCGGGGAATCGTGGCCAGGTCAACTATGCCGCCGCCAAGGGCGCGTTGAACAGCGCGACCAAGGCGCTCGCGCTCGAAGTCGCGAGCCGCGGCATCACCGTGAACGCGGTCGCGCCGGGAATCATCGGCGGGGGCATGGCCGAAGGCATCGACGCGTCAGTGATCGAGCGTTTGGTACCGATGAAACGCGCCGGAACGCCCGACGAAGTCGCGGCGCTGGTCGCATTTCTCGCATCGAGCGACGCGGGTTACATCAGCGGGCAGGTGATTTCGATCAATGGGGCGATGGTGTAAGTCTTGGGGTTTCGCATTTGACTGTATAGGAATTTGTGACAAGGCCAGCATGACAACCTGCAAGGCGAATGGCACGACGCAAGAAGTCCGTCATCCCGGCGAAAGCCGGGATCCACCCGTGGAAGTCGCGTGTCCAGCGATGCGTTCATCGCGTGCAACCGGTGGATCCCGGCTTTCGCCGGGATGACGATGGCGGTGGTTGAACCCTGTCGCTCATCCAAACACGGTTTCGCACCGCAACGCGCGAGGCCACATCAAACGGCAGCAACGGGCCGGACTCAGACCTGCTTTCTCTTGATTGGAACGCAAAACCGAATTACGTTGCTCGTCGCGTCACTGCCGCCGCCGGCTGGCGCGCAGCGCCGCTGAGTTCGGGGCCGGCCAAGTCGGCGGCGGTGAATCCGCGGTTCACGTCCAAGCCAGTCAGGCGCCAGTCACGCACCGGCAGCAGGGTAGGGTGGACGCGCATTTCGGCAAAGCGTGTGGGCAGTTGCATGCCGTGCAGCGCCTGGTGGTCGAACATGTCGACCTGGTGCGCTGTGCCCTTGGTCGACTCCAGGCCCTCGAGCGAGTAGCGAATGCGCCGCGTCAAGCGCTGCTTGCGGTCGATGAAGAGGGCGACCTGGTCGAAGTGAGTGTGGCCGAGACCCGGCGCGAGCTGGATGCGCAACACATCGCAGGCGTGGCTGTTGACGGTTTCCACGTCGCCGAGTTCCAACACGAGATTGCGCTCCGCAAGCCGCATCGGCCCGAGCAGGAACAGGCGGTACGCGTCAGCGACGAGCGCCGCGGCGGCGCGGCGCTCGGAGTCGCGCGCTTCTTCGCCGTTGAACCAGACGCGCACTTCGCCGAACGCATGGCTGCTCGGCCGGCGCACGACGAACTTGCGCCCCGACGGGCCGGTGTGCGCTTGCGCGATCACGCCATCGCGCGGCAACAGGCGCTCTTCGGACTTGACCCGAAAGCCGGGGTCGATGAGCACCGGCTGGAGCTTGTCGATCAAGAGCCGCCAGTTGCCCTCGTAGCTCACGCTCAGGTCGCTGAGCGCCTTGAACGCCGCCATGCCGTGTGCCGCGGCGCTTTCGTTCAACAGCGACTGGCCGGCCGGCGTCGGGCTGGCCGTGAGCGACACCGGCAGCGGTGCCGCGCAACCGTGCAGCAGGCCGAGCAGCGGGCTCGTGAGCGCGGCGCCGAGCATGGCGCGGCGTGCAATGAGGCTGTCATGCATGGCTGGATCTCCGGGGGAATGGTTGCAGCGGCTAGGCGAATTACACACCGAGTCAAGGGGCGCTGCCTTGACCGGGCTCACCGCCGCCCGGTGAAAGGCGGCTGGTGCGTGAGGCGCCGGTAGAGCAGGCTGGGCAGGCGCAACACGAACTCGATCATGAGGCGAAAGTGCATCCACGTGAGCAACAGGTTGTCACGGCCATAGCGGAAGTGCGACACCCCACCTTCGGCAGGCGCAAGGTACTTGACCGGCGCGTCGATGTTGATCGGCACGACGCCGCGCCACGCCAGGCGCACCACCGCTTCGGGGTCGAAGTCGAAGCGGCGCATCCAGCGCTGCGCCTGCATGACCGCCACCAACTCGGCAATCGGGTAGACACGAAAGCCGTACAGCGAGTCGCCGATTCCTGCCCCGAGCGTCTCCAGATTCGCCCAGCCGTTCGAGATGCGCCGGCCACGCACGCGCAGCATTGGCGCGGACGCATCGAACACCGGTCGGCCGAGAATCATCGCGTCGGGCCGCGCCACGCTCGCGTGCATGAAGGCGGGAATCGACTGCGCCGGGTGCTGGCCGTCGGCGTCCATGCTCAAGGCGTGCGTGAAGCCTGCGGCGCGCGCGGCTTGCAGCGCGTGCAGCAGCGCTGCGCCCTTGCCCTGGTTGTGCAACAGCTCGAGAACCCGCAAACCCGGATCAGCGGCGGCGATTTCGTGCAAGCGCGCCGGCGTGCCGTCGCTGCTGCCGTCGTTCACCACCCACACGGGGTCCCACACCGCGCGTGCGGCGCGCAGCGTGTCGAAGAGCAGCGTGCCGGGGTTGAAACTTGGCACGATCACGACGTGCGTCGCGCTCGGTGTCACCGCATCAGCTCCCGCGCGAAGTAACCCTCGAGCGTGCGCAGCAGCTCGGCGTGGTCGGCCTGCGGCGCGAAGCGCTCGCCCAGGCGCAGCGTGAAAGTCACGGTGGCCGGCGGCGTGCGCCAGATCGGCCAGCCTTTGCCGAGGTAGGGCGAATCGGTTTCGATGATGACGGTCTGGATCGGCACCTGCGCGCGCTGCGCGATGAGCGTGATTCCCGGCAAGAACGCATTCACGGGCTTGCGCACGGTGCGCGTGCCCTCGGGAAACACGACGAGCTGCGCGCCCTCGCGCAGGCTTTGCACGGCGTCGCCGATCATGCCGTGCGGCGAATCGTTGCGGATGTAGCGCGCCAGGCGCGCGCCGGCGCCGAGGAACACGTTGCCCATCAGCGAGGCTTTCATGATGCACACGCCGCGCGGCAGGCACGCGACGACGAGCAAGGCGTCGAGCATGCTCGGGTGGTTCGCCGCGACGATCAAGCCGCCGGGTTGTGCCGCCAGGCCGCGCAAGGCACGCGTGTCGATGCGCATCATGCCCACGCCCTGGGCGACTGCCCAGAACAGCGCGTACCCGCGCGAAATTCCGGCCCGGCCCAGGCGCCGGCCGGCGGCCTCGGGCAGCAGCGGCAACAGCAGTAAGGCGACGAGATTCCACGCGAGCGAGGCCAGGCCGAGGCCGAGCAGCAGGAAGTAGAGCAGCGCGCTGCGGACGACGCCGCTGAGCGTGGCCAGCAGGGGGTTCATTTCTCGGCGGAAACGAGCCGGTCCGAAGCGCTGAAGATCCACGAGGCGGCGATCCCGAAAGTCAGGTTGTGATCGGTTTTCACGAGCGGGCTGTTTTGCACGACCGCGCCGCGCAAGCTGTCGTAGCGCACGAAGGCGCCGATCCAGAGGGAATCGAAGCGCCGCGAGATACCGGTCAACGCGAGCCAACCCGCATAACCGCCAGGCGCGTCGTAAGCCGGGCGCTGCGCAGTCGCTTCGCTCTGGGCCACGCCGTAGAGGAAGTTGTGAAAGCGCCCGTCGCCGAACACGGCGCCGGTCTGGACCGCGGCGTCCCATCCGCCCGCGACGCCGCGAAAGTCCAGATTCAAATGCGGATTCAAGGTCCAGCCGATGTTGCGCGGCGAGCGTTGCAAGGTGTACGCGGCGCGCAGCGGCATGCGCAACTCGAACTTCGCGCTGCGGTCCGCGGTGCGCCAGAACTGCAGGTTCACGCTCGGCCCGAATTCGACACGCGGCGGCAGCTCGGCCATGCCTTCGCGCGCCGCGTTGTTGCGCGCCGGCGCAGCCGCGGCAAGACTCACGTCGACGTCAAAGCGCTGCGTGTCGAGCAGGACGGCGCGTGCGCCTTCGCGATCGGCGCGCAGCCACTCCCCTCGATAAACGAAGTAGGGCAGCGGCAGCGCGTAATTGGTGGATTGGTCGGAACCCCGATAGTCGGGCAGGCGCAGCGTCGCCACGCCCAGGCCGAGCTCCCACAGTGGGAGCCGCCGATCGGCGGATTCGGCGGCGAGCGCCGGGGTCGAGGAGGCGGCGGGGGCCTGTGCTCGGGCGGTGCCACAGCTCAGCAGGCTGACAAGCGCCCCCAGGCCGACGATAGACGTCGGCCGCCCCCCGAGGGGGGCAAGGAAACTTCGGGCGGCCGGGCGTTTCCTTGCGAGCAGGGCCACGAACAGACGAGACGGAAGCGTTAGCGGCACGGGGCAGGACTGTATCACCCGGGCTCCGGGCTGCTGGTAACCTTCGGCGCGACCGAACCTGGCGATTCAATCAAGGCTTGCACGTGCCCGAGCTCCTTCAAACCCCTGCGCGATCGGGCCAGCCGAGCACCACGCCAGTCGCTTGGAGCCGACTCGCGTGGCACCGCATGCGGCATTTCCTGTGGCTCAAGGCGCTTGGCATCACGCTGTTCTGCTGGATTTTTTTCGTCGCCTACTTCCATTTGCTGCGCCACCCGCAGGCGCCGCCGCTGCAGATGCCGCTCACGGCGCTGGACCATGCGATCGGCTTTGCGCCTTGGGCGTTCGCCCCTTACGTGTCGCTTTGGTTTTATGTCGGCATCCCGGTGGTCCTGCAAGCGAATCTGCGCCACGCCATCGTTTACGGCGCCTGGGCGGGTGTCTTGTGCCTGGCCGGGTTGGCCTTTTTCTACTTCGTCCCGACCACGATCCCGCCGCTCACGCGCACGCCCGACATGGCCGCCCACTTGGGTTTCTCGGTGCTGCAGGGTGTCGACGCCGCCGGCAACGCCTGCCCGTCGTTGCACGTGGCCACGGCCTTGTTCAGCGCGCTCTGGATCGAGCGCTTGTTGCGTGACGTGCAGGCCCCGGCGTGGCCGCGTGCGCTGAACGGCGCCTGGTTCGTGCTCATCGCCTATTCCACGCTGGCGATCAAGCAGCATGTGATGATCGATGTGGTGGCAGGCGTCGTGCTGGGTGCGGTGTTTGGCGCCGCGTCGCTGTCATGGTGGCGGCGCTGGCCGCAAGACCTGCCCGCGCCCGAGCGGCTATGATGGGGTGCAGACCCCGATGGGCCGCAGCGAGCCGCTTTCATCGAATGGGAGCGCGCACTTTGAAACCAGGGAGTTTGAACCGTGAGTTCGCTGCAAGAGATACAGGACTTGATTCACAAGAAGTATGGGGTCGACCCGGCGACGCTCGACGCGAACGCCAGCCTGCGGGGTCACGGCATCGATTCGCTGACGCTGGTGGAGTTCTTGTTCGCAGTTGAAGACCATTACCGGATCTCGATTCCCGAGAAATACTCCGACGTCGACACCTTGGCGGCGCTCGCCGTGGCTGTCGACGAGATTCGGGCCACGCAGGCGGCATGACGGCGGCCCGCGCCAGCCGCTAACTTGCTGAGCCGAAAATGAACCGCAGCGCCGTCGTGGTCAGCGGCATGGGCGTGATTTCACCGCACGGCGACGACCTGACGCGCATGTTTTCGGCGCTGCTGAACGGCGAATCGGCGGTGCACGACGTGTTTCCCGAACTCGCCCGGCCCGCAGCCGCGGCGACTGTGGCCTTCGACGAAACGCGCTGGTTCACGAAGCTGCAGCTGGCCGGCGTGGACCGGGTCAGCCAAATCGCCGTCGCCGCCGCCGACCTGGCGATGCAGGATTCAGGCGCTGCCGGCAGCGTCGACGCGCAGCGCATCGGCGTCTATGTAGGCTGCGGCATGGGCGGTGCCGCCGCGCTGGAGGCGGCTTACACGGCAGGCCACCACGGCGGGCGCGTGCCGCCGCTGACGATTCCCGCCTTCATGCCCAACGCACCCGCTGCCCACGTGGCGATGCGCAGCAGCGCGCAAGGCCCGGTGCTCACCTACGCCGTGGCGTGCGCGTCGGCCGCAGTGGCGATCAGCGAAGCCGCGAAAGCAATTCGCAGCGGCGAGATCGACCTGGCAATCGCCGGGGGCAGCGAGGCGCTGATCGTCCCTGGCGTGATTGCCGCGTGGCAGGCAATGCAAACCCTGGCCAACTTCGCGCCCGGCCAGGCCGCCAGCGCGTGCCGGCCGTTTGCCAGCGATCGCAACGGCTTCGTTCTGGGCGAAGGCGCGGCGTTTCTCGTCTTGGAGCGCGAGCCGCAGGCGCGTGCGCGCGGCGCGCGCTGCTACGCCGAGCTCGCGGGCTGGGGCCTCAGTTGCGACGCGACGCACCTCACAAAACCTGACGCACCCGGCCAGCAACGCGCGCTTCGCGCCGCACTCGCGATGGCCGACTTGCGCCCCGAAGACGTGGGCTATTGCAACGCGCACGGCACAGCCACCAAGGTTGGCGACGTGATCGAAGCGACAGCCCTGAACGAAGTCTGGGGCAGCGCCATCGACCGCCTGCGCGTCAGTTCGACAAAAGCCCTGCACGGCCATTTGCTCGGCGCCACCGGCGCACTCGAAGCGGTGGTCACCGTGCTCGCCTTGCAACGCGGCGAATTGCCGCCCAATGCGAACTGCGAGTCGGTCGATGCGCAATGCCGGTTGAACCTGGTGCGCCGTGGCGACTCGCCCGTGGCGGGCCTGCAAGCGGCGATCAGCAATTCATTTGCGTTCGGCGGGACGAACTCGGTGCTGCTGTTCAAGCGGGTGTGACCTGATCGATCCTGAGAATTCGCTTTCGAATCGGTGGGAACCGGCTGTCGGCTTTCGGGCCCAATGCTGCCGTTCGACGTGACCTCGAGGCTTGCCCAACAGCCCTCGTCATCCCGGCGAAAGCCGGGATCCACCGGATGCTTTGATCGGCGGCACGCGTGAGCGCACCCAAAGCGGACGTTCAAACGGAAGCAAAAGGCCGCATGCAGCCGAACAATCCTATTCGCCGGGACGCGGCTCCGATTCCGACTGCGGTACGAAGCGCCACCACTCGGTGCTGCGATCCTCCTCGACCCAGCCGAACAGCAAGCCCGCCGCGCCGCTTTCCTGCAAGGCCAGTTGCTGCAGCGCGTCGCGATCGCGACTGACGATGAAGCGCGCGTCGCCTTGCCACGCCAGGTGGCGGCTCAGCGCGGCGAGCATCTGGCTCGGTTGGCTTTGCATGAAGGTGAAAGGCATCGGCAACCCGCTCATCGCTTGTTGCGTGGCTGCGCGGGCCGCCATGAGCGGCCCGCTCAGGCTTCCGACGCGCAACAGCGCACCGGCTGGAAGTGCTTCTTCGTGCGCTGCGTCCAGGCATGACAAGGCGCCGTACAACGCAAGTTCGGCCCAGGCGCCGATGCGGCGCGGGCGTTCCCCCAGGCGCTGCGCCAGGCGGGCGCGCCAATCGGGTGGCAGCGGGTCGAGCACGACATGGGCGCGCATGTGCCATTGGTCCGTGGCGACGCTCATGCTGCGCAGTCCTCCAGCACCACCGCGGCGTGGCCGCCGCCAAAACCGAGGATGCTCGCCAGCACATGGCGCACTGCCTTCGGTGCGTGCGGCGCAAGGCGGGCTTGCAACGCCAGGTCGATCGGGTAGTCGGCGCTCGGCCATGCGCCCGACTCCAGACACGCGGTGAGCAGCGCGATTTCCGCGGCGCCCGACGCGCCCAGCGTGTGGCCGATCGCGCCCTTCAGCGCCAGCAGTGGCGGCAGCGGCTCGAAGACCCGGCGCAGGGCAAGAATTTCCGCGGCGTCGTTCGCCGGGCTGCCGGCGGCTTGCGGCTTGAGCAGGTCGATCGCGCTCGGCTCCAGCTGCGCCGCGGCGAGCGCTTGCCGGCACATCGCGACGACGGCGTCGGGCACGCAGCCCGCCGGGTCGCGCCCGTCGACGACGTTGGCGCCGCCCAAGATTCGCCAACGTGCGGGTGCAGCAGACACGTGCAGCGCCGCCACCGCCTCGCCGAGGACCAGGCCGTCGCGGCCGGCGCCGAGCGGCAGGGCGCGCGTCGGGCTGAGCAATTGCATGGCGCCGAATCCGCCGACGCTCACCCGATTGCGCAACTCGACGCCGAGCACCAGGGCGTTCTCGGCGTGACCGTCGCGCACCTGGGCCTGCGCGCTGAGCAAGGCGTTCAAGCTCGACGTGCACGCCGTCGACACGGTGTAGACCGCGCCGCGCCAGGCTAGCCACGCGGCGACTTGCTCGGCAAAGCTGTGGCAGTCGCCGAGCAAGGCGCCGCCGTCGTCGCAGATGCCGATGTCGAGCGACGACGAAGCGACGAACAGCGCGCCGTCGCGCGCCCCATCCAAGGCGCCGCTGGCGAGCGCGACACGTTCAACGATGCGCCGCGCCCGGGCGAGCCACGCGCCTGGCGCGGCGGTATCGGCGGCAACGTCAGCGATGGCGTCGGCGATCGCGTGGTAGGGCCACGCCGAGTCGGGCGCGACTTGCATTGCGCGCGCCGGACGGCTGGACGCGGCGCCGCCCCGCTGCAGCGTCAACATGGCGGACTCCAGATCGGCGCCCAGCGAGCACGCCAGGCCGCGGCCGGCGAGGAAGACCGGTCTCATGCGCCGCGTTCGCGCAGGTGCTGCGCGAGCTGTGCAATCGATCCGAGGGCGCGCCGCGTCTCCTTGCTGTCGACCATGCGCACGCCGTAGCGCTCTTGAAGCGCCATCGAAATCTGCAGCGCGTCGAGCGAATCCAGGCCGAGCCGCGAATCGGCGCCGAACAGCACCTCGTCGTCGAGCAAGCCGCCGTCGGGCGCGGTCTTCTCGGCGGCTTCGAGAACGAGCCGTTTCAGTTCGGCGATGTCGACGCTCATCGTGGCGCGCGCCCGAACAGAAGCGCGGCAATGACGAACATCACGGCCGCAAATCCGCCCAGGCGCAGCACGTGCGGCAGGGTCGCAGCGACATCGCCGCCGCGCAGCAAGACGCTCAGCAAGGCCTCGAGGCCCCAGTTCATCGGCGACCATTCGGCGATGCGTTGCATGAACGCGGGCATGACGAACTTGGGCACCATGATGCCGCCGATCGCCGCCATCAGCACGTTGACCATCGGCCCCACGGCGGTCGCCTGCGCGTGGGTGCGGATCGCACACGCGAGCGCCAGCGCCATGCCCACGGCGGCCAGGCTCAGCGCCGCCAGCGTGACGAGCAGGGCGCCCCAGTGGATGCCTCGCAGCGACAACGCATCGCCGCCGATCAGCGGCATCAGCCACACGCCGACCGCGAGCATCAGCGCCGCCTGCACGGCGTTCACGCCGAGATAGGGCAGGGCCTTCGAAGCGAGCAGCATGGCGCGCGGCACGCCCAGGCTTTGCAGCCGCGCCAGCGCCCCGGTGCTGCGCTCGTGCACAAACAGGCTGGACATCGACGCGATGACGAAGAACATGCCGAACACGAGCCAAGCCGGAACGTTTTGCTGCACGGCGCTCGGCTGCGGGCCGCGCGTTGCAAAGCGCTGCGCGTGCACCAGGGTCAGCATCGACGCCTCGGGAGACGCCGGCGCGTCGGCGGCGGCAAGCGCCGTGCGCGCTTTCAGCTCGCCGGCCATTCCGGCGAGTTCGGCGCGCAGCGAATTGAACAGATTGGCGTCGATGCCGGGCTCGGCGAGCAGGTCGATTCGAGATGCCTTGGGCAATTCAGGCGTTGCCAGTTCCTCCGACAAGCCGGCGTGCAGCACGAGCACGTACTTCAGCTCGCCGGCGCGCAAGCGTGCCTGCCAATCGGCGCCCAGGGCTTGCGGCGCGCCATGCTGGCGCTGCCACAGCGTCACCAGCGAGCCCGCGAGCGCGCCTCGGTCCTGCGCGTCGACGCTGTAGTGCAGCGTGCGCGTGGGCGGGCTGTACACGTCTTTCAGCGCGAGCGACATGATGACGATGAACATCACGGGCATCAGGAACAGCGCGGCCAGGCCGTGCGCGTCGCGCCGCAGCGCGAGCAATTCTTTCTTGATGAGCGCGGCGAGCATGGTTCGCCCTATTTTTCGCGCAGCGACCGGTGCGTCAGCGCGAGGAACAACTGCTCGAGGTTCGTGCGGCCGAATTCGGCGTGGCGCACGCGTGCCCCGGCGGCGTCGAGCGCGGCCAACACCTGCGCAGGCGGCGTTGTGCTGTGAAGCTGGAAGCGTTCGCCGAGCGCGGCCACCGCACCGAAGCGCGCCAGGACGGCCGTCAAGGCCTCGGGGGTGATGCCGTCTGCGGCGAGCGTGAGCACGCCGCTGTCTTGCGCGAGCAATTCATCGAGCGACCCGGCGCGCAACACGCGGCCATGGTCGAGGATCACGATACGTGCGGCGAGCGCCTCGATCTCTTCCATGTAGTGCGAGGCGTAGATCACCGCAGCACCGGCTTGGGCGAGGGAACGGATCGCGTCGAGCACAAAGGCGCGCGACTGCGGATCAACGCCGACGGTGGGTTCGTCAAAGAGCAGCAACTCGGGCTCGGGCAGCAGCGCGATCGCCAGGTTCAAGCGCCGCTTCAAGCCGCCCGAGAGTTGCTCGGCGCGGCTTGCCGCAAATCGCTCGAGCTGCGCAAACGCCAGGCACGCGGCGATGCGTTCAGTGCGTCTGGCGCCGGACAAGCGCCCGGCTGCGGCGAAACACGCGAGGTTTTCAGTGACGCTGAGCATCGGATAAAACGCGTACTCCTGCGGTGCGACGGCAATTCGCGTCGGCGTGCGGGCCCGCACTTCGCCAAGTGGTTGGCCGTCGATCAGGATTTGCCCTTGCTGCACCGGCAGCAAGCCCGAGAGGTGCGAGATCAACGTCGTCTTGCCCGCGCCGTTCGGCCCGAGCAGGCCGAGCACCTGGCCACGCTGCGCTTGCAGCGACACGCCGTCCAGCGCCGCGGCGTCGGCCCTGGGGTAGCGGTAGCTGAGATTGGCTATCGTCAGCATGGCGTGATGCAGCTTCAGGCGACAGCCGTCTTCAGGTCGCGAAAGAATCCTTCCTCTGACGCGGCCTGCTCGCGCAGGCGCGCGGCAATCTCGGCTGGGGCCAGCGCATCGCGGCCTTTCACCATGCGCGCCGCCTTCAGCGCCAGCAGGCGCCAGCCGTCGCCGATCGTCGTCAGGCGATCGGCGAGCTGCGTCAACGCCGGCAGGCCCGCAATTTGCGCCGCCTCTTGCAGAAACGCCGCGTAGATGAAACGAAAGCCCGCGCCGCCGGTGCCGATTTCTTCCTGCATGCGCACGATGTGGCCGATGAAGGCGGCGCTGCCCGGCGCATCCGCCGGCAACCCGGCGACCTTGCTCGCGAGCATGCGCATGCCGCGCACGCCGGCGATCGGCAGCGGGCGCGAGCATGATGCGGCAGGTCTTGCGAATCGCACGCCGCAGCGTCTCGGGCGTCGACGGCGCTCCGCGTGATTTGCTCGGGGTAGTACAGCAAGCCCTTGGGCGCGAGCAAGCCCTTGGCGAAGCGCGCGCGCGCCAGGTCGGCGCTGGTGCAGCGCAGCGGCAGCTTCGAACACCGGATCGCTGACCAGGTAGTCGTCGCCGTCTTTGCCATACACCAACAGGTTGTGCGCGTTGAAGTGAAAACGCATGTCGGGCGGAAAGTAGGGCAGCCAATACACCGAGGTCTGCGCGCCCACGAGTTGGCCCTGCGCGAGCAAGGCGTCCAGGCGTTCCTGCCCGGCCGGCGCGCTGCGAAACGTCTCGAACGCAAAGCGCGCTGCAAGCGGCGCGAGCAGGCCCTTGATGATGGCGCGCGGCGGCATGCGGTACGCGACCAGCGGCAGGCCCGACATCTTGATGAAGGGCAGGTAGGCGAACGACAGCGCCGCGGACAGGCCGAACGCCATGCACTCCGACAGCGGCACGCCGTGGTGGCTGTAGAGGTTGGAGATCACGCCGCTCTCGCAATGCGCGGCGTGGCGGTGCTGGAACGGCGTGGGCGTCACGGCACGCTGCGCAAGGTGTCCGGCGCCACGCCCAGCGCATGCGCGTAGCGTTGCAGGTGCTGCTCCGACAGGTTGGCAAACCCCGGCACGCTCAGGTGGCGCTTCACGCGCCATCGCCAGACGCCGCTCGTCTGGGCGAGCAAGGCCGCGTCCATGCGGTTCGCGTACATCCAATACTCCAGGGGCGAGGCGAGCCCGGCGTGCACCCGCACACGTGCCGCCTGCGCTTGCGCTTCGAACGTCAGCACGGCGTGGCGCGTGACGATTTCTTCGGCCTCCCAGCCGCGCGACGCGGCGATCACGAGGTGCCCGTCGGCGTCGCGCGCGTACATCGCCTTGCGATGGCCTGCGAGCGTCGCATTGCCCTCTTGCGGAACCGCGTCGACGTCCATCAGGCCTCGCCCTTCACCGCTTCCATGTAGACGAAGCCGCTGGAGAAGCGCCCGCTTTCGGGGATGAACATGAGCAGCTTGTGGCCGGGCTCGATGCGCCCGGAGCGGAACAATTCGTCGAGCATGATGAAGGGCGCAGCAGAACCGGTGTTGCCCTTCGTCGCGAGGTTGCTGAACCAGCGCGTCTGCGGAATCGGCAGGCCCGCCAATGTTCAGGCCGTCGATCGTCGGCTGCACGAAGAACTGCGACGAGAGGTGCGGCAGGAACCAGTCGATGTCGTCCGCGCGCAGCCCGCGCTTGCGCACCAGCTGCGGTCAGCGGCTCGCCAAAGGTGGCACGGCGCACCGTGCTCATTGAGCAGGCGAACGTCCTGCTTGACGGCGAAGATCGACTGCGTCGCCCACTGCTCGGGCGAAAAAGTCCAGCCAGCCGCGCAAGCTGCCGTCGGCGTTTTTCTCCGCGCCGGCGTACATGCACGCCGGCAGTTCGTGGGCCGCCGAAGACAGCTCGATCCAGTCGATGCGCAGCGACAGCGGCGCGCGGGGCAGCGTCTCCAGCAGCACGGCGCCGGCGCCGTCGGAGAGCATCCAGCGCAGGAAGTCTTTTTCGAACGCGATCTCGGGGTGCGCCTCGAGCGCGGCGATCCGGTGCTCGTTTTCCGCCTCGAAGTTGCGCGCCAGCAGAATCGGCGACGCCAGCTCCGAGCCGGTGGCCACGGCGCGCCGCCCCTCGCCGGCGCGAAGCGTGAGCCACGCGTGTTTCAGCGCCGCCGTTCCGGCCAGGCAAATGCCCGCGCACGACACCACCTCCAGGCGCGGCCAGCCGAGTTCGCCGTGCACCATCACGGCGTGGTTGGGCAGCAGCTGGTCGGGCAACGAGGTGCCCGTCGGCCAGGCAGTCGACCTGGCCGATGTCGCCGAGCAAACGGATCGCCGCGGCGGTGAGTTGCGCATTGCTCATCGCCGGCTCGCCGGTGGCGCGGTCGATCGCGTA
Source organism: uncultured beta proteobacterium (assembly GCA_963850525.1). Classification (GTDB taxonomy): domain Bacteria; phylum Pseudomonadota; class Gammaproteobacteria; order Burkholderiales; family Burkholderiaceae_C; genus JAEMQF01. Next base: position 1,365,589 of record CAWKLQ010000008.1, on the reverse strand, counting down.
GTGGCGCGATTCAATGCCGTTGCTGCGCAGCACGAGGCGCCGTGCGCGCGACGGCTTGCCGCCGATTTGGCCGAGAACGCTTTCGATGTCTTCGTTGGCAACCGGTGCAAACGGCAGATAGGCGGCGGTTCGGGTGAGAAAGACTTCAGTCCTCATACAGGTGGCTGCGTTCCATTGACGAGCCCGAGGGCGCCTCGAACCGAGCTGCGATTCTAGACAACCAGGTTTGCATCAACGGGCGCAGCAGCGCCTGCAGCGCCAAGCTCGCAGGAACGAGCGTGGCAATCATCGTCACCAAAAACGCAACGTACAGCACCAGCAGGGGTTTGCGCCGCCAGCTGCCGGGCGGGCCGGCGGCCATGAGCAGCTTGCCCCAGATGAAAAACCCACGCGTCCCGGCGCGCTCGCTGACGTACAGGCGCGGATTCACCCGCGCCGCGCCCAGGCCGGCGAGCAGCGGCGACGAGCCCTTCTCCCGATCTGCCAGCAAGGCGTCGCGCAGCGCCAGGCCAAAACGGCGCGCGCCCTGAATTTGCGGTGTGCTCAAGCCGGCTGCGGGCATTCCCCAAAACCCCTGCTTCCTGCCTGTCAGCAGCCAGCGCGGTGTGGTGATGAAGGTGGCGAGCGTGGGCCCCGGGTCGGTGAGCACCACGTTGTCGATAAGCCGCGCGCCGGCGCGGGCGAGCAGGCCTTGGAGCTTTTCATGAGCTGCAAGCCACATGTTGCGGCACGCGACCAGCGATGACCACCGGTTTGCCGCGCAGCACGCGCTGCACGATCGGATCCGCGAGGAAGGCGACGATGGGCTGCGACGGCGCGAGAAACCACACCTGGTAGGGAAGGATGACGAGGTCGAATTCTTCGTCGGCGCGCAAATCCAACGCCTCGACCGGGCACGGCCGCAGGTGCGCCGACTCCGGGAACGCGTCCAGAAACTTGAAGAAGGTCCACGGGAAGGGGAAGGGTTGCGCGCGGCACGAGTTGCAGCACCTTGACCGCAATTCGCGCATCGTCGCGCAGCGGATTGATGACCGATTCGGTCAGTGCCGTCAGTTGCCCGGTTTGCGAGTACCGAACGACCAGCACCTTCTTGACGGAATCGCTCGCCATCGGCGCAGGCGGGGACTATTCGCCGAGGTACGCTGCTCGCACTTTGGGGTCGTCGAGCAGCGCCTTGGCCGCGCCGCTCATCGTGATCTCGCCCGAATCCATCACGTAGCCGCGCGTGGCGAGTTGCAACGCGCGGCTCGCGTTTTGCTCGACGAGCAGGATCGTCGTGCCCTGGGCGTGGAAATCGCCGATCGACTTCGAAAATCTTGTCGACCATCATCGGCGACAGGCCCATCGACGGCTCGTCCAGCAGCAGCACCTTGGGCCGCGCCATCAGCGCACGCCCCATCGCGAGCATTTGCTGCTCGCCCCCGCTCATCGTTCCGGCGAGTTGCGCGCGGCGTTCCCTGAGGCGCGGGAAGACGCCGAAGACTTTCTCGATGTCGGCGTCGATTTCAGCGTCGTCGCGCACGAAGGCGCCCATCAGCAGGTTTTCCGTGATCGTCATGCGCGCGAACACGCCGCGCCCTTCGGGGACCATCACGAGGCCTTGTTTGACGAGCTCCCACGAACCCTGGCCTTTCACGCTGCGGCCCAGGAAGCGAATCTCGCCGTCGGCCGCGGGTTGGGTGCCGGTGATGGCCTTGAGCGTCGTCGTCTTGCCTGCGCCGTTCGCGCCGATCAGGCTCACGAGTTCACCCTCGTTGACGACGAACGAGACGCCTTTGACGGCCTGGATGCCGCCGTAGGCGACTTTCAGGCCGGTGACTTCGAGCAGGGGAGCGGTGGCCATGGTGGATTCGTTCACTGCGCCTGATGAGCCGCGCCGAGGTAGGCCTCGATCACCTTCGGGTCGCGCTGCACGTCGTGCGGCGTGCCTTCTGCGATCTGCTTGCCGTAGTCGAGCACGGTGACGCGGTCGCACAGGCCCATCACGAGTTTCACGTCGTGTTCGATGAGCAAAATCGTGCGGCCGTCCTTGCGGATGCGGTCGATCAGTTCGCGCAGCACGATTTTCTCCGTCGCGTTCATTCCGGCGGCAGGCTCGTCCAGCGCGATCAGCGTCGGGTCGGTGGCCAGGGCGCGCGCGATTTCCAGGCGCCGCTGGTCGCCATAGCTCAGCGTGCGCGACTTGTACTCGGCAAACTTGCCGATGCCCACGTAGTCGAGCAGCTCCTGCGCGCGCTGCGCGATTTGCGCTTCTTCGCGTTTGAAACTCGGCGTGCGAAACACCGCGCCGAGCAAGCCCGAGTGGGTGCGGATGTGGCGCCCGACCATCACGTTTTCGAGCGCCGTCATCTCGGCAAACAGGCGAATGTTCTGGAAGGTGCGCGCGATGCCGGCCTTCGCGACTTCATGCACGGCACTGGGCTTGTACGTGCGTCCGCCGAGCTCGAAGCTGCCCGAGTCGGGCGTGTACAAACCCGTGAGCACGTTGAAGAAGGTCGTCTTGCCTGCGCCGTTGGGCCCGATCAGGCCGTAGATCTGGCCTTTGACGATCGTCATCGCCACGTCGGAGAGCGCCTGCAAGCCGCCAAAGCGCTTGGACACATTGCCGACCTTGAGTACGGTGTCGCTCATGGACGCCTCTCAGCGCGCACCGGGCGCGATAGGCGCAGGTGCCGCCTTGCCATGTTCCGGCTTGGGCCACAGACCGCGCGGCCGCGACAGCATGATGCCGATCATCGCCAGCGCTATCAGCAGCTGGCGCAGGATCGACGCGTCCAGGCGCCCGTCGGTCCACGCTTGCAGCGGGCCGGCGACATAGCGCAGCACTTCGGGCAGCGCCGCGAGCAGCAGCGCGCCGACGATGACGCCGGGCAAATGGCCGATGCCACCGAGCACGACCATGGCGACGATCATCACCGACTCGTTCAGCGCAAACGCTTCGGGCGTGATGAACGACTGGTAGGTCGAGAACATGACGCCGGCCACACCGCCGAAGGTGGCGCCCATGCCGAACGCGAGCAGCTTCATGTTGCGCGTGTCGATGCCCATTGCCTTGGCGGCGACTTCGTCTTCGCGGATCGCCATCCAGGCGCGGCCGATTCGGCTCGTCTCCAGGCGGTAGCAGATCACGACGCTGATGAGCACAAGCGCAAGGAACAGGTAGTAGTAGTTGACGACGTTCGGAATCTCGATGCCAAACAGTTCGTGTTTGCTGCCCAGGTCGAATCCGAACAGGCGCATCGAGTCGACCGGGCCGATGCCCTTGGGCCCGTTCGTGATGTTCACCGGGTGGTCCAGGTTGTTCAGGAACACGCGAATGATTTCGCCGAAGCCGAGCGTGACGATCGCCAGGTAGTCGCCGCGCAGGCGCAGCGTCGGCGCACCGAGCAACACGCCCGCCAGGCCGGCCACTGCCGCACCGAGCGGAATCGCGATCCACACCGAAGTGTGCATGCCGTCGGGGAACATCGCGGCGATGGCGGGAAAGTTCTCGACCAGATGGGGGCTGGCGAGCAGGCCGAACATGTACGCGCCCACCGCGTAGAACGCAACGTAACCCAGATCCAGCAGACCGGCGTATCCGACGACGATGTTCAGGCCGAGCGCGAGCAGCACATAGAGCAGGGCGACGTCGATGATGCGCACCCAGGCGCTGCCGAATTGCTGCGCGAACATCGGCAGGACGAGCAGGCCCAGCGCGATCAGCACATAGCTGATGCGCCTGTTGTCCTTGAACAGCTGGCTGATCATTGCGGCTCTCCTGTCAGGCGCGGTCCGCGACACGTTCGCCCAGCAGCCCGGCCGGCCGCAAAGTGAGCACGAGGATCAAGACGATGAAGGCGAAGATGTCCTGGTAGTGGCTGCCGAGTACGCCGCCCGTGAGCGCGCCGATGTAGCCCGCGCCCAAGGCCTCGATCAGGCCGAGCAGCACGCCGCCCACCATGGCCCCGGCGAGGTTGCCGATGCCGCCGAACACCGCCGCAGTGAAGGCTTTCAACCCCGGCAGAAAGCCCATCGTGTGCGACGCCGTCCCGTAGTTCGCAGCCCACATCACGCCGGCCAGCGCGGCCAGCGCCGCGCCGATGATGAAGGTGGCCGAGATCACCATGTCCGGGCGCACCCCCATCAGGCCGGCGACGCGCGGGTTCTCTGCCGTGGCGCGCATCGCGCGGCCGAGCTTGGTGTAGTTGACGAGGTACATCAGCCCGGCCAGCGTGAGCGCCGTGAGCACGAGGATCAGAATCTGCACGGTATTGATCACCGCGCCGTAGATGTGGAACGGCTCCTGCGGAAGCAGAATCGGGTAGGACTTGATCGTCGGCTTCCAGATGATCATCGCAATCGTCTGGAGCAGCAGGCTCATGCCCATTGCCGTGATCAGCGGCGCCAGGCGCGGCGCACTGCGCAGCGGCCGGTAGGCGACTTTTTCGATCGCGAAATTCAGCGTCGCGCACACCACGATCGCGGCGATCAGCGAGATCAGCATCATCAGCCAGCCCGGCATGCCGGTTCCCGCGAGCAGCGAGACGACGGTCCAGCTCACCAGCGCGCCGACCATCAAGACTTCGCCATGCGCGAAATTGATCAGGTTGATGATGCCGTAGACCATGGTGTAGCCCAAGGCCACCAGGGCGTACATGCTTCCCAACACCAGGCCGTTGATGATTTGCTGGATGAAGGTGTCCATCGTCGCTTGTCTCCTCGCGGGTCGTCTGCCACCTTCGGGCGAAACATTTGCTTCGCGAACGCCGAGCCGCGCTGAATTCTAGGGTCGCGCTTCGCGTGTCAAGCCGGGGACTTTCCAGGGTGTTGCGCGCAGCCGGGCCCTGGCAGGCGGAGGGGAGCAGAGAGCTCAGCCGCCCTTCTTCGCCGCCTGATTCTTGCGCCGCAGCTCAGCAAGCTTCTCGCCGATCTGGATTTCCAGGCCCCGCGGCGCCGGTTCGTAAAACCGATTCGGTGCCACGTCGTCGGGCCAGTACGACACGCCGGCGGCAAAGGCGTCGGGTTCGTCGTGCGCGTAGCGGTATTCGCGCCCGTAGCCGAGGCCCTTCATCAGCGAGGTCGGCGCGTTGCGCAAGTGCAGCGGCACGCCGCGTGTGCCGTCCGCTTTGACGAAGGCGCGCGCCGCGTTGTAGGCCTTGTAGACGGCGTTGCTCTTGGGCGCGACGGCGAGGTAAATCACGGCCTGCGCAAGCGTCAGCTCGCCCTCGGGCGACCCCAGGCGCTCGTAGGTGTGCGCCGCGTCCAGCGCGAGTTGCAAGGCGCGCGGATCGGCCAGGCCGATGTCTTCGCTGGCCATGCGCACGATGCGCCGCGCCGCGTAGCGCGGGTCGACACCGCCGTCGAACATGCGCACCAGCCAATAGAGCGCGGCGTCGGGGTCGCTGCCGCGCACCGCCTTGTGCAGCGCCGAGATCGTGTCGTAGAACTGTTCGCCGCCGTTGTCGTAGCGGCGCAGTTGTTCGCCGAGCGAGCGCTCCAGCAGCGCTTCGTCGATCTCGGTCACGCCCGAGGTCATCGCGACCAGGTTTTCGAAGGCGTTGAGCAGGCGCCGCGCGTCGCCGTCGGCGTAGCCGATCAGGCGCAGCTCGGCGGGCGCGGTCAGCGGCGGCGCATCCAGCAGTGCGCGTGCACGGTCGAGCAGCTCGCGCAAGTCGTCTTGATTCAGGCTTTGCAGCACATGCACGGTGGCGCGCGACAACAGTGCCGAGTTCACTTCGAACGACGGGTTCTCCGTCGTCGCGCCGATGAAAGTGAACAGGCCCGACTCGACGTGCGGCAAGAACGCGTCTTGCTGTGCCTTGTTGAAGCGGTGCACTTCATCGACGAAGACGACCGTGCCGCGCCCGCTCGGTCGCAACGCCTGGGCGCGTTCTAGCGCTTCGCGAATGTCTTTCACGCCGCCCAGCACCGCCGAGATCGGAATGAACTGGGCGTTGAAACCCTCGGCCATGAGGCGCGCCAGCGTCGTCTTGCCGACACCGGGCGGGCCCCACAGAATCATCGAATGCAGCCTGCCGCGCTCGAACGCCGAGCGCAGCGGCTTGCCCGGGCCGAGCAATTGGCGCTGGCCGATGACCTCGTCAAGCGTCTTGGGGCGCAACCGCTCGGCGAGCGGCGCAGCAGGCTCGTTCACTGCTCGATCACGTCAGCACCGGGAGGCACATTGAAGACGAAGTTGTCGGCCTTGAGCACCGGGTTCGCCTCGAACTGAGAAAACTTCAGGTGCGAGCGCTGGCCGAAACTGTCGACGATTTCGATCGCTGCGAGCGTCTTGCCGCGAAAGCCGACGCGCACCGACTGGAACGCGGTTTCCGTAGCGCGCGGTGTCGCGAGCACCCAGGATTGCCCGTCCTTGTCGGCTTGCTGCGCAAGATCGAAGTCTTTGGACAGCGAGCCGCCGGCGAGCAACGCGGCGGGCGTTCCGCCCAGCGCCTTGTCGAGCTTGCGCGAACTCACCTGGTTCAGGTCGGCGTCGAAGATCCAGACCTTGTTGCCGTCGGCGACGATCGCCTGCTCGAACGGCTTGGTGTAGCTGAAACGAAACCGGTTCGGCCGCGAGAACTCGAAGCGCCCGCTCGACGTTTTGGTGCGCGCGCCGTCGGGCGACGTGACGGTTTGTGTGAACGCCGCCGATCCGGTTTTCACGTCGCGAACGAATTCTTCGAGTTGCTCCACGGCGCCGGCGTGGGCCGCCACGGCGAACACGCTGATCGAGGCGAGCAGCAGGAGAAGCTTCATCATCACTCCTGATGCGCCGGAATCATGATGTCGCGATTGCCATTGCTCGACATCGTCGAGACCAAGCCCGATTTTTCCATCTGCTCGAGCAGCCGCGCGGCGCGGTTGTAGCCGATTCGCAAGTGGCGTTGCACGAGCGAGATCGAGGCGCGCCGGTGCTGCAGCACCACGGCGACGGCCTGGTCGTAAAGCGCATCGCTCTCGCCCCCGCCTGCACCTTCGCCCACCAAGACGTCGCCGCCCTCGCCGTCGAGAACGCCGCCTTCCAGAATGCCTTCGATGTAGTTCGGCTCGCCCTGGCTCTTCAGGTAGGCGACGACGCGGTGCACTTCTTCGTCGCTGACGAACGCGCCGTGCACGCGGATCGGCAAGCCGGTTCCCGAGGGCATGTACAGCATGTCGCCCATGCCGAGCAGCGCTTCGGCGCCCATCTGGTCGAGGATGGTGCGGCTGTCGATCTTGCTGCTCACCTGGAAGCTCAAGCGTGTCGGGATGTTCGCCTTGATGAGGCCGGTGATCACGTCCACGCTCGGCCGCTGTGTCGCCAGAATCAAGTGAATCCCCGAGGCACGTGCCTTCTGCGCGAGGCGCGCGATCAGTTCTTCGATCTTCTTGCCCACGACCATCATCAGGTCAGCAAGCTCGTCGATCACGATCACGACAAAGGGCAGGCGCTCCAGCGGCTCGGGCGAATCCGGCGTGAGGCTGAACGGGTTCGTCAGTGGCGTGCCTTGCTCGATCGCTTCCGAGATCTTCTTGTTGTAGCCGCCGAGGTTGCGCACGCCGAGCTTGCTCATCAGCTTGTAGCGCCGTTCCATCTCGCCCACACCCCAGTTCAGCGCGTTGGCCGCCTGTTTCATGTCCGTCACCACCGGGCACAGCAGGTGCGGAATGCCTTCGTAGACGCTCATCTCGAGCATCTTCGGGTCGATCAAAATCATGCGCACGTCGCGCGCTTCGGCCTTGTAGAGCAGGCTCAGGATCATCGCGTTGATGCCCACCGACTTGCCCGACCCGGTGGTGCCCGCGACCAGGCAGTGCGGCATCTTGCCCAGGTCGGCGACGACCGGCGCGCCGACGATGTCTTTGCCCAGGCCCATGGTGAGCAGGCTGGCCGCGTCGTTGTAGACCTGCGAACCCAGAATCTCCGACAGGCGGATCGTCTGGCGTTTGGCGTTGGGGAGTTCCAGCGCCATCGTCGTCTTGCCGGGAACGATCTCGACGACGCGAATGCTCACCAGGCTGAGCGCACGCGCCAGATCGCGCGCCAGGTTCACGACTTGCGCGCCTTTCACGCCCGTGGCCGGCTCGATTTCGTAGCGTGTGATCACCGGGCCGGGCGAGGCCGCGACGACGCGCACTTCGACGCCGAAGTCGCGCAGCTTTTTCTCGATCAGGCGCGACGTCATTTCCAGCGAGTCGCTCGATACGGATTCCATGCGTGCCGTCGATGCGTCGAGCAGGTCGACTTGCGGCAGTTTGGTGTCGGCGAGCTCAATGAACAAGGGCTGCTGGCGCTCCTTCTCAATCCGCGCTGACTTCACGACGCCCTGCACCGCAGGCTGGATCAGGATCGGGTCATGGTCTTCGAGCAAGGCGTGTTCGGCTTGCACGACATGCTCTCGCTCGCGCAACGCCTCTGCGCCCAGGCGCTGGTCCTCGATGCGCTCGATGCGCAGGGCGCGCCGCTCGCGCAAGCCCTCGAGCCAGGCGCCGATGCGCTCGGCCAGGCGCAGCCAGGAAAAGCCGAAGGTCAGCGCGACACCGGCAACGCCCGCGGCGATCCAGAACACGCCCGAGCCGGCAAAGCCGAGCAAGGTGGTGCTCGCCGTCCCCAAGGTGTAGCCGAGCGCACCGCCTGCGCGCCCGCCGGCGACCAGGCTTTCCCATTGGTAGAGGCGCGTCCACTCGAGCGCCGTGCTCGCGCAGAGCAGCAAGGTCAAACCCGGCCAAGTGGCCCAGCGTGCGAACGTCGACTCGCCGCCGGCTGCGTCAGGCGCGCCGCGCAGCCGTCGCGCCAGCACGGCAAGCCAGGCACGCGCTGTCGCGGCAATGACCCACCACGCGGAATAGCCGAAGCAAAAAAAGGCCAGGTCGGACAGCCATGCACCCAGCACACCCACCAGGTTGTGCGTGGCGCCGCCGCTGCCCGAGGTCGTGAACGCCGAGTCGGCCGGGTGGTGGCTGGCCAGCGCGAGGACGGCGAGCACCCAGAGCACGGCACTGAGCGCGACCCAGGCGCTCGCGGCAAGCCGCAAATTGCCGCGCCGGGCGCGCTGGCCGGCCGATGCCGCGCCAGCCGATCCGCCGCCGGGCGGGGCCTGCGGCGCTGCGCCTTCAGCGCGGAGCGAACCCAGTGGAAAAGTCATGGGCCGATTGTCGGCGATAGTGCGCGCCGGTCAGGCGCACCTGGGCAGACGGCAAACGAGCCCAAGCGACTCAACGGTTCGCCAGCTCCTTGATGATGACGGAGCCGTTTTCCTGGGTCTGCACCATGCCGCGCTCTTCCAGGTCTTTCATGACGCGGCTGACCATTTCGCGCGACGCGCCAACGATTTTCGCCAGGTCTTGGCGCGAGACCTTGTTGCGGATGATCTTCATGTCGCCGTCGACTTCGGCCATCTCGAGCAACGTACGCGCGACGCGGCCATACACATCGAGCAGGGCGAGCGATTCGATTTGCCGGTCCGCGCTGCGCAGGCGGTGCACGAGGCCGCGCATGATGGCGTACGACAGGCTCGAATTTTCCGGCAGGCAGCGCGCGAATTCGGCTCGGCCCAGGATCAGCATGTCGGTCTGCACTTCGGCGCGCACTGTCGCCGAATGCGGCTCGTTGTCGATCAAGCTCATCTCGCCCACGTAGTCGCCCGGCTGGAGCACCGCGAGAATGACTTCGCGGCCGCGCGAATCGGCGGTCAACACACGCGCGCGCCCGGTGAGCAGGATGAACAGCGCGTTCGACTTCTTGCCGAACTCGACAACGATTTCGCTGCGCCGATAGCGCCGCTTGACCACCGCGTCGGCAATTCCTTGGGCCTGGTCGTTGGTGAGCAACGAGAACAGCGGGACACGCCGGATCAGGTCGAGATTGGAGAGCATCGCCATACGGAATCGCCTTTCGTTATTGGGGTATTGATCTCAAGCGGGGTGCCGTTGCCACAGCGATGGTTAACATTCATGCCCCTCCTGAACCGCTCCACTCCGGCACAGCATGGGCCCTCGCGGGCTGGCTGAGGCCAGGGTGGGCAATCTTACGGCGCCTTGCGGCACTCACCAAGAACTTCCGCGTTTTCAAGTGTCGGCGTCGCTGCACTCAACCCATAGCCCCCTCCCATGAGCAACCCTGTCCAGCACGCCAAAGTTCTGATCCTCGGCTCGGGCCCCGCCGGCTACAGCGCGGCGGTTTACGCGGCGCGCGCGAATCTCGCGCCAGTGCTGATCACCGGCATGGCGCAGGGGGGGCAACTGATGACGACGACCGATGTCGACAACTGGCCGGCCGATGCCGACGGCGTGCAAGGCCCGGAGCTGATGGAGCGCTTCCAGAAACACGCCGAGCGCTTCAACACGAAGATCGTTTTCGACCACATCAACAGCGTGGACCTGAGCAAGCGGCCGTTCGCCCTGAGCGGCGACTCGGGCGCCTACACCTGCGACGCGCTGATCATCGCCACCGGCGCCTCGGCCAAGTATCTGGGCCTGCCCTCGGAGCAAGCCTTCATGGGGCGCGGCGTGAGCGGCTGCGCGACGTGCGACGGCTTCTTCTACCGCGACCAGGACGTGTGCGTCGTCGGCGGCGGCAATACGGCGGTGGAAGAGGCGCTGTATCTGTCGAACATCGCGCGCAAGGTGCACCTGATCCACCGGCGCGACAAGTTCCGCGCCGAGGCGATTCTGATCGACAAGCTGATGGACAAGGTCGCTAGCGGCAAGATGGACTTGCATTTGTGGCACACGCTGGAAGAAGTGCTCGGCGACAAGAGCGGCGTCACTGGCGTGCGTTTGAGCAGCACCAAAGGCGGCCAGGCCAAGGAGCTTGCCGTGCAGGGCTGCTTCATCGCGATCGGCCACCAGCCCAATACCGACATCTTCAAAGGCCAGGTCGAGATGAAAGACGGCTACATCGTGACGCGCAGCGGCTTGGGCGGCATGGCGACGATGACGAGCGTTCCCGGCGTGTTTGCCGCGGGCGACGTGCAAGACCACGTCTACCGGCAGGCGATCACGAGCGCAGGTACCGGCTGCATGGCGGCGCTGGACGCGCAGCGCTACCTCGAACAGCAACCGTCCTGAGCGCAGCGGCCGGCCGGCTGCATGGCGCCAAATCCCGCTATACTGCGCGGCTTCGCTGGCCGAGCCCGGCCACGCGCACTCGAACCATTCACGGAACAGTCATGGCACGCGTCTGTCAAGTCACGGGCAAGCGCCCAATGGTGGGGAACAATGTGTCCCACGCCAACAACCGAACCAAGCGGCGTTTTCTGCCGAACCTGCACTACCGCAGGTTCTGGTTGGAGACCGAAAACCGCTGGGTGCGGCTGCGCATCTCGAACGCCGGTTTGCGCATGATCGACAAGGTCGGCATCGATCAAATCGTCGCCGAGCTGCGCGCGCGCGGCGAGATCTAAGCGTCTAGACAAGAGGAGTCGAACAAATGGCCAAAGGTGGACGCGAAAAGATCAAGCTGCAGTCGTCGGCAGGAACCGGTCACTTCTACACAACTGACAAGAACAAGAAGACGACGCCCGAGAAGCTCGAAATCATGAAGTTCGATCCGAAGGCTCGCAAGCACGTCATGTACAAGGAAGCGAAGATCAAGTAGCGCTTCGCCTGCCGGAATCAGAAAAGGGTCGCTGAGCGACCCTTTTTGCTTTCGGCGCGGCGCTGCTTTCGCGACGCCGGCCGGGGGGATGCCGACTACGCGTGCGCAGCGCGCAGTTTGAGCGCGAATTCCTGCAGCGCAGCGATGCCACTCTCCTCGGCCTTGCCGCACCAGGCCTGCAGGTCGGCGACGAGCTGTTCGACCGACACGTTGGTGCGCGTCCAGAGTTGGCGCAGTTCTTCGCGCATCGCCACCAGCTTGGCCAGCCGCGGGCTGTTCGCCATGGCTTGGGCGAGCTGTGCTTTCACGCCTTTGGGAATCTTGTCTTCGTCGCGGTGCAGCCAGCGCCTGGCCAACTCCATGCTCGCGAGTTTGGCGTGCCCGGCAGCGCCCTCGGCCTTGAGCCGATCCACTTCAGCACGGCACGCGCGGCGCAGATTGCCTGCGTATTTGGCCATCACTTCGTAGCGGTTCGAAATGATCGCTTCCAGCGTCTTGGAGTCGGCCACCGCCTTGACGGCGCCCAGCTTGAGCAGCGGCGGCGTCTTGCGCACCGTGGCCAGACCCATGACCTCGAGGATGCGGATGTAGAGCCAGCCGATGTCGAATTCGAACGGCTTGACCGACAGCTTGGCCGACGTCGGGTAGGTGTGGTGGTTGTTGTGCAACTCCTCGCCGCCGATGATGATGCCCCAGGGCACGATGTTCGTCGACGCGTCGGGCGCTTCGAAATTGCGATAGCCCCACCAGTGGCCCAGGCCATTGATGATTCCCGCCGCAGTCACCGGGATCCAGACCATTTGCACCGCCCAGACCGTGGCGCCGACGGCGCCGAACAGCATCAGGTCGATCGCCAGCATGACACCCACGCCTTGCCAGCTGTAGCGCGTGTAGAGGTTGCGCTCGAGCCAGTCGTCAGGCGTGCCGCGGCCGTATTTCTCTTGCGTTTCGACGTTCTTCGCCTCGACCCGATAGAGCTCGGTGCCCGTCAGCAACACCGTCCTGATGCCACGCGTCTGCGGGCTGTGCGGGTCCTCATCGGTTTCGCACTTCGCATGGTGCTTGCGGTGCACCGCGACCCATTCCTTGGTTTCCTGACCCGTTCCCAGCCACAGCCAGAAGCGGAAAAAGTGCGACGGAATCGCGTGCAAATCCAGCGCCTTGTGCGCCTGGGCGCGGTGCAGGAAGATCGTCACGCCGGCAATCGTGATGTGCGTTGTCACGAGCGTGAACAGCACGATCTGCCACCAGTTGGCGTCGACCAGGCCGTAGGCCAACCAGGCCAACAGGCCGTCACCGAGGGAGGCGAGCAGATTCATTGCAGGGGGGTCCTTTGTGCCGAGCGGCAGATCGAGTGGGCATTGTAGGGTCGGTAACTCAGGCGCGTACCTGAGAGGAAACGAGTGGATGCCACTGTCAATCCGCGTTCAATTCGTGCAATGTGGCGCCGATTGCGCTGGCTTCAATGCCGAGTCCACACGGCGGCAAAGAAGCCGTCGGTACTGTGGCGGTGCGGCCACAGTCTGAGGAAATTGCCGTCGACCAGGAGCTCGGCCTGCCCAGCGTGGGCGGCGGACAAGGCGACCAGCGCTGGCAATTCGGTGAAATCTGCCAAATGCGCCGCGCTGAACTGGCGCGCAACGTCCTCGTTTTCCGCGCGCAACAGGCTGCACGTCGCATAGACGAGGCGCCCACCCGGCTTGAGCAGCTTCGCCGCGCCATTGAGAATGAGCGCTTGCTGCGCCTGCAGGGCCCGCACCGTCTCGGGAGTCTGGCGCCATTTGAGGTCAGGATTGCGCCGCAGCGTGCCCAGCCCCGAGCACGGCGCGTCCACCAGAACGCGGTCGATCTTGCCGGCCAGGCGCTTGATTCGTTCGTCGCGCTCGTGGGCAATTTGCACCGGGTGCACGTTGGACAAGCCACTTCGCGCCAGGCGCGGCTTCAGCGCTGCGAGGCGGTGGCCGGAAACGTCGAAGGCATACAAACGCCCTGTGTTGCGCATCGCCGCGCCGAGCGCCAAAGTCTTGCCTCCCGCGCCGGCACAAAAATCGACGACCATCTCGCCACGTCGTGGGTCGAGCAGCAGTGCCAACAACTGGCTGCCTTCGTCTTGCACTTCAACTTCGCCGGACTGAAAAATCTCCAGCTTTTGCAGCGCGGGCTTGCCGGCGATGCGCAAGCCCATGGGTGAAAAGGGTGTCGGGAGGGCTTCGACGCCGCTTTCGCGAAGCTTGGCGGCTGCGGCTTCGCGTTTGGTCTTGAACGTGTTCACGCGCAAGTCGAGCGGCGCGGCGTGATCGATCGCTTCCACCAAAGGCCAGAACTGCTCGCCCAACTCGGCTTGCAGCGCGTGTGCCATCCACGGCGCCAAGTTGTGGCGCAGCGGCTCGGGCAGGCTCGAGCGGTCGACTGCGACCACTTGTTCCTGCCAGCGCTGTTCTGCGTCCGTCAGCGCTGCGCGCAAGGGGCCCGCGCCGCCCTGCCAGCCGATGATCGCCAGACGCCGCTCCACGGCCCCGCTTCCCGACTGCGCCAAGTGCCGGTAGCTGGGCAGGCGCCGGACCACGTCGTACGCGGTCTCCGCCAGCGCGTGGCGTTCGCGCGGCCCCAGGCCTCGATGCTCACGAAAGAAGTTCGACACCAGCGCGTCGGCGGGATGCTCGAACTTCAAGACCTCGCGCAACAGGTCAGTCGCGAGCTCCAACAGGTTCTTCGAGCGCATCTCAGCAAACGTCGCCCAACAACTGCGGCTCGCCGGTAGTGACGCCGACTTTGCTGCCGTCGATGCGCAGCACGCCGCGCACCATCCAACCCACTGCCAGCGGGTAGAGCACGTGCTCGCGCTCGAGCACACGCTGCGCGAGCAGCTCTTCCGTATCGCCGGGCAGCACGGGAACGGCAGCCTGCGCAATGATCGGCCCGTGGTCGAGCTCCGAGGTCACGAAGTGCACGGTGGCCCCGGCGAGCTTGCAGCCCGCCTCGATGGCGCGGCGGTGCGTGTGCAAGCCCGTGAACGCCGGCAGCAGCGAGGGGTGGATGTTGATCAATCGGCCGGCAAAGCGCTGCACGAAATCGCTGCCCAGGATGCGCATGAAGCCGGCGAGGGCGACGATGTCCGGTGCATGGCGGGCCACCGCTTGCGCAAGCGCCGCGTCGAACAACGCGCGCGTCGCGAAGTCGCGGTGATTCACGACGCAAGTGGCGATGCCGCGTTCGCGCGCAAATTCGAGCCCTGCCGCGTCGGGCCGGTTGCTGATCACCGCCGCAACCCTCGCGTCCCACGCCTGCGCGTCGCACGCCTCGATCAGTGAGCGCATGTTGCTGCCGCGCCCGGAGATCAGGATGACGATTGTTTTCATTGGCTGCGCAGTGTATCGGCCGCCCTCAGTTGTCGACTCGAAGCGAAGCTCGCGCAGAAACCTCGCCCCTACAATTCGCGCCTCGATGAGTGCCTCACCATGAAACAACGCGTTCTCTCCGGCATGCGCCCCACCGGCGCGCTGCACCTGGGCCACTACCACGGTGCGCTGAAGAACTGGGTGCGCTTGCAAGACGACTTCGAGTGCTTTTACTTCGTCGCCGACTGGCACGCGCTGACGACGCACTACGAAGACCGCGCCGTGATCGAAAAGTCGGTCTACGACATGGTGATCGATTGGATCGCCGCCGGCCTGGACCCGGAGCGCTGCACGATCTTCATCCAGAGCCGCTTGCCCGAACACGCCGAGCTGTTCACGCTGCTCGCGATGGGAACGCCGCTCGGCTGGCTGGAACGTGTGCCGACCTACAAGGACCAGATGGAAAAGCTCAAGGACCGCGATCTCGCGACCTACGGCTTTCTCGGTTACCCGCTGCTGCAGGCGGCCGACATCCTGATCTACAAGGCGGCATTCGTTCCCGTGGGCGAAGACCAGGCGTCGCACGTCGAGCTGACGCGCGAAGTGGCGCGGCGCTTCAACCATTTGTACGGGCGCTCGCCCGAGTTCGACGCGCAAGCGGCGGCGGCGATCGCCAAACTGAGCAAGGACGACGCGCGCTACCTCGAGAAGCAGCGCAAGGCCTTCGGCGAAACCGGCGCCGCCGAAGCCGTGGCCAAGGGCGACGCCCTGCTCAGCAGAGCCGCCGCGTCGATTGCCGGCTGGACCGTCGGCGAAACCGAGTTGCTCGCCGGCCACTTGCGAGGCACGGGCAAAACCATCCTGACTGAGCCGCAGGCGCTGCACACCGAAGTCACGAAATTGCCGGGACTTGACGGCGGCAAGATGAGCAAGAGCTACGGCAATACGATCGCGATGCGTGAAGACCCGGCCGAAGTCGAGCGCAAGATCAAACGCATGCCCACCGACCCGCAGCGCGTGCGCCGCAGCGACAAGGGCGACCCGGAGCGCTGCCCGGTGTGGCAGTTCCATCAGGTCTACAGCGACGCACCGACCAAGGAATGGGCCTACGCCGGCTGCACGAGCGCAGGCATCGGCTGCCTGGAGTGCAAGCAGCCCGTCATCGACGCCGTGCTGCGCGAGCAGCAACCCTGGCGCGAGCGCGCCGCGCCCTACCTCGCCGACCCGAAAAAAGTGCACCGCATCGTCGAGGCCGGCACGGAGCGCGCGCGCACGGTGGCGCGCGAGACGATGCACGATGTGCGTGGGGCGGTGGGGTTGAACTACTGAGAAATCCCTGGGCCCGTCTCGATTGCGGCTGCGTGGGCGGCGAAGATCAACGCGTCGAGCGTCTGTTCGAACGGAACGCCCAGTCAGTCATTCGGTCTCCAATCGAGCATCGCACCGACGAGCGACTTCAACACCGGTTGCACGCGCGCGGCCTGCTGCGCGTCATGCGCCCAGGGGGGTTCTTCGCGCATGTAGCACGACCAGCACATCTCGAGCTGCACGGCGTGAATGCCTTGTGCCGGCCGGCCATAGTGGCGCGTGATGTGGCCGCCTTTGAAGCGCCCGTCGACGACCTGCGTGAACAAGGGCTGCAACTCGAGCACCGCGACGAGCGCCTCGCGCAGTTCGGGCGCACAGCTCGTTGCGCCCACCGTGCCCAGGTTCAGATCGTTCAGGCGCCCTTCAAAGAGCCACGGCAACTCCGACTTGATGCTGTGCGCGTCGAACAGAACCGCGTGGCCGTGCCATTCCTTGAGGCGTGCGAGTTCGAGCGCGACCGCCGCGTGGTAGGGGCGCCAGTATTTGTCGACGCGGCGCGCGACTTCTGCCTGACCCGGCGCCGCACCCTCGCGGTAGAGCGGATCGCCGCTGAAAAACCGCGTCGGGCACAGCTCCGTGTTGTTCGCGTTCGCATACATCGGCTTGTTGTCGGGCGGGCGGTTCAGGTCGACCACATAGCGCGAAAAGCGCGGAACGATCAGGCTCGCGCCGAGTTTCTTGACGAACGCGTAAAGCCGCTCGAGGTGCCAATCGGTGTCCTCCACGTCGGCAGCGCGTGGCACGAAGTGAGGCCGCAGA
The DNA here is from genome assembly GCA_963850525.1 of uncultured beta proteobacterium. Classification (GTDB taxonomy): domain Bacteria; phylum Pseudomonadota; class Gammaproteobacteria; order Burkholderiales; family Burkholderiaceae_C; genus JAEMQF01. The sequence continues at coordinate 1,348,561 of CAWKLQ010000008.1, read as the reverse complement.
TCTTGTGGAATCTCTGTTCCTGCGTGCGGCACGCTGACGAGCAGCGGCGTCGTGCCGCGATGCAGGGTGAAGGTGGCCGGTTCCCGCGTCACGCGCGCCTCCCGTCCAGCGCTGACCAGCCGAGCCACCAACCCGCAGCGCCGGTTGACACCGGCTCGAAGCGGCACGGCTCAGCGCCGAGATCCCAGACCAATGTCAAGGCGGGCAGCGCGATGGCTTCGTCTGCGTTGCAGCGCAGCGTTCCCGCGACGGTGGTGAACATGCCACGCTCGTCGAACGGCTCGTCCCACGCCTGACCTGCCTGCACGCGCGACATTCGCGCCTGACCCTTGCGCACCATCAGGTTCAAATCTCGCGTCGGCCCGTCGAGCAGCGAACATTCGGGCGCTGCAGCGCCATCGAACTCGAACGCAGAGGAGTCTGCGGTGACTTTGCGCACCTCCTGGCCAAAGCGAAGCGCCACACCGGCGCCGGCGATCACGCCGAACCAGCGCTGCACGCCCGGAAACGCCGAAAACGGGCCGTCGCGAGTGATGTCGGCCAGGCTGATTCGCAGTTGCCATTCACCTTCTGCGGGGCGGGTCAGCAGTTCACGCGTTTGCCCACCGCCGTTGCGCCACGCCGAAGGCGACACGCTGTCGGCGTGCACTTGCCGGATGCGCCGAGCCACGTTCACTGCGTCTGCACTCCCGCGATTTGCTCCCACAACAGCGGGAACAAGGCATGGTGCATCGGCGCGCCCGCGGCGAGCTGCCCGGCCAGACCCGGGAACTCGGGCGACGTGGTCCAGCGCCGGGGCGCGTGGCGCATGTCGTCGCCGAGGAAGCGCAGCGAAAACACGCGCCTGCGTCGCCCGGCGTCCACCCCAGCCGCCGCGTGCAACGCGAGCATGTGAAAACATACGACGTCGCCCGGTGCGAGCTCCCAGCCGAGGATGCGGTGCCGGTCGCGCTGCGCGTCGACGTCAGGCAGGTCGGCCAGGCTCCCTTCGGGAAACCACTTCGCCTGTTTGTCCATGAACGTGCGCGGCATCAGCCAAGGCCCACGGTGCGAGCCGGCGACGAACTCGAGCGTCGAGTGCCGCGCCACGGGGTCTACCGGGATCCACATGCTGCAGTTCTGCAAACCCTCGACGTTGTAATAGGGCTGATCTTGGTGCCACGGCGTGGGCTGGCGCGTGCCCGCCTCCTTGGTCAGCATGTGGTCGTGATAAAGCCGCGCCGTCGCGCTTCGCATGAGGCGCGCAGCGACTTCGGCCAACGGGGTCTCGAAAATGGTGCGCTGGTAATGCGGGTTGTCTTGCCAGCAGCAGAAGTCCTCGATGAACAGGCCCGGGTCGCCGGCGGGGCTCGCGACTTTGGCGCGCGCGCTGGGGTGGGCGAGGTTCACGTCGAGACCGGCGCGCAGGATGGCCACTTCTTCAGGGTTCAACAGGCCGCGAATGCAAACGGCGCCGTCGGTCTGGTATGCATCGACGATCGCCTCGTGAACCTTCTCGCGCGCCCGAGCCGACGCCGCCTGGCGCAGGGCCAGGGTGCGTGCGGCGAGCGCGGCAGAGTCGATCATGGCTTGAATTCTCCTGCAAAGCGGCGCGCTTTCCGGGTGCACGCGACGCGCCCGCGCGACCTTGTCCCCACGCACGACACCGGCGAGTCTGTGTTCATGGACCATGGTCGTTGTGATGAGCGTGCGCCCGAGGCCCATCACGGGGCGCATCCCGCGTCCAGCACATTGTTCAGGCCGAGCGACGCGGGGCGATCTACCTCGAGTGGCTGCGCACGCTGCCGGCTTGAGGGCGCTGCCGCGATTCCTGAACTCGCCTGCGGTGCCGCCTAGGAGCCTGGGCGGCAGAAGGCGGGGTCCGCGTTGGGCCTGAAAAGGGGCGCAGGCTAGACGCAAAGCGCAGCCGTGCCGGGTGGCACGGCGAGCATTTGCAACGACGCATGCGCCCCTTTTCAGGCCCAACCCGAAGGGCCGGGGAGATTTGCCGGGCCATTCGTCGTTTCCGGCTCGTTGTGTGGGCCCGCCACACGCCTCGCCGGCGCCTAGACTGGCCCGGCAACTCTCCCCGGCGCGGACCCCGCCTTCTGCCGCCCAGGCTCCTAGCGAACCGTGGTTCGGAAAGCGCGCAGGCGTTCAATCTCGAGCTTGATGGCCGGCGCAAACCCCTTGCGCCGGTTGCGCTGATCGCCGCGCAACGACGCCAGGAGCTCGTCGCAGCGCTGCCGGTCCGACCAGGCGTGCGCGAGTGAGTTGACGATGCGCGGGTACTGCTCACTCAGCGCGGCGGGCCGCACGATGCGCGGCAGCTTGACCAGCCAGTCGATGGTGGAGCCCGATAGGGCACGATCGGTCGGCTCGGGCTTGCGCCGGCGACCAATCCAGAACTCCGAGGTCGTCGTCGGATCGACCACGCCGTCCGGCAACAGGTCGAGCACTTTGCGGGCCTCGCTGAGGTCGGTCGGCTCGAAGTCGATCGAGCCCGGATGGCGTTGCGGAGAGTGCATGAAGACCACTCTAATGTGACATCGGCCACGGGTCTACACCTCAAATGTGGGAGATCAGGGGTTGCACTGAGGCTGTAGGTGCGTCCGGGCCCATGTGAACCGCGCGCTCGACGGCTTGCTGCGCCGCCAATGCCGCGCCGGCGTGCGCCGCATGCACGCGCGCCAGAGGATCGCCGCGCTCGACGCGCGCGCCCAGCGCGATGACGTGCGATAGCCCGACACGCGGGTCCACCGCGTCGCCCGGGCGTTGCCTGCCGCCGCCCAGCGCAACGACGGCCAGCCCGAGCGCGCGCGTGTCGATGTGGTCGACGAAGCCGGCGTGGCTTGCCGCAACGTCGCACTGCACCGGCGCGGCGGGCAAGTCGGCGTTGTGCAGCACGTCGCGCGGCCCGCCCAAGGCCGCGACCATGCGCGCAAAACGTTCCGCCGCCGCGCCGCCTTGAAGCGCGTGGCTCGCCGCGCGCCTGCCGGCTTCGAGCGAATCGGCCAGGCCGCCCAGGTGCAGCAACTGCGCCACCAGCGCCAGCGTCACTTCCAGCAGGCGTGGCTCGCGCGAACCGGGGTACGCGCCGATCAGGAAATCGAGCGCTTCGCGCACCTCGAGCGCGTTGCCCGCCGTCGTGCCCAGCACCTGGTTCATGTCGGTGATGAGCGCCGCGCAACGCAGCCCGGCGCCGCGCGCCACTTGCACCAGGCTTTGCGCGAGTTCCTGCGCCTGCGAAGGGGTCGTGCAAAACGCGCCGTTGCCGACTTTCACGTCCAGGACCAGGGCGTCCAAGCTAGAGGCGAGCTTCTTGCTGAGAATGCTCGCGACGATCAGCGGCACCGATTCGACCGTCGCGGTGACGTCGCGAATCGCGTACAGGCGACGGTCCGCCGGTGCCAGCTGCTCGCTCGCGCCGACGATGGCGCAGCCTGCGTCGCGCAAGGTGCGCAGCAAGACGCCGCGGCTCGGCGTGACGCGGTAGCCCGGCAGGGCCTCGAGTTTGTCGAGCGTGCCGCCGGTGTGCCCCAGGCCGCGCCCGCTGAGCATGGGCACCACGCCGCCGCACGCCGCGACGATGGGGGCGAGCAGCAAACTCACCTTGTCGCCCACGCCGCCGGTGGAGTGTTTGTCGAGCACTGGCCCTGGCAGGTTCGCGTCGCGCCAATCGAGCACGCTGCCTGAGCGCGTCATCGCCCGCGTCAGCGCCACCGTCTCGGCAGCGTCCATGCCGCGCCAGAGCACGGCCATCGCCAGGGCCGCGGCCTGGCTGTCGCTCCAGCTGCCGTGCGTCAGGCCGTTCACGAAGGCGTCGATTTGCGCAGCGCTGAGCGCGCCGCCGTCGCGCTTGATGCGGATGATGTGCTGCGGCGCCTCAATCATGGTCGGTGCAACGTTCAATTCAATTCACGCGCTGGATGCGCTGCGGCATGTCGCGTGGCAGCGCGGGTTGACTCGCGAGGTACTGTTCGAGCGCGTCGACGTCCATCACGCCGGTGCGCGGGTCGCGCCCGAGTTTGAGCGCCTGAAAATTGTCGCCGCCGCTGCTCAGGAAGCTGTTCACCGTGACGCGGTAGTTGGCTGCGGGATCGAGCGCCTTGCCGTCGATCTGCACGCTGCCCGACACGACGCGTTGCCCGGCGGGCCGGCTCGCGTCCCAGGTGTAGCCGAAGCTGCTGGACACCTGCAGGATGCGCGGACGCGGCTGGTTCAGCCATTGCTCCTCCAGCACCTGCAGCAACTGCGCGCCGCTCAGCGTCAGCGTGACCAGGTTGTTGTAGAACGGTTGCACCGCGAACAGGTCTTCGTAGCGCACTTCGCCCCCGGGTGCGGGCACGAGCGCGGCGCGAACGCCGCCCGGGTTCATCAGCGCGAGTTGCGCGCCGCCGCGATCTGCGGCGCGCGTCGCGGCGAGTTGCGCGTCGGCGATCACCTGGCCGATGCGGAGTTCACCCGCCGGGCTTTCGTCGCGCGAAAGCGCGCCTGGCAAGCGCGCGACGACCCGTTTGGCGAGCGGCGCGGCGAGCTGCTGGTACGCAGCGATCAACTGCGTCTGCACCGGGTCGGGGGCGAAGCGATCTGCGCGCACGATCACATTGTTCGCCGCGGCCGAGATCACGTCGCCGCTTCTGTGGTCGAGCACGAGGTCGATTTCGCTGACGATGGTGCCGAACTTGTCGGCGCTCGTCACGAGGCGCCCGTCGATGCGGCAGGTGTAAGCGCGGTGCGTGTGGCCGCTCACGACGAGGTCGACGGCCTTGTCGAGCTTGCTCACGATGTCGACGATGGGCCCGCTGATTGCCGGGCATTCGTTGTAGTCGCCGCTGGGCATTCCGCCCTCGTGGATGAGCACGACGATGGCCTCGATGCCTTGGGCGCGCAATTGCGGAACGAGCTCGTTCACGGTCTGCGCTTCGTCGCGAAACGTGAGGCCGGTGACGCCCGATGGAACGACGATGGTCGGCGTGTCTTTCAGCGTCAAGCCGATGAAGGCCACCGGGATGCCTTCGAAGTGTTTGACGTGGACCGCCGGGAACAGCGTCTTGCCGCTGGCCTGCACGAGCGTGCTCGCTGCAAGGTATTTGAACTTCGCGCCGGCAAAGGGCTGCGGCCCCTTGCAGCCGTCAACCGGGTGGCAGCCGCCGCTTTGCATGCGCAGCAGCTCAGGCCTGCCGTGGTCGAACTCGTGGTTGCCCACGGCGGACACCTCCAACCCCATCAGATTCAGCGCTTCGATCGTCGGCTCGTCATGGAACAGCGCCGAAAGCAAGGGGCTCGCGCCGATCAGGTCACCCGCAGCGACGAAGATGTGGTTGGGGTTCTTGCGCCGCAATTCGGCAACGGCGCTGGCCATGTGCGCCGCGCCGCCTGCGGGCACGTTGATTGTCTTTGTTGCGTCCGCGGGATCCTTGATGCGAATCCCGCCGAGCGGCGGCAACAGGTTGCCGTGGAAGTCGTTGATCGCGAGCACTTTCACCGACACGGGAGTCGTTGCGCGCGGTGGTGCAGTGGCGCACGCGCCGAGCAGTGCAGCGAGCAGGGCGAGCAAGAGTTTCCGGGGGCTCATGAGTCTTCTCGTTCAGCAGTGGGTGGGGCAGGAGACTTCAGCGCAGCGCACAGTGTAGGCAGGCGGCTCGGGCGCACGCTCGGGTTAGACTGAATCCATGCACGCTTCCACCGCCCTCTCGCACATCACCGTCATCGACCTGACCCGCGTTCGCGCTGGGCCGACGGCGGTGCGCCAGCTCGCCGACTGGGGCGCGCAAGTCATCAAGATCGAAATGCCGCCCAGCATGGACGAAGGCGACGGCGTGGGCGGTCCGCGCGAGGACAGCGACTTTCAGAACGTGCACCGCAACAAACGCGGCATGACGCTGAACCTCAAGTCACCCGAAGGCGTGGCGATCCTGAAAAAGTTGGTGGCGCGCGCTGACGTGCTCGTCGAGAACTACCGGCCCGACGTCAAGGAGCGCCTGGGCTTCGCTTACCCCGACATGGCGGCGATCAACCCGCGCCTGATTTACGCGAGCATTTCCGGCTACGGCCAGGACGGCCCGTACCGCCTGCGCCCGGGCTTCGACCAGATCGCGCAAGGCATGGGCGGCCTGATGTCGATCACCGGTCTGCCGGGGCAGGGCCCGGTGCGCGTCGGCATTCCGGTGGCCGACCTGTGCGCAGGCATTTTTTGCGCGTACGGCATCAGCGTCGCGCTCATCGAGCGCGAAAAATCGGGCCTCGGGCAGTGGGTGCAGTCGTCGCTGTTGCAGGCGCAACTCTTCATGCTCGACTTCCAGGCGGCGCGCTGGCTGATGAAAGGCGAAGTTGCCGGCCAGGCGGGCAACAACCACCCCACGTCGATCCCCACCGGCGTCTACAAGACGCGCGACGGCCACATGAACCTGGCCGTGTCGGGGCACAAAATCTGGGTCCGGTTTTGCGAAGCGATCGGCGCGCCCGAACTCGCGACGCACCCCGACTACGCGAGCGCGTCCTTGCGCTCGAAAAACCGCGACGCCTTGCACGCCGATCTGGAGGCCTACCTGAAAGACCGCGACACCGCAGCCTGGGTCACCTTGTTCAACGAAGCGGGCGTTCCGAGCGGGCCGATCTACGCGATCGATCAGGCGTTTGCCGACCCGCAGGTGCAGCACCTGGGCATTGCGCAGAAACTGGGGGGCACCGCCTATCTCGGCCAGCCGGTGAGTTTGAGCCGCACGCCGAGCCACGTCGTCGCGCACCCACCGGCCTTGAGCGAACACACGAACGACGTGCTGCGTGAACTTGGATATTCAAGCAGCGCCATCGACCAACTGAAGAGCCAGGGAATCGTCTAGGGAAACCAAATGCCCAGCGAAAAAATGATCTCGAAGAAGGACAACGGCGTCGGCTGGATGATCCTGAACAACCCGCAGCGTCACAACGCGATCTCGCTCGAGATGTGGGACGCGGCGCTGGAAATCATGGCGGACTTCTCTGCCGACCCCGCGGTGCGCGTCATGGTGATCACCGGCGCAGGCAGCAAGGCATTCGCCTCGGGCGCCGACATCTCCAAGTTCAAGGACGAGCGCCAGGAAGCGCAGGCCGTCGCGCATTACCAGGCGACAACGCAGAAGGCCTACGCGGCGATCCAGGCGATGCGCATCCCGACGCTCGCGATGATCCGCGGCTACTGCATCGGCGGCGGCACGGCGGTGGCGGTGTGCTGCGACATCCGCATCTGCACCGACAACGCGAAGTTCGGCATTCCCGCGGCCAAGCTCGGTTTGGGCTACGGGCTGCAGCGAGCGATCCCGTTGGTGGACCTGGTGGGCCCGGCGTTCGCCAAAGAGATGTTCTTCACAGGGCGTCAGTTCGACGCGCGCGAAGCCGAGAAGATGGGCCTCGTCAACCGCGTCGTGCCCGACGACAAGTTAGAGGTCACGGTCGACGAGATGGCGCGCGCGATCGCCGAAAACGCGCCGCTCACGGTGCGCTGCGCCAAGCTGGTGGTGGGCGAAGCGTTGAAGGATTCGCAGCAACGCGACGTCGCCGCCACGGAGCGCGCCGTGCAGGCGTGTTTCAGCAGCAACGACTACAAAGAGGGCCAGGCGGCGTTCATGGAAAAGCGCAAGCCGCGCTTCACCGGGACCTGACGCGCTTGCAATTCACCGAGACTCCATCGCCTCGGTTGGGGCAAAGGCCTGGGCCCAATCGCGCTTCGCCGCCGTTGCCTTGGGGTTGACCTGCTGGCGCAGACGGTCAAGCTCTTCGTAGGCGATGGTCAGGCGGCTTTCCAGGCGTGCCGAAGCGGCCTTCTCGGCGGCCACGGCGGCGGCGATTTGATCGCGCGCTGACGCGTGCATCTGCTCCAGCTCGCGCGTTGCACTCATGTGGGCCGCGCGCAACTTGGCGATGATCGAAGCGTGCTGCTCGTTCGTCGCGGCGACAATTTGCTTGCGACGCTCGTCGAAACCGCGCAGCATCGCGCGCCGCACCAGCCACCCGGTGACAGCGGCGCTTGCCAGCGCCAGCGCTATCGCCGTCGTCCAGAGTCCCAGCTCCATGGTGATGTCCTCCCGGTTCAGATCCCGCTCGATTGCGGAATCGCTGCTGCCAGGGTAATCGCTGGCTCAGTGCAGCACACCGCTCTGGCGGCGTCGAGCGTGACGCAAGTCGCGACTGGCGTAATCGGGAGGGGATCTCCGCCGTCGGCAGCTGTCGATTGGGATACCCAATCACCCTGACATCCGGTTCTCGGCATCGCGGTGGCGTGCCGTTCGCGCCAGGACCGCGCGCAGCACAGGCACAAGCACCGCAGCGAGCGCGGCAAGCGTCAACACCGCCGAAATCGGCCGCATGAAAAATATCCCCAGCCCCGCATCGGAGATGATCAACGACTGGCGCAGCGCGCGCTCGGCGAGCGGCCCGAGCACGAGCGCGAGCACGAGCGCCGCCGGTGAGTAGCCAAGCCGCTTCATCGCATAGCCCAGCACGCCGAAGACGAGCATCTGCCCCACGTCCCAGACATTGTTCTTCAACGAATACGCGCCGGTGATGCAGAAGATGATGATGATGGGCATGAGGATCGCGTAGGGCACGCGCAGCGCGCGCACAAACAGCGGGATCGCCGCGGTACTCAGGATGAGCAGCATCACGTTGGCGATGTACTGCGAGGCGATCAGCCCCCACACGAACTCGGGGTTCTTCTCGAACAGCATCGGCCCCGGGCGCAGGCCCCACATCATCAGGCCGCCGAGCATGATCGCGGTGGTTGCCGAGCCCGGGATGCCCAGTGTCAGCATCGGCACCATCGCGCCGGTGGCCGCAGCGTTGTTCGCCGACTCGGGGCCGGCCACGCCTTCGATCGCGCCTTTGCCGAATTCCTCGGGGTGCTTGGAGAACTTCTTCTCCACCGCGTACGACATGAAGGTCGCGATCGTCGGCCCGGCGCCGGGCAGCGTGCCGACCGCGAAGCCGAGCAGCGTGCCGCGCACGATGGCGTAGCGCGAACGCAGCCAGTCCTTCGCGCTGGGCAGCAAGTCGCGCAATCCGTAGCGTCCATGGACAACGGCGTGACCCTTGGCCGCCTCCGCACCCGCCAGAACTTCGCCCAGACCGAACAGGCCGATGGCCACGGGCAGGAAGTCGATGCCGTCCATCATCTCGGGAATGCCGAACGCATAACGTGCGTCGCCCGAGATGATGTCGAAACCGACACACGCGAGCATCAGGCCGAACACCATGCTGATGTAGGCCTTCACCGGGTTGTCGCCGGTGAGCAGGGTCACGGTGGTGAGGCCGAGCAGCATCAGCGCAAAGGTTTCGGGCGGCCCGAACGAGAGCGACCATTTCGCCAGCGCGGGGGAGACGAGCATCAGCAGCACGACGCCGAAAGTTCCCGCGACAAAGGAGCCGATCGCGGCGATGCCTAGCGCCGGCCCGGCGCGGCCCTGCAGCGCCATCTGGTGGCCGTCAAGACAGGTCACGACGGAGGCCGATTCGCCGGGCGTGTTGATCAGCACCGAGGTGATCGTTCCGCCGTACATCGTTCCTGCATACAGCGCGGCGAGCATGATGATTCCCGAGGTCGGGTTCATGCCAAAGGTGAGCGGCAGCAGCAGCGCCACGCCAGAAGGCGGGCCCACACCCGGCAGCGCGCCGATCAGGATGCCCACCGTCACCCCGACCGCCGCCATCAGCAGATTGAACGGCGTCAATGCGACCGAAAAGCCGAGTGCGAGGTTGCCGAGGAAGTCCATCGCCGCGGTTCAGAAGCCGAGCAAGCTGATGGGCATCGGCACCTTGAGCCAACGCGTGAACACGAGAAAGTTGACGCCGGCCACCGCCGCCGCGACGGCGAGCGTCGTCGGCCACGGCGTGCGGTCGAGGAAGCGCGCCAGCACGACCAGGAAAGCGAAGGTGCCGAGCACCATGCCGACGACATTGAGCAGCGCGACCAAGAGCACCGTGGCTCCCAGCACCATGCCGAGTCGCCTGAGGCCCGCGCCGCCCGGCAACCACGCCGCGTCGCTCGCACCCGAGCGCAGCGCGCCGACAAGCAGCAGGCATGCCAGCAAGGCCATGACCACGCCCAGCCAGAACGGCAGGAAGGCCGGCCCCGGGCCGTTCTCGCCCCAGTAGGAATAGTGATTCAGCGCGCCCGCGCTGAATGCCACGGCCAGCGCGAGCAGCGCCGCGCCGGCGATGGCGTCTGCGCGGCGCATCTCTGGCAATCCGAAACCAGGCCCGGCGCTGCTGCCGCCTACTTCTTCAGGCCACCGAGCGCGCCCAGCGCACTTTCGTAGTCGCCGGTGATGCCGTCGAGGTACTTGTTCGCCTCTTCACCCGCCCACGCCGTGGGCGTGAGCAGGTTGCGCTTGATGTAGTCGTCTTGCCACTTCTTTGTCTGCGTCACTTTCTTCAGCGTCGCCTGCCACCAGGCCACGGCCTCGGGCGCCATGCCCGCGGGCCCGACCACGCCGCGCATCTGTTCCCAGTAGAACTTGAAGCCCTTCTCGGCGAAGGTGGGAACGTCGGGGGCATCGGCGACGCGCTTGCGCGCGGCGACGGCGAGGTTCTTCGCCTTGCCGGCTTCCACCTGCGCCGAGATCTCGTTCGGGTTCATGATGCCGGCGTCGATGTGGCCACCCATCAGCGCCGCAGTCGCTTCGCCGCCCGAGTTGAACGGCACGTACTTGAGCTTGATGCCCGCCGCCTGCTCGAACAGGTGGGCGAAGATGTGGTCCTCGTTGAGCGTGCCGGTGCCGCCCACCGTCAGCGTGCCCGGCTTGGCACGCGCTGCGGCGACGAACTCTTCCACCGTCTTGAGGGGCGATTCACTGCGCACCGAGAGCATCAGCTCATCGATGGCCACGATCATCAGGACCGTCATCGCGTCGCGGTGATTTCCCGAGAGGCGCCCTTGCAGCTTGCCCGAGACGATCATCGGCGTGGCACCGGCGACCACATGCGAGTCGCCTTTTTTGCCGATGAGGTAGGCGTAGCCCACCGTGCCGCTGCCGCCGGCGCGGTTGTTCACGTTCAGCGCCACGGGCGACCATTTGTTCTCGTCCATGATGCCGGTGATCATGCGCATCAGGTTGTCGGTGCCTCCGCCGGGCGCGAAGGGCACGACCACTTCGATGTTTTTCGACGGGTAGCTGGCCTGGGCCAGTGCCGCGCCTGAGCACGCCAGGAGCAGCGCGGCCGACGCCGCAGCAAATGGACGCAGTGGGTTCATCGCCGACCTCCAGTCATTGAAAGCGCTCGTTGGAACAAGGGGTCCGCGCGGCAACCGACGAGCGCCGCGCGGTGGCTGCGAACCACTCTAGCACCCGGATGCGGGTGCTACGATCCTCGCCAACCCTCACGCCAACGCGCGAAGCGCGCGCCTCCCCCCGTGGAAAACACCGACTCCGACAGCGACCATGTGCTGCTCGCGCGCGATGGCGCCGTGCTCACGCTCACGTTCAACCGCCCGCTGGCGCGCAATGCCATGACCTGGGGCATGTACCAGCGCCTCTACGACGCGTGCGAAGAAGTCGACGCCGACGCCTCAATTCGCGTGCTCGTTCTGAAGGGCGCGGGCGGCAAGGCCTTTGTCGCCGGCACCGACATCGCGCAGTTCAGCGAATTCAAGAGCGGCGAGGACGGGCTGCGCTACGAGCGCGAATCGGAGCGCTACCTCGGGCGCATCGGCCGCGTCAAGAAACCCGTGATTGCGCAGATTCAGGGCTTCGCGGTGGGCGGAGGCTTTGGCATCGCTGCGGGCGCCGACGTGCGCGTCGCCACGCCCGATTCGAGCTTTGGCGTGCCGATCGCGCGCACCCTCGGCAACTGTCTGTCGATGCGCGCCTATGCGAGTTTTGTCGAAATCCTCGGCGCGTCGCGTTTGAAAGAGATGATGCTCACGGCGCGCCTGCTTGGCGCCGAAGAAGCACGCGCCGCAGGGTTCGTGCACCACATCGTCGACGCCGACAAGATCGAGGACCATGTGCGCGAGCTCGCGCAGCGAATCGCGACGCACGCGCCGATCACGATGTGGGTGACGAAGGAGTCGGTGCGCCGCATCCAGGAGTCGCGTGCATTGCCTGACGGCGACGATCTGGTGCTCGCAACCTACGGCAGCGCCGACTTTGCGGAAGGCGTGCGCGCCTTCGTCGAGAAGCGCCCGCCGCGCTGGACCGGCAAATGATGGGGCCCCTAGGCCGACGACGTACGTCGTCCGTCCCCCGCGGGGAATGAGCAAAGTGGCGAAGCCACATTTGCCCATGGGCACGCAAGCCCTCACCCCCAAGGCCTTCGTCACGCTGCTGTTCCTGGCGTGCCTGTTCGGCGCGAACCACGTCGCTGCGCGGGTGGCGCTGGACCATGGGGTGGATGTCACAACGGCAGTCGCCGCGCGCAGCCTCGCCACCGCGCTCGTCGTCGGGCTGCTCGTGGGGTGGGCGCGCGTCCCCATCGTCCTGAACTCGCGCCAGCGCCGCATGATGCTCGCCATCGGCCTGCTCGTCACGGTGCAAAGCGTCTGGCTTTACTCGTCGGTCGCGCTGATTCCAGTGGGTCTCGCGCTGCTCGCGTTCAACACGTATCCGCTGTGGGCGGCGTTCGCGATCTGGCTGCTCTACAAACGCAAGCCGGAACGCGCCGTGCTGATCGCCATGCCCATCATCCTGGTGGGCCTGGCGCTCGCGCTCGACGTGTCGGGCATCGCCTCCGGGCTGGGCGCACAAGCGCAGTGGGACCGCATCGGCAAAGGTGTCGCCTACGGCGTGGGCGCGGGAGCGACTTTCGGCATGGTGCTCGCGCTCACGCAGCACGAAGTCGCTGCGCTCGACGGGCGCCTGCGCACGACGCTGACGATGGTCATCGTCGGCGTGCTCGCCTTGGGCGGAGCGTTGGCGCAAGGCGGCCTGCACTGGCCGAACGCGGCGGCCGGCTGGTGGGGCTTGATCGCCTTGAGCGTGCTCTACGGCACCGCGTTCACGATGCTGTTCACGCTGCTGCCCAAGCTCGGCGTTGTCGGCAATTCGCCGATCCTCAACGTCGAGCCGGTCGCCGCGCTGGGAATGGCGTGGTTGATCCTGGGGCAAAGCGTCGCGCCGATTCAGTGGGTCGGCGCCGTGCTCGTCGTCGGGACCGTGATGGGCTTGGGGCTGCGGCGGCGCTGAAGCGAAGCGGCCGCAGCGGGACGCTTCAGCGCGTCACCAGGCACAGGCCCGGGTTCAGCGCCTTGCCGGTACGGGAACGTCGCGTTCGCGAAGCATCACCGGCTCGATGGATCCGGCGGCGACGCGCCGCCGCACTGCGGCGTCGATGACGACGTGGTTCGCGGTGTAGGTGGCCAGGGCGTCGGACCCGCTGAGGTCGGCGCCGAAAGCGTAGTGCAGCGTCGATTTGCTGATCGTCGCGCCGACTTGCTGGCCCGACTCAGTGAGAACCCAAAAGCGGATGACGCCGGTGTCGTCGTGCAGGTGCGCAGCAGGAAGCATTCGCGCATCATGCGCGCACGCGAATAGCCCTACCGCGCGCTGGCGCTCGCCGGCGCGGCGCAGGCACCTGGCTACTTCGTCGGCAGGCGCGGCGCGCTTTGCAGGAGTTCGCCGACCTCCTTCTTCCAGAACTTCGCCTGCCCCGTCGTCCCGTGCCCTGCGGTCATTTCGCTGCCCGGGATGAGCAGCACGCGACCGTTCTTCACGCGCTTGATTTCGCGCTCGAGTACGCCGTTTTCCTGCGGGTTGCGTTCGTCGTCGGCCGAATTGATCGCGAGCAGCGTTGCCTGAATCCGCTCCAGCCCCGCAGACGGGTTGTAGTCGCGCGACGAATCCCACTGGTAAAGCACGTCGTTCGCGTCGGAGCTGAACGCGGCATTCAGGCGCTGATTCAGCAATTGATCGGCCTTCTCGCGCGTCGGCGCCGCTCTCAGCAAGGCCTGGTTGCCACCGTTCGTCGCCAGACCGTAGAAGACCGACGCATATTGCGCGCTCTTCGGCTGCGTCGTGTAGTTGCCGCCCTGCCACTGCGGGTCGTTGCGAATCGAGTCGGTGATGAGCCTGCGCAGAATCCAGTTGCGGCTGTTCATTTCGCTGGGCAAGGAGGCCATGGGCACGGCGATGTCGGCAAACTCGGGGTACTTCTGCGCGAACAGCCACGTTTCCATGCCGCCCATCGAGTTGCCGAGCACCAGGCGCAGGCGGCGCACGCCCAGGTGTTCCGTGAGCAGCCGGTGGTGTGCGTGCACCATGTCGTCGTAGGTGTACTTCGGGAAGGCGGCGCGCAGCCCGTCGGAAGGCTTGCTCGACTTGCCGTGGCCGATCGCGTCGGGCAGGATCACGAAGTAACGGCTCGCGTCGAGCGGCTGGCCCGCGCCGAACAGCTCGCCGCCGAATGCCGGCGACAGCAGGCTAGAGCCCGACCCCGTCGTGCCGTGCAGCAGCATCACGGGCTCGCCCGTCGGCGCGCCCACCGTCGTGTAATGCAGCCTCAGTTCAGGCAGCACCTCGCCGCTGGCGAAGCGGAACTCGCGTGCGATCCACGAGCCTTCTTTGGGCGCGGGAAAGTCTGCGGCCCAGGCCGCGGCGCCGAGCAGCGTCAGCGCCAGCGCCGATGTGCATTGCCAAATTCTTGCTGCCAATTTCACTTCAGTCTCCTTGAGTTCGATCAATACCCATTGTCGCTGCGCTCGCGCCGCGCCGCGGCGCCAAGCACCGCTTGAATGTCGGCGAGCAAGGCACTCGCGCCGATGCGAAAGCGCTGGGGTGTGAGCGCGCCGGCGCCGAGTGTGCGTTCAACCAAGTCGCCATAGCGCGCCGCGTCGGCCACGCTGCGGACGCCGCCCGAGGCCTTGAAGCCGACGCGCCCGCGCGCCCGTGCGTCGTTCGCGATGGCGTTCAGCATCGTCTGCGCAGCGTGCGGCGTTGCGCCGACCTTCGTCTTGCCGGTGCTCGTCTTGAGGAAATCAGCCCCCGCGTCGAGCGCGATGCGTGCCGCCTGCTCGATGAGCGCGGCCTCGCCCAGCTCGCCGGTCTCCAGGATGACCTTGAGCAGCAGGCCCTCGCAGGCGCGGCGCACCGCGACGAGCAAGGCGCTGCAGGCGCGCACGTCGCCGCCGAGCAAGGCCCGGTAGGGCAGAACCACGTCGACCTCCTGCGCTCCGGCGTGCACGATCTGGCCGGTATCGCGCAAGGCTCGGTCCAGGTCTGCGGACCCCTCGGGAAAGTTCGCCACCGCCGCGACCGCAATTTGCGCCGGGGCGTGGGTGCGCGCAAACTGCGCCAGGTGCGGCCAGACGCACAGGGCGGCGACGGGGCCGATGGAGTGCAAGGTCGTCGCGGCGCGTTCGCAGAGTGCCGCGACGTGCGCGGGCGTGTCGCCGTTGTTCAGGCTCGTCAGATCCAGGCACGCCAGCGCCATGCGTGCCACGTCGATAGGGCTGCGGTTCTTGGGGCTTGGCATGGGCTGGGCTTCTGCCCCTCACACGTCCAGCGCGCCGAGCAGCGCTTCGAGAAACGGCACGGCGTGGGCACCTGCCGCCTGCGCCGCGGCGAGCGTGTGCGCGTGGCTCAAGACCTCGCCGTCCAGGCCGCAGCCCATGTTCGTGAACAAGGACAGCGCGAGCACACGCAGGCCTTGCTGGCGCGCGACGATGGTTTCGGGCACGGTGCTCATTCCCACCGCGTGCGCGCCGAGCTGCTGCAGCATGCGGATCTCCGCCGGGGTTTCGAACTGCGGCCCGAGCATCCACGCGTACACGCCTTCGTGCAGCGCCACGCCGCGCGCCGCAGCGACCCGCTGCGCCGCGGCGCGAAGCGCGGGGTCGTAGGCGTCGCGCAGGTCGACGAAGCGCTGCGCGCCCTGTTCATGCAGCAAGGGCGTGCGCTGCACGAGGTTCAAGTGATCGGCGATGAGCATCAGCTCGCCCGGGCGCATTCGTGCGTCCAGGCTGCCCGCTGCGTTGGTCTGCACGAGCACGCGCATGCCGAGCCGGGCCAGCGTGCGCAGCGCGCCCTTCATCGCCGCAGCGTCGCCGTTTTCATACGTGTGCTGGCGCCCGCTGAGCACGGCGACATCGCGACTGCCGATGCGCCCGAGCAGCAGCCAGCCGGCGTGGCCTTCGACTCCCGGGCGCGGGAACGCGGGCAAGTCGGCGTAGGCAATCGTGACCGGGTCTTGCACGCCGTGCGCGAGCGCGCCCCAGCCCGAGCCCAGCAGCACGGCGATCTGGGGCGACCGCCCGGCCAGGCGCGAGCGAATCAGCGCAGCGCTGCGCTCGACGGCGTCTTCGAGCTGCGCGCCGTTCATGGTTTGGCAACGCCCAGATGGGCCGGGCCGAAGCTCGCCGGCAGCAATTCGCCCAGCGTGTGGCGGGCGGTCACGCTGTGCGGATCGGCCGACCAGACCGGGCAATCGTCCGCAGCGAACTCGCGCAACTTCTGTCGGCAGCCGCCGCACGGCGTGACGGCTTCCGCGGCGTCGCCGACGACGACTGCGGCGCGCACCTGGGTGCCACCGGCCAGCACGAGGTGCGCGAGCGCCGCGGCTTCGGCGCACAACCCTTGCGGGTAAGCGGCGTTTTCGACGTTGCAGCCGGCGTGCACGCGGCCCTGCTCGTCGAGCAAGGCCGCGCCCACGGCAAAGTGCGAGTAGGGCGCGTAAGCGCGATCGCGCGCGCGCCGCGCTGCGGCAATCAGCGCTTCCATGTCCTCGGGGCCGGGTACGAACGGCATGGGCTGCGCCCCTTTCACGCGAGGTGCGCGGCGGCGAGCAGCTGTTGCGTGTACGCATGCGCCGGTGCGGCGAACAGCGCCTGCGCCTCGCCGGTCTCGACGATCTCGCCGTCTTTCATGACGAGCACGCGGTGCGACATCGCGCGCACCACGGCCAGGTCGTGGCTGATGAAGATGTAGCTGAGCGCATATCGCTGCTGCAGCTGCACGAGCAGTTGCAGCACCTGCTGCTGCACCGACACGTCGAGCGACGAAGTCGGCTCGTCGAGCACCAACACCTCCGGGTGCAGCACGACGGCGCGCGCGATCGCGATGCGCTGGCGCTGTCCGCCGGAAAATTCGTGCGGGTAGCGCTGCAGCACGTTCGTCACGCCGTGTTTTTCGCTCAAGCCGACTTCGTCGAGCATCTGCGCGACCAGCGCAGCGCGCTGTGCGTCGCTCAATTCGGCGCGGTGCAGCGCGAGCCCCTCGCCGACGATTTGCCCGACCGTCATGCGCGGCGAGAGCGACGCGAACGGGTCCTGGAACACGACCTGCATGCGCCTGCGCATCGCGCGCAGCGCCGTGCCGTCGGCGTTGTCGATGCGCTTGCCGTCGAACTCGACGGACCCCGTGGCGAGCCGCTCGAGCGCGAGCAGCGCCATGCCCAGCGTCGTTTTGCCCGACCCCGACTCGCCGACGATTCCCAGCGTCTGGCCGCGCCGCAGCGTGAGACTCGCAGCGCGCACCGCCTGGAACTGGCGTTTGGCGAACCAGCCCTTGCTGATGGCAAAGCTCACGCCCACGTCGTGCGCCTGCACGAGCACGGAGGCGCTCTCGTCAAGCGGCTGCACCAGACGCTGCGGCCGGCTCGCGAGCAACTTCTTCGTGTACGCGTGCGATGGGTTCGCGAACACGCTCGCCGTGGTCCCGATCTCGACGAGCTTGCCGCGTTCCATCACGCCCACACGGTGCGTGAAGCGGCGCACCAGGTTCAGGTCGTGCGTGATGAAGAGCAGCGCCATGCCCATCTCGGCCTGCAATTCGTCGAGCAGGCCCAGGATTTCGGCCTGGATCGTCACGTCCAGCGCGGTCGTTGGTTCGTCGCAAATCAGCAGTTGCGGCTTGCACGCGAGTGCCATCGCGATCATCGCGCGCTGGCGCTGTCCGCCCGAGAGCTGGTGCGGGTAGCTGTCGACCCGGCGCTGCGGCTCCGGGATGCCGGTGCGCGCGAGCAGCTCGATGGCGCGTGCGCGCGCTGCGCAGGGCGCCATCGCTTCGTGCAGTTCGAGCACTTCGACAATCTGGTTGCCCACCGTGTAGAGCGGGTTCAGCGCCGTCATCGGTTCCTGGAAGATCATGCCGATGCGTGCGCCGCGCAGACCGCGCATCTGCGCTTCGCTCTTTTGCATGAGGTCGTCGCCACAGAAGCGGATCGCGCCGCTGCTCGCCGCGCCGTCGACCAGGCGCAGCACGGACAGCGCAGTGATCGTCTTGCCCGAACCCGATTCGCCGACGAGGGCGAACTTTTCTCCGGCGGCGATGCTGAACGAGACGTCGTCGACGACGCACGCGCTGCCGAAGCGCACGCTCAGGTGGTCGATTTCGAGCAGGGCAGGGGGGCTCATGTCGCTGCGCTCATGACTTGCGCGTGTCGAAAGCGTCGCGCAGTGCGTCGCCGATGAAGGTGAGGAGCAGCATGGTCGCGGTCAGCAGCAGGAAGGTCGGCACGATGATCCACCACGCGTCCAGCGCGTCCTTGCCTTGCTTGAGCAATTCACCAAGTGACGGCACCGATGCGGGAACGCCCAGGCCCAGAAAGTCGAGCGAGGTCAGCGCCAGGATGGCGCCGCTCATGCGAAACGGCAGGAAGGTGATCACCGGCGTCAGTGAATTGGGCAGCACGTGGCGCCGAATGATCTGGGCATTTGTCAGGCCAAGTGCGCGTGCCGCCTTCACGAACTCGAGCGAGCGGTTGCGCAGGAACTCGGCACGCACATAGTCCGACAAGCCGATCCAGCCCCACAGCGACAGCAGGATCAGGAGCAGAAGCAGCGAAGGCTCGAAGATCGACGCGATGATGATCAGCAGGTACAACTCGGGCACCGAACCCCAGATCTCGATCAGGCGTTGCAGCCCCAGGTCGACCCGGCCGCCGAAGAATCCCTGAATCGCACCCATCACGATGCCCAGCGCTGTTCCGGTGAGCGTGAGCGCGATTGCGAACCAGATGCTGACCCGAAAGCCGTAGAGCAGCCGGGCGAACATGTCGCGGCCGAAGCGATCGGTGCCGAACCAGTTGACGTTGTCGGGCCCCGAGGGCACTGGCTTGGCGGCGAAGTAGTTGGTCGAGGTGGCGGAGTGCGGGTTGAGCGCGCCGATCTTCCAGTTGCCGGGCTTGGTCAGCGCGTCGGCGATGAAAGGGTCTTTCCAGTCAGCGGGCGTGAGGAAATCGCCGCCCAGCGCCTTGTCGCTCGGGTTGTTCAGCACCGGAAAGAACGTTTCGCCATTCACGTGGGCGACAAACGGTCGGTCGTTGCTGAACAGTTCCCCCGTCGTTGCAACGACGAGCAGCACGACAAAGATCCACAGCGACCGATAACCGAGCCGATTGCGCTTGAAGCGATCCCAGGCGCGCTGATTGGGAGACTTCGACGGCGGGTTATCGGCCGCAGCCGTCAACAAGCTGCCGGCTGTCAATTCGCCGCTCATCGCGCCGCGGCTCCGAACTGCACGCGCGGGTCGACGATGACGTAAAGCACGTCCGACACCAGCTTCACGACCAGGCCGATCAGCGTGAACACGTAGAGCGAGCCGAGCACGACGGGATAGTCGCGCCGGATCACCGCTTCGTAGCCGAGCAGGCCCAGACCGTCGAGCGAAAACAGGGTTTCGATGAGCACCGAGCCGGCGAAAAAGGCGCCGACGAAGGCCGCAGGAAACCCGGTCACGAGCGGAATCAGTGCGTTGCGAAAAATGTGCTTGTAGAGCACCCGCTGCGGTGCCAATCCCTTGGCGCGCGCCACCAGCACGTATTGCTTGCGCACTTCTTCGACAAAGGTGTTCTTCGTGAGCATGGTTGTGATCGCAAAGCTGCCAAGCACCAGGCAGGCCAACGGCAACGCCAAGTGCCACAGGTAGTCGACGATGCGTGCCGGCCAGCCCAACTCGTCCCAGTTGTCGGAGGTGAGGCCGCGCAGCGGAAACCAGTCGAAGAAAGTGCCACCGGCGAACATCACGATCAGCAGCACGCCGAGAACGAAGCCGGGAATCGCGTTGCCGATCAGCACCAGCGTCGTCGTCAGGGTGTCGAAGTGCGAGCCCTCGCGCACTGCCTTGGCCACGCCCAAGGGGACGGAGATCAGGTACGAGATCAGAAACGTCCACAGGCCCAGGCTGACCGACACCGGCAGCTTCTCCTTGATGAGCGTCCAGACGTCCTTGTTCTGCATGAAGCTCGTGCCCAGATTGAAGCGCGCAAAGCTGCCGAGCATCTCGACATATCGCACATGCGCCGGTTTGTCGAAGCCGTAGAGTTTTTTCAGCTCCTCGATCTGTTGTTTGTCGATGTCCCGGCTCGCCTTGTAGCCGCCGCTCCCGCCCTTTTGTGCGGCCCTCGCTTCGGCCAGAAGCTGTTCCACCGGCCCGCCGGGAACGAACTGGATCACGACGAAGGTCACCGTCAGCACGCCAAGCAGCGTGGGCAGCATCAGCGCAATGCGTTTGAGGATGTAGCTGAACATGGGTGTCGGCTTCGCGGAGTGTCGTCAGGGCCGTGGCGCGGCAGGGCGTGCGTCTTTGAGCCACCAGGTCCACAGCGGCCAGGGGGGCGAGCTGGCCGAGGGGTAGGAATCGGCGACAAAATATTTGGCCTGGACGGCGGGGATGCCGAAGCGGTTCCAGTAGGAGATCTGCTCCACGCTGTTGTACACCTGCGGAATCTGCCAGAAGTTCCACATCACCACCCGGTCCAGCGCGCGCGATGCAACGCGAAGCTCGTCGATCGTCGTCGCGTCGCCCATCGCCTTGATCAAGTGATCGACGGCGCGGCTCTTGACGCCGCGGTAGTTGCCGTTGCCGGGCTCGTCGGCCGACTTGGAGCCGTACGACGCGGCCATGTCGGTCGGATTGGGCAACGCGAAATCGTATTCGACGATGACGACGCTGTCGAAGTCGTACTGGTCCAGGCGGCGCCCGAACAGCGCGTAGTCGACGATGCGCTCTTTGAGGGTGATGCCGAGCTTCTCGAGGTTGCGCTGAAAGTCGATCAGGCGATTCGGGTCACCGGGCTCGAGGAACTCGAATTCGAACGGCTCGCCGCGCGCGTTGCGCAGTTTCCCGTCGGCGGCGATTTTCCAGCCGGCTTGCTCCAGCAGATCGCGTGCGCGGCGTAGGTTTTCGCGCAATGCGTTGGGGCCCGTCAGATTGCTCGGCGGCACGAATGGCGGGCCGAACACACGCGGCGGCAGTTCGGCGCGAAACGGCTCGAGCAGCTTCAGCTCTTCGGGCGAGGGCGTGCCCACCGCGGCGAATTCGGAGTTGTTGAACACGCTGTAGGAGTGGCTGAACGTGCGGTACTGGTTGTAGCGGTCGAAGTCCCACGCGAGCATCAGCGCTTCGCGAACCCGAACGTCCTGAAAGATGGGACGGCGCTGGTTCAGGTGAATCGACTGCAGGCCCTGCCCGGTGCTCGTCTTCAGCGCCGCCTTGACGATCCTGCCGTCGCGCCACTTCGGCCCCTGATGCTGGCGCACCCAGGAGCTGGCGCGGTATTCCTTGAAGATGTCGAACTCGCCGGCCTTGAAGGCTTCGCGCGCCACCGCCTCGTCGTTGTACATGCGGTAGCGGATGCGCTCGAAATTGAAATGGCCGCGCCGGGAGGGAAGGTCTCGCGCCCAATAGTCGGGGTTGAGCTTGAACTCGATGCGGCTGGGCAAATCGTAGCGGTCGATCACGTAGGGGCCGGAGGTGATCGGCTTGTCGAGCACGACCTCGTCGAACTTCTTGCCCGCGCCCCATTGGCGCGAGAACACGCCGATGCCGCCTGCGGCAAACGCGGCATTGATGGTGCGTGTCTTGAGGTCGATGCGCACCGTGCGCGCGTCCACGACGACGGCGCGCTCCAGATCGGCGTGGGCAATTTGTGACGCCGGAGACACCTCCATGCTCTTCGCCCGCTCCAGCGAGTAGACGACGTCCTGCGGCGTCACGGGCTCGCCGTTGTAGAAGCGCGCCTTGGGGTGCAGGCGAAACAAGACCGACGACAGGTCGGGCGCGACGAACATTTCCTGAGCCAGCACGCCGTACATCGTCTGCGGCTCGTCCATCGACTGGATCGCAAGCGGCTCGATCATGAACATCGACACGCCGGCGGGAGCGGCACCACGCGTCGTATAGGGATTGAATTTGTCGAAGCTGGAGCGCCGGTCCGGGTTGCGCAGGTTCAGGGTGCCGCCCTTGGGCGCGTCCGGGTTGACGTACTCGAAGTGTGTGAAGTCGGCCGGGTACTTGGGCGGTCCGTAGGCCGCGAAGGCGTGCACCCAGCGCCCGGTGAAGGTGGGGGCAGTTGCAGGGGTCGCGTCAGCTGCTGCGGCACTGCCTGCGGCGCATAGGGCAAGGGCCACCAAGCACCGAAAAGTCGAAGCGTTAGCGACCAGCAAACTCATTCAAGCGATCCTCGAAGGGTGTAGCGTTGGCGGCGTGTCAGGCGCGGGGCAGGCGGCGCGGGAGACTTTACTCGATGCTTTTCCCTTCGGAACAATGCGGCTCACCGCTCCTTGACGTACGGCACTCCCAACGCCTTGGGCGCCCGCGCCCGCCCGACGAACCCGGCGAGCAGCACCACTGTCATGAGGTAGGGCAGCGCCTGAATCAACTGCACCGGCACGCTGCCGATCAACGGCAAAGCCGTGCCCTGCAGGCGAATCGCCGCAGCGTCGAGAAAGCCGAACAGCAGGCACGCCCAGAGCGCGCCGACGGGGTGCCACTTGCCGAAGATCATCGCGGCGAGCGCCATGTAGCCGCGCCCGGCGGTCATGTGCGGAATGAAGCTCGGGTTCTGCGCGAGCACGAGGTACGAACCGGCCAGCGCGGCAAGCACACCGTTGCCGGCGAGGGCGGTGTAGCGCAGGCGCAGGATCGACACACCCGCCGCGTCGAGCATCGCCGGGTTTTCCCCCGCAGCGCGCAGGCGCAGGCCGAAACGGGTGCGAAACATCAGCCACCAGACGGCAGGCACGAGCGCCAGGCTGAGGTAGACGAAAGGATTGTGCCCGAGCAGACCCAGCGCGATCAGCGTGCCGAGCAGCGGAATCTCGCGCCACGCTGCGGCCGCGCCGGTGAACCAGTTGCTGAGGCGCACCGTGTCGGGCAGCGGCGGCGTTTGCCCACCCTGCTGGAACCAGGCGATGCCGAGCACGACGGTCAAGCCGGCGGCCGTCATCGTGATCGCCATGCCCATCACGACCTGATCGCCACCGTGACTCACGCACGCGTAGCCGTGCAGCATCGAGAGCAATACGCCGACGATCAGCGCGGCGCACAAGGCGAGCCCCATCGAGCCACTGAGCGCGCCCACGCTGCCCGCGGCAAAGGCGCTGAGCAGCATCTTGCCTTCCAGGCCGAGGTCGATGACGCCGGAGCGTTCGGCAAGCGCGCCGGCGAGCGCGCACAGAATCAGCGGCACCGAGACGCGCAGCGTCGAGGCGAGCAGGGTGGCGATGCCGAGTTCGTCCATGCGCCGCGGTCTCGCGATCAGCCGGGCTGCGCTGGCGCAGCCGCATCGCGCCAGCGCCGCCAGGCCTGCCAGGCGCGCGCGAAGGTCGGCGCCGCGACCTGCGCCATCGCGCCGGAGAACAGCACGATCAAGCCTTGCAGCGTGAACACCATGTCGCGGCTGAAGCCGGGGATTTCAAACGCGAGTTCGGCGCCGCCCTGGTACAGCGCGCCGAACAGCAACGCCGCGAAAACGATGCCCAGCGGATGGTTGCGTCCGATCAGCGAGACGGCGATTCCGGCAAAGCCGGCGCCCACCACATAGTCGAGCAACAGGCGACCGTGCACGCCGGCGACTTCGTTGATTCCCACGAGGCCGGCGAGCGCCCCGGAAATCGCCATCGCGTGCACGATCTGAAGTTTCGGCCGGATTCCGGCGTAGCGCGCCGCCTCGGGCGCGTAGCCCACGGTGCGCAGCGCGTAGCCCGCCTTGCTGCGCCACAGGAACAGGGTCACGCCGATGGCGGCGAGCACGGCGAGCAGCACGCTCACATTGAGCGGCGAGCGCGGCCAGTCGATGCCCGCCCAAGCGAGCACTTCGTGCACCCCCGCGACGTGCGCGCCTGCGCCGAAGCTGCGGCTCTCCACCGTCATGTTGCCCGGTTCCTTGAGCAAGTCGATGAGCACGTAGGCGAGCAAGGCCGAGGCGAGAAAGTTGAACATGATCGTCGTGATCACGATGTGGCTGCCGCGCCAGGCCTGCAGCGCCGCGGGAACGGCGGCCCACGCGACACCGGCGAGCATGGCTGCAGCGAGCATCGCCGGCAGCACCACCCACACCGGGTAGTGGTCGCCGAGCGCAAGTGCGGCCAGCGCCGTGCCAAGCCCACCCAGCATCGCCTGGCCCTCGCCGCCGATGTTGAACAGCCCGGCGTGGTACGCCACGGCGACGGCCAGGCCGGTGAAGACGAAGGTCGTCGCGTAGTACAGCGTGTAGCTGAGGCCCATGCGGCTGCCGAACGCGCCCTGGATGAGCAGCGCCAAGACTTGGGTCGGGCTCTGGCCGACGATGAGCACGACGACGCCGCAGGCGAGCAGGGCCAGCGCGAGGTTGAACGCAGGCAGCACGACCAGGTCGAGCCAGCGCGGCATTTCGATCGGCTGGCTCATGCAGCGACTTTCTGCGCCTGAGCATCGCTCATGAGCCGCCCCAGCTCGGCCTCGCTGCAAGCGGCAATCGGCAACTCGCCGGTGATGCGCCCGCCGCACATCACGAGCACGCGGTCCGACAGGGCGAGGATCTCGTCGAGCTCCGAGCTCACGAGCAGCACCGCGCCGCCCGCGTCGCGCAGCGCGCGCAAGCGGCCGTGAATGAATTCGATCGCGCCGATGTCCACGCCGCGTGTCGGTTGGCCGACGAGCAACACCTTGGGTTCGGGCAGCGCCTCGCGCGCGAGCACGAGCTTCTGCTGATTGCCGCCGGAAAACTTGGCGCAGCGCAGTTCAGGGTCGGGCGGGCGCACGTCGTAGCGCGCCATCATCGCTGCGGTGTCGGCGCGCATCGCGGCGTGGTCCATGAGGGCGTGGCGGCCGTAGCGCGCGGCGTCGTGGTAGCCCAGCACCGCGGATTCCCACGCGCCGAAGGGCAGCACCAGGCCGCGCCGGTGCCGGTCTTCCGGAACGTGCGCGACGCCCGCAGCGCGCGCTGCGTCGGGCGTGATCCAGCGCTTGGGCGTGAAGGTCTGCGTGCCGATGCGCAGCCCGCCCTGATGCGGCGCGAGCAGACCCGCGAGCGCGTCGAGCAACTCGCTCTGGCCATTGCCCGAGACTCCCGCCACACCGACGATCTCTCCGGCACGCAGGCTGATCGACACGTCGTCCAGGCGCGGCACGCCGAATCCGTCGCGCCAGCGCAGCTGCTGCGCTTGCAACAACACCGCGCCGGGCGGCGACGTGCTCGCGTCCGCTGCGCGACCGGTGTGCACACGCCGGCCGACCATGGCTTGCGCCAACTCGTCGACGCTCGTGTCGACGATGGCGCAGTCGAGCACGACCGCCCCGCCGCGCATCACCGTGACGGCGTCGCACAGCGCCATGATTTCCTTGAGCTTGTGCGTGATCAGCAGCACCGTCGTGCCACGCTCGCGCAGGCGCCGCAGCGTCGCGAGCAGTTGTTCGGTTTCCTGCGGCGTGAGCACGGCGGTGGGTTCGTCGAGGATCAGGATGCGCGCGCCACGCACCAGCGCTTTCATGATTTCCAGGCGCTGGCGTTCGCCCACTGGCAAGTCCTCGACGGGCAGGTCCAGGCGCACGTGCAAGCCGGTGTCGCGCATCAGCGCGTCGAGCTGGGCGCGCAAGTGCGCGCGCGCCGGTTGCAAGCGCCAATGGCTTTCTGCGCCGAGCAGGATGTTGTCGAGCGCGCTGAAGTTCTCGACCAGCATGAAGTGCTGGTGCACCATGCCGATGCCCAGCGCGATCGCCGCTTTGGAGTTGTCGATCCGCACCGGCGCGCCGTTGATCTCGACACTGCCGCTTTCGGCACGGTAGAAGCCGTAGAGCACGGCCATCAGCGTGCTCTTGCCCGCACCGTTTTCGCCAACGATGCCGTGCACCGTGCCGGCACCAACGGTCAGATTGACATGCCGATTCGCCTGGACTGCGCCGAAGCGTTTGCAAATGCCCGACATCTGAACGGCAGGTACGACCCGTTCAAGTGGCCGCCGCGGATCCGGCTTTGCCGGTCCGCTGGCGACGCCCCCAGGGCCACGCAGTGGCCCCTGCGGGCCCACGGGGGGAGCGCCGTAAGGCGCTCCGGGGGGGGTCAATACCTGCAGGCGTTGTCCGCCATGTAATCGGCAACCTTGATCTTGCCGGCAATGATGTCGGCCTTCGCCGCGTCGACCTTGCTCTTCATCTCGGCTGAGACGAGCTTGGCGTTGTGCTGGTCCAAGGCGTAGTCGACGCCGCCTTCTTTCAGGCCCAGCGCGGTCACGCCCGGCGTGCTCTTCTTCGCGCTGTTGTAGATCGCGTTGTCGACGCGCTTGACCATCGAGGTGAGCATCGTGCCTGGCTGCAAGTGATTCTGGTTACTGTCTACGCCGATCGCGAGTTTGCCCGCGTCTTTCGCTGCCTGGTACACGCCCGCGCCGGTGCCTCCGGCAGCGGCAAACACGACGTCGACACCGCGCGCGAACTGCGCCTTGGCGAGTTCGCCACCGCGCGCCGGGTCGCTCCACGCGGCGGGCGTCGTGCCGGTCATGGTCGCGCTGACTTCAACCTTCGGATTCGCGAACTTCGCGCCTTGTTCGTAGCCGCACTGGAATTTGCGGATCAGCGGAATGTCCATGCCGCCCACAAAGCCGACCTTGCCGCTTTTGCTCGCCATCGCCGCCATCATGCCGACCAGAAAACTCCCTTCGTGCTCCTTGAAGACGATCGATTCGACGTTGGGTTGCTTGACCACCGAATCGATGATGACGAAGCTGAGTTTCGGAAACTCCTTCGAGACTTTCTCGATTGACGAACCCTGCGAGAAGCCCACACCGATCACCGGGTTTGCGCCGCGTTCGGCCATGCGCCGCATCGCCTGTTCGCGCTGCGCTTCGTTGGCGATCTCGAAGTCCATGTAGGCCTTGCCGGTTTCCTTTTTCCAGCGTTCGGCGCCGTTGTAGGCGGCCTCGTTGAACGATTTGTCGAACTTGCCGCCCATGTCGTAGACGATGGCGGGTTGCGCGGCCGCGCCCAGCCCGGCGAGCGCGATGGTCGCGGCGAGGCAAAGACGCAGAAGAGAGCAAAAGCGCTTCATGGCAAGGGCTCCGAGTGCTGATGGGGTGAGGTGCAGGATAGCAAGACTTGCGTCGCTCGTGCCTCGGGGCTCGCCCTGGGGTCAGGCGTGCCCGGTCAGCCGCGCCTGCTCTACGATCGCAGCCCATGTTCGACGCCGACATTGCCCCGGATGATGCTGCGTTGTTGAGGCAGCTGCGCGCCATGCCCAAGGTGGTCTTGCACGACCATCTCGACGGCGGTTTGCGCGTCTCGACCTTGATGGAGTTGCTGCGCGAGCGCGCGCTGCCATGGCCGGCGCCGGACCGGCTCGGCGTCGAGGCCTGGTTCCAGCAGCGCGCCCACGCCGGCAGCCTGGAGGCGTACCTGGAAGGCTTTGCGCTCACGGTGGCGGCCATGGCCACGCGCGAAGGCCTGGCCCGCGTCGCCTTTGAAGCTGCCGAAGACGCACGTGCCGAGGGTGCGGTGCTCGGTGAGTTCCGCATCGCGCCGCTGCTCTTCGAGGCCCACGGTGTGAGCGGTGACGCTGCCGTCGAAGCGCTTCTCGAGGGGCTGTCACGCAGCCCGCTGATGAGCGGGTTGATCGTCTGTTCGATGCGCCACCTGCCGTCCTTCGAGACCGAACGCGCGGTGCGCCTGGCGCTGCGCTGGCACGGCCGCGGCGTGATCGGATTCGACCTGGCGGGCGCCGAACTCGGCCATCCACCGGGCGATCACGCGCGCGCGCTGGCCATCGCGCGCGACGCCGGCTTGCCGATCACGCTGCACGCGGGCGAGGCCGACGCTGCCGAGCGTGTGCTCGAAGCGGTGCGTCTGGGCGCGCGGCGCATCGGCCACGGCGTGCGTCTGGCCGAAGCGCTCACCGACCCGGCGCGAGCCCACCTGGTGGCGGAGTTGATCGCCAGCGGCGTGCACCTCGAAGTCTGCATGACGAGCAACGTGCACACCGGTGCGGCGGCGTCGCTCGCGACGCATCCGATCGCAGCGCTCTGGCGCGCCGGCGTGTCCTTGAGTTTTCACACCGACAACCGGCTCATCTCGTGCATCACGCACAGCGGCGAGGCGCTGCGCCTGGTGCGCCACGCCGACCTGAGCCCCGCCGAGTGCCAACGCATGGTCGTGCAAGCCGTGCAGCACTCGTTCTTGCCCGAGCACCAGCGCGTGCGCGCGCTGGAGGCGGTGCAGGGGTGGGTCGCCATGCGCAACGCGTGACCGCGTCAGCGCGACCGAAGCTGACCGGAGAACGCATCGTTTTTGCAGCGACCGCATCCTGCTGCGCCACCCTAGCATGCTGGCATGAACCATGTTGCACGATTGGCCGAGCTCTACCTCAACCTCATCGAGCGCGTCTTGCTGGGGGTGATCTATGAAGATCCGCCGATGGACCAATGGTCCGGCGGCGTGTTCGACCCGGTTCGACGGGCCCAGGGACGCGACTGGCCTGCCAAAGCCCACACCATGATCGGATTCGAACGCCTGCGCAGCCTGCGCGAGCTGATGAGCGATGTGATCATCGACGGGGTGCCGGGTGACTTTGTCGAAACCGGTGCGTGGCGCGGAGGGGCGTGCATTTACATGCGGGCCGTGTTGAAGGTCTTCGGCGTCACCGACCGCCGGGTCTGGGTGGCCGATTCGTTTGAAGGCCTGCCCGCGCCCGATGCGAAGCGCTACCCGAGCCAAGACGTCGGCGACGTGCACCACACCTACAAGGCGCTGGCCGTGTCCCTCGAGGCCGTCCAGGAAAACTTCAGAAAGTACGATCTGCTCGACGACCAGGTTCGTTTCCTGAAGGGCTGGTTCAAGGACACCTTGCCCGGCGCGCCGATCGAGCGCATCGCGGTGCTGCGCCTGGATGGTGACATGTACGCATCCACCATGGATGCTCTGCAGGCCTTGGGACACAAAGTGAGCCCGGGCGGCTACATCATCGTCGACGACTTCGGCGCCGTCGATGGGTGCCGCCGCGCGATTGCCGACTATCGAACGGAAAAATGCATCGACAGTCCGATACACGACATCGATGGCATTGGTGCGTACTGGAAAGTGCCCGCCCCGGCGCAGCTTGCACCTTCGCGGGCAGTACAAGTCGAGCTGGCGTCACAGCCGGGTTGACTTCGCCGCGCTGCTCCGACGCGCTGCTGACCAGCGGGCCTGCCTGACGGCGCATCTCGCGCCTCGCGAACGCGACTTCAAACGCTCGCCAAGCGTGCCCGCTTCTGCGTCTGCGCGATGTAGTGCTGCAAGTTGCGCAGCGAGCTGTTGTTCGGGTTCACGAACTGGCAGCCGATCTTCATTCCGTTCGTCGCCGCGCTGAGCGTCGAGATGTGCTGGACGCGCAGGTCGGTCTGAACGCGCACGTTGACCTCCAGGTCGAGAATCACGCCATGGATCAGCGTGCCGGCATCGACCGGCGGCGCGCCCTCCGGCAGGAACAGGGCGCAGCCGCCTGCGCTCACGTCGATGATGCGCAGCAGCGCGGGCAGACCCGGGTGCGTCAGGCGCGCTGCCGGCGCATTGCGCACCGGCGGGCGCACCCGGAAGTTCTCGCGGCGCTGGAAGCGGTAGAGCTCGCGCGGCACCGCGCAGCGCAGCGCAGCCGAGCTGGTGCCCTGCACGAGCACCAGGCCCTGCACGTCGAATTGAATCTTCACGTCGTCGATCACGCCCACCGCGATCACCAGGGTGCTCTCGAGCACGCGCTGCAGCAGGGGGTCGGCCGTGTCGCCGTCGAACGCCATGCTGATCGCCGAGCGCGCCGAGTCGATCGCCCAGGGCTTGACCTCCCAGCTCGTGCCTTCGCCGGCGTTCAGGCTCAGGACGATGCCGGCGCTGCACACGCGCCCGAGCATGGCGCGAATCTCCACCGCGGAAGTCATGCGGAATTCGCCCAGGCCGCCGTGCGCGGCGGCCAGCGAATCCAGCGACATCGGCAGGGTGTCCATCGCGCTAAGAATCGTGGCGTGGGGCCGGCTCAATGCACCGTGCGGTTGCGCCCGGCGAGCAGCCGGTCGAGGTCGTCGAGCCAGGGCTCGGCGAGTTGCCGGATCTCGGCGTCGTTGATGACGATGCGCTGCATGATGCGCGACTTGAGCTGGGCTTCGTCCGGGGCGAGGGCTTTCTTCGCGGCGGCGTGCTTGAGGTGCGAGATCAACAGCGCGCACGCGCTTTCGAGCTTGACGACGCGGTCCCAGTCGCCATCGCGCGCGGCGCGCAGCATGTCCTGGCTGGCCTGTTCGATGGCTTCGTAGTAGTTCAGCAACGAAACGGGAGTGGGCGTGTCGAGCGGCATGGCGGCACTGGGTTTCATGGCTGGGCGATCGATGGCTTTTGCTGAACTTGCGCGCCGATCTCGCGCCAGGCGCTGCGCAGCGGCTCGATCAGCTTGGCGCACTCGGCCAGCGCCGCGTCGTCATTGTTCAGGTTCGCGTGCGTCAGGCGCACCGTGATGTAGTTGTACAGGTCGCGCAGGTCCAGCGCCAGGGTTCCGCCGGATTGCGCGTTGAGCGCGCCGTGCAGGCCCTCGTCGACGATGCGCATGGCGCGCGCGATGGCGCGGCCCTTGGTCTGGATGTCGCCGGCACGGATCGCACCGCGCGCCTGCGCAATCGAATCTTGCACGCCGTCGAACAGCATGCAGACGAGCTGATGCGGCGAAGCGCCCGACACGCCGGTTTCGATGCCGACGTGCCGGTACGCACTGGCGATGGCGTGGGGCTTGTGGGAGCGAGGCTGAGTCGCTTGCATGGCTGTCGGGTCGCCTGGAAGTGAGTCTGTGCCGTAAATATCGGTGGCTCGGGGGGCGACTTGAGTCGCCCGCTTCCGACAATGCCCGCTAATTCGAGCCGCTGTTGTTAAAAACGGTGAGCTGCTGCGTGATGTAGCCCGACAGGCTGTTCAGCTGCGCCATCTGGCGGTCCAGCGCGGTGTATTGGGCACGAAGGCGTCTTTCGACCTGGGCGATGCGCTCGGTCAATCGGTCCTGGCGGTCCTGGTTCAAGTCGAGGTTGCGTCGAAGCCCGTCGCTGCGTGTGCCTATCGTGCCGTCCCCGCCGAGCAGGCGATCGGCCATCGTGCGGATCTGCGTCGCGATGCCGTTGTTCGCGCTCACGAGCGCATCGACATTGCCGAACACCTTGCGCGCCTCCACCGGATTCGCCAGGGCGCTCGTGATCTTGGTTTCGTTGAGCGTGATCGAGCCGTCGCGCTGCACGTCGAATCCGGCTTCGGAGAGGCGCGCGAACGTGCTCGATGCGCTGCTCGTCGCGCCCAGCAACTGGCGCAATTGGTTGCGAATCGCCAGGGCGGCGCTGTCGCCGTGCAGGTTGGTCCTATTTTGCTCGGCGCTGCCCAGTTTGGTCTGGTCGGCGAGCATCTTGTTCAAGTCGTTGTAGGCGGTGACGAAGGCGTCGACCGACTTGCGCAAGGAGGGCGCGTCGAGCGCCGCGCTCAGCTGAACCGGGCCTGAGGTCACCTGGTTCAGCGTGAGCGTCATGCCGTCGAGCACATCGGTGAGCGTATTGCTTTCCGAGGTGATGGGCAGGTTGTTCAGCGTCGCCGAGGCGTTCGCTGCGGCGAGCGCCTGCGCCATCGTCAGGATCCCCACCGAGGGGTCGAAGGCGAGGGCGGAGAGGCCTACGCCGTCACTGTCGTTGCCATCGCTGTCGGCGACGCTCACGCGAAACGCATTGGAGCCGCCGGGCGAACTCGAGCGCAGCACGAGGCGCGCGCCGCTCGCGTCGCTGAGCACCGAGGCGACGACCCCTGCGCCCGAGGCGTTGATCTTGTCGCGCAATTGCGCGAGCGACTGCGCCGGCGGCCCGACGGCGATCTGCACCGCGGTGGCGCCCACCTTGGGGGCGAAACTACCCTGGCCGACGCCCCAGGCGCCCAGCTCGATGGTCAGCGTGCCTTCGCCTACCAGCGCATCGGCCGAGGCAAACACGCCGGTCGCGTTGGATTGCGCAGCGGCGAGGCTGTTCACCTGAATCAAGTAGTTGCCGGCCTTGGTGTTCGCCCCCGTGGTCACGCTGACTGCGCCAGGATTTCCAGAAGCGCCCGTCGTGCGCGTCCACGTCTCGGCGCGCGTCAGCGCCGCAGCCGCGTCACGCAGCGCCGAGATCGCAGACTTGACCTTGCCGTACGTCGAGAGTTTGGTCTCCAACGCCTTGGCTTCGTTTTCGAGCTTGGTCAGCGGAACGCGCTCGACCGCCACCAACTGCGTGATGATGTTGTTGACGTCCAGCCCGCTGCCGACGCCAGGCGATGAGATCGTGGCCATGGGAATAATCCTTTGTCGTCATCCGCGTTTCGGCAGATTTGCGCGGGACTTGAGGGATTTCAGCGCGAGCCCAACCACAACTGGCCCGCGGCGAACAAGGGGATTGTTGCGGTCATCCCGGCGAAAGGTTGTACCGTGCTCGAAACGGGGGCCGGGATCCAAGCGAGGTCGGGAGACGGTGGATCCCGGCGTGCGCCGGGATGACCCCGAGCGGCGGCAGCGCCAGCTCGGCCGGCGCCAGACGCCTCAGCTGCGCAGCAATTGCAGCACTTGCTGCGGCAGCTGATTCGCTTGCGCGACCATCGCCGTGCCGGCCTGTTGCAGGATGTTTGCGCGCGACATGTTGGCGGTTTCGGCGGCAAAGTCGGCGTCCATGATGCGCCCCCGCGCCGCCGACTGGTTTTCGCCCGTCACTTGCAAGTTGGTGATGGCGAAAGCGAAGCGACTCATCGCCGCGCCGTAGGTGGCGCGGTCGGTGTTGATGGCGTCCAGCGCGACGTCGATGTCGCTCAGCGCGGTCGATGCGAGGGCGACGTCGGTGATGCCGCCGGTGACGGCGGTGACCGCCACGGTCGTCATCGTCAACGTGTCGCCGTTGTTCGGCCCGACCTGGAACGACTGCGCGCCGGCACCGGCACCGACGATGGCCACGCCGTTGAACTTGGTCTGGTCGGCGACGCGTTGAATTTCCGCAGAGAGTTGTTGGTACTCGGAGTCGAGGTTTGCGCGGTCGTTGGTGCCGTTCGAGCCGTTCAGCGCCTGGATTGCGAGTTCGCGCATGCGCTGCAGCGCGTCGGTGATCGTGGACAGCGCGCCCTCGGCGGTCTGCGCCAGGGAAATGCCGTCGTTCGCGTTGCGGATCGCGACGTTGATGCCGCGAATCTGAGCATTCATGCGGTCGGCAATCGCCAGGCCCGCGGCGTCGTCACGTGATGAGTTGACCCGCAGGCCCGACGACAGGCGTTCCATCGACGTCGCGAGCGAGATCTTCGACGTTGTCAGATTGCGCTGCGCGTTGAGCGAAACGATGTTCGTGTTGATGGTCTGGGCCATGCAGGTACTCCTGGAGAATCCATTCGTCTCCCGGCTCGGGTGCCGGTCGGGGGGTCAGACACTGGGGTCTGCCAAGTGGATTCTTCTGCATGGCCGCGGCGGGGATCGTTCGATAAGGGCGGCGAACCCCGGTTAAACAAAATGAAAAGCCGCCCGTGAAGGGCGGCGTTGGATTGTTTGGGGCCCTTGTGCCGGGCCTGCGGTCGGTGCTTAGCGCAGCAGCGCCAGCACCTGGTTGGGCAACTGATTCGCTTGCGCCACCATCGCGCTGCCGGCCTGCTGCATGATCTGCGCTCGAGACAGATTGGCCGTTTCCGCGGCGAAGTCGGCGTCGATGATGCGTCCGCGTGCCGCCGATTGATTCTCGCCGGTCACTTGCAGGTTGTTGATCGCATACGAGAAGCGGCTCATTGCAGCGCCGTAAGTTGCGCGGTCGGTGTTGATCGTGGTCAGTGCCGTGTCGAGTGCGTCAACTGCCGTCGATGCGTTCGCCGCGGTGGTCAGGTCACCGGTGACCGTCGCGACCGCGTTGGTCGTGATCGTCAGCGTGTCGCCATTGTTTGGGCCGATCTGGAAGGTCTGCCCTCCGGCGCCAGCGCCCACGATGGCCACGCCGTTGAACTTGGTCTGCGAGCCAATGCGCGTGATTTCTGAGGAGAGTTGTTGATACTCCGTATCGAGGTTGGCTCGGTCCGTCGTGCCGTTCGAGCCGTTCTGCGCCTGAATCGCCAGTTCACGCATGCGTTGCAGCGCGTCGGTGATCGTCGCCAGTGCACCTTCAGCGGTTTGCGCCACCGAGATGCCGTCGTTGGCGTTGCGGATCGCGACGTTGATGCCGCGGATCTGGCCTTCCATGCGGCCGGCGATGGCCAGGCCGGCGGCGTCGTCTTTGGCCGAATTGACCCGCAGCCCCGATGACAAGCGCTCCATCGAGGTGGCGAGCGACGTCTTGGACGTCGAGAGATTGCGTTGCGCGTTCAGCGAAACGACGTTGGTGTTGATGGTCATTGCCACGGTAGGGGCTCCTTGCGGTTGATGTGACTCGGCTGCCTAGGCGGCCTACGAGCCCGGTTTCCCAGGTGCGTTGCTGTCGTTATCGGTGCGGTCCCGGTTTGACTTGAGGGTGTTTTTCAAACCCTGTGAAAAATTCATCAAACAAAGTCAAGCGGGCCGGTCGGTGAATAAAGAGGCGTTGAGCCGGGCTTATCGGCGCTTCGCGCGGCAACTGAAGTGTTGCCATTGCGCCCATGAAGATTGCAGACGGCTGCGCAGCACGCGGCGACACGGCTCCGAGCGAACCCAGTCAACCGCGCGCAGCGCCAAGAATCGCCCTGGTGATGATCGTGCGCGACGAAGCGCGCTGTATAGAAAGATGCCTGGACAGCGTGCGCCCCTTTGTTGACGACATGCTCGTGCTCGACACCGGCTCGCACGACGCGACGGTGGCGATCGCGCAGCGCTGCGGCGCGGTGGTGCAGCACTTTGCGTGGATCGACGACTTTGCCGCGGCGCGCAACGCGGCGCTCGCGCTCACCCAAGCCCCGTGGCGGCTCGTGCTCGATGCCGATGAATGGCTGGTCGGCGGTGGGGAGTATCTTTCCGCGGTGCGAAGCCAGGATCCGATGTTCTTGGGGCAGGTTCGAGTGGCGAGCCGCATCGACCATGGCGCAACCGACGCGCCGAGCTGGCTGCCGCGCCTGTTGCCCGCCAGCGTGCGCTACGCGGGGCGCATTCACGAGCAGCCCGAGTCGCCACTGCCCCGACGGCGCATCGCGCTGGACGTCGCGCACGATGGCTACCTCGCGGCGCAGCGGGTCGGCAAGGCGGGGCGCAACCGTCGGCTGCTCGAAACCGCGCTGGCCGAGCACCCCCACGATGCCTATTGGAACTACCAATTGGGCAAGGACCTGGAAGTGAACTCGCAGTTCGCCCAGGCCCAGCCGCACTATGCATGCGCCTACGCAAGCGCAGCGGCAAGCGCGTCGTGGCGCCACGACCTGGTCGTGCGCTGGATGTTCACGCTCAAGCAGCTGGGCTGCGTCGACGAGGCGCTGCGCGTCGCCGCCGCCGAGCAGGCGCACTGGGCGCACTCGCCCGACTTTCAGTTCACGTTGGGCGATGTGCTGCTGGAGTGCGCAATCCGCCGGCCGCAGCAGGCCGCGACGCTGTTGCCGCAAATCGAGGCGAGCTGGCTGCGCGCGCTGCAGATCGGCGAGCAGCCCGATCTGCCGGACACCGTGCAAGGCCGCGGCAGCTACTTGGCGGCGCACAACCTGGGCGTGTTCCACGCGAGCCTGGGCCACGCCGACCAGGCGCGGCACTGGGAGCAGGAAGCCGTGCGTTTGCGCCAGGGCGCGATGGCGCAGCCCGAAGTAGTGGGCTGAGGCACCGGTATTTCGCGTTTCGCCACGGGCTCGCCGCCCTAGGCTAGGCACGCCACCACTTTGCCGGCTGCCGCACCCATGGCCCTCGAGTTGCCCGCCCCATCCAACCCCAGCGCGCCCCACGCTGGCGACAAACCCGCGCGCGCCTATCGCCATTGGCTGGCCGGGCAACAGCGCGCGCAGCGCGACGACTGGCGCGGCGCGGTGCAGGCGTTCGAACAGGCCGACAAGTTGTGCCACGACAGCGCGTACGCGCTGGCGGCGATCCACGCATTGATCAAGGCGGACCGGTCGGCAGACGCGGCACGCCGCGCGCGATGCCTGCGCGAGCGCGAGCCGCGCACGGCGCTCGCGCACACGCTCGAATCGCACGCGCTGCTCAATCTCGGCCGGCCGGAAGAAGCGGTCGAGTGCCTGCGCGCCTTGCCCGGCGACGTGGTGCGGGATCACCCGCATCTCGTGTCGCTCGCGCTGGCGCTGCAACGTTGCCGGCGTCACGATGAAGCGATTCGCACCTTTCTCGGTGCCTTGGCGCTGAAGATGGACGATGCGATCTCGCACTTTCGCCTGGGCATGTCGTTCAAGGACATCGGCATGAAGGCCGAAGCCGCCGAATGCGTGCGCACTGCGGTGGCCCTGGGCGTGGGCAGCAGCGAGCTGGCGGCGCGCGGCCAGCTGGCGTTTTACGAACGCGAGGCGTGCCGCTGGAACGAGGCGCAGGAGGCGCTCGCCGGCTTGCGCCAGCAGCTAAAGGCCCTGCCCGACGCCACGCCGATGGAGGCTGCACCCTTCGTTCACGCCGTGCTCTGTGACGACCCGCTGGAGCAGCTCAAAGTCGCGCGCCACCACATGCTGCACACCGAACGCAGCGTCACCGCGCTGCCGCGCAGGGTGGCACGTGCACATGCCGGCAGGCTGCGCGTGGCCTACGTGTCTGCCGACTTCCACCAGCACGCGACGTCGCAGCTCGTCGCGCAGGCGTTTGAGGCACACGACCGTGAAGCCTTTGAAGTCACGCTGTTCTCCACCGGCCCGGACGACGCCAGCGCCATGCGCGCGCGCATGCGCGATGCATGTGAACACTTCGTCGAACTGCGCGGCCTGGGCTTTGCGGCGATGGCACAACGCATTCGCGAATCGAACATCGACATCCTGGTCGACTTGAAAGGCGCAACACACGACACCTTGTTGCCCGTGCTCGCGCACCGCCCCGCGCCGCTGCAAGTCAATTGGCTGGGATTCCCCGGCACGTCCGGGGCGCGCTTCATCGACTACATCGTCGGCGACCCGGTTGTGACACCGCTCGCCGACGCGGCGTGCTTCAGCGAAAAGGTCGCCCAACTGCCGCTCTGTTATCAGCCCAATGACTCGCGGCGCGAGCGGCCCGCGCCGCTGGGACGCGCGCACTGGGGCCTGCCCGAAGGCCAGTTGCTGCTGTGCGCGTTTCACCAGTCGTACAAGATCTCGGCCGAGGTCTTCGATGAATGGTGTGCACTGTTGCACGCCTTGCCCAACGCTTGTCTTTGGCTGCTGGAATGGAACCGCAACGTCGGCCTGGCATTGCGGCGCGCCGCCGCGCAGCGCGGCCTCACGCCGGACCGGTTGGTGTTCTCGCCGGTGCTGCCGCTGAATCAGCATCTGAGTCGCCTGGCCGAGGCCGACTTGTATATAGACGCATGGCCTTGCAACGCGCACACCACCGCCAGCGAAGCGCTGTGGGTCGGTGTACCGGTGGTGAGCGTGCGCGGCAAGACGTTTGCGCAGCGCGTCGCGGCGAGCGTTTTGGGCGCGGTTGGCTTGCCCGAGTTGGCGTGCGCCGATGTGGCGAGTTACCGCTCGACGATTCTGGCGCTGGCTGGCGATGCGCCGCGTCGCGCAGGCTTGCGCGAATCCCTCGGCACGCAGGCGATGCAGAGTCCGCTCTTCAAGGGAGATTTGTTCGTCCGCGAACTCGAAGGCCTGTACCGGCGCATGTGGGATAGAGCCACGCGTGGCCTGGCGCCTGACCATCTGGAGCGCGAGCCCGCATAGGGCAAATTTGGCTGACGGGCTCCGGGGATCGGCTCCCGATGCGCTGAGAAGTCACGAACCGCGCGCTTGTTGCGGCCTTCACGCGGCTCAAGTCGTTTTGGCCCGCACCGATATCCCGAGTGAACCGTCAAGGTGGAACGTTTGTGGCATCGCCTCGAGCTTTGCTGTGGGCGTTCGCGCCTCCAGAAATAACGTGAATCCACCTGATCAAGCTGAGCGTTTCACCAGGCCAACCGCATCGGTTGGCCTGTGCTCGCATTGACAGGTTCCGACGAAAACTGAGAACGAGGGAAATCCCATGGCCACCATCATTCCGAACCTGTCGACCGCAATCATCGCGGGCCTGTCTACCGCCACGATCGCGGGCCTGTCGACGGAGGATTGGGCGGTTTTCAGCTCGGCGCAGATCGCCGCGTTGACGACGCTTCAGGTGAGCGTGATCGGCACGGCAGCGGTGCCCGCGTTGTCATCCGCGCACATGCAGGCGTTCGAGACCGCTGACTTGCGGGCGCTCAACACCGCGACCCTGCGAGCCCTGTCCAGCGACCAGTTGGAGGCACTCACGTCCAACCAGATTGGCGCATTGAGCACGGGCCAGGTGGCGGCATTGACGACCACACAGATCTCCCAGCTCAATAGCGACGACCTGAACGCGCTGGGAACGCAGCAGTTTGCGGCGCTCACGAGTGCCCAGGCGGTAGCGCTCACGACCGACCAGATTCCGACGTTGGAGAGCTCTGACCTGCGAGCCCTCAGCACCGCAGCGCTGCGCGCATGGAGCACTGATCAACTCGGTGCGCTCAGCTCCGACAACATGGGGTCCTTGACGACGGGTCAGGTTGCAGCCCTGACCACCGCGCAAATCGCCAGCCTGGTGAGCGATGACCTGAACGCCTTGGGAACGACGCAGTTTGCGGCGCTCACTACCGCACAAGTGGCCAGCCTGACTTCGAGCCAGATCAGCAGCCTGGAAAGCTCTGACCTGCGGGCGCTCGGCACCGCGCAGTATGCTGCGCTGACCAGCGCTCAGGTGCAAGGCTTGGGCAGCGACCAGATGACTGCCTTGGAGAGCGCCGACCTGAGGGCGATCAGCAGCGCCGCGCTGAGGAGCCTGTCCACCGACCAGTTGGCGGCACTCACCTCCGACCAGATGGCCGCGCTGACCACAGGTCAGGTCGCCGCCCTCACCACCGCGCAGATCGCGGGCCTGGGCAGTGACGACCTGAACGCACTGAGCACGGCGCAGTTTGCGGCGCTCACGAGCGCCCAAGCGGTCGCGCTCACGACTGACCAGATTCCGACATTGGAGTCCTCCGACCTCAGGGCCCTCAGCACAGCAGCCCTGCGCGCCTGGAGCACCGATCAACTCGGTGCACTCAGCTCCGACAACATGGGTGCCTTGACCACGGGTCAAGTCGCAGCCCTGACGACGGCGCAGATCGCCAGCCTGGTAAGCGATGACCTGAACGCGCTGGGAACAACGCAGTTTGCGGCGCTCACCACCGCACAAGTGGCCAGCCTGAATTCGAGCCAGATCAGCAGCTTGGAGAGCTCCGACCTGCGGGCAATGGGAACTGCCCAGTACGCAGCGCTGACCAGCGCTCAAGTGCAAGGCCTTTCAACCGACCAGATGGGTGCCCTTGAGAGCGCCGATCTGCGATCGATCAGCAGTGCAGCGCTGCGCAGCCTGTCCACCGACCAACTGGCCGCGCTGAGCTCCGACCAGATGGCCGCGCTGACGACCGGTCAAGTCGCCGCCCTCACCACGAGCCAGATCACGGGCCTGGGAAGTGACGACCTGAACGCGCTGAGCACGGCGCAGTTTGCAGCGCTCACCAGTGCGCAAGCAGTAGCGCTCACGACAGACCAGATTCCGACATTGGAGTCCTCCGACCTCAGGGCGCTCAGCACAGCAGCCCTGCGCGCATGGAGCACCGATCAACTTGGCGCACTCAGCTCAGACAACATGGGTGCGCTGACCACATCCCAAGTGGCAGCACTAACCACGGGGCAGATCGCCAGCTTGGTGAGCGATGACCTGAATGCGCTGGGAACAACCCAGTTTGCGGCTCTCACCACGGCGCAAGTGGCCAGCCTCACGTCCAGCCAGATCAACAGCCTGGAAAGCTCCGACCTGCGAGCACTGGGAACCGCGCAGTACGCTGCGCTGGCCAGCGCTCAAGTGCAGGGTCTCTCCAGCGACCAGATGACCGCCCTGGAGAGCTCTGATCTGCGCGCCTTGAACAGCAGCGCACTGCGCAGCCTGTCCACCGACCAGCTCGCGGCGCTGACATCCGACCAGATGGCCGCACTCACCACAGGCCAAGTCGCCGCCTTCACCACCGCGCAAATCGCCGGTCTGGGAAGCGACGATCTGAACGCACTGAGCACGGCGCAGTTTGCAGCGCTCACAAGTGCGCAGGCCGTAGCGCTCACGACCGACCAGATTCCGACTTTGGAAAGCGCTGACCTGCGCGCGTTGAGTACGGCAGCCCTGCGCGCCTGGAGCACCGATCAACTTGGCGCACTCAGCTCAGACAACATGGGCGCCCTGACCACGGGTCAGGTTGCCGCCCTGACCACGGCGCAGATCGCCAGCTTGGTGAGCGATGACCTGAACGCCCTGGGAACAACGCAATTTGCGGCGCTCACCACAGCGCAAGTGGCCAGCCTGACCTCGAGCCAGATCAGCAGCCTGGAAAGCTCTGACCTGCGAGCGCTGGGAACTGCGCAGTACGCAGCATTGACCAGCGCTCAAGTGCAGGGCCTCTCCAGCGACCAGATGACCGCATTGGAGAGTTCCGACCTGAGAGCGATCAGCAGCGCAGCACTGCGCAGCCTGTCCACCGACCAGCTCGCGGCGCTGACATCCGACCAGATGGCCGCACTCACCACAGGCCAAGTCGCCGCCCTTACCACGAGCCAGATCGCAGGCCTGGGAAGCGATGACCTGAACGCCTTTGGAACGCAGCAGTTTGCGGCGCTCACGAGCGCCCAAGCCGTAGCGCTCACGACCGACCAGATCCCGACGCTGGAGAGCTCCGACCTCAGAGCCCTCAGCACCGCTGCGCTCAGAGCCTGGAGCACCGACCAGCTCGGTGCGCTCAGCTCAGACAACATGGGTGCGCTGACCACATCCCAAGTGGCGGCACTCACCACGGCACAAATCGCCAGCCTGGTGAGCGATGACCTGAACGCCCTGGGAACGACCCAGTTTGCGGCGCTCACCACCGCACAAGTGGCCAGCCTCACGTCCAGCCAGATCAGCAGCCTGGAAAGCTCTGACCTGCGGGCAATGGGAACCGCGCAGTACGCAGCGCTGACCAGCGCTCAGGTACAGGGCCTCTCCAGCGACCAGATGACCGCATTGGAGAGTTCCGACCTGAGAGCGATCAGCAGCGCAGCGTTGCGAAGCTTGTCCACCGACCAGTTGGCGGCGCTGACATCCGACCAGATGGCTGCGCTCACCACGGGTCAAGTCGCCGCCCTTACCACGAGCCAGATCGCAGGCCTGGGAAGCGATGACCTGAACGCCTTGGGAACGCAGCAGTTTGCAGCGCTCACGAGCGCCCAAGCCGTAGCGCTCACGACCGACCAGATTCCGACGCTGGAGAGCTCCGACCTCAGAGCCCTCAGCACCGCTGCGCTCAGAGCCTGGAGCACCGATCAACTCGGTGCGCTCAGCTCAGACAACATGGGTGCGCTGACCACGTCCCAAGTGGCAGCACTCACCACGGCACAAATCGCCAGCCTGGTGAGCGATGACCTGAACGCCTTGGGAACGACCCAGTTTGCGGCGCTCACTACCGCACAAGTGGCCAGCCTGACCTCGAGCCAGATCAGCAGCCTGGAAAGCTCCGACCTGCGAGCACTGGGAACCGCGCAGTACGCAGCATTGACCAGCACTCAAGTGCAGGGTCTCTCCAGCGACCAGATGACCGCATTGGAGAGCTCCGATCTGCGCGCCTTGAACAGCAGCGCACTGCGCAGCCTGTCCACCGACCAGCTCGCGGCGCTGACATCCGACCAGATGGCCGCACTCACCACAGGCCAAGTCGCCGCCTTCACCACCGCGCAAATCGCCGGTCTGGGAAGCGACGATCTGGACGCACTGAGCACGGCGCAGTTTGCAGCGCTCACAAGTGCGCAGGCCGTAGCGCTCACGACCGACCAGATTCCGACATTGGAAAGCGCTGACCTGCGCGCGTTGAGTACGGCAGCCCTGCGCGCCTGGAGCACCGATCAACTCGGTGCACTCAGCTCCGACAACATGGGCGCCTTGACCACGGGTCAAGTCGCAGCCTTGACGACGGCACAAATCGCCAGCCTGGTGAGCGATGACCTGAACGCCCTGGGAACGACCCAGTTTGCGGCGCTCACTACCGCACAAGTGGCCAGCCTGACCTCGAGCCAGATCAGCAGCCTGGAAAGCTCCGACCTGCGAGCGCTAGGCACAGCGCAGTACGCTGCGCTGACCAGCGCTCAAGTGCAGGGCCTCTCCAGCGACCAGATGGGTGCCTTGGAGAGCTCCGATCTGAGGGCCTTGAACAGCAGCGCACTGCGCAGCCTGTCCACCGACCAGCTCGCGGCGCTGACATCCGACCAGATGGCCGCACTCACCACAGGCCAAGTCGCCGCCCTTACCACGAGCCAGATCGCAGGCCTGGGAAGCGATGACCTGAACGCCTTTGGAACGCAGCAGTTTGCGGCGCTCACGAG
Organism: uncultured beta proteobacterium; assembly: GCA_963850525.1. GTDB lineage: Bacteria > Pseudomonadota > Gammaproteobacteria > Burkholderiales > Burkholderiaceae_C > JAEMQF01. The sequence goes on along the minus strand of CAWKLQ010000008.1, from coordinate 1,305,926 downwards.
CGCCCAAGCCGTAGCGCTCACGACCGACCAGATCCCGACGCTGGAGAGCTCCGACCTCAGAGCCCTCAGCACCGCTGCGCTCAGAGCCTGGAGCACCGACCAGCTCGGTGCGCTCAGCTCAGACAACATGGGTGCGCTGACCACATCCCAAGTGGCGGCACTCACCACGGCACAAATCGCCAGCCTGGTGAGCGATGACCTGAACGCCCTGGGAACGACCCAGTTTGCGGCGCTCACCACCGCACAAGTGGCCAGCCTCACGTCCAGCCAGATCAGCAGCCTGGAAAGCTCTGACCTGCGGGCAATGGGAACCGCGCAGTACGCAGCGCTGACCAGCGCTCAGGTACAGGGCCTCTCCAGCGACCAGATGACCGCGTTGGAGAGCGCCGACCTGAGGGCGATCAGCAGCGCAGCGTTGCGAAGCTTGTCCACCGACCAGTTGGCGGCGCTGACATCCGACCAGATGGCCGCGCTGACCACAGGCCAAGTCGCCGCCCTGACCACCGCGCAGATCGCGGGTCTGGGCAGTGACGACCTGAACGCACTGAGCACGGCGCAGTTTGCGGCGCTCACGAGTGCGCAGGCCGTAGCGCTCACGACCGACCAGATTCCGACATTGGAGAGCTCCGACCTCAGAGCCCTCAGCACGGCAGCCCTGCGCGCTTGGAGCACAGACCAGTTGGGCGCACTCAGCTCAGACAACATGGGCGCCCTGACCACGGGTCAGGTTGCCGCCCTGACCACCGCGCAGATCGCCAGCTTGGTGAGCGACGACTTGAACGCCCTGGGAACAACCCAGTTTGCGGCGCTCACCACGGCGCAAGTGGCCAGCCTGACCTCCAGCCAGATCAGCAGCCTGGAAAGCTCCGACCTGCAAGCGCTTGGCACTGCGCAGTACGCAGCGCTGACCAGCGCTCAAGTGCAGGGTCTCTCCAGCGACCAGATGACCGCCCTGGAAAGCTCTGACCTGCGCTCGATCAGCAGCGCAGCGTTGCGAAGCCTGTCCACCGACCAGTTGGCGGCGCTGACATCAGACCAGATGGCTGCGCTGACGACCGGTCAAGTCGCCGCCCTCACCACGAGTCAGATCGCGGGCCTGGGAAGCGACGACCTGAACGCACTGAGCACGGCGCAGTTTGCGGCGCTCACGAGCGCCCAAGCGGTAGCGCTCACGACTGACCAGATCCCGACGCTGGAGAGCTCCGACCTCAGAGCCCTCAGCACCGCAGCGCTCAGAGCCTGGAGCACCGATCAGCTGGGCGCGCTCAGCTCCGACAACATGGGCGCCTTGACCACAGGTCAGGTTGCAGCCCTCACCACCGCGCAGATCGCCAGCTTGGTGAGCGACGACTTGAACGCCCTGGGAACAACCCAGTTTGCGGCGCTCACCACGGCGCAAGTCGCCAGCCTGACCTCGAGCCAGATCAGCAGCCTGGAAAGCTCCGACCTGCAAGCGCTTGGCACTGCGCAGTACGCAGCGCTGACCAGCGCTCAGGTGCAGGGGCTGTCCAGCGATCAGATGACCGCCCTGGAGAGCTCTGATCTGCGCGCCTTGAACAGCAGCGCACTGCGCAGCCTGTCGAGCGACCAGCTTGCTGCGCTCACCTCCGACCAGATGGCCGTGCTGACCACGGGCCAAGTCGCCGCGCTGACAACGACCCAGATCGCGCAACTGAACAGCGACGACCTGAACGCCTTGGGAACGCAGCAGTTTGCCGCACTCACGAGTGCCCAAGCCGTAGCGCTCACGACCGACCAGATCCCGACGCTGGAAAGCTCCGATCTGCGAGCCCTCAGCAGCGCAGCGCTCCGAGCCTGGAGCACCGATCAACTCGGCGCACTCAGCTCCGACAACATGGGTGCGCTGACCACCGGTCAAGTCGCAGCCCTGAGCACGGCGCAGATCGCCAGCCTGACGAGCGATGACCTGAACGCGCTCGGGACCCAGCAGTTTGCAGCGCTCACGACGGCCCAAGTCTCGGCGTTCACCACGGCGCAAATCTCGAGCCTGGAAAGCGCCGACCTGACGGCGCTCAGCACGGCGCACTACGGCGCGCTGTCGACAGCCCAGGTGATCGCGTTCACGACGGATCAGATTTCATTGATCGAAACCGCCGACCTGCGCGCCCTCACGTCGAGTTCACTGCGCGCCCTCACCGACGCGCAGCTCGCCGAGTTGACGACGACGCAGATCACGGCACTCGGGGGCCAGGTCGTCAACTTGACGACGTCGCAGCTCGCCGGGCTCGCCTCGGACGACTTGAACGCGATGACGGCGTCGCAGTTCTCGTTCCTCACCACGGCGCAGATTTCGCACCTGACGACGGCGCAGATCTCGACCTTGGAGACGACCGACCTGCGCGCCATCAGCACGGCGAGCTTCCAGGCGATGACGACCGATCAGATCGTCGCGATCACGACGGATCAATTCCAGGCCTTGAGCTCGACGCAGATCATCGCGTTGACGACGGCTCACGCCGCGGCGCTGACGACCGATCAAATCGTCGCCTTCACGACCGACCAGATCGTCGCGCTGCAGACGCAAGACATTGCGGCGATGTCGATGGCCCAGGTCTCGGCGTTCGAGGGTGAGGACATTTCCGTGATGACGTCGCCGCAGATCGACGCGATCTTCGCCGTCTCGCCGATCATGCTCGACCTGGACGGCAACGGCGTGCGCACCACTGCGGCGGCGCAAGGCGTGAATTTCGATCTGAACGCCACCGGCAATGCGCACAAAGTGGGCTGGGCGTCGGCGAGCGACGGCCTGCTCGTGATGGACCGCAACAGCGACGGCAAGATCAGCGACGGCAGCGAGCTGTTCGGCACCGCCACGCGCCTGGCCGACGGCTCACGCGCCGGCAACGGTTACGTCGCGATGGCGCAACTGGACAGCAACCACGATGGCCTGCTTTCCGGCGCCGACGTCGACTTCAAGAAGCTGCAACTCTGGGTCGACGCGAACGTCGACGGCAAGACGGACGCAGGCGAGCTGCACAGCCTGGCCGAGTTCGGTGTGGCGTCGCTCGACTTGAAGGGCTTGGCCGGCACGCAGGTGGACAACGGCAATCTGCTGGGCCTCACGTCGAGCTACACGACGACGGACGGCGTGCAGCACGCCATGGCCGACGTGTGGTTCGCCAAGGACAGTCCGGCGCATGCGGCGCCGCCCAAGCTCGACGAACTGCTCGCTGCGCCTCCGGGTGAGCTGCTCGCGGCGGCGCCGGCCGGCGGCACGGTGCCGGTGCCCGCGCCAGCAAGTCACGCAGCGGTGGCCGCGCCGGCAGGCACAGACCGCAACTTGTTGCCGCTCGACGAGAACAAGCACCAACCGCTGATCTAGCGAATGCCGCGGCTGCCCGCCGAAGCGGGCAGCCCGGTTGCCGCTGAGATGAACCCCTAGAGCCATCCTGGTGGGCCGATGAAGATTTCGTTTCCCAGGTGGTTCACGAGCTCGGCGATCTTCAACCGGGTCAAGGTGTGGATGGGGCAGCTCGGCCACAGCAGTGCGCCGGGCCCCGGGGCAGGGGCAGGGGGGTTCACCGACGAGCAGGCGCGCGCGCTCACGCCGGCGCAAATTGCCGCGCTGACCCCCGAGCAGCTGAGTGCCTTGACGGTGGCGCAGTTCGCCGCGTTCAGCGTCGCCCAGATCGGTGGAATGACGGCGGCGCAATGGAGTGCGTTGCAGGCCGACTTCCTGCAAGCGCTCAGCGCCGAAGCGATGCGCAGCCTGTCGATGGCGCAGATCAACGCGTTGAGCCCGTTCCAGCTCGCCTTTCTGAGCGGTGCGCAACTCAGGGCGCTGGCACCGGGCATCATCGGGCGCCTGGCGCCGAATGACGTGGACGCGCTGACGAGCGCGCAACTCGCGGCACTGAGCACGTCGCAGATCGCCGAGTTGACAGCCACGCAGATCGCCGTACTCGGCAGCGACGACATCAAGGCCCTGGGCACGACACAGTTCGTCGTCATGTCGTCGGCGCAAGTGGCTGCCCTGTCCACCGCCCAGATCGCCGCACTGGACAGCGCCGACCTGGGCGCCTTGGGCAGCACTGCGCTGCGCGCGCTGAGCACGGCGCAGCTTGCCGCGCTGGGCAGCGACCAGATATCGGCGCTGAGCACGGCGCAGGTCAAGGCATTCAGCACGGCGCAGCTTGCCAGCCTGAGCACGGAAGACCTGAACGCGCTGACGAGCGCGCAATTCGCTGCGCTCACGTCGGCGCAGGGGCTGGCGCTCACGACCGCACAGATCGCCGCGTTGGAGAGCGTTGACCTGCGAGCCCTCAGCAGCGCCAGCCTGCGCGCCTGGAGCAGCGCGCAGGTTCTCGCGCTCGGCTCCGATCAGTTGGCGGCGCTCGCGACGGCCCAAGTTGCAGCCTTGACGAGCGCGTCGATCGCGCTCCTCGGCCCCGCCGGGATCGACGCGCTCACGAGCTCGCAGCTCTTGGCGTTAACGACGTCGCAGGTGGCCGCGCTGACGACGGCGCAGCTCGTGGCGCTGTCGACCGACGATCTGAATGCATTGCGCACGGCGCAGTTCGCGGCGCTCACGACGTACCAGGTGCCGGCGTTGACGACGGCACAGGTCGCCGCGCTGATGAGCGATGACCTGCGTGCGCTCGGCAGCGCGCAATACGCGGCGCTCGGCACGGCGCAGCTCGCCGCGCTGGGGACCGCCCAGCTGGCGGCGCTCGAGACGAGCGACTTGCGCGCCCTCGGCGCCAGCGCGCTGCGCACCCTGTCGAGCGAGCAGATCGATGCCCTGACCTCACTGCAAGTCGCGGCCCTGGGCTCCTGGCAGATCGCTGCGCTGACGACGAACCAGGTGAGTGCATTCGGCAGCGACGAGATTCGCGCCCTGGGCAGCGCGCAGGTCGCCGCACTCTCGACGGCACACGTCGCGGCGCTGACGCCGCAGCAAGTGGCTGCGTTCGAAACGGCGGACTTGCGCGCGTTGGGAACGGCAGCGGTGCAAGCCCTGAACAGCGCACAACTCGACGCGTTCGGGGCGGCTCAACTCGCCGCGTTCACCACAACCCAGGTGCGGGCCCTGCTGCCGGGCCAGCTCGCGGCGTTGTCGACGCAAGACCTGAACGCGCTCACGACGACCCAGTTCGCGGCGATCGGCACGGCGCAGGTGGTCGCGTTCACCACCGAGCAAGTGTCGGCATTGGAGACCGCCGACCTGCGCGCACTCAGTCTGGCGGCGTTCAACGCGCTGACGCCGCAGCAATTGAATTCGCTGACGGCGCAGCAGCGCGCAGCGCTGTCCACCGCGCAAGTCGCGGCGATGAGCACGGCGCAGATTTCCGCACTCGCGACGCAAGACTTGAATGCGCTGGCGACGAACCACTTCGCGGCGTTCAACAGCGCGCAGGTCGGTGCCTTCACGCCGGAGCAAATTGGCGCGCTGGAGAGCGCCGATTTGCGCGTGCTCGTCGCCTCGGGATTGGGCAGCTGGAACTCGGCGCAGATCGGCGCGCTCGACACGTCGCAAATCGTCACGCTCACGTCGACCCAGTTCGCCGGCTTCGGCAGCGCCCAGGTCGCCGCGCTCAGCACGGAGCAGGTCGCTGCGCTCGAAACGCTGGATCTGCGCGCCCTGAGCAGCGCCGCGCTGCAAGGGCTGTCGCTCGCCCAGTTCGATGCGCTGGCGAGTGCGCAAGTCGTGGCCTTCACGACGGCGCAAGTCGCCGCGCTCAGCGGCAGCCAGCTCGCGAGCCTGGGCAGCGCCGAGCTGAACCTGCTCAGCAGCGCCCAGTTCGCCGCGCTCACGAGCGCCCAGGTTGGCGCGCTCACCACCGAACAAATTGCCAACCTCGAGACGGTCGATCTGCGTGCGTTTTCCACGGCCGCGTTTCAGGCGCTGAGCACCGAGCAAATCGTCGCCTTCACGACCGAGCAATTCGCCGCACTGCGAACGGCGCAGATTGCGGCGTTCACGACCGAGCACGCGGCAGCGCTCACGACCGCCGAAATTGCCGCCTTCACGACGGCGCAGATCGCCGGCCTGGAATCGCGCGACATCGTCGTCATGTCGCTGACCCAGATTTCCGCGTTCGAGGCGGCCGACGTGGCGGCAATGTCGCCGGCGCAAATCGACGCTCTGCTGGCCGCCACGCCGATCGTGCTCGACCTGAACGGCGACGGCGTGCGCACGCTTGCGGCGGCGCAGGGCGTGCTGTTCGACCTGAACGCGACGGGCGCGGCCGCGTTGCGCCGGGTGGGCTGGGTCTCGCCCGAAGACGCGCTGCTCGTCATGGACCGCAATCGCGACGGCCGGATCAACGACGGCAGCGAGCTCTTCGGTTCCGCCACCCCCCATGCCGACGGCACGCGTGCCGGCAACGGCTACGCGGCACTGGCGTTACTCGACAGCAACCACGACCACGTGCTCAGCGCCGCCGACGCGCACTTCAAGGACCTGCAGCTCTGGGTCGACGCGAACCACGACGCCAAGACCGACAAGGGCGAGCTGCACGGCCTGGGCGACTTCGGCATCGTCGAGCTGGATCTTCATGCCCGACCGGGCACCGCGCTGGACAACGGCAACCTGCTCGGCCTGGTGTCCACCTACACCACCGCAGGCGGCGCGCAACACGCGATGGCCGACGTGTGGTTGGCCAGGGGCAAGGAGCCCGCGGGTTCGACGATGCCGCCGATGCACGAATTGCTCACCGCGGCGGCACCGCAGGTACCCTCAGGGGCACCGAGCTACGCGCCCGCGACAAGCCACGCGGGCCCCGCGGCGTTGCCGGGTGTCGATCGCAATCTCCTGCCGATCGACGAGAACAAGATGCTGCCGCTGATCTGAGCGCCGGCCCCGCCGCTGCGGTCAGAACGCGCGCAAATGCAAGTCGGGCAGCTGCGGCACGTTCGGCCGGTCCAGGGGCCCGGGAATCGGCTCGGCCGAATGGCCGTGGAACGACGCGCTGCTCTTGCGCATGAAGGTCAGCTTGAGCAGTCGTGGAAACGGAATGCCCCCGAGCATCACCATGCCGCCGGCGTTGTTCGCGTGCATGTGAATCACGCGGTGCGTGTCGCAGAGTTTGTCGAACACGGCGTAGACGCGGTCGAAGTGCTCCCGGTTCACGAGGCTCTGGAAGTCGTGGAACTCGCCCGTCAGCACTTCGAAGCGCGTCAGGTCGTCGCTGCTCGCGCCGGCCAGACATTCCCACTCGGCGCCTTCGGTATCGAACTTGAGGATGGCGTGACGCGCTTCGCGCCAGTCGATCATCTTCACCATGCTCGCCAGGCTGACGAACGGGCCTTCGTCGCGCGCGCCCCAGCCCTTGCGGTGAAATTGGATATTCGGGTGCACGCTCGGACTGGCATCGATGGTGTGGTCGAACTGGAGGATGCGTGCGCCGAGCAGCGCCAGGTCGTTGTCGAAGCTCACCTCCGTGCCGATGCCGATCGACAGCACGGTGTTGCTGCGCCTGGACGACGAGGGCATGAGGTAGCCGCCGTCGGCGTCCGAGCCGATGCGCACTTTGGTGTCGCTGATCATCTGCCAGGGGCGGATCAGGTTCAGCAGGTTGAACAGTTCGGGCTGGGTGACAGGCCGCTCGGCCAGTGTGGTCGCGCTCATGGGAAGTTCCTCGGTTTTCGGGTCGGCCGGGCTCAGACAGGCAACTGACACACGCACACCGTCAGGAAAGGCGCGGCCTGCTGCGTCTGCGCAAAGCTCGGCGTCACGTGTTCCAGCGTGAAGTGCGGCGGCCACTGGTAAAGCGTCTCCATGATGTGCAAGCCCTGGCCGAGCAAGGTCGCTTCGAATTGCTGGTAACGGAACTCGTAGGGGTGGTAGCGCGTCAGCAGGCCGAATTTGTCGCCGCGGTAGATCGGCGTGGAGCAGAGGAAGCGCCCGCCGGGACGCAGCACGCGCTTCACCTCGGCAAAGTATTTCGCCACTTCGCCGGGCTGGATGTGCTCGATGGTTTCGAACGAGATGAAGGTGTCGATGCTGCGGTCCGCGACCGGCAGTTCGAGCACGCTGCCCTGCAGGTAGCGGCCTTTGCGGATCATCGGCAGGTAGACCTCGTTGGCGAAAGCGACCATGTTCGGGTCGATGTCCACCCCGGTGTAGCTCTTGCAGTTGAGCAGCAGCGACGCGTAGCCGCAACCCATCGCGGCGTCGAGCACGTCGGCGTTGTAGCAAAAGCCTTTCGCGAACGCGTAGCGGTACAGGTGGTCGAGGTTCAGCGTCTGCAACGTGCCGTAGGGGCGCGGGATGAGGTGTTCGTTCTCGTCGACTTGCGACAGGTCGAATTTGCTGGCTTCGAGGGGTGCGTTCATGGTCGAGGCTTTCGGCGAGGGGTGGATCCCGGCTTGCGCCGGGATGACATGCTGGGGTGTGGGTTGAAAGAATCCGGCAGCCTGGAACAGGCGCGCCATCGCGAGAAAGGTCGAACCCGACGTGGCGCGCATTTCGGTGCGCGACAGGATCAGCAGGTCGATCAGCCCTTCCACCACCGACGCGGCGCCGCGCTCGATGTTGTAGGGGAAGTTGCGGCCCTCGGCATCGGTGGTCCAGTGCAGCCAGCCGGCTTGCGCCTGCACCTTCTCCGGGAAGGCGGTCTTCTCGAAGACGACGCAATTGGGCAGTGACGCGAAGCGCTGGTTGACTTCCGCCGAGTCGCTGCATACGAAGTAGCGCTTGCTGCTGCGTGAGGCTTCATCGAAGAGCGCCTGGTCGTCGATGCGGTCGCCGAAATCGGTCTTGCGGATGTGCAGGCCGATGACGCTGCGGTCGATGTGGTGCGCGTCGCAGAAGGCGCCGGCGCGCTGCGCAACGTCGGGAGCGAGTTCGAGGGATCGCACCGCGGCGTGCACGTCCGCGGGGTCGGCCCACGCCGGGATCAGGTTGTGGAAGTAGACGCTGCCCTGCGGCCGGTTCAGCAGCTCACGGTACGCGTGCAGGCCCGGCAGGTGCTGGTGCAGCACGAGGCGCTGCGGCGGGAAGTGAAGCTGGTTTTCCTGCATCAGCATCAACGCGTCGCTCTCTTCGCGGTAGTGCCTGAGCGAATTCGAATCGACCGGGAGCGGCGGTACGAAGAGGCTCTCGAGCGCTGCGCCGCACCAGTTGTTGAGCGGCCACGAGATCGACCATGCATGCCCGAGACGTTGCTTGAGCACGAGGGCGAAGAGCAGCGCGTTCAGGCGATTCGACAAGCCGCCGTCGCAGAGCACGCGGTTCATGCCGGCACTTCCAGCGCCAGCGTGGCGTGTTGCCACGCGATGCCGACCACCGTGTTCGGCAGCGGCCCGGCCAGATCGTCGTGCAGCGACGCGTGCAGCGCCGTCCGCACGCCAGCGTCGAACTGCGCGTGCAGCCAGCCTTCAGCCGCTGCCGCGCCCTGCAGCACCGCCGGCGTGGCGAGCGCTGCGACGAAGCGGCCGCCTGCAGGGTTCATCAGGCGCTGCAGCTTTTGCACGGTGCTGAGGAGTTGCTCGCCGGCCGCGCCGAGCACGACGACGAGGTCGTAGGGCGCCTGCTGCGTTGTGTAGACCTTGCCGTCGGCGTTCAGGTCGGCTGCGGGCAAGTCGATGAGCGTGCCCTTGGCCGGGCTCAGAAACGCCGACAGCGCGGCGGCTGCGGTGTCGAGTTCGTTCGCATCGAAACCTTGAGGGTGGTTGCTGCCCTGCACGCGCGCGAGCAAGTAGCGCTGGCCTTCGCGGCGGTGCGGCGCGAGCAGCGATTCGAGCGCGCCGGCCATGTCGCGGCGCGGCGACACCAGCGCACCCAGGCTGCTGCCTTGGGCGTGGCAGAGGAATTCGAGCAACGTGCCGGCTTTCAGATAGGGCTCGTCATTGCCGCCGCCGTGCGCCAGGAAGTGCGCCTTCGGGTCGCGCAGCGCGCCCGGCTCGTTGCGGTGTCGCCAGGCGTAGCGTTTCGCATCGAAGCTGGCCTTCACGCGGTACGGCGAGACGCTGCCGCGCCAGTGGATGAACGAGTTGTCGTGCGTGAAGCCGTCGAAGTAGTCGACCGTGCACGCAGACTCTTGCAATGCGAAGTCGAACGAAAGCTGATCGCGTTTGCTGAACGCGAGAATGCTCTCCCACCAGGTGACGCCGAAGCGCTTGATCGTTTCATCGTGGTGCGAGCGCAGCAGCACGGTCGCGGTGGTGAGCGGTGTGATGCTTTGCAGCGGCCGACGCGCGGCGTAGAAGTCGAGCTGGTTGCAGATCACCGCGACGTCGTCGTAGCCGAGCGCAGCGATTGCGGTCGCCTCCTGTTGCGGGTTGACGCGGGTCGCGTGGCGGAAGGCGCGGAACAGGGCAGGGCGCTGCGTTGCCAGATCGCTCGTTTGAGGCAGGCGCTTGAAGCTCACCGTGTTGTCGATGTACAGGCTGAACGCAGCGTCCGGAAAGTATTCGTGCGGCAGCGCCTTGGGCCGGCGCGAAAGCTTCTCCGGCGGCACGTGGCCGCTCGCAATGAGCTGCATGTGCCAGACGTCGGAGCGCAGTAGCGGGTTGTCGGTGAGGCAGACGAAGTCCAGGTCGAGGTCGCTTGTCGCCCCGGCGGGCAGGTCCGCGAGCGGATTGCCGAGCTGCTCTTTCGGGCCGATCAGCGCGGTGTAGATCACGAGGCGCTGGCGCGCGCCGGGCAATCTCCGGTCATCCCGGCGAACGCCGGGATCCACCGGCGGATGAACAGCCTGGATCCCGGCGTTCGCCGGGATGACGTGTGGATTCCCCGAGTTCGCCGAGATGACCCGCACCGCCTGCACCGCGCGCGCGCGCAGCGTCGGGTAGACGTCGGCCCACCACAGCAGCAGCACGGCGACGTTCCACATCTTGAACACCGGCGTCGGCGCGCCGCGGTAGAAGCTGCGCACGAGCTCGGCAATCGCTTCCAGGTCAAGCACGTCGGCAAGCGGCTCGCGGCGCAGCGCGTCAATCGCTGCGAGCAAGCGCGCCTGCAGCGGCTGCAGGAAAAACGCCGGCGGCACCGTGAAACCCATCTTGCGCCGCTCGATCACGGAACGCGGCAACTGATCCGCCATGAGGCGGCGCAGCACGTGTTTCGACGATCCCGCGTGCGGCAACTTCATCGATTGCGGCAGGTGTGCAGCAAAGCGGTACACGTCAAGGTCGAGGAAGGGGAAACGCCCTTCCAGCGAGTGCGCCATCAACACCTTGTCGGCCTTCATCATCAGGTTTTCGGGCATCCAGGTGTGCAGCTCGAAACTCTGCATGCCGTTCAGCGCCGTGTCGGCCTGGTCGTAGTGCGGGCGAAAGCGCAGGTGGTGCGGCGGCAGCGACTTGTCGAGCAGCCACTGGTTCGCGTCGAGCTGGTTTGCGCTCTGGTGGAAGAAGTGGGCAAAGGTCTGTTCGCGGTTCAGCGTCGCATTCAATGCGAGCGTGTGGTGCCCGTAGCCGGCGAACATCTCGTCGCCGCCCTCGCCGGAGAGCACGACGACGACGTTGTCGCGGATGCGCCGGCACAGGCGCGACAGCGCAAAACACGCCGGATCCGCGATAGGCTCGTCGAGCTGACCGATGACATCGTCCATGCCCGCTCGCAGCTCGTCTTGCGTCATCGTGACTTCGACGTAGTCGAGGTCGAACTGGCGCGCCACGTCGCGCGAGAACTCGAACTCGTTGACTTCGGGGAAGCCGATGCTGTACGCCGTGAGCCGCGCGCCGGCGCGCTGCACGTAAGCGGCGATCGCGCTCGAATCCAGGCCACCGCTGAGCAGCACGCCGATCGGCACCTCGCCCATCAATTGCGACTTGACGGCGGCGCCGAGCAAGTGATCGAGCTCGGCGATGTAGTCGGCCTCGGCCCGCGCGGACGTCGGCTCGTGCAGACTGACCTCGGCGAATTGCGCGATCTCGCTGCGCCCTTGCGCAAAGCGCAGCCTGCTGCCGGCGGGCAGCTTGCGAAAACGCGCGAACATCGTGTGCGGCGCGAGGTTGTAGCGGTAGCTCAGGTAGTCCTGGAAGCCGATTCTGTCGAGCGTGTGGTCCAGCCCCGGGAGCCCGAGCAAGGTGCGCAGTTCCGAAGCGAATGCAATGCAATCGTCGTCTTCGTAGACGTAAAGCGGCTTGGCACCGAAGCGGTCGCGCGCGAGCAGGAACGAGGCGTCGCGGTCGTCCCAGATGCACAGGCCGAACATGCCATTGAGCTGCGCCAGGCCGGCGTCGCCGTGGGCGAGCACGTTGGCAAGAACGACTTCGGTGTCGGCGTGCGTCGTGAACGGGTAGTCGGCTTGCAGCCCGGCGCGCAACGCCTGCCAGTTGTAGACCTCGCCGTTGTAGACGATGCCGCGGTTCCGGTCGGGCGCGTAGATGGGCTGGTTACCGCCGCTGCGGTCGACGATCGCCAGGCGCAGGTTCGCGTAAACGGCACGTGGCGTGAAGTGGGCGCCGAATGCGTCCGGGCCACGGTGTTTCAGGCGGGTCGCGAAGTGCTCGGCGGCGCGCTCCAGCACGGCGCGATCAACGTCGTGCTTGAAGTGGATGCCTGCGATGCCACACATGGACAGTCTTCCTGCGGAGCTCTTCCGGTCTTGGCGCGGCTCGCGGTGTTGAACGCCTTGGCATTCTGGGTCGCAGGGCCAGCCGGCTTATCTGCGATAAGCAGCGTGTTCCGGGCTCAGTTGTGCGTCGGTTTCGGGCGCTGTGACTCGAATTGCCATCGAATCTCCGCGCTGTTGGTCAGACTCCGTCGGAATGCGCTGTGGACAATCAGCTCGAGTCCAGTGGCGCCTCTCGCCGCACAGCGAGCCGATGAAAAAACCGACCCACTCCGCCGTCGCAGCGAATCAGTCGCTCAGTCAAGCCACCGAGCGTGAACGCGATGCGCTGCTGGCGCGCTCGGGCAACATGGCGCTCACCGAACTGATGCGCGCTGCCGAAGCGCTGACCCAGGCCGGGCAGGTTGCGGCGGCGGCGGATCTCTACGAAACCTGGATCACCCACACCGTCTCGCCGATGCAGCACGTCGCGTGCTTCAACTGGGGCACGGTGCTGGGCGGCCTGTCGCGCCATGTCGAGGCCGAACGCGCCTACCGGCGCGCGCTGGCGTTGAGCGCCGACTTCCTGCACGCGCGCCTGAACCTCGGGCACCAGCTCGAACACCTGGGCCGGCCGGCCGAGGCGCTCGCCGAGTGGAAAACCGTGAATGAGGCGGGCCACGCCGCGCTGGAGCTGCGCCTGCACGCGCTGAACAACATGGCGCGCCTGCACGAGCAGGAGCGGCGCTACGACGACGCCGAGACCTGCATGCGCGCGAGCCTCACGCTGAAAGCCGCGCAAAGCGACGTCATCCAGCACTACGTGCACTTGCGGCAGAAGAAGTGTGCGTGGCCGGTGTACGAGCCTGTGGGCGCGGTCACGCAAAACCAGCTGCTCACCGGCACGTCCGCGCTGGCGATGCTCGGCGCGAGCGACGACCCGGCGCTCCAGCTTCTCGCCGCGCAACGCTTCGTCTTCGAGCGCGTTCCCAAGCCGCCGGCGCTGGCGTTTCACGCGAGCGGCGCGAAGCGCGAGGGCAAGATCAAGGTTGGTTACCTTTCCGGCGACTTGCACATGCACGCGGTGGGCTTGCTCAGCGTCGAGCTGTTCGAGCTGCACGACCGAAGTCGCTTCGAGGTGCACGCGTTTTCATGGAGCCGCGACGACGGCACGCCCTTGCGCAAGCGCCTGCGCGCGGCGATCGAGCACTATCACCCGATCGCCGCGCTCGACGATGCGGGTGCGGCGCGCCTCATCGTGGCGTCAGGCATCGACGTGCTCGTCGATCTGCAAGGCCTGACGAGCGGTGCACGCCCGGCGATCGTCGGCATGCGTCCCGCGCCAGTGCAGGTCAGCTACCTCGGTTTGCCAGGAACCTGCGGCTTGCCCGGTGTCGACTGGATCATCGCCGATCGATTCGTCATGCCACCCGAGCTGCTGCCCTACATGACGGAGCAGCCGATTTACGTGCCGCATTGCTACCAGGTCAGCGACCGAAAGCGCGAAGCCGCGCCCGTGCCCGTGCGCGCTCACTACGGGCTACCGCAGGACGCCTTTGTGTTCTGCTCGTTCAACAACTCGTTCAAGTTCACGCCTGAACTCTTCGACGCCTGGCTGCGCATCCTGCAGCAGGTGCCGAACAGCGTGCTCTGGCTTCTCGCCGACAACGAGTGGGCGCACGCCAATCTGCTGCGTCGTGCCGACGAGCAAGGCGTCGCACGGGAGCGCCTGATCCTCGCGCCACGCGTCGCACCAGCCGACTATCTGGCGCGCTTTCAGCTCGCCGATCTGATGCTCGACACGTTTCCGTACAACGCCGGAACCACGGCAAGCGACGCGCTGTGGATGGGCCTGCCCATCCTCACCTGGTCGGGGCGCAGCTACATCTCGCGCATGGCGGGCAGCTTGCTGCACGCGGTGGGGCTGCCCGATCTGGTGACACACTCACTGGGTCACTACGAGCGCCTCGCAATTCAATTGGGCCTGAACCCGCGGCGCGTGGCGTCCTACAAGCGCTATCTGGCAGAGCAGGGTCGGCAGTCCAAGCTGTTCGACGTGCCGGGGCTGGTGCGCGATATCGAAAGCGAGTTCGAGCGCTTGGCGATGGGGCATCGGTGATGTGGTGGGGTCAGGTCTTGCCTTTTGCCCCCTCTGAACGGGGACTGACTGAATCGAAGCGAGAGGGGGCAAAAGGCAAGACCTGACCCCACTCACTCCAACCAAGCCGAAATCCCCAACCCCAACGAACGCAACAACGCCGACGCCTGCTGCCCATCGTGCAAGGCGTTGATGTAGGCGACGCGCAGGTTGTAGTGTTCGCTTTCGGCCGACATCACGTCGAAGAGCGAGCGCCGCGCGAGCTGCTGCCATTGCTGCAGCGTGAAGTTGCGCACCTGGTTGCTGTCGCGCACGATGGCGCTCGTTTGGCGTGCCCGGTCGAATGACGACGCGGCTTGTTCGTGGACCTCGGCGATGCGCGACTTGCGCGCCTCAAGTGCATCTCTGCTTTGCAGCTTGGCCGCTTCGGCGCGCTTTTTCGCTGCGTCGATGCCGTAGTCTGAGCCTTCGTTGAGCAGCGGCATGCTGAAGCTGATGCCCGCGAGCAGCGTGCCGGGGCGATTCCCGCCGCCCGCCTTGGAGCCCGTCAGAACCCAATTCAGTTGCGGCCTTTGCGCGGCGACCGCGGCACGCGAGAAACTCTCCAGGGCTTTGGCCTGGGCTTCGAGCTGGGCGATTTCGCTGGCGCGCGCGGCTTGCGTTTCGATCTCGGGCAGCGGCGGAACGTCGAGCAGCAGCGCCGTCATGCCTTCGCTGCTGGGCATGCCGTCGCCGATGAAGCGCTTCAAACGCGTCTCGGCCTGGCGCACTTGCGATACCGATTGCGACTGCGAAAGCTCGGCCTGGGCGAGTGTCTTGCGCGCCTGCACGAGTTCGCTCGTGCGGCCGCGATCGGCCTTGACGATCTGGTCCAGCACGTCGACCAGGCAGGTCATCTTGCGCGCGAACTGCTGGTACACCCGCGCCTGCTGGCGGTAGCGGCTGCGCTCCAGCGCGAGCGATACGGTCTGGAAGGCGACCTGATCCTGCGCCGTCAATTGCCCTTGGCGAGCCGCCTCCGACAGGCTCGTGCGCCAGCCCGTGAGCGAGGCGATGCGGCCCGAGTCGTAGAGCGGCGCGCCGACGTTCAGGCCGAGTTGCGCCTGGCCGCCGGACTGCGCCACGACATCCTTCGCCGACGCGGCGGCGTAGCCCAGCGTCGCGGAAACCGACGCCTGGAGGAGCCGCGCCGCACGTGCTTCTTCGACTTCGCTCGCCGCGGCTTCGGCAAGCAACTTGGCGGCACCGACGGCGTTGCTGCGTTTGATCGCTTCTTGCACCATCGCCTGCAGCGTCAGGCGCGGCGCGTTCGCATCGCCCGGTACCGTGGGTGTACCAGCTGTTGCGGGAAGCGCGCTGTCGGGCGCGTCTTCGTCGATGCAGCGCTGCGCCCAGGTGGGCAGAGCCAGTGCCAGCGCGAGCACGGCGCCGCCTGCGCGCAGCGGATGCAGAGTGTGTAGCAGGGGCAGAAAGGCCATGGTTCCAGCTTGCGTTGCCGGCGCGCGCACACGCCGCGCCGCGCAGAGTTTCAAAGAGCCGCAACCTTAACCGCGTGTTTCCCGAGTCGCGCCGCGAGGGCGCTGCACGAAGCCGCGAAACAGCGGGGAGGACGTGCAAAAGTGCCGAATCAGGCCGTCGATTTGCCGAAGGCGCACGCCGCCGTTTGGGGCGCCAGTGAGGGTGGGGTCAGGTCTTGCCTTTTGCCCCCTCCCTTAGCGGCCAGATGAAGCGACCGGTGGAGAGGGGGCAAAAGGCAAGACCTGACCCCATCATCCATCCTGAAACGCCTCTTTGGACTTGAGCATGGGCCGCAGCAGATAGCTCATCACGCTGCGTTCGCCGGTGCGCACTTCCACCGAGCCCGTCATTCCGGGCATCACGGGCAGGGGCTTGCCGTGCGCCATCAGGGTTGACGAGTCGGTGCGCACCAGCGCGCGGTAGTAAGTGGCGTCGGCGGCGGCGCCGCGTTCGGTGTCGCCCAGGGCGTCGGGGCTGATGGTTTCGATGCGGCCCTTCAGGCCACCGTACATCGCGTAGTCGTAGGCCGAGAGTTTGATCTGCACGTCCTGGCCGACGCGCACGAAGCCGATCGCCGCGGGCTTGATGCGCGCCTCGATCAGGATGCGGTTTCCCAGCGGCACGATTTCCATGACCGGCGCGCCGGGCGCGATGACGCCGCCGATCGTCGCGATGCGGATGTTTTTCACCAGGCCGCGCACCGGCGACTTGAGCACGGTGCGGCGCAGCACGTCGGCGCGCCCGCTGATCTGCTCGTTCACTTGCGCGAGTTCGGTCTGCACGCGAACCAGATCGGTGCTCGCGTCCTGACGGAAGCGGTTGACGCGCTCCGAGACCTGCAGCCGCAAGTCGTTCACCTGGCGCCGCAGGCGGATCACTTCGACGTTGGACATCAATCCCTTGTCGGCCATGTTCTGCGCAAGGTCGAGCTCGCGCTGCAACAGCGCCACGCTGAGCTGGGTCGACGCGACCGCGTCCTGCAGCGAATGCCTGCGCGCGTGGTACGACGCGGTTTCGCCTTGCACGATATGGGGCAGCGCTGCCACGTCGGGCGGGAATTTGAGTGCGCGCCCCGTCGCCTCGGCGCTCAGCCGCGCGATCGTTGCGTGCAACGCGAGGCGCTTCGCCTGGCCTTCGTTTTGCTGCGCCTCGAAGCGTGTCGGGTCGATCAGCGCCAGGTCCTGGCCGGCTTCGACCTGCATGCCTTCGCGCACCAGCAGATCCCGCAGGATGCCGCCTTCCAGGCTCGCGATGACTTGCTCGCGACCATCGGGAATGACGCGTGCGTCGGCGCGCGTGATGTCGTCGACGCGCGTCAGGCCGGCCCAGGCGACGGCGCTGCCCAGCACCGCGGCGAGCAGCACGAGCGCCCAGCTCGTTCCCGGCGTTGCGTCGACGACCTGGGCCGCGCGCAGCGGCGAGAGGTAGGGCGTGTCGCTGCGCAGCGGCGCGCGCTCAGGCCTGGACTTGTCGCGCCAGAACATGTTCAGGCCACTGCCTCAACAGCGTGTGAGCGCGCCTGGCGAGGGGCGACAGGCGCCGCCGCCGATGGCTGCGCAGGGGGGAGTTGGCCGGCCGCGCTGCCGGGCGCCGCGCCCGACAAGGCCGCGAGCACCAGGTTCTTCGGCCCGTCCAGCGCCACCTTGCCGGCGTCGATGACGACGACGCGCTGCACGAGCTCCAGCACCGCAGGGCGGTGCGTCACGACGATCAAGGTGCGCTCGCCCACCGCCTCTTTCAATTGGCGCAGGAATTGCACTTCACTTTGCGCGTCCATCGAACTCGTCGGCTCGTCCATGAGCAGGATCTGCGGTCGCGTCACGAGGCAGCGTGCGAGCGCGACGAGCTGGCGCTGCCCGCCCGACAACATGCCGCCCATTTCGCCCACCGACAACTCCCAGCCCTTGGGGTGCGCGGCGACGACGCGGTCCAGCCCCGTGAGGCGCGCCACATGGGCGAGCTGCGTCGCGTCGACATTCGCGCGGCCCATCAGCACGTTGTCGCGCAGGCTGCCGTTGAACAGGCGCGGCTCCTGCGAAACGAAGCCGACGCGCGCACGAAAGTCGGCCGGGTCGATTTGCCGCAAGTCGATGCCGTCGGCCTGCACCATGCCTTCGGTGGGCTGATAGAGCGCCGCCAGCAGGCGCAAGACGGTGGACTTGCCGCTGCCGATGCGCCCGAGGATGGCGACGCGCTCGCCCGGGGCAAACGCCAGGTTCACATTCTTCAGCACGCGCGGCGAGGCATCGCCTCCGACATTTGGGTAGGCAAAACTCACGTCGGCCAAGGCAATGCGCCCGGTCACCTTGTGCTGCGCGATGTAGGTCTTGCCGGGTTCGCGCTCGGTGGGCAGTTTCATCAAGTGGTCCAGCGCGAGCATCGCTGCGCGCGCGCCCTGGTAGCGCGTCGCCAGGCTCACGACGCTGCCCAGCGGCGCGACGGCGCGGCCGGCGAACATGACGGCGCCGATCAGCGCGCCGGCGCTGACGGAACCGTCGCGGATCAGGTAGACGCCCCACACGAGCATGACGAGCGTCACGAGTTGTTGCGCTGCTGCCGACACGTTGTTCGTCCAGCTCGACAGAAAGCGCGCGCGCAACGCCGTCTCGGCGGCAGCGGCGGTGGCGTTCTCGAAGCGGAACAGGAAACCGCCCTGCGCGCCTGCGGCTTTCAAGTCCTCCAAGCCCTCCACCGCTTCGACGAGCACGCCTTGCAGGTCGGCTTGCTGCGCCATGTTTGCGCGCATGGTGCGGCGCAGGCGCCCCTGGATGATGGCCGCCATGCCCAGGATCAGCGGGATCGCGATCACCATCACCCAGCCGAGCGGCCCGGCGATGAAGAAAATCATTGCGACGAAGAGCACGACGAAAGGCAGGTCGCTGATCGCAGACAGCGTGGCCGAGGCGAAGAAGTCGCGAACGATTTCCACTTGTGCCAAGTGGTGCGCGTAGGACCCCGCCGAAGCCGGCCGGTGTTCCATGCGCACGCCCAGCGTCTGGCGGAACATCAGCGAGCCGATGATGAGGTCGGCCTTGCGCCCGGCCAGGTCGATCAGGTAGCTGCGCAACTGGCGCGCGAGCAGGTCGAACAGCAAGGCGAGCAGCGCGCCGCTGGCCAGCGCCCAGAGGGTGACGAACGCCTGGTGCGGAATCACCTTGTCGAACACGACCGACGTCACCAGGCCGATGACGAGCATCAGCACGTTGCTGATCAGCGCCGCGAGCAAGGCCGAGCGGTAATACGGAATGAAGCGCCGCAGCGTGCCCCATAGCCAGTGGCTGCCGGGGTCGCGCAGGGCGCCGTCGTCGAACGCACTCGACGCTGCCGCGACCAGCGGCGTGGCGACGAAGGCGAAGCCGGTGTATTCGGCCTGCAGCTCCGACTCATGCGCCTGCACCGCGACGTACTGTTCGCCGGGCATGACCACTTCATAGTGATCTGCTGAATCTTCGAGGCGGCGCACGAGGATGCACGCGTCGCCGTTCTTCAACAGCAACACGGCGGGAAGCAGCAGCGAATGGATTTCGCCGATGCGGCGCTGGATCAAGCCGGCATTGAAGCCGGCCTCGCGCATCACGCGGATCGCCTGGTCCGGGCCCATCGCCCCCGACAAGGGCAACTCGGCGAGCAGCGATTGCGCGGAGCGCTCGCGCCCGTGGTGGCGCGTCAGCCAGACGACCGAATGCAGCAAGGCGTCATCGATCCCGCTGGGTGGCGGGCCGGTGCTGGGGTGTGACGGTGCAGCGTCCTGCGCCGTGGAAGAAACCATGGAAGATGGGGTGAGCATGGGCCTGCGCAGGATTCTGGGCGGCCTGACAGTGGCCCGGCGAGCGCAATTGCGGGGTGTTTGGCGGGTTGTTTGTGTGCCGAATCTGGCAGGTGATGCCGATTCTGATCTGCGGAGTGCGCTGCGCCGGTGGCCGGTACGCTTGCGTGGAATTCCTTTCAGGAGAGCGCATGACCGCAGCCGCTGAGTTCCACCTGTGCATCGTCCAGCCCGCGGGCTATGTGCATTCGCTCGGGCTGCTCGACCCGGCGCGCTACCTGCGCTGGCAGTTGCGACGCCTGGGTGTGGACGCGACGCTGGCAAAAAACCGCCTTCGCGAAGACGCAATCAACATCGTGTTCGGCGCGCACCTGGGCTTCGAGCCGAATCTGCGTGAGCGCCACACGTGCGTGTTCTTCAACCTCGAGCAGCTCGGCCACGGCGGCGCGGCGGTGAGCGCCGCCTACCTGAAGCTGTTGCGCGGCTCGGCCGTTGCCGACTACGACACGGGCAACGTCGCCGCGTATTGCAGCACCCCGGGAGAAGTGCCCGTCGTGCCGTTTCTGCACGCGCCCTATCTCGCCGACGCGCAGGCCACGCCCTTGCCTGAGCGTCCCATCGACTTGCTGTTCTTCGGCAGCATGAACCAGCGCCGGCGCGTCTTCATCGAGCGCATCGAGGCCTGCGGCGTGAGCGTTGCGCAGTTCGACCAGGCGATTTACGGGCCCGAGCGCGACGACTACATCCGCCAGGCCAAGGCCGTGCTGAACTGTCACTTCTATGAAACCAGCCGCTTCGAGCAGGCGCGCGTCGCGCATTGCCTGTCGCTGGGCACGCCGGTGATCTCCGAGCGCGGCCTCGCGACCCAGCCTGGGCCGGCATTCGAAGACGCCGTGACCTGGCTCGATGATTCCCGGCTCGAGGCCTTTTTTCGCGAAGACTTTGCGCGCCCGGCGTTTTTCGCAAAGGCCAGCGACCAGCTCGCGCGCTTTGCGCAGCACGATGCGCTCGAGGCCTACGCCGACTTCGTGGGTTTCTGCCGCGGCTACCGCGAGGGCCACGCGGGCACCAAGACGGTGGGCGACTGGCGCGTGCAACAGCTCAACATCGGGTCGGGCAAGGACTATCGGCCGGGCTGGCTCAACGTCGACGTGCTCGCACGCGCCGAGCCCGACCTGGTGCTCGACCTGGCAGCGCCGCTGCAGTTGCCGCTGCGCGTGACGACGCGTTTTGGCGCGCCGTTGCTGCTCGAGGCCGACAGCTTGAACCGGATCTGCGCAAGCAACGTGCTCGAGCACGTGCCCGACCTGCCGCAACTCATGAGCAATGCGCTGGAACTGCTCGCCGTGGGCGGCGAGTTCGAGATCGAAGTGCCGTATGAAAAGGCCCTCACCGCGTGGCAGGACCCGACGCACTTGCGCGCGATGAACGAGAACTCGTGGATCTACTACACGCAGTGGTTCTGGTACCTCGGCTGGTTCACGCACCGCTTCGAGATGAGCGGATCGACCTGGCTCGATGCCCAGCTGCAGCCCTGCCCCAAGGAAAGCGCGGCCTTCATGCGCGTGTTGCTGCGCAAGGTGGCCACGTCCGCGCAAGAGCGCAATCTGGCGCGCACCATGCGCGCCGACTTCGGCGGCGTTGACGACGACGATGTGCCTGACGCTTCGCTCGCGAGCCTCGCGGCACAGCAAGCCGAGGATTGCGCCGTCGTGGCGTGATCCGGCTTGATCCCCTCGTCCCGCGTCCCGGTCATCCCGGCAAACCGACAACTCTTCACGCCCCCCGGCCCCACCGCGCCGCGCCGCCGTGCCGTGCATCACGCACTTTGGCCGTTGTAAGAAGTTGCCTGACAAAGTGCGCAGAGATAACAGGACTGAAGCGACGGAACTGGGCTGATGTTCCCGCCCAGTTCGGCGGCGCAGAATTCTCCTCACGTTGAAGCGAACGGCACAAGACCCGACGCCCAACCGCTGTCCCTCGAAGCCGAGGGTCTATTGGAAGCGACAGAGGAAGCCGCCATGAACTCCGAACAAATCCTGACCGAAATTCGCGAAGCGAATCTGTCTTACCTGATGCTCGCGCAAAACCTGATTCGCGCCGACCGCGAACAGGCGATGTATCGCCTGGGCGTCTCGGAAGAGGGCGCACGCATGATCGAGCTGCTGTCGCCGGCGCAGATGATGCGAATTTCATCGGGCAATACGCTGCTGTGCCGCTTCCGCATGGACGACGAGCTCGTCTGGGGCCTGCTGACGAACCACGGCCGCACCGCGGCGAACGACACGACGAGCCGCCTGCACGCCAGCATCCTCATGGCCGGCCGCCACCACGAAGCGGCTTGACCCATGCGCAACAAAAGCATCCTCACCGAAGCCACGCAAATCCAGCGTGCCGTCACGCTCATCAATCTGGGCGCGCGGCTGCAGGTGCTCGAGTCGGAAACCGATCTGTCGTACGAGCGCCTGCTGCGTCTGTACAAGGAGGTCGCAGGCAAGTCGCCGAGCAAGGGCCAGTTGCCTTTCTCGACCGACTGGTTCATGACCTGGCAGCCCAACATCCACGCGTCGCTGTTCCTCAACGTTCACGAGTACCTGAACAAGGTCGCCGAGATCGAAGAGATCGACGCGGTCATCAAGGCCTATCAGCTTTATCAGGAACAGACGCGCGCGCAGGGGCTGGAAGAGCTGTTGTCGGTGACACGCGCCTGGCGCCTCGTCAAGTTTGTCGACACCGGCATGCTCACGCTGACGCAATGTTCCAAGTGCCGCGGCAAGTTCGTGACGCACCCGCACGAGATCGCCAAGCACTACGTGTGCGGCCTGTGCTGCCCGCCGGCTCGCGCCGGCAAGGGCAAGGGAGCGGGCGGCATCCGCATGCATTGAGCACCCCGGCGCTTTGCCGGGGCGGTAGCACAATGCGCAAGCCGGTGGCGCGCCTTGCGGCAGCGGCTTCGCACGAGGGAGTGCTGCGATGAATGCCTTACACGAAGTCGCGCGGGTTCGACGCCGGGTGCGTGTCGCTGCCTGCGCCGCCCTGCTGTTGCACGGCGGGCTCGCCGCGGCTGCGGAGTTCAAGGTGCTGGTCAGCGTCGATCCGGCCGACGGCGCGCGCGGCATGATCGGCGCGCCCGCGGCGGCGACGGCGTTGTCCAAGGCGGTGAACGGCAGCGCCCGCGTGTTCGTCTCCAAGGACCTGAAAGACGCGATGCGCGCCACGCGCACCGGCGAGAACCAGATGATCGTCGGCCCGGCGCACGTGATCGCGTCGGCATTGAGCCATGGCTATGTGCTCGCCGCCGTGTCGGGCTCGCCGGCGAAATACGCACTCGTGGCGCGCAGCAGCATTGCCCGAACCGCCGATCTGGCGAGCGCGCGGCTGTACCTGCCGCAACAGGATTCGCTGCGCTCCTACATCGCGCGCGCGCTGCTCGAGCAGGCGAACCTGGCGCTGAAAACCCTCAAGCAAGTGGAATACCGAAATACCAGCGGCGCGGGATTGATCGCGATCGGCTTGGGCCTGACCGACGCCACCGTCGCCGAACTCTCGGAGGCGCAAGCCTGGATCCAAGCGAATCCGGGCAAGGCGACGATTCTGAGCATGAGCCAGGATGTTCCCGGCGGCATGGGCCTGGCGCTGCACGCGTCGGTTTCGGCCGCCGATCGCGAGCGCATCGCGCGCCTGGCCGCTGAGCCGAATTCGCCGCTGACGGGGATCGCCGAATTTCGTTTTGTCGCCGCGTCGAGCGAGAAGGCTTACGCCTATGTGGCGTTGCTCGGCATCGTCACGCCGGAGACGCTGGCCGGGGCCACGGTCGTGAGCGCGGAACAGGTGCGCGACCTGCTCGCCAAGGGCGGCGTGGCGATCGTCGACACGCGCTCGGCCAAGGAATTCGCCGCCGAACGCATTGCTCAGGCGGTGCTTGCCGCGTATGGCGAGAAGAGCCTCAAGGAACGCGACTACGACGCCAGCCTGGACGACCTCTCGGCGATCGCCAAACTCGACCGCGCGCGCCCGACCGTGTTTCTGTGCAATGGTCCCGAATGCTGGAAGTCGTACAAGGCGGCGCGCGAGGCGCTAAAGATGGGCTTCACGAGCGTGTACTGGTTCCGCGGCGGCATGCCCGAGTGGCGCGCCCGTGGCCTGCCCGTGCTGCGCGGCGACGCGCTCGCCACGACCGGCAAACCGTAAAGGCGCCCCCAGCGCCGGCCGAAGCCGGCTGCCCCCCGCGGGGGAATGAGCAAAGTGGCGAAGCCACATTTGCTCATGCGCGCAAGTTGCTCGGCGGAATCGCCACAATTTCACGCGGCCGTGACGGAGCTTGACAGCGCGGCGCTCCACAACGCGGCCGCTTCGCCGAAACTGGCATTGACACCTCGGGTGTCACTTGTCTCCTCCTGGCACTTCAAAGTGCTTTCAAACGGGTCCTGATGGGCCCGTTTTTTTGGCACGGCGCGCGCCGTTCACCGCGGCGCGGCTCAAGTGACTGCCCCGCAGGCCGATATGGTTGCGAGCACCACGCACCTCCGGAGCGTGGGCCAACTCGAACCGGATTTTCCAAACCATGTTTGTTCTCGTCGGCTGGGGCTTGGCACTGGTCTGCATCTTCGGTGTGTACATCGTCCACGGCGGGAACATCGGCGTGATCCTGGCCGCGCTGCCGTTCGAGATGATCACGATCTTCGGTGCGGCGGGTGGTGCGTTCCTCGCGAACAATCAGATGAAGGTCATCAAGGCCACTCTGGCAGGCCTGGGCAAGTGCTTCAAGGGCAGCAAGTACAGCAAGGCGCGCTACATGGAGCTGATGGCGCTGCTCTACGACATCCTGCAAAAGGCGCGCAAGGAAGGCTTGATGTCGATCGAGTCCGACGTCGAAGAGCCGCACAACTCGCCGCTGTTTCAGAAGTACCCGACGGTGGGCAACGACCATCACGTCGTGGAGTTCATCACCGATTACCTGCGCATGATGGTCTCGGGCAATCTGAACGCGCACGAGATTGAGAGCCTGATGGACAGCGAAATCGAGACGCACCACAACGAAGAACACGCCGCGGTCGCGGCGATCGGACGCCTGGCCGGCGGTTTGCCGGCGTTCGGCATCGTCGCCGCAGTGCTCGGCGTCGTCAACACCATGGGGTCGGTCGGCCAGCCGCCCGCGGTGCTCGGCGGCATGATCGGCTCGGCGCTGGTGGGTACGTTTCTCGGCATCTTGCTTGCCTACGGCTTTGTCGAGCCGCTGGGCGGCCTGCTCGAGCAGAAGGTGGAAGACGGCTCGAAGGAATTGCAGTGCATCAAGACGACGCTGCTCGCGAGCATGCAGGGTTATGCGCCGCAAGTGGCGGTGGAGTTCGGGCGCAAGGTGCTGTATTCGGGCGACCGCCCGACCTTCGCCGAACTCGAAGGCCACGTGAAAGGGAAGAAGTGACCGGCCTCCGAAGTCGGCCGGTCATCCCGGCGCACGCCGGGATCCATGCAGGCAGCAACGTCGTCATCCCGGCGCACGCCGGGATCCACCCGTCGCCGACGCGCCATTCGAAGCAGTGGATCCCGGCGTGCGCCGGGATGACACCTTGGGAGCATGCCCATGGCCGGTGACGCGAAGAAGCTCCAGCCGATCATCATCAAGCGCGTCAAGAAGGGCGGGCATGCCGTGCATGGCGGCGCGTGGAAGATCGCCTATGCCGACTTCGTGACGGCGATGATGGCGTTCTTTCTGTTGATGTGGCTGCTCGGCTCGGTGACCGACGGTGACAAGAAAGGCATCGCCGACTACTTCAATACGCCGCTGAAAGTCGCGCTGCTGCAAAGCGGCAACGGCTCGGGCGACGCGTCGCATGTGGTCAAGGGCGGCGGCAAGGACTTCTCGCGCACCAGCGGCCAGGTGAAGAACGGCGAAATTCCGCCCGACCAGAAGACCATCAATCTGGCTGCGCTGAAAGCCGAGCAGCGCCGACTGGAGATGGAGCGCCTGAAGGGCCTGCGCGACAAGGTCGAAGACATCCTCGCGAACAACCCCAAGCTCGCGGCGATGAAATCGCAGATTCGGCTGGACATGATCCGTGACGGCCTGCGCATCCAGATCGTCGACGAAAACGGCCGGCCCATGTTCGACAGCGGCAGCGCCGTGGTCAAGCCCTACATGCGAGACCTGCTTGCCGAACTCGGCAACGTGCTTGCCGAAGTGCCGAACCGCCTGACGCTCGAAGGCCACACCGACGCCACGCCGTTCGGCGCGGGCGGGCGCGGCTACAGCAACTGGGAGCTGTCGAGCGACCGGGCGAACGCGTCGCGGCGCGAGCTGATCTTCGGTGGCCTGCCCGAAGAGCGTGTGATGCGCGTGCAGGGTCTGGCGTCGATCTCGCCTTACGAACCGAGCGACCCGCACAGCGCGCAAAACCGGCGCATCAGTATCATCGTCATGAACAAGGAAGCGGAGGCGCGAATCTCGGGCGCCGACCCGCCCCAGCTGGATTTGTCCGGAGCCGCCGCGCTCGCAGCACCGGCCGCCCCGCCTCGCTGACGCCGGTGTGCAATCGCGGCGCGTGCCGCAAGCGCTCAAGTTCGCACTGCGCCGACCGAAAACAGCAGCGAGGCGTGATATCGCCACTCATCGAGGATGTTCATGAGCAACCCCACCGGCCTGAAATTCCTGATCGTCGATGACTTCTCCACGATGCGTCGAATCGTGCGCGGCCTGCTCAAGGAAATGGGCTGCACAGATACCGACGAAGCCGAAGACGGTGCGGTGGCGCTGGCGATGCTCCAGGCACAGAGGTACGACTTTGTGGTCACCGACATCAACATGCCCAACATGAACGGCTTCGACCTGCTCAAGGCGGTGAAGGCCGATCCCAACCTCAAGCACCTGCCCGTCTTGATGGTCACTGCAGAAGCGCGCAAGGAAGACATCGTGCTTGCGGCGCAGACCGGCGCTGCGGGCTACATCGTCAAACCATTCACCAAGGCGACATTGGAAGAGAAGGTGCAGAAGATCTTGCAAAAACTCGCGGCGACGGCGTGAGCCCAATCCGCGCCAGAAGAAGGACAACGACATGAAGCTGGAACCCTATTTCACGCCGGCATCCAACGAAGCCGCAGCCACGTCACCCGAAGTCTTTCGACAACTGGGTGCGATCACGCGACTGCTCCACGACACGCTCAACCAGCTGGGCGTCATCCCCAGTTTGCAAGGCTCCGCTGGTGGACTGCCGGACGCACGCAGCCGCTTGAACTACATCGCGAAAAAAACCGGGGACGCCGCGGAGAAGGTGTTGAACCTCGTCGAGCTGGTCAAAGTCGAACAATCGGGCATTGCCGAAGCCACGCGGCGCATCGCCAGGGCCGTCGCCGCTGACCCTGTGCACGCAGTGGCCAGTGGGGCGATGACGCAATTCGTCGAACACGTCGAAGCAGCGACGGCGCGCGGGGGGGCACATCTGACCGACATCATGGTGGCGCAGGACTTCCACGACCTTACCGGTCAGGTCGTCGCCAAGGTTCTCGCGTTGGCCGGCGACATTGAAGAAGGCCTGGTGCAACTGCTGGTGCAGGCTGCGCCGCCCCAGCATATGCATAGGGTGGAATCGCACGGGATCGCGAGCGTCAGAGGCCCGCAAGGTAATTTTCAGCCGCGCGCCGACTTGGTCAGCAATCAGAAAGAGGTCGACGACCTGCTTGCCAGCCTCGGGTTTTGATGCATCTTCTGCGCCAATGAGCCCAGCGTCCGGCAGGCAACGCCTTCAATGGTGAAGGTGCTAGCACCCCGGCGATCGAAGCCGGGCCGCTGAGTCGATTCCGGCGACTCAAGCACTAATGGACTCCGCAGTCGTCGAGTTGTCCTAAACCCTGGCGCGGTGCGACCGACAACCCAAGAGACCTCTCGGAGAAACGCATGCACACGATCCTTGCCGTGGACGACTCTGCCTCGATGCGGCAGATGGTTGCATTCACTCTCAAGAACGCAGGCTACGACGTGACCGAAGCGGTTGACGGACAGGACGCGCTGGACAAGGCGATGGCGGGCGATTTCGATCTCGTGCTTACCGACCAGAACATGCCCGGGCTGGACGGGATCGGGCTCACCAAGAAATTGCGCGACCAGCCCAAATTCAAATCCACACCGATCCTGATCCTGACCACCGAGTCGAGCGACCAGATGAAACAGGCGGGTCGTGCTGCGGGCGCGACAGGCTGGGTGGTCAAGCCGTTCGACCCGGCCAAGCTCATCGAAGTGATCAAGAAAGTCGTGTGCTAGCAGCGCTTCGCAATCGAGCACAGCACGATCGCAGACTCATGAGCGAGCCCACCTCCAACACCCCCGATCCCGGACTGGACCTGACCCAGTTCTATCAGGTCTTTTTCGAAGAGGCTCGTGAGAATCTCGAGCGCATGGAGCAGCAGCTTCTCGAGATCGACATCGAATCCGCCGACGACGAGGAGTTGAACTCGATCTTTCGGTGCGCACACTCGTTGAAAGGCGGCGCGGCGACCTTCGGCCTCTCCGATGTGGCCGGGCTCACGCACCAGATGGAAACGTTGCTTGACAAGCTGCGGCGCCGTGAACTGCGGCCGAGCGCGGCGATGGTGGACGTGCTGCTCAAGTCGGGTGACGCGCTGAAGGCGCAGCTCGCGCGCCACCAGAACGGCGGAGCTGGCGAAGTGGTCGATATCGACGCCTTGTCGGCCAGCATGCACGCCATGTCGGCGGGCGATGCAGCATACGTCGTCCCGGCGCAAACCCGCACCCAGGGCAGTGTCTCAGGGGTGGGTCCCGTCGTGGGCCGGGATGACAGTGGCTCAGACGTCGGCATTGGCACTGCCGCACCGAGCAGCGCTGAACGTACGCTCGAGCTGCGCGTCGGCCCGCTCGAATCGCCGGCGCTCGCGGACAACCTGGTCGAACTTTTCGACGAAATCGTGGGTCTTGGAAGCATTGAACCGCTCGATGGTGGCCGGGCCGCGGACGGCATGCGCCGCTTCAAGGTGATCAGCTCGAGCAGCGACGGCGATCTGCTCGACCTGTTCACTTTTCACGTGGCGCGCGAGCACCTCAAGCTGCAGCCGTTCGGCCCGGGTTACGGCTTTCACGAAGGCGCCCCCGGAGCGCCGGTGCCCAAGGAGGCGCCCGTGGGCTACGGAATCTTAGAAGGTGCGCCCGGCGCACCGGCCAGCCTCGACGATGCCCAGGGTGGCGCCCCAGTGAGCAAAGGCAAGGCCGAGGCGGCGGGCACGAAGCCCACCGCGGCCAAAGCCGCCGCGGCGAGCGCCGAAGCGACGACGCTGCGTGTCTCGGTCGAGAAAGTCGATCAGCTGATCAATCTCGTGGGCGAGCTCGTCATCACCCAGGCCATGCTGGCGCAGAACAGCGCGACGATGGACCCGGGCCTCTATGCGCAGCTCGCCGCCGGCCTGGCCGATCTGGACCGCAATACGCGCGACTTACAAGAGTGCGTGATGGCTATCCGCATGATCCCGATGTCGATCGTGTTCAGCCGCTTCCCGCGCATGCTGCGCGACTTGGCGGCCAAACTGGGCAAGAAGGTCGACTTTGTGACCAAAGGCGACGCGACCGAACTCGACAAGGGCTTGGTCGAGAAGATCACGGATCCGCTGATGCACCTGGTGCGCAATTCTTGCGATCACGGCATCGAGCTTCCCGCCGAGCGGCGGGCTTTGGGCAAACCCGAGGCCGGCACGCTCACGCTGGCGGCGTCGCACCAGGGTGGCTCGATCGTTATCGAGGTGCGCGACGATGGCAAAGGCCTGAGCCGCAACAAGCTGATCAAGAAGGCGCGCGAGCGCGGCATTGATGCGCCCGATTCGATGAGCGACACGGAAGTTTGGAGCCTCATCTTTGCGCCCGGGTTTTCCACGGCCGAGGTCGTGACCGACGTGTCCGGCCGTGGCGTGGGCATGGATGTCGTGAAGAAGAACATCACCGCCTTGGGAGGCACGGTCGAAGTCGATTCCGCCGAAGGCTACGGTATGAGTGTCAAGGTGCGGTTGCCCTTGACGCTGGCGATCATGGACGGCATGAGCGTGGCTGTGGGCGACGAGGTCTACGTTCTGCCGCTGGCGTCGGTGCTCGAGACGTTTCAGGTCGAGCCGGGCCACATCAGATCCGCGGGCGGCACCGGCCGCGTTGCCAATGTGCGCGACGAATTCATGCCAGTGCTCGAACTCGAGCGCGTTTTCGACGTGCCGCGCCGCGATCCCGACAGCGTTGCGGGGATCATGGTTGTCGTCGAGGCGGATGCGGGGCGCGTGGCCCTGCTCGTTGACGCGCTGCTCGGACAGCAGCAGATCGTCGTGAAGAACCTGGAGTCGAACTACCGCAAGGTGGCCGACGTTTCCGGTGCCACGATCATGGGCGACGGCCGCGTGGCGCTGATCCTCGACGTGGGTTCCTTGGCACGGCGCGCCCGCCATTGAACCCTTTGAACCACAAGCACGCGCGCCGACCACAGGGCACTCGATCATGAACCTGCACACCGCCACTTCATTGGACAAGACAGCGTTCGGATCCGAGTCGGCGGCCACGCTGCTCCGCGAGTTCCTCGCCTTCAAGCTGGGTGTCGAGGAATACGGCATTGACATCTTGCGCGTGCAGGAGATTCGCTCTTACGAAGAGCCGACGCGCCTGGCGAACTGTCCGCAATTCATCAAGGGGGTCGTGAACCTGCGCGGCGTGATCGTGCCGATCGTTGACATGCGACTGAAGTTCAACCTCAAGGAAGTGATCTGCAACAACACCACTGTCGTGATCGTGCTCAACATCGGCGCGCGGGTCGTCGGTATGGTGGTCGACGCGGTCTCCGATGTCATCACGCTCACGCAAGACCAACTGCGTCCAGTGCCTGCGTTCGAGTCCGGCATTGCCGGCGAGCACCTGTTGGCGATCGGCGCCATCGACAAGCGCATGTTGATCCTGATCGATATCGAAAAGCTCATGACCAGTCCGCAAATGGGGCTGGTCGAGCAGACCCTTCAGTGATTGCCCGTCCAGAGTTCGAGGGATACTCATCATGAATTGCGCAGACTTCAAGATTGGCACTCGCCTCAGCTTTGGCTTCGGGTTGGTGGTGCTCCTTTCGGTTGCGTCGGCCGGTTTGGCGCTGAACAGGCTCTCCAGCATCCAAGCCAACCTTGAAACTGTGGTCAAGGACAACAACGTCAAGATCCAGATCAATAACGATCTGGCCACTTCGGTGCACGTGGTCTCGCGCGCCATCCGCACAATCGTGCTGCTCGGCGGAAAGGCCGACATAGAGCGCGAGATGGTCAATGTCAGCAAAGCCCGCGCCGACTACGACAAGCACTGGGAGACGCTCCAGAGGTTCGCCACCAGCGAAACCGGCAAGACGATTCACGCCAAGATCGTCGCAGCGCGCGAGGCGGCGCGCCCACTCGACAGCAAGGTGCTGGAGTTGGCTTCAGCCAACAAGGATACCGAGGCAGTCGAGCTGCTGATGAAGGAGGCCGATCCGGCAACCTCAAAGTGGCAGGAAACCATCGACCAGAGCATTGCGTTCCAGCAAGCCAACAACGAGAAGCAGTACGAACAAGCCGTGGTCGACTACCAGCAGGCGCGAAGTCTTCTGATCGGCGTCAACGGTGTCATCGTTCTGCTTGCGGTTTTGTTCGGTCGGCTGATCGTGCGGTCGATCGTCGCGCCGATGAATCGTGCCAGGGACGCAGCCGCCCGCGTCGCGGGAGGGGACCTGACGGTGGACCTGCAGGTGAAAGGCAGGGACGAGACCTCGCAGCTGCTGCAAGCGCTGGCAAACATGAAAGACAAGCTGACGCGCATCGTCGGCGGCGTTCGCGCACACGCCGAAGGCGTGGCCACCGCCAGCGAGCAGATCGCGCAAGGCAACCTCGACCTCTCGAGTCGCACCGAGCAACAGGCCTCATCGCTGGAAGAAACCGCGGCTTCGATGGAGGAACTCTCCTCCACCGTGAAGCAGAACGCCGACAACGCCAGGCAGGCGAACCAGTTGGCGCTTGGCGCCAGCACGGTGGCGATCAAGGGCGGTGAAGTTGTTGGCCAGGTTGTTGACACCATGAAGGGGATCAACGATTCGTCGAAGAAGATCTCCGACATCATCTCGGTGATCGACGGCATCGCGTTTCAAACCAACATCCTGGCGCTCAACGCTGCGGTCGAAGCGGCGCGGGCTGGTCAACAGGGTCGCGGGTTCGCAGTGGTTGCATCCGAAGTGCGCAGCCTCGCGCAACGCTCGGCAGAAGCAGCCAAGGAAATCAAGACGTTGATCGGTGCGAGTGTCGAGCGCGTGGCCCGAGGGACGGCCCTGGTCGACCAGGCGGGCGTCACGATGAGCGAGATCGTCACCGCGATCAGGCGAGTTACCGACATCATGGGGGAGATCGGCAGAGCCAGCGTTGAACAAAGCGCTGGGGTGTCTCAGGTGGGCGAAGCCATCATGCAGATGGACCATGTGACGCAGCAAAATGCCGCGCTGGTGGAACAAAGTGCGGCGGCTGCCGAAAGCTTGAAAGAACAAGCCAAACAGCTCGTTCGGGCGGTGGCGGTGTTCAAGCTGAACCCGGGCGACCATCAGCAGCGCACCGAAGAGCGGATCGTCCCGGCTGCGCCGGCGCCAAACCATGCGAACTCCGACCGGCGCGGGCCGGGCCGCGCGAAAAACGTGACGCGGCCCAAGTTTGGCGCGAGGCCTGCAGGCAAGTCCGAGGCGCTCGCCGCGCATGCCGATGCCCGCAAGACCGAGACCGAGGGCGAGTGGGCGAGCTTCTAAGGCGAGCCCCCACCATGTTGCGCGCATCGCGCTTGCTGCCCGACGCGATGCCCAGCGCCCGTACTCCCCGCACGTCGCGTGATCGCAGTGCGTTAGGGCGTGCTCGTCACTTGCGCCGCATCAGGGTGTTGGCGGTTGCCCGATCCAGCTTGACGCGGAGTGCGTCAACAGCTGGTTGACCTTCAGCGCGTAGCGCCCGTTGGACGTGCCGTAGTGGCAGTCGAACAGCGGCACGCCGGAGACCTGCGCCTGGATGACGGGCTTCAAGTCGAGTTCGAAAAAATCCCCGGGCTCTAGCGCCAAAAGTTGCGCCACCGTGGACTGGACGCGTGCCAGCGTGACGACCACTTCGACCTCGGCCGTTTGAATCTGTTCCTTGAGCAGGGTCACCCAGCGCCGGTCAGGTTCGTTCGAATCGCCCTGTGCGGAGGAGTAGAGCACGTCGCGGATCGGCTCGAGCGTCGCGTAGGGAATGCTGATGTAAATCGTGCCGCTCGAGTCGCCGAACTCCAGCGTAAACGAGGTTGTCACGACGACCTCGCTGGGCGATGCGATGTTGGCAAACTGCGCGAGCATCTCCGAGCGCCGGAACTCGAGCTCGAGCGGGTAGATGCCCGCCCAGGCCTTCTTGTACTCGGCCGTGACCACGTCGATGATGCGCTGGATGACGCGCTGTTCGGTCAGTGAAAAATCGCGTCCTTCGATGCGTGCATGGTACTTGCCCGATCCGCCGAACAGCGCGTCGATAACGGCGAACACGAGGGTCGGCTCGCACACGATCAGCCCCGAGCCGCGCAGCGGGCGCACGCTCATGATGTTGAAGTTGGTGGGCAGCACGATCTCGCGCAGGAAGTCGCTGTACTTCTGCACCTTGATGCCGTTGATCGCGACTTCCGGGTTCTTGCGCACCAGGTTGAACAAGCCGATGCGCAAGTTGCGCGCGAATCGCTCGTTGATGATCTCCATCGTGGGCATGCGCCCGCGCACGATGCGTTCCTGGCTCGCCAGGTCGTAGTCGCGCGTTCCTCCCACCGGGGCGGCGTCTTCTTCGGGCTTCTGGCTCTCGCCGGTGATGCCCTGCAGCAAGGCATCGACTTCGTCTTGCGAAAGGACTTGGTTGCTCATGGATCTCGGGTGGGTCGGGCGCGCGGAAAACGTCATCCCGGCGTAGGCCGGGATCCACTGCGTCGAGTTGCCTCGAGGCCTGGCCAAAGTATGGAATCGGCGCGAGGGACCGATGCGCCGAATAGGCTGGCGTTTCGCCGCCAGTCGCGGCCTTGGCGCTGGCGGCGGCCGGGTTGCGGAGATTGGCCAGGGACGTTGCACCGGCGGAATTGCGATGTCTGTTTGACTTATCTAAGGTTCATTAGATAATTACGCATGGCAAAGCGTACCTTGTCGACCACCGAGGCCTTCGATTTGCGTCAGACGCTGCAGGTTGCCGTGTTGGAGGCGCTGGTCGCGTCCAGGCGATGGGCGCCCGGCGACTTGGCCTTCCAAGGGGGGACCAGCCTGCACCTGGTGCACGGATCGCCGCGCTTCAGCGAGGACCTTGATTTCCTGGTGAAGTCCAGCCTGAACCTGAGCGCCATCGCTGCGGCGGTGCAGGCGCGGATTGGCAGAAGCGCCTGGATTCCGCGCGACGCCCAGGTGTCCGTCACAAAGGCCAAAGAGGGGCACAACCCCCACGCCTTTGACGTCGTGATCGGCGGCCCGTCCATCATCGGCGCGGTGCGCGTCAGACTGGAATTGTGGAAAACACCGCCGAGCGCGCTGCGGTCCATGGACGTGACGGTGGCCCGGGTCGGTTTGGTCGCCGGTCTGGCCGCTGGCGCACAGGCATTCGTTCCTTCGCTGAGCGCCAAGGAAATCCATGCGGACAAGGTGTTCGCATTGGCGGCTCGCAGGACCCTCAAGCCGCGCGACGTCTTCGACCTGCACTGGCTGCGCGATCGCGAACCCGATCTTGCGTGTACGGCACAAGACCTGGCAACTCGGCTTGCGACTTATCCCAATGAAAGCGCCGATGCCTGGATTCTGAAAGCCAGGGTCAGGCTCACGCAGTTGCCGGTCCGGCGCGAGGCCATCGGCCGCGACCTGGCGCGCTGGTTGCCGTCGAGTTGGCCACTGCGTGCGGGCGATGTGCAAGCCATGATTGCGGCGGCGAGCCGCTCGCTGGAACAGGCCATCGTGCCAATGCAAACGCTTCTGTCCGCGGCCCGCTCGTCGGGCGCTGACGCTGACACGTGAAAGCCGCGGTCGGCTCCAAGCAGCGCGCCGTCTCGGCGTTGCAACGCCTGATGTCCTTGCCGGCGATCTTCAGCGGCAAGGATTTGACGGTGCGTTTCGGCTGGACGTCGAAGAACGCGTCCCAGTACCTTTACCTGTGGAAGCGGCGCGGCCTGGTGCAGGCGCTGGGCGGGCACAGCGATACTTTCGCCAACCTCATCGTGCAACCCCGGGTCGATTGGGAGGAGTGCCTGCGCCACGCCTTGCCCAGCGCCGTGATCGTGGGTGTCGAGGCGCTTCGCCGGCGCGGCTGGACCACGCAGATTCAAGCCCGGCCCGAGGTTGCGGTGCAAGACTCGATGCCGGTGTACACGGTGGACCCGTTCACCGTGTCGGCGCGCCCTGCGGCGTGGTTCGACGTCTCGCGCAAAGGCATCGCGAACGGTGCGCTCGCACCCGCCTGGGCGCTGGCGGACATGCTGGCGCGCGACGGCTGGGGCGTGTGCGGCCTGGCGCCGGACGACATCGAGTGGAGCGCGGTCAAGGATCGCGATTGGCGCGAGTGGACTGCGGCGTGCAAGGCCTACCGGCTCGCGCTTGAAGTTTCCGAGTTTGCGTGAACCCGCACGCACGGCGGCGAGGCATTCCCGCGACTAAACCCGGCTCGAACTCACCCCCGAACGCCGCAGCTGCTCGAGCAGCTTGATCGCGATCTGGCCCAAGGGCAACACTTCGTGGGCGGCGCCGGCGTTGATCGCCTCCTTGGGCATGCCGAAGACGACGCAGCTCGCTTCGTCTTGCACCAGGTTGTAGGCGCCCGCGTCGCGCATTGCTTTCATGGCGGTCGCGCCGTCGGCGCCCATGCCGGTGAGCATGACGCCCAGCGCGTTCGGGCCCACCACCTGCGCCGCCGACTTGAACAGCACCTCGACCGACGGCTTGTGCCGGTTCACGGTGTCGCCGTCGCGCACCCGGGCGATGTAGTTCGCACCGGAACGCTCCACGCTCAGATGCAGGCCGCCCGGCGCCATGTAGGCGTGGCCCGGCAGGATGCGCTCGCCGTCGCGCGCTTCGGCGACGGCGATGCGGCACAGCGTGTCCAGTCGCGCCGCGTAGCTCGTCGTGAAACCGGGCGGCATGTGCTGCGTGATCAACACCGCCGGGGCGTCGTGCGGCAGGTGGATCAGCACCTCCTTGGTCGCTTCGGTGCCGCCGGTGGAGGCGCCGATGAAGATGATTTTCTCCGTCGACAAGCGACCCAGCGCAGTCGGCGCGGCGGCGGGCTTGGGCGGCGCCGCACCTGCGACACCGAGGTGAGGCGCCGGGCGACGAATCGACGCCTGCGCGGCAATGCGGATCTTGCTCGTGATGTCTTCGCCGAGCAGGCGCAACCCGTCGGCCACACCGATCTTGGGTTTGGCGACGAAGTCGATCGCGCCGAGTTCCAGCGCACGCAGCGTCACGTCGGCGCCGCGCTCGGTGAGCGTGGACACCATCACCACCGGCATGGGGCGCAGGCGCATCAGCTTGGCGAGGAAGTCGATGCCGTCCATGCGCGGCATTTCGACGTCCAGCGTGATCACGTCGGGGTTGAGCTCGCGGATCATTTCGCGCGCGATCAGCGGGTCCGCGGCCGCACCTACGCATTGCATGTCGGATTCGCGATTGATGATCTCGGTGAGCAGGCTGCGCACAAGGGCGGAATCGTCGACCACGACGACGCGGGTCTTGGCCATGGCGTTTGTCTTTCTTTTCGGTTCAGAACAAGTCGACCGAGCCGCCGCTCTGCGTCGGTGCGGCGCGCCGCGCGGCGGCGCGTTCCAGCTCGAGCAGGGCATCGGTGTTCGCCGAGGCCAGGCGCTTGACCATCGCCTTGCCGCTGACCGGCATGAAACACACCTTGCGCGGGTAGATGTCGAGCACGTCCTTGGAGACGACCGGAATGCGCTCGGTTTCAGGTAGTCGAGCACGAATTCGGTGTTGCGCTCGCCGACCTTGCTCGACCCCATGCCGCCGATCACGTCGCCGCCGCCGAACACCTTGGCCTCCAGGCTGGTACGCCGGGCGCCGAGCTTCATCATCTCGTTGATGAGCATTTCCATCGCGTACGAGCCGTAGCGCCCCGAGCCGTCGTTACCCTCGGGCAGCATGAAGTGGTTCATGCCGCCGACTTTGGCGGTGCGGTCCCACAGGCAGGCGGCAATGCACGAGCCGAGCGTCGTCATGATCAGGATGTCTTCGCTCATCGACGAAGTACTCGCCGGGCAGGACCTTCACTGCCTCGTTCTTGAACTGCGCCGTCGTACCAGAAGAACGAGGCCTCGCCGGCTCTGGCGCGGCTGCGCCTTCAGCTGCGCCAGGCGCGTGGTGGGCGCGGATGCGACTGCGGCGACTGCCGGCATGGCGCTCAGAGCCGCTCGTAGACCGTCTTGCCGCGCAGGCGGAACAGGTCTCTCGAGTCGGTGAAGTTCTCGGAATGGCCGGCAAACAGCAGGCCGCGCGGGCCTCATCGCGGCGTGCATGCGTTCGAGCACGCGGCGTTGCGTGGGCGCGTCGAAGTAGATCATCACGTTGCGGCAGAACACGATGTCGAACGGCTCGCCGAGCGACCAGCGCTCGTCCATCAGGTTGAACGGGCGGAACTCGACCAGTCGGCGCAGCTCGGGCTTGACGCGCATCGAAGCCCTCGTTCGCCCCGGTGCCGCGCAGGAAGTGCTGCTCAGCCGCTCCGGCGTCAGGCCACGCGAATCGGCGGCGTAGACGCCGCGCTCTGCGGTGGCCAGCACCTTGGTGTCGATGTCGCTGCAGACGATCTGCACGGCGCACTGTGCGCCCAGCGCCTCGATCACGGTCATCGCCAGCGAGTACGGTTCCTCGCCGGTCGAGGCGGCGTTGCACCAGAGGCGCAGGTTCCGCTCGGCGCGCTTGCGCAGCTCGTCGGCCAGCACCGGGAAGTGGTGCTCCTCACGGAAGAACGACGTGAGGTTGGTCGTCAGGCAATTGACGAACTC
The DNA here is from genome assembly GCA_963850525.1 of uncultured beta proteobacterium. Lineage (GTDB taxonomy): Bacteria > Pseudomonadota > Gammaproteobacteria > Burkholderiales > Burkholderiaceae_C > JAEMQF01. The sequence goes on along the minus strand of CAWKLQ010000008.1, from coordinate 1,268,064 downwards.
CTGCCACTCGTTCTCGGCCGAGGCGCCGCTGGCGTTCTCCAGCCACTGCAGGTAGCCGGCAAAACTCGCGTGGCCGAGCTCGCGCAGGCGGCGCGACAAGCGGCTGTAGACCATCGCCTGCTTGCCCGCGTGCAGGCTGATGCCGGCGCGCTTGTAGATGAGTTGGCGAACCCGCTCGAAGTCCGCGGCGCTGAACGCGAAGTCGGTCTCGCCGATTCGCGAGGGCGCGCTGGCCAGGGCAGAAGACATGGGGCAGGGGTCTGAGATCGGGTTGACGTGGGGGTGCGAGCTGCGGCAGTGCGGTCTGCCACCCGTGGGTTATCGGCAGCCCGCCGAACGGCTTGAATGGGCCGCAGCCACCGCGCTGCGGCGCTCGGCGGCGTCAGACTGACGCGCAAACCAGCGGCGTCGACCGCGCGGTCTGGCTCGGCGCGCACGGGCCCAGGAATTTCTCGAAGTCTTGCGCCGGCACCGGCTTGCTGAACAGGAACCCCTGGATGATGTGGCAGCCCAGCGTGACGAGGAAGTCAGCCTGCTCCCAGGTCTCGACACCCTCGGCGATCAACTCCAGACTCAGGCTCTTGCCCAGCGCCACGATCGCCGAGGTGAGCGCGGCGTCGTTTGCATCGTGCGGCAAGTCCTTGATGAAGCTGCGATCGATTTTCAGGATGTCCAGGGGAAAGCGCTTCAGATAGGTGAGCGACGAATAGCCGGTGCCGAAGTCGTCAATGGCGAGCTTGACGCCGAGGCGCTTGAGCTCGCGCAAGACGCGCGCCGAACCTTCCAGATCGGTCATCAGGCCGCTCTCGGTGACTTCGAACTCGAGCCACGAGGTCTCGATGCGGCTCTGCGCGATGCGGTTGCGCACGCGTTCGACCAGGCCGGCGCTTTGCAGACTCTTGCCGTCCAGATTGACGGATATCGGTACGGTGGCCAAACCGGCGTCACGCCACCGGGCGAGTTGCTCGCACACCAGGCGCACCACGACGTCGGTGAGCGGCACGACCAGGCCCGATTCTTCGGCAAGCGGAATGAACTGTGCCGGGCTGATCATGCCGCGCTGCGGGTGCTGCCAGCGCACCAACGCCTCGGCACCGAGCACGCGGGACGTGCGAGCGTCGACCTTGGCCTGGTAGTGGACTTGCAGTTCGCCGTTGTCGATGGCTTTGCGCAGATCGGCTTCGAGTGCATGGCGCTGCGTCATGGCCTCGCTCATCGTCTGGCTGTACAGGCAGACCTGGCGGCCGCCCTGTGCCTCGGCGGTGTGCAAGGCCGTGCTCGCGTTGCGCAGCAGCGTTTCCGCGTCCGCGCCGTCGTCGGGCGTGACGGCGATGCCCACGCTCACCGAGAGCGTGAGCACGTGCCCGTGCAAGTGCAGGGGCTCGGCCAGGCTGTCCGCGATGCGCTGCATGACGCGCAGCGCGTTGTCGGGCGTGCCGATGTCGACCAGCAGCAAGCCGAACTCGTCGCCCCCCAGGCGTGCCAGCGGGTCATGGTCCGCCACGTCGCCGAACTTGACCTTGAGGTCTTCGCTTCTGACGCATCGCAGCAGCCGTTCGCTGACGCTCTTCAGCACCTCGTCACCGAGCGCTGCGCCCAGCGTGTCGTTCAGCGCCTTGAAGCGGTCCAGTTCGATGATCGCCACCGCGCAGCGCAGTTCGCGGCGTGAGGCGTACGCCAGCCATTGACGCATCAGGTCGGAAAACAGCGTGCGGTTCGCCAGGCCCGTGAGGGTGTCGACGTAGGCGAGCGCGTGGATGCGGTGCGCGGCTTCGGTCTGGCGCGTGACGTCGTGGCGAATCCCGCGCACGGCGCGAACGCTGCCCGCGGAGTCGACTTCCACGTCGGTTTGTTCGAACAGGTGGCGCACGCCGCCGTCGGCGCGCGTGATGCGAAATTCGATCTCGTAAGCGCGACCTTCGGTGCGTGCCGCGCGGAAAGCGCGTTCCACCTTGTCGCGATCCTGCGCGTCCACCTGGGCGAACAACGCAGCGCAATCGTGTCCGGCCGCCCCGGGCGTGAAGCCGTGGATGCGCTGCAATTCGTCGGAACACGTCACCGTCTCGCGCCCGGCGAGCCACTCCCAGCTGCCCATGTGGGCGATGCGTTGCGATGCTTCCATCAGCGCTTGGCTGCGCACCGAGTCGCGCAGCGCCGTGCTCGCGCGCAGCGCGTAGCGCACGCGATAGGGCAGCAAGTCCCACACCATGGGCTTGGTGATGAAGTCGGTTGCGCCCGATTCAAAGGCCTGCGCAATCGACTCGCGATCGTCCAGGCCGGTCATGACGATGATCGGCAGGTGTTGCCCCGCCGGGTGCTCGCGCAGGCGGCGGCATGCCTCGTAGCCGTTCATTCCGGGGAGCAGCACGTCGAGCAGGACCAGGTCTGCCGGGGCTGCGTCGAAGGCCATCAAGCCGGCCTCCGCGCTTGCCGCCACGAGGACGCGGTAGCCCGCCTCGGCGAGCGCCTCTTCGGCCATTAGGCGCACCATCGCGTCGTCGTCGACGACGAGAATCGTCGCCGGCGCTTCGCCGATCGGCAGGGTCGGCGTCATGGCGAGGTGACCTCGAGTTCGGACTGGCGCAGTTCGTTTTGCATCGCACTCAGTTGTTGCGCAGTCTGCGCGAACCAGGCGTCGAGTTGCGGCAGCGCCAGCGTCGCTTCATCCAATTGGCCTCCACGGGCCAGGCTTTCCACGCCTTTGGCCAGTTGCGCCAGCTCGAGCGCGGCCACGCTGGCTGCCGACGACTTGAGCGTGTGCACAGCGCGCTCTGCACCGCGCGCATCGCCCTGCGCCAGCGCGAGGCGCAGCGCCAGCAGCAGCGGCGGCATGTCGGTCACGAACAGCGCGATCACCTTGCTCACCAGCTCGGGTCGGGTCCGACCGCCGATGCGCAGGCCCTTGAGAAGCGCCTCGCGGTCGATGGCCGGTGCATGCGCGACGGCGGAAGAAGGCGGCCCTGCGGGCGGCACGTCGAGCGCGGTCGATTGCGCGCTCACGGCCACGACGGCGCCGGCGACGCCGCGCGACGCCGCGGGGCTTGGCGTGACCCAGCGCTGCAGCAACTCGCCGAGTTCGCTTTGGGCAAACGGCTTGCCGATGTGGCCGTCCATTCCCGCTGCGATGCAACGCTCGCTGTCGCCGCTGAGGGCGTTGGCCGTCACGGCGAGGATGGGCGTGCGGCGCCGCGACGCACCGGCTCCGGCTTCGATCTGCCGGATCCGGCGCGTCGCTTCGAACCCGTCCATCACCGGCATCTGGCAGTCCATCAAGACGACATCGAAGGACTGGGCTGAAAAATGCGCCACCGCGTCGGCGCCGTTCGGGGCGTGCACAACGCTGCAGTCCATCTCCTTGAGAAATTCGATGGCGATCTCGGCATTGATGGCGTTGTCTTCGGCGAGCAGCACCCGCGCTCCCAGCAAAGGCAGTTGCGGCGCGTCGGCGGGCTCCAGCTCGCCCAGGTTGCTGTGCCCTTCCGGGGAGTTGCGCAGGGCCCTCAGAAACTGGGCCGCGCTCGCGGGTTTGGGAATCCAGGCGTCGGGGCCGTCGATGTGCGGGAGGTCGAGTTCGGCCATTGCCGCGAGCGTGACCAGTTTGATCAGGCGCGGCGTCGCGCCGCCGGCGCGCACGCGTTTGGCAAACGGCGATTCGCGTCCCGGATGCTCGGGTTCGGCGTACAGGACCACGTCGACCGGCGAGCGAGCGTCGTCGCTCAGGAGCGCCATGGCGCAGGCCGCGTCGGGCGTTGCGCTGGCCTGGAAGCCGGCGTGGCGCAGCATCTCGAGGGTGGCGGCGCGTGCGGCGGGATGCGGCTCGACGAGCAAGACGCTGCCTGGTTCGCGCCGCACCGCTTGCGCCGCGTCCGCGGCAGCGCAAGCCGGCGCAGGAACACAAAACCAGAACGTCGCGCCCTGGCCGGCCTGACTGTTCACGCCCATCTGACCGCCCATCTGGAGCACGAGTTGCCGGGTGATCGCCAAACCGAGTCCGGTGCCGCCGAATTCGCGGGTCGTCGAACTGTCGGCTTGAACAAACGCCTGGAACAGGCGCGACTGCGCTTCCTTGGGCACGCCGACTCCGGAGTCTCGCGTCGTGAAGCACAGGCGATCGGTGGAGTCGAGGCGCACCGACATGACGATTTCGCCCTGCGGCGTGAACTTGATGGCGTTGCTCAGCAGGTTGCCCAGCATCTGTTTCAGGCGATGCGGGTCGCCGAACACACGCTCGGGAACCTCGGCTGCGACGTCGCACACGAGCTCCAGCCCCTTGAATTGGGCGCGCTGGGCGTGCAGTTGCGCGACCTCGTCGAGCAAGCTGCGTGGCTCGTAAGGCACATGCTCGAGCTCGACGACGCCGGCTTGCACCTTGCTCAAGTCCAGGATGTCGTTGAGCAGGCGCAACATCGAATCCGCCGAGTCGCGCAGGGTGCGGGCGAAATGCCGCTGGCGCGGTTGCAGCGAGGTTTGCAACAACAGGTTGGACATGCCGATCACGCCGTTCATCGGCGTGCGGATCTCGTGGCTCATGTTGGCCAGGAACTGCAGCTTCGTCGCGCTCGCCGCCTCGGCTTCGAGCTTCGCTTCGGCAAGCGAGCGATTGCGCTCGAGCAGGCGCTGCGTCAGGGTGTCCAGGGCGTGCACGACGGCGCCGATTTCATCGTCGCTGCGCGTCGCGATTGAGGCGCCGGTGAGTTCCAGCGCGGTGCGCTCGGCGCGCAGGCGCAGCCGGCGCAAGGGGCGCAGCTCGAACCACAGCGTGAACGCCGCCAGCGCCACGCTGCCGACCAGGATCATCGCGGTGATCCACGTCGCGCGCCGGCGCGCCTGGTCTTGCACGGCGAACGCGGAAGCGCTGTCGATTTGCGTGAGGATCACCCACGCGTCGTCGACGATCCTCACGGGCAGGTAGGCCAGCGCCTTGTGCGCGGCGCTGTCGCTGCGGTAAAGCGGTATCTTCTGTTCGAACGCTGCGCTGATCACCTGCGGGTCGGCGCCGAAGTCCCGGCGCGTGCTGCTCGCCAGCGAGGTGGCGGAGCGGTCCACAAGCGCGAGGTCGGCTTTGACCATGTGGCCCAGTTGCGCAAACAGCGTGTCGTTCAGGTGCACGCCCACGCTCACCGCGCCGATGATCGCCGCACCGGCACGCACCGGCTCGAGTGCGCGTAACAGTAGTCCGTTGCCATCGCGCGCCGTCGTTAAACCGGACTGTCCGGCAAGCGCCTCGGCAACCCCCCAGCCTGCGTCGACGTCGCCGCGCCGCGTCGGATCGTGGGCGCGATACGCGACGACGCCGTGTCTGTCGATGACGTCGATGTGTCCGAAGTCCGACGCCGCGTGCGCGTCTTTCAGGATCGTCGCCAGGTGACCCGAACTCAGCGGATCGGTCTGCAAAAGCGCCTCGCGCAGCTTGCCCTTGCTCGCGAGCAGCCGCGCCACCAGGCGCGCCTGCGATCCTTCTTGTTCGATGAGGCTCTGCACGAGCGTGCCGATGGTGCGAACCTTGTCGATCTCGCGTTCGTGCAGGGCGCCCTCGACGAGCAAGTCGGTCGAGCGCAAATTCATCCACTGCGCGGCAGCCACCAGGACGACGACGATGGCCGTCACGCGAACGGTGGTGCTCTTGTGGATTCTCATGCGAGGGCGCGCAGGCGCTTGCGCCGCTCAATTCGCTGCCGGCAACGGCAGGACACCGTGGTCGCGCAAGATGCGCTCACCCGAGGGCGAGTAGACAAAGGCGACGAAGGCCTTGCCCGCCGCGCTGAGTTCGCCGGCCTTGTGCACCAGGCCAAATTCCAGCGCCAAGGGATAGCGGCCGTCGGCCAGCGTGTCGGCGTTGCCCTGGACCGCGCCGAAGGCGAGCGGCTTGAGCGGGGTTGCGGCCGCGAACAGCGCGGAGCGATTGAGAAACCCCAGGCTCGTCGGGTAACGGTCAAGTAATTCGATGAGCTGCGTGTCCAGGTGCACGAGTTTGACGCCGGCGCCGTAGGCAATCTCGTTGAACGCCTTGATTTCGCGGGCCAGCGCCAGGCGCGAGGCGTCGGTCGCTTCGCGTCCGATCGCGCGGATCGGGCCCGGCTTGGCGCCGAGTTCGCGCCAGTCGCTGACCTTGCCGGTGTAAATCGCCACCGCCTGCTCGGCGGTGATCGAGTTCGCCGAAACGCCGGCTCCGGCGACGAAGACCAGCGCGTCGCGCCCGAACGGGAGGTACTTCAGGCCACGTTTTTGCTCGGCATCTTTGAGCGGGCGGCCCACCCGGCCGAGCGAAGCCACGCCGTGTTCCACGTCGCGCAGCGCGCCCGCCGTGCCGCTGGAAGGCGGCACTTCGACGCGATGCTCGCCGCTCTGGGCGTTGAACGCCTTGGCCAGCACTTGCAGTATGTATTCCGGGTTGCCGCTGCCCGGAACGATCAGCACTTCGGCATGCGCTTGCGCGAGCACCGCCAGAATGGCAAACGTGCAAGAGATTCGTGCAAAAGTGCGACTCATGGTTGTTGGGTCCTCGCAAAGGGTCGTGCGGTATTTCTTCGGCATATCCTGTCCCGGGGATATCGGTGCGTTCGGCACGGCGCTAAAGGATGACCATTAAGCCGGCGGTACATCCTCACGGATTGCGCATGGCGCGTCGCAGCGGCAAGCACGTGCGCGGCGCGGATCAGACTTCACTGCTGCAGGCGCGCGCAAAAGATGCGTGTGGATTGCACACCGCGGGTTTCGGTCCACCTCATGCTCGGGCGCCGTTTGCCGACACTGATCGTGAAAGGCGTCGCCGCGCGTTTCGATCTTCGTCAAAACCGTGGTGGCGGACACGCCATGTTCCGTTTGTCGAAAACCTACGCCTGGATCAGCCTGGCGAGCATCGTCCTGGTGGCGGTGGTCCTGAGTGCGGTGTACCGGCACTTCGCGGTCGCCAACCTGATTTCGATGGGCGAGCGCGACACCGTCGCGCTGACCCACGCCTTCGCGAACTCGCTGGAGCCACGCTGGTTCGATTGGGTCGACGAGGCGTCGACCCAAGCTGCCGACGCGGTGCGCGCCGACCCGCGCACGAGCGCCCTGCTGGCGTTGACCAAACAGCAGATGCGCGGCACCGATGTGGCGAAGATCAAGATTTACGGGTTGAACGGCCGCACCGCGTTTTCCACGGAGCTCAAGCAGATCGGCGAAGACAAGAGCGGCAACAACGGCTACCTGGCGGCGCGCGCGGGCCGCGCTGCGACCGAGTTGACGCACCGCGACAAGTTCAGCGCGTTCGAAAAGGTCGTGGAAAACCGCAACCTGTTGTCGGCCTACATCCCACTGCGCCATCGCGAGACGGCGCAGGTGCGAGTCGTCTTCGAGCTGTACAGCGACGTCACCGAATTGATGCACGACATCAACCGCACCCAGGCCTGGGTCACGGCGGTCGTGACGCTGGCGCTTGCCGTGCTGTACGGCCTGCTCTTCCTCGTGGTTCGCGTCGCCGACAAGTTGATCCGAACCCAGTATGAGCAGCTCCAGCACAACGCCCATGCGCTCGGCCAGTCGCGCGATCAACTCGAGCAGCGCGTTCGCGAACGCACCGCGCAGCTCGAACAAACCAATACGGGCCTGGTGGCGGCGTGGAACGCGGCGCAGCGCGCGACCCAGGTCAAGGGCGAATTCCTCGGCGAAATCAGCCACGCGCTGCGCGAACCGCTGAGCGGATTGATCGGGTCGGCGAAGCGTTTGTCGGGAAGCGCGCTGGACGCCACCCAGCGCCACCACATGGAACAAATCCAAAGTTGCAGCGAAGCGCTGCGCAGCGCGATCGAGCGATCGCTGCTGCGCGCCGTGCCCGGCGCCGAAGCGTCGGGCCGCGGCGCGGCGCAATCCGCAGCCACGGCCGAAAGCGCCGCAAGCACGGTCGGTTGACGCGGCGCTGACGCGACGCTGACGCGGGCTTGCCGCGGCGGTGGCCGCAGCGCGTGCCGAGCCGACCCTGCGTGACCGGCGTCACGGCCGGGTGCGCGAATTTGAAGTGGGCGGCGCGCAGGTGCCGATAAGCGCTGCCTTCACCCTGCTGATCCGCCTCAAGTTCGGATGGGCCCTCGGAACAATGACCAGGCGCATCTCCCGCGCTTGTTCCCATGGCCGACTCCGAAGCGCAAGACCGCAACTTACCCGCCTCGCAGCGCAAACTGCAAAAGGCCAGAACCGACGGCCAGGTGCCGCGTTCGCGCGACCTCGGGCACTTCGCTGCCTTGGCCGCGGGCGCAGCGGCGCTTGCCGCGTTCTTGCCCGGGGTCTCGGCGTGGCTGCAGCAAGTGCTCGGCAATGCCCTGCGGCTGCGCCCGGGCGCAGCGAGTGACCCGGCGCTGCTGACGCAGCGCCTGGCCGACGCTGCGCAAGTCCTGCTCTGGGTGGTGGTTCCAGCCGGCGCCCTGATGACGGCCGTGGCGCTGGCGGCGAGCATCGGCCTGGGCGGCTGGAACTGGACGATGAAGCCGCTCATGCCGAATTTCGGCAAGCTCAACCCCTTGACCGGATTGCCGCGCATGTTGTCGAAGTCGCAGGTCGTCGACGCCCTGAAGGCGAGTGCCCTCGCTTTGGTCCTGGGGACGATCGGTGCGTTCTACCTGCGCAATCACGCGGACGGGTTCACGGCGCTGCTGGCGCTGCCCTTGCCGGCAGCACTGGGCCAGGCGAGCCAGGCGATTCTCGGCGGCGTGGTGCTGCTCGTGATCGCGCTGGCGCTGTGCGCGGCGATCGACGCGCCGCTGCAACGCCACTGGCACGCGCAGCGCCTGAAGATGAGCACGCAGGAGGCGCGCCAGGAGCACAAGGAGCTCGAAGGCAACCCCGAGGTGAAGCACCGCATCAAGGCGCGCATGCGCGAAATCGGCAACCGGCGCATGTTGGCGGCGGTGCCCAAGGCGGACCTGGTGGTGATGAACCCGACGCATTACGCTGTGGCGCTGAAGTACGAAGAAAGCCGGATGCGCGCGCCGACGGTGGTGGCCAAGGGCGCCGACCTGATGGCGCTGCGGATTCGCGACGCGGCGCGCGGTGCTGCGGTGCCGGTGCTCGAATCGCCGGCGCTGGCGCGGGCGCTTTACGCGCATGCCGAGATCGACCGTGAAGTGCCTGCTGCGCTCTTTGCCGCAGTCGCCCAGGTGCTGGCCTACGTGTACCAGTTGCGCGCGTCGCTGGCGGGGCAGGGTGCGGCGCCGGGCGAACTGCCGGTGCTCGACGTTCCCGCAGAGCTCGACCCGCACCACACGCTGAAATGACAACCGCCCTCCCGTCATCCCGGCGAACGCCGGTATCCCTGCTCGGCGCGGCCGCGACTTCCAGGCGGTGGATCCCGGCGTGCGCCGGGATGACAGCCTTCAGGTCGTCATCCCGGCGTACGCCGGGATCCACACTTGATCCCGCATCGGCCAGCCGAGAGCCCATTCAATGAACCCGCTGCAATCTCTTCAACGCTGGCTCGGCCCGAACGCGACGGCGATTCGAGCGCTGCTCGCGCCGCTGTTCATCATCCTCGTGCTCTCGATGATGGTCTTGCCGCTGCCGCCGCTCGTGCTTGACCTGCTGTTCACCTTCAACATCGCGATGGCGTTGATGGTGATGGTCGTCGCCGCCTACATGCTGCGGCCGCTCGACTTCGCGGCGTTCCCGACCGTGATCCTGCTGACCACCTTGATGCGCCTGTCCTTGAACGTCGCCTCGACGCGCGTCGTGCTGCTCGAGGGCCACACGGGTCCAGGCGCTGCCGGCACCGTGATCGAGTCGTTTGGCCACTTCCTGATCGGCGGCAATTTCGCGGTGGGCCTGATCGTGTTCGCGATCCTCGTCGTCATCAACTTCGTCGTCGTCACGAAGGGCGCCGAGCGCATCGCCGAAGTCGGCGCGCGCTTCACGCTCGATGCGATGCCGGGCAAGCAGATGGCGATCGACGCGGATCTGAACGCCGGCCTCATCGACGAGAAGGAAGCAAAACGGCGCCGCGCCGAAGTCGGCGAAGAAGCCGAGTTCTTCGGCTCGATGGACGGCGCGTCGAAGTTCGTTCGCGGCGACGCGATGGCGGGCATGCTGATCCTCTTCATCAACATCATCGGCGGCCTGATCATCGGCATGGTGCAGCACGACATGTCGGCTGGCGCTGCGGCCGACAGCTACATCCTGCTCGCGGTGGGTGACGCGCTCGTCGCGCAAATTCCGGCGATGCTGATCTCGGTGGCGGCGGCGATGGTCGTGTCGCGCGTCGGCAAGGAGCGCGATGTCGGCCAGCAGATCGCTGCCCAGGTCTTCGATTCGCCGCGCTCGCTGGCCATCACGTCCGGCGTGATCGGCCTGCTCGGCATGATTCCCGGCATGCCGCACCTCGTGTTCGGCGCAATTTCCGCCGGCTTGGGCTACGCGGCCTACCTGATGCGCCAACGCAAGCGCCGCGCGGCGGCGGTGCCGCCGCCCAGCACCGAACTCGCGCCGAGCAACGGCGAAGCGAGCTGGGACGACCTGGTGCCCGTGGACACGCTGGGCCTGGAAGTGGGCTACCGGCTCATCGCCCTGGTCGACAAGGCGCGTGAAGGCGATCTGCTGTCGCGCATCAAGGGCGTGCGCAAGAAGTTCGCGCAGGACGTGGGTTTCCTGCCGCCGCCCGTGCACATCCGCGACAACCTCGAGCTCAAGCCCAACGTGTACCTGCTGACGCTGCGCGGCGCAGTGTTCGGCGAATCGGAAGCGTTTGCCGGGATGTTTCTCGCCATCAACCCGGGCCACGCGACGCAGCGCCTGATCGGCACGGCGACCACCGACCCGGCGTTCGGCCTGCCCGCGGTGTGGATCGAAGAGGCACAGCGCGAAGCTGCCCAAATGGCCGGCTATACGGTGGTTGATTGCTCGACCGTCGTCGCGACCCATCTTTCACACTTGATGCAGGTTCACGCGGCCAAATTGCTGGGTCGTGTCGAGACCCAGCAACTGGTGGAACACGTGAACAAGTTGGCTCCCAAACTGATCGAGGATGTCGTGCCGAAGATGGTGGGAATCGCCGCGTTGCAGAAGGTGCTGCAACTGCTGTTGGAGGAGGGCGTGCACATCCGCGACATGCGCTCCATCGTCGAGTGCTTGGCCGAACACACCGCCACCGTCACCGACCCGACCGAGCTGGCGCGGCGCATCCGCGTGCACTTGTGCTCCAGCATCGTCCAGCAAATTTATGGCCCGGTTCGTGAACTCGATGTGATCGCGCTCGCGCCGGATCTGGAGCGGCTCGTCGCGCAGGCGCTCAATTCGCCGCATGGCGCGGCGCTCGACCCCGGTGTGGCGGAAACGCTGACGAAGAGCGCTGCCGATTCGGCGCGCCACCAGGAAGACCTGGGGCACCCGGCGTGCCTGCTCGTCCCCGACGTGATCCGCGCGCCGATGGCGCGATTGCTCAAGCGCGCCGCGCCGCGCTTGCGCGTGCTCAGCCACAGCGAGATTCCTGAGACGCATTCGATCCGGATCGGCAGTGTGATTGGAGCCACGCCATGAAGCACCCATGCGGTAGTTGTCATCCCGACGAAAGTCGGGATCCACCGGTGGATCCCGGCGCACCTCGGGACGAGGGACTTGACGGAGCCCACCCATGAACGTCAAACGATTCACGGCGCGCACCGCGCGCGAGGCGCTCGCCGGCGTGCGCCAGGCCTTCGGCGAAGACGCCGTCGTGCTCTCCACGAAACCTTGCCTGGAAGGCATCGAAGTCGTGGCGATGGCGCCGGAAAGCCTGGCGCAGTTCGAGCGCGTCGCGGCAGGCTCGCCGGCAGTGCGCCAGGCACCGGCGGCGCCGGCGTTTTCCGCGCCGATGGCTGCTGCCGTGCGCGCCGAACCCAGCGTCGCGCAAGACGTCGGCCAGCTCGGCATGAGCACGATGTCGTTCCAGAGTTATGTGCGCGAGCGCATGCTCAAGCGCCGCGAAACCGCGCTGCGCGAAGAGGCGAGCGAGGCGCTCGCCAAGCGCGTCCTGGCCCAGGCGCCGATGCGCAGCGTGCCGGCGGCTGCGCGAGCCGCGCTGCCTGCGGCAGCACCGGCGCAGGCCACCGTGCACGCGAGCGAACCGCAGTTCGGCGCGCCCATCGCGCTGCCGCCATCGATGGTCAGCGACCCGACCTGGTTCGAACCGCTGGCCGAGCGCACGCCGCAGCCCGCTCCAGCGCGCCCGGCAGCACCGCTGCCCAATGTCGGTGTGCCCAACGCCGCGCGCCCCACAGCACCCAGCGCCGAACTCGCCGCCGCGCAGCGCAACCAGCAGGCGATGATGGCCGAGCTGCGCCAGGTGAAAGGCCTGATCGAAGACCGCTTCGGCGCGCTCGCCTTCATGGACAAATTGCAGCGCCATCCGGCGCACGCGCGCCTGACGCAGCGCCTGCTCGATTGCGGCTTTTCCGCGGCGCTGATCCGCAAACTCGCCGAGCACATGACGCAGAGCGTCACCGACGAAGCGCAGTGGGCGGCCGGCATTCTGCAGCGCAACCTGCTCACCGGCGAAGCCGAACCCGCGCTGGAAGACGAGGGCGGCGTGTACGCGCTCGTCGGCGCCACCGGCGTGGGCAAGACGACGAGCACGGCCAAACTCGCCGCGGCGTTTGCCGCCAAGTACGGCGCCGCGCACCTCGGGCTGGTGACGCTGGACGCGTACCGCGTCGGCGCCCACGAACAGCTTCGCGCCTACGGCCGCATCCTGGGCGTGCCCGTGCACACGGCGCACGACAAAGCGTCGCTCGAAGACCTGCTGCAAATGCTCGCCGGCAAGAAGATGGTGCTGATCGACACGGCCGGCATGGCGCAGCGCGACGTGCGCACCGCCGAACTGCTCGACATGCTGGACCATGCGTCGATCAAGAAGCTGCTCGTGCTCAACGCCGCGGCACAAGGCGAGACGCTCGAAGACGTGATCGTCTCGTACCGCGCACCGCTGGCGCGCGGCGTGATCCTCTCGAAAATGGACGAAGCCGTGAAGCTCGCACCGGCGCTGGACATCGTGATCCGCCACAAGCTGCCGGTGCTGGGCGTGGCCAACGGCCAGCGCGTTCCGGAAGACTGGCACCGCTTGAGTTCGCATGTGCTGGTGCACCTGGCGATGCGCGCCACGGCCTGGAGCGCGTACCGCTTCGAGGCGGAGGACCTGCCTTTGATCTTCAGCGCCGCGCCGCAGCACGCCGCGGCGGCGCAAAGTGCGCGAGCCGCGTATGCATGACGCCGCCCCGGGCCACGCCATGAGCGCTGACACGAGCTTCGCGCTGCCGAGCGCAGCCGCGCACCTGGCGCCGCTGGACCAGGCGCACGGCTTGCGCCAGCTCTTTTCCGGGCACAGCCTGCGCTTCGTACCGGTCGTGTCGAACCCGCACATCGGTTTTGGCGGCTTCATGCTCGAGCGCCTGTGCAGCGCTTTCGCCGCGCACGGGGCGCGCACGCTCGTCGTCGACGCCGGCGAACGCGCCGCCCAGGCCGACGCGTCCGTGCTCGTCGACTTGGGCCGGGCCATCGAGTATTTGTCGCCGCAAGTCGCCTACCTTGCGGCGCGCGGCCTGCCGGCGTTTTGCATCGACGCCGAAGGCTTCACCTCGGCGCTGCTCGACGCGATCGCCGACGCAACCGGCGGCCCCGCGGGCGAGATCGACGTTGTGCTCGTGCACGCGCCCGCGGCGGACTTGTGCCGCCTGTTCTCGCGCCACGACCCGCGCCACGCGGCGCGCCGCGACGTGGTGCCGCTGCTGCTGTGCGACGACCGCCCGAGCAGCGTGACGCATGCGTACGGCGCGCTCAAGCTGCTCGCGCAGCGCGCCGCGCTGCTGGTGCACGACGTGCTGCTCGGCGCGCAGGCGGCGTCGCCGCGCGCCGCGCGCATCGCCGACCAGCTCGCGTCGTGCGCCGAACTTTATTTGCACGCGACGGTGCGCCAGGCCTTTCGCATCGATCCGGCAGCGCAGGCGAGCGACGCCGCGCCCCCCGAGCTGCAGCGCTGGGCGCGGCAATGGCTGAACAGCCCGGGCGTGAGCGGCGCAGCGCGGCCTCGGCTGGGCGCGCACGCGAGCCTGAACGACGCCCTGCAGCAGCAACACGCGCCGCACCCTGAATTGATGAATTGATCCCCCCGGAGCCGAGACAAACGATGTACACCGCCAAAGGCAAGCTCGACGTCAACTCGATGCTCAAACAATACAGCCCGCTGGTACGCCGCCTGGCGCACCAGATGCTGGCCAAACTGCCCGCCAACGTCGAGCTCGACGACCTGGTGCAGGTGGGCATGATCGGCCTGACCGACGCGCTGTCGCGCTTCGACACGGCGCTCGGCGTGCAGTTCGAAACCTTTGCGACGCAGCGCATTCGCGGCGCCATGCTCGACGAATTGCGCGGCACCGACTACCTGTCGCGCGGCACGCGCAAGCAGCAGCGTTCGATCGAAGCCGCAGTGCACCGGCTCGAGCAGCGCCTCGGGCGCGCGCCGGTGGAAAGCGAAATCGCCAAGGAAATGCAACTGACGCTTGCCGACTACCAGGAGCTGCTGGGCCGGGTGCGTGGCACCCAGCTCGTCTACCTGGAAGACATGACGGGGTCGGGCAGCGAAGACGACTTTCTGGACCGCCACGTCGGCGCGGAAACCGAGAACCCGCTGGCGCGCCTGGAAGACGGGCGCATGCGCGCGGCGCTCGTCGAGGCCATCAAGCACCTGCCGGAACGCGAGCAGTACGTGATGAGCATGTACTACGAGCACGACATGAATCTGAAAGAGATTGCCGCGGTGCTGAAAGTCACCGAGTCGCGCGTCTGCCAGCTGCACAGCCAGTCGATCGCGCGGCTGCGCGTCAAGCTGCGTTCGTATTAGCGGCGCCGGGCGGCGGCGCACGTCGTGGGCCGGCTCCTCGTGAGTGCACCCGTGCGCCAGCGCCATCATCCCGGCGCAAGCGCTGCCGCGCCTTCGACACCCGATCGGGAATTGCGTCGGCCGCTGGGCTGGCCGCTGCGTTGGCCGCTCCCCGCGCTACTCGTCTGGGCGCTGGCGTGGGCGCTGTTCTTTGGCCTGCGCGCGGCCGGCGTAACGCTGGACCTCGCGGCGTTCGTCGCCACCTTGGGTGGTGCGGCAGGTGCCATCGCCCCGCTCGGCGC
Source organism: uncultured beta proteobacterium (assembly GCA_963850525.1). GTDB lineage: Bacteria > Pseudomonadota > Gammaproteobacteria > Burkholderiales > Burkholderiaceae_C > JAEMQF01. The sequence goes on along the minus strand of CAWKLQ010000008.1, from coordinate 1,252,947 downwards.
GACACGCTGGCGCCGAGTGTTCCTGGTTTGCGGATTTCCGCTGTCGTTTGCCGCGAGCAGCCTGGGCACCGCGCTGCCCGCGTGGACGTGGCTGTTGCCGCTGGCCTTGCTCGCTGCGCTCTACCCCCTGCGGGCGTGGCGTGATGCGCCGCTCTTTCCCACGCCGCAGGGCGCGCTGCGCGGCCTGGCCGAAGTCGCGCCGCTTGCCGACGGCGCGTGCATCGTCGACGCCGGCTGCGGCCTCGGGGCGGGATTGATCGAGCTGCGCGCTGCCTATCCGCGGGCGCGCCTGAGAGGCATCGAATGGAGCCGGCCGCTCGCACTGCTGTGCGCCTGGCGCTGCAAGTTCGCGCAGATCGAGCGCGCCGACATCTGGGCTGCCGACTGGTCGGACTGCGCGATGGTCTACCTGTTCCAACGCCCCGAGAGCATGGCGCGCGCGGCGGCGAAGGCGGCGCGCGAGTTGCGCCCGGGCGCCTGGCTCGTCAGCCTGGAGTTTGAGATCGCGTCACGCCAGGCGCATGCCGTATTGCGCTGCGACGACGGGCGTGCGGTGTATGTCTATGCGAATGTACGAATGGGGTCAGGTCTTGCCTTTTGCCCCCTCTCACCGGCCGAATTGTTCCCGCTGAGGGCGAGGGGGCAAAAGGCAAGACCTGACCCAAGCCTCCAAGCCTCAGACCTGAATCACCCCCGCGCTTTTGCTGCGCTCGGCCAGGCCGTCGCGCGAATAGCCGCTGCCCGCGCTCGGACGCGGCAACAGCACGTCGATGGCGCGGTCCAGCGCGGCGGTGGCTCGCGCCAACGCTTCGCGCTGCGCGGCGACGAGCGCACTCGCGTGCGCCAGGCGGCGCCGCAGCGGCTCGGGAACGGAGCCCTGTTTGGCAGCGAGCGTGAAACGATCGACGGCTTGGGTGAGCGCCTGGTGCAGGCCGTTGCCGTGCTGGGCAATCGCGCTCAAGTCACGCGCGCAGAGAGCGGTGCCCAGGTTCGCCAAATGCCCTTCCACCCGGCTCAGTGTGGCTTCCAGGGTGTGGGGGGACTCGTCTGGCCTGACGTTGATGCGCGGATCTGCGGTCATGGTTCGGGATTGTGCGTGCAGCGATCGAGATTCACTGTGTCCGTTTGTCGAGCAGTTCGAGCGCATTGGCGATGAGCTTGTCGGCAACCGCGGCGGGATTGACGACGAACTTGCCCTGGGCAATTGCGGTGGAGAGGCGGTCCACTTTGGCGGCGTCGAAGACGTCGGCGTTGACTTCCTTGCCGGCGAGCAAGCCCGACACGGCGTCCGACAACTTCACCTTGGCGCTCGCGCCGCCGGCTGCGGCGTCGGTCACGCCGGCCTTGGCTTTGGCCTTGTCGGCGGGCGACTTGGCCTCGCTGGCCGCGGGCGTGACCACGGGTTGATCTGCCGGTTGTCCGATCTTCATGCGCTTCTCCAAACGGCCGGCAGGGGGACTGCCGGCTCGACTTGCATGGGTTATCGATCTTTCCATCGGTAACTTTAAGGCCATTTATGCAGCCACCCGGTAAACCGTCACAAGGAAACGCCGGGCCGCCCCAAGTTTCCTTGACCCCCGCGGGGGGCGGGCTGGGCGCAGCCCGGCCCTGGGGGCGCCATCTATTGCGTGAGATCGATCTCTTTTTGCGCCACCGGAGAACCCACCACGACACGGCCCGACTCGGTGCGCGCGCGCGCCGGCTGGCCTTCGATGCCAGGCGTCAGCGCCTGGCCCGTGCTGGCGACCTGGAAACCGCTGCCGCGCGCGACGAGTCTGACTTCGTCGCCGGCGGCGAACCAGATGCGTGGCCGCAAGTGCGATTCGCGCAGCACCTGCCCGGCCGAGACGGCGCGAACCAGGGCGCGTCCGGTGGCGCGCGCCGGCTCGGTGAACGCGCTGGATGGGTTATCGGCCAGGTCGACTTCGGCTTGAGCCAAGTCGGTCGCGGCGACCACATGGCCCGCAGGCAAGGCCGCCGCAACCACGAGCGCCGCGCCGAATACCTTGACCGTGACCGGAACGAACACGTTCCACGCTGGGCCGCCTTCGACGCAGCGCAAGCCGACGCGGCTGCGCCCCCATAGACGCGCTGAGCCCGCGAGATACGGCTGGGTGCGCTGGCAGGGCGCAAGGCGCAGGCGCGAGTCGAGCGTGCCGACCACCACTTCGATGCGTCGCCCCGGCGACTCGTGACGTGCGGCGTCGTGCGCGAACTGCTGCACCTGGCCGGCCCAGGGCGGCTGCGGCACGCGCTGCGCCTGCGGTGGCGTTTCCGGTGCGGCGGCGGCGCCCGCGGCGCACAGCCAGACCGCGCATGCGAGCCAAGTCGCGCGCACCCGAGGGCCGATCTGCAATCGCCAAAGCATGGACGCGACTCTAGGCCGTAAGCATTCGCAAGGGGGCAGCGAATAGGGCAGGCATCGCGCCTCTATTCGCGCTAATGAATAACGCCTGTGCTTACCAGAATGGCTTCACATCGCCAAAGTGGCAGGTCGCGGGCGGCCTGCTGTGGAGAAGCAGCACCATGTTGAACCGATTGAACGACACACTCGACTTCCAGGGACAGGCCCTCACCCTGCGCTCGCAGCGCCAGCGCCTGATAGCGAGCAATATCGCGAACGCCGACACGCCCGGCTACGTGGCGCGCGACTTCGACTTTGCGCAGGCGCTGCGCGAGGCGACCGCGGCGCTGCCCGGTTCTGCAAGATTCGGGCAGGGCCTGCAACGTTCCAGCCCCGGCCACATCGGCAGTGCAGGTGCAGCGGGAGCTCAGGCCGCGCTCAACTACGCAACGCCCAGCCAGACCAGCCTGGACCGCAACAGCGTCGACATGGACCGCGAGCGCGCGGCGTTCGCCGACAACGCCGTCAAGTACGAAGCGACGCTGCGCTTCATCAACGGCCATGTGCGGACCATGCTTGATGCGATCAAGGGCCAGTAGGCGAAGGATGAATGATGTCAATGTTGAACATCTTTAATGTGGCAGGCAGCGCCATCAGCGCGCAAAGCCAGCGCCTGAACGTCGTCGCGTCGAACCTGGCCAACGCCGACACCGTCGCCGGCCCCGACGGCCAGGCCTACAAGGCGCGCCAGGTCACGTTCCAGACGCAGTTGTTCGGCGCAACCGCGAACGATGCCGCGTCAGCCGGCGTCACGGTGAGCACGATCAGCGAGAGTCAGACCCCGGGGCGGCGCGTGCACGACCCGAAGCACCCGCAAGCCGACACCGAGGGCTACGTGACCTACAGCAACGTGAACCCGGTGGAAGAGATGGTCAACATGATTTCGGCGTCGCGCTCGTACCAGAACAACATCGAAGTCATGAACACCGCCAAGACGCTGCTGCTCAAGACATTGCAGCTCGGCCAGTAACCCGCAAACCAAGGCAACTCCATGGCCACTGCACCCGTTTCCAGTTTCCTCGGTGAAACCAAGCCGCTCGACGCCGCCGCCAAAGCGGCAAAAGACGTGCAAGCGAGCGCGGACCGTTTTCTCAAGCTGCTCATCACGCAGATGCAGAACCAGGACCCGTTGAACCCGATGGACAACGCCCAGGTGACGAGCCAGATGGCGCAGATCAACACCGTCAGCGGCATCGAAAAGCTCAACCTGTCGGTACAGGGGCTGTCGGATCAGTTCTTGCAGATGCAGGCGCTGCAAGGCGCGGCGCTGGTCGGGCGCGACGTCGTCGTTCCGGGCAACCGGATGTCGATCGCCGACGACGTGGGCCAGGGCGGCTTTGAGCTGGGCTCGGCCGCCGACAACGTCAAAGTCGAAGTCCTGAACGGCGCGGGCATGGTGATCGACAGCCTGGCGCTCGGTGCGCAGGGCGCCGGGCGGCACAGCTTCAACTGGCCCGCCAAAGGCGTGCTGGAGGACGCCGGCACGCGCTTTCGCGTGAGCGCGACGAACGGCGCGACAGCGCTGGCGACGACGCCGCTGATGCGCGACACCGTCACGGCGGTGAGCGCGAGCGGCAACACCTTGACCCTGGAGCTCGCGAACAACGGGCCGGTGGCCTACGCCGACATCAAGGCCTTCAACTGAGCCCCTGAACTTTCACCCGCAACTTCTCCAACCGACTCTCGTCTTCAATCCAAGGAAATCCCATGAGCTTCCAGCAAGGTCTGTCCGGTCTGAACGCTTCGAGCAAGAACCTCGAGGTGATCGGCAACAACATCGCCAACGCCAACACTTTCGGCGCCAAGGCGTCGCGCGCTGAATTCGTCGACCTGTACGCGAACGCCTTGAGCGGCACGGGCGTCAGCGCCATCGGCATCGGCGTGAACCTGTCGACGGTGGCGCAGCAGTTCACCCAAGGCAACGTCACGACCACGGAAAATCCGCTGGACCTGGCGATCAACGGCAAAGGGTTTTTCCAGCTCGCCCAGCCCAGTGGCGTGATCGTGTACGGGCGCAACGGCCAGTTCAAGGTCGATCGCGACGGTTTCATCGTGAGCAACCTGGGACTCAAGCTGCAGGGCTACCAGGCCGACTCCGCGGGCGTCATCCTGCCGGGCCAGCCCACCGGTTTGCAGATGCCGGTCTCGGGCCTCGTGCCCAGCGCCACGACTCAAATGCAACTCGAGTTCAACCTCGACGCACGCTTGGCCGTTCCCGCCGCCGCGGCGGCGCCGAACATCAACACCAGCGACCCGGCGACATATAACAGTGCGACGACGATGACGGTGTACGACGCGAAAGGCCAGGACGTCGCCCTCACGTACTACTTCCAGAAGACCGCCACCGACAACTGGAACGTCTACGTCACCGCCAACGGCACGCCGCTGGTCGACGACGGCACGGGCAACCCGACGGTCACGACGACGATCACGTTCCCGACGAACGGCAGCGCGCCGACGATTCCGGTCGGCCCGGTGCTGCTCGACATCCCGGCGAGCACGAATCTCGCCGGCGCCGCAACCGAACCGATCACCGGCGTCGCGTTGGACCTGAGCGGCGCGACCCAATTCGGCTCGAGCTTCTCGGTGGCAGGCGCTCAGCCAGGACGGTTATGCCGCAGGGCAACTCGTGGGCGTGCACGTCGAAGGCAACGGCATCGTCATGGCCGAATATTCGAACGGACAGTCCAAGCCGGCGGGCCAAGTCGAACTGGCGACCTTCCGCAACCCGCAAGGCCTGCAGCCCAACGGCGGCACCACCTGGTCGCGCACCTTTTCCTCGGGCGACCCGGTCGCCGGCGTTCCGGGCAGCGGCACGCTGGGCGTGCTGCAAGCCGGCGCGCTGGAGGAGTCCAACGTCGACCTGACTGCCGAACTGGTGAACATGATCACGGCGCAGCGCATCTACCAGGCGAACGCGCAGACGATCAAGACGCAGGACCAGATTCTGCAGACGCTCGTCAACTTGCGGTGAACGCTGGATGGAGGCCCCTCGCGCAAGCGGCGAGCGCAGGGGTGACGAGTCCAGGGTAAGAGGCAACGTCGAAGGAAGCTCGCATGGACCGCATGATTTACCTGTCGATGTCGGGCGCGAAAGCGACCATGCAGCGCCAGGAAGTGCTGGCGAACAACCTGGCGAACGTGGCCACGCCGGGATTTCGCGCCGAACTCAGCGGCTTTCGCTCGGTGCCGGTGCAAGGCAACGGCGCGAGCACGCGCGTCTTCACGCTCGAATCGACTCCCGGCTACGACGCGACACCCGGCGTCGTGACCGCCACCGGGCGCAACCTCGACGTGGCACTGCGTGGCAATGCATGGCTCACGGTGCAGGCGCTCGACGGCACCGAGGCCTACACGCGGGGCGGCTCTCTCGATATTTCGGCCGACGGCACGCTCACGACGCGCGGCGGCTTGCCGGCGCTCGGCGACGGCGGGCCGATCCAGGTGCCGGCGAACAGCCTGATCAGCATCGCCGCCGACGGCACGGTGAGCGCGCGTTCGGCCGCCGGCGTGAGCACGTCGGTGGGCCGGCTCAAACTCGTGACCCCCGAAGCGCCGCTGCAACGCGGCGAAGACGGCCTGTTTCGCGCCGAGGAAGGCGACTTGTCGGCAGACGCGACGGCGCGCTTGCAAGACGGCGCGCTCGAGGGTTCGAACGTGAACCCGGTCGAGGCGATGGTCGCGATGATCGGCGCGGCACGCCAGTTCGAGACGCAGATGAAATTGCTCCAGACCGCCCAGGCCGACGCGAATTCGGCCGCCAAGTTGTTGACGATGAGTTGAAAGTAAGGAGCACTGACCATGATGCGTTCCCTGTGGATTGCCAAGACCGGCATGGAGGCCCAGCAGACCCAGCTGGACACGATCACGCACAACCTGGCCAACGTTGGCACGAACGGCTTCAAGCGCTCCCACGCCGTGTTCGAAGACCTGATGTACCAGAACCTGCGCCAGGCCGGGGCGAACAGCTCCGAGCAGACAACTTTGCCCACCGGCCTGCAAGTGGGCTTGGGCACGCGGGCGGTGGCGACGTCGCGCAATTTCGGCCAGGGCAATTTGCAGCAGACCGCGAACCCGCTGGACATCGCGATTCGCGGCAACGGCTTCTTCGAAGTGCAAATGCCCGATGGCACGACCGGCTACACGCGCGACGGCTCGTTCCAGGTGAACGCGCAGGGTCAGCTCGTCACGAACAACGGCTTCACGGTGCAGCCCGGCATCACGATCCCGGCCAATGCGCAGAGCGTGACGGTCGCCGCCGACGGCACGATCACAGCGAGCCTTCCGGGCCAGGTCACGCCCCAAGTCATCGGGCAAATCCCGCTCGCCAACTTCGTCAATCCGGCGGGCCTGGAGCCCAAGGGGCAGAACCTGTTCGCCGAGACTGCTGCATCGGGCGCGCCGAACACGGGCGTGCCGGGGCAAAACGGACTGGGTGCGCTGCAACAGGGGGCGGTGGAGACGTCCAACGTCAACGTCGTCGAAGAACTCGTCGCGATGATCCAGACGCAACGCGCCTACGAACTGAATTCGAAGGCGATCCAGACGGCGGACCAGATGCTTGCCAAGCTGGGGCAGCTGTGACGAGAGTCCTGGCCTTCAGCCTCGTGCTGGTCCTGGCGGGATGCGACACGCTCAACCCGCGCCCGCCCGTGGACCTGGCCTTGCCGACGTCGATGCGCCCGCAGCCGATTGCGCAGCCGGTCGTGAACAACGGGTCGATCTTCCAGGCCTCGCACTACCGACCGCTGTTCGAAGACCATCGCGCGCGCCTGATCGGCGACACGCTGACGGTGCAAATCGTCGAGAAAGTGAGCGCGAGTCAGAAGAGCACGAGTTCGATCGACAAAACCGGCCAGGTGGGGGCGGGAATCACGGCGCTGCCGTTCTTCAACCCGAACTCGTTCGGTCGCGCGAGCGTGAGCGGGGCCTCGACGCAACAGCTTCGCCGGCAAGGGCAGCACCGAAAACACGAACGATTTTTCCGGAACCATCACCGCCACCGTGCTGGAGGTTCTGCCCAACGGGCATTTGCTGATCGCCGGCGAGAAGCAGATCGGCGTGAACCACAACGTCGACGTGTTGCGCTTCTCGGGCCAGGTGGACCCGCGCGCGATCCAGCCGGGCAACTCCGTCGCCTCGGCGCTCATCGCCAATGTGCGCATCGAACACCGCGGCCGCGGCGCCCAGGACGAAGCGCAAGGCATGGGCTGGCTGAGCCGATTCTTCCTCAACGTATTGCCAATCTGATGAGCACCACCATGTGGACCAGCGAAAGGCTCTTGCGTCTGCTGATCGCGCTGGCGTGGTTTGCCGCGTTGGCGGCGCTGTGGTGGCCGCCTGCGGCGCAGTCGGCGCGCCTCAAGGAGCTGGCTTCGGTGCAGGGCGTGCGCAGCAACTCTTTGTCGGGCTACGGCCTGGTGGTGGGGCTGGACGGCACGGGCGACCAGACGACGTCGGCGCCGTTCACGACGCAAAGCATCAACGCTTTGTTGCAGCAGATGGGCGTGACCGTGCCGCCGGGAACGAGCATGCAGATCAAGAACGTCGCCGCCGTCATGGTGACGGCACAGCTGCCGGCGTTTGCCCAGCCGGGGCAGGTGATCGACGTCAACGTGTCCTCGCTCGCCAACGCAAAGAGCCTGCGCGGCGGCATGCTCATCGCCACGCCGCTGAAAGGCGCCGACGGGCAAATTTACGCGATGGCGCAAGGCAGCCTGATCGTCGGCGGCGCGGGCGCTGCGGCGGGCGGCTCCAAGGTGCAGATCAATCACCTGAGCGCCGGGCGCATCCCCGACGGCGCGACCGTCGAGCGCAGCGTGCCCACGCCGCTGCACCAGAACGAATTCATGCAGCTCGACCTGAACTCGAACGACTTCAACACAGCGCGCGAAGTCGCACGCGCCATCAACAAGCGCATGGGTGAGGGCCTGGCGCAGGCGGTGGACGGACGCGTCGTTCGCGTGCGCATGCCGAGCACGCCTGATGCGCGCGTCGCGTTCATGGCCGACATCGAAAACCTCGACATCGAACGCGCCGCGCCGGCAGCGCGCATCGTCGTCAATGCACGCACCGGCTCGGTCGTGATGAACGGCTCGGTCACGCTGTCGGCGTGTGCGGTCGCGCACGGCAGCCTGTCGGTGACGATCAACTCGACGCCGGTCGTGAGCCAGCCGGGTCCGCTGTCCGCCGGGCAAACCGTGGTGCGCGAGAAGGCCGATATCTCGATCAAGCAGGAGCCCGGCACGCTGATCCAGCTGCCCGCGGGAACCAAACTCTCCGAGGTCGTGAAAGCGCTCAACGCGCTCGGCGCGACGCCGCAGGATCTGCTGGCGATCCTGCAGGCCATGAAGTCGGCCGGCGCGCTCAATGCCGAACTCGAGGTGATCTGATGACGCTCAGCGTTGGTGCCGGGCTTGCGGCCGATACGCACGGCGTTGATTCCCTGCGCGCAACTGCCGCGCGCGACCCGAAGGCGGCGATCAAGGAGGCGGCGAAACAGTTCGAGGCGCTGTTCATGCGCGAACTGATGAAAAGCATGCGGCAGGCGACGCAGTCCTCGGGCATGCTCGACAACTCGACGACCGAGCTCGGCACGGAAATGCTCGACACCCAGTTCGCGCAGCAGATGACAGGCCTGCGCGGCGGCTTGAGCGAGGCGATTGCGCGGCACTTGGAGCGGCAGATGGGGGTGGCCGAGGGAGTCGCCGCGCCAGACTCCGAACCCGCGACGCCGAGCAACGTCGTCATCCCGACGAAAGCGTTGCCCGGTACTGGATATGGGGTCGGGATCCAGCGTTCGCCGATGGCAGTGGATCCCGGCGTGCGCCGGGATGACAGTCCTTCATTGCCGGACTTGTCGGCCACGCAAATCGGTTTCGTGCAGCAGCACGCCCAGGCGGCGCGCGACGCGCAGCAGGCGGGCGGCGTCCCAGCGAGCTTCATGCTTGCGCAAGCCGCGCATGAAACCGGTTGGGGCCAACACCCGATCCGCCACGCCGACGGGCGCAGTGCGCACAACCTGTTCGGCATCAAGGCGGGTGCGGGGTGGAAGGGCGACGTCGCCGAAGTCACGACCACCGAAGTGACAGACGGCCAGGCGCACAAGGTGAAAGCGAAGTTCCGCGCGTATGCGTCGGACGCCGAGTCGTTCAAGGACTACGCGAGGCTCATCGGCGACAGCCCGCGTTACCTCCAAGCGCGCCGGGCGCTCGAACAAAGCGGCTCGGCGCAAGGCTTTGCGCAGGAGCTGCAGCGTGCCGGCTACGCCACCGACCCGCACTACGCCGACAAGCTGACGCGCACCATCAACACCACCTTGCGCGTGCAGCGTGCAGTGGGATGATCACCATGGTGTGCACGACTTCAGCGCAGTGGATCCCGGCGTACGCCGGGATGACAAATTGGCCGCTCTCGGGAAACTGAATGTCCACCGCACTCATTTCGATCGGCGCACGTGCCCTGTTCGCGAACTACGCGGCGCTGCAGACGACCGGCAATAACATCGCGAATGCGAACACGCCGGGCTACTCGCGCCAAAGCGTCGAGCTGACGACGGCGACGAGCCAGTTCAGCGGCGGCGGCTTTTTCGGCAAGGGCGTGGACATCGCCACCGTGTCGCGCGCCCACAGCGACCTGCTGACGCGCGAGCTGCACGTCGCCACCGCCGTGGCGGCGGGCGACGCGATGCGCTCCGCCCAATTGAGGCGCCTGGAAAGCGTCTTCGCGCCCGGCGAAGCGGGTCTCGGATTCGCGGCGTCGCAATTCCTCAACTCCTTTGTCGACGTCGCGAACAACCCCCAGGACCCCTCGGCGCGCCAGGTCGTGTTGTCCAACGCCGACGTGCTGGCGCAGCGCTTCAGCGCCGCGGGCGAGCACATCGCGGAGCTGCAAAACGGCGTCGTGCAGGAGCTGGGCATGGCAGTCGGAGCGTTGAACACGCTCGCCAAGGGCGTTGCCGACTTGAACCAGCAAATCGGCAACGCATTGGGCCTGCGCCAGCCGCCGAACGACTTGCTCGATCAGCGCGACGAACTGATTCGCAAGATCAGCGAGATCGTTCAGGTCACGACGGTCGGCGCGAGCGACGGTTCGATGAGCGTGTTCATCGGCGGCGGCCTGCGTCTCGTGCTCGGCAACCAGGCGTCGAAGATGGCGCTTGCCGCCGATCCGTTCGATTCGACGAAAGTCGGCGTCGCGCTCATCGAGGGGAACAAGACGATTCCTCTGCCCAATCCGATGGTGGCCACGGGCAAGATCGGTGGACTGTTGCGCTTCCAGAACGACGACCTCACCGACGCGCGCAACCAACTCGGCCAGATGGCGCAGGCGATCGCCGGAGCGGTGAACGCGCAGCAGGCCTTGGGCCTGGGCCTGGGCCAACCGCCTGCGGCGGGCGCGCCGATTTTCAGCACCGGGGCGCTGCGCGTCGCGCCGAGCAGTGCGAATGCGAAAGCCGGCGGCATCGACGTGGCTTCATTCGTCGACACCAACGGTGTGCGCGTACCCAGCGTCAGCCTCACGATCACCGACGCCAGCCGTTTGCAGGCGAGCGACTATGAACTGGTCGCCGACCCTGCAGGCACGGGCGACTATTTCCTGACGCGCTCGAGCGATGGATTCACGCAAACCGTCGCGGCGGGCGACGTGGTCGACGGTTTTCGCATCGACATCGTCGGGCCGCCTCCGGTGGCAAACGACAAATTCCTGCTGCAGCCGGTGGGCACGGCGGCGAGCCACATGCAGCGCGTGCTTGCCGATCCGCGCGGCATCGCCGCGGCGGCGCCGGTCACGGCAACACTTGCCGGCACGAACACCGGCACGACAAGCGTCGGATCATTGCGCGCCGTGAGCACGAGCCTGGACCCGACGCTGAGCGCGACATTGACGTTCACGTCGGCGACCGGCAACTACGACTGGGAGCTGCGCGACGCGTCCAACGCCGTGGTGAGCAACGGCTCGGCGACGTGGCAGCCCGGCGTGCCGATTCTGCTGAATGGCTGGGAGCTGCAACTCGCCGGCGTGCCGGCGAGCGGCGACAGCCTGACGGTGCAAAAGACCCTGTTCCCGGCAGCGAACAACGGCAACGCGCGCGCCCTCGTCGACTTGCGCGGCGCGTCGCTCGTCGGCGCGAGCGCCCAGTCGGCCGGCGCGACCCTCACCGATGCCTATGCGAATGCCATGACCGACGTTGCGGTGCGCGTGCAGGGCGCGCAGACGAGCGCGCAGATGTCGGCCAGCGCGAGCAGCGCGGCCAAGGCAGCGAATGACGACGTGTCCGGCGTGAATCTGGACGAAGAGGCGGCGCGGCTGATCCAGTATCAACAGAGTTACCAGGCGGCAGCGAAGCTGCTGCAAGTGGCGCAAACCGTCTTCGACGCGCTGCTCGCCACCGGCAGGGCCTGAAGGGAGGCAAGCGATGACAAACCATGAATCGACAGAGTGGACCCCGGCTCGCGCCGGGGTGACGGGTGCGCCATGACGACACGCATTTCCAGCGCCCACCTCTATGACGCGACGATAGACTCGCTCATGGCCCGGCAGCGCGATCTGAGCGAGACGCAACACCAGCTCACGACGGGCAAGCGCATCAATCGCGCGAGCGACGACCCGGCGGCCGCGGCGCGCGCCGAGCGCGCCCTGGCGCGCGAATTGCGCACCGACGCGAATTTGCGTGCGGTTCAGGCGAGCCGCTCCAACATGGAACTCACCGAGTCCACGCTGGGCAGCGCAGCTGAGCTCTTGCAGCAGGCGCGCGAAGCGATTCTTGCCGCGGGCAACGCGTCCTACTCCGACGCCGAGCGCGCGAATCTGGGCGATTCGCTGAGATCGATCCGCGCCCAGTTTCTCGTGCTCGCGAACAGCACCGACGGCGCCGGGCGCGCCCTGTTCGGCGGCCAGGGCGCGAGCCCCATCCCCTTCATCGACGCGCCCGGCGGCGTGCAGTTTCGCGGCTCGCCCGGCGAGCTGGCCGCCGGCGGCGAGCCAGGCCTGGTGCTGAGCATGGACGGGCAGGGCATCTGGCTGTCCGCACCCAGCGGCAACGGTGTCTTCGAGACGCGTGCGATCACGAGCACCGGCGCGGCGTGGATCGACGCCGGCAGCGTCACCGACCCGACGAGCCTGACGGGCTCGACCTACAGCGTGCAATTTGCGGTCGCCGCCGGTGTCACGACGTATTCGGTGTTGAAAGACGGCGCGCCGACGGCATTGAGTGGCGTGCCCTACGCCTCGGGCAGCCCGATTCAGATCGACGGCATCGCCCTGCGCGTGCACGGCAGCCCGGCCGATGGCGATGTGTTCGACGCCGTGCCCTCTACGCCCAGCGCGAGCGCGTTCGACGTGCTCGACCGTGCCGCAGCTGCGTTGCGCACGCCGCTGCGCAGCGCCAGCCAAATCCAGCAGGGACTGTCGCAAGACCTGCGCGACATCGACGCCGTGTTCGGCCATTTGACGTCGGCGCGCTCCCAGGCCGGTGGCGCGCTGAACCGCATGGACGGCACCGACCTGCGCCTGGGCGACGCCAAGCTCCAGGCAAAAACGGAACGCTCGGAGGCCGAGGACCTGGACATGGTCCAGGCGCTTTCCGCATTCCAGGCGAAGCAGGTCGGCTACGACGCGGCGCTCAGAGCGTATTCGTCGGTGCAGCGACTGTCGCTGTTTCAGTACATCAACCCCTGAGGCTTGGAGATCTATCGTGGCCGAGTCAAACATTCTGGGTCAGGTCGCGTTGGGCTATTCGCCCATCGTCGACAAGAACCGCGCCATCGTCGCAACGCGTCTGGGGGTGTTCCCGCTCGACGCCGACGCCAAACTCGACGTCGTCAGCCTGCTGAGTGCGATCGCCGAGGTCTGGCCCGCCGACGGCCCGAAAGTGTTCCTGAACCTGGCCAGCGAGACGCTGCTGATCGATCTGCTGGGAGGCAAGCCGGCGAAGAACCTGTCGATCGAAGTGCCGGCCTTCATGGCGGGCGAGCCCGCCGTCGTCGCCGCGTTGGGATTGGCGCACGCGAACGGCAATACGCTGCTGCTCAAAGGCCGCCCGCTCAAAGAGTTGCCGCGCGAAATCCTGCCGTACTTCAAGCACGCCATCGTCGACCTGAGCGAAGAGCGCCGCACCGACGCCGCTGCGCCGGCGGGCGTGACACGCGCCATCACGACCATCCAGAGCGGCGTGAACAACGTCGCCGACATGGAAAAGAGCTTCAGCCGCGGCTCGGTGGCGGTGCTGGGCTGGCCGATCGACGACGCAGTGACCGTGGCGGCAGAAAAAGACAAGGGCAAGGTGCCCAACGACTTGCGCGTGCTCGTGCAGTTGATGCAGCAGGTCGACGCGCAAGCGCCGGTGGCCAAGCTCGAAGAGACGCTCAAAGGCGATCCGACACTCGCCTTCAAGTTGCTGCGCCTCATCAACTCGCCGGCGCTCGGATTGAAGGTCGAGGTCAATTCCCTCGGTCACGCCGTGATGCTGCTCGGCTACGAGAAGCTCAAGCGCTGGCTCGCGCTGCTGCTCGCCACGGCGAGCAAGGAGCCCAATTTGCGGCCGATGCTGTTCGCCTCGGTGCGCCGCGGCCTGTTGATGGAGGAGCTCGCGCGCGGCAGCGGCGACGCCGAAATGCTCAGCGAGATCTTCATTTGCGGCGTGTTTTCGCTGCTCGACCGCCTGTTCCGCCAGCCCTTCTCCGACTTGCTGGCGAGCATTCAGGTGCCCGAACGCGTGCACTTGGCGCTCGTCAAGGGCAGCGGGCCGTTTGCGCCATACATGCGCCTGGTGAACGCGCTCGAAGCCGGGTCGCCTTTTGACCTGCGCGAGGCCTCGGACTCGCTCATGATGGGCGTGAGCGAGATCAACCGCGCATTACTGCGCGCACTGAAGGCTGCGGGTCAAATGGACTGAAGCCCGCGCCGGCCAGGCGCGTGAGTCTCAAGTTCGTTTCGCGGCTGTCGATAGGACTTGAGCAGGCCCACCGCCTGAAGTGGCGGGTGGCTCGCCGCGGCCATGTCCGTCGCGAAATGAGAGTTCGAGGTATTGCCCATGAAAGTCGCTACGAAACGGCGAACAGCAGCTTCGCGCGGGTTCGCGCTGCGCGAGACGATGCTTTGCGTGGCGCTTGCAGCCGCAGCGTGGCCGGCACGCCCAGCGCCGACTGACCTGACGGCGCTCAGCCTCGAACAGCTGCTCGATGTCACGGTGATCGGCGCTTCCAAGTACGAGCAGAAACAAAGCGAAGTCGCCGCGGCGGTGAGCGTCATCACGCGCCAGGAGATCAAGACCTTCGGCTGGCGCACGCTCGACGAAGCCCTGATCAGCCTGCCCGGTGTGCATCTCACCTATGACCGCCAGTACACCTACCTCGGCGCACGCGGCTTCGGTCTGCCCGGCGACTACAACACCCGGCTGCTGGTCACGATCAACGGCAACCGTGTCAATGACCCGGCGTTCGACGCCGGACCCGGGGGACGGCAGCTGCCGCTCGACGTCGACCTGATCGAGCGCATCGAATTCATCCCCGGCCCGGGCGGCGCGGTGTACGGCCAGAACGCAATGCTCGGCGTCGTCAATGTGATCACCCGCAGCGGCGCCTCGCTCGACGGCGCCGAATTCGCCGCCGCCTATCAGCGCCCGCAGGCGCTGCGCGAAGGGCGCGCGAGCTGGGGCAAGCTGCTCGACAACGGAACCGACGTGGTGCTCTCGGTCTCGGGCATGCGCGCGCGCGGCGAAGACCGCTTCTACGATTTCGGCGCGGCCGCGGTTTCGGGCGTCGCCAGCGGACTGGACCGCGAACGCGACCAGGAGTTCTTTGCTCGCGTCGCACGCGGCGCCTGGTCGGCCGATTTCGTGCATGGCGATCGACGCAAGGACGATCCCACCGGCTCGTTCCTCTCGGACCCGCTGGTCGCCGGCCAGTACCAGGCCGACCGTTACGAGCTCGCCCAGGCGCAGTACCAGGACCGATTTGCCGGTGACACGCTGCACGTCTCAGGCCGGCTGTTCGTCGGCAAGGAGTCGTATCGGAGCATCCTGAGTTACGGCACGCCGGTCTCGTTTCCGGCCACGAGCGCATGGCGCGGCGTCGAAGGGCGGCTGTTGTCCACAGCGTGGGCCGGCCACAAGCTGCTGCTCGGCTTGGAGGCGCAATACAACGTGCGCCAGGACCAGGCCGTCATCGATCTCGCGAATGCCGCCAACAACGTCAACATTCCGGGCTCGGGGCACCGCGTGGGTGTCTATGCCCAGGACGAATGGCGTCTCGCCGAGCCGCTGAGCGCGACGCTGGGTCTGCGCGCGGATCGCAACGACGCGACGGGCAGCCACCTCAGCCCACGCGCCGCATTGATCTGGCAGGCCACACCAGCCACCACGCTCAAAGCCCTTTACGGGCGTGCCCACCGCGCCCCGAACGTCGGCGAGCGCGACTACGGCGACGGCGTGGGGCAAGTCGCGAACCCGACGTTGAAAGGCGAAAGCATCGATACGCTGGAACTCGTCGCGGACCATCGGCTGGAGCGCGACCTGACCCTGCGCGCTTCGGTCTATCAATGGACCATGCACGACCTCATCACGCTGGCAGTCGACCCGGTCAGCGGGTTGCCGCAGTACCAGTCGGGCGACAGCGTGAAGGCGCGCGGGCTCGAAACGTCGGCCGACAAGACCTGGACATCGGGCGCACGCGCGCGTGGCAGCGTGTCCTACCAGGACGCGGGTTACCGAAGCGGCACCGACCTGCTCAATTCACCACGCTGGCTGGGCAAGTTCAACCTGTCCGGGCCCCTGCCCGTGGCAGGCCTGCGCGCTGGCTACGAGCTGCAATACGTCAGCCAGCGCCTGAGCCTGGACGGCAGCCGGCTGGGTGGCTATGCACTGTCGAACCTGCACCTGAACACCGAGGACCTGGTGAAAGACCTGGACCTGTCGCTCGCGATCTACAACTTGTTCGACAAGCGCTATGCGCACCCCGCGGCCGATGTGAACTGGCAAAACGCATTCGAGCAAGACGGGCGGGCCGTTCGCGTCAAGCTGAGCTACAAGTACTGATCGACATGCTGCGCCGAGTCCTCGACCCAGGCCTTTCGCCCCGCCTCGCCAGCAGATGGGGCCGGGCGCTCGGCTCTGGCCTGACAGCCTTGGCGCTGGCCACCCCCGCCGTGGCGCACTCCTGCAGTCTCGAATACTTGCTGCTTGTGCCCTTCGAGCGCTTGCTGCAATTGAAAGTCTCGCCGGGACGGGTGTCGCAATCCACCCACTACGGAAAGGGAGCTATCGCCGCGCTGTCGTCCGATGGGAGCACGCCGTGAGCGTTCGCCAGCGCCTGTGGGTATGCGCCCTTGGCCTTTCGGCGCTGCTGTCGTTGGCCCACGGCGCGATGGCCGACGAACTGCCCGAATACCGCCTGAAGGCAGCGTTCCTGTACAACTTCGCGCTCTTCACCGAATGGCCCACCGAGGTCGGCCCAACTCTCAATCTGTGCATTCACGGGACCGATCCGTTCGGCAAGGAGATCGATGCGCTGCAGGACAAAAGCGTCGGCGCGCGCAGCCTCGCTGTGCAGCGCCGGCGCGTCAACGAATCCCTCAAGGGCTGTCAAATCGTGTTCATCGCCGCGTCGGCGATCGACGGCCTGCCGCACGTGCTCGACGGGTTGCGCGACCTGCCGGTGCTGACCGTCGCTGACAGCCCCGGTGCTGCGCGCCAGGGCGTTGCCCTCAACATGGCGCTGGCGCAGAACAAGATCTCGTTCCAGGCGAACCTGCAGGCTGCGCGCGCAGCAAAACTCAACCTCAGCTCGAAGCTGTTGCGCCTGGCCACGGAGGTGCAGCAATGATCGCGCTCGGAACGCGCTTGCGCCGCATCAACCGGATTGCCCTGGGCACGGCGGTGGGCGTGGTGGCGGCCATTGTTGTCATGACCAGCTTCACCGTGGGTCTGTTCAGCCTGATCAACACGAGCCGGGTGCAGGCCAAGGTGCTGGCCGAGAACGCGACGGCGTCGCTGCTGTTCCAGGACGCCAAAGCGGCCAACGAGCTGCTGCAGTCGCTGCGCAACTCAGACGACATCCACGTCGGCGCGCTGTACGGCAAGGGCGGCGATTTGTTTGCCTCCTACCAGCGCGAAGGGCATGTTGCCGCGGCCACCCTGGCAGGCAGCGAGCCGGGCTTGCGGATCGGGCTCGCGTACCTCACGCTGTCGCAGCCGATTCTGCTGCAGAACGAAGCGCGCGGGCGCCTTGTGTTCGCGGTGGACCTGTCGAACCTCTACCGCCAGACCGCTTGGCAGATCCTGGCGACGCTGATCGCCGCGCTGCTGGCGCTGAGTGCGAGCGGGTGGTTGCTGCGCCGGCTCAATCATTCCGTCTTGCAACCGTTGGCGAGCCTGAATCAGTTGACGGAATCCGTTTCGACGGCGGGCGACTACGGCCTGCGCGCCCAGCCCAACGACATTGCCGAGCTGGACACGCTGGCCAAGGGCTTCAATGAGATGCTGGGCCAGATCCAGGAGCGCGATGCCCGCCTGGCGGCGCATCGCGACCACCTGGAAGAAGAGGTCGCGCTGCGAACCGCGGAGTTGATTCAGGCAAGAGACGCCGCCGAAGCCGCGAGCGAGGCGAAGAGCGAATTCTTGGCGACGATGAGCCACGAGATTCGCACCCCGTTGAACGGCGTGTTGGGAATGAATGAGCTGCTCATCGACAGCCCCCTCGACGCGCAACAGCGCAGCTGGGCCGAAGCGGTGCAGGCGTCGGGGCGACATCTGCTGGGAGTCATCAACGACATCCTGGACTTTTCCAAGATCGAATCCGGGCAGCTGGAACTCGAGGCGGTCGACTTCGATCTGGTGGACGTGGTGGAAGAGGCCGTCGCGATGTTCGCGCAACCGGCGCAGATCAAGGGTCTGGAACTCGCCGCGCAGTTCATCCCGCACGACGCGCTGCTGGCGCTGCACGGCGACCCGCTGCGCCTGCGCCAGGTGATCGCCAACCTGGTCGGCAACGCGATCAAGTTCACTGACGACGGCGAGGTGGTGGTGCGTGTGACCCTCGAGCACCAGTCGGCGCGGGAGACGTCGATTTGCATTTGTGTGCATGACACCGGCATCGGCATTGCTGCCGATGCACACGCCAGGATCTTCGAGCATTTCTTGCAGGCCGACGGCGGCACGACACGCCGCTTCGGCGGCACCGGCCTCGGGCTGGCGATTTGCAAGCGTTTGCTGATGCTGATGGGTGGCAGCATTCGTGTCGAAAGCGCGCCTGGCCAGGGCTCGAAATTCATCATCGATCTGCGCCTGCAGAACGCGCGCGCGCCGAAAGTGCCGCCCCTGTCCAGCGCTGCTCTCGAAGGCGTTCGCGTCCTGGTGGTGGACGACAACCAGACGAACCGCGACATCCTGCGCCAACAACTCCAAGGCTGGGCGATGCGCGTGACCTGTGCGACCGGTGGTCACGAAGCGTTGCAGTGCATGAGCGAGGCGGCGCAGCGCGGCGCGCCGTTCGAACTCGCCGTGCTCGACATGCACATGCCCGCGATGGACGGGCTGCAGCTGGCGAGCGAAATTCAGGCCAGGCCGGATGCCGAGCGCACGAAACTGATCATGTTGAGCTCGAGCTACGCCGGGGCCGATCAGCGTGCGCGCCAGGAGCTGGGCATCCTGCGTTATCTCAACAAGCCGATCCGGCGCGCCGATCTGTTCAAGGTGGTCCGCGACGTGTTGGCCGGCGCCGTACCCGGCGCTCCTCCGCGCGCGGCGCAACCCCTGGAGGCCACTGAGGGCCACCTGGTCGGTCACGTGCTGCTCGTCGAAGACAACCCGGTCAACCTGGCCATGGCCAAAGCGATGCTGAGGAAACTCGGCCTGTCGATGGACGTGGCGGTGAACGGCGCCGAGGCGGTCGAGCGCTTTTGCCAGCATCGCTTCGATCTGGTGCTGATGGATTGCCAGATGCCGGTGATGGACGGCTACGAGGCGACAGCGACGATTCGGCGGCTGCCAGGAGGTGGCGCCGCCGACTTGCCCATCGTGGCCCTCACCGCGAATGCGATGCAGGGCGACGCGCAGAAGTGCCTCGACGCCGGCATGAATGCCTTTCTCGCGAAGCCGTATACGCTCAGCGCGCTGCGCGCCACGCTGGAAGCTTGGCTGACGAGGCTGCACGGCGTGCCGGTAGGGCCGGATGCGACGGCGGGTTCGGCCCACGGCACCGACGTTCACGCCCGCGCCGCGCCGGCGCCGGTTCAGCGAAGCGCTGCAGCGCCAGCCGCCGCCGACGAGCCGCCGCCGATCGACCTGGCGGCGATCGAAGCGCTGCGCGAACTCGGCGCGTCCGGCAGCATGGATCTGGTCAGGGAAATGTTGCTGGCCTTCCTCGGCGCTTCCGAGGCCGGCCTGACCCAGATTGCGCAGTCGATCCACACCGGCGACGCCGCGCAACTTGCGCGCGCCGCCCACGTGCTCAAGTCGAGCACGGCCAATGTGGGCGCGCAGATCGCCTCGGGCTGCTATCGCGAACTCGAAAAGATGGGCCGCGAAGGCCGCATCGATGCGGCGCACGGGTTGTTCGACAAGACGCTGCGCGAGCACGAGCGCGCCGTCGCGCAACTGCGCGAAATCTTGCTGGAGGTGGCGTGATGCCGATTGCCGCGCCGGCCCCGCAGCGGATTCTGGTTGCCGACGACGATGCCACTGCCCGCATCTTGTTGCGCGCCGCGTTGCACCAGGCAGGGTTTGAGGTGGGCCTGGCGGTTGACGGCGAAGACGCGTTGCGCCAGTTCAGCGCCCACGCCTGGGACCTGGTGATGCTCGACGTCGAGATGCCCGGCCTGGATGGGCACGAAGTCTGCGCGACGCTGCGCGCGCAGGCTGGCCCCCTGCTGCCCATCGTGATGGTCACCGGCATGGACGATGTGAACTCGGTGGAACGCGCCTACGACTCGGGCGCGACCGACTTCATCTCCAAGCCGCTGAACCGGGCGCTGATCGGACATCGCGTGAAATATTTGCTGCGTGCGTCTCAGGCGTTGCTCGACCTGCAAAAGTCCGAAGCCCGCAATGCCGCCATCCTGGAGGCACTCCCCGACCTGTTGTTCGAACTCGACCTGGACGGGCGCTACATCGATTACCACGCGCCGCGGGCGAATCTGCTGGCGGCGCCGGCCGAGGTCTTCCTCGGTAAGACGCTTGCCGAAGTCCTTCCGCCGCCAGCCGCGCAGGTGTGCATGGAGGCGTTGGCGGCAGCGCACGAAGACGGTTCTTCCTCAGGCAAGCAATTTGAACTGCGATTGGCGGACGGCAATTTCTGGTTCGAACTCTCTGTGTCGCGCAAGGCCAACGGTGCGGGCAGGCCCCACTTCATCATGTTGTCCCGCGACATCACGCAACGCAAGGAGGCCGAGCGGCAAATTTTGCGGCTCGCCCACTTCGACAGCCTGACCGGCTTGCCGAATCGGCAATCGTTCCTCGAAAGAGTGAACCGGGAGATTGCGCGCGCGCGCCACTCGGCGCACAAGTTGGGCGTGCTGTTCATGGACCTCGATGGCTTCAAGCAGATCAACGACAGTCTGGGGCACGCGGCGGGCGATGAAGTCTTGCAAGCCGTTGCGGACAGGCTTCGCGACGTGGTTCGCCCCTCCGACGTGGTGTCGCGCTTCAGCGAAACGCGCAACGAGGTTGAGCTTGCCCGACTCGGGGGTGACGAGTTCACGGCATTGCTTCTTGACATTGAACAGCCCGAGGATGCACTCACCGTTGCACACCGGATTCGCGACGCCATGGCCCGGCCGTTCAACGTGCAGGGGCAACGCGTGACCCTTGGCACGAGCATTGGCATCGCGATCTATCCGACCGATGGTGACGCCGCGGCCACATTGCTCGACCGCGCCGATTCGGCGATGTACCGGGCCAAGGCGGCAGGAGGTAGCGCCTGTGAACTCTACGCCGCAGACGTTGAATTGTTGGCGCCGTTGAACGCGAACTGACGAACCGCGAGCCCGGGCGGTGTTCAAGTATTGTCAAGGGGCGCCGAAATTGGATCATTGCGAAGCGCCTTGCTCCGGCGCCGCCTGGCCGATGCCCCTCCGACCCATCCTGCTGACAGTGCTGTTCTGGCTCGCCGCCCTGCTTGCGCTGGCCTCGCTGTGGCTGCCCGAAACCTTGGCGCCGCGCCTGGCTGCCGTGGCTCTGGGCGTGCTAGCGTGTGCGCTGCTCGTGTGGCGGGGCTGGAAGCCGCGTGCGATCGCGCGGGAGGCACTGCACCCGCCTGAGTCGTCGCTGGACGATGGCTTCTTGCTGGAAGCGGCTGCGCAGGTGGCGCGCGCCTGCGCCAACGCGCCCGACCTGAACGAAGCGCTGCGCGGCGTGGGGCACATCCTGACGCACGAACTCGGAGCGCGCCAGGTGCGGGCGGCGCTCGTCGAACACGTGGGGCCCGGCGATGCCGACGTGCGCCTCAAACCATTGCTCGACCTCGCCGCGCCGCGTCTGAAACGCGGCGCCACGGCCTTGAGCGCGGTGGCCGCTAGCGCACTGCGCGAGCGTGGTGTCGTCTGCGATCCGAACTCGGGCCACGCCCTGGCGGTGCTCGAGTCGGCCCAAGTCGTCGCGTTGATCGAATTCGAAAGTCTCGAAATCAGCGTTGCACCCCTGGCCTTGAGCCGGCTGCTCGAGGTGGTTCGCAGCGAGCTCAACGACGTGGCGCAGCGCTGCCGCAGCAACCCCGGCGGGCTGTCGCCGGCACGCCTGCGCGCCTTGCGCGCCCAGTTCGAGGCGCCTGACTTTCTTGCCGCCGTCGCGAGCGACCGCCAGGTGAGTCTGTTCGTCGTCGAGCCGCAGAGCCTGCGCATCGTCGGTTTGAGCCGGCGCGCCGAGCGCGACTTCGCGCTGCGTCGCGCGCATGTCGTCGGCAAAACCGTTGCGCAGGCGTTCGGCGAGGCGATCGCGCTGGCCGCGACGCAGGCGGTGCGCCGCGTCCTGGACGACGGGCGCAGCGTCGAACAAGAGCTGCACTGGGCAACGCCGCGCGGCCAGCGCGGCGCCAACGTGAGCCTTTGCGCGCTGCGCCACGCCGACGGCGCGCCGCGCCTGCTGATTGCCAGCGCACGCTCGCTGCACGAGGCGCTGCCGCGCGGTGGCGAGCGCCGCGCGATGCCGCGCCACGGGCTGTTGCGCGACGACACCCCGAGCGCCGCCGGACACGCCTTGTCGCGCCCCAGCGTCGCGCTGCCGCGGCGCGCCGGGCAAAAGTGAACAGCAGGGACACAAACGATATGCACCAAGAGCCAACCGCCGACGCGCCGCGGATCTTGTTCGTCGACGACGACGAGGTCATGTTGCTGATCTGCTCGGCGGCGCTGCAATCGCGCGGCTTCGCAATTCGGCAGACGACGCAGGGCGAACAAGGCCTGCGCCTGCTGGGCGAGTGGCAACCCGAGATCGTCGTGCTCGACGCGATGATGCCCGGCATGGACGGCTTCGAGACGTGCCGGCGCATGCGCGCCGTCGCGGGCTACGAGGCGGTGCCGGTGTTGATGCTGACGGGTTTGGACGACGACGTATCGATCCAGCGGGCCTTCGACGCCGGCGCGACCGATTTCTTCGTCAAGTCGTCGAACTGGACGCTTCTCTCGCAGCGCCTGCGTTACCTGCTGCGTGCGTCGCGCAACCGCATCGAACTCGAACAAAGCAAGGCGCGCCTGGCGCAGGCCCAGGACCTGGCGCGAATCGGCAGCGTCGAGTGGCGGCGCGGCCAGGCCGCACCGGGCCTTTCGCCCGAGGCGCGGCGCGTGCTGGGCATGGGCGCCGACGAGTCCGCGTCGTGGCGCGACCTGCTGCGCAAGGTCGCGCCTTCGCATCGCACGCACCTCGCGCTGGCGCGGCGCCACGCGCAGCGCCGCGGAGCCGCGCTGGCGTGCGACGTGCACCTCGCCGCCGGTGCGCAGCACTGCGTGATTCACATCGAGGCCGAGGGCCCGTTCGACGCGAGTGGCAAGCAACCCGGCTACAGCGGCATCGTGCAAGACGTGACCGAGCGCCTGACGGCGCACGAAAAAATCCAGCACCTGGCGAACTTCGATGCGCTCACCGACTTGCCGAACCGCGCGCAGATCGTGCAGCGCACCGAGCTCGCCATCGAACACGCGAGGCGTTCGCAGCACAGTGTCGCGCTGCTGCAGATCAACCTGGACCGTTTCAAGATGATCAACGACACGCTCGGC
Source organism: uncultured beta proteobacterium (assembly GCA_963850525.1). GTDB lineage: Bacteria > Pseudomonadota > Gammaproteobacteria > Burkholderiales > Burkholderiaceae_C > JAEMQF01. The sequence continues at coordinate 1,229,339 of CAWKLQ010000008.1, read as the reverse complement.
CACGCGGCGGGCGACGAGCTGTTGCGCGAAGTGTCGCGGCGCCTGCGTGCCTGTGTGCGCCATTTCGACGCGCCGCCCACGGCCGAGCCTGCTTCGCTCGGCGCGTTGGCAGCGCACCGGCTCGAGTGCGTCGGGCGCCTGGGCGGCGACGAGTTCGCCGCGCTGCTGCCCGAGGTGGGCGACGCGCAGCACGCGCATGGCATCGCGCAGCGCATCGTCGAGTCGCTGCGCGCGCCCATCGTGGTGGGCGGCGAAGAGTGTTTTGTCAGCGCCGGCGTGGGTGTGGCGCTGTTTCCGCGCGACGCGCTCGACGCTGCGGATCTTCTGCGCAACGCCGATGTCGCGATGTCGGCGGTCAAGGCGCAGGGCAGCAACGCGGCCCTGCAGTTCAGCCCGCGCCTTGCCGGCAAGGGGCGCGAACGGCTGGCGCTGGAAAGCGCCTTGCACAAGGCGATCGAGCGCAACGAACTGGTGCTGCACTACCAGCCCAAGGTTGACGTGGGCTCGGGACGCATGGTGGGCGTCGAAGCACTGATGCGCTGGCAGCGTGGCGCTGCGCTGGTGCCGCCGGGGGACTTCATTCCCGTGGCCGAAGAGTCAGGCCTGATCGTGGACTTGAGCGAGTGGGCGCTGTTTGAGGCCGCGCAGCAGGCGCAGCGCTGGGCGCAGGCCTTCGGCTTTCGCGAAGCTATCGCCGTGAACCTGCCCAATCGCATGTTCGAACGCGCCGACCTGGTCGACAAGATTCACGCCGCAGTTACGCGCGCCGGCGTGCCGCACAGCGCACTGGCGATCGAAATCACGGAAACCGGCTTGATGTCGGACCTGCACGGCGTGATCCCGACGCTGCACCGCCTCGAGGCGATCGGCGTGAAGATTTCGATCGACGACTTCGGCACCGGCTATTCGTCGCTCGCCTACCTCACGTCGCTGCCGATCGGCGAGCTCAAGATCGACCGGTCCTTCGTCAAGAACCTGGGCAAGCAGCGCGAAAGCACGGCCGTCGTGACGGCCATCATTGCGCTGGCCAAGTCGCTGCACTTGCGCGTCGTCGCCGAGGGCGTCGAGACGGTCGCGCAGATGGACAGCCTGGCGCGGCTGGGCTGTTCGACGATGCAAGGCTTTCTATTCAGCCGCGGATTGCCGCCGCGAGAACTCGAATCCTGGGTCGAGCAAGTGCTGTTGCCGCGCAACGCGCCCTGGTTTGATGCGATCGCTGCGCTCTCCCCCACCAGCGAGGCGGCGGCGCTGGCCACCAGCGACGCACAGTGAAATGAATCATCCCACCACGACACCGGTCACGCCTGCCAGCGTTCTGTCTTCTGCGCAGCTTGCCAAAGCCGCGCTGCGCCGCTTGGCGCTGGAGAAGCTCGAACCGACTCCGGAGAATTTTGCCCACGCCTATGCGCAGGAGGGGGGCGGGCCGCGCGCGAAACCTGAAGCTGCAGCGCTGCCCCCCGAAGCGGGCGACGCGGCGCCGCAACTGGCCGTGCTGATCGGGCGCGTCGTGCGCGGCGTCGAGCGCGGCAGCCGCGGCTGGACGCTGGCGCGCAAGAAAGAAGGCTTGCAACGCGTGCTCGAGGGCAGCCGCAGCGACATGGAACGCCTGAAACAACGCCTGAACCAGCTTCTGGCGAGCTGGGAATCGGACGCCGCGGGCGCGCTGGTGGACCTGGATGGTGCTCCGAGCTCCGGCCCGGGAGGCTTGTCAATTCCAGCCGATGGCGCCGCCGCTGCGCCGGTCGTCCCGGCGGGCGCCGCGGCGCCGGCAAACGACGCAACCCACGCCGCGCTTTGGCAACCCGTGCTGGCAAGCCTCAGCGCTGCATTGGCTTGCGCCTTGCCCGACGTCGACCCGGGTTGTCGGCGTCTGAACCAGGCGCTGGCGAAAGCGACGCAACAAGTGCAGACCTTCGGCCCCGCGCCAGGCCCGGTGCGCGACCTGGCCCAGGTGTGCGACGGGGTTCGCTTTGCGGTGCAGCAGCGGGCACGTCTGGCCGAGCAGCTCGCCCGGCTCTGCCGCGAACTCGCAACGGGCATGGCCGAGTTCGCGGAAAACGACTCGTGGGTCAAGGGCCAGTGCGAGGCGATGCACAACGCGCTGGAGGCCGGCGTCACCGGGCGCGCCGTGAAGGCCGTCAACGAACTGCTGCGCGACACGCGCAAGCGCCAAGGGATGCTGCGTGCCGAGCGCGAACAGGCGCGCGACGCACTGAAGACCCTGGTCGCGAGCATGCTGGGTGGCCTGAGCGAACTGGGTTCGCAGACCGGACGCCTGCACGACAACGTGAACCGCTACACCGAGGCGATCGAGCAAGCCGATACGTTGGCGGGCCTGACCTCGGTGGTGCGCGAGATGGTCGACGAAACGCGCAGCGTGCAGGGCCTGGTCGCGCAGACCCGGACGCGCCTCGAAGAAGAACACGCCAAGGCGAGTGCCCTGGGCGAACGCGTCGTCCAGCTCGAAGACGAGTTGCGGCGCCTGTCGAACGAAGTCACGACCGATCAACTCACGCAAGTGGCGAATCGGCGCGGCCTGCTCAAGGTGTTCGACGTGGAACGCGCGCGCATGCAGCGCAGCAACCTGCCGCTGGCGGTGGGGCTGCTCGACGTCGACAACTTCAAACGCCTGAATGACGAACTCGGCCACGGCGTCGGCGACGAAGCGCTCAAGGCGCTCGCCGCCGAGGTGAGCCAGACGCTGCGCGCGACCGATCTGGTGGCACGCTACGGCGGCGAAGAGTTCGTCGTGCTGTTGCCCGAGACCAGCGTGGAGCAGGCGCAAACCATCCTGACGCGCCTGCAGCGCAAACTCAGCAGTGGCCTGTTCCTGCACGAGGACAAGGACGTGTTCGTCACGTTCTCTGCCGGCGTTACTTTGTGTGGCAGCAGCGAGAGCATCGAAGACGTGCTCGAGCGCGCCGACAGCGCCTTGTACGAAGCCAAACGCACGGGCAAGAACCGAACCTGCGTCGCTTGAGGGTTGCCGCCGCGCTTCGAACAGCGCCCTGAATGCAGGGGGGAAGCACCCTCTCGGGTGCGCCGACTGCGGCATAGTTTGCATCTGCCGGGCAGGCCTGCCCCGCACCTGAACACCGGACCCGCAACCTGGGGATGGTTACAAGATAAAGATGCGGCAATGATGCCCTCACGTGAGCCCCGTAAGCCACACAGAGCGCAACCCGAGCAGGCGATGACATACGACGAGTTCAACGAAGGGGAGTACCGCATCTTTGCCCTTGCCGAGGCGAGCCCGTTGCGCGACGGATATGTCGCCTCGGTGATCGTGAAGCGGCTGAACGACGGTAGCGACGGGGCGCGCATCGCTTACCGCGAAGATTGCCTGGCCGGCGGCAAGCCCTGGCCCTCGCCGGCCACGGCACGCCGCTTTGCCGCGGCGATGGCGCGCGCCGTGATTCACCACGAGCCGCATCGGCTGGCCTGCTGACGCGCTGCCTGACAAGTGCATTGTTCAAAGGACTGACCATGTGGATCCCCGACCCCCTGTACCGCAAGATGCCCGTGCTCTATGCGGCCGGAGGCGCGATCACCGTGGCCTTGTTCGGCATGCAGTCGCCCAGCGTGCTCAGCGCCCTGCTGCTGTTCGGTGCGGCCGTCGCCACCTGGCGCTGGCGCGCCAAACCGCCGACCCTCAAGCGGCAACGCCGTCCCGGTGAATTGCCGCGCAAGATGCCGAATTGATGCTGGCACGGCGCGCCGCGCCAAGGCTGAGCGAGCAATCCGCGGGGTAGCATCCCTGCACCATGACACGAACAACCAGCCCCCAAGTCGCCGCAATCACCGGCGCTGCTCGCGGCATCGGCTGGGCGATTGCGCGCTGGTTCCTCGACGCCGGATGGCGCGTCGCGCTGATCGACATCGATCGCGCAGCGCTCGAGCAGGCTGCCGCGGCCTTCGCTGCGTCGGACGATTGCCTCGCGCTGCACGCCGATGTATCGGATGCAACCCAGGTCAAGGGCGCATTCGACGCGATCGCGCAGCGCTGGGCGCGCCTGGACGCACTCGTCAACAACGCCGGCGTCGCGGTGTTCAAACCCCTGCGCGACACCACATTTGAGGACTGGTCGCAAGTGCTCGCGACCAACCTGAACGGGCCTTTTCTTTGCAGCCAGGCCGCCGTGCCGTTGATGTTGCAAGGCGGCGGCGGTGCGATCGTCAACATCGCCTCGATCTCCGGGCTGCGCGCGAGCACCCTGCGTGTCGCCTACGGTACGAGCAAGGCGGCGCTGATGCACCTGACGCGCCAGCAGGCGGTGGAACTGGGGCATCTGGGAATCCGCGTCAACGCCATCGCCCCCGGACCGGTGGAGACGGCGATGGCCAAACAAGTGCATACGCCGGCGATCCGCGCCGGCTACCACGCGGCGATTCCGCAGAACCGCTACGGCACGCCGCAGGAAATCGCTGCGGCGGTGGGATTCCTGTGCAGCGACGCGGCGAGTTACGTGAACGGCCAGACGCTCGCGGTGGACGGTGGCTTCGACGCTGCCGGCATCGGTGTGGCCGAGATTCGCTGATCTGCAAGCCCGCCGCAAGCACGCCGCAAGCCCTTCGGCGCACGCGGTCGCGGCAGCGCTGAAATGTTTGCGCGTGTCTCTGGCAGTCAGGGGCTGCAAGGCGTGTAAGGACAAGCGTCCAGCGTCCCGGGTAATGGGCCGGGAAACCCGGGTCGACCCCCGCGAACGAATGCTCCGGTGTGCATTTTTCTCGTGAATTTGGTCCCTATTCGAAGCGCGGAATTGCACCGTGACTACCCGCCATTTCCGGAAAGCGAAGCGGCGCTCGAGGTCGCTCTTCACAACAATTGCACCCGCAAGTGTTCGGGACACGTCAAGCCCAGACACCTGATCCGAAGGCACACCAAACGGGTGGCTCGGCTGATTCGCAACGCAGGGAGCTATGAAATGAATGCAGTCTCGAGGTTCATTGTTCTGATCGAAAGGAAGCGCCTGGGGCGGCGCCTGACGGCCGCGCTGACGGCGCTTGCGATGCTCACCACCGGATTCGTGCCGGTGAGCGTGCATGCGGCGCCCAAGGGCCACGACAAGGCCACCAAGGTCGCCCGCGACCTGGATGAAGAAAGCGCGAACGTCGGTGCGCCGAAAGCCAAATGGGCGCGCGACGTGAACGGCGTGCGCCACGTGCAGGCCATCGTCGTCAGCAACTCCGCCGACTCGGCGCTTACCGACCTGCGCGCCTGGGTACTGTCCGTCGGCGGCTCGGTGCATGCGGCGCATCGGGGCATCAACGCGCTGACGGTGCAGCTGCCGGCGAACCGGGTGCGCCAAATGGGGCAGCGCAGCGACGTGGTGAGCGTCTCGCCGAATCGCGAGACGCAGCGCACCGCGAGCACGCTCGAGTCGATCACCGGCGCGCTCGCCAGCAACGTGCGCACCAGCAGCACCAAAACGAGCTACCTCGGCGTCGACGGCGCCGGCGTCGGCATCGCGATTCTCGACTCGGGCGTCATGAAGACGCACGAAGGCTTGCAGACCAGCGGCGCGGTGGCCCGCGTCAAGAAGAACGTCAGCATTTTGGGCACGACGCAGGCCAATTGGACGCTCGGCGTGAACGGTTCGACCACCTCGCTGCAGCCCGGCAGCTCCGCGTTGAGCGACTACGAGTCCTCGATCAACAAGGATGGTGCCAGCACGCACGACGCCTACGGCCACGGCACGCACGTCGCGTCGGTGGCGGCCGGGCGCTCGGCGCTGTACTCGTCGGGCACGCCAGACACCACGGGCATCGCCCCCGGCGCGGATCTCTACGACGTCAAGGTGCTCGACGGCACCGGCTTCGGCACGCTGAGCGACGCCATCGAAGGCATCCAGTGGGTGGTCTACCACGCCAAGGAATACAACATCCGTGTGCTCAACGTCAGCCTGGGCGCTGATTCTTCGGAGAGCTGGCAGACCGACCCGCTGTGCATCGCGGTGCGCAGCGCGACCGCCGCCGGCATCACCGTCGTGGTGGCGGCCGGCAACTTCGGCATGTCGATTTTCGGCACCAAGATTTACGGCGCGGTCAGTTCGCCCGGCAATGACCCGTCGGTGATCACCGTCGGTGCGGTCAACTTCAAGGACACGATTTCGCGCAGCGACGACGTCGTGAACAACTTCAGCTCGCGCGGGCCGACCCGCGGCGGTTTGATCGACGCGAACGGCGTGCGCGTGGCCGACAACCTGCTCAAGCCCGACCTGGTGGCGCCGGGCAACAAGATCGTCAGCGCCATGGCGACCAAGTCCGGCTCGAGCTCGTCCTCGAATAGAAATCTGCTGGCCAGGCTGTTCGACAGCATTCTCGTGGCGCCGCTGGGAATCACCCAGACGACCTCCGAGACGCAAATGCTGATGAGCGGCACTTCCGTCGCCGCGCCGGTGGTGGCGGGTGCCGCGGCGGTGCTGCTGCAAGCCAACCCGGGACTGACGCCGCCGCTGGTGAAGGCGATCCTGCAGTACACGGCGCAGCCACTGCCCGGCTACAACCTGCTCGAGCAAGGCGCAGGGATGATGAACCTCAGCGGCGCGGTGGCGCTGGCCAAGGTGCTCAAGACCGACATCAATGCGCAGATCGCCTCCGGCAGTCTGAACGCTGGTAATTCGCTGCTGGCGAGCGGCATGTCCATGCCGAGCCAGAGCTCGACGATCAGTGGCACGAGCTTCAACTGGTCGCGCATCGCCTTCGTCGGCGGCAACCAGGTGGTCAGCAACAGCGCGCTGTTCACCAAGTACCAGCCGATCTGGGATCCGCGCACCACCTGGGCCGGCAGCGTCGTGCGCAAGCGCAGCGCCGTGTACTGGTCAGGCTCGGGAATCGCGTCCAACACGTTCCCGAAGTACTTCACCGACGTGGCCGCACCCAACCAGACGCTGCTCAGCTCGGGCGTCGTGCGCGGCAACTCGCTCGCCGGATCCAGCTCACTTGTCGGCAAGACCGGCGTGTTCATTCCGACCGCCACGCTGTCGGGCTGGCTCGTCAGCGGCAGCGGCCTGGTGCTGAGCGAAGGCCTGGTGCTGAGCGAAGGGCTGGTGCTCAGCGAAGGGCTGGTGCTCAGCGAAGGCCTGGTGCTGAGCGAAGGCCTGGTGCTCAGTGAAGGCCTGGTCCTGAGTGAAGGCCTGGTGCTGAGCGAAGGCTTGGTGCTCAGTGAAGGCCTGACACTCGGCGAGCCTTGACCGGGGAACGCGCCAGCGCCCGCGGCGCTGGCGCGACCTTCAACCCGTCGCCAAGTCTGTCTGACCGTGCTGCGGCCGGAGCTTGCTGGGAGCGCTCAAGTTGATCATCCGGCAGCCGATATCTGCGTGATGAAGCCCCCCTCCTGGCCCGCAACGGCGAACGGCAGCCCGATGAACCCAGCTCCACAAGAAACGGTCCAAAGCGCCGCTGAGCCAGGGTGGCTGCGCCTGCATCGGGCTTTGATGCCGGACTACAACCGCAAGGCGGCGCTCTACTGGTGGACCATGGTGCTGCTGGGCGCGGTGATCCTCCTGCACACGCTACGCACGCTGCTGGCGCTTCCGCCGGCGGATTTGTTGCAGGTGGGCGCCGGGGCGGCGATCGCGATGCTGGCCGGTTTTTTTCCGGTGCGCGTGCCGCGCTCGAAGAATTCGTTCGCGGCCGGCGAGATCTTCATCTTCCTGCTGCTGCTTCTGCACGGCCCGGCGGCGGCAACGCTGGCTGCTGCAGGCGAGGGGCTGATCGGCTCGTGGCGCACCTCCAAGCGCTGGACGAGCCGTATCGCCAGCCCGGCGATGGCGTGCGTGGCCATGTTCAGCGTGGGCACGCTGCTGCACGCCTTGATCGGCTCGTCACGGACGCTGGGGTGGTACAGCGCCGGGCTGTTGCTGGTGGCGACGATGTTGTGCGCGGTGCTGTACTTTCTTCTCAACACAATACTCATCACGGCTGTTCCTTACCTCAAACGCAACCAATGGCCCGAGTTGCGCGAGATGTTCGGCAACTTCGGCTGGGTCGGCGTCACGTATGCCGGAAGCGCCTCGATCGCTTGCCTGCTGTTCCTGACGTTTCAGCAGTCGGGCCTGGGCGTGCTGATGGCCGCCGCGCCGATCATCGCGATGCTGCTGAGCACGCTGCACTACTTTTTCCGCCAACAAGAGTCTGACGAGGCGGCGCGCAAGAGCCGCCTCGAAGCCGTCGAGCGCGAAGCGGAACTGGCGGCGCACCACGTGCGCGCGCTCGAGGTGAGCGAACGGCGCTTCCACAGCGCCTTCACGCACGCCTCGATCGGCATGGCGCTGGTGTCGTTCGACGCGCGCGTGCTTCAAGTCAACGCCGCGCTTTGCACGCTGCTGGGTGTGGACGATCCGAAGGCCGTCACGCACCATCCGTTCAGCGACTTCATCGACACCGAACACGCCGCGCTGCTCAACGACCGTTTGATGCAACTCAACTCGCAGCAGGTCGCGTCGTTCACGGTCGAGTTGCGTCTGCGCCACCGCGAAGGGCTCGAAGTCTGGGCGGCGGTGCACGGCAGCTTGTTCTCCGAAATCGATTCGACGTCGCCGTGCCTGATCCTGCAGGTGCAAGACGTGACCGGCAGGCGCCAGGCCGAGGCCGGGCTGCACCATATCGCTTTTCACGACAGCCTGACGGGATTGCCCAATCGGCGTCTTTTTAACGACCTTTTGACTCAGGCGCTGGCGCGTGTGCAGACCGAGCCACAGCGCCATTTCGGCCTGATGTTCCTCGACTTCGACCGCTTCAAGCTGATCAACGACAGCTTGGGCCACGCGGTGGGCGACGAATTCCTGATTGCGGTGGCGCGGCGCATCCAGCACCAGGTGCGCCCGAACGACGTTGTCGCCCGGCTCGGCGGTGACGAGTTCGCGATCCTCGCCGAAGACCTGGGCAATCAGAGTTACTGCGTGAGCCTCGCCGATCGTCTGCTGGAAGCGCTGCGCCAGCCGGTCCAGATTGCCGGCACCGAAATCACCACCAGCGCGAGCGTCGGCATCACCTTCAGCGGCATGGGCTACGCCACGCCTGCCGACATGCTGCGCGACGCCGATACCGCGATGTACAAGGCCAAGACGGCGGGCAAGGCGCGTTATGCACTCTTCGACACCGCGCTGCACACCGAGGTGTCGCACCGGCTGCGGTTGGAGGGCGACTTGCGCCGCGCGCTCGCTGCCGGGCAACTGAGCGTCGCCTACCAGCCGCTGTTCGACTTGAACAGCGGGCGCATCACCGGCTTCGAAGCGCTGGCGCGCTGGGATCACCCTGAGCTCGGTCTGGTCAGCCCGCTGACCTTCATCGGCGTCGCCGAAGACGCCGGCTTGATGGTGCCGCTCACCGATTTCATGCTGCGCAGCGCGTGCCGCCAGTTGCACGAGTGGCAACAGGCGCACGCGTGCCATGCGGCGCTGAACATGCACGTCAACGTCTCGGGCAACGACATTGCGCACCCGGCGTTCGTGGCGCGCGTGACCGCCGCGCTCGTCGACGCGCGGCTGCAGCCCCAGTACCTGACGCTCGAGCTGACCGAAAACATCCTGATGAAACGCCTGGAGGCGGCGCTGCCGATGCTCAAGGAGTTGCGCCGCCTGGGCGTGTGCTTGAGCGTCGACGACTTCGGGACCGGCTACTCGTCGTTGCAGCACCTGTCGAGCCTGCCTGTGAACAGCCTGAAGATCGACCGTGCCTTCATCGCCGCGCTGCACAACGGGTCCAACGAGGCCGCGGTGGTGCGTGCCGTGATCATGCTCGGCAAGTCGCTCGGCAAGGCGATCATCGCCGAGGGCATCGAAACCGAAGACCAGCTCGACCAGCTGCGCCAGATGGGATGCGAGTCCGGCCAGGGCTACCACCTGTCGCGCCCGCTCGCTTCGCCGGCGATTGAAGCGCTGCTCGACCGCACGGCTGTCTCCGCGAACTCGGGCCCGGCGATGCGGCATTCGCAGCCTGCCGCGCTGCTGCACTGACAAGCGCGATTGCGCGGGCGCCGGGCGGCTCGCCGGCTCAGCGCAGGCTGGCGTATATGGCCGTCTCGAAAGATTCGAAGAGGCTGACTGCCTTGGCGTCGGCGAACGGCAACAGCTGCGTCAACACCACGCCACCGACGCCGCTCGCCGGATCGATCCAGTAAAACGTATTCGCCAGGCCCGCCCACATCAGCGCTCCGGCAGCTCGCCCGCTGCGAGTGGGCGACTCGTTGATCTGAAACCCGAGGCCCCAGGTCTTGTCGGCGCCGGGCAAGAACTCGGCGTCGTTGGACAGCGCCGGCAGCGCAGTCGCCAGGGGTTGCACGCGCAGCGCGCCGATCTGGTTGCGTGTCATCTCGCGTACGGTGCTGCTCTGCAGGATGCGGGTCCCTTCCAGCACGCCCTCGTTCAGGATGGCGCGCACGAACCTGAGGTAGTCGCCCGCCGTCGAATAGAGTCCGCCCCCGCCGAGTTCGAATTCCGGGCCTTGCACGACTTCGAAGTCGATGGCGCGCAAGCTTCCATCCGGGTCGCGCTGATGCACCTTCGCGAGGCGGCTGCGCAGCTCAGGCGTCAGGCGAAACGCCGTGCTGTGCATGCCCAGGGGTGCAAACACATGCTCGCGCAGGTACGCGCCCAGCGTCTGGCCGCTCGCGGCTTCGATCAAGGGGCCGGACCAGTCGATGCCGATGCCGTACTGCCAGCGCTCGCCCGGGTCGAACAGCAGCGGCACCCGCAGCGCCGCTTTGCGCCCCGAACCGATGCGCGGCAATCCCCACGCGGCTTGGGCGCGCTGCACGTCGGCGCTCCAGGTCTCGTGGCCGAAACCTGAGGTGTGGGTCAGCAGATGGCGCAGCGTGATCGGGCGCTTCGGCGCGCGCGTGACGGGCTGGCCGGCGGCGTCGAAGCCGGTGAGCACGCGCGCCTGCGCGAGTTGCGGCGCGACCTCGCTCGCCGGCGCGTCGAGCTCGAGCTTGCCCTGCTCGACGAGTTGCAGCGCCGCCGTCGTTGTCAAGGCCTTCGTCATCGAGGCGATCCAGACGACGCTGTCCAACGCCATCGGCGCGGCCGACCCGAGCGCTCGCAGGCCGAAGGCGCCTTCGTAGAGGGTGACCTCGCGGCTCGTCGCCATCGCCACGACGCCGGGCACGTGGCCCGACTCGGTGGCGTGGCGCAACAGTGCGTCGGCGCGGTCGGCGAGCGATGGCGAGCTGATCATGCGCCGACTGTAGACGCTTCGGTCGGCGCAGGTTGTCGTCTACCTCGGGCTCGGACGCGCCCGACTCTGGGCAGATCAGGCCAAAGCGACGCCGGCGCGCTCCACCGCCTCGTCGCCGGGCTCGCCTTCGTCGAACTGACGGGCCACGCGCGCGATCGTGGCGTGCAGCCAGCGTTGCGCCGCGTCGCGCTCGTGGCGTCGATGCCAGAGCATGGCCACTTCGATGCGCGGCAACGGCAGGGGCATGGGCCGCAGCGTCAGCGCCAGGCCGCTCGCGGGGACGTAGCTGCGCGGAAACACGCCCAGCAGGTTGGTCTCGTGCACGACGCGCGCGGCGGTGGAAAAGTTGTTCACGGTGAGCACGACGCGCCGCGGCCGCTCCAGGTGTTCAAGGGCTTCGTCGACGAAGCTTAAGGGGCGCTCGCTGAAGTTCACGCGCACGTGCTGCGCGGCGCAATAGTCGTCGAGCGTCAGCGTCGGCGTGCGCGCCAGTGCGTGACCATTGCGCATGGCGCAGACGTAGTCGCATTCGTACAGGCGATCCAGGACGAAATCGCTGTGGCTGCCGGTGGCGGCCAGGGCACGTGCGACGTCCGGAAAGAAGCCGATGGCAACGTCGGCGGCGCCCTTTTCGAGGGCGGCGCGCGGATCGCGCGTCGTCAGCGGCTCCAGGCGCAGTTCGATGCGCGCGGATTCTTCGTCCAGCGATTGCAGGATCGGCGGCACCAGCACTGCCGCGGTGGCGTCGGCCATGGCGAGCGTGAAACAACGCGCGTCGGTCGTTGGGTCGAAGGCCTGCGGGTCGAAGACGCTGCGCAAGCTTTCCATCGCGACGCGCACCGCCGGCCACATCGCCTGGGCGTGCGCCGTCGGTGTGACGCCGGTGGGGCCCGGAATGAACAGCTCGTCGCCCAACGCGTCGCGCAGGCGCCGCAGGGCATTGCTGACCGACGGTTGCGTGGTCGCCAAGCGTGCCGCGGCACGCGTGACATTGCGTTCGACCATCACGGTGTCGAACACTCGCAGCAGATTCAAGTCGAGCGTTGAAAAGTTCATGATGAAGGCACGCTTCGTTGCAATTCGGCCATTTGCCTTGGTGATGGCGGGATTCCGATTCGGAATTTCCGAAGGATAAGGGAAAACCCTAGGATCGCCCTGTCGAGCCGAATCCGGCCCGTGACCATGAAAGGTGATTCACCATGTCTGCACAGCACATTCAGATTCTCCGCCCGATCCCTCTCACAGCGCCTCGAGGAGCGGTGTGGGCCGGTCAAGCCGCCGTCTGGGCGGGGCGCACGCTGCGTGGCGCCGGGGTGGCGTTGTGGAAAGCGCTCGAAGAGAACGGCCAGCGCCGTGCCGCGCGCGAATTGCTGAACATCGCGCAACGCTGGGACAGCATCGACCCGGACCTGGCTCGCACGCTGCGAGTGAGCGCATCGGCCCTGGTCGCGAGCCTGGGCCACCCGACCCCCCAACACACCATCAAGGAAATCAAATGAGTCAAACCACCACAGTTGGAAGTATCGGCCTGCGCACCTACAGCGGCCGCCCGACTCGGGCCTCGAGCGAATGGCTGGCAGGCGCGGCGAGCGTCCTGCGCGACTTCCTGAGCCTGCGCCGGGCGACGCCCGAAGAGATATCGGCGCGTGAAGTGCAGGCCGTCAGGGCCATGGCGTATGAGTTACGCAACACCGATCCGGGCTTTGCCAGCGATCTGTATGCGGCGGCGTGCCGCCACGAATCCGCCAGCGAAGAAACGGCGCGTTCGGCGAGCTGATTCGCTGACCCACTCGCTGACTACTTGACTGACTGAGCCAGGCGAGCCACAGCGCTCGCCGGCCTGCGCCTCAGCGGCGTGCTGAAATAGGGGGTCCCCACGCCCCCCGTGCCACGGCTTATCGTGTGCATTCAGCCCATGCCCCACACCTCCCGCTCTGCCGGCTTGCTGCTCAACGTGGCGCACGCGCTGGACCATTTGTTCCTGCTCGTCTTTGCTACCGCAGTCGCAGCCATCGCCGGCGAATTCGGTTTCTCGCGTTGGGAAGACCTGATGCCCTATGGGGTGGGCGCCTTCATCATGTTCGGCCTGGGTTCGCTGCCCTCCGGGCGCCTGGGTGACTTGTGGGGGCGCCGGCCGATGATGCTGGTGTTCTTCTTCGGCCTCGGGGCGTCGGCACTGCTCGCCGCGCTCACGGTCAACGCCTGGCAAATGGCCGCAGCGCTGACGCTGCTCGGCACCTTCGCGTCGATCTACCACCCGGTGGGTATTCCGATGCTGGTGCAGCATTCGGCGAATCCGGGGGCGACGATCGGCGTCAACGGCCTAGCGGGCAACCTGGGGATTGCCGTTGCCGCGCTGCTCACGGGCTACCTGGTGCAGGCGGTGGGATGGCGCGCCGCGTTCGTCGTTCCCGGTGTGGTGTGCATCGCTTGCGGCATTCTGTTTGCACGCGTCGTGCCGCACGAACTCGAAGCGCCGGCTGCGCGGCGCAAGAAGAGCGCCGTTGAACTGCCCGCCGCGACGCTGGCGCGTGTGCTCTTCGTCATGACGTCGGCCGCGGTCACGGCGAGCCTGCTCTTCAACTTCACGACGAATGGCAATGGCCAGCTGCTCACCGAGCGCATGCACGGCGTCATCGAAGACCCGGCGCTCCTGGGCGCGCTGCTCGCCGCGGTGTATGCGCTCGCCTCGACCGCGCAAGTGGTCGTGGGGCGGCTGATCGACCGCATGCCGATGAAGCGCCTGTACCTGACGATTGCCTGCGCCCAGGTGCCGCTGCTCGCGCTCGCGGCGCAAGCCCAGGGGTGGTGGCTCTACGCGCTGCTCGCGCTCACCATGATCCTGATTTTCGGCGCGATTCCGTTCACCGACGCGATGATCGTGCGCTACGTCGACGACCGGATGCGCTCGCGCGTCGCAGGCATCCGCCTGACGGTGTCGATCGGCGTCAGCTCGGTGGCGGTGTGGCTGCTCGGCCCGCTCGTGAAAGCCGGAGGATTCAGCACGCTGATGTTCGTCATGGCGGGCATCGCGGCGTGCACGGCGGCGATCGTGTCGTGGTTGCCGAGCGAACCCGCGCCGACGCGCGTTGCCGCAGTGACAGGATAGGCGCGGGAAGTCGACCGAAAAACTGTCCAGCAACCCTTGCTTCTTGCGCCGCGAGACTTCTAGCTCCGGAGCTCCAAATGGTGGCGTCAGCCACCCGCCCCTCCCCCCGTCATGGTCGGGAGGGGTTGCTGTTTTGGTCCCGTCAAATTGCCGCCAGCGCCTGCGCCAGGTCAGCGCGCAAGTCTTCGGTGCCCTCGATGCCCACCGACAGGCGCACCCCGTTCGGCGCGATGCCTGCCACGCGCATCTGTGCCTCGTCCATCGTGCCGCGCCACATCGCCGCGGCGTGCACGACGAGGCTCTCCACGCCGCCCAAGCTGACCGCCTGGCGCGGCAGCTGCAACGCGTGGACGAAGCGGCTCGCCGCTGCATAGCCCCCGTTGATCGCGATGTTCATGACGCCGCCGAAGCCCTGCATTTGCGCCTGCGCCAGGGCATGCTGGGGGTGCGATGCGAGCCCCGGGTAAAAGACGCGTTCGACCTGCGGCTGCCGCTCGAGCCAGCTCGCCAGCGCCAAGGCGCTCGCATTGTGCTGGCGCACGCGCAGCGCCAGGGTGCGCATGCCGCGCAGCAGCAACCAGGCGTCCATGGGGCTGAGTGTGGCGCCCAGGCAGATCTGCGTCTTCCACAGCTCGTCGATCAGGTCTTTGCGCGCCAGCACCGCGCCGGCGGTGAGGTCGTGGTGGCCGCCGAGGTACTTGGTGGCGCTGTGCACGACGACGTCGACGCCCAGGGCGAGCGGCTGCTGGTTGATCGGGCTGGCGAAAGTGTTGTCGCAGACGCTGAGCACGCCGCGCGCGCGAGCCAGCGCCGCCACCGCCTTCAGGTCGGTCAATGCGCAGGTCGGGTTCACCGGGGTTTCAGTCATCACAAGGCGCGTCGCCGGCTCGAAGGCGCGTTCCCAGGCGCCCAGCTCCGTCTGGTCGACGAGGCTGCAGCGCACGCCAAAGCGCGGCAACAGGTCGGAAAAATGCTTGGCGCTGCCCATGTAGTGATTCGTCTGCGCGATCACATGGTCGCCCGCCTTGAGCAGGCCGAGCAGCACCAGGCTGATCGCGCCCATTCCCGAGGCCGTGACGAGCGCGTCATCCGTTCCCGCCGCACCGCCTTCGAGCGCGACAAGCTGCGCAGCCACCTGCTCGTGCAGCGGATTGCCGTAGCGCGTGTAGTAGCGGCTGTGGCGCGGCTGGCTCGCCATCTCGGCAAATTCTTGCGCGTCAGCGGCGGCGAACGTGGCGCTGTAGTGAATCGGCGGCACGATCGCCGAGTCGGCCCCCGCATCTCTGCCGGCGTGGCGTGCGCCTTGCGCGCAGCGTGTCTCCTGGCTGAACGCAGATTCGGGGCGCAACGGGCGGTCGGGGTCGGGCGTCATGGTTGTGGGTGCACCGGAGGAGAGGTTCGCGATCATGCCCGATCACTCCATTACCATCGGCAGCTCTTTCGAGCTGCGCCATGATGACGACTGCCTTCGACCCCTCGCGCCTGACGATGACGGAAATCATTCGTCTGCAGACCCTGCTGTCGCAGGAGCTGACGCGCCGCTTCGAACGCAACGCGGCGCTCGCGTTCACCGACGTCGTCGATTCGACGGCCTACTTCGCGCATTTTGGCGACGAAGCCGGCAGGCGCCTGCAGCAACTGCACTTCGATCTGCTCGAGCGCTGCCTGCCGAGCAGCGACGGCCGCATCGTCGACACCGCGGGCGACGGCGCGTTTGCGATTTTTTCTTCGGCCGATTCCGCGGCGCGCGCGATGGCGGCGTTGCAGAACCGCGTGTCGCTGGAAAACGTCGACCGGCCGCGCGCACACCAGCTGTGCCTGCGCATCGGCCTGCACTGGGGCCCGGTACTCACCGACGGCGCGCAGGTGACGGGCGACGCCGTCAACCTGTGCGCGCGCCTGGCCGCGCTCGCCTCGCCTGGCCAGGTGCGCCTGACGCGCGAGCTGCTCCAGCAACTCGACCCGCAGCAGCGCGGCCTGTGTCGGCCACTCGGCAGCGTGGCCTTGAAAGGCATTTCGCGCAGCGTCGAGTCGTTTGCCTTGCATTGGCGCGACGCGGTGCACTTCCCGAGCGAGGTGCGCGTGCGCGAGACCGGCGAGCGCATCGTGCTGCCCGAACGCGACACGCTGAGTTTCGGCCGCGGCGACTCGCAAGACGGCGCTCTGCTGCCCGACGTGGCGCTTGTCCTGCCCGATCCGATGGCGTGCAAACTCATCAGCCGACGCCAGTTCGAACTGCGCAGCCGCGCCCAGGGTTACCTGCTTCGAGCGTTGTCGGCGCAACTCACGCAGGTCGACGGCGTGGCGGTGGCGCGCGAGCAGGATGTGCTGATTCGGCCGGGCAGCTGCGTGGGCGTGGCGGGCGTCATGACGCTCGACTTCGTTGCCCCTTCTCCGGCAGGGCAGGCGGCAATCGACGAAACTTTGTGCGGCCCGGCGGCGATCGCGCCGAAGTGGTGAGCATCGCGCGCTGGTTTATGCTCGGTGCCCATCACCACCACAGGAGACGACGATGAGGCGATTGAGCATGACTTGGGCCGGCGCACTGAGCGTCCTGGCGGCCACAATGAGCGGGTTCGGCTGTGCGACCTCAGCGGGCGGCAGCGCTGCCGATTCGGGCTGGGTGACGCTGATCGACGGGGTGAACGGCATGGATAATTTCATGGCGGTGGGCGATGGCGACTGGAAGGCCAGCGACGGCGCGATCCAGGCCGAGCGCAAAACCGGGCCGGCGAACGGCTACCTGCTGACGAAGCGATCCTATGGCGACTTCCAGATCCGCGTCGAGTTCTGGGCCAGCGACAACGCCAACAGCGGCATCTTCATGCGCTGCCAGAACGTCTACGACGTGGGCGACCGGACCTGCTACGAGGCCAACATCTTCGACCAGCGGCCCGATCCGAAGTACGGCACCGGCGCGGTGGTGAACTTCGCGGCGATCGCCAACATGCCCAAGGCGGGCGGCAAGTGGAACACCTACGACATCACCGCCAAGGGCAAGCGGATCACCGTCGTGTTGAACGGTGCGACGACCGTGGACTTCGAAGACCCGAGTTTCGCCAGCGGACCGATCGGCCTGCAATACGGCGCCGGCACGATCAAATTCCGCAAGGTGCAAGTTCGCACGCTGTAGAACCGGACGCCCCCGAATGGACACCGAGGTATTCAAGCGCGAACTTGCCGAACTGGGCTTCACGGAAGTCCTGACGCGCCAGTGGTCGGCGGGTCAGTTTGTCGACACCCACACGCACAGCTTCGAGGTGCGCGCGCTGGTGCTCGAGGGCGAACTGGTGCTGAGCGCGAACGGGCAATCGCAGGCGCTGCACGCGGGCGAGATCTTCACGCTCGAGCCGAATTGCCCGCACACCGAGCGCTACGGTCCGGCCGGCGCGACTTTTCTCGTGGGTCGCAAGTACCCGGCCGATCACAAGCGCCGGGCCTGAGGCGTGGCTCGCTGTAAGCCATGTCTCATTTGAATTGGGTATCAATCGCGTAGGACAGACGAGTTGGGAACGCTTGCTTTCGGCCCATTGCTGCCGTTCGCGCCGTCGTGCGTGCAGAGGTCGAGAAAGGGCAGGTGGCCCGGGGTACGTTCTCCGGCCCCACGCTCGCGGGGCACCGTGATCTGCCTGCAAGCGTGGCGCCATCAACACTGTGTTCTCTTGTCCAGGTTGAGGACACCGCGAATGGGAGCCTGCGCCCATACCCCAAGCCACCTACCCCGGCACCCGGGCGGCATGCGAAGGCGTGGCAGGCTACCGTCGTGTACAGCAGGGCGGTGGTGGTGCCCCCGGGCGCAGGACCCATTCGCGGTGTCTGCCAACCGATGCAGCGCAAATCCCGTGTTGACGCGGCTTCGCTTTGCGCGTCTCGACGGTGCCCCGCGAGCGTGGGCCGGAGCACGGGGGCGCCGCCGCCGCCCTGGCGTCGCAACCCTCGCAGGAAGCTCGCGCCAAACGGCAGCAAAGGCACGAGGGCAGACCTTCATTCCTATGCAATTGAATGCAAATTGGTATCAGTCTCGGAACATCCGGTCCAGCCGCTCCAGGTCGTTGACGACGCGCCATGAGCCGGCGCCACCGTCCTTGACGCGCTTTTCCCACGCGTCCAGGCGCCCGGTGTAGCGCGTCGGGTCGATGTTGTCGGTCTTGAGCTTGGTGACGTTGAGCGCGACGACGCGGATCCCCGCCAGGTTCAGCGGCACGTCGCGCTTGGTCTGCTTGTCGAGTTCTTCCTGCATGTCGGAGAAGATCAGGATCGTCTTGCGCCCGGCGCCCGTCTCGTGCAGGAATTCGGCCGCCTGCAGCATGCCGCCGGTGATGTCGGTGTAGGCGCTGCCGCCCTTGGTCTGCTCGCGCAGTGCCGAGAGCTTGTCGCGCAGTGCCTTTTTCTGCTGGTTCACTTGCAGCGGGTCTTTCACGAAGGTCGCTTTGGCGATGATGTCCTTCTCGCTGAAGGAGCGACTCTTGACGCGCGCCACGGCGAGCGTGTCGCCGGGGTTGAGCGTGCCGATCAGCCAGTTGACGACGTATTGCGCCTTATCGACTTCCTGCGAGTAGGTGCCCGAGGTGTCGAGCAGCATGTAGACGGCGCGCTGGTTGCCACCCTGTTCGCCGCAGCCGGAAGTGAACAGAGCGATCGACAGCGCAGCCAGCGCGAGACGCAGCGCGCGCTTCATGACGCACGCCCGTGGGCACGTGGCGCGGGCGTCGTCGTGGGAACTGTGCCGCGCGACTTGATGAGGCGCTCCACGCCCAGCGGCAGGAAGATCACGGCGTCGAACAACAGCGCCAGCGCTTTGCCGAGCTGGCGAAAGATGTTCGAGGCGATGCGCAGTGCGATGCTGAGCGCGTGCAGCACGAACACGAGCAGGGCACCGATCACGGTGCGCGCCGAGTGCACGAAGTTCTCCAGCGGCAGCCCCACGAAGGCGAGCGCAAACGGCAGGATGAAGCCGAGGATCATCTGCCCGGCCACAGGCACCTTTTGCATCCAGCCCAGGTCGGCAGCGGCTTGCGCCACCACCCCGCCGGCCGAGCCACCGAGGTCGCGCTTGAAGGCGAGGTCGGCCAGGATGATCTGGTCGCGCATCACCGCCAGCCCGACTTCGACGCCGGCCAGGATCAGCAGGATCGTGAAGAACACCCACATCAGGGATCGGCGCATCTTGTCTTGCATCGTGTTGATGGCGGGAAACAGGTGCGTGATGCGCAGCGTCTCCAGCAGGAACAGGCCCATCGCCGACTCGATCAGGATGATCACGAGCGCCGCGATGTGCGAGACCTCGAGGTTGCCGATCAGGTATTCGCCCGCGCCCACCATCGCTGACATCGGGCGCTGGATCAACCAGAAGTTGACGAAGGCGCCGCCCAGCGCGATCACGAGCACGAGGCCGGCGATGAAAAACTGGCTCGACGCCGAGGCGGTGAGCGCGTGTTCCATTTTCTCCGACGACTTCGCGATTTCCTGGTACTTGCCCATCAGGCCGTCGATGCGCTGCGCGCCGTCTTGCATGCCGGTGAGGCTCGCGTCGACCTTGGTGAGCGTCTGCTCGAGGGAACGCCAGAACGGCATGAAGCCGGCGAGGATTTTGTGGCGCTGCTCATACGAGCGCCGGTACTCGCCGACCACCTTGTCGTAAATCGGCCCCATCGATTTGGAAATGTCTTCCAGGATCTTCTGCGTCAGCGGGTCGCCCATGTTCTTGATGGAGGCGATCGTCTCGGTCGCCTTCACCCAATCGGGCGGCGGCGGCGGGACCTCGCCGCACTTCTTGTAGTCGTCTTCGATTCGCGTCAGCTCGTCGAGCAGGCGGCGCTGCAACGCGGGGTAGCCGCCCAGGTCGCGCCGCACCATCACGGTGACGCGCTCGAACTCGCGCTCGATTTCCTGCTCGACGCCTTTGCGCGCCTGCGCGAGCAGCACGTACTTGTTGCGCTCGCGCAAGGCGTGGGCGGCGCTCGACAGCCATTTGCCGCCCACGCGCAGGCTGCCCGCCGCGACGCGCGAGCACGCCGCCAGCATGCCGTGCACGGGGGTGCGTGCGGCATAGAGAAACACGACGGCGATGAACCCGAGGATCAGCGCCGACAGCGCTGGGTTATCCGGAACGAGCATCCATGACATGGGGCACCTCTGGGAAAGTGAGTGCGCCGCGGGTTCCGGCCGGGCAGGCCGAAGCGGCAGCGGCGCCCATGATGGGCGTGCCTGGCGCTGCAGACTGTCAGCAAAGGTCAGGACGGATTCAAGAAGGCGCGACGGTGCGACACGCCGGCAACATCTGCCCAAAAGTGCCGGAACTTGCGCGCGACGTGCCGGCGTACGTTGCCGGCAGCGCGGGTCGGCGTGTTATTTGCCGAGGCCCATTTGCTTGCCTACGTCACTGTAGACCTTGATGCGTTCCTTCATGAACGCGTCCATGCGGTCCACGCCTACATTGACGAGCTCGAACCCGCTCTTCGCGGCGAGCTCTTTCATCTCGGGGTCGGCGTTGAGCTGCGCCCAAAGATCGGACAGGCGCTTGCGCGCGTCAGGCGGCGTCGATTTCGGGACGCCGATACCGCGGTACGCGCCGTCGACCCAATCGACGCCCAGTTCCTTGAACGTGGGCACGTCGGGCATGAGCGGGTGGCGCGAGTCCATCGCGACGGCGAGCGCGCGCACCTTGGTCTTGTTGTTGATCGCGAACGCGGTGTAGGTCATGCTGCCGTCGACGTGGCCGCCGAGCACGGCCATCGTCATGTCGCCGGTCCCCTTGAATGGCACGTAAGTCGTCTTCACGCCGAAGGCCTGGTTCAAACGCTGGTGCGCTGCGTGGTTTGCCGAGTTCAGGCCCGAGCCGCCGAGGTTGAGTTTCTCGGGTTGCGCTTTGGCGGCTTTCACGAAGTCGGCGAAATTTTTCAGCGCGCTGGCTTCGGGAACGACAAGCGCGTCGGGCGTGTAGTGAAACCAGTACACCGGCGTCACGTCTTCCGTCTTGTACTGAACCTGCCCTTCCATCGGCTGCAACACCATGTGCGGCAGGTTCACGCCTGCGATGTTCACACCGTCGCCGGGCAGCGTGTTCAGCGTGCTCCAGAGCAGCGCGCCGCCGGCGCCCGCCTTGTACTGGATGACGGTGTCGATCGCCGGGCACTTTTTCTTCAGCACCACCTGCTGGTGGCGCGCGGACAGGTCAGATTCGCCGCCGGGCGGGAACGCCTGCCAATACATCAGGCTCTTGTCGGGGCAGGGCTGGGCGTGTGCGGGGGTGAGCGTGGCCGTGGCCAGCACCAGCGTGGCGATGAGGATCGGGTTCATGGGTTCTACTCCTTGGCGTCATCCCGATTTTCGCCGGGATGACGGATGGTGCGCTCATGTGCGAACTCGCGCCACCGGGTTCGCCCGCAGCCAGAGACAAACGGCCGCAGTGACCTGTGCGGTCGTCGCGCTGCCGCCGAGATCGCGCGTGTGCAGGGCAGGGTTCGCGGTCACGGCTTCGATCGCCGCCATCATTTGCCGGGCGCAAGCCGCCTCGCCCAGGTGTTCGAGCAGCATCACGAGCGACCAGAACGTTCCCAGCGGATTCGCCAGGCCTTTGCCCATGATGTCGAACGCCGAGCCGTGAATGGGCTCGAACATCGATGGGTAACGACGCTCCGGGTCGATGTTGCCGGTGGGTGCCAGCCCCAGGCTGCCGGCCAGCGCGGCGGCCAGGTCGCTCAGGATGTCGGCGTGCAGATTCGTCGCGACCACGGTGTCGATGCTCGCCGGCCGGTTGACCATGCGCGCCGTCATCGCGTCGACGAGTTCCTTGTCCCAACTCACGTCGGGGAACTCTTGCGCGACTTCGCGTGCAATCTGGTCCCACATCACCATCGCGTGGCGCTGCGCGTTCGACTTGGTGACGACGGTGAGTCGCTTGCGCGGCCGCGAGCGCGCGAGCTGGAAGGCGTAGCGCAGGATGCGCTGCACGCCGGCACGCGTCATCAGCGTCACGTCGGTCGCGGCTTCGATCGCCTGCCCCTGGTGCACGCGCCCGCCGGCGCCGGCGTATTCGCCTTCGGTGTTTTCGCGAACGATGACCCAGTCCAGGTCTTCGCGCCGGCAACGCTTCAATGGCGCGTCGATGCCGGGCAAGATGCGCGTCGGCCGCACGTTCGCGTACTGGTCGAAGCCCTGGCAGATCTTCAGGCGCAGACCCCACAGCGTGATGTGGTCCGGGATGTCGGGGTCGCCGGCCGAGCCGAACAGAATCGCGTCCTTGCCGCGCAGCGCGTCCAGACCGTTCTCGGGCATCATCACGCCGTGCGCACGGTAGTGGTCGCCGCCCCAGGCGAAGTTCTCGAATTCGAAGGCGAGTGTGGGGTGGGTGCGGGCCAGTTGCTCGAGCACTTCACGCCCGGCGGGGATCACTTCCTTGCCGATGCCGTCTCCGGGAATGGTTGCGATGGCGTAGGTTTTCATTGGCCCGGGGCTGGCTGTCGGTGCCTGACTCTACGCCAGCCGCCCAAAGTCAGCGGTTTGCGGCCGCCCCCAGGGCTGCGCGCGTTTGGGCAAGAATCCTGCGAACCAAGGCGCCGCTCCGAGGGTGGCGTGCACTGATTCATCACTTCGCCGGCTTCAAGTCGCCCACCGATGCTCGAACTGCTCACAGACCCCCAGGCATGGATCGCCTTTGCCACGCTCACCGCGCTCGAACTCGTGCTGGGCATCGACAACATCATCTTCATCTCGATCCTCGTGGACAAATGGACATGGTGTTCTCGCTCGATTCGATCATTACCGCGGTGGGCATGGTCGACAACGTCGCGGTGATGGTCGCCGCGGTGATCGCATCGGTGGCGCTGATGATGGTCTTCGCCGGCCCGATCGGGCGCTTCGTCTCCGACCACCCGACGATCAAGATGCTCGCGCTGTCGTTCCTGCTCGTCGTCGGCTCGGTGCTGGTGGCCGAGGGCTTCGACCACCATGTGCCCAAGGGTTATGTGTACTTTGCGATGGCGTTTTCGGTGACGGTGGAAATGCTCAACATTCGCCTCCGGGGCCGCTCGGCCAAACCAGTGCAATTGCATCCACCGTACATCCCGGGCGATTGATCTCCGCGCGGCGCCTGGGCGCTTGAGCCTGACGCGCCGACCGGTCGGTTCGACTCGGGGCAAGCCCGCTTGACGCTGTACCCCGCCTGGCCTCTACTGCGGGCCTCGACCTCGATGAACCGCCTCCACAGGAGAACCGCATGGGAACCACGGTCAGCTTCAAACGCCCCGACGGGCAAATCGTTCAGGGCTACCTCGCCGAGCCTGCGCAAGCCTCGGGCGCACCGGGAGTTGTCGTGATCCAGGAATGGTGGGGTCTGAACGACCAGATCCGCGGCGTCGCCGATCGGTTTGCCGCGGCTGGCTACATCGCCCTCGTTCCCGACCTGTACCGCGGCAAGTCGACCGTGCAGGCCGAAGAAGCGCACCACTTGATGTCCGGCCTGAACTTCGGCGACGCCGCGTCGCAAGACGTGCGCGGCGCGGTGCAGTACCTGAAAGGGCGCGCGCGGCAAGTCGGTGTCACCGGCTTTTGCATGGGCGGCGCTTTGACGGTGCTTTCGCTCGTGATGGTGCCCGAGGCGAGTGCCGGCGTCGTCTGGTACGGCTACCCGCCGCTCGAATTTGTCGATGCGTCGAAGATCAAGGCGCCGCTGCTCGCGCATTGGGCGACGCAAGACGGTGCATTTGCGATCGCTGGAGTCGACGCGCTCGAAGAAAAATTGCGCGCTGCCGGCGCGGCCTACACCGGCCAGCGCTATCTGGCGCAGCATGGCTTCGCGAACGAAGACGCGGTCGGCCCGCGGCGCCTGCCGATCACGCAGTACGACGCGGCGTGGGCGCAAATCGCCTGGGACCGCACGTTCAGCTTCTTCGGCAAGCACCTGTATTGAGTCGCGCCGGGCGACGTCCAGCCCACCCCCGCAGAGGATCATGGAAACAGGAAGAGTTCCATTTCAACCGAAGGAGACAATCGTGAACAAGAAATTCCTCATAGCCTGGCTCGCCACTTTCATTGCTTGGATGTTCGGCAGCTTCGTTGTGCACGCCGTACTGCTGCAGGCCCACTACGCGAAGCTGCAAAACCTGTATCGCAGCGAAGCCGATTCGCAGGCCTACTTCCCGTTCATGCTGCTCGCTCACGTGCTGATGGCCGGTGCGTTCGTGCGCATCTACGCGCGTGGCGTCGAGGCCAAACCGTGGCTGGGCCAGGGGCTGCGTTTCGGCGTGACCGTCGCGCTCTTGACCGCCGTGCCGGGCTACATGATTTATTACGCGGTGCAGCCCTTGCCGGGGGCGTTGGTGATGGGGCAAATCGTTGCCGATGGCGTGCTCGTCGTGTTGCTCGGCGTGCTCGTGGCGTTCATGCACCGCCAGCCTGCTACCGCCGGCTGAGGCGGGTGAATGCGTGCGGCGCGTGCGCCGCACATCGGCGTGGCAGCTGCGGCGAGCCCTACTGCAACGACTGTGCGTCGCTCAGCGAGTGGCAGCCCTGGCCCAGCATGTCGGGCGTGATCAGCGTGATGCCACGCTCCGTGACGTGAAAGCGCGTCGCGTCGTGGGCGTGGTTCATCCCGGCGGAAAAACCGTCGGGCAATTGACAGTCCTTGTCGACGATGCAGCGGTGCAAGGTCACGCCCCGGCCGATGCGCACGTTGGGCAGGATCACCGATTCTTCGATGAGGCTGTCTTCCTCGACGCGCACCTTGAAGCCGAGCAACGAGCGGCGCACCGTCGCGCCGCTGACGATGCAGCCGCTGCACACGACGGAATCGGTGGCCATGCCGCGCCGGCCGGAATCGTCGAACACGAACTTCGCCGGCGCGAGCTGGCGTTGCAGGCTCAGCACGGGCCAATCGTCGTCGTACAGATTGAGTTGCGGCTGCACCTCCACCAGGTCCATGTGCGCTTCCCAGTAGGCGTCCACCGTGCCCACATCGCGCCAGTAGGGGTTCTCGCCGACCATGTTGACGCAGGAACGCGCGTAGCGGTGCGCGTGCACGCGAGCGAGTTCGAGTACACGCGGGATCACGTCGTGGCCGAAGTCGTGGCTCGAGTTCGTATCCGCAGCGTCGCGGCCGAGCACGTCGTAGAGGAAACTCGCCTTGAAAATATAGATGCCCATGCTCGCCAGCGCGCGCTGCGGCTGGCCCGGAATGCACGTCGGGTGCGCCGGTTTTTCATGGAACGCGACGACGCGGTCCATCGCGTCGACTTCCATCACGCCGAAGGCGCTCGCCTGCTCGACCGGCACTTCGATGCACGAGATCGTGATGTCGGCGCAGCTCTCGATGTGTTCGGCGAGCATCACGCCATAGTCCATCTTGTAGACGTGGTCGCCGGCCAGGACGAGCACGTACTCCGGCTCGGCCTCGCGCAAGATGTCCAGGTTCTGAAACACGGCGTCGGCAGTGCCGCGATACCAGTCGTCGCCGACGCGCTGCTGCGCGGGAACGACGTCGATGAATTCATTGAGTGCGGATTCCAAGAAGCCCCAACCGCGCTCGACGTGGGCGATCAGACTTTGCGCCTTGTACTGGGTCAGCACGCTGACGCGCCGGATCCCGGAGTTGATGCAGTTGCTCAAAGGGAAATCGATGATGCGCAAAGTGCCGGCAAACGGCACCGCCGGCTTGGCGCGCCAATTCGTCAGGTTCATCAAGCGCGTGCCGCGCCCGCCGGCAAGCACCATCGCGTAGGTCTTGCGCGACAGGGCACCGAGGAAGCTCGCGTGCGAGCCCGTCGGCGATCGGTAAGTGGCGACTCCCGCGTGCGATCGTGCTGCGCTCATGTTTCCCATCTCCATTCCTCCATTGGTGTCACGCGTGGGGTTGCTTGCTCGCCCTTTTGAGAGGGCGGAGTCTGCGCGGCTGAAGTGGAACTTGAGGGTTGCGACCCGTAAGAGTTGTTCGATTGATGGCAATTTTTCACGTGAACGCGAGGCATCGACCCTGAGTGCCGGTGCCCGCACCCGCAGCACAGTCCGCCTCACTGCGTGGGATCCACGAGTCTGGGCTTGACCGAGATTGCGCCGTTTGCGGTCGATCAAACCGAACGATTTCGCGCCACCTGCGATGATGCGCTGCGATGTCGTCAGCCTCAGCGCAATCCCCCCCCGAATCTGCTGCGCCTTCGCCACTGCGCAACACGGTGTTTCGCATGCTCTGGGGCGTCTGGGTCACGGCGAACATCTGCATGTGGATGAACGACGTCGCCGCCGCGTGGCTGATGACGACGCTGACGACGTCGCCGGTGATGGTGGCGCTGGTCGCCACCGCCGCTTCGCTGCCCGTGTTCCTGCTGGGCCTGCCCAGCGGCGCGCTGGCCGACATCGTCGACCGGCGCCGCCTGCTCCTGTTCACGCAAGTGTGGGTCGCGGGGGTCGGCCTGATCACGTGCATGGTCTCGTTGGCCGACGCGATCACGCCTGCGCTGTTGCTCGTGCTGACCTTCGGCAACGGCATCGGCCTGGCGCTGCGCTGGCCGGTGTACGCCGCGCTCGTTCCCGAGCTTGTGCAGCGGCGCCAGTTGTCGTCAGCGCTTGCGCTGAACACGATTGCCATGAACATTTCGCGGATTGCCGGCCCCGCGGTGGCCGGCGCCGTGATCGCCACGGCAGGCAGCGCCTACGTGTTCATGCTCAACGCCGCGCTGTCGGTGGGTGCGGCGTTCGTTCTCGCGCGCTGGCGCCGGGCGCCGAAGGTCAGCGCGCTGCCGGGAGAACGTTTTCTTGGGGCGATTCGGGTGGGCGTTCAACATGTGCGCCAGTCGCGTGCGATGCAGACGGCGTTGCTGCGCATTTCCCTGTTCTTCATGCAAGGCGCGGCCTTGCCGGCGCTGTTGCCGCTGGTCGCCAAGGGCATGGGCGACAACAGCGCCAGCAGCGCCGGCACCTTCACGCTGCTGCTGGCGTGCATGGGCGTGGGCGCGATTGCGGCAGCGCTGGCACTGCCGCGCCTGCGTGAAAGCGTCTCGCGCGACCGGCTGGTGAGCGCCTGCACCCTGATGCATGCAGTGATGATGATGGTGGTGAGCCTGGCGCCCAACGTGTGGGTCGCCGTGCCGGCGATGCTCGTGCTCGGCGCGACCTGGATCTCGGTGGCGAACACGATCACGCTGTCCGCCCAACTCGCCTTGCCTGACTGGGTGCGCGCGCGCGGCATGTCGATCTACCAGATGGCGATGCTGGGCAGCAGCGCCGCCGGAGCGGCGCTGTGGGGCCAGGTCGCGAGCCTGAGCGAAGTGCACACGAGCATCGTCAGCGCCGCGCTGGTGGCGGTGGTGTGTTTGGTGCTGACGCGGCGCCGAACCTTGGACAGCGCTGCGCTGGAAGATCTCACGCC
This sequence comes from uncultured beta proteobacterium, assembly GCA_963850525.1. Lineage (GTDB taxonomy): Bacteria > Pseudomonadota > Gammaproteobacteria > Burkholderiales > Burkholderiaceae_C > JAEMQF01. Next base: position 1,201,692 of record CAWKLQ010000008.1, on the reverse strand, counting down.
CACCGACCGCATCAAATCGCCCGACACGGCGCTGGACATCGCTGCCGACGACGGCCCGGTGATCGTTGCTGTGGCGTACCGCATTGCGCCGGAAAACGTGCAAGCCTTTCTCGACGTCATGCGACTGACGCGGCGCAACCGCCTGCGCCAGGGCGTGCTGTCGTGGGAGCTGTTTCGCGACACCGCGGACCCGCAGGTCTACGTGGAACAATTCATGGACGAAACCTGGGCCGACCACCTGCGCCGCTTCGGCCGCATGACCGCCGCCGACGTTGACCTGCGCGAGCGACGTCTCGCGTTTCATGTGGGTCCCGAACCGCCGGCGATCGCACGGCGCATCGCCGAGCCACTGCGCGCTTGACGAAACGCATGGCGTAGTGAGCGCTTCGCGGTAGTGCGCTTCCCCCGCCCATTCGCGGGGTCCAATCCCTCACGTGATTCTCCCGGTGACGACCGAGTTCGCCTACGATCGGTGCATGCGAGCCCACCGCATTCATCGTCCCTTCTTGGCCTGGTTCACCGCCAGCGTACTGCTGCTCGGCGCCTTTGTCTCGGCGGTCGTGCCGGCGCTGCGCGGCGCCGGCGATGACGGCTGGGTGCAGGTGTGCACACTGTGGGGTTCGAAGTGGGTGAGCGCGCGGGCCACCACGGCCAACGCGGCGTCGCCTGCATCGCAGCAAGGCGACCATGGCGGCCATTGCCCCTGGTGTTCGCTGCAGGTGCCGTCGCTCGAGTTGCCGCCGTCTGGAAGCGCCGCGCTGGCGCTGCCAAGCGGCGACCCTGCCATTCGCCGCGCCGAATCCGCGCTGCCGCCGCATCAGGTCCGCGCCTGGGCACTCGCGCCCTCCCGAGCGCCACCGCTGCACTCCTGAACAAGACCGCCGCGTGAACCGCGGGGCGCGTTGCCCCATCGCATGCACGCATCCGTCGTCCCGCCGGCAGCGACCGGCGTTCAGGAGAACCCTCATGAGGCAAGAATACGAAGCCAACCCGTCGCGGGTGGGTGCATTGGACCCGGGTGACGCCGTAGCGTCGATGGGTGATCGAGTGATGTGAGCTTTAGCTCGATCAATTCCGCCCCAATTCTTCTTGTTACAGTCCGCCCTGTGACGCCAACCCGCCAAACCTTGCGCAGGTTCACTTGGATCGCGCTGATCGCGATGCTGGGGCTCGCGCTGGCGCCCACCGTGTCGCGCGCGCTGAGCGTGTTGCACACCGGGCACGGCGCGTCCCTGCCAGCGCAACGCTCACAGCGCCACAGCATCACGATTGCGACGAACCTGCAACCTCGCAGACGGATGACGCAGCAGGCAGCGCCGAGGCCGCGCCGGCGTCGAATGTGCCCATGGCGCACCCTGGTGGCCACGGCGACCACGGCAACGGCGCTTCCGGCAACCACGACCACCTGAACCACTGCCCGCTGTGCGGCGTTGCCGCTACGGCGTGGACGGTCGCGCCGGCAGCTGCCCGCTGGAACGGCGTCGAACACGGCGATGCTCGGCATGCCGCAGTCGCTGGCGACGCGATACCGCAGGCGGCCACCCCCTGGTCGGTCCACCAGCCCCGCGGCCCGCCGAGCCAGGCCTGACCGGCCCCTTGAGCGGCCGGCTCAGCCAGGCACCGGGACTCTCCGACTTGGCTGTACCGATTGCTCCACGGGCTCCACCCCTCGCGTGGTGAGTTCAGCCACGCCCCCAGATTCCCGGCCGGTGACATAGCCGCCTGCGCGGCAGCGCGTCACTGGACCAACTCATCGAGTCCACATCATGAAATTTCATCCGTTCTCTCCCACTCCAGTCGCGTGGGCCGCAGCGTCGCTGTGGGCCTGCGCCTGCGGCGCCGCGTTGGCGCAAACCACGGCCAGCGTGCAAGCCCTCGACCCGGTCATCGTGACCGGGCAGAAAGCCGTGGCTCAGGCGCCGCTGCCTTCCACCACCGAGTCAGTCACAGCACAACAGATCACCGAGACGGTGAACACGCCCACCACGGCAGGCATGCTCCAGTACCTGCCCAGCACCCACGTGCGCGAGCGCTACATCGGCGACCGCAACGGCGTGCTCGTGATGCGCGTGAACAGCTCGATCGCGAGCGCACAGACCACCGTCTATGCCGACGGCCTGCTGCTGTCGAACTTCCTCAACAACAGCTTCAGCACCGCGCCGCGCTGGGGCATGGTGGCGCCCGAGGAGATCGAGCGCATCGACGTGATCTACGGCCCGTTCTCAGCGCTCTACCCCGGCAATTCGGCGGGCGGCGTGGTGAGCATGAGCACGCGCATGCCGGACAAGTTCGAGGCGCACGGCAGGGTTGACGCGTTCAGCCAGCGCTACAAGCTCTACGGCACCGACTCACGCTTCAACGGCGGCCATGCCAGCGCGGCGCTCGGCACCGCAGTGGACGACTGGGCGTACTGGGTGTCGCTCGATCACCTGGACAACCACGGCCATCCGCAGACCTTCGGCAACACCACGGTGAAGGCCGGGGCGCCCGCCGCCGCCGGAACATTCACCGACGTGAGCGGCTCGACGGTGTACCGCGACACCGACACCGCCGGCCGGCCGCGCATCATCGTCAGCTCGACCGGCATCGACCACACAGTGCAGGACATGGCCAAGCTCAAGCTCGGGTATCGCTTCACGCCGCAATGGCAAATGAGCTACACGCTGGGAATCTGGCGCAATGACTCGGAAGGCACGGTCGACAGCTACCTGCGCGACGCCGCAGGCAACACCGTCTACAACGCCGGTGCGGCTTACGCGAACCCGCTCAAGTTCGTGCGCATCGATGGCATCGACTACACCGTCTCGACCGCCGTGCCGAGCCGCAGCAACAGCGAACACTGGATGCACGGCCTGGCGTTGAAGTCGAACACCGGAGGCGCGTGGGACCTGGATGTCGTGGCCAGCGTGTACGACCAGAAGAAAGACGTGTCGCGCACCGCCACACCGAGCAGCGGGTTCGATTCTGGCCTCGGCGCCGTGCGCCCCGGCGGCCAGATCACCTTGGCCGACGGCACGGGCTGGCACAACCTCGACGTGCGCGGCACCTGGCGGAGCGCTGGCAAGCTGGCGAGCGAACACACGCTGAGCTTCGGCGTGCACCATGACCGCTACCAGCTTGCCTCGGTGACCTACGGCACGGTGGCGAGCCCGATCGCCGATTGGCTCAGCAGCGACAGCGGCACGCTGAACACCAACTCGTACGGCAAGACGCAGACCGAGGCGGCGTACCTGCAAGACTCATGGAATTTCGCGCCGCATTGGCTGCTGGTCGCCGGGGCCCGTCAGGAGCGCTGGAAGGCCTTCGACGGGAGCAATTACAACGCAGCCAACGTCGCGCCGAACCCGCAGGACATTGTCTACGCCGATCGCAGCCAGTCGAACTTTTCACCCAAGCTGCATGTGGCCTACCAGGCCACACCCGAAGTCGAGCTGCGCGCCTCGCTCGGCAAGGGGGTTCGTTACCCAACGGTCGCTGAAATGTTCCAGACCTTCAACGGCCCAGGAGGCATCCGCTTCAACGACCCGAACCTGAAACCCGAACAGGTGAATTCGCTGGAGTGGGTGGTGCAGCAACGCCTCGTCGAGTCGTTTGCGCGGGTGTCGCTTTTTTACGAGGACAAGCGCGACGCGCTGATCTCGCAGACCGACGTCACCATCACGCCCAACATCAGCAGCATCCAGAACGTCGACAGGGTGCGCACCACGGGCATCGAGGTCGCGGGCCAGGTGAGCGATCTGGGCTTGCGTGGGCTGGACTTGAACGGCAGCGTCACCTACGCCGATTCGACGATCCTGCGCGACTCGCGCAACCCCGGCCTGGAGGGCACGGACCAACCGCGCATTCCGGATTGGCGCGCGACCCTTGTCGCCACGTTTCGTGCGTCTGACGCGTTGAGCTACAGCCTGAGCTACCGTTTCAGCGGGCGCCAGCACAATCAGCTGTACAACACGACGACGGGGCAGTACAACGACCCGAACCCCAACGTCTACGGCGCGGTGAGCCACTACAGCGTGTTCGACGCGAAGCTGTTGTACCGCATCGACAAGCAGTGGAGCGCGTCGCTCGGCGTGAATAACCTGGGCAACTTCAACTACTTCGTCAATCCCAACCCGTACCCGCAGCGGACATGGTTTGCCGGCGTGAAGTACGACTTGTGAACCGTGAGCCGTACCATGCAATTCAAACACGCAATGAGCGTTCTGCTGTTGGCGCTGGCTCTGCCTGCCCTGGCGCAGCACGTTCACAAGGAAGGCGCCAAGCGCCGCCCGCCGCCGCTGGCGATGGGCGCGGCGTTTGCGCCTTCAGGTGAACTCTGGATCGTCGGCCTCGACGACAGGCAGCGCCTGTTCGTGCAGACGAGTGGCGACGAAGGCCGCGGCTGGGCGGCGCCACGAGTCCTTGACTCGGGCGCTGACAAAATCGCCGCCGACGGCGAAAACCGCCCCAAGCTCGCGTTCGGCACCAAGGGCGAAGCCGTCATCACCTACACCGAGCCGCTGGAGCGGCCCTACACCGGGCAGATTCGCATGCTGCGCTCGGCAGACGCGGGGCAGACCTTCTCGGCGCCTTTCACCGTGCACCACGACCGCCAGCTCATCACACACCGCTTTGAATCGGTGGCCTTCGACGCGCTGGGCACGCTGCACACTCTGTGGGTCGACAAGCGCGATACGGAAGCGCAGGCCAAGGCGCAAGCGGCGCGCGCGCCCGCGGCAGTCGCCGCTGCCGACAATGCGGCCAGCGCGGCAGGCCTGGCGGGTCGCAAGGCGCGCGTCAAGAGCGAATACCGCGGCGCGGCAATCTATCGCAACGAATCGAAAGACGGCGGCCTCAGCTTCGGCCCGGACATCAAGCTCGCCGACCACTCTTGCGAGTGCTGCCGCATCGCGCTGGCACCTGCTCCGGACGGCTCGCTCGTGGCACTTTGGCGCCACGTCTTCGCGCCCAATGAGCGCGACCACGCCTTTGCTGCAGTCGCCGCACCGCGCGGTGACGAGCCGGTGCGCGCATCGTTCGACCGCTGGGCCATCGACGCCTGCCCGCACCACGGACCGGGCCTTGCACCTGCAGCCGCCGGCGGCTACCACGCGGTCTGGTTCGGCGACCGCGCCGGCGCCTCGCAAGTCCGCTACGGCCAGCTCGACGCGTTGGGCGCACCGCGCGGCGAAGCGCGGCCGCTGCCCGACGAACGCGCCGAGCACGCCGCCGTGCAGAGCGCGGGGTCGAACGTCGTCATCGTCTGGCGCAGCTTCGACGGGCAGGCCACCGCGTGGCGCGCGTGGATCTCAAGTGATGACGGACGTAATTTCACTTTGAAGGAACTCGGCCGCAGCACCGAGGACAACGACCATCCGCTGCTCGCCAAACGCGGCGCGCAGGTCTTCGCGCTCTGGCGCACCGCTTCTGGAGTACGTGTTGAACGCATCGTTCCGTAAGTTTGCGCTCGTCCTGCTGGGCGGCGGGGTGGCACTGGCCCAGGTTGCCGAAGCGGCGCCGCGCGCCGTCGAAGCCTTCGATTCTGCCGCGTGGCAGGCCTTGCAGTCCGGGCTCGAGCGGCCCACGGCGGTCGTCTTCTCCACCACCGACTGCGTGCATTGCCCTGCCGTCATCGAGACCCTGCGCCGCGACATCAGGCAGCGCAAGCTGAAGGCGACGTTGATCGTCGTGGTGATGGACGTGGCGCCAGGCGAGGCCGACGCCACCGTGCTGCAAAACGCGGAGTACCGGTTGGCCGATCGTCTTTTTGCTTTCGCCGGCCAGGCGCCTGCGATTCGGCACGCGGTCGACCCACGTTGGCGCGGCGTCACGCCGTACGTTTCGTTCCTCGCGCCGAATCGGCAGGCCGCTGCGGTGACGGGCCCGCCGTCGAAAACCGATGTCGATTCGTGGAGCGGCGCGTCTTCGGCACGCCGTGCCGGCCGTGGGCGCGCCGCACCTTGATTTGGCTTAAGTTGTGTCGGCGCCGCGGCGTGCACGAAAACGATCTCGGCGTGCATCGCGCATGGCCAGATCCTGCTGGCCAACGGCGACAAGTCGGTCGGGCGCTGCCTGCGCACGGCGCTCGACTGCGACGTGACTCTTGAGGTCCATCAGCATGACGTGGTAGCCGCCGGGCTGGAGTTCAACCACCATGCCGGCGGGTAGCTCGACCCACCTGGACCCCAGCGCCGAGCACAGTTCGATCCAACCGTTTGTGCCGGCGTCCTGCAAGGCGTGCGAAGTCGTCGGCGCGACGGCGGCCAGCACGACGGCGACGAGGGCCATGGTAGAGCAGCGGCGACCTGTAGTGTCCGCCCGGAGGACCGAGAATTGGACCCAAAATAGCTCATCTCCCCGCATTTCATCCATGACAACCATTCTGCAAAACCTCCCCATCGGCCAGAAGGTCGGCATCGCGTTTTCGGGCGGCCTGGACACCAGCGCCGCGCTGTTGTGGATGCGCCAAAAGGGCGCAACGCCTTACGCCTACACAGCCAATCTGGGCCAACCCGACGAGCCCGACTACGACGAAATTCCGCGCAAGGCGCTGCTCTACGGCGCGCACACCGCGCGGCTCGTGGACTGCCGCACGCAGCTCGTCGCCGAAGGCATTGCCGCGCTGCAAAGCGGCGCGTTTCACATCTCGACGGCCGGCGCCACCTACTTCAATACCACGCCGCTCGGCCGCGCAGTGACGGGCACGATCTTAGTGGCCGCAATGCGCGAAGACGACGTCAACATCTGGGGCGACGGCAGCACCTACAAGGGCAACGACATCGAACGCTTCTACCGCTACGGCCTGCTCGTCAATCCCGATCTGAAGATCTACAAGCCCTGGCTCGACCAGGCCTTCATCGACGAACTCGGCGGTCGCGCCGAGATGTCGGAGTTCATGCGCGCGGCGGGCTTCGCCTACAAGATGTCGGCCGAAAAGGCCTATTCCACCGACTCCAACATGCTCGGCGCGACGCACGAGGCGAAAGACCTCGAACACTTGAGCAGCGGGATCCGCATCGTCCAGCCCATCATGGGCGTGGCGGCGTGGCGCGACGACGTGGTGGTGAAGCGCGAAGAGGTGCGTGTGCGCTTTGACGAGGGCCAGCCGGTCGCGCTGAATGGCAGCGAGTTCGCCAGCCCCGTCGAGCTGCTGCTGGAGGCGAACCGCATCGGCGGGCGCCACGGTCTGGGAATGAGCGACCAGATCGAGAACCGCATCATCGAAGCGAAGAGCCGCGGCATTTACGAAGCGCCGGGGCTGGCGCTATTGTTCATTGCCTACGAGCGCCTCATCACCGGCATCCACAACGAAGACACGATCGAGCAATACCGCGACAACGGGCGGCGCCTCGGGCGCCTGCTCTACCAGGGCCGCTGGTTCGACCCGCAAGCGATCATGCTGCGCGAGACCGCGCAGCGCTGGGTGGCACGCGCGGTCACCGGCGAAGTGACGATCGAATTGCGCCGCGGCAACGACTATTCGTTGCTCAACACGGAGTCGCCGAACCTGACGTACCGCCCCGAGCGCCTGACGATGGAAAAAGGCGCATCGAGCTTCACGCCGCAAGACCGCATCGGCCAACTGACGATGCGCAACCTCGACATCGTCGATACGCGCGAGAAGCTGAAGATCTACAGCCAGGCCGGCCTGTTGCTGCCCGGCACGGGCGTGGGCTTGCCGCGGCTGGCGAACGACGCCGACGTGAACGACGCCGACGCGTAGTCAGACGCCACTGCGGCGTGCATCGCACCGATGCGCCGCGCGCCGCTGCGTCTGGCGTGCGCGGCCACGCGCCTCAGGCGCGCTGCCGAGTCCGGCTCGTCGCGCGCTTTTCCACCGTCGCAGCTTTCTGGTAGGCGCGCTGCGCCTTTTCGCGCAGCTCGATGGCCTTGGCCAGCGCGATTGCGACGCGCTCCTCGGTGTAGGTCGATTCGGTGCCGATGTAGACGCTGCGGTTCGTCGGTTTGGCCCCGTAACGCGGGATCGTCACGCCGAAGCTGTACTCGGCGAAATTGCGCCCGGCGCGCTGGCGAGCGATAGGCCCGCTCACGCCCACCGGCAAATCAGTGCTCTTGTTTGCTGACACATCGCGGCGCAGCCGTGACGGCGCGGGCAACGCGTCGATGCGCTTCAGCAGTTCCGTCACGGCCAGCGCGAGCGCAGCGCGTGCGCCTTTGCCGTCGGCACTGAAATCGGAAAACATCTTGGTGCGCTTGCCATAACGCAATTGCCAACCGTGCGTCGATTCGTGGTCGATGCGCTGGACGTGCTCGGGCACGCTGAACGTCTTGCCGGTAAAGATTTCCACCTTGCGATATTTCATGAAAAGTCTCCAGGGCGGGCCGCGGGGGCGACGCGTCGAACAAGGGGCGATGATAGTTCAGGATCGGCGATCTTCCAAACACACAAGTCAAGCGGAGCGCGGCTGTCCGACGGGCCGAAGCGAACGTACACTGCGGTTGTCACGGAGCGGCGCAGATTCCATTGAAATCCCGGAGCCAGCTGTCCGGCACTTTCCCCAGTGCGCGGCCAAGGTGAGCCCTGCTGCGCGGCGGCAGCCGCGGCTTGGTTTGATGCAACGCAAAGGCCGACGCGTTCTCCGGGCGTTGAGCTGATTTGCCGCGAGCGACGTACTACCATGGCCGCCCTTTGAGGCTTTGAGGAGCAAAACCAATGCAAGACACGGCCGCGGCCCCCGCTACGCTAGGCAATCTTCCCGCGCAGACGATCAGCACCGCCGTGCTGATCGAGAAATACGCCAAGGGCGACGAGCGCTCCGTTGCCGACGTGAACCGGCGTGTCGCCCGTGCGCTCGCGCAAGCTGAAGACCCCGCGCAACGCGCCAGGTGGGAAGAGTCCTTCGCCCAGGCGCTCAACAACGGTTTTATCCCCGCAGGGCGGATCCAGTCGGCGGCGGGTACGGACCTCGCGGCAACCCTCATCAACTGCTTCGTGCAACCGGTGGGCGACTCGATTTCGCAGATCGAAGACGGTCACCCCGGCATCTACACGGCGCTCACCGAGGCCGCGGAGACGATGCGCCGCGGTGGCGGCGTCGGCTACGATTTCTCGCGCATCCGGCCGCGCGGCGCGTGGGTCGGCAGCACGCGCAGCCACGCGTCGGGGCCGGTGAGCTACATGCAGGTGTTCGATCAATCGTGCCAGACGGTCGAATCGGCGGGCTCGCGGCGCGGCGCGCAGATGGGCGTGCTGCGCTGCGACCACCCCGACATCGAAGAGTTCATTCACGCCAAGGACCGCGGCGCACTGAAGAACTTCAACATCTCGGTCGGTGTCACGGACGCCTTCATGCAGGCGGTGCGCAACGACACCGACTTCGAACTCGTGCACCGCGCCGAGCCGGGTGTTGCGCAAAAGGCCGCCGGCGCTTACTGCCAGGCCAGTGGCCAGGCTGGCGGCGTCTCGAGCAGCACCGGCGGCGGCGCCGGCCCGTGGGTCTACCGCAAAGTGCGTGCGCGCGATTTGTGGGAACAGGTCATGCGCAGCACCTACGATCACGCCGAACCCGGCGTGCTGTTCCTCGACGCGATCAATCGAGACAACAACCTGGCGTATTGCGAGAGCATTGCGGCGAGCAATCCGTGTGTCACCGCAGACACCTGGATTCAGACGAGCGAAGGCGCCCGCCAGGTGCATGAGCTGGTGGGCAAGCGCTTCGAGGCAGTGGTCGACGGGCGCGTCCATGTGTGCGAGTCCGAAGGTTTCTTCGCCACCGGTGAGAAACCCGTGCTGCGGCTGCAGACGCGCGAAGGTCACTTACTCCGCCTCACGGCCGAACATCGGGTGCGGCGCGTGCTGCGCAAGACTCGCTACACCCGCGAGGAACACTGGGTGGCGGCTGGAGAACTGACCGCTGGCGATCAGATCGTGCTGCAGAACCACCGCAGCCTGCTCGGTTGGGACGGGCCGTACACACAAGCGGAGGGCTATCTTATTGGCTTGCTGATCGGCGACGGGACGCTCAAGGCAGACAATGCCGTGCTCTCGGTGTGGGCGCCCGAACTGAAACTCGTGGGCAACTCGGGTGCGTCGGCGACGCCTGTCGCCAACCACGGGGCCAGTGGAATCATGCAGGCTGCCGAAGCGGCCGCGGCGACGCTGTCGCACCGTGCCGACTTTCGCGGCTGGCAGCGCCCGATCGCAGCGCGCGGCGAGGCGCGGCTGGCCAGCGGTGCCCTGCGCGACCTCGCCTTGGAGCTGGGCATGGCGCCCGGCAACAAAGGCATCACGCCGACGATGGAGCGCGCCTCGTCGGAGTTCTGCACGGGGCTTCTGCGCGGACTGTTCGACGCCGACGGTTCGGTCCAGGGCACGTTAGACAAAGGCGTCAGCGTGCGCCTGACCCAGGTGAACCTCGCGCTTTTGCAGGCCGCGCAGCGCATGTTGGTGCGGCTGGGCGTCGTCGCGACGATTTACCAAGACCGCAAACCCGCTGGTGTCAAAGCGATGCCCGACGGCAAGGGCGGCGCTGCGGACTATGCAACGCAGGCAGTGCACGAACTGACCATCAGCGGCGACAACCTCGCGCAGTTCGCCAGCCGCGTCGGATTCAATGACACCGCCAAAGCGAAGCAGCTGGACGAGCTGTTGAGTTCGTATCGGCGGCAACTCAACCGAGAGCAATTCGTCGCCACTGTCGAGTCGCTCGTTGCCGATGGCCGCGAGCAAGTGTTCGACGCCACGGTCGCCGATGTGCACGCCTTCGACGCGAATGGCCTCATCGTGCACAACTGCGGCGAGCAGCCACTTCCCTCCTACGGCTGCTGTTGCCTCGGCTCGATCGACCTGACGCGCTTCGTGGTCGACCCCTTCGACGGCGCCGCACGTTTTGACGAAGCGGGATTTGTTGCGCTGGCCAAGGTTGCGGTGCGCATGCTGGACAACGTGCTCGACGTGACGGTCTGGCCGCTGCCGCAGCAGCACGAAGAGATGCGCAACAAGCGGCGCATCGGCCTGGGTTTCACGGGCCTGGGCGACGCGCTCATCATGCTCGGCTTGCGTTACGACATGCCCGATGCGCGCACCTGCGCAGCGCGCATCGCCGAACTGTTGCGCGACGCGGCGTACGAAGCATCGAGCGAGCTCGCACGCGAGCGTGGTGCGTTCCCCCTGTTCAACGCCGATCTGTACCTGAGCGGCAGCACGTTCGCGTCGCGCCTGCCGCAAGCCCTGCGCGAGCGGATTCGCGCGACGGGGCTGCGCAACTCGCACCTGCTGTCGATCGCACCCACCGGAACGATCAGCCTGGCGTTCGCCGACAACGCGAGCAACGGCATCGAGCCGGCGTTCAGCTGGAGCTACACGCGCAAGAAGCGAACTGCCGACGGCGGCTTGGAAGAGTTTCCGGTTGAAGACCATGCATGGCGGCTCTACCGCCACCTGCGCGGTGTCGACGCGCCGCTCACGCCAGCGTTCGTCAGTGCGCTCGAGATGAGCGCGAGTGCCCACGCCGAGATGGTGGCTGCGGTTGCACCGTTCGTCGACACGGCGATCTCGAAGACCGTGAACGTTCCCGCTGACTACCCGTACGCCGAGTTCCAGAATCTCTACATGCAGGCGTGGCAGACGGGCCTGAAAGGGCTTGCGACGTACCGGCCGAACGCGGTGATGGGCTCGGTGCTCAGCACGAATGCACAAAGCGTCGATGCGCCGGCCACACTGCAGCTCGCCGACGCGCCGAGCGCGCAAGAAGACGGCGCGAACATTCGATTGCGCCTGGACCGCCCGGGCGCCCCCGTGCTCGCGTCGCTGCGCTGGCCCGGCCGCCCGGAATTGCCCGCGGGCAATGCGGCGTGGACCTACATGGTCAATTACCCGTTCGGCGACTTCGCGCTGTTCGTCGGGGAGGTCGCGCGCGAGGAGGGCGGTGCGCCGCAGGCCTTCGAAGTCTGGGTGAACGGCGCCGAACAACCGCGCGGGCTGGGGGCACTCGCGAAAACGCTGTCAATGGACTTGCGCGCCAACGACGCGGCGTGGCTGCAGCTCAAGATCGACGCGCTCGCCAGCGTCGCCGAGGAGCGGTCTTTCGAAATGCCGTTCCCGCCCAGCGGCGAGCGGCGCCTCTTTCCCGGCGTCGTCGCCGCGACGGCGGCGTTGGTGCGCTGGCGCTGCGAGCAGCTCGGCACGCTGCCGGCGCGCCAGGGCGCAGCCACGCCCGTGCTCGATTCGATGTTCAGCGTCGACGAGCCGCGCACTGGCACGTCGGGAACGCTCGCCTGGGCGGTCGACGTTCACAACCCGGCGAGCGGCGAAGCGCTCACGCTCACGCTCAAGGAGGTGAGTCTGGCCGGCGCCGACGGCAGCGTCGTGACGCGGCCCTGCGCGCTCGCCTTCTCCGGCAACTATCCCGGCGCGCTCGACGGTCTGGCGCGCCTGCTGTCGCTCGACATGCGCGTCATCGACCCGGCGTGGATAGGCATGAAGCTGCGCAAGTTGCTCAACTACGCCGAGCCGCTGGGCCACTTCATGGCCTTCGTCCCCGGCCTGCCGCACGGCCAGCGGCGCCAGCAGGTCTGGCCCTCGACGGTCGCGTACCTCGCGCGCCTCATCATTCACCGCTACGCGATGCTCGGCGTGCTCGACGAAGAGGGTTATCCGCTGCGCGAAATGGGTGTGCTGGAATTACCGCAGGGCAAAGCGCAGGCAGCGGGGCATACCGACGGAAATTCCCGCGTGCTCGCCGGCAGCCCCTGCCCGGAGTGCGGCAACCCGACACTCATCCACCGCGACGGTTGCGACTTCTGTACGGCGTGTGGTTATGTGGGGCAGTGCGGGTGAGGCTTGCCGGAGCGACGACTCGGTGCCTCAAATGGGGTGGCAGATTTTCATGTGAGTGAGTAAGTGCCTGCGGCGCGCGCTGGCTGCTTTCGGCCCTTTGCTGCCGTTCGGCGCGAGCTTCCTGCGAGGGTTGCGACGCCAGGGCGGCGGCGCCGCCCCCGTGCTCCGGCCCACGCTCGCGGGGCACCGTTCAGAGGCGCCAAGCGACGCCGCCTCAACACGGGATGGTCGCTGCGCCGGCTGGCAGACACCGCGAATGGGTCCTGCGCCCGGGGGCACCACCACCGCCCTGCTGTACACGACCGTAGCCTGCCACGCCTCGCATGCCGCCCGGGTGCCGGGGTAGGTGGCTTGGGGTATGGGCGCAGGCCCCCATTCGCGGTGTCCTCAACCTGGACAAGAGAACACGGTGTTGATGGCGCCACGCTTGCAGGCAGATCACGGTGCCCCGCGAGCGTGGGGCCGGAGAACGTACCCCGGGCCACCTGCCCTTTCTCGACCTCTGCACGCACGACGGCGCGAACGGCAGCAAAGGGCCGTATGCAGTCCTTCCCTTGTCCGCGCTGCGTGCGTCGCGGGTCGCGCGAACTAAGCCCTGGCGGAGCGACTGAGGTATTCGATCATCGCGCCGATGCCAAAGCTCCACGGCTCGGTCTTGTCGGCGTGATTGACGCGGTTCACGAGCGCGCCCAGCTTCGGCGTCGCGACACTCACGATGTCGGCCAGCGTGTGTGTGAAGCCCTGCCCAGGCGCGCCGCGGTCGTCGGTGGGGGCGAACATGGTGCCCAGGAACAGCATCAGGCCGTCGGGGTAGCAGTGCGTCGGGCCGATCGCCGCGGCCATCAGATCGAGCGGGTCGCGGCTGATCTTGCTCATCGAGCTTCCGCCAGTCAGCACATAACCCTCCGGTCCCTGCACGCGCAGCGAAATCTCGCAGCGGCGCACGTCGTCCATCGTGAACGCTGAATCGAACAAGCGAATGAACGGCCCGATCGCGCAACTGCCGTTGTTGTCCTTTGCTTTGCCCAGCAGCAGCGCGCTGCGGCCTTCGAAGTCGCGCAGATTCACGTCGTTGCCCAGGCTCGCGCCGAGCACGTCGCCGCGGCTGTTGCCGACGAGAACGATTTCGGGCTCGGGGTTGTTCCAGTTTGAACCCGGATGGATGCCGACTTCCATGCCGCACCCTACCGCCGACAGCGGTTGCGACTTGGTGAAGATTTCCGCGTCGGGCCCGATGCCGACTTCGAGGTATTGCGACCACATCTTTTTCTCGATCAGCACATCCTTCAGTCGCATCGCCGCGGGCGAGCCCGGGCGCAGGCCGGCGAGGTCGCCGCCGATCACGTCCATCACGGCGCGGCGCACCGCGTCGGCTTTGGACGCGTCGCCGCGCGCCTGCTCCTCAATCACGCGCTCGAGCAGGCTCTCGACAAAGGTGACGCCACTCGCCTTCAAGGCCTGCAGGTCGCACGGCGCGAGCAGCCACGCGCGAGCCGGGTCGCGCGTATTCGGGTCGGCGTTGCGCAGCGCATCGGCCAGGCCGGCGATGCGCGGCAAGTTGCGTGCCGCCGCGATCGCCGCGAGCGGCGACTTCAATTCGAGCAACTGGCTCACGGTGCGCGCAACCCCGCTCAGGTCGAGCAAGTCGGCGCCGCGCACGAGCACGGGCTTCGGGCCGCCCGCGGCGGGCAGCCAGACGCGACCGATCAGCGTCGCCCCTGCATGATCGGCGGGCAGGATGGCGGCGGGGTTGAGGTGGTGCTGCATGACGAGCTTTCAAAAGGTGAGGTCGAACGGGGAATCTCAGAACTTCATTTTGAGGGTGGCACCCAGACCCCAGACGCCGATGCGCTCGCTGAACGCATCCGCGCGTGGCCAGAAGTGACCGACCGCGACTTCGCCGAGCAGCCAGTTCCGGTAGAGCGGTTGCTCCCATCGCACCTGCAGGCCGTATTCGGAGACGCCGACGCCCGAGCCTTGCACCCCACTCAATAGCGCTTCGAGCGACAGCACCCGCTGCGCGCCGAAAGTCTGGTACGCCCCGAGGCTGCTGTTCCACGCAAACCGGTTGGCGACGCGCGTGATCGTCGCCGAGTTGAGCCAGCGGCCGTAGAGCGTGGGCGTGAACGCATGTGCATACGAGCCGACCGTCGTCGAACCCAAGTGATCGTCGATCGTCCAGAACAGCGTCTCGCGAAACTCGAACGCGTCGTCTTCGGTGACTTTCCAGGAGCGGTCGTAACTCATCTGGGCAAACGGCTTGCGCACGCCGTGCATTCCCAGGCGGAACTCGAATGAATCGAAGAACGGCAACTTGAGTCCGGCGAAGAACGAGCGGACCGTCGGGCGCGATTCGAGCAGGCGCTGCTGTTGCGAGAAGGCTTGCGGGTTGTCGGTGACGAGGTCGCGCTGGTCGTCGTTGCCGACGAAGATGTGGACGCGCTCCTCGAGGTTGGGCAAGCGGAAGTTGGCGTTGAAACGCAAGTCGAATTGACGTTTCTCGCGCTGCCGCTTGTGCACGCTCAGGTCAACCCGGCCGTTGCTGACCTTGCCGAATTGGTCGAAAGACCTGTCGCCGAATATTCCGTCCACGGCGCGCGCCAGCCATTCGGCGGTGGAGCGCACCGAGCTGCGCGTCGTTTCCAGCACTTCGTCCAGGTCGGGTATCTCGAGTTCGACGTCGTTCGCCTGGCTTTCCTCCGCGGCCTGCGGCACGGGCGGCGCTTCGGGTGGCTCGCCCTGCTGCGCGTGCGCAGGCCACTGCAGCGCCAGACACGCAGCGAGCGCCGCGAGCCGCCTATTGCGCGAGAAAGCCACCGTCGACGGGCAGGGTGTGCCCCGTGATCATCCGCGCCTGGCTCGATGCGAGAAAAACGATCGCATCGGCAATGTCGGCGGGCTCGGCGAGGCAACGCAGCGGCGTCATGTCGAGGATGCGATTCAGCAGTTCGGGGTTGCCGAACAGGCCTTGTGTCAGATCGGTGCGAACCCAGGTGGGCGCGACCGCGTTGACCCGAATGCCGTGACCCGCCCATTCGACGGCGAGCGCCCGGGTCAGGTTGACGACTGCGCCTTTTGTCGACTGATACGACAGGTTAGGGTAAAGCCCGCCGCCCGACAGGCCCATGATCGACGAGACGTTGACGACTGCGCCTCGGCCGGCCGGAATCATCAGCCGCGCTGCCGCCCGGCAACAGAGGAAGACGGCGGTCAGGTTCACATCGACCACCGCCTGCCAGTCTTCCCGCGACAACTCGACAGTCGGGCGGCGCAGCGCGATGCCTGCGTTGTTGACGAGGATGTCGATGCGGCGGTAACGCGCCGCGACAGTCGCGAACGCGCGATCGACCGCTGCCTCGTTGGTGATGTCGACCTGCAGCACGAGGTGCTCCACGCCTTGACGTGTCAACGCGTCGCTGGCGGTGGCGAGGGCGGCCGCGTCGCGATCGAACAGGACCGGAATCGCTGCGGTCTTCGCGAGCGCCTGCACGGTGGCCCAGCCGATGCCTTTCGCGCCCCCCGTCACCACGGCGACAGGGGGCAGCTGTGGTGCAGGAGTCGCGGGAGGGGTGTCGCTCGATGTCATGATGGGGAAAATTGCTGAATGAGTGGGCTCGGGCACGTGCAGGCTAACCCAAGTCTCGGCGCGGCGTTACCGTGCTCGCCAAAACTCCATCCCCAGGCTGATCGCCAGCGGCAACGACGCGCCGATGCACGCCGCCGCCAATACGTCGGTGGGCCAATGCACGCCCAGCACGAGGCGCGACAAGGCGACGAGCAGGATCCAGGCGAACGCAGCGCTCACGACCAGGTCGCGCGAGGCCGGCCGCAGCCGCGCGATGCCAAGCGCCACGGCGGTGGCGAAAGCGGCGACGACGAGCGTGTGACCGCTCGGGAAACTCGAGCCCCAGTACCACTGGGTTTGCCAGAGCTGGGGGCGTTCCCGGCCGACGAGGGTCTTCACGACATACACGGTGCTCGCGCCGCCGACGGTGGACGCGGCGACGAGAAAAGCCTCGAAGCGGTGCTTGCGCAGGAGCAGCAAGGCGACGGCGAGCAGCGCGAGCGGCACCAGCGCCATCGACGAGCCCGTCAGCGTGATCACTTCAAAGAAAGCATGCAAGACGCTGGGCACGGCATCGCGAATGAAGAGCAGGATGGCCTTGTCGATCGGGCCGGACTCGCCGCCGAGTACGTCGTCGGTGACCTTGACGGCCCCGGCAAGCACGAGCAACGCCCACAGCAGCGCGAGCCGGCGCCGCGCGAACGCGACGCTCCAGCCCGGTTGTCGGTGCGCCACATAGAGTGCGAACGCCGCATACAGGCCGGCGACGGCAAGGGCGAGTTCTCCGAGGTCGAGAACGGTGGCAACGAGGTCCGGCATGGAATTGCGCCGCCTGCGGCGCCAGAAAGCTGAATGAGACAGCGCCGAGATTGTCGCGTGGCCGTATTGGCCATGAGATTGTCGCGGCGCCGTTATGCTTGGACCCTAAGCCCGATCCCGGCGCCGAAGCGCCAGGGCGAGCAAAAGACTCCAGGAGCGATTCGTGACCCCAGTTCTGCCCGTGCCCGCGGAATGCGCGGCACTGCCCCGGCATTGGCTGCGGGCAATGTCCACGGTGGCGTTTGCCGGCGTAGTAGGCGCCTGCGGCCCAAGCCCTGCGCCGCAAGGCGGGCCGCCGGGCGGCGCGATGCCGCCGATGCCGGTGAATGTGGCGCAAGCGTCGCTGAGCAAGGTGCCCGTCGTCGTCGAAGCCGTGGGCACGCTCGAGGGCTTGAAGGAAGTGGAGGTGCGCGCGCGTGTCGCCGGCACCTTGCAGCAGCAGTTGTTTCGCGAAGGCGAGCCAGTGCGCGCCGGCTCGCCGCTCTACCGAATCGACCGCGCGCCGTTCGAAATTGCGCTCGACGCCGCGCGCGCCAATGTGGCGCAGGCCGAGGCGCGCGTCGAGCAATCGCGCCGCGAAAGCGGGCGCCTGGCCGGGCTGATTGCCGACAAGGCGATCAGCCAGCGCGAGGCCGACGAAGCCGGCAGCTCGCTCAAGACGACGGAGGCGGCCTTGCTCGCCGCGCGCGCGCAGGAGCGCGAAGCGGCGCTGAACCTGAGCTACACCGACGTCGCAGCGCCGATTGCCGGCGTCGTGCAGCGTTCGGTCCGCAGTGTGGGCGCCTATGTGTCGCCGGCGATCGAAGGCGGTGTGCTCGCGACGATCGTGCAGACCCATCCGATCCGCGTGCGCTTTGCCCTCACGCAGGCCGAGGCCGAACAGGTGCGCAAGGGGCGCGGCCGCGAAGTGCGGCTGCAACTGCCGAACGGCGAGTTCGCCAAAGACGTCGGCAAGCTCGACTTTGCCGCGTCGGTCGTCGATCCGCGTCTGGGCACTGTGCAACTGCGCGCCGAGCTGAACAATGCGAGCGGCGCCTGGCTGCCCGGGCAGTTCGTGCGGGTCCAGGTGAGTACCGGCGAGCAAGACGCGTTTCTGATTCCGCAAGCCGCGGTGATGAGCGGCGAGCAAGGGCGCTTCGTCTGGTTGATCGGCGCCGACGGCAAGGCGACGGCGCGGCCGGTACAGGCCGGCGCCTGGCTGGGCGCCGACTGGGTGATCCACTCGGGCCTCGCGCCAGGTGACCGCGTCATCACGAGCAACCTGATCAAGCTGCGCCCAGGCGCGCCGGTTCAAGTGGCAGCGCCGGCGTCGGCCGCAGCGTCGCGCTGAGGCGCGCAGCCATGTCCCGTTTCTTCATCGAACGTCCGGTCTTTGCCAGCGTGCTGGCGCTCGTTCTCGTCATCGCTGGTCTGATGGCGGGGCGCTCCCTGCCGATCGCACAATACCCGGAGATCGCGCCGCCCACCGTCGTGATCACCGCCGTCTACCCGGGCGCGTCGGCCGAGACACTCGCGCTCACCGTCGCCGCGCCCATCGAAGAGCAGCTCTCGGGTGTCGAGAACCTGCTGTACTACAACTCGATCTCGGCGGGCAACGGCCAGACGACGATCACCGCGACCTTCGACGCCGGCACCGACATCGACAAGGCCACGTTCAACGTCAACAACCGCGTCCAGCTCGCCACGCCGCGCCTGCCCGACGAAGTGCGGCGCAACGGCGTGCAAGTGGCGAAACGCTCGACGAACTTCCTGCTCGTGATCGCGGTCAACTCGCCGGACCAGTCGCGCGACACCTTGTTCCTGTCGAACTACTCGACGCAAAACATCCTCGACGAGATCAAGCGAATTCCCGGCACCGCCGGCGTGTTCATCTTCGGCGCGCGCGATTACTCGATGCGCCTGTGGCTGCAGCCCGACAAGATGGCGAGCCTGGGCATCACGACGAATGACATCGCGCAGGCGGTGAGCGCGCAGAACGCGCAGTTCGCCGCGGGCAAGATCGGCGCGCCGCCGTCGCTCCCGGGCCAGCAGCTCGAGTACACGGTGACTGCGCGTGGGCGCCTCGTGCAGGCGGAGGAATTCGGCAACATCGTGCTGCGTTCCTCGCCGACGGGAGGCACCTTGCGCCTGCGCGACGTGGCGCGGATCGAACTCGGCGCGCAGAGCTACGACGCGTCCAACTCGGTGAACGGTCAGCCGGCGATCGCCCTGGCGGTGCTGCTCGCGCCGGGCGCGAATGCGCTGGACACGGCCGCCGGCGTGAAGGCGAAGATGGTCGAGTTGAAGCGCGACCGATTTCCCCCAGGCGTCGGCTACCTGATCCCCTACGACACGACGCTGTTCGTCTCGGCGTCGATCAAGGCGGTGCTCGAGACGATTCTGGAGGCTGCGCTGATCGTTCTGGCCGTCGTCTTCGTGTTCCTGCAGTCCTGGCGCGCGACGCTGATCCCGATGCTCGCGGTGCCGGTGTCGCTGATCGGCACCTTCGCCGGCCTCTACATTTTCGGCTTTTCGATCAATACGCTGACGCTTTTTGCCATGGTGCTGGCGATCGGCATCGTCGTCGACGACGCGATCGTCGTTCTCGAGAACGTCGAACGCCTGATGCGCGAAGAGGGCATGTCACCGATGGCCGCGTCGCTGGAAGCGATGCGCGAAGTGCAGGGCGCGGTGATCGGCATCGTGCTCGTGCTCTGCGCGGTGTTCATCCCGGTCGCGTTCCTGGGCGGCATCACCGGCCAGTTGTACCGGCAGTTCGCGGTGACGGTGACGATTGCCGTCGTGCTCTCGGGAGTGACTGCGCTCACGCTCACGCCGGCACTCTGCGCGATCCTGCTCAAGCGCGAGCACAGCGCTTTGAGCGTGCGCCTCTTCAAGCCGTTCAACGCCGGGTTCGGCTGGATGACCCGGCGCTTTCTCGGCGCGGTGGGCCTGGCGCTGCGGCACCGAGTGATATCGCTCGCCCTGTTCGCCATGATGCTCGGCGGCGTGGC
Organism: uncultured beta proteobacterium; assembly: GCA_963850525.1. Classification (GTDB taxonomy): domain Bacteria; phylum Pseudomonadota; class Gammaproteobacteria; order Burkholderiales; family Burkholderiaceae_C; genus JAEMQF01. The sequence continues at coordinate 1,181,537 of CAWKLQ010000008.1, read as the reverse complement.
GTGGCTGCTGCAGCGCGTTCCCGGCAGTTTTGTTCCGCCCGAAGACCAGGGCTTCGTCATCGCCATCGGCCAACTGCCCGACGGCGCGACGCTCGAGCGCACCGGCCGCACGACGGAGCGCTTGCGCCTGATGTTGAAAGACAACCCGGCGATCGGCAGCTTTTTCATCGTCAACGGCTTCGACTTGATCAGCGGGGGCAGCAAGAGCAGCGCGGCGACGATCTTCGTGCCGATGAAACCGTGGGAGCAGCGAACCCAGACGTCGACGCAGCTCGCCGGGCAGATGAGCGGCCTGGGCTTCACGGCGCTGCCCGACGGTGTGGTGTTCGCCTTCAACCCGCCGCCGATTCTGGGCCTGGGCCAGGCCGGCGGCTACGAGGTCTACGTGCAGGGCCGCGGCGACGCCGACCCGAAACGCCTGGCGCAAGTGACGCAAGACTTCGTCGCCGCGGTCGCCGCGCGCCCTGAGCTCACGCCGGCGCAGGCCTTCTTTCGCGCCAGCGTTCCACAACTTCGTGTTGAAGTAGACAGAGAGAAGGCGCTGGCACTGGGCGTTCCGGTGAACGACGTGTTTGCCGCGCTGCAAGCGCAAATGGGCTCGCTCTACATCAACGACTTCAATCTGGCGGGGCGAACCTACCGCGTCACGATGCAGGCGGAAGCCGCGTACCGCGCCAAGCCCGACGACCTGGGGCGCATCTACGTGCGCTCGGCGACGAGCGGCGAGATGATTTCGCTGAAGAGCCTGATCGCGGTGACCGACATCGTCGGCCCGGATCAGATCGAGCGCTACAACGGCTACATCGCGGCCAAGGTGCTGGGCGGCGCGAAACCCGGCTTCAGCTCGGGCGAGTCGATCCGCGCCGTCGAAGAAACCTCGCGCGCCGTCTTGCCGCCGGGCTATCAAATCGAGTGGACGGGTCAGGCGTTCCAGGAAAAGCGCGCCGGCAACGCGTCGGTGTTCGCCTTCGGCTTTGCGCTCATCATGGTCTACCTGATCCTCGCTGCGCTTTACGAGCGCTGGGGCGTGCCGCTCGCGGTGGTGCTCGCCGTGCCGTTCGCCTTGCTCGGCGCGCTGGGTTTCGTCTTCTTGCGCCACATGGAGAACGACGTCTATTTCCAGATCGGCCTGATCGTGCTGATCGGCCTGGCGGCGAAGAACGCGATCCTGATCGCCGAGTTTGCGATGCAGGGCATGGAGGCGGGCCGGACCGCGCGCGAAGCCGCGGCGGATGCGGCGCGGCTGCGCTTTCGGCCGATCGTGATGACGTCGCTCGCCTTCGTGCTCGGCGTCGTTCCGCTGGTGCTCGCCACCGGCGCGGGCGCGGCGGCGCGGCAAAGCATGGGCTCGGGCGTGTTCGGCGGAATGATCGTCGCGACCTTCATCGCGCCGATCTTCGTGCCGCTGTTCTTCACGCTGCTTGCGCGCAAGGCGCGGCCGTTGCATTCGCATGGGCACGCAGTGTCGCCGGTGCATCCGATCGCGCCGCTGGAGATCGAACCATGAGGCGCGCGCTGATCGCCTTGGGCGCAGCGGCAGCGCTTTGCGGGTGCAGCACGCCCTTGCCGCCGGCCGCGCAGAGGCCGCGGGTCGAACTGCCGCCGCAGTTCGCCCAGCAAACTGCGCAGCGCAGCACACAGCCCGCAGTTGCCGCCGAGCCGAAAGTCGGCGGCGACTGGTGGGTTCTGTACGGCGACACCGGCCTCGCCGCGCTCGTCGACGCGACCTTGCAGAACAACACCGACCTGCGCCTGGCGGTCGCGCGCGTCGACGAGACCGCAGCGCTGCTGGGCCTGACGCGCGCCGCGCAGTGGCCCAGCGTCGACTTGAACGCGGCGGTGACCCGCTCGCGCATCAGCACGCTGAACGGCCAGCCGGTGGCACCGAGCGGCCCCGAATCGACGACGCACCGCGTCGCACTGGCCACCTCGTTCGAGATCGACTTGTGGGGTCGGCTGCGCAACGCCAGCAGCGCCGCACAACAGCAAATGCTGGCTGCGGTGTACGCGCGCGACACGGTGCGAATCGCGCTCGCGGCAAGCACGGTGCAAACCTACTTCGGCCTGCGCTCGCTCGACGCGCAGCTCGCCGTGAACGCCGCGCAGCTGCGCTCGCGCGCCGACAGCCTGCGCCTCGTCGAGCGGCGCGCCGCAGGGGGTGTGGCGTCGGCGCTCGACGAGGCGCTGGCGCGCACGGCGCTCGCGGCAGTGCGAGCGCAAACGCCCGAGTTGCGACGTCAGCGCAGTCTGCTCGAGAACCAGTTGGGCCAACTCACAGGCCAGCCCGGCCTCACGCTTGCGGCTTCGACCGCGCAACTGAACCTGCCCGCGACAGCGCCGCCCGGCCTGCCCGCGCAACTGCTCGAACGCCGGCCCGACGTGCGCCAGGCCGAAGCGCAACTCGGCGCCGCGCAAATCCAGGTCGACGTGGTTCGCAAGGCGATTTGGCCGACGATTTCACTCACGGGAAGTTTCGGCAGTCAAAGCGCGGCGCTTGTCGACCTGCTGAAGAGCGGCGCGCAAATCTGGTCAATCGGCCCGCAGTTGCTCGTGTCGCTGTTCGATGCCGGGCGCAACGAGGCGCGCACCGACCAGGCGCGCGCCCAGGCCGAACAGGCGGCAATCGGCTACCAGAAGGCGGCGCTCACGGCGTTTCGCGAAACCGCTGACGCGCTGATCGGCGCAGAACAAAGCGCGCTGCAAGAAGCCGAGGTCGATGTGCAACGCGTCGAAGCCGTCGAGGCGTTGCGCATTGCAAACCGGCGCTACGAGGCGGGGTACTCAGGCTTTCTCGACGTGCTCGAGGCGCAGCGCAGCGTGCAAGACGCCGAGCTGGCTCTGGTGCGTGTGCGCCAAGCGCGGCTGGATGCGAGCGTGGCGCTGATCAAGGCGCTGGGCGGGGGCTGGGAGCCACCAAAACAATAGGCCGCCCGCCGCCGCGGCGGTGTCGTGCCTTGCGATGGGGCGTCAGCGCGACGGCACCGGACGCCTCGCGCCGGCCGCCCGCGCACGCGTGTACTGCTGACGCGTTTCTTCGCGGATCTTTGATTGTTGGCCGCACATTGAGCCAGCGCCTCATGCACGGGCACTGCGGCGGATCCCCGTCGATTCGACGCCATGTATTCGACCTGCTCGCGAACCTGGTTTGACTCTCGCAGCAAAACTCGCACTCGCGAAGCAGCAACCCGTGGGGGGAAATGCCAATGGATTCGCTTCATGCTCGACTCCTCAGGAGGCTGTGTGGCGGCAAATATGGAGGCGACCGGCGCGGCGCGAGGCGTGCCCACGCCACACAGCCGGCCGAACTTGCGACTTTGTTGTTGAGGAATCGAAGGCTGACTTGGTCGCGCCTCAAGGCCCGGACTGGGCGAGCGCATCGCACAACGCTGCGGCGATTGCTTCGCAATCGGCTTGTGTCAGCGTGAGTGGCAGGCGCATGTCGCACAAGCCACCGAGCACGCGCTGCGCGTTCGGCAGCACTTGCGGCTCGCCGAAGTAGCGCCAGTGCGTCCACACGCTCGTGAACCCCAGGGGCGCATCGGCGCCAAACCATTTGACGTGCACGCCACGCTGCGCCGCAGCGGCGATGAAGCGCCGGATCTGTTCGTGCGACAACTCGACAAGCGAAAACTGGATCGAACTTCCGACGTACTGCTCATCGGCAGGGCGCTGCGGCAGGCGCAGGTGGGGTGTTGCAGCGAGCCCCGCGGCGAGCCACGCGTAGCGCTCATTCCAACGCCGGCAACGCTGCGCGAGCGCGGCACCCAGTTGTGGCCGCGCCAAGGCAGCGGCCAAGTTGCTCATGCGCAGGCTGAAATTCGGCGTGGTGTACTTCCAGCGCTCGAACGCGGCCTCATCGGGCCGCGCGAGGTGCGAGGCGTACAGCATGTAGCTGCCCGAAAGCAGGATCGCCTGCGCCGCGATGTCTTCGTCATCGGTCGCGAGCAATCCGCCTTCGCCGCTGTTCGCGTGTTTGTAGCTTTGCAGGCTGAACGCGCCGGCGCGGCCCCACGTGCCGGTGGCTTTGCCGGCCCAACCTGCACCCATCGTGTGGGCGCAGTCTTCGATGACTTGCACGCCGTGGCGTCGGCAAATCGCTGACAGTGCGTGCATGTCGCAGAGGTGGCCGCGCATGTGCGACAGCAGCAAGGTCTTCGCGCCGCTGCTCGCGCACTTGCGATCCAGATCGTCCAGGTCAATCGTGTAGTCGTCGGTCACGTCCACGAGCACCGGCCGCGCACCGGCATGCGCGATCGCGCCGGGCACAGGCGCGAGCGTGAAACAGTTCGACAGCACCGGATCGCCCGGTTTCACGCCCGCCGCCTTCAGCGCAACGAACATCGCCGAGCCGCACGAATTCAGTGCGACGCAATAGCGCACGCCGAGTTCGCGCGCGAAGTCGGCTTCGAGGGCCGACACTTCGCTCGGTTTGCCGCCGGTTTCGCCGTAGCGGTGCAGTTTGCCGCTGGCCATGAGCGCGAGCGCGGCTTGCACGCCCTGTGGGGGAATGGGTTCCTGCTGGGTCAGGTCGAGTTCGAGACGGGTGGGGTTCATGGGCTTGGCGTTCAGCGCTGATGGCCGGTCAGCGTGCCGAGGTCGAACTGTTCGTCCGGGTAGTACTTGTGCAGCCGCACGTCGCCGGTGCGGGCGTGGCCTTCCATGCCTTCGAGGCGCGAAATGCGCGCGGCGACCTGGCCGACGCTGCGCGACGCGTCGCGGCTCAATCGTTGCCACGTCACGGTCTTGATGAACTTGCCCACCGACAGGCCGCCCGAGTAGCGCGCCGCACCTTTGGTCGGCAAGATGTGGTTCGGCCCACTGCACTTGTCGCCGTAGGCGACGGTCGTCTCTTCGCCGAGGAACAGCGAGCCGTAGTTCGTCAGGTTCGCAAGCCACCAGTCCAGGTCGTCGGCGAGCACCTGCAGGTGTTCGCTCGCGTAGGCGTCGCTGAGTTGCACCGCCTCCTCGCGTGTGCTGCACACCACGACTTCGGCGTAGTCTCGCCATGCCGCTTCGGCCGCGGCGCGTGCCACGTCGGGCAATCCGGCGATGACGCCGGGAATCAGCGCCAGCACCTGCTCGCCCACGCTGCGCGACGTGGTGATCAGCCACACCGGCGAATCGGGGCCGTGCTCGGCCTGGCCGATCAGGTCGGCAGCGACGATCGCCGGGTCGGCGTTCGCGTCGGCAATCACTGCCGACTCGGTGGGCCCGGCGATCACGTCGATGCCGACGCGGCCGAAGAGAATGCGCTTGGCTTCGGCGACGAAGCGGTTGCCGGGCCCGACGATGATGTCCGCCGGCTTGCCGCTGAACAGGCCGAACGCCAGCGCCGCGACCGCCTGCACACCGCCGAGCGCGAGCACGGTGTGCGCGCCGCACAGCTGCAGCGCGTAGAGGATCGCCGGGTTGATGCCCTGGTCCTTGTGCGTGGGCGATGCGGCGACGATGTTCTTCACGCCCGCCACCGCGGCGGTGCCCACGCTCATGATGGCGCTCGCCGCGTGCGCGTAGCGCCCGCCGGGAACATAGCAGCCCGCGGTGTTGCAGGGGATCAATCGCTGGCCGGCGATCAGCCCGGGCAAGAGCTCGGCCTGGAACTCGTGCATCGAGTCGCGCTGGCGCCGCGCGAAATCTTGCACCCGGTCGCGCGCGAATTTCAGATCGGCCTTGACGCCGCTGCTCAGCGACTTTTCGGCGCGCGCGAAGGTGGCCGCGTCGACGACGATGTCGCCCTGCCAGCCGTCGAAATCACGCGCCAGCGCCTTGACTCTGGCTTCGCCGCCGGCCTCGATCTCGCCGAGCAAGCGTCGCACCGTCTCGGCTGTGGCGGTGTCGATGGCCTGTACCGGCGGCGTGGCTTTCTTCAGAAATTCGATGGGCATGGGTGTCCTTCTTTACGTCGCTGACTTGTGGGAAGTGAAAGTGCACGCCAGCAGCCAGGCGAGCCCCAGCACCGCCGCGACCAGCGAGCCGAACAGGATCCCGATTTTCGCCTGCTCCAGTTGCTGCGGATCCGTGAATCCGAGCTGGCCGATGAACAGCGACATGGTGAAGCCGATGCCACCGAGCCACGCCGCGCCGAGCAGGTGCGACCAGCGCACTTGGCTCGGCAGGCGCGCGATGCCGAACTTGACGGCGAGCCAGCTGAAAGCTCCGATGCCTATGAACTTTCCCAGCACCAGTCCGGAGGCGATGCCCAGCGTGATCGGGTGCGCGAGGCTTTCCAGGAGGTCGGCGCCGCGAAAGTCGACACCCGCGTTGGCCAGCGCGAACACCGGCAGGATCACGAACGCGACCGGAACGCTCAAGTCATGCTCAGTGCGCTGCAACGGGCTTTGCACAGTCTGCGCGGCGCGCTCCAGGCTCGACGCGATCGTTGCCATGTCGTGGCTGCGCAGCGTATCGCTGGGGGTCGAGGGGTCTGCAGCATGCTGGCGAAACGACGCGAGCAGTTGCGCCACGCGCGCTTCGAATTCGAGCGCGGTGTGTTTGGGCCGCACCGGAATCGTGAAGGCGAGCAGCACCCCCGCGACGGTGGCGTGAATCCCGCTGCGTGCCGTGAAGTACCAAAGCAGCAAGCCGACCAGCCAGTAGGGCAGCCGCGCACGCACGCCGCCGCGATTCAGCAGGATCAGCACGACCAGCGCCATGGCGGCGTTGAGCAGCGCGGCCTGGTCAATGTCGGCGGTGTAGAACAGCGCGATCACGAGCACCGCACCCAGATCGTCGGCAATCGCCAACGCCATCAGGAACACGATCAGTGCGCGTGGTATGCGGCTCGCCAGCAGGACCAGAATGCCGATCGCGAAGGCGATGTCGGTGGCCATCGGCACGCCCCAGCCGCGTGCCGCCGGTCCCTCAGGGTTGAGCAACAGGTAGATGAGCGCAGGCACCAGCATGCCGCCCATGGCGGCGACGATGGGCAGCGCCGCGTCTTTCAACGACGCCAGCTCGCCCACCAGCGCTTCGCGCTTCAGCTCCAGCCCCACGAGCAGGAAGAACAGCGCCATCAGGCCGTCGTTGACCCAATGGTGCAGGCTTTGGTTGAGGCTCCACTCGCCCAGCTTCAAGCCGGCGGGCTGCTCCCAGAAATGATGCAACCCGTCGCCGAGCGCAGAGTTGGCAATGAAGAGCGTGACGACGGTTGTCGCGACGAGCACGATGCCGCCCGCCGTGGCCTGACGCAGAAAGCGCTCGAAAGGGCTGAGCGCGGCGCCGAACAGCTGTTCGAGCGGGTAAGGTTGGCCTGCGGAAATGCCGGAGGAGGGTGGCTTCATGCGGGCCGTATTCTGGGGCCCGAATCGCGAGTGATGCGTTTGTCGGTTCGTCGCAGCGGGCGCGCCCGCGCCATTCGGCGCCGCGGGCGTTCGCTTGCTCGCTCGAGCGATTTCAATCCACCGCGAGCAGCATCAACCCGCCTGCACTCACCACTCCGGCCGGGATGCCCCAGCTCTCCCACTTCGAGACTGCCTCGCCCGCCACCACTTCCACGGGCACCGAGGTCAATTGCAGCACCTTGTCGGTGGCGGAGTCTTCGAGCATGCGGGTGAGCGAATTCTTGCGTGCCGTTCCCATCACGATGTGGTGCGCGCCCAGGCTCACTGCCATGCGGCAGATCTCCGCAGCGCGATCGCCCAGCGACCAGTGCACATGGTGCGGGACGCCGGCGCCATCCAACACCTTGCGCGCTCCGGCCAGCGCCGTGTTGGCCTGCTCGGCGTGCCAGCCGTCGCGGTCGTGCCGGCTCACGAAACGTGCGACGTGGCGCGACAATTGCGGCTGCACGTTGAGCAGGTGGATTTCGAGTTCATGGTGGCGTTGGTATTCGGCGATCGCGTGGCGCACCGCGCGCAGCGAATTCTCCGAGCCATCGACGGGGACGAGAACTTTCAACATGGCGGTTTCTCCTTTCAGTTGAACGAAGGGTTGAACGCTGGAACCGGGCGCCGAGCTCGCGCCGAGCGGGCGCAGCTTGGCGAACTCGGCCAGCCGTGCGTGAATTCGCGACTCGAAGCGCCGATGGTTCTTCACGAAGCCGGCCCAGAGCACGAGCGGTATCGTCAGGTACACGGCCCACTTGGCGAGCGGCACCGCTTCGAACGCGGGTGCCAGCAGCGGTTCGCTGCTCATCATCTTCGCGGCGGTGAGCACCAGCACACCCGCGCCGAGGTACACGACACTGGGGAAGCGTTCCACGACCTTGAGTACGATGGCGCTGCCCCACACGACGATCGGCACGCTGATCAGCAGACCCAACACGACGAGCAAGTAGTTGCCATGCGAGGCTCCGGCGACGGCGAGCACGTTGTCCAGGCCCATCACGGCGTCGGCGATCACGATCGTGCGCATCGCGCCCCAGAACGTGGTGGCGACCGGGCTGCGCCCTTCGGCACCGGCGTCGTCTTCGGGCAGCAGCAACCGGTAGGCGATCCACACCAGCATCGCGCCGCCGACGAGCAGCAGGCCCGGGATCTTGAGCAGCCAGACGACGATCAGCGTCATCAGGCTGCGCACCGCGATCGCGCCGACGGCGCCCCAAAGAATCGCGCGCTTCTGCAGGTGCGCCGGCAGGCCGCGCGCCGCGAGCGCGATGACGATGGCGTTGTCGCCGGCGAGCACGAGGTCGATGACGATGATGGCCAGCAGCGCGGTGAGAAAGGTGGAGGGGTCCATCAGGTTGACCTCGTTTTGGAGTGGGTCGAACGAACGATGCCGCGACGATAGGCGCGTGGCGCCAACCCAAGAAGCATCCGGCGGCGAAGCCAGACTTCCGAAAAAACTGAACGACGGTGGGCGACCCTCCCGCCCACCGTGCCAAATTCACGCAGGCGCGTCCGACTGCCGCGGTTCGTGCAGTACGGGTGTCCCGGCGCGCGTTTTCCACATCGAGAAGAGCACACCGCCGGCGATCAGCCCGAAGGTCACAGTCAACGACAGTTCGGGCGGCGACTTGCCGATGAAGCCCACCAGGAAAATCTTCGCGCCGATGAACACCAGCACCAGCGCCAACGCATATTTGAGGTATTTGAAGCGGTGGATCATCGCGGCCAGCGCGAAGTACAGCGCGCGCAGGCCGAGGATCGCGAAGATGTTGCTCGTGTAGACGATGAATGGGTCGGTCGTGATGGCGAAGATCGCCGGCACCGAATCGACGGCGAACACGAGGTCGACGAACTCCACCAGGCACAGCGCCAGGAACAGCGGCGTCGCCCAGAGCACCGTCGGCCCTTCCCGACCGTTGGGGCGGCGCACAAAGAAGGCGTTGCCGTGCAGCTGCGGCGTCACGCGCAGGCGCTTGCGCAGGAACTTGAGCAGCGGGTTGTTGCCGATGTCGGGCATGTGATCTGCGATCAGCCACATCTTGACGCCGGTGGCCACCAGAAACGCGCCGAACAGGTAAAGCACCCACGAGAACTCGCTCACCAGCGCCGCGCCCAGGGCGATCAGCAAGGCGCGCAGCACGATCACGCCCAGGATTCCCCAGAACAGCACTCGGTGCTGGTATTCGCGCGGAATCGCGAAGTAGCTGAAGATCAGCGCGATCACGAACACGTTGTCCATCGACAGCGACTTCTCGATCAGAAAGCCGGTGTAGTACTCGACGCCGCTCTGGCTGCCAAGCGTCCACCAGACCCAGGCGCCGAACAGCACCGCCATGCCGATGTAGCCGGCCGACAGCAACAGGCTCTCGCGGACGCCGATCTCGCGGTCGGTGCGGTGCAGCACGCCCAGGTCGAGCGCGAGCAGCGTCACGACCACGCTCACGAAGACCAGCCAGATCCAGACGGCGGTGCCGAGAAAGGACGAGTCAAGTAAGCCGGACAAATCGTGCATGCGTGAGTTCTTCCGCTGGGGCGCACTGATGGCGCTCTAAAAGGAAGCTGGCGGCGAGCCGGGGCCTCGCTCAGGCGGCAAGGCGCGCGTCTTGCCCGCAGCCCGCCGGGCTCGCGGGGCGCTCGACGGGCTCATACCGGTCCGCGCGCGGCTCGAGCATTTCGCTGTGCAGGCCCCACTGCTCGACCGCCGTGCCGAGCAGTGTGGCTTCGCCTTCGCTGACATGCGCGTCGCACTCGATCACGGAGATGCAGATGCGCGTGAGCCGGTGCCGCAGCGCGGGGTCGTCGATGTCGCGCATCAGGCTCGCCAGCGTGTCCGGGTCGACGCGGCAGGTGTCTTCCCAGGTCAGGTGCATGTTCGTCAGCAAGTCCTGACACAGCTCGTGAATGACGGTGCGCAGCTCGTCCCGCCCCAGGCCGAGTTGTGTGTAGGCGCGCAGGCGGTCGAGCGTATCGAGTTCCGTGTTGGACAGGTTGCCGTCGGCGAGCACCGCCAGGCCGACGATGCGGGCCGCGGCTTTCGGGCTGTTGCTGGGATAGTGGCGCATGAGAGGCTCCTTGAAGTTGATTCGACGCGAATCGGTCGAACCTGGGTCAATCGAATCTGAATCGGTGAGCGTGGGTCAATCGAAGATGTCGCCGAGCCAGGACTTCCTGCGACCGGCGTGACGTGGCCGCGAATCGCGGTAGTCCGAATCGGCGAACTCGGGGCTTCGCGAGGTGTCGCGCGCGGCGGGCAAATCGCTCGCCGCGCGCTCGATCAGCTTGTCGAGTTCGCCGCGGTCCAGCCACACGCCCCGGCACACGGCGCAGTAGTCGATCTCGACGCCTTGCCGATCCGTCATCACCAGCACGGCATCGGTGCAGCTTGGGCATTTCATGGTTTCTCCAGTGCGGGTCAGTCATTCATCCGAACCGCCCAGGCCGAACAGGCTGAGCAGGCTCGTGAACAGATTGAAGATCGAGACGTACAGGCCGACGGTGGCGAGCACGTAGTTGGTTTCGCCGCCGTTCACGATGCGGCTCGTCTCGAACAGGATCAGCCCCGCCGAGAGCAGCGCGACCATTGCCGAGACGGCCAAGCCGAGCGCGGGCAGTTGCAGGAACACAGCGGCCAGCGCCGCGAGCAGCGCGATCAGCATGCCGGCGAACAGGAACCCACCCATGAAGCTGAAGTCGCGCCGCGTCGTGAGTACCCAGCCCGACAGGCCGAGGAACGTGGCCCCGGTTGCGCCCAGCGCGAGCGCGATCGTCTGGCCGCCCGCAGGCAGGGAGATCGCCTGCGCCAGCACGGGCCCCAGCATGTAGCCCATGAAGCCGGTGAAGGCGAACACCGCGGGCAGCGCCCAGACGCTGTTCTTCACCTTGTGCACGAGGAACAGCAGGCCGAACATGCCCACGAGCGACGGCAGGATTCCCGGTGCGGGCAGCTTCAGCGCCAGGCTCAACGCGGCGACGCCCGCGCTGAACAGCAGCGTCATGGCCAACAGCGCGTAGGTGTTGCGCAGGACGCGGTTTGTCGAGTCGGCCAAATTGGCCGGCGCGGGCACCGCGACGATCGGGAATGTGGCGACGGCCGAGGCGCCTTGTGCAGGCCGAGCGGAAATGTCCATGGGGAAGCCCTTCTTCATGAGTAGTCGAAACCGATGGCGCGCGGCGTGGCGCGTCCGCGAGACTGGCTGCGCCGCCAGACCCGCACCAGCGTGCGCGACGCGCGGGTCAGCGCATCGTCAATTGCCTTGCGCCAGTCGCGCGCGAGCGAGGTGATCACGACGCTGCCCGCGCCCTGCGTCTTCACTTCCACCCGGCAGCGCTTGTCGAGCCCGCCACGCGGCCCGTTCAGGTCGGACAGTTGAATCCGCGCGCGCGGCACCAGCCAACTCAGGCGGCGCATTGCGAATCGGGCGCGGCGCTCGGCCAGTTCGCGCAGGTGATCGGCGTGAACGTCGCGTGACTCGAACAAGACTTGCATTCGGAACCTCCGTCGTTGAAAACGTGGCCGAAGGGTAGGGGCGGATAGGGAACCGAAAAAGCAGACAATCGCGAATCCAGACTTCTAGAAAAGAGGAGCATTGACCAGAGCATCATCGACAACCGGCCGGGCGAGAATTGACGCCCTAAAGCTGACCGTCGACAACCTGCCCAATGCGGATAACAGCGGATGCCACTGCACACGCTGCCGTGCAGCCGCTTCAAAGCACTCAGTCGCCTCCAAAGGAGCACTCGCCTGAAAGCGTACGATGTGGGCTTGCATCGATGAACTGCTGCACTGGACGTACCGTGAAAAGCGACTCCCACGCCGGGCTGAACCTGAAACGCATGGCCGCGACCGCTGTCGGCGCCCTGTGGCTGACTGCGTCTCCTTCAATCCTTGCGCAATCACCGGAAAAGACGGCCCACATCGGCATCCTCGTCGGCGGCAGCCTGGCGCAGCGCGGCCATCTGGAACTGGCGCTCTTGCAGGGCCTGCGCGAGCAGGGCTATGTCGAGGGCAAGAACCTTGTGCTCGAGCGCCGCTATGCCAATGGCCACGTCGAGCGGACACCTGAACTTGCGCGCGAGCTGGCGGCGATGAAGCTCGATGCCGTCGTCACCACCTGCACCCCGACGACTCGCATCGCGCAGAAGGCGTTCGGCATGACGCCCATCGTCATGGCGGCCGTTGCCGACCCGGTCGGGCAGCACCTCATCGCAAGCCTCGCCAGGCCGGGAGCCAACATCACCGGCCTGTCGAGCCAGGCCGAAGACATCATGCGCCAAGATGCTGCAGCTGTTCGCGAGCGTCGTGCCCGGGCAGGCGACGATCGCCGTGCTCGCCGACGCAAAGAGCGACGTGCACCCGCTCATGTGGCAAGCTCTTGGCGCGGCCGCAGAAACGCTGAAATTCAACCTGGTCAAGATCGACGTCGGCAGGCCCAGCGATGTGACCCTGCCCGCGGCATTCGAGACGGCGGTGCGCGCAAAAGCCGGTGCGATCTTCGTCTTGCCCGACGAACCGTTGTTTTTATCCCAGCGCGCCGAAATCGTGGCACTTGCAGCCAGGCATCGGCTGCCTGCCTTCTATGGGGCGAGAGAATTCGTCGATGAAGGCGGCCTGATGAGCTATGGTGAAAGCCTGAAGACCGCCTACTACAACGCCGCCGCCTACATCAAGAAAGTCGCGCAGGGCGCAAACCCCAGCGATTTGCCGGTCGCGCAGCCAACCCGGTTCGAACTGGTGGTCAACCGCAGGACCGCCAAGGCACTCGGTATCACGATCCCTCAGACGGTGCTGCTGCGCGCGGAAGAGGTGATCGATTGAAAACCCGTCAGTCTCTCGCAGCAGGCATCGAGAGCGTCGCCACTCTTTCGATTGAACAAGTTCAGTTCACTATGCGCACCGACAACACCGACCAAATCGCCGAGTGGAACGGCGCGCTTGGCCGGCGTTGGGCCGAGTCGCAGGCCGAGATCGACCGCATCGTCGTGCCCTTCGGCGACGCGGCGCTGCGCCTGGCCGCGCCGCAGATTGGCGAGCGTGTCATCGACCTCGGCTGCGGCTGCGGCGACACCTCGATCGAACTGGCGCGCCGGGTCGGGCCCAGCGGCAACGTGCTGGGTGTGGACGTGTCCCGGCCGATGCTCGAGGTGGCGCGTGCGCGCGCCGGGCAGGGCGAAGCGTCTCACCTCGCGTTCATGCAAGCCGACGCGTCGAGCGCCGAACTGCCGCTCGGCACCGACCTGATCTTCTCGCGCTTCGGCGCGATGTTCTTCGCCGATCCGGAGCCGGCGCTGCGCCACTTGCGCGCTTCGCTGCGGGCGCGCGGCCGCTTCGTCTTCACGTGCTGGCGCGTGCCGCGCGACAACGCGTGGGCGATGGCACCGCTGGTGGCGGCGCGCAAGGCGCTGGGCATCACGCCCGCGCCTTCCGACCCGCACGCACCCGGGCCGTTTGCGTTTGCCGACGACACACGCTTGCGCGCGCTGCTGTCGCAGGCCGGGTTCGAGAACATCGCCGTGCAGCGCGTGGATGCGCCGGTGTTGCTGGGCGCGACACCGCGCTTGGCCGCGGAAAACGCGGCGCGACTCGGGCCGACGTCGATGCTGGTGCGAGAGTTGGGCATCGAGCGCCTGCCGGCGATCGTCGATGGCGTCGAAGTTGCCCTGCAAGCCTTGGCGGCTTCCGATGGCACTGTGAGCTTGAACGGCTCGGCCTGGATCGTCTGCGCATCGAACCCACAGGCCGTCTGAATCGTCGGAACGGCAATGCGCCGGATTCGCCGCGCCAGGCGCAGGTTCCTGTGAAAGTCAGAGCGGACCTTAGTTAGGCCACGACAGCTTCTCGCGCCGTCGCGTTCTTAGTTTGTGCGGTGCCGGCCTTGCGCAATTCGCGGACCTTCGCATCGCGAATGCCGCGCCGCAGCTCCAGCGGCGTGTGCCCGAACAGCGCGCGAAACCGCGCCGTGAAGTGGCTGTGGCTGGCGAAGCCCGCGTCGAGTGCGATGTGGGTCAACTCGGCGTCGGAGTCGAGCACGCTGTCCAGCGCGCGCGCCAGGCGCGAGCGCATCGCGTAGCGGTATACCGAGGTGCCGACCTCGGCGCGAAACATGCGTGCGAGGTGCCAGGGCGAAACGCACGCGAGGTCGGCCAATTCGCCCAGCGTCCAGGGGTGTTCGGGCTGAGTCCAGACGGCTTCCTTGACGCGCTCGATCTGGCGCACGCGGCGTGCGGCGCCGGGCAACTCGGCGCGGCCGCGGGCCGGCTTCGCGGGCCGCGTGCGTGCCGCGTGCAGGGCGCCTGCCAGCAAGCCGATGCCGAGCTCCTCGGCCTGCAGCGGATCCATCGGGCCGCGCGCGAGACGCCCGTAGAGCCGGCTTCGCGCCAGCATCAGCGTCGGCGGCAGCGGCGCGTGCGCGGCGAAGGCCGCCGCGTCGAAACCGCCGCCCGACATCGCCCGCGGCAGCGCCCGCGCCAGCGCGTCGCTGGCAAAGCGCAGCACGAGACAGCGGTCGCCGATGCAACCCGGAAAGCCGATGCGGTAGGGCTCGCCGGCCGAAATGAAGAGCGCGTGGTTCGGCGTGGCGATGACCTGCCGGCGCGCCGCGTCGTGTTTGGAAGCCTCGTGTTTGGAAAATACGCCGGTCAGCGGCAACGCCAACACGTTCAACGCCGACGTCTCGACCTCGCCGGGTTCGCTGGACACCGGGCGCACGGCGACGTGTCCGATCTGCAGCAACGCGCCGTCGAACAAGGTGCGGCGAATGACGGCCGGTTCAAGCGCGCGGTTCATTGCGAATTGACGCTCCGATGAGTTCCATGCGGACGACATGCGCGATGCGTCACGCCGCCTGCGCCGCCGCGCCGCCCGCGAGCGCGGCGATTTGCGAGATTTGCGCGCGCGCCGCGCGGCGCCCGGCCTCGTACAAGTAGGGCATGGCCTCAGTTTCCCACAGGCCCACGTGACGATCCAGCCCCAACTCCAGCGCAAGCACGCGCTGGCCGGCGTGACGTGCCGCGTCCACGCGCGCTTGCTGCAAGTTGTTGATGAGCGAGGTGCTCGCCTGCGCCACGAGGCGCGATGCGCGGTCCACGCGGCGTGGCATCGCGCCCTTGAAGCCGAGCGTCACGACAAGCGCTGCGTCGGCGGCAGCGGCCACCGGCAGCGGATCGGAGATCACGCCGTCCACCAGCCTGCGCCCATTCACCTCGACACTCGGAAACATGAAGGGCACGGCCATGCTGGCGCGCAGCGCAAGCGTCAACGCACCGTGCGTCAGCACGACGCTGTGGCCGCTCGCGGCTTCGGTGGCGACCACGCGCAGCGGCGTCGGCAAATCTTCCAGGCGTTTGTCGCCAAAGGCGAGCTGAATGCGCTCGCCGATGCGCTTGTCGTCGCGCAGCGCGAAGCCGGCGTCGAATCCGAACCACTGGGGCGCGAGCAGTTGCGCATAGGCGCGCCAGCGCCGCCGCTGCGTCAGCTCGGCTGACCACAGGGTCGTCGCGGCGCGCAGCGCCTCGCGGCTGCTCATGCCCACAGCGATCGTCGCGCCGAACAGTGCGCCCGAGCTGCAGCCGACAATCAGGTCCGGCCGCAACCCTTCATCGGCCAGCACCTCGGCCACCCCCACCGCGGCGATGCTGCGCACGCCGCCGCTGCCGAGCACCAAGGCCAGGCGCGGCGTCGAGTTGGACTCGACCGACATGGTTTCTCCCTGACAAAACACGAGCGTAGTCGAGCCGGTCGACGTGCGCTGTCATGTTCTTGCGCAAGCCGATGTCTGCAACGAACTCCTGCGGCAGAGCGGGCAAGGGTTGGGTACTTAGAAAGCAGACAATTGCGAAGCCCGACTGCGAGGAAACCTGAGCATGAGTCAAAGTTTCAGCTACCGCCACCTCTACTACTTCTGGGTCGTCGCCAAGGCCGGAGGCGTCGCGCGCGCCGCCGAACGCCTGGGCATGGCGGTGCAAACCGTGAGCACCCAGGTCAAGGAACTCGAGCGCGCGCTCGGCTATGCGCTGCTCAAGCCGGCCGGGCGCGGTTTGGTTTTGACGGAAGCCGGCCACGCCGCGGTGCGCCAGGCCGAACTGATATTTCAGCTGGGTGAGGCGCTGCCCGGCGCAGTGCGCGACGCGGTGAGTTCGCCGAGCGTGCGCCTCGCGGTGGGCATCTCCGACGCGCTGCCCAAACTGGTGGTGCGGCGCCTGATGGAGCCGGTGATGAAAGAGCCCACGCTGCGCCTACTGTGCCACCAGGACGAGTTTGAAGACCTGCTGGGCGACCTGGCGCTGCACCGCCTGGACATCGTGCTCGCCGACCACAGCGCGCCGCACAACCCGAACTTGAAGCTGTACAGCCATGCGCTGGGCACGTCGGCGCTGGGCTGGTACGCCGCGCCGGAACTGTTCGCGGCGGCGCGGCGCGGCTTTCCGCAATCGCTGGAGCAGGTGCCGGTGCTGCTGCCCACCGGGCACGCCGCGGTTCGCATTCGCATCGACCGCTGGTTCGAGGAGCGCGGCGTGCGCCCGCGCATCGTCGGCGAATTCGAGGACAGCGCCTTGCTGAAGACCTTCGGCGCGGGTGGCATGGGCGTTTTTCCCGCGCCGGAAATGGTGCACGATGAATTGGTCGACCGCTACGCGGTCAAGCGGATCGCGCACTGCGATGGCGTGGAAGAACACTTCTTCGCGATCGGCACCGAAAAGAAGGTGCAGCACCCGTTGGTGCAGCGGCTGCTCGCCGTGCGGCGGTGAGTGTCAGGGCCAGGCGAGGCGCGCGCTCAAGCACAGCGGGCGGCGCCCCGCGGGTGCTACCCTTGCGCCGATGCCAGCGATCGTTTCCCTCTCGAACCTGACGAAGACCTACGCGACCGGTGTGCAAGCGCTGAAGCGCATCGACCTGGACATCGAGCAGGGCGAAATTTTCGCCCTGCTCGGCCCCAACGGTGCGGGCAAGACGACGCTGATCTCCATCGTCTGCGGCATCGTCACGCCGAGTTCGGGTGTCGTGCGCGCCGACGGCCACGACATCGTTGTCGACTACCGCGCCGCGCGCTCGAAGATTGGCCTCGTGCCGCAAGAGCTCAGCACCGACGCCTTCGAGACGGTCTGGGCCACCGTCAATTTCAGCCGCGGCCTGTTTGGGCGCGCGCGGAACCCGGCGTTCATCGAAAAGTTGCTGCGTGACCTCACGCTCTGGGACAAACGCGACCAGCGAATCATGACGCTGTCGGGCGGCATGAAGCGGCGCGTCATGATCGCCAAGGCCTTGTCGCACGAGCCGCAGATCCTCTTCCTCGACGAGCCCACCGCCGGCGTGGACGTCGAGCTGCGCCGCGACATGTGGGCGCTGGTGCGGGGCTTGCGCGAGAGTGGCGTGACGATCATCCTGACCACCCATTACATCGACGAAGCCGAAGAGATGGCAGATCGCATCGGCGTGATCCACAAGGGCGAGCTGATCCTCGTCGAGGACAAGTCGACGCTCATGAAAAAACTCGGCAAGAAGCACCTGACGCTGCACCTGCAGAATCGCCTGGCCGCGCTGCCGCAGGGGCTTGCCGAGTGGCCGCTGCTGCTGAATGCCGACGGCGACGAGCTGGAATATCGCTTCGACGCCGACCCGCAGCGCAGCGGCGTTGCCGCGCTGCTGCGCCGATTGAGCGAACTCGGAATCGCCATCAGGGACTTGAACACGCGCCAGAGCTCGCTCGAAGACATCTTTGTCGGCCTGGTGAGCGAAAAATCGAGTCACGCATGAAGCACTCGGGATTCAACCGCCACGGCGTCTGGGCGATCTACCGCTTCGAGGTCGCGCGTGCCGTGCGCACGCTCTGGCAAAGCCTGGCCACGCCGGTGATCACGACGTCGCTCTATTTCGTCGTCTTCGGCGCGGCGATCGGCTCGCGCATGAGCGAGGTCGACGGCGTCGCCTACGGCGCGTTCATCGTTCCCGGACTCATCATGCTCGCGCTCTTCACCGAGAGCATCTCCAATGCGTCGTTCGGCATCTATTTCCCCAAGTTCACCGGAACGATTTACGAACTTCTGTCCGCGCCGGTGTCGACGTTCGAGATCGTGCTCGCGTACGTGGGCGCCGCGGCGAGCAAATCGATCGTGCTCGGCCTGGTCATCCTCGCCACGGCGAGCCTGTTCGTGCCGATCCGCATCGTGCACCCGCTGTGGATGGTCGCGTTCCTGGTGCTGACGGCGGTCACGTTCAGCCTGTTCGGCTTCATCGTCGGCGTCTGGGCGAAGAGTTTTGAGCAACTCCAGTTCATTCCGATGCTCGTGATCACGCCGCTCACGTTTCTGGGCGGCGCGTTCTATTCGATCGACATGCTGCCGCCAGCCTGGCGCACGCTGACGCTGTTCAACCCGGTGGTCTACCTGATCAGCGGGTTTCGCTGGAGCTTTTACGGCACGGCCGATGTCGGCGTCGCGACAAGCATGGCGGCGACGCTCGGGTTTCTTTTGCTTTGCCTGCTCGTCGTTGGCTGGATCTTCAAGACCGGCTACCGGCTGAAGAATTGATGACGCCCGGCGCCGTCAGCCCGATCAGCTGGGCCGCGTTCGACACGGCGATCGGCGAATGCGCGGTGGCGTGGGGCGACTGCGGCATCGTCGGTGCGCAGCTGCCCGAAGCCGATTCGGCAGCGCTGCGCCGGCGCATGCAGCGGCGCTATGCCGGCGCAATGCTTGGGCAACCCGATGCGGCGATCGCCGGTGTGATCAGCGAAATCCAGGCGCTGCTGCGCGGCGAAGCGGTGCACCTGTCAGGCGCGATGCTCGACTGGCGCGGCGTGCCGCAGTTTCATCGGCGCGTCTACGAGATCGCTCTGAGCATTCCGCCCGGCCGCACGCTCACCTATGGCGAGATCGCGCAGCGCCTGGGCGACCCCGGCGCGGCACGTGCAGTCGGTCAGGCCCTGGGGAACAACCCGTTTGCGCCCATCGTCCCGTGCCACCGCGTGCTCGCCGCCGGGGGGCGTATGGGCGGGTTCTCGGCGCCGGGCGGGACCGCGACCAAGCTCAAGATGCTCGCCATCGAAGGTGCCCGCGTGGGCGACGAACCGTCATTGTTCTGAACGCCCCTACGCGCCGCGCGCGCCATGGAGCGGACCGTGAACCTTCGATGCACCGGCGCTTACAGCGTGAGTTTGCCGACGTACAGAATCGGCCCGCTCGGCGCGCCGCTGGGCGAGCCGCCCTGCGGCTCGAGGCTGACCGCGAGTGCGGTCGCCGCGTCGAGCAACTTGCCCTGCTGCAGCACGGTGACGCCGCTGCCCGAGATCAGCCCCAGCGAGCGCGGCGCCCCAGTTGCCGGTACGGCCCAGAGCTCGAGCGCACGGTCGACGGGAACGCTCACGTTCAACGGCCGGGTCACGAGCGCGCGGCCATCGCCGCCGATGCTGGCGATGAATGACGCGGGCGACGCCCCGGCGGGCGCGGCGGTGGCGGCGTCCAGCACGACGATGATGGGTGGCCGCACGGGCTCCGGGCTGGCGAGCAGCAGCGCCAGGCTCAAAGCGGCGACGCTGGCAAACGCAGACAAGCCGCGCCAAAACGCCAACGACGCTGCCGGCCGCGCCGTGGCAGGGGCCGGGCCACTCCAAAGGCGTTCCTCAATGCGCCGCCAGACGCGCGGCGGTGGCGCAATCGGCGCAAGGCTCGCGGTCAAGGGCATCAACTGCGCGTTCCAGTAGCGCACCGCATCGCGCAGCGCCGCATGCGCAGGCAGCAGCGTCTCGAAGCGCCGCCGCGCCGCGCCACGCAAGGTGCCGGTCACGTAGTCGGCGGCGAGGCGGTCTGCGAGTGGGGGGCGACCGTAGTCCATGTCAGTGGCCGCACCGTTCTGCGCACGACGCGCCGCGCACAAACAGTTGATTCGCTGTGACGGACTGGTTTCGGCCCGTTGCCGCCGGTTGATGTGGCCTCGAGGCTTGCCCAACAACCCTCGTCATCCCGGCGAAAGCCGGGATCCACCGGATGCACGCGATGAACGCTTCGCTGGACGCGCGACTTCCACGGGTGGATCCCGGCTTTCGCCGGGATGACGACTGTCTTGCGTCGTGCCCTTCGCGCTGCACCTCGCCATGCTGAGCTTTGATCGGCGGCACGCGTGACCGCACCCAAAGCGGACGTTCAAACGTCAGCAATGGGCCGTAATCGGCCAACCCCCCACTCGAGGCCCGACGCTGGACGAGGCGTGCCGGGTTCATCGCTAACGCCCTTGCGCGCTGGTGGGCGCGCCGCTTTCCAGGCAACTCTTCAGCGCGAGCAGGCCGCGCCGCACCCATGACTTGACGGTGCCCAGCGGCTGGCGCAGCTGCAGCGCGACTTCGGCGTGGCTCAGGCCGTCGTAGAAGGCGAGCGCAACGCTCTGGCGCTGCTGAGCGTTCAACACCTTCATGCAGCGCGACACCTCGCGCGCCTGCGCGGCCTGGTCGAGCAGCTCGAGCGGCCCGGCGGTGGGGTCTTGCAGGTCGGCGTAGGGGTCTTCATCGGCGCCATTCTCCGCGTCGCGCCGCGCCGTGTCTGCGGATGCCAGGCGCGGCTGGGTCTGCCGGCGGCGCAGGCTGTCGATGGCGTGGTTGCGCGCAATGCTCGTCAGCCAGGTGAGCGGCTGGCTGTGCTGTGGGTCGTAGCTGCGCAGCGAGCGCCAGACTTTCACATAGACGTCCTGCAGAAGGTCTTCGGCCTGCGCGCGGTCGCGATTGATTCGCAGGATCACCGCGAACAGGTGCGCGCCGCTGCGCTCGTAGAGCTGGGCAAACGCAGCGCGCTCGCCCAGCGCGCTGCGCGCGAGCAGGCCGGCCAGGTCTTGGCTGCGTTGTGACCAGTCTTGTTGCACGGAGCTCATAGGAGCTCAGTACGCAAGGCGAGGCCCTTTGGATGCAAAAGCTGCGTCACGCGACGGCGCGATCTGCCCGCAGCGCAGCACCGGAGAACCGCGCCTCGAGCGCGTCGCCGAGGTGCTCCCAGACCAGGCGCATGCGGCGGCTGCGGCGCAATTCGTCGTGGGCGCACAGCCACACTTCCTGCTTCAAGCCGACCCGATCCGCGAGCACACGGCGCAGGCCGGGGCGCTCGGCGGCGATGTCGACAAAGTACATGCCCACCGCCGCACCGCACTCGACGGCCGCCTGCAGCGCCAGCACAGAGTCGCTGCGCCAGCGAAAGCGCAGCGGCGCCGCCGGCGGCTCGCCTAGCAAAGCCGCGGCAATCGGCATCGGCTCCCGATCGAAACCTGTGACAACCGAACCCTCGGCTTGGGCGAATTCGGTCGGCTCGCCAAAGCGCGCGATGTAGGCGTCGTGAGCGAACAGGCCCATCTCGGTGTCGCCGACTTTGCGCGCGATCAGGTCGTCTTGCTGCGGCCGGAAATGCCGTACCGCGATGTCGGCGTCGCGACGCAGCAGGTTGTCGCTTCGGTTCGATACCGCGAGCTCGATCTCGAGTTCAGGTTGTTCGTGCAACAGCGGCGCGAGCATGCGTGGCACGACGTGGTAGCCGTAGGCTTCCGACACCGCGAGCCGCACCACGCCGGCGATGCGCTGCGGGCTTTCCGTGAACAGGCGCGCGGCGTCGCGCACCGCCTGGTGCATGGGCGCGGTGGCTTCAAACAGTGCATGCGCACGCTCGCTCGCCTTGAGCTTCCCGGGCAGCCGCACGAACAAGGTTTCGCCCAGCAAGGTTTCGAGTTCGCGCAGGTGCCGCCCCATGTTCGGCTGCGTCGTACCCAGGCGCCGTGCTGCCTCGGTCAACGTGCCGGTGTCATAAATCGCGACGAACGAGCGCAGCAGGTTCCAGTCGTCCAGGCGCGGACCGGGCGGCGCTGCAGCGCTGAGTTCGGGCATGGGGGACGCGCGTTTCGCCATCGGCATGCAGTTTCGCATGGCGGGCATGTGAGCCTGGGCGTGGGCAGGAAAGCGCAATGCCGCGACAGTCGCGCCACTGGCCTCGACGCCGCCGCCTTGCCGCTTCAACCCAAGACCCTGAAAGGACGCACCATGTCGGACAACTTCTCATTCAACCCGGGCCGTCGCCGCGCCATCGCACTTGTTGGGGGTGGCGTGGTGTTCGCCGGCACCGGCCTGGCGGGGTGCTCGTCGGCCTATCCCGAAGCGAGTGTGCGCGCATGGCAGACGGCGGCGCAGGCCAGTGAAGTGCGCCGCTTCATGCTCGCGCATGGCCTGCTCGCGCCGAACCCGCACAACCGCCAGCCCTGGCTCGCCGACCTGCGCCGCACGAATGAGATCACCCTCGTTTGCGACAAAGACCGGTTGCTGCCCGAGACCGACCCGTTTGGCCGCCAGATCCTGATCGGCTGCGGCGCGTTCATCGAACTCGCGGTGATTGCCGCCGCGCAGCGCGGCTATCGCGTGCAGGTGCTTCCCTTTCCGGAAGGCGAACCGCCCGCGAGCGAGCTTCCGGGCGGACACGTGGTCGCCCGACTGGTGCTGAGCCGCGATGCGGCGACGCCGCGCGACCCGTTGTTCGCGCAGATTCGGCACAGACACACCCACAAGGGCGCCTACGACAACGCGCGTCGGGTGCCGAACGACCTGTGGCAAGAGTTCGCGTCCAACTCGCGCAGCCTCGGCCTGTTGGCGGGGGAGGTCGTCGACCCCGTCGGCATCGAACAGCTGCGCGCCATCACGCGCGCAGCGTTTGAAACC
Organism: uncultured beta proteobacterium; assembly: GCA_963850525.1. Lineage (GTDB taxonomy): Bacteria > Pseudomonadota > Gammaproteobacteria > Burkholderiales > Burkholderiaceae_C > JAEMQF01. The sequence continues at coordinate 1,158,541 of CAWKLQ010000008.1, read as the reverse complement.
GAAATGATCACACCGCGCACCTGGCTCGAATCGGCGCGACTGTTTCGAATCGGCCCGAGCGAGATCGAACGCCACCGCGACGGCATTTCGATGATGGGCGCGATGCCGAGGTTGGCCAGCAGCATCGGCCTGTTCGACCGCTTCGAAGTGCCGGCGCGCGGCAGCAGCAATTTCGCGCGCGCGATGGAGCGCTGGCTGCCGCAGGAGACGTGCAGCGGCTACCACTGGATCGCCTCGCGCGGCAACAGCCGGCGCGCGCAAGTGGACAGCGGGCGTGCCTATGTGCGTGCCCATCTTCAGGCCACCGCCGCCGGGGTGCAGATGCACCCGCTGTCGCAGGCCCTCCAGGAGTTTGCGGAGGTGCGCCCGCAATACGACGCGATGCATCGGCGGCTCGGTTTCGACCCGGCACAGACCACGATCCAGATGCTGGCGCGAGTCGGCTACGGCGCCACCTCCGCATCGGCAACGCCGCGTCGCGACCTCGCGCAGATTGTCAGCGCGTGAGCGCGCGCAGGCGTTGCGCCTCAGGCGTTTCAATCCGGGCGCACCGCCTTGAAGCGCGCCAGCGTCTGAAGCCGGGCGGCATCGTGATCGACCACCGGCAGCGGGTAGTTCTTGCCGAGCATGACGCCCGCGCCGGCCAGGTCGATCGGGCGTGCGCTCCACGGCGCATGGATCGCCGCGTCCGGCAGCGCGGCGAGTTGCGGCAGGTAGCGGCGGATGAACTCGCCCGAGGGGTCGAACCTTTCGCTTTGGCGCAGCGGATTGAAGATGCGGAACCAGGGCTGCGCGTCGCAGCCCGTGGAGGCAGCCCATTGCCAGCCGCCGTTGTTCGATGCCAGGTCGAAGTCGTTCAGGTGGCGCGCGAAGTAGCGTTCGCCCCAGCGCCAATCGACGCCCAGGTCCTTCACGAGAAAGCTTGCCGCGACCATGCGCAGGCGGTTGTGCATGTGGCCGGTCTGGTTGATCTGCGCCATCGCCGCATCCACCAGCGGGTAGCCGGTGCGGCCCTCGCACCAGGCGCTGAACAGCGCTTCGGCGTGGCGCCCCTGTTCCCACTGCACGGCGTCGAACTCGGGTTTGAAGCAAGACGCGACGACATGCGGATGGTGGTGCAGGACCTGATGGTAGAAGTCGCGCCAGATCAGCTCCGTCAGCCATGTCTTCGCGCCAAAGGCGGCAGCCTCCGGGCGCTGCTGCATGCGTTGCCAAGCGGCGCGTGCCAGCGCGCGCACCGACACGGTGCCGAAGCGCAGGTGCACCGAGAGTTGACTCGACCCGTTGCGTGCCGGAAAGTCGCGCGCGTCCGCATAGACGTCGATGCGTTGCATAAAGTCGTCCAGCAGCCGCGCTGCGGCGTCGCTGCCGGTGGAGATTCCAAGGGCTTCGAGATCGGTCGGGTCGAAGCCGATCTGCTCCAGCGTCGGCGGCGCCTGCGCCAGCTCGAGCGGGACGGGCGCAAGATGGGCGCCGTACGCTGCAACCGGATGCGCTCGCAGGGAGTCCGGTTCGAGTCGCTTCAACCAGGCGTTCTTGTAAGGCGTGAACACCGAATACGGGGTGCCCGCGCCGGTCAGGACGTCGCTGCGTTCGAAAATGACGTGATCTTTGGCGCTGTGCACGGCCACGCCGACGCTGCGCAGCGCGTCGCGCACCTGGGTGTCGCGGCGCAGCGCTGCGGGTTCATCGTCGTGGTTGAAGTAGACCGCCTGCACGCCCAGCGTTTTCGCGAGCCGAGGAATTTCTTCGGCGGCCAAGCCGTGTCGCACGATAAGCCGCACCAGGTCGTGCCCAAACGCTGACGCGATCCGTTCGAGTTGGCGGTTCAGGTCCGCCACACTGGCGTGGATGAACGCGACCCGACGGTCCGCGCGCGGCAGCGGTCCGAGGATTTCAATGTCATAGACGAAGACGCACCAGACCCGCGCTGAGGCTTTCAGTGCCTGGTGCAGCGCCGCGTGGTCTGCGGCACGCAAGTCACGCCGGAACCAGACGAGGGCGCTGGCCGGGGCCGCAGGGTGAATCGCGCCGAATCCTGCAACCTCAGACGACAGCGTTTTGCGCCAGGGCCGGTCACTTCGCATCGCCCGTCGCATACACCTTCGACAGCAAGGAGTTGAATGCCGACACGCGCGCCGGCGCGGTGGGGCGCAGCACCTCCTGATCCTGCAACACGGAGATCAGCTTGACCGGGGCCACGCGCTTGTCACCCACGATCTCCACGTGGCCTGCGTCCACCTGCACGCGCCGCGTGCGCGGATCGGCTTCAACCGGGGGATGGCGCTGCTCGGCCAGCGAAAAGATCTCGTCGCTTTCAACACAACGGCCGTCCTGCTCGCGCCGACACGTGTCACGTTCGTCGGTATCGATCTTCAGATGGCTGACGACTCGCGCAGACAATTCTCCAGGCTCGAGAATGAAGCGCGACGAGTACGTGATGTCGGTCCACTTCGGGCCGGTCACCGCGTAGCAGCTGAGCGGCAGCAGCCCGAGCGTGAACGGGTACAACCAGTGTTTGCCGCAGGTTCGTGCCGACTCGATTCCGGCAAACGGCCCGGAGACGGTCACCAGGCGCAGGTCGACGGGGGGCAGCGCTGCCTGCAGGGATTCGGTCAGCGACTTGCGTGCGATCAGTGCCCCTTGGCTGTGACCGATCACGGTGATCTGGGGCACATGAGTGCGCTCGGCGAGCTGCGTGACTGCGCTTCTCAGTTGCAGCGCACTGTCGCTGAGTCTGGCGCGGTCGTCGTAGGTAAAGCACGCCGACTGTTGGCCGTGAAACGCCAACACCTGAGCGAGCGCGCGAAACTGGCCGGATGAGCCGAAGCAGCCGTGCACCAGCACATGCACCGGCTGACGCGAATCCAGGCGCAAGCTTCGATCCTCACTGTCGGTGCACGGGCCGAGGCCGGCAATGTTGACGACCACGTCGGGCGGCGGCAGTCGACCCGGCTCGAGATCGACCGCGACATCCGCGTCGCGCGTCGCGCAACCACCGAGTATGCCGATGACCGTCAAGATAGTGGCGATGCGCTGCATAGGTTGTCTGCAACAAAAAACTGCTCGTTGGCAGGTGAAGGATCTTAACGACCCTTCTTTCCGACGCCGGCGGACAAGCGGCGCCGCAACCAGCGCATCAGCGCGCCGAGCAGCGGCACCGATTCATACAGCTCGCCCGCCGGATCCCAGTAATCGCGGTGCCAGGCGACGCGCCCGTCGGCGGCGAAGCGCACGTGGGTCGAACCGTGGATGAGCGAGGTGGCCGATCCGCCCTTGCGGCGAAACCGGAAGTTCCACAGCAAGACGCAGTGCTCGCCCTCGCTGACGCTGAGCACGACCTGGAAGCGCGGCGCATCGAGCGCCTCGAACATGTGCTCGAAAACCCGGCGAATCGCGGCGATGCCAGACACGTCGTTGAACGGATCGATGAAACGCGCGTCGTCGGCGTAAATGGCGTCCAGCCGCGTCAGCGTGTCCCGTGTCAGGGCTTCGTAGAACGCGATGACTTTGGCCGTGGGCGAGCCCGTCGCGCCCGTCGGGCCCGATTTCTCTGCGGTTTGCACGGTTGCCGTCATGTGCCGGTCGCGCGCTGCACTGCGGCGAAGTAGATGCTTTGAGGCAGGTGTCGCATCAGCTTGAGCCACAGCGTGAAGCGTTTAGGAAAGTGGATGTCGAAGCGCCCCTTCTCCCAGCCGCGCACGATCGCCCGGGCGGCCTGCTCCGGACTGAGCAGCGCCGGCATGTCGAAGCGGTTGCCGGCGGTCATCGGGGTCGCGACGAAACCCGGGTTGATTACGGACACGCCGATGCCCACGCGCCGCAGGTCGAGGTAGAGGGTCTCGGCGAGGTGTTGCAGCGCGGCTTTCGAGGGGCCGTAAGCCAGGGCATTGGGCAGGCCGCGGTAGCCGGCCACGCTGGCCACGAGGCTGATGTGGCCGTGGCCTTGCGCCAGCAGTGTCGGCAGCACCGCGTCGAGCAGGTGCAGCGCGCCGTTGTAGTTGATCTGCATGTGCAGCAGCGCATCATCGAGGTCGAAGTCGGCCGCGCGCATGGGGCGGTAGTGGCCTGCGCAATACAGCACCAGATCGAGCTGTCCGCGCAACGCCAGAACACGGCGCGCGGCGGTGGCGAGGGCGACGCGGTCGGACACGTCCAGCGGCATGGCGTGGCTGCCCGGATGGGCAGCGACGAAGCTGGCCAGTGCGGCGACGTTGCGCGCCGAGACGATGACCACGGCGCCCAGGGCGTGCAGCTCCGCGGCGGTCGCGTTGCCGATTCCCGACGACGCGCCGACGATCCAGACGACGCGGTCGCGCCAGTCGATGAGGGCCGGGTTCAACGGCATCGCATCACAGCTTGTTGAACGACAGCAGCACTTCGCCGACGCGCACGCCGAACTTGCTGATCGTTGCCTTGTTGATCGCGGTGCGAGCATCGATGAGGTGGATCCAGTCGTCGAACTGCACGTCATAGACGCTGCCGCGCACCGGCAGCCTCAACGTGTAGTTCCAGCGAAACGCCGCGCCCGCGGCAGCGCCCTGGGCTTGGCCCACGACGTCGTCCGCGGTGCCGGTGTACGTGCCGTCGGGGAGCGCGCGCACGCGCCAGATGCGCTGCTGGCGTTCGCCGTCGTCGTAGACAAACTGTTCGTCGAGCGTTCCTGCATCGCCCACCCAGGTGCAGTTCATCGTCACGACAAAGCGGCGTTGCACCGCGCCGCTGCGGTCGCTCGCCAAGCCATGCGCGATGAGTTGCCCGTTGAAGTATTGCTTGAAGTCGAACACCGGGCGCTGCGCGGCGTAGTCGGCGAGTTGCGGGCCGGCGCAACCGGCGAGCAGCACCGCCGCGAGGCCGGCAGCAGCGGCGGTGGCGAGCCGCCGAACCAGGGTTCGTGGCGCGAGGGGTGAACAGTTCATTCAGCTTCCTTTGTCATGATCCAGCCGCGCCAGAGCAACGCCGCGGCGATGAGCTTCAACACGCAGGGCACCGCCACATACGCCAGGCTCAGCGCGAGCAACGCCTGGGCGTCGCGCTGCCCCGGCGCGTAACCGGCCAGCGCCAGCAAGGGCAACGCTGCGCCAGCGGCCAGGCCGAGATTGAGCTTCGTTGCCGAGTTCCACCAGCCCACGTACACGCCTTCCGCCGCCGCGCCGTGGCCGCTGCGCTGGATGACACCGGTGAGCAGCGCGCCGGGGATCGTCAAGTCGGCGCCCAGCGCGATGCCGCTGCCGATGCACACCGCCACGAACCCGGCGCTGTCGCCGGCGCCCAGCGTCAGCACCCAGGCGAACGACGCAACGGCCAGGCCCATCGCGCCGAGCCAGGCACGCGCCAGGCCCCATGCGCGCACGGCGCGGACCCACAGGGGAATCGACAACGCCGCTGCCGCGAAGTACACGCCGAGGAACAGCGCCTCCGAGTCCGGCGCCTGCAGCCGATCCCGCACAAAGAAGAGCACCAAGGTCGCAGGCACCGCGCTGGCGATGCCGTTGAGCATGAAGACCGCGAGCAGCGAGCGAAACCGCGGGCTGCGCCAGGGCAGGGTCCAGTGCCCGGGCGCCGGCCCGCCGCGCGACGCTGCACTCGGCGCGCGCGCCAGCAACAGCATCGCTGCGCCCAGCGTCGCGGCGAGCACCGCGCTGGCCACACCCATGCCGAACTGCGACGGCAGCACGGCGGCGGCGAGAACGCCGAACAGCCCGCAGCCTTCGCGCCAGGCGACGACGCGCGAACGCTCGACCGAATCGCCACCGAGCCGCGCGCCCCAGGCCTGATGCATCACGGTGAGCACGCTGAAGGCCAGGTAGGTCAGCAACAAGCCGGCGCTCAACCACACGAGCAACGCCGCCCGGTCATTCGCGCCGACCTGCGGAAAGAACAGCGCCGTGAAGCCTGCGGCGATGACGGCGGCGGCGATCGCGCCCAGCCACCACGCCCAGCGCACCGAACGCGCCAGCACACGGTCCACGGCGCGGCCGATGAACGGGTCGGCCAGTGCGTCGAGCGCGCGCGTCGCGAGCAGGACGACGCCGAGGGTCGTGAGCGACACGCCGAAACTCTCGGCATAGTGGCTGGGCAGTGCCACGTACAGCGGCAGCGCGAGAAAAGCCAGCGGAAAGCCCAGCGCGCCGTAGCTCAGGCCCGCCCAGACGGTGGGGAGAACCTCGCTGCCAGCGCTTCCGGGTCGCGGCGCGGCCAAGGCGGCGCCGCTCAGAGAGGCGCTCACGAAGACGGCCCGATCAACTGCCGGCGCAAATCGGGCTCGGAGGTGGTAGGGGCAAGCCAGATGCCGAAGAAGGCGCGGCCGAACGTCGGGTCCGGCACGGCCGCGGTGGGTTTGCCGTTGTGAAAGAAGCGAGTCGCTGCGCCCGGGCTGTGAACGCCGGTCAAGCGATCCGCCGCGACGACGTTCGGGAACGCGCGGGTCAGCGCCGCTTGCCAGTTTGACGCCTGCGCGTCGGTCACGCTGCCGGCGCGGCGCATTTCCGCGAGCGAGCGCTGCGCGATCGCTGCGCCCTCCAAGGTGCGCGCGTACTCCAGTTCAAGCGCGAACGGGTGGTCCTCGAAGCGTTGTGCGTTGAAGCTGGAGCCGACCCACAGGCGTGCGTCATAGACGCGCAGGCCGAAAAAGCGCAGCCTGCCGCTGCCCTGCAAACGAGGGGACGCGACGCTGTCCGCCACTTCGCCGGGAGGCGCTGTGGAACCTGCTGTGGGCGCCGCTGGCGCAGCGGAGTCGGCGGCAAACCCGGCTGGGGCGAGCGCTGCCAAGCCTGCGGCGCAGACCTGGCGGCGCGGCAGACCCGTCGGGGAGCAACTGTCATCCCGGCGAACGCAGGGATCCAGGATTGCAAGCCGCGGGTGGTTCCCGGCGTGCGCCGGGATGACGTGCAAGGGCGGCTTGCGCATCAGTCGCGCCGCAGCGTGAACTGCACGACGTCGGTGTTGCGCTGCATGAAAGCGGCTTCGCAGTAGCACAGATAGAACTGCCAGATGCGCATGAAGCGCTCATCGAAACCGAGTTCGCGCACCTGCGGCGCGTTTGCCAAGAAGGCGCTGCGCCAGCGGCGCAGCGTCTCGGCGTAGTCCAGGCCGAACGCCAGGCGGCGCTCGACCTGAAAGCCGAAGCGGCGCGCCTGCGCCTCGAACTGCGCCACGCTGGGCAACAGCCCGCCGGGGAAAATGTACTGCTGGATGAAATCTGTCGAACGCACATAGCGGTCGAACAAGTCGTCGCGGATCGTGATGCTCTGGATGCACGCGCGTCCGCCGGGCTTGAGGCAACGCCGCAGCGTGTCGAAATAGCTGTCCCAGTATTCGCACCCCACGGCTTCGAACATTTCGATCGAGACGATGGCGTCGAACGGCTGCGCTTCGAACTCGGCGCCGAGGTCGCGGTAGTCCTGCAGGCGCAGGTCGCAACTCGCGGCGACGCCGGTCGCGGCGACGCCGGTCGCGGCGACGCGCCGGTTCGCCCAGGCCAGCTGTTCGCGCGACAGCGTCACGCCGGTGACATGCGCGCCGAAGTCGCGCGTCGCCGATTCAGCCAGGCCGCCCCAGCCGCAGCCGATCTCCAGCACGCGCGAGCCGCTGCCCACGCCGGCTTGCTCGAGCGCGCGCCGAACTTTCGCGTCCTGTGCGGCGGCCAGCGGGCGCGTGGGATCGCCCTCGAACCAGGCGCTCGAGTAACTCATCGATGGGTCCAGCCACAGCGCGTAGAACGCATTGCCCAGGTCATAGTGGGCGTGAATGTTCTTCGCGCTGCCGCTGCGCGAATTGCGGTTCAGCATGTGTTTGATCCGGTACAGCAGCGAGCCCCACCAGGTGCCGTAGACGACGCCTTGCAACGCATCGCGATTCGCGATGAACAGGTTCAGCAGGGCAGCGAGGTCGGGTGTGTCCCACTCGCCGGCGATGTAACCCTCGGCGAATCCGATGTCGCCCGAACTCAGGATTCGCCTGAAGGCACGCCAATCGTTGACGCGCAACGAGGCGCCGAGCGCGCCAGTGCCGAACGAGGTGCGTGAGCCGTCGGGCAATTGCAGATCGAGCACACCTTGCTCGAGACGGGGCAGCATGCCGAGCACGGCGCGCGCCGCTGTTGGCGCGGCGTGCGCTGGCGCGCGGCGCGGCCCGGTACTGGAGGAGTGCGGAAGTTCGAAACTTGTGGAAGTCATCGTGTGATGAAGCGTTCGGGCGCTGCAGGTTGACGGTGGAAAGGAACACGCTTGAGCGCCAGGCGCAACGCCTGCCAGTGGATGCGAGCGACGACGGCGAGCGTCATCAGCGGCATGCCGAACAAGGCGCGGCGCGCGCTCGCCGCGGTGAGGGGCTCCAGCGTGCCGCTGACGCGGGTCTGGAGCAGCGGGCCGGCGGCGTCTTCATGGTCGATGCGGGCCATCGTGTAGCTGGGCGGCGACGTCGGGTTGGCGTTCAGGATGAAGCGAAACTGGTATTCGCCCTGCACCTCGCAAAACGGCGAGACGTGGAACACCTTGCGCGCTTGCACCGGGCTGTCCCAGGTGAGTTGCGGGCCACACAACAAGTAGCAATGGCGCTCGTCGAAGGTGTTGTTGACTTCGGCCAGCACCGCGGTCAGCGAGCCGTCTGCGCGGTGCGCGTACCAGAAGCTCACCGGGTTGAATACATGGCCGAGCACGCGCGGGAAGGTGTGCAGCCAGACCTCGCCTCTTGCGTCGTTGATGCCCTCGGCGACCAGCAACTCGTCCAGCCAGGCGAGTGAGTCGGCGCGGCCGTCGCCATGGTCCCGGTCGAAAAACGACAGGGCGCCGAAGCGGTTGCGTTTGAGCGTGGCGTCGGGCTGCTCGCGCAGCGCACGCATCGGCAGCATCAGGAAATAGCTCGCGTAGCTGAAGGTGTTGTGCGCCGGGCGCACGCGCCGATGCCAGACCCGGCCGAAGCCGATCAGCGCTTGTGTCGGGCTCACGCGGCGCCTCGCTCTTGTTCAGTGCGTGTCTGAAGCAACGCCCGCGCCGCCGCCAATCCGGCGCGCAAACCGTCTTCGTGAAAGCCGTAACCGAGCCAGGCGCCGCAGTACCACGTGCGGCGCTGGCCCTGGATCTCGGGCAGGTGCTTTTGGGCAGCGACTGCGCCGCGGTCGAAGATCGGGTGGTCATAGTCGAAACGCTGGATCACCATGTCGGCGCGCGGTTCGCGCAGCGCATTCAACGACACGATCACCGGCTGCTGCCAAGGCAGCGGTTGCAGGCGGTTCAAGAGGTAGTGCAGGCACACGCCCGTCTCGCTGCCGGTGCCCGAAGATTCATGGTTCCATGCGGCCCAGGCCGAGCGCTTGCGCGGCAACAACGACGCGTCGGTATGCAGCACGGCGCGGTTCGGTTGGTAGCGGATCGCCCCAAGCACCTCGGTCTCGGCAGGTGTGGCATCCGCGCCGAGCAGTCGCAATGCCTGGTCGCTGTGGCAGGCGAAGATCACCTGGTCGTAGTGCTCGACGCGCTGCGCGGTGGTGATCAGCGCACCTGCGGCGTCGCGCCGCACGCCGAGCACCGGTGTGGCGAGGCGGGCATCGGCCAGGCGGCTCACGATGCGCTGCACGTAGTGCCGCGAGCCGCCACGCAGCGTCATCCATTGTGGCCGGTCGGTGACTTGCAGCAGCCCGTGGTTATGGCAAAAGCGGATCAGCGTGACCACCGGGAACGCCAGCATCTGCGCGCTGGGGCTGGACCAGATGCAAGCGATCATCGGCAACAGATACCACTGGCGGAACTCGCTGCCGAAGCGGTGGGCGTTGAGAAACTCGCCGACCGAGAGCTCGGGCAGCGCCGCATCGGGCTGCGCGGCGATGCCGGTCGTCAGGCGATTGAAGCGTGCGATGTCGGCGAGCATGCGCCAGAACGCCGGTCGCAGCAGGTTGCGCCGCTGCGCGAACACGCTGGCCAGGTTCGAGCCGCTCCACTCGAGGCCATGGCCGCGCGCCTGCACCGAGAACGACATGTCCGCCGCGGCCGTCTCGACTCCGAGTTCGGCGAACAGCCGCACGAGCTGGGGATAGGTGCGCTCGTTGTAGACCAGAAAACCCGTATCCACGCCGTGCGTGACGCCGTCGAGCGTCACGTCGACGGTGTTCGCGTGGCCACCGAAGTGTGACGCCGCTTCGAACAGCGTCACATGGTGCCTGGCGGTCGCGCGAGTCAGCTCGCGCGCCGCGGCCAAGCCGGCGATTCCCGAGCCGATGATTGCAATGCGTTGCACGCTGGATTCCGGTCAGTGGCGGTCGCCGGTCCCCCGATCGGCCCGGGGGACGTGGACCGCCGGGTTCAATTACTTGGGCATCACGACGCTGTCGATGACGTGGATCACACCGTTGTCGGCGATGATGTCGGTCGCAGTGACCTTGGCGCCGTTGATCATGACGCCACCGGCGGTGGCGACCGTCAGGTCCGAGCCCTGCACGGTCTTGACCTTGCCGGCCTTCACGTCCTTGGCCATCACCTTGCCCGACACCACGTGGTAGGTGAGCACGGAGGTGAGCTTCGCCTTGTCGGCGAGCAGCGCGTCGAGCTGCGCCTTGGGGATCTTGGCAAAGGCTTCGTCGGTCGGCGCGAACACCGTGAACGGGCCCTTGCCCTTGAGCGTGTCGACCAGGCCGGCGGCGCTGAGCGCTGCGGCGAGCGTCTTGAACGTGCCGGCGCCGACGGCGGTATCGACGATGTCCTTGGATTGAGCCGACAGCGCGGCGAATGACAGGGCGATCAAGGCGAGAGACTTCTTCATGGCAGGGGACCTTTGAGAACGGGGGAAGGAAGGATCCAGATCGGGGCGCGGGGTGCCCTGATCTGAACTTGCGAGGCTGCATTATGAACTGATGAGTTCACCATTGCAACCGAATGGTCTTGCAGAGAACGCACGGTATACAAGGATACCTTGAGTTCAGAAGGTGCTCTGATGCGTATACAATGCGGCGCATGGCCAAAGTGTCGTTTCGTGAGCAAGTGCTGCAGGCGCGCGAGGGTGCGATCGTCGCCTCCGTGAATCGCCTGCTGGCGGAAAAGGGCTACGACGCGATGACGGTGGACGAAGTCGCTGCCGATGTCGGCATCGCCAAGGCGAGCCTGTACAAACACTTCACGTCGAAGGAAGAGCTCGCCGCCGCCGCGATGATCCGCGTGCTTGACCAGACGCTGGACTTCCTGGCGACGCTCGAGCTCCTGCCCAAAGCGACTGCAGTCGAGCGCCTGAAGGCCGCCGCGCAGTGGACGATGAAGGTTCAACTCGCCGGCGAAATGCCGTCGTTGCCGGCGCAAAATTCGACGCTTCGCGCCGCGTTGACGGCGAACAAGGCCTACCTGGACCGCCTGATTCGCGTCAGCGACAAGCTCGGCGAGTGGATCACCGCCGCGCAGAAAGCCGGCCAGTTGAACCGCAAGCTGCCGCCCGAGGTGATCCTGTACACGCTGTTCGCCCGCGCCTGCGATCCGGTGCTGAGCCTGCTCAAAGCCAGCGGCAACCACAGCGACGAGCAGATCATCGAAATGCTGCTGTCCACGTGTTTCGACGGCCTGGCGGGGAGTTCGCGACTGCGCGCCGTGTGACCGGGTGCCGTAGCGGCCTGACGACGCGGGCCCTGAGCGGGCGGCTACGATGGCGGTGAAGCGCATATCACCCCTCATCGACACAGGAGCCGCTGATGAACCCGACCTCGATCAAGTCCGACGTGCTCGCCGGCAAGCTCGTTCCCGGCGCGATGGTCTTCGAATTCTTCTCGCCCGGCATGGCGACGATCCTGGCCAACGCCGGTTGCCGCTTTGTGCTCTACGACATGGAGCACACGGGGCTGGGTTTCGAGACGCTGAAGTGGCTGTTCGCAAGTTGCCGCGGTTTGCCGATCGAACCCATGGTGCGCGTGCCGCGCGGCGAGTACACCTGGCTCGCGCGTGCGCTGGATCTGGGCGCGCGCGGCGTGATGATTCCGATGGTGGAATCGGCAGAACACGCGCAGGCCATCGTTCAGGCGTGCCGCTACCCGCCCGTGGGCCGGCGCGGTGCCGGATTCGGTTTTGCGCAGTGCGACTACCGGGGCGGCGACGTCGGGCGAAAAATTAGTGCCTACAACGAACGCACGCTGGTGATTGCGCAGATTGAAACCGAGCGCGGCCTGGAGCAGGTCGAGAAAATCGCCGCGGTCGACGGCATCGACGTGCTCTGGGTCGGCCACTTCGACTTGTCCAATTTCATGGGCATCCCGGCGCAGTTCGATCACCCGCACTTCGACGCGGCGATGCGCAAGGTGGCACAGGTCGCGCGAGCCCACGGCAAGGCGGCGGCGTTCATGGCCACGGATGCCGCGTGGATCGCGCGCGTTCGCGAGATGGGCTACACGATGATCGCCGGCGGCACCGACAGCGGCTTGCTGGAACTCGCAGTGAAGAACCTGGTCGGGCAGATTCAGGGTGGCCAGGGGGAGCCGCATGAGCGCGGCATTTCGCGTCGGCCTGACGCGCGACATCTTGGCCGCTAATGGCGAGCCGTCGTTCGGCAGCGCGCCGCTCGAATTGCTCTCGCGCGACCCGCGCATCGAGTGGGAGTTCCTTCCCGAGGCTGCCGACGAAATCACGCCCGCCATCATGTCGCGCTACGACGCGCTGTATGTGAACGCGCCGCGGGTCAGCGCGGCGTCGGTGAGTGGCCGCGACCTGCGCGTCAAAGTCGTCGCGCGCCACGGCGTCGGGTACGACTCGGTCGACGTGCCCGCGCTCGCCGCGCGCGGCGTGATCGCGACGAACACGCCGGTCGCCGTGCGGCGCCCGGTCGCGGTGGCGGCGCTGACGTTCATCTTTGCGCTGGCCGGGCGATTGATCGAGAAAGACCGGCTCACCCGCGCCGTCCGCTGGAACGAGCGCACGGCGTTCATGGGCCTGGGCTTGACGACGCGCACGCTCGGCGTCATCGGTGCCGGAGGCATCGGCCGCGAGTTGCTCGCGCTGGCGCGGCCGTTCGGCTGGAAAATGCTCGCTGCCGATCCGTACGTCGACGCGGCTGTCGTGCAGGCGCTTGGCGCCGAAGTGGTGCCGCTGGAGCAGCTTCTCGAGCGCTCGGACTTCGTTGTCGCGACCGTGCTGCTGAACGCACAGACGCGCCACCTCATGAACGCGCAAGCGTTTGCGCACATGAAGCGAAGTGCTTACTTCATCAACCTGTCGCGTGGCCCGATTGCCGACGAAGCCGCGCTGATCGCTGCGCTGCGTGAGGGCGCGATCGCCGGCGCGGGAATCGATGTCTTCGAGCAGGAGCCGGTCGCCCCCGACAACCCGCTGCTGCGCATGGACAACGTGCTCGTCACGCCGCACGCGCTGTGCTGGACCGACGAGTGCTTCGACGCGATCGCCCGCGAAGGCCTGGGCTGCATCGTCGACTTTGCGAACGGGCGGATGCCGAAGTCGGTGATCCGGGCCGCCGCGTCGCCTTGATGTCGAAAGCGGCGAACAGCGTGAAGGCCAGGCCTGCCCTGGGTCGGTGAGCTCGGTTCGTCGGCCCTGCCTGCACTCCATCGCCATCGGCGCGCGGCCTGTCGCAAACCGCTTGGCGCGGCGCGGCGCGGCTTCTAGAGTTCGCTCCATCGCTGGTTGCAGACCAGCGTCAACCGCCCAGGAGCCCACCATGATCAGCCGCCTCACCGCCACCGCCGCCCTGTTCGCCGTCATCACCACCGCGACCTTGAGCTTCGCCGCCACGAGCACGCAAGTTCGTGCCCCGGCCGCGGCCGCGGCCGCCGCACCGCTGCCTGTCGTGCAACTCGAGCCCGTCGTGATTGTGGGGCGCCGCGCCGCGCAGCCGCAGCGCTGAATGCCAATCAACACCCATCGGAACGACAGAAAGCAAGCCATGAACCTCAGTGCCGAACTCGAGAAGCTGGACGAATTGCAGCGCCGAGGCGCCCTCTCCAGCGAAGAATTTGCGCGCGCCAAAGCCCGCGTCCTGAACTCTGCCGGGCCCGCCGCCGCAAACCCCGTCGTCGCCCTGGTCAAAGCACTGCGGCGCAGCCGAAGCGAGCGCTGGCTGGGCGGCGTCTGCGGCGGCCTGGCTCTGGCTTTTGGAACGGGTGCCTGGATCTGGCGCCTGGTCTTCACGCTGTTCGTGCTGTGCGCCGGAACCGGTGTTCTGGTCTACCTGCTGATGTGGCTTCTGGTGCCGCTGGAAGACGTTGGCCACGGCGCGAGCCCGGCTGCAGCCCGCCCGGCCTGAGCGGTTTCGTCGGCGTGACTCATGGCGCCGGATGGGCGTGTCGACGCCACGGGGGATACTGCGGCGTCCCGATCGCCTTGCGCCGCGAGCGCGCCCGGGTTGCACCGAAGCTCCCATGCCCGACGCCAACCAGTTCGAGATCCCGCGCTCGTTCATCGACCTGTTCATCCCACCCGGCGCGATCAAGCCGCGCGAGACGCGCAGCACGATTGCGGCGCGCTACGAGCTGTGCGAAGACATGGCGCAAATGCTGGTCGACATGGCCAAGGCCACGTTGTTCGATCTGGGCGTCGCCGAATCGGATGTGCTCGAGCGCATGTCGCGCGGCCTGCGCGTCGAGGGCTCCGTCGTCACTCCCGATGAAGCCGGCTGGGTGATCCGCCGCCTCGCAGAATTGCTCGATTGGCCGGCCTTGCCGATAGGCGAAGCCGGCTGAGCTTTGCGGTTTACGCCAGCTGCGACTGAAGAAACTCCGGCACCGGCCGCCGCTGCGACGCCAGAAACGCCATCATCGGCCTGACCACCTCGCGCACCGCGGGCCGCGCGCCCACGCGGTCACGCCAGGCCACCAGGCGCGGTGTCGCGGGTGTCATTCCCGCGCCCTTGCGGTGGGCGAACACATGCGCCATGTAGAACGCGATGTCGGCAAACGAATATGCGCCGGCCAGGTAATCGCGATCCGCAAGAAGGCCTTCCATCTCCTCATAGAAACGCGCGCACGCCTGGCATGCCGCGACCGCCGCGGCACTCTGCATGTCGTGCTGCAAGCCCATGAGTCGGATCACGTGCGGGAAGAAGACTTCGTCCGACTTGTGCTCGAGCAGGCGTGCCCGCGCGCGCTGCGCCACGTCTGTGGGCCAGAGCGGCGGCTGCGGGGTGATGTCTTCCAGGTATTCGAAGATCTGCGTCGAGTCGAAGATCTCCACATCGCCGTCGATCAGCACCGGCACCTGGCGCTTCGGGTTGATGCGCAGCACTTCGGGGTGCTTGGGCTCGTATGCGTCGTCGGCGTTGAAGGGCACCCTCAGCGCCTCGAACTCGATGCCTTTTTCAAGCGCAGCGATTTGCACCTTGGCGCCGAACATGCTCAACGGCCCGGTGAAGATTTTCATGGTGCGAGTGTGTGCTATCAGGGGTGCGGCTGCGAACCGGCCCGCAGTGCGGCGCTGCCGCCAACGAACTGGGCGAGTCCGTCAACCAGGCTGCGCCGCCTGCTCGAGCAGCCAGCGCTCCAGTTCGCGCACCGCGGGGCGCGAACGCGATGCCGGCTCGACGACGACGAAGTAGGCGCGCCGCTTCGGCGCGGTCGTGTCCTTGAACGGCGTGACGAGTTGGCGGCTGCGCAGCAAGGCGTCGATCAGCGGTCGCCGCCCGAGCGCGACGCCCTGGCCCGCCTGCGCCGCAGCAATCGCCTCGCCGTAGCCTGAAAACGTGAGCGTCGAGGCGGGCTGCAAGTCGGGCAGGCCCACCGCGCGCAGCCACGGCGTCCACTCCAGCGGCATGCCCGACCCGGCGGGGTTGCTGAGCTGCAGCAGCGTGTGCAGTCGCAAGTCCTGCGGCGTCTTCAGCGGGGTGGCGGTCTTGCGCAGCAGGCTCGGGCTGCACACCGGTTGAATCGTCTCGGCGAACATCGCCTTGCCTTCACTGGCACCGTCTTTGTCGTAACGCACGGCGATGTCGAAGCCGTCGTCGCGCAGGTCGCGCTTTTCGTAGGTGGTGTCCAGGCGCACGTCGATTCCCGGGTGCGCGCGCGTGAACGAGGGCAGGCGCGGGATGAGCCAGAGCGCTGCCAGCCCGGGCGTGGTGGTGAGCGCCAAGACTTCGCGGCGTGCCGGCGCGCGGATCGCGCCGACGGTTGCGCGCAGTTGTGCGAGCACGGTCGTGCACGTCGCCTGCAGGCGCACGCCGTGTTCCGTGAGGCTGAGCGCGCGGTGCTGGCGGCGGAACAGCGCCACGCCGAGGTGTTCTTCCAGCACCTGGATCTGCCGGCTCATCGCCGACTGCGTGATGAAGCGCTCCGCCGCGGCGCGCGTGAACGAGAGGTGCCGCGCGGCGGCTTCAAAGGCCGCGAGCAGGTCCAGCGGCGGGAGTCGGTCGGTGGGTTTTTGCATGCGCGCAGAGAATGCCTGGGATTCGAAACCAGCGTTTGTCGGCCCTGGGATGCGCCACTATATTTCAACCACGCAGTGCCCGCCGCGAGCGTCAAAAGCATTCTCGGAGGGCATCCTCAGTGACGCACCCGGAGAACCGCGATGATGCCCACCCTTTCTCGCATGAGTCTGGACCTGAGCCACGAACAAGGCGTGCGGCTCGTGAACGCGCTGGGCACGCGCATCGAGTGTCGCAGCGGCGCGCTGTGGATCACGGTGGACAACGACCCGCGCGATGTGTTGCTCGACGCCGGCGAGTCGTTCACGCTGGATTCGCAGGCCGGCATCATCGTCCAGGCCATCCTTGGGGCGGCCGAGGTCGCGATCGCGCAGGACCGTCCGTGCGAACCCGTGCGAATCAAGCCCGCGCAAGAGGCGAGCTGGCGTCTCGCCTTGCGCGCGCTGCTGCCGTGGCGCACCGCGGGGGCACGTTGATGTTCAGCGAGCTTGCGGCGTCGTTTCCGGCGCGCAAGCCGCTTGCCGCGCGCTGGCCGGCGCCGGTGCAGCGCTCGCGCAGCGAGCTGACGCAAGGTTTGATTCTCGAAGACGGCCGCGCAGTCGACATGCGCCCGGTGCACGCCGGCGACGCACCGGCCATGCAGAACTTCGTTCGCGGCTTGTCCGGCGCGACGCGCCAGATGCGTTTTCATATCGGCATTCGCGAGTTACCGCCCGACCTGTTGCGCGCCATGACGGCCGTCGACCCGCGCTGCCACGTCGCTGTCGTGGCTGAAGCTCAGCACCACGCCACGGCGAGCCTCGCCGCGGAGGCGCGCTACGTGCGCAGCCACGCCCGCCGCAGCGAAGCGGAGTTCGCGTTGACTGTCGCCGACGCCTGGCAAGGCGCGGGCCTGGGGCGGGCGCTGCTGCAGCGCTTGATGTGCCACGCCAGGCGGCGCGGCGTGACGCGCTGGGTGGGCGACGTAGTGCATGAGAACCTGCCGATGATTGCGCTCGTGCGCAGCATGGGCGGCCTGTTCGTCGCGGTGCCCGGCGATGCGACGCTGCTTCGCGCCGTGTTCGACCTTTCGAAAGACGGCGCAGCCTTGCCGGACGCCGATCACGCCTTGATGGCGGCCGGCGAATTCACGATGGCGCCGAGCGACGCGCCGGCGCTGCGCATGCGCACGGCGCTCGCCTGCGGTAGTCGCTGACCACTCCGCCAGCGAACTCGACTTCGCAGCACGCGAGCACTTTCTCGCGAAGCATCTTCCGGGCGCGCGCGGCGCGGCTCTTCAGCGCCGAGACCGACAGGCCCTGCGCGACAGCGAGCGAGGCGAGGGTCGCGCCGTCAAAGTCGGCAGCGAGCAGCGTGTCACGGTAGATTGCGGGCAGTTGCTGCGCGAAAGGCCTCAGGCAAGCGGCGAGTTGCTGGTGCAGCACGGCGTCGTCGGGCTCGGCTTCGGGAATGTCGTCGTTCAGTTCGACGTGCGGCGTGCGCTGCGCGCGGAAGTGGTCCGCCACCGTGGTGCGCGCCACGGCGTAAAGCCAGGCAGTCGGGTGGGTGAGCGCGCGCTTCGCGCGCAGCGCCTCGAGCGCCTTGACGAAGACCTCCTGCAGCAAGTCTTCCGCCAGCGCCGGGTCTTGCACCTGGTGGCGCAAGTGGCTGCGCAGCGTGCCCTTCAGGCGCGCGAAGGTCGTGCCGAGTTCTTCGCCGGGGTCGCTCATGGGTGCATTGTCACGCGCAGCAGCCCGACGCCGAGGCCGCGCTTGGCACGCAGCATCCCGCCTCGGCACTGTCGTGCTCCGATTTGCGCAGCGGCACGCAACACGCCGCGGCGTCGGCTGCGACGGTGTGATTGCCGAAGGTCGCTGCGTCGGACATCGTCTGGAAGTGCTCCCACGCCATGCCTTGAGGGTCTATCGTCCAGTGCTTCCTGCTGTTCGCGTAACAGCACGCCGCCTCGGCGCTCTGCGGCATGGCGCCCGACGCGGCGTGCGCGCGCTGTTCGAGCGCGGCGAGCTCTTCGGGCGTGTCGACCTGAAACCCGAAGTGATTCACACCGACGGCATGGCCGCGCTGCGAAATCGCGAAGTTCAGGCGCGGCTCGTCGAGCATCCATTTCGCGTAGTCGGGCTGCTGCTTGCTTGGCGCCTGGCCGAAGAGATTGCTGTAAAAGCGCACGCTCGCGGCGAGGTCTTCGACGGCAACGTGGACGTGAAAACGTTTCATGCGGAACTCCTGGATGGGGGTGAACGCACCCGGCGCGGGCTGCGTACCGGTATAGACGTCAACCCACGCAAAGGGTCGCAAGCGCGGCGCCTGGAATAATGCGCGACGCCGACACGACCCAGGAGACAAAGACATGCCGTTCCCGATTCAATCGCTGCTCAGGGGCGCACTCGCCGCCGCGCTGCTCGCACTTTCGTCGCTGGGCCACGCCCAGGGCTGGCCGGCGGGCAAGCCGATCAAGATCATCGCGCCGGTTCCGCCGGGCGGCGGCGTGGACATCCTGTCGCGCGCGATCGCGCAAAAGCTGCAGGCGACGTTCGAGGTGCCCGTCGTCGTCGAAAACAAGCCCGGCGCGAGCGCGCTGGTGGGCACCGACTTCGTCGCCAAGTCGCCTGCCGACGGGCACACGCTGCTGATGGGTTACTCGGTGCTCGCGACGAACAAGTTCCTCGTGAACAACATGCCGTTCGACGTGGAGCGCGACCTCACGCCGGTCGCCTACGTCGGCTACATCCCGCTGATGCTCGTCACGCCGCCGAGTTTTGCGCCGAACAGCGTGGCCGAACTCATCAAGCTGCTGAAGGCCGAGCCCGACAAGTACTTCTACGCGTCGGGCGGTGCCGGTGCCGGCGCGCACTTGTCGGCCGAGATGTTCAAGGGAATGACAGGCACGACGCTCCGCCACGTGCCGTACAAGGGCAACGCGCCGGCGCTGGCCGACGTCGTGGGAGGCCATGTGCCGATCATGTTCGACACGATGACGACGTCGTTGCCGCTCATGAAAAGCGGCAAGCTCAAGGCGCTGGCTACGACCGGGCCGAAGCGCTCGCCGCTCGCGCCCGATTTGCCGACGATGATCGAAGCCGGCGTTCCTGGTTTCGAGATGAGCGCGTGGTACATGGTGATGGCGCCGAAGAAGACACCGCCCGACGTGCTGGAAAAACTCAACCAGGCGATCAACAAGGCGATCACCGACCCCGAACTCGTGAAGCGCATGGAGGCGCAGGCGGTCAGCTTTGTCGGCGGTAGCCTGGGGCAGTCGGAGGCCTTCCTGAACAGCGAGATCGTGCGCTGGGGCAAGGTCATCAAAGACGCCAACATCAAAGCGGAGTAAACAAATCATTCGCCTCTTCGACCTGCATTCTCATTGGGGCACCGAGCGCGGCTACGTGCTGCGCAGCGCCGACGCGCTCGCGCAGCAAAAGCACACCTGGAACTCGACGCCGAAGTACGACACGGAAGATGAGATGGCGGCCTACCTGCGCGCCAACCAGGTGCGAACAATCCTCGACTTCGGCTTCACGAAAAGCCTGCCGCTCGATGAGGTGAGGCCGCTGCACGACTACGCGATTGCCACGCAAGCGCGCTTTCCCGACTGCATCTTCGGCCACTGGCTGCAGATCGACCCGCGCCTGGGCCAGGCGGGTGCCGACGAGCTCGAGCGCTGCATTCACGCGAGCACCGGCTTCGTCAGCTTCTGCGTGTCCGCGTCAGGAATGGGCTTTGTTGCGAGCGATTCCGTCTACCACCCGTTCTTTGAAGTCGCGCGTGCGCACCAGCGGCCGGTGCTCGTGCTCGTCGGCCACACCGGCGCGGGCGCGGGGCTTCCCGGCGGCGGCGGGATCAAGCTCGAGATGTGCCACCCGCGTTATGTCGACGAGCTGGCGATCGCCTGGCCCGATCTGCAAATCGTCACCGGCCGCCCGGCGTGGCCGTGGCAGGACGAGATGATCTCGATCATGATCCACAAGCCCAACTTGTGGAGCGAGCTGCACGGCTGGTCGCCGAAGTACCTGACGGATCCGTTCAAACGCGAAATCCGCTCGCGCCTGAAAGACCGCGTCATGTTCGGCGCCGACTATCCGCTGTTCCGCTACGAGCGTTTGGTGGCCGACTGGAAAGAGCTCGGCTACAGCGACGCGGTGCTGGAAAAAGTGCTGCACGGCAACGCCGAGCGTTTGTTCGACGTTGCCGCGGCGACCTGAGCATGGATCTCGCGCTCAAGGGGCGGATTGCGCTGGTGGGCGGTGCGAGTCAGGGCATTGGCTATGCGATTGCGCGGCTGCTCGCTGCCGAGGGCGCGAGCGTGGCGATGGTTGCGCGCAAGGCCGAACCGCTGGCGTTGGCGTGCGAACGCATCGCCAGCGAAACCGGTGCCGCCACATTCGCGATCCCCGCCGACATCCGCAAAGCCGCGGACTGCGAATCCCTTGTGGCGCGAGCGCTGGAGCGCTTCGGCCGAATCGACATGCTCGTCAACAACGACGGCGCGCCGCCGCTCGGCGACATCAACACGTTCGACGACACAGCGTGGGCGCGCGCCGTCGAACAGAATTTGATGAGCGTCGTACGCCTGTCGCGAGGCGCGCTGCCGTCGATGCACGAGCACGGCTTCGGGCGCATCGTCAACATCACGGCGCTGTCTGCGATCCAACCGATTGCGAAGTTTGGCCTGTCGGTCGCCACGTGGGCGGGCGTGATCGGCTACGCGAAGACGCTGTCGCTCGAAGTCGCGGCGTCGGGAATCACCGTCAATACGCTTTGTCCAGGGCGCATCGAAACGAGTCGCCTCGCCACCGTGTTCGGCTCGGGCCAGCCGGGGCAAATCGACGCGCAAGCGCTCGCGCAAATGGCGAGCCAGATTCCGATGGGCCGCGTCGGCCAGCCCGACGAGATTGCCGGGCTCGTCGCGTTTCTCTGCTCGCCCTGGGCGGCCTACATCACCGGTGCAGTGCACCATGTCGACGGCGGGCGCCACGCCCATCTGCTATGACGAACCTCAACAGCCTCACGAACTGCCCTGACTCGCCGGACCACATCCCCTGGTACTGGCGCGCGCTCGACTTCGAGCAACTCTGGCGCGACTTCCCGCCGCCGCCGACCTACTTCCACACCACGGCGAAGCTGTCGCGCGACGAACTGCGCAAGCTTCAGGAGCAGCGTTTTTTGAAGACCGTCGCGCGCGGTTGGGAGATTCCGTTTTTCCAGCGCCACTGGCGCGAGCACGGTCTCGCGCCAGGCGACATCCGCGGCCTGGACGATCTGACGAAGATCCCCGTCTACGACGTGAACCACATCCGCAAGAGCATCGAACGCAATCCGCCCTTCGGCGATTTCATGGGCATTTCGCCGGAAGACGGCAAACACATGCCGCTCGTGCTGCAGACGAGCGGCGGAACGACAGGCCTGCCGCGGCCGATGCTCTATGCGCCGCAAGACCGCGAGACGATGGCCATCCTCGGCGGGAGGCGCCTCGCGATGCACGGCGTGCGCCCGGGGGACATGGTCCTCGTGACGCTGTCGTTAGGCCTGGGCAACGGTGGCATGGCGCCGCGCGAGGCGATGTGGCGCTACAGCGGCGCCGTGCCGGTGATGACGGGCAGCGGCGCGAACACGCCCACGCGCCGCCAGATCGAGATCGTCAAGGCGTGGGGCATCAAGGTGCTGCTCGGCTTTCCGGCGTACTTGCGCCACATGGCGCTGGTCGCGCGCGACGAACTCGGCATCGACCCCAAGTCGCTCGGCATTCGCCTCATCGGCACGCACCTCGGCCCGGAGCAGCGCGAGCCGCTCGAAGAACTGTGGGGCGCGAAAGCGTTCGACATGTACGGCACGCACGAAAGCGGCATGCTCGCCGCCGAGTGCACCCATCAGACCGGCATGCACGCGATGGAAGACGCTTTCCTGCTCGAAATTGCCGATCCCGAGACCGGGCAAATCGTTCCCGATGGCGAGAAGGGCACGGTCTACATCACAACGCTCTACAAACACGGCGCGCCGCAGATCCGCTTCAACGTCAACGACATCTCCGCCTGGCACACGAGCGCATGCCCGTGCGGCAACAGCATGCGCCGCCTGAAAGCGATCTTCGGGCGCAACGACAACATGGTGAAGCTGCGCGGCGTGAACGTCTTCCCCGAGGCGATCGGCGCCGCCGTCGTGGAAGACACACGCAGCAACGGCGAATACTTCTGTTTTGTCGACCGCGTCGGCGAAGCCGGCACCGACCAGATGGACGTGTGGGTTGAAGTGCCCGATCCAGCGACGAATCGCGTGCAGGTGCGCGAGGAAATGGAACGGCGCATGAAAGAAGTGCTGGGCGTGAAAGTGCAGGTCACGCCGGTGGGCAAGGGCGAGCTCGACAAGTACACGCTGACTTCGCAGAGTTCGAAGGTGAAGCGGTTGATGGACAGGCGCAACTAGCCGCCCAGGGGTCGCACCAACCGCCTCAGGCAGGCGGCGGCCGCTTCGGAATGTCGAGCCCTCGCACGACGGCCGGGCGCGCGACGAAGGCGTTCAAGGCGCGCGTGACTTGCGGGAAGTCGGCAATGCCCACCAGATCGCCGGCGCCATAGAAGCCGATCAGATTGCGCACCCAGGGGAAGGTCGCGATGTCGGCGATGCCGTAGCCGCCCATGATCCAGTCGCGCCCCATGAGCCGCTGATTCAGCACGTGCAGCAGGCGTTTCGATTCGGCCACATAGCGCTCGCGCGGGCGCTTGTCTTCATAGTCCTTGCCGGCAAACTTGTGGAAGAAGCCGACCTGGCCGAACATCGGGCCGATGCCGCCCATCTGGAACATCAGCCACTGCAGCGTCTCGAAGCGGCCGGCGTCGTCCGTCGGCATGAGCCGGCCCGCCTTGGCCGCCAGGTAAACCAGGATCGCACCCGACTCCCACAGCGCCAGCGGTTTGCCGCCCGGGCCGTTGGGGTCGAGGATGGCCGGAATCTTGTTGTTCGGATTCAGCGACAGGAACTCCGGCGACAGCTGGTCGTTGCTGTCAAAGGCGACGCGATGCGGCTCGTACGCCAGGCCGGTCTCCTCCAGCAGGATCGAGACCTTCACGCCATTGGGGGTGGGCAGCGAATAGAGCTGGATCCGGTCGGGGTGCTGGGGTGGCCACTTCTTCGTGATCGGGAAGGCGCTGAGGTCGGTCATTGAGGGCTTGGAGTGGGTGATGCGTGGCGCCGATTGTCCGTGAAGGCAATCCGCTCGCGTCCCAGTTCGCCGAGCTTGCGTCGCGACCTCTGTATGGCGCTCGTGCGCGCGAACGTGCCCCCGGTGCCGAAGGACTCGATCACCTGCCCCTTGCGCAGCGCCGACATCCCGGCAATTTTTTTCAACGCCCTCCATTTTTCTTCACCCCGCGCGCCCGCCTCCCACGTTCAACCCCGTGTCGAACCTCAGGAGAAGCGAATGAACAGGCGCACCACCCAGGCCCTCGCGGGCCTGTCTATCCTTGTTGCCGTTGCGGGCCGCACAGCCACCGCGGTGGACCCCACCGACGCCGCGGACGCGCAGGCTCAAGCTCCCGGCAAGAGGCAGATCTTGCCGCCCGTGCCAGCCGAAGCGGCGCCCCCGGCTTCGCCACGGCAGAGCTTGCCGGGCGACAACCTGCCCAGCTTGATCGGCCGCTACTTCGAAGGCCATGTCGGCCGGCGCCTCTACATCCAGGTCGACAAGCCGCTCTACAAGCCCGGCGAAACCATCTGGTTCAAGACCTGGGACCTGCAGGCGCGCACGCTCGCCGGCGCGAATGCCGCGCAGACGTCGACCGTCGAGCTCGTGTCACCCAAGGGCGCGACGGTGCTCAAGAAGAGGCTGCGCAGCGCAAGTGGCGGCAGCGCCAGCAATGACTTCGAACTGCCTGCCGAAGTGCAGGGCGGCGAATACACATTGCGCGCCACCGCGGCGGATGGCCAGAAGGCCGAACGCACGGTGATCGTCTCGGCCTACGAGCCACCGCGCTTGAAGAAGAAACTCGAATTCGTGAAGAAGGCGTATGGCGCGGGCGACACCGTCAGCGCCACGGTCGAGGTGCGGCGGCCCACTGGCGAAGCGCTCGCGGGCAAGGTGCTCGCTGCGGTGGTCACGGTCGACGGCGTCGAGCTGCCGCGCATCAAGGTAACGAGCAACGCCGACGGCGGCGCGCTTGTCAAGTTCGACTTGCCCAAGATCCTTGCCGCCGGCGATGGCCTGCTCACCGTGCTCGTCGAAGACGGTGGTGTCACCGAGTCGATCTCCAAGGCGATCCCGATTCTGCAGAAAAAACTGCAGCTCGCGTTCTTTCCCGAGGGCGGCAAGATGGTGGCCGGGCTGCCGACACGGCTTTACTTCGAGGCCAAGACGCTGCTCGGCAAACCTGCCGACGTCGAAGGCCGCCTCGTCGACGATCTCGGCAACGCAGTGGCTGCGTTCGCCACCGTCAAGAATGGTCTCGGTCGCATCGAGTTCACGCCGGCCACCGGTCGCAGCTACCACGCCGAGGTGACGCGGCCGAGCAGCATCACCGAGAAAGTCGCGCTGCCGCTCGCCGAGGCGAAGGGCTGTGTGATGCGAACCTATGACGATTTCGACGGCCAGGACAAAACGCTGCGCGTGGGCGTGCGCTGCACCGAGAGGCAGCGGGTGACGGTCGCTGCCACCGTGCGCGACAACCTGCTCGACGTGGGCAGCATCGAGGCCGGCGACGCTGCGCCCGGCGTGATTCATCTCGCTGCCGCCGACACCTCGCTGGCCCGCGCGGCGGGCGTCGCGCGCATCACGGTGTTCGATCAGAACCTGGACCCGCTTGCCGAGCGGCTCGTCTTTCGGAATCGCCGCGCGCGCCTGCAGGTGCATGCCGAACTCGACAAGAAGGCGTATGCGCCGCGCGGCCAGGTGGCGCTGACACTCACGACGCGTGATCCGTCATCCGGCAGGGCCGTTCCTGCCGAGCTGGCGCTGTCCGTCGTCGACGATACGGTGATCTCGTTTGCCGACGACAAGAGCGGCCATCTGCTGTCCAAGCTGCTGCTCGAGCCCGAGCTGCCGGGCAAAGTGGAAGAGCCGAACTTTTTTCTCGACCTCAGCGAAGCGAAGAGCGGCTTCGCGCTGGACCTGCTGATGGGCGCGCGCGGCTACCGGCGCTTCGATTGGGTCGCTGTGCTGCGGCCGCCGGTGTCGATCAGCGCCTTGGCCGCGGCCGCCGGTGGCCAGCGCGCCATGATGGCGAAGGGCGCGATGGGCGCCGACGAACGCGAGCGCCGCGAGCTTCAGCAGCGCATGGTGCCGGCCCCGATGCCGGCGCCCGAGCGAATGCAGCCGATGCCTGCGCGCATGCCCGCTGACGCACCGGCGCTGCGCGAGGAACTGAAGCGCGAAGCCCCGATGGCGCCGCAGGTGGTGGGCGAGCGACAGGCCGCAGCCGATGGCATGCGAATGTGGGTCGTACCGCGCGCCGAAATGGACGCTCGGCAGGCAGCCGCGCCGGGTCAAGCCGGCCGCGCCGACATGGCGCTGGACCGCGACTTCGCGCGTGCCGCAAAACGCGATGCGAACAGAATAGTTGCCGAGGAAGTGGCGTTTGCGCCGGTGCGCGTCTTCCCCATCCCCGCGTTCAACCCCGAGCACACCGGCGCGCGCGACGACTACCGCGAGACGGTGTTCTGGGCGCCTTCGGTGAAGACGAATCGCTGGGGCAAGGCCAGCGTGAAATTCGTGCTGTCGGACGCGGTGACTTCGTTCCGCGTGTTCTCCGAAGGCGTGGCGAGCGGGGGTGGAGGCCTCGCCGGCCGCGACGAAACCGTCTTCAAGTCCGCGTTGCCGTTCTCGCTCGCGGTGAAGCTGCCGCTCGAAGTGTCGGCGGGGGACCGGCCTTTGATCCCGGTGACGCTGAGCAACGATGGCGAGCGCGCACTCGATGTGAAGCTCGACGCGCGGTTTGGTGCGATGTTGAAGTCGGGCAATCCGGCTGCTGCGAGCGAAGGCGGAAAACTTGCCGCTGGCCAGCGCAAGAGCCTGTTCTTCCCGCTCGAAGTCACTGGCACGCGCGGCTCGTCTGAGGTTCGCGTGTCGGCGTCCGCCGGCGGCTTGGGCGATAAAGTGCTGCGCAGCATTCCGGTCGTGCCGCTCGGCTATCCGCAGTTGTTTGAGCGCTCGGGGCAATTCAGCAGCACGACGGGCCAAGCCCGCCACGAACTCGACCTCGGCTCGGCGCGCCCGGGCAGCGTGCAGGCCAGCGTGACCGTCTACACGTCGATGCTCTCGACGACGCTGTCGGGCCTCGCCGGCATGCTGCGCGAGCCCTCGGGCTGTTTCGAGCAGACCTCGTCGACCAATTACCCGAACGTGATGATCATGCAGTACCTGAAGCAGCACGACGTCGCCGATGCGGCGCTGCTCGAGCGCTCGAGTCGCCTGCTCGACAGCGGCTACAAAAAGCTCACCGGCTACGAGTCGCCGAAGAAGGGCTTCGAATGGTTCGGCGGTGACCCGGGCCACGAGGCGCTCACCGCCTACGGCATGCTGCAGTTCGCCGACATGGCGGATGTCTACGGCGCGGTGGACCCGACGCTGCTCGCCCGCACCGGCGCGTGGCTCAAGTCGCGCCGCGACGGCAACGGCGGCTATCTGCGCGATGCCAAAGCGCTTGACAGCTTCGGCCGCGCCTCGCCCGAAGTGACCGACGCGTACATCACGTGGGCGCTGGCCTCGGCCGGCGTGACGGGCATCGAGCGGGAAATCGAGAAGTCGGCGAAGCTCGCCGAGACGACGCAGGACGCGTACCAGCTCGCACTCGCCACCGGCACGCTGCTGCAACGCCCGCCCGGCAGCGCGCCGTCGAAGGCCGCCCTGGCCGCAGCGGCGAAGCTCGCGCGCATGCAAGCCGCAAACGGCGCGTGGAGCAACGCCGACCACTCGATCACGAAGAGCGGCGGAGCTAACCTCACGATCGAGACGACGTCGCTCGCGATCCTCGCCCTTCTGAAGACGGACTTGAAAGCGGATGGTCATCTCGAGAACGCACGCAAAGGCATCGCCTGGCTGCAGAACAACCGCGGCGGCTTCGGCCAATGGGGCGCGACGCAGGCGACGGTGCTCGCGCTGAAGGCGGTGACGCGTTTTGACGATGCGACACGCGTCGCGCCGCGTGCAGGCAGTGTCAGCCTCGTGATCGACGGTGTGATCGTCGCCGAACAGAGTTACGAAGCCGGACGGCGCGAACCCATCGTCTTCACGGGTTTCGACGCCAAGCTCACGCCGGGCAAGCACAGCATCGCACTCACGTCCAAAAGCGCCGACCCGTTGCCCTACTCGATGGCCGTCGAATACCGGTCCACCGAGCCGGCGTCGTCCAACGCAGCGGCGGTGCACCTGGCCGCGACGCTCGGCAAGGCCGAGGTGAAGATGGGCGAAACGGTGCGCCTGGACGCCGTCATCAGCAACAAGACGCAAAACGGCCAGCCGATGACGCTGGCACGCCTGGGCTTGCCCGGTGGCCTCACGTTCCAGAACTGGCAGTTGAAGGAGCTGCGCGAGAAAGGGCAGATCGCCTTCTTCGAAACACGTGCCCGCGAAGTCATCCTCTACTTCCGCGACATGAAGCCGGGCGAGGTGAAGCGAATCGGAATCGACCTGGTCGCCACAGTGCCGGGCAGCTACACCGGGCCGGCTTCGGCAGCCTACCTCTACTACAACGACACCGACAAGAGCTGGTCGGCGCCGCTGACGATAGCCATCGCGCCGTGACCGGAAAAAGGGGCCAGGATCAGCGCACCAGGATCAGCGCACCCGCGCCGCAGGAAACACCAAACGAAACGTCGATCCCTTGCCGACGACACTCGTGACCTCAAACTCGCCGCCGTGGCGTTGCACCGCGTGTTTGGCGATCGCCAGGCCGAGGCCGGTGCCGCCGCTCTCACGCGAGCGGCTGCCGTCGATGCGGTAGAAGCGCTCGCCCAGCCGGGGCATGTGTTCGGGGGCGATGCCGGGCCCGGTGTCGTGCACCTCGAACACGCCGCTGCCGTTGCTGCGCCGCTGCCACTGCAGCGTCACGGCGCCCTGCGCCGGCGTATAGCGGATCGCGTTCGTCACCAGGTTGCCCAGCGCGCTGGCGAGTTCGGCTTCATTGCCGGCGATCGCGGCCGGTTCACCGGCGTCGAGTGTCACCTCGTGCCGGCCCGCCGACAGCGTGCGCGCGTCGCTCACTGCGCTTTGCATGAGGCGCTGGACGTCAACCCATTGATCGGTGCTCGGGCGCGGGCCGCCCTCGAGCTGGGCCAGGATCAGGAGGTCGTTGACGAGGGTCTGCATGCGCTCGGTCTGCTGCCCCATCAACCTCAGCATGCGCTGCTGTTCGGTCGGTGTCAGCGGCAAGTGGGTCATGCTTTCCACGACGCCGGCGAGCACGGTGAGCGGCGTGCGAATCTCGTGCGACACGTTGGCGACGAAGTCGCGGCGCATCTCATCGACGCGCAAACGCTCCGTGATGTCCTGGCTGAGCAGCAGCTTCTGCCCGTCGCCGTAAGGGCGGATCAACACCGACAAGGTGCCGGGCCGGCCGGGCAGCGAAAAGATCACCGGGTCCGGTGTGGCGGCCTCTTGCAGCTGCGCGACCAGGGACGGCGCGCGCACGAGGTTCGTCAACGGCTGATACAGGTCGCGCTGCGGGTCGATGCCGAGGTCGGCGGCGGCGGTGGAGTTGCACCATTCGATCTGGCCGTGCGCATCGAGCAGCAGCACGCCGTTGGGTGAGGCTTCAATCGCCGAGAGGAATTGTGCGATGCGCTCGCGCTCCTCCGTCAAGCCCCGATCGCGGCTGCGCAGGGCACGCTCGACGCGGTAGCCCAGTTCGCCCCAGTAGCCGGAGTGGCGCGGCGCCTCGATCGCCGGGTTGTTGCGCAGCCAGGACAACAAGCGTTGCGCCCGCAGCGTGTCGAACAGCGCAGCCAGCGCCACGCCGCTCAATGCGCCGAGCGTCACGCCGACGTGCAGGGAGCCGACGCTGACGCCGGCCACGTAACCCACCAGCATGCCCAGGCCCAACGCGCTCAGGGCGGTGAGGATTCGGGGAAGCAGCCAGTGCATGCACGTGGCCGGATCAGGCGCTGGCTTGCACCAGGCAGTAACCGGCGCCGCGCACCGTCTCGATCATCGACGCGCAGTGCGCCGGGGCGAGGGCTTCGCGCAAGCGCTTGATGTGCACGTCGACGGTGCGCTCTTCGATGAACACGTGGTCGCCCCAGACGCGATCGAGCAATTGCTTGCGGCTGTGCACGCGCTGCGGGTGCGCCATCAGGTAGTGCAGCAGGCGAAACTCGGTGGGGCCCAGACGCAGCGGCTTGCCTTGCGCCATGACGCGGCGCGTCGCCGGGTCGAGTGTCAGCCCGTCCACAGCGACGACTTCCTCCAGCGCCTCGGGCGCGCGGCGCCGCAGCAGGGCTCGAATTCGCGCCAGCAACTCCTGGGTCGAGAAGGGTTTGCTGAGGTAGTCGTCGGCGCCGGCGTCCAGCCCGGCGACTTTGTCGGACTCCTGCGTGCGCGCCGTGAGCATGATGATGGGCAGCTTGCGGGTTCGCTCCGAGGTACGCCAGCGCCGCGCCAGCGCGACGCCGGATTGGCCGGGAAGCATCCAGTCGAGCACCACCAGGTCGGGCAAGACGGCGTCGATCTCGGTCTGTGCCTGCTCGCCGCTCGCGGCAAGAACCACGTCGTGCCCAGCGTGGCGCAGGTTGAGCGATACCAGTTCGGCAATCGCCGCCTCGTCTTCGACCACCAGGATTCGGCTCATGGGTCAGCGCGCCAGCGTTTCGATGGTTTCGAGCGGGTTGTGCCGAACGTCGGTGCCCTTGACGATGTAGATGATGACTTCGGCGATGTTCTTCGCGTGGTCGCCCACGCGTTCCAGCGCCTTGGCGACGAACACCAGGTCGATGCTGGCGGAAATCGTGCGCGGGTCTTCCATCATGTAGGTGATGAGCTTGCGCAGCAGACCCTCAAATTCGCGGTCGATCTGGTCGTCCTGGCGCAGCACTTCGATGGCCGACTCCACATCCAGGCGCGCGAATGCGTCGAGCGCCTTGCGCAGTTGGCGAACCGCGAGATCGGACTCGAACTCCAGGTCCTTCACCGGCAGGCGACTGCGGCTCGAGCCGCCTTCGGCGAGCAGCCGCTGCACCATGCGTGCAATTCGCGCCGCCTCGTCGCCCACGCGCTCCAGGTTGGCAATCGTCTTGGACGCCGCGAGCAGCAGGCGCAAGTCGCGCGCGGTCGGCTGGCGCCGGGCGATGATGCTGGACAACTCGCGATCGATGGTGATCTCGAGCTGGTTGATCTGTTCTTCGCGCACCATCACCTGCGCAGCGAAGTCGCTGCTGAACTGGGTCAGCGCCTGAACCGCGAGCGCCACCTGGGCCTCGGCCAGGCCCCCCATTTCGAGCACGCGCGTGCAGATGTCGCTGAGTTCGGCGTCGAACTGCGTGGAGAGGTGTTTATCGGGCATGTCGGGACTCCGTTCGATGCTGGGCTTCAGCCGAACCGGCCGGTGATGTAGTCCTCGGTCTCGCGACGCTTGGGCTTCATGAAGATGTCTTGCGTCTGGCCGAACTCGATCAGCTCGCCGAGGTACATGTAGGCCACCTGGTCGGAGACGCGCGCCGCCTGCTGCATGTTATGCGTGACGATGAGGATCGTCACCTTGTCCTTGATGACGCGGATCAGCTCTTCGATGCTGCCGGTGGCGATCGGGTCCAGCGCCGACGTGGGTTCGTCGAAGAGCAGGATTTCCGGGTCGGTCGCGAGCGAACGCGCGATGCACAGGCGCTGCTGCTGGCCGCCCGACAAGTTGACGGCGACTTCCTCGAGCCGGTCCTTGACTTCGTCCCAGAGTGCCGAGGACTTCAACGCGGCTTCGGCCTTGTCTTCCAGGTAACTGCGCGACTTCTCGCCGCGCACGCGCAGGCCGTAGACGACGTTCTCGAAAATCGACTTCGGGAACGGATTGGGTTTTTGGAAGACCATCGAGACGCGCATGCGCACTTCGATCGGGTCCACCGACGCGTGCAGCACGTCCACGCCGTCGGGGTTCAGAAAAATGCTGCCGTCGTAGCGATTTCCCGGGTAAAGGTCGTGCATGCGGTTGAAGCAGCGCAGGTAGGTGCTCTTGCCGCAGCCGCTGGGGCCGATCAACGCCGTGACCTTGTGTTCATAGATCGGCATCGAGACCCGGTTCAGCGCCTTGAATGACCCGTAGTAAAAGTCCAGGTCCTTCGATTCGGCCTTGACCGGCGGCGGGTCGGCCGCCAAGGTGATGGTTTGGCTCATGGGTTGCGGGCTCGATGTCTTGCGTTTGGAGTGGCGCTTACCACTTGATGTTCTTGCGCAGCCGGTAGCGCAGCCAGATCGCCAAGGCATTCATTCCCAGCGTCATGAAGATGAGAACGAAGCTCGCTGCGGCAGCGTTTTGCTGGAACGCCGGGTCGGGGCGCGAGGTCCAGTTGAAGATCTGGATCGGCATCACGGTGAAGGGCGAGAACAGCCAGTCGAACAAGCCCGCGGGTGGCTCGCCGCTGAAGGGCGTGGGGGGAAGAAAGGCGATGAAGGTCAGCGCGCCGATCGTGATGATGGGCGCGGTCTCGCCGATCGCGCGCGACAGCGCGATGATCACGCCGGTCAGGATGCCCGGTGTGCTGTAGGGCAGCAGGTGGTCGCGCACCACCTGCCAGCGCGTTGCGCCGCAGGCGTAGGCGCCTTCGCGCACGTGCTGGGGAATCGCACGCAGCGATTCGCGCGTCGTGACGATGACGATGGGCAGGATCAGCAGGCCCAGCGTCAGGCCGGCGGTGAGGATGCTCTGGCCCAGGCCGAACAGGTAGACGAACATGCCCAGCGCGAGCAGGCCGTAGACGATGGACGGAACGCCGGCGAGGTTGGTGATGTTGATCTCGATGACGTCGGTGAACCAGTTCTTGCGCGCGTATTCTTCAAGGTACACCGCGCCGGCGATTCCCACCGGAACCGCGAACATGGCCGTCACCATCATGACCAGGATCGAACCCACCCACGCCGAGAGAATGCCGGCCTGGCCGGCACGGCGCGACGGAAACGAGGTGAAGAAGTCGGCTGACAGCCGCGGCACGCCGTCGATGGCCATGCCGGCGAACAGGGCGGCCAGGGTGAGCACGCCCACCATCATCGCGAGCAGGCCCAGCACGCCGAAGATCGTGTCCCAGCGCTTGTGGCGGCGAATCAGGGTGCGCAGCTGCTGGGCGCGCGCGCTGGCCGCGGCCAAGCTCGAGGCGGGGTTCGACAGCGGCATCAGTAGGCCTCGCGGAAGCGCCGACGCATCCAGTGGCCGAACAGGTTGAACACGAGGGTCAGCAACATCAGCATCAGACCGGCAGCGAAAATCGTCTGGTAACCCACGCTGCCGTGCGGCAAGTCGCCCAAAGCCACCTGCACGATATACGACGTGATGGTGGCGGCGGGCTCGAGCGGGTTCAGCGTCAGGTTCGGCTGCATTCCCGCGGCCACCGCCAGGATCATGGTTTCGCCCACGGCGCGCGAGATGCCCAGGATGTAGGCCGCGGTAATTCCCGACAAAGCCGCCGGAACGACCACATTGACGGCAGTCTGGTAGCGCGTCGCGCCCAGCGCGTACGAACCTTCGCGAAGGCTCATCGGCACGGCGCGCATCGCGTCTTCGGCCAACGACGAGACGTACGGGATGATCATGATGCCCATCACGATGCCGGCCGACAGCACGTTGAAGCCGGGCAAGGCGGGGTAGAACTTCTGGATCAGCGGCGTCACGAACAAGAGCGCGAAGTAGCCGTAGATGATGGTGGGCACGCCGCTCAACAGCTCGAGCAGCGGCTTCATGATTTCGCGCGTCTTGTGGCCGGCAAATTCCGACAGGTAGATGGCAATGATGGTGCCCAGCGGAATCGCGATCGACAGCGCCACCATCGAGCTGCTCACTGTGCCCGCGAGCAGCACCATGATGCCGAAGTGGGCGTCGTCGAACAGCGGGGTCCACTGCTTGTCCGTCAGAAAGTTCCATACCGACACGTGCGTGAAGAAGGCGAGCGACTCCTTCAGCAGGATGTAGACGATGCCCAGCGTCGTGAACACCGACACGCACGCCGCCAGCAGCAACACCGCCTCGACGAGGCGTTCCCTCGACTTGCGGCGGCGTTTGAGCTGGGCGTATTCGGCGAGCTTGGCTGCGCCTGAGGGCACGGTGGGGCTGATGGGCATGCGCAGCGGGGAAGCGGCGGTTGTCATTCTAGAGTCGCCGCCGTTGGCCGCTGCCTCAGTCTCAGAGTTTCGCTTCGCGGGCGAGCAGCGACTCGATCGTCACGCCCACTTCGGCGTGGCCGCCGAACACGGTGCCCTTCTTGCCCTTGGACAGATGTTCGAGATTGATCTTGTAGGCGCTCGAGGGCAGGGGAACGTACTTGACTTCCTTGGCCAGGCGCGCGCCTTCCTTCATGTAGTACTCGACGAACTCCTTCACCTCCGGCTTGGCCATCGCCTTGGCGTTGACGTAGATGAAGATCGGGCGTGACAAGGGCTGGTAGCTGCCGTCGAGCACGGTCTTTTCGCTCGGGCTCACTGCGGGCTTGCCGGCCTTTTCGACGATCGGCACGGCCTTCAGCCGGGACTGGTTCTCCGCGTAGTAGGCGTAGCCGAAGTAGCCGATCGCGTTCACGTCCTGCGCAACGCCTTGCACCAGCACGTTGTCGTCTTCACTGGCCGTGAAGTCGCCGCGGCTCGATTTGGCCTTGCCGACGATCGCCTCGGTGAAGTAGTCGAACGTGCCGGAGTCGGAGCCGGCGCCGAACAGCTTGATCGGTGCGTCGGGCCACGCCGGATTCACCTGGTTCCAGCGCATCACCTTGCCTTGGGCGGCAGGTTCCCACATCTTCTTCAACTCCTCGACCGTGATTTGACTGAGGAAGGCGTTCTTCGGATGCATCACCAGCGTCAGCGCGTCGAACGCGACCGGCAACTCGAAGTATTCGATGCCTGCTGCCTTGCACTCCTCCATCTCCTTGGTCAGGATCGGGCGCGACGCGTTCGAGATGTCGGTCTCGCCGCGGCAGAACTTCTTGAAGCCGCCGCCCGTCCCCGAGATCCCGACGGTCACCTTGATGGCGCCCTTTTTCGACTTCTGAAAGTCTTCGGCGACGCCTTCGGTCACGGGGTAGACCGTCGACGACCCGTCGATCTTCACGACCTGTGCCTGCGCCGCGAACGGCGCCAGCGAAACAAGGGTTGCGGCCAGCGCGGCGGCGGCGATTGTGCAGTGCTTTGACATGATTCACCTCTGGTTAGCGTTCGCCGGCCAATGTATGGCAGTCTCATGACAAGTTCGTGACAGCGATTCGAGGCCGTGTCCGAAACCGCTACCATCGACCCCCAGTGCGCAACTGCCCGCAACTGCCTTGAGGTCCGCCGCCGTGAGCCTGAACCGCGAAACCGTTGAACGATATTGGCGCGACGGCTACATCGTCGTCGAAGGGCTGCTTGACGACGTGACGCGGCAGCGCATGAAACAGGTGCTCGCCGATCTGATCCAGCAGGCGCGCGGTGTGACGACGCACGACGACGTCTACGACCTCGAGCCGACGCATTCTCCGGCGCAGCCGCGCGTGCGGCGCATCAAGAAGCCGCACCTCGTGCACCCGGTGTTCGCCGAGTTCATGCGCTCGCCCAAGTTGCTCGCGGTGTTGTCGGCCTTGCTGGGGCGAAGCGGCGTGCGCCTGCACGGCTCCAAGCTCAATCTGAAGGCGCCCGAATACGGCTCGCCGGTCGAGTGGCATCAGGACTGGGCGTTTTACCCGCACACGAACGACGACTTGCTCGCCGTGGGCGTGCTGCTCGACGACGCAACGCCGCAGAACGGCCCGATGATGGTGCTGCCGGGAAGCCACCGCGGGCCGACTTTCGACCACCACGGGGCCGACGGCTATTTCTGCGGGGCGATGGAGCCCGCGCGCGACGGGCTGGATTTCACCGCCGCGGTGCCGCTCATCGCGCCGGCCGGGTCGTGCTCGTTTCACCACGTTCGCGCGGTGCACGGCTCGGCGCAAAACTGCTCCGCGCATTCGCGCAACCTGCTGCTCTACGAGTTTTCCGCGGCCGACGCTTTCCCGCTGCTGGGCGTTGGCGACTGGAACGAGTTCAACAGCCGCCTGCTCGTGGGCACGCCAGGCGTCGTGCCGCGCACCGTCGAGTGCCCGATCCGCATGCCCTACCCTCCGGCAAAAAACCAAGGCTCGATTTACGAAAACCAGACCGCGTTGCAGCGGCGTTACTTCGATCAGCAGGCGCTGGCATCGCCTGCGCGGACCCCCTGACAACACAACGGAGACAACCCGATGAAAACCACTCGACTTGCTACCCTGTTCGGCACGTGCATGCTGCTGCTCGCAGCGCCGCTGCACGCGCAAACCACGTTGACACTCGGCGGGTCCGACGCGCTCGGCTCGATCCTGGACCGGCAGAACCTGCGCTTCACGGCCTGCGTCAACGACAAGGGCGCGAACAAGCTGAAGGTCAATTTCATCCAGGGCGAGCAGCTCGGCAGCGACGTCCAGGTGATCGAGCAGATGATGCAAGGCTCGGTGCACATCTACGGCGACGTGCTCGACTGGTACGCGAACTGGGTCAAGGACTACGCGATCCTCGCCTGGGGCTTCACGTTCCGCGACGCCGACCACATGCAGAAGTTCCTCGACAGCCCCACCTACGCCGCGATGGCCGAGAAGCTGCGCAAGGAACAGGGCCTGCGCATCCTCGCCGCTGCGCCCACGCAGCCGCGCATCCTGTTTTCGAAAAAGCCGATCGGCAGCCTGGCCGACATGAACGGCGTGAAGATGCGCGTCCCCGAGATCAAGACCTACCTCACCCTCTGGGAAACGCTCGGCACGCGCCCGTCGCGCCTGGCCTGGGGTGAGATCTATCTGGGCTTGAAGACGGGTGTCGTCGAGGCCGCCGAAGGGCCGATCTCGTCGGCCTACGCCGCCAAGTTCCACGAAGCAGCGACGAACGTGATCCGCACCGACCACCTCATGTCGTCGGCGCACATCACCGTCAATGACAAGGCGTACTCGGCGTTGCCCGCCGACATGCAAAAGCTGCTCGGCGACTGCGCGCAAGACGCGGTGCAGAACACGCGCAAGTCGGCGCAGATGGAGACCGAAGACGTGGTGCGCAAGATGGCGGCCGAGGGCGCGAAAGTCACGAACATCGACAAGGCGCCGATTCAGCAGCGCGCCAAGGACGGCGTGGCGAAGATGGAGAAAGACGGCGCCTGGGCGACGGGCCTGTGGGATCAGATCCAGAAGCTCTGAACGTGCCGACCAAGCGCCGCGAGGCGCCGCCTGACGCCGTGCCGCAGCGCGGCAGCCCTGCGCGCGGCTGGGCCGACGTGACGCTGCCGCTCTACAAGCGACTGCTCGACCGCCTCGGCGCGCTCGAGCAAGTCCTGGGCGTGGCGCTGATCGCGCTCATCGTCGTCGCGATCACGGTCCAGGTGTTCACGCGCTACGTGCTCGGCCGGCCGCTCGCCTGGGTCGAAGAGTCTGCCACCTACGCCTTCATCTGGATGGCGTTTGTCGGCGCGAGTCTGGGCCTGAAACAAGGCCGGCACATCCTGATCGCGACCTTCTTCAGCCGCTTGTCGCTGCGCGCTGCCGCCGGGATGCGCATGCTCGTTTGGGCGCTTGTGCTCGGCACGCTGATCGTGCTCGTCGTGCAGGGCGTGAAAGTGATGGGCGTCGAAGGGCGCTCGACGACGATTTCGCTGCCCATCGAACTGCCGCGCAGCTGGTTCTATTCGCTGCCGTTGACGTTCTCGGCGGCTTCGATGGCCCTCACCGCGCTGTACCTGCTGCTGCTCGAATTTTCCGTGTTGACAGGGCGGCGCAGCACGCCGCCGGATCGCGTCTTGGCGGCGCCATGACGCTCTGGGTGTTGTTCGGCCTGTTCGCACTGCTCGTCGTGATCGAAGTCCCGGTCGCCTTTGCGATGGGGTTGGCGTCGATCGCGACGATCGCGTTCACGCAACCGATTCCGCTGTCGATCGTCGTGCAGCGCATGGGCACGGGGCTGGACAGCTTCGTCCTCATCGCGATTCCGCTGTTCGTTCTTGCCGGCCACCTGCTGAACCGCGCCGGAATCGCGAACCGCATCTTCGACTTCGCCGGCGCGCTCGTGGGCCACATCCGCGGCGGCCTGGCGCACGTGAATGTCGTCGCGAGCATGATTTTCGCCGGCATGAGCGGCGTCGCGCAGGCCGACGCTGCGGGCTTGGGCGTCGTCGAAGTGAACGCGATGCGCAAGGAAGGGTTCGACCCGGCGTTCGCCGCGGCGGTGAGCGCCGCCTCGGCAATCATCGGCCCGATCATCCCGCCCTCCGTCATCATGGTCGTGTACGCGGTGATGGTGCAGGTGTCCGTCGCGGATCTGTTTCTCGCAGGCTTCCTGCCGGGAATCCTGATGGGCGGCGCGCTGATGGTGATGATTTACTGGCTGGTGCGCACCGGCCGCGTGGTCTCGCCGCCCACCGTGCCGATGTCGTTGCCGCGCCTGGGGCGCACCTTTGTCCGCGCGCTCCCGGCGCTTGCGGCACCGATTCTGCTGACGGTGGGCCTGCTCGCCGGCGTGGCCACGCCCACCGAACTGGGCGCGTTGACGGTGGTGTACGCGGCGGCGCTTGGCTTCGCGCAGCGCGAACTGAAAGTGCACGACTTGCTCGAGGCCTGCCGCGACACCTTCGTCACGTGCGGCGTGCTGATCTACATCATCGCCTGCGCCGTGCCGTTCGGCTGGATCGTCGCGACCTCGCAGGCGCCGATGAAGCTCGCCGCGCTGATGATGTCGATCTCCGACAACAAGTTCGTGATCCTGGCGATCATAAACGTCGCGCTGCTGATCATCGGCTGCTTCATGGAGACGACGGCGATCCTGCTGATCGCTACGCCGACGCTGTTCCCGACGATCGTCGCGCTCGGCGTGGACCCGGTGCACTTCGGCATCATCATCGTCGTCAACCTGCTGATCGGCACGCTGACGCCGCCGTTCGGCGTGATCCTGTTCATCATGATGGACATCGCGAAGATCAGCCTGGCGCAAATCTCGCGCGCCGTGCTGCCGTTCTACATCCCCCTGTTCTTCACGCTGATCGTGATCACCTACTGGGCCGACTTCGTGCTCGCCGTGCCGCGGTTTTTTGGCAAGGCGGGGTAGGCGCGGCGCCATCGCGCGGTCTGCGTTCGGCGCAAGGGCCGCCGGCGCGAGCACTCGGAAATCCCGCAGGCTCGAAGGCCTGTACGGCGTTTCCCGAGAAATCTACACTGTGGCCGTGAAGCGATCTGCCTCTGCACTGGCTCGATGCGCCGGGCTCGCCGCGTGTGCTTGGCTGGCCTGCGTCGGCTTGGCCCACGCCGACGACGCAGCGCTGCTGGGCGAGCTGCGCCAGGGCGGCGTCGCGATCCTGATGCGCCATGCGCAGACGACGCCGGGTGTGGGCGACCCGCCCGGCTGGCGCCTCGCCGATTGCGCAAGCCAGCGCAATCTGGATGAAACCGGAATCGCGCATGCGAAGCGCATCGGCGAGTGGTTTGCTGAGAAGAACCTGCGCCCGACCAGAGTGCGCCATTCGCCCTGGTGCCGCACGCGCGACACGGCGCAGCTCGCGTTTGGCCGGAGCAGCGATTGGCAGGCGCTCGCGAACGTCTTCGAAGACCGCAGCGGCGCCGACGCGCAGGCCGCCGAAGTGCGCCGCTACGTCGCGACGCTGCGGCGCGGCGAGCTTGTCGTGCTCGTGTCGCACGGGTCGACGATCCGCCACATCGTCGACGTGTCGCTCGCGCCGGGCGAAGGCGTCGTCGTGCGCGGCGACGCGTCGCGCCCGGCGGGCGCGGTCGCGCCGCTGACGGTGCTCCGCAGGCTCGAGGTGAAGTGATGGCGGGCGCTGGCCGGGCCGGGCGCGCTGGCCGCATTGGCCGCCCGGGCCGTGCCGGCTCCAGCGCTTTCGCAAAGCTCGCGGCGGCGCTGCTTTCCCTCGTCTTGCTGGCCAGCGATTCAGCGCTCGCGCAGACCCCTACCCCGAGCACCGCAGCGCTTCGCCTCATCGACGCGACGCCTGCAGCCGACCGCACCGCACTGCGCCTGCCCTTTACCGACGCAGCCCGCAGCGACTGGCATTACACGCCGCGCAGCCGCGACGGGTTGGCGTGGAAATCGATGTCCACGGCGCAGCGCGAGGCGAGCACGGCGCTGCTGCGCTCGGCGCTCAGCGACTCCGGACTGGCCAAGGTGCGCGCCGTGATGTCGCTGGAAATCGCACTGCGCGAACTCGAGACCTTCGGCCCCACGCGCGACCCCGAGAACTACGCGTTCGCAATTTATGGCGAGCCGGGCGCGGCGGCGTGGGGCTGGCGCATCGAGGGTCATCACCTGTCGCTGCACTTCACGCTGAGGGCCGAGCGCTATGTCGCGACGCTGCCGCAGTTCTTCGGCGCGAATCCGGCTATCGTTTCGCGCGACGTGGGTGCGCCCGGGCCGCGTAAAGGGTATCGGCTGCTGAGGACCGAGGAGGACCTGGCGCGCCAATGGGTGGAGGGCTTGAGCGCTGCGCAGGGCCGCAGCGCGGTGTTCGAGGCGCGGCCGGTCGGCGACATCGTCACGCGCAACGCGGCGCGAGTCAGTCCACTTGCGCCGGTGGGCCTGGAGTTTGCGGCGATGACCGCGGCGCAACAGGCGCTCGTGCTGAAGCTGATCGGCGGATTTGCCGAGCACCTGCAGCCCGAACTCGCTGAGGCGCGACTGGCGCGAGTTCGCGCCGGATCGCTCGAGTCGATTCGCGTCGGCTGGGCCGGCAGCGTGACCCGCGGCGAGCCGCATTACCTGCGCATCCAGGGCGCGACCTTCCTGATCGAGTTCGACAACTCGGGCGGCAACCACATCCACACCGTGTGGCGCGACTTCGAAGGCGACTGGGGGCGCGATGTGCTCGCCGAACACTACCGGGGTGCCGGCGCGCAGGGCGTGCCGCATCGCAGGCCCTGAGAATGAGCAGCCCCGTCAACCACCCGTCACCGACACGAGTTCACCCATGCCCCAGAGATTTCCCCGACTGCCCGTGTGTCTCGTTGGCTTCGCGCTGCTGATCCTCGCCTTGCAGACGGCCGCGCAATCTCTCGCGCTGCAACTGATCGCCGAGGGCCTGACTGCGCCGATCCACATCGAAGAGCCCGCCGATTCAAGCGGGCGCAAGTTCATCGTCCAGCAAGACGGCGTGGTGCGCGTGCTGAGGCCCGACAACACGCTCGCGCCCGAGCCCTTCCTGGACCTGCGGCCGCGCCTGCTGCCGCTCGAGCAAAACTTCGAGGAGCGCGGCCTGCTCGGCTTTGCCCTGCACCCCGGCTTCGCACGCAACGGCCGCGTGTTCGCCAGCTACTCCGCGCCGCTGCGCCCGGGAGCGCCGCAGCACTGGAACCATACGCGCCGCGTGTCGGAATTCAGCGCCAAGCCAGGGGATCTGTCGCGCATCGACGCGCAGACAGAACGCGTGCTCATGGAGGTCGATTGGCCGAGCCGCAAGCACAACGGCGGCGCGTTGGCGTTCGGTCCGGACGGCCACCTCTACATTGGTCTCGGCGATGGCGGTGCGTCGCACGGCGTCGGCAAGACGGTGCTCTGGGAGGCGTTCAACGTGCCCGCCGAAGCGCTCGTCTGGGACGGCGTCGCGCAGGACACCGAGTCGCCTTACGGCAAGATTCTGCGCATCGACGTCGACCGCGGCTTCCCCGGTTATGCGATTCCGCGCGACAACCCGTTTGCCAGCGGCGCAGCGGGGCGCAGGGACGTCTGGGCGTGGGGTTTTCGCAATCCGTTTCGCATCGCCTTCGATCGCGCTGACGCCAGCTTCTACGTCACTGCCGTGGCCGAGACGCTCTGGGAAGCCGCGTACCGTGTGCGCGGGCCAGGCAACTTCGGTTGGCCGTTGCTCGAAGGAACGCATTGCGTGGACCGCTTGAAACCGCGCCAGCCGCCGGCCCAGTGCGCGACGCTTGACTCGGCCGGCAAGCGCATCGAATTGCCCGTCGTCGAGTACCCGAACATGCAGGCGTCGCACCCGCAGACGCGTCTGGGAATTGCCGGTGTGGGCACGGCAATCACCGGCGCGGTGCGCTACCGCGGGCGGGAGATCCCCGAACTCGCGGGCCAGTTGATCGTTGCCGACTGGAGTGCAGACTTCAAGGTACCCTCGGGCCAAATTTTCGTCGCCCAGCCGAGCGACGCCGGCGTTGCCTCTGCCCCGGCGCTATGGCCCTACCGGCGCGTGCTGCAGATCGACAGCCGCATCATCGGCCTGGCCGAGAGCGCGACGGGTGAGCTCTTGGTGCTCACCAACGAGACGTTCGGGCCGTACGGCACGACGGGCAAGGTGTTTCGGCTCGTGCGCAAGGCCAACTGAGGAGCGCCACGACGCAAACGCACGCGTCGCGACAGCCAAGGTGGGACTCAATTCGGCCGACGCACCACGCCAACGACGTTTCCTTCCGGGTCGGCGAGCCGCGCGAATGTCACGCCGCCCGGCGCATCGGTGGCTGGAACCACGGTCTTGCCGCCCAGTGCTTCGGCACGCTTCAGGGTTGCTGCGGGATCGTCCACCTTGACGTAGAAGATCACAAGCGGCTGGCGCTGCGGGCTCGGGCCCGCGCCGCCCGTGAGTGGCGTTCCGGTCGGCGGGGCCACGGCAACATAGCCGTAGCCGATGGGATTGATCTTCGCCTGCCAACCGAACAAGTCGCGGTAGAAACTCTGCAGCCTGGGCGCGTCAGCCCCGAGGATCTCGACGTGCACGACGGGGTTGGCCTGGGTCGGGGGCGCTTGCGCCCACACCGGCGCTGCAAACCCCACGGCGAGCACTGCGGCTGCGGTGGCGGCCTGGAGAACAATACGATTCATGGCGTGTTCCTCGGGGCTCAGTTCAGCGAATGCAGACCGACGGAATTGCCTTCGCTGTCGATCATGATCGCGAAATAGCCGAATCCCTCTTTGATGAACGTCTTCGGGAACACCACTTTGCCCCCGGCCGTTGGAACGCGCGCAAGCGCGACCGCCAAGTCGTTGCCGGCTTTCAGATAGATCGTCGTTCCGGCGGCGCCGGGATTCACGCCTTCGCGGGCCATGATGGCGCCGGTGGCCTCGCCTGGCTTGGCGGGAAAGATCGCCATCTGTGCGCCGAGCATGTTTTCCTGAATCAACTTGCTGCCGAGAACGGATTCGTAAAACGTCACCGCGCGAGCGAAGTTCGTGGCGGGAATATCGAACCAATTGATGACACTGGACATGACCGGTCTCCTGATGAAGTAAGGTGGTGCGCCACGCCGCCGAAGTTGAGCGGCGCGCCGCGGGTGAAAGCAGCAGCAAGTGCCACAGTGAATGCTATGCCGGGGCTGCTGCCAACGTGGTGGCAGCAGTGATTGAGGAATTTCGATGCGCCGGGCCGACCGACTTTTTCAATTGACGCTGCTGCTCGGGCGCGACCGGGTCCTCACCGGGCAGCGGCTTGCCGAGCACTTGGGCGTGTCGCTGCGCAGCCTCTATCGCGACATCGCCGACCTGATCGCGAGCGGCGTTCCCATTGAGGGTGAAGCGGGAGTCGGTTATCGCATGCGCCGCGGCTACAGCGTGCCACCACTGATGTTCACGCCGGAAGAACTCCAGGCCCTGGTGTTCGGCGCTCGCCTGGTGCAGAGCTGCGCCGACGAAGGGCTGCGCGAAGCCGCGGATGCGCTGCTGGCGAAGGTCGACGCGGTGCTTCCGCAACGCCTGCGTCCGAGTCTCGAGGGCATCGGCCTGTCGGTTCCCGATTTTCGCGTCTCAGCGGAGGTGAAGCGTGCCCTGCGCACATTGCGGCGCGCCGTGTCGGAACGCAGGCGCGTCGGATTTCGCTACACCCAGGGCGACGGAACCTCGATCGACGCACGCGTTCGTGCGCTCTGCCTGCGCTACGTCGGCGGCACTTGGACCTTGGGTGGCTGGAGCGAAATCGAAGCGGCCTTCCGCGCCTTCCGGGTTTACCGGATCGATTCTCTGGAGGTCGCTGACGAGCACTTCCCCATTGAGCGCGGCAGAGACCTGGCCGATTACCTGGCCGCGGCGGACCGTTTGGGTGCGGGGTTTTGAGGGAGTGATGCGCGGACCCCGCCTTCTGCCGCCCTGGCTCCTAGGCCTTCTTCGGCGGATTGTTGTAGACGACGTTGGGGTAGGTGTTCTCGGCGAAGCGGTGCCACATCATGATGTGGCCAAAGCAGAAAGGGGCCAGGCTCGATTTGTTCCGAGAAAGGGGCCAGGCTCGATTTGTTGCGCAGCAAGTTCGAATACGACGGCAACGGACGGCTGCTGCGCATGTTCAACCCCGCCCAGCGGCGACTCGGCTTCAGTCGGCCTTGGCCCCCGTCGCCTTGACGACCTTGCCCCATTTCTCGACTTCCGATTTCACGTAGTCGCCAAACGCCGCGCCCGCCATGGCGCCCGGCGCCGCGCCTTGCGCAGCGAGCGTGTTCACGAGATCGGGTGCTTTCAGGGATTGCGCGATCTCCTCCATGAGCCGGGCGACGACTTCTTGGGGCGTTCCCACCGGAACGAAGATGCCGTACCAGTTGTCGACGCTGTACGCCGGGCCGCCGGCTTCGGCGACGGTGGGCGTGTCGGGCAAGTTGGACACTCGGGCTTTGCCCGACACCGCAAGCAGCTTGGCGCGGTTCGCCTTGACCAGGCCCAGCGCCGGCGGCGGCGGAACGAACATGACTTGCACCTGGCCACCGGCCAGATCGGTCAGCGCCGGGCCGGTGCCTTTGTACGGAACGTGGGTCCAGTTGAGGCCGTTCATCGAGCGGAACAGCTCGCCCGACAAATGCGAAATCGTTCCCGCACCGGCGGACGCCACGTTCAGCTCGCTCGGCTTGGCGCGCGCCAGCGCCACCAACTCGGTTATCGAGCTGACCGGCAGCGCGGGCGTGACGATCACGACCATCGGCGTCGTCGCGATCAGCGCCACCGGCACCAGGTCTTTCACGGTGTCGTAGCTGAGCTTGCTGTACAGGCTCGGGTTGATGGCGATTTCCGA
The DNA here is from genome assembly GCA_963850525.1 of uncultured beta proteobacterium. Taxonomy (GTDB): domain Bacteria; phylum Pseudomonadota; class Gammaproteobacteria; order Burkholderiales; family Burkholderiaceae_C; genus JAEMQF01. The sequence continues at coordinate 1,114,082 of CAWKLQ010000008.1, read as the reverse complement.
CGTCGACGCGAGCACCATCGTGTAGCCGTCGGGCGCGGCGCGCACCGCCGCCTCGGTGCCGATCGAGCCGCCCGCACCGCCGCGGTTGTCGACATTGACCTGCTGGCCCAGGCGCTCGCTGAGTTTTTGCGCGATGACGCGGCCGACTGCATCGGAGCCGCCGCCGGGCGGGAAGGGCACGATCAGCCTGAGGGGTTTGCCGGGCCAGGATTGCGCCGCTGCGCAGCTGGCTGCGAAGCACAGTGTGGCCAGCAGCAGGCGCAGGCTGTTGCAAAGAGGGTGTCGCATGGCGCGGTCTCCGAGGTGAAGTAACGAGTCGGCGTGTCAACGCGCTCAGGCGCGACGCACGGTCTTGAGTACGGTGCGCAGGATCTCCATGCCCTGGTCGATTTCAGCATCGCTCGACACCATCGGCGGCACCAACCGGATCACGTTCTTGCGCGCATGGCTGCCGCGCGCCTGCACGATCAAACCCTGGTCCTGGCACGCCTGCACCGCGGCGTCGGCCGAGCCGTTGGCCGGCGCGCGGCTGCGTCTGTCCAGCACAAGTTCCACGCCCCACAGCACGCCGCGCCCGCGCGACTCACCGATGAGCTCATTCTCCTGCGCCATCGTGCGCAGATGCTCTTGCATGCGCTCGCCGATCGCCGCGGCGCGCGCGACCAGGCCTTCTTTCTGGATGATGTCTATGCTCGCCACGCCGGCGTTGCAGGTGATGGGGTCGCACGCGTGCGAGCGTGTCGCGACATAACCTTGCGCCGCGGCGCGATCCGCGATCTCGGTCGTCGTGCACACAGCGCTGATGGGCAAGCCGGCGCCGAAGTGCTTGGAGACGGTGATGATGTCGGGCACCACGCCTTCGTGCTCGTGGCCCCACATGCGGCCGGTCTTGCCGAGACCCGTCTGCGACTCGTCCATGATGAGCAGCATGCCGCGTGCGTGGCACAGGTCGCGCAGCGCTTTCACGTAGCCGGGGGGAGGAACGATCACACCGCCCGCGCTGAGGATGGGCTCCAGGATCAGCGCCGCCGGCTTGCCGCCGAAGTTGCTTTGCGCGAGCTCGAAGCTCGTCGCGAGGCACTGGTAGTTGCCCTGACCCATCGCGCACGCGCACTGTTCGGGCGAGCTCGAGACCGGGCAGCGGTACGGATAAGGCGCGAGGATGGCGGTCGTCCCCTGCGCGGCCAGGCCATGTTTGCTTCGGTTCCAGCCGAACGACAACGAGCGCGTGATGAACGACGTGGAGCCGTGCAAGCCCATGTGCAAGGCAAGAACGTCCACGCCGCCCGTCACCTTGCGCGCCATGTCGATCGCGGCTTCCACCGCGTCGCTGCCGCTCACCAGGAACAGCGACTTTTGCAGCGGCGGCGTGAGGATTTCGCCCAGGCGCCGGTGCAGCTCCAGCCGGTCCACGTTGAGAAAGGTCTTGGTCGAGTGGCTGATCGTCTCGAGGCTGCGCCGCACGGCCTCCACAAAAATCGGGTGGTTGTGCCCGAGCGCGGCGGCCATCTGGCCCGAGCCGAAGTCGAGATAGGTCTTGCCTTGCGTATCGGTCACCGTGATGCCGCGTGCGCTCGCGATCACCGGGCGCTTTTCCAGGCCCGCCATGTAGGCGCCGCTGGGCGTGGGGATCATCCAGCGATCGACGATTTGTTTGACTGCTGCGGCGTCCATCATCAGTGCGGCCTCGGTGGTTGGCGGTGCACAGAATATACGCACGCTTGAACGCTCCGCAGGTGCGGGTCGGCCCTAGGGCGGCACAAAGGCGCCGGCCGCAGGTACCATCGCCGCTCACCCGCAAAGGCCAGAGTCTCATGGACGCACGAACATCATTCCGCCTGCCGCGCATCTGCCTGCCGCGACAAGACATCGACTTGAAGAAGTGGGCCGTTGTCGCGTGCGACCAGTACACCTCCGAGCCGCAGTACTGGGCCGACGTGGAGCGCGAAGTCGGCGCCGCGCCGTCCAGCCTGCACTTGATCTTCCCCGAGGTCTACCTGGGCACGCCGCACGCCCCCGCGCGCATTGCCCGCATCCAGGACACGATGCGCAGCTACCTCGCCCAAGGGCTGCTCGTTGAGCGCGAAGGCGCGATTTTTGTCGAGCGAACGATGGGCAACCGAGTTCGCCGCGGCCTGATGCTCGAGCTCGATCTGGAGCATTACGACTTCCGGCAAACCTCGGCCAGCGCGATCCGCCCCACCGAAGGCACGATGGTCGAACGCCTCGCGCCGCGCATCGCGGTGCGCCAGGGGGCCGAGCTCGAAGTGCCGCACATCCTGGTGCTCATCGACGACCCGTTGCAGACCGTGATCGAACCCCTTGCCGCGGCGCGTGCATCGCTTGCCAAACTCTATGAGACCGGGCTGATGCAAGGCGGCGGGCGCGTCGCCGGTTACGCCGTGGACGGCGCCCCCATCGAGCGCGCCGTGCGGGCGCTGCACGCGCTGGCGAGCCCGCAGACGTTTGCGCAACGCTACGGCGTGCCGCTCGACACGCCCGTGATGCTTTTTGCGATGGGCGACGGCAACCACTCGCTCGCCACCGCCAAGTCGTTCTGGGACAGCATCAAGGCAAGAGTGGGAATGGATCACCCGAGCCGCTACGCGCTCGTCGAGGTGGAAAACATCCACGATCCGGCGCTCGAATTCGAGCCGATTCACCGCCTGTTGTTCGGCGTGTCCGGTGACGTGCGTCAGGCGCTCGCCAAGTCGTTTGGCAAGGACGTGCGCTGCACCGATGTGCCCACGGCAGCGGCGATGCGCGAGCGCGTGAACGGCGCGGCCGAACCGACGCAAGCCGCAGGGCTGATCGGTCCCGGGGCGCGCTTCAGCGTCATCGAGATCTCGAACCCGCCCTCGACGCTGGCGGTGGGCAGCTTGCAACCCTTCATCGACAAATTCATCGCGCAAGGCGGCGCGACGCACGTCGACTACGTGCACGGCGACGACGTGCTCGAGCGCCTGGCGACGAGCGACGCCAACGCGGGAGTTCACTTCGCGACGGTAAGCAAGCGCGACCTGCTGCGAATGGTGGTGCGCGAAGGGCCGCTGCCGCGCAAGACGTTTTCGATGGGGGAGGCGCATGAGAAGCGCTTTTACGTCGAGGCGCGGCGCATCGGCTGATGGGCGCGACAATCGCTGCACCATGTCAACCGGACTTCGCCTGATTCTTCCCGGCGTCCTCTGCGCCGCGCTGGCGCTGGTTGCCTCAGCGCAGAACACGCCCAAGGCGGCGCCGCCAGCAGGCGCCGCCAATCTCGACCAGATGGTCCCCATGGAGCGACAGGACTTCGGCGTGGCGCCGACGAAGCAGCTCCACGCCGGCGCGATGCACGGGCCGACTCCGGCGAGCATTCCCGGCGGGCAGGTGATCACGACGAAGGGTCTCGCTGCGCTCGTTCAGGGCCGGCAGGCGCCGTTTGTGATCTTCGACGTTCTGGGCCAAGCGGAAGTGCTCCCCAACGCCGTGCCCGCAGCGTGGCTGTCGCAACCGGGAACGTTCGACGACGCGGTGCAGCAGCAGGCGAGTCAGTGGCTCGCGCAGCAAACCCAGGGGCGCAAGGGCGTCGCCTTGGTCTTCTATTGCCTGTCGCGCGAATGCTGGATGTCGTACAACGCGGCGTTGCGCGCCATTCATGCGGGCTACACGAATGTGCTGTGGTATCGCGGCGGCATCGAGGCCTGGAAGTTCGCCGGTCTGCCCACGCAGCAAGGCGCCGGCGGGTCGGCGCAGCAAGCCGTCAGCCCACCACAGGGCGCAGCGGCAGCATCGAAGTTCGTGCCGGTGAAACCGATCCTGCGTGAGAGTGCGGCGGCTGCGAACCCGGCGCAGCCGACCGGTGAACTGCGCATCGGGCAAGGGCGATTTTTCTCGTTTGCTCTGCCACCGACCTGGCGCGTCGGTGAAGACGGGCAGTTCGCGCTGACCCTGGTTGCACCCGACAACAAGGCGATGACGGTGATGGTGGGCAATTCCGGCATGCCGCTGAACCACCCGGCGGCGCGCTTCGCCTTCGACAAGTTGTCGGCGATGCAACCGCAAAACCTGCAGCTGGGCCAGGCGCGCCCGGCCCGGCCGGCGGCGGGCTTTCGCCAGGCGGTCGAGTTCGACGTGGCCTACTCGGCGCGCGGCGTCGCGTACCGCGGCGTGGCAAAGGTTTCGGTGACGCCGGCGTACGACTCGGCGACGATGGCAATGACCGCGGCACTCTCGGCAGCCGACCAGTGGGGCGGCTACGCGTCGTGGCTGCCCCAAGTCGCCGACCAGGTGTCGGCGCTGAACGGCGCCGCGTTCGGCATGCGTGGCGTCATGCAGCAGAACCTGCAGAACTCCGCGGCGTATGGCGAGGCGGCGCGCCAATACCGCGACTGGTCGCAGAAGAACTGGCAACAGGTCACCGACGCACGCAACGCGAGCCAGGACAGGCGCAACTTCGCGGTGCGCGAGAACCTGGGCGGCGTGCAGACGTTTGCCAACCCGTACGGCACACCGCCCGTCGAGTTGCCGATGACGCACAAGTACTATTGGACCGATGCGCAAGGGCGCGTCGTCGGCACCGACGATCCGAGCGTGAATCCGAATCAGGGCTCGACCGGCGAGTGGCGCAAGATGGAGCGGGTCGCAAGGTAGACAAGCCCAGGCCGAGGTGGGCTCGGAAATCTTGACGCCGTCACCCGCCGCTCCTACTTCTTGAACTCCTTGTACGCCGCGCCGATGTTGATCTGCTTGTGAATCCAGTCGAAGAGCATGTAGCCCTGGTACTCCGGCAGCGCCACTTGCGCCACGGTCTGCTCGAGCGTCGCGCCACGTGCGATGGCGCCCTTCACCTGGTCGCGCAGCGCTGACAGGTAGCCGATCGGCCAGTCCAGCTCGGCCTTGGTGATGACCCGCCCGTGCCCGGGAACGATGCGCGCGTCGGTGGGCAGAAAGTCGCGCACCTTGATGAGCGTGTCCAGGCTGTCTTGCACGTGTCCGTCGAGCAGCCACGGCAGGGCCGGCCGTTCGGCGATGACCGGGTTGCCGGCGAACAGCACCTTCGCGTCGGGGACCCAGACCCACAAGTCGCCGCCGGTCTGGGCAAAACCGAAGTCGCGAATCTCCACCGTGCGCCCGCCCAGGTCGAGCTGCAGCGCGCCGCCTTTGGGAATGAGCACGTCGCCCGTGCGCGGCTTGATTTCTTCGATGCCGCGCCCCTTGCCGAGGGCGCCGATCATGAACTTCGTGTCGTCTTCGAAGTGCGCGTCGACGTAAGCCTTCGTCGCTTCGTGCTGGATGATCGTCGTCGACTTCGGGAAGTACATGTTGCCGTACGCGTGGTCGCCGTGAAAACTCGTGTTCACCGCGAAACCGGGCGCGATGCCCTTGTTCTGTTTCTTCGCCTGCGCCAGCACCATCTCAGCCAGACGCTTGTTGAGCATGGTGTCGATGACGAGCGCGGTGCGGCTGCCCACGACGATGCCGCTGGTGGTGGCCAGCGCGATGCCCTTGGGTGCGAGTTGATCGGCGCCGCTCGGAATCATCGCGATCACTCCGGGGCCGAGCACCAGGGGTTGCAAGACCACCTTGTTCGCGTCCCAGACGGGCTCCGCGGCGCGCGACGCGGTCGCGCCAATCATCAATGCGGCGACGAGCGCCGCAGACCAGGCGTGTTTCATGAACTTTCCTTTGGGGTTGGCGGCGCAATGAGGAGATCGCGCCCGCGGGGCACCGAGCGAACTGTAGGCAATGCGCCGCGGCTCGACCGCGCGGCATCAGAACTCAGCGTTCTCCTCAGGAGAACGCGAAGCGCCGTTTCTTGTCAGAATCGGCGCACCGTGTCGCGGGCCGGCACGCAACGGCGAGGCGAGGCAAGCGCAATGCAAGACAAGTTCGAGGACCTTCGAACCTTTGTTGCCGTGGCGCAGGCGCACAGCTTCGCTGCGGCGGGGCGGCAATTGGGCATCGCCAAGTCGGCGATCAGCCGGCGCGTGCAGGAACTGGAAGAACGCCTCGGCGCGCGGCTCATCAACCGCTCCACGCGCACCGTGAGCCTGACCGAATCCGGACGCGTGTTCTTCGAGAAGGCCACCGAGCTCCTGGCCGCCCTGGAAGAAGCCGAAGGCCAGGCGTCGCGCGCCGCTGCGGAGAACGTGGGCGCGCTGCGAATCCTCGCGCCCTGCACCTTCGGCCACATGCACCTCGTACCGTTGGTGAGCGCCTTCCTCGACCGGCACAGCCGCTTGTCGATCGAACTCATGCTCAGCGACACCCCGGTCGATCTGGTCGCCGCGGGCTACGACATGGCGGTGCGCATCGGTGAGCTGCGCGACTCCACGCTGTCGGCGCGGCAACTCGGGACGATCCGCAAAGTCGCGTGCGCAAGCCCCGCCTACCTGAAGCGCTTCGGCACGCCGCGGGTCCCGAAAGACCTGGTGCGGCACCGCGGCGTCGTCTACTCGGTGGTGTCGGACAAGGACTTCTGGAGGTTCGTGCACCCGCAGACGGGCAAGGAGGAATCGGTCTCGGTGCCTTCGCGCTTGCGCCTGGACACGGGCGACGCGCTGCGCGCCGCAGCCATTGCCGGTGCCGGCGTCACGGTGTTGCCCACCTTCATGATCCACAAGGCGGTGCTGGCGGGCGAGCTCGTGCCACTGTTGTTGCCGTTCGAGAAAGTGCCGGGTCACTTGTTCGCCGTGTTTCCGTCGCGCAAGCTGATCTCGAGCAAGGTGCGCGCCTTCGTCGAGCACTTGGCCGGCAAATGCCTGCCCAGCCCGTACTGGGACCGGGACGTGTTCGGCAGTGCCGAAGCCAAGCTCGACGTGGCTGAGTTGACCGGCCGCTGAGGAAAGTCGGCTGCCGGAGAGCCGACTCCCAAGTTGAGCAGCCTAGAGCGGCCTTTCACAAAGGCGGGCGCTGTCCTGAGCGCTGGGATCGCGCCGCTTCCGCCACCGCCTCCGCTTTCATTCGTAGAAGACGTCCAGCGTCGGGAACGCGGCTTTCTCGCGCAAACAGTCCCAAAGGTAGATCGCAAAGCCGGGGTCGCCGGTCCACAGGGAATGGGCGACCACAACAACTGCGACCGGAGCTTGGCGGCGGTCTGCCGGAACAAGTCCGCCCAACGGGCGTTGCCGGTGCGTTCGTGCAGAAACAGCGCGGCAAGCAGCGTGCCCGGTGCGCCCCACAGCAGTTCGCGCGCTGGATGTTCGAGATTGCCGGCAATCAGTGCGGCAAGCCGGTCTGCGCGCTTCGGATCGGGCTCAAGGCCATAGGCCAGCAACTCAATCGGTGTGTCGCCCATCAGGAACGAGGCGAAGTCTTGACTGCCGGCTGACTCGAGCCATGCGCGGTTTCTGGTTCGCAGGCGCTCCAGGTCATCGACATAGCTGCGCGAAAGACCCGCAGCGCCCACCGCCTGCAGGTAGTGCAACGCCCAGATCACGCCGCACGCGCCGTAATACAGCGTGGTGGCCAGCTCGTCTCCGGTTTCGCCGTCTTCCACATCGCGTGGGTGGATGGGCCAGTAACGTTCCGCCGAATAACGACTCTCGGTATCGCTCACGACTCGGCGGATCGTCGCTCGCGCCAAGTCTTCGTTCCAGGCCAAGGGTTGCAGCGCTTCGTGGCGCGTCACGTCGTAAAGCATCGGGGTCTCACACCGCGTTCAAATGCATCCCGAAGTCGAGCTCGACGATGGCGCCCGTCATCATCGCCGCGCTCGCGATCAGCCAGTGGATCGTCTCGGCGACTTCGTCGGGGTGGCCGATGCGCTTCAATGGCGTGACGGCGATCTGGTGCGCGCGGCGCTTTGCGAAAGACTCCGGCGCGAGGCGCTCGACAAAACCACCCTCGACGAGCACCGGGCACACCGCATTGACGCGCACTTCGGGCGCGAGCACGCGCGCCATCGCGAGCGTCATTGCGTTCAGCCCCGCTTTGGACGCAGCGTAGGCGATCGACGAGCCGCTGCCCGCGATTCCGGCTCGCGACGAGATGTTGACGATGGCGCCCTTGCCGCTCGCCTTCAGGTGCGGCGCCGCAGCGCGCATCATCTGGAACGGGCCTATCGTGTTCACCGCGTAGATGCGCTGGAAGTCGTCGGCCGACAAGCCGTGCAGGTCGGTATGCGCGACCATCTTGCTGATGCCTGCGGCATTCACCAGCGCATCGAGCTTGCCGAACGCGGCCACACTCTGCTCGACGAGGCGCACGCAGTCGGCGTCTTGTGTCACGTCGCCGACGATGGCGATGGCGCGCTGGCGCGACCCGGCGCTGCTGGCCAGGGCCGTGGCGGCGTCGTGCTGGCTCGGGTCGAGGTAGTTGATCGCGACGCGCCAGCCTTCGGCAATGAAGCGGCGCGCCGTGGCAGCGCCGAGGCCCGACGCAGCGCCTGTGATGAGGATGGAGCGGGTGGGTGGATTCATGGGGTAGGGCCTCGGTGTGGCCTCGTGAAGACCGGTTGCGACGGCGGTGTGCCGGCGCGAAGGGAAGCGTAACCCAGCTGCGCGACCCGGCGTGACCCAGCGTGACTCAGCGTTGGCCGCCCGCGACACGCTCCTACACTTCAATGCATGCGAATCTTCAGCGCCACGCTCGCCACCGAAACCAACACGTTTGCGCCCATGCCGGCCGGCATGGCGTCGTTCAAGGAGCGCGGTTATTTCGCCGCAGGCGCGCACCCGGATCAGATGCAGTTCTTCGCCGCGCCGCTCTGGGCGGCGCGCCTGCGTGGCGCGCAGCAGGGCTGGACCTTGGTCGAGGGCATGGTCGCCGCGGCGCAGCCCTCGGGTGTGGTCACTCGGGTGGCGTACGAGGCCTTGCGCGACGAACTGCTCGCTGACCTGCGCGCCGCGTTGCCGGTGGACGTGGTGTTGCTCGGCCTGCACGGCGCGATGGTCGCGGATGGTTATGACGATTGCGAAGGCGATTTGCTTCAGCAGGTGCGCGAGATCGTCGGCCCGAGCGTCGTGATCGGCGCCGAGCTCGACCCGCACTGCCACCTGAGCGAACGCATGGTGAACTACGCCGACCTGTTGATTGCGTTCAAGGAGTATCCGCACACCGACGTGCTGGAGCGCGCCTTCGAACTCGTCGACCTGTGCGTGGCGCAGGCCGAAGGCCGCGTCCGGCCGGTCCCGGCAGTCGCCGACGCGCACATGATCAGCGTGATCCACACGACGCGCGAACCGGGCCGCGGCCTCGTCGACCGTGTCATGGCGCTCGAAGGGCAGGGCGGCGTGCTGTCGATTTCGCTCGTGCACGGTTTTCCCTGGGGCGACGTTCCCGACATGGGAAGCAAGGTGCTCGTCTACACCGACGGTGATGCAAAGCAGGCGCAAGCGCTGGCGGGAAAGCTCGCCGACGAGCTGTTCAGCCTGCGCGAGCAGATGGTCAAGCCCTACCCGAACATCGACGCGGCGCTGGACGAAGCGCTCGCCTTCGACGGTGGTCCGGTCGTGCTCGCCGACAGCGCCGACAACGCCGGCGGCGGCGCAGCGAGCGACGCGACTTTCATGTTGCGACGGATGGTTGAGCGTGGCATCGGAAACGCCGCGCTCGGCCCGCTGTGGGACCCACTCGCCGTACGAATCGCGACCGATGCCGGCGTCGGCGCGGTGCTGCCACTTCGCATCGGCGGCAAAGTGGGGCCGATGTCGGGCGACCCGATCGACCTGGTCTGCACCGTGAAGGCGCTCAAGGCCGACATGCACATGAGCGGCCTGGGCACGTTGCAGTCGCTCGGCGACTGCGCTCTCGTCGAGGCGAACGGCATCCAGATCGTCCTGAACACGGTGCGCGGCCAGGCGATGGGCACCGACCTGTTCACGCAGCTCGGTTGCGACCTCGGCGCGCGCAAGATCATCGTCGTCAAGTCGTCGCAACACTTCTACGCGTCGTACTCGAAGATTGCGAAGCACGTGATCTACGTCGACGCGCCGGGTTCGGTGACGACCGATCTGAAGAGCCTGCCGTACCGCAAGATCAAGCGGCCGAAGTGGCCGCTGTAGTCTTTTGCGACACTCACCCCCGATTCATCAATTCACGGAGAGCCCATGCCCATCACCCGCCGCCGCTTCATCCACTGCACCGGCGCGTCAGCGCTGCTCGCGAGCCTCACGCCCGGCGCGTCGGCGCAGGCCGGCGCGTTCGAGAGCGCGCGCATCGTCACGGGCTTTCCGCCCGGCGGCACGTCGGACACGATTTGCCGGCGCGTCGCCGAGCGCTTGAAGCCCGGTTACGCGAAGACGGTCGTCGTCGACAACCGCAGCGGCGCGGGCGGGCAAATCGCGATCCAGCACATGAAGACGCAAAGCCCCGACGGAGCGACGTTGCTGCAGACGCCGATGTCGATGCTCGGCATCTACCCGCACATCTACAAGAAGCTGGCCTACGACCCGATCGCCGACTTGACTCCGGCGTCGCTCGGTGCCGTCTTCGACTTCGGGTTCGCCGTCGGGCCCGCCGTGCCGGCGGCGGTGAAGAACATTCCCGACTTCCTCGCCTGGTGCAAGGCGAACCCCACCCAGGCGAATTACGGATCGCCGGCTGCCGGCTCGGTGCCGCATTTCATCGGCGTGCTCATCGGCCGCGCCGGCGGCGTCGACTTGAAGCACATCCCCTACCGCGGTACGCAACCGGCCATCCTCGACATGATAGGCGGTCAGGTGCCTGCCGTGTCGGGGCCGGTGGGCGAGTTCACGCAACACGTCGCGAGCGGCCGCTGCCGGGTGCTTGCGGCCACCGGCGCGCAGCGCAACAAGTTCGCACCCGACGTGGCGACGCTCGCCGAACAAGGCTTCAAGGACCTCGTGTTCAGCGAATGGTTCGGTTTCTACCTGCCGGGAAAAGCGTCAGCCGACGTCGTGCAGCGCGCCAACTCCGCGCTGCGAACGGCGCTGGCCGCGCCCGACGTGATCGACGGTCTTGCCGTCATGGGGCTGGAGGCCAAGTCGTCGTCGCCGGGCGAACTCGAAGCGATGCTCAAGGCCGACAGCGAACGCTGGGGCCCGATCGTGAAGAGCATCGGCTTCACCGCCGACTCCTGAGCGAACGGTGCGGCCCTGCTCGCGCGCGCACGCGTGTTCTGACAACGTTCTGGACGCGCGAATCCTCGCGCTCTGCGAACGCTTTCTTGAGCGCAGCGAGTTCGGGGCGCGACCCAAGGGCGAGCACCGCAGCGCAGTCGGAGCGAAGCGCCGTCTGGTGAATTCCTTGCGGTATCAGCGCTGTGTGACACGCGGCATCTCGGCGTAGTTCTCAGCGCCGTGGCTCCACGGCGAATCGGCGCTGATGCCGTTGAAGTTGAGTTCGATCGTCAGACCGTCGGGATCCTTGAACAACAGCTGGTACAGCTGGAACTCCGAGAAGTAGCGCCTGCGAACGGCCAGCCCGAGCGCTTCAAGGCGCCGCAGGAACGCTTCAGGCTCGTCGGCGAGAAAGCAGATGTGGTCGACGACGCCGCTGTTGTCCGTGGCCGAGCGCTCCGAACTTCCGAGGTAATAGAGCTGCGAGTTCGGTACACCATGTGTGCCCAGGTGCACTTGGACCTTGCCGTTCACGCCGAGCCAGTGGCCGGGAAAAGGAAAGTCGGGCCGCGGCATCACTTGAAATCCCAACACGTCGCAGTAAAAGCGCCGTGAGCGTTCGAGGTCATTGGATCGAACAAAGTAGTGATTCAGCTCAGTGACCGCCATGGAGCGTGCCTCGATTCGAAATGCAGCTGCGTGATCTTATGTCGTGGCAACAATTCTCGGCGCAATCGATCGGCACCATCGAGGCGCGCGACGTCTGCGTCGACAAAGAAGGGCTGGTCTTCGCGAACGACTGCAACGGCGGGTTGTCCGTCGTCGAGTACAAGGCCTGGGCGAACGCCGGTTGCCGGGGATCGAGCGTTTTCGGCTCGTGTCTTGTGCGATTCGACCGAGGCCAATCCGCATCATTCACCCGATTCCGCCGCGATCTCCCGTGCCGCGGCCTTCAACACCGGCACGAAGCCTTTGAGCTTGGCGAAGGGCGTCCTCGCGCTCGGCACGGCCAGGCCCAGCCCGGCGAGCAGGCGCGAGTCGGCAACCAGGCGGATCGGCACGGCGCAGCCGACGACGCCGGGAACGAACTCCTCGTTGCTCGTCGCCCAGCCGCATCTGCGCACCTCGTTCACGACGCTGCGCAGCTTGGGCCTGGAGACGATGGTTGCCGCAGTGAACTTGGCGAGAACGGCGCTGCGCAGCCACCACTCGAAGTCGGCATCCGCCATCTCGGCGAGAAACAACTTGCCGATCGACGTGCATTGCAGTGGTGCGTGTTTACCCTGGTCGAAGTGCAGGCCGGCGGAGCGCGCGGCGCGCGCCGTGTCGACGTAGACGACTTCGTTCTCGATGCGCACGCCGATCTGGCAGGGTTCGCCGAGCTCTGTGGCGAGCGCAACGAGGATTTGATGGACGCGGTCCGAACGCAGCGCCGCCTGTGCCGCAGCGACGCCCAGGCGCACCAGCGCCGCGCCGACGATCAGCTTCTTCGACCCCAGCGCGCGCTTCACGAGCTTGCGCTTCTCGAGTTGCGCCGCCAGGCGGTGCACCGTGGTCACGGGAAGCCCGCAGAGCGCCGCGATTTCCGTGATCGACGCCGGGCGCGCCGCTTCGGCGAGCGCCGTCAGCACCGCGAGCGCGCGGTCAAGCGGCTGATCGGTGGCGGCATCGGTGCGTGTCGTGGGCATCTGACTCCTTGGCAAACTACGCATTGACCGGCTCGCAAACTCGGCATACAAAGGCGATAGATCAGGAAGAAAACTTCCGGATTGCGGAATCGTATTCCACCACACCTTCGAGGAGACGATATGCATGCACTCTGTTTTTCAAAGCTGCGCGTCGCCGCTACGGCGCTGCTCGCTGCACTGGGTATCGCCGCTGCGGGCGCGGCCTCGGCGCAGGCACCCACGTCGCGGCTCGACGAAATCGTCAAGCGCGACAAGCTGATCGTCGCGACCTTCGGCACCGCGCCGCCGTTTTGTTATACCGATGAGACGGGCAAGCTCGTCGGCTTCGACATCGACCTGGCGCGCTTCATCGCCAAGTCGCTGCTCGGCGACGAGAACAAGATCGAGTTCGTGACGGTGACGAGCGAGGGGCGCTGGCCCGCCGTCAACTCCGGGCGCGCCGACATCGGCCTGGCGTCGACGACGGTCTACCCGGATCGGGCGTTGCGCGTCGCGTTCAGTCGGCCGTACATCGATTCGAGCATTTCCGTGCTGGTGCGCAAAGACGCGAACGTGAACAGCCTGGCCGAGTTGAACAATGCGAAGTACACGATCGCCAATCTCAGCAACCCGCAGATGGCGGACCGGCAGAAGCGCTTCCTGCCCAACGTCAAGGCGCTGACTTTCGACACGCCCAGTGCCATGTTCACCGCGCTGAAGTCGGGCCAGGCCCAGGCGATGCAGATGGACACGCCGGTGCTCAACTGGTACGCGAACAACAACAAGGAACTGATTGTTCTGCGCGAAAACTTGGCGGTGACGCAAGGCAACGCGATCTTCATGAAGCCGGGCGACTTCACGCTGTGGCTGTGGCTCGACACGATGGTGCAGGAGATGGTCTCCGGTTCGCGCTACAACGAATACTCCGACATCTATCGCAAGTGGTTCGGCCGCAACCCGCCTGCGCAGCGCTTCTACAACGAAGCGCCGAAGTGACGCGGCACGCGGCAACTCCCGCGGCGCGGCTCGGTTAAGGGGAGGGCGGCGCCTTGCCGGACCTGGGCTTTCTGCTGCGCATCGCGCCCACGCTCGCGCAAGGGCTGCTCATGACGCTGGCGCTCGCGTTGCCCGCGATCGTGCTCGCTGCGCTGTGGGGCGTTCCCGTCGTGATGGGGCTGAGGTCGCGCTCGCGGGTTCTCGCGGTGCTCGCGCGCGCTTACGTCGAAGTGGTGCGCAATACGCCGGTGCTCGTGCAGATGTTCTTCATCTTCTTCGGCTCGGGCGTGCTGGGTTATCCGCTCGACGGATTCACGTCGGGGCTGCTCGCGCTCGTGTTGCAGAACGGCGCCTACGCGGCGGAGATCTATCGCGGCGGAATCGCTGCCGTCTCGGTGCGTCAGGCCGAAGCCGGCATTGCGCTGGGCCTCACTCCCGCGGCCGCGTTTCGCATCATCGTCTTGCCGCAGGCGCTGCGCAAGGTGATTCCGCCGCTGTCCAACCAGGGCGTGCTGATCATCAAGGACACGTCGCTCGTCGCGACGATTTCCGTGGCGGAGATGACGTTTCACGCGCGCCTGCTCGCCGACCGCACTGCGGCGGTCTTCGAAATCTTCTTCACGCTGGCGTTGTTCTATCTCGCCTTGACTGCGCTGTTCGCGGGTGCCATGCGTCTGCTCGAGCGGCGCGTGCGGATCGCCTGATGGACTTGTTGCTCGTCAGCCTGCCTTTGCTCGCACGCGGCACCGCGATCACGCTGTACTTGTCGGCCGCGGCGATCGTGCTCGCCACCCTGCTCGGCATGGGGCTCGCGCTGGTTCAGCTCTACGCCGGGGCGGTGGCGCGCGTGGGCGTGGAGGTCTATCTGTACCTGATGCGCGGCGTGCCCTTGCTCGTCATGCTGTTCGCGATGTACTACGCCTTGCCTTACGCGGGCGTGCAGATCGAACCGGTGAGCGGCGGCATCGTCGTCGTCGCCGCCTACTTTTCGGCGTTCATGACGGAAGTGTTCCGCGGCGCGGTGCTCTCGGTGCCGCTCGGGCAGTGGGAAGCCGGCCGAGCGATCGGGTTGACGACGCCGCGCATTTTTATCGACGTCGTGCTGCAACAGGCGATGCGCGCTGCAGGCCCGCCCTTCATCAACACCTGCATCATGGTCGTCAAAGGCACGTCGCTCGTCGCGATCATCGGCCTGGCCGACGTCACCTACGTCGGCCGCCAAATCGTCGAGCGCACGCTCGCGCCGTTTGTCATCTTCGGCGCGGTCGCTGCCGTGTACTTCGTCATCTGCTTCTTGCTTTCGCGAATCGGTGCCCGGCTCGAACAACGATTGAACTATGTCCATTGAGAACACGTCAGCCGGAACCGTGGAGATCGCGATCCGCGACGTCTCCAAATGGTTCGGCGCGAACCAGGTGCTGAAACACGTCAACGCCGAAGTGAAAAAAGGCGAAGCCGTCGTCGTGATCGGCCCCAGCGGCTCGGGTAAGACGACGCTGCTGCGCTGCATCAACCTGCTCGAAGAATTTCAGCAAGGCGAGATCACGATCGGCGGCGAGAACATGGGCTATTCGGTAAACGCCGCGGGCGCCAGGGTGCGCCGCAGCGAAGCCGAAATCGCACGCATGCGCACCCAGGTGGGCATGGTGTTCCAGAGCTTCAACCTGTTCCCGCACATGACGGCGCTGAAAAACGTCGCGCTCGGCCCGGTGCGCGCGCTGGGGATGCCGCGCGCGCAGGCCGAGGAGCTGGCGGCTTCGCTGCTCGCGCGCGTCGGCCTGGCCGACAAGGCGGATTCGCTGCCGGGGCGCCTCTCGGGAGGGCAACAGCAGCGCGTCGCGATTGCGCGCGCGCTGGCGATGCAGCCCAAGGCCATGCTGTTCGACGAAGTGACATCGGCACTCGACCCCGAACTCGTCGGCGAAGTGCTCGACGTGATGCGCCAGCTCGTTCACGAGGGCATGACGATGGTCATCGTCACGCACGAAATGGCGTTTGCGCGCGCCTTTGCAAACCGCGTGATCTTCATGGCCGAAGGCGAAATCATCGAACAGGGCGAGCCGAAGCAGCTGTTCGACAACCCCGAATCGCAGCGCCTGCAGGCGTTTCTGAAGCGCTTCAAGCAGGGCTATCAGTTGTGATTCATCCGGGCTCAATGGCGGGGCGCGCCGTCGAACTCGAAATCGACGTCGACGCCGTCGTGCACAACGCCAACACCATTCGCAGCGCGCTCGCGCCAGGAACGCGCCTCTACGCGTGCCTGAAAGGCGACGCTTACGGTTGCGGAATCAGCGATGTCGCGCCTGCGCTCGCGACGAGCGGCGTCGACGCATTTGCGGTGGGCAGCGTCGAAGACGCGCTGCAGATCCGCAAGTCGTCGCGCAAGTCCGAGATCCTGCTCTACCCCAACTGCCTTCCCGACGCCGCGCCTGTCGTCGAAGCCGAGCGCCTGACGATCACGCTGTCGAGCATCGACGAGGCCGTTGCGTGGAACGCTGCAGCCGTCGGGACGATAGCCGCGTTCATCAAGATCGACGTCGGCGCGCTGCGCGCCGGCGTGCTGCCGCGCGACGCCGCGTCCCTGGCAGATGCGCTGCGCGGCTTGCGCCGCTTGCGCATTGCGGGTGCCTACGCGCATCTTCACTTGCCCGACCCGAGCCGCATGCAAGACTACGGCGAATGGCAGTTCGGCAACTTCAAGCAGGCGGTCGCGGCGCTCCAAGGGCGCGGGGTCGAGCCGCTTGTGCAAATGGTCTCCGGCACCGCGGCAGTGCTGGCGTTTCCGCACATGGACCTTGACGCGGTCGATCCCGGGCGCGCCCTGTTTGGCCTGGGTTTCACCGGCGTGAAGCGGCCGCTTCCCCTGCGACCCGCGCTCGTGGGCTGGCGCACTCGCCTGTTGCTTGCCAAAGACGTGCACGCCGCCGACCTTGCTGAGTACGCGGCGCCTTTCGAATTGCGCGCCAACCAGCGTGTCGGCGTCATTCCCGTGGGCTGGGGCGACGCCCTGCCGCGGCGCCTGCCGGAGTCGGCGGTCGTGCTCGTGAACGGGCGGCGCGTGCGCTTGCTCGCGCCCAGCCACTTCGAACATGTGCGTGTCGACTTGACCGACGTTCCGCACGCCAGGTACGGCGACGAAGTGATCCTGCTGGGCTCGCAGCAAGACGAAGGCATCGAACTTCCCGAGCTCTCGGCGTGGCTCGGCCGCGACCCCCTGCATTTGCTCGGCGCGATGCCCAGGCACTTGGCGCGAGTCGTGCACCGGCGTCCCGCGCACCCGTCGAACGCACTGCATTGAAGAGGAAGGACACCGCAGAATGACTGAATCCAGCGCAGCCCGAGAGCCGGCGCCACCGACGAAGCGCGCCGGGCCGCTCAGCGGCCTGCGCGTCATCGACGCCGGAACGATGATCGCCGGGCCGCTCGCCGCCACCCAGCTCGGCGACTTCGGCGCCGACGTGATCAAAGTCGAACTTCCCGGCGTCGGCGACTCGATGCGCCATTGGGCGCCGGTGAAAGACGGCCACTCGCTGTGGTGGAAAGTGATCGCGCGCAACAAGCGGCTCTTGACGCTCACGCTCTCCACGCCCGAAGGCCAGGAGATCTTTCGCGACCTGGTGCGCGGCGCCGACATCGTGATCGAGAACTACCGGCCCGGTACTTTCGAGCGCTGGGGTTTCAGCTACGCCGAGCTCGCCGCCATCAACCCCGGCCTCGTGCTGGTGCGCGTCTCGGGCTTCGGCCAGACCGGCCCCTACGCAAAGCGCGGTGGTTACGGCACGATTGCCGAAGCGTTTTCCGGGATCCCGTCGTTCACCGGGTTTCCGGACCGGCCGCCCACGCTGCCCGGCTTTCCGATGGCCGATTCGGTGGCGTCGACCTTCGCCGCGATGTCGGCGATGTTCGCGATCTACAACCGAGATCACCACGGCGGCAAGGGCCAGGAGATCGACGTGAGCCTTTACGAGCCGCTGTTCCGCCTGGTCGAGGCGCAGGTCATCGGGTTTGATCAATTGGGCATCGTCAAGCAGCGCATGGGCAATCGCCTCGCCGAGGATTCGCCGCGCAACACGTATCGCACGCGCGACGGCCGCTGGGTCGGCATTTCGGCGAGTTCGCAGCGCACGTTCGAGCGCCTGGCCGAGGCGATCGGCATGCCCGAGCTCATCGCCGACCCGCGCTTCGCCAACAACGTCGTTCGCTGCACGAACGACGTGGCGCTCGACACGCTGATCGCCGACTGGTTCGCGCAGCGCGATTGCGACACCGTGATGCAGCTCTTCGAGCGCGCCGACGTCGTCGCCGGCCCGGTGCTCGACATCCGCGACATCTTCAAGGACCCGCACTACGCGGCGCGAGGCAACATCGTGCGCGTGGACGACGACGACTTCGGCACGGTGCAAATGCAAGGCGTGGTCCCGAAGTTCAAAGACACGCCGGGCGAAGTGCGCCACTCCGGGCGCGCGCTCGGCGCCGACAACCGCGCGATCTACGTCGACCAGATGGGCATGTCGGAGATGCGCTTCAGCGACCTGCAGGCCCGGGGAGTGATCTGACATGGCATCGGTATTCGAAGGCGTGCGCATCGTCGGTGCCGGCCAGACCGCGTACGCAAAACGTTCGCCGCACGGCGTCCCGCGGCTTCTCTACCAGGCGGGGTCGGCGGCGCTCGAGGACGCCGGACTGTCGTGGGACCGTGTCGACGGCCTGGCCGTCACGTCGTTCATGCTGCCGCCCGACAACGTGGCGACGATTGCCGAACACTTCGGCATCGAGGCGCGTTTCCTGTTCCAGGGGCTTTACGGCGGCGCATCCGGCGTGATCGGCATGGCGCACGCGGCGCGCGCGATCCGCGACGGCGCGTGCGACGTCGTCGTTTGCGCCGCCGCCGACGCGTTCGATGTGGCGTCGCACAACGAGACGCTGGATCGTTTCAACGGCTCGGTGCGCGACTACATGTCGCCGCAAGGCTTCGGCGGAGCGAACGGCATGTTCGCGCTGCACACGCGCCTGTACATGGAGCGCTACGGCGCGGTGCGCGAGGACTTCGGGCGCTTCTGCATCGCACTGCGCGAAAACGCGCTGCGCAACCCGAACGCGATCTTCAAGGAGGCACTGACGATGGACGCGTATCTGAACGCGCGCCAAATCGCCGACCCGCTGCGCCTTTACGACTGCGTGCTGCCGTGTGTGGGCGGCGACGCGATCGTGCTTGTGTCGGAGAAGATCGCAGACACGCTCAAGGGGCCGAGCCTGCGCATCCTCGCCGCCGAGGAATTGCACAACCACCCGGCCAATGACGTGTACGCGCTTCCCGGGGGATGGAAGGGTTTCGCCGACCGGCTCTACGCGCGCGCCGGGTGCACGCCCAAAGACCTGCACTTCGCGCAAGTCTACGACGACTATCCCGTCATGTCGTTCATCCAGCTCGAAGGGCTGGGCATCTGCGCCAACGGAACCGCGCACCGCTTTGTCAAGGACACCGACATCACGGTGGACGGGAGCTTTCCGGTGAACACCGGCGGCGGCCAGCTCTCCGCCGGCCAGGCGGGCGCTTCGGGCGGAATGATCGGCGTCGTCGAAGGCGTGACGCAATTGCTCGGCAAGGCCGGCAAGCGCCAGGTGAAGCAATGCGAACGCGGCGTCGTGTGCGGCTACGGCATGGTCGCCTACGGGCGCGGGCTGTCGTCCAGCGCGGCGATTCTCGAGCGTGCGAGTTGAGCGAGGCAATCCCATGACGAACAAACCCCAACCCCGAATCACCGATGTAAGCCGGCCCTACTGGGACGGCGTCAACCAAGGCCGCATCGTGCTGCAGCGCTGCGTGCACGAGGCGTGCCGGCGCGTCATCTTCTACCCGCGCGTGTGTTGCCCGTACTGCAAGCGCGCCGAACTCGAATGGGTGGACGCCGCGGGCAGCGGGCGCGTGATCTCGCACACGACGGTGCACCGCACGCACCACGACGGCTTCAACGCCGACGCGCCTTACGTGTTCGCTGCCGTAGAGCTCGCCGAGGGGCCGATGCTGTACGCGCAATTGCGCGGTGTGCCCGTCGACGGCAGCTCGCTGATCGGGCGAGCGGTTCGCGCCGGCTTTGTTCCGCACGGGCCGAACCGCAGCATGCTCGTTTTCGATTCGCTCCCTGCCCAGGACGCACGCAATCCATGAAACCCATCGCCATGGACTTCGGGTCCGAGAACACCTCGCCCGTGCACCCGGAGTTCGTCGACGCCGTCGTCGCCGCGAACCAGGGCTACGCGACGAATTTCGAAACCGAGGCGTGGACGCATCGTGCGCTGACCCGCCTGCAGGACTTCTTCGAAACGAAGAAGCTTTCGGTGTTCACCGTGGCCACCGGCACCGCGGCGAACGCGATTGCGCTGGGTGCGATGGTGCCGCCTTACGGCGCGATCCTGTGCCACTGGGACGCGCACATCGTCACCGACGAATGCGGCGCGCCGGAAATGTTCACCTCCGGCGCACGCCTCGTGCCGCTGCAAGGCGAGCACGGCCGCGTGTCGGCGCAGGCACTCACGACGTGCCTGAAGGAGGCGCGAATCGGTGTCGTGCATTCGAATCAACCCGCGGCCTTGAGCCTGACCAACCTCACCGAAGCCGGCACGGCTTACAGCCCCGACGAGACCGCAGCGCTGGCGCGAATTGCGGCCCAGGCGGGGCTCGGCGTGCACCTGGACGGCGCGCGCTTCGCCAACGCCGCGGCGTGTCACGGTGCGACTCCCGCGAAGTTGACGTGGCAGGCGGGGGTCGACATCGTGACGCTGGGAACGACCAAGAGCGGCTCGTTCGGCGCCGAGTGCATCGTGAGCTTCACGCCGAAATACGACACGGCGTTGGCTTTCTGGCGCAAGCGTGGTGGCCACTTCGCGCCGAAGTCGCGCTTTCTCGGCGCGCAGGTCCAAGCCTACGTCGACAACGACCTGTGGCTGCGCAACGCGAAACACGCGAACCGCGCAGCAAAGCGCATGGCCGACGGGCTGGTGGCGCTTCCCGGCGTCACGCTGATCCATCCGGCCGAGGGCAATGAAGTATTGGTCGCGATGCCCGACGCCGTGGTCGACGCGCTGGTCGCTGCGGGCTGCATGTTTCAGCGCAACTGGCGGCTGCACCCCGTGCAGCACCGCTTCGTCTGTTCCTGGGCGACCGCGGACGCGGAGGTGGACCGGATGCTCGAGGTGTGTCGTTCGGCGCGCGGCGCTGCATTGGAGGCGGCGCGCGCAAGTTGATCGCACCGCGGCGCAGGGTGCTCACTCCTGTCGGGCCAATAAGTCGTCTGCACTGGTGACGGCCAAATCGAGCGCCTCTTCGCGCTGCATGGCGCGTCCGGCTTGCGCTTCCTGAGCGAATGTGTCCGCATCCAAGGCCGACTGCGTCGCGCTCACTGCGTCCTCGTACGCCGCCTGGACCCGGCCCGACAACTCGGCCGGCGCCTTGCCCCACTCGCCGCCTTCGACATTGTCCGCGCCGCCAAGCACGCCTGCCAGCCGGGCCGCGATGTGCCAGCGCCGGCACGCCGCGAACGCGATCAACAGCTGCGCCAGCCCGCGTGTGGCGCCCGGCGATGTGGGGTAGTTGCGATGCAGCGGCAGGCTCTGCCGGAACAGGTCCAGTGCGCGCACCGGATCGTTCTGGCGCAGCGCCAGAAAACCCTGTTGCGCAAGGCTCCCGGCGATGTCAAACTTCGATTCCACCTCGCGGTAGAGCCGCAGGCTCTGGTCAAGCAACTCGCGCGCGCGGTCGAACTGGCCGCGGCGGATCGCGATCGTTCCGAGCAGCGCGCGACCGTGACCCACGTAGAGCTTGTCGCCGCCGATCTTGGCCATCTCGGCCTCGCACTCGGCGACCATCGCCTCGGCCGATTCGTCGCGCCCCATCAAGGCTTCGTAGCCGGCGTAGCAGATCAGGGCCTGGGCCAGCAGAAAGGTCTGGCGCCAGGGGTCTTGCATGCGGCGGCCGTGGCGCAGGCTGTCCTGAAACAGTTGCGCGGTGGCCGGGTCGCGCTGGCGCGTATCGATGTGGCCGATCCACATCAGCGCCCAGGCCAGGCCCTCGTCGAAGTCGAGTTGGCGCGAGAGCTCGACGCAGGTCTCGCACAGACGCCGGCCGAGCGTGGGGTCGAAGTTGGTGGCGAGCATCGCGGCGCCGTAGAACGAGCGCGCGAGGTGCGGCGAAGGCGCAAGCCCATCGCGAGTGAAGGCCTCGGCCAGGCGCGCCTGCCAGCCGACCATCTCCTTCCAGTGCATGTTCTTGTACCAGAAGCGAGTCAGCGAACTGAACAGGCGCAGGCCCAGTTCGGGCTGCTTGGACCGCAGCGACCAGTGCAGCGCAAGCCGGCAGTTGTCCAGCTCGGACTCGGCACGCGCATGCCAGAGCAACTGTTCCTGTCGCGTCAACATTGGACGGATGACGTCGGCCAATCCGACATAGCAGTCCAGATGGCGCTGGCGTACGGCGTCGAACTCCTGCGCCTCGATCAGTTTCTCCATCGCGTACTGGCGAATCGTTTCCAGCAAGCGATAGCGCGGCGGCCTGGCGTGGTCGTCGAGCACGACGAGCGACTTTTCGACCAACTGCGTCAGCAGATCCAGCACCTCGCCGCGCCCAAGCGGTGCAGCGCTGCACACGGCCTCGGCCTCGTCGAGCGTCCAGCCGCCGGCAAAGGGCGCCAGGCGGCGCAGCAGCACACGCTCGGTCTCGCCCAGCAGATCGTGGCTCCAATCGATCAGCGAACGCAGGGTCTGGTGGCGTTGCAAGGCGGTGCGCCGACCGCGGGTCAGGAACGCGAAGCGATCGTGCAGGCGATCGGCGACCTGTTCGACCGTCATCGCCCCCACGCGCGCCGCCGCCAGCTCGAGTGCGAGCGGAATGCCGTCCAGGCGATGGCAGATCTGCGCCACCGCGGCCAGATTGGCGTGGCCCAGCTGGAAGGTCGGCGCAACGGCCTGGGCGCGCTCGACGAACAATCGGTTCGCGGGGAACTCGAGCATGGCCTGGACCGATGCCGCGGCATCGGGCGGCGCGGCGCGCAGCGAGGGCAGCCGCCAGGCCACTTCGCCGGCCACACCGAGCGCCTCGCGGCTGGTGGTCAGCGTGCGTGCGTCAGCGCTGCTGTGCAAGACCTGCTCGGCCAAGGCAGCGCAGCGTTCGATCAAATGCTCGCAGTTGTCCAGGATCAACAGCAACCGGCGGTGGCGCAGGAAGCCGAGCAAGGTGTCCAGAAGAGGCCGCGTGGCCTCTTCGTGCACATCGAGCACGCTGGCCACCGTGCCGACGACGAGCGACGGGTCGGTCACCGGGGCCAACTCGACGAAGTACACGCCGTCGGGAAAATCGGCCCCGATACGATCGGCGACTTCCAGCGCCATGCGGGTCTTGCCCACGCCGCCCGCGCCCACCAGCGTCAACAGGTGCGATTGCGCCAGCAGCGACAGCACCGCTTCGAGATCGGCCTCGCGGCGCCGAGCAGCTTGCGCAGGCTGGAGACATGCTGGCGCAGGTTGTTCTCGTCGACCACCAGGCCGGGCCAGACGACGCCGAGCAACTCGTCGAGCGGCACCACGCGCTCGCGCCGCTCGATCAGCGCGAGCAACAGGTCGAAGGCGCGCGCGCCCACCGGCATCGGCTCGCCGCCCGCCAGCAGCAAGCGCTGTGCGGGGCGGAGCTCGAAGCGATCGAAGCGGTAGCAGGTGGTCGGAGTCGTCAACGTCATCGGCGCTGCGCAGCTTAGCGCTTCTGCGGATTCACAACGATTCACACGCGCTTGATGGCCTTGCGCGCGGGGCCCGGACACACTGGCGCCGCCTCACGGCCCCCACCGAACCACCCCACCCGGAGCCCCGACATGAATGCACCTACCGACCTCCAAGCCTTGAAGACCCGCCAGCAGTCCGCCTGGGCCAGCGGCGACTACGCCGTCATCGGCACGACCCTGCAAATCGTCGGCGAACAGCTGGCCGAGGCGTGCGACTTGCGTTTCGACGAGCGTGTGCTCGACGTGGCCGCCGGCAACGGCAATGCCACGCTGGCCGCAGCCCGACGCGGCTGCCAGGTCACCTCGACCGACTACGTCGCCAGCCTGCTCGACCGTGGCGAAGAGCGCGCTCGGGCCGAGCGTCTGAACGTGAAATTCGAGGTGGCCGATGCCGAAGCGCTGCCCTTTGTGCAGGCGAGCTTCGACGCCGTGCTGTCGATCTTCGGCGTCATGTTCGCACCCGACCAGGCCAAGGCCGCGGCCGAGATGGCGCGGGTGTGCCGCCCCGGCGGACGCATTGGCCTGGCGAATTGGACGCCCGACGGCTTCATCGGCCAGGTCTTCAAGACGCTGGGTCGCCATCTGCCGCCGCCGCCCGGCGTGCAGCCGCCCTCGCGCTGGGGCGTCGAGGCGAGCCTGCACGAGCTGTTCGGCGGCGCCGCGCGTGAGATCACGGTCACGCCGCGGGTCTTCAACTTCCGCTACCGCTCGACAGCGCACTTCGTCGAGGTGTTCCGCACGTGGTATGGGCCGATCCACAAGGCCTTCGCGGCGCTGCCGGCGGACCGGGCCGCGATGCTCGAGCACGACTTGACGGAGTTGATCAATCAATCGAATCGGGCGAAGGAGGCCTCGTTGGTCGTGCCCAGTGCGTACCTGGAAGTGGTCGTCACCAAACGCTGATGAACATGCGTGCACCCGAGCTGAGTGCCGGCTATCGCGAGGCGGGCAGCGGACCCGGTGTGGTCTGCCTGCATGCGAATGCCAGCAGCGCCGCACAGTGGCGCGCTTTGATGCAGAGCCTGGCCCGCGAGCGCCATGTCCTGGCCGCCGACAGCTACGGCAGCGGTCAGAGCCCCGCGTGGACGGCGGATCAACCTTGGACCCTGCACGACGAAGTGCGCCTTCTGCAGCCGGTGTTCGCGCGTGCGGGCGCGCCGCTGGCGCTGGTCGGCCATTCCTACGGCGGTGCGGTGGCATTGGTCGCGGCCGCCCGGGCGCCGCAACGCATCAGTGCACTGGTGCTCTATGAGCCCACCTTGTTCTCGTTGATCGACGCGGCATCGCCGGCCCCCAACGAAGCCGATGGAATACGCGACGTCGCATCCCACGCGCGGGCCGCCCTGGCCAGCGGCGACCGCAGCGCGGCGGCGCAGCAGTTCATCGACTACTGGATGGGCTCCGGCGCCTGGGCTGCCAAGCCGACGGCCAGCGTGCGGCCATCGAGGCCAGCGTGGTCAACGTCCCCCACTGGGCCCACGCGCTGTTCACCGAACCGACACCCCTCTCGGCCTTGCGCGCCCTGCGCATGCCGATGCTGTTGATGATCGGACACGAGACGACCGCGTCGGCACGCGCCGTGATGCGGCTGCTGGTGCAGGCCCTGCCGCACGCCGAGGTGCTGGAGTTCAGCGGGCTCGGGCACATGGGGCCCGTCACGCACCCCGAGATCGTGAACCCGGCAATCGAAGACTTCTTGCAGCGCACGACACGCGCCTGAATCGACGGCTGCCGCGCTCGCTTTCTGCTTTGCTTGCTTCAACCGGCCTTCGGCCTTGCCAATCACAACGGTGGCACGCTGGAGTTCGGCCCGGACGGCTACCTGTACATCTCGGTGGGCGACGGCGGCTTCGCGAACGACAAGGCGATCGGGCATCACCCGACCAAAGGCAACGGCCAGGACACGAGCGTATTGCTGGGCAAGATTCTGCGCATCGACGTGAACTCGGGCGATCCCTATGCCATCCCCAGCGACAACCCCTTCGTCGGACAGAAGGACTTTCGGCCCGAGATCTTTGCCTACGGCTTTCGCAACCCGTGGCGCATCTCGTTCGACATGGGCGGTACGCGGCAACTGTTCGTCGCGGACGTGGGCCAGGACGCCTTCGAAGAGGTCGACATCGTCACCAAGGGCGGCAACTACGGCTGGAACATCATGGAAGGCAACCACTGCTTCAATCCCGACGATCCCACCAACCCGCCGGCCAACTGCAACCGCACCGGGCTGATCCTGCCGATCGTCGAGTACCCGAACTTCAAGTCGCAAAAAGACGCCAAGGGCATCTCCATCACCGGCGGCTACGTCTACCGCGGCAAGGCCATTCCCAGTTTGCAAGGGGCCTATGTGTTCGGCGATTGGAGCGCGGCTTTCTTCGCGCCCGAAGGCGTGTTGTCCGTGGCGCGCGCTCCGCAGTCGGGCAGCGGCGCCTGGACGATGGAGAACATGGTGGCGACCAACATGAACCCGCTGAATCTGTACGTGCTCTCGTTTGCGCAGGATCCGGACGGCGAAATCTACGTCATGACGAGCGCCAACACCGCGCCGACGCGCGCCAACGACAAGATCTACAAGCTCGTCCCCGCCAACTAGCCTGGCCTGCTGCCGACCGGTGCGTCATGCGCCGGCCGGCCTCCGAACCGCTCTCGCCGCGCAATGAACCGCTGCTTCGCACGCTGCGCCGCCTTGCTGGCGTTGGGTCTGCCCGCACTCGCGATTTCGCCGTCGTTCGCTCAGATGACCCCGCCCTTCGACCTGAGTCAGGCGGCGGTGATCGCGGCGGGAGAGTCTCTGTTCAACCGGCGTTGCGCAGGCAAGTGCCATGGACTCGACGCCTACGCGGGCGAAGACGCGCCGTCGCTGCGCGAGCGCTCGCATCTGACGCCGCTGATTGCCTACGTCCTTACAGGGATTCGATCGCGGCACCAGCGGCTCAATCCAGCGTGCGCCTGTACCTCGCCAACGCCACCGCCCCGGCAACCAACAGAAACGCGAGCATCGGCCACAGCTCAGGCAGCACCTGCACGAGGCCATTGCCCTTGAGCATGATGCCGCGCACGATGCGCAGGAAATGCGTGAGCGGCAGCACTTCGCCGAGGTTTTGCGCCCAAACCGGCATGCCGCGAAACGGGAACATGAATCCCGACAGCAGCATCGACGGCAGGAAGAAGAAGAACGTCATCTGCATCGCCTGCAGTTGGTTGCGAGCGATCGTGCTGAAGGTGAAGCCGATCGCCAGGTTCGCGAGCATGAACAGGCCGATCATGAGCATGAGCAGCAGCACGCTGCCGACCATCGGCACTTCGAAGAGCAGCCACGCGGCGGCGAGGATCACGCTCAGCTGGATGTAGCCGATCACGACGTAGGGCAGGATCTTGCCCGCCATCACCTCGAACGGCCGCACCGGTGTCGCGAGCAGGTTTTCCATGGTGCCGCGCTCGCGTTCGCGCGTCATCGCCAGACCCGTGAGCATGACCATCGTCATCGTCAGGATCGTGCCGATGAGGCCGGGGACGATGTTGTAGCGCGACAAACCTTCGGGGTTGTAGCGGCGGTGCACACGCACCTCGAACGGCGGCGCAGCAGCCTGCAGCGAGCGCAGCGGCCCGGTCAAGTCGCGCGCAAGCGCCGAGCTGGCGACTTGCGCGAGCGCGGCGATCGCGTTGCCTGACGCCGATGGGTCGGTCGCGTCCACGGCGACGAGCACGGCAGGCTTTTCGCCGCGGATCACGCGCTTCGAAAAATCGCTCGGGATGACGATCATGAACTGCACTTCGCCGGTCTCGATCAATGCTTCGCCTAACGCTTCACTCTCGGCCAGGTGCGTGATGCGAAAGTAGCCGGTGTTCTGCAGCGCGGCGGACAGACTTCGCGCGAGCGGCCCGGTATCGGCGGAGACGATCGCCGTGGGCAGGCCTTTCGGGTCGGTATTGATCGCGTAGCCGAACAGCACGAGTTGCAGCACCGGCACGCCGATCGCCATCGCGAAGGTCATGCGGTCGCGCAGCATCTGCTGGAATTCCTTGATGAACACCGCCAGCAGGCGCTGCAGCGAGAAGCCGTTCATCGCGGCGCCGCCTTGCCGGCATCGGTGGCGAAGTTGTCTTTGGCGGTGGCGATCAGGCTGATGAAGACGTCTTCGAGGTTGGCGTCAGTGCGCGACCACGTCAGCGCGGCGTTGTCGCGCCAGGGGGCGACAGCGGCGTCGAGAAGCGCCTCATCTTGCCCGGCGATGTGCAGCGCGTTGCCGAACGCGGCGACGCTGAGCACGCCTTGCGCGGCCTTCAAAGGGTCGACCAGCGCGTGCAAGCCGTTCCCCTGCACGGCCCACACCTTGAGCGCCGCGTCGGTGATGATTTGTGCCTCGGTGCCGCGCGCGAGCAGCTTGCCGTAGGCGATGTAAATCAATTCGTGGCAGCGTTCGGCTTCGTCCATGTAGTGGGTGGACACGAGCACCGTGATGCCTTGCGCGGCCAGGGCGTGGATCTGATCCCAGAAGTCGCGCCGCGCTTTCGGGTCCACGCCTGCGGTGGGTTCGTCGAGCAACAGCAGTTTCGGTTCGTGCATCAGGCACGCGGCCAGGGCAAGGCGCTGTTTCCAGCCGCCCGAGAGCGAGCCGGCGAGCTGCTTCTGGCGTTCGGCGAGGCCCAGGCGCTCCAGCGTCTTGTCCACTGCATCGCGGCGTTGAGGAAGCTGGTAGAGCCGTGCGATGAAGTCCAGGTTCTCGCGGATCGACAGGTCTTCATAGAGGCCGAACTTCTGCGTCATGTAGCCGACTTCGCGGCGGATCTGGTCGGTGTGCGTTCCGAGCGCCATTCCCAGGCACGTGCCTTCGCCGGCGTCGGGTTTGAGCAGGCCGCAGAGCATGCGCATCGTCGTCGTCTTGCCGCTGCCGTTGGGTCCGAGGAAACCGCAGATTCGCCCGCGCCGCACGCGCAAGCTCACGGCGTCGACGACGGCGCGGCCGTCATAACGTTTGGTGAGGCCGCGCACGTCGATGGCCCACTCGCCGTCGGGCGACGCGGCGTGGCGCGGCGCGGCGTCGCTCATCGCGCCGCCGCTGCCGGCGCGCGCCGCACGTCGACCGGCTGCCCCGGCCGCAAGCGCGAACTGTCCTTCGCTTCGGGCCGCGCCTCGACCATGAACACGAGGCGCGCGCGCTGCGAATTCGAGTAAATCACGGGCGGCGTGTACTCGGGTTGTGTCGCGATGAAGTCGATGCGCGCGGCGAGGGGTGCGCCGCAGCCGTCGCAGGAAATGGCGACGCTCTGGCCCACGGCAACGCCGGCGAGCTCGGACTCGGGAACGAAGAAGCGCGCCTTCGTGGCCCCCGGCGGCAGCAGGGCGAGCACCGGTTGCCCGGCGCCGACCCATTCGCCGACGCGAAAGAACGTTTCGCTGATCCGTGCGTCGGCGGGTGCGCTTTGGCGCATTTGCTGCTCGCGCCAGCGCGCCTGCTGCAAGGCCTGCTCGGCGGCGCTTGCGCCGGCGAGCGCGGCGCGGCGCTCGTCGCTGCGCGCGGGCAGCGCCGCGACGCGCAGCGCCGCAGTCAATTCCTCGACCCGCGCCTGCGCCGACTGCGCTGCGGAGCGCGCGTCGTCGACGCGCGACGCCGAGACAAAACCTTGCGCGAGCAGCTGCTGCTGGCGCTCGAGCTCGCTCGCCGCAAGCGCCGCCTGCGCGCGCGCCTGTTCGAGTTGCGCCTGCGTCACTGCGATCTCGTCGCTGCGCCGGCCTTTGTCGGTGTTCGCCGCCTGCGCCCGCGCACTGGCCACGCGCGCCGCCGCCTCTTCGCGCGCCGCGTGTTCGCTGTCGGCGTCCAGCGTGAAGAGCAGCGCGCCACGCTGCACCGTTTGGCCGCGCGACGCGCCGAGCGACATGAGCCGCCCGGCAAACGGCGCAGCGACGTAGACGTAGTCGCCTTCGGCGTAACCCGACCAGGCCGTGGTGGCGGGTGGGGTGCAGGCGATCAGTCCGACGAACGTGCCGAGTGCCGTCGCGACGATTGCAGGGTGGCGAATCACTGGGTGCGTTGGCATTGCAGGCGGGGGTCGGCTTGGATCGGAAGTGCGTACTGTGGCGCGCGCCGGTTCGATTGGCAACTCGCGGGCACCCGGCGCTTGCGGCGTATGCTTGTCGGCGTTGGCGACGCAGAGGATTCAGACTTCCCATGATCACGGTCCATCATCTCGAAAACTCGCGCTCGCAGCGTGTCCTGTGGCTGCTCGAAGAACTCGCGCTCCCCTACGAAATCCGCCAATACAAGCGCGATCCGCAGACCATGCTCGCGCCGCCCGAGCTGCGCGCCGTGCATGCGCTCGGCAAGTCGCCAGTCATCAGCGACGGGCCGCGGGTGGTTGCCGAGTCGGGCGCAATCATCGAGTACCTGGTGGAACGCCATGGCGGCGCACACCTGATGCCACCTCCTGGCAGCGACGAACACTTGCGCTACCGCTACTGGCTGCATTTTGCCGAGGGTTCGGCGATGCCGCCGCTGCTGCTGAAACTGATCTTTAACCGCATCGCGAGCGCGCCCATGCCATTTTTCGTGCGACCCATCGCACGCGGTATCGCGGCCAAGGTGCTCGCCGGGTTCGTCGACCCGAATTTGCGTGCCCAGCTCGACTTCATGGAAGCCGAACTCGGGCGCAGCGACTGGTTCGCCGGAGCGCAGTTCAGCGCCGCCGACATCCAGATGAGTTTTCCGCTCGAGGCAGCGCGCCAGCGCGCCGGGCTGGACGCGAGCCGGCCGCGGCTGCACGCCTTTTTACAGCGCATCCACGCCCGGCCCGCGTACCAGCGCGCGCGCGATCGTGGCGGGCCGTACAGCTTCGCCGCCGGCGATTGAGTCGCGGCCAACCCGCGCCGAGGCGGCGCTATGCTTGGCGCACAAGCAACCCGCCAGGAGACTCGCATGGCCCATTACGTCGACGGATTCGTCGTCCCGGTCCCGAAGAAAAACCTCGCCGCGTACCGCCGCATGGCGCGCAAGGCCGCCAGAGTGTGGATCGAACACGGCGCCTTGCAGGTCTGCGAGAACGTCGCGGACGACGTGAAGCCGGGCAAGCTCACGTCGTTCCCGCAAAGCGTGAAACTCGAAGACGACGAGGTCGTCGTGTTTTCATGGATCGTCTACACCTCGCGCAAGCAGCGCGACCGCACCAACGCGCTGGTCATGAAAGACCCGCGCCTGGCGTCGATGATGAACCCGGACACGATGCCCTTCGACGGCAAGCGCATGTTCTGGGGCGGCTTCAAGACGATCGTGCAACTGTGAGCCTGGCGCGATGAAGACCGTGCGATTGGGCAGCGGCGAGGTCGTTCCCGCGCTCGGCCTGGGAACCTGGCACATGGGCGAGGCGGCGCGCGCCAAGGCCGCCGAAGTGGCGGCGGTGCGCCTGGCCATCGAGATCGGGTATCGCCTGTTCGATACCGCCGAGATGTATGGCGAAGGCGGCGCCGAGACGGTGCTCGGCGAGGCCGTGAATGACGCGCTGCGCAGCGGCGCCGTGTCGCGCGAGCAGCTGTTCATCGTCAGCAAGGTCTATCCGCACAACGCGAGCCGCGCCGGCACGTTGGCCGCATGCGAGCGGAGTTGCAAGCGCCTGGGGCTGGACCAGATCGATCTGTATTTGCTGCACTGGCCGGGCTCGCACCCGCTCGATCAGACCGTCGCCGCGTTCGAGGCGTTGCGCGCGCAAGGGCGAATCCGCCACTGGGGCGTGAGCAATTTCGACACCGACGAGATGAGCGCACTCTGGGCGCTGCGCGACGGCAAGAACTGCGCGGCGAACCAGGTCTACTACTCGCTCAGCGCACGCGGCGTCGAGTTCGACCTGTTGCCCTGGCAGCGCAAGCAGAGAATCGCGACGCTGGCGTATTGCCCGATCGACCAGGGCGCGCTGGCGCGCTCGGCAGCGCTGCAGCCGATTGCTGCCCGGCTCGGTGCAACATCGGCACAAGTGGCGCTGGCCTGGCTGGTCTCGCGCGGCGACGTGATCGCCCTGCCCAAAGCGGTGCTGGAGAGGCATCTGCGCGAGAACTTTGCCGCGGCGTCAGTTGAGCTCGACGCGACGACACTCGCCGAGCTTGACAAGGCCTTCGCCGCGCCGCGGCGCAAGCTGCCGCTGGCGATGCTCTGAGACAAATTCCCCTTCGCACTCAATTGAATTGGATTTGGTGGCTGCGACGGCCCTGGCGGCACCGGCTTCGGCGCGAATCAGGTGTCGAAAGAACCCGGCAGCTCGGCGCGCCTCGGGGAGTCGGCGCCGCGCCGCGAGCAGGTGATCGCGGCAGCCTGCGTGGCGAAGCGCAGAACTTCGTCGAGGGCGCTGCGGTGCAGGCTGCGCAGCGCGTCGCGGTTGAGCATTTCACGCTCGGCCAGCGCGGCGAGCAGGGCGGCCTGGAACGTGTCGCCGGCACCCACGGTGTCCACCACATTCACCGGCACTGGCGCTGCAGTCGCGTGGTGCTTTGCGGTCCACGCCGACGCGCCATCGGCGCCGCGCGTCACGACCACGACCGACACGCCTTGCGCGAGCCACGCCGTGGCGAGTTCGCCGACATCGGCGCCGGGGAAGAGCAGGCTCAGGTCTTCGTCGCTGACCTTCAGCAGGTGCGTGCGCGGCAACATCCACGCGAGCGTCTGGCGCCAGCGCGCCAGATCAGGCTCGACATTCAGCCGGATGTTCGGGTCATAGGCAATCACGCTGCGCGCGGACTCGCGCTCGATCAGTGCGCGCTGCGTCGCGGCGACCGGCTCGACGACCATCGCGTAGCTGCCGAAGTGATACGCCAGCGCCGGCGGGACCTTGGCAAGGGCCGACAGCGGCAGCAGCCGGTCCGCCGCGCCCGCGGCGTAGAAGGCGTAGCTCGGCACGCCTTGCGAATCCAGCCCCACCAGGCTGAGCGTCGTGGGTGCGTCCAGCCGGGCGGTGCACGCCGTGTTCACGCCCTCGCTGCGCAGCGCGGCGAGTAGCCGGTCGCCAAGAAAGCCGCTCGACAGGGCACCGAAAAATCCGACCGGCTGCGCGAGTCGCGCCAGCCCGATCGCCACGTTGAACGGCGAGCCGCCGAAACGCGCGTCGAGCCGCACGCCGCTGGCCGTGTCGCCGGCTGCGAATACGTCCATCAGGGCTTCGCCGCACACGACGATCATTCTGGGTACCTTGCTTTGTTTCCCGAGGGTCAGGAAAGCCTTTGGGTTCGGACCCCAGAATGTACCGAGGCTCTCCTAGAATTCGCGCATGCACCCAGCCGTGCCAGGCGTCCCTGCGCACCTGATGCATTCACCTCCACGGGAAATCGCATGAACTCAGTGAATCGCCTCCTTGTCCTGGCCGGCCTGTCCCTCGCGGCGCAGCTGGTCAGCGCGCAGACCGTCGTGAAGGACGCCTGGGTGCGCGGCACCGTCGCGCAGCAAAAAGCGACAGGCGCCTTCATGCAGATCATGTCCACGCAGGGCGGCAAGCTCGTCGCCGTGGCGTCGCCGGCGGCCGGCATGGTCGAGATCCATCAAATGAGCATGCAGGGCGACATGATGAAGATGAACGCGGTCGCCAGCGTCGACTTGCCGGCGGGCAAGGCGGTGGACCTCAAGCCCGGCGGTTACCACGTCATGCTGATGGACTTGAAGCAGCAGGCCAAGCCGGGCGAGCGCATCGCGCTGACGCTGGTGATCGAAGGCAAGGATGGGAAGCGCGAGACGATTGCCGTCAGCGCCCCGGTGAAGGCGCTCAACACGGGCAGCGAACACAAGCACTGAGGCAGCAGTTTGCCCTCAAGGCGCGTCGTCGATCGACCGCGTACTGCTCGACTCGCGCCGCGCGACCCAGATCGTCGCCGCGCTGATGAGGGTGCCGCCGATCAGCGTCGATTCGCTGGGCACGTCGGCAAACACCAGCCAGCCCATCAGCGCCGACCAGATCAGGTCGAGGAACTTCGCCGACTGCGTTGCCGAGATGTCGGCCGCGGCAAAGGAGCGTGTCAGGCAATAGTGGCCAGCGCTGCCGAGCAGGCCGCACCCGGCAAATTCCAGCCACTGCAGGTTGCTGAGCGACTGCCAATGCAGCAGCGCCAGCGGCAGGCTGAACAGCGACACCGTGAGCGCCTGCCAGACGATGATCACGCCGGCGCCTTCGTAGCGCGTCAGCGCCTTGGTGAGCAGGAACGACACGGCGAAGATCGGCGCCGAGGCGAGCATCACCAGGTGATAGCCGCCGCCGCTTCCCGAAAGCTGCGGCCCGACGACGATGAGCACGCCGGCCAACCCCACCGCCGTGGCGGCCCAGCGCTCCCAGCGCATCGCCTCGCGAAAGAACAGGTAGGCGCCCACCATGATGAACAGCGGCGTCGTGAAGCCGATCGCCGTCATGTCGGCGAGCGGGATTTTCGGCAGCGCGATGAACCACAGGCACAGGCCCAGGGTGTGAAACGCCCCGCGCGCGAACTGGCCGCCCACCTGGCGCGGCCAGAAGCTCCTGACCCCGCGGTGCAGCACGATAGGCAGCAGCAGCACGAGGCCGAAGAAATAGCGCAGAAACTGCGACTGGAACGGATCCACTTGCGACGCGAGCACGCGCATCAAGGTGTTCAGCACGCTGAACAGCAGGCCCGCGGCGCAGACCCAGAGCAGGCCGCGCGTCGTGGGGTTCCAGTGCGCCGCGCGGCGTGCCAGCGACGCCGCGGAGAAGTTCGAGAGCATTGGCGTGATCATGCACCGAAAGGTTCAGGCGTCCGCATATCATTGCTTTTGGCAACTGACAAGTTGACAATTATCCGCCGTGAAAGAATCCATCGACGCGCTGCGCGCCTTCAACCGCTTCTACACGCGGCGCATCGGCGTGCTGCAGGAGCAGCCCTACGGCAGCGGCTTCAGCCTGCCCCAGACGCGCGTGCTGTGGGAGCTGGCGCACCACCCGCACACCGGCGCCGCCGAGCTGGCGCGCAGCCTGGACATCGACCCCGGCTACCTGAGCCGCTTGCTCAGCGGGCTCAAGGCGCGCGGCCTGCTCGAGAGCAAGCCCGCGCCGGGCGACGCGCGGCGCGCGTTGCTGTCGCTGAGTAGCACGGGGCGGCGCGCGTTCGCCCCGGTGAATCGCCGCTCGCACGAACGCGCCGCGGCGCTGTTGTCGAACTTGCGCGAGGCCGACCAGTCGCGCCTGCTCGAAGCCACCGCGACGATCGAGGCCTTGCTCGGCGATTCCTCTGCGGCGCACGCGCCGCTGCCGTACCTGCTGCGCACGCACCGGCCGGGCGACATCGGCTGGATCGTGTCGCGCCACGGCGCGCTCTACGCGCAGGAGTTCGGCTACGACAGCAGCTTCGAAGCGCTGGTCGCAAAGATCGCGGGGCAGTTCCTCGAACGCTTCGACCCGCGCCTGGAAGCATGCTGGATCGCCGAGCTGCCGAGCCCGGGAGGCGCGAGCCGCAGCGCCGGTTGCGCCTGCCTCGTGCGCGCGCGCCACGAGCGCAGCGGCAAGGTGATGGCCGGTGTGGCGCAACTGCGGCTGATGCTCGTCGAACCTTTTGCGCGCGGTCTGGGCATCGGCCAGCAGCTCGTCGCCGAGTGCGAACGCTTCGCGCGCTTCGCCGGCTACAAGCGGCTGCGCCTGTGGACCCAAAGCCACCTCGTCGGCGCACGCGCGATCTACAAGAAGGCGGGCTACCGGCGCATCAGCTCCGAACCCCACCACAGCTTCGGCCTGGACCTGGTGGCCGAGGTCTGGGAGCTCGACCTGAAGTGAAACGGGTACGCCTCAATTTGCAGCGGGATTGCGGCAGCGCGTTGGCGGCCTTCGGCCCATTGCTGCCGTTTGATGTGGCCTCGAGGCCTCGTCATCCCGGCGAAAGCCGGGATCCACCGGTTGCACGCGATAAACGCTGCGCTGGACGCGCGACTTCCACGGGTGGATCCCGGCTTTCGCCGGGATGACGAACATCGAAGCGCGGTGGAGCCACTGAGATGAAACCATGCCTTGCGCTATGACTGTCAAGGCGCGGTCAACTTGACGCCGCAGCGCTGGGCCATGTTCGCTGCCGCGGCAACTGCGGTGCAAACGGGGGCGGCGATCGTCGGCACGCGATTCGTCATCGACGCACTCGGCGCAGCGACGATAGGCGCGGTGCGCTACGTGATTGCACTGTTGCTCTTGCTGCCCTTTGTTTGGGCCTCACGTGCGTCGCTCGCCGTTGCGCGGCGCGATCGCTTGGCCGTGGTGCTGCTGGGCGTGCTGCAGTTCGGCGTGCAAATCGTATTCATCAACATCGGCTTGCAGACGGTCGCCTCGGCGCCGGCGGCGCTGCTCTTCAGCAGCTTCCCGTTGATTGCGCTGCTCGCCGCCGCAGCGCTCGGCCACGAAGCGCTGTCGAACCGCAAGGTCTTCGCCGTCGGATTGACGCTGCTCGGCGTTGCGCTCGCGCTCGGCGCTGCCGCGTTGCGGCACACCGGAGGCGGAGTCATCGGCGAACTGGCGGTCCTCGCCGCGGCGGCGACGGGTGCCGTCTGCAGCGTGCTGTACCGGCCCTACTTGCAGCGCTACGGCGCGTTGCCGCTGGCGATCTGGGCGATGGGTGCGGCAGCCGCTGCGTTGGCCCTGGCCGCGCCGCTGGAGGAGGCGTGGCCGCGCCTGCTGGCCTTGCCGGCAAGCGGCTGGTGGGCGCTGCTCTTCATCGGCGCGTCGAGCGCGTTCGGTTTCGTGACGTGGCTTTGGGCGCTCGCGCGATTGAGCGCGTCGCGCGTCACCTTGTTCCTCGGATTGACTCCGCTCACCGCGCTGGCACTGGGCACGCTGCTGCTGGGCGAGCCGATCCCGTGGCGCCTCGCACCCGCGCTGCTGCTGGTGCTGGCGGGGCTGTGGGTGGCGCGTGATCGCGTGGCTTGAGGCTGGGGCGTGCCCGTCGTCGATACTGTCGGCCCGCGATTCGCGGTCGATTCATCCGTACCCGGCAACAACCACATGAACATCACCACCGGCCGCCCCGTCACGATGGCACCTTCAGGCATGGTCACGTGCCCGCATTCATTGGCCTCGAGCGCGGGCGTCGACGTGCTGCGCGCCGGCGGCTCGGCGGTCGACGCAGCGATCGCCGCGAGCAGCACGCTCGCCGTCATCTACCCGCACATGACAGGCCTGGGCGGCGACGCGTTCTGGCTCGTTTACGACGCGAAGACGAACGCCGTGCACTACCTCGACGGCGGCGGCCGCGCCGCGGCCAGCAGCGACCCGGCGTGGTTTGCTGCGAACGGTCACAGCGAAATCCCGTTTCGCGGCGTCTTGCCGGCCACGCTGACGACGCCCGGCGCGGTGTCGAGCTGGGTCGAGGCGCACCGCGTCTTCGGTCGCGTGCCTCTGGCGCGCACGCTCGAAGCGGCGACCGGCTACGCGCGCGACGGCTTTCCCGTGACGCAGCGTCT
The DNA here is from genome assembly GCA_963850525.1 of uncultured beta proteobacterium. Taxonomy (GTDB): domain Bacteria; phylum Pseudomonadota; class Gammaproteobacteria; order Burkholderiales; family Burkholderiaceae_C; genus JAEMQF01. The sequence continues at coordinate 1,077,234 of CAWKLQ010000008.1, read as the reverse complement.
CGCGGGTTGGATCGAGGCCACCGCCGCGGAACTCGCGCCGCACCCTGAATCTGCCGCGATCTTCCTGCCGCAAGGCCAGGCGCCACGCGCGGGCAGCACGCTGCGCAACCCCGACCTCGCACGCACGCTTGCGGCCCTGGCCGCGGGCGGGCACGCTGGTTTTTACGAGGGCGACGTCGGCATCGAACTCGCGCGCTTTGCCAAAGAGCGCGGCGGATTTTTCACGGCCAACGACCTGGCGCTGCAGAGCGCACGCTGGGGCGAAGCGCTCAAAGGCAGCTACCGCGGTGTGACGATCTACGAAACGCCCGCGCCGACGCAAGGCTTCACCGTGCTCGAGATGCTGAACTTGCTCGAGCCCTTCGATCTGAACCTGCGCCCCTTCCTCGGCGCCGACCATGTGCACTTGATGGTGCAGGCCAAACAAGTCGCGTACCACGACCGCGACCAGCACCTCGCCGACCCGCTGTTTGCCGACGTGCCCATCGAGCGCCTGATCTCGAAACCTTATGCCGACGCGCGGCGCGCGCTGATGCACCCGGCGCGCGCCTTGCCGTGGGACAAGATCCGCTCCTTCGGCAGCCTGCGCGGCGACACCGTGTTCATCGGTGCGGTCGACGCAGAGGGCAACGCCGCGGCGCTCATCAACAGTCTGTATGGCGTGTTCGGCTCGTGCGTCGTCGCCGGCAACACGGGCGTGATGCTGCAGAACCGCAGCGCCTACTTTTCGCTCGACCCGAAGCACCCGAACTGTGTGGCACCGGGCAAGACGCCGCTGCACACGCTGATCGCCTCGCTCGCGTTCCGGCCGGATGCGAGCGGTGCCGACAAACTCTGGGGCGTCGTCGGCTGCATGGGTGCCGACGGCCAGCCGCAGATCCACGCGCAGACCTACGTGAACATGATCGACCACGGCCGCAACATCCAGGAAGCCGTGGAAGCGCCGCGCTGGCTGTCGGGGCGCTTTGCGCTGGGCGAAGCGCGCGATACCTTGCACATCGAAGCGCGCTTCCCCGCCGAGACGATTGCCGAACTCGAGCGCCGCGGCCACCCGCTCAACCGCTGGGGCGACTGGCACGAACTCGCCGGTCACGCGCACGGCATCACCATCGATCCCGAGAGTGGCATGCGCTATGGCGGCTCGGACCCGCGCAGTGATGGGGCGGCGATCGGGTATTGATGCGAACGGCAGCAACGGGCCGAAAGCGGCAATTTCACGCTTTCGTGTTCATCGACGACTGCACGACTCGACGCCTCAGGGCGCCTGCTCCAGGCTCGACACCTCATTGGTCAACGTCGTGCGCCGCATGTCGCGCACTTCCAGCGGGTCGTAGCGGCGCGCGCGGTGCATCGTGACGCGGTTGTCCCACATCACCAGGTCCCAGGGCTTCCACACGTGCGCGTAGACGAACTGGCGCTGCGTCGCGTGTTCGGTGAGGTCGCGCAGGAATGAGCGTGCCTCGGGCGTCGGCCAGCCTTCGATGCCGCCCGCGTGGCTGGCGAGGTAGAGCGAGAGGCGCCCGGTGTTGGGGTGGCGCCGCACCAGGCGCTGCCGCACCGGCGCCCACTTCTCGCGCTCTTCGGGCGTGAAGTCGTCGAAGCCGAGAATGCCGCGCGAAAAAATCTGGCTGTGCGCGCAGATCAGGTCGTGGATCTCGCGCTTCGTTGCATCGTCCAGCGCGTCGTAGGCGGCGCGCATGTCGGCGAACTCGGTGTTGCCGCCGGTCTTGGGGATCTTGCGCGCCGAGAGCAGCGAATACTTCGCCGGCACGTCCTTGAACGAGCTGTCCGAGTGCCACAGCAAGTTGCCCAGGCCGAACAGGCGGCGCCGGTCGTCGCGCGGCAGCAGCTCGCCGTGTTTGTCGAGATTCGAGATGTCATTCAACTCCATCGCCACGCGTCGGTCCTGCGGCGCGTGGATGTCGCCGGTCGCGTGTTCCAGCGGACCGAGCTGGCGGCTGAAGGCGATCTGCTGATCGTCTTCGAGGTGCTGATCGTGGAAGACGAGCACGCCGAAGCGGTCCATGCCGGCGTGAATGGCGGCCACGTCAGCGTCGCTGAGGCGGCGCGTCAGGTCGATGCCGGAAACTTCGCCGCCGAACAGCGGTTTTGCCGGGTCGATGGGTTCGATGCGATGGGCCATGGGGCGGTTTCGAGCGCGCGTTTCGGGGAAGCCATTCTCGCGCGCATTGCGCTGCTCTGCGTACCCGCGCCGTGCTCCAATTGTCGCCGTGACGAATCGCTTGATTCCCATTGCCGCAGCCCCGCCGCCGGCCGCGCCTGAGCTCGCGGCGCCGCTCAGCCTCGCGCAGCGTTGCACGCTGCGTGCCGCCGCCGCGCTGGTGATTCCGGCCAGCGCCGACTTCGGCGGTGTGCCTGGCGCCGACGATCCATCGATCGCCGCCGACATCGAGCGCACGCTCGGCCGGGACCGCCCCGCCGTGCTGCAGGCGCTCGCAAAGCTCGACGCCGCTGCGGGTGGCCTGCTGGCCGATCAAACTGCCGCGCAGCGCGACGCCGCGGGCCGGTGGTTGCGCGAAAACGAACCGGCGCTCGCCATTACTCTCGCCAATCTCGTCGTCGCCTGCTACTACCGCGACGATCGCGTGATGCGCTCGATCGGCCTGGAGCCGCGGCCGCCGTTTCCCCAGGGCTTCGACGTCGAGCCAGGCGACTTCGCGTCGCTGCTCGCGCCGGTGCGTGCGCGCGGCCGCCTGTGGCGCGACGACACGTGAGCATGGCGTGAGTTCGCATCCCGCCCCTGACGACGCCGACATCGTCGACGTGCTGATCGTCGGCGCCGGCGCTGCCGGCGCTGCGGTCGCCTGGAGCCTGGCCGAGACGCGCATGCGCATCGTCTGCCTGGAGCAGGGCGGCTGGATGCGGCCGGACGAGTACCCGAGCACGCGCCGCGACGGGGAACAGCTCGCCGCGCGCGAGTACTCGCCCAACCCCAACATCCGCCAGCGCCCCGAGGACTATCCGATAGACGACGCCGACTCGCCGATTTCGGTGCTCAACTTCAACGGCGTCGGCGGGTCGACGGTGCTGTACGCGGCGCACTTCCCGCGCATGCACCCATCGGACTTTCGCACGCGCACGCTGGACGGCGTGGGCGAAGACTGGCCGATTGACTACGCGACGTTGGAGCCCTTCTTCGCGCTGAACGACCGCATGATGGGCGTGGCCGGCCTGGCCGGCGACCCCGCCTATCCGGCGCACGAGCCGCCGCTGCCGCCGGTGCCGCTGGGCAGCGTGGGGCAGACGATGGCGGGTGCGTTCAACGCCCTGGGCTGGCACTGGTGGCCCTCCGACACGGCGATCGCGACGCGCGACTACGAAGGCCGCGCCGCGTGCGTCAACCTGGGGCCCTGCAACACCGGCTGCGCCAAGGGGGCGAAGAGCAGCACCGATGTCACGTACTGGCCGCTGGCGCAACGCGCCGGAGTCCAGTTGCGCACACACTGCCGCGTGCGCGAAGTGCTGGTGGACGGCGACGACCGGGCCACCGGCGTCACGTACTTCGACGCAGACGGCACCCTGCGCACGCAGCGCGCGCATGTCGTGATCCTCGCGTGCAACGGCGTGGGCACGGCGCGGCTGCTGCTCAACTCGAAGTCAGAACGCTTTCCTGATGGGCTGGCGAACCGATCCGGCCTCGTCGGCAAGAACCTGATGCTGCACCCCTGGGGAGCCGTGCGCGGCGTCTTCGAGGGCGACTTGCAGGCGCACCTGGGCCCAAGCAGCTGCTCCATCTGGAGCCAGCAGTTCTACGAGACCGACGCGAGCCGCGGCTTCGCGCGCGGCTACAACCTGCAGGTCACGCGCAGCCATGGCCCCGTGAGCACGGCGCGCTATTTGCTCGGCCATGGCGCGCTGCCCTGGGGCGCGGCGCATCACCGCGAGTTGCGGCGCCACTTCGGCAACATGATAGGCATCGGTGTCTGCTGCGAAGACCTGCCCGAGGAGTGCAACCGCGTCACGCTGGATGCGACGCTGACTGACTCGCACGGCATCCCCGCGCCAAAGATCACTTACCGCCTGGGCGAAAACACCCGGCGCATGCTCGAGCACGGCGTGCAATCCGCAGTGCAGGCGCTGCAGGCCGCCGGCGCCACGCATTGCCGCGCGGAAGCGCCAGTGCGCCAGACCGGCTGGCACCTGCTGGGCACGGCGCGCATGGGGCTGGACCCCGAGCGCTCTGTCGTCAACGAGTGGGGCCGCTGCCACGACGTGAAGAACCTCTTCATCGTCGACGGCAGCGTCTTCGTCACCGGCGGCGGCGTGAACCCCACCGCGACGATCCAGGCGGTGGCGCTGTACGTCGCCGACGTCATGAAGAAGCGGCTCGCCGACCTGTTCAACTGAGGTCGCGGCGGGTCGGATTGGCGACTTGAGAGCGCCCCCAGGCCGGTTCGAGCCGGCCGGCCCCGCCGGGGAATGAGCAAAGTGGCCAAGCCACATTTGCTCATGAGCATTTCAACCCCGTGGCCGGGGCAGGCGTTCGCGAAGAAACGTGAGGCGCAGCGCGTCGACCGCAGCAGTTGTCATCCCGGCGCACGCCGGGATCCATCTGCAGGGGCCCATGAACGGTGGATCCCGGCTTTCGCCGGGATGACGGTGCCGAGGTTTCTCAAGTGGCGAAGCGACGGCGCCGGCGACCCTGCAGGCTTACGTGCCCGACGCCGGCACCGTGCCGCGCATTTCTGCCGCACGCAGAAAGTCGAAGTCCACGCCTTCGCCGGCCTGCGTCACGGTTTGCAGGTAAAGCTTGCGATAGCCGCGCGGCGCGCTCGGCTCGACAATCGGGTTGGCGGCGCGGCGCCGCGCGAGTTCGGCGTCGCTCACCAGCAGTTCGAGTGCGCGCGCGGAAACCGACAAGCGAATCCGGTCGCCGTTTTGCACCAGCGCAAGCGGCCCGCCGATCGCCGCTTCCGGGCTCACGTGCAGCACGATCGTGCCCGATGCCGTGCCGCTCATGCGGCCGTCGGAGATGCGAACGATGTCTTTCACTCCGGCGCGCGCGAGCTTCATCGGAATCGGGATGTAGCCGGCTTCGGGCATTCCGGGCGCGCCTTTCGGGCCGATGTTCTTCAGCACGATCACGTCGTCGGCGGTCACGTCGAGGCCGTCCGTGTCGATGCGCTCGGCCATGTCCTGCACGTTCTCGAAGACGACGGCGCGGCCCTCGTGCTCCATGAGCCGCGGCGCTGCGGCCGATTGTTTGATGATCGCGCCGCCCGGGGCCAGGTTGCCTTGCAACACGGCGATTCCGCCTTGCGGGTAGATCGGATTGACCATGCTGCGCACGACGTTTTGCGCAAAGGGCGCGGCGTGGTCATCCATCTCCTGCCCGAGCGTGCGCCCGGTGACGGTGAGCGCGTCCAGGTGCAGCAGCGGCTTCAGCTCGCGCAGCAGCGTCGCCATGCCGCCGGCATGATGAAAATCTTCCATGTAGAACGCGCCCGATGGCTTCAGGTCGAGCAGCACCGGCGTCTCGCGGCCCATGCGATCCAGCGCCTTCAGGTCGACTTCGAAGCCCATGCGCCCGGCGATCGCCGTCAAGTGGATGATGCCGTTCGTCGAGCCGCCGATCGCGAGCAGCACGCGCATCGCGTTCTCGAACGCCTTGGCCGTGAGCACCTTGTCGATCGTCAGACGTTCGCGCGCCATCTTCACGGCGAGCGTGCCGGTCTGCTCGGCGACGCGGATGCGATCTGCCGTCACTGCGGGCGGCGACGCGCCACCGGGGACCGTCATTCCCAGCGCTTCGGCGATGCACGCCATCGTGCTCGCCGTGCCCATCACGGAACACGTGCCGACGCTCGCGACCAGCTGGTTGTTCACTGCGGCAACTTCCGCCTCGTCGATCTCTCCCGCGCGAAAGCGTCCCCAGTAGCGCCGGCAGTCGGTGCACGCGCCGACGCGCTCGCCGCGGTGCGAGCCGGTGAGCATCGAGCCGGTGACGAGCTGGATCGCCGGAATGCCCGCCGAGGCCGCGCCCATCAATTGCGCCGGAACGGTCTTGTCGCAGCCGCCGATGAGTACCACCGCGTCCATCGGCTGCGCGCGGATCATCTCCTCGGTGTCCATCGACATCAGGTTGCGCGTCAGCATGCTCGTGGGCTGGGCAAAGCTCTCGTGAATCGAGATCGTCGGGAAGTCCATCGGCAGCCCGCCGGCGAGCATCACGCCGCGTTTCACCGCCTCCATCAGCTGCGGCATGTTGCCGTGGCACGGGTTGTACGCGCTGCCGGTGTTGGTGATGGCGATGACAGGTTTGTCCAGGGCCTGATCGGTGTAGCCCGCGCCTTTGATGAAGGCCTTGCGCAGGAACAGCGAGAAGCCCTTGTCGCCGTAGTTCGTCAGGCCTTTGGACATGCCTGTGGCGGTGTCGGCGGGCGGGGTGCCGGGGCCGCTGGACTGGGGCTTGGAGTCGGTGGACATGGGTGGATCTCGCTTGAGGTTGATGTCATCCCGGCGAACGCCGGGATCCAGGGCCGTCGCGCAGGGCAAGCGGTGGATCCCGGCTTTCGCCGGGATGACAGTAGTTGAGTTGAGGTGAATGACCGGCGTGCCGCATCGTCAATCGATGCGTTCGACGTCGCCGTCAAACTCGAGCGGGCAGAAAAATCCGCCGTGAAAGCGCGCCGCAATCGGGTTCTCGACGATGCCTTTGGCTAGGATGGCCGGCGCAAACGTCTCCGAATCGTCCTGCGGGCGGTAGCCGAGGAATTCGACATCGGCGTTGCTCCAGCGGCTGCGCGTGTTGTTCGAGACGCCGTAGGCGACGAGGTAGTGGTAGTCGGGGTGGTCGATGCAGCGTTGCACGAGCTGCGCCATGTCGCGGTGGCTGATCCAGCTGAGCAACTGGCGCGACTCGCTCGGCTCGTCGGGCTCGCGAAACGTGCCGATGCGCAGGCACGCGACCGACAGGCCGTGTTTGTCGGCGTAGAGGCGGCCGAGTGCCTCGCCGAACACTTTGGACGCGCCGTAGCGCGTGTCGGGGCGCGGCACGACTCGGCTGTCGATGATGTTCACGCGGTTGTGAAAGCCGATCGCGTGGTTCGAGCTCGCGAAGATGAAGCGCTTCACGCGCTGCCGGTACGCGGCTTCATACGCGTTATAGCAACCGTCGATGTTCAGGTCGCGCACGGTCTCCCATGGGCCTTCGACGGGAATGCCGGCGAGATGCACGACGCAGTCGATGTCCTTCATCGCCGCCTCCAACTGCGTCAGGTCGCGGATGTCGGTGCGCAGAATCGTCTCTCCGGCCTGCGCCGGGGCTTGCGGCGCGATGTCGGCCAGGCGCAGTTCTTCGTAGGCGCCCTTGAATGCATGGCGCAGGCAGCGGCCGATTTGCCCTGCGGCGCCGGTGATCAGGACTCGTGTCATGAATATGCTCCATTGAGCAGCGATGTTTCGCTGACGGGGTCGAAGAAGTGCAATTGACTCGCGTCCACACTCAAGTGCACGACGTCGTCGCGCTGCAGCGTCGCTGCGGGGTTGATTCGCGAGACGGTCAACGTGAGATCGGCGAGCGTCGCCTCGAGAACGATTTCCGAGCCCAACTGCTCGGTCACGTCGACACGCACCGCCACGCTGCACTCCGGGCTCGGCGCGCCGAGCGCCAGGTGTTCGGGTCGCATGCCCAGGATCACGGGCTTGCCGCGCCACGCCTGCAGGGCCTGTTGGTGCGCAGGCGTGAGCCGCAATCGCACCGAAGGCGCGACGGCGAACATCGCACCTGCCTCCTCGTGCAAGCTGACCGGAATGAAATTCATCGACGGCGCGCCGATGAACCCGGCGACGAACTTGTTCGCCGGCCGGCCGTAGACCTCCAGCGGCGTTCCGGCCTGCAGGATGCGGCCTTCTTTCATGATGACGACACGGTCGCCGAGCGTCATCGCCTCGACCTGGTCGTGCGTGACGAACACCGACGTCGTGGGAACGCGGTGCCGCAGGCGCTTGATCTCCAGGCGCATCTGCGTGCGCAGCTTCGCGTCCAGGTTGGAGAGCGGTTCGTCGAAGAGGAATACCTGGGGGTGGCGCACGATGCAGCGCCCGAGCGCGACGCGTTGCTGCTGCCCGCCCGAGAGCTGGCGCGGCCGGCGCTGCATCAGCTCGCCCAGGCCGAGGATGGCCGCGGCGCGGTCGATTTCGATTCTGATTTGCGCTTCGGGCAGTTTGCGATTGCGCAAGCCGAACGCGAGGTTGTCGTAGACCGTCATGTGCTGGTAGAGCGCGTAACTCTGGAACACCATCGCGATGTCGCGCTCGCGTGGCGGCAGATCATTGACGATGCGATCGCCGATGCGGATTTCGCCGTCGCTCACCTCCTCCAGCCCGGCGATCATGCGCAGCGTCGTCGACTTGCCGCAACCCGAGGGCCCGACGAGCGCGACGAACTCCTTCTCGGCCACATGCAGATCCAGGTCGCGCACGGCGTGGTGCGCCTGGCCGTAGTGTTTGTTCAGGCGGGTGAGGGTGATTTGCGACATCGATTGATTTGATGGTGGTGAGTTGCCCCGCACCTGCGGTGCGTGGCAACTCAGGTTCGCGCGGTTGCGCTTACTTCGACGCCGCCGATTGCGCGATCGCGCCCTCAGCAAGTGCCTTGGCGATGTCTTCGCGTTTTCCCGTGATGGCCTTCGTCACGGCGTCGGAATACGCCTTGTGCGCTGCCGGCCACTTGTCGAAGTAGTAGGCGGCGTGCACCTTGCCTGGAACGTCGAGGCTGACTTTCTTCAGGCGCTGCATGAACGGGTCGGTCCGCGCGATCACGTCCCACACCTCCTTGTTCGGCGGCGGCGAGCCGGTGCGGTTCCAGAGATCGATCTGACCGGCGGTGTCTTGCATCATGTCCGACAGCATGCGCTTGGCGAGCAGCTTGCGCTCGTTGGGAATCGTCTTGGGAATCGCCCAACCCCAGATGTCGTTCCAGGCGAATGCCTCCTTGCGGTTGGGCCCGAGCGGAAAGTAGCCGATCCCGACCCTGCCAGCGACTTTCGACTTCACCGGGTCGTTGAACTGCGCCCAGTACACCGAATCGCTCACCGTGAACGCCGAGTCGCCTGCCGAGAACACGGCGTTGGCTTCGTTGCGGTCATACGTGGGCATGCCGCGCGGGCTGATCTTGTGCGTATTGATCGCGTCCCACCAGAACTCCGCCACCTGTTGCATGCAGGGCTCGCCGAGCGCCGACTTCCAGCCGCCCGCGGCGAGCACCTTGTTGTCGCGCGAGCGCAGCGGCATGAAGACGTCGCAGTTGTTCGTCCACGCGCCCCAGAACCAGGTGAACCAGGTGTTGTTCATCGACATGCCACCCACGTAGCCGAACTTCACCTTGTTCTCGGCCTGCAGCTTCTTGCTCACCGTGACCATTTGCTCCCAGGTGCGCGGCAGTTCGCTTTCCTTGAGCAGGTCGGTGCGGTAGAAGAACACGCCGAAGGTGTGGCCCATCGGCACCGCCGTCGGCTTGCCTTGCGCGTTGTTCCAGATGACGGGGTCCATGCCCCACGCATCGGCGTACTTCAGGCCGGGGATGTCATCGGTCGGCTCGAGCAGGTGCGCCCAGAGCTGGCCCCAGTCGTCGTTGTGCCAGATGATGTCGAACTGGTCCGACCCCGAGGTCAGCGACGCCGTCATCTTCTCGACGTAGACGCCGTACGAGTTGGGCACCTTGGTGATCTTGACGTTGTTCTTCGCGCCCCACTTTTCCATCATCGCGATCGACGCGTCCTGGATCGGATTCGGCTGGTAGCCGATCTTCAGTTCGGCTTGCTGGGCGAGCACCGGCGTGCTGGCCAGCACGAGGCCGGCGACGCATGCGCCGGCCAGTTTGATCAACGGGGTCAATCGTTTCATCTCCACCTCTACTTGGTTTGCTGGACTAACGCAGGAAGCCCCTGCAGGCATGGGTTGCTTGGGCTGCCTTGCTATAACTTCAAGCCGCGGATCACGTACTTCTGACCGAACAGCGTCAACAGGAAAGCCGGAACCATCGCGAGCATGGCGGTGGCGCTCATCAAGTGCCACTCGATTCCCATCTCGTGGACGAACTGCGCCATCGCTACCGTCAGGATCGGCGTTTTTTCGCCGGTGAGGATGAGCGCAAACAAGAACTCGTTCCATGTGAACAGCCAGCACAGGACCGAGAGCGCCGAGATCGCCGGCAGCGCCGAGGGCAGCGCGACGCGAATGAAGGCGCCCCAGCGCGTGCAGCCGTCGATCAGCGCGGCGTGTTCCATGGAGGGGTCGATGCCGTCGAAGAAGCCCTTCATGAGCCACGAGAAAAAGCAGATGTGCACCGCGACGTGCGGCAGGAGCAGGCCGATGTAGGTGTCGTAAATGCCGGTGCGCTGCGTCACGAAGTAGAGCGGCAGCACCCACGCGATGTAGGGAACGCAGCGAAACACGTAGATCGCGATGAACCAGCTGCTCGCAATCGGCCCCTTGAAGCGCGACAGCATGTAGCCGCTGGACACGGTGACGGCGATCGACAGCACGGTCGCCGCCGTGGCGAGCAAACCGCTGTTGAAGAACGCTCGGCGCATGCGCTCGTTGGCGAGCACTTCGAGGTAACTGCCGAGCGTGAACTCGGTTCCCTTCCACACGTAGTACACGCCCGATTGCGGGCGCAGCGACGTGAGCAGCAGCCAGATCACCGGGAAGGCGAAAAGCAGGCAGATGGCGGTCAGCGCGAGCGCGAAGAAGGCCTTGCGCGCGCCGGGGTGCATGCCTGCGAACATGCCGGTGTGGACCATGCTCATCTGGATACCTCAGTCACGCGGTTCAGCAAGCGGTACAGACTCAAGCCGAAGATCAGCACGATCACCGCACCGATCAGCGCCGCTGCCGAGCCGCGCCCGAAGTTCAGGAAGATGAACGCCTGTTCATAGGCGTAGAGGCTGAACAGCTCGGTCTGGCGCGCCGGCCCGCCGCCGGTGAGCGTCCACACGATGTCGAAAGTTCTGAACGCGTCAATCGAGCGGATCACGATGCAGACCACGATCACCGGGCGCAGCATCGGCAGCGTCAGGTAGCGAAAGACGCGCCATGTCGACGTGCCGTCGATGGCGGCCGCTTCGAAGGGCTCTTTGGGCAGGCTTTGCAGGCCGGCGAGCAGAAGGATCGTGAACCACGGCGTCCACAACCACACGTCGGTGAGCAGGATCACGCCGAACGCCGTCCAGCGCTGCGCGAGCCAGGGCTGGCCTTCCAGACCCACGGCCTCCAACACGACGTTGACGATGCCGAACTGGTCGTTGAAGATCCAGCGGATCATGATCGCGGCGATCACCGGCGCCACCATCAGCGGCAGCAGCAACACTGTCTGCACGATCTTCTGGCCGCGGTAGGGGCGGTTCAGCAACAGCGCCAGGCTCAGTCCGATGATCAGCGACAAGCTCACCGAAGCAAACATGAAGCCGAAGGTGTTGGGCAGAACCAGCGTCAGGAAGGTTTCGTCAGTGAGCACCGCCTTGTAGTGCTGCCAGCCGACCCACGTGCCCTTCGGATTCGTCAGCATCCAGTCGCGGAAACTCGCGTTCGCGCCGATGACGATGGGCAGCACCTGGAACAGCAGCAAGAGCAGCGCTGAAGGCGCGAGCAGCAGCAGCATGAAGCGCTCTTGCTCGCCGAACCAGCGGCGCTTGCGCGGCGGTGTGGCGGCGCCGGCGCCGAGCGCAGCACCGCTGCGTGGATCGCTCACGGCTTGGCTCTCGAAATTCGCGCGCTACTCACGCGGCGCAAGACAGCGAGGCCGCGTCAGGCATCGCGTAACGCAGCGCTTGCAACTCGGCGGTCAGTTGCGATTCTTGCGCAGCGTCGAGTTCGACGAGCGGCGGGCGCAACGTCGCCCAGCCCGTGTCGCCCGATTGCCAGGCGATCGCGGCTTTCATCGCGGCGATCATCGGCAACTTCTGGAACGCGCCGCGGGTGGCGTTGAGCGCCGCTTGGCGTGCATCGGCGTCGGCGTCCTGCCAGTGGCGAAACAGCTCGACGATGGGCCCCGGGTTCACGTTGCCGGTGGCCGTGATGCAGCCCGCGCCGCCGCCGCGCAGTGTGGCGAGCAAGAAGGCTTCCGAGCCGGCGAAAACGTCAAAGCCGGCGGGCTGGAATTCCTTCAACATCGCTTGCGTGTTTGCCCAGTCGCCGGAACTGTCTTTCACGCCGGCAATCGCCGTGGGGTAGGCCTTCAGCAGGCGCTCGATCAACTTCAGGCTGATCGGCACTTGAGACACGGGCGGGATGTGGTACAGGTAGATGCGCAAGCGCGAGTCCGCGACGCCGTCGATCACGCTCGCAAAGCTGCGAAACAGGCCTTCGTCGCTGACGCCCTTGTAGTAGAACGGCGGCAGCATCAGCACGCCGGCGCAGCCTGCGCTGACGGCGTGGCGCGTGAGTTCGATCGTGTCAGGCAAGGCGCAAGCGCCGGTGCCGGGCATGAGGCGCGCGGGCGAGACGTCGGCCGCGAGCAAGGCGTCGAGCAGGCCGCGCTTCTCGCTCACGCTCAGCGAATTCGCTTCCGAGTTGGTGCCGAACACCGCCAGACCCACGCCTTGGCGCAGCAACCAGGTGCAATGTTTGGCGAAGCGCTCGCGCGAGGGCGACAGGTCGGCGTTGAACGGCGTCAGCACCGGCGAGAAGACGCCGCGCGGTTTGGTCGAGGAGAGGGGAGTCTTGGTCATGGGAAAACCCAGGGAGTGCAGGAAATGCGTGGCGTCGAATGGCCGCCCGAAGGCCGGAGTGTCCGCTTCGGGGCGGCGAATTGTTGAGGCGATCCAAGAAAAGAAAAATACTTGTTCAGCTGCTTCTGAAGATGGCAAAACCATCTTGCCGAAGTGCCTGGCGGTGAAGCGAGGGTAAACCCGAGCGCACCTGCGCGCGACGGCTCGAACGCAGGGGCGCACGGCGTCTACCCGATAACACCCCAAAAGTCCTGAGCCTCCTGCAGCAGGGCACGCGCGACTGCAGCGCGCGGCCCCTGCGCCGACCACACCAGCCCCATGCGGCGCACCGGTGCGGGCGGGGGCAAGGGCAGGCGCACGATCTTCAGACCGTCGGGCCAGGGGGGCGTCCAGTCGGGCAGCAGCGCAACGCCCAGGCCTTGGTCGACGAGCACCGCGATGGCGCTGAGCGCGTCGATCTCGATGCGTTCGCGCGGGCGGATGTGGCGCTCGCGCAGGTACCGGTCGGCGAGGCGCCCGCCCCACATGGCGCGGTCGTAGCGGATGAAAGGTTCGGTCGCGAGCAGGTCGAGCGGGTCGCGCCCGGCCATCGACAGAGGCGCCACCACGCACAGCGGTTCCTCGGCCAGGACGCGCCATTCGCACGCCTTGGGCAGGGTGAAGTGCGGCTCGACAATCAGCGCCGCGTCGAGCACGCCGGTCGTCACGCTGTGGTACAGCTGGCTCGACGCTCCGGGCTGGATGTACAGCTCGAGCTTCGGGTGGCGCTCGTAAAGCCGCCGCAGCACGGGCGGCAGCAAGCCGGTCAGCGCCGAGGCCGACGCGCCGAGGCGCAATTCGCCCAGCGGCACGTCGTCATGCGCAATCGCGTGCAGGTCGCGCACGTCGCGCAGCACGCGCCGGGCGTGTTCGAGGATCTTCAAGCCCGCTTCGGTGGCCTTCACGGTGCGTCCGGCGCGGCGCACGAGCGGCGTGCCCAGGCCTTCTTCGAGCGCCTTGATTCGTGTGGCCACCGCGGCGGGAGTCAGGTCGAGCCGGCGCGCCGCCTCCGCCAGCGAGCCGCAGTCGACCACGATCACAAAGCTCTGCAGAAAGCGGCTGTCCATCGCGGAGGGTCGGCCGGGGTCAGATCTTGCGCTCGCGAGCCGCCCAATATGGATCGCGCAGCACGTTCTTGCGCACCTTGCCCACGGCGGTCACGGGCAAGGGCTCGGTGCGGAACTCGACGCTGCGCGGGCACTTGTAGCCGCCGATCAGCGTGCGGCAGTGGGCGATCAATTCTTCCGGCGTCGCCGCGACGCCGTCTTTCAGCACCACCACCGCGTGCACGCTCTCGCCCCACTGCTCGCTCGGGATGCCGATCACCGCGGCCTCGCGCACCGCCGGGTGCGTGAACAGCGCGCGCTCGACTTCGATCGAGTAGACGTTTTCGCCACCGGTGACGATCATGTCCTTGATGCGATCGGCGACGAACAGATAGCCGTCTTCATCGAGCGTGCCGGCGTCGCCGGTGTGCATCCAGCCGTCTTTCAGGACGGCCGCGGTGGCTTGCGGGTTGTTCAGGTAGCCGAGCATGAGCATGTTGCTGCGCACGACGATTTCGCCGAGTTCGCCCGTCGCCGCGGGCGTGCCGTCGGGCCGCACGATGCGGACTTCGTTGCCCAGCGCCGCCTGCCCCGCCGATCGCAGCCGCGACGCCTTCGGCCCCGAGGTGAGGTGGTCGCGCCAGCGCAGCATCGTCGCGAAGCCGCCGGTCTCCGTCATGCCGAACACCTGGTAGAAGCGCAGCTGCGGCAGCTTCTGCATCGCCAGCGAAATCAGCGCTTCGGGCATCGGCGAGCCGCCGTAGACGCAGGTCTTCAGGCTCGAGAGGTCGTAGCGCTCGAACTCGGGGTGGTTGATGAGCATGTTGATCATCGTCGGCACGAGCACGGCGTTGCTCGCCTTGTGCTCGGAAATCGCCTGCATCAGCGGCACCGGGTCGAACTTGGGCTGCAGCACGTGCGTGCCGCCCGACATCGTGATGTAAAGCAGCGCGCTCGCGCCGGCGAAGTGAAAGAACCCGGCGACGTAAACGAAGCTCAGGTCCTCGATGCTCGGCAGGATCGCCAGGTAGGTGATCGTCGCCACAAACAGGCCGCGGTGCGACATCATCACGCCCTTGGGGTGCGCCGTCGTTCCGCCGGTGTAGAAGATGACCCAGAGGTCCTCGCCGTGGCGGTTCGCATCCGGCATCGCGGCACAACCAGCGACGAGTTCTTCAAACGACAACATGCCCGCCGGTGTGGCGCCCTCGCCCATGTAGACGAGTGTCTTGACCCAGGCGAGCTGCGCCTGCAACTGGCGCGCCTGATCGATGAAGGCGTCGTCGACGAACAGCACCGACGCCTTCGAGTCGGTGAGCGCATAGGCGTTTTCAGCGACCGACCAGCGGATGTTCAGCGGCGCGAAGGCCCCACCGGCCCAGGGCACGGCGAAGAAGAGTTCGACATAGCGGTCCGAGTTCATCGCCAGTGCAGCGACAAATCCGCCGTCGCGGATGCCCAGGCTGCGCAACGCAGCGGCGAGGCAAGGTACGCGCTGCCCGATTTCGCTCCAGGTGCGTCGTCGCTGCCCGGAAATCGTGGCGATGCGCCTCGGTTGGCACGCTACCGCCTGCGTCAACATCCGCGTTCCCTGCATACGTGCCACCTCGTGAGCGATTCTGCCAACCGAGATAGTACGGTAGTGAATGACTCGGGGGCAGCAGGTCGGGGCTTTCCGGTGGCGCCAGCTCGCGCAGGGCTCGTACGGATTGGCTCTCAATCGCGTAAGACAGGCGAGTTGGGATTGTTCCCTTTCGGCCCGTTGCTGCCGATTGAACGTCCGCTTTGGGTGCGGTCACGCGTGCCACCGATCAAGGCTCAGCATGGCAAGGTGCAGCGCGAAGGGCACGACGCAAGATATTCGTCATCCCGGCGAAAGCCGGGATCCACCCGTGGAAGTCGCGCGTCCAGCGCAGCGTTCATTGCGTGCAACCGGTGGATCCCGGCTTTCGCCGGGATGACGAGGGTTGTTGGGAAAGCCTCGAGTCCACATCAAACGACAGCAACGCGCCGACGGCAGACCGCCTTTCCAATGCCATCGGATGAAAATTGGAATCGACCGCGTTCGGATGGCCTCGAATCAGCGCGCCCAGGTGAGAATGCCTCTGGCCAACTTGACGTGGTACATCGTCTCGTCAGCGCGGCGCACGAAGTCGCGCGTGCTTTCCTGACCTTCGAGTTCGACAACCCCGGCGCTGATGGCCAAGGGTCCGGTGACCCACACCGGGTCGGCTTGCGAACAGTGCGCCTTGACCCGAGCCAATACGAACTCCGCCTGGCCCGCATTGCTTCCCGGGAGCAACAAGGCAAACTCGTCGCCACCGACGCGGAAGGCGCGATCGACGTTGGCGCGACCGACCGCGGCCATGGCCTTGGCAAGTTGCTGCAGCACCTGGTCCCCGGCCTCATGGCCGGCACGGTCGTTGACCTGTTTGAAGTTGTCCAGGTCCATGTAGACCAGGCTCAGCGGTTGGCACGAGCGCCGCGCCCGAACCACCTCGGCCTGAATCGCCTCGTCGAAGGCGCGCCGGTTCGACAGCCCGGTCAGGGAGTCGGCGCGAGTCAGCGCGAGCACGTCGAAGTGCTCCTTGCGAACTTTGTGCACCAGCACCGCGATCACCGCGCCGAGCAGAATGTCGGTGATCCACGCCTGAGGAGTCGCCGGCCAGGTGCCGGTCTCGGCCAGACACGTGAGCAACGGCGTCGCGACGAGCAGGTACAGCCACAGCAGCGGGGCCGGCTTGAGCTGCAGGCTGCCCAGGGTGAGGGCTGGCCGAGGGGGCTCGAATTTGGCGAGATGAAGACGCATGAAATCGCTGGCTCGGCTGAGTTCCAATTGACCGAGGCTAGCGCCTGGTGTTTGATCGAGCCATCCCCCATGTAAGTCAAGCCACCGCCAATGCGGGGCGGGGATCCTACGGGCTGATCGGGTCAGCTTCCTGCCGGCAAGTGCAGCACACCGCTGGCGACCCAGCGGGAAATCTGCGCGTCGTCAAAGCCGAACTCGCCCAGCACGGCACGGCCGTGTTCGCCCAGATGCGGGGCCGGTGACACCGGTTCGAAGGGCACGCCGTCGAACAAGGCAGCGGCGCGCGCCAGGCGAACCCGGCCGACGCTGCCATGGTCGAGCTCGACCAAGGTCTTGTTGTGCAGCACTTGCGGATCGGTCAGGACTTCGGCGCGCTCGTTGACCCGGCCCACCGGCGCGCCTTCGACGCGGCTGGCGGCTTCGAACGCCGTGGTGTGCTGCGCAGCGATCAGAGGCTCGAGCACAGCGCGCAATTCAGGCGCATGGCGGCTGCGCACCTGCAACGAGGCGAAGCGCTCGTCCTGCGCGATGTCGGGCCGGCCGAGGGCACGACAAAGCGCGGCAAACTCGGATTGCTGGGGCGCCATCACCGCGACCATGCCGTCGGCCGTGGCATAGGGCTTGAGCGTGACCCCCATTTCCGGAAAACCCTGGGGCGGCGCGTCCAGAAAGACGTGGTTGTACATCGCATCGACCCACTGGAAGGCGAGTGTCGCGTCGAGCATCGCCACCTCGACGTGACGGCCCTTGCCGTCGCGCGAGCGCGCGAACAGCGCGGCGCTGGCGGCCTGCGCGGCCGTCAGCGCGGTGAGCTTGTCGCACAGCGTCGTGGCCAGGAGGGCGGGCTGGCCGCTGTGCTTGTCGCGGTGCGACGCCGACACGCCGGCCACGGCCTGGATGACTGCGTCGTAGGCGCGGTCTTCGGCGCGTGGGCCGTCCGCGCCGAAGCCGGTGATGGACAGCTGCACCAGCGTGGGGTTCAGGCTCGCCACTTGCACGTGGTCCAGACCGAGGCGCGCGAGCACGCCGGGGCGAAAGTTGCTGACCAGCACATCGGCCTTGCGCACCAGCTGGGCGAGGATGTCCTGCGCTTCGGGCCGCTTCAAGTCGAGCGCGATGGACCGCTTGCCGCGATTGACGGTGATGAAGGCTGCCGACAAGTCGCCCTTGGCCGGGCCCACCTTGCGGCTGGTGTCGCCCTCGGGCGACTCCACCTTGATGACGCTGGCGCCCTGGTCGGCGAGCAAGGCAGTGACCATCGGGCCGGAGAAGACGTTCGACAAGTCGACGATCCGGATGCCGGCCAGCGGCCCCGGGCCTGCCGAGGGGGGTGCAATGCCGTTCATGCGGCGTGCAGCGTGCGCAGCATGCGCTGCGGACCGCTGCCCTGCTGCGCGAACTGGTCACCCGGGTTGTAGAGCGCACACGCCCGCAATGACAGACAGCCGCAGCCTATGCAACCGTCCAGCCGATCGCGCAGCGCCTGCAGCGCAGCGATGCGCGCATCGAGCTGCGCGCGCCAGGTGGATGACAAGCGCGCCCAGTCGGCCTTGTTCGGCGTGCGCTGCTGCGGCAACGTCGCCAGCGCGGCGCCGATCTCCGCTAAGCTGATTCCCAACTGCTGCGCCGCGCGGATGAAGGCGACGCGGCGCAAGGTGGCGCGCGCATAGCGGCGCTGGTTTCCCGCGCTGCGCTGCGCGGCAATCAGCCCGCGCGACTCGTAGAAGTGCAGGGCGGACACGCTGACGCCGCTGCGCGCGGCGAGTTCACCCACCGCCAGTACGGCTTCTGCGTTCGACATGACTTGACCTCAAGTGAACTCGAGGTCTTGTTCTGCGGGCACAGCCACTTTGCCGCAAGCCATGAACACCGTCGCCTTGCCCGCCCCCGCGCAGACGCTCACCGGCCAGGGGCGCCTGGGCGCATGCGTCGGCGCTGTGGCGCTCGTCTCCTTGCTCGCCTTCGAAGCGATGGCGCTGGCCGCGGCGATGCCGGCGATTGCCCAGGCGCTGGACGGCATCGAGCTCTACGCCCTGTCGTTTGGCGGGCTGCTCGCGACTTCGGTGCTCGGCATGGTGCTCGCCGGCAGGTCGTGCGACCGCCACGGCGCGCGCCCGGCCACCTTGGGCGGCCTCACCGTCTTCGCCGCAGGCTTGTTGCTCGCCGGTCTGGCCGATGACATGGGCTGGGTGGTCGCGGGCCGAATCGTGCAAGGCCTGGGTGGTGGCATGCTCGGAGTGACGCTTTACGTCGGGATGGGCCAACTCGTGCCGGCGTCGCTGCACCCGCGCCTGTTCGCCCTGATGGCCGCCGCGTGGGTCGTGCCGGCGTTGATCGGCCCGGCTGCCGCCGCAGCGATGGTCCAGTGGCTCGGCTGGCGCTCGGTATTCCTCGGCGTTGCCGCCGCCGTGCCGCTCGCCGCAGCGCTGCTGCTGCCGGCATTCGCGCGGCTGCCGGTGCCGGTGCGAACGGAAGGTGCCGAGGAGGCCCGCCGCGGCGCCATCGGCTGGGCGGCGCTCGGCGCGCTCGGCGCTTTGCTCTTGCACACTGCAAGCCAAGCGGGCGGATCGGGCTGGATGCTTCTCTGCCTGTTCTTGGGGCTCGCCGCCGCTGGCCTGGCGGCGCGTCGCCTGTTGCCTGTGGGAAGCCTGCGCGCGACGCGCGGCCTGCCAGCGGTGATCGCGCTGCGCGGCTTGCTCGCTGCGGCATTTGCGACCGCCGAAGTCTTTCTCCCCTTGTATTTGACGCGCGAAGAAGGCTGGAGCCTCAGCCAAGCCGGCCTTGCGCTGAGCACCGGCGCTGTGTGGTGGAGTTGCGGCAGCGCCGTTCAATCGCGCATCGTGGGCGCGCCGCAGCGCCAGCGGATTCTGCAAGCCGGGCTGCTGCTGGTTGCGCTGGGCATCACGGTCGTTGCGACACAACTGCACATGAGCCTTCACGGTTGGGTCGTCATCGCGGGTTGGAGCTTGGCAGGTTTGGGCATCGGAATGAGCTTTCCGATGTTGTCGGTCCTCACCTTGAGCCTGTCGGCGCCCGCAGCCCAGGGCCATGGCGCTTCGGCGCTGCAGCTCAGCGACGCGCTGTGCAGCAGCGCGGCCTTGGCAGTCGCAGGCGTCGCGTTCAGCCTCGTCGCCGGCGCGAGCCGACAGGGTTTCGCACTCGTCTTTGCAGTCGCAATCGCGCTGGCGCTAGGCGCAGCGCTGCTCGGGCGGCGGGCTTTTGTTTGACGAGCGCTCTTGAGGCGCCCAGGTAGACTTCGTACGCCGCCGGTGAGCACTCACCGGCGTGCCCTGAAGGGACGCGGTTGGACAAGAGCAAGCTCAGCGAAACCGACATCTGCGAAAAGTTCATCAGCCCGGCGCTGGTTCAAGCGGGTTGGGACGTGATCGAGCAGATTCTTCGCGAGGTCCCTCTGCGCCCGGGCCGCATGGTGGTGCGCGGCACACGCGCCAGCCGCGACAAGAAGTCGGTGCTGCGCGCCGACTACGTGCTGTTCTGGAAGGCGAATATTCCTTTGGCGGTGATCGAAGCCAAAGACAACACCCAAGCCGTTGGCGCCGGTATGCCGCAGGCGCTGACCTACGCTGCACTGCTTGACGTGCCCTTCGTCTTCAGCAGCAATGGCGATGGATTTGTGTTCCGCGACGCCACGCTGAGCACGGGCACGCTGGAATCGAACCTCGGTCTCGATCAATTCCCATCGCCCGCCGAGCTGTGGGCGCGTCTGTGCGCCTGCAAAGGCTGGACGCCTGACGAAGAAGCGATTGCCGGCCAGCCCTACTCGCCCAGCAAGACGCCGCGCTACTACCAGATGAGTGCCATCAACCGCACGGTCGAGGCGATCGCGCGCGGGCAGAACCGCATCCTGCTCGTCATGGCCACCGGCACGGGCAAGACCTATACCGCGTTCCAGATCATCTACCGGTTGTGGAAGTCGAGCTGGCGCGCTGACAAGGCCTCCGGTCAAAAGCGCATCCTGTTCCTGGCCGACCGCAATATCCTCATCGACCAGACCATGGTCAACGACTTTCGCCCCTTCAAGGGCGCGATGGCCAAGCTGAGCCCGAACGCGAAGGGCGTGGAACGCGTCGACGCTGACACCGGCAAGCACTTCATCGAAGACCTCGACCTGGCAGTGAACAAGACAACGAAGCAGGTCGACAAGAGTTACGAGATCTACCTGTCGCTGTACCAGGCGGTCTCCGGCACCGAGGAAGAGCAGAACATCTACAAGCAGTTCTCGCCCGACTTCTTCGACCTCATCGTCGTCGACGAATGCCACCGCGGCAGCGCCGATGAAGACTCGGCCTGGCGCGAGATCCTCACCTACTTCAAGGGCGCCACGCAGATCGGCTTGACCGCCACGCCGAAGGAAACCGAGCGCATCTCCAACGCCGAGTACTTCGGCGAGCCGGTGTACACCTACTCCTTGAAGCAGGGCATCGAAGACGGCTACCTGGCACCGTACAAAGTGATCCGCGTCGACTTGGACAAAGACACTTTCGGCTGGCGCCCGCCGGAAGGCATGGTCGACAAGCTCGGCAACGTCATCGAAGACCGCATCTACAACGCGACCGACATGAACCGCAAGCTCGTGCTCGAGCGGCGCGACGAGGTCGTGGCGGCGAAGATCACCGAGTACCTGAAGGCGACTGACCGCTACGCCAAGACCATCGTCTTCTGCGAAGACATCGACCACGCGAGCCGCATGCGCCAGGGCTTAAGCAACGCCAACGCCGACATCGCAGCCGCAAACCCGCTCTACGTGGTGCAGATCACCGGCGACAACGTCGAGGGCAAGGCCCAGCTCGACAACTTCATCGACCCCGAGAAGCGCTTTCCCGTCATCGCCACCACGTCCAAGCTGATGAGCACCGGCGTCGACGCGCAGACCTGCAAGTTGATCGTGCTCGACCAGAACATCAAGTCGATGACGCTGTTCAAGCAGATCATCGGCCGCGGCACCCGGCTGCGCGAAGACCTGGGCAAGACCTGGTTCACGATCCTCGACTTCAAGCGCGCGACCGACATCTTTGCCGACAAGGACTTTGACGGCGACCCGGTGCAGATTTACGAGCCCAAGGGCGACGAGCCCATCAACCCACCCGAGCCGCCGTTGGGCGACCCTGGCTCGAGCGCCGGCACCGCGGGCGAGCCTGACTTCGCACCGTTGCCGGGCGGCCCTTTTCCCGGCGAGTCCCTGAGCCCAGGAGACGCCCCCGCAACCGTCAAACGCTACATCGTCGGCGGCAGCGTCAACGTCAGCGTCGCCCGCGAACGCGTCCAGTACCTGAACGCCCAAGGCAAGCTCATCACGGAGAGCCTGCGCGACTACACGCGCATCAACGTGATGCGCCAGTTCGACTCGCTCGACAAATTCCTGCAAGCCTGGAGCAGCGCCGAGCGCAAGGCGGTGCTGATCGACGCGCTCGAAGCCGAAGGCGTGCTGTTCGACGCCCTCGCCGATGAAGTCGGCAAAGACCTCGACCCGTTCGACCTGCTGCTGCACGTCGCCTACGACATGCCGCCGCTGACACGCAGAGAACGCGCCAATCGGGTGAAGAAACGCAACGCTTTCGCCAAGTACGGCGACGTGGCACGCAAGGTGATCGAAGCGCTGATCGACAAGTACGCGGACGAGGGCGTGCAGACCATCGAAAGCATCGAAGTGCTGCGCGTGCCGCCGCTCGACAAACTGGGCACGCCGATGGAACTGGTCAACAGCTTCGGCGGCCGCGCGCAATACGATGCTGCGCTGCGCAGCATCGAACATGAACTCTACAGCCCGGGCCCCTGACCGCCGATGTCCAACCTCTCCTCCGTCGTCAAGTCCATCCAGGACGTCATGCGCCAAGACAGCGGCGTCGATGGTGACGCGCAGCGCATCTCGCAGCTCACCTGGCTGCTGTTCCTGAAGGTCTTCGACGCGCAGGAAGAAGAACTCGAACTCACACGCGGCGCGTACAAGAGCCCGATTCCCGAGCACCTGCGCTGGCGCAACTGGGCGGCCAACGCCGAAGGCATGACGGGCGAGCCGCTGCTCGACTTCGTCAACGCGCAACTCTTCCCCAAGCTCAAGGGTCTGCCGGGAGACGCCGAACGGAACCCGCGCGGCTTCGTCGTGCGCAGCGTGTTCGAAGACGCCTACAACTACATGAAGAGCGGCCAGTTGCTGCGCCAGGTGATCAACAAGCTCAACGCCATCGACTTCAACCGCCAGACCGAGCGCCACCAGTTCAACGACATCTACGAAAAAATCCTCAAGGACTTGCAGAGCGCGGGCAATGCCGGCGAGTTCTACACGCCGCGCGCCGTCACCCAGTTCATGGTCGACATGGTCAACCCGCAGCTCGGCGAGCGCGTGCTCGACCCGGCGTGCGGCACGGGCGGATTCTTGGTCAGCGCCATCGAGCACCTGCGCAAACAGGTCAGGAACGAAGCAGACCAGGCGACGCTGCAACGCTCGATCGGCGGCTTCGAGAAGAAGCAGTTGCCGCACATGCTGTGCGTCACGAATCTGATGCTGCACGACATCGAAGTGCCGAGCCAGGTGGTACACGGCAATACGCTGGAGCGCCCCTACACCAGTTGGACGGCGGAGCAGAAGGTCGAAGTCATCATCACGAATCCGCCGTTCGGCGGCATCGAGGAGCCCGGCATCGAGCAGGGTTTTCCGGCCGACGTGCGCACCAAGGAAACCGCCGACCTGTTCCTCGTGCTGATCAAACGGCTGCTTCGCGACAACGGCCGCGGCGCGCTGGTGCTGCCCGACGGCACGCTGTTCGGCGAGGGCGTGAAGAGCCGCATCAAGGAGCAACTGCTGGCCGAGTGCAACCTGCACACCATCGTGCGGCTGCCCAACGGCGTGTTCAGCCCCTACACCGGCATCAAGACCAACCTGCTGTTTTTCACCAAGGGCCAGCCGACGAGCGACGTGTGGTACTACGAGCACCCCTACCCGGCAGGCGCGAAGAACTACAACAAGACCAAACCGATCCGCATCGAAGAATTCGATGTTGAAAAGGCCTGGTGGGGCAGTGAAGCGGACCGCTTTGCGAGCCGCGTGGAAGGCGAGTTCGCGTGGAAGGTGAGCATTGAAGCCATCAAGGCCGCAGGCTTCAACCTCGACCAGAAGAACCCGCACGCCGGCCCCGAGGTGAGCCACAACCCCGACGAGCTGCTCGCGGAGTACCAGCGGCTGCAGGCCGAGGCGCAGGGCATTCGCGACCAGCTCAAGGCCTTGCTCGGCGCGGCGTTGGCAGGAAAAGCATGAGCAGCGGCGAGAAGCCCAAGAACCGTGCCGTTGAAGCAGTGCCGGCGGTTGATGAGACGGGCAGTGAACTCTACGGCCAGATCCGCGAGATTCTGCTGGGCGCGCGCCGCATCAGTTACCGCGCCGTCAACGTGGCGATGGTCGAGGCCTACTGGCGTATCGGCCAGCGCATCGTTGCCCACGAGCAGGGCGGCGCGCAACGTGCTGCCTATGGCGAGCGAGTGTTGCAGGGCGTGGGGGAGAGGCTGACGCGCGAATTCGGCAAGGGCTACAACGCCGTCAGCTTGCGCAACTACCGCCAGTTCTTCCTGACTTTCAGCGACGAAGAAGAGATTCGCTCCGCACTGCGGAGCGAATTGACCTGGACGCACTACCGCGCCGCGATGCGCGTCGAAAACGCGCAGGCGCGCACATGGTATCTGCGGGAAGCGGCAGAGCAAGGTTGGAGCACGCGCGCCCTTGAGCGCCAGATCGCCACGCTGCATTACGAGCGGCTCCTGTCCAGCCAGGACAGGGCCGCCGTGCAGGCCGAGGCCGGCGCACTGATCCAGGCCCACGCCGCGCCCGACCCGCGCGACTTCATCCGCGACCCCTACGTGCTGGAGTTCCTGGGTGCCCAGCCCGGCGCGGCGCTCTACGAAAAAGACGTGGAGCAGGGCCTGCTCGACCAATTGCACAAGTTCCTGCTCGAGCTGGGCAAGGGCTTCGCCTTCGTCGCCCGCCAGCGCCACCTGCGCGTGGAAAACGAAGACTGTTTCATCGACCTCGTCTTCTACAACTACGTGCTCAAGTGCTTCGTGCTCGTCGACCTGAAAGTCGGCAAGCTCAGCCACCAGGACGTCGGCCAGATGGACATGTACGTGCGCGTCTTCGACGAGCAGCAGCGCCAGAGCGGCGACAACCCCACGCTCGGCCTGATCCTGAGCAGCGAGCGCAACGAAGCCGTCGCGCGCTATTCGCTGCTGGCCGACAGCGAACAGCTCTTCGCCAGCCGGTATCGGCTGTGGTTGCCGACGGAGGACGAGCTGAAGGCGGAGTTGGAGCGGGATCGGGCGTTGATTGAGGCGGCGCGGGCGGGGGAGGGTGGCGCGTGACGGTGGGGTTGTGGGTGGAGGAGGCGAGTGCGAGGTACTTGGCCGAGATTGCGCCGACGCTCACGCGCGCGTTCGAGTTACTGGCGACGGCGAGGGGTGGCGTATCTCGCCTGCGCGAGTTGATCCTGTTGCTTGCGGTGCAAGGCAAACTCTTGCAGACGGACACAGGGCGATCGTATTCGCAGGGAGAACTCCCATCTGACTGGGCATGGACAACAGTGGGCGAGGTCTGCGCAGTCGTGACCGATGGCGAGCACTCCACACCGACTCGTTGCGATGACCCAGGTGCGGTGCCTTTGGTGACGGCCAAAAACGTACGTGATGGGGCGTTTGACTACCGGACTACGGACTATGTGCCACGAGAGGTCGCAGCCAAGTGCTGGGCAAGATGCCACCCTGAGAAGAACGATGTCCTGATGGTCTCTGTCGGCGCCACTTTGGGAAGGTTGGCCGTCTTGCGCGAGGCAAGAGACATGGTGCTCGTTCGCAGCGTCACGCTCCTGCGTCCGCGGTCGCAAGTCATTTGTGCAGAATTCTTGGCACTCAGTCTACGCAACCCCAACATGCAGGCCGAAATCTGGCGATCGGTCAAACAAAGCGCGCAGCCGTGTCTCTATTTGGGCAAGACGAGTGTTCTGGGAATTGCCTTGCCACCCATCGTAGAGCAACACCGCATCGTCGCCCGCGTCGAAGAACTGATGAAGCTCTGCGACGCGCTGGAGCAAAACGGGCGGCTCGCCGACGAACAGCACGCGCGGCTCACGGCCACGCTGTTCGACGCCCTGGCCACCAGCGAGTCGCCGCAAGCGCTGGCCGAGAACTGGCAGCGCGTCGCCGAGCACTTCGATCTGCTGCTCGACCGCCCCGAAGCCGTCGACGCGCTGGAACAAACGATCCTCCAACTTTCTGTGTGCGGGTTGCTTGTGATGCAAGACGAGAGCGACGAGCCTGCGGCAGGCTTCCTTGAACGCCTTCGCGGCGCACGTTCGGCAAGTGCAGGTGGCGTTGAACGACCGAACGGACCATACGAAATTCCAAAAAGTTGGGCGTGGTGTGCAATCGAGCAGATTGCGAATGTCGGCACGGGTACTACGCCTTCTCGGACAAATGCGGCGTACTTCAATCCGGCCGAGGTGCCGTGGGTGAATAGCGGCGAAACGGCCCGCCCCTTCATCGCGTGGACGGCACAGCACGTCTCTGCCGTTGCGCTGCGCGAAACAAGCCTGAAGGTCTATCCCCCAGGGACCCTAGTCGTTGCGATGTATGGGCAAGGCAAGACGCGCGGCCAGATCTCTGAGCTCATGATTGCGGCCACGACAAATCAGGCGTGTGCTGCCATTGTCCCGATTGACGCCACTGTTCATCATCGTCGCTACCTCAAACTTGTTTTCGAGAAGAGCTACGACGAACTACGGGAAGAAGCAGCGGGTGGCGCCCAGCCCAACCTCAATGTTGGCAAGATCAAGTCAACGTTGGTCCCACTCCCGCCCCTCGCCGAGCAACGCCGCATCGTCGCCCGCGTCGAAGAACTCCGTCGCCGCTGCGCCGATCTGCGACAGCGGCTCACAGAAGCTCGCGAAACCCAGGCACGCGTGGTCGACGCACTCGTGGCCGAGGTCACTTGAGTGTGTCGATCGGCGCACGCGTAGGTTGACCTGGCTTCAGGCATCGGGCCGCATCAGATCACCCGAGCTCGCTTCGAAGCCCGGCCTGCGCCGGTGACGCCGATGCCGTCTGCGAGCCTGAGAGTTCTTCCTGCCGAGGCCGCCCGCAGCCCGCTACGCCTTGAACGAGAAAGTTGAGGCCGCGTGCTTGGAAAGTAGGTCGAAGATCGTCAGTGTCTCGACACCAAGCGCGTCTGCGGCATTGGGCAGCGGGACTCGGCGTTTCGCCTCGGCACTCGACTTCTCATGGGTCACGACGGTGGCGCCCCGCTCACGTGCGACGGCGACGATGAACGCATCGGCGTTCTTGTCGTCGGCAAACTCTGCGATGGCCGCCGCCGTGTACTGGTTTGCGTTCGCGGCCCAAGCCATCGCGGCGGCGTAGTGCGCCATGACCTTCGATTCACCCGTGTCCGGCAGGAAGAAGCCACTTGGCAATTTCTCAGCCCAAGTGCGCGCGGCATCGCCCTTCTTCCCGGCAACGAGTTCGGCCCGTACCTTGTCAACGCTGTACACAAGCCCTCTGCTGTGGGCAGTCGCGATCCAATCCCAGAAGCCGCCGCAGAACTCGAACCGGTAGTGCAGGTTCTTCGCCTGCACAAATACATCAGCGTCGATGAGATAGGACTTACCCAATTTGCGCGACCCTGCGGCCGAGCTCCATCACGGTCTCGGGCCGAACGCTGAGCAAGCTCGCGGCCTCACGCAATAGGGTCTCGCCCGCCAGCGCGCTCTTCACCAGTGCCGAGGTGAAACGTTTGCTGTTGCGCGCGGGGATGGTTCGGTATGCGCTGCCACCACCCGACGTACGCCGCTGGGTCACGGCGGAACTCGCGAGTGCGTCGTACCCTGCTTGGTCGATCTTTCCCAGATCGAGCGCACGGCGGGCAATGACCAGTCGACTCACGCGGAAATGCCTGGCAATCCGGTCAACGATCGGGCTGACGCTCCATTCACGCGTGAACTCTGCTCGCGGCACGAGTACATCGGCAGCGACCCGATTGCACGTCCGCTCGATGCCCTTCAGGCTTGGAGTAGCAAGGTCGGATATGCCGCTCTGGCCCATCCAGATGTGAGCCAGCTCGTGAACCAAGGTGAAGACGGTCGCCACCAATGCATCCCGTCCGTTGATGAAGACCAGCGGCGCGAGTGGATCGACGATGGCGAAACCTCTGAACTCCTTGACCGAAAGCGCGCGTCTGGTGTTCGATTTGACAATGCCACTCTTCATGACGAGTACCCCAGCGGCTTCGGCTTTGCCGGCAATCAAGGCGAAGTACTCGTCGGTCGACTTGGCCGCGATTCGCAGTGCAGGCGACAGGCCGAGCACGGACACGATGTCGCTGGCGATATCTTCGCTCTTTGCGCGCTCTCGCCCGGCGAACTTGCCCACGAAATCGAGCGGTCTGGCACCAAGTTCACGTAACCGATCGAGGTACCACTGCTGCTTTCGCAAGGTGTCTTCAAACACCTCGCGGAAGTCCCTGCTGAGGGGCGCGGGTTCGGTGGTCTGACGAAGGTCAGGGATTGTCGGCCGCTCGATCACCGGCGGCTTCTTTAGAAACAGAAGACCAAACGGCACCCCGGTTAGCTTTGCCACCTTCTCCGCCTGCGGCGAAGTCAGCCTGCCCACGAGAATGCCAGCGCGGTCCCGTTCACGCTTCACCACAACCTGCGCGAGCGACTCCAGGCTTTCGCCCGCTTGGTTTGCCGCCCACTTGAGCACGGCGGGGGAAAGCGTGAGAGCTTGCATGCCCGCAGTCTACCCAAGTGGTGTGATTGCGCGACGGCATGTACGAAGGCATTGCGTGACCGCAATCCTCGAACAGCTGCTTTCGTTGGCCGCGCCGCATGGGCAGACACCGAAACTCGGTACCCTGCACCCTTCGCTGGGCCGCGCCGTTCAGTCGGCCTTCCGTGCGACAACGGCATGAACCGCGTGCGTATCTTTAGCCTTGCTTCGAGCCTCACGCCGTGCTAATCTGGTTAGCATGACCAGAAAAGCACCGGAGCGGGTCACTGAACCCGTACAACCACAACGCGGCCGTTGGCGCCTGCAAGACGCCAAGGCGCGTTTCAGCGAACTCGTGCGCTTGGCGCACAGTGACGGGCCGCAGCACGTCACGCTGCACGGGCGCGACGCGGTCGTGGTCATGGACTCGGACGAGTTTCACCGCCTGAAAGGCCGGCGCACCGGGCAGTTGCTGATCGACGCGTTGCAGGCGTCACCGCATCGCAAGGTCGCCATCGAGCCGCGTCGCATGCCGATGCCGGTGCGGGCCGTCAAGCTGTGAGCGGCTGGCTGCTGGATACCAATGTCATTTCGGAATTGCGCAGGCTGCGCCCCAACGCGCGGGTGCGCGCCTTTGTCGCCAGTCAACCGCTGGAGGAGTTGTTCGTCAGCACGGTGACATTCGCCGAGATCCGCTATGGGATCGAGGCGATCAGCGAGCCCGTTCGCCGCGCCGAGCTCAAAGACTGGTTGGCGCACAAGGTGCGGCCGATGTTCGACCAGCGTGTGCTCGAGGTATCGGAAGATGTGATGTTCAAGTGGCGCCTTCTTGTGGAGGAGGGTCGCAAGGTCGGGCACACGTTTTCGCAACCCGATCTGATGATTGCGGCAACCGCCCTGCACCACGGCTTGACGGTCGTGACTCGCGATACCGGCGACTATGGGTTGGCACGCGTGCCGGTGTTCAACCCTTGGGTCGACGAATCGCCACTGGTTTGAATAGGGCGCTGCTGCACGCCTACTCCAAGCCGCGCAACAACTCTGCAGTCGCCTCATCGGCTGCAAACAAGGTCTCGATCGCCAGCTCCTGCAGCGTCACGTCGACGGGAGTGCCGAAAATCGTCGTCGTGCTGATGAAGCTCATCACGCCGAGTGGCGTCGTCATCCGTAGCGGAACCACCACGCCGGCCAGCTCGCCGGCGAGTTGCAGTTCGCCGCCTCCCGGCGGCACCGGGAAGCCGAGCAACTCGTCGCACAGCGCGGCCAGAGTGGCGTCGCCGCTGGCGCGCACTTGCTGGCGCAGTCGGTCGAACAGATGGGCCCGCCATTGCCTGAGATTCAGGATGCGCGGTGCCAGGCCCCGCGGATGCAGGCTCAGGCGCAGCACGTTGATCGGCGGCTCGAGCAATGTGGCGTCGATGTCAGCCAGCAGGCGCGGCACGACGCGGTTGTGCGCGACCATGTTCCAGTGCCGGTCCACCGCCAGCGCTGGTGAGGGCGCGTGGCTCGCGAGCACCAGGTCGATGGCCTGGCGTGCTGCGGCCAGCGCGGGGTCGTCGAGCGCCCGTTCGCGGTACATCGGCGCGTAGCCTGCGGCCATCAGCATCGCATTGCGCTCGCGCAGCGGGATCTCCAGCCGGTCCGACAGCCGCAGTACCACCTCACGGCTGGGCAGTGAACGGCCGGTCTCGACGAAGCTCAGATGCCGCGTCGAGATGTCGGCCTGCGCCGAGAGTTCCAGCTGGCTCAGACGCCGGTGCTGGCGCCAGTGGCGCAAGTGGTCGCCGAAGTGTCGTCGCGCATTGCCGGAGCGCCGCTCGGTTGCGCCTGGGTCCATCGCTGTCCTCAGGTTGGGGTGTCGCGGCAAAGCGGTTCCGCCCGGCCACGCCCCCAACTGTGCCTCAAGCGTTGAACGGGTTCACGGTGACGAACCACAGCGCGATGCCGGTGGCGATGATGAAGGCGCCGTCGGCCACGCCCACGAGCATGAAGAACTTGGTCTGCAGTTCCGGAATCATCTCGGGCTGGCGCGCCGCCGACTCCATGAACTTCGAGCCGATGATGCCGATGCCGATGCACGAGCCCAGCGCGCCCAGGCCGATCAACAAGGCTGCGGCGAGCGGCAGGATGTCGGATGCAGTCATGGGTGCGCCCTGCGGTTGTGCTTCGGGGCTGCCCAGGCTGCAGCGCCTGGGGCCGACGCTTGCACGGCGGCGTAGACGAGCATGAACTCGGCGGCGCCGACGAGCAGCAAGCGAGGCAGATCGAGGGCGGCAATCAAGGGCTGCGTCGCGCGGAGTTGCAGCAGGGCGGTGCCGGCGCTGACCACGGCGTCGGCCAGCAAGGCGCGCTTCAACAAGACCGAGGGCCTGATGGTGTGCATGGCGAGGTTTCTCCAAGGGCTGGGCAAGGGGTGTGCGAGGTGTTGCACCCAATGTCGCCGCGCCGTTGAATCGTGTCGATTACCTCGCAGGTAAGCAGGCGCTGCATTCGGCGCGGCGCGACAGGGCTGCACGGCGCAGTCGCCGAGCCTGCAGCGCGCGCGGGCGCGCCGAGCGTTGATTGCGGCTACGGCAACTTGACGGCTTCGATCTCGGCCTTGGCCCCGAGCCCCAGCGTCCGGACGAACGAGACGAAGTGGCCGCGCGTCGTGATGTTGTCGTCATGCACCGCGAAGCCGACGTTGTACACGCCGCCTGCCCTGAGCATCTTGTCGTCGGCGTTGCTCAGGCCGAGCGGCCGGATCAATACCACGGACCAGATTCCGTCTTTCCAGGCGGAGATCGCGTTGTTGTCCGCCGCCGAGCCCGTGGCGTCTGCGCGGCTCGTGATGGAGGCGGGGATCATGTCGCCCTCCTTCCAGCCCGCACTGGCGTCGAAGGGCACCGTGTTCACGCCGCGAGTCAGGAAGTGGTCGCCCTTGCGCAGCTGCTCGGCAGTGATCGACTTGTAGCCCACCTTCTTGGCGTCCCACATGAACTTCGGCGCGCGCGTGGCGGCGTCGGCGTTGCCGGAAAACATCTCTTTGCCGGCATCGCCGAGCCGGTATTCGAGCACGTAGCCGTCGTCGGCCATGCCCACCGGGTGGCTGCGGTGGGCACGCCACTGGATCAGGTCGACAAAACCACCCGCCGCCTTGAGCTTGGCGATCTCGTCGACCGTCTTGCCGGTTTTCCAGTCGCGCGGGTCGGTGCGCGTCTGCGGCAGGTACTTGCGCACTTCGTTCTTCTTGATCGCCTGCAACAACGGGTTGGAGTTCAGTTCGTCCTGGGTGAATTGCTTGGCCATGTCGCTCTGGCCGTCGTGGCAGGTGAGCCAACAGCCTTGCTCGGCAAAACCGGGCACCGAGCCGTCGTCGATCATGACCGTCATGCGGTCTTCGTACATGCCTGGCTGCTTGCCCTCCCGAACCACTTTGTCGAGTTTCGGCGCGCCGTAGGTCTTCCAGTCCTTGCCGTCGAAGCGCAGGTACGGGTGCTCAGTGCCCGGGTAAGGCTGCTGGGTCTTCCACTGGAAGCGCAGGTAGGCAAATTTGTCGTCGTACGCGGCCTGCACCTTGAGCTCGACAAAGCCGTTCTTGCCCGCCACCGGCGTGGGCTCCAGGCGATTGCCCTTGACGATGTTCTGGCCGAGTTCCTTCTCGGCGTCGGGTTCATCGTGGCAAAAGGTGCAGGCTTCGCCGCGCGTGACGCGCGTCACTGCACCCTTGTGCGCGTCGCTACGCACCCATTCATACGACGATTGCCCGGGGTAGAACAGCGGCACGCTCTTTTGCGGGACCGCACCCCAGTCGATTTTGGCGGGTTCCGCAGCCAGGGCAAGGCCCGCTGCGAGCAGCGCGGGGATCAGAACCAGGGGGTGCATTTTCATTGTGGGCCTTCGCAGCAGGGGGTTGCATCCGCCCCATGCTGCGCTCCTCGATGCGTTCGGCGCTTGATGCGGGTCAACGCAGAAGATTCGACCGATGTCAGAGCGGCGCGTTCGCGAGGCATGAGAGGCCGTTACTTCAAGTGGCGCGCCTGCTTGAGGAGGAGGCGCGCCGGCGCGCAGCTTAGGCGTGCAACTTGCGCCACGCCGCAATCAGCGCGCGCGTCTCGTCATCCGGCCGCGCCGCGAGCTTGCGGTACTCGCTGCAATCGCTTTTGCGCGACATCAATCGGTGGTTGATGAGTTCGCGGCGCAGCGTCACGTGGTCGCCGAAATCGTTCGCCTGCTTCAGCACGGCGTTGACTTCTTTCTCGGTGTAGACGCGCTTTGCGTCAAAGCGCGTCCAGAGCGTCCACATCACGAGGCGCTGCACGGAGTACTTCACCGGCCAGCGCAGCAGCCGGCCCTGCGCGTCGAACTGCGTCAGCGCCTTGCGCGCGTTGGCGCTCAGCGGGGTGTCGCTCGCGGCGCGCGGGCGCGGCGCTGCCGCAACCACGACTGCGGTCGCGGCGGTCACGGGCGCTGCGCGCAACGCCTGGATGTTGCGCTGGCCCGCGGCGCGCGCGAGCATGTTGAGCAGCTCGACGTGGCTCGGCGGTGCGGGCTTGCGCGCGTGGCGCTCGGCGAGGGATCGGCCGAGCGCGCGCGCGAACGCGCTCACGTCGGGAACGGCAAGAGCAAAGGCTTCTCGGGGCATGGGGGTCTCCAAACCGGCAGGTCTGCCGGACAAACGTCCAAGCACGCGCGTGAGAACCCTGAAGATTGATTCAGGGCGCCGGTGGCTGCCGTCTTCCGGCCTGGCGCATGCGGGGTGACGCATGGGAGGCCTGAGCTATCGATGGCAGGTTTAGCACGTGGTGTGAACCACGCGGCAACGCCTGGGTGAACTGCCGACCGGGGTCGATTATGCCGTGAGGCCTGCGCCGGCCGGGGCCGCCGCTCAAAAGCGCAGCGAGACGCGCGTCAGATCGGATCGAGCGGAAAGATCGGCCGGCGCACGTGCTTGAAGTTCAGCGCCGCGTAGTCGGACGTGCACACGCCGGTCCCCGCGCATTCCACGACGCCGTGCGCGAGCTTCTTCAAACCGGCGCGCCAATGGATGCGGCTCTTCAGCATGACGAAGCGCTTCGTTTCGGGCGCGATGCCCACGGCGGTGAACGCCGCCAGGTCGTGCGGCTCGACGTGGTTCGAAATGACGACGATCTGCACCTTGCCGGTGTCGAACACCACGGTCGGCCCCATGTCGTTCAGCTCGCCCCGCCCCATCGGCCCGCGGTTCCGATAGCGCCCGTCGCTGATGAGTCGCACGCGGCCGGTCACGCTGCGTGGTGTGCCCTTCAGGCCGATTGACGGCATGTCGAGTTTGCCGCCCAGCTCCAGCGTGACTTCAGCGCCCACGCCGACGGCGATCAACTGTTGCACTGCGGCGGGGTCGAAGATCGCGAACGCGGCGACGTCGTCCAGGCCGGCGTCGAGGATCGCGCCGAGCACCGTCATCGTGTCCATGGTGCCGCCCGACGCGCAGTTGTCGCTGTGGTCGAGCAGAACGATGGGCCCGCTGCCAGCGGGTTTGGCTGCGGCAAGTCCCGCGGCGCGCGCCATCGACGCCGGCAACGCCTCGATCTTGTAGACGAACTTGGCGCGCTGCTCCCACGCCAGCGCGAGCAGTTCGTCGCACCAGCGTTTGGCGAGGCCTTGGTCGCCGTTCGTCACGACGACGGCCGAGAGGCCGGCATACTCGATGTCGGCGTTAGGAAAGCCGACGAAGACGCTGGCGCACAAAGCGCCCTTCGCTTCCATCTCGCGACAGCGCGCCTGCAACTCGCGGTTCGGCGAGTCGTCGGTTCCCTGGCGCATGACGTGCGGCAGCATGGGCTTGCGGCCGAACGCCATGGTCGGCCGCGCGCGCCCGGCGAGCTGCGCCAGGATGGCGCGGCCGGCGCGCTGGCCGGTTTCGTACACGTCGACGTGCGGGTAGGTCTGATAGCCGGCGATCGCCGTCGCGTGTTCTCCGATGGCGTCGTAGAAATTCGTGTGCATGTCCAGCGCCACGCCGATCGGAACCGTTGGCGCGATGGCACGAATGCGGCGCAGCAGCTCGCCTTCGCCGTCTTCGAACGTTTGCGTCACCATCGCGCCGTGCAAGTCGAGCAGGATGGCGTCGCAGCCCTTCGCCACGGCGTCGCAGATGCGCCCGGCAATGTGCTCGAACGCGGCGTCTTCGACCGGACCGCTGGGCCACGCGTTCGCGGCGATCGGGATCACGACCTCGGCGCCTGCGGCGTCGGCCAGGTCAATGAACGCGGCGATCGCCGCGCCCGTGCCCTGATAGGCTGCGCGAGCTGCATCGCCCTCGGGTGGGTTGCCGCCACCGGTGGCGAAGCGCGACAGCGGCGTGGGAACGGGCGAGAACGTGTTCGTCTCGTGCTTCATCTGGGCAATCACAAGCTTCATCGGGGGCCTCCTGGGTGGGCTCGACTCTAAACCCGGTGCGACCTGCTCTGCAATTTGCAGTCCCGAGAACACGTCTTGGTATAAACGACGCATCCCGCCGAAAACTCCGAGCCGTCCTGAACCCATGAACCGAGTCCTGGCGCACACGGGTGCGCGTTATCCGATCGTCCAGGCACCGATGGGCTGGATCGCGCGTTCGCAGCTCGCCACGGCGGTGTCCCGCGCTGGCGGTCTGGGCATCATCGAGACGTCTTCCGGCGAAACCGCCAACTGCCAGCGCGAAATCACGCAGATGGTCGCAAGCGGCCTGCCCTTCGGCGTGAACCTGCCGATCCGCTTTCTCAAAGACGACGCGATGCTGCGCTTTGTGTGCGAGGCGGGGATCCGCTTCGTCACGACGTCGGCCGGCAGCCCGGCGAAGTTCATCGCACCCCTCAAAGCGGCGGGAATCGTCGTCTACCACGCCGTGCCGACGCTGGAGACTGCGCTGAAGTGCGTCGATGCGGGCGTTGACGGACTGGTGGTCGAAGGCGCGGAAGGCGGCGGCTTCAAGAACCCGGAGGAGGTCAGCACACTGGTTCTTCTGCAGGCAATTCGCGAGCGTGTCGACGTACCGCTCATTGCCGCAGGCGGCATCGTCGATGGCCGCGGCATGGCGGCTGCGTTTGCGCTCGGTGCCGAGGGCATCCAGATGGGAACGCGTTTTGTGTCCAGCATCGAAAGCCCGGTGCACGAGAACTACAAAAACGCCATCGTGAGCGCTGATGCCACCGGCACCTGGGTGCTGAACAAAAAGGCCACGCCGTGCATCCGCGCCTTGAAGACGCAGTACACGCAACCGATGCACGAGTCCGGCGTGCTCGCGGCAAACGCTTTTGCCGGCATCCAGCAGGTCTACTTCGGCGGCGACATGAACGCGGCGCCGGCGCTGGCCGGGCAGTCCGCCGGGCTGATCCACGAAGTGAAGAGCGTGCAAGCGATCATCGACGACACGGTGGCGCAGTTCTTTGCCATCACGCAGCGCTTGGGCAGCCTGGCTGCATCATCGCGTTTCGGCTGAGCCCTTGCATCACTCCCTCCCACGACAGAAGAGGTTCCCATGAAAACCCAGATCACAGAGATGTTCGGCATCCAGCACCCCATCATCCAGGGCGGCATGCACTTCGTCGGCTTTGCCGAACTCGCCGCGGCGGTCTCGAATGCGGGAGGGCTGGGCATCATCACCGGCCTGACGCAGCGCACCCCCGAGTTGCTCGCCAATGAAATCCGGCGTTGCCGCGAGATGACGGACAAGCCCTTCGGCGTGAACCTGACCTTCCTGCCCACGGTCACGTCGCCCGACTACCCGGGCTACATCCGCGCCATCATCGACGGCGGCGTGAAGGTCGTGGAGACCGCAGGCAACAACCCGCAGAAGTGGCTGCCGCTGTTGCACGACGCCGGAATCAAGGTGATCCACAAGTGCACATCCGTGCGCCACTCGTTGAAAGCGCAATCGATAGGCTGCGACGCGCTGAGCGTCGATGGTTTCGAGTGCGGCGGGCACCCGGGCGAGGACGACATTCCGAACTTCATTCTTCTGCCGCGCGCCGCCGACGAATTGAAGATCCCCTTTGTCGCCTCGGGCGGAATGGCCGACGGGCGCTCGCTCGTCGCCGCGCTCGCGCTCGGTGCACAAGGCATGAACATGGGCACACGCTTCATGGCGACGCAGGAAGCGCCGATTCACGAGCGTGTCAAGCAGGCCATCGTCGCAGCGAGCGAGCTCGATACGCGCCTCGTGATGCGCCCCTTGCGCAACACCGAGCGCGTGCTGCGCAACGGTGCGGTCGACCGGCTGCTCGCGAAAGAGCGCGAACTCGGCGCGAACCTGAAGTTCGAGGACATCATCGATCAAGTCGCCGGCGTCTACCCGCGCATCATGAAAGACGGCGAGATGGACGCCGGTGCCTGGTCGTGCGGCATGGTCGCCGGCCTGATCCACGACGTGCCGACGGTCAAACAACTCATCGACCGCATCATGGCGCAGGCGCATGCCATCATTCACGAGCGCCTAGCGGCCTTTGCCGCCGTCTGAAGGGGAGCCACGCCATGAGCTACCAACGCATCGCACTCGAATTCGACGGCCTCGTGGCTGTGCTGCGCTTCAATCACCCCGAGGTGCTGAACGCCATCGGCCAGCAGATGCGCAGCGAACTCGGGCTGGCGCTGCGCGAAATCGCCGACCCGGCGCGCGGCGCGCGCTGCCTGCTGCTCACCGGCCAGGGGCGCGCCTTTTGCTCGGGCGCGAACCTGGCCGACGACGCGCCGCGGCCGGCGGGTTTCGTCCCGGGCGAAGAGTTGCGTGGCAGCTATCACCCGCTGCTGCTCGCGCTTCGTGACCTGGAGATGCCTATCGTGTCGGCAGTCAACGGCGCCGCGGCCGGGATCGGCATGAGTCTGGCGATCATGGCCGACATGGTGTGCGCCTCGCGCGAGGCCTACTTTCTGCAGGCCTTCGCACGCATCGGCCTGGTCCCCGACGGCGGCTCGACGTATCTGCTGCCGCGCCTGATCGGCTGGCGCCGTGCGACCGAGTTGTCGCTGATGGCGGAGAAACTGCCGGCTGAGAAGGCGCTCGAGTGGGGCCTCGTGAACCGCCTCTATGACGATCAAGCCGCCCTGCTGGAGGGGGCGATGCGCATCGCCAGGCAACTCGCGAACGGGCCGCGTTCGCTGGGGCTGATGCGCCGCGCGTATTGGGATTCGCCGAACAATTCTTTCGAGCAGCAAATCGACCTCGAGGCGCGCCTGCAACGCCAAGCCGGCCAGAGCGAAGATTTCCGCGAAGGCGTTGCGGCGTTTCTGGCCAAGCGACCGGCGCAATTCAAGGGGCGATGAAGATCCAGTGACGGCCGTCGCCCCGTTGTTGGCACGAAATCCCCGATTGACGGCGCTTCCCCGGGCTCGTCATACTGCACCCGTCAACCAGGGGAGGGGCCATGGACCTGACGGCTTTGACGATCTGCGAAGCCGCCGCTGCACTGCAGCGCGGTGAGTTCACCGCTGCCGCTTACGCCGAGGCGCTGCTCGCGCGCGCGGCGCAGGCTGCCGCATTGAATGCATTCATCCAGCACGACGCGAGCCTGGTACGCGCCGCCGCACGCTTCGCCGACGAGCAACGGGCGCGCGGCGCGAAGCCGGGGCCGCTGCACGGCATACCGCTGGCGCTGAAAGACAACATCGACACCGCGGGTGTCACGACCACCGCAGGCACGCCGGCGCTGCGCAGCAACCGGCCGCTGCGCAACGCGTCCATCGCGCAAAAGCTCATCGACGCCGGCGCCATCGTGTTCGGCAAGGCGAACCTGCACGAACTCGCTTACGGCATCACGAACCACAACGCGGCATTCGGCGCGGCGCGCAACCCGTATGACCGCACACGGATCCCGGGAGGCTCCAGCGGCGGCGTGGGGGTGGCGGTGGGCGCGCGAATCGTCCCCGGCGGCATCGGCTCGGACACCGGCGGCTCGGTGCGAATCCCTGCGGCGCTGTGCGGCATCGTCGGCTTTCGGCCGACGACGTTGCGCTGGTCGCAGGCCGGCATCGTGCCGATCTCGCACACTCGCGACACCGCCGGTCCGATGACGCGCAGCGTCGCCGACTGCGCGCTGCTCGACCAAGTCATCACCGGCAGCAGCGCGTTGCCCGCAGCGAGCCTGAAAGGCCTGCGCCTGGGCGTGCCACGCGGCCACTTCTGGGAGGCGCTGGACGCCGAAGTGGCGCGGCTCATGGAAGGCGTTCTCGTCACTTTGAAGGACGCTGGCGTGGTGCTGATCGAGGCCGATGTGCCGGACGCGGTGCGCCTGGACAACGAAGCCGGGTTTCCGATCGCGCTTTACGAGACGGTCGTCGACATCGACGCCTACCTTGCGCAGCATGGTTCGGAGTTGCGCTACGCCGACATCGTCGCGCAAGTCGCCAGCCCCGACGTGAAAGGCATTCTGCAAAGCCTGCTGGGCGTTGGTGCGATTCCCGAAGCCGCGTACCGCATGGCGATCGAAGTCCAGCGCCCGGCGCTGCAGGCGGCGTACCGCCAGTACTTCAGCCGTCACGACGTCGCCGCCGTCGTCTTCCCGACGACGCCGCTTCCGGCGGCGCGAATCGGCGAAGACGAAACCGTGTTGCTGAACGGCACAGCGGTGCCGACCTTCCCGACCTTCATTCGCAATTGCAGCCCCGGCAGTGTGGCCGGCATTCCGGGGATCAGCGTTCCCGCGGCGATGACGAAGTCCGGTTTGCCGCTGGGAATTGAACTCGACGGCCCGACGGGCAGCGACGCGACATTGCTCGCGATCGCGCTGGCTGTAGAGGGCGTGCTGCCCAAGATGCCGGCGCCCAAGGTATGACGGCAGACCGATGCCCTCCCGTCATCCCGGCGCAAGCCGGGATCCACCGCAACGCAGTGGCTCAACCCAAGTGCGGCGCGGCTTCAACAGTGGATCCCGGCTTGCGCCGGGATGACTGGCTCATCGTCAATCTGTAAAACAACCAGGAGATCTGCATGACCCAAGGTTTCATCCCGGCTCGCCGGCGCATTATTTCGGCGGCCGCCGGGAGCGCGGTTCTTGGCACGGGTTTCATCCAGCCCGCCTTTGCCCAGCCGAAAGAATTCAAGATCGGCCTGTTCATCGCACTGAGCGGCCCGGCGTCGCTGTTCGGACCCACGCAGCGCGCGTGCGCCGACTGGGCGGCAGAGCTCATCAACAAGGGCGGCGGCGTCATGGGTCGCCCGATCAAGCTGCTGCACACCGACGCCGGCGGCGCGCCTGCCGAGACCGCCAAATCGGCGGTGCGGCTGATGTTGGAGGACAAGGTGGACCTGTTCATCGGCTCGCACGACAGCGCGACGCGCGAAGCGAACATCGCGACGATCAAGAGCAAGGTGCCCTACATCTACTCGCCCGTCTACGAAGGCGGAGAGTGCTCGCCGAACGTCTATTGCCTGGGCGAAACGCCGCCGCAGCAGGCGCAGCCCGCGGTCGAGTTCCTCGCCAAGGAGCGCAAAGCCAAGACCTTCTATTTGATCGGCGACGACTACGTCTGGCCGCGCAAGTCGAACGAGCAGGTGAAGAAGTACGTCGCGCAGAACGGCGGAAAAATCGTCGGCGAAGAGTACGTGCCGTTCGGCGCGCCGAACAAGTTCGAAGAAGCGGTGACACGCATCAAGGCGGCCAAGCCCGACGCCGTGGTGAGCACGCTCGTCGGCGCAGACAACGTCAACTTCAACCGCACGTTTGCCGGCTTCGGCCTGGACAAGACCATCGTGCGCATCGCGCTGCTCCTGGAAGAGAACACGCTGATGGGAATCGGCGCCGAAAACAGCGGCAACCTGTATTCGTGCATGGGCTACTACGCGAACAACACGGCGGACGCGCCGAAGAAGTTCAAGGCCGATTACCTGGCACGCTATGGTGACAAGGCGCCGCAACTGAGCACCATCGGCGTCGATTGTTTTGCGGCGATGAACCTCGCCAAGGCGCTGGTCGAGAAGGCCGCGGGCACCGAGATGAAGAAGATGATGGCCGCCTCCGAAGGCCTGGCGTTCGACACGCCGTCGGGCCGCGTCGCGATGCGCGGCAGGCAGGTCGACAAAGACATGTACCTCGCGACGTGCAAGGGCACCGAGTTCGAAGTCATCAAGACGATCAAGGCGGTGAAGAGCGGCACGGCGTGCAAGACCTGAGCGCTCAGGCACCCCAGCCCAACCGGTAGCCCCATGGAGCCTGTGCTTGTCGCGCAGGGCCTGAACGCGCTTTTTGCCGTCGTGCTGCTCGCCATCGTCGCGCTCGGCCTGGCGGTGGTGCTCGGCTTGCTGGGCGTGCTGAATCTCGCGCACGGCGAACTCGTGATGGTGGGCGCGTACTGCGCCTGGGTCGTGCAGGCGAACGGGTTGCCGTTCATCGCCGCCGTGCCTTTGGCGCTGCTCGTCTGCGCCGTGCTGGGTTACGCGATCGAGCGCTGGCTCGTCAGCCCGCTCTATCAACGACCGTTCGATACGCTCGTGATCACCTGGGGCCTGAGCCTGCTCATCCGCAAGTGCGCGGAAAGCCTGTTCGGCCTGGGCTATAAGAGCCTCACCGAACCCCTGAGCGGTACCGTCGACGTGCTCGGTGCCACGTACCCGCGCTATCGGCTGCTGCTGATCGCGGTGAGCATCGTCGTGCTCGGTGGCCTCGTGCTCTGGTACGGCCGCAGCCGGACAGGCGCGCGCATCAAGGCGATGGTCGACAACCCCGATCTCGCACGCGCGCTCGGCATTCCCGTGAGCCGCTTTGCTTCAGCAACCTTCATCGTCGGCACGTGCCTGGCGGGCCTGTCCGGCGTGATGATCGCGCCGCTGATTCCGGTGCAGCCCTTCATGGGGCTGGACTACATCCTGATGTCGTTTTTCGTGCTCGTGGTCGGAGGCCTGGGCAGCGTGGGTGGGTTGCTCACCGGCTCGGCCGTGATCGGCGGAACGAACTCGATCGTCTCGGCGATCAGCGACAGCACGGGAGGCTATTTCTGCGTGCTCGCGATCGCGATTCTCTTCCTCTGGCTGCGGCCGCGCGGAATCCATGCGCGGCGTTGACAAGAACAACGCGGCGAGCACGCGCAGCCGCGGCAGCGTTGCGCTGGCGATTGCCGCGCTGCTGCTGTTGCCGCTGGTCGCCGGCGACTTCTGGGCCTACCAGATGGGCTTGCTCTACCTCTACGCGATTGCCGCGCTGAGCGTGGGCCTGTGCTGGGGCCGCGCCGGTTTCCTGCCGCTCGGGCAAGGGCTGTTCTTCGGCCTTGCCGCCTACCTGTCGGGCCTGGCGCTGATCGAGTTCGACCAGACCTGGTGGCTGCTGCTGCTCCTGCCGCTCGCCGCCGTCGTGCCTGGCGTGCTCGCCTTCCTCATCGGCACGCTCGTCTTCAGGCGCAGGGGCGAGAGCGGGCCGTACTTTTCGATGATCACGCTTGCGCTCGCGTTGCTCGCGAGCCAGGTCGCGAACAACTGGGAGTCGGTGACCGGCGGCTTCAATGGCTTGAAAGGCATTCCGGGGTTGCCGGGCATGGACAGCTACACCGCGGCGTACTACGTCGCCGCGACGGCGCTCGCCGCAGTGTGCGGCGCCGTCGCGTGGCTGTATCACGCGCCGCTCGGCGTGCTCTGGTCGGCGCTGGCGCACAACGAACGGCGGATCGTGCTGTTCGGCTTCGACACGAACCGGCTCAAGGCGGTCGCGTTCGGCGTGAGCGGCTTGCTCGCCGGAATCGGCGGCGCGCTCTACGCGCCGCAACAAGGCCTCGTGACGCCGCAGCTGTGCGGCTTCGTGCTCTCCGCCGACCTCGTGATCTGGGCCGCGGTGGGCGGGCGCGGCAAATTGCTCGGGCCCGTGCTCGGCGCACTGCTCATCGGTGCGTTGACGAGCGCGCTGCGCGACAGCTTTGCCTTCTGGGAGATCGGCCTTGCGGTGACTTTCATCCTCGTCGTGCTGCTGTTTCCGCAAGGCCTGATCGGCGCGTTTGCGCCCATCGAACGCTGGTTGAACGCAGGCCGCACGCGCGGCGCGGCGATCGACGCGCCCGCGCGCGCTGGCGCCAGCGGCGCTGCTGCGCAGTTGCGCATCGAAGGCGTCGACGTCAAGGTCGGCGAAGTGCTGATCCTTGACAAGCTGACGCTGGCGATCGACAAGCCCGGCATCTACTGCGTCATCGGCCCCAACGGCGCGGGCAAGACGTCGACCTTCAACCTGCTCACGGCCGAGCTGCCCGCGCAGGCCGGGCGCGTGAGCTTCGACGGGCGCGCCATCGATCAACTCGAGACGCACCGCATCATCGGTCTGGGGATCGGGCGCAAGCTGCAAATCCCGTCGGTGTTCGCGCACCTGACGATTGCTGACAACCTGGCCATCGCGCTGTGGAGCGGCCGCGCCGCGCCGCTGGACTTGTTGCGCCCGCCGCTGCGGCGCTGGAACAGCCCGCTGTTGGAGGCGCTGCGCGAGCGTTATGCGTTTCTCGCCGACGCGCAGCGCACCGCGGCCGAACTCTCGCACGGCGAGCGGCAAATTCTCGAGCTCGCGCTCGCGCTGCTCGGCGAGCCGCGCCTGCTCTTGCTCGACGAGCCGTGCGCCGGCCTGTCGCCGCAGGAGACCGCGTTAGTCATCGATGTGATCCGCTGGGCGAGCCAACTGCGCCGCGCGATGGTGATCGTCATCGAACACGACATGAGCCTCGTGCGCTCAATCGCCGACCACGTGTTCGTGCTGCACAACGGCCGCCTGCTCGCGCAAGGCAGCGTCGCCGAGATTCAGGCGAACGACGCGGTGAAGGCGATTTACGTCGGGTCGGAAAAATGAGCGACGCCCCAAACGCCCCAAACGCCCACAACGCCGCAACGCCACCCCGCCTGGAATTCGAGGGGCTGCGCGGCGGCTACGGTGGCCTGGACGTCGTGCGCGACGTCAGCGGCGGCGTCGCGCCCGGGCAGGCGCTGTGCGTCATCGGCAGAAACGGCGTGGGCAAGAGCACCTTGCT
Source organism: uncultured beta proteobacterium (assembly GCA_963850525.1). GTDB lineage: Bacteria > Pseudomonadota > Gammaproteobacteria > Burkholderiales > Burkholderiaceae_C > JAEMQF01. The sequence goes on along the minus strand of CAWKLQ010000008.1, from coordinate 1,033,960 downwards.
GAAACTGTTGTTCGGCGAGTTGCCGCTGCGCGCCGGGACGATCGCATTGGACGGCAAGCCAATCGAACACGCGACGCAGCGCCGCGCCCTGGGCTTGAGCTACTGCCCGCAGGAGCGCCCGGTGTTCGACGAACTCAGTGTGCGCGACAACCTCACCTTGATGCGCGCCAATCGCGATCTCGGAGTCTTCGAGCCGCTGTTCGCGCGCTTTCCCATCCTGAGCCGGCGCCTGAACCAACACGCGGGCACGCTTTCGGGCGGCGAAAAGAAAATCCTCTCCTTCGTGCGCGGCGTGTCCGAAGCGCAGCCCGTGCTGTTGTTGGACGAGCCGAGCGAGGGCGTGCAGTGGGAAAACATCGAACACATGGCCGCCGTGCTCGGTGCGACCAAGGCGGCGGGAACGGCGCTGATCGTCGTCGAGCAGAACCTGGCGTTCGCCGAGTTGATTGCCGACCGCTACCTCGTCATCGAACAAGGGCGCGTCGTTTTGCAGGGGCGGCGCGGCGACGTCGGGCGCGAGCAGTTGCTTGCGCACTTGCACGTGTAGGAGCTTCGGTCGCCGAGGCCCTATTTCGGCGGGCTCACAGCCCGCGCCGGAACTGCGACGGCGTGCAGCCGCGGTGCAGATGAAAGATCGCCGAGAAGTGCGCGGCGCTGGCGAAACCGCAGCGCCGCGCGATCGTCGACACCTGATCTGCGCTCTCCTTGAGCAGCGCGCAAGCCCGGTCCAGGCGCCGCTCGAGCACGTACTGGTGCGGCGTTGAGCCCATGGCCTTGTGGAAGGAGCGCAGGAAATGGCCGACCGACATCGACGCGATATCCGCCAGGCTCTCCAGGCGAATGTCGCCCGCGAGGTTCGAATTCACGAAGGTTTCGATGCGCCGAAGGATGAACGGGCGCAGCGCGGTCACGTGCGGTGTTGCTTCGGGCGCCGCGCTGGGCTCCGCGGGCGCGCGCCACAACATCGGCGCCAGGTGGCCGATCAGCAGGCCGCCGGTTTCGTCGAGGAAGCGTGACGCTTCGATGCGCTCGTCGTCGGCGCACGACTCGAGCTCGGCGATCATGAGGCGGAAGTAGCTCTCAATCCAGGGGTCTCGCAGCTGCGTCGGCAACACCGGCGACTGCGCACCCGGACCGGCGTCTGGAAGCTGCATCGCTGCACCCGGGATATACAGGTGAATGTGCACCGATTCGCCGGCGGCGTCCATCGACCACTGCACTGGCCGGTTCGCCGGCAGGAAGGCGATCGACCCGAGACGTCGCTGCATTCGCGTGGGCACCCCGTCAATCACGAGGGTGCCTTCGGAGCGACCCAAGGCGCAATACGACAGCACGTGATCGTCCAGGCATTGCGCTTCGGGCAAGACGACGCGGCTGCGCCGCCAGCGTGCTGCGATCAGGCCCAGGCCGTTGTGCGACGCGACCAGGAATTCCGGTGGCCTGCCAGTGATTCGCGCGATGACCGCGCCGGCCGATGTGGGTGAGAGCGTGGCGACGTCGAGTCGTTGCATGCGCGGATGGTTGTTGTGCTTGAAAGTTCGCGTCAGGTCTTCGGAGGCGTGGCGCAAACTCTAACAAGTCCAGTGGCGCCGGACATCGCGAAAACACCTAGGTCAAGCGACGCTGGACCCGCTCTTCGAGCCGCAGTGCGGGTGGGCGCGCCGCGGCGTGCCCGTCGGGTCGCAGCAACATGGACAAGCGGTCTTGCGATTTCGAAAAAGTGGTCAGCAGCGACGACTCTGACTTCGCTTCAGCGATGGCGCGCTACTTCTTCGCCGGCGGTGCGCCTGGAGCGGGGCGCTGCGCGACGCCGCTTTGCGGCGCGGCTTTGAAGACCCAGTTCCGGTAGCTCGTCGCCGCGGCGAATTCGGCAAACTCGGCGTTGAAATTGCCGCGCTTGATCGGCGACGCTTCAGACAAGCTGAAGATGCCGACGATGTAGCCGTCGGCGCTGCGCACGATTCCCCATTCGTCCTTACCGGTCAGCGGGTCGATGGGAACGCGGCGCAAGTGGCGCCGCACGCCGGGGACGCGCGGGTCACGCAGAAGCTGTTCGAACGTTCTCGGAAAGCGCGGCTGGTTCGGCGCCGACCCATTCGCGTAGCTCGACAGCGCCGCGCGAAACTGCGAACCGAGGAACAGCAATTCCTGTTCGGCGTGGCGCCTTTGCACGACCGATCCGAGCTGAACCGACGCCGTCGCAGCGATCCCGATCACCGCGAGCAGCATTAGCAGGCCGATGTAGGTGAAGCCGCACTCGCGCCGCGGCCGATCTCCCCGCGTGCCCCTAGAGTTCAGCAAACGCCTTGCCATCGATGGTGTTGCCCGTGGCCGAACTGCGAATGTCGTAGACGCGCCCTTTCGCGTCGCCGTCGGGCGCGACCACGACCCAGGCATCGCGCGACTCGACGATCGGGTCGCTCGGAATGCTGCGCAGGTATTTGCGCTCGACCATTTCTTCCAGGCTCTCCGGGTAGCGGCCCAGGTCGCCGTAGAACTTGTCAATCGTCTCGCGCACGGTGCGCAGGTTTTCCTTGAGTACGGTTTCTTTCGAGACGTCGACGCTTTGAAAATAGCGCGGCAACGCCAGCGTCAGCAACAGGCTGACGATGGCGAGCACGACGATCAGTTCGATCAGCGTGAATCCGCGCAGCGCGCCGCGGCGCACGCCACCGGACACGGAACTACCACTTGCGGTACGGAACGCCATTGAGCCCCACTTTCTCCGAGTGTGAATAGACGTCGTACACGTCTTCGCCTTCTCTCGGTTCGTCGGCGTCGCTGGTGTACGAGCGTTTGCCCCAGGTCTGCGCAGGCGGCACGTCGGCCTCCGTGGCCATCGGGTCGGCGGGCAGGCGGCGCAGGAAGTAGATCTTCGCGCGCTTGGCGTTGCGCTGATCTTCCACGCCTTCGACGAGCACGGCGAGCGTCGCCGGAAAGCCGGTCGACTCCGCCGCCTTGCGAATCCGGCCTTCGTCGGATGCCTTTTTGTACGCGTCGATCCCCGCCCGAATGTCGCGCAGCGCGATGCGCAACTCCTGCTCCTTGGCTCGCTGCACGCTGACCTGCGCGAGCGGCAGCGCGATCGACGCGAGCACCCCCAGAATGGCCAGCGTGACCATCAGTTCGATGAGCGTGAAGCCGCGGAATCGGGACATCGCGAATCTCATGCGGTGCGTGTCACGGCGTGTCACGGCGTGATGCGAATCGCGTGCAGCGGCGGCAACGCGACGGCAATTTCCCGGCCGTCGATTCCCAGCGCGCCGACGCGCGTCATCTGCAGGCGCGCCGCTTCGGCGGGGCGCAGCGCGAGCAGGTTCACGGTGAGCACCCGGTTCAATGCCGTCGCACCGGTACCGCTGGTGCCGCCGCCGCTGCGCGTGAGAGCCACCGACACGTGGCCCGCCGGATCCACCTGGCTGCTGAAGACCGTCTTCGCGTTGTCCTGGTTCAGGAAGTCGCCCTCGGTCACGCCGGTGATGCGCAGCGCGAGGGCGTCGAAGTCGAAGGTCAGGGGTACGCTTTGAATCGGCAGTTCGCTTTGCATCAACAACTCCACGGCGATGTCCTTGCCCACGCTCGCCGTCTTCGGCCCGCGCCACGCGAGCAGCGGCGCCGCGAGCGCCACGCCTTGCGGCGTGACGTTCGGCGCGAGGTTGGCCGGCGAACTCGCCGTGCTGCTCGCGCCACCTGGGGTGTTCAACGACGACTGCGGCGAGCCGGGGGCCGGTGCGGGGGGAGACGGCGCGTCGCCCGACTCGGTTTGTGCGGGCATCGACGTGGGAGGCGAAGCGACAGGGGCGGCAGACTCGGGCGGCCGCGTGCGCATGCTCGATTCGGTGCCCGCGTCGAATTCGGCGAGGCTCGCGTCGGGCCGCTGCAGGTTGCGGATGAGGCGCGGCGTGATCGAAAGCACGATCTCGGTTTTCGCGTTGTCGTCGGCCTGCGAACCAAACAGGCGCGACAGCACCGGCACGTCGCCCAGTCCGGGTACACGGTTCGCCGTGCTGCGCTCGTCGTCCTGGATGAGGCCGGCGAGCACCTGGTTCTCGCCGTCTTTCAAGCGCAGCGTCGTCGACGCGGATCGCGTGCCGAGCTGATACGCGAGCGTGCCGGTGCGCGTTTGCACCTGGCTCACGATGTTGCTCACTTCAAGGGCGATCTTGATCGCGACTTCGCCGTCCAGAAAGATCGTCGGCTCGACGTCGAGCTTCAGGCCGACGTCGATGTAGGTGACCGATTCGGCGGCAAAGCCGCTCGCCGTGGACGTGGTCGTGATCGTCGGCACGCGGTCGCCGATCAGGATCTTCGCCTTCTCGCGGTTGCGCGCGCGGATGCGCGGATTGGCGAGCAGGTTCGTGTCGGTGATCTGGCGGCGCGCCGTGATCGCGAGCGGGTCGATCGTCGCGCCGGTGGTCGAGGGGCGCAAGTTGCCCAGGTCCGACAGCGTGAGCGAGCCGCCCAGCGTCGTGGGCAGCGGCGCCAGCGACAGCTGACCCGGCCAGCGCACGCCGAGTTCGAGCAAACGCGAGCGCTTGATTTCGAGAACCTCGACCTCGAGCATGACTTCGGGCTCGGGCGCGTCGTGCAGCGCGACGAGGCGCTCCGCAATGCGCACCGCATCGGCGCTGTCGCGAACGATGATCATGTTCAGCTTCTCGTCGACGACGACGTCGCGCGTGCGCACGATCGTGCGCAGCGTGTTTGCGACGACTTTCGCGTCGGCCGTGGCGAGCATGAAGCTGCGCACGACGAGTTGCTGGTACTCGCGCACCTTGGGCGGCGTGTTCGGGTAGATGATGATCGTATTGGCGTCGACGATGCGCTGCTCGAGCTGGTTCGTCAACAGGATCAGGTTGATCACCGACGCGACGCTCGAGCCGCGCAGGAACACGGTGGTGCGGGCGTCGCTGCGCACGTCCTTGTCGAACACGAAGTTCAGGCCCGACGTGCGCGACAGCACTTCGAAGACCTGGCGCAGCGGTGTCTCCTTGAACTCGATCGTGACGGGCTTCCTCAGCGCCGCGGCGAGCTGGTTCGGCGGCGGCGGGCGCAAGGCGCGCTCGGCGAGCTTGCGTTGCAGCAGCCGCGCACCCGCGTGGTCCGGGTTTTCGGTGAGGATCTGGCGCATGCGCGCCGCGGCCGTCTCGAGATCGGCGCGTTCCTCGGCGCGCTGCGCCTCGGCGAGCACGATCGCGTGACGCCGGTCGCGCTCGACGGTGGCCAGGCCGTTGCGCGCGCGCGTGTTGTTCGCATCGAAACTCAAGGCGCGCTGGTACTGCTGCGAGGCTTCGTCGTAACGTTCGGCGCTGCGCGCGGCGTCGGCCTTTTCGTTGAGCTGCTGGGTGTAGTTTTCGCGCGCCTGCAGGTAGGACGCGCGCAGTTGCACGTCGCGCGGATCAACGTCGATCGCCTCCTGCAGCTTGCGCAAGCCTTCTTCGGTGCGGCCCTGCGCGAGCAAGGTCTGCGCGTCGCGGTAGGGTTTGTCGGTGGCGCAAGCGCCAAGCCCGAGCACGGCGGCGAGAAACACGGCGAGCACGGCGCGCGCGGGGCCGGCGGGCCGGGCGTCGACTGTCGAAGTCAGGGGGGTCATTGCGGGTTGCCTATGTTGAGGGTCTGCTTTTCGTCCAAGGGCAGGTAGTTGATCACCATGCGTGGCGGCTGGACCGACTCGACGCGGTAGTTCGGATCGATGCTTTGCCCGGCGCGCAGGATCAGCGTCTGCTCGCCGCGACTGACGAACACTTCCCAGCGGGTGCCGTCGAAGTGTTTGCCGACAAACACGAAAGGCAAAGGCGGCGCGGCGGGTGCCGCGACGGGTGGCGCCGCCGGTGGCGGCACCGAGGCGGGTGCGGCGGCTGCAGGTAGCGGCCTGGGCGCGGGGGCGGCGACGCGCGGCGGTGCAAAGTTCGCGGCAGTGAACAGCGCCTTGAGGTTTTCCGAACTCGCCGTGCGGACCCGCAATTCCAGAATCTCGGAACTGTTGTCGCGCGCGCTGCGGCTGCGTTCGGCGGTGGGTCTGGTCGGCGCTGTACCGCCGGGTTTTGGTTTCGCAGCCTGGACGACGCCGCTGCTCGCGACATCGGCGTCGTCCGCGAACAGCGCAAGCCACGCCGCACCGAGCAGCGCGAGCGTGAGGGCGGTCCAGCGCAGCGCCGGTTTCATCATGGCCGCTCCACCGCAGAAGCCGACGGGGCGGGCAGTGCGGGTGCCGCGTTCGCGCCGGGCGGACGCAGAAACAGCACGAAGCGCGTTTTCGCGTCGACCTGGGTCGAATCGATGCTCGCGCGCTTCAGCGATATCTCTTCCAGCGCGGCGAACGGCAGGTCGAGCAGCACTTGCTGGCTGAACGCCTGGATGGCGCTGAACGAGCCCTTCACCGGCAGCACCATGTGGTAACGCCGAAAGCCTCCGGCGTTGTCCAGCGCCAGGCGGTAGTCGCCGACCGTCAGGCTGACGCCGTGGCGCTTGGCCGCGCCAAACACCTTGCCCAAGTAGACCTCGAGGTCTTCGCCGCGCCCGAGCAGGCGCTCGAAAGCGGCACCCCGTTCGGCGTTCGTCGACGCGCGCGGTTGGCTCTGCGCCGCCTTTTGCGCACGCAATTCGGCGTGCAGCGAAGCACTCGTGCGGGCGTTCCACGACACCTGCCAGAGCAAGGCCACCACGGCGGCCGCACTGAGCGCGATGCCAAGCAGCACAGCAGCCTGCCCGCGAGCAAGCAGAACCTCGACGCGCAACAGCCAGCGGTTCACTGGACTGCCCCTCGCGCAACGCGGGCGGGGCTCATGGCGGCGCCCAGCGTGCCTGCACCGTGAACCGCACCGGTGCGCCGGGTTCCTTGAGCAGGACTTCATGACGCGTCAGCACGACTTCCGGAAACAGCGCCTCGAGTTGGCGCTGGTAGTCGAGCATTGCCTCGAACGATTTGGCCTCGGCCTGCAGCTTGATGACGCTGCTCGAGGTTTCCGGCTCGAGCGCGAGCAACGCGACGTGCGGGCTGGCGGAGCGGTTCAGCGCGACGAGGATGTCTTCCCAGGGCAAGTTGAGGCGCCGGATCGCGTCGTTGATGGCGCGCGTTCGCTCCGGGCCGATCACCGCCTGCGCATGCGCCGCGACCGCGCTTTGCCCGGCGCGTTGTTGCGAAGCCAGCTCGGCCTGCAGCGTGGCGACGTTGCCGCGCCCGGCGCGCAGCTGCCACAGCGCAGCCGCGCCGAGCAGCGCGGCAAGGACGAGCAGCACGATCGCGGCGCGCTCGAAGCGCCAGCGGCGCGCGACGAAATCGATGCAAAGTGCGCGCGCCATCATGCGGCCACCGGCGCTGTGGCGAGCCATTCGAGCAAGGCCAGGTCGCGCATGTCGTTCGCCTTGGCGCCGATGCGGTGCACGTTGGCGCCGGCGATTGCCGCTTGCTGCTCGCTCGGATCGACGAGCCACACGTCGGTGAGTGGCCGGTTCGCGAGCAGCGCTTCCTGGCCGAGCCAGCGGCCCAGGCTGTCGTGCTGCGCAAGTGCGGTGGAGCGCACGGCGTGGCAGGCGCCGCCCTCGAAGTAGGCCGCGCTGACCCAGCCGCCCACGCAACAGACGAACCAGCCCGGCGTGCGCCGCATCTGCCCGGCAGCCGCATTGCAGCGGCGCACGAAGATCGGCGCGGCGCTCGCCAGCTTGTTGCCGGCGTACGCCTCGAGCGGCGCGAGCAGATCGGCCGGCGCCGCACAGCACAGGAACGGCCGGCTCGCGCTCCAGTCGGCGCTGACACGCCAAAGTGCGCTGTCGCCGCCGAAGAGCTCTGCCACGCGCATTTGCGCGTAGTCGCGCAGTTCCGCGAAGCGCTGCAGGCCTTGCGGCGGCGTCACGACGAAGTACCTGACCACGCTGTCGGCAAGCACCGCGTGAAACGCTGCGCCTGCGGCACCGGTCGCGTGCAGTGCTTGCGCCGGCCAGCTGGCGCGCTGCGCCGGCAGCGCCACGACTTGCGCTCTGTCCAGCGGCGCACCCCCGGCCAGGTAGGCGCACGCATCGAGCTTCAGCGCCAGGAGCGCAGGCTCACGCATGCAAGGTCACCCGGTTCAGTTCTTCGATCGTCGTCTCGCCGCGCAGCACGAGCGCGATGCACGCCTCGCGCAGCGTGCGCGTTCCCGCAGCGCGCGCCGCGGCGCGGATCACGCGCGGCGGCTTGCGGTCGACGATGAGTTCGCGAATCTCTTCGTCGAGCTTCAGGATTTCGGCGATCGCCTTGCGCCCACGGTAACCGGTGCCGCGGCAATCGCCGCAGCCGCTGCCGTGCATCAATTGCGGCGGCGTCTGTTTCGGATCCAGCTCCAGCGCACGCATGTCCTGCGGCGTCGCCGTTTGGCCGGTCGCGCAATGCCGGCACACAAGGCGCACCAGGCGCTGCGCCCAGATGCCGTTCAGCGCCGAGGCGAACGCGTACGGGTCGATGTGCATGTGCGTGAAGCGGCTGAATACGTCGAACACGTTGTTCGCGTGGACCGAGGTCAGCACCAAGTGCCCGGTGAGCGCGGCCTGCACGGCGATCTCGGCGGTCTCCTGGTCGCGGATTTCGCCCACCATGATCTTGTCCGGATCGTGGCGCAGGATAGAGCGCAGGCCGCGTGCGAACGTGAGGCCCTTCTTGTCGTTCACGGGAATCTGCAGGATGCCCTTGATCTGGTACTCGACCGGGTCTTCGATCGTGATGATCTTGTCGCGGCGCTGGTCGATTTCCGACAAGGCCGCGTAAAGCGTCGTCGTCTTGCCGCTGCCGGTGGGGCCGGTGACGAGCAGCATGCCGTAGGGCTGCTCGAGCAGGCCGCGCAGCGTGGCCATCGAGTCGGCGTCCATGCCCAGCGCGTCGAGGTTCAGCGAGCCCGTCGCGCGCACCATCGCCTGCTTGTCCAGAATGCGGATCACCGCGTCTTCGCCGTGCACGCTGGGCATCACGGAGATTCGCAAGTCGATGTCGCGCGCCCCGCTGCGCACCCGAAAACTCCCGTCCTGCGGCACGCGGCGCTCGGCGATGTCGAGCTCGGCGAGCACCTTGATGCGCGAGATGATCTGCTCGGCGAGTTCCTCGCCTTTCACCGACGCCACGTCATCGAGCATGCCGTCGATGCGGTAGCGCACCGTGAGGCCCTCCGTCGTCGACTCCAGGTGGATGTCGCTCGCGCCGGTCTTGAGCGCGTCGTAAAGCGTCGAGTTGACGACTTTCACTGCCGCGCTCGCGTCCTGCGTCGCACTCGCGTAGGAGATGACCGCGGCGACGTCGCGTTCCGGCGCGCCGTGGCCCGTGTCTTTCAGGATCGTGTGCACGGCGCGTGCCGCGGCTTCCTGCTTCGTCAGGTAGGCGGCGATGTCGGAGGCGAGTGCCAGCGCGAGTTCGGCGCCGCCCTTGGCGTGGGCTTCGAGCCAGGTGCGCAGGTCCAGATTGAACGGGTCCGGCGCGACGGCCAAGATCCGGCGCGCCGGGCCCGCGCTGCGCAGCAGCACGGCGCCGCGTTCGATCGCCTGGGCCAACGGCAGCAGGTCGAATGCCGGCTCGAGGCCCTCCATGTCGCCGGTCTCGAGAACCGGCACGCCGACGCGCTCGCCCAAGGCGCGCAGCACGGTGCGCGGTGCCTGGCCGGTGGCAGCCTCGATTTCGTCGGCGACGTTGCGGCCGGTGAGCGCGGTGCGCTCGCGCGCCGCGGCGATCATCGCGTCGCTGACGACGAAGGGCAGGTGTTCGGCTTTCAAATTTGCGCGCTCACTGCAAGGTCCCGGCAAGCTCGAAGATCGGGATGTAGAGCAAGACGACGATCGTGCCGACGACGACGCCGATCGCCGCCATCAGAATCGGCTCCGCGGCTCGGCTGAAGCGCTCGATGAGGCGCGCCACTTCGGTGTCGTAAAACGTCGCCGCCTTGATGAGCATCTCGCCCAGGTTGCCGGCGCGCTCGCCCACGCGAAACAGGCGCAGCGCGACGGGTTCGGCGAGCTGGTTCGCGTGCATTGCCGCGGAAAACGTTTCGCCTTGCGCGATGCGCTGCGCCGCCAGGCGCAATTGCGCGCCGGTGTTCGCGCCGACCGTGCCCTCCACCATCTGCAGCGCACGCACCAGCGCGATGCCGCCGGAAAGCAGCAGTCCCACCGTCATGTACAGGCGCGACAACTCGTAGGTGCGCGCGCGTTGCCCGAACCACGGCAGCTTGGCGAGTACATCCGCCACGGACACCTTCTCGCGCAGCGCGCGCCAGGCGAACACTGCGCCGACTGCGAGCGCCGCAAGCACGAACACGATGAACCCCGCATGCTGCGAGACGAACAGCCCCCAGGCGAGCAACACCGAAGTGAGGAAGGACATCTCGCGCCCGGCCTCGGCGTAGACGCTGGCAAAGCGCGGCACGACGTAGCCCAGCAGAAACAGCGTCACCGCACCGCCGACGACGAGCAGGATCGCCGGGTAGATGGCAGCGCTCACCGCTTTGGCGCGCACGCTGGCGATGCGCGTCTCCAACTCGACGTAACGCGCCAGCGACGCAGGCAGGTCCGACGTCGTTTCCGCGGCCTGCACGATGCCCACGTACAAGGGCGGAAAGTGATCCGGAAACGCGGCGAGCGCCTGGGAGAAACGCTGCCCCTGTTGCAGCGCTTGCGCGAGCGCGGCAGCCACGTCGCGCGAGACGCCAGGGCTGTTTTTTTCGGAGAGCGCCTCGAGCGACTCGACGATCGTCAGCCCCGCCTCCAACAGCGCCAGCAACTCCTGGCTGAACAGCACGACCGGAAACCTGGCGCGCGAGCGCCGCGCCGCGCCGCGTGCCGCCGGCCGCACCGCAAGCGCGCGCAGCGAGCGCTCGCCCACGGCGGCGCGCGCCGCGCCTTCGTCCTGCGCTTCGAGGACGAGCGTGCTCATGCGGTTGTCGCTCGAGAGGGCGCGAACTTCGTACAGCATCGCGGGGTTCGGTCGGGTCTGAGCAAATTGGGCGCGCGCCGCGCTATTGGTTCGTGATGTCCGCCGCGTCGCCCACGCCGCCTTGCGCGCCGTCCTTGCCGAAGCTGAGCAGATCGAAATCGCCCTTCGTTCCCGGCGCGCGGTAGGTATAAGGTTTGCCCCAGGGGTCCAGCGGCACGGCCTTCTTCAAATAAGGTCCGTTCCACTTCGGCAATTCGCCGGGTTTGGCGTTGAGCGCGGCAAGGCCTTCTTCCGTTGTCGGGTAACGACCGACGTCGACGCGGAACTGGTCGAGCGCTTTTTCGAACGCCTCGACTTGCGTGCGCGCCACACTCGTCTCGCTCTTGCCGATCTGGGCGAAGAAACGCGGCCCGACGTACGACGCGAGCAGGCCCAGAATGACCATCACGACGAGCAACTCGAGCAGCGTGAAACCGCGTTCGCACGCTGCGGACAACTTTCTGGTCATCATTCCCCCTCCGGCTCGTGTGCAGCGCTCGCGGCCCGCTCCAAGAGCGGGTGATTCGAAGCGAGCCAGCCCCATACTGCCATCCGCGCGGCGTGAAGGGTTCAGGGAAAACCAGACTGCATTTGCAAACGTTGCAGACGGCCCGAAGGGCATTCGTAACACGGCGCAGTCGACGCAACCCCGCACCCCCGCGCGGCGAACCGGGCGGGAGGTGGCGGCGCGCAGACGTCAACGCAGCAGTGGCGTCTGCGCGTCAGTCGTCGTGATCGTCCTCGTCGTCGTCATCGTCGTCGCGGTCGTCCCCGTCGTGGCCGTGGCGCGGTGCGTGACGGCACTCGAAGTTCGCCGCATCGTTGATGCTGCCGCCCAGGTGCCGTGCCACTTTCGGGTACTCGCACAGCGGCCGCGTGCGCTCCACGCCGTTGGCCGCCGCGTTGTCCTTGTATTTGGTCGAGATCACCGACGTCGGCGCTACGCCTTGTTCGACCCACCGCTCCAGCGGGGTCAGCATGTCGAACACGTTCGGCCCGGGACCGCCGGCGCAGTGGTGCATTCCCGGCGCGAGGTACAAACGCGTGAAGCGATCGGCGCGTTTGCGGCTGCCGACGCGGTCGACGACGTCGTTGTAGTACTCGATCGTGCGCTCGGCCATCAGCGCGTGGTCGGCCCAGCCGTGCCACAGGATGAGTTTGCCGCCGCCCTCGCGGAACGCCGACAGGTCGGTGTCTTGCGCATTGATGAACCTGCCGGTTTCGCGAAGCGCGCGCGGGTCGCGGTCGAAATCGAACGCTGCGATCGGGTCGTACGCGGGATCGGAGAATACGAAGTAGCGCAGGTAATGGTCGGAGAAGGTGAACTGGAGCGGATTGCCGTTGATCGGCGCTGCCGGGCTGCCCGGGCCGCTGATCCACGTTTGCCAGCCCGAGACCGCGCCCGCGCCGGCCGTTGCGCCGCCCTCGGCGCCCGGCGGGAAGCCCGGGTGCAGTTGCCTGCCGTGCGAATTGCTCGGGCCGGCGTAGACCTTCTTCACGGCGCCGACTTGCGCCGCGGTGAGGCAATTCGGTGCGTCGGCGCCGCTGCACTGCAAGCTCGCGGGATCGAAGTCGCATTTCAGTGGGTTGTCGATCAAGCCGTCGACCAGGCCGTCGGCTGCATCGCAACGCTGTACGGCGGCGTTGGCGATCAGCGTCAGCTTCGCAGGCGGAATCGGCGCTGCACGCAGCGCCTTCGAATTCCAGTTGAAGCCGATCATCAGGCCGGTCCAGTCCAGCGCAGGCGCGCCGGCGATGATGCCGTCGAAGTCGTGCGGATAACGCTGCGCTTCTTGCAACGCCTGGCGCCCGCCGTTGGAACAGCCTTGGAAATAGGAGTAGTTGGGCGTGCGGCTGTACGCCGCCTCGGTGATCTGTTTGCCCGCGACGGTGACGACGTGGATTCCGCGGTGCCCGAAATTGACTTGCCGGTCCGGCCGGTTCAGCGCCCACGAACCGTCGAGCGCGGCCACACCGGCTCCTGTGTGGCCGGTGTTCGTCGCGATCGACGCGTAGCCCCGCGCGAGACCTGCGGCGATGGAGGGAATCGAGCCGACGAAGCCGCCGCCGCCCTGGTGATAGAACTTGCCGTTCCAGTTGCTCGGCAGGCCGAGGTTGAAGGCGATTTCGGTGTCGACGAAGCCTTGCACCAGGCAATGCTCGGGAACCGCTGTGGTGGCCGCAACGAGGGCGGCGGACGTGAGTGTCGTGGCTGGCACCGACACGTTCTTCACCGCGGCACAGTGTGCCGCGGTGAGTGCATGCGCCGGCGCCAGGCCTGCGAGCGCGCCTGTGGCCAGCAACAGTTGGGTGACGCATCGAATCGTCCGCATCGTCCTCGTTCGCATGGTGTTTCGTCTCCTGCGTTGATGAGCAAGTGATTCGACCATGGCAGCTGAGCGCGCCTGGACCTGGCGCGGCGCTTGACACAAAAATGATATCGATTTCCCGATAGCGAAGTCGAGTTTCGGCAAGCGCGAAGGGCCGGCCCTGTTGCCATGCTGCCCCTTCTGCGCGAGCATCTGCCGGCGCTGCGCTTTATGCCCGGCTGGGCTGCCCCAGCGCACAGGCAGATCGAAATCTGCACATTCCACACAGGAGAAGTCTATGAATCGTTCGATTGCTGCAGTAGGTCTCGCGGTCGTCGCTGGCGTGACCGTGCTGAGCTTGTCGCTGGCGCAGTACGGCGACGCGCGGGCCGACCGAGAAGGCGCTCCGCGCTTCAAGGTCGATGCGTCCTGGCCCAAGGCGCTGCCGAACAAGTGGCTCATCGGGCAGGTTCCAGGCATCCAGGTTGACAGAGATGACAACATCTGGATCGTCCAGCGTCCACGGACTTGACCAGTCGCTGACCGTCACTCACGAGCGCGGGTCCAGATTGCGGGTGCCCCCTGTGCCGCCGACCCCGCCTCAGGACGGTGTCGCACGACCCCAAGGCGCGATCTCGGACTGCTGCCTGGCCGCTCCCTCGGTCATGCAGTTCGATCCCACAGGCAACCTGCTGCGCGCCTGGGGTGGGCCGGTGGACCCGGGCTTCTGTCGACCCCTTGGTGGCGATCCCGAACGCCTCAGGCGAACGGCAATTCCGTGCGCGACAACAAGACAGCTGCCAGTGGCCGGTGCCAATAGAACACGGGATCTTCGTCGACGACGACGATTTCGTCTGCTCGGAGGGCAACGGCGGGGCGAACACCAGGTGCTGAAGTTCACTGCCGACGGACAGTTCCTCTGCAGATCGGCAGCCGTGCGTTCAGCACCGCCCGTGCGCGCGCAACAACAAGAACGATGGCGGTGTCAACGGTACGCCGCTGCTGGGCCAGCCGGCGGATATGGAAGGGGACCCGACCATCAACGAGCTGTACATCGCCGACGGCTACAAGAACAAGCGCGTCCTCGTGGTCGATGCCACCACCGGCATGTACAAGCGGCACTGGGGTGCCTACGGCCACGGCCGAGCGACGCCGCTCCCGCGCCGTACAACCCGAACGTGCGTCGACCAGCACTTCCGCAACCCCGTGCATTGCGTGCGCATCACGAAGGACGGCCTGGTCTACGTGTGCGACCGGATGAACAACCGCTTCCAGGTGTTCGACAAGAACAGGCGGGTTCGTGCGACGAGGTGCCCGGACTGCGGCGACACGTCTTCAGGCAACGGCGCGATGTGGGACATCGACTTCTCACCCGACAAGCGACAGAAGTATCTCTACAACGCCGATGGCGAGAATCAACGCGTCGCGGTCTTCGACCAGGCGCGTGCGATCTGCTCTCCACGTTCGGCCGCAATGGCCGCAGCGCCGGCCAGTTCCACTGGGTGCACAACCTGGCGGTCGACTCGAACGGCAACATCTACACCGCCGAAGTCGACACCGGCAAACGCGCGCAGAAGTTCGTGGTTCAAGACCGCCGCGACCGTGACCGCGACGACGACCGCGATTGAGCTGCCGAGGAAGTGGCAAGATCGGCCGGCGCGCCTTCTTGGCGCGCCGGTTTTTCCTTGTCGGGGCCGTTGTTGGGGCTGCTCTCGGGGAAATCGCTGCTGAAGCACTTCTCTTCGGCGTCGCGTGTCTGATGCTTGCCGATGCTGGGCCCAGCGCCTGGGCGCACGACATGCCTGGCGAGTTGCGTCGTGCACGGCTTCGTCAAGCCCGAGGGCAAGCAGCCTCACTTCCTCGTGCGCCTGCCGCTTGGACCTGCTGCTCAACTTCGACTCTGCCCAAACGCGGCGGGCCCGGGTTTATGGATCTGGCCCATCGTCGCAGAGCCGATTCCCCACGGCGATCGCGACGCGCACTGCAAAAGAAATCGAACTCTTCGAAGACGGCTCGCCTGCTGAGCCACCCGCACGGCCGGCGCGGATCTCGGCCGCCTTCGGACAATCCTTCGAGTCGTTTGAACTGCGCTGGCGTCGATCGCAGGGCCCAAGCCTGCCCGACAGCGCCGAAGTGTTCTGGAACCAGGGATATTTCGACGTCCCATCTCGAGTACCCGGTGCGCTCGCGCAGCCTCGGTCTTCTCGCTGGAATTTCACGTCGCCCGGGGATGGGCGATAGGCTCAAGCTGGTCCCGCGTTTCGTCGCCACCGACGGCACGATGCGCGCCTTTGAGCTTCCACGGCGACGCAGGCCGGATCGATGCTCGACCCGCGCTGGCATCAGGCGGCGTGGGCCTTCCTGAAAGCCGGCTTCTCCCACATCCTGGACGGGCCGGACCACCTGCTGTTCCTGCTTTGCCTGGTGATTCCGTTTCGCCGCATCGGCTGGACGCTGATGGGCGTGATCACATCGTTCACGCTCGCGCATTCGGTGACGCTGATCGCCGCGGCGTACGGCGTCGTGCCCGTCGGGCACGTGGTTTCCGCCGCTCATCGAGGCGCTGATCGCGCTGTCGATCATCGTACATGGCGGTCGAAAACGTATTTCGGCGAATCTGCGGCGGCGCTGGATCGTCACGTTCGCCTTCGGGCTGGTGCACGGCTTCGGCTTTCTCATTCCTCCTCAAGTCGCAGCTCCAGTTCGCCGGGTCGCACCTGCTCACTTCGCTGCTGGCATTCAACGTCGGCATCGAGCTCGGCCAGTTGCTCGTGCTCGGCGTCGTGTTGCCGCTGCTCGTGCTGGCTGTTCAAATCGCGCGAGCACGCACGAACGAGCGCTCACCGCGATCGTTTCGCTGCTCGTGGGGCATACCGCGTGGCACTGGACGTCGAGCGCACGCAGGCGCTGCGCAGCGTCGATTGGCCGACGTTGGGCGCAGGCGGCGGACCGCTGGCGCTGGCCGTGTCGCGTGCTCGTCTTCGTCGCCGCGCTGGTGTGGATCGTGCGCGATCGCGCCCGGCCGGTCCCGCAGCCCGCCGCGGCCAACGATCCGTCGTGACGCTCTTTCGGCACCTCGCGAACGCGAGCGTCGACTTTAGGTTTATCGCTCGCGGCCTGTCGCCAATTTGCTTTTAGTTTGGCCCGGCCCGCAAGCCGCGTGCACGCCGCACGCTACGATCGGCCGCCGCGCTTCGCATTCTGAATCAACTTGGAGACACACATGAAGCATCGAAATTCGTTGCCTTCCTGTTCGCAGCCTTGCTGCTCGCGCTGGCGCCGCTCGCCGCACTCGCCGGCGGCGGGGCCGACTGGCAAACCGCCTGGGCCACCTCGCACGGCGCGGTGCAGACCACGCCCGACATGAACAACCGCACGGTGCGCATGCTGTTGATGCCCAGCATCTCGGGAACCCATATTCGCGTGAAGCTGGAAAACACGATGGGCACCAAGCCCGTCACGTTCTCCGCCGCTTACCTTGGCGATGCGATCGGCGAAGGCGCCGACGTCAAGGCCGGCAGCAACCATGCCCTCACGTTCGATGGCCTGCCCGGGCTCACGCTCGCCGCGGGGCAGGGCGCCTACAGCGACGCGATCGCATTCAAGGTGCGCGCGTTCCGCAAGGTGTCGCTGAGCCTGCACGTTGCGACGGCGGGCGACATCAGCACCCACGTCGTGGGCTTGCGCATCAACTACTCGGCACCGGGCAACCGCGCTGCCGACGTGTCCGGCGCTGGCTTCGAGCCCCTGCCTGAAATCCCCGCGCTGAATTCGGGGCAGTGGCCGTTTTACTGGGTCGCTGCGCTCGACGTGAAATCGGCGTCGGCGCCCGGCACGATCGTCGTCTTCGGCGACTCGATCACCGACGGGCGCTGCAGCACGCGCGACGACGCGCTGATCGTCCAGCCCAACCTGTACCAGCGCTGGGGCGACGTGCTCGCACATCGCCTCGCGAAGGGCTCGAAGAAGTACCGCTACGCCGTCGCCAACGAAGGCATCGCTGGCAACCGCGTGCTGAATCGCGGCAACGGCCCGGCTGCGCTGGAGCGCATCCACCGCGACGTGCTCGACCGTTCCGGCGCGACGCACGTCGTCCTGTTCGAGGGCACGAACGACATCACCGGCGGCTTCACTGCAGCGCAAATCCAGGCCGGCACCCAGACGCTGATCGACAAAGTGCACGCCGCCGGCATGAAGATCTACGGCGTGACCGTGATTCCGCGCGGGCGGCCTGCGCCGTTGACGGGCTGGACCGGCGCGATGGAGGCACAACGCCTGCTCGTCAACGACTGGATGCGCAACCGCTCCAACTTCGACGGCATCATCGACTTCGACCGTCTGATGGCGCATGGCCCGGTCGTGACGCAGGTGGACGGCAGCAGCGCGGTGCAAATCCCCGCAGCCTGGAACTGCGACAACACGCACCCGAACGCCGCGGGCTACAAGGCGATGGGCGAGGCGATCGACTTGCGCCTGTTCCGCCACAAGGGTCGTGACGATGACGACGACCACGACGACCACGGCGACGACGACGACGACGACGACGATTGAACCCGACGCCGCGGCGTCCCATGCCCCCAGTTGAGGAGACACGAATGAACCTGACCCGACGCCTTCTGACTCACGTCGTCGCGCTGCTGCTGGTTGCCGGTGCGGCGAGCGGCGCACTTGCGGGCGATCGCGACAACGATCGCCACCACGGCGCGTGGTTCACCGCGTGGGCCGGGCCGCAGCAAGACATCGCGGCACCCATCACCTATGCGGCAGGCACCACCCTGCGCGAAACCGTGTGGCTGACGCTCGGCGGCAATGAAGTCAGGGTCAAATTCGCCAACACCTTCGGCGCCGCACCGCTCGTTCATCGGCGCCGCCTCGGTGGGTTTGAAGGCGCCTGCCGCCGGCCGCGGTCACACCGGGCAGCCTGCACGCCATCACCTTCGGCGGCAAGCCGAGCGTGACGGTGCCCATTCAAGGCTTCGTCGTCAGCGACCCGGTCGAGCTGCGCGTGCCGGCGTTGACCGACGTCTCGGTGAGCATCTATCTGCCGCAAGCCCAGGTGCAGACGACCCAGTACCCGGGCTCGCGCAAGGTGACCTACATCGCCGCCGGCGCGGGCGACCAGACGCAGGCGCTCGTGCTGCCCTTCACTGCAACCGCGGCGAACGGCTATTTCATGTCGGCGGTTGAAGTGAAGAGCCGGCGTGCCGGCGGCGTGATCGCGGTGATTGGCGACTCCATCGTCGCGGGCACCGGCAGCTCGGCGGAAAACCTGAAGTGGACAGACCGCCTCGCGGCGCGCATTCACACGGCGCGGCATCAACCGCCGATGAGCGTGCTGGGCCTGGGCTTTGGCGGCAACCGGGTGCTGTCCGGCGCGACGACGAATCCGTCCGCGCTGAGCCGCTTCGACCGCGACGTGCTGGGCATGGCCGGCCTGACGCACGTGATCCTCGCCGACGGCATCAACGATCTCGGGGCCAACGGCCTGCCCAACACGCCTGAGCTGCCCCCGCATGCCGACGACGTCGCGTACGGATTGCGCCAGCTCGTCGAGCGCGCGCACGCGCGCGGCATCAAGGTCATCGGCACGACGATGGGCCCGACCGGAACGTTCCGCAGCTACAACGTCATCGAATTCAAGCGCATCGAGTTCAACGCCTGGGTGCGCAGCGAAGGCGTGAAGGTGCTCGACGGCCTGGTCGACTTCGACAAGATTCTTCGCGGCCAGGTCGACCCGTCGAACATGCTGCCGCTGTACAGCGGCAACGGCACAGGCAACGGCGACGGCATCCACCCCAATGACGCCGGGCATCAGGCGATGGCCGATGGCATCAACCTGAGGCTGTTCAGCGACGACCACGACGGCGACGATCACGATTGACGCGACGCGCGGCCCCGTGCCCACGCCGCCCAGGCCCGGAGTTCCGGGCCTTTTTTTATCGCAGCCGCGCGCGTGCCACACAATCGCAGCGCCGCCCACTCCCTCTCGAGAAACCGCCCATGAAAACCACCGCTGCCGTCGCCTGGAAAGCCGGCGCCCCGCTGACCATCGAAACCGTCGATCTCGCGCCGCCCAAGGCCGGCGAAGTGCTCGTTGAAATCAAGGCGACGGGGGTGTGCCACACCGACGCGTACACGCTGTCGGGCGCCGACTCGGAAGGCGTGTTTCCGTCGATCCTGGGCCACGAAGGCGCGGGAATCGTCCTGGAGGTCGGCGCCGGCGTCACGTCGCTGCGCCCCGGCGACCACGTGATTCCGCTCTACACGCCCGAGTGCCGGCAGTGCAAGAGTTGCTTGTCGCGCAAAACGAATCTGTGCACGGCGATTCGCGCGACGCAGGGCAAGGGCCTGATGCCCGACTCGACGAGCCGCTTCTCGATTGACGGCAAGCCTGTCTTCCACTACATGGGCACGTCGACGTTTTCGAACCACATCGTCGCGCCCGAGATTGCGCTGGCGAAGATCCGCGACGACGCGCCGTTCGACAAGGTCTGCTACATCGGCTGCGGCGTGACGACGGGAATCGGTGCGGTGCTGTTCACCGCCAAGGTGGAAGCCGGCGCCAACGTCGTCGTGTTCGGCCTGGGCGGGATCGGCCTGAACGTGATCCAGGGCGCGCGCATGGTCGGCGCCGACAAGATCATCGGTATCGACCTGAACCCGAAGCGCGAGGCCATTGCGCGCAAGTTCGGCATGACGCACTTCATCAACCCGAACGACGTCGACAACGTCGTCGACGCGGTCGTGCAGCTCAGCGGCGGCGGCGCCGACTACAGCTTCGAGTGCATCGGCAACACGACGACGATGCGTCAGGCGCTTGAATGCTGCCACCGCGGCTGGGGCAAAAGCGTCATCATCGGTGTGGCCGAGTCGGGCAAGGAAATCAGCACGCGGCCGTTCCAGCTCGTCACCGGGCGCACCTGGATGGGCACGGCGTTCGGCGGCGCACGCGGCCGCACCGACGTGCCGAAAATCGTCGACTGGTACATGGAAGGGCGAATCAACATCGACGACCTGATCACGCACACGCTGCCGCTGGCGCGAATCAATGAAGGATTCGATCTGATGAAGCGCGGCGAGTCGATCCGCTCCGTCGTGCTGTTCTGATTCGGGTGGGCTGTCAGCCGCGCCGCACCCCCGGGCGGCGCGCCCGGGGGTTGGTCACTTCGCGAAGTCGAGTGGCGTCGTTTTCGACAATCCTTTTTCAGTCGGGGATGTTCGGTTCGACCAGCCGCGACAGGTTGCGCAGCGATTCCTGCCAACCGAGGACGCAGGCCTCGAGCGGGATCGCCTCAGGGATTCCTTCCTGCGTGATCGTCAGCTCGGTGCCGCACGACACCGCCTTCAGATTCACCGTGACGCGCATCTCGCCGGGCAAGTTGGGGTCGTCGAAGCGTTCGGTATAGCGCAGGCGCTGGTGGGGCACCAGCTCAATATATTCGCCTCCGAACGAGTGGCCGTTGCCGGTCGTGAAATTGGTGAACGACATGCGATGCTTGCCGCCGACCTTGGCTTCGAGCTGATGCACCTTGGCGGTGAAGCCGTTGGGCGGCAACCAGCGCGCCAGCGCGTCGGGGTCGAGGAACGCGCGGTAGATTTTCTCGGGCGAGGTGGGCAATACGCGGTGCAGGCGAATGGTGCGGTCGGTGGTCATGATCGGATGCTCCTATGGGTTCGGTCAGTGGAACGGGATCGCCGTTTTGACCACGACGATCCAGTCGCGTCGGATTCGACATCGAATTCTCGTTGTTACACGTCGCCCAGAAGCGGGAGCGCCGTTGCCACGCCAGCGCGGGGCTGCACCAAGTTCGCAAGTCCAAAAAAATGGCCCGGCGTTGCCGGGCCTTGGCTTGGCGCGACTTCCTCGCTCAGGCGCGCGTGCGCAACCAGCCGTAGCGCGTATTGCTGCGCGTCCCGCCGTGCGCTTCGTAGGCCTGCTTGATCTGCGCGAGTTTGTCGGTCTTGTACTGGTCGAAGGGCGTCTGCGGCAGAACCAGCGGCGACGATGCACCCGCCGTCGTGGTGGGGAACTCGAGGATGCGCTTCAGCTCGGGCGTGATGCGCGCTTCGTAGTCCTTGGGCACCGGCCGGTAGACGCCGTTGCTGTAAGCGTCGCGGCGGCGGTCGTCGTCGTGGCCGTCGTGATCGTCTCTGTCGTGGCCGTGGCCGTGGTCGTCATCGTCGTCATGGCCGCGGCGCGACACGCTGCCGGGAATGATCTTGTAGATGCGCGCCGAGTTGAGGCCAAGGATCTTGCGCTTGATCGATTTGGTCAGCTTCGGATAGCCGTACATGCGGCGCAGGTCTTCGGGGATCTGGAAGCGCCACAGCGCTTCGATCTGCCACTGCGGCGAGCCGTACCACACGGCGTCGGAGCCGAACACGACGCGGTCTTCGCCCATGAACTTGAGCAACTGGCCGAGGATGTGCGCGCACACGGTGGGGAAGGTGATGACGCAAGACGCGAACGTGGTGCCGATCTCGGCATACACGTTCTTGTACGGCCGCGCGAGCACCGCCATTTCGGTGACCCACTTGATGTCGGGAACGCCTTCACGCGTGACGCCCGACTTCACGTCGTTCAGCGCGTTGAGCACCCAGAAGCTCGGCTTGATCGACGCGTGATAGATGATGAAGTTGAACTGCGGCCAGTCTTTCGCGCACTGAGGAATGTCGCGCGGGTGGCCCAACTCGGCGCGGCCAGGTTCCGGCTCGTTGGTGCTCAGGCCCTTGTGGATCGAGATGTTGCGGATCCCCGGATGTTTCTTCGCATAGCGGCCGCGGTCCTTGCGGGCGAGCTGGTCGATGCGTTCGTACGTGGGGTAGGCCACCTCCGGATCGTCCAGGCGCCAGCGCTTCATGTCGCTGGCCGGGTCGAAGTCGGTCTTCGCCGCGGTCGCGATCGTGTAGCCCTTCCAGCAGTCGGGGCGCATCGTCTCCATCTGCTCGTCGATGTAGTACAGATTGCCCTTGCCGGTGTAGAGCTGGCCGTGGCCGAGCATGCGCGTCGAGCCGGCGACCTGGTTCACCCAGTCGCGTGTCGCCATCGTCTGCTCCGCGGTCAGGATTTCGGCCGACTCCGATTCCTGGATATTCTTCGGCGGCCGGTTCGGCAGCCCCGGGCCTTGCGGCAGCGCGGCCGAGTTGTTGTTCGTCATGATGGCCACCGTCACCTGGCTGTCCAGGTAGACGTCCTTCATGTACTGCGCGAGATGGAAGTTGGAGTTCAGGTTGGGCAGGCCGATCAGCGCCGGGTTCCACGGGAAGTTCACACGTCCCAGTTCGTCGGGCAAGTTGTTCGGGTTGTTGGTGCTGGGCAGGCCCTGCGCGATCGAGCGCAACGAGTTGCCCGGGCCGACGCGGCTCGAGCGGATGATGTGCGTCTGGTCGTCGAAGACGAACAGGTCGCGCGGCGGGCCGCTTTCGGCGTAGGCTGAAGGGACGAACATCTCGATCGGCTCGACGTCGAAGAAGCGCCCGAAGACTTCGTTCATCGCGATGAAACTCGCGGCAAACCCGCCGCTCGAGGCAAGGAAATTGCGGCGCGACGTGCCAAGCTTCTTCGCCGCCTGCGCCGACAGTTCGCCCAGGCGCACTTCGACCTGGCGCTGCTTGTCGGTCTGCACGATCGGCATGTATTCGCCGTTGGACACCATTTGCGTGGGGATCGGCGAACGCACGCTGTCGAAGTGATCCGCCGGCGCGACGCGGCTTTGCTGCGCGTCGCTGAACCAGGTGTCCTCTTCGCGGAATTCCGGCTTCTTCTCGGGCATCGTCTTTCGGTTGGCCAACTCGTTCTCCTCGGTGACTCTTCGTCCGCGCCGCACGCAGCGCCTGACTGGAAGCGCCGTTCCCCGGCGCGTGGGAAGCGCGCGGCTCTGCTTGTGCCGGCGTCGCTTCGCGGTCGAGTCTAGGAACAAGTGTTTGATTTGAATCGGGCGCGAATCAAACAATCTCGCTTTTCCGATAGGAAGCTCAAGACTTCGAAAATCTGGTTGCCTCTCAGCCTCTCAGCCTCTGAGCCGATTCCCTATCGGTTTCTCGCCCGGAGTATCGGAAATTCGACATTACTTCGGCCGCCAGTGGCAGACGTGGCGATGCGCCTCGTACGATCAATGACAGCACGGCGCGGACTGTTTTGCGCAGGCGACCGCACGTCGTTCGCGCAGCGATTCCGCCCAGGCCAGTTCCATCCTCAAATAGAAGGAAGAGAGACAGACCCATGAACAAGCTTCGAACTACCCTTCTGGCGAGTTGCGCCGCGTTGGCGTGCACGCTGGTGCAGGCGCGCGTGACGCGCATCGTCATCGATACGACGACGCCGCTCGCCAATCCGGCAGACGCCGCCAAGCCCTACCAGGAGCTGACCGGCCGCGCCTTCGGCGAACTCAACCCGAGCGACCGGCACAACCGGGAGATCACCGACTTGAACCTCGCGCCGCGCAATGCGCGCGGCAACGTCGAGTACATCGCGAGCATCCGGATTCGCAAGCCCGTTGACATGGCCAACACGAGTGGCCTGATGTGGCACGACGTGCCGAACCGCGGCGGTAATGTGGCGCTCAGCAGCGACCTGTTTGCCGCGGGCGACCTGCACTTGCTCAGCGGCTGGCAGGGCGACAACGCCGGCGCCACGGCAGTTCCCGCCCGTGTGACTTGCCTGCCGCCTTACGCCGCAGGAAGCGCTTGCGCGTCGGCGCCCACGTTCGCCAACCACTACGTCAGGACGCCCGTGGTGGCCGGGGTTACCGGCACGATGCTCGGCCGCATCATCAACCGCAGCGGCCTGGCGGCGGCGCCGCTCAACGTGATGGGCAACCCGATTCCGTATTTCCCGCTCGACGTGAACAGCAACGCCGGCGCGGTGATGAGGACGGTGCTGCATGAATCCATCAACGGCAAGGTCACCTACGGCCCCAGCGTCGCGAACAGCGATTGGAAGTTCTGCGGCGGCGGCACCTTCGCCGCGCCCACGCCGGTCACCGTGCTGCCCGTCAACGTGTGCATGAAAGACGGCTTCGACCCGACCAAGCTGTACCAGGTGACCTACACCGTGAAAGACCCATACGTGCTGGGCGCGGGCACCGCGGCGTTTCGCGACGTGCAGTCGTTCTTCCGCTACGAGTCGGTGGACGACTTCGGCACGCCCAACCCAGTCGCCGGCAAGGTGAAGTGGGCGATCGTGCGCGGCTCGTCGCAATCGGGCAACTTCACGCGCCACTTCATCCACCTCGGAATGAACCAGGACGAAGCCGGCCGCATCGTGCATGAAGGCGCCTGGCCGATGATCGCCGGCCGACGTGTCGCGAACAACTCGCGCTGGGGCCAGCCCGACGGCGTGCTCGAGCTCTACCAGATGGGCAGCGAAGGCCCGCAATGGTGGGCGCGCTGGGAAGACGAAGTGCGCGACCTGCCCGACAGCGGCATCCTGGATCGCTGCAAGAGAAGCAAGACCTGCCCGAAGGTCGTCGAGACCTTCGGTGGTGCCGAAGTGTTTGCGCTGAAGATGACGATGTCGTGGGTCGGCACCGAGGCGAACGTCGACATCCCGCTGCCGAGCAACGTGCGGCGCTACTACCTGCCCAGTTCCACGCACGGCGGCGGCAGTGGCGTGACGACGGAGAAACCGGCCCCCCTTGCGGCAAATGTCAGTTGCCCTGGCAATAACTGGGGCCGCCCGACGCTGCTTCAAAACCCCGTACCCGCGGCCGGCCTCGTGAACAAGGTTCGTGCCTCGTTGCGCGACTGGGTAATGTCCAACAGGGCGCCGCCGCCGAGCCAATGGCCGACGCTGAAGCCGATCAAGCACCCCGGCGCGCATGACCGCGACGATGACGACGATGACCGCCACCACGGCAGAGGCCATGACGGCGACGACCGCGACGGCGACGATGACGATGACCGCGACGGCCACCACGGCAAGAAGTGGCGCTCGCTGCTCGTCAAGCCGACGATGAAGGCGATGGGTTTCCCGAAGGGCGTTCCCGGAATTCCGGATTCGATTTTCAAGCCCGAGAACTTCGTCTTTCCGGTCTTCGACTACGACTGGGGCCCGCAGTACGACCACAGCGAAGCCAACGGCGTGCCGACGAACCTTCCCCCACCCATCAAGCATGTCATCAAGACGCTTGTGCCGCGGGTCGACGCGGATGGCAACGAACTCGGCGGCGTGCCCACAGTGCAGAACGACGCACCGCTCGGAACGTACCTGGGCTGGAATATCACCGCAGGCCCAACTGATGCCACCTACGACGGCAGGCCCTTCCACGCCGGCCAGGTGTGCAATTACGTCGGCGGCATGGTGCCGTTCTTCAAGACCAAGGCGCAGCGCATCGCCGCGGGCGACCCGCGCCTGTCGCTCGAAGAGCGCTACGGCACGCACGCCGGCTATGTGGCTGCGGTCACAGCCGCCGCGAACAACGCGTTCAACAAGGGCTACCTGCTCGCCGCCGACCGCGATGCGCTGATCGCGCAGGCCGTGGCGAGCGATGTGTGCAACCAGCCGACCGACGGTGGAAAGTGCAACCCGGCGGCGCCCTGACCTTCCAGTGTTCAGCAACCGACCGGGCCGCTCGCGAGCGGCTCGGTCCATCTCGCATCCGTTGGGGCCCACATGACCTACCTGTCGCACCTGCCTGCTGCTCTGTTCGTTGTGCTGGCCAGCGCATCCGCCTCGGCCCACGACCGGCATCGAGCACCCGCACCGAGCAGCCCGCCGCTGCTGTGCTCGGAGCTCGCCGGCGCGAAGGGCGGGCTCGTCGGCGCGCCGGGAATCAAGACGGTCGCCGCGAGCATCATTCCCGCGGCCGGCGCGAACGTCGCGCATTGCCGCGTCGACGTGCTCTACGGCACCTCGCCGCAGCAGAACATCAACGTGCGGATCGGCCTGCCGCTCGGGCCGCTGGACGGCGGCATCGGCGGCGTGGTGGGCGCATGGAACGGCCGCACGCAGGGCATCGGCGGCGGCGGCTGCTCGGGCAGCCTGGCCGTGAACGCACCGGTGAACGCCGGCTACGTGGGCTCGGGCACCGACACCGGCCATGTGGGCGGCAACTGCGAGCCCGGCGTGAACGCCGACGGCACGTACAACCTGCAGTTCATCAACGATTTCATCCGCAACGGCATCAAGCAGCAGGTGTTGCTGTCCAAACAAATCGCCGCCGCCTACTACGGCACCCGGCCGGCGTACAACTACTGGAACGGCTGTTCCACCGGCGGCCGCCAGGGTTATCTGCTGGCGCAGGAACTCGGCCGCGAACTCGACGGCGTGTTGGCCAACGCACCGGCGATCTACTGGACGCGCTTCCAGACGGCGCAGATGTGGGGCCAGATCGTCATGAAAGACCTCGTCGGCGCCCCGATCACCGCGGCGAAGCTGACGCAAACCACGGCCTCGGCAGTGGCCGCCTGCGATGCCGCCGACGGCGTGGTGGACGGGGTGATCGACGAGCCGCGCGCTTGCACCTTCAGCGCCAAGGCGAACATCTGCGGCGCGGTCGGCGCGCCGGCCACGAACTGCCTGAGCGCCGCCGAGGCGGAAGCGATCGACCGCATCTGGGACGGCCCGCGCAATGCCGATGGCAAACGCATCTGGTTTGGCCTGGACCGCGGCACCAACCTCGGCGGCCTGAACGGCACCAACCCGTTCGCGCTGGGCGTGACGCAGTTCCACTGGAACACGCACAACCCCGTGTTCGGCTGGAAGACGGTCTCGACCCTGAGCTACGCCGACGTGGCGCAGCAGGGCTCGCGCAACATCGCCGACGTGACCGACACGATCGATGACTTCGACGAATTCCGCGCCCACGGCGGCAAGCTGCTCACCTTCGTCGGCGGCAACGACCAGTTGATCATGCCGCAGGGCGTGCTGCACTTCTACCGCCAGATGGCGCAGCGCCATGGCCGACACCACGACGGCGATTTCCGCAAGGTGCAGAGGTTCTACCGCCTGTTCCGCGCACCCGGCGTCGCGCATTGCGGTGGCGGCACGGGCCCGCAACCGCAGGGCCTGTTCGATGCACTCGTCAATTGGGTCGAGAACAGGGTCGCGCCCGAGACCATCATCGCCACCGTCACGACCGGCGGAGTGATCACGCGCACGCGGCCGCTGTGCCCCTACCCGCAGACCGCCATCTACAACGGCAGCGGCAGCACCGACGACGCAGCCAACTTCCACTGCGGCGGCAACCTCGAGACGCGCGACGAGGTGTGCGACAGCGTGCTCGTGAAGTACAGGCATGAGGTCAACGGCAGGCTCGATTACCGCGAAGGCGGCACGTCGCGCCGCGAGTGCCGCGAGTCCAGGCACGGCGAACACTCCTCGCGGGACAGGGACGATTGATTGACTGACCGGGGGCGCAGGCTGAGGTCGCGGCCCCCTTTTCTGGCCCGGCTCGCTCCCCTGGAAAACCCTCAGAGTCTCTCGGGAGCCGCTGGACCGCGCGCCGCTCATCGCTGCCCCGACTTTAGGTTTTTCGCTATCTCTCGCGGAATATCGACATTAAATGGTCGCACGCCGCAACCGGACCCACCTCGCTCATAGGATCGGCCCAGATCGAACGTATACGCCTCGCGTGGCTTCCACGTGCAATCGCGAATAGGAGACTTCAATGAAAACGTATTTGGTGGTGGCGGCATCACTCCTGGGCGTCGCCGCGTCGGGCGTGATGGCCGACGGCAAGGACAGGATTCGAGCGCGTCTGACCGGTTACAACGAAGTGCCGGCTGTGTCGACGGTGGCGAGCGGCCGCTTTGTTGCCGACGTCGCCGCCGATGGCTCGTACTTCGACTATGAACTCACGTACGGCGGCCTGCAGGGCGTGATCACACAGTCGCACATCCACTTCGCGCAGAAGAGCGTGAACGGGCCGATCGTGATCTGGCTGTGCCGCACCACCACGAATCCGGGCCCGGCGGCACCGATCCAGGCGCCGGACTGCCAGGTCAACACAGCGGGCCAAGCGGGCGAATTCAGCGTCAGCGGGCGCATCACGGCGGCCAACGTATTGGGCACGCCGGTCGCACCTACCGGCGGGCAGCAGCTTGCGGCGACCGAACTCGCCGAGGCTCTTGCGGCAATGCGCGCCGGTGTCGCTTACGTGAACGTGCACACCACGCTTTCCCCCGGCGGCGAAATCCGCGGCCAGACGCGCGGGCGCGGCATGCGCAAGGAGGACGAGCGCGACGGCGGCGACGACCACAAGCATTGATCCCCCCAGGGCCGGCGTCGCGGGGCCGACCGCAAGACAAGACACACCGAGGAGCAACCTGATCGCCCGCACGACGACTGAGATTCCACCCCTGCAATTTGCAACTTTCGGAGAGCCAAGTGAGCAGCAGCGCGCCACATGCGAGCAGCGTCGCAGCGACTGAGAATCGGATTCGGTTCACCGCCGCGCAGAAAATCGCGATCTCCGGCTACAAGGCCACGGCGGCGCCTGCGGACCCGATGACGGCCTTCATCGACGCAGCGCGCCAATCGGGCCGCACCGACCCGGTGCCGGGGCGCATGTCCCCTGGGATTTCGGGTTATGTGTCGGCGCCCTTCCTCGCCGCGGTTCCGGCCGCCCTGCGCTATCACCCACTCACCAACCCAGGCGGCGCGCGCGGCACGGTCTATGATGCGTCGCGCAACATCTACGGCACCGACCCGGCGACCGGCTTCGCGCTGCGCCCGTTCGACAACACGGGTGTGCAATACGGACTGCAGGCGCTGAATGCGGGAACGATCACGGTCAAGCAGTTCCTCGACCTGAACGAAGGCATCGGCGGCTTCGATCAGGATGCGAATTTCGTGGCGGCGCGCTCGGTCGGCGACCGCGGCGCGATTCGCCGCGCCCAGCAAAGCGGGCTGCAATTCGTCGGCAGCGGCGGCCTGGCGTCGATTCCGCTGGTGGACATCACCGGCATCTACAACGACGACGCCGGCTACCACTACCAGTGGACCCATTTCGCGACGCGCGAGCGCATGGTCAAGCACAACCGCGACACCGACAACCACGTGATGTGGCGCGGCGCGGTGCCCTATCCCGCGGCGTGGAACATGTTCATCGAGTGGGTCGAGGCCGTGGCCGATGACAGCTCGCGGCGCAGCCCGCGCGACAAGGTGGCGCGCAACAAGCCCGACGCCGCGCGCGACGGCTGCTGGGCCAGCAGCGCCCAGTTCATCGCCGAGCCGCAGACTTTCGGCAGCGCGCCCAACTCGACTTGCAACACGCAGTTCCCGTCGTTTGGATTTCCGCGTCTTGTGGCCGGTGGGCCGCTCGCCGCGGACATTATGAAATGCAGGTTGAAGCCGGTGAGCGCGCGCGACTACACGGCGACGCTCACCAGCGCCGAGATGGACCGGCTGCAAGGCATTTTCCCGCGCGGCGTGTGCGACTGGTCGCGCCGCGGCGTGGGCGAAGCGCGCGTCGTGCCGTGGGCGTCGTTCGGGCCCGCGCCGGAGAACCTGGTGTTCGACATCACGAACCGGGACGGTGACCATCGGGATCATGACGACAGGGATCGGGACTGAACTCGCGGAGACTGCAGCGCGGACGCGTGACCATCAACTTCGAGGAGACGCCAAATGAACGTGTGGAGAAGGTTGCTGTGCATTGGCTCGTTGCTGCTCGCCAGCGCCGTACCGGGCGGCGCGATGGCCAGCGACCGAGACGACGACGATGACGACGACCACCGCGGCCCGGCGGCCAACCCCGCGCTCGTGCAGGCGCGGCAGAAGTTCTTCGGCGTCGAAAACGTCGATCGGCGCGGCCGCGTGAAGAAGGACAAGGTGATCTTCTCGTGGGCGACGAACACGACCTACGTCGCCTCCGTGATGGGGCGGGTGATGCTGCTGGACAGCTACATCAACCGGCCCGAGCTGCCCACTGCGCCGCTGGACAAACGCCGCTCGCCGGTGCTGCCGAAGGACTTCGTCGACGCCCGGCCCGAGGCCATCTTCCTCGGCCACGGCCACGGCGACCACGCCGACAACGCCGCCTACATCGCGAAGTGGACCGGCGCGACGATTTACGCCGCGCCGGAAACCTGCGACGTGATGCAACTCGACGTGACGCGCATGTGGAACGACCCGAACCTGCACAACGGCGGCGCGAAAATCATTCCCGACGGCGAGCCGGTCAAATGCATGGACGCGGTGCCGCGCAATTCGCCGCCGGGCGAATACACCGGAACGCTCGCGAATCCGAGCGGTGGCACGACGACGGTGCGGCGCATCACGCAGTTCGACCCGGACATCTGCATCCTCACGTTCAAGCACATCCACTCGGGCAATTCGCCGGTCGACCCGTCGTTCCCGCACACGCCGCTGTTCAACCTGGGCGATCCCCGTTATGGCGGGCGCGTCATCGAAACGCCCACACCGGCGATCACCTACCCGGCGATGTTTCCCGTCGGCACGCCGTTCACGCCGCCGGCCAACGCGGCGCTGCGCGTGCCCGGGCAGATCAACACCACGACCTCGGGGTTTGGCGGCCCAGCGGGAATCATCGAAATCTTCTTCCACTTTGTCGTTCGCAAGGCAGACAACGACTTCACCTTTGCGTACGTCAACTCGGCCGGCCCGGTGAAAGAGGGCATTGGTGCCGGATCGCCCGGCCTGATTTCGCTGGCGCAATACAACGACCCGGTGAACAACGGCCCGGCGATCGCGCTGGCCGGAGAAATCGGCAAGGGGCTGTTCTCGATCATGGACAACCTGCCGCCCACCGACGTGTTGCTGGGGTCGATCGTCAGCCTGGGTGCGGCCAACAACCAGCAGCGCGACATCATCCAGTACATCCAGCACCTCAAGCCCAAGGTCTACTACCCCGGCCACGTGACCGACGTGGCGCAGGCAGGCTCGGCGCTTTATCACAAGATCAACTGGCGCGAGACGGCGCTAAACATGGGCTTCCCGCAAGGCGAGTGGCCCGAGTTCCGCATGCTCGTCGACCCGAACGACTTTTTCGTTCCGCAGGTGTTCGACACGAACGACAAGCGTTGGGCGAAGGGGAAGAGGCATCGCGACCATCGCCATTCGCAGTGTCGCTGATCGCCCTGGCTTCGGCCCGCCGTTGAGCCGGCGCCGCGGCCGGCCAGCCTGCTGGCCCGGCGACCCTCAAAACCGATGCTGCGTCGACGCCTGATCGTTGTCGGCGGTGCGCTGCCCGTCGCAGCGCTCGCAGCCGAAGAGCCGCGCAAGATCGGCTGGGAGAACCTGGCGCTGAAGCTGTCCGCGGCGGAGAACCCGTTTGCCAGGCTGACTGAAGAACAGCTCGAAGCCTTCGTCGACGTGGCGGCGCTGCGCGACCGCAAGGCGCGCGGCGTCGACTTGTCGTCGACGGAGATTGCGACCGAACGCGCCGCCGCGGCCAAGCTGCAGAAGTCAGGCATCGATACGGAAGGCCTGCTCGCGCGGCGCAGCGAACTCGCTGCGAAACAGCAGGCGCTGAGCAAGGCGACGAACCCGGAACTCGACGGCAAACTGGTGCGTTTGCCGGGCTACCTGCTGCCGCTCGAATTCAACGGCAAGCTCGTCAGCGAGTTCCTGCTCGTGCCATGGATCGGCGCCTGCATTCACACGCCGCCGCCGCCACCGAATCAAATCGTTCACGTGAAGGCCGACAAACCCTTCGAGACGGCCGGCGCGTTCGACGCGGTTTGGGTCACCGGCCGCATGGCAGCGGGCAGCGCAAAGCGCTCGCTGCACTTGGTGGACGGGGCGGCCGATGTGGACGTGGGCTATTCGCTGCGTGCGAGCCGCGTCGAGCGCTACAAGGAATAGGCCGGTCTCCTGCGCGGCGTGACGCGCCGCCGCGGGACCACCGGTTGCCTGCGGCTATCGGATAAAGGGGCCAGGCTCGTGTTTCCCCGTGTTTCCCAGGCCTTCTTCGGCGGCCGAAAGCGCCCTTCCGGGCGCTTACGCGCAGCCTCAGTCCCTCGCAGAGCTCGGGCCGTTCGCCAGGCACGAAGGCTCCTCAGGAGCCTTCGTGTCCGGGCTCACCCCCATGCCCCTTGGGCTTCTTCCCAGCCTATCACCGCGATC
Source organism: uncultured beta proteobacterium (assembly GCA_963850525.1). Classification (GTDB taxonomy): domain Bacteria; phylum Pseudomonadota; class Gammaproteobacteria; order Burkholderiales; family Burkholderiaceae_C; genus JAEMQF01. Next base: position 1,001,694 of record CAWKLQ010000008.1, on the reverse strand, counting down.
GGCGAGCCATCGGGCTTGATGAAGGTCAGCGGCCCGAGGAAGGTCATGTAGAACTCGCTGTCGATCGGGAAGAAGGTCTTGTCGTGGCGCGCGCCCGATGATTCGAAGCCGTAGCCTGGCGCGATCGCCGTGTCGCCGCCGGCAGCTTTGCCGCCGCGCACGTCCATCTTGCCTTTGGTGAGGAAGTATTCGCCGGGGCCGGCGTGGATGTGCGGCGCGAACGACGAACCTGCCGGGCAATCAAAGATCGCCGTCCACGCGCCGTGGCCGGGGGACACGTGCAGCAGCTTCCAGCGGATGCCGCCGGCGGAGAAGGCGTCCGGGAAGGGCTTCCACTTCACCGCGTCGATCTGCACATACTCTTCGTTGGACTTGGGCTTCATGCGTTGCTCCTCGGGTAGGTGCCTGCCACCAGAGCGCGACAGGCAAGTCACGACTGACGACACTGGCGCACGCGCCTCGATGGATTCATCGGCTGCAGGTGCGCTTGCCCATGATAGAACTCAATCGTCGTCGTGGCCGCGGCTTGCGCGGCTGGGAATACCCGCAGCGAACCATGGGCCCGGGGTCGGGTCGGCTCCCGGCGCTGTGGCTGCCGTCGAATTGCGGATCAGCAGGATCGGGAAGTTGCACGGATTGGGTGGAACCGCGGTCAGGTTGGGCGCCACGGGTTTGAGCGGCGCGTCGATGGAAAAGTCGCCGAATTCGTCCAGCGCGACGGCGACCGAGTTCCAGGCCGGCGACGTGGCGACAGGGGGTGCCGCAGTGGCTGAACAGATCAGCGTGGCCTGGACATTCCGGGGAATTCCGGGCCGCCCGATGTTGTTGCCGCCACCGAGAATCAATCCGTGGCCCTTGGCACGCAACACGCCTTGGGTGTCGACACTCGCGCGCAGCTTGCGCAACTCCCAGGGCCTGCCTCCCGGTGGGATGCCCACCACGTCGTTTGTGATACTCGCTCCGGCTGCCACTGCCAGCGGCTGCGACCCGATGGCGCCACTGAACTGAACAATTTTCTCAATCCGGTCGTTGGCGCTTGCGCTCCCAAAGCAAAGCAATCCTGCGGCCACGGCGCACGCGCCGAGGTAGGTGTTTTTCATTCGAGTCTCCGTTGCGATAGATGACTGGGCTCGCGCTTGCGGTGCCCTCGCGCAGTGAGGGGCACCGTAAGCGTGGCGCTGGCGGGCACTTGACGATGACCCGCGAGTCGCACTGTGTGCACGCTCGCGCGTCGAGACTTATTCCCTTGGACCCTGCAGATCGTGCCCAGGACAAACCCGCATCCGACGGCGCGCAGCGAGGCTTGCGAGCGCGCTAGCGAATCAGCGGCTCAGCGACCACCCCAGGCTGGCCAGTGCGATCAGGCACGCCGCCAGCGCTGCGCCACCCAGCCAGCGCAGGCGAACTCGCGCGGCCTCGATGCCGGCGATCAGTTGCGCGTTCTGCTCGGCCAGGGCTTTGAGCACTTCCGACGAGGCGAGCATCTGCTCGTGCAGTTCACGCGTTGCGCCTTCGAGCGCAGTGAGCCGAAGCTGAAGCGCGGCCGATTGTTCTGCGTCAGTTGCCGAGGCAGGCGCAGCGGCGGCAGCAGGCGGCTGCGCCTTCTTGCCCACGCTGTTCCACAACTTCTTCGCTCCGTCGGCGACCTTGGGTGCGTTCGTGATGACTTCGGTCCACGGGACCGCTTTGAGAACGCTCAACCAACCGATGGCCATGGGTGATCCTTTTCCTCGCGTTGCCCTCGCGGCTGCGCCGGCATCATGCGCGCCCGAACTCCGCTCGCAAGATCTGCGCTGCCTGGACCATCGCACGCAGCTTGCTGCTGGCCACGTCACGCGGCAAATACTTCATGCCGCAGTCCGGCGCGAGGATCACCCGCTCCTTTGCGACGAAGGGCAGCGCACGGCGGATCCGGGCGACCACCGTCTCGGGCGACTCGACTTTCATGTCGGACAAATCGATGCAGCCCACCATGATCTGCTTGTCGGGCAATTGCGCGAGCACCGAACAGTCGAGCTTCGACTGCGCGGTTTCGATCGAGACCTGCTTGCAGCCGCAGCCGCGCAGTTCGGGCAGGAACGAATAGCCGCTCGGCCGTGCGTGGATGATCGCTGCGTAGCCGAAGCAGATGTGCACTGCCGTGGTTCCGGTGATGCCCTCGAGCGCGCGGTTCAAGGCCTTCAATCCGTACTCGCGTGCCTTCTCCGGGCGCGCCTGCATATAGGGTTCGTCGATCTGCACCACGTCGGCGCCGGCAGCGAAGAGGTCGCGGATTTCGGCGTTCACCGCTGCCGCGTAGTCGAGCGCGCCTTCTTCTTCGCTCGCGTAAAAATCGTTCTGCGCCTGCTGGAACATCGTGAACGGGCCTGGCACGGTGATCTTCACCTGGCGCGTCGTGTGGCGCTTCAGGAACAGCAGATCCTCCACTTCAACGGCATGACGGCGCGTGATCTTGCCGACGATGCGCGGCACCGGGTTCGGGTGGCCGGAGCGGTCCAGCGCGGTGCCGGGGTTGTCGAGGTCGACTCCGTCAAGCGCCGTGGCGAAGCGGTTCGAATAACTCTCGCGGCGGATCTCACCGTCGCTGACGATGTCCAGCCCTGCGTCTTCCTGGGCGCGGATCGCGAGCAGCGTCGCGTCTTCCCAGGCCTGCTGCAGGTAAGGCTCGGCGACGCGCCACAACTCCTTGGCGCGAACCCGTGGCGGGAAGCGATGGAACAGCTTCTCGCGGTCGATCAGCCAGTCGGGTTGCGGGAAACTGCCGACGATCGTGGTGGGGAACAACATGCCATGACTTTACCCTCAGCGCAGCGCCTACCAGCTCGCCGCGCCCAGCCCCCCGGCGGCAGAGTAGTACACGTGGTCCTCGATCAGCGCAACTTTCACGCAAGGTGGCCGGCGCGGCCGGCGTGATGCACGCGCTACAGTTGCGCGCATGGCCGTCGCAGCCGTCGCAGGGTACAGCGGAACTCCGCTGCCGAAGAAGCTCGGCATCGCAGCCGGCCTGCGCGTCGTTGCGCTGAATCCGCCCGGCGACTATCGCGATCTCGTCGCGCCTTGGCCTGACACAGCCCAACTGCAGGCGCGCGCCGACGCACAGACGGACCTCGTGCACCTCTTCGTCGTCGAGCGCGCCGTGCTCGCCAAGGAAGCGCAGCGCCTGCGCAAACTGCTCAGGCCCGACGCCGTGCTGTGGGTCTCGTGGCCGAAGAAGGCAGCGAAAGTGCCGACCGACATCACGGAAGACGTGATTCGCGAAGTGGTGTTGCCGCTGGGCTGGGTCGACGTGAAAGTGTGCGCGGTGGATGCGGTTTGGTCGGGGTTGAAGCTGGTGGTGCGCAAGGAATTGCGCGCAGGTGCGAGGTGAACATGGAGTCGAAGGCATGCATAATCTATGCGCATCATTGATGGAGGGAATCGATGGCTCGCACTGATGCGTCACCCAAGCGGCCGACCAATTTGAGCCTGAACGCCAAGGTGCTCGATATGGCACGCGAGCTGGGCATGAACATTTCGCAGACCGTGGACGAACTGCTTGCGCAGGAAGTGCAACGCCGTTACTGGGCGCGTTGGAACGAGGACAACGAAGAAGCCATCAGCGCCTACAACGCGCGCATCGAACGCGAGGGCCTGCCGCTGGCCAAGTACCGCACGTTCGTGATAGGACGCTGAGCTTGTGGTGCGCCTCAATGAGGCAAACGGTCCCCGAGTTTTGTCGCCATGAGTGCCATTGTGGTGCAAGCACAATGGCACCCGGTGATCTCGCATCACGCCACGTGATGCACCGCCCCCATGCCATACACCGGCGTCGGAATCCCTTCCATGCGGGCCTTCAACTGCAACGACAGGAACTGCGAGTAATGGCGTGACTGGTGCAGGTTGCCGCCGTGGAACCACAGCGCCTCCTGGTGCGTGGGCTTCCACATGTTGCGCAGTTCGCCTTCCCACGGTCCGGGGTCTTTCTTCGTGTTGCTGCCCAGGCCCCAGCACTTGCCCACCTTGTCGGCAACGTCCTTGCTGATGAGTTGCGCGGCCCAGCCGTTCATCGAGCCGTAGCCGGTGGCCAGGACGATCAGGTCGGCGGGAAGCTCGCTGCCGTCGCTGAACTGGACTGAGCGCTCCTTGATACGCTCCACACCCACACCCGTCTTGAGCTTGATCTTGCCGTCGGCCACGAGCTCGCTCGCGCCGACGTCGATGTAATAGCCCGAGCCGCGGCGCAAGTACTTCATGAACAGGCCGGAGCCGTCTTCGCCGAAGTCGAGCATGAAGCCGGCGCGCTCCAGCCGCTTGTAGAAATCGGCGTCGCGTTTCGCCATCTCTTCGTACACCGGAATCTGCAGAGTGTGCAGGATCTTGTAGGGCAGCGAGGCGAAGATCAGATCGGCCTTGTCGGTGGTCACGCCGGACTTCACTGCGGCTTCGGAGTAGAGGCCGCCGAGCGCCAGGTCCATCAGCGAGTCGGAGCGCGCGATGTGCGTCGACGAGCGCTGCACCATCGTCACGTCGGCGCCGTTTTCCCAAAGTGCGGCGCAGATGTCGTGCGCCGAATTGTTGGAACCAATGACGACGCACTTCTTGCCGCGGTAGCCCTCCGCGCCCGGGTGTTTGCTCGAGTGGTGCAGGTCGCCTTGGAAGGCTTCCGCGCCGGGAATCTTCGGCACGTTGGGCACCGCTGACATGCCGGTGGCGAGCACCAGGTGTTTGGGGCGCAGCGTGATGGTCTTGCCGCCACGCTCCACCTCGACCGTCCATTCTTTCTTCGCCTCGTCGTACTTCGCGCCCTTTGCGGTCGTGGAGCTCCAATAGTTCAGCTCCATGACCTTGGTGTACATCTCGAGCCAGTCGCCGATCTTGTCTTTCGGCGCGAACACCGGCCAGTGGTCGGGGAAGGGCAGGTACGGCATGTGGTCGTACCACACCGGGTCGTGCAGGCACAGGCTCTTGTATCGATTGCGCCAGGAGTCGCCCGGCTTTGGATTTTTCTCGACGATGATCGTCGGGATTCCCAGGCGCCGCATGCGTGCGCCCAGGCCGATGCCGCCCTGGCCGCCGCCGATGATGACGCAATACGGTTGCGTCTTGATGCCCAGTTCCGCCTCTTCCTGCGCGCGGTGCTCGAGCCAGGTCTTGCGGTTCGGGTTCGCGCCGTGCACGACGCCCCTCTCGCGCGCCGCACCCTTGGCCTCTTCGAAGCCTTTCAACTCCGTCATCGTCGTGAGCAGCGTCCAGCACTTGCCGCCCATCAGCCGCAGGTGGCCGTAGCCGCGCGCGACCTCGGTGTCGAACCTGATCCACGCCTCGGTCACGCCGCCGGCCTCGGTGGCTTCGCCGTCGAGTTGCCAGTGGCGCGGCTTGGCCGGCAGCACGGCCTGCTGGATCATCTCGCGCACTTTGGCATTGCCTTCGGCGGTGGTGATGTTCCAGGTGAACGACACCATGTCGCGCCAATAGCTCTCGTCGTTGAACAGGGCGGCTGCGGCTGCGGCGTCGCCGCGCGTCAAGGCCGCGTCGAGTGCGGCCAGCCAGTCGGCCGCATTCGTGGTCGGCGTCATTTCGCTCATGCTTGTCTCCGTAGGGGGTGGTTGCTCGGGGGTCGCACCCCGGGGCCTAAAGGTCGCGGGGATGATCCAGTGTGTCATCCAAACCGGCGCGCGGGAAGGGCCTCCGGCTTGAAATTCGGTCCCAGCATCTTGTTCGCTGCGGTCACGCTCAGGGTTTCCAAGTAGCGCTTCGGACAGCCCGAAATGCGCACTGGGCCGCGCCGCATAATCGACCCGCCCCGTTGATTGAGCCCACGCGTCGTGTTGTTGCCGTGAGCCCCTCACCCCCTACCGGCTGCACGATGCGGTTTCGCATCGACGCGGAATCTGGGAGACTCCGCACCATGCCATCCGTGCTGATCACCGATTGCGACACCGGCCTGGGCCGCGAGTTCCCGCAGCGACTGGCTGCGACGCTGGACACACCCGCCGTCGTCGTCGACCTCGACGTCGCGCAGCGCAACATCGCGAGCCTGCAGTCCGCGTGCGAGCGTGCGGGCGTCGCCAACCGGCCGCACATGAAGACCCACAAATCGCCCGAGATGGCGCAGCTGCAATTGCAGGCGGGCGCGATCGGCCTCACGTGCCAGAAGCTCGGCGAGGCCGAGGCGATGGCCGACATCGGCGCCAAAGACCTGCTGATCTCGTACAACGTTCTCGGCGCGGCCAAACATGCGCGCTTGCGCGCGCTGGCGCAGCGCGTGAGGCTCACGCTCAGCTGCGACAACCGGGCCGTGGCCGACGGTTATGCGCAAGCGTTGCAAGGCCTCGCGCAGCCGGTCGCCGTGCTGGTGGAATGCGACACGGGCCGCCACCGCTGCGGCGTGACCACGCCGGACGCTGCGGCCGAACTCGCGCGCCACGTCGCGAGCCTGCCGGCGCTGCGCTTCGACGGTCTGCTGCTGTACCCGCCCGACGGCGACCTGAGCGGATCGATCGAGTTCGTCGCCGCGGCGCGCGCCGCTTGTGCCAAGCACGGGCTGGCGTTGCGAACCCTGTGCAGCGGCGGCACGCCGAACTGGGGCCGCATCGGCGCCTTGGGCGAAACCGAATACCGCGCCGGCACCTACCTCTACAACGACCGGCAGATGGTCAAAGTGGGCGCGGCCACGCTCGCCGACTGCGCGCTGTTCGTCTACGCCACGGTGATCAGCCACCCCGAGCCGGGCCGCGTGATGGTCGACGCCGGATCGAAGACGCTCAGCTCCGATCTGCTGAGCTTTCAGGACCACGGGCTGCTCGTCGACTATCCGCAGGCGCGGCTCACCAAGTTCGCCGAGGAGCACGGCTTCGTCGACGTCACCGGCTGCCCGCGAATCCCCGAAGTCGGCGAAGTCGTGCGAATCCTGCCGAACCACGTGTGCCCGGTGAGCAACCTGTTCGACACGGTGCTCACCGCGCGCGGCGACGAACTCGTCGGGCGCATGGCGATCACCGCGCGCGGCAAGGTGGCGTGATCCCGGGGCCTGCGCCCCTATGAACTATCTGCCTTGCTTACTTCAGCAAACCCTCGGCCTTGAGGGTTTCCTGGACCTTCGGGCGTGCGCCGACCCGGCCCATGTAGGCCTTGATGTTCGGCCACTTGCCGAGATCGATCTTCAGCGGATTGGTCCAGTTGAGCACGGTGAACAGATACGCATCGGCTGCGGTGAACTTGTCGCCCATGACGTACTGCTTGCCCTCGAGCGATTTCTCGAGCGGGTTCAGGCGCCGCTCGATCGTGCCCATCTGCACTTCCTTCATCTCGGGCGTCATCTTCGGGTTGAACAGTGCGCCAAGCTGCTTGTGCACTTCAGTGGCGGCGAAGTTCAGCGCTTCCATCTGACGGTAGCGCTCCATCGTGCCGGCCTTGGCGGTCAATCCGGACTCCGGTTTCTGATCGGCAAGGTATTGGCAGATCACGCCCACTTCGGTGAGCACCGTGCCGTCGTCCAGCTGCAGCGCCGGGACGTAGCCCTTCGGGTTCACCTTCCAGAAGTCGTCTCCGCTTTCGGTCTTCTTGTTGGGGATGTCGACCTTGATCAGCTCGAGCTTGGTGCCAGCCTCGGTGGCGACGATGTGCGGGGCCATCGAGCAGGCGCCTGGCGAGTAGTAGAGTTTCATGGGTAAGCTCCGTTGCATTGGACGTTTTTGGAAAACAGGTTGCCGAGGGTAAAGCTTCCGCCGCCGAGCTGGGCTTGAAAGGCTGCGGCGACGGACAGGAGCGCAGGATACTCCCGGATGATGTCGCCGCTGGAGTTCAGGAGGCGGGCCTCGGCCAGCACCCCGCTCTTGTCCGGTGCGTCGCCGCCGCCCGTGGTCGTACAAGTCGACGACCGATGCGATACTGAACCGAGGCTGGTGATGCACCGAAGCGTCGACTGCCGTTGCAATAGTCAACCCATCGAGCGAGCATCATCATGCGCATCAACCGTGTCAAACAACTCTGGCGCGAAGGCAAGCCGGCGATCGGCAGCTTTCTTTCGATTCCGAACGGCTTCAGCGCCGAAGTGATGGCGCATACCGGTCTGGACTGGCTCTGCATCGACATGCAGCATGGCTGCATCGACTACTCCGATGCGGTGACCATGCTCACCGCGATTTCGACGACCGCGGTCACGCCCTTCGTTCGCGTGCCGTGGAACGAGCCGGCGATGATCATGAAGGTGCTCGACGCCGGCGCCTACGGCGTGATCGTGCCGATGGTGAGCAACCGCGCCGAGGCCGAGCGTGCCGTCGCTGCGTGCCGCTACCCGCCGGTGGGAATGCGCAGCAACGGGCCGAACCGTGCGCTGCTGTACGGCGGCGCAGACTATCAGAAGAATGCCGATCGCGAGATGGCCTGCGTCGTCATGATCGAGACCGCCGAGGGCATTCAGAAAATGGACGAGATCGTCTCCACGCCGGGCGTGGACGCGGTCTACATCGGCCCGACCGACCTCGCGCTCGCGCTCGGCCTGCCTCCGGTGATGGACAACGACGACCCGCTGCACGTGGCCACGGTGAACAAGATTCTCGCGACCTGCCAGCGCCACAAGGTGATCGCGGCGATTCACACCGCAGGCTCGAAATTCACGCAGCGCTACATCGACCAGGGCTTTCGCATGGTGATGCTGGTCGCGGACCGGGCGGCGATGTCGAACCATGTGAAGGCAGAGATCGGCCGGCTCACCGGGTGGACGCCGCTGGTTCCCGGCGCCAACGGGTAGTCAACAGGGCGGCGGCTCGCCTCCGGCGGCCGGCCACGCCTCTGGTCGAACCGGATCACGCAGCAGGCGGCCCGGCCTTGCCCTTCGCCCACTGCAGCAACGGCGAAATGATGTCCAGCGGCAGCGGAAACACGATCGTCGAGTTCTTGTCGGCGGCGATCACGGTCAGCGTTTCCAGGTAGCGCAGCTGGATCGCCTGCGGCTGGCGGCCGAGGATCTCGGCCGCTTCGGCGAGTTTCACCGACGCCTGCAGTTCGCCCTCGGCGTGGATCACCTTGGCGCGCCGTTCGCGCTCGGCCTCGGCCTGGCGCGCAATGGCGCGCACCATGCTGTCATTCAGGTCGACGTGTTTGATCTCGACGATCGTCACCTTGATTCCCCACGCGTCGGTCTGCGCGGCGAGTGTTTTCTGGATGTCCAGGTTCAGGCGCTCTCGTTCTGCGAGCAAGTCGTCGAGTTCGTGCTTGCCCAGCACGGCGCGCAGCGTCGTCTGCGCGAGCTGGGATGTGGCAGCGAGGTAGTTCTCGACCTGGATCACCGCTTTTTCCGCGTCGACGACGCGGAAGTAAAGCACCGCGTTGACCTTCACCGAGACGTTGTCGCGCGTGATCACGTCCTGGCTCGGGATGTCGAGCACGACGACGCGCAGGCCCACTTTCACCATCTGCTGGATGCCGGGGATCAGGACCACGAGACCCGGGCCCTTGACCTTCCAGAAGCGGCCGAGCTGGAACACGACGCCGCGTTCGTACTCGCGCAGGATGCGCAGTGATGACGCCGCTGCGATCAACAGCAGCGCCAGGAAAGTCAGCGATCCGACGTAGGCCATGATGTCACTCCGGAAGTTTTGATGGCGCCTGCGCGGCATGCGCGGCCACGTCGAGCACGACACCACTCGCACCCGTCACACGCACCGGCTGGCCCGGTCGCAATTCGCTCGAACCGCGAACTTTCCAGTGCTCGCCGCCGACCAGCGCCCAGCCTTCGCCGCCGGAGAACTCGAGCAACTCGCCCGTCGCGCCGAGCAACGCTCGCCCGCCTGCGACCATGTTGACGACCGGGCGAGCGCGCGCCTTGGCAGCCATCCCGGCGACGAGCAAAATGAATACTGCCGACGCCACCGTGAGTGCGCCGATCAGCTCGAGCGGCACGCCAAACCCCGGCACCTCGCTGTCGATGAGCAGCACCGCGCCGATCGCGAACGCGACGATTCCGCCCAGCCCGAGTGCGCCGTAGCTCGGCACGAACGCCTCGGCGACCAAGAATCCGACCCCGAGCAGGATCAACGCGAGTCCGGCGTAATTCACCGGCAGCATCTGAAACGCGAACAGCGCCATCAACAGGCAGATGCCGCCGATCACGCCGGGAACAACGAAGCCGGGGTTGGAAAACTCGAACAACAAGCCGTAAATGCCCACCATCATCAGGATCAGCGCGAGGCTCGGGTCGGTCAGCACGGAGAGCAGCTTGGTGCGCCAGTCGGCTTCGAACTCGGTTGCCGCCGCATCGCGGGTTGCGAGGCGCACGCTGGTGCCGGCTGCGCCCGCCACGCGGATTTCGCGCCCGTCGACTTGCCGAAGTAGCTCGGGCAGGTCGTCGGCGATCAGGTCGATGACCTGGCTCTTCAGTGCGTCTTGCGCCGCCAGGCTCACTGCTTCGCGCACCGCCTTTTCCGCCCAATCGGCGTTGCGGCCGCGCAGTTGCGCGAGGCTGCGGATGTAGGCTGCGGCGTCGCCGATGCGCTTCGCCGCCATCGCGTCGGCCGGCGTTTCGCCGCGTGGCGCGCTGCTCGCGCCTTGGGCGCCCGAGGCTTGTTTCGGCGGTGGCAACGGGTTCTCAGGCTGGCCGCCGGGTGTCGGCAGGCCGATTGCGACAGGCGTTGCAGCGCCGAGGTTCGACGCGGGTGCCATCGCCGCAATGTGGCTGGCGTAGAGGATGTAGGTGCCCGCACTCGCCGCGCGCGCGCCGTTCGGCGCGACCCACGTCGCCACCGGAACCGGTGAGGCGAGGATGTCCTTGATGATTTCGCGCATCGACGCGTCCAGGCCGCCGGGCGTGTCGATCTGAAGGATCGCCAGTTGCGCTTGCTGTTTGGCCGCGAGCGCCAGACCCCGGTGCACGTAGTCGGCGGTCGCCGGGCCGATCGCGCCGTTCACTTTCATCAGGATCACGCCGGCGCGCGGGGCGCTCGCCGCGCCAGTCACAGCTTCAGCGCTGGCCGCCCCGAGTGAATGGGCCAGAAGGGCAAGTCCAAGCAGCCATGTTCTGGCGCGCCCCATGGGCCCATTCTATAGAGTGCCCCATGACGACGCCTTGCGTCGTCCGTTCTCTGCCAGCCAGGTCGGGCGCTTTTGGGGTCCTAGGAGTGAAGGAAAGGCGCAGCAGTGCGGGCGCTTCCTTGTCCGGATCACTGATGGCACAGGGCGCCGCGCACAACGTGCAGCAGCCGCGACAAGTCCAGCGGCTTGGTGAGGTAGTCGTGGAAGCCGGCGGCCAAACCCTGCTCCATGTCGCCGCTCATGGCGTTGGCGCTGACGGCGATCACTGGGATCGCGCGCGTCGATTCGGCGCTCCGCAAGCGCCGCAGCACTTCGTAGCCATCCATGCCGGGCAACTGGATGTCGAGCAGGATCAGGTCCGGGCGTCGCGAAGCGGCCAGTTCCAGGCCCATTTCCGGGAGTGGCGCCGTGATCAAACGCAGCCCTGATTCCCGCCCGAGCATGGCTTGCATCAACATCACGTTGACGTCGTTGTCTTCGATGTAGAGCACGGTGTGCAGCCCGTCGGTGTTCGTTGCGGCCACGCCGGCCGGAAGCGCCACCCCGGGCGCGCTGGAGGGCGCGCCGCAGGCTCGGCGCGCTCCAGACGCACCCAGAACGTGCTGCCCTGGTCGACGGCGCTGTCCAGACCGATGCTGCCGCGCATCAACTCCACCAGGCGTTTGCTCAGCACCAGGCCGATGCCCGCGCCCTCGATCGCGCTGCTCTCCGCGCCGAGTCGCTCGAACGCCTTGAACAGGCGTTGGCATTGCTCGGGGCTCAGCCCCTGGCCGGTATCGCTGACGCTGATTCGCACCCCGTTCCCATCGGCCGCGCAGATGATCTCCACGCTGCCATCCGTGCGGTTGTACTTGATCGCGTTGGACAACAGGTTGAGCAACACCTGCTTCAGGCGCGTGCGGTCGGCGGCGACAAAGCAGTCGCACGAAGCATGTGCTGCCACGGGCAAGCGGATACCACGCACGCGGGCCACCGGTTGCATCAAGCTCAGGCATTCGTCTACCAGCGTCGACACGTGCACCGGCTCCATGCTGATCTGTTGTTTGCCGGCTTCGACGCGGGCCAGGTCCAGCACGTCGTTGATCAGTTCGAGAAGATGCTCGCCAGCGCGCTGGATTTCGCGCACGTAGCCCTCATGTCCTTCGCGCAGGCCATTTGTCGGGCCCGACTCGAGCAATTGGCCAAAACCGAGGATGGCGTTCATCGGCGTGCGCAGTTCATGGCTCATGGCCGAGAGAAACTCCGACTTGGCGCGGTTGGCGCGTTCGGCCTCGTCGCGCGCGGCGCGCAGGGCTTCATCGGCACGCCTGCTGGCGGTGATGTCGCGCGTGATCGAGATGAAGCGCTGAATCCGGCCCTCGTCGTCCAGGATCGCGTGCGATTCGACGGCCGCCCAATAGGGGCGGCGGCCCTTCGTATAGTGGACGAGTTCTCCGGACGCCCGGTTCTCGCGCTGCAGTTGCGCGTCGAGCCGCGCCACCTCGGCGCAGTCGGTCTCGGGCCCACGCAACAACTCGCCGGCGGTGCGGCCGGCAACCTCCTCGAGGCGGTACCCGGTCATGCGTGTAAAGGCTTCGTTGGCCCATTCGATGCGCCGCTGCCGCGTCGACGATCAGCACCGCGTTGTCGGTGTGCGCCGCGACGAGCGCCAGCTTGCGCGATTCGGCCTCGCTTGCACGTAGCTTTTCCTGGGCCTCGAAATAGGCCGTCACATCGGAGAAGGTGCGTACCAGCCCGCCGCCCTCCAGATGGCGGGTCTTGACCTCCAACATCCGACCGGCAAGCGTCTTGCGGAAGTAGACCGCCGGAAACGGCTGGCGCTCGCCGTCGAGCCAGCGTGCAAGGTGGGGGCGCGTCGACTCATCGACGAGCCCGAGGCCCTCACCATAGTGACCGTGTTCGACCTGATAGTGGGCAATCTCCTGCATCGTCGGCCGGGACGCCAGAAAGGACTCGGGCAGATCGGTCAGCTCCACCAGGCGGCGGTTGTAGACGTTCGTGCGGCCCTCGGAGTCGAGGCCGAGAATGCCTTGCTCCATGCTGTCCAGCGTCAATTCGAGGGCTTCGGTCTTGCGTGTCAGCTGCTCGGAGGTCTGTTGCAGGCGCTGCTCGCTGCGCAGCAAGGTGTCGGCGCGCGCGGATTCGGCGCTGCGCAGGGTCACGGTCTCGCACACGTTGCGGTAGGCGCGCAGACCGGTCAGCGCGAGAAACGCGATGAACAGCAGCCCCATCACTGCCATCGCGCTTTGAGCGTTCTCACCGAACGCCAACAGGCGTGCGCTCAACGGACTCAGGGTGAGGACAGCAAAGCTCAGTGCCGCGACCAGGTCAAAGGCGGTGAGCGTCAGTGAGCCGGCGGCGATGCCGGCCAGCACGAAGGTCAGGAAGACCTGATGCTGAAGGTCGTTCGCCGGAAACAGCAGCACGCCCGCGAGTCCCCAGGCCAAGCCCATGCCCGCCACGGAGATTCGAAGTCGCAGCAGCCGCGCCCGCTCGTCAGCGCCTCGCGCAATTCCGCGCTGCTGCGTAATCGAGGCGAGCACGCGCCCGGCCAAGGCCAGTCCAATGCACGCCAGCCAGCCCAGCAGCCGTGTCTTCGTCAGCGTGCCCCACTGCACCGCCACGAGCAGCACTGCGACCAGCGCGTTGCCAATGACAGAGGACAGCAGGTTTGCGTCGTAAAGGCGCAATTGCTCGGAGCGCAGGGCATCGCCGGCGCTGGCTTGAACGTCCTCCAGGGTCGAACCGGGAGCGAGGTTGTTCAGGTGGTGCATGTCACCCGTTTCGCTGCGGTCTGGAGCGCATGACTGCCGGCCCGTTCCTGCAGCATCGCCAGCAACGGCGCGAGGTGGTGCGCCAGTGCCAACGCGACACGCTGGTCGGCCGTCGTGAACACCCGGGGACGGGTATCGAAGAGTTCGATGATGCCGATCGAGCGGCCGGTTGACACGAGCGGGGTCAGCAGCAGCGACGCGAAGCCGCGCTCGCGCAACAACGTCGCCTCGGCCGGATGCGCCTCCGGGTCGTCGATCCGGCAGGTGAAGGTTCGCCCCTGCATCAGCGCGGTCGCCGTATTCGGGTAGTCGGTGAGTTCGTAGGTCTGCTCGGCGAGTTTCCAGTCGTCGTGGCCAAAGCGGTAGTACGCGACGGCCTTGACCCGCAGGCCCTCGGGGTCGAGCAGGTCCACGCAGCCGCCGGAGCACGCCAGCACGTGCACCCACTCGCGCAGGGCGCCCCGGGCTGCAGTGACGACGTCGCGAGCGTCGCACAGCTCGGGCGGCGGCAGGGCGGGCAGCGATTCAGCGAGGTCACGGCGTCGGCTTGCATAGGCGATTTCGGTCATGTCGGCGACCGACACGACGCCCCGCCCGCGCGCCTTGGCGTCGTAGACCGCCGAATCGGCGCGGTCGAAGAGGTCACCCGGTTCACGCGTCGACGCGACAAACGCCACTCCCGCCGACACCGACAGCGGCCCGATCCCCGGCAATACCGTCGAGCACACCCGAGTTACGGCGCGCTGCGCGACGCGCAACACGACCTCGCGGTCGATCCCGACGAACAGCGCACCGAATTCGTCGCCGCCGAGCCGGGCAATGCGTTCGGTGCCGCGCGTCGTGGCGCGCAGGGCGTCGGCCACCGCCCTGAGCGCCTGGTCGCCGGCCTGGTGGCCGTGCACGTCGTTGAGCAATTTCAGGTAATCGAGGTCGAACAGCACCAGCGCGACTTCTTGTGCCGCCGGGCCACCCATCGCCAGCGCCTGGCTGACCGCGTCGTGGAACGCAGCGTGGTTGAGCAGCCCGGTGAGCGAGTCCCGTCCGGCGGAGTCGCGCAGCTGCTCCTCGGCACGCTTGATCTCGGTGATGTCGCGGGCGAAACAGGCCACTTCGTCGACGCCGCGCGGGACGATCTGAATGTCCCACCAGTGCGTCGTCCCGTGGGTGGACTGGCGGATCTGAACTCGCTTTGTGATGCGGCTCGAGCGAACCTCCTCAAGCTGAGCCGCGCAGTCCGTACCGAGCCACCCGAGCTCGGCGAGCCGCTCGACGCCAAGCCCGAATAGCGCGGCCACAGGCACCCCAGCGACATCGGCCGCCGCCTGATTGACGAATCTCAATCGCAATTCGGAATCGAAGCCGGCAATCGGATCAGGACCACTGCCGTCTTCGACGCGTTGGGCGATGGCGGCGCCACGCCTCTGTTTCCCGGCGCTGTCCTGCTGCGGGGCGAGAGCACTGGACATCGTGATGGTTAGGCCGGTCACTGCACATCATCGGTCGTCCCGGCCCAGGCTGAAGTGCCGCAGGCGCCGTCGGGCGTGACGGGATGCACGGATCGACGCGCGCACCATCACGGCAGGGCGGCGCGAGACCGATCCGGTCGATCGCTGCGCGTGTGCTCCCGCGTGCCTAAATGACCGCAATCCCGGGTGATGGGGTGCATTGCCGCTGATAGCATGCGGGCCAAACCAATCCGACAGGCGGTGTAGACCGTGCACGATCACTTGAATCGGCAGCGCAGAGCATTACTGGGAATAGGTCTCACCGCCGTCGCGTCCAGTCTCGCGCTGGCCGCACGGCCTTCGCTGACGCTGGCCACCGGGGCCTTGCCTCCTCTGACTTCGACGCCTGGTCACACCGGCTTTCTCGACGCGCTGGCGCGCGAGGTCTTCGGGCGCATCGGCTTCGATGCGAGCGTCGTGCGACTTCCCGTGGAGCGGGCCCTGATCAACGCCAACGCCGGCATCGACGACGGCGACATGTTCCGTGCGGCAGGCTTCGAGAAGGAGTACCCCAACCTCTTGCCGATCCCCGAAGAGCTGCTCGATTTCGACTTCGTCGCCTACGCGACGCGCGCCGATGTGCAGGTGCGCGACTGGACTGACCTCGCCCGCTACAGCGTGGGCTATGTGATCGGGTACAAGATCTTCGAGCGCAACGTGAAATCTGCGCAGGACATCACCACCGTGCGCGGCATCGACCAGTTGTTCCCGCTGCTGGCCAGCGGTCGGGCCGACGTCGTGCTGCTCGATCGTTGGCAGGGGCTTTGGCTGGCACGCGAAGCCGGGCTCGCCGTGCGGGCGCTGGACCCGCCGCTCGCCCGCGTTCCGATGTTTGCCTACCTGCACCGCCGCCACGAAGCGCTGCTCGCGCCGGCCGCTGCCGCGCTTGCTGAGATCAAGCGCGACGGCACCTGGCAGCGCCTCTACGACCAGACTCTCAAGCCGCTGGAGACGGCACGGTGAGCGATGAGCGCGCAGGCTTTCTGCGCGAAGCATTGTTCAACGGAAACGGTGTCGCCAAGCGGCTCATCGTCGCGCTGGTGCTTTTCAGTTCCCTGATCACAGCTGTGATCACAGCGATCGAGTTGTACGCCGACTACCGCCGCGACCTCGGCCAGATCGACCGCTCGATAACGTTCATCGGCAAGAGCTACCTGCCGTCATTGACGGACAGCGTATGGGTCTCCGACCGCGAGCAGGTGCAGACCCAGCTCGACGGGTTGCTGCGCCTGCCGGACATCGAATACATCGGCATCCAGGTGGACGGCCAGACGCGTTGGTCGGCCGGCAAGGTGGTGTCGCAACGCAAGGTCTCGAGCGACGTGTCGCTGCTGCGCGAGAATCGAGGCCAAACCCTGACCATTGGCACGCTGCAGGTGGTCGCCAGCGTCGACCGCTTGCTCGCCCGCCTGTGGGATCAGCTGCTGGTCACGCTGGTCAGCAATGCCGTCAAGACATTGCTGGTCGCCGGGTTCATGCTGCTGGTGTTCCAGTATCTGGTGACGCGCCACCTGACGTGGATTGCGGCATTTGTGCGCCGTATCGACCCGGCCGCGCCGCAGGGTGAACAGGTCCAACTCGAGCGCCCGAGCACGGGGCGCTGGCGGCCCGACATCCTGGACGCGGTGACTTCGTCGATCAACGGCTTGTCGCGTTCACTGCAAGGCGCGCACGAAGCGCTGCGCCGATCCGACGAGCGCCTGCGAACCTTGACGCGCGAAACCACGGCCTTCATCTACGAGGTCGACCGCGAAGGTCGGATCGTCTTTGCCAATCGCACCTATCCCGGCCTGGCGCGGGAACACGTCGAGGGGACGCCGTTGATCGAGTGGTTCCCGCCGGCGCTGCAGCCGCTCATCGCGCAGGCCCTGGCGAGCACCTTTGCTGGTGCCGCACCGCAGCGGCTCGAGTACACGATTCCCGACCCCGCAGGACAAGACCACGCGTATGTCGCGGCGATCACACCGATCTTGCGCGAAGGCAGAGTGGAAAGTGTGGCGCTGACCGCGTTGGACATCAGCGAGCAAAAGGCCGCCGAAGAGGCGATCCGCAAACTCAACAACAACCTCGAGGTGCGCGTGCGCGAGCGCACCGCCGAGCTTCTGCATGCGATGGAGCGTGCCGAGAGCGCAAGCCGGGCGAAGAGCGAATTCCTGTCGCGCATGAGCCACGAGTTGCGTACGCCGCTGAATGCGATTCTCGGATTCGCCCAGATTTTCGAAATGTCGAGTCCATCGCCCGACCAGCTCAAGTGGGCTGGCGAAATTCGGCGCGCGGGCGGCCACTTGCTGCGCATGATCGAGGACCTGCTCGACCTCGCGCGCATCGAGGTGGGCAAGATGCCGATCAAGATCGAGGCACTGGATCTGGAGGCGGTGGTCGCCGAGTCGGTGGCGATCATGCAGGCGCCGATCGCGGCGCGCGGATTGCGCTTGGTTCAGGAATTCCGTGGGACGGCGCCGCGCGTGACAGCCGACAAGTTGCGGCTGCGTCAGGTGATCTTGAACCTGCTGGCCAATGCGGCCAAGTACAACCGCGAGCACGGCACGATCACCGTCAGCTGCACGAGCCATGCTGACAAGGTCCGCCTGAACGTTGCCGACACCGGGATGGGGATATCCGCCGAAAAACTCGCCAAGCTGTACCAACCGTTCGAACGGTTGGGAGCGGAACTCGGCGCCGTCGAGGGCACGGGAATCGGCCTCGCGCTGTCCAGGCACCTTGCCGACCTGATGGGCGCCACGCTCGGTGCCGAAAGCACGGTCGGCCTCGGCTCGGTGTTTTGGATCGAGCTGGTGCGCGCTACCGCCGCACAGGAGCAAGAGTTTGCGCCGGCCGTGACGCCGCAGCGGATTGGCGAACCTGCCTTCGAGGTGCTCTATGTCGAAGACAAGCCGTCGAACATCGAAGTCATCGCGGCATTCGTCGCGCGACACCCCCATATTCAGCTTCGCAGCGCCGGCACCGGTGAGGCGGGACTCGCGCTGGCGCGAGAGCGAGCGCCGGACATCGTTCTCCTGGACATTCATCTTCCCGGTATGGACGGCTACCAGGTCCTTCAGCAGTTGCGTGCCGACCCGCAGCTGGCGCTGATTCCCGTGGTCGCGCTATCGGCCGACGCGATGCCCCACGATATCCAGCGTGGGTTCGCCGCTGGTTTTGATCGCTACATTGCCAAGCCGGTCGATCTCAATGAACTGCTCGGCGTGCTGATCGAACTCCTCGGGAAATCCCGGGCAAAGCGCGCGCGGCGTTGAAGTGGCGGACGGCGCAGGCGCGGTCACGGTCGCTCGCCGTTGCAGTGCGGGACCCACCGCTGGGCCTCAACCCGAAACAACAAGGCTGGTGCAATGGCCCTAAGGTTGCGAGTACGATGTGACACGCAATCTGAGCGGAGGCAGCATGGCCAAGACGATGCAGGCCGAACCCTATGAGTTCGAATTCGACCCACGCAGCACCGCGCTCGTGATCATCGACATGCAGCGCGATTTTGTCGAGCCCGGCGGCTTCGGCGAGGCGCTCGGCAACGACGTATCGCCGTTGCAGGCGGTGATCGCCCCTTGCAAGCGTTTGCTCGATGCCGCGCGAGCGATGGGCATGATGGTGATCCACACGCGCGAAGGCCACGCCCCTGATCTGGCGGATTGCCCGCCCACAAAAATTGTTCGTGGTCGCGGCAAGATCCGCATCGGCGACCCCGGCCCGATGGGGCGCCTGCTCGTGCGCGGCGAACATGGCCACGACATCGTTCCGCAGCTGTACCCGATTCCCGGCGAGATCGTGATCGACAAGCCCGGCAAGGGCGCGTTCTGCGCGACTGACTTCGACCACATCCTGCACAACCGCGGCATCAAGTCGCTGATCGTTTGCGGCGTCACGACCGAGGTCTGCGTGACGACGACGGTGCGCGAGGCGAATGACCGTGGCTACGAGTGTGTGGTCTTGTCGGATTGTGTGGGCTCCTACTTCCCCGAGTTTCAGCGCGTTGCGCTGGAGATGGTGAAGGCGCAGGGCGCGCTGTTCGGCTGGGTGTCGGACTCGAAGCGCGCGCTCGCGGCGCTGCGCGTTTAGCGCGTCCCATTCATCCGTTGACGCCACCACGCGCGCAGAGGCACGGCGTATTCCTGCTTGAACGTTTAGCGCATCGCGCAAGGAGGCGGCGATGAGATACAGAATCCTGCTGATGCGTAGCGCCCTGGTGCTGGCATTGGGCACTTGGTTTGCGACACACAGCTTCGCGGCGGAACCCGCACCGAACGAGGCCCAGGCGCTGGCGGACTTGGAAAAGCGCATCCGCATGGGAGAGATCCCCAACGTGCACGGCGTGATTGTCATGCGCAAGGGTGTCACGTTGGCCGAGTGGTACTTCGACGGCGCCGATCACCACCGCGGCAGCGGCCCCACCGGCGTGGTGAAGTTCGGCCCGGCCACTTCGCACGATGTGCGCTCGGTCACCAAGAGCGTGGTGTCGGTGCTGTTCGGGATTGCCATGGGCAACGGGGCGATCCAGAACCTCGACATGGCCGTGCTCGACTTCTTTCCGGAGTACAAGGACCTCCAGACGGCCGAGCGCCGCCGCACCACGCTGCGGCATCTGCTGTCGATGACCTCGGGGCTGCGCTGGGACGAGAGCACCTATCCCTATACCGACCGCCGAAACAGTGAGACCGCGATGGATCTCGCCGACGACCCGCTGCGCTACGCACTCGAGCAGCCACTGGAAAGCGCTCCAGGCTCGCAGTTCCGTTACAACGGCGGCAGCGTGGTGTTGATTGCCGAGATCCTGCGGCGCGCGACGAAGCTGAGCCTGGAGGACTTTGCGACGCAAGCGCTTTTCGCGCCGCTGGGAATCACCCAGGTCGAGTGGGTCAAGGATGCACGCGGCGTGCCCTATGCGGCATCGGGCCTGCGCCTGCTCCCGCGCGACATGGCAAAGATCGGGCGGCTGATGCTCGAGAAGGGCTCGCAAGGTGGCCGGCAAATCGTGCCCGAGGCGTGGGTGCAAGCGTCGGTGTCGCCGCAGGCTCTTGTCGGAATCGACGGTGACTGCAGGTTCCACTATGGCTACTTCTGGTGGCTCATGCCCACCTGTGCCGCGAACCCGGCATCCGGTTGGTATTCGGCCATCGGCAATGGTGGACAGCGCATCTTCGTTTTGGCGCAGCAAGAGCTCGTCATTGTCGTGACCGCAGGGTTATACGACGACAGCCGGCAGGCAGGCACTGCGCGGCAGGTCATTCAAGGGGTCCGAAGGGCATTGTCGAAGTGACACGATGACCCAGCCACTGCTACTCTCCCGCCGCCCAGTTCTCGACCCGCAAGCCCGGGACGCGCTCGAACTCGCGGATATTGTTGCTGACCAGCGTAACGCCAATCGCCTGCGCGTGCGCCGCGATCAGCGTGTCGTATGGACCGATCGGCGTGCCCTTCGCAACCAGCCATGCGCGCAGCGGGCCGCAAACCTGCGCCGCCGCGGCGTCGAACGCTGCGATCTCGAGCGTTTCGAGAAACCGGCGCAGCGCCGTCAGGTTGCGCTGCGAACCGGTTCGCGCCACGCCAAAGAACAGTTCGGCTGCGGTGACCGACGAGATGCCCAGACCAGCGGCCTCGTGGGCGCGAAATGCGCGGAGCACGGCGGGCGGCTTTTCATTGATCGTGTAGATACAGATGTCGGTGTCGAGCATGTAGTGCATCAACGCCTCGGCTTGAGTGCGGCGCGGCTCTGCGTTCGGGGCTGCCGACGTTGCAGGCGCGTGCCGGGCTCGAAACCGTCCAGCGCGTCGATCATCGACTGCACGCCAGCAGGCGCACGCGGGCTCAGAATCACGTCGTCGCCGACGCGGCGCACGAATACTTCGGAGCCGTCGAAGCGGAACTCCTTGGGCAGCCGGACCGCTTGGCTGCCGCCGTGGGTGAAAAGCTTGGCGACGGTCATCGTGCTGCTCCGAAAGCTGACCCGATCAGAAGTATACACATCGTAGCTATTCAGAAGCCAACCTTCATGCACGCGTCGTGCAACGCCGGCTCGCGATCAGGAACTCGCTGACGCCGGCGCCTGCCCGCGCCCGAGCAACAAACACGCCGCACCGAACATCACATAGCCGAGCGCAACGAGCGGGGACACCGCCCAGCCGAGCTGCGCGCCGTGGATCAGCCCGATGTAGGCGAGCGCGGCGCCGGCAAAAGCCCAGCCCGCGGCGTGGCGCATCTTGTTGTCGATGACGTAGACCGCCATTGCGCCGAGCACCATTCCGGCGAGCACCGAGCCGCCACCCACCGATTCCAGGCCTTTGTAGAGCACGCCGAAGCCGCCGAGTTTGTCGATGCCCACCGCTGCCGCATTCGTTCCCGCGGCGCCGAGCGCGCCGTCGATCTGCGTCTTCGCCCATTCGGCGATGTTGGGAATGAGGGCCAGGATCACCGCCGGTGCGTGTTTCGCAGGCGACGCCTGGAACGCCTGCGCGCCGATGACAAGCCCGATGTAGAGCAGGATGGGCAGGATCGCCACCAACGGAATCAGCGCCAGCAGCAGGGCGGTCAGGCCGAGGAAACACACGAGCGCAATCGCCACACCGGTGGCGAGCGAGTAGCCGATGCGTCCGCCCACCGCCTTCCAGCCCGGATGGCCGATGTAGACCGCCGGGGGGAAGGGGCTGCCGAGCATGGAGCCGACGATTGCGCCCAGGCCGTCGGCGAGCAGGATCTTGCGCAAGTTGTAGTTGTCGCCGGCGGCCGACGCGCTTTCCACGTTGTTCATCGCTTCGGTGAAGTTGTAGATGCCCAGCGGAATCGCGGTGACGAGCAGTGGTGCGACTTGCGACAGCCCACT
Source organism: uncultured beta proteobacterium (assembly GCA_963850525.1). Taxonomy (GTDB): domain Bacteria; phylum Pseudomonadota; class Gammaproteobacteria; order Burkholderiales; family Burkholderiaceae_C; genus JAEMQF01. The sequence continues at coordinate 979,576 of CAWKLQ010000008.1, read as the reverse complement.
CCACACGTCGGCGGAGAAGATGGGAATGTGCACACCGAACTGCTGGAACGACTTGCCCAGGGCGTCGATCTTCACGTAGTCGCTCCAGCCAAGCAGTGCCGCGCCCCAGCCGATGATCGAGCCGACGATCACCGCCACCAGCCCGCCGGGCAGGCCGCCGGGCATGCGCATGTTCGCCGTCCACGCGAGCAGGACGATGGCAAAGCAGACGAGGCCGATCCACGGCGTCTCCCACATCTGGAACGCCGGGCGCATCGAGATGAAGGCGATCGAAATTCCCGCCAGCGTGCCGAGCATCGCCGCGCGCGGCGTCATGGAGCGGATCGCCGGGCCGACAAAAGCGCCGAGCAATACGATCACGCCGATGATGAAACACCACGCCAGGCCCGCCTGCCAGGCGAGCATCGGGTCTTTCGTCTTCAGATACGTCGGCAACATGATGAGGAAGACGACGATGAACATGTGCGGCACGCTCGGGCCGTAGGGCATCGCCGTCACGTCGCTGCGGCCCTCGGCCTTGCTCATCTGCCAGGCGAGGTAGGCGTAGAACAGGTTGCCCAGCGGCAGCGCGATTCCCAGCGCGGGCAAGATGCGCCCGAACACGGTGTCGGCGGGCAGTTGAACAACACCGAGGCAAAGCCCGGTCAGGACGATGACGTTCAGAAGGACGTTCGTGAACAGGCCGAAAAAGCCGTTCCAGTCGCCCGGGACCCACAGGCGGCCGGCAGTGCCAGTAGTCATGCTTGTCTCCTTTTGTTGTGAAGCGGACTTGCGCGTGCACATCCCGTGCCACGAGCCGCGCTCGGTCATTGGGCGAGCGCGGCAACGTTTCTACACCCGTAGCGCGGGGCGCGCATCATGGATTACGCGCCTGCCTCGTGCAGCGCCAGGCACTGCAGCAGGGCAGCGAGCTATTGCTGCGCTGCGGTATAGGCGCGCCAGCCGCCGAACGACGTGATCTCGCGCTGCCCTTCGCAGAGGAAGGGCTCACCGAGCACGCCGAGAACGATCGAGCCATCCGCGAGAACCACCTTGCCGATCGCCAATCCGGGCGGTTCGTTTTGCAGGATAGCCGCCAGCCCGGCGAGCGGAACGCTCCAGATCTCGAGCGCGACGCGCGTGCCGGCACCGGGCGTGCGCTGCATCGCGGGGTGCCGATCGTTGATCGACCAGACCCGGTAGCACGCGTCGGTCCGGTCTTCGCGAACAAACGTCGCGCCGGCGGCGAGCATGTTCGGGTTCAGCTCGAGACCGCGCATCAACGTGCCGTTCACGGCCAGCAAGGTTCTCTTCTCCGGCTTCGCTTCGCTCATCTCGTCACCCCGGCGAACGCCGGGGCCCACTGTTCGATCAAAAGATTCTGCCCGAATCAACCCTCGATCCAAGTCCCGGTTTCCCCGCACAACGCGGCTTCGATGCTTTCGACGTTCGTGATCACGCCGCGCCCGCCGGGCCGGCCCTTCACGAACTTGAGCAAGGCCTCGATCTTCGGCCCCATGCTGCCTGCGCCGAAATGGCCATCAATGGCGTACTGCTGCGCCTGCGTGGCGCTGATCTTGTCGAGCCAGAGCTGATCCGGCTGGCCGAAGCGGATCGCGACCTTCGGCACGCCGGTGGGGATCATCAGCAGCTCGGCCTGCATCTGGATCGCGAGCAGCGCCGAGGCGCGGTCCTTGTCGATCACGGCTTCGACGCCGCGCAACTCGCCCCCGCCGACGTCTTCGACGGCGATGCCCCCGCCGCCGCACGCGACGATCACGCTGCCTTCGCGCGCCAGGCGCTCGATGAGCGGCGCCTCGATCACGCGCACCGGTTGTGGAGAGGCGATCGTGCGGCGCCAGCCGCGGTCGCCGTCTTGCATCACGCTCCAGCCGAGCTGCGCGGCGAGCTTGCGCGCCACGTCTTCGGTGAGGAACGAGCCAATCGGCTTGTCGGGTTGGGCAAACGCCGGGTCGTTGCGATCGACCAGCGTCTGCGTTACCAGCGTCGCCACCGGCGTGCGCAGGCCGCGGCGCAGCAGCGCGTTGCCCAGCGCGTTCTGGAACATGAAGCCGATCGCGCCCTGCGTGTCACCGACGGCATACTGCACCGGCACGGTAGGCACCTGGCCGTCGGCGATTTCCGAGCGGCGCAGGATGAAGCCGACCTGCGGCCCGTTGCCGTGCGTGAGCACGACGTTCCAGCCGGCCTGCACCATCGCCGCGACATGCGTCGCCGTTTCGCACACGGCGTCGTACTGGTCGGCGAGCGACATGTGCTGCGGGTCGCGGATCAGCGCGTTCCCGCCCACGGCGACGACGGCGAGGGGTTTGCTCATGGCTTCGCTCCCCGCTCACCCACGCTCGCGGCGAGCGCCTTCACGGCGGCCGCAAAACAAGCCATCGGCGCCGTCGTCACGCCCGCGCCGATCTGCCCGACACCCGCCTCGCGGTGCGCGATGCCGCTGTTGATGACGGGCAGGACGGCGTTGTCGAGCACCTTGCGCGCGTCGATCCCCGCGGCGCACGCGGCGAAGTCGAGCGCGGGCAGCGTGAACGACGCATTCACGCCGAGCGTGATGGCGCGCATGCGCAGGCTGTGGTGGGTCGCGTCTTGCGCGTCGCCGCCGACGAACTTGACGATCGCCGGCGCTGCGGCCATCGCAAAGCCGCCCACGCCTGCGGTTTCCGTGATCGCCGAGTCACCCAGATCGGGCGCCGCGTCCTTCATCGAATAACCGGGGAAATACAGGCCATCGATCGGGTTCGCCGGTGCTTCGAACCAAGTCTCGCCCGTGCCGGACAAGCGCACGCCAAAGTTGACGCCGTTGCGCGCCATCGCCGTGACCATCGAGCTGTTGGGAACGCCTGCCGCCGCGTCGCACATCGCCTTGCACGCGGCCATCGACAGGTTCAGGAAGAAGTGGTCGTTGCCGGCGATGAAACTCAGCGCTTGTGCCGCGTCGGCGCGCGCCAGGGGGGACTCGAGCAGCGCCGGCGCGATGCGCTTGATGAACAGCGCAGTCGCCGCGGCGTTGCGGTTGTGCACTTCGTCGCCCATGTTGAGCGCTTGCGCCATGAGCGGCTTGAGCTCAATCGGGCCGCTTTGCGCGAGCGCTGCGCGCAGTGCGGGTGCGACGAGGGTCGCCATCATCTTCAGGCGCGCGATCACCTCCGGGCCGTTTGCGCCGAAGCGCAGCACCTTGCCCAACCCTTCGTTGAAGTTGCAGTACGCGCGGTTCGAGGCGGCGCGGTTTTCGATCACGAACAGCGGCATCGAGGGGCTGATGATTCCCGCCATCGGCCCCACCGCCCCCTGGTGGTGACACGGTTCGAGGTCGACGCCGCCGCGGTCTATCAGTTGTTGCGCCGCGGGCACCGACTCCGCCCAAGCTTCGAGCACCGCCGCACCGAGCACCGCGCCGCGCATCGGCCCGCACATCTTCGCCCATGCAATCGGCGGGCCGGCGTGAACGATGAGGCGGCGCCCGTTGGCCATGCCGGGCAAGACGTCGCGTGCCGTTGCCACGCCCGTGAGCACCGGTTGGGCCGCGAGAAAGCGCTCGAAAGCGATGGCGTTCGCCGCCTCGACAGCCGGGTGATTCAAGAGCTGCGCGAGCGCCCAACCGGCGTCGCGGTCGCCCTGCGCCGGCGGTTGCCATTCGAGCGCGATGCACTGTCCGCTGGCTGCGACGACGTTGTCGGCGAAGCCGCGCAAGCCAACGTTCACGACGCTCAGGCCTTCTTTGAACAGCGAGGTCATGGGCAAGGTCCTACGCACGCCGCGTGGGGGGATCAGCAGCGCTGCGCTGCGCAAGCTGTGCTGCGAGCTGTGCCGCGAGCAGTGCCGCCTCGACATTGCTGCCCACAATCATCGCGCCCACGTCTTCGAGCTGGCGCACCTGCGCGGCGCGATCCTGCGGGTCGCCGTCGGTGCCGCACACGTGGCCGATCAGCGCGAGCGTTCGCCCCTGCGCGCGCGCCGCCTCCTGCGCGTCGGCAAGCGCCAGCGCGAGGCCGGCTGCGGGGTTGGCGTGCGAGCCGTAGCCGAGCACCACGTCGAACAGCAATGCCGCGACGGATGCGTCGGCGCCGGCTTCGCGAACCAGGCCATCGCGCAGACTCGGGTCGATCATCGGGTGCGGCCGCCCGCGCGTGTAGTCGTCGTCGCCGAGGTCGAGCAAGACGTGGCCGGCCATCGCGCCGTGCGCTTCGATCGTCGCCGCGCCGTGCGCCGGGGCGTTGGAACTGCACGCCAAGCCGCGCTCGAGGAACACCCCTTGCGCCTCGTAGCAGAACGTGCCGCCGGTGAAGAGGGCCCGGACGGTGTGTTGCGAGGGCAGCATCTTGGCGACACACGCTTCGAGGGCGTTTTGCGCACGGTGGATCCCGGCGTGCGCCGGGATGACGGCTTGCGCCGGGATGACCGATTGCGCCGGGATGACGGATTGCGCCCTGTCATCCCGGCGAACGCCGGGATCCACTGCCGGCGGCGGCGCCGATTCTCCGCGCGCCAGCGCCACGGCCAAGTCGGCGGCGTGGCGCAGCGACGTGGCGGCGAACATGCCCTTGGGCAGGGTGCTGGAAGCGGCGCCGAGGAAGTGCACGATCACCGACTTGCCCGCGGCAACCGCCGCCTGCGCCGCGTCTTCGATGGCGCGCGCGACACCTGGCGCGGGCGGTTTGGAGATGAGCACGATCACGCGCGTCGCCGCGTCGTCAGCGAGCGCAGCCAGCCCTTGCAGCATCGTGATGCCGCCGATTTCTTCCTTCAAGTCTCGCCCGCCCGTTCCCAGCGCCTGCGACACGCCGCCGCCCAGGTTGTGGATGCGGCACGTCACTTCTTGCAGGCCCGTTCCCGACGCGGCGACCAGACCAATGTCGCCCCGCCGCACGACGTTCGCAAAACCGAGCGGCACACCGTTGACGATGGCCGTTCCGCAATCCGGCCCCATCACGAGCAAGCCCTTGCTGCGCGCGAACGTCTTGATCGCAACCTCGTCGGCGACCGACACGTTGTCGGAGAACAGCATGACGTGCAGGCCGAGCGCGAGCGCTTTCAGCGCTTCCGCGGCGGCGTAGTCGCCGGGAACGGAGATCAGCGCGAGGTCGGCGCTCGCCCCTTGCGCGACGCGCTGCGCCACGCCCAAGGCGATCGACGTGAGTGGCGGCTTGAACGCGCTGCGGTCGCCGCTGTCGCTGCTCGGGGCGGCGAGCAGGCGCGACTCGGCGGCAAGCAGCGCCGCGTCACACGCTGCGGCGTCGCCGCGCACGATCACCAGCAGATCGGAGGGCGACACCGTGATGTCAATTTCGAGATCGGCGTGCGCGAGTTGCGACAGGTTCGCCGGCGTGGCCATCAGGCACGACGCCTGCTCGATGCCACTGCGCTCGCGCAAGGCGGCGCCGAGCTGCATCAGCGTCACCGAATCCTGATAAAGGTTCGCGAAGCGTTTGAAGCGCGTGATAGCTTGGCTCACAGCGCCATTGTGGGCGCAGCGCAAGGCGAAATCCATGCGGTCAACCCTGCCAATAACCCGGACACGGTGTCTGCGCCTGAAGTCGCCCCGACGGCCAACGCGCGCTGCAGCGCCGCGTCGAGCTGCGCTTCGTCGGTCTGCCCGAGCAGCGCGTCGCGCAGGCTCAGCAGCGGCTCGGTGAAGTGGCCTGCGGCGGCCAGGCGCAGGTAGTGGGCGGCGATGGGCGTCGTGCGCACGACGTTCGCCGCGATGTGCGTGGCCAGCGCGGCGTGGAAATTGCCGCGCGACGCTTCGCCCGGCGCCGCGGTGTGCAGGGCCGCGAGCAGGCCGACCAGAAAGTCGTCACCCGCCGGCGTCAGCCCTTCGCCCCAGCCGATGAGGCGCTGCGCGTGAGCGAGCGCGGCCGGGGTGTCGAGATTGCGGCAGGCGTCGGCCAGTGCCGCGACCACCGGTGCGGCCTGCGCGTCGATCACGCTCGAGCGCAGGCGTCGATGCGCAGCCAGAAGAGCGCCGGTCCGGCGGCAGCGCGCGCCGATGCGGCCGCCAAGAGACGCCCCGCCCCAGGTCAAGCGCCCGTCATCCCGGCGCACGCCGGGATCCACTGCATGGGGCACAGCCTGGATCCCGGCGTGCGCCGGGATGACGGGCCGTTCCCAGACCTCGGCCCATTGCAAACAAAGCTCGACGCGGCCGATGCACAACAGATTCGCGCGGCAATGCACGAGTTCGCCGACGCTAAACCGGTTGCGCAAGTCACCCAGCTCGTCGCTCGCAAGGTGCAGCGTGGTCGGCCCCACGCTCGTGTCACGCCAGCAAAGTGTCAGCAGGCCCCGGCCGACGCCCAAGTCGCATTCGAGATTGCAGGCGCTCTCGAAGACGCTGTGGACCCGGCCCGCGAACGAAGTGCGTGGTACCAGGTAACCCAAGGTCTGCACGGCGAGCGGGGTGCGCATTTCAGTGCGTCTTGCGGGTGGCATCGGAGGCATGAGCCGACGAACTCGAGGGCCCGATCGTAGATGACCCGGGGCATCCCGCGGCTCCCATGGCGCCGATCTGGCCAAGACCCGTTCGGCGCCCGGCAGAACTCAGCCCGAGCCGCCCCCGGGCAATGTCGGCGCAAAACTCGGCAAGTTCCACGATCTCCAGGCCGCCGCGCTGCTCGTCGCCGCCCAGGCGCAAGTCGGCGATCACGGCGTCGTAGGTCTGGTGCAGGAGCTTGCGCCTTCCCGAAGCCGTGTCGTGCGCGCTATCGACTTCGTAGCCGTACGCCTCAGAGTTTGCCACCAACGAAGATCCAGCCGTGGCTGATAGCCGAACTCGAAACTCCGGCGGCGCCGAACAGGTTGAGCTTGGCGGGTGACGAGCCCGTGGCTGCGCTCCGCAGCGCGTGCCCGATGAACGGGCCTTGCTGCGGGCAGCCGGTGCCGAAGGTCGGGGGCCGACCCTGGCGCAGGCGCAGGCGAGTAGGGGGGTCAGGGAAATCCATGAGACGGGCGGCGGCGTGGCGGTCGGCAGCTCGCCCAGTCAAGCAAGAAGGCGCTGCACCAGCCAAAGGCCTGACAGCGGGAGCACCAGAAGTGAGCCCCAGATAGGCAAGCGCCAACGCACCCAATCGCGCCGCAGCCAAGGCCACAGCAGGGCTGCCGCGGCGGCGAGCACGACGAGCTGGCCCAATTCGACACCGAGGTTGAATGCAAGCAGCGACTCGAGAAAGCGCTGCGGCATGAGCCCGAGTTCGCGCAGGCCGCCGGCAAAGCCCAGGCCGTGGATCAGGCCGAAGCCGAAGCCGAATTGCCAGCGCCAGGCGTGGCCTTTGGACAGCAGGTTCAGCAGTGCTGAAGCCATGATCGACAACGCAATCGCCGCCTCGACCCATTTGTCGGGCAGGTCGATCCAGTCGGTCGCCGCCGCGGCCAGGGTGACCGAGTGCGCGACGGTGAACGCCGTCACGACTTGCAGCGCAAACCACAGCGCCGGGCGCGCTGAACTCCAGCTCACGCGCGCGCCCGGCAGCGGCAAGGGGCCCAGCAAGCGAAAGCCGGGCAGCAGCAGACACAGCAGGAACAGCAGGTGATCGGGCCCGCTCCAGATGTGCAGCGCGCCTTCGCTGATGAAGCGGGTGAGCGTGACCAGCCGCGAGTTGTCGGCCATCGTGAAGCGCTGCACCGCATGGCGCGCGTCGAAGACGGTGGAGAGTTCCTTGCCCTGCACGCTCAGCTTGGCGTAGGCGCGCGCGACGCTCTCGCCGCGGTTGAAGAAGTCGTAGCGCACGACGAGGTGGTGCGGCGCGGCAGGCAGCGCCGGCGCCGAATGCACCTGGCGCACGTACAGGCCGTCGTGGCGCAGGCTCAGGGTTTGCGACACGAAGCGCAACGGCAGCGCCTGCTCGTCCGCCTGGAGCGTGAGCAGACGTTGCACCGTCTCACTGAGTTGTTCTTGCACTTGCGCCAGCCGGCTCGGCGTGAACTCGGCGGCCTGCTCGGGCGGGATTTGCAGAATGCCGTTCAGGTCTTTGATCGACAGGTCGATCTGCACCGAGACCGAAGCCGCGTTGTCGCTCACCGTCAGGTAGCTGTTGCCGGCCTGGTGCGCGAGCGCCGCGCCCCACAGCAGCAGGCCCGCCAGGCCGAGCGCCGCCCGGCTCAACATGGGCAAATGCACGTCAAGGCGCCAGCGCTTCCAGCGTCGCGAGCTTGAGGCTTTGCGGGTGCTTGCGGCGAAACTCGCGCAGCAGCTCGGCGAAGCGCGCGCGCGCCTGAGGCGCGGGCAGGGCCGCGCTGGCGTGCGCTTGCAGGTAGTGCAGCGCCAGAATGAAATTGACTTCCTGCGCGTCGAGCGCCGGGTCGTGCGCGCGCAGCAGGGTTTCGCCCAGCGCGATCATCTCGAGCAGCTCGTCGCGCGACTGCGCGTGCGGCTTCAGCGGGTCGTCGCTGAAGCTGTCGTAGAACTGGCCTTTCAGAATCTGGTAGCGCGCCCGGTTCGCAAATGCGGCCTGCGCGTCGAGCGCGAGCGCGTCGCGATACGGCTTCAGGTTCGCAGCAAAGAGCCGCGTTTGCGGCGACAACTCGAGCTTGGCCGGCGCCGCATCCAGCTGCGCGAGCAGGAGCGAGGTTTCCAAGCCCTGCGTCTTGCCGTGGCTCTGGATGTCTTGATTGAGCAGTTCGCGGATCTCGTCCAGCGTGCTGCCGATCTGGAACCACGCTGCGGCGCGCAGCGCCGGCGCTGCGTTCGAATTCGCGCTGCGGTGCGCCGCGGCGAGTGTCGCGAGATAGGCTTTGCGCGACTCGCCGCTGATGGCGTCGTGCGCCTGCGCGGCAGTGAGCAGCAGCGTCAGGAGCAGCCCCGCGGTCACGCCGACTCGCGGGCGGTTCCTTGACCCCCCCGGGGGGCGGCCGCCGCGGCGCGGCGGCCTGGGGGCACTCATGACTCGGCGGGCATTTCGAGCTTGTCGCCGCGCGCGAACGACTTGGCACCGACGTGCAGCGCCATGCCGAGTTTGCCCTCGAGCGGCACGCGCAGCTGCAATGCGGCGTCTTCCATCAGCGTGGCGACGATCAGGTGGCCGTGGTGCAGCGGCAGGTCGGCGCGCGCCACCAGCAGGTGCGTGCCGCGGTCGAGCAGCACTTCAATGGGCATGGGCGCGTACTCGTCGTACGGCGGCTTGCCGCCGAACACGGCGTGCGCGTCGGCGTAGGACAGACACGCAAGCTTGCCCTGATCCGTCTTGAGCAGGCTCGCGATGCGCGCGATGTCGCGCGCGCGGCTCACCAGGGCGCGGCTCAGCGGCAGCTTGTCGCGCAGCAGCGCGACCCAGGCGTCGCCGAAGGCATCGCCCGCGGCGTCGCTGCGCGAGGTCAGGATCTGCAGGTAGCGCTTGCGAAAAATGTCCCACTGCCGGTACGGCATGTGCGCAGCCGCCGGTAGCGCCGGCAATGCCGCAACCGCGGCGGAAATCAACAATTCACGTCGTTGCATGGGAACACCCGCACCGCAGGCCATCTGTCGTCCCGGCGCACGCCGGGACCCAATTGCTGCACGTCGAACGATGGATCCCGGCGTGCGCCGGGATGACCCCGGGGCGCTGCGATGCCACAGCGCCCTTCGCCTCGGCTACTTCTTCGTGAAGATGTTCATCGGGCAGATCGTCGAGACGATGTAGTTCGGCACGTCGACGACGTTGCCGATGCGCAGATCGCACGCCACGCTCGTCACGACATAGGCTTGCTCTTTGCTCAGGCCTTTCGTCGCGACCAGCCAGTCGATCATCTGCAGCAGCGAGTTGCGCGCCGCCAGCGTGATGTCTTCCGACAGGTTGGTGAGGGGGCCGATCTTCTTGCTGTCGAGGTAGGTGTGCGTCGGCGGGATTTCGCCGGCGGCCTTGAACGGGAAGCCCACTGTCGCGTGGAAGCTGTCAGGCTCGAGCTGCTTGAGCTGCGAGCCGCCTTCGAACTGCGGCTGCTTGACCAGAGACCCCAGGCCTTTGCGAATGCTCGTTTGCACCGTCACGACGGCGCCCATTTCGATCGCAGTGCCGGCAACCTCGCCGTCACCCTGCGCGTAGTGAACGTCGCCGATGAAAAAACCGCAGCCGTCGATGTAGCAGGGCAGCAGCAGCGTCGTGCCCACGACCATCTGCTTCACGTCCATGTTGCCGCCGTTCTCGCGCGGCGGAATCGTGCGCAGGCACTTGTCTTTGTGGCTGCCATCCTTGCCGCACACCTCGGGCGGGCGTGCGCCCGTGGGCTCGGGCGGCAAGGCCACGCCGCCGGCTGCGCCAAGCGCCGCTTCACGCGCCGCCCAGGCGTCGACTTCGGGCTCGCCGGGCATCACGCCCACCGTGCCCATGAAGCCGTTCATCGGGACGCGAACGCCGGGGATCTGGTCCGACACGGCGTCCACCCGCGTCAGCCGCCAGTTCGCGACAAACGGGTTGGGGAATACATCGCGCAGGAAACCGAAGCCGGGAACGATGGTCGTGTAGCCGTACTCGTCGGGCTTGATGTCGATCAGCTTGATCGCGAGCACGTCGCCGCGCTTCGCGCCTTCGATGAACACCGGGCCGGTGATCGGGTGCACCAGATTCAGGTCGATCGCGGTCACGTCTTTCGGCTGCGAGTTCAGGTTCAGGTTCGAGTCGAGCGCGTCGCGCGTGTGCACGACGATCAGCTGGCCGGGGCGAGCCTTGGCCACCGGCTTGATCGCCGGGTGATAGCGGTTGAAGCAATTCGGGTCCTGCTCGCAGTGAGCGCCCTTCTTGCGGACTTCGACGGTCGACTGCGACTTCACGTCGGTCGTGTCGGCCCATGAAATTTGAGCTGTTCCAATTGCCGCGATGGCAAGGAACAGGGCGGTTGAACGGCGCATGGATAAGTCTCCTGTGGTTTTAAGAGGGGCGGGCGCCGAAAGCCGGCGAGCGGGACACGGCGCGGCGCGGTGCGCCGCCCGTGCGGCCAGGGCGCTCGAGCAATCGGCGGATGAGGCTGCTCGAGCACACAGCAATGGCGCATCCGCGCGCATTACAGCAAAGGCATCGGCTTGAGGTAATGCGAGCTTTCCCGCGTGTGCACGGGGCTATCCGCAGAACACTGAAGTGAGGCTTTGTCGACGAGTCGACGTGGCCGATCTTCAACAGGCTTGGCAGCGGCATCGGCCAGGCCTACACGCCCACCTTGATCGGCGCGGACGGCAGCGTGTACGTGATCAGCAACGCGGTGCTGTATGCGGTGGCGCGCTGATTGGCGCAGAGGCTCTCGACAGCGTTTCAGTGGTTTCACCGAACGACTCGCGACTGGCGGCACACGAAACGCGGATGCGGTCTGAAAGTCTGCCTTCGGCCCTTTGCTGCCGTTCGTCGCGAGCTTCCTGCGAGGGTTGCGACGCCAGGGCGGCGGCGGTGCCCCCGTTCTCCGGACCACGCTCGCGGGGCACCGTCGAGACGCGCAAAGCGAAGCCGCCTCAACACGGGATGTACGCTGCACCGGCTGGCAGACACCGCGAATGGGTCCTGCGCCCGTGGGCACCACCGCCGCCCTGCTGCACACGCCGTTGGCCTGCCACGTCTTCGCGTGCCACCCGAGTGCCGGGGTAGGTGGCTTGGGGTGCGGGCGCAGGCCCCCATTCGCGGTGGCCTCAACCTGGACACGAGAACACGATGTTGATGGAGCGACGCTTGCAGGCTGCAAACGGTGCCCCGAGAGCGTGGGGCCGGAGAACGTACCCCAGGCCACCTGCCCTTTCTCGACCTCTGCACGCATGTCGCGACGAACGGTAGCAAGGGGCCGCAAGGCGCCGGCTCGCCGCCGCAGCCCTTACGCGCGGCGGACCAGCTTCACTTCAAAAACTCCGGCGACACCAGACGCGGCAGGAACAGAATGATTTCGGGGAACACGATCGTCGCCGCAAGCACGCCGAGCATGGGCAGCAGCATGATCATCACGTCCTTGATGACATACATCAACCTGACCTTGGCGATCGCGCACGAAATCATCAGGCACAGACCGTAGGGCGGCGTCACCAGGCCGAAGGCGAGCGAGATGATTCCCACCATCGCGAAGTGCACCGGGTCCATTCCCACGGCGCGCGCCAGCGGCTCGAGGATCGTGCCGACGATGATGATCGCCGGTATCGCGTCGAGAAAACACCCCACGACGAGGAAGCAGAACGCGATGAAGAACCCCGTTGCGGTGATGCCCATGCCCCAGCCGCCCACGCCGGCGAGCAGCGCCTTGGGGATCTGGTAGTAGGCGAGCAGCCAGCCGAAGGCGCTCGCCGTGCCCACGCAGAACAACGCCACCGCAGCGAGCTTGCCGGTGTCGAGCAAGGCGCTGTTGAGTTGCCTGCCGCTCATTTCGCGATACACGAAGATCGACAGCGCGCCCGCGTAAAGCACCGCGATCGCCGCCGATTCGGTGGCGGTGAACCAGCCGAACACCTTGCCGCCGATGATGATCACCGGCGTCATCAGTGCCGGAATCGCGATCAGCAGCGCGACAACCACTTCCTTGAGGTTCGAGCGCGGGTACTTCGGGTAGTTGCGCAACTTCGCGTAGACGTGCACGGTGCCCATCTGCACCGCGCCGAGCAGCAGCCCGGGGATGATGCCGGCAAGGAACAGCGCACCGATCGACACCGACAGCGTTCCGCCCCACACGACCATCAGGATCGACGGTGGGATGATCACAGCGAGGATCGCCGAGACGGCGGTGATGGCCACCGAGAACGACAAGTCGTAGCCTTCCTTGACCTGCGCCTCGATGAAGATCTTGCCCTGGCTCGCCGCGTCGGCGGTGCTCGACCCCGAGATGCCGGCGAAGAAGATCGACAGCACGACGTTCACCTGCGCCAGGCCGCCGGGCAAGTGGCCCACCAGGTCGCGCGACAGGCGCACCAAGCGATCCGTGATGCCGCCCACGTTCATCAGGTTTGCGGTGAGCAGGAAAAACGGCACGGCCAGCAGGATGAACGAGTTGTACGACTTGAACGTCTCGTTGAACAGAATCATCGGCGACAGGCGCGGCTCGATGAACATCACCGGCAGGCACGCCAGGCCGAGCGCGAAGGCCACAGGCACGCGAACGATCATGAGCGCGAAGAACACGCCGAAAAGAATCAGCGCCGCGATCGCCGGCGTGAGTGCCGCGCCGCCGCTCATGTCACTTCTCCGGTACGCAGCACACGCAAATCGGCGACGAATCGCTCACCGAGGAACAGCACCCACGTCAGCCCAGCCATGGGCCAGGCGACGAAGATGAAGGGCATGGGCAATTCGGCGAGTTCCGAAGTCTGGTTCCAGCCGAATTGCACGAACTTGACGCCGTACCAGATGAAGACGAGGGCGAAGACCAGGATGAAGACGTTGCTGACGATGCGCAGCAGCGCGTTCGCGCGTGGCTTGAGCTCGGGCCAGAGGTCGACGTCGAAGTGCGCGCCGTCGCGTATGCCCACCATCGCGCCGATCATGATCATCCAGATGAAGAAGAAGCGCGCCATCTCTTCGGTCCAGATGTAGCTCGGGATCAGCGCCGTGAAGCGCGAGAAGATCTGCAGGCTCACCGGGATGATGAGGATCGCGACGCTCGCGATCAGCGCAACGTCGAGGGCGCGGTAGTAGGCGGAGATGAATTTGCGCATGCGGCGGATTGGTTCGGATTCGTCATCCAGCCCGGCATGTCATCCCGGCGCAAGCCGGGATTCACCGCGTGGGGAGGGCGAACCGCGCAGGCCGGATCAGTGGACCCCGGCGTTCGCCGGGGTGACGGGACGGGGGTGACGGGAACGAGCTGAGCGGGTTACAGCGAATTGATCTTCGCCAGAATCGCCTCGGCGCCGATTTCCTTCGCGTATTCGATCATTACCGGATCGACGAGCTTCTTCATTGCGGCGCGGTCGGTGAACGGAATGCGTTTGAGCTTGCCGGCTTTCTCCAGCGCCTCGAGCTTGGCCGAGTCTTCGCTCGACTCGATCTGCCGGCCGTAGACGCCGGCTTCCTTGCCTGCGCGAACGACAGCGGCTTGCAGGTCGGGCGGCAGCTTCTTGAACGTCTTGCCGGAAAACGCGAGCGGCCGGATCGTGATCGCGTGCTGCGTCAGGTTCAGGTTCGGGCCGACTTCGAAGAACTTCATCTGCTCCACGCCCGCGGCTTCGTTCTCACCGGCGGCGATGACGCCGTTCTGGATCGCGTTGTAGACCTCGTTGTAGGCGATCACGGTGGGCGCCATGCCGGTGGCGGCAAATGTCTTGCTCCAGATCGGCGCGCCTTGCACGCGAACCTTCAGGCCCTTCATGTCGGCCAGGTTGCGCACCGGCTTGTTCGCGAAGATGTTGCGCGTGCCGCCGCCCGCGTAGCCGATCAGCATGACTTCGGCCTTCGCCGCCACTTCATCGGCAACGGGTTTGAGCGTATCCGCGTCGAGCACCTTGTTCCAGTGCTCGAGGTCGCGGAACAGGAAGGGTGCGTCGATGAACGGCGCGGCTTTGGAGAAGGTCGACATGTGCGCCGGCGAGACGATCGCGTAGTCGACCGACACGCCCTGGTTCATGTAGGCGAAGTAGTCTTTCTCCAGACCGAGCTCGCTGTTCTTGTGCAGCACGAAGTTGATCGGCTTGCCGTAGTACTGCTTGACGAGTTGCTCGAACTTGACCATCGCCTTGGTGAACGCATGGTCGTCGTTGAATTGCGACGCGCCGTGCAGCGTGATCGGTGCCTGCGCCGAGGCGCCGAAAGCCAGCGCCGCAGAAAGTGCAAAAAGTGCGCAGCGCAAGGCTGCGCGAAGGGTATGTCGCATCGTCTCCTCCAGTGGGGTTGAATCCGGTCCCCGGATGCAGCCGTGCGCTGCGGGACAGGCCGTGGGATCGGGGCGATTGAATCGGAAGCGCTGCGCCGTGTCAACGCGGAGTCTTGTCCAACGAGGTGTGAGCCTGGGGCCGGGGCCGCGATTCCAGTGAGATGTGAGCCTGGAGGAGTTCTGGGCGAGGCGGTTTGGCGGCTGATGGGCAGCGCGTTTGCGCGGCGAGTCGATCATCCAAGCGATGGTGATCGACATGAACGAAGCCCAGGTTCGGACCTTGGAACAGGTTCGGCAGGTACTGGAGGGGACCCGGGCGCTGGAGTTCCGGCAGGCCGAGGATGACCAGGGGCGCTACGCATGGATCGAATCCGTGTTGCGGCGCTTCGATTACCGCCAGTTGCCGCGCGCGCATCGCGGGCCGGTGCTGAGCTATCTGCAGCGGCTGAGCGGCTACAGCCGCGCGCAGGTCACGCGGCTGGTCTCGCGCTGGGACGCCGGCAAGCGCCTGGTCAAGGATTACCGCGCGCCTGCGCACGCCTTTGCGCGGCGCTACACGAGTGCTGATGTGGCGCTGCTGGCCGACGTTGATCGAGCCATGGGCATGATGTCGGGCCCGGCCACGGCCTGCGTGCTGCGCCGCCAGCGCGATGTCTTTGGCGACGCGCGATTCGAGCGCCTGGGCTCGATCTCCGTCGGGCACCTGTACAACCTGCGCAACAGCGCGCCCTACCGTGCCCACCGGATCGTGCTGACCAAGACCCGGCCCACCAAGGCCGCGACCATCGGCGTGCGCAAGGCGCCAGCCCCTGAGGGGCGCCCGGGCTTCGTGCGTATCGACAGCGTGCACCAAGGCGATCTGGACGGCACCAAGGGCCTGTACCACATCAACGCGGTCGATTGCGTGACTCAGTGGGAGGTGGTGGCCACGGTGCAGACGATCTCCGAGGCGCACCTGCTGCCCGTCATCCGGCAGATGCTCGAGCAGTTCCCGTTTGCGATCCTCGGGTTCCACGCCGACAACGGCAGCGAGTACGTCAACCACCGGGTGGCCGAAATGCTGGAGAAACTGCGCATCGAGTTCACCCGCAGTCGCCCGCGGCGCAGCAACGACAACGGCCTGGCGGAGACCAAGAACGGTGCCGTCGTTCGCAAGCTCTTCGGCTACGAACACATCCCCCAGCGGCATGCCGTGCGCTTCAACTCCTTCTGCTTCGAATACCTCAACCCATTCCTCAACTTCCACCGACCGTGCTTGTTCGCCACCGAGCTGGCCGACCCGAAGAAGCCCGGACGCATCAAGCGCGTGTACCGACCCAAGGATGCAATGACGCCGCTGGACAAGCTGGCCAGCTTGCCCGAGGCGGCAAGCTTCATGCGCGAGGGCGTAACGCTCGAACACCTGCGTGCACTGGCCACGGCGCTGACCGACGTGCAGGCGGCCGAGGAACTCAACGAGGCACGGCTGGCGCTGTTCAGACGGGTGCCTGCTCGTACCGGCTGAGTTCCCCCTACGGGGCTGCGTGCGGGAGGCTGTGGACATGTGGACGAAGCGCCTGAACGGCGCTGGCCTGGTCCGTGGACAACGCGGGTACACGTTGCCCACCGCCCAGCCCTTCGACCACATGCCCACAGCCTTCGACGAGCGATGTTGAAATCAAAACCCAGGCCCCAATACACTGACTTGGTCTACAACGGATCGACTCGCTTCGCGCCGCCGATCTCAGACCGCTCCAGGCTCATACCTGAATTGGAAACGACTCGCGGCCGGCTTCTGGTTTGCACCTAGGGCTGGGCCCAATCAGCGGCCATCAAGGCGGCGCTCAAACGCAGCGGTCGGGCGCGCCCGACCCGCGTTGCCGTTCACTCCGGCATCACGAGCGTGTTCGCAAAGCCATCGGACTTTTCTTTTTCGGCTTTGGCACCAGCCGGCCGCGGCGGTGGGCTGCGGCGCAGGCGGTCGAGCTCGTCGTAGGCGGCGCGCAGGCGCTCTTCGGCGTCGAGCATGGCGGCGCGCGGCCGGTCGCCGGCGCTGGCGAGCTGGCGCTTGAACGACAGGCGTGCGAGTTCGAGCTCGCGCTGGGCGCGCGTCTGCACCGTGCGCAGCTCGTCGGCCGCAGCCGAATTGCGCTGCTCCAGCTGGTCGCTCGTGGCGCGCAATTGCGCGACGAAGTTGGTCCGCGAGACGCGCATCGCGATGGCCCAGCCGATGGCGCCTCCCATGAGCAGTGTCAAACCAAGGTAGCCCCAGAATTCGCCGGACGTCAAGTCTCACCCCTTACGCGGCGCGCACGCGACGACCCGATGCCGCCGCGAGACGTGCCTCTGCGTTTATCGGTCCGAATCGTCGTGAACTGAACGTTGCGGCGCGGCCGCAGGCGTGCCGGTCGTGACATATGCCCCGGCCGGCGCAGCCAGGGCAGCTGGATCCGGCGCAGACGCGGTGGCGACGCGCCGCTCAGGCGACAGGCGTGCGCCGCTTGGCGCGGTGGTAACTGCCCGTGCCGCGCGCAAGCACGCGGTCGCCAGCGAGGATGTCGCCCGGCTCGAAGTCGCCTGCGCCGATCACCTCTTGGTAGACCGGGCCGAAGTCGATGCTCGCCAGCTCGAGCAGTTCGGCAAAGTCGCTGATCACGAAGTAGGTTTCCTGGAAATCGTCGATGCGGTAGCGCGTTCGCATGACGCGTTCGAGCGCGAAGCCGATGCGATTCGGCGACGCATCGTCCAGCGCGAACACGCTCTCGGTGCGCGACGACGCGATGCCCGCGCCGTAAATGCGCAGGCCCTCGGGCTGTTGCACGAGGCCGAACTCGACGGTGTACCAGTACACGCGAGCGAGTTTGTCGAGCACGCCTAAGCGTTGCGCGCGCAGGCCGCCCGCGCCGTAGGCCTGGATGTAGTCGGCGAGCACCGGGTTCATGAGCATCGGCACGTGGCCGAACACGTCGTGGAAGACGTCGGGCTCTTCGAGGTAGTCCAGATTCTGCGGGCTGCGGATGAAGTTGCCCGCCGGGAAACGCCGGTTCGCGAGGTGCTCGAAAAACACTTCGTCGGGAACCAGGCCCGGCACGGCGACGACCTGCCAGCCAGTGCGCTGCATCAGCGTGTCGGACAGCGCTTCAAAGTCAGGGATTTGCGCGGCCGAAATCGGCAGGCGCTGCATGCCGTCGACGAACTGGTCGCAGGCGCGGCCGAGCAGCAGTTGCGTCTGGCGCTCGAACAGGGTTTTCCACACGGCGTGGTCTTGCGCGGTGTAGTTCGCCCAGCCCTGGTTGATCGTCCAGTCGCCGCGTTCGGGGCGGGGTGCGGCGTCGGCAACGTCCGCCTTCGCGGCGGGGTGAGGGCCGGGCGAAGCCTGCTTCATGTCACGCGGCCTGGATGACCCCGCGCGCGATCTGGTCGCGCTCCAGCGATTCGAAGAGCGCCTTGAAGTTGCCTTCGCCGAAGCCGTCGTCGCCCTTGCGCTGAATGAATTCGAAGAACACCGGGCCGAGCAGCGTTTCGGAGAAGATCTGCAACAGCAGGCGCGGCGAAGCGCCGGGTCGGCCGGGCTCGACGCTGCCGTCCATCAGGATGCCACGCGCTTGCAATTCGCTGATGTTCTGGCCGTGGCCGGGAAGGCGTTCGTCGAGCATCTCGTAATACGTGCTTGAGGGCGCGCTCAACACCGGAATTCCGGCGAGCTGCAATGCATCGACGCTGGCCAGAATGTCGTCGGTGTGCAAGGCGATGTGCTGGATGCCTTCGCCGTTGAACTTCATCAGGAATTCTTCGATCTGGCCCGTGCTCTTGGACGCCTCCTCGTTCAGCGGGATGCGGATCCGGCCGTCAGGCGCCGTCATCGCCTTGGACGTGAGGCCGGTGTAGTCGCCCTTGATGTCGAAGTAGCGCATCTCGCGAAAGTTGAACAGCTTCTCGTAAAAGCCCGCCCAATACGCCATGCGGCCGCGGTAGACGTTGTGCGTGAGGTGGTCGACGCGCGTCAAGCCGTGACCGCGCGGGTGCCGGTCCACGCCGGGCAAGAAGTCGAAGTCGATGTCGTAGATCGACTTGCTTTCTTCGAAACGGTCGATCAGGTAGAGCGGCGCGCCGCCGATGCCTTTCACCGCGGGCAGGCGCAGCTCCATCGGGCCAGTGGGCATGAACACCGGCTGTGCGCCGAGCTCGAGCGCGCGCTCGTAGGCCTTGTGCGAGTCCTTCACGCGAAACGCGAGGCCGCACGCCGAAGGGCCGTGCTCCGCAGCGAAGTACCAGGCGGCGCTCTTGGGCTCGCGATTCACGATGAAGTTGATCTCGCCCTGGCGGTACAGCACGACGTCTTTGGAGCGATGTTTCGCGACCAGCGTGAAGCCGAGTTTTTCGAAAACCGGCTCGAGGATGTTCGGCGTGGGCGAAGCGAATTCGACGAACTCAAAGCCCATCAGACCCATTGGGTTGTCGAACAAATCGGCCATGGTCTGCCTCCCGATTGATGCGCGTGTGCGGTGCAGGCGGCATTGTAGGGAGGGGCCCATCCCCACCCGGGCTGGGGGGTGGCCCCATGTTCTCGCGGCCCTTACAGTGATCAACAAGTTAAGGCCCAAGCAAGAAAGCAGGAGGAAGATCATGAGTGACGCGGAGTCCGCCGAAGGCGAATTGCTCAGCCCATCGCGCCGCCAGATGGTGCGGGTGATGTTGCAAAGTGCCGCCGCCGTCCCTCTGGTCGGGGCGGCGATTGGCACGGCGCCGACGGGCGCACAGACGGCGAGTCCGCAGTCCGCGCTGCCCTTGGTCGACACGGCAACCGTGATACGGGACTTCAGCGATCCTTATCTCGAGCTGCTCCGGCTGCTGACGGTTGCCGCGGAAATCGAACACGGGTTGATGGTCCAGTACCTCTACGCGGCGTTCTCGGTGAAGCCGGTCTACCGGGCAGTGGCAGGCTACGGCGCGCCGAACACGAACGACCTGGTCGGCATTGCCGTGCAGGAAATGCAGCACTTGGGCAAGGTGAACCAGTTGCTCGTCGCGCTGGGCGCGTCGCCGGTGATGATTCGCGAGGACTTTCCCTTCGAGCCCGACATCATTCCGTTTCGCCTGCGCCTGGAGCCGATGAGCCGGGCGTCGCTGGGCCGTTACGTGTGGTGCGAGTCGCCCCCCGGCGCGACCGACGTGCACCACGTGCACAGTCCCGAAGACCTGGCGTTTTGCCGCTTGCTCGAGCATGTGCTGGGCAAGGAGCAGCGCCCGAACTTCGTCGGCAATCTGTACGACGCCGTAATGAGCGCAGTCAAGGAAGTGGCCGCGACGAAGGACGCCAGCTTGCCCGACGTGCTCGCCTGGTTGCCGATGCTCCAGGAGATCAAGAGCGAAGGCGAACTCGGGCACTTTCAGTTCTTCAAGCGCACGTTTCTCGGCAAGCACGAGGGCTTTGGCGGCAGGCCCGACCCGTGGATGCTGCCCGCCTCCGACCCGCTCTACCCGGCGTTCCAACTGCCCATCGACCCCACGGCTTACGTCGGCCACGCGCATCAAATTCTCGACCCGGCAGCGCAACGCCTCGCCTGGCTCGGCAACCTTCATTACTGGGTCGTGCTGAACCTGCTGGCGCTGGGTTACAGCGTGGGCTCGCAGGATCTGGTGGCCTTGTCGCGCGGGCACATGATGGTGCCGTTCCAGTCGCTGGCGCGCCAGCTCGCGTTGATGGGCTCGGGAATGCCTTTCGATCCGCTCGGCCAAGGCTACCTGCGCAGCGTGAAGAATGGGGGCAGCCTGCGCTTCATTCGCCGCCTGCTCGACGAGGCGGACCGTCTGGAAGTGCAGATCGGCAAGGGCTTGCCGAGCGACTACGCAGCGGGCTTTTGCAAGGCGACGAGCGCGGCGCTCGGGCAACTCGAGCCGGCCCTGCGCTCGGCGCGCGCGCCCACGCAACCGTGGGACGACGGGCTCGGGTGATGGGGTCAGGCCTGACCACTTTGGTGCTCCTTCCGACGCCCCGGTTCGGGTGTTGCCGGGAATGCCGCGCTGGCTCCTAAAATTGCGGCTCACGATCAAGGGCCTATGGACGCGCAATCGCAGCAGGCCGCGCGCGCTGCGGCGCGCGCCGCACTGGGTGCACAGGATGCCGACGAGATTCAGGCGCGCTGGCATGTCGGCTTGCTCGGCGGCCTGCGCCTGAGCGACGGTGCGCAGCACCTGACGCGCTTGCCGAGCCGCGCCGTCACGGCGCTGTTGGCACGCTTGGCGATGGCGCCCGAGCGTGCCCATCCACGCGAGGAATTGATCGAATTGCTGTGGCCCGGCGTGGATGCGAGCACCGGGCGCAATCGCCTGCGCCAGGCGCTGTCGACGCTGAAAAGCGTTCTCGAGCCGGCGGGGCAGGAGGGTTTGCAGCCCGTCTTGCTTGCCGATCGCAACCACGTGCGAGTCCACGCCGGCAGCTTGGCTTGCGATGCGGTGCAGTTCGAGCGCCATGTTCGTGCGGGGCGCGCCGAGGCGGCGCAGCAGGTCTATCGCGGCGAGTTGCTGCCCGGGTTCTATGACGATTGGGTCGACGAAGAGCGCTTGCGCCTGGCTGCGCTGCACGATCGCGTGGCTTTCGCTGCGCAACCCCAGGCCGAGACCTTGACGCCGCCTGCGTCGCAGCGTGCCCCCGACGCACAGCCCACGCCAAGGCGCGTGACCTTGCCCAGCTACCTGACGCGAATGTTCGGCGCGCACACGCAGGCCGAGCGTCTGCGCGCTCTCGTGCTGGCGCAACGTCTGGTGACCCTCGTCGGGCCGGGTGGCGCGGGCAAGACGCGCCTGGCGGTCGAGGTCGCGCATTCGCTGCGCGAGCACGCCGACTGGCCCCTGCCGGTGCCGGACCCGGCGCTGCCGTTCGACCTGATCGCCTTCGTCCAGCTGGCCGCGTGCACGACGCGCGCCCAGATGAGCGACGCGTTGACCGGCGCATTGCAGATCGAACCCGGCGCCGCCGATGCTTTGCACGCACTCACCGAGGCGCTGAGCGGGCGGCGGGCGCTGCTCGTGCTCGACAACTTCGAGCAGCTCGCCGGGCTCGCCGAAGATCTGATCGAGCAGTTGGTGACGCGCCTGCCCGGATTGCACGTGCTCGTGACTTCGCGCCGCCCGCTGGGGCTGGACGGCGAGCACGAGTTCAGCGTCGCCACGCTGGAGCTTCCGCGCAGCGATGCCGGGCTGGAGGGCGCCTCCGGCAACGCCGCGGTCGAGCTGTTCGTGGAGCGTGCGCGCGCCGTGCGCAGCGACTTTCACCTGAGCGCGCGCAACGCGCCGACGCTGGTCGCGCTGGTGCGTGCGCTGGAAGGCATGCCGCTCGCAATCGAGCTCGCCGCGTCGCGCGTGCGCAGCATCGCCCCCGCGCAAATGCTCGCGCGCCTGGGCGAGCCCGGCACGCCACGCCTGGACTTGCTCGCGCGCAGCGGCACGCGCAGCGCGCCCGACGCGCGCCATGCGTCGATGCAACGCGCCATCGCCTGGAGCTGGGAACTGCTCGAACCGGAGCAGGCGCAGTTGCTCTGCGCACTCACCGTCTTTGCCGGCGAATTCAGCGCCGCGGCGGTGTTTGCGCTGATCGGTGCGGCGCCGGGAACGCAAACGCGGCTCGACGAATTGGTCGCGCACTCCCTCGTGCACGCGAACGTCGCCGCCCTGCCGGCCGATGCCGACGACGCGAGCGACTCCTGGCGCTTCAGCCTGTACCAGCCGATTCGCGAATACGCTGCGGCGCAGCTCGACGCGGCCGCGGCGCGCCATTGGCGAGGCCGGCTGCGCGCCTGGGCTTTTCATTGGGCGCAGACGCTGCCGACAACGCCGCCGCTGGATGGGCTGCGCGCGCAAATGCCCAACCTGCTCGCCGCGCTGGCCAGCGCGGTGGAGGACGGCGCGCCGGCGCACGCGATCGAGTTGCTGCTGGCTTTGCGCCGCTGCCTCGAAGACGTGGAGCTTCCCGCCGCAGGCCTGGTGCTTCTGCAGGCGGCGCTCGAGCAGTGCAGCAACGCCTCGCTGCGCGCCCGCGGCCACAGCGCGCTTGGGCCGATGCTGTTCACCGCCGGCCAGCCCGACGCCGCGTTGCGCCACGCTGAGCTCGGCCTGCAGTGCACCGAACTGAACGCGGCGGAGCGCGCCCGCGCCTTGCATTCCCTGGCGCGCGTGCGCTGGCGCAGCCGGCGCCGTGCTGCCGACGTTGAACCGTTGCTCGACGAAGCCCAGGCCTTGCTGGGGGAGGGCGCCGACCTGGAGTTGCGCGCGAGCCTGCTTGCGCTGCGCGCCTTCGTCACGAACGCCCACCACCGCGACCACGTCAAGGGCGAACACTTGCACGCCCAGGCGCTGGCGCTCTGGGAGCGCCAAGGCAACCAGCACGCGATCGACAGTGGCCGCTACAACCTGGCGGTGTGTGCGCAAAACATGAATCGCAATGCCGACGCGCTGCACAGAATCGAGCCGATCATCGCCAGCGCGCGCGCCTTGAACGATTGGCGGCGCCTCAGCCAGTCGCTCAACGTGCGCGGCAACGCGCACAGCGGCCTGCGCGACTGGGCCAAGGCCTTTGCCGACTACCAGGAATGCATCCGCATCGCCTGGGCGAACATGACGTCGTTCGACCTGGCCTTCGGGCTGTGGAACCTGCCGCGCGCGCTGTTGCACTTGCGCCAGCCCGATCCGGCGCTTCGGCTGGCCGCGTTTGCGCAGGCGTTTTGGCAAACGCGTTTCGGCGACCTCAGTGCCGCCGACCAGCGCTACCTGCAGCGCGTGCGTCGCCTGGCGGCGCGCCAGCTCGACGCGGCGCGCATCGAGGCGCTGTGGCGCGAGGGGCAGGCGATGCCCTTGGCGCCGGCAGTCGGCTTGGCGCTGGGGCTTCCTGCCACCGTCTGACTCGCGGCGGCTCAACCAAGGGTTTGCCCCTAGGTTCGGCTAACGGTTCGACCTTGGCGCCGCTAGCGCTTGCCTAACGGTCGCGGTCGATCCTTCGCTCCATCGCAACACGTCGCCCATGGAGCCGCAATGATCAATTCCTCTCGCCCCGCCCTTGCCCTCGTCATGTTCGCCTGCACCCTCGCGTCGGCGCAAGACAAGCTCGTGCTTCGAGACCTCCAGGCGCAGGGCGCAGTCGTCCTGACGAAAGAGGAACTGCAGCAACTCCTGCCGGGGGCAAAGATGGCGCGCATCACGGTGAAAGGCAACGAGCACCTCTGGAAGAACGAACCCGGCGGCAGCTTCATCGTCTCGTCGGACAACCGGGGGACAGCGGCGCCGCGCAGCACAGCCCAAGGCAAGTGGCAAATCTCCGACGACGGGCGCTACTGCGTCCTCATGGAGTGGAAGACGGGTCCGGAGGAATGGTGCCGTTACCTCCTCAAGTCGGACCAGGCGTACTACGCGGTGAAGTCCGACAAGGTGATGACCGAGAAGGTCTACAAGCTCGAGATTTCGAAGTAGCGGCGCGCCGCGCCGTCCGAACTTGCGCTACCACGAACCGCTTCAGTTGACAGTTAGTCACATCCGGCCTTCGCCGCCCCAACATCCCCCCTCACTCATGGAGATTGTCATGACCCCCGCCCGCCACCCGAACCCGAATGCGAAATCATTGCCCCGCCTGGCCGCCATGTTTGCCAGCGCCGCGGCACTCGCTTTGGCCCTGCCCGGCTGCGGTGGTGGCGGCGGCGGTAGCGCCGCCAGCGCGCCGCCGCCTCCGCCGCCTCCGCCGTCGGTCGAGATCAGCGGCGTCGTCTCCGACGGCCCGCTGCAAGGCGCGACCGCGTGCTACGACCTGAACGACAACGACGCCTGCGACGCGGGCGAGCCGACGTCCGCGGCGACCACCGCCAACGGCAGCTACACGATCAACGTGCTGACGAGCGTCGCGGGCCAGCACGCGGTCATCGTCAACGTGCCGGCAGACGCGCTCGACCAGACGACGAACGCGCCGATCGGCGTGGCGCTGACACTCAAGGCACCGGCCACCGGCAACGGCGGCGCGCAAAGTGTCTTCGTCAGTCCGCTGACGACGCTCGTCGTGGGGCAGATGCAGGCCACGGGGGCGACCGCCGCGGACGCCGCAGCGTTCATCCAGGCGCAGGCCGGGTTGACGCTGTCGCCGCTGGCCAATTTCGGCGGGCCCACGCCGCCCGATTTGCAGGCGGCGCTGTTCGCCCGGCTCGTCGTGCAGACGCAGAAGGCGCTGGTGGCCGCGCTCGCGCCGAGACTCGGGCAACCCGACCTGGGCGGCACCAGCGTGACGCAGGCCGACATCGACAAGGCCGCGAGCGACGCCATGCGCAGCGCGCTGCCGGCGCTGGCCGAAGTCATCGCCGACCCGGCGGTGAAAGGCGCGGCCAACGTTCAGGCGGCCTTGGTCGCCGCGGCGCTGGATTTGGTCGCGACGCAACCCGCGCTGGACCCCGCCGAGTCCCTGAGCGTCGTGCTTGCCGCCAAACTTGCCGATCTGCCGGAGGCCACAACGCCGGTCGCGAGCGCCGTGCTGCGCGGCTTCTCGTTCACCGACGCCAACAACTGGAGCATGCGCTTCATGGCGGCGAGTGCGCTCGACAACACCCCCGACTCGAACGGCCTGGTGCACTTCTACGACGTGCACAAACAGATGACCGCCGGCGTGATCAGCAGCTGGGGTTTCGGCACCTTGGAGTCGCGCCAGGGCGACGTGCACTGGAACGGCAACGTGTGGAAGGCCTGCAACCTGTTCGACCGCAGCAGCCAATCGCCCCGCGACGCGCAAGGCCGCAGCCTCTACGACTATTGCGACGGCTGGGAGAAAGGCATCAGCACGCGCACCGGCATCGACATCGCCGGGCAATCGATGGCCAGCGTGATCACGAACCGGATCCGCACCCAAGCCGGCGAAGACAACGGCGTGGCCTATGCGAATTGGGGCCCGACCGACCTGGGCTTGCTCGGCAATGCAAGCTTCCCGGCCGGTTCGCAACTGTTCATGCAGACGAGCACGGCGACCCAGACCGCTTTCGCCTTCGATCCGACCAATCCCGTTACCACCTTCGGCACCTCGGCCGCCGCAGGCAGCGTCGTGATCGATGCGACCCAGGCGTGCAGCCGGGGTTTCGTCGGCGCCTTGAACCCCTTCAACGTGGGCACGCTCGAACAACTGACCACCGTCAACACCGGCAACGCCTGCCGGGTGGGGCCGCAGACCGATGGCTTCGGTTCGAGTCTGGACCCGAATCTGTGGTGGGGTGCGTCCAGCGTTTCGCTGGGCAGCGTGGCGGGTGCCGCAACCTTGCCCGCGGGCACGGGCAACTTCTTCACGACCACGCTCAATTTGCGGGTGGCCTTCACCGGGGGCAGCGGCGTCACCTATTACTCCTGCGTCGTGCGCACGAACGGCGGCAGCTCGCGCAATTGCACGGTCATCGGGACCGGCAGCTACGCGATCCAGACACTCGGCGTGCCGCCGCAGGTCGGCCGCGTCATGACGTTCACCGGCCTGCCCTTGATCGCGCAGCGCCTGAGCTTCAGCCGCGTGTTCGTCGAGCGCGACGGCATCGTCTACTTTGGTTACCGCAACGCGCTGAACGTATCGCGCAACACGATCCGGCTGAATCTGCCGGCGGCGAACGCGCTGCTCAGTACGCTGGGAATCGCCAGCATCGTGCCCTGAGGCAATATGCGCCGCGCTCCTCGCGCCGAAAGTCGTGCGGTGCCGAGTTTGTCCGCTGCCGCTCCCGCCGCGCCACATGGGCACGGGGCATTTGCCGGGCCGTGGGTGCGGCATGACGACGTGGCGGGATTCTCGGCGCGCATCCCGCTGGGCTGGCGCGTCCAGGCGAGCCACTGGGGCGACATCGCGATCAGCGAGCCGCAGGGGTCGGCCGCCGCGTTCGTGCGAACTCGACACGTGGCACCGGGCGACGACTTTTCGCGCTGGCTGCGAGACGCTTATGCGGCCACCGAGCCCGGTCTGCACAGCGTGCGCATGCTCGACGTGCAAGCGTGCAGCCCGGACCTGGTGCGCGCAGCCTTCGACTACGGCAGCCAGGTGTTTCAGGGCCGCGCGCACATCGTCGGCGTGCGCGAGGGCGATCTCGCCGCGCTGTTCGTCGCTGCCGCGGCGCGTGCCGACTTCGTGCACCACCTGCCGACCTTGCTGCAAGTTCTCGACAGTCTGCGCTTCGCGCCTTCCCCGGCACGGCACTTTCACGAACGCCTGAGGCAGTGCCGCTTGCCGTGGGACGTTGGAGTGCACCTGGATGCGGGAGGAGGGCGCAGGTAGCCCCAGGCTGGGTTCTCCGGGGTGCGAATGCGGCGCCGAGTCATTCATGCTTTGCGCAGGTCGCAGCTATGAACCACCCCGGCTTTCGTGGAGGCCGGTTGCAGGACTGGCGAGGCCGGCCGCTACACGGGGGGCGCAGCCTTGGCGGCGGCAGCGCTTGCGGGGTCAGGTGGACGCCGCGCGAGCAACTCGGCGACCCGGGATTCGTAGGCTGCGGCGACGCGCAACAACTCGGCGTCACCCTGCGGGCGGCCGACCAATTGCAGTCCCGCCGGCCAGCGGCCGTTCGCGTGAAAGCCCGCCGGCACGCTGATTGCCGGCAGTCCGGCGAAGGTCGCGTAAGTCGTCACCTCCATCCAGCGGTGGTAAGTGTCCATGCGGCGCGCGCCGATCTGCTGCGGCCAGCGCTGCCCGATCGGAAACGGCCAGACCTGCGTCGCCGGAAGCGCGAGCACGTCGTAGCGTTCGAACAGGCCCAGCAGGTGCGTGTGGAACGCGGTGCGGACTTCGCTGGCGCGCATGAAGTCCATGTAGTGGAGGCCCATGCCCTGGTCGTACTCCCACAGCGCTTCGGGTTTGATTTGCTCGCGGGCGCCGGGAAGATGGATGTAGGCAGCGATGCGCGGCGCGACGAGCGCACGCCGCCACACGAGCCACGCGTTCCACAGCGCCGCGGTATCGAAACCCAAGCGTGCGGGCTCGACACTGGCGCCTCCTTGCACCAAGCGCGCGAGCGCGGCTTCGCAGACTTGGAGCAGACCGTCTTCGACCGGCAGATAGCCTTCCAGGTCGGCGAGCCATCCGATCTTCAATTCGGACAGGTTGAGGCACGGCGCCACGGCGGCGTCATCGGCAAGAAAGTCCTGCGGCCCTTGCGCAATCGACAGCGGCACGCGCGCATCGCGGCCGGCCTGCACCGCGAGCAGCTTGGCAAGGTCGCGCACCGTGCGTGCCATCGGCCCTTCGGTGCCGAGTTGCGCGACCCAGGTATCGGTGGCCGGCCAGAGCGGCACGCGGCCCTGGCTCGGGCGCAGGCCGAACACGTGGTTCCATGCCGCGGGGTTGCGCAGCGAGCCCATGAAGTCCGAGCCATCGGCCACCGGCAGAAGCCGGTGCGCCAGCGCCACCGCAGCGCCGCCGCTGCTTCCGCCGGCGCTCACGGCAGCGTCCCAGGCGTTGGGCGTGGCGCCAAACACATTGTTGAAGGTGTGCGAACCCAGGCCGAATTCGGGGGTGTTCGTCTTGGCGACGACGATGCAGCCCGCGGCCTTCATGCGCGCCGCCATCACGCCGTCGACCTTCGCGACAGCGTCTTTCAGCAAGGGGCTGCCGAAGGTGGTGGGGAAGCCCGCCGCGTGCGCCGCGTCCTTGATCGCCTGCGGCATGCCGTGCATCCAGCCGCGCGAGCCGTGCGCTGATTTGCCCGGCGCGAGGTCGGCGTCGCGCTGATCGGCCTGCGCGAGAAGCGCGGTGTCGGGGGCCAGATTCACCAGCGCGTTGAGTTGCGGGTTCAGGCGGTGGATGCGCTCGAGGTAGGCGTGCATCACTTCGCGGCACGAGACTTCGCGTGCGTGGATCGCGCGCGAGAGCGCGTCGGCGTTGAGGTCGGTGATGGCGCCGGAGGGTGTCACTCAGCCGATCCGTCCGAGCAACAAATACTCCATCAAGGCCTTCTGCACGTGCATTCGATTTTCGGCTTCGTCCCACACGACGGACTGCGGCCCGTCGATGACTGCGGCGTCGACTTCTTCGCCGCGGTGCGCCGGCAGGCAGTGCATGAACAACGCGTCGGGTTGGGCCGCCGCCATCATTTCGGCGTCGACGCGCCAATCGGCGAAGGCCGCCATTCGTGCAACGTTTTGCGCCTCGAAGCCCATGCTCGTCCACACGTCGGTCGTGACGAGGTGCGCGCCGCGGCATGCGTCCAGCGGGTGCTGGAAGGCCTTCACGCATTCCTTGTTGCGCACGCCGGCGACCTTGGCGTCAATTTCGTAGCCGCTGGGCGTGCTGACGTGCAGCGTGAAACCCAGAATGTCGGCCGCCTGCAGCCAGGTGTTGGCCATGTTGTTGCCGTCGCCGACCCACGCCACGACCTTGCCCTGGATGCTGCCGCGGTGTTCGATGTAGGTGAAGACGTCGGCGAGGATCTGGCACGGGTGGTATTCGTTCGTGAGGCCATTGATCACGGGGACGCGCGAGTTCGACGCAAACGCCTCGATCTTGGTCTGCTCGAAAGTGCGGATCATGACGAGGTCGACCATGCGGCTGATCACCTTGGCCGTGTCTTCCACAGGTTCGGCGCGGCCGAGGTGGCTGTCGCCGGTGGTCAGGTGCACGACCGAGCCGCCCATCTGGTACATGCCGGCTTCGAAGCTGACACGCGTGCGTGTGCTCGCTTTTTCGAAGATCATCGCCAGCGTGCGGTCGACGAGCGGCGTGTACTTCTCGTAGTTCTTGAAGCGCTTCTTGATCGTCGCGGCGCGCTCGAACAGGTAGGCGTATTCCTCGGCGCGAAAATCCTTGACCTGCAAAAAGTGTTTGATCAGGCTCATGCCGGGCTTCATTGGGGCACGGGCTCGGCGAGGAACGCCTTGATCAGCGGGCAGAGGATGGCGACGATTTGCGCCGCCTCAGCCAGGCTCAGGATGAGCGGCGGCACGAGACGGATCACGCTGTCTGCGGTCACACTGAGCAGCAGGCCGGCGCGCGCCGCGCGGCCGAGGATGTCGCCGCACGGGCGATCGAGCTCGATGCCGAGCATCAGGCCCTGGCCGCGAATCTCCTTGACCCCGGCAACGCCTTGCAGCTCGCGCGCCAAGCCGTCGCGAAGCGCAGCGCCGACCTGGGCCGCGTTCGCAAGCAGCCCTTCCTCTTCCATGATGCGCAGCGTTTCCACACCAGCGCGCATCGCCAGAGGGTTTCCGCCGAACGTCGTGCCGTGGTTGCCCGGGCCGAACACGCCGGCCGCCTTGGGGCCGCAGACGACGGCGCCGACAGGAACCCCCGAGCCCAGGCCCTTGGCCAGCGGCATCACGTCGGGCCGAATTCCGGCCCACTGGTGCGCAAACCACTTGCCGGTGCGCCCCAGGCCGCATTGCACTTCGTCGAGCATCAGCAGCCAGCCGTTCTCGTCGCAGATGCGGCGCACGGCGCGCAGATAGTCGATGCTCGACGGGTTGATTCCGCCTTCGCCCTGGATCACTTCAAGAAAGACGGCGGCGACATTGGGGTGCCGGTTCGCGACCTCTTGGAGTGCGGCCACGTCGTTCAGCGGGACGCGCACAAAACCTTCGACGAGCGGGCCAAAGCCGGCCTGGATCTTCGTGTTTGCCGTCGCTGACAGGGTGGCCAGTGACCGGCCGTGAAAGGCCTTTTCGTAGACGACGATCTCGGGCCGGTCAATGCCCTTGTCGTGGCCGAATTTGCGCGCAATTTTCAGCGCCGCTTCGTTGGCTTCGAGGCCTGAATTGCAGAAGAAGACGTTCGTCAGGCCGGAGATTTCGCACAGCTTGGCTGCGAGCTGCTCCTGCAGCGGCATCTGGTAGTAGTTGCTGCAGTGGATCAGCTTGGCCACCTGATCCTGCAGCGCCGGCACGAGCGTGGGGTGGCCGTGGCCCAGCGTGTTCACGGCAATTCCGCCCAACCCGTCGAGGTATTTTTTGCCGTCCGTGTCCCAGACCCAGCAGCCTGTGCCATGCGACAAGGCGAACGGCAGGCGGCCGTAGGTCTTCATCACATGGGGCTCACTTGATGCGACCAGCTTTTCCGGGGCGTTCATCGGTGTCTCCACACGGCGGGCAAAAGAAGCAGGCGCGGGGTGACGTTGACTCACAACCCGCGCCGAATTGATTCTAATGGGCTCAGGTTGGCGCGGCGCCTGCCGATATGCACCGGATGGACGCTGTGGTGGACCCAGTCGAACGCGCCGGTCGCAGGGCTGCGGGGCTCGAGCCCGGGACCGGGCACGCGCCGGCCGTGCCCGCGACGGCGGCGCCGCCAAGGCCCAAGTGTCGCGAGCTGCTGATCGTGGGTCTGACCCTCGAAGGCAAGCCGTTTCGTCCGAGCGATTGGTCCGAGCGCCTGGCCGGCGCGATGTCGGCGTTTCGGCCGGTGGGCTCGGCGAGCGGAATCGCCGCCTTCATCGGCTATTCGCCTTACTGCGTGCCACGCACCGTGGACGGGCACAAGTGCGTACTCGTCAACGAAGCGCTGCGCGGCATCGAGGTGCTGGCGTGGGATTTCGTCATGAACTTCGCGCGCGACAACCAGCTCGAAGTTCGCGACGTTTCGCCGGGATGACGTGGCGTGGACCTGGAATGACAAAGGGCTCGCACTGCGAGCCCTTTTTGGATTCGAGGCCGAGACCTCAGGCGGCGAGTGCCTTGACCTGCGCCGAGAGGCGGCTCTTGTGGCGCGCCGCCTTGTTCTTGTGGAAGATGCCTTTGTCGGCGACCGAGTCGATGACGGGCTGGGCCAGCTTGTACAGCTCGGTGGCCTTGGCCTTGTCGCCGCTGGCGACGGCCTTTTGCACGTTCTTCACGACGGTGCGGAATTTGGATCGCAGGGCCGTGTTGCCGGCGTTGAGCTTTTCATCCTGGCGCACGCGTTTCAGCCCGGAGGCGATGCGAACGGTCTTTTTCTTGGCTTTGGTGGTGGTGGCCATGCTGCTGACGAAAGGTTGGGCTGAGCGAAGCGCGCGAGTATAGCAGTGCAGTGCCTTCCCTATAATCTGCCCGCATCTCCTTTTCCGCCAGCGCGCCGCGGCGAATTCTTTCCTACCCAATGAACCTGCTGCGGGCCGCGTCCACCGTTTCCCTGCTCACGCTGGCTTCGCGCATCACCGGCCTGGTGAATCAAATGATCCAGGCGGCGCTGTTCGGCGCCGGGGCGTGGATGGACGCGTACAACGTCGCGTTTCGCATCCCCAACCTGCTGCGCCGCCTCTTCGCCGAGGGTGCCTTTTCGCAGGCCTTCGTGCCGCTGCTCGCGGCGACTCGCGCCAAAGACGGCGACGCGGCGACGCGCGATCTGGTCGACGCGGTGGCCACGGTGTTGCTCTGGGCATTGATCGCAACCTGCGCGATCGGCATCGCTGGTGCGCCGATCGTCGTCTGGCTGATGGCGGCGGGCTTGCAGGAGTTTGACGCTGCGGTCGTGATGACGCGCCTGATGTTTCCTTACATCGCCTTCATGTCGCTGGTCGCGCTGTCGGCGGGAATCCTGAACACGCACAAGCGCTTTGCCGTTCCGGCGGCGACGCCGGTGCTGCTCAATCTTTCGCTGATCGCTTCGGCCTGGTGGCTGACGCCCGTCTTCGAGCGCCACGGCATCACGCCGATTTTTTCGCTGACCGCCGGCGTGATGCTGGGCGGCGTGCTGCAGCTCGGCGTGCAAGTGCCGGCGCTCATGCGCATCGGCAGCCTGCCGCGCCTGGGCCTGGGCTGGGCGTCGATCCGGCGCGCCTGGCAGCACCCGGGGGTGGGCCGGGTGATGCGCCAGATGGCGCCGGCGTTGCTGGGCGTGTCGGTCGCGCAGCTGTCCCTGCTCATCAATACGCAAATCGCTTCGCAAGTCGGAGTCGGCGCCGTGTCGTGGCTGACTTACGCGGATCGGCTCATGGAGTTCCCCACCGCGTTGCTCGGCGTCGCGCTGGGCGTCGTGCTGATGCCGCAGTTGTCGGGCGCGCAGGCGAGCGGCGATGCGGCGCGCTATTCGGCATTGCTCGACTGGGGCCTGCGCCTGACGCTGCTGCTCGCGCTGCCTTGCGCCGTCGCGCTGCTGGTGTTTGCAGAGCCCATGGTTGCCGTGCTGTTCCACCGCGGCGCCTTCCAGGCGAGCGACGTGCACAGCACCGTCACCGCGCTGATGGGTTACGGCGTCGGCCTGATGGGTTTGGTGGGAGTGAAGATCCTGGCCCCGGGTTTTTACGCACGCCAAGACATCCGCACGCCGGTGCGCATCGCCATCGTCGTGCTCGTGCTGACGCAATTGATGAACCTCGTGACGGTGCCGTTTCTCGGCCACGCTGGCCTGGCGCTGTCGATCGGAGTGGGAGCCCTGGTGAACGCGACGTGGCTGCTCGTCGGCCTGCGGCGCAGCAGCAGTTACTGCCCTCTGCCGGGCTGGCCGGCGTTTGCCTGGCGTGTCTTTCTCGCCACGGCGCTGCTGGGCGGACTGCTCGCCTATTCCGCCCGCGCCATCGACTGGATTGGCCTGCAACAAAGCCCTTGGCAACGCGCCGGCTGGCTCGCCTCGAGCCTGGGCGCTGCAGCGCTGCTTTATTTTGCGGCGCTGGCTGCGTGCGGACTGCGTCTTCGGCAGTTCGCCCAACGCGGGTAACACCTATCCGCAAAACCGGCGGCAGCCGTTTTAAACTCGGGTGCATGTCCCGGCCCCTGCTCTTTGAGACGCCCACGGCGCTCGAGTATTTCGAGGCCTTGGTCGCCGACGACGCGAGCCTGTCGCTCACCGAAGCGGCGATCGCCATCGCGCAAGATGAGTTTCCGCAACTCGATCCGCAAAGCGTCATTCTCGAGATCGACCAGCTCGCCGACCGACTGAAGCGTCGTCTGCCGGCCGACGCCGTGCCGGTGCAGCGCCTGCGCTGGCTGAACCGTTACTTCTTCCAGGAGCTGGGTTTCGCCGGCAACGTGAACAACTACTACGACGCCGACAACAGTTATCTGCACCGCGTGCTCGCCACACGCCGCGGCATTCCGATCACGCTGGCAGTGCTCTACGTCGAATTCGCGACGCAGATCGGCCTGTCGGCGCGCGGCGTCTCGTTCCCCGGGCACTTTCTCGTGAAGCTGCGCATGCCCGGCGGCGAAGTCGTGATCGATCCGTTCACCGGGCAGTCGCTGTCGCGCGACGAGCTCGATGAATTGCTCGCGCCGTACAAGCGCAAGCGCGGCCTGGAAGGCGATTTCGACGCGCCACTGGGTCTGTTCCTGCAAGCCGCGCCGTCGCGTGACGTGCTGGCGCGAATGCTGCGCAACCTGAAGGAGATTCACCGCTCGGCGCAAGACTGGCCACGCCTGCTCGCCGTGCAAGAGCGGCTCATCGTGCTCCTGCCCCAAGCCTGGGAAGAATGGCGCGACCGCGGCCTGTGCTTGGCTGAGCTCGGCATCGACGACGCAGCGAGCCAGGACCTGAAGTACTACCTCAAGCACTGCCGCGACGCCGAAGACCGCGCCGCGATCAGCCAACGCCTGGCGAGTTTGAGCCGGCCCGGGCCGTTGCGGCTGCATTAGCCCCGCGCGGGCACCCCCCAATCGACGCAGCCTCGTCTAGGAGCCTGGGCGGCAGAAGGCGGGGTCCGCGCCGGGGAGAGTTGCCGTGCCAGTCTAGGCGCCGGCGAGGCGTGTGGCGGGCCCACACAACGAGCCGGAAACGACGAATGGCCCGGCAAATCTCCCCGGCCCTTCGGGTTGGGCCTGAAAGGGGGCGCATGCGTCGTTGCAAATGCTCGCCGTGCCACCCGGCACGGCTGCGCTTTGCGTCTAGCCTGCGCCCCTTTTCAGGCCCAACGCGGACCCCGCCTTCTGCCGCCCAGGCTCCTAGCGGGGGCAAAGCCGGCGCACAGCACACCTTGGGGAATAAAATGCGCGGCATGGCACCGCAACACGTCAACTTCACGAACCAATTCCTGATCGCGATGCCGGGAATGGGCGACGGCACGTTTGCCGGGACCGTGGTCTACATGTGCGAGCACAACGACAAGGGTGCGCTCGGCCTGGTGATCAACAAGCCCATCGACATCAAGTTGAAAAACCTGTTCGAAAAGGTCGAGTTGACGCTGGACCGCAGCGACCTCGCCGATGCGCCCGTCTACTTCGGCGGCCCGGTGCAGGCCGAGCGCGGCTTTGTGCTGCACGAAAAGCTGGGCGGCGAAGAAGGGCAGGGCGGGCACTACAACTCGTCGCTGCAAATTCCCGGCGGGCTGGAAATGACGACGAGCAAGGACGTGCTGGAGGCGCTCTCGAACGGCGCCGGCCCGAAAAAGGTGCTGGTGACGCTGGGCTACAGCGGCTGGGGCGCCGGCCAGCTCGAGGACGAGATGAGCCGCAACGGCTGGATCCACGTGAACGCGCAAGCCGACATCATTTTCGACACGCCTGTGGAGCAGCGGTATGCACGCGCGCTGTCGCTGCTCGGCATTGACGCGCACATGCTGAGCCAGGACGCGGGACACGCATGAACCATGATGCCTCGCCGCGACGGCCGGCAGCGTCAACCGTTCTTTCCTACCTCGCATTCGATTTCGGCATCAAGCGCATCGGCGTGGCAAGCGGCAATGACCTGACGCGCAGAGCGACGCCGCTGCTCACGCTGATGGAGCCCGGCGAGTGCCGCTTCGAGGCGATTGCCGGGCTGATCGCGCAGTGGCGGCCCGAAGCGTTGGTGGTTGGCGTGCCGTATCACCCCGACGGGGCGCCCCATCAAAACACGGCACGCGCGCAGCGCTTCGCACGCCAGTTGCGGGGGCGGTTTGCGCTGACAGTGCACGAAGTCGACGAGCGCTACAGCACGACGCAAGCGCGTGCGGCAGGCGCAAAAGACCTTGATGCTGCTTCGGCGGCGATCATCCTCGAGCAATTCCTCAACGCCATCCCGTGCCCTCACGAATGACGACGCCGCTGACCCTCGACGCCGAAGCGCTCTACGCCGAACTCGCCGGCGCAGTGCGTGCCATGCTCGAGCCGCAAGCCGAGACCTCGCTCGTGGGCATCTTGTCGGGCGGCGCCTGGCTGGCGCAGCGGCTGCAGCGCGAACTGGGCTTGAGCGGTGAACCCGGCGTGCTCTCGATCACCTTGCACCGCGACGATTTCAACTCGCGCGGCATGCCGGCGAACAGCCGCCAGACGCGCCTGCCGTTCGACGTCGAAGGGCGACGCATCCTCCTGATCGACGACGTGCTCTACACCGGCCGCACGATTCGCGCCGCGGTGAACGAGCTGTACGACTTCGGGCGCCCGGCCAGCGTGCAACTCGCCGTGCTCGTCGACCGGGTCGGGCGCGAATTGCCGGTGTGCGCGACGTACAGCGCCGCGCGCATCACCTTGCCCCGCGAGCAGCGTCTGTCACTGGAGCGCGACGCCGCCGGGCGCCTGAGCTTTCAAATTGAGGGCTCGGCCTGATGCTGTCCGACCACAGCCCGCAGCGCAACCCGCAACTGAATCGAAATGGTGAGCTGATTCACCTGCTGTCGATCGACGGCCTGCCGCGCGAAGTGCTTGTGCAGATCCTCGATACCGCAGGCACCTTCCTCAGCGTCAACGAACGCGAAGTGAAAAAAGTGCCGCTGCTGCGGGGGAAGAGCATCTTTAACCTGTTCTTCGAGAACAGCACGCGCACCCGCACGACGTTCGAAATCGCCGCGAAGCGCCTCTCCGCCGACGTCATCAACCTGGACATTGCGCGCTCCAGCACGGCCAAGGGCGAAAGCCTGCTCGACACGATCGCCAACTTGTCGGCGATGCACGCCGACATGTTTATCGTGCGCCACAGCGAGAGCGGCGCGCCGTACCTCGTGGCGCGGCACTGCGCGCCGCACGTGCACGTCATCAACGCGGGAGACGGTCGCCATGCGCACCCGACGCAAGGCCTGCTCGACATGTACACGATCCGTCACTTCAAGCGCGACTTCGCGAACCTGACGGTGGCGATCGTCGGCGACATCGTGCACTCGCGCGTCGCGCGCTCCGACATCCATGCGCTGACGACGCTGGGTGTCGCGGAAATCCGCGCCGTCGGGCCGAAGACGCTGGTTCCTGGCGACCTGAAGGAGATGGGCGTTCGCGTCTGCCACGACATGGTCGAGGGGATTCGCGGCGCCGACGTGATCATCATGCTGCGCCTGCAAAACGAACGCATGAGCGGCGCGATGCTGCCCAGCGCGGGCGAGTTCTTCAAGAACTATGGCCTGACGCCGGGAAAACTCGCGCTCGCACACCCCGAGGCGATCGTCATGCACCCGGGGCCGATCAACCGCGGCGTGGAAATCCACTCCGACGTCGCCGACGGCGCGCAAAGCGTGATCCTGCCGCAGGTGACGTTCGGCATTGCGGTGCGCATGGCGGTGATGTCGATCATTGCGGGGAACAGCGCATGAGATCGCCAACCCAGCTGTTGTCATACCGGCGCAAGCCGGTATCCACCGCATGAAGATACTGATCCGCAACGGCCGCCTCATCGACCCGGCGACAGGCCGTGATGGAACGGGCGATGTCGCAATCGCCGCCGGGCGCATCGTCGGTCTTGGCCGCGTCGCCGCCGATTTTTCACCCGACCGCCGTATCGAAGCCAACGGCCTCGTGGTGACGCCCGGCCTCGTCGACCTGGCGGTGCGCTTGCGCGAACCCGGCCACGAGCACGAAGGCATGCTCGAATCGGAAATGGCCGCGGCAGTGGCCGGTGGTGTGACGAGCCTGGTGTGCGCGCCCGACACCGACCCGGTGCTCGACGAACCAGGTCTCGTCGAGATGCTCAAGTTCCGCGCGCGCAACCTGAACCAGGCGCGGCTGTTCCCATTGGGTGCGCTGACACGCGGCCTGAAGGGCGAGGCGCTGACCGAAATGGCCGAGCTCACCGAAGCGGGGTGTGTGGGCTTCTCGCAGGCCGACGCGGCCATCACCGACACGCTCGTCCTGCACCGTGCGTTGCAATACGCAGCGACCTTCGGCTACACGGTCTGGCTGCGCCCGAGCGACGCCTACCTCGGCAATGGCGTCGCCGCCAAGGGGCCGCTCGCGACACGCATGGGCTTGTCCGGCGTGCCGGTGATTGCCGAGACGATCGCGCTTCATACCTTGTTCGAACTCGTTCGCGACACCGGCGCCAGACTGCACCTGTGCCGCCTGAGCAGCGCTGCCGGCGTCGAGCTGGTGCGCCGCGCCAAGGCGGAAGGCTTGCCCGTGACCTGCGACGTGAGCGTGCATCAGCTGCACCTCATCGACGTCGACATCGGCTACTTCAACGCGGCGATGCGGCTGTCGCCCCCCTTGCGCCAGCAGCGCGATCGCGACGCGATTCGTGCCGGGCTGAGAGACGGCACGATCGACGCGCTGGTCAGCGACCACACGCCGGTGGACGCCGATGCGAAGAACCTGCCTTTCGCGCAGGCCGAGCCCGGCGCGAGTGCGCTCGAACTGTTGCTGGGCCTGGCGCTGAAGTGGGGCAGTGAATCCGCAACTCCATTGCCGCTCGCGTTGGCGGGAGTCACGAGCCGGCCCGCAGCGTTGCTGGGTCCTGCGCTGGGTTCGCTTGCAGCGAGCGTGGGTCGGCTCGTCGAAGGCGGCACCGCCGATCTGTGCCTGTTCGACGCCGCAGCGTCGTGGACCGTCAAACCCAGTGCCCTGGTCAGCCAGGCCAAGCACACGCCGTTTGCCGGAATCGAATTGCCGGGACGCGTGGCGTTCACGCTGGTGGGCGGGCAAGTGGCGTTCGAAGCGCAGCCGCGTTAGGTCGCGCAGCGCACCAGTCATGCTCAGGCGAATCAAGGCGTGCTGGCGCCTGGCCCGAGGTGTGCTCGAAGCGCTGCGCGCGCTGCTCATTTGCGTGTTCGTGTTTCCGCGTCTGAGCCCCGCGCAGCGCATGCAGGAGGTCGGCGTGTGGGCGTCGCGCTCGCTCGCTGCGCTGGGCATCGCGCTGGACGCGCAGGGCACACCGCGGCCAGGCCCCGTGCTGCTCACGGCGAATCACGTCTCGTGGCTCGACATCCTCGCCATCGACGCGGTCCAGCCGGTGCGCTTCGTCTCCAAGGCCGACGTGCGCCATTGGCCCGTGCTCGGTTGGATGGTCGCGTGCGGCGGCACCTTGTTCATCGAACGCGAGCGCAAGCGCGACGCGATGCGTGTCGTGCACCAGGTTGCGCAGGCGTTGCAGGCCGGCGAGACGGTCGCCGTGTTTCCCGAAGGCACGACGAGCGATGGTGCGGGCCTGCTGCCGTTTCACGCGAATCTGTTGCAGGCGGCGATTGCCACGCAGACTCCGGTGCAGGCGGTGGCGATTCGCTATTGCGATGCGCAGGCTCCCGTCAGCGCGGCGGCTGCGTACATCGGCGAGACGACGCTTGCGCAGTCATTGTGGAGGGTGGCGATGGCGCAAGAGCTGCGCGTGAGCGTCGTTGTGCTGGATTCGCAAGGCACACGCCATCTGGATCGGCGCGCGCTCGCGCAGAAGCTGCGTCTGGAAATTGCGGAGGCACTGCGCATCGAGCTTGCACCTGCGTAGGCCCCTCCGAGGTGCCACAGGCACCGGGCTAGCGATTCACGATTGCTTCGTAGACTGAACTACCCATCACGAGGACGCCGATGATCAAGGCGTGTCCGATCGCTGCAACCATCGCACCACGCAACCCTGAGCGCCAGCGGGGGCCGGCGTAGAACTGCGACGCTGCCCAGCCGAAATAGACGTACCACAGCCCCCAGAACACGCTGGTCTGCCAGAACGTGGGCCCGGTTGTCGAGCCGAGCAGCGCGATCGGCACCGTGACGGTCAACGCCGCGGCACGCACACCCAGCGCGCAGGCCACCAGCACCATATGTTCGGGCAGCGTCAGATGCGCGTCGCGGAACACCAAAGCGCACACACCACCGAGCAGCGGCAGTTGCGCCAGCAGCACGAAGTTGAAGTAACGATGGAGCAAGGCCGCCGGGGCAGCTGACACGCCCTCTTGCGCCAGCACTTGAAACCCCGACAGGTTGAACACGAGCGCCGTCACGCCCACCAAGACGGCCAGCGTTGCAAAAGGCCCGTAGTAGCGTCGGCGTCGTCCTTGGACGTACTCGCGCGCGATCATGCCCGGTCGCAGCAGCAGCGCCCGAGCAAAGGTCAGCGGGCCGCGCTCGACGTTGACGAAAGAGTGCAGCAGATCCCGAGTCATGTCGCCGAGCGACAGGCGCGTGGTGTCTGTGCGCTGGCTGCAGTTTGCGCAGAAGCGCTCCCCGCGGGAGATGTCAAACTCGCAGTTCAGGCAGCGCAGGGTGGCCATGGCGCGGCGTTGCTACCGGCAACGGCGTCGCGCCGCGAGAGCTTGGGCCTTGCCTGTCGGACTCTCGACCCACGAATCGAGGTCAGCTTCAAGCCTTGCCTTGTCGAGCCACCGCTTGTGCCGCCGCCGCAGCAGCATCGGCATCGCCAAGGTAGTAGCTCTTCCGCGGCCGCAGGTCCGAATCAAGTTCGTAGATGAGCGGGATCCCATTCGGAATGTTCAAGCCGACGATCTGTGCATCGCCCACGCCGTCGAGATACTTCACGAGTGCGCGCAGGCTGTTGCCGTGGGCGGCGATGACGACGCGCTGGCCGGATCGAATCGCCGGGGCGAGCGTGGTGTTCCAGTACGGCAGGACGCGTGCCACAGTGTCTTTCAGACACTCGGTCAGAGGCACTTGCACCGACGCGAGGCGCGCGTAGCGCGGGTCGCTGCGCTCGCAGCGCGAGTCGTTCGCTTCCAGCGCGGGCGGCGGCGTGTCATAGCTGCGGCGCCATGTCAGCACTTGCGCGTCGCCGTACCTGCGCGCCGTCTCCGCCTTGTTCAAGCCTTGCAACGCGCCGTAGTGGCGCTCGTTGAGTTGCCACGCGTTGATCACGGGCAACCAGGTGCGGTCGAGTTCGTCCAGGGCGTGCCACAGCGTCCAGATTGCGCGCTTGAGCACCGAGGTGTAGGCGACGTCGAACTCGTAGCCTTCCTGGCGCAGCAAGCGCCCGGCGTCGCGCGCTTGCGCCACGCCGGTCGGTGTGAGCGGCACGTCGGTCCAACCCGTGAAGCGGTTTTCCAGGTTCCACGTCGACTCGCCGTGGCGGATGAGTACGAGTTTGTGCATGGTGGGCGATGGCAATGACATGCGTGAGACGAGGGCTTGGTGCACCGCGCGGCGCATGCGAGGCGCGCAATTCTATAATCCGCCGCTTCGCGCTCCCCGGTGGCTTCCAGTGAACTCTTACGTGCAATTCGTCGTCGACAACTGGATTCTGTTCCTGGCCGCGCTGACTTCGGGCACCATGCTCTTGCTTCCCTTGGTGAACAAAGGCGCGGGCGGATCGAGCAAGGTCTCTCCCACCGAAGCCGTGCAACTCATCAACCGCGAGAAGGCGGTGCTGATCGACGTGAGCGAGAACGCCGAATTTGCGTCCGGCCACGTCGCCGGGGCGAAAAACGTTCCGCTCGGCGCCCTCGAGGCGAGCAACGACTTGCCGAAGAACAAGACTCTGCCGCTCGTGCTCGTGTGCCCCACCGGCGCGCGCGCTGCACGCGCCGTGGGAATGCTGCAAAAGCGCGGCTTCGAGAAGACGCGCGTGCTCGCCGGCGGCCTGCGCGCCTGGCGCGAGGCGAACCTGCCGATCGAAAAGTCGGCCTGATCAATCCAACAGCCCTACGAGCCCAGACGATGCAAGCCGTGAAGATGTACACGACCGAGGTCTGCCCCTTCTGCATTCGCGCCAAGGCCCTGCTCAAGCAGCGCGGCGTGGCGCAGATCGACGAGATTCGAATCGACCTGGATGCACAGGCGCGCCAGGTCATGATGGAGTCCACCGGGCGCCGCACCGTGCCGCAAATTTTCATCGGCGACACGCACGTCGGCGGCTGCGATGACTTGATCGCGCTGGACCGGCAAGGCGCGCTGCTGCCGCTTCTTGCAGGTGCTGCCGGCTGAGATTTCGGTCACGCTGCGCTGCTTCGGCGGCATGCGTTGCGGCGCATAATCCGGCTCCCCAGCCCGCGCCAGACCGGTCCGCGGGTTTTTTCAT
Organism: uncultured beta proteobacterium; assembly: GCA_963850525.1. Lineage (GTDB taxonomy): Bacteria > Pseudomonadota > Gammaproteobacteria > Burkholderiales > Burkholderiaceae_C > JAEMQF01. The sequence goes on along the minus strand of CAWKLQ010000008.1, from coordinate 937,836 downwards.
CGCGATTGAAATCGAGAAACGCATGGCCGAAGAGACGACCCAGAACCCCGTGTTCCAGATCCAGCGTCTGTACCTCAAGGATCTGTCGCTGGAGCAACCCAACTCGCCGCAAATCCTGCTGGAACAGGCGGCGCCGCAGGTCGACATCAACCTCGCACTCGGCGCCGCGCCGATCGCCGAGGGGATTTACGAAGTGACCGTCACCGCGACCGTGACGACCAAGGTCAACGACAAGACCTTGTTCCTCGTCGAGGCCAAACAAGCCGGCATCTTCGAGATTCGCAACATCCCGGAAGAGCAGTTGCAGCAAATCATCGGCATCGCCTGCCCGGGAATCGTCTACCCGTATTTGCGCGCGATCGTGTCCGACGTGTGCACACGCGCGGGCTTCCCGCCGGTGCTGCTCACGGAAGTGAATTTCCAGGCGATGTTCGAGCAGCAGCGTGCGCAGGCCGCTGCGGCGGCAGCGAACGGCCCGGACAAGAGCGCCATCGCGCACTGATCCGGCTGGAGCGCAAAGGGGCGGCGTGACGAGCGCAACAGCCCTCACGGTTCTCGGCGCAGGCGCGTGGGGAACCGCGCTGGCCGTTGGCGCCTGTGCACGCGTGCCCACGCGGCTGTGGGCGCGCGATGCGGGCCAGGCGGCGCAAATGAATTCGCTGCGGCGCAACGTGCGCTATCTCGATGGCGTCGAGCTGCCGGCGGCGCTTGGCATTCACTCCGATCTGTCTGCCGCGCTGGCGCATGCGCGCGAGGGGCTGATCGTGATCGCCACACCGATGGCCGGGCTGGAGGCGATGTTGCGCGCGCTGCCCGCGGACGCGGGCGCGGTGCTGTGGCTGTGCAAGGGTTTCCAGGAAGGCACGGGTTGGCTCGGCCACGAAGTCGCGCAGGCCGTGTGCCCGCAGGTGCGCGTGGGCGTGCTGTCGGGTCCGAGTTTTGCGCTCGAAGTCGCGCGCGGCCAGCCTACGGCGCTGGTCGCTGCGAGTGCGCACGAATCGGTGCGTGACTTGGCGGTGCAACTCTTGCACGGTGATCAGCTGCGCATCTACACGTCGGACGACCCGGTGGGTGTGGAGGTCGGCGGCGCGGTGAAAAACGTGCTCGCGATCGCTACGGGAATCGCCGACGGCCTGGGCCTGGGGCAAAACGCCCGCGCCGCGCTCATCACGCGCGGTCTGGCCGAGATCACGCGCCTCGGCTTGGCCCTGGGCGCGCGCGCCGAAACCTTCACGGGGCTGAGCGGCCTGGGCGATCTGGTGCTGACGGCGACGGGCGACCTGTCGCGCAATCGCCAAGTCGGCTTGTTGCTCGCGCAGGGGCTTGCATTGCCGCAGATCCTGCGCGATCTCGGTCATGTGGCCGAAGGCGTTTACAGCGCCGCGATGGTGCTGCAGCGCGCCGGCGCGCACGGCGTGGACATGCCGATCACGCAGGCGGTGGTCGCGGTGCTGGTCGGCCGGCTGACGCCGCGCGAGGCGGTCGAGCGCCTGATGGGCCGCGAGGCGAGGCCGGAACTCTGAAGCCGCGCGGCCCGCGCTCGCGCATCACACGCCGCCGACGTAGCCGATTTGACGCCACGCCTCGAACACCGCGACGGCGACGGCATTGCTCAGATTCAGGCTGCGCTGGCCGGGACGCAACGGCAGGCGCAGGCATTGCATCGGCTCGAACGCCGCGCGCACGTCGTCGGGCAGACCGGAGGTTTCCGAGCCGAACACCAGCCAGTCGCCGCTTTGCCAGGCGTGCTCTTCGACGCGCCGTGTCGCGCGCGTCGTGAAGGCGAAGCGCCGCGACGGCGCGCTGCGTGCCACCTCGGGGCTGGCCAGAAACGCGGCCCAGGACGCGTAGCGCTGCACGCTCGCGTACTCGTGATAGTCCAGACCGGCGCGCCGAAGCTGGCGGTCGTCCATGGAAAAGCCGAGCGGCTCGATCAGGTGCAGCGTGCAGCCGGTGTTCGCTGCGAGGCGAATCACGTTGCCCGTGTTCGGCGGAATTTCCGGATGCACGAGCACGATGTTGAACATGGTCAGTCCGCGGCCGCTCAGCGATCCGGCCGCGGCGTGCGCGCGAGCACCCAGACTTGCACGCTCGCCGTGCCCGCTTGAAGCAGCGTGCGCGTGATTTCGGCCGCGGTGGCGCCGGTGGTCAGCACGTCGTCGACGACGGCGACGCATTTGCCGCGCAGCTCGCGCAAGCGCAGCGGCTCGATCGCAAACGCGCCGCGCACGTTGGCCGCGCGCGCGCCCGGCGGCAGCGCGAGTTGGTGCGGCGTGTCCTTCGTGCGCAGCAGCAGCTGCGGATCGGCGCGCAGCGCGAGCGCCTTGCCGAGCCGGCGCGTGACTTCCCACGCCTGGTTGTAGCCGCGTTCGCGCAGGCGCGTGTCGCTCAAGGGCACCGGCAGTAGCAGGTCGGGCAGCGCCACGCCGGACGTGCGGATGGCGCGCAGCAGCGGCTGCGTCAGTGCGGCGCCCAAATCCAAAGCGTCGTTGAACTTGAAGCGCGCGATCAGGCCGTCCCACGGCGCGGCGTAGTCGAATGCGGCGATGGCGTGTGCGTAAGGCGGCGGGTCGAGCAGACACGCGCCGCACAGTGAGGTGGCCAGCGGCGCAGTCAGCGCGCACCGGCCACAGCGCTGCGCCGCACCGGACCAGCGCGTGAGGCACGCTGCGCAGACGCGCTGTTCGCCCCAGCCGTGGCACAACGCGCACAGGCTGGGCAGGCGCGGCAGCGTGGGCCGCAAAAGAGAGGAGAAGAGCACGGCTCAATATACTGCCCCGGCATGGCGCGCCTCCCACCTGAACCGCAACGCGCGCTCGACGCATCCGCCATCGAGGCCACGCTGCGCCGCGCTGCACGCGCCGCGCAGCCGCCGTGGTTGCACGCCGAAGTGGCGCGGCGCATGGGCGAACGCCTGGCGGTGATTCGGCTCGCGCCGCAGTGGTTGATCGATTGGTGGGGCTTCAGCGGCGCCGGCGGTGCCACGCTTGCGGCGCTGTATCCGAAGGCGCACCGTCTCGCGATCGAGCCGACTGAAGCACTCGCGATGCGAAGCCGCGCCGCGGCGCGGCGGCCGTGGTGGACGCTGCAACGCTGGCGCGGTGCGAACGTCGACGTTCTACTCGACGCTGCGGCTCGGCCGGGTCCAGCGAGTTCGACCGAATTGCCCGCGGGCGCGCCGCTGCTCTGGGCCAACATGATGTTGCACACCGAGCCCGACCCGCCGGCGCTGTTTGCGCGCTGGCACGAGTTGCTGCAGATCGAGGGGGTCATCATCTTTTCCTGCCTGGGCCCAGGAACGCTGCGCGAACTGCGCCAGCTCTACGCGCGCCTTGGCTGGCCCGCGCCGACGCCGGCTTTCGTCGACATGCACGATCTGGGCGACATGCTCGTGCACGCCGGCTTTGCCGACCCCGTGCTCGACCAGGAGACGCTGACGCTGCACTGGGCGAGCCCGCAGGCGCTGCTTGCCGAGTTGCGCACGCTGGGTGTCAACGCCGCACCCGAGCGCTACGCCGGATTGCGCACGCCGCGCTGGCGCGAACGCTTGCTTGACGAGCTGCAGAGCTTGGCAGGACCGGACGGCCGACTGCGTCTGAGTTTCGAAGTCGCGTATGGTCACGCGTTCAAGACCGCGCCCCGCGTGCCGCAAGGCGAACCCACGCGGGTCTCGCTGGCCGAGATGCGCGCGTTGGTGCGCTCGCGCAACAGCGCGCGCCCGAGTTGATCGAGCGCTGCGTGGTATTGGTCGAAGGGTTCTAAATCTGTGGGCTAAAATGCGCCGCTTTTCGAGGCCGGTCGGCCCGCAACGAGTTGGCCGCGTGGTTCTGGTCAGCGCGTCGCGTTGATCGCGCTGCCTGATTCCCCCCGACGTCTGTCTCCTACCGACCGCGAGAATGTCACCCACACTGCCTGCACAGCCCACCGGCCGCGACCCCGCTGCCGGGGCGGCGCGCGTGGATCTGCGCTTTGGTCAGGAGTCGCCCGGTCAGGCCCACGCCACGCAGGACTGGAGCGTGCGTTGGCAGCTCAAGCGCAGCAGCTCACTTGCGCCGCGCCAGATGTGGTTGTGCTACCTGGCCCTGTGCCTGCTGTCATTGACCATCGCCGCGGGCTTCTGGTCAGTCGGCGCGCTCATGGTCATGCCCTATGCGGGCGCGGAAATGCTCGCAGTGGGCGCTGCGCTGCTCTTTTATGCGCGCCACGCCGCCGACAATGAATCGATTCGATTGGCCCCGGGCAGCCTGGTCGTCGAATACGCGTCGGGGCGCCATGTCGAGCGCGTCGAGTTCACTCCGGCGTGGGTTCGCATCGAGCCCGAGCACGGCGACCGGTCGCTGATCGAGCTTTCGGGCCAAGGACGCAAAATTTCCGTGGGCCGCTTCGTTCGCCCCGAACTGCGCCGCGAACTCGCCGACGAACTGCGCTGGGCGCTGCGCCGCTGGAGCCATGGCGTGGCGCGTTGAACTGACTCCGCAGACGAAGACCCTCCTGAATATCAGAACCCCTGAAGCGAAGAGCATGAACAACATTGCGACGATGAAGACTCTCTGGGCCCGACTCGGGCAGGCTGGCCTGACGTTGGGGGCACTGCTGGCCACGCACGCGGCCCTGGCCGTCAAAGACCTGCCCGGCGGCCCCGGGGTGAACCAACTCGACCTGCACGACCCGGTGACGCAAATCGCCGCCGACCAGCGCTCGCTGCACAACTACATGATGGTGCTCTGCACCGTGATTTTCCTGCTCGTCTTCGGCGTGATGTTCTATTCGATCTTCAAGCACCGCCGCTCCAAGGGTGCGAAGGCGGCGAACTTTCACGAGAGCGTGAAAGTCGAGATCGCGTGGACGGTGGTGCCGTTCATCATCGTCATCTTCATGGCGCTGCCGGCGACCAAGACCGTGGTGGCGATGAAAGACACGAGTTCCGCAGACCTGACGATCAAGGCCACCGGCGTGCAGTGGAAGTGGGGCTATGACTACCTGAAGGGCGAGGGCGAGGGCATTGGCTTTCTCTCGTCGCTGGACCCGGCGCAGCGCCGCATGTCGGACTCGGGCAAGCCGTCGGGCGACGACTACCTGCTCAAGGTCGACAACCCGCTCGTCGTTCCCGTGGACAAGAAGATCCGCATCATCCTCACCGCGAGCGACGTGATCCACGCCTTCATGGTGCCGTCGTTTGGCATCAAGCAAGACGCGATCCCCGGCTTCGTGCGCGACACCTGGTTTCGCGCGACCAAAACCGGCGACTACTACGGCCAGTGCGCCGAGCTGTGCGGCAAGGAACACGCCTACATGCCTATCCACGTGAAGGTCTTGTCGGCGGCGGATTACAGCGCCTGGGTCGACGCACAAAAGAAGAAGATGGCCGCGTCGGCCGACGACCCAGGCAAGACCTGGGCGCTCGAAGAACTGGTGGCGCGCGGCGAAAAGGTCTACGCTGCCAACTGCCTCGTGTGCCACCAGTCGCATGGCAAGGGCCTCGGCCCGTTCAAGCCGCTCGACGGCGCCGCCATCGTGTTGGATGCCGACAAGAACAAACAAATCGGCGTGGTCCTGAACGGCCAGAACAACGGCGCGATGCCGGCGTGGAAGGCGCTCAGCGACACCGAGTTGGCGGCCGTCATCACGTACACGAAGAACAGCTGGTCGAACAAGACCGGCCAGGCGGTCCAGCCGGCTGAAGTGCTGGCCGCCCGCAAGTAACGAACGATCGAATCAGAGTCCCTTAGGAATTCACATGAGCGCAGTTCTCGATCACCCCGCCCATCACGACGACCACGACCACCATCACGCGCCGTACGGCTGGCGCCGTTGGGTCTACGCGACGAACCACAAGGACATCGGCACGATGTACCTGATTTTCGCGTTCACCATGTTCATGGTCGGCGGCGTGCTGGCGCTGGGAATTCGTGCCGAATTGTTCCAGCCGGGTCTGCAGTTCGTGAACCCTGGAATGTTCAACCAGCTGACCACGATGCACGGCCTGATCATGGTGTTCGGCGCGATCATGCCGGCCTTCGTGGGCTTTGCGAACTGGATGGTGCCGCTGCAGATCGGCGCACCCGACATGGCGTTCGCGCGCATGAACAACCTGAGCTTCTGGTTGCTGATTCCCGCGGCGACGATGCTCGTCGCGTCGTTTTTCATGCCCGGCGGCGCACCCGCTGCCGGCTGGACGATTTACGCACCGCTGACGCTGCAGATGGGCCCGTCGATGGACGCGGCGATCTTCTCGCTGCACATCCTCGGGGCGAGCTCGATCATGGGCTCGATCAACATCATCGTGACGATTCTGAACATGCGCGCGCCGAAGATGTCTCTGATGCAGATGCCGCTGTTCTGTTGGACCTGGCTGATCACTGCGTTCCTGCTGATCGCCGTGATGCCGGTGTTGGCAGGCGCGATCACGATGACGCTGACGGACCGCCACTTCGGCACGCATTTCTTCAACCCCGCGGGTGGCGGCGACCCGGTGATGTACCAGCACATCTTCTGGTTCTTCGGCCACCCCGAGGTCTACATCATGATCCTGCCGGCGTTCGGCATCGTCAGTGCGGTCGTTCCGGCGTTTGCGAGAAAACCGCTGTTCGGCTACGCGTCGATGGTCTACGCAACGTCGTCGATCGCGATCCTCTCGTTCATCGTCTGGGCGCACCACATGTTCACGGTAGGCATGCCCGTGACGGGGCAGCTCTTCTTCATGTACGCGACGATGCTGATCGCCGTGCCCACGGGAGTGAAGGTCTTCAACTGGATCGCGACGATGTGGCGCGGCTCGATGACTTTCGAGACTCCCATGCTGTGGGCGGTGGGCTTCATCTTCGTCTTCACGATGGGCGGCTTCACCGGCCTGATCCTGGCGATGGCGCCCATCGACATCCAGCTGCAGGACACGTATTACGTGGTCGCGCACTTTCACTATGTGCTGGTCGCCGGGTCCCTGTTCGGCATGTTCTCCGGCTACTACTACTGGGCGCCGAAGTGGACCGGCGTGATGTACGAAGAGATCCACGGCAAGGTGCACTTCTGGGCTTCGCTGATCTTCTTCAACATCACCTTCTTCCCGATGCACTTCCTCGGCCTGGCCGGAATGCCACGACGCTACGCCGACTACCCGATGCAGTTTGCCGACTTCAACATGCTGGCCAGCGTGGGCGCGCTCGGCTTTGGCCTGGCCCAGGTGTACTTCCTTGTCATGGTCGTGTTGCCGATGGCGCAGGGCAAGGGCAAAAAAGCACCGCAACGGCCCTGGAACGACGCCGATGGCGCCGGCGCTGAAGGCCTGGAGTGGGAAATTCCCTCGCCTGCGCCGTTCCACACCTTCGAGACACCGCCCAACCTGAACGCCACGGCGACCAAGGTGATTCCTTGAACAACGTCGTCACGCCCGAGCAGCGCAAAGGCAATTTGCGTCTGGCTTGGTTCCTTGCCTCAATGGCGGTGTTGCTGTTCGTCGGCTTCATCGTCAAGAGTGCCATTTTTGGAATCTGACCCCATGAAGCAAGCGCCGTCTCGGCCCGTCGCTGCAGCAGCCTTGCTGCTGCGCGACAACCGCGTCATGCTGGGCAAGCTGGCGCTGATCGTGTGCCTGATGTTCGGCTTCGGCTACGCATTGGTGCCGGTCTACAAGGCGATCTGCACGGCGCTGGGGATCAACGTGCTGTCGATCGCCGAGCGCGAGGCATCGGGCAACTCGTGGAAGGCCGATCGCAACTCGCAGATCGATTTGAGTCGCACCATCACCGTCGAGTTCGACGCGAATGCGCGCGGCCCCTGGGAGTTCAAACCGGCGAAGCGTTTTGTCGACGTGCATCCCGGCGAAATGGCCACCGTCATCTACCAGTTTCGCAACGTGCAGAACCGGACCATGGCCGCGCAGGCGATTCCCAGTTATGCGCCGATGCAGGCGATGCCGCACTTCAACAAGGTCGAGTGCTTTTGCTTTGCCGAGCACACCCTGAAGCCCGGCGAGACGCGCGAGTGGCCGGTGACGTTTGTCATCGACCCGAAGTTGCCCAAGGACGTTCGCACCATCACCTTGTCGTACACCTTCTTCGAAGTCGGCGGCAAGGTGCCTGCTGCGCCGGAATCATGAGCGGGGAATTGCGCGACGCCGTTCGGCGCAAGGCGTCGTTCCTGCAGACGGTGCGTGCGGTGGCGTGGTCGTTCTTCGGCATCCGCAAGGGCAGCGAATACCGAAAAGACGTGAGCGAGCTCAACCCCGTTCATGTCGTCATCGCGGGCATCGCGGCAGCGGCGCTGTTCGTGACCGGCCTGATCGTGATGGTGAATTGGGTGATTGCCAGCGGCGTGGCGAAATAGCCGTGGCAGCCCTGCAGAAGCATTCAAATCGTTAGGTTCCAGGAGAAAACATGTCGGCAGCGGCACATCAAGGGGCACAGCCCTATTACTTCGTTCCCGCGCCTTCGCGGCACCCGGCGCTCACGGCGTTGGCGTTTTTGCTCATCGTTCTCGGTGCCGGCCAGTGGGTGAACGGGGCCGACTGGGGCAAGTACTTCGTGCTCGTCGGCTTCGTCATGTGGTTCGTCGTCTTGCAGCGCTGGTTCCGCGACGCGATCGGCGAAAGCGAAGCCGGGCAGTACAGCCAGCGCATCGACGTGTCGTTCCGCTGGAGCATGAGCTGGTTCATCTTTTCCGAAGTGATGTTCTTCGGCGCATTTTTCGGTGCGCTCTACTGGGCGCGTCAACACGCGCTGCCCAGCCTGGGCAGCCTGGAAAACGCGATTCTGTGGCCCGACTTCAAGGCGGTCTGGCCCACCGCGGGCCAAGGCATCACGGGCTCGCCGGCGGGAATCGTCGAAGCCTTCCAGACCATGGGGCCGTGGCCGATTCCGACGATCAACACCATCCTGTTGCTGTCTTCCGGCGTGACGCTGACGATTGCGCACCACGCGCTCATCGCCAACCACCGCGCGCGCACGATCGCCTTCATGTGGTTCACCGTGGCCCTGGGCGCACTCTTCCTGGCACTGCAGGCTTACGAATACATCCACGCGTACAGCGAACTGAACCTCAAGCTGAGCTCGGGCATCTACGGCTCGACGTTTTTCATGCTCACGGGCTTTCACGGGTTTCATGTGTTCGTCGGCATGACGATGTTGATCTTCATCACGCTGCGCCTCATGAAGGGGCACTTCACACCGCAACGCCATTTCGGCTTCGAGGGCGCGGCCTGGTACTGGCACTTCGTCGACGTCGTGTGGCTGGGCCTTTACATCGTCGTCTACTGGCTTTGATCGGCGCCCGCGAAGCTCGCTGAAAAAAACGCCGCGATTGCGGCGTTTTTGCTCTGCGGCGGCGGATCAACCGAGCGGAATTCCCGTCGGCTTGATCCACCCCATCCAGTAACTCAGCAGGATGAAGGCGACGAGCAGGATCGACAGCGTGACGCGCAGCGCCAGGGCGCGCATCATGGTTCCGGTCTTGGGTTTGCCGTCGCGGCCGTCGCGCATCATGAACACGCCGGCGACGCCGAGCACGGCGACGATGCACAGCAGAGCGACGACGATGAGGATTTTCATGGTGTGCAATTATCCGCCGCGCCCTGCAAGCGGCTCGCGAGAACTGCCTTGAGCACGCGCAACTTGCGTCGGCGCAGCGCCATCGTTTTGCTGGCGGCTGTGCTCGGTGCGGCGTTGACCGCACGGCTGGGTGCCTGGCAAATGGATCGTGCCGCGCAGAAGCAGGCGCTGCAGCGCACGCTCGATGAACGCAGCCAGCTGCCGACGCTGCAGGGCGCCGAGCTTGCGTTGGACGCGCAAGGCGCCGCCGCCCAGCACTTCCGCCGCGTGCGCTTGCAAGGCCGCTGGGTGCCTGAGCGCACCGTGTATCTGGAGAACCGAACCTTGAATGGCCAGGCCGGGTTCATCGTTATCACGCCGTTGGCGCTGGACGCCGGGGCTGGCCACGCGATCGTGCAGCGCGGCTGGGTTGCGCGCGATTTCGGCGATCGCACGCGCTTGCCCACGCTGGTAAGCGCGAGTGAGGTGGTTGCACTCGAGGGCATCGTCGCCCCCGCGCCGTCGCGCCTGTTCGAGTTCGCCGGTCCCGCGGCGAGCGGGCCGATCCGGCAAAATCTCGACCTTGCCGAATACGCCAGCGAGACCGGCTTGGCGTTGCGGCCGCTGACGATCCAACAAGTCGACGACGCCATCAACCGCGGCGACGGTTTGCTGCGGCAGTGGCCGCGCCCTGCCGTCGATATTCACAAACACTACGGCTACGCGGCGCAATGGTTTGCGCTGGCCGCCCTCATCACAGGCCTGTATGTCTGGTTCCAACTCATCTCCCCCCGACTCCGCGCGCGCCGCTGATGCGTCGCTCGACCAGCCCTTGCGCCTGACGGTGCACTCGCTGCCCGCGGCCGACGCCGACGCCCAGCGCACGGCGCGCGGGCGCATGAAGATGCTGCTCGTGTTGTTGATTTGTGCTTCGCCGGTGGTCGCGTCGTACCTGGCCTACTACGTGATCAAGCCGCAGGGTCGCACCAACTACAGCGAACTGATCCAGCCGCAGCGGCAGATTCCCGAGAACCTGGGGCTCACCGACATGCAGGGCGGCAGCGTCGCCTCGGCGTCCTTGCGCGGGCAGTGGTTGCTGGTCGTCGTCGCGGGAGGCGCGTGCGACGCCGCTTGCGAACAGATGCTCTGGTTGCAGCGCCAGCTGCGCGAGGCGCTCGGGCGCGACAAGGACCGGGTCGACAAGCTCTGGTTGATTCACGACGCGGCGACACCTTCGTCGCGCACGCTCGATGCCGTGAGCCGAGGCGAGGGCGCGAGGGTGTTGCGCGTGCCACCGGCGGCGCTGGCGGCGTGGCTGGAAGGCGGCGCAGGTCAGGCGCTGGAGGCGCAGATGTACATCGTCGACCCGCTGGGTCAATGGATGATGCGCTCGCCGCGCAGCCCCGAACCAGCCAAGCTTCGGCGCGACGTGGAGCGGCTGCTGCGCGCCTCGGCCGGCTGGGACAAGCCCGGGCGATGAACCTCGACGCTGCGCCCGCCGTTGCGCTGCGCCTGGCGCTGCTGGGTGCGGTGCTCGCGTGCATCCCGCTCGCGTGGCTGTGGCTGCGCAACCGCGGCACGCCGTCCGCACAGCGCCAGCGCGCGCTCACGCTGTTGATCCTGTTCCTCACCTTCGATCTGGTGCTCTTCGGTGCTTTCACGCGCCTGACGGACTCGGGCCTGGGTTGCCCCGACTGGCCGGGCTGCTACGGCAGTGCCAGCCCAGTGGGCGCGCGCGCGCACATCGACGTGGCGCAGACGGCCATGCCGACCGGGCCCGTGACGCACACCAAGGCGTGGATCGAAATGATCCACCGTTATCTCGCGACGATGGTGGGGGTGCTGATCCTGGTGCTCGCCGTGTCGAGCTGGTCGGCAGCGCGGCGCCGGGCCGCGACGATCTCGCCCTGGTGGCCGACCGTGACGCTGATCTGGGTGTGCATTCAGGGGGCGTTCGGCGCGCTGACGGTGACGATGAAGCTCTACCCGGCGATCGTGACGCTGCATTTGCTCGGAGGCATGGTCTTGCTGGCGCTGCTCGCGGCGCAGGCCCAGGCGGGTGCGCCGGCGCTGCAGACCCAGGACGGCGCGCCCGCGCCGTGGGCGCTCTCGCCGCGGCTGCGCGCCGCGACCTGGGGCGTGGCGGGCTTGAGCGCGCTGCAAATCGCGCTCGGCGGGTGGGTCAGCACGAACTATGCGGTGCTGGCGTGCACCGACTTTCCGCTGTGCCACGGGAGCTGGTGGCCCGAGATGGATTTCGCGGGCGGGTTTACCGTGCTGCGCGAACTCGGCCGGCAAGCCGACGGCAGCTACCTGACGTTTGCGGCGCTCGTCGCGATTCACTATGTGCACCGGCTCGTCGCTTACGTGCTGCTTGGTGCGCACGCCGCGCTCGCGTGGGCGCTGTGGGCGCGCCGCGATGCGTCGCTGCGACGTTGGGCTGTCGCGCTCGCCTCAGTCGCCGCGTGGCAGCTTGGCAGCGGCTTGAGCAACGTCCTTCTCAGTTGGCCGCTGCTCGGCGCGGTGGCGCACACCGCGGGAGCCGCAGCGCTGACGATCGTGTTGACGCTGCTGCTGGCCTGGGCGCGGCCAACGGGCCCGCGCGCGGCGCCGAATGGCCATGCGCGGTCGACAGCCGCGCCAAGTTCGTAGAATCACACCCCTTGCGCCCCCGCCATGTCTGAAACCCTTGTTCGCCCCGCACCTGCTGCGCGCACCGCCTTGCCGTCGCGCGCAAGCCAGTATTACGCGCTGACCAAACCGCGCGTCGTGCAGCTGATCGTGTTTTGCGCGGTGATCGGCATGCTCATGGCGGTGCCGGGTTTGCCCGACTGGCAGGTTGTGCTTGCGGCGACGGCGGGCATCTGGCTGGTTGCCGCGGCGGCGGCGGCGTTCAACTGCCTGGTGGAACAAGGCATCGACGCGAAGATGGCGCGCACCGCGTGGCGCGCCACCGCGAACGGCCAGTTGAGCACGACGCAGACGCTCGTGTTTTCGCTCTTGCTCGGCGCCGCGGGCTGCGGCCTGCTCTACGGCGCGGTGAATGCGCTGACGATGTGGCTGACGCTGGCGACCTTCGTCGGCTACGCCGTTGTCTACACGCTTGTGCTCAAGCCGATGACGCCGCAAAACATCGTGATCGGCGGCGCGTCGGGGGCGATGCCACCGGTGCTCGGCTGGGCGGCGATCCGCGGCGAAGTCGGGCCCGAGGCGCTGATCATGTGCCTGATCATTTTCCTGTGGACGCCGCCGCACTTCTGGGCGCTCGCGCTGTACCGCACCGAGGACTACCGGCGCTCCGGCCTGCCGATGCTGCCGGTGACGCACGGCTCGGAGTTCACGCGCCTGCACGTCTTGCTCTACACCGTGGTGCTGTTTGCCGCGACGCTGCTGCCGTTCGTCTCGGGAATGAGCGGGGTGATTTATCTTGTCAGCGCGATTGCGCTGGGGTTTTGCTTCACCGGCTACGCGTGGAAACTCTGGCGCAACTACTCCGACGCGCTGGCGCGCAAGACCTTCCGCTTCTCCATCCTGCACCTGTCGCTGCTGTTCGCGGCGCTGCTCGTCGATCACTACGTCGGCCCTCTGCTGTAGCCGCCCTTGGAAGAAGCGCCCGTCATGAACTTCGCGCGTCGCACCGCCTTGCTTGGCGCCGGACTGCTCCTGCTCGGCTGCGACAAGCTGACCCCGACGCCGAGCCCGGCGCCGTTCAAGGGAATCGACATCACCGGCGCCGAATACGCGCGAACGCTGAGCCTGACCGATCAATTCGGCAAGGCACGCAACCTCGAAGAATTCAAGGGCAAGGTCAGCGTCGTCTTCTTCGGCTACACGCAGTGCCCTGACGTCTGCCCGGCGACGATGGCTGAGCTCGCGCAGATCAAGAAGACGCTGGGCAAGGACGGTGAGCGCGTGCAGGGCATCTTCGTGACGCTCGACCCCAAACGCGATACGCAAGAAGTCCTGAAAGCCTACATGGCGAACTTCGATCCGAGCTTTGTTGCCCTGTCCGGTACGCCCGAGCAGATCAAGGCCGCCGCGCAGGAGTTCAAGGTGTTTTTCCAGATCTCGCCGGGCAAGACGGAAACCAGCTACACCGTCGATCACACCGCAGGCTCATTCGTCTTCGACGCGCGCGGCAAGGTGCGCTTGTTCGTTCGCTACGGCAGCGGCGCGGACGCGCTGGCAGTCGATTTGAAGGTGCTTCTGGCGCAAGGCTGAATTCAACCCGCGCTCTCGTCATCCCGGCGAAAGCCGGGATCCACCGGCGGGTTCACAGCGAGTGGCTACCGGACCCGTACCTATAACGGGGTGGCACTTGCGCCGCTATGCCATCAAGCCGCTTCGGCCAACGCCTTGCGCATCTTCTTCATCGCCGCCACTTCGATCTGGCGGATGCGCTCGGCACTCACGCCGTATTCGGCGGCGAGGTCGTGCAGCGTCAGGCCACCCGAGCTGTCGTCGTTGACTTTGAGCCAGCGCTCTTCGACGATGCGCCGACTGCGTGCGTCCAGCGCGTCCAGCGCCAGCGCGATGCCGTCGCCGGCGAGCCAGTCGCGATTGCGCGCTTCGAGAACGCGGCTCGGTTCGTTCGATTCATCGGCGAGGTAGGCAATCGGCGCGAAGGCTTCCTCGCCGTCGTCGGACAAGGGCTCCAGCGCCACGTCGCCGCCGGAAAGCCGCGTCTCCATCTCGAGCACTTCTTCCTGCTTGACGTTCAGGCGCGTCGCGAGCGTCTTCACTTCATCGCGCGTCAGCGTGCTGCGGTGCGTGTCGGCGTCCAGTGCGTCGTCTTTCAGGCCTTGTTTCATCGAGCGCAGGTTGAAGAAGAGCTTGCGCTGCGCCTTGGTCGTCGCCAGCTTGACCATGCGCCAATTCTTCAGGATGTACTCGTGAATCTCGGCCTTGATCCAGTGCATCGCGTAGCTCACCAGGCGCACACCTTGTGTCGGGTCGAAACGTTTCACCGCCTTCATGAGGCCGACGTTGCCTTCCTGGATCAAGTCGCCGTGCGGCAAACCGTAGCCGAGGTATTGGCGCGAGATCGAGACGACGAGGCGCAGGTGCGAAAGCACGAGCTTCCCGGCGGCATTCAGGTCGCCTTCGTTGCGCAGCCGGGTCGCGAAGTCGACCTCCTGTTCGAGCGTCAACATCGGGATGCGATTGACGGCCGAAATGTAGGCGTCCAGGTTGCCCAGCGAAGGCACAAGGCCCCACGGGTCACGGACGGCAACAGCGGTGGCAGTGGACATGTTGTTCATGGGGGCGTCTGAGACGCCTATCCTGATTTGGTTCCGAAAAGTTTAGCACTCGACCAAGGAGAGTGCTGATCGATGCGCGGGGGTTGATTTTCCGTTCGTTGCATTCTTCACTGTCAGCGCACCTACATCCAATGTCTTCCCTCAAATACTCAGACAGTGTTCACTTACATCCAGGGCCTCAAACGTTGAACAGGAAGTTCAACACGTCACCGTCTTTGACGACGTACTCCTTGCCCTCGGCGCGCATCTTGCCGGCGTCCTTGGCGCCTTGCTCGCCCTTGAACGCCAGGAAGTCGTCGAAGGCAATCGTCTGGGCACGGATGAAGCCGCGTTCGAAATCGGTGTGGATCACGCCGGCCGCCTGCGGCGCCGTGTCACCGACGTGGATCGTCCAGGCGCGTACTTCCTTGACGCCGGCGGTGAAGTAAGTCTGCAAGCCGAGCAGCTTGAACGCGGCGCGGATCAGCCGCGGCAGGCCGGCTTCCGTCTGGCCCATCTCCTGGAGGAACATGAGCCGGTCCGCCTCGTCCATGTCGGCGAGTTCGGCTTCGGTTTTCGCGCAGATCGCGACGACCGGGGCCTTTTGTGCTTCGGCGTAGACGCGCAACTTGTCGAGCAGCGCATTGCCCTCGAAACCGCGCTCGTCGACGTTGGCGACAAACATCGCCGGCTTGGCGGTGATCAGGCACAGCGGCTTCAGCACCACGAGCTCTTCCTTGCTGAAGGCGATGCCGCGCACCGGCTTGGCGTCATCGAGCGCCTTCTGGCATTTGAGCAGCACATCGACGAGGCGCTGCGCCTCCTTGTCGTTGCCCGCCTTGGCGACCTTGGTGTAGCGCGACAAGCTCTTCTCGACGGTCGCCAGGTCGGCGAGGCACAGCTCGGTCTGGATGACTTCGATGTCGGACAGGGGATCGACTTTGCCCGCGACGTGGATCACGTTCTCGTCTTCGAAGCAGCGCACCACGTTGACGATGGCGTCGGTCTCGCGAATGTGCGCGAGGAACTGATTGCCCAGGCCCTCGCCCTTGGACGCGCCGGCGACCAGGCCGGCGATGTCGACGAACTCGACGATCGCCGGAACGATGCGCTCAGGCTTCACGATCGCCGCGAGTTTGGCCAGGCGCGGGTCGGGCAACTCGACGATTCCCACATTCGGCTCGATCGTGCAAAACGGATAGTTCTCCGCAGCGATGCCCGCCTTCGTCAAGGCATTGAAAAGGGTGGACTTGCCGACGTTGGGCAGGCCCACGATGCCACATTTGAGGCTCATGGAGGGCTTTCGGGGGGACTTTGTGAGAGAGAGGGCGAAGCCGGCGATTTTAGGGGCGCGGGCAAGCCAGGGCGTTGCGGCAAGCCCAAGCGTCGCCCGGCGTCGCGCCGGCGCGGCGCTACGTGTCGAAGCGGTAGCTCGCGCGGCCAGTCGCGCCCACGTTCAGGCGCCGCTCGACGCCTTCGACGATCACGGCATTCATGCCGAAGGTGAGCGCACCGTCCAGGCGCGCGTCGGCGCGGTAGCTCGCCAACGCGTCGGTGATGGCGTGGCCTTGCGCGGCGCTGACGGGGTCGACGTCGGGAATCGTGCAGCGCCCGCAGGGTTTGACGAGTTTCAAGCGAACCGGGCCGTCCACGCCTTCGAGAATGATTTCATCCAGGTGGTCTTCGCCGTGCGCGTCCAAGCCGCTCAGAACGAGGTTCGGCCGAAAGCGCTCCATCGTCACCGGGGCATGACCTTGCAACGCGAGGCGCCGGTTCACCTCCGCGAGGGATTCGGTCGACGCAACGAGCAGTGGAAACCCGTCGCTGAACGCGTTTTCCGCCTCGATCGCGCCGGTCCAGCGCCGATTCGATAGACGCCGCTGTTCGGGGTCAAAGCGCACCAGGCGCAGGTGCTGGCCCAAAAAGTCGGAGAACCACTGGGCTGCGAGGTCGCCCATGTCGAACGCGGCGACTTCATCGTCCCAAACGCGCACCCGCGTCTTTTTCTCGACAGTGTCGAGCGACACGTGCAACGCCAACATGCCCGGCGCACGCAGCGCCATGTCGTCGCGCTTCAGCGTCAAGCGGATCAGCGCCAAACGCGGCAACTCGCGCTGCGTGACGAATTCATTGTGTTCGTCGACGAGCATCCAGGCGCGGTCAAGCTCGAGCCCGGTTTCGATCAGCAGCGCCTGCGTAGGCGCCACGCCTGCGCACGACTTGATGGGGTAGAGGTGCAGCGACTCGACACGCAAGTCGAGGCTCATTGCGCTCGCAACATCGCTCACTTGAACAAGCCCTTCAACTTGTCTTTCAACTTGTCTTGCGCCTTGTCTTTCAGCTGCTGCTGCGCGGCGGGTGCCGACGCTGCCGCGGCGCCCAGCCCGAGCTTGTCTTTGAGTTTGGCGGTGGCTTGATTCTTCAGCGCGCCTGCGGCCACGGCCGACCATTGAATGTGCCAGTCCACCGCGTCGAACGGGCCGTTCAGCTTGACGGGAACGGTCAGGCCCTTGAGCACGGCGAGGTCGGCACCGTCCTGGCCCTTGGACGTGTCGGTGACGGTGGCGCGCGCCGTGTAGTCGATCTGGCTCTTGCCGACGTCGATCCGGCCTTCGCCGCCGATCCGAAAGTAAGGACTCTTCATGTCCAGGTCGTTGCTGCGCGCGACGCCGGCGTCGATCTGGAAACTCGCGCTCATTTCGCTGAAGTCGGTTTTTTCGGTCTGGTTCGCGCGTTGTGCCGTGTCTTTGCTCGTCGACAGCGCTGCCTTGGCCTGGCGCAAACTCTTCGCCAGGTTGAAGCCCTTCAGCGCACCGTCGCGCAGTTGCAGCGCGGCGCTGCCCTGCAGGCGCGACTTCATCTCGGAGACGCTGCGCCCGGCGGTCTCGATATCGGCGATCACGCGCCCCTTGCCTTCGAGCACGTCTTTCGACGCCACGTCTTTCAACAAGGCGTTCACGTCGACGCCGCTGGCGGTCGCCTTGAAGGCGACGCGGCTCGCGCGCGCGTCGGCGAGCGCCGTCGCGTCGAGCACGCCGCTCCAGGTCTTGGCGTGCAGCGTCGTGACTCGCAGCATGCCGGTCTCGAGCGTCGCGTCCAGCACCAGATCGGCGAGTCGATACTGGCGCGCGGCCACGCTCGCAGCACGCAGCGAAAAAGTGCCATTCACGCTGCGCAGCGGCGAAAGGTCGACGGGAACGTCTTGCGCTGGCGCCGCTGCGCTGCTTGGCGCCGGCGTTGCGGCGGCGCTCGGCGCCGGCAAGACGGCGTTCAGGTCCAGCGCCTCGAAGCGGGCACTCGCCTTGACGCTGGGTGTGGTGCCTGAGAGATTGGCCGTGCCTTCGGTGCGAAATGGACTGGTGTTGAGTTGCCCGGTCAGATCCCAGCGCGCGCTTTGCGGCGACGCGCCGGCCTGGCCCTTCAACGTGAGTGCGAGCGGCTTGAGGGCAGGGTCTTCGAGCTTCAAGTCGAGCCCCAGTTTGTCCAGCGCAAGCGACTGCTTGTCCGGCTGCAAGATCAGGTCGGCGTTCACGCTCGCCTGCAACTTGCGCGCTGAGGAGTTGCTCGTGGCACGCAGCTCAAATGCGGGAATGCGCACCGTCTCGAAGCTGCCGCTCGGTGCGCCGCTGCTGAATTTGGCTTCGACGGGCATCTCTCCCGCGAGCGTGAGGCTGCCGCTCAAGGGGCTGCCTCTGAGCGCGGCGCCGTTCACGTCGAGTTCGGGCCAGTCCAGCGCCATCGTCAAGGGCTTGCCGCCTTGAGTGCCGGCAATCCGCAGCTTCAACTGGTTCACCGCGATTCGTTTCGCGTTCGGGTCGTGCGAGAAGCGTGCAATGTCGAGCGTGCTGTCGGTCAGCTTGATGGCGCCGGCGTTTGCGCTCACGCGCAACGCCAGGGCCTTGGCGTCGACCGCACCTTTGGCAGCGTCAAAGGCAAACCCGCCCTTCACGCTGGCGTCGATATTGCTGGCGCCGGGAGCGTCGCCTTTGAAGCCCAGGTCCATCTCGCTCAAGGTGACCGAACCGGTCTGCAGATCGGGCGTGACCTCGCACGTGCCGCGCAGTTCGCCTTTCAACGCGGGCGACTTGAGGGCCAACTGAACGACCATCTTCACGCGAGTGGACACCTGGCTGGCGATGCGGCCGGTGCTGAACTCCTGCAACACCACGTCGCCGTCGATGCCGGCGGTCTCGTCTTTGATGCGAGCGCGCACGTCGGCCAGGCGGATGCTGCTGACGTCCAGCGCGAGCTGGGTTGGCTCAGAGGGCGTCTTGTTCGGCGCAGCGGGCGCGCTTGCCGCGGCGCCGGCTGGCGGCGCCAAGTCGTCGGTGTTGCGCTTGCCTTTGGCGTCGCGCAGCAACGCGACACGCACGCCCTTGGCGTCAATGCGGTCGATCGCGACACGCCCGCGCAGCAACGGAATCACTTGCACCGCCAGGTCGGCCTCAGCGAGCGCGGCAAACTCGTCGGGCTTGCCGGCTTCGCTGAGCGTGATTTTCGAGAGGCGCAGCTCCAGACGCGGAAACACCGACAACTTGATCGGCCCCTCGATCGCCAGCGTTCGGTTCCGATGGGTCTTCATCCAATCGACGGCCAGGCTCTTGTACTGGTCGGGGTTGAACGTCATGAGCAACCACACCGCGAGCGCCACCAAGACGGTGACCAGCGCGGCAACAGCGATGAGAACTCGGCGGATCCAGACGGCCATCGTGATATCGGTCTGCAAAATGCGTGGAACCGGATTGTGCCTGCGGGGCATCGCCCGGCACGCGGGACCGGCTCTTTACAATGAATCGAGATGCAAAACGTCGATGTGCAGGTTCGAGGCGCGGGAGCGGTGGGCCAATGCCTGGCGCTGGCCTTGGCGCGCTGCGGCCTGCACGATCGCCCTGCGTGACGACGCGCCAGCGGCGCAAGCGCCAAGCCGCGACGAGGTTCGCGCCTACGCACTGAACGGCGCGTCGGTGGCGCTGCTGCGCGAGCTCAAGGTCTGGCAGGCGCTTCCGCCCAGCGCCGTGACCGCGGTGCACGAGATGCAGGTGCACGGCGACGCGCCCGGCGCGGGGCTCGAATTCACGGCGTGGCAACAGCATGTGGCGGCGCTTGCGTGGATCGTCGACGCGCAGGCACTGCACGCGGAACTCGACGCCGCGATTGCCTTCGCCACGTTCATCACGCGCGTTGACGGTGACGTTAACGCGGCGCTCACCGCGCTGTGCGAGGGCAAGGGCTCGGCGAGCCGGGCGGCACTGGGCGTTGAAGTGCAGCGCTTCGATTTCGGCCAGAGCGCCATCGCGGCGCGATTGACGACGTCGCTCGACCACCAGAACGTGGCTCATCAGTGGTTTCGTTCGCCCGACGTGCTGGCCTTGCTGCCGCTCGATGCGCCGCAGGCCCGGGCGACTTACGCCCTCGTCTGGTCTTGCCCGAAAGCGCGCGCTGAAGAGCTGCTGGCGCTCGCGCCGCGCGAATTCGAGATCGAACTCGCCGCCGAACTCGAGCGTGCCGGTGGCGCCGTGGGCGAGTTGGCGCTGTGCTCGCCGCGCGCCGCCTGGCCGCTGACGCAGGCCACGGCGCAGCCCTGGTGCGGCCCGGGTTGGGTGTTGCTGGGCGACGCTGCGCATGTGGTCCACCCCTTGGCCGGCCAAGGCCTGAACCTCGGCTTGGCCGACGTCGCCACCTTGGCGCGCGTGATCGCGCAGCGCGAGCCCTGGCGCGAACTGGGCGATGCACGGCTGCTGCGCCGCTACGCGCGCGAACGCGCTGCGCCGACCTGGGCCATGGGGCAACTCACCGGCGGGCTGTTGCAGCTCTTTGCACACCCAAGCCCGACAATCCGGGAACTTCGCAACCGTGGGATGACTCTGGTGGAGCATCTCCCCCCCGTGAAGCGCTGGCTCAACGCACGCGCCACCCACTCCTGAAAGGCTGACATGCCCAAGCTTCGCCCTCACGCCGCCACCACACTTCTCGCCATCAGCCTGTGCGCCTTGCTCGTCGCGCCTGCGGCGTTTGCCGACGAAGCGACGATCCGCAAGAACATCAGCGAGCGCATGCCCGACTTTCCAAAGATCGACGAGGTGAGCAAGACGCCGATCCCCGGCGTCTTTGAGCTTCGTGTCGGCGCCGAAATCTTCTACTCCGACGAGCACGGCAACCACCTGATCGACGGCCAGCTGATCGACACGCGCAGCCGCAACAACCTCACCGAAGCGCGCTTGAGCAAGATCAACGCGATCGACTTCGCGAGCCTGCCGCTGAAAGACGCCATCATCTGGAAAGCCGGCAGCGGCGCGCGCAAGATGGTCATCTTTGCCGACCCGAATTGCGGGTATTGCAAACGCTTCGAGCGCGACCTGCAGCGCGTCAAAGACGTGACGGTCTACACCTTCCTCCTGCCCATTCTCGGCGGCGATTCCCCCGAGAAGGCGCGCAACATCTGGTGCGCGAAAGACAACACCGCGTCGTGGCGCAACTGGATGCTGGAGGGCACGGCGCCGGCGCGCACGATGGGCGAATGCGATTCGAGCGCGATCGAACGCAATACGCTGCTCGCGCGCAAGCACCGCGTCAACGGCACGCCGGCGATCATCTTCGAAGACGGCAAGCGCGTCCCCGGTGCGATGAGCGCCGACCAGGTGGAAAAGCAGCTGGTCGCAAGCCGGGCGCAGAAGTAAGGCCAGGGGCCTGGCGCGCCGCACCTTCATGATCACCCACAGCATTGGCGTCGAAGATCCGAACGCACATTTGTTTCGGGTGACGGTGACGGTGCCTCGGCCTGCAGCGTTGCAGCGCCTGAGCCTGCCGGTGTGGATTCCCGGCAGCTACATGGTGCGCGAATTCGCGCGCCATCTCTCGGGCCTTCAGGCGCGCCAGGGCGCACGCCGTGTCGAGCTGAAGCAGATCGACAAGACCACCTGGGTCGCGCCCTGCGAGGGCCGCGCAGCGCTGAGCTTGAGCTACCTCGTCTACGCCTTCGATTCTTCGGTGCGTGCCGCCTACCTCGACGCGCAGCGCGGCTTTTTCAACGGCACCAGCGTGTTCCTGCGTGCCGAGGGCTTTGAGCGCGAGCCGCAGCGCTTGATGTTGCGCAAGCTGCCGCGCCGCTGGCAGGTCGCGACCACGCTGCCCGCACTTGCCGTGGACGGCGCGGGAAAGGGAAGCTACGAGGCTGCCAACTACGACGAGCTCGTCGACCACCCGGTGGAGTTGGGCAGGTTCTGGCGCGGCAAATTCAAGGCGTTCGGAATCCCGCACGAATTTGTCGTTGCTGGAGCATTTCCCGATTTCGATTCGGCTCGTTTGCTCGCCGACACGCAGCAGCTGTGCGAACGCGAGATTCAGTTCTGGCACCCCGACGTCGCGCGCGCCGCTGCAGCGCGGGCGAAGGCATTGCAGCCGGTGCCCTTCAAGCGCTACCTGTTCCTGCTCAACGCCGTCGACGAAGGCCACGGCGGGTTGGAGCACCGCGCGAGCACGGCGCTGATCGCATCGCGCCGCCAGTTGCCCAAGCAGGGCCAGCCGGGCAGCAGCGACGGCTACGTGAGCCTGCTCGGGCTCATCGCCCACGAATACTTTCACAGCTGGAACGTGAAGCGGCTGCGGCCCGCCGAGTTCGCGAATCTAGACTACACCCGCGAAAACTACACCGAGCTGCTCTGGTTCTTCGAAGGTTTCACTTCGTATTACGACGACTTGACCCTGGTGCGCAGCCGCCTGATCGATGCGAACCGCTACCTCGCGCTGCTCGCCAAGACGCTCAACAACGTGGCGGCCACACCGGGCCGGCACGTGCAAAGCGTCGCGCAGTCGAGCTTTGACGCGTGGGGCAAGTACTACCGCGCCGACGAAAACACGCCGAACGCGACGATCAGCTACTACGCGAAGGGCTCGCTCGTCGCGCTCGCGCTGGACCTGACGCTGCGTGCCTCCGGCAAGGGAACCCTCGACGACGTGATGCGCCAGCTCTGGAACGCCAGCGATGGCGGCCCGATTTCGCGCGCGGACATCGCCGCCGCGCTGCGCGTCGTGGGCGGCAGATCGTTTGCGAAAGAACTCGCGGCGTGGGTCGACGGCGTGGCCGAGTTGCCGCTGCAGGCGCTGTTGCAGCGCTTCGGCATCGAATCGCAAGTGCAGCCGGCCACGCTCGCGCAACGCCTTGGGGCGCGGGTCAGCGAGAGCGCGCTGACCGGCGTCAAGGTGACGCATGTGCTCCGCGGCGGCGCTGGCGAAGCGGCCGGCCTGGCGGCCGGCGACGAAATCCTTGCGCTCGGGTCGTGGCGCTTGCGGCGCCTCGAAGACGCGGCCCGGCTGTTGATTCCCGGTGAGGCCGCAGCGCTGCTGGTGGCGCGCGATCAGCGCATGCTGACGCTGCGCTTGATCGCGCCCGTGATCGTGGCCAAAGCAGCCGGCGAATCCGGCGCCGCGGTGAGCCTTGGCATCGCGTCGAAGGCGCCGCGCACTGCGCAAGCGCTGCGCCAGGCATGGCTGGACGGCTGAGCGTTCTGTTCGGCTTGCGGCCGGGCCCGGTGCACCGTGCTGCATGGTTGATGCTTGTGTTCCTGGTGGTCGTGATGCACGCCTTCGTGATGCGCTGGATCGCCGATCGTGCCGCCGAATTTCGCCTGCACAACGTGATGCCGCCGCGCATCGAAGTCGCGTATGTGAGCGAAATGGTCTTGACCGCGCCGCCCGTCGTGGCGCCCGCGCCGCCTGTGCCTGCGCCGGCGAGCAAGCGCGCTGCTGCAGCCCGGCCGGCGCCGGCGGCGTCTGCTGCGTCTGCGCCGCAGGCGCAGGTTGAAACGCAGGCTGCGCCCGAGCTTGCCCTGGCCAAGGCGGCCAAAGCCATCGAGCCGGCCGAGCCAGCGCTGGATCCCGCAGCGCCCGCGAAGGCACCTGCCGCCGCGGCAAGCGCCGCGCCCGATGTTGAAGTGCCGGCGCCAACCCACGCTGCTGTGGCTGCGTCCGCTGCTGCATCGGCCAGCGCCGCGGCGCCCGAGGCGGCAGCGGCGCCACTTCCGGCGGCGGCGCAGGCGGCGGTTGCTGCGGCGAATGCCCTCGAGGTCTTCGACTGGCCCACCTCGACGCGAATGAGCTACGCGCTGACCGGCAACTACCGCGGCGAAGTGCTGGGTTCGGCGCAAGTGGAGTGGATCAGGTCCGGAACGCGCTACCAGGTGCACCTGGACATCGTCATCGGGCCCGAGTTCGCGCCGCTCATCACGCGCCGCATGAGCAGCGACGGCGAGATCACAGCGCTAGGCCTGGCGCCGCGCCGCTACGACGAAGACACGAAGGCGGTGTTCCGCGACCGGCGCCGGGTGACGATGCTGTTCGACGCCGACACGGTGCTCATGCCTTCAGGCGAACGCCGCGAGCGCTGGCCGGGCGTGCAAGACAGCGCGAGCCAGTTCGTGCAGCTCACCTTCATGTTCACGCTCAATCCCGAGCTGCTGCGCGTGGGCAAGCAGATCGAGGTGCCGCTGGCGCTGCCGAAGAACATCGACCGCTGGACCTACGAGGTGGTGAAGGAGGAGCTGCTGCAAACGCCGTTCGGCGCCGTGCCCACGTTTCACGTCAAGCCGCGGCGCCTGACGCGGCCGGGCAGCGAACTGCGCGCCGAGATCTGGTTCGCGCCGCAGTTGCGTTACCTGCCGGCGCGAATCCGCATCGAACAAGACGCCGAGACCTATGTCGACCTGATCCTGGACCGCAAGCCGCAGATCGCGGCGCAGTGAAAGCGCCCCCAGGAAATGTCTTCGACACTCCCGCCCCCCAAGGGGGTTGAGTCAAGTGGCGGAGCCACATTGACTCAAGACGCGCAGGCCGCACCGTATAGTTGCCGCTCACCCTGAATGGAGATTGTGATGACGGCGGAATTCCTGTTGACCGAGGTTCGCGGCAGCGGCGCGTTGCGAACCGGCTGGATCGCACTGAATCGGCCCAAGCAGCTGAACGCGCTCAACGATGGCTTGATGACGGAGCTGGGCACCGCGCTGCGCGGCTTCGACGCCGACCCGGGCATCGGCTGCATCGTCATCACCGGCAGCGAAAAGGCCTTTGCCGCGGGCGCCGACATCGGCGCGATGGCGAGCTGGACCTACATGGACGTGTACAAGTCCGAGTACATCACGCGCAACTGGGAGGAGATTCGCCGTGTGCGCAAGCCCGTCATCGCCGCGGTCGCCGGCTTCGCCCTGGGCGGCGGCTGCGAACTCGCGATGATGTGCGACTTCATCATCGCGGCCGATACGGCGAAGTTCGGCCAACCCGAAATCAAGCTCGGCGTGATCCCCGGCGCCGGCGGCACGCAGCGCCTGCCGCGTGCGGTGGGCAAGGCGAAGGCGATGGACATGATCCTCACCGGCCGAATGATGGACGCTGCCGAAGCCGAGCGCACCGGCCTCGTATCTCGCGTCGTTCCCGCAGCCGAACTGCTGGATACGGCGCTTGCTGCGGCGCAATCAATCTGCGAATTCAGCGGCCCGAGTGTGATGATGGCCAAGGAAAGCGTGAACCGCGCGTTCGAAGCTAACCTTTCTGAGGGCGTACTCTTCGAGCGACGCCAGTTCCACGCCTTGTTCGCAACCGACGATCAGAAAGAAGGCATGGACGCCTTTGTGAACAAGCGCAAGGCGGTGTTCAAGCACAAGTAACTGTTGAGCGGACTGCGAAGGGTGGATCCCGGCTTTCGCCGGAATGACACCCGCACACGTCATCCCGGCGAACGCCGGGATCCACCATCCCGCAAGCACGCCAACGGCGGGCTGCCCTCAACCCTCGTTGCGCAGCGAAGGGAACAGAATCACGTCGCGGATGCTCGGGCTGTCGGTGAGCAGCATGATGAGCCTGTCGATGCCGATGCCGCAGCCGCCCGTGGGCGGCATGCCGTACTCCAACGCGCGAATGAAATCGGCGTCGTAATACATCGCCTCTTCGTCGCCGGCCTCTTTGTTCGCCGCCTGCCCCTGGAAGCGCGCCGCCTGGTCCTCGGCGTCGTTCAATTCGGAAAATCCGTTCGCCACTTCACGCCCGGTAATGAAGAGCTCGAAGCGCTCCGTGATCGAGGGGTCAGTGTCGGAAGCGCGAGCCAGCGGCGAGACTTCAACGGGGTAGTCGATGATGAAGGTCGGCTCCCACAGCTTGTCTTCGACGGCGGCCTCGAACATCGCGAATTGCAGTTCCGCCAAGCCCCAGTGGGCGGGCGGCGCTTCGCCGAGCGAATGCAGCTTGGCGCGCAACCCTGCCACATCGCGTGCCTGGGCTTCGTTCAAGCCGGCATGCGCGACGAGGGCGTCAGTGACGGACAGCCGCGTGAACGGCTTCTCCAGGTCCAGAGCACGCCCCGCATACGTCAGGCTCGCCGAGCCCGTGGCCTGCCGCGCTGCATGGCGAAGAATCGCCTCGGTGAAATCCATCAAGTCGTGATGGTTCCAGTAGGCGGCATAAAACTCCATCATCGTGAATTCGGGGTTGTGCCGAACCGAGATGCCCTCGTTGCGAAAATTGCGGTTGATCTCGAACACGCGCTCGAAACCGCCGACGACGAGGCGCTTCAAGTACAGCTCGGGCGCGATGCGCAGAAACATTTCCTGATCGAGCGCGTTGTGATGCGTGACGAAGGGCTTGGCGTTCGCGCCGCCGGGAATCGGGTGCAGCATCGGCGTTTCCACTTCGAGGAAGTGGTGCTCGACCATGAACTGGCGGATTGAGCTCACCGCCTTGCTGCGCGCAACGAAGCGGGCGCGTGCGTCTTCGTCGACGATCAGGTCCACATAGCGCTGCCGGTACTTCTGCTCCTGGTCCGCCATGCCGTGGAACTTGTCGGGCAACGGGCGCAGGCTTTTGGTGAGCAGGCGCAGCGTGCTGACGCGCACCGAAAGTTCGCCGGTGCGGGTCTTGAAGAGCGCGCCCTGCGCGCCGAGGATGTCGCCGAGGTCCCAATGCTTGAACGCCTCGTAAGCGGCTTCGCCCAGGGCATCGCGCGTGATGAAGAGCTGGATTCGCCCGGACGCCGTCTTGCAGCGTGCAAAAGCTCGCCTTACCCATCACGCGCTTGAGCATCATGCGGCCGGCGAGCGAGACCTTGATCGCCAGAGGCTCTAGTTCCTCGTTCGGCATTTCGCCGAACTTGTGGACCAGGTCCAGCGAACCGTTCTTCGGTTTGAAGTCGTTCGGAAACGCTGCGCCCCCAATGGCCTTGGCCTGGGCCCGGACAACGGCGAGTTTTTCGCGGCGCTCCGAGATCAGCTGGTTGTCGTCGGGCGGGGGCGGCGTTGCGCGGTCATCGGTCATGGGGCTCTTTCAGTGGGCCCGCGATTTTATGGGCTGGGTTCACGCCCAAGAACTGCACTTAAAATTCGCCACCCATCGCAGTGCCGGTCTCACGCGACCTGTTGCGTCCCCTGGAGGCCTCGCCCGACCATGCACGTCCGACGCCCACCCATTCTCGACCGCAAGCTGCGCTTTGCTCTGGCGGGCTGTGGCCGCATTGCCGTGAGCCACTTCGACGCGATCAAGGCGCACGCGGCACGCTGCGAAATCACCGACGTGTGCGACGCCGACCCGCACGCGTTAGCCGCGGCGGTGGCGCGAACCGGCGCGGTGGGTCACGCCGACTTGACCGCGATGCTCGCCAAGACGCAAGCCGATTGCGTGATCCTCGCCACGCCCAGCGGCTTGCACGCGGCGCAAGCGATCGAAATCGCGCGCTCGGGTCGCGACGTGATGACGGAAAAGCCGATGGCCACACGCTGGAGCGACGGCCAGGCGATGGTGCGCGCGTGCGACGACGCGGGCGTGCGCCTGTTCGTCGTCAAGCAGAACCGGCGCAACCGCACGCTGCAATTGCTCAAGCAGGCGGTCGACCAGGGGCGTTTCGGGCGCCTTTACATGGTCAGCGTCAACGTGTTCTGGACGCGGCCCCAGGCCTACTACGACAGCGCGGCGTGGCGCGGCACCTGGGAATTCGACGGCGGCGCGTTCATGAACCAGGCGAGCCACTACGTCGATCTGCTCGACTGGATCGGTGGCCCGGTGGAGAGCGTGATGGCCTACACCGGCACGCTGGCGCGTGACATCGAAGTCGAAGACACAGGCGTGGCCGCGCTGAAGTGGCGCAGCGGCGCGATGGGAACGATCAACGTCACGATGCTCACCTACCCGAAGAACCTCGAAGGGTCGATCACGATCCTCGGCGAGCGCGGTTCGGTGCGAATCGGCGGCGTCGCGGTCAACGAAATCAAGCATTGGCAATTCGAGCGACCCGATCCGATGGATACGCAGCTCGAAGACGCAAGCTACCAGACCACGTCCGTCTACGGGTTTGGCCATCCGCTCTACTACGACAACGTCATCGAAACCCTGCGCGGGCAGGCGCAGCCGGACACCGATGGTCGAGAGGGACTCAGGTCGCTCGAACTGCTGATTGCGATGTACATGTCGGCGCGCGACGGCAAGCGCATCAGCCTGCCGCTGGCCTACTGAGACGCGATGCCTGACGCAGCCGCAACGATTCACCCCAGCGCCATCGTCGACGCCGGCGCCGTGCTGGGCGACGGCTGCCGCGTCTGGCACTTCGTGCACATCAGCGCCGGGGCGCGCATCGGCCGCGACTGCTCGTTCGGCCAAAACGTTTTTGTCGCCAACGATGTGCGCATCGGCGACAACGTGAAGATCCAGAACAACGTGTCGGTGTACGACGCCGTGACGCTGGAAGACGACGTGTTCTGCGGGCCGAGCATGGTGTTCACGAACGTCTACAACCCGCGCTCGGCGGTCACCCGCAAGGCCGAATACCGGCGCACGCTGGTTCGGCGCGGTGCGACGCTGGGGGCGAATTGCACGCTCGTGTGCGGCATCACGGTGGGCCGCTACGCGTTTGTCGGCGCCGGCGCAGTGATCAACCGCGACGTTCCCGACTTCGCGTTGATGGTCGGCGTTCCGGCGCGCCACGTCGGCTGGATGAGCCGGCATGGCGAGCGACTCGACTTGCCGTTGACGGGCGACGCGCAAGCGGCCTGCCCGGCCACAGCGGAGCGCTACTTGCTGCGCGCCGGCGTGTGCGGTCCCGCTGAGGAAAGCGCGTGACGCAAGAACTTCAGTTCACCGACCTCAAGACCCAGTACGCGGCGCTGCGCGAGCCCATCGCGGCGCGCATGCAAAAAGTGCTCGACCACGGCCAGTACATCATGGGCCCTGAGGTCAAGGAGCTCGAAGAACGTCTGGCCGAATTCACCGGCTCGAAACACTGCATCACGGTGGCGAGCGGCACCGAAGCGCTGCTGATCGCATTGATGGCGCTCGGGCTCAAACCTGGGGACGAAGTCATCACGACGCCGTTCACGTTTGCCGCGACGGCCGAGATGATCGTGCTGCTTGGCGCCCAGCCGGTGTTCGTCGACATCGAAGCCGACACCTGCAACATCGATGCGAGTCTGATCGAAGCAAGAATCACGTCCAAGACGCGGGCGTTTCTGCCGGTCAGCCTGTACGGGCAGACGGCCGACATGGACGCCATCAATGCGATTGCGGCGCGGCACGGCAACATCCCCGTGATTGAAGACGCTGCGCAAAGTTTCGGTGCCACCTACAAGGGGCGCAAGAGCGGCAACCTCAGCACAATCGGTTGCACGAGCTTCTTTCCGAGCAAGCCATTGGGTTGCTACGGCGACGGCGGCGCGATCTTCACGAACGACGACGCGCTCGCCCAAGCCAGCCGCGAAATCCGCGTGCACGGCCAGAGCGCGCGCTACACGCACACGCGCGTCGGCGTGGGTGGGCGCATGGACACGCTGCAGTGCGCGGTGCTGTTGGCCAAGCTCGAACGTTTCGAGTGGGAACTGCAACGGCGCTTTGAGGTCGGCGGGCGCTATCACGAACGCCTCGCCGGCAGCGCAGTCGGCTTGCTTGCGGTGCGGCCCGAGCGCGACTGCGTGTGGGGCCAGTACACGGTCTTCGTCGAGCACCGCGCCCAGGTTCAAGCCGCACTTGCAAAACTCGGCGTCCCCAGCGCCGTGCACTATCCCGCGCCGCTGCACCACCAGCCGGCCTACGCGGCGCTGTGTAGCCCGCAGGCTTGCCCGCTGAGCGTTGAGGCGAGCCAACGCGTGCTGAGCCTGCCGATGAGCGCCGACCTGACGGCGCCGCAGCAGGACCGGGTGATTGCGGCGCTGCTCGACGCCGTGCATGAGTCTGCTTCGGCCGCGAGTTAGTGGCGCCCGCGATGACGCTGTGGCGCGCCACGCTGACCTTGCTCGCCGGCGGCGCGCTCGCGCAAGCGCTGCCCCTGCTGCTGGGGCCGTGGCTCACGCGGCTCTACAGCCCTGACGATTGGGGCCGCTATGCGCTGTTTTCGGCGGTCGCAGCGAACCTGGGCGTGATCGCGTGTGGACGCTTCGAATACGCGTTGCCACTGGCCACGGATGACGCCGAGGCGCGCGACCTAATGGCGCTGTGCCTGCATCTGCTGCTCGCAGTGACGCTGCTCAGCGTGCTGCTGGCGGCGCTGCTGCACGCGACGCAGTCGCTCGAGCACGCGCTGTGGCTGCCGCTCGCGGTGGCATCGGCCGGCGCCGCGCAATGGCTGACGCTCTGGGCGAACCGCGCGCAGCGTTTCAAATCGCTCTCGGCGAGCCGCGTCACCCAGTTCGGTGGCGCCGCCGTCGTGCAGGTCGGCAATGGCTTGGCGCACGCGGGATCGGCGGGTTTGATCGGCGGCGCGGTGGTCGCGAACGTCGCGGCGCTCGCCTGGTTGCACCGCCCCGCGCCCGCAGGAGGGTGGCTCGCGCTCTGGCACGTGCCCTACGCCGCGCTGCGCCGAGTCGCGCGCAAGCACCGCAGCTTTCCGCTGTTCAACACGCCGCACACCTTTGCCAACGCGCTGTCGGACATGCTGACGATCGCGATGTTGGTGGCCAGCACCGGTGACGCAGCAGCCGGCTTCTGGGGCTTGTGCATGCGCTACCTGAAGGCGCCTGCCACGCTGGTGGGTGGGGCGCTGTCGCAGGCGCTCTATCCGCGCCTGGTGGGCGCCACGCCGCAGGAGGCGCGCAGCATCGTGCGCCGTGCCATGGCGGCGCTGGCCTTGATCGCGCTGCCGCTCGTGTTGCTGCTTCTCGTCGCCGGCCCGGCGCTTTTCGAGTGGGCGTTCGGCGCGCGCTGGCGCGAAGCCGGTGAACTGGCGCGCGCGCTCGCGCCTTACATCGGCATGCATTTCATCGCCTCGCCGCTGGCGGTGGTGACGATGGCGTGGAACGCCCAGGCGTGGGCGTTGCGCCTGGCGTTGGCCGGCCAGGCGATGTTTCTCGTGGCATTGGCTCTCGGCCTGCACTTCGGGGGCTTGCTCGGCGGCGCCTGGGCGGTTTCGGCGGCGACGTTGCTTTACTTCGGCTGGTATTTCTGGGCGCTCGCGAACTGGAAGGCGGGTGGGGCGCATGTTTAGGGCTTGGTTGAACCGCATGAGGCGGCGCCTGTGGCGCGTGCTGTTCTTTCGCATGGTGTTCGGCGAGCGCGCCGACGATGGCCGCGCCTTGCCGCTGACACGCATCGGCCCAACCACCTGCATCGAACACGAAGATCGGCTCGTGCTCGCCGACAACGTCTTCATCGGCCACTTCAACTTCATCGAGGCCAGCCACGGCGTGCGCATCGACACGGGGACGCAGGTGACGAACTACGTGAGCATCGTCACGCACAGTTCGCATCGCAGCCAGCGCCTGATGGGGCAGGCCTATGCCAGCGGTGCGGCGCAGCCCTTGCCCGGCATGGTGGCTGGGCCGGTGCACATCGGTGCGTATTGTTTCATCGGCCCGCACAGCGTCATCGAAGCCAATACCCGGCTCGGCAAAGGCTGTGTCGTCGCCTCGCACAGCCGCGTGCGCGGCGAATTTGCCGATTTTTCGATGATCGCCGGCAGCCCGGCGCAGCGCACCGGCGATACGCGCGACGCCGATGCCGCGTGGCTCGAGCGCTACCCCGAGTGGCGTGCGACGTATGAGGCCTGGGCCGGCAGCACCACGCCCGCGCCGGGCACGATGCCATCCGGCGGCCTCGCAGCCCGTGAGCCCTGATGCGCATCGTGCTGATTGGCGACGGCGAAAGCCCGCATCTGCTCAAGTGGGCGCGTGCGCTCGCGCAAGTGCAAGGTGTGCAACTCTGGGCCGCGTCGAGCCGCGGCTTTGCGTCGGGGTTTGACGCGTGGGTGAGCCCGCAGCAGCGCCTGGCGCTCGGCACACACGCGGCGTACGAGGGTGGCAACTTCCACGTCTTGCTGGCGCTGCCGCGCCTGGGCGCGTGGTTGCGCCAGGTCGACGCCGATTGGCTGCACGCGCATTACCTCACCTCTCACGGCACGCTGGCCTGGCTGGCCAAACGCATCTGGCGCTTGCGTGGTGGGCTGGTCGGCTCGGCGTGGGGCAGCGACGTGCTGATCACGCCGCAGCGGAGCGCCCTTTACCGCGCGCTCACGCGCCGCGTCTTGCGGGCGTGCCGCCTGACGACGAGCGACTCGGCGCACATGGCGCGGCGGATGCGCGAATTCGGTGCCGCCGAAGTGTTGACCTTCCCGTTCGGCCTGGATGCCTTGCCTGAGCCCGCGCCCGAGGCCACGAAGAAACCCTGGCTGTTCTTTGCGAACCGCGGCCTGGAGCCGCTGTACCAGCCGCTGCGCGTCTTGCAATTCTTCGCGCAGGTGGCCCACCAGCGCGCCGAGGCTCGCTTGGTGGTTGCCAACCGGGGCTCCCTGCAGGATTCGCTGCGCGACGCGGCACTCGCGATGGGCTTGAGCGTGGGCACGTTGGCGCATGGCGCGCAAGTCGAATTCACGGGCGTTCTCGACGCGCAGGCACAGGCGCACTGGTACACGCAGGCTCAGTGGTACCTGAGCCTGCCGCAAAGCGATTCGGTTGCGGTGTCGGTGCTCGAGGCGATGGCGCACGGCTGCATCCCGCTGCTCAGCGACTTGCCGGCGAACCGCGAACTCGTGCGCGATGGCGAGAGCGGCATGATCGTGCCCGCGTCGCAAGCGGCAGCCCCCCTCGCTGCGCTCGAAGCGCTGCTCGGCAGCGCGGCTCAGGTGGCGCGCACGAATCGCGACTGGGTCGCGACGCATGCACTGTTTGCTCCCGCAGTGGCGCGCTTCGTCGCACGCCTTCGCGAACTCGGCTAAGCGCGCAGCACTTGAACATCCTGCTCATCAACCACTACGCCGGCTCGCCAGAGCATGGCATGGAGTTCCGGCCCTATTACCTGGCGCGCGAGTGGGTTCGCGCCGGGCACGCCGTGACGATAGTCGCTGCGTCGTTTTCGCATGTGCGGCAGCGCCAGCCGGAAGTGCAGGGCGCCGTGGCGCAGGAAAGCATCGCCGGGATCGCGTACCGCTGGTTGCCCACGCCGGCGTATGCAGGCAACAGCGTGCGCCGGGCGCTCAACATCTGCATCGTTTCTGCGCCAGGTCTGGCGCGACGCGACGCACTTGGCGGCCGCATGTCAAGCCCGATGTCGTGATCGCATCGAGCACGTATCCGATGGACATCTGGGTCGCACGGCGCATCGCGCGCCTCGCCGGAGCGCGGCTTGTCTTCGAAGTGCACGATCTGTGGCCGGCGTCGCCGATCGAACTTTCCGGAATGTCGCCTCGGCACCCGTTCATCTTGTTGTGCCAGAAGGCCGAGAACGACGCGTACCGAGACGCCGACGTGGTGGTTTCGATGCTGCCCTGCGTGGCCGAGCACATGCGCGCGCACGGGCTGGATTTGAAGAAGCTGCACATCGTGCCGAACGGCATCGCGCCGGATGATTGGCAAAGCGATCCGGCGCCGTTGGACCCGCGCCTCCTCGAACATCTGCGCGCGCAGCAGGCAGAAGGCCGAACCATCGTGGGTTACGCCGGCTCGCACGGCCAACCCAACGCGCTTGACGTGCTTCTCGACGCGGCGGCACAACTCAGGCACGAGCCCTTTGCCTTCGTGCTCGTGGGCGACGGCATGGAGAAGCCGCGCCTGGTGGAGCGGGTGCGCGCGGAGAACTTGGACAACGTGCGCCTGTTCGCGCCTATTCCCAAGGCGCAGGTGCCCTCGCTGCTGCGCGAGATCGAAATCGCCTACATCGGCTGGCAGCGCCAGGCGATCTACCGCTTCGGCATCGCGCCGAACAAGTTGCTCGATTACATGATGGCGGGCGTGCCGGTGCTGCACAGCGTGCAAGCCGGCAACAACCCGGTCGCCGACGCGGATTGCGGCTTGAGCGTCGAGCCCGAGTCGGCGCACGCCGTCGTGCGCGGGTTGCGCCAGCTCGCATCGGTGCCGGATGCCGAGCGCTGCGCGATGGGCACTCGCGGGCGAGCATTCGTGACGGCGCACCACAGCTATCCCGTGCTGGCGCAGCGTTTCCTGGACGCGCTCGCATGAACGAACCCACCGAAACCGATGCCGTCAAGCAGGCTTACGCGCGGCGCCTGGCCGCCGACCCGCGCTACAGCATGCTGCGCCCCGAGGTCTGGCAGATGGTGCAGGAGCGCCAGCGCGCGATGCTTCGTTTGTTCGCCCGCGCCGGCCACGCGGACCTTGCTGCGCTGCGCCTGGTCGAGGTCGGCTGCGGCAGCGGCGGCAACTTGCTCGAGCTGCTTCGCCTGGGCTTCCTGCCCGAGCACCTCACGGGTGTCGAGTTGATCGACGAGCGCGCGGCCGTTGCGCGCCACGTCTTGCCCGCGGCGACCGTTGTGCACGCAGGCGATGCGCTCGCCCTTGAGTTGCCGCCGGCTTCGCAAGACATCGTCTACGTCTCCACCGTCTTCTCGTCGCTGCTCGACCCCGCCTTCCAGCAGCGCCTGGCCACGTGCATGTGGCGCTGGCTGCGCAGTGGCGGCGCGGTGCTCTGGTACGACTTCACGTACGACAACCCATACAACTCCGATGTGCGCGGCGTGCCGCTCGCGCGCATTCGCGAGCTGTTCCCGCTGGGCGTCATCGAGGCGCGCCGCGTGACGCTCGCGCCGCCCATTGCCCGGCGCGTCGCGGCGCTGCATCCGGCGCTCTATACCTTGTTCAATCTGCTGCCCGCGTTGCGCACTCATCTGCTGTGCTGGATCCGCAAATCCTGAGAGCGCCCCCAGGCCCTGTCGATGCCCGGCGTTCGCGGAGAAATCAAAAGCTGCCCGCGTCGAGCAGTTGTCATCCCGGCGTTCGCCGGGAGGACACTCCTGCCGGGTTTGGTTTCTCAACGGTGCGGCGCCCACGCTACAATCGACGCATCAACGCATCACGGCATCAGGTGACTGGCGATTCGAGGACCGAACATGCGCACCACGCTGGACATCGACGACGATTTGTTGGCCGCGGCCAAGGAGCTCGCGCGGCGCGAGCGCAGCACTGCGGGCAAAGTTGTCTCACGCCTGATCCGCAGCTCATTGACCGGCGCCGCATCGCCGAAAAGCGCCAGCCGCTCGCGGCGTGCGCCGGTGGCCGGGTTCCAGCCGTTCCCGGCACGTGCCGGAGTCGTCGTGACGAATGAGCAGGTGAACGCGCTGCGCGACGCCGAAGGTCTCTGAGCTCCCCGCGCGGCCGCAAGAATGCGTGCTCTCCTCGATGTGAATGTGCTGGTGGCGTTGCTCGACGCCGGGCACTTGCACCACCGCGCAGCGACCGATTGGCTCGCGAGCCACTCCCGCGCCGGTTGGGCCTCGTGCCCGTTGACGCAAAACGGTTGTCTGCGCATCCTGTCGATGCCCGCCTATCCCAACCCGCAACCCGCGGCCCTGGTGGCGCAGCGCCTGAGTGCCGCCACGGCAGATCGGAGTCATCAGTTCTGGCCGGATTCATTGAGCCTGCTCGACAAGGACAGGCTGCGCTGGGAGCGTGTGCTCAACTCGCGCCAGATCACCGATGTCTATCTGCTTGCTCTTGCCCACGAACAGGGAGGCCGCCTGGTGACGTTCGATCGCGGCATTTCGAGCGACGCAGTCGTTGGTGCGCAGAAGAAGCACCTTGTGGTCATCGAATGACGGTCCCTGCCGAGAGGACGCACGCGCCGCGCGGCGGACCGTGCCGCCCAGAACCATCCCAAGCACCATGAACCCACCCTTTCTCCCCTTTGCGCTGCCCGATATCGGCGAAGAGGAAATCGCCGAAGTGGTCGACACGCTGCGCTCAGGCTGGCTGACGACGGGCCCGAAGGCGAAGCGTTTCGAGGACGACTTTGCCGCGTTCCTGGGCGATCCGGGTCTGCACTGCCTGGCCGTGAACTCGGCGACGGCGGGGCTGCACCTTGCGCTGGAAGCGCTGGGCATAGGCCCGGGCGACGAAGTCATCACGACCACGCACACCTTCACCGCCACCGCCGAGGTGGTGCGCTATCTCGGTGCCGATGTCGTTCTCGTCGACATTGACCCGCAAACGCTGTGCATCGATATTGACGCTGTCGAAGCCGCGATCACGCCGCGAACGCGTGCCGTGATCCCGGTGCACTACGGTGGCCTCGCGGCAGACATGCAGCGCCTGCTCGCATTGACCAAACGCCGTGGACTCAAAGTCGTTGAAGACGCCGCGCACGCATTGCCCGCCACGTGCGGCGGGCAGCTCGTCGGCACCCTGGCGAGCGACGTCACGGTGTTCAGTTTTTACGCGAACAAGACAATCACCACCGGAGAAGGTGGCATGGTCGTGACACGCAGCGAAGACCTCGCGCGGCGCATGAAGACGATGCGCCTGCACGGCATGAGCCGCGACGCGTTCGGCCGCTTCACCTCCACCGTGCCGAGCTGGTATTACGAGATTGTTGCGCCGGGGTTCAAGTACAACCTGACCGATATTGCCGCGGCACTCGGAATTCACCAACTCAAACGCGCGCGCACTTTCCAGGAACAGCGCGCCCGGGTTGCGGCGGGATACCGGCACGCGCTGGGCGGCTTGCCGCTGCAGCTGCCCCCCGAGCCCGTGGCGGGGGACACGCATTCGTGGCATCTGTACGTGGTGCGCCTGACCGATGCGGCGCGAATTTCCCGTGACGCCTTCATCGAACGGCTCTTCAAAGCAGGCATCGGTTGCAGCGTGCACTACATTCCGCTGCACCTTCACCCGTACTGGCGCGAGCGCTATGCGCTGAGCGCCGCGCGATTCCCCCACAGCCAGCGTGCTTTCGAGCGTTGCGTGAGCTTGCCGATCTATCCGCGCATGAACGAGGTTGACGTCGAGCGCATCGGCGCGGCCGCGCGCGCAGCGCTGCTGGGCTGAGGTGGCGGCGCATGCTGAAAAGAGCGCTGGACATTGCAGCCTCGGCTGTCGGCCTGTTGCTGCTGGCGCCTTGGCTGCTGTTGCTGGCGCTTTGCGTCAAGCTCGACTCGCCGGGCCCGATTTTCTTCCGCCAGGAGCGAGTGGGCCGGCACGGCAGGATCTTTCGAATCTTCAAGTTCCGCACGATGCGGGAAGTGCAGGGCGAGGATGCCTTTCGCCTCGCCGCAACCGGCGACCCGCGCATCACGCGCGTGGGCGCGTGGCTGCGCCGCAGCAAACTTGACGAACTGCCGCAATTGATCGACGTGCTGCGCGGCACGATGAGCCTGGTGGGGCCGCGGCCCGAAGTGCCGCGATACGTGGCGCTTTACCCGCCGCAGCTGCGCGCCAAAGTGCTCTCCGTGCGCCCCGGCATCACCGACCCGGCGTCGATCGCCTATCGCAACGAAGCCGCATTGCTGCAGCACGCGCCCGACGCCGAGCGCGAGTACGTCGACGTGATCATGCCCGCCAAGCTGCGCCATGCCGAGAACTACGTCGACACGATGTCGATGGCCACCGACCTTCGCGTGCTCGGCGCAACGCTCAAGGTATTGCTTCGACGCTGAGCGATCGACTGCCCATGAACCCCTATCCGACTGTGTGGCACCGCCTGGACCGCGCCCTGGCGCGCGTGCGCCCGCACCGGCAGCCGATCTCCTTGGCGATCGACGGCATGGTGGTGGCCATCTGCTGGAACGCGACCTATCTGTTTCGTCTGGGCTTCGAGCGCTGGATCAGCGCCAGACCCGCCTATGACGTGTGGGTGATGCTCGGCGTGGTCGCAGCCTACCTCGCCGTGTTTGCCGCGCTGCGAATTCCGCGCGGCATGTGGCGCTTCTCCGGCTTCGGCGACGTGAAGCGCCTGACGCTGGCTTGCGCCGCTGCCGGCGCCCTGTGCGGCGGGGTCGTGTTGATGGCGCAATTGACCAAGGTGCCGCGCGCCGTTCTCGCGCTGCACCCCTTCATCGTCTTGATCGGCCTGTGCCTGGTGCGCGTGGCCTATCGCATGCTCTACGAGCACGCAAGGTCGATCATCACCGGCAGCGACGCCGAAGTGCGCCGCGCCATCGTCATGGGCGCGGGCGAAGCCGCGGAGCGGCTGCTCGCGACGATCCACCAACAGGGCTGGATCGTGCTCGGTCTGCTCGACGACGACCCTGCCAAGCGCGGCGCTCGCATCGGCGGCGTGCCGGTGCTCGGCACTTTCGCCGACGTGGCACGTGAGGACATCCACGCCGGCGCCACGCAGATCATCGTCGCCATTCCCGGCGCCACCGCCGCGCAGCGCCGCAGCGCCATCGAAAAAGCCGCGGCGACCGGGCTGCCGGTGCTGACCGTGCCGTCGATGAGCGAGCTGCTCGATGGCAGCGCGCGCATCGAACGCGTGCGCCACATCGAGCCCGAAGACCTGCTCGGCCGCGAGCCCGTGCGCCTGGACGAGGCGGGAATCGCAGAGATGATCGGTGGCAAGACGGTGCTCATCACCGGTGCCGGCGGCTCGATCGGTTCGGAGCTGTGCCGCCAGGTCGCGCGCTACGGGCCGGCGCGGCTCGTGCTGTACGAACTGAGCGAATTTGCGCTGTACCAGATCGACGAACAACTCGCGGAACTGCACCCGAAGTTGCCTCGAGTCGCATTGATCGGCGACGTGAAAAACCTCGCCCATGTGCGCGATACCTTCGCCCAGCAGCGCCCGCACGTCGTCTTCCACGCTGCGGCGTTCAAGCACGTGCCATTGATGGAAGAGCACAACGCGTGGGCTGCGCTGCAGAACAACACGCTGGGGACCTGGCACGTGGCGAGCAGCGCCGCCGAGGCGGGCGCGCAGCGCGTCGTGCTCATTTCCACGGACAAGGCGGTGAACCCGACGAATGTGATGGGTGCCAGCAAACGCGCCGCCGAAATGGTGCTGTCGCAACTGGCCACGCAGGGGCATGCAACGCAATTCTGCGCGGTGCGCTTCGGCAACGTGCTGGGTTCCAGCGGCAGCGTGATCCCCAAGTTCAAGGAGCAGATCGCCAAGGGCGGGCCGATCACCGTGACCCACCCCGACATCACGCGCTACTTCATGACGATTCCCGAGGCCGTGCGCCTCGTGCTGCAGGCCGCGGCGCTGGCGCAAAGCGGGCAGGTGTATGTTCTCGACATGGGCGAGCCGGTGCGAATCGTGCAGTTGGCGCGCGATTTGATTCGTTTGTCAGGCCACCGCGAAGACGAAATCGGCATCGTCTACAGCGGCTTGCGGCCGGGCGAAAAACTCTTCGAGGAATTGCTGGCCGATGCCGATGAGACCCTTGCCTCGCCGCATCCCCGACTGCGCATTGCGCGATTGCAAGAGCAAGCCGACGGCACATGGCTGGCCGAGCTGCTGGCGTGGTTGAAAGATTCGCCACGCAGCGCTGACGTCGCCGACGTGCGGCGCAGGCTGCAGGCTCTCGTCGCTGAGTACAGGCCGCAATAGGGGCTGAAATCAGGCCGCTGCCGGCGGGTCGACCTCAGCGAACATCTGCTCGGCACCGATATCGAGCGCCACGCTGGCCAGGTGAATGGCCGCACCCGCCTCGAACGGGTGCAGCACCCACAGGCCATCCGCACCTTTGCGATAGATGTCGGTGCGGCGGCTGTCGATGTCCACGACCGCGTACTCCTGGAGTGCGTCGATCAGCCGGTAGCGTGCGAACTTTTCGCCGCGGTCGTACGCCGCCGCGCTGGGCGACAGCACTTCGACCAGCAGTTTGGGGTTCGACTTGATCAACCGGTTCGTGTGGTCGGCGGCGTCGCATGTGACCAGCACGTCCGGATAGAAGTAGCTGTTGGCGGCCACCACGTGAACTTTGGTGTCAACCACGTAGGTGCGGCAGGGCGTGCCCGCAAGGTGCTGGCGCAATGCCATCGCGACGTTCAATGTCACCGTCACATGCCAGTCCTCGGCACCCGCCGTGGCAAATACTTCGCCGTCGACGAATTCGTGGCGAGTCGTCTGGGTTCGGTCCCATTCCAGAAAATCCTGTGCCGACATCGTGGGCTTGAACGTAATATTTCCCATCGCAGATCCCTCCCGGCCGCCAGCCGCCAAGGTCATTGTCTGCCGAGTGCACCCGCGCGCCGGATGTCTATCGCCGGAAGAACAGCCACTTGGGCGTCCTGAACCGAACGATGCTCCAGTAGAGCAGCGTGTAGCCGGCCATGAACAGCAGCAGGAACGCCCCCAGGATTGGCGTGCTGTTCCACCACAGTACCGCTGGCATGACGGAACTCAGGCACAGCACCCAGAGGTAGGGCGACGTCATCGAGTTGCGTGCCGTCTGCCGGCGCTCGGGTGTCTGCCCGTTGTTCCAACGGATCAGACGCCGGTGGATCAGCGTGTGCAAATGGATTCCGTCGGGCACGCCCAATGCAGTCCCCCGCACGACCTTG
This sequence comes from uncultured beta proteobacterium, assembly GCA_963850525.1. Classification (GTDB taxonomy): domain Bacteria; phylum Pseudomonadota; class Gammaproteobacteria; order Burkholderiales; family Burkholderiaceae_C; genus JAEMQF01. The sequence goes on along the minus strand of CAWKLQ010000008.1, from coordinate 897,390 downwards.
CGCCGGTACATCGTGAAGATGGTCTCGAAGATCGGGTAGGCGCACAGAAGCAGCGGAAACATCGGCGACACGCCGGCGTTGCGGTTAAGCAGCAGGATGCTCACCTCGGCCAGAAGGAAGCCGAGAAAATAGGCGCCGCCGTCGCCCATGAAGATCAGCCCCACCGGAAAATTCCAGACGAAGAAGCCCAGCACGGCGCCGACCACCGCAAACGCAATCGTTTGCATCACGACGTCGCCTGCCTGATCCGCCACGTAGGCCAGCGCGAGCAGCATGATCAGCACGCACATCGAGGCCAGGCCATTGAACCCGTCGATGATGTTGACCGAGTTGGCGACCCCGGTGACGACGAAGATGGTCAGCGCCACCGCGAGCGGCGCGACGGCGATGAGCGTGTCCACCCCGGGAATATCGGTGCGCCGGATCACGCCATCGAGCAACCAAATCGCCAAGGTCGCCGACAGCGCCGTGGCGAACAAACGCCGGCGCGGCGACATGGTCTTGGTCAGGTCTTCCGCCAGGCCCGCCACGAAAGCCGGCATGCCGGCAGCGACAAGCAGCCACAGCACGGGTGCGGACTCGAGGGAGTTCCACTGCAGGTAGCACCCGCTGGCCAGCACCGCGGCGAACATGCCGACGCCACCGATGCGCGGTACCGGGCGGCTGTGGAATTTCTGCGGGCCGGTGATGTCGAAGTCAGCTGAGAGGCGTTCGTGAGAGGACGCTGACCGCACGACGAGGAGGGTGACCACGAGCGATGTAAGGAAACTCAGGATCAGGGCGCTCATAGGGTGGGAGATTTGCTGCGGAGCCGGGTGCGTCTGAGCATATCAAGGCGGTGCGTTCGTTGGACTCGCGTTTGTACGCGGCATCCGCCTTAGGCGATTTGTCACGAGAACACCCTTCAGTGAGAAACAGCGGTCAATGGTCGCTGCTTTTCGAGCGAGTCGATGGCCGTTGCAACACCCAAAGTGCGATGCCCGCCCATTCAACGCACGCTCGATGCATCGATCAATCCACACACCCTGCTCGAGTTCGTCGTCGCGGAACACGTGCGCGCGCCCAGTCACTCGGTCCAATGCCGATGCAAGAAGATTGGGTTGCCAACCTCGAGCGAATCGTCCTCGATCTGGTAAGGCCACCAGGGCGCGAACCGGGACACCACCCCGAAAACTCTTGATGTGGATTGGGTTTGTCGCACATCTGCATCTCCTCGCGTCGTGCGGTGGAGGTGAACCGCCCGCTCGGGTGATGTCGGTCGAAATCCACTCGCCCAGCCCAACAACCTTTGCCAGCAAGGCGGAACCCGATGCCACCCCCGCTTCCTGCACGGACACGAGTTTTAGGGATAACGGACATGTACTTTATGTGCTGGCGCCGCGAGACTGCGTCCCAGCCGAGGGCAGCTTGGTAAGGCTTCGATGGGGAACTGACCTGAAGATTACGACGGTCGAATTGCCATTTGCAGCCTTCGGCGACGAAGTTCCAGTCGACTTTGAACCGGGAGCCTTCCGCACCGTATCGATCCACAAGCGCGGTAGTTGGAGGTCGTTTCCCAACACGGACAGTTGGGTCTGGCGCGACGGAGCGGGTCTGCTTGCCAAAGACGGAGGGCTCTACTTGCTCGGAGGGTGGAACAGCGACTCGAACACCCTGAACGATGTTTGGTTTACGCGTGACGTCCGTCAATGGACCAAGTTGCTGGATCATGCGCCCTGGCCCGGGCGGCACGGCGCTGGGTGGGTGGTTCAACAGGATCTCCTCTATGTCGTCGGGGGGGATTGGAACCAGGACGTATGGTCATCGCCCGACGGAGTGAACTGGACCCAACGTGCAGAAAAGGTGCCGTTTCAGCGCTATACGCCCAACGTGATCAGCTCAGGTGAGTCGCTAGTGTTGTATGCCGGTCAAGGTGGCCGCGAGGGGTTGAACGACGTGTGGGCCAGCACGAATGGAGAGAGCTGGTCGCAGCTGCTGATGCACGCTCCCTGGCCCGGTCGAGGCTTGATCCATGGAGGCGCACGCTTCAGAGGCCGCATCTACCTGATTGGAGGGGGGGTCAAGTCGGTTCCGCCCGGCGCGCGATATGCTGAAACGCAAGAGGAGCGTAGTGACATCTGGTCCTCAAGCGACGGAATCGAGTGGCGGCAGGAAGCAAGCACATTGGGATTTCCTCCTCGCACGCACTTCGCGGTGCTCGCAACTGGTGATGGATGCTACGTATCCAACGGCTCGGTCGGTACTCAGCAAAATTTGACGAATGAGGTCTTCTTCGCCTCCGATTGTGTTCGCTTCAAACCACTGTCAAACCCTTCGCCAATGGGCATAGCGCACGCGACCTCACTCGCAGAGTTCAATGGCTCCGTAGTGATCTTGGGTGGGAATGGGTACTTCGTAGGGACGAGCGTATGGCAGTATTTTCCGGATGCGGCGAACCAGTAGCGCGTTACACCGCACGAGGGTCGCGCATGACGGCCCCTGTCAGTGTGGGTTCTTTGCCATGGCCAGAGAGGCAAGCATGGATGCCGCCAATGCCTGCCGATCGAAGCGGCGCGCTGCTTCAAGACAGCGCAATCTGAACATCTTGATCAGCTCCGGTTCATTGCACAGGCGGCAGATTGCAGTGACAAGCTGATCTGCGCTTTCCGGCTCGAAGACCAGCCCTATGCCCTCGCGCTGGACAATCTCAGCTGATTCGCCTTCAACACCGTGCAACACCGGGATTCCCATGCCCATGCACTCGAAGAGCTTGGAGGGAATGACGGTCGTGAACAGCTCGGTGCGCCTGAGGTGGATGATTGCGACATCGAGCAACGACCAGTAACGCGCAACCTGGTCCTTTGGCACGGAGTCTACGAAGACTACGTTGCTCAGCGCCATCGCTCGCGCCCGCTCGACCAGCGCCGCCTTTCGGGCGCCATCGCCGAGCAAGAGGATTCGATAGCGGTCGCCATCAGGCAACTGCCGAAGCCGAGCCGCGGCTTCGAGGAGCGTCTCCAGGGCATGTGCCATGCCGTGGGTTCCAACGTAACCAGCCACGAACTTGTCGCCCAGACACAGTTGCTCTTCCAACGCTTGGTCCTTTGCGCGCGGTGCGAACTGAGCGATATCGACGCCATTCGTAATCACGTCGATCTTCGACGCGTCAATGCCACGTCGCAGGAGATTGTCGCGAAAGGAGTGCGTGACTGAGACGATGCGCGCGGCTTGTCGGTACAGGAACAATTCCAACCTTTCTAGCCAGTGCAACAGTGTTGTATTCGTCATGGCGCCGACAGCCTTGATCGATTCGGGCCACAAGTCACGCAGTTCGAACACAAACGGCCGACGCTTAACAACACCGACGAACCATGCGGCACAAGCGGTGAAGAACTGTGGGGAGGTGCCGACTACGACGTCGACGCGCCTCACGAACAGAGCAGCGAGCCCGCCCGCGACCATGAAGCTGAGATAGTCGAGCACACGTCGCGTGAAACCTTCATTGGCTGTGACGTAGCTCCAAACCCGGATCACGTGGATGCCGTCCATCGTCTCCTGCTGCCAGAGGCGATTGCGATAGCCGTCGAAGACACGGCCTCTCGGAAAGTTCGGTGCGCATGTGACCACGGTCACCCGATGTCCTGCTTCCACCCAAGCGCGGCAGTGCTCGTGCGTGCGGCTGGCCGGGGCATTGACCTCGGGCGGGAAGTTGTCGGTCAAGAAGAGGATGTGCATCGTGTGTCAAGCGTTCCAGGTCCAGCGGGTCACCGCGCTGCCGTCTTGCAGAGCGACCGCGATGCAGTGCGCGGACTCCACGGTGCCGAAGCGTTGTGCATGCGTTGAAGGTTCGAGCCGGGCGCTGCCGCGCAGCACTGCAACGCTGCAAAGGTCGCGGCCTCGGTCCGCGATTGCCCACGTGCCAGACCCCGTGGAGCGTGGCTTTAGTCCGGGTGCAAGGTGATAGCGCGCCAGCGCTGGCAGGCGAGGGTTGCCGACGCTGTCGGTCACCGTGAGGGAGCCGGGCGCGAAGCTCCAGCGACGGCGGTGCAACGGCCGTCCCGGCAAGTGGCGGTAGCCATCGTGTGTGCATTCCACATCGCAGCGTGCCCCGTCCTGCGTTACTTGCGATACGCCGGGCCGCGCCCGGCGCCCGACTCGGAATCCGGACCAGACCTCGGACGAGTCCTTACCGTCCACCATGACTGTGCTGTGGGCGGCCGTCGATCGTTCGTGGCGGCGTTGCGGTCCCTGGCCATAACACGAGGTGCCGCCGTTCACTATGACGCGCTGCGATCCGAGCGACAGTTCGAAGGAAAGCGTATCCGCGTGAGCGTGGCCGGGCAGGTAGTCCGGCCCGATGGGTGCGAGGTCGAGCAGCGCCACCACGGGGGGAATCGCTATGCGCAGGTAGCCGCTGTCTCGCAGGTGCAGCAGTGGCGCGTCCGCACCCGGCGCTGGCGCGAAGCCGAGCGCCGCGGCGTAGCGCAACAGTTCGCCATTTGCGGGGGCAATCCCCTGAGCGGTGTCGTTGAACAGGACGAGGGTCCCGTCGGGATGCGAAAGTGCCTGCAGCCAGCGCAGCATTGCGGGCAGCCGCTGCGCGAGCTCGCTGCGCAGCGGCTTCGCGGCTTCGCCCGCGGCATCGACGAGGTTAACCAGATCGAGCAGATCCTCAACCGCGAGCGCGTGGTACATCGGGCTGCGCTCGAAATGGCCGCCGTCGGGCAGCAACTGCTCGTGCACCTCCCGCTCGAGGATGCTGCTGCCCAGGCGCAGCCATCCGTCGGACTCCGGCACCTTCGAAAAAGAAGCCGGCGCAAACCAAAGCCTTGGCGTTGGCGAACAGATGATTGCCGAGCAGATGAAATTCGAGCCGCCGACAAAGCCAGCGCGCCTGCACTGCGAGACTCTGTGTCGCAGCGGCGGAAAGTGCGGCACCGCCAACGGCCCACTTGATCCAGTTTACGATGCGCAGCGAGACGGGATAGGGCTCCCATCCCGTGCCGGCAGCAGGTGGGTTCTCGGCGATCCAGCGGGCAATCAGGCCGGCATGCGTGATAGCGCGATGTTCGGCGTCAATGGCGTTCAGATCGTCGAAATAGTGCTGGTTGTAACGCCACAGCTTGGCGACTGCCGGGTCGTCCCAGCCTATCGAGTCGAGAGCATGACGTTCGCCGAGGAAGGCGAACGTTGCAGGGTCAACCAAGCTGGCTTCGCGTCGGGCCGGCGCGGCCCAGGGCCCGCGCAGCGCACGCCGCGGCGGCGCGGGGCGCATGTCCGGCCGCGGCCGCGCGATGCGAAAGCGGATGCGGCCCAACACCTGTTGCGGCCGCAGGTGGCAGAGCGTGCGCCAGTAGGTGCCAAGCCCCGTCATGCGGCCGTAGCAACGAGCAGCCGTTCGAGGATTGCAACGATGCGAGCGCCAGTGCGGCCGTCCCACAACGCAGGGATCGCGCCCCGCTTCCACTCACCTGCGAAGAGACGCGTCCAGTGCCGGTTTCAGGCGCGGCCGGGTCGGTGCCGATCAGCTCGTTCGTGCCGATCGGTCACCGTCTCGGGCCGCTCGGTGGTGTCGCGCATCGTGATGCAAGGCACGCCCATCACGGTCGTCTCCTCGGTGACGCCGCCGGAGTCGGTGATCACCGCCTTCGCATGGCGCACGAGGTAGTTGAACTCGAGGTAGGGCTGCGGCTCGACGATCATGCAGGTTCGGCGGGACGGCTGCGCCGATCTCGCGCAGCGTCTTCGCGGTGCGCGGATGCACCGGGAAAACCACCGGCATGCCCGCGCGCCGCTTCGCCCACCGCGGCAGCAGCGCGCGCGAACCGTTCGCGCTTGTCGACGTTGGCCGGGCGGTGCAGCGTCATCACGAAGTACTCGCCCGGGCTGCAGGCCGGAGCTCGTCCCAGAACGCCGGCGGCGCGCAGGCGCGGCATGTTGGCGAGCAGCGTGTCGATCATCGTGTTGCCGACGAAGAGGATGCGCTCGTCGGCGACGCCGCTGCGACGCAGGTTCGCGTTGGCGACCTCGCTGGTGGTGAAGAACCAGTTGGTGATCGCAGTCGGTCACCAGGCGGTTGATCTCCTCGGGCATGGTCCAGTCGCCCGAGCGGATGCCGGCCTCGACGTGGGCCACCGGCACGCACAGCTTCTGCGCGGCGATGGCGCAGGCCATCGTGGAGGTGACGTCGCCGACCACGAGGCACAGGTCGCTGCGCGAACTCGAGCAGCAACTGTCTCGTAGCCGAGTCATGATCGCGCCGGTCTGCTCGGCCTGGCTGCCCGAGCCGACTTCGAGGTTCACGTCGCGGCTCGGGAATGCCGAGCTGGGTGAAGAAGTCGCCCGACATGCGCGCGTCGTAGTGCTGGCCGGTGTGCACCAGCCGGTAGCGCAGGCGGACCGCCCTCCGCGCTGCGCGCCTCGATCGCGCGCGATGATCGGCGCGATCTTCATGAAGTTCGGCCGCGCCCCGGCGATGATGTCGATGCAGCGGCGATCATCGTGGCAGCTCACCTCGGCGACTCCGCAATCTCGATGCTGACGCGCGCCACCTCGAGGATCTCGTCGAACGGGATCGGCGCTGGGCGCCGCCTCGACCGCACTGCATCGACGAAGGCCTGCGCGCAGGCCGCCTGGCCCTTGTCCTGGCGCCACAGGTTCATCGCGCGGAAGCCCGGCCAGCCGTAGCCGGTGAGGCGTGCGGAAGTTGTCGAGCTGCAGCACGCGCCCGGCCGCGAACACCTCGAGGCGCTCCTTGGGGAAGGCCTTGCTGCCGTTGGCGAAGTAGTGGATCGTGCCGATCGAGCCGTCGGCGAAGCCCAGATGTGATCGTCGCGGTGTCGCGCGTCGCCGCCGTCCATCGCGACGCAGCTGGGCGCTGGTGATCGGCGCGCCGGCGAGGATAGCGCAGCAGGTCGACGAAGTGGCAGGCCTCGCCGATGATGCGGCCGCCGCCGACTGTCGGCGTCCTGCGTCCAGTGCGCGGGCGGAATCGCGCCGGCGTTGACCGTCATGACGAAGGACCTTCGGCGCCGGCGACGCCGGCGAGCAGGGCCTTGATGCGCATGCACCTGCGGCGCGAAGCGGCGGTTGAAGCCGACCATCAGCACGGCGTGCGACTGCTGCGCGCAGCGCGCTCGGCACGCGGCCTCGATGCGCGTCGAGCTCGTCGAGCGTCAGGCACAGCGGCTTCTCGACGAACACGTGCTTGCCCGCGGCCGAGCGCCTGCATGCACGAGCTCGGCATGGCTGTCGTGGCGCGTGGTGATCGACCACCGCGTCGGTCTCGCGGGTCGGCGAGCAGCGCTCGCAGTATCGGTGGTCGCCTCCTGCGAAGCCGAACTTGCGCCCGGCGTGCACGCCGCTCACGCCGCGCGGCCGACGCGAGCGCTGCGCAGCCGCGCACCGGCGGCCTTGAACGCCGGGATCAGCACCGCGGTCGCGTAGTTGCCCGCGCCGATGACGCTCACGCGGCGCGGTCCGTCGCCAGGCGCGTTGCGCCGGCGTGCCGGCACGCAGCGCGACCGTGCGCACGGTGCGCGAGGTCGTCGGCGCTTCGGTTCGGCCGCGGGTACTCGAGCAGGATGCCGAGCGAGGCTCGGCTCCCGCCGACCAGCGTCGTAGGCGCTGCGGCGCCTCGTCGATCGCGAAGCGGTGCGAGATCGAGCGGCGCCACGTCCAGCCGCCCGTCGGCCAGCATGTCGAGCACCGCCTCGAAGTTGCGCTGCTCGGTCCAGCGCACGAAGCCGACCGGATAGTCGCTGCCCCTGCTCCTCGTACGCCGGGTCGTAGCGGCCCGGGCCGTAGGAGCAGGACACCTGGAACGTCAGCTCCTTCTCGTAGAAGTCGGCGCGCGAGAGTTCGAGCCCGGTGACGCCGACGAGCACGATGCGGCCGCGCTTGCGGCACATCAGCGCCGCCTGGTGCACCGGCTCGCTGCTCTGCGTGGAGGCGGTGATGATCACCGCATCGACGCCGCGGCCGCGCGAGAACGCCTGCGCCGCCGCCACCGGATCCTGCGCCGCGCGCCAGATCGACGACCTCGGCGCCGAAGCGCGCGCGCGAGCGCGAGCTTGTCGGCGTCGAAGTCGATGCCGAGCACGCGGCAGCCGTGTGCGCGCAGCAGCTGCACCGTGAGCAGGCCGATCAGGCCGAGGCCGGTCACGACGACGGTCTCGCCGAGCGTCGGCTGCGACGAGGCGGATGCCCTGCAGGGCGATCGCGCCGAGCACGGTGAAGGCGGCCGCCTCGTCGCTCGACCGCCGTCGGGCACCTGTCGCGCACAGGTTGACCGGCACGCACACCACCTCGGCGTGCTTGCCGTTGGAGACGACGCGGTCGCCGACCGGCAAAGCCCGTCACGCCGGCGCCGACCTCGACCACGACGCCGACGTTGCAGTAGCCGAGCGGCAGCGGCTGATCGAGCTTGTTGCGCACCGCGTCGAGCGTCGGCGCGAGGCCGTCGGTGCGCACCTTGTCGAGCACCATGCGCACCTTGTCGGGCTGCTGGCGCGCCTTGTCGATCAGGCCGGCCTTGCCGAAGTCGACCAGCATGCGCTCGGTGCCGGCCGAGACCAGCGTGCGCGTCGTGCGGATCAGCAACTGGCCGCGGCCGGGGCGTGGACACGGGACGTCGGCGACTTCGGTCGCGCCGGACTTCAGGTTTTGCAGGACTTGCTTCATAGGGCTTCGATCTCGCGCGCCAGCCGCACCGAATTCTCGAGGAAGGAAAACTCCGAACGGCGCGTACCGCTTCGCACCATGTCGGCAATGTGCATCATCAGTTGGGTGGACCGGACCACCTCGTCCCAGTCGCGTTGCATGGTGCCGCCGAAGGGTTGGCCGATGGCCCCGCCATGGCCCACGTCCTTGGGCCAGAAGCGCCGGCGCACGAGCCGCGGGCCCTGCCAGATCGTGAGGCGGCGGAAGTCGTCGATCTTGGCGATCGTGTCGTGGTGCTGGATGTTGATCGTTTCGTTGATGCCCTCGAAAGGCTCGGTGCGTGAACTCAGCACGACCGAGAACAGATCGCCACGGTCGCTCGAGATGCCGATCGCGAGGTTGTCGTCGGGCTCGGCCGCATCCGCCACCGTCAGCGTGATCTCCAGCCGGTCGGGCAGGCCGCGCCAGGCGAGCAGGTGCACGAGCAGGTCGAGCCAATGGCCGATGTTGCCGCACACGCGCGTGCCCTCCTCGGGTCGCCGATACCAGTGGTCCGCCGCGATGACGTGACCGGACACGAAACATTGCAACGTGATACCCCGGTCCGGGTCGACGGTCATCGACTCGCGCAGCGCCCGGATCGCCCCGGAAAACGGCCGGTTGTAGCCGGCGAAGACGCGGGCCTTCGAGCGGCGTTGCGCGGCGACGAGCGCAGCGAGCTGGGCCTGGCTGACCGCGATCGGCTTCTCGATGTAGGTGTCGATGCCTTGCGCCAGGCACTGCACCGCGTAAGGCACGTGCGAGGCGTGGTTGGAGGCGATGTAGACGGTGCGAAGCCCTTCGTGCTCGATCAGCGCCTCGACGCTGGTCGGCTGTGCCCGAACGCCGAGCGAGCGGGCGAACGAGGCCTGCGCTGCGGCGTCGATGTCATAGCAGGCAGCGATGCGATGGCCGTGGCGGCGCAGGAAGTAGCCGATGGTCGCAAAGGCGAACTGGCCGCAGCCGATCACGCCGATGTCGGGCGCCGCGCGCCGCATCGCCGGCATCGCCAGGCTCAGGCGCAATCGGCCTGCGGCCTTGAACAGCGTGCGGCCCGGGCCGTAGATCCCGGTGAAGCGTGCGGCCTTGCGCAACGACGCAACCATCGTCATGGCGATCTCATGTCGCCTGGCCGGCGACCCGGCGGTAGACATCCAGCAGCCGGCCCGCGTTGCGCTCCACGCTGAAGTTGTGCTCGGCCATCTGCCGCGCCGCCTCGCCCATGCGTCGCGTCGCGTTTCGGTCGGTGACCATGCGCTCGATCGCGTCGGCAAGCTGGTCGGCGGCCCGCGGCGCGATCGCCAGGCCCGTCTCCCCGTGGACCAGCGTGTCCGCACGCGGCTCGCGCACCGCGACGATGCTCGGTACGCCGAAGAATGCGGCCTCGAAGATCGGTCGCCCCGGCGCGTCGTAGTGGGATGGAAAGCAGAGCACGTCCATGTGCCGGTAGGCGCGCGCGATCTCGGCCGTGAAGCCCACCAGGTGGACGCGGTCGCGCAGCGCATGGCGCTCGAGCGCCGCCTCGACCTCGGCGCGCACGTTCTGCGCCAGCCCGAGCGAGCGCACCAGGCGCGCCTTCAGCCCGCGCGACGGCTGGACGTCGTCGCCGACGACGATGAATTCCACGTCCAGGCCGCGGTCGCGCGTGATGCGAGCGGCCTCGACCAGCTCGTGGATGCCCTTGACGAGAAGCAGGTTGCCGACGAAGCCGACCTTGAACGACTCCGGCCTCAGCGCCTGCAGGCGGCGGTCGAAGGCGTCGTCGGCGCCGGTCGCCTGCTTGGGCGAGAAGGCGTTGTGGATCACGTCGACCCGCAGATCCGCGGGCAGGCTTGCACGCACGTTCTCGTCGATCGCGATGACGGCGCGCGCCTCGTTGCGCAGCATGCGGTGGACCCAGCGCGTGCGCCACGAGCGTGCGTCGTCGTGGGCCACCGAGCGCACGTGCACCACGGCCGGCGCGCTGAACATGCGCCGTGCGATCCAGAGCGGGACGAGCCCGGTGAACTCGTTCAGGTGGATCAGGTCGACCTCGCCCCAGCGTCGGCGCGCGCGGCGCAGTGCCATGACGGTGAAGGGCAGGTAGGCCAGCTCGCGCAGCAGCACCAGCCAGCGTGTGCCGCGGTAGTGGCTGTAGCGGGTGTTGTCGAACTGGCTCATGCCGCGCGCCTCGATCACTTCACCGACCCGGGAGAAGAAGCCCGTCACACTGCCGCGCTGCGTGACGAAGCGTGCCTGCACGGCGTCGGGCGGGAAGGCACGGATCGCCTCGAACAGGCTGCGCGAGGCGCCACCGAACGGGCCGATCATGTGCAGGTAGAGCACGCGCAGCGGCCTCATCCGATCGACCTGCGCCCGGCGTTCACCAGCTTCTTGGCCGTCTCGAACAGGCCGTGGCTGGTGTGGTAGTCGAGAAAGGTCTTGGTCGGCGCGGCCATGATCTGCTCGAACTGCCCGCTCGTCAGACAGAGCTTCTTGATGCTGTAGTCGCGGTCTTCGAGCAGCGCGCGCTCGGGGTAGACCGGTTCGCGCATCGCCTCGAGCGCCTGCTCGCGCGTCATCTGTCCCGAGCAGATCAGGGTCGAACAATGGGCCTTGCGCTTGTCGATGTCGAACTTGCGCGGCAGCACGTAGGCCTGGAAGAAGCGCGTGTAGATCGACTCGTAGTGCTTGCCGCCGTAGTAGACCCAGCCGAGCCGCTCCTGCAGCAGCTGCATCGCCTGCGCCTTGTCGTACTCGATGTGGTTCAGGATCGAGACCATCCGGATGCGGCGCACGAACACGTAGTAGAACAGGCCCGCCAGCGAGAAGTGCGGGTAGGTCGTGAGCCTCTGCGTGCCGAAGCGGCGGTGCACGTCCTTGACGTAGCGCCAGTCGAAGTAGCCGTAGCCCCACTTCTCGGGCAGCACCGCCTCGGTGGCGACATTGGTGCCGGTGATGACGTGGTGGAGGCCGTTCTTCGCAGCCATCAGGTAGAGCAGCGCGAAGATCGCGTGGTCGGTGGGCACCTCGCCATCGGGCGTCGAGGCCTTCAGGAACGAGACCTGCAGGTCGCGGAACTCCTCCCAGTCGATGACGTGGGTGTAGAGGTCGATGCCCAGCACCTTCAGCGTCTTCTCGATGTTGGCGACGGCCAGCTCGGAATTCCAGCCGTTGTCGAGATGGACGGCAAGCGGGCGCAGGCCGAGGTCCTTCACCAGCCAGGCGACGTAGGTGCTATCGACGCCGCCGCTGACGCCGATCACGCAGTCGTAAGGCTTGCCGTTGCCGGCGTGGCGAATCTCGGCGACGAGTGTGTCCAGGCGCGCGCGGCGCTCGGCCAGCGGGATCACGCGCTCGCGCGAGACACGCTCGTAGCGATGGCAGTGGTTGCAGACCCCGGCAGCGTCGAAGACGATTTCTGGATCGGTGGTGTCCATGATGCAGCGGCTGCAGGTCTGGCGGGCGATCATGGGATTCATTCAGGTACCGGGCACAGGGGCAACGAGGACACGCGGTTCGGGTCTGGTGCGGCGCTGGAGCCGGCGGACGCGGAACACGGCGGACAAGTGATCCGGCGTGCACAGCGCCGCTGCCCACAACACATACACCGGATAAAAGTAGCGTGGCGTGTAGATCGGCGTGATCGCGAACACAGCCACATAGATCAGACTGAGATAGACAAGGTCGTTACGCAGCGTGAATCGCCGGGCGCGCAGCAGCGCGACGAACAACAGCAACAACGTGGTCGAGTGCAGTAGCTGCCAAAAGTCGTTGTAGGCATTCGTCGGGTTGAACAGGCGGTCCAGGCGCAGGCCCATGCCGAACAGCAGGTGGGCGGCCTTGGCCGGGAAGATCGCCCAGTACCAGCCATCGTTCTGTAGCGACACCAGCCTTTCGTAAAGGCCTGAGCCTTCGTAATGTTCGGCAGCCTCCTCGAAATTGATGCGAAGTGGCTCAAGCGCTGCAGCCAACTGAACGTAGGCCACCGAGAAGCCGACCAACAGGAGCAGCAAGGTGGCGTGTCGATGGCTTCGCAGGGGGTTCGCCGGACAAAGAAGCAGGAAAGCCACGATCAGCACCATCGTCAATTGCCACCGCACCAGCACCGATGCGACAGCAGCCAGCAACAGCGCGCCAATCGAGCCCGTCGTATACGCACGCACCAGGAGGGCCACGAAGACCAGCGAGATGATCTCCTTGTTGACCGACAGCAGGCTCGAGATTGTCATCGGATTGACGAGCAGCACGAGCAACAGCTTGAAGGCGTCCAGCTGCAACGAACGCGCAAGACTCGTCACACCAAAGGCCAGCAGCAACCCATTCAGTACCAGGATCGCGTAGTAGTCTTCACCCGCCAGCTGCAGCAGGACCAGCGGGCCGAGAAAATTGGCGGCGATGCCCACCATGTCCGACAGCGTTTCGATATGGCCCAGGCCGCCTCGCGCCGCTTCGTGATACGTCGACGAATCTGCAAAGAACTGGTAGTCGTTCCGGCCTTCGAGCGCGTCGATGCCCGCCACGGACAGGAACAGCGCGCCGAGCAGCGCAAGCAACGCCACCAGCGCCACTGCAGAGGCCCGCCGCATTCTTCGGGCCCTCATGCCAACACCTTCTCCAGTTCGTCGCGCGACGGATACGTGATCAGCACCGCCCGGTGCGGCCCGTGGAACACGAACATTGCGCCGGCCGCCACCGCTGCTGCGCCGCCCGCGCGGATCGCGGCGCCGAAGTCGCGCAGGGATCCAGCCCCACCCGCGGCAATGACCGGAATGGCGACCGCCGAGGTGACCTTGGCGAGGAGCTCGAGTTCGTAGCCCGCCATCGTACCGTCGCGGTCGATCGAGGTCAGGAAGATCTCGCCAGCGCCGGCTGCCTCCATGCGTTGCGCGTACTCGACCGGATCGATGCCCGTCGCCCGCGTGCCGCCCTCGACGCAGACCTCGTAGCGGCCAAACAGCTTGCAGCGCACGTCGATCGAGGCCACTACCGCCTGAGCGCCGAACTCGCGCGAGGCGTCGCGCAACACCCCGGGCTCGCGCCAGGCGGTCGTGTTGAAAACGACCTTCTCGACGCCGAGCTTGAAGATGCGGCGTGCCTCTTCGACCGTACGGATTCCACCCCCGTAAGCGAGCGGCATGAAACACTCGCTCGCCACCTCCTCGATGACTGCGAACGCCGGCCCGCGGTTCTCTTTCGACGCGGTGATATCGAGCAGCACCAACTCGTCCACCTCCTTGTCGTTGAAGATCTTGATCGCGTTGATCGGGTCACCGACATACTTCGGGTCCCTGAACCTCGTCGTCTTGACCAGGCCCGCGCCGCGCAGCAGCAGGCAGGGTATGACGCGTGTCTTAAGCACGGTCAGCAGCGCTCCGCGAAGTTGCTCAGCAGGTGCATGCCGAACTTGTGGCTCTTCTCGGGGTGGAACTGCACGCCCCAGACGTTGCCGCGGTGGAAGCCGCTGTGGAAGGGCTTGCCGTACGTGGTGGTCAGCAGCACGTCCTCCGGCCGCTCGCAGCGGATGTAGTAAGAGTGCACGAAGTAGAAGCGCGGATCGTCCGGCAGCGCCTCCACCAGCGCGGCCTCGCGCATCGGCCGCACCAGGTTCCAGCCCATGTGCGGCACTTTCAGCGCCGCATCGGCGGGCGCGAAGCGAAGCGCTCGCCCGTCGATCCAGCCCAGGCCCCGGCACGTGCCTTCGGTGCTGCCGTGCGTCATCAGCTGCATGCCCAGGCAGATGCCCAGAATCGGCACGCGAGCGACCAACACGCGTTCGCCAAGCACCGGGATCAGGTCGGTCCGCACAAGGCTCTGCATCCCCGCGTCGAACGCCCCAACGCCGGGAAGGATAAGTTTGGTGGCTGCGGCGATGCGACCCGCGTCCGACGTGATTTCCGAGTCGACGCCGATCTTCTTGAGCATGTTGCGGATCGAGCCGAGGTTGCCCATGCCGTAGTCGACGATGGTGATCATGGATTCTTTGGCTTCAAATCAGGCCCCGTCTCGGCCAGCAGCAGGTCCAGCGCGGCGCCTACTTGTGGGGCTGCCCCAGTCTGGCGCGCGCGCATTGCGGCAAAGCCAGCGAGTGTAGACGCGAGCACTGGTGCGGCGCCCACTTCCAGGTGCGCCATTTTGGAGGCGATCAACGGGCCGAACACCTCGATCCCGTAGGGGCTACTGAGCACCGATCGCACACCGAACTGTGCCGCTTCGATCGCGGTGCTGGAGCTGTGGGTCAGGTGCACGTCCACACAGGGCAACAGGGACGGCAGCGGAAGGTCGGTCGGTGCGTCCAGTTCGCACCGGCCGGCGGGCGCCAGGTGCGCGCGAATCGACTCGCGGCGGTCCAGCATCAACGGATGAAGACGGACCCAGAAAGCGAATCGATCGCCGGCCTCGCGCAACAGCGAGGCCAGAGGCTCGAGCTGCTCGCGGGCGTCGAGCCCGTACTGCAACGTGACAAGCACCACCTGCCGTCTGTTGGCCCGCAGACGGAGGGCACGCGCGGCCTCCATGGCCGCGCCGGCCTCGCGCCACGCGGAGCCATCCTGCCAGACGTCCAACCATGGATTGCCGCCGATCACGGCTGAGTGCCCGGTGCCAGCGGCCCAACGCGCGATCACATCGCGCTCCCATGATGACCAGACCCAAAAGCGGTCTGGCAGTAGCGCGTGCGTACCCCCCATTGCCGGCGCCGGCCAAGCGGCGTAGGCGGGATGCAAGTCGCCCTGCACACCGTGCTGGATGTCGACCACCGGGATCCCGCAGGCGCGACAGGCCAGCACGAAGGCCATTCCCTCGACGCCATAGAAGCTCACGATGAATGCCAGGCGGGGACGCACAAGCGTGAGCATGTTGCGATACATGGCTGCAATTGAGCGGATGCGCATCGCGTCCGAAAGGATTTTTGTGACATCGAACGAACCGGCGCCAAAGCCCCGTTTGCGCAGCCAGTCTGCGACTTGTGCCCGTGCTGGCAAATGGATATCGCCTGAGCCCAGATGGCCCCGCAGCGCGCCGATGGCGTTGGCGCGGTCGATGGCAGGCTGGATGAAGAGTGAAGGAGTGAAGCGGGGCTGGTAGTAGTGGTGGGTCGGAGTCCACATCGCACAGCTCAGTCCGCGCTCTTTGGCATGAGCCAGGATCGGGTCGCAGAATCGCTCGACCCAGCGTTCCCCCAGTCGAGCGAACGACAGCCCGTCGGAAAGAAACACCAAATCGCGACGGGCAGATCCCCCGTCGTGCGCCGGGGCATCGTTGCGATCTGCGCGGCGCGCCGACGCCAGCCCGCGAACCAACTGCTCCAGCCGCCGCCAGGCGCCGATCCCTCTGACAGCGCCCGCGTCGGCACCGGTGTAGTGCGATGCCCATTCTGCGAACATCCATCGCAGCCGCAGCAGAGGCCACAGCACAATGCCGGCGACACGCCATTCAAGCACCGGAAACGTGGTTTCGATACCCGCAAGTGCGGCCATCATGTCCGATGACAGCGGCGGGGAGTTGGCGGTGGGGTTGCGAGGGGTGTTCGGCATGCAGTTAACGCGCAATCGCGCTGGCCTTCTTGCGGTGCACGCAATGGCCGCCCACAATCGCCGACAGTCCAATGGCGGCTGGGATCGCAAAAAGTCCGTCCCGGTTGGTGTCCTTACCAACCTCGATCCGGCGGCATCCGACGGGCAGAATATCGGCGCCGTCGAATTGGACCTCGCGATCGATGTCGTCGCGCTTGCAGTAGCCCCGATACTGTTGTTGCCACGATGCCGGGCGTGAGGGCGGAGGCCGGCCAAGCCGATTGGGCCAGATCATGGCGCGCCTTTCCGCCGACGAAACAACACCCGCATGGCGAGTATTGGGCTCGACCACGGTATCGGTGTAATGCGCAGTGACACTGCCCACGCTGCAATCAGCAAGACAAGTTGCCCAGAGAGGTAGGTCATCGCACCGCCAACAAGCCCGAATCTGGCGACTGCGCTGGCCACGAGCATCAGCACGACCACGGAGGCGACAACGGTTGCTAAGCTAATCAACTCGGTCTTACCGGTGAAGAAGAAGAGGCCGGCCATGTTGAGGTATACGCCGCTGACAGCCCCGCCAAGCAAGAACCAGATCGCGAGGTCGACTGCCTCGAGGTAGCGATCACCCAGCAGCAGCGTTCCGATGCCCACGTAGCATCCCCAAAGCGCGAAAGCGATCGCAAGCCAAATCGGGACACTGGCGTACGCTAGCGCAACGAGGCGAAGCCGTGATCGAATCGTGTTCTTGCTGAGCATGCGGTACATCGTGGGCGTGTAGGCCTTAGTCGCTGCGTCGGCAAGTACGGTAAGGACCATGCCGAGCTGCGACGCGGTTCCGTATATTCCCAATGCGGCGGACCCCAAGTTGGCCGATACCGCAAAGCGGTCAGCGCTGGTGAGTATTGCGCCTCCAAAGGCGTGTGGAATCAAGGGCAAACCAAATCGCAGAAGACCGCGGCTGTCCGCTGTGGTTACGCGGGCGGTGGATCCATCTTGTCTTAACGAATAGACGCACAGCACAGCCACGAGGACGCCGGTCGCCACGGCGCCGAGGATCCGCCCGAGCCCACCGAGGTGCGCTACAAACACTGCGAGCAAGGAAAGGATTACGTTCATTGACGCCGCAGCCACCTGGAGCGCCGCGGCGCGCATTGGCTCTTCGCGAAGCTGCCACACGGCAAAGCGCATGCCTTGGATGACGTTAGTGCCGGCCATGAGAGCGGCGAGCGCGCAAATGCTGGGGGACAAATCGACGCCGACCAATGGGCCAAAGATGGCCGACAAGATTGCCGCGAATGCGGTCGAAAGGAAAACCAGCAGCAGCGCAGAAGCTGTGTAGCCTCGTGGATCTCCTTTAGACGGATCAGCCCAGCGTATTCCGATGGCGGCGTGCATGCTCAGGCCGGCCACCGCTGAACACACCGCGACCAGCATATAGAAGGAGATTACGTTGCCGTACTCAGAGGGCGTCAGTACGCGCGTGAGCACCGGCAGTAAGAGGAATGGCACGCCCGCCGACAGCAAATTGGCGACGCCATAGATGCCTGCCGACCGCAACATACCGGCACTCATGACGAAGTGCAGTTGTGGTCGACGAGGTTCGGCCCGACGAAACACGGTGGTCCGAAGAGCGGCATGATTGCCGAGGCCACGTACTCAACCGTCAAGGGCAGGAGCCTACGCAATTTCATTCCTGAGGCGCCACTGACCATTGATCCGGTGCCATATGTCCAGGTTTCGCCAGCGCTCCGCCGATGCCCAGAACTCATCCTCCGTCAACTGGTGGTATTCGAGGAACTCCTTCAGGTACTCGCCGGGGAACTCGTACTGCTTCGCGAGCACCCGCTCGACTGCCTCTTCGCGCTCCATGTAGCCGTTCCAGATCAGGTAGCAACACTGGTCGGTCGGGCGCCAGAAGCCGAACTTGAGGAACTTGAACCAGATGTGGATCTCGCAGAGCTTCTCGTCGATGTTGTCGTAGGCGAGGACGTTGCCCGATAGCGGCCCCGCCTGCCGCGGCTTGAACCCGAACTGGCGCGCCACCTGATAGTGTTTGTAGCCGTCCCACCAGTGGAAATAGCCGAGGTAGATCGTCTTGATTTTCTTGCGCGCCAGCTCTTCCCGGCTGGGGTACTGGTAGAAGAACAGCTGGTTCTCGGGCACTTCGCCGGCGAGCAGGTCCTCGAAGCCAACCTCCCGGAACAGGTCGTTATTGATCAGCTCGTCGGCCGAACCATCCTCGGCACTACTGGCCGAGACGGTGCCGCCGAACTCGACGCCGATGTCCTCACCCCAGACGACCAGCGGTGCGTTGTAGAAGGAGGCGACGCGCGCGACGGCGGAAAACACCACCCGGTGCTCGGCATAGTTGGGATTGCCGATCTTGAGCAGTGCAATCCGTCGGATCTTCTGTAGCGTCGCCGGCCGTACCGCGACCTTGATCAGGTCGACCCCCAGGCCGGTGACCATGGCGTTGAGGTTCTCGATTCCCTCCACCGTCTGCAGGTGCGGCACGACGACCACCGCGAGCGTCTTCAGGCCGTAGACCTTGCTCATCATGTAGGCCTGATAGCAGCTGTCCTTACCGCCGCTCACCGGCACGATGCACTCGTAGCCGTTGCCGTTCGTGCCCCGAACCTGGTCGGCCAGCCTGCGCAGCCTCGCGGCGCGCGCGTCCCAGTCGATGCGGTGCTTCTTCTCGACCGAGCGGCAGGCGCTGCACACGCCCTCCACGTCCATCGTCAATCCCGGTTTTGTGCTCGGCAGCACGCAGCGCTTGCAGTAGTACATGTCTATTCCGCGGTCAGCGAAGGACGCTGCCATTCGCGCGGTGTCAGGCCGCCTCCGGGCGGCTGGTCGAGGACCGCGCCGCAATCGTACTTGTCGACGTAGCCCCGGCCCATCAGCAGGTAGCCTTCGCGTGCCGTCTCCGGCTCCGCTGCGGCCGTGGTGTGGTACTCGGCGTCCTGATCCACCGTGGACAGCCGGGCGGCGTCCACGCCGCCATCCGCGGCGTGGCCGAGAACCGAATCACGCAGCGTCCAGGCGCCGTCACTCGCGCGCCGCCAGACCGCGGGGTCGCGCCGCGCGTCGAGGCAAATGAAGAGCTGCTCTCGATCCATCTCGACCCAGTCGAGGAACCGCGCCGTGTCGTTCGGCTGGACGCTGGCGTAGCGCCGCACCATTTCGATGCCCTGCTCGCGCGTCATCCGGCGCAGGCGGATTTCGCGCGATGCATGGTCGGTGACCTTGCCGTAGCCGAGCTTGAGGTACTTGATGTAGTCGTGCAGCCCGGCCGAGTGCATGCAGTGCACGTCCTCGTAGGTGTTGAAGGTGCGCTGCTGGACCGCGGCTTCGTAGCCGTAGAGGCGGATCATCTGTTCATGCTGGGTCTTGGCATCCCAGCGGATGTAGTTGCTGAGGTAGATGCCGCGCACACCCACGGCCTCGAGCTCGTTGTCGTAGGGATAGACGAAGGGCTGCACGTCGGCGCGCGAGAGGCTGGCGTCGCCGTTGACGAGGTCCTCGGCGGCGATGCCCATGAGGCCGTGTTCCTTGCGGCACCGCTCGGTCATCTCAACCTCGTCGAGGTGCGAGAACATTCCCGTCTGCTCGGACCAGCCGTGCACGCCCCAGATGATGAGCGGGATGCGGAACTTCACCGCCACCTGCACCGGGAACGTCAGCGTCCCGGCGAGGGCCTGCCAGTACATGCTGCCGAACCGGCGCAGCGTCTCGCGGGTGACGCGCTTGAGCAGCGACGGCGACAGCGTCGACGTCAGGACATCGCAGTCGAAGACGGTCGCAAGGTTTGCCAGGTTGCGGATGCCGACGTCGGTGTTGTATTCGTGGTTGTAGTGCACCAGCAGCGGATTCATGCCGAGCACGTTCTTCACCGTGTGGACGATGAAATAGCTGTCGCCGCCGCCAGTCACGGGCACGATGCAGTCGAATCCTCGGCCCTGGCTGCGTCGCGAGTTGGCGCCGGCGATTCGCCGAAGCAGCTCCAGCCGGGCGTTCCAGTCGAGGCTGTCCTTTTCCTCGTGGACGCGGCAGCCTGAACAGATGCCGGCTTGGTCGAAGACCATGCCGTAGGGGTGGTTGGCCGGATACAGGCAGCGCTTGCAATAGATCATCATCTGACCTTTTCCGCGCCGCGGCGCTGGAACTCGACGCTTGCGAGGCGCTCGGCGTCGAGCATCAGCAGCCGACCGGTTTCGTCGAACTCGCGGCCGGCGTATTTGGCTTCGCTGTCAAGGCGGACATCAATGCCGCGCGTCACCATGTTCGCCTTTGCCAGGATGGTGCTGTGCTCGATGTGATGGAAGATGTTCGCTGCTGCGACTGCGGCGGCGCCGGCTTCAATGCCGGCGGCGAAGTCGGCGTGGTTGCCGATGCCGCCGCAGGCGATCACCGGAATCCCGACCGCCCTGCTGACCGAGGCGATCAGCTCCAGGTCGTAGCCCAGGCGTGAGCCGTCACGATCGATCGAGTTGAGGAAGATCTCGCCTGCGCCGAGCGCCTCGCAGAGGCGCGCCCACTCGACGGCGCTGCGGCCGGTCCGCTGCTGACCCGAGCGTGCCCAGACTTGGTACGACCCGTCGGTCTCGCGCCGGCAATCCATCGAGACCACGACGCACTGATTGCCATAGACCCCGGCGATTTCGCCGATGAGCTCCGGCCGCTCTAGCGCATGCGAATTTACGCAGACCTTGTCGGCACCGTGCTGGATCGCCAGGCGAACGTCGTCAACGCTGCGCACCCCACCGCCCACCGTCAGCGGCACGTAGCAGTAGCGGGAGAGCGTTTCCAGCAGATCGGAGCGCGGCCCGCGATTCTCGGCAGTCGCGCTCATGTCGAGCAGAACGATCTCGTCGACGTCCCACTTCACGACGAATTCGATCGGAAAGCGGGGCCGCCCGATCGGCAGGTAGCGCGCGAAGCCGATGCTCTGGACGATCAGGCCATCGCGTATCAGCAGGCAGGCGATCAGTCGTTTCTTTAGCACGTGAAAGGATCCTTCGCAGTCACCCTGACGACATGGGCGACGAAGTTGCCAAGCAGCGCCAGACCCTTGCTCTGGCTGCGTTCGGGGTGGAACTGGACGCCGAAGACGTGGCCCGTCTGCACCGCAGCGACGACCGATCCGCCGTAGTCGGTGGTCGCCGCGACGTAGGCATCGTCGCAGGTGAAGTGGTAGCTGTGCACGAAATAGAAGGCGTCGCCGTCCTGCGCGGCGGCCAACAGCGGATCGCGCTGCCGGACGCTGATCGAGTTCCAGCCCACGTGCGGCACCCGCAAGCCATCCGGCGGCTCGAGGCGGCGCACCGCGCCGGGTACCAGCCCGAGCCCGCGATGAAGGCCGTGCTCCTCCGATGAGTCGGCGAGGAGCTGCATCCCGAGACAGATGCCGAGCAGCGGCTTGCCCTGATCGTGCACCGCGCGCAGGATCGGGTTGACCAGGCGCCTGGCCTCGAGTTGCGCGACCGCCTCGCCGAAGGCGCCGACGCCGGGCAGGATGAGCCCGTCGGCGGCGGCGATCTCGTCCGCCGACGAGGTGCTGGCGACGGTGCAGCCGAGCCGCTCGAAGGCGTTATGGACGGAGCGGAGGTTGCCCATTCCGTAGTCGACGATGACAATCTTGGTCACGCGGTGTTCTCCTCGGCGAGGCCCGAAGCTAGGCCGGTGCGGGCTTTCAGGGTCCAGCCGCCGGGCTCGGCGGCGGCATCGGTCGGCAGGTCGTTGGTGTCCAGGCGCTGCAGCGTCAGCAAGGTCGACAGGCTCGGGCGGGCGAGCCCGACCTGGGTCGTGAAGGCGGCGCCGCAGTCCATCGCAGAGAGGATCGCGAGCGTCCTCGCGTCGTAGCTGCCGTACGGATAGCAGAAGAGGAAGTCCCGGCGCGGCGTCCCGACCGCGTCGAGCAGACCAAGCGATCGCTCGATATCGGCCCGCTGTCCGGCCTCGTCGAGGGTCTCGAGCCATTGGTGCGAGTCGCCGTGGCTGCCCACCTCCATGCCGGCGTCGGCCATCTCCTTCAAGTCGGCGACGTCCAGATACAGCTCGTCGACGAAGGCGCGCTCGTCGGCTGTCACGAAACGCTCGAACAGCTCCTCGGCGATGGCGTGACGCAAGGCCGGCGGCAGCGCACGCTGCAGCATCCTCTTGACGTAGATCACGCTTGCGGGATCGAAGCGATTGGCGTGTGCGTACTCCGACCGGTATACAGGCAGGGAAGCGAGATCGAACTCGGCGCGACGTTCGTCGACGCGGGCCTCGATGACGCCGACGAGCTCGTCCGGATCGTCGGCAGCGGCGAGGATGTAATGGATCCGGTTGACGTCGAGCATCCGCCGCTCGATCGCGGTGCACGCCGGCGGAAAGAAGGCACCGCTGAGGCCGCGCTGCTCCAGGATCGGAAAGACGTGACGGTGGTGGTCGGCGTAGCCGTCGTCGAAAGTCAGCAGCACCGGGTTCGGTGGCAGCCCTGCGCCGGCCCGCGCGGCATCGATCACCTGGCGGGCGCTGACGACGACGTGATGGCGCTGCAAGTAGTCGAGCTGGCGCCCGAACGCCGCGAGCTCGAGCCCCTTGATACCTGGGTAGCGCGAGCCGGCGATCGGCCGCACGTAGTGATACATCACCACGGTAAGCAGCGGCTGGAGGGTGGCGGTCATCGACGCCGCGCCACCACGTGCCACCGACCGTGGTGGGTTTCGCCGGGGAAGGTCCTGACCTGATGCAACGATGACGACAAGATCTCGAACAGCGGCTCGATCAGGCGGCGGATCTTGGCCCGGTTGAAGTACGACTGGATCGTGTTGCGTTCGTGGGTTCCGGTGATGAGTGCCTCGCCGCAGAACTCGCGGTCGCGGCCGGTCTCGTCGCCCGAGATCAGGCTGCAGTAGAAGTAGCCGCCCGGACGGACGACGCGGGCGATCTCCGACAGGCCCGCCTGGGCAATCTGGAACGGCATGCTGTCGAGAACGCTGTCACTGACGGCGTGATCGAAGCAGGCCGTGGACCACGGCAGCTCGCGGATGTCGCCGGCGAGGACGCGCTCGGCGGCACCGGCGACGCCCATTGACTCGAGCCACTGCCGGGCGACGCCGACGGCGTGGCTCGACAGGTCGGTGCCGTACATCGCCAGCCCCATCTGGGTGCCGAAGACGAGCGTCCGGCCGATGCCGCAGCCGACATCGAGCACCTTGGCCCCGCTCGCCCCGGGCGTCAAGTCCTCGTACTCGGTCAGGCCCTTGCGGCGACGGATGTGGCGAGAGACGAAGCGGACGACCTCGTCGCCCGGATAGAAGACGTGGTTCTCGCGCCGCGCATAGGACTCGTTCCACTCGCGGGTCTTGGTGTCGATCTCGATCTCGCTCATTCGGTGCCTTTCGTCGGTTCCGGGCGGTTCATTTCGCGGACGAGCTCAAGCAGCACCGGCACCGGGTCAGGGGCATTGCGGTTCAGCAGCCCGGCGCTCTGGTCGGTGTTCAGCCGCGGCAGCCGCTGAGTAAGGACCGAGAGCTGTGGTGCGTGGCGGTTGAAGTAGGCGCACAGTGCTTCGCCGGCGGCCTTGGCAGCGACGTATTCTCCCTGTTCCCGGGGCAACTCGTTGAGGAAGACTGTCGAGGGGTAGAAGAGTCGAACACACCCGGGCCCATCGCTCGCGGCAGCCGTCGCCGCGACCTGCCCGAAGGCATCGACGAAGACGGTTGTGAACTCGCGCATTGTTGCCGGGCTGAACAGCCTCGACTTGGCGCGCCCGATTCGCGGTGCCGCGAAGTAATAGATATGCGAGCGCCTGCCCATGGTGGCGAGGATCCGCTCGAAGTCGAGGCGCGCCCGGCCGGCGTCGAAGGTAGCGAGACGGCATCGCCCGCCGAGCGCGCCGATCTCGTCGACGACGCGCTGGGCATCGATGCGTCCTTCGTGGAACGTCAGCACTACCTCGCCACCGCCGAGCGCGATCAGCTTTGCCGTCAGCTCGCCCAATCCGCGCGAGCCGCCAATGACGAGCGCGGCCTGGCCAGCAAACTCGCCGGCTTCGACCAGTGGCCGCAGAGTCGAAGCCGCCGCCTGAGTCACTGGCGCCGGGCGGACGAAGGCATCGACATGGCCACTGATGCCGCTACCGCGGAAGCCAACGCGGACCGGCGCCGCAGCGACGCTGTGTCGCACGACCTGCCACTCGAGGTCGTTGCCGGCGCCTTCCGGATCGAACTGGACCCGGATCGAAGCGATCAGAGAGTGAAGGCCGGGGCAGCGCATCCCAACCACGCTCGAGACTGCCATCAGGCCGGCGATCGGGCGCGGGCCGAGGCAGGCGAACAGGGCCGGGTAGGCGTGTCGGTCGCGCTCGGCTAGGCCCCGGGCCTGCACCGATCCGCGCGCGCCCTTCAACGCGGCGAAGTCGTGCACCTGCGGCTCGCTTCGGGACATGGCGCCCTGTGGCGGCTCGCCGGCGACCCGCGCGCCGGCGCCAGCGCCGAACACGGCCGAGGTGATCTCCTCGCGGTCGAGCAGCACCGCCAGCCGAGTCATGCCGTCGGCGGCGCGAGACCGCTGCACCACCGCGGTGTTGCCGGGCGCGAGCGGACGCGGGAAGCTAGCTTCCAGGCTCGCCGGCACGCCGCCGCCGCTCTCCAGGTGACGCTCAAGCATCCAGAGCAGAGTGCTCATGCCGTGCGCCACGACGCCGCCGGTCAGCAGGCGCCGCGCGGCGACCGGATCGACGTGGATCGGGTTCCAATCGGCAGCGGCGTCGGCGAACGCCTCGATCTCGGCGAACTCAACGCGGCGCTCGCTGATCGTCTCGGGCTTCACAACGCAGCCTCGAGACGGTTCGGTCGGTCTTGGTCGCCGTCGGCACGGAAGACGCGAAACGGCAGCGCCGTCGGGTTGCGGAAGGCGCAGAGGATTCGCCCGGTGCGCGCCAGGAATGGCTCGAAGTGGTTCGGCACCGTCGTTGCTCCGGCCGGGTCGATCGCTGCGAATCCGGACGCCGCGAGCAGGTCCGGATCGATTCCCCAAGACCAGAGGTCTGCGTATTCGGCGTCAAGCTCGGCGCTGATCCGCGCGATGCTGACCCCGCACGAGCCGAACAGCGCCGGGCTGCCCGCGAAGTCGACGATGCGTAGCGCGCGCCGGTTCTCATGCTGCGTGACGCGCAGCGCCAGCAGCCCGGTGCCGGCATGTCCGCAGTCGAGCCGGAAGACGCGATAGCGGTAGAACGGATGGTGCAGGAAACGCTCGCGGAAGTAGGCCGGCGTCTTGGCCGGCAACGTGCTTTCGTCGAGGCTCAGCTGCGGCAGCGCATCGAGATCGGCCGCCCGAAGCTCGGTGAAGGCGGTCGCGGTGCCGGCCGGACCCGACCCCTGCACCAGTGGTGGGCCACCGATCAGCGTCTGCCGCGCCTCGGGGTTGACGAGTACGTGCTGCACCAGCTCGACGACCTGGTAACCGAGGGCGCGATACATGGGTGGATGCGCCAGGTTGATGCCGTTGACTGCAAGGACGGCGCCCTCGTGCGCCTGCGCCAGAAAGCGCAGCATGCGCAGGCCGAGTGCGGGTTGAGCGATGTCCTCGCGGACCTTCCAGAGGGCCAGCCAAATGACCTTCGGCTCCGTTAACTGCGGGTCGAATCGGGTGTTCGCGATGTAGCCGAGCACGCCGAGCAGGCGGCCTCCGTCGCGCGCGATCAGGTAGTCGTAGGCGCCGTCGGTGGCGCCATGCTGCCAGTCCATTAAGGCCCGACTCGTCGCCAGCACGTGGTCGTGCTGCCAGTGCGCGTCGAGGAACTGCATCAGCTCCTCGATTTCTCCTGCTCGGCATCGGCGGATCTCGAGCATCGCTGTCAGCGTCCCGCCGCTTCGATGGTGATCGCAGGCGGCGCCTCGTAGCCCCGGGACAGATCGAACCGGTACTCGTTCGGGCCGCATTCGATGAGCTGGCTCGCCGCCAGCATGTCGAGCGTCGGACGATTACGCTCGGTTCGGAGATACGTCGCCGAGATCGTCCGGGCGCCGAGCCGCGCCAGTTCGGTGGCCGCGAGGTGGAGCATTGCCTCCTCGACGCCGCGGCCCATGGCACGGCAACTGAGAATGAAGTCGACGAGCCGGCCGTCGTCGTCGGCCGCCGCGACGGCCACGATTCCCGATAGGCCGAGGCCGCCGAAGCGATCCTCGATCGAGATCGCGAGCATTGAGCGGTTCGGCTGTCCGGCCCACTCGAGGATCTCGGCGGCGGTCATCCGCCGCGTTGACAGGTTGAGCTGATTGGTCTTGTTGAAGAGTTGTGCTACCCGCGCGATCTGGCTCGGGCCGACCGGCTCGTGGTGCAGGCGGGTCTGCAGCCGTTCGAGCCAGTCGCCGACCGAGGCCGTCTCCTCGCGGGCGCCGCGGCGCTCGCGCTCGGCGACGTACATCGAGGTGCGCTTTCGATCTTCGTCGGTGACGCCGGCGCTTTCGAAGCACTCGAGCATCTGCAGCGCTCCCACGTAGGCGCATGGATCGGCCGGCCACTCCGGAACCAGGACCTCGGGGAACGCCGATCGCACCCGGTCGCGCTCGGCCGGGTTGTCGTCGATGAAGACGACCGACGAGAGACCGAGGTTGAGCTCGGCAACGACCTGGCGCAGGTTGTCGGCCTTGTCGCCCCAGTTGATTCGCCAGCCGCTGAAGTCGCTGCGGCGCAGCAGCATCTCCGGATGTTCGTCGATTGCCTGCAGCGCCACGGCCTCGTCGTTTTTGCTGACGACCGCGAGCTGAATTCCCTTGTGGGTCAAGGCACGCAAGGCGCGCTGGAAGTCTCGATACGCCTCGCCGAGATGGTCGATGCCGCCGAGGCGGATTCCCGACCACCCGGTCTCGCCGACGACGCCGCCCCAGAGCGTGTTATCGAGGTCGACGACGACGAGTTTGCGCGACCGGCCGCGGAGCGCGTCGAGCCCGGCACCGAAGTCGCGGAGCGCATGCTCGAAGACCTCGTTGCGGTAAGGTACCTTGGCGGCGTACCAGAGGCGTGCCGCGGCGGTCCCGGCGGACGATGACGTCCATCGTGCGGCGTCGAAGACGTAGGCCTGGGGCAAGGCGGAAAGGCGCTCGGCCAAGCGCAGGTTCATCCGCGCGAGCAGGTTCACGAGCCCGAGGCCGGCGCGCCAGTCGAGCATGCCGTAGCCGCGATGTGCGGCCGGCAGGATCCAGGTTGCGACGAACACGAACCGAAGCTCCCGTGCGTAGGCTGCGACGAGATCGGCGAACTGGTCGACTTCGGTAAGGCATTGCTCGGCGTCGATCGCCTCGAAGTTGGCGGCCCTGGCGAACGAAGGAATGACGCCTGTCGGTAGAGTCCAGACGATCGCCGCGGCGATGCCTTCGTCGGGCGCACCGGAAAGCGTCTGGTACACCTGACCATACGGCGCCACGGCGCATTGATAGCCCGCGAACGACTCGGCCTTGGCAGCGTAGCGGCCAAGAACGTCGACGTTGAAGTCGCTCAGGAGCAGGAGTTTCTCGGTTGCCAAGTCAGCATCGCTCCTGAACGAACGCGGCCAGGGAACGGACGTTCCGCAGCGGCCCTTCCGGGTCGCTGAGGAACTCGTCCTCCAGCAGGTCGAAGCGCACGCCATGCACCGCATCAAGCGCCTCCTCGAACGAGACGAGGAACATGATCAGGCCGAGCGAGTCGAGTCGGCTGCCGTCGCCGAGCAGCGCGGTGTCCAAGCTCTTCTCAAGCTGGCCGTCGGCAGGCAGCTGCCGATTCGTCTCGTCGACGCTGTCGTAGATGATCCTGAGAATGTCCGTGTGTTCCATGGGTCGGGGAAGGCCGGGTTCGAAGCCGGTGTCGAGGGAGCGCCGGTGTCAGGCTTTGCGGGGCGCTGGGGTCGTCGCCGTGACGGCGCGTTCGACGACGCGTCGAAACGCCTCAAAGTCCTCGGCCGTGTCGATGTCCAGCGACCGCACCGCCGGCATAACGTACGCGACGGAATCGGGGCCGACGAAACTGCGGTTCTCACGCAGCCAGTCGCAGTGTGCGACAAAGACCGCGCCGTTGAGTGTGTAGACGGGCGGCAAGTCCTGGCGGCGGGTTGCAGTAGGTGGTCCCTCGAACAGCGCACGTAATCGGCCTGTTTCACTCATGCGGTACATCCAGTATGGGCTTTGCTCTACTACGGTCACCGAGACGCAGGACGGTGCGTCCGATTCGACGCATCGCTCGATCGCCGCATCGATGTCGGCGGCAGTACGCAGTGGCGAGGTCGGCTGCAACAGCACCACCAGATCGTGAGCCGGCAACTGATCGAGGGCATGCAGCACCACGTCGATGGATGATGCAGTATCCGACGCGAGTTCGGCTGGACGGCGAAAGGGAGCTTCGCATCCGCAGATCGCGGGCCGCCGACATGATCTCTTCGGAGTCGGACGAGAGGACGCAGCGGTCCACATACTGCGCTGTAGACGCCGCGTCGATGGTCCAGGCGATCAGTGGCCGGCCGGCGACCGGCAGAATGTTCTTGCCTGGCAGGCCCTTGGAGCCGCCGACGCGCCGGGATCAGTGCGAGCACCTTGCGCGTCCCGATCACCGGAACACCTCGTTGAAGTCCATGTTCGCGCGCTCGAAGTCGGGCAGGCGGCCGATGTCGAGCCAGTAGCCGTCGATGGCGTGGCAGCGCGTGCGCATGCCTCGTTCGACCATGGCGCCGAAGAGCGAAGGCATGTCGAAGAACTCGTTGCGTGGCACCAGGTCCAGCGCCTGCGGCGACAACACGTACATGCCGGCGCTGACGACGAAGCGCTGCACTGGCTTCTCCTCGATCGCCTCGATGCGGCCGTCGCGTTCGCGCACGACGCCGAAGGGCACTTGCATCTCGTAGTCGCGCACCGCCATCGTCGCGTCGGCGCCGGCCTCGACGTGGCGGTCGACCATGCGGCCGTAGTCTTCCTTGGTCAACAAGTCGGCATTGGTGACGACAACGGGCAGCGTGGGCCGCTCCGGCAACAGGCTCAGAGGGCCGGCGGTGCCCAGGCGCGTCTGCTCGCGCAGGTAGCGGATATCGACGCCCAGCGAGCTGCCGTCGCCGAAGTGCGTGTCGATCTGCTCGGATTTGTAGTTGACCGCGAAGTAGAAGCGGCGAAAGCCCTGGTCGGCGTAGCTGCGGACGATTGTTTCGAGCAATGGACGCGCACCGACCTTGAGCATCGGCTTGGGCGTGTCGCGGGTGAGCTCTTCGAGCCGGGTGCCCATGCCACCCGCCATGATCACGACCCAGTGCTCGCGCACTGGGTTGGCGAGGTAGTCGTTCACGGTCTCGAGGCCGACCACGCTGCCCGCGGCATCGAGCACGGGAATCTGGTGCAGGCCGAGCCGGCGCATCGTCGCGAGGATGGAATCGCGGGCCTCGCCAGCCCGCGCGCAGGTCGGGGACTTGTGCATCGCCGCCTCGACCCGGTCGCTGAGGTTCAGGCCTCTGAGCAGTCCGCGGCGCGCATCACCGTCGCTGAGTGTGCCGAGCAGGCGGCGATCGGCATCGACGACCAAGGCAATCTGGCAGCCCGCGCGGTCGATCGTCTCCAACGCTTCGCGCAGGCTTGTGTGTGGCCCGACCAGGGCCTGTTCCCAACTCTTCATGTTCTGTGTTCCAGCAGGCGGGCCGGCACGCCGACCAGCACGCCGCCTCCGCCAAAATCACGAATCACCGCGGCGCCTGCACCCACAACCGTGTCGGCGCCCAAACGCAGGCCTTCGCGCACCACCGCGCCCGCGCCCAGGTGGCAGTTCGCACCGACGCTGACGCCGCCGCAGACGAGCGCGCGCGGTGCGACGTGTACAAAGGGGCCCAGCGTGACGTCATGCTCGACCACGGCCGCGGTATTGACGATGCAGCCTTCCCCCACATCAGAACGGGCCTGCACGACACACGCTGCGAGCAGTTGCGTCCCCGCACCAACGCGTGCAAACGGCGATACCACCGCGCTCGGGTGGCGCACCGACACAAAGGTCCAACCGTTGGCGGCGAGACGCTGTTGCACGTTGCGACGTAGCGGTTCGCCGCGCCTGCTGCCGACACCGCCAATGCCGTTGGCCAGCTGCACCGACTCTGGCGTGTGGCCGTCCAAGACCTTGTCGTCGCCGAGCACCGGCAGGCCGCAGAGCGCGAGGCCGTGGCGGGATGGGTCGGCGTCGGTGAAACCGAGCACGCGCGCCCCGGCGGCCAGCAGTGCATCGGCCACCACGACGGCATGTCCACCCGCCCCGACGATGATGACCGGCAGCGTCATGGTTCGATCAGGTCGTCGGGTGCGTAGTCGCGCCCGGCCGGACGGCCGAGCAGGCTCCACAAGTCCATTGGCGAGATGCCGAGGCCGGGCCGCTTGCAGGTGAGCATTTCGGTCGAGAGCGTCTCGCCGCGGCGGATCGCCCGTGCGGCCACCACGCTGCGCCGCGCGATCGGCCGGTTGCCGGATTCGCTCGCAGCCGGTGCCTTGACCGGGGAGCCGAGCGCCTGCTCGACGTTGCGGATCGAGGTCACCATCCGTGCGAGTTCGTCCGGCTCGAGCGATGCGGCGTGGTCGGGGCCGGGCATCGTGCGGTCGAGCGTGAAGTGTTTTTCGATCACCCGCGCACCACGGGCCACGGCGGCGATCGAGACCTCGATGCCGGCGGTGTGGTCGGAGTATCCGACCGGCAGGCCGAACGCGGCCGCCATCGTGTCCATCGCACGCAGGTTGACCGCCTCGGGCGGCGCCGGATACTGGGTCACGCAATGCAGTAGCGTGACGTGGCGTCGCAGCGCCGCGCGGCCTTCGTCGCTCGCATAGGCGGCGTCGAAGTCAGTGCGCGCTGAAGGTTCATGTTCGTGGGTCAGGCCGAAGGCGATCACGCCCAGCGCCTGCTCGATGTCGGCCAGGGTGGACATGCCGGTCGAGACGATCAGCGGCCGGCGCAGGCGCGCCGCCTGCAGCAGCAACGGGCCGCAGGTGATGTCGCCGGACGGGATCTTGATAGCGGGCATGTCCAGCGTGGCGAGAAAGGCCAGGCTCTCGGCGTCGAACGCCGTCGACATGAAGCGCATGCCGCGGTCGTGGCAGCGCGCCAGCAGCGCGGCGTGGTCGGCCGGGGCGAGCTCGAGGCGGCGCAGCATTTCGAGTTGTGAGCCGGCCTCCTGGGTGTTCGCGACCTGGTACTCGGCCTTGGCCGCCTTGGCGGTGGCGAGTTGCTCGGCCTTGAAGGTCTGGAACTTCGCGACGTCGGCGCCCGCATCCGCGGCAACGTCGACGAGGCGCAATGCGAGCTCGAGCGAACCGTTGTGGTTGACGCCCGCCTCGGCGATGACCAGGGTTCGATCAAGCACGCGCGTCTCCGATGAGGTGGAAGGGCTTCTTCAGCAGCTCGTTGGTCGGGGGCAGCTGGCAGAGCAACTCGACGATGCGCGCGGCACTGTGGCCGTCGCCGTACGGGTTGACGACGCCGCTGCAGTCGAGCTCAAGGGCGCGTGCGAGGGCAGCGCCGATCGCCTGGCGTTCGGGGGCGCAGTGCAGCACCGAAGGCGCTGCGAGCCGGCCGCGCTGGCGCTCGCCGATGTCCACCGTGGGCACGCCGAAGGATGGCGCCTCGTAGAGGCCGCTCGACGAATTGCCGACGACGGCGTCGACCTGGGCCATCAGGCTCAGGTAGCGCAATCTGGCCGAGCGATGCGTAGGTCTGTACTCGGCCGGGGCGAGTCGCGGCCCAGCCGTCGAGCGCCGCCGCGATGGCCCGTCCGCCGACGTCGGCGTTCGGTCGCGTGAACCATAGCGTGAACTCGGGGGTCGAGCGTGTCGAGTGCGGCAAGCAATTCGCCGAATTGGTCGAGGCCCGCGCCGGCCTCGAGCGTGACTGGGTGGAACGTGACGAGCAGGTTGCGCCGGCCCAGGCGCGCGCCGAGCGCCGCCTCGAGGGCCGCGCGGTCGAGCAGTGGTCGGCGCCGCAGGTGGTCGAGGCCGGGGCTGCCGACCATGTGAATGCGGCGCGGGTCCTCGCCGAGCTGGCGCACGCGCCGGGCCGACAGTTCGTTGGTGACGAAATGGACCTGGGCCATCTTCGTGATGGCATGGCGGATCGACTCGTCGATCGCGCCTTCGGTGGTGTCGCCGCCGGCAATGTGGGCGACCGGAACGTTGTGGATCAGGCAGGCCTGCACCGCCGCCAGGATCTCGAAGCGGTCGCCGAGCACCACAACGACATCCGGGCGCAGCTGCTCGAGCGCATCGGACATGCCGATCACGCCGAGGCCGACCGACTTGGCGATGCCGCCCGGCGTGTCGCTCGCCAACAGCATCTCGACGCGCCGCGATACGCTGAAACCGTCCTTCACGATCTCGTTGACGGTGAGGCCGAACTCGGGCGCGAGGTGCATGCCCGTCACGACAACCTGCAGTTCGATGCCGGGGCGCTCACGCAGGTCGTGCAGCACCCAGTACAGCAGGCCGTACTCGGCCCGACTCCCGGTGACGATGCAGATCTTGCGGGCCATCGCGTCAGTCGGCCAGCTTCGGGCTGCTGGGCAGGTTGATGATGCGCAGCTCCATCTGCTCGGCCAGCGCGAGGTCACTGCGCGGGCAGGCACGGTACATCGGCAGTTTGTGCATCAACGTCCACACCGGACGCGACATGTAGCCAGCATCGTTGAGCGCGGCGAGCAGGGCATCGCGGCGGCCTTCATGGCGGGCGTCTAGCACGATGGCATTGAGCCAGTAGTTGCTCGAAGTGCCCGGGGGTTCGCGCAGGAATGCGACCCCCTCGACCGGCGCGAACGCGGCGTCGTAGCGTGCCGCCAGACGGCGCTTGCGCTCGACCATCGATGGCAGCCGCTCGAGCTGGGCACAGCCGAGCGCGGCGTTCAGGTTCGGCAGGCGGTAGTTGTAGCCGACCTCGTCGTGCAGGAAGTTCCAGCGATGCGGCGTACGCGCCGTGGTCGTCAGGTGCTTCGCGCGGCGACCCAGCGTTGCGTCGTTGGTCAGCACCGCGCCGCCCCCGCCGGTGGTGACGACCTTGTTGCCGTTGAAGCTGAGTGCGGATACGCGCCCGACGTTGCCGGTGTGGCGCCCACGGTAGCTCGAGCCCAGCGATTCGGCGGCGTCCTCGATCAGCACCAGGTGCCAGCGACGCGCGACCTCGGCGAGCGCGTCGAGGTCGGCCGGGTGACCGAACACGTGCATCACCACCATCGCGCGGATCGTCGCACCGGTGCACTGGTTGACGCAGGCGCCGTCCACCAGTCGCGCGGTGTCCCGAAGGTGCGCGTCGAGCCGGACCGCGTCGACGCCAAGCGACACGGCCTCGGAGTCGACGAAGTGCGGCACGGCCCCGGCATACGAGGCCGCGTTGGCGGTGGCGATGAAGGTCAGCGTCGGCATCAGCACCTCGTCGCCCGGCTTCACGCCGGCGAGCAAAAGGCAGATGTGCAGTGCCGAAGTGCCGTTCGACGTGGCCACCGCATGCACTGCGCCGGTGCAGGCGCCGAGGTCGCGCTCGAACCGATCGACATACGAGCCGACCGACGACACCCAACCGGTGTCCAGGCACTCCTTGACGTAGTCCCACTCCCGGCCGGCGAACTCGGGCTCGTGCAGGGGCAACGGCCGGGCCGGCTCGCCGAGCACGCGGCGCATGGCGCCGAGCACCGCGTCGATGACTGGAACGTCCTGCAGGACCGGAGAGTCGCCCATCGCGTGCTGCGCCTCAGATGTTGTAGGCCCCGGCCTTGTAGCGGCGCAGGTTGTCTTGGTTGCCGAACCAGTCGATCGTCTCGGCCAGGCCGCGCTTCAGGCCCTCGACGCCGGCGTATTCAGGTGCCCAACCGGCCAGATCACGCGCGCGTGTGTTGTCGGCCCACAGGCGTTCGACTTCGCTGCCGGGCGGACGCAGCCGCTGTTCGTCGCTCACAAACTCGACCTCGCGACCCATCAGCCCGGCGATCAGTCGGGCGGTGTCGCCGATCGAGATCTCGTAGTTGCTGCCGATGTTGACCACTTGGCCGACCGCGGCATCGCATTGTGCGATCGCGACGAAACCACGCACCGTGTCGCGCACGAAGTTGAAGTCGCGCGTCGGGTGCATCGCGCCGAGCTTGATGTGGCGCGCCCGCGTAGCCATCTGCGTGATGATCGTCGGGATTACTGCTCGAGCCGATTGTCGTGGACCGTAGGTGTTGAACGGCCGGATCACGGTGACCGGTGTCTGGAACGACAGATGGAAGCTGGTCGCGATCTGGTCCGCGCCGATCTTGCTCGCCGAGTACGGAGACTGGCCTTGTAGCGGGTGCTCCTCGGTGATCGGCACGAAGCGCGCGGTACCGTAGACCTCGCTGGTGGAGGTGTGAACGACCCGTTCGACGCCGAGTTCGCGCGCCGCCTGCACGACGTTCAGCGTGCCCTTGATGTTGGTGTCGACGTAGGTGTCCGGCGAATGATAGGAGTAGGGAATCGCGATCAGCGCCGCAAGGTGCAGGACGACGTCGCAGCCTTGCATCGCGGTGCGCACGCCGTGCGGGTCGCGGATGTCACCAGCGAAGACGTCGAGGGAGCGCCGGATGCGTTCGTCGGCCTCGTCCAGCCAGCCCCAGGAATTGAAGCTGTTGTAGTAGACGAATGCACGCACGTCGACGCCTTGCGCGACGAGGTGCTCGACAAGGTGCGAGCCGATGAAGCCGTCGGCGCCAGTGACGAGAACCTTCTTGCCCTGAAGCTTCATGCTGCACTCGCTGGGAAGGACCGAATCGCGTCGGCCACGGCCTGCATTTGCGCCGCAGTGATCTCCGGAAAGATCGGCAGCGACAGGATGCGCGACTGGTGATGGTGGGCGACCGGGAAGTCGGTCGGCCGGTGTCCGAAGCGGCTGTACGCCGGCAGGAAGGGCAGCGCCACCGGGTAGTTGACGACAGTTTGGATGCCTCGCCCGGCCAGGTGCTTGGCCAGCGCTTCGCGCCGATCGTGCTGCACGACGTACAGGTGCCACACGTGCTCGCGCCCACCGGCCACCTGCGGCAGAGTGAGCCCATCGATGTCAGCGAGCAGTTCACTGTAGGCGCGGGCTATCTCCTGGCGTCGCGCCGTCCAGGCCGGCAGGTGGGGCAGCTTCACAGAAAGTACGGCGGCTTGCAGGCCGTCGAGCCGGCTGTTGATTCCCTCGATCTGATGATCACCTTTGGTCAGGCCGCCGTGGCGTGCGAACGTTGCCATGCGGCTCGCGAGGTCGGCCTCAGATGTCACTACAGCACCCGCGTCGCCCATCGCGCCGAGATTCTTGCCGGGGTAGAAGGAGAACGACGCCGCCTGGCCGAAAGTACCCACGCGCCGGCCTCTATAGCGCGCCAGATGGGCCTGGGCGCAATCTTCGATGACCCAGAGGCGGTACTTCCTCGCGACTTCCATGATCGGGTCCATGTCGGCGGGCTGTCCGTACAGGTGTACCGGGATGATCCCTACCGTCCGCGACGTGATCTTGGCCGCGATCTTTGCAGGATCGATCGTGAATGTGGCCGGGTCGGTGTCGCAGAACACGACCTTGCCGCCGGCCTGTGTGATGGTTTCTGTGGTCGAGATCCACGAATGTGCCGGTGCGATGACTTCGTCGCCCGCCTTCACGCCGAGGGCATGCATCGCGATGTAGAGGGAATCGGTACCGTTCGCGCAAGACACACAATGCGCAACGCCCATCGCCTCGGCAAACGTGCGCTCGAACTTCTCGACGAAAGGCCCGCGAATGAATGCTGACCCAGCGATCACCTCGGCAATCGCGGCGTCCATCTCGATGCGGATCGAGAGGTACTGAGCGTGCAGATCGGCGAAGGGGACCACGATGGCAGGTGTCGCGCTCATGTTGGGCTCACGTTCAGGCGGTGCTGCGCGCCGGCAGAGGCCGCAGCAGACGCGCGGGGTTACCTGCGTAAACGCCAGCCTGTGTGATGTCCCGGCTGACCACGGCGCCGGCGCCGATCACGACATCGCTGCAAATCGACACAGGCAGTATGGTCGCGTTCGATCCGATTGAGACACGGTCGCCGACATGCGTGGCCTTCCACAGTTCACGCCGGCCGCGAGCCGGGCCGCCGATGGTGAACAGGTCGTTCACAAACGTCACGCCGTGACTGACAACGCAATCCGCCCCTATGGTGACGAGTTCGCAGATGAATGCATGCGACTGCACTTTGGTGCCCGGGCCGATGCAGACGCCGCGCTGAATTTCGACAAACGGACCGACGAAGCAGTTGTCGCCAAGCGTGCACTCGTAGACATTGGCCGGCTCCACGATTCTCACGCCTTCACCGCACGTGACACCGCGGATCTCGGCGCTCAACAGCGTGGGTGCACGCATCGACTCAACCTCGTCCCAAGCGGCTGTGTACGACTTTCAGAGGCAGGGTGACCTCCTGTCCGCTGGCCATTGATTCGTACAGCGCGGCAACCAGCTCGAGGCTGCCGCGACCTTCGCGCCCGTCCACCAGCGCGGCTCTGCCATGCGCTAGGCAATCGACCACATGCTCGTAATAGGCCTGGTGACCAAATCCGTAGACGTTCGGTGGGTTAACCGAGAAACGCTCGATCACATCGGGGTCCTCGATCTTGGGTTCGACGAAGTTCCAGTGACGGATCGTGTTGACAGCGAAGCCACCGATCTCAATCGTACCTCCTGAGCCGAGTACCGACAGCGAGCCTTCGAGGTCCTTCGGCCGCGTCGCCGCGGTGGCTTCGATGATGCCGAGCGCGCCGCTGCGAAAGCGCAGCGTCGCGACCACGGTGTCTTCGGCCTCGATATCGACCAGGGCGCGCAAGCTGCGTGCATGCACGCTCTCCACCGGGCCCATGAACCAGCCAAGCATATCTACGTGGTGGCTCGCCTGGTTGGCGATCACGCCGCCG
This sequence comes from uncultured beta proteobacterium, assembly GCA_963850525.1. Taxonomy (GTDB): domain Bacteria; phylum Pseudomonadota; class Gammaproteobacteria; order Burkholderiales; family Burkholderiaceae_C; genus JAEMQF01. Next base: position 860,318 of record CAWKLQ010000008.1, on the reverse strand, counting down.
TCCTGTGCCCAGGTCCCGCGCCACGAGTCCTGGTCGTAGTAGGACTGGTCGCGGCACCAGCGCACGCGCACCGTGCCGAGCACCAACTTGCCGAGCCGCCCGGCCTCGAGTGCTTCGCGGGCTTTGACGACCGGGACGTTGAATCGATTCTGCTTGACGACAAAGAGGCGAACCCCGGCAGCGTCGGCCGCCGCAATCATTGCGTCGGCGTCTTCCAGAGTCAAAGCCATCGGCTTTTCGACAATCACGTGGTGACCCGCACGCGCAACTTCAATGGCGACGGCAGCGTGCGAACCACTCGGTGTCAGTACGGCGACGACATCTGCACCGGCCTTCTCGAGCATTTCGGCCAGCACGCGATAGCCAGGAACGTTGTACTTTCGAGCGAAGGCTTGTGACCGTTCGGCGGCAATATCGCAGACTGCCACCAGTTGCGCGCCCCGGATCTGCCCCGTGCTCAGGAGGTCGGCATGGCGTTTGGCGATGCGGCCGCATCCGGCGAGTGCGATTCGAATCATGTGACGGACACAGACTTCGGCGTTGCGGGAGGTTTCATTTCGATTGATCTTCTGCGGGATTGCGCGCTTGTGCGCGCGGCGCCGAGAGTTCAGTCCGAAGCGCTGCAATTTCCAATTGCAACGCTTCGAACTCGCGCTCTTTACGATGCAGGAACTGGGACGTAAGTCGCAGCTTCGCAGATAGGCCGGAAGGCGTGAGCAAATAGGCATATGCCCACTTGTTGTCGCTGCGCCGAAAGTTGTTTGCCTTGACCCAGCCGCGGTCGACCAGTGCGCGCAGGCAGAAGTTGAGCTTTCCAACGCTGACACCAAGCCCTTGTGCCAGCTTGCGTTGGCTCGCTTCGGGCTGAGAGTTCAGTTGTCTGAGCAGTTCCAGATCGAGATCTTCTGCGGCCATGCTCCACGTGTTCATGAGTTGAACAGACGCAATGATAGGCGCATTTCGGATCCCTTCTCGGTGGCTTTGGCGAGAACTTTCTGGCTTGGCTGTGTCTTGCTGCCAAGCCAGGCGATCAGGTGAGCTGTGCCGCTGCATCCTTTACAGACAGCGCTGGCACGACGCCATTCAGAGGCCAGTCGATGCCCAGTTTCGGGTCGTCCCACCGAATGCTGGCTTCGGCTTGCGGCACGTAATAGTCGGTTGTCTTGTAGAGGAAGTCGGCGCTGTCGCTGGTGACCAGAAAACCATGCGCCAACCCAGGCGGTATCCACATCTGCCGGTGATTCTGCCCAGTCAACTCCACGCCAATCCACTTCCGATAGGTCGCGCTTCCCTGCCGAATGTCCGCCGCGACATCGAACACCGAACCCTGCGTCACGCGCACCAATTTGCCCTGCGCATGCGGTGGTCGCTGGTAATGCAGGCCGCGCAGCACGCCCTTGGCGGAACGCGAATGATTGTCCTGCACGAAAGTCACTTCATGCCCGACCGCAGCGTTGAAAACCTTCTGGTTGAAGGTTTCCATGAAGAACCCCCGCTCGTCCCCAAACACCCTGGGTTCGAGAATCAGCACGCCGGGAATCGCCGTAGGCGTGACCTTCATCAATACACCCCACCCTTGAGCACCTGCAGCAGGTACTGCCCGTAGCCGTTCTTGAGCATCGGCTGCGCCAGCGCCTCGAGCTGAGCAGCGCCTATCCATCCCGAGCGAAAGGCGATCTCCTCCGGACAAGCGACCTTCAGGCCCTGGCGCTTTTCCAGCGTCGCGATGAACTGGCCGGCCTCGAGCAGGCTATCGTGCGTCCCGGTATCCAGCCACGCATAGCCGCGGCCCATGATCTCGACGTTCAGTTGGCGCTGCGCCAGGTACAGAGCATTCACCTCGGTGATCTCGAGTTCGCCGCGCGCCGACGGCTTGATGCGCGCGGCGATGTCGCAGACCTGCTCGTCGTAGAAGTAGAGGCCCGTGACGGCGTAATTGCTTTTCGGCGCCTTGGGCTTCTCTTCGATGCTGACGGCGCACTTGTCGGCACCGAACGCCACGACGCCATAGCGTTCGGGGTCGTTCACGTGGTACGCGAAGACGGTCGCACCGGTGTTGCGGCTGGACGCGCCGTGCAGCAGGCCTTGCAGGTCGTGACCGTAGAAGATGTTGTCGCCCAGCACGAGTGCACTGGGTTGGCGATCGACGTGCTTCTTGCCGAGGATGAACGCCTGCGCCAGCCCGTCGGGGCTGGGCTGGACGCAATAGCTGAGGTTGACGCCCCATTGTTCGCCGCTGCCGAGCAGCGCCTCGAAGCGCGGCGTGTCTTGCGGCGTGCTGATGACGAGGATGTCGCGAATTCCGGCGAGCATCAGCGTGCTCAACGGGTAGTACACCATCGGCTTGTCGTACACCGGCAGCAGCTGCTTGCTCATCGCCAGCGTCGCGGGGTGCAGCCGTGTGCCGGAGCCACCGGCGAGGATGATGCCTTTTCGATTCACGGTCTGGGTGGCCGTCGCAGCGCTACTGAATTCGTCTGTCTCAAGCGCACCGCAGCGCAACGACTCTTGCAAACTCTGCAAAGTCCGACAGGTTGTCCCTTGCGATGCTGTGCACGATATGCCAGTTGATTGCTTCGTAGCTGTGCACAGCGATGTTTCTGAAGCCGACGGCCTTCTTCATTCGCGTTGCCAACCCGCTGGTGATCACTCCAGATTGCGCAAGCAAGTCGAACGTCTGACCCATCGTGTCCGGAGGCGGCACTTCCATGCCTGAAATGAGGTGGGCTCCAATGTCGACGCACACCTGGACCGCGCGGCTGAGGTTGAGCGAAATGATGTCTTGCAGGTCTGGATCGTTGGCCAACGCTTGGGCATCCACAGGACATCTGGATTCGATGCGCCGCACACAGTGCCGAAGCGACTCCAATTTTTGCTCGACTACTTCCCGATCCATGCCGCTCTCCTTTCTGTCAGCACTCGGCTGCGATACGGCATGAAATCGGCCTGTTCGAACAGGTGGCGGCTGATCAATCGACCATACGCGCCGTCGTCACCCAGAATACGACGGCCGTGCCGCACGATCTGGCCCAGCAGCGGCTCGGCGACTACCTTCAAATCGATCAGGTCGATGGCTCGGCCGGTGCTCTCGGCCAGAGCTTCGATGATGGCCGTCTTGTCGGCAGCAGTCAGTTCATTGTCGGCCGCGACGCCGATGTCGAGGTCGCTGTCCGAGCGCTGGCGCCCTTGAGCAACCGAGCCGAACAGAATCGCCAACACCAGGTCTGGAAAGCGTGCCAGCACGCCCCGTAACCGGTCATCGATTGCAGGCGGGTCGAGGGAGCTGGTGTTCATGCGGGAGTTTCTAATGGGACGGGCAGAAACTTTTCGACCTGGGTGTGCGAAAAGCCCAGGGACTCCCCGCATTCGTGCCAGGTGCCGCGTTCAGAAGCGTTGATTTCCCTTGGGTGGACTGCACCGGAGTTGATTTTGCCACCGCGAACGGCTGCGCCACGGCTATCGCCCCACCAAGGGATTCGTCGTTGTCAGGCTTGGGAAGCGACCAAAGTCGCGATCAGCCGACCACAACTCGCGCACGCCGTGCTGCAAGCACAGTGCCGCCACGCGAGCATCATGCACTTTGGGGCCGACAACCCGGCCGGCCTCGAGCATCGCCTTCAGCTCGTTCCAGTGATTGTCGGATTCGGCGAGAAAAACCAATCCTGGAGACTGGAGCCACGCTTCGACCTGGTCTACGGCGACTTTCATCGGCGATGGCGGTGCGAAGACTTTCGGATGGGTAACGATGGCCAGGAACTCATGGATGCAAGGCCAGGGTATCGCCCAGGGAAGACGCCCTTCGGCGAGTTCGGCGACCCGGGCGATCGACTCGCTGTGCCATTCGGAGTCCTCCCGGTGGGCATAGACGAGGATGTTGGTATCGACGGCGATCATCGGCCGCGTTCGGCGTACGCCAACTCCCGGATTTGCTCCCAGGACAGATCTTTCGCTGCCGGCTGAAGCCCCTTGCCACGAAAACTCGCTTTTCGCAACCGGAACGTGGCGTCGCGCTTGCGAGTTGCAAGAACGTGGCGCAGCCCCAGTTCAACCAATGCCTTCAGCGTCGTCCCATCGCGCAGGGCTGCTTTCTTCGCCGCATCGAGAAGGGGATCCGAAATTTCGATCGTCGTCTTCATATGGGTAACCATATTCTAGAGTGTGGGTGGCTGTCAAGCGGGTCGGGTTGAAGCTCCCGATGGAGGGCCCGCGCTCGACTCCAATCACCTCAGGCCAGAGGTTGAGCACGCTCGGAATCGTCGTCGCCTTGACCTTCATCAATACACCCGACCCTTGAGCACCTGCAGCAGGTACTGCCCGTAGCCGTTCTTGAGCATCGGCTGCGCGAGCGCCTCGAGTTGCGCGGCGCCGATCCAGCCCGAGCGATAAGCGATTTCCTCGGGGCACGCCACCTTCAGGCCCTGACGTTTTTCCAGAGTCGCGATGAACTGGCCGGCCTCCAGCAGGCTGTCGTGCGTGCCGGTATCCAGCCACGCAAAACCGCGGCCCATGATCTCGACGTTGAGTTGGCCCTGCGCCAAGTACTTCGCGTTCACCTCGGTGATTTCGAGTTCGCCGCGCGCCGACGGCTTGATGCGCGCAGCGATGTCGCAGACCTGCTCGTCGTAGAAGTACAGACCCGTCACGGCGTAGTTGCTTTTCGGCGCTGCGGGCTTCTCTTCGATGCTGACAGCGCGCTTGTCCGCACCAAACGCCACGACGCCATAACGTTCAGGGTCGTTCACGTGGTACGCGAAGACCGATGCACCCGTGCTGCGGTTCGACGCCGTGTGCAGCAGGCCTTGCAGGTCGTGGCCGTAGAAGATGTTGTCGCCCAGCACCAGGGCGCTGGGTTGGCGGTCGACATGCTTCTTGCCGAGGATGAACGCCTGCGCGAGTCCGTCGGGGCTGGGCTGCACGCAGTAGCTGAGGTTGACGCCCCATTGTTCGCCGCTGCCGAGCAGCGCCTCGAAGCGGGGGGTGTCTTGCGGGGTGCTGATGACGAGGATGTCGCGAATTCCGGCAAGCATAAGTGTGCTCAACGGGTAATACACCATCGGCTTGTCGTAAACCGGGAGCAGTTGTTTGCTCATGGCCAGCGTGGCGGGGTGCAGCCGCGTGCCCGAGCCGCCGGCGAGGATGATGCCTCTGCGCTGCATGTCTTCAGCGTGGCTTCACGTCGATGGCTTGATGGTCTTGCGCTTGCCGTTCATCGCGATGACCCACACTTCGAGCGCACCGGCCTCCAAATAGAGGCCGGCGTTCATGTGCATCTCGGCCCAGGTGTTCGCGGGAGACATGATCTCGACGCAGATTTCCGGGGCCGCGGGAAACGGTGTGACCAGCGCAAACTCCTTCAGTCGCTTGTTCGATGCCGCGGCGTTTGCGCAGTTCAGTTGCAAGCTCCACCTGAGCGATTCCGTGCTGGTTGCTCGCTGGGCTCAGCTCGATCTTGAACGGCAGGTTCTGCAGAAACGGATTGCGAAGAACGTCACTCCATTGCATGTCAACCCCTCCCAAGGCACCGTGCGGCGAAGTTCGCACTCAGTTTGCGTCGAGCAGTTCAGCAAGCATTCGCTCCACTCCAAGCTCCCAGCGCGGCAGCGACAGGCCGAACGCCGCGCTGAATTTTCTCGAATCCAGGCGTGAATTGTGCGGCCGTTTCGCCGCGGTGATGAATGCGCTCGAGGGTACGGCCTCGATGGCGTCGGGGGCGACTTTGACGCTTTTGCCTGCGCGGCGCGCAAATTCGATGGCGTGACAGGCATAGCCGTGCCAACTGGTTTGGCCCGCGGCCGTCGCGTGGTAGGTGCCGCAAAGGCCGGCGTTGGCGATGACCGCGCGCAGCGCGTGCGCCGTCACGTCGGCGAGAAGGTCGGCCCCGGTGGGCGCGCCGATCTGGTCGTCAATGACCTTTAAGCGCTCACGCTCCTGAGCGAGTTTGAGCATCGTCTTCGCGAAATTGCCGCCGCGCGCCGCATAGACCCAACTGGTGCGCAAGACGAGGTGCTTGCAACCACTGGCGCGGATCGCTTCTTCACCTTCGAGTTTGGTCTTCCCGTAGACGTTGAGCGGGCCCGTGGGGTCGTCTTCGCGCCAGGGTGTGCTGCCGCTGCCGTCGAACACGTAATCGGTGCTGTAGTGCACGAGCCAGGCGCCGCGTGCTGCGGCTTCACGGGCGAGCACGGCTGGGCCTGTGGCGTTGATGGCGCGCGCGAGGCCTGGCTCGGTCTCGCACTTGTCGACTGCAGTGTGCGCCGCGGCGTTCACGATGACGTCGGGCGCCACTTTACGTATCGTGGCAGCGAGCTGCTCGGGCTGCGAAAAGTCGGCCTTCAACGGGCCGGGGCTGTCAAAGTCCAGCGCGACCAGTTCACCCAGCGGCGCGAGCGAGCGCTGCAATTCCCAACCGACTTGACCTTTCTTGCCGAGCAGCAGAATCTTCATCAACGGCCGATTGCGAAGTACTCGAAGCCGAGCTCCCGCAGCGTGCGCGGCTCGTACAGATTGCGCCCATCGAAGATGACCGGCTGCTTCAGCGCGGCGCGAATCGCCTCGAAATCGGGGCTGCGGAATTCCTTCCACTCGGTGGCGATGAGCAGGGCGTCGGCGCCCTCCAGGGTGGCCATTGGCGAGCCTGCGCAGGCAAATGCGGGGTCGTCGGCAAAGACGCGGCGCGCCTCGGTCATCGCTACGGGGTCGTACGCGGTGACGGTCGCGCCGGCCTGCGTCAACGCGCGCACGATGGCCAGGCTCGGCGCTTCGCGCATGTCGTCGGTGTTGGGCTTGAACGCCAGGCCCCACAGGGCGAAGTGCCGGCCGCGCAGGTCGTCACCGAAGCGCTTGCGTACCTTGTCGGGCAGCACGCGTTTCTGTGCCTCGTTCGCCGCCTCGACGGCGGCCAGCACCTTGAGCGACGTACCAGCGTCCTGGCTGGCGGTGCGCAGCAAGGCCTGCACGTCTTTCGGAAAGCACGAACCGCCATATCCGGCGCCCGGGTAGAGGAAGTGAAAACCGATGCGCGGATCCGAACCTATGCCCTGGCGCACCATTTCGATGTCGGCACCCAATCGTTCGGCGAGGTTCGCCATTTCGTTCATGAAACTGATGCGGGTGGCGAGCATCGCGTTTGCCGCGTACTTCGTGAGTTCGGCGCTGCGCTGGTTCATCACGACGAGTCGATCCCGATTGCGGTTGAACGGCGCGTAGAGCGAGCGCATCAGGTTGATGGCCTGATCGTCGTCTTCATCGGCGCCGATGACGACACGGTCCGGGCGCATGAAGTCCTCGACCGCAGCGCCTTCTTTCAAGAACTCCGGGTTCGAGACGACGCTGTGGGGCACTTTGACGCCACGGCGGTTCAGTTCGTCGGCGATTGCCGCCTTCACTTTGTCGGCGGTGCCCACCGGCACGGTGCTCTTGTCGACGACGAGTTTGTAGTCGGTCATGTGCTTGCCGATGCTGCGCGCTGCGGCGAGAACGTACTTCAGGTCGGCCGAGCCGTCTTCGTCGGGCGGCGTGCCCACGGCAATGAACTGCACGGTGCCGAAGTGCACCGCGCGCTCCACGTCCGTGGTGAAGTGCAAGCGCCCGGCGGCGACGTTGCGCTGCACGACCTGGTCCAGCCCAGGCTCGTGGATCGGCATTCCACCGGCCTGCAGTGTGGCGATCTTCTTCGCGTCAAGGTCCAGGCACAGCACGTCGTTGCCCACGTCGGCCAGGCACGCTCCGCTCACGAGGCCGACATAACCCGTGCCGATGACAGTAATTTTCATGGTGTCCGCAAAGAAAGTAGGCGCAGCAGGAATTCCGCCGCGCGCATGTCAGGCGACCGGCCGTGATTCATAGTTCGTCGCCACCCAGTCGCGGTAGGCGCCGCTCTGCACATTCGCGACCCACGTTGCATTGTCGAGGGTCCAGCGCAGCGTCTTGCGGATTCCGGTCTCGAACGATTCTGCAGGGCGCCAGCCGAGTTCGGATTCGATCTTGCGCGCGTCGATTGCGTAGCGGCGGTCGTGGCCGGGCCGATCGGGGACGTTTTTGATGAGCCTGGCGTACGGGCCGGCGGGGCTCGGCCGCATTTCGTCGAGCAAGGCGCAGATCGTTTGCACGATTTCGATATTCGGCTTCTCATTCCATCCGCCGACGTTGTAGGTTTCGCCGACGCGGCCGCGCGCGAGCACTTCGCGGATCGCTGCGCAATGATCCTTGACGTAAAGCCAATCGCGCACCTGCATGCCGTCACCGTACACCGGCAGCGCTTTGCCGGCGAGCGCGTTGACGATCATCAGCGGAATCAGCTTCTCCGGAAAGTGGTAAGGCCCATAGTTGTTCGAGCAATTCGTCGTGAGCACCGGCAAACCGTAGGTGTGGTGCCAGGCCCGAACCAAATGGTCGGCTGCGGCCTTGCTTGCCGAGTAGGGGCTGTTCGGCTCGAACGCGTGGCGCTCGGTGAAAGGCGGGTCGGCAGGGCCGAGCGAGCCGTAAACCTCGTCGGTGGACACGTGGTGGAAGCGAAAGGCGCTTCTGCGTTCGGCTTCGAGCCCGGCCCAATACAGCCGAGTCGCCTCGAGCAAAGTGAAGGTGCCTTCAACGTTCGTCTTGATGAAGGCGCCAGGCCCGTGAATGCTTCTGTCGACGTGGCTTTCCGCGGCGAAGTGCACGACGGCGCGAGGCCTGTGCTCAGTGAACAGCGCATCGAGCAAGGCGCGATCGGCGATGTCGCCCTTCACGAAGCAGTGGCGGCTGTCGTCCTTGAGGGAGCGCAGGCTCTCTAGGTTGCCGGCGTACGTCAGCGCGTCGAGGTTGAGCACCGCCTCGCCCGTCGTGGCGATCCAGTCCAGAACGAAATTGGCGCCGATGAATCCGGCGCCACCGGTGACCAAGATCATTGCGGGTCTCGAAAAATTGGGGGGTTCGCGGCGATTCGCCGGGCGCTGCCAACGCAACAGGCGCGGCATTCTAGAGCGCGGCTTCTCGTTCAACCCGGTGCGCAATCCGCAAAGGCGATAATCCCCGGATGAGTGAAAACATGATACCCAGCGATCTGCGCCAGCCTTTCGACGATTCAGCCGCCCCACCGGCGCCCCTGGCATTTGCCAGTGTGGGCCTTGACGAACTGCTGCAGCGCGCCGTCGCCGACCAGGGGTACACCTTGATGACGCCGATCCAGGCCAAGGCCATCCCTATCGTGCTCGCGGGGCGAGACGTGATGGGCGCCGCGCAAACCGGAACCGGCAAGACCGCGGCATTTTCGTTGCCGCTGCTGCACAAGATGCTGCGCCACCAGAACAGCAGCATGTCGCCGGCGCGGCACCCGGTGCGTGCGCTCGTGATCGCGCCGACGCGCGAGCTCGCCGATCAAGTGGCGGCGAACATCACGGGCTATGCCCAGCACTCGAAGCTGCGTGTCGCGGTCGTTTATGGCGGCATCGACATGAAGCCGCAGACTGCCGAGTTGAAAGCCGGCGTCGAGGTGCTCGTGGCTACGCCGGGGCGCTTGCTCGATCACATCGAAGCGAAGAACTGTGTCTTGAACCAAGTCGAGTACGTGGTGCTCGACGAAGCCGACCGCATGCTCGACATCGGCTTCTTGCCGGACCTGCAACGCATCCTCAGCTACTTGCCTAAGACGCGCCAGACGCTGTTGTTCTCGGCGACGTTTTCGCCCGAGATCAGGCGCTTGGCCGAGAGCTACTTGCAGGACCCGATCCTCGTGGAAGTGGCGCGCCCCAACGCGACGGCGACGAACGTCGAGCAGCGTTTTTACAGCGTCGCCAACGACGACAAGCGCCGTGCCGTGTTGAAGTTGTTGAAGGATCGAGGCATCAAGCAGGCGCTCATTTTCGTCAACTCCAAACTCGGCTGCGCGCGCCTGGCGCGCTCGTTCGAGCGCGATGGCCTTCGCACGAACGCGCTGCACGGCGACAAATCGCAAGACGAGAGGCTCAAGGCGCTCGACGCGTTCAAGGGCGGCGAAGTCGATGTGCTCGTCGCCACCGACGTGGCGGCGCGCGGCCTGGACATCGTCGACCTGCCCGCAGTGTTCAATTTCGACGTGCCCTACAACGCTGAAGACTACGTGCACCGCATCGGCCGCACCGGGCGCGCCGGGGCGTCGGGCCTGGCGATCACGCTCGTGTCGCGCGACGACGTGCGCCTCGTCGCGGACATCGAACGTTTGATCAAGAAGAAAACCGAAATCGAGGCCCTGGAACTCGACGACGAGGCGCCGCGGCGCGACTTCGTGCGCGACCGCGTTCGCCACGAGGGCGATGTGGAGCGGGAGCGTGCTGGCAGGCCGGTTGCAGCACCGCGACCGGCCTACGTTGCGCCCAAGGCCGCCGGCGATCCGTTCTTCGACAAGCCTTATGAGGCGAGCGACACGGCTGCGGCTCCCGCCTGGGAAAGCAAAGCGAGTGCGCCGGTTCGCGGCATGTCACCCAACATCAAGCCGAAGAAGAAAGTCGCCGCGCTGTTCGGCGCGCCGCGCCAGGAAGAAACTACGTCCTGAAGTCGCGCCAGCGGATCCTGCGCTATGAAGCGCCGCTTACGAGCAGCAAGAACACCGCCGGCACGTTGCTGGGCAAGCTGAGTTTCGCAGAGCGCCAGGCGGCAACCCGGTCGGTGCGCGAATAACCGCCCGCCAGCGTCAGGCCGCAACTCACCGACAGCCACGTGCTCTCGCGCAAGTGCTCGACCAGGGCATCCAAGATCGCCTGGTTGCGGTAGGGCGTCTCGATCATGAGTTGGGTCTGGCCGTTGCTCCGCGATTGCGCCTCCAGCTCGCGAATCCGCGTGGCGCGCGCCACGGCGTCCGTAGGCAAGTAGCCGACGAAGCTGAACCCCTGGCCGTTCAAGCCGCTCGCGGCCAACGCCAGGAGCAGCGAGCTCGAACCCGGCAGCGCGACCACGTCGATGCCGTGCGCGTGCGCGAGTTGCACCACCGCCGCGCCGGGGTCGGCGACGGCGGGCAGGCCGGCTTCGCTGAGCAAGCCGAGGTCATGCCCCTGCAGGGCGGGCGCCAGGAGCGTGGCGAGGTCCATGCTCGGCACGCTCGAATGTCCTTTGACGGGCCGCGGCAGCTCGACGATGTGAATCTCCTGCAAGCGGTGCAGCAACGGCGCGACCGCGTCGACGCGCTTCAGAAAAAGCCGCGCGCTCTTTGCGTTTTCAACGACCCAGTGTTCCAGGCGCGCAGCGACGCGAATGACCCCGGGCGCGAGCGCTTCGTCCAGGCGCGGCAACTCGCCGCTCATGCCGAAGTCCAGCGTGTTCGGCATGAGGTAGAGCTTGCCGCTGCTCACGGTGCCGTTCCGGTAGCGCCAAGCGGGTCCAGGCCGGCGCGGCGCAACAACGCGCAGGTTTGAATCAAGGGCAGGCCGATCAATGCGGTCGGGTCGTCGCTGTGCAGCGATTCGATCAGTGCAATGCCGAGGGTTTCGACTTTGGCGCTGCCGGCGCAGTCGTAGGGCTGCTCGGCGCGCAGGTAGCACTCGATTTCGGTGGCGCTCAATTTGCGAAACCGCACCGTCACCGGCACCAATGCATTCGCCTCGAAGCCGCGGCTGCGGCAAGACACGCTGATGGCGGTTTGAAACACGACGGCGCGCCCGCTCATCGCGTGCAATTGCTGCGTCGCGCGCTCGTGGGTGCCAGGTTTGCCGACGGCCACGCCGTCCAGATCGGCGACCTGATCGGAGCCGATGACCACAGCATTCGGGTGCGTTGTCGACACTGCGGCGGCCTTGGCCTGGGCCAGGCGCTGGGCCAATGCCGCGGGCGCTTCGCCGGCGCCGGGTGTTTCGTCGACGAGCGGCGCTACCACGACAAAGGGCAGCCGCAGTCGCTCGAGCAACTCGCGGCGGTAGCGCGACGTGGAGGCGAGGATCAATTGCAAAGGCAAGGGCGGCGAATGCATCGCGGCATTGTCCCATTCGGCCCCGTAAACTCTGGGGATGGCAAAGCGTTCGCTCGACCCATGCCGCCTCGACGTGGCGGCATTCGCCGAAGCGGCTGGTGAATTGCGCGGGCTCCTGCCACTGCCGGAGTTGCCACGCCTGGCCGAAATGGCGCACTCCGAGGCCGGGCTTGCCAATGAAGCGGCGGCGTCTTGGGAGGTTCGCGGCGAGTGGCGCAAGGCGGCAAGTGGGCCGGCGCAGATTTGGCTGCATCTGAACGTGCGTGCCCGGCTGCAACTGGTCTGCCAGCGATGCCTGGAGCCTGTTGCAGCGGCGCTCGATGCGCAGCGCAGTTTCCGCTTCGTTGATGGCGAAGCCGCGGCAGCGGAACTCGATGCGCAGTGCGAAGACGACGTGTTGGCCCTGACCCGGGAACTCGACCTGCACGAATTGGTGGAAGACGAGTTGCTGCTCTGCCTCCCGCTGGTGCCGAAGCACGAGCAGTGCCCCCAACCTTTGCCCGAAGCTTCGGGCGAGGCCGGGCCCGAGCGCCCAAACCCGTTCGCTGCGCTGGCAGCGCTCAAGCGCGGCGCAGCCAAGGGCTGACAGCCGGCCCTGATGCTAGAATTCGCGCCTTTCGCGCGGCGTAGGTCGGTCATCGACGATGCACCTTTCGCTGCTGCCGACCCCGGCCCCGTGTCACCACGCGGCCCCAGGAGAACCCCATGGCCGTCCAGCAGAACAAGAAGTCCCCCTCCAAGCGTGGCATGCACCGCGCCCACAATGCATTGAATACCCCGGGCACGGCCATCGAGCCGACGACGGGCGAGTCGCACCTGCGCCACCATCTCAGCCCGAACGGCTTCTACCGTGGGCGCAAGGTGCTGAAGACCAAGGCTGACGCCTGATCGGTCCCGCGCCGGACGTGGGGGCATCGCGCGCAAGCGTGGCGTGCCGATGTTCGACAAGTCCTGTTGAAATCTGATGTGATCAGGCTCGCCGTCGATTGCATGGGGGGCGACCACGGCCCGTCGGTCACGCTGCCGGCCTGCCAGGCCTTCTTGGCGGCGCACCCGCGGGCTGAACTCTTTCTTGTCGGCCGCGAAGCAGAACTGCTCGCAGCGTCCTCCTGGGAACGCTGCTCGATCGTCAACGCATCGGAAGTCGTCGAGATGGACGACCCGGTCGAAGTTGCCTTGCGTCGCAAGAAGGATTCTTCGATGCGCGTGGCGCTGCGCCTGGCCAAAGCCGACGAACACGGCGTTGCGCGGGCGCAGGCCAGCGTTTCGGCGGGCAACACCGGCGCGCTGATGGCACTGGCGCGATACGTGCTGAAGACGCTGGAGGGCATCGACCGGCCGGCGATCGCGGCAGTGCTGCCCAATCAAAAAGACGGCTTCACGACGGTGCTCGACCTCGGCGCCAACGTCGATTGCACGGCGCAGAACCTGCTGCAGTTCGCGGTGATGGGCAGCGCCCTGGTCGCCGCGGTCGGCGGCAATGACAACCCCACGGTGGGCCTGCTCAACATCGGCGAAGAAGCGATGAAGGGCAACGAAGTCATCAAGCAAGCCGCGGAGCTGTTGCGCGCCGCGGCGGCCGACGGGCACCTGAATTTCTACGGCAACGTCGAAGGAAACGATGTCTTCAAGGGCACGACCGACATCGTCGTCTGCGATGGTTTCGTCGGCAACGTGATGCTCAAGACGGCCGAAGGACTTGCGGCGATGCTCACCTCGTTCATCAGGCAGGAGTTCACGCGCAGCATTTTTACCAAGTTGGCCGCGGTGGTGGCGCTGCCCGTGTTGAACCATTTCAAGCGCCGTGTCGATCACCGCCGCTACAGTGGCGGCGCGCTGCTCGGCCTGCGTGGCCTGGTGTTCAAGGCGCATGGCGGGTCCGATGCTTACGCTTTCGAGCAGGCACTGAATCGCGCTTATGATGCCGCCAGCAATCGTCTGCTGGACCGCGTGCACGACCGAATTCGCGAGACACTGGCAGCGATGCCGGGCTCAGCCGGATCGGCCGCTCCCGAGACGTCTGATGCATCCCTGAGCGTATGAGCGCATGAGCTCCAACCTGCAGTCCCATTCGCGAATCACCGGCACGGGCAGTTTTCTGCCGAGTCATCGTGTCAGCAATGAAGCGCTGACGCAGCGCCTGGCGGAGTCGGGCATCGAGACGTCCGATGCGTGGATTTTCGAGCGCACCGGAATCAAGGCACGCCATTTCGCGCGGCAAAAGGATGTGTGCAGCGACCTGGCGCTCGAGGCGGCGAAGCGGGCGTTGGCCGCCGCCGACTGCGACGCCGCGTCGATCGACCTGATCGTCGTTGCCACGTCCACGCCTGACATGATTTTCCCCAGCACGGCGTGCATCGTGCAGCAGAAGCTGGGGGTGCGAGGTTGCGCGGCGTTCGACGTGCAGGCAGTCTGTTCGGGCTTCGTCTATGCGCTGACGATTGCCGATTCAATGATTCGCACGGGCGCGGCGTCCAAGGCGTTGATCATCGGTGCCGAAGTGTTTTCGCGCATTCTCGATTTCACCGACCGCACCACTTGCGTGCTGTTCGGCGACGGCGCCGGCGCCGTGGTGCTGGAGCGCAGCCACACGCCTGGCATTCTCGCCTGCGAATTGCATGCCGACGGCCGCTACGCCGACATCCTGTGCACGCCGGGCACGGTGTCAGGGGGCAAGGTCATCGGCAACCCCTTGTTGAAGATGGACGGCCCGGCGGTGTTCAAACTTGCGGTGAGCGTGCTCGAGGGCGTTGCGCGATCGGTGCTCGCCAAGGCCGAGCGCACGGAAGCCGATATCGACTGGCTGATACCGCACCAGGCGAATATCCGCATCATGCAGGGCACGGCGAAGAAGCTCAAATTGCCGCTCGAAAAGCTCATCGTCACTGTCGATGAACACGGCAACACGTCGGCAGCGTCAATCCCATTGGCGCTGGACCACGCGGTGCGCGGCGGCAAGATTCAACCCGGAGACACCGTCATGCTCGAAGGCGTGGGCGGTGGGTTCACCTGGGGTGCGGTGCTGCTCGACCTTTGATTGCACGGCGCCGACTGCCAAATTTCCATCGTCATGAACTCATTCGCCATCGTCTTTCCAGGCCAAGGCTCGCAGTCGGTGGGCATGCTCGACGCGTGGGGTGACCACCCCGCGGTTCGTGAAACCCTGGCTGAAGCCTCCAGCGTCTTGGGTGAAGACGTCGGCCGGCTGATTCGCGAAGGCCCGAAAGAGGCGCTCGAACTGACGACGAATACGCAGCCCGTGATGCTGACGGCCGGGCTCGCGTGTTACCGCGCCTGGCTCGGGCACACGGGGCGGACGCCCGCATTTTTTGCGGGCCATTCGCTGGGCGAGTACACCGCGCTCGTCGCCGCAGGCTCGCTGACTTTTGCCGATGCCTTGCCGCTGGTGCGCTTTCGCGCGCAAGCCATGCAAGACGCGGTGCCGGCGGGCACCGGGGCGATGGCGGCAGTGCTCGGTCTGGACGCGGCAGTCGTGCGCGATACCTGCGTCGAACTCAGCGCG
The DNA here is from genome assembly GCA_963850525.1 of uncultured beta proteobacterium. Lineage (GTDB taxonomy): Bacteria > Pseudomonadota > Gammaproteobacteria > Burkholderiales > Burkholderiaceae_C > JAEMQF01. The sequence continues at coordinate 844,878 of CAWKLQ010000008.1, read as the reverse complement.
GGGAGCGCGCAAGTCGTCGAAGCCGTCAATTTCAACGACCCCAAACAGATCGTCATCGCCGGAACCAAGGCGGGCGTGGACAAGGCCTGCGAGGTGCTGAAGGCGCGCGGCGCGAAACGCGCGATGCTGCTGGCGGTGTCAGCGCCGTTTCACTCGAGCCTGATGAAGCCCGCGGCAGAGCGCTTGAAGGTGCGCCTCGCGGCGACAGCGTTCGCTGCGCCACGTGTTGCAGTAATCAACAATGTCGACGTTCGGATCAACACCGATCCCGAGGCGATTCGCGACGCACTGTACCGGCAGGCGTTTGCCCCGGTGCGTTGGGTCGAACTGGTTCAGTCGATGCGCGCGCAAGGTGTGGCAATCATGCTCGAATGCGGCCCGGGCAAGGTGTTGGCGGGAACGGTCAAGCGCATCGAACCCGAAATGGCCGCGGGCAATGTGTTCGACCCAGCGAGCCTGGCGGCAGCTGCCGCTGCGCTGGGGGGTGTGTCGTGAGCGCCAGCCTGTTGGCGGGGCAAGTTGCCCTCGTGACGGGAGCCTCGCGCGGTATCGGTCGTGCGATCGCGCTGGAACTGGCGGGGCTCGGCGCGAGAGTCATCGGTACCGCGACCAGCGACGCCGGCGCGCGGGCGATCGGCGACGCGCTGTCGGCCTACCCAGGCAGCCGGGGCGTGTGCTTGAACGTGAATGACAGTGCAGGCGTCGACGCGGTGCTTGAGGAAATCCTGAAGTTGGACGGCGCCTTGCACGTGCTCGTCAACAACGCCGGCATCACGCGCGACACGTTGTCGATGCGCATGAAAGACGACGACTGGAACGCGGTTCTGGACACCAACCTGAGCGCGGTGTTTCGCCTGTGTCGCGCCGTCGTGCGCCCGATGATGAAGCAGCGCTATGGGCGCATCGTCAACATCACGTCGGTCGTCGCGTCGATGGGCAACGCCGGCCAGGCGAACTACGCCGCGGCCAAAGCGGGTGTGGCCGGAATGACGCGCTCCCTGGCGCGCGAGTTGGGCAGCCGCGGCATCACGGTGAACTGCGTGGCGCCGGGGTTCATCGAAACCGACATGACCAAGTCGCTGAGCGAAGCCCAGACCAGCGCCCTGATGGCGCAAATCCCGGTAGGGCGCTTGGGTCAGGCCGGCGAGGTGGCCAACGCCGTGGCGTTTCTTGCCTCGCCCAAGGCTGGCTACCTCACGGGGACCGAATTGCACGTCAATGGCGGCATGTTCATGCAGTGACGCCGGCGCGGGGAATCGCGTCTGTCGCTGGCCTTAGAATGCCGCGCTGTTTCTTACAATTACTCCTGGAGGAGTCATGAGCGATATCGAAGCACGTGTGAAGAAGATCATTGCCGAGCAGCTCGGCGTGCCCGAGTCCGACGTGGCCAATGCGAAGGCGTTCGTCGCAGATCTCGGGGCCGATTCACTTGACACGGTGGAACTCGTGATGGCGCTCGAAGACGAATTCGGCATCGAGATTCCCGACGAAGAGGCGGAGAAGATCACGACAGTTCAGCTCGCCATCGACTACGCGGTCAAGCATCAGAAGGCGGCCTAGTCTGCTTCCGGACACGCGGACTCCAGCCGAGACCCATCGATGAGCCGGCGTCGCGTCGTCGTGACCGGCCTGGGCTTGGTGAGCCCGGTGGGCAACGGTGTGGCCGAAGCTTGGGCCAACATCCTGGCCGGCCGTGGTGGCATTGGCCCCATCACCAAGTTCGATGCGGCTCAGTTGGCGTGCCGCTTTGCGGGCGAGGTCAAGGGCTTCAAAGTCGAGGAGTATTTCCCGGCCAAAGACGCGCGCCACATGGACACCTTCATCCACTTCGGGATGGCGGCGTCGATTCAGGCCGTGCGCGATTCGGGTTTGCCGATCAACGACGCACTCAATGAAGAGCAGGCCGAGCGCATCGGCTGCCTGGTGGGGTCGGGGATCGGCGGCCTGCCGATGATCGAAGAAACCCACGCCGACTACGTGACGCGCGGTGCGCGGCGCATCTCGCCGTTCTTCGTTCCGGCGTCGATCATCAACATGATTTCCGGGCATGTCTCGATCCACTTCGGGTTTCAGGGGCCGAACCTGGCGATCGCCACGGCGTGCACGACGGGGCTGCACTGCATCGGCGAAGCCGGACGGTTGATCGAGTACGGCGACGCCGACGTGATGATTGCGGGTGGATCCGAGGCGACGATTTCGCCCCTGGGCGTGGGTGGCTTCGCCGCGGCGCGCGCTTTGTCTACGCGCAACGACGATCCGCAAACCGCGTCGCGCCCGTGGGACAAAGACCGAGACGGTTTTGTTCTGGGCGAGGGCGCGGGAGTGGTCGTGCTCGAAGAATATGAACACGCAAAGCGGCGCGGCGCGAAGGTCTATGCCGAACTCACAGGTTTTGGCATGGGCGCCGACGCCTTCCACATGACCGCGCCAAGCGTCGACGGCCCCAAACGCGCCATGAAAGCGGCGCTGCGCAACGCCGGTCTGAACGCCAGCCAGGTGCAATACCTGAACGCCCACGGGACATCGACACCGCTCGGAGACGTCAACGAAACGAACGCGATCAAGCTCGCCTTGGGCGATCACGCGCGCGCGGTCGTGGTCAATTCGACCAAGTCGATGACGGGCCACCTGCTCGGCGGTGCCGGGGGCATCGAATCGGTGTTCACGGTCCTGGCGTTGCACCACCAGGTCTCGCCGCCGACGATCAACATCTTCAATCAGGATCCCGAGTGCGACCTCGACTACTGCGCCAACGAGGCGAGGGCGATGAAGATCGAGTACGCGATGAAGAACAATTTCGGGTTCGGTGGGACGAACGGTACGCTTATTTTTAGGCGGGCCTGAAGACGCTGCAACTTCCCGCATGGGCGAACTGCCGGCGGTACGCATCACGATTCGCAACTTTGCAGTCTGGCGTGGCGGGGTGCTGGCGCTCGCGATGAGCGCGGTCGCGGTGCTTTGTGCCTGGGCGGTCCAGTCGCACCGGGCGGAACATCAAGCGACGATGTGGTTGGCTCTGTTGCTTGTTGCGGGAGCTGTGGGCCTCGCGGTGTCGCTGTGGCGCGTGGTTCCCGTGACCTTGGCATTCGACGGGTCAGTGTGGTGGGTCGGGAGCGCCGATCGCGCGGGCGAGGCGCCGACGGCTGGCGAGGTGCGGCTTCGCATCGACCTCGGCGCGTGGATGTTGCTGCGCTTCATTCCCTCTTCCCGTGAGGCGGGGGCTCGACCGCGTTGGGTGCCGGTGCAGTTCAGTCCGCCGCAGGCGCAGTGGCACGCGCTTCGCTGTGCGATATATTCTTCAGCACGGCAGGTCAGGGACGATTCCGCCCGAGGCGCCCACGTCGAATAACACGGTTCGAATGAACTCCCCCGATGCAGATGCCGCGCTTGTCGATCGAACCAAAGCGGGTGACGTCAAGGCGTTCGAGATGCTCGTCGTCAAGTACCAGCGAAGGATCGAGCGCTTGATCGGCCGCATGGTGCGCGACGTCGACCTCATTCCCGACATCGCCCAGGAGACGTTCATCCGCGCCTACCGGGCCCTCCCTCAATTCCGCGGCGAGAGCGCCTTTTATACGTGGCTGTACCGGATTGCCGTGAACACGGCCAAGAAGGCGCTGATGGAGCTCAAGCGCGATCCAACCGTGACCGAATCCGCGCTCGCCTCACGCGGCGACGACGATGAAACTTCGCGGGTCGAGAACGAACTAAGCGACGGCGAAACCCCGGAGGGTCTGCTGGCCAGCAAACAAATCGCGGCGGCAGTGAACTCGGCGATGCAAGCGCTGTCAGAGGAACTTCGCCAGGCGATCACGCTGCGCGAAATCGAAGGACTGAGCTACGAGGAAATCGCCGAACTGATGAATTGCCCCATCGGCACGGTGCGTTCGCGCATCTTCAGGGCGCGCGAAGCCATTGCCGAGCGGCTGCGCCCTCTGCTGGGAACGCGCGAAGGTGGCAGATGGTAGGGGCGAATCGGCGCCGCGAAAGGAATGAAATTGAGCCTATCCAACGAGTCTGCGCACGAGGCAGAGCAGCTTTCGGCACTTGCCGATGGTGAACTCGGCGCGAGTGAAGTGGCGCGCGCCTGCGCGAGCTGGCGCACGGGGGCGTCGTCCCATGCGACGTGGCACGCTTACCATCTGATCGGCGATGTGCTTCGCTCGGATGACCTGGCGAGCAGCCCGGCGGCCGACCGCGCGATGCTGGACAAATTGCGCGAGCGATTGCAGCGTGAACCCGTGATTCTTGCGCCCGCACCGGCGCTGCCCGGCACGCCGGCGACGCGTTCGCAGCGAAGCGCGCGGCCCTGGACAGCGCTGGCCGCGGTTGCCGCGGGTTTTGCCGCAGTGGCCGGGGTCTTGATTGTTCTGGGTGGGCCGTCGCTTGATTCGAGTGCCGTCAAGATCAGCCTCGCAGGCGACGCGCCGGCAAGCTTCGCCGACGCCGCGTCACGGCCTTTCGAGTCGACCCGCCCGCCGGTGTTCGTCGACGGCAAGCTCGTGCGCGACGCAAGGCTGGATCGCTACCTCGATGCGCACAAGCACTTTTCTGGGGTCTCGGCGCTCGGTGTGCCGTCAACTTTTTTGCGCGGTGCAACCTCCGATGCCTCGAATCGCTGAACGCCGAAGCAGCTGCGCATGCTGATCCGCAGTTTGACGCTGGGCGCGATTCTGGCCACTGCGGCGCTCACGCCGCCGCTCGCCGCCGAGCCTGCAGGGCGCGAGGGGCTGCCCGAAGCCACGGTGCGCGCCTGGCTCATGCGCATCCACCAGGCGGCGAGTCGCAACAATTTTCTCGGGACCTTTGTCGTGAGTGGCGGCGGGGCGGTGGCCAGCGCCCGAATCGCGCACTTCTGCGATGGCCGCAACCAGTTCGAGCGCATCGAGTCGCTCGATGGGCCGGCGCGGCAGGTGTTTCGCCACAACGACGTCGTGCACACGCTGTGGCCTGCCAGCAGAACCGCACGTATCGAGCAGCGTGATCTGCTGACGTCGTTTCCGGCACTCTTGATTGCCGGTGACGATCGAATTCAAGACGTCTACGACATCCAGGCGCAGGCTGGCGAGCGCATCGCCGGGCGTGAGGCCGATGTGCTGTGGGTGCGCCCGCGCGATTCGCATCGCTTCGGCTACCGCCTCTGGGCCGACAAGGCGTCGGGTTTGCTGTTGCGCTCGGACGTGCTGGGCGAGAAGCTGGAGGTTCTCGAGACGGCTGCGTTCTCCGACGTCGCGATCGGCATTCGCCCTCGGGTTGACAGCGTCTTGCAGCCTATGCACAAACTCGAAGGCTACCGCGTCGCGCGCCCCCTCATGACACCCACGACGCTCGCGTCGGAGGGTTGGGTGGTGCACCGTGCACCACCGGGGTTTCGCCAGGTGAGCTGCGTGCGTCGTCCGATGCACGCAGCCCACAGTGCCGAACTCGCGAAAGGCGTATCGGCAGACCCTCAGGTCTTGCAGTCGATTTTCTCCGACGGGCTGACGCACGTTTCTTTGTTCATCGAGCCCTACGATCCAGCGCGCCATGAGCGGCCGCTGGCCACATCGCTGGGCGCGACCCGGACGCTGATGCTTAGGCAGGGCACATGGTGGATCACGCTGGTCGGCGACGTGCCTGCGGCAACGTTGCAGGTTTTTGCAAGCGGGCTCGAGCGCAGCCGATAGCGCCCGACCCACATTCGATTTCCTGGAAAATTCTTGGTCAAGGCAAACGCAACATGCAAATGAAATCTGAATCCACGCACCTTATCTCCTCGTGGCGCCAATGGTGCGGTGCGGCGCTCTTGATCGCGGGCGCGGTTGGCCTCGCGGCAAGCGGCGCGGCGCACGCGCAGGCGCTTCCTGATTTCACCGATTTGGTGGAAAAGGTGGGGCCGGCGGTGGTCAACATTCGAACCCTCGAGCGCTCGCGCACGGCGTCGCGCAGCGGCGCGGGCCCGGAAATCGACGAAGACATGCTCGAGTTCTTCCGGCGCTTCGGCTTGCCGGCGCCGGGCCAGCCGTCGCCGCGCGGCCCGCGTCAGGCGCCCGAAGGCGAACCGCAGCAACGCGGTGTGGGCTCGGGCTTCATCCTCAGCGCCGACGGTTACGTGATGACGAACGCCCACGTCGTCGACGGCGCTGAAGAAGTCATCGTCACGCTCACCGACAAACGCGAGTTCAAGGCCAAGCCCATCGGCGCGGATCGCCGCTCTGATGTCGCGCTGCTCAAGATCGAGGCGGCAGGTTTGCCGACGGTGCGCCTGGGCGACGTGAGCCGGCTCAAGGTGGGCGAGTGGGTGATCGCCATCGGCTCGCCTTTCGGTCTGGAGAACACCGTGACGGCGGGAATCGTCAGCGCCAAGTCGCGCGACACCGGCGAATTCTTGCCTCTGATTCAAACCGATGTGGCCATCAACCCCGGCAACTCGGGCGGCCCGTTGATCAACATGCGCGGCGAAGTGGTCGGCATCAACTCGCAGATTTACAGCCGCTCGGGCGGCTACCAGGGAATCTCGTTTGCGATTCCGATCGACGAGGCGAGCCGCGTGTCCGATCAGCTTCGAACCAGCGGGCGCGTCATTCGCGGGCGCATTGCGGTCAGCATCGACCAGGTGACCAAGGAAGTTGCCGAGTCGATCGGCTTGGGCAAGGCAATGGGGGCGCTGGTTCGCAGCGTCGAGTCGGGAGGCCCGGCGGAGAAAGCCGGCATCGAGGCCGGTGACATCATCACCAAATTCGACGGCAAGGCGATCGAGAAGTCGGGCGACCTGCCGCGCATCGTGGGCGGCGTGAAGCCCGGAACGAAGGTGTCGGTGCAAGTGTTTCGTCGTGGCGCGTACCGCGACTTCAACGTCACCGTGGCCGAAGTCGAACCGGAACGCGCGCGTCGCACGGCACAAAGTGAGCCCAAGCCCAAAGCCAGTGTCGAGACCCTGGGGCTGGTGGTCGTGGAACTCAACGAGGCGCAGAAGCGCGAACTCAAGATCAAGAATGGAGTGCGCGTCGAATCGGTGGACGGCGCCGCGGCGCGCGCCGGTCTGCGTGAGGGAGACGTCATCTTGTCTGTGGACAACACCGAGGTGACGTCAACCAAACAGTTCGAAGGGCTTGCGGCGAAGATCGACAAGACCAAGTCGGTGACGGTGCTGGTCAAGCGCGGTGACGCGGCAACCTTTATTGTGATCAAGCCGGCCCGCTAGCTCTGCGGCCAGTCGACTCGCGGGGTGCGCGTCCGACTTGTGAGCCAGGTCTTTTCACAATATGGCAAGAAGCCGACTGAAACTGACGGTTGATTGCCGGCGGGTCCAGCGATCTGGCCTCGGTCTGAGTGCCCCATATTCAGTCGAATCTGAAGGAAGTTGTCTGTATTGCGTCGACTTTCTTGTTCAATCTAAGTTGGTGTTTACGCCTTGTTCTGGAAAAATTCATTGAAATCAAGGGCTCGAATTCTGTCCCCAGATAACCCACAGGGTCCTGTGCATAAGTTGTTGATAAGAATTCGTGTTGGCCACCCGCAACGCTGAGAAATCAAGCATTGGCGCGGTTTTCCGGCCGGTCCTTGTGGCTACAATGAAAGCCCAACAAGCAGTTGCCATACGTTTTGTTGGAAGGCGCGTCGGTTTTTTGACGTGCCTTTTTTTTGTTTACGGCACGGCCCTTCGGGCCTTCACATCGCTTCGCGATATGAGCCTCCAACGCAACGACTTCGTCGTTGTGGCTTCCGACTGAGGCTCCGACCAGCAGCATGGATCACATCCGCAATTTCTCCATCATTGCCCACATCGACCACGGCAAGAGCACTTTGGCGGATCGGTTGATCCAGCGTTGTGGCGGACTGAGTGACCGGGAGATGGAGGCGCAGGTGCTCGACTCGATGGACATCGAGCGCGAGCGCGGCATCACGATCAAGGCGCAGACGGCAGCACTCAGCTACACCGCGCGCGACGGCAAAACCTACAACCTGAATCTGATCGACACGCCGGGCCACGTCGACTTTTCCTATGAAGTGAGCCGCTCGCTGTCGGCCTGCGAAGGGGCGCTGCTGGTGGTCGACGCGAGCCAGGGTGTCGAAGCGCAGACGGTAGCCAACTGCTACACGGCGATCGAACTCGGCGTGGATGTCGTCCCGGTGCTGAACAAGATGGACTTGCCGCAGGCCGATCCGCAGCGCGCCCGCGAGGAAATCGAAGACGTGATCGGCATCGACGCCGATGACGCGATTCCCTGCAGCGCGAAAACCGGTGAGGGCATCGACGACATCCTGGAGGCGGTGATCCACCGCATGCCCGCGCCGCGCGGCAATCCGAAGGCGCCGCTGCGCGCGATGATCGTCGACTCCTGGTTTGACAACTACGTCGGCGTCGTGATGCTGGTGCGCGTCGTCGACGGTTCGCTGACCCGCGGCGAACGCATTCGCCTGATGGCGAGCGACGCGTGCTACGGCGCCGAGCAGCTGGGCGTGTTCACACCAAAGTCGGTGCCGCGCGAGTCGCTGCAGGCCGGCGAGGTGGGCTTTGTCATCGCCGGAATTCGCGAACTGCAGGCTGCCAAAGTAGGCGACACCGTCACGCTCGAAAAAAAGCTTCCCAACAATCTGGGCGTGGCGACCGAAGCGCTGCCGGGCTTCAAGGAAATCCAGCCGCAAGTGTTTGCCGGCCTGTACCCGACTGAAGCGAGCGAATACGAACAACTGCGCGACGCCCTGGAAAAACTCAAGCTCAACGACTCCTCGTTGCGCTACGAACCCGAAGTCAGCCAAGCCTTGGGCTTCGGCTTTCGCTGCGGCTTTCTCGGCCTTCTGCACATGGAAATCGTTCAGGAGCGGCTCGAGCGCGAGTTCGACCAGGACCTGATCACGACCGCGCCCAGCGTCGTCTACCAAGTCGAACTGGGCAACAAGGACGTGATCCTGATCGAGAACCCGTCGAAGTTGCCCGACCCGGGGCGCATTCACGAGATCCGTGAGCCCATCGTCACGGTCCATCTCTACATGCCGCAAGACTATGTGGGCCCGGTGATGACTTTGGCCAACCAGAAACGCGGCAACCAAGTCAACATGGCCTACCACGGCCGCCAGGTGCTGCTCACCTACGAAATGCCGCTGGCCGAAATCGTGCTCGACTTCTTCGACCGCCTCAAGAGCGTGTCGCGCGGCTACGCGTCGATGGACTACGAGTTCAAGGAATACCGCGCCGCCGATGTCGTGAAGGTCGATATTCTGCTCAACGGCGAGCGTGTCGATGCGCTGTCGATCATCGTGCACCGCGGCCAGAGCCAGTACCGCGGCCGGGCGGTGGTGTCGAAGATGCGCGAGATCATCTCGCGCCAAATGTACGATGTCGCGATCCAGGCGGCGATCGGTGCCAACATCATTGCGCGTGAGACAATCAAGGCACTGCGCAAGAACGTGATCGCCAAGTGCTACGGCGGAGACATCTCCCGCAAGCGCAAACTTCTCGAAAAACAAAAGGCCGGCAAGAAACGCATGAAGCAGATCGGTACCGTCGAGGTTCCGCAGGAAGCGTTTCTGGCCATCCTGCAGGTGGACGATTGATGGGACCCTTGACCGCGGTGTTGTACGGTGCCTTGGCCGCATTTCTTGGCGGTTGGTACCTAGGGAAGTGGACGGGCAACTTCTCGCTTCTGCTTTTCATCCTGACCCTCGTCACGCTCGGCTTCTGGCTGGCGGAGCGCTTCCACTTCGCCCCGCGCCGGGTGTGTGCCGCAGTGGAGATCGAGAAGCAAGACGCAGCGCGCCGCGAGAAGCTCAGCGCGCAAGGCATCGCGAAAGTCGACAACAACCTCGACCAGGCCAAAGACGCCGTGCTGGCGCAACCCTGGTGGCTGGACTGGACGGCCGGGCTGTTCCCGGTGATCCTGGCGGTCTTCCTGCTGCGTTCTTTCCTCTACGAACCGTTCAAGATTCCGTCGTCGTCGATGCTGCCGACGCTGCTCGTGGGGGACTTGATTCTCGTCAGCAAGTTTCACTACGGCGTGCGCTTGCCGGTCATCAACAAGAAGATCATTGCGAACAACGACCCGCAGCGCGGCGACGTGATGGTGTTCCGCTATCCGCGCGATACAAGCATCGACTACATCAAGCGCGTCGTCGGCGTTCCCGGCGATGAAATCGTCTACCGGCAGCAGCGGCTTTCCGTCAACGGCACGCTGGTGGCCGTCGATCAGAAGCCGCCGCCGGGGTTTTACGACGAAGAGTCGCAGCGCTACTTCCCCGAGTTCACAGAGCGTCTTGGCGATGGGGCGCACGGAATCCTTGTGAATCCGAACAGCCAGCCGTTTTATGGCGGGGCCGACGAGCGCAGCAGCTTTCCGTTTCGCGAGAATTGCCGCTTCACCGCTGACAGCGTCAGCTGCAAAGTCCCGCCGGGTCACTACTTCATGATGGGTGACAACCGGGACAACTCGCAGGATTCGCGTTTTTGGGGCTTCGTTCCCGATCAGAATATCGTCGGCAAGGCATTCTTCGTGTGGATGAACTTCGGCAACTTGAAGCGAATCGGCTCGTTCCAATAGTGTCCTGTAACATGAGGAGCGAACCTGCGGTATCGGCACGACAGGAGCCAAGCACAATGACAGTCGAGTCCCCAACGCGTCGAATCCTTGCGTCCCGGCAGCGCGGCATCACCTTGTTCGGCCTGCTGATGTGGGCCATTCTGATCGGCGCCGTGTCCCTCGTGGTCATGCGCGTCGTGCCGAGCACGATCGAGTACTTCGCGATCGTCAAGGCCATCAACAAGGTGTCGGCAGAACCCGGAGGCACCGTTCCTCAGATCAGGTCAGCGTTCGATCGACAACGCGAAATCGACGACTTCAAGGCCATCACCGGCAAGGACTTGTCGATCACGAAGGAGAACGATCAGGTCGTGGTCGGATTCGCCTACGACAGCGAGATCGAAATCTTCAAGCCGGTCTATTTGCTGATCAAGTACGAGGCGCGGTCCAAGGGTGGCCGAACCTACTGACGCTGCACGCAATGGACAGCCGGCTCGAGGCCCTGCAGCAGCGCATTGGCCATCGCTTCGCCGACGCTGACTTGCTGGCCCGGGCGCTGACCCATCGCAGCCACGGCGCCGGCCACAACGAAAGGCTCGAGTTCCTCGGCGACGCGGTGCTGAGCCTGGCCGTCTCCAGCCTGCTCTACGACCACTTTTCCGGGTCCGACGAGGGCGACATGACACGTGTGCGGGCCCACTTGGTTCGCGAAGAAAGTCTGCACCGTGTGGCCCTGCAGTTGGGTCTGCCTGAGGTGGTCGTGCTCAGCGAAGGCGAGGCACGCGGCGGCGGCGCGCAGCGTGCCTCGATCCTCGCCGACGCGCTGGAGGCCGTCATCGGCGCGGCGTTTCTCGATGGCGGGTTCGGCGCCGCACAATGTGTCGTCGAGCGGCTCTTCGGCGAAATCATCGCCACCACCGACAAAGGCAGTTGGAGCAAGGATCCAAAGACCGAACTCCAGGAGTGGCTGCAGGCGCGGCACCTGGCGGTTCCGAACTACCGAATCGTGAATACGCGAGGCCAACCGCACGCCCAGACTTTCGACGTCGAATGCGCCGTCCCGACACTGCACCTGGCTGAACTCGGCGAGGGGCGTTCGCGACGCATCGCCGAACAAGAGGCGGCACGGCGCATGCTCGCCGTGTTGCACGCGGCGGACAAGCCCGAAGGACCCCTGCACTCATGACCACTGCGCCACTCCCGGCGAGTGACTCCGGCCTGCCGGTTGCGTCAGCGCTTGAAATCGGCGCTGAGCCGGGGCAACGCTGCGGGCTGGTGGCCATCGTCGGCCGCCCCAATGTGGGCAAGTCGACCCTGCTCAACGCGCTGGTGGGGCAGAAGGTCAGCATCACGTCGAACAAAGCGCAGACGACGCGGCATCGCATCACCGGCATCCGCAGCGTCGGGCAGTCGCAGTTCGTGTTCGTCGACACACCGGGGTTTCAGATCCACCACCTGGCGCCGCTGAATCGCACGTTGAACCGCACCGTGCAAGGGGTGCTGGCCGACGTCGATGCCGTACTGTTCGTCGTCGAAGCGGGGCGCTTCGGCCTGGACGACGCCAAAGTCCTCGCCTTGATGCCGTCGAACAAGCCGGTGCTGCTCGTCGCGAACAAGCTCGACACCGTGCAGCGCCGCGCGGAATTGGCGCCGTGGCTGAAGGGCATGCAGGAGCGCCATGACTTCGCGCAGTTTGTGCCGCTGTCGGCGCGCAAGTCCACCGATGTGCAGCGCCTGCTCGGCATCGTCGAGCCCTACCTCCCCCGGCAAGGCTGGTTCTACGAGCAAGACGCGTTGACCGACCGCAGCGACCGCTTTCTTGCCAGCGAAATCATTCGCGAAAAACTGTTTCGCCTCACCGGCGACGAGTTGCCCTACACCTCCACCGTCGTGATCGACCGCTACGAAGAAGTCGAAGCTGCGCCCGGGCAGCAGTGCCTCGTCAAGGTTGCCGCGAGCATCGTCGTCGAGCGCGACGCGCACAAAGGCATGATCATCGGCAGCGGCGGCGAGCGCCTCAAGCGCATCGGCACCCAAGCGCGCGAAGACCTGGAGGCGCTGCTCGATGCGCGTGTGTTCGTCGAGCTGTGGGTCAAGGTGCGCTCCGGCTGGGCCGATGACGACGAACACCTGCGCAGCTACGGCTACGAGTGAAGTTGCGGTCTCTCCCGGAAGGCCGACAGTGCTGGGCGGCGGCACGAGGGTGAAACATGCACGCCTCAATGTGCGCCAAGTCTGCGCAGATGCGCGGGCTGCTCTCGGCCCATTGCTGCCATTCGCGCCGTCGTTCGTGCAGAGGTCGAGAAAGGGCAGGTGGCCCGGGCTACGTTCTCCGGCCCCACGCTCGCGGGGCACCGTATTGGGCCCGCTGGCGTTGCGCCATCAACGAGGTGTTCTCGGGTGCAGGTTGATCACACCGCGAATGGGGGCCTGCGCCCGTACCCCAAGCCACCTACCCCGGCACTCGGGTGGCATGCGAAGGCTCTGCATGCCACTGGCGTGTGCAGCAGGGCGGTGGTGGTGCCCCCGGGCGCAGGACCCATTCGCGGTGTCTGCCAACCGATGCGGCGTAAATCCCGTGTTGACGCGGCTTCGCTTTGCGCTTCAGGACGGTGCTCCGCGAGCGTGGGCCGGAGCACGGGGGCACCGCCACCGCCCTGGCGTTGCAACCCTCGCAAGAAGCTCGCGACGAACGGCAGCAACGGGCCGAAAGCTGTCCTTCCCAGCGCGTCGGCGCGATGCGCATCGCGGATCTTGTGAAGCGCGGTGGAGCAAGTGACATGACCTCCACAAAACGCAGCCAGCATGCGTCGTTGTCGGCCTTCGTACTGCACCGCTACGACTGGAGCGAATCGAGCCTGATTCTCGATCTGTTCACGCGCGAGCAGGGTCGGGTTGCCGTTGCCGCCAAGGGCGCAAAGCGGCCGTACTCGCAGCTGCGCAGCGTCTTGTTGCCGTTCCAGCGCATTCACGTGACGCTGGGACGCCCGCGAACCGAAGTTACGGCGAGCGACATCCACAATTTGCGCAGTGCCGAATGGGCTGGCGGCGCGGCCATGCTCACCGGCAGCGCGCTCTTCAGCGGCTTCTATCTGAATGAGCTGCTGATGAAACTGCTGGCCCGCCAAGACCCGCACCCGGCCCTGTTCGACGCCTATGCGCAGGCGCTTCCGGCGCTGGCAACGCCTCACGATGCACATCTGCAAGCGGCGCTGCGCGCGTTCGAGCTGACCTTGCTGCGCGAAGTCGGCGTCTTGCCCGATCTCAGCCTGGAGACCTTGACGCAGCAGCCGCTCGAGGCGTCGCGGCCGTATGCACTCCTGCCCGAGGCCGGCGTGAGCGCGCCGCGCGGCGACGCGAGCCCCTTGACCGGCGCGGTGCTGCTCGCCTTGCATGCGGCCCTCGCCCAAGCCGAACCGGCCGCGCTACGCCAAGCGTGCAGCGCCGCCTTGCCCGAGTTGAAGGCCACCTTGCGCGGCTTGCTTCACTATCATCTTGGTTCGGACCAGCTGCGCACGCGGCAAGTCTTGCTGACCCTTCCCAACTCTTCCAATCTGGCTCCATGAACTTCACTGCCGCGTCGCACGCGCCACTGCTGGGCGTGAACATTGACCACGTGGCCACGCTGCGCAACGCGCGCGGCGGCGCCTACCCGGATCCCGTCGAGGCGGCCGTGCTCGCGGCAGAAGCTGGTGCGGACATCATCACGTTTCACCTTCGCGAAGATCGGCGCCACATCAACGATGACGACGTCGTTCGCCTGAAGGCCCGGCTTCACGTGCCGCTGAACTTCGAGGCCGCTGTCACGGACGAGATGCTCGCCATCATCGAGCGCACTCGCCCGGAGCACGTGTGCCTCGTTCCCGAGCGCCGCCAGGAGGTGACGACGGAAGGTGGCCTCGACGTGGCCGGCCAGTCCGGCCGAGTCCAAGCCGCGTGCGAGAGGCTCGCCGCCGCGGGCTGCCGGGTTTCGCTGTTCATCGGCGCCGATGCGCAGCAGATCGAAGCCAGCGCGCGCTGCGGCGCGCCGTGCGTGGAGTTGCATACCGGCGCTTTCGGCAATGCGTGGTGGGCGCGAGACGTGCAACGCATGCACGCGGAACTGGAGCGCTTGAAACAGGGCCTGCAGCTCGCCCGGGCGCTGGGCCTTCGAACCCACGCCGGCCACGGGCTGGCGCTGTGGAGCCAGACCGTAGCGCCGCCGTTCGCGAGCAGCACGGCGCAAGTCGCAGCACTCACTGATGTGGCCGAACTGCACATCGGCCACGCCTTGATCGGCCACGCCGTATTCGTCGGCCTGCGCCAGGCGGTGGGCGACTTTCAGGCCGAAGCGGTGCGCGCGCGCCGCGCAGCAGCCCTGTGATCTACGGCATCGGCACCGACATCTGCGACACGCGGCGCATCGCCGCGGTGTTCGGCCGGCGCGGCGAGCGTTTTGTGCAGCGCGTGCTTGGCCCCAGCGAACTCGAACTCTTCCACGCCCGTTCGCGCAAGCTGGCGCAGCGGGGCATCAGTTTTTTGGCGACGCGTTTTTCCGCCAAGGAAGCGTTCTCCAAGGCAATTGGCCTCGGAATGCGCAGCCCCATGACGTGGCAAGCGTGCGAAATCGTCAAGGCGCAAAGCGGCAAGCCCGTGATCCGCTTGCACGGTGAGCTCGCGAACTGGTTCAATGCACGGGGCCTGCGCGCCCACGTCAGCATCAGCGACGAAGCCGAATACGCGGCGAGCTTCGTCGTCGTCGAAACCAACGCACAAGACGCAGAAAGTTCATCATGAGCCACGCTCCCGTCATCCTCGACATCGCCGGCCTCACGCTCACCGACGCCGACCGGAGCCGGCTGCGCCATCCGCTCACGGGCGGCTTGATCCTGTTCGCGCGCAATTGGGAGAACCGGCGCCAGTTGCTCGAGCTGACGAGTCAAGTCAAGGCGATCCGCGACGACTTGCTGATTTGCGTGGACCACGAAGGCGGGCGTGTGCAGCGCTTTCGCAGCGACGGGTTCACCTGGTTGCCGCCGATGCGCGCGCTCGGCGAACTGTGGATGCGCGACCCGCTCACCGCCACCGATTGCGCGACTGCCTGCGGCCACGTGCTGGGCGCCGAGCTGCGCAGTTGCGGCGTCGACTTGAGCTTCACGCCGGTGCTCGACCTGGACCATGGCGGCTCCAACGTGATCGGCGACCGCGCGTTTCACCGCGATGCGCGCGTGACGACAATGCTCGCGAAAAGCTTGATGCACGGGTTGTTGCTCGCCGGAATGGGCAACTGCGGCAAACATTTCCCCGGACACGGTTTCGTCAAGGCCGACAGTCACGTCGAGATACCCGTCGACAAGCGCAGCCTGAAAGTGCTGCTGGCCGACGACGTGCGGCCTTATGAGTGGCTCAGCACGAGCCTGGCGAGCGTCATGCCGGCGCATGTCGTCTACCCGAAAGTCGATTCGCACCCGGCGGGCTTCTCGCCGCGCTGGTTGAACGAGATCCTGCGCCAGCAACTGGGCTTCACCGGCGCGATTTTCAGCGACGACTTGAGCATGGCCGGCGCACGCTCACTCAATGGCCGCGAGCTCAGCTACGCCGAAGCGGCAGCGCTTGCGCTGGCCGCGGGTTGCGACATGGTGCTGCTCTGCAATCAATCGGAGGACGGTGGCGAAGCCGTCGACGCCTTGCTGGACGGTCTGGTTTGGGCGCTCGAAGCGAATCGATGGCAACAGGACGCCGACAGCGAAGCGCGCCGGCTGAGCCTGCTGCCGCGAACCGCGCCACTGGCGTGGGACGAGTTGATGCACGACCCGCATTACCAGCACGCGCTCGAACGCCTGCCTTGATTCTTCCCGGCAACGCCGGCCTCAGCCGTCGAGGGACGGGCGTGCCACCGAATCGGAATCCTGCCGATTCGAATCGGCAAGGTATTTGGCGTTCGCCTCGCGCACGCGCTGCGCCGCTTCGTCGTGCAGGAACGGCACGAACATGTAGCGCTTGCCCTTCGTCACCGTCGTCGCCTCGTGAAGCAGCGAGCACGAGAAGACGATCGCCCCGCCGAGCGGCGCGCTGTACAGCGGATTGCCGTACTCCGGAAAGCGCAGCAGGCCGCCTTCGTAGTCGCCCGGGTTGAGGAACAGCGAGACGGCAAAACGCCGATGCGCGGTGCCCAAGGTCGTGTTGTCGCGGTGCGGATTGAAGTGCCCGGACTCGGCAGCGTCGTAACACGACACGATATAGCGCTCCATTCGCGTCGCCTCGAACTGGAACGCCTTGCGCACCTCGGGCGCGAGCCGCGCCTGCACGCGCACCCGGCAGGCGCGGATGAGTTGCTCGTCGACGATGTCGCAGTCGCGCCGACGCTTGTGTTTGTGGTCGACGACCACGACCGTCTTGCCACCCTGATCGCGCATGAATCCGGAATCGTTGCCACCGCGCGCCTCATAGTGGTCGATGAGCGCCTTGCACAGGCCCGGCTCGAAAACCCGCGGCACGACCAGCACGGGAGCCTGTGGCCGGGCCCGGTGCGCTGCAGGCAGGGGGCGCAACTTGTCGAGCAGGTTGCGCAATGTCGCCACGTGGTCTTGCGCCGATTCCTTCATCGGCAACGCCAACATGACGCGCAGCGTGGGGTCGAGCACAAAAGTGTGCGGCGCATAGCTGCCATCCTGCGCAATCACGCCATACAGCGCACTGATCGCGCGATCGGCATCCCAGATGTAGCGCATTCCCGGCCGCATGTCGGCGACACGCTGCAAGCGCTCGTCGTCGGCGTCGACCGAAACGCCGAAGAACAGCAGGTGCTTGTCGTCGAAGCGGTCGCGCTGCGTCAGCAAACGCGACAGCACGTCGGCCGCCAGCGGGTCGCCTGCGGAGCCGAACAGGCACAGCACCACATACCTCCCGGCCGCGGTGTGGAACGAGACCCGCTCGCTCGAAGTGCGGCCCTTGAACCAGGGGGCTGGCTCGCCGACGTTGAGAGGCACGGTGCGCATCACCGCAGGCGCGGGCGCGATCAGCCGGCTTCGCTGGTCTCGAACGGCAATTTGATCTGGCTCAGGTCTTTGCGCGTTTCGACCAGCACGAGCGGACCTTCGTCGATTTTCATCACGGGCGGTCGCTCGCGTGGCACGTGCACCGGCTGCGGCTCGCGTGCCATCGCTTCCTGGACCGCGCGCGCCTTGTTGGCGTCGGAATTGACCCACTCCAGCCCGCTCGCCGCAGCCACCTGCTGCAACTGATCCAGCGGCAATTCATAGGGCTGCACCAAGACAACTTCTGCGGTGGCACGCGGCATGGGTGCGTCGCTTGTTGCGGCGCTTCGCGCGAATTCCGGCTCGGCGTCGCCGCTCGCGGCGGGTGCTTCTGCGCCAAGCTCGCTGGGCGTGGGCAGCATCGCCGGGGCGTCGTCGCGCCGCGGTCGGTCTCGGCCTGAATCACGCCGGCGCACCTCGGGCCGTTCGGCATCTGGCTCTGCGGCAGCAGCGTCATGAGGTGACAACGCGGCAATTTCCGCGGACCCGTTGCCCGGGTGGGAACCGCCGTGCGCCTGGGTCGGCAGCTCGTCATCGTGCTCAACGCTTGCATGCACGGCGCTGTCATCAAGCGCTGTCAGGCCGAGCTGGCCCTCGGCCTGACGCGAGTCGTCGCGGTCACGTCCGCGCCCACCGCGCCGGCCGCGGCGCCGGCCGGGTTGGCCTTCGCTTTGCCCCTGCGTCGCTTCGGCACTCGGCTGAATCAGTGCGGCCTGGGCTGCGCCATCGACATCCGCAATGGCTTCTGTGCCGATGTCCTGCGGCGTCTTGGTGCGACGCGGGTCGCGCTCAGGGCGCGGGCCGCGACCGCCACGTTCCGGGCGGGGTCCACCTCGGCCTTCGCCCTTGTCTTCGCGCGGCGGGCGCTCGTCGGTGCGGGTTGCTTCCACGCTTGCAGGCGTCTCCGCGACCTCGGTCTGGGGACGCTCGGGTCGATTGCCGCGCGCACCACGGTCCGGGCGCTCGCCGCGTTTGTTGCGATCGTCGCTGCCGTCCGCGGCAGGGGCGGGGGCAGCGCGATCCGGTCGCTCGGTCCTGTCGCCTCGCTCGCTGCGCTCACCACCGCGCGCGCCGCCACGTCCACCGCGTCCGCCTCGGCCACCTCGGTCGCCACGTCCGTCACCGCGACCTTCGCCGCGCGGTGCACCCGCCGCAGCCGGTGCCTTCGCGACATTTGCCGCGGTCGATGCGGGCGCCGCTGCAGGTGTCGTGTCGCTACCGAAGACGCGTTTCAACCAAGAGAAGAAGCCGCCTTCATGGCTCGTCGAAACCGCTGCCACAGGCACAGCCTGCGGTGCTTGCGCAGGCTTAGCCTGCGTCGGTGCAACCGGGGCGGGCTTGGGCTCGACCACCGGCGCGGGGGTCTCTGGCAAGATGCCCTTGATCACGGGTTCCTGCTTCACCTTGCCCTTTTCGCGGCGCGTGAACCCGACTTCTTCTTCGGGCTCGTCGACCATCTTGTAGCTCACCTGCAAGTTGTCCAGGCGCGGGTCGTCCTGGCGCAGGCGCTCCAGGCGATAGTTCGGCGTCTCGAGGTTCTTGTTCGGCACGAGCAGCACGGTGACGCGCTGCTTGAGTTCGATCTTCGAGATCTCGGTGCGCTTCTCGTTGAGCAGGAAACTCGTGACTTCCACCGGCACCTGCACGTGCACGGCGGCGGTGTTGTCCTTCATCGACTCTTCCTGCACCATGCGCAGGATTTGCAGGGCGCTCGATTCGGTGTCGCGGATGTGGCCGGTGCCGTTGCAGCGCGGGCAGGTGATGTGCGAGCCTTCGCTGAGTGCCGGGCGCAAGCGCTGGCGGCTCAGCTCCAGCAAACCGAATTTCGAGATCGAGCTGAACTGCACGCGCGCCCGGTCCTGGCGCAGTGCGTCGCGCAGGCGCGTTTCCACTTCGCGCCGGTTCTTCGACTCTTCCATGTCGATGAAGTCGACGACGATCAGCCCGCCCAGGTCGCGCAAGCGCATCTGGCGCGCGATCTCATCCGCCGCCTCCAAGTTGGTGCGCGTCGCGGTCTCTTCGATGTCGCTGCCGCGCGTGCTGCGCGCGCTGTTCACGTCCACCGACACCAGCGCTTCGGTGTGGTCGATGACGATCGCGCCGCCCGAAGGCAGGTTCACGGTGCGCGAAAACGCGGTCTCGATCTGGTGCTCGATCTGGAAGCGGCTGAACAGCGGCGCGTCGTCGCGGTAGCGCTTCACCTTGTGTGCCGTCTCGGGCATCACATGGTCCATGAACTGTTTCGCTTGCTCGAAGATGTCGTCGGTGTCGATGAGAATTTCGCCGACATCGGCAGTGAAGTAGTCGCGGATCGCGCGAATCACGAGCGACGACTCCTGGTAGATCAGGAACGCGCCTTTGCCGGCCTTGGCCGCGTCGTCGATCGCGGTCCACAGCTTGAGCATGTAGTTCAAGTCCCACTGCAGCTCGGGCGCCGTGCGGCCGATTCCTGCGGTGCGCGCGATCAGACTCATGCCCTTGGGGTAGTCGAGCTGATCGAGGTTTTCCTTGAGCTCTTCGCGGTCTTCGCCTTCGATGCGCCGGCTCACGCCGCCGCCGCGCGGGTTGTTGGGCATCAGCACCAGGTAGCGCCCGGCCAGGCTGACCATCGTCGTGAGTGCCGCGCCCTTGTTGCCGCGCTCTTCCTTTTCCACCTGCACGAGCAACTGATCGCCGTCGCGAATCGCGTCCTGGATTCGCGCGGTGCGCACGTCCACACCTTCACGGAAGTAGTTGCGCGATATTTCCTTGAACGGCAGGAAACCGTGGCGGTCTTCTCCGTAGTCGACAAAACACGCTTCGAGCGAGGGCTCGACGCGCGTCACGACGGCCTTGTAGATGTTGCCCTTGCGTTGTTCTCGGCCTTCGATTTCAGTCTCGAAGTCCATCAGTTTCTGGCCTTCGACAATCGCCAGGCGACGCTCTTCGGGCTGCGTCGCGTTGATCAGCATGCGTTTCATGTGCACTCCTGTACCGTGCGCCTCGACGTGCGTGGCGCACTCACTCACAGTCCCCGCGGCCTGGCCGCGGGCGACGCTTCGATGCACGATTAACGCTGGAAGGCCCGGAAGGAATCGCCCTGGACTGCGTTGCCGGCGGCGGTCAATCAGACCGGCGCGGCGCGCAGCGTTGGCGCTTGCGTCGCCGTGAACCCTGCATCGTGCCGGCGCTGCGCGCGGCCGCGAGGCCGGGGCAGCGTTGCCGCACGTCGATCGCCCGGCCGAGCCCACCTTGCGCCGGGGGTCGCGGCGTTGAATCGGCGATCGAGCCGATTCCGCGCTTCGACAAGGGGCAGCGAGTGGGGGGCTGGGGTCAACATCCGCATGGGATCACTTGACGCGAGGTGGGAGGCCATGGGGCAGCGGCTTCGGCGGGGTTCGCCGGCGAATCGCTGCCGTTCGTGTCTCCCACCGGGAAACCTAGTGGGTGGGTGCCTTCTTTGCGTTGCTCTGCCACACCTTGGGCTCGGGCCGCAGCGCCAATCGAGTGGCCCTGCCTGCCCTGCACGAGATGCGTTGCATCACCGGTTGGGCGCGCCCTTCGGCTCGCCCCTGGCCAAATTGCTGCGTCTGCGCTGATGGGTCGCGGCTAAACTCTTCGCGGTCAATCAGGGGTCGCAACAACGTGGTGCAGCGCATTATAGGGGTCAAGGGCGCGGCGCCACGCTCAGCTCCTGCGGCAGCTGGGCCCAAGGCCGCGGGCCCGAGCGTGCACTATGTCCGCATCGACGAAGGCTCGGCGGGGCAGCGCCTCGACAACTTCCTCATCAAGCTGCTCAAGGGCGTGCCGAAGAGCCACGTGCACCGCGTGATTCGCAGCGGCGAGGTCCGTGTCAATCAGGGGCGCGCCGCCGCCGATACCCGGCTCGCGCTCGATGACAAGATTCGCGTGCCGCCGGTGCGCGTCGCCGCCACCGGGGACCCGCAGGCCGTGCCGCCTCGGGAATTTGCGATCCTCTTCGAAGACGAACACCTGATCGCGATCGACAAACCCGCAGGCGTTGCCGTGCATGGTGGCAGCGGCGTGAGCTACGGCGTCATCGAACAGCTGCGCCGCGCGCGCCCGGCTGAGCGGTTTCTCGAACTCGTGCATCGCCTGGACAAGGAAACGTCGGGCGTGCTGCTCGTCGCGCGCAAGCGCGCGAGCCTGCTTGGCTTGCAAGACCAGTTTCGGCTGCGCGACAAAGGTGTGGCCAAGACCTATCTGGCGCTCGTCGCGGGCGCCTGGCCGGACAAGCTCAAAGTCATCGACGTCGCCTTGCTGAAGACGCTCAACGCACAAGGCGAACGCCGCGTTCGTGTCGTCGACGCCGACCACGACGAAGCGCGCCGCTCGATCACGCTCGTCAAGGTGCAGCGCCGCTTTGCCGGATTCACCTTGCTCGAGGTGAGCCTCAAGACCGGGCGCACCCACCAGATTCGCGTGCACTTGGCGAACGCCGGCCACGCCATCGTCGGCGATTCGAAGTACGGCGATTTCGAGATGAACAAGGCCCTCGCGCGCGGCACTGGCTGGCCGGGCGTGGCGGGGCGGGGCGCTGCGGCACGCTTCGAGGGCATGTTCCTGCACGCCTTGCAACTGCGCGTCGTGCATCCCGCCAGTGGCGCGCCCCTGGAGCTGGCGTCGCCCTTGCCGGCAGAATGTGCGGCTTTCCTGGAGACCCTCGAACCATGACCAAGGCCCGGCGCTTCGACCTGATCGCTTTCGATTGGGACGGCACCTTATTCGACTCCACCGCGCTGATCGCGAGTTGCATTCAGGCGGCGTGTGCCGACGTCGGTGTTCCTGTGCCGAGCAGCCGCGACGCGAGTTTTGTGATCGGCCTGGGCCTGTCGGATGCGCTGCAGCACGCCGCGCCGACGCTGCCGCGCGAACGCCATCGCGAACTCGCGGACCGCTACCGGCACCACTACTTCGCCAAGCAACACGAGATCCTGATGTTCGACGGCGCGCTGGTCATGCTGAATGACTTGAAGCAGCGCCAACACAGCCTCGCCGTGGCCACGGGTAAATCGCGGCGCGGTCTGGACGAAGCGCTGAAAAGCGTGCAGCTCGCCGGAATGTTCGAGGCGACACGGACTGCAGATGAGACCGCGTCCAAACCGAACCCACGCATGCTGTTCGAATTGATGGAGGAACTCGGCGTGGCGCCCGAGCGCACCTTGATGATCGGCGACACGACGCACGACTTGCAGCTTGCGGTGAACGCCGGAACGGCGAGCCTGGCGGTGAGCTACGGTGCCCATGAGCACGCCGAGTTCGACGGATTTGCGCCGCTCTGCGTCGCGCATTCGGTCGCCGAGCTGCACGCGTGGTTGATTCAACATGCCTGAGTTGCCGCAATCCGAGGCGCCGCCCCAAGCACTGTGCAGCTCGCACGAATTGCTGGAAAAAGGCCGCGCGCTGGTGTTCGATGTGCTGCACTACAACGCGCCGGCGACGGCGTTTGCGCTGCGCTTTGACGGGCGCGTTGTCGCCTACCTGAATCGCTGTGCGCACGTGCCCGCGGAGATGGACTGGCAGCCCGGTGAATTTCTCGACGCCGGGCGCGAGTTCATTTTGTGCTCGATCCACGGCGCGTCGTACGAGCCGCGCGACGGGCGCTGCATCGGTGGCCCGTGCGGCCGCGGCCGGCTCACGCCGCTCACGATCGAAGAATCCGCCGGCCAGGTCTTCTGGATTCCCAGCACCGACACTCGGCCCGCATTTGAACCCTGACTCGACGAAAGCTCACCATGATTGGCGACGACTCCATGCAACTCCCGGACCCGCGCGAACCCACGCTCGGGCCGGCCCCTGCCTCCGCGGAGGCGGCGCCGCCCGGCGCAGCGCCGCCACCCTGGGGCGCGGCGCTCGTGAAACTCGCGCAAGACGTGCTGCAGGAGCGTCGCTCGGAGCGGCGCTGGCGCATCGTCAAGCGCGTGACGTGGCTGCTGTTGCTGCTGGTGATCGGCGTAATCTTGCTCTCGTCGCGCGGGCGCGTCGCTGCCCCGAGCGGCCCGCACACGGCGATGGTCGAAGTGCGCGGCGAAATCTCCGCCGAAAGCGACGCCAGTGCCGAGATCCTGATTTCCGGCCTGAAGGCCGCGTTCGAAGATTCCGGCGCGCTGGCCGTCGTGATCCGCATCAACTCGCCCGGTGGTAGCCCGGTGCAGGCCGGCATCGTGCACGACGAAATTCGCCGCCTCAAGGCGCTGCACGGCAAGAAGGTCTACGCCGTCGTCGAAGAAGCGTGCGCCTCAGGGGCCTACTACATCGCCGTCGCGGCCGACGAGATTTATGCCGACAAGGCGTCGCTCGTCGGTTCGATCGGCGTGCTGATGGACGGCTTCGGCTTCACGGGCACGATGGAAAAACTCGGCGTCGAACGGCGTCTGATGACAGCCGGCGAGAACAAGGGCGTGGGCGACCCGTTTTCGCCGCTCTCGCCCAAACATCGTGCCCACGTGCAGGCGATGCTCGACCAGATTCACCAGCAGTTCATCGGCGTCGTCAAACAAGGGCGCGGCGAGCGCCTCAAGGAGTCGCCCGACACATTCAGCGGGCTTTTCTGGAATGGCGAAAAGGCGCTCGAACTGGGGCTCGTCGACAAACTGGGCAGCCTGGACTATGTGGCGCGCGATGTGATCCACGCCGCCGAGGTGATCGACTACACGCCCAAGGAAAACGTCGCCGAGCGCCTGGCGAAACGTTTCGGCGCGTCCATCGGTGCGGGCGCGGTGAAGGCGCTGCACAGCCTGAGCGCGATTCGCTGAAGCGCCCCGCGCGCCTCGGCAACTCAGGCCGCGGCGAGCAACAAGCCCTTGGTCTCGATGAAGCGCACCACGTCGGCCAGGCCGACGAGCGTCTTCAAGTTGCTCATGACGAATGGTTTGCTGCCGCGCATGCGCAGCGTGTCGGTGCGCATCACGTCAAGGCTCGCGCCCACGTAGGGCGCGAGATCGGTCTTGTTGATGACAAAGAGGTCGCTCTTCGTGATGCCGGGGCCGCCCTTGCGCGGAATCTTCTCGCCCGCGGCGACGTCGATCACGTAAATCGTCAGGTCCGACAGTTCCGGGCTGAACGTCGCCGCGAGGTTATCGCCGCCGCTTTCGATGAACACGATGTCGGCGTTCGGAAACTTCTCGAGCATGCGGTCTACCGCTTCGAGGTTGATCGACGCGTCTTCGCGAATCGCCGTGTGCGGGCAGCCGCCGGTCTCCACACCCATGATGCGCTCGGCCGGCAGCGCGCCGGCGACGGTGAGCAGCCGCTGGTCTTCTTTCGTATAAATGTCGTTCGTCACGACGACGAGGTCGTAGCGATCGCGCATCGCCTTGCACAACATTTCGACGAGCGTCGTCTTGCCCGAGCCGACAGGCCCGCCGACGCCCACGCGCAGCGGCGGGAGTTTGCGCGTGCGACCGGCGATGTGGTGCAAAGGGGAAGTCATGCGGTGGATTGTCAACGCATCATGACCGGAACAGCCGCGAGTACTGGGTTTCGTGCTGCGCCGAAAGAATCGCCAGCATCGGGGTAAAGGCCTGGCGCTCTGCTTCGGGCAGTGAAACGGCGTGGTCTACAGCGCCGGGAATCTGTTCGATGAGCGCGGCCAGCATGCGCTGCGCCGACGCCTGACCGAGCGGCACGCACTTCATCGCTGCCTGGACCATGTTCTCGGCCCAGGCGAAGGCCAGGCTGAGCAGCGCGTCGCGCTGTGTCGCGCCGGTTTGCACGGCAGCCAGCGCGAACGCCAGCACCCAGTTCGGTGCGGGCTGAAGCGCACCGAGCAGCGCGAGCCGCGATTCGTCACTATCGCAAGCGGGGCGATTGCGCAGCCAGGCGAGCAGCGAGCGCCCCATTTGTTCGCTTTGCTGGCGCAGTTCGGCACTCTCGCGGGTGCGTTGCACCCAGGCGTTGAGGTCCGCGAGCGCAGCCGCGTCCTCGTTCTGCCACGCGTCGAAAGCCTTTGCCGCCACTGCAAGCTCGCATCGCGCCAGGCCGAGGTGCAGCTGGTCGAGCAACCACAACGTGGCCTGCGGCTCGTCGACGACGAGGCGTGCCTCCACCGCCGCTTCCAGCCCCTCGGAGTAGCTGAATCCCCCCACCGGCAAAGCCGGCGAGGTGAGCTGCATCAGGCGCAGCAGGGTAGTCGCGTCGAGGCTCGCCGGAGCGCGATCAAGGGTGTTTCGAGTGGTCGTGGCCATGGCCGTGCTCGTGCTCGTGCTCGTGCCGGTGCTCGTGCGAATGGTCGTGCGAATGGTCATGCGAATGCGCGTGTGAAGGGTCGTGGCTGTGCCCGTGGCCGTGCCCAGGCTGCGCGGCGTAGGCGCCGGATTCGGGTTCGAATGGCAGCACGTCTTGCGTGACGATCAAATGCATCTGGCGCAGCATGTCGGCCAGCACATGGTCGGCCTCCAACTTCAGGTGGTCCGGATTGAGTTCGAGTTGCACATGCCGGTTCCCCAGGTGGTACGCGGCGCGCAGCAGGTCGAACGGTGCGCCGTGTTCGCTGCAGTGGCGCACCACGAGCACCGGCTGGGGCGCGGCGATGATGCGGATCAGCGAGCCGTCTTGCGCCACCAGCACGTCGCCGCCGCGCACTACCTGGCCGCGCGGCAGGACCACGCCGAACGCGCGGCCCTGGCTGTCGGTCGCGTCGAAGCGGCTTTTCTGGCGCACGTCCCAGTCGAGTTCGAGCGTCGCTGCGCGTTTGATCAGCGCGGGTGCGAGGCCGCGGCCTTGGGGGATCAATCGGTTCGCGAGCAGCATGGGGGTGGCCAAGTCGGGTCGCCAGTGTGCCAGCGTTTTGCCGCTGCGACCCTGGCGCCGCGGCGTAGGGTGGCGCGACAGGGGTATCAGCGACGCGAGTTGCGCCACGACAACCCGGCGTCGGGGTGCAACCCCGCGCTCAGGTGTTTCGCTATTGCGCTGCGCGCCACTTCACGCCAAGATTTTGCTGTATGGGGTTGAAAGGAACCACGCGCAAGGGTATCGGCAGTCAAGGAGGCAACGCATGAACACCCTGGTTTCCACGCTGCCCGGCAGCGAACTATCGGCGGTTGAGGCGGCGCAACGAATCGTGCAGCGGTTGCTGCGCGGATTTCGCGGGTCGGTCGCGCTGCACCTGTGGAACGACACCGTCCTGCGCCTGGGGCCCGCAGCGCCGGAGTTCACGATGGTCGTGCGCGACCCGACGGTGCTGCGCGAACTCGTGCTGCAGCGCAACCCGTTGCTGCTCGTCGAGGCGCACTTCCGCGGCCTGCTCGATTTCGAGGGCGACTTGTACGCCGCGCTGCGCCTCAAGACGCATTTCCAGGCCTTGTCGCTGAGCACGCGCGAGCGGCTGGCGCTGTGGCGCGACGCGCTGCGTTTGCCCAAACGCCGGCGTCTCGTGATTTCGCCCACCGCAGCGGGCGCGGCAGGTGATGCGGGGCCGTTCCGGCACCGCCACTCGCGCGACACCGACCGCGCCGCAATCGCCTTCCACTACGACGTCTCGAATGAGTTCTACCGGCTCTGGCTCGACGAGAAAATGGTCTATTCGTGCGCCTACTTCGAGTCGGTGGACGATTCCATCGACCAGGCGCAGCGCAACAAGCTCGACCACATCTGCCGCAAACTGCGCCTGCAGCCGGGGCAGCGCCTGCTCGACATCGGCTGCGGCTGGGGCGCCTTGGCGATGTGGGCGGCGCAACACTATGGGGTGCACGCGCACGGCATCACGCTCAGCCGCCAACAGCTCGAACTCGCGCAGGCACGCGTCGCCTCCGCAGGCTTGCAGGACCGGGTCACGCTCGAGCTGCTCGACTACCGCGATTTGAAAGGCGAGGGCGTCTACGACCGGGTGTCCAGCGTGGGCATGTTCGAACACGTGGGGCTGGCGAATCTGCCCGCCTACAACGCGACGGTGTACCGCGTGCTGCGCGACGACGGCTTGTTCCTGAACCACGGCATCACGCACGACGAAGAAGGCTGGCAGCCCGGCTTGGTGAGCGACTTCATCAACCGCTACGTATTCCCCGACGGCGAGCTCGACACCGTGAGCAACGTGCAGCGCGGCATGGAGCGCGCCGGTTTCGAGATTCTCGACGTCGAAGCGCTTCGCCCGCACTACGCGATGACGCTGCGCCGCTGGGTGCAGCGCCTGGAGGCGCGGCGCGACGAGGCGCTGCAACACGTCAACGAGGCGACATACCGCGTGTGGCGCCTCTACATGGCGGCGTGTGCACTCGAGTTCGAAGCGGGTGGGACGGGGATTTACCAGGTCCTGACCGGCAAGCGGCGCGAGGGTTCGCCTTCGGTGCCGCTGACGCGCCGCGACATCTACGCCGCGGCCGCACCGGGCAAGGGCGTCGGGCCGTCGCAGTAGCGCGCACGGCGTGAACTGGATTGGCGCGCTTCAGCGCGCCGCGGACGGAGTCGACGTGATGGCTTGCGCGACGTGCTGCGCCTGGCCCGCGATGGCGCGCAACAGCCCACCGGGCTGGCGAATGTCGAAGCCGACGAAATAGACGCCGCGCATTGCGCCGCGCCCCACCACGTGAAGCGGCATGCCGTTCGCATCGAGTTCGGGTTGGTCGCCGGGAAACAGCTTGGCGACTTGCGCCTCGTAGCCGGTGGCGAGAATCACTGCGTCAAAGGCACGCTCGCTGCCATCGATGAAGCGTATCCCCTGCGGCGTGAAGGTGTCGATTCCAGGGTGCACGGCGATCTGGCCACGCTTGATGTAAGCGAGCGTGCCGACGTCGATCACCGGCGTCTTGCCGTGCTCGCGCAATTGGCGCAGCGGCGAAATCGGTGCGGTGCGCAGGCCCCAGCGGCTCAGGTCGCCCACCGTCAAGTTGCGGAGCAGCGTCGCGAGCGCATCGCCCCACGCGGTCGGCAATTTCGACAACAGAATCGACGACACCTGCGTCGGCCGGCCGAGCACGTCGCGGTACACCATGTTCACGGGCGAGCGCACCGACAGGGCCGTTCGCACGCCGTGCTCAGCAAGGTCGAGCGCGATTTCCGCGCCGGTGTTGCCCATGCCGACGACGAGCACGCGCTGGCCGGCAAATGGCGCGGCGTTGCGATAGTCCCGGCTGTGCAGCACGCGGCCGCGGAACGACGCCTGGCCCGCGATCACGGGCACGACCGGAACGTTATTCGCGCCGCTGGCAAGCACGACGCTGCGCGAAATCAACTCGCGCCCCGTCGCGGTTCGAATGCGCCAACCGGTGTCGCCCGGAGTGATGGCGAGCGCCTCTTCGCCGAGCGATGGCTCGATGCCGTGGTGTTGCGCGTAGCCGCTCAGATAGTCGACCACGCCTTGGCGTGGCACATAGCGCGGCGCAGCGTCTGCAAACGCCATGCCGGGCAGGGCAGACAGCGTTTTCACGGTGTGCAAATGCAGTCGCTCGTAATGGCCGCGCCACGCGGCGCCGACGTGATGAGCTTTGTCGATGACGAGCGGCTGCAGACCCCGCTGCACCAGGCAACCCGCCACCGCCAGCCCGGCCGGGCCGGCGCCGATGATGAGAGCGTCGGTTGTCACGGCGTGCAGCGTCTGCGCTTCATGAATCAAGTATCGCTGCCGCGAAGCAGGGGCTGAACCTGCGCCCAGCGCGGCAGCGGCTCGACGGCGCCGAAGCCCTGCGTGCTGAGTGCGGCGGCGACGTTCGCGACGCGCGCCGCGTCGACGAGCGTTGCGCCGCGGGCAAGCTGCGACAACAATGCACCGGCGAAACAGTCGCCGGCGCCGGTGGCGTCTACCGGCGTGACGGCGTAGCCGGCGAGCGCAATGCTTTGCGAGCCCGTCGAGACCAGGCAGCCCATCGCACCGAGCTTGAGCACGACGGCGCGCGCGCCCTGCGCGTGCGCCCAGTCGATGATGTCGGCGGGTTGCTCGAGGCCGGTCAGCAACGCGATTTCATCGACGCCCGGAAGGAACAGGTCGCAGAGCGGCAAGACCCTGCGCGTGAGCTCCAGCGCGCGCGCCGCCGACCACAAGCGCGGTCGGTGATTCAGGTCGAAGCTGATGCGCGCACCCGCGCCGCGCGCGATGGCGATCGCTTCGAACGCCGTGTCGCACGCGCCCTCGCTGATCGCGAGCGTTATTCCTGACACGTGCAACTGCGCCGCGCGGGTGAGCAATTCGCGCGGCAACCCGGCGGGCGTCATCAGGCTCGCGGCACTGCCGGCGCGCCGGTAGGTGAATTCGTGGCCGCGTGCGCCGTGGCTCACGAAGTAAATGCCTGTGGGCGCGCCGGCGATCACGCGCACGCCATCAAGGAGCACGCCTTCGCGCTGCCACAAGGCGAGCAGCGCGCTGCCAAAACTGTCATCGCCGACTTGGGTGATATAGGCGCAGCGCGCTCCCAGGCGCGCCGCGGCGATCACGGCGTTCGACGTGTCGCCGCCGAAGCCCATCTGGAATTCGGGGCGCGCCGGATCGCGCTGGTTGAATTCGATCAGCGGCTCGCCGATCGCGACGAGGTCGATGGGATTGGCGTGCATGGTGTCAAACCCCGGCCGGCGCGTCACCGACTTGCGAAGCGTCAAAACAGAAAATAGCGCTGCGCCATCGGCAACACGCTCGCCGGCTCGCACGTGAGCAGCACACCGTCGGCGCGCACTTCGTAGGTCTGCGGATTCACTTCCATGGTCGGCAAGTGGTTGTTGTGCACCATGTGCTGTTTGCGTACGCCGCGGCAGCCGCGCACTGCGCTCACCGCCTTGTTCAAGCCGAGGCGATGGCGCAGGCCTGCGTCTACCGCGTGCCCGCTCATGAAGGTCAGCGAACCTTGCTGCACTGCGCTGCCGAACGATCCGAACATCGGCCGGTAGTGCACCGGCTGCGGCGTCGGGATCGACGCGTTCGGGTCGCCCATCGCCGCCGCGGCGATGAAGCCGCCTTTGAGAATCAGCGAAGGCTTGATGCCGAAGAACGCCGGCTTCCAGAGCACCAAGTCGGCCCACTTGCCGACTTCGATGCTTCCCACCTCGTGCGAAATGCCGTGCGCGAGCGCCGGGTTGATCGTGTATTTCGCGACGTAGCGTTTCGCGCGCGCGTTGTCATTGCGCTCGCCGTCCCCCACCAGGCCGTTCGGGCTCGGCAGCTTGCCGCGCTGCACCTTCATCTTGTGGGCCGTCTGCCAGCAGCGCAGAATGACTTCGCCGACGCGCCCCATCGCCTGCGAGTCGGAGCTGAACATGCTGATCGCGCCCAGGTCGTGCAGCACGTCTTCGGCGGCGATCGTCTCCTTGCGGATGCGGCTTTCGGCAAACGCCAGGTCCTCGGCGATGTTCGGGTCCAGGTGGTGGCACACCATCAGCATGTCGACGTGCTCGTCCAGCGTGTTCACGGTGTAGGGCATCGTCGGGTTCGTCGAACTCGGCAGGAAGTTTGCTTCGCCGACGACGCGCAGGATGTCCGGCGCGTGGCCGCCGCCCGCGCCTTCGGTGTGGAAGGCGCAGAGCGTGCGGCCCTTTGTCGCGGCAATCGTGTTCTCGACGAATCCCGATTCGTTGAGCGTGTCGCTGTGGATCGCAACCTGCGTATCGGTCTCTTCGGCAACGCTCAAACAACAGTCGATCGCCGCGGGCGTTGTGCCCCAGTCTTCGTGCAGCTTCAAGCCGATCGCTCCGGCCTCGACCTGCTGGCGCAAGGATTCGGGTCGGCTCGCGTTGCCCTTGCCGAGAAAACCCAGGTTCATCGCAAAGCCGTCTGCGGCTTGCAGCATGCGTGCCAGGTTCGCCGGCCCGGGCGTGCACGTCGTCGCAAACGTGCCGGTCGCCGGGCCGGTGCCGCCCCCTAACATCGTCGTCACGCCGCTCGCCAACGCCTCTTCAATTTGCTGCGGGCAGATGAAGTGGATGTGCGAGTCGATGCCGCCCGCCGTGACGATCATTCCCTCGCCAGCGATGATTTCCGTTCCCGGGCCGATGACGATGTCGACTCCCGGCTGCACGTCCGGGTTGCCGGCCTTGCCGATCGCGGCGATTCGCGAGCCGCGAATCCCGATGTCGGCCTTGACGATTCCCCAGTGGTCGACGATCAGCGCATTCGTGATGACGCAATCGACGGCGTCGCTTGCGCCCGGGCCGTTGACTCGCTGGCTCTGGCCCATGCCGTCGCGGATCGTCTTGCCGCCGCCGAATTTCACTTCTTCGCCGTAGCCTCCCGCGTTCAGGGTGAGGTCGGATTCGACTTCGATGATGAGTTCCGTGTCGGCCAGGCGCACCCGGTCGCCCACCGTGGGGCCGAACATTTCCGCATACGCGCGTCGTTGAATTGTCGCCATGATGTCTTCTTAGAGTGCGCCTTGCACGAGCCCGCGAAAGCCCCACACCTGCCGCGCACCGGCGAAGTCGACCAGCTCCACAGTGCGCTGCTGGCCGGGCTCGAAGCGCACCGCGGTGCCCGACGCGATGTTCAGGCGCATGCCGCGCGCTGCGGCGCGATCGAACTTCAAGGCGCCGTTGGTTTCGGCGAAGTGGTAGTGCGAGCCGACTTGAATCGGGCGGTCGGCGCCGTTTTCAATGACCAGCGTGAGGGTTCGCCGGCCCGGGTTGAGCGCGAGGTCGGGGCCGTCGGTGAGCAGTTCGCCGGGGTTCATCGTGTCTGTCCTCCAATCAAACGATAGGCTGGTGCACCGTCACCAGCTTGGTGCCGTCGGGGAATGTCGCTTCGACCTGGATGTCGGGAATCATTTCGGCCACCCCGTCCATCACGTCGGAACGCGTCAGCACGAGTTTGCCTGCGCTCATCAATTGCGCGACGCTCTTGCCGTCGCGTGCGCCTTCCATGATCGCGGCGCTGATGAGCGCCACCGCTTCCGGATAGTTGAGCTTCAGGCCGCGCGCGCGGCGCCGCTCGGCGAGCAGCGCTGCAGTGAAGATCAGGAGCTTGTCTTTCTCGCGGGGAGTCAGTTCCATCGGGCGGGGCTCGCTAGGCGGAGGGATCGGCGCCCCAAATCCGACGCATGGGTGGCGCCGAGGGCAGGGCAGGCAGGCATCTTATCCGCCGTGGCTTGACAGCCAATGCAAGTGCAGTGCCACGCGAACTGCACGGTTCTGCTCGAGCCGGTCCGCATTTGGTGCGCGCTGCGCACGAAATCATGCGCCCGCCCCGTTTCGGCCGATCGACAAGGCATGCGCCCCGCGCTGAAGCGTTGGCATGAGGCTTGCTCCAAGCTGAATTCGACGAGATTGGTTCTCGCCGCATCTCAGCATCACCAACCGAACTGGAGACCTGTTCAATGAAACGTCGTCACGCCTTGCGTTCCGTCAGCGCCGCCCTCGTCGCCTGCGGAGCCCTGTCACTCACTTCACTCGCCGCATTCGCCGCCGACACGATCAAGGTCGGCATCTTGCATTCGCTGTCGGGAACGATGGCGATCTCCGAGACCGTGCTCAAAGACGTCGCGCTGATGGCGATCGACGAGATCAACGCCAAGGGCGGCGTGCTCGGCAAAAAGCTCGAGCCCATCGTCGTCGACCCGGCGTCGAACTGGCCGCTGTTCGCCGAGAAGGCGAAGCAGCTGATCGGCCAGGACAAGGTCGCCGTGATGTTCGGCTGCTGGACGAGCGTGTCGCGCAAGTCGGTGCTGCCTGTCGTTGAAGAACTCAACGGCCTGCTGTTCTACCCCGTGCAATACGAGGGCGAAGAGCTCAGCAAGAACGTGTTCTACACCGGTGCGGCGCCGAACCAGCAGGCGATTCCTGCAGTCGAATACCTGATGAGCAAAGACGGCGGCGGCGCGAAGCGCTTCGTCCTGCTCGGCACCGACTACGTGTACCCGCGCACCACCAACAAGATCCTGCGCGCCTTCCTGAAGAGCAAGGGCGTGAAGGACACCGACATCGACGAGAAGTACACGCCGTTTGGCCACAGCGACTACCAGACCATCGTCGCCGACGTGAAGAAGTTTTCCGCGGGCGGCAAGACGGCCGTGATCTCGACGATCAATGGCGACTCGAACGTGCCGTTCTACAAGGAGCTCGGCAACCAGGGGCTGAAGGCGACCGACGTTCCCGTCGTCGCGTTTTCGGTCGGTGAGGAAGAGCTGCGCGGTGTCGACACGAAGCCGTTGGTTGGGCATTTGGCTGCGTGGAACTACTTCATGAGCCTGAAGAACCCGACGAATGACGCGTTCAAGAAGCAGTGGGCCGACTACGCCAAGGCGAAGAAGTTGCCCGGCGCCGACAAGCCGTTGACGAACGACCCGATGGAAGCCACCTACATCGGCATCTACATGTGGAAGCAGGCCGTAGAGAAGGCGAAGAGCACGGATACCGACAAGGTGATCGCGGCGATGGCCGGCCAGACCTTCAAGGCGCCGGGCGGCATGCTGGCGACGATGGACATGAAGAACCATCATCTGCACAAGCCGGTGTTCATCGGCGAAGTCAAGGCCGACGGCCAGTTCAACGTCGTGTGGAAGACGCCCGCGCCGGTGAAAGCCAAGCCGTGGAGCCCGTACATCGAAGGCAACGACAAAAAGGCGGACGAGCCCGAGAAGAAGTAAGCCCTGCGGCGCCGAGTCATCCCGGCGCACGCCGGGATCCACCTGCGGCCTGCAGCAAGCGGGCGCCTGCGCATGCACGCGCCCGGCGTGCCGCGATGCAGTGGATCCCGGCGTGCGCCGGGATGACCATTTTTTCAAGTGGACTCACTGTTTCTGGTTGCCATGTTCCGCCTCCTCCTCCTCGCCGCCCTGCGTTGTACCTGCTTGGCCGTCGCGCTGGCCAACGTGCTGCCCGCGCAGGCGCTCACGCCCGAGCAGGTGCGCGCGATGGCGATCGGCGAAAGCGACGAACGTGCCGCAGCGATCGTCGAAGTGGCGGCGGGCGGCGACCCGAAGGCGCTGGAGTTCTTTCAGGCCCTGCTCGCCGACGAGGTCAAGACCCTGGGCACGGCAGTCTTCATCGTGCAGGGCGGCAAGGCGCGCGACGCGGCGAGCGGCGCTGCGGTGGCGCTTCCCGACGGCGCTGAAGACGTGATCAACAGCAATCGCCTGCGCCGTGAAATCGACACCGCGCTCGCGTCATTGCGACTCTTCTCGCCCGACCGTGCGCAGCGCGCCGCGGCGGTGAAGGAGTTGCGCGACGGCGTCGACGAGACGCGCCTGCCGCTGATCGCCAAGGCGATCGCCGCCGAAAGCGACGCCGCATTGAAGACGGCGCTGGAACTGCTGCGCGCGAACATTCAGATCTCGAGCTCCGACAAGGCGCAGCGCCTGGAGGCCGCCAAGGCGCTCGCCGGCAGCGCCCACAGCGCGACGCAAGCGCTGTTGCTGGAGCGCCTCAAGCCGGGTGGCGAAGCCGATGCGCAGGTGCGTGCGCAACTGCGCGCGTCGTTGTCCGCCGTCGAGTCACGTCTGGTGTGGGGCGAACGCCTGGGCGTGCTGTTCACCGGCATCAGCCTGGGCTCGATCCTGCTGCTCGTGGCGCTTGGCCTGGCGATCACTTACGGCCTGATGGGCGTCATCAACATGGCGCACGGCGAGCTCATGATGATCGGCGCCTACGCCACCTGGCTCGTGCAAAACGTATTCAGGTCGCTTTGGCCTGGCGCCTTCGACGCCTACATCCTGGCCGCGATTCCGCTGTCGTTTCTCGCCGCGGCGCTGGTCGGTGCGGCGCTGGAGCGCAGCGTCATCCGCTGGCTTTACGGCAGGCCGCTGGAAACGCTGCTCGCCACCTGGGGCATCAGCCTGGTGCTGATGCAAGGCGTGCGAAGCCTCTTTGGTGCGCAAAATGTTCAAGTGGAGAACCCGGCGTGGTTGTCCGGCGGCGTCGAGGCTTTGAGCAACTTGACGCTGCCCTACAACCGCATCGTCATCATCGTCTTTGCCGCGCTTGTGCTCGGCGGCGTGGCGCTGTTGATCGCGAAGTCGCGGTTCGGGCTGTTCGTTCGCGCCGTCACGCAAAACCGCACGATGGCCGCGTGCAACGGCGTGAACACGGCGCGCGTCGACACCTTCGCCTTCGCGCTCGGCTCGGGCATCGCCGGCCTGGCGGGCTGCGCGCTTTCGCAAATCGGCAACGTCGGGCCGGATCTCGGCCAGGGCTACATCGTCGACGCGTTCATGGTCGTCGTGCTCGGCGGTGTGGGTCAGCTCGCCGGCACCGTGTTCGCCGCGCTCGGCCTGGGGGTGCTGAACAAGCTGCTCGAAGGCTGGGCCGGCGCCGTGCTCGCCAAAATCATGGTGCTCGTCTTCATCGTCATCTTCATCCAGAAGCGCCCGCAGGGGCTGTTCGCGATGAAGGGCCGGAGTGCAGAAGCATGAGCACGCGTCCCCCACCTCATCGTCATCCCGGCGAACGCCGGGATCCACTGCTTGGGTCGCCGCCAACGCCCGACGCACATCTTGGTTCGCGCCCAGTGGATCCCGGCGTTCGCCGGGATGACAGGGCAGTGCGTCTGCTCAGCCCGCGCGCCTGGACCGGCGTGCTGCTCGCACTGCTCGCCATCGGCATCGTCATGCCCTTGCTGAATCTCGTCGTTCCCCCAGGCCACGTGCTGCACGCGAGCGACTTCGCCGTGGCGCTGCTCGGCAAGATCATGTGCTACGCGATCTGTGCGCTGGCGATGGACCTGATCTGGGGCTACACCGGCATCCTCAGCCTGGGCCATGGCGTGTTCTTCGCGCTGGGCGGCTACGCATTCGCCATGTACCTGATGCGCCAGATCGGGCGCGACGGCAACTACCAGAGCGACCTGCCCGACTTCATGGTCTTCCTCGACTGGAAGACGCTGCCGTGGCACTGGAGCCTGAGCGACTCTTTTGTCGCGCAGCTGCTGCTCGTCGTGCTCGTTCCCGGGCTGCTCGCCCTGGCGTTTGGCTACTTTGCGTTTCGCTCGCGCATCAAGGGCGTGTACTTTTCCATCATCACGCAGGCGCTCACGTTCGCCGCGATGCTGCTCTTCTTCCGCAATGAGACGGGTTTTGGCGGGAACAACGGCTTCACCGACTTCAAGCGGATTCTGGGCGCGCCGATCGCCACACCGACGATGCGCATGCTGCTCTTCACGATCACCGGCTTCACGCTGGTGGGCTTCTACGTGCTGGCGCGCTGGCTCGTGCAAAGCAAGTTCGGCCGCGTCTTGCAGGCGATTCGCGACGCCGAAAGCCGCGTCATGTTCACCGGCTACGACCCGCTGCGCTACAAGCTGACGATCTGGGTGATTTCGGCAGTGATGTGCGCGATCGCCGGCGCGCTTTACGTGCCGCAGGTCGGCATCATCAACCCGAGCGAAATGTCGCCCGCGGCGAGCATCGAAATCGCGATCTGGGCGGCGGTGGGCGGGCGCGGCACGCTGATCGGGCCCATCGTCGGCGCGTTCTTCGTGGGCGGCGCCAAGACCTGGTTCACTCAGGCGTTTCCCGAAGTCTGGCTGTACTTTCTCGGCTCGCTGTTCATCGCCGTGACGCTGTTCTTGCCGCAGGGTATCGTCGGCTTGTTTCGCCGCAAGTCCAAAGTGACGACGCCATGACCCCCGAGCTGATGCAAGCCGGCGCGCGCGTGCGCGGCAAGTTCCAGGAGCGCCTCGCTGCGTCCGCGGGAACTTCGGGCGGGCGCGAAACGAGTTACGGGCGGGTGTTGCAGCCCGGCGTCGTCGACGTCGCGCACGGCGCGATCCTCTACCTCGAAGACATCAGCGTCAGCTTCGACGGCTTCAAGGCGCTCGACGCCTTGAGCCTGTCGATCGGCGCGGGCGAACTGCGTTGCATCATCGGGCCCAACGGCGCCGGCAAGACGACGCTGATGGACGTGATCACGGGCAAGACGCGGCCCGATGCCGGGCGCGCGTTTTTCGGCTCGACGATCGACCTGCTGCGCCTGCGCGAGAACGACATCGCCGCGGCAGGCATCGGCCGCAAGTTCCAGAAGCCCACCGTGTTCGAGCACCTCAGCGTATTTCAGAACCTCGAGCTCGCGCTCGCTGCTGACCGCGGCGTGCGTGCCTCGCTCTGGTTTCGCCTCAGCGGCGAGCAGCGCAACCGGATTGGCGCGATGCTGCAACTCATTCACCTGCAAGACAGCGCGCAGCGCGTCGCCGGGCAACTCAGCCACGGCCAGAAGCAGTGGCTGGAGATCGGCATGCTCCTGATGCAAGACCCCAAGCTGTTGCTGCTCGACGAGCCGGTGGCCGGGATGACCGATGAAGAAACCCAGCGCACCGCGGAGTTGTTCCTGTCGCTCGAGGGCAGCCACTCGCTGGTGGTCGTCGAACACGACATGAAATTCATCGCCGCGCTCACGCAGGGTCGATCGAACCGGCGCGTCACGGTGTTGCACGAAGGCAGCGTGCTCGCCGAGGGCAGCCTGGCCGATGTGCAGGCGAATGACAAAGTGATCGAGGTCTACCTTGGGCGCTGATCCGACGCTTGTGGTGGCCGGCGTGAACCAGTATTACGGCGGTTCGCACATCCTGCGCGACGTGGGTTTCGAGGCGCACCTGGGCGAAGTGACGGTCGTGCTCGGGCGCAACGGCGTGGGCAAGACGACGCTGCTCAAGACCTTGATGGGCGTCGTGCCGCCGAAGACCGGCAGCATTCGCCTGGCCGGCGCCGACATCACGCGCGCCACGCCCTACGAGCGGGTGCGCCAAGGCGTGGGCTACGTGCCGCAAGGGCGCGACATCTTCGCGCGCCTGAGCGTGCAAGAAAATCTGGCGATGGGCCTCGCCTACAAAAGCGCGCGCGCGACCCTGCCTGCCGAGTTGTTCGAGTTGTTCCCGGTGCTCGCACAGATGCTGCAGCGGCGCGGCGGTGACCTGTCGGGCGGCCAGCAGCAGCAGCTCGCGATCGCGCGCGCGCTGGCGGCAGGCCCGAAGCTGCTGATCCTGGACGAGCCCACCGAAGGCATCCAGCCGAACATCATCAAGGACATCGCTCGCGTGATCCGCACGCTGGCACAGCGCAAGACGATGGCCATCGTGCTCGTCGAGCAGTACTACGACTTCGCCGCCGAGCTCGCCGACCGCTACCTCGTGATGGAGCGCGGCAGCGTCGTGCAGCGGGGCCTGGGCCGCGACATGCACGCCGACGGCGTGCGCCAGCGTTTGTCGATCTGAATTCGGCGCGGCTGCGGCTCGCAGTCAGGCCTCGGCGAATGCCATTGAGAATTCGGCGCGAATCAGCGTGCCGGCACCGGGTGCGGAGTCGACATGCAATGCGCCGCCGAGCAACTTGGCCCGCTCGCGCATGCCCACCAGGCCGAGGCGGTCGGTGGACCCCGTGAGGGTGGCGTCGAAGCCGACGCCATCGTCGCGCACTTGCAGCGTCACGGTGTCATCGCGCCTGCCAAGGCTCACTTCGACGCGGCTCGCCTGCGAATGGCGCGCCGCGTTCGTCAGCGCTTCCTGGCACACCCGGTAGACAGCGTCGCTCAGGTGCCGGGAAAACGCGTCGGCGTCGCAAGCGATGTCCAGGTTCACCGCCATGTGGCTGAGCCTTTCATGCTGTGTGCACAGGCCCTGCAGTGCGCTGCTCAGGCCCAATTCGTCGAGCACCGGCGAGCGCAGTTCGTGCCACAGCGTGCGCAGGCGCGCAATCGCGTCGCGCACCCTTCGCGATGATGAGAATGCCCACGGGCGCGTCGTGCATCACAGCGCGAAACCGCGCTTCGCTTTCGGCCAACGCATCGGTGCGGCGTTCGATGCGCGCCTCGAGCTCACGGTTCAACTCGGCGAGCGCCAATTCGGCCTGCTTGCGCTGATTCACGTCGGTGCTGGTGCCCGACACGCGCAATGGTTGGCCGCTGGCAGGATCGCGCGCGACGATTCGAGCTTGCATGTGGCGCCATGTCAGACCCCCGTCGGGCGCGTAGGCGCGGTACTCGACCGAGAAATCGGTCAAGGCGTCGTCGCGGATGCGTTGCACTTGTTGGGTCAGCATTGCGGCGTCTTCGGGCACCACGTGGGCCAGGGCATCGGCGAGCGACACTTCGACCACCGAACCCGGTCCACCGAAGTTCGGTGCACCCAACAAGGTCACGCGCGAGTCGGGCAAAGTGAGGTCGAAGACGAATGAATTGGCCGCGCCCAGGGCTTGCTCGAAACGCCGCGTCGTTTGCTCGAGCTCCGCGGCGGTCTGCGCCAGTGCCTGTTCGGTGCGGCGCCGTTCGGTCGCGTCGCGCGCGATGCCCACCAGCCCCTCGACACGCCCGTCCGCGCCGCGAATCGGCGCGCGCACGATTTCCAGCCAGCCCTGGCCTATCCGGGCCGCCCGCTCCATGCGGGTCGGGCCGGGGGCACGCATCGCGAGTTCGTCTTCGAGCGCGTTCAGTTCGGCGGCCTCGCCAGGCCGCAGCTCCTGGAGCGTTTTGCCGATCACGTCCTGCATCGGCACGCCCAGCACCGAGGCTTCGCTGCGGTTCACGGCAAGGAAACGACCCTGCGCGTCCTTCAACCAGGCGCGCTCGGGCATGCCGTCCAGCAGGGTGCGAAGTTGCCGCTCGGTGCTCGCCAGCGCGCCGAGGTGTTCGGCCTGCGCGACCGCGTGCAACACGACGCCGGAGAGTTCGCGCGCAAAGTCTTGTTCTTCGTCAGTCCAGCGGCGCGGCGCGCCGATGTGTTCGATGCAGAGCGCTCCCGTCAGCCGCCCCCCGATGCGCAAGGGCGCGTCGAGCATCGACGCGACGCCGAGCCGGCCCAGGCAAGAACTGAACTCGTTGGTTCGCGGGTCGGTGTGGCAATCGTGGGCGGCGATCACGTCGCCGGCATTCAGCGCCTCGAAGTAGCGCGGAAAACTCTTGCGCGCGATGCGCTCACCCGGCTCGTGCATCGCGTCGGCGCTGCGGAACCGGCTGAGGCATTGCAAGACCTCGCCCTGCGCCTGCACGCGCCAGAGGCTGACGCGCGCGGCGCCGAGGGCGCGCGCCGCGGCTTCGGTCGCTGCATGCACGAAAGCGCCGGCGTCGGCGATGTCGAGTTCGCGCAAGCCCGCCAACACGCGGCTCAGCTGCGTGGCCGACACGGCGTTCGCGGTGCCGCGAGCCTTGCGTTGTTTGGTCGTCATGCGCGCCCTTTCGTCGCAACCTGGGTGAGTTGAAGATCAGATTAACATTGCGTGAGATGCGCCACGGGACCTTTTGATGCACACCCCGCTGCCGACCCCCTTGACGCCAGTCCTGCCCGTCTGGTTCGCCGGCGGCGCGAACGACAAGTCGAAACCCGCGGCGCAAGCGCCGGGCGAAGAGCCGCAGCGCTCGACGGATCGGATCCGCGTCTTGTTGGCCGACGACCATCAGCTCGTGCGTGCCGGATTGCGCTTGCTGCTCGCGGAAATGAAGCCTTTCGAAGTGGTCGCCGAGGCGGGCGACGGCTTGGAGGCGCTGCGCATGATCGAGTTGCACGCTCCCGACATCGCCTTGCTCGACGTCTCCATGCCCGGCATGAGTGGCCTGGCTGCACTTCGCGAAGTGCGCGCGAAACATCCGCAGACCAAGGTGCTGGTGCTGTCGATGTACGACAACCAGGAATACGTGACCGACGCGATCCAGTCCGGCGCGGCGGGTTACCTGCTGAAGGACTGCGCAGTCGACGAACTGGCGCGCGCGCTGGCGGCGGTGGCGCGCGGCGAAACCTACCTCAGCCCCAGCGTCTCGCGCCAACTCGCGCGGGCCATCGCCAACCCGGGCGGAGGCGTTGCCGACAGCCCGCTGACGCCGCGCCAGGAAGAAATTCTTCGCCTCGTCGCGGGCGGTCGTTCGAGCAAGGAGATTGCTCAGCAACTCGGCCTGTCGGTGAAAACCGTCGAAACGCACCGTGCACAGATCATGGATCGGCTGGCGATTCGGGACCTGGCCGGGTTGGTGCGCTACGCGGTACGCAGCGGGTTGATCTCCAGCGAAGAGTGATTCGCGCGCCGCCCCGGCGGCGCTGACTGGCCGCAACGCGACTTCTTGCCGCCCCGTCTCAGGGGTTTTCCGTACCGCGCATCGGATTCGCACCCATGTTCGCGTGAGTTGTCGCAGCGGCGGTGAATAATCCCCCGCCCATGTCGCTCCAATCGTCTGCGGCCCACCCGCTTCGCCATCCGGCCTTCCTCGGCCTGCTCGGCGGCGGCACGTTC
Source organism: uncultured beta proteobacterium (assembly GCA_963850525.1). Lineage (GTDB taxonomy): Bacteria > Pseudomonadota > Gammaproteobacteria > Burkholderiales > Burkholderiaceae_C > JAEMQF01. The sequence goes on along the minus strand of CAWKLQ010000008.1, from coordinate 803,316 downwards.
TACTTCATCGGCAACGCGATGCAGGTCATGGCGGCGGCGTGGCTGATGGTGGAGATGACCGGCTCAGCGCTGCTCGCCGCCCTCGTGCAGACGGCGGTGTTCCTGCCCATGTTCGCGCTGTCGCTGCCCGCCGGCGTGCTTGCCGACACGACGGATCGCAAGCGCCTGATGCGCAATGCGCTGCTCGTGCAGGGGCTCACCGTGGCGCTGCTCGCGGCGCTGCTGATGGCCGGCATGGCCGGACCGGCGAGCCTGTTGCTGTTCACTTGCGTGGCCGGTTCCTGCACGGCGCTGCTCTCGCCGGCGTGGAATTCGACGGTGTCGGATTCGGTTCCGCGCGAAGAACTTTCGCAGGCCATCGTCGCGGTGGCGATCGCCTACAACGTGGCGCGTGCCGTCGGCCCGACGCTGGCCGGGTTCGTCTTCGCGCACGCCGGGCCCGCGTGGGTGTTCGCCGCGGCGGTGGGCGGCATCGTGGCGATGTGGCGCGGGATCGCGCGCAACCCGCCGCGCCCGCACCCGGTGTCGCGCCTGCCCGCCGAGCGGCTGTGGGGCGGCACGCTCAGCGCGTTGCGCTTTGCGCGCCATTCGCCTGCGGTGCTCGCGCAGCTCGTGCGCACCATGGCGTACAGCGGGGCGGGCTCGGCGCTGTGGGCGCTGCTGCCGGTGATCGGCCAGCGCCAGCTGGGCCTGGGCGCGGCGGGCTTTGGTTTGTTGATGGGTTGTCTGGGCGGCGGTGCCATCTTCGCCGGCTTGTTCGTCGGCCGCCTGCGCGCGCGCATCGGCATCGAATGGATCGTGCGCGGTGGCTGTGTCGTCTACGCGCTGGCGATGCTCGCCGCGGCTTTGTCGAACTCGCACGCCCTGGTCTACAGCGCGCTGGTGCTGGGCGGCGGCGCCTGGATGGCGGTGATGTCGACTTTCAACACTGCCACCCAGACGAGCGTACCGCCGTGGGTGCGCTCGCGTGCGACTGCCTTGCACACCTTGAGCGCCCTGGGCTCGTTTGCCATCTGCTCGGCATTCTGGGGCGCGCTGACGAACCTCATCGACGTGACCGCGACGCTGTGTGTCGCGGCTGCGACGATGACCGCCGGGCTGCTTCTGGCGCGGCCGTTTCCGCTGCGCATGGGCGACAAGACCGAGGTGACGCAGGTCGCGTCGATGTTCGAGGAGTTGTCGGTGGCCGACGAGCCCGACCCCGAAGCCGGCCCGGTGGCGGTGGAAATCGGCTACCGCATTCGCGCCGACCAGACCGAGGCCTTCCTCGAGGCCGTGAGCCACCTGCGCGCGCCGCGCCGGCGCGACGGCGCGACGCTGTGGCGCGTCTATCGCGACCTGGGCGATGCGTCGCGCTACTGCGAGCGTTTCATCGTCACCTCATGGGCCGACTATCTGCACCAGCGTTCGCGCGCGACGCTCGCAGATCAGCAACTCGAGGCGCAGGTGCGCGAATGTTTGATTCCCGGCGAGGCGGTGATCACGCAGCACTACATCGCCGAGCTGTGAGGCGCGAACCAGCGTCATTCCGGCGAAACGCCGCCCCGTGCTGCGACACGGGGGACGCGATCCACTGCATCGCGCTGCCAGGGCGAGGCCGGCCCACCGCGGGCTAGATGCCGAACCTTCGCCGCAGCCTGGCGCGCCACTTCGCGCCACGGGAAGGCGCTGCGGGTTCGCCCTGGCGCGGCGCCGGCGCCGCAGCCGGAATTGGCGCGGCCAACTGGGCGAGCGACTCGAACACCAGGCGCCGCGGGCGGAGGCGCACGCCGAGCGCCTGCTCAATTTCGCTGACGGCGCGCATCGCCAGCAGCGAGTGGCCGCCGAGGTCGAAGAAGTTGTCGCTCGGTGCGACGCGGGCCACGCCCAGCAGGCGCTTCCAGACCTCGGCCATGGCGCGTTCTTGCGCCGTGCCGTGTGCGGCCGGGCTCGGCGCTTCGGCGGCGGCGTGCGCCGGCGGCGGCAACTGGCTTCGATCGAGTTTGCCGTTGGGCAACAAGGGCAGCTCGCCCAGCAGCATGAAGTGCTGCGGCAGCATGTAGGCCGGCAGCTGCGTGCGCAAGTGATCGCGCAGCTCGGTGGGTGACGGCGCGCTGCCGCGTGGCACGACGTAGGCGACGATGCGAACGTCACCGGGTTGGTCTTCGCGAACGATTGCGACATTGCGCGCGACGCCGGGGTGTGTGGCCAACAAGGCCTCGATCTCCCCGAGCTCGATGCGGTGGCCGCGAATCTTCACCTGGTGGTCCAGGCGCCCCAGGTGCTCGAGCTGGCCGCCGTGGTGCCAGCGCCCCAAGTCGCCGGTGCGGTACATGCGGCTCTGCGGATTGGCGATGTCGCGCACAAAGCGCTCGTCAGTCAGCTCCGGCCGATGCAGATAGCCGAGCGCCACGCCCGTGCCGCCGATGCAGATTTCGCCGGGCGTGCCGATCAGGCACGGCTGCCCCGCGGCGTCGAGCACGTGCACCTGGGTGTTGGCGATGGGCCGGCCGATGCGGATGCCCGTCTCGGGTTGCACGACGCGCCAGCAGGTGGACCAGACGGTCGTTTCGGTGGGCCCGTACATGTTCCACAGCTCGTCGACGCGCGCGAGCAAGGCCTGCGCCAGATCGAGCGGCAGTGCTTCGCCGCCGACCAAGGCCTTGAAGCCCGGCTCACCGCGCCAGCCGGCGTCGATGAGCATGCGCCAGGTCGAGGGTGTCGCCTGCATGAGCGTCGCGTGGCGCGATTCGAGCAGCGCGCGCAAGGCGCGGCCGTCGACGTTTTGCTCGGCGCTGGCGAGAATCAAGAGGGCACCCACCGACAGGGGCAAGAGCAACTCGAGCACCGCGATGTCGAAACTCAGCGTCGTCACGGCGAGCACCCGGTCGTGCCGGCCCATGCCGGGTTGTTCCGCCATGCTCGCCAAAAAATTGAGGACGGCGCCGTGCGGCACGACCACGCCCTTGGGCTTGCCGGTCGAGCCCGACGTGTAGATCACGTAAGCGGGGTCGTTTGGACCGGCGTCCCGCAGCTCGTCCGGCGCAAGTGCGTGATCCGCCTGAACGCTGATCTCCGCGGCGTCGGCGTCCAACCACAGCGAGTGCGCGCGCGGCCAATCGAGCGCAGCAGCGTGCATGCTTTGCGTGACGAGCAACTTCAACTTTGCGTCCCGCGCCATCATCGCCAGGCGCTGCGCCGGGTAGGCGGGATCGAGCGGAACGTATGCCGCGCCCGATTTGAGAATCGCCAGCTGCGCGACCACCATCGCCATGCCGCGGCCCACCGCCAGGCCCACCAGGCTCCCACGCGCAACGCCGCGTTCGCGCAGGGCGCGCGCGAGGCGGTTGGCTTGCGCGTCGAGCTGGGCGTAGGTCAAGGTCGCGTGCGTGTCCTGCAGTGCCGGCAGTTGCGCGAAGCGCTGTGCCGTCGCGCCCAGCAACTCGGCCAGGTTGCGCTGCGCCGCCATGGGCTCGGCGGTGTCGTTCCAATCCGCGAGAGCGTGACGCTGCGCGTTGCTCAACACGTTGAGGTCGGGGATTCGCGTTGCCGGGTCGGTGAGCACGCCCTCCAGCAGCGCCATGAAGGCGTCCAGCACGCCCATCGCGCCGGCGGCGCTGAACAATTCGGTCGAGTAGGTCAGCTGGCATTCGCGGCCACTCTCGAGGTCGACGAGCAGCGCGAGTTCGAACTGCGCCGCGCCCACGTCCACTTCGAACGGCCGGCACTGCAGATTCGCAAAGCCGTCCAGGCGAAACGGCGCGTTCACGAGGTTGAACATGACTTGCACGAGCGGCGCGCGCAGCGGGTCGCGCGGCGCGTCGACGGACTCCACCAGTTGCTCGAACGGCGTGTCCTGGTGGGCAAACGCCTGCAACGCGGTTTCCTTGACCTGCGCAAGGAGCCGGGCGAAGCTCGGGTGACCCGCCAGATCGTTGCGCAGCACGAGCGTATTGATCAAGGTTCCGACCACCGACTCGGCGTGCGTGCTCTGCCGGTTCGCGACGGGAACGGCGACTGCAATGTCGGTGCTGCCGCTGACTCGGGCGAGCAGCGACTGGAAGCAGGCCAGCAGCGTCATGAACGGAGTCGCGCCCGCGCTGCGGCTGAATTGTTCGATCCTCTGCACAAGCGCTTGCGCGAGACCGGCACGCACCACGGCACCGCGACCCTCGAGCGCGCCGCGGCGCGGCAGATCGGTGGGCAAGGGCAGCGGTGTGAGGCCTCTGAGGCACTTGCGCCAATAGTCGAGTTGCGCGGCGCCCGTCGATGGGTGCGCCTGCGCGAGCTGCCAGGCAGCGTAGTCGGCGTGGTCGAACGCCTTCGCCGCGAGTGGGCTCGGGTGGCCTTCGCGCTGCGCCCGATAGAGCTGTCGCAATTCATCGAGCAGGAGGCCGAACGACCAGTGGTCGCCGATCGCGTGGTGCATCACCCAATGCAGCACATGGTCCTGCGGTCCGAGCTGCAACAGGGCAATCCGGTACAGGCCGGGAGCGGACAGCTCAAAGGGCTGCTGCGTCAGGCGGTTGACGATGCGCCGCGCCTGGGCTTCGCGCTCGACAGCGGGCGCGTCGCGCAGGTCGAAACGCTCGAAGTTCAGCGCCGCGCGGTCGGAGATGTGCAGCACGGGCGTGTCGCCGAGCGCCTCGAAGCGGCTGCGAAACGCCTCGTGGCGTTGCACGACGATTTCGAGCGCGCGCCGCAGTGCGATCTCGTCGAGCATGCCCTCGAGGCGCAGCGAAAGCCAGATGTGGTACGCCGCGGTCGCCGGGTTGAGCTGCTGCGCCAGCCACATGCGGCGTTGCGAGAAGGTGGTGGGCACCGCGGTGTCGCGGTGCGCCAGGCGCGGCGGTGCGGCAGCGTCGCCGGCCGAAGCGGCGCCGGGGCGATCCAGCGCCGCGCCATCGGCGCGCCGTGGCGCGTGGTTCGCTGCGGCCGCCTGAAGCTCGGCGGCGAGATCGGCGAGGACGGGCTTGTCGAAGATCGCGCGCACCGCCAGCGTCAGCCCCAAGTCGCGGCGCACCCGCGACAGCACTTGCGTCGCGAGCAACGAGTGCCCGCCCAGTTCGAAGAAGTGATCGTGCCGGCCTATGCCCCCCCGCCCCAGCACTTCGCTCCAGATGCGTGCGAGCAGCGCTTCGATGTCGCCCAGCGGCGCCTCGAAGTCGCGGCTGGCGAAGGCGCGCGCATCCGGTGCAGGCAGCGCCAAACGGTCGACCTTGCCGTTGGGCGAAAGCGGCAAGGCCGCGAGCACGACGTAGGCACCAGGCAGCATGTAATCGGGCAAATGCTGCGCCATGTGGCGGCGCAGCGCGGCGACAAGTTCTCGGGAGTCGCCGCCCGCAGCCTCGCGATCGGCCGGCACGACGTAGGCCACAAGCGCCGGCTCGCCCGAAGGCGATGCCTTGGCCATCGCCAGGGCGTCGCGCACGCCGGGCGCCTTGCGCAAGTGGTATTCGACTTCGCCGAGTTCGATGCGCATGCCGCGCACCTTGATCTGGAAGTCGTTGCGGCCGAGGATTTCCAGCCAGCCGTCATCGCTGAAGCGCCCCATGTCGCCGGTGCGGTAAAAGCGTTGGCCGTCGATCTCGACGAACTTCTCGGCGTTGAGCTCGGGCCGGTTCAAATAGCCTTTCACGACGCCAGCGCCAGCGAAGCAGATCTCGCCGGCAATTCCCGCGGGAAGCGGGTTCAGCGCGGCGTCGAGCACGCGCACGGTGACGTTGTCGAAAGGGCGGCCGACGTAAGTGCGGGTCACGCCCGCGTCGCGCGGCACCGGGTAGGTGCAGCCCATGCAGCTGATCTCGCTGCAGCCGTAGATGACAAACACCTCGGCGTTGTTGAAGGTTTGTTTGAGCGATTCCAGGAGTTCAGGGGCGACCATGTCGCCGCCGGACGAGGCGTGCCGAACCCCGGCAAAGCGGCTCGCGGCGTGGCCGGTCTCGCGCAGGTGGGCGAGCAGATTCTTCAGCAGGCTCGGGCCGGCGTGAAAGAACGTCACTTCGCGAAGCGTGTCGGCCAGGCGCTCCAGGTCCAGAACGTTTTCGCGTTCGAGCACGACCAGCGTCGCCCCCGAAACCAGCGGCGCCATCAGCTCGAACATGCTGATGCTGAAGCTGAAGCGCGCGATCGCCGGCATCACGTCGTGCGCGCCGATCTGGTAGCGCTCGCGCGCGAGCTGCAGGTAGGCGCGCACGTTGGCGCGGCTCGCCATCACGCCTTTGGGTTTGCCCGTCGTCCCCGAGGTGTAGTAGATCGACGCCGTCTGCGACTCCAACAATTGCAGCGCCGGGTTCGCCGTCGGCAGGCGCTCCAGAAGTGCCGTCGCGCTGTCCAACGCCAGGTGCGCGCTGCCGTTCAGCGCCAGGCGCTCTACCAGGTGAGTGTGGGTGAGCACGAGCTTAGGCTGCGTGTCGTCAAGAATCGCGCGGATTCGCGCCGGCGGATAGCCCGGATCGAGCGGCACGTACACGGCGCCGGCCTTGAAGATGGCAAGCAGAGCGATCGCGATGTCGATGCTGGGTTCGACACAAACCACCACCGCGTCGTCAACGCCTATGCCTTGCGCGCGCAGATGATGCGCAAGTTGATTCGCGCTCCGGTTCAGTTGCGCGTAGCTGAGCGTCTGATCGCGAAAGCGCAGCGCCGTCGCGTCGGGGCGCGCCGCGCAATGCGCCTCGAACGACTCGTGCGCCAGCTCGCTGGGCAGGGCCCGAGTGCGGCCCGTGCCCATCGCGGCGAGCCAGTCGCGCTCGGGCGCGCTGAGCAGCGGCAGGCGCAGCAGGGGCGCGTCGAACAACGCAGTCCCTGCGGCGTGCACGTGGCGCAGCATCACGTCGAGGTGGCCGGCCCAGCGCGCCACGCTGGAGGCCTTGAACTGCAAGGCGTTGTAGACGAGGGCGCACTGGCGCTTCGTTCCCGAACCGCTGATCACCCAATGCAAGTCGGCGCGGCGCAGTTCGGCGGGCGCCGCGCCGAGCAGCGCCAGAACGTCGGCGTCGCTGCCGAGATCGGAATCGATGAAGCTGATCGCCGCGCGGCACTGCGCCGCACCGGAGTCCGCCACGGCCACCACCGCGAGCTGCGCATCAACCTGCGCAAAGAGCTCGCGCAAGGTGACATCGGCGCCGGTGCGCAAGTGCAGCAGCGAGCGGCTCAGCAGTTGCCCCGAAGCCAGCAGGCGCGTGCCGAGCAAGGGAATGAGTTCCTGGCCGTTGTAGCGCGACAGGGCGACGCCAAACAGCGCGCAGAGCAGGGACTCGGGGGCGACGCCCGCAGCGGGCACCCCGTGCAGCACAAAGGCGTGGCTCGCGGCCAAGCTGCCCGTGCTTGCGCCGCGCGCGAAGTCGAGCGGAAGCTGCAAGCCGGTGGCGTCGATCGCCGACGCGGGCTCGCTTGCAACCGCGAGGTGACGGGCAAGAAGGGATTCCATCCCCGCTGCTTTTCGGCCATCTGCCGGCGAAACTTGAGCCCGAAATTGCGCCCCACTGCCGGCGCGAATTCCTCACGGGTCTGGGTTGGACTTCGTTTCAGTGGCTCCACCGCGCGTCGCGCGCCCGGTGATACGCCAATGCTCTGTGAAGGATTGCTTTCGGCAGCTTTCGGCCCTTTGCTGCCGTTCGGCGCGAGCTTCCTGCGAGGGTTGCGACGCCAGGGCGGCGGCGGTGCCCCCGTGCTCCGGCCCACGCTCGCGGGGCACCGTCCAGAAGCGCAAAGCGAAGCCGCGTCAACACGGGACTTACGCTGCATCGGTTGGCAGACACCGCGAATGGGTCCTGCGCCCGGGGGCACCACCACCGCCCTGCTGTACACGACCTTAGCCTGCCACGCCTTCGCATGCCGCCCGGGTGCCGGGGTAGGTGGCCTGGGGTATGGGCGCAGGCCCCCATTCGCGGTGTCCTCAACCTGGACAAGAGAACAACGGTGTTGATGGCGCCACGCTTGCAGGCAGATCACGGTGCCCCGCGAGCGTGGGGCCGGAGAACGTACCCCGGGCCACCTGCCCTTTCTCGACCTCTGCACGCACGACGGCGCGAACGTCAGCAAAGGGCCGAAAGCCGCCAGCGCGCCGCCGTAGCCCTGCCACAAATTGAGGCTTACGTCACTCGCGCTCAGGTGCGCCAAACCCGCGGCGGGCAAGCGGGCAGGTTCCATGCAGAGACGCGCCACGCGGCCCAGACGCTGCTGAACAATTCCATCAACGGTTCGACGCGCGGTGCCAGCGCGCGCAGCAGCACGAGCTGGGCGTGCGGCGACGTGGCGCCGGTGCGGGCGTGCAGCGTGTGCGTGGCGCTGCTGTGGCGCGCCGCGTCGAGCAGCGCGTCGCGCCGCTCCTGCGCGAGCGGCGTTCCTGCGGCGAACCACATCAAGCCGAGAACACGCTGCCCGGCCAGTCCGAGCGGCGAATTCAGCAGGCGCTGATCCGCGCCGTCGATCGCGCCGTGCTCGAGCCAAAAACGATTCACCTGGATCGTCTGGGTCACGCTGCCGCTGTCGAAATCTTCGCCGCTTGCAGGCAAGCCCAGGCCGAGTACGTCCCAGCCGATCATCTCGGCGAGCGGCTCGAGCTCGAAGTTCATGCGGTTCTGGGCGATCGCGCCGCGTCGCACAAGCGTCTCCTGCGGCAGCCACTCGAGCCTGGCACCGTCGGCGACCTGCGCCGTCAAGGTCTGCGACGCGACCTCGCCGAGGCTGCGGTAAAAGCGCGTGGCTCCGGGTGTCGTCAAGAGTGCGTGGCACTGCGGGGCGAGCGTCACGTCGATGCAGAGCGCGTCGCCGCCGACCAGGCCGCCGGGGGGGTGCACCAGAACGTTGTGGCACACCGCGGCCGCCTCGGGGTAGAGGCTTGCGAGCACGCGCAGCGGGCCGCTGTGTCTGTCAAACACGACGCAGCGCTCATGGCTGAGTCGGTAGTCGAGGTTGAGCTGGGCACTCCAGGTCATGTCGGCGTGATGTCGTTGTGCTGGAGCGAAGCGGTGTGCACCCAGGTCGAAGAGCGCTGCGCGAGGGCGCCGCAGTGTAGGGCCGGTGCGCAGGCCGGATCAGGCCGGATCAGCGCGGCGCGCCGAAGTTCCCCGCCTCCGTGCTTTCGAAACCGCTGTTGCACGCCGGAGCACCAGTGCGGGGTCGGTGTGCTTAGGATGGCCTACGGCCATGGAAATCGCACTCACAGTGGCGTTGATCTCCGCGGCGGTTGCGCTGTTTGTCCAACTTGCGACGCATCGGTTGGCGGGGTTGCGCGAACAGCAGGCACGCCGCGCTGCGGCATGTGCGGCGTACCGCGCGGCATTGCTCGAAGCGCTGCGCGGGCTCTACCCGGAACCGCTGGACTGGCCCGGCAATGCGCTGGACATCGTCAACATCCTCGAAAGCCGCTTTGCGCCGATGCAGGCCGCAGGCGCGGCGTTTCGCCCCTATCTGCGCTGGCTGCGGCGCTTGCAGTTCGACTGGGCGTGGAACGTGTTTCGCCACGGCCACGGCCGGCGCCGCTCGGACCGGCAGAATTTCTGGCACTACGTTCCCGGCCCACCCGGCCCACCCGGCGCTGCCCCGCGGGCCTGGCACGGCACCGCGGTCCAGAAAGTGCAGCGTGCGTTTCGGAAAAATGTCGACCGGATCCTGCGCTTCGCGAATGTGGTCTGAGCTTTGCGGCCAGACACTCGCCGAACTGCGCGCGACGGCAGCAAGGGCGAAGGAGAACTCAGCGGTACAGCGGCCGCGCCGCGATGCGCGCTTCGATGTCGCTCATCATCTTCTGGTAGGCCGGTGCGCCGACGCCGCCGAAGCGGCGCTTGAACTCGGCTTCGGGCATGAACTCGGGCAGGTCGCGCACGTCGGGCATGAAGTCGGCTTCTTTGGCGCCGGCGGCGAGCGCGGCCTGCAATTTCGCGGGCGCCTGAACTGCGAGTTCACCCAGGCGCGTGCCGGCGCGGTCGGCGGCGATGTCGTTGAAGCTGAAGCCGCTGCCACCTCGCGAGTCGTCGACTTCCTTGAACAGGCCCACCGCGTCGGCGAGCGCACCGCCCGACTCCGCGGCGAGCGTGGCGGAGATCAAAAAGTGCTTGGGGAAATCGTCGCGGCCGGCGAGCGTCACCTTGCGCGCAGCAGGCGTGGGCCAGTCGCGTGCGGCCGGCGTGAGCGCGGCGAAACTCCGGCCGTTCGCGTAGACCGTGAGTGCGAGCAGCGCCGCGCGGTTTTCGCGCGCCGGGTCGCCCGCCGCGGAGCGCTCGCGCGCCAGCGCCAACATCGGCGGCAGCAGCGTGGCGAGCGAGACGCCCTGCGAGGCCGGCGTCTTGGCCACGACGTCGCTTAGGGCTTTCGCGTACGCGCGCAGGCGCTCTGCGTCGGCCGGCGCGACGAGCAGCGCGCGCAACTCGGTGCCCAGGCCCTCGCGCCATTGGTAGGCGACGTGCAGCGCGCCCGGGGTAAATCGCACGCGCTGCACGATCTCGCCGGCGAGTCGCCCCGGCTCGCCGGCGCCGAAACGGGCGATCGCCTGTTCGAGCGCCAGGTCGGCGAGCCAGCCCGGCACGGGCAGGCGGCCGATGCGCACGGCTTCGAAGCTCGGCAGGCCGGAGGTCTCACGCAGGTGCGCGTCGATGTTCAACCACGGGCCGATGGGGCTGCGCTCAATCAGGGCGCTCATCTGCAGCGACGCGTTACCGCCCAGCATGACGATGCGCGCCGTACCCTGGCCGAGGCTCTTTGATGCATAACCCAGCAACGCATCGAGGTCGGCCTGCGAGAGTGTCGCTTGGCGCGGCCCGGCGGCCTTTTGCTTGCGCGGGTCGTGGCGCTCGAGCAGGCGCTTGGCCTGCTGCACATCGGCCACGCTGACGGCTTTGCCGGGCAAGAGCAAGGGTGCGTCGTCGAACGCCAACCACACCGCCGCAGCCACGCCGAGCAGCAGGATGAACACGCTGCCGAACAGAAATTTGACGACGAACTTCATGGGGCGAATCGTGCCATGGGCGGGCGGGGCTGATGCGCCGCCGGCGTGGCGCCGTGCACGCGCGCTGCGCGATTGACACGCTTTTGGCGGGTTCGACGAGGCTTGTGCATTCAATTGGTACAGTGGGCGGCATGAACCCAGCCGCAACGCCTCACCCGCCCGTCTCGATCCGCGAAGTCGGCCTGCGCGACGGCCTGCAAAGCATTGCGCGAATCCTGCCGACGCCGCACAAGCTCGAATGGATTGCCCACGCCTACGCCGCGGGCCTGCGCGAAATCGAAGTCGGCTCCTTCGTTCCGGCGCGGCTGCTGCCGCAACTCGCCGACACGGCCGAACTGGTCGCTTACGCCAAGACCTTGCCCGGCCTCATCGTCTCGGTGCTCGTGCCGAACCTGAAAGGCGCGCTGCGCGCGCTGCAAGTGGGCGCGGATGCGCTGCTCGTGCCGCTCTCGGCAAGCCACGCGCACAGTCTGGCGAACTTGCGCAAGGCGCCTGACGACGTGGTGCAGGAGATCACGCGAATTCGCGAAGCGCGCGACGCGGCGGGATCGGCGTGCCTGATCGAGGTGGGTCTGAGCACCTCGTTTGGCTGCACGATCCAGGGCCGCGTCGAGCCCGCGGAAGTGCTGCGCCTGCTGCGCGCCGTGTGCGATGCGGGCGTGGACCGTGTCGGCCTGGCCGATACGGTGGGTTACGCCGATCCGCAGATGGTGAGCCGCTTGTTCGAACTGGGCGTGGCGATCGCCGGCGATCGCCTGAGTTGCGGCCACTTTCACGACACGCGCGGCCTGGGCCTGGCGAACGTCTACGCCGCGTGGCAAACGGGCGTGCGGCGCTTTGACGCGTGCCTGGCCGGCATCGGCGGCTGCCCGCATTCGCCCGGTGCGAGCGGCAACGTCAGCAGCGAAGACGTGGCCTACCTCTTTTCCAGCATGGGCGTCTCCACGGGTGTCGACTTCGACGCCTTGCTTGCGCTGCGCGCCAAGGTGGCGGGTTGGCTGGAGGGCGAGACCTTGCACGGCACGATCTGGCGTGCCGGGTTGCCCAAGACGATGCGCGCTGACTTATCCGCCGCTTCCCGCTGAACCTGTGCCCCGCAACATCGAGATCAAGGCGCGCATCGCAAGCGTCGATCCGCTCGCCGCGGCGCTTGCGTGCATCTGGACCGCGTCGAAGGCCTGGGCGAATTTCTCGAGCTCGAAGTGGTGCTGCGCGAGGGCGAGTCAGCGCAAACCGGAATGAAAGAGGCGTATGGCCTGATGGCGCGATTGGGCGTGCAGCAAACCCAACTGGTTGACACGGCCTACGTCGACCTGCTCAACGCCGCACGCTGATGGACACCGCGCCTGCGCCCCAACCTTTGGCCGGCCTGCGGGTGATCGAGTTCACCCACATGGTGATGGGCCCGACCTGCGGCATGGTGCTCGCCGACATGGGAGCCGAAGTCATCAAGGTCGAACCCATCGAGGGCGACCGCACGCGCACGCTGCTTGGCGCAGGGACCGGCTTCTTCCCGCTGTTCAACCGCAACAAGAAAAGCATCGCCATCGACCTGCAAAAGCCCGAAGGCGCGGCGGTGGCGCGCAAGCTCGCGGCGAGCGCCGACGTCGTCGCGGAGAACTTCAAGCCCGGCACGATGGCCAAGTACGGGTTGGACTACGCCGCGCTGTCCGAGGACAACCCGCGCCTCATTTACGTCGCGCACAAGGGTTTCCTGCCCGGCCCCTACGAGCACCGCACGGCGCTCGACGAAGTCGTGCAGATGATGGGCGGCCTGGCCTACATGACGGGCCGCCCGGGCGACCCGCTGCGTGCCGGCAGCAGTGTGAACGACATCATGGGTGGCATGTTCGGCGCGATCGGCGCCCTGGGCGCGCTCGTGCAACGCGGTATCACGGGCAAGGGCATGGAGGTGCAGTCGGCGCTCTTCGAGAACAACGTCTTTCTGGTGGGTCAGCACATGCTGCAATTCGCCATGACGGGCAAGCCCGCCGCGCCCATGCCCGCGCGCACCAGCCCGTGGGCGGTGTACGACGTCTTCACCGTGAAAGACGGCGAGCAGATCTTTCTGTGCGCAGTGAGCGACCCGCAGTGGCTGACGTTTTGCGATTGTCTGGGGTTTGACGATCTGAAAGCGAACCCCGCGTACGCGAGCAACAATCAACGCGTCGAGCAGCGCGCGACCTTGCTGCCCGCATTGCGCGAGCGGCTCGCAAAGCACAGCGCCGCCGAGCTGAGCCGCATCATGGAAGACGCCGGCCTGCCGTTCGCCCCGATCAGTAAACCCGAAGACCTGTACGACGACCCGCACCTGCGCGCCACCGGCGGCTTGGCCGACATCCGCCTGCCGGACGGCGCCCGAGCCGGGCAGACGGTGCAGACGACGTTGTTCCCGATCACCCTGGCGGGCCAGCGCCTCGGCGTGCGCCTGGACCCGCCGAAGCGCGGCGAGCACACCGATGAGTTGCTCGCGACGCTGGGGTACTCGAGCGAGCAAGTCGCGGCGCTACGCGCGCAGGCTGCGGTGGCTTGACGAACCTCCTGCGCTTCGCCCAGCCCCATCACTTGCCGGCTTTGGCCGCGGCGAGTTCCTTTTCAAGCTGTTCGATGCGGCCCTGCAGCCCGGCGAGTCTGGAGGTCAACAGGCCGACGTTGAAGAAGGTCGCGTTGTTCGCCTGCGCGTCAAGCGTATTGCCGTAGCCGAGCCACGACGAATCGTAGACCTTGACGTTCTTGAAACCGAGTTGCTGCAACACGCCCGAGGTCTCGGAAGCGCGCGCGCCGCTCTGGCAGTAGACGATGGTCTCTTTTTCCGGGTCGAGCTTGGCGTAGAGCGCCTTGAGCGCTTCGGTCGGCTTGAGCGACATGCCAGCGTTGTTCGACACCTCGCGTCGTGCCAGCTTCGCTGCGGTGTCGGGGTCGACCCAGTTCTGCTCGTACGGAATGTTGATCGCCCCGGGAATGTGGCCGCCGCGAATCGCGCGGATGTCTTCGCCGCTGAACTCCTTGGGCGTGCGCACGTCGAGAATCTGCACGTCGCTGCGGTTCAATCGCGCGATCACGTCGCGCGTGCTGACGCTGACCTGACTCGATGAATCAGCCTGGAGCTTGAGCGCGACCGGCGCTTGTGGCGCAGCGCCAGCCTCGATGGCGCGACCCGCCGCCGCCCAGCCCTCGATGCCGTCGTGATAGACGCGCACATTGCGCCCGCCGAAGTACTGCAGCGCGTACAGGCCGAAGTAAGCCTGCCAGCCGCCGCGGCTGCCGTAGACGACGATGTCGCGCGCCGGGTCCAGGCCGGCAGCGCCGAGGAGCTTTTCGATGTTTGCGGTGGCGACGAAGTCTTCCGTATTCGGCTCGCGCAACACCGCCGGCGCGTCGCCGATGTTCACGGCGCCGGGGATGTGACCCTTGACGAAGGCGTCGGCAGGGCGCACGTCCCAGACGAGCACCTTGCGCGCCAGCGCGTCGGCGGCTGCGGTGCCGTCAACGAGCACCGGCTGCGCGGCCAGCGCCGCCGAAGGCGAAGCGTGGATCCACAGTGCGCTGAGAAACAAGAAGACGACCTTGATTTGCATGGGTACTCCTGTGTGCCGGGGATCCGGCGGGTTGTCGTCGAGCGAGGCGGCTGCCAATGTAGCCCGATTGCTGATAAGGAGTGCGCGCCTCGGCTGCGGTGGCCGTCGCGGCGCGCCTTATCGCCCGCCTGCCGCCGCGGGAGGCGCATAGGGCAGCACCCGGTCCTGCTCCGCCGGGTCATTGCGCGACACGATGGCGCGTGCCGGCTCGGTCGCACTCAGGTTGATCGCTTCGTGCGGCGTGTCCGGCGGGATGAATAGAAAGTCTCCCGCCTCGCTGATCACCGACTGCGCCAGCCCCGCGCCGTAGCGCGTTTCGACGCGCCCTTGCAGCACATAGATTGCGGTCTCGTAACCCTGGTGTGAATGCGGCTCGGAGCGCGCGCCGGGCGGAATCACGACCATGTGCATCGACAGGCCGCGTGCGCCGACCGTTTCGCCGGAGACGCCGACGAAGTAGGGCAGGTTCTGGCGCGTGAGGGTCTCGCGGTCCGGGCGGATTGCCTTGACGCTGGGAATTGAGACGTCTTGCATGAGCTTGCTCCGATTCAACCAGGTTCCATGCCGTTGCTGCGCTTGGCTGCTTCGGCCGCGGCGGATGCCATGAAGTGGAACAGCGCGCGCGCCGCTTCGCGCTGCGTCGACGCGACCGCCACGCCCGCTGAAAACGTCGTGACGATCTGAATCTGCGGCGGCAGCGGCCCCAGCACGCTGATGCCGCTCAGGTTCATCAACTCGCTCAACTGCTGGAACCCGAGTTCGACTTCGCCACTGGCGACGAGCGAGCCGACGGGAACACCGGGTGGCGCTTGCACGATGCGGCTCTTGATCGCATCCATGATTCCCCAGCGTACGAAAAGCTGAGCCAGGTGCACGCCGCTCGGCCCGGTGGAGTAGCTCACGCTGCGCGCAGCGAGCACGGCGCGTTTCACCGCGTCTGCCGACGCCACGTCGGGCTGCGCCGCGCCGGCGCGCACGGCGATCGCCACACCCGACTTGACCAGGTCGACACGGCTGCCCGCGACGATGCGCCCGGCCTGGATGAGCTGGTCGATCGCTCCGGCCGCGAGCACGACGCCGTCGAACGCTTCGCCGGCGTGCACGCGCTTCGCCGCGTCGACGCCGCCGACCGACTCGACGGCCACGTCTTGCGTCGAGCCGCGCCCGTAGAGCGCAACGAGGTCGGCGAGCACCTGGCGCGTCGCCATCGACGAAATGATTCGCAGCGCAGAGCCCATAGCGAGCGTTCAGATCAGAGCGTGTTATCGCGCAGCTTCTGCACCGTCTCGCGAATCAGGTAACCCGAGATGCTGAAGCGCGCCGGCGGGATGCCGGGCAGCTCGTCGATGTCGAACCAGCCTGCAGCTTCGATCTCGCTGGCCTGCGGAACGATGTCGCCGCTCACCCAGCGCGCGGTGTACGCAACCATCAGGCTCGTCGGGAACGGCCAGCTCTGGCTGCCGAAATAGCGCAGGTCGGCGACCTGCACCGACACCTCTTCGGCGACTTCGCGGTGCACGCAGTCCTCGAGCGATTCGCCGGCTTCGACAAAACCCGCGAGCGCGCTGAACATTCCCGGTGCGTAGTGCGGCGAGCGTGCGAGCAACAGCTCGCGGCCGCGCCACACGAGCACCATCATCGCCGGCGTGACGCGCGGGTAGGCGACGTGTTTGCACGCAGGGCAGGTGCGCGCCCGGTCGCTCGTGTGAAGGTCGGTGGGCGTGCCGCAGGCGCCGCAGTAACGGTGCGTGCGGTCCCACTCCAGGATTTGCGAGGCCCGGCCGACAACGCCGCTGAGCGGCGTCGCGAGTTTCATCATCGCCGCACGCAGCGGAATCGCGCGCCAGCCCGGCGGCGGCTCGGTCACGGTCAAGGCCCAGCAGTCGAGCCCGTCCAGGCTGCCGATGTAGTGGCGCGCTTGCACGGCGCTGTGCAGCGCCAGGCCGTGGGGCGCGAGTTCGATGGCGTCGCCCTCGGGCAGGAGCAACTTGCCTTCGCAGAAGGCGAGGGCCCAGGCGCTTTCGGTGGCGGGGCCGGTGGGTTGAACTGCAGGCAGGAACAGCATGGGGGGTGGCCGATAGGAGTGGCGACGCGGGCTTGGCCCCACGCCAGACAAGCACTCTAACTCCGCGCGCTCCCCGCAGACCCAGACCAACGACAATACCCGGCCTCGCCCCTCCAAGCCGCCAGTGTCCACCGCCATCGCCCCAGCCCCCGCCGCGCGCGCCCTCACCGCATACAAGCCGTTCTGGGCGAAGCGTTTCGGCCCCGCGCCGTTCCTGCCGACGAGCCGCGCCGAGATGGAGCTGCTGGGCTGGGATTCGTGCGACGTGATCATCGTCACCGGCGACGCCTACGTCGACCATCCGAGCTTCGGCATGGCGGTGATCGGGCGCACGCTCGAGGTGCAGGGCTTCCGCGTGGGCATCATCGCCCAGCCCGACTGGGGCTCGGCCGATGCGTTCAAGGCGCTGGGTCAGCCCAATCTGTTTTTCGGTGTGACCGCCGGCAACATGGATTCGATGATCAACCGCTACACCGCGGACCGCAAGATCCGCAGCGACGACGCGTACACGCCCGGCGGCCAGGGCGGGGCGCGGCCGGACCGTTGCTCGCTCGTCTACGTGCAGCGCTGCAAAGAAGCCTTCGGCGACGTGCCCATCGTGCTGGGCGGCATCGAGGCGAGCCTGCGCCGCATCGCGCATTACGACTACTGGCAAGACAAGGTGCGACGCTCCATGCTCGTCGACAGCAAGGCCGACCTGCTGCTCTACGGCAACGCCGAACGCGCCGTGATCGAGATCGCGCATCGCCTGGCACGGCGCGAACCCGTGCACTCCATCACCGACGTGCGCGGCACGGCGTTCGTGCGCCGCCGCGACGACACGACGGCACACGACTGGTTCGAACTCGATTCGAGCGAAGTCGATTTGCCGGGGCGCCTGGACGAGCACATCAATCCGTACCAGAGCACCGAAGAATTGGCGGCGTCGCAGGGGACGAGTTGTGCGAAGGAGCAGGCTGCGGGTGACCCATCGTCATCCCGGCGAACGCCGGCATCCAGTGCGCTCGGCAAAGAGTGGATCCCGGCTTCCGCCGGGATGACGGCGGGTGACCCGGCGCGCGGCCTGCCGGTCATCGCCATGCCTGTAAGTCAAAAGCCCAGCCGCAAGACCGGCAGACTCGATTTGCCGCCGCGCGAGCGCACCGTGATCCGCCTGCCGTCTTACGAACAGGTGAAAAGCGACGCCGTGCTCTACGCCCATGCGAACCGCGTGCTGCACCTCGAAACCAACCCGGGCAACGCGCGCGCTCTCGTGCAGCGCCACGGCAGCGGCGCCGCGGCGCGTGAGGTCTGGATCAACCCGCCGCCGATTCCGCTGACGACCGCAGAGATGGACCACGTGTTTGATCTGCCCTACGCGCGCAGCCCGCACCCGATGTACGCCGACGAACAAGGCAGCCATGACGGAGCCACCAAGATCCCGGCGTGGGAAATGATCCGCTTCTCGGTGAACATCATGCGCGGCTGCTTCGGCGGCTGCACCTTTTGTTCGATCACGGAGCACGAGGGCCGCATCATCCAGAGTCGCAGCGAAGATTCCGTGATCCGCGAGATCGAAGAGATTCGCGATCGCGTGAAAGGCTTTACCGGCGTCATCAGCGATCTGGGCGGCCCCACCGCGAACATGTACCGCATCGCCTGCAAGAGCACGGCGATTGAGTCCGCGTGCCGCAAGCCGAGTTGTGTCTACCCCGGCATCTGCCCGAATCTGAATACGGATCACACGCCCCTCATCAAGCTCTACCGGCGCGCGCGCAGCCTGCGCGGCGTGAAGAAAATTCTCATCGGCTCAGGCCTGCGCTACGACCTGGCGGTGCAATCGCCCGAATATGTGAAAGAGCTCGTCACGCACCACGTGGGTGGGTATCTGAAGATCGCGCCCGAGCACACCGAAGGCGGGCCGCTCACGAAGATGATGAAGCCCGGCATCGGCTCCTACGAGCGCTTCCGCAAGATGTTCGAGCAGTTCAGTCTCGAGGCGGGCAAGAAGCAGTACCTGATTCCCTACTTCATCGCCGCGCACCCGGGGACGAGCGATGAAGACATGATGAACCTGGCGCTGTGGTTGAAGAAAAACGGCTTCAAGGCGGATCAAGTGCAGACCTTCTACCCGAGCCCGATGGCCACCGCGACGGCGATGTACCACACGAACTTGAACCCGCTGAAGGGCATCACTCGCGATGCGGAGCGCGCCGAGAAAGTAGACATCGTTCGTGGCGAGAACCGGCGCCGTCTGCACAAAGCATTCTTGCGCTGGCACGACGCAAACAACTGGCCGCTGCTGCGCGAGGCGCTGCAGAAGATGGGCCGCGCCGACCTCATCGGCAACGGCAAACACCACCTGATTCCGAGCTATCAGCCGGTGACGAACGGCACTTACGAAAGTGCGCGGCGCAAGAACTCGACGCCCGCACCGGCCGGCACGGCGCCCAAGCGTGGCCGCCTCCTGACGCAGCACACGGGGTTGCCGCCGCGCGCCGCGGGTGTGGGCGCCGCGCCGCGCCGCCGCAAGGGCAGTTGAGGGTGGTGCCAGGGAAGGCAGGCAGTCGGGTCGCCTTGGGCGGCAAGAGCGTCTACGGCGCGCCGCTGGGCATCCTGATGTTGGAGGCGCGTTTCGCGCGCTCAGGCCACGCGCTTTCCGCTGACGCGATCACGCCTGCGCGCCGAGCCACGCCCGCACCGCGTCGTTGAATTCGCGCGGTTTGCTCGTCATCACCCAGTGCCCGGTGTTGAATTCGAGGGCCTGGTTGCCCGGGCGCTGGCGCAACTGCTCGACCCATGACGCCGAGTGAAACTGGAACGGCTTCTTGCGGCCCCAGACGTAAAGCATGGGACACGTCGGCTCGAAGCGCAGCGCGTGGCGGTACGAGCCGTAGGCGCCGACCCACTGGATGTAATACGGGTAGCACATGCCCGAGTGAATCAGTTGCGGGTCGCTCGGGCAACGCAGTGCGCGTGCCATCCAGCGCGTCATGCGGTCGCCCAGCGCGCCGCCGAGGCGCCACGCGAGCGCGAGCCACGCCTGATAGGCAAACACCATGGCCTTGGCTTTGCCCCTCATCGCGCGCCGGTGCGCGGCAGAGCCGGCGTCGCCAATATCGACGCCGACGATGCGCCGCACCAAGGTCGGATGGCGCATCGCGAACTCGTAGCCGAAGACGCAACCCCAGTCGTGCAACAGCAGCGTCACCGGCTGGCCCGGGCAGGTGGCCACGACGATGCGCTCGAGTGTCGCCACGAGTTCGGCCAGCGATGCGGCGCGGCGCGGGGCGTCGAGGGCAAAGCCGGGCAGGCTGAAGCGGATGCAGCGGTAGTGCGGCGCGAGCGAGGCGACCTGCGCGTCCCACAGGCGCAGGGTATCGGGCCAGCCGTGCACCATGAGGATGGATTCGCTGCCGCGGCCTTCAATGAAGACATCGACGCCGTCAATGGTTTGAGGGTCTGGCACAGCGCCTATGATTTGCTTCGAACTCACGGAGACTTTCATGACCCTTAAAAAACCATGGCTCGCTGTCCTGCTGAGCCTGGCTGCCGCCTTCGCCGCGACGCTGGCGATGGCCCAAGCCTACCCGAGCAAACCGATTCGTCTGGTCGTGACTTTCCCGCCCGGCGGCGCGCCCGACATCCTGGCGCGTTTGTTTGCAGACAAGGCGCAGCTCGGCCAGACCATCGTCGTCGACAACAAACCCGGCGCCGGCGGCAACATCGGCGCCGATTTCGTCGCCAAGGCCCCCGCTGACGGCTACACCTTCGTCATGGGCACGGTGGGAACGCACTCGATCAACGGCGCGCTCTACGCGAAGATGCCTTACGACATGGTGAAAGACTTCACCCCGGTCGCGCACGTTGCGTCGGCGCCGAACCTGCTCGTCGTGACGAACGAGCTGCCGGTGAAGACGGTCGCCGAACTCATCGCCTACATGAAGGCGAACCCGAACAAACTCTCGTTCGGCTCGCCGGGAATCGGCTCGTCGGTGCACGTCTCGGGCGAACTCTTCAAGTCGATGACTGGGACGAGCATGACGCACGTGCCCTACAAGGGCCGGCAGTTCGCGATTCCCGATCTGGTGGGCGGGCAGATCCAGCTCATGTTCGACAACATGCCTTCGGCGCTGCCGATGGCCAAGGAGGGCAAGATCCGCGCCGTGGCGCAGACAACGGCGAAGCGCTCGGCGGCGGCGCCCGATGTGCCCACCGTCGCCGAGACGATCCCCGGCTTCGAAGCGACGACCTGGTTTGCTGTGTTTGCGCCGGCGGGCACCCCGCCCGAGATCGTGAACCGGATCAACGCCGAAATGCAACGCGTCTTCAAACATCCCGACGTGGTGGACAAGCTCAAGGCGCTGGGCCTGGAGCCGTGGATCTCCACGCCGGAGGAACTCGCGCGCTACCAGGCTAACGAGATGATCAAGTGGGCCAAGGTGGTGAAGGAGTCGGGCGCGAAGGCGGAGTAGAACCTTGTCATCCTGGCGAACGCCGGGATCCACCCTCAGCGCATCTCTTCCGCAGAGGCGACTACTTCCCCGCCCCCTTGCCGATCGCCACCGGCCGGATCGGCGAGCCCGCCGAGCCGCGCTCGCGCAGCGGCAGGATCATCGTGCACGAGGTCCAGACCTTGTCTTTCGCCATCTCGGCCAGGCGCACGTTTTCCAGGTGGTGGATGCCGGCTTGCGTGAGCATGTGGTGGTGCACGGCGAACGGCAGGCCGGGCGGCGTTCCCGGCGCGGGCGGTGCCTTGCCGGCGAGCATGCCTTCGGCGACGGCGTCGATGAAGGGAACGTCCATGCCGATCGCCACCGCGCGCATCTTGCCGAGGTACATCGCTGCGTCGTAGCCGAGGCCTGGGCCTGCGGCGTAGTAGCTCTTGTCAGTGTCCGGGTCTTGCCACTTGTCGCTCCAGCCGGTGTAGATGTAGACCGCGTCGCCCGGTTGAATGCCGCGTTTGGCGAGGCCCTGCGCCTTGAGCATGCCCTGCACGTCGGCCAGCGTGACCACGGCGCCGGCCTTCATGCCCTCGCCCTTGCCGATGTAGGCCTTTGCGTCGAGCAGCACGGCGCTCGTGACGATCGGCGGAATCTGCTCCACCCCGAGCTTGAGCAGCGGCGAGGTGGGCGTGGGCTTCACGTCCTTGCCGGTGTAGCCGCCGTAGTACATGGCGGAGTCGGCGGGGAACTCGGTCTTCGGGTCCCACGGCGCGGCGAGTGAAGCAAAGTGGCCGAGCGCGTCGATCTGCGTGCCTTGCTGATTCGGCTCGGCGCCTTCATTGAGCACTTCGCCGTTGAACGCATGCGCAGAGAACGGAATCCCGCTCACCGGCTTGGGGTTGACCATGTGCGGGCCGCTGAACGGCGACTTGGGCATCGTGTTCGAGCGTTCGTGCGAAACCTCGTAGACCTTGGCCCCCGGCTGCGCGAGGTGCCAAGCGCAGCGTGCCCAGGTCCCGGCGCCTTGGGTATTGCCCATGCCTTTCTGATCGCCCTTGGCCCAGGGTGGCGCCGGGGTCTGTTTGCTCGTCTTGGCGAGCAGCGAGGCGGGTTCGGCGGCGTGCAGTGCGCTGCAGGCCAGGGCACATGCAATGGCGACGCTGGTGCTGCGGGCAAGGGCCTTGTGGGGGATGCGCATGGCGGTGTCTCCTGAAAGTTATTGGCGGAGCCAATCCTACTGGGAACAGGCCAAGTCCCGGACCTGACCTACATTTACGCCTCATCCAACTTTTCGAAGCCAGCTCATGCCGATCCGCACCGCGACCCTGAACCGACAGATCAAGAACAACGGCGTGAAGCTGCACCTGGCGGGCGTGATTCGCCAGCATTCCAAGGGCGCAGATCAGCCCGCGTCGCCGCGCGAGACGGAATTGCAGGAAGAACGCAGCGCGCTCAAGCAGGCCCGGGCCGAGCGCCAGGCGGCTGCCAAACTGCCCAAGCCCAAGGCCGCCAAGGTCGTGAAAGAGGCCAAGCCGGTGAAAGCCAAGGCGGTCAAGCCACCGAAAGCGGCGAAGGAACCCAAGGCGGCGAAGGCGAAGGGCGCGAACAAGCCTACGCCTTCGGAGAAGAAGACGAAGAAGGCAGAGAACGTCGAAGCCGCGAAGAAGGCGGACCGCAAGTCGGCGAAGACCTGATCGGTGCGTCATCCCGGCGCACGCCGGGATCCACCGCATTGGGCGTTCGCATCCATGGCGCATGGGTGCGCAGCGGGCGAGCGCGTCGCTGACCTGTCCGCCGGCTTGCCCCCATGCAAGGTTTGTTTCTCGTCTTCTCGGTGTGCGCGTTCGCGAGCGGTTTTGCGCTGCGCATCATCGACCCGCTGATTCTGCCCATCGCCCACCACTTTGCCGTGGCGCCTTCGGCAGCAGCGTTGTTGAGTACGGCATTCGCGCTGCCTTACGCATTGGCCCAGCCGTTTTTGGGGCCGCTGGGTGACCGTTTCGGCAAGGCGCGCTGCATCCAGGTCTGCGTCGCCGCGATGGCGCTGGCCTTGCTGCTGGGCAGCGTGGCGCCGAGTTTCGAGCTGCTCATCGCCTCACGCATTGCTGCCGGTGTCTTTGCCGGCGGGCTGATTCCGCTCGTGCTCGCCGGTTTCGGCGACGCCTACGCGCTGCACGAGCGCCAGGTCGCGATCGGGCGCCTGCTGCTGGCGATCATCACCGGGCAGATGCTCGGCTCGAGCGTCGCCGGCTTCGTCAACGACGCATTCGGCTGGCGCAGCAGCCTGGGCGTTGCCGCGCTCGCCGGGGCCGTGGCGGCGCTGCTCGCCTGGGCGACGATGCCCGCCGCGGCGCTCGCCCGGCCCGCCACCGGCGGCGCGCGCACGTCGGTCGCGGCCCTGTATGGGCGGGTCTTCGACAACCCCAAGGCGGTGTGGCTTTACGCGGCCGTCGTGCTCGAAGCCTCGTTTGTGTTCGGCGCGTTTCCCTTCGTCGGCCAGTTCCTCATCGAACACGCCGGCAGCAGCGTCGCGCAAGCGCCCACCCAGGCCGGCATGGTGCTCGCTGCTTTTGGCATCGGCGGCCTGGCGTACGCGCTGACGGTGCGCCGCTTGATCGGGTGGCTGGGCGTGCGGCGCATGTGCGTCGTCGGGTCGATCACCGCCGCAGCCGCATATGCGGCGCTGACCGTGGTGCACGTCTGGTGGCTCGCAGGCCTGGCGATGATGCTCGCCGGCGCTTCCTACTACATGCTGCACAACTCGCTGCAGACCGAAGCGACGGAAATCGCGCCCACTGCACGCGGCTCGGCGGTGGCGCTGTTCGCCTGCGGCTTCTTTGCCGGGCAGGGCCTCGGGCCGCTGCTCTTCGGCGCGCTGATGCACGGCCTGGGGTTTCCGGCGGCGCTGCTCACGTGCGCAGTCGGCCTGGCGTGCCTGGGGCAGGCGGTGGTGCGCAAGATCGTTCTGCCGCGTTGAAGCGTCATCCCGGCGCAAGTGCCACCCCGAACTCGATGCGGGGCCGGGATCCACTGCATTGAAGCGCTCTGACCTGCGCTTATCCGAGCAACTCCCGCAACACCGCGCCAGCCTGTTCAACTTGGCGCGCGCTCACATCCAGATGCGTCACCGCGCGCACGATGCGTGGCCCGAACGCGCCGACCAGCACGCCGCGTGCCTTGGCCTGCGCGACGAGCGTGGCCGCGTCCACCGCGCCGGGAGCGAGGTGAAACACGACGATGTTCGTCTGCACGCTGTGCAAGTCGAGCTGCACCGCGGCGCTTCCCGCCAGCATCTCGGCAAGCCGCTTCGCGTTGGCGTGGTCTTCGGCGAGGCGCGTGCGGTGCTGGTCCAGCCCGTGCAGCGCCGCTGCGGCATAGATGCCGGTCTGGCGCATCGCGCCGCCGAACATGCGGCGCTTGCGGGTTGCCGCGGTGATCAGCTCAGTCGAGCCGGCCAGCGCCGAGCCGCCCGGTGCACCCAAACCTTTGGAAAACGCCACCGCGACCATGTCGAACGGGGCGGCGAGTTGGGCTTCACTCAAGCCGCTGGCGACACTCGCGTTCCACAGCCTGGCGCCGTCGAGAAAGGTCTTCAGGCCGCGCTCGCGCGCCAGGGTGCAGACCTTGACCACGTCGCCTTGCGGGAAAACGATGCCGCCGCTGCGGTTGTGCGTGTTTTCGATCTCCAACAGTGTTGTCGGTGGGAACACCGGCAAAGACCGCGGCTTGATGGCGGCTTCGACGTCTTCGGTGCTGAACACGCCGCGCGCGCCGATCTCGACGAGCTGGACTCCGGCGTTCGCCGCGGAGCCGCCGCTCTCGTGCCAGCCGGCGTGGCATTCGCCGCTCACCAGCACTTCGTCGCCCGGACGCGTGAGCACGCACAGCGCCACCTGGTTCGCCATCGTTCCCGAAGGCAGCCACAGCGCCGCGGGCTTGCCCAGCAGCGCGGCGATGCGTTCCAGCAGCGCGTTCATCGTCGGGTCTTCGCCGTACTGCTCGTCACCCACCGGGGCGGCGGCCATGGCCGCGCGCATGGCGGGGGTGGGTCGGGTGACGGTGTCGGAGCGCAGGTCGATCGGGGTCTCAGTGGTCATTCGCAGTCCAGTCAATGGCGACGATCGTCGCCGAGGTTCAGCCCATGCAGAACACGTTCAGCTTGTTGCCTTCCAAGTCGCGAAAGTAGCCCGCATAAAAACCTTCGCCACGTGGGCCCGCTGCGCCTTCATCCTTGCTGCCCAGTTCCAGCGAGTGTAGGAGCCTGGGTGTGGCATGGCGTGGCGTCGCGTCGCCTGGGGCCGAATTATCCGGCGTCCAAGAAAACTATCCGCGGCGCCCGTCGCACCTGTTTTTTTATCCGGGCTGCTCTTAGACAGTGGCATCGCGCGGCAGATGCCTTCGCACCGCGGCTTCGACGACGTCGAACGCTCGCAATGGGACCGTGGATCCGAACTGCTTGCGGCGGTGCCGTGACACCACGCCGCCGTTCTGGTGACACGACAACACCAGCGTGGACAGGGTCGAGCCGATCAAGTCGTAGCGCCGGCTCACCGCTTTGACCGCCTTGTCGTAGCCGGCGAGGAATTGCGCCTCCTTTACCAGGTCTTGATCGAGCGCCTGCCGGGCCATGCGCAGCGTGAATTCGACGCAGCGCGTCGCATCCCAGTAGAGGTAGATGCGCGGATCGCAGCGCGGCTCGAAGATGTAGTTGTCGGCGTCGATCCAGGTTACGCCCCAGAGCTGGCGCGCTGGGCTGGAGAACGACTGCAACACACTCAGATAGTCGCGCTCGTGGCGCTGTACCGCCGCTGAAATTGGCAGCAAGTGGCCGGGCGCGAGCGCACCGGCGCGGCACAGCGTGTGGTGCAGCAGGAAGCGCGACAGGCGGCCGTTGCCGTCCATGAACGGATGCGCGAACACAAAGCCGAACGACACCAGCGCGGCGCGAACCAGAGGGTCGATGCCGCGCGAATGCTCGGGGTCGGCAAGCTCCAGAACGCCCTGCATCACGGTGCCCAGCCACTGCGGCGCCGGCGGCACGTAGGTGACGCCCGGCGCGCCGCGTGCCGGGCCTTTCAGATGGTTTTGCGTGCTGCGATAGCTCGCCGCTCGAAGCAGCGGGTTTTTCACCGTCGCGTTTTGCAGCTCCACCAGATAGTCCTCGCTCAAGGGCCGGCGTGCGTGGGCCTGCTCGAGCAGCGCCACAAAGGCCGTGGCCCGGTCCTGCGTGGGCGGCTCGCGCTCGATTTCATGCGAACTGCGCGTCTCGTCGAGGTAGGCCCAGGCGAGGGCGCGGCTGAGCAGCGCCGGCTCCATCGCGCCGAGGAACGTGGCGGTGCGCCGCAGGATGGCGTTGCCGAGCAAAGCGTCGATGTCGGCGGTCTTGTGCACCGTGGGGCAGAAACGCCAGTCGCCCAGACCGTTGAAGTCGACACGCCATCTGCGGTCGCGCGCAGGCGTATCGGATACCAGGTACAGGCTCGGGTCGAACAAGGGCACGGCCACGCCGCCCAGGCCCGCCGGCAGGTCGGTGAGTTGCCGCGCGGTGAAGTGCTCCCACAGGTAGCAAAGCTTGCGGATGTAGCCGCCGCTCGGCGCGCTGCGCAGGGCGTCGAGCAAGCGCGCCGGCGAAAGGTGCACGCACGCTGCCGCAACCACCTGCAAATTCGTGCCCTCGTGCTTCAGCGCGAACAGCAGATGCTCGACGGCGTCGCCGCCCAGGGGAGCGACGGAAGCGGGCACGGCAAGTTCGTCGGCGCGGTATTCGATGCGCGTGACCGGGCGCACAACGGCCGGCCGCTGCACGGCAAACACCCGCAGGTCCAGCGTCTGCCGGAGCCACTCGTACCCGACGACCCGCATCGAAATTTATCCTCCGGACCAGAATTTTATCCGGGAGGCGGATGACGGCCAGATTTTTATCAGATTGGGGGTGGCGACTGTCGTCTCGCCGCGCTGTCCGGGTTGAGCGATCTACATTGGCTTCATTCGCGGCGCTGCGCCGGCACGAGCCATGCATCTTTCAGCTCGACGCTGTCGTGCCAATAGCCGGTGTAGTTCGGGCTTTGAATCCGGCTGATCGAGCCGATCAGGCGCGACAGACGCTTGACTTCGACGGCGTTGCCCAGCGCGAGCAAGTGCACGCCGGCCAGGTCGATGCGGCACGCGTCGGCGCGGATCGCGACTTCGCCGCTGAAATCGCTGGCGGTGGCGGTGACCTCCGACTGGGTCACGTCCAGAGCGACGTCGCTCGCGCGAACCTGCACGTCCAACATCTGCACGCCCGAATCGCGGATCACGATGCGTTCGGCACGCAGGTTCACCAGACGAACGGCAGAGCAATTCTCGATCAGCACGTTGCGGTAGTGGCCGCTGTACTGCTGATCGACGAGGCCGCTGCATTTCAGGTCGGTCGGCTCGAGCGCGCCGCTGGCCGGCGGCGGTGCCGGCGCGGGGTCGGACGCGAGCGCGCTGCTCAACAGCGCGAGAAAACGATTCGGCGCGTCCAGCATCGGCGTGTGCCCGACGCGCGACAGCGTTTGCAACTGCGCATTGGGCAACCTGCGCGCGAGCAACTGACCGGTGCGCAGCGGCGCCACCGAATCGGCTTCGCCCCAAATGATTTGCGTGGGTTGCTGCAGCGTATGCACGGCGGCGCTGAAGTCTTCGTCGATGAGCGCGAGCGCGGCGTTCGCGTTCGCTCGGTTGCGCAAGATCAGCTCCCAGGCGAAGTCGCTCTGGCGCAGGATTTGCGTGAGATCGGGCATGCCGAATATCCGCTCGACGACGGAGTTGCCGAATTCAGCGGCGCGCGCCACCGGGTCTTTCAGTGCGCCGGGCACATTGGCGGCCGATACCGGCAGGCCCGCACCGTGTTTGGCAAATGCGGTGCGGTGCAGGATTCCTGCAGCGTCGACGATGATCAATTTGGACACGAGCGCCGGTTGCGTGCTCGCCAGGCGCAGCGCGACGGCCGCGCCCATCGAATGCCCGACGACGATTACCGGTCCTTTGGCGTGGCGCGCGAGCAGGCCCTGCAAGATGCGCGCGTAGTTCGTCGGCGAGTACTTGCCGCTGGGGGCGCCGGAATAGCCGAAGCCCGGCAAGTCGACGGCAAGCACGTGGTAGCGGCGCGCGAGCTGCGGCAGCGCCGGCAACCAATCGGTGAAACCGTTTTGTCCCAGGCCATGCACCAGGAGCACGGTTTGGGCGTTGTTCTGCCCGGCTTGCACGACCAGCATGTCGCTGCCGAAGATCCTTTCGCGCTCGAGCGCAAGTGTCCAATCGGCCGGCAACTTTTGTTTCAGCGCGTCGACAGTTTTGAGGCGCTCCTTGCAGTGCGTGCAGCTGGGCTCCTTCTCCTGGCGCGACGGCGCTGACGCGCTTTCGGGCGGACTTTGGCTGTGCGCGAAGTGCGCCGGCCACGCCAGCGCCCAGAGCGCGGCGCAGGCCAGCGCAAGACGATGCAGACCGGTTCGCGCGATCAATGCTCAGGGCGCGTAGCGCACCCGGTAAATCGCGCCGCCGAAATCGTCGCTCACGAGCAGCGAGCCGTCGGGCAGCACCAACACGTCGGCGGGGCGGCCGAGCACGGTTTCGCGACCCACCATGTCGAGTTGCAGGAAGCCTTCGATGAAGGGCTCCTGGCGCTGCACGCGCCCCTGTTCGTCGAGCACGATCCGCACCACTTGGTAGCCGTTTTTGCGGCTGCGATTCCACGAACCATGCTGCGCGACGAATACGCTGTCGCGGTACTCGGCCGGGAACTGATTGCCGGTGTAGAAGCGCATGCCCAGTGCCGCCACGTGGGCGCCGAACTTGGCCGCCGGCGCAGCGAATTCGCTGCAGCGTCGTTGCGCGCCGTACTCGGGGTCGGGCGAGTCGCCTTGGTGGCAGTACGGGAAGCCGAAGTGCTGGCCTGCGCTGTCGATTCGGTTCAGCTCGTCGGCGGGCAGATCGTCGCCGAGCATGTCGCGGCCGTTGTCGGTGAACCAGAGCTTGGCGTCGCGCGGGCTCCAGTCAAAGCCGACCGAATTGCGCACGCCGCGCGCGACGACTTCGTTCGGCCCACCCTCGGGCTTCAAACGCTGGATGTTGCCGTGCGAAGTGGAGGGCACGCACACGTTGCACGGCGCGCCGACCGCGAAGTAGAGCAACCCGTCGGGCCCGAAGGCAATGAACTTCGCGCCGTGGTGGGTCTCGCCCGGCAGCTTGTCGGTCACGACTTTGGGCGCGGGCGGGTTCGTGAGCCGCTCGTCGATGCCGTCAAAGCGCAAGATGCGCGACACGGCCGACACATACAGCGAGCCATTCCGATACGCCACGCCTGTGGGCAGCGTGAGACCGCTGGCGACGGTGTGCACCTTCAGGGCGCGACCGCCGTCGATCTCCACCGCATAGACCTTGCCCTCGCGCATGCTGCCTGCGTAGACCACACCCTTGCCGTCGGCAAAACGGCCGAGCGCCAAGCCGCGCGCATTGGGCACGGCGTCGGTGAGCAGCTCGATCTTGAAGCCCTTGGGCACACGCAGCAGGTCGGGCGGGGCGGGGGCTGCGCTGGCGGGTGCGGCGCACACGATTGCCATCAGCGCAGCGGCGAGCCAGCCGGGGCGGATCGGGCGGAATCGGTTCATGCGGCGCAGCGTAACCGATTCGCGCCGCATCGATTCGCGCAGCGCTCAGATCGGATAGATGATCGAGTTCGGAATCATTTCGCTGTCGTAGACGCACAGCTTGGCGGCGAACTTCAGTCCGTCGTCGGTGCGCACCACCGAGTCGAGATAACGCCCGACGTTGAACACCTGTGTCAGCTCGGAGAGCTTGGTGCGAAACACCGCGTAGTTCGCCTCCACTTGCAGGGTATCGCCCTGCGCACGCAGGAGGCGCGGCACGCCGATCACGTGGCGCTGGTAGTAGGGATCGTGGAACAGCGTTTCGCGGATCGCGTAGGCGCGGTCCTTGAGCATGCCCTTGCTCTCGAACGAGAGCGTGGCGAGCGGCAGCCCGCGCTCATGGTTTTCGCGCGGGATCAGCTTGTAGACGCAATCGTCGGTGAAGAACTCGCACCAGCGCTCCCAGTCGGCAGCGTCGACCGTGCTTGCGTAGTCGGCGTAGAGCTGCGTCAGGGCAATGAAGTCGTGCGGGTCGAGCTTCATGGCTTCTCCATCACTTCGCGCCAGTAGCGGTACATGCCGCGGATCAGCGTCTCGGTGACCATGTGGTCCGTGTCGCTCACGTCGCGCCCGCCGAGTTCGACGAGCGTGCGGTGGAAATTCTTGCTCGCAAAACCCGTCTGCGAAAACTCGATGACTTCGCCGTCGTCGGCGGAGACGAAGCCTGCCGGGCCGAACAGATTCGCTTGGCGCAAGCGGCGCTGCGTCATCGCGGCGTCGTCGTCTTCGAAGCCGAAGTGCGTCCACTCGAATTTGAAGGCGCCCACGCCGTCGGGCTGGATGTGGCGTATCGAGACGCTGTTCACCTGCTGCTGCAAGACGACGCTCGGGAACAGCGTCGTCATCACCGCCGTCGGCCCGCCCCACCAGGCTTCGGGGACGATGTCCAGAAAGCGCGGATCGTGCAGCTTCATGTCGGCCTTGAAGCTCGACACCGCCGTCACCTGGTCGGCCGCGCCCGAGGCGCCGCGCGTCGAGATCATCGCCGCGTGGCGGTGGTGCTTGTCCATTTTCAGCGCCGCCTGGTTGTCGGCACGCCACAGGCCGAAGGTGACAAACCAGCTGTGCAGCAGACCCGGGTGATACGGGTCCTTGATGTTCTCCTGCATGAGCTTCCAGTTGCCCGGAATCCGCTGCCGGTTGTAGCCGAGGATTTTCAACTTGCGGCCGCTGAACAGGCGGTCGAAGTACTGCGTGATGGCAGGGCCCATGAAGTCTTCGAACGGCTCGACGTCGTGATCGAAGGACGCAAACACCGCGCCGCCGCGACACGCGACCTTGAGTTTGATCAGGTTGTGCGCGGTGATGTCGAAGTCCGCGGGCATGCCGCCGTTGACGCGGTCCCCCTGGCGCACGCCGCGCCGAAACGGCACGCCTTGCAGGTCGCCGTTCAGCTTGTAGCTCCACTGGTGGTAGGGGCAGGTGAACTGCTTGCGATTGCCGTGGCGCTCGCGGCAGAACTGCATGCCGCGGTGCGCGCAGACGTTTTCCACGACGTTGACTTCGCCGTTCGAGCCGCGCACGAGGATCACCGAGCGCTCGCCGATCGCAGTGCGCTTGAAGTCGCCCGGGTTCGGTATTTCCGCTTCGAGGCCGACGTAACACCAGTGGCCGCGGTAGAAGAAGCGCTCGAGTTCGCGTTGATGCAATTCTTCGTCGGTGTAAACCGCAAACGGAATGCGGCTCGTGCCTTCGCTCTCCCAGGTGACGCCGACGGCCGATGCAGGGGCTCGGGAAACGCTGGATTCGCTCGATGTCGTCATGACGGGTCCTTGGAGGGGCGATCTTGCCTGGGTGCGCT
This sequence comes from uncultured beta proteobacterium, assembly GCA_963850525.1. GTDB lineage: Bacteria > Pseudomonadota > Gammaproteobacteria > Burkholderiales > Burkholderiaceae_C > JAEMQF01. The sequence continues at coordinate 771,846 of CAWKLQ010000008.1, read as the reverse complement.
TGGCTTGCCAAGCACTCCGCTGACGCGCTCGCGCAGCACCGGAAGCAGCTCGGCGGCAAACCAGGGGTTGCGATTCAGCCAGAGATTGTTGCGCGGGCTGGGGTGCGGCAGCGGCACGACCCGCGGCCAATGTTCGCGCCAGGCCTGAACGCGCTGCGTGAGCGATGCCCCGGCGCTGGGAAGGTGATACGCCTGCGCGTATTGCCCGATCGCGAGCACGAGTTCGAGGTGCGGCAGGTGCGCGAGCAGCGCCTCGCGCCACGCCGGCGCGCACTCGGTGCGTGGCGCCAAGTCGCCCGACTTGCCGGTTCCGGGATAACAAAAGCCCATCGGAATGATTGCGAATTGGCGTGCATCGTAGAAGGCCTCACGTGTCACGCCGAGCCAGTCGCGCAGGCGCTCGCCGCTCGGATCGTCGAAGGGTAAACCCGATGCGTGAACCTTGCGCCCCGGTGCTTGCCCGGCAATCAGGATTCGCGCCGACGCATTCACTTGCAGCACCGGCCGCGGCCCGAGCGGCAGGTGGGCAGCGCACAAGGTGCACGCGCGCACTTCGGTGAGCAGGGTTTGCAAGCGAGCCACGGCGGGGATTCTCGCCGTTCGAGTGAAGCGCAGTCTGGGAGATACTTTGGTCCCTTGCCTTCGCAGCGGTCCACCCTGATGCAACGCCACCCCATGATTCGTCGTCGAGTGCTCCTTTGCGACGCAATCGCAGGCCTGGCCTGGCTTGGGGTCGGCGCGGGCCCGGCGCGCGCGCAGGCCCCTTGGCCCGACAAGCCGATCCGCGTGGTCCTGCCGTTTCCTCCAGGCGGCCCCAGCGACATCGTGATGCGCCTGGCGGCGGAAAAAATGCAGGTGGTTCTGAAGCAGACCATCGTCATCGACAACAAACCCGGCGCCGGCGGCAACCTCGGCTCGGCGGAGGCGGCGCGTGCCGCGCCCGACGGGTACACGTGGTTGTGGGGCACCGACACGCTGGTCACGGTGAACCCGCACGTCTACAAGAACCTCGGCTTCAAGGTCGACGATCTGGTGCCCGTGACCGTGGGCACCTTGTTCAGCCAGACGCTCGTCTGCAACCCGGCGTTCGGCGTGAAGACGGTGCGTGAACTGATCGCCAAGGCGCGCGCCGGCAAGTATGCGTATGCCTCGGGCGGTGCCGGTGTGCCCGGGCACTTGTCGATGGAATTGTTGCAGGCTATGGCCGGCTTCGAGATGGCGCACGTGCCGTACAAAGGCCCAGCCCCGGCGACGCAAGACGTGCTCGGCAACCAGCTGCCGTGCGGCCTGCTCGCCGGGCCCACCGTGCTTCCGCACGTGCGCGCGGGAAAGCTCGTGGCACTTGCAGTCTCGGGCAAAAATCGCTCACCCACGCTGCCCGACGTGCCGACTCTGGCTGAGGCGGGTGTTTCCGGCTATCAAGCAGACTTCGCGCTCGTCATGTTCGCGCCGCGCGGCACGCCCGAGGCGATCGTCGCGCGCTTTCGCCAGGCCTTCGTCGACGCCTTGCGCGCGCCCGATGTGATGGCCAAGCTCGAAGCCGGCGACCAGGCGGTCGTCGGCAACACGCCGGCGCAGGCCGGCGCGCAGCTCGCTGCCGACTCGCTGAAGTGGGGCGAAGTCGCACGCCGCATCGGACTCGGACTGGATTGATCCATGCCTGCCTCTTACATCGCCCCGGAAATCCGCGCCCAGGCCTGGTTGAACACGCCTGCGCCGTTGACGCTCGCCGGCTTGCGCGGCCGTGTCATCGTGATGCACGCCTTCCAGATGCTGTGCCCGGGTTGCGTCTCGCACGGCATTCCGCAGACGGCGCGAATCGCCCGCACTTTTGCCGGGACCGACGTGCAGGTGCTGGGAATCCACACCGTCTTCGAACACCACGAGGTGATGGGCCGTGCCGCGCTCGAGGTCTTCATCCACGAATACCGCCTCACCTTCCCGATCGCGATCGACATGCCCGGGCAGGGCAACCCCATTCCGCAAACGATGCAAGCCTACGAGTTGAACGGCACGCCGAGCCTGATCCTGATCGACCGTGAAGGGCATTTGCGCCTGAGCCATTTCGGCCAGATCGACGACATGGAAGTCGGCGCGCGAATCGCCGCGCTGCTCGCCGAGGCGCCGCCTGCACCTCAATGAACTCGATCGAACAAGCCCGCGCCGCGGCCGCAGCGTTCGACCTGAAGAACCTGCCCCCGGAGTTCTACACCGACCCATTCCCGTTCTACCGCGCGCTGCGCGACTATGAACCCGTGAAGCGCTTTGCCGACGGCAGCGTGTTCCTGACGCGTTACGCCGATTGCGAGTTCGTCTACAAGAACCCGAAACTCTTCAGCTCCGACAAAAAACGCGAGTTCAAGCCGAAGTACGGCGACTCGTTGCTTTACGAGCACCACACGACGAGCCTGGTGTTCAACGACCCGCCGCTGCACACGCGCGTGCGCCGCCTCATCATGGGCGCGTTGTCGCCCAAGGCGATCGCGTTGATGCAGCCGGCGCTCGTCGCGTTGGTCGAGCGCTTGCTCGACGGCATCGCGGGCAAGAGGCAGTGCGACCTCATCGAAGACTTCGCCAGCGCGATTCCGATTGAAGTGATCGGCAACCTGCTCGACGTGCCCAAGGATGAACGCGCCCCGCTGCGCGAATGGTCGCTCGCGATTCTCGGCGCGCTCGAGCCGGTGCTTCGCCCCGAGGTGGCAGAGCGCGGCAATCGCGCCGTGCACGACTTTCTGCGCTACCTCGAAGGCCTGATCGTTGCACGCCGCGCCAAGCCCGGCGACCCGCAGCGCGACGTGCTGACGAACTTGATTCTGGGTGAACCCAGCGGCGAGCGCCTCACGGCCAAGGAGTTGCTGCACAACTGCATCTTCCTGCTCAACGCCGGCCACGAAACGACGACGAACCTGATCGCCAACGGTCTCGTCGCGCTCGCGCAGCACCCGCAGGAAAGGCAACGCCTGCTCGCACAGCCGGAGTTGATGCGCAGCGCGGTCGAGGAAGTCCTGCGCTACGAGAGCAGCAACCAGTTGGGCAACCGCGCAACGACGCAGGAGGTCGAGGTCGGTGGTGTGAGTTTGGCGCCGGAGACGTCGATCACGCTGTGCATCGGTGCGGCGAACCGCGACCCGGCGCAGTTCAGCGACCCGGAGCGTTTTGACGTGGGCCGTGCGCCGAACCGCCACCTCGCGTTCGGCAGCGGAATTCACCAGTGCGTCGGCATGGGCCTGGCGCGGCTCGAGGGTGAAATCGCGATCGCCGGGTTTCTCGCGCGGTTTCCACGCTACCGCCTCATCAGCACCCCGGTGCGCGGCGGGCGCGCGCGCTTCCGGGGGTTCCTCAGCGTGCCGTGCGAGTTGCACGGCTGACGCGCAGCAACTACTTCGCGGCCAGGCCGTCCAGACCCGCCTTGGCGACGACGCCGTCTTGCTCGGAAGAGCCGCCAGAGACGCCGATGGCGCCGATGATCTTGCCGTCCACGACGATCGGCAAGCCGCCTTCGACGGCGTTCGCGCCGCGCAGCGTCGCGGCGTCGCGTGGGCGCCCCCAGACGCTGCGCAACAAACGAAACACAACGGCGCGCGCCCGGAAAAGCGGCTGATACACGCGGGCGTGACACTGGCCGCCCCGAGGTTTGGAGTGCTGTGCGGCACGCCGCCGGTCGCCACGCCGCTGCGCGCGAACCCCCTTCGAAACGCCATCATGCGAAGCAACATCCTCGCGCTCACGTGTCGCGTATTGCAAACCACCGCATCCGAATGGGGCCTGGACGATGGGGGCAATGCGTCAAGCGAGGTCCACCCCGCGGCGCGCAGCCGATATGATGACGCTTGCACACAGCAACGGTTGCCGAAGGTGAAAGCGGATCCCACGGCGCTTGACGAACGGCGCCACAAGCCGACGCTGTTGGTCGTCGACGACGAGCCCGAACTGCGCGAATTGCTCGACGAGTACTTCGTGCGCCACGGGTTCGACGTGCGCACCGCGGCGGATGCGGCGCTGGCGCGCGAGCTCATCGCCCAGGCGGTTCCCGACGCGGCAATCCTCGACGTCAACATGCCCGGCGAGAACGGCTTGTCGCTGGCGCGCTGGCTGCGCGACGCGCACCCGGGCCTGGGCATCGTCATGCTCACGACGGTGGGCGAAGCGGTGGACCGTGTCGTCGGGCTCGAGCTCGGCGCCGACGACTACATTCCCAAACCGTTCGAGATGCGCGAGTTGCTGGCGCGTGTGCGCGCCGTGCTGCGCCGCCTGCAGTTGACGCAATCCGCGCTGGCGGCAGCTGCCGCGGCAGCCGCAACGTCGACACCTGCGGCGGCAGCCGAGCCGGCGGCGACGCATCGCCAGGCGTTCGGCACGTGCACCCTGGACCTCGACGCGCGCCGCCTGTTCGGCGCGGACGGAGCGGAAATCGAGATCAGCGCCGCCGAGTTCGACCTGCTCGCGCTGTTCGCGCGCCATCCGAACCGGCCGCTGAACCGCGACCAGATCATGGAGCAGGCGCACAACCGCGGCTGGGACGTGTTCGACCGCTCGATCGACTTGCGCGTCATGCGCCTGCGCCGCAAGATCGAGCGCAACCCGGACAAGCCCGAAGTGATCAAGACGGTGCGCAACGTCGGCTACGTCTTCATCGCGTGATGCACGCCGCGCCTGCAGCGAGCGCGCCTCAGGGCAGCGGCCTGGTCAACGCCGCGGCGTTGACGCAAAGCCATGAAATGTCGGCGCAGCGCCTGCTGCGGCGCTACCGCAAATTGCTGTGGTTGACGGTCGCGCCCGTGTTCGCTCTGCTCGCGCTGTTCGCCCAGTGGCAAGGCGCGAGCCAATACCAGCGTGCGCTGGACGGCGCCGCGGCGGACGCGCGCGCGCACGGTGCGGCCATCGATGCGGCGGTGGCGAGCGTCACCGACCACGTGCTCGACATGCAGCGCCGCGCCCACAAGGACCTCGCTCTGGGCGAAGCGATCGCGCCGGCGGACCGCGCCCTCGCTGCCGCGGTGCGGGTGCGCCCAGGCGCCGCAAGCGCTGCGGACGGCCATACGCTGGACAGCTTGCCCGAACTGGTGCGGCGCGAAGTCGCGCAGCTGCTGTGGGCCGACGCTGCGGCGCCCACACCGCAGGCGCTCGGCATGTTGCAGTCCTTGTCCACCGTGATGGAGCTGGCGCACTTGCGCAACCCGGATCTGGCGGGGTCGTATTTGTTCGGTTGGCCGCAGCCGCACGTCGTGCTGTTTCCGTGGTTGCCCAGTCGCGACGTCGCGCAAGCGCGCGGCCAGCCAACGCTGCGCGCCGCGCTGGACGCTTGGTACGCGCGTGAACTGTTCCGTGGCGGAACGCCGCAGCTCAACAGCGCGCGGCTGCCTTATTGGACGGCGCCGTTTGTCGATGCCGACGGCCGCGGCCTCGTCGTGTCGCGCGCCGCGCCGCTCTACCACGGCGGCGAATTTCGTGGCGTCGTCGGTGCCGATCTGAAGTTGTCGGCGCTCGAGCGGCTGCTGGACCGTTTGCCGCGGGCGCCGTGGCTGGCGTGGATCGTCGACGACTCCGGCCAGGTTGTCGCCGATCGCGCGCAACCGCTCGCCGGCACCGCCGCGGTCACGCCGCACGCACGCCGGCTCGAACAGCGCCTGCCGCGCGGCGTGAACGCCGCCGACATTGCCGACGCAGCGGCGGCGCAGGGCCAGCCGCACGCCGTCGCCGGGCACCAGATGCTGGCCTTGCACACCCCGGGCTCGCCGTGGACGCTGGTGCTGATGGCGCCCACCCGCGCGCTCTGGCTGGACGTGCTGCCGCTGGTCCTGCCCTACCTGTTGATCGCCGTGGCGTTGCTGCTCGTGGTGCTGATCGGGCAGTCGATGCTGCAGTGGCGCATTATCGTTCCGGCGTTGCGCGTGATGGGTTATTTGCAGCACATCGCCCAAGACGACGCCGCTGCCGAACCCAAGCTCGGCCCGCGCTGGCAGCCGTGGGTGACGACGATCACGCACACCTTTGCCTCGCTGCGCGAATCGCTGCAGCGCGAACGCCGCAGCGAAGCGTTCAAGAGCGCCGTCGTCGACCACGCGCTGGCGGCAATCGTCACGACCGACGCCGACGGCCACGTTGTCGAATGGAACCCGGCCGCCGAGGTGATGTTCGGCGTGCCGCGCGAACGCGCGCTCGGCGCGGACGTCAAGGCGCTGATCGTGCCGGCGCGGCATCGCGCCGGCTTCGGCGCCGGCACGAGCTGGCTGAAACCGGGCAACGAGCACAGCATCATCGACAAACGGGTTGAGCTCACCGGCCTGCGCGCCGACGGCAGCGAATTTCCCGTGGAAGTGGTCGTCTCGCGCATCGAGTTCGACGGCGCGCGCCACTTCTGCGCCTTCGTCAACGATGTGTCCGAGCGCCGCGAGGCGGCGCGTCAGATCGAACACCAGCGCGAGGCGCTGCGCCAGAGCGAAAAACTCACCGCGATGGGCAGCCTGCTCGCCGGCGTGGCGCACGAGTTGAACAACCCGCTGGCCGATCGTTCTCGGGCGCGCCAGCCTGCTCGAAGAAAAGTGCGAAAACGCGCCCGGCCTGAAGGCCGACGCGATGCGCATTCGCGAGGCGGCTGAGCGTTGCGCGCGCATCGTGCGAACTTTTCTGAACATGGCGCGCAGCAAGCCGGCGCAGCGCACCCAGGTTTCACTGAACGACCTGGCACGCGCGGCGGCCGACATGCTGGGCTACACCTTGCGCAGCCACGCCGTCGAGCTGCAGCTCGAGCTTGCTGCCGAGTTGCCGACGATGCTGGCCGACGCCGACCAGATCGGCCAGGTGATCCTGAACCTGCTCGTCAATGCCCAGCAGGCGCTCGCGGCGTGCGAAGGCGAGCGCCGCATCGAGCTGAGCACGGGAGTCGAGCCCGGCGCGGGGGCGCTACGGGTGTGGCTGCGCGTCTGCGACAACGGGCAGGCCATGCCCGAGAGCGTGCGCGAACACCTGTTCGAGCCCTACTTCACGACCAAGCCCGAAGGCATGGGCACGGGCCTGGGCCTGGCGGTGTCGCGCTCCCTCGCGCGTGACCATGGCGGCGACCTGGTTCTCGAGGCGACCCCCGCGCGCGGCGCGAGTTTCCTGCTGAGTCTGCCGCTCGCGCCAAGCGGGGCGGCGCACGCCGAACTTCGCGTGCAGGAGGCCTGATGAGCGAGGATCTGCACCGCTACCACGACGACTTGCTGCGCAGCGAGCGCGAGCTCGCGCAGACGAGCGCGCAACTGCAATTGAGCGAAGCGCTGAAAGCGGCGATCGTCGACAACGCGCTGGCCGCGCTGGTTTCCACCGACGCGCAGGGGCGCATCGTCGAATTCAACCCGTCGGCGCAAGCCATGTTCGGCCGCGCGCGCGCCGATGTGCTCGGCCGCAGCGTCGGCGAAGTGCTCGTGCCGCCGCGCCTGCGCGCGCAACACGACGCCGGAATCCGCCGTGTGCAGGCCGGCGGTGCGCCGCGCGTGCTGGGCCAGCGCGTCGAGATGCAGGCGCAGCGCGCCGACGGCAGCGAGTTCCCGATCGACATCGTGCTCTGGCGCACCGATGTGTTGGGGGCGACCTACTACACGGCGTCGATCGTCGACGTGACGCAGCGCCACCTCGCGGCGCGCCAGATCGAGCGCCAACGCGAAGCCTTGCGCCAGAGCGAAAAGCTCACGACGATGGGCAGCCTGCTCGCCGGCGTGGCGCACGAGTTGAACAACCCGCTGGCGGTGGTGATGGGGCGTGCCGGCTTGCTCGTCGAGAAGTGCGCCGATCCGCAGATCCTGGCCGACGCGCAGCGCATCCTCGAAGCCGCGGAGCGCTGCGGGCGCATCGTCCACACCTTCCTCAACATGGCGCGCCGCAAACCGGCGACACGCACCCGAGTCGCCTTGGGCGAACTCGTGCGCGGCGCTGCCGAGATGCTGCAATACAGCTACCGCACGCAGGGCATCGAACTCGAACTGGCGCTGGACGACAGCCTGCCTGCGCTGCACGTCGATGCGGATCAGGTCACGCAAGTCGTTCTCAACCTCTTGCTCAACGCCCAGCAAGCGCTCGCGGCGACTCCCGGGCAGCGCAGCGTGCGCGTCGACTCGGGCGTCGCGCCCGGAAGCTGCAGCGCCGCGTGTTGCGCCTGGCTGCGCATCAGCGACAACGGCCCCGGCATCAACGCCGCGCAGCGCGAGCGCATCTTCGAGCCCTTCTTCACGACGCGCAGCGACGGTACCGGCATGGGGCTGGCGATGGCGCGCACGCTGGCGCGCGAACACGGCGGCGACCTCGTGCTCGAACCGGCGCAAAGCGTTTGCGGCGCGAGCTTTCGCTTGAGTCTGCCGGTCGATGCCGACGCGCCCACCGACGCGATTGCGCCGCGCGCGGCGCCGCCGGCCGCGGCGCTGCTCGCGCGAATCCTGGTCGTCGACGACGAGCCGGAAATCGCGCAACTGATGCGCGACATGCTGGAGAGCGCAGGCTATGAAGTGGCGAGCGCCGAATCCGGCGCGGTGGCGCTCGAACTGCTGGACGCGGCGCGCTTCGACGCCGTCGTGTCCGACCTGCGCATGCCCGACATGGACGGCGCCGCGCTGTGGCGTCAGGTGGGCGCGCGCCAACCCGCCCTCGCGCGGCGCACACTGTTCGTCACTGGCGACACGCTGTCGCGCAGCGCGCGCGATTTTCTAGCCTCCACGGGCTGCGCGAGCCTGGACAAGCCGTTTGCCAAGCGCGACTTGCTGGAGCGCCTGGGGGCGCTGCTGGCTTTGCCAACGGGCCCCGACCCCGGCGCGTGAGTTGTGGCGCGCCAACCGCGCGCGCGGCGGGCACCAGAGCGCCGCGGTGTCGCACGGATTCGCGGTCCATCGACAAGAAAATGCAGTCGGCCTTCGGCCCGTTGCTGCTGTTCGATGTGGCCTCGAAGCTTGCCCGACAACCCTCGTCATCCCGGCGAAAGCCGGGATGACGGGTTTCTTGCGTCGTGCCCTTCGCCTTGCACGTTGTCATTCTGGGCGCACGCAAAGCGGACACCCAACCGGCAGCAACGCGCCGGCTGCAGCCACCCAATCAAATTCGATTGAACGCGAATGGCTGTCAGGCGAGTTGATTCAGGAGCGGAAGCACGCTACCGAGGAAAGCCGCACCCAGGGGCACGACGAACAACAGCGTGGCGCGACGCCGTCTGCGTGGTGCGTGAACGCGCAGCGTGTTCACGGGCTCGACCAGGTCTTCGGCAAAGGCCTCGCTGCGGTGGAACGGTGGGTGCCGCGTTGGCGCGTCGTGATCCGACGGCTCAGTAAGCCACGCGTGGGTGGCCCTGCGCGAAACGCGCTCCGACGGTGTGTTTGTCAGGGTCATGGGAATCTCCAAAGAAGTCAGTCGAAGGCGAGCTGGCGCGGCTGATTCGGCCGCGCGCCGCCGCTCGGGGCAAAGCCCGGTGCCACTTCAACGATGCGCACGCCGACCTGGCGCACGCCGAGCGGATCGATGTGTCCGAGTTCGCGCACGAGCCAGCCCGGCAGCGACAGGGTGTGGTCCAACTTGCTGTGGCTGCCCTGCTGGCTCGTCCAGGCGGGTTGGTTGTCGAGTTGCAGGAGGTCCGGCGTGCCGCGCAGGTCCGCGCCTGCGGCGCCGCGGTGCGGTGCCGGCGCAACGTCGCTCAAATCTTCGGTTCTCGGCTGTTGCAGGTGCTCCAAGATGCGCTCCCCTGGTTCGTGGAGCAGCGATCTTGGCCGCGCCATGTTTCAGGAATGCGTCAGATCCAGGGGCTGCATGTTTCTTTTGTAGCGGTGGATCAGATCGCCACCTCGATCAGATACGGCCCCGTCGCAGCCAGCGCGCGGCGCAACGCCGTGGCGAGCGTGTCCAGGTCGTCGACACGAACTCCGTCGACGCCATGCCCTTTGGCCAGCGCCACCCAGTCCAGCGCGGGCCTGTCGATGCTGAGCATGTCGGTCGCTCGCTGCCCCGGCGTGCCGGCGCCGACACCGGCGAACTCCCCGCGCAGGATCTGGTACGAACGATTCGCCAGGATCACGACCTTGACGTTCAGCGCTTCGCGCGCGCAAGTCCAGAGCGCCTGCAGCGTGTACATCGCGCTGCCGTCGCCCTCGAGCAGAATCACGGGCCGTCCCGGCGCGGCGATCGCTGCGCCGGTGGCTGCGGGCGGGCCGAAGCCTATCGATCCGCCCATCAGATTGAGCCAGTCGTGCGGCGGCGCGTTCGCCGTCGCGGCACCGAAATTGCGGCCCACCGAAATCGATTCGTCGACGACGATGGCGCCCTCGGGCAACAGCGCGCCGAGCACGGCGGCGATGCCCTCCGGCGTGACGCGGCCACTCGGCAACGCCGGGCGATCGAGCTGCGCCACGTGCGCCGGTGCAAGCTGGCGCGCGCCCAGGCGCTCGGCCAAGGCTTCGAGGGCGCCGACGAGGTCTTCGTCCACCGCGGCGAGCTGCGTGACGGCGCAGGCGTCGGGAATCAGCACACTGGGTTTGCCGGGATACGCGAAAAACGCCACGGGCACCTTGGACCCGACGAGCACGAGCTCGCGAAAGTCCTGAAGCTTCTGCAACGCCGCGTCGACGACGTAGGGAATGCGCTGCGCGCGCACCCGTCCGGCGCCGCGTTGCAGCCGCGGCACGTTGTATTCGAGGAGCAAGGTGCAACCGGTTTTTGCGGCGATGCGCCCGGCGAGCAACAAGGCCTCTTCACGCACCGCCAGGCCGCCCAGCAGCAGCGCGGCGGGCTTGCCGCGCGTCAAGGCTTGGGCTGCCGCGTCGATGGCGTGCGAAGACACTTCGCGCCGCGGCGCGACAGGCAGCGCAGGCGCCGTGCTCTCGGCCGGCCCCCACGCCGTGTCCGCCGGGAGAATCAGCGTGGCGATCTGCCCTGGCGGCGCCTTCGCCTGCGCGACGGCCAACGCGCCGTCGGCGGCCACCGACATCGAACTGCGCGACGTATGCACCCAGTGCGCCATGCTGCGCGCGATGCCTTGCACGTCGGAGGTGAGCGGCGCGTCGTGTTCGAGGTGGTGGCTCGCGTGCTCGCCGACGATGTTGACGATTCCCGAACCGGCCTTCTTCGCGTTGTGCAGATTCGCCGACGCGTTGGCCAGCCCCGGGCCGAGGTGCAGCAGTGTGGCCGCGGGCTTGTCGGCCATGCGGTAGTAGCCGTCCGCCGCACCGCTGACGACGCCCTCGAACAAGCCGAGCACGCAGCGCATTCCGGGCACCTTGTCGAGCGCGGCGACGAAGTGCATTTCCGACGTTCCGGGGTTGGCGAAGCACACTTCGACGCCGCTGGCGACGAGCGTTCGCACCAGACTCTCGGCGCCGTTCATGGGGTGGGGGCGGGAGGTCATGCAGGCCTTGGGTTCAGGGTAGGGGCGCAGCGTGTCAGCGCGCCGGCCGCGGCGCGCTCGCGCTGCCAATGCAGGCCACGAGCAGCAGCCCGAGCAGCGGGGATGGAAAGTTGCGCATGCGGGTCTCCGGGGTTGGGGTGATGGCCAGGGCTCGGCCTGTCAGTGTAGGCAGGTGTCGCGCCGCGCAAAGCCGCACCGCGAATGCGCCCTAGCGCGCGCTGTGCAGCGCGGCGCGCGCTCGCGCCCTGCGCCTGCGCAGACGCCGTGGCGGCGCAAAGACCCGATCCAGAATCGCTTCATGCGGGTACGCCGCACCCGGGTCCACTTTGCGCCGCTGCGTCTTGTCGCAAGGCAGCATGGCGCGGTCCAGATCGGAGTGCCTGCGCACGCCCTCGCGCGCAATGCCGCGGCGTTGTGCGATGTCGCGCAACAGCTCGACGAGTGCGCCGAGCTGCGCTTGCGGAAACGGATCCAGCCCGTCGCCGTCGTTGACGAGCTCGATCGCGATCGAACGCCCACTCCAGCGAAACACGTGGTGCGCGAGCTGGTCCTCGGGCACACTCGATCGCACGGTTCCGTCGCGATCGATCATGTAGTGGATTCCCAGGCGCGGATGCGCTTCGATCTGGCGCAGGTTGTCTTCGAGGGCCCCGCCCTTCACCCAAATCGCTCGGCCGGTCACGGCGTCACAGGTCGGGCCTCCCGTCGAGTGGACGACGATCGTGTCGATCGCTTCGCTGCGTGCGCCGCCCGTGCGACGCGCGCAGCCATCGCCGGGCGCCGTGGCGAGCAGCGCAGCGATCAGGGCGCTTGCCGCCTCAGCGCGCAAACACCACGCCACAGGCCAAGCCGGTGAGGAACAAACCGAGCGCCGCCGCACCCAGGTAGAGCCGGGTGCGCGGGGTGATCCGGCGCAGATCAAATCGCCAGCCCGAAAGTCGCGCCGGCTGTTCCGCTGCCTTGCCGAGCGCCGGCGCGGAGCGGGCCTGATCCGGTGCCGGTTCGCTGCCCACTTCGGCGTCGTCCACCGCACCGCGCGCGGCAACCGGCGCCTGGGCGCGCGAGGCGACGAAACACGCGTCGATGAAACCGCCGATGCGCGCCGTTGCGTCCGCCGCTTCGGGAAGAAAGTGAAACAGCGGGAAGACGTGCGGCATGTCGTGCCACACCTCGAGCGTCGCGCTCGGGCACTTGCCCGCGAAGCGCACCGAGTCGTCGAGCAACAGTTCGGTGCTGCCCACCAGCAGCAGGATCGGCGGCAGGCCCTGCAGATTGCCGTGCAGCGGCGAGACATGCGGATGCGTGCGCAGGCTCTCGTCGCGCAGGTAGAGCGGCGCGAGCGCGTGGAACAGGCTCGGCGCGAACATCGCGTCGTGGCCGTCGTTGCGGCGCATCGAATCGCCACGCAGCAGGCCGTCGGTTGCCGGCGACAGGACGACTGCGCCCGCCGGCAGCGGCAGGCCTTCGTCGCGCGCGCGCAGCAGCAGGCCGAGCGCCAGGGTGCCGCCGGCCGAATCGCCGGCGAGCAGGATCTGCGGCGCGGCGAAGCCGCTCTCCAGCAGGAAACGGTACGCCGCGACGCAGTCGTCCAGCGCAGCAGGACAGGGGAACTCGGGCGCGAGGCGATAACTCGGCATCAGCGCGCGCGCCTGCGCCTGCGCACCGATGCGTGCCGCCAAGCCGGCGTGAATCCGCGGCGTCTCGATGATGAAGGCGCCGCCGTGCAGGTAGAGGATCGCGCGATCTTTGCGCGCGCCCTTCGCGGCTATCCACGTCGCCTTGAGGCCGGCGATGTCGACTTCGCTGGACTGCGCGTCGTCCGGTTGCTGCGGATACGCCTGATCGATGCGCGCGACCCATTTGCGGATTTCGCGGTAATCGGGGTTCGCCGCGAGGTGGTCACGCGCCAGGCGCAGCGCGGGCGCGAGTGCGTGCCGCGTCAGGAAGCCAGGGAGTTGCATGGGGGTGATTCTGCGGCGTCCCAAAGCAGAAAGGGGCTCGGCTTGCGCCGAACCCCCATTCAGGAGCGATTGCGGAGAAGCGTCAAGCCGTCGCGCGCTTGGCGAACTTTGCAGCGCGCTTGGCGCCCGTCTTGAGCGTTGTCTGCGCCTTGCGCGCCACGGGCGCGGCGCGGCGCTTGGCAGTTGCTGCGGCTTTGCGTGCCAGGCTGCGCACCGGGCGCGCGCCGGCGGCGTCGGCGAGCGCGTTCGCGCCTTGGGCGATTCGGCTCGACACTGCCAGGGCGACGTTGGCGGCAGGCAGGCTCAGGCGCGCCGCGGTTTGCAGGCTGCTCGCAACGCGCGGGTTGTGGATGCCGGCCGCCAACTCAGCGAGTTTGGAGACTTGCGCGGCGGCGGTGGCCGAGCCGAACTCGATGGCTTGCTCGCTGCGCTGCGCGACCTGATCCACGCCCCTGACGATGACTTCGCTGACGTTGCCGCGAACCTGATTCAAACGCTCGGTGGCGCGCGGCGCGATCTTCGCGGTGCGCGGGTAGACCGTGTTTTCCAGTGCGGCGTTGACCACGTCCACGAGGCGCTTGCCGCCCAGGCGATAGGCGACGACGCTACGCGTTGCCGCGGTGCGATAGTTCTCGAGCGTTTCCAGCGTGACGCTGCTCAGGGTCGAAGGGCTCATGGTGTGTCTGTCCTTGGGAAAATGGCGATGAAGCTTCATCGAAGGCCGCGAGTATCGGCAGACAGTTGTAGAGAGCGATACCCAGAACGCACGGATTTCTCTAGGGGCAGCTCTCCAGTTGCGCAGCGACCGCAGCCGGTTGTTTGCGCCGCTACGCGAACTTGGCGCCACGTTCTTCGAGCAGCGCGCGCAACACGGAGCGGTGGCAGCGCTCCTCGTGTTCGCAATAACACCCGACCGAGAAGTTCGTCTGCCGCGAGAGCGTGGCGAGCAGCTCGAGCGCGTGCGCATGGTTCGGCTCGGCCATCTCGGCGCGGTACTTTTTCTTGAACGCGGCCCACTCGCCGGGCGTCTGCGCTGCCTGCGCGAACTTCATCGTCGCGAGGCTCGGCGCGAGGTTCGGGAACCACACGTCGTACCAGTCGCGCGTTGCGAACTCGGCCTTGGGCACGCCGCGCGGCGGGCGCCGCACTGTGCCAATTCGCAGCCCTTCGTCCTCGGCCCTGGGGCTGCCCAGCCTCACCACGCGCATCGCCATGGGCGTCTCCTCGTTGCACAACGGATGAAGACGATACTCGCTCTGCACCGCTCGTGACTTCGACAGGAAAGGGGTACCCATGAAACTCATCGACCTCCAGGGCCGGCGGATTCTGCTCACCCAGTGCAATGACTTCATGGGCCCGGCGCTGCAGCGCGTCTTTGCCGAACTCGGCGCCGTCGTGATCGCCGACCCGCGCCCCTTGGGCGACGACGCCGGCATGGCGGAGCGTGTCGTGAGCGACGCCGGCGCGATCGACGTGTTGATCGCCCAACCCGCGTTGCCGGCACCCACCTCCGCGGTAGCGGACGTGGGCGAAGACGAATGGCGCCGCACCTTCGCCCACCTCGTCGACCCGCTGCCGCGCCTGCTGCGCGCCGTGCTGCCGCAAATGCGTGCGCGCGGGCGCGGCCGGATCGTCGTGATGGGCAGCGCCGCGGGCTTGCGCGGCATGAAGCGCACGTCCACCTACTGCGCGGCGCGCGGTGCGCAGCTTGCCTGGGTGCGCGCCGCAGGCCTGGAAATCGCGCGCGACAACATCCAGCTGAATGCGATTTCGCAGAACTTCGTCGACAACCCGATGTACTTCGGCGCCGAGGTGCAAGCCAACCCCGCGTTTCAGGAGCGGCTCAAGCGCGAAGTGCCGCTCGGGCGCCTCGTCTCGGGCGATGAAGACGCGTTGTTTGCCGCCTACCTGTCGAGTGACGCCGCGGCGTGTTTTGTCGGCCAGGTGTTCCCGGTGTGCGGCGGGTGGGTCGCGTGAGCGATCTCCGGGGTGTGCGCAGCGTGGCAAACTTTGCCCCCACCCGAACCGGAGTTTGCATGCTGCGCAAGACAATCGTCCTCGGCCTGTGTGCCGCACTGTTGAGCGCTTGCGCGAGCCGGCCCTCTGCTTCGCCGGCAGTGGTTGCCGAACTCGCACCCACTGGCAAGCTGCGCGCAGCGATCAATTTCGGCAACCCGATTCTCGCGACGAAAGACCCCGCGACGGGCCAAGCACGCGGCGTGTCGGTCGACATGTCGCGTGAACTCGCGGCACGCCTGGGCGTGGGCCTGGAGCTGGTGACGTTCGAAGCTGCGGGCAAAGTCGTCGAGGCCGCGCGCAGCGGCGCGTGGGACGTGGCCTTCGTCGCCATCGACCCGGCGCGCGGCCAGGACATGCTGCAGACGCCACCCTATGTGGTGATCGAAGGTGCGTACCTGGTTCGCGCCGAGTCTGCGATGCAGCGCAACGAAGATGTGGACCGCGAAGGCGTTCGCGTCGCGGTGGGCAAGGGCAGCGCGTACGACCTGTTCCTTGGCCGTCAGCTGAAGCAGGCACGCATGGTGTACGCGCCCACGTCGCCGGCAGTGACCGACCTGTTCATCGCGCAGAAGCTCGACGTCGCCGCAGGTGTGAAGCAGCAGCTCGAAGCCGATGCGAAACGCCTTCCCGGCCTGCGCCTGCTGCCCGGGCGCTTCATGGTGATCAACCAGGCGATGGTCACGCCTAAGGGGCGCGACGCGGGGGCGCGCTTCCTCAATGAATTTGTCGAGCAGATGAAAGCCTCGGGTTTCGTCGCGAGTGCGCTGGCGCGCCACGGCATCGAAGGCGCTGCGGTGGCGCCGCCAGCGGCCGCGCCGTAGGCAAGGCATTGAGTCACATGGGCGCCAGGGGGACGCGAGCGGCCCCGGGGGCTTCAACGCATCAGGGTGAAGTCTTGCGCAGGCTGCCCATGACGATTCGCGTCAGCAGCGCGTGCGCTGCATCGAAGTCAGCGTCTGCCAGTTTGTCTTTACCGATGAACAGCGCAAACTGTGGCGCGAGATCCGCATACGCTTGGGTTGCCGACCAGATGACGAACATCAGGTGCGTGAAGTCAACACGTTCGATCAACCCCTGGCGCGCCCACTTCTCGAACGTTCTCACGTCGCGGCGCAGGTGCGGGATGACGAGTTTGGCGAGCTTGGCCGCATAACGCGGTGCGCCGGCCATGACCTCGCGCGTGAACACCGCCGAGCCGCTGGGGCGCTGCGCCGAGAAGCGCAGTTTGGCGCGGATGTAGCTGCCGATCGCGGCTTCGGGGTCGTCTTCTTTGGCGAGCGCGTCCATGCTCTCGAGCCACGACTCGAGAACGTTGTCGAGCACGGCGCTGTAGAGCTCGTCCTTGCTCGAAAAGTAGTACAGCATGTTCTGCCGGCTGATGCCCAGAGCCGCGGCGATGTTGTCGAGCGACACGCCCTCGAAACCGAAGCGCGCGAACTGGCGCTCGGCTTCGAGCAGGATCAACGCCTGCTTGTGCACGCGCGCGGCGCGCGGTGCGCGCGGGCTGGGTGAGGCGGGCGCCGCTGCGGCCGCGAGGCGCTTGCGCGCGACGGCAGCCGGTGCACGTGTGGGGGCGGCGTTCATCGCTTCATTGTGGCGAGGCGAGCGCGGCGCGCGCTTGCGGGTTTTTACGCATCCGTAAAGATTTACAGGCCCGTAAAGTTGCCGCTTCGGTCTGGCTCGCAGCGTCGCGGCGGGCCTGGCGTGGGGTTGGGCTGACTCGATACGGAGGCCTCTCTTGGACACACCTGCATCGCGCGCCTGCGGCCTGCACGCCGCGCGGCTGAATCTGGCCGACTACGCGAAGAATTTTGCCGACTCGCATCCACCGCTGACACGCTCCCAGGCGCTGATCGAAGCCGAGCGCTGCTACTACTGCTTCGACGCGCCGTGCATCGCGGCGTGCCCGACCGGCATCGACGTTCCGAGCTTCATCCAGCGCATCGCCCAAGACAACCTGCGGGGTGCGGCGCGCGCGATCCTGGAAGCCAACCCGCTCGGCGGCATGTGCGCGCGCGTTTGCCCGACCGAGGTGTTGTGCGAGCAGGCGTGTGTGCGCCACACGCATGAAGACAAGCCGGTCGAGATCGGCGCGCTGCAGCGCTACGCGACCGACGCTCATTTCTCCAATCCAGGAACGCCGCTGTTCACGCGCGCCGCGGCGACCGGGCGGCGGGTCGCCGTCGTCGGCGCCGGCCCGGCGGGGCTGGCGTGCGCGCATGGCCTGGCGCGGCGCGGCCACGACGTGGTGCTGTTCGACGCGCTGCCCAAACTCGGCGGGCTCAACGAGTACGGCCTGGCAACCTACAAGACGACGGATGGCTTCGCGCAGCAGGAGGTGCAGTGGCTGCTCGCTATCGGCGGCATCGAAGTTCGGGGCCGGCAGCAACTCGGGCGCGACTTCACGCTCGCGAGCCTGCAGGGCGCTTACGACGCGGTGTTTCTCGGCGTCGGTTTGGCAGGTGTCAACGCGCTGGGCATCATCGAGCCGCAGGTGGCGGGAGTGCGCGACGCGGTCAAGTTCATCGCCGAGCTGCGCCAGTCCGACCCGGCTGCGGTGCCGGTGGGGCGGCACGTGATCGTCATCGGCGGGGGCATGACGGCGGTGGACGCTGCGGTGCAGTCGCGGCTGCTCGGCGCGCAGACGGCGACGATCGTCTACCGGCGGGGCGCTGATGCGATGTCGGCGTCTGCGCACGAGCAGGAGTGGGCACAGATCAACGGCGTGAGCATCCGCCACTGGGCGGCGCCGAAAGAAGTGCTCAGCGAGAACGGCGTGCTGCGCGGCGTGCGCTTCGCGGCGACTGCACTGCAGGGTGGCAAGCTGCTCGAGACCGGCGAGACGTTCACGCTCGAGGCCGACATGGTGCTCAAGGCAATCGGCCAGACTTTTGTGGCTGAGCCCGTCGGCTCGGCGCTTCAATTGAAGCAGGGTCGCATCGTCACCGACGCCGACGGCCGCACCAGCGCTGCGCGCGTCTGGGCTGGCGGCGATTGCCGGCACGGCGGCCGGGACCTGACCGTCGAAGCGGTCGAGCACGGCAAGCGCGCAGCGGTCGCTATCGACCTCGCGCTGCGCAGTGCCGCCGGCACAAACGCCACGATGCAGGAGACCCACCATGGCTGACCTGAAATCCAGCTTTGCCGGAATCCAGAGCCCGAACCCGTTCTGGCTCGCCTCGGCCCCGCCCACCGACAAGGAATACAACGTGAACCGCGCCTTCGAGGCGGGCTGGGGAGGCGTGGTGTGGAAAACGCTCGGCGAAGACCCGCCGATCGTCAACGTGAACGGCCCGCGCTACGGCGCGCTGCTCGCTGCGGACCGGCGCGTCATCGGCTTCAACAACATCGAGCTCATCACCGATCGGCCGCTGCAAACAAACCTGGATGAGATCGCGCGCGTGAAGCGCCGCTGGCCGGACCGCGCCGTGCTCGTCTCGCTGATGGTGCCGCTGGTCGAAGAATCGTGGCGGCGCATCCTGCCAATGGTCGAAGACACCGGCGCCGATGGCGTCGAGCTCAACTTCGGCTGCCCGCACGGCATGAGCGAGCGCGGCATGGGCGCTGCGGTGGGCCAGGTGCCGGAGTACATCGAGCGCTCACGCAGTGGTGCAAGCACCACACGAAGCTGCCGGTGATCGTCAAGCTCACGCCCAACATCACCGACGTGCGCCTGCCGGCGCGCGCGGCACGAACCGGCGGCGCCGACGCGGTGAGCCTGATCAACACCGTGAACTCGGTGATGGGTGTGGACCTCGAGCGCATGGTGATGAGCCCGAGCATCGGCGCCTGGGGCTCGCACGGCGGCTATTGCGGCCCGGCGGTGAAACCGATCGCGCTGAACATGGTCGCCGAAATCGCGCGCGATGCAGCCACCGCGACGCTGCCGCTCTCGGGCATCGGCGGCATCACGACGTGGCGCGACGCTGCCGAGTTCATCGCCTTGGGTTGCGGCACGGTGCAGGTGTGCACCGCGGCGATGGTCTACGGCTTCAAGATCGTGCAGGACATGTGCGACGGCCTGAACAATTTCATGGATCAACACGGCTACCGCAGCATCGAAGGTTTTCGCGGCCGGGCTGTGGGCAGCGTGAAGGACTGGAATTCGCTGAACCTGAATCACGTCGAGAAGGCCGTCATCCACCAGGACTCGTGCATCCAGTGCGGGCGTTGCCACGTCGTGTGCGAAGACACGGCGCACCAGGCGATCAGTGCGGTGAAGGACGGGAAGCGCCACTTCGAAGTGATCGAAGAAGAGTGTGTCGGCTGCAACCTGTGCGTCTCGATCTGCCCGGTGCCCGACACGATCACGATGCGCGTTCTCGCTCCCGGCGAGACTGATCGCCGTACCGGGAGATCAGTGAGCGGCGACTACGCGAACTGGACGACGCACCCGAACAACCCGATGCGCATCGGCGCCGCGCCGCAGGCCGCAGCGAACAAGGCATGATGGCGGGGCGAGACTCGACCCAATGCACCCACTCGTGAAGGAGATTCCCATGACCCAGCCCCTTCTGATCCGCGGCGCGACCGTCGTGAATGCGGATCGCGAAAGCGCTGCCGACGTGCTCTGCGTCGACGGGCGCATCGCCGCGGTCGGTGAAGCCGCGGCGCGCCAGGCGCCTGCGGGCGCGGTAGTGCTCGACGGCAGCGGCCAGTACCTGCTGCCCGGCGCAATCGACCCGCACACCCATATGCAACTGCCGTTCATGGGCACCGTCGCGGTCGACGATTTCTTCAGCGGCACGGCGGCGGGCCTCGCCGGGGGCACGACGAGCATCATCGACTTCGTCATCCCCGCACCGCAGGAGCCGCTGCTTGACGCATACCGCAAATGGCGCGGCTGGGCCGAGAAAGCCGCTGCCGATTACAGCTTTCACGTGGCGGTGACGTGGTGGAGCGATGCCGTGCACGCCGACATGGGAACGCTCGTGAAAGAAGAAGGCGTGAACAGCTTCAAGCACTTCATGGCGTACAAGAACGCCATCATGTGCGACGACGAGACGCTCGTGAACAGCTTCCGCCGCGCGCTCGAACTCGGCGCGATGCCGACGGTGCACGCCGAAAACGGCGAGCTCGTCTACCTGCTCCAGCAGGAAGTGTTCAAGATGGGGATCACCGGCCCCGAAGGGCACCCGCTGTCGCGCCCGCCGATGGTCGAGGGCGAAGCCGCGAACCGCGCGATCGCGATTGCCGACGTGCTGGGCGTGCCGATCTACGTCGTGCACGTGTCGTGCATCGAATCCGCCGAGGCGATTGCGCGCGCGCGGGCGCGCGGCCAGCGCGTCTACGGCGAAGTCCTCGCCGGGCACTTGCTGATCGACGACAGCGTCTATCGCGACCCGGATTTCACGCGCGCCGCGGCGCATGTGATGAGCCCGCCGTTCCGGCCCAAAGCGCATCAGGAATTCCTCTGGCGCGGCCTGCAATCGGGCAGCCTGCACACGACCGCGACCGACCACTGCACGTTCTGCGCAGCGCAAAAGGCGGCGGGCAAGGACAACTTTGCATTGATCCCGAACGGCTGCGGCGGCGTCGAGGAGCGCATGGCCGTGATCTGGGACGCCGGCGTGAACAGCGGGCGCCTGACGCCGAGCGAATTCGTCGCGATCACGTCGGCGAACGCTGCCAAGCTGTTCAACCTGTACCCGCGCAAGGGCGTGATCGCCGAAGGGTCAGACGCCGACATGGTGCTGTGGGACCCGCAGGGAACAAAGACAATTTCCGCGAAGACGCAGCATTCAAAACTCGACTTCAACATCTTCGAAGGGCGCACGGTGCGCGGCATCGCCAGCCACACCGTGAGCCGCGGGCGCATCGTTTACGCGAACGGCGACTTGCGCGCTGAAGCAGGGCAGGGGCGTTACCTGAAACGTCCGCCTTTCGGCCCCAACTTCCAGGCAGTGGCGAAACGCGCGCATGAGCTCGCGCCGAGCGCCGTGCCACGCTGAATCTGCTCAACCTCACTGAATACAGGAGAGCTTCCATGGCCATCACCCATGCCCCCACCACGACCGAACTGCGCATCGACGGCAAGCGCCTCTGGAACTCGCTCATGGAGCTGGCGAAGATAGGCGCCACGCCCAAGGGCGGCGTGTGCCGCTTGACACTCACGGACCTGGACAAGCAGGGCCGCGACCTCGTGACGCGCTGGGCGCGCGAAGCGGGAATGACGGTCACGATCGACAAAATCGGCAACGGCTTCATGCGCCGCCCCGGGCGCAACAACAGCCTGCCTCCCGTGATGACGGGCAGCCACATCGACACGCAGCCCACCGGCGGCAAGTTCGACGGCAACTACGGCGTGCTCGCCGGCATCGAAGTGGTGCGAACGCTCAACGACCACGGCGTGCAGACCGAGGCACCGATCGAAGTCGCTTTCTGGACGAATGAAGAGGGCTCGCGCTTCGTTCCGGTGATGATGGGTTCGGGCGTGTTCGCCAAGGCGTTCACGCTCGAACACGCGTACGCGGCGAAAGACACCGAAGGCAAATCGGTGAAAGACGAACTCGCGCGCATCGGCTACATCGGCACCGAAGAGCCCGGCGCGCACCCGATAGGCAATTACTTCGAAACGCACATCGAGCAGGGTCCGGTGCTGGAAGACAACGACAAGACCATCGGCGTCGTCAGCGGCGTGCTCGGCATTCGCTGGTACGACTGCACGGTGACCGGAATGGAAGCGCACGCCGGCCCGACGCCGATGGCGCTGCGCAAGGACGCGCTGCAAGTCGCCGCGGTACTGATGCGCGAAGTCGTCGCGTGTGCGCACCGCCATCCGCCGCACGGCCGCGGCACGGTGGGCATGGTGCACGTGCACCCGAACAGCCGCAACGTGATTCCGGGTCGCGTCAAGTTTTCGATCGACTTGCGCAACGCGAGCGACGCGCTGTGCGATGCGATGGACGCCGACATCCGCGGTGTCGCAGCGCGGCTGAGCACCGAGAGCGGTTTGCCGATCACGATCGAACCCGTGTCGGCGTACCCGGCGCAACCGTTTCACGCCGAGTGCGTGAGCGCGGTCGCGCGTGCCGCAGCGCTGCTGGGCTACAGCAACATGCCGGTCGTCTCCGGCGCCGGGCACGACGCGGTGTACATGGCGCGCCTCGCGCCGGCCGGGATGATCTTCATCCCGTGCAAGGACGGCATCAGCCACAACGAAATCGAAGACGCAAAACCCGAGCACATCAGCGCCGGCTGCAACGTGTTGCTGCACGCGATGCTCGAGCGTGCCGGGGTCGCCGCCTGATGGCTAAGAGCCTGAGAGGCCATCGAATGCGCCCACGCCGGGGTGCCCCAGGGCGCTGGGGTAGGCGCGTCGCGCAGCCCAGGCTCACGCCTGGGCAAGCGGCGCAACACCCACCAGCGCCCTGGGGCACCCCGGCCCGCAGGGTGAGGTTCCAAAACGGACTCACTCGTCGTTGCAAATGCTCGCCGGGCCACCAGCCCGGCTGCGCTTTGCGCCTAGACTGAGTCTGTTTTGGAACCTCACGTGGGCGCATTCGATGGCCTCTCAGGCTCTAAGGCGGCTGTTGACGCGAGGGACTTGTCCCTCGTATTCAACACCGCCGACGCGCCGGTGGCGGCGCTGGACCATGTGAACCTGACGATTCAGCGCGGCGAGTTCGTCTCGCTGATCGGCCCGTCGGGCTGCGGCAAGACGACACTGCTGCGCGTGATTGCCGACCTGGAGCGCGCGACCTCGGGGCACATCAACGTGAACGGCGTCAGCCCGGAGCAGGCGCGCCTGGACCGCGCCTATGGTTATGTATTCCAGGCGGCGGCGCTCTACCCTTGGCGGAACGTCTTGCGCAACGTGATGCTGCCGCTTGAGATCATCGGCGTTGCCGAAGGCGAGCGCCGCGCACGCGCCGAGAAGCAGCTCGAGCTCGTCGGCCTCGAGGGCTTTGCGCGCAAGTTCCCGTGGCAGCTCTCGGGCGGCATGCAGCAGCGCGTCTCGATCGCGCGGGCGATGGCGCTCGAGCCGAAACTGCTGCTGATGGACGAGCCGTTCGGCGCACTCGACGAAATCACCCGCGACCATCTCAACGAACAATTGCTGCGCCTGTGGGAGCGAACCGGCAAGACGGTGGTGTTCGTCACGCATTCGATTTCGGAAGCGGTGTTTTTGTCGAACCGCATCGTCGTGATGAGCCCACGCCCGGGGCGAATCATCGAAGTCATGGACAACGTTTTGCCGGCCGGACGCGGCCTGGACGTGCGCGAAACCCCCGCATTCGCCGAGGTCGCGCAGCGCGTTCGCGCGGCGCTGCGCGCCGGCCACAGCTATGAAGATTGAGGCGGCCTGGCAGGCGCGGCTAACGCACCACGCGGGTCCGGTGCTCGGGCTGGTCGGCCTGCTGCTCGTTCTCTGGTACGGCGCCGCGGTGGGGCTGAACGCGCCGCAAGTGATCGAGCGCCTCGAGGGAATCGGCAACGCCTGGGGCGCACGCGAGCTCATCGACTCGACCTGGTCGATGGAGCGCCCGGTGCTGCCCGCGCCGCACCAGATCGCGAGCGATTGGTGGCACAGCATCGCCGACAACCCGCCCGACAGCCCACGCAGCCTGATCTATCACGCCGGCGTGACGCTCTGGGCAACAGCGCTCGGCTTCGCATTGGGCATGTTGCTCGGCGCGCTGATCGCCGTCGGCGTCGTGCACAACCGCGTGCTCGACAGCGGCCTGCTGCCGTGGATCGTCGCGTCGCAGACGATTCCGATTCTCGCGATTGCGCCGATGGTCGTCGTCGTGCTCGGCAGCCTGGGCTACCCGCCGCTCTTGAGCAAGGCGGTGATTTCGATGTACCTGTGTTTCTTCCCGGTCGCGATCGGCATGGTGAAGGGGCTGCGCTCGCCGGACATCCTGCAGCTCGACCTGATGCGCACTTACAGCGCGAGCCGGCCGCAACAGCTCTGGAAGTTGCGCCTGCCCGCCGCCGTGCCGTTCCTGTTTGCCAGCGCCAAGGTCGCGATCGCGACGAGCCTGATCGGCGCCATCGTCGGCGAGTTGCCCACCGGCGCGCAGGCTGGCCTGGGCGCGCGGCTCCTGTCGGGCTCGTATTTCGGCCAGACCATCCAGATCTGGTCGGCGTTGTTCACTGCCTCGTTGCTCGGCGTGATGCTGGTCGCGGCGGTGGCACTGGTCGAGCGCGCGGCGTTGCGTGCGATGGGGGCGCGGCCGTGAAGCGGCACGTCATCAGCATGGCAGCGCTGGCGCTGCTCGCAGCACTCGCGCTGTTCGTGCTCGCGACGCTGCGCGGTGACGGCCCACGCGGCGCCGACGCAGCGCCGCTGTGGTGGCTGCTCGCGCTCTGGGTGCTGTTGCTGTGGTTCGTGCTCGGCCGGCTCGCGCAATTGCAGGGCCGGGTGCTGGCGCTGTTCGCCCCCGCCTTGTTCGGAATCGCGCTGCTCTACGTGTGGGAAGTGCTCGTCGTCGGCTGGGACGTGCCGCGTGTCTTGCTGCCGGCGCCGCACGCCGTGGGCGAGGCGCTGGTGGCGCGCTGGCCCGTGCTCTGGCCCGACTTCAAGCAGACGGCGTATGCCGTGCTCGCCGGCTACACGATGGGCTGCGCCTCAGGCTTGCTTGCGGCGCTGCTCGCCGACCGCTACAGCGTGCTCGCGCGCGGCCTGCTGCCGCTGGCGAACCTGGCGGGCGCCGTGCCGATCGTCGGCATCGCGCCGATCATGGTGATGTGGTTCGGCTTCGACTGGCAAAGCAAGGCGGCGGTGGCGGCGATCGTGACCTTCTTCCCGATGCTCGTGAACACAATTGCCGGGCTGGCATCGGTGGATGCGATGCACCGCGACCTGATGCACACCTATGCCGCGGGCCACCGCACGACGCTGCTCAAGCTGCGCCTGCCGAGCGCGCTGCCGTTCGTCTTCAATGCGCTGAAGATCAACTCGACGCTGGCGTTGATCTCGGCGATCGTCGCCGAATTTTTCGGCTCGCCGATCTACGGCCTGGGCTTTCGCATCAGCGCCGAAGTCGCGCGCATGAACGTCGACGTCGTCTGGGCCGCGATTGCGATCGCGGCGCTCGCCGGTTCCCTGCTGTACGGCCTGATTGCGCTGATCGAGCGATCAATGACATCATGGCACCCTTCTTTCCACGGCTGACCGATCGCCCGATCGAAACGCCGCGTTTAACCCCCAACCTCCGAGGAGACTCAAAATGACATTGCAGAAGATTTCGCGCTTCGTGCCGGCGCTGGCACTGGTATTCGGCGCAGGCGCTGCGCAGGCCCAAGACAAGCTGACGCTGCAACTCAAGTGGGTCACGCAGGCGCAGTTTGCCGGCTACTACGTCGCCAAGGACAAGGGCTACTACAAGGACGCCGGGCTGGACGTCACGATCAAGGCAGGCGGCCCCGACATCAACCCGAGCCAAGTGATCGCCGGCGGCGGCGCCGACGTGATCGTCGACTGGATGCCCTCGGCACTCGCGACGCGCGAAAAGGGCGTTCCGATCGTCAACATCGCGCAGGTCTTCCAGCGCTCCGGAATGCAGCTCACGTGCCGCAAAGACAGCGGCATCAAGGCGCCGGCGGACTTCAAAGGCAAGACGCTCGGCGTCTGGTTCTTCGGCAACGAGTACCCGTTCCTGAGCTGGATGGACAAACTCGGCCTGAAGACGACCGGCGCTGCCGACGGAGTGAAAGTGCTGAAGCAGGGTTTCAACGTCGACCCGCTACTGCAGAAGCAGGCCGACTGCGTGAGCACGATGACGTACAACGAATACTGGCAGCTCATCGACGCCGGCATGAAGCCGGATCAGTTGCTCGTCTTCAAATACGAAGACCAAGGCGTGGCGACGTTGGAGGACGGCCTGTACGCGACCGAAAAATCGCTCGCCGATGCGAAGATGGCCGAAAAACTCGCGCGCTTCGTCAAGGCGAGCATGAAGGGCTGGGACGACGCTGTGAAGAATCCCGCCGACGCGGTGAAGATCGTGCTGAAGAACGACGCCTCGGGCGCGCAGAAAGAGGCGCACCAGGCGCGCATGATGGGCGAGATCGCCAAGCTGGTAGGCACCGGCAAGACCGGCCAGCTCGACATGAAGGCCTACGAGCGCACGGTGGACACGCTGATGAAGGGCAAGAGCGACCCGGTGATCACGAAGAAGCCCGCCGGCGCGACGACCGACAAGATCTGGCTCGCTGCGCAGAAGTAGTAACGAGCGAGGAACGCCGCGCCGGCGCCGCGAGGCGCTGCGCGGTGCGCGGGCTACGGCATCAACTGCCCGCCGTTGACCTCGATGATCTGGCCGGTGACGTAGCCGCTCGCGGCGTCCGACGCCAGGAACAGAAACGCGCCCGCACATTCGTCAGCGGTGCCCAGTCGCCCCATCGGCACGGTGGCCTGCAGCGCATCGAGCGTCGCCTGGGGCGTGTGACGCTCGTGCAGCGGCGTGAGGATGACTCCCGGCGCGACGCCGTTGACGCGGATCTTGTGCGGCGCGAATTCTTTTGCCAGGCCGCGTGTCAGCGTGCTGACGAAGCCTTTCGCTGCCGCATACAGAACGACCCCGGGCCCGCCGCCGTTGCGCGCGGCGATCGACGTGACGTTGATGATGTTGCCCTGGCCTTGGGCGCGCAGAATCGGCAGCACCGCATGGCACATCGTGACCACGGAGCGCACGTTCAGGTCGAGCATGTCGTTCAGGAACGCCGAATCGGACTCGGCAAACGGTTTGCGCTCGATCACGTTGCCGGCGTTGTTGATGAGCACGTCGATGCGGCCGAAGTGCTCGTGCACCTGCGCGACGAGGAGGACCAGGTCGGCGTCGCGCGTCGCGTCGGCGCGGAATGTTCGCGCCTGGCCGCCTGCCGCGATGACGTCGGCCGCAACGCCCTGCGCCGCACCTTCGCTCGAGTGGTAATGCACCGCCACCGCAGCGCCCACACGCCCGAATCCGCGCGCCGCCGCGGCGCCGATGCCGGTGCTCGCGCCGGTGATGAGGATGACTTTGTCTTTCAGGTCGGTGTGCACGCGTGATTCCATTACCAACTGACGCGCCGAACATCGGGCAGCCCATCGAAGTGCTCGTCGCGGCTGAGGATGGGCATGTCTTGCTGCAGTGCCAGGGCAGCGATCCAGGCGTCGTTCGCCGGGATCGGCTTTCCCAGCGCCTTCAACGTGGTTCGCAAATTCGCGTAGGGCAGCGTGGTGTCAGCCGTGATTGGCAGAAGATCGAAACTTCGCAGGTGAGTTTCGAGCCAAACCTGGTACGTCTTGCGATGCCTCGATGCTGCAATGCCGTAGCGAAACTCGCCCAGCACGATGACCGGAATCGCCGCCCGGTGTTGGGCGCGAAGCACCGCACCCACCGTCGCCTCGCCATCGACAAACGCCGACAAGGCATTCGTGTCGAGAATCAACGCAAGTCCTCAGACTCGATGACGCGAAACTCGGCGTCGACGGTGGCCTGCACTCGCGCGGTCTCCTTGCGCAATCGCTTCAGCGTGCCGAACCCTTGCATCCACGCCGGCTCGGTGGCACGCGGCGGGCCGCTGCCGGCCGCCAATTTGTCGCGCAATGCGGCGGTGAAGAATTCCTTCAATGACTGGCCCTGCTGCGCGGCGGTCGCTTTGGCCTTGCGAAACAGGGGGTCGGGAAGTTCGAGGGTCGTCTTCATGCGGCCAGTGTGCCATATTTATGGGTACGCGGGCCCCGGCCCTGCGATCGGGCGATCGCGCTCAGAAATTCACGTTCGCCGCCCCCTTGAGTTGCAGCATCTCGCGCGCTTCGTCGGCGCTCGCGACTTCCAGCCCCAAGCCTTCGATGATCTGCCGCGCGGCGCGTACCTGCTGCGCGTTGCTCTCGGCGAACTGCCCCGGGCCGATCCACAATGAATCTTCCAGCCCGACGCGCACGTTGCCGCCCAGCGCGACCGACTGTGCGGCAATCGGGAGTTGATTGCGCCCGGCGCCGAAAACGCTCCAGAAGTAATCGTCGCCGAAGAGTCGATCTGCCGTGCGCTTCATGTGCGCCACGTCTTCCGGGTGCGGGCCGATTCCGCCCAGCAGGCCGAACACCGACTGGATGAAAAACGGCGCCTTCACCAGGCCGCGGTCCGCAAAGTGGCGCAGCGTGTAGAGGTGGCCGATGTCGTAGCACTCGATCTCGAAGCGCGTGTGGTTCGCTGCGCACGTGGTCAGGATGTTGGCGATGTCCTTGAACGTGTTCTTGAAGATGCGGTCGTCCGACTCGGCGAGGTAGGTGCGCTCCCAGTCGAATTTGAACTCGGGATAGCGTGCCAGCATCGGGTACAGGCCGAAGTTCATCGACCCCATGTTGAGCGAGGCGACTTCGGGTTTGAAGAAGGCGCAGGGTTTGAGGCGCTCTTCCACGCCCATCGTCGGCGCGCCGCCGGTAGTGATGTTGATGACGGCGTCGCAGGCACGCTTGATGCGCGACAGGAACGGCGTGAAGGCTTCCGGGCGCTGATCGGGCTTGCCGTTCACCGGGTCGCGAGCGTGCAGGTGCACGAGCGCCGCTCCGGCGGCGTGGGCGCCCAGCGCCGCTTCGGCGATCTCGTCGGCCGTGATCGGCAGGTAGCGCGACATCGTCGGCGTGTGAATCGCGCCGGTCACGGCGCACGTGATCATGACTTTGCGGCGGTTCGATTTGGCTTTGGGCATGGCTGTTCTCCAGGGGTCAATGAGTGGCTGTTGGTGGTGCGCTGTGGCTCGCGGCGGTCGAATTCGAGATCAAGGCTCCTCCCAGAGCTTTTGCTTGATCTTGTGCGCGGCGAGCGCGGCGAGGCGGTCATTCCGCCACAGGCTTTTCTGCGCGATCTCCTCGGCGCTTGGCGGAGGTCCCCAGGCGTCGGCCGCCTTGGGCCATGCGTCGTCGTCCCACACCGCTGCCTTGGGCAGGTCCGCGACGTAACGGCGAAACCACGGCACGTAGCGTTCGCAGTAATCGGCGATGCCTCCCGGCGCATTCAACTCGATCGTCTCGAAAGGCCCCATGAACGCCCAGCGCAGGCCCAGGCCGTGGCGCACCGTGTCGTCCAGGTCCTGCGGGCTGACGATACCGTCTTGCACGAGGCGGAACGCTTCGGTGAGCAGCGCAACCTGCAGGCGGTTCAGTACGAAGCCGTCGATCTCGCGCTTCACGGCGATCGGCACCTGGCCCACGCTCTGCATCACTTCGCGGGCGCGCGCCTTGGTCTCGTCGCTCGTCCATGGCGCGCCGCACAGCTCGACCACCGGCACCAGGTGCGGCGGGTTCACCGGGTGCGCGACGATGCAGCGCGCGCGGCACGACAGCGTCTCGGTGAACTTGGAGGCGACGATCGCCGACGTCGACGAGGCGAGCACGCAGCGCGCCGAGACCGCGGCGTCGAGCGCGGCAAACGTCGCGAGCTTGACCTCGACGTTTTCCGGGCCGCTTTCCTGCACGTAGTCGGCGCCGCGCACGGCGTCTTTGAGCGTGTGCACGACGACGACGCGTGCTGCGGCGGCCCGGGCGTCGTTGACAAGCCCGTGGGATTCGAGCTCGCGCAGCGACAGCGCAATCTGGCCCTGCGCCAACTCGCGTTGCTCGGTGTTCGGGTCCCACACCTGCACTTGCCAGCCGGCGCGCGCAAAGACGTTGGCCCAGGAGCGGCCGATCAGGCCTGCGCCGACGATGGCGACGGTTTGGGTTTGAGTTTCCATGGGAATCAGTGTCCTACAGCCAGAGCACCTTGCGCCGCAAGTCAAGGTCGCGCGACAGGTGCCGAAGAGGGTCCGACGTGCGTGACTTCGCCGCGCTCCAGCGCGACGGTGCGGTCCGACAGCGCGAGCGCCAGGTCGAGATGATGATCGACGATCAGTATCGCGACTTCATGGCGCAGTTTGTCGAACGCCTCGAACAATTCTTCGATGATCGCCGGCGCAAGCCCTTCGAAGGGCTCGTCGAGCAACAGCACGCGCGTGTCGCCCGACAAAGCGCGCGCCACCGCCACCATCTGCTGCTCGCCGCCGGAGAGGTAATCTGCCGGAGAGCGCCAGCGCTCCTTGATGCGCGGGAAGAAAGTGAATATCTTTTCGTCGTCCCAGAACACGCCGGCGGCATTGCGCCGCTTCAACCGGCCGAGTTCCATGTTTTCGGCCACCGACATGCCGGCAAACAGGCCGCGGCCCTGCGGCACGTAGGCGATGCCGCGCCGCGCGATCTCGGCCGCGGGGCGTCGCGCGAGTGGCTCGGTGCCGAGCATGACGCTGCCGCTGGCCGGAGCGCTGACGCCGATGATCGTCTTGAGCAGAGTCGACTTGCCCGCGCCGTTGCGCCCGAGCAAGGCGACGATTTCGTTGTGATGCACATTGAAGCTCACGTCGCGCAGGATGTGGCTCTTGCCGTAATACGTGTTCACGCCTACCAATTCAAGCAGCGTCGTGTCACGCGCGGCGCTGCGGCGTTCGATTTCGGCGAGCGCATGCGAACCCGCACCGATGTATACCGCCTGCACGCGTGGCGAATTGCGTGCGTCGTCGACCGTGCCGTCCACTAACACTTCGCCGTCGTTCATCACCGTCACGGCGTCGGCCAGGGCGAAGACGCGGTCGATGTCGTGTTCGACGAGCAGCACCGGCAGGTCGGCCGAGATGCTCTTGATGAGCTGGCCGACGCGTTCGCGCTCCGCGCTTGCCAGGCCGGCGAGCGGCTCATCGAGCAGCAACACGCGTGGGCGTGTGGCGAGGGCGAGCGCCATGTCGAGCAGGCGCTGGCCGCCGTAGGAGAGCGACGCTGCGGGGGCGCTTTCCACGCCGCGCAATCCCATCGTTCGCACGACTTCGGCGGTGTCGCGGTTCACGTCGGCGAGGATTGCCGCGTCGGCCCACAACGCAAAGCGTTTCGGATGGCGTGCCTGGATGGCGAGGCGGACGTTTTCAGTGACGCTGAGCGACGCGAACAGGTTCGTGATCTGGAACGAGCGGCCGATTCCGGCTTGCGTGATCCGCTCGGGAGCTTGGCCTTGCAATGCCCTTCCGGCAAGAGTGACGCTGCCGCGGTCGGGCGCGAACAGGCCCGAGATCAAGTTGAACGCCGTCGTCTTGCCCGCGCCGTTCGGGCCGATCAATGCGTGCAAGCTGCGGTCGCGCACGCGCAACCGCATGTCTTTCACCGCCTGGATGCCGCCGAAGTGTTCTGGCCAGGCCCGCGGCTTCGAGGATCGTGCCGTCGGCGACGTGCGTCGGCTTCAGGAAATCCGGCAGTGCCACGCTGCCCGCCAGGCGCTGCGCCATCGCGGCGTCGCCGACGACGGCTTTGCGCCAGCGCGCCGTCGCGCGTTCGTACAGACCCACCAGGCCGGTGGGCGAGAACACGATGAAGGCGACGAAGAGGATGCCGAAGACGAGCAACCAATGTTCCGTCACGCGCGACAGTGAATCGCGGAAGATGACGAAGAACAGCGCGCCCAGCGCCGGCCCGAGGAAGGATCGCATCCCGCCGATGATGACCATCGCGAGCAGCTCGCCGGAAAACGCGACCGAGATCGGCTCGGCCGACGTCATGCGGTTGTTGAACGCGAGCAGCATTCCGGCCAGGCCGGTGAGCGTGGCGGAGGCGACGAAGGCGGTGAGCTTGACGCGGTTCGTCGGGTAGCCGATGAAGCGCGCACGCTGTTCGTTCTCGCGGATCGCGACGAGCACGCTGCCCAGCGGCGAGCGGTGGAAGCGCCAGAGCGCAAACATCGCGGCGAAGGCGATGGCCGCGACGAGTGCGTAATAGAGGCCCGCGGGTTCGAACGACATGCCGGCGAGCACCGGGCGCGAAATGCCGCCCAGGCCGTTTTCTCCGCCGGTCACATCGGTCCAGCGGAACGCCACCGAATAAAGCATCGCCGACAGCGCGAGTGTCAGGAGCGAGAAGTAGACGCCGCGCCGGCGCAGGATCAGGAAGCCGAACAGGAGCGACGCCACGAGCACGAGCGCGATGCTGATCAGCATCGGCGCGACAAAGGAGCCGGGTGCGAACAGGCGTTGCGACATTCCCACCGCGTATGCAGCGAGGCCGAACCAAGCGCCATGGCCGAACGACGTGAGCCCCGTGTACCCCACGAGCACGTTGAGTGCCATGCAGGCGAGCGCGAAGACCACGACCTCGGTTGCCGAGGTCACGCCCAGGCCGATTCCCGACAGCGCAAACGGCAGCAGCACGAGCGCCAGCGCGGCAATGATCAGGTCGCGGCGGATCGGCATGGCGGGTTGTGAATTTCACTCGAAGCGCTGGATGCGCTCGCCGAAAAGCCCGCGGGGGCGAACCAGCAACACGAGCAGCATCAGCAAATAGATCGCTGCTTCCGAGTACTGCGGAATCCCGGCCGCAGTCACCACCCCCTTGGTCACGCCCACCACCAATGCCGCGAGCACGACACCCCAGAACGACCCCAGGCCACCGATCACGACGACGACAAATGCCGAGGTGATGATTTCGGCGCCCATCGCCGGGTGGATGGCAAAGATCGGCGCGAGCATCACTCCGGCCAACCCGGCCAGGCCGATGCCGAGGAAGGCGATCGCCGCCATGTACGGTTCGAGCGAGATGCCTAAAGCGCCGACCATGTCCGGGTTCTGCACCCCGGCGCGAACGACGCGGCCAAACGGCGTGCGCTGCAGCAGCCACCACAGCCCGGCCACGCACGCCACCGCAACGAGCAGGATCAGCAGCCGATAGCGCGGGTAGACGAAATCGCCGATGAATATTTGCCCGCGCAGCTCCTGCGGGATCGCCCACGACAGCGGCGGCGCACCGAAAACCATTCGCAGCACCTGCTCGGCGACCATCGCCAGGCCGAACGTCAGCAGCAGCGACAGCGCAGGGTCGGCCTTGTAGAAGCGGCGAAACAGGAGCCGCTCGATGACGACGCCCAGCGCACCCACGATCAACGGCGACAGCAGCGCCGCACCGCTGAAGCCCAGATGCTGGCCGATGCTCACCGCGAGGTAAGCGCCGATCGCGTAGAAAGCGCCGTGCGCGAGGTTGACGATGCCGCCGAGCGAAAAAATCAGCGACAGTCCGAGCGCGATCAGCAGGTAGTACGCGCCCGCGAGCAGGCCATTGAGAAGATGTTGAACGAAAAGCACGATCGAGCGCCATCCCGGCGCAAGCCGGGATCCACCGCGTCAGACGCCGCTCAAGCCATCTTGCACTCGTTTTCTTCCGCCGTGCTCGCGATCACCTCCAATGACTCGTTAGCCCCGGGAACCGGTGCGGACGAGCGGAAGATGTCGTGGGCGTTCTTGACTTCGCCCACCGGCAGCGCCTGCACCGTGTACATCTCGTGCATCATCTGGTGATCGGCCTTGCGGAAGTAGCCTTCGCGCGTCTTCATCAGGCCGAACTTCGCGCCTTTTTCGAAGTGCTCGACGACCTTCAGCGAATCGGTGGACTTGGTCTCGGCCATCGCCTGCATGGTGAGCTTGATCGCGTTGTAGTCGCCCCACGCCTGGTTTTCCGGCGGGCGGTTGTAGCGCTTCGTGAACTCGGCGACGAATTTCTTCGTGTCCGGCGTGTCGATCAGGTGGTGCCACACGACCGGCCAGGTGCCCAGGAAATTGCCTTTGCCCGCGCCCCAGGCGAGCGCCGTGTCGAAGCCGAAACCCGCCACCGGGAAATTCAGGCCGAATTCGGAGTACTGCTTGAGGAAATTCGTGACCTGGTTGCCCGCCAGGTTGGAGATCACGAGGTCGGGCTTGGCGCTGCGGATCTCGAGCAGCAGCGGCGAGAAGTCGGTGGCGTCGGTGGGCACGAGCTTGTCTGCCGCGAAGTCGCCGCCGTTGGCCGCCATGAAGCGCTTGGAGACGCGCAGCAAGTCGTGGCCGAAGGCGTAGTCGGCCGTCAGCGAGAACCACTTCTTGCCTTTCACCAGGCCCTGCGCCATCAGCGAACGCCCGCACGTCTTCACGTACATCGAGTTCTGGCTCTCGATGTGGAACATGAATTTCTTGCAGCCTTTGCCGCGCAATTCGTCCGAGTTGGCGCCGGTGTTGATGAACAGCGTTTTCGTGCGCTCAGCGACCTGGCTGATCGTGAGGGCAGAGGCCGAGGAGATTTCGCCGATGATGCACGCGACCTTGTCGCGCTCGATCATGCGCTCCGCCTTGGTGGACGCCGTCTGCGGGTTCACCGAGTCTTCCTTCAGCAACTCGATCTTGCGACCGTTCACGCCGCCGGCGGCGTTGATCTCGGCGACTGCCATGTCGGCGGCCTGAACCGCAAATTCGCCCAGGGGGCCGAGGAAGCCGGTGCGCGGCGTGAGGTGGCCGATGCGGATCACGTCGGCCTGGGCGCGGCTGAGTGCTGGAAAGCCGAGCGTCGCGACTGCGGCGGATGCGCCCGCCAGAACGGTGCGGCGGCGCGTGTTGATGGGTTGACTCATGGGGTCTCCTCGGGAGTGGATGGGGACGGCGGGTTCGGCGGGGCTTGCCACAATCTGTGATCACAGTTATCGTGCCCTCATTTTCCCGGTTTGTCCAGCCGGGCTTTCACCAGAGGCCGGCCCATCCGGGTCCAAACGATGAACCCCACCTTGGGCGCCCAGGTGCTGGCGCAGTTGCGCTCCCAGTTGATCGCCGGAATGCTCGCGCCGGGCGACAAACTCTCGCTGCGCACGCTGGCGCTGCAGCTCGGTGTGTCGATGCAGCCGGTGCGCGACGCCGTGGCGCGGCTGGTGGCGGAGCGCGCGCTCGAAGTCACGCCCAAGCGCTCCGTGCAGGTGCCGTTCATGTCGCTGCCGCAGTTTCGCGAACTCACCGCGATCCGCCTGGGGGTCGAGGGTTTCGCCGCTGAACAGGCGGCGCGCGCGCGCGGCGGCGCCGAGGGGCCCGAGTTGCGCCGCTGCGAAGCGGCATTCCGGCGCGAGAGCAAACGCCGTGTGCCCGATGTCGACGCGGCGATCGTCGCCAACGCCAAGCTGCACTTCGCCGTGTACCGGGCTGCGGGGATGCCGGCGCTGGTGGCGATCATCGAAGGCCTGTGGCTGCGCATCGGCCCGGTGCTCAACCTCGACTTGCGCGATGGCGAGAACCGGCTCGTCAGCGGCGCCGCAACACGTTGCCACACTGCGATGGTCGCCGCCGTGCTGGGCGGCGATCCGCACGCGGCGCGCGCCGCGCTGCTCGAGGACATCGGCAACACCGCCGCGTTCATCGCAGCGCGCGGCGTGTTGCGCAGCGAGTAGGCGGCTCGAAGCGCCGATTCATTCAACAGGAGGAGCAAGGCATGGACCTCGGGATTTCAGGACTGCGCGTGATGGTGTCCGCCGGCGCGAACGGCATCGGTCTGGCGATTGCCCGTGCCTTCGTGCGCGAAGGCGCGCGCGTGGCGGTGTGCGACGTCGACACCGCCGCCTTGCAGGCGCTCGCGCACAGCGACCCGGCGTTGCACGCCACGCCATGCGACGTCGCGCAACGCGTAGACGTTGCACGCTGGTTCGGCGCCGCGCTCGCGCACCTGGGCGGCATGGACTGCCTCGTGAACAACGCCGGAATCGCCGGGCCGACGGGCAAGGTCGACGCGATCGACCCCGACGCCTGGGACCGTTGCATCGCGGTGGACCTGACGGGCCAGTTCAACTGCGTGCGCCTCGCCGTACCGGCGCTTCGCGGGTCGGACAACGCGAGCATCGTCAACGTCTCGTCGCTCGCCGGGCGCCTGGGCTTTGCACTGCGCACGCCGTACGCCGCGGCGAAGTGGGGCGTGATCGGCCTGATGCGTTCCCTCGCCGTGGAACTGGGCCCTGACAATATCCGCGTCAACGCGCTGCTGCCGGGAATCGTCGCCGGCGAGCGCCAGCAACGCGTGCTCAGCGCCAAGGCGCAGGCGCGCGGCGTCGCGTTCGAAGAGGTTGAAAAAGCTGCGTTTGCCGGAACGTCGATCAAGGACTACGTGACCGCGGAGCAGCTGGCCGATTACGTCGTCTACCTGTCCAGCCCGCGTGCCGCGACGATATCGGGGCAGGCGCTGTCGGTGTGCGGGGATACGAACATCCTGAGTTGATCGTGGGCGACTCGCTCCACTCGAACAAGTCGAAGCATCAAGTGTCATGCCGACTCAAACGATCCTTTCGCGCCGCGCGGGTCGCATTGTCCCGATTGGGTCGATTCCAAGCGATTCCATTCGACGCGTCGAGTTCGCCAATGCTGTTCAATCGACTGTGTGAACTCTGCTCGCACAAGCTTCGCCCTCGTCCTAAGTCCAGTGGGTGACTGGCTTCGAACGACGATCCCCTCCAGTGGACCGTCGCGATAGGCGCTTGGGGCGTACTTCAGAAGTCGAAGGAGCGAGGACATCGTTGCATGGCCGCGGAACAGTTCGGTCACCGTCGCAAGCCCGACTTCGTTCGCAAAGCCGTTGCGCGTTTCGATTGCTGCGAAGCCGCGGTCTTCTCCTCTATAGATGTCGAATAGGAGCCACCAATCGGGCAACCGGTCATAGGCGATCGAGTGCCGAGCAGCGCACCACTCCCCGAAGGCGATCCAGCCCGGTTCCAAGTGCTCGGCCAGATTCTTGCCATGCAAAGCCAGCCACTGCGTCAGGCGCCTGTACTGTCCGCTGTATGGTGGAATGAGGAACTGGCCTCGGTTCTGCACCCGCACGTGGCCCGCATCATCAAGAGAGAAACCCAGGTTCGCACCATCAACTTTCTCTTCTACGACGATTTCACCCGCAAGCATTTCCTCGGCTTCCGTGGGTGACAAGACTTTGTCGTCACGCGGTGTTTCAGAGCCCAGCCAGGCCAAATGGGGCGTATGTGGAAAGCGAAAGAACGCTGTCCTCATGGCAATGGAGGTACTGCGCGATGCGGGAACTTCTTTGCGTAGAACCGACACACTTCCTCTGGGCAGAGAAATTCGATGCTGACGCCAGTGGCATTCAGCTGACTCCACCAGTCGAGCCATTTGCTGTCTGTGGCCTGCCAGACTGGCGGCAGAAGCGGGTGCGCAGCTGCAGTGGCCAGAAACTTGCGGTCCGCCGCATCGACGTGGAGTTGCAGTGCCGAATCTGGAAATTCATCGAACACGTCGATGATCGGCTCGGTGAGGGTCACTTGCTCCACGTGGCGAATGTTCGCACTGTTCTGAAGCAACCAGCGAACGAACACGTCGCCCGGGCCCTTGCTCTTCATTGGCGAAGTCTTATTCTGGTACTCACCGAGAATGCGATAGGCGTCGTCGATTACGACCTTGCCGTTTTCTTTCAGGGATACGAGACGAGCGATGCACGTCTGCACACAAGCTGGGGAAACATCGGCATGCTTGCCGTTGGCGACGAGGATCACGTTGGTGTCCACCACGGCACGCATCACTCGACTCCGGCACTGGATGCCGATGCCTTTCGTCGGCGCTCCATGGCCGCACGCACCCGTGCTGCGACGTCCGCCATATCGTCGCCGAAGAAATTGTCGGGCCAGTTTTCCACT
This sequence comes from uncultured beta proteobacterium, assembly GCA_963850525.1. Classification (GTDB taxonomy): domain Bacteria; phylum Pseudomonadota; class Gammaproteobacteria; order Burkholderiales; family Burkholderiaceae_C; genus JAEMQF01. Next base: position 734,092 of record CAWKLQ010000008.1, on the reverse strand, counting down.
TCACCGTCGTCGTTAAGGACCAGTGGCTCCAGCCGCGCGTGTGGGTCGGCGCGGCTTACGAAGTACACGGCAACGTCATCCTTGTTGATACTGCCTTCCGCGATTCGTCGCTGCAATCGCGTCAGAAAGTGTTCGGAATGGCTTTCGACGATGAGCTGCATGCCGCGAGGCTTACCCCCTTCCCAAGCCTGAACGGCACAAATGAACGCGTCCGCAAGATTGGACTGAACCTGGGGGTGGAGGTGAATTTCGGGCTGTTCCATCCAGACAATTGAATCGGCAGGTGCGTAAAACGCCTGAACGAGGGCCGGCAGAACTTGGGAAACACCGAAGCCGACATCGGTAAGCTTCACTTGCGCAGATTCCGCATGGGTACGCACTAACACCTCGTACTCCTTGCGGTCCTTGGCGACGGGTTTGACGTCGAAGTCTGCGATCACCCCCATGTGCTTGAGCCATTCGGCGACGAATGTATCGAACGGCTGTTTGCGCTGCCTGTGGCCTCGATTGAGCGACCGCCCCTCCTGCTTGGCGGAGAGAAGCGCAGCAATTGCCGACTCTCCTTGAGGCCCAACATCCGGCGGCGTATCGCCCGACCACTGATACACCCTTTTTGGGTGGCTGCGCAAGGGCCCGAGGTAGTAGAACTGGCTGAACAGCCGCTCGGTTTCCAAAGCAAATTCGGCCAGAAAGTCGGCGTTCTGATAGCGAAGCAGCGTGCGATCGGTAAAGCGATAAAACTTCTCCGGTGCTTCGGCGGGCCACTTGCGGCCTTGCGCGTGAACTAGGCGCAGAGGTTCACACTTGAGGTCGCCGCCGCTGGCCTTTTTGGTGTGCTCCACTTCGAGCGCCTTCATACCCTGTTGCAGCAACCGGTAGCGGAACTCGGCGGTTTCGGGCTGATCGGCCTTGTTTGCGATCAACTTTGCGCTGAGTTCCAACTCGTCTCCAGCAAAGCTTTGTGCGCGACGATCCAGCGCATTGCGCACCGTTAGTCCGCCTGGCACACGCCAGCGGAGTTGAAACTCCAGCGTCTTGCCTAAGTCATGGCCGTTCACGCAGTCTGCAAAGGTTCCAAGGTCGATCAGGCTGTTGGTATCGCCAAGGTGGAGCGCACGCTTGCGGTCGGTGGACAGTACCGTCTGCTTCAGTGCAAGCAGCAGATGCCCCACACTCGACTTGCCAGAACTGTTGGTTCCGAAAAGCACCGTCAGCGGCGCCAGCCTGACATCACCCGTGTCGGACCAGGCTTTGAAGTTCTTGATGCGTAAGTGGGTCAGCATTCGGATGGCACCTGTGGAGCGAGTGACAGTTCATGTCGAGCTTCGACGATGCTAACGGACAACACGAAGTCGCCGCTCCTCCTGGCTTGACCCGGCGTCGTCGAACTTACTGGGATGCCGTCCTTGGCACTTTGATTCCCTTCCGACGGCGTCACACTTGGCTCCGACAAGATCCGCGTCAACGCGCTGCTGCCCGGCCTATGTCGTCTACCTGTCCAGCCCGCGCGCCACGACAATATCGGGGCAGGCGCTGTCGGTGTGCGGGGACACGAACATCCTGAGCTGATCGTATCGTCCGGCGCGCCGGGTCGATTTCGATTGACGCCGCGCTCACAGGCGAGGATATTCGCGCTGTTCACTCAATCGGAGGTCATCATGCCGATTCGAACCGCAACCCTGAGGCGTCAACTCGAGAAGAACGGGGCGATGTTGCACGTGGCGACGCTGATGCGCGCCCAGTCGCGCGGCGCCGACCAGCCGCCTTCAGAGCAGGAACAAGCGCTGCTCGAAGCGCGCCGCGCGCTCAAGGACGACAGGGCGAAGCGCCAGGCGAAGGCCAAGCTGCCCAAGGCGAAACCGGTCAAGGTGGTCAAAGAGGCCAAGCCGAGCAAACCGCCAAAGCTGCCGAATCCGACGAAAGAACCCAAGGCAGGCAAGGACACCGCCAAGGAGTCGAAGGAAGCCAAACCGCACCCCAAGGGCCCGCACCTGTCGCGCACCGAACTGCACGCGAAGAAGGCCGAAGCGCTGAAGGCGGCGGAACTCGCTGCGAAGAAGTCTGCCGCGGCGAAGAAGGCCGTGAAGAGCTGAGGCACTGAACCCACCCGGGCCCGAAGACGCGGCGCAAGTTCATCGCGTTCCAGCGCAGCGAAAGCGAGCCGGGTTCGGCGGCAATCAGATGATCGTTTCCTGCGGCCCTGAGTAGCGGACCAGGGGTTCGGCCAGGATCATCAGGCTGACGACGGTGTAGATCACCATCAGCAACGTCATCGGCAGCAGCACGCGAAAGGTCTGTGCGCGCGTTCTGAGCAGGCGCTCGGCAGTCACGTGGGCCAAGAGCACTGAGATGGCGTGGCCGGCGACGATGGCGCTGAGTGCCAGGTACCACGCCGTCTTCGTGCCGATGATCGCGATGTCGATCTGCGCATCGCGTGTGCCGAACAGGTTCCAGCCCATGCCCAGCGGGTCCGAGACGAGGAACTGCAGGGTCTGGCCCTGCACCAGGAGGTAGGTGAAGGTGTGGGCGAAGTGGTAACCCACGGCGATCGGAATCAGCGTGGGCGCGAACGCACGAGCGCAGTCCCATGTCGGCAGGGCGCCGCCGGCAGCGACGTCGGCGAGGGCACAGGCGCCGAGATAGAGGCCGAGAAACAGCAGCCAGGTCCCCAGCAGGCCCGCCGTATGCAGGGCGACCCACCCGGTGTCGCCGAGCTTGGGGTCGAGCGCGTGAACCATGTCTTCCAGCGCGGCCCAATGCGTGCTGCCCTGCAGCGCGTCGAACAGCACGATCGCGAGCATGGCCATCACGAACGTTACTTCGGCTGTCGATGAGCGTTCGCCGCCGCGCCCCAGCAAGCCCGCCGCGTGCGGGCGCAGCACCAGGCCAGTGTGGGGCACGCTGGCCAGCGGCGCAAAGCGCGAAAACAGTTCGAATACACGATGGAACGGATCGGCGTGGCGCAGCCAGACGTCGGGCCCGAAGCGGGCCATGCCGGCCCAGGTGAGCACCGAATAGGCCAACACCAGGGTCGCGAGAACGGGAGGCGTCGCGCGGTACGGAAACACCAGCTCCACCCAGCCGAACGCGAGCAGCATGACGAGCGCCGGCCACGACTGGAGACGCTGCGGCCAGGGCGTCACCGGTCCGCGGTGCCGCGTAGAGCAGACGTCGTACAGCGTTCGCCATGGGTTGACGACGGGCCAGACGTTGCCCACGAGCATGGCGAGGTAGGAAAGCCCGACCCACCCCACGATCCACACGAGCGTCGGAGCGATGTTGCGGTTCGGATCGGTGCTGCCGAAGAAACCCGCAATCAACACGAGAGCGAGTCCGGCGACTCCCAACGCCTTGAGCGCCCACGCGGCGACGGGCGCGCGCAGCCAGGTGCCCAGCCGCGTGCCTTGGAGCGGCCACGCGGCGCCGGCGCCGCGGTCGGCGCTGCCGCGCGCAAACGCGGCGAGCACGACGAAGGTCAAAGTCACCGTCAACGCGCCGCCGACAACGAACAACCAGACCGGCACCGGAAGTTCATGACGTGCGCCGAAGGCGTGGGCGAGCGCGCTGCCGCTGCCGGTCACGCCGACCAGCGCCAACGCTGCAAGCAGCGCGCGCCGCGCAGCCGCGCCGCGCAGACTCACTTGGGATGCACCTCGAGCCGCAGCAGCACGCTGCGCCCATGGGCGTGCGTCGAAGGTCCGCCGCGCGCCTCGCCCGCATGCGCGTGCACCGGGAAGCGTCCGCTGGCGAAGGCCTTGAATTCCATGACTGCGGTCTGACCCGGCCGCACGGTGAGCGAGATGTCGTAGCCCTCGAGGTGAACCGTCGTCACCCGGTCCGCCGACCACTCGATGCGCACCAGCGAATCTTGCACCGTCTTGAGCACGCGCTGGGCACGCGGCACGGCGCCATCCTGGATGGAAATCACTTGCGGCGTCGCCACCGCAGGTTGCGCAAACAGCAGCACCGCGGTCAGTGCCGCGCCGGCAAACCCACACCGCAGCTCAAGCATCGAGCCGGTCAGCGCGGCAATGGACGAATTCCGCGCGCGGAGTCAGCGCGCCGGCACTTCGAGGGCCGAGGAGTCCTTCAGCACGGCAAGGATCGCCTTCTTCGGCACCGACGCGTCGTAACCGGCGGCCTGGTACATGCTGTACAGCTTGAAGTCGGACAGACGCGTCAGAACGAAATTGGCGAGCTTGTTGGCCTGCGGCGACTTCGGATCGATGCCCAGGTCCTTGGCGACGTCGCGCGCCCAGTTGTGCGCAAACTGTCCGGCGATGTAGTGGGAGTAAGACCAGGACCCGTCCGAGTAGACGATCATCCACCACTCGCTCATGCGCTTGGCCGGGTCGACTTTCGGGGCCGGCACACCAGCCAGCTTGGCTGCCTCGGCCAGCGCCGCGTTCAAGCCCTCCTTTCCGTCCGCCTTGTCGACTTCCCAGAACGCGTCGAAGTGGGACGCCGCCGTGGCGATCACCAGATCCATCGGCGCGCCTCGCTTCATCAGTTCGGCGTAGACGATGGCGCCGTGGCCGCCCATCCACTTCCACTTGGCGATGCCTTGCTCGCCGCCCCAGTAGGCCGGGAACCAATCGGGCCGCTTGATGGTGGCGGTTGCCGGGTCCCACAGGTACCAGACTTTCGCCCAGTCGTGCAGCACGAGTGCCGCAATGATGATGTCGCGATTCACGCCCTCGACGTCATGCACCTTGCCGACGGTATTTGCCCAGCCGAAAGAGACCTCGATGTTCTCGAGGGCATGCACCGCCAAACCCCCGGGATAAAAGTGATGCCCGGGTCCACCAGCGGCCGGCGAGAAGCGGAACGCGTCTTTTTCTGCCGACACGTTGAAGATCGTCGAGCGCGGGTTGGTCACCATGTCGATCACCAGCGCGCGGATCTTTGCATCCTTGATCGAATGGATGTGCCCCATCATCTGGTCGTAGCGGCTGCGGATCCACTTGCTGGTGTCCGCCATTCGCTCCGGCGTCATGGCGTAGATTTCTTCGAGCCGTTTTGCCGAGACCTCGGCGGTCTGCGCCGAAGCGTTCGTTCCAGCCAACAACAAAGCAATGCCCAGTGCGGCGATCAGGGTTCTGATGTGCATGTGGTCCCCCATGTGAAAACACGAGTTCTTGCCCGCATGCCGCATCCGGTGACTCTGCGAACATGCCTTTTCAGTCTAGCAGTGGGTGCCGGCGAGTGGATGTGCTCCAAAACCCGATGCACGAGATGCCCTGCAACGCGCCCTCCGGCGAACTCAACTCCCCAGCAACTGCCCGCCATCCACCGCGATCGACTGCCCGGTGATCCAGCGCGCGTGCGGTGAGGCGAGGAACAGCGCGACTTCGGCAATCTCGTCGGGCGTTCCCATGCGGCCGAAGGGAATGCTTTTGAGCGTGTTCGCATAGAGCGGGTCATTCGCCAAGCGCCGCTGGTCCCACACGCCGCCGGGGAATTCAACCGAACCCGGCGCGATGCAGTTCACGCGGATTCCCTTGCGCGCCAGCGTCGCGGCCTGGCTCGCCGTGTAGTTGAGCATCAAGGCCTTCACCGCGGCGTAGGCAGGGGCGCGGATCGAGTGACGGTAGCCGGCGATCGACGAGATGTGGATGATCGAGCTGCTCGACGACTTGGCATGCGCTGCCTCGAGCAGCGGCAGCGCCGCGTGCGAGGCACGCACCATCGCCATCACGTCGACCGACAGTCCCGCCGCCCAGCCGGCTTCGTCGTCGCCCATGCCGAAGCCCGAGGCGTTGTTCACGAGCACGTCGATGCCGCCGAGCGCAGCGCCGGCGTCCTGCACGTAGCGGGTGACTGCTGCGCCGTCGGCCAGGTCGCACGAGCCGGCGTGTGCCTTGCGGCCGTGCCGGGCGATTGCGCCGCGTGCCTCTTCGAGCGCCGCGGCGCCGCGAGCGCAGATCGATACGTCGGCGCCGGCGGCGGCGAAACCGAGCGCGATCGTGCGGCCGATGCCGCGGCTGCCGCCGGTGACGACGATCCGCTTGCCTTTGAAGTCAAATGCCATGGGGTTGCTCGCGGTGCGTGCGGCGAATGTTGGTTGTTGTTGTTCGATACGGTGGATCCCGGCGTGCGCCGGGATGACAGCCGCTCAGGCCTTGTAGCTGATGACCAGATCGCCCACGCCGTCGACGTGACCTTCCAGCTTGTCGCCCGCCCTGACCGGCCCCACGCCCGCTGGCGTGCCGGAAAAAATCAAGTCGCCGGGCTGCAGCGTGACCAGGTTCGACAGGTAGGCAATCTGCTCGGGAACGCTCCAGATCTGCATCGCCAGGTCGCCGGTCTGCTTGACCTGGCCGTTCACCTTCAGCGTGATCGCGCCTTTGCCGGGGTGGCCGATTTCGCTGGCCGGGCGCAGCGCGGTGCACGGCGCCGACTCGTCGAACGCCTTGCCCATCTCCCAGGGGCGCCCTTGTTTTTTCGCCTCGCCCTGGATGTCGCGGCGCGTCATGTCCAGGCCCACACCGTAGCCCCAGACGTGGCTCAGCGCCTTGTCCACCGCGATGTTCTTGCCGCCCCTGCCGATCGCCACGACCAGCTCGATTTCGTGGTGCACGTCTTTCGTGCCCACCGGGTAGGCGAGGGCGGCATTGTTTTGCACGACCGAATTCGCCGGCTTCATGAAGAAGAACGGCGGCTCGCGGTCCGGGTCGTGGCCCATTTCGCGCGCGTGGTCGGCGTAGTTGCGGCCGACGCAGTAGATGCGCCCGACCGGAAAGCGCTTGTCGCTGCCGGAGACGGGCAGCGAGGGTTGGGGGCCGATTTCGATGACGTAGTTGCTCATGCGTTCTTTCGTGGGGGTCGGGTGGCGGGGTGGGAATCAGTCGAGCTTGATGCCGACGGCTTTGGTGATCTTCACGTACTTCGAGACCTGGCCGCGCAGCATCTCGCGAAATTCTTCGGGCGACTTGCTGGCGAGCGGCTCGGCACCGTTGGCGTCCATCGCGGCCTTGAACTCCGGGGTTGCGACGATCGCCGAAATTTCTTTGTGCAGCCGATCGACAACTGCCTTGGGCATGTTCGCCGGGCCCATGATGCCCAGCCACAGCGCGGCCTCGAAGCCGGCGTAGCCTTGTTCGGCCACCGTGGGAATGTCGGGCAATGCCGGCGAGCGCAGCAGCGTGCCCACGGCGAGCGGGCGCACTTTGCCGGCTTTCGTGTTCTGCAGCAGCGCCGGCATCGAGCCGAACACGGCCTGCACTTCGCCGCTGACGATCGCCAGGTCGGCCGGCGCGTTGCCTTTGTAGGGGATGTGAACGACGTCCAATTTGGCCGCGTCCTTGAGCATTTCCATCGCCAGGTGGGTCGCCGTGCCGTTGCCCGCCGACGCGTAGTTCAGCTTGCCCGGCTGGCCCTTGGCGAGCGTCACGAACTCGGCGAGGTTGTTGGCTTTCACCTGCGGATTGACGACGAGCAGGTAAGGCGTGATCGCGACGAGCGAGATGTGCGTGAAGTCGGCCACCGGGTCGTAAGGCAACTTGGCGTACGCGCCCGCAGCGATCGCGTGGGTGCTCGTGGTTCCGAGCGTCAATGTGTAGCCGTCAGGCGGCGCCTTTGCCGTGGCATCGGCACCGAGCGTGCCGCCTGCGCCGGCCTTGTTGTCGACGTTCACCGTCTGGCCCAGGCGCTCGGAGAGGCGCTGCGCGACGATGCGCCCGACGATGTCGGTCGAGCCGCCCGGGGCGAAGCCGACGATGAGCTTGATCGGCTTGTCGGGGTAGGCGGCTTGCGCGGCCAGCTCAGTCGACGTCGCGAGCAGGCACGAGCCAAGGGCCAGGACGGCGGCGAAGGCATTGTGGTGTCTCATGAGTGGGCTTTCTCGGGTCGGGTGGCGATTCTAGTTTGCACGTACGATGCCGACCCCATGCGCATCGAACACATCCGCCAGCGACTGCGAAGCCTCGGCGCGGGACCCGGCCACGAGCGGCACGTGCTGACGCGCTGGGTGCGCGCGCAGCTGCAAACCAGCGGCAAGCACCGCATCGAAGACTTTCTGCCCAAGGCGCTGCGCGTCGCACTCCCGGCGCTCGAGGCTGAACTCGACGCACTCGCGCAGGTGCGCAGCAGCCACCCAGCCGCCGACGGCTCGGCGCGCTTGTTGATCGAACTTGGCGACGGCCAGACGGTGGAGAGCGTGCTCCTGCCGCGCGGTGGCGTGTGCGTCTCCACGCAAGTCGGCTGCGCTGTCGGCTGCGTGTTCTGCATGACGGGCCGCGGCGGCCTGCTGCGCCAGCTCGACAGCGCCGAAATCGTTGCGCAAGTCGTCTTGGCGCGGCGCCTGCAGCCCGTGCGCAAAGTGGTGTTCATGGGCATGGGCGAGCCCGCGCACAACCTGGACAACGTGTGCGAGGCGATCCAGCTGCTCGGCCAGGAGGGCGACATCGGCCACAAGAATCTGGTGTTTTCGACCGTCGGCGATGCGCGGGTCTTCGAGCGCTTGCCACTCGGGCGCGTCAAGCCGGCGCTCGCGCTGTCGCTGCACACCACGCGCGCCGAGCTGCGCGAACGGCTGCTGCCGCGTGCGCCGCGCATCACGCCGGAAGAACTTGTCGAGCAGGGCGAACGCTATGCGCGGGCCACGGGCTACCCGATTCAATACCAGTGGACCTTGATCGAAGGCGTGAACGACGGTGATGATGAACTCGAGGGCATCGTCGCGCTGCTGTGCGGCAAGTACGCCGTGATGAACATGATTCCGTACAACGTGGTGGAGGGCCTGGCGTTTCGGCGCCCGTCGGGCGAACGCGCCGAGAGAATCGCGCTGTCGCTGAATCGGCGCGGCGTGCTGACCAAGTTGCGGCAGTCGGCTGGGCAGGATGTGCAGGCCGGGTGCGGGCAGTTGCGGGCGCGGGGGCTTGGCGGCGAAAGCCGGCGCATAACGATCGAGCCTGTGCAATCTATCTCGCCATCCACTCGCGAAACGCAGCCGCGCGTTCCTGGCTGATCTGCACCTCGCCGTCGCTCGTGGGCAGCAGTTGCAGAACCAAGCGTCCTTTTGCACCGGCAGACCAGCGTGCCACGGCGCGCGCTGCGACGACCATCTGCCGGTTCACGCGGAAGAACAGCTGCGGGTCGAGTTCGCTCTCGACGTCGCCGAGCGTGCCGTCGAGCAAATGGCGCGTGGCGTCGAATTCGACCATGAAGGTGAGCTTGTCCAGCGACACGAAGTACGCGACCTGCTCGACAGGGACCGCGACGAATGCGCCGGCTTTGCGAGCGACCCAGCGCTGCCGGAAACGCGCCGGAGCGCTCAGCGCGCTTTCCAGTTCGCGTGCGCGTGCGCCGGAGAAGTGTTCGCGCAAGGTCTGCACCCGCGTGAACGCTTGGCGAAGCGCTGCGTCGTCGACTGGCTTGAGCAGGTAGTCGATCGCCAGCGCCTTGAACGCGGCGAGCGCGAATTGATCGTAGGCGGTCGTGAAGACAGTGGGCAGCGTGAGCGCGCCATCGCGAAACAGTTCGAGCGACAGGCCGTCGCCGAGTTGAATGTCGAGCAGCAGCACGTCGGGAGCGGAATTCGCGGCGAGCCACTGCCGCGTGTCGCGCACGGTACCGGCGCTGCCGGCGATCACGGCGTGCGGTGCGACGCGGGCAATCGTCTCGATCAGGCGGTCGCGTGCGGGCGTTTCGTCCTCGGCAATGAACAGCCTCATGGTGCGGCGCCAGGGTTCGCCAATGGGAGCGTCACCTCGAAGTGGCTGTCGCTGCGTTGGACGGTCAGGGCGCGCCTCGTGAGCAGGCGGCAGCGTTCGTCGAGGTTCTTCAGGCCCAGTCCCGAGGAGGGCAGGGCGCTGCTGCGCAACCGCAGCGGATTGCTCACGTGCAGCGAGTCGCCACGGAGTTGCATGCGCACGATCAACGGCTCGGCGTCGCCGGTCTGGTTGTGTTTCACCGCATTTTCGAGCAGGGTCTGCAATGCCATCGGCGGCACCAGCGCGCCGGGTTCGACGTGGTCCAGCGCGCCATCCAGCTCCAGCTGAACGGCCGAACCGAAGCGCAGCGTCAGCAAGCGGTGATAGCTGCGCAGAAATGCCAACTCGTCTGCCAAGGGGACCAGGTCGTGGTCTCGGCTGGCGAGCACATAGCGGTAGACCTCGGCCAGCAGATCGCAGAACTCGCGTGCCCGCGGTGCGTCGCGAAGGATCAGGTGGCCGAGCGTGTTCAGGCTGTTGAACAGGAAGTGCGGATCGATTTGCGCCTTCAATGCGGCCAGTTCGGCCAGCGAGCGCAGGCGCTCGAGCCGCTCGACGCGCGTCAGGTCCGACTCGCGTTCGCGAATCAGGAACACTGTCTCATACGCGTGCGTGACGAACAGGACGCAGATCACGTTGACCAACACCACCACCTCGATCGTGCCGCGGTCCGTGGGCTGGCCGGACACGCGCTGCCACAGCGCGATCGCCAGCGCCGTGAGCGGCGCGGTGTACAGCAGGTTGGCGGTCACGAGCATCATCAGCTTGCGCAGTGGATAGTCGAACCAACCGAAGTGCTCGCGCTGCTTGAACAGCAACCAGCGGTTGCCTAGCCAAATCGCCGCCGCCAGGCCGATGAAGCCGAAAAAGCCGATCCAGAACAGCGCGTCGTCATGGCGCAGCGGACCATACAGCCCGGTGACCCACGGAATCGTCAGGCCGAAGCCGCCGATGCCGAGCGCCATGATGGCCTTGTCGTCGATGGCCACGCGCTCGGTCCGGTTCGGCGTCGACTCCTCGGGTTTCGGCATGCGCTTATCCGGGTTCGGTTGACTCGCGATTGCGTTGCGGCGATCGATTGGCGACCATGTTCGCACTCGGCAGTCTGCGGGCACGGGGTTCGCAGGCGCCGGCAACGTTTCGGAGATGAGCATGGACATTTCGCAATTGAATTATGTGGCGATCGCTGCCGCGGCCGCGGTAACGTTTCTGCTCGGCGGCCTTTGGTACTCGCCGATCCTGTTCGCCGCCGCCTGGATGCGCGAGGCCGGATTGAGCGAAGCGCAGACCCGCCAGGCCAGCATGGCGCGCGTCTTCGGTTTGTCGGGGCTGGCTGCGCTGGTGATGGCGTTCAACCTGGCGGCGTTCATCGGCCCGAAAGCCAGCCTCGGCTTCGGGCTCTTTGCGGGCCTCGCCGCAGGCTTGGGATGGGTGGCAATGTCGCTGGGCGTGATCTACCTTTTCGAGCAGCGCTCTTTCAAACTCTGGTTGATCAACAGCGGGTACCAGGTGCTGTCATTCAGCGTGATGGGCGCTATTCTTGGAGCATGGAAATGAAGAATATCGCGGCCACTCTCGTGATGCTGTTGCTCGCAGCGCTCGCGCAGGCAGAAACCAGCAATGTCTCGCCCACCGGCTTCACCAGCACGTTGCGCGAAGAAGTGAAGGCCACACCCGACGACGTTTGGAAGGCTGTCCTGCAACTGCCACGCTGGTGGAGCGACGCGCACACCTACTCGGGCAAGGCGTCGAACATGACTCTGGAGCCGGTCGCCGGAGGCTGCTGGTGCGAGCGTTGGGGCGAGGGCAATTCCGTGCAGCACGGCCAGGTGATGCTGGTTCAACCGGGGCGCGTGATCCGCTTGAATGCCAGCTTGGGCCCGTTGCAGGAACTCGCCGTGAACGGCGTGTTGACGATCGTCGCGAGCGCGCAGGACGGCAAGACGTTTCTGCGCATGACGTACCGCGTCGCCGGCAACGCCGACGCCGGCCTGGAAAAGCTCGCGCCCGTCGTTGACCAGGTGATCGGCGTGCAGTATCGGCGCTTGAAGTCGCTTGTGGAGACCGGCGCGCCCCAGTGAGGGCTGCCCAGCCGTCCGGGCTGGATCAGATGATTCGCGAGAAGCGCTCGCGCGCGGGGCTCGCATTCAGGTAGCGATCGAACGCCATCGCGACCGCGCGCACGAAGTACCAGCCCGCCGGAGTGACCTGGACCGCACTCGCCTCGAGCTCGACCAGGCCCTGCTCGGCGAGCAGCCCGAGCCGATCGAGCTCTACCGCGAAGGTGTCGCGCATCACGATGCCGTGCGCTTTCTCGATCGCATCGAACTCGACCCGGCCCTGGCACATCAGCGCCATGATCACGTCGCGGCGCAACACGTCGTCGCTGCTCAGACTCAATCCGCGCTCCACCGGCAGCTTGCCTTGGTTCAGTGCGTCGTAGTAGGGGCCGAGCGTCTTCACGTTCTGGCTGAAGCAGTTGCCGACCTTGCCGATCGCCGACACGCCGAGCGCAATCAGGTCGCAATCGGGTTGCGTGCTGTAGCCCTGGAAGTTGCGGTGCAAGCGACCTTCGCGCTTGGCCACGGCGAGGGCGTCGTCGTGCAAGGCGAAGTGGTCCATGCCGATGTGCGCGTAACCCAGGCCGAGGAAACCGGCAATCGCCGCGCCGAGCATCTGCACCCGGTCCCCCGCCGGCGGCAGCGCGCTGATCTCGATGCGCCGCTGCGGCTTGAAACGCTGCGGCAGGTGCGCGTAGGCGTAAAGCGCAATCCGGTCGGGCCGCAGCCCGCCCACTTGCGCAATCGTGCGTTCGAACGATTGCGGCGTCTGGCGCGGCAGGCCGTAGATCAGGTCGACGTTGATCGAATGAAAGCCGATGTCGCGCGCCGCGTGCATCAGCGTGCGCACCGAGTCGAACGGCTGCACGCGGTGCACGGCTTCCTGCACGGCGGGGTCGAAGTCCTGCACGCCCAGGCTCAGCCGGTTGAAGCCCAATTGCGCCAGGTGCGAGAGGCGCGCCGCGTCGACGGTGCGCGGGTCGACTTCGATCGAGAGTTCGGCGTCCGGCTGGAAAGCGAACGAGCTGCGCAGCAGCGCCATCGTCGCGGCGAGTTCGGCGTCGGACAAAAAAGTGGGCGTACCGCCGCCGAAGTGCAATTGCGTGAGCGGCTCGCGCGTGCCGAGCACAGCGGTCTGCAACTCGAGTTCGCGCTGCAATGCGGCCAGGTATTCGCCGGCGCGCTCGTGGTGCCGCGTCACGACTTTGTTGCACGCGCAGTAGTAGCAGACCTGCTCGCAAAACGGAATGTGGATGTAGACCGACAAGGGCTGGCCTGAACGCGTCGCAGCGCGCTGTGCCAGCGCCTGCTGGTAGTGCGAGGCGCCGAACGAATCGACGAAGCGATCCGCCGTCGGGTACGAGGTGTAGCGTGGGCCGGCGACGTCGTGCTTGCGCAGCAGCGTGTCGGAGAGGACGGGAGTCAGGGTGGGTTCGGACATGGCACTCGCGAGTCTGCCAAAGCGGCACGGGTCCGTCTTGATTCAGCTCAAGGCAAGCAGGTGCCGCAGTTTCGCGACGCCCCCGGGCGCGCCGACGCAGCACGGCGAGTCAAGCGTGCAAGTCGAGTGCCCGGGCGGCGCCAATGAGCGCCGGTGAAACCGCGGTGTCGATCATCAAGGTGGGAATCTCACAGAGGTAGTCGCGAAAGCGCCCCTTGCCCTCGAAGCGCTCGCGAAACGCCGAGCGCTCGATCTCGGAAATCAGTCTTGGCACGATCCCGCCGCCGAGGTAGACGCCGCCGCGCGACCCAAGCGTCAGCGCGAGGTTTCCGGCGGTGCTGCCGAGAAAGCTGCAGAACAGGTCAAGGGCGGCTTGGCAAAACCCTTCGCCGCCGCGCGCGCGCTCTATCACTTCGCTGGGGTCGAGCGTGTCGCGCGCCTGGCCCGCGAGCGTGCATGTGGCGGCGTAGAGATTCCATCTGCCAGGCGAAGCGGGCGTTCGTGCCGCCGATATCGCCGAGCAGGCGTGGGTAGGAGATCTGGCGCATCACAGTCAGCGTGATCCGAGCATCACGGGCCTCTCGAGCAGACCAACGCAGGGCCTGCCGGCCGTGCGTCGCGTGAAACCCGAGCGCACAAGAAATGAAGCGGCGATGCGTGGAGACATCGCCGCCCCTGGGCTGCTGCAGCAGCGACTCAGTTGTTGGTGAACCCGATCGGCCCGAGGTTGACGCCGGAGGAATACGACGGCGTCGCTCCCGGGTTGGCATTGAGCAGGGCGAGTGATGGACATGGCGGTGTTGCGCGACACCTTCCAGAATCTGCTCGGCCCGGCCAAGCAGGTGCAGACGCAATACCTGCCACAGATCCAGCAGCAGGCGGCGACGCTCGACATGGGGCGCGTGATGTCCGTGCTGCGCGGGCGGTAGGCGGCGATGTACTGTGCTGCGGCACGCGCGGCGGGCGGCGCCCGGACAAGGCGGTCCAAGCCCGCCGCAGAGTGCGGCGCCGGCGTTCATCAACGACCGCGGGCCTACGGCCCGATAGCGGCGCTGCTCGTCGAGATGTTCCCGACGCGCGTGCGCTGCTCGTCGGTGAGCCTGATCGGCCGCCATTCGGCCGAACTCGGAGCGAGCTCAACCGCGTGCCAGCGGGTTGGGTGTGGGCGGTGAAATGCGCGTCAGCGTATTGCGGTCGGTGTGATGAAACGGCTCGGGCCGTCCGAGTATCTGTAGCACCGTGTCTTCTTCATAGCTCCAGCTGCCATCCGGATGCACTGTCACGGTGATCCGAAATTCCGTCGTGCGGAAAGCCTCGTGCAGGAATGGCGCCGAGCAGATGCCATAGGTGTCTTGACCCTGCGTGGCGATCAATTCGAATCGGGTGGCGTCGGCTGCGGCGTGCCCGGCCGCCAGCGCAACCTGGCCGCGAGGAATGGTCAGCGTGTGCATCACCGTGCCGGTGGCAGGCTCCCACAACCAGTAGCCCACCTGGTCGTGATAGGTCTTGACTTGGTCCGGCTTGGTGACGTGCGTGTGGTAGCGAAGACCGTACAGCAACTGGGGTCCGTTCGTCTGCGGATCGATGGGCTGCAGTTCGATGCGCTCGACGTAGGCCTGTTTCTTCGGCCCCTCGGCCTTGGGCTTCACATCCAGGCCACGCACGCCCTGCCAGATTCCTGCCAAGGGCCGCAGCGGCCCGAGGTTGCACAGGGTGTCGACGTCGATGTCGTGGGGTTCGGTGTAGATGTCTCGCGTGGCGTCGTTCATTTCACCCACCGGACTTCAACCGTGGCGCGCGCGAACCGCGCGTGGCTTCGGCGCGGCTTCAGCGGGCGCCTTGCCCTGCATGCCTTCGGCCATCCCGATCAACACGCCGCTGACGAGCGCGCTGTAGCTGTCGAGCATCGTCTGCGCGGTCTTCAGGCCCAGTTCGCGCCCGTCGCGCAGCGATTGGCGTGCCTGTTCGGTGAGCTGCGCGACGCTCGCTGCCGCCTTGTTGCCGGTTCCGGTGCCTGCCGCCTTGCCGGCCTCGAGCACATTCGACCAGGCGGTCTGCATCGGCGCAGGCACACCCTGCACGGCCTTGTCGATCGCGCCGAACAGCAAGTCTTCCATCTTCTCGACGTCGGCCAGCGCCTTCTTCATCTGCCCTTCGCGCAAATTCGCGCCTTGCTCGACGAGTTGCGCGAGCGCGCGTCGGTTTGCTTCCACCGCTTGCAGCAGCGCGGCGTCCATGCCGGCGAAGGCTTTGTTCAACATCGCTTCGACGTCGACCGCCGGGCCTGGGTTCGCCCCGGCACCCTGGGTCGCCGCCGCCGTGACGCTCTTGAGCACCTCCTTGATGTTCTTCAACGTCAGTTCGCGCCCCTGCAGGGCTTTCAGCGTCGCCGCGCCCACCGATTTGCGCAAGGCTTCGCCCTGGGTCGTCGAGGCTTGCGCGAATTGCTGAACCAGGGCTTGCGCATCAAAAGTCGACTTCTGCATGGTGTTCTCCTGTGGTTTTACCTATTGCATGTGTTGACCGCCATTGATGGCGATGTTGGCGCCCGTCACGAACGCCGCTTCTTCGGAGGCGAGATAAATGATCAACCCGGCCACTTCCTCGGGTTTGCCGAGCCGCCCCACCGGGATCTGCGGCAGGATCTTGCTCTCCAGAACCTCCTTCGGAATCGCCGTCACCATCTTCGTGCCGATGTAGCCCGGCGAGATGGTGTTAACGGTGACGTTCTTCTTCGCCACTTCGAGCGCGAGCGCCTTGGTGAAACCGTGCACGCCCGCCTTGGCGGCGGAGTAGTTGGTCTGGCCGAACGCGCCCTTGCTGCCGTTCACTGAACTCACGTTGATGACGCGGCCCCAGCCGCGCTCGACCATGCCGTCGACGACCTGCTTGCTCACGTTGAACAGGCTGTCGAGATTCGTGCGAATCACCGCGTCCCAGTTGACCTTGTCCATCTTCTTGAAGGTCATGTCGCGCGTGATGCCGGCGTTGTTCACGAGGATGTCGATCGCGCCGAGCTTGGCCACCACTTCGGCCACCGCCTTCGCGCACGAATCGATGTCGGCCACGTCGCACGCCACGGCCAGGATGTCGTAGCCGCGGCTTTTCATGTCGGCGAGCCATTCGCCGTGTTTGGCGTTGCCGGGCGAGTAGGTCACGACGACCTTGTAGCCGGCGTCAGCCATCTTCGTCGAGATCGACTCGCCCAGGCCGCCCATGCCGCCGGTCACCAGTACCACACGCTGCAGTGTTGCCATTTTCTTTCTCCAAGTTGCCCGCTCATTGCGGATTGATCAATGCTCCTCTCTGCCTGTGACAGTGCTGATCGGCTCGCCTTGTCCTTGACGTCGCGCCCGATGCGGGCTCGAACTCAGGTTCGCGGCGCAGCCAGCCACGCCGTCGTGGCTGCAGCGGCACTGATCATCGCCCAAAAAATCAGAAACGTCAGCGTATAGATCGCCTGACGACTCAGGTCGATGGCTTCGCCGCCGAACCCGTGCAAGTCGTTCGGATCGACCAGCGCGAAGACGAACATTTCCATCACGCCGGCCATCAGAAATGCCGGCCAGAGCACCGTCGCCGTGCGCACCGCGAAGCGGGTCATGTCCTTGCGCCCCTCTACGGCCTGCGCCCGCCCGTCGCGGCGTGGTTGCGCGCCTGGATCGCCGGCGCCTGCGGCGCGGCGGCGCTCGGCTCGATGCGAAGCACCGGGTCGGCGCCGTGCACGGCGATGCCTGCCGTGACAAGCCCCGCGACGACGACGACGGCCGGGCCGGCCAGCGCAAACCAGACCATGCCAACGCGCCACCACGGAAGGCGCGGGCCGGGCTCGGCGAAGGGCGAAGGGTGGGGTGGGCGCATGGCAGTCTCCTCGGGGGAAAAAGGCGGGGCGTGCACTCAGCGCGGCACGACAAAGGTCGATTTCTCGACCCGGCTGTGCGCGCTGTCGTTCAGCGTAGTGATCTTGAAGCGCACCGTGTGCACGCCCGGACCTGCGGCGGCGGCGGCCTCGGGCGCGATGCGCAGCGCCAGCGGCATCCAGCGCGACTGCGCCGCGCCGACGTCGATCTGGTCGCTGGAAGCGAGTGCGATACCCGGCACCCCTTCGACGCCGACCCGGTAACGCTGCACCGATTCGGTCGCGTTCATGATTTGCAGTCGATAGCTGTTCTCGACAAAACCGTCGCCGACGAGCCGCGCGAGCGCGCCGCGGTCGCGAATCACGTCGACCTTGAACGGCGTGCGCAGCCACAGGCTGGCCATGAGCGTGACGATGATGCCGAGCAGGATGGCGCTGTAGATCAGCACACGCGGCCGGGCCGCGCGGCGCCACATCTGTGCTTGGCTCCAGTGCTTGTCGATGCCGTTCTGCGTCGCGTAGCGGATCAGGCCGCGCGGCGAGCCCATCTTGTCCATCACGGCGTCGCAGGCGTCGATGCACGCGGCGCAGCCTATGCATTCGTATTGCAGTCCCGCGCGGATGTCGATGCCGGTCGGGCAGACCTGCACGCACAGCGTGCAGGCGATGCAGTCGCCCTTGCCGACGGAGCGCGCGTCGACATGGCGCGCGCGCGCGCCACGCGGTTCGCCGCGCGCCGTGTCGTAGCCGATGACGAGCGTGTCGCGGTCGAACATCGCGCTCTGGAAGCGTGCGTAGGGGCACATGTGTTTGCAGACCTGCTCGCGCATGAAGCCGGCGTTGCCCCAGGTGGCCAGAGCGTAGAAGCAGACCCAGAACCATTCCCAGGGACCGAAGTCGAGCGTGAACGACTCGGCCCACAGTTGTTGGATCGGTGTGAAGTAGCCGACGAAGGTGAAGCCGGTCCACAGCGCGAGCAGGGCCCACGTGGCGTGTTTGCCGCCCTTGCGCCAGAGCTTGTCGAGCGACCACGCGGCGCCGTCGAGTTTCTGGCGGCGCACGCGGTCGCCCTCGAACCAGCGTTCGATGGCCATGAAGATTTCGGTGTAAACGGTCTGCGGACACGCATAGCCGCACCACAGGCGCCCGGCGACCGCGGTGAACAGGAACAGGGCGTAGGCGCAGACCAGGAGCAGGCCAGTCAGGTAGATGAAGTCCTGCGGGTACAGCACGAGCGGGCCGATGTAGAAGCGCCGTGCCGCCAGGTCGAACAACATCAATTGGCGGCCGTTCCATTGCAGCCACGGCAGGCCATAAAACACGACTTGTGTCGCCGCGACGAGCGCCCAGCGCCAGAACGCAAAACGCCCGGCGACTGCGCGTGGGTAGAGCTTGGCGCTTTTTTCGTAAAGCCAGACCGTCGTTTCCGCGACCGCGCCGTTGGCAGGCACGATCGGGATCACCCGAGTCACTGAACCGCCTTCGTTGCCGACCTCGAGAGTTGCCATACGTAGGCGGCCAGCACCTGGATCTGCGCAGCGCTCAGGCGTTCGGCGTGCGCGGGCATGACGTTGGTCTTGCCGTTGATGATCATCGCCACCACGGTCTGTTCGCCCCAGCCGTGCAGCCACACCTTGTCGGCAAGGTTTGGCGCGCCGAGCAGCGGATTCCCTTCGCCCTTCAATCCGTGACAGGCCGCGCACACCGCAAACTTGTCGCGCCCGAGTTGCGCGGCGATGTTGTCGTGGGCGCTGCCCGAGAGGCTCAACACATAGTTCGCGAGGTTGCGCACGTCGTTGGCCGTGCCCACGGCCGCGGCCATCGGTGGCATCGTGCCCTGCCGGCCCTGTGCGATGGTCTCGGCAATCTTCTCTGGCGCGCCGCCCCACAGCCAGTCGTTGTCGGTGAGGTTCGGAAAGCCCTTGCTGCCGCGCGCGTCCGAGCCGTGACACGTCGCGCAGTGATTGACGAACAAGCGCTCGCCCACGCCCATCGCCTGCGGGTCGGCGGCGAGTTGTTCGGGCGCGAGCGCAGCGAGCCGCGCATAGAGTGGCGCGGCCGCTTGAGCCGCGGCGCTGCGCTCGTCGCTGTGCTGGCTCTGGCTCGTCCAGCCCAGGGACCCGACGGCACTGCCCAGGCCCGGGTAGAGCCACAGGTAGCCGAAGGAAAACAACACGGTGATGACGAACAGCCACATCCACCAGCGCGGCAGCGGGTTGTTCAACTCGGTGAGGTCGACGTCCCAGGTGTGGCCCGTCGTTTCATCGGGCGTGCCGTCGGGGCGCATCACGACCTTGCGCCGCGCGGCGAAGATCAGCAGCGCCAGGCAGGCGATCAGGCCGAGCAGGGTGGCTGCGGCGACAAAGATCGACCAGCCGGAGGAAATGAAGTCACTCATTGCGCGTGGTTCCGGTGGGTGCCGCGTTGACTCCAGCAGTCGCCATCTGTCTTTGTCTGTCATCCCGGCGCAGGCCGGGATGACGATGACTGGGAGGGTCCGGTTCATCTGCAAACGGCAAGGCCGCGGCCTGGGCGTAGTGCTCGCGGTTCGTGGCGCGCCAGATGCGCCAGACGATGCCGACGAACGCAACGAAGGCGAGCACGGTGACGATGCTGCGGATCAGGTTCAGGTCCATGCGCGGCTCCGGCTCACTCACTTCACGGCGGTGCCGAGCACCTGCAGGTACGCGACCAATGCGTCGAGTTCGGTCTTGCCTGCCGTGTCCGCAGCCGCCTTGGCGATTTCCGCATCGCTGTAGGGCACGCCGACGCGGCGCAGCGCGGTCATGCGCTGCCCCATCTCGTCGCTCGGCAGCAACGTCTTCTCGAGCCATGGGTAGGCCGGCATGTTCGACTCAGGCACGAGATCGCGCGGGTTGTTCAGGTGCAGGCGCTGCCACTCGTCGCTGTACTTGCCGCCCACGCGGTGCAGGTCGGGCCCGGTGCGCTTGCTGCCCCACTGGAACGGATGGTCGTAGACGAACTCGCCGGCCTTGGAGTACGTGCCGTAGCGCAGCGTCTCGGCGAGCAGCGGCCGGATCATCTGCGAATGGCAGTTGTAGCAGCCCTCGCGAATGTAGATGTCGCGCCCGCCGAGCTGCAGCGCGGTATACGGTTTGACTCCAGGAGCAGCCTCGGTTGTCGAGCGCTGGAAGTAAAGCGGCACGATCTCGACCAGGCCGCCTACGGCGACGACCGCGAGGATCAGCACGATCATCAGCAGGTTGCTGGTCTCGACCCGCTCGTGGCCGCGGGGTTTGGAGGTGGGGTTCATCGTGGGCTCTCGAGATTCATGCGTGCGCCGCGGCCAAGGGCAGCGGCACCGGGATCGGCGCGACACGCCCGCCGCGCGCCGTCATGACGACATTCCACGCCATGATGGCCATGCCACCGAGGTAGAGAACGCCGCCAAGGAAGCGGATGAAGTAGAACGGCCACGTCGCCTTGACGCTCTCGACGAAGCTATACACCAATGTTCCGTCGCCGTTCACGGCGCGCCACATCAGCCCCTGCATCACGCCGGCGATCCACATCGCGGCGATGTAGAGCACGATGCCCAGCGTCGCCACCCAGAAGTGCAGCTCGATGGCGCGCACGCTGTGCATCTGGGTGCGCCCGACCATGCGCGGAATCAGATGGTAGAGGCAGCCCATCGAGACCAGGCCGACCCAGCCAAGCGCGCCCGAGTGCACGTGGCCTACCGTCCAGTCGGTGTAGTGCGAGAGCGCGTTCACCGTCTTGATCGACATCATCGGCCCCTCGAACGTGCTCATGCCGTAAAACGACAGCGAGACGATGAGGAACTTGAGGATCGGATCGTCGCGCAGTTTGTGCCACGCGCCCGAGAGCGTCATCATGCCGTTGATCATTCCGCCCCAGCTCGGCGCGAGCAGCACCAGCGAGAACAGCATGCCGATCGACTGCGCCCAGTCGGGCAGAGCGGTGTAGTGCAGGTGGTGCGGCCCGGCCCACATGTAGGTGAAGATCAGCGCCCAGAAGTGCACGATCGACAGGCGGTATGAATACACCGGGCGCTGCGCCTGTTTGGGGATGTAGTAATACATCATCCCGAGAAAGCCCGCGGTGAGGAAGAAGCCCACCGCGTTATGCCCGTACCACCACTGCACCATCGCGTCTTGCACGCCGGCATACACGGAGTAGCTCTTCATCCAGCCGGCGGGAATTGCCGCGCTGTTGACGATGTGCAGCAGCGCGACGGTGAGGATGAAGGCGCCGAAGAACCAGTTCGCGACGTAGATGTGGCGCACCTTGCGCACGCCGATGGTGCCGAAGAAGACGATCGCGTACGAGACCCAGACGACGGCGATCAGGATGTCGATCGGCCACTCGAGTTCGGCGTATTCCTTGCCTTGCGTGTAGCCGAGCGGCAGCGAAATCGCCGCGGCGACGATCACCGCCTGCCAGCCCCAGAACACGAATTCGGCAAGCTTGGGTGCAAACAGCGGCACCTGACACGTGCGTTGCACCACGTGAAAGCTCGTCGCGAACAAGGTGCAGCCGCCGAACGCGAAGATCACCGCGTTGGTGTGCAGCGGGCGCAACCGCCCGTAGCTGAGCCAGGGAACGCCGAAGTTCAGTTCGGGCCAGGTGAGCTGCGCGGCGATGAGCACGCCCACCAGCATGCCGACGATTCCCCATAGCACCGCGGCATAGGCGAACAGGCGAACCGTGTGGTCGTGAAAGACCGCTTGAGAGTTGGTGTGGGACGGCATGGCGGCGATTGTTCCGGGCGGGCCTACTGGCCGCTTTGATCAAGATCAAGCAGAACGCGCTCACCTTCGACATCCAGGTCTTCGAACTGGCCGCGATGCAGCGCCCACGCAAAAATGCCGAGCACGCCGAACATGGCGAGCACCGACAGGGGGATCAAGAGGTAGAGGATGTCCATGCGTGCTCCCCGTTGTCGTTCCGGTCAATGGCTTCACCGCGCATGCGCGACACGCGGCGCACGTCATGGCGCTCGGATGTGAGCGGCTGCAATCGGCCTCTTGCTGCCGCTTGATCGTCTGCTTTGGGTGCGATCACGCGTGCCACCGATCAAAGCTCAGCACGGCAAGGTGCAGCGCGAAGGGCACGACGCAAGATAGTCGTCATCCCGGCGAAAGCCGGGATCCACCCATGGAAGTCGCGCGTCCAGCGAAGGGTTCATTGCGTGCATCCGGTGGATCCCGGCTTTCGCCGGGATGACGAGGGTTGTTTGACAAGCCTCGAGGCCACATCGAACGGCAGCAACGAGCCGAAAGCAGCCGCCCCCCAACCCCTATGCAAATCGACGTGTACCAACATCATTTCACCGAACCGCAGCCAAAGTTCGCGGTGAAGGGTTGCGCGGGTCGCGTTGCAGGCGCATCGAATTGCCCACCACGAGCAGCGAACTCGCCGCCATTCCCAGGCCTGCTGCCCAGGGCGGCAAGGCGCCGAACAGGGCGAGCGGCACGCAGACCGCGTTGTAGGTGGCGGCCCAGGCGATGTTCTGGCGGATCACGCGCAGCGTGCGCTTGGCCAGCGCCCTCGCGTGCACGACGTCGCCGAGTCGGTTCGAGACGATCACGGCGTCGGCGTTCGCGCGCGCCAGCAGCGCGCCTTCGCCCATCGCCAGCGACACGTTGGCGCGCGCCAGCACTGGCGCGTCATTGATGCCGTCGCCGACCATGCCGACGACTTCGCCGCGCGCCTGGGCGCGCTCAACCGCTTCGAGTTTGCGCTCCGGCGTCGCGCCGCCGAGCGCGTGTGCGGCATCGATTCCCAGGCGCCGCGCCAGGCGCTGCACGCGCGGCGGGGCATCGCCGGACAAGAGCGTCAAGGCGACGCCGTCGGCGCGCAACTGCGCGAGCGCCTGCGCCGCGCCTGCGGCGAGCGATTCGTCAAACGTGAAGCGCGCGAGCACTTGGCCTTCGCGACTGAGGTTGACGCGCGGGCCGGCGCGGGCTGCGTCTGACGCTGCGTCGGCTTGCGCATGGGCCGCCGCGCCACCCACCCAGCGCGCCGCGCCGAGCCGCCAGCGCCGCCCGAGCACATCGATCGCCTCGATCCCGGCGCCGGCTTCTTCGCGCACGTCATGCCAAGTCTGGCTGCGGCCGTGGTTGACGGCGGCTTCGCACAAGGCTAAGGACAGCGGGTGACTCGACCACCCGGCGAGCGACGCGGCCAGGCGCAGCAACTCGGCTTCGCTGAGATCGCCGCACGCCGGCAGGCGCTCGATGCGTTCCAGGTGCGGCTGCTGCGTCGTCAGCGTTCCCGTCTTGTCGAGAAACAAGTGCTGCATGGCAGCCAGCGGCTCCAGCGCGTCGATGCGCCGCAGCAGCACGCCGCGCCGCGCCAGCGCTTGCGCTGCGGCGAGCAGCGCCGAGGGCGTGGCGAGCGACAGCGCGCAAGGGCAGGTGACGATCAGCACCGACACGGCGACCCAGATCGCGCGCGGCGGGTCGATCACGCTCCAGGCGAGGGCGCCCAGCCCGGCGAGCAACAACACCGCCCAGAGGAAGGGCCCGGCCCAACGATCCGCCCAGCGCGCTGATGCCGGGCGCTGCGTCGCAGCCTCCTGCATCAGGCCGACGATTGCCGCGTAGCGCGTATCCGCGCCGCAGCGCTCGACGCGCATCACGACGGGCGCGGCGAGGTTGACGCTGCCGCCGACGACGTTCGCGCCGAGGCTCTTGCGCACCGGCGTCGACTCGCCGCTGAGCAGCGCCTCGTCGGCGACGCTGCTGCCCTCAATCACGACGCCGTCGGCCGGGAATGCCTGGCCGACCGGAACGCGCACGGCGTCGCCGGGGCGCAGCATGTCGATCGGCACGGCCTCGGTGCGGCCGTCACTGCCCAGGCGCCACGCGGTTTGCGGCAGCGCGCCCGTCGCCGCTTCCAAGGCTTCCGCGGCGCGATGGCGCACGCGCATTTCGAACCAGCGGCCGAGCAGCAGGAAGCTGATGAACATCGTCAGCGAATCGAAATACACGTCGGCGCCGAACACGCCCAGCGGGTCAAGTGCCGCGCCCGTGCTGGCGACGAAGGTGACCGCGATGCCCAGCGCCACGGGAACGTCCATGCCGATGCGCCGGCGGCGCAAGCCGCGCCACGCGCCGCCAAAAAACGGCGCCGCGGAAAACAGCAGCACCGGCAGCGTGAGCAGCCAGCCGCCCCAATCGAGCAGACGCTTCAGGTCGGGGGCGATGTCGCCGGCATCTGCCACATAGCCGGGCGCGGCGAACATCATCACTTGCATCGCGCAAAACGCCGCGACGAAGGCGCGCCACAGCGCGCTGCGGTTCTCGGCGCGGCGCAGCTCGCGCGCCGCCGCTGTTTCATCTGGCGTGGCGCCGAAGCCGGCGCGCCGCACCGCGTCGAGCAAGGCCGGCAAGTCGGTGTGGGCCGGGTCCCACCGAACCCGCGCGCACATCGCCGCGGCGTTGACGCTGGCCTCGCGAACCCCGGCGACGCCGCGCAGCGCGCGTTCGACGCTGCCTGCGCAGCCCGCGCAACGCAGGCCCGACAGGCGCAGCAACGCGTCGCCCACGCGTGCCTCGTCGCGTTGGCGAATCGGCCGCGTGGCCGCTTCGGTGCGGGTGGGGTTCGTGGCGAGCGCCGTACTGGTCATCCGCGTCAGTTTGGCGGGCTGACCGACCGGCCGGCATGATCCAGATCAAGCCGTCGGCGTCGCGGCGCTTTGCCGGCGGGGCCGAATCCGTGGCACGGCGGATCGACTGAGTGGCCTGCGAAGCGAGCCTGCGCGGCAGCACCGGCGGCAGGAAATTCAGGCCCCTACAATCCGCCGGCCCCGGTGCAGCCTCCCCGAGTTGCAGGCCATTTCGGCCGCTGCCGCTGCACTGTGTTGGACTGCTCAATGACGCGTTGAGGCGCAGACCCGACCCGAGATCAACCCCATGCTCGTGTTTCGCCAGCTCTTCGACGCCGCGTCATCGACCTACACCTACCTGCTGGGCGACTCCGATTCCGGCGAGGCCGTCGTCATCGACCCCGTGTTCGAGAACGCACGCCGCGACGTGGCCTTGCTGCGCGAACTCGGGCTGCGCCTGGTCGCCACGCTGGACACGCACGTGCACGCCGACCACGTCACCGGCGCGTGGCTGCTGAAGCAGCGCTGCGCGAGCGCGATCCTCGTGTCGCAGGCATCGGCGGCGCAAAACGCTGACCGCTTTCTGCAACATGGCGACACCGTGGCGTTCGGCCGGCGCCGCCTCGAAGTGCGCGCCACACCGGGCCACACGAACGGCTGCCTGAGCTTTGTGCTGGACGATCAAAGCCTGGCGTTCACGGGAGACAGCCTGCTGATTCGCGGCTGCGGCCGCACCGATTTCCAGCAGGGCAGCGCGAGTTTGCTGTACCGGTCGGTGCGCGAGCAGATCCTCACGCTGCCTTTGACCTGCCTGCTCTACCCGGCGCACGACTACCGCGGCATCACCGTCACCAGCGTTGCCGAAGAGCGGCGCTTCAACCCGCGCCTGGGCGGCGACGTCGACGAGTCGGACTTTGCCGGCTACATGAACAACCTGGGCTTGCCGCACCCCAAGCTCATGGCCATCGCCGTGCCCGCGAACCTGCAATGCGGCCGCCCCGACAGCCAGGCGCTGCCGCCCGACGAGCCGGACTGGGCGCCGCTCACGTACAGCTTCAGCGGCGTCTGGGAGATCCAGCCTGGTGCGCTGGCCGAGCGCATCGGCGGCGCACAAAGCAGCGCGATCCAGATCGTCGACGTGCGCGAGCCGCAGGAATTCACCGACGCGCTCGGCCACATCCCCGGCGCGCGCCTGCTGCCGCTGTCCCAACTCGCGATTCGAGCGGACGAGATCGACCGGCAGCGCCCCGTCGTCGCGGTCTGCCGCTCCGGCGCGCGCTCCGCCCAGGCGACCGTGCTGCTGGGCAAGGCCGGCTTCCAGCAGGTCGCGAACCTGGTCGGTGGCATGCTGCGCTGGCGCGCCGAGTCGCTGCGGGTGCAAGACGGGGTGGAGTGATCCCGAGTTTCAATCTCGCCCGCTTACAGGAGATCGCATGGTCCATCCGCGCAGCACTCAGTTCCTGCCACGTCGCCGCGCACTGCTCGTCGTTACCGCCGGCGCGGCGGCTGCCGGTGTGGGCTCATCCGTTTGGGCCCAGAGCTGGCCCGCCGCGGGCCGGGCGATCGTCTTCATCAATCCGTTTCCGCCCGGCGGCGCCGTGGACGCGTTCGGCCGGCCGCTGGCCAAACAACTCACCGCGCAAATCGGCAACACGATCGTGGTCGAGAACAAGGGTGGGGCCGGCGGCACGATAGGTGCGGCCCTCGCCGCCAAGATGGCGCCCGATGGCTACACGTGGTTCCTGGGGGCCGTGCACCACTCGATCGCACCGAGCATGTATGCCAATCTGTCGTACGACATCACGCGCGACTTCGAGCCGGTGGCGCTGCTCAGCAGTGTGCCCCACGTCATCGTCGTGAACCCAAAGAAGTTCCCGAAGAATGACCTGCAGTCGATCATTGAGGTCATTCGCAAGAACCCCGGCAAGTTCAACTACGCCTCCACCGGCAATGGAACCTCGCAGCATCTGGCCGGCGAGATGTTCAAGATCCAGACCAAGCTGTTCATCACCCACATTCCCTACCGGGGCACGGGGCCGGCACTCCAGGATCTGGTGGCTGGCCAAGTCGACATGATGTTCGACACCCTCGCCGGCGCCGGCCCGTTCATCAGATCGGGGCAACTGATCGCGGTGGCGGTGGCCAGCCCAAAACGCATCGAGTCGTTCCCGGAGATCGCCACTGCCAGCGAGGCCGGGCTGCCGAATTACGTGGCGTCGGCCTGGTATGCCATGTGGGCGATCAAGGGAACGCCGCGGGCCGTTTACGACCGGATGACGGTCGAGGTCACGAAAGCGCTGGCTTCGCCGGAACTTCGAGACCATTGGGCCACGCTGGGTTCAACGGTTCCGGCGATGGACCGCGCTGAGTTGGCAAACTTTCTGGCGCAGGAGATCAATCGCTGGCGCGAAGTCGTCAAGGTTTCGAACGCAAGATTGGACTGAGCCGTTTGCCTTGGAACACCGAAGGCTCCGGGACCGCGGTTGCTGCGAGCTGCCAACTGCGCCAGGGCCAGACGAGCGGCGGATCGTGCAGTCCGCGCGGCGACGCTGTTGCGCTCGACGCCGGGCCGCGGCAGGCCCTGCCCGCATTCACGGCGCCGGACCGGTGCTGGCGCGCACGTGCAGGTGGGTGGGCAGCCGCAGGCGTGGGATGGGCTGCCGGTCGCGCAGCGCCGCCAGCAGCACACGCGCCACCTCCTGCGCATGCAGTTGCACGGGCGTCTCCACTGAGGTGATGGCCGGCTCGAAGGCGCCGGCCAGCGCAGAGTCGTTGTAGCCGCTGACCGAGACGTCCTGCGGCACGCGCAGGCCCTGTGCTTGACATTCCAGAATGACGCCGGCGGCGATCAGGTCGTTGCTGCAGATCACCGCAGTAGGCTGCAGCCCGCGGTCCTGCAGGGTGCGCCAGGCAGCGCGGCCTGCGGGTGCATCCAGTCCGCTGTCGTCTACCACTGCGGCTTGGGGCAGCGCGAGGCCGTGCAGCGCGAGCGCCTCGCGCAGAGCCGTCAGGCGGCCGCGGAAACGGTCGGCCAGCGCGACAAAGGGGATAACGACGGCGAAACGCCGGTGGCCCAGCGCCACGAGGTGCTGCGCCACGTCGGCCATTGCGCTCCCGTGATCGAAGGCCACCGACGGCTCGTCGGGCAGCGCTGACCAGCATCGCAGATGCGGCACGCCGCGCAAGGCCAGCAGCGCAGCGCTCTGGTCGTGCAGAGGGCGGCCGAAGAGCACGACGAAGTCCACGCCCTGCGCCATCAGCGCACGCACGCCGTCCAGTTCGGCCTGCGGGTCGTGGTTGGCGGTACTCAGCAGCACGGTGTAGCCCTCGCGCGCCAGCAGACCTTGCAAGAGTTCCAGCGTGCCGGCGAAGTAGGCGTAGCGCAGCGAAGGCATCACGATGCCCACCACCATCGAACGCCGCTTGCGCAGAGAACGCGCCAGGCCATACGGCTGATAGCCCAATTGCGCAGCCGCCCGCTGCACACGCTGCAACGTGTCGGGCTGCAGCAGGCCGGGAGCGTTGAAGGCTCGCGACACGGTGGCCGGAGAAACGCCCGCCAGGCGGGCGACGTCGGACACTGAAGGCGGTGCGGGGGGTGAGGAGCTTGGCATCGGCCGCCGCGTCGACACCGACGCAACAGTGAAATCATTTCATTGTGCCACCCGGCTGAAGAAATCGCTTCAGCCGTTGACGCCGCCGCCTTAGGTTCCTAGACTGCATGAAATCAGTTTCATGAAGAAGTCTTGCGATGAAACCACTTTGCTGCAAAACCCGTCGCTGGGCGCTGGCCACCGCGGCGCTGTGCTTGGCCGGGGTGGGGGCGGCCGGCGCCAACGAGGCCTGGCCAAACAAACCCATCACCATCGTCTCGCCGTACCCGGCCGGTGGCATCACCGATTTGCTGTGCCGCGTCGTCGGCGAAGAGCTGGCGAAGGCGCTGGGGCAACAGGTGCTGGTCGAAAACCGCACCGGCGCCAGCGGCGGTATCGCGCACGCCTCGGTGGCCAAGGCGCCAGCCGACGGCTATACGCTGATCATGGGCGGCAGCGCGCCCACCGCGATCACGCCGGCGCTGAACAGGAATGTCAGCTACGGCCCGAAGGACTTCGAGCCCATCGGCTACGTGGCCGAGCTGCCCATCGTGCTGTCCACGCACCCCTCCGTGCCGGGCACCACGGCCAGCGAATTCATCGCGTACGTGAAGGCCAACAGCGGCAAGCTCAGCTGCGGCCACCACGGCAACGGCTCGAGCAACCAGTTCGCCTGCCTCACGCTGGCGCGCATGACGGGCACGCAGATCGCCGACATCCCCTACCGCGGCGCGCCGCAGGTCAACACCGACCTGATCGCCGGCCGCGTGCAGATCTACTTCGGCACCTTGCCCACGCAGGTGCCGCTGGCCAAGGACGGCAAGGTGAAGATTTTTGGCATCACCGCGGCGGCGCGCGCCGCCACGGGCCCCGACATTCCGACGCTGGACGAGCAGGGCCTGACGGGCCTGAACTTCACGTCGTGGAACGCGCTGTACGCGCCCGCCGGAACGCCCAAGCCGGTGATCCAGCGCCTGTCCGCCGAACTGTTGAAACTGCTGGCCCGGCCCGAAGTGCGCAAGCGCATCGAAGACACCGGCTCCATCACCCGCCCCGGCACGCCCGAGGCGCTGGGTCGTCTGACGATGGCCGAGTTCGACAACTACCGGCGCATGGCGGCGGAGTCCGGCATCAAGATGGAGTGAGCCCAGCATGACCTTTTCGATCGTCGCCCGCTGCCCGCGCAGCGGTGAATACGGCGTGGGTATCGCCACCTACTCGCCGAACGTGGGCGTGCGTTGCCCGGTGGTGGTGCCGCAGCGCGGTGCAGCTTCATTGCAGGCGGTGGCCAATCCGCATCTGCTGCCGCTGGCACGCCAGCTGATCGGTTCGGCTCTGTCGGCTGAGAAGATCGTGGCCGAGCTGCAGTCCGCCGACCCCTTCCCGCAGTCGCGCCAGATCCACGTGGTCGACGTCTACGGCCGTGCGTTTGCCTTTACCGGCGAGAAGAACGCGCCCTGGTGTGGGCACATTCTGGGCGACGGCTACGCAGTGGCCGGCAACGTGCTGGCAGGCGTTGGCGTGGTGAAGGCCATGGCCCAGGCCTTTGAAGCCTCCGCCACGCAAACGCTGGCCGAACGCCTGGTGCGTGCAGTGGAAGCCGGGCGTGACGCCGGCGGCCAACCCGAGGGCCAGAACTCGGCTGCGCTTCTGGTGTGCGCCGAGCACCCATTTCCGCTGGTCGACCTGCGCGTAGACCTGCACGACCAGCCCGAGGCCGAGCTGCGCCGCCTGTGGGACTGGTTCTGCCCCATGGTGCCGTACTACGTGCAGCGCGCCAACACGCCGGCCGTGCCGCGCTGGTGGCAGTGGCGCATGGATCACGTGCCGGGCTGGGTGGCGCGGCATCTGCGCCGCTGACGCGCTGGTGCCGCGACGAATCCCATTCAACCTTCCTGATCTTCACGCCACAGCATGTAGCGCAGGGTCGCCACCGATCCGCCGATGATTCCGGCCAGCGCGATGAACGAGCCGATCGCCAGCGTCGAGATGCCGGACAGCCCCTGGCCGATCGTGCAACCGAGCGCCGTGACGCCGCCGAAGCCCATCAGCAGCGCACCGACGAGCTGGTTGCGCAAGTCGCTGAGTGAGGCGAAGCCTTCCCAGCGAAACGTCCCGGCGCGCCACGCATACGCGGCCGAGCCGAGCGCGACGCCGAGGCTGCTTGCGATGCCGAACGTGACGTGCAGCGACTTGTCGGTCCACAGCAGCAGAAGCTCGAGCCCATACGCGAGCGGCGCGACAAAACTCATTGATTCGAGCGTGCGCGAATTCGTCGCGAAATAGCCGTGCTCGAGGGTCTCCGGGTTTTCGCCGAAGCCGACGTGGCCGCTGACGTACCAGCCCGCAACGACCAAGGCGCCGAGCGCGGCGCCGGCGAACACTTGCGTCGGGTTGGCGCGAAAACGTTTGTCCTTGAACACGAACGTCGCCAGCGCCAGCACCAGCACCGCCGCGGTGGCGAGCAGCGCGGCGCGCGGCGCCAGGCCCGTGAGGCGGGCCACGGCGTTGGCCAGGTTTTGGTCCTTCCAGCCGAGCGCCGCCAGATCGATCGCGACGGGGTCGAGCCAACTCGCACGCCACTGGCCGAACAGGCCCTTGAGCGTCATGTACGACGCAATCGCGAGGAACACGAGAACGACGAGCGAGCGCACGCTGCCGCCGCCCACACGCACCAGGTTCTTGTTCGCGCAGCCGCCGCCGAGCGTCATGCCCACGCCGAACAGCAGGCCCCCAAACAGCAGCGACAACCACGACAGGTGAGTCCGCTGCTGAATCGCCTTGGACAGGTCCACCAGGCCGCTGGTGGCGAGCACGCTCGCGCCGAGGATCGCCACCGCCATGGCGAGCAGCCACATGCGCATGCGGCCCCAATGGCCCATGTTGACGATGTCCGACAGCGCACCCATGGTGCAGAAGTTGGCCTTGTTGGCCAGTGCGCCGAACCCGAATGCGAGCGCGAAGCCGCCCCAGACGACCGCCGTGGCGAGCGAGTTGGCGCTGGCGTCCATCGGAATCGACCCCGAAAAACAAGAACCCTAGATGAACAGGCAGACGTCGGTTTCGCCGGCGAACTTGAGGAACATTGCGGCGCCGCCGTATTCGATGCCGTCGATGAAATCGCTCTTCGTGAAGTCGAACAGGTCCACCGTCATCTGGCAGGCGATGAACTTGACTTCCGACTCGATGCAGATCGAGCGCAATTCTTCGAGCGACGCGACGCCTTTTTTCTTCATCTTGTCCTTCATCATCATCGTCGCCATCGATTCCATGCCCGGCAGCATGGCCACCACCACCGGCATCGGCACGGGCATCGGCATCGCCGGATTCGCCAGCGGGCTGATCTTGATTCCGTCGAGGCTCTTGCGCAGCAGTTGCAGGCCGTAGAAAGTGCAGAACACCTGGACTTCCCAACCCAGTGCCGCTGCCGTGGAGGCCAGGATCAACGGCGGGTAGGCCATATCGAGTGCGCCCTTGGTGGCGATGATCGCCATTTTCTTCGCGGCCATTGCATGCTCCTGGTGGGGGTGGGGCCGCTTGCGCGGCGATCAGGCCTTCTTCAGGAAGAAGACGTATTTGCTGTTCTCGGTGCTGGACGACAACAGCGTATTGCCGGTCTGTTCGGCAAACGCTTCCATGTCGCACACCGATCCCGGATCGGTGGCGATGACGCGCAGCACCTGGCCCGACGCCATGCTGCTGAGCGACTTCTTCGTCTTGACGATGGGCAGCGGGCAGGCCAGCCCGGAGGCGTCGAATTCCTTGTCGTAGTTCATGTGGGTTTCCTTTGCGTGGCGATTACCGGGCAACAGCGCCACCCCAGTCTATTCCGGCGATGGCGGCTCGCCGATAGCCCATGTGGGTTAGGCGCTGCGCGGCGCGCTCAGAACTTGCGGCCCCAGGCCAGGCCGAAGCTGCTCTGTTTCATGCCGATGGTCTCACTGCCGCCGAAGATGGACGGGCCGGTGACGGTCTGGCGCGGTGCGATCATGAACATTCCCGTGATCTCGCTGTCCTTGTCCAGGCTCCACGTGAAGCCGGCGGTGTAGTGATTCGTCATCACGCCCGGCGCGAGAATGTTGAAGGTGACGTCGGCCGACTTGATCGGGTTGTCGCCCTTGTTGTACCCGGCGCGAAGTGTCAGCGCGTCCGACATGCTCCAGGCGACGCCGAGCTTGTAGACGTTGATGTCCTGCCAACCGAATCCGGGCCCGTTCGCTGAGCCGAGCTGGGTCGGGTTCGAACTGGGATTGTTCACCGCGGCGACGTCGCTGTAGTTGATGCGCCCGGCGTCGAACGCGAGAGTCCAGGCGGGTGTGGGCTTGAACGCCACACCGACGCTGTAGTGCGAGGGAATGTCGAAGTCGCCGCCTTCGGCGAACAGGCCTTTGTACTTGTCGAACTTGCCCATGTTCATCTTCGGTGCGTAGGCGGCGCCGATCGTGAATGCATCCGAGATTCGCCCCTGGTAGCCCACGCGCAGGCCAAAGCCGGTGGAGCTGTCGGTGCCGTTGTTCGTCAGGCTGCCCGGCGCCACACTCGCGTTGGGGGTGTTGACGAAGAGCTGCAAGCCGCTCGCCTTGAAGCGCTGGTAACCCAGCAGGAGTGACACGCCCACCGCGTGCTGCGGATTCAGCTTGTAGGCGAGCGTGGGCGCGACGATCAACTGCATCAAGTCCACGCCGAGCGTGCCGCTGCCGCAAAGCATGTTCGAGCCAGGCCCGCCGCCGACGGCGGTGCAATCGAATGTGCCGCCCGGGTAAGTGGTGTTCATTCCGCCGTTGCCGTAGACCGTGACGCCCAGCGACAAATTGCTGCCCAGCATTTGGTTGTAGCCGAACTCGGGAATGAAGAAGCTCTCCCTGTCGCTCTCGACCTTGCCATTGACTCCTGGCGCGGTGCCGGTGCGCTCGGCGTCGCGCTTGGGCATGAACACGTCAAATCCGATGTCCATGCGCGAGCCGGCGAAGACCATGCCCGCCGGATTCGTGGCGCCGCCCAGGCTGTCTTGCGCCAGCGCGGTCGACGCGCCGGCCATGCCCTTGGCTTTCATTCCGTAGCCGTGCGGGAAGTAGCCGTTGGTTGCGAGCGCCGGAGCGGCGGCTGCACAGGCGGCGGCGATCGACAGCAGGCGAACGATCTTGGGCGAGCGTGGCATCGGGAGTCTCCTCTGGGCTTGTCGGTGAGCTGTGCGACGCGAATCGCCGCAGTGCGCGCCCCACAGGCGGGGTTGGCATGCATGCGATTACGCGGCTTGTGCCGCCGCGCGTCTATTGCCGCAACGGGGAGATTCGGATAGCCCGGAGGGAGTAGGGCCCAACCCCGGGATGCGCCGCTTCACCAGCGCGCCAGCAGGCGCGCGTTCTCGACCTTGCACTCCCAGCGTTTCAGCGGGCTGTCGCCCTTGGCGATGCATTGCCCGCTTCTGACGTCGAAGGCCCATTCGTGTTTCGGGCAGGTCAAGGTGTTGCCTTGCAACGCCAGGTGCGGAATGTTCGTCGTCTGGTGTGGACACAGGCTGTCGAAGACTTGCCATGCATCAATCCCGTGGTGCACGAACACGCCGCGGCCGTCGCACTCGATGCGTGCGGTGGCGCCTGGCGCGAGGTCGGTCGCGGCCATCACGTCGTGCCACGCGGGCGGCGCGAGGCTGAGGCCCGCAGCGCGGAACTCGGGCAAGTCCATCGCGAGGATGATGTCCACCGCCCAGACGATCTTCGCCAAGCCGAGCGCCGGGAAAGCCATCAGCAGCGCGTCCAGCACTTCGGCGGGTGAACAGCCGTCGCGCAGCGCGCGCTTCACGTACTGGCGCAAGCCGCGCTCGGTTTGCGCGTGCACTTTGGTGATGACCGAGATCAGGTCGCGTGTCTTCGGGTCCAGGTGCTTGCCGCAGTCTTTCAGGAAACTGAAGTAGTGGCCCATCGCCTCGGGGCGGGCCTTGACGAGAAAGTTCAATGCGTCGCTCATTCGATCTCCTGATTCGGGTGGGCTGCGCGCAGCCGTGGGGTGCACAGCAGGACCGGGCAGTCGACCATGCCGATGACGCGTTGCGCGACGCTGCCGATTCCTGCGCGCGGCGGGCGCGTCGCGTCGTGGTGCCTGCCGAGCACGATGAGGTCGGCGCCCAGGCGCCGCGCCGCGTCGACGATTTGTTCGTGGACCTTGCCCGCGAGCTGTTCGCTGGTGACCGCGGCGCCGAGTGCCCGCGCGCGGGCCAGCGCCGCATCGAGCGCAGGCTGGGCCGGCGCGTGGTGCTCTGCGCTCGCGGGTGCCACGCAAAGCACGGTCAGCGGCAGGCCAAATGCGACGGCCAGCGTTGCCGCTTGATCGACGACCGCGGCGTCCAGGGCTTGCGGGTCGACCGCGGCGACGACTCCGCGCTGCCACAGTTGTGCACCGCGCGGATTCACGAGCACGCTGCACGGCGCGTGGGCGACGACCTTGCCGACCATCTCACCGACCAGCAGGTTCGCGAGCAGGCCGATCCGGCCGCGGCGCCGGATCACGATCAGGTCGGTGTTCTGCGCGCGCGCTTCGTCGACGATCTCGCGGTACGGCTCGGCACCGTGCCGCACCTGAATCGCGAGCTGCACGCCTTGGGCTGCGGCGAGCTTGCGCAGTTGCTGCAATTTTTCCGCGGCGGCAACGTCGGCGCGGTCCGCGAGCTCGGGCGCGACGGCGTCGAACTCCGGATTCCCGGCGATCGCCAGCACCACGGGCAACTCCAGGTTCAGCCGCGCCGCAAGCGCGAGGGCGACGCGCTCTGCGCCCGCGTCGAATTCGGAATGTTCGGTCGCCAAGAGCAGGCGACTGAAAGCGCTGTCACGTGGGGCCATCGTCAATGCCCCACCCGCAGCAGCCCCGACGCGGCAAGCATCAGCACCGCGACCAGGGCAATGCACAACGCCGTGTACGCGCGGTCACGCCGCTGCCGGTAGATCGGCAGCACCGAGACGAGCGCAGCCACCGAGCAGCCGGCGAGCACGGCGATGCCGGCCAGGCCGAGCACGTCGCCATGTTGCAAGTGGCGCAGCCAACTCCAGCCGGTGCCGACTCCGGTCAATTCGAGGTAGCGCGGCAAAGGCTGGTTCCACAACTGCGGCAGGTCTTGCGGCGCCACTTGTGAAGGCAGCACGCCCGAGACATAGCCCGCAAAGCTCAGCAACAGCAGCACCGAGCCGGCGCGTGTGCCCCATTCGAGCAGGCGCGCGTAGCGCAGTTGCGCGGCGTCGATGGGGTCGGCGGCTTGGGTGCGCTCAGTCTGATTCATGTCCACCACCCCAGCCCCTTCAGCAGCGTGCGCGCGCCGGCAAACAGCAACAACACGATGACGAGCCGGCGCACCACCGTGCCGCTGAGGACGCCCAGCAGCCGCGCGCCGATTCGCGCGCCGAGCATCATGCCCACGACCGACGGCACGGCAATCATCGGCAATACGGCGCCCTGGTTGATGTAGACCCAGGCGGCCGACGAGTCGACCAGCGACAGCACGAGCCCCGACGTTCCCGCGGCGATTTTCAGCGGCGCGCCCATCAACAGGTTCAGCGCGGGAACGTTGGCCCAGCCCGCACCGATGCCGAACATTCCGGCGAGCACGCCGATTCCCAGAAACGCGAGCAGGCCCGCCGGCGTGCGGTGCACGCGCCACTGCACGACGCGCCCCGACGCGCGATCGACGAACACGCCGTGCAGCGCCAGCGCGCTCGCCAAAGCGTCGGAGCGTTGCACCGTCGGGAATTCCGACTTGCCCGCAGCGAACATCAACACGACGATTCCCAGCACCAGCACGCCCAGCGCGATTTGCACCAGGTTCACCGGCAACGCCAATCCGAGCATCGCGCCGCCGATGGAACTCGCGCAGGCGAGCAGCGCGAGCGGCAGCGCCAGGCGCAAATTCGCCAGGCCGCCGCGCAACAGCATCGGCCCGGCAGCGAGTGCGCTGGCGAGCGCGACCAACAGGCCGGCGCCGCGAACGAAGTCAAGGTGGAACGGGAAGAAGCTGCCGACGATGGGAACGAACAGCGTGCCCCCGCCGATGCCGGCAGGCACGGCGACGATGCCCATCACGAAGCACGCAGCGAACAGCGCGATCGGCCAGACCCACCACGGCGCTGATGCTGACACGGCGTCAGCCGCGTGGGCCGATTGCGCCAGCGTCAGCAGCAACAGGGCAAGGCCGGGGGTGCGCATCACGACACCGCCTGGTAGTAGAGGTTCTGCGGGTGGTTCGCCTGCGCGAAGAAGAACCAGCGTTCCAGCAGAAGGCCCAGGTATTGAACGATGAAGGCTGCGGCCAGCGGCGCCGTCGATGCGCTTTGCAGCGAGAGCGCTAAGCCGGGCAGCGGCAGCACGAAGGTCAGCAACAGGAACGCCCATTTCACGTTGCGCAGCACGGCAGCGCTGCGGCCGTGGAAGAACTCGCGCGTAT
This sequence comes from uncultured beta proteobacterium, assembly GCA_963850525.1. GTDB lineage: Bacteria > Pseudomonadota > Gammaproteobacteria > Burkholderiales > Burkholderiaceae_C > JAEMQF01. The sequence continues at coordinate 697,404 of CAWKLQ010000008.1, read as the reverse complement.
TGAACGAGCCGCCCATGAAGCCCTGCGACGTCTGTACGACCTTCGGGTGCTTGACGCCGATGGCAGATTGCGCTGTCGACTTCGGCTTGAGCCGCGCGTTGCGCCACAGCGAAGCGCTGCGCCCGAGCGCGGCGAGCACGGTGATGACAAGCGCCCACACCGCGAAGAAGGGCGCCAGGTGCGGTGCGGTCGCGCCGGCCAGGCCCGCGGCCAACGCGGCGGCGAGCGTGAACCCCGAGGCCATGCCGAGCAGCGTGTAATTGAGCAGCGTCAGCGGCGAATGCCACTCGGCGAGGAAGGGCAGACAGGCGTAAATCATCGCCGTGCAGACGAACAGCGCAAACGCGAGCAGCGTTCCCGCCAGGCCGAGCGCGACGCCGGCGTCCAGCAGCACGCCTTGCGGCAGAAGGGCGATGACCGGGTTCCAGCGCAGGCCGTGCGCCGCGCCGTACAGCGCAACGATCAGCATGAACGCCGGCAGCACGATGACTTCACGCGACAACCACGAGGTGCGCCACTGTGTCGCGGTGCGCCAGGCGCGCTCGGGACGCCCGAGATGGAAAAACGACGCGATCAGCCCGGCCGAGAGGAAGGCCAACGCGACGGCGCTTCCCTGGGCGTAGAACGCTGCGGTGTCGCTGCGCGGCAGCAGGCCCACGAGGGCATGGCTTTGCGCGCTGAACAGCGCGAGGAACAGACCCTGGCCGACGCCGATCAGCGTCGTCAGCAGGATCACGGACAGGGCAGGGCGCATGGGCGGGTGGGAGGGGCGTGCGGGCCAGCGTTCGGGTCGGCGTGTGGGGCGAAGCGCGTGACCTACCAAGTGGTCGCGTCGTCGAGCGTCGGCTCGCCCGGCGCCGGCTTGGGCAGATGCCCTTCGACGCGCAGCGGATTGTCGGCGCGCACGAGTTCGTCCTGGTGGATGCGAATTCGCGTCGTGCGCCGCGGCAGGTAGTGGTTCGCCGGCTTCGTTCCCCATTCGGGCATCAAGGCGTAGCCGCCGTTCTCGCGGATCGCGCGCGACGCGTCGGAGTGTGGGTCGTGGATGTCGCCGAAGATTCGCGCCGAAGTCGGGCACGCCATCACGCACGCCGGTTTGCGTTCGGGCTCAGGCACCGTCTTGTCGTAGATGCGGTCGACGCACAAAGTGCATTTCTTCATCACCTTCTGGTTCTCGTCCAACTCGCGCGCGCCGTACGGGCAGGCCCAGGCGCAGTACTTGCAGCCTATGCATTTGTCGTAGTCGACGAGCACGATGCCGTCGCTCTCGCGCTTGTACGACGCGCCCGTCGGGCACACCGGCACGCACGGCGGGTCTTCGCAGTGAACGCACGACTTCGGGAAGTGCACCGTCTCGGTGTGCGGATATTCGCCGACCTCGAAGGTCTGGACGCGGTTGAAGAAGGTGCCCGTGGGATCTTCGCCGTAGGGGTTCGCGTCGAACATCGGCCCCGCGGCACCTGCGGTGTTCCACTCCTTGCAGCTCGTCACGCAAGCTTGGCAGCCCACGCACACATTCAGGTCGATCACCAGCGCGAGTTGCACTGCGCTCATTTGCCGACCCCCGCAATGCGCGCAGCGCTGCGGCCCAAGGCGGCGAGCAGCCCCGGCCGTTTTTCCATTCCCGGGGCCATTGCGGGGTAGATCGACATCGGCTCGAACTGCGGCTCGCTGCGCTGCGCCACCTGGTCGATGTCTTTGAAGATGCGAACCCGAACGTCGTACCAGCCGGCCTGGCCGGTGATCGGGTCCGAGTTCGAAATCTTCGAGCTGCCGTGCTCGCTGGGCAGCTCTTCCGAAATCAAGTGGTTCAGCAAGAAGCCGAGGCGCGACTCGTTGGCGTTGGGCGCCAGGCTCCACGCGCCTGCCGCCTTGCCGATCGCGTTCCACGTCCACACGGTTCCCGGCTCCACCGCTTCCGACAGACCCGCAAGGCAACGCACCTTGCCCCATTGCGACTCGACCCAGATCCAGTCGCCCTGCGCAATTCCGGCGGCGCGCGCCGTCTGCGCATTGATCGTCAGCACGTTGTGCGTGTGGATCTGGCGCAGCCAGGCGTTTTGCGAATCCCACGAGTGGTACATCGCCATGGGGCGCTGCGTCACTGCCGCCAGAGGATATTTGTGCTTGTCGGTGACGTGCGATTCGAGCGGCTCGTAGTAGAACGGCAGTGGGTCGAAGTAGGTCGCGATGCGTTTGCGCAGGTGCTCCGGCGGTTTGCGCGTCACGCCCTTGCCGAGGGCGGCGCTGCGAAAGTGCTGCAACACCTCAGAGTACAGGTGGATCAGGATGGGCTCGGCATAACGCGTGATGCGGTTCGCGCGCGACCACTCGAGGTAACCCTGGTTCCAGTTGCGCATGTAGTGAAAGCTGCGCGGCAACTCGTGGTGATACACGCAGTTGTTCTGTTCGTACATCTCCCACTGGCGCGGATTGGGCTCGCCGATGAGGAACTTCTCGCCGCCCTTGCCGCGCCAACCGGCGAGGAACCCAATTCCCGAGCCGGGTTCGGTTTCCCAGTTGACGACGAAATCCGGGTAGTCGCGGTACTTGCGCCTGCCCTCCTTGGTGACGAAGGTCGGTAGTTTCAGGCGCGTGCCGAGTTCGATCAGCACTTCCTGGAAGGGCTTGCAATCGCCCGTCACCGGCAACACCGGGATTCGCACCGAGTCGGTCGGGCCTTCGAACTCCGAGATCGGCCGGTCCAGCATCGACATCACGTCGTGGCGCTCGAGGTAGGTCGTGTCGGGCAGGATCAGGTCGGCGAACGCCGTCGTCTCGGAGTGGAACGCGTCGGCGACGACGAGAAATGGAATCTTGTGCTCGCCTCTTTCGTCCTTGTCGTTGAGCATGCGGCGCACTTCGCTCGTGTTCATCGTCGAGTTCCACGCCATGTTGGCCATGAAGATGAACAAGGTGTCGATGCGATACGGGTCGCCGCGCCAGGCGTTGGTGATGACGTTGTGCATCAGCCCGTGCACCGACAGCGGGTACTCCCACGAGAACGCCTTGTCGATTCGCACCGGGCTGCCGTCGTCGTTGACAAAGAGGTCGTCGGGGTCGGCAGGCCAGCCGAGCGCCATGCCGTCGAGCGGCCGGTTCGGCTGCACCGCGCGCGAGTCGTTGGGGGTTCGCGCGCACGGCGGAATCGGCCGCGGGAACGGCGCCTTGTGGCGAAAGCCGCCGGGCCGGTCGATCGTGCCGAGCAGCGACATCAGGATCGCCAGCGCGCGCACCGTCTGAAAACCGTTGCTGTGCGCAGCCAGCCCGCGCATCGCGTGGAACGCGACCGGATTGCCGGTCACGGTGTCGTGCTCGACGCCCCATGAATCGGTCCAGGCAATCGGCAACTCAATTCGCTGGTCGCGCGCCGTCACGCCCATCTCGTGCGCGAGGCGGCGAATCGTTTCTGCGGGAATTCCGGTGATGCCCTCGGCCCACTGCGGCGTGTAGTCCTTGACGCGGTCTTGCAGCAACTGGAACGCCGGCTTCACTGCGGTGCCGTCGCGCAGTTTGAATTCGCCCAGCAGGTAGGGGTCGGCTCCGGCGCTGTGCGTGATCACCGGCTGATTCGTATGCCGGTCCCACCAGAGTTTGTTCTGCGGGTCGTAACACGCCTCTTCAGAGGGCACTTCGGTGCGAACGAACATGCCGAGTTCGTCGTTCGACGTTTCGACGTTCACGAGTTCGCCGCCGTTCGTGTACTTGACGACGAAGTCGCGGTCGTAGAGCCCTTTGCTGAGGATTTCGTGGATCACCGCGAGCAGGAACGCGCCGTCGGTGCCGGGGCGGATCGGCACCCATTCGTCGGCGATCGCCGAGTAGCCGGTGCGCACCGGATTCACCGAGACGAAGCGCCCGCCGTCGCGCTTGAATTTCGCAATTGCGATCTTCATCGGGTTGCTGTGGTGGTCTTCCGCAGTGCCCAGCATCACGAACAGCTTCGCGCGGTCCAGGTCCGGGCCGCCGAACTCCCAGAACGAGCCGCCGATCGTGTAAATCATTCCGGCAGCCATGTTCACCGAACAGAAGCCGCCGTGCGCGGCGTAGTTGGGCGTGCCGAACTGGCGCGCGAACAGGCCGGTGAGCGCCTGCATCTGGTCGCGCCCGGTGAACAGGGCGAACTTCTTCGGGTCGGTGGCGCGAATTTTTCCCAAACGCTCGGTGAGCGTGGCGAACGCTTCTTCCCATTCGATTTCCTCGAAGTCGCCGGCGCCGCGGTCCGTGCCGGCCTTGCGCTTCAGGGGTTTGAGCAAGCGCGCCGGGGAATACTGCTTCATCGCCCCGGACGCGCCCTTCGCGCAGATCACGCCCTTGTTCAGCGGGTGCGCCGGGTTGCCGTCGATGTAGCGGATCTTGCCGTCGCGCAAGTGCACGCGGATGCCGCAGCGGCACGCGCACATGTAGCACGTGGTGTTGCGGATCTCGCGCGCCGCGTTCGCGTGCGGATCTTTGAGCGGGTCGTGCAGCGGTTCGTGCGGCATGTCGAAAGGCGGGGCTTCAGAGCGTGCAGGGGCGGACAAAGGCCTCGAACTCGCGGAACCGTCCCGAATCAGCCCTTGTAGCCCATCAGTCGAGGCAGGAACAGGACGAGGTCGGGGAACAGCACGAGCAACGCCAGCGCGCCGACCATGACGTAGAGGAAGGGCATCACTTCGCGCACGATCTCGCGCAACGGCACGTCGGCAATCTTTGTCATCATGAAGAGCAGCAGGCCGTAAGGCGGCGTGACCAGCCCGAGCATGATGTTGACGATGGCCATGACGCCGAAGTGCACGGGATCGATTCCCAGCGCCTGCGCCATCGGGAGCATGACCGGGAGGATCACGAGAATGATCGTCGTCCCTTCGAGGAAGCACCCGAGGATCAACAGCAGCACGTTGACGAGCAACAGGAACATCAACGGCGAAAGCTTGTACGCGGTCAACATCACGCTCAGCGACTTGGGGATGTTTTCCGAGGTGATGACGAAGTTGAACACCATCGCGCCGGCGATCAGCATGCCCAGCGACACGCTGATGCGCGCGCTGGTGGCAAGCGAGGCGTAGACGTCCTTCCAGCGCACCGAGCGATAAAGCAGTGCGGACACGAGCAGGGCATAGAGTGCGGCCAGCGCGGCGGCCTCGGTGGGCGTCGTGATGCCGCTGTAGAGGCAGCCGAGCAGGATCACGGGCATCATGAGCGCCGGGAATGCGTCCCACGTGATGCGCGGCATTTCCCGCAGCGGTACACGTTCCTCGACCGGGAAGTTGCGGCGCTTGGCCGTGTACGCGATCAGCCCGCTCTGGACCGCCGCGAGCAGCAGCCCGGGAATCACGCCGCCGAGGAACAGGTAGCCGACCGACGTGTCCGACACCAGCGCGTACAGTACGAGCGGAATCGACGGCGGGATGATCGGCCCGATGACGGCCGATACGCAGGTCAGCGCCGCGGCATAGGCCGGCGGGTACTTGCCGTCGCGCGTCATCAGCGTCTGCATCAGCTTGCCGGAGCCCGCCGCGTCGGCGAGGGCAGAGCCCGACATGCTGGCGAAGATGATGCTCTGCACGACGTTCACCTGCGCCAGGCCGCCGCGGAAGCGCCCGACGATCGCGTTGCAGAAGCGCAGCAGCCTGTCCATGATGCTGCCGGTGTTCATGAACTCGGCCGCCAGCACGAACAGCGGGATCGCGAGCAGCAGCTGGCTCGACATCATTCCGTTCAGCAACTGCTCGGCTGCCGTGCCCATGTCCAGGCCGGACAGGAACAGCCAGAGGATCGAGCCGGCGATCATCGCGTGGCCGACCGGCAGCCCGAGCACGCTCAGGGCCACGATGGCGAAGAGCGCCAGGGTGAACGGACTGGGCATGCTCATCAGGCAAGCTCCGTGCGGCTCATCAGACAGCCTGCGTGCTTCGCACTGCGGCATTCGCCTTGGGAACGGCCCGGCGGCTCATAGCCCGGAGCTCGTCTTGGTGATGTCGCTGGCTTCAGGCCCTGCGCCGCGCAGCATCTGCCAGGCTTTCCACGCGTAGCGAACGATGACGGCCACCGCGAAGAGCAGGTACACGGAGTAGAGGAAGTCCAGACGGATCTTCAGGTACGACGTGCTCTCGACCTTCATGAAGGTCACGTACTTCCACGCCGCCGGGAGCGACATCGCGAACAGGACCACGGTCGCGACCGCGACCCCGATGCCCACGGCGCGGCGCGCGCGCAGTCCTAGCGAGTTCGAGACAAGGTCGAAGCTGATCTCCTCGCCTTCCTTCAGCCAGAGGGCAGCGCCGACAAGCACCATGTACAACCAGGCGATCACCGACAGCTCGGACGACCAGCCGATCGGAAAGTTGAAGAAATAGCGTAAGGCGATCTGGATGATGAAAGCCAGGAACATCACGCCCAGCAGCGCTGCCACGAGGTTTTCGGCGCGGCGTCGGATCCACTCGACGGCGCGCTGCACGGCGGGCACGGCGCGCGCCGCCCTCATTTCAGCGCATTGATCTTGTCCAGCAGGCCCGCGGGCCAGGCTTTGGCCTCGTCCGACGCCAGGTAGGCCTTCTGCGCATGGCTGCGGAAGGCGACCAAATCCGGCGCATACACCTCCAGGCCCTGGCGCCGGAAGCCATCGGCCAGTTCGGCTTCGCGCTTGAGGTGCTCCGACGCGCTCCAGGCCGCCGCCTTGTCCACCGCCGCCTGGAAGGTCTTCTGCTTGGCCGCGCCCATCGCGTTCCAGGCCTTCAGGTTGATCGTCAGCACGTCGAACGCCACCAGGTGCGAGGTCAGCACGACCTGCGACATCACCTCGTAGAACTTCATGTTTTGCACGTTGGGCAGCGGGTTGTCCTGGCCGTCGATCGCGCCGGTCTGCAGGCCGGTGTAGGTCTCGGCATAGGCCATCGGCGTGGGGTTGGCGCCGATCGAGCGGCCCAGCATCTGCCATGCGTCGCCCGGCGGCATGCGCAGCTTGACGCCCGCCAGGTCGGCCGGGGTGCTGATCTTCTTCTTGCCCTTCAGGCCCACCTGACGGGTGCCGAAGAACACCGGCGCCAGGATCTTGACCTTCAGCTGGTCCTCGGCCGTCTGCTTCATCTCGGCGCCGATGCTGCTCGCGAAAAAGGTGTTCAGGTGGTTCGCGTCGCGGAACACATACGCCGAGGTCAGAATCGACCAGGCCGGCAGCTGCTTGCTGATGTCCTGCGGAGCGATGTTGCCGATCTCGAGGTTGTCACGCTGGAGCGCGACCAGCTCGGTGCCCTGCTTGAACAGCGTGCCCCCGTAGTGCGGCTCGATGGTGAAGTCGGCTTCGACGTCCTTCGCGAGCAAACGCACCATGTCCGCCCGGATGTCCTTGTCGGAAAACACGGCGGCCAACCGCAGCACGGGCTTGCCCTGCGCCACCGACGGCAAGACCCAAGTGGCCCCCAACGCGGCCCCTGCATAAAGCATCTGACGACGACCGAACTCGAGTTGCATGGCTATCTCCTTTATAGGGGTGGTTGGGAAATCCGGCTTCACGACACGCGGCCGGTCCGCTGCGCCGCCAGCGCCTCGGCCACAGCCCGCACGGCCAACAGGTAGCCCGTTGGCCCGAGGCCGCAGATCACCCCGCTGGCCACTTGCGAGACCAGCGACTGTGAGTAGGGCGGTGGACGTTGATGGATGTTGGTGAGGTGCACTTCGACCAGGGGCCGGCGGATGAGTTTCAGCGCATCGAGCACGGGAACGCAGCCGAACGAGAAGCCTGCGGGATTGATGACCACCGCGGCGTCTTGCTCGAAGGCCTCCTGGATCCAGTCGACCATCACGCCTTCGTGGTTGGTCTGGCGGAAGTCGCAGGCCAGGCCCAGTTCCGCGGCGAGCTGCCTGGTGCGCTGGGCGATCTCTTCGAGCGTCGTCGTGCCGTACAGCTGCGGCTCGCGTCGGCCGAGCTTGTTGAGGTTCGAGCCGTTCAGTACGAACAAGGGATGCGGCGAGTGACTCGATGAAGTCATGGCCGCAGTATCGTCGATGAAGTCCGCCTCATCTTGTCGCGGCTACTTCCAGAGTTCCACCGGCTTGCCCGCGGCGCGCAGGCGCTCTGCCTTGGCGCGGATGAAGCGCTGGAACTCCGGCTGCGTGCGGTATCCGCCGCCGGCGACATATTCGAGCGACGTGGCGAGGTGGAACGGCCGCTGGTAGCCGTCGATGCGAAACACCTCGCGCGCCGCGGCGTCGAAGAACACCCAGGTCGGCGTGTAGATCACGCCGAGTTCGCGCGCCCAGGCCGCGGCGCTGCGGCGCTGGCCGGAAGGCGTGGTGACTTCGGTGGGGTCGTTCAGGGCGAAGCGCGCGATGTCGAACTTGGGCAGTTGCGCACGCACTTCGGCTCGGCTGAAGCCTTCGCGGTGCATCTCGTCGCAGGCCAGGCAGGAGCGGCTCTCGAAGATCACCGCGAGCGGCCGGCTGCCGGCGCGGCGCGCCAGGTCGAACGGCGGCTTCATGAAGAAGGGCTGCTCGTGCAGCGACGCCTGCGCCGCATCAGTGGGAAGGCTCGCCAGATGCTCGCTCAGCGACACGCGGTGTTCCATGGCGCCTGCCACGTAGTCGAGCGTCGCGCTCAGGCGCTGCGGCGGGTGGTAGCCGTTCAGCCGCGCGACGCTGCGGCCCGCGCCGTCCAGGAACAGCAAGGTGGGCGTGAACTGGACCTTCATCTGCTTCGCGAATTCCTTTTCGCTCATGCGCCTGCCGTCGATCCACGTGACTTCGCGGTCGCCGAACAGGTTCAGCGCAATCGCGACGAAATGCTTGCGCGCGTTGTCGACGATGGGCTTCTGGCTGAAGCTGTTTGTCATCAGCTCGCGGCAGTACGGGCAGCCGTCCTGGCCGAAGTACAGCATCAGGCGTTTTCCGTCGCGCGCCGCGCTCGCCGCTTCGTCCTTGAAATCGAGAAAGCTCTCGGTGAACCAGGGTGGGATGTCGATCGCGTGCGGCGAAGCCACTTGCGCCGTCACGGGCAAGGCCGGGCACAGCGTGCTGCAAAGCCACAGCGCGCCGATGCCGCGTCGGGTGAGCGCTGCGTTCATGCCGCCATCTGGACGCTTACGGCTTCTTCGGCGTCTTGTACTGCGCTTCCTTCTGGAACGGTTTCCAGAGGGTCTCAAAACCGACGAAGCCCTTGTCGTTGGGCGCCATCTGGCGCGTCGTCAGATAACGCGCAACGCCGTCAGGAACTTTGGTGGGGGGCTGTTTCTGCTCGCTCATAAGTCACCTTTGTTTTGCCGCGAAGTGAAGACTGCAAGTGCAATCGATTGGGGCCGAAGTTCGTGCGCTGCCGTTCAACGCGCCGCTCAAACAGGTCTCAGCAGCGACGCGTCGATTTCGGCTCCCGGACTGATCGCCCCGCCCGTTTTTGTCTCCGCATCGGTGGCGTCGCGCACCGTCAGGATCTGCAGCGTGAAGACCACCTCTCTGCCGCAGAGCGGATTATTGCCGTCGACCGTCAGCCTCTCGTCGTCCAGATGCGTGACGAGAAAGCTGCGCGTCCGTCCCTGCTCGTTCTCCATGAGGATGGAGGTGCCGACCTGCCGATACTCCTCGGGAACGTTGTCGATGTCATCCGAGAAAACCAGCGACTCGTCTCTGGGGCCGAAGATCTGGTTGCCATCGATGAGCACTTCGATGACGTCGCCGACGCGACGGCCCTCGAGCTCGCTGTGCACCGAAGGCGCGAGGATTTCATTGTGTCCGTGCACATAGCCGAGCGGGAACTCGACCCGCGTGAGGACATGCCCCAAGCGCTTGTCGGTGACCTTGTAGGTCAGCTCGACAAACTTGCCGTCGGCAATCACTTCGCTCACGTCAAATCCCGTTCAGAAGATGGATGCACCGAAAATCCTGACCTTGCCTTCTTCGTAGCCGAGGACCATTCGGCCAAGCCATTCGCCTGGTTTCTTGGTGCTGCGCTGGCGGTACAGAACGCTCACATGCTCGCCGCGGCGGATGATGCCCAGCGAGTCGACATGCGAAGACAGATTGCGCGCCAGCTCGCTGTTCGCAAACTGGTGGCCCGCAACCACCTGATCGATGGTGCGCGCCAGGGAGCTCGAAAAGTTCCTCGCGAAATCTCCGTACTTGCCTTCATTCGAATACTTGACCAGATCGAGCCACAGCGGCTTGGCGATGGCCAGAATCTCTTCATCGGTTTTTTCAATGATGTTCACGCGCGCGTCTCTGGCTACTTCTCATCGCCAACCAGGTGATAAAGCGGCGCCTTCTCCATGGTGTATTCGCCGGTCTTCGGATCGCGACGCGACACCGTCAGCACGTGCCAGTTGGCGTCGTCCAACTTCATGGCGTCGCCCCGGTAGTAGTAGCCCGGCCAGCGCGTCTCCTTGCGGAACAGCGTGTGCTGCGTGACACACTCTGCCGCGCGATGCCGGTGCATCAACTCCCAGGCCCGCAGCAGCTCGTGAATGTCTTTTGCGGCCAGGCTCTGCAGGTCTTCCTCCATGATCTTGAGCTTCTTCAGCGCAATGTTCAGGAGCTTCTCGTTCGTCATGTAGCTGACGGTCACGCCGCCGCAATACTCGTCCATCAGCTTTTGCAGACGCTCCAGCCCCTGCTTGGGATTGATGTAGTGCGGATTCACATCGCCCGCCACGACTTCATTGCGGTAGATCCGGTAATGCTCCATGGGCTTGAAGATCTGCTCCTTGCGGCCGCTGATCTGCGCCTCGGAGACCACGATGCCTTCGGCCTTGCCGTCGTCGATGTACTTGCACGCGGCCTTTGCGGCCAGGCGCCCTTCCGTGAACGACCCCGACGAGAACGCGTGCGGCGTGCCGCCGACCGCGTCGCCGGCGCCGAACAGGCCTTCGATCGTCGTCATGCGGTTGTAGCCCCAGAAATACTCGGGCGGCGAAAGGTCTTCGGGGCCGGAGCACCAGGCGCCTGAACCGGTGGCGTGCGAGCCCATGACGTAGGGCTCGGAGGTTGTCAGCTCGGGGTTCTCGTTCTTCGGGTCCACGTCGGTCGCGGCCCACAACACCGCCTGGCCGACCGTCATGCCGAGGAAGTTTTCCCAACCCACCTCTTCCAGGTGCGGGTCCTGGAAAGCCTTCATCGTCACCATGTGGATCGGGCCGCGGCCGGCATTGACTTCGCTGATCAAGGCGTGGTTGCGCAAACACGTCGGGATGGGCCGATGCGTCAGGTGTGAAACTTCCGGATCGAGATACTCCTTGCCGACCATCTTCTGCAGTTCGGGGAACCACTTGGACTCGTACTCTTCGCCCAGACCGTTTTGCGTATACGTCTTCAGGTGCAGGAAGTAGGCGCCCACCGGGCCATAGCCGTCCTTGAAACGCGCCAGCACGATGCGGTTTTCCATCTGCGTCATCTTCGCCCCGGCATCGATCATCAGCCCGTAGGCTGACGCGGACGACCAGGGCGCGTACCAGGTGCGGCCGGAACCTTCGCCCACCGAGCGCGGTTTGAAGATGTTGGATGCGCCGCCCGCGCCGCAGATCACGGTCTTGGACTTGAAGACGTGGTAGTTGCCCGTGCGCACGTTGAAGCCGACGGCACCGGCGACGCGGTTTTCCTTGGCGTCGTCCATCAGCAGATGCGTGACGCAGATGCGGTTGAAAACCTTGTCCGCCGATTTCTTTGCGGCCTCGGCGACGATGGGCTTGTACGACTCGCCGTGGATCATGATCTGCCAGCGACCTTCGCGCAGGTAGCGCCCGGTCTTCGGGTCCTTCATGATGGGCAGGCCCCACTCCTCGAACTGGTGCACCGTGGAGTCGACGTGGCGCGCCATGTCGAACAGCAGGTCTTCGCGCACCATGCCCATCAGATCGATGCGCGCGTAGCGCACGTGGTCTTCGGGGTTGTTCTCGCCCCAGCGTGTGCCCATGTAGCAGTTGATCGCGTACAGACCCTGGGCGACCGCACCGGAGCGATCGATATTCGCCTTTTCGGCGATGACGATCTTCTTGTCCTGCCCCCAGAACCTCGCCTCCCAGGCGGCACCGGTGCCGCCAAGACCTGCACCGACGACCAGAACGTCGATGCCGTCTTCGATGATGGTCTCGATAGCCATTAGTAGGTCACCCCCATCTTCATCTTCAGACCCGCGGTTTCGAGCGATCGCAGACCGCCTTCGTCCATGCGGATGTATTTCGGTTCGCTGTACAGCAGCTCGCCGTCGCGCATTTCCTTGCTCGGTGCGGGAACCTCGGCGAGCTTGGGGATCGCCTGGCCCCAGGGCTTGGTCGTGATGGGCGACAGGAAGTTCTTTTCCGTGCCGTTGCGGAACTTGATCTTCCAGGCGATCGTGCCTTTCTGTTCGTCGCGTTGCACGCGAACGCTGTGGCCCAGCGGGGCGAAGTCGGCGTAGCCGCGCACATCGATCGCGTTCTGCGGGCAGGCCTTGACGCAGGAGTAGCACTCCCAGCACATGTTCGGCTCGATGTTGTAGGCGCGCCGCGTCGTCTTGTCGATGTGCATGATGTCCGAGGGGCAGATGTCGACGCAATGTCCGCATCCGTCGCACCTTGTCATGTAGACGAAGGTAGGCATAGGCTGTCTCCTTGTTGTGTGTTTCTGAACCGGGGGCTAATAGTGGCGCGGTGCTTCGCGCTTGATTCCGAGCCCCATGTCCATCGGGGCATCGCGCAACAATTCCATTGAGTGTTTTGCCCGCTGTGCCGGGTCGTCCCGGGAAAGCGTCGGCAAATTCGCGTGCGTGCCATTCGCCTTTGAAAGCCGTTTTTCGAACGCCGCCGCGGGCTTGAAGAACATGTGCGCGAACTTGGACCACGCGACCGACCCGAAAAGCAGCGTCGTGGCCAGCATGTACAGACCAAACATCACGTTGGCGAAGGTGCTCGACGAGGCTTGCAACGCCGCCCAGACCAGCCCCAGCGTCACGCTGGCGAGCAGCGACAGCACGAACAGGTCGGCGCGCATCAGGCGAAACGGCGTGCCGCCCTCGGCAGCCACGTCGACGCGGATGAAAAACCAGAACCAGTAACCGCCCACGCAGACCATCAGGCCGCCGAGCCACCAGAGCTGCGGCAGGATCGCTGGCGTGGGTGTCGCGGCGCTCGGGTAGCCGAACACCATGACCGCCGTGGTGATGAGGTAGATGATGAAGCCGTACATCGTCAGCAGATGCGCGATGCGGCGCCGCGGGTTGCAGAACTCGCCGGAGGCGAGCACGTCGACGACGACGGTCTGCACCGCAATCGCCACGATCTCTCCGCTTTCGACCTGGCGCTGCGCCTTGCCTTTGGAATTGCGCATCGAGGCAAAGAAGAACTTGGCACTGCCCTTGTGCGCCATGTCGTAGAGCGTGCCGGCGATCACCGCGAGCACCATCAGCACGAGATAGGTCTTCATCGCGCCGGTGGGCAACCAGTTGCTCAGCGCGGCGAAGGGATTGTTCGCAAACATCGTCGTTGTCTCCTTGATCGTGTTGTCAGGGGTTCTTCGAGGGTCCAAGCTCGCGCACTTCGAAGTGCATCGTCGCCAGGTCGCCGAGCACCCAGGTCGGGGGTGCGGCGAGGCCGGCGACGGTGCCGGGGTTGACGAGCCAGCTTGATGTGCCTTTCACGCTTTGCACGCCGCGCACCTCGGCGCGGTGCGAGTGGCCGCAGCACACCAGCGCCCAGTCGCCGGTGCACGCCATGGCGTAGCCGTAGTCGTCGTAGTGCACGAGGAAGATTCGCTGGCCGGCGAGTTCGATTCGCGCATCCGCGCCGTGGTAGGTCAGTTGTTCGGCGCTGCCGCGCGCCAGCTTGTGCAGCGCCTGCGCATCGCCGACATTGTTGCCGTGGATGAGGTGCACCGGCAGGCCCAGCGCCAGGGCGGGCTTGAGCGACTGCGCACCGATCAGGTCGCCGCAATGCAGCACCACTTCAGCGCCCAGCGCTTTCGCGTCGCGCACCGCTTGCGCGAGTGAATCGGCGCGGTCGTGGCTGTCGGAGACGATGCAGACTTTCATCGACGAATCTGCCGGTCAGGACGGACGAAACACATACCGGCGGGCGGCCGGTAGGGGCCCGTTGCTGACGTTTGAACGTCCGCTTTGGGTGCGGTCACGCGTCGACGCAGGATATTCGTCATCCCGGCGAAAGCCGGGATCCACCCGTGGAAGTCGCGCGTCCAGCGCAGCGTTCATCGCGTGCATCCAGTGGATCCCGGCTTTCGCCGGGATGACGAGGGTTGTCGGGCAAGCCTCGAGGCCACATCGAACGTCAGCAACGGGCCGAAAGCAGACCCGCTCGCGTCTTCCAAAACAGTGCGTTTGACTTGACCGAGGGGCGGCCGAGCCGGCGCATATTTCCGTTCGCCATGGCGATATGAATATCGTTTCCTTGCGCGACCGGGAATGCGCCGCACAATGCGCGGCAGGAGCGAACCATGGACCACCTTCACCCCAAACAAGCCCACGATGCGCTGACCGGCAACCCGAATACGCTGTTGATCGACTGCCGCACCGAGATCGAGTTCTTCTACGTCGGCCACCCCGTCGACGCGATCAATATCGAATGGAACACCGCGCCCGACTTCGACGTGAATCCGCATTTCGCCGACGAAGTGCTGCGCATGGCGGGCCGCAAAGACCGCCCCGTCATCCTGATTTGCCGCAGCGGCAAACGCTCGGTTGACGCCGGCGCGGAGCTCGAGAAGCACGGCTTCACCCACGTGAGCAACGTGCTCGAAGGCTTCGAGGGCGAGCTCGACATCGAGCACCACCGCGGCATGGTGGGCGGCTGGCGCAAGCACGGCCTGCCGTGGCGCCAGGTGTAGTTCGGACGGCGCAGGCATCGGTCACGCGCCCAACCCGGCGTAGTAGGCGCGCAGAATCTCGACGACTTCCGGCCGGCTGAATTCAGCCGGCACGTCGGCGCCCGCCTCGAGCGACTTGCGAAACTGCGTGCCGCTGACCTGCAGCCTATCGGCGTCGGTATGCGGGCAGGTGCGCCCTGAGGCCATTCCGCCGCACGGGTAGCACCAGAACGCGACGTCGATTTTCAGCGGCTGGGTCTGCAGCGCGCCTTCCGGAATCGTGTCGAAGATGTGGTGCGCGTCGAACGGGCCGTAGTAGCTGCCCACGCCGGCGTGGTCGCGCCCGACGATCAAATGCGAGCATCCGTAGTTCTGGCGGAACAACGCGTGCAGCAAGGCCTCGCGCGGGCCCGCGTAACGCATGTCCAGCGGGTAGCCGGCCTGCACGATCGTCGAGGGCACGAAGTAGTTCTTTGCGAGCGCGGCAATTGCTCGGGTGCGCACCTCGGCGGGAATGTCGCCGGGCTTGAGCGCGCCGAGCAGCGAATGCACGAGCACGCCGTCGCAGACTTCGATCGCGACCTTGGCGAGGTACTCGTGCGAGCGGTGCATCGGGTTGCGCGTCTGGAACGCGGCGATGCGCGACCAGCCCAGCGATGAAAACAGCGTGCGCGTCTGCGCCGGCGTCATGAACAGGTCGCCGTATTTTTCAGGGAAGCCGCCGTGCGATAGCACCTTGATCGGACCAGCCAGATTCACCTCGGCCTGCTCCATCACCATCTTGACGCCGGGGTGCGCCGGGTCGATGGTGCGGAATACGCTCGCGCATTCGTGCGCCTTGTCGATGCGGTACTTCTCGGTCACCCGCATCGTGGCCAGGGGTTCGCCGTCGGCCGGATCGATCAGCGCGACTTCCTGTCCGATGGCGACTGGCTCGGCCGCTGCCGCATGCGCCGAGACGGTGATCGGAATCGGCCAGAACAGGCCGCTCGCGGTTTTCATGTTGTCGCATACACCGCGCCAGTCGGCGTGCGACATGAAGCCGGTGAGCGGCGTGAAGCCGCCGATGCCCAGCATGATGATGTCGCCGCGCTCGCGCGAACTCACCGGCAGGCGCAGCAGCGTCAACGCACGTTGGCGCTCGCGCTCGCGCTCGCTGCCCTCCAGCAGCAGGGGTTGGAGGTCGGCGCTGCCGTGGGGGCTGACGAGGGAGGCCATGGATCGGAGCGATGGTAAGCAGCGCGCCTGAAAGAAAAAAGCGGAGAATTCAACTCAAGATGATCGATAAAACAGCTCACCAGGTTAACCCGAAGGCGCCCCCCAAAGCGCACCAAAAGCTCGACCCGATGCGCTCAACATCGAGTGGAACATGGCGCACGAGTTCGACGTCATCCCGCATTTCGCCGATGAAGTGCTGCGCATGTCCGGCCGAAAGGACCGGCCGATCATCCTGATTTGCAGCAGCGGCAAACGCTCCGTCGACGCAGGTGCCGTGATCGAGAACCGCGGCTTCACCCCTGTGAGCAATTTTCTCGAGGGTTTCGAAGGCGAACTCGACACCGAACACCACCCCGGCATGGTGGGTAGCTGGCGCAAGCACGGACTGCCGTGGCGCCAGGTGTGAGTCGCCCCCGACACCAGGCCCAAAAGGCTCCTACTCCAAGCCGTAGCGCTTGATCTTGCGCCACAGCGTCGACTTGTCGATGCCGAGGATCTCGGCCGCGGCGGCACGGTTGCCCTTCGATTCGCGAAGCGTCTTGGCGATGAAGTAGGCCTCGATCTCCTCCAGACTCTGCGGTTCGATGCACTCGATGGCGCGTGCCGGGTTTGCGCCTTCACGCGCGATTCCTGGCGGCAGCGCGTCGACATCGAGCAGTTCGGTCTCGCCGAACACGATCATCGACTGGATCGCGTTTTCCAGCTCGCGCGCGTTACCGGGCCAGTCGTGGCGCATCAGCGCGGCGAGTGCGCGCGTCGTGAGGCCTTTCACCGGCTTTCGCAGTCGCGCGGCGTGGCGCGCGACGAAATGGTTCGCGAGCAGCGGGATGTCGCCGCGCCGCTCGCGCAGCGCCGGCGTCGCGATCTCCACGATTTTCAGCCGGTAGTACAAGTCCATTCGAAACGTCCCGGCCTCGACCAGCGCGGGCAGCGAGCGATTCGTGGCCGCGATCAGGCGCACGTCGGCGCGGCGCGGTTCGGTGTCGCCCATGCGGTAAAAGCTGCCGTCCTGAAGCACGCGCAGCAGCTTTGCCTGGAATGCCGGTGAGGCGTTGTTGATCTCGTCGAGGAACAGCGTGCCGTGATCGGCGGTTTCGAACAGGCCGGCCTTGGCGCGCTCCGCACCGGTGAATGCGCCGCGTTGGTGGCCGAAGAACTCGCTTTCGATCACGTTCTCGGCGATGGCAGCGCAATTGAGGGCAACGAAGCGTCCCTGTCGGCGCTCGCTCATCAGATGGATCCGGCGCGCTACGACCTCCTTGCCGGTTCCCGACTCGCCGGACACGAGCACGCAGCAGTCGTAACCGGCGCAGGCCCCGATCAAGCGGCGTACCTGCTCGATGGCCGGGCTCTGGCCGACCAAGCCGTCCGGCTCGGCGCAGGCGCCGCCGGCCTCGCGCAACTGCAAGTTCTCGCGGTTCAATCGGTAGTGGTCGAGCGCGAGATCGACAACACGCCGCAGGTCCTCGGGCTCGAATGGCTTGCGCAGGTAGTCGAGTGCCCCGCCCTTGAGCGCTTCGATCGCCGACTCCACCGTCGCATAGCCGGTGAGCAGGATCACCTGGGTCAGAGGATTGCACTTCTTGGCGAACCTGAGCACGTCGAGCCCTCCGACCTGCGGCATGCGCAGGTCCGACACCACCACCGCGACGTTGCCTTGCTCCAGGCGGCCCAGGGCATGCTGCGAACTCTCGGCGACGACGTCGGCGGCAACGCTGTCCAGCACCTCCACGATCATGCGGCGCATCGCGGCATCGTCGTCGACCACCAGCACCGTTTCGCGGGCGACGCGCGCGCTGGCAGGCGATGCCGGGTCGATGTGCAGTGCCGCGGACATGGCGTCGTCAATGGGCCAGCGGCAGGCTCAGCAGGAATCGGGCGCCGCCGCGATGCGACGGGTCGCAGCGCAGCGTGCCGCCGATGCGTGCGACGATCGAGTGGCTCAGGGCCAGCCCGAGACCGGTGCCCATGCCATCGACCTTGGTGGTGAAAAACGGATCGAAGATCCTGCGCTGGTTCTGCGCGGGCACGCCCGGGCCGTTATCGGTCACAGCGACCACCGCGAAGTCGCCCTCGACGCTGCAGTTCACGCGCACGCGGGGTTCGGCGGACGCCGAGGCGGCCTGGGTTGCGTTGACCAGCAGGTTGACCAGCACGATGTCGAGCTGGCCGGAGCCGCCGCGCACGACGGCGGTTGCGGGCAGTTCGGTCTCGATCGCCACCCCGAGCCGGCGGCCCTGGCAATTCGCCACCGCTTCCGTGGCCTCGAGGATCAGCGCATTGATCTCGCAGCTTTCCCGGGGGCAGACCCGATGTCGCGCGTAGGCGAGCAGGTCATCGACGATGCGCGCGCAGCGCCGCGTCTCGCTGTGGATCACGCGCGCATACTCCACGCGCCGCTCCTCGCTCGCCTTGCCCTCGTTCAGCAGGTGGGCGTAGCCGAGGATCGTGCCGAGCGGCGTGTTGAGCTCGTGGGCCACACCGGCGGCAAGCTGGCCCATCGCGACCAGCTTCTCGGTCTGGTGGGTGAGTTCTTCGAGCCGTTTGTATTCGGTCACGTCCTGCAAGATGATCACGGCGCACGACTCGCTCGCGTTCTTGGTTTGCTTGAAGAAGGTGAGGTTCACCGAAAGGCGCCGCTGATCTTCGTCCGCTCCCATCGCGAGCAGCGCATTGCGCAGGGGTTGGGCGTGCAGGAAGGCGTCGCGAAGCGCCTGCGTGCCGGCGTCGTCGGTGCGCAGCAGGTCCAACAGGTTCGTGCCGTCCAGCGCCTGGTCCGGTAGGCCGAACAGGGTCTGCGCCTGCCGGTTCGCGCGCGTGACGCGCAAGTCGACGCGCACGATCAGCAGCGCTCCGGGCAGGCTTTGCAGAATCGCCTCGTGGCGATTGCGCTCGCCGATGATCGACAGTTGCGCCTGCTCCATTTCGCCGAACAGCGAACCCAGGTCGCGCGCCAGGGCGTTGTAGTCGTCGGCGAGCCTGCCGAGCAGGGCGCGCGACGAGCTCGTCAGGGCAATCGGTGCCAAGCGGCCGCCGTGGGCTTCCTGCACCGCCCGGTGAATGCCGGCAACGCCCCTGCGGTACGCGACGAGTGCCCACACACTGGCAACCAGTGCGCCGATCGCGAGTGCCGCAATGGCCGCCAGAGTGGCCTCGCCCGGCTGAATCCAAACGACCAGGCCCGCCAGCACGATGGCCGCAGCCGCGCCGACGGCGGCGGCAGGTGCTGCCAGGAAGCGATTCGGTTCGAACGCAGCGTCTCCGCCGGGCGCTCCGGCTTGCGCTGCCACCTCGACACTTCGCATTCGCCCTCCTGGAGCCAGGCATCAAGCCCACGGCCCGACGTCGCATGCCTGCCGGGCGCATGTGTACGTGTCAAGCTTGCCACAGAGGCCAGCGATCCGGTAGCGGGCTGACCCGGACAGGGCTGACCCGGATCGCTGGCGATTGCAAAATCCAATCCGTTCCGCCCGGACCCGCGGGCGATTGCGACATGCAGTGCCGCCACAAGTCGCGCTGCCGGCGAATCGCCTGGGCGGACCCGGCCGCACGCGCCGCGGCACAGAATTTGCTGATCCTGACAGCAACGGGTTAGCGGAGTGCATGGGCCATGTCGCGGAGTGGGAGGATCGATGCTCTTGAATGGCTCTTGCCGGGGTTTCGCAGCGAGCGCGTCATCGCGACCGCGGCGCCAGCGCGATTGGTCTTGCTCCCGGGCCACGGCACGACGGCCGCGGACCTCAGTCTGGATTTCATGGGCGAAACCTGCCTGCGAACCAACCTCGTCACCAAGCGCGCGCTGCAGGCGGCGAAAGCTGGGCTCGTGATCGAAATCGTTTCGGACAATCTGAGCGCGGTCGAAACGATCCCGTTCATGCTGCCCGGGCACAACTGCGTTCACCTCGGCACGCTGCACCTGGACGGGAGCTGGAAGGTTTACGCGCGCAAATGCGGCGACTGAAAACAGGTTCCAATCCTTTTCGGCCGGCATGCCGACACACCTTTGGGGACGGGCAGATGGCATTCCAGGCGGGAAACACGGTGAGCGCAGTGGGTGGTGCGACGACTGGGGCGACGGGTGGTGCGTCGGGCCCTGGCCATGTCCGCGGGGCCGGCGTGGTGTTCGCCATTTTTCTCGTGATCACCGTCTGGGCCCTGTCGATCGATGCGCGCTACCTCTATTTCTGCGCCTACCTCTGGTTCGGCTTCATCTACGGCATGTCGCTGCAGTACGGGCGTTTTTGCATGGCGTCGGCGATTCGCGACCTGTTCGCCGTGGGTGTGCCGCGCATGGCAGTAGGCATCATGATCGCGGTGGTGCTGTTCAGCCTGGTCTCGGCGGCGGTCACCGTCGCCGGCAAGAGCACGTTTCACGCATCCCCGATCGGGCTTTATTCGGTGATCGGCGGCGCGATCTTCGGCTTCGGCATGATCTTTACCGGCGGCTGCGCGTCGGGCTCGCTCTACAAGAGCGGCGAAGGCAGCGTGGCGGCGTTGCTCGTGGTGATCTCACTGAGCTTTGCGCAAGCCTTCTTCGTCGATCTCGGCGGTGTGCTGAACTCCCTGGTGCCGGCCTCGTGGGCCGCTTCGGCTGCGGCCAAGTCGCTGCCGGCGGCGATCTCCGCCTGCCGACGGCTGGTACGACCAGTTTCTCGCCGGCTATGTGTGGGACCTGAAGGCGTTCACACTGGGCGAGCAACTCGGCTTCGCGAATCCGGTCGCCGCGGCCTTCATCGGCAACTCGCTGCTGAACGCGATCGTCCCGGCGCTGGTGATCCTGGTCCTGATTTACCGCGGCTGGTACCGCAAGGGCTATCTGCGCAACCGCAAGGACGGCGCGCGCGGCCTGACCACCGAGCTTGCCGGCTGGTGGAGCATGGTCACGGCGTCGCGCCGCACCGCGATCGCTGGCCTGATACTCGGCGTCGCGGCCGGCCTGCAGATGTGGGTCATGCAGACCCTGCAGCAGCGGTTCGGCATCGAGAACGCCGGCGAGCTGCTGCAGGCGCTCGGGCACACGCCGGGTTTGAGCCTGCAGGACACAGTGTTCGACCCGGGCTACTTCTACGTCACGACGCAGGAAGCCCAGGGCGCCGCGTGGGTGCTCAGCCGGCTCGGCATGAACCTCACCGACAACATCTTCCTCGGGCTGGAGAACGGCATTCCCGGCCCCTGGGTCAACCCGGTGCTATGGATGTCGTTCGCGGTGATCGGCGGCTCGGCGGTAATGGCGCTGCTGCACAACGAGTTCAAGCTGAAATTCCCGACCCTCGAGATCGCCGTCTGGGCGATCGGCGGCGGCATTCTGATGGGCATCGGCGCGCGCATCGGCCTGGGGTGCAACATCGGCGCCTTCTTCGCCACCGTGACCAACGGCGACCCGTCGGGCTGGTTGTTCGGCCTGGGCATGACGGCCGGTGGCTACCTGGGCGTAAAGTTCCTCAATTGGTGGATCGAGCGCAAGATGGCGCTGGAAGCCTTCTAGCGCAGCGGGCAGTGATTCAACGAAGGGTGCACCACGATGGCAGCGAAATTCGAAAAACTGGGCGATGGAACGTACCAGTTGGATGTGCAGGGTTATGTCTGTCCGCACCCGCAGATCTACACCAAGAAGGCGTTGGAGAAGCTCAAGCCGGGTGAGACCCTGCAACTGCTGTTCGATAACCCTTCGTCGGGCGAGTCGATCAGCGCGATGTGCGAGACCGAGGGCAATCCGATCGTCGTGCAGACGCAAGACGCCGGCAACACCTTGCGCTGGACCATCCGCAAGCAGTGACCGCAGCCGCCGGAATGAAGATCGGACTGGTTGCCACGCATGAAGGTGCGGGGCCGCATCTGCTCGGCTTGGCCGCTGCCGCGGCAGCGCAAGGTTGGCCCTGCCGCTGCTTCCTCACCGACACCGGCGTGCGGCTGCTGACCTCGGAGCCGTTGCTCGCACTGATGCGAAGCGGCGCTTTGCGGCTGGATGTCTGCGAGCATGCCTGGCAACAGTTCGGCAGCGGGGCGGCCCCGGACGGCGTGAAACTGCGCAGCCAGTTCCAGAACGCCGAGCTGGCGCGCGACTGCGACCGAGTTGTGGTGTTCTAACGCGTCGATGAAGCATATCCTCGTCATCGCCAATAACAAGCCCGCCGAAGCGTTGCGCGTGGCGGCGGGCTTGTACCTGCTGCATGAGACGATCAAGGTCATCAGCGTCGAGCCATTGCCCGACGACCCCGCAGTACACGAGCAACGCGAGCTGCTCGAATTCATCGACATCCACTGCGACGAGATCGCCGATCGCGCCGACGTTCCCGCACGCCTCGCCGCAGCGATTCTCGAGGCTGACGTGGTGTACCGGATATGAGTGCGCCAAAGAATATTCTGGTGCTGCACGAGGCCGGCGACCCACCGCATGACCTGGCAGCGCTGGTCGAGGCGCTCGAGCGTCAGGGGGCACGTGTCGTGGTGCAGCCCTGCGCCGAGCCGTACGGCGATGTGCTCGATCGCGTGGCTGCCGCGGACACCGTGTTGTTCTGGCGTTAGCCCGAACTTGAACTTGGCGTTCTCGACGCGCCGAGACTCGAGCAGTTGCGCGTCGTTGCCGTGGGTCAACCCTCGGTTTGCGGCAACACCCAGCGCGACATCGAACGCGACAGCCAATTCCAGGTGCCCCAGACGCTAAGCGCCCCGACCAGGATTGCGCTGCCGACCGCGAGCCATCCGGGAATCACCGGCGTGAGCCGCGCCGCGATGTCGCCATATTCGAGGCTCGCCAGCGGGTCCAGGATAGGCTGGTAATCGACGAGCCAGAGGTTCACGAGCCAGCCGGTGAGCACGGACAGCACGACGACGCCCCCGACGTAGACGGCCACGGTTCGCGTGCCCAGCACGCGCTGCAGCGCGATCATCTCCGGCAGGTTGGTGGCAGCACCCGTCACGAGGAAGACGATCGCCGCGCCCGGGCCGGCGCCTGCCGCGAGCATGGCCGCGACCAGGGGAATGTGCGCGACGGCGCAGACATAGATGCTGGCGCCGAACAGCGCAACCAGCAGCAGCGAGGCGAAGGGTGTGGCGCCACCGAGCGTGTTCGAAATCCAGCCCGCGGGGATCAGGACCCCGAGCACACTCGCGAGCACGATGCCGATGCCGATGTAGAAGCCGAGCATCGGCCCCAGTTCGCCGAATCCCCAGCGCATGGCGCGCCACATCCGCTCGCCCCGGCTGGCGCGGGGCGCCGCTTGCGCCGCACTCTGGGTCGCGCCACAACACGACTTCAGGTGGCTCGCCACCGCGTTCATGCTCGGGTTGCCCCAGCGCTCGGTCAGGTATCCCACCGCAAGCGGCGCCGTGAGTCCGAACGCCACATAGGCCAGGGTCAGTTCGGGGCCGAGCAGCGCATACGACAGCACCACGGCCGCCGGGTTGATGACAGGGGTGGCGATCGTGAACGCGATGACGGCAGCCAGGCGCGCACCGCCGGTGTAGAAGCTCACCGTCAACGGAATCACGCCGCAACTGCAGATCGGCAGCATCGCGCCCAATCCCATCCCGGCGATCGCGCTGACGTGGCCGGATCGGCGCATCGCCCGCTGCGCCCACTCGGTATTCATGTACTCGTGGATGAGCCCACCGGCTGCGAGGCTGACGACGATCCAAAACCCAGCGTCGAGCAGCAGGCCGGCGGCCAGAGCCAGCGTGTTGCCCAGTGCATTCAGCACAGCGAGGCTGTCCACATCAATCGCGCCTGCGACGCGCAGCGCCGAGTTCGATCGCGTTGAGCTGCGCGAATCCGGTTTTCAGCTGCTCGTCGATGCGATGCATCAGGTCCGCCGGACATACGACCCGCCCTCCCGAATGGCACTCCGAGGCCGCATTCAACAGGGCATTCATCAGAATCATCGATCGTTGCAGTTGAAGAATTTCGCTCGGAGGGTTCGAGTTCGCGCGCACGATCTCGCGCAGCGTCTCGCGGTGCGCCAAGATGTCACGGCGAAATTCGACGACGCTCGCATTCTCTCTTGCCGCCTTGGCCAGTGCGGCCGAGCGCTCGAACCATGCACGCTCCACGGGGCGGGCGAGCTTCTTCCGGGCCGCACGCGCTGCCGGCCACGGCAGCAGGCAGGCCGCCGCCGCGCCGATCCACAGCCGGCGAGTCAGGAGGCGCGTTGGGCGAATCGTCGCGCGTCCTGCGCGGCGTAGGCGGCTATCGCCTTGTCGGCCGCGTTGCTCGAACCGAGCTTCACGATCACCTCGTCGAGCTTGGTCACGGGAATCGCACAGGTCATCTCGGTGTTCGACATGCCGGTGCGGGTGCGGCTCGCCATGCAGCCGACGCTCAGCGCCACCTGACCGTGCTCTTTGGCGATCGGGATGATGTGGCATTGCGGCTTGCCCTCCAGGCGGATGTCGGGCATCGCGTCGTGCAAGGACATGGCCTGTTTTCCGATGAGCCGCAGAAACACCACGTCCGGGTCGATCGGTGTATCGGCGAGCGGGCCATAGACAACGCACTGCGGGCGCTGCTTCACCACCGGGATGCCGGGAAACATCTCCGGCGTGACCCAGTTGACGCTCACCATCGCCTTCACGTCATCGCGCGACGCGGCGACGTCGAGCGGTATGAAGCCATGCGTCAGGCTGCCGACGCTGCAGTTGGCGTGGTCCTCGGCGCATGTGGAGAAGGTCTGCTGCGCGGCCTTCATCCAGAACACGCATCCGGCGGCGACCTTGCCGGTGCGCCCGTCGGCGGCCGGCTCAGGCATGGCGCCCACGTAACGCGCCACTCCTGCCGGCTCCTCCTGCGTGAACGTGATCGCCAGAGGCGGCGAGCTCAGTGACAGCAAGTCGGTCAATGCCGCTGCCATGGCCTTGTAATCGTGTTGCATGATGCCTCCAGATCGAAAGAATTCCCGGCTACCGAATTGGCGATTGAACGTCTGCTGGACGTGACCTCGGCGATGCGCCCCTAGCAGCCGCCGCAAGGATTGGGAATGCAGCCGCCACCGCCGCCTGTGCTGCCCCCACCCTCTGCGGTGCTACCGGTGCTGCCGGTAGTTGTGGCCGTGGGCGTAGCCTTGTAGCTGGCAAAGGCAAACCCGGTCGCCGTTCCAGGCAACGATATGACGTTGACGAGCTTGCGCGTCTGCGTATCGATAACGTCGACCTTGTTGCTTCGCAACTGGTAGAACTTCTTGCCGTTGGGCGAGTGGCTTCCGGTGAACGCGCTCGGCAATGCGATCGTCTCTTTGATCACGAAAGGTGCGCCCAGCCCTTTCAGGTCCAGGATCTGGAATCCGTCGATCGCGCCGAACCCGGTGCCCGTGAGCAACCAGACTTCGTCGCTGAACTGCAGGGTCTTGGTGCCGCTGCCTTCGAGCCGCGCGATGTTCGCTTCGCTGGTGCCGGCGCGGCCGTTCAGGCCGTTGAGGATGAAATTCGGCCCCGGGTCCGTCGCGGTGACCTTTTGCAGGTAGGCGCGAGTCACGTCCGCGCTGACGCCCGACAGGTCGTCGGCGGCGAGCGAGACGTATCGATAGCTCACGTCGGTCGACACGCCCCCGGTCGAGACGAAGCTGACCGTGACCGCGTAGGTGTTGCCCTTGACGAACGATGCGGTGCCGATGTCCGTGGTGAGGGCGTTCTTCAGGTTGGTGACGATGCGCTGAACCTCAAACACGTTCGCCGGGTTGGTCACGTCCCAGATGCTCTCGCTGTTGTCGCCCTCGTTCTCCACGGTGAAGAGGAACTCATTGCCGACGTTGCGATTGAGCAGCGACGCCATCCACGGGCCGGTGCGCTGCCGGTAGGTGCCGGCGCCAAGGGCGGCCGAACCAGCCCCGCCCGCGGCAATCGGCGCTGTGCTGCGCGTGATCACCGGGACGCGCATCTGCACCACCTGCGGGTCGGCGGTATTGATCGTTCCCATGTTCACGCCGGTGATGGTGTCGCCGTTCACGTCGGGCCACCAGGACCAGGTCTCGCCCTTCGCGTTCGTCAGTGCCGTCGAGTCGCAGGGCTCGGAGTAGGTGTTCTTGTCGACCTCCGACGTACCCGCGGCGACGCGGTTGTAGTTGAGCTTGCCCGGAGCCGTCCCGCCTGCTGCGGGCGTGTACACGCCCGCGAAGGTCTTGACGACGCTGTTGTTTTGGTCCTTGACGATGCCCAGGCGCGGGTAGACGAAGCGCACGGGCAGACCGAAGGTCGCGGAATTGGGGTCGGTGTCGAGGAAAAACGAATGGTCTCCCTGGCGCACCGCGAACATCGTCAGCTTGCCGTCGGGCGCAGGCTCGATGCCCACCGGGCTGTAGCCCATGTTGTGGAACGGACTCGCCACCGCGATGGCCTGGGCGAACACGCGGTCCGACACCTTGCTGTTGATGCCGCTGCGCGAGCTGCGCACCGCGCAGATGTCGACCGTGCTGGCCTCTTCGTAGGTCAGGCTGGTCCGGTCGAAGAAGCTCCTCAATCTCGCTTTTTCGCTCTGCGCCTGCGCCGAGAGCGTCTGCTCGGCCAGGGCACTTCGGGCGAGGCTCAGCGCGACGGCCCGGCCGTCCCCGATGGCCGTGCTGTTGACGAGCGCCGACCCGATCGTTCCTTCACGGTTGCCCTGAATCGACGGACTGTTCGGGCGCGACAGAACCTCCAGCGTCGTCGGGTCGATGCCCCACACCAGCGCCCCCGCTCCGACCCATATCGGGCCTTCGTAGAACGCCTGCTTGTGCGTCCCGCCCGAGCCCGACACGCCGGTCACGGCGGTCTTCATCACGGCGTCGCTGTCGAGGTCGATCCGCGCAATGCTGTCCCCGGTGCCGTCGGCGTCGGAATCGAAGAAGACGAACAGAGCCGGTGTGTTGACCGTCGTGGCGGGTGCCGTGGCCGCACCATTTAACTTCAGGTTGCCGCTGCTCTCGCTGCCCCCGCAAGCCGATAGCGCCAGCGCGGCGGCGAAAGCGCCGGCGCATGCACCCGCGGTGTGGCGCAACGCGTGAATGTGGGAGGTGGCGTCGTTCATGGTGCTTCTCCGGTCAGAAAATGAACTGCAGCGCAAGCGTCGTGTGGTTGTAGTCCTGCAACGCGGCGTTGCTCGGATGCTGCGTGTCGAACTTGACGTTGGCGTGCTCCAGGCTCAGTCTGAGGTTCTGCCCGTTTTGGTAGAAGTTGACGCCCACGCCGCGCCATTGCTGATTGAAATATCCGCTGGTCAGGCCGTAGACCGACTTCTCGTAGCGGAAGTAGGGCTGGAGTCTGCCCAGGCCCACTTTCCCAGGGAACAGATACGCGCCCTTCAGGTAAGCCGCCTTCAACTCGCTCGTGACGGGAAGCAGCGGATCCGGGCTCTGATTGATCGCCTTGCCAGTGTTGTACTTGAAGTAGGCGCCCGACAGGGTGTAGGTTCCGCTGCTCGTCGGGTACTCGAAGAACCCATCCGCGGTCCACGCCGTGTAGTCCTTCAGGTCGGTGCGCGCCGGGAAGTTGGCGTACGCCACATCGGCCTGGAAGTCGTAGGCTGCGCCGAAGGTCAGCACTTTTTTCGTGCTGAGATAGGAGCCACGGTATCCGTAATCGGCTTCCGGATCGAGCAGCGAGACGTGCACCCGGGTGGTCAGGCGCGGCGACTTCTTCGGAACCTCGTCGCCCTGCCTGCCGTCGGCAAGCATCACCCGGTACTGCACCGCCGCGTCCGCCAAATTGCCCCAGACGGCGATGCCGGTGTCGCGGCTGCCGCCCTGGGCGCCGAAGGGCGCATAGGCCATGACCTCGGAGCGGTCGATGCTCAGCGGCTCCAGACATGCTTCGAGATTCTCCCGGCTGAATGTATTCTTGAAGCGGCCGGCAATGACGCGCAGACCGTCGCTGAAGTCGGCCGTGATGTAGGAGTCGCGATAGAAGATCGACTTGTCGGCGTTGCCGCCCTTGTCGTCGTTACCCGACTCGAGCTGGACGTAGAAGCCGATGAGGTCGGTGGCCTGCCCGGCGAACAGCAGGCGGTTGCGCCGGAAGTAGGTGTCGTAGGAACTGCCGTTGTCGGTCGACGAGGTAAAGCTCTGCGCGCGCGCCCAGAGCTGAAACGCGTAGCTGACGGTGACGTAGCCCTCGTCGCCGAACGGAATCGTCGGGCCCGCGACGGCGCTGGGCGCGGCGCCAGCGGCGATCGTGAACACGCTGCACAGCGCCAGGCGGCGCGCGGTTCCGGACAATGCCATCGAGGTGTGTCTCGCAGAGGTCTTCATGGCTATTTCCCTCCCGCGGCGACGACTTGATACGACTTCAGCAGCGTCGCCGAATCGCCCGACTTGTGGCAGATGCTGCACTGCTCGGCCTTGGCCCTCGGGTCCTTGACCAGATTCGTATGCGCGATTTCCTTCTTGATCAGCCGCGCGTTGCCGCCATGGCAACCGACGCAGGAGTCGTTGACGGTTTTGTGATCGGGGTGCCAGGGAGCCGCCTTCCTGTCCGTCTTCGGCGCCGCGGCGCGTGTCCCGTTATGACATTTGAAGCACGACGAGGCCCCGATGCCGCAGGCGTTGGCGACGGCGAAGGGGGCAAGCTCGAAGGCCTGCTCACGCGCGACGCTGAGCGCTTCGCTGCCCCAGTCCGGCCTGGCAGCGGGCGCTTCCGGCAGCGCCACTCCGACCGGGTTCGACAATTTGCCGATCGTGGTCGCGGCGACGACAAGCAGCCAAGCCGCGGACAGGACGACGGTGCCCTTGAAAAACTTGCGGATAAGTTTCCGGCCAGCTTGGCGCGGGCCCTTCTCTTGGTTCATCAGCGTCTCCTCGTTTTGCCTGTTATTGGTGACATCAATGCCGCGACAACTGAACCTGAACAATCCCCGATCGCTTCGCCATCGCCGCGGTTTGATTCGGCTATCGGCCTTCCCGCGCCTCCTGCGCCTTCTGGATCTCCGCCTCCGACGTTCCTCCGGAGGCGCAGGTGCATGCGCACGTGCCATCCGCACCACGGAACCGAAGGCGCGGCTTCATGATTGGAGGATTGCCTGCGGCCGCGGCGCCGGCGACCGGCGAATCGACGCGTTTCCCGGGGGCAACATCGGCTTCTGCCGCAATGCAGTGCGCTGCGGCGAAGCTCAGGCCCAAGGACAGCAAGATTCGAACTTGTTGGCGCTGCATATGCCGGCTCATGGTCCCGTTCACGGTGAAACGCGATCCGAAGGTATCGATGCGCACACATTCCCCGCGCTCCGGTATAAGCACAATGCGTGCCGCGAGCGTCGGCGACGCGTTCACCGCGCAACCCCGAGCGCAACGTCGCTGGCGCCGTTGCACTATCGCAATCCAGCCTGACGACGATGCAATCTGCAATCGGCGCACCGGCTAGCGCGCGGCCACCGCTTTGCGCACGCGATACAGCTCATAGCTGCTGCCTTCGGTTCGCGCCAACGCCAGGCGCAACAGCCGAGCGGCTTCGTCAGGCAGCGGTTCGCGCCGCCCGAGCACGCCGCGGAACAACTTCTCGTAGTGTTTTCCCGGATGCACGACGACGCGCAACTCGACCGTCCAGCCACTCGTCGTGGGAGCAGGAATTTGCCCTGAGAAGGAGACGCGTTCTCCCGAAGCGAGCCGGGTATCGGCCAACTCCTCAGTGAGTTCAAGATTGGCTTTTCGCCCGACCACATGCCGCCCGAGTTCCGCCACGACGCTGCCACCGGGACTCAACAACTCGAGCGTGGCGACGATTTCCGGGATGAGATAGGTGGGAAGGTGGTGCCCGGCGCCGACATTGGCGAGTTCGGCCTGGGCTCGAAATTGCCCAGCGGCGCCCGGCAGAACATCCAGCGACACGCGCAACCCCTGCCGGACCATGTCCGCGTCGTGAATGCCGCGCCACTGGTGACGTCGATCGGGCATGTGGCACGACTGGCAGGTCTGCCCGGATTGCGCGGCCGCGCTGGCTTTCCATTCTTCGTAGGTGTTTTCGATGAGCTTGCCGTTCAGTCTTGCCCCGCCGGCTGGAAACTGATGGCACACGGCGCAGAAGCGGCTGTCCTGGAATCCGCTGTCCGCCGTGAATCCTGCGTGCGGGACCGCGGTGCCCGGGGGCGGCGCCGCGTCACGCCTGGGCGGTCCGACCCGCACATGGCGCCGCACATGACACGCCGCACAGACCAGGCCCTGGCGATGCAGGTCGGGCGGAACATGCGCTGGAGGAGGTGCGGCCGGGGCGTTCTTCCACCGATGTTCGATGGCGCTCAACGCCTTCTGCTCCGCCAGGGGCGCGTGGCAGCGCATGCAGCCGTTCGCGCCTTGCTGGCTCATCACGTGGAGCTGCCAGGCAATGCCCGGCCCCATCGTCTGGCTGTGCAGGCTCGCCTTCCAGTCCGCGTACTGCATGGTGTGGCACTGCCCGCATGCATCCGGGCCGAGCGAGGCTTCGAGTGCCGAGAATCCGGCCGGGGGCTCGCCCTGGGGTGGCAGCGGATCGGGCCAGTGGCGCTCGAGGAAACCGGACATGGCGTCCGATGCTGCGCTGCCGGTTTGCGGCGCAAGCTCGGCGGGCGACCAACGCGGCGATGACGACCAACCCAGATGCAGCCCCACCGCCGCGATGCCCAGTGCGATCGCGCCCGCGATCCAGCGCCAAAAGGATCTCTGTAGTGGCATGGCGACGCATACTACGTCGCGGCGACCGGCCTTGCCTGCAACTCCGTGTAGTGGGCGCGCGGAAATTCCACCATGCCGCCGCACTTGGAGCACCAGAACGCGATGTCGCTCCTCAGTGCCTGGGTTTGCAGCGTGTCTGGCGGGATCCGGCCGAAGATCTCGTGCGCCTCGAACGGGCCGTAGTAGCTGCCCACGCCAGCGTGGTCGCGCCCGACGGTGATTTGCGAGCAGCCCTGGCTTTGCCGGACCAGCGCGTACAGCAAGGCCTCGCGCGGGACCGCGTAGCGCAGGTCCTTGCGAGAGCCCCTTGATCTGACCGGCCGGGTTCCCCTCGGGCTGCCCGGCATGATGATGTCGCCGCGCGATCAGAGCGATGGTAAACAGCGCCTGAAAGAAAAAAGCGGAGAATTCAACTCAAGATGATCGATAAAACAGCTCACCAGGTTAACCCGAAGGCGCCCCCCAAAGCGCACCAGAAGCTCGACCAGCGCCTGCGCCTGTCGCTGCGCCAGCTCGAAGTCTTTGCGGCGATCGCGCGCAGCGGCTCGACGCGGGTCGCCGCCGGGCGCGTGGCGCGCTCGCAGTCGGCGGCCTCCGCGGCGCTGGCCGAACTCGAGCTGGGCCTGGGCGCCGAGCTGTTCGACCGCGTCGGCCGGCGCCTCGTGCTCAACGAGAACGGCCGCGCGCTGCTGCCCGGCGCGACCGCCTTGCTCGACCACGCGGCCGAGCTGCAGGGGCTGTTCAACGCCGAACACGCGGCGACGTTGCGCGTCGCCGCGAGCCTGACGATAGGCGAGTACCTGCTGCCCGACCTGCTGGCGAAATGGCGGCTCTCGCACCCGAACAGCGCGGTGCGCCTGGCGATCGGCAACACCAGCGAGGTGATCGCCGCGGTGGTGGGCTTGGAGGCCGACGTCGGTTTCATCGAAGGGCCGCAGACGCACCCCGACCTGCAGGTGCGCCCCTGGCTGAGCGACGAACTGATCATCGTCGCCGCACCGAGCCACCCGCTCGCTGCGGCGCGCGTGAGCACCGCGCAGTTGGCTGAGGCCACGTGGATCCTGCGCGAGCATGGTTCGGGAACGCGCCAGGCGAGCGACAGTTGGCTGATCGAGCACCTGGGCAGCCTGAAAGTGGGCTTCGAGCTCGGCAGCACCGAGGCCATCAAGCGCTTGGCGGCCGCGGGTGCGGGCCTCGGCTGCCTGTCGCGCCACGCCGTCGCGCAAGCGCTGGCGCGGGGCGAATTGGTCGCGCTGCGCACCCGCCTGCCGGTGGCGCGGCGCCGCCTGGCGCTGGTGCTGCGGCGCGACAAGCGGCTGGGCCGCACGACGCAAGACTTCATCGGCCACTGCGTCGCGCTCGCGCCCACCGAGGCGCGCCGCGGCTCCCCTCGCGCACGCTGACGCGGTAGGATGGCCGCGCCGACCCAGGCCCTGCGTCAGGGAAAACCAGAGAGTGCTTTGTCGATGCCCCCGCCGTCCCCGATGACCCAAGCCGCCGAGGCCCCGAGCGCCGACGGCCAGGCCTCCATCCTGCGCGACCTGGCGTTCGACCTGGCCGCCGGGAACGAACTCCCGGAGTTGCTGGCGCGCTTCCTCGTGCCGCTGTTGCGCATGGCCGGCGCCGACGCCGGCGCAGTGCGGGCGATTTCCGACGCCGGCGACCAGCTCGATCTGATCAGCAGCGTCGGGTTGGCAGGCGCTGCGCTGCGTGGCGCGTGGTCGGCGCGCAGCGACTGCGGCGCCTGCGGCTCGGCCGCGTCGACGCATGTGCTGACCTGGGCGAACAGTCAGTCGGGCTGCCCGCAGCTCGGCGTGTCCGGTCACGCCAGCGGCGATTTCCGGCGCATGCTGGCCGTGCCATTGAAGCACCGCGAGCGCGTGCTCGGCGTCTACAACCTGTTCTTTCTGCACGCGCAGGGCCCGGCGCCGGAGGTGCTGGCGGCGCTGGACTCGATCGGCAGCGTGCTCGGCCTGGCGCTGAACAACGCGCGCCTCGAACAAGCCCAGCTGCGCGCCGCAGTGGCCGGCGAGCGCCAGGCCATGGCCGCTGAAGTGCACGACTCGATCGCGCAGACCCTGGCGTTCGTCAAGCTGCGCATGCCGCTGCTGCACGCCGCGATCGTCGACCACGACGAGGCGGCCGCGCTGCGCTACTCGGCCGACGTGCGCGGCGCCGTCACCGACGCCCACGCCGCGCTGCGCGAGCTGCTGACGAACTTCCGCGCGCCGGTCGACCCGCAGGGACTGGCGCACGCGCTGCACGCCCGCGTCGACGAATTCCAGAGGTCGACGGGAATCGCGTTGACCTTCGAAGACCGGGCGCCGGGGCTTGACTTGTCGAGCGAGCAGGAAACCCAGTTGTTTCGCATCGTCCAGGAGGCGCTGACCAACATCGCCAAGCACGCCCATGCGCAGCGCTCTTGGTTGACAATCGAGCGGCGCGACGGCGGCGTCGAAGTCGTCGTCGAAGACGACGGCCAAGGCGGCGTCCCTCCGGGCGCAAGCGGCGCAGGGCAAACGCACTACGGCATCGACATCATGCGGCAACGCGCAGCAAAATTGGGCGGGGACATCGAGTTCGGCGGGCGCAGCGGCGGCGGCACCCGCGTGCGCGTTCGCATTCCCTTGCACGCCGCGGGGAGCCAGGCGCGATGAGCCAGGCGGGCTTGCGCGTCGTCCTGGTCGACGACCATGCGCTGTGCCGCAACGGCCTGACCGACTTGCTGCACCACCGCGGCAACATCCAGGTGGTGGCGGCGCTGGGCGACCCGGAGCTCGTGGCCGGCGTGCTGCGCGAACACAAACCGGACCTGCTCGTGCTCGACCTGCGCATGCCCACGACCGACGGCCTGACACTGCTGCGCCGCCTGCGCACCGAGGGCATCACGACACCGGCGCTGATCCTGACGATGAGCGACTCCGAGGCCGACCTCTCCGCAGCGCTGCGCGCCGGCGCGCGCGGCTACCTGCTGAAGGACATGGAGCCCGAAGACGTGATCGCGGCGATCGAGCGCGCCGCGCGCGGCGAACTCACCGTGGCACCGGCGATGACGAGCAAGCTCGCGCGCATGCTGCAGATGGGCGGCAAAGGCAGCGACCGCAAGGGATTGCTCGATTCGCTGACGGAACGCGAACGCCAGATCCTCGACCACCTGGCGCGCGGCGAGAGCAACAAGGCGATCGCGCGCACGCTGGACATCAGCCATGACACCGTGAAGCTGCACGTGCGCCACATCTTGTCGAAATTGAACCTGAGTTCGCGCGTTGAGGCGGCGGTGCTGGCGGTGGAGGCGCGGGCTTCGGGGGAGCGATGAGAATCCTCCTTGCCGCGCCAGTTTGCATTCGATTGCATAGGAATGGCGGGCTGATTTCGACCCGCTGCTGTCGGTCGGCTCCCCGAAATGCTGGCGGCAAAGCCGACGTTGAGGACCAAGCCTTCAAAGCGAGGGCCACCAACTTGGACGGCGGTAGTGCAGCGATTGTCACTGTACGTCTCATGTACTAACATCAAGTCGCCCTCGGAGAGTCTCATGTCAACCGCCACCCGCTCTTCCCGTCTTGGACTCCGTGCCACCCCCCAGCAGGAGGCCGTTTTGCGCCGGGCGGCCGAGGTGTCGAACAAGTCGATGACGGACTTCATTCTCGACAGTGCGTACCAGGCGGCTGAGCAAACCTTGTTGGACCAGAGACTGTTTCTGGTGACGGGCAGTCAATCGCAGGCGCTGCTGTCGTTGCTTGATAGACCGGCACGCGACAACCCGGGCTTGAAGGACTTGTTTTCTCGACGCGCGCCATGGACTGAGTAATGGCGCTGGGCTCGCCACAGCCGCTGGACGCCCAGCACCCGCTGGGCGCCTTCGATTGCGGCAACCCTGCGCTGAATGAGTGGTTGGTTCGGCATGCAAGGCAGGCCCATGCCAGCGGCTCGGCCAGAACCTACGTGGTTGTCGATGCCCAGCGCATTGCCGGCTACTTCAGTCTGGCCGTGGGGCAGATCGATAGCCTGGATGCGCCTGAACGCGTGCGCAAGGGCATGGGCAACTATCCAATCCCGGTGGTCATCCTTGCACGGCTTGCCGTGGCTAGGGTCGACCAGGGCCGCGGCCTCGGCGTTGGCTTGCTTCAGGACGCGATCCGTCGCACGCTTGTCGTTGCAGATCAGGCTGGCGTGCGTGCGTTGCTGACCCACCCGATCGACGAAGCCGCAGCGCGCTTCTACTTGCGGTTCGGTTTCGAGGCGTCTCCGGCGCGTGAACAGCAATTGATCTTGCTGCTCAAGGATGCGCGCCGCCTGCTCGTGCCGACTTCCACAAAGGCGGGCGTGGCCAAGTCAGGTGGACCGAACCCCAAGGCAAGGAAACTTGGGGGTGAAGGTGGCTGACGAAACCGTCACGACGTTGAACGCCGGCGCCTCGATGCTGGGTTACCTATACCAGGCAAGGGTGGCGCTGCTGTGGGCCATTCGCCAGAGCCGGGTCGGACTCACGACGGTTCGCAGCCGACCCACTGCGGGCCTTGAAGAGCGCGAGCCGCCGCCGCCCCGCTGCGCCGCCTGAGCCCGCAGGCAATCAAAAGCCTGGACGCCGAAACCACTCCCACCCGGCCTGGGGCACGGCGCGCACTTCGGCCTGAGGCCGGCGCAACACGGCGCGATGTATCGATCGCCCAGCTGCGCGCGCACGCGCAGCGCCTTCGAGGCCCTGGACCGCGTGGTGGCCACGCTGGAGCTGGCGATGCACGAGGTGCCACGGCCGGCCCTGTTCCTCGCCGGCAAGGCCTACCTGCAGTACCACCGGCGCGGCGGTGGCAACGCCTGGAAGTCATCGAGCCGTGAGCTCCGACCTGTCCCTCGACGTGACCGAAGCGGTGCCCCAGCTCCGCACGTCGAAGCGCTGCACAGTCATTTGCGTGACCTGGCCTGGGCCAGCACGGCGGCCGGCACCTCGGGAAGGGCGTAGCTGGCGATCAGGTGCAGCATCGTGGTCGTGACGACGATTGAGGCGACGAGTGCAAGGGCGCGGGTCTTGAGCGAGGTCTTCATGGCTTGGCTCCAGGTGGTGCACCGAAGTGCGTTGCGATGGGATGCACTGTCCGCCCGAGCACTGGGTTCAGTCTTTAAGCCGGCTGAAGGCGGACCTGAAACGCTCTGAAGCGGTCCAGGCTCGCCCCCGCCGACGGTGCGACTCCCGTTGTCCCGCGAAACGGATGCGCTAAGCTCGCTCCGGGCGTCAACCGAAGGCAGGGAGTCGTCGTGCCGATGGAAGAGAGCTTGCGCTTCGGAGCGGTCGAGGTCCGCACCGCACAACGACAAGTGCTGGTCGACGGCCGGCCGGCGGCGATTGGCGCGCGAGCCTTCGACGTGTTGCTCATGTTGCTGGAGCATCGCGACCGCGTGGTCTCCAAGGACGATTTGATCGGCGGGGTCTGGGAAGGACTCGTCGTCGAGGAGAACAACCTCCAGGTCCAGATCAGCAGCCTGCGCAAGCTTTTCGGCGCCGGCGCGATCGCGACTATTCCGGCACGCGGGTACCGCTGGGTGGCCCAGCCAGAGCCGCACCGCTCTTTGCCCGCCGCTGAGGTGGCCGTGCGTGGCCCCGCTTTGCCGCTGCCAAGGCCGCGCACGCCATTCTTCGGGCGCGCACGCGAGAAGCGGCAAGCCATTGCGCACCTGGGCGACGGCCCGTTGCTCACCTTGATCGGCATCGGCGGCAGCGGCAAGACCCGGCTGGCGCTCGAGGTTGCCCGGGAAGCGCAGGCGGGCTTCCCCGATGGTGTCGCCTTCGTCGATCTGGCTGCCGTGGGCGACGCACAGGACGTGAACGCCATGGTCTCAAACGCCCTGGGCATCCGCGAAGCCCCGGGGACGCCGGTGCTGCAGCTTCTGCAGGAGCGCCTTGGCACCGCACGGCTGCTGCTTGTGCTCGACAACTGCGAGCACCTGCTGGAGCCCGTCGCCACGCTGGTCGATGCGTTGCTGGCGTGCAGCGATTCTGTGCGCGTGCTGGTCACCAGCCGCGAGGCGCTGGGAATCGCGGGCGAGCAGGTGCAAGCTGTGGGAGCGCTGGAACTCGCCCGTGCCGAAGACGTCGCTGTGCTGCGCGACTGCGATGCGGTGAAGCTGTTCGCGGACCGGGCGCGCCTGGTGGACCCCGGTTTCCAGGTCGACGAACGCAACGCCGCCGCGCTGCACGACGTTTGCCGGCGCCTCGACGGCATTCCGCTGGCCCTCGAACTGGCCGCGGCGCGGCTCAACGTGTTGTCCGTGGACCAACTCAGAGCACGGCTGGACGACCGCTTCCGCCTGCTCACCGGAGGGCGTCGCGCGCTGCCTCGCCAGCAGACGCTCGATGCGGTGGTGCGCTGGAGCTACGAACAGTTGAATGCCGCCGAGCGGCGGCTGCTGCAGCGCCTGTCGGTGTTCAGCGGCGGCACGACGATCGAGGCCGCGATCTTCGTTTCCGAAGGCGACGTGATCGAGCATGAAGTCATCGAGCACCTGTCGAGCTTGGTGGCAAAGTCGCTGGTCGGGTTGATTTCCAGCGGACCAGAACCGCGCCATGGAATGCTGGAAACGGTGCGCCTGTTTGCGCTGGAGCGGCTGGCCGAGAGCGGGCAGGCGAGTGCGGCGCGCGATCGGCACCTGGCATTCTTTGCGCAGCGGGCCGAGGCGATGCGCCTGCAGGTGGACACCACCGTGCGCTCCCGCTCCGACGCGGCGCTCGACGCCGACCGCGACAACCTCATTGCCGCCCTGCGCTACGCCGCCGACAGCGGCCGGGCCGAGAGCGGCTGGCGGTTGGCGCGATGGCTCGGGGGCTACTGGGAGCATTGCGGCCTTGTCGAAGTGGGGCACGCGCTGCTCGAACGCATGTTTGCGGCCGTAGGGTCCGGCCTTCCGGCTGCCACTCGGGTCATGGCGCTTCAGGCCATGCACAAGGACGCCATCCGCGTCGGCCAGTGGCCGCGCGCGCTCTCGCTCGCCGAGGAGCAGTTGCAGCTCGCGCGTTCCCTCGACGACCGGGACGCCGAGTTCATGGCGCTGGCGGGCATCGTCATCTCGGCACAGGCCCTGAGCCAGGGACCGACAGTCTGGGCGCATGTCCAGCTGATGGAGGCGCTGTGCGTTCGCCTGCCCGAGCGTGGCCGAGACTTTCGGCACTTCAAGGCCGTAGCCTCGTGGGGCCGGGGTCGCCTGGATGAGGCCGAGTCGCTGTTCTTGCTGGCCCTGGACGAAAGGGTGGCGAGCGGCGATCAGCGCCAGGTCGTCAACGAAGCGGTGAATCTGGCGCTGCTGTCGCTCGCGCGGCCGGATGTCGAAGGTGCGTGGCGCTGGCTCGAGCGTGCCATGGAGGCGCGTGCGCGCAGTGACCAAGGCGTGTATGGCGTTGCGCATATTCTTCTCGTCGCCGCTGCGCTGCACGCCGCCGATCGGGATTGGCAGGCCGCAGCGCACCTGCACGGGGCCGCCGAGGCACATCTGCAGCGCACCGGCCAGAGAATCGAGCCCATCGACATGGCGCCCATCGAGCCCTTCCTGTCGCAGGCGCGCTCGGGCCTCGCGACCGAGTCTTATGCGAAGGCCCATGACGAAGGCCGCGCGCTCGACGATCGGTCGATCGTGTTGCTGGCGGCAGACTGTCTGCCGCGCAGGCGATGACGTCCTGTCTCCAGAGGATGATGCGGAGGTGCCGATGAGAGCCGTCGAACTGGCCTGTCTGGGGATCGGGATCGCCGCGACGCTGGCCGCGCACGCCCAGCCCGCGCCGCCCACCACGCCAGTGCGCCCGCCCTTCACCGTGGTCGAGGCGACCATTTCGGACATGCGCCGGGCGATGGAACAGGGGCGCACCACCTCGCGCGAGATCGTTGAACAGCACCTGCTGCGCATCGCGCTCTACGAGGATCGGCTGAACGCCGCGATCACGGTCAACCCGGGTGCGCTGCGGGAAGCCGACGAACGCGACCGCGAGCGGGCGCGGGGCTTGGTGCGCGGGCCGCTGCACGGCATCCCGATCGCGCTGAAGGACAACATCCACACCCTCGACATGCCGACCACGGGCGGCGTGCTCGCCTTCGACGGCCTGCGGCCTCCCTACGAAGCCACGCTCACCCGGCTGTTGCGGGAAGCGGGGGCCGTGATCATCGCCAAGACCGTCATGAACGAGCTGGCCCACTGGGTGAGCGACGCCATGCCCGGCAACTACAACGCGCTGTCTGGCCACGCCATGAATCCCTACGACCCGCGCCGCGATCCGCGCGAGGCGACCTTCGATGGCCGTGGCGCACTCAGCCCCGGGGGCTCCAGCTCGGGCAGCGGTACGGCCGCGAGCTTCTGGGCCGCCAACGTCGGCACCGAGACCGCCGGCTCGATCCTGTTCCCGGCCGACCGGACCATGCTCGCCGCCATCAAGCCGACGGTCGGGCGGGTCAGCCGTCACGGCATCATCCCGCTCTCCGCCGACCAGGACACCGCCGGCCCGATGGCCCGCACGGTGACTGACTCTGCCATCCTGCTGGGTGCGCTCGAAGGGTCCGCGCCCGATCCGAACGACCCTGCGACCAAGGCGTGCACGCCACCCCCGAACCGCGACTACACCGCGTTCCTGAAACGTGATGCGCTCAAGGGCGCGCGCATTGGCATCCCGCGCGCCTACTTCTACGACAAGGCCAACGTTCCGGGCAGCAAGGAGCCGCGCGTCGACCCCGCGAACGTCCCGAGCGTGCTCGAGACCGACCGGGAACGCAACGTCCTGGCCTGGGAGATCTGCGAGAAGGCCAAGGGCCAGGACGCCGACTGCTCGGTGGTGTTCAAGTACGGCTTCAAGCGCGACTTCAACCGGTGGCTGGCCTCGCTCGGACCCGCGGCGCCGGTGAAGACCCTCACCGAGCTGCGCGTCTGGAACCTCACGCACCAGCACTCGGGCGCGATCAGGTACGGGCAAGGGCTGCTCGACATCTCCGACGAGATGCATCTCGAGCGGGACCGCGCGCGCTACGAGGCGGATCGCGCGCGCGACCTGAGGTTGGCGGGCGAGCTGGGGATCGACGCCGCGTTTGCCGAGCATCGACTCGACGCACTGCTGTTTCCCGGCGGATTCGGTGCGGACGTGGCGGCCATCCCCGGCTATCCGACGGTGATCGTCCCGTTCGGCATGGTCCCCAACGCGCCCAGACTCGCGTTCCCGCCGGGCTTCGACGCGAAGCCGTCACCTTTCGGGGTGAGCTTGACCGCGCGCGCGTGCAGTGAGCCGCGGCTCATTGCGCTGGCCTACGCCTTCGAGCAGGCGACGAAGCGGCGGGTACCACCCCCGGACCTGCCGTAGGTGCATCGCTGGGGCGCGCCCTCATGGCCGAGGTCGCCATGTCCCCGCAAGTCCGGCGGCGATGCCGCATCGTGGCTGGCGCTGCAGGCCGACTACGACCTGAGGACGCTGGCAACGCGTGAGGACATTGCTCGAAAAGTGTTTCCACGAGAGCCCACGCCCGTATAGCGGCCGGGGCCCGTCGCCCGATTCACGACTGCACTTGCCACGCGGCGCGAATGCGCGCCTTGTCGGCGCCGCCACTCGGTGAGCGCATCAGCGCATCGCCGACCAGGCTGCAAGCCCGGCCGAAGCCGGCCACCGGCAGGTGTGGCGCGCTCAGTGCAACGCGCAGCTGCCAGGGCCTTCGGGGTGGCCGCAGGTGGCTTACGAGGCGGCACTGAAGGTCGCCGGCGTGCGCTATGGCCCGCAATCTATCCTCGCGCCGAGCATGGCTTGCACAACGACACAACGCTGCGCTTCGACGAGAAGGCAGCGCAGTCGGCGTGGGGCCGCACGCTGGCGCTGTTCAATCACACCATGCGCAGCTGATCCTGGCGCCTGGCGCCTACCGCGTGGCCTGACCGACGCTCATGCGGATTCGAGCCATTCGATCGTTCGATCGACCACCGTGCGCTGCGCGTGGCTGCCGCCCAGGCGTGCGGCCTCGGCGTGGCACAGCCGCATGGGCTCGCGCGCGGCGTGCCTGTCGCCATCCATCACTGCCGCCAGCGCGGCGGCCCAGTGCAGCGCGATCGGTGCGGCGGGATGGCCCTTGTCGGCGAGCGCCTGCAGGCGCTGATTGACGTTGCCCATTCCAGTCCGGTCGCCTCGCGCTGCGGCCAGCATGGCGAGGTGAAATTCGGCAAACACGTTGCCCCCCTTGCCGAAGTGACGCTCTGCGTAGGTGGCGGCCTGGTCCCACGGCAATTCGGTGTGGCCCAGCAGATGCAGCCGCCACGGCAGGGTAACCGCATCGGTCATGCCCACCAGCGGCGGCGCTGCATCGAGTTGGCGCAACACGTGCTGCAGATGGCGCGCGAGCGCTGCGTCGGCCCGGCCGAGCGCGATCTCGCACAGCCCGGCGTGCCAGTGCAGGTGACCGAACAGCATCGCGTCTTCCGGGCAGCCCGGCAGCCAGGCATCGATGAAGGCCAGGCCAGAGGCCGCGTCGCCGCGCTCGAAGTGGCCGTGCATCAGCACATGCGCGATATTGCCGTTGGCAGGGCGGAGCAGGAAGCTGCGCTGGGCGTGCTCGAAACCCTCGTCGAGTTCGCCGGCTTCGATGCAGGCCCAGGCCAGATTGCTCAGCAGCCAGGTGTGGTCGGCCGGGTAGTGCGGGCGCAACTGGCGCAAGTAGGCCAGGCGCGCCTGGTCATGGTCGAGCCTGCCGCTGAAGGCGAACAGGCCGAAGGCGCCGCACGGCAGGGTGGCCACGAGGGCGTCGGTCGGCCAGCGCGCGACATGCGCCTGGGCGCCATCGAGCGCCTGCGCAGCACGGCCCTGCAGCATGTCGGTAAGCACCGTCACATGCGAGCGTTCGCGCTCGCTGGCCGCAGCCGCGCAACGCTGCGCGGCTTCAATTGCCGGTGCGACTTCGGCGCGCTGCATGTAGACCGCGGCGTGCAGGGCGCGCAGGGCGTGCGCGAGCGCGAAGTCCGGCTCGGCGGCCAGCGATTCGTCGACTGCCGGACCGACGCCGGGCCAGGCGTGCA
This sequence comes from uncultured beta proteobacterium, assembly GCA_963850525.1. Taxonomy (GTDB): domain Bacteria; phylum Pseudomonadota; class Gammaproteobacteria; order Burkholderiales; family Burkholderiaceae_C; genus JAEMQF01. The sequence continues at coordinate 655,810 of CAWKLQ010000008.1, read as the reverse complement.
GGTAGGCGTCGACCGCGCGTTGGTAGGCCTGCGCCGCAGCGGCGGACTCACAACTCAAGCTCAGACCGAGGGCATCGTTCATCGTCGCTGCTCCCGCGATTGAACGCCGATCCGACTCACATCATTCCGGCTTGATCCCAGCCGCCTTGACGATCGGCCACCACTTGTCGATTTCCGCCTTGTGCAGTGCGCCGAGCGCCTCTGGGGTTTGCTGGTCGCGCGCGGGGATTTGCTGGCCGAGGTCGGCGAGGCGCTTGCGGTGTTGAGCTTGCGGGCGCGACGCCTGTCACCCCGGCCGCAAAGACAACGGCAGCAAGCAGCGCTTTCATTGTTTTCAGATCTCCACGCTCTTAGCCTGAAGAGCAGCAGCGTGCCTCTCGCAGCCGAAATCGGGGGCAGCAGCATCGAACCCCTCGCTGCCGAACCAAGCCAGCTGCTCGTGCAGACGAACGACTTCGCCGACGATCGTCAGGCAAGGCGATTCCAGGCCTTCGCGCGCCACCGCTTCGGCGAGCGTGGCCAGCGTGGCGCATACCGTGCGCTGCGACGCCAGCGTCCCTTGCGCCACCGCCGCGGCAGGCCAATGCGATGGCAGGCCGTGCGCGATGAGCTGCGCGCACACCGTGGGCAGCACCAGCAGGCCCATGTAGATCACGACCGTCTGGCGCGGCCGCACGAGCGCCGGCCAGTCGAGCGTGCACGTGCCGTCCTTGAGGTGGCCGGTGACGAAGGTGCAGTGCTGCGCGTAGTCGCGGTGTGTCAGCGGAATGCCGGCGTACGCGGCGACGCCGCACGCGGCCGTGATTCCCGGCACGACGTCAAACGCCACGCCACACTCGGCCAGAACCTGGAGCTCTTCTCCGCCGCGGCCGAAGATGAACGGGTCGCCCCCCTTGAGCCGCACCACGTGGCGCCCCTCGTGCGCCAGGCGCACGAGCAGCATATTGATGTCGGCTTGCGCCATGCTGTGCCGGCAACGCTCTTTGCCGACGTAGATGCGCTCGGCGTCGCGCCCGATGAGCGCGAGCACACCGGGGCCGACCAGATGGTCGTAGACCACGACGTCGGCCTGCTCGAGCAGGCGTGCTGCGCGCAACGTCAGCAGGTCCGGGTCGCCGGGGCCGGCGCCGACGAGGCTGACCTTGCCGCACGCGCGGCCGGTGGCTCCGAGCAGGGCCCCGAAATCGACGAATGCGTTCATCGCTGGCTCTCGTTCAGGTGCGGCTCGCGCAGCCACCGCTGGCGCAACCGCCGTTGCCGCAGCCGCCGCTTGATTGCCGCGTTGGGGTGGCGCCGCCCGCGCTCACCGGTTCGGCCGGCGGAATGAAGATGAAGTCGTGGCGGCCGGGTTCGATTTCGACGAAGTCGAGCACGGTCTCCTCGAGCAGCGGCAGGCTCGGCGAGGCGACGACGACTTTGAGGCCGCCGAACTGCGCGGGCGCGTCGTCGTCGCGCTCTTCGTCGAAACCCATGCCGTATTCGATGGAACCGTCGGCGACCTGGCGCGCCGCGACGCGCAACGCCATTCCTGCAGCGTTGCTGCGCGCTGCTGCGGCGAGGATTTCTTGCGCCGCGGAGGGGGTCAGGGTCAGCATCGGTGTCTCCTTCCAAATCGTGAATTCAGGGGCTCAGCGTGGTGCCGGCATGGGCGGGGGTGGCGCGTGGGCTGCGAGCTTGCGCACGCACGAAGCCGACGAATCGCTGCGCCCACATCGAGCCGGCGTTGCTGCGCAAGTGGGAGTACGAGGCGAGCAAGTTATGAACCAGCACGCCGTCTCGTGCGCCGTCGATGCCGTGGCCGCGCTCGACGCGGTACGCAAAGGGCAGGGTGGGGTCGAGGTTTTCGAGGCTCGAATGGTGGAACTCGTGGCCGCGCAGTTCGTCGTTGGCCACGCCGGGCCAGGGCATCGCGGAAGTTTCCGCAAGCCGCACATAGCCGCGGCCCACCGGGCGTTCGTGCATCACGGCGTCGCCGGGAATCGCCCCGACCATGCGCGCGCTGCGCCCCTTCCACGTAATGCTGCGCGACAAGTACATGAGCCCGCCGCATTCTGCGTAGGTCGGCAAGCCGGCCTCGATGGCCTCGCGCAGCGCGGCGCGCATCGAGCCGTTCGCCTCGAGTTCGGCCATGCACGCCTCGGGGAAACCGCCGCCGATGAACAGGCCGTCGACGGGCGGCAGGCGCGTGTCGTGCAGCGTGTCGATGGGCACGAGCTGCGCGCCCGCGGCTTCGAGGGCGGCGAGATCGTCGGCGTAATAAAAGCCAAAGGCGCGGTCGCGCGCGATGGCGATTCGCACGCTTGGCGCGTGCGCGCGCCCGGGGGGATGCGCGGCGCACGACGCGGCGCGCGGGGAACTCGTGTCGCGAGGGGTGCGCGCGGCACTCGGGGTCAGCGCTTCCAGCGAGGCCAGCGGCTTCGCCGTCGCGGCGAGCGCCGCGATGCGCTGCAAATCCACTTGTGCAGCGATCACGCGACCCATCTCATCGACCCGTGCGCGCGCGTCGCCGACTTCGGCGCACGGCATCAGGCCGAGATGGCGCTCGAGCACCGCCAGACGCGGGTCTTCGGCGACGGCGCCGAGCACGGCCACGTCGGTGTAGTGCTCGATCACGGCGCGCAGCTTGGCTTCGTGGCGCGACCCGCCCACGCGGTTCAGGATCACGCCGCCGATGCGGATGTGGCGGTCGAACGCCTGGTAACCCAGGATCAAGGGCGCGATGCCGCGCGTCATGCCGCGTGCGTCGAGCACGAGCAGCACCGGCAGATTCAGGCGTTGCGCGAGCGCCGCATTGCTGTTGCTGCCGTCCAGCGCGAGGCCGTCGTACAGGCCCTTGTTGCCTTCCACCAGCGCCAGGTCGGCACCGTGCAGCGCGCCCGTAAAACAGCGCTCGAGCGCGGCGTCGTCCATCAGGTAGGCGTCGAGGTTGAGGCAAGAGCGCTGCGCAGCCAGCGTGAGCCACATCGGGTCGATGTAGTCCGGCCCCTTCTTGAACGGTTGCACGCACTTGCCTTGCGCAGTGAACGCCGCGCACAGGCCGAGCGTCACCGTGGTCTTGCCCGAAGACTTGTGCGCGGCGGAAATCATGAGGCGGTGCATTTCAGTCGCTCCACTTCGCGTCGCGCGACCCGCAACACACGCTGCGCCGCTGCTGTGTGGATGACTGCCTTCGGCCCATTGCTGTCGTTTGATGTGACCTCGCGCGTTGCGGTGCGAAACCGTGTCTGGATGAGCGACAGGGTTCAACCACCGCCATCGTCATCCCGGCGAAAGCCGGGATCCACCGGTTGCAGGCGATGAACGCTTCGCTGGACGCGCGACTTCCACGGGTGGATCCCGGCTTTCGCCGGGATGACGAATATCTTGCGTCGTGCCCTTCGCGCTGCACCTTGCCATGCTGAGCTTTGATCGGTGGCACGAGTGAGCGCACCCAAAGCGGACGTTCAAACGTCAGCAACGGGCCGAAAGCCGCCAGCGCACTGCCGCACCCTTGATGCGAAATGAGGCTTGCTGGTTTCACGTCAGGGCTTCTCCAGTGCGTCGTGCGGCATGAAGTCGAACGTGCGCACGCCGGTGAGCGTGACCATGCCTGCGGCAGCCAGGCCGCCAATGCCCAGCAGGAGTTCGGGCACCGATGGTGTGTACGCGGCCACCGCGCCGTCGCCAAAACTGCTGCTCGCAATGAAGCCGGGGAAGATTTCCATCGGAAACGCCTGACCGCCGATGATGAAGACGAACAACCAGGCGAATGCGCCCGCGACGATCAGCAGCGCTGCCGCAAGCGTGCTCCGCGCTCCACTGAGTTGCGGATGAAACAGCAGCAACAGTGGCAGCAGCGAGCCAGCGAAGACGAAACCCACCCAGAACAGCCCCGCGTAGACGGCACCGCCTTGCGCCCCCAGCAGAATGAACGCTTCGAACGCCTGTTGGCGCGCGAAGTACACCGCGTTCAGGTGTTGCATCGCGACCATGTACAGCGACGCGATAACGAAGATGCCGAGCAGTCGCGCCAACCGTCGCTCGATGTCGGGTGACAGCATCTGCCCGTTCCACGCGTAGAGGGCCTGCTGCGCGATGAGAAAAACCGCCAGACCCCAGCCGAGCGACAACACGATGTAGAGTGGCGCGAGCAGTGCCGACTGGAACGCCGGGCGCGCCACGAGAAAGCCGAAGATCGATCCCGTGCCGGTGGTCAGCGCGAAACGCCAGACCAACGCGAGCACGCCCACCGGAGTCGACCAGGCATTGCGCCGGGGTTCGAACAACGTCCACAGATAGACGACGACGATTCCCGCCATTCCCGAGTAGAGAAACACGTTCAACGCGAAGACCGACGTGAAGTTGTAGTGCGTCGCGGCGACGATCACGCGGTCGGGCCGGCCGAGGTCGAGCATCAGCACCATCAAGCCGCCGCCGAGCAGCGCCAGGCACAGCAGGCCTGAGAGCGCTGCGCGCGGCTTGTACGCGGCGTTGCCGAACACCGAGCCGATGGAGGCGACGTTCAGCACGCCGGAAGCGGCGACGATCATGAAAATCGCAAACACATGCGGCAGGCCCCACACGATGTGGTTGTTCATGCCGGTGACGACGTGGCCGCTGACGTCCATGGTGTGCGCCGCTGCGAGGCCGATCGCGAGCAGCACACCGCCCAGGCCGAGCAGCGCCCAGAAGCTGCGCGTCTGCAGCGTTGGGTTCGCGCTCAGCATCACGCCGGCCCCCGATAGCGAACGCCGGGGTCGAGCTTCAGGTCGGCGCGCAACTGCACCGTGGGCAGCGATCGAATCAAACGCGACACCTCGCTGTCGGCGTCGTTCAAATTGCCGAACACGATCGCGCCGTGACCGGCCTGCGAACACGCCTGCGCGCAGGCCGTTGTCGGGTTGCCAGCGTCCAACCGGTGCACACACAGCGTGCAGCCCTCGACGCAGCCCTTGCCGCGCGGCACGTCGGGCTTTTGGTCGGTCACGTCTTCGTGAACGAAAGATCGGGCGTGATACGGGCAGGCGAGCACGCAGTAGCGACAACCGATGCAACTGTGGCGATCGACGAGCACGATGCCGTCGGCACGCTTGAACGACGCGCCCGTCGGGCACACGTCGACGCACGGCGGATCCGCGCAATGCTGGCACATGACGGGCGGCGACGCGGTGCGCCCGGTCTTGATTTCCTTCAGGTCGATCTTGCGAATCCATTGCGGGTCGGTCGGCAAGGTTCCGCCCGACAGGCCGTTCTCGGTATTGCACGCGGTGACGCAATCGGTGCAGCCGGTTGCGCAACTGTTCGTGTCGATCAGCATGCCCCAGCGCACGGCGGGGTTCGCGCCGGGGCTTGGTGGCGCTGCGTTCGCGATGTCGATCAAGCGCATGCCCGGTGCGAGCGCAGCGCCGCCCAGGCCCACGGCGGCGATGCCGAGAAAGCCGCGGCGCGTGGACGACCTGGCGTCGTTCGCGTCGTTCGCGTCGCTCGCGCAATTGCGCGCTCCGCCGCGCCCTTGCCCGCCAGGCGCGCTCATTTCGGGCCTCGCTGCGCCAGCGCCGCCGGCTTGGCCGTGTGGCACTCGAAACAATCGATCTTCACCGCGGCGTAAGCGTGGCACGCGACGCAGAAGTTGCTCTCGGCCTTCGCCACGCTGCCGGTCTGTGTGCTCGCGTGGCAGGCGATGCACTCCTTCAGGCTGTACTTCGCGCCGCGGATGCCGCCGAACACCGTGTCGTCGCGCTGATGCTTGAGCATCGCCATGTGGTTGCGCCGCATCAGCGCGGGCGCTTCCACGCAGCGCTCGCCTTTGGCGGCGCGCTCGATGGTCGGCAGCGGTGTGCGGCCGGTCGCGTCGCCCGCACGGGCCGCGCCCGCGAAGGCCGCAGCCGCCGCGAGCAGCAGGGTGAGCGCCGCCACTTGCAGCACCGTCTTACTCCCCCAAGCCCATCTGGATGTAGCCGGTGGGGCAGACGTCGGCACAGATGTGGCAGCCTATGCACTTGGCGTAGTCGGTGTCCACATAGCGCCCCATCGTCGACTTGCCTTTGGGCACCTTGAACACGGCGGTCTGCGGACAGTAGACGACGCAGTTGTCGCACTCGAAACACTGGCCGCAGCTCATGCAGCGTTTCGCCTCTGCTTGCGCCTGCGCTTCGAGCAACGGCAGTAGGCGCTCCTCGAAGTTGTTCAGTGCTTCGTCGGCGTTGAGCGAGATCATCTTGCGCTTCACGCGCGGCGTGTAGTTGAAGTGGCCGAGGAACAGCTCGGTCGCCGGGATGACGTAGCGGTCGGAGCGGTTGTCGTAGTTGTGGATCGCGCCGCTGCTCGAATCGGTGCCCCAGGTCGGCTCGGAGATCGACGTGACCTTCAGCCCTTTTTCGACCATCTTGCGCATCAGGTCGAAGCCGTGCACGTCGATCTTCGGGCGCTTGTCCAGCGGCTCGCTGCGCAGAAAGCGGTCGATTCCTTCGGCGGCGATCGCGCCCTGGCCGATCGCGGTGGTGAGCAGGTGCGGGCGAACCACGTCGCCGCCGACGAACATGCCCGTCGCTTTTCCGTCCTGACTCTGCACCTGGTAGTTCTTGTCGGCAGCGATCGCGCCCTTGCCGTTGTTCAGGACTTCGAGGCCCGTGAAGTCGACCGCCTGGCCGATTGCAGAGACGATCAGGTCCGCGGAGAGGTCTTCTTCGGTTCCGGCAATCTGCTTCACGTCGAGCTTGCCGCCGACGATTCTTGCTTCGCAGCGAATCACGCGCAACGCGGTGGCGCGGCCGGCGGCGTCCACGAGCACGGCGACGGGCGCCATGCCGCCGCGGATCGTGATGCCTTCGCCCAGCGCGTGTTCGACTTCGTGTTTGCTCGCCTGCATCTTGTCGATGGCGAAAATCGAGGTCAGCGTGACTTCGGCGCCCATGCGCGCCGACAGCGTCGCCGAGTCGTGAGCGGCAAAACCGCCGATCACGTTCTCCGGCCGATCGCTCTCGTGCACCTGGTCGATGTGGCCCAGGCGCCGCGCCACGGTGGCGACGTCGATGGAGGTGTCTCCCCCGCCGACGACGACGACGCGCTTGCCCACGTGCTGCATGCGGCCGTCGTTGAACGCTTTCAGGAACGCGGTGGCGGTGACGACGTTGGGCGCCTGCGCGCCCTCGACCGGCAACGCCCGCCCGCTTTGCGCGCCCAGCCCGAGGAACACGGCGTCGAAGGCGTTCTTCAGGTCATCGAGGGTGATGTCGCTGCCGATCCGGCAGCCCATGCGTGTTTCCACACCGAGGTCAAGGATGCGCTGGATTTCGGCGTCGAGCACCGCGCGCGGTGTGCGAAATCCCGGGATGCCGTAGCGCATCATTCCGCCGAGCAATTCGCGCTCGTCGAAGATCGTGACGGCGTGGCCCTTGCGCGCGAGCTGGTACGCGACCGACAGTCCGGCCGGGCCGGCGCCGATGACGGCGACGCGTCTGCCGGTCGGCTGCGCGGGTTTCTCGAACGCGAGCTTGTGCTCAATAGCCCATTCGCCGAGAAAGTGTTCGACCGAGTTGATGCCGACGAAGTCTTCCACCTGATTGCGGTTGCAGCCCGACTCGCAAGGCGCCGGGCAGACCCGCCCCATCACCGAAGGAAACGGGTTCGCTTCGGTGAGGCGGCGCCACGCGTATTCCTGCCACGCGACGCCGCTGGGCGGTTTTTCGATGCCGCGAACGATGTTCAAGTAGCCGCGAATGTCTTCACCCGAAGGGCAGGAGCCCTGGCACGGCGGCGTGCTCTGGATGTAGGTCGGGCACTTGTGCGTGTGGTCGGCGTCGAAGATTTCTTCCTGCCAGGCCAGCGGCTTGGCGTCGCCGTCTTTGTAGCGGCGAAAGGTCAGCGGTTTGATTTCGCCGGCGGTGGAGGGTGAAGACATCGCGTTTCCTTCTGAATTCACTTCGGCGCGCCGAGCCGGATCGCCGTGCTGACGAGCTGGTGCACGCCGCCGACCATGTTCATGTCGAAGCCGTAGTAAGGCAGAACCTTGCTGAACTGCGCCTTGCAGATCGCGCAGATCGCGGCCATGAAATTCACGCCGTGGTCGTCGACGACGTTTTTCAGCGCCTCCATTCGCGGCAACGCGCCCTTCACGCGCAGCTCCAGCAAGTCGTCGGTGAGCAGGCCGCCGCCACCGCCGCAACAGAACGTCGCCTCGCCCGTCGTGCCCGCAGACATGTCGTGGAAATGGTTTGCGACGGCCTTGATGATTTCGCGCGGGATGACGAACTGGCCGCCAGGCATAGTGCCCATTCGCGATGCGCGCGCCACGTTGCACGAGTCGTGGAACGTGATGATGCGGTGATCGTTCTTTTCCTTGTCGAACTTGAGCACGCCTTGCTGGATCAGGTCGTATGTCATCTCGCAGACGTGCTGCGGCACGGGGTAGTCCCGGTCGAGCCAGTCGAACGGGCCGATCAGCGTGTTCCAGAAGCTGTACGCAACGCGCCAGGCATGGCCGCATTCGCCCACCACAAGGCGGCGCACGCCGAGCTCGAGCGCAGCTTCCTTGACACGCAGCGAGATCGTTCGCATCTGCTCGTAGTTGCCGATGAACAGGCCGAAGTTGCCGGCCTCGCTCGCCTTGGTGCTGAGCGTCCACGGGATCCCTGCCGCGTGGAACACCTTGGCGTAGCCGATCAGGCTTTCCACGTGCGGCTCGGAAAAGAAGTCGGCTGAGGGCGTGATCAGCAGCACTTGCGCGCCGGGCTCATCGAGCGGAAAGCGCACCGCCACGCCGGTCTCTTCGAGAACGTCTTCTTCCAGGCCCGCGAGCGTGTCTTTCAGTGCCGGCCCGGGAATGCCCAGGTTGTTGCCGATGCGGTGCACCTTGCCGATGATTTCGTTGCTGTACTTTTGGCCCAGGCCCACCGAGTCCATGATTTCGCGCGCGGCCATCGTCACTTCGGCGGTGTCGATGCCGTACGGGCAGAACACCGAGCAGCGCCGGCACTCGGAACACTGGTTGTAGTAGGTCCACCAGTCGTCGAGCACGCTCTTGGTCATGTCCACGGCACCGACGAGTTTGGGGAAGTGCTTGCCCGCAAACGTGAAGTAGCGGCGGTACACGCCGCGCATCAGGTCCTGGCGCGCGACCGGCATGTTTTTCGGGTCGCCCGTGCCGAGGAAGTAATGGCACTTGTCGGAGCACGCGCCGCAGTGCACACACGAATCCATGTAGACCTGCAGCGACCGGTACTTGCCGAGCAGCTCGCCCATCTTGCCCACCGCGCGCTGCTCCCAGCCGTCTTCGAGTTCGCCGGGAAAGCCGATGCGCGCCTGGATCATGGGCGATGCGACATAGGGCTTGCTGTGCGCCATCGATCCTTCGGCGATCAGCGGGATCACCGGATAGCGGTTCAGCGCGGGCGTCTTGAATGCGGCGGTGGCCATCGGGGTTGTCCTTGCCCGCTCATTTCTTTGGCAGCGCCGCGGCCCACGCGGCGACGTGGCGCTGCTCGCGCGACGTGTCGGCTTGATTTCGCCCGGGGCTGAAGAACAGGCCCGGCGCGTGCATCAGTTTGCTGATCGGGAACACGATCATGAGCAGCGCGACGAGCGCCAGATGAATCAGCAGCAGCGGGTCGGCCGGCAGCGGCTGGATGTCAAAGCGCACCAGGCCAAGCATGAAGGCCTTGACGGCGACGATGTCGGTGTGCGCAACAAAGCGCAGCGTCAATCCGCTCAGGCCGATCGCCAACAGCAGCGCCAGGTGCAGATGATCCGAGGGCGTGGAGATGTAGCGCACGCGGTCGACGAGGAAACGCCGCGCCCACAGGCCCGCCAGACCGAACACAAGCGCAAAGCCTGCGTAAGTGCCGATGGCCTGGACCCAGACGATGGGCGCCCACACCGGCTGCTGAAAGTAGCGCAGATGGCGCAGCAACACGAGCAGCAGGGCGGCGTGGAACAGCCAGCCGAAAATCCAAGTCCACTTGCTCGCCTTGAACAGGCTTTCGAAGAACACGACCTCGCGAGTCAAGCGCAGCACCACGCCGGTGGTGGTGGTGGGCGCGGGCGTGGTGGGGATTTTCAGCGGTGCGGGAACGCTCGCGTAGCGGCGGATTTTCGAGCCGACGCCGATCACGAAGATCGCCGTCGCCAGGTAGAACAGCGCGGCGTAAAAGATGCTCAGGGCTGACATGGCGTCATCCCGGCTCCAGACTTACGGCGTCATACCGGCGCACGCCGGTATCCACTGTTCGACTGCCGCCATGGATCCCGGCGTGCGCCGGGATGACGGGAAGCCAGGCGCGCGGTCTTCACGATTCAAGCCTTAAACGCAGCCCGTCGGCTTCGGCAAACCGGCGATCTTGCACGCCTGCTTCGCCGGCCCATACGGGAACAACTCGTACAAGTACTTGCTGTTGCCCTTGTCGGGACCGAGCTGCTTGCCGATCGCCTTGGTCAGCACGCGCACCGCCGGGGCGATTTGGTACTCGTTGTAGTAGTCGCGCAGGAAGTTGACGACTTCCCAGTGGTTGCTCGACATCTCGACGTTCTCGGTCACGGCGATCGCCTTGCCGATGTCTTCATTCCATTCGGCGAGGTTGACCAGATAGCCCTCTTCGTCGGTCTCGTAGGTGGTGCCGTTGACTTCGATTCCCATGGGGCGTCTCCTTGTGTCAGAGCCAAGTTTGGTTGGTGGGGTGCTCGGCGACAAGGTCGACAAAGCCAGCGTAATCTACCGCCGTGACGCGCTCCAGCAACTTGCCGGCCATGCCGCGCGCGTCGACGTCGGGTTGCAGTGCGTAGACCTTCAGTTGCGCGAGGGCGGCGCCCATTCCTGAGGCTGCGCCGCCGGCGTGCGTGGCGGCGTAAACGGCGTCTTCGGTCAGCAGCAGCGCGTCGCCCGGTTTGGCCAGGCGCAGGCAACTCGCCAGCGAATTCGTCTGCGTGTGCGACTTGTTGACGATGTGCAGCATGGGGTTCCCGCGCTCGAATCAGAACGACAACACGACGTCTTGCTCGGCCATCAGATCGGCCAACTCGGCGCTGCTCAACACTTCCACGGGCACGAGCAAATCAGCTTGCGTCAAGCCGCGCGCGTCCATCGATTCGCGCTCGACGTAGAGCTTTTCGACGTCGTAGCCGTCGAGCGCGCGATAGGTCGGCGAATGGTTCTTGATGCCTATCACCTTGGTGTTCTGCCCCTTGACGAGTTCATACACGCCGTCGTCGAGAAAGACCAGGCTCACGTCCTGGTCGAAGGTCGCAGCGATCAGCACGACCTCCAGGCTTTCCAGCGCGTGGATCGTTCCGTAGGGCGCTTTGCGGTTGACGAACATGAACTTCTTCATCACCGCACCGCCTCAATCGCCGAAGGTCACAAAACGATCCGCCTTGATGCCGGAATCGACCAGTTGCCCCAGGCCCGAAATGCGAAACCCTGGCGCGAGCACTTCGTCCTTGATGCCGCGGCGCAGCGCCGCGGCGACGCACACGACGAGATCGACCTTGTGCTGCGCGGCCAGCGCCGACCAGCGGTTCACGATGTGCCTGTCGTCCTGCGGTGGCTCGGTCAGGCGCGTCGCGTTGTACACGCCGTCGTGGTAGAAAAACACACGCTGAATCTCGTGGCCTTTGGCGATTGCCGCGGCAGCGAATTGATACGCGCTGTCGCTGCCTTGGCGTGTGTAGGGTCCCACGCTGACGAGCAAGCCGAACTTCATGATGGTGCGTGCTCCGGCACCGGCCTCAGAAGCGGATGTGCGTCGACGCGTTCAGGCTCGCCCGCGAACCGCGCCAGTCGTCGATCAAATACTTCGTGAACGGCAGGTCGCACTTCTCGAAGAAACGCGGCCAGCCGATGCGCTCGATCCAGTCCGAGACGCGCTCCCAGGAGCGTGCGTCGCCCTTGTAGGTGTAGAGGATCTTCTTCACGACGGCAGACACCTCCGGCCAGCGCGGCGGGTTGTTCGGCAGGCCCGACATCACCATCTTCATGAAGACCGGCTTGCCGCGCGCATTCGAGTTCTTGCCGCCGACCCAGATCGCGAGCTTCGTATGCTCCGGGTCGTTGATCTGCATCGGCGGGCAGGGTGGGTAACACGCGCCGCAGCACATGCATTTCTTCTCGTCGATTTCGAGCGAAGGTTTGCCGTTCACGAGCGCCGGGCGGATCGCCGCGACTGGGCAGCGCGCCACCACCGCGGGGCGCTCGCAGACGTTGGCGACGAGGTCGTGGTTGATCTTCGGCGGTTTCGTGTGCTGCACGATGATCGCGATGTCGGCCTGGCCGCCGCAATTGATTTCGCAGCAGCTCGTCGACAGGTGCACGCGGTTCGGCATGTCTTCCTTGATGAACTCTTCGTGGAGGTCGTCCATCAGCGCTTTCACCGCGCCGGAGGCGTCGGTGCCCGGGATGTCGCAGTGCAGCCAGCCCTGCGTGTGCGCGATCATCGACACCGAATTGCCCGTGCCGCCCACCGGAAAGCCGCTGCTCGTCAGCGACTCGATCAGCGGCGCGACCTTGTTCTGATCCGCCACCATGAACTCGATGTTCGAGCGGATCGTGAAGCGCACGTGGCCGTCGGCAAACGTGTCGGCGATGTCGCAGAGCTTCCTGATCGTGTACACGTCCATCTGGCGCTGCGTGCCTGCGCGCACCGTCCAGATCTCGTCGCCGGTGTGTGACACATGGTGCAGGACGCCGGGGCGCGGGCGATCGTGGTACCTCCAGTTGCCGTAGTTCTTCAGCATCGTCGGATGCATGAAGGGCTTGGGGTCGGGGCAGCCGGATTCGATGGGGGTGCGTTGGGCCATGGGGGGTCTCCGGTTCGATGCCGTAGCGCTCAGGCCGCGGCCTTGTTCGCGTTGATGCGGGCGACTTCGGCGTCCCAACCGTCGGTGCGCACATAGGGGTTGGTGCGCGGCGTGGCGACCATGTTGGCGTCGATGTCCACGCCAATGCCTTCGAGGAAGTTCACGAGGCCGATGCGCTCGATCATCTCGCCGGTGCGCTCGTGCTCGAGTGCGTTCTCGGCGAAGAAGTCGATCACCTTCTGGCCGAGTTCGACGAGCGCTTCGTAGTCTTCGTCGGACTTGAGCGGCATGAAGGGCATCACGACGGTGCCCATCAGGTCGCCGATCTTCAGCGTGCGCTTGCCGCCGATCAGGATCGTCGCTCCCGTGTCGGTGCCGTGCGCGAGCGCGCCCGTCATGACGTTGATGCAGTGCATGCAGCGCACGCAGTTGCTGTTGTCGATTTCCAGACAGTGCGTGTCGCTGACCTTGACGCTGGAGATCTTGTCGCCCTGGGCAACGTCTTTCACCTCCTTCAGCATGATCGTCTTCGTCGGGCAACGCGAGATCACGTCGTTGACGAGTTCGTTCATGCCGTGTTTGGCGAACCACTTGCGCGCGAGTTCCTCGTCGACACGGATGTTGTCGCGCCAGGTGCCGATGACGGCCATGTCGGAGCGCTGGATCGAGTTCATGCAGTCGTTCGGGCAGCCCGAGAACTTGAACTTGAACTTGTAGGGCAGCGCCGGGCGGTGAATGTCGTCCAGAAACGTATTGATGACCTGGCGGTGCGCGCGCGACTCGTCGTAGCAGCTCTGCTCGCAGCGCGCCGCGCCGACGCAGCTCATCGAGGTGCGCACCGCCGGGCCGGCGCCGCCGAGATCCAGGCCGATTTCATTGAGCGCGTCGAAGGCGGGTTGCACGTTCGCCGTGGTGACGCCCTGGAACATGATGTCGCCCGACTGGCCGTGCAGCGCGATCAGCCCCGAGCCGTGCTTCTCCCAGATGTCGCACATCTGGCGCAGCAGCTTGGTGTCGTAGTGCATTCCCGCAGGCGGCTGGACGCGCAGCGTGTGGAACTCGGCAGCGTCCGGGAACACCGGCTTGTTGTTCTCGTCTTTCAGTTCGGTGAAGCGCGGAATCACGCCGCCGCCGTAGCCGAACACGCCCACCGTGCCGCCTTTCCAGTAACCCTTGCGCGTGCGGTACGAGGTTTCGAGTTGACCCATCAGGTCGACCATGTAGTCCTTGTCGTTCGCCAGGCGCTTCAGGCCGGTCACGAAGCTGGGCCACGGGCCGCTCTCGAGCTGGTCGAGCATTGGAGTGTTGTATTGCTTCTTGGCCATGGAACGTCTCTCCTGGTTCGACTGCGGCAGGGCGAAAGATCCGCCCGGGTGACACCGCGGCCGATCCCGGCGAATCTTGGCCGCGCGTTGCCAAGCCGCCTATCACCCTCGTTGGGTAGCCGAAGATAGACCGGAACGGGAAGACTGCCACTACCCGAATGGCGTAGCCGGCGCTCACCCGTACCGGGTATGGACGGGGTAGCGCGGCGGCGCGCTCAATGCGGGCTTCCGAAAGCCCCCATGACACGCCTGATTTCGCTGGCCAAGCTGCGTGCTCCGCTGGGTGGGCAGGAGATTGAATTGCAGCAAGTCGAGTACGACGTGGCGGACGCGGGGCCCGCGCCGGCAACGCCGCCTGCGAGCATCCCGATGAACATGTTGCGCACCCGAATCCGCGAGAAAAGCCGCTTCACGGTCTTCGACATCGACCCGCTCACCGCCGAAGCGTGGGGCGAAGCGCTGCTCGCGTGGGCGCGCGCCCAGACGCGCAGCTGAGAGCTCGAGACTGTGGACGAGCGCGCCGCATCGATGGTCGACGTCGGCTTCGCGCTGGGTGGCGGCTCGCTACCCCGAGACCACCGTTGCGTTCTCGCCGACGCGATCGAAGCCGCGCTGCCCTGGCTGGCGGGCGTTCGCGGCGCGGGAATGCACCGCTTGATCTTCGCCGCGGCGGACGGGCCCGAGCTGCTGCTCGCGCGCCGCACGCGGCTGCGGCTGCGCGTGCCGCGCGAACGCGCGCACGACGCTGCGGCGCTGGCCGGGAGCGAACTGCGGGTGGGAAACCGCTGCCTGCGCGTCGGGCCGGCGCGCGTGCGCGAACTGCTGCCGCACGGCACGCTCTACGCGCACCTGGTGGCCGCCGCCGGCGACATTGCCGAAGGCGCCGACGAAGCCGCTTTCCTGCGTGCGGCGCAGGCCGAACTCGCGGTGCTGGGCGTCGTGTGCCGCCCGATCTGCGGGCGGCGTCAGGTGCACGAGGGCGACCGGGTGCAGGGCTACAGCCTGATGCTCGACGGGCTCGCGCTCGAAGATTCATTGCGCGTCCTGGAGTCGGGCCTGGGCGCGCAGCGGCGCCTGGGTTGCGGCGTGTTCATCGCGCACCGTTCGGCCGTCGCGGTGGGCCTGCCGCACTGAACCGGCCCGGTTGACACAGCAACAAGGAGGCAGCGACGATGGGCTATGTGGTGAATGGCGTCGAACTCGAAACCGACGATCAGGGCTACCTGCTGGAGGCTGACTTCGGCGACGAGGTGGTTCGGGTGATCGCCGCTGCCGAGGGCATCGCGCTCAGTGACGCGCACTGGAAAGTGATCGGCTACCTGCGCGACCAATACCGCGAGCATGGCCAGACGCCGAACTTCCGCAACATGCTCAAGGGCGTGGCCGAGGTCATTCCGGGCACCGACAGCAAAGCGCTGTACGACTTGTTCCCCATCGGCCCAGCCAAACAAGGCGCCAAGGTCGCCGGGCTGCCGCAGCCGCTGGGCAAAGGCGGATATTGATGGCGCTGCAAGCACCGCCCGCGTTGCGCATCAAGACGCGCTGGTTCAAGACCGGTGAGAAGAAGGGCGACGCCGAGCAGGCCGGCGCGATGGCGTTCATCGTCTGGCGTGTTGCGCATCAAATGCTCAAGCGCATGCGCGGCGCCAATTTCGACATCGACACGGGCCCGGGATACTTCAACTTCATGCGCGAAGTGCTGGTGTTCCTCGTCGCCGTGGCCGACCGCATCGCGCATGCGCGGCTGAGCGAGGCCGGGCGCAGCGAGTTCACGATGGCCCTGGTGCGCCACGTGGCCCGAACGCTGCAGGAAAGCGAAGACGAATGGCTGGGCGCGGCGCCCGCGGGAACGCCCAGCCACGCCGACACCTTCATCGATCTCGTCAACGAAGTCAGCCCACACTACGCCGAATTCGGTGCCGAGCCCGATGCGCCTGACGACGGCGGTGGCTTCCACCCGGACTTCGCCTTCGTGCGTTACCTCGGCAAGCGCCTGGAGCCCACGCTCCCGGAAAAAGACCGGCGCTGGGTCATCGACCAGGTGATGGCCGCCGAAGCGCCCGAAGCCGTGGGCATCGTCCAGAGTTCAATGCGCAACCTGTACGACCCAGCGCCGGCTCGGCCGCGGCGCGCATCGCTGAGTGGTGATTAGGATGAAGTGCCCGGCATTCGTTGTGGAGCGTGGGGCCGGTTTCGGCCCGTTGCTGACGTTCGATGTGGCCTCGAGACTTGCCCAACAACCCTCGTCATCCCGACGAAACGCCGCCCCGTGCTGCGACACGGGGGCCGGGATGACGAACAGCGCGATGGACCACTGACATGAATGCGCCGCTCGCACCCGAGCTCATCGAACGCGGCGCGAGCCCGTTCGACCTGACTGATGATCCGAGCTATCAACGCTGGCGCGACTGGAAGCTCGGCACGCAGCCCAGGGGCATCGACGAGCTGATCGTCGACCTTGCCGACCCGCGCTCGCTCACCGCCCCCGAACGCGCTGCGCTGCTGGCGCGCATCGCGCGCGCGAACTTCGCGATTTACCGCTCGCGCCAACAGGGCGAAGACCCGAACATCGCGCGCGCACTCGGCGCACAACTTGGCTTGCACCGGCTCGACGCGAATTGGCTCGCCGACGAAGACGGCATTTCCAGAGTCGCGGTCTCGCAAAATTCCGACGGTCGGGGCGACTTCATCCCGTACACGAACCGGCCCATCGGCTGGCATACCGACGGCTACTACCACCCCGCGTCACGCCGCATCCACGCGATGATTCTGCATTGCGTGCGGCCCGCGCAGCGCGGCGGCGTGAATGCCTTGCTCGACCATGAATTGGCGTACATCCGGCTGCGCGATGCATCGCCAGAGCATGTGCACGCCCTGATGCAAGCCGACGCAATGACGATTCCCGCGCGCGCCGATGCGCACGGCGTCGCCCGCGCCGCGCAAAGCGGCCCGGTGTTCAGCGTCGACACCACGCACCGCCACCTGCACCTGCGTTACACGGCGCGCCAACGCAGCATCGAGTGGCGGGCCGACGCTGCCACACGCGCTGCGCGCGCCTGCCTCGACGCGCTGCTGGGCGGCGCGGCGCCGTCGATATTTCGCGTCCAGCTCCAGGCAGGCATGGGAATCGTCGGCCACAACATCCTGCACGACCGCAGCGGTTTTGACGATGACCCGGCGCAGCCGCGCCTGCTCTACCGTGCGCGCTACGCTGATCGTGTGGCTTTGCCGAGGCAGGTGCCATGGCGCAATGGCTGACGATCTGGCGCGCCGCGCAGCTCGTGCAGGTGCCGCGCGGCACCTTGCAGCAGCGTGTGCGCAGCGGCGAGATTCAACTCTCCGAAGGCCTGATCTCCACCGAGAGGCTGCTCGAGCTGTACCCGCAAGTGCGCCTCGAGGAATCGGGAATGCTCGAGCGCGTCGGGCAGATTCGCGAAGAAGCTTTTGGCCGACGCATCCGCGAGCGCATCCTGCCGAGCCAGGAAGTGCTCGCGCAGCGCCTGTTTCGGCAGAGTCAGGAGCTTGCCGACACGCAGCGCCATCTGCAGCGCTACCACGCGCTCGTGATCGCGCTGCGCGATCGTCTGCGCCGGCTGAATGCCGAGGTGGGCGGCGACGATCCGCGACTGCTCGATGTGGAACGCCAGTTGAGCGACGGACTGGCACGCGCGCTCGCGACTGAATCTGTCGATATGCTGGACGTCATGGACGACATGTTGAAAGTGGTGTCGGCGCAGGTCACGCTGCGCCCCAGTGGCCATCAGTTCGCCGTGGAAGGGCACGACACGCTGTTGCAGGCCGGCCTGCGCGCCGGCCTGAAGCTCAACTACGGTTGCGGCAACGGCACGTGCGGCATGTGCAAGGTGCGCGTCATCGACGGCGACGTGATCAAGACCCTGCCTTTCGACTACCCGCTGTCGGAGGCGGAGCGCCAACAGGGCTACACGCTGATGTGCGCCCACACCGCGGCGAGCAGCGAAATCACGCTCGAAACCCTGGAGGCGAACGGCCCGGCGGACATCGCGCCTCAGCAGATTCTGACGACGCTTCGCGCGGTGCGCGAACTCGCGCCCGATACGCGCCTGCTGCATCTGCAAACGCCGCGCAGCCACCGCCTGCGCTTTCTCGCCGGCCAGTCGGTCACGCTCGGTTGCGCCGGCACCGCAGCGACTGCGGGGAACGACGTGCGCGCAAACTATTCGATCGCGAGTTGCCCGTGCGACGACCGCAATCTGCACTTCTACCTGGCGCGCGACGCCGACAACGCTTTTGCGACGCAGGTGTTCGACGGCACGCTGAAGGCCGGCGACGCGGTCAACGTCTGGGGGCCGCAAGGCGACTTCGTTCTCGCCGACAGCCCGCGCCCTTTGGTCTTTGCCGCGTGCGACACCGGATTTGCGCCGATCAAGAGCCTGATCGAGCACGCCCTGTCGCTCGACGCGGCGCCGTCGCTGTCGTTGTTCTGGCTCGCCACACGCCGCGACGGCCACTTCCAGGCGAACCAGTGCCGCGCCTGGTCGGAGGCGCTCGACGCGTTCGAGTACGCGCCGTTCATCGACGTCGACCCGGTCGCCGGGGCAGGCCAGGTTGCTGCAGCGATGCGCGCCGACCTGTTCGACATCGATTGCGATTTTTATCTCGCCGGCCCCATCGAGTTCGTGACGGCGCTGCGTGCCGCGCTCGCCGACGCCGGCGTTCCGGCGGCGCAAGTGATGTCGGAGCTGGCATGACGAACCGCAGCGACCTCGGCGACCTCGGCGAACCCGGCACCGACAGCGCCTGCAGCGGCGGCGAGTCGTTCGCACTGCGCGTGTTGGGCGACAGCATGGCGCCGGAATTCGTCGAAGGCGAAATCATCATCGTCGAGCCCGACGGGGCGCTGCGCGACGGCTCCTTCGTCCTCGCCCAAAGCGGCGGCGAGTGGACCTTGCGCCAGTTGCAGCGCGTGGGCGAGCGCTGGAGCCTGCATGCGCTGAACCCGGCGTTCGCCGACGAGCCGCTGCCCGATCTCGGCGCGGTGCACGGCGTCGTCATCCAGAAAGCGGTGCCGGGCCGGCGCCGCCTCACCAAACATTACCTTTAAATCGACCGGACATGCCGTATTTCGTATTCAACGTCAGGCCCTTCGCGCAACTCGACAAGCTCGCCGAGTTCGATTCGTTCAAGCAGGCCTCGAGCCACGCCAAGGCGCTGCGCGCCGCGCCGCCGGCCGACGCGCAGGGCAAGATCAAGGTGATGTTTGCCCACAACCAGCAACTCGCGGAAGACTTGTTGTGCCAGATTCGCGAGCCCGGCCCCTCGGGCGACGACTGACGGTGCCTCCGATGAGCGAAAGCGATGACGCCGACGGTGCAGCGTGCTGCGCGGGCCGCGGCAGCTGCGTGTTCAGCAAGGCCTTGCAGGCGCGCATCGCCGTTTGCGAGCGGTCCGAGCGCCACACGCGCGGCGAGCGCGACGTCATCGATTGCGCGTCGCCGGTTGCGCGAACCCACTGCACAACGCTCGCGGCGTTGCTGCACGAGCGTGCGCGCTTTGCGCTGCACCTGCCACGCGTGGGCCAACCCCTCATGCACGCGCAGGCGCTGCGCCTGCATTGCGGCGGCGTGCTCGGGCTGCAACGTGCGCTGGGCGCGGCGCATGCCGACGTGCACCACCTCGTCGGCGCCGCGCACGAGCGTCACGGCAGCCTCGCCGACTTGCCCTGGGACGCGATCATTCGCGATGTGGCGGCGTGGCAAGCGCGCAGGCCGCGCAAAGCGGTGCAAACTTGAGCGGCGCGCACCCGGTGCTCACGATCGATGCAGAAGCTGCCCGCCGCGCCGCACGCCGTCTGTGCCCTGGGATAGCCCAAACGGGGTAAGGATGAGCCCCTAGCCCGCTCGAAGAATTGTCCAATACCATCCACGTGAAGGAGAACCTTATGCAAACCCGTCGAGACGTGCTCTCTCATTCGGCCAAAGTTGCGTCGCTGCTGGCCGCCGTGGGCGCGCTGCCGCAGCTGGCCCAGGCGCAGGCCGGTGCCTACCCGGCAGCCGCTTTCGAAGCCAAAACCATGGCCGAGGTGATGAAGGCGCTGGGCGCCACGGCGCCGGTGGCCAGCAAGGACGTGACGGTCACCGGGCCGGACATCGCCGAAAACGGCGCCGTCGTTCCCGTGGGTGCAGCGTCCAACCTGCCCGGCGTGAAGCGCCTGCTGATCCTCGTCGAGAAGAACCCGGCAACGCTTGCCGCTGCGTTCGACATCGGCGACGCGATCGATGCATCGATCTCGACGCGCGTGAAGATGGGCCAGTCGTCCAACGTTTACGCCGTGGCGATGCTGGCCGACGGCAAGGTGCTGTTCGCGCAGAAGGAAGTCAAAGTCACATTGGGTGGGTGCGGCGGCTGAACCCCGCTGAGCCTCACCCACCCCAGCGATTCAAGGCATTCGAGCAAGGAGTTCCAAATGGCAGATCCCATGCGCATTCGCGCCCAAGTTGCCGGCGCATCAGCCACCGTGCGCGTGCTGATGGCGCACGAGATGGAAACCGGGCAGCGCAAAGACGCGGCCGGGAAAGTCATCCCCGCCTGGTTCATTCAAGAGGTGAGTGCGCAGCACAACGGCAAGCCCGTGCTGAGCGCACAGTGGGGGCCGGCGGTCTCGAAGAATCCGTTCCTGCAGTTCACCGTCAAGGGCGCGAAGGCGGGCGACAAGATCAGCGTGTCGTGGGTCGACAACAAGGGCGACAAGCGCACCGATGAAGCGACCGTCATATGAAGGCGATCCTGTTCGCGGCCACTGCATTGCTGTCTCTGCCGGTCTGGGCGCAACCCAAATCGGCGGCCGACGGCATCGCCGAATACCGCAAGATGCTCGAGGACGGCAATCCTGCAGAGCTGTTCGAGGCCAAAGGCGAGCTGCTCTGGAAGCAAAAGCGCGGGCCGAAGAATGCGTCGCTCGAAGCCTGCGATCTGGGCAAGGGCCCGGGCAAGGTGAAGGGCGCGTTCGTCGAATTGCCGCGCTACTTTGCCGACACGAACAAGGTGCAGGACCTGGAAACGCGCCTCGTCTCGTGCATGGAAACCTTGCAAGGCTTGAACGGCGCCGAGATCGCGAGCACACCATTCGGGCGCGGCGAGCAGAACAACGTGACGGCGCTGGCGACCTGGGTCGCCGCCGAGTCGCGCGGTTTGAAGTTCAACCTGCCGCAAGGCCACGCCGAAGAGCGGCGCAGTTACGAGATCGGCAAACGCGTTTTCTTCTATCGCGGCGGCACGCATGACTTTGCGTGCGCGTCGTGCCACAGCGAAGAGGGCAAACGCATTCGCCTGCAAGACCTGCCCAATTTGACGAAGAACCCGGGCGACGGCATCGGTTTTGCCGCCTGGCCGGCGTACCGCGTCAGCAACGGCCAGATGTGGGGCATGCAATTGCGCCTCAACGACTGCTACCGCCAGCAGCGCTTCCCCTACCCCGGGTTCGGCTCGGAAGCGACGATCGCCGTCTCCACCTACATGGGTGTGAATTCGCAGGGCGCCGCGTCGATCGCGCCGGCCATCAAACGCTAGCCAGGAGAGTCGCATGTCTGTCCGCTTTGCTAGATCGGCCGGTGTGGCCGCCGTCGTGACCCTCGCCGGCGTTGTGCTTGCGTCCTGCGCGATTGCGCCCACAGCGCAAGAGCTCGACCAGCAGGCACAAGCCATCGTGAAAGCGTCGTTTCGCGATCAGGGCATCGCCAAGGTCGGGCGGCTGGAGCAGGATGCGTCGAACGCCGAGTGTTCGCAGGCGCAAGGCAAGCCCTTGCCCGAGGCTCGCGCCAAAGCCATCGAAGCCGCCAATCTGGCGACCGTGAAGCTGCCCGGCAGCGGCAGCTTTTTGGGCGACTGGCAGGCCGGCGAAAGGCTCGCGCAAGATGGCCGCGGCGCGACGTGGACCGACGCTTCCGCTGCAACGAGCGCGAACGGCGGAAATTGCTACAACTGCCATCAGCTGAGCAAGGCCGAGATCTCGTTCGGCAACATCGGCCCGAGCCTTTACAACTACGGCAAGCTGCGCGGCGTCGCCGACCCGGCAAGCCCGGCGTCGCGGGCGATCGTCGAATACACCTGGGGCAAGCTGTACAACGCCAAGGCCTTTGCCGCGTGTTCGAACATGCCGCGCTTCGGCCACGCCGGTTTGCTCGAAGAGACGCAATTGAAGAACCTGATGGCGCTGTTGCTCGACCCGAAGTCGCCGGTGAATCAGTAGCGCCGGCGCAGCGCGCGACCGTCAACCGCGCCTGGCGAAATCATGAGTTTGTCGAAGCGCGAATTTCTTCAAGTCCTGGGCGCTGCGTCGGCCGCGGGAATGAGCCTCAGCCACTTTGCCGACGCCGACGCGGCGACCGCGCAACGAGGCCTTTACGACGTCGCGCCGTTCGGCAACGTGTCGTTCCTGCACATGACGGACTGCCATGCGCAGCTCATGCCGAGCTATTTTCGCGAGCCGAGCGTCAACCTCGGGCTGGGCAGCATGCGTGGCGAGTTGCCGCATCTGGTGGGCGAGGCCTTGCTGAAGCGCGCCGGGCTGCGCCCGGGCAGCGCGCTGGCGCACGCCTACACCCACATCGACTTCGAGAAGGCGGCGCGACGCTACGGCAAGGTGGGCGGCTTCGCGCACTTGGCCACGCTGGTGAAACAGCTCAAGGCAAGTCGCCCCGGCGCGCTGCTGCTCGACGGCGGTGACACCTGGCAGGGCTCGGCGACGGCGCTCTGGACCAACGCGCAAGACATGGTCGATTGCGCGAAGTTGCTTGGCGTGGACGTGATGACGGGTCATTGGGAGTTCACCTACGGCATGGAGCGCGTCAAGCAGATCGTCGAGCGCGACTTTGCCGGCCGGGTCGACTTTCTTGCGCAGAACATCAAGACGGCGGACTTCGGCGACGCCGTGTTCAAGCCCTACGTGCTGCGCGAAGTGGGCGGCGTGCCCTGCGCCATCATCGGCCAGGCGTTTCCGTACACGCCGATCGCGAACCCGCGCTACCTGGTCGCCGACTGGAGCTTCGGCATCCAGGAAGACAACCTGCAAAAGGTCGTCGACGAAGTGCGTGCCAAAGGTGCCCACGTCGTTGTCTTGCTGTCGCACAACGGCATGGACGTGGACCTCAAGATGGCCACACGCGTGCGCGGCATCGACGCGATTTTTGGTGGCCACACGCACGACGGCGTGCCGCTCGCGGTTCCCGTGACGAACGGGGGAAGCACGGCCGGGGGCAAGACGCTCGTGACGAACGCCGGCAGCAACGCCAAGTTTCTCGGCGTGATGGACTTCGCTGTTGCGGGCGGCAAGGTCGCCGATTTCCGCTACCGCCTGCTGCCGATCTTCGCGAATCAGCTGGTGGCCGATCCAGCGATGGCCGCGCTGATCGCCAAGCTGCGTGCGCCGTTCGCCGCCAAGCTCGCCGAAAAGCTCGCCGTCACCGACGGCCTGCTGTACCGGCGCGGCAACTTCAACGGTTCGTGGGATCAACTGATCTGCGACGCGCTGATCGACACGCAAGGCGCCGAAATCGCGTTTTCGCCCGGGTTTCGCTGGGGCACGTCGCTGCTGCCCGGCGCAATCATCACGCGCGAATTGATGATGGATCAGCTCGCCATCACCTACCCCTACACGACGCTCACTGAAATGACCGGCGCGACGATCAAGACGGTTCTGGAAGACGTCGCCGACAACCTGTTCAACCCCGACCCTTACTACCAGCAGGGCGGCGACATGGTTCGCGTGGGTGGGCTCAGCTATACCTGCGCGCCGGGCGAAACCATGGGCAGCCGCATCGGCGACATGCGCCTGAAGGGCAAGCCGATCGAGGCCGACAAGAAGTACAAGGTGGCCGGCTGGGCGCCGGTGGCCGAAGAGGCGAAGTCCCTGCCCGGCGTCAAACCCGTCTGGGAGCATGTCGAAACCTGGCTCGAGGGCCAGGGCGGTCGAGTCAAGGCGCGCAAGATCAATACGCCGAAAATCGTGGGCGTGGCCCACAACCCGGGAATGGCCTAACTAACTCACAACTCGAGGAGTTCCACCGTGCGAATCCACCGAATCACCGCTGCCGCAGTCCTGTGCTTTGCCGCCGCCGCATCCTGGGCGCAGGACAAAGTCGTCTACCACATCAACGACACGGCGGGCCAGGCGCTGGGTGCGCTGCGCAACGCGGGCAATCACCTCGACACCGACCCGACGGCGTTGATCACGGTCGTGACGCACGCTGCCGGAGTGGACTTCCTGATGCAAGACGCGAAAGACCGCAACGGCAACCCGTATGAGATCGCGGTGCAGGGCCTGGTGCGGCGCGGCGTGAAGTTCGAGGTGTGCGAGATCACGCTGAAGAACCGCAGCCTGAAGCGCGACCAGTTCATCCCGGAAGCCGCATTCACGCCCTCGGGCGTGGTGCGGCTGACGAAGCTGCAGCTGCAGGGTTTCGCCTACGTCAAGCCTTGAGGTTCGCGCCGAGCCCGGCTGCGCTGCATCGCCCGCCCGGTTCCGGGGGGCGAATCGCGACGTAGAACTTCTGACTCCCGGCGGCTTTCCCCGGCAGCTCGACGCTTGAACGCAGCGTGGTGGCGTTGAACATCCGGTCCATCACGCCGAAGTGGCGCGAACCCGGTTCCACGGGCTCACGGCTCGCGACGACGACGCTGCCGCAGGCGCGCAGGACGTGGGGCGGCAGGACGGCGTCGAAGTCGCCTCGATTCATGGCAACGACGCGCGGCGCGCCACGAAACTGGACCGCCAGAGCCGCTCCGGTTCGAACGTCAGTGATCACGTAGCGCAGCGGCGCCGCGCTGTGCTCGCTCCAGGCGCGTTGCAGCGACTCGGCAAGTTGCGGCGGCGGCAGCGCCGTGTGGCCGGATTTCATCCGGCGCAGATTCGGAAGCGTTCCGCCGTTGGCTGCAATCACCGACCAGATCGCAAACTGCAGCGCGATGCACGCTGCCGCCGCGCGCAGCAGCACGCGCTGCGGCGCGTCGATTGCCCACGGACTCGCAGCGACGAGCCAGAACGTGAACAGCACGTGAAAGGTCGTTCCCCAACCGACCAGCAGGTAAGCGCCGACGAGCAGCGCGATGCCCAGCGTCAAGGCGATTGGCCCGAACCCGACGATCGTCAGGAAAGGCGCGAGCGCGAGCGTCTCGGCGGGGCGCTGCGGTGCCGGCGGCGCGTGGCGACGCAGCCAGACGAAGAGGAGCAGCGCCGGCGCCACCTTGGCCGCGTGGCTGACGGCGAAGTCCCACACCGACTTGGCGCGTTCGATGCGGTCAAAACCCTCGGGGTACAAAGACTGCGTCGCGTAGCCCGCAGGCGATGCCGGTTCGGCCGACGCGGCGATCAGAAACGGTGCGAGCACTGCGGCGCCCACCAGCCCGGCCAGCGCCACGCCGCGCAGCGTGCGCGGGTCGCGCGCCCGCCGGGTCGCCAGCAGATAGACGGCGAATGCCGCAAACAGCACGACCGCGCTGAACTTGACGAGCATCGCCAGCGCTGCGCCCACGCCCAGGCCCACCCAGTCGATGCGACGCATGTGCACGAGGGCGCGGTGAAGCAGGACGATCGCGAGCAAGGCGAACGGCAACTGCACCGTGTTGTGATTGAAGTACGTCGTGCCGGCGTTCATGAATTCGATGCTCGATGCGAGCAGCGTGGCAAGCGCCGCGCGCGGCGCGCCGATCAGCGGCCGGGACCATGCGTAAAGCAGCAGCAGCGTCGCCGCGGAACACAGCGCGCCGAGCACGAAGGTCGCGGCGATCGATGGTCCGACGATTTGGTTCACGCCGACCAGCAGCCACGTCGGCAGCGGCGGGTGCTTGCCGTAGGCGAGCCGAAATTCCTGGCTCAGCAGCACCTGCTCGAGGCTGTCGGTCTGGGGCGCGGCGATGAAGTGCGCCGACAGCGCACCCCAGACCACGAGCTGCACGATGGCAAGCAGCACGACGAGACGGGTCGGGTGCTGCAGCCAAGCCTCGAGCCCTGGCCATCCGGCGACGGCGGGTTCGCGAGCCGGGCGCGTCAGGGTGCCACGCATTGGCTGCCTCGGCTCGGCGTGACCCCGTGCATCGCCAGGCAGCCCGCCCACCAGCTGCTGGACAGCGCCTGGAATTCGACGACGCGTGCGGGCGCAATGCGGTCCGTCGCGTCGACGCGCGATGCCGGGTGGCACATCAGCGCGTCGCGGTCGGCGGCGCCGGCAAGCCACGCGCTGGCGCGCGCCCGGTAGGCGGCGCAGTCGCCCGTGAAGTCGTAGAGACCGATCAGATGCGAATTCGTTGCCACATTGGCGGCTGCGCACGCCTGCGCCAGGCCCTGGCTGCCCAGGCGCGTGACCCACCAGCCCTTCCAGCCTGCGTCGGCGCGCGCCCGGCTGATCCGCACCCAGGGCAGCCGGTTCGGGTAGCGCTCGACGAGCAATTCAAGCAACACGTCGCGGATAACGGGGAGCTGGTGCACATGGCGGTGCCCATCGACGTAGTCCGGCGCGGCGCCCAACGCGTCTTCGAAGCGCTGCAACTGGGTCTGCAACAGGGCGCGAACCTTGCGGGAATCGATGGCGTGGGCGTAACACGCGGCGGCGAGCAGCGCATGGTTGGGGCACAGGCGTTCGAACTCGGTCAGGTCGACGTGCACGCCGACGTCGGCCTTGGCGCGCAGCGCAGGGCTGAGCCGCTGCGCCGATTCCGCCCAACGCGGCGAAGTGACGAGGCACGACGTCGCCGTGACCACCCCGGCGTCGATCAACGCCAGGATCGCGTCGTCGATCGCGGCGTTGCAGGCGTAGTCGTCAGCCGCGACGATGCAGCGCTTCATCGTTCGCCATTTCCCGCGGCGTGCGCCGCACCACGCGGGCAACGATGTAGTTCGGGCGGCGCTTCACTTCGTCGAAGACTCGCGCCAGGTATTCGCCGAGAACGCCGACGAACACGAGCTGCACGCCGGAGAAGAACATGATGCTCGCGACGATCGTCGGCCAGCCGGGAACCGCGCCGTCAAAGGCGAGTTTCTCGACGATCACCCAGACGCCATAAGCGAAGGCGGGCAGGGCCAGAAGCACGCCCACGACGCTGGCCGCGCGCAGCGGCAATGCCGAGAAGCCGGTCAGACCCGACCACGCCAGGCCCAGCAACTTGGCTTTCGAGTAGTGGCTCGCCCCATTGGCGCGCGGCGCCGGGATGTAGGGCACGCCCACCGATTTGAAGCCGACCCAGGCGTACAAGCCCTTCATGAAGCGGTTGTGTTCCGGCAGCGCGCGGATGGCATCGACGACGCTGCGGTCCATGACGCGGAAGTCCCCGGCGTCGGGCGGAATCTCGATCGGGCTGCCCACGCCCAGCGCGCGGTAGAACCAGCGCGCACCCCAGCGTTTGAAGCGCGAGTCGGCGCCTCGATCATGGCGCACGGCATAGACCATGTCGTTGCCTTGCTCCCACAGGCGCAACATGCGGTCGATCGTCGCCAGGGGGTGCTGGCCGTCGGCGTCGATGCACAAGACGATGTCGCCGCGCGCGTGTTCCAGGCCGGCCGTGATGGCGGCCTCCTTGCCGAAGTTGCGCGACAGTTGCACCAGGCACACCGGCCAGGCCGGCGGCACGTTGACCACGGCCTGCGGCGTGGCGTCGGTGCTGCCGTCGTCGACGACGAGAATCTCGAACGAGCCGACGCGCCCGCCGAGCAGTGGCACCAGCGCGGCAATCGTTTCGGCGACGTTCTGCGCTTCGTTGAACGCCGGCATCACCACCGACAGACGCGCTTGCTGCAAGTCGCGCGCGCGAAACCGGCTCGCCGCATCCGCTTCGGCTTGTGCCAGAGAGAGCGCGATATCGGTGTGTCCCACGGCGTGTGACTCGCAAGGCGCCGCAGGTGCTCATTTCTTTGCCGGCCCGTACCTGATCAGGCGCAAGTCTTCGTCGGCGACCAGGCCAACGCCCGGCGCGTGGTACTTGTACTCCGTGGCCAGGAGATCGATCGACGAGCCCTCCTTGACTTTCATGCAAGCGGTAAAGGTACCGGCAGGCGTCTTGCAGGTTTCGCTGAGGCTGACGATTTCCGCCCGGTCCATCGCGATGGCCGGCGCGAGTTCCTGGTAGAAGCGCATCTGCAGTTTGGGCGTCCCCGGCATCATGAGACCGGCCTTGTTGCCGTTCACGCCGGCGTGCCAGGTCCCGTCGTGTTTCACGACCTTGCCGTTTTCGTAGAAGTCGACGTCTTCACCGAAGTAGAAGACGTCTTTCGTGTCCTCGCAAATCGCAAAGTAGTTTCTCGCCACTTCGTAGAGTTGCCCCTTCTTCCATTCGCGTTCCTCGACAACGCGGGTCTGGACACCGTCGATCTTCCTGGTCTGATCGAGCACCGTGATTTCGAGCTTTGTTCCACCGCCCTCGAGCACGAGCTGATGACCCGGCTCGAGAATGAAGTAGGGGTTCCTGCCGGTCGTCTGCAACTTGCAGTTCGAAAGCGCCGGAAACTCCGTCTGCCACGTTGGGCCCTTTTCCTGCGCTGCGACGGAGAACAGTGCGCCTGCAGCGACCGCGATCGCGGCCGCGCTCCAGATCCTTGCAGTTGTCGAAATCGTCATGGAACACCTCTTCTTGGCTGGTGGGGAATGGCTGCGGTCAGAAGCGGAACAGCACGCCGACTTCAGGCGCGAACTGACGATCTTTCTTGGTCAGGCCCTGACCGAGATTGAGTTTGAGCGTCGCATTCCTGCTCAGCGCGTACTGCGCCTCGCCGATGACCGACAGTTCCGACTCCTCGCCCTCCAAGGTCAACGCGATGCTCCACTGCGGTGAGATCTTCTTCAGGTAATCGATCGCGTACTCGCCGAACTTGGTTTCGCGGTCGCCCCGGTCGTGGTTGATCTGGCCACGCAAGCTGAACGTGCCGAACGGATAACCCTTGGTCAGGATGACGCCGGTGCCGAATCCCCAAGCCTGGGTACCCAGCAGTTTCTTTTTCCTTTGCAGGGGGAACTCGGTCTGGAACATGAACGTGATCTCGGGCCGGGTTTCAGTCTCTTTCGCATAGCGCCAGCGCAACTGGGCTTCGGTGTCGCCGAGGCCCGATTCGCGAAGCTCCTGGGGCACGGCGGTCACCGGGTCGTTGGCGGCCTTGTTGAACTTGACCTTGGCATGCAACGCGGATTCGAACTCGAACATCCACGAATCGTTGAACGCATAGCCCAGGAAGATCAAGTACTCCTGATCGACCTTCTTTCCGAGATAGTCGACGTCGCCCACCAGTCCCAGATCGCTCGCCTTGTATTCATAGTTCGACGTCTTTGTGTATTCGTAGAACGGGTAGAAGATGAACTCCTTCGGCCGGATGTAGGTGGCGAGCAGCGAGGTGCGAATTCCGTCGCCGCGGTCGGCCAGGTAGTCGGGGGTCTGGGCGCGGGCCATGGGTGCCGCCGTGGTGAGCAGCGCTGCGAGCCAGAGGGTTCCGATGCTTGACGCAATGCCTTGGGTCATGATGGTCTCCGAGTGGGGAAGTTGCTCCTGGGGGTCAATACGACAGAACCGCAAGGACGCGCAGGCCGCGGTCGGGGTCGGCGCGCCGCGGCGGGTTGGTCGTGCTCGCGGGGTTGTTGCCGCCGTCATTTCTGAGGTACGCGCGGCCCGGGAAGAACAGCCCGGCGCGCAGGTCGACGGCCCATTTCGTGTCGAACAGCCGACGCAGGCCGACGACGATGTCGAGCTCGCGCCCGACCTTCTTGCTCTGCGGCAGGCCGGCGAGGCCGGTGTTCATTTGCGCAGTGATGGAGCCGTTGCGAACGTCCGTCGCGTTGTGGCTCAGCGTGTACTGGTGATGAACGATGTCGACGAACACGTTCGGCAGGGGCCGGAAGCCGAAGCCCAGCGTGCGAATCCGCAAGTTGCTCAGTTCGGGGTCGATGAATTCGCCATAGCGCTTGAATTGCGACACGCCGCAAAACTTGGTCTCGTTCGATTGCATTCCGGTCTGGCGGTATTCGCGGTTGATGCCGTCGCGGCTGTTGCCGTCGCCGCTGCCGTAGGCGGTGGCGACGGTGAAACATGGCTGCAGAAAGACGTTCGCAAACCGGTAAGTTGCACCGACGTCAAATGC
The DNA here is from genome assembly GCA_963850525.1 of uncultured beta proteobacterium. Lineage (GTDB taxonomy): Bacteria > Pseudomonadota > Gammaproteobacteria > Burkholderiales > Burkholderiaceae_C > JAEMQF01. The sequence continues at coordinate 625,630 of CAWKLQ010000008.1, read as the reverse complement.
GCTGCCGTGCAGCGGCTGCGGCACGCGTGCTTCGTCGATGCCGCGAACCACACCGGCCTCCGACCAATAGTTGAATTCGTCGGTGGGCCGCCCATAGGCCCGAATCCCGAGCAACTTGAAGCGACCTTCGGAACGCACGAGCGAGTCGAACCGCGCGATCGCGTAGGCGCCGATCTTGTGATCTTCGATGCCGCGGTACTCGTGGTACAGGATGTAGTTCTTGATCGTGCTTCGGGGCAGGCTGTCGTAGACCGTCAAGTCCCATTGATCCTCACGCGTCACGCTGACTTCGGTCGCGTACGACTCGCCGCGGTACCGGATGTGCACGCCGTCCAGTGTGACGTCGTAGAGAAACAGCCGCGGGTCTTCGAAGGTGCGTCGCCCGAGGGTGATCTCCAATGGGTGATCGGGAATGTTCTTGATGACGACGTTGACCACATCGATCTTGCCCGTGAACGCGCGCCGCAGCGACGGGTCGCGCGTGCCGTCAGGCAACACGGTGACGTTTTCCTCGTGAATCCGAAACGGCAGCTCGAAGGTGGTTCCCAGGTTCAGATCGAACCAGGGGGACGGCCTGTGCGTCCCGAGAAAAAACACGGTGGGCGCGAGGAGCTGCAGGTTGTCGCGCGCCGGCCGCGTGACGCTGCCTTTGCTGCTGTTGCGCAAGTCCTGGTTGCGGTCATATATGTACTCGGTGTCGCTGCCCACCGAATACTGAAAGTCCAGCTCCTTGGCGAGTTCCTGCGCTTCCTGGCGCGCCGGACCGGAGCCTTCGCGCGGCCCGGATTGCGGCAGCTGGAATTGCGCGCCCGCCGAGCCCCACACCAGCGCGGCGGCAACCGCCACGGCCGGGGCGAGTGCGCGGCATGTTCTTCCAGACCGCATCGCTTCGACCTTTCATGCCGCGGCCAGGCCGAGGTCGGGCTGACGTGGGGCCGTGGTGCGCACGCGCGCATACAGGCTGGGCATGATGAACATCGTGAACAGACTCGACGCCACGACGCCGCCGATCATCACGATGGCGGTGGGCCCGACGATCTCGAGCCCGGGAATGCGGCCGAACGCGACCAGCGGCACCAACGCGCCGACGATGGCCGCCGAACTCGCGAGCAGCGGCGTCAGGCGCTCGCGTGCGCCGCGCAGCACCAGCTCGGCGCTGAATGTGCCGGTCTCGTCTTCGAGGCGCTGGTAGCCCTTGATCAGCAGCACCACATTGCGCGCGGCGATGCCGAGCACGGCGAGGAAACCGATGAACGAGCCGAGCGACAGCACGCCACCGCTGACCAGCACCGCGAGCACGCCACCCGCGGCAGCGACTGGAATCGCCGAGAAGCCGACCAGCGCCTGGCGCCAGCTGCTGAAACACGCTTGCAGCAGCAGGAAGATGCCGATCAGGCACGCGATGCCAGCGCCAATCATGCGGCGCTGCGCGCTCTGGTTCTCTGCATACTCGCCCAGCAGTTCGGGGTGGTACTCGAGCGGGAACTTGATCTGCTCGAGTTTGTCTTCAACTTCGTCGGCGACCGAGCTGAAGTCGCGCCCCGCCACGTTGGCGACGACGTCGACGTAGGTCGAAATCGCCTCGTGCTTGATGACCGACGGTGTGGACACCATCTTCAACGAGGCCACGTCGCCCAGCCTCGCATATTGGCGGTCCGACTTTTCGATCCACAGGTCGTTCAGGTTCGTCAGGCTCTGGCGCGCCTCGGGTGCACCGTGCACGACGACTTCATAGATCTTTTGCTCCTTGAACAGAAAACCCACCACCAGGCCGGAGAACACCGTCGCCGTGGCGCGCCGCACGTCGCCGGGCTTGACGTTCGCCTTGCCGGCTTTGTCGAGGTCGACGTTGACTTCGAGCGTCGGCTCCTCGATCTGCCCTTCGGCGTGCAGATCGACGATGCCCTTGATGCCGGAGAGCGCCTGTTTCACCTCTTCCGCTTTTTGGCGCAGCACGTCGAGCTTGGCGCCGTAGATGCGCACGACGATCGGGCGGCTCGTTCCCGTCAGGACCTCGCTGACCTTGTCGCGCAGGTAGGACTGCAGGTTGTGGTCCACGCCGGGGTAGCCGTCGACCGTCTCGCGGATCGCGGCGACCGTCTTGTCGTAGTCTGCTTTCGGGTCCAGACCGATCCAGATCTGGCTCGAATTGACGCCCACCGTCTGGTCGCCCGAGATCGCGCGGCCCACATGCGCCCCCACCGAGCGCACACCCGGGATCGCACGCAGCTCGTTGCTGACGCGGGTCGTGATGCGGTGCGTTTCGGTGTGCGAGGTGCCCGGCGCGGTGGACCAGTTGACGAGCAGGTCGCGCTCTTTGAACGTGGGCAGCAGTGCCTGACCCAGCATCGGCAATACCGCGACACCGGCCAGCACGACGACCGCGGCGACTGCGACCAGCTTCGTGGGCCCTTGGGCGATGCGCTTCAAAGCCGCTTCGTAGCGGTCGCGCGCACGCGCGGCAAAAGCCGATTCGGTAAGCGTGCCCGACATGCCACGCGCCAGCGCCAGGCCGAGCGCCGGCGTGACGGTCAGCGCGACGAGCATCGACGCCAGCACCGCGAGCACATAGGCGGTGGCCAACGGGGTGAAGAAAGCACCGCCGACGCCGCCCATCACGAACACCGGCACCACGGCGAGGATCAGGATCAAGGTTGCATAGACCGCGGCGCTGCGCGTCTCGAGCGTCGTGTCGTAGATGACCCGCAGCACCGAGGCTTGATCGAGATTGCCGGCCTTGCGCTCGCGCAGGCGCCTTGCGAGTTTTTCAACGTCGATGACAGCGTCGTCGATGATCACGGCCAGCGCCACCACCAGACCAGCGAGGATCATCGTGTTGAGCGTCTCGCCGAGCAGGTACAGCGCCACGGTGGCGGCAAGCAGCGACAGCGGAATCGCGACGACGCTGATCAGTGCACTGCGCCAGCCGCGCAGGAACACGACCACCACGCCGATCACGAGCACCGCACCGGCGAGCAGCGCCAGGCTCAGGTTGGAAATCGACTGATTGACGTAGGACGCCAGGCGGAAGATGTTGGCGTCGATCTGCACACCCGGCAGGCCGCGGCCCAGTTCGGCGAGCGCCTGGTCGACACCGCGCGTCACTTCCAGGGTATTCGCCGACGGGAATTTCTCGATCACGATGAGCAGGCCGTTGCCGCTCTTCGTGACCGCGTCGCCGATCAGCGGCGGGTGCGCGAACGACACCTCGGCAACCTCACCGAGCGCCATGCCCTTGCCGCTGAGCAGCAGGTGCGGGGCGGTCACCGCCACGCGCGCCATGTCTTCGGGTTTTTTGATAGGCATGTTGTGCTGCACACCCAGACGCTGGTTCTTGTTGTCGATCCAGCCGCCAGTTCCCGGCGACGAGCCCTTCAGGAACGTCAGCGGCGACACCCACAGCGAGTCGCCGGTCGCGGCGATGATGTCCTCCTGCGTCACCTTGGCGTCGTGCAATCGGTTCGGGTCGATCTGCACGTGCATCTGGCGCAGCCGCTGGCCCCAGATCGCGACGTTGGCCACACCCGGCACGCCGAGCAGGCGCGGCTTGACGGTCCAGCGCGCGAGCAGCGACAGTTCAGTCTGTTCGACCGTGCTCGACGACAGGCCGACCATCATGAAGCGGCTCGTCGCCGACATCGGTTGCAGGATGACCGGCGGCTGCGCCACGTTGGGCAGCGTGTACGCCAGCGTCAGGCGCTCCTGGATCATCTGGCGCGCGCGCATGATGTCGGTGCCGCGCTCGAACGTCATCAGAATCTTCGACAGACCGGGCACCGATTCCGAGCGGATCGACTTGAGCCACGGCACGCCGCTCAGCAGCTCTTCGAGGTTCATCGAAATCAGGTCCTGCACTTCCGTCGCGGACAGGCCGAGCGCCTCGGTCTGCACCTGCACGACGGGCGGAGCGAATTCGGGGAAGACGTCAACCGGCATCTTGCGCAATTGCACGCTGCCGAAGGCGACCAGCGCCGCAGCCGCCGCCAGCACCAGGAAGCGCAGATTCAAACTCGAAGCGATGATCCAGCGAAACATGACAGTCTCCCTTACTTGCCGAAGATCTCGGTGCCGAACAGCATTGCAGCGCCGACGTTGACCACTTCGGTGCCCACGGCCGGGCCCTCGGACAGGACGGCCAGGTCGCCGGCGACACGTTCGATCGCGATCCGCTGGCGCTCATAGACGAGCGGCTTGCTCGTGACGTAGACCCACGGCGTGCCCTTGCCGTCGTAGTAGACGGCGCTGTAAGGCACGACCTTCTGCTTATCTTCAGTTCCCATCATCGGCAGCTCGACGCGCATGCGGGTGTTCAGCGCCAGCCCGTGGTCCTTGCCGGAAACGACGTAGTACACCGAGAGCATCGAGCGCTTCGGGTCTTCGATGGGTGGCAGCCCGGAAGGCATCGCAAGCAGCTCGCCCGGCAGCGCGGCGCGCGTGCCCAGGGGCAGCAGGCGCGCCGGCTTGTCTTTCACGGTGCGCTCCCACTCCGAGGCGGACAGGCTGATGAGCACCCAAACGTCGCCCGTCGCGGAGGGCGGGGGCGATGGGGGTGCCATCGGCGCGGCGACGGTCTTCAGCGCCGACGGGGGCAGTGCGGCTGCGCCGCCGGCGAACCCGCCAAAACCACCGAACCCGACGCTGGGCAGTTTCCCTCCCGTTGCGTTCGCTGCGGTCTGCGCCGGCGCTTGCTGCGAACTGCCGAAGCTACTTCCCTTGCCGCTGCCCGGTTGCGGTGCGGCCCTCGGATCCGTCGGCGCAATCACCAGGCCACCGACCATCTGCCTGCGGATGACGGTCTGTTCGCCGACCTTGCCGGTCGCGATGCCCAGCCGTTCCGCGGCCTTGGGCGTCAACGTGACGCGCTTGACGCCACTGGGCAGCGCTTCGAACGTGACCGGCTTGGCGGCCGACCCCGGGGCGGCCGCGTCGGCTGCCCGCGGCGCGGTGTAGCTCAGTGCGAGCGCAGCGATTGCCGCCGAGGCGATCGAGCTGTAAACCATGAGTCGGCGCTTGCCGATCCGGTGCATGGAACCCTTGGTTAGCGATTTCATTCGATTGCCTCCAGTCACTGATCAACAGTCAAAACACACCCGTCACAACGCCGGGACGACGCCGTCCTTGCCACAGAAAACAAAAGCCGCGGTGTACCTGCCTTCGGCGCCTTTGTGCGCGCCCACAAAAACATGGGTACCGGGCTTGAGCAGGCTCGGATCGCCAAGCGCCATGCGGTGGATGGGCACGTCGCGTGGTACTTCCACGTCGGTCTCGTCGTAGTCGCTCGGGCCCCACTTGATCGAGAGCACCCGGTCTTCGAGGTCGTCGACCCAGCCGTGCGCGATCTTCGAGACGGCGGTCAGATCCCACTTCTTCTCGCCGATCGCGATGCCGCGCAGCTTCTCGTCGATGATGCGCAGCTCCATGCCCTTGTGCAGCCAGACCGCCGAGTCGCGAACGATCGGGCTGTACTCGTGCAGCTGGTACGCCACCGCACCGACGTAGACCCCGAAGTCGACTTCGGTGAAGCTGCCCTTGCTCAGGCTGATCACGGTGAGGTTGTCCGGCAGCGTGACCCGCACCGTTCTGCCGTTCTTTGCTTTCACGAGCATCGCCCCGCCCGCCACCGAAACGATCTCGCCGCGGATGTGATCGGGTTCGCCGTCTTGTGCCAAAGCGGGCGCATCCAGCGCCGGCACCAAAACGAGCGCCAGCCCGAGGGCGAATGCGGCCATGACGGGCCAACGCGGCATACGCCAATCGGTGAGCATGGGTCTGGTGTGCATGGTCGAACGCATCCCCATCGTCTTCAGGTCAACGCGGCTTGCCCCGACAGATCGATCGTCTTGCGCTCCTTGATCGAGCCGAGCCGCAGGTACAGCAGCGGCACGATGAACAAGGTCAGCAAGGTCGACGTGACGAGGCCACCGAGGATCACCACCGCCATCGGGTGCTCGATTTCATGGCCGGGAATGCTGCCTCGAACGATCAGCGGCAGCAGCGCCAGCGCGGTGCACAGCGTCGTCATCAGGATCGGCGACAGGCGTTCTGCCGCGCCGCGCATGACCAGATCGAAGCCGAACGGTTCACCTTCGGCGAGTTCGATGTGGCGGTAGTGCTGGATCAGCAGGATGGAGTTGCGCGCCGCGATGCCCAGCACCGTGACCATGCCGACCAGTGAGCCGAGCGAAAGCACCCGGTCCCCGGCGTAAGCCGCGAGCACGCCGCCGATCAGCGCGGCGGGCAGCGCGAGGAAGATCAGGCTCGCCAGGCGCCAGCTGTGCAGCGAAGCGTGCAGGATCAGGAAGATCGCAACCGCGACGATGAGCGAGGCGCTGAGCAGGTTGGCGCGCGCAGCCTGGCGCTCCTTGTACTCGCCGAGCAATTGGGCGTAGGTGCCGAGCGGGAACTGAACCTTCTCGAGCCGCGCCGCGACGTCGCTGGCCACCGAACCGAGGTCGCGGCCACGCACGTTGCCGTGAACGTCGATGCGCCGCGAGGCGTTCTCGCGCTTGATCTTGTTCGGCGTCGTATCCAGCGTCACGTCGGCCACTTCGGCCAGGCGCACCCGGCCGCCGTAGGGCGTATCGATGAGGAACTCCTTGACGTCGTCGACGTTGTGGCGCGACGCAGGGTCGGTCCAGACGAAGACGTCGTAGACCTTGCCTTCCTTGTGGATGTCCGTCACCTCCAGGCCCGACATCAGGTAGTTCACGACGCGCCGCACGTCGCCCGGCTTGAGGCCGTAACGAGCGGCCTCCTCGAGCCTGACCTTGACTTCGATCTGCGGCACGCCGACCGACTGCTCCATGTGCCAGTCGACCAGGCCCGGTACGTCCTTCATCGCGTCTTCCACCAGCTTCGCGCTCTTGCGCAGCCCCTGCAGATCTGGCCCGAAGATGCGAACCACGACGGACTCGCCGGCGCCCGTCAGCACTTCCTTGATGCGCTCCTTGAGGTAAGTCTGGACGTCGCGGTACAGCCCCGGATAACCGGCGACGGTGGACTCGACGGCGGCGCGGGTCTTGTCGTAGTCGACGTTCGGGTCGACGCTGATCCAGTTCTCCGTGAAGTTGATGCCATAGGGTTCATCGCCCCCGATGGCGCGCCCGACGTGCGCACCGAAGTTGCGCACCCCCGGAATCGCCCTCAGTTCACGGCTCGCCGCCTGCGTGATGCGGAAGGTTTCCGGATGCGACGTTCCTTCGGCGGGCACCCAGTGCATCAGAAAGTCGCGTTCCTTGAACTCGGGCAGCAGCGCGGCGCCGAGGAAGGGCCAGACGCCCACGCCGGCGACCAGGATCACGAGGCCGGTCGCCCAGGCCACGCGTGGGCCTTTGATGACGCGCGCGAGCAGCACTGCGTAGTGGCGTTTCAGCCACGGCACCAGCGGTGACTCGTGCTTTTCGATGCCGGTCTTGTCGAGCAGGATCAGGCACAGCGCCGGCGTCACCGTCAGCGCGACGACCATCGAGGCGAGCATCGCCAGAATGAAGGCGAGCGCGAGCGGCTCGAAGAACGCCCCGGCCAGGCCGCTCATGAAGAACACCGGTGTCACGGCGAGCGCGATGATGAGGGTGGCCTGCCAGATGGCAGGGCGCACCTCGAGCGAGGCTTCGAGGATGATGCGCGCCGTCGTCTTCGTGCTCCCGGCCTGGCGGTGCTGGCGAAGCCGGCGTACGACGTTCTCGACGTCGATGATCGCGTCATCGACGACCGAGCCGAGCGCGACGACGAACCCCGCCAGCACCATCGTGTTGATCGACGCTCCCATCAGGTACAGCACCAGGCCGGCGGCGACGAGCGAGAGCGGTATCGCGATCACGCTGATCAACGCGACGCGCCATTCGAACAGGAACGCACCGAGCACCAGGATCACCAGGATCGAGCCTGTGATCAGCGCGATCGTCAGGTTGTCCATCGAGGTTTCGATGAACGTCGCGGGGCGGAAGATCGTCGAGTCGACCTCGACACCGGGCAAACCGGGCTTGAGTTGCGCCAGCGCTTCCTCGACACCGCGCGTCACGTCGAGCGTATTCGCCCAGGGCAGCTTTTCGACGATCATCATGATGCCGCGCTCGTCGTTGATGACGGCGTCGCCGACGAGCGGCCAGGTGTCCCACGCCACCCTGCCGACTTCGCGCAGGCGCGGCGGATCGGCGCGCCCCTTGATCGAGATCGGCACCTCGCCCAGATGCTCGATCGAGTAGACCGGCGCCTTGTTGTGGATGCTGATGCGCTGGTTCGGCGTGTCGATCAGGCCGTCGACGCGCGCCTTGCCGCCCGACGTGTAGCCGAGCATTCCCACGTCGAGCGCGTCGGACGTCGTTTCCATCACCTGGTCGAGCGTGACGCCGTGCGCGCGCATCATGCTGGGGTCGACCTGCACCTGCAGCGACTTGATCTGGTCGCCCCACAACGGGACGTTGGCGACGCCCGGAACCGTCATGAGTTTGAACTTGATCGTCCAGTAGGCGATCATCGACAGGTCCATCTGGTTGTAGACCTTCGACGACAGGCCGATCTTCATGACGCGACTCGTCGACGACAACGGCTGCAGGATCACCGGCATTCCCGACGACTTGGGCAGCTCGGCGATCGCCAGCTTGAGGCGTTCACCGACACGCTGGCGCGCGTCGATCAGGTCGGTGTGCGGCTTGAACAGCAGCACGACTTGCGACAGACCCGTCACCGATGCCGAGCGAACGTACTCGATGCCGGGAACGCCGCGCATCGTGTCTTCCATCGGGATCGTGATCAATTCTTCGACCTCGTTGGCGGTCATGCCAGGCCCTTCGGTCTGGATTTCCACTTTCGGCGGCGCGAACTCCGGGAACACGTCGACCGGCATCTTGCGCAGCTGCTGCGTGCCGAACAAGATCAGCGCCGCTGCCGCGGCCAGCACCAGGAAGCGGAATTTCAGGCTCGATCCAATGATCCAGTTGAACATTTCAGGCACCCCTTAGGCGGCCGACAGGACGTGAAGCGCCTGCCCGTTCAACAAATTCTTACAAGTGCGGTCCGGAACACGATTGACGAAACGCAACGGTTGCGCAGAACGTATCGAAGCCTCGATCCGTGGGGGGCTACTAACCCTAATGTCGCGCGGGCACCGAGCTGCCCGAATGCAATGGCAAGATAGGCCCCCGACTTGTCGGGCCGGGCCCGACGCGAAACCCAACCCGGTGCACCGCGCCCCACAACGCAGGAAGCAACAATGAAAATCACTTTCCTCGGTGCGGCCGACACTGTCACCGGCTCCAAGCACCTGATCGACGCCGCCGGTTCGCGCGTGCTGCTCGATTGCGGGCTGTTCCAGGGCTTCAAGCTGCTGCGCGAACGCAACTGGGCGGCGCCGGCGGTGGCGCCGCAAAGCATCGATGCGGTCGTACTGAGCCATGCCCACCTCGACCACAGCGGCTGGCTTCCCGGCCTCGTCAGAGAAGGCTTCAAGGGGCCGGTCTACGCGAGCGCGGCGACGTGCGATCTGGCCGAAGTGCTGCTGCTGGACAGCGCGCACTTGCAGGAAGAAGACGCGCGCCGCGCGAATCGGGGCGGCTGGTCGCGCCACGCGCCCGCGTTGCCGCTCTACGGCGTGGCCGACGCGAAACGCGCCATCGCCAAGCTGGTTCCCGTGGCGGCCGGGCGCACGGTGCGGGTGGGCGACGTGGTGGTCGGCTTCACGCCCGCGGGGCACCTGCTCGGCGCGAACGCACTCACGCTGCGCGCGGCGGGCCGCACGCTCGTCTTCTCGGGCGACCTCGGCCGCGGCGACGACCTGCTGATGCCGCCGCCCCGGCCCGTCGACCACGCCGACGTGTTGTTGATCGAGTCGACCTACGGCAACCGCGTGCACCCGCCCGAGGACGTGCAAGCGCGCCTGGGCGAGATCATCCGCGCGACCGTCAAGCGCGGCGGCAGCGTCTTGTTGCCCTCGTTCGCGGTGGGCCGAGCGCAGGCGCTGCTGCTCGTGCTGCAACGCCTGAAGGCCGCCGGCGAAGTGCCCGCCGAGCTGCCGATTTTTCTCGACAGCCCGATGGCCACGGCGGCGACGGCGCTGTACCAGCGGCACCGCAAGCTGCTGCGCATCGGCGCGCGCGAAGCCGCCGGGCTCACCGACGACGTGACCCTGGTCGCGTCGCCGCAGGAGTCACAGCGCCTGACCCGCTCGCGCTGGCCGAAAGTAGTGATTTCCGCTTCCGGCATGGCCACCGGCGGGCGCGTGCTGCACCACTTGAAAGCGATGGCACCGAACCCGCGCAACGCGATCGTCTTCCCCGGTTTTCAGGTCGGCGGAACGCGCGGCGCAACCCTCATCGCCGGCGCCAAGGAAGTGAAGATCCACGGCGAATACGTTGCTGTGAAAGCGCAGGTGAGCCACCTCGAAGGCTTCTCCGGCCACGCCGACGCGCAGGGCCTGATGGACTGGCTGCGCGGCTTTGACGCTGCGCCCGACCACACCTTCGTCGTGCACGGCGAGCCCGCAGCAGCCGACGCACTGCGCATGCGCATCAAAGACGAACTCGGCTGGCGTGTCGCCGTGCCCGAGCACGGCGCGACGGTCGAGGTCTGAGCGCCGCGCCGAGGCTCAGGCCAGGCGCTCGCGCGTGGGCAGGCTCCAGAGCCACCACGTGACGGCGGCGCAGGCCAGCGCCGGCAACCAGCGCCAGGGCGTGGGCAGGAACCACCACGACCCTGCGCTGCTGATCGCCATCATCGACGTGGCGAATTGTTTGACGCGCAGCGACACGGCGTGATGCTCGCGCCAGTCGCGAATGTGCGGGCCGAAGCGCGGGTGTTCGAGCATCCAGCGTTCGCAGCGCCGGCAACTCCGCGAAAAACAGAATGCCGCGAACAGGAGGAACGGAACCGTCGGCAGCAACGGCAAGAACAGCCCGACAGCGGCAAGCAGGACGGCAAGGCAGCCGAGGACGAACCAGAAGGCGCGGCGCGTCTGCTCGTTCAGCGTCGAGGGCGCCGGCGCAGCCGGTGGCAACGCGGCAGGCGCGGGCGCCGGCCCCTGGGCGCCAGGCGCCGGCTCGCTCATCCGCGCGCGGCGCGCAACGGCTCGCGCGGTTTTGCAAATTCGGGGGAGAGTGCTGGGGTCACCATGGATGCCGTTCGAACGTCAGTGTAGAACGTGTACGCCTGCCCTTGAAATTGGCGCTGCATAGGACTATCGTCGCCGGCTCACCAGGCTTTGAATTCGGAGCCACGCTGATGGCGGCCTTGGCCGACTCCGAAGCGGGACGTCACTGACCGTCGCTTCATTGCCCCTTGCGGGCTTCAGGAGAAAGTCATGCCTGCCTACATCACATTGGCAAACTTCACCGACCAAGGCGCGCGCAGCATCAAGGATTCACCCGAGCGTTTCGAGGCCTTCAAGTCCCTGGCCGAGGGCGCTGGCGTGTCCATCAAGAGCGTTCACTGGACGACAGGCGCCTACGACATCGTCGTCGTCTCGGAAGGCCCCGAAGACGCGCTGATGACGCTGAACATGAAAATGGCCGCGATGGGAAACGTTCGCACCCAGACCTTGCGCGGGTTCTCGCCCGTTGAAATGCGCAAGCTGGTCGCGCAACTGAAATAGGCCTCGCTCAGGCGAGCAAGGTCTGCGGCGCCGTGTATTCGTAGCCGAGCGCCTTGGCGACGGCCTCGTAGGTGACTCGGCCTGCCGCGACGTTGAGCCCGGCGCGCAGGTGCGCGTTGTCGCGCAGCGCCTGGCGCCAGCCTTTGTCCGCCAGCGCCAAGGCGTGCACGATCGTCGCGTTGTTCAAGGCGAACGTCGACGTGCGCGCCACGGCGCCGGGCATGTTGGCGACGCAGTAGTGCACGACACCGTCGACTTGATACGTCGGCTCGGCGTGGGTGGTGGCGTGCGAGGTCTCGAAGCAGCCGCCCTGGTCGATCGCAACGTCGACGACGACGGCGCCTTTTTTCATGCGCGCCACCATCGCGCGCGTCACCAGCTTGGGCGCCGCCGCGCCGGGAATCAGCACGCCGCCGATCACCAGATCGGCGCCGAGCACGCAGTCCTCGACGCTGTACGCCGTGGAGAACAGCGTGCTGATGCGGTTCCCGAACACCAGGTCGAGGTGGCGCAGCTGCTGCACGGAGGTGTCCAGCACCGACACGCGTGCGCCCATGCCCACCGCCATCTGCAAGGCGTTCGTGCCGACCACGCCGCCGCCGAGAATCACCACCTGCGCCGGCGCCACCCCCGGCACGCCGCCCAGCAACACGCCCAGCCCGCCCTTGCTGCGCTCGAGGTGCGCGGCGCCGGCCTGAATCGCCATGCGCCCGGCGACTTCGCTCATCGGCGCGAGCAAGGGCAGCCCGCCGCCCGGCCCGGTGATGGTTTCGTAGGCGATGCAGACCGCGCCCGACTTGACGAGCGCCGCGGTCTGCTCGGGGTCGGGCGCGAGGTGCAGATAGGTGTAGAGGATCTGGCCGTCGCGCAGCCATGCGTATTCCTGCGGCTGCGGCTCCTTGACCTTGACGATCATCTCGGCGGCAGCGTACACGCCGGCGGCGGTGTCGACGAGGGTCGCGCCGGCCGCCGCGTATTGCGCGTCGGTCAGGCCGATCTCGGCGCCGGCGCCCGCCTGCACGAGCACGTTGTGGCCGCGGCTCGCGAGTTCGCGCACGCTGGCCGGCGTGAGGCCGACGCGGTACTCGTGGTTTTTGATCTCTTTCGGGCAACCGATGCGCATTGTTCTTCTCCTGGACATGGGACTGGCCGCGCGGGAGGGCGGGGCGATTTTGCCACGTGGCGTTCTTGTTCCAGCTCAATGCGCAGCGCAGCCGCGGCGCTACCCTTGGCACAAAGGCAGTCCTCCATGACCTCGACCAACGCTTCATCGAACGCCACCACGCCGGCAGCCACTCTCGACGGTTTCGACGTGCTCGACGCGTGCCATCGGCAGACCCTGCACACGCTGGACATGCTCGCCGAGCTGGTGCAGCAGCTGACGAACGGCGCGGCCGACACCCGGGCGCGAACGCTGGCCGCGGAAGTCTTCCATTTTTTCTCGACCACGGCGCGCCAGCACCATGAGGACGAGGAGCGCCACGTCTTCCCCAAGCTCGCGACGAGCGACGACCCGAAGATCGTGCACGCCGTGCTGCGGCTTTCGCAAGACCACAACTGGCTGGAAGAAGACTGGATGGAGCTGTCGGCGCAGATCGACGCGGTGGCCTGCGGCCTGTCGTGGTACGACCTCGATACCTTGCGCGAGGGCGCGGAGGTTTTCGCCGCACTGTCGCGCGACCACATCGCGCTGGAGGAATCGCTCATCTACCCGCAGGCGCGCGCGCGCCTGGGCGCCGGCGAGCGGCGCGAGATGGGTCGCGAAATGGCGAAGCGTCGGCGCGCCGGGCGCGGCGCGAGGCCGGCTCCGCCGGGGTGAGCGGGCTCGCCAGGGCGCGCCGCAAGCCACAGGGCGAGCCGGGGCGTTCGCGCGACGTCGGCGTGGCGGGCGAGAATGCCCGACCGGGCGAGCCATGTATTACGGCGAGAAGTTCAACGCAATCACGCATCTCGGCGGCGCCGTGCTGGCGCTCGCCGGCGCGGTGCTGCTCATCGTGTTCGCGGCGTTGCAGGGCGATGTGTGGAAAGTCGTGAGCGTGGCCATCTATGGCTTCACGCTGGTGTCGCTCTACAGCCTGTCCACGCTCTATCACAGCCTGCGCGGGCGCGCCAAGTTCGTGCTGCAAAAGCTCGACCACCAGAGCATCTACCTGCTCATCGCCGGAAGCTACACGCCGTTTTGCCTGGTCACGCTGCGCGGGGCCTGGGGCTGGTCGCTGTTCGGCGTGGTGTGGGGCTTGGCATTGCTCGGCGGCTTGCAGGAGTTCTGGAGCAACAAGGCGCGCATCCTCTCGGTGGTGATCTACGTCGTGATGGGCTGGGTCGTGATCGTGGCCCTGGTGCCGCTCTATCGCGCCTTGGGTTCGGCCGGCTTCGCCTGGCTTGTTGCAGGGGGCTTGTTCTACACCCTGGGCATCGCCTTCTATGCGATCGACGAGCGCGTGTCCTGGGCGCATGGCGTCTGGCATTTGTTCGTGCTGGCCGGCAGCGCGGCCCATTTCGTGGCGATCTATCGCTACGTGCTGTAGGCGGGGCGACGCGGGCGTTGCTCGCGCACAGGCTACGATGCGGCGGTGCGCGGGCGTTTGCCCGATTGCGCTCTCCCAACCCCATGGACCTCACTGACCGCCGTCTGTTGCTGTTGCGTCGCCTTGCCGGCGTGTGTGCCGCGCTCGTGCTGGCCGTCACGTCGCTGAGCGCCTTCATCCGGCTCAGCCACGCCGGCTTGGGCTGCACCGATTGGCCGCAGTGTTACGGCCAACGCCTGCGCCAGCTGCAGCAGGGGGTTCCGGTCGGCGCCGATGAGCAGAGCGCGACGACCGCGGTGCGCGTCCTGCACCGCGTGTTCGCGACCGCTGCGCTGCTGCTCGTGATCAGCATGGTGCTGGTGTGCGTGGGCTCGCGGCCGGTGCTGCGCAGCGAGGGCGCGATGGCGCTCGCGCTGCTGGGCCTGGCGCTGTCCCTCGCCGTGCTCGGGCGCTGGAGCAGCGGCGCGCGTGTGCCCGCGGTCGCGCTGGGCAATCTCCTGGGGGGCTTTGCGATGCTCGCGCTTTGCACGCGGCTCGCCGTGGCCGGCGTGCCCGTCGAGGCGTTGCGCCTGCGTGTCTGGGTCGGTGCCGCGGTGTTCCTGCTCGCCCTGCAAATTGCACTCGGCGGTCTGGTGAGCGCGTCCTATGCCGCGCTCAGCTGCAATGCCTGGAGCGAGTGTTTCGCCGCCGCGCAAAGCGTCGGCTGGGACACCTTGAACCCCTGGCGCGAGCCGCTCCTGCACGCGCTGCCGCCGGTGAATCCCGATGGCGCCTTGGTCCACGCCTTGCATCTTGGCCTCGGGGTCGGGCTCGTCGCCGTGGTCTTGCCGCTCGCCGCATTCGCGCTGCGGCGCGGTCGGCCCGGCAGCGCCGCAGCGCTGCTGATCTTGCTGCTCGCGCAAATTCTGGTAGGCACGCTGATGAGCCTGGATGCGCTGCATCTGCAATTCGCGCTGCTGCACAACGTGCTCGGCTCGGCGCTGCTCGCCACGCTCGTGCTGCTGTTCTGAACTGCACGGCCGACGCGGCTCCGACATCCCCGAGCCGGTACGCCCGGTCGATCGCCCATGGCGCCCGAAGGCCCGCCATCCGTCAACGGGGCACGCGCACCAGCAGCACCGGCAGCAGCGTCGTGCGCAGCAAGGACTCGGCGACGCTGCCGAGCACGGCTCGGCCAATGCCGCGCCGACCATGCGTTCCCATCACGATCAGGTCGGCCTGCCACTTCGTCGCTTCGGCGAGCAATGTCGCGGAAATCGGCTCCCGCGCGGCGGCCACCATGGCGGTGGATGCGGTCACGCCGACCGCCTGCGCCTTTGCCGCGGCGCGCTCGAGGATCAATCGTCCTTCCTCCTCGAGCGCTTCCTCGACGGCGGCGAGGTTGACGATGGGGTGGCCGAAAGTCTTCGGGAAATAGGCGACGAAGACGATGTGCAGTTCGCTGCCTTCGCTTTTCGCCAGGCCGATCGCTTCGTTCAGTGCCGCAGAGCCGGCTTCGCTGCCGTCGTCGGCGACAAACAGTCGTTTGTACATCGTGGGCTCCTCGGGCGCCGCGAGAGACGACGCCACCCTCACTGTGCGGGGTGCGGCTCGCGCGGGCATTGACATGCATCAAGCGCGCGACGCGGCAAGTTCGAACCACCGGTATTTGACTCAAGTCAAGCCGAGTCCGGCGCAGGCGTGCCCCAATGCGAATTCCATGCGAATGCCCGCCGTGCCGTCCGAAACCACCCCCTGGCACGCCCTCGACTCCGCCACCGTCGTTCAGCAGCTCGCCAGCGATGCAACCCGCGGCTTGTCGGCGCAAGCCGTTGCGCTGCGCAGTGCGCAGCACGGGCCGAATGCGCTGCCCGAAGCGCGCAAGCGCTCGGCGCTGCGCGTGTTTCTGCGCCAGTTCAAGAGCCCGCTGATTTACATCCTGTTCATTGCTGCGGCGCTTTCTGCGGCGATGGGCCATGCGGGCGATTCCGCGGTCATTCTCGGCGTCGTGATCGTCAACGCGCTGGTCGGCGCTTATCAGGAAGGTCGTGCCGAACGATCCATGGCGGCGCTGCGCCGGCTTTCGGCGCTGCAGGTGCGCGTGGTTCGTGCGGGTCACGAGCACGCGATTCCCGCGCGCGACTTGGTGCCGGGCGACATCCTGCTGCTCAGCGCCGGCGACGCCGTGGGCGCCGACGCGCGGCTGCTCGACGCCGTGGCGCTCGCCGCCGCCGAGGCGGCGCTCACCGGCGAGTCGGTGCCGGTGGCGAAGATCGTGACGGCGCTGCCCGAATCCACGGCATTGGCGGACCGGCGCAACATGGTGTTCTCGGGCACGACCATCACCGCCGGCCGGGCGCGCGCGGTGATCACGGCGACGGGCACGCACACCGAAGTGGGAAGCATCGCGCGCCTGACGCAGGCGGCCGAGGAACCGAAGACGCCGCTCGAGCTGCGCATCGCGCAATTCGGCCGCTTCCTCGTGGGCGCTGCGCTGCTGATGTTTGGGGTGGTGATGCTGCTCGGTGTGCTGCGCGGGCTGGCGCTCGCGGACGTGACTCTGGTCGCGATCAGCCAGATGGTGTCGATGGTGCCCGAAGGCCTGCCGGTGGCGATGACGATCGCGCTGGCCGTGGGCATGCAGCGCATGGCCGGGCGCGGCGCGATCATTCGGCGCCTCTCGGCGGTCGAGACACTCGGCTCGATCACCGTGATTTGCAGCGACAAGACCGGCACGCTGACGCGCAATCAGATGACCGTCAGCACGCTGTGGCTGCCCGACGGACGCCGTATCGACATCGACGGCGTGGGCTACGCGCCGCAGGGCAAGCTCAGCGCGGCGGGGGTGGCGATCGACGCCAACGACCGCGCGGTGGCGGCGCTTCTGCAGGCTGCGGCGCTGTGCAACGACGCCGAGCTTGTTGCGCCGGTCGATGCAGCGGCGCCTTGGGGCGTTCTCGGCGACCCGACCGAGGCCGCGTTGCTGGTCGCTGCCGCCAAGGCGGGCATCGACGTGAAGGCGCTGCGCCGGCACCTGCCGCGCCACAGCGAAATCCCGTTTGACGCCGACCTCAAGATGATGGCAACGCGCCACCTCGACGCCGGCACGTCGGGCCAGGTGCTGATCAAGGGCGCGCCCGAAGCCGTGCTGCGCTTGTGCGCGGCCGACGGGTCAGTGCTCGTCGACGCGGCACGGGCCGCGGCCGAAGCGATGGCGGGCCGGGCGCTGCGCGTGCTCGCGGTGGCGCAAGTGGCGGACGACGCGCGGTACGCGGCGGATCGCTTCAGCGCGTTCTCCGGTCGCGCCACGCTGCTCGGGCTGATCGGCCAGATCGACCCGCCGCGCGCAGAAGCCAAGGCGGCCGTCGCGATGTGCCGCGCTGCCGGCATCCGGCCCCTCATGGTGACGGGAGACCACAAACTCACCGGCCTGGCGATCGCGCGTGAACTCGGCATGGTTCGCGAGCCCGGGTTGGCCGGCGAGGCGAACCGCGCCGTCGACGGCGCCGAGCTGGAACGCATGAACGACGCCGAGCTGCGCGACCAGCTGCCGCACATCGCCGTGTTCGCGCGCGTGCAGCCGGCGCAGAAGCTGCGCATCGTCGAGGCGCTGCAGGCGCGCGGCGAGGTGGTCGCGATGACGGGCGACGGCGTCAACGACGCGCCGGCGCTGGCGCGCGCGGATGTGGGCGTGGCGATGGGAATCACCGGCACCGAGGTCGCCAAGAGTGCGGCCAAGGCGGTCGTCACCGACGACAACTTCGCCACCATCGTCGGCGCCGTCGAGCAGGGCCGCGTCGTCTACACGAACCTGAAAAAAGTCATCCTGTTCCTGTTCGTCACGTCGATCGACGAAGTGCTGCTGCTCTTGCTGGCCTTGTTCCTGGGCTACCGCCTGCCGCTCGCGGCGGTGCAAATCCTGTGGATCAACATCGTCACCGAAAGCACGCTCACGGTGAACCTGGTGCTGGACCCGCCGGAGGGTGACGAGATGCGGCGCCCGCCCGTGCCGCGCGACGACAGGCTGCTGAGCCGCGAGATGCTGCGTCGTGTTGCCTTGCTCGTGCCGGCCGCCGTCGCCGCAACGTTCGGCTGGTTTGTCTGGCGCCAGGCCAGCGGCGTGCCGTTCGACGTGGTGCGCACCGAGACCTTCACCGTGCTCGCGATGTGCCAGTGGTTCAACGTCTTGAACTGCCAATCCGCCACGCGCTCGGCGCTGCGCCTGAACATCCTGCGCAACCCGTGGCTGCTCGGCGGCTTGCTCGCGAGCGTGCTGCTGCAAGCGGCGGTTCTGTACTGGCCACCGCTCAACGCACTGTTCCACACGCAGCCGATTGCGCTGGTCGACTTGGCTCCCCTGGTGGCCGTGGCCAGCCTGGTGCTGTGGACGGAAGAGTTGCGCAAGGCGTGGGCGCGGCGTGGCCGAGCGGGAGCTTGACTGACCCGTGGCGGAATGTGGCAGAGACCTTGCCGGCATGCGGCGTAACGGCGTGCAGCCGCCCGCGCGACGCGCCGGTGATCAGGGCGGACTCGTAGCTTCGCATCGGCGATCAAGGCTGAGTGCTGTCCAAGGCGCGCGCCACGCCGATCAGCGCTGGTGCCTGCGCCGTGATGACCCACGTGGGAATCGCCGTGAGGTAGGCCCGAAATCGCCCCTTGTCCTCGAAGCGTTCGCGAAACAGCGCGGCGTCGAACGCCTTGCCCAGGAGCGGCACGATGCCCCCGCCGACGTAGACGCCGCCGCGAGCGCCAAGGGTCAACGCCAGATTGCCGGCGACGCTGCCGAGGAGCGCGGCAAACTGCGCGAGCGCCGCCGCGCAATGCGGGTCGGAGCGATCGCGCGCCGCGTCGGAGACCTCGGATGGCGTGAGCGTGCGCCGCGGCACGCCGTCGACGGTGCAGATCGCTTCGTAGAGATTGACCAAGCCGGCGCCTGAAAGCGCCCGCTCCGCCGAGACATGGCCGAAACGCTTGCGCAGCACATCCAGCAACGCCGCTTCGCGTTCATCGTGCGCGGCCAACGTGACATGGCCGCCTTCGCCGCTCAGCGCAGTCCGCTGCGCGCCGTCGGCGCTGGGGATCAGGCCCGACACCCCCAGGCCGGTTCCCGGCCCGAGCAGCCCGATGGGGGCTTGCGCCACCGCGTTGCCCGCCCCCAGGCGACGCAAATCGCCCGGGCCCAGCGCCGGCAGGCTCAGCGCCATCGCCGTGAAGTCGTTGATGACGAGGCAGCGTTCCACGCCCAGCGCCGTCTTCAGCGCTTCGATGGAGAACGACCAGGGGTGATTCGTCATGCGCACCTCGTCGCCCGCCACCGTCGTCGCGATTCCGAGCCCCGCCCAGGCCGGTTGGGCGTGCCCGCTGCTCTTCAGGTAGGCCGCTGCGGAAGCGTGGAGCGAGGCGCTGGCGGCGCAGGGAACGATGCGAACGTCGGCCGGCGCCGCACCGGGCTGCGCCTGCCATGCCCAGCGCGCGTGCGTGCCGCCTATGTCACCGAGCAGCCGGGGAAAGCCCTGATTCATGGAGGTCGAAGCGATTTGACGATGTCCTGGATCATATGCAGGCGGCCGATGCGGGGTCGAAGGCATCTGCGTTGCACCTGTGTTCGTGCACGCGTCGTGTTCACCGACAGGTCACGCCGGCGTGCCGAAGAGTCGCCCCACGCCAAACGTCAGCGCCATCGCGAATGCGCCCCTAGCGCGTCGTGCTGCATCAGTTGGGCCGCCACCTCGGCGGCGAGTTCGGGCGTGAGCCCGCGCGCCTCGTAGATCGCGCCGAGCTCGCGGCGCTCGAATTCAGGCTGAAGGCGCAGCTCCTCGCGCTCGCTCAGTGCGGTGGCGTTCAGGGTGGGTGGTGCGCGGCATGCGAGGGCTTGGGTTGGGTTGTTGTTCCTCGAGCGTACGCTTGTGGAGCCCTGTGCGCGACCCAAAGAAAAAGGGCCCGCCAACCTGCGAGCCCTTGTGAGTGTTGGTGCCGGCGAGAAGAGTCGAACTCCCGACCTTCGCATTACGAATGCGCTGCTCTACCAACTGAGCTACGCCGGCTTGGTGCCAAGCGGCAGATTATAGCGAGCGGTCTACTTCACCGTGAATGCAGGCAGCTTCTTTGCGACGGCGACGTTCTTCAGCGTCGTGTACACGGGCAGGCCGCCCTTGTACTTTGGCGGGTCTTCGCCCTGGATCAGCGGCGTCAGGTAGCGCTTGCACTTGGCGGTGATGCCAAAGCCGTCAGCGGTGATGAAGTCGCGAGGCATGAATTTCTCGACGTTCGCGACCTTCGAGAGCTCCGCCATGCCGATGCGGTATTTGTATGGGGTGTCGCTGATGCGCTCGATCGTCGGCATCACGGCGTTGTGGCCCTTCAGCGCGAGTTCGACGGCGCGCTTGCCCAGCTCGTAAGCCTGCTTCACGTCGGTCTTGGACGCGACGTGCCGCGCTGCGCGTTGCAAATAGTCGGCGACCGCCCAGTGGAATTTCACGCCCAGCGCGTCTTTCACGATGCCGGCGACCACGGGTGCCGCGCCGCCGAGTTGAGCGTGACCAAAAGCGTCGCGCGTGCCTTGTTCGGCGAGGAAGCTGCCGTCGGCGTGGTGGCAACCTTCCGAGACGACGACGGTGCAGTAGCCGTGTTTCTTCACGAGTTCGTCGACACGCGCGACGAACTTCTTCTGGTCGAACACGATCTCCGGGAACAGGATGACGACGGGAATGCCGTGGTCTTCGACAAGCCCGCCAGCGGCGGCGATCCAGCCCGCGTGGCGCCCCATGACCTCGACGACGAACACCTTGGTCGAGGTTTTGCACATCGAACGCACGTCGAACGACGCTTCCAGCGTCGAGACGGCAACGTATTTCGCAACCGACCCGAAGCCGGGGCAGCAGTCGGTGATGGGCAAATCGTTGTCGACCGTCTTGGGCACGTGGATCGCTTGCAGCGGATAGCCCATGCTGCTCGAGAGCTGGCTGATCTTGAAGCAGGTGTCGGCCGAGTCGCCGCCGCCGTTGTAGAAGAAGTAGCCGATGCCGTGAGCCTTGAAGACTTCGATCAGGCGCTCGTATTCGCGCTTGTTCGCCTCCAGCGATTTGAGCTTGTAGCGGCACGAGCCGAACGCACCCGAGGGCGTGAAGCGCAAGCCCTCGATCGCGCCCGCGCTCTCCCTGCCCGTGTCGATCAGGTCTTCGGTGAGCGCGCCGATGATGCCGTTGCGCCCGGCAAAGACCTTGCCGATGCGGCCCTTGTGGGAGCGCGCGGTCTGGATCACGCCGCACGCCGAGGCGTTGATGACGGCCGTGACGCCGCCGCTTTGCGCATAAAACGCGTTCGTCTTTTCCATGGCAGGGTGTCCTCTCGGTTCGTCAGTCTTGCAGCGCGTGCGTGACGATTTCGCGCACGTCGGCGGAGAGCTCGGTTCGCGCCTGGACGCGGCTGATCGCTTCGCGTGCCGCGCTGCGGTAAGGCTCGGCCAGGCGCTTCCAGCGGTCCATGATGCGCGCCAGGCGCGCCGCGATTTGCGGGTTGATTGCGTCAAGCAGCAGCACGTGTTCGCTCCAGAACACATAAGCTGCCGCGTCGGCGCGGTGAAACGCCGCCGGGTTGTACGTGCAGAACGCGCTGACGAGGCTGCGCACGCGGTTCGGGTTCCGCAGCGAGAAGTCGGGGTGTTGCAGCAACGCACGAACCCGCGCGAACACCTGGCCGTTGCGCTCAGGCGCCATGGCCTGCATCGCAAACCATTTGTCGATGACGAGCGGCTCGGTGCGAAAACGCGCGTAGAGAGCCTGCAGCGCCGGCGCAGCAAGTTCGCTGTGGCTGTCGATGAGCGCGGCGAGTGCGCCTTGGCAGTCCGTCATCTGGCTGGCGTCGCTGAAGCGCTGCATGGCGCGGCCGGGCCAGAGCGAATCGCCGCTGCAACGCGCGTCAAGGCACAAGTTCGCCAAGGCGAGATTCGCCAGGGCACGCCGCCCCGCGCTCTGCGCGTCGGGCGAGTAGCCGCCGGGGACTTGATGCGACTCGAACGCCCACGCCCAGTCGTCGCGCAGCGCCTGCGCGAGTTGCAGCTTGAACGCTTCGCGCACCGCGTGCACGCGCTGCGGGTCGAGCGTGGCCAACTGCTCTGCCAGATACGACTCGGCCGGAGGCGTGAGCACGCGCTTTTTGAACGCCGCGTCCAGCGTGGGGTGGCGCAGCACGCCGCGCATCGCGCCGATGTAGCGCTCGTCAAGTGCCAGAGGTGCGTCTTGGCTCAGTGCAGCGAGCAGTTGGCGCAGCGCCAGCCTTTGCCCGGCCTCCCAGCGGTTGAACGGGTCGGTGTCGTGTTCGAGCAGCACCAGCAGGTCAGCGTCGCTCAGGCCGTCGTCCAGCACAACGGGCGCCGAGAAGCCGCGCAGCAGCGAAGGCACGGGCTCGCTGTCGACGTCGGCAAACGTGAACGTCGCGCGGGCCGCATCGAGCACGAGCAGGCGTTGCGTCGCCGGGCCTTGCGCGGCGCCTTCCAAGTGCAGCGGCAGCGCCTGGCCGTCGCGGCCGAGCAAGCCCATCTGCAGGGGGATGACTTGCGGCAAGGCGCCCGCGGCGCCGTGTTGTTCGAGCTCGAGCGTGTAGCAACGCGCCGTGGCGTCAAAGCGGCCACGCGCGCTGACGCGGGGCGTGCCGCTTTGTGCGTACCAGCGCTTGAACGCCTCCAGCCGAGTTGCCAGCTCGCTGCCCGGGTTCGCGTCGGCAATCGACTGTGCAAAGTCGTCGCAAGTGACGGCCTGCCCGTCGAAGCGCTCGAAGTAAAGCTTCATCCCCGCGGCAAAGCCCGCGCGGCCCACCAGCGTGTACATCATGCGCACGACTTCGGCGCCTTTTTCATACACCGTCCTGGTGTAGAAATTGTTGATCGACACGTAGCTGTCGGGGCGCACCGGGTGCGCCATCGGGCCGGCGTCTTCCGGGAACTGGTGCTCGCGCAGCAGGCTCACGTCGTCGATGCGCTTCACGGCGCGGGCGCTGGCCGAGCCCGCCATGTCCATGCTGAATTCCTGGTCGCGAAACACGGTCAGGCCTTCTTTCAGGCTCAACTGGAACCAGTCGCGGCACGTGATCCGGTTCCCCGTCCAGTTGTGAAAATACTCGTGGCCGATCACCGACTCGATCGCCGCGAAGTCGGCGTCGTTCGCGGTGGCGGGGCTGGCCAGCACGCAACGCGTATTGAAGATGTTCAGGCCCTTGTTCTCCATCGCGCCGCCGTTGAAGTCGCTCACGGCGACGATCATGAAGCGGTCCAGGTCGAGCGCGAGTTGGAAACGCGCTTCGTCCCACGCCAGCGAGGCGACGAGCGAATTCATCGCGTGTTCGGTCTTCTCCAGGTCGCCGCGGCGCACGTAGATCTGCAGCAAGTGGTCTTTGCCGGTGCGGCTGCGCACGCGCTGCTCGCGCGCCACGAGGTCGGCGGCGACGAGGGCAAACAGGTAACTGGGTTTCGGGTGCGGGTCGTGCCACTTGGCGAAGTGGCGCCCGCGCTCCAGTTCACCCGACTCGACCAGATTGCCGTTGCTGAGCAGCACCGGGTAGGTTGCCTTGTTGGCGCGCAATGTCACGGTGTAGACCGCCATCACGTCGGGCCGGTCGAGAAAGTAGGTGATGCGGCGAAAGCCTTCCGCTTCGCACTGCGTGAAAAAGCCGCCACCCGACGTGTACAGGCCGTTCAACTGCGTGTTCTTCTCGGGCGCGCAGGTGTTGCGCACCTCGAGCGTGAACTCGCCTTCGGGCAAGTTGTCGATGACGAGCATTCCGGCTTCATGGCGAAACGACACCGATTCGCCGTTGGCAAGAACGCGCGACAGATTCAGCTCCTCGCCGTGCAGGCGCAGCGGCTGCGCCGGCTGATCCAGGTTGCGCTCGATGCGCATGCGGTTGATGACGAGGGTCTTGGCCGGATCCAGGTCGAAGCTCAGTTCGACCGAGCGAATCCAGTAGGCCGGCGCGGTGTAGTCCTCGCGCCGCACGAGAGGTGAGTTGCCTTCACGCATGATTTGTTTCTTCAGTCCGGGTGGGGCTCGCCGGGGCGAGCTTAGATCGTGAACGGGTGCACTTCCAGGCCGCGCTCTTGCGCCGCTGTGGCCAATTGGCGGTCGCCGGTCGCGATCGCCGAACACTCGAGCTCGACAGCGCTTGCCAGGTGCAACGCGTCAAGCGTGGCCAGGGGCGCCGCGAGCGTGCGCAGCAAGTCGGCAGCCCGCGCCAGTCCGGCGCTCGGAAACGGACGCATCGCCCACAGCGCGCCGCGCAGGTCAGCAGCAAAATCCTGACGCACTTGCTCTGCGTAGGCCTTGTCGATCAACCGTTGGCGCAGCAAGCGCTGGACGACGGATTCGAGTTCGGTGGCAACGAGCGGCGAAATCACGCATTCGTCGGGTTGCGCGATCAGGAAGGCGTCGAACGCGTCGGAGCCCTTCTCCGCCAGATAGCGCTTGGCCAGCGCGCTCGTGTCGATGTAGATCGTCATGCGGTGAATGACGATCAGCGCCGATCTCGCTCTTCGCGAAGCAGCCTTTCGATCGACTTCTTCAGGACCGGCATTTTCGCGCGGTGCGACGCAAGCGACGCGACATGTCGCTTGGCCGCCACCGGCAGGATGCGCGCCACCGCTTCGCCGTTCGAGACCAGCAGCAACTCCTGCTCCACCGCGAGCGTTTCGCGCAGGCGCGGTATTTCGCTGCGCAGCTCGCGGACGTTGATGATTTTCATGGTGGCACGGCCCTGAGATATGTGCCACGCAGTATAGCGATCGGCTGTGTCGATCGACTGCGAGGCATTCACACCCCTTGCTTCAAACTCGCTTCGATCAACTGGTCCAGATCGCCGTCGAGCACTTTTTGCGTGTTGCTGATTTCCACATTCGTTCGCAAGTCCTTGATGCGGCTTTGGTCGAGCACGTAAGAGCGAATCTGGTGACCCCAGCCCACATCGGTCTTGGAATCCTCGAGTTTCTGCTGCGCCGCTTTCTGAATCCGCATTTCGTGTTCGTACAGGCGCGAGCGCAGCATTTGCCAGGCTTCGTCGCGATTCCGGTGCTGGCTGCGGTCGTTCTGGCATTGCACGACGATGCCGGTGGGTATGTGCGTGAGGCGCACCGCCGAATCGGTCTTGTTGATGTGCTGGCCGCCCGCGCCGCTGGCGCGGAAGGTGTCGGTGCGAACCTCGGCCGGGTTGATGTCGATCTCGATCGAATCGTCGACTTCGGGGTAGACGAAAACGCTCGCAAAACTCGTGTGGCGCCCGCCGGCCGAATCGAACGGGCTCTTGCGCACCAGGCGGTGCACGCCGGTCTCGGTGCGCAGCAGCCCGAACGCGTATTCGCCTTCGATCTTGATCGTCGCGCTGCGGATTCCGGCGACGTCGCCTTCGCTCATCTCCATCACTTCGGCCTTGAAGCCCTTGCGCTCGCAGTAGCGCAAGTACTGGCGCAGCAACATCTGCGCCCAGTCGCACGCCTCGGTGCCGCCGGCGCCGGCCTGCAGGTCCAGAAAGCAGTTGCTCGGATCGGCCGGGTTGTTGAACATGCGCCGAAACTCCATCTCGGCCACGCTCGCTTCGAGCTTGGCGGCGTCAAGCTCGATGGCCTGGATGCCGACGAAGTCGTCCTCCGCCTTGGACATCTCGAAGAGCTCGGTGTTGTCGGCGAGGTTGCTCGTCAGGTGGTCGATCGTCTGGACCACGGTTTCGAGAATCCGCTTCTCGCGGCCCAGCTCCTGCGCGCGCTTGGGCTCGTCCCAGACCTTGGGGTTCTCCAGCGCAGCGTTGACTTCGTTCAGGCGCAGCGCCTTGCGGTCGTAGTCAAAGATACCCCCGGAGGGCGAGCGTGCGTTGCGTCAGGTCGGCGAGCGAATTGGCGATGGCGTTGACGTGTTCGATGTCCATGGGGCTGGCCGATCCGGTGAAAGCGAAGGGCGCGATTTTGACACGCGCTGGACAGGCGATTTTCCGGGGCCAGTCTCAGGCCCCGAGGAAGTGAGCGAGCCGACGCGCCAGTTCTTCGGGCTGGTCGTGATGCAGCATGTGGCCGGCGTCGGCGAGTTTGTGTTTTTCGACCGTGGCGCCGACGTGCGCCAGCCGCGCTTCGAATTCATCGCGCGAGTAGCGCCCGCTCCACCACTTGCCGATGTCGGTGCGTTCGCCCTCGACCCACATCACGGGTGCGGCGATGCGCTTCCAGATTTCCAGCGTTTCATCGACTTGATGCAGCACCGGATTGACGCGCTTGTGCGCCGGGTCGCCGAGGATCTCCCAGCGGCCGTCGGCGGCCTGGCGCGACCAGTGCGGCGCAAGCCAGGCCGCGCGCTGCGCACTGAGCAGCGGATTCGTCTTGCGCAGGCGCTGCGCGACGGCGTCCAGGCTGTCGTACGTGTTGAAGCGCGTGGTCTCGCGCAATTGATCGAGCCAGTCGGCATAGCGCTTGGGCGCCATCTGCGGCTGCGTGCGCGGCATGCCGAAGCCCTCGAGGTTGATCAGTTTGCGCACGCGCTGCGGGCGCACGCCGGCGTACGTCATGACGACATTGCCGCCCATGCTGTGGCCGAGCAGGTCCGCCGGCTGTTCCCGCGAGACGGCGTCGAGCACCGCGTCGAGGTCGCCCAGGTAGTCAGGGAACCAATAACAATCTGCTGCGGGGGTTTGCGTGAGGCCGAAACCGCGCCAGTCCAGCGCGATCACGTGGCGGATCGGCCCTTCGAGGGTGGCGAGCGCGTCGACGACGAACTGGAACGACGCCGCCACGTCCATCCAGCCGTGCGCCAGGACCAGCGGCGGGCGCGACGGCGCGACCAAACCCGCGTCGCCCCACTGCAGCGTGTGGTAGCGCAGGCCGCGGATGTTCAGCTCGTGGTGCGCCGGCGTTCGCACCTGGGTGTAAGGCGTGTCCATGCCCGCACTGTAGGGCAGGCGGCGCAAGGAGCGCGAGGCTGCTGCCACAATGAGCGCATGACTCCACCTGCCCACCCCACAGTCAACCCGATGGCCTCCGGTTTGACGCTTCGGCCGGCGAAATTGCGCGACGTCGAGGCCATCGTCGAACTGATCCGCGAGCTCGCCGAATTCGAAAAACTCACGCACTTGCTGCAAGTCACCCCGGAGAAGCTGCGTCCGCACCTGTTCGGCGAGAAGCCTGCCGCGGAGTGCCTGGTGGCCGAGCTGGCCGACGCGCCAGGCCAGCGCGGCGGCAGCGTCGTTGGCTTCGCGCTGTTCTTCAGCAACTTCTCGACCTTTCTCGCGCAGCCGGGCCTGTACCTGGAAGACCTCTATGTGAAGCCTGCGCAGCGCGGCCAGGGCATCGGCGAGGCGCTGCTGACGCGCCTGGCGCGTCTGGCCGTCGAGCGCAACTACGGCCGCTTCGAGTGGAGCGTGCTCGACTGGAATGAAAACGCGATCCGCTTCTACCAGCGCATGGGCGCTACTGTCATGCCGGATTGGCGGATTTGCCGCGTCACGGGCGACGCCCTGCAGGCCTTCGGCGCGGCCGCCGCGCCGGGCGCAGCGAACGACGGTGCACCCAAACTACGCACTTGACCCGATGGGCAGGCGCAGCGCCTGCGGCTAGGCTGAATGCCATGACATCCGACGTTTACGCCTCCCTCCACGCCGGTTTTCGCTGGCAAGTGCCGCAGGACTTCAACATCGCCGAGGTCTGTTGCGCGCGCTGGGCGCACGAGACGCCCGACGCAGTGGCGATCCACTACGAAAACGAAGACGGCCGCGCCGGGCGCTTCACCTTCGCCGACCTGCAGAACAACGCGAATCGCCTCGCCAACGCGCTCGTGCGCCTTGGCGTGCAGCGCGGCGACCGCGTCGCCATCGTCATGCCGCAGCGCTTCGAGACCGCGGTGGCGCACATGGCGGTCTACAAGATCGGCGCCGTGGCGATGCCGCTGACGATGTTGTTTGGCCCCGAAGCGCTGGAATATCGCCTGAAACACAGCGAGGCCGTGGTGGCGATCGTCGACGAAACGGCGATCGCCAACCTGCGCGTGGTGCGTGCCCTGTGCCCGCTGCTGCGCCATGTGGTCGCCGCGGGAGACGCAGCCGGCCAGGGCGACGCCGACTGGCGCGACCTGCTGGCCCGCGAAAGCGCCACGTTCACGGCGCTGGCCACGCGTGCCGACGACGCGGCGATGCTCATCTACACGAGCGGAACGACCGGCCCGCCCAAAGGCGCGCTCGTTCCGCACCGCGCGCTCATCGGCAACCTGAGCGGCTTCGTCTGCAGCCAGAATTGGTTTCCAGATGAAGCCAACACATTCTGGTCACCGGCAGACTGGGCCTGGACGGGCGGCCTGATGGACGCGCTGCTGCCCACGCTTTTTTTCGGCCGCGCCATCGTCGGTTATCAGGGCCGCTTCACGCCGCAGCAGGCCTTCGAGCTGATGCAGCGCCACGGCGTGACGCACACCTTCCTGTTCCCCACGGCGCTCAAGGCGATGTTGAAGTCCGAGCCGCAGCCGAAGAAGAAGTACCGACTGCGACTGCGCGCCATCATGAGCGCCGGCGAAGCGGTGGGCGACACCGTGTTTGCGTATTGCCGCAAGGAACTCGGCGTCATCGTCAACGAGATGTTCGGCCAGACCGAGATCAACTACCTCGTCGGCAACTGCGGGTCCTACGTCGACACGCAAGGGCGTCGCCAGCCCGGCTGGCCGGCACGCCCGGGCAGCATGGGGCGCCCGTATCCGGGCCACCGCATCGCCGTCATCGACGACGCCGGCAATCCGTGCGCGCCCGGCGTGCCAGGTGACGTGGCGGTGCACCGGCGCGACGTGCACGGCGCACCCGACCCCGTCTTCTTTCTCGGGTATTGGAAGAACGAGGAGGCGACACGCGCCAAATTCACCGGCAGCGTCGACGACAGCTGGTGCCGCACCGGCGACATGGCGACGGTTGATCCGCAGGGCTACTTCTGGTACCAGGGCCGCAGCGACGACATGTTCAAGGCTGCGGGCTACCGCATCGGGCCGAGCGAAGTCGAGAACTGCCTCGTCAAACACCCGGCGGTGGCGAATGCCGCGGTCGTGCCCAAGCCCGATGCGCAGCGCGGCGCGGTCGTCAAGGCCTACGTCGTGCTCGCCGCGGGGCACGTCGCGTCGAACGCCTTGATCGAAGAATTGCAGGACCACGTGCGCGGCAAGCTCGCGCCTTACGAGTATCCGAAAGAAATCGAGTTCATCGATGCGCTGCCGATGACGACGACGGGCAAGGTGCAGCGGCGGGTGTTGCGCTTGCAGGAGGAGGCCCGGGCGGCTGGGCGCTAAAGCGGCTCAGTCCCGTGCACCATAGCGCTGCAGCCATTGGCGAACCGCTGCGGACTGGCCCTTCAAACCGGCGACTTGCTGAAGCGCCTCCAGCGTCCACCGTCCGTCGTCCAGCGCGGCGAGAAAGTCGGCGTAGAACAAAGTTCGGGCTTCCTCTGTCAAGGTGGGGGACAGCAGCACCTGCGGAATCGGCGGTGAGGCGTCTCGCGGCAAGACCATCAACGCGTCTTCGCGAATTCCTTCAACGCGGTGCCCTGCACGATTTCGAATCCATAGCGTGTACTGACCGGGCTCGAGGTCGATTGCCGGCAAATAAACCGAGTGGGTACCGAGGTTCGTTTTCGAAGTCACCTCACGCCCGTCGCGCGCGCTGACCAGTTGCACCGAAAATGGCGCGACTCCCCCGGTCCAAGTCACATAGAGCGCGCGGTGGCCGGCTACGATGTGGGTCTGCGGGGCGACCAGGATCGGCAGCGCCAGCGGAGCGATATCGCGCGTCAGGGTCGCCACCCTGGCCTTGCGCTGTTCCGCACTGCTGACCAGCGCGCGCAGCGCCGCAGCCAAGCTGGAGGCGATGCCGCGTTGGTCGCAGGGGATCTCGATCTGCCTTGCCTGAGACTCGGCGTCGAGCTGTAGCCGCAGGTTGCTGGCCAGCCGGACGCGCACGATCGCCTTGTCATCGATCAGGACCAGCTTGTCACAGGCGCGCAAGCCTGCGTCGGGGTAAGCGATTGCCTTGCCCGCGCGGTCCAGACGAAACGCCGACAAGGGAATCGCCTGCGTCTTCGGATCCGGCTCCACCCAGCCGGCGACATCGGCGTCGAGCGCCTGCGCCGTCGCGCACAGCACGCTGAGCGCCAAAGCCGCGGCGCCACGCCTGGTCTTGTGCGGATGCATCGATGGCCGAGCGATCATCGCGAACCTCCCTCCTTGGGGGCGATCGTTTCAGAATGCGCAGCAGCTGGCAACCCCGCATTGAATGGTTGAACAAGAGGCCCTCTGGTGGCGGCTCCGTGGCGCCTGGCAACGGCCTCCTCCAGAGTGGTGATCATTTTGTGGACCTGGATTCCCAGCAGGGGCAGGGCGAAGTCCAGCCAGACGCCCTGCTTGAAGAGGCTGAAACTGAGCCATGGCAGCACCGCCAGAATTGCGCACGTAGCAACCACGGTGCCGAGCAACGAGCGCCAACGCGCAAACGCATAGCCCACGGCGACGATCATTGCCAACGCTAACGGCACCGTGATCCAGGCGCTTGGCTGGCCCACGATGCGATGCCGAGTCATCGAGTCGATGGCGTTGAGCAACACTACGGCACCGGGCATGTCGCCCAGCGGCGTGTAGTGATGATCGCCGCTCTCCGGGAAAGTCTGGCCGATCAGCACGACACGGTTTTTCAGGTCATGACGGACCTGGCTGAACAGCATGTCAAGCGCCGGAATCACGCTCGGGGGATGGGCCCATCGAAAGACCACGCGATTGCCCAAGTCGTCGACCTGGGGCACCTGGTGGGCCATGCGAACCCCGTGCGTGGCGAACGCTGCTCGGGTCGCACTCCAGCCCGCAGCGGCGACGGCGTCGGCCCGGACCCGCAATGCCGACGCAAGACTTGCATCCGGCTGCGCTGTGGCATCACTCGGGTCCGCGGGAAAAGGCACGCAAACTTCGGCGCGCTGACGCGCGTTCCACGGTTGCGCACCCGCGGGCAGGCCGAAGTGCCGTGCCGCCACGGCCAGTTGAACCGAAGGTACGACCTGGAGGACGCCTTGTTTTGCCTGGTCTGTGCGCTGGCAAACCACCTGCAAGAGCTGCCAGTCGCGCAACACGCGATCCGGCGAGATTGAAAAGAAGGGTGCGGCGAGGACGATTCGGCCTTGCGAGCGGGCAACGACCTGGTCGATCGTCGGAGATTCACGCAAGTCGTCGAAGTAGCCATCGGCAAATGGCACCGGGTCTTGTGCCAGGTTCGCGAGCAACTTTCGGTGCACGGGAAGCGGCTGGCGCAGGGTTCGCACCAGCACGAGCTGCCGATCCGAAGCGAACCACGGCGCGTCCAGCATGGACGCCAATCGGGTGGCGAAGAGACGGTCTTCGAGCAAGTCCGACTCACGCCCGGTACTGCCCTCGATGGCGATATCGAGCACCACCTGGCTCGCGCCGCGCTGGAAAGCAGCGTCGATCAAGGAGGCCAGCAGTTCCACCGGCGCGCGCGCAGGCTCGGCACCGCCCCAGCGCTTGTCTCGCCAGGTGTGGTCATCGACATCGACGAGCACCAGCTTCGGCGGCGCCGGGAGTCCTTCGTGCGCTTCGGGTGCCGCGACCGCGCTGGCGCGGATCATGCGATCGAAGGCGCCGTCCTGTGCACTGACGACGAGGGGCAGGCGAAGACCCTGGCCCGCCCAGTTCAGCATCGATACGATGCCGATGCCGATGGCGATGTTGATCAGCCAGTGTCGCGTGCGCGTACTGAAACTTCGCCAACGGGCAACAATGCGGTCACGCAAGGACACTATTCCGTCGCCTGTTCAGTGTGAAGTTGGGGCGATTGGACCCGCAGGGTCGGCGACGCGCATCACTCGACCGAAGGGGGTGCCCGAGCGATCGCGCCGGCATCCACCTCGGGTTGCGCATCGATGGGCGTGCGCGCTACCAGGCAAAACCTCATTCGACTTAGGGGGTAGTGGCGAGCCGATTCCGTCGATAGGATGTGCTTCTCATTGCAGCATTGCAATGCTCGCCGGATTCTTGCACAACGGACCCGGCTCGATTCTCAGTCTGCAACGCGCGAGTCGCCGGGGAGTCAATGCCATGCCACTGCCTTGGAGCCGATCGATTCCGGGGCGCCGGCGCCGGTGGCTTGCCACGCTGCTCTGCGTGTGCGTCGGGTTCGTGGCGGCGCCGGTGTGGTCGCAGTACGCCGAGATCGAGTCCGACTTCAAGCGCCTGTCCCCGAGGGAACAGCGCAGTTTGCGCGAGGTGCTTGCCGAGCCGGCACCGGTGAATTCGACATATCTTGCGTTGCGCAATCACTTCGTCGAAAAGAATATCGCCGCGATGCGCCTGGGAGACGACCGTGCGCGTGAGGCGGTCATGCGCCAGGCCGCGAGTCTCTTGCCCGACGCGACGTGGAAGATGGAACTCGGTGCGATCCTGCTGTCGCGCGGCGAGATCGACGAAGGAAACGACTTTCGCCGTCGAGCGGTGGCAACGGCTCCGAATTCGGAAACGCGTGCCGTGTACATGGCCTTCGTCGCCAAAGACTTCGCGGCCCAGCTCAACGACCTGGGGGCCCGGGTCACCTTGCGTGAGATGCGCGAACGTGTGGCGAACAACAAGATTGGAACCAACCGCTGGACCTTATCGCGCATGCTGGACCAGCGCGCGCTGGCGCATGGCGCGATGGCCGAGTCGATGCTGGAACAAAGGGCCGGCCGCCATGACACGGCGATCCAGGCGGCCCATGACGCCGAGGACCATGCGCGCAGCGCATGGCGACTCTTGCCCAGCTTCACCGACCCGAACCGAAACGCGCTGGCGGCCGACATCGGCCAGACCTTGTCGCGCCGCCTGGACGCGCAGCGCGCGGCCCGGCGCTATGAGGACGCCGAGCGCACGCTGAACGACTACGTACGGGCGTCACGCGAATTCGAACTATCGCCTGCGCAGCAAGCGGACTTGTACCTGAAGGCCTCCGAGATTCGCTTCGACAAGCGCGACTTCAGCGACGCCAGCGAGTTGGCTCGCAAGTCCGACGCGGTGCTGGTCAATCTCGGATTGGATGAGATGCACCCGGCGCGCCTGGAGCGCACCCGCGCCCTGCTCGCCGGTTGGATCGGCCAGCGTGTCACTGTCGATGCGTCGAAATTGCTGGCTCGCCTGGACGAGCTCGCTGGACGCGACGAGACACTCAAACATCGCATCAAACTTCCACTGGAGCGCGGCCTGGTCTATCTTGCGACGCAGCGCGAATTGGAGGCGAGCACGCTGTTCGAGCAGTTTGCTGCCGAAACAGCAAGGCTGCACGGCGCCGAGCACTTCTTTACTGCACAGGCCCGCGGCCTTCAAGGCGTGGCGATGTGGCAAGCCAAGACCCAGGCCACGCGGGACGCGGCGCTGCCCTTGCTGCGTGAGGCGATGCAGCAGATGATGGCGGCAGTCAATGCCGACTTTATCGAGCGCATCGGGCTGCGTCTGGACCTGCGCGACTGGATCACCGAGGCCTACCTGGAGGCGACGGGCAACTCCGGTGGCGACGACGCGGTGCCGCCGATCCAGATTGCCGACTGGATGGTCACCGGCGTCGTGCGCGAGGCGCTGGAAGACGCTGCGGCACGGTCCGCCGCGGCAAGCCCCGCGCTGGTCCTGCTGGTTCGACAGGATCAGCAATTGCGCAACGAAATTCGCGCATTGCGCAAGTACATGGACGGCACGGGTGGCGCCATCGATACCTTGCTGCCGGCCTTGGCCGCGAAAACGCGCAACCGCATCGACGAGCTCGATGCGCAGCGCCGCGAGCTTCAAGCGCGGATCAAGAGCCGTTTTCCGGACTACGAGCAGATGCTGCGGGCGCGCCCCGCCGAGTCGACCGATGTGGCGATTCGCTTGCGCGGCGACGAAGCGCTGGTGGCCCTGCTCCCCATGGAACGTTCGGTTTACGTTTGGGCCACGGATGCCGAAGGGGGCAGCGAATTCCACCGTGCGCCACTGGGCCGTGGCGAGCTCGGCTTGCTGGTGCGAAGGTTGCGCCGTACGCTCGACTTCAACGAGATGGAGGGCACTCTGCGCGCCTTCGACAGACTCGCCGCCGCCGAGCTTTACGCACGCCTGTTGGCACCTCTGGACCGACTGTTGCGCGAGAAGAATCATCTCGTTGTCGTGAGTTCGGGTGTGCTCGGAGAAATTCCGTTCGGCGTGCTCGTCACCGGTGCGGGTGATGCCGATGAGAAAGTCACGCCCTGGCTGATCCGCAAGGCGGCGGTGTCGCATGAGCCCAGCATCTCGGCCTGGCTGGCGCTGCGGCGTGCCGCACCGGTGGCCGCGGACCAGGAAGCGCTGATGGCGTGGGGCGACCCGAGGTTCAGCCGCACCGCCTCACGCACTGGTGGCGCCGCTGCCGCACTGCCGCTGCGGTCGGGCGATGGCCAACTCAAACCGCGCCGCAGCGTGTTCATGAAGCGCGCTGTGTCGCTCGGCATCAACCTGGACGACAGCGCTGCCGTCGCGCGCTATGCCGAGATCCCGCCCCTGCCTGAGACGGGCGATGAACTGCGTGCAATCGCCGGTGCGCTGCGCGCCAACCAGGCCACCGACCTGAAACTCGGCGCTGCGGCCACGCGCGAAAGCGTGCTCGCGGCAAGCGAATCGGGCCTGCTTGCGCGCAAGCGCGTGATCGCTTTCGCGACGCACGGCCTGATGGCCGGCGACCTGCCGCGGCTCACACAGCCGGCGTTGGCCTTGGCGGCGACCGGCGAAGAAGGCAAGAACCCGCTGGCGCCCCTGCTGACGCTGGACGACGTGATGTCGCTCAAGCTCAACGCCGACTGGGTCATCTTGTCGGCCTGCAATACCGCCGCATCGGATGGCAGTGCCGCCGAGGCATTGAGCGGCCTGGCGCGCGGATTCTTCTATGCCGGCGCCCGCAGCGTGCTCGCGACGCACTGGGCGGTCGAATCCGAGAGCGCCAAATTGCTGACGACGGCGACCTTTGCGCACTACGCCAATCATCCAGCGGCGCGAAAGTCGGAGAGCCTGCGCCAGGCCATGTTGGGTGTCATGGCAATGCCCGGCTTCGAACACCCGGCCTTCTGGGCGCCTTACGCATTGGTGGGCGACGGCGGACGTTGACAGCGCCCGGTTCTGGCGCGATTCTTCGGCAAATGCGAAGGGCCGACGCTCATGCAATGTCCGAAGTGCCGACACGACAACCCGCCGAACGCGAAGTTCCGCATCGATACCAATTGCCGGCGCAGCTCCCCGAAGGTGGGCGATTCGCCGAGCAGCGCATCGAGGAGTTCGTCAGCCGACTCGGGCGGCGAGCTGTCTTGACTGACCCCTTCAATCACCAATCCGAATCAGCATCTTCGGCGAATGGGTTTCGCTCAGTGACTTGAGCAACGCCGGCACCAAGGGTTCGAGGGAGCGCAGCGCTGTGCTCGGTGCCGCGAGCACGATCACTGTGAGCGGCAGGGTGGCGAGATTCTGCTGAAATTGCAGATTCTGGTCGGCGGTGATGAAGGCATCGAACTGCGATGCCGCAAGGCGCAGCAGCTCGCCGTTTTGTACACCGGCCCAGCCCATGCGTTGCACAGAACTGGCTTGATGGCCGATCAACAGCCGACTCAGGCGCCAGGGCAGTGATTCATCCAGCAACAGGCGCATGTTCAGCGGCTGAATCTCGCGCGAGTTCCAACGCGGCGAGCGCGTGCTCGCGAGTCACGGAAGGGTAATCCTCCAGAAACTGGTCGAGTGTGTCGCCGCATTCCAGAGAATCGAAGAGATTTTTCAGCGGGACGCGCGTGCCGACGAAGACGGGCACGCCGCCCTGGATTTGGGGGTCGCGGTGGATGATGGGATTGCTGCTCATCTCGAAGCCTCCAGAGTCGATTGTCGGCTGCGTCCTTCGGCTTGCCAAGACCACGGGCCTAAAACGCCCGCCCCAAACTCAAATACCCCATCGAATCGCGCGGCTCGTCCAGCCCCTTGGCGACCCCGCCACGCAGCTGCAGGCCGAGTGCGTAGAGCAGCTTGACTTCGCCGATCAACTCCACACCTGCGCCACGTTTGTATTGCGCCGGCCGGTTGCCCGTGGTCCACGCGCCGCCGATGTCGAAGAACACGGTGGCGGACAGGCGGTTCAGGCCGAACGGCGGCGCCATGCCGTGGCGGTCGACATCTGCCAGTGGGGCGCGCCATTCGATGCTTGTCACGCGCGCATCGGTGCCGACCAGGGTCGGCTCGTCGGCGTCGTAACCGCGCAGCGCGATGCGCCGGCTGTTCAGCACCGTGCCGAGCTGCAATTGCGGGTCCAGCGCGCCGCCGAGCTGGTAAGGCTCGGTGAAGCCGCGTGCGCGCACTTCGGTGTGGCGCACGCCGAGCACGCTGCGCGCGATTCCCAGGTAGCCGCGCAAGTCCAGGCGCACCAGGTCGCCGTCGTAGTTGTTGCTGTTGCTCCGTGCGAAAGGCTTGTAGGTCTCGTAGAGCAGCGTGCTGCGCTGGCCGCGGTTCTCGCCTTCGCTCCACCAGTTGCCACCGCTCGTGTCGAACTCGACGAGCAGCGCGGCGATGCGCTCGTCGCGCGGCCGGACGGTCGTGCCGGCGATGAGGTCGATCCGGTCGTTGCGGTCCAGGGCCGCGCCCACGCCGAGCGTCAGGCGGCGCTCCAATCGCCAAAACGGCAGTGCGCTCAGCCACTGGAGTTGCGTGCCGCGCTCGTAGACGGTTGTATCTTCCTTGCCGCTGGCGCCGGTCCAGGCGCGTGCGCTGAGGTTGCGGCTCGCCGCCACATGGTGGCGGCCGAGGAACAGGTACTCGAGGCTGCCTATGCCTTCGCGCTGGCTTGTTTCCCATTGCGCGAGCGCCGCGTAGCGGTGCCAGCCCAGCGCGTCGCCGCCGATGGTGCTCGCGCCGTAGGCGGTCAGGCCACGGTCGACGCTGACGGCCGGGAACCACGAGCGCGGGTAGAGGGAGCGCCATGCCGCGTACCGGGTGGGTTCGCCGAGGTCCGCCGAGCCGCTGGCGGCAGTGGGTGCCTGCGCAGGTGCCGCCGGGGCGACTGCGGCAACGCGTTGCTGCGCTGTGCTCTCGCTCATGCGGCGCACCTCGAAGCCGTTGTTCGCCACGGCCACAAGCCACGACGACCCGTCGGGCAGCGTGCCGCTGTGCGCGACGATGCTCGTGTGGCTGTGCGTGAGGCGTTGCAGAGCGCCGCCGCTCAGGCGCCAGACGTTGTAGACGCCATCCACCGCGGAGATGAACTCGAGGCCCGACGCCGTGTGGCGCAGCCCGTGCACCGGCGCAGTGAGCCGTGCCAGCAGCGTCGGCGCGGCGTCCGGCGCGTCGAGCTTGATCTCGAAGATACGCCAATCGCCCTCACGCTTGGCGATGTATTGCACAGCTTGGCCATCGAGGCTGGCGGCGACGTCGATCAAGTCGGTGTCGGGCACCGCAGGGATCAACACGCGCGCTTCGCGGCCCGCGGCGTCGAGCTGGAGCAGGCGCGTCAGGCCGGCGTCGTGCTGGATCGCGATGATGCTGCTGTCGCCCGCCTGAACGGCGTGGCGCAGGCGCGCGCAATGCGTCAGTTGGCGCAGCGACTGGTCGGCCTCCAGGCGGTACACGTCATAGACGAGGTAGTAGCCTTCGCAAATGTCGGGCTGGATCACGAGCACGCGCCCTTCCGCGGTGGCGGACAGGCGCGCGCCGCGATTCACGCGCCGCACTTTCTGTTGTGTGCCGTCGCTGGCGATTCGCACCAGGTGCGGAGCGCGCACGCCGTCGTCGAGCACGGCGATTGCGGCGCCGCTCGGCAGCGCGGCGATCGCCGTGATGTCGAACAGCGAAGCCGTGAGCGGCTGGCCCGCAGCCTGCGGCTGGCGCCGCAGGTTGGACGCGCGCTGGTCCACCTGCTGCGCAAGATCGACGAGGAATTCGTCCCACAGCGCGTCCATCATCTTGCCGGACACGTCGTACGGGCCGCTGTGCAGGCGCGGCACGAAGGGAAAGTTGCCGCTGTAGCGTTCCACGATCTTGGCAATCGCCTCAGGCCCGTAGCGGCGCGCCAGGAAGTCGTAGAAATACGCGCCGTAGAGGTAGTTCTTGGTCAGCGGCAGCGATCGGCCGTCGGAATTGATTTCACTCAGCGACAGAAATCCGCTCCCGGCCTGGGCGCGCAATTGCGCCTCGAAGAGCGCACTGCGCAAGCGCCCGCGGCCGGTGGCCGGATCGCTCTCGGTGTACGTGGCCAAGCCTTCGAGCGCCCACAGGGGCTGGAACACGTTCGGAAAGAACCACGGCACGCGGCCGAAGATCGCCTGCAGCACCTTGGGCGCGCCGCGCACCTTGTCCAGGTGCACGACGTGCGTGAACTCGTGGGTGAGCAGCAAATCCAGCCACGCCGAGTTGTCGAGCAGTTGGCCGTTGTCGTCGGGGGCAAGGAACACGCCGATCATGTTGAAGGGCAGGGGCGTGGCAAAGCCGTTGGGCTGGTCGAATTCGTTGAACAGCACGATCTCGGTGCGGCTGCGCGGCTCCCACTGCAGCATCGCCGTGATCTTCGGATAGGCGCGCTCGGCGGCCTGGATCGCGCGCTGCGCCTGCGGGCGGTGTTCGGCGCGGTAGTGCACACGGAAATGCGCGCTGTCGGCGCTCAGCCAGTCTTTCCACGGGTCGGCGAGTTGCGCCTGGGCGGGCGCGCCGAGAAGCGCGCCGAGCACAAACGTTGCCAGCGCCGCGAGAACGGTGCGCAATGCGGTAGAGGCCCGAGTTGTTGCCATGCGGTCTCCGGCAGGGGCGGGGAATCGTGGGGGCCCAAGCGTACACGAGCCGCGGCGCCTGCGGCGCAAGGTCGGGTGGAGGATGAGGTCGACGCGTGTCGACGCGCTCATGACGCCACTACACTGCGCGCCATGAATCCAGCGCTGCCTCTCGTCACCCTGGGACGCAGCGAGCTTCGCGTCACGCCGATCTGTCTGGGAACGATGACTTTCGGCGAACAGGTCGACGAGCGCGCCGCGCACGCGATTCTCGATCGCGCACTCGAACAAGGCGTCAATTTCATCGACACCGCCGAGGTGTACTCGGTGCCGACGCGCCGCGAAACCTATGGCGCGAGCAACTGGCGCGTCGCCAGCACGATCATCGGCGTGACGACGCTGGCGCAGCTTGACGAGAACCTTGCCGCCTGGGGCGTCCGCCTGCCGCGCGAGGTGCTCGATTCGATCGACGCGATTCGCTGGACGCACCGCGATCCGGCGCTATAGCCCGGGCACCGCAGCGTCGTTGCGCAGCAGGGAACGCGGTGGCGAAGAAGGGCGCCCACGTCAGCGAAACGCCCGCGACGGCGTGGTTGCGCCGGCAGGGCGTGGCGTTCACGGAGCACGTCTACGACTACGTCGAACATGGCGGCACCGCCGAATCGGCGCGCCAGCTTGGCGTCGCCGAACACGACGTGATCAAGACGCTCGTGATGCAGGACGAGCGTGGCGAGCCCCTGATCGTGCTGATGCACGGCGACCGGATCGTCAGCACGAAAAACCTGGCACGCGCGATTCGCGCCAAGAGCGTCCAGGCGTGCAGCGCGGACGCGGCGCAGCGTCACAGCGGCTATCAGGTGGGCGGCACGTCGCCCTTCGGCACGCGCAAGGAGCTGCGTGTCTTCGTCGAGCGCAGCGTGCTGGAGTTGCCACGCATCTTCATCAACGGCGGGCGCCGCGGTTACCTCGTCGGCATCGCGCCGAAAGTGTTGCTCGATTCACTGCGCGCGCTGCCCGTCGACTGCGCAATTTGACCGCCGCGCCGCGCGGCGCGCAGCGGTGCAGGCAGAATACGCGAGGGCGCAAGCGCAACGCTGTGCCGCGCCATCACCCCCATGCCTTACCTCAACCCTGTCCTTGCCACGCTGGCGGCTTACCTGATCGGATCGCTGTCGTTCGCGGTGATCGTCAGCCGCGGATTTGGTCTGGGCGACCCGCGCAGCTACGGCTCAGGCAACCCGGGAGCGACGAACGTGCTGCGCTCGGGGCACAAGCTGGCCGCGGGCCTGACCTTGCTGCTCGACGCGCTGAAGGGCTACGTGCCGGTGCTGCTCGTGCAGCTGTTCGGTGAACGCTTCGGCCTGGGCGCCGGCACCGCGGCCGCTGCAGCGCTCGCGGCGTTTCTCGGCCACTTGTGGCCGGTGTTCTTCAACTTCAAGGGCGGGAAAGGCGTGGCCACCGCCGCCGGCGCGATCTTCGGCATGAACCCGTTGCTCGGCGCGGCGACTCTGCTCACGTGGCTCGTCATCGCCGGATTCTTTCGCTACTCGTCGCTCGCGGCGATCGTCAGCGCTGCCTTTGCGCCGTTTTACCAGCTGTTGATCTGGGGAGGCGGCGCGACGGCGTTTGCCGTCAGCGTGATGGGGCTGTTACTCATCTGGCGGCACAGCGCCAATATCCAGAAATTGTTCAAGGGCACGGAAAGCAAGATCGGGCAAGGTAAGGCAACCGCCGGGCAGCCCGGCCCGGCGGCGCATCCGGTGCAGACGCATCGTCACGCGCACAGGGGCGATCACAAAAGAGGAACGAAGAAATGACTCATGCCGTAAGGCGTTACCACGTCGGTGACCGCATGTCGGAGATGGCGATCCACAACGGAACCGTCTACCTGGCCGGGCAAGTGGCAAACGACGCCGCGCAAGACATTCGCGGCCAGACGACGCAGGTGCTCGCCGCCGTCGACAAGCTGCTTCTGGAGGCAGGAACCGATCGCGCGCACATCTTGCGCTGCGAGATTTTTCTGGCCGATATCGCCGACTTCGACGGCATGAATTCAGTGTGGGACGACTGGGTCGAGCCGGGCGACGCGCCGCCGCGCGCGACCGTGCAAGCACGTCTCGCACGGCCGCAGTGGAAGGTGGAAGTGGTTGTCACGGCAGCGTTGCCGACCTGACGCGTGGACATCACGCTGTTCGTCAAGGCGATGCTGATGGGCATCGTCGAAGGCCTCACCGAGTTTTTGCCGATCTCCAGCACCGGGCACTTGATCCTCG
Organism: uncultured beta proteobacterium; assembly: GCA_963850525.1. Taxonomy (GTDB): domain Bacteria; phylum Pseudomonadota; class Gammaproteobacteria; order Burkholderiales; family Burkholderiaceae_C; genus JAEMQF01. The sequence goes on along the minus strand of CAWKLQ010000008.1, from coordinate 584,515 downwards.
TCGGATCGTTGCTCGGGTTTCACGACGACAAGAGCAAGGTCTTCGACATCGCGATCCAGACCGGCGCGATCGTCGCCGTGATCATCGTTTACTGGCAGAAACTGCGTTCCACGATGCTCGGCCTGGGCAACGATGCAAAAGCGCGGCGCTTTGCGCTCAACGTCGGCATCGCCTTTGTTCCCGCGGTCGTGCTGGGCCTGCTGTTCGGCAAGGCGATCAAGGCGCACCTGTTCACGCCGGTGGTCGTGGCCAGCACCTTCATCATCGGTGGCGTCATCATCCTGTGGGCCGAAGGGCGGTCGAGCAAGGTGCGCATCGAGTCGGTGGACGACATGACGCCGTGGGACGCGTTGAAAGTCGGTCTGGTGCAGTGCTTCGCGATGATCCCCGGCACGAGCCGCTCGGGCGCGACCATCATCGGCGGCATGTTGCTGGGTCTCTCCCGGCGCTGCGCGACCGACTTCAGCTTTTATCTCGCGATTCCCACGCTCATCGGCGCGGGTGCCTACAGCCTCTACAAGGAGCGCGCGCTGCTGAGCGCGGCGGACATTCCGCTGTTCAGCGTCGGCCTCGTGTTCAGTTTTCTGTCGGCGTGGGTGTGCGTGCGCTGGCTGCTGCGCTACATCTCGAGCCACGACTTCAAGCCGTTTGCCTGGTACCGCATTGCGTTCGGCATCGTCGTGCTCGTCACGGCCTACACCGGCGTCGTGAACTGGCAGGGCTGAGCGGCGCGGCTCAACGCTTCTCGAAGACCAAGTCCCACACGCCGTGGCCGAGCTTCAGGCCGCGGTTCTCGAACTTGGTGAGTGGCCGGTAGTCGGGGCGTGGCGCAAAGCCTGGCGCGGTATTGCGCAGCGCCGACTCGGCGCAGAGCACTTGCAGCATCTGCTCGGCATAGGGTTGCCAGTCGGTTGCGCAATGCAGGCGGCCGCCGGTGCGCAGCCGGCTCGCGAGCAGCGTCACGAACTCGGCCTGGATCAGGCGCCGCTTGTTGTGCTTTTTCTTGTGCCACGGGTCGGGGAAGAACACGTGAACTCCCGCCAGTGATTCGGGCGCGACCATGTCGCGCAACACCTCGACGGCGTCGTGTTGCACGAGGCGCAAGTTCGTCAGGGCGAGTTCACCGATGCGCTTGAGCAACGCGCCCACGCCCGGCGGATGCACTTCGACGCCGACGAAGTCGGTGCCCGGCAGCGCCTGCGCGATAACCGCCGTCGCGTCGCCCATGCCGAAGCCGATCTCCAGAATCCGCGGCGCGCTGCGGCCGAACGCGGCGTCGAACTCGCAAGGGGTGGCGCTGAAGGGCAAGATGAAGCGGGGCCCGAGCGTCTGCAGCGCGCGCGTCTGGCCCGGGCCCATGCGACCCGCGCGCAGGACGAAGCTGCGAATCGGCGGGTGCGCAGTGAGGGAAGGGGAGGGTTCGGGGGCTGACATGGTGGACGCGAGAACTTGTCTGGTGCCGATTGCAGCATGAATCGAGATTGATCTCGCCTGGGCGATAGAAGCACGCCGGCCCGCCACGGTGATCGTCAGGCCCGTGCCATCCGCGTCGGCGCGAACATGCTGCGCCCCAGCCAGCGCCACAGGCGCTCCCCCTGCCAACCTGCGCCCTGTACGGCCAGGGAACCGGAGCGAAACTCCTTCGCGGGATCGGTGTCGCCGGTCCAGATTTCGGTGAGGGCGCGCACGGTGGATTCGACGACGACGTCGACATCGTGGCCCGGGTCGTCGCGGCAGAGATCGGCGGTCCCGCTCTCGACGACCAGCCACCACAGACGCTCCGCCGTCGGCGCATCGCGGAACTGGAAATGCACCACCGTGCGGCAACCCGCGGGGAAGGACTCGAGCTGGACGAAGCGGCGGATGTCCCACATGAGAAAGCCTGCGTCGAGCTGCTCGGGCTGCAGGCGGCTGCCGATCCAGCGCGCGCCCCAGTGGCCGATGCCCTCCACGATGGGCCGCAATTCCTCGCCGGCCGGGGTGAGGTGGTATTGCCAACTGCGCTCGACGCGCCGGCGCTCGAGCACGCCGATCGCCTCCAGCTTGCGCAGGCGCTGCGTCAGCAGTGTGGCCGACATCCGCGGAACGCCGCGATGAATGTCGTTGAAGCGGCGGCTTCCGCAGAGCAGCTCGCGCACCACCAACGGCGTCCACAACTCACCCAGCACCTCGGCCCCGCGGGCCACCGTGCAGAACTGCATGTAGTCGATCATGAAGGCGAGCCCAGCGGTGTGCGGCCAAGCGCCGAACTCCAGATTCTGGACTTGAGGGGCCCGGCGGTAAAGCCTAACCTGCGGCCATGGGTGCACGTCGCGCCGATCATTTGAAGGAGTCTCACCATGACCGAATCCCAGTCCCGTTCCGAAACCCTGCCTCGTTCCGCCGCCCCGGCCGCCTTCGATGCGGACAAGTTCCGCCAGACCACCCGCGCCCAATGGGAGAGTGCGGCGCAGGCGTGGGATCGCTGGGCTCCCCTGCTGTCCGACTGGCTGGGCGCGGCGACGCAGGCCATGCTCGAGATGGCCCATGTCGGTCCGGGCTCGCGGGTGCTTGACGTCGCCGCGGGCGCTGGCGAACAGACCCTGCTGGCGGCGCAGCGCGCCGGCACTGCCGGGCACGTGCTGGCCACCGACATCTCGCCCACCATCCTCGGCTATGCGAAAGCGGCCGCGGATCGCGCTGGCCTGCGCAACGTCGACACCCGCGAGCTCGATGGCGAACGCCACGACCTCTTGCCCCCCGAGTCTTTCGATGCCGCGATCTCGCGCGTCGGCCTCATCTACTTCCCTGACCAGCAGCGCGCTCTCGCAGGGATTCGGCAGGCGCTGCGGCCCGGTGGGCGGTTCGCGGCCGTGGTGTACTCCACGCCCGAGCGCAATCCATTCTTCGCCTTGCCAGTGGGCATCATCCGGCGTCGCGCGCAGCTGCCCCCGCCGCTGCCCGGCCAACCGGGGCCGTTCTCGCTGGGCGCGCAGGGCGTGCTGTCGAACACGCTGGAGCAGGCCGGCTTCCGTGACGTCGAAGTGCGCAAGGTGGATTCGCCGGTGCGGCTCGCCACGGCGGCCGAGTGCGTGCGCTTCGAACGCGAATCCTTCGGTGCACTGCACCAGATGATGGCGAGCATGAGCGACGCCGAGCGCGCCGACACTTGGCGCGAGATCGAAGAGACGCTGGCGCGCTTCGAGACGCCCGGGGCCGGCTTCGTCGGCCCGTGCGAGATGTTGGTTGGCGCGGGACGGCGTTGAGTCGCGTCGTGCACCCAAGCGGCCCACGCTAGAATTCAGCGGTGAACTGCGGGTGTAGTTCAATGGTAGAACGGCAGCTTCCCAAGCTTCATACAGGGGTTCGATTCCCCTCACCCGCTCCACCCGCTCGATGCCTGTCTCGGTCGCGCCTCAGCCGCGCCGCCACCACCACCAGAATGCTGCAGCCAGCAACGCCAGAAGCGTGAGCAGCAGACCCGGCCACGCCAGGTCGTCGAGGGTGACCGGGGCGGACTCCGGGTCCGCTCCCGCAGCCTGATTGAACGGGTTCACCGCAGCGTGGCCGGCAATCGGCGCAGCCTCGCCGCGCGTGGCCGTGGCAGCTGCGCTTGTCGGCGCCGCCCACACCGACTCGCCCGCCGCGGCCACGAGTTGCAGCGGCGGCGTCAAGGGCTGCGACGCGTCGGTCCAGACCCAGGCCTGACCGCGCTGCTCCAGCACCGGCGGGCCCACCCATTCCTCGGGGAACTCCTGGCGTGCCACGCGCACCGGGCGTGGTGCGTCTGCCAGCCAGCGATGCACTTCGAGCCAGGTCTTGTCGCCGCGCCCGACCTGCAGCGCGATGTGCAGCGTGCCGTCTGCGCTTTGCTGAAGCGACACGCCTTGCGACTGCGGCAGCGCCGCGGCGAGCATCAGGCCGGCGTTGCCGAAGGCCGCGTCGAGCTGGCCGCCTGCGGTGAGGCGCCAGAGCGCCGCGCGCTCGTTCTGTTCGTCGTCGACAGTGCCGATGATCAGCACCTGCCCGTCGGCCAGAGCCAGCGTGTCGGCCGCCGCGGCGTTGCCGCGTGGCGCCTCGATGACGCTGCGGCCCTGCTGGCCCCAGCCCGGGTCGACCTGGCCGCTCGGCAGAAAGCGCAACACGACCGCGGCGCTGCGGCCGTTGCTCGCCTCCGTGCTGCCGCTGACGAGGATGCGCCCGGCAGCGTCGACCTGCACGGTGGCCGGTGGGCTGTTGTCGCTGCCCATCGTGAAGAAGCTGCGCCCGCCGCTGCCGAACTGTGGGTCGCGAATTCCCGCACCAAAGCGCCGCTCGAGGAAATAGCCGCTGGTTGTCGCGGTGGCGCCTTCCACGATGTTGAGTTCCTGGCCGTTGGCCAGCTTGGCCGTCCAGCCCGCGGCGTGCGCCAAGGTGCAGAGGCCGGTCAGCAGCAGCGCGGCAACGCCGCGCTTGCAGATCGTGGTGAACGTCACTTCAGGACGTCGCCGATGCACAGGTACTTGATCTCCACGTAGTCGTCGATCCCCTGGTGCGCGCCTTCGCGGCCGAGGCCCGACTGCTTGACGCCACCGAACGGCACCTCGGCGGTCGAGATCAAGCCGGTGTTGACGCCGACCATGCCGTATTCGAGCGCTTCGCCGACGCGGAAGATGCGCCCGATGTCGCGGCTGTAGAAGTAGCTTGCCAGGCCGAACTCGGTGGCGTTGGCCAGTGCCACGACCTCGGCCTCGGTCTTGAACTTGAACACGGGGGCGACCGGGCCGAAGGTTTCTTCGCGCGCGCACAGCATCTCGCTCGTCGCGCCGGACAACACGGTCGGCTCGTAAAAGCGCGCGCCTTGCTTCTTGCCGCCGGTCAGCACTTTGGCCCCCTTGGCGAGCGCGTCGGCGACGTGGCGCTCGATCTTCCCGATCGCCTGGTCGTCGATCATCGGCCCCTGGTTGACGCCGGCCTCGAAGCCGTTGCCGACCTTGATGGTCTTGGCTCTTTGGCTCAGTTTTTCGACGAAGGCGTCGTACACGCCCTCTTGCACATAGAAGCGGTTCGCGCAAACGCAGGTCTGGCCGGCGTTGCGGTATTTGCTGATCATCGCGCCCTCGATCGCGCTGTCGATGTCGGCGTCGTCGAAGACGATGAAAGGCGCGTTGCCACCGAGCTCCAGGCTCAGCTTCTTGATCGTCGGCGCGCACTGCGCGCTCAGGATGCGCCCGACTTCGGTGGAGCCGGTGAACGACAGGTGGCGCACGATGTCGCTCGCGCACAGCACCTTGCCCACGGCGATCGAGTTTTCCGCATCCGCGGTGATGACGTTCAGCACCCCGGCAGGCATGCCGGCGCGTTGCGCGAGTTCGGCGACGGCGAGCGCGGACAGCGGTGTCTGCTCTGCCGGTTTGATGACGACGGTGCAACCGGCGGCGAGCGCAGGAGCGACCTTGCGCGTGATCATCGCGATCGGAAAATTCCACGGCGTGATCGCCGCGCACACGCCCATCGCCTGTTTGATGACGAGGTAGCGCTTGTTGTTGTCGGTGGTGGGAATGGTTTCGCCGTAGATGCGTTTTGCCTCTTCGGCAAACCACTCGATGAAACTTGCCGCGTAGCTCACCTCGCCTTTCGCTTCGGCGAGCGGCTTGCCCTGCTCGGCCGTCATGATGCGTGCCAGGTCGTCGGCGTGCTGATGCAGCAGGTGGAACCACTTCATCAGGATCGCGCCGCGCTCTTTGGCGGTCTTGGCGCGCCACGCCGGCCACGCCTTGTTCGCTGCGGCGAGCGCGGTTTGTGTCTGCGTCGGCCCGAGGTTGGCGACGTCGGCCAGGCGCAGGCCTGTCGCCGGGTCGTTGACGGCGAAGCGTGACGCGGCGGCGACCCATTGCCCGTCGATCAGTGCGTCGGTCTTGAGCAGGGCGGCGTCGTTGAGCGTGGCGAGCGGTGAGGTTTTCATGTCCATGGTGTGGCTTCCGGCAGGGCCGGCGATTGACGCCGACGAAGGGCAACTGAAGCGGCGAATCATAAGTCGGCAGGCTTGCGCGGGTGGCACTGCGGGGCAATCGCCCGAGGCGACAGAGGGCGCCAACCTATAATCGATCCCCTCGTAAATCCCGTCCACAGCAAGCATTCGCGCGCCTTCGCAAGGGGTACCGGTTGAATGTGAGCGAGCGAAAGCGCACCCGCATGAAAGCCGCCGAGATCCGCAGCCAGTTCCTGAAGTTCTTCGAAGCCAAGGGGCACACGATCGTCGCGTCGAGCCCGGTGATCCCGGGCGACGACCCGACGCTGCTGTTCACGAACGCCGGAATGAACCAGTTCAAGGACGTTTTCCTCGGCTTCGACAAGCGCTCTTACAACCGCGCGGTGACGTCGCAAAAATGCATTCGCGCCGGGGGCAAGCACAACGACCTGGAGAACGTGGGCTACACGGCGCGGCATCACACCTTCTTCGAGATGCTCGGCAACTTTTCCTTCGGCGACTATTTCAAGCAGGACGCGATCGAGTACGCGTGGGAGCTGTTGACGAAGGTCTACAAGCTGCCCGCCGACAAACTCTGGGTCACGGTTTACGCCGAAGACGACGAGGCCTACGAGATCTGGAACAAGACGATCGGCGTGCCCGCAGCGCGCATCGTTCGCATCGGCGACAACAAGGGCGCGCGCTACGCGTCCGACAACTTTTGGATGATGGGCGACACCGGGCCGTGCGGGCCGTGCACCGAAATCTTCTACGACCACGGCCCCGAGATTGCGGGCGGCCCGCCGGGATCGCCGGAAGAGGACGGCGACCGCTACATTGAAATCTGGAACAACGTGTTCATGCAGTTCAACCGCGATGACGCGGGAGTCATGCACAAGCTGCCCAAGCCGAGCGTGGACACCGGCATGGGGCTGGAGCGCTTGACTGCGGTGCTGCAACATGTGCACTCCAACTACGAGATCGACACCTTCGTCACCTTGCTTGCCGCAGCGAAAGCGGCGGTCGATGCGGCGGGCGCCGCTGGCGCTGCGTCCGGCGCTTCCGGCTGCGACAAAGACGCACCGTCGCTGAAAGTCATCGCGGATCACATCCGCGCCTGCACGTTCACCGTCGCCGACGGCGTGATCCCGGGCAACGAAGGGCGCGGCTACGTGCTGCGCCGCATCGCGCGCCGCGCCATCCGCCATGGCTACAAGCTCGGTGCACGAAGGCCATTCTTCTACACGCTCGTCGCGCCGCTCGCCGCCGAGATGGGCGAGGCATATCCGGAGCTGCGCCGCGAACGGGCGCGCATCACCGAAGTGCTGAAGCAGGAAGAAGAGCGCTTCTTCCAGACGATTGCCAATGGCATGGAGATTCTCGAGGCAGCGCTGGCAGGCGGAGCCCAGACGATCGCCGGCGACCTGGCGTTCAAGCTGCACGACACCTACGGCTTCCCGCTGGACCTGACCGCCGACGTGTGCCGCGAGCGCGGCGTGAAAGTCGATTCCGCCGGCTTTGACGTCGCCATGAACCGGCAGCGCGACCAAGCGCGCGCCGCGGGCAAGTTCAAGATGGCGCAGGGCCTGGAGTACGACGGTGTCGCGACGACCTTCCACGGCTACGAGCACCTGGTGTGCGAGCACAGCAAGATCACCGCGATCTACATCGACGGCACCCCGGTGGCGCGCGCGCGCGCCGGTGACGACGTCGTGATCGTGCTCGACCACACGCCGTTTTACGCCGAGAGCGGCGGCCAGGTGGGAGACACGGGCGAGTTGCGCAATGCGCGTTCCCGCGTGCTGATCGACGACACGGTGAAGGTGCAGGCGAGCGTGGCCGGCCACACCGGGCGCATCGTCGAAGGCGAAGTCGAAGTCGGCGACACCTTTGTCGCGCGCGTTGACGCCGAGCAACGCGTCAAGACGGTGCGCAATCACAGCGCCACGCACCTGATGCACAAGGCGCTGCGCGAGGTGCTGGGCGCGCACGTGCAGCAGAAGGGCTCGCTCGTGAATCCGCAGCGCACGCGTTTCGACTTTGCGCACAACGCGCCGCTCACGCCGGAACAGATCGCCAAAGTCGAGCGCATCGTCAACGCCGAAGTCCTCGCCAACGCGGCGACGCAGGCGCGCGTCATGAGCATGGACGACGCGCAAAAAACCGGCGCGATGATGCTGTTCGGCGAGAAATACGGCGACGAGGTGCGCGTGTTAGAGATCGGCAGCAGCCGCGAGCTGTGCGGCGGCACGCACGTCGCGCGCAGCGGTGACATCGGCTTGTTCAAGATCGTCGCCGAGAGCGGCGTCGCTGCCGGAGTGCGGCGTGTCGAAGCGGTGAGCGGCGAGAACGCGCTGGCCTACGTGCAATCGCTGGAAGCGATGGTCAGCGGTGTTGCGGCAAGCCTGCGCTCGGCCCCTGCCGAAGTGCCTGTGCGCGTGAGCCAGGTGCTCGAGCAGGTGCGCAGCCTCGAGAAGGAACTCGCCGCGGCCAAAGGCAAGCTCGCCTCGGCGCACGGCGACGACCTGCTCGCCGCCGCCGTGGATGTGGGCGGGCTCAAGGTGCTCGCCGCGCAACTCGACGGCGCCGATGCGAAAGCCTTGCGCGAAACGCTCGATAAGCTCAAGGACAAGTTGAAGAGTGCGGTCATCGTGCTCGCCACGGTCGAGGGCGGGCGCGTGCAACTGGCGGCGGGCGTCACAGCGGATTGCACGAGCAAGGTGAAGGCAGGCGAGCTGGTGAACTTCGTTGCGCAACAGGTCGGCGGCAAGGGCGGCGGCAAGGCCGACATGGCGATGGCCGGCGGCACCGAACCCGGCAACCTGGGTGCGGCGTTGGCGTCGGTGCGCGCGTGGGTCGCGCAGCGCGTCTGAACGTTGGTGACGCGGGCAGCGCCTTTGCATCGCTCCCGCAGCAACGAGGTTATCGAGCATGTCGATCACGATCCGTCGCGCGGTACCGAATGACGCCGCCGCCTTCGCTCGCATCATGGGCGATCCGGCGGTCTACCCAGGCCTGATGCAGCTGCCCTATACCGATGAAGAAATCTGGCGCACGCGTCTGGCCGAAAACCTGGCGCCCGGCAAGACCGACCTGGCCTTGGCCGCTGAGTTGAACGGCGAGGTCGTCGGCACGGCAGGCCTGCACCCGGTGGGTCCGCAGCTGCGGCGTCGCCACGTGCTGCTGCTCGGCATATCAGTCGCGCCCAAGGCGCAGCGCCAAGGCGTGGCGACGGCATTGATGGCGGCGATGTGCGACTACGCGGACCGCTGGTCGGGCGCGCTGCGCATCGAGCTCAACGTCTACACCGACAACCATGGCGCGATCGCGCTGTACAAGAAGTTCGGCTTCGAAATCGAAGGCACGCACCGTGGCTTCGCCTTGCGCGACGGCGCCTATGTCGATTCGCTGAGCATGGCGCGGCTGCACCCGAATCCACCGCGAATCGGCGCGGCATGATGCCGCGTTCGCGCGGGCGTTGGCGCCGTGGTGGCGCGGCAGCGTCGCTGATGTGCGCGGGTGCCGTGCTCGCACAAGGCCTGGTCTTTCCCGACGACCCGAGATCCTTGTTCACCCCGCAAGGCGTGGCGAACATTTTTCAGCAAGCGTGTCTGCGCACTGGCGCGCAGGCGGAGGCGGCGATCGATTGGGCGCTGACGCAGGGCTTCGAGCCAATCGATGCGCTCGGCGGCACGGGCTACGAGCTGCTCGAAGGCCAAGCCGGCAACGTCTTGAGGGCGCCGGGCTCCGAAGACCGCCTGCTGCTGGTGGTGACGCACGACCAGCGCTGCACCGTCTGGGCGCAACGGATCAGCGGCCCGCAGTTGCGCCTGGCGATGGCCGAAGTGATGGACCGCCTGGGCACCAGCGGCGCGCGAGTGACGCGCGATTTCGAGCGCAACATCGAACGCGCGGGCGCCTGGCGCAACCAGACGCAGTGGCGCTTCCGCGCGCTGCGTGGCAGCCCCGAATTCGGCGTGAGTGCGGTGACCACCCTCAGCACCACACCGGCAACGCAGGCGCTCAATATGGCACCGTGGCAAGCGCTCGTCGGGCCGGCGCCGGATGGGTTGCCCGCACGCTGACTCAGCAGCTGTTACTGACTGGTTGTCAATCGCAGAAGACGGACGAGTTGGTCACGCTCGCTTTCGGCCCGTTGCTGCCGTTCGATCGTTCGCTATGTGTGCGTCTGTCAGTGCGGCGCGGCAGGTGCTGCGCGCAGGGGCCCGCAGAGGGCTCATGCTGTGACGGTCGGCGCTGCGCGCCGACTCCGCTGTGGTGCTCGCTCTGGGATCGCGCCGCGAACTCGCTGCACTCACTTCGTTCGTTACGCTCAAACAGGCGCGGCGAGTCAGTTTTGGAAGCGCGCTGGCGCGCGCCGATCCCAGAGCTGCGCTCCTCGCCGTCACAGAAATCGCCCCCTGCGGGCCCCTGCGCGCAGCACCTGCCGCGCGCCAACGATGGTGGCCTTCAGTGGAAACACGGTCCTCCACTCGCTGCGTTCCAGCGCACTTCGCCCGGCCGGGGATCACGCATCGAGCGTTGCACGTCTTGGCTTTTCGTCGCAGACAACCGAACGGTGACAGCGCGGCGGGCGCTACCCGCGGGGGGCGATTTCTGTGGCGGCGAGGAGCGCAGCCTTGAAGTCGGCGCGCGCAGCGCGCATCCAAAACTGACTTCGCCCCGCCTGTCTGAGCGTAGCGAACGAAGTGAGCGCAGCGAGTTCGGGGCGCGACTTCAAGGCGAGCACCACAGCGGAGTCGGAGCGAAGCGCAGACCGCCACAGCATGAGCCCCCCGCGGGTAGCGCCTGCCGCGCCGCGCCGAACGCTGGCACGGGCGAGCACAAACGAATGTCCGCAACGGGCCGAAGGCAGCCGGCCATTCTTATTCAATAGAACGCAAACTGGATCAAGCGCCGAGCCAGCGCGCCGCAGCAGCCTGCACCACCGCCGCCAGTGGCACGCCCGAAGTGCGCTGCGCGCGCAGCCACTGCGCGTCGTTGCCGCTCACCAGGCTTTCGCGGATCACCTGACACGCTTCTTGGGCGTGCAGATCCTGAGCGTGGCCGTCGATGGATTGCAACGTTTCCTGGATGTCGTCGCGCAGGCGCCGCCGCTGTTTCGTTTGCGGGTCGACGATTTCGCCGTCCAGGCCGAAGCGGCACGCCTGAAAACGGTTGAAGGTGTAGACGAGGTAGTCGTCTTCTGCGGGCTCGAACGGGCGCTCTTCGCGCAGGCGGCGGCAAATGCATTGCAGGTAACACGCGAGCGCAGCGGCTTTTTCCACCGTGAGCGGCGTGTCGCAGACGCGCAGCTCGATCGTGCCGAACTCGGGTTTGGGGCGGATGTCCCAGTAGAAGTCTTTCATCGACTTGACGACGCCGGTGCTCGTCATCTTGTCGAAGTACTTGCCGAAATCCTCCCACGTGAGGCAGAAGGGCGCGCGGCCCGACAGCGGGAACGCGAACACCGAGTTCAGGCGCGCCGAGTCGAAACCGGTGTCCACGCCTTGCACGAACGGCGACGACGCGGACAAGGCGATGAAATGCGGGACGTAGCGCGACAGCGCGTGCAGCAGCCAGAGCGCCCGGTCGCCGTCTTCGCAGCCCACGTGCACGTGCTGGCCGAACACGGTGAATTGTTTGGCGAGGTAGCCGTACAAGTCGCTGATGTAGTGAAAGCGCTCGGTCGGGTAGATCTGCTGCTCGCTCCACTGCTGGTAGGCGTGCGTGCCGCCACCGGCAATCGCCATGTTCAGGCGCCGCGCGCCGCGCGCGAGCTGGTCGCGCAGGTCGAGAAGTTCGCTTTTCAGGGAGTCGTGGCGCGCTTGAATCGACGTGCCGATTTCGATCATGCTGCGCGTGATCTCGGGCTTCACGTCCCACGCACCGGTGTGGCTGCGCAGCACGCGGAGCAAGTCATCGGCCTGCGGCGTGAGGTCGAAGTCGTGCGTGCTGAGCAATTGCAGCTCGAGCTCGACGCCCAGCGTGAGCGGCTTGGAGACGGTGAAGTCTTGCAGCGCCATCGGACTACCGCGTATTCGGAGCCGTCGCTCGGGGCCCGCACTCGCCCGCGATGCGCTGCAGGCCGAGCTGCGCCCAGAGCGGCCCGCTGAGTTGCATCAGCATCGTCGCGACGAGCAAGGCTTGCAGCGTGCGCGCATCGATGCCGCTGAGCTGATTCGACCAGCCGTAACTGTCGGCCGCCATCAGCACCGCCAGGCTGCTCATCGGCTGCAACGCCACGATGAGGCCCAGTGCCTGGCGCCAACCCAGGCCGCTGCTGCGCGCCAAGGCGCTCAGCGCCACTGCACTGGCTGCCAGGCGCGCCACGACGATCGCCAGCGCCCACGGCCAGACGCTGAAAAACCCTTCGAGCGAAAACAGCAGACCGAGGCTGACGAAGAGCAACACGTTGAGCACCGCACCGGCCGAGCCGAGCAGCGGTTCAACCGTCAGGTGATGCGCCAGGCGCGCGCGCGCCGTCATTCCCACGATCAACAGCGTGAGCAGCGGCGACAACGTCCAGTGCGCGGCGAGCAGGCTGGCGAGGATGACGAGTGCGATCTGCACGACCGGCATCGCCGGCGTGCCGCGCATCCAGGGGCTCAGGCGCTCCAGCAGCAGACCGACCGCGGCGCCCAGCAACAGCGAGCCGCCGACGGTCACGAGCGCGCGCCCCAACGCGGCAAACACGCCGGCGTCGGCCGCCGGCGCGTCGAACGCCAGGCCGATCCGCAAGGCCTTGAGCACGAGCACGGCAAGCACCGAGTTGATCACCGTCATGATGAGCAGGCGCTCGGTGACTTGGCCACGCGCGCCGGTTTCGTGAACCACGGCGAGCGTGATCACCGGCGACGTCGACGCCGCCACGGCACCGGCCACTGCCGCTGAAAGCGGCGGTGCACCCAAGGCGAGCAGAGCGAACGCCGCGAACAGCGTGCAGCCCAGCGCCTGCACGACGCAACTCAGCGCCAGCGCACGGTTGTCAAGCAGCCAACGCGGGCGGATCCGGCTGCCGAGCTCGAACAAAACCGCGCCGATCGCCAGGTCGACGAGTGGTTTCCACACGTCGAGTTCGCTGCGCTCGAGCAGCGACAGGCCGAGAGGCCCGGCGAGTGCGCCCATCAGCATCTGGCCGCAGGCGCGCGGCAGGCGCCAGGTGCGATACAGGACTTCGGCGAAGACGACGGCGACGAGGATCAGCAGCGCCAGCGCGAGCAGCGGGTCCGCAGCGCGCAGCCCTTCCAGCGTGAACAGAGGCGTCGTCGCGGGCGAATTCATGGGATGCCGAGTCTATGCAAGTCTGGGCGGGATCACGCCACGCAGCCGTATCCAAACGTTGTTGCGGGTGGGGCCCTCGCCGGTGCGCCCCCGGCTCCGAGCTCGAGCGCGTGCCCGGGAATCAGCCGCCCGCCCAGAACACCGCGAACCATCGGTTCGGGTCGGTCCAGTGCTGCGTTGCCGTGAAGCCGGCGCGGCGCAGCAGCGCGTCGAATCCTTCAACGCGGTACTTGTAGGAATTTTCGGTGTGCAGCCGCTGCCCCGCGGCGAAGTGGCGTTCGCCGCCGCCCCAGCGCACGCTGAGCGCGCGCCGTGCCTCGAGGTGCATCTCGATGCGAGAGTGCTCGGCATCGAACAGCGCCACGTGGCGCCAGTCGCGCACTGCGAAGTCGGCACCGATCAGGCGGTTCAAGTGCAGCAGCATGTTCAGGTTGAACGCCGCGGTGACGCCCAACGCGTCGTCATAAGCGGGAACGAGCAGCTCGTTCGCCTTCACGAGGTCCACGCCGATGAGCAGGCCGCCGCCGCGCGCCTGCCGGTGCACGCCGGCGAGGAATTGCTCGGCCTGCGCCGGCGTGAAGTTGCCGATGCTCGAACCGGCGTAGAAGAACACCGGACGGTCCTCCAGGAACTCCGCGGGCAAATGGAGTTCGGCAGAAAAGTCCAGGCCGACACCGGTGATGGGCAGCTGCGGGTGCTCGCGCTGCACTTGCGCCAGGCCGGCGCGCAAAAAGTCGACCGAGATGTCGACGGCCACGTAGCTCGCAGGGCGCAGCAGCGGAATCAGGCGCAGCGCTTTGGCGCAACCCGCAGCGCCCAGGTCGATGAGGCTGCCGACGCCGCCGATCGCCGTGTCGATCTGCGCCGCAATCGCCGCGCCGTGCGAGCCGAAGATCGCCGCTTCGGTGCGCGTGGGGTAGTACTCGGGCAGTTCCGTGATCGCCTCGAACAGGCGCGAGCCGAGCGCGTCGTACAGGAACTTGGGCGCGATGAAGGGCTGCGCTGCCGCCAGTCCGCGCTGCAATTCTTCGCGCGTTGCGCCTTGGTCTTCGCGGTAGGTCTGGATGAAGCGCGGGGCGCGGGCCGCGCCGGGCTGTCGGACGTGGTCGTTCAAGGAAATCCTTTGTCGGCCCACCGTCGCGCAGGGTCATGATCGCCTTGCGGAGCAGCCTCGGGCCAGTTGTCTAAGATGCGCATCTTGTCACGGCTGCAAGCTGCGGGCGTGACAAGCCCCTCCACCTTGCCTTCCCCAGGCAAATACCGCAAGAGGAACTCCCATGATCGACTTGTCACCCTCACGCACCCTCAGAGCGCTGCTGACGAGCGCACTGATCGCCGCGCTGTTGCCGATAGGACTGAGCGCGCAGGCGCAGCAGCAGGTCTTGCGCGTCAGCGCCATTCCTGACGAATCGCCCACCGAACTGGCACGAAAGTTCGAACCCCTGGGCAAGTACCTCGAGAGCAGGCTGGGAATGAAAGTGGAGTGGACTCCGGTGACCGACTACGCGGCCGCTGTCGAGACCCTGGTGAACCGCAAGATCGACCTCGCCTGGTTCGGCGGCTTCACCTTCGTGCAAAGTTCGGTGCGTTCGGGTGGCAAGACGATTCCCCTGGTGCAGCGCGAAGAAGACACCGTCTTCAAGTCGGTGTTCATTGCCTCCAAAGACAGTGGCATCAACCGACTCGAAGACCTGAAGGGCAAAACGTTGAGCTTCGGCTCGCAGTCGAGCACCTCGGGCCACCTCATGCCGCGCAGCTATTTGCTGGCGGCCGGGATCAACCCCGACAAAGACCTGAAGCGCATCAGCTTTTCCGGCGCGCACGACGCGACGATCGCTGCGGTGGCAAGCGGCAAGGTCGACGCCGGCGCGCTCAATATCTCGGTGTGGCAGAAGTTCGTCGACGAGAAAAGGGTCGACCCGAGCGCAGTCAAAGTGATCTACACGACGCCGTCCTACTTCGACTACAACTGGACGGTGCACGCCGACATGCCTGCGTCCTTGCGCGAGAAAATCGCGCAAGCCTTCCTCGACCTGAACGCCGCGACGCCGCAAGGCGCCGAAATCCTCAAACTGCAGCGCGCCGCGAAATTCGTTCCGACCAAGGTCGAGAACTACAGCGGCATCAAAAGCGCTGCCGAAAACGCCGGGCTGTTGAGCGGGCTGTCGCAGTAAGCGCGGGAGCCGCGCTTGCCCATCGTTCAACTCGAGAGCGTCAGCGCTCGCCACCCGGCGGCGCGCGCCGGGGCGCTCGCCATCGACGCCGTGGACCTGCGGGTGAGCCGTGGCGAACTGGTCGCGATCATCGGTCCTTCCGGTGCCGGCAAGACGACGTTGCTGCAAGCCGTGGCGTGCGCATTGCGCCCGGTGCAGGGCCAGGTGGGTCTGTTCGGCAAGGCGCCCTGGTCGCTGCCGCGACGCCGCCTGCACGCCTTGCGCGCGCGCCTGTTCCTCGCGCCTCAGGTGCCGCCCTTGCCGCCGCGCCAGCGCGTCGTGACGTCGGTGCTCGCCGGACGGCTCGCGCACCGCGGCTTCTGGACGAGTTTGCGTTCGTTGTTCTACCCGGTGGAAAGTGGCGCCGCGCAAACCGCGCTGGCGCGTTTTGACATGGCGGAAAAACTTTTCGATCGCGTCGACAGACTCTCCGGCGGCGAGCGCCAACGCGTCGGGCTGGCGCGCGTGCTGGTCTCGGGCGCCGAGTTGCTGCTGATCGACGAGCCGCTCTCCGCACTCGACCCGACGCGCGCCCAGCAGGCGATCGCCGCGCTCGTGGGCGCGGCGCGCGACAGCGGCGCAACGCTGATCACGACGCTGCACCAGGTGGAAGTGGCGCGGGCGAGTTTCGAGCGCATCGTCGCGCTGCGCGACGGGCGGGTCATGTTCGACCTGCCGGTGGCGCGCGTCAGCGACACGATGCTGCGTGAGCTGTACGCCGACCACGAAGACGAGCTCACGTCGCAATTCGAAGGCGCTGCGCCTTATGCGTACACCTTGCCGGGCGAGTTCGACATCGAGCGGCCGATGACGTGCCGCTGACCAGGTTCAGACGCGATGAGTGCAACTCCCCAGGTGGCGCTGCGCCGGCCCATGCCGAGTCGCCACATCCCTGACCCGGCGGCGCCCAAGCGGCTGGGATTGGTGCTGATGGTGGTGGTGCTGCTCTGGCCGATGCTCGTCTGGACCGAATTTCGCCCCTGGGATCTGTTTGACGCGCGCAGTCTGAAGTTCACCGGCAAGTTCCTCGCCGACTTCGTGCCGCCGCGCCACGACGCCGAGTTTCTGGGCCTGCTCCTGCGCGAAACCTGGCGCACCGTGGCCATCGCCACGGCAGGCCTGGTGCTCGCGTTCGGCCTGGCCGTGCCGCTCGCGCTGCTGTCCAGCGCTCGCCTGTCGATCAGCGCGCTGACCGGGCGCATGGCGGCGTTGCCCTACGTGATTCGCCAGACGGCGCGCTGGTCGGCGATCGTGCTGCGCAGCATTCCTGAACTCGTGTGGGCGCTGATCTTCGTGCGCGTTGTCGGCCTGGGGCCGACGTCGGGGGTGATCGCGATCGCCATCGCCTACGGCGGCATGCTCGGCAAGGTTTACGCCGAGATCATGGACAGCGGCGACGCCTCGGCCAGCCAGGCGCTGCTGCGCAACGGCGCCGGCCGGCTCCAGGCGTTTTTCTACGGCACGCTGCCGCAATGTTCGACCGAATTGACGAGCTACACGGTGTACCGCTGGGAGTGCGCGATTCGCTCGTCGGTGGTGCTCGGGTTTGTCGGCGCGGGAGGGCTCGGGCAGGAGCTCGACAACGCGTCGAAGATGTTTGCCGGCGCCGAGGTCAGCGCGATCCTGCTCGTGTTCATCTTGCTCGTGGGCATCGCGGACCGTTTCAGCGCCTGGTTGCGCAAGGAGTTGGGGTGAACGCGCTGGCGAGTCGGGCTTTGCTTCGGGCTCGGTGCAAGGCGTGTTGGGTGACGCTGGGCGTGTTCGCGCTCATCGTCGCGAGTTTTGCCTCACTCAACCTCAAGTGGGCCGACTTCCTCGCGCCCGGTGCGCTGGCGACGATGGGCAAGTTCCTGGCGGGGTTCTTCCCGCCCGAGACCTCGGCGCCGTTTCTTGCCAAGGCCTGGCAGGCCTTGCTCGAGACGCTGGCCATGTCTGCCCTCGGGACGCTGCTCGCGGCGCTGCTGGGACTGGCGATGGCGTTGCCAGCAGCCAAGGTGCACGCCGACGACCGGGCCTGGGCCAAGCCGTTCGCGAGGTTGCTGCTGAACGCCTTGCGCAGCGTTCCGGAGCTGGTATGGGCGTCGCTGCTGCTGATTTGCGCAGGCCTGGGGCCGTTTCCGGGCACGCTGGCCTTGGCGCTGCACACTTCCGGAGTGTTGGGGAGGTTGTTCGCCGAGAGCATCGAAAACGCGACGCCCGGGCCGGCGTTTGCGCTGCGCGTGCGCGGCGTCTCGGAGCTGCGGATTTTTCTTTACGCAACGCTGCCGCAGATCTGGCCGCAAGTCATCAGCTACACGCTGTACCGCTGGGAGAACAACATTCGCGCCGCGGCGGTGCTCGGTGTCGTCGGCGCCGGTGGCCTGGGGCAGATGCTGAGCTACCACCTCGGGCTGTTCCAGATGCGCGAAACGTCGACGGTGCTGATCGGCATGATTGCGCTCGTGGCGCTTGTCGACGCGTTGAGCTATATGTCGCGGCGCTGGCTGAATCGCTGAATCGAGGCCGCCCCGGCTTCGGCCACAATCGCGCCCCAGATGGACGCATCAATGAATTCGACAGAGCGCCTCGACCTGGCAGGCAAGCACATCGTGCTCGGCCTGACGGGCGGCGTCGCGTGTTTCAAGGCCGCTGAGCTGACGCGCGCGCTGGTGAAGGCCGGTGCGACGGTGCAAGTCGTGATGACGCAAGCCGCCGAGCAATTCATCACCGCGGTAACGATGCAGGCGCTGTCGGCGCAGAGCGTCTACACCAGCCAGTGGGATTCGCGCGAGGCGAACAACATGGCGCACATCAACCTGACGCGCGACGCCGACGCGGTGCTCGTCGCCCCGGCGAGCGCCGATTTCCTGGCCAAGCTCGCGCACGGCCACGCTGACGACTTGTTGAGCCTGCTGTGCCTGGCGCGGCCGATGGCGCGCTGCGCGCTGCTCGTTGCGCCGGCGATGAACCGCGAGATGTGGGCGCATCCGGCGACGCAGCGCAACGTTGCGCAACTGCGCGCCGATGGCGCCGTGGTGCTGGGCCCGGCGAGCGGCGACCAGGCGTGCGGCGAAGTTGGCGACGGGCGCATGCTCGAAGCGCAGGAGCTGCTCGACGAACTGGTATCGCACTTCCAGCCCAAGGCTTTGCTCGGCAAGCGCGTTTTGCTCACGGCGGGCCCGACCTTCGAAGCGATCGACCCGGTGCGGGGGCTGACGAATTTGTCCAGCGGCAAGATGGGTTTCGCGATCGCGCGCGCCGCCGCCGAGGCGGGTGCGCAAGTGACGCTGGTCGCCGGGCCGGTGCATCTCCCCACACCACGTGGCGTGCGCCGCATCGACGTCGTGAGCGCGCAGCAGATGTTCGACGCGGTGCTGCCGCTTGCCGCTGCGCACGATGTGTTCGTCGCGACCGCAGCCGTGGCGGATTGGCGCGTCGCGAAGGTGGCGCCGCAAAAAATCAAGAAGAAGGCAGCAGCTGCGCTGCCGACACTCGACTTGGCCGAAAACCCCGACATCCTGGCCAGCGTTGCGAAGTTGAACCCGCGGCCCTATTGCGTGGGGTTTGCCGCCGAAAGCGAAAACCTCATTGCGCACGCGCGCGAGAAGCTGCAACGCAAGAACCTGCCGCTGATCGTCGCGAACATCGGCGCGGCGACGTTTGGTTCTGACCACAACGCCTTGACGCTGATCGATGCGAACGGCCAGCGCGAACTCGCGCGTGCCGACAAACTTACCCTCGCGCGCGAACTCGTCCGCGACATCGCTGCGCGAATTGCCAAGGTTGCGACATGACGACGATTCAATTGAAAGTGCTCGATCCGCGCATGGCAGAGCACTTGCCGGCATACGCCACTCCCGGCAGCGCCGGCCTGGATTTGCGCGCGTGCCTTGACTCCGCCCTGGTGCTCGAGCCAGGCCAATGCAAACTCATTCCCACGGGTCTGGCGATTCATATCGGCGACCCGGGCCTGGCCGCGATGATCCTGCCGCGCTCGGGGCTGGGCCACAAACACGGCATCGTGCTGGGCAACCTGGTGGGTCTCATCGACTCGGACTACCAGGGACCGCTGATGGTGAGTTGCTGGAACCGCGGCAGCGCCTTGTTCACGGTGCAGCCGATGGAGCGCATCGCGCAGTTGGTGATCGTTCCGGTGGTTCAGGCGGCGTTCGAGCGGGTGAATGAATTCGCCGCGTCAGAGCGTGGCGAGGCGGGCTTCGGCTCGACGGGCAAGCATTGAGCAACACCACCCGCACTGTCGAGTGGGAACATGACAGTCGTCCCGGCGAAAGCCGGGATCCACCGCGGGCCACGGCACATTCGGCATCGCAGTGGATCCCGGCTTTCGCCGGGATGACGGAATCAAGGAGATCAGTGCAACGCTGAGCCCGGCTGCGCGCTGCTCAGCACCGTGAACGCCGGCTCGCTGACGCTGCCGGCTTCCACCTCGGCCTCGCTCGCTTCGCGCACCGCGTGCACCGTCAGTTGCAAGCGCAGCGCCATTCCCGCCAGCGGGTGGTTGCCGTCGAGCACGACGTGCTGCGGGTAGACCTCGGTGACGGTGTAGACCAGGTCGGCCGGCATGTCGGGCGTCACCGCACCCGGCGGCGGGCCGTCGAACTGCATGCCCACTTCGATGGGCTCGACCATGTGGCCGCGTTCTTCGAAGAACACGAGCTTGGCGTCGTACTCGCCAAACGCGTGCTCGGGTTCGAGCTGGACGCGGGTCGCGAAACCGGCCTGCTGGTCGATCAGCACTTCCTCGATCTTCGCCAACAGGTCGTCGCCGCCGACGAGAAACTCCACGGGGTCGATCAACTCGTCGATGACGTTGCCTTGGGTGTCTTCAACGCGCCAGACGAGGCTGACGACGCACGGGGCCTGGATGAGCATGCAGCCATGATCGCACAATGCGCGCATGCAAATTCACCTGCCCACGCCCCTTCTGGGCGGCTTGTCGCCGCGCGATTTCATGGCGCGCCATTGGCAAAAGCGGCCCTTGCTGATCCGCCAGGCGGTGCCGGCGATTCAGCCGCTGTTGACACGCGCCGAGCTGTTCGCTCTTGCCGCGAATCACGCCGTCGAGTCGCGCCTGGTGGTGCGCTTGGGGCGGCGCTGGGGGCTGCGCCACGGTCCGTTCAAGCGCCGCGCGCTGCCCAGCGTGGCGCAAACCCGCTGGACGCTGCTCGTGCAAGGGCTCGACCAACAGGTTGCCGCGGCGCACGAGCTGCTCGAGCGCTTTCGTTTCGTCCCCGACGCGCGCCTGGACGACTTGATGCTCTCCTACGCGACCGACGGCGGTGGCGTCGGCCCGCACCTGGACTCCTACGACGTGTTCCTGCTGCAAGTGCAGGGCACACGCGAGTGGCGCATCGGCCGTGTTGCGCAGCCCAAGCTGTCAAAGACTGCGCCGCTGAAAATCCTCACCAACTTCCGTGCCGAGCAGCGTTGGCTCCTGGAGCCCGGCGACATGCTTTACCTGCCGCCGCGCTGGGCCCACGAGGGCACGGCGCGCGGCGAATGCATGACGGCGTCGATCGGCTTTCGTGCACCGAGCGCGCAGGGCCTTGCCGATGAACTGCTGCAGCGTTGGCGAGACGACGAACCCGACGCAGCTTCGCCGCACGCGCCGGAGGCGCTGCGCTATCAAGACCGGCAGCAGGGCGCGACCCGCACGCCCGGGCGAATTCCACCCCACTTGCGCGAATTTGCAGCAGATGCACTGCGCCGCGAACTGGCGCATCCGCAACGCCTGGCGCGTGCCCTGGGTGAGCTCCTGAGCGAACCCAAGGCGCAGGTGGTGTTCGAACCCGGTGCGGCCTTGCAGCGCCGGCGTGGCGTGCGTCTGGACCCGCGCAGCCGCTTGCTCTACGACGAACACCATGTGTTCATCAACGGCGAGTCTTTCCTCGCTTCCGGGGCCGATGCGCGCGTATTGCGGCGCCTCGCCGATGAACACGCGTTGGCACCCGCCGAATTGGTGAAACTCAGCACGCAGGCGTGGTCGCTGGTCGACGAATGGGCACGCTGCGGCTGGCTGAAAGTGGCATGAAGGTGGAAAATTCCTGACAGCCAAGGAGCCGCCGAGATGCAGCGTACCGAGCACGTGCCCATCGCCACACGCGGCGAATTTCATGACGCCGTGCGCGGCGCCTTCGCTGAAGCCGCTGCCACGGCTTGCCGGGAAATCTTTCTGTGCAATGACGATTTCGCCGACTGGCCGCTGAACGAGCCGCAACTCGTCGAGAACCTTGCCAAGTGGGCGTCGCCGCACCGCAAGTTCGTCATCCTGGCGCGCGGTTTCGATGAGATTGCGCGCCTGCACCCGCGCTGGGTGGCGTGGCGGCGCACCTGGTCGCACGTGATCGAGTGCCGCGCCAACAACGAACTCGAAGCCGGCCAGATGCCCACGCTGCTGTTGATGCCTGGCCTTTTGACGCTGCGCCTTGTCGACGCGGTGCACTACCGCGGCAGCGTCTCGCGCCATGTCGGCGACGCGGTGCGCGCGCGTGAACTGTTCGACGGAATCTGCCAACGCTCGGAAGAGGCATTTCCCGCAACAAATCTCGGACTCTAGGGAATAGGGTCAAGCCCGCTATACTCGCGGGCTGGCTTGCGGGGGGACTCGCTCCTTCCATGCCACTCAAGTCTGGCGCCGCGCGCGAACGCCGCGGGTCGACACTCACTCCGATCACCCTTTCGAAACTTTGCATTGAGGATAGTAATGAAGACGTCTGTACTGCTGGCCACCCTGGTTGCCGCCCTTGCCCTGGCCGCCTGCGGCAAGAAAGAAGAAGCTGCCGTTCCGGCACCTGCTGCCAAGGCGGCTGCCGCCGTGGCTTCGGCCGTCGCCCCGGTTGTCGCTGCGGCTGCATCGGCTGCGGTTGACGCCGCAGCCAGTGGCGCCGCCGGCGCCGCTGGTGCTGCATCGGCCGCCATGGACGCTGCGACTGACGCCGCCAAAGACATGGCCGGCAAAGCCGCCGACGCCGCCAAGGATGCGGCGACGAAGGCCGCCGACGCGGTCAAGAAGTAATCGCCTCGCTGCCTCTGCAGGAAACGCCGCCTTCGGGCGGCTTTTTCATGGGCGCAAAGTCTCAGGCAATGCCCAGCCAGCCAAACCCGAGAAGCGGGTCGGCGACGACGATTTGATCGGGCCGAGCGCCGCAGACTTGAGCCAACGCTTGCCGCGCCAGCGCCGGCCGGTTGTTGCGCTCGCTCAAGTGCGCGGCGATCAGGTGCTGCAAGCGACCCGGCTGCAACGCGGCGAGGATTTGCGCGGCGACGTCGTTGGCCAAATGCCCGAGCCTGCCGCCGATGCGCGCCTTCAGCGACGCGGGGTAGTTCGACTGCGCGAGCATCGCGGCGTCGTGGTTGCATTCGAGCAGCAGCGCGTCGCAGTCGCGCAAGTGCTCGAGCAAGTGCGGCGTGATCGAGCCGACGTCGGTCAACACGCCCAAGTGCGAGGCGCCGTCGCTGCAGCGCAGTTGCAGCGGCTCCAACGCGTCGTGTGGAACGGTGAAAGGGCGCAGCTCGATGGCGCCGATCGCGATCGGTTCGCCGTCGCGGGCGAAATTCGGCTCGCCGGTCGAACTCGCCAGTGCGGGCTCGCCGATCGCGCGCCACGTGCCGCGGCTCATCCAAAGCGGTACGCCGTGGCGCTGCGCCAGGGTGGTCGCGCAGCCGACGTGGTCGCCGTGTTCATGGGTGACGAAGACCGCGTCAATCTGCTGAATTTTCACACCTGCCCGGCCAAGCCGCGCCTCGAGCTCGCGCAGGGAAAAACCGCAGTCGATCAAGACCCGGGTGGTTGTGCTGCCGCCGCGCGCTTCGACCAATGTCGCGTTGCCGGTGCTGCCACTGCCCAGGCTGCAAAAACGCATGCGCTGCGCCGCGAAGCAGAGGGGAAGATCCGCGCTACTTCAGGTCTTCAACAAGCAGCGCGATGATTCGTTTGCCGGTGTCGCCGTTCTCCGGAGCGCCCAGCGTGTTCAACACTGAGACCCGGCTGCCGCTTCCCTCGGCCTTGACGGAGATTCGGTACTTCTTCGGTCCGGTGTCGCCTTTGTCCGCGCCGAACAGCTTGGCGAAGAAGCCCGGCTCATCCTGGCCGGCGAACGCCGGGTCGACGTAGCGCACGAAGTAAAGGCCTTGCGCGCGGTCGCGGTCTTCCACGGTGAAGCCGGCGCGGTCCAGCGCCAGGCCGACACGCCGCCAGGCGCGCTCGAAGTTGTCGTCCACCTGCAGCGCCGCGGCGGGCTGGCCTTCGACGACGCGGGCCCGCGCCGCCGCAGCCGCCACCGGAGCGACAACCCCTGCCGACTTGGCCTGCTCATCGGTCAAGCCGAGTTTGACCATGAGGCGCGCGAGCATCGCGGCCTCGAGTTCAGGCTCGTTGGGGCGGCGCACCCACTGCGATGACTCGAGCTGGCGCCCGACGTCGTTGGTCACGGACTCGAGCAAGCCCCGGTGCGTGATGAAGACATCGGTGCCGGCGGTGCTGCGCTCGATTCGCGTCACGTACTTGTCGCGCTCGCCCGTCGAGTAGAGCGCGTCGATGAGGCGCCCAAGGGTGCGGCGCAAAAAGTCGTCGGGCAGCTTGGCGCGGTTTTCCGCCCAGTCGGTTTCCATCACGCCGAGCAAGGGCTGGTCGTTCACCAGCGTCATGCCGTTGTCTTTCCAGAACGCTTGCAATAGGGGCCAGAGCTGATCCGCACCGAGCGGTGTGCTGAGCCAGCGCTGGTTCCCATCGCGCTCGATGCGAATCTTGCCCAAGGACTGCGGTGCGACGAGAGCCGTTGCTGCCGCAGTGCGCGGTGCCGTGCCGCCCGCCTGGAAGGCAGCGGCGCTGACCGCGCCCGCTTGCGGCTGATAGCGCGAGTCGCGCGCCAGCTGCGTCAAATCGGGCGGCACGTCCAGCGGCACGGCCTTGGCGGGCGCGGTGCGGTAGTCGACGCGGTCGCCCGCAGCGAAGTTCTCGATCGACGAACACGCGCTCAGGCCCAAGACACCCGCCAGGGCAATCGCTCCGGGCGAAAGCAGACAATCAAAACGGCTCACAGGCAATTTCTCCAAGGGATTTCGGGCGAGCCCGTCGGGCGCGCCCGATCCGGGTTCAGGCGCGGACGGGAGGCGGCGCTCAGAGCAGTCCCGCCTCTCGCAGCGCGGTCTCGACGAGCGCCTGGCCCGCCGCTGACAGCGGCGTGATCGGAAGGCGCAGCGCGCTGCCGCACAGGCCCAGGCGCGCCATCGCCCACTTGGCCGCTGCGGGGCTGGGTTCGACAAACAGGTTCTTGTGCAGGCCCAGCAGCTTGAACTGCAACGCTGCGGCTTCGCGAGCTCGCCCTTCGATGGCCGCCATGCACAGCGCGTGCATCGCGCGCGGCGCGACGTTTGCGGTGACGCTGACGTTGCCGTGCCCACCCAGCAGCATCAGCGCAACTGCGGTGCCATCGTCGCCGGAATAAATCGAGAAGCCCTTCGGCGCGCCTTTGATCAGCGCGCAGGCGCGTTCGATGTTGCCGCTGGCTTCCTTGACGCCGATGATTCCCGGCAGTTGCGCCAGGCGCAGCGTCGTCTCGGCCTGCATATCCGCAACGGTGCGGCCGGGAACGTTGTACAGCACCAGCGGAATGTCCACCGCTTCGGCGATCGCCTTGAAGTGCTGGTAGATGCCTTCCTGCGACGGCCGGTTGTAGTACGGAACGACTGACAGCGAACAATCGGCACCGACCTTGCGCGCAAAGCGCGACAGCTCGATCGCCTCGGCGGTGGAATTCGCGCCGGTGCCGGCCATGATGGGGACTCGGCCTTTCGCGTGCTCGACGCTGACGCGGATGATCTCGCAGTGCTCGTCGACCGTGACGGTAGGCGATTCGCCGGTCGTGCCGACCACACCGATGCAGTCGGTTCCCTCGGCGATGTGCCAGTCGATGAGGCGCCGCAGCGCGGCGTAGTCGACGCTGCCGTCAGCCTGCATCGGCGTGATCATCGCGACGATGCTGCCTAGGATAGGTTTCATGGGCGTTCCTCTGAATCGGGCGATTTTACGGTGCGCTCGGGCGTTGGCCCCGCGTCGAGCCGGTAGCGGGTGGTTTGCGCAACCAGCGCGGGCGCGTTGACCGCGACGATGCGCTGCACGAAGCGCTCGGGTTGGCTCTCGAACCCATCTTCGAAAGCGACGACGCGCAAGCCTTTCGCTGTACCCAGCAATTCGCCCGGGCGCAACAGGAATGCCGGGTTCGACGGTTTGCCGATGCGGTGTTGCCCCAGCGCAAAAGTTTCGTAGATCAGCACGCCACCGGGCGCGAGGCTGCCCACGATGTTCGGCAGCAGCTCGCGCCACAAATAGTTCGTGACGACCACCGCATCAAAAGTGCGCCCGGGCAGCGGCCAAGGCGCGGCTTCGAGGTCGGCGCCGATCACCTCGGCAACGCCGCGCAATGCGCCAAGCGCTGCGGCGTCGCGGTCCACCGCCGTGACGCGGCAGCCCTGCTGCGCGAACCAGCGAACGTGGCGGCCACTGCCGCAGGCCACGTCGAGCACGCTCGCGCCGTGAGCCACCAGGTGCGACCAGCGCTGCACCCAGGGTGAAACAGGAACCGCGTCGTGCGTCACGACGCGGCCCGCGCAGTCAGAAGCAGTTCCACAACTGCTGCGCCAGCGTCATCGCCATGTCTGGCCGCAAGTACGCGAAGAACACGAGCAAGAGCACGCTGGCGACAAGAGCCCAGAGGGCGATGCGGCGCGGTGCCATCGTCAACCTTCAGGCGGCAGCCGGCCGAACCAGCGCGTGCTCGCGGATCGGGAAGTGCACCACCGCGCCGAACACGCCCAGCGCGATCGCGATCCACCACACGATGTCGTAGCTGCCGGTGCTGTCGTACAGCTTGCCGCCGAGCCACGCGCCCATGAAGCTGCCGAGCTGGTGGCTGACAAAGACGAAGGCGCTGAGCATGGAGAGGTACTTGACGCCGAAGATCTGCGCAACCAGCGCGTTGGTCGGCGGAATCGTCGACAGCCAGAGCAGCCCCATCACTGCGGAAAAGATGTAGACGCTCCACGGCGTCAACGGCGCCATGATGAAGGCCAGGATGGCCACACCGCGCAGGCCGTAAATCACCGACAGGATGTAGCGTTTCGGAAAGCGACCGCCCAGCACGCCCGCGGTGTAGGTGCCGAACACGTTGAACAGGCCGATGAGTGCCAGCGCCGTCGTCGCCACGTCGGGCGTCAAGCCGTTGTCCTTGAGGTAACTCGGCATGTGCACGCCGATGAACACGACCTGGAAGCCGCACACGAAGTAGCCTGCGGTGAGCAGCTGGAAGCTCGGGTTGCCGAAGGCCTCACGCACCGCCGCGCCGATGCTCTGCTGGCTCGCGTGCGCCGGCGCATGGGCGGGCTCCCTCAAGCCGATGGCCAGGGGCATGATGGCCAGCGCCATGCACGCCAACACGAACAGCGCCGTCTGCCAGCCAAAGCCGCCGATCAGCCAGTTCTCCACCGGCACCATCAGGAACTGGCCGAACGAGCCTGCGGCTGCCGTCACGCCCATCGCCCAGCTGCGCTTTTCCGGCGCGACGTTGCGCCCGATCACGCCGTACACCACGGCGTAAGTCGTTCCCGATTGCGCCATGCCCAGGATCACGCCGGCGCTGCCCGTGAACGCCAGGCCGGAGGTGGCCAAGCCCATCCACACCAGACCCAGCGCGTAGAGCAAGGCGCCGACGATGAGAATTCGATAGGCGCCGAAGCGGTCTGCGAGCGCGCCCGCAAACGGCCCGGCGATTCCCCAGGCGAGGTTTTGCACGGCGATCGCGAACGCGAATGTTTCGCGCGTCCAGCCGCGGTCCATCGTGATCGGCTGAAGCCACAGGCCGAAGCCGTGGCGAATGCCCATGGAAAGCGTGACGATGACGGCGCCGCACAGCAGCACCTGAGTCAGCGAAAGGGGGGTGCGGACGGATGAGGCAACGGTGGCAGGCATCGGCCCACTGTAGCGGAGTCGATGCCACCCGGTGGCGACGCGCCGCGTTGGGCGTCGGCCGGGTAGGGTCTCAGGCGCCGGTCAGAAGCGCAGGCCGAACTTCATGCCATAGCTCGTCGCGTCGCCGGTCTTGTCGCCCTCGAACGCCAGATTCACCAGGCCCAGGCTCACGTTCACGCCGGCGAAAACGCGACCCTGGCTGAACGACTCGGTGGTCTGGGTCGCACTGCCTTGCGCGTCGCTCTTGGTCCGCACCGTGCCGATGCCACCGTACGGCGTGAACATCGCAAAGCCCTTGGAGACCGAGACATCGAAGCCGGTCGTGCCCAGCTTGAGCTGATCGACGCCACTCAGCCGCGTCATGCTGACGCGCAACGCGACTGCGGGGACGAGCGTGCTGCCCGGCAGCACCGCCCAGCGCAATTCGCCGCCGATCACGCGCACGTTGCTCGACGGGATGGTGGAGTAGGTCGCGCCGATGTCGATGTTCAGCGGCAAGCCTTTGTGAACGCGCAACGTCGGCACCGGCAACGTGGCCGGCACGCTGGCGCCGCCTGCCGCGGTTTGAAACACGGCGCGGTTCTGCAGCTTGGTTCCGGTGACGGCGACGCCAACGTCAAAGCCGATCAGGCCCAGCGACTCCGATGGGATCAAGGGCTTGAATGACAAGGCAGCGCCCAGGTCTTCCGACAGCCCGCGGAACTCGGCTTGCGTCAGCAGTTGCAGGGTGTTGATTTCGGCGGCGTTCGCTCCAGTGGCGCTGCCAATGCCGGCGGCCAACAAGAAGATGCGAAGGATTGAGAAGCGTTGGTTCATGGTGCAGGTCCTCGAGAAATGGATCGCGCGAGGGTACTGCGCCGACGCCGGCCCTCCAATCCGACACGCCGCTTTTCGTGATTCCTGTCTCACTGCGCCAACGCATTGCGTCGAGGTGTAAGCGCTGGTGTGCGGCAGGGAGCGTGCGAGCCCTGCCTAGAATGCGCGCCCATGGCAAGCAAAGCGAGCAACAACAATTACGGCGAAGCGTCGATTCGTGTGCTCAAGGGCCTGGAGCCCGTGAAGCAGCGACCCGGCATGTACACGCGCACCGAGAACCCTTTGCACATCGTGCAGGAGGTGATCGACAACGCCGCCGACGAGGCGCTGGCCCAAGCGGGCCAACGCATCGACGTGACCTTGCACGACGACCGATCGGTTTCCGTGGAGGACGACGGTCGCGGCATCCCGTTCGGCATGCATCCGCAGGAAGGAGTGAGCGTCGTCGAGATCGTGTTCACGCGGCTGCACGCCGGCGGCAAGTTCGACAAGGGTGCCGGCAACGCCTACAGCTTTTCCGGCGGCCTGCACGGCGTGGGCGTGAGCGTGACGAACGCGCTCTCGAAGCGCCTCGAAGTGACGGTGTGGCGCGAAGGCCAGGTGGCGACGATCACGTTTGCGGGCGGCGACGTGATCGAGCCGCTCAAGACGCGCAAAGCCATTGCCGCCGACAAGAAGAGCGGCACGCGGGTGCGCGTCTGGCCCGATCCCAAATACTTTGAAAGCCCGGAGCTGCCCGGCCCCGAGCTGATGCACCTGCTGCGCAGCAAGGCGGTGCTGATGCCCGGCGTCACCGTCACCTTGGCCACAGACAAGGGCGGTGAGCCGCAGTCTTGGCTCTACCAGGGCGGCTTGCGCGACTACCTCATGCAAAGCCTGGCCGCCGATCCGGTGATTCCGCTGTTCGAGGGCGAACACTTCGCCGACGCCGGCGAGACGGAGAACTTTGCCGAAGGCGAGGGCGCGAGTTGGTGCGTCGCTTTCACGGAAGACGGCGCGGCGGTGCGCGAGAGTTACGCGAACCTGATCCCCACGGTGGCCGGCGGCACGCATGAATCTGGATTGAAAGACGGCTTGTTCCAAGCCGTCAAAGGATTTATCGACATGCACAGCCTGTTGCCCAAGGGCGTGAAGTTGATGCCCGACGACGTGTTTTCGCGCGCGAGTTTCGTGCTTTCTGCCAAGGTGCTGGATCCGCAGTTCCAGGGGCAGATCAAGGAGCGCTTGAACAGCCGCGATGCGCTGCGCCTGGTCTCGGCGTGCGTCAAGCCGCTGCTCGAGCTGTGGCTGAACCAGCATGTCGAGCACGGGCGCAAGCTCGCCGAGCTCGTGATCAAGCAGGCGCAAACGCGGCAACGTGCATCGCTCAAGGTCGAGAAGCGCAAGGGTTCGGGTGTGGCCGTGCTGCCCGGAAAACTCACCGACTGCGAAAGCCGCGACCTGCTGCACAACGAGATCTTTCTCGTCGAGGGCGACTCTGCCGGCGGCAGCGCCAAGCTCGGCCGGAACAAGGAAACGCAGGCGATCCTGCCGCTGCGCGGCAAGGTGCTCAACGCCTGGGAAGTGGAACGCGACCGGCTGTTTGCGAACAACGAGATCCACGACATCGCGGTGGCGATCGGCGTGGATCCGCACGGGGCCAACGACAACGCCGATTTGTCCGGCCTGCGTTACGGCAAGGTCTGCATCCTGAGCGACGCCGACGTCGACGGCTCGCACATTCAGGTGCTTCTGCTCACGCTGTTCTTCCGCCACTTCCCCAAGCTCATCGAGGCCGGGCGCATCTTCGTGGCCAAACCGCCGCTGTTTCGCATCGACGCGCCCGCGCGCGGCAAGAAGCCGGCGGTCAAGATTTACGCGCTGGACGAAGGCGAACTCGGCGCGACGCTGGACAAGCTGCGCAAGGAAGGCGCACGCGAAGACTCGTGGAACATCAGCCGCTTCAAGGGCCTGGGCGAGATGAACGCCGAGCAGTTGTGGGACACGACGTTGAACCCCGAGACGCGGCGCCTCCTGCAGATCGAGTTCGCGAAGCTCGGTTTCGCCGCGACCGGCGAATCGCTCGCCAAACTGATGGGCAAAGGCGAAGCGCAGGCGCGCCGCGAGCTGATGGAGTTGCACGGCGACGACGTCGAGGTCGACGTTTGAGCGAGGCGAAAGTCCGCCTGCGGCCGACGATGCTGTCCGACCTGGACTTCGTCATCGCAGTCGAGCAAGACCCGCTGAACCGCCCCTACATCACGCCGTGGAACCGAACCCAGCACGAAGGCGCGGTGCGCTTTCCCGACTTCCGCCACTTCATTGTCGAGGCCGGCACCGACTACTCGGCTGCGGGCTTCGTGATCTTGCAGGGTTGTCGCAACCCGCACCGCTCGATCGAGCTCAAGCGCATCGTGTTGCAGCCGGCGAGCCAGGGCCGTGGCACAGGCCGGGCCTGCCTGAGGCTGCTCGCGCACATGGCGTTCGATGACCTGGGCGCACACCGTTTCTGGCTCGATGTGAAGGCGCTCAACGTGCGCGCGCAGGCGCTGTACCGCAGCGAGGGCTTTGTCGAAGAAGGGCGCTTGCGCGAGTCGGTTCGAACCGATTCGGGGTATGACTCGTTGATCGTGATGGCGATGCTGGAGCCCGAGCACGCTGCGCTGAGGGCGTCCCGCGCGGCGGGAACCGCGTAGCAGAACATGACGGCCGGCGCGCGAATCAGTGAAACCCTTGGTCTAGGCGGTGCCGGTGAACCGTATCATCGTCGCCAGCGAACCGTGGCTTGAGCAGCAGTCGGGCGCGGGTCAGTGGAGCGTTTGAACATGAACAGTGAGTCGACATCGAAGGGCGCGACGCGTTTATTCGGACTCGTGGCGTTGCTCGGTGCGCTATGCGGGTGCAACAACAGCCCGTATCCCGACGGCGCCGCTGCGACCAATACGATGTTCAACTCCTTCGACGAACGCTCGCCGCGCTACCTCGATCCCACCGCGTCGTACAGCAATCCGGAAACGCCTTATACCTACTCGGCCTACGAGCCGCTTTACGCGTACCACTACCTCAAGCGCCCGTACGTCTTGATCCCCAAGGCGGCGGAAGAGGTGGTCAAGCCTTACTACCTGGACAGTCGAGGTCAGCGATTGCCCGACGATGCGGCTCCGGATCAGATCGCTGAAAGCGTGTACGACGTCCGCATCAAGAAGGGCATTCTGTACGCACCGCATCCGGCATTCGCAAAGAACGACAAGGGCGAGTACCTGTATCACCGCATGGCGCCGGGCCAACTGGGCGACAAGCGCTCCCCATGGGACTTCGAACAGCAAGGCACGCGCGAGCTGGTCGCCGAAGACTATGTCTACGCGTTCAAGCGCCATGCGACGACACGCATTGAAACGGCGATCTTCGCCACCTTCTCCGAATACATGATCGGACTGAAGGAATACGGCGAGTTGATCAAAGCCGAAGATCAGAAACTTCTGACGGGTCTTTCGGAGTCGAGCCCCGACAGGCCCTTTCTCGACTTTCGACAGTGGCCGTTGGCGGGTGCGCAGGCGCTCGACAGCCACACACTGCGCATGCGCATCAAGGGCAAGTATCCGCAGTGGAAGTACTGGCTGTCGCTCACGTTCACGTCGCCCGTGCCATGGGAAGCCGACGCCTTTTACTCACAACCCGGAATGAACGCGAATGGCTTGTCGCTGGTTCGTTGGCCGGTGGGAACGGGCCCCTTCATGATGACTGAGTACGTGCAAGACCGTCGCCACGTGATGAAACGCAACCCCAACTTTCATGGCGAAACCTATCCCTGCGAGGGTATGCCGGGCGACAAGGAGGTCGGGCTGCTGGACGACTGCGGCAAGGCCATGCCCTTTGTCGATACCTTCGTCTCGAACATCATCAAGGAGAAGGTGCCGCGCAAGGAAATGTTCAAGCAGGGCTACCTCGACATCCCCGAAATCGAGCGCCCCGAGTGGGGCGTCGAGTTCAACACCGACATGGAAGACTCCGACGATGTGAAGCGGCTGTTCACGGAGCGCGGCTTTCAATTTCCCCTCACCACCGACATCAACAACTGGTACCTCGGTTTCAACTGGCTGGATCCCGTCGTTGGCAAGGGCGATACCCCCGAGCAGCAGCTTAAAAACCGCAAGCTGCGCCAGGCACTTTCGATTGCCATCGACTGGGAGCAGGGCTACGGTCGGATCTTCCGCAACAAGGGCGGCGTGGCTGCGCATGGGCCAGTGCCTCCCGGTGTCTTCGGCTCGCGTGAAGGCACACCCGGGGCCTACAACAAGGTCACCCACGATTTAGTCAAAGGGCAGCCGGTTCGCCGCTCCGTGGCAGAGGCAAAAAAACTCCTTGCTGAGGCCGGTTATCCGGATGGCCGCGAAGCAAAGACGGGCAAGCCGCTCGTGCTGAACTACGACTACCAGCGCACGCCCACTCCGGAGATCAAGTCGGAACTGGACTGGATGGTCAAGCAGTTCGCCAAGATTGACATTCAGCTGGAAATCCGCGCCACCGACTTCAACCAGTTTCAGGACAAGATGCTGAAGGGCAAGCAACAGATCTTCTGGGCGGGCTGGTTGGGCGATTACCCTGACGCAGAGAATTTCCTGTTCCTGCTTTACGGACCGAACGCCAAGTTCCCGCATCAGGGCGAGAACACGGCGAACTACAGCAGCCCGGAGTACGACCGTCTGTACCGGATGATGCAAGCCTTGGAAGACGGACCTGAAAAGCAAAAGGTCGTCGATCAGATGGTCGCCGTGGTCCGCGAAGACTCACCCTGGGCCTGGGGTTATTGGCCCTATGTGGGCCTGGCGTTCCAACCGTGGACCCACAACGGCAAGCCAAGCATCATGATTCGCGACTTGGCCAAGTACTACCGCATCGATGCAGCAGAGCGCGTGGCCAAGCAGGCGCGATGGAACCGACCGACCTGGTGGCCCATGACGCTTCTGGTTGCCGCCGTCCTGGGGCTCATCTGGATCGGGCGGCGCAGCTACCGCTTGCGCCAACAGGCCACCGCCATCAGCGTGCCACCCGTGCCGGTGGCTGCGAGCTGAGACGCTCGATGCTCAACTACATCATTCGGCGCCTGGGCTACGGCGTGCTGGTCCTGATCGGCGTCAACCTGTTCACTTTCGTCTTGTTCTTCACCGTGAACACGCCGGACGACATGGCACGTCTGAACATCGGCGGCAAGCGCGTGACGCAAGACCAAATCGAGAAGTGGAAAGCCGAACGCGGCTACGACAAGCCGATCTACTGGAACGCCAAGGAGCAGGGCTCAGCGCAGTTGACCCATACCGTGGTATGGGAGCGATCCGTATCGCTGTTCGCTCTGAATTTCGGCCGCTCGGACGCGCGCAATGCAGTGGACATCGGTCATGAGATCAAGACGCGCATGGGCGTGAGCCTGCAACTCGCCGTGCCCTTGTTCCTGCTTCAGGTATTCGCGAGCACCGCATTTGCGCTGCTGCTCGTGTTTTTCAGGCATTCACGGATCGACTTCTGGGGCGTCGTGTTGTGCGTCGTGATGCTGTCGATTTCGAGCCTGTTCTACATCATCGTCGGTCAGCTATTCTTTTCGCGCGTCCTCCACCTCGTGCCGATTTCAGGCTACGCAGGCGGGCTCGACGCGGTGAAATTCCTGATCCTGCCCGTCATGTTGGCGCTGCTGGCCCGGCTGGGAAGCGAGGCCCGCCTGTACCGCGCGATGTTTCTCGAAGAGATCGGCAAGGACTACGTGCGTACGGCGCGCGCCAAGGGGTTGACCGAATCGGTCGTGCTGTTTCGTCATGTGCTGAAGAACGCGCTGATTCCCATCATCACGAGTGCCGGCGCCTACTTGCCCTACGTATTCCTGGGTAGCCTCGTGTTTGAGAGTTTCTTCGGCATTCCCGGCCTCGGCGCCTTTGTCATCGAAGCGATCACGGGGCAGGACTTCGCAATCGTGCGGTCCATGGTGTTCCTGGGTGGGGTGCTGTACATCGCCAGCTATTTGCTGATCGACGTTGCATACACCTGGGCGGACCCGCGGGTCCGTCTGAGCTGAAGCGGCCATGCCGAAACTTGTTTTTCTGTGGACCGATGTGGTGCTGTACGCCATGCTTCTTGCCCTGGCATGGTATGGCTGGCGCATCAAGGTCAATCCGAATCTGCGCGCCAATTGGCTCAAGGTGGCGCGAGACCCGGCTGCGCTCTGTGCGGGCATTGTGTTGGCATTGTTTGCCGGTGTGACGCTGATTGACAGCGTGCATTTCCGCCGCGCATTGCCAGCGGCGGCCGGAACGTCGGACGGCACGCAAACGTTCTACGCCACCAGTACCGAGTCGCTGCTCGACGCACTGCTGTCGCGCCAGGTGCAGATGCGCGAGAGCGGCTATTCCGAGCCGCTGGCAGTGATTGGTTTCAACAAAGAAGTGGTTGAACGTAACGGCAAGCCCGTGCGCGACTATCCGCGCCTGCAATTCGCCGGCGCTCACTTGGCCAAGCCCGATACCGCGTGGGTTCGCGATGTGGTGTCGCGCACCCTGCTCGGCACGATTGCGGGTCTTGCCGTTGCCGCAATCGCCCTGTTGTTCATCGCATGGCGCGTCCGCGCGGATCATGGCGGTGTCTTGGCCGCGGTCAGGGACATCGCTGCCGACCGGACCCACATGCCGCTGCGTGCTGGGCTGATCACCTTGGGTGTGATCTGCCTGCTGGGGGGGCCGGTGATCGCGCTGATGGGCCACTACCACGTATTCGGCACCGATCGCACCGGCAACGATGTGTTCTACCAGGCACTGAAAAGCGTGCGCACCGCATTCGTCATCGGCACCCTGGCGACGGTCGCCACACTGCCTTTCGCCGTCGTGCTGGGCATCGTGGCGGGGTATTTCAGGGGTTGGGTGGACGAGATCATCCAGTATGTCTACACCACGCTGACGTCGGTACCCAACGTGCTGTTGATCGCCGCGTGCGTGCTGATGATGCAGGTCTTCCTTGACAAGAACCCGGAGATGTTCGAGACGGGGTCCGAGCGCTCCGACATCAAGATCTTCCTGCTGTGCGTGATTCTCGGCGTGACCGGATGGGCCACGCTGTGCCGTCTCGTGCGCGGCGAAACGCTCAAACTGCGCGAACTCGAGTTCGTGCAGGCGGCGCATGCGTTCGGCGTGAGCCACGTGCGCATCATGGCACGCCATATCGCGCCCAATGTCATGCACCTCGTGCTCATCACGATGGTGCTGAATTTCTCCGACCTGATCTTGTTCGAGGCGGTGCTCACCTACGTGGGCGTTGGCGTCGATCCGTCGATGAACAGCTTTGGCGGGATGATCAATCTTGCGCGCAGCGAGATGAGCCGGGATCCGGTCGTGTGGTGGAGTTTCGCCGCGGCCTTTGCTTTCATGGTGACTCTTGTCTTGGCGGTCAACCTGTTCGCCGACGGAGTGCGCGACGCCTTCGACCCCCACGCTCGGAGCTTCCGGCCGCGGTACCGCACAAGCGGCAAGCGAAGCGAGAGCAGTGCCGCATGAAGGGCGTTCTGCAGATCGACGATCTCAAGGTAGCGCTTGACGTCGATGCGGGCCTGGTCAAAGCCATCGATGGCTTGTCCCTGAGCATTCGGCGCGGCGAAACGTTTGCGCTGGTTGGGGAATCAGGCTGTGGCAAGAGCATGACGGCGCTGGCGATGTTGCGCCTGTTGCCCGAAAACGGCCGCGTCAGCGCCGGCCGCATGACCCTCGAAGGACGCGACGTTTTCGGCTTGCCCGAATCGGAAATGCGCGCAATTCGCGGCGGCAAGATCGGCATGATCTTTCAAGAGCCGGGCACCAGCCTGAACGCCGTGATGCGCGTGGGAGATCAAATCGTCGAGGCGATTGAGGCGCACACCGAACTGCGCGGACCGCAGGCACGCGCCAGCGCCATCGAGTGGCTCGACAAGGTCGGAATCCCGGAGCCTGAGAAACGCATCGACGACTATCCATTTCGCCTGTCCGGCGGTCAGAAACAGCGCGTCATGATTGCGCTGACGCTTGCCTGCAAGCCCGACTTCCTGGTCGCCGACGAGCCCACAACAGCGCTGGATGCGACGATCCAGGCGCAGATTCTTGACCTCCTGAAGTCGCTGCAAAGGCAGCATGGCATGGGCCTGCTGCTCATCACACACGACTTGGCCGTGGTCTCGGGGATGGCGGATCGTGTGGCGTTGATGTACGCCGGGCAGATTGTCGAAGTGGCCAGTAGCGCCGAGTTTTTCGCTGCACCCAAGCATCCCTATGCACGTTTGCTGATGCGCGCCTTGCCTGACATGGCCCGGCGGGGCGAGAAGCTCGCGGCGATTGCCGGCACGGTGCCGGGGCTTATGCAAGATTTCACCGGGTGCCGCTTCGCGCCGCGCTGCGACCAGGCGATGCCGGTGTGTCAGCACACCCTGCCGACCCTGCTCGAATTCGGCGCGCGCAGCGTGCGCTGCCTGCTCTACGCAGAGGGGCGGGCGGCTCCCGCTGAGCCCACGCCGAAACTTCCTGTTGTGATGGCGGACGCGCCACGCCATGAACCCGACCAGTCAGTTGCTCTGCTCGAAGTCAACAAACTGAGCGTCAAGTTCCCGATCCGCAAAGGCTTGCTGCAACGTGCCCGGGGTTCATTCACCGCGGTGGACGACGTGTCGTTCAGCATCCAGGCCGGTCAAACGCTCGCGTTGGTGGGCGAGTCGGGCTGCGGCAAGACGACGATCGGCAAGGCCATCGTGCAGTTGTTGCGCGGTCAGGCGCAGATTCAAGGTGAAGTCAAATTCAAAGGCCATGATCTGATCGCACTCAAGGGGCGCGAGCTGCGCAAGGCCAGGCGCTCGGTGCAGATCATTTTCCAGGACCCGTTTGCCTCGCTCAACCCACGCATGCGTGTGCTCGAAATTCTCCAGGAAGGGCAGGTCGCGCTGCTGCCAGGTCTGAGCGCGCGTACGCGACGCACCAACATCGACAAACTCGTTGATCAAGTAGGCCTGCGCAAGGATTCGCTGGAGCGCTATCCGCATGAATTCTCCGGCGGACAACGCCAACGCATTGCAATCGCGCGTGCGCTCGCCGTGAAACCCGACCTGATCGTGTGTGACGAACCCACCTCGGCGCTTGACGTTTCGGTGCAGGCGCAAATCCTCAACCTGTTGCGCGACCTGCAGTCCGAGCTTGGTGTGTCCTACCTGTTCATTACGCACAACATTGGTGTGGTCGAGTACATCGCCGACCATGTGGCCGTGATGCAGCACGGGCGGATTGGGGAAGCGGGCGTGGCCGGCGCCGTTTTGCGCTACCCGCGGTCGGCATATACCAAGGCGTTGCTCGCGGCGGTGCCGAGGATTGGCGTCGCGGAGGTTTGATCCAAGGGGCGAACTCGACGGGAACGCGCATCTGCCAGTCGGGGTGTAGCGCGTCAGTTGAATCGACGGAGGCAAACTCTGGGCGAACTCGCGGCAAACCGGTTCCGTTCATCGCACCAGCTCGCCAGCCACGCGGACTTCGCTTGGCGCGGCATCACCGTCATCAACACATTTGCTGTGCAAAGGCAACCTCTGCTCGAGCGTTTTCCCGCCTGTTGAAATTGACTGGGATCGTCCCGGGAGGGGCAGCGCATTGGCACTGGTCGTCCACGTGCAGGTGTGGCCGCGTCGCGTTGGCTGTGACGAACAGCCCTTCGACGACCTGAAGTCATGTTGCGCGGTACCAACGACCCAATGTCAATGGGCTAGCTAGGGACATGCCCTAACCCGGCAAGAGGCCCACGGAGGTGGGCAGCCGGGCAGCCGCCGATGTCTCGCTGCAAGCTCGCACTGGTGCTCATACTTTTTGACATTCAACGCGAAGGTCGACTCAAGTCAGGCTCAGGGGAGTCGGGTCGCGATCAAGGAATACCCTAGACGCTCGATGTCTCTCAATGGTGACAATTGTTTTACAAGTCTTTGAAGCGGAGCTTGGCTGCCTCACCGGGCGGTAGCGGCTTGTGTCAAAGCCGGGTCCAACATCAACCTTTTGGCTAAATAGAGGATAGGAGACACCATGTTCAGAAAGAATCTCATCGTTCGTTCGCTGGCGTTGGCATTTAGCGCCGCTGCCTTGTCAGCCGGAGTCGGGTCAGCCGCCTACGCGCAGACGAGCGCGACGGGTACGGTTGCAGGCCGAGTGGATTCGCCTTCAGGAGCGACGGTCGTGATTGAGAATGTGGGCACGGGCGCGCGGCGAACGATGACGCCTGGCGCAGATGGCAAGTACCAGGCGACTTCGATGCCGGTTGGCGAGTACAAGGTCACGCTGCAACGCAGCGGTGCCGCGGTGAGCACCCGAGACGGAGTCTTGGTCACGATTGGCGGAAGCTCAGAAGTTGACTTTGTCGCAACCGCCCTAGAAAGGGTTGAAGTCGTGGGCTTTGCCCGCAAGCAGTTGATTGACGTTTCGGCAGTAGGCTCGACGACGTCCTTCAACGCATCCGAACTCGCCAAGTTGCCGATTCAAGGCAACGTAGGCGCAGTGGTTCAGCTCGCTCCGCAAACCACTCGCGGTGACACCCGATACGGCGGGGGCGGCGCGCCGAGCTTTGGCGGCGCCAGTGCATCTGAGAATGCGTACTACATCAACGGTTTTCCGGTGACCACGCTATTGACTCAAGTTGGATTCTCGCAACTTCCTTTTAACGCGATCGCGCAGGCTCAGCTCATGACCGGGGGTTACGGCGCTGAATTCGGCCGCTCGACCGGTGGCGTGGTGAATCTGGTCACCAAGAGTGGTGGCAATGAGATTGTCTTCGGCATTGCCGGTTCAATCGAACCGAACAGCTTGCGTTCCAAACAGAAAAGCTCGCGGTACGAGAACAACGGCCTCCCGAACACTGATGGGAAATATCGCTTCTACAACGACGATAACAAGAAGGAGACGACGAGCGTCTCCACGTACTTTGGCGCGCCGTTGGTCAAGGACAAATTCTTCCTGTTCTTCGCCGGAGAAGATACCAATGTGGATCAGAGCCGCATTCGGATCGCCAATACAGGCGGTTTGGGGACTGCTAATTCCTCCAACGCGGCGGGCTGGCAAGAACAGAACACCAATAAGACCCGGACGTTGTTGAAACTGGACTGGAACATCACTGACCAGCACCACCTTGAGTACACCAATATCTATGATGCTGTGCGAGACCAGCGGCGCTATTACAGCTTCGACTACAACACTCTTCAACGTGGGACCGTCCAAAACGGGGGTGACAACTACGTGAACTGGGGGCCGGTGCCGACGGTTGCCGCTGAACAGGGTGCAAAGGTCGACATCCTTAAATACACAGGCTTTCTGACTAACGACTTCACCTTTACTACTTTGGTTGGCAGGACCCGTACCCCGCACGAACAGAAGCCGGTTGGCTACAACCCGAGCCTGCCCTCGGTCGTCATTACGGACGCAGG
This sequence comes from uncultured beta proteobacterium, assembly GCA_963850525.1. Taxonomy (GTDB): domain Bacteria; phylum Pseudomonadota; class Gammaproteobacteria; order Burkholderiales; family Burkholderiaceae_C; genus JAEMQF01. The sequence continues at coordinate 544,883 of CAWKLQ010000008.1, read as the reverse complement.
CCGAAGGGATATCTTCAACTACATCACTCCACAGGGCACGTTGGGCACTCTTCTGGTTCCAGGCGCTTTCGACGAGAACAAGGGTATTCGCTTGGACGTTGAATGGCGGGTGGCCTCTGCGCACACGATGCGCGCGGGCGTTGATTACAACAAGATCACGTCGTTCGCTGGGACATCGCAGCCGGGTGGAACGCTGTGGACTTACGGTGTTCAACCCAACCCGGCTGTGCTGCTGGATGTTCACCCTGGAAGCGTAACGTTGGCCTCGCTCGGCAGTGCCAATACATTTGCGTCGGTTGACGGCCTGTTTGTCCGACAAGACACGATTTCGTCGCAATCCACTCCATCGGTGGTTCAATCGGCAATTTACGTAGAGGACAAGTTCCAGGTCACTGACCGCCTGCTTCTCTCATTGGGTTTGCGCAACGAGGCGTTCGACAACCGCAACGGTGACGGAGTTTCATACATCAAGATTGACAGGCAGCTAGCCCCACGCTTCGGGGCTGCGTGGGATGTACTCGGAAATTCGTCGCTCAAGGTCTTTGGCAATGTGGGTCGCTACCACGTTCCATTGCCGACCAATGTGGCAATTCGCGGTGCGGGTAGTTCACTGTTCGTGACTCGGCACTTTGCCTACACGGGCGTCGATCCAACTACCGGCGCGCCGACTGGCCTTACGCCGGTCGGCCCTCTCTACTCAGCCAACAACGAGTTGGGTCAAGCCAAGGATCCTAGGCAAGTCGCTGCACAAAACATGAAAGGCAACTATCAGGACGAGCTCGCGTTTGGTATGGAGCAAGCGCTTTCCAAGGATCTGAACGTGGGTGCGAAGTTCACGTACCGCACTCTAAGGACTGCAATCGATGATCACTGCGACGATCGCCCGTTCCGCGCTTGGGCTGATCGCCAGGCTGTCCCCGTAGATCACAGCAATTGGGGCTACAACTGTGCCTTGTTCAACCCGGGTATTGGTAATACATTCACGATTGATATCGACGGAGACGGAAATCTCGAGACGATCAATCTCTCCGCCGACGAGCTTGGCATCCCGAAAGTGAAACGCAAGTACTTGGCGGTGGATTTGTTTGCCGAACACCCCTTCGACGGGAAGTGGGCGGGCAAAATCAACTACACGTGGTCGCGCAATAACGGCAACGCTGAGGGCCAGTTGCTCTCCGACATCGGCCAGGGCGACGTTGCGACGACCCAGAATTACGACTTTCCCGAGTTCTCGGTCAACGCCGATGGCCGGTTGCCGAATGATCGAACCCACCAACTCAAGGCTTTCGGGTACTACCAGGCGACGCCGAGCTGGGGTTTCGGTGCGAATTTCCTGGCGGCATCCGGCCGTCCGAGGAACTGCATCGGAGGTGCACCGATTGATGCGAATGGCAATCCGCTCTATGGCGTAAGTAACTACTCTCAATACGGGTCGGCCTATTTCTTCTGCAAAAATCTGCCGTCACCACGCGGCTCGCAGGGGAATCTGCCTCCTGACCTTCGGCTCGACCTGAATGCCGCATTCCGTCCCACTGCGCTCCCGGGCTTGCAGCTCAAGGTTGACGTCTTCAATGCCTTCAATCGTCAGTCGATCGAGGTAATCGAGGAACGCTACAACAATGGCAACAGTCAAGCCGTCTTCAGCCGTTATGGTCATGTCGAAAGCTACACAGCGCCTCGAACTGTGAAGCTGTCGGTGAGTTACGACACCAAGTTCTAGTCCCATCTTAAAAGAGAAGGTAAGTTCTGCTGGCGAGGTGTCAGCGGGGTTGAGCCGAGACTGACTGGGCAGCAATGCCCGCCGGCCACAAGCCGGCGGGCATTTTCGTATCAGGTGCTGCCCTAGGCTGCCCCGATGGGTGGCCTGTGGCAACATCGCGCCCTGACCCGGGCAGAACGCCGAGAGAACGAGGATGGATTTTTCCAAGCGACAGGCCGACCCGAGGCGCCACCTGGTGGGCTTCACGTTTGTCGTCTTGTTCCATGCTCTGGTCGTCTACGCGTTGGTGACGGGCCTTGCGAAGAAGGTTGTCGACGTGGTGCGTGCACCCATCGAGACCAAGGTCATCGAAGAAATCAAGAAGCCGCCACCGCCGCCGGAAGTCGTGGTGCCGCCGCCGCCCAAGCTCGAAGCGCCACCGCCGCCGTTCATCCCACCGCCCGAGGTGCAGATCGCGACGCCACCGCCGCCGGCGCCCACCATCACCGTGGTCACGCCGACTCCACCACCCGCGCCTGTCGTGATTGCGCCTGCGCCTCCGCCACCGCCGGCGCCTGTGGTCGTTGAGGCGCCGCCACCTCCGCCACCTCCTCCGCCCGCACCCAAGCCCACGAACATCGCTGCCTACTGTTCGAAGATGCCGCAGCCCGAAGTGCCTGGCGTGGACTTCACCGGCAAGATCAGTCTGACGGCGCGCGCAACGATCAAGGGAAACAAGATTGTCGAAGCCGATATCGTTCCCAACTCGATCGTCGGCACGCGCGATCGCAAGATCCAGCGCGCGTTTGCAAACGCGGTCACCTCGGCAATGCTTCAATACACGTGTCTTGGCGAGAACATCGTCGTTGAGCAACAGTTTGCATTCACCATCAACTGACCCCGGCCGGACTTGAGAATTCCGTTTCGTGCGCGCTCAGCCACAAGCCGACCGCGCAACCTTCAATAAAGAGCCTCGCTCACCGCAGGAGACAAGACCCATGAGCCAAAGACTGACCACCCTGATCGCGGCATTCGCGCTAGCCGCAGGCTTCGCCGCTGGCCCCCAATGGGTGGCCGCGCAAACCGACAAGCCTGCCGCAGCGAGCGCAACGGCGACTGCGCCGGTGGCGACACCTGCGCCTGCGCCTGCACCCGCACCCTCCACCGGAATCGTCACCAAAGAAACCGTCGACAACCCCTATGGCTTGGCCGCACTGTGGGCGCAGGGCGACTTCGTCTCCCGAGGCACGCTGATCATTCTCGTGCTCATGAGCATGGGCAGCTGGTACATCCTGATCACCAAGCTGTACGAGAGCCTCAAGATGAGCGCCGAGGCGCGCGTCGGGGGGCGCAAGTTCTTCAAGTCGGCGTCGCTTGCCGAGGGCGTGCAAACGCTGAAGAAGGGCAGTGCGTTTCGCTACATCGCCGAGACGGGCGTGGAGGCGGGTGAACATCACGAAGGCGCGCTCACCGAGAACATCGATCGCAATACGTGGGTGACGATGAGCGTGCAGCGCAGTGTCGACGAGGTTCAGAGTCGCTTGCAGGATGGCTTGGCGTTTCTCGCGACGGTGGGGTCCACGGCGCCGTTCGTCGGCCTGTTCGGTACGGTCTGGGGTATCTACCACGCGCTCACGGCAATCGGCATTGCCGGCCAGGCGTCGATCGACAAGGTGGCCGGGCCGGTGGGCGAGGCGCTCATCATGACGGCGATCGGCCTGGCCGTGGCCGTGCCGGCAGTGCTCGGCTACAACTGGCTCGTGCGGCGCAACAAAGTGACGATGGAAAAGATCCGCAGCTTCGGCGCCGACCTGCATGGCGTATTGATGGGCGCGAAGACCAGCTCGGGGATGTCGTCTCGGTGAGATCGCGCACAGACCAGGGAGGCACGACATGGCGATGATGGTGGGCTCTTCCGGCGACGAGGACGAAGTCGTCTCGACGATCAACACGACGCCGCTCGTCGACGTGATGCTCGTGCTGTTGATCATCTTCCTCATCACGATTCCAGTGGTGACGCAGCAGATCGCGATGACCTTGCCCAAGGAAACCAACATCGCGCGCCAGACGCGGCCGGAGAACATCGAAATCTCGGTGAACAAGGACGGCGACGTGTTCTGGAACGCGCAGCTCGTTCCCGACAGCGAGATGCTGTTCCAGCGGCTCAAGAAAATTGCCGTGATGAACCCGCAGCCCGAAGTGCACATTCGCGGCGATGAAAAAGCGCGCTACGAATCGATCGGCCGGGTCGTGTTCGCGTGCCAGCGCGCGGCGATCGCCAAGATCAGTTTTGTCACCGAGCCGCCGCCGAAAGGCTGACGTGCAGGCAATGAGGAATTCGCCATGGCAATGAACGTCGGCTCGGGCTCGGGTTCGGGCGAACCCGAGGTGATGATCGACATCAACACCACGCCATTGATCGACGTGATGCTGGTGCTCATCATTATGCTCATCATCACGATTCCGATTCAGCTGCATTCGGTGAATCTGAACATGCCGCAAGGCGCACCACCGCCCTCGACGCAGGAGCCCGTCGTCGTGACCATCGATATCGACTTCGACGGCACCGTGCTCTGGAACGGCGAGGCGCTGGCCGATCTCAATGCACTCGAAGCGCGGCTGAGCAACGCTGCGGCAACGCCCGACCAACCGGAAGTCCACATCCGCCCGAACAAGCTGGTGGAGTACAAGGCCGTGGCGACGGTGCTGGCCTCGGCGCAACGCCTGGGCGTGACCAAGCTGGGCATGGTGGGCAACGAGCAGTTCGTCAAATGATGTGCGCGGCGTGGGAGATGCAAGGCAGAAGAGAGTCTGTCATCCCGGCGAAAGCCGGGATCCACGGTGTGTGCGGCGCAATGGATCCCGGCTTTCGCCGGGATGACAGGAGTGGCTCGGGCGTCAACCTGCGCTCGGTGGCCTGCTGGATCGCCATTCTGCTGCTGAGCCTGCACGTCAACGCAAGCTTCGCGCAAGACGCCGTTCGGCCCGAGGTGGGCAAGCCGCTGCAAGCGGCGCAGGAAGCGATCAAGGCGCAAAAATTCAAGGACGCGTTGGCGCGCGTCAGCGAAGCCGACGCGGTGCCGAACAAGACCGCGAACGAGAGCCTGCTCATCGAGCGCATGCGCATCGCCGCGGCGTCGGGCGGCGGCGACGTGGAAACGGCGGCCAAGTCCTTCGAGGCGCTCAACGCTACCGGCAAGCTCGCCGCGCCGGAGAAGGTGCGCATGGTCGAATCGATTGCCGTGGCCTACTACCGCGCCAAGGACTATGCCAAGGCGATGCTCTGGTGCCAGCGCTACTACAAGGAGGGAGGAGCGAGCCCGTCGATTCGAACGCTGCTGATCCAGAGCCAATACCTCAGCGGCGACTTTGCCGGTGCGGCGCGCGAGCTGACCACGGAAATCGACGCCGCCGAAAAGGTCGGCAGCGCGCCGCCGCAAGATCGGCTGAATCTGCTGCTCAACGCGGGCACGCAGATGAAGGACGCGAACACGACGGTGTATGCGCTGGAGCGCCTCGTCACCTACTACCCGAAGAAGGAGTATTGGCTCGACTTGCTGAGCCGAATGCAGCGCAAGCCCGGGTTTTCGGATCGGCTCACACTGGACACTTACCGCTTGAGCTTGGCCATCGGCAGCATGAGCGCCGCCAATGACTACTCAGAGATGGCGCAGTTGGCATTGCAGGCCGGCTTGCCGCATGAAGCGCGCCAAGTGGTCGACAAGGGCTTCGCCGCCGGCGTCCTGGGCAAAGGGCCTGACGGGGAGCGCCACAAGCGCCTGCGCGATCTGGTCAACAAGAGGCTCGAAGAAGAGAAAGGTGCTCGTGCTGCCAACGAGCAGCAGGCCGCCGCCGAAAAAGACGGCGGCGCGCTCGTCAACGCCGGCTTCAATCTGGTCTTTGCCGGCCAGGCCGCGAAGGGCCTGCCGCTCATGCAACAGGGCTTGGCCAAGGGCAATCTGAAACGTTCCGACGACGCCAAGTTGCACGTGGCGATCGCCTACCTGATGGCAGGCGACAGCGCCAAGGCGCAGGCGGTGCTGAAGACGGTGGGCGGCAACGACGGCACCGCCGACCTGGCGCGCTTGTGGACGCTTTACGCGAAGCGCAAGGCCTGAACTTCGCCGGGCTCGCTGCGTCGCCCGCTACTTCGGCGCCATGCGAATCGCGCCATCCAGGCGGATCACCTCGCCGTTGAGCATGTCGTTGGTGACGATCTGGTGCACCAGCTTGGCGTAGTCGGCCGGCGTGCCCAGGCGGCTCGGGAACGGCACGCTCGCAGCGAGCGAATCCTGCACTTCCTTGGGCATCGTGAACAGCATCGGCGTGCCGAAGATGCCCGGCGCGATCGTCATGTTGCGGATGCCGTTGCGTGCCAGGTCGCGCGCAATTGGCAGTGTCATTCCGACGATTCCGCCCTTGGACGCGGAGTACGCCGCCTGGCCGATCTGGCCGTCGTAGGCCGCGACGCTGGCGGTGGAGATCATCACGCCGCGCTCGCCGGTGGACTCGGGCGCGTTCTTGCTCATCGCCTCGGCGGCGAGGCGAATCATGTTGAAGCTGCCGATCAGGTTCACCGTGATGACCTTGGTGAACAGGCCGAGCGCGTGCGGGCCGTCCTTGCCGACGGTCTTGGATGCAGGCCCGATGCCTGCGCAATTCACCAGCCCCATCAACTTGCCCAGGGCGACGGCCTTGGCGACGGCCGCTTGCGCGTCGCCCTCCTGGGCCACGTCACAGCGAACGAAGGCGCCGCCGACTTCACGCGCCAGCGCTTCGCCCTTGTCGGCCTGCAGGTCGGCGATCACGACCTTGCCGCCGTGCGCGGCGAGCATGCGAACCGTGCCTTCGCCGAGGCCCGATGCGCCGCCGGTGACGAGGAAGACCTTGCCCGAGATTTCCATGATTGCTCCGTGCAGTGCGTGAATTTGAAAGGGGTGTTGCGACGGCTTCTAGGCCAGCGCGGCCGTCACGCGCTCGGTGATCTGCTCGACGCTGCCGCTGCCGCTGATTCGCGCGCAGCGCGGCGCATCCGCGCTGCCGGTGCGTGACCAGTTGGCGTAGTAGTCGACGAGCGGGCGCGTCTGGTTCTGGTAGACCTGGAGGCGTTTCCTGACTGTCTCTTCGCGGTCGTCGTCGCGTTGGATCAGGGGATCACCCGTGACGTCGTCGCGATCTGCCACTTTGGGCGGGTTGAACTTGACGTGATAGGTGCGCCCTGATCCCGGGTGGACACGCCGCCCGCTCAAGCGCTCGATGATGGCGGCGTCGGGAACGTCGATCTCGAGTACCGCGTCAAGCTTCACGCCTGCAGCCTTCATTGCGTCGGCTTGCGGGATCGTTCGCGGGAACCCGTCGAAGAGAAACCCGTTCGCGCAATCCGGTTGCGCGATGCGCTCCTTCACCAGACCGATGATGATGTCGTCGCTGACGAGCGCGCCTTTGTCCATCACCGTCTTGGCCGCCAGGCCCAGCGGCGACCCCGCCTTGACTGCGGCGCGAAGCATGTCGCCGGTGGAAATTTGCGGGATGCCGTATCGCGTGCAGATAAAGCTGGCCTGGGTTCCCTTGCCAGCGCCGGGAGCGCCCAGAAGGATGAGTCTCATGCGTCTCCTCGAGCCGGTTTCGCGCTGTGCCGACGTAGTTTGCGGACGCGGCCAGCGATTGTCTCGCATCGAGAATACCATGCGCTCGGCGCGCGACAAACGAAGCTGATCGCGCTCGAACGCGGCTCAGCTGAACAAGGCGCGCACGCGCTCCAGGTCGGCCGGCGTATCCACCCCCGGGCCGGGGCGCGCCTCACTCACATGCACGGCGATGCGCTCGCCGTGCCACAGAACCCGCAGCTGTTCGAGCGCCTCGATCGCTTCGAGCGGGCTGACCGCCAGCGCCGAAAAGCGCCGCAGAAAACCTGCACGGTAGGCGTACAAGCCGACATGGCGCAGGGGCGCAGGCGAGGGCAACGCACCTGCTGCGCCAGAACGGGCAGCGCTGCGCCCGTCGCGCCACCAGGGGATGGGCGCCCGGGAAAAATAGAGCGCCCGGCCGGCTGCGTCGAGCACGACTTTCACGACGTTCGGGTCGTCCAGCTCCGCGGCATGGTCGATGGCGTGCGCCGCCGTGGCCATCACGCAATCGCTGCGCTGCTCGAGCAGGCTGGCGCAGGAATCGATCATCGCCGGGTCGATGAGCGGTTCATCGCCTTGCACGTTGAGCACCACGTCAGCGCCGTCAAGGCCGAGGATTTCGCAGGCTTCGCCGAGGCGGTCGCTGCCGCTCAGGTGGTTCTCGCGGGTCAGAATGGCGCTCACGCCAAACGCGGCGCACGCGGCGAGGATGTCGGCGTGGTCGGCCGCCACCACCACCCGCCCGGCGCGCGACCTGGCAGCCTGCTGAGCGACGCGCACGACCATGGGCGTGCCGGCGATGTCGGCCAGGGGCTTGCGCGGCAGGCGCGTCGAGGCCAATCGCGCCGGAATCAGAACCGTGAATTGCATCGTGACGTCGCGTGCAGCGCCGGGGTCGCCGCGGTCAAGGCGCCGCCTCCAGCGTGCGTGCCTGGTCTTCGAGCATCACCGGGATGCCGTCGCGCACCGGAAACGCCAGCCGGTCGGCACGGCACACGAGTTCATGGGAGTCTTGCGCGGGCGGGCGCAAGTACTCGAGCGGCCCCTTGCAAATGGGGCAGACGAGCAAGTCAAGCAGACGCACTTCCATGGTCAAGACCCTGTGCAGGAATGGGGGCAACAACGCCAGCAAGGCGCTATCGAACTCGGGGCGCGTGCGGAAGTCTAGCGCCGCAACCCAGACGCGGGTGCTGCCGGTGCGCTGCGGGGCAATCTTGACGGCGTCTTTCTCGGTGACCACGACGTCCACTTCACTGTCAGGCCATGGCAGTTGGGCGTACGCGAAGTGGTCGGGCAGGGGCAGGGTGCGACAAGTCAGGCCGAGCTCGCCGAGCAGGCCGAAGAATCGCTGCGGGTTGGCGATGCCTGCAGCGGCCAGGATCGACCGCCCGCGCAGTGCTTCCAGGTTTTCCGGCAATGCCGATTCGCCGCGCCACCAGCGACCGAGTTCGACGACTCCAGCAAGTGAACGCGTCGCAGTCGTGCCCGGCCAGGGGGTGCTGGGCTGCGCCGCGTTGTAAAGCACGACGCTTCGTGCAGGCGCGCTTCGGCTCAAGGGCTCGCGCAAGGGCCCGGCAGGCAGCAGCCAGCCGTTGCCTGCGCCGCGCTCGTCAAACACGATGACCTGGGCATCGCGTCGCAAGCGGCGATGCTGCAGGCCGTCGTCGCTGACGAGCACGTTCACGTCCGGGTGCCGGCGCAGCAGTTCGCGCCCCGCCGCAACGCGGTCGCGCCCGACCATCACCGGTGCGCACGTGCGCAGTTGCAGGAGCTTGGGCTCGTCGCCGCATACGTCGGCGGGCGTATCGGTCTGGACTTCGAGGATTCCGCGGAAATTCCCCGCGAAACCGCGCGAGACGATTCCGGGCGTGAGGCCGCGGCGGCGCAGCAGCTCCACGACGGCCAGGACGGTGGGCGTCTTGCCCGCACCTCCTGCAATCAAGTTGCCGACGACGATCACCGGCACGCCGAGCGTGCAGGTGCGCAGCCAAGCGTGTTCAAAGAGCCAATTGCGCGACGTGCTGAGCAGCCAGTACACGGCGGCAACGGGAAGCAAGGCCAGCGCGAGCGGCCCGCGCCTCAACCACGACTGCTGCAGGTGCTGCGACCAGGGACTCCGGTCGACGCGCACAGCCCTAGCGCGCCCGGGCCGAGGGACTGCCTTGCGCCGCAAACGTCAGCCGGCCCAGCCCGGCGCGGCGCGCCGCGTCCATGACGTTGATGACGCTTTGGTGCGGGCTCAGCGCGTCGGCGGAAACGATCACTACCATGTCGGGATTGCCTTGGGCCGCGGCCGTCAATTCGGCGGTGAGCAGCTCGATGGAGCGGCCATCGACCTGGCGCCGGTTCACCGCGTAGCGGCCATCCGCGGAGACGACGACGATGATTTCGCGCGGGCGATCGCGCAGTTTTTCGGCGTCCGCCGCCGGCAGCGTGATCTGCAGTTCGGTGAACTTGGAGTACGTCGTCGACAGCATCAAGAAGATCAGGATCACCAGAAGCACGTCGATGAACGGAATCAGGTTGATCTCCGGCTCTTCCTTCGGGGTCTTGCCAAAACGCAGCGACACGCGGCTTACCCCTGTTGGCGATGCTGCGCTGTGAAGCGCAGCAGGTGCGGCACCATGCGATCTGCGGCTTGCTCCATGTCGTGCGTGTACGCGTCCACCAGGCCGCGGAAATGCCGGTAGAGCATCAAGGACGGAATCGCGATGATCAGGCCGAATGCCGTGTTGTACAGCGCGACCGAAATGCCATGCGCGAGCAGCGCCGGGTTGTTGCCCCCGGTGGGGGTTTGCGAGCCGAAGATTTCGATCATGCCGATCACGGTACCGAGCAAGCCGAGCAGGGGCGCAGCCGAGGCGATCGTTCCCAGCGGGCTCAGATAGCGCTCCATCTTGTGCACCGCGGCTCGCCCCGCCGATTCGAACGCGCCGCGCAGGCTCTCTTCGGAAATTCGCGGTTCGGCGATCACCGCGCGCACGCCCGCGGCGAGCACCTGGCCGAGGATCGAATTCTTCGCCAGCTTGTTCACGACGTCGGCGGAAGGAAGGTGCGCGCGCGTCACCGACATCACTTCGTCGATCAGGCGCGGCGGCATGACGCGCGCCACGCGCAGGCTGGAAAAGCGCTCGAAGACGAGCGCCAGCGCGACGATGGAACAGAGGATCAGCGGCCAGATCGGCCAGCCTGCGGCCTGTATGATCGAAATCAAACGGATGTCCTTCGCGGAAGTCGGGTGCGAAATTGAAGTCGGCGATTATGGCGCCATGGTTCGCACGCGGGACTGATCGCACACGGGCTTTCGCGTGCACGATTTCGAGCGTTTCGCACAACGCCGCAGCGCGCGCGACTGAATCCACCGCTGCTGTGGACAAGATTGGGGACAACTCCGCCTGAGCTTTGCGAAAGCGGCGCAAACGCAAGGGGCTGGGTAGTTTGCCCAAACTTTGAGCAAAAAAATTCTCTGCAAAATCAACCACTTATGAAGACATTGCAAGCCGCCTGGCCGGGCATTGCCGCGCCGGCCCAAGGTTTACGCGGGTGTGGAGTTCTCACCCCGCACCGGCACTGGGTTTGCCGGTGATCGAGCCCGTCAGTCCGCCCTCCAGTCGCCTCGTCTGGACGGTTTCAGCGCTGCTCCACGCCGTGTCGGACAGTCTGGGCGCGCGCTTCAATCCGTGCGTATTGCGCGGCGAGATCTCGGGCTACTCGGCCGCAGCCAGCGGGCACTGCTACTTCAGCGTCAAGGACGCCGGCGGCAGCGAGTTGCTCAAGTGCGCGATGTTTCGCCGCGCCGCGAGCTTGCTCGATTTCACTCCTGCGGACGGACAACGCGTCGAGGTGCGCGGCCGCCTGGACGTGTACCCGGCACGCGGCGAGCTGCAGCTGATCGTGGAATCGATGCAGCGCGACGGCGTCGGCGCCTTGTACGAGCAGTTTCTCAAACTCAAGGCGCGCCTCGAAGCGCAAGGGTTGTTTGACGCCGCGCGGCGGCGCGCGCTCGTCGCCTACCCCAAGGCCGTGGGCGTGGTCACGTCACTGGCGGCCGCCGCGCTGCACGATGTGGTGACGACGCTGGCGCGGCGCGCGCCCCACGTCGGCGTGGTCGTCTACCCGGCCAAGGTGCAAGGAGCTGAAGCCCCTGCCGAGTTGGCCGCGGCGATCGCCTTGGCGGGAAGCCGCCGCGAAGTGGATACGCTCATCGTGTGCCGCGGTGGCGGCTCCATCGAAGACCTCTGGGCGTTCAATGACGAGCGCGTCGTGCGCGCAATCGCCGCGTCGCCGATTCCGGTGGTCTGCGGGGTCGGTCATGAAAGCGACCTCACTTTGTGCGACTTGGCCGCCGACCTGCGCGCCGCAACGCCCACTGCAGCCGGCGAGCTCAGCGTCCCGGCACAACAGGAGTGCTTGCTCGAATTGGCCACACTGGCGGCGCGCGCACGCCGCGCCGCGGCGAACCGCTTCAATCTCGCCGGCCAGCACTTGGACAGGCTTCGCGCAGAGCTGGGGCGTCCCGCAGCGCGGCTCGCCAACGAGGATCTGCGGTTGCGCCTGCTTGCGCTTCGCCTGCCTTCTGCCGCCTTGATGGCCTCGCAGAAGGCTGGGGAGCGCTTGCGCGGGCAGGGGAGCCGCTTCGTGCACCTGATCGGCACCAGCGCGTCCAGCCGGCGCTATCGGCTCGCGCACCTGGCCACACGCTTGGAGGCGTGCAACCCGACGCTGGTGGTGTCGCGCGGTTATGCGCTGGTGCAACTCGGCGATGGCGAGCTGGTGCTTGACCCGGCGCAGTTGCACGAAGGCACCGAGCTGCGACTCACGCTTGCGCGTGGCAGGGCCAAGCTCAAGGTTGCGACGGCCAGCGCGGTCTGAACGCAGCGCGAGGCCGCCGCCGGACTCGCTTGGGGCTCAGAAACCGCCGTTTTGCTGCGCGACCATGCAGTACAGCATGGGAATCGAGAGCATCGTGTTCGCGCGCGACGTGAGCATCGCCAGGCGTCCGGCCTTGGCCTTCTCTTCGGGCGTCACGGTCACGATGCCCAGCGCCTTCTTCTGGTTCGGCCAGATGATGAACCAAACGTTGAAAGCCATGATGAGCGCAAGCCACATGCCGATGCCGATCGCCGTGAACGGCTTCTGAAATCCCAGCGCTTGCACGAGGTAGCCGTTCAGCGACGCGAGGAACACGCCCGTCACGACGGTGGCCAGCGCCGCCCAGCGAAACCAGAACAGGGCGGTGGGCGCGATCACTTTGCTGATCGCAGGTTTTTGCTCGTCGGGAATCTTCGGCATCGAGGGAATCTGCACGAAGTTGAAGTACCACAGCAAGCCGATCCACATCACCCCGCACACCACGTGCAGCCAGCGCATGAAGAAGGCATGCCAACCCGCGTTGAACTGGACGTTGCCGAACAACAGCACCAGCAACACCAGCAACACCACGCCGGCGGCGACGGTGCGCCCCAGGGACTGAAAGATTGCGCCCATGACTGTCTCCTTTTGGTTTAATGAAAAGCGAAACCGACTATAGCGATTTTCCTCGGTGCCAAAGCACTGCCGGGCCGGTACGAACCCGGTGTGCGGCCCGGCTTCAGCTACTTGCGCAGCGGCCCGCCCTGGATGCGTGAACCGGCTTTGACGCCGCGTTTGGCGAACCAGCCCTGATTCATCTCCAAGGCAAATCGAACCGGCTTGGCCGAGCAGTGGCCGCCCAGCGTCTGCGGCGCCATGTCTTCAATGTTGACGACGCGGCCGTCTTCGCCGAGAAAGGCGATCGACAGCGGCAGCAGCGTGTTCTTCATCCAGAAGCATTGTTGGCTCTCGGACTCGAAGACGAACAACATGCCTTCATTGGCGCCCATGCTCGGCCGGTGCATCAGGCCGATGCCGCGCTGTTCGGGATTGCTTGCGACCTCGGCCTGGATCAGGTGCATGCCGGCAGTCAGCGTGACGGTGGGGAGCTTTTGCGCCGCGTCTTGCGCCTGGCTGGGCAGGGTCGCGAGCAGCAGCGACACGGCGAGGAAGTAGGAAAAGGTTCGACCAATGCACATGGGTGAAAACGTAGAATGCGCCGTTTCGGTCCCCCATCGTATCGCCTGGAGCACCTCCCCATGTACAAGCACGTCAAAGTCCCCCAAGGTGGGAAGAAGATCACCGTCAACAAGGACTACTCGCTCAACGTGCCAAGCAACCCGATCATTCCTTACATCGAGGGCGACGGCACGGGCCTGGACATCACGCCGGTGATGATCAAGGTGGTCGATGCGGCAGTCGCGAAGTCGTACGGCGGCAAGCGGCAGATTCACTGGATGGAAATCTACGCCGGCGAAAAGTCGACGAAGATTTACGGCCCCGACGTCTGGCTGCCCGAAGAGACGCTGGCCATCGTCAAGGACTACGTCGTGTCGATCAAGGGGCCGCTCACCACGCCCGTGGGCGGGGGCATCCGCTCGCTCAACGTGGCGCTGCGCCAGGAGCTCGACCTGTACGTGTGCCAGCGGCCGATCCAGTATTTCACCGGTGTGCCCTCGCCGCTGAAAGAGCCCGAGAAAACGAACATGATCATCTTCCGCGAGAACTCGGAAGACATTTACGCGGGGATCGAGTTCGAGGCCGAGAGCGACAAGGCGAAGCGCCTCATCAAGATCCTCCAAGACGAGTTCGGCGTGAAGAAGATTCGTTTCCCCAACACCTCGAGCATCGGCATCAAGCCGGTGTCGCGCGAGGGGACGGAGCGGCTCGTGCGCAAGGCCTTCCAGTACGCTATCGACAACGACAAGTCGTCGGTGACGTTGGTGCACAAGGGCAACATCATGAAGTTCACCGAAGGCGGGTTTCGCGATTGGGGCTACGCCCTGGCACAACGCGAATTCGGCGCGCAGCTCATCGACGGCGGCCCGTGGTGCAAGTTCAAGAACCCGAAGACCGGCAACGAGATCGTCGTCAAGGATTCGATCGCCGACGCCTTCCTGCAGCAAATCCTGCTGCGCCCGGCCGAGTACTCGGTGATCGCGACGCTGAATCTCAACGGCGACTACATCTCTGACGCCCTGGCGGCGCAAGTCGGCGGTATCGGGATTGCGCCGGGGGCCAACATGAGCGACTCGATCGCGATGTTCGAAGCCACCCACGGTACCGCGCCCAAATATGCGGGCAAGGACTACGTCAATCCGGGATCGGAGATCCTCTCTGCGGAAATGATGCTGCGCCACATGGGGTGGGTCGAGGCCGCGGACCTCATCATCAGCTCGATGCAGAAGGCGATTCAGTCGAAAAAAGTGACCTACGACTTTGCGCGCCTGATGGACGGCGCGACCCAGGTGTCGTGTTCTGGGTTTGGCCAGGTGATGATCGACCACATGTGACACCTGCCAGGGACGTGCCAGGGCGTCCCATCCGGTTCCAAACAGAACCCCAGATCGTTGGCTCGACTGGGGTTTTCTGTTTGCAGGTGCCCCGGAGAATTCATTGACATTTCATCCGCGGTCGGCCAAAGCCGATGAATTGGCGGGCGCGTGCGTTCGCTCGGAATCGGGGCCAATTCCTGCGAGCGAGGCCCAGCGCTCAAGGCTTCGTATGCAAAACAAATCACATTGAGTCTGAATTCGCATATGCTTCGGCATGGCTGCCCTGGACACCTTCATCGACGACCGCCTTGCCGCAGGCCGGGGCTGGTTCAGTCGCGACGAAGCGGTCGCGTCCGGGATCGCCCTGAGCACCCTGTCACCGGCACTGACGCGTGCCGTCGCCAAGGGCAAGCTGGCCAGTCCAAGGCACGGCTTCTTCCTTATCGTGAGGCCCGAACACAGGGCGGCAGGCGCCGCCGACCCGGCCGAGTGGATCGCCCCACTGATGAAGCATCAGGGTCTGGACTACAGGGTGTCGCTGCTGCGTGCGGCGGCCCACCACGGCTCGTCGCACCAAGCGGCCATGATCTTCCAGGTCGTGGCGCCCCGCCAGCTGCGCGATCTGACGCTGGGCGCGCATCGCCTGCAGTTCATCTACCAAGAGCCGGCGGCATTTGCCGCTTGCAACGAAGCCTCGCTCGTCGGGACGATCAAGACGCCCGCCGGCTTCGCCGTCGTCGCCGGCGTCGAGCTGACCTTGCTCGACTGCGTGCGCTACATGCATCGGGCCGGTGGACTCGGCAGCGTGGCGCAGATCGCCAAAGACCTTGGCGCGCACGCTGACGCGCGCCGGCTGGCAAGGGCTGCGGCGCACTACGAAGGCGCCGCGGTGCGCCGCCTGGGCTACCTGCTGGAACAGGCGGGGCACAACAAGCAAGCGAAGGCGTTGCGCGTCTACGCTGAAACCGCGAGGCACTTCGCGCCCCTTGACCCCAGCGTCAAGCCGATCGTGGCCGCTCTGGCGGAGGTTCCGGAGCGCGATGCCACCTGGAAACTGCTGATCAATGAAGTCGTCGAGGTGGACGCTTGATCCCCCAGGCCTACATCCAGGCTTGGCGGGAGCACGCCCCGTGGCCGAACCCGGCGCAGGTCGAGCAGGACCTGATTATCTGCCGCGCGCTCTGCGACTTGTTCAATGCGCCAGCGCTCGCCGGCAAGATCGCCTTCCGCGGCGGCACGGCCATCCACAAGCTGCTGTTCAAGCAGCCGTTGCGGTATTCAGAAGACATCGACCTGGTGCAGACCCAAGCAGAGCCCATCGGCGCCACGGTGGACGCCATCCGCGATGCGCTCTCATGGCTCGGCAAGTGCAACCGCGAGCAGGCGGGGCATTCGATGCACCTCGTCTTCCGCTTCGCCCCCGAGTCCGCGCCGCAGACAGCGCTGAAGCTGAAGGTCGAGATCAACACCCGCGAGCACGAGGTGCTCTTCGGCTACCGGCGATACCCCTTCGAGGTCGCCAGCGACTGGTACTCGGCGCGCACCGAGATCGTTTCCTTCGAGCCCGAGGAACTCTTTGGCACCAAGCTGCGCGCCTTGCTGCAAAGGCGCAAGAACCGGGACCTCTTCGACCTGTATAACGGCCTCACGCAGCTTGGCCTCGACCGCGACAAGGTCGTGACATGCTTGAACCACTACCTGGCGCTCGAAGACCATCCGATCAGCCGAGCGGAAGCTGAAGAGCGAATGCTCAAGAAGCTCACCCGCAGCCTCACGGAAGACATCGAGCCGCTGCTGCCGGTGGGTGCGCGCTTCGACGAAACCGTGGCCATCGACGCGTTCAACGACGTGTGGTCAACCCTCATTGCGCGGCTCCGCGGTGACGCGTGGAGGCTCAGCGCCGAAGTGGTCGCGCAACTGCGCACTAAGTACCCAAGGCTTTTGACGTGAGGCGGACAGACCTCGATTGAGGACGTCGGAATGTCCGGCCTCGAACCATCGGAGCAACTCTTTGTCGGCCAAGAGGCAGCGGCAGGCGTGGCCAGTGGTTTGGGGTCATGAACAGGGCCATCTGCCATGGACGTGTCAACGCACATCGAGTGTTCATGAGGCATGGCGGCCGATTGGAAAGTGATGATCGACCACATGCAGTCTTGCCGAGTTCACAACTCCCCCTGCAAAGACCGCAATGAGTGGGGGCCCACCGCCTAACGTGGAATAGTCCGCCAAACCAGGGGGTGGTCATTCCCCTGGGGGGATATGCCGACTCGATAGAATGGGCCATGCCCACCGACAAACCGAACCCGCCCGCGCGCCCGCCTGCGCCGGTGCTGCCCGACGATGGGCAAGGGACGGTTGTTGCTGAACGTCGTACCAAAAGGACTGAACCGCCGCGGATGTACCAGGTCGTCTTGCTCAATGACGACTACACGCCGATGGAATTCGTGGTGATGGTCCTTCAGGAGTACTTCCAACGCGACCTCGAATCAGCCACACTGATCATGCTCAAGATCCACCACGAAGGTCGTGGTGTGTGTGGGGTCTATTCGAAAGACGTGGCAACGACAAAAGTCGAGTTGGTGCTGGCTGCCGCAAGGCGTGGGGGCCACCCGTTGCAATGCATCCTGGAGGCCGCATGATTGCGCAAGAGTTGGAAGTCAGTCTGCACATGGCGTTTGTCGAGGCACGCCAGCAGCGACACGAATTCATCACCGTCGAGCACTTGCTGATGGCCTTGCTCGACAACCCGTCGGCCGCCGAGGTGCTGAGGGCGTGCTCGGCAAACATCGACGACTTGCGCAAGAGCTTGTCGGGCTTCATCAAGGAGAACACCCCCACGGTGGCGGGCTCCGATGAGGTCGACACGCAGCCTACGCTGGGCTTTCAGCGCGTCATCCAGCGCGCCATCATGCATGTGCAGTCCACGGGCAGCGGCAAGAAGGAAGTGACCGGCGCAAACGTGCTGGTCGCGATCTTTGGCGAGAAGGACTCGCACGCCGTGTATTACCTGCACCAGCAAGGCGTGACGCGCCTGGACGTGGTGAACTTCATTGCCCACGGCATCAAGAAGAGCGAGCCGCCGGAACCGGCAAAGTCGAACGAATCGAGTGCGAACAACGAGGGCGAGAAGGAAGAAGCCGACAGCAAAGGCTCGCCGCTGGACCAGTTCACGCAGAACTTGAACCAGCTCGCGCGCGACGGCAAGATCGACCCGCTGATCGGGCGCGAGTACGAAGTCGAACGTGTCATCCAGATCCTCTGCCGGCGCCGCAAGAACAACCCCCTCCTGGTGGGCGAAGCGGGGGTGGGCAAGACGGCGATTGCGGAGGGGCTGGCGTGGCGCATCACGCAAGATGACGTTCCTGAAGTGCTCGCCAAGTCCGTCGTCTATTCGCTGGACATGGGTGCATTGCTCGCCGGCACCAAGTATCGGGGCGACTTCGAGCAGCGTCTGAAAGGCGTGCTTAAGCAGCTCAAGGACCAACCCAACGCGATTCTGTTCATCGACGAGATTCACACCCTCATCGGTGCCGGCGCGGCGTCGGGCGGAACGCTGGACGCGAGCAACTTGCTCAAACCCGCGTTGAGCTCAGGCGCGATGAAATGCATCGGCGCGACCACGTTCACCGAATACCGCGGCATCTTCGAAAAAGACGCTGCACTGTCGCGGCGCTTCCAGAAGGTCGACGTGGTCGAGCCTTCGGTGGAGCAGACGATCGAAATCCTGAAAGGGCTCAAGTCCAGGTTTGAAGACCACCACAGCGTCAAGTACGCGCTCGGTGCCTTGCAAGCCGCCGCCGAGCTTTCCGCCAAGTTCATCAACGACCGCCATCTGCCCGACAAGGCGATCGACGTGATCGACGAAGCCGGCGCGGCGCAGCGCATCCTGCCGAAGAACAAACAGAAGAAGACGATCACGCGCGCTGAGGTCGAAGACATCGTCGCGAAGATCGCGCGCATCCCGCCGGCGAGCGTGTCCAGCGACGACCGCTCCAAGCTGAAGAGTCTGGACCGTGACCTGAACAGCGTCGTGTTCGGCCAGGAGCCGGCGATCGAGGCGCTCGCCGCGGCGATCAAGATGGCGCGCTCGGGCCTAGGCAGGCCCGACAAGCCGATCGGCTCGTTCCTCTTCAGCGGCCCCACCGGCGTGGGCAAGACGGAAGTGGCGCGCCAGTTGGCGTACATCCTGGGTATCGACCTGATTCGCTTCGACATGAGCGAATACATGGAGCGCCACGCCGTGAGCCGCCTGATCGGTGCGCCTCCCGGCTACGTGGGCTTTGACCAAGGGGGCTTGCTCACCGAGGCGATCGCGAAGAAGCCGCACGCCGTGCTGCTGATGGACGAGATCGAAAAGGCGCACCCGGACGTCTTCAACGTGCTGCTGCAGGTCATGGACCACGGCACCTTGACCGACAACAACGGGCGCAAGGCGGACTTTCGCAACGTCATCATCATCATGACGACGAACGCCGGTGCCGAGACGATGAACAAGGCGACGATAGGCTTCACGACGGCGCGCGAGCAAGGCGACGAGATGGTCGACATCAAGCGCATGTTCACGCCGGAGTTCCGCAATCGTCTGGACGCAATCGTCAGCTTCCGGGCGCTGGACGAAGAGATCATCCTGCGCGTCGTCGACAAGTTCCTGCTCCAGCTCGAGACCCAGCTCAACGAGAAGAAGGTCGAAGTCACGTTCACCGACAACTTGCGCAAGCACCTGGCGAAGAAGGGCTTCGACCCCTTGATGGGTGCGCGCCCGATGCAGCGCCTGATCCAGGACACGATTCGCCGCGCCCTGGCCGACGAACTGCTGTTCGGTCAGCTGGTGGACGGCGGTCGCTTGACCGTGGACGCCGACGCCGACGGCAAGCCGCTCCTGGACATCACGCCGACGAAGAAGAGCGACAAACCCAAGGCCGAGCCGGCAACGACGACCTGACGCGCGTGCTGCCCGCGGGCAGCGACGCGCCGCTCACGTGGTGGCGGTTGCCGCGGGGTCCTGGCGGTAGAAGCCCGCCAGCAGTTCGTAGAGCTTCGGGTGCGCTTCGCGTGCCTGCAGGGGCACGGTGAAAAAGGCTTCGCTCGCCACCGCAAAGAACTCGTCTTGCGATTGCGCGCCGTAAGGGTCGAGCACGGTGTCGGCGCCGTCATCCACCCATTCGCAAAAGGTTCGGTATTCCGCGTCGAGAACGTCGACCCAGCGCTCGCGCGCGCGTCGATTGGGCAATGGCGGGACGCCGTCAGCGACACCGTCACGCATGTCCAGAATGTGCGCGAACTCGTGGATGACGACGTTGTAGCCCCAGTCGGCTGACTCGCCGCTGTCTTCCACGTCGCGCCAGGAGAGCATCAGCGGTCCGCCCTCCATGGCTTCGCCGCTCAGTTCTTCCTCGTATTCGTGGACGACACCGATGTCGTCGACAAATTCGCGCTGCGCGACCACCGCGTCGGCGTGAACGACGATGCCTTTGAACGCGTCGTACCAGTGCAGCCCGAGACGCAGCACGGGCAGGCACGCCTGGGCCGCGATCGCCACCGCCATTTGATCGTCGACGTGCAAGCCACCGGCACCGTGGAACTCCTTCTCGGCGAGGAACAACGTGGCGAGTTCGCGCAGTTCGGATTGCGCGGTTGCGTCGAGGTCAGTGAGGAAGCCGTAGCGCAGCAAGGTGAGTCGCCAGAGCGGATCGGGGATGCTGCGCGTTCGCAGCACGCGGGCGCGTCGGGCGCGCTGCCAGGCGGTCCACCAGCTGCGCATGGTCAGTCAGATCAGGCAGTGGCGCTGAACGCCGGAAGCGTCGAGCCGCAGCACTTCGGCGCGATGCGGTCCGTCGTCACAGCTCCAGTCGCTCAAGACATGGCGAAGGACGCCTGGCGCCGGCGAATCGCTGCCGGGGCGGTGCGTGTGGCCGTGGATCAGCGTCTTCGAATCGGCGCGGCCGAGCCACTGAAGTGCCATCGCGGAGTCGATATCGACCGCTGAGTCGCCCAGGCGCCCGGCCTGGCGTTCCACGCTTCCGGCCCGCATCTCGCGCGCGAGTTGGCGCCGCTCCGTCAGAGGCCGCGCCAGGAGCTGCACTTGCCACTGCGGGTCTCGAACCACGGCGCGGAACTGTTGGTACTCGGTGTCGGCCAAGCACAGCGCGTCGCCATGCGTCAGCAAATAGCGCTGTCCAAACGCCACCAGCACCGTCGGGTCGCGAAGCGCCTGCATGTGGCAGGCTTCGAGCATCTCGTTTCCCAGCAGAAAGTCCCGATTCCCGACCATGAAGGCCAGGGTCACTCGGCCTGACGCACGCGCGAGAACATCCACGCAACGCGCTTCGAACTCGGAGAATCGCGAGTCGTCGCCGACCCACGATTCGAACAAGTCGCCCAGGATGAATACGGCGTCGGCGCGGGTCTGCGCCATGTAGCGCTGCCACGCGGCGAGCGTGCCTGGCGTCTGCGGTGCCAGGTGCAGGTCACTGATGATCTCGATGCAGCGCAGGGGCGCCGGTGCGACCCATTCGTCGAAATGAGCCGCTCCGCAATGGTCCACGGAACGATCAGGGCACGCGCTTGGCGCTGAGGATCACCACGTTCTCCACGGGAACGTCGTCGTGGCCGCCGCGGCGTGTGGTGCCCACTTTCTCGATCGAGTCCACCACGTCGGTTCCGCCAACCACTTTGGCGAACACGGCGTAACCCCAGCCCTGCGGACTTTCGGACTTGAAGTTCAAGAACCCGTTGTCCGTTGTGTTGATGAAGAACTGCGCGGTCGCCGAATGCGGCGCCGAGGTGCGCGCCATCGCGAGGGTGTACTTGTCGTTCTTCACGCCGTTGTTCGCTTCGTTGGCAAGCGGCTCGCGGGTCGGCTTTTGCTTCATCGTGCCGTCGAACCCGCCGCCCTGAATCATGAAGCCTTTGATGACGCGGTGAAACACCGTTCCGTCGTAGTGGCCGGCATCGAGGTAGGCGAGGAAATTGCGCGCGGACTCGGGAGCGCGCGCGTTGTCGAGCTCGATCTTGATCGAGCCCAGATTCGTTTCCAGTTCAACCTGCTGATTCATGTCACGGCTCCAGTGTGGCTTGTTTGATGATGACGGGTTCGATCGGAACGTTCTGGTGCGGGCCTTTGTTGCCGGTGGGGACAGTTCGAATCTTCTCGACCACGTCCATGCCCGCAACCACCTTGCCGAACACGGCGTAGCCGTTGCCGTCGCGCGATTCGCTCGCGTTGAGGAAGGCATTGTCCTTGAGGTTGATGAAAAACTGCGACGTCGCGGAGTTCGGGTCGCCCGTGCGCGCCATCGCCACCGTACCGCGCAGATTGAGCAAGCCGTTCTTGCTCTCCAGGGGAATCGGCGGGCGTGTCGGTTTTTGCGTCAGGTCGGGCAACATGCCCCCGCCCTGGATCATGAAGTTGTCGATCACGCGGTGAAACACCGTGCCGTTGAAGTGGCCGTCCTTCGCGTACTGCAAAAAGTTCGCTGCTGACTTCGGCGCTTTGGCTGCGTCGAGTTCGATCACGATATCGCCCATCGACGTGGCGAGTTTGACTTTTTGCGCCCACGCAGGCAGTGCACTCGCTGCAAGTGCTATCCAGGTGAGGGCAGCGATGGAGCGTAGGAAGATTCGCATCATGGGTCTGGGCTCGTTGAGGTTGGAGATTTTGTTCGCAGGCCGCTACTGCGAGGCCGTGGGTGAGGGCGTGCCACGCCGTGCGCTGAGCAATTCGCGCACCAGCGCGAGTTTGGACGGGAGCCGCTGGTTCGCCGGGTCCAGCGCGATCGCGCGAGCGTAGGCACGGCTGGCGAGCATGCCATGCACGTCGCCCAGATTTTCCAGCGCGGTCGCGTAGCTCGGGTTGCTGCGCAAAGCCTGTTCGAGGGCGATCCGCGCGCGCTCGTAGTCGCCCTTGGCGGCGTGCAGGGTGGCCAGGTTGTTGTACGGTTCGGCCAATTCGGGAAAGTCCTCGGTCAGTTCCTGGAACACATCGATCGCTTCGGCGGGGCGCTGGCTTTCGGCAAGCACCACGCCTTTCAAGAATTTCATTTGCGCGTCCTTCGGCCGGACCGCAAGAATCTTGTCGGCGAGTTGCACCGCCTGCGCGCTGCTTCCGGAGCGGTGCAGTCGCGCCACCTCATCGGTTTCTTCAACCGTCGCAAAGCCCGAGCGCATCGCCAGCACAAGCGCGGCGGCGCACAGCAAGACGGACGGGGGCAGGAGCAGTTTGCGCATGGTTCGTGCTCGGCGCGTGGGCCAAGCAGCGGCGAAAAAGAAGTTGCAAACGCGAGGCGGATTGGGTGAAATTTCGGCCGGTATACTGAAAATCATTCTACGCTGGCACTGCTCCTCGTCGCTCTTCCATGGCCCTTCGGATTCACAACACTTTGTCGCGACGAGTTGAAGCGTTCAGACCCATCACGCCGGGGCACGTGGGCATGTACGTGTGCGGCATGACGATTTACGATCTGTGTCACGTCGGGCATGCGCGCTTCCTGATGGCCTTCGATGTCGTGTATCGCTGGCTGCGAACTTCAGGCTACGACGTGAATTACGTTCGCAACATCACCGACATCGACGACAAGATCATCAAGCGTGCGCTCGAGCGCGGAATTACGATCCGCCAACTGACCGACGAGATGACCGCAGCGATGCACCAGGACATCGACGCGCTCGGGATTGCGCGCCCCACGTTCGAGCCGCGCGCCACCGAGCATGTGCCGCAGATGCTCGAGATGATCGAAACCCTGGAGCGCAAGGGCCTGGCGTATCGCGCGCCCGGTGGCGACGTGAATTTCGCGGTGCGCAAGTTCCCCGGCTACGGAAAGCTCTCGGGCAAGTCGCTGGATCAGTTGCGCGCCGGCGAGCGCGTCGCCGTGCAAGAGGACAAGGACGATCCTCTGGACTTCGTGCTGTGGAAGGCCGCCAAGGACGCCGAGCCCGACGATGCGAAATGGGACGGCCCCTACGGCAAAGGCCGGCCCGGCTGGCACATCGAGTGCTCGGCGATGTGCCGCGCCTTGTTGGGTGCGCATTTCGACATTCACGGCGGCGGCATGGATTTGCAGTTTCCGCACCACGAGAACGAGATCGCGCAAAGCGAAGGCGCGACCGATGGGCCGTTCGTCAACTACTGGGTGCACAACGGCTTTCTCAACGTCGACGATGAAAAGATGTCCAAGTCGCTGGGCAACTTCTTCACCATTCGCGACGTGCTTGCGCGCTACGACGGCGAGACGGTGCGCTTCTTCATGATCCGCACGCACTATCGCAGCCCGTTCAATTTCAGCGACGCGAACCTCGACGACGCGCGCAATTCGCTGCGGCGCCTGTACACGGCCCTGGATGGCGTGAGCATCGAAGACACCGCGCTGGACTGGAGCGAGCCGCGTGCCGCCGCGTTTCGCGCGGCGATGGACGACGATTTCAATACGCCAGGTGCGGTGGCCGTGCTTTTCGAGTTGGCCAGTGAACTGAATCGGTCGCGCGCGCCGCGCGACGCATCACTGCTGCGCAGTCTGGGCGCGACCCTGGGGCTCTTGCAGCAACTGCCGCGGCGCTATTTGCAGGGCGGCGACGCGCTGGACGAGGCGACGATCGAGCGCGTCATCGCGCAGCGCCAGGCGGCCAAGGCAGGCCGAGACTTCGCCACAGCGGACCGGCTTCGCAAGGAGCTTGCGGCCCAAGGCGTGGTCTTGCAGGACTCGCCTCAGGGTACAACGTGGGTGAAGGGCTGAGGCCCGACCCGGGAGATGACTTGAGCGCCGCGCCGCAACCGCCGTATTGGGACGAAGCCTGCAAGCACCTGGCCAAGCGCGACCGGGTGATGCGCAAGCTCATCCCGAAGTGCGGTGACGGCAGTCTGCAAAGCCGCGGCGATGCCTTCACCACGTTGGCGCGTTCCATCGTCGGCCAGCAAATTTCAGTCAAGGCTGCACAGACGGTGTGGGACCGGTTCACCGCCTTGCTGGACGGTGCGTCGCCACGCCTGCTGCCGGCCAGCGTGCTCGCGTTGGGTGCGCCGAGCATTCGGGCGGCGGGGCTGTCGGCGCGCAAGGTCGAATATCTGTGCGATCTCGCGCAGCATTTCCAGTCCGGTGCCGTGCACGTCGACCAATGGCAGCGCATGGACGACGAGGCCATCATCGATGAGCTCGTCGCGATCCGCGGCATCGGCCGCTGGACCGCAGAGATGTTCCTCATCTTTCACTTGATGCGGCCCAATGTCCTGCCGCTGGACGACGTGGGCCTGCTCAAGGGAATCAGCGTCAACTACTTCAGCGGCGAGCCGGTTTCGCGCGCCGAAGCACGCGAAGTCGGCGACGCGTGGGCGCCATTTCGCTCGGTGGCCACATGGTACATTTGGCGCAGCCTGGACCCGCTGCCGGTGGAGTATTGAGCGCCCCCAGGCCGACGGCATACGTCGTCCGCCCCCCAAGGGGGTCAAGGAAACTTGGGGCGGCCCGGCGTTTCCTTGTGAGGCGACATGAGCAAACGACATTTCCTCGAATTCGAACAACCTGTCGCCGAACTCGAGTCGAAGATCGACGAGTTGCGTTACGTGCAGAGCGAGTCGGCGGTCGATATCTCGGAAGAGATCGATCGGCTGAGCAAGAAGAGCCTGCAGCTCACCAAAGACCTGTACTCGAACCTGTCGCCCTGGCAGGTGACGCAGATTGCGCGCCACGCGCAGCGCCCTTACACGCTCGACTACATCAGCGAAATCTTCACCGATTTTCTGGAGCTCCACGGTGACCGCTCCTACGCCGACGATCAATCCATCGTCGGCGGGCTGGCGCGCTTCAATGGCCAGGCGTGCATGGTGCTTGGCCATCAAAAAGGGCGCGACACCAAGGAGCGCGGCCTGCGCAATTTCGGGATGTCGCGACCCGAGGGCTACCGCAAGGCGCTGCGCCTGATGAAGCTCGCCGAGAAGTTCAACCTGCCCGTGTTCACCTTCGTCGACACGCCGGGCGCCTACCCGGGCGTGGGCGCTGAGGAGCGTGGCCAGTCTGAGGCGATCGGCCGCAACATTTTCGAGATGGCGCAGCTTCAGGTGCCCATCTTCGCCACCATCATCGGCGAGGGCGGGTCGGGCGGGGCGCTCGCGATCAGCGTCGGCGATCAGGTGCTGATGCTGCAGTACGCGATCTATTCAGTCATCTCGCCGGAAGGCTGCGCGTCGATTCTGTGGAAGACCGCTGAGCGCGCCTCCGACGCCGCTGACGCGCTGGGCATCACGGCGCACCGGCTCAAGGCACTCGGCCTGATCGACAAGATCGTCAGTGAGCCCGTGGGCGGCGCGAATCGCGATCCGAAGCAGATGGCGGCCTTCCTGAAGCGCGCGCTGAGCGACGCGCACCGCCAGTTGAGCGACCTCAAGCCCAAGGAACTGCTGCAGCGCCGCTACGACCGCTTGCGCGCGTACGGGCGCTTCACCGACACGACCGAGAGTTGAGGCTGCCAGCGTCGGCCGCCCGGCACGGGGCTGCGGCGCGCCCATCATGAATGCCGCCGCTGCGCATTTCGCCGGCAACGCAGGGAACGCAGTCGGCGTCGCCTACAGCGGCGGGCGCGACTCCACCGCACTGCTGCATGCCACGCTGAGCGTTGCCTTGCCCCTGGGCATTCAAGTCGTCGCGCTTCATGTGCACCACGGTCTGAGTCCACACGCCGATGCGTGGCTCGCGCACTGCGCCGAACAATGCACGCGCTGGGCGCGCCGAGGGCTGCCCGTCGCGTTCGCTGCTGAGCGCGTCGTGCACAAAGCGGCGCCGGGCGAGAGCATCGAGGCCTGGGCGCGCGAGCAACGCTATGCGGCGCTGCGCACGCTCGCGCAGGCGCGAGGAATTGCCCTCGTTCTGCTCGCGCACCATCGTCTCGACCAGGCCGAGACCTTTCTCCTGCAGGCCTTGCGCGGTGCCGGTGTGGCCGGTCTTGCGGCGATGCCGCGCATCGCAGAGCGTCAGGGGATCACCTGGGCGCGGCCGTGGCTGGACCAGCCACGCGAGGGCATCGAAGCCTACGTGCGCTCGAATCGACTGCGCTTTGTCGAAGACGATAGCAACGCCGACCCGCGTTTTGCGCGCAATCGACTTCGCCGCGAGGCATGGCCCGCCTTCGCGAAAGCCTTCCCGCAGGCGCAGGCGGCGCTGGCGCAGAGCGCGATGTGGGCGCACGAGGCGCAGGAATGTCTGGCCGAACTGGCGGCGCTCGATCTGGTCGCGGTGTCAGCGCAGAGCGGTCTGGACACCAACACCTGGATGTCACTGAGTCCGGCGCGGCGCAGCAACGCCTTGCGTGCCTGGCTGCGCCGCGAAGCGGGCCGCAGCGCGCAAGCGAGCCTGGTCTCGCGCCTGCTGGCCGAACTGCCGGCCACACGCAGCGCAAGCTGGCCGTGCCACGATGGCATGTTGCGGCTTTATCGTGGTGTGCTGACGTACCGCTGCCCCGCTGCGCCGCCGGACGCCGCGCAGCGCGAGGCTCATCTGAGCGTGCGGCGTTGCGGCATCTACAAGCTCCCTGGTTGGGCCGGGCATGTGCACGTGCGGCGCACCACGCACGCCGGGGTGCCGCTGGCATGGCTGGGACAGCTGGAACTGCGGGAGCGCAGCGGTGGCGAGCAGTTTCAAGCGGGAATCGGCCGGCCGCCGCGCAGCCTGAAGAAGCAATACCAGGCGGCAAGCGTGCCGCCGTGGTGCCGCACCGGCCCGTTGTTTTTCAGCGGTGGCCAGTTGGTTTTTGCGCCGGGCCTGGGCGTTGACGCACGCGTCTGGGCCTTGCCGGGGCAGCCCCAGGTGACGCTCGAATGGCAAACGCTGGCGGAGGAAGGCGACGATCGGCGCAACCGCCCCGACTAAAATCCTGCGCTTTGCCGCTCCCAACTCAGTCCCTCTGACCCGCGGCACCGACCGAACTTCTTTCCATGGCACTTCTCGTACACAAATACGGCGGCACGTCGATGGGCTCGACCGAGCGCATCCGCAACGTCGCCAAGCGCGTTGCCAAGTGGGCGCGCGCCGGGCATCAGATGATCGTCGTGCCCTCCGCAATGAGCGGTGAAACGAACCGCCTGCTGGCGCTGGCCAAAGAACTCTCGCCTGGCGGCGCAACGCCAGCGCATTGGCGCGAACTCGACATGATTGCCGCCACGGGCGAGCAGGTCTCGGTGGGGCTGCTGGCGATTGCATTGCAAGCCGAAGGGCTCGAGGCGGTGAGTTATGCGGGATGGCAAGTGCCCATCGCCACCGACAGCGCCTTCACCAAGGCGCGCATTCAAAGCATCGACGAGACGCGCGTGAAAGCCGATCTGGCTTCCGGCAAAGTCGTCGTGATCGCGGGCTTCCAGGGTGTGGACGCATCAGGCAACATCACGACGCTGGGTCGCGGCGGCTCGGATACGTCGGCAGTGGCGATTGCCGCAGCACTGAAGGCGGCAGAGTGCCTGATCTACACCGACGTGGACGGTGTCTACACGACCGACCCGCGCGTCGTTCCCGAAGCGCGGCGATTGAAGACGATCAGCTTCGAAGAAATGCTCGAGATGGCGAGCCTGGGCTCCAAGGTCCTGCAAATTCGCTCCGTCGAATTCGCCGGCAAGTACCGCGTGCCCTTGCGCGTGCTGTCGAGCTTCACGCCCTGGGACATCGGCATCGACGAAGAAGCCGCGTCGGGCACTTTGATCACGTTTGAGGAAGACGAAAAAATGGAACAAGCCATCGTGTCAGGCATCGCCTTCAATCGCGACGAGGCCAAGATCAGCCTGCTGGGCGTGACCGACAAGCCCGGCATCGCGCATCAGATTCTCGGCCCCGTCGCGCAGGCCAACATCGACGTCGACGTCATCATTCAGAACGTCTCGCACCAGGGGCGAACCGACTTTTCGTTCACGGTGCACCGCAACGATTACGCGCGCACCATGGAGCTGCTCAGGACCAGCGTGTTGCCCAAGACCGGCGCGACCGACCTGATCGGCGACCCGAAGATCTGCAAGGTCAGCATCGTCGGCATCGGCATGCGCTCGCACGTCGGCGTGGCGAGCAAGATGTTCGCGGTGCTGAGCGAAGAGGGCATCAACATCCAGATGATCACGACGAGCGAAATCAAGACCAGCGTCGTCATCGACGAAAAATACATGGAACTCGCGGTGCGCGCCCTGCACAAGGCCTTCGACCTGGAGCAAGTGCCCGGCTGAGCCGAGGGCAGGGCGCTAGAATGGCGCCGGCGTCTGGAGCTGTGACCGAGTGGCCGAAGGTGCTCCCCTGCTAAGGGAGTATGTGGGCAAAACCTGCATCGAGGGTTCGAATCCCTCCGGCTCCGCCAAGAGAACGTCTGCCGCGATCTGCGCGAATCCGACCAGGCCCAGTTTCTCGTGTGAGGACTGGGCCTTTTTCTTTCCGCGCATTTCTGGCGGACGTGCGCTGGCGTCCAAAGGCGCTCGACGCGTTGGCCGGGCAGCTCGACTACTCACGCTGCGCGCTGGCCGACCGACTTCTGGTCCGGGCCATCACGTGGCTCACGCAGCGTCCGACCGACCCCAGGACGTCGGTCGAGTTCACCGATTGGGCGCGCGTCGGAGCGTTCGCCGTGCGGGTTGTCGCGTTGTGATTCTGACCGCGTGCGAACCACCCAGCGCGCGTAGACGGCGAACGTCAACACACTCGCCACGAGCACCAGGGCCTGGAGTGTGCCGGGCAGCGCCGGAAAGAACCCGAAGAGCAGCGCGAAGGGCACGCCGCCCACGGCGGTGGACAGCGCGTTTTCGAAGAGCGTGGTCTTGTGGCTGAACAGGCCGAGCACGTAGGACAGGATGTCCATGGGAAACGTCATGCGCAGCACGATCAGCGACGCCACCCGGTGTTGCGGGTGGATCAGGTCGTCGATTTGCGCGTAGCGCGCCACTTTCGGAAACATACGCAGCACCCGTGGACGCAAGTGCCGCCCGATCACGAACGACAGCGTCGCGCCGGCCACCCAGCCAAGCACGATGAGCAGGGCCGTCCACGCCGGCCCCCACAGCAGCACGGCAAAGGGCACGAGCGGAAGGTTGCTGAAGAGCGGCAGCACGACCGCCAGCGCGGTGCTGCCGACGAATACCAGCAGACCCAGACGCGAGTGATGCGTGAGCGCAGCGCCAATGGGTGCGGCATAGGTGCGAGCGAGCACGATCGCAAGTGCGAACAGCAGCAGAATCCACACCAGCGCGCCCAGCGAGGGCCGCAGGTCCCGGTGTGTGAGCGCGGTAGGGCGTGTGTCGGATGCGCTGATCACGAGCCGAGCGTCGCCGACGCGTCGTGGGGCAGACTTGCGCTGCGTCAATCGCGCGGGCAGGCGGCTCGATTCGCCGGTGTTTGACTCCCGTCAAGCCGTCCAAGGCGCGCGCATGCGCCAATGCGAAGGTCATGGAAAAGAAGACGCGCCTGAATGTGGGCTATCTGATCTTCGCGGTGCTCGCAATGCTGCTGCTGCGCGACTGGTGGTCGACGCTGCAGAACGTCGAAGCGGTTCCGTACAGCCGCTTCGAAGAGT
This sequence comes from uncultured beta proteobacterium, assembly GCA_963850525.1. Lineage (GTDB taxonomy): Bacteria > Pseudomonadota > Gammaproteobacteria > Burkholderiales > Burkholderiaceae_C > JAEMQF01. The sequence continues at coordinate 514,692 of CAWKLQ010000008.1, read as the reverse complement.
ACCTCGCGCAAGGGCGGATCGAGTCCATCGAAGTCGGCGACACGCTCATCACGGGGCGTCTGAAATCGCCCGACCCGGGTGGCAAGACGATCGTCGTCGCCACGCGCGTCGAACCGGCGCTGGCGCAGCGCCTCGCGCCGTTCAACGTGCCGTACACGCGCGTCGTGCAGTCGACCTGGTTGCACGACGTCGTGTCCTGGGTCGCGCCGGCGCTCGTCTTCTTCGGCCTGTGGTATTTCATCTACCGGCGCTTTGCCGACAAGATGGGCGGAATGGGCGGCGGGCTGATCGGCATCGGCAAGAGCAAGGCCAAGGTCTACATGGAAAAAAGCACCGGCGTCACGTTCGACGACGTCGCCGGAGTCGACGAAGCGAAAGCCGAGCTGCAGGAAATTGTCGAATTCCTGAAGAACCCGAAGGAGCACGCGCGCCTGGGCGCGCGAATTCCGAAAGGCGTGTTGCTGATGGGCCCGACCGGCACCGGCAAGACGCTGCTCGCGCGCGCCGTCGCCGGTGAGGCGGGCGTGACGTTCTTCTCCATCAGCGGCTCGGAGTTCATCGAGATGTTCGTCGGCGTCGGCGCGGCGCGCGTGCGCGACCTGTTCGAACAAGCGCGCGCCAACGCGCCGGCGATCATCTTCATCGACGAGTTAGACGCGCTGGGCAAGGCGCGCGGCGCATTCCCCGGCTACGGCGGGCACGACGAGCGCGAGCAGACGCTGAACCAGTTGCTCGTCGAACTCGACGGCTTCGACCCCGGCGTGGGCGTCGTGCTGCTCGCCGCGACGAACCGGCCGGAGATCCTCGACCCGGCGTTGCTGCGCGCCGGGCGCTTCGACCGGCAGGTGCTCGTCGATCGGCCGGATCGAAAAGGGCGCCTCGCGATCCTGCGCGTGCACGCGAAGAAGATCGCGCTCGCGGCCGGCACCGACCTGGACCAGGTGGCCGGCCTGACCGTCGGCCTGGCCGGCGCGGACCTGGCCAACGTCGTCAACGAAGCGGCGCTTGTCGCGACAAGGCGCAGGGCCGACTCGGTGACGCTTGCCGACTTCACGCAGGCGATCGAACGCGTGATCGCCGGCGTCGAGAAGAAGACGCGCGTGCTCAACGCCCGCGACCGCGAAGTCGTGGCGTTTCACGAAATGGGCCACGCGCTGACGGCGCTCGCGCTGCCGGGCAGCGACGCGGTGCACAAGGTGTCGATCATTCCGCACGGCATCGGCGCGCTCGGCTACACGCTCTCAAGGCCGAGCGAAGACCGCTACCTCGTGCGCCGTGGCGAACTCGACAACAAAATCGCCGTGCTGCTCGGCGGGCGCGCCGCCGAACAGCTCGTGTTCGGCGAGTTCTCCACCGGCGCTGCCGACGACATCGCGCGCGCCACGGCGATCGCGCGCGACATGGTCACGCGCTACGGCATGGACGAAGGCCTCGGCCACGTCAGCTACGCTGACGGCCCGCCTCGCCTGCTCGACGTTCCCGGCATGCCCGCGGCGAGCAGCACGACGAGCCCGCACACCGCGCAGCGCATCGACGCCGCGGTGCAAGGCATCGTGCAGGCGGGCTTTGCGTGTGCGAGCGACATTCTCGCGTCGAATCGCGACGTGCTGAACCGCGCGGCGCAGGCGCTGCTCGCCAAGGAAACGCTCGACGAGGCCGAGCTTGCGGGGCTCGTCGTCGGCCTGGTCTCCCGGCGCAAGGGTGTCGATGACGCGGGCCGCACCGCGTTTGCGGCGAGGCCGGCGCCCGAACCCGAGACAGCGTAGCGTGGCCGAGCCACGGCAGGCCCTTGGTTTCGTTTAGGCGGATTGAAGCAATCGAATCAACACGTCGATCACGTCGGTGCCGTCGGGCGACTTCATCCGGTGCTGGCGCAGCGACCGAGCGAGGTCGGCCCGCGCCAGCATCTTCGTATCGGCGCGGATCAGGATGCCGGCGATGGCGCGTTGAACCTCGAGTGACCGAGCCAGCGGGAACAGGCGAGCGACCTCCTGCAAGCTCGGCGGGTCGGCGAGGCGTTGCTTGGCCAGTGTCTCGAGTGCACGCACTTGCGCGCCGGCGACGGTCATGCGGCCGATGCCTGCGGTGACCGTGCGCAGTTCATCGACGTCGACCAGCGAGCGATGGCGCAGATAGACCTGCGCGATCGCAACCGCCTCGTCGTCGGAACTCGTCAGGGCGCGAACGGTGCGTTCGTGGGCTTGCGGGCTGCCCAGGCAGGCCAGCGCGGCCGAATGCGCGACGTTGTCGATTCGCGGCGCGCCTGTGGCCAGTACTTGTCGCGCCAGGTCGGGCTCGCGGCCCCGGTGCGTCGAGCAGACCAGATCGACCTCGGTCTTGCCCAGGGTACCGCGCGCCATGCGATCGGCGACCATGCGCAGGAACTCCGCCTGTTCCTGCTCGGCGGTCAGCCAGCCCAGCTTGTGTGCCAGGGACATCATGCGCGCCTGCACCGTTGATTCGTCGGCGTCGCGCGCGAACTCGAGGTAGCGGTCGCGCGCACCGCGATCGCGCTCGATCGCGGCCAGCGCCGCTGCCACCTCGGACTGCTGCCGCCGCGCCGGGACCAGCGCCTGCGTGTAGCGCTCCAGGTGGTCGAGGAACATGCGCACTTCGGTGACGTCGCGCCTCAGCACCTCGTGCATGAAGGCGACCTTCTGCGCGTCCGAAGGCCGGTCGTCCGCGAAACCGCACATGTCGCGGCGGAAGGTCGCGTGCGGGTCCGCGTCGGTCAGGCCCGCCACGGCGATCATCGAGCTCGGTCCGAACAGCTTCAGCAGCGTCGGGCTCGGCTGGCCGCTGCCGACCTCGCCCGCGGGCGCCGTCCGGAAGTAGCGCTCCATCAGCGGCCCGGCGCTGCGCCCCAGCGGCGCCTTGGACGAGAAGCCGTACAGCACCGGCACGTCCTTGAACACGTGGCGCAGCCGGTCGCGGTTGCTTTGGCCGTAGCGTGCGCTCAGCACGGCGGCCCCACGTTCGGCGTCGGCCTGCGCGTGGCCCGAGCGAATCAGGCTGCGCAGCACTTCGCCCTGGGCCGCGTGCCGGGGCTCCGACTTCAAGGTGTTGCATCCGAACAGGTACACCTCCTTGAGCTTGGAGAACAAACCGTTACCCGACGCGCTGCACGACTCGTGCTGCATTTCGTGCACGGTCAGGAATTCGCGGTCGTCGTGGCGGTCGGTGTAGAACTCGGTGCCGTCGTCAAAGTGGCCCGAAATGACGAGCACGTCGCAACTCACGCCGCGCTGGCGCGCCGAGGCCAGCCAGTCGGGTTGGCCACGCTGCACCAGCTCGACGAACTGGTAGTCGCTGGGCGGCAAGTGGCGCTGGAACGATTCCTTCTCGTCCGCCGAGTTGATGGTGACTGTACATACCGTCTTTGGTGCGGCACTGGCATCGAACGAAGCTGCGGCGAACGAGCAGGCAAGGACGAGGGCGTATTTGCCGATCACGGGCAGGCGCTGGGGGGTGGGGCGCGGCATGCGGCGAGTGTTCCATATCTCGCGCCGTGCGCCCCAATGCCGTGTAACCGAAGCCGCGCCTGGGCCGTGCATTTTTCGGCGGGCTGCGGCGCTCCTGAGTAGATCCGGCATTGCCGGGCTGCTCAGCCCCCCTCGGGGGGCGGACGACGTATGCGTCGGCCTGGGGGCCTCATGACGGCTGCAACCTGCGGATCAGCGCCTCGATGATGTCGTCTTGCGCAGGGGACGAGCGGCGATTCGCCTGCAAGGTGTTCACGAGCTTCGCGCCGGCGATCGACGACAGGTCCGCGCGGATCAGGATGCCGGCGATTGCGCCCTGGACGGCAGGTGACGACGTCTGCGCGAAGAGCCGCGTCAACATGGCCAGGATCTCCGGGTCGGACAGATAGTGCCGGCCCAGAGCACCGAGCGCGCGCACCTGGGCCTCGGAGGGGGCCATGCGCGCGATGTCCGCGGCGACCCGGCGCAACTCGTCCGCGTCGGTGATGGGCCGATGCCGCAGATAGGCCTGGGCGATTTGCACATCGACCTCGTTCGCGCTGACCAGCCCTTGCAGCGTTCGCGCATGACCTTCGGAGCTGCCCAGGCAGGCGCGAACCGCAGCATGTGCCACGTCGTCGGCAGCGCTGCCGGGCGCAATCCGCCGGTTGAACGCGCCCTCGAGCTGGTTCTCCTGATTCAAACTGCAGGCCAGGCCCACCTCGGCGACGCCGACCGTCGTGCGCGACTGCAGTTCGCCCAGCATCAGTGCGAGTTCGTCCCACTGTTCGTCTTCCGAGAGCCAGCCCAGGTCGCGTGCAAGCTTGAGCAGACGCGCACGCACGGGTGCATGATCGGCAGCACGAGCGTAGTCGAGGAAACGTGTGCGGGCGCGCGTGTCGCGCGCGATGTTTTCGAGGGCCTGCGCCACCGCCGACGTCTGTCGCGCAGCCCCGTCCAGTGCCGACATCAGGCGTTGAATGCGCTCGCGGTACAGCCGGGCCTCGCCCACGTGCCGCTGCAACAACTGGTGGACAAAGGACAGTTGGGCCGCGTCCGAGACACGGTCGTCGGCGAACTGGCACATGTCGCGTCGTGCCGCCGCCTGCGGCTCGTCGTCGATCATGCCGTCGGTGACCGACATTGCGAAAGGTGCGAAGCCCCCGAGCAGGCTGCCACTTGGGCGGCCACTGGCAATTTGGCGTGCGCCATTCGTCCGGAAGTAGCGGCTGAGCATCGAGGCTGCGATCGGACCGAGCGGCGCCACCGACGAGAACCCGTAGATCACGGGAACGTCATTGAACAGCTGGCGCATGCGGTCGCGGCTGCTCTCGCCGTGCGCAGCGCGCAGCGCTTGCAGCTGGCGCTTGGCCTCCTTCGGCGAGTGGCCTTCGCGCACCAGACTGCGAATCACTTCGGCCGACGCGTCGCTCTGCGGATCGGGATTCAAGGTGTTGCAGCCGAACAGATAGACCTCCTTCAGCCGGGTAAACAGAGCCGGGCAGGAGCCGCTGCACGAAACGCGTTCCAGCTCGGCAACCGGCAGATACTCGCGCACGTCCAGGCGGTCCGAAAAGAATTCGTTACCGCCGTCGTAGTGGCCGGAGACGATGAGCACGTCGCAGGCGACGGCCGCTCGGCAGGCTGAGGTCAGCCAGTCCGGCCGGCCGCGCTCGACGAGTTCGACGAACTGGAATTTCGCCTCGGGCAGAAAGCGGCGAAACGTTTCCTTCTCGTCCGCCGAATTGATCGTGATGGTGCAGACGGTCTGCTTCTCGGCTGTGGCAAACGCAGGCGCCAGCGACAGGGCCGCCGCGAGCAAGGCCTTCGCGAGGTGGCTGATGGGCCGAGTCACGCCCCAGGCTCCAACACGACTTCGGAAACAAGCAAGGCCGGGCACGGCAAGCGTGCCAGATTGTCCGGTGACGCTAACCCGCGGGGCAGCACGAGCAAATCCGCGTGAGCAGCGCCGCTTTGCAGCGCCTGCGCCATGGCGGGGCCATCGGCGGGGATGCGGATGCTGCGCAGCGCTGCCCCCAATGCATCGGCAAGCCGCTTTGCCAGCGCCACAAGATGCGAGTCCGATGCGCTGCCGTCGCAGGCCGCGACGAGTTGCAGGCGTTGCCTCGGTGCACGCGTGGCGGGTGTGGTTGGGGCGAAGTGTGCCGCCGCGAGCGAGCCGAGGAACAGCAGGTCCGATTCGGCGAAGGCCTCGAACACCAACTGCGGCAGCACGCCACGCATCGTGCGCAGCGACCAGTTCACCGCGTGGCGCTGCGCGGCACGCTCGGCCATCGCGCGCAGGCGGTCCGCCTGCGCGCGGTAGGCGCGCTCGACGTCGAGCGCTGCAAACGGCGCCCAGTGCGCGCCGGCGGGCGTGAGCACCTGGGTGAACGGCAACGCGGCGGCGCCCAGCGCCGCCGTGCTCTCCACCGAGATCACGCCGAACTCGCGCTCGAGCGTCAGCGCGAGCGATGCCGACCATTCGATGATGCGCCCGGCGCCTTGCGTGCCGCCGAGAACGGCCAGCACACGCCCGGGCGTTGCTCGCGGCGCCTCGTCCATCGTCACTCATCCTCTTCCAGGTGAGGCCCGGCCGACGACATGCTGCGCCGTTTGCCGAAGGGGCGCTTGCCGCTCTGCAACGCCGCGTACTCGCGCAGCCGCGCGACGATGCGCCCGTTGACGCTGTCGCGCGCTGGCGCGAGCGCGTCGCCGGCGGGAAGCCCGGTGAGCACCTCGATCGCCTCGTCGACGCTGCGCACCGCGTGGATCGCAAAGCGCCCGGCAGCGGCGGATTCGATCACGTCGTCGCGCAGCATCAGCTGCGCCACGTTGGCCTGCGGCACGATCACGCCGTGCGAACCGTCCAGGCCGCGCGCGGCGCACAGTTCGAAGAAGCCCTCGATCTTTTCGTTCACGCCGCCGATCGCTTGGGCGTCGCCGAACTGGTTCACCGAGCCGGTGATCGCGAACGACTGCTTGACCGGAATGTCGCCGATCGACGAGAGCAGCGCCACGAGTTCGGCGAGCGAGGCGCTGTCGCCTTCGACAAAGCCGTAACTCTGCTCGAACACCAGGCTCGCCTGGATCGCGTGCGCTTGCAAGCGCGAGTAGCGCGCGGCGAGGAACGCGCTGAGGATCAGCACGCCCTTGGCGTGCAACGGCCCGCCCAGGTGGGTTTCGCGCTGGATGTCGACCACTTCGCCTTCGCCCAGGCGCGTCGTCGCGCTGATGCGCACCGGCTCGCCGAACATCTGCTCGCCGACTTCGTAGACCATCAGGCCGTTCACCTGGCCGATGCGCTCGCCGCTCGTGGAGATCATCAAGTTGCCACGCACCAGGTCCTGCTGCAGGCGCTCGTGAATGCGCCCGGAGCGATTGCGCTGGGCGGCGATCGCGGCCTGCACGTCGGCCGCTTCGACGCTGGCGCGCGCTGCGCTGCGTGCGATCTGGTCGGCCTCCAGGAGCACGTCGAAGAGGCGCCGCACCGACGCGTCGATGCGCGTCGCGTCGCCGGCGCGGCGCGAGCCGTGATCGATCAAGCGGGCCATCGCATCGGCGCCGGCTGGCAGCAGCGCTTGTTCGCGCGCCTGGGCGGCAAGCGTCAGCGCGAGCGCCCGCTGCGTTGCGCCCTCGCGCGGCAGTTCGTCGCCGAAGTCGGCATGCACCCGGAACAGCCGGTTGAACTCGGGGTCGTAGGCCTGCAGCAAGTGCGCGATGTCGCGCTCGCCGAACAGCACGACTTTCACTTCCAGCGGAATCGGCGCGGGCTCGAGCTGCACCGTCGAGATCAGGCTGAATGCCTCGGCGAGCGCCTCGATGCGGATCTGCGCGCGCAGCAAGGCGCGCTTCAAGGCGTCCCAGGCGAACGGTTGCGCGAGCAGCTTGATGGCGTCGATCAGCAGGTAGCCACCGTTCGCGCGGTGCAGAACCCCCGCCTTGATCAGGCGGTAGTCGGTGAGCAGCGTGCCCATTCGCGCGACGTGGTCGATGCGCCCCACCAGATTGCTGTGCGTCGGGTGGTCGGCACTGACGATCGCCGAGCCGTCGGCACCGAGGTCGACGAGCACGTTGACTTCGTAGGCCGAGAGGTCGGTCGCTTCGGGAGTCGGGTTACCTTCTTCATCGCTGGCGCGGAATGTGTCGGCCTTCTCGATCACGTCGGCGCGCACCGCGTCGAGGTATTCGAGGACACGCGGCAAGTCGGCGTAGTGCGGCTTTGCCTCGTCGACGGCTTGTTGCACGGCGACTTCGCTCATCGAGCGGTTCAGCGTGCGCAAGCGATCCGCGTGCTCCTTGCGCAAGCGCACCGATTGGCGCACCACCTGCAGCAGCTTTTCCTGGGCGTCGTGCATGGCGCGTTGCAGCCGCTCGCGCTCGGCGCTCGGCAGGGCTTCGAACTCGGGCGGGGGCATCACTTCGGATTCGCCCTTGCGCGGCGCGAAGCTCAAGCCCATCGGCGTGTGCACCATCGCCAGGCCTTGGGCCTGGGCTTCCTTGCCGACCCCGAGCACCGCGGCTTCAGCGCGTTCCTTGAATTCGGTGGTCAGGCGGGCGACCGCGTTCACGTACTCGTCGGATTCGAAAGTCGCCGGCAAGGTGGTGCGCAAGTCGTCGACGAGTTCGCGCATGTGTTGGCGCAGTTGCACGCCGCGCCCGGGCGGGAGCTGCAGCGCCAGCGGCTGATGCGGCTGCGCAAAGTTGTTGACGTAGACCCAGTCGAAGCGCTGCACGGCGTGCAGCGCGAGATGCTGTGCGATGGCCTGGCGCACCAGGGTCTTCTTGCCCGAACCCGGTGGGCCCATCACGAACAGGTGGTGCCCGGGGCGCGTCATCGCGATTCCGTATTCGATGGCGGCGCGCGCGCGTTCCTGGCCGACGATGGCCTGAGGAATTGCGCCGGCGGCGTCGCTCGCGTCGTCCAGGCGCAGCGCTGCAGGGTCGCAGTGCGTCGCCAATTCGCCGGATGTGAGAAGGCGCGCAGGCATGGTCGGGCCTGCGTCAAACCTTGCGCGCCGCGATGCGCACGCCGTCGCGCACGCTCGAGGGCGGGTAGACGATCACCTGGGTTCCGGGCGCCAGCGTGCTGTGCAGCCACGCGACGTTGCCGTTGCGCCCGCGCAGGCGCACCGGCACGAGGCGCGCGCGGCCTGCGTCCATGACGAAGACGGCGTGGGCGGCATCCTGCATGTCGCTCGCTCCGACCGATGCCGATGCCGATGCCGATGCCGATGCCGATGCGGGCACCGACGCTTGCGCGGACAGCGGAAACACCGCACTCACCGGGACCAGCAAGGCGCGGTCCTGGGTCAGCGTGACGATGCGCACACTGACGCGAAAGCCGTCGCCCAGCGCCTTCCATTGTTGCGCCGGGCTGGCGATCGCGATCAGCACGCGCACGCGCTGCTCTTCGACGCCGAGCGCCGAGACCTTGGTGAACGCGCCCGGCTCGACGCGCGTGACACGCCCTTCGAGCGTTCCCGGCCCGCCCCAGCGCTCGATGACGACGCGGCTGCCGGGCGTTGCGCTGACGGCATCCGTCGTCAACAGCTCGGCCACGACTTCGAGGCGGCTCACGTCGCCCAACTCCAAGAGCGGTGTGCCCAGCGTCACGGTGGCTTCGCTGGCCTGCAGCACGCGCAGCACCTGGCCGGCGACGGGCGCGCGCAGCGCAAAGCTGCGATTCCCCGCACTGCCCGCCGGGCGCAGCGCGCCCTGCGCCGATTCGCGCACGGCGCCCAGCGCGGCGCGCGCCTGTTCGAGGTCGTGCGTCGCCACATGCTGGTCGGCGGTGGCGGCGTCGACCTCCTTGGTCGCGGCCAGGACGGCGAGGCGATCGGTGTCGAGTTTGGTCGCTGCGACGAAGCCCTGTTGCGCGAGTTTTTCGCTGCGGTTCACTTCGTTGTTCGCCTGAGCCAGGCCGACTTCGGCGCGGGCGATGCGCGCCGCGGCCCGCTCCAGATTGGCCTGCGCGGCCTCGACGCGCGCCGCCAGCTCGCGCAGGGTGCGCGCGTCGAGCAGCGTCGGCAGCACCGGCGTGAGCGTGGCCACAACGGCGCCCGTGGCCACCGTGTCGCCTTCGCGCAGGTCGCTGCGCTGCAAGTGGCCGGCGAGCGGCGCGGAGACCACGTAGCGGTCCGCCAGGCGCGTCTTGCCGTCTTCGTCGATGCCGATCTCGAAGCGGCCCTGCGTCACCGGTGCCAACTCGACTTCCACCGCGCGTGGCGCAAAGGCCCAAGCGAGTGCGAGCGCCAATGCCAGCACGATGGCGATGACGTAGTACCAAGTCTTGTGTTTCATCATGACCTCGGAATTCCTATTCGCGTGTCTTCAGCGCCGCCACCATGTCGAGCTTGTCGATGCGCCTGCGCACCACCAGGGCGCTGGCCAGACCCGCGGCGACGACGGCAATCCCGGCCCAGGCGTAAGTGCGCGGCAGGATCACCACCGGAAAGAAAAATTGGTCGGAAGCGAGCAGGCCCGAAATCAGATGCACCAACCCGAAGCCGAGCAGCATGCCCAGCGGCAGGGCGATGGCAATGGCGATCGCCATTTCGCCGAGCAGCAGGCCTGACACCTCGGCGCGCGTGAAGCCGAGCACGCGCAGGCTCGCGAGTTCCCAGGTGCGCTCGGCCAACGCGATGCGCGCGTTGTTGTAGACCACACCCACCGCGATGACCGAAGCGAAGAACGTCAGGATCGTGCTCATGATGCGCACGTTGCGCGCGCTCACCTCCTGCATATTGCGCAACAGCGTCGCCTTGCTGAAGACGCCGACGATCTTTGGCAATTGCTTGCTCATGCGCAGCAGCTCCGGCTCGCTGCCGCGATCCAGCACGAGCGCGAACCAGGTCGACTGATCGCCCTCCTGCAAGAGCCGGTTCAGGGCGCGCCGCTCCATGTAGGCGTTCAAGCCCATCATCTCGCGCGCGGTCGCGCCCAGGCGCACCTGCAGGGTTCGCTGATGGCCTTCCAGCACCTCGATCCGCACGGTGTCGCCCACGCGCAGGCCGAGCTTTTCCGCGAGGCGGTCCGTCAGCACCAGAGCGTCGTCTTCGAGCCGGCTGACCTCGAGGTTGTCCACATCGATGATGCGCGCCAGCTCGGGGCGCCGCGTCATGCCGCGGATCTGGCCGCGTTCGCTCAAGTGGCCGTTGACGAAGCGCACCGGCACGTCGCGCCCGGATTCGACGGCGGTCACGCCGGGCAGGCGCGCCACCAGATGCTTTGCACTGTCCGCGCCAGCCTCGGTGAGCCAGACGATGACGTCGCTGCGCATCGCGACGTTGAATTGCGAGTCGACGATGGCGTCGATCGCGTCGCGGAAGAAGTTGCCCATCACGACGATCGCCACCGACGCGGCGACGCCGCCGATCGACAGCCCGGTGCGCAGCGGGCGGCGTTCCATGTTGCGCAGAATCATGCGCAACGTCACGCCGATTCGCGTGATGCCGAGCCGCTCGATCAGCGTCCTGCGGTAACGCCCGGGGGCGGGCGGGCGCATCGCTTCGGCCGGCGCCAGGCGCGCCGTCGCGAGGATCGCGTTGAGCGTGCCCAACACGGCGGTGGCCAACGTGATGCCCGCACTCACGAACAACAACCACGGCGCGATGCGATGCTCGAAGGTCGGGAAGCGAAAGAACTCGGCGTACAGCCCGGTCAGCATCGTGCCGAGCCAGTCGCCCAGGGCGACGCCGATTCCCAAGCCGACGGTGACGATCGTCAGCACGAGTTTCAGGTAGTGCGCCGCAATGCTGCGGTTCGCATAACCCAGCGCCTTCAGCGCAGCGATCTGCTCGCGCTGCGTGGCCACCAGGCGCGACACGACCACATTGAGCAGGAACGCCGCGACGCCCAGAAAAATCGCCGGCAGCACCGTGCCGAGCACTCGCTGCTCCTTGATCTCGTTGTCGAGCATCGCGTGCGAGCCCTGGTCTTCGCGGCCGTAGGCCTCGCGCGCGCCGTAGCGCGCGAGGCTGCGCGTCAGCGAAGCGATCGCCGCTTTCTCGTCGGCGCCGGGCGCGAGCTTGACGGCGACGCGGTTGAAGGCGCCCACCATGTCGTAGGCCGCGGCGAGCGCGTCGCGGTCGACCCAGAACACGCCGAAGCCGCGCATGTCGGGCATGCCCATCATTCCGGCGAAGATGAATTCCGGCGACAACGCGATACCGCTGATGACGAGGGTTCGCTGCTTGCCGTTCACCATCGCGCCGACGCGCGACCCCGGCGCCAGGCCGCGCGCCTGGGCGAACGCGGCGGACACCAGCGCCGGGATGTCGCTGCTGGAAATGCGCGCCGCGTCGAGCGGCCGGCCGGATTGCAGCGTGACCCGGTTCATGCGCGGCGCCTCGCGGGCGTCGACGCCGATCAACTGGCCGATGATGGCGTCGGGGACTCCGGGCAGGTCGATTCGAACGATCTGCTCGATCGTCGTCTGGACGTCGGCGACGCCGGGCGTATCGCGCAGGCTTTGCACGAGCGAGTTCGGCGCGCGTTTGACGCCGGCGAAGACATCGGCGAAGCGCCCCTGCGCGTAAAAGCGGTCCCGCGCCAGCGCCAGCGAATCGACGGCGGACAAAGTCGTGATGAAGCCGCCGATGCCGCTCGCGACGACGAGCGCGATCGTCAGCGCCTGGCTCCACATCTGGACCAGGTCGCGCAGGAGTTTGCGGTCCAGCGCCTTCATGGCAAACGGCGCTTCACCAGGACAACTCCGAGGGCGTCAATTTGTGCGGATTGACGTCGATGCGATGGATGCGCCCATCGCTGAGCACGATCACCCGATCCGCCATGCCGGCGATCGCCGCGTTGTGCGTGATGACGACGGCCGTCGTGCCGAGCTCCTGGTTGATTCGCGCAATCACCTCCAGAACCAGCTTGCCGGTCGCGTAGTCGAGCGCGCCGGTGGGCTCGTCGCACAGCAGCACGTCGGGGCGCTTCACGATGGCGCGCGCGATCGCCACACGCTGCTGCTCGCCGCCCGAGAGTTGCGCCGGGAAGTGGTCGCGGCGCGGCGTCAAGCCGACGAGGCCGATGGCTTCGTCGATGGCCATCGGGTTGGCGCAGATGTCGGTCACCAGCGCCAGGTTCTCGCGCACCGTGAGGCTGGGAATCAGGTTGTAGAACTGGAAGACGAAGCCGACATGCTCGCGCCGGTAGGCGGTGAGCTCGCCCTCGCTCGCCCCGCTGAGGGTGTGCTCGCCGAAGCGCACCTCACCTCGGGTGGGAACATCCAGGCCGCCCAGGATGTTCAGCAGCGTCGACTTGCCGCTGCCCGAAGCGCCGAGCAAGACGACGAATTCGCCGCGTGCGATGTCCAGGTCCACCTCGCGCAGCGCCTGCACGTCGACTTCGCCGGTGCGGTAAGTCTTGGTCAGGCCGCGCGCGCGAAACACGACGTCGGCGATGTTGCGGCTTGGGGCGGGGGCGGGATTCATCACAGGTCTTCGATCGGTGTGCAGCAGCGAGTGTCGGCAGCCGCCGATTGCGCCGCTTGATCCGGGTCAAGCCGCGTGCAAGTGCGTGGCCCGGCTTCAATGCAGCGCATGCCGGCGACGCCGGTCTGAGCCGCGCCCACGCGATGCCCCTTGACGCTGCGCAAAAAGGACAAAGGCGCTTGGTCGTAACTTTGGCGGCGTGGCGTGCGCCGAGTCGAATCGCGGTGCGCCGAAACGATGACGATGCAACATCAAAGCGTGACCGTCGGTCCCCAGGCGTTGCCGGGCGAGTTGAGCGTGCCCGGCTCGGCTGCCGGGTTGGTCGTGTTCGCGCACGGCAGCGGCAGCGGTTTTCGCAGTGCGCGCAACCGGGCGGTCGCGCAAGCCTTGCAGCGGCGCCGCATGGCCACGCTCCTGTTCGATCTTCTCACCCCCGCGGAGTCGGAGAAGCGCGGCAACGTGTTTCACATCGACTTGCTCGCGCGGCGCCTGCTCGAGGCGCTAGCTTGGCGGCGCGACCTGGCGTCGGTTCAGAACTTGCCGCTCGGCCTGTTCGGCGCGAGCACCGGCGCTGCCGCGGCTTTGGTAGCGAGTGCGCAGCAGCCGCGCGAGGTCGCAGCGCTCGTGTCGCGTGGCGGCCGCCCCGACCTGGCCGGGCCGGTGCTCGGCGACGTGCGCGCGCCCACGCTGCTGATCGTCGGCGGCGCCGACGTCGAGGTGTTGCAGCTCAATATGGCGGCGCATGCCAGGCTCAGGTGCGAGAAGCGCCTGGAGATCGTGCCGCGCGCGACGCATCTGTTCGCCGAGGCGGGTGCCCTGGAGTCTGTGGCGCAGCTCGCGTGCGACTGGTTCGCGACGCACTTCGGCGTCGAGCCCGTCGCGCATGGCTGATGCCGCCCCGCCGTGCGGCACCGCGGCGACGCCGCAACTCCGGGAACTCACGCTCGCCGCACAGTCGTGCATCGTGGCTCAGTTGATGCGGCAGTTGCGCGCCGCGCAGCCGCTCCGAGCGGTGGCGTTGATCGAGACGCACATTTCCTTCGTCCTGCTCAGCGGCGAGTTTGCGTACAAGATCAAGAAGGCGGTGAACCTCGGCTTCCTCGATTTCACGACGCTTGCCCAGCGCCGCCACTTCTGCGAGGAGGAGCTGCGCTTGAACCGGCGCCTGGCGCCGCAGATCTATCTGGAGATCGTCCCCGTCACCGCGGCGGCCGGCGAGCCGGCCTTGGGTAGCGAGGGCCGCGTCGTCGACGTGGCGTTGAAAATGCGCGCCTTCGCGCAAGACGAGCTGTGGGAGCAGCGCGTCCTGCAGGGTCGGCTTGAACCCGGGCATGTCGAGCAACTCGCGCAGGGCCTGTGCGAGTTTCATCACCATGCTGCGGTGGCGTCGGGCGACTCGCCGTATGGTGTTCCGGTGCACGCGCGCGCTCCCGTGCTTGACACCCTGGACGCGCTCGACGCACTGCTTGGCCCGGATCATCGCGGCCTGCTGGCCGAGCTGCGCCGCTGGGAAGCGCGCGCCTTCGTCGATTTGCAGGGGCTGATGGCGAAGCGCCGCTTGGCGGGCCGGGTGCGCGAGTGCCATGGCGACTTGCATCTGGCCAACGTGACGACGATCGATGAAGTTCCCACGCCCTTCGATTGCCTCGAATTCGACCCTCAGCTGCGCTGGATAGACGTGATGGGCGACGTCGCCTTCTTGGCGATGGACTTGCACGCGCATGCGCGCGCCGACCTGGCGCATCGCTTCGTCAACGCCTACCTCGAGTGCAGCGGCGACTACGAAGGCGCGCGCGTGCTGCGTTATCACATCGTGTCGCGCGCGCTCGTGCGCGCCAAGGTCGCGGCGTTGCGCGGGGCCCCCGAGCAAGCGAAGGTGCAGGCCTATCTCGACGTGGCGCGCGGTTGCGCGGCTGCGTCCGCGCCGATGCTGTTCGTCACGCATGGCTTTTCGGGCAGCGGCAAGACGACGTGGACAGGCGCCTGGCTCGAGGCCACCGGCGCGATCCGGATCCGCGCCGATGTGCAGCGCAAGCGTCTGGCGCAGTTGCCGCCCGACGCGCGCACGGATTCGGCGCTGCGTGCGGGGCTGTATTCGCCGGCGCGCAGTGTGGCAACGCAGGAACGCCTGCGCGACGCGGCGAAGAGCGTCTTGCTGGGTGGCTTCAGCGCGATCCTCGACGCCACCTTTTTGCAACGTGAGCCGCGCGACCTGGCACGAGCCCTGGCGCGCGAACTCGGCGTGCGTTTCGTGATTCTCGACTTCCAGACCAGCGCCGCGACGCTGCGCGAGCGCATCCTGGCGCGACACGCGCGCGGCACCGATGCGTCGGAGGCGGATCTGGCGGTGCTCGACGATCAACTGCAGAGCCATGCGCCACTCGCTGAGGACGAGCGCGCCGAGGTGATCGACATCGACACCGAGCAAGTCGTCTGGGGCGCCCCAGCGGTGGCAGCGCTCGCCGAGCGCCTGACGCGCAGCCCCGCATCCGGCGCCGCCAGCACGTGACTTTCTTGCGCCGCGTCAAGCGGTGTAGCTCGCACTCGGCCAATGATGGCTTCGCAGCAATGTCCTGACCTCAACCCCGCGGAGCCGACCGAATGCCCGAACCTCTGACC
Organism: uncultured beta proteobacterium; assembly: GCA_963850525.1. Lineage (GTDB taxonomy): Bacteria > Pseudomonadota > Gammaproteobacteria > Burkholderiales > Burkholderiaceae_C > JAEMQF01. The sequence continues at coordinate 499,172 of CAWKLQ010000008.1, read as the reverse complement.
GCCGGCGACTTGTGTACGCGTCCGGCCGTGGTTGCCCCAAGGTCGATGGACGTGATCGACGCGGCGCGCCTGATGCGCGAACATCACGTCGGTTGTCTGGTGGTCGTCGAAGACACGGCGAGCGGCCAGGTTCCGGTGGGCATCCTGACCGATCGCGACGTCGTCACGGAAATCGTCGCCAAGGGCCTGGACCCGCGCACGCTGCGCGTCGAAGACGTGATGAGCGCGGACCCCGCAGTCGCCGATGCGGCGGAGACCGTTCCCGACGTGCTCGCCGGCATGCGGCGCAAAGGCGTGCGGCGCCTGCCGGTCGTCGACTCGCGGGGCGTGCTGCAAGGCATCGTCGCGCTGGACGACGTGCTCGAAGCCCTCGCCGAACAGCTCGATGCCATCGTCAAGGCGTTGGCCAGCGGGCGCTCGTGGGAGTTGCGGCAGCGGCCTTGAATGGGTTACTGGATTGCCGGACGCGTGCTCGCGCGGTGGCGCAGCGTTCCTCAAGCCCGCGCCGCCACAGCCGCGGCATCGCCTGCATCCTCCTCGAAGAATCGCTGCAGGGCTTGCGCGGACGCGCCGCGCAGCGTCGCCTTGGCGAGCGCGATGAGGGTTCGCGCCGCTGCCGGCGTGGCGACGTCGATGCCGAGCCCTGCCTTCACCGGCCAGTCGGCGTCCAGGCGCACGTAGCGCTCGCCCAGACGATCTTCGAGCATCGCCTGCACATGCTGCTGCTGCACCGCGATCAGGGTCAGGATGAGCCGGCCTTGCGACAGCCAACCCACGGCCCCGGCGTCACCCGCCACGCCCTCGGCGGGCCGGTAGTGTTCGGTGGCGGTGCCTACCGACAGCATCTGCACCTGGGCGAGGTCGACGCCGATGAAATGCTGCAACTCGTGCAGCGCCACTTGGTCGGGTGCCACGGCGAACAGGCCGCCGTCGGCGTAGAGCCGCTTGCCGATTCGCACCGAGGGGAAGTAGGCCGGCGCGGCGCACGCCGCCATCGCCACGTCGACCGCGCGCAGCGCGCCGTCGCCCAGCGACTCCTGCGCGTGCGGCGTCTTGAAGACTTTGGTGCGGCACTCGCCCACGTCCACCGCCGGGATGACGACGCGGTGCAGTGCATCGGCCAGGCGCGCCTCGCCGAAGTCGGCGAGCAAGACCTTGCGCAATGCGGCGCCGGAATACTTGGGGCCGAGCACCGAGCGGCTCAGGTCGAACAGCCGGGTCACTGGCCCGGAGGGCAGTGCGCGGCCCGAAAACACGTCGGGCCCGTGTTCGACGAACAGGCGCACGAGTCGACTCATCGGGATTTCGAAGGCCAGCGCGAGGGCGAGCACGGCACCGATCGACGTGCCGGCGATCAGGTCGAAACGCCGCGCCAGCGGCTCGCCTGCGCGCGCCTCGAGCCCTTCGAGCACGGCGGCGGTATAGAGGCCGAGATAGCCGCCGCCCGCCAGCGACAGAACGCGGATCGGTGGGTGCGGCGCGGCCATCGAGGAGGCGCGAATCGGGGCTCCGTGGGTGACGCGGACTCTCAGGTGTCGATGAGCCGCGCCAGCACCGCGCCGCGCGAGAAGGTCTGGCCGACGGGAACGACGATGTCTTCCAGCACGCCGGCGTGCGGCGCGGGCACGTCGAGGTGTTCGTGCACCAGGTTCGCGCGCGCCAGCGTCTGCCCGGCGTGCACGTAGTCGCCCTCGGTCGCGAGCCACTCCTCGAGCAGGGCGTCGGCGCCGGCTTCGAGCGATTCGTAAAGGGCGGGGTCGAGAACGACGTTGGTCATGAGGCGCTCTGTCAGTTGTGCAACATCGCCAGCATGCGCCGGCCGCGCACCGGCCGCGTTGACGCGGCGCAACGCCACGCGTGAATCGTGATCCAGCGCAACACGCGGCCGCACCGCCGGACTAGGCTGGTGACAGGAGGAATCCACCATGTTCACGTCACGTTTTGCACTGCCCCGTGCCGGCACGCTGGCGGCACTTGCATTCACCTTCGGCGCCGCGCCGGCATTCGCAGCAGGCTTTCAGATCAACGAGAGTTCCGCGTCAAGCCTGGGCACCGCGTTCGCCGGCGGTGCCGCTGCCGCCGAAGACGCGACGATTTTGTGGTCCAACGCGGCCGGCATGTCGCGCATCCGCGAACGCCAGGTCGTCGGTGCCGTGCACCTGATCAAGCCGTCGATCAAGTTCAAGAATGAGAACTCGCTGGCCGCCACGGGCCAGGGCCTGGGCGGCGAAGGCGGCGACGCCGGCGGCGTCAACGTCGTGCCCAATCTCTACGTCATCACGCCGTTAGGGGCGGAGTGGTCCTTCGGTCTGGGCCTGAACTCGCCGTTCGGCCTGGTCACCGAATACGACGACGCGTGGATCGGGCGCTTTCAGGCGATCAAGTCGAGCATCAAGACGATCAACGTGAATCCGGCGCTCGCGTGGCGGCCGATGCCGCGCGTCGGCGTCGGCCTGGGGCTGAACTACCAGCGCATCGACGCCGAGTTCACGAACAAGATCCCGCCTGCGGCGATCGGCGGTTTGGATTCCACCGCGGTGGTCGAAGGCTCGGACAGCGCCTGGGGCTGGAACGCCGGTGTGCTGTGGGAGCTCGACGACAAGACGCGTGCCGGCGCGCAGTACCGCTCGGGGATCGACTACCACATCACCGGGACCGTGACTTCGTCGAACCCGGCGATTGCAGGCGTATTCAACTCCGACATCAGCTCAGACGTGAAGCTCCCGGCGATCGTCAACCTGTCGTACTTCGCGACGCTTAACGACCGCTGGGACGTGATGCTGGACGCGCAGTGGACGCAGTGGTCGACGATCCAGACCTTGCGCTTCGTGCGCGCCAACGGTGCCGTGCTGTCGAGCACGCCGGAGAACTTCAAGGACACGTGGAAAGTGGCGATCGGCGCGCACTACCGCTACAACAGCGCGTGGCTGCTGCGCGGTGGTGTCGCGTTCGACCAATCGCCTGTTCCGGACGTGGATCGAACGCCGCGATTGCCCGATGCCAACCGGACTTGGCTCGCGCTCGGACTTCAATACCGGCTCAGCTCGAACATGACGTTTGACGCCGGCGCCGCTTACGTGCTGGTGAAGAAGGCGACCATCGACAACAGCGGCAGCGCACCGGGCAACGCGGTGTACGGCCGCTTGGCCGGCCACTACGACAGCAACACGTTGATTGCGTCGGGTCAGGTCTGCTATTCGTTCTAGCGCAGTGAAGGACAGCGATGAAATCGAACGCAGGTCTGTCGAACGCACTGGCGGTCGGGCTCATCGCCGGGCTGGCTGCGTGCGGTGGAGGGGGTGGCGGCGGCGGCCCGTCTCCCGTCGTTCCGACGATCGACATCAGCGCGCTCAATCGCGACGCAGTCGCCCATGCGGCTGCCGCGAGCATCCTGGTGTTGAGCCCGACGGGGGCGATCCCGCTGGCCCCGAGCGCGTCGGTCTCGGCACTGCTGATGAGGGGTTCGCAACCGCTCCGCAAGTGGGCGGCTGGTGCGCGCACCGAACGCCGGCCCCCGCAGGCGGTCATCGGGCCGTTTGTCCATTCGTGTGTCCTCAGTGGCACCTGGTCGGAGACGGACGATGACCGCGACGGGAACAACGCGCCCAGCGTTGGCGACGTGATCACGCTCGGGTTCAGCGCCTGCCAGGACACGCCGGGCGAGACGCTCAATGGTTCGATGGTCATGACGCTCACGCAACTCGACGCGGGGGCGCTGGGCGCTCGCGTCGCCCTCGCGCAGATGTCGACGGTGACGGCAAACCATTCGATGACCATCGACGGTTCTATGCAGTTCAACTTGACCGCGTCGAGCGCCTCGATGACGGCGGACGGCCCGGTCACGGCCGAGGTCGTGATCAGCCACCTCGGCTACAGCGACCTCCTGACGCTGCAAAGCGGCTGCTTCGTGCAGGACACGACCTTGAGTTCGCTCGCACTCATTCAAACCCGCGTCAACGGTCATCTGCATTCGCGCAATGCAGGCGGCATCGTCGAAGTGAGCACCCTGGCGAACGCGCCGATCGCCAAGCTCGACGCGGATGCCTACCCGAGCACCGGCACGATTCAAGTCAAGGGCAAGAACAGCACGCTGCGGGCCACCGCCTTGTCTGCCTCGCTGGTGCGATTGGATCTGGACGCCGATGGCAACGGCAGCTTCGAAGCGACCGACACAGTCAATTGGGATTGGTTGCTGTAGGTCGGGCGCCCCGGGTTGCTGCGACTACGGCTGCAGCATCTTCGGTGTGATCAGCGTCACGCCACGCTCGGTGACGTGAAAACGGCTGCGGTCTTCCGCGGGGTAGACGCCGGCCCTGAAGTTGTCGGGCAGGATGCAGTTCTTGTCGACGACAACGCGGCGCAGCGTGACGTTGCGCCCGATCACGGTGCCGGGCAGGATCACGGCGTCCTCCAGCACGCTGTGTTCGGCCACGCGCACGTTGGAAAACAGCACCGAGCGCCGCACGGTCGCGCCGCTCACGATGCAGCCGCCCGAGACCAGCGAATTGACGGCCATGCCGCGCCGGTCGTCCTCGTCGAAGACGAACTTGGCGGGTGCAAATTGGTGCTGCAGGCTCATGATCGGCCAAGCCGGGTCGTACAGGTTGAGTTCGGGAACGACGGCAATGAGGTCCAGATTGGCCTCCCAATACGCGTCGACGGTCCCGACGTCGCGCCAGTAGGGCCGGTCCCCGACCATGTTGACGCAGCTGTCGGCAAAGCGGTGTGCAAAAACCCGGTCCTCGCGCACCATGCGCGGAATCAGATCCCTGCCGAAGTCGTGGCTCGAGCGGGTGTCGGCGGCGTCGCGCGCGAGCCGATCGCAGAGCACGTTGGTGTTGAACACGTAGACGCCCATGCTCACCAGCGCCTGCCCGGCGCAGTCGGCGCACGGCGGTGGCTGCAGCGGTTTTTCCACGAACGCCGTGACGCGCGCGTCGGCGTCGATGCCGATCACGCCGAAATTGCAGGCCTGCGCGAGCGCTACGTTGACATAGGCGAGCGACAAATCCGCGCCGCGTTCGACGTGCTCCTCCAGCATGCGCGAGTAGTCCATCTTGTAGACATGGTCGCCCGCGAGAACGAGCACGTATTGCGGATTCGCCTCGCGCAGGATGTCCAGATTCTGGTACACGGCGTTGGCTGTGCCGCTGTACCAGTCGTCGCCCATGCGCTGCTGAGCGGGGACGACGTCGACGTATTCGCCCAGGGTCGATTCGAGAAAACCCCAGCCGCGTTCGATGTGCCGGATCAGGCTTTGCGCCTTGTATTGGGTGAGTACGGCGATGCGCCGAAGCCCCGAGTTGACGCAATTACTGAGTGCAAAGTCGATGATTTTCAGCTTGCCGGCAAACGGCACCGCCGGCTTGGCGCGCCAGTCGGTGAGCTGCATCAGCCGGCTGCCGCGTCCTCCGGCAAGAACCATGGCATAGCTGCGTTGGGTCAAGTGATGCAGGGTCGCGCCGGCCGTGCTCGTGCGCGCGGGGCGCGGCGCATTGTTCGCGAGGGGATCGGTGTCCATGGACGTCCATGCTGCGGGCACGCGGTGCGTGCCCGAGAGGCCAGAGCCTAGGTCACCACGGCGCGCGTGTCTTGTTCAAGGTCAAAGCGCGAGGCCCGAAGCGCGACGCCCATAGGTCTACCGTCAGCGCAGCTGTTCACCGAGCATTCACCCTCTGTTACCGAAGCGCGCTTGCCATTGCTCAAGCGTTTGCACGAGATGACTAACCTGACCTGCATCAACCACAACCGCAGGAGAACGCGATGAATGCCCCGACCACCCACTGCGAGTCCCCCGCCGCGCGCGCTGGTTTCCTGCCCAGCCTTGGCGCCGCCGCCAACACTTCCGAGCCGCGCCATGCCGCTTTGCCCCGCCACCCAGCACGCACGGCCCCACCTTGGCGCGAAGCGCTGGAATTGCTCGAGCAAAACGTGCCGTTCACGCGCCGCATGGTGCACGCCGGCGATCTGGTTCACGGCGGCGGCGAGCCGTGCACAGCGTTGCACATCGTCAATTCAGGAATGGTGCGCAGCGTCAACTTCTCGGTCGACGGCCGTGAGCAGGTCGTGGGCCTGCACTTCAAGGGCGACTGGCTGGGCTTTGACGGCATCGCCACCGGCCGCTACGGCTGCGACGCGATCGCCATCGACACTGGCGAGATCTGGAGCTTTCGCTACGACACGTTGCTGCGCGCCTGCGCCTGCGTACCGGCGCTGATGGCCGTGGTCCACGTGGCGATGAGCGGCCAGATTGTGCGGGATCGCGACTCGTTGCTGTCGTTGGGCACGTTGCCGGCTGACGCGCGCGTCGCCGACTTTCTGAAATTCTGGGCCGAGTCGCTGCACGAGCGCGGCTTGCGCACGGATCAGATCACGCTGCGCATGACGCGCGCCGAGATCGGCAATACGCTGGGCATGACGCTGGAAACGGTGAGCCGAGCCCTCTGCCGCATGGCGCGCGCCGGGGTGATTGTGTTCAACGAGAAAGGCCGGCGCGACATCAGCATTCCCGATGTCGAAGCGCTCTCCGACTTCATCCAGGCGACTCTGGCGCCTACCCAACCCGTACTGCAGTAGGAGCGCGTCCTGCAGCTACAGCCTGTGGGTCGTGACCGCCGCGATGAAGTCGGGCGCGTACCTGTCCAATGTGCACGTGACGATTCGTGATGCCAAGCAGATCGCGGTTTTCGATGCTCAACTCGGCAAACCCTCAACCGCCAGCCGATGCGAAGCCCGCGACCATCGCCGCCGCAAACGCCAACGCCATCCGCGCCGCCACCCCTGCGCCGTCGGCCCCGCCTGACGACAACGCGGGAGTCGCGCAGTGGCTGCGCGAAATGGCGCTGCTGCTCGATGCACAGAACGGCAACGTCTATCGTGCGGCGGCGTACCGCAAGGCCGCCGATACCGTGGCACAGCTGCCGCGCAACGTGCGCGATATCTTCGAGAACGAAGGAATCAACGGCCTGGACGCGCTGCCCGGCGTCGGGCCGCGCATCGCCGCGGCGATCGGCGAAATCCTCGCCACCGGTCGCTGGGGCCAGCTCCTGCACCTGCGCGGCGAGGCCGATCCCGTGGCGCTGCTGCGCACGATTCCCGGCGTCGGCCCGGAACTCGCGCAACGGCTGCATGAGGGGCTGGGCGTCGAGACTCTCGAGGCGCTCGAAGTCGCTGCGCACGACGGGCGGTTGGAGCGCCTGCCCTACATTGGCGCGCGCCGCGCGGCGTCGATTCGCGCCGCCCTGACGCAAATGCTCGATCGGCGCCGCGCGCTCAATCGGCGCGTGCCGGCGACGACGGCGCAGCACGAGCCGAGTGTAGAGTGGCTGCTCGACATCGACCGCGAGTACCGGGCAAGCGCGCAAGCGGGAACGCTGTCGAAGATCGCGCCGCGCCGCTTTAACCCGAAGGGCGAGGCCTGGCTGCCGGTGTTGCACACGCAGCGCGGCGACTGGCACTTCACTGCGCTGTTTTCGAACACGGCGCGCGCTCACGACCTCGGCCGAGTGCGCGACTGGGTCGTCATCTATGGCGAAGACAAGGCGCACGGCGAGCGCCAATACACGGTCGTCACCCCGGCCGCTGGGCCACTCGCCGGGCGGCGCGTCGTGCGCGGTCGCGAGGCGGAGTGCCGCGATGGGTACTCGCGCGGCTGAGAGCCTGAGAGTATTTCGTTCATGCCCGCTCATCACGCCAAAGAGCACCCGCTCGTCGTTGGAAGGGACCTCGCGAACCCGGCCGCGCAAATGCGCGGCCGGAATCGTCATCAGCTCAAGGCACGCTGCTGAGCGTCACCTGTCGGGCACTGGACTGCGCTCCCAGATCGTCACTCACCCGGTAGCTGTAGACGACGTTTCGCGTGTTGCTCGCGGTCATCGTCGCCGTCAGCGTCCCGTCGCAGTTGTTCGTGAGTGTCGCCCGTGTGCCCGGCACTGTCCCGAGGGCGGTCTGGCCGCACGCAGGATTGGCGAGCACGTCGACGCCACTGCCGACCACGGTGATGCGCATCGACCCCGCCACGACAGTCTGGCCGACGCCGTCCGTCGGATTGTTCAGCGTATTCGGCGAATTCGGATGGTTGCGGTCGTAGTCGTTGGCGACCACATTCATCCTGACGGTTCGCGCGGCGGCGATGGTGCAGCGCGTCGGCTGGGTCACGGTATTCGTGCTGCGGGTATAGCTGCAGTTGTCTGCCACGGTTGTCGGCGCGGTGTTCACGCGCAGGTTGACCGTCGCCGCGGCGGCGCTGGAGAATGCGCCGTCCGATGCGCGATAGCCGAAGCTCACGTTGTTGTTGCCCGTGGCGCGCAGGTAGCTGAACGAACCGTCGGCACAGACGCTCGGCGAGGCCAATGCCAGGCAAGTGAGGGTGCCGCCATTCACCAAGCTGCCCGCGACGAACTGCGCGGCCAGCGGGTTGCCCTCTGCATCGGAATCGTTTCGCAGCAGGCCCGGCGCATTGATGGTGCGCGTCACGTTGGGCACGTAGAGGAACAGGTCGGCATTCGCCACGGGCGCCGTATTTGCCGCTCCATTGTTCACCGTCACACCGATCGCGGCCGAGGTCGCGGTGTTGCCGGCTGCGTCGCGGGCGACTGCAGTCAGCGTGTGCGAACTGCCATTGGCCACAGTGGTGGTGTTCCAGGCGATCGTGTACGGTGCGGCCGTGACCTCGGCGCCCAGGTTGACGCCATCGACTTTGAACTGAACGCCGATGACGCCCACGTTGTCGGATGCATTGGCTGACACGGTCACCGTTCCCGACACCAAGCCGGCTCCCGGTGCAGCAATGGAAACCGTGGGCGCTGTGGTGTCCGCGACGGAGTTGCTCACCGTCACATTGACTGCTGCGGAAGTGGTGCTGTTGCCGGCGGCGTCGCGGGCCACTGCCGTCAGGGTGTGCGTGCCGTTGGTCGCGGTGGCGCTGTTCCACGAGATCGAATACGGTGCCGTCGTGTCTTCGGCGCCCAGAGGCGCGCCGTCGAGTCGGAACTGCACGCCGATCACGCCGACGTTGTCGGCGGCGCTGGCCGACACCGTGACGCTGCCGGACACCGTGCCGGCCGCGGGTGCGCTGAGTGACACTGAGGGCGGAGTCGTGTCGGCGACCGGGTTGTTCACCGTCACGGTCACTGCAGCCGAGGTCGTGCTGTTGCCGGCTGCATCGCGAGCGACCGCCGTCAGCGCGTGCGAGCTGCCGCTCGCGAGGCCGGTGGTGTTCCACGTCGACGAATACGGTGACGTCGTATCTTCCGCGCCGAGGTTGGTGATTCCGTCCAGCTTGAATTGCACGCCGACCACGCCGACGTTGTCTGCCGCGCTCGCCGTGACGGTGACCGAGGCGCCCGACACCGTGGTGCCGCCCGTCGGTGCGGTAACCGCAACCGTCGGCGCGGTGGTGTCGGCGGCTGCATCCAGAATCTTGCGCAGCGAAAAGTCGTCCGTCGTCAGCGTGCCCATGGAGTCGAGCGCGATACCAAAGCTGAGCGCTTGAGCGCCGGCCGGCATGGCGCCGGGGTAGTACGTGAATTGAGACCAGTTGGCAGCCACCGGCAACAGCGGCCCATCGCGCCAGTATTGCCACACGCCGCCTGCATCGCGATAGAAGAGCACGGGCACCGCTTGCGTCGTCGACTTGTACCAGGCGCCCAGCTCGTACGACGCGCCGGCTTGAACCGTCGGCGCGCAGCCGCCCAGGGCCTGGCCCGCATCGAGCGCCGGGAGCAGCTTGCGGTCGCCGCTGCTGTAGGCGGTGATCTGCAGCCGATCCGCAAACGATCCGGTGTGAGCGTCCGACGTGCGCGCCCAGGTGAAGGTGCTGGTTCCGTAGCCGTCGCGCTGCCAGCAATCCGGCAAGCCATTCGCGTCCTGATCCAACTCCAGCGAAGGATTGATCAGCTGGTTCGGGCCCATCGGTGGCGGCGCAGGCGGGGCCGGCAGGTCGCCTGTCATCACCTGGTTCACGGTGCGCACGTAGGTGAAGTTGGATTCGCGCGCCTGCAACCAGGTCAGGAAGGCGTCGAGATTTGCCGCGGTGATCGCGTAGGTGCTGCAGCCCGTGCATACGTTATGAAAGACCAGCGGTACCCATCCGCCGCCCGCAATTTCCGCCTGAGTCACCAAGGTCTTCAACTGGTCTAGCGTCGTCGTGGACAGGATCGACTCGGGCGTGTTGACGTAGTAGGGATTGCCCGGCGGAATGGTCTCGGCGGTGGGGCAGCCCGTGCACAGCCGGCCGCTGACGAGCCCGCCGACCGTGCGTGCGCTGGCATAGGCACCGACACCCGCGCACCCCGCCGCGACGATGCTCTGCGTGGTTGGCCCGATCGATGCGAACGGATAGGCGAACGAGTGAATCTGGTTCGGATACCAGGTGTTGAGGGTCTGCAGGTCGCCGCAGATCGCAGTGCGCTGCGCCGTATCGGAAAGCGTGGCCAGGTCGACGTGATTTGTCGTGTGCCCGCCGATCTCGTGGCCGTCGGCAAACAGCGCGTCGAGTTCGGCTTTCGTCAAATAGCCTCCGCCCGATCCGATCAAGTTGGCGTTGACGTAGAAAGTGGCTTTCATCGCGTGACTGCGCAGAATCGCGCCGACTGCGGACTGCGTCAGACCATCATCGAAAGTCAATGACACGATGGTGCGCGCTGCGTGCGCGGACTGCAGGCACGTCACGGCCAGCAGGGCGTTCACCAGCAGCAGCTTCAAGGTCCAGAGAATGGCGTTCGGTGCGCTGCGCCCGGGTCCGCGTCGCGCAGACCTTGTCGCATCGAGGGCGTGTGCGGAGAACAAGTTGTTCGTTCGCATGTCAGTACACCTCGATGTTTGAATGCGCGGGCTGCGCCAGGTGCCTCGATCCATTGTCTGGAGAGACGGCGACGACGAGCGTGTAGGACCCGGCCAGGGCGAAGGTCACACGCAATGGCCAACGCTTATCGAATCCCTCGGCGATCGCGAACCCGCCGCGCTTGTGGCGCTCTTGATGCCTTGCGACACCCTCGCTGCCGATCGCGCCCATCACGCCGCCGTCCATCGCTTCGAGTTGCACGGGTTTCCACAGCCCACCTTCCCGGACCTCGACCTTGACGTTGTCGGGATTCAGTTCGCGGCGCACCTGTTTGCGTTCCTTGTCGTGGATGATCACGCGCAGTCTCGCGTTGGGCGCCTGCGCCCCAGGGTTGTGCAGGCGCACGCTGATCCCCACGAGCGGCTGCCCTGCGTGTGCCGTGGCGGGCGCGCTCAGTTCGAGCGGCAACAGGCGCCCATACGGTTCCCTCGCGTGTGAGGCTGCGGATGACGAATCCGATTCGCTGGCGTTCACACCCACGAGTGCGAAGGCGGAAATCGCCGCGCACACCAGCCGGCGGGTGTGCAGGCGGTGCGACTGAATCGACTTGATCCCGCCGCTGAGTCGGTCGATCCCGGTCTGATCTTGTCTGCATTCGGCATCGGTGCCCATCTGATCCTTGCGCATCGCGAACCTTTCATTGCCCAGTGCGTTGTTTGCAAGCCCAGAGTCTGGTCCCGACCTCCGGTGCATGACAAGCCTGCAGACCTCGCAAGAATTCCAATCGTTTGCTTTGAATCAATGTTGTTCTGTGCATGACCAAGAGAATGCGGTCGCGACGTCACGATGTTGTCGAGAAGGAGCAGAGATGCAAAGCGCACCCGTGCGGATGGGTCGTAAAAATCCGCTCAGTGAGGCCTAAGGTTGTCGCAGACAAAAGAGATGGCGTCAGGCGTATTAAGAATGTTTCAGCATATGCGTTGCAATACAGAGAAGAAGAAAGGCGGAACACGCGATGCAAGTGTCTTCGGTCAGTGAACGGTCCGCTCGGTCCATGGAGGCTTCGGATTCGATGTCATTTCACGGTGCGAGTCTGAAGTCCGGCGCTGTCTATGCCGTCGGTATCGAGACTGCGGCGGCCCGGCTGCCGTTGCTGCTCGCGCCTGTGCAGGCGGCGCTGCGGGCCGGCCGCCCCTGTGTGTTGATCACGCGCCTGAATCCGGAACAGGGCCCGCTTGCCGATGTGTTGGTTCATGCACGCAAACTCATTGACGCTTTCGGGGTCGGTGGCACCGATCGCCTGCAAGTATTCACGGCGGTCGGCGACTACGGCGTCAATCTCCTGCTGCATGGTGCTGAACGCTACCTTCAGGAACTCGACCAGTTCGAACTCGCCTCCGGATCCTTGGTGCTCATCGACGAGGCCGACGATCTCTACACGAGTCACGATCATGGCGCCTTGGTTCAACAGGCCAAGGCTTACCAGGCGTGGTGTGCGCGACACCAGCACACCATGGTCCAGCTGCACCTTCGCACGAGCGCACATCACCCGTTGATGGAAGGGAACCAAGCCGCCGCCCAATACCTTTCGGGCATTGCGCGAGTGACGTCGCAGCTCGGCGGACTGCAGGCGGCGATTGACTTCTGGGAGTCATCCTCCGGAACTCGAACCGGCGTGGTCGTGCCCCTGGAGCCGCTGCTGTCTTCGTTGAGGTCGAACCCGGCCATGAACGGCGCCGCAACTGCGAGCAGCCCAGCCGCCACGTCTGAACCTGCCGGCACTGTGGCGCCGCTCCCGTGCGTGTGGTACGTCGCCACGCCGGATGTCGATCTGAGCAGGTGGCGCCGGCAGGAGGCGCAGAAGGGCGACGCGACGGGCTGGCTGAGCCGAGCCGCCTTCACCGATGAAGTGGAGCGGCGCGTCCGGCGCGACAGCGTGTTCAAGGTGCCGCGCGCACTGGTCGAAATCGAGGTCGAAGATCCGCTTGCACCCGACGCGCAGATCGCCACCAAGGCTGCGCGGCAGGGCGGCCGAACGGGTGACCTGAGCACCACCACGCGCGGCGCACGGTTCTTCTTTCTGCAAGGGTGCCGCGGACGCGACGCCATGAACGTGGCGATACGCTGCATGGGCGATGCGTTGGCGTTGCGCGTCCAGCGATTTCACATCTACACAGGCGAGCCGGCCATCGTCGATCGCCTGCTGCGGCTGCGCCAGGAAGCGGGTGCCGAGAATTTGCTGGCCAATGTGTCGCAGGGCAAGACCGCGGTCAATGGCGCGGCGCCGGTCGCGGCGAGCCGGGTCGACGCGCTGCGCAGTCAGGTCAGCATCGCCACGACGGTGGCATTGCTCGTCGCTCTGGCGTGGCCATCTTCGGACGCGCGCGCGCAAGTCGATGCGCAGGAACCGTCGCATGCATCACCGGCGGTGGTGGAGATCGCGGCGCTTGCGTATCAGCGCGGCGACTACGCGCAAGCCGCACGCCGGGGATTGATCGAGTTGCAAGGCGAACCCGGCAACCACGAGCTGCGACTTATCGTGGCGAACAGCCTCGCCTGGTCGGGGCAGTACCGGGAGGCCCTGCGGCAATACGCGTTGCTCGCCGACACGCCACGCGCACAGGCAGCGCGCATCGGGTCGGCCAACGTGCATGTGTGGAGCGGCCGACCGCACCTGGCGGACCCGCTGTTCCGGCGCGTCTTGAGCGTTGAGCCCGACAACGTCGATGCTCAGGAGGGGCTCGCCATCGCGCAGCGCCAACTGCGTCCCCGCAGTACCTTGCGCGGCGAGTCGCTCGATGATTCCACGCAGGCCAAGCGGTCCAGTGTCATGCTGGCCCACCGCTGGCGCGATACGGATCTGACGCAGATTTTCGAGATCTCCGGCGAGCGCGTCGATGAAAAGCGCTCGCCCGCAGGACTCGACCTGCGGCCGCGCAAGGCTTCGTTCGGCTATCAGAACTTGAGCCTGCCCTTGACGCCCAAACTCGTTCTCAGCGCAGACAGTGGGGTCCGGTCGGCGCTGTTCGGAAACCTCGCCTTGCACGGGGCCGACGAGGCGCTGAGCGTCGATATCGGCCGCGTCAATTGGGGCGAGGTCGCATTCGATCCGCGCGCCCGCAGCGACGGCCTCGCTGCGGCACGCGTGGGCGCTGCAGGCCGGGTCGACACGCCGATCGGGAACATCAGCGCCAGCGCCGTGCACTTCGCAGTGACCGATGGCAATCGTGTGGGAGAAGTCAACGCGCAATACACACCCGCCTGGCAACCCTTCGCAACGGCCAGCGGCGTGCGCGCCTTCGTGGGCGGGTACGGACGCAAGGCGCAGCGCCACGACCCTCGCTACTGGTCGCCGACATCGGGTTACTACATCGGGCAGATCGGTCTGTCGCTGAACCAGTCCACCGCCGATTGGGACCTCAGCGCCGAAGCCAGGCGCAGCCAACGTGTCGGCGGTGAGGGCGCGCAGGGGTGGACGGCAGGGCTGGCGGGCACGCGCTGGTTGAATCGTGACTGGGCCGTGCGTTTCGAAGGTCTTTACATCGAGACGCGGCGCGACGCGTCGGCCTACCGATCCAAGTCGATCGCGCTCGCTCTGGACCATCTTTGGTAGCTCAACGGCCATTGGAGCGAGCCTGCAGACCATGATATGGATTCGCCATCGCCTTCCGGCCATCGGCACGCTGCTCACCGTGCTGCTGGTGCTCGCGCCCCTCCCGTTGCTGCTGCCGTCACTGAACGACCGCGCGATCCTGTCGTGGCATGTGCTCGTCAATACCGACACCCGCGACAGCGGCTATACCCACGTGGCGATGCTGCTGCTCTGCGGGTACGTGCTGCTGCTGATCGTTCGCTACATCGCATTCATCGCCGGATCGGCGTTGGGCACGCTCAGAACGGCGGCCGCCGAAAATGCCCTTGCTGAGTCTGCCGCAGGCGAATCCGCCGACGATCGCCGCCCGTGGCCGTTCGTGACCATCGTCGTGCCCGCTTTCAACGAGGGGCCGGTGATCCAGCAGTCGATCCGCTCATTGCTGTGCATGGACTACCCGTGCTTCGAAGTGCTGGTCGTGGACGACGGCTCCACGGACGACACCTATCAGCGCGCGTTGCAGGCGAGCCAGGGTTTCGATCGGGTGCGGGTGATCCGCAAATCCAACGGCGGAAAGGCCTCGGCGCTGAACGTGGGCCTCGCCCACGCCCGCGGGTCGCTGATTCTGAACATGGACGCAGACAGCAAGCTCAGCAGCAACACGCTGCGCGCCTGCGTGCGCCATTTCGCGGATCCGTCGCTTGCGGCAGTGGCGGGCAACATCAAGGTCGCGAATCGCGAGAACCTGGTCACCCGACTGCAGTCCCTCGAGTACATCCACGGCCTGGCGCTCGAGCGTCGCGCGCAGGATGCGATCAAGGCCGTGAGCGTGATCGGCGGGCCGCTGGGCATGTTTCGCAGGTCCGCGCTTCTGGAAGTGCACGGCTACGACAGCGATACCTTCGCCGAGGACCGCGATGTCACCTTGAAACTGCTCGCCAAGGGATGGTCGGTGACGTACGAGCCGCAGGCCAAGGCCTGGGCCGAGTCGCCCAGTCGCTGGCTCGATTTGTTGGGTCAGCGCTATCGCTGGACGCGCGGCACCGTCCAGGCGGTGTTGAAACACCGCCGCTCACTGTGGACCCTGCGTGCCAACCCCATCATGTGCTTGTCGCTGTGGTACATGGCCGTCGACAGCTTTGTGGTGCCGGTGATCAGCCTGGCGATGATTGGATTCTTCGGTTATCTGTCGCTGGCCTATGGCAGAACCGAGTTCCTGCTGCTGTGGTGGACCCAGATTGCGCTGTTCGACGTGGCAGTGACGTGTTACTGCATTGCCCTGGACGATGAAGACGCGGGTCTCGTGCCGTACGCGCTGGCGCTGCGCTTCTACGCGATCTTCACCGACGTGGCCAAGCTGCTGGCGATCGCCGAGGAGTTGCTCAAGGTGGAGATGAGCTGGGGCAAGCTGGAACGGGAAGGTAAGCTCTAGATGGACATCGATCCAATCGTCTTGCTGGCTTACGTCAGCGTTTCCATCAACATCATCACGATGATTGCCGCATGCATCGCCTACGCGATTTTTCATCTGCGCAAACGGCGTCGCAAACGAGTCGTGAACATCGCGTCCAGCCGGCCCAGCGCACCGGTGACACCGATCTTCCTGCGCCGCTACCCGATGCCGGCAACGGTCGCCAGCGTGCCCGACGGCGAAAGCGTGACGATTGCGTCGCCGAAAACCGGTTCGCCGGACCGTGTCGAGCCGCAATGAAGAGAGTGTCTGTCCGGGCATTGCCTTGGCTTGCCCGCGGTCTGATCCCTTGCCTGGTCGTATTGACGCTGCTTGCGGCGCCGGCGCGGGCCTCGGCCGTCGAAGCGGTCGTCCTGTACGTGTCGCCCACGACTCAGGCGTACTTTCCCACCGCGGGCGGGCGCTACGAGGCCATGCTCAAGCCGTGGCGCGACCTGTTGGCCGCCCAGCCGTTCGTGCTGCGCGAAGTGAGCCGGCCCGATGAGTTGTCGAGCCTGAGCGGCACCGTCCTCGTTCTGCCCTCGGCGGTAGCACTTTCCGATGTCGAGCGGCGCGCCTTGCTGCGCTTTCGGCAAGACGGCGGCAGCATCCTGGCCACCTGGGCGACCGGTACCCGCGACGCGCAGGGCCGCTGGCTGGGCTACGACTTCGTGCGCGAATTGATGGGCTTCACGGTCACCGGTGAACTCGACAAGGACGCACCCACGCGATTCCTCATCCCCTATGGCGAGACACCGATCAACCGCACGGTGCCGGCGGGCCGGCGCATCTGGCTCGGCCAGGCGGCCGAAAAGCTTCTTCAACTGAAGGGTGGGGTCGAAGCCGGCGCCTACATGGACTGGGCGCGATCGACTTTTAGCGTTGGTGACCACGCGTCGGCGATTCAGTTCGACGAGACGGCATCGAGCCGCCGCGTGATGTTCGGCTTTGCCGAAACCGCCTGGGACTTTCAGCCCAGCGACGTTCGCGCGCTCGCCGCCGACGCTGTGCGTTGGCTGCTGCGCGCGCCAGCCGCGCAGCTGGCCGCGTGGCCACGCGGCTACCGCGCGGCGCAGCTGATCGAAATGGACACCGAGGAGGGATTCGCCAACGCCTTGCACTTCGCCGAGGTCATGCAAAGCATGAATGCGACCGGCACCTTCTACAGCCTGACCAGCGAGGCGCGCAAGAATGAAGCGCTCGTCCGCCAGCTTGCGCAAACCCACGAGATTGGTTTTCACGGCGAGGTCCACATCGGCTTCAAGGGCCTGTCGCGCGACAAGCAAGAGGCTCGGATCGAGCGCATGCTGGCCAACATGCACGAGATCCTGGGTAGCGCCGACCGATGGCCGCGTGGAGCGGGGCGGGGATTTCGGGCGCCGACCGAAGCCTACGACGAGACCACCGAGGCACTGCTCCAAGAGTTCGGGTTCGTGTATCACGTCGCCGACCCCAACCGCAGCCAGGACCGGCTGCCGGCGTTCGCGGGCACCGCCACGCCCGATCGATCGACGAGCCTGGTGGTGTTGCCGCGTGGCCAACTCGACGACCTGAACTACAACCTGCTCAAGCGCGGCAGCGAACAGATCGGTGCGGCACTCATCGCCGAGTACGAAATGAACCAGCGCATGGCCGGGCTGGGGGTCGTGAGCGTGCACAGCCAGAACTTCGCCGACCCGAAGCGCCTGCTCGGCAATCCGTTGCACACCAGCCTGATGACGCGGGCCATGGAAGATCTGGCGCGCCACGTCGGGCCGCGGCACGAGCGCGTGTGGATTGCCCCCGGAGGGCAG
The DNA here is from genome assembly GCA_963850525.1 of uncultured beta proteobacterium. GTDB lineage: Bacteria > Pseudomonadota > Gammaproteobacteria > Burkholderiales > Burkholderiaceae_C > JAEMQF01. Next base: position 481,554 of record CAWKLQ010000008.1, on the reverse strand, counting down.
ATCGCCCAATGGTGGCGTGACCGCAGCCGCGCCAGCGTGGCGACGCGTGCGGATGGCGCCGATCTCGAGATCGAACTCAAGGTGTCGGGAGCGGCGCCGATCAAGCTGCTCACGGTGCGCGTCAACCATCCGCGCGAGAACGGCCTGCCGCTTGTGCAATCGGCTGACCCCGCGACGCCTCGACCTGAGGTGAAAAGAATCGATCGTTTCAGTTCGGCGCTCGTGTTCGCCAACGCGACTCCGGGGCACCACCGCTACCGCGTCACTTTCCCCTGAACGTGCGGCGCAGCAGGTCGTCGAACGCCCCGTCGTCGTAGCCCAGCGGGAAGACGGCGATGCCGGCGAGGCGCTGTTGCTTCGCGAACTCGAACTTCGCGGCCAGACTGACGTCGTCTTCGAACCAGCCTTGGTGCCACGCACCCGCCGCATCCTGGTAGGCGTAGTAGGGCGATCCGCTGGCGGCGTCACGGCGCAAGCCGTGCTGTTGCGCCTGCGAGCGCGCCGCGATGCGGATCTTCGGCAGCAGCTGTGCATCGAGCAATCCGTAGCTTGTCTCGCCTCCCTTGCCCAGCGTGCGCGCGCCCACCGCTGCCGATTCCGTGGGCCACTCGTAGCCGTAGAACGGCACACCGAAGACGATTTGGTGGCGCAGGGCACCGAGCCTGAGGTAGTGTTCCAGGGTCTTCTCCCAGGTGATCTCGTAGGGACCGCGCAGCGCGGCCACGGGCCCGGACCGAGGACTCTCCAGGTGGTGCGAGTCGTAGCCCTGCAGGACGATGTGATCGAGCTGTGCGAGTGTGGCCCGGTCGTACAGATCGACCTGGGCGCCCATCACGCCGAACGCGGTCAAGGTTTTTGCGGTGCCGCGCTGGTTCAAGCCCGATCGGAGCGCTGCACAAAACGCGCGAAAGCCTGCCAGCGCCCGGGCGGAGACGTTGTCGAAGATCTCGACGTCCAGATGAATTCCTTGCGCACCCGTGTCCAAGCGAAGCAATTCGGTCAGGAGCCGCTGCCTCCTCTTGGAGTTGCCAAAGATGCGTTCGAAACGGGACGCACTGAACAACGTCACCGTGACGTCCAGGCCCAGGCCACGGGCGTGGGCGGCGGCCTGCAGTTCCTGCCAGCGCTGCGGCCAACCGTTGCGCTGACCCAGTTGACCCTGCGCGTCGATCTCGACCTCGAAGAACTTGAGGCGATCGTAAATCGAGAGGTTGCGGCTGCGCCAATGCTCACCCAGCCACCAGGGGTAGTAGCCCCAGACCTGAAGCCGCGCTGCCGGCTCGTTGGCCCACGCGAGGCCGAAGGCCAAACCGCCCAGCATGGTGACGGCGGTCGCGCGCAACACCGCCCACAACAGACCGCTCAGCAGGAAAGTGGCAACAGACCCGCGGGCCGTCATCGGACCTCGGCGCGAAATCATGCAGAGCTTGCCGTCGCCTTCAGCAGGCTCAACTCGAGCACGCCGTCCTGGTACTTCATCACTGTCTTGCCCTCGTCGATTGGGCAGTCGAGCCAAACGCTGTGCGGGGCGAATCCGCTGTGGGTCCCCGCGCTGGGCGTGCCAGCGTTCTGCTTCGCCGCCGAGGCCTGCGACACCTTGCTCGAGATGCTCACTTCGCAGTCATCAATGCGCACGCTGATGTCTTCTTTGCACGTCCACGGCAATGCCGCCTTGAGTGTGTAGGCGTCGTCGGTTTCACTCAAATAGACGTGGAACTCGGCCATCACGACGCTCAACCCATCGTGATGTGCGAGCGCGGCGCTGCGCACTGGATTGTCGAACGCTTGGGCGGCGAACCTGTGTTTCGGGTGCAGGTCGTTCATCGTTCTTCTCCTGTGGAGGTCGGTCAGAGGCGGCCGCGTCGGCCACGTGGGTTGGTGGCACATCCTGCTCTGTTGAGGGCAGTGACCGATTGACGCGGCGCAATATGCGCCCGTGCTGTGCGAAGGCGGTCTGTGATGACGCTTGGCTGACGGACTCGCAATCGCATCGCGGGGACTGGTCGGTGGAGCACGGGTGCCGGTGCTTGACGCTGCCGAGGCAGCTCGTTGAGGCATGCAACATTTCAGGATTGCAGCCGGGCTCTGACTGAAGGCTCCAAATCGGGGACACTCCCGGTATGTTTTCCCGCATCCAGACACGCCATTTCCGCAGCCTGAAAGGTGTCGATCAGGCGCTGGGGCCGATGCAGGCGCTGGTAGGCCCCAACGCCAGCGGCAAGACGACGTTCCTAGACGTGATCGGCCTGTTGAGCGACATGATTCGCTCGCGCGGCGATGTGCGCGAGGCGGTGTTGTCGCGCAGTGCCAGTTTCGACAAGCTGATTTGGCAGGGGCCTGGCGCTTCGCAGTCCTTCCAGCTCGCGGTAGAGGCGCCGATTCCGCGCAAGGTGCGCGACCGCATGGCCGAGGAGAAGAGGCCATTCGACCTCGTGCGCTATGAGGTCGAGGTCGGCATGGACCGGGCCAGCAACGAACTGGGCCTGAATCATGAAACCTTGTGGTTGTGCAAGGCCAGCGTTGACCGAGAGGAAACCCAGCGCATGCTCTTTCCCGCCGCGGCGATCGAGGCTCGGAGTGTGGTCAGCCCAACGAGAAAGGGCTGCCGGGTTGCGCTGAAGAAGGTCGCCGAAGGCAACGACAACTACTACCCCGAAGGCGCCGCGTCCTACACGCCTTCGTTCAAGCTCGGGCGGACGAAGTCAGCTCTCGCGCATATTCCCGCAGACGAGAAGAGTTTTCCCGTCAGCAGCTGGTTTCGCAACCTGCTGGAATCGGGCGTGCAGAACGTTGTACTGAACAGTCAAATGATCCGCCAGCCGAGTCCACCTGGGCTGGGCTTGCGTTTCCAGACGGACGGATCCAACCTGCCCTGGGTCATCGCCGACCTGCGGCGCGACGCCGAGCGTTTTTCCGGCTGGCTCGACCATGTGCGCACTGCGCTGGAAGATGTATTGGACATCGACACCGTGGAGCGCGAGGAAGACCGCCACCGCTACCTGGTGGTTCGCTATTCAAACGGTGCCGAGGTGCCGTCATGGCTCGTTTCCGACGGCACCTTGCGCCTGTTGGCGCTGACCATTCCCGCCTATCTGAACGACCTGGACGACGTATTCCTGATCGAAGAACCGGAGAACGGCATTCACCCACGCGCCATCGAAACGGTGATCCAGTCACTGTCATCGATCTACGGTGGTCAGGTATTGATCGCGACGCACAGCCCGGTGGCGCTGAACCTGCTGGAACCGAAGCAAGTGTTGTGTTTCGCCAAGGACAGTACCGGCGCCACCGACATCGTTGCCGGGCACCTGCACCCGGCGCTGCAGGCGTGGCGCCGCGGGCAGCCCGACCTGGGTGTGCTGTTCGCCGCCGGCATCCTCAGTTGAGGCCGGGATGCAGGACCTGGTCATCCTGGTGGCGGACAAGAACGCACAGTTCGCATTGCGCGGCGCCCTGAGGAGACCGGAAGCGCTGGGAGTGCGCTCGATCTCGACGAGTTCCGCATGCATCCCGGGCGCGATGGCGGGGTCCGGACTGGCGGTGTCGATGTATTGGCTCGCGAACGCCAGCGTTTCGCGCACGCTCTGTTGGTCTTCGATCTCGAGGGTTCAGGCGCGAACGACGACCAAAGCGCCGTCGATCTCGAGCGCTCCCTCGACGCCCAACTTGAGGCTTTGTGGGGGCCGAGCGCCAAGGCGATCGTGATCACACCGGAAGTTGATATCTGGATTTGGGGCACTGACAACGCGTTGATGGATGTCTTGCACTGGCCATCAGAAGTCGGCATGCGTAACTGGCTGCGAGAGCGCGGTTTTGAATTCGATGCCAATGGCAAACCCGAGCGGCCAAAGGAAGCGCTGGAGGCGATGATTCCGGTTCACAAGCAACCCCGCTCCTCCGCTCTGTACGAAAAGATCACGAGGAAGATCAGCCTGCGGCGATGCACCGACCCGGCGTTCTTGCGATTGCGAGATGCGCTGCGGGGCTGGTTCCCCGCTGGCGATTGACTGAAGTCGCGGAGCCCTCAGCGCTGCGTCTTCTGGTACGTCCCGACAAGCTCCACCAACGCAAACACCGGCGCGCCGGGGTGCCCCTCACCAGCTGCGCACGCGGCCGGTGTCGATGTGCACGAACTGCTCGCGCGGGTAGAAGCCCACGCCGCCGGCCTGAAGCTGCAGCGCCGCGTCGCGCAGCTCGGCGAGCGGCACGCCGGGCAGGCGGACGTCGATCGCGCGGCCTTCCATGTGCAGGCTGTGTTGGGCCACGCCGCCTGCACGGGTTTGCCGCAGTTTCGTGTTCGTCGCCGCGCAACGGTAGCCCGAGATGACCTCGAACGAGCGCTGCACCCCGAGCATGGTTTGCACCTGGTGCAGCACGTCGAACATGCGCGGGTCGATGGTGCCGACTTCTCCCGTGTAGTGGTCGCGCAGAAAGTGGTTCAGCGAACCCAGCGCTTCGGCAACGTAGTCTTGGTCGCGGGCGTAGACGAGGTCGATTTTCTCCTGCGTGTGGGTGTGGCTGAAGGCCAGCGAGCGCGTGCCGCGCCCCATGGCGCGTGCCGACGTGGCGATGGCGGGCAGGGCGCCGGCCGCCGCAAGGCGCGCGGTGTGATGCAGAAAGCGGCGGCGTGTCGAGGCGTGGCTGAGGCTCATGGGGCGGATTGTCCGCCGCGCCGCTGTGCCTGGCGTAACCAGGTGTCGAGCGTGCGGTCGTGGCCGTAGAGGTCGGGGAAGAAGTGAACCGCGCCGCCTTTCACGAGCGCCGTCGTGTAGGTGATGAGCACCGGCATCGGCTCGGCCAGCCACAGCGTGCTCGGCTTGTCCTGGGTCATGGCGCGCACGATGCGCGGCTCGTTCCAACCCGGCATGCCCTGCAGCACGAAACCCGCCAGCGCCAGCGGTTGCTCGACGCGGATGCAGCCGTGGCTGAAGTCGCGCCGCTCGCGTTCGAAGAGCGCCTCTTGCGGTGTGTGGTGCAGGTAGATGTGTTCGCGGTTCGGGAATACGAACTTGATGTCGCCCAGCGGATTGCGCGGCCCGGGCCGTTGGCGAATGCGCAATGCGCCGGCGTGGAGCGCGTCCAGGCTGGCTTGCGAGAACACGGCGTCGACGCGGCCGTCGGCGCCGACGAACTCGAAACCCTCGCGCTCGAAGAATCCCGGATCACGGCGCAGCCGCGGCACGATTTCGCCGCGGGCTATCGATTCGGGAACGTTCCAATAGGGCTGGAACTCGATGGTGCGCATCGCCTCGCCGATCAGCGGCGTGCGCGTGTCCAGCGCCTTGCCGACGATCACCTTCATTTCTTCGCGCACTCTGATGCTGCCGTTGTCCACTTCATAGGCGCGCAGCACGAACTCGGGAACGTTGATGACGATCATGCGCGGCGCACGCAGCAGCGGCGTCCAGCGCAGGCGCTCGAGCGCGAGTTCGATTTGGCGCACCCGGGCGCTGGGTGCGACCTGCAATTGCGCAAGCGTCGACTTGCCGATCACGCCGTCGGCGGCCAGGCCGTGGCGCTTCTGGAACGCGATCACGGCGTCGACGAGTGGACCTTCGTAGAGGGTCGCGACAGGCAGCGTCGAGGCGGCCAGGTCACCCAGTGCGGCGAGCCGCTGCGCCAGAAGTGCCAGTCCGGCGTAGGCCTGGCCCGGCTCCAGCTTGGCGGCGCTGCCGCGCACGCCAGCGGGCAACGGCGGCAAGCTTTGCTGCCAGCCGAGCGCCGTGTCGGCCAGGTCGCGGTATCGCGCGAGCGCCTCGCGCAGCCGCTCGTAGAGCGGCACGCGCGGCGTGGCGTCGGCCACGGCCTCGCGCAGCCGGCCAGTCGCGAGCGCTGCGCGCAATGCCGCGGCAGCGTCGAACGGGTCAGGTGGCGCAGCCGCGAAGTCGCGGTGGATGCGGCGCGGGTCGACGCGGCCGCGGTGCAAGTGCGTGAGGTAGCGCTGCATCGCGGTGCTGAGTGCGGGTTCCAGGCGCGCGAGCGTCGCCGCTTCCGGCGCCGGGCCCGTTGCCGCCAGCGTCACACCCTGCCACAGTGCGCCGGCGTCGTAATCTTTGGGGTCCAGCCCATGGCTCGCCGCGGCGGCGAGCAACTCGACCGCCTCTTGCGCGTTGCGGCTCGGTCTGCCCTGCTCGAACCAGGTCAGTGAATCGGCGCCGAAGGTGCTGCCGATGCACGCGAAAAGCGCCGCGGCGATTGCAAAGCGCGAGAGGCGGATCACAAAGCGAGCGGAGCGATTCTCGCCACCCGTGGGCGAGGCCGATCATCGAACCCGCCCGCGTCGTCGCAGGGAAAGGCGTAGCCGCGGCCTTCGTTGAACAGCGAGCGGTAACGCAGTTCATAGCGCACGGGTGGACTTGACGACGCACTTGACGAAAGGATCGTCGACATGTCCTGCTCCTTCATTCGGTTCTCAACTGGAACTCGCCTTGGCGCCAAGTTAGTCGACGGGTGTCAACCCCGCACGACTGCTCGGTGACGGCCTGGAACAGTGTGTAAACCGGAAGCCTCCGGCGGCCGCTCGCAGCAGGCCCGGGCCCGCGCGACGCGCATCGACGTTGATCTTGCTCATGCGAAGCGTCGGTCAAGCACTCCACTCAAGCGGTGCCGCTGCCCCGATCTCACCCTTGCGCGCTAGAGTCAATCGTCCCGTTGAAGGAGCCAACCATGCCCATCCGCAAACCCACCAACCCCGAACTGTCCAAGGCCGTCGCCAGCCTGACGGATGCTGCCCAGCACGTGCGCAATGCCGTTCAGGGCAAGGTCGATCAGGTGCGCGGCGCCGCCGCGGTTGAACTCGCGAAGGCGAAGGCCGTCGCGCGCAAGAAGACCGGCATCGCGCAAGAAAAAGTCGAGGCTATCCTGAACAAGGCCGAGGCCCGTTTGCACAAGGTGATCGCGAAGGCGCAGAAGGCACTCGACAAGATCGTGCGCCAGGCCGAGAAGTACAACGCTTCGCCCCCGGTGCGGGTGTCGACGAAGAAAGCAAGCGCAACGCCGGCCGCGAGGAAGGCGGGGGCGAAACAGGCCGCGGCTGCAACAAGCGCGGCGCCCGCCAAGAAGCGTCGCGCGCGCAAGACCACCGCCTGAACGGGCGCTCGAGCGGTGTCGTGCCCAATCCCTACTTCAAAACACAGTTAGGGGCGGAGCGGTCCAGGAGCCTGTCCTGGCGTCACCGAGCTGCGCACCGCTTGCCTGGCGTCGAGAATGTTGCGCAACTTGCGGTAGCGCTCTTGTGGCGCCGCGCCGAAAAGCGGGTCGGGGCCGGGCTCGACCGCGCTCGCCACAAATCTCCAGTCCTGCGGCGTCAGAGCTTGCGCGGCGCGCGGCAGCACTTCACGCTCCTGGGTGGCGAGGTGGTGCCGGTAGTAGGCGAGATAAACCGCAGCGGCCGCTTCCAGGCCGGCACGCGGGGTCGCGCTGCCTGCACAGACGTCGACCAGACGCGAACGCAAATCCTCGCCCGCCACGGCGATCACCCTGTGCTCCTGAAGCAAACGGTTGATCGGTATCTGCATCGAAGGGTCGCGTACGACGAGTTGCGCGAACATGACGTCTTCGCGCGGATGGTGCGACCGATCCGGGCCTTCGCGCAGGTACGAAACGATATCGAGCATGAGCCCGTGGTCCGGCTGCAGGCCTTCGTGAAACAAGGCAAGCTGCTCGTCAAGGATGTCCAGCAGCCGAGTGAAATTCGCATGCTCGGTGTGCCAGAGCGATGTCGGGTCGGTCACGAAGCTGTCCTCCCAGTCGATGGATCCGGCGCAAACTTTGGCGACTGTAGTCAGCTCATGCGCCGCGAAGTTTGATCCATGACAAACTCAACTGGATTCTCCATCGACGGTGGCCAGGTCGAGCGCACTCGGATCGGCTGATCCCTCACGCGCGGTGCGCCTCACGCTCGCGCGATCGCAACTCGCCGGCGAGCATGCGCAGTTCGACGGCGGAGTGCAGCCCGAGCTTCTGCATGACCAGGGCGCGGTGCTTTTCCACCGTCTTCTCGCTGATGTGCAGGGCCGCCCCGGCGCTCCGGTTCGTGTGGCCTGCCGCAATGTGAACGAAGACCGCGCGCTCGCGCTGCGTCAGCACCGCCAGAACGTCATGGCTGCCGGCCGCGGATTCGTCCACGCCGAGCAGCAGGCGGCGCGCGAGTTGCGGGTCGAAGAACGGCCGGCCGGCAAGTACCTCGTGGATCGCCTGCGCGAGCGACTCGCCACCGTGCTGCATGTCGATGAAGCCGTCGCAACCGGCGCGCAGCGCGTCGCGCGCGCTGGCTTCGGCATCGGGTTGACTGAGCACGAGCACTTTCGGCGCCGCACCGCGCTGTCGCAACTGCGTCACGACGTCCACGCATCCGGGCTCCGTGATGCCCAGGCTCAGCAACACCAAGTTGGGTTGCAGCTGGTGCGCCGCGGCGAGCGCCTGCGCGCCGGTGCCTGCCTCGCCGACGACGCGGCAGCCGTCGATCTTGTCGAGCACCGCCACCAGGCCCTGGCGCACGAGCCAATGCGGTTCGGCGACAAGCACGTGCCGCGCGCCGGTCAAGCCCGGGTCGCCGGGGCAGGTTGACGCACCGAGGTCGGCTCGATCGAACGCGGTGTTCACGGTGCACGCCCTCTCGGCGCGGGCGCTGGCACAGGGGCACTGCGCGGTGGCGGCACGACGGGCGTCCTGGCGCGCGGCGCCGCCGGCGCGGCCGGGGGAACGTAGACGAACTTCCAGTCCGCGTAGCTCTGCGCACCGTTGAATGGCTTCTGCGCGGCCTCGAAGCCGGCTTGGCGAAACGGCGTTCCGGGTGCGCTGCTGTGCACGCCGATCAGGACCGGCCCGTCGCGAACTTCCACCAGGGGCCGATCCGGCGCGAGCGGGTCGCGGAACGCCTTGCGCAGGTGGCGCCTCGGGAACGGGAAGCGCTTGTCGGAGAGCAGCTCGTCGACGCTCGCAGGCATGCGGTGCACAGCATCGGGAACCTCGCGCCAGTACGACTCGATCGCCTGGCGGTATTGCTCCCCGATAAACAGCAACTCGTCTTCCGCGGCGCGCTGGCGCGAGTCGAACCAGCGCTGGCCGCTGTGCACTGCGGTCATCGCGGAAAGCGACAGGAACACGAGGGCACCGATCAGCAGCAAACCCGTTTGGCGGCGCATCGCTCTGCGACATTTGCCCTGGGAACGGCGGCTCATGGCGCGGCCCTCGGCCGTTCACTGAGCGGCGCGGTGGGGTCTTGCACGTCGAAGACCGCGCCTTTCGTGCCGCCCGGAGGCGGCACCACGGTCCAGTCGGGCCCCTCGGTGTACGGATTCAGCGGCACCGCGCGCAGGTAGCGTTTCGCCACGAGTTCGTCGAGCTGCTCCGGGTAGCGCGCATTGTCGCCGTAAAAGCGGTCGATCGCCTCGCGCATCTGTGCCATGTTGTTCTGCGCCACCTGTTCGCGCCCGCGCTCGAGCGAACCCATGTAGCGCGGCAGCGCGAGCGTGAGCAGCAGGCCAAGGACTGCCATCACGACGACGAGTTCGATCATCGTGAAGCCGCGCCCACTTGCCATTGACCGCAGGAATCGACTTCCGGTGCGCATCACCACTCCCGATACGGCACGCCGTTCAGGCCGTTGCCGCTCGCGCTGGTGCTGACATCGAACACGTCGGCGCCCGGCGCCGGGGCGTCGGGCGGGCTGGCATAACTGCGCAGTTGCCAGGACTCGCCGGCGGCTGCGCCGGGTTCGGCCGCGAACGGATCGCGCGGCACGCGGCGCAGGAAGTAGAGCATTTCCTTGTTTGGCGTCTTCTGGTTCGGCACGCCGTCGACGAGTGTTTGCAGACTCGGCGGATAACCGGTGTCGGCGATGTTGCGTTCGATCAAGCCGCGATCTGCCGCCGCCTTGTAGCGGTCGATCGCACCGCGAATTTCGCGCAGCGCCTCGCGCAGCGCATGCTCGCGGCTGCGCTCCACGCTCAGTTCGGCGAGCGGCGCAGCGACCATGGCGAGCAGGCCGAGCAAGGCGAGCGTGACCACCAGCTCCATCAAGGTGAAGCCACGGCTGATTCTGCGGCGACGCGGCATGGCCTCACTCCCTGGCCGGGGGCGGCGCGGTGTCCGATGCGCCGGGCGGCGGGCGGACGATCGGCGTGCGCCGACTCGGCACGCCAGGTGACGCACCGCCGGGCGCCGCACCTGCTGCGGGCGTCGCCTGCTCGGCCTGCACCAGGCCCACCGGATTCGTCAGGTACTGGCGATCGCGCACCATCGCCTCGCTGCCCGACCAGGCGTCGGCGTTGCGCGGATCCGGCGTGGCGATCGCGCGCACGATGCGCGGCGTGATCGACAAGACGATCTCGGTCTTCTGCCTGTCCGAGCCTTCCGATGAAAACAACCTGCCCAGAAAAGGCAGTTGCCCGAGGCCCGGAGTCCGCGACGCGGAGTTGCGGTCCGAATCGTTGATCAGCCCGGCCAGCACCTGAGTCTCGCCGTCGCGCAGGCGCAGCGCCGTCTGCGCCGAGCGCGTGCCGATCTTGTAGGCCTGGCCGCTGTCGGTCTTGAGTTCGCCGGTGACGTTGCTCACGTCCAGGTTGAGCTTGATCCCCACGTCGCCGTCAGCGTAAACCTGCGGTTCGACTTCGAGTTTGATGCCCACGTCCACATACGAGATCGAGCCCGTCAGCACCGTCGATTGGCCCGAGGCCTGCGGCGACAGCAGGTTCGTGATCACCGGCAGCTTGTCGCCCACGAGGATGCGCGCTTTCTCTTTATTGCGCACGCGGATGCGCGGGCTCGCCAGGATGTTCGCGCTGCCGTCTTGCAGCATCAGGTTCAGCGTAGCCGCGAGCCCCGTGACGCGCAAATCGTTGCGCCCCAGATTGCGGAAGTCGCCCACCGTCAACGCCGTGCTCGGTGTGGAAACGGTCAGGGAGTTGGGCAGCTTCAATCCCAACTCGCTGGCGCGGTTGCTCGAGACCTCGAGCACCTCGACTTCGAGCATCACTTCCGGGTCGGGCAAGTCGTTCGCCGCGACCAGCCGTTCGGCCAGCGCGATCGCGTCTGCCGTGTCGCGCATCACCAGCGTGTTCGTCTTGGTGTCGATGACGGTGTCGCGCGTCTTCACCATCGTCTTGACGATGTTCTGCATGAACGCGGCGTCGATGTTGCTGAGCTGGAAGCTGCGCACCTTCAGCTCGGCGTAGTCCTTCTGCTTGTTCGCGCCGATCGGGTAGATGAACAGCGTGTTGCTGTTGAGCACGCGTTTCTCGAGTTGGTTTTGCAGCAGGATGAGCTCGATCGAATCTTCGACCGACGCGTCTTTCACGAAGATCGTGGTGCGCGCATCGGTGCGCACGTCGCGGTCCATGATGAGATTCACGCTCGAGATCCGCGACAGCGCCTCGAACACCATCCTCAGCGGCGCATCGCGGAATTCGAGCGTGACCGGGCGCTTGAACGCCGAGCGTGCTGCGAGTTGCTCCTCGCGCGCCCTGCGATCTTCTTCGGCTTTGTCTTCGATGCTGCGGCCCAGGGCGATCGCCGCGGCGCTTTGCGGCAGTTCCCGCAAGACCTGGCGCACGGTGTCGCGGGCCGAATCGAGCTGGTTGGCGCGCAACGCGCGTTCGGCGGCCTGCAACTTCACCTGGGCGCGGCGTTCGGTGTCGACGGCTTGCAGGCCGCGCGCCGCGCGTTCGTTGCCCGGCTCGATCTCGAGCGCCCGGCGGTACTGCTGCACGGCTGCGTCGAATTGCTGCGTTTGGCGCTGCGCGTCGCCGCGCTCTACAACATCGCGCAGCGCGGCGTTGCGTTGCATCGCGTAGTCGAGCTTGAAGCGCACGTTGTCGGGCTCCAGCTGTGTGGCACGGCGCAGGCTCGCCAGCGCCTCTTGCGACTTGCCTTGCGCGGCCTGCTCCAGGCCTTCGCGGTGCTCGCGCTGCGCTGCGCAGCCTGCGAGCAGCAGTGCCGCAATCGCCACGACGTGCAGGGTAGGCCGGCGCCGCGGCGCTCGGCCCGGAGGTGCCGAAGCGGCGTGCGATCGCGCGGGTGAACGAGGTTGTGAGTTTGGCGACATCAGAGGCTGCCTTTGGCGACGCTCAGGTGCAGCGTCACGTTGCGTTCGACGTGGACGAAGGTGAGCTCGGCAGCGGACACCGCATCGAGGCGAAAGCCCCCCTCCACGGCGTCGCCGGAGCGGGCGACGATGAGGCGCTCGCCGAGCACCAGAAACACGCTCGGCGACGCGCCCTGTTCGGCATGCATGCCCAGGTATTTGTAGGGCAGTTGCAGCGGTGGCTCGGGAGGTGGCTCGGCTGCAGTCATGAGCGGCTCGACGATCGCGGGCGGTGCAACGGCGCCGATCGGTGCAGCAGCCTGGGGTGCAGCACGCGGGGTCAGCCAGGGGACCGACTCGAACGGATTGCGCAGCGCGGCGATGGCCACTGCGCCACGCGTTTCCAGCGCCTGCGTCGGCGCCTGGGGCTGGGCTGCGAGGTGGCGTGCCGGTACGGCGGCCGCTGCCAGGCGCTGCGGCGCACGCGCACGCCGGCTCGGCTCGGGAGCGACCACGTCACTGGGCTGGTAGAAAACCCACGCCGACCACAGCCCTGTCGCCAGCGCCAATCCGCCCAGCAGGCGCCGCCGAACGCTCGCGTTCATGGCGTGTCCTTCCGGAAATACAAACTCAGGCGCAGCGTCGCTTCGAGCGCCGGCGCATCGGCATTCGGCCGTTCGATGTCGATCGCGTCGAGCGCGGCGTTGGGCAAGCCGTTCAGCAAGCGCCCGATCGCTTTGCGGATCTGTGCGTAGGAGCCGGCGACGGGCAAGGTGACCCGCAGCCGCGACAGACCGGGTTCCTGGTTCTCGGCCGCGTATTCGCCGCGCTCGAACATCACGCCCGAACCCGCGGCAAGCTCGAGCAAGCGCGCCACGCTCTCGCCGCGTTGCTGCAGCAGCGGTAGGGCGGCGTGCATCTGCTCGCGTGTCTCGGCCGGGCGCGGGGCGGCCGCAGGTGCAGGCTGGCGCTCCAGCGTTTCGTGGCGCGCCGCCTGCTCCCGCGCGAGGTCACGGTGTGCGGCGGCGATGCTGGGTCGCAGCCATACCGCCAAAAGCAGCGCGAGCGCCAGCAGCGCCAGCGCCACGGCGCCCGTCACACCCAAACGGTGTTGCCACTCCCAGCGCAGCCGGTTCGTGCGGGCGTGCATTGCGCTCACCTGGGCCTGCAGCGACGCGACGCCTGGTTTCATTGCACCGTCTCCCGCACCATCGGCTGGGTACGCTGTTGCGCAACTTCGGCGCGCCACACCGCGTTCACCGAGAACTCCACCGGCGTGCCGGAGACGTCGCGCAAGAGCTCATGGTGATTGAGCAGCACCGACTCGAGCCGCGCGTCGTCTTCGAGCGCGGTCACGTAGTCCATCATCGCGCGCGGATGGCGCGCCCTGGCGAGCACGTGCACGATGCCGGTAGCGGCGTCGGGCTCCAGGCGCAGCAGCGCCACCCTGCCGGCACCGTGTTCCTCGAAGAGCAGGAGCAAGCTGTCCCAAGGCGCAGCCAAATGCCCGGCGAGTTGCTCGATCTGCTGCTGCCGGCGCCGTTCTTCGGGCGCGGCGACCGGCAGCGGCGCGGCCGCCTGGCGCGCCGAAGCGGCGAATGCCGCGCGCTCCTGTTCCAGGCTGCTGCGGCCCTGCCAGGCCAACCCGCCCTGCCAGGCCAGCGCCGCTGCGGCGAGCAGCAACAAGACCAGCGCAGGGGGCGCAGCGCGGCGCGGCGCGACGAAGTCGATGCGGTGCAGCGGTTTCATGGGTTGTCCAGGCAGCGGCTCAGTTTCCAGCCGTGTTCGGTGCACAGGTCTTCGAGCAAGAGGCGCTGGCCGCCGGTGCAGGGCACGACGCACACCGCAGGCAACTCCTCGCTTGCCGCCGCGTGCTGCAGGCGATGCGCCTCGATTCGCGCGCCGAGTTGTTGCGCATCGGTCACGTCGCAGCGTTCCCATTCGAGGTGCCTGATCGATTGTTTTGTCATGCCAATGAGGCTCGCGCCTTCGCTGCGCACCAGGACGACCAGGCCCTCTTGGTTGGGAAGTGCGTCGCGCAGCTCTGCGTTCAATGCCGCCAGGTCCTCGAGCAAAGCAGGGTGCACATGCAGGAGCTCGATGCCGCGCGAGGCCAGCGTCTCGCGCCACTCCTCGAGGCGCGCCGCTTCGAGCGCGACGCCGATCCAGCGCGTCCCGCAAGGGGCCAGGCTCATCCGCACGTGCAGTTCTGCGTGGCCGAGCATCTGCGCGAACTGTGCGCGCGCAGCGGCGTCGACCTCGCCCCAGGTGCCGCTGGCCGGCAGCAACAGGGCGTACAGATACTCGTCCTCGACGCACAGCGCGGCGCGCGAAGGCAGGGCGTGGCCCGCAGCGACCAGCGTGTCCAGGGCGCTCATGAGTAGATCCGGCTTTGCCGGGCTACTCAGTCCCCCTCGGGGGGCGGACGACGTAGTCGTCGGCCTGGAGGCACTCTCCAGCGACTCGCCGTTCGCCCCCGACACACTCGCCCGGGCGGCCGGGTGGCTTCGCAAACCGCGGCGCCAGATCGCGGCGTCGCAGTGCTGCGGGCCGAGCCTCAAGCGCAGTTCACTCTTCAGGCGCAGTGACACGGTTCGCCTCCTCGAGACTGGTGAAGCCGCTGGCGACGAGCGCCAATGCGGCGTCGCGCAGCGTATGCAGGCCGCGTTGCTTCGCCGCCTCGCGCAAGCGCGACGGGCTCGCGCGTTCCGCGATCAGGCTGCGCAGCTCAACGTCCATCGCCAGCGTCTGCGCGATCGCGCGCCGCCCCTTGTAGCCGGTGCCGCGGCAGTGCGCGCAGCCGATGCCGCGCTTGAACTTCCAGTCCGCGGCCTGCGGCGGCAGGCTGCTCGCCGCAAGACGTTGCGCATCCGGCACCTCGGCGACGCTGCACGCCGTGCAGACCTGGCGCATCAGGCGCTGCGCGAGCACGCCGTTCAACGCGGCGACCAGGTTGTACGGGTCGACTTCCATGGTGGAGAGGCGGCCGATCACGTCGAACACGTTGTTCGCGTGCAGCGTCGCGAACACCTGGTGCCCGGTGAGCGCGGCCTGGATCGCGATCTGCGCCGTCTCGGCGTCGCGCATTTCGCCGACCATGATCTTGTCCGGGTCGTGGCGCAGGATCGAGCGCAAGCCTCTGGCGAAGGTCAAGCCTTTTGCTTCGTTCACCGGAATCTGCAACACGTCGGCGACCTGGTACTCCACCGGGTCTTCGATCGTCACGATCTTGTCCAGGCCGGTGTTGACTTCCGAGAGCACGCCGTAGAGCGTCGTCGTCTTGCCGCTGCCCGTCGGGCCGGTGACGAGGAACAGGCCATAGGGCAGTTGCGCCATGCGCCGGATGAACGCGACGTCGGCAGGCGCGAAGCCGAGCAGGTCGATCGTCAGCTTCTGATCGGCGGCGATCTGGTAGCGATCGAGGATGCGCAGCACCGCGTCTTCGCCGTGCAGGCTCGGCATGATGGAAATGCGCACGTCGATGGCGCGCTCGCCGTGGCGCAGCTTCATGCGCCCGTCCTGCGGCACGCGGCGCTCCGAGATGTCGAGGTCGGCGAGCACCTTGATGCGCGAGATCGCGCGATCCGCGAACTCGCGGCCTTCCATTCGGGTGATCGTCTGCAGCACACCGTCCATGCGGTACTTCACGACCAGGCCGCGCGCCGCGCATTCGAGGTGGATGTCGCTCGCCTTGGCTTTGAGCGCGTCGTAAAGCGTGCTGTTGACGAAGCGCACGACCGGGCTTTCGTCGGCACCGATGTCGGCGAGCGAGAGGTTCAGCGCGTCGTCGTCTCGCGTACCGCTGGCCAGCGCCGGCACCTCGTGGAGTTCGGCGTCGAGCGCGCGCATCTCGCGCTCGAGCCGGGCGAACAGCGCGATCAAATCCGGCGGCGCAGCGACACACCACTGCGTTGTCGGGCTGCCGGCGGCGCGGATTCGCGCCTCGAGCCAGCCGCGTGTGGCGCGGTCGAAGGGATTGCCCAGCACGATGCGCAGAGTCGTCGGGCCGATGCGCAGTGCAGCGCACAAACGCTGCTGGCCTTCGGCGAACGGGATCAGCGCGACGTCCACTGCATCGGTGCGCCAGGTCGCCAGATCCGCGAGCGCCATGCCGCTGCGTCGCGCCAGCCATTGGCCCGGGTCCATCGGCACGAGTTGCGAAGCTTGCGGCGTGGGCGGCTGAGCAAGCGTCGCCGGGCCGCCCCGAGACGCTTGCCCGCCCTCGCGGGGGGCGGGCGCGGAGTGACCGAGGGCGGAAATTTCCGGGTTCGCCTTCGGCACCCCCAAGCGCAATCCTTCGAGCGGCGAGTTCATCACTGAATGCTCGAAGCGAGTTGAAAGATCGGCAGGTACATCAGGACGACGATGCCGCCCACGACCAGGCCGATGCCCAGCATCAACAGCGGCTCGATCAGTCGGTTCGCGCGTTCCAGCGCGCGCTCCAGCAGCTGGTCGTGCACGTCGGCAAGCCGGTCCAGCGCGGTGTCGAGCGCGCCGGTCTGTTCGGCGACGCGAAGCACGCGCAGGCCCAGCGTGTCGAGCAAATTCTGTTCGTGCATTGCCTGCGCCAGCGGCGCGCCGGCGCTGGCTGCGGCAATCGCGCGGTCCAGTGGCACGCGGTCCGGTGGCGATAGCAGTTCGCGGCACATCACCAGCGCCTTGAGCACCGGCACGCCGGAGCGAACCAGCATCGCGCCGTTGCGCGCGAGCTGCGCGTGGCCGAAGGTGCGCACCAGGTCGCGCACGCCGGGAATGCGCACTGCCAGCGCGCTGAGCAGCGCTTCCAGGCGGTGCTCGCGCAGCGCTCGCACCACCTGCCAGAGGGCGTAGAGCAGGAAGCCGGCAAGCGTCAGCCAGACCGGCATCGGCACGCCGTTCAACGCGCGCCCCACGCCGATCAGCAGCATCGACGCCGCCGGCAGGTCGCCCGCGCTGCTCTCGAGCACGCTGGCGAAACGCGGCACGACGTAGACCAGCAGGAACAAGACGACGAGGCTCGCCACCGAGACGAGCAGCGCCGGGTAGACGAGCGCCGACACCAAACGTCCGCGCAGCACACGCAAGCGCGCCGCATTCGCGGCATAGCGCGTCAGGGCGTCGGCCAGGTCGCCGGTGGCTTCACTGGCGCGCACGCACGCGAGCATCGCCGGGCGGAATGCGCCGCAGGCGAGCATCGCACCCGACAGCGATTCGCCCTGGCGCAAGCGCAGGCACAGCAGATCCAGGGCGCGCGCCGGCGCTGGCGCGGCGCGTTCGCGCAGCGTCTTGAGGCTGTCCATCAGCGAGAGCCCCGAATGCAGCATCAGGCCGACGTTCTGCGCGAATTGTTCTTCGTCGATGGCGCGCGCTGCACGACCCGCGGCGCCATGGCGCTGATCGCGTTCATGGCGTTGCCGCGCGGGCAGCGCAGCAACGTTCACCGGCACGCCCGCATGCGGCAGCGGCACGACGCGCGCCAGGTGCTTCTCGGATGTCACCATGACGTGACGTCCGCCGCCTCGGCGGCGCCTCCGGGCTGGGCATCCGAGCCCAGACTCAGCAAGTCGTAGTCACCGTGCTGGCCGGGCGCCTTGTATTGGTAGGCGGTGCCCCAGGGGTCGACGGGAATGTCGCGCTTCAGGTACGGGCCGGCCCACTTGGGCGTGTTGGCGGGCGCGATGCGCAGCGCCGCCAGGCCCTGTTCGACGCTCGGGTATTGGCCCACATCCAGGCGATATTGGTCGAGCGCCTGGCCGAACGATTCGATCTGCGCCTTGGCGACCTTGGCGTTGCTTTTGCCCAGCTGATTGAAGTACTGCGGCGCGACGATCCCCGCGAGCAGGCCGATGATGACCATCACGACCAGCAGTTCGAGCAGGGTGAAGCCGCGCAAGCCGCGCGAGGCGCGGCATGTCGCAAAGGTGGAGTCTGAGGGTCGGTGCATGCGTGGTCTCGGCTTTTCTGTCGGGGCCAATGTCGGAGAAAACCCGCATGCGGTCCAGCACCCGAGCAGAGGCATTCCTTTGATCGGCGTCAATGGCGCAGTGCGGGTCAAACGCTTGCGCGAATGGGTACAAACGCCCCATGCGTGGGTCACGCGGACGCGCTGCTTTACCTCGGCAGAAGGCCTGCGCGCAGCACACCGCAACGCGCCTGAGCGCTGCGCATTTCAGCCGCGCGAAATGCGTCCGAACGCGCCGCCGCGAAGCGCGATCTTCCTAGTGCACGCGGCGCCAAAGCAGGTTGGATTGGCGATCAATTGGGAAATGCACCCCATATCCCACTGGGGAAAATCCCCCATGCGCAAACCCGTGGGCCGCTGCGGACTTGATCTGCCACAAGGTCACAAGTGACGGGGTCCAGGACAATGTTTGTTCACTGAAGTAGGGTGACCGGCGGGCGGAACCCGATGACCGAATCAGTCCGGAGTGCGGGTTTGAACGCCGAGACAATCCAAAGGGCAAAGCAGCAATGGCAGGCGGCCGTCGACGCGATGCCGCAATTGATCTGCTTGCTCGACGGCGCGGGCCGCGTGGTTCGCGCGAATCGCACGATTGAGCGCTGGGGGCTGGGCGACGTGGCCACGCTCAATGGATCGCGCTTGCATGACGTGCTGCACCCCGGCTGCGAAGCGGCGGATTGCTATCTGTCGCTGTTCCTCGACGGCGCTCGAGCGAAGCTGGCCAGCAGCGTGCGCGCCGGGCTGGAGGTTCTCGACCCGCTCTTGTCGCGCCACCTGTCGATCCAGGTGCAGCCGCTGCTGCGACTCTCGGAATTTGACGATTCGCCGTGCGCGCTGGTGATCGTCGATGACATCACGGCGTTCAAGCTGTTGACGCTGGACCTGGGCAAACAACTCGAAAGCGAATCCACGCAGTTGCGCCAGTCCAGGGAGGACCTGCGAAAGTTGTCCGCCTCACACGTGAAAGCACTGGAAGACGAACGCAAGCGAATCGCCGCGGAGCTGCACGACGGGATCGGCCAGTCGCTGAGCCTGATCAGGCTGGCAATCGAGGATGCCGCGCGCCGCTTGTCCACCGGAGCCACGGCCGAGGTGGCTGTCGCGCTGAACCGGCTCGTGCCGAGCGTCGCCGACGCGATGCACGAGGTGCGCCGCATTTCTAAGGCATTGCGTCCGTCGGCGCTCGACGACCTCGGCATCCTCGCCGCGCTGAATTGTCATTGCCGCGAACTGGCGGCGGTCCATCCCGGCATGGCGGTCGAGAAGTCTTTCGACATCAGTGAATGCCAGGTGCCGGCAACGCTGCGGCTGCCGATCTATCGCATCGTCCAGGAAGCGACGCACAACGCGGTTCAGCACGCGAATCCGAAGACCTTGCACGTCGCTCTGGCCGAGCGCGACGGCGAACTGCAGCTGAGCATCGAAGACGACGGCTGCGGCTTCGACCCTGCCGACGCGCGGCTGCACAACGGCGACGCCAAAGGCCTCGGCCTGCTGAGCATGGAAGAGCGCGCGCTGTTGTCGGCGGGCCGCTACGAACTGTCTTCCGAGCGTGGCCGAGGCACGCGCGTTCGCGTGACATGGCACCCAGCAGGCGGCCGATGACGATCAAAAAGCGCATCCTGATCGTCGAGGACCACACCTTGTTCAGGGCCGGTCTGCGGGCGCTGCTCGCGCAGGATCCGGAACTCGACATCGTGGGCGAGGCCGACAACGGCCGCGACGCGGTCCGGTTGGTCGGCACGCTCGCGCCGGACCTCGTCTTGATGGACCTGACGATGCCGGGAATGAACGGCATCGAGGCGATTCGCGAAATCCGGCGGCGCGACACGCACGCGCGCATCCTGGTGCTCACGATCCACAAGACCGACGAGTACATCCACGAGAGCCTGAAGGCCGGCGCCGACGGCTACATGTTGAAAGACGCGTCGCACGACGAGTTGCTGACCGCCGTGCGCAGCGTCCTGAACGGCAAGACCTATCTGAGCCCGGACATTTCGGGAAAGGTCTTGCACCGCTACCTGAAAATCGGCGAACCGAGCCAGGCGGCGAGCCCTTGGGACAGCCTCACGCACCGCGAGAAGGAAGTGCTCAAGCTGGTCGCCGAAGGGCGCCAGAACAAGTACATCGCGAACTACCTGGCGTTGAGCGTGAAGACGGTCGAGAAACACCGCTCCAATCTGATGCGCAAATTGGACTTGCACAACGCCGCAGGCCTGACGGCTTATGCGATCGAGAAAGGCTTGTTGGCCTCCGCTTCACCGCGGCCATGAGGCGCTCAGCACGATGGCCCCCATGGCATTGCGCACCACCGAAAACTTGCCGGCGGATTGAAGCGTGCGTTCGTGCAGGTCGACAAAAGTGCTTGCGGGGTCTGCCTGCATCGCATCGCCCACGGTTGCCATGGCCCGCATCGGCGCGGCTTCGATCGTGAGCCGGATCACGCCCTCGTCTGCGGCGAGCGTGATGTAGATTCGGTGGGCACTCATGTCGTTCGCCAGTGTTTTCATGGCCGACTCGAGAATGCGAAATATGACGAGCTTGAGCGGCGCGACGACCTTGTTTTCGTCGATCGAAATTCGCTGTTCGATTTGAACGTCGGGGTGCAACGCACGGAACTCCCGGCAAAACCAGGTGATGGTCGCGAGCAGACCGAAGTCGTCCAGGCTCGATGGCCGCAACGCCGAGGCGAGGGCGCGCGTCTCCTCGATCGCGGCGGCCAGCAACGGAACGATCGAATCCGCGGGCCGCTCGGCGTCGGCGCTGCCGCTGGCCCCCGCCTGCGCGGCCATTTCCACCTTCAGCTTGATCGTGCTCAGCGTCTGCGCAAGACCCTCGTGCAACTCCAGGGCAAGGCGTTTGCGCTGCGACTCATCGTTCCTCAGCAGTTGTGCCGTCAATGCCTCGAGCCGGTCGGTGCGTTCGCGAATGGTTTGCTGCTGCGCCCCGATGACGCGGTTCGCGCGGCGCACGACGAGAAACAGCGCAGCGTAGAGCATCGTGAGCACCAAGACCGCGCCGCCGAGAATGATGAACAGCATGCGCTCGCTCTGCGCCAGCAGCGGGTTCACATCGGTATAGATCTCGAACACGCCACGGACCCCATCCGACGCGCTGGCCCGAATCGGGATGTAGGTTTGCAGAAGATTGTCTTCTTCCGTGGTTCGGTCGAAACTGTTGAAGGTGTCGCGATAGACGATCTCGCTGACGGGCGTCCCGCCGATCGCGCCGATGAAGCCCGGGTTGTCGGCCTGGCTGTCGCCGATCTCGCCGGCCTGGGTGGAGTACACCACCGTGCCGTGCCGGCTGTAGATCTTCACCTTGACCACCGTGGTGTCCTGCATCAGGGCCCGGATCTCTTTTTCCAGTTCGCGCGGAAATGCGCTGGCCTCGCGGCCTGCGGGAGGGGCGCGGGAGGCGTCATCCACGTAGGCCAGAAGCTCGGCCTTCACCGAGTTCAATACCGCCTGTCCCAGCGCGAGATTGCCTCTTTCGGTCATTCTCACGACGGTTTCGAGCGAAACCGAACGGTACATCGCGGTGAGCAAAACGGCGGCGACGAGAACGCAGGCCAGGCTCGCGATCGCGTAGTAACGCAGCAGCTTGGTCATTGTCGTCTGTCCTTTGCACGAGTCCTGCCGATTCCAGCGCCGACGTTGCCGCCAGCCAGCGGGCTGTCGTCTTGGCGCGCTAGTGTGCCCGACGCAGTGAACTTGCGCAGCAGCAAGAGGCAGTAACGCGCCTACAGCGTTGCCTGTAGAGCCGGCACGCCGGGCTGCCGACACCGTGCCAGGAACGGGTTCGCCTGGCCCCCGCGCGGACTGGCATCGCGCCGCGCCGCGGCGAACTCGTCTGGTGCCCAGGCTCCCAGCTCACCTACCTTCAGAACTACTGTGCGGCCCCGATTCGATCGGGGGTGAAACACCCGGCGCAAGCAGGTGCCCAAGTTACTGCGTTTGTCGCCTGCGCCGCGAATACTTGTCCGCAACGCAACAGCGGCGATGGCCGATGCTGCGGAACCGAACGATGTCGAAGTCCGAGACCGATTTGGGGGCGCGCGATGGAAACGAGAAACTGCTACCGAACGACCAGGAGCCTGGGCGGCGCCAGGCCGTCCCCTGTCACCCAGGCTCCCAGCCGATGGACATTGCCGGGGCTGCGCTGGCTGGCGCTGGCCGCCTTTGGCTTGGTCATCGGCTTGATGCCGCAGGCCCGGGTGCACGCCTTCGCGCTCAACGTTCAGGGCTGCACACCGGCCAATGTGTGCACAGCGCTGCCGGGCAACTTCCGCTACCTGGTGGAGCAAGACAACTCCACGCTCAACTTGCCGCAGACGGTGCAGGTCGTGCCGCCCAATGGGCCGAGCGCGACGCTGGCGATCCACAAGAGCCACGCGCCGCTGGTCACCTCGGGCGTGAACGCAGCGAGCGGCGTCAACCTCAACGTGCCCAACAACCAGCGCTATTTCATCACCGTGCTGCCGAACGCGGCCTATGCACTGGGCGGCGCCACCAACTACACGATCGAGACGATTGCGAATTGGCCCACTGCGGCCTGCATCAACACACCGGTGGCCGGCGGCACGCCCGCGCAGGTCTGCTACCGCAACAGCGTGACGGTGAAGGTGGCGGCAGCATCCGCTGCCTACCGCGCAGATCTCGCATCTTCGCCCACGTCGATCACAACCCGATCAACAACACCTGGGACGACTTCGACGGCGGCCTGAGCGGCGAGCCTCCCACCCGCCGCCGCTGAACGGCGGTCTGGGCGGCGCGAGCGTCACGATCGCCGATGCCGCCGGCCAGGTGTCTGACCGATGTGTTCGGCAATCCGCTGGGAACGCGCTACGACGCAAACGGAAACGTCGCCGCGATCGGCACCGGCGTCATCACCACGATGACGGCGAACGATGTCGACAATCCTGCGCTGAACCCCTACAACCTCAAGGTCGGCGAGGCGCTGATCAAGTACCTCGCCCCGGGCAAGTACGGCGTCACCGTCGTGCCGCCGCAGTTCGACGACGGCGGCAACCCGTCGCTGGATCCAGACCTCCA
The DNA here is from genome assembly GCA_963850525.1 of uncultured beta proteobacterium. Classification (GTDB taxonomy): domain Bacteria; phylum Pseudomonadota; class Gammaproteobacteria; order Burkholderiales; family Burkholderiaceae_C; genus JAEMQF01. The sequence continues at coordinate 458,534 of CAWKLQ010000008.1, read as the reverse complement.
CCATCGAAGGCACGAAGACGATCGACGCCTGGGTCAAGGCGAACGAGCCGAAGATCTTCATCGAAGGCTTCGGCCAGGGCTTCAACCATGTCGGTCTTCGGCTTCGTCAAGGTGAGCCCGGCGGGGGCGTCGCCGATCGCGGGCCAGTCGGTGAAGGCGCTGCCGTGGAACTTGCCACCGGGCGACCCCGGCTACGTGAACCGATCGGCGTACACCGGCTCGATCCAGGGCACGCTGCGGCTGAACCACTTCTCGCGTCCGCCGAACCTGCAGGGTTTCTTCCCCGGCCCGCCGGTGGACGAGTGCTGGGTGGGCCTGAACAGATCCGTGGCGACCGCCCGGCGTGCAGCCTTCCGGCCTGTATGCCGCGCCCTGCGACTGCGAACGGCACGTTCGTCATCAACAACGTGCCGCCCGGCACCTACCAGCTGGTTCACTGGGACGAGCCGCTGCAGTACCTGTTCGGCTTCAACACCGTCACGGTGCCGGCGGACGGGAGGGCAGTCGTGAACCTCGGCAATGTGCTGTCGTTCCGCTGGTTCGGCACCCTCGAAGGCAGGTCTTCTTCGACACCAACCTGAACGGCATCCGCGATCCCGGCGAGGCCGGCTTCCGAGCCAGGCGGTGAACCTGCGCTTCCGCGACGGCAGTCTCTACCAGGCCGCGCTCGACCGACCTCGACCGGCGCCTACGATTTCGAGGAGGTCTTCCCGTTCTTCAACTGGCTCGTCGCCGAAGTCGACTTCGCCCGCTTCAAGGCCACCGGCATGACCGCAGCGGTCGACTACGGCGGCGCAGATCACCATCGCAGGCCGTGGCCGGCCAACGGCAACAAGGCGCTGCAGCCGCAGAGCGCAGTTTAGTCAGGACCCTGCCAACCCCGACAACGGCTCAACTTCCGCACCGAAACCGGCCCGGTGCTGACCCAGGCGATGCAGCTCTTCCTCGGCCAGACGAACCTGATCGACTGGGGCAAGAACAACTACGCGACCGGCGAGAACGGCGGCATCTCCGGCATCGTCTATCTACTCGGTGACCCGCGCCGAGAACGACCCGCGCTACGGCGCGGCCGAGACCTGGGAGCCGGGCATTCCACGCGTGCAGGTCTGCCTGTACCGCGACAACGTCAACAACCGACCGGCGCAGCGGCGCCCGACGGCGTGATCGACGACATCAACGGCGTGGCGGGCATTCAGCTCTGCGACGTCGACAACTACCCGTTCGGCTGGTCCGACGGCAGTGCGCCGATGGGGCCCGAGGACGTGAAGCGCAACGGCACCGGCACCACCTTCAGCCTGGGCGACGCGATCCAGGTCACCGCCACCGACAGCTGGGACGACAACAACCCGTCGGCTTGCATCCAGAGCAGGCCGGTGTTGCACGCCGGCGAAACCGGCGGCGGCCAGTCCCCGAATGCGCCGACGGTTTCGGCACCTGGAACCAGGTGCGGCCCGGCGTATTCGACGGCGGCTATGCGTTCGGCGCGCGCCGGCGCGGCGAAGCCCGAGCTGCCCAGCGGAACGTACATCGTCGAATCGGTGCATCGCCGCCGCACTACGGCATCGTCAAGGAAGAAGACAAGAACGTCGCCTTCGGCGAACCCTGGACCCCGAGCACGCTGGCGCTGCCGCCGCTCTGCGTCGGCACGCCCGCCAACGGCCAACCGCTGCACGTCGTGCCGCTCGAGTACGCGCTGTTCCCTGGCGAGCCGATCACCAGTCCGCTCGCCGGGTCGATCACGCCGCTGTGCAACATGAAGCAGGTCACCGTGACGCAAGCGCAGAACACCGCAGCGGACTTCCAGTTCATCGACCGAAGTTCCCAAGGCGGCGCGCGTCGTCGGCTTCGTGCTGAACGACCTGACCGCCGAGTTCAACGCCGGCAGCCCGGTGTTCGGCGAAAAGCTCGCCGCGAAGTGGATCCCGGTCTCGTTCAAGGACTGGACCGGCCGCGAGATCATCCGCGTCTACGCCGACGAGTGGGGCACCTACAACGCGCTGTTGCCGTCGACGCTTCTCGATCAACGTGCCCACGCCGTCCGGTGTGTCGCCGAACATGATCACGCTGGTCCTGAACGACCCGATCCGTGCCGACGGAACGCAAGACCCGTACTACGACCCGACCTACGCGGTCAGCCCCTGGACACTCAACTACCACCCGGGAAAGACCACCTACGTCGACACGCCGATCGTGCCGATCCGCGCCTTCGCCGCGGCAGGAACCGGCTTCTCCACCGCACCGGCGAGCGGCACGCCGGCGATCCGCGCGGTCGACGGCCCAGGCACCGGAACGGCGCCGCTGATCTGCACGAATGTGAACGCGTTGCCGCAGGCCATCACGCTGACGGCACTCGGGCCGACCGTGGTCATCGATCCGACCACCGGCACGAATGTGACGCGTGACTTTGGCTTCGGCACGGCGGGAAGCGTGACGCTGAATCGCCCGGGCCTCGCGCCCTTGACGCTCGCCACCCCGACCTGGGGCAACCTCAGCATCACCGCCACAGTGCCGGCTGGCGCGACGAGCGGAACGCTGATGGTGGCGCGCGGCGCGGTCACCTCCGAGATCGGCGTCCAGTTGACGATCGCGAATTGCGGCCTGACGACGGTGCGCAATGTGCCGAGCGCGACCTATCCGACGATCCAGTCGGCGATCGATGCGGCCAACGCGGGCGACCTGATCATGGTCGCGCCGGGCACCTACAACGAGAACGTCGTGATGTACAAGCCGGTGCATCTGCAGGGTGCCGGCGCGGGCTCGACGTTCATCAACGCGAACCCGAATCCGATCGACCGGCTGCAGGCCTTCCACGCCAAGCTGAACACGCTGGGTGCCCGGGAGTACGCCGCGTTCCTGCTCGACGACCCGTTCGTCATCGCCGAGGCGCCGGGCGTGTTCGTTCTGGGCGAGCTGGCGTACACGGGGGGCACGCTGAACCCGGGCAACCCGTTCAGCACGCCGGGCCGGGCGTCGATCGACGGCTTCACGATCTCCGGCAGCAAGGCCGGCGGCGGGATCTTCGCGGTCGCGGGGGCGAGCAACCTCGTCATCAGCAACAACAACATCGCCAACAACCAGGGCACGCGCGCCGGCGGCATCGGCATCGGTACGGTGGGCTTCGACTCGCAGAACGACAACGTCGTGATCCGCAACAACAAGGTCCACGCCAACGGCGGCGTCGACGGCAGCGGCGGCATCGCGATGAACGAGGGCTCGGAGAACTACCTGGTCGAAGGCAACCTCGTCACCGGCAACTTCAGCCGCTTCAACGGCGGTGGCATCGCCCACAACGGCTTCAGCGCAGGCGAGAACGTCATCCGCAAGAACAAGATTCTGTTCAATGAAGTGTTCTTCGGCGCGCTGCTGAACCTCGGCCGGCGACGGCGGCGGCGTCTTCGTCGGCGACACGGTGGCTGGCGTCGAAGGCACCGGCAACGTCACGATCGACGCGAACCTGATCCAAGGCAATATGACCGGCGCGGGCTCCGGAGCGGGCATCCGGGCGTTTGCGGTGAACGCCGCCGACGTGGCTGCCACGCCGACCGTGGACACCAACTGGAACCGTCTCACGATCACCAACAACATCATCGCCAATAACGTGGCGGCGGTGGCCGGTGGCGGGATCTCGCTGCAAGACGTGCTGCGCGCGCGCATCGTCAACAACACGATCGTCAACAACGACAGCACGGCCACCGGCATCCTGGCGTTCGCCGCGGGCGCGGCGAATTCCACGCCGCAGCCGGCAGGCGTGGTGACGGGCGCGCACAGCGCGGCCTTGCAGGCCTTGCTGCCGGCGGGCTCGCAGACCTACTCGAATCCGGTGCTGTTGAACAACATCATCTGGCACAACCGATCGTTCTTCAACGACGCGAGCTTGAACGGTGGCGCGGGCGGCCTCGCGGCCGACCCCGCCGGGCCGTACTGGGATCTGGGCGTGATCAACACCGTGGGTACGCCGCCAGCGCTGAACCCGGACGACACCATCTTGTCGGTGCTGACGAGCCACGGCATCAACTACGCCGACGGCACGAACATCGCGAGCACCAACCCGGGCTTCGTGCTGAGCTACAGCAACACGCTGAGTTCGGCGACTGTGATCGACGAAGGCGGCAACAACATCAATGTGCGCTTCACGCCGCTCGATCCGGTCGCGGGCAACTACCACATCACGGCAGCCTCGCCGGCGGTGAACCAGGGCAGCAACACCGCGGGCGTGCCCACACGCGACTTCGACGGTGACGTTCGCGCACTGACTGCGGCCAACCCGGCCGACATCGGTGCCGACGAGGTGGCCGGTCCTGGTCCAGGACCGGTGATCCCGGCGCTGGCGCTGCTCGACAACTTCAACCGTACCAATGCCAATACGCTCAACAACGCCCCGAACTGGCAGCAGTTGATCGTGGGCGGGAACAGCGGCATCCGGGTCAATACCAACCAGGCGTTCTGCGTCAATAACGGCGGTCTTCTGGTCAACCTGCTCTGCGCCGCTGGTGCCAACGCCTACTGGAATGGCACGGTATTCGGCACGACACAGGGAGCCGCCCTCACGTTCGCGAATACGACGCTGAACAACGTGAGCCTGATCCTCAAGGGCAGCGGCACCTACAGCGCGGTGCTCGGCGTCTACCCGACCGAGATTCGCGTTCGTTACTCGACGGCAAACGGCGGCCAGGTGATCGTCGAGACGCGGGGCACCGGCGCACTCGGATTCACGCAACGCGGCACGCTGGCTGGTGCATTCACCAACGGCAGCACGTTGACGGCAACGGCTGACGCGACCGGCATCGTCCGCGTGTGGCGCACGAGCGGTGCGACCACCACCTTGCTCGGCCAGGTCAGCGTGCCGACGCTCAACGGCAATGCCTTCACTACGGGCAGCGGGCGAATCGGCATGTTCCTGCCGCCGGGCGCTCGGGTCGACAACTTCAGCGGCGGCAACGTCACACCCTAGTCGGGAACCTAAGGAGCAATTCGATGAAAGCGAAATCTCTGCGCAAGTTGCTGGTCCCGCTGGCGGCTGCCGCGGTCTGCGCCGCGCCGCATCTGGTTCGGGCGGGGGTGTACGTGCAATGCCCCGGCGACACCGACGGCGACGCCCTTCCGGACAGCGGCCCGGCGAACGTCAAGTGCATGCACCTCTCCGGCGGCGACGGCTACACCGTCATGGCCGACGGCAAGCAGCTCTACACCTTCGGCTTCAGCAATCTGACCGGAACCAAGCCCGGCACGAGCGGCATCGACGACCGCCTGGACAAGGGCATCCTCGCGGCGCAGCAACCCGCGCCGACGATCGCGCTGGCGCAGGGGCAGAAGTTCTACCTCACGCTCACCAACGTGGGCATGGCGATGCGGCCGGACCTGTTCGACCCGCACTCGGTGCACTTCCACGGCTTTCCCAACGCCGTCGGCGATTTTCGACGGCCTGCCCGAAGCGAGCATCACGATCAACATGGGTGCGAGCCTGACCTACTTCTACAACGTCCAGGACCCGGGCACCTACATCTACCACTGCCACGTCGAGGCGACCGAGCACATGGAGATGGGCATGCTCGGCCAGTTGTTCGTGACGCCGGCGCAGGACGATCAGGCCAAGACCTTCGGCGGCAAGAACTACACCAAGTACGTCTACAACGACGGCGACGGCGCCACCGGTTACCACAAGGCCTACCCGCTGCAGCTGGCGAGCTTCGACCATGTGTTCCACGAGCGCCACATCGACGTGCAGCCGCTGCCGTTCGCCGAGATCACGACGACCTACGCGCTGATGAACGGCCGGGGCTACCCCGACACCGTGAATCCCAATCCTCTGCCCGCGCCGAGCGACAACCCGCGCGGCATACCGGCGCAGGCGCTGAGTTCACTGATGACGCTGGACCGCACGACCGAGGGCACGACCCTGCTGCTGCGGCTTTCCAACGTCAGCGTCGACAGCCTGTTTTCCGTGACGGCGCTCGGCTTGCCGATGCGCGTGGTCGGGCAGGGCGCGCGCATCCTGCGCACCGGCGGCGAGGCCGCAGGCAAGGACCTTTCCTACAACACCAGCACGCTGACGCTGGGCGGGGGCGAAACCAGCGACGTGCTGATCGACACGGCAGGCGTTCCCGCCGGCACCTACTTCCTCTACACGACCAACCTCAACTTCCTCAGCAACGGAAGCGAAGACTACGGCGGAATGATGACCGAAATCGTCATCACCAATTGAATGAGCCCGCACCCACGCGAAGGAGAAACGCCGTGACCTATCTTCTGAACCGACTCGCCGGCACGCTGGGGCTGGCGTTTGCACTGTGGCTGGTGCACGCCGGACCGGCCAGCGCAGCGATCGCCGGCATCCCCGGCCCGACCTTCAACCTGACCGCCAGGGCCGACTACATCAGCACCGCCGACGCGAACAGCGTGCTCGTGTGGGGCTACGCGAACGGCGCCGGCACCATGCAGTACCCCGGGCCGACGCTGATCGTGACGCAGGGCCAGACGGTGACAGTGAACCTCACCAATACGCTGCCGGTGCCGACGTCCATCGTTTTCCCCGGCCAGTCGGGCGTGACGGCGAGCGGCGGCTCGCCCGGGCTGCAAACCGCCGAAGCCGCGGCGGGCGGCGGCACTGTGAGCTACACATTCACCGCGACGCAGCCCGGCACCTACCTCTACCAGAGCGGAACCAAGCCGGCGCTGCAGGTCGAGATGGGGCTGGTGGGAGCACTCATCGTCAGGCCGGCCGCGCCCAAACAGGCCTACGGCCACGCCGCGACCGGGTTCGACCGAGAGTACCTGTTCGTGCTGACCGAGATGGACCCGAACCTGCACGACCAGGTGGCGATGGGCAATCTCAATCCCGACACTTCCGACTACTTCCCGGTGCAGTGGTACATCAACGGCCGCAACGGCATGGACACGCTCTACGGCGACAACCTGCCGTGGATGCCGACCCAGCCTTATGGCGCGCTGGCCCTGGCCTATCCGAGCGAGAAGGTGCTGGTGCGCCTGATCAGCGCCGGGCGCGACGCGCACCCGTTCCATTTCCACGGCAACCACACCACGGTGGTCGGGCGCGACGGGCGGCTGCTCGAAAGCGCGCCCGGCGCGGGGCCGGACCTCGCGTGGTCCGACTTCACGATCAAGGCGATTCCCGGTGCCACCTACGACGGCATCTTCACCTGGACGGGCAAGGGCATGGGCTGGGACATCTACGGCACGACGGCGATCAACCCGCACGCCTGCAGCGATATCAACCCGGTGGACGGCTATGACGATGTGACCAAGGAATGGTGCGCCGACCACAACCTCGCGTTCCCGGTGACGCTGCCGAACCCGCTCGATGTCACCACCGGCATGGCCTACAGCGGCAGCCCTTACCTCGGCTCCACCGGCGTGCTGCCGCCGGGCTCGGGCGAATGGAATCCGTTCGCGGGCTACTTCTACATGTGGCACTCGCACAGCGAGAAGGAGCTCACCAACAACAACATCTTCCCTGGCGGCATGTTGACCATGTTCGTCGTCGTGCCGCGCTGGTACGCGCTGCCAACTGAATAAAGAGGGTGCCATGAAGACTCGATCGACATGCGCAGCGCCCCTTGCCGGCGCGCTGTTGGGGATCGGCCTGCTGCTGGCCGCGGGACAGGTGGGCGCCGCCGAATACTGGCTTTGCGCCAAGCGCGGCACAGTCACGCTGCCGGGCAGCCCCGGCGTGATGGTGCCGATCTGGGGCTATGCGCCGGACAGCGCGGGATTTGCCGGCAATTGCACGGCGCAACCCACGCTGCCCGGGCCGGCCCTCAGCGTGCCCGCGGCGGACGCGACGGGATTGACGGTCCACTTGAGGAACCAGTTGGTCGCCGAGCCGACCTCCATCGTCATTCCGGGGCAGACCGCGGTGATGACGCCAGTGAAGTTCAGCGACGCGCAAGGCCGACAGCGCGTGCGCTCGTTCACCCACGAGGCCACCGCCGGAGTCGACGCCACCTACACCTGGGCCAGCCTCAGGCCCGGCACCTACCTCTACCACAGCGGCACGCACCCGCAGGTGCAGGTGCAGATGGGTCTGTACGGGGCGCTGACGAAGAACTTCGCCGATGCCGTCGCCGCGGTGCCGCCGGCCCCCGCGCTGCCCGCGATGGCCTACGCAGGCGTGCCGTACGACGCCGCGGCGACCCTGCTGTTCAGCGAAATCGATCCGGTGCAGCACCGCGCGATCGACGGCGGCGACTATGGCTTGGCGACGACGCCCACCGCGTGCCGAGACACTGACGGCAGCGCGCTGCCGATGACGAGCACGCTGTGCTACAAGCCGAAATACTTCCTGATCAACGGCAAACCGTTCCAGGCCGGCGACCCTCCGCTGGCAACCCTGCCACAGGGACAGGCGACGCTGCTGCGCTTCCTGAACGCGGGCTATCGCGCCTATGTGCCGTTGATCCAGGGCACGCACATGAAGATGATTGCCGAGGACGGCAATCGCTACCAGTACCGCGACCTCTCCGGCGCCGCGCCGGTGACGCTGCCCCGCGACCAGTATCAATACTCGACCTGGCTGGCGGCGTTGAAGACGACCGATGTCATCGTCACGCCCGCGGCGGCCGGCAATCTGCCGATCTACGACCGGCGCCTGAACACCGTCAACGCCGGTGCGCAGGACGGCGGCATGTTCGGCGTGCTCGCCGTGGCTCCGCCGCCGCAGGCAGACCTGGCAATTACCAAGACCGACGGGGCGACCAGCCGGCTCGCCGGGCCGATGACGTACACGATCGTGGTGAGCAACGCCGGACCGAACGCGGTGACCGGTGCAACCGTCACCGATACGATGCCCGCGGTACTCAACGGCGGAGTTGGCTGGACCTGCGCCCCCTCCGCATCATGCGCCGCCACGACGGGAAGCGGCAACATCGCCACGACGGTGAATCTCGCCGTCGGCGGCACCGCGACCTTCACGGTGAATGCCACGCTCCCTTCCACCGCGAGCGGTACGCTGACGAACACCGCAACGGTCGCGCCACCGGCGGGAGTCATCGATCCGACCCCGGCGAACAACAGCGCCACCGACACCACCACGATCCTGCAACAGGCGGACCTCGCCGTCACCAAAACCGACGGCCGCACCTCGGTGGTTCGCGGGACGACCGGTGTGGCCTACACGATCTTCGTGACCAACAACGGGCCGAGCGCGGTGACGGGAGCCACCTTGACCGACACCTTGCCGGCAGGCGCAGGCTCACGGTTCACGGTGACTTCGTGGAACTGCACAGCCACCACCGGCACCGGATCGAGCTGCACCGCCACGGGCACCGGGACCACGACGCGCAACGGGACCGTCACCCTGCCGAACGGTGGAACCGCGACCTTCACGCTCGTGGGCGACGTTCCCCTGACCGCGCCGTTAGGCAACTCGACCAACAGCGTGACGATCGTCACGCCGGCGGGAGTGACCAATCTGGTGACGAGCAACAACACCGCGTCGGATACCGACACCATCCTGCCGCCGCCGGCCGATCTGGCGATCACCCAGAACAGCGACGCGCGCACCAGCGTGGCGCGGGGTTCGACGGGCGTGACCTACACGATCGTCGCGACGAACAATGGGCCGAACGCAGTGACCGGCGCCACCCTGACAGACAGCTTGCCGAGCACGACCGGCGGCACACGATTCACCGTCAACTCGTGGAGCTGCACCGCCAGCGCCGGATCGAGCTGCACCGCCACGAATACGGCAGGCGGGAACACTCGCAATGGGGCCGTCAGCCTGTTGAGTGGTGGATTCGCAAGCTACACATTGGTGGGAACGATCCCCTTGAACGCACCGCTTGGCAGCTCGACGAACAGCGTGACGATCGCCTGGGGCAACGACCCAAATGCCACCAACAACACGCTGGCCGACACCGACACCATCGTCACGGCGGCGGTGGCGTTCACCGGCGAATCGGGAGTCGCGGCCTTGAACGGCGCGGGCACGACGCTGAGTTTCGGCAACCAGATTGGTCCCGTCAGCGACACCGTCACGCTGACGATCGGCGGAACCGGAGCCGTGACCTTCGGCACTGCGACGGTGACGAATGGCGGTGGCAACACCAACTTCAGCAAGGGTGCCACCGATACCTGCTCGAACACCACGCGCGCGGTCGGCGCGACCTGTCAGATCCAGATCAATTTCAATGCGCCAACGACCACGAGCAGCCGTACCGGCACCTTGAACGTGCCGTACACCGGACCCCTCGGCAGTCCGAGTCCGCGGCAGTTGAACCTGACGGGCAGTTGATCGGAGGCATGGCGTGTCCACATCAAGGGGGCTACGGGTTCGGGGTCGGTTTGGCGCCCAGGCGGGCCCGGCGCTGTTCGCAGCATTCCTGATTGGCTGCGCCACGGGCCACGGCGTGCAGAACGCGGCGCCCCAAGTTGCGAACGCGCAAGCGCCGCCCACGACCGCCGCGCCGCTCGCGGCCACGGCGCCACCTGCAGGCAGCGTGCCGCCCGCAACCACCGCCTCACCCGCTCCGGCGCGAACGCCGGACAGCCTGGGCGTCGAGGTGACCGCGCTGCGCCTCAGTGCCGGGGGCTTCATGGTCGATTTGCGCTACCGCGTCGTTGACGCCGAACGCGCCAAGGGCCTGCTCGACCGCACGGTGCCGGCGTATCTGGTGGACGAAGCGAGCGGCGCGAAGTTCGGTGTGCCGAACAGCGCCAAGCTCGGCAAGCTGCGCCAGGCAACACGCAGCACGATCCAGACCGGCCGCGATTACGTGATCCTGTTCGGCAACCCGGGGCGCTACCTGAAGCCCGGCGCGAAGGTGACGCTGGTCGCGGGCGACGCGCAGCTCGCCGCGCTCACGATCGAATAGCGTCAACCGGGAGCACGAACGTGGCTGCCACCGAAAGGACCCCGGTCTTGAAGGCGCTGCTGGCGCTGGTTCTGCTGCCGCCACTGGTGTTGGCAACGGGCGCGGCGCAGGCCGGTGTCGTCGCGGCACAACTTCAAGAGCACCTGGCTGCGCGCGCCGCGACCGACGAGGTCGACGTCATCGTGCAGTTGGTCGATCGCGAGGACCTGACGGCGTTCAACCAACCGACTCGCGCGCAACGCCTGCAGCTCCTGCTGCGAGCCTTGAAGGCGAGGGCGCAGCGGTCGCAAGCGCCGGTCGACAGCACGGCGCGCCGCCTGGGCGCGCGCAACCTGAAGCAACTCTGGTCGATCAACGCACTGGCGCTGAAGCTGCCCGCGGCGCGGGTTCAGGAACTCGCGAACCACCCGGCGGTGCAGACGATCCGCCTGGACGGCCTGATGCAGGCGCCGGTCACCAGTGCCGGGGTGGCGGCGACGCCGGAGTGGAACCTCGGCGCCGTCGAAGTCGCCCGAGCTGTGGGCGCTGGGCTGGACCGGCAGCGGTGTCGTCGTCGCCAGCCTGGATACCGGCGTCGACGCGCAGCACCCCGACCTGGCGCCGCGTTACCGCGGCGGCACGAACAGCTGGTTCGACCCGCACGGGCAACACGCCACACCCTACGACGCGCAGGGCCACGGCACGCAGACGATGGGCTTCATGGTCGGCGGCGCGAGCGAGCGGAACCGCCATCGGCATGGCGCCCGACGCGCAGCTGGATCGCCGTCAAGCAATACAACGACGCGGGCCAGACGAACTACAGCCAGATTCACCTCGGCTTCCAGTGGCTGCTCGATCCGGACGGCGACCCGGACACCGACGACGCGCCGCATGTGGTCAACGCGTCGTGGGGCTTTGCCGGCACGGCGGGCCAGTGCATCACCGAGTTCAATGACGACATCGCGGTGCTCAAGAGTGGCGGGCATCGGCGTCGTGTTCGCCGCCGGCAACGACGGCCCGGGGCCGGCGAGCAGCGTGAGCCCGGCGAACAACCCGCAGGGTTTCGCCACCGGCGCGGTCGACGAGACGATGACGGTGGCAAGCTTTTCCAGCCGCGGCCCTTCGGCCTGCGACGGCTCGATTTTCCCGGCGCTCGCGGCGCCCGGCGTGAACGTCAACACCGCCGACCTGTCGTTCGGCGGCATGCCGTTCTACATGAACGTCGCCGGCACGTCGTTCGCCGCGCCGCACACGGCGGGCGCGATGGCGCTGCTCGCCGGGGCCTTCCCGGACGCCAGCGTTGCGCAGCTCGAGGCGGCGCTGCGCGACAGCGCCCAGGATCTGGGCGCCGCCGGCGCCGACAACAGCTACGGACACGGGCTCGTCAACGCCCTCGCGGCCTATCAACTCCTCGGCGGCGGCGCGAACACGCCGCCACAGATCACTTCGGCGCCGGTCACGGCGGCGACCCAAGGTGTGCTGTACCACTACGACGTCGAGGCGAGCGATGCCGAGGGCGACGCGCTGACCTACTCGCTGACGCAGGCACCGGCGGGGATGACCATCGACCCGGCATCGGGGCTGATCTCCTGGACGCCGTCGGCGACCCAGGTCGGCAACTCGGCGGTGACCGTGCGCGTGACCGATGCGCATGGGCTGCAGGCCAACCAGTCGTTCACCATCAGCGTGGCCAACGTCAACGATGCCCCGCTGGCCGGCAATGACAGCTACCAGATGTGGCAGGGGACCACGTTGAATGTCGCGGCACCCGGCGTGCTCGGCAACGACAGCGACATCGACGGCGACGCGCTCACGGCGCAACTGGAAAGTGCTCCGGCAAGTGGTGTGCTCGGCTTGATTGCCAACGGCGGCTTCACCTACACGCCCGCGGCGGGCTTCGCCGGCACGGCGAGCTTCACCTACCGGGCCAGAGACCCGGCGGGCGCACTCTCGGGCGTGGCGACCGTGACGCTCAGCGTCGTGTCCCCGCAAGCCGATCTGGCGATCACCCAGAACAGCGACGGACTCACCACGGTTGAGCGCGGTACGACGGGCGTGACCTACACGATCGTGGTGACCAACAACGGGCCGTACGCAGTAACGAACGCCGCGCTGACCGACACGCTGCCGGGCAGCACGCGATTCACGGTCACTTCGTGGGGCTGCACGGCACCCGGCGGAACATGCAGCGCCACGGGCACCGGCAATACGACGCGCACAGGTTCGGTCAGTCTTCAGAGTGGCGGCGCAGCGACCTACACGCTGGTGGGCAGCATCCCGGCAAGTGCGCCGTTAGGAAACTCGACGAGTCGCGTCACGATCGCCGCACCGAGCGGTGTGACGGATCCGAATTCGAGCAACAATTCGGTGTCGGATACGGACACCATCACGGCGCCGCCGGCCGATCTGGCGGTCACCCAGAACAGCGACGGTCGCACGAGTGTCGCGCGGGGCACGACGGGAGTGACTTACACGATCGTCGTAGCCAACAACGGGCCGAGTGCGGTCACGGGCGCCGCGCTGACCGACACGTTGCCGGGCAGCACGCGATTCACGCTCAATTCGTGGACTTGCACGGCGCCCGGCGGAACATGCAGCGCCACGGGCACCGGCAACACCGCGCGCACAGGATCGGTCAGCCTGGCCGTCGGAGGCACCGCGACCTACACGCTGGTCGGGAGCATCCCGACCGCCGCACCGCTCGGAAACTCGACCCACAGCGTGACGATTGCCTGGGGCAACGATCCGACGGCGAACAACACGCTGGCGGACATCGACAGCATCGTGACGGCGTCGGTGGCGTTCACGAGTGAGGCGGGAGTTGCGTCGTTGAACGGGGCGGGAACGACGCTGAGTTTCGGCAACCAGAGCGGCAATGTCTCGGACACCGTCACGCTGACGATCGGCGGCACCGGGCCGGTGACCTTCGGCACCGCCACGGTGAGCAATGGTGGCACGAACAGCAACTTCAGCAAGGGTGCCACCGATTCGTGCTCGGGCACTACTTTCTCGGTCGGCCAGACTTGCCAGATCCAGGTCAGCTTCAATGCGCCGACGAATTCGAGCAGCCGGACCGGCACCTTGATCGTGCCGTACACCGGCCCCGCCGGTAGCCCCAGTCCGGCGCAGCTGAACCTGACCGGCAGCTGAGAATGAACTGGCCACGCTCAGCAGCAACGTGAACTCAACGATCAACCCAAGGACCCCGCGATGATTGAAGCTCAACGATTGGCGTACAGGCGGGCTGCAGCGGCGGCCATGGTGGGGCTTGGCGCGCTCGCGGCAATGGCATTGGCGCCAAGCAGCAGCTTGGCGCGTGACGAGCACGCGCACCACGCTGCGCCCGCAACGCCGAGCAAGGGATACACCCGCGCTGAGGCGCGCTACCAGGTTCCCGACGTCCAGCTGTTGGACGCCAACGGCACCAAGGTGTCGTTGCGCAGCGAGCTCGATTCGGGCAAGCCGGTGCTCCTGAACTTCATCTTCACCAGTTGCACCGCGATCTGCCCTGTCGATGAGCGCAACAATGTCCGAAGTGCAGAGGACGCTGCGCGCCGAGGGCAGCAAGGTGCGCATCGTGTCGATATCGATCGATCCGGAGTACGACACGCCGGCGCGCCTGAAGGATTACGCGGCGCGCCATCGCGCCGGGCCGGATTGGCACATGTTGACCGGCGACAAGCAGGTCATCCTGGAAGTCGCGCACGCCTTCGACGCCTGGCGTGGCGACAAGATGAACCATACCCCATCCACCTATCTGCAGGGCAGCGCGAACCAGCCCTGGGTGCGCCTCGACGGTTTTGCCACTCCCTCCGAGCTGGTGCGCGAGGTCCACCGCGTGCTCGGCGTGCCGGTTGCCGCGAAAGGCGGCTGACCGCGCCAACCGCGATGGACCTGCGTCGCTGGCTGTTGCTCGCCCTGCTGGCCGCCGCATGCGGCGCAGGGCTAGCTTGGGCCGGCGAAGAGCCTTCGCTTGAAGCGGTGGGCAAACTGATCTATCGCGAAGGGCGCCTGCCTTCGGGCGGGGCGATGTCAGCCGTGCTGGCCGGTGGGGTTCAGGTGCAGGGCCGGCCGGCCGCCTGCGCCACCTGCCACCGCAACAGCGGGCTGGGTGCAGCGGAAGGACAAATCGTCATCCAGCCGCTCACCGTGCCGGGCTTCTTCGCCGGTCAGAAGAACGAGCGGCGCTACGCGCGGCGCCCGATGGTCCAGTTGCGCGAACTTCACTACACCGACGAGACCTTCGAGCGTGCGCTGCGCGAAGGCCAGTCGTCAGACGGCCGCGCATTGCATCCGCTGATGCCGCGCTACGCGCTGGCTCCAGCGGACATTTCGGCCTTGCGCGCCTATTTGTCCAGCGTCGCGCTGCAAGTGGCGCCGGGCGTGACCGACAGCGAGATTCACTTCGCGACGATCGTCGCCCCCGACGCCGAAGCAGGTGTGCGCGACGCGACGTTGCAAGTGCTGCGCGCGATGGTCGACGCGCGCAACGCCGGCACGCGCTCGGAGCGCCGCCGCTTGCAGGCTGGCGTCGACCGCATGCACGTCAACTGGCGCAAGTGGTCGCTGCATGTCTGGGAGCTGAGCGGCGCTGCCGACACCTGGGGCGCGCAGCTCGAGCAGCGCTACCGCGAGCAACCCGTGTTCGCGGTGTTGAGCGGCGCTGGGCGGCGCTGGCAGCCGGTGCACGACTTCTGCGAACGAAGTGAAGTCCCGTGTCTCTTCCCGAATGTCGACGCTCCCGGTCGCGCGGAGCCGGGCGGCTACAACCTCTACCTGTCGCGCGGCGTGCTGGTCGAGGCCGATGTGATGGCGGCGCATCTGGCGGCGCATGGTTCGAAGGGAGCTGTGTGGCAAATCCGCCGCGACGAGCCGCGTGCCGAGGCGGGTGCGCGTGCCTTTCAGTCGGCCTGGGAGCGGCGGGGCAAGGGGCCGGTGCATGAAGTCGTGCTGCGCGGCGCCGGGCGTCTGGACGCCGCACTCGCGCAAGCACGCGCCGCGGGGTCGGGCGCGCTGGTGTTCTGGCTCGACGCCGGCGACCTGGAGCAAGCGGGGCGAACAGGCTTGCCTGCGGACATTCCGGCGCTGGCCTCGGGAACGCTGCTGGGCGACACGCCAGGCTTGAAGGCTCAGCCGATCGCCCGGCAACTGTTGATCGCCTGGCCGTTCGCGATCCAGCGGCCCGACAGCGAGCCCTTCGATCGGGCGCGCGAGTGGCTTGCCACGCGCGGCATCTCCGCAGGCACCTCGGGCGAGCGGCGCATTCACGCGAACACGTATTTCGCGTTCACGATGGCGAGCGACGCGGTCGCCCACCTGGGGAACAACTATTCGCGCGACTACCTCATCGAGCGCATCGAGCACAACGCCGACAAGTCGCTCATGAGCGGTGCTTTTCCCCAGCTCGGCCTCGGCCCTGGTCAACGCTTTGCGTCCAAAGGCGCGTATTTGGCACGCCTGGAGGGGTCCACGCTGCGTGCGCAGGGCGGTTGGATCGTGCCTTGATTCGCGCGTTTGATGGCGCGGCGGCTGTCCCCTGGGGTTTTGTTTGCATGGACGCAAGCTCCCAAGCGAATCGCAGCTGCGGCGCACCGACACCCCGGCGACTTGCGCCAGCTCAACTCCACCCGAGTGCGGTGGCATGAGGATTAAGGCCCCGGCTCAAACCGAGGCAATCCATGCCCGCCAAACAACTCATCTTCCACGAAGCCGCGCGCGACAAGATTCGCCGCGGCGTTGACATCCTCGCCGACGCGGTGAAGGTGACGCTCGGGCCGCGTGGGCGCACCGTGATCCTGGAGCGCGACTTCGGCGCGCCGCAAGTCGTCAACTCAGGCGTGCTCGTCGCCAAGTCGGTCGAGTTGGAAGACCGCTTCGAGAACATGGGCGCGCAGCTGCTGCGCGAAGTCGCGTCGCGCACCAGCGAAAAGGCCGGCGACGGAACGACCACCGCAACCGTGCTCGCGCACGCCATGATCCACGAAGGCCTGCGCTATCTGGCCGGCGGCATGAATCCGATGGACTTGAAGCGCGGCATGGAGCGAGCCATCGAGGCGGTTGTTGCGGAGTTGAAATTGCTTTCCCGGCCGTGCGCGACCTCGCAGGAGATCGCGCATGTTGCGGCGATCTCGGCGAACAACGACACGTCGATCGGTGAGTTGCTTGCCGGCGCCATCGACAAAGTCGGCCGCGAAGGCGCGATCTCGATCGAAGACGGATCGGGTTTGCAAAGCGAACTCGAAACCGTGGAGGGCCTGCAGTTCGACCGTGGTTACCTGTCACCGTATTTCATCAACAACGCCGAGCGCCAGATCGTCGCCCTGGAGGACGTGGCCGTCCTGGTGTGCGACAAGAAGCTCTCGGCGATCAAGGACCTGCTGCCGCTGCTCGAAGAGGTGGTGAAGGCGGGCAAGGCCTTGCTCATCATCGCCGAAGACATCGAAAGCGACGCGCTCGCCACGCTCGTGATCAATACGATCCGCGGCACGTTCAAGACCTGCGCCGTCAAGGCGCCGGGCTTTGGCGACCGGCGCAAGGCGATGCTGCAAGACATCGCCATTGTGCTCGGCGCAAACGTCGTGAGCGACGAAGTCGGCTTGACGCTGGAGAAGGCGACGCTCGCCGACCTGGGGCGCGCCAAGCGCGTCGAAGTGGGCAAGGATGAGACGACCTTGATCGGCGGCGCGGGAACCGCCGCGGCGATTCAGAAGCGCATCGCCGCGATCCGCAAGGAGCGCGACGCCTCCACGAGCGACTACGACCGCGAGAAGCTCGACGAGCGCATCGCCAAACTGTCGGGCGGCGTGGCGCTGATCAAGGTCGGCGCGGCGACGGAAGCCGAGTTGAAGGAGCGCAAGATCCGCGTCGAAGACGCACTGCACGCGACGCGCGCCGCGGTGGAAGAGGGCATCGTTCCCGGCGGCGGCGTCGCGCTGTTGCGCGCGCGGCGCGTGCTCGCCGCTCTGAAAGGCGCGAATCTCGACGAGGACTCCGGAATTCGCCTCGTCGAGCGCGCGTTAGAGGAGCCGCTGCGGCGCATCGTCAGCAACGCGGGGCTGGAGCCCTCGGTGATTCTCGCGAAGGTCGACGAATCGTCACAACCGGCGTTCGGCTACAACGCCGCGACGCGCGCCTACGGCGACTTGCTGCAGATGGGCGTGATCGACCCCGCCAAGGTGACGCGCCTGGCGCTGCAAAACGCCGGGTCGATCGCGGGCCTGATCCTGAGCGTCGATTGCCTGATCGCGAACGCGCCCAAGCCCAAGCAAGGCGCGAGCGAGGGTGGCATGCAGGGCGGGGACATGCCGGAGTTCTGACGTGAAACACGCGACTCATCAGGTCTTGCTCACGGCTGCGGCAGCAATGCTCGCATTCGGGCTAGCCAATGCGCAGGAGCTGCCGGACGCCGGGCGAATCACCTTCCTGAAGCTGTGCGCGAGTTGCCACGGCAAGTCCGGGCGCGGCGACGGCCCGATGGTCGAGCACCTGCGCCAAGCGCCGACCGATCTGACGCGCCTGGCGAAGCAACACGGCGGCGTGTTCCCTTCGCTGCGCGTCTCGGACAGCATCGACGGCCGCAGCGCAACCAAGCTCGGCCCACACGGCGCCCGCGAGATGCCGGTGTGGGGAACGGTGTTGCGCACGCCCGCACCGCAGGGCCAGGCCAAACCGGGCAATCCCGATCATCAAGCGCGCCGCCAAATGGTCGATCTGCTCGAGTATCTGGCGCGCATCCAGGAGAAGTAGCGGTCCGCGAGACTGCCTCATCAGGGGAGTTCACATGAAAAAAGTTCTGATTGCCGTGGATGGCTCGACCTCATCGAAGAACGCGATCGCGACGGTGGGCACATGGGCTCGATCGGGCGTGAGCCCGGGGGTGGTGTTGGTGCACGTGCGCGCCTGGCCGGTGCTGTACGGCGAGGCGAGCGTGTCGAGCCTGGAACAGATCGAACAGGCCGAGAAAGCGCATCAGGAACGCCTGCTCAACGAGGCGCAGGCCCAGGCCCTTAGCGCCGGCTTGGCGGTGGCCGACAAGGTGGCTGCTGTCGGCGAGCCAGCCGCTGAAATCGTTCGCGCCGCACAGGAGTGCGGGGCAGACCAGATCGTCATGGGCACGCACGGGCGCGGCGCACTGGGCAGCTTGTTCATCGGCTCGGTGGCGCAACGCGTCGTGCACCTGTCGAAGGTGCCAGTCCTGCTTTGCAAGTGAGCGTCGCGCGAATTCAAGGCGCGACGCGTCAGCACGCTGCCGCTTGAACTGCGGCGCCGGTGCTGAGCAATGCGTTGAGCGCCGAGGCGGCACGATCGATGTAGCGCTGCGCGAGCGGCGGCCACTGCTCCGGCGCGCGCGGCAACGGGTCGAGCAGATGCGCCATAGCGAGCCGGGCGCGGCGCAGCGCAAGGCGTGCGGTGTAGAGATGCAGCAGCGCCGCGCGCGGCTGGTCTTGCAGCGCGGCGGCGAGATTCCCAATCAACTGCGGCCCGATCCACGGCGCGCCCGCCATTTCGCACTCGAGCGCGAGAAAGCTGAGTTCTTCGAATGGGTCGACTTCGCGAAGCGACGCGTTGAACTCCAGGCAGTCGATCACCACCGGCGAGTCGAGCAGCCACACGTGCTCAGGACGCAGGTCGCCGTGCCCGTCGACGACATGGCCGTGGCTGGCTCGCTCGCCGAGCAGCGCAGCGTGGCGCAACAGCGCTGCGTCGAGATGGTCCAGCGTCGCAGCCGCGTCGTGCAACAGGAATTGCGGGCGCAGCAGCACCTCGCGGTTCGTCGCCTGCTCGCGTTGGCAGCGGGCGACGTATTCCTCTGCCGAGACGCCGACTTTCGGCGCAGTTAGGTAGAACGAAGCGAGCACGGCCGCCAGTGCGTCAATGTCGCGAGGCTCGACCCGCGCCTGCGCGATGAGCCGTTGCAGCACGTGCTGCGCCGGCAGGCGGCGCATCTGAACCAGCCAGTCCAGCGTCTTGTCGGGTGCCGGCAGGCGCTCTTCGGAAATCAAAGCGAATCCGTCGCCCCGCTGCTGCAAGGCGAGCAGCCCCAAATAGACGCGAGGGGCGAGCCGCAAATTCAGGCGCAGCTCTTCGCGGCAGTAGAACTCGCGGGAGGGCAGCGTCGAGAAGTCGAGGTACGGAAAGCGCACGGGCTTCTTCAACTTGAGGACGCGGTTGCCGACGAAAAAGAGCCACGACATGTGCGTCTCCACCGCCTCGATCGGACCTGGCTCGTCCGGGTGCGCGGCGCGCGATGCGAGAAAGCGCACCTTGGCCTCGACAGAAGCTTCAGGCTGGACCTTCATGGTGGCGCGCCGCGTGTCGATTCGGGCCAGTTCCAGTTCGCAACCTCGGGCAGGTCGACGCCGCGCTGCGCGATGTATTCGCTGTGTTCGACGAGCTT
Organism: uncultured beta proteobacterium; assembly: GCA_963850525.1. Taxonomy (GTDB): domain Bacteria; phylum Pseudomonadota; class Gammaproteobacteria; order Burkholderiales; family Burkholderiaceae_C; genus JAEMQF01. The sequence goes on along the minus strand of CAWKLQ010000008.1, from coordinate 438,329 downwards.
GTCGCGAACGCGCTGGCGGATGTAGGCGCGCACCGGAGCGAGGGACTCCACGCGTTCAGCGACGTCGGCGACGAGATGAAATCGGTCGAGGTCGTTGCGCACGACCATGTCAAACGGCGTGCTCGTCGTGCCTTCTTCCTTGTAGCCGCGCACGTGCAGGTTCGGGTGGTTCGTGCGCCGGTAGGTGAGGCGGTGGATCAGCCACGGGTAGCCGTGGTAGGCGAAGATGATCGGCCGATCCGTCGTGAACAGCGCGTCGAAGTCGCGATTCGACAGCCCATGCGGGTGCTCTTCGCGCGGCTGCAGCGTCATCAGATCGACGACGTTGATGACGCGCACTTTCAGCTCAGGCAACCACTGGCGCAGCAGGTCGACTGCGGCGAGCGTCTCGAGCGTCGGAATGTCGCCCGCGCATGCCATCACGACGTCGGGCTGCACGCCGTAGTCGTTGCTCGCCCACTCCCAGATGCCGATGCCGCTCGCGCAATGTTTGATCGCCTGGTCCATCGTCAGCCACACTTGCTGCGACTGTTTGCCCGCGACGATGACGTTGACGAGGTTGCGGCTGCGCAGCACCTGGTCGGTGACGGCAAGCAAGGTGTTGGCGTCAGGTGGCAGGTAAACGCGGATCACGTCGGCCTTCTTGTTCACGACGTGGTCGATGAACCCCGGGTCCTGGTGCGAAAAGCCGTTGTGGTCCTGCCGCCAGACGTGCGAGGTGAGCAGGTAGTTGAGCGAAGCGATGGGCCGGCGCCACGGAATCTCTTTGGACGTGACCTTGAGCCACTTGGCGTGCTGGTTGAACATCGAGTCGATCAGGTGGATGAAGGCTTCGTAGCACGAGAAGAAGCCGTGGCGACCGGTCAGCAGGTAGCCTTCGAGCCAGCCCTGGCAGGTGTGCTCGGAGAGGATTTCCATGACTCGGCCGTCGGCAGCCAGGTGGTCGTCGCCGGGCAACGTCTCAGCCATCCACGCGCGGTTCGTCACTTCGAAGAGGGCACCCCAGCGGTTCGACGCCAACTCGTCGGGGCTCACCAGGCGAAAGTTGCGGTGGTCGGCGTTCTGCTTCATCACGTCGCGCAGCAGCGTTCCCATGACGCGCGTTGCTTCGGCAAACGCGCCGCCCGGCCTCGTGACCGGCACGGCGTAGACGCGAAAGTCGGGCAGGCGCAAGTCTTTCAACAGCAGGCCGCCGTTTGCGTGCGGGTTGCTGCCCATGCGGCGTAGGCCGTTCGGTGCGAGCGCGCGCAATTCGGGGCGCAGTGCGCCTGTCTCATCGAACAGTTCGTCGGGTCGGTAGCTCCTCAGCCATTCTTCGAGCAGACGCAGGTGATCGGGCTTGGTGGAGAGTTCCGACAGCGGCACCTGGTGCGAGCGCCACGAGCCTTCAGTCGCCACGCCGTCCACCGTCTTCGGCCCGGTCCAGCCTTTGGGCGAGCGCAGCACGATCATCGGCCAGCGCGGCCGCGTCGACTCGCCCTCGCATGTCAACCCCCGGCCGCGGAGTACCGCGTCCGCCCCCCGAGGGGGCGAGCAACTGTCTTCGGAGCGGCCGGGCGACAGTTGCTCCACGCGCGCACGCTGCTGGATCGCAGCGATCTTGGCCAATACCTTGTCCAGCGTCGCCGCCATCAATTGATGCATCGCCGCAGGCTCATCGCCCTCCACAAAGTGCGGCTCGTAGCCGTAGCCGACGAACAGCGCGTGCAGCTCGTCGTGCGGCAGGCGCGCGAGTACGCTCGGGTTCGCGATCTTGAACTGGTCCCCCAAAACTGGACGCCACGAAGTCTGTTAGTTTTGACTTCTTGGAGGACATATGAAAGCAGGATCAGATCGGAAGTACACGGCTGAATTTCGGGACGCAGCTGTCAAGCAAGTGATTCAAGGTGGGCGTGGCATGGCGGCGGTTGCGCGCTCGCTGGAGATGTCGAACAAGACGCTGGCCAACTGGGTGTACCTGGCACGCAAAGGGCAGGCGCTGGTCAAGCGTGTGCCCGTGCAGCCGGTGTCGGACCTGGAGGCCGAACTGAGCCGCTTGAGGCAGGAGAACACCCGGTTGAGGGTGGAGAAGGAAATCCTAAAAAAAGCGGCAGCGTACTTTGCGAGGGAGTCGATGTGAAGTACGCGTGGATTGAGAAGCATCGACAGGAATACGCCACGACGATGATGTGCGAGCTGCTGAGCGTATCGCGCAGCGGGCTGAACGCGGCGCGAGGGCGCGAGCCATCGAAACGCGCGTGCGAAGACAAGCAGTTGGTCGAACAGATTCGCCACGGCCAGCGCAAGCATCGCGGGCGCTACGGGCGCCGACGCATGACGCCCGAGATCGGCCAGGCGCTGGGCCGCACGATCAACCATAAGCGTGTCGGGCGCCTGATGCGCGAGCACGGGCTGCAAAGCCACAAGCGGCGGCGCTTTCGGGTGGTGACGACCGACTCCAAGCACACCCACGCGGTGGCGCCCAACGTGCTGCAGCGCGACTTCCAAGCGGCCGCGCCGAACCAGAAATGGTTGGCCGACATGACCTACGTGCCCACCGACGAAGGCTGGCTGTACGTGGCGCTGGTACTGGACCTGTACGCACGCAAGCTGGTGGGCTGGGCGATGAGTGAGACGATGCCGCAGGAGCTGACGCTGTGCGCGCTTGACGTTGCGCTGGGCTGGCGCCACCCCGGCGCTGGCCTGGTGCACCACTCGGACCGGGGCTCGCAATACGCGGCCAACGACTACCGCGCCAAGCTCGAGGCGCTGGGCATCACGGTGTCGATGAGTCGCAAGGGAGACTGCTGGGACAACGCGCCGATGGAATCGGTGAACGGCACGTTGAAAGTCGAGTGCGTGCACGACGAGCATTTCGAGACTCGCGAGCAGGCAAGGCAAGCAATTGTCGAGTACATCGGTTACTACAATACCGAGCGCCGCCATTCTGCGTTGGGCTACATCACCCCGGCAGAATTCGAGCGGCGCTGGCGCGCCGAGTCAGCTTCAAAGACAAGGGCGTTGCAGCAATGAGCGGGCACCGCGTTACCCACCGCCGGCCGGTCCGGTTCGTATCGCAAGCGACCGAACCGGCCGTCCGTGGATAACGCTCATCGTGCTTCGTGGCGTCCAATGAACGGGGACCGGTTCACCCTGAGGTGAAGCGAATGCACAGGACAAACCGCTTGAGTTCAACAAAGCGAATCGGGACCGGCCTGTCCTTCGTCATCTTCCCGATGGTGTTCGTCTTTGCTTTCTCGGTTCATCCGAATTTGCTGGACCCGCACCTGCTCGGTCCGACGGATCTGATCCTGAGAGCGCGCGGTGATGGCCTGCTTCAGTTCGCGCATGCCATGGTCACGCTGAATACGGCTCTGCTCGTTGTCGTCGCGCTGCATTTCATGAAGCTCCTTGATCGCGGTTCCGGCGCATGGGCCGGATTCGTGGGCACGGCATTGGCGGTCTTGGGTTCTCTGGCGTTGGCAGCCGACAAGGGCGCGCTGTGCCTGACCATGAGCGCACTGGACGACCTCTCCGATGCCGAGTTCACGGCCATGATGCCCGGCCTGCTCGCGATGTTTTCCAAACGCGGCTGGCTGGTCTTGCTCTGGGGCATCGCGCTGCTGCCCGTCGGATTTGGCATTCAGGCCTTCGCCTTGCTGAAGAGCAAGTCCATCGCGCGCTGGCAGAGCCTGCTGTTTCTGGTGGGCGTGCTGTTCATTGCAACTCCGGACGGAGCTGAAATGATCAACTTGGCGGCGTCGATCCTGCTGACGATTGCGTTTGTTCCCTACGGAATTCAGATGATCCGGCGTGAACCTCCCGATGCCGTTGCAAGTGCGGCAAGGCCGCCTACAAGCGCGCAGGCCCGGCAAACAACCGCGCGACGAACGCGATGAATTCGATGCAGATACCCTTCACCGCCGAACAGTTCTTCGGCGTCTTTCGCCTGTACAACAACACCGTCTGGCCGGCGCAGGTTCTGCTTCTGGCGCTTGCGGTACTCGCCATCATCTTCATTGCGCTTCGGCGCAGCTGGTCCGGCGTGGCGGTGTCAGCCATCTTGGCCTTGCTTTGGATTTGGCTCGGCGCCACCTACCACCTGGCGTTCTTCGCGCGCATCAATCCTGTGGCGTACGGGTTCGGTGCGCTGTCGATCGTGGGAGGGCTGCTGTTCGCGTGGCACGGCGTACTTCGCCGACACTTTGAGTTTGCTTTCGCCAGGAGCCTTCGCACTGGCCTCGGGGTGGCCCTGCTCGCATTCGCACTCCTCCTCTACCCGGTCTGGGCCACGCTCGCGGGGCATGGTTATCCGGAGCTTCCCACCTTCGGGCTGCCGTGCCCCACCACCATCTTCACGATCGGCCTGCTCGCGCTCGCGTCGGGCCCAAGCCTGCGCGCGGTCCTTACCGTACCCATACTGTGGTCCTTGGTCGGAAGCCAGGCCGCCTTCCTGTTGGATGTCGCTCCCGACTTCGGCCTGCTCGCAGCTGGAGTGGCAGCCATCGGACTGTTCGTTTGGCCGGCGCGTACCCAGGAAACAACGTTGGCGGTCCCGTGAACTTGACGCCATCACTTGCACGAAGGTCGGGGCATGTCATGTTGATCGTCATCGCTGCCTTGCTCCTGTCGGTTCTGGTCCTTCTCGGTATCTTGCTGTTCTTGAGCCCGGGAACACCGAAGCCGTTTCTCGATGACCGTGGCAAGCCGATCGTTGGCAGCATCTCCGAGAAGATCAGCGTCAGCATCAACGGTATCGAGCAGGGCATGTTCATCCAGGGCAAAAACGAGCGCAATCCGGTACTGCTCTACCTGCATGGTGGCGTGCCGGACCACTTCCTCAACGACCGCTATCCGACGGGCCTGGACGAGATCTTCACGGTCGTCTGGTGGGAGCAGCGCGGCTCCGGCCTCTCGTACCACCCCGACATGGCGCCGGAGTCGCTGAACCCGGAGCAACTGGTGTCCGACACGGTGGCGCTGACGAACCACCTGCGCGCGCGCTTCGGCCAAGACAAGATCTATCTCATGGGCCGCTCGGGCGGCACCTTCTTCGGCATCCAGGCAGCGGCACGCGCCCCGCATCTGTACCACGCCTACATCGCCGTCGCGCAGATTTCGAATCAGCTCGAATCGGAGCGGCTGGCGCACCGCTACATGCTTGCCCGCTACAAGGTCGAAGGCAACCACAAGATGGCGCAGCGCCTCGAAGACGGCCCCATCGGCGACACGGCGCCCCTGCCGGATGCCTACCTCAAGGTGCGCGACGTGGCGATGCACGAACTGGGCGTGGGCACGACCCACGACATGAAGTCGGTCTTCACCGATATGTTCTTGCGGTCCCTGCTGCACCGCGAGTACACGCTGGGCGAGAAGATCAAGCTGTGGCGCGGCAAGCTCTTCTCCGGCAGCCGCCTGTGGAACACGCAACTGTCCACCGACCTGACCAGACAAGTGACGCGGCTCGACATCCCGGTCTACTTCTTGCACGGCGTGTACGACTACACCGTGTCCTACCCGCTGGCCAAGGCCTACTTCGAGCAGCTGGACGCGCCCGCTGAAGGGCTTCTACACCTTCCAACAGTCGGCCCACACGCCCTTCTTCGAGGAGCCGGACAAGACGCGCAAGATCCTGCGGGCAGACGTGTTGACGGGGTCGACGCGGCTGTCCGATCCGCGGTAGCAGACTCCGAACATGAGAGCCGCTGTCAACGCCCGCTACGGGCCGCCCGAGGTCGTGGAGATCCGGCAGGTGCCCAAACCCGAACCCAAAGCGGGCGAGGTCCTGATCCGGGTGCATGCGACGACCGTCAGCCGCACCGATTGCGGTATGCGCCGACCTCATCCCCAGTTTGTCCGGCTGTTCGCCGGGCTGCTGCGGCCCAGGCTCACGACCCTCGGCATGGACTTCGCCGGGGAAGTGGAGGCGGCGGGCGCGGGCGTCACCATGTTCAAGGCGGGGAACCGCGTCTTCGGCTTGTCGCCGGATGCGTACGGCGCACATGCTGAATACCTCTGCCTGCCTGAGAACGCGGCGATGGCGGCCATGCCGGTGGGTGTGGCCTTCGGCGATGCCGTGGTCTGCGAGGGCGCCTGGTACGCCGACACGTACCTGCAAGCCTTCCGCCTCGCGCCGGGCCACAGCATCCTGATCTACGGCGCGTCCGGCGCCATCGGCACGGCCGCCGTGCAACTCGCCAAGTCCTATGGCGCCAAGGTCACTGCGGTCGTCGCGACGCCGCACCTGGCCCTCGTCAGAAGCCTCGGCGCTGAGCGCGCGGTCGACTACACGGCGCAGGACTTCACGCAGATCGGCGCGACCTTCGATTGCGTGTTCGACGCCGTGGGCAAGACGACATTCTTCCGTTGCCGGAGATTGCTGAAACCCAATGGGGTGTTCGCAGCGACGGATCTCGGGCCCTGGTGCCAGAACCCCCTGCTCACGATCTGGTCGGCCATCACGGGCAGCCGCAGGGTCATCTTCCCGCTGCCGCAAAGCAGCAAGGCGAAGGCGTTTGTCGAGTTCTTGAAGACACGCATCGAGGCGGGCGAGTTCCGCGCGGTCATCGATCGCGAATATCCGCTCGAGGCCGTCGCAGACGCATATCGCTATGTGGAGACAGAGCGGAAGACCGGGATCGTCGTCGTCAACGTGAGGCCGGCTGGAGAGTGACTGGGATCGCCCGAATGATCGCGGCTACCACAGCGGGGGACACGGAGGTCGCTGTCGCGAATGTTCTCCGACAATGTCGGGAGAATTGAAGCCGTGCCGGCATGTCAGAATAAGTTGCATGGAGAGAGCTTTTCTGACCCGTCCGCCAACGGCGGGGGAACTGGTGCTGCTGAAGAAGTTCCTGGCGACGTATCGCGATGGAACTGGCGGCAACCGCGAGAGTGATGGAAGCTCACGTGCCGACTCCAGGCAGATCGAGCGCTGCTTTGCGGAGTTGCTGCACGGTCGAACGACCGAGAGCAAGGCGTTCTACGACTTTGTTGTCGAGTCCAACGAGAGCGGCGGAATCGCGGTCCGTGGTGCGTCGATCAAGTCGAAGCAAGCAGCCAAGCTGCGGGACTACGCGAAGCAAAAGGCCACCATGCGCTCGTACCTGGAACTCTCCAACGCGAGCGCGAAGGACTGGGCACTTTGCAAGGACACCGGGTTGGCCGAGGCGGACTTCATGGCGCACAAGCACCCCGAGAAGTTCGGCGAAGTCATCCTGACGCGCCAACAACAGGAGCGGCAAGTCAGCGAACACGCATACATTGCCGGGCAGTCCAACAAGATTTTCGTGTCAAAGGACTGCGTCTTTATATCGGTGCTGTACTCACCGGAGGTGAAGGGCGAGCGAAGTTGGTTGGTCTCGACCTTCCTGGTCGAGTTGCCCAAGCCGGCCACCTGGGTCTTTGCGGGCAAGGCGCTCGTCGGCAAGGACGCAGACGGGGTGAATCTCTACGAGTGGTACGCGCTCTCTGGCAGCCAGTTCAAGTACTACCCGAAGCTGAGTTCACGGCTCAACGGCACCGACCTTTTCGAGGTGCCCAAGCCGACCGTCGAGACGCTTCGGGCCAAAGCCTCGCGCTTGTTCGGCGACTAGGACTAGGGATCGCTGGACGTCTCAGCTCTTGACCCAGAGCACTTCCATGCGTGCCGCCTGCTTCTCCACCTTCGGCGGTTTGACCTTGACGGTCTTCCAACCACGACGCAGGTGTTTGTCGTAGATCGAGTTCTCGTAGCCCGAAATCACGACAGGCCCAGGATGGCTCGACAGGACGTCGAGCATCTCCAGATGCTCGTCGACGCTCATCTCGTTCGCGTACATCTTCTGCGTGCGCGTTTCCATGAGGTACGGCGGATCGGCATAGATCAGCGTGTCCTGCGTGGCGAAGCGCCGCATCACCTCGACGGCGGGCCGGTTTTCGATCTCGGCGTCCTTTAGGCGGATCGCCAGCTCGGCCAGCTCGGCAGGAACACGCTGCCAGCGCACGGACATGCCGCGTGCCGGTTGCTTGGAACCGCGATTCTTCCAGCCCGTTTTCTTGGCGAGGTCCGACGCGTGCGCCTGCCAGATGCGCGTGACGAAGCGGCGCGCATCCTCCAGGGTGTCGTGAGTCAGGACATGGCTCGAGTCGTACTCGTCGCGGCTCCAAGGGGTGGCTTCCAGGGCAAACAGCAAGTCGTCCGTCCGATCGCGCAGAACCCTGAAGAAATTGACCACGAGGCTGTTCATGTCGTTGATCAGCTCGTGCGGGCTGACAGGCTTCGAGAAGAAGACCGCGCCGGAACCGAAGTACGGCTCGACGTAGTGGTAGTGCGCCCCGAACTGGTTGACGATGTCCTGGGCCAACGACCACTTGCTACCAGGGTATCGAAGCGCCGCCGATCGCCGCTTGGGCGCCTCGATGCGCAGGTCGGTCCCGAACAAATCTTCAACAGTGGGCATGGGTATGGCGCCGTTCGCTTCTTACAGTGGCATCTTATCACCGGATACTGGTGATTTGTACAGGATTCAGGCTAATGCACGTCGATGCACCTTGCCGACCCCCTTGCCTCGTACACCACGCCATTGAGCGGCGGCTGGGCAGGCCTTGCCCCTTCTTGGTTGGCGCTCTACTGCTGCATGTCCGTGATGGAACCGAAGGCCTGCGCCTCGTTGGCTCGCGAGCCTTCGCGAATCGGGCTGCTGCCGATCCCCTCAGGGCCACAGGCTCATAGGCCGACGGCCAGAGTCAGCAGTTCGACGATCTCGGCCTGCACCGCGGCATCATGCCCCACGAGCAGATGCCCACCATTGTCAAAGCCGACGAACTTCGCACCCGGGATGCGGCTCGCCGTGTACTGCGCCGCGGCGTAGGTGCCGAAGCCGTCGTCGCGCGCGCTGACCACGAGTGTCGGTGCGCGAATCGCCTCCAGCGCATAGGGGCCGAGCCGTTTGCCCAGCCGCGTGTCATCAACCAGCCCGGCCGCGCGGCGGGACACCGGCAGAATGCGCTCGGCCAGGTCGTTCACGCGGGCGCGCTCCGGTTCACTCGCGGCGGCCACCTGCTCGGGGGGTGTGGCCAGCACATGGCGGATGAGCGGGTTGCGCGCCACGTGCAGCCCGGCCCAGAACAGGAAGTCCGAGCCGAGCAGGCGCAGCAGCAGTGCGTCCTTGTCGTCGGATACCGGCGGCGCGGAATCGGCCACCGCGCCGGGCTTGTAGGCGATGGGAACGACGAGCACCAATGCGCTGACTCGGTCCGGATGGCGGATGGCGGTCTGCATCGCCGACGGGCCACCGGCGGAGACGCCCATCACGGCGGCCTTCGGAATGCCCAACGCGTCGAGCAAGCAGACATGCGCATCGGCCTGCGCTTCGGGCGATGCATCGGCGGGCCGAGGCGTGCGCAGGTAACCGAAGCGCGACATCGCGATCACGCGCACGCCCTGCTGCACGAGCGGCCGGGCCCAGGCCATGCCCTGGTCGTGGCCGCCGCCGCTGCCGTGGATCATCAGCAGCGGCATGCCCGTGCCGGCCTGCTGAACCTCGATAGTGCCGCAGCGTGTGGCGATCAGCTCGCTGCCTTGTGCGGCGCGCTCGGCGGCAGCGGACAGGTCGCGCTCAAAGCGCGATCGGACCCCCAGCGCAGCGGCCAGGCCGAGCGCGAGCACGATGGCGAGCACGGTAGCGAGCACGGTCAGCGCGCGCTGGCGCTTCATGGCTGGCGATCGCCGCGGTTGCGGCCCAAGGAGCGGCGTGCCCATGCCCCTGCGCGCCACGCTGCCGGCACGCACAGCAATGCAGTCGCCACGGCGAGCACCAGCGCGAAGTCGGGTGCGAAGGCCGAGAGAAGCTTCGCGTTCAATCCCATCACGTGGAAGGTCACGAGCAGCGCGATGGCCGTCAGCAGCATCACGCCGGACCCCACGGCGCGCCGCGTGCGCGCGGCCCACCAGGCCGACAAGATGAGCGCGATCAAGACGAACGCGGACGCGGCATTGATGGGCAGGTAGGCGCTTCGCAAGCTCGGCCCCTGCGGCACCGGCTGGCCGCGCAGCAGGTTCACCACGCCGATCGGCAGCCGGCTCATCACGGCGTTGACTTCGTTCAATGGCAACTCGCTGTTGGCGTTGATCAGAACGACGACGGCCTGCTTTGTGTCCGGCAGCAGCACCATCCACGCGGCGAACGACGCCAGGTTGCCCAGGTGCCAGCGTGCATCGCTCGCCGCACCGAACGGGCCGACGAACCAGCCTTCGCCGTAGCGGAATTCGAATTCGGCGGACATGAGCTTGGAGCGACCGGGCGGCGACGCCGGCGCGAGCAGCTGCGCCACGCCCTCGGCCGACAGCACCCGACCGGCAGGCGCCATGCCCGCGGACAGCAGCATTTGCAGGTAGCGCGCCATGTCGTCGGCGCTGGCCACCAGGCTGCCGGTGGGCCCGAAGCCCGGCAACAGGCTCGTCTGCTGCGCCACCGGCAGGCCGAACCACATGCGGTGCAGAGCGGTCATGCCGGCTTGCCGCGCGGTGTGGTGGTCGGTGTGGCTGTGGGTCATCTGCAAAGGCTGCAACACCTGGCCTTGAATCAGTTCTTGCCACGAGCGGCCCGTCACCGCTTGCAGCACCGCACCGAGCAGCACGAAGTTCAGGTTGCTGTACTCGAAGCGTTCCCCCACCGGGCGATTCAGCGACACCGTGCCGAGCCCGCGCGCCAGTTCCTCGATGCCGGCGGTGCTGCCCTGCAACAGCGGCGCGATGCCGTCGGCGCGCGAGAAGCCGCTGGTCTGGTTGAGCAGATGGCGCAGCGTGATGCGCGCCGAAGCTTCGGCATCCGCGACGCGGAACCACGGCAGATAGCGCTGCACCGGCGCGTCCGCGTCGAGCTGACCGGCGTCGATCGCCTGCCGCACCAACAGCGCGGTGAACGATTTGGTGAGTGAGCCGATCGGAAACGGCGTGTCGGCGCTGATCGCCTTGCCACGCCCATCCTGGCCGAAGCCGCGCACATGCGGCGCGCCGCCCGCAGGCACGATCGCCAGCGCGATGCCCGGGATGCCCGAGGCCTGTCGTTCGCTCTCGACGAAGGCATCGATGCGCTCGAGCAGCGCGCCGTCGAAGGCCGGGAGTTGCGCCTGCCCTTGTCCTGCCATCACGCCAAGCCAGAGCGCTGCAACGCAGCGAGCGAAGCGCTCGATCCAGTCGCTCTTCATGACGCATGCTTCCCCGGGCTGGGGCTGCGGCGGAACACAGGAAGGACACGCATTGCACGGATCCGCACCTGTGTCATGCCAACAAGCGGTTCGTGAACGCGATCGCCAGCGCGACGATCGTCGCCGAGTAGAACGCGGGGTAGAGCCAGCGCAAGTGCAGCCAGTTCGAGTCGTCGGCGCGAGGCAGCATGGCCACGTGCTCGCTCCAGGGCGTGTCGGTGACCTGGCGCGCGATGCAGGCCATGCAATCGTCGAGTTCGCGCTTGAGTTCGATGCTGATCAGCAGCTGGATCAGCGCCACGACGACGAGCATGCCGAGCAGCGTCATCTCGACGAGCCAGTCGGTGCGCACGAGCTGCAGCGCGGTCAGGCAGGCGGCAATCAGCAAAGCGAAGGTATTTGCGGTGAGGACGCGGACGTTGCGCAAGTGGCGTGCGTTCTCCCAATTCTGCACATAGATGATCCGGGCAAAGCTGTGCTGCGGGTCGCCAGGGTCGGGATCCTCAACTCCGGTTGGGGCACTGAACATGGCCACACTGTGCCTGCCACGCGCGGGGGCAATTTGTCTTGCGTCAACGGCGGCCGGTGCGGGCCTCACCCCGCCCACAGCGAGGCCACGGGGTTGAGTGCGGTCAATCGGCCACCGCCCCTTGGCGCTAGCCTGTGGTGGCTTCTACTCGTGGTGCTGCCCATGCTTCCATTCGCGCGCGAACAATTCCTGGGCGTCTTTGCCGAGTACAACCTCGGCGTTTGGCCGGTGCAGCTACTGGCCTACGCGCTGGGGGTCGTCATGGTGGCGCTGCTGTTTCGGCCCTCGCGCGCCGGGGGGCGCATCGTCGGCGCGGGGCTTTGCGCGATGTGGCTGTGGACCGGAGTCGTGTACCACGGCATCACGCCGTGCCCGGTCACGATCTTCACCTTCGGTTTGCTGCTCACCAGCGTTGGGGTGTCGACTTGGCTCTATCTCATTCCGCTGCTGTGGTCGCTGATCGGCGGCAGCGCCGCCTTTTTGCTCGGCATTCCGCAGGACTGGGTGTTGCTCGTCAGTGGCGTGGCGGTCGCACTGATGCTGTTTCGCCACGGCCACCGTCACAGTTCCGCGACGCCGACGACGTAGTTCTGCCCGTACGCCTTCGCGCACTTCGGACACGTCGTGTAGAAAAGCCACATCGATTTGGGTTCCGCCCCCCGGGCGCGAACCAGATTGGCCATCTCTGTGCACCATTGGCCGGCCTTCCTGTAGGGGCCCTCGAAGACCTTGGTCAGAAAATCGCCCGACAGCGTCGTCATCGCCTCGTCGGGCACGTCCTTGCAGACGGCAAACAGGTGTTCGCCGGCGAACGCCGATGTGTCGCGCGACAGGACGATGTACTCGGCTGGGTCGACGGCGTCTGCCTTGCGCATGCGTTCCTGCACGCGGGCAAAGACCTTGCCCATGTTCACGGGGATGTGCATCAGGCTGCGCGTCGTGGCGCGCACGAAGCGCTTGTCGCGAAAGTGCAGTTCCTGTGCGTCCCAACCCTGCGGGTTGAATTTGGGGCAACAGCCGGTCGTGTTGACCGACATATCAAAGGCGGGCAGGGCATTCGTTTGCATGGTTGATCACTCTCCTGTGAGTCAGATTGGGGTTGCGCGTCTTGTTTTCCGCTATCGAAAATACGCCTTGCGCACATACTGATCGACCATGCGCTCGGTGTTGAAGAACGAGCCGTTGAGTGCGATCGTGTGCCGCATCACGTCGATCCAGCGGTCCTGGTCGCGGTAGAACATCGGCAGGATCACGGTCTCGAGCTTGTTGTAGAGCTGCTGCGCGTCGAAGCCCTGCTCGTCGACGTCGGCTCCCGTCGCGACGTTGTTGCCGCCGATCGCCCAACCGGTGATGCCTTCGATGCAACCTTCGACCCACCATCCGTCGAGCACCGAGAGCTGCGGCACGCCGTTCATGGCGGCCTTCATGCCGCTCGTGCCTGAGGCCTCGAGCGGGGGCTGCGGCGTGTTCAGCCACAAGTCCACGCCCGCCACGAGGCGCTTGGCCACCGCCATGTCGTAGTCCTCGACGTAAGCAACGCTGAGCTTGCCTTTGAGTCGTTCGATCTGCGCAAAAATCCTTTTGATCAGTTCCTTCCCCGCGGCGTCGCGCGGGTGGGCCTTGCCGGCGTAGATGATCTGGATCGGCCCGGCGTTCGCATGCAGCGCGAGCAGGCGGTCGATGGCGTGGAACAACAGGTCGGCGCGTTTCCACGTCGTCGCGCGCCGTGCAAAGCCGATCGTGAAGGTGTTCGAAAACAGGCTCGCGCCCGTGCGCTGATTGGCCCACGCCATCAGGTCCTGCTTCGCCGTCTGGTGCGCGGCCCAGAGTTCGTGGCGCGGAATACCCAAGGCGTAGCGCAAGCTTGCGTTGTCTTCGCGCCAGGCGCCGATGTGCCTGTCGAGCACGGCGCGGATCGGCGGTGCGATCCAGAACGCCGCGTGCACGCCGTTCGTGATCGAGTCGATCTTGTACTGGCCGTACATGTGGCGCGAGGTCTCGCCGTGTTTCTTCGCCACGCCGTTCACGAAGTGGCTGTTGTCCAGCGCCAGGTAAGTCATGTTGAGGATGCCGTCGAGGCAGAACTCGGCGGCGCGCTGGTTGTACGCGCCGTGATAGTCGGTGAGGACTTCGCGCACCAGCGTCAGCGGAAACTGGTCATGACCGGCCGGCACTGGCGTGTGCGTCGTGAATACGCAGAGCGGCTTGACGGCCAGCGCGACCTCGCGCGTCGCCTCGTTCAGGCCGCGGCGCTGCATCTCTTCGAAGCCGAGTTCGAGAACGAGCAGCGCGGCGTGCCCCTCGTTCATGTGAAAGCGCCGGATGTTGGTGTAGCCGAGGGCCCGCAGCAAACGCACGCCGCCGATGCCCAGGATGATTTCCTGGCACAGCCGGTAGCGGTCGTCGCCGCCGTAGAGTGAGTCAGTGAGGTGGCGGTCCGCTTCGGCGTTTTCCGGGAGGTCGCTGTCCAGCAGAAACACCGGGACGGCCGCGCCGCTGATGCCTTTCACATCGAAGCGCCAGGCGCGCAGAACGACGTCGCGGCCTTCGATGCTGACTTTCACGCGCTGCGCCGCTTCGCTGAGCGTTTCCGCCGGCGCCCACGGTTGTGGCGCTTCGCTCTGCGCGCCGTCGGCGGCGAGGTGCTGCTGGAAGTAGCCTTGGCGGTGCACGAGTGTCACCGCCACCATCGCCAGTTCGGCGTCGGCGCCTGAGCGCACCGTGTCGCCGGCGAGCACGCCCAGGCCGCCGCTGTAGGTGGGCAAGCCATCCGCGAGGGCGATCTCCATCGAGAAGTAGGCGATTGTTTCGGTGCCGGGGTTCACGGAACGGAGCAGCGCTGCAAAACTGCAGGATGCGTCGGCGCTGCCGCGGTGTGCTTGCGGCATCTCAAATCACGATCGATTCACGCGGTTCCGGTCCTTCATATCAGCATGCAGAGGTCGAGAAAGGGCAGGTGGCCCGGGGTACGTTCTCCGGCCCCACGCCGCCCTGGCGTCGCAACCTTCGCATGCTCGACCGCAAATCCACAGTCCGCTTTGGGGCCGAAAGCGGCCAGCGCACCCCAGCAGCCCGACACAGATTGAGGCGTACCGGTTTCACTTCAGACCACGGTGCCGAAGAGTCGCCCCACGCCGAACGTCAAAGCCATGGCGAACGCGCCCCAGAACCCGACACGCCAGGCGGCCCTCGCCACGGGCGCGCCGCCGACGCGTGCTGAAAGTGCGCCCAGGCCGGTGAGGAACAACAGCGCCGTCGCAGCGACCGCGACTTCGATGTTCGCCCTTGGGGCCATCAGCGCGGCAAGCAGCGGCAATCCGGCGCCGGCGGTGAAGGTGAGGGCGGAGGCGAACGCCGCCTGCACCGGGCGCGCCGCGAGGGTTTGCGAGATGCCCAACTCGTCGCGCGAATGCGCCGCGAGCGCGTCGTGCTGCATCAGTTGGGCCGCCACCTCGGCAGCAAGTTCGGGCGTGAGGCCGCGCGACTCGTAGATCGCGCCGAGTTCGCGCCGTTCGAACTCAGGCTGCGTGCGCAGCTCCTCGCGCTCGCGCGCGACGTCGGCGGCTTCGGTGTCGGACTGCGAACTGACCGACACGTACTCGCCGGCGGCCATCGACATCGCTCCGGCCATCAGCCCCGCGACGCCGGCCACCAGCACTTCGGTACGCCCCGCGCCGGCGCCGGCAACGCCCACGAGAAGGCTCGCGGTGGAAACGATGCCGTCGTTCGCGCCGAGCACGGCGGCGCGCAGCCAGCCGATGCGCTCGGTGCGGTGCAGTTCAGGGTGGGTGGTGCGTGGCATGCGAGGCTCTGCGTTGTTTTGGCGCCGCAAGCGTACGCCTGCTGCAGGCCCGGCGCTGCGCGTCCATTGCGTCTGCTTGCACCAGATCAAGCGCAGCAGAGGCACTTCGCAGTAGCGTAGCCAGCGTCAGTCAATCAATGGGCACGACGCAAATGCAAGCCTTTCTCTTCTCAGGCATCTTCGATCTGTCGGCATGGGCCATCGCGGGCATTGCGCTGGCGTTGACCCATGTGACGATCGTCTCGGTCACGATCTTCCTGCACCGCCACCAGGCGCACCATGCATTGGATCTGCACCCGGCGGCGAGCCACTTCTTCCGCTTCTGGTTGTGGCTGACGACGGGCATGGTGACGCGCGAGTGGGCCGCAGTGCACCGCAAGCATCACGCCAAGTGCGACACGCCGGAAGACCCGCACAGCCCACAGGTGCTCGGCTTGAACCGCGTGCTGTGGGGCGGCGTGTTCCTCTACATCACGGAGGCTCGTAAACCCGAGACACTGGTGCGCTACGGGCACGGCACGCCCGACGACTGGCTCGAGCGCCACGTCTACGCGCGCCACGCCATGCTCGGCATGGCGCTGATGGGGGCGATCGACATCACCTTGTTCGGCGTGATTCCCGGCGCATTGGTGCTGGTGGCGCAGATCGTCTGGATTCCGTTCTGGGCGGCCGGCGTCATCAACGGCATCGGCCACTATGCGGGTTACCGGCACTGGGCGACGGCGGACGCGAGCCGCAACATTGCGCCGTGGGGAATCGTGATCGGCGGCGAGGAGCTGCACAACAACCATCACGCGTATCCGACCTCAGCCAAGCTGTCGAGCAAATGGTACGAGTTCGACATCGGCTGGCTCTACATCCGGATTCTTCAGGCGCTGCATCTGGCCAAGGTGAAGCATGTCGCGCCGGTGCCGCACTTCTCCGAACCCAAGGCGCTGCCCGACCCACAGACGCTGCAAGCCGTGATCGCCTGCCGCCACGACGTGCTCGCGCGCTATGGCAAGTCGCTGAAGCGCGTCTACGCTGACGAGATGATCTACTTGCGCGAAGTCGCGCCGCGCCAGGCGCGCCGCCTGCATGGCTTGAAGCGCTGGTTGAACCAGGACGAGAGAATCGTCCCCGAGCCGGTGCGCCGCGGGCTCGCCGAAGTGCTGCCCAAGTCGCGGATGCTCGCGACGATGCTGAGCATGCGCCACGACCTCGCTGCCCTGTGGGGGCGCTCCGCCGCGACGCGCGAGCAGCTCGTCAAGCAGTTGCAGGACTGGTGTCAGCGTGCTGAGGCGAGCGGCATCGCGCCGCTCCAGGAGTTCTCGCAGCGCTTGCGCCGCTACGCGTGAGAGTGCTTGGAGCGCCGCCGACACTCAGGGTCTGGGCGGCTTGGCCTTTGCGCGCGCCTCGTTCAACGTGGCGATGACTTCTTCGTCTTCGATCTGCCCGAAGCTGTCGTAGTACTGGCCCACCGCGTGAAATTCCGGCGGCGCCGCAAGGCACACCACGTCGTCGGCGAGCGGGCGCACGCGCTCCAGACTTTCGGGCGCGGCCACGGGAACGGCGCAGATCAGGCGCGCCGGGCGTTGCTCGCGCAGCGCGTGCAATGCCGCGATCATCGTCGCGCCGGTGGCCAGCCCGTCGTCGACGACGATTGCGATGCGTCCCTCGGCGGGCACGCGCATCGCGCCGTAACGCTTGCGGCGCTCGCGCAGCCGCGCGAGCTGCGCCGCGGTTTCGCGCTTCACGTACTCGTCGTCGGCGTCCATGCCGCGGTACTGCACGTGGCTCCAGCCCGACTCGGCCACGGCGCCGATCGCGTACTCGGGGTTGCCCGGCGCGCCGAGCTTGTGCGTGAGCACAACGTCGAGTTCAGCGTCGAGTTCCCTGGCGATCAGCGCCGCCATCGGCATGGCGCCACGCGGAATCGCATAGACGACCGTGTTGCGGCCGCGCCAAGGTGCCAAGGCGCGCGCGAGTTGCCGGGCGGCATCGTCGCGGTCACGAAAGCGCTTCATGGGTGGCATGCGAATCGGTTGCGCGAGTATGCAGGCCGACCGCGGTGCTTGGTTGAGCTTGCGCAACACCCACCAAGGTTTGCGATGCCTCAAGCGCCACGTCGGCGCCATGCCTAGCATGCTCTGCATCGATGCGCAGGCCAAGCCCCGGACGCTTGCGCGTGTCAAGCTTTCGCAGCGACCGGGCGCTGCGCAAAGGAGCAGTCATGAAGACCGATGCACAGTTGAAGAAGGACGTGACGGCGGAGCTCGATTGGGACCCAACGATCAACGCAAGCCACGTCGGCGTTGCCGCCGACAACGGCGTCGTCACGCTGACCGGCCATCTGAATACGTTTGCCGAAAAGTACGCGATCGAGCGCGCCGTGCAGCGCGTCCAGGGCGTGAAGGCGATCGCCGTGGAACTCGACGTGAAGCTCGAGCCCGGCCACAAGCGCAGCGACTCGGAGATCGCCACTGCCGTCCAGTCGGCGTTGCTCTGGCACGCGCTGATTCCGGCCGAGCGCCTCCAGGTCAAGGTGGACAAGGGCTGGGTCACGCTCAAAGGCGAACTCGACTGGGAGTACCAGCGCGGCAGCGCCGAAAAGGCGGTGCGTTATCTGACCGGCGTCGTGGGCGTGAGCAATGCCATCACGCTCAAGCCCAGCGTCACACCGGCCAAGGTGGCGGATCGGATTCGCGACGCGCTGGCGCGCCACGCCGAGCGCGAGGCCAAGCACATCGAAGTCATGACCAGCGGCTCCACGGTGACGCTGCGCGGCACCGTCGATTCATGGGCCGAGCGCAACACGGCCACCGGAGCCGCCTGGTCGGCACCGGGCGTGCTGAGCGTCGTCAATGAACTCAGGGTGCAATCATGACGACGAACATCGGTTCCATCTGCAGGCGCCGCATCGTCAGCATCGACGCAGCAGGCAGCCTGGTTCAGGCCGCCGGCCTGATGCGCGAACACCACGTGGGCGCGCTCGTGGTCACGACGCAGACCGACGAAGGCCCGCGCGTGAGCGGCATCGTCACCGACCGCGACCTGGTGAGCGACGCGCTGGCGCGCGGCCTGGACGGCAGCACCGTGACGATCGCCGACCTGACGAGCCAGGCCATCGCGAGCATCGGCGAAGACGACGATCTGAGCGACGCGCTCGCCGTGATGCAGGACAGCGGCACGGTGGGCTGGGGCCAGACAATGGTGGTGTAGCGCCGCGGTGCCGTTTGCTGCGACACGTCGATGCCAACGGTGCCCACGTCCCTGAGCGAGGGCACCGTGAGCCAGCGCTGGCGAGTGATTTGGCCTCTGAGCGTCTGGCTCGTCCTCACGCTGCTTCCACTGCCGGCCGGGCTGCAGCCGCAGGCGTGGCGCTACTTCGCCGTGTTCGCTGCGGCGATCGTCGCGATGGTCGCGACGCCGCTGCCCAACGCGGCGATCGGGCTCATCGCGGTGAGCTTCATCGCGGCGACGCGTCTGGTGGACGCCGATGCGGCGAACTCGGTGCGCTGGGCTCTCGGTGGTTTCGCCGAGCCGACGGTGTGGCTGACCTTCGGCGCGTTCCTCTTCGCGCTCGGCTATCGGCAAAGCGGCCTGGGGCGGCGCATCGCGCTGCTGCTCGTGCGAACGCTCGGCAGGCGCACGTTGGGCCTGGGTTACGCGATCGCATTGGCGGACCTCGCTCTCGCATCGGGAACGCCGTCGAACACGGCGCGCAGCGGCGGCACGATCTACCCGATCGTGCGCCAGATCCCGCCGCTTTACTTCAGCGAGCCGGGCGCGAGCGCGCGACGCATCGGCGCCTACCTGATGTGGACCGCGTTCGCCTCGACCGCGGTCACGAGTTCGATGTTCATCACGGCGCTCGTTCCCAACGCGACCGCGGTTGCACTCGCGCAGCGAACGTTCGGCTTCGAGCTTGGCTGGTGGGGCTTCTTCGCCGGCTTCGCGCCCGCCGGGCTGCTGCTGCTCGCGATCGTGCCGTTGCTCACCTACTGGGTCTACCCGCCGCAGATTCGCGACAGCCCCGAGTCCGTCGTCTGGGCTGCCGAGGAATTGCGCAAGATGGGGCCGACCTCAACCAAGGAGTGGAAGATGGCCTCGCTCGTGGCGCTGGCGATTCTGCTGTGGGTCACCGGCAGCAACCAGAGCGTTTCGCTGCCCGGGTTGGGCTCGCGCTTCATCGACCCCACGACCGTCGTGCTCGTCGTGATCTCGCTGATGCTGGTGCTGCGCGTGATCGCTTGGGAAGACGTTCTCGCCGAGCGCGAAGCGTGGGGTGTGCTGATGTACTTCACGTTCGTGCTGACGCTCGCCGACGGGCTGCGCCGCGTCGGCTTCGTCGATTGGCTGGCGCGCTCGGCGGCAGCGCCTCTGGTCGGCGTCGACCCGCTGCTCGCGATGTTCGCGCTCGTCGCGATCTTCTACTGGTCGCACTACCTGTTCGCGAGCATCACCTCGCACGCCGTGGCTGTGCTGCCGGTCGTGCTGGCGATCGGCAAGGAGATTCCCGGCGTGCCGGGCGTGGCGCTCGCGATGTTGTGCATCTACGGCCTGGGCCTGATGGGCGTGATCTCGCCCTACGCAACCGGCTGCGCGCCGATCTACGCGGGCAGCGGCTTCATCGGGCGCGGGCGGTTCTGGGGGCTCGGGCTGGTGTTCGGCGTGGTCTTCTTTCTCGTGCTGGTGGGCGTGGCGGGGCCTTGGGAATTGGCGACGCTGCGAGGTTGAGGGCGTCGGGTTCGCAATCGAGCCCTCTTGATCCAACGCAAGACGTGGTGACCAGCGTCGCACACCGGGTGCCTTGGCCACGCTTTGCCACGAATGGCGCCTTGACGCGGCCAACAGAAAGGCGTCTACTTGATTTGCGGAGGGTCGGACGAGGCCCTGTTCTCGTGCAAGTGATCCGCCGTCATCGTCGTGAAGGGAGGGCAGACCTATCGAGAAGCCTCAACCAAGCACTCACCCCACGACCGGCATCGCGATGCCGGTGAACGTCACCCCCGTGTGACGTAAGAATGCCACCGAGAGTGGCTTCACAGAATGCCCTGCGACGCAAAGCAGGGCATTGCTGTTTTTGAGGCAGACAAACGTGGCTGTCTTCTTGATCGCGTCGCTCGCGTGCGGTCGTGCACACACTCTCACACCTGCACAAATGACTCTTCGAGAAACGGCGCGACGTTGCGCATGGCCCGCGCGACGTAGTCGTCCTTCTCTCCCACCGGCGCGACGTAGTGGATCGCGCTCTCTGCTGCGGCGATGCCCACGAGACGCGCGATCACCCAGGTCGCCAGATACTGCGAAGCCAGGCATCCCCCCGCGGTAGCCACGTTGCCCTTGGCGACGAAGGGCTGGTTCAGCACGCTGACGCCGGCGGCCTCGACCCAGGGTTTTGTCGTCAGATCGGTACACGCGGCCACGCCGCCGAGCAGCCCCAGCTTGGCGAGCACCAGCGTGCCGGAGCACTGCGCGCCGAGCAGTTGCCGGGAGGGGTCGAGCTGCAGCTGCGCCATCAGGGCTGCGTCGGCGACCACCTCACGCGTCTGCATGCCACTGCCGACGATCACCGCATCGGCAGCACAGGCCTCGCGCAGGCTGGCCTGGGCTTCGAGGACCACGCCGTTCATCGATCGCACGCGCGCCGTGGGGCTGGCGATCGAGACGCGCCAGTTCGGTTGCTTGACGCGATTCAGGATGCCCAGCGCGATGAGCGAATCGAGCTCGTTGAACCCTTCGAAGGTGAGGATGGCGATGTGCATGGTGGTCTCTTCTCGGTGCTACGTCAGTGGCGATGCGGCATCGTATCAACCGCGGCGCTGCGCGCCCACTTGATGCCTTCGAACCACACGATGCTCAGCAAGCCAAGCCCGCACGCCGCTGCCAATTCAAGCGCCGGCAGGGGTGCAAAGCGCAGCACGCTCACCGCCCAGGGCACGTAGAGGGCCCCCAGCAAGAGCGCAAACGCCAGGCCGATGACTATCCACAAGGTCTGGTTCGGCGTGCGCAGCGTGTTCCACAGAGGCCGCGTGGCCGAGCGATTGCACAAGATCAGCGCCATGTTTCCCACCACCAGCGTGGCGAATGCGAACGCGCGGGCCTCGGCCTCGGGCAGCCGGGGCGCGGCCGAAGCGTACGCCGCCAGCACTACGGCGAGCAGGCCCAGCCCCTGGAGCAGCGCCAGCCACAGTGTGGCGCCGCCGAAGAGCGGGGCCGTCGCGTCACGGGGCGGGCGCTGCATCACGTCGCTTTCCGCGGGCTCGCTCTCGAAGGCGATCGAGCACGCCGGATCGATGATGAGTTCGAGCAGCGCGATGTGCATGGGGTAGAGCAGGGCCGGCCAGCCGAGCAGCATGGGCAGCAGCGCCATGCCGGCGATCGGCACGTGCACGGCCAGGATGTAGGACATGGCCTTTCGCAAGTTGTCGAAGATGCGTCGACCCAGGCGCACGGCGCGCACGATGGCGGCAAAGTCGTCGTCGACGAGCACCAGCGACGCCGACTCGCGCGCCACGTCCGTGCCGCGCTTGCCCATGGCCACACCGACGTGCGCTGCGCGCAGCGCGGGGGCGTCGTTCACGCCGTCTCCGGTCATGGCGACGATGTCGCCGCGCGCTTTCAGGGCCTGCACGATGCGCAGCTTCTGCTCGGGTGCGATGCGCGCGCAGACGCTGACGGTGGCCAAACGCTCGCGCAAGGCCGCATCGGTGAGCGTGGCCATCTCGTCGCCTGAGAGCACTTCGCCTTGGATCTCCCCCAGACCGGCCTGGTGCGCGATCGCGCGTGCCGTGGCCGGGTAGTCGCCGGTGATCATGATCACGCGGATGCCCGCGGTACGGCATTCGGCGATTGCCGCGGGCACCTGCTGCCGAATCGGGTCAGCGAGGCCCAGCAGGCCGACGAATTCGAAGTCGAAGTCGTGCTCGGTTGTCGGCCAGTCCTGCCCCTCGAAGCTGCCGCTGGCCACCGCCAGCACGCGCAGCCCTTGGGCGGCCCACGCGTCGACGACGCCGGCGATGTGGGCCCGCTGCTCGGCGTCGAGATGGCACAGGTCCATCACCGCCTCCGGCGCCCCTTTCGTGCTCACGGTCTGAGTACCCCCTGCCGGTGCGGCCCAGACATGCGACATCGCGCGCAGCGTCGGGCTGATTTGATACGTCTGCACCAGGCGCCAATCGTGGTGCAGATGTTCCGTGTCGGCAAGAAAGCGCTCGCCGAGCTGGTGGAAGGCTTTTTCCATCGGATCGAACGGGTCCACCGCGCTCGCCAGAACCGAGAACTCCAGCAGAGCGTGGAAAGCTCCGGGCAACGGGCCGGCACGCAAGGAACTCAGGACCAATCGGCTCGCGAGTTCTACGCCACCCGCAGCGAGCTGCGTCACCGTCATGCGGTTCTCCGTCAACGTGCCGGTCTTGTCGCTGCACAACACCGTGGTGGCGCCCAGCGTTTCGATCGCATTGATGCGGCGTGTCAGCACGCCTTCCTTGGACAAGCGACGCGCACCGACCGCCGGAAATACGGTCAGCACCACCGGGTACTCTTGGGGCAGCATCGCCATGGCCAGGGCGATACCGGCCAGCAGGGCTTGCAGCCAGTCGCCGCGCAACAGGCCATGCACCAGCACCAGTGCCAGGCTGAGTGCCAGTGCGAGCAGGGCCAGGTTGCGCACCAGCGTCTGCGTTTGCTTGTGCAGCGGCGAGCGCTCGTTCTGCACGGCGCCCAGCGCCGTGCCGATGCGGCCGATCTCGCTCCTGGCGCCGGTGGCGGTGACACGCGCCAGCGCGTGGCCCTGCACGATGAGCGTGCCTGCATAGACGGTCGGCAGCTCGTCGCCTCCCGGCCGGGCCCCGGCCTGTTCGGCTGCGCTGAGGCTCGACGCCCGTTCAACCGGGTTCGCCGCCCGCTTGCTGACCGCAACAGCCTCGCCGGTGAGCAGCGATTCATCGGCGCGCAGGCCGTCGGCGGACAGCAGCAGGGCATCGGCAGGAACACGGTCGCCTTCGCTCAGTTGCAGCAGGTCGCCGCGAACGACTTCGATGCCCGGGATGCGCTGCGCTTGACCGTCGCGAATCACCAGGGCGCGCGGGCTCGTCAGGTCGCGCAGGGCCTCGATAGCGCGCTCGGTCTTGCCTTCCTGATAAAGCGTCAACCCGAGCGTGACGAGCACGAAGCCGAACAGCGTCAAGCCTTCCTGCAAGTCGCCGAGCACAAGGTATAGCGCGCCGGCTGCAAGCAGCAGCAGGAACATCGGCTCGCGCAGTGTGTCGCCGGTGATCGCCAGCCACGTGCGGCGCTTCCCGCCCGGCAGCGCATTCGGCCCGTCCTCGGCGAGGCGCGCGGCCGCCTGGGCAGTGGACAAGCCGGTTTCGCTGTCCCTTGCCGTTGCTTTAAATGCGGCATTCGGTTCGGCGGGTTCGACTGGATTCGTGGGCATACCGCAAGCATCGCAGCAATCAGGGTTGGGTGCGGTTGCGCGCGGTCACGCTAACGACGCCGGGCGAGCTGCCTCGAACGCCGCGTCGCGAAGCGTCCGCTCCCGTTGCGACAGATCAAGCGCATGTTGCCTTGGCAGTGTTCAACTGAACCAGTGGGCGAACCGAACGGCATCGCGATGGAAATCAAGGTACTGGGACCCGGCTGCAGCAAGTGCCGCAGCACCATCGGCATCATCGAGCGGGCGGCGCATGAAGCGGGCGTGAAAGTCGAGATCGTCAAGCTCGAAGACCCGCAAGAGTTCAAGCGCTTCGGCGTCCACGCGACGCCTGCCGTCGTCATCGACGACAAGGTCGTGCACAGTGGCGGCCTGCCGTCGCACGGCGCAGTGCAAGCATGGTTCAAGCCCGTTGCCGTGGGCTTCCTGAACCGGCCGACGCGGCACTTGTTCTTCACCGGCAAAGGCGGCGTCGGCAAGACCTCGCTGTCGGCGGCTGCGGCCTTGACCCTGGCGGACGCGGGAAAGAAGGTGCTGCTGGTCAGCACCGATGCGGCATCGAACCTCGACGAAATGTTGGGGATCGAGCTTCGCAACACGCCGGTTCCCGTGCCCGGCGCGCCCGGCCTGTCGGTGCTGAACATCGATCCCGATAGCGCCGCAGAGTCGTATCGCCAACGCGTCCTGGCGCAGATGGGCACGCAGGCCAGCGAAAGTGAACTCTCGACGGTGCGTGAGCAGCTGTCGGGCGCCTGCACCACCGAGATTGCCTCGTTCGACGAGTTCTCTTCGCTCTTGGCCGGGGGCGCTGAAGACTATGATCACATCGTCTTCGACACGGCACCCACAGGGCACACCTTGCGGCTGCTCAGCCTGCCCAAGGCCTGGACCGGATTTCTCGATGGCAACGATCGCGGTGCCTCGTGTCTGGGGCCGCATTCCGGATTGAAGATGCAGGAGGTGCGCTTCAAGGCGGCCCTGGAGGCCTTGAGCGACCCTGCGAAGACGACCGTGATCCTGGTGGTGCGGCCGGACAAGGGCGCGATCGCCGAAGCGGCGCGCACGTCGGAAGAGCTGCACGCGCTGGGTTTGCACAACCAGCGCCTGGCGATCAATGGCGTGTTCCACGCCGGCGAGCGCACGGACGCGGTGGCCCGTGCCATCGAGGACCTTGGGCAACAGGCATTGCACGAGATGCCCGCGCTGCTGCGCGCCTTGCCGCAGGATCAAGTGCCGTTGCGCGCCTTCGACAGCGTCGGCCTGCCGGCGCTGCGCGCACTGCTGACCCCCGGAGCAAGCGCGATGGCGCCAGGCACGACTGGGGTTGCCGGGAACCTCGAGCCCCTGCAGGGCCTGGACGTGTTGGCCGACGAATTGGCCACTGCATCGCATGGGCTGATCATGGTGATGGGCAAGGGGGGCGTGGGCAAGACGACGGTCGCCGCCGCCCTGGCCTTGGGGCTGATCCAGCGCGGCAAGACCGTGCACCTCAGCACCACCGACCCGGCCGCCCACCTGGCCGGAACACTCGACGGCGACGTGCCCGGCTTGCACGTGAGCCGCATCGACCCGAAGCTCGAGACGCAGCGCTACATCGACAAGATCATGGCGGCCAAGTCACCCCAACTCGACGCGGCAGAGCAGGCGCTGCTGCTGGAAGATCTGCAATCGCCCTGCACCGAAGAAGTTGCCGTCTTCCATGCCTTCTCGCGCATCGTGGGCGAGGGTCGCAGCGCCTTCGTCGTTCTCGACACCGCGCCCACCGGCCACTCCATGTTGCTGATGGACGCGACCGGCGCCTACCACCGGCAGATGCTGCGCGAGTTGCAAGGGCACGGCGCCGCACGCGTCGTCACGCCCTTGATGCGCCTGCAGGATCGCGCCTACACCAGGATCATCCTGGTGACGCTGCCGGAGGTGACTCCCGTGTCGCAAGCCGCCGCGCTGCAGGAGGACCTGCGCCGCGCGAGCATCGAACCCTATGCCTGGGTGCTCAACAAGAGCGTGCTGGCGGCCGGCACGCGCGACCCCTTGCTGCGGGCACGGCTGGCGGGTGAACGCAAGCAGATCGAACGCATGCTCGCCGGCTTGGCCACGCGCGTCTTCGCTGTTCCTTGGCTGACTGTGCCGCCGATCGGATTTACCGAATTGTCCCAATGGGTCCGCAGGGCGGCGCCCGAGGCCGCGAACCCAACCGCAAAGGAATCGACATGAGAAAGATCGGTGCCTGGATCGCCCTGGCGATCGCGCTGGTGGCGCTTCCCTGCTTGGCGCAGGTGCCGCTGGCGTATACCTCCAAAAACGCCCACCTGCGCGCAGGCCCGGGACGCGACTATCCGGTGATTGCGATTCTGCCGACGGGATCCGAGGTGGCGGTGCAGGGGTGCCTGCGCGACTACAGCTGGTGCGACGTGATCGCCGCTCCGAATCGCGGCTGGGTCTACGCCGGCAACATCAACACTCCGTACCAGGGCGCTGAAGTGCCCGTGTTGAAGTACGGCGCCGAGATCGGGATAACGATCGTCGGGTTCATCCTGTTCGACTACTGGGCGTTCCACTATCACGATCGCCCCTTCTACCGAGAGCGCGACGGGTGGATTCAACGGCCGCGGCCGCCGCGGATCTTCGGCCCGCCGCCCATCCCTCGCCCGGAGCCGCCCAAACGCCCTGACCCGCCACGCCGTGGCGAGCCTGGAGTGCGCCAGCCGCTGCCGCCGCCGCCGGCCCCGGGGAGTCCCGACAAGCGACTCCCGCAGCCACCCCAACCAGGCAAGCCGCGCGCGTAGTGTCCCGCGGCCGGCGTCGCTCGTGTCTGTGCGGCGCTGGGTTCGGAATTCGACAATCACTTCAACTCAACCATGCGGAGGGCCAGATCATGAAGACCGATGCACAGCTGAAAAAGGACGTGATGGACGAGCTGCAATGGGACCCCTCGTTCAGCGCGAGCAAGATCGGCGTGGCGGTGAGCGACGGCGTGGTCACGCTGACGGGGCATCTCGACACCTTCGCCGAGAAGCAGGCGGCGCAGCGCGCCGTGCAGCGCGTGCACAGCGTGAAGACGATCGCGATGGAAATCGACGTCAAGCTCGACCCGCGCCACCGGCGCAGCGACTCGGAGATTGCCGCAGCCGCCGAGTCGGCGTTGCGATGGCATGCGCAGGTGCCGGAAGACCGCATCCGCATCAAGGTGGAGCAGGGCCGGGTGACGCTCGAAGGCGAAGTCGACTGGGACTACCAGCGGCGCATGGCGACGGCCGCCGTCGCGTGTCTGACCGGCGTGATCGGCGTCGACAACGCGATCCGGCTCAAGCCCTCGACGGTGCCCGCCAACGTGGCCGAATGCATTCGCGATGCCTTGACCCGCCATGCCGAGCAGGAAGCGGCGCAGATCGAAGTCACCGCCAAGGGCTCGACGGTCACGCTGCGCGGCAAGGTCGACTCATGGGCGGAACGGTCGGCGGCGCAGGTGGCGGCGTGGTCGGCGTTGGGGGTAGAAAACGTCGTGAACGAGATCAAGGTGCAGCCGTGACGGGACGCTCGGCGTTCCCGGGCGAATCCAGTGCCACTGCGCCTTGCGCCGGCGTCAACTGGTAGCCGCAATCGCGCTCGGCCAGTCGCGCGCAAACCTCAGGTCGGCAGGGTAGCGCGCGTGGATGCGGTAGAGCGCTTGACCGGCCGCGACCGGGTCGCCCACCTTGCGCAGCAGGTCCACCCCCGCACCGCTGACCTGCGGCGCACCGGCCAGGCGGGCGATTCGCGCCAGGCGCAGGTTGTCGATGGCGCTGACACTGCCGCGCGCCTCGGCATTCACCTCGTGCGTCAGTTCTCCCAGCGTGGGCAGCGCAGCGCGCCGGCCCTGCGCCGCGATGATGGCTTCCATCTGCGCGAGGGCACGTCCCGATTCGAGGATGTCGCGCGCGATGCGCCAGCCGTCGCCGCCGCGCACGTCGGGGTCGAACTCGATGACGCGGCCGGCCAGGCGCAGCGCCTTCTCGCGCAGGTCGGCGGGCGCGGACGCGTCATTGCGCAGCACGCGCATCACGTCGCGCGCTTCGAGCACCGGGCCGATGCCGTTGCCGACAGGCTGGCTGCCGTCGGTGATCATCACTTCGAGGTGCAGGTTCAGCGTGGAGGCGACGTACTCGAAGAGCTTGCGCAAGCGCTGCGCCGCCGGCATGGAGCGCACCTTGGCTGTGGGGCCGACGGGAATGTCGAGCACCAGGTGCGTCGAGCCGGCGGCGATCTTCTTCGAGAGGATAGACGCGACCATCTGCCCCGGCGAATCGATGCCGAGCGGCCGCTCGACCGAGATCAGGATGTCGTCGGCGGGCGACAGCCCCGCCGTGCCGCCCCAGGCGAGGCAGCCGTTGGTCTCGCGCACGATCTGCTGCAAGCGCTCGACGGAGTGTTCCACTTCGGCGAGCACTTCCATCGTGTCGGCCGTGCCGGCAGGCGAGGTGATGGCGCGCGACGAGGTCTTGGGGCAGAGCATGCCGTGTGCGGTGACGATGGGCACCACGAGCATCGAGGTGCGATTTCCCGGGATGCCGCCGATGCAGTGTTTGTCCACGACCGGCCCGCCGCGCACCGCCTGATGCCAGTCGAGCTTGCGCCCGACGGCGATCATCGCTTCGGTCAGGTAAAGCACTTCGTCGCGCTCGAGGTCGTAGCCGTTCGTCGCGACGACAAACGCCGCCAGTTCGATCTTCGAGTAGCGCGCCTGCGCCACGTCGCGAATGAGGGCGTGCAGGTCCTCGCGCGAAAGCCGTTCGCCGCGGATCTTGCGGTGCAGGGCGGATAGGGAAATCGGCGGCTCGGCCGGCAACACCTGGGCCGCGTGGCCGGCCTCGACGCCCAGGCGCGCAAACGCGTCTTCGGACAGGCCCAGCTCGTCGCGCTTGACGATGGCTTCGTCGTCGACGACGTTCAGCACGGCGTTGATGGCCATGCTGTTCGCGCGCACCGTCACTTTGGACAGGGCCTGGAATCCGGCGGCCCGCACGACGGCGCAGTCGCGGTGCAGGTAGACGACGTTTTCGCGCCAGGTGTCGATCGCGACACGCCGGATCAGCAGGTCTTGCGCTGGCGTGGTGGCCACGTTGGCAGGGCGGCTGCTACTTCATGCCGAGCGAGGTTCGCGCGATGCCGTCGAGCAGCGCTTCCACTTGCCGGAGCGCCGCCTTCGACGCTGCCGAGCCCTCGGGGCGCCACGGGCGGCGGTAGGCGACGATCACCTTGTCGGGCTGCGCTGCGGTCGCGTACACCGTGATCGAGTACGGGCACATCGCCGCATTCGCCGGGTCCGCTTCCATCGTCTTGCGCGACAGCGCCGCGCTGCAAAAGACGAAGGCCTGCACGTCGACGTAGACCTTGCGCGTCGAGCCGACGTCCTTGCCGGTGCGCTCGATCATCTGGTTGATGAACGAGTGATGGTCGATCACCAGGCCCTTGCTCTCGATCGCCAGCTTCAGATCGTCGCGCACGTCCTCGAACTTCGCCTTCTTCGAATACGCCACGACAGGTTGCGAGCCGGCGGCGAGCGCGACCGAGCAGAACGCCGTGAGCACAACGAACATCAAACGGCGAAGCATGGTTCTCTCCTCTTGATTGACGAGTCAGACGCGGAAGTTCTTGAACTGCCACGGGTCGTCGAGATCGACGTCCTCGTGGAACAGGGCGCCGCGGCCGTCCAGCGGTGTCCAGTGACTGAACACGCCGAGCAGTTCGCCCAGGTAAGGCCGGCTGAGCGCGATGATGCGATCGAAGGGCAGATCGTCGGGCTCGACGACACCGCGCTGGGGGTTCTGCATCACCCACACGACGCCCGCCAGCACCGCCGCAGCGACCTGCAAGCTGGTGGCACTGTTGAACGGACACAGCTCGCGCGCCTGCTCGATCGACAGCCGTGAGCCATACCAATACGCGCCGCACGGATTGCCGAGCAGCAGCACGCCCAGTTCGTCGATGCCGCTTTCGATGTCGTCCTTCAGCACGCGCTTGCTTTGCTGAGGTCGCCAATTGCGCGCGCCCAGCTCGAGCAAAGAGAGCACGGCGTCGTCGCACGGACGGTAGGCGTAGTGGACGGTCGGTCGATAGTCGGGATGCTCCGGGTCGCCGAGGGTGAGGTAGTCGGCGATCGAAATCGACTCGCCGTGCGTGATCAGCAGCGCGTGTTGCGCGCCCGCGAGTGGAGTCCAGCTGCGCACCCAGGTCGCTGCGCCCGGCCGATCGAGGTAGATCGCGGCGCGCGAGCCGGTGTCGTGGCGCCTCGCGTCGGCCGGGAAGTGCCGCTCGTGGCTGCCCCAGCCGAGTTCGGCGGGCTGACACGCCTCGCTGACGAAGGCATCCACCGACCAGGTGTTGACGAACTCGCCGGGCGCCTTGCGCCGCGCTGCGGTTTGCGTGTCGCACTCGGCGATGTGGATCGCGCGCACCCCCAGGCAGCTGGCCAGATGCGCCCAGGTCTCGCGGTTCGTCGGGCGCTCGAACGAGGCACCTTCCGCCTGCGCAAGGTCGAGCAGCGCCTGCTTGACGAAGTGCGACACCAGCCCCGGATTCGCGCCGTGCGTCAGCAGCGCCGTTGGTGCGTCGCCGCCCGGGTGGCGCAACGCCAGGGCGGATTCGCGCAGCGCGTAGTTGGTGCGCTGCACTGGAGCGAGTGAAGTGTCGATGTAGCCGCCGGCCCAGGGCTCGATGCAGGTGTCCAGGTACAGCGCGCCGCGCGCCTGGCAGAACTTGATCAGCGCATGGCTGCTCACGTCCACCGACAGGTTCAGCAGGAAGTCGCCCGCACCGAGCAAGGAGTCCAGGACTTGATGAAGATTCTCCGCCGTCACCGGCACGCCCAGCAGGTGCACGCCCTGGGCGCGTGCGATTTGCGCGCCGGCCTCGTCGGCGCTGACGATGAGCAGCTGCTCAGGGCGCATCTGAATGTGGCGCAGCAACAGCGGCAGCACCCCCTGGCCGATGCAGCCGAAGCCGAGCATGACCAGACGGCCTGCGAAGGCTTGTTCCTTGCGGAATTCAACCATGACCTCAGCCTAGTGGTTTGCGCGGGCCGACGCTTGACCCAGCGCAATTCGGCCGCGCGCGAGCGAGAGCATTGAGAGCATTGAGTGCCGTCAATGCCCTCGTTTCGTCAACGCGTGTCACGCCGAACAAAGGCCCGCGTGACGTAGGCGCCCACGGCGTCGATTTCGGCGGGCTTCAGCACATCGCGCCAAGCCGGCATCGACGTGCCGCTGAGCCCGTCGCGAATCGTCAGCCGCAAGCGCTCCGCCGGCAAATCTTGCAGGGAAAACTGCGTGAGGTCGCGCGCCTTGGGTTCCAGGAATTGGCCGATCCAGTTCTTGCCCGTGCCGTTCGCGCCATGACAAAACGCGCAGTTGGACTGGAACAGGCGTTGCCCTTGCCGCTCGCGCGCGCTCAGCCGCGTCAGGCGCGGCGCGGTGGGCTGGGCCGCGCTTGTGCTGGGCGATTCGAGCGCTTGCACGTCTGCGCCCGAGTCCGCACGCGGGAATGACAACGGCCGCCAACTCCATGTCGGCCCGTCGTTCGCGACCCGGCCGCGATCGTGGCACGTGATGCACGCGTTCAGATAGAGCGTGCGACCCCATTGCTGCTCGGCGCTGAGCGAGTGCTCGGGCGCATCGATCGCGATCGCACCGCTCGCAAAGGGAAAGGCCGCGGCGTACCGTTCATGCTCGGGCCAGCCGTTCTCGGCGGTGTGGTACGCGGTATTGCGGGCGCGGTGGCGAACGAATTCGTCGATCACAAAGGCGGCAACCGCACTGATTTCCGCGTCGCTCAACACGGCGCTGAACGGCTTCATTGCCGTTCCCGGGCGGCCGTGCGCGACGGCGTCGGCGATCGCCGGCTGCGAAAGTTCGCTGCCGCTCGTGAAGTCGCGCGGTGCCGGCCTCAGGACGCTTGCCGCGACGGTTTTTGCATCGCCGGAATAGCCGTGGCAAAAATAGCAACGCTGGTTGTAGACATTGCGGCCGAGGTTCAGCGTTGTTGCGTCCGGCGCGATGAGGTCTTGCGCCGCTGCGCTGCGCAGTGAAATGAGGATTGCGCAAACGGTCAAGCTGATCAGTACCGTCCCAATGCAGAGTCGTGACGCCCGTCGGTGCATCATCGTGCCGCGCCGGTCGCCGCGCTGCCTGCGCCGCTCGAGCGCGGTGCAACAAAGGCCTGGAACACGTACTCGGCGACGTCGGCGATCTGCTGGGCGCTCGCCACTTGTTTCCAGGCCGGCATTTCGGTGCCGACGCGGCCTTCCGACACGGCCTGAAAGAGCGTGACGCGATTGAAGCGCCCTTGGTTTGCCGGATCGAGGAAGTTGCGCGGTTTGGGGCGGATGAAATACGCGCGCGGCCCGGCGCCGTCGCCGGCTGCGCCGTGGCATGTCGCGCAATTGGCCATGTAGAAGACCGCGCCGCGCGAGAGCTTGCCCTTGAGTTGGTTCGGGAACGCTGCCGTCATGTCCAGGCGCACCACAGGCGCTGCGGCGTCGGCTTGGCGACCGCCGTGCGCTTGCGTGCCGGAAATTGCGGCGCGCGGTTCAGGCGCACTCGAGTCGCGCTGCACGAACTGCGTCAACAGATGATCGGCAAGCACGCCGATGTCGGCGTCGCTGAGCTGTGTCTTCCAGCCGACCATCGCCGTGCCGGGGCGGCCGTGCGTGATCGCCAGCACGATGCGCTCCCGCGTCAACTCGCGTTTGGACGCTTCCGAGCTGAAGTCGCGCGGCACGGTGGACAGCGCGGCGGCCGCGCGGCTCTTGCCGTCGCCGCGGTCGCCGTGGCACACCGAACAGTAGTTGTGATAGAGCAACGCGCCCTGTGCGGCCGCTGCCTGGGCTTGCGCCAGGGGGTGCAGCAGCAGGGCGAACGCGAGCCACAGCGCTTGGCGCAGGGTTGCCGCCGCGGAATCGAAAACTGTCATCGCAAAAGGATGCATCATCGGTGGCTGAGTGTGCGCGACGCTGCAGCAAGTTCTTTGCCATTGGCACAGGGCTTGCGGCGCGACGTGTTGTTGCGCACCGCTGCGGTCCGCTTCGCGACGGAGGTCGTGCCTTGAAATTCGCAAGAGTGGGAAGACGGATTCCCGGATCCGGCAGTGCGGGCCGCGCCGCCGCGCTTGTCGCGATATTGCTGGCGGCATGCGCACAAGCCCCCGCGCCGCGCCGCGAGGCGCCGCCGCAACCCATCGTTTTCCCGGCGCCGCCCGAGCAGCCGCGCTTTGTTTACGAGCGCACCATCCGCTCGAGTGCCGACGTCGTTCCCGACGCCCCAGGCGCCGAATTGCGCCGCTTCGTGACCGGCGAGCAGGCGAGCGGCGAAGCGCTTTCCAAGCCCTACGCCGTCGCCGTGTTTCAGGGGCGCATTCATGTGTCCGACACGGTCTCGCGTCATGTGCTCGTCTTCGATGTTCCGCAGGGGCGCCACTTCAGGATAGGCGACGAAGACGGTGCGGGTCAACTGACCAAGCCCATCGGCCTGGACGTGGACGCGGCAGGCAACCTGTTCGTCGCCGACATCGGCGCCAAGGCGATCATGGTCTATTCGCCGCAGGGGCAATTTCTGCGGCGCATCGGCGGCGACAAGTGGTTCACGCGACTCGCCAGCGCCACCGTCGATCCGGCCGGTGCGCGCGTCTACGCCGTGGACCTGGGTGGCGTCAGTTCCGATCAGCACCTTGTGCGCGTCTTCGATGCGCGCAGCGGCGCGCACCTGATGGACATCGGCAGGCGAGGCAGCGGGCCGGGCGAATTCAACCTGCCGCGCGACTTGGCGATCGGCAAGGACGGGCGCCTCTACGTCGTGGACGGCGGGAACTTCCGGATCGTCGTTTTCGATCGCGACGGCAAGTTCCTGCACAGCTTCGGCAGCATCGGCAAGCAGTATGGGCAGTTTGCGCGCCCCAAGGAAATCGCGATCGACCGCGACGGCAACGTCTACGTCGTCGACACGGCGTTCGGCAATTTCCAGATCTTCAACGCCGAGGGCGATTTGCTGATGTACGTCGGCGACCGCTCGGAGCGCGACGCGCCGGCCAAGTACATGCTGCCCTCGGGAATTGCAGTGGACGAAGACGGCCGCGTCTACATGGTCGACCAGTGGTTTCGCAAGATCGACGTGTTCCGGCCCGCGGCGTTGCCGCCAGGCAGCGGTCACCTCGCGCGCCGGCCGAGCCGCGCACCTTGAGCGTGGCCGGCGCCAGGCCGCATCGCTTGAGAAAGATCAACAGTCCGGCGTGACGCTTCCCGATCCCGGGAAAACGCCTTCCCGAAAGCAGGAGTGGTATCGACTCTGGCAGCGTGCGCGCCAACGGGCGCGCCTCTGGTGCGGGTTTCTGGCAATGGCACGGAAGCTGCTACGACCTTAAGGTACTTAAGAGCGTCGGAGTGGGCCGGCGCCCGGTTCGGTCGGATTTCGAAAGGATCATCGACATGAAGATTCAAACATCGAGGAGTCTGAGTCCTTGGGGCGCCGTCTGTGCAGGCGTGTTCGCCGGTGCGCTGCTGCTGCTCAGCGCCGACGGCTCGGCCGGCATCGCCGACACGAAACACAACCTCGGCTCCGGCCCCGGGCCGGCCGGGCGCAACAGCGTGTCCGACACCGCTGAAGTCTGCGTGTTCTGCCATACCCCGCACGGCGCCGACACGGCCGCGCCTGCGCCGCTGTGGAACAAGCGCCTCGGTGCACCCGGTGTGCCGGCGGGTGGCGGCAGTTACGTCACCTACGACACGCTGCAGACGCCGTCGCTGGACGGCACGGTAGCGCCGGTCGGCTCGATCTCGATGGCGTGCCTGTCGTGCCACGACGGCACGCAGGCGATGGACAACGTCATCAACGCACCCGGCTCGGGCGGTGTGCTCGCCGACGGGGGCGGCGTCGACGGCCGCGCCTACACGTGGACCGGTTCGACGGTCAGCGCCGCCGGCCGCTTGAGCAGCGGCGCGTCGCTGCTCGGCACCGACCTGTCGAATGACCACCCGATCGGCATTCAGTACTGCGGCGGCGGGCTCACGGGCAGCGGCACGACGGTCACCGGAACCTGCAAAGACGGCGACTTCGTCCAGCTGCAGACGCAGACGATCAACAACAACCAGGTCTTCTGGGTCGAAACCGGAGGCATCGGCAAGCAGCGTACCGACCTGCCGCTCTACCAGCGCGCCACGGGCGGCCTGGGGCCACTCGTCGAATGCGCAAGTTGCCATGACCCGCATGTCTCGACCGGCCAGGCCGGTCCCACCGGAACCGGCCGCAGTGCGGGCGAAACCTTCCTGCGCATCTCGAACGCGTCGAGCGCGGTGTGCACCGCGTGCCATGTGAAGTAGCGCGCCGCGCCGCCCGCGATTCAACGGTGAACGCCATGCCTGCCTTGCCGACGCCAACGGTGCTGATGATGGCGCTTGCGCTCGCCGGCGTCTGCGCCGCGGCGCAGACGCCGGACGCCGCGCCGTCGGCAGCGACGCATGCGCCCGCGTCGCCGGCGGCGACGTTCGCCACCGTCGGCGACAGCGTCATCAGCGCCGAGCAATACCGGCACGCGCTGGCGCTGGCGGTGCGCAACAAGTACTACCACGCCAAGCCGCCGCAGGGCGAGTTCGAACAGTTCCAGCGCGACGTCGGCGATGAACTCGTGAATCGGCTGTTGCTGTTGCACGAAGCGCGGCGCCGCGGCCTGCAGCCCGAAGCCGACAAGGTCGCTGCGGCACTCGCCCGTTACGACACGCAGTACAAGAACAGTCCGAACTGGCAGGCGAATCGCGAGCGCATGCTCGGTGCCGTGCGGCCGCAGCTGGAGAACGACAGCCTGCTGGAGCGGCTGACCGTGCAGGTGAAGAGTGTTGCCGAACCCGACGCGGCGACGGCCCGCGCCTTCTACGATCAACACCTCGACCTGTTCATCGAGCCCGAGCAGGTCAAGCTCAGCGTCATCTTGCTGAAGGTCGACCCGAGTTCGGCGCAAGCCGTGTGGGACGCTGCGCACGCGGAGGCCGGGCGCCTGCACAAAAAGCTTCTTGGGGGCGCTGACTTTTCCGCGTTGGCGCGGCTGCATTCGGCAGACCGTTCTGCCGGCGATGGCGGCCAGATGGACTACACGCACCGCGGCATGCTGCCCGAGGCGTTGCACGCGGTGCTCGACAGGCTGCACCTGCGCGAACTGTCCGCTCCAGTGCAGGTGCTGCAGGGTGTGCTGCTGGTGCGCCTGGACGACCGGCGCGCTGCGCAGCAGCGCAGCTTCGAGCAGGCGCGGCAGCGCGCGGCGACGCTTTGGCAACGCGATGAAGCGCAGGCGCGCTGGACTCGCTTGATCGCGCAACTGCGCAGCGCCACGCCGATCCGCATCGACCCCAGCCACTATGCCCCGCTGCCCCCGAGCACGCACAAGGCGCGTGCCGGTTGATCGGTGGCGGGCCTGCACCGCGCACCCGAGGACATGTCGCGTGCCGGGTCGCGCCACTCAACTCGATGGCCGACTCGGCCTGCGAAAGTTCGCACGGCGCTTTGCGCACACGGCCGCCGCCGTGCTCGCGCTGCGTTGTGGTGCCACCGGTGCGGCCGCCTACGCGCCGGGTGAAACGCTGGTGGATCCACCGTTGAGCTCGGGCACGCAGGCGGCAGAGCCCCTGCAAGCGGCCGCGAACGGCAACGGCATTCAGTGGAGCCTGGCGCCGTGGCGCACGACGGGCAGCGTCTC
Organism: uncultured beta proteobacterium; assembly: GCA_963850525.1. Lineage (GTDB taxonomy): Bacteria > Pseudomonadota > Gammaproteobacteria > Burkholderiales > Burkholderiaceae_C > JAEMQF01. The sequence continues at coordinate 401,702 of CAWKLQ010000008.1, read as the reverse complement.
GCTCGACGCGCGTTGGCTGCGCTTGGAAGACGGCACGCGCTCCACGCTCGGACTGCTCTACAACGACATCGATTTCTCGACCCACGTCTGGCAGCCTTGGTTCATCCAGTTGCGCGCCGGCCTGGGCACATTGATCGCGCGTGACACGACGCGTGGCCCCGCCGCCCCCGAGGCGAGCAACACCAGCACCGCGCTCACCGGCCGCTTCAGCCTGGCGGCATTTCCGCTGAGCCGCTTTCCATTCGAGTTGCGCACCGAGGTCAGCGACAGCCGGGTGCGCGGCGACAGCCTGGGCACCGACTACCGAAGCGACCGCATCAGCCTGACCCAGTCGTACCGGCCCGAGATGGGCAGCGACAGCTATCAATTCAACGTCGAGCGCAGTCGGCTGCGCGCCATTGACGGCGCCGTCGACACCGTCGACAGCGTGCGCGGCACGGCGCTGCGCGAATTTGCCGATCATTCGTTCGAGCTCACCGGTTGGCTGAGCCGCAATCAGCGCAGCGATACCGACGAGAGCAACCGCATCGCGACGCTCGCCGCACGCCACACCTTCCACCCGGCGAGCAGCTTGCACGTCGACACCATGGCGACCTGGAACGACGTGCAATTGCGCAGCGGCGATAGCGCGAGCCGCTTCGACAGCAGCAGCGACATTCGCCAGCTGTCGAGCTTTGCGACTTGGCGGCCGCGCGACGGTGAGTGGCTCTATTCGCCGGATTCCCCGCTTTACCTCACAGGCAGCGCCCGAATCGTCGACGCGACGGTCGAGAGCTCGGCGGCGCAACAGCATGTGCGCACGCTCAACGGCGCGCTCGGTGCGAGTCAGGACTTGACGCGCGAGTGGCGCATTGCCGCGTCCGCGTCGGGCACGCAGGCCGAGCAGGGCGGCGCGCCGACTTTGTACGGCGCCACCGGCAACGCCTCGGCGACGTACACCCCGCAAGGCTTGACGTTGGGCGCCTGGCGCTACACGCCGTCGCTGAGCGCAAGCTATGGCGTTGCGCGCAGCAGCGACGTCGGCTCGCGCCGTACGCTGGGTGCGCAACTCGCGCACGGCGTCTCGCGCGGCCTGGCCTGGGGGGAGGCCGACAGCGTCTCGCTGAACCTGACACAAAGCCTGGGCGCGCTGCACGACTCGCAGACGCAGATCTGGTCGCGCGCCATCGCGCATTCGGCGGGGCTCTACTGGCAAGGCGGCGGCGCCGGCGCGAGCCAGAGCTACGCGGGCCTGTCGGCGAGCGATTCGCGCACCTGGGCCGAAGAGCGCGGCAGTTTTCAACTGATCAACTTGCAGTTGAGCCGGCGCACCCAGCTCTCGCGCTACGCGAGCTGGTCGGGCAATCTGACCTGGCAGGCGACGCGCAGCGACACGACACAGATCGACGCCTTCACCGGCACGCAGCGCGACGCGACCCCGAGCTGGCAGAACTTCACGAGCGGCTCGCTCAACTACGAGCAGCAGCGCCTGCTCGACGTGCCGCGCCTGCGCTTCACGGCGCTGCTCGCGGTGAACAGCCAGCAACTCGAACGCCGTGCGCTGGGCGACGTCGACGCGCCGCGCGAGCGCATCACGGCGTCGCTCGAGAATCGCCTCGACTATGCGATCGGCCTGCTCGAGACGCGCCTGAGCGCGCGGCTGGTGCGCTTCGACGAGCGCAGCGTCGCGTCGCTGTTTGCGCGCGTGCAGCGCCGTTACTGATGAATGCGTCCGCACCATCGCGTCCACCCCCACCGGAGACCGCTTCGTGAGTTTTCCAAGAAGAACAGGACTGGCGTCCACGTGGCGCCGCGGCGTCATGGCGGTTCTCGCCGTGTTGCTGTCGGCGGGCCTGGCGCCGCGTGACGTGCACGCCGAATACGGCGACGTCGTGATGAACAACTATTCCGACGCCGCGGGCATGCGCCCCGTCGTGTTCCCGCATTGGTTCCACCGCGTGCGCTTTCGCTGCAAGGTGTGCCACGCCGACCTGGGTTTCGAGTTCAAGGCCGGCGGCAACAAAATCGACATGCTGAAGATCATCGACGGTCAATATTGCGGTTCGTGCCATAACGGCCAACTCGCATGGTCGGCGGAGAACTGCAACTTGTGCCACTCCGGCAAGCCCGGAACGCCCACGCAAGTGCACGAGAGCACGCTGCCCCGGCTGCCCATGCCCGGTGCGCCCGCGCCTGCGGCGGCGAAAAAATAGGAGGCGCCGATGCATCGCACTCTGGGTTCGGCGCTCCTGGCCTGCGCATTGTTCTGGCCCGCGGCGAGCAGCTTCGCCCAGGATCAGGCCGCCGCAAAGGCGGTCTACGAAACGAGCTGCATCGGCTGCCACGGCACGGGCGTGCTGGGCGCCCCCAAACTCGGCGAGACGGCGCAGTGGGCGCCGCGCGCCAAGGCCGGAATCGACGCGCTCGTGAAGAGCGCCACCGCCGGCACCGCCAAGGGCATGCCGCCCAAGGGCGGGCGCGCCGACCTCAGCGCGGCGCAGTTGCGCAGCGTCATCGAGTACATGATGAGCGGCGGCGTGGCGGCCAAGGCGCCTGCGGCGAAACCCGAAACCAAATCAGTCGCAGTCGCCAAGGCCGACGTGAAGCCCGCAGCACCACCGCCCCCGCCCGTGGCAGCGCCCGCACCGCCCGCAGCGGCGACCAAGGCCCCGACCAACCCTGCCGTCAACGCAGTTGCGGCGGCGCCCGTAGCGCCACCGGCTGCGCCCACCGCAGCGCCTGCCGCACCGAGCGCAGGGCGTGCTGCAGCGCCCAACCCCGCACCGAGCGCCGAAGTCAACGCCTTCAATCGTTTGCTCAAGCCGATCGGCCGCGCGAACCGCCCGGCCGTCGACTCGGGAATTCACGACCCGACGAACGACATGACGCTGCAACTGCAGCCTCCAGCGGTGGCGTTCGCCGAGATGCCGAAGAGCCCGGCGGGCAACCATGTCGACTGGGTCAAGGCGCTCGACGCCAAGACGATCGCACCACGCTGGGACCGGCTCGACCCGGCGGCCCAGGCGGTGGTGATGGACCTGAACATCGTGCGCGAAGTGAAGGGCTCGATGCCCGACGTCGTCTACCCGCACAAGCAGCACACCGAATGGCTCGACTGCTCGAACTGCCACCCCGCGATATTCGTTCCGCAAAAAGGCGCGAACCAGATCAGCATGGCTTCCATCCTGCTGGGCCGCCAATGCGGCGTGTGCCACGGCAAGGTCGCGTTTCCGGTGTCGGAGTGCCGCCTCTGCCACTCGAAGAAGAAGGCGCTTGCGACGACCGCCGAGGAGCGCAAACCTTGAGCGCGGGACAGCGCGATCCAGCGTTTCACAACGCGCCGCGCTGCCGGGCGCGGGCGGCCGCAGTGGTTGCGCAGGGTCGGCTTGTCCGCTCGATCAGCGCGGCTGCCGTGGCGGCGATGCTGCTGGCAGGCGTTGCGGCGCGCGCTGCCGACGTGTCGGATCCGCGAGTCCAGGTCGAACAGAAGGTTCGCCTGGCGGGGCAACTGCTCGCCGACTCACCCGCAACGCAACGCATCGCCGGCAGCGGCAACTCGCAAGCGCGGTCGCACCTGGACGAAGGGCGGATTCATCACGCCTTGGCCACCGAGTCGCTGGCGCGTGGCGACCTCGCCGGCGCGCGCCGCGAAGCCGACGAAGCGCTGCGCAAGCTCGGCCTGGCGCGGCGTCTGTTCGCCGACGTCGCCGCCCGGCACCTCGCGGCGCGCAACCGCTACGAGCAGCTGAGCGCCACCATCGAGCGCCTCGTGACCGCCTGGCGCGCGCGCGTTCAGGCGCAGACCCCGGCCGACGCGGGCGACCTGACCGCGGCGCTCGGCCTGCTCGACGCGGCGCGTCAGCTGGCACGCGAGGGGCGCCATGAAGAAGCGAACCAGCAGCTGCTGCAGGCCCAGGGTCACGTCCTGACCGGAATGAATCGCAGCCTGCACGCCGCGACCCTCGACTACACGCTGCGCCCGGCGTCGCCGAGCGAAGCCTTCGAATACGAGCTGGCGCGCCATGGCGGGTTCGCCGAGCTGCTGCCGCTGGCGATTCGCGAACTCGCGCCGCGCGGCGACGCGCTCGCGCTGCTCGAACGCTACGCCGAAACGAGCCGGACCTTGCGCACGCAAGCCCTGCAACAGGCGCGCTCCGGCGCTGTCGAATTGGCGCTCGATCACATCCGCAATGCGACCTTGTACCTGCAGCGCGCGCTGCTCGCAGCGGGCCTGGCGACGCCGCCGGCGACTGGAAATCCACCATGAAAACGACATTCGCATTCCCTGGGTCGCGTCTGGCCGCCGCGCTCGCACTCGGCCTGGCCGGCGCGGCGGCGCTGGCGCAGGCGCCCGAACAAGTCGAGCGCCGCGTGCAGTCGGTCGCGACGCTCATCGAAACCTCGTCCGCAGCGCGCCAGATCGATTCCAGCGGCGTTGCCGCAGCGCGCGAAAAGCGCGACAACGCGCGCCTCATGCACCGCGAGGCGGCCGCGGCACTGCGTGCCGGCGACGCGAGCACGGCCTCCGAGCTGCTCGACCAGGCGGCGCGCGAAATGATGCTGGGCGTGCGCCTGGCCAAGCCCGAGCAGGTGGCCGAAGAGAAAGTCAAACGCGACTTCGATTCGCGCATGGAAAGTGCGCGCGCCCTGGCCGCCGCGCAGCGCCGCATCACCCAGGAAAAAGCCGCAGGCGCGATGGCCCAGCAAGCGAGCCTGAGCATCGAGCGCCAGATCGGCGAGGCGCAAAAACTCGCGGCGCAAAGCCGCTACGAAGAAGCCCGCCCGGTGCTGGACCGCGCCTACCTGACGGCGCGCGTCTCGATCGAGGCGATGCGCCGCGGCGACACGCTGGTGCGCTCGCTGCAGTTCGCGTCGAAGCGCGAAGAATACGATTACGAAATCGACCGCAACGACACGCACCGCATGCTCATCAACATGCTTTTGTCCGACCGCAAAGACGCCAGCGGCCTGATGCCCCCTGGCATGCAGGCGTTCATCGACAAGGCGCAGGCGCTGCGTGGCCAGGCCGAGGCGTCGGCCCAGGGCGGCGACCACGCCGGCGCGATCAAGCTGCTCGAGGATTCGACGCGCGAACTGGTGCGCGCGATCCGCTCCGGCGGCGTCTACATTCCTGGGTGAGGGTGAAGTGTGCCGTGGCTAGAGCGTCTGCTTGCGGCACTGCACCGCTGCCGGCGCGGGCGCGGGCGCGGCCCCCGGCGCGTCGCCACGGCGTGCGGCGCGCTGCTCGCGATCGGCGGCGTCTTGGCCGCAGCGCCGCCGCTGTGGCGAAGCCTGGCCAATGACGGCGTGCACGACCCGCGCGCCCCGGGTCTTGCGCAGTTGCAGCAGCCCGCCGAAGCCTTGGCAGTGCTGCCGCGCGACACGGCGGGCAACCTGGTGCGCTGGGTCGACGCCATCGAGCAAGGCGCGATCGCGCCGCGCGCCAACCTGTTGCCGCAAACCGAAGTGCGCGTGCTCGACCAGGACCTCATCATCGCCAAGTTCGGCTCGATGCCGGCGGTGAAGTTTCCGCACCGCGCGCACACGCTGTGGCTGGACTGCAGCAACTGCCACAACGCGCTGTTCATCGACAAGGCCGGCGCCAACAAATTCAGCATGACCGCCATCCTGAACGGCGAGCAGTGCGGCGTGTGCCATGGCGCCGTGGCGTTCCCGCTGACCGAATGCAACCGCTGCCACAGCGTGCCCAATGCGTCGCTGCGGCGATCCGCGCCCCGATGAATCCGCCCCTGCTGAAACCCATCCTGCGCGCGCTGTGCCTCGTGGGCCTTTGCCTCGCGCCCGCCGGCGCCCTGCACGCCGAGTACGGCGATGTGGTCCTGAACAAGCGCTCCGAGCGCGAAGGCGTGCGGCCGGTCGTGTTTCCGCACTGGTTCCACCGCATCCGCTTTCAATGCAGGGTGTGCCATCAGGAGTTGGGATTCAAGATGCGCGCCGGAGCGAACGACGTGTCGATGGCCGACATCATCGACGGCAAGTTTTGCGGCATGTGCCACAACAACCAGATCGCCTGGGGCGCAGAGCGCTGCGAGCTGTGCCACACCGGCCTGGCGGGAACGGCGAGCGGCATCGTCGGCGGGCCGCAGACGTCCGGGCCGGGGCGATGGTGAGATCATGGGCCACATGAAGCTGACCCGGCTCTGCGCCACCCGGTTCGCGTTGCATCTCACCGCGCTTGCGCTGGCGGCGCTGTGGCTCAGCGCTTGTGGTGCGGCCCCGCAGGCCACCGCCAGCGGCGTCGACTTGCCCGACGGCTCGCTGCGCATCGAGCATTGGCGCAGCATCAGCGGCGGTTTCCTGGCCGCGCCGGCGCCAGGCTCAGGCTTTGGCGTTCCACCCCGGCCGACCGGCGGCGCGTTCGTCAAACTGATCGCACCCACCGCACTCGCACTCGCGGGCAACGATTTGCTGGTTGTCGACACGGGCACCGCACGCGTCTGGCGTGTCGACCTCGGGCTGAATACGTTCACGCCGATCGCCAGCCCGTCGGCCGCACCGGCGACCCCGGGAACGGCGCTCGCCATCGGGCCGGACCTGTCGGCGTGGGTGCTCGATGGCGTGTCGCGCCAGGTCACGCGTTTCGCGCGCGACGGGCGCGCGATGCAGACCTTTCGCGCCGGCAACACCGCAACGGCGCCGGTGGGCATTGCGCTTGCCGACGCCGGGGCGACGCTGCTGGTTGCCGACGCGGCGCTGCGCCACTGGGTCGAGTTTCGTCCGGTGGGTGCGTTTTCGACGAGCGTCGTGCCCGGCGGCGCGACCGCAGCCGACGCAGTACGCGGCGTCGACGCCATCGCCACCGCGCGCGAGCACGTCTACGTGCTCGACCGCAGCGCCGGCGTGGTCTACGCAATGCGCCGTGACGGGCAAGTTCAGGCGCGGCTCGGCGCCGGCGAGTTGAAGCAACCCATTGCGCTCGTCGCGGATCGGCACGGCCGCGTCTACGTGCTCGACGCGCAAGACAACACGCTTGTCGTGCTGCGCGCCGGCCGCGCCGCACAAAGCATCACCGCGCAGCAATTGCGTGTGCAACGCATCGGCGGCGTCGCCGTCGACGAAGGCTTTCTCGCCGTGTCGGACTCGCTCACCGGCCAAGTGATCGTGCACGTGGTTCGCGATCTGGAGCGGCCCTGACCGTGGCGCGCTCCGTCACAAGGGCAGGCCTGGCAATGTTGCTTGCAGCGTTGCTGCTGGCCGGCTGCGCGGGCGTCGAGCCGGTGCGCGGCACGATGAGCTACACCCAGGACGCGCGATCCGAAAGCCCGCGCTGGCCGGCACCCCCCGAAGTGACGCGCTTCGTCTTCAGCGGAACCCTCACCGGCGAGCAGAACTTCCGCGGCGACGCCGGCAACCGCAGCGCGCTGCAAAGATTCGGGCGCTGGCTCGTCGGCCTGGACGCGGCCTCCAGAGTGCCCGTCGTGTTGCAGCGCCCCGCGGCGCTGGTCGGCGACGAGCGCGGCCGCCTCTTTGTGAGCGACACGAGCCGCCAGGCGGTGTTCGTCTTCGACGAGCGCGCCGGCGAGCTGCAGGTGTGGGACCGCGCGGGCGGCGCATTGAACCTGGTCGCGCCGTCGGGCCTCGCGCTCGGGGCGAACGGCGAGTTGTTCGTCGCCGACGCCGAGCTCGCCATGGTGGTGCGGCTGGACGCGCGCGGCGAGCCGCTCGGCAACATCGGCCGCGGCGTATTGCAGCGCCCGACCGGCGTCGCGCGCGACCCGCGCAGCGGCGAGCTGTTCGTCGCCGACACGATGGCGCACGACATCAAGGTGTTCGACGCGGCGGGCGCATTGCTGCGCACCCTCGGCAAACGCGGCGAGGGCGACGGCGAATTCAACTTCCCGACGCACCTGGCGTTCGCGGGAGGCGAGCTCTACGTGACCGATACGCTGAACAGCCGCGTGCAGATCTTCGACCCTGCCGCGCCGCTGCCCTTGCGCAAATTCGGCAGCCGTGGCTTGACGCTCGGCAGCCTGGTGCGGCCCAAGGGTGTGGCGGCAGACAGCGAAGGCAACGTCTACGTCATCGAGTCCTATCACGACAGCCTGCTCGTGTATTCGCGGCGCGGCGAATTCTTGCTGCCCATCGTCGGCAGCGGCGCGCCTGGCGGGAATTTCTACCTGCCCTCGGGCGTGTGGGTCGACGCGAAGAATCAGGTCTATGTGGCCGACATGTTCAACGGCCGCATCGTGCGCTTCCAATTCCTGGGGGGCGGGTGATGCGCTCATGCGTGAACGCAGCTTGGCTCGTGTTGGCGGCGACGTTGACGCTGCCCGTTCTGGCACAACGCATCTCCGACGTGCGCGGCACGCGCCACAACCTGTCGGTCGATGGGCCCGGCGCGACCCACGCCGCGCCCGGCGCCACGACCGAGGTTTGCGTGTTCTGCCACACGCCGCACGGGGCGACGCAGGTTGATCAAGGTGCGGCCGTGCTGCGCTCGCCGCTGTGGAACCGGCGGATTCCGGCGGGCACGACGTACACGCCTTACACCTCGTCCTCGCTCGACGCGCAATCGATTCTCGACGGCCTGAATGCGCAGCCCGGCGGCAGCTCCAAGCTGTGCCTGTCGTGCCACGACGGCACACTCGCCATCGGCAACGCCAACGTCTTGAACGGCAACGCGAACGTGGCGATTCCGATGGTCGGCACAGGCCCGGGCGGAACGATGCCGGTGGGCGAGGGCGTGCAGAGCGGATTCACGCGCTTCCTCGGAGTGGATCTGCGCAACGACCACCCGATCTCGCTCAGCTACACCGGCGCTCTGGCGGCGCGCGACGGCGAATTGCGCCAGGTCGATGCGGCGCAGCAGTGGCCGGCGGGCAGCGGCGCGGTGATCGGGCTGCGCACGCCCGGCGTGAAGCCGCTGCTGCCGCTGGAGCCCACCGGCAGCGCAGGAATCGGCCAGGTGCAGTGCGCGACGTGCCACGACCCGCACCTGCGCGAATTGGATGCCGCCAAGGGCAACCAGAAATTCCTGCGCGCGCAGCGCTTCCAGGAGCTGCCGCCGAGCCCGGCGCACAACGCGAGCAGCGACACGCTGTGCCTGGCGTGCCACGACAAGAACCTGAGCCTGGGCGTGTGGGCCTATTCGGCGCACGCGCGCGCCGACGTTGCCGATGAAACCTATCGCGACGCGGCCGCCACCTTGCGCGAATTTCCGCTGGCCTTGCCGGTATGGAAAGCCGCGTGCCTGAACTGCCACGACACGCACACCGTGCAAGGCGCGCGGCGCCTGACGCGCGAAGGCACCGACGCGCCACTGCCGCCGGGCAACCTGTTTGCGGCCAAACAAGGCGGGAATCCGGCGCTCGAAAGAACCTGCTACCAATGCCACACGAGCGCGGCCAAGTCGGTGCTCAATTCGGTAGCGCAGGTGCCCAACGTCGAATCGGAATTCGATCTTGGCATTCGCATGCCGATCAGCACCGCCGACCAGGGCGGAACGACCGAAGAAGTGCACGACATCGGCGGCAATTTCAGCGAGCCTTCGCTCGACTGCACCGGCCCCACAAATCGCTGCGGCGCGGACTTCATCGAACCCAAGGCGCTGCTCGCGCAACGCCACGCCGAGTGCACCGACTGCCACAACCCGCACCGCGTCGTCAAATTCCGCTCGTTCATCGGCGGGGCTGCGGGTCTGGCAGGAGCGCCCGACCCCGCGGGAACGCACCGCCACGAAGAAGCGCCGGGTTACACGCACACGAACATCGCCTCGGGCGCGCTGCGCGGCGGCTGGGGCGTCGAGCCGGTCTATGGGTCGACGTCGTTCCAGAACCTGCCGAGTGGCTACACGGTGAAGCGCGGCGACCCGGGCCCGAGCGTCGACACGTCGGCGGCAGCGCCCTATGTGACGCGTGAGTACCAGATTTGCCTGAAGTGTCACTCCGACTACGGCTACGCCGACAACAACGTCTATCCGCTCGGCACGCGGCCGCTGCTGGGGCGCAGCGGCGGAACGCCCGCAGGCAGCAACAACCTCACCGTGTACACGAACCAGGCCAAGGAGTTCCAGGCGCCGCCGAGCCACCAGGGCGAGGGCACGAAGCCGAATTCAGGCGCGGGCGCGAACTACGCGACGAACAATCACCGCTCCTGGCACCCGGTGATGGACGCGACCGGTCGCACTGCAACGAGCGCCGCGTCATTTCGCTCGCCCTGGGGCAATGCGATCGGCACGCAGACCATGTATTGCAGCGACTGCCACGGCTCGAACACGGCCGACACCAGCGTCGTTCCCACCGGCGGCGAAGACGGCGCGCCTTGGGGCCCGCACGGCTCGAACAACAACTTCCTTCTGAAAGGCGTTTGGAACAACACGGTCGGTGCGAACAACCGCGGCGACAACGGCCCGACGGCGAACGGCCTGTGCTTCAAGTGCCACAACCCGAACACCTACGCGAACCGCAACGGCAGCGGCAACACCGGCTTCTTCAATTCGGATCGCGGCAATCTGCACGCCTTCCACGCCGACAAAGTTGGAAGCATCCGCTGCAACTGGTGCCACGTCGCGGTGCCGCACGGCTGGAAGAACAAGGCACTGCTCGTGAACCTGAACGACGTCGGCCCCGAGGCGGGCCGAGCCGGCAACGAAGAATGGCGCATGAACGCGTCGAACCAGGCGTTCAACCAGGAGCCCTACTATCTGAACGCCAAGCTCAAGGTGCGAACCTTTGCGACGAGCGGCAACTGGACCGAGACGAATTGCGGCTCGAACAACTCCGCCACCGCGTTCGGCACGAATGGCAACAACACGCAGAACGGCAAAGACTGGATGGGGTCGGTGTGCAGCAACCCGCCGTGAATCCGCAACCGGCATTGCGTACGCCAGGCGTGCGCGGCATCGCGCACCTGGCCTCGCTGCGCACGACGCTGATCGGCATGGTCTTGCTTGGCGCAGGCGCGATCGCCAGTCAATGGCCGAGCTTGGCGTCGACGCTGCTGCTTTGCTCCGCACTTCTGGGGCTCGCGCTGAACCTGCTGGCGGCGCTGGCCGTGCACCCGGCGTTTCGGCGCCAGTTGCCGCTGCTCGTGTTTCATCTCGCGCTGCTCGCCCTGGTGTTGCTCGTCGCCTGGGGCAAGCTGACGGCGCTCGACGGCCGCTTCGAACTCACCCAAGGCGTGCCGTTCGACGGCGAGTTGATCGAAGCCAGCGCCGGGCCGCTGCACCGCAATCGCCTGGCGCAGCTCGGCTTTCAGCACGCCGGGTTCGAGATCGACTACGCCCCGGGACGGCAGCGCGGCGCGACGCGCAACCCCGTGGCGTGGCTCGACGCAAACGGCACGCCGCAGCGCGCCGTGATCGGCGACCACCGGCCATTGATCCTCGACGGCTACCGCATCTACACGACATCGAACAAGGGCTTCGCGCCGTGGCTCACGTGGCGGCCCGACGCCGGCGCGCCCGTCAGCGGCACGGTGCACTTGCCGGCGTTTCCGATGCACGAGCTGCGCCAATCCGCTGACTGGACGTTGCCGGACGGCCAGCGCGTCTGGCTCAAGCTGCACATCGACGAAGTGTTGATCGACCCGAGCACCGCAACGCAGTTCCGCCTGCCGCAAACGCACCGTCTCGTGCTTCACGCAGGCAAGCTGGAGACCGAGCTGGCGCCTCGCGAAAGTCTGAAGTTGCCCGGCGGCACGCTCGTCTACGAAGGCCTGCGCACCTGGATGGGCTACCGCGTCTCCTACGATCCGACGCTGCCGTGGCTGCTCGCTGCGTCGCTGCTCGCCGCGCTGTCGCTTGCTTGGTATTACACGCAACGCTCTTTCTTCGGTGTGCGCTCGCTGGCGGACTCGCATTCGGTATTTGCGGCGGCGCGCGGAGCGCTCGATGCCTGAGCTGACCTTGCTCTGGGCGGCACTTTGCGCCTACGCATTGGTCGCGCTGGCCGCGCTGCCGGCGTTCGGGCCGACGACGCTGGCCCCGGCCCGGCACGCACACCGGGTTGCTGCGTGTGCGCTGGTTGCGGCACTTGCGCTGCACACGCTGTCGCTTGCGGCGCGCTGGCGCACGCTCGGCCATGGCCCGTTCACGACGCTGCATGAAATCCTCAGCAGCAACCTGTGGAGCCTGGCGCTCGTGTTCGCGCTGGCGCTCGGGGCGGTGCGCGAACTGCGCAGCGCCACCTTGTTCGCAGCGCCGGTGCTGGTGACGCTGGGCGCATGGCTGCTGATCGCCGATGCGCGGCCCGGCCACTTGCCGCCCACTTACGCGACGCCGCTGCTCTACCTGCACACACTGGTGGGCAAGCTGTTCCTCGGCCTGCTGCTCGTCGCCGTGGCGCTGGGTGCGGTGACTGTGCTGCGCCGCACCGGCTGGGGCGCAGCGCGCTGCGCCGGCCTGGCCGACGACCGGCGCTTCGATCTGTTGGCGCACCGCTTCGCCGCCTACGCCTTCGTCTTCGAGACGCTGATGCTGATCGTCGGCGCGGTCTGGGCGCAAGACGCGTGGGGCCGCTACTGGGCGTGGGACCCGTTGGAGACCTGGGCCTTTCTGACCTGGCTCGCCCTGGCCGGGGTGCTGCACGCGCGCGCCACCTTGCGCCTGGCGCCGGCCGCGTTCGGCGCGGCGCTGCTCGGCGTCTTCGTGCTCGCTTTCCTGACGTTCTTCGGCGTGCCGTTTGTCTCGACCGCACCGCACAAGGGCGCCGTGTGATGCGCAAGCCGGACCGCCGCTGGCTGGGCGCGGCATTCACCGCCGCGGCCGTGTTGCTCGGCGGCGCGTGGTTTGCGTGGCTCGAGCCTACGCACGCGCCGCAGGCGGCGACCGATGGGCATCCGGGTTCGAGCGCGCGCCGCGAGGTGCCTGCGCGCCTGGGCACAAGCCGCGACGCCGAGCTGAGCCAGAACTTCAACAGCGCCGTGCTGCTGCTGCACGCCAAAGAATACGAGCGCGCCGCCGCAGCCCTGACCCGCGTGCTCGAACTCGCGCCGCAAATGCCCGAGGCGCATGTGAACATGGGGTTTGCGTTGCTGGGGCTCAGCCGACCGGCTGCCGCGCGCGATTCCTTCGAAGCCGCGATGGCGCTGAAGGCTGCACAGGCGAATGCCTACTACGGCCTGGCGCTCGCGCACGAGGCGCTCGGCGATCTCGAACTCGCGCTCGGCGCGATGCGCAGCTACCTGCACCTGGCGCGTGACGAGAACCAGAGCCATTTGCGGCGTGCACGCTCGGCGCTGTGGGAGTGGGAGACGCGCCTGGCCGAGCGCCGCGTTGCGGCGCAGCGGTGAGGGTCGGCCGGCCTGGCAAACAGTGCACGGCGTGCATGCCAATTTGCATTCAATCGAATGAGATTGGGTCGCCGCAACCGGCCGATTCTTGCCGCTGGCCTTGCGCCGCCTAACATTCGGGATGTTCGAGCCTCTCGTTCTGGTCGACGCCGCGCTGCGCGGCATGGTCGTCGCGCTGCTGCTGCTGGCCGCCGGTCTGATGCTGCGCGACCGGCCGCGGCTGCCCGCGGCGCAGGCCGGCGCGCTGCTCACGCTGGGCCTCGTCGTGCAGGTCTTCAGCTCGACGCCGACCTTCGAGCAGCGCGTGTCGTGCGCGGTGCAGTCGCCGCTGGTCGGCATCTCGGTGGCCAACGCCGTGCTGTTCTGGCTGTTCGTGCGCACCCTGTTCGACGACGACTTCCGCTGGCGGCCCTGGCACGCCGCGGCCTGGGCCTTGGCATTCACGGTCGGACTGTTGAACTGCGACATGGTCACCGGCGCGCCGGCCTGGATCGCGATTCTGCTGCGCGTCCTGCTGCGTGCTGTGCCGCTTGCCGGCGCGCTGCTGGCCGTGCACGCGGCGGTGCAGCACTGGCGCGACGACTTGGTGGAAGCGCGGCGCCGCCTGCGATTCTTCGTGCTCGTCACCGGCGTGGCGTACACGCTGGTGCAGCTCGGCCTGCGCCTGAGCGCGCCGCAGGGCCGCCTGAGCGACAGCGCGGCGCTGTTCGACATGGCCGTGTTGCTCGTGATTGCGGGGGGTGTGGCCTGGCGGCTTCTGCGGCTCGCCTCGACCGAGCTGTTTCCGGCCGCAACCCTAAGCCGGCCGCCCGCCGACGCGACTGCCACGCTGGCCCAGGCGTCGCTCGCCGAGGGCGCCGGGCCACCGCCGCCGTTGCCGCCGCCCGACGCCACCGAAGCGCGCCTGGCCGAAGCGCTGCACAAGCGGATGCGGCACGACCGCGCCTACCGCTCGGAGAAGCTCACCGTGGCGGCGCTGGCGGCGATGCTGTCGGTTCCGGAGTACCGCTTGCGCCGCCACATCAACCAGCGCCTGGGTCATCGCAATTTCAATGCCTACGTCAACGGCCTGCGGCTGGACGAGGCCAAGGCTGCGCTGGTCGATCCAGCCCAGCGCGATTCGCCGGTGCTGACCATCGCGCTGACCGCCGGCTTTCAGTCGATCGGCCCCTTCAACCGCGCCTTCAAGGCCGTCACCGGACTGACGCCGACCGAGTTTCGCAAGCTAAACATCGCCGATTCCTGAAATCGACCAGCCGAAAGCCACGCCTTGCAGTTCTTGGCGAGACTTGTCCGCGCTTGTCGACGATCGTCACCGCACCGGGGGCAGGGTGCCGCCGATGTGGAGATGACTCATGAAGCTTTCGATTCGTTCCTGGGCGACGCTGGGCGCCTGCGTGCTGGCACTGACCAGCGCCATGGCGCAAACGGCCTGGGCGGCCGCGCTCGGCCAGACGGCGCTTCCCCCCAGCGGCGAAGACGGTCCGGTCACCGTCTACTACCCGAGCGACGCACCCGAGCAGCCCGTGCGGCGCGGCCGCATGACGCTGCCCTTGGCTGTCGACGCGGCGCCGCAGCGCGGCAACGGCCGGCTCGTCGTGATCTCGCACGGATCGGGCGGCTCGCCCTGGGTGCATGCCGACTTGGCCCGGGCGCTCGTCGAAGTGGGCTACGTCGTGGCGATGCCCGAGCACCGCGCCGACAACTACCGCGACGACAGCAAGCCCGGCCCCGACAGCTGGCTGCTCCGGCCGGCCGAGGTGTCGCGCGCCATCGATGCGATCGAACGCGATCCGCGCTTCGCGCCGCTGCTGCAGCTCGACAAGGTCGGCGTCTACGGCATGTCGGCCGGCGGCCATACCGCGCTCACGCTGGCCGGCGGCCGCTGGTCGCCGGCAGGCTTCGCGCGTCACTGCGCCGCGCACATTGCCGAGGACTTCCCGGCCTGTGTCGGCCTCTTCACGCAGCTCACCGGCGGCCCGCTGGACGGCTTCAAGCAATGGCTGGCGGTGAAGGTCATCCAGTCCCGATTCGACGACGACCGGCTGCGCGAACATCAGGATCCGCGCGTTGCAGCGGTTGTCGCCGCGGTGCCGTTTGCGGCCGACTACGACCTGTTGTCACTGGCCGTGCCGCGCGTGCCCTTGGCACTGGTCCTCGCCGAGAAGGACCGCTGGCTCGTAACGCACTGGCACGGCGGCGCGGTGCGCGGCGCGTGCCGGACGTGCGAGGTGCTCGCCGACATGCCGGACGCTGGGCATGGCTCGATGTTGTCGCCGTTTCCGCCCGGCCTCGGCGGCATCGCGGGCGAGCTCCTCAGCGACCCGCCGGGCTTCGACCGCAGCCGCATGCCCGAAGTCGACCGCAAGATCGCAGCCTTCTTCCTGCGCCACGTGCCGGCCGTCGGCGCGCCTGTGGCGAATTCAGCGCCGGCCGACGCCGCGAACTGACGGCCACCCGGCGCATGCATTCGCAGAGCTCGCGAGGAGGTTGCCGCGCGGGTTGGTCATGTCCTCGCTGCAGGGTTGCGTCGATCGATGTCCGCGAGCTCCATACGACGCCCAAGAGAGTGCTACTCGTCTGGGGGAAGTTCTCGTATTTCAACGGTACCGCCCGCTTCATAGATTGGATTTCCGGCCAACAAAGTGCGAGCCCCGACCAGGTTCTCAGCGCGAACGCGAATGAATCCACTGAGTGCGGGCGTTGAGGGTCTGTCCGGGTGCCCCTTTCGCAGATGCAGACCTGAGCCGATCGAACTTCCGCCTTCAAACCGTCCTGATGAGTGCAGGCTGGCGAAGTACTCGCCCCACTTGGCACCGTCAGCGGCGGCAACTTGATCCGTTGCATCGCTGTACATGAGTAGGATGAAATCGTTCATGCAGTGGCCAGTGTAGGTTTCAGCGAGGCGCTTGGGCAAGCACAGCATCCTGCACAACGCGACTGCGGGTCGCATTCCGCGGCAACGTGTGCGAGCGTGCGGCCCGCCCAGGTGGAACACCCACGTTGTAACGCCACATCGACCGGCGTTGCAAGCGTGCTTGACGCGGTACGTTCAGGATCGAGCTTCGACGACGCTTACGCGATGGTCAGTGCGAAGTGCGCCTCCAGAAGGTCCGATTTGGCAGTGGCTCCTCGCGTTCTCGAAGGCTTGCGGGCGGGTTCGATCAGGGTGTCCAGCGGTCGCTGTTCACGCCCCGCAAAGTCAACCAGACAGCGAGCGACAACTCGCCGACGAGGGCCGGCAGCCGCACATAGGGGAAAAGCGCGCCGGCCAGCGCCGGCGCCAGCAGCAGGGCCAGGCTGTTGAGCAGATAGCTCACGTCGGCCACGGCCAGCAGCACGCCCAATACGCGCGGCAGGAAGCCCGATCGATTGCCTCGGCGCCTCCGTTGACTTCAATCAAACGCGGAGATCAAACCCCGGCGTATCTGGGCCAAGCGCTGCTAGGCTTTCACTTGGTGGTACTCCCAGCGGGCGCTGGTTCTTGCCTACTCGATCCGTTTGCGCGATGACGATGCTGCGCTTCGGTTTGCCGCCTGACCTCAACCACTTAGGAATTGCACCGCAATGAGAGAACTCACCGTACTCGGCGCCGCGCTGGCGCTTTGCCTCGGCCTTGGTGCCGCCCAAGCGGCGGTCTTTACCGTCACGAGCAACGCCGATACCGGCGGCTCCCTCTGCGGCAACTCCTGCACGCTGCGCCAGGCCATCAACGCCGCCAACGCCAGCGTGGGCGTCCCCGACACGATCAACTTCGGGGTGAGCGGCACCATCACCCTGGGATCGGTCTTGCCGGTCATCATCGACACGCTGGCGATCGACGCTACGGGCCGGTCCGTCACGCTCAGCGGCGGTGGCACGTCTCAGGTGTTGCAACTGGACGGAGCCACGTCGCTGGCTTTGAAGTCGCTCACCATCGCCAACGGACGGACGACCCAGAATTTCGCGGCGGGCGGGGTAAGCGTCTTAGCTCCAAGTCTTGGTGCTCCAGCGGGCGGGGCCACTCTGAGCATTACGGATTGTGTGTTTTCGGCCAACTCGACAAACGCGGGAGCGTCCGCTGGCGCAATCATGATGTTCGCTGCTCTCGGTAGCAACACCTCACTGACGGTGGCCAACAGCAGCTTCATCGGCAATTCGGCCACTACGCCCGGAGACCCCTCGGTTGGCGCGATCTATGGCTATTCGGGAGGGCCCATCACCATCAGCAACAGCACATTCGAGAACAATTCCGGCACAGTCGGTGCCATCTATAAGCCCTTTGGTCCGCTGACGGTCAGCGGCAGTACCTTCGCCGGCAATACGGCCCTCTTCGGTGGCGCCATTCGGGTTATGAATTCCTTCGGGCTCGCAAACACGATCACCAACAGCACCTTCTACGCCAATTCATCGGCGACCTCGGGCGGTGCAATCTACTCTGCCGGCGCATTCGACATCCCTGGGCGGCTCACTGTGGCCAGCAGCACTTTCTCCGGCAACATATCGAATTCCGGCAATTCTGCGGGGAACAGTGGTGCCATCTTTGCTTCTGGCCCATTGCACTTGGCTCTGCGCAACACGATTGTCGAGAAGAGCACGAACGGCAATTGCGGCGCCTTGGTCATTTTCGACGAGGGCGGCAACCTGAGTGACGATGCCACTTGCGTCTTCGCCAACGCGACCAGCCTGGCCAACACACCGGCGCACCTCGGCCCGCTGCAAAACAACGGCGGCCCGACGCGCACGATGGCCCCGTTGACAGGCAGCCCGGCGATCGACCTGGGCGTCAATCAGTTGGCCATAGACGCCGGCCTCATCACCGATCAACGCGGTGCCGGCTTCCCACGCATCAGCCCCACCGGAGGCACGGTGGACCGGGGCGCCTTCGAAGTGCAGGTGGACAACATTCCACCCAGCTGCACGGCCACCGCGCGGCCCAAAACGCTGCAGGAACCGAACCACAAGTTGGTCAATATCACCACGACCGTCAGCGCCAATGACAACCAGCCCGGGGTCACTTTTCACGTTGCGCTCCGTCACCAGCAGCGAGGCCGACAGCGGCTTGAGTCGCTCTGACGTGCCGCTGGACATCCGGGGTTGGACCGTGGGCAGCGCCGACCTCACCGGCCAGTTGCGCAGCGAACGCTACAGCCGGGCCGGGCGCATCTACTCCATCACCTATGAGGCCAAGGATGTGGCCGGCAACACGGCGGCCTGTTCGGCAACCGTCAGGGTGAAGTAGAGCCGCAAGAGGTCGGCGCGTGAGGTGCAGCTGACCTCAACCGCGAGTCGCACTCCCGTTTTCGGGAATCAATTCCCGTTCCTGGGGCCGGCCGGAGGCTCGCGCGCCGCGCCCGGTACAACCGATTCCGCCCGGCGGTTGTCGCGGGCTTACGGCGCCTTGCCCTTCAAGTAGGCGCCGGCATCGGCATGGCCCTGCGCCGCGGCGCGGCCGATCCAGCGCTGCGCTTCGGTCTCGTCCTGCACGACACCGGTGCCGGTGAGGAACATGATTCCCAGGCTGTACTGCGCCTCGCCGTGGCCCTGGCGCGCGGCTTCGAAAATCCATTGCGCGGCGAGCCGGTTCGCATCGGCCCCCGGGCCCGGATCGGCCAGACCATAGGCATACATATTGCCTAAGTGGAACTGGGCTTCGGCCAAACCCTGGCGGGCGGCGCGTTCGAACCATTGCAGGGCCAGGGAATCGCTCTCGCGCACACCATGACCGTGGTAGTAGAGCAGCCCGAGGCGCAATTGGGCGAGCGCATTGCCTGAGCGCGCCAAGGGTTCGAGAAGACGATACGCCGCCGGATAGTCCTTGCGCTGCATCGCGGCGACGCCGTCTTGCAGCGCATCGGCCCATGCCGGCTGCAGGGCGACGGACAGAGCGAGGGCGGCGATGAGACGCGGGATGAACATGCGGTGGCTCCGGGGGATGGTGTCATTCGTTGCAAGCGCTGTACCCGACTTTGCGCCGGGCCAGCCGAGCGTGCCGGGCGCAAGCGTAGCGGCTTTTGAAGCGCCGGAATCATGACGGATCGCGACGCCGCCGCGCAACTTCCGCCGCTGCGGGTGCGCCAGTCGCTGCGTGCCAAAGGCTGGTTCGCCACGCTCGCGCTGTTGGCGTATGTGCTTGGCTCGGTCGCCTACGTCTCGCTGGAACGCGCCGGGCTGGACGACAGCGTGCAGACGCTGCAGCGCCTGTCGCGCCACGAGAAGGCACTGGCCTTGGCCGAAGCGACCGTGAACGGCGCCGTGCTGGACGTGAGTCTGGTGAGCAATGCGACCATGATCGAACCGTCGATGCCCGCGGAGATTGCGCAATACATGCAGGTGTGCGCGCAGGCCTTCGCCGCGCTCGATGAGTTCGACTCCGACTATGCCGCGCTGTGGCGCGCCATTGCCAACAGCCACGCCGGCGTGCAGGCGGCGCCGCTGCGCACGCTGTGGATCGAGTTGCGCGAGGCGCTCAGCGGCGTCGCGCAGGATCTCGAGGCGCGCCGCGGCCGGCTCGGCGAGCGCCGCGACGAACTCACGCAGGACTACCAGCGCCACTACGACGCCATCACGAAGAAGTCCCTGTTCTTGTCGCTCGCCGGAATCGCCGGCTTCGGCGCGCTCGCGGCCTGGTTTTTTGCGCGCCTGACGCGCGACATCGGCAGCCTGGAGGGGCATGCGCGCAGCATCGTGCGCGGCCAACGCGGCAGCATGCTGCCGGTGGCGCGCAGTGACGAACTCGGCCACCTCATGCACGCCGTGAACCGCATGGCGACCGACCTGGACGAGCGCGAGAAGCGCATCGAGCTCGATGAGCATCGGCGCGCACACCAGGACAAGATGCTCGCGGTCGCGGCGCTCGCCGCGGGCGTGGCGCACGAGGTGAACAACCCGCTGGCGGTGATCGCCGGCGTTGCGCAGGACTTGAAAGCGCTGCAGGGCGACGTTTCCGCGCAGCGCATCGCCGAAGCCGCGCAAATGATCCTGGCACAGACGCAGCGCGCCACGTTGGCGGCGCACCACCTGGCCGACGTCGCCGCGCCGCAGCCCACCGAATTCGACTGGGTCGACATCAACGCCATGCTGCGCCACGTCGCGCAATGGCTCGGCTACGACAAGCGCTACCGGCACGTCGAGTTCGAGTTCGACCTCGGCGTCGACATCCCCGCACTGCGCGTGCCCGGCGCCACATTGCAGCAGGTGCTGATGCAGTTGATGACGCTCGGCTGCGAGGCGATGCTGCCGGATGCGCCGCACACGGTTCGTGTGGCAACGCGCCTTGATGCCGGCGCGGTTCGCACGCAGCTCGAGTTCCCGGCGTGCATCGACCCGGCGGACTTGCGTGCCGCACGCAGCGTGCTGTTGAGCCGTGCGATGATCGAGCCGCTGCGCGGCCGGCTTGAGCTAAGTCAAGACGCCGGGCCGTTGCTCCGGTTTCAATTGACTTGGCCCATCGACCCCGGTGGCGCGAACCCAGGATGAGCGCGATGCCCGAACTGAACGTGCTGGTCGTTGACGACGAGCCGGCCGTCAGGCAGGTTCTCGCAAGCGCCATCGCCAAGGCGGGTTACCCGGTCGAATCTGCGGCCTCGGCCGCCGAGGCACTCGGCAAGCTCGACAAGTCGGCCTTCGACGTCGTGCTCAGCGACGTTTTCATGCCGGTGATGGACGGCATCGAACTCCTCAAGGCCGCGCGCAGCCGCGGCCATGCCGCGACCTTCATCATGGTGACGGCTTTCGCGTCGGTGGACTCGGCGATCGACGCGATCAAGGCCGGCGCCTGGGACTACATCACCAAGCCGGTGCGCAACGAAGAGATCGTGCACCGGCTGCAGCAAATCGACGCGCTGCGCGACTTGCGCGAGGACAACCGGGCGCTGCGCAGCATGGTGCGCGGCGACGCGCAAGCCGCGTTCCAGTTCGTATCGCCGGCGATGCAGGAGACCGAACGCCTCATCGGCCGGGTCGCGCCCACCGACAGCACGGTGCTGATCAGCGGCGAATCGGGCACCGGCAAGGGCGTCACGGCTCGGCGCATCCACGAGCTGTCGGCGCGCCGCGACGCGCCGTTCGTCACGGTCAACTGCGGCGCGATTCCGGAAAACCTGATCGAGAGCGAACTCTTCGGCCACACCAAAGGCGCGTTCACGAGCGCGGATCGGCCGCGCAAAGGCCTGTTCGTGCAGGCCGACCGCGGCACGATTTTTCTCGACGAGATCGGCGAGCTGCCGCTGCCGATGCAGACCAAACTGCTGCACGTGATCGAGGCCAAAGAGGTGCGCCCGCTCGGCGCCGAACAAAGCCGCAAGGTCGACGTGCGCATCATCGCCGCGACGAACCGCGACTTGCCTGGATTCGTTGCGCAAGGGCGCTTTCGCGAAGACCTGTTCTTCCGCGTGTCGGTGTTCCAGATCGTCATGCCGCCACTGCGCGAGCGGCGCGCCGACATCCCCGCGCTGCTGCGCCATCTGGTGGCGCAGCGCAGCAGCGGATCGGGCGCGAGCCAGTTGCTCAGCATCGACGCCGACGCCGAAGACCTGCTGCTCGCCTTCGACTGGCCGGGCAACATCCGCCAATTGGAGAACGTGCTGCACCGCGCGGCGATCCTCGCCGACGGCGGGCGCATCCGGATTGCGGACCTGCCGCCTGAAGTGTCGCGCGGCAGCTCCGCCGCCGCGGCGCCCGTGGAGGGTGGCGAAGGCAACCTGCGCGAACGCGTGCGGCGCTTCGAGCTGGCGCTGATCCAGCGCGCCATCGACGCCGCGGGAGGCGACCGGCGCGTCGCCGCGCAGCACCTGGGCATCGGCCTGTCCAGCCTGTACCGCAAGCTCGAAGAGTTCCAGGCCGAGGGCGGGGCATGAAGATTGCGCTGAGACGCGGGTTGGCGTTCGTCGCGGCACTGCATTCGGCGCTGCCGGCACACGCCGCCGACCCGGCCAATGGCGCAACCTTGTACCGGCAACACTGCGCCGGCTGTCACGGCGGCGACGGCCGGCCGGTAATGCCCTCGGCGCCCGACTTCTCGCGCCCCACCACACTCCTCAAACCGGATCTCGTCTTGCTGGGCGCGATTCGTTCCGGCAAGGGCGCGATGCCGGCGTATCAGGGGCAATTGCGCGACCGCGAAATTCTCGACGTCGTCGCCCACTTGCGCACATTGCGATGACTCTGCGCCGCAACATTGGTTTCGGCCTGGCCGCGCTCGCAATTGCTGCGCCGGGCGCGGCGCCAGGCCAAACCGCACCGCGGGTCAAAGACGTGTTCGACGTTGGGGAGGCGGTCTACGTTCGTGCCCTCACCGTCGAGCCGGCGCGCGGCGCGCTGTGGGTCGGCACGTCGGCGGGGGTGCACGAGGTTGACTTGGCTGATGGCAAATTGCGCAACACGTTCACGCGCAAGGATGGCTTGGCCAACGAGTACGTCTTTGCCGTCGGCCTGGACCGCAAGGGCCAGAAATGGTTCGGCACGAACGCCGGCGGCGTGTCGCGCTACAAAGACGGCCAGTGGAAGACCTTCTTTCCGATGCACGGCCTGGCGGACTACTGGGTCTACTCGTTTGCCGAGCAAAAAAACGGCGACTTGTGGATCGGCACCTGGGCCGGCGTGAACAAGGTCGACGCCAAGAGCGGCAAGTTCACGAGCTACGTGAAGCAGCTGATCAACGAGTGGGTCTACGGGATCGCGGTGGACGGCGCGAACCGCGTCTGGTTCGGCACCGAAGGCGGAGTCTCGAGGTTTGACGGCAAACACTGGGTCGCCTGGACGCACCGCGACGGCCTGGGCGCACCGAACACCGAGAACCTGCCGTTCAGCGCGAACACCGGCCTGGGCACGCGCTCGCGCCACGATTTGTCGGTCGCTGCCGAGGGCGCGTCCACTTACAACCCGAGTTATGTGTTTGCGATCCTCGCTGCGCGCGACGGTTCGGTCTGGGCCGGCACCTGGGGCGGCGGCGTGGCGCGCTTCGACGGCAAGACGTGGCGCAACTTCACCGTGAGCGACGGCCTGGCCGGGAACATCGTCTACAGCATCGCGCAGGAGAGCGGCGGCGCGCTCTGGTTCGGCACCGACAACGGCGTGTCGCGGTACGACGGCAGCACTTGGGTGAATCTGCGCGTCGCCGATGGCCTGCTCGATCGCCATGCGTACGCGATCGCGATCGCCCCCGACGGCGACGTGTGGGTCGGCACGCGCAAGGGCGTCGTGCGGATTGCACGTTAGCGCTGGAGCGGGAGGCACGCGATGACCTTCGTCGAATCACGCATCGCCCGAGTGGCGCTCATCGGTGCGCTGGCAACGCTCGCCGCGCTTGCGGCGGCTCGGGCGGGCGCACAAGGCGCCGCCGTGCCGGCGCGCGCGGCGGCGTCTGCGCCCGCTGCGGCGCGCACAGATGCCGCCGCGTCCGCCGCGGTGCCGCGCTTCGCCCACTTCCGCGTCGGCAACAAGAACGTCAAGCGCCTGTTCGTCGATGGCGACACGCTGTGGGTGGGTACCTCGGGCGGCGCAGTGCGCTACGACACGAGCAATGACGACTACAAACTCTTCGACGTGAAGACGGGCCTGTTGTCAAACGGCGTGTTCTACGTCGGCAAGCTCGACGGCCGCATCGTGCTCGGCACCTACGGCGGCGGCATGGCGCTGCTCGATCCCTCGACCGAAGAATGGGAGCAATTCAACATCCCTGAAGGCCTGGGCGACGCTTTCGTCTACGACGTGCTCAAGGCAAAGAACGGCGACGTCTGGATCGCCACCTGGTCGGGCGTGAACCGGGTGCGGGGCGGCGTTTTGCGCGATCGCCCGAAATGGGAATTGCACACCGTGCAAAACACGCGCGGTGGTTTGCCCAACGACTGGGTCTACGGCCTGGCCGAAGGGCGCGACGGTGAGATCTGGCTCGCCACCGAGGGCGGCCTGGCGCACTTCAAACAGGGGCGCTGGCAGCATTGGAACCACGCCGATGGCCTGGGCGCGAAGTACGAGCGCGTCAAGGACCAGATTCAATTCAAGAGCGACCCGGCCCAGGTGTCACAGCACCACGCCCAGCAAAAACAGGAGATGGGGCTGAGCAAGATCGACGTCGCGTACAACCCGAACTACGTGATTTCGCTTGCGGTCGACGCGCAAGGTGTCGTCTGGGCCGGCACCTGGGGGGGCGGCCTGTCGCGCTTCGACGGCAAACGCTGGACGCAGTACACGGTGAGCGAGGGCCTGCCGGGGAATCATGTGTTCATGCTGCACATCGACTCGAAGCGCCAACTGTGGGTCGGCACGAACAACGGCCTGGCGAAGTTCAGCGCCGGCAAGTTCGAGGTGCTGACGACGCGCGACGGCCTGTTCGGCAACGCCGTGTTCGCGATGGCCAGCGCGCCGGACGGCACGCTGTGGGTCGGCAGCTTCGGCGGCGTGGCGAAGATCACGCCGCGCGCGAGCCGCGCGCAGCGCCCATGACGCACCCGTTGCTGCAGGAGCTTGCGCCTGGAAACGCAGGCGCCTTGCTCGCACGCCTGCTCGCAATCGCGGACGACGCGGTGATCATCGTCGACGCGCAGCACGACGTCGTGCTGTTCAACGAAGGCGCCGAGCACATCTTCGGCTACCGCGCCGCCCAGGTGCTCGGCCAAGCGCTGGCCATGCTGCTGCCCGAAAGCGCGCGAGCCGGCCACGCCCATCACATGCACGAATTCGCAGGCTCGGGTGCGCCGGCGCGACGCATGGCCCAGCGCAGCGAAATCCAGGGCCGACGTGCCGACGGCGCACTCTTCGACGCCGAGGCGTCGATTTCGCACGTGCAACTCGACGGCCACACCTACTTCGCCGCGATTCTGCGCGACGTGACCGAGTCGCGCCAGGCGGCGCGCGCGAAAAGCCTGTTCCTCGCGAACATGAGCCACGAGATCCGCACCCCGTTGAACGCCGTGATCGGCATGACGACACTGCTGCTGGACACGCCGATGTCGCAAGACCAGCGCGAATTCGCGAGCACGATCCGCGCGAGCGGCGAAGCGCTGCTCGAAATCATCAACGACATCCTCGACTTTTCGAAGACCGAGGCGGGCAAGGTCGAGATCGAACAGGCCGCCTTCGACCTGCGGCGCTGCATCGAAGACTCGCTCGACCTGGTGGCGCAGCGCGCCATCGAAAAACGCCTGAACCTGGCCTACCTCATCGAAGACGGAACGCCCGAAGCGCTGATCGGCGACTCGGCGCGGATTCGCCAGATCCTCGTCAACCTCTTGTCCAACGCCGTCAAGTTCACGCACCAGGGCGAAGTCTTCGTCAGCGTCGACAGCGAGCCACTGCAGGGCGGGTTGCATCGCATCCGTTTGGCCGTGCACGACTCCGGCATCGGCATTCCCGCGGATCAGCTGCCGCTGCTGTTCCAGTCATTCACCCAAGTCGACGCGTCGACGACGCGCAAGTACGGCGGCACCGGCCTGGGGTTGGCGATCAGCAAGCGCCTCGCCGAGCTGATGGGCGGCGGCATTTCGGTGCAAAGCGAAGCGGGGCAGGGCTCGGTGTTTCACGTCAACCTCCTTGTCGAAGCCGCCGCCGCGGCGCCTGCCGACTTCCTGCAACGCAACGCGCCGCTGCTTGCAGGCAAGCGCCTGCTCGTCGTCGACGACAACCAGACGAACCGGCGCATTCTGACGCGCCTGGCGCTGCTGTGGGGAATGCTTCCCTCGACGCTGCCCTCGGCACTCGAAGCGCTGGACCGAATTCGCCATGGCGAAGCCTTCGACCTCGCCGTGCTTGACTACAGCATGCCGGGGATGAATGGCCTCGAGCTGGCCGCGCAAATCCGCAGTCGGCGCAGCGCCGACGAATTGCCCATTGTGATGCTGACGTCGCTCGGGCAGCGCGCGGCGCCGCTCAGCGAAGCCAACGTTGACCTGGCGGCTTACCTGTGCAAACCGATCAAGGCCAGCGAGCTCTTCACGACCTTGATCGCCGCCGTTCAGGGCCGGCGTGTCGGACCGGCGGCGGCGCCGGCACTGGCCGCGCCGCTGGATTCGGCGCTCGGTTTGCGCCAGCCGCTGCGCGTGCTGATTGCCGAAGACCACCCGATCAATCAACGTGTGGCCGTGCAGTTGCTGCAGCGCATGGGCTACCGCGCCGACGTCGCCGGCAACGGCTTGGAAGCGATCGAGGCCGTCGAGCGCCAGACCTACGACCTCGTGCTGATGGACATCCAGATGCCCGAAATGGACGGCCTGCAGGCGGCGCGCTGGATCGCGCAGCGGCGCGCCGCGAACGGCCTGCCGCGCATCGTTGCGATGACCGCCAACGCAATGCCCGGCGACCGCGAGGCTTACCTGGCCGCCGGCATGGACGGTTACCTGGCCAAGCCGATCGAACTCGGCGCCCTGACGGCGGTGCTCACCCAGGCCAGCAGTTGGGCCGGCGCAGCGCGCATCAAGCCCGAAAGCGCCGACGCGGCGATCGACCTGCGCCGCCTGGAGCACCTTCGCGATCTGCAGGAAAGCGCAGCGCCGAGCCTGGTGAACGAGTTGATCGACCTGTTCATTGCCGATATGCCCGGCCACTTGAATGCACTGGCTGACGCGGCGCGCCGCGCCGACGCGTCGCAGCTGATCGGCCTGGCGCACCGCATGCTCTCGGCCACCGACAACATCGGCGCACGCCGCATGTCGGCATTGTGCGTCGAGGTCGAACGCCTCGCACGCCGCGAGGAGGTCGACGCTGCGGCGCGACTTGTCGACGAACTGCGCCTCGAATACGCACGCGCGCAGGCCGCCTTGCTGGCGCTGCGATCTCGCTACTGACGAGGCGGCGTTCTCACAAGGGCGCGGCAGCGTGCTCAAGTTCGACGCCCGCCGGTCGATACGCAAGCGTCAGGAGACGCTGTGCGCCCCATTCCTTTGTCGATGCTGCTGGTCTTGCCGTGGCTCGCCGGCGGCGCAGTCGCGCAGACGCCTGTCTGGATTTGCAGCTTGACGGCAGAGGCGACGCGGCTGACCTGCATTGCCGACGCCGATCCACTGCTTGCCGCCGAGCGGGCGCCGGCGCCCGCAGCCGTCGTCAAAGGCACGTCGTTCCCGCTCGATCCGCGCCGCGTCTACAGCGTGGACCTGTGGAGCCCGGCGACCGACATGGAGTTTGTCGCGCACCTCGCCCGGGCGACGATTTGTTATCGGTCGCCGGGCTGCAGCGTTGTTGTCCCCGCAGCCCAGACGCTACCCAGTGCGACTGCCGCATTGGGCGGGGTGCGAACGGCGGGTCGGCGCTAATAATTCACACCGCACCCTGCGCCGGCCGCGCCGCGGCGCTGCATGAATCTGCCCCGGCGGGAGGAGACGCCGCGCGCGCGGCGAAGTTCAGTCAGCGCCACAGCGGGCCGATCGCATCGAGCGTGTTCTTCAGCAACAGGCCCATTTCGGTATCGCCCTCCATCACCAGGGCGCGTTCGAAGAACAGGCGGTCGGCGTCGTCATTGCCGCTCAGCAGCCGCCAGAAGGTGGGTGCCTCGGCAGCGATGCGCAGGGCCACCGGCAGGGTCGCGCCTGCGAGGCCGAAGCCGCGTGGGCCGAGTTGCAGCCGCAGCGTCAGGCCAAGGTCGGTGACGTCGATCTGCACACAGCGCATCGCCAGCGCCTCACGCACGTCGGCCGGCAGGCGCGGCGCGAGCCAGCGATTCAGCGCTGCCGCCAGCGCGAGTGCGGGCGGCTGCATCGGCAGGCGCTGCAGCAAGGGGCGCACACGCGCAGCGACAGTGGCAAATCCCAGCGCCGCTGCCGAAGTCATGCGGCGTGGCTCCACTCGACTCCGGGCCGGCCACGGGCGAAGCCGTCCACCAGGCCGCCGCTCGGGCTGAGCTCGGCGAGTCGGCGCAGTGCGTCGGCGACGTTCGCGCCGCGGTTCAGCACGGCATCGAAAGCTGTCGACGACGTCGCCGAAGCGGTTCGGCGACGGCGACAGCCGTACCCGGCTCACGCCGCCGGCGCGCAGCGCGTCTTGCTGCGCGATCAGGCATTGCTGCGCGGCAGACTGCGTCTGGATGCCGTTGAGCACGAGAAAGGGCTGGCCGTCGCTGGTCGAGAGCAACAGGCCGTGGTCATCGTCACGGCAGCGGAATTCGCATTCGTCTTTGCTCAGGTGATGATGGCGCGCCGTGAAGCAGCGCGCCGAGAAGGCGAGCGGCATGCGGCCGTAGGCAAAGACCTCGGTGGGAAGCAGCGCGCCCTGCGCGTTGATCTCGGCGAGTGCCGCGAGCGACAACTCCAGCGGCGCGACCCAGCGCATCGCACCGAGCTTGACGTATTCGGTCAAGGCGGGCCGGCTGTAGACGTTGATGTGCGGCCCGAGCACAAACCGCGCACCGGCGCCCACCAGCATGTTCAACGCCGACGCGTCGCCCGCCTCGACGAGGAACTCGCCCTGCTCGACGCTGCGGCGCGCGCCGCGCAAGTCCGACTCGGACTCGATCAGCGCCTGCGTTGCGAGTACCACTTCCTTGCCGGTGGCGGCCAGGTCGCGCGCGAGCGCGAACCAGTCGGAGGTTTTCATCTCGTGGCGCCGCGAGCAGACCGCTTCGCCGAGCACGACGCTGTCGGCGGCCGAATCGGCGATGTCGGCGTAGAACTGCAGCAGCGTTTCGCGCGGCCAGTAGTAGAGCAGCGGGCCGATGCTGATCGCGATGCGCGGTGGGTCGGCGCTCGAGGCGCTCATGGCGCTCACGGCGCTCATCGTGCTAACTCCATGGCCGTTCGTACGCGCCCAAGGTGTGTTGTTGCCCTTCGGCGAGGTGTCCGAGCGTCGCGGTCCAGCCGGGCTCGACGCGGAACCGGCTCGGCGCCGCCGCGGCCGAGTCGATCGCCTGGCGCCACACGCGCGTCACCTGTCCCACATACGCCGGGCTGCGCTGCCGGCCTTCGATCTTGATCGCGCGCACCCCCAGGCGCATCAGCTCGGGCAGGATCGCCAGCGTATTCAGGCTCGTCGGCTGTTCGATCGCGTAGTCGCGCCGGCCCGCCACGTCGAAGCGGCCTTTGCACAGCGTCGGGTAGCCGCGCCCCTCGCCGCTCGCGTAGCGGTCGATCAGCAGGCCGTTCAGGCGCGCTTCCACGCCCGCGGGGGTGTCCATCCAGCGCACCGCCGAGGGCGGCGAGCAGACGCCGGCGCTGTTCGGCGACGCGCCGGTGGCGTAGGACGACAACGCGCAGCGCCCCTCGACCATCACGCACAGGCTGCCGAAGCCGAACACCTCAATCTCGACATCGGTGTGGCGCAGCACCTGGCCGACCTGCGCCAGCGTCAGCACGCGCGGCAGCACGGCGCGCTCGATGCCGTAGTGGTGGTGGTAGAACGCGATCGCCTCGTGGCTCGTCGCCGACGCCTGCACCGACAAGTGCAGGCGAAGTAGCGGGTGCGTGGCGCGCGCGTACGCCATGACGGCGACGTCGGCGACGATCAACGCGTCGGCGCCGTGCGTTGCGGCGCTATCGACGGCCGCGGTCCAGGGCGTCGGGTCGGCGCCATGCACAAAGGTGTTCAGCGCCATGAAGACCTTGCGGCCGCGCGCGTGCGCGTACTCAACGCCTTCACGCAACTGCGCGTCGTCGAAGTTCAAGCCGGCAAAGTTGCGCGCGTTCGTCGCGTTGCGCAAGCCGAGATACACCGCGTCGGCGCCGGCGTCAACCGCGAGTTTCAAGGCGCGCAGCGATCCGGCGGGGCAGACGAGATCGGGCGCGCGCTCCTGGGTCATCCGCCCGGATTCTGGCGAACTCGCCGCGGCACGCTTTGCGCCAGGTCAACGCTGCGGCGCCACCACTGGCGCAGCGGCAGGCAAGAACGAGTCGGTGAAGCACAAGCCTTCGTTCAGCCCCTGCGTCAGGAACGCAGGCACAGCGGCCTCGACCATCTTCACCGAACCGCACACGTAGACCTCGTGCTCGCGCAGGTCGGGGTGGTCTTGCAGCATCGCCTCGTGGACCAGGCCGGTCCGGCCGGTCCACGCGTCGGCCGCATCGGGCTCCGACAACACCGGAACGAAGCTGAAATTCGCGTGGCGGCGCTGCCACTCTTCAGCCAGATCGAGCGCGTACAAGTCCTTGCGCTTGCGCACGCCCCAGTACAGGCACATTGGCCGGGCCAGCCCGCGCGCGAACGCGTCTTCGACGATGCTCTTCACCGGCGCGAAGCCGGTCGCGCCGGCGACGAACAGAATCGGCTTCGCGCTCTCGCGCAGCGTGAAGTCGCCCAGCGGCCCCTCGAAGCGCAGCACGTCGCCGCGCTGCATCTGCGTGAACACGTGGCCGGTGAAGCGTCCGCCGGGAATAAGGCGCACGTGCAGCTCGATGTGTCCCTGCACCTGCGGTGGATTCGCGAACGAAAAGGCGCGGCGCTGGCCGTCGTCCAAAAGGATGTTGATGTACTGGCCGGCGTTGAAGTGAATCGCTTCACCACGCGGCTGCACGAGGATGAGGCGCATGACGTCGGGCGCGAGCAACTCGATTCGGTCGACGCGCGCAGTGTGTTCCTTCGCGGTCAAGCCGTGATCTGAGAGGCCATCGACTTCGATCTCCAGGTCGGACAAGGCCGTCGCGCAGCACATCAACGCCTGGCCTTGCGCGCGCTCTGCGTCGCTCAAGGCACTGGGTTGGAAGGCACCGTGCTCCACGCCGCCGTGCAGCACCGTGCAACGGCACTTGCCGCAGCCGCCGCTGCGGCACTCGAACGGCAACGCCAGGCCGTGTCGCAGGCCGGCTTCCAGGAGCGTCTCGCCGCTGCGCAGCAGCACGGGCGGCTGCGCATGCGATGCGGAGTGAACCGTCAAGTGAAATTCGCCGGCGCGGCCGCGCGGCCCTTTGGCGCGCAGCCACGGAAGCGCGACGAGCAACGCCGTGCCCCCCGCAACGAGCGCCCACACCTGGGCCAGCGGCAGCGCGTAGAACAACGGGAACAGCGCGAGCAGGAACCAGTCGAATTCGAGTTCGGTCACTGCCACGCTGAGGTTGGCGGCGCCGCCTTGGCTCAGCGCGGGCCGCAGCAGCGACAAGACGAGCAAGGTCAGCGCCAAGCTCACGACGATGGGTCGCGGCGGGTTCGTCGCGGCCTTGGGAACGCGCTGCACGTGGATGAACATCAGCAGCAGCACCACCAATGGGATGCCGATGTGCATGAACGCGAGCAATGAGAAAAGTCTGTCGTTCACGCTGGCCGGGTGGATGAAGTTGCGGCTGAGCGTGCCGCCGAAGCCGGGCAGCCAGTCGATCCATTCGAAGCTCGCAACGATGACGAATTGCGCCATTCGGTCCCACGGCAACATGTAGCCGTTGATTCCCGAGACGTAGACGCCCCACAGCAGCGCGACGCCGCTCGTCCACGAGAACCAGCGAAAGCCGCGAAAGCGGTCGAACGCGAAGTGGCGCAGCAGGTGCAGCAGCATCGTGACCACGAGCGCGTCCGATGCGTAGCGGTGCACGCTGCGCAGAACGCCGCCCGCGAACCACTGGCGGTGCGTCAACGACTCCACCGACGCGTAGGCATCGGCGACGCTGGTCTCGAAAAAGGCGTACAGGTACAGGCCGCTGCCGCACACCACCCAGAACAGGAAGAAGGTGATCGCACCGAGGTGGTACAGCGGGTTCAGGCGGTCGCCGAACACCGCGTTGAACAGCGCCTCGACGCGCATGAACAGCCGCTGGAGCACGGACTGCAGCAGCTTGATCATGCGGCGCAGGCGCGCGTTGCTTCGCGCCCGGATGGATCCGAAGCTGCCGGCCGCCGCATCGCGCCGATCACGATCACGACGAAGAGCAGCCCGCCGACGATCGCGACGAGCCCGCCCAGGCCCATCAGGCCCATGCCGGCGACCTCGGACGTGCTGCGCAGCACCTGCTCCGATCCCGCCACCTTGCGTTGCACGCCGTAGCCGCCTGACCAGACCAGGCCAAGGATGTGCATGAGCTGCCCCGCGCCGTACAGGCCGGGCTGCCAGGTGGCCAGGCGGCCTTGCGGCGCGGCATAACCCAGCTCAGGGAGCAGCCGGACCACCAGGCCCATCAGCGCGAGCGTGACGCCGACGATGCAGCCGTGGTAGTGCGCGGGAATGCGAACGTTCGACCCGGCAATGAACACGCCGATCAGGCCGCCCGCGGCGAACAGCAGCATCGAGGCGAGCAGCGCGGCGCGCAGGGGCCGCTGCTCGGCGCTGCAATGTTGAATGCCACGCAGGCCCCACAGCACCGCCAGGCCGACCGGCACGATCGCGAGCCCGCCGCCGATGCGCATCGCCCAGGTGTGCAGGTTGCGGTGCTCGACCGAGGCGATGTCGTATGCGAGGTAGGCCAGCGGCGTGACGAACACACTCACCAGCGCGAGCGCGAACAGGATGAGCGCAACTCGCCCGCTGAGCGGCACGCGCGCGCCACAGCTGCTCGCCAGCCACAGCCAGGCGACGAGCATCAGCAGAGTCCAGGTGAACTGCAACGCGTGGCCACCGCCCCAGAACAGGATCTCGTAATACGCCTTCCCGGCAAGCGCGATAGGCAGGACGGCAAACGACCAAGCGAACGCGAGCAGCGCGACCGCGGTGGCGATGGCGCTCGCGTTCAGGCCGAAGCGCAGCGCCGCGCCGGCGTGCGGCCCGTTCGTCGCGGCTGACGCGCCGACCTGGGGCGCGGTGATCAGGCTGCGCAACACGAGCACCGCCACGCCGAGGGCAAATAAGAGCAGGCCGGCGAGGAACGGCGCGCCGTCGAGCACCGGAATGTAATTCGCCATGATCGGCTCGAAGGTGCCCAGCAGAGGCGCGAGCGCCATCAGCGCGGCCCCTGACCCGCACAGGCCGAGCGCCGCCCAGGCCCAGCCCATGAAACGCAGCGACCCGTTCAGGCTCCACAGCAGCCCGGCCAGCGCCATGAACCACACGAGCACCGACAGATCGACGTGCACGACGAGCGCCACGCGAAACAGCTCCGCCACCGGCAGCAGTCGGTTCAGGCCCGGTGTGCGCGACACCACCAGCAGGATCGAGAACACGCCGGACACGATCAACGCGAGCACGCCGAGCCACAGCCAGCCGCGGGCGAGGCTGCGGCGCGCGTCGCGCGGCACAGCAAGGCAATAGTCCTCGCGAGCACTGCTCGAGCCGGCGCTGGCGCGGTGGACGCGTGGCGGCAAGGGGGGTGCGAGTGTGTTCATGTCAGTTGCTCCGCCGCGCGTTGCGCAATGCGCGACATCCGAAGTGGCGATGCGGTGTGAACGACTGCCTTCGGCGCGTTGCTGCCGTTCGTCGCGAGCTTCCTGCGAGGGTTGCGACGCCAGGGCGGCGGCGGTGCCCCCGTGCTCCGGCCCACGCTCGCGGGGCACCGTCGAGACGCGCAAAGCGAAGCCGCGTCAACACGGGATTTGCGCTGCGCCGGCTGGCAGACACCGCGAATGGGTCCTGCGCCCGGGGGCACCACCACCGCCCTGCTGCACACGCCGGTGGCATGCAGAGCCTTCGCATGCCGCCCGGATGCCGGGGTAGGTGGCTTGGGGTATGGGCGCAGGCCCCCATTCGCGGTGTCCTCAACCTGGACAAGAGAACACGGTGTTGATGGCGCGACGCTTGCAGGCCGAATCCGGTGCCCCGCGAGCGTGGGGCCGGAGAACGTACCCCGGGCCACCTGCCCTTTCTCGACCTCTGCACGCACGACGGCGCGAACGGCTGCAACGGGCCG
Source organism: uncultured beta proteobacterium (assembly GCA_963850525.1). Classification (GTDB taxonomy): domain Bacteria; phylum Pseudomonadota; class Gammaproteobacteria; order Burkholderiales; family Burkholderiaceae_C; genus JAEMQF01. The sequence goes on along the minus strand of CAWKLQ010000008.1, from coordinate 367,812 downwards.
AAAGCCGCCAGCGCAGCGCCGCAGTCCTGAAGCGAATTGAGGGGGTCCAGTTTCATTGCAGCGTGATGAGTTGCGTCGCCGTGTCGAAGTCGATGATCAGAACCTGTGCCGGACGAAGCAGAACGGTTTGTTCGTGCACGTGGGCAAAGCCGGTGCCGCGCACGTCGTCCTGCAGGCGGACCGCGACGCGGTGCGGGCCGGCGTCCACTTCAAGACGGTGATAGACCGACGAGGCGCCGTCCTTGGACAAGCCGGAGGGCTTGGCGGCGTGGCGCAGCGCCGGTGTGCCGTCGACGTCGAGCTCGACGACGATGGGCGAGCGCTCGCGCGGGCAGCGCACCGGTGCGCGCATGTTGGGCGGCAACTTGGCGAGCTGCTCCGGGGTTTGCGTGGTGCAGTCGGACACCGGCTTGCCGGTGTGGCTGAAGCTGAGTTTGATGAGTGCCTTGTCGGCGGCCAGGTGCCGGTAGGTCGGCCAGCTCGAGAACACGCCGATGAACGCTGCGAACAGCGCGTAGAGCAGCAGTTGCCCAATCCACGCCTTGGGGTTCAGCCGGGGTGCAGCGTCGTGAACGCCGTTCATGGCGCGGTCCCGGTGCATTGAGGCGCGAGCGCCGAGGAAGAAAGCGGCCGCGGCGTTGCGTCGGGCTGAGTCGCCAGGCGATCGCGCAAGGCGCGAAGCGCCGCGCGCAATGCGGGCTCGTCTCCCGGCCCGGCCCAGACCGTGGCAACCTGTTCACGCGGCACGCTGGCACGCAAATGCGGTTCGCGTGCTCCCGTCAGGCGTTGCGCAGTCCAGCGCTGGCCGAGGCGGAATTCGCAGCCGCCCTCGCGGCAACCGGTCACGAGCACTGCTGCGGCGCCGTCACGCAAGGCGTATTCGACGAACGAGGGCGGCAGCATGCCCGTGCACATCAAACTGAAGGCGGCGACGTCGGGTGCGGCGAGCGTGGCCACGCGCGCGCCGCGGTCGCAGCCGAAGACGACGATCTTGGGCGAGGCCGCAAGGGCGGCCAGCCCTTCTTTGAGCTTCACGCGAAGCGCGCCGATCGGTGCGCTGGGCATGTCGATGCCGGTGATCAGTTCGGCCGCGCCACGAAATGGCGTCGACGACGGACACGCGCCGACGCAAATGCCGCAACTCGCGCACAGGTCGGCATTCACTTGCGCCATCTGGCGCGCGATGCGGCGCTTCGGATGTGGCACCATCGTGACCGCGGCGAACGGGCAATCGTCGAAACAGCGGCGGCAGCCGTTGCAGTTGTCCGGGTCGACCACGGCGACCGGAACCCGCGGCGCGGATTGCGGCAGGAAGGGCAGGGCGAGCAGGCCCAGCAACGTACCCGTCAGCAGCAGCCAGACGGTGCCGGCCGACGTCGCAACCATCAGCGGGTGAATGAACAGCAGCAGCCAGTCGAAATTCAGCTCGCCCGGCACGACGCTCAGGTCCGCCGGCGCATGGCTCAACACCGGCCGCAGCAGGGCAAGCGCGAGCAGCGTGGCGCAGGTTCCTGCCGTCAACGCCCGCGCCGGGAACACGACGGCGCGGCTGATGCGCTGGATGTGGAACCACAGGCCGAACACGAGCAGCAAGGGCACGCCGAGATGGATGAAGACGAACAGCGAAAAGAGGCGGTCGCTGACCGCAGTGTTGCCGAGGAAGTTGCGCGCCAGCGGCGTTGCGAAGAACGGCAGGCCGTCCAGCAGTTCGGCGCTTGCCGTGGCGGAGAACTGGCCGAGCTCGTCCCAGTTGAGCCAGAAGCCGCCGATCGCGCTGACGAATGCGAACAGCAGCAACGGCACGCCGGTGAGCCACGAGAACCGCCGGAACCCGTGGGTGCGGCCGAACAGCCATTCGCGCAGCAGATGCGCGAGCATCAGGACGACGAAGGCGTCGGCGGCATAGCGGTGCACGCTGCGCACAGCAGCGCCCGGCAGCCAGGCCTGGCGCGACAGCGACTCGATCGATGGGTAGGCGCCCGTGGCCGACGTGTCGATGACGATGTAGAGGTAGATTCCGCTCAGGGCGAGCAGCCAGAACATCAGGAACGCCAAAGCGCCGAGCTGGCGCAGCGGGTTCAGCGCCGGGGTGAATGCGGCGTCGAAGCCGTGTTCGGCTCGCCGGTAGCCGACGCTCAGTGCTGCGCGCATGCCGGCTGCGGCGGCGTCGCGCGATTCCTCGCCCGGGCCGCACGCCAGCGATTGCGCAATTCGAGGGCAAGGAGGACGAGCATCGTCAGGACGAAGGTCACGCCGCCGGCGATTTCGACGATCAGGCCGTAGTTGTAGCGGTAGGTGCCTGTGTTCGGGTCGTACACCGTGCAGATGATGCGTACGCGCTCGATGAGCTCGGCAATGTTCAACTGCCTGGGCATCGGCGCGCCGCGCAGCAGCAGGCGCAGCGGCTCGCCCAGTTGGTCAGGTGTCATTCGCTCGCCGTAGACCTGGGCATAGACGCGCCCTTGCGCGTCGACCACGGTCACGCCCAGAAGATGGTCGAAGCCGGCGGGCGTGGCGAGGAAGCTGAAGCCGAAGTCGCGAGTCAGCGCGTCCACCGCGGCGGGCGCCGGGCTGAGGAAGTCCCAGTTCGGCTCATCGATGCGGTATTGCGCGGCGAAAGCGCGCATCGCCTGCGGCGAATCGGCCGGTTGATTGAAGCCGACGCTGATCACGTTGAAGTGCTCGGCGCGAAACGTCTTGCGCAGAGTCTGCAGCGACTCCTGCAACGAACGCGTGCTCGTCGGGCAGACCTGGAAGCAGCCGGTGTAGATGAAGCTCACGAGCAAGGGTTTGCCGCGATAGCTCGACAGGCGCACCGGCTTGCCGTTGCCGTCCAGCAGCACGTGATCGGCGAGTTGCCGGCCGATCGCCGCCTGGCTGTCGCGAAGTGCGAGCTGGGCGTCGAGAGCCGGCGGCGCCGGGTCAACCGCGTTGACAGGCGCGGCAGCGACGGGCGGCGCCTGGCCGGCTGGCGTGCCTGCGGGCCAAGCCTGCGCGGCGGCTGTGCCGCAGACCCAGAATCCGCTCAGGACCAGCAAGGTGCGCAGCATGGGGACGCAGCGTGCCGTGCGCACGAAGTCTCTCAACGCATCAAGCCGTCGATGCTTGCGGCGCCGAGCACCAGGCTGAGCTGCAGGAGCGATGCAAAGAACGACGCCATTGCCGTCTTGCGGCTTGGCCGGCGCGCCAGCACCCAGGCCTTGTGCAGGAAATACCCACCTCCTGCGAGAGCCCCGGCCAGGTACACCGGTCCGGCGCCGAACAACCCGGGCAGCAGCGATGCCACCACCAGCGCCACCGTGCTCGCGAACACGACGTGCGCGGCGCGCTGCGTGCCCACCACCACCGGAAGCATCGGCACGCCGGCTGCGGCGTAGTCGGCTTGATTGGCGATCGCCAGGCTCCAGAAGTGCGGCGGTGTCCACAAGAACAGCACGAGCGCGAGCAACAGCGGCAGGGGCCCGAGGGAAGGGTCGACCGCGGCAGCGCCTGCCAAGACCGCAAAACTCCCGGCCAGGCCACCGATCACGATGTTCGTCCAGCTGCGGCGCTTCAGCCACACCGTGTAAACCACGGCGTAGACGAACGCGCCGAGAAAGATGTACAGCGCAGCGAACCCATTCAGCGCGAACCACGCCGCGCCCACCGCGAGCACGAGCAGCGCGCCGATCAACACGAGCCACGCCGGCGTGTGCCGCAACTCCCCGGTGACAAACGCGCGCGTGCGGGTGCGCGCCATGAGCCGGTCGGCCTCGAACTCGAAGTACTGGTTGAACGCGCCGGCGCTCGCCGACGCGAGCAGTACCGCCAGCGCCAGCACGATCAACTGCGCCAGGCTCAGCGCCGGGCCCGGCGTCACTGCCAGGCCCACCAGCGCGGTGATCATGATCATCACCGCGATGCGCAACTTGAAAAGCCCGAGCACGAGGCGCGCGACCCGCGCCGCGCTGGTTCGGGTGCCTCGGGCGACAGTGATCGAGTTCATGGCGCTGTCCCTCGGCTCAGCTCAAGCCCCAAAGCGTCGACAGGTACTTCCAGTTGATGAAGTAGTACAGAACGAACGCGGTCAGGAACACCATGGCCAGTGCAAACGTCCCCGGCGCGGCAAAGCCGGCCGAGCCGTAGCTCTGCGCGACGACGGTGGGCGCAGTCGGCGGGATCGGCGTGTACTTCGGGCTTGTTGCGCCGGCGTCCAGGCGCTTGCCCCAGAGCAGCGAGCCCACCGTGACGTAGATGTAAATCGCGCCGCCGGCGATCGCCGCGATGCCGGCGATGCCCACCAGGCCCATCATCAGATACGCCGCGCCGGGCCAGGGGTAGGCGAGGGCGTTGCCGCTGAACGCCATGTCCCAGTGGCGGCGCGACACGCCGAGCGTTCCGGCGCCCATCATCACGAGGCAGAAGAAGTACATCGACAGGCCGAACAGATAGGGCTGCGCCTGTGCCAGTTTCGGGCTGATCATCTCGCGCTTGAAGAGCACCGGAATCAGGAAGTAGGTGAGCGCCATGAACGACAGCGTCGTGCCGATCACGACCGTCGCGTGGAAGTGCCCGGGCACATAGATCGTGTTGTGGATGATCATGTTGAGCTGCTCGGTGCCCATCATCACGCCCGAGATGCCGCCGAGAAAGCCGAAGCCGATGAGCGAAATGAACACGCCCGAGAACACCGGATTCCCCCACGGCGCCTTGCGCAGCCACTCGAACAGGCCTTTGTTGTAGCCCTTGGCGCGTTGCGCGACTTCCATGGCGCCGGGGATCGTCAGGCCGTGGATCATCGACGCGAGCACCGCGAAGTACATGAAGTAGCTCGTGTTCACGACTTTCCAGCTCGTCGACAGGCCCGGATCCGCGAGCAGGTGGTGCGCGCTGGCCAATTGCAAGAACAGGATGTACAGCAGGAACGCGCCGCGGCTGACGCGCTCGCTCATCGGCTTGGCGCCGAAGGCGATCGCCGCCACCGCGTACCAGATCGAGATGTGCGCGGCGACGTTGATCTGCTGCGACGAGTGCCCGAAAGCCCACCAGATGGTGCGATAGACGAGCGCGTCAACCTCCTTGATCCAGCCCAGCGACAGCAGCAGCGTCGGGATCAGGATGATCGCGCCCGAGGCGATCGTGAACACGGCGATGATGCACGCCGTGATCGCGCCGAACGTGACGAGCGGCACCGAACCTTGATAAGTCTTGTCGCGCTTGGCGACGACGAGCGTGCCGAGGAACACGAAGCAGCCGACCAACGCGCCCACCGCGAACAGGATCAGCCCGAGGTAGAACGACGGTGCGGCCAGCATCGGCACGTAGGACGTCATCATCACGCTCGAGCTGCCCTGGTAGACGGCGACGTTGTTCGTCACCGCGCCGATCAGCATCAGCGCGAAGGCGAGCCACGCCAGATTCGGCGTCGCCAGGCGGCAGCGCAGCAAGGTCGACGAGCAGAAGTACAGCACCGCGATCTCGAAGAAGATGATCCAGAAGATCAGCATGTCGATGCCGTGCGCGGTGAGCACCTGGTAGAAGGTGTCGGCTTGCAGCCAATGCACGGCGGGCCAGCGCGTCAGCGTCACGCCGATCGCCAGAATGCCGCCGATGAGCAGGAACACCACCGCCGCGACGGCGTTGGCGAGCATCAGCTTTTCGGCGTTGGCTTCGAATTGCAGCCCCGAGCGCGGGCAGGTCCGGTAGGTTGTCGGATTGGCCATGGTCGTGCCCCTCATCTATTTGACGTACAGGCGGCCGACCATCGTGTGATGGTTGATGCCGCAATATTCGTTGCACACGACGGAGTAGGTGCCCGATTGATTCGGCGTCACGGTCACGACGTGTTCATAGCCGGGAACGACCTGGATGTTGATGTTCGCCGGCTGCAGCGAAAAGCCGTGGTTGTAGTCCATCGACGTGAGGTGCAGCTTGTAGGTCTTGTCCTTTTCCAGCTCGAGGATGGGCCAGAAGTTCCAGAGCCGCGCGATCAGGTAGACGTCGCTGCCCGCGGGCGGCGCGACCACCGGCACCTTGTCGGCGGTCTCGGTGCGCACCGTGTACTTGTCGACCATCGCCTGCGCCTTGGCGGAGAACTTCTCCGGCGTGGTGCGGTAGGTTTCGGTGGACAAGTTCTGCTTGCCGTACACATGCCAGCCGACCATCATGAAAAACATCACCAGGCACCAGATGAACGCGATCGCGATCCAGGTGCCTTCGACACGGTCGAGCGGGTGTTTCCACCACAGGCGGTCAGCGGGGGGAAGGATGGCACTCATGGGTGTTCCTCTTGGGGGTCGGGGTGGCGAGCCGCGCGGCCTACTTGGCCAGCGGAACCGTCAGGATGTCGATCACGCCCCACAGCGTGTAGACGATCATCGGAATCATCACGCCGAGGAACAGCAGCAGGAACGGGTTGTCGAGCAGTTGCTGCATCCATGGAATCGGCTCGTTGTCGTTGGTTTTGCTCATGGCATCTCCTGGCTCGGGTGGCTGAAGCCCACTGGGTGCGCCGCGGCGGCCTATGGGGTGGAGCCGATTCTGCGAAGACGGCGCGCGCGCCGACTTGATCTGCAACAAGATTTGTCGAAGCCGGTACTGCGCCGGACAAACCGGCATGGCGTGCGTGCTTCGTCGGGCGCTTACGATGCGGTGGCGCGCTCGATTGCGCATTCCGCAGAGTTCATGCACTTCACCGACCGACCTATGCTCGCCATCGATGAACCGTCGGCGCCGCGCGGCGTTGCGCCACAGTGGGCGCTCTGGCAGCTCGGCTTTCGCCCCTTCTACTTGCTCGCCGGTGCGTTTGCGGCGCTGTCGGTGCCGCTTTGGGCGCTGCAATTCGCCGGCCTGCTGCCGCGTGCCTACCTTGCCGGCGCGGTGTGGCACGCACACGAAATGCTTTTCGGCTACGCCTTGGCGGTGGTGGTCGGTTTCCTGTTCACTGCCGGGCGCAACTGGTCGGGCCGGCCCACCCCCACCGGCGCCGCTCTGGCGGCGTTGGCGTTGCTCTGGGTGGCGGGCCGCATCCTCGTGCTCACGCCGTTCGGCTGGGCTGCCGCGTTGGTGAATGTGGCATTCCCGCTCGCCGCTGCGGCGGGCTTGGCCAAGGCGCTGCTGGGCGGCGGCAATCGGCGCAATGACTTCTTTGTCGGAGTGCTGCTGCTGCTCGGATTCGCACAACTCGGCGTGCACCTCGTGGAACTGGGTGTGCTTGATCTGCCCGGTTGGCTCGGAGTGCGCATCGGCATGGACTTGCTGCTGTTCGTGATGGCCGTGATGGCCGGCCGCGTGATCCCGATGTTCACGAACAACGGTGTGCCGGGCGCGAACGCGCGCCGGCATCCCGCGATCGAGTGGCTGGCGCTGGCGGGAGTGCTGGCGTTGCTCGCCGCCGACGCCGCACGGGTGCAGGGCGTGCCGCTCGCCGTGCTGCTCTGCGGCTGCGCGCTGGCCCATCTGCTGCGCCTGCTGCTGTGGCAACCCTGGCGCACTTTGCGCACGCCGCTCGTGTGGGTGCTGCACGCCGCCTACCTGTGGATCGTGCTGCATCTGGCGCTGCGTGGGCTTGCCGAGCTCGGCTGGGTGGCAGCGTCGCTCGCCGCGCACGCGCTCACGGTGGGCGCGGTGGGCAGCCTGACGCTGGGCATGATGACGCGCACCTCGCGTGGCCACACGGGCCGGCCGCTTCGCACCGACGGGTTCGAGCTCGCCTGCTACCTCGCAGTGAACGCCGCAGCGCTGTTGCGCGTGGGCTTGCCGCTCGCCTTGCCCGAGGCCACCCTGACCGCGGTGCTGGGCTCGGCGCTGCTCTGGTGCGGCGCCTTTGCGCTGTTCACGTGGAGCTACTGGCCGATCCTCACGCGGGCTCGGCTTGACGGCAAACCGGGCTGAGCGCAGTGAGCTCCTCATCCTCAGATTGACGGCGATCAAGTGCCGAGGCGGGCGGCACTTCCACAATGCGCGTGTTCCAGCCTCGGAGGTGCCTCAGTGGAAGCGCGCAGCTTTGACCTGCCTCGCTATTTGTCGGTGTTGCCGCTGTTCAACGAGCTGAAGCCGGCCGAACTGCAGCGCATGGCCGACGGCAGTCGACTGCGCCGTTTGGTGCGCGGCGACATGGTGTTTCGCGTCGGCGATCCCTGCGCCGAGTTCCACATCACGGTGACCGGGCAGGTCAAGCTGTTCGCGATCTCGCCGGCGGGGCAGGAAAAAGTGATCGAACTCGTGGGCCCGGGCAGCACGTTTGCCGAAGCGCTGATGTTCACCGGCAGGCCTTACATCGTCAGCGCGCAGGCCTTGACCGACACCTTGTTGCTGTCGATCTCCAAACAGGCGGTGTTCGCCGAAATCGGCGTCGATCCGGGCTTTGCGCTGCGCATGCTCGCCGGCATATCGCGCCGCCTGCATGGCCTGGTGCACGACGTGCAGGCCTACGCGCTGCACAGCGGATTGCAGCGCGTCATCGGCTACCTGCTGCGTGACGTGGACGATGCGAACGGCACGTGCAACGGAACGCTGATCGTGTCGCTGCCCGTCAGCAAGGCGACGATCGCGTCGCGTCTGTCGCTGACGCCCGAGTACTTCTCGCGCGTGCTGCACGAGCTCGAGTCGGCCGGACTGATCGAAGTCGACAAACGCGACATTCGCATCGTCGATTCGAAGCGCCTCGCGGCGTACCAACCGGTGGCCTGATCCGGCGGCAAGTGCGACGCGCTTTACCGAGGCGGTGTGAAGGACTGTTTTTGGCCCGTTGCTGCCGTTTGAACGTCCGCTTTGGGTGCGGTCACGCGTCGACGCAGGATATTCGTCATCCCGGCGAAAGCCGGGATCCACCCGTGGAAGTCGCGCGTCCAGCGCAGCGTTCTTTGCGTGCAACCGGTGGATCCCGGCTTTCGCCGGGATGACGAGCTTGTTGGGCAAGCCTCGAGGCCACATCGAACGTCAGCAATGGGCCGGAAGCCGCCAGCGCATCGCCGCCGCCCGCACACAAATTGAGGCGTACCCGCTCAATTCAGTGCGAGGTGCCCTCGGATCGAGAAATCTTGTTCCCCACGTTGTACTTGCCCACCGGCTTGCTCATCTTCAGACGCCTGACTTCCTTGAACGTGACCGCGTCGTAGACGATCACGGCGCCATCGAGCTCCGACAGGCTGGCCAGCGCGTAGCGGCCGTCCTTGGTGAACTCGATGTGGGCGAGGGTGCGGCCGGGTTCGCGCACCTGCGCCACGACTTGCAGCGTGCGCTTGTCGACGATCGTCAGCGTGTCGCGGGCAGTGGCGCTCATCATCGAGTCGGTCCAGGCGTAGCGGCTCGCCTCATGGCTGCGCAGGAAGAAGCCCGGCCCGGGCGTGGGGATCGTCTGCACCGCCTTCCACGTCTTCATGTCGATCACGTCCAGCGCGCTGTCGCGCAGGTTCGGGCTGGCCAGCACCATCGTGCCGTTCCATGCGAAGGTGATTCCCGAGCCCAAGTGCGGCATGCCGGCGATCGGCAGGGTCGCGATGCGCCGGCGTGCGTCGAGGTTGATCACTTGCGCGCTCGCCCGGTTGTCGCTTCCCGTGTCGGCCAGCTTCGCGCGCGTCGCGCCCAGGACATGGATGTAGCCTTGGTCAAAGAAGAAGTCGTCGAGTGGTTCGCCGAGCAGCGTGCGCTTCACGCCGAGGAAACCGCGCTTCGCGACGCCTTCGCCCATGCGGTAGTCGTGCACCGTGCCGTCGTAGATGTCCTCGGCTTTCGGGTCGTAAGAGATCTCCCAGAGCTCTGCGATGTCTTTCAGCGCAACGATGAAGCTTTTGCGCGGCGCGGCGTCGTAGACCGCCGAGACGCGCGAACTCGTTTTGCCGTCGAGCGTGGTGGCGGCGAAGCTCTTCACAAGATTCAGCTCAGCATCGAACAGCGCCAGCGTGTGGGGGAAGTAGTTCGCGGCGAGCACCCAGCGGCCGTCCCCGCTGACGGCAATGTTGCGCGTGTTCAGGCCGGCGCGTACTTCGGCAACGATTTGCAGGTTCCACAAGTCGTACTTCGTGAGCCAGCCGTCGCGCGAGGCAAAGAAGACGAAGCGCCCCTCGGGCGTGAACTTCGGCCCGCCGTGCAAGGCGTAGCGCGATGCAAAGCGATGGACAGTCTCGAAGCGGTCGCCATCGACGAGCGATACATGGTGGTCGCCGCCCTCGACGACGACGAACAGGTTCAGCGGGTCGACCGCCCACTGCGGCTTGTTCGGCAGCTTCGCGGCGTCGGCCAGCTGCAGCCGCGAGGCGCGGATGTCGGCGTCGGCCCACACCGGTGCCGGGCTGACGGGCGTATAGATCCACTGCGCGAGCTGGGCGATCTGCTCGGGTGCGAGGACTTCGTGAAACCCCTTCATCTGCGTCGCGACGCGGCCCTGAGCGATGACCTTCAGCGCCTCGGCGCGGCGCAACCGCTCCAGGCTCTCGGGCAGCAGCGCCGGGCCCATCGCGCCGGTGCGGTTCACGCCGTGGCAGACGGCGCAGTGTTGCTGGTAGAGCGTGTCGGGTTCGCTTGCGCGCACGAGGTCGGCGTGCAGCAAGCCCCAGCCCATCGCGAGCACGAGCGCGACGCGCCACGCAGGGTTCAGTGTGTTGTGCATGCTCAATGCTCCACGGTGGCAAACGGGGTCAGGGCGATGCGCTTGGCGCCCGCTGTGACGCCGATCTCGGCGTCGCTGAGGTAGCAGCCCGGGTCCTCGGCCCAGGGGTTGCCAGTGACCTGCTGCGCACGCACGCGCGTATTGCCGGCGCAGATGTCGAAGTGCCTGCATTTCGCGCAGCGCCCTTGCACCGGGCGCGGCTTCGCCTTCAAGCCCGCCATCAGGGGGTCGGTCGTGTCGGCCCAGATCGCGGAGAACGGGCGCTGCCGCACATTGCCCAGCGTGTGGTGCCACCACATCGTGTCGGGGTGCACGTTGCCCAGGTTGTCGATGTTCGCGACGTTCACGCCGCTCGAATTGCCGCCCCAGGCGACGAGATGCTCGCGTAAGCCCTCGCTCCAGCGCGGGAAGCGCCGCTGCACCCACTGCAGCAGGTAGGGCCCGTCGGCGTCGTTGTTGCCGGTGACGTACTCTTCGTCGCGCCCGTCGCGCGCCTCGGCCCAGGCGCGCTCGAAAAGCAGATCGAGCGCGTCGCGCGTTGCGACGAACTGCGCGTCCTTGGCGCGGTGAATGTTGCCGCGGCCGGCGTAGTTCAGGTGCGAGAAGTAGAACTTCGCGACGTGCTCGTCGCGCATCAGCTGCAGCAGCGCCGGCAGGTCGTGCGCGTTCAGCGCCGTCATCGTGAAGCGCAGGCCGATCTTCACGCCGTGCTCGCGCAGCAGGCGCACGCCGGCCAGGCTGCGCGCGAACGCGCCGTCCAGGCGGCGGAACTTGTCGTGCGTCGCGGCCAGGCCGTCCAGGCTGATTCCCACATAGTCGAATTGCGCAGCCGCGATGCGCTCGGCTGTGGGCGCGTCGATGAGCGTGCCGTTGCTCGACAGGCCGACGTAGAAGCGCATCGCCTTGGCGCGGGCGGCGATGTCGAACAGGTCGGGCCGCAGCAGTGGTTCGCCGCCGGAGAGGATCAGCACTGGGACGCGGTACGCCTTCAAGTCGTCCATGACGGCAAAGACTTCGGCACTCGACAGCTCGCCTGCGTAGTCATGGTCAGCGGAGAGCGCATAGCAGTGTTTGCACGTCAGGTTGCAGCGCCGGATCAGGTTCCAGATCACCACCGGACCGGGCGGTTGGGCCCGCCGCGACGGTGTCATGGTGCCTTGCCGCTCAGCAGTGGCGAGCAGGCGCATGAATTGGCTGATGCGGAACATGTTCAACTTTCGGACAGGCGCAGGCCGGTCTTTTTCAGGATCGCGGTCGAATACAGCACGTCGTCGGCGCGGCAAGCGTTGCCGAGCAGCGTGCGCACTTCGGCACGCTGGCGTTCGACTTCGTCGCGCGAGCGGCCGTGCAGCATCGCGAACAGATTGAAGGGCCAGCGCGGCAGCTCGCGCGGGCGGCGATAACAATGGCTCACGCCGTTCAATGCGCCGACCAAGGCGCCGAGTTCGTCGACGCGCGAATCGTCGACGTCCCACACTGTCATGCCGTTGGCGACAAAGCCGAGCCGATAGTGATTCGGCACCGCGCCGATGCGCCGCATCAGGCCACTGTTCAGCATCTGCGCAAAGCGTTCGCGCACTGCCTCGCCGCTCACGCCGAGCGTCGCGCCCACCGCTTCATAGGGGCGCGGCACGAGGGGCAGGCCGCTTTGCGTGGCGGCGATGAGGCGGCGGTCGAAATCATCCAGGGCCATGGCCACCCCCCTCGCTTGCCCCCGGCACCGGCAAGCGCAGCCCGACGAAATACTCTCGTTCTTTCGGAAAGGCGTGCACGTGCAGGCCGGTGAGCTGCGCCACGCGGGCGAGTGCCGCGTCAGCGTGCTCTTGCGAATCGGCGGCGATGACGAACCACATGTTGAAGGCGTGCTCGCGCCGATAGTTGTGCGCGACCTCGGGAAGCGAGTTGACGAGGGTCGCCACGGCGTCGAAGCGCTCAGGCGGCACTTCGAGCGCGGCGAGTACAAATGCGCCGCCGGCGGATTCGATCTGGTAGAGCGGGCCGAAACGCGTCAGCACGCCTTGCGCGAGCAGCCGCTGCAGGCGTTCGAGCACGTAGTCTTCGTCGCTGCCGAGTTCGGCGCCGATCGCGGCAAACGGATGATCGGTCAGCGGGAAGTGATCGTGCAGGCGGTTCAGCAGGCGTGCATCGGCCGGGTCCAGGCTCGCGGTGGTGTCAGCGCGCGTCATGCCAGTGCTTCCTTGCAGGAGTGGCGAAAGTAGCTGGCTCCGCCTTGTTTGAAGCGGCGCCGGCTGAACAACACCGTGCTCGGGTGGACCTGGAGTCCGCAGTTTGTGGAGGCTGCGGCGATTGCGGCGCGCACTGCGTTCCGGTCGCGGCCGTGCACCATGCAGTACAGGTTGTACGGCCAGCCGGTGGCGCGCTCGCGCCGGTAGGCGAGCGTCACGCCGCGTTGGCCCGCGAGCAGCGCGCCGCAGCGGTCGACTTCAGCGTCGGGCACGTCGAACACCGTCATCGCGTTGTGCGTGAAACCGGCCTCTTGGTGGCGCACGATCACGCCGAAGCGGCGCAATGTGCCTTGCCGCAACCAACGCTGCAAGGTGGCGAGCACCTGCGTGCGGCTTTGGCACAGGGTGTCGGCCCACGAGTCATAGGGTTGCGGCACCAGGAGGAGTCCGTGCTCGAGCAGCGCGGCAAGAGGCGTGTCAGTGTGCGCCACGGCGGGGCTGTCTTGCCTCGCCGCCGGGCCACCCGCGGCGAGTTCATCGCGCAGGTCGAATCCGAGGTCGATGCGATACGCGCGCTGCATTCGCAGGCGCAATGCGGCACAACCGGTCAACGCTTCGAGCGCGTCCACGGATCGCGCCACTGCGGCGGCGTCGCGCCCGGTGATCACGAACCACAGGTTGTAGCGGTGTTCGCGCTCGTAGTTGTGGTTCACCCCCGGTTCCGCGCAGACGAGCGCGGCCACCGCCTCCAGCTGCTGCGGCGGAACGGCAAACGCGCAAAGCAACGCGGCGCCGCCGGCACCGGCGCTCCAGACGCCGCCGATGCGGCTGATCGCACCGCACTGCAGCAACGCACGGTACTGCGCGATCACTTCGGCCTCTGCCGCGCCGCAAGATTCGCCGATCGCGGCAAACGGATTCGCGACGAGCGGGAACTCTCGCTGCCAATCGTTCAGCAGCGTGAAGCGCAGGGGGTCGCGAACCCGCATGTCCATGGGATGCCCTAGAAGCCCAGCCGCGCCGCGCGGCTCGTGAAGAACACACCGCTGGGCGAGTCGATGGCGAGTGTGGCGAGCGTGTCGAAGCGCTGCGTATCGATCACCGAGACGCGGTTCGCGTCGCGCGAGCTGATCCATACCGCCTCACCGCGCGGCGTGAACTCCATGTGCAGCACGGCCTTGCCCGGAGAGAGCGTCTGCACGACTCTCTGCGTGAGCGTGGCGATGACCTGGACGCGGTCGTAGTCGGGCACCGCGAAGTTGACCCAGACCTGGCGCCCATCGGGCTGCGCCATCACGAACACGGGCTGGCCGGCAACCGCAATGCGGCCCACTTCCTGCCACGTTGCCGTGTCCACCACGAGCACTTCATGCCGGCCGATCGCCGGCAGGTAGGCGTGGCGACCCGCGACGGCCCAGCCGCGCAGGTGCGGCATCTTGTACACGGGCAGCGGTTGCTCGCCGCGCCCGTAACCGGCGAGGATGCGCCGCACGCGGGGTACGGGTTCCCACAAGTCGACGAGCGCCAGGCCGTCTTCGCCGAACAGGCCGGCGATGTAGTAGCGCCCGTCGGATGTGACGAGGGCGTCGTAGGGCTGGCGTCCGATGTCAGTCAGCTTCGTGACGACGGGGCGCGCCGGGTCGGACAGGTCGGCGATCCAGATCGCGTTGCCGTCGAACAGGCTGAAGGCGAAGCGCCTGCCCGGCAAGTCGACCAGGCCGACGACGCGCGACAGTTTCGCGGGCTCGCCCGGCAGAGCGATCTGCGCCGGGAGGTCGGCAACGAGCTCGAGCGTTCGCGCGTCGAACACCTTCACGCCGCCCGGCGTGTAGTTCTGCGCAGCGACCAGCGTGCCGTCGGCCGAAATCGCGCCGCCGATCGAATTGCCGGCCTGCATCAGCCGCGCTTCGATGCGGCGCGCGAGCAGGTTCACCTTGGTGAGGCCGCCGTCGCGCCCGAACACATAGGCGAAAGCGGCGTCGCGCGAGAACACCACCGATGCGTGCGACAGGTCACCGAGGCCCGGGACTTCCGCGAGCAGGGTGCGCGAACTGGTGTTGACGATCGCCAGCGTGCCGCGCGCGCGCTCGATCACCACACCGAGGTCGCCCGTTCCGGTGACTTGCGCGGCAGGCGCGGCGGCGCAGCCGCCGAGCAGCACGCCGGCAGGTGTGGCGCCCAGCCGAGCCAGCACGTCGCGCCGCTTCACCGCCGCACCTCTTGTTCTTCAGGGAAGCCGCGCAACAATTGCTCGGCAATCCACAGCGAATCGGCAGCGCTCAGCATGGCGCGCCAGCCCGGCATGGGCGTTCCAGGGCGGCCCTGGAAAATCGTCGCCGCCAATCCTTCGACGGGCTTGTCTGCCAACGCCTCTCGCGTCAGCGCCGGGCCAAGGCCACCCGTGAGGCGCATGCCGTGACACGAACCGCAGTCCTGTCGCACGAGCCGAACCAGCGCCACTTCGCGCGCGCCGGCGGCGCGGGTCTCGACCGGCGGCACGCTTGTCGCGCCCTGAGCCCCAACGCCCGGCGCGATGGCGAGCAGGGCGAGCGCGGCCAGCCGAAGCGATTCGAGGGTCTTGAAAATCGTGCGCCGGCGAGTGCACATTGTTTCTTCCTCTCACTCGGCAACCACGACTTGCCCCTTCATCTCGGGGTGCGGGCCGCACGTGTACGGATAGGTGCCGGGTCGGTCAAACGTGCGTTGCCAGGACTCGCCGGGAAAGATGCGCTCGCTCTCGAACCCCCCCGGCCCGGTAAACAGGATCGAGTGCGTGGTGCGCTTCTCGTTGTTCAGCCACTTCACCGTGGTTCCCACCTTGATCGTCAACGCAGCTGGGAGCGTATTTGTAGTCCTGGATCGCGACTTCGACGGTCTGCGCCGCGGCACTGCGCGGCCAAGCGACCGCGCCGCAAAGCAGCAGGCCCGAGATCCGGCGGCACAGGGTGCGACGTTGCATGCGCTGCTCCCGGGACGGCGGCAAGGCTGCTGCGCCGGCCCTCACTGCTTGGCCGCGGCGATGTCGGCCTTCGCATCGATGCCCAGCGTGTAGCCGAGCGAGACGTGGTGAAAGCGCCCGAGCGTGTGGTCGTCGTGGATCGCAAAACCGAAGTTGACGGTCTTGCCCGAGGCTAGCGCGATGTCGCCTTCGCCACCGCCGGCGAGCTTGCGCGTGAACGTGACCGTCCACTCGTCGCCCTTCTTCTCGCCTTTGGCCTCGATCAGCGCCTTGCCGCCTTCCATGACGCGCTTGTCGGCGACATGGCCGTCGAACTTCGCGCCCTTCGATGTCCACTGCACCAGGTCGTAATAGACGCCGCTCGCCAGATTCCCGTCCTTCACGTACTTGGTCTTCTTGTCGTCCTTGGCGTCGGGCATGGTGCGCGCATCGACGTGGCAGGTCTCCCAGCAGCCCGACAGGTTCGCGCCCGGGACCTTGTTGTCCTCTAACATGAAGGCGAGCTTGACGGCGTTGTCCTTGTCCATCTTGTCGGCGCCCCCTGGCGGCTGCTTCCAGCTGAAGCGCAGGTACAGGTTCGCGCCGTCGTGCGCGGCCTGCACGTTCACGGGAATCGAACCGGCCTTGCCCTTGATCGGCTTGGGCTCGATCTTCTGGCCGGTCGCCATCTTTTTGCCCATGTCTGCCGCTTCGTCGTGGTGGCAACTTGCGCAGGACTCGCCCTTGCGCATGGCGCGTGCACCGCCGTGTTCTGCGCCCTTGGTGACCCACTCCAGTGGCGAGACGCCGGGGTAGAACAGCGTGATCGTCTTGCCCGGTACCTTGCCCCAGTCAGGGCCGGCGCCGTGCGCCGCGGCCGCGAGCAACAGGCCGGCCGCGCCGGCAAGCCAGATGCAGGGGTTGAAGTTTCATGATGCTCAGTCCTCTTCTTTCATGCCCTGGGGCTTGTGGTGCGCGATGCCCTTGTGGCAGTCGATGCACGTGTCCTTGTTCTTCACCGCGAGTTCGTGCGACCTCTTCGCTCGTGGTTTTTGCTTCTCGGCGTCCATGCTGACCAGCGAATGGCAGTTGCGGCATTCGAGCGAGTCGTTCGCTTTCATGCGCTTCCACTCGTTCTCGGCCAGGCTCAGGCGCCGCGCTTCGAACTTTTCGCGGGTGTCTATCGTTCCCATCACCTTGCCGTACAGCTCGCGCGTGGCCTGGACCTTGCGGATCATCTTCGGCCCCCATTCGCGCGGCACATGGCAATCGGGGCAGGTGGCGCGCACGCCCGTGCGGTTGTTGTAGTGGATGGTCTTCTGGTACTCGGCGTAGACGTTCAGTCGCATCTCGTGGCAGCCGATGCAAAACGTCTCGGTGTTGGTGGCCTCGACGATGGTGTGAAAGCCGCCCCAGAAGATCACGCCGGCGAAAGCGCCGAGCACCAGCAGAGTCACCAGCGAATATTTCGCCGAGGGCCGGCGCAGGCGCTGCCACAGGCCGACCGCAGCGCCGCTGGAGTTGTTGTTGTTCATGGCACGCGCCCGAAGCCGGTCAGTAAATGTCTTGCTGCGTGTTCCAGACGTTGAACTTGCCGGTGGGCGTGATCATCTTCGGATCGGTGATCACCTTCTTCAGCTTCAAGGTCTTGTCGTCATAGATCACGATCGCCGACTGATCGGTCTTGCCGCCCCAGAGCGATATCCACACTTCGCTGCCGTCTTGGCTGTATTCGGGGTGCACGGCCCGACGCAGTGCTTTCGTCACCGGCAGGCCCGAGTCCTTGGCGACGTCGAGCTTCACCGGCGGCTTGCCCAGGTCGTTCAGCGCATACACATGCACCGACTCGGCGTTCTCGCGCTCCGGGTTCATCGGCATGTCCGCCCAGAGGTGGCTGGACTTCGGGTGCGTCTTCACGAACAGGTTGCCCGCGCCGGGCATCTTCAGTTCCTCGACGACCTTCCAGTTGTGCAGCTTGTACTTGGCGTGTTCCTTTTTGTCCGACGCGGTGGAGATCAGCGACACCGCAGCGCCGCCGAGGTGGCCGGTGGCCCATACCGGGCCGAACTTCGGGTGGTTGAAGTTCGCGCCGCGCCCGGGGTGCGGAATCTTTGCGGTGTCGATCAGCGCGGCGAGCTTGCCGGTCTTGGTGTCCACTGCAGCAACCTTGTTCGACGCATTCGCCGCGACCATGAAGTAGCGCTTGCTCGCGTCCCAGCCGCCGTCGTGCAGGAACTTGGCGGATTCGATCGTTGTCGTCTTCAGGTTCTTGATGTCGCTGTAGTCCACCAGCAGGATCTGCCCGGTCTCCTTGACGTTGACCACCCACTCCGGCTTGATGTGCGAAGCCACGATCGAGGCGACGCGCGGCTCGGGGTGGTACTCGCCGTCGACCGTCATGCCGCGCGTGGAAATGACCTTGAGCGGCTTCAACGTATCGCCGTCCATGATCGAGTACTGCGGCGGCCAGTAGCTGCCGCCGATCAGGTACTTGTCTTCGAAGCCCTTGAACTTGGACGTTTCCACCGATCGTGCGTCCGAACCCATGCGGATCGTCGCCACCGTCGTCGGCTTTTCGAACCACATGTCGATCAACGTGACCAGGCCGTCGCGGCCCACCGTGTACACGTAGCGGCCGGACAGCGACATGCGCGAGATGTGCACGGCGTAGCCGGTCTTGAGGATTTCCCAGATCTGTTTCGTGTCGCCGTCGATCAGCGCGAGTTCGCCGGTGTCGCGCAGCGTCACCGCGAACACGTTCTTCAAGTTGACCTTGCTCTGCTGCTTCTTCGGCCGCTGGTCGACTGGAACAATCAACTTCCAGCTCGCCTGCATGTCCTTCAGGCTGAACTCCGGCGGCACATCGGGCACCTGCTGGATGTAGCGCGCCATGATGTTGATCTCTTCCTTGCTCAGGATGTCGTCGTAGTTGACCATCCCGCCTTCGGTGCCGATGCCGATGATCTTCTCCAGCCGGTTCGTGCCGAGCTTGAGCGTCCCGCCCTCCTGCGCGGTGCCATCGGCGGCCTTCTTCTCCCAGTGCGGCTCGAGGTTCTTGCCGGTCGCGCCCTTGCGCAGCACGCCGTGGCAGCCGGCGCAGCGCTCGAAATAAATCCGCTTGCCGATCGCCAACTCGGCAGCGCTCATCTCCGGTGGCGAAGCGAGTTGTGCATTAGCTCCGAGGGCCAAACCGACCAGCGCGAGTGCGGCCAGGCGGGTCAAGTGCAGTGTGCTCATGTGCTGTTCTCCGTCGTTCAAGACGCGTGGTTGATGTCGATCCGGGCCGTCGAGCCCGCAGGTCTGCAGCGGGGCTCGAGTGCGAACCGCGCAATCGTCGATCTGCGCGCGCGCGCTGGCCTTGAACTGGATCAAGGCCATGCGCGATGCAAAGTTTTCACAATCGCAGCATGCTGATGACGAAGGAGGCAAGGCATGCGCCTGCTCAATGAACTGCCCGAGTGCAACCCCGGCGGGATCGCGGCGCGCGTCACGCTCGTCGGCGCCGGGCCTGGCGACCCCGAACTGCTGACGCTCAAGGCGGCCAAGGCATTGCGCGCGGCGCGCCTCGTGCTCTACGACCACCTCGTCGGCAAGGAGGTGCTCGAACGGGTGCCGCGACGTGCAGCGCGCATCTACGTCGGCAAGCAGGCCGGCCGGCACGCGCTCTCGCAGGACGCCATCATTGACCTGATGGTGAGCCTGGCGCGCGCCGGCACGCCGGTGTTGCGCCTCAAAGGTGGCGACCCGTTCATCTTCGGCCGCGGCGGCGAAGAGGCACAGGCGCTGGCGGCGCACGGCATACCGTTCGAAGTGATTCCCGGCATCAGCGCGGCGCAGGGTGCGGCGGCGTGCGCAGGCATCCCTTTGACGCACCGCGACCACGCCGATACGCTGGTGTTCGTGACCGGGCATCCGCGCTGCGACGGCGCGCAGCCCGGCACGAGCCTGGACTGGGCGATGCTCGCCAGGCCGCACCAGACCGTGGTGATCTACATGGGCCTCAGCGCGCTGCCGACGATTTGCGCAGAACTCATGCGCCACGGGCTGGCGCCGGACACGCCGGCGGCGCTGATCGAACGCGCGACCTTGCCGACACAACGCACGCTCGCGGGCAGTGTGCAGACGCTGCCGGCGCTGGCCCTGTCGCACGGCGTCAAGTCGCCTGCGCTGATCGTGATTGGCGGTGTCGTTGGCCTTCAGCCGCAACTGGGCGCGGCCGTCCCCGCCCAAGGGCTGAGGAGGGTGGGCCCTGCAGCGCTCGTCGCCGTGGCTTGAATTGATCGACATCAAGCGACGCGGGCGCGTGCGCGCGCACGCCGATCCGATGCGCCCAGAATCGGCATCGCCCTCATGGACTTCGAGCCTTCTGCCCGCGCTGCCCAGCTGCAAACCCAATTGCAGCGCTTCATGGACGACCTAGTGCTGCCCTCGTTGCCCGATTGGCACCGCTACGCCGACGCCGACGTCTACCCGCTCGACGTGATCGAGCCCTTGAAGGAGCGCGCCCAGGCGCTCGGTCTGTGGAACCTGTTCCTGCCGGCCTTGCGCGACGATCAGCCGGGAACGCGCCTGACCCACCTCGACTACGCGCCGCTCGCCGAGACGATGGGGCGCGTGCCGTGGGCCGCCGAGGTCTTCAACTGCAGCGCGCCGGACAGCGGCAACATCGAACTGCTGCAACTCTTTGCCGACAGGCGCCAAGCGCAGCGCTGGCTGGACCCGCTGCTGCGCGGCACGCTGCGCTCGTGCTTTGCGATGAGCGAGCCCGACGTGGCGTCGAGCGACCCGACGCAACTGCAGACGCGAATCGCGCGCGAGGGCGAAACGCTCGTCATCAATGGCCGCAAGTGGTTCATCACCGGCGCGGCGCATCCGAACTGCGAGCTGATCGTCTTGATGGGCGTCGACTCCGCAGCCGCCGCCGACGATTCGCACCAACACCATTCGATCGTGCTGCTCCCCCTGGACACGCCCGGCGTCGTGGTGGAGCGCAACATTCCCATGCTCGACCACCAAGCGCTGGACGGGCACTGCGAAATCGTGTTTCGCGACGTGCGCGTGCCGGCGGACCACTTGCTGGGCGCGGCCGGAGCCGGTTTTTCGATGGCGCAGGCGCGGCTCGGCCCGGGGCGCGTGCACCATGCGATGCGTTGCATCGGCCAATGCGAACTCGCGCTCGAACTGATGTGCGAGCGCGCGCTCGAGCGGCGCGCATTCAATGCCCGCATCGCCGACCACGCGAACGTGCAGGACTGGATCGCCTGGTCGCGTGTCGAAATCGACCAGGCGCGCCTGCTCGTGCTGCACGCCGCGTGGCGCATGGACCGCGACGGCAACGCCGCGGCGCGGCTGGAGAGCGCGGCGATCAAGCTCGTCACGGCGCGTCTGCAAACGCACGTGCTCGACCGCGCGATCCAGGTCTTCGGTGCGATGGGCTTGAGCCCCGACACGCCGTTGGCGCGCCTGTGGAGCTGGGGCCGCGCTTTGCGCATCCTCGACGGGCCGGACGAAGTGCACTTGCGCAGCATTGCGCGCGCCGAGCTCAGGCGTGCCAAGGCGCGCCGCGGCGCGTCGGCGCTGCACTTGCGGCGTTGGCTCGCGCAGCCACCGAGGTGAATGGACTACGCCGCGCTCAAGCTCGTGCACCAGGGTGCCGTTGTGCTGTCGATCGGCGGCTTTGTCGCGCGCGGCGTCGCGGCCCTGATGGAGGCCCGCTGGCAACGCGGCCGGCTGGCGCGCACGCTGCCGCACATCGTCGACACGCTGTTGCTCGCCTCGGCCCTCGGCCTGGCGTGGAGCGCGCGGCTGAACCCGATTGCCGTGCCGTGGCTGATGGCGAAGATCGTCGGGCTGCTGCTTTACATCGGCTTCGGCATGCTCGCGCTGCGGCCGGGCGTGCCGCGGCAGTGGCGCGCCGCGGCGATGCTCGCCGCGGTGCTGTGCTTCGGCCAGATCGTTGCGGTGGCGATCGGCAAGAGCCCGGCCGGGCTTCTCGCGTGGCTTTGATGCGGCTCGCGTGCAAGCGTGGCACGGCGCACCCGCGCGCGAGCGCGGCGCGCCCTCTGGGAATTTGTCTGCACCTGCCCGCACCGCGTTTGATGCGCGTCAACCCCCGCGACGTTCTCCCACACTAAGGTGCGCGGTCCGCCATCACCCCGGCGCATTTGCGCTTGCCGCAACCTCGATGTTTGTTGCCAGCGACCCCGTCGTTTCGACCCCCGCCAGTCCCGCTGCGTCAGGCGTCGACGCTGCGGCATTGCTGGCGCTGATGCAGCGCGCCGGCTTGAGCGGTCTCACCTTGGGTGGCAAGAAGCTGCTGCCGATCGTGCAGGGCGGCATGGGCATCGGCGTGTCGGCAAACCGGCTCGCCGGTAGCGTCGCGGCACTCGGCGCCATGGGCACGATTGCTTCGGTGGACTTGCGGCGCCACCACCCCGATCTGATGGAACGCACCTCCGGCCTTGGCGTGGGCGAACACGCCAAGGCGACGATCGACGCGGTCAACCTCGAGGCGCTCGCGCGCGAGATCGGCGCCGCGCGCGAGCGTGCCGCGGGGCAGGGGATGCTCGCCGTGAACGTGATGCGCGCCGTCAGCGCGTACGCCGCGTCGGTGACGTTTGCGCTCGAGTGCGGGATCGACGCCATCGTGGTCGGCGCCGGCCTGCCGCTGGACTTGCCCGATCTGGCGCGCGAGCACCCGCGCGTGGCGCTCGTGCCCATCCTCTCCGATGCGCGCGGCGTGCAACTGCTCGTGCGCAAGTGGGAGCGCAAGCAGCGCCTGCCCGACGCGATCGTCATCGAGAACCCGCGTTTTGCCGGTGGTCACCTTGGCGCGGCGAAGGTCGACGACCTGAACGACCCGCGCTTTGATTTCGAAAACGTGCTGCCGCAAGTGCGCGCGTTTCTGCGCACCGCAGGCGTCGAGCGCGAGGTCCCGTTGATCGCCGCGGGTGGCGTGCGCTGCCTCGCCGACATCGTGAGGCTGCAAGGTCTGGGTGCCGCAGCGGTGCAGTTGGGAACGCCGTTTGCGGTGACGCAGGAGGGCGACGCGCACCCCGAATTCAAGCGCGTCCTGGCGCAGGCGAGCGAAGCCGACAAGCTGGAATTCACGAGCGTCGCCGGCCTGCCGGCGCGCGCGGTGGCCACGCCGTGGCTGCTCAACTACCTCAAGGCGCTGCCGCGCCTGCAGCAGGTGGCGCACGCGAAGAAGCGCTGCACCAAGGTCTTCGACTGCCTGATTCAATGCGGCCTGCGCGACGGGCTCATCGGCTGGGGCCAGTTCTGCATCGACAACCAGCTCGCCGCTGCGCTGCGCGGCGACGTCAAGCACGGCCTGTTCTTCAGCGGGCGCGGCGAGCTGCCGTTTGGGCGCGAGATTCGCAGCGTGCGCGAGTTGATGGTGAAGCTGCTGGGCGGCGCGCCGGCTTAGTCAGGGCTCCATTCGGCTGGCGCCGAAAGGGACCGATTCGCTAACGACCGCGGATGCGCTGCGCGACGACGCTGCCGTCCTCGCGCAACTGACCACGCACCTCGACGTATTCGGCTCGATTCGGGTTGGCCTGAATTCGCGTCGCCGGCGTGACGGTCAGCGCCAGGCCATCCAGATTCCATGCGCCGCGCAGCGTGCCGTGCAGGCGAACCTGTGCGCCTGCGGGAACCGCGGCGCGTGTGCCGTCCGCGCTGCGCGCGCCTCCCGCGACCCACTGCGTGATCAGGGCGACCTCGTCGTCGCTCAGGTAAGGGGGACCGTCAAACGGCATGCGCGGGCGCGCCTGGCCGCGGATGCGCCGCACGAGTTCGCTCGCGTCTGCGGCGCCGGGGACGACCCGGGCGCGGTCGGTGGCGGCGAGAGTCGCTTCGAACGACGTCAGCACATAGCCCTCGGGCGGCGCGCCCATCAGGCCGTTCGCCGAATGGCACTTCGTGCACCGGGTGGCCAGGATGGGCGCGACATGCGCATACGTCACCGCCTCGCCGGGCGCGGGGCGCCGGGGTGGCGCGGCGGCCGCTGGCGCCGCGGCCGATGGCGCGGCGCTCGCCGCGCTGCCGCGCTCCAGACCCGCAGTGACCCAACGCTCGAAGAGCGCGATCTCGGCGTCGGCCAGGTAGGGCGGGCCGGTCATTGGCATGCGCGGCTGGCTGAGCCCCTTGAGTCTGCGGATCAGCTCACTGCCTTGCGCGTCGGCGGTCTTGACGACCGGACCGTTCTTGCTGCCCTTGAGCAGGCCTTCGAGCGAATCGAGCCGCAGCTCGAGCGGTGCGCCGGCGCCTGCGTGGCACATCACGCAACGGCTCGCCAGGATGGGCGCAAGGTCGTCGTACGTGACGCGCTGGGCCTGAGCAGTCGCACACAGCAGCAGGAAGGGCAGGCAGGACTTGACAACCCCCAGCAGGTGCCGCAATGCCATGGTGATGCTGCCGAGCAAGGCGTTCGTTTTAGCAGGCGCGCACGCGAGTCGACCGATCACGGCCATCGCGGCTGCCACTTGGGAGGCTCGAACAAAGCCGCGCCACGCAACTTGCCGGATTGCGATTCAGTGACGGTGGACCGAATCGTCTGCGGAAACGAACGTAGCAGTTTGCCCTCATCCTGTCCGGGTGCGAATGCCTCGGGAACGCCGTCGTCCCAACGAGTCAGGACGCAGGAAGCAAACTGGAGGCGGCTGGTGGCCGGGCCACGGCACGCCCATTCGCGCCAGGCGGTGATGCGCTGTCCGGCGGCGGTGTTCTCGCAGATGAAGGCACGGTCGCCCTGGATGCTGAGGATTCCGGCCGGATGGCCCAGCGAGCGTTCGACGTCTATCGCTGAAACCACTGCGCTGTCGCCGATCGGCATCGGACTGACGCACCAGACGATGGCGAGACCGGGGTCCTCGACTCGCGCAGGAACGGCTTTGTTTTCCCGCGCGCTGCGTGCAGCGATCGTGGCTAGGAATTCATTCTTGGCCCGCTCACCGGCTGCGCGAGCGGCTTCTGCGCGCTGCGTCCGTTCGGCCAGCACCTTCTCGTAGGATTCCACCAGTGCCGCCATCCCGATTCGTTCGTCAGCGGAATAACTCGCGAGCAACGGCTTCAACCTGATGGCATACGGCTGGCCGTCTGCGAATCGCTTTCGCGTCCAGTAGAAGTTGGCGAGTTCCATCAGGCGCAGGCCGACGCGACGGTCATCGCGCGGCGTCGCCGCTTCCTCGCGCTTGAGCGACTCGCGAAGCGACGATTCGATCTGGGTCACGACGTGGTGATCGAGATTCGGCAAGTGCGCATTCGCGGCGCGAAGTGCCCTGCCGTGCTGAAGCAGCAGGTCCGACCGCAGCGCGGGGGTGCCCAACGAGGAGTATTGCTCGGCGTTGCTCGACGCATATCGACAGTCGGCGTGAGCCTTGCGCAGGTCGTCGTCGCGAACTGCAGCCATGCATCGGGCTGAAGTCTGCTCGAAGGACTCGCGCAGAGTCGGCATTCCGCAGCCGGCGCATGCGGCAAGCGCGGCCATCATGATGAGGAGCCGGATCATGTACCACCTCCTGGAGGAACTCCTGGATTGCGAAGGCGAGGGTGATCAGGGGATCCGCCCGCGGCCGAACGCGCCCTTGCTGCCGTTCACTGAACTCACGTTGATGACGCGGACCCAGCCGCGCTCGACCATGCCGTCCACGACCCGCTTGCTCGATTTGCCATTTTTCATGCTCCACGTTGCCCGCCCTCTGCAGGTGGAGGCTGAATATAGTCCTGCTCAGTGCTCGCGGCGGCGCAGCGCGGGGGAGAAGGGCTGCCGGCGAAGCTGCCGGGCGGCGCCGTGCACCGCAGACCCAGACGCCCAGACAACGCGTGCCGTCTCAGCGCGGCGCCAACAGGTGGCGCAGCTTGACGAACGCGAGGCCGGCCATCACCGCGTCGTTCAGCGCGTCGTGCGCATCGCGCAACGGCAGCCCGAGGTCGTTCATCATCGTCGCGAAGCGAAGGTCAATGGTCCCGCCGCGTTCATGCGCCGGCAGTTGGCGATTCTTCAAGTCGTAGTACATCGCCGAGACCTCGATCTTCGGCTGCGGCAGGCGCACGCCGAGCATCGGCCAGATCTCGCGGTTCAGCATCGCGACGTCAAACTCCAGGTAGTAGCCGACGAGCGGGCGGCTGCCGATGAAGGCGAGCAGCCGGCGCATCGCGGCTTCAGGGGTCATGCCTTGCGCGACATCCGCTTCGAGCAAGCGGTGCACGCGCACGGCATCAGCTTTCATCGCGCGCTCAGGGCGCACCAGCAGTTCCAGGCGCTGACTCGTCAGCAACCGGTTGCCGGCGATCTTCACCGCGCCAATCGAGACGATCTGGTCGCGGTGCACGTCTAGGCCCGTGGTTTCGGTGTCCAGCGCAACCCATTCTTCCTCGGGCGCCGGTTCGTAAAGGTAGGCGAACTCCGGGTCTGCCAGGTGATAGAGCAGCCAACTGCGTCGCAGGGAATCGAACCAGGCCGGCGCCATCGGGCAGCCGGCCTCAGGCCGCCTCCAGGTGGAACTGATGCCGCACCAGCGTCTTGAATCGCTTCACCACGGCGAGCGCGTCCTTCAGCAGGTCGCGCTCCAGGCTGCTCAGCTTGTCGGTGCGCACGCCGCCGGTGACGGGGCGGCCCGTGTCGAGCTCGGCCAGACCGGCCTTGAGCCGCAGGCCCATCAGGAAATGCAGGCTGTCGGTGAGGTCGGTCGCAAACTCCGCGGTCAACCGGCCCATTCCCACCAGAGCATCGAGACGCGCGACCGTGCTGCTCGCCGCCACATGGTCGCGCAGCGCCAGGCTGCGCACGCCGTGCACGACAGGAAAGATGCCGGCCTTCTTCAAGTCGAGGACATGCGAGTCCTGCTCGCCGATCAGCAGCAGGCGGTTCCACCAGCCGCCCGATGCGTCGGGGAACGAGTCGATCGCCGCGGCAAAGCGGCCGAGCAGCGCGTCGCTCGCGGAGATCAGCGCGTCGATTTCGGCGCGCACGCCGGCAAGCAGCGATGCGTCGCCGGCCACGGCGTGAGCGTCGATGAAAATCGCCAGCGCCATCAGGCCTTCCGGGTCCGGCCGCAACAGCCAGTTGCGCACGCTGCGCGTGAATTCCGTGGCGCTGCGCCGCCAGGCCGGGTTGCTGAGCATGATGCCGCCCGGGCACTCCGGGTAACCGAAGTCGCGCAGCGCGGCGGAGAAGGATTGACACGCCTGCTCGATCGCCGCCGCGCTCACGTTCGAGCCGTCGCGCACGATCAGGCCGTTGTCCTGGTCGGTCTTGAGCAGCTGTTCGCCGCGGCCTTCGCTGCCCATCACGAACAGGCAACTGTCGGCAAGCAATTCGGGCGGGCGCGATCATCTGCCAGGTCCGCTCGAACAACTTGGCATTCAGCGCCTGCACGAGTTTGCCGATTTGCGCGACCCGCGTTCCGCCGCGGTAGAGCAGGGCGACCAGGCGCGTCACCTGCTCGGCGGCGGCGCGCAACTGATCGAGGTCTTTGGCCTGCACGATCTGCACCGTGATCAGGTAGGAGTGGTTCGACAGGAAGCTCAGCAAGTCGAGCTGTTCGAGCAGGCCGACGATGCGCGTGCCGTCGCCGTGCGCTTCGGCAACGACGAGGCGGTGCACCTGATGCTCGATCATCAGCGCGAGCGCGTCGAACAGCGGCGCGTCGGGCGCGATGGTGACGAGCTTGAACGTCGCCAGATCGCGCACCGGCAGC
This sequence comes from uncultured beta proteobacterium, assembly GCA_963850525.1. Lineage (GTDB taxonomy): Bacteria > Pseudomonadota > Gammaproteobacteria > Burkholderiales > Burkholderiaceae_C > JAEMQF01. The sequence continues at coordinate 340,398 of CAWKLQ010000008.1, read as the reverse complement.
GTGGCCAGCGGCCGGCCATCGATCACCGCGCGCTGCAGCCCCGTGTTGGTGAAGATGCCCAGGCGCGCGCCGTCGCGCACGAGAACGCTGTTGGTGTGCTGCGCCTGCATCAGCGTGGCCACGCCGACGATCGAGGTGGCGCCGTCGACCTCATGCGCCCGGCGCAGAAACGCCTGCGCCACTCGCGACATCGTCAGCGCCTGCATCTCGCGCTGGCTGTGGCGCTGGGCCAGCGCCCCGAGCTTGTTCGACAGGTCCGAGAACAGCAACGCGCCGAAGGTCGCGTTGCTCGAAATCAGCGAGTGGACCGCCTCTTTCGCCAGCTGGTAGGCCAGCACTTCCTCGGCGGCGACGAAGCGGCTGCTGGCGCGGCCGGCGACGAGCGAGCGGCCGTCGAAGCTGTCGTTCGGCCCGTAGGTGGCGACGAGTTCGTTCGCGTCGAACTGCGACACGTGGCCCTTGATGATCACGAACAGGTGCGCAGGCTCGATGCCGGGTTCGAGCAGGACGTCGCCTTCGCGGAAGTAGGCGATGTCCACCGCGTCGCGAACCAGGCGCTGTTCGTCTGCGGCCAGGCAGTCGAACGGCGAGGCCGAGAAGTCGAACGCGTTGGGCATCCTGCATCCTACCTGCGCGGGCGCGCTGCGGTACCGTGGTAAGCGCGTGGTAAGCGCGCGTGGTAAGCGCAGCGAGAATGGCGCATGGTCCCGTCCAGCCGATCCGACGCCATGCCCGCCGAACACCGCAAGGTGATCGTCGCGTCGAGTCTGGGCGCCTTGTTCGAGTGGTACGACTTCTACCTCTACGGCGTGCTCGGCCCGGTGCTCGTGCTGCACTTCTTCGCGGCGCAAGGCGAAAGCGCGGCACAGGTGTTGACGCTGCTCGCGTTTGCCGCCGGCTTCGTCGTGCGCCCGATTGGTGCCTTGCTGTTCGGTCGCCTGGGCGACCTGATCGGCCGCAAGTACACCTTTCTCATCACGCTGTTGCTGATGGGCGCGGCGACGTTTGCAGTGGGGGTGCTTCCCGGCGCCGACACCCTGGGCATCGCCGCCCCGGTGGCGCTGGTGATGCTGCGCTTGTTGCAAGGTCTGGCGATCGGCGGCGAATACGGCGGCGTGGTGACCTTTGTCGCCGAACACGCGCCGCCCACGCGCCGCGGCTTCTACACCGGCTGGATCCAGACCACGGCGAGCCTGGGTCTGCTGCTGGCGCTGCTCGTCATTGTCGGCGTGCGCACGGCGCTGGGCGAGGCCGCGTTCATCGACTGGGGTTGGCGCGTGCCGTTCCTGCTCTCGTTCGTGTTGCTCGTGATCGGCATCTGGGTGCGCCTGAGCCTTCACGAGTCGCCGTTGTTCCTGCGCCTGAAGCGCGCGGGCGGTGCGTCGCGCGCGCCGCTGCGCGAAGCCTTCGGCCATTGGCGCAATCTGCGGCTTGTGCTGGTCGCGTTGTTCGGCCTGGTGGCAGGGCAGGCCGTGGTCTGGTACACGGGCCAGTTCCAGGCGCTGTTTTTTCTGACGCTGCAGCTCAAGGTCGACCCCACGACGGCCAGCCTGATGCTGTGCGCCGCGCTGGCGCTGGGCGCGCCGCTGTTCGTCTTGTTCGGTGCGTGGTCGGACCGGGTGGGCCGCAAACCCATCATCCTCGGCGGTTGCGTGTTGGCCGCGCTCGCCTACCTGCCGCTGTTCGATGCACTCGCCGTGGCCGCGAACCCGGCGCTGGTCCAGGCGCAACAAGGCATCAGCGTGGTGCTCACGGCGGATCCGGCCGATTGCGCCTGGCAGTTCGACCCGAGCGGCATGCGCCCGTTGGTCAGCGGCTGCGACATCGCGAAGCGGCGCCTCTCCGACCGGGCGGTGCGCTACAGCTTCGTTGCCGGCAGCGGTGCCGCGACCGTGAGCGTAGGGCCGCAGCAGATTCAAATCGCCAGCGACGATCCGGCCACTTCAGGCCGCTTGACCGAGCTGCTCGACGCCGCCGGCTACCCGGTGCGCGCCGACCCGGCACGCATCGACCACCTGCGCGTGATCGCCATCCTGTTCCTGTTGATCGTGTTCGTGACGATGGTCTACGGCCCGATCGCAGCGCTGCTCGTCGAGATGTTCCCGACGCGCGTGCGCTGCTCGTCGGTGAGCCTGCCGTACCACATCGGCAACGGCTGGTTCGGCGGCCTGCTGCCGAGCACGGCGTTCGCGATTTCCGCGTTCACTGGCAACATGACGAGCGGCTTGTGGTACCCGATCGCCGTGGCGCTTGCGAGTGGCGCAATCGGGTGGGTGTTCGTCAAGGAGACTCGGGGCGTCGAGATGGATGCGGCGGGGCGCTGAGGGGCTCCCCGAAATCTGGGACGACGCAAAGGCGTCAGCATCGCGAACGGAAACCGTTCACGTGATCACTTCGTCGGCACGCACCTGAAGCGCCGGTGGGATCGTCAGGCCGAGTGCCTTCGCGGTCTTCGCATTGATCACCAGTTCGTAGCGGCTCGGCTGCTCGACCGGAAGTTCGGCCGGCGGTGTGCCGCGAAGAATGCGATCCATGTACTCGACAATGCGGCTGTCAATGTATGCAAACTCCGATGGCGGAATCCCATAGGACAGAAGCCCGCCAGCCTCGACGTTCCAACGGAGTTGAAAAGCGCTTGAGAGGCGATGCCGCAACGCAAGCTCAGCGATGCGTTGTCGCGCTTCGTGGACTTGCAAGCCACCTGCCGCAAAGGCCTGCGCGCGCCAGGCGGTGATGTCGCCGAACGCGGCGTCGATGTCCTGCGGTGTACGAAGGGGGTGTAACCGCGTCTCGAAGCCCAGGCCTTTGGCGGCCGCTTCCAGCAGGGAACCATATTCGTAACGGCCACCAGCCACGGTTTCGAGAGAAATGTAATCCGCCGACGTGAGCCACGACAGGCGCTTTGCGGTCGGCGCGATTTCCCTGAGCAACTCCAGCCTCTTGGTGTCGACCTCGATTCCTGTGAAGAACGCGTGGCCCGTTGCGTTACGCCCCGGCCGGCCATACGAGTCGATCAGACCCAACTCAACTGGCATGCCCACATTCTGGAACACGATTGGAATGGTCCGAGTGGCACGCACAGCGGCCAGTGTCGCTCCCGGTCCGTTGCACCAAATGGCGTCCACGCGCTTGCGAACCAGATCCTCGGCGAGTCCTGCAAGACGCTCGGCTTGAAAATCCGCATAGGCGGGCTCGAGCAGCAGGTTTTCGCCCAGGATCCATCCCTTCTTGCTCATCGCGATGAAGAATGGGAGTTCCGACCTGGGTGTCTTGATGTCAGAGCCCAGGGCGAGGTAACCGATGCGTTTGCGCGGGCCCGCCTTCGGCGTCTGTGCGCTGGCGCCGGATGAGGCGTAGAAAAGCGGCAGCGCCAGCAGAGCGTCACGTCGTGTGGTCATGCAAGCCCCCGTCCGCTAGGGAAAAACCGAGGGTCCAGTCTACGCTCGAGCGACGGGCATGGGCGGATAAAGCATCCAGCGACCGCCTCAGGGGTTGGAACTCGGATCGTTCTATGTCGGCGTGGGTGTCGCGAGCCGCGGACCGGCGCTGCAGCCAGGGCAACGACCGGGCCTCCAGGCGCCCGACCTTGATCCAACGACCGCAGTCGGGCCAAGCAGGCAGCGGGCCTAGCCGACCCGCTACTCGCTTGGCGCCTGCCGCGCCGCGCCTCAGCCCGCGCGCGCCCGGCCCGCGCGCGGCTTGGCCGCTGCTTCGGTGGGCGCCTTGCCCTGCATGCCTTCCGACATCCCGATCAACACACCGCTGACGAGCGCGCTGTAGCTGTCGAGCATCGTCTGCGCGGTCTTCAGGCCCAGTTCGCGCCCGTCGCGCAGCGATTGGCGTGCCTGTTCGGTGAGCTGCGCGACGCTCGCTGCCGCCTTGCTGCCCGTCCCGGTGCCTGCCGCCTTGCCGGCCTCGAGCACATTCGACCAGGCGGTCTGCATCGGCGCAGGCACACCCTGCACGGCCTTGTCGATCGCGCCGAACAGCAAGTCTTCCATCTTCTCGACGTCGGCCAGCGCCTTCTTCATCTGCCCTTCGCGCAAATTCGCGCCTTGCTCGACGAGCTGCGCGAGCGCGCGCCGGTTCGCCTCCACCGCTTGCAGCAGTGCGGCGTCCATGCCGGCGAAGGCCTTCGTCAACATCGCTTCGACGTCGACTGCCGGGCCCGGGTTCTCCCCGGCACCCTGGGTCGCCGCCGCCGTGACGCTCTTGAGCACCTCCTTGATGTTCTTCAACGTCAGTTCGCGCCCCTGCAGGGCTTTCAGCGTCGCCGCGCCCACCGATTTGCGCAAGGCTTCGCCCTGGGTCGTCGAGGCTTGCGCGAATTGCTGAACCAGGGCTTGCGCATCAAAAGTCGACTTCTGCATGGTGTTCTCCTGTGGTTTTACCTATTGCATGTGTTGACCGCCATTGATGGCGATGTTGGCGCCCGTCACGAACGCCGCTTCTTCGGAGGCGAGATAAATGATCAACCCGGCCACTTCCTCGGGTTTGCCGAGCCGCCCCACCGGGATCTGCGGCAGGATCTTGCTCTCCAGAACCTCCTTCGGAATCGCCGTCACCATCTTCGTGCCGATGTAGCCCGGCGAGATGGTGTTGACGGTGACGTTCTTCTTCGCCACCTCGAGCGCGAGCGCCTTGGTGAAACCGTGCACCCCCGCCTTCGCGGCGGAGTAGTTGGTCTGGCCGAACGCGCCCTTGCTGCCGTTCACCGAACTCACGTTGATGACGCGGCCCCAGCCGCGCTCGACCATGCCGTCGACGACCTGCTTGCTCACGTTGAACAGGCTGTCGAGATTCGTGCGAATCACCGCGTCCCAGTTGACCTTGTCCATCTTCTTGAAGGTCATGTCGCGCGTGATGCCGGCGTTGTTCACGAGGATGTCGATCGCGCCGACCTTGGCCACCACTTCGGCCACCGCCTTCGCGCACGAATCGATGTCGGCCACGTCGCACGCCACGGCCAGGATGTCGTAGCCGCGGCTTTTCATGTCGGCGAGCCATTCGCCGTGTTTGGCGTTGCCGGGCGAGTAGGTCACGACGACCTTGTAGCCGGCGTCAGCCATCTTCGTCGAGATCGACTCGCCCAGGCCGCCCATGCCGCCGGTGACCAGTACCACACGCTGCTGTGTTGCCATTTTCATTCTCCAAGTTGCCCGCTCATTGCGGATCAAAAAAATCGCTGATCAGTGCTTGCAGTGGTGCACGAATCAGCTTGCCTTCTCCTTCACATAGCGCCCCGGTGCGGGCTCGATGACCCGGTATTTCCGGCTGCCCAGGCGTTTGGGTGCGGCGACCAGCGCGCCGCCATGGTTCGCGAGCCACGTCGTCCACGCGGGCCACCAGCTGCCGGGCACCGACTGCGCGTTGTCCAGCCACGCCTGCGCATCCTTCTGGAGTTTGCCCACCCAATGGTTGCGCTTGCCCTTGGCGGGTGGGTTGATCACGCCGGCGATGTGGCCGCTGGCGCCGAGCACGAAAGAGATGTCGTCGCCGCCAAGCAGCCCCGTGCTCGTGTAGGCGGTGCGCCAGGGCACGATGTGGTCTTCACGCGAGGCATAGATGAAGGCGGGCATGCTGATGCGGCCGAAGTCGACGCGCTGTCCGCATTGCGTCGTCGCACCCGGAACACGAAGTTTGTTCTCGAGATAGGCATTGCGCAAGTACCAGCAGTACATCGGGCCGGGAAGGTTGCTGTCGTCGCCGTTCCAGAACAGCAGGTCAAAGGCGGGCGGTGGCTTGCCCTTGAGATAGCCGTTCACGACGTAGGGCCAGATCAAATCGTTCGCGCGCAGCGAGGCGAAGACTTGTGCCAGTTCGCGTCCCTTGAGCACACCGCCCTGGCCGATCGCGGCCTCGCGCGCGGCGAGCGAGGTTTCGTTCACCAGCAAACCGAGCTCGCCGGTGTCGGAGAAGTCGAGCAGCGTCGTCAGCAAGGTCACGCTGGCCACGGACTGCTCGCCGCGCGCCGCGAGCACGGCGAGCGCGCACGACAGGAGCGTGCCGCCGGCGCAAAAACCGAGCGCGTTCACCTTGTCGGCGCCGGCGATGTCGCGCGCCGCGGCGAGCGCCGCGATCACCCCTTGCTCGACGTAGTCATCCCAACCCAGATGCTGCTGCGGCTCCGAGATGTTGCGCCACGATACGAGGAACACGTTGTGCCCCTGCGCCAGCGCATGCGCGACAAATGAGTTCTCGGGCTGCAAGTCCAGGATGTAGTACTTGTTGATGCACGGCGGAACGATCAGCAGCGGCCTCGCGTAGACCTTGGCCGCAACGGGCTGGTATTGGAGCAGCTGAATCAGCTCGTTCTCGAAGATCACGCTGCCCGGCGTCGTGGCCACATTGCGCCCGACTTCGAAAGCCTGGTCGTCGGTCATCGCGACTCGCCCCTGCGCCAGATCGGCCATGAACAGCTTCATTCCCGCCATCAGGCTGGCGCCGCCCGATTCAACCGCGAGCTTCATCGCTTCGGGGTTTGTCGCGAGCGAATTGGCCGGGCTCAGCGCATCGATCACCTGGCGCAGCATGAAGCCCACTTGCGCCTTGTTGCGCTCGTCTAACGGTGCCGCCGCCAGCGTCTGTTGCAGGCTCGCTGCCTGCGCGGCGTAGGCCTGCGCCAACGCGGCGAAGCGCGGGTCGGTTTGCCAGGCGTCGGCGGCGAAACGTCGGTCCGGCGCTGGGTTCGTCGAAACGCCTGCATCCTGCGCTCCCGGCCACCACGGCAGCAGGGTCTTCATCGCTTTCTCGTGAAGCGCCAGCCAGTTCGGCAGGGCTTGTTGCCACAGGGCGAATGAGTCGCTGATCTCACCCGCCGTGCCGGGCACCGCAGCAGGCCACTGCGCCAGCAGGTCGCGCCACCATGCAGCCGCGTCGGTGGGCGATTCGGGGGTCGATGTCGTCATGACGGGTTGCTCCTGTGGGTTTTCAATTCCGGCTCACGACCACGTGACCGCCGCCGCGAACATGTAGCCCGCACCATAGACCGTCTTGATGACCTTCGGATTCTGCGGGTCGCTCTCCAACTTGCGGCGCAGCCGCGAGATGCGCACGTCGATGCTTCGGTCCAGCGGCGACAGGTCGCGCTGCCCCATCAGCTGCTCACGTGTGAGGATCTGGTGCGGGCGCTCGACGAAGGAACGCAACACCTGCGTTTCGGCGACGCCCAGCACGTGTTCGCTGCCGTCTGCGGCGCGCAGCACGTTGGCCGCGCAGTCCAGCGTCCAGCCCAGGAAGCTCGCGTAGCGGCGCACCTGCCCCGGCACAGCGCCGGGTTTGCTGGCGCGTCGGCGCAGGATGCTGCGCACGCGCGCCACGAGTTCGCGCGCCTCGAAGGGCTTGACGACATAGTCGTCGCCGCCGTGTTCCAGGCCGATCACGCGATCGGCAGGGTGGCTGCGCCCGGTGAGGATGAGCACGCCGCAGCTCGACACTTCGGCGATTCGGCGCACCAGGTCCATGCCGTCCATGTCGGGCAAGCCCAGATCCACGATGCACAGGTCGGGGCGCTCGGTCGGCAAGCGGCGCAGCACGCTCGACCCGTTGCGAAACGCCTCGGTGGCGAAGCCGAATTGATGCAGCGCATCGATCACGAGCTTGGACACCGCGTCATCGTCTTCGACGACGAAGATGAGTGCGTCGGGCACGTTGCCTTCGTCCGCACGCGGCCGGTTCGGTGTCATGTCAACGCGGCTTCGATCAGCGCGGCGAGCTGCGGCCGGGTGAAGGGCTTCGGCAAGATCGGCATGTCGATTGGCCGCTCAAGCTCCGGAGCGTGGCCGCTCATCAGCACCACACGTGGCACGCCGCAGCGTTCGCGCGCGTGGGTTGCCAATTCCCTGCCGTCCACGCCACCGGGCATGACGACGTCCGACAGAAGCAGCGCGATGCCCGGCGTCTGGTCGAGGATCTGCTTCGCTTCGCTGCCGTTCTCCGCCTCGATCACGGTGAAGCCGAGTTCGAGCAGAAAGCGTCGCGCAATCTTGCGAACGTCCGCGTCGTCTTCCACCAGGAGCGCCAGGCCCTGGCCACTGGGCGCCGCAGCGGTGGCAGGTGGTTCGGTGAGTGGCTCGGGCTCGCTGCCGACTTCGCAGGCGGGCAGCCAGAGCGTGACCGCCGTCCCCTGGCCGACCTGACTCGCAACGCGGACCGCGCCGTCCGACTGCCTGATGAAGCCGTACACCATGGCCATGCCCAGGCCCGTTCCCAGGCCAGCCTTCTTCGTCGTGAAAAAGGGTTCGAAGACGCGCGCCAGCGTCTTGGCGTCCATGCCGGTGCCGTTGTCGGTGACTTCGATGCGAACGTAGTTGCCAGCTTCAACTTGGCGCTCTGCAGCTGCGGCTGCGTCGAGTGTTTGTGCGCGCGCACGGATACCGATCCGACCGCTCGGCAGGGTCGCGTCGCGTGCGTTGAAGATCAGGTTGAGCAGCGCGTTCTGCAATTGGTGCGAGTCGATCCACGCCGGCAGCGGCGCTGTGCCCGCGTCGATCTCGAGCTGCAGGCTCTCAGGCAAGGAGCGGCGAACGAGCCGGCCGATCGAGGCGATCAACAGTGCCACGTCGACCGCCTGCGACTCGAGCGGCTGCTGGCGCGAGAACGACAGCAGCGCCTTGATGAGGTCGGCGCCGCGCCGCGCAGCGTCGATCGCGGGTTCGGCGAACTCGGCAATTGTCGGATCGCCGGGCCGCGCGTCGGACAGCGCGTTCAGATTGCCGATCACCACCGTCAAGATGTTGTTGAAATCGTGCGCAAGACCGCCCGTCAGCTGGCCCAGTGCTTCCATCTTTTGCGCCTGCACCAGCATCTCCTGGGTACGCTTCTGGTCGGTCACGTCGAAGGTGAGTTCGAAGCAGCCCGCCACCGAGCCGTCGGCCATGATTTCGGGGATCAGGGTGGTGCGCGCGACGACGATGTTGCCGCTGACGACGGCCACTTCGTACTCGAACGTCACGGCCTCGCCGGCCATCGCGCGCATCACGTGGGGCCGAATGTCCGCGTAGGTGGCAGCGCCGAGGTACGCCTTGGCGCTGGCCGCGCGCGGATTGCTCGGGTCCAGCCCGTACCACGCCTGGTAGGCACGGTTCAGGTAGCGGTACACGCGGCGCTCGTCAAAGTAGGCGATGAGCGCCGGGATCGAATCGGTGATCAGCCGCAGCTTCGCTTCGCTCAGGCGCAACTCGGCAGTGCGCTCGGCGACGCGCGATTCGAGCTGCGCGTTGTGCTCGCGAATCTGGCGCTGCGCGCTCTTCTCGGCGGACACGTCGGAATAGAGCGTCACGAACCCATGGCCGGGCACCGGCACGCCGCGGATGCGCAGCACCATGCCGCTCGGCCGGCTGCGCTCGAATTCGTGCGGCGTGAATTCGCGCGCCGCACGCACACGTTCGTCGGTCAGCTGCTGCGCATCGGCGGGGCCATAGTCGCCACGCTGCGCGTTGAAGCGAATGAAGCTCTCGAAGGGGGCTCCCACGTAGGCCATCTCGGGGGGAAAGTCGAGCAGGCGCAAGAAGGCCTTGTTCCAGGCGACCAGACGCAAATCGAGGCCGTAGAGCGTAAACCCTTGGTCGACAAAGTCGAGCGCTGCCTGCAACGCCTGCAAACGCATCGGGAACACGACGGGGGATTCGCTCAAGGAGGGCTCGGCAGGCATGCATGCAAAAAGGCTTGCGGGAATTCTAGGAGTGGCGCATCCTGCAATCGCGTCGATGCAAACATTCGTCACATTGCACCGCTGCTCGTGAAACATTCGTGGATCATCCTTCCGGCCACGCTGGAGGAGTCCCCACATGAGCGAACATGAATTGAAGGTCTACGCGCCGCCCCAAGCCGCTGTGCAGGGCGCGCACATTTCCGGGATGGCAGCCTACGACGCGCTGGTGGCCGAGGCGCGCACTGACCCTGGCGCTTACTGGTCGCGCCTGGCGCGCGAATTCGTGAGCTGGAACAAGCCCTTCACGAAGGGGCTCGATCCAAGCGAAGCGCCCTTCTACAAGTGGTTCGACGACGGCACGCTCAACGTCTCGTACAACTGCCTGGACCGCCATGTGCAAGCCGGCAAAGGTGCGAAGACGGCGATCATCTTCGAGGCCGACGACGGGCAGGTGACGCGCGTCAGCTACTCGGACCTGCTGGAACGCACCTGCCGCCTGGCGAACAGCTTGCGCACGCGCGGCGTGAAGCGCGGCGACCGTGTCGTGATCTACATGTCGATGAGCGTCGAAGGCGTGGTGGCGATGCAGGCGTGCGCGCGCATCGGCGCCACGCACTCGGTCGTGTTCGGCGGGTTTTCGGCACAGTCGCTGCGCGATCGCATTGCCGATGCGGGTGCCGTGATGGTGATCACCGCCGACGAACAACTGCGCGGCGGCAAACAGCTGCCGCTGAAGGCGATCGTCGACGAAGCGATCGCGCTGGGGGGCTGCGAATCGGTGAGCAACGTCATCGTCTACCGCCGCACCGGCGGGGCGATCGCCTGGAACGCAGCGCGCGACCGCTGGCTGCATGACGAGGTGAAGGACCAGAGCGCGACCTGCGAGCCCGAGTGGGTGGGCGCCGAGCACCCGCTGTTCCTGCTCTACACGTCCGGCTCGACCGGCAAGCCCAAGGGCGTGCAGCACTCGACGGGCGGCTACCTGCTGCACGCCGCGCTGACGACGAAGTGGACTTTCGATCTGAAAGACGACGACGTGTTCTGGTGCACGGCGGACATCGGCTGGGTCACGGGCCACACTTACATCGCCTACGGTCCGTTGGCACTCGGCGGTACGCAGGTCGTGTTCGAAGGCGTTCCCACCTACCCGGACGCCGCGCGCTTTTGGAAGACGATAGCCAAGCACAAGGTGTCGATCTTCTACACCGCGCCCACGGCGATTCGCTCGCTCATCAAGCTGGCCGAAGGCAACCCTGCGGTGCACCCGAAGCACAGCGACCTCTCGAGCCTGCGCATCCTCGGCACGGTCGGCGAACCCATCAACCCAGCCGCGTGGGAGTGGTACCACGAGCACATCGGCGGCGGGAGGTGCCCGATCGTCGACACCTTCTGGCAGACCGAGACCGGCGGCCACATGATTACGCCACTGCCGGGGGCAACGCCACTCGTGCCGGGATCGTGCACGCTGCCGTTCCCGGGCATCGATGCGGCGATCGTCGACGAAGCCGGCAACGATGTGCCCAACGGCCAAGGCGGAATCCTCGTCGTCAAGCAACCCTGGCCGAGCATGATCCGCACGATCTGGGGCGACCCCGAGCGCTTCAGGAAAAGCTACTACCCGCCGGAGCTGAAGGGCTACTACCTTGCAGGCGACGGCGCGATCCGCGACGCTGCATCAGGCTACTTCACGATCACCGGGCGCATCGACGACGTGCTCAACGTTTCGGGGCACCGCATGGGAACGATGGAGATCGAATCGGCGTTGGTGTCCAACACCGAGCTGGTGGCCGAAGCGGCGGTCGTCGGCCGCCCGGACGAGACCACCGGCGAGGCGGTGTGCGCCTTCGTCGTCCTGAAGCGCGCACGGCCCACCGGCGAGGAGGCGAAGCGAATCGCCAACGAATTGCGCAACTGGGTCGCCAAGGAGATCGGCCCGATCGCCAAGCCCAAGGACATCCGCTTCGGCGACAACCTGCCCAAGACGCGCAGCGGCAAGATCATGCGCCGACTGCTGCGGTCGATCGCCAGGGGCGAGGCGATCACGCAGGATACGAGCACGCTCGAGAACCCCGCCATTCTCGAACAGCTCGCTGAAAAGCTCTGAAAACCGCGACTCCCTCACTTCCGTCATCCCGGCGTCTGCCGGGATGACACCCCACTCACCCAGGAGACAACATGGCCACTGACACCGTCACATCGCGCATCTTGCAAGACCCGAAGTACCAGGAGCTCAAAGCCAAGCGGTCGAGCTTCGGCTGGTGGCTCGCGCTCGGAATGATGATCGTCTACTACGGCTTCATCCTGCTCGTCGCGTTCAACAAGCCGTTTCTCGCGACGCGCGTGGGCGAAGGCGTCACGACGATAGGCATGCCCATTGGCCTGGGCGTCATCGTCTTCACGATCGTCATCACCGGCATCTACGTGCGCCGCGCCAACAGCGAATTCGACGCGCTGACCGAACAGATCGCCAAGGGAGCGCTGAAATGAGCGGGCGTTCCAACGGGCTTTCTAACGGGTTTTCCAACGGGCGTCTGAATCTCGTGCGTCAGGTCCTTACGCTGCTGGCACTGTTCGGCGTATCCGCCGCCGTGCTTGCCGCAGGTGCCGACCTCGGCCAGGCGCAGAAGCAGCCGACCAACTGGACGGCGATCAGCATGTTCGCCGCCTTCGTGATCGGCACCCTGTACATCACCAAATGGGCGGCGGCCAAGACCAAGTCCGCGGCCGACTTCTATACCGCCGGCGGCGGCATCACCGGGTTCCAGAACGGCCTGGCGATCGCCGGCGATTACATGTCGGCGGCGTCGTTCCTCGGGATCTCGGCGGCGGTGATGGTCGGAGGCTTCGACGGGTTGATCTATTCGATCGGCTTCCTCGTCGGCTGGCCCGTCGTCACGTTCCTGCTCGCCGAGCGTCTGCGCAACCTGGGCAAGTTCACATTCGCCGACGTAGCGGCGTTTCGCTTCGAGCAAACGCCGGTGCGCATCTTTGCCGCCTCGGGCACGCTCGTCGTGGTCGCGTTCTACCTGATCGCGCAGATGGTCGGCGCCGGGCAGTTGATCAAGCTTCTGTTCGGCCTGGAGTACTGGATCGCGGTCGTCATCGTCGGCGGCCTGATGATGGTCTACGTGCTGTTCGGCGGCATGACCGCGACCACCTGGGTGCAGATCATCAAGGCCTGCCTGCTGCTCGGCGGCGCGACGTTCATGGCGCTGATGGTGCTCTACAACTTCGGCTTCAGCTATGAAGCGATGTTCGCCAAGGCGGTCGAGGTGAAAACCGGCATCGCCGCGGCTGCCGGCAAGAACCCGACGGACGCGGCAGCGCAGGGCTTCTCGATCATGGGGCCGGGTGGTTTCATCAAGGACCCGGTCTCGGCGATCAGCTTCGGCATGGCGCTGATGTTCGGCACGGCCGGCTTGCCGCACATCCTGATGCGCTTCTTCACCGTGCCCAACGCCAAGGAGGCGCGCAAATCGGTATTCTGGGCGACGACGTGGATCGGCTACTTCTATGTGCTGACCTTCATCATCGGCTTTGGCGCGATCACCTTCGTGCTGACGAATCCGCAGTTCCTCGACGCCAAGGGCGGCCTGCTCGGCGGCGGCAATATGGCGGCGGTGCACCTGGCCAACGCGGTGGGCGGTAACGTGTTCCTCGGCTTCATTTCGGCGGTGGCATTTGCGACGATCCTCGCCGTCGTTGCCGGGCTCACGCTGTCGGGCGCGTCCGCCGTGTCGCACGACATCTACGCGACGGTCCTGAAGAAAGGCAAGGCCGACAGCGCCGCCGAACTCAAGGTGTCGCGCATCACGACGATGGTGCTGGGCCTGGTGGCCGTCGTTCTGGGCATCGTCTTCGAGAAGCAGAACATCGCCTTCATGGTGAGCCTGGCATTCGCGATCGCCGCGTCAGCCAACTTCCCCGTCTTGTTGATGTCGGTGCTGTGGAAAGACTGCACGACGCGCGGCGCGGTGATCGGCGGCTTCCTCGGGCTCATCTCCTCGGTGCTGCTGACCGTCGTCTCACCCGCGGTGTGGGAGGCGACGCTGGGCAACGCCAAGGGCTCGGCGCTGTTCCCGTACCAGTCGCCGGCGCTGTTTTCGATGACGATCGGCTTCGTCGGCATCTGGTTGTTTTCTATCCTCGACAAGAGCCCGCGCGCCGCGCAAGACCGCGCCGGCTTCCTTGCACAACAGGTACGCTCCGAAACCGGAATCGGCGCGTCGGGTAGCTCCGGGCATTGAGTAGCAACATCAAGGAGAAATGAAATGAGCAAACGTGATGTGGTCGTGTTGTCGGCGGTGCGTTCGGCAATCGGTACCTTCGGCGGCGGCCTGGCGGACATCGAGCCGCCTGAGCTCGCCGGCACGGTGATGAAAGAGGCGATTGCGCGCTCCGGCGTGGACTCCAAGCAGATCAACTACGTGACGGTAGGCAACTGCATTCCCACCGACAGCCGCTTCGCCTACGTGGCGCGGATCGCGTCCATCCAGGCCGGTCTGCCGATGGACTCGGTGGCGATGGCCGTGAACCGCCTCTGCTCATCGGGCTTGCAGGCCGTGGTGACGACGGCGCAGAACATCCTGCTCGGCGATTGCGACTACGGCATCGGCGGCGGTGTCGAAGTGATGTCGCGCGGCGGTTACCTCTCGACCACGCAGCGTAGCGGCGCGCGCATGGGCGACGTGAAGATGGTCGACATGATGGTCTCGACATTGACCGACCCCTTCGGCGTGGGCCACATGGGAATCACCGCGGAGAACCTCGCCACGAAGTGGGGAATCACGCGCGAGCAGCAAGATGCGCTTGCCGCCGAATCGCACCGCCGCGCCGCGGCAGCGATCGCGCAGGGGCGCTTCAAATCGCAGATCGTGGCCATCGTCAAACAAACGCGCAAGGGCGAGGTCACTTTCGATACCGACGAACACGTGAAGGCGCAGACGAGCGTCGAGACGCTCTCGAAGATGAAGCCCGCGTTCAAGAAGGATGGCAGTGTCACGGCGGGCAATGCGTCGGGGATCAACGACGGCGCAGCCTTCCTCGTGCTCGCCGATGCGGCGGTGGCAAGCGCCGCCGGCCACAAGGGGCTCGCGCGGCTCGTGTCCTACGCAGTGGCTGGTGTGCCCAACGAAATCATGGGCGAGGGGCCGATCCCGGCGACGAAACTGGCGCTCAAAAAGGCCGGCCTGCGCATCGACCAGATGGACGTGATCGAGTCGAACGAAGCGTTCGCCGCGCAGGCGATCGCGGTGTCGCGCGGCCTAGAGCTGGACCCGGCGAAGACGAACCCCAACGGCGGTGCGATTGCGTTGGGGCATCCGATCGGCTGCTCGGGCGCGTTCCTCGCCACCAAGGCGATCTACGAGCTGCAACGCAGCAGCGGCAGATACGCGCTGGTGACGATGTGCATCGGCGGCGGGCAGGGAATCGCGGCGATTTTCGAGCGCATTTGACCGGAGTCGATGGAGCCGATCACGCTCCAGGCACCACCGCCGTCGCCTCGAGCTCGATCTTGCCCGGGCTGTCGAGCAAATCGGTGACAAGCGCGGCGGCGACGCGACGCATCACAATGCAAGCATCGAGCTACAATGCATGCATTCGGGGTTCGAGGAGGCGATTGAGATGGCCATGCTGACGGTCCGCAACATTCCCGACGGGGTGCACCGCGCGTTGCGCGCACGAGCCACGCGTCGTGGTCACAGCATGGAGGCCGAGGTGCGCGAGATCCTGGCGTCCGCCGTCAGCCCGCAAGGGCGGGTGAAGCTGGGTTCGATGCTGGCTGACATGGGCCGGCGGGCCAAGCTGACCGACGACGAGTTCGCCGTCTTCGATCAGGTACGCAGCAAGGCCCCAGCACGCCCGCCGAGCTTCGAGTGATCCTGCTGGACACCAATGTCGTGTCGGAGCCGCTGCGCGCGCTGCCCGACGCCCGCGTCATCGAGTGGATCGACGCCCAGCCGCTGGAAACGCTGTTTCTGTCGGCCATCACGGTGGCCGAACTGCGTGCCGGCGTGGCGCTGCTGCCCTCGGGAAGGCGCCGTTCGGGTTTGCACGAAAGCCTGGAGAAGCGGGTGCTGCCGCTGTTTGCCGGCCGCGTGCTGCCATTCGATCTGGCCTGCACCCAGGCCTATGCAACGCTGGTGTCCACGGCACGCGCCGCGGGATTGGCGATTGCGAGCGCCGACGGATACATCGCTGCCGTCGCCGCTGCCAACGGCCTTGCGGTGGCCACCCGGGACACCGGCCCCTTCAAGGCGGCGGGTGCCGCCGTGATCGACCCTTGGCAGACTTGAACGGGGCGCCTTCCGGCGCCTGACAACCACACATCAAAGCCGTACACCGCCGGGCCCTGGGGAGTGCGCTGCAAGCGAGGGGCGTCGAGGCTCAGGCCCCAGGCACCACCGCAGTCGCCTCGAGCTCGATCTTGCCCGGGCTGTCGAGCAAGTCGGCAACGAAGATCATGCTCATCGCCGGGTAGTGCTCGCCCATCTTCTTGCGCCAGATCGCGCCGAGCCCTTTGCGCGCAGCAAGATACGCCGGTTTGTCGCAGCAAAACGCCGTGATACGGCAGATGTGCTGGGGCTCGCCACCGGCCATCGCGAGCACGGCCAGGACGTTGCTCAGCGCCTGCTCGAACTGCGGCGCGATCTCGGTGGACTCGAACTTTTGCTGCGCATTCCAGCCGACCTGGCCGGCGATGAAAACGAGGCGGCCGTTGGGCGCGGCGATGCCGTTCGAATAGCCGATCGGCGCGGCCCAGCCGGGTGGAAGAAGCACTTGCATGATGGATGTCCTCGGTCGGTTCAGTCGGTTCAGTCGGCTCAGTCCGTATAGCGCGGTGGATCGGGGTCGTTCGCCCAGTCGCCCTCGGGCGGGGGCAGCTTGTCGAGCCAGGCTTGCACGAGTGCGACGTGCTCCTTCTCCTCGGCCTGCAGCTCGAGCGCAGCGCGGCGTATCGACGGGCTCGTTGCGGACTGCACCAATGCCCCGAAAAACGCTTCGGCCCGCTGCTCCGCCGCCAGCGCGAGTTGCAGCGCGTGCCAAGGTCGCATGAGGTAGTGCACGTCGTCGATCGGCACCGTCTCGGGGGCCTCGCGCTCGGGCCAGGCGAGCGGGTCGGCCGCCGGTGCGGTGTCTTGCGTCCAGCCCATCTCCGCCATGATTTGCTGCGCGTGTTTGCTTTCGTACCCCGCCATGGTTCGAAACAGGGCCGCCACTTGCGCGTTGTTGTGCATTTCCATCGCGTCGGCGAATTCGTTGTAGCGCTGCGCCGCCTCCAACTCCATGGCGAGTGCCTGCGCCATGAACTCGACGAGCGTGCGCTCGCGAAAGTTGAAGATCGACCCGGGTTTCAGTGTTTCGCTGCTGTTCATAACGCAAACTCCGCTTCGAGGTCGGCGACCGCGCACGGCGCCTTGGCCGGCCGTGCCGGGTATGCCGCGCGCGCGCCGGCGTAGAGCACGCCGATGTTGAAGCCGTCGTCGGTCATGATGCGCCGCGCGGCGCGTGCCGCGTCGTCGGTGGGCTGCACCGATGCGGGATGCACCAACCCTTTCCACTCGCGCTGTTCGGGGCGGAACGTGACGCAGGGGCTGAGGACTTCGACGAACGAGAACCCGGGGTGGCGGATCGCCTGCGCGATGAGCTGCGCCGTTCCGTTCGGGTCCCCCGAGAACGCCCGCGCGACGAAACTCGCGCCTGCTGCGAGTGCAATCACCAGCGGGTGAAACGAGCGCACGCCCGTGCCCCCGGGCGAAAGCTTGTTGTCCCAGTCGGGTTCGGTGGTCGGCGACGCCTGGCCTTTTGTCATGCCGTAGACGTGGTTGTCCATGACGATGTAGGTGAGGTCGACGTTGCGCCGGCACGCGTGCATGAAGTGATTGCCGCCTATCGAGTAGCCGTCGCCGTCACCGCCGGTGACGAGCACGGTCAAATCGGGGCGCGCCACTTTCAGGCCGGTGCCTGCGGCGAGCGCGCGGCCGTGAACGCCGTGAAAGCCGTAGCACGTCGTGTACGCAGGAATGCGCGACGAGCAGCCGATTCCCGAGACGACGGCGACTTCGTGCGGCGGCAACTGCAGCGTGGCGAGCGCCTTGGTGATCGCGCCGAGCACGGTGAAGTCCCCGCAGCCGGGGCACCAGATCGGCTTGGTCGCCGACTTGTAGTTTGCAGCGCTGAGCACGGCCTGCGGAGTTGCGATGTCGTTCATGCGGCTTCCTTCTCGGGCGTGCAGGCGCGCTGCCATTGCACGATTCGCCTCGTCAGTTCGGCCGGGCGCAGCGGCAGCGGCCCTGGGCGGTGAAAGCTTTCCGGCCGGCCCGGCAAGTCGTACCAAGCGCGCAGATAGCGGAAGCAGCTGCGCGCCGTGGTTTTGCTCGACGATCAGCACGTCTTCTACGCCCGCCAAAGCTTGCGCGAGTTGCTGCGGCAACGCCGGGGCGAGCAGGCGCAGCGCGATCAACTTGACGTGCACGCCTTGCGCCGCAGCGCGCGCCACCGCTTCGCGCACCGTGCCGGTGACCGAGCCGAAAGTGATCACGGCGGCAACGCTCGCGCCCGCGTCGGCCTCTTCGATGTCGGCCCAGCGCGGCCCGTAGTCGTACAAGGCGAGCTTGCGCTCGCGTTTGTCGAGCTGCACGCGGTGGTCGCGCGCCTGGCTGCTCGGCGTGCCGGCTTCGTTGTGCTCGAGTCCGTCGGCCGTGTAGGCGGTGCCGGGCGTGCCGGGAATCGCCATCGGCGAGACGCCCGACGCGGTGTCGCGATAGCGCTTGTAGTCGGGCGTGTTCGCCGCGACCGTGAGCCGCGCCGCAGCGACGCTGCAGCGTCGGCGGGCCGGTCGATGATGGCGCGCGACTGGCCCATGAACTGGTCCGACAGCACGATGGCAGGCGCCTGCAGCGCTTCGGCGAGCTGCACCGCCCACTGCGTGGTCGCCAGGCAATCGGCGATCGAGGTCGGCGCGAGCACGAGGCGCGGCGCGTCGCCGGGCAGGCCGCTGACGGCGAACGACAGGTCGCTCTGTTCGCTCTTCGCCGGAATGCCGGTCGAGGGGCCGCCGCGCATCACGTCGACGATGACGATCGGCACCTCGGCGCTCACCGCCAGGCCGATCGCCTCCGTCATGAGCGCCAGGCCGGGGCCGGCGGTGGCGGTGAGCGAGGGCACGCCGCCGTAGGACGCGCCGATGATCATGTTGACCGACGCGAGTTCGTCTTCGGCTTGCAGCAGCGAGCCGCCCACCTTGGCGAGCGCCGGCGCCATCCACTCGAGCAGTTCGGTGGCCGGCGTGATCGGGTAGGCGGCGACAAAGCGCACGCCGCCGCGAATCGCGCCCAGGCCGGCCGCTTCGTTGCCGCTGATCAACCAGCGTGCCGTGCTGGCCGCGGCGCCTGCCGACAGGCGCGTGATGCCGTCCAGCGTCGAGCGCCTGGGCGAGGCCCGAACGCAGCGCAGCAAGATTCGCCTGCAGTGCGACGTCGCCGCGTGTCCACGTTCGCGCAGCGCCGCTTCCAGGGCGGTGTCGGGAATTCCGGCCAGGCCACCCGCCAGCCCGAGTGCCACCATATTGGGCCAGCTGCCTGGGATCGCTTTGGCGAGCTTCTTCAGTGGCAGCGCGACGCAGCGCGCGCCGCTGCGGCTGAACACTTCGGGGCGGCGCCTTCGTCCGCGTCGCCGATCACGAGGCTTGTCGCGCGCAGCGGGATTTCGTCGGCAAAGCGGTTCACGTTTTGCCAGTCCATGGCGAGCAGACAGATCGAAGCTGTCGTCGAGCGAGTCGACTTCGCTGCGCGCCAGGCGCAGCAGCGCGGCCGCCTCGCCGCCACGGATCTGCGGCCCGCTGGTTCGCACCATCAGGCCGTAGAGGCCGGCGCGCGCGGCGGCGTCGAGCAGCAGGTTGCCGGCGGTCATGACGCCGCTGCCGCCGCTGCCGGCAATCGCCAGCGACACGCAGGCGCGGCTCGCGGTGGGCGCCGCAGCAGCTGCCGCCTGGCGGGTTTGCGGATCGGTTGTTCCCAGAGCATGCACGTGCGCCTCCTTCGTCTTGGATGAGCAACTGTCATCCCGGCGCACGCCGGGATCCAGGGATTTGCGCCAACCGTGGATCCCGGTGTGCACCGGGATGACATACAAGGCTAGTGAAGCGTTTGCGCAGCGCTCCATGTCTGATCCAGATCAAGTTCGGCGCATGTCACGGCCTCGATAATTGGCGAAACACGCATTCCGGTACCAGAATACAACAATAGGCGGGAAGATCGCGGATCGCGTCACGTGCTTGCGCGGTACGCGCGTCCGGTGACGAACGAAAGGATGGAAGCGATGAATCATCCAAGCCCACCGTTGGTTGATGAAGGCGGCGAACACGCCGCTCGAACTGCGCCGTTCGACGCCGTCGCCGGCCCGGGCGAAGTGGTGGTCGCGGTCGCCGGCTGCGGCGTCTGCCACACCGACCTCGGCTATTTCTATGACGGCGTGCGCACGACACATGCGCTGCCGCTCGCGCTCGGCCACGAAGTCAGCGGCCGGGTCGTCGCGTGCGGCGCCGGCAGCGCAAGCGCTGGGCCGACAAGGCCGTCATCGTGCCGGCGGTGCTGCCTTGCGGCGAATGCGACTTGTGCCAGCGCGGCCTGGGAACGATTTGCCGCCAGCAGAAGATGCCGGGCAACGACATCCAGGGCGGCTTTGCCAGCCACATCGTCGTACCGGCACGCGGCTTGTGCGAAGTCGACGAGGCGCGCCTGGAGCTCGCCGGCCTCACGCTCGCCGAGGTTTCGATCGTTGCGGATGCACTGACCACTCCCTACCAGGCGGTGCGTCGCGCTGGTGTGACTCCGGGAAGCCTGGCCATCGTCGTCGGCGCCGGCGGCGTGGGCGGCTACTGCGTGCAGGTTGCGAACGCATTCGGCGCCAAGGTGGTGGCGATCGACGTCGACGACGCCAAGCTCGGGCAAATCGCAAAACATGGCGCCGCACTGACGTTGAACAGCCGCAACTTGGACGCCAAGGCGCTCAAGTCGGCGATCTTCGAATTCGCGAAGAAGAACGGCCTGCGCAGCACCGAGTGGTTCATCTTCGAGTGTTCGGGCAGCGCGGCCGGGCAGTTGACTGCGTACAGCCTGCTCGTGCACGGTGCGACGCTGTCGGTCGTCGGCTTCACGATGGACAAGGTGGAGGTGCGCCTGTCCAACCTGATGGCGTTCGACGCGCGCGCCATCGGCAACTGGGGTTGCCCGCCCGAGGCCTACCCCGAAGCGCTCGACCTGGTGCTGCAGGGCAAGGTGCAGATCAAGCCCTTCGTCGAACTCCATCCGCTGGACGACATCAACGACGTGTTCGCCGCGGTGCACCACCACGACATCAAGAAACGTGCCGTGCTCGTCCCGGCACTTGGCCTGGCCCATTGACTGAACCTCTAGGAGATACTCGCATGAATGCTCCCGACAAAATGTCTCGCAGCTGCGCGAGTTCAAGAACCACGACCTCGTCGACGACATCGCCAAACCCGGAATCCGCTACGAAAAGCGCCCGGCGAAAACGCCCGACGGCGCGGTCGTTCCCGGCCTGTTCAACGCCTGGATCACGCTGGACAACCCGACGCAGTTCAACTCGTACACGACCGACATGGTGAAGGGCGCGATCCTGGCGTTTCGCGCCGCCTCGAACGCGCGCGACGTGAGTTGCGTCGTCTTCACCGGCGCGGGCGACAAGGCGTTTTGCACCGGCGGCAACACCAAGGAATACGCCGAGTATTACGCCGGCCAGCCGCAGGAGTACCGCCAGTACATGCGCCTGTTCAACGACATGGTGTCCGCCATCCTGGCGTGCGACAAGCCGGTGATCTGCCGCGTCAACGGCATGCGCATCGGCGGCGGCCAGGAAATCGGCATGGCGTGCGACTTCTCGGTCGCGCAGGACCTTGCGCGCTTCGGCCAAGCCGGCCCGAAACACGGTTCGGCGCCGATCGGCGGCGCGACCGACTTCCTGCCCGTCATCGTCGGCGTCGGAGCGCGCGATGGCCGCTTGTGTGCTGTGCGAGCCGTTCTCGGCGCACAAGGCGTACCAGATGGGCATCCTGACCGACATCGTTCCGGCGCTCAAAGTGGACGGCAAGTTCATCGCCAATCCGCTCGTCGAGACGCAGCGGCAGTTTGACGAGTTCGGCCGCAATGCCTACGGCGAAGCCAAGACGGGCGATCCGCAGAAAGCGGGCAAGGCGCTGCTCGCGCGCGGCACGGTGGACTTGTCGATGCTCGACGCGAAGGTCGAGGAGCTGTGCGCCAAGGTTCTGCTCACTTTCCCCGACTGCACGACGAAGACCTTGGAAGAGTTGCGCAAGCCCAAACTCGAAGCCTGGAATCGCAACAAGGAAGACGCGCGCGCCTGGCTCGCGCTGAACATGGTGACCGAAGCGCGCAGCGGTTTCACCGCGTTCAACGAAGGCAGTAAGGACGACCGCGAAGTCGACTTTGTGCTGCTGCGCCAGAAGCTCGCCGCAGGCGAGAGTTGGGTCGGCCCGCTGCACGATTCGATCCAGCCCAAGGCGAAGCGACATGGCTGACCGGTCGCACGCGGCGCAGGATCGGCCGCCGCAGGCGACGCGGTCTGACGCGCAGCCGGTGCAGGACTGGCTCGAACACGGCGACGCGCTGCTGCGGCTGCGCCTGAATCGCCCCAAGGCCAACCTCATCGACGCGGACATGATTGCTGCGCTCGACGGTGCGCTCGTCGCCTGGCACGCCAGAACGGATTTGCGCGCCGTGCTGCTCGACGCGCAGGGCGACCACTTCAGCTTCGGCGCGAGCGTCGAAGAACACCTGCCGGGCAATTGCGCAGCGATGCTCGGCTCGCTGCACACGCTGGTGATGCGCATGCTGCAATTCCCGGTGCCGATTCTTGTCGCGGTGCGCGGCCAATGCCTGGGCGGTGGCCTGGAAGTGGCGCTGGCCGGCAGCATGATCTTCGCCGCGCCCGACGCGCAATTCGGCCAGCCCGAGATGAAGCTTGGCGTGTTTGCGCCGGCGGCATCGGTACTCTTGCCCTACCGCATCAATCAACCGGCGGCGGAAGACCTGCTGTTTTCCGGGGCGACGATCGGTGCTGCCGCAGGCCAAGGCACTCGGCCTCGTGCACACCGTGTTCGAAGACCCGCAGATCGCCGCGCTCGCGTACTTCGAGCAGCACCTCGAAAACAAGAGCGCGGCCTCGCTCGCCTGCGCGGTCAGCGCAGCGCGCGGCGCGATGATTCGCGACGTGCGCCAGCGCCTGGCGGACGTCGAAGCGCTGTATCTGGACCGTCTCATGAAAACGCGCGACGCGAACGAAGGCCTGACGGCATTCCTCGCCAAGCGCAAGCCGCATTGGGAGCACCATTGATGAACACGATTGCCATCTCCCCGGTGGTGCCCATCGTCGAGCGCTGCCAGGCAGCTCTTCGAGGACCTCGAGTTCGACGCCGTCAAGCAGTGGAAGGCGGCGCATGCCGGGGCGCAAGGCGATCGGCTACATGCCGGTCTACGTGCCGCGCGAACTCATCCATGCGGCGGGCATGCTGCCGGTGGGAATCCTCGGCGGTGGCGACGCGCTGGAAGTGATTCAGGGCGACGCCTACTACCAGAGCTACATCTGCCGGATTCCGCGCTCGACGATCGAACTCGGCCTGACCGGGCGCCTGAACTGCCTGGACGGCATGCTGTTCCCGTCGATCTGCGACGTGATCCGCAACTTCTCGGGCATGTGGCAGATGCTGTTCAAGGACAAGTACGTTCGCTACATCGACGTGCCGCAGAACTTCGAAGACGAAGTGGGCGGCAGGTTCTACATCGAAGAAATGCAGATCCTGCGCGACGACCTGGCAAGAATCGCCGGCCGGCCCATCACCGACGCCGACCTGAATGCCTCGATCCGGGTCTACAACGAAAACCGCGCCGCGGTGCGCGAGCTCTACGCGTACCGCGCCGCCAAGCCCTGGCAGGCACCGACGGCAGAGGTCTACCTGGTGCTGCGCGCCGGCATGGTGTTGCCGGTGGAGGAACACACGGCTCTGGTGCGCGAGTACCTGGTGCGGCCGAGAAAGTCAAGCGGCCACGGCGCGACAACGCGCGCGTCGTGCTCACCGGGGGCTTTTGCGAGCAGCCGCCGCTGGCGCTGATCAAATCGATCGAGATGGCCGGCTGCTACATCGTCGACGACGACTTCATGCTCGTCACGCGCTGGCTGCTCGACGAGGTACCGGCGAACGCAAATCCGCTGCAGGAGTTGTCGCGCGCGTTCCTGCACCGCTCGGCGACGACGGCGGCCAAGTACGAAGCGACGCGCCAGGAGAAGGGCGTGTTCCTCATGAAGCAGGTGAAGACGCGCGGCGCCGAGGGCGTGATCTTCGCCGCGCCGTCGTTCTGCGACCCGGCGCTGCTCGAGCGTCCCATGCTGCAAGACGTGCTCACCAAGCACGCGATTCCGCACACCGCCTTCAAGTACGCGGAGAACACCGGCCAGATGGCGCCGATCCGCGAGCAGGCCGGCACGTTTGCCGATTCGATCAAATTGTGGAGCGCCGCATGAACCGCTTGAACCGCCCCTCGCACCCCGTCATCCCGGCGAAAGCCGGGATCCACTCCTTGCACGCAAATCTGGATCCCGGCGTGCGCCGGGATGACAGTTCTACCGGAGGTGCCACATCATGAACACTGCCACCGTCACCCTGCCGCAGTCGACCAAGAAGCCCGTCGTCCAGAAAGAAGACGCGATGTGGCTGCAAAAGGAGCTGATCAACAAGAACTACATGGACCTGGCCACGGCGCGGGCGAACAACCGCAAGGTCTCGGCGACCTTTGTTCCGGGCAACCTGAACGAGTTGCTGATGTGCTTCGACTTCGCGCGCAGCCTGCCCGAGACGAACGCGCTGCAAAACGGCCTGCGCAAGAAGTCGGGCAAGTTCATCATGGACGCCGAACGCGACGGCCAGTCGGAAGACGTCTGCACCTACGTCAAGTCGGACCTGGGAATGATGCTGGGCGGCGAGATCGGGCCGACGGGCGACCCGATGCCCAAGCCCGACATCCTGCTGCTCTCCTACACCGGCTGCTTCACCTTCATGAAGTGGTTCGAGCTGATCCGCCACAAGTACGGCTGCGAAAGCGTGATGCTGCACGTGCCTTACCAGGGCGAAGGCCATATCGCGCCGAACATGCGCGACTACGTCGTGCAGGCAGTTGAAGGAAACCGTGATCCCGACGCTCGAGCGGATCTCGGGCGTCAAGTTCGACATCGACCGCCTGCGCGAGTACATGCGCGAATCGGTGAAGGCCGAAGAGAACCTGGTGCGCGTGCTGCAGTCGGCGAAGCACCGGCCGTCGCCGATCGACGGCTATTTCGGCGCGGTGTACTACATCGGCCCGATCTTCACCGCGTTTCGCGGCACGCCCGAGGCGACCGAGTTCTACCGGGTGCTGAACGCCGAGATCGAGCAGCGCGTGCGCGAAGGCAAGGGCCCGATCACGCCCGAAGGCGAGATGGGCGAAGAGAAGTACCGCCTGGTCGTCGAGGGGCCGCCCAACTGGACGCACTTCCGCGAGTTCTGGAAGATGTTCTACGACGAAGGCGCGGTGGTCGTGTCGTCGACCTACGCCAAGGTCGGCGGCCTCTACGACTTCGGCTTCCGGCATGACCCCGAGCATCCGCTCGAGTCGCTCGCCGAGTACTGCCTGGGTTGCTACACGAATCTGAACCTGCCCTCGCGCGTCGACATGATCTGCAAGTACATCGACGAGTACCAGGCCGACGGGCTGCTGATCAACTCGATCAAGAGCTGCAACAGCTTTTCGGCAGGGCAGCTGCTGATCATGCGCGAAGTCGAGAAGCGCACCGGCAAGCCTGCCGCGTTCATCGAGACCGATCTGGTGGACCCGCGCTACTTCTCCGCGGCCAACGTGAAGAACCGCCTGGAGAGCTATTTCCAGATGGTCAAGGCGAAGCGCGGCGCAGCGTTCGCTGCCGAGCGCCGCAAGTCATCATGCGCCGCGATCATTCCGATCGCCGTGGCCCACTGAAGAAAAAAGGGAAGAGCCATGCGCTGCTTCATCGGCATCGATCTCGGCTCGACGACGACCAAGGCGGTCGTCGTCGACGAGAACCAGAACATCCTCGGCCGCGGCATCACGAATTCGCGCTCGAACTACGACACGGCGGCGGCGATTGCCAAGCAGGAGGCGCTCGTCAACAGCCGCTTTCACCTGTTCCGTCAGAAGCTGGGGAGCACGCAAGCGTTGAATGGCGCGCTCGACGGTTTTCTCGGTCAGCTCGAGCGCGACTTTCGCTCTGAGCAGTACCTCGAGCAACTCGCCGACCTGGAACAGACCTGCCAGCGCAGTCTGATCACAGCCAAGTTCGGCTCGCGCCAACGCGGCGGTGGGCGAAGCGCTGACAGAAGTGTTCCGACGATTGACTGCGGAGGCGCCGTTGCTGTTTGCGCCGGGCGCCAGGCGCAAGTCGGACTTCTTTCGCGACATCGCCGGCAGCCAGTACCTCGCCACCGGCGAAGTCGTGGCCAAGGAGGCCGGCACGCGCTACGAATACCTGCTCAACGTGTTCGACCGCTCCATCATCGAAGTCGAGAACCGCATCTACGCCGATTCGATCCGGCGCCACTTGCTCGCGGCGCTCGAGCGCACCTTCGTCGCGCTGCCCGAGACGCAGGCGCGCCGCAGCCCAGGTGGAAGCGCCGATCAAGGGCATCCTCGACACCGAGCTGGAAGAAACCTATGTCGTCGGCACCGGCTATGGCCGCGCGCGGCTGCCGTTTTCCAAGGAACACATCCGCTCCGAGATCCTCTGCCACGGCCTGGGCGCGCACGTCATGTACCCGGGAACGGCGACGGTGCTCGACATCGGCGGCCAGGACACGAAGGCGATCCAGGTCGACCCGGCGGGAATCGTCGAGAGCTTCCAGATGAACGACCGCTGCGCCGCGGGCTGCGGGCGGTATCTCGGCTACATCGCCGACGAGATGAACATGGGCTTGCACGAACTCGGGCCCTTGGCGATGAAGTCGACGAAGACGATCCGCATCAACTCGACGTGCACCGTCTTTGCCGGCGCCGAGTTGCGCGACCGCCTCTCCTTAGGCGACAAGCGCGAAGACATCATGGCCGGCCTGCACCGCGCCATCATCCTGCGCGCGATGTCGATCCTGGCGCGCTCGGGCGGCGTGCGCGACCAGTTCACCTTCACCGGCGGCGTGGCGAAGAACGAAGCGGCGGTGAAGTCGCTGCGCCAACTCGTGGGCGAGAACTACGGCGACGTGACCAACTCAACATCGATCCCGATTCGATCTACACCGGCGCGCTCGGCGGCGCCACGTTCGCCTGGCGCGCGATTGTCGAAGACGGCAAGGCGATCGAGGCGCAGAGCATGAGGAGCATCGAATGATTCACACAATTGGCCTGGACATCGGCTCGGGCGCCGTCAAATCGGTTCTGTTCCGCCACGACGGTGACGCGCCACCGCAATGGCTTGCCAAACGCTGCGAGCGGATTCGCAGCCGCGACCCGATGCTGCTCGCCCAGCAGGGTTTCGACGGCGTTCTCGAAGACGCCGGTCTTGGCCGCAGACGCAATCGACTACACGGCGACGACCGGCGAGGGCGAAAACGTCAAATTCGCCACCGGCCACTTCTATTCGATGACGACGCACGCGCGCGGCGGCGTGTTCCTGCACCCCGGCGCCAACGCAGTGGTCGACGTCGGCGCGCTGAACGGCCGCGCCATCTATGTCGACCCGCGCGGCAAAGTGCTGTCGTACAAGATGACGAGCCAATGCGCGTCGGGCTCGGGGCAGTTTCTGGAGAACATCGCGCGCTACCTCGGCGTTGCAGTGGAGGAAATCGGTCCGCTGTCGCAGAGCTCGAAGACACCCGGAGAAGTGCAGCTCGATCTGCGCCGTGCTCGCCGAGACCGACGTCATCAACATGGTGTCGCGCGGCATCGCCACGCCCGATGTGCTGAAGGGCATCCACCTGTCGATGGCGTCGCGAATCGTCAAGCTGCTCAAGGTCACGGGCATCAAACAAGGCACGGCGCTGATCACCGGCGGCCTCGCGCTGGACAGTGGCCTGCTCGCGGCGATCCAGGAAGAGATGCTCACCGAGAAACTCGGCGTGACGGCGCTCAGCCACCCTGATTCGATTTACGCCGGCGCGATCGGCGCGGCGCTGTGGGGGGCGTTCCGCCACGCCAAACTGAACGAGTTGCAGGACGCGGTTGCAGCCTAGCCCGACAAGGAGACATTCAACATGGCCCTGCTCATCAACGACAACTGCACCGCGTGCGACGCGTGCAAGCCGGTGTGCCCGAACGAGGCGATCAGCGTCGCCGACCCCATCTACATCATCGACGCGTTTCGCTGCACCGAATGCGTCGGCGCCGAAGACGAACCGCAGTGCAAGCTGGTGTGCCCGGCGGACTGCATCGTGCCGAACCCGGACTTTGCGGAAACGCCGGAAGCAATTGATGGCGAAGTACGAGTCATTGCACGGGTGATATGGCCCATGGCTGAGTTGGCGGCGAATCGAAGCATCGAATATTTCGACGAGCAATTCGCCAGGCAGATCCGCGACCACGACTTCCAGCTCAACCCGTTCGAGCAGCTGGCGCTGCCGCACCTGCGCGGGCGGTGCTCGACTTCGGCTGCGGCATGGGCAATCTGGCCGTCGCTGCGGCGCGGCGCGGTTGTTCGGTGCTTGCGCTGGACGCGAGCGCCACCGCGATCGAACACGTTCGCCAAGTGGCAGCCGGGGAGGGCTTGGACATCGACGCCGCGCAAGCCGATTTGCGCAACCACCCGATCGGCGAAGACTTCGACAGCGTCGTCTCGATCGGCTTGCTGATGTTCTTCGACTGCCCGACCGCGTTCGCTTCGCTCGCCGAACTCCAGGCTCACGTCAAGCCGGGCGGCACGGCGATCGTCAACGTGCTGGTCCAGGGGACGACCTACCTCGACATGTTCGACGCCGCCGGCCACTGCCTGTTCGCGCGCGACGAGTTGCCGCGCCGCTTTGCTGGCTGGACGATTCTGGCGTCGGAGTTCGCCGACTACCCTGCGCCGGGGAGCGAATCAAGTCGTTTGCGACGCTCATCGCCCGCAAGCCTGACGCTTCAGCATTCGCGACGCAGGCTTGACCCTGCCGCCGGTCAGCGCTGCTGCGGCGGCGCAGCCTCCTCGTCCCCTATCGCACGTGCTCGGTGAGGATGGCTTGCGCCAGGCTCGACTGGGTGTAGCCCCAGCGCGTCAGCATGCGGTCGTAGACCGCTGCGTTCCATGTCCGTGATATGCCCGTCCGTCGTGATCAGGCAGCCCGCCAGGCGGCACAGCAGGAGGCGCTGCGCGGCGTCGTGGACTTCGTCGAGGATCGAATCGATGACTTCCATGTCGCCCCATTGCAGGCAGTATCGTGCCCGGACAGCGCTTTGCACGCCCCGTCGCGGTACTCGCGGACGATGCGCAGGAAGGCCGGCTTCGCTCAAGCCGATGCGTCTGAAGGCATCGAGTTCCTCGAGCATGCGCACTTCGCGCGAATCGAGTTCCGCCTCGGTGGCCATCACCATCGCCAGGACGTGCGCCATGGCGACTGAACTGTGCTTCGAATTCGGCTGCGGCGTGCATGCAAACCTCCGTCGATGTCAGTGGGTCTCTCAGCGTGTCACGGGGTGTGCCGTCAGGCGACGGGCTTGCTCGCAGCCAGGTAGTCGCGCAATTCGCGATAGTGCGCCGTCCGGCGCATCCGCCGCAAGAGGGTCCGGTATCGACGGGACGGCGTTGCCGACAAAGCTCCAGTCGTGCGGCTCGAGCAGGCGCGCGGCGCGCGGCAGGATTTCGCGCTCCTCGGTGGCCAGGTGGTGCCTGAAGTAGGTCAGGTACAGGCCGCAGCGCCTCCACGGTGCCGCGCATCGTCACGTTGCCGACGATCACTTCGTTCAGCCGATTCACGAATTCTTCGCCCGCCACGGCGATGGCGCGGTGTTCCTGCAGCAGCCGATTGATCGGCAGGCGCAGCACCGGGTCGCGGATCACGAGGCGCGCGAATGCCGCGTCTTCGCGCGGATGGTGCAACGCGTCGCCGAATTCGCGCAAGTACGAGACGATGTCGAGCATCAGGCCGAACACCGGCCCCTGACCCTCGCAGAACTCGCCGACCTGTTCGTCCAGGACGTCGAGGAGGCGCGAAAAAGTGGCGTGCTCGGCATGCCATACGTCGATCAATTCGGCCATGCTGAGCCCCTTCCTCATCCGGTTCGGCGAGTCGCCAGTCTATGCAGCGCTTCGGCGCAAGTTTGGACTTGCGTCAAACCGATTCGCCGACGCGACGAAGCCACCCCGTGTGCAGGCGCGCGGGCCTGGGGTTTCCGATGATGTGCGCCCTGGGTTGGCCGACTACTGTGCAGCCGACCGATCCCCGCTGCTTTGCGCCAGATCAAAGGACGCGCGTGGGCGCGTTGCACTATTCACGATGGCGTCAATGTGCCGTCAAGGCGGTTGGGGCCATCGGCAGCCGAGCACCCGCGCGGCGAAGCGCCGCGCGGGCCGTTCACCTCAACGCACGCAGAAGGGGCACACATGAGCCAGACCATCAAGTACCTGCTCGACGAAGGGCAGCTTCCCAAGACCTGGTACAACATCCAGGCCGACCTGCCCAAGCCCGCGCCGCCGGTGCTGCACCCCGGAACGCACCAGCCGATCGGCCCCGACGACCTGGCGCCGCTGTTTCCGATGGAACTCATCATGCAGGAGGTCTCGACCGAGCGCGAGATCGACATCCCCGAGCCGGTGCGCGACGTCTATCGCCAATGGCGCCCGTCGCCGCTGTACCGCGCGCGCCGCCTCGAGGCGGCGCTGCAGACGCCGGCGAAGATCTACTACAAGTACGAAGGCGTGTCGCCCGCGGGAAGCCACAAGCCCAACACCGCGATCCCGCAGGCGTTCTACAACCGCGAGGCCGGCATCAAGCGCCTCGTCACCGAAACCGGCGCCGGGCAATGGGGCTCGTCGCTCGCCTTTGCCGGCAGCGTGTTCGGCCTGGAGGTGCAGGTCTTCATGGTGCGCGTGTCGTACGACCAGAAGCCGTACCGGCGCGCCTTGATGGAAACCTATGGCGCGACGCTGCATCGCCTCGCCCTCCGAGCTAGACCCAGTCGGGCCGCGCCATCCTCGCGCAGCGCGCGAATCACCCGGGCAGCCTGGGCATCGCGATTTCCGAGGCGGTGGAAATCGCCGCGCAGCGCGACGACACCAAGTACGCGCTGGGCAGCGTGCTGAA
Source organism: uncultured beta proteobacterium (assembly GCA_963850525.1). GTDB lineage: Bacteria > Pseudomonadota > Gammaproteobacteria > Burkholderiales > Burkholderiaceae_C > JAEMQF01. Next base: position 309,439 of record CAWKLQ010000008.1, on the reverse strand, counting down.
CCACGTGCTGATGCACCAGACGGTGATCGGCCAGGAGGCGATTGCGCAGATGGAGATGGCCGGCGACTACCCGGACGTGATCGTCGGCTGCACGGGAGGCGGCTCCAACTTCGCCGGCATCGTGTTTCCCTTCCTCGGCAAGCAACTGCGCGGCGGGAAGAAGGTTCGCATCGTCGCCGTCGAGCCGGCCGCGTGCCCGAGCCTGACGCGCGGCAAGTACGCCTACGACTTCGGCGACACCGCGCACCTGACGCCGCTCACCAAGATGCACACGCTGGGCTCCACCTTCACGCCGCCGGGCTTTCACGCCGGCGGGCTTGCGCTACCACGGCATGGCGCCGCTCGTCAGCCACCTGATGGAGCTGGACCTGATCGAGGCCAGCGCCTACCACCAGCTCGCGTGTTTCGACGCCGGCGTGCAGTTCGCGCGCGCCGAGGGCATCGTTCCGGCGCCGGAGGCGAACCACGCGGTGAAGGGGGCGATCGTCGAGGCGATCCGCTGCCGCGAAGAAGGCAAGTCGCGCACCATCCTGTTCAACCTGTGCGGCCACGGCCACTTCGACATGCAGGCCTACATCGACTACTTCGCCGGCAAGCTGAAGGACATCAACTACGACGAGGCCGAACTCGCGATGGCGCTGGCCGGGTTGCCGTCGGTGAAGGAGGCGGCGTAGGCGGCAAGGCTCGCAGGGGCCTGCTCATGTTCGATTGCACGAGTTGGGAACGCTCGCTTTCGGCCCATTGCTGTCGGTTGGGTGTCCGCTTTGCGTGCGCCCAGTTCGCCACTGCACAAAGCCCAGCATGACGACGTGCAAGGCAAATGGCACGACGCAAGAAGTTCGTCATCCCGGCGAAAGCCGGGATCCATCGTGGAAGCCCCCGTTCGGCGATGCGTTCATCGCGTGCAACCCGGTGGATCCCGGCTTTCGCCGGGATGACGAGGGTTGGTGGGCAAGCCGCGAGGCCACATCGAACGGCAGCAATGGGCCGAAAGCAGGCCGCCATTCCAACTCGGCAATGAGCCCACGCTTCGTCACCTTCCCCGCGGCAAACTCGGCCCCAGCAGAACTGCGGCGAAGCGAATCAGATAGCCGACAAACGCCGCAGCCCAGAGCAGCGCGGCCAGCGTCACTACGCCGGGCCCCAGGCCGTGCACACTCGCCGCCAGGCGCAGCAGCGCGGCGCTGAACATCAGCAGCGCCGCGGCGCGCAGCAGCGTCGGCGCTTCGAGCGCGCGCCCGGTGTGGCGCAGCGAGACGCGCGTCATCAGGCTCAGCATCATCAGGCCGAGCGCGCCGACCGTGAACGCGTGCAGCCAGGCAGTGCCCGGGACCACCGCACCCAGGTCGGCGGCGGCCTTGAGCAGAAACGCGAACAACAGCCACACAAAACCGAGGTGCATCGCCGGCAGCAGAGGCTGGTCTGCGACGCGCCAGCCGCGCCAGCGTGCGACGCGAGCCCCGTGCACGATGGCGCAGGCGAGCGCGAGCGCGCCGGTGAGGGCTGGCGGCGCGGCGCCGAGATCGGCCAGCGCGAGGGCGAGCAAGAGTGCGAGCGTGAGCGCTTCCAGAGGCATCAGAAAGCGCGCCTGCTCTCCGCGCCCGAGCAGACGCAGCGCATTGCCGGTGAAGATGGGCGTCAGCACGCCGCCTTTCAGCGTGTACAGAACCATCAGCGCCCACACCGCGCCGCGCAACGCGTGCGCCGCTGCGGCGGTGTCGCCGGCGAGCGCTGCGGCGTGATAAGCCAGATTTGCGGCAAACAGCGCGAGCAGGATCGGCAGCAGCAGGCGGTACAGACGATTCGGTGCGCGCCACAGGCCAGGGGCGAGCGCGACGATCAACGCCGGCAGCAGCAGCAAGTCCGCGCTCGCGACGGCGCGTTGCGGCAACCATGGCGCGACCCAGAAAGCGGCGCGACCGACAAGCCAGAGCAGCGCAATCGCGAGCAGCGGCGCGCCGTTCAGCTCGGGCGTTCCGGCCCAGCTCGGCAGCGCGGTGAGCAGTGTGCCGACGATGATCGCCAGCGCAAAGCCGAAAATCATCTCGTGGCCATGCCACAGCACCGGGCCGCCGGTGCTGTGCAGTTCGACGACGCCGACAAAGGCGCCCACGCCGCCCGCCGCGAGCAGCGGCGCGTAGAGCGCGCCGAGCAGGTAGAACGGGCGAAAGCCGCTGGCCAGCAGCGGCAGCGCGCTGATGCCCTGCCAGCGCTGGGCCAAGGTGTTCATGCCGCGTTCGCTTGTGACGGGATTTGCGGCTGGGCTTGCAGCGGGACTTGCGAGGGAACTTGCGCCGGAACTTGCAGCGTGGCTTGCGAAGGGACCTGCTGCTTGGCTTGCGGCCAGGCTTGTGAATCCGACTGTGGCGGCGTCGGCGGCACTCTCAGCGGCACGTCGGCCTCGTAGGTGGCGAGCAACTCGGCCAAACGCGCGCGCGCCGCCAGCGCATGCTTTTGCTTGACCGCGCCGAAGCCGCGCACTTGCGCCGGCAGTTCGGCGATCGCGACTGCGGCGTCCAGGTGCGCGGCGTCGAGCTTGTGCAGCAGGCGATCGATTCCCGCCAGGTACTCGGCGGCAAGTGCACGCTCGAGGCGGCGCTGCGCGCTGTAGCCGAACGGGTCGAGCAGCGTGCCGCGCAAATACTTGCCCAACGCAAGCACGCGCATCGCGCGCCCCATCCATGCGCCGAAAGCCTTCTTGCGCGGCTCGCCCGCGCCGGCGCGGCGCTGCCAGGGCAAGGTCAGATGAAACTGCACCGTGTAGCCGCTCTCGAAGCGCGCCGCCAGGGCCGCGTCGAACTCAGGCTTGCTGAACAGGCGCGCGACTTCGTACTCGTCCTTGTTGGCGAGCAGGCGGAAAGCCTGGCGCGCCACCGCATGCGCGAGCCGCTCGCTGTGCGGAGCAACCAGGTGCTCGGCGTGGCGCACGCGCTCCACCAGCGCGACGTAGCGGCTCGCCAGCGCTTCGTACTGGTAGTCGACGAGTTCGGCGCGGCGCCGTGCGACCATTTCGTCGAGATCGCGCGAGATCGCGCGCGACGCCGGCAGAACTTCGGCGGCCGCGGCCTGGCGCGCGGTCTGCTGCGGCAACGCGGCCGCGTGCCGGCCCCAGGCGAAGGCGCGCTGGTTGTCCACCACCGCGACGCCGTTCAACTCGATGGCGCGCAGCAGGGCGGCCTGCCCCAGCGGCACGAGCCCACGCTGCCAGGCAAAGCCGAGCATGAACAGATTGCTCGCGATCGAGTCGCCGACGAGCAGCGACGCGAGCCGCGTCGCGTCCAGCGCGTCGACCGACTGCACCGCATCGCGCAACAGCGCGACCAGCGCCTCGCTCGGATGGCGCTGCTCGGGGTGGCGAACGAAGTCGCCGCTGATGAGCTCGGCCGTGTTCAGCACGGCGCGGGTGCGGTGGCTGCGCACGCGCTGCAAGGTGTCGCTGCTCGCCGCGACGAGCAAGTCGCAGCCGAGCAAAACATCGGCGCGGTCCACGCGCAGCGCGTGCAGTGCGTCCGCAGTCGCGGCGATGCGCACGTGAGTCAGCACCGCGCCGCCTTTTTGCGACATGCCCGTGTGGTCGAGCACGCTCACGCCCTTGCCTTCGAGAAACGCCGCGGTGCCGAGCAGCGCGCCGAGCGTCACGACGCCGCTGCCGCCGACGCCGGCGATGAGCAGCGAATAGGGCTCCTCCAGCGCGGGCAGCGCCGGCTCGGGCAGGGTCGGTATCGGGCAGCGCCAGGCCCTGCGCGCGCTTCAATCCGGGCGCGTCGACCGTCACCAGCGCCGGGCAGCAGCCCTCGAGGCAGCTCAGGTCGAAGTTGCACGTGAACGGGTCGATGGCGCGCTTCTCGCCGAACTCGGTGTCCGCCGGAACGATGGACAGGCAGTTGGACTTGACGCTGCAGTCGCCGCAGCCTTCGCACAGCGCCTCGTTGATGAAGACATGGCGCGTCGGCATCGGCAACGCGCCGCGGCGGCGCCTGCGCCGCACTTCGGTGGCGCAGGTCTGGTCGTAGACGAGCACGCTGACGCCGCTCGTCCGGCGCAGCTCGCGCTGCACCGCGTCGAGCTGTTCGCGTGGGCGCACCTGCACGCCGGGCGCGAAGACCGCGTCGCGCGCGTATTTGTGCGTGTCGTCGGCGAGCACGACGATGCGCGCGACGCCCTCGGCAGCGAGCTGGCACGTCAGTTGCGGCACGCTCAAGTGCCCGTCCACCGGCTGGCCGCCGGTCATCGCGACGGCGTCGTTGTAGAGCAGCTTGTAGGTGATGTTGACGCCTGCCGCGACCGCAGCGCGGATCGCCAGCAGCCCGGAGTGGAAGTAGGTGCCGTCGCCCATGTTGGCGAACACATGCGGTGCGCCGGCGTGTTCGGCCATGCCGATCCAGGTCGCGCCTTCGCCGCCCATCTGGCTGATCGTCAAGGTGCGGCGCTCCATCGTCACCGCCATCAGGTGGCAGCCGACGCCGCCGAAGGCGCACGAACCCTCAGGCACGAGCGTCGAGCGGTTGTGCGGGCAGCCCGAGCAGAAGTAGGCGGGGCGCTGCGGTGCTGGCGCGGCTGTTGCTGGTGAGCATGTGTCATCCCGGCGTAAGCCGGGATCCACGGTGGGCGCGAGTCCCTGGATCCCGGCCCCCGTGTCGGGCACGGGGCGGCGTTCCGCCGGGATGACTGGCAAGGCGCCGCGTGCGGCCAGCGCGTCGGCGCGCGCGATCCAGGCGCCGGGGGCATTCAACCGCGCCAGGCGCGAGGCGAGGGCGCGCGCAATCAACGTCGGCGTCAATTCGCCGGTGGGCGGCAGCAGCCACGGGCCGTGCGGCGCCGGCCACTCGCCGACTCTCGTCGAACTTGCCGAGCACGCGCGGGCGCACGGCGTCGCGCCAGTCGTAGAGCATCTCCTTGAGCTGGTATTCGATGATCGGGCGCTTTTCCTCGACGACGAGGATCTCCGTGAGGCCGGAGGCGAAACGGCGCGCGCCGTCGGCCTCGAGCGGCCAGGGCATGCCGACCTTGTAGACGCGCAGGCCCAGGCGCTCTGCTGCGCCTGCGTCGATGCCCAGGTCGTGCAGCGCCTGGCGCAGGTCGAGCCAGGCCTTGCCGCTGGCGACCACACCCAGGCGCGGCTGCGCGCTGTCGAAGATCAGCCGGTCCAGGCGGTTCGCGCGCGCGTACGCCGCAGCGGCGTAGATCTTGTACGCCTGCATGCGGCGTTCTTGCGCGAGCGCCGGGTCGGGCCAGCGGATGTTCAGGCCGTCGGCGGGCAGCTCGAAGTCGGTGGGCTTTTGCACGCGCACGCGCGTCGCGCTGAGGTCCACCGCAGCCGAGCTCTCGACGATGTCGGCGCTGAGCTTGAGCGCGACCCAGCAGCCGCAGTAGCGCGACATCGCCCAGCCGTGCAGACCGAAGTCGATGATTTCCTGCACGCCGGCGGGCGCGAGCACCGGCATCGCGCACGCCGAAAACATGTGCTCGCTCTGGTGCGCGACCGCCGAAGAACGCGCCGCGTGGTCGTCGCCGGCGACGACGAGCACGCCGCCGTGCGCGCTCGTTCCCGCGAGGTTCGCGTGTTTGAAGACGTCGCCGCAGCGGTCCACGCCCGGCCCCTTGCCGTACCACATGGCGAAGATGCCGTCGCGCTTGGCGCCGGGCAGCAGGCGCAGTTGCTGCGTGCCCCAAATCGCTGTGGCGGCGAGGTCCTCGTTGACGGCAGGGTGGAAATGCACGCCGTGCGCGGCAAGCAGCGGCTGCGCCTCAATCAGTGCGGTGTCCAGCCCGCCCAGCGGCGAGCCACGGTAACCCGACACGTAGCCTGCCGTGTTCAGGCCCGCGGCGCGGTCGCGAACGCGCTGCAGCACGGCCAAGCGCGCGAGGGCCTGCACGCCGCTCAGGAACACATTGCCGGCGTCGAGGCGCAGCGTGTCGTCGAGTACGAGGTCCGCAAGATTCATGGGGTGTCCGTGTGAATGGGGTCGCAGTACTAGCCGGTCGCGCCGAAGTCGGGCTCGCGGCGTTCCAGGAAAGCCGCAATGCCTTCGCGCGCCGCCGCGGTGCACGCCGCGGCGCCGAACGCGCGATAACCCACGTCGAGCGCTTTCTCCAGCGTGGTCTGGCGTGCCGCCTCGCCGACGGCGGAAACGATGAGGCCGATCACTGACGCGCTGAGCGCGCGCCCGTCTGCAGCGCGCGCAGCGCCGGGGTGAATGGGTGGTATCTTGACGCGACCCTGGGCGATCGGCTCGAGTCTGCCTGCGAGCGCGTGCACGCGCTCCAGCGCGAGCCGGATCAGCGCGTCGAAATCTTCCGCGAGCGCGTCGACGACGCCGAGTTCAAATGCGCGCGCAGCGCTCAAACGCTCGGCGCGCACGAGCATGCCGTGGAACACCGTGGCAGCGCCCGGCCAGCGCCGGTACGGAACGACCATCGCGCCGATTCCGGGGACGATGCCAAGTGTGACTTCGGGCAACTGCATCCAGCTGCTGCGCTGCGCGACGAGGGCGTGGCAGCGCATCGCCAACTCGAACCCGCCGCCGAGCGCCATGCCGTTCAGCGCAGCGACCACCGGCTTCGTCATCCGGTCCAGGTGCACGAGCAGGCGCGAACAATCGCGTGCGTACTGCGCGGCGGCCGCGGCGTCGCCGAGCAGCGAAGGGAAGCGGCCGATGTCGGCGCCGGCGCAAAACGCCTTCAAGCCGTAGCCGACGATGACAAAGCCTGCAACCGCCGGGTCGTCCTGCGCGCTGCGGATCGCCGCGAGGATCTCGTCGGTCATCTCATCGTGCAGGGCGTTGAGCGCTTCAGGGCGGCGCAGCGTGATGACGATGACATCGCCGATGCGGTCGACGAGCACGTGGCGCGCCGCCGGCTGGTACGCAGCCCAGGCGCGGCGTGGCACCGGCATGCCGGGTCGCTCGAGCGCGAAATGCGTCAGCAGCCGGGTCGCCGAGGCGTCGCCGAGCGCGCGCATCAGTTCGAGCGGACCTGCTTTGAAGCCGAGCGCGCTGCGGCAACCCAGGTCGAGGTCGGCGGGCTCACCGATACCGCGATCCAGAATGTCGACAGCCTGCGACAGCAGCACGCCCAGCAGCCGCTCGCGAATTCGCGAGCGCGCCTCGGGCGCGACGTCGACGCTCCGCCCCGGTGGATTCGTCAACCAGCGCTCGACCGAGTGCAGGATTGGCGCCGGCCGGTAATGCTCGCCTTCTTCATCGGCCTGCAGCGTATTCGTTTCGATGATGATGGGGTTGCCGTGCGCGAGGTTGAGCACTTGAAAAGGCCCGGCGTGCACGAACTCCATCGCGACGCTGTCGATCTGTGCAGCGCTCGCCGCGTCCAGCAGCAGCGCCGCCTCGTTGCACCAGTTGTCGAACACGCGGTCCAGCATGAAGCACGGAGCGTCCGTGGTCAGCAGCGGCAGCTTGCCCGTCGCGCAGAAGAAGTGCCGCAACCATGCGATCAGCGCCGGGTCGGCGCGCGCCCAATCGATCACCTCGACCGTCGGGTTACGCCACGCCGGCGCGAAGAAGTGTGTGACGGTCGCGCGTTCCGGGTGACGCAGGTCGGCAAAGATGCGCGACGCCGGCAGCGAACTCGTGTTCGAGGTGATGATCGCGTCGTCGGCGATGCGCGCTTCGACGTCGGCGAAGATGCGGCGCTTCAGCGCCAGATCTTCGGTTGCGGCTTCGATCACCCAGTCGCAACCCGTGAGTGCGGCGTAGTCGGTGCTGCTGTGCAGATTGGCCAGCACTTCTTCGGCCGCCGCGGGCTTAAGCTTGCCGCGCGCTACCGCCTTGTCGGTGTACTCGCGCAAGCGTGCCAGCGCGGCGTCGAGTGCCGCTTGGCGCACATCGATGAGCGTGAGCCTGAGCTGCGGCAGCGCGCTCTTCAGGTAATAGGCGATGTCGGGACCGATCGCGCCGGCGCCGATCACGCCGATGTGGCGCGGTGTGGGCCGCGTTGCGGGTTGCAGCAGCGGATTGGCGAAGCGCACCAGCGTCATGCCACAACTCCCGCGTCGTAGAGCGAGCGGACCTCTGCATAACCCAGACCCGATTGCGTGAGCACGCTGCGCGTGTGCTCCCCGTACTTCGGCGCGAAACTCAATTCGCGCCGCGCCCCGGCGATGTCCACGGCAAACGGCTGCATGCGCACGCGGCGGCCGTCGGGCAGCACGGTGCGGGTCAATCGGTCTTGCAGCGGCGCGAGGTCGCGGACCTGGTGGATGTCGTGGATGCGCGTCGCAGGAATCGTCGCGCCGCGCAGGTCGGCGAGGATCTGCTCCGCGCCGTGCGCCACCGTGACCGCGGCGATGTCGGCGTGGATCGCTTCGCGCTCGAGGTGCCGGCCTTCATTCGTGCTGCGCACTTCATTCGCGATGCGCGCGAACTTCGGGATCGCCGTGAGGCGCCGCCATTGCACGTCGCTGCCGATGGCCAGAAAGACGTAGCCGTCGCGCGCCGGGTAGACGTTGGTCGGAATGAACTTGCGATGCTCGTTGCCTGCGCGAGTGACTTCGTCGGGCGAGCAGCCGAAGTCGAGCAGCGGCAGCACCGTGATCAACCACGACGCTGCGGCCTGCAGCATCGAGACATGGATCTCCGCGCCGCTGCCGGTCTCGGCGCGTTCGAGCAGCGCCATCATCACGCCGGCGTAGACCTCGTCGCCGGCTTTCAGGTCGATGACCGGGATGCCGGTGAGCGTGGGCGGGCCGTCGCGCGCACCGGTGACTTCCATGAAACCGGCCATCGCCTGGATCACCGGGTCGTAGCCGGGAACCTCGGGGTAGTCCGGGCCCATTGCCGAAATTCCGGCCCAGATGAGGTCGGGTTTGATTGCGCGCAGCCTTGCCGCGTCAATGCCCAGGCTCGTGTAGCGCGAGGGCACGGTGTTGCAGCAGAACACGTCGACGTTCAGCGCACGGATCAGGTGCGCGAGCAAGGCCTGGCCGCGTGCATCTTTCAAATTCAGCGCGATCGCCTGTTTGCCGACGTTGGGCGCGACGAAGTAGCTGCGTCGGTCGTCGGCGGCGTCGGAGTCGGCGCGGGCGTTGGCGTTGAGACGGCTGCCGATGTAGCGATTCGGGTCGCCGGGCAGGCCTGCGCCGCTGGGTGTCGCCTCAATGCGGATGACGCGCCAGCCGAGCTGCGCAAAACGCAGCGTCGCGTACGGCAGCGACAGCGCCTGTTCCATTGACAGCACGGTGCGTGGTTTCACGATCGGCTGCTCACACCCGGCTCCGTCTTCCGTCATCCCGGCGCACGCCGGGATCCACTGCGGGTCGATGCGCGACTGCGGGGCAGTGGATCCCGACGTTCGCCGGGATGACGGTTCGCGGCGCGGGCAAAACGCCGTGCAGCGCGCGGTACACACGCTCCGGCGTGAACGGCAGGCTCGTGATGCGCACCCCCGTGGCGTTGTAGATCGCGTTCGCCGTCGCCGCGGCGATGCAGATTGCAGGCGCCTCGCCCACGCCTTTGGCGCCCTGCGGACCTTCGCCGTCCATCGATTCGATGAAGTTGACGTCCATCTCGGGAATCTCGGGCGCGGTGATCAATTTGTAGTCGCGAAAACTCGGATTGCGGATGCGCCCGCCCTCGACGATCAGGTTCTCGGTGAGCGCGTAGCCCTGGCCCATCACGATGCCGCCTTCGATCTGGCCTTCGATCCCCAGCCGGTTCAGAACGCGCCCGACGTCGTGCGCCGCAGTCACCTTGAGCATGCGAACGACGCCGGTCGCGGTGTCGACCTCGACTTCGACGACCTGCGCGGCCCACGCGTACGCGGCCGAGACGTCGCCCTTGAACGTCTTGTCCTGGTGCACGCTCGGCGGCTCGTAGTAGAAGCTCGTCATCACGAGCTCTGCGCGGTCGCTGAAGTGAAGGCTGCGGAGGAACCGCGCCAGTTCGATCAACGGTTCGCCGCTTGCCGTGCGAACGATCTGGCCGCCGCGCAGGCCCAGGTCTTCTGGCGCGCAGTCGAAGCGTGGCGCCGCCGCGGCAAAGATCTTGGCCTTGGCCTTGCGCGCAGCACCGATCGCCGAGTTGCCGGCGATGAAGGTGGTGCGGCTCGCGTGCACGCCCACGTCCCACGGCGTGATGTCGGTGTCGTTGTTGACCACCGTCACGGCGGACATCGGCAGACCGAGCTCTTCGCAGACGAGCTGCGCGAGCACCGTTTCCGACCCCTGGCCGATTTCCGACGCGCCGGTGATCAGCGTGACATGACCGAAATCGTCGAGCTTGAGAATCGTTCCGCAGCCGTCGGACGGGTAGATTTTTGCGCCGCCGCCGACGTGCAGCATCGAGGCGATTCCGATGCCTCGCTTGATCGGGTTCGGGTCCTTATGCTGCGCCGCATAGTCGCGCTGCTTGCGCTGAAAATCGCTGCGCTGCGCCGCGGTGCGCAGGCAATCCTGGAAGCCGCAGCTGCGAAACACCATGCCCTGGCCGCTCACTTCGCCGGGCACTTGCGCGTTCTTCAGGCGAAACTCGAGCGGGTCCATGCGCAGCGCTTCGGCGAGTTTGTCCATGTGCGCCTCGACGGCGAAGGTCGCCTGCAGATTGCCGTAGCCACGAAACGAACCCGCGTACGGGTTGTTCGAGTAGACCGCGAGCGTGTGATAGTCGCAATGCGGAACGCGATACAGCGACGAGAGGGTCTGCATCATGACGAAGGGCGTCGTCGCGCCCCACGACGTGTACGCGCCGTTGTCGTGCAGCGTGTGCACCGTACGAAAAGTCAAGGTGCCGTCGGCCTTGCAGCCGGAGCGCAAGGTCAGGCGCACCGGTTGGCGCGTCGGCGAGGCGAGGAATTCCTCCTCGCGGCTGAATACGAGCCCCACCGGCCGTCCGGTGAAACGCGCGAGCCAGACGCAGATCACTTCGAACGGATAGATATCGAGCTTGGAGCCAAAGCCCCCGCCGATGGGCGGCTGGATGATGCGGATCCGCGCCGGATCGATGCCGAGAATCTCGGCGAACTCGCGCTTGTGCAGAAACGGCACCTGCGTGTTCGAGTAGAGCAGCAGGTTGCCCTTGGCGTCGAATTCTGCGATCGCCCCGGACGTTCCCATGCAGCAATGCGTCACGTAGTGCAGTTCGAAGTCGTTTTCGATCACGATCGCCGACTCGGCTTCACCGGTAGCCACATCGCCGTGGCTGTAATCGAAACGCATTGCGATGTTGTCGGCGCGCCCCGCCAGGCCGACCGGCGCGCCAGGTGCGACGCCTGCAATCGGCGGATGCACGAGCGACGCGCCGGGTGCGAGCGCGGCCTGCGCATCGGCGACCACGGGCAGGTCTTCGTAGTCGACTTCGATGAGGCGCAGCGCGGCCAACGCGATCGCCTCGCTGTCGGCGGCGACTGCGGCGACCTCGTCGCGCAGGCTGCGCACACGATCACGCTTGAGCGGCAGGTGGTCTTTGGCGACACCGATCGGTCGCTGCTCGGGGACGTCGGCGGCGGTGATCACGCAGTGAACGCCGGGCAGGGCGCGCGCCTTCGATGTGTCGATGTGCAGGATGCGCGCGTGCACTCGTGAAGAGCGCAGGATCGCCGCATGCAACTGCCCCGGCAAGTGAATGTCGTGCACGTAGCGCGTCTTGCCGCTCGCTTTTTCCGGCGCGTCCAGCTTCGTGATGCGCTTGCCGATCAAGGTCTCGGCGGGTGCGGGCCGGGTGAGTGTCTCGTTCATGGCCTGTCTCCAGCCGACGCGTGCTCGGCACCGGCGGCGACGATCGCCTCGACGATCTTGTGGTAGCCGGTGCAGCGGCACAGATTGCCCTCGATCGCGCGCTGCACGGTCGCTGCGTCGGGGTGCGGCTCGCTGGCCAGCAGGTGTGTGGCCTGCACCATCATTCCCGGCGTGCAGAAGCCGCATTGCACCGCGCCGTGCTCGACGAAGGCGTCGCTCAGCGCTTTCGCGTTGACGTCGCCGGCCAGGCCTTCGATCGTGGTGAGTTCGCGGCCGTCGCAATCGAGCGCAAACAGCAGGCACGCGTTCACGGAACGGCCGTCGACGATGATCGTGCACGCGCCGCACTCGCCCTCGCCGCAGCCGAGCTTGGTGCCGGTCAGGCCGATCACGTCGCGCAGCATTTGCAGCGCGCTCATCTCGACGCCCACGCGCTCGCGGCGTTGCACGCCGTTCAGCGTGAAGGCGATCTCAAGGGTGGGTGACATCGTCAAGAATCCTTAGCATCATGTTGCGCACCAGCTCGCGGCGGTACCACCCGCTCGAGCGCACGTCGTCGATGGGCTTCACTTCCTCGGCGGCGCATTCCGCCGCCTGCGTGGCGAGTGCGGCGTCGAGGAATCGGCCTTCGAGCAACGCCTCGGTGCGCCGGGCGCGCAGCGGCGTGGGCGCCACCGCGCCGAGCGCGATGCGAACGCCGTGCAGGCGGCCGGCGGCGTCGCGGCTGCGCGGCCAGTGCAATCGAGATCGTCGAGATGTCCAGCGCCGGCCGGGTGCCGGTCTTGTAGAAGCGCGTCACCTGCCCGTGCGGCGCGAGGGGTATGCAAACCGCGGTGAGCAGCTCGTGCGGCCGGCGCACCGTGGCACCGGGCCCGGTGAAAAACTCCATCCAGTGGCAATCGGCGCACGCCCGGCCGCGCCATGTCGGCCAGCGATGCCAATTCGACTTCGGCGTCGAGCGCGAGCAATGGCGTGAGCAGGTCGCCCGCGGGCGATGCGTTGCAGATGTTGCCGCCCAATGTCGCAGCGTTTCTGATCTGGTCGCTCGCGAAATGGTCGGCGGCCTGGGCGAGCAGCGGCGCGTGCGTGCGCACCAACGGATCGATGAGCAGTTGTGCCACCGTCGTCAACGCGCCGATGCGCAACGTCCCGCCCTCCACGCCACCCCATCGAGCCCGGGCACGCGGCGGATGTTGAGCAGGGTGTCCGCGTGTCGCATCTTGCCGGCGCGCAACTGCGGCATCAGATCGGTGCCACCGGCGAGCACACAAACGCCAGCACCGTCGCGCAGCGCCGCGAGCGCGTCGACCAGGCGCGTCGGCGCGAGGTAGCGTTCGAGTTCGTGGACGACCGCACTCATGGCGTCAACTCCGGCTCGCGATGGTCGAATCGCACCGGCTCGACATAGCGCCCGAACACGGCGACGAGCTGCTGCGTGATTTCGCCGACGCTGGCATACGCCTTCACCGCGTCGACGATGGCGCCCATGACGTTGACGCCGCTGCGCGCGTCGGATTCGATGCGCGCGAGCGCATGCTTCACCGCAGCGCCGTCGCGTGCGATCCGCACCCGCTGCAGCTCTCGCACTTGCGCGCGCGCGTCGTCGGCGCGGTAGTGATGCATCTCGACCGGGTGCTCGGCCTCCTTGTCGCTGCGGTAGCGGTTCACGCCGACTTTCGGGAACGCTCCCGGACTCGATTGCGCGCTGCATGCGATACGCCTGCGCCGAAACGCGCGACTGGATCGTGCCGTCGGCGACGAGCTTGACGATGCCGCCGGCGGCGTCGGTCTCGGCGATGATGCGTTCCATCTCGGCGCGCATCTGGTTCGTCAGCGTCTCGACGTAGTACGAGCCGCCCAGTGGGTCCACCGTTTCGGCCAGGCCCATCTCCTCGACGAGCAGTTGCATCGTGCGCAGCGACAGCGTCTGCGCGTGTTCGCTCGGGATCGTGTACGCCTCGTCATAACAGCACAGCGCCATCGTCTGCGCGCCCGACAGCGCGGCGATGAGCGCGTAGTAGGCGCCGCGAACGATGTTGTTCTCGGGCTGCTCGAGCGTGAGCCCGCCGCCGCCGCCGCCGGCGATCATGCGCAGCCACATCGAGCCGGGCTGTTGCGCGTGGTACTGCTCCTTCATGATCTTCGCCCACAGGCTGCGGCCGGCGCGGAACTTGGCGACCTGCTCGAACAGATTGCCGAAGATGTTGAAGTTGTACGACAGGCGGCCGGCGAATTCGTCCACGGGAACGCCGCGTTTGATCACCTCGTCGGCGTAGGCGCGTGCGATGCAGAACGCCCACGCCATCTCCTGCGTCGGCGTCGCACCCGATTCGCGGATGTGGTAGCCGCACACTGACACCGGGCTGTATTTGGGCGCGTGCTCGGCGCAGTACTCGATCGTGTCGCCCACCAGCCGGATCGACGGTTGCACCGGGAACACCCAGGTGCCGCGGCCGATGTACTCCTTCAAGATGTCGTTCTGCGCCGTGCCGCGCAGGCGCTTCAAGTCGAAGCCTCGTTTTTGCGCCATCGCGAGATACATCGCGATCAGCGTCGGCGCGGCGCCGTTGATCGTCAGCGACACCGTGATCTTGTCCAGGTCGATGCCGTCGAACGCAGTCTCGAAGTCGCGCAGCGTGTCCACCGCCATGCCCACGCGCCCGACTTCGCCGTCGGACAGGGGATCGTCCGAGTCCAGGCCGCACTGTGTGGGCAGGTCGAAGGCGACATTCAACCCGGTCTGACCGTTCTCGATGAGGAACTTGAAGCGCCGGTTCGTATCGGCGGCGTTGCCGAAACCGGTGTACTGGCGCATCGTGAACGGCTGTTTGCGGTACATCAGCGGATGGATGCCGCGCGTGAACGGGTAGGCGCCGGGCGCGCCGAGCATCGCCCAAGCCGCCGCTCGCGTCGACATCGGCAGCGGTGTAGAGCGGCTGGACCGGAATGCCGGATTCGTTGCGCACCGGGCGCACCTGCATGAGCGATGGGGCTGTCGCGTTTCATGGTCGGTTCGCCTCGATGAAGTTGCAGATCGCGTCCAGCCGCGAACCGGTCTGGAACACGCCCTTGAAGCCGAGCGCACGCAAGGCTGTCGCGGTCCTGCGCGGGCAAGTTGCCGCCGATGACCCACAGCCGGTTCCCCAGGCCCGCGGCCTCGAGCAGCGGTTTGAGCTTGGTGCAGAACGGCAGGTGCGAACCGGCCATGCTGGACAGCGCGATCACCTCGGCGTCCTCGCGCAGCGCCGCGTGCGACGACCTGTTCGGGCGTCTGCCGCAGGCCCGTGTAATGCACGTCGAAGCCCGCGTCGAGCATCGCCCGCACGACGACCTTGGCGCCCTGGTCGTGGCCGTCCAGGCCGGGTTTGGCGAGAACGACTTTGATGGCTTTGACCGCGTTCATGATGCCACCTCCGCAAGTCCAGTGATGGGTCCGCGGTCGTTGCCGTCGGTGGCCCGGCCGCATTGCGCTGGTCGATCCCCGTGAACGGGGCCCCTCGCCCTTCGCTTCATGCGGCCACCTCTTTTGCAATGATCATCTTCAGGATTTCGCTCGTGCCCCCGCCGATCAAGGTGAAGCGCACGTCGCGCAAGTAGCGCTGCACCGGGTACTCCATGGCGTAGCCGTAACTCGCGAGCACGCGGGCCGCCTGGTCGCAAATGCGTGCTGCGGCTTCGCTTGCATTGAGCTTGGCCATCGCGGCTTGCTGATGGTGCGGTCGCCCGGCGCCGTGCAGCCAGGCGGCGTAGTGCACCAGGTGCAGCGCCGCTTCGAGGTCGGTGGCCATCTCGGCCAACTTGAACTGAATCGCCTGGAACCGATTGATCGGCTTGCCGAACTGTTTGCGCTGTGAGGCGTAAGTCACCGCGGCGTGAACGCGGCGCGCGCCACGCCCAGCGCCATCGCGCCGGTGACGATGCGGATCTCGGCGAGCAGCTTGCGCAAGTGCGTCTCGCCGTCGCCGTCTTCGCGCGACAGGCGGTGGCTCTCGGGCACGAAGCAGTCGTCGAACGCGACTTCCGAAGTCGGCAGCGCCCACACGCCCAGCTTGTGGATTTCGCGGCCGACGACGAGGCCCTTGAAGTGCTTCTCGACGAGGAAGATCGAGAGCTTCTTCTGCTCCCCGGACCTGGCGAACACGGTGAAGAAGTCGGCCGCCGGCGCCGACGTGACCCAGGTCTTGCGCCCGCTGATCCGGTAGCCGCCGTCGACGGCTTTTTGCCTGCGTGGCGATCGAGTCGAGGTCGGAACCTGCATCGGGCTCGGTCATGCAGATCGCGCCGATTTTCTCGCCGCGCAGCGCCGGTTTCAGAAGGCGATCGACGATTTCGGCGTCGCCCAGCATGTGCAGGAACTTGGTGCCCATCAGCGACTGCATCGCCGCCGCGCCGGCGAGCGACATCGAGCCGCGCGCGACCTCGGTCAGCGCCAGCGAGAACTCGAGCAGCCCCTGGCCGCTGCCGCCCACGTCTTCGGGGTAGCGCATGCCGAACAGGCCCAGGCTCCGCGAGTTGCCGAAACAGCTCACGCGGAAAGACTCGCGCTTCGTCGATGGCAGCGGCCTGCGGCACGATGCGTTCATCGCAAAAGCGCGAAAACGTGTCGCGGATCGCGACTTGGTCTTCGGTGAGGTCGAAGTTCATTGGACCTGGCCCGCTTAGTCTTGCGCGACCTTGAATTCCACCGAGGCTCGCTTCCGGCCCATCATCGTCATCCCGGCGAACGCCGGGATCCACCGGATGCACGCAATGAACGCTTCGCTGGTCGCGCGACTTCCACGGGTGGATCCCGGCTTTCGCCGGGATGACGAATATCCTGCGCCGACGCGTGAGCGCACCCAAAGCGGACGTTCAAATGGCAGCAAAGGGCCGAAAGCAGACTCCGACGCAATACGTCCGAGCGCGGCTGTCATACCAACTCCGCCTCGCTCATCCCGTAATCACGCACCGCCGCCTCGCGCGAAATCACGCCGTTGCGCACTTCCTCGGCGAGGACCTTGCGATCGCGTTTGCGTGGGTCGCCCCAGCCGCCGCCGCCATTCGCTACCTGGTGGTAGACGGTGCCGCGTGGCACGCCGGTGATCAGGTCTTTGTTGCGCGGCACGACTTGGTGGCCGTCCGGGTAGGTCAGGCGAATGAAGTTCAGCCCCGCACCGAGTCCGCCGGCCAGGCCGAATGCGCCCTCGAAGTCGCCGTCGCCGAAGGTCACGAGTTGCGTGTCGTCCGAGCCGATCTGAAAAATCGTCTCCACGCCCAAGCCGCCGCGCCACTGGCCGGCGCCTGCCGAGTCGGTGAGCAACTCGTGTTTGATGAGGCGGTGCGGCGTCTGCTGCTCGAACATCTCGTAGTCCTGGTCGAGCACACCCCCGGACGCGTCGATCATGCCGATGTGGTCGTAGCCATCACACGCCCTGCATCGCTCCGGAACCGCCCTTCAGGCCCATGAAGCCGATGTCGACGTACTTCTCGCCGCTGTTCGGGTCGACGCCCGTCGTCAGCGCTGCTAGCAGGTTGTTCCAGCCCGCAGTCACTCGGTCGGGCAGCACGGGGGCGAGCGCACGCTGGATTGCGTCGGCGTTGGGCGGGCAGAGGTGGTTGCCGAACGTCGTCGCCTTCGGGTACGCGGCGTTGAGGATCGTGCCTTGCGGGATGACGATCTCGATCGGTTTGAGCATGCCCTCGTTGTGCGGAATGTCGGGATTGACCATCTGCAAGAGGGTGAGGATCGTCGCCGACGCGCTCGACGTGAACGTTCCGTTGACGAAACCGTTGGTCTGCGGATCGGTGCGCGAGTAGTCGAATTTGATGCGCTTGTCGTGCACGTCGATGTCGACCCGAATCGTGAACTTCGATCCTTCGTGCCGGCCGTCGTAGTGGACCCGGCCCTCACCGCTGTAGCGGCCGTTCGGGATCTTCGCGATCTCAGCTTCCATCATGCGCTGCGTCGCGTCGAACAGCGCCTGCTTGTGCGCCTCAAAACTCGCCACGCCGTACTTGCGCAGCAGCTCGACGAGGCGCCGCTCGCCCACCGTGCACGCGCCCATCTCGGCCTTCATGTCGTGCTGCACGATGTCCAGCCGCACGTTGGCGAAGATCAGGTTCCACACGTCCTGGCGCAGCTTGCCGCGCTCCATGACCTTCACCGCCGGGATGCGCAGCGCCTCCTGCCAGACTTCCACCGCGTTCGGGTTGTAGCCTCCCGCCACCGCGCCGCCGATGTCCGCCTGGTGGCCTTTCACAGCCGTCCACGCGACCAGGTTGTCGTCGACGAACACCGGCTTGAACGCCGCCACGTCGTTGTTCTGATTCCCGAGCGTGAACACGTCGTTGTGGAAGAACACGTCGCCGGGGTAGATCTCGCCGTCGAAGGTCTTGACGATGTGCTTGCACACGGGCGCGAGCGAAAACGCGAGGATCGGCAGGTTCTCGGTCTGCTCGAGCATGCGGCCCTGCGCGTCGTAGAGGCCGGTGACGTAGTCCTTCGCCTCGCACAGGATGGGCGAGCGCGTCGTCATCGCCATCGACAAGCTCATCTCGTCGGTGATCGACTTGAACGTGCGCGCGTAGACGGTCAGCAGGATGGGGTCGATGGTCGTCATTCGAGAACCTCTTCAGGCTGCTGCAAGACCTGCTGGCGCGCCACGCCGCCATGCAGCAAGTCCTCGCGGCCCTTGGCGTAGAGCACAAAAGAGCCGAGCGCGTCGACGGCGCAGTCGAACGCGGCGCTGACGAAAATCGCCGTCGTCTGCTGCTCGATCAGCGCCGGCCCGGCGAGGCGATGACCGCAGCGCAAGCGATGGCCGTTGTAGACCGGAACCGTCGCAAATCCGTCGCGCTCGGGCAGGTAGACGCTGCGCCGGCTCTTCAGCGCTGCGCCGGCGTCGGCGCTGCCTTCGACCTCGGCGGTGTGCGTCGGCCGGTCTGTCGCGCCGATCGCCTGCAGCCGCAAGTTGATGATTTCGACGGGCGTTCCTTCGGCTTCGAGCGCGTAGCCGAACAGGCGCCGGTGTTCGGCGTGGAAGGCGCGCGCGATCGATTCGCCGTCGCGCTGCGCGATCGACTCGAGCCGCACCGGCACCGACACTTCGTGATACTGCTTGATGTAGCGGCAGTCCAGCCGCAACTCGACGCTTTGCCGCGCCGGCGCGACGCCTTCTTCGGCGAGCAGGCGCCGGCCCTCTGCCGACATGGTCTCGACCAGGCTATTCAGACGAGTCCAATCCAGCGTTTCCAGGCGCGCGACGAAAGTGCGCACGAAGTCGTGGCGCAATTCGCTCATGAGCATGCCCAGCGCGCACAGCACCGACGCCTCGCGCGGCACGATTTGCAGCGGGATTCCGAGTTCGCTGCAAATCAGGCAGCCGTGGATCGGCCCGGCGCCGCCGCCGGGGATGAGCGGGAACTCGCGTGGATCGTAGCCACGCTTCGTCGTCACTTCGCGCACGCCCTGCGCCATGTTGTTGCACGCGACGCGGTACATGCCGGCGGCGGCCTGCTCAATGCTCAGGCCCATCGGTCGCGCGATGTGCACGTCAATCGCGCGACGCGCCGCTGCGGCGTCGAGCTGCAAGCGCCCGCCAGCGAAATACCCCGGGTCGAGATAGCCGAGCACGACGTTCGCGTCAGTCGTGGTGGGTAGCGTCCCGCCGCGGCCGTAACACGCCGGGCCGGGGTCGGCGCCGGCGCTGTGCGGGCCCATGCGCAGCAGTCCGCCTGCGTCGAGCCAGCCGATCGAACCGCCGCCTGCGCCGATGGTGTGGATGTCGAGCATCGGCAGCGCGATTCTGTGGCGCGCGATCTCGCCGTCGTTCTTCACGAGCGGCGCGCCGAGTGCGACCGACGCTTCGAAGCTGGTGCCGCCCATGTCGGTCGTGATGCAGCGGTCGCGGCCCTGCGCAGCGGCGTAGAACAGCCCAGCGCCCGGCCCGCCGGCCGGGCCGGAGAGGAGCGTGAGCGCGGCCTTGTCGCGCGCTGCCCCCGGCGAAATCACGCCGCCGTTGGATTGCATGATGAGCAGCAAGCCGCCAAAGCCGACGCCGGCCAGGCGCTCGACGAGCTGGTCCAGGTAATGCCCGAGCTTCGGGCCGACGTACGCGTTGAGCACCGTCGTGCTGACACGCTCGTAAAAGCGGATCGACGGCAATACGTCACTCGACACCGAGAAGTAGGCGCCCGGCATTTCGCGCCGCACGATCTCGGCGGCGGCGCGCTCGTGCGCCGGGTTCGCAAACGAATTCATGAAGCAAATCGCGACCGCCTGCACGCCGTCGGCACGCCACTGCGCGAGCGCGGTGCGGATCGCGTCGACGTCCAGCGGCGTTGTCTCGGTCGCCGTGGCGGTCGATGCGGCCGGCGACGCCGATGCGCCGCGCCCGGGGAATGAGCGGCACGACGTTCGTGTAGCGGTTGTTGTACTGCTCCTCGCGCACGCCGCGGCGCATTTCGAGCGCGTCGCGCACGCCTTCGGTCGTGAGCAGCGCGCAGCGCGCGCCGGTGCCGGTGAGCGTCGCGTTCGTCGTCACCGTCGTGCCGTGCACGATGCTCGCGATCGAGCGTGCGAACGCCTCGAGCGTCTGGGGAGGTTGCTGCGCCGCGGCGATCTGCGCGAGGCCTTCGATCACGGCGATCGACGGATCCGCCGGCGTGGACAGCAGCTTGTGGATGAACGGTGCCTGGCCGTCGCGCGCGACGACAAAGTCGGTGAAGGTGCCGCCGACGTCGATGCCGACCTTGAGCGTCATGCGCTTTGCTCCTCTGCGGTGGTGCTCGGCGTCGCGATTCGCGCGGCGACGAGTTGCCGCACCGCGTCTTTGTGGACCTTGCCCAGCGCGGTGCGCGGCAGGGTGTCGACAATGAGCACGTGCTTCGGGTGCTTGAAGCGCGCGAGCCTGCCCTCGACAAACGCGAGCACCCGTTCACGCGTCAGCACTGCGCCGGCACGCGGCGCGATCACCGCGACGACGGCCTCACCCCAGCGCGCGTCGGGCCGGCCGATCACCGCCGCCTCGGCGATGTCCGGGCAATCGAGCAAGACGCTCTCGATCTCGGCCGGGCTGATGTTCTCTCCGCCGGAGATGATCATGTCAGTGAGCCGGCCGTCGATCGTGAGGAAACCTTGGGCGTCGAAATGGCCGATGTCGCCCGAGTGGAACCAGCCGCCGGCGAGTGCCTTGGCGCTCGCCGCCGGCGCACGCCAGTAGCCGGACATGACGCTGCGGCCGCGCACCAGGACCTCGCCGCTTGCACCGAGTGCCACGTCGCGCCCCGCCGCGTCGACCGCGCGCAATTCGCAGCCCAGTGCGGCCCGACCGGCTGACCCTGCCTTGGCAAACGCTTCATCGGCGTGCAGGCAGGCGGCGATGGGCGCGGTTTCGGTCGCACCCCACACCTGAATCAGCGGCACGCCGCGCGCGTGCACGGCGTCGATGAGCCGGCGCGGCACGATCGTCGAGCCGGTGCTGATCATGCGCAGGCTCGACAGGTCGGTGCTCGCCCAGCGCGGGTGCGCGAGCAACGCTTCGAGTTGCGCCGGGACGAGCACAGTCAGCGTGATGCGCTCGGACTCGATCGCTTGCAAGGTCTCAGCCGGATCGAACTTGGCGTGCAGCGTGATCGTGCACCCTTCGCGCAGCGCCGGCGTCGTCAGGATGTTCAAGCCGCCGACGTGAAACAGCGGCAAGGTCGTGAGTACACGGTCTTCGGGCGTCAACGCGTGCATGTCGACGCTCGCGTCGGCATTCGCCTCGAGCGCGGCGTGGCTCAGCAGCACGCCCTTGGGCCGCCCCGTCGAGCCCGAGGTCCAGCACAGCAGCAGCGGCGCTTCTGCGTCGCGCGGCGCACCCTGCAGCAGCGCCTGTGCTGCGGCGGCAAGAAAGTCGTCCCACGCCGTCCAGCCCGCGGGAACGTCACCGAGTGCGACGCAGTATGTGCCGGCCGGCGCGATGCGGTGTTCGGCGCTCGCCGCGGCGAAGCCGGCGTCGACGCAGAGCAACGCGGGGGGGCAGTCCTGCAGCGTCGCGCGGTGTTCGGCGGGAACGAGGCGCCAGTTGAGCGGCATGAACATCGCACCCTGGCGCGCGCAGGCAAACAGCATCACGATCATCGCCGCGCTGTTGCGCCCGAGCCAGGCGACGCAAGCGCCGCGCCCGACGCCCGCTACCGCGAGCGCCGCAGCGGCGTCGTCGACGCGGCGCGCCAGCGAGGCGTAGCTCAGCGTCTGCGCGTCGCAGCGCAGCGCGGCTTTGTACGGCGTGCGCCGCATGCTTGCGGCGATCCAGTCGGCGAAGGGCAGGCGGGGTCGCATGTCAAGCCCCGGCGTCGCCGACTTCGAGCACCACCGCCATCGCGGTGTCGCCGGCGGCACAGCCTGTGAACAGGCCGCAGCCGCCGCCGCGCAGCACGAGCTCTTCGATCAATTCGATGATGGCGCGTGTGCCCATCGGCGCCTGCGGGTGCCCCCAGACGAGCGAGCTGCCGTAGTTGTTCATGCTGCGCCAGTCGATGCCGTTTGCGCGTGCGAAGAACAGGTCATTCACGGCGAACGGGTTGTGCGTCTTCACGGCCGCCATTTGCCCGATGCCGCGCCCGGCCCGGGCGAGCGCGAGCTGTGCCGCGGGCAAGGTCGCCTCGGGCATGTGCGCGAGCTCGGCACGCGCCATGCCGAAGCCGCGCAGCCGCACCGCGATCTTCGGATCGCTTGACCATTCGCGCGCCAGCTCCGCCGTCGTGACGACGAGGCCTGCGTTGCCGTCGGCCGGATGCGTCTGTCCGCCGTAGGTGACGCTGCCCCCGGGCGTGACGGGTTTGAGCGCCGCCAGTCGCTCCGGCGTGGATCGCGAAACGCCCTCGTCGCCTTCGAGCACAGCCAGCGTCTTCTTGTAGCCCGGAGCGGGCACTTCGAAGGGCAGCGTCATGAAGCGTTTCAGGAAGGCTGCGTTGTCGGCGAGTGCCTTGGCGTACTGCGCCTCCCGGTGCAACACCACCTCGTGTTGCTCGGCCGTGCCGATGCCGTGGCGCGTGGCGACGTTTTCCGCGGTCGCGAGCATCGAATGCGGACCCAGCGGGTCGCAGCCGAAGTTGTCCATCACCCAGTCTTCGGCGACGCCGGTACCGCCCGGGCCGCGCGGGTTCGGGTAATACAAGTGCGGGCCGTTCGACGTGCGGTCGCAGTTGATGACGAGCGCCTGCGTCGCCAGGCCGCACTCGATTTCCTGCACCGCGGCGAGCAGCGTGCGCACGCCGGTGGCGCAGGCCTGCATCAGCGTCGGCCCGCCGCAATGCGCCGCGCCGATCAGGCCCATGAGCCAGGGCAGGCCGTAAAACGAATGCGCTTGCGGCACCGAGATGCCGAGCACGCCGTAGTCGAAGCGCTCCGGGTCAATGCCGCGCCGCGCCAACTCAAGGCGCGCCACGTGCGCCGCGAACTCGACGCTGTGCAGGTGCGCGAAGCTGCCCTGCCAGCGCGCGAACGGCGTGCTCCAGTACGCGCCGTAGGGGATTTGCGCTTTGTAGATCATGGCCGGGTGCGCCGTTTGCCGGCGCCAGGCGCGCCGCCCAGGCCGGTGGCTGCGATGAACACGCGCCGCGCCTGCAGCAGATGCTCGTGCATTGCCGCGGCGGCGGCGTCGCCGTCGCCTGCCGCGAGCGCCGCGGCGATGCGTTCCATGCCGCGCAGCACGAGCGTGCGCACGCGCGGATCGCCGAGCGTCAGTGCGCGGATGTGCTGCAAATGATCGGCATACAACTCGACGACGCGCACAAGCCGGGCGTTCGGGACGAGCGCGAGCCACGCCGCCCGGAAGCCCACGTTGGCGGCGCGGAATGCGTCGGCATCAGCGGCGCGATACGCTGCCTGCGCGTCGGCGAGCGCGGCCTGGAGTGGCGCGCGTGTGGCCGCATCGGCAAACAGCGGCGCGATGCGCCGCAACGCCTCGGGTTCGACGAGGCCGCGCAATTCGTAGATGTCGTCGACGTCTTGCAGCGTCAGCGCGGGAACGGTGAAGCTGCGCCGGTGATTCGCCAGCAGCCCTTCGCCGGCGAGTCGCGCCATCGCCTCGCGCACGGGAGTGCGCGACACGCCGAGCTGCCCGGCCAGTTGCACTTCCTGCAAGGCCTGGCCGGCGCCGACGGCACCGCTGCGCAACTGCGCGCGCAGCACGTTGTAAACCTGATCGCCCAGCGCCGGTGCTCGTTCGACGAGCTCGAGAGGTCGGTCCGGCACTGCGCGTCTCCTCGGCCGACGCCGCGGTCAGCCCTCGTGTGGATACTGCATACATTCGGCCCGGGTGGGCAGGGCGGCAGCGCGACGCGGTGCGCGCCGGTTGCGCCAGATCAAAGACGCGCGTCCTCAGCAGGTCGGTGCGGCACGCGGCGGAGCTGGCGCGCTTGACGACGCCAGCGGCCTGGCACTACGGCGCCGCGCGAGGCTCCTTGCCACGCGCGGGCTCAGCCGCTGCACGCAGCAGCGCAGCGTCAAGCCAAGGGTGTGCAAGGTAACGCTCCACGTAGTCGCGTTCGCTGCGCCCGCCCTTGGCGCGGACCAGCTCGACCAGCGCACGGCGCGCGGACTTCGGCCAGGAGCGCAGATCGAGCAGCGCAAGGACAGTCGCGAAGCGGCGCCAGGCCTCGCGCTGGCCCGGCGAAAAGCCACGCAGCGTGGTGAGACCACAGTGGCGCAGCAACTCGGCGCTGGCTTCGTTGACGGAGCGCTCGCGGTCCGAGCCGGCGCGCGCCGCCAGGGCCGCACCCGCACGCAAGCCCAACTCATGCAGCGCAATGTGGGCGTGCGGCTGGGCCGGATCGAGGTCGAAGAACAGGTGCTGCAGCGCCAGGCGGCGCAGCGTGCTGACACTGCTGCGATGGGTGGGCCTGCGCTGCACGCGCACGGTCTCGGCGTGCACGATCCGGCGCGTGGCTGCATCGCGCGGGGCGAAGCCGAGCTTGGCGTAGAACCACCAGGCGCCGGAGTCGAGGGCTTCGTCGTTGTCTTTGCCGAGCTGGTAAGGCTCGATGCTGAACGACGTGCTGCCGAACACGTGGCGCAGCGCCGCCAGCCAGCGCGCGAACGTGAACGCGGCTTCGGTGCCGCGAAACGTCTCGAACGCGTTGAACGACAGCGCCGCGCCGCGGCCCACCAGGTCGGCCTGGGTGTAGCCGATGGGCACGCCGTTGCGCAACGTCAGGCCGCCGTAGAACGACGCGATCGTGTGGCGCCGCTGCGGCAGCACGCCGATCAGCGCGAACGCCAGGCCGTCGCCGTCGTCGACAAACCACGCGTCGCGCGCATCCGCGAACGAGAAGGCCTCGAGCGAGCGCGAGCGCGTGACCATCGCGCCGCGCGCGAGTTCGATCACCAGCGTTGCGTCGCGCGGCGCCATGCGGCGCACCGAACGCGGCGCGCGCGCCAGCTCGGCGCGCAGCTCGGGGCGGGCGCGCGGCGGCGGTGCGCAGCGAAACACCACCGGCGCGCGCGCGAAGTGGGCACTGCCGCGCGACGGCGTGTCGGGCCCGGCGGCGAGCACGAAGCTCGCATCGATGCTGTCGGAACAGACCTCGCGCGTGTACGTGCTGCCGGGCATCGCCGCGATGCGCCGCAGCAGGAACACCGCGTCGGTTTCATCGGCACCACGCAGCCTGTCCAGCGCCGCATAGCCCGGCAACTTCAGCTCGGTCAAGGCCTTCGTCTCGGCGGGCGTCAACAACGGCGGCAACGCGCGCGCAATGCGCGCCTCGGCCTGCGTGTCGTCCCGGTCCAGGCGCAGCTGGTCCGCCCATCGCGTCGCGAGCCACAACGCCTGACCTGCGAAGAAGCGGTAATGGATCGTCGTGCCGGCGATGCCGCTGTCGGCCAGCACCGTGCGGTGTGCGCGCAGGTCGGCGCGCCTGGCGAATCCGTCGAGCATGTGACGCGCCTGCTCCAGCAACTCGGCGTTGTCGGGGTAGGCCCGGATGAAGCACAGCGCTTCGTGCAGGCGGCGCACGGCGCGCGCACTGCCCAGGCGCGTGCGCGCGAGCTGCGTCAGCAATCCGCGTTTGATGCTCGCCGCCCCGGGCCCGAAGTCAAGGCGCAAGCGTTCGAGTTTGGCGAGGGGAGTCGATGACATCGCGGCGCAATGCTATGGCAAGCGGAACAAGCTGTGGGTGAGGGCGTCCACGCGCTCGCGCAATGATCTGCGTCAAGGCCGTCCAGCCGCGCCTCGTTACGCTGTGAACACCGCAAGAGGAGCGCCCGCAGCGCAGTTCGACGCGTTGCACGAGTTGCCATGTCCGACTACGAGATCGTCACGCGCGCGGATTTCTCCGACGTCACCTACCTGCTCGAAATTCGCCACCCGCAGATGGCCAAGGCGGCGCGGCCCGGGCAGTTCGTGATCGTGATGGCGCACGAACACGGCGAACGCATTCCACTCACGATCGCCGATTTCGACCGCAGCAAGGGAACGATCACGCTCGTCATCCAGGCGGTGGGCAAGACGACGCGCGAGATGCAGCAGACCTGCCGCGCCGGCACCCGGCTGCACGCGCTCGTCGGGCCGATGGGCATTCCCAGTGACATCGGCCGCGCCAAGAAAGTGATCTGCGTCGGTGGCGGCCTGGGCGTGGCGCCGATCTTTCCGCAGGCGCGCGCGTACAAACAGAGCGGCGCCTACGTCATCGGCGTGCTGGGTTTTCGGAACCGCGCGCTGATGTTCTGGGAAGACAAATTTCGCGAGTGCTGCGACGAGCTGATCGTCTGCACCGACGACGGCTCGGCCGGCATCAAGGGCCTGGTCACCGAGGGCATCCGCCAGGCGATCGAGAAGCACGCCGACATCGACGAAGTGATCGCGATCGGCCCGCCGATCATGATGAAGGGCTGCGCGCAGGCGACCCGCGCGCACGCCATCAAGACAATCGTCAGCCTGAATCCGGTGATGGTGGACGGCACGGGCATGTGCGGCGGCTGCCGCGTGAAGATCGGCGAAAAGGTCAAGTTCGCGTGCGTCGACGGCCCCGACTTCGACGGCCACCAGGTCGATTTCGACGATCTCATGGCGCGCCTGGGCCGCTACAAACCCTCCGAGAAGGCCGCGCTGGAGGGCTGGCAGACGAGCTGCCGGGTCCGCGCCACTGAGCCTTGAACCTGCGATGGCCAAGAAGAAAACGATACGCACGATCCCGCAGGCGCGCACGCCGATGCCTGAACAGGCGGCCGAGGTGCGCGTCAAGAACTTTGAAGAGGTGGCCTGCGGTTACCGGGTCGAGGACGCACTGAACGAGGCGCAGCGCTGCCTGGACTGCGCCGACCAGCCTTGTGTGCGCGGCTGCCCGGTGGGCATCGACATTCCCGGCTTCATCATGAAGATCGAGGCGAAGAACTTCCACGGCGCCTACGACGCGATCACCGACACGAACCTGTTGCCGTCGGTGTGCGGCCGCGTCTGCCCGCAGGAAAACCAATGCGAAGGCGTGTGCACCGTCGGCGATACGCTCGAGCCGGTGGCGATCGGCAGGCTCGAGCGCTTTGTCGGCGATATGGCGATCGCGCAAGGCTGGGCGAACGTGCCGTACATCGAGCGCAACCGCTTCAAGGTCGGCATCGTCGGTTCGGGCCCGGCCGGCATGGCGTGCGCTGCGGACATGGCCAAGGCCGGGTGCGACGTCACGGTGTACGAGGCCTTCCAGGAACCCGGCGGCGTGCTCAAGTACGGCATCCCGGATTTCCGCCTGCCCAACGCGGTGGTCGACGTCGAGATCGACAAGCTCAGGCGGCTCGGGATCAAGTTCGAGTGCAACACCCTCGTCGGGCGCCTGTTCACGATCGAGCAGATGCTCAGCGAGATGGGTTTCGACTCCGTCTTCGTCGGCACCGGCGCGGGCTATCCGAGCTTCATGGGAATTCCCGGCGAGTCGCTCGGCGGCGTGCTCTCGGCCAACGAGTTGCTGACGCGCTGCAACCTGATGCACGCGCGCGAGTTCCCGGCTTTCGACACGCCGTTGCAGCCGGGCCGGCGCGTCGCCGTGATCGGCGCGGGCAACACCGCGATGGACGCGCTGCGCGTCTGCCTGCGCCTGGGCGCGGAAAAGGTGGTGTGCGTGTACCGGCGCACCGCGGTCGAGGCGCCGGCGCGTGCCGAGGAGTTGCACCATGCGCAGCAGGAGGGCGTCGAATTCCACTGGTTGACGAGTCCGACCGAGCTGCTCGCCGACGCCGCCAACAACGTGCGCGCGATGCGCTGCGAGCGCATGGAACTCGGGCAGGCCGACGCGTCGGGCCGGCGCCGCCCGATGCCGGTGCCGGGCAGCGCCTTCGAGCTCGAGTGCGACATGGTCGTGTTCGCGATCGGCACGAACGCAAATCCGATCATTGGCCAGACCTCGGGCTTGACGCTCGATGCGCGCGGCTACATCGCCACCGACACCAACCTGGCCACCTCGATCGCCGGCGTGTATGCCGGCGGCGACATCGTCACCGGTGCCGCGACCGTGATCGAAGCGATGGGCGCAGGCCGCAAGGCCGCGCGCTCGATGAAGGCCTACCTCGGCCTGCGCGACAGCGAAAGCGTCTATGAGCCCGAGACCTTTGAGGCGGCGAGTCGGCTGTTCGGAATCGACCGCCGCGAACGTTGCTTCGCTCGCGTTCACCTTGCGTGACTCCACTGCCAGCGCACCGCCATGTTGACAACGATGAAACACTCTGCATTGGGTGAGGGGCGTAGGGCGGCTTTCGGCCCGTTGCTGACGTTTGAACGTCCGCTTTGGGTGCGCTCACGCGTGCCACCGATCAAAGCTCAGCATGGCAAGGTGCATAGCGAAAGGCAGGACGCAAGACATTCGTCATCCCGGCGAAAGCCGGGATCCACCCGTGGAAGTCGCGCGTCCAGCGAAACGTTTATTGCGTGCAACCGGTGGATCCCGGCTTTCGCCGGGATGACGAGGGTTGTCGGGCAAGCCTCGAGGCCACATCGAACGGCAGCACCGGGCCGAAAGGCGCCCTTTCCCTGTGCGGCCTCGTTTCATGCGTCGCGACTGGCGCGCCGCGCAATGGAGCATTGACATGCTGAACGTTGCAACCGTTGACGTCGAAGAACTCGAACACCCCGTGGCCGGCACAGCGCGGCCCGCGGCACATATTGCCGAGCACATCGTCGAGGTCATCAGCGATTCGGGCGAAGGCGCGCAGCGCTGCGGCCAGTCGCTGGCGGCGATCGCCGCGCGCATGGGCAACGGCATCTGGACGACGGAAATCATTCCGGCCGAGATCCAGCCCCCCGCGCGCAGCGTCGCGGGCGCGAGCGGCATCCGCATCCGCATCGGTTCGCAGCCCGTCAGCAACGGTGGCGACCAGACCGACCTGGTGGTGGCATTCAACGAACAGGTGTTGATCGGGCGCGTCCAGGCAGGCGAGCTGAAACCCGGCGCGACGATCCTGCTCGAGAGCATGTGGCGTACCCATCGCGACGCGGCGGTGGTTGCGTCGTATGTCGAGACGGTGAAAACGCTGCGACAGGGCGGTTTCAAGGTCCACGAGATCGCGCTCGAGGAACGCTGCAAGGAACTCGTGAGCGACCCGCGCAAGGGCAAGAACATGTTCGTGCTCGGCATCCTGTGCAATCTTTACAGCCTGGACGCGACGCTGGCGCGCGAGCAAATCGCGCGCATCTTCGGCAAGAAGGACGGACAAGTCATCCGCAGCAACGTGGCGTTGTACGACGCCGGCGCGGCGTGGGCCGAGGCGAACCTCGACATCAAGTACCGCATCCCGGCAGAGCGCTCGAAGGAGCCGCAGATCGTCGTCAACGGCAACACAGCGATCGCGCTGGGCGTCATCGCCTCGGGAATGGACATCTGCGCGATGTACCCGATCACGCCGGCAACGTCGGCGTCGCACTACCTGAGCGAGGTGTTCGAGAGCGTCGGCGGCCTCGTGCACCAGGCCGAAGACGAAATCGCCGCGTGCACGTTTGCGATCGGCGCGTCCTACGCCGGCAAGTGCGCGGTGACGATCACGTCCGGCCCCGGCTACTCGCTGAAGCAGGAGGCGATCGGCCTGGCGGTGATGGCGGAAATCCCGCTCGTCGTCGTCAACGTGCAGCGTGGCGGCCCGAGCACCGGCCAGCCGACGAAGGGCGAACAGGGCGATTTGCTGGCCGCCGTGTTCGGCAGCCACGGCGACGCACCCAAGGTCGTGATGGCGCCGTGCAGCATCGAGGACTGCTTCTATTCGATGATCACGGCGCGCAAGATCGCCGAGACCTTCGGCATGGTCGTGGTCGTGCTGTCCGACGCGAACCTGGCCACCGCGCAGCAGCCGTTCCCGCGCCCGCAGTTCAGCGAAGACTGGCTCGCGCCGCCGGTCGATCAGACGCCCGTGCCGGCAGGCGCGAAGCCGTACGACTGGGACGGCGTCACCGGCCTGTCAAGGCGCTTCCAGCCTGGCCAACCGGGCGGCATGCACACCCTGACCGGCCTGGCGCACGACCGTTCGAGCCGCGTCGCGTATGACCCAGCGACCAACGAAGAAGGCTTGCGTGCGCGCAGCCTGAAACTCGCGGCGTTGCAAAAGACGCTGAAGCCTCCCACGGTGTTCGGCGGCGCGGCCGGCACGAGCGGCGACATGCTGCTGATCGGCTGGGGCAGCACGATGGGCGCGATCGAAGAGGCGGTCACGCGATTGCGTGCCGAGGGCCTCGCGGTGTCGTCGATGCACCTGCGCTTCCTGCAGCCCATGCCCTCGGGAATCCGCGAGATCCTGAAGCGCTTCAAGCATGTGATGACGATCGAGGGCAACTGGTCGGACAAGCGGGAAGACGAATTGATCGACGCAGACAACCGCCGCTATTCGGCGCTGGCGATGATGCTGCGCTCGCGATTCCTCGTCGACATCGACTGCTGGAGCGAAGCGCGCGGCCAGCCGATCAAGCCCGCCAGCATCTGCCGCGTCGTGCGCGACGCATTGCAATCCAAGGGCATTCCATCATGAGTCGATCCTTGAGTCAGTGCATCATCAAGCTGCACGAAGAGCACCACGCGCTCGAGGACTATCAGGGCGGCGTGCCGCGCTGGTGCAGCGGTTGCGGCGACAACGCGATCCTCGCCGCGATGCAGCGCCTGTGCAGCGAAGAAAACCTGGCCCCCGAGAACACCGTGTTCGTCTCGGGCATCGGCTGCTCGAGCCGATTGCCGCACTACATGAAGACCTACGGCTTTCACGGCATCCACGGCCGCGCCTTCCCGGTCGCCGAGGGCATCAAGATGGCGCGGCCGGACTTGAACGTGTTCGTCAGCACGGGCGACGGCGACTGCTGCAGCATCGGCGCCGCGCACTGGATCCACGCGATCCGCTACAACATGAACCTCACCGTCGTGCTGCACGACAACCATGTCTACGGGCTCACCAAGAAGCAGGCGTCGCCAACCTCGCCGCGCGGGCTGAAGACCAACACCACGCCGTTCGGCGCATCGCTTGAAGCGATGAACCCGCTGACGGTGACGCTCGGCGTGCAGGGCGCGTCGTTCGTCGCGCAGGGCGTGGACTGGGTGCCCGAGGTGTTGTACGACATCCTGCACGCCGCGTTTGCGCACCGCGGCTTCTCGTTTGTGCGCATCATCCAGCGCTGCCCGGAGTTCATGCCCAAGGCCTTCGACCCCTGGCTGCACGACCCGCAGCGCACGCTGCTGCTGACGCACGCCGATGGCCTGCAATTGAGCCCCGCCCTGGCGAGCGCCTACCGCAACCAGCGCGCGCACGATCCCGGCAACCTCGACCGCGCACGCGAAATCGCCTCGATGGCTGACCCCATTCCAGTGGGCATCCTGTACCGCAACCCCGCCGTCCCCTGCTACGAGGACTTGCGCCACGCCGCGGCGCTGCGCTCGCCGGCGAGCATCCGCGCCGGGTTGAACCGCGAGTTCGACAAGGTCACCGTGTGGCCGGACGATGCAGCGCAGCGTGCGGCGTGATGCGCGAGGCGGACGGCCGCGTCACTCCCGTATAGGAAACCGTGATGGACATGCCAGCCAGACATCAGGACGCGCTGATCTTCCACCTCACCGGCCGAATCGTCGCCGACGGCCCGGGCGCAGCGCTCCAACCCATCGAGGGCCTCGCCCTGCGCCCGGCGCTGCTTGCGCCGTATCGTGATTTGACTGAATTGCGCCACGACTTTCCCGTGGTGCTGGACGAACGCTCTGACGCGCCCGAGTTCGTGCACTCGCTGTCCAGCCTGGTGAATGCGATGCTGCGCGACGTGGCACCGCGCGGCATCGAAGGCGAACGCCTGCGTCGCCACGGCCTGCAGTTGGAACGCGAGATCCGCCGCGCCGTGGCGGGGGGCGCGAGCGGAACGCTCAGCGAGCTGTGGGACGCGGCGGCTGCACGCCTGGGCGCGCGCGAGGGGGAAACCCTGGAGCAGGTGCTGCGCCATGCCCGCAGCGCGCTGCGCCCGGACGGGCAGGTTCTTGCGTGCTCGCACGACATGCCTGCGCGCCTGATCGCGCACGCATGGGCCGCGACGCAGCGCGCCAAGGCGCGGCGCTTCCATGCCGATCTGAACCGCCTGGTGCTCAAGCTGTCGGACATCCTGCGCGCCGCGTACAGTCATTCGCAGCCCGGGCGCCAGCCGCAGAGCCTCAGAGCGTCGCTGGGCGCGCCGCACCACGACCAGTTCGATTTCGAGGCGCTGGCGCGCATCGTCGGCAAGGGTGTGCCGCGGGATGAACTCCCTGCTTCACGACGCGAGCGGCTGGTTCGCACGCTGAACGTGCTCGAGGCCCAGTCCTTCTTTACTTCGCCAGACCTTGCCGAATCTTCGGCCACCGCAGAAGGCTCCGAGTTCGTGTTCGACAACTGCGCGCGCGCGGCGCAAGCGATTCGCGAGCGCATGGCCGATCTCACCGAACTGGTGAAAGCCATTGCGATTGCCGAGCTGGAGGCACGAGGCCGCTACGTCGAGGCCGAACACGACGTGTTCTTCGACGCGTTCGACGAGAACTCGCTGAGTGCCGACGACCTCGCGCGCTTTCCCGACTGCCTGGTGTGCATCCCGCCCGAACGCAACGACGCGCCGGAGAACGCCAATCTGATGGAATTGCTGTCCTCCGGACTCCCGGTGAAAGTGCTCGTGCAGACCGCCGATCTGCTCGAGGAGGCACCGCTCGGCACGCGCCGCTTCGCCTTCGGCGTTCGCAGCGCGCGCCTGGCCACCACGGCGATGGGGTTGGGCGGCATGTTCGTGCTGCAGTCGGCGAGCGCCAACCTCTACGCGCTGCGCGCCCAGATCGAGCGCGGCCTCGCCTGTCGCGGACCGGCGCTGTTCAGCGTCTTCGCCGGGGCTGTGGAATCGCCCAGCCGGCTGCCGCCGTACCTCAACGCCGCGGCGGCAATGCAGTCGCGCGCATTCCCGGCGTTCAGCTACGACGCGGCCGCCGGCGCCAACTGGGCAACACGCTTCTCACTCGAGAACAATCCACAGCCCGGCGACGACTGGGTGCTCGAGACGCTGGAGTACGCCGACACTGCGCTGCAACGCGCAACGCAGCGCTGCGCCTTCACGTTCGCTGACTTCGTGCTCTGCGACCCTCGCTATTGCGCGCACTTCGCGCTCGTACCGAGCGAGCGCTGGAACGCGGCGATGCTGCCGGCAGCCGAGTGGCTCGCGCTCGACGAGCGCGAATCAGCGCAGCGCATTCCCTATCTGCTCGCCGTGGACGCCAACGATGCGCTGCAACGGATCGTCGTCGACGCGCG
Source organism: uncultured beta proteobacterium (assembly GCA_963850525.1). GTDB lineage: Bacteria > Pseudomonadota > Gammaproteobacteria > Burkholderiales > Burkholderiaceae_C > JAEMQF01. The sequence continues at coordinate 276,026 of CAWKLQ010000008.1, read as the reverse complement.
GCTCATGCAGGCCACGCGGCGCTGCCTGCTGCTGTGGCACCGCCTGCAGGAGCATGGCGGTGTTCACGACTCGCATGCGCCGGCGCTGCTGTTGCGCGAGAAAGCGGCGTGGACGGCCGAACAGCAGGCTCGTGCGCCGGGGAGCGCCGCACCGCCGGTTGACGTAGCCCCGGGCACGCCGGCGCAGGATCCGGGCACCGAGGCCGAAGCACCGGCCCCGGCCCATTCGCGCGACGAAGCGTGGATCGAAACCGCACGCTGCCCGAGCTGCAACGAATGCAACCTGATCAACGACCGCATGTTCGCCTACGACGAGCGCAAGCAGGCGTACATCAAAGACATCACAGCGGGCAGCTACCGCGAACTTGTCGAGGCCGCCGAGAGCTGCCAGGTCGCGATCATCCACCCCGGAGCGCCGCGCGACCCGAACGAGCCCGGGCTCGAAGAGCTGCTGGCCCGCGCCGAGCCATTTCGCTGAGGGCGCGTCGGCAATCCGGCTTCGCGATCGGCGTTGTGGGTCGGAGCGAGGTCCGGCTGTTCGCGGCGAGGACTGCGCAAAAAAAAGGGGAAAGGCCCGTCGCGCTTGGAATTGAACTGCTCCGGAGCTGCCGCTCACCAGTACCGGCGGACGGCCAGGAGCGGCCGTAGAGGGCTGCAATTCAAACGCTCGCTTCCCACAGATCGCCGTCACTCGCTCCCTTGGCGCTGAGCAGCACAGGATCGACCGGCGCCGTGCTCGGCGCATCGACCGTCGACAGGCCCTACTCGAACTCGCGCGTGCCACGCAGGTAGAACGTCCGTCCGAGCGGGCTCGCGAGCTGCGGGTTGTACCCGGCCTGGGTGGTCCGAATCTGGTTGCTGGCCGGCGGATCGCTGTCGAACAGGTTCTGCACGCCGAGGGCCCATCGCCAGCCGGCGATGGCGGTGGTTCGCAGTTGCAGGTCCCAGGTCGACAGCGCGCCGACCTGGCGCGGCGCGCCGTCGGGTCCGGGCTGTTGGTCGGTGTAGCCGCGGCTGTACACCTGGGCCAAGGTGGCGCCCCACGGGCCGCGGCTCCAGTCCAACGTGAGCGTGCAGCGCCAGCGCGGGATGGGTGCGCCATTGACGGCGCTGCCGAGCATCGACACGAAATTCACACCGTCGATCTGCGACTCGTATCGCGTCACGTAGCTGCCCTGAAGACCGGCGCGCAGCACGCCCCACTCGTTCGGTGGCGCGGCCGCGTTGAGCGTGACGTCGAACCCCGCCGCGTTGGTCGTACCCAGGTTGATCGGCGACAGGTTGAGGCCGATGATCGGCCCCGGCAGCGCCGGAAACCCCGGATCGACCGGGCCGCGGATGATGCGGTCGTTGAACCTGGCCTGATAGGTCAGCGCATCCACCGGGTCGAGCGGCGCGATGATGCCCTCGTGCCTGATGCGCCAGTGGTCGACGCTCAGCGCCACACCGCGGGCCGCCTGCCAGACGACGCCCAGGTTCCATTGCGTCGACGTCTCGGGCTGGAGGAACGGATTGCCTCCTGCATACGCCTGGACCAGGACGAAGCAGTCGTTCACGGTTCCGGTCACCGGGCAGCGAACCGGGTCCGGTCGCCCGGCGACGAGCCGCGTCACGCCGGGCGGTGCCTCAAGTGCATACAGCGGCGGTGCGCGAAAGCCCGTGCCCCACGACCCGCGCAGCAGCAGCTCGTCATGGGCCTGCCAACGCAGCGCAAGCTTCGGGTTGGTGGTCGACCCGAAATCGCTGTAGTCGTCGAGCCGGGCGGCGAGCTGCGCGTCGAGCCCGCGCACGATCGGCAGTTTCAACTCGGTATACAGCGCGTGCACGCCGCGGGCCCCGGTTTTCGACTGCGGCACGTTGGTCCCAAGACCGAAACCGCCCGTCAGCACCGCCGGGTCCCAGTCGTACGACAGGCGTTCACGGCGCGCCTCCGCCCCGAGCGCGATCGCCATCGTCCCAGCAGGCAGCCGGGTGAGCTCGCTTGAAACCACGCCATGGGCGAGCGAGGTCGACCCGCGTGCGCGTTGCGGTGTGCCTTGATACGTGGTCGAGGCCAGCAGCGCCTGGCCTTCGGGCGCTGACGGTCCCCAGGGGTTGATCAAACCTGTGCGCAGCGCCGGGATGAACCGGCCGATGTGCAGCCAGCTGCCGCCGTAGAAGAGTTCTTGCGTGTTCAGGCTGTACACCGCCGCGACGTCGAAGTCCCAGCCCGCGGCCCGGCCCTCGGCTCCGACCACGTAGCGTTGCGCGTCGCTGCGAACGGTGTTCAGCTTCGGCCCGAGTTCGTCCGGACGGTAGGCGACCACCAGGTTGCCCGATAGGCCGTTGGCGGCAGCGAACGCGCTCGGATAGTAGGGCCCGTCGGCCGGGTACAGCGGCGGGCCGGCCGCGTTGCCCACCGGCAGCACGGCCGGCGGCGCGGACTGCGTGTCGACGCGGTTTTTCGAAAGCAGCGCTTCGGCAAAGACATCGATCGTCGCGCCAGCACGCCAGGTGCCGCGCAGCAGCGCATGGGCCCGCTCCGCTTCGGGCAGCAGGTCGGCCGCTGCCGGAAAGTCGTACCCGCAGGCCGGGGTCAGGAACGGGAAGGGGCGAAACGGCAGGCTGCTCGGTGGAGCGCATCCCGACGCCTCGGTGGGGTTGAGGATCCGCCCGCCCGGCCGATCGACGATGTTGGCTGGAAAGGTCGAACCATGCAGCGCGTCCAGGCCCAACTCGGGCCGCTGGCCGGTGCGCGCGAAGTCGCGCTCGCTCGCGCGCAGGCGCCCTTGCTTGTGTAGCGCGATCGACGCGAACAGGTTGTAGCCGTCACGCGCCGGTTCGCCGACCCCGATGCCGAGGCTCAGCTGCCCGGCGTCGCCGCCACCGCGCGGGGTGACGGCCAGGTGGCTCGCGATCTGCGCGCCGACAAAGTCCTTGCGCAGGATGAAATTGACGACACCGGCGATCGCGTCGGTGCCGTAGATCGCCGAGGCGCCGTCCTTCAGGATCTCGATGCGCTCGACCGCGGCGAGCGGAATCGCGTTCAGATCCACCGCGTCGCCGTCGAAGGCGTAGTTGGCGAGCCGCCGCCCGTTCAACAGCACGAGCGTCGCGCCGCCGCCGAGCCCACGCAGGTTCGCGCTCGACAGGCCCGGCCGCGTCACGTCGCCGACGCTGCTCGCCAGGTTGACGGCGTTGACGTGCGCGGGCACGCGTTCGAGCAGTTGTTCGAGCGTCGTTGCGCCGCTCCTCTCGATCTCCGCGCGCGTGATGACCTGCAACGGAAGCGCTTCTTCGCCGTCGATCTGCCGGATGTGCGAGCCGGTGACGATCACATTTTCGAGTCTGGTGACGGGCGGCACCTGGCCCACGGCAAGCGGCGGAGCGCCAGAAAACGCCAGCGTCGCAGTCATGGCGTGCCAGATCTTCATTCGGAGCCCAGCAACCGATGCGACCTGACCGGCGAATTCGCCAGGACCTCGCGCGCTTGCGCGATCATCGCCCGGCCATGCGCATCGCCGGTGGAAAGGTGCGCACGGCCGAGCCAATACAACGCCTCGGCGGTGTAGGGGCTGTTCGGCTGCATGGCGGCCCAGGTGGCGTGGTGGCGCTGCAGCGGCTCGATGGCCTGCGCGGCCTCGCCGCCCGCCAGCAACACGCGGCCATGCGCCAGCGCATAGGTCGGGTGCTCGGCCGTCACGGGCGACATCGCTTTTCGTGCGGCGAGCGTTGCCTGTGCGTCGGCCACGCGCCCGGTGTCGAGCTCGATCAACGCCCGCTCGATCAGGGCTTCGCCTTCGCAACCCAGCCGGAGGGCAGGTGCCAAGGGCGTCGTGGCGCAGCGTTCGATGAAGACACCCAGCGTCTTCTGGGCCTGGTCGAAGTGCCCTTGCTGGCGCTGTGCCTGGCTGACGCAAGTCCACAGCGCGCCCTGGCGCGGCGTGAGACGGCGAACCTTGGCGTACACGGTGTCGGAATAGGCGATCAACGGCGCTGCGGTGCGCTCCGCAGCGGCAAAGTCGCCGCTTTGCGCATAGAGGCAGAGTTGTCCGATGCGCGCAAAGAGCGTCAGCCGCTCGCGCAGCTCCGGCTCCGGAATGGCCTCGGCGTTCTCCAGCGCGCTGCGAAGGAATCGCGTCGCCGGAGCCAGCTGCCGCGATCGCATCGCCGCATCGAACGCGCTCTGGGCCCGGTGCCTCAGATTGGTCGAGGGTGGTTGTTCGCGTGCGGCGGCGATCTCGTAGGCCGCCTCGAAGGATGAAAACGCGCGGGGATCCTGGGCCATTCGTTCGCAGCGCCCGAGCGCCTCGTACTGCTCCTCCAGCTGCAAGCTTGTGGCGCCATGCGCGGCGCGAACCTGCGCGATCGCGTCGCGCAGCGAGGCCATGGCTTCGGCCGGCTGCGCACGATCTTCGCATTGCCGGGCGGCGCGCCGCGCATCGGCGATGCGGAACTCGGCGCTGTCTGTGACGGTGGGGCCGCGCTGCTTGGCCTGCTGCACCGCGGACTCGAGCAACTGCCTGGCGGCCGCCATCCCATCGATGTTGTTCGTTGCGCTCTCGATCACGACCACCGCGCGCAAGTGCTTGCGGCTGCCCTCGCCAAAGCGGCCGATCGCCAGTGCCTGCGCTTCGCGCCCGGCTTCGAGACGCCGCTCACTCGGCAAATTGGCCGGCAAGCCGTACTCGAGCTGGAGTTTCTGCCGTGTGAGCAATGCATCGACCAGCAACTCGTCGTCTGCGTCGCTTCGCCAGGCCTTGCGCCGCAGCATTTCGATCGCCCGGTCGAGCTGCTCGGACGCGGCGGTCGACACGATCAGCGTGATGTCCGAAGCACGGACGCGTGCGGTGAGCAGCCACAGGTTGTCGGCCGCCAGCTGGGGCGCCGCCTGATCCACGGCGCGCTGGTACACCCGGCGCGCGGCCATCATCTCGCCGCGGTTTCGATAGGCCTCGCCGACGGTGAGCCGGAGTCTGAGCCGCTCCTCCGCCGAGCCCTTGAACTCCTGCTCGATCTTGTCTTCAATCGCTGCGAGCATCGCCAGATCGGCGGTGCGCGTCTGCCGGCTCGCATTCGGGTCGGCATGGCGGATCAGCGAGAGCAGGAAGGTGTTGAGCGCCGTGGCGCGTTCGGCCTGCCACAGGGCAACGCCCAGGCCGACCCCGAGCGCCACCACGGCGGCCAGCGCGGCCGAGAGCGGCAGTGCATGCCGGGCAACGAACTTGCGCCAGCGATACAGGCGGCTGTCCGGGCGCGCCTTGACGGGTTCGCCCGCGAGATAACTCTCGATGTCATCGGCCAGTCTGCCCGCACTGGAGTAGCGCTGGCTGCTCTCGCGGCGCAACGCGGTCAGCACGATGGCGTCGAGGTCGCCGCGCAGCGCCCTGGCACGGCTGCGGTCGCTCGCCACGTCACTGGGCCGCCGCGGCTCGCCGTGCAGGATCTCGTCTTCGAGCGCGCGGCCCTCGTTGTGCCTGTACAGCCGTTGCCCCGTCAGCAGCTCGAACATCATCACGCCGAGCGCGTACACGTCGCAGGCCACGCCCACCGGCTGGGCGAGCACCTGCTCTGGCGCCGCATAGGCCAGCGTGAGCCGGTGGCCGCTCTGGCGGGTGAGTTCGGTGGTGTCGGCGGCGATCTCGTCGCCCACGAGCAGCTTGGAAATGCCGAAGTCGAGCAGCTTGGGCGTGCCGTCGGCCGTGACCAGCACGTTGCCTGGTTTGAGGTCGCGGTGGATCACGAGCTGGGCGTGGGCATGCGCCACCGCACGCGCCAGCTGCACGAAGAGCCGAAGAATCTCGCGCAATTCGAGGCGCTCGCACCAGGCGTTGATCGGGACGCCGTCGACATACTCGAGCGCGAGGTACGGTCGCCCGTCGTCGCCGAGCCCGGCGTCGTACAGCACGGCGATGTGCGGATGCTGCAACCGCGCCAGGATGGCCCGCTCGCGCGCGATGCGTGCGGTCAGGCCACGGTCCACCCATTCGGCCCGCGGCAGCTTGAGGGCCACGTTGCGCTGCACCGCGCCGTCGGACCGTTGCGCCAGCCACACCTCGCCCATGCCGCCTTGGGCGAGCAGGCGCTCGAGCCGCCACGGCCCGATGCGGTCTCCCGGCCGGTCGCGGCGCATCGAGTCCAGCGCGTCGGCCGCCACGCGCGCCACCGAGCTGCCGAGGGCGTCGCGCGACCCCTCGGTGCCGGCCGATCCCGTGTCGGCCAGCAGCTCACGCAGCAGCTCGCGCAGCGTGGCCTGCTCCAGCGGCAAGGTGGCCAGCCATGCCGCCCAATCGGCCGGCTCCATGGCCAGGGCCTGCCCCAGCAGATCGTTAAGCTGGAGCCAGTCCGCCTTGGGCAGCGTCGGGCGCGGGTGCTTCATGGATCGGGAGTCCGGTCAGCGCATAGACGCAAACGGGCGCCCAACTCAGACATCGGGTCAGGTTTTCAGCGCCACCGACAGCAGCAGCCGGGCCCGCTCCCAGTCGCGCCCGACCGTGCGCGGCGTGACACCGAGCGCCTCGCCGATCTCGCTGTCGGTCATGCCGCCGAAGTAGCGCATCTCGACCACTTGGCGCAACCGCGGATCGGTGGCCTCGAGCACCTCGAGCGCGTTGGCGATGTGCTCCACATCGGCGTCGGCGGCGGCCACCGAATCGGCCACGTCGGTGTCGAGCGTCACGTGCGCGAGCCCGCCGCCGCGACGCTCGGCGTTGCGCCTGCGCGCGAAATCGACGATCACCGCGCGCAGCACCTGCGACACATAAGCCATCAGCCGCGCGCGGCTGTCGACGTCGATGCGTCCGGCATTGCGCAGCCGCAGGTAGGCCTCGTGCGCAAGGCCGGTGGTGTCCAGCAGCGTCATCGGCTGGTTGCCGGCCAGCCGCGCGCGGGCCATGCGGTGCACGTCGTCGTAGAGCAGCGCAAACACCCGGTCCATGACCGCCGGCTCCTCGGCCGAGGCTTGCTTGAGCAGCGCGCTGATATCGCCCATGCCGTTGATGCCTCCGTGGAAGATCGGTCCGCACGCGTCCGTTCGACGGGCGTGTGACGGTTGATTCTGCACCGATGTCTGAGTTGGCGCTGGATTGGCGTCTTTGTCGGTGAGCGGCACGACGGCGGCGTCGGCGATCCATTCCAAAGGCACTCATCCGAGGAGAACGGCTATGACAACTACGCATCATCTTGCGCCCAAGCGGCGGCGGAGTGCCCCGGTCCTGCTGTCGAACTGTTTGCTCGCAGTCTCGGTGGCCGCATTGATGGCGGCCTGCGGCGGGGGCGGCGACGGGAACGCCCCCGCGACGGTGCTGCCACCTCCGTCTGCGTCGCCACTCCCGCCTCCGCCTGCGCCGCCACCTTTTTCTTGTGAGACACCACCGGAAGGCATACAGCCATTCGCGACGGTCCAGGCCGCGGTGGGTGGCACGATCATCGGTCGCACGGACCCTTCGTTCATACTGCTGCAAGCGCCCGATACCGTCGGGCGGGGCTTCGACCGTTGGCTGATCTATGGCCCGGATCTGGCCCAAGCACCCGTCATCACAGGCGTCATCTATTCAAAGGGCGGTGTTGGATGCAATAGCAACGACCGCACTGCGGTCAACGGCCGCGACTGGGGGAGGGGCGGGGACAGCGTGTATCTCCGCACGGATATCGGCGACAGTGGCGCTGGCGCCGCCCTGCTGGACGGCGGCTCGCTTCGATACAGGACCACGCCGGCTGTGACCTACGCCCTGGGACCAACGCCCTTGCCGGGCATTTCGCCCAACCACGCACTGGCGCCGGCGCTGCTAGCGAATGCCGTCGGTTCATGGACCCTGACCGACGTGTCACGCGTCGGCATGTCACTCGACGTGGCCGCCGACGGCGCTCTAACGCTGAGCTACCGCGGCTGCTCACTGAGAGGCAACTTGCGCGTCGGTGATGGTGGCCTCTACACAGTCACGGCCCGGCACGAAGCGACATCGTGCACAAGCTCCTGGACACACGGCTTGACTTACGAGGGTGTGGCGTTGGCCTACCCCTTGGCGACAGGCGGATGGCAAATGGTGTTCGCATTGTTGACAGGCAACGGCGTCGACGGCGACGAGATGCTGGCCATCGGCCGCCGCTGAGGCGCTCACACTGATCCGAACGGGACGGCCCCGCTACGTTTTCAGCGGCCGCCAGCCCTCGACGCCATTGGGTCGCTCGCGTCATGTCTGAGTTCTCTTGAGCACTGCGTCTATTCGTGTGAGAGGCCACGTCCTTCGCGGCCTCGGACCTGCCAAGCCCGGTAATCCATCGGCGCGAGCGGGAAAAGGAGAAGCTCATGGACAAGCCCGTTTCCAAGATTGACCGCTGCTCCATTCACAGCGTGGCTCTAGGTCTTGCTGTCTTTGTGCTCTCCGCGTGCGGGGGCGGAGGAAGCAGTGAACCTCCATCGGCGGCGCCGATCACCCAGTCATCGATGCCAAGGGGCACCGGGCCAACAGCGGCTCGATTCGTATCTGGTGTTTTCGGGGGCACGCTCAGGGATGAGCGCGACTACGATTTGCTGTACGTCACCATGGGCGACGGTGTCAAAGTTGGCTTCTTCGGCACAGATTGGTCCCACGCGTTCAGGTTTGTCGACTACTGGGTCAGTACGGACTCGGCCTGGATGTGGACCAGCATCGACGGAACACGGTCAGGACGGTTCAACGGTGGGTATAGAGGCCAGCCCGCCTATGTTGATGTCAGATTCGATGTGACGGTACCGAGTCTGTCCGGATCCATCCTGGCAGGGCAGTTCACCACCAAGGCCGCGACGTTTGACGGTGGCCCTATCCCGGGAACGAGCTATGACTTCAGCCGACCCGCTTCCATCGCGACAGTCGTTGGCAGCTGGTCGTTGGCTGACCCCGCCGGCAACCGCATGGCCGTCGACATCGCGCCAAACGGCAAGCTAAATGGCAGCTATCTGGGCTGCGGGTTCAACGGCTCCGTCACCCCGAGCGGGAGCGAGAACGCTTTGGTCGTGAGTTTCGACTTCGATGCGTCGGTGGCCTCGTGTGCGCCTGCTTTGGAGAACTCAACGGGATACAGAGGATTTGCAATCGCGCTGCCAATGACGTCAGGGGCAACACGTCTTGCGTTCTGGGCCGGATCGAACGATGGCTGGAACTGGATCACTTTCGCTACCGTTGGCCAGCGCTGACTGCGCCATGTCTGACTACTCCTGAGCGTTGCGTCTATTCGTTCGAGAGGCCACGTCCTTCGCGGCCTCGGACGCGCCAACCTCGGCAACTCATCGGAGGCAGACATGGCAGGCATTTCACTTATCCCGATCAGATCATGGGTCGTCATCGTCAGCGCACTCGCACTCGCACTCGCCGCTTGCGGCGGCGGTAGCACGGGCGTCGACGCGCAGGAGGCGCTGGAAGAAGAGGCGTCGCAGCGCGAGTCGGCCGCCCATGTGTCGCGGCCGTTGCCCGACTACAGGCCCAACGTCGTCTCGCTGTGGACCCAGGTCGCGGCCGACACTTACAACACCCGTGGAACCGCGCCGCCAGCGACAGCCGCCGAACAGCGCCCAATCTGGCCGATGGATCTGGCCACGGTGCACCTGGCGATGTACGACGCCGCGATGGCAATCGCGCGCACGCATCGGCCGTACGCGATCGAACCGGCCGCGCCCACCGACGGCGCATCGATCGATGCGGCCGTCGGTGCGGCCGCGCATGGCGTGCTGAGCGCGATCTTTCCGGGCCGATCGGCGACCTATCAACCGGCCTACAACGCCTGGCTGGCCCAGTTGCCCGGCGACGCCGCACGCACGCGCGGCCTCGCTGTTGGCGCCGAAGTGGCGGCCGGCATCGTGGCGCTGCGCGCCGACGACGGCCGTCTGGTGACGCTGCCGCCGTTCGTGCCCGGCAGCGAGCCGGGCGACTTCCGCGGCCTGAACCCGATCACGCCGTGGTTCCCCTACATGAAGCCGTTCGTGATCCACCACGCGGCGCAGTTCCGCGCCGACGGTCCGCCGGCGCTGTCGAGCCGCCGCTACGCGCGCGAGTGGAAAGAGGTCTACGACCTGGGCAGCACCGCCAGCGTGCTTCGAACAGCCGAGCAGACCGAGATCGCGCGCTCGCACACCGAGTTGCCGAACACCTTCTGGCCGCGCAACTTCCGCCAGTTCGCGAGCAGCCGGCCCACGGTGGCCGAGAACGCCCGCGTGATGGCGATGATCTGGTCCGGCATGGCCGATACGCTGCTCGGCTGCTTCGAGTCGAAGTACCACCACCTGTTCTGGCGCCCGGCCAGCGCGATCAATTTGGCCGACACCGACGGCAACGACGCGACAAACGCCGACCCGACGTGGCTGCCGCTCGGCCCGGTGCCGAACCATCCCGAGTACCCGGCCGCGCACAGCTGCATCGCAGGTACGCTGGGCGAGACACTGCGCCAGGCCTTCGGCACGCGCAAGCTGGCCTTCAGCTTCAACAGCACGGTCACCGGCACGACGCACGACTACGCATCGATCGACGAGATGGCCGACGAACTCGGCATCGCGCGCATCTGGGGCGGCATGCACTTCAGGACGTCCCTCGAAGACGGCCGGGCGCTCGGCCGGCAGACGGCGAAGTACGTGTTGAGACATCAGTTCCGAGAGCGTCACTGACAGCGAGCGGCGCACGTACTCGTCAGCCACGGGAAGCAAGGGACATTGGACACGAAGATGTCTGCGTCCAGCCTGTGCGCGTGCGTCACGCAACCGGCGCCATCACGCGTGGCCGCGATGGCGGCCGCCTGTGGCGACGATTCAAACGGTAGAGCGGCGCGCCAGAACCGTTTTGCCGGAGAGGATAGCGGTGAGGCTCACGTGCGAAAGCTCTGCGAATCGGGGGACGATCGTCTGCTGCGGTGCAAAGCGGCTGGTTGCGGCCGCGGCGGCTACGCGCACTATGGGTCGAGGGCCGGTCCTCGCTGATTCGATCACTTCGCCCTGAACCTGTCGATCGCACCGGACTGCCATGAAGCCGACGGTCACCTACACCGGGATTCGGCCATCCAGGAAGCCCGGAACGCGCAGACCGTCGCGCACCGCCTGATCGAGTTCGGCCTCTGCCTTGCGGATCGCCGGCAGCCGCCCGATCACTTCGTCCAGGCGCCCCTGCGGCACGACGACCACGCCGTCAGCGTCGCAGACGATGACGTCGCCGCTGGCCACCGGATGGCCGGCAATGGTGACCGCAAGACCCACGCTGCCCGGGCCGGAGCGGGCCGGCGAATTGGGCGTGACGCCGACGCAATAGCACGGCAGACCGACCGCGCGGATGCCGGGCAGATCGCGCACGCAGCCGTCGGTGACGAAGCCGACCGCGCCGCAGTTGCGTGCCATGCCCAGCACCAGGTCGCCGGTGACCGCGCAGCCGGTGTAGCCGCCTGTGGCGGCAACCAGCACATCGCCCGGCTGCATCGCTTCCAGGGCTGCCATCAGCGCCAGGTTGTCGGCCGGGCCGGCATCGCAGGTCAGCGCGACGCCGCAGCACGAGGCCTGTTCGGCGATCGCGGGCTTGATGCGGTAGTCCAGCGCGCCGCTGCCGCCGAGCGCGTCGACCAGGAAGCCGGTGGGCGTGCCGCGCAGCGCATCCACTTGCGCCGCGCTCGGCCGCTGCACCGACTGGCGCCGGATCCGTGGGGCTTCGTCGATCATGTTCTATCCTTCGTGACGGGAACGGAGATGGTACCGAGACGCGGGCCGCCGCTTCGAGCCACAGCCCGTCCAAGCCGCCGATGCCCCCAATGCCCGATCCCACTCTCGCGCAGCGCTACCCCCACATCCGCTCGATGCGCGAGGCGGCACGCCGCCGCCTGCCGCAGGCGATCTTCGACTTTGCCGATGGCGGCGCCGAAGACGAACGTACGTTGCGGCGCAACGAGTCGGCGTTCGGCCGCTGGGCCTTCGTGCCGCAGCCGCTGCGCGGCGCGGGCCTGCGTGACCAGTCCCTGACCTTGTTCGGCCAGACCCTGAGTGGTCCGGTGCTCATCGGGCCCACCGGCCTGGCCGGGCTGTTCTGGCCGCGCGGCGAGATTGCCGCAGCACGCGCCGCGGCGGCCGCGGGCACGGTGTACTGCCTGAGCCATGGCTCGGTGTGTTCGATCGAACAGGTCGCCACGCAGCACGATGGGCCGCGCTGGATGCAGGTGTTCATCTACCGCGACCGCGCCTTCACCCGCGAGCTCGCCGACCGCGCGCACGGCGCCGGTTACCAGGCGCTGGTGCTGACCGTCGACAACCAGCTGCTCGGCCAGCGCGAGCGCGATCTGGCGAACGGCTTCTCGATCCCGCCGCGCTTCAGTGCGCGCCAGTGGCTGGCGATGACGCCCAAGTGGCGCTGGGCCTGGGCGATGCGGAACGACCTGCGCACCCTGACCTTCGGCAACTACCTGCGCCCAGGCTCGAGCGAGTCGCTCGCCACCCTGGCCGGGCGCATGGCATCGCTGCTGGATCCGGCCATGAACTGGGACGACGTGGCCCGGCTGCGCGAGCAGTGGCGTGCTCCGCTGCTGCTCAAGGGCGTGTTGCACCCGGCGGAGGCGAAGCGTGCGCTGGCGCTGGGCATCGACGGCCTGATCGTGTCCAACCACGGCGGCCGGCAGCTGGACGGCGCGACGAGTTCACTGGAGGCCTTGCCCGACATCGTCGGCGCCGTGCAGGGCCGCCTGCCGGTGCTGCTGGACGGTGGCGTGCGCCGTGGCGCGGACGTGGTCAAGGCGCTCGCGCTCGGCGCAGCCGCCGTGCTCGTCGCGCGCCCGCAGTTGTGGGGCCTGGCCGTGGCCGGGCAGGCCGGCGTGGAGCGGGTACTGGCGATCTATCGCGACGAGATCGATCGCGTCATGGGCCTGCTCGGCGCACGCACGCTGGCTGAGATTCGGCAGCTGGAGGCGCTGGTGCCGCGCGATCGGGACTGAGCGCGACTCAGAGGCCGGGCCTGGCGCTCCACGACGCCCAGCGTCTGCTGATGCCGCGGCAGCGCGCGCGGTCTTATGCGGCCGACCGGCAGCTTTGAAGAACGGGATTGAGGTCAGCGGACAGTCGGGTTTGGGTCCCATCGCGCCTCTCAGCATGTCCGTTGCCGCAGCCGGAAGCCGTCGTCAAATCGCCGAGGCTGTGACGTGTCAGCCGCCCCGGACGGCTGCCGCGCCGACTGGAGACATGACTCGCGACGTCCCTGTCAGCGATAGTCGTGCTCGTGCTGGTCCCTGGCTGCGAGCAACAGTACATCAAGGTCACGAATCGCGAAGAGCACCACACACCCACCATGACCGAATGGGACGATCAGCTCCCGAAGCTCCCTGTCCTGCTCGGCGCGACGACATGTGTGCGGCGCGAACGAGAGGATCGCAACCGCGCGCTCCACAGCTTCCTGGAATCGAAAGAGGCACGTGTCGTCAGGCGTGTTGCTGGCCATCTCGCGCTGGACGATGTGCTCCTCGAGACGCTCGATGTCCTCCTGGAACGTGACGGTGGGAACAACCCGATACCCGCTGCTCACCCGGCTGCGCGCTTGTTCTTGGCGACCGCGCCCGCGCGGACGCGCTGCTGCGCCGCCTTGGCACGTTGCCGCATGCCAGCCAGGAAGTCCGCTGACGTCATCAATCCAACACCCTTGTCCGCCGCGCGCAACGCCTTCCTGGCACGGGCGATGGCGGCATTCTGTTCGGCGCGGAACTCCGCCTCCCGACGCACAGCGTTCTCGATGAACTGTGTCAGCGATTCGCCATCCCGCAGCACCGCCTCGAGGCTGGCCTTGGTCTCGGGAGCGACACGGATGGGAGGCAAAGTGGCAGAACGGCTCATGGGTCAAATGTATAGCAACTGAAATACACGATCAAGCAGAACCGCGGTCTGGTGCTGCACTGCCCGATGCAAGCGACGAACCGCAACCGGACCATTCTTGCGTAACCTCCGCGCGACCCATGGCTGCACCTGATTGGCGACAAAGCTCAGCATGACAAGCTGCTGAGCGAAGGGCACGACGCAAGAAATTCGTCATCCCGGCGTACGCCGGCGTACGCCGGAATCCACTGGAAGGATCTGATCAACAAACCGCCGAGCGTGTGGCTTCAACGAGTGGATACCGGCCCCCGTGTCGGGCACGGGGCAACGGTTCGCCGGTATGACGAGGTGTAGCTGAACCATGTCGCTAAACAGGTGGCTGCAAGCTACAGTGCGCCTCATGGCCTATGAACTCCACTACTGGCCGACCATCCAGGGCCGGGGCGAATTCGTGCGGCTGGCGCTGGAAGCGGCGGGCGCAGCGTACGTCGATGTGGCTCGCGGCGCTGAAAGTGCCGGGCAGGGCGTGCCGGCGATGCTGCGCTGCATGCAGGACGCCACGGTCACGCACCCGCCCTTCGCGCCACCCTTTTTGAGGGACGGCGCCGTCCTGGTCGCGCAGACTGCGGCGATCCTGCATTACCTCGGGCCGCCGTTGAAGCTGGTGGCGCGCAGCGAGGCGGCGCGCGTCTGGACGCAGCAGATCCAGCTCACCATCGCCGACATGGTGAGCGAGGCGCATGACACGCATCATCCGGTCGGCGCCGGGCTGTACTACGAGGAGCAGAAGCCCGAAGCGCTGCGTCGCGCCAAGGAGTTCTGCGGCATCCGTTTGCCCAAGTACCTGCAGTGGTTCGAGAGCATCGTGGTGCGCAACCCGGCGGGCCCGCGGCATCTGGTGGGCGGCAGGCTGAGTTACGCCGACCTGTCGCTGTTCCAGTTGATCGAAGGCCTGCGCTATGCGTTCCCGAAAGCAGCGCAACGCGCGCTGGCGAAAACGCCCGGGGTTGTGCAGTTGCACGAACGAGTCGCCGCGCTGCCGCGGGTCGCCGCATATTTGCGCAGCGAACGGCGCATTCCGTTCAACGAGCAAGGCATCTTCCGCAACTACCCCGAACTCGACCATCCGTAACTACTATTCGACAAAAAGCAGCGCCGGATGCTCCAACTGGCGGCGCAGGCTTTGCACGAATCCGGCGCCGACCGCCCCGTCGACGACGCGGTGGTCGAACGACGACGAGAGGTTCATCATCTGTCGTGCGACGACGCTGCCGCCCCGAAACATTGGCCGCATCACGATCGCGTTGACGCCGACGATCGCGACCTCGGGCGGGTTGATCACCGGCGTCGACATGATGCCGCCCAGCGCCCCGAGGCTGCTGAGCGTGATCGTCGAGCCCGACAGCTCGTCGCGCACGACCTTGCCGCTGCGCGTGGCGCGGGCCAGCCGCTGCACTTCGGCCGCTGTGCCCCACAGGTCGCGCAAGTGCGCGTCGCGCAGCACCGGCACCATCAGGCCGCCCTCGGTCTGCGTCGCGATGCCCACATGCACCGCCTCAAAGCGCGTGAGCACGCCGGCCACGTCGTCGAAGTGCGAATTGACTTGCGGAAATTCGCGCACCGCCTGGGCGATGGCGCGGCTCAGGAACGGCAGCAGCGTGAGGTGGCCGCGCAGTGCGCCCCACTTCGCGTTGAGTTGCGCGCGCAGGGCTTCCAGCTCGCTCACGTCGACTTCCTCGACATAGGTGAAGTGCGGAATGCGTCGTTTGGAATCCTGCATGCGCTGCGCGATTCGACGCCGCAGGCCGACGATCTTCACCGCATGCGTCGTTGCGGCTGGCGCGGCGAGGCGCGGCCGCGGCGCTTGCGGCCTGGAGCGCGCTGTGCCGCGCGCCACGAAGGCGTCGAGATCGGCGTGCACGATGCGGCCGGCGATGCCGCTGCCCGGCACGTCGTGCAGATCGATGCCGAGCTCCCAGGCGCGTGCGCGCACTGCCGGTGAGGCGATCGGCCTGTGCTGTGCAGGCGGCTGCGTCGATTCGGTGGCGCGCGGCAGCTCGCCCGCAGGCGCAACGCCCGTCCGGGTCACGCTCGCAGGAGCCTCACTTGCAGCCGGCTCGTCTGCGGAGGTCTCGTGTGCGGCGTGCGCCGTCGCCGTGGCGTCGCCGACGTCGATTCGAATCAAGTCAGCGCCCACCGCGAGCATCTGCCCAACCTCGCCGCCCAGTGCCAGCACACGCCCCGCCACCGGCGACGGAACCTCGACCGTCGCTTTGTCGGTCATCACGTCGGCCAAGGCCTGGTCCTCGACGATGCGGTCGCCCGGGTTGACGCGCCACGCCACGAGCTCGACCTCGGCGACGCCTTCGCCGAGGTCGGGCACCTTGATCGTGTGCAGCGCCAAGATCACACCTCCATCGCGCGCCGCAGCGCCGCGGCGACGCGTGCCGGGCCGGGGAAGTAGGCCCATTCCTGGGCGTGCGGGTACGGCGTGTCCCAGCCGGTCACGCGTTCGATCGGCGCTTCAAGGTGATAGAAACAATGCTCCTGGACGAGCGCCGCGAGTTCGGCACCGAAGCCGCTGGTGCGCGTCGCCTCGTGCACGATGACGCAGCGGCCGGTTTTCTTCACCGAGGTCACGAGGGCGTCGAGGTCGAGCGGCCAGAGGCTTCGCAGGTCGACGATTTCGGCGTCGACACCGCTCTCGCGCGCCGCCGCCTCGCACACGTAGACCATCGTGCCGTAGGTGAGGAGCGTCACGTCGGCGCCGCGGCGAAACAGCGCGGCCGTGTCCAGCGGCACCGTGTAGTGGCCTTCGGGAACCTCGCTCGCCGGATGCGCCGACCACGGCACGACAGGCCGCTCGTGGTGGCCGTCGAACGGCCCGTTGTAGAGGCGCTTCGGCTCGAGAAAGATGACCGGGTCGTCGTTTTCGATCGAAGCGATGAGCAGCCCTTTCGCGTCGTACGGGTTGCTCGGCATCACGGTGCGCAGCCCGCACACATGCGTGAACAGCGCCTCCGGGCTCTGGCTGTGCGTCTGCCCGCCGTAGATGCCGCCGCCGCACGGCATGCGGATCGTGATCGGCGCGCTGAAGTCGCCCGCCGAGCGGTAGCGCAGGCGCGCCGCTTCGGAGACGATCTGATCGGAGGCCGGATAGAAATAATCGGCGAACTGCACTTCGACGACCGGCCGCAACCCGTAAGCCGCCATGCCGATCGCGGTACCGACGATGCCGCCCTCGGAGATCGGCGCGTCGAACACGCGCGACTTGCCGTACTTCGCCTGCAAACCCTCGGTGCAGCGGAACACGCCGCCGAAGTAGCCCACATCCTGGCCGTAGACGATGACGTTCGGGTCGCGCTCCAGCATCACGTCCATCGCCGAACGCAGCGCCTGGATCATCGTCATCGTCGCCATGGTCGGGTGCTCACCTTCAGGTCGCTCAGACGCTCGCCTGGCGCAACTGCTCGCGCAGGTGCGCCGGCATGTCTTTGTAGACGTCTTCGAACATCGTCGCCAGCGGCGGGATGTGGCCGTCCTGCAGCGTGCCGTGACGCTCGGCCTGCTTGAATGCGGCGTTGATCGCGGCGTCGAATTCCTGCTTCGCCGCCTCATGCTCCTCGTCGGACCAGGCGCCGATGACGATCAGGTGCTGCTTCAGCCGCGCCACGGGGTCGCCGAGCGGGAAGTGCAACCAGTCGTCCGCCGGGCGGTAGCGCGACGGATCGTCGGACGTCGAATGTGCGCCGCCGCGGTACGTGATCCACTCGATCAGCGTCGGCCCGAGGTTGCTGCGCGCGCGCTCGGCGGCCCAGCTCGACGCCGCGTAGACGGCAAGATAGTCGTTGCCGTCGACGCGCAGCGACGCGATGCCGCTGCCCACGCCGCGCGCAGCAAAGGTGCTCGCCTCGCCGCCGGCGATCGCCTGGCAGGTCGAGATCGCCCACTGGTTGTTCACGACGTTCAGGATCACCGGCGCGCGGTACACATGCGCGAACGTCAGCGCGGTGTGGAAGTCGGGCTCGGCGGTCGCGCCGTCGCCGATCCACGCCGACGCGATGCGGCTGTCGCCCTTGATCGCGCTCGCCATGCCCCATCCCACCGCCTGGATGAACTGCGTCGCCAGATTCCCCGAGATCGTGAAGAACCCGGCGCGCTTGTACGAATGCAGCACCGGCAGCTGGCGGCCCTTCAGCGGGTCGCGCTCGTTGGACATCGCCTGGCACATCATCTCGACCCGGTCGATGTCGTCGCGCGCAAGCAGCAGGCCCTGCTGGCGATACGTCGGGAAGCACATGTCGCCGCTCTGCAGCGCGCGCGCGTGCGCCGTGGCGATCGCTTCTTCGCCCAGGCATTGGATGTAGAAGGAGATCTTTTTCTGGCGCTGCGCGATCAGCATGCGCGCGTCGTAGGCGCGCGTCTCGAGCATCGCGCGCAGGCCGCGGCGCAAGTCGTTCGCGTCGAGTCGCGGATCCCACGGGCCGACGGCGGCACCGGCGTCGTCGAGCACGCGCACCAGCGTCGTCGCCAGGTCGGCGGTGTCGGCAGGCGCGACGTCGATCGGCGGCTTGCGCACCTCGCCGGCGCGCGCCAGGCGCAGGTAAGAGAAGTCAGTGGGATGGCCGGGGCGCCCGCTGGGCTCGGGGACGTGCAGGCGAAGCGGACCGGGGCGCATCGGTATTTGGGTGGTGCGTGCGTTTGACGC
Organism: uncultured beta proteobacterium; assembly: GCA_963850525.1. GTDB lineage: Bacteria > Pseudomonadota > Gammaproteobacteria > Burkholderiales > Burkholderiaceae_C > JAEMQF01. The sequence continues at coordinate 257,541 of CAWKLQ010000008.1, read as the reverse complement.
GTCGATTCACGCACGGTGTCGCGGCGTTGGAGTTGATCTGGGTCAATGGCCGGCGACATTGCGGCTGGGCGACGCCTTGCGCGCTGGACCACGCGCAGCGCAATTGCACGTGCGCAGCGTTTTCGCGCTGGCATTGCGCGGATCGATGCCCTACAGTGGCTGCGCGGCGGGCTCCCGGTTCGGCGCGCGCCGCTCCACACAAACTCCGGAGGTGTCATGAACGATTCGATACGGCACTCGCTCGCGAGTGGATTGGCGGCGCTCGCCGCGTGCCTGCCGGCCAGCGGCATCACGGCAAGTGCGGAGGCCAAACTGCAGGGCAAGTCGCTTCTCAGCCTCTTGCATCCGAAACTCGCGGGATCGACCGTGACCTGCGCGGCGGACAACAGCCCCTGCACGGTGAATGTCGAGATGACGCAGGTGCCGTTCGAAGGCTATAGCTACTGCCTGGCCAAGCTTCCTGCCGAGATCAAGGTCATGGGCACGGGCTCGAATGCGACGCCGAAGGAGATCGTCTGGAATCTGGTGCCTCGCCACGATCGGCACGACGAAGTTCGCATTCGAGGCCAACAACGGCATCCTGATCGTCAGCGACCCGAAACTTCAAAACCCGAAGGGCAAGATCGGAACGACCCCGGCGCAGTTCATCGTCAAGAACCAGCGCAAGAAGATCGGCGAGGCGGTCTACCTGCCCGTCATCGTGCAGACCGACGCCGCCGGCGTCGCGACGCTGTGCGGCGCGTGGGATCCGAAGATCATCAACAACTGACTGACGCATTTGGCGCGGCGTCACGCCACGGCCTCGTGATCAGCCAGGCACCGCCGCCTCCAGCGCCGCCAGGCGCTTGCCGATTTCCGAATCGGCGCCGCATCGCAGGTCGAGCGCAATCGCGCGCGCTTCGCCCAGGGCGCGCTCGGCCTCGTGCGGCTGCTGCGCGAGCCGCTCGACTTCGGCGCGGTCGCACAGCAGCAGCGCGTAGCTCAGCCGGTCGGAAACGCCGAGCAGGAGCCGCGCGCCGACCTCGAGCGACTCGGCGGCATCGCCCAGGCGCCCCTGGCGCGCCAGCGCGAGCGCGAGGTAACCGCGAAACTGGCCCTCGGCGCGTCGATCGGCCCCCGCATGGGCCGCGCTCACGGCGCGCTCCAGGTGCTCGGTCGCGGGCCCGAGTTCGCCCTCGCTCGTGAGCAGGATGCCGAGGTTGCAGAGCACCGTGTACTCGAGCCGCACGTGGCCGGTCTCGCGCGCGATGAGCAACGCGCGGTCGAACTGGGCGCGCGCGTCGGCGGCGTCGCCCTGCGCCTGCCGCACCAGCCCCAGGTTGCAATGCGCGTTGCCCTCCCACTGCTGATCGCCGACTTCGCTGGCCAGCGCGATCGCGAGTTCGTAGTGGCTGCGCGCCGCGTCGAGCGCGCCGAGATCGAGGTGCAAGCCCCCCAGGTTGCCGAGCAGCCCGCCCTCCAGGCGCCGCTCGCCGATCGACCGGGCGAGCGCGAGTGCGCGTTCGTAGGTGTCACGCGCTTCGGCGACGCGGGCCTGACGGTCCAGCAAATTGCCGAGTGAATTCAGCGTTGCCGCCTGCAACGCCGTGTCGTGCAACACGCTCGCCAACCGGTGCGCCTCGCTCAGGTTCGCGTGCGCGACCTCCATTTCGCCGTCGAGCATCTGCCGGCTGCCCAGCGCGTGCAGCAGCCGGGCACGGGCTTCGTTCGCACCTTCGCGCGGGGCGCAGGCCAGGCCCCGATCGAAATGCTCACGTGCCGCGTCGGCCGCACCCAACAAGTCGAGTGCGCAGCCGGCGACCCAGTGGACCCGCGCGCGCTCAGCGTCGCTGAGCGATTCGAGCCATTCGACGCACTGCGCCAGCTCGAGCCCGACGCGGTACGGTCCGGTGCGCAGCAGCGCCGCCCAGGCGCTCGTCAGGCAAGCGGTGGCGGCTTGGGCGTCGCCCACGGCCGCCGCGGCGCGGCACGCCGCGACCAGGTTATTCAGTTCGACGCAGCGTTCGGCGAGCACGCGCCGCTCGTCGACCGCGGCGAAGTGCCGCCAGTGGCGCGCGCGTGCCGCCGCTTCGCAGGCCGCGCCGCTGCCGCGAAAACGGCCGGCACTTCGCAGGTGCTGCGCCGCGTAGTCGCGCACGCTCTCCAGAAGGTCGAAGCGCTGCGCGCTGAGCTGGCGTACGAAACTCTTGTCGACCAGCCAGTGCACCAGGTCGACAGCTGACGGTGCACGCATCGAAGCGCCGATCACGGCGGCGGCGGACTCGAGCGTGAACCCGCCCTCGAACACCGACAGGGCAGCGAGCGCCGCCTTCTCGGGGTCGCTGAGAAGTTCCCACGACCAATCGAACGCGGCGCGCAGCGTCGCTTGTCGATCGCGGCGGCCGGAGCGCGACAGCAGCACGTCGAAGCGCTCGTGCATGCGCTCGAGCAAGGTCCGCGGCGGCATGACACGCACGCGCGCCGCGGCGAGCTCGATGGCGAGCGGCAAGCCGTCGAGCACCTTGACGAGTTGGCCGATCGCGGCCAGGTCGTCCGGGCTCGGCGCGTAGCCATGCTGCATCGCCGCGGCGCGCCGCACGAACAGCGCGGCGCCATCGTCCACGCCGAGCGGCTCGAGCGCGAACGTCTCTTCACCGACGATGCCGAGCACTTCGCGCGTCGTCACGACGAAGCGGGCCTGTGGAGCGCGTTCGAGCCAGGCACCGAGCGTCTCGTCCGCATGGCGCGCGACCTGTTCGAAATTGTCGAGAATGACGAGGCACTCGCCGCGCCCGGAGATGGCGCGCCCGATTTGCGCGACCGGGTCGCCCTTGCCCAATTGCAGGTTCAAGCCCTGTGCGACCGCGAACAGGATGCCGTCGACGCTGCGCGCCTGCGACAGGTCGCAGAACCAGGTTCCGCCGGGGTGGTCGCCCAAGCCGCTCCATCCGAAGCGGATCGCGAGCCGCGTCTTGCCCACGCCACCGATGCCGAGCACGCAAACCAGGCGCGCGCCGGCGTCGAACTTCGCCGCCAAGGCGCGCAACGGCTCGGCGCGGCCGACGAAGCCGTCGCGTTCGGCCGGGACGCTGTGCTGGATGTCGCGCACCGGTTTCCAGACTTCACCGTGGCGCACGACGCGGTACGCCTTCGCCCCATCGGGCGGAACGCTGAAGCGCGCTGTCGATGCACCGATTTCGAACAACTCGAGCGGTTCCGTGATGCCCTGGAGCCGCCAGTGGCCGTGCGAATGCAGAGCGTGCGGCGCACCCGTCGTCGCCACACCGCCGGGTGCACCATCCAGCGCGGCGCGAGCGTCGGCGCTCAGCAGCGTCTGACCACCGCGCGCGACCGACATCACCCGCGCTGCGATCGGCACCGCGACGCCGCCGACCTCGATCGGCTTCGCGCCGCGGGCGATGTCGTGCGCTGCATTGGCGCGCAAGGTCACGGGCCCGAAGTGAATGCCGGCGCGCGCCTGGATCGGCAGCTCGCGATGTGCGAGCGCGTCGTGGTAGGCGAGCGCGTAGCCGGTGGCGTCGGCGACGTCATCGAACAGCATCAGCATGCCGTCGCTCTTGTCGATTTCGCAGCCGCGCCAGCGCGGCAACAGATCGCGCGCGATCCGATCGTGGCTCGCCCACAGCTCCGCGCTCGCCGCGTCGCCGAGACGCTCGGTCAGGCGCGTGCTGTCGACGACGTCGGTCAAGAGCAGAGCGCGATGCGTGGTCATGAGGTGAGGACGAGGGCGGGTCGATGATCGGCCCGCGATCCGGTGGCTGTCAACTCTCGGGTAGCGCGGGCGCCGAGCGGAGGATAGGTGGTTCAATCAAGATCCTTGGCGCGCCACGCTTGGCTTGCCCCGCCACACCGCGAAAGCGCTGTTGCCGATGAATCCGAGCAGCGCGAGCGCGTGCAACAGGCCGCCGACGCGAAGCGCCGCGGGCGATCCAAGCAGGTCGCCGCTCAGCCGCACGAGCAGCGAAACGTGCAACGCCGCGAGCGGCGCATAGAAGCTCGGGTGATAGGGCAATTTCACGTGGAGCACGGCGGGCAGGATGATCGGCGCGTGGCCGAACACCATCGAGAACACGAAGCCGAGCAGCAGCGCGTGCAGGGCCGCGTCGTAGGCGGCGCTGCCGGGCTGAACACCGCCGTTCACCAAGGCGGTGGCTCCGGCCACCGCAAGCCAGAAGTAACCCGACAACAGCGCGACCGCAATGAAGCGCGTCAGGCCCTGGGTACGCACGGTGCGCCGCGCGACGTCCTGGCGCAGCAGCCACCAGCGCCAGGCCGAGCAGCGCCGCGGCGAAGAGCAGCCCGCCCCAGCTGCATGCCGTGCGTGTCGCCGGCGAGCCCGGCGATGCAGGCGACGAGCAGGCCGGCGAAGACGCGTGTCGCTGTGGCGGAGGGTGGCATGAATCGCGAGAGTTCGAGGCGCTCGCCGGCGATCGTCAGCACCAGGAAGGCGAGCCACCAGGGAACGACCTCGTGCACCGCAACGCCCAAGGCCCAGCGCACGCTGCCGGCCAGCCAGGCGAGGGCGCCGAGCGCGAGCGTGACACGTGAAGAGCGCGCGCTGGCGGCGCACGATGTCGAGCGACGCTGCGCCGAGCACCACGCCGCTGGCGACGTAAAACCAGGGCGCGGCGTGCTGCAAGCCGCCGAGCAGCGCGAGCGTTCCCAGCCCCGCGCTGAGCGGCGCGCAATAGGCCCACAGGCGCGCAAGCGCGACCGCGCGTTCGAGCGAAATCACGACGCCGAAGAAGCCGCAAATCATCAGCGGGCCGTGCAGCGCGGCGATCGCGCTGGCCGCGTCGGGCAGTGCCCAGCCCAGACGCGCCAGGCCGGCCGCGCTGCCGGCGACGAGTGCGACGAATCCAAGCATGAGCAGCGGCACGCGCTGCCAGGGCGCAAGGTTCGTCGGCGCGCGTGGCGCGTTCAGAGTGGACCCCGTGTCAGGCACGGGGTGACGAAGTGCGTGGGTTCGTGGTGCGCGCGGTCACGGTGGACCCCGTGTCCAGCACGGGGTGACGAGTGCTCGGGGGTCATTGGCGCTGCGCTCACCGCTACCCCGCCCAGCCGAAAAACTCGCGCGCCGTGCCGCTCATCATTGACGGGTTCCAGATCGGCTCCCAGACGAGTTGCAGGCGCACTTCGGTGCCATCCGGGCAGGCGCGCTGCGCGGCGTGCGTCGCTTGTTCGACGAGCATGTCGGCGACCGGGCACGCGGGGGTGGTCATCGTCAAGTCGATTTCGATCCGTCCCTCGACAACGTCGACGCGGTACACCAGACCGAGTTCGACGATGTTCATGCCGGCCTCGGGGTCGTCGACTTCGCGCAGCGCGTCGTAGACCGCGCTGACGTCAGGCGATGGGGTCATGGCACCCGCCGCACGAACGCGAGGCGCTGCGACGGCTTGAAGCCCGTGCTCAGCAAGAAGCCGAGCAACGCCAGCTGCGTCGTCGTCTCCACGACGGTCTCGACGCGGTCGACGTGCAGTGCGCCGAGATTTTCGAACAGCTGCGACAGCAGCGCGTGGCCGACGCCGCGGTGCGCGACCGCCGGATCGACGCCTATCGTGTCGAGCACGGCCACCGGTTGGGCACGACCGAAGTCGCCGAAATCGGCGCGCGCCATCAGGTAGCCGACGATCGCGTCGTCCAGGCGTGCGCTGAGCGAGACGCGCACGCCCGATTCCGCCATCGCCTCGTCGAGCTTGGCGGCGATGCTTGCTTGGCGATCCCGGCCGGTGAGCACGCGGTCGATGCGCACGATTTGCGGCAGGTCCGCACGGGCCATGGGCCGCACCTCGCAGTGCAACGTCGCGACGCGGTCGAAGTCGTTGCCGGCGGGCGCGCCGTAGTCGATCTCGCGGCTCGTTCCCAGGCCTTCGGGGAGCTCCAGCGCGTCGCCGCGCTCGGCGCGATAACCCTCGTCGACGGCGCACTCGACCACCTGGTTTGGCGCCAGCTGGAAACCCACCGCGTCGAGCCAGTGCAGCATGGCGTGGTCGCTCCAGTGCGCCGCGGTGCGCAGCTCAGCCACACCGTGCTGCTGCGCGTAGTGCAACAGCGCGTCCATCAGCAGCTTGCCCACGCCGTGGCCGCGCTGCGCGGGGCGTACGCCGATCGCCTCGAGCCGCAGGCTCGGCAATGGCCGGCCGAATTCGCCCTCGATGCGCCGCGCCAGGATGTAGCCGGCGAGGCCGTCGGCGTCGGCTGCGGCGAGCTGCACGTGCAGACGCGTGTCCTTCAGCGCCGCCTTCAGCCGGCGCTGGAAGTAGGCGCGGCGCGGCTGGCCTTCGAGGGCCGCGTCGATGGCGACGACCGCATCCAGGTCGTGCTGCGTCAGGGCGCGGACCGACGCCGTTGGGTTCGGGTGAGCTTGCATGGGGTGTTTCGCCGGGTTGGGCGGGGTTGGGCGGGGTTGAGCGAGGTTGCGCAGGTTGGGCGTCAGCTCGACGCGTAGGCGAAAGCGAGTTCGCGGTCGGCCTCATGGTCGAGCAGGTCGTCGAGCAGCGGCAGCAGCGCCATCGTCTCTTTCTGGATGTGCGCGACCTGGCGCTCGACCATCTCGAGCGCGCCGCGCTTGAGTGCGTCGAAACCCGCGTCGTCGAGGGTTGCCGCTGCGGCGGCGTGCACGAGCGGCAGGATTTCGGCCGCCACGGCGCGGATCGCGTCGTGCTCCTCCTTGAGCAGCTCGGCGATGTCGCCTTCGCCCGCCTGCGCCATGCGTGGAAACAGCTCGCGCTCTTCGAAGTCGAAATGGCGCGTGATGTCTTGTTCGATGAGGCGCGCAAACGCCGCCGCGAGCTTGATGAAGTCGGCGTCGCGCGCGCCGCCTTTGCGCGACAGGCGCGCGAACGCCGCTTCGACGCGGCCCAATAGATCCAGGCTGCTGCGGTGTTCAGTGTCCAACGTGTGGCTGACTTGTTGTGCGGCGCTCAACGGCGACCCCCAATATTGGTATGCAAATACCAGAATAGCGACTGCACGGCGGCAGGGCTTGATGCAGCTCAAGCGCCGCGGTCGGCGGGGCGGGCCGCGGTGCCGAGCCGCATGCGGCGCAGCAGGATCACGAAGAAGGCGCCGAACGCCGCAGCGCCGAGTGCGCCGATTCCCGCCGCGAGCGCGGCCAGGGTTGTGCTTTCCGCAACGACGGCGAGCGCGAGCCCGGCGAGCGCAGCGAGGTGACAGAAGAAGTGCAAGGCGAGCGGAAACGGCGCGCTCAGCGACGAGGGCGTCGCAGCTCGCCCGGCACCGCGCACGCCGTGCATCGAAGCCAGGAAAGGCAGGATGCGCTGCAGCATGCCGAGCACAAAGCTGAGCAGCCAACCGCCTATGAGCAGCAGCCCGAAGAGTGCGTGCAGGCCGTGCAGCGGCGCGCCCAGCACGATGGCGAGCGCCGCGGCCAGACTGAGCACCAGCATCGCCCAGGCGATTTTCACGAGCGTGAACGAGCGGCCGAGTTCGCGCCGCATGCCGCTGCGCAGGGCCGCGCGTATCTGCACCAGGTGCACGGCCACCGCGGTGCTGCCCAGCGCCAGCGCGCACACGCGCAGCAACTGAGGTGCAACGCCGAATGCGGCGAGTCCTGCGAGCAGCAGCGCGGCGACGCCGAGCCCGCACGACGCCATCGACACGCGCTCGTTGGGCATGTCGGCGAGCGCGAACATCGGCACCAGGATGGCCGACAGCCCGAACGCGAGCAGCCCCATGAAGCCGTACGCGGCGAAAGCGACGTGCAGCGCCAATGCGCTCGAGCGATCGACGAGCGGCGCCCCCAGGTAGGCGAGGGCGAGCGACGCGGCGGTGGCCAAGACGACGAGCAGGCAGGCGAGCGCAGCCCAGCCGTGCAGCACGACCCCTGGCATGCCGCGGGCTCCCGACAAATTGAATGCGAGCAGCACGGCGTAGCCGAGCAGGGCGAGCAGCACGGCCAGCGCACCAAAGCCCAGCAGCCACGGCAGCGCGGCGCCCATGCCCAGCGCCAGCGCGGCGACGCCGGGCGCATAAAGCCACCAGATCGCCGCGGGCGCGTGGACGAAGCGCACCGGCTGGCGCGTCGCCACCGGCAGCAACTGCAGGCTCGCGCCGATCGCCGTCATTCCGAGGACGCCCAGCGTCACGAGGTGCAGTGCGGCCAGCAGCCAACCCAGGCCACCGCCAAAGCTCGGCCAGCCCTGCGCACCCGCCAACAGCGCGAGCCAGGCGAGCAAGTGGCAGACGACGGCCGCGCCGAAGAAGCGAAACGGAATCGACACCGGCAGCAAGCGGCTCTTCGCGCCGCCGATGAAAGCGCCAGCACCGACGGCCATCAAGCGCTGCGCTGAAGTTTCAGGCGCACTTCGCCGGGCTCGCCGGCGATGCGCTCGGCCTCCCAACCGATCTCGGCGAGTTCAGGGTAGAGCAGTTGCGGGTCGCGGTCGTGGTGCACGATGACCGCCTCAATGCTCTCGCCTTGCTCGTGCACAAGGCGCAGGATCTCGACCAGCGGCCGCGGGGGCGGCAGGCCGCGCACGTCGATGTGCCTTCCGGCGCTGTCGCGCCACTGTCTCACGCGAGCACCTTGCGTCGTTTGGCCGCACTGCGCGCGAGAAATTTGTTCACGCGCTGGCGCGTCTCAGGGTGGTCGTAAAGCTGGCGCGTCTCCAAAATTTCTTCGGCGTAGCCGTCGCGCAGCGAGTCGCTCTGCGCAGCGATGCAACGCTTGTTCGCTGCGAGGGCGGCCTTGGGCATCGTGCCCAAGCGCGCAGCGAGTTCGCGCGCCCACTGCGCGAGTTGCTCGCGCGGCAGCGCCCACTGCACGATGCCCAGTTGCAGCGCCTGCGCGCCGCTGATCACTTCGGCGCCGAGGATCAGCCGCTTCGCCACGCCGGGACCGCACAGGCGCGTCAGGCGTTGCGTGCCGCCCGCGCCGGGCAGCAGGCCCAGCGCCGCTTCGGGCAGGCCGAGCGTCGCGTCCAGCGCGGCGACCCGAAAGTCGCACGCGAGTGCGAGTTCGAGCCCACCGCCGAGCGCCGCGCCGCCGATTTCGGCGACGGTTGCGAGCGGTGCCGCCTCCAGGCGTTCGTAGAGCCGCTGCATGTGGCGCACCACTTCCGTCATTTCGTCCGGCCCGGCCGGGGTTTCGAAACACGCGCGGATCAGCGCGAGATCCGCGCCTGCAGAGAAGACTCGCTGTTCGCTGCGCAGGTGCAGTACCGACACGGCAGCGTCGGCGATTGCCGTGTCGAGGACCGCATGCAACTGCGCGATCAAGGTGTCGTCCAGCGCGTTGACCGGCGGGCGCGCCAGCGTGGCCACGAGCACATGGCCGCAACGCTCAGTGCGGACGAGTGTGCGCATCGCGTCAATCCAGCGTCGCGTGCAGCTCCTGGAGCTTGCGCCGCAGCAACTTGCCGGTGGGGCCGCGCGGCAGCGCATCGATCACGTGCAGCCAGCGCGGCCGCTGGTGGTGCGGCAGGGTCAGTGCAAATTCGCGCAGCGCGATGCCTGCCGCGGTGGCCGCGATGGCATCGACGGCGACATAGAAAACCGCGACCGCGTCCACACCGTCTGCGTCGGGTATGCACACCGCAGCGGCTTCGACGACTGCTTCGGACTTTGACGCAAGCTGCTGTTCAAGCTCAATCAGGTTCACCCAACGCCCGCCGATCTTCACCAGCGAATCTTCGCGCCCCGCAAAGCGCCAGCCACCGGCTTCGGTGGGCGCAAACAGGTCGGCAGGGCAGAATCCGCCGTCATGGAAGGTCTCGGCCTGTGCCTTCGGCCGATCGAGGTAACCCAGCGCGAGCGTGGGCGCGCGGATGCGCAACCGCGTCGGCGCGTCGGCGCTGCCGGGCGCCAGCGGCGCGATCTCGACGCCCGGCGACGGCGTGAACCCTTGTGGGAAGCCGTGGTCGAGCATCACGAGGATCAGCGTTTCGGAGGCGCCGTAGCCGTCGATGATGGTGAGTCCCGTCTGCTCGCGCCAGGCGTCGCGCAGCTGAGGCGCCAACGCCTCGCCGGCCGAGACACACTGGCGCACTCCCGCATTCGCGATGCGCGGCGCCAGCCCTTCGCGCAGCAGGCTGCGGTAGAGCGTGGGCACGCTGAACAGCACGGTGGGGCGCTGAGACTCAACGGTCGCGACCACGCTTTGGGCGGTGGGCCACTGCGGGTCGAGCACGACCGTGGCGCCGAGCTTCAGGCCGGCGAACAGGCTGTTTGTCTGCGGGTAGGAGAAGAAAAGTTTCGACGTGGCAAACAGACTGTCGCCCGCGACGATGCCCAGCGCCTCGCGCGACACCTGTTCGATGCAGCGCGCAAAGTGCTGCGCGTGAATCACGGCCTTGGGCTGGCCCGACGTTCCCGACGAGTGGCACCAGAGCGCCGGTGCATCGGGGTGCATCGGTTCGGGCGCGAGCGGCGGCGCCTGCTTGACGGCGCGCCGCCAGTCGTCGAGCAGCACGATGCGTTCGCGCCAGGGCGGCGCCGTGTCGTCGAGCGACTCGGCGACGATCACGCTGAACCCGGCTTCGTCGAGGATGTATTGCCACTGCTCGCGCGGGATGCGCGGATTCACTGCGACGGCCACACCGCCTGCCCAGATCGCGCCCAAGAAGGCGACGACCCAGTCCAACCCGTCGGGCAGCTTGATCGCCACGCGTTGCCCGCCCTCGACGCCGCGCACGCGCAGCACCGACGCGGCATGCGCGACGCTGGCGTGCAGCACGGCGTAGCTCATGCTCTGCTCGCCGCAGACGAGCGCAGCGCGCTGCGGGTCATGGTGCGCGAGCAGCACTGCCGCGGCGTTCGTCATGCGCACCAGAGGCGGGGACGCCGGCGCTTCGGGGCGCAACGCCTCACCGCGCAGTTGCAGTTTGCCGATTTGCCAGCGCTCGAACTCGGCATTCAACAGTTGCGCGTGCTCGAGTTCTTCGTCCGCGAGTTCACGGTAGAGCGTGTGTTCGCTCGATCCGGGCCGGGCCTTCGCGCAGCGCTCGGCAAAAAACGCTGCGGCGCGCTGCTCCATGCCGATGGCGATGCGAAACAAATTCGCCGGGTCGCGCGGGCGGTTCGCGACCGCGCCGAATATCGCCGCCAATTCCACCCTGAAATTCGGTGTCGGTGCCGGCGGGTCGACGTGGTAACGCCGCGCGAGCGTCTCCATGTGCTCGCCCTCCATCTGCGCGAAGTGGCTGAACAGATCGCGGAGCTGCGCGTCGTCGGTCTGCGCCGCGGCGCGTTGGTAGAAGGCGCGCCCGCCGAGTTCGATCTCAAACGCCATGCGGATCGCCTGCAGCGCTGCCGCGTCGTCGAAGCGCCGCGCCGGCGGCCGCAGGAGCTCGCCGCCGCACTGCGGGCAGCGCCCGTAGGGAAACGCAAAGCCCTCGTTGACTTTGTGGCACTGCGTGCAGCGCCACTGCCAACTCGCGCTCGCGCAGCAGACGATCGTGGCGTCGGCGCCGGCATCGACAGGCCGGTGGCACTTCGGGCACTGCATCAGTTTCGTCGCAGCTCCACACATGCTGTTCTCTCCTTCGCCTACGCGCTGCGGGTCGCATCCGCACCAGCGCCCGCAAGCTCGCGAACCAGGTGGTGGGCCAGCGCCGCGGCAGCCTGGCGCCGGTAGTGCGACGGCGTGACGGTGCTGCGCATCGGGCTCACCTGTTTCTGAACGAGCTTGCTCAGGCGCCCGAGCAACTCGGCGTCGACACGCTGGCCGATGAAGGGCTCGCAGCCGGCGAGCAGGAACGGCTTCGAGTTCGTGCCGGTGATCGCGATCCGCAGATCGGCGAGCGTTCCAGCAGTCGCGCGAAGCTCGCCCTCGAGCAGCGTCAACGCGCACGCCACGCCGGCGAGCGGGAAGTCCATCGCCGCGCGGGTTCGCGCTTTGCGATAGCCGCTGCGCTCGGCCGGTGACGCAGCCGGCAGGTGCACGCGCGTCAGGATTTCGCCGCTTGCCAGCGTCAGATGCGCCGCGCCGTCGTCGCGGTAGAGCGCTGCCAGCGGCATGATGCGCACGCCCGTCGGGCTTGCCAGTTCGACCTCGGCTTGCAGCACCAGCAGGGCGGGCGCCAGGTCACCGCTGAATGCGGCGTGGCAGCGCTCCCCTTGCGGCGCGACGTGGCAGACGGTTCCGCCATGCTTGAGGCAATTCGCGTTCGCCCCGCGCCACCAGTCGCTCTGGTTGTAGAACACGCAGCGCGTGTCCTGGCACAGGTTGCCGCCCAGCGTGGCGCTGCTGCGGTGCGCCGGGCCGGCGACGGCGCGCGCGGCTTGCCCCAGCGCCGGCGCGAGTTGCGCGATCACCGGGTCGCCGGCCAGGCGCGCGAGCGTGACGCATGCCCCCAGGCTCAGGCCACGTTCGGTGACTGCGATGTCGGAGAGGCCGTGCACGGCGCTCAGATCGACGAGCAGCGGCGCTTGCGCGACGCCGCGCCGCAGATTGGGGAGCAGATCGGTGCCGCCGGCGAGCAGGCGGGCGCAGGGTTCCGCGGCGAAGCAGGTGATCGCCTCTTCAAGGCTCGCCGCGCGCTTGAGTTCGAACTCGGCCAAGGCTTGCATGTTCAGGAGCCTTGAGTTTCGACTTGCGGCGCGGCTGTGGTTTGGCGCCGCGCGCGCAGCCGCCCTTCGCGCTGGCGCTTGTGAATCGCTTCGAGCACCCGGTCGGGCGTTGCCGGCAACTCGGTCAGGCGGATGCCGATGGCATCAAAAATCGCGTTGCACAGGGCCGGCGGGAAGCCGTGCAGCGCGCCCTCGCTCGCCTCCTTGGCGCCGAACGGCCCGAGCGGGTCGTTCGTCTCGATCAGCTTGACTTCGATGGGTGGCGATTCGGCAATCGTCGGGATGCGGTAGTCGAGCAGATTTGCACGCAGCGGCAGGCCTTCGTGGTATTGCGTTTCTTCCGACAGCGCCTGGCCCATTCCCATCCAGACGGCGCCCTGCACCTGGCCCTCCACCGCCAGTGGGTTGATCGCGAAGCCGCAGTCGTGCGCGACCCAGACGCGCTCGACGCTGACCAGCCCGCTGTCCTCGTCGACGCTGACTTCGACGACTTGCGCCGCGTAGGAGAACCCCGCAGTCGAGCCGACTGCCGCGCCGCGGAACTTGCCGCCTTGCGATTCCGGCGGCGTCGACCACGTCCCCTTGACCATCAAGGTTCCGGTGTCGACGAGCGCGGCTTGTACGACCTCGGCAAAGTCCAGGCCGCGCTCGGTGCCGGTGACGATGCAGCGCTCACCCAGCCATTCGATCTGCTCCACGTCCACCTTGAGCCGCGTCGCCGCCGCGGCGATCAGCACGCGCAACAATTCCTGCGCGGCGCGCAGCGCGGCGTTGCCGACCATGAACGAGACGCGCGACGAGTACGAGCCGTTGTCTTTGGGCGTGAGCGCGCTGTCGTTGGCGAGCACGCGAATCCGTGCCAGCGGCAGCAGCAGCACCTCGGCGACCACTTGCGAGAGCAGCGTCGACGAGCCCTGGCCGATGTCGGACGCGCCGGTCAGAATCGTCACGCCGCCGTCGAAGTCGAGCTTGAGGTGGATCACCGCGTGCGGCTCGCCGCTCCAGTGCACCGGCTTGGCCGAGCCCGAGACATAGTGCGAACACGCGACGCCGAGACCTCGTTTGAGCCCCTTCACGCGCGGCAGTTTGCCGCGGCGCGCCTTCCAGCCAGAGGCTTGTTCGACCCACTCCAGACACGCTGGGATGCCGTAGGAATTGACCTGCAAGTCGTTCAGCGTGCGCCACGGCGGCACGATCAGGTTCGCGCGGCGCGCGGCGATCGGGTCCAGGCCGAGTTCGATGGCCATGGAATCGAGCAGCGACTCGAACGCGTGGCGCGCGTCGACCGCGCCATGGCCGCGCATCGCACCGCACGGCGGCGTGTTCGTGTAGACGCGGTGGCCGAGGTACTTGACCGCGGCCAGGCGATACAGCGCGTGCAGCAGCGCGCCGGCGTAGAGAATCGTCACCAGGCCGTAGCCGCCGTAGGCGCCGCCGCGCTGCGTGATTTCACAGTCGACTGCGGTGATCTCGCCATTGCGCTTCATGCCGAGCTTGAGGCGGATGTCGGTCTCGGGCCGTCCGCGGTGCGTGAGGAAACCGTCTTCTCGAGTCAGTTCCATCTTCACCGTGCCGCCCGCCGCACGCGCGAGCGCGGCGGTCACCATCTCGAAGTTGAGCGGCTCGACACGGTGCCCGAAGCCGCCGCCGACAAACGGCTTGATGACGCGGATCTGCGCCGCGTCCAGCCCCAGACACTGTGCCAGTGTCAGGTGCAGGTAGTAGGGAACCTGCGTCACCGAATGCGTTGTCAACCGGCCCAGCTCGGGCTCCCAGCTCGCGACCGCAGCATTCAGCTCGATCTGGCCATGCGCGACTTCGGCGTAGTGAAAGGTCTGCTCTCGAATCAGGTCGGCAGCGGCAAAGCCGGCGTCGACGTCGCCGAAGGTCTGGCTGACCTCGCGCTCGACGTTGCCGGGTCTGTTGTCGTGCAGCACCACAGCGCCGGGCGCGCGCGCCTCGGCGGCGTTGAAGTACGCCGGCAGGGGTTCGATGTCGAGCGAGATCGCCGCGAGCGCGGCTTGCGCGGTGGCTGCGTCGATCGCGGCGACGGCCACCAGCGGCTCGCCGCGGTAGCGCACCTTGTCGCGCGCCAGTGGCCATTCGTTTTGCGCGATCGGGATCACGCCGTAGGGTGCAGCGAAGTCGGCACCAGTGATGACGGCGCGAACGCCGGGCAGGGCGCGCGCTTTGGAGGTGTCGATGGCGCGGATCACGCCGTGTGCGACCGGGCTGCGCAAGATGCGGCCGACCAGCGCGCCGGGAAACGGCAAGTCGGCGGTGTAGCGCGCGCGGCCGGTGACTTTTTCGATGCCGTCGATGAGCGCCGTGCGCTCGCCCACCACGTGGCCACGCGCTGCGGCGGGTCGCGCGGCGGGGGCTGCCGCAGCGACGCTTCCTGTGGCAGTGGCCGCGCTGGTGGCGCGTGCACGCGGCGAATGTTCAGCGCCGCACGCGGCCTGCACCGACTCGATGATCTTCACGTAGCCGGTGCAGCGGCACAGGTTGCCCGCCAACGCGTCGCGAATCTCAGGCTCGCTGGGTGACGCGTTGCGCCGCAGCAGCGCCTGCGCCGCCATGATCATTCCCGGCGTGCAAAACCCGCACTGGGTGCCCAGGTGTTCGTGAAAAGCCTGTTGCAGGCGGCTCATGCGGCCCTCTACGGCCAAACTTTCGATCGTCTCGACGCTGCGGCCCTCGCAGCTCGCGGCCAGCGTGATGCACGAGAGGTGCGGATCGCCGTCGATGAGCACGGTGCACGCTCCGCACTCGCCGCCGTCGCAACCTTGTTTGGTGCCGGTCAGGCCTAAGGTCTCGCGCAAGTGGTCGAGCAGCAGCGTCGAATCAGACACCGCGTCTTCACGGGCGCGGCCGTTGACGTTCAACTTCAGTAGGCGTTTGCTCATGTCATTGGCTCCAGCACGCAACGGCACTGTCCGCGGCTCTCACGGTTTCGATGCGGTGCGAAATTCCGCTCCCGGCCCGGTGCTGCCGTGCGCAGCGAGGTTCCTGCCAAGGTTGCGACGCCAGGGCGGCGGCGCCCCCGTTCTCCGGCCCACGCTCGCGGGGCACCGTCCAGAAGCGCAAAGCGAAGCCGCGTCAACACGGGATTTACGCTGCACCCGTTGGCAGACACCGCGAATGGGTCCTGCGCCCGGGGGCACCACCACCGCCCTGCTGCACACGCCGGTGGCATGCAGAGCCTTCGCACGCCACCCGAGTGCCGGGGTAGGTGGCTTGGGGTGCGGGCGCAGGCCCCCATTCGCGGTGTCCTCAACCTGGACAAGAGAACACGGTGTTGATGGCGCGACGCTTGCAGGCCGAATCCGGTGCCCCGCGAGCGTGGGGCCGGAGAACGAACCCCGGGCCACCTGCCCTTTCTCGACCTCTGCAGGCACGACGGCGCGAACGGCAGCAACGGGCCGAAAGGAGTCGTCACCCCAGCTCCCCCTTCGGCCGCAAGTCGCGAACTCGCACCGCCTTGCCCTGCGAACGCGGGATCGTTCCACACGCTTTGATGCTCACCTCGGTGCTGATGCCGATCAGTGACTTGATGTGGTGAGCCACGTCGTGCGCGATGGCGCCGAACTGGTCGCTCGGAGTCCCGGGCAGTGCCTCGACCTCGATGCTCACCTCGTCCAGGCTGCCGCGGCGTTGCACGACGATCTGGTAGTGCGGCGCGACGGCAGGCCGGCCGATCAGCACCGCCTCGATCTGCGAGGGGTAGACGTTGACGCCGCGGATGATCAACATGTCGTCGTTGCGCCCGGCGATGCGCAGGATGCGCAGGTGCGTGCGCCCGCAGTCGCACGGCGCGCGCGTGAGCCGCGTGATGTCGCGCGTGCGGTAGCGCAGCATCGGCAGCGCCTGCTTGGTGAGCGTCGTGATCACGAGTTCGCCGGCTTCGCCGTCTGGCAGGACGCGTCGGCTGTCGGGGTCGATGACCTCGAACAGGAAGTGATCTTCCCAGCCGTGCAGGCCGTTGCGGCACTCGCATTCGCACGCCACGCCCGGGCCCATGATTTCCGACAAGCCGTAGATGTCGATCGCCTTGAGGCCCAGGCGCGCTTCGATTTCCACGCGCATCGCCTGGCTCCACGGCTCGGCGCCGAACATGCCGATCTCGAGGTGGCTGCGGCGCAAGTCCACGCCTTGCGCCTCGGCGACTTCGGCGATCGCCAGCGCATACGACGGCGTCGCGCAGAGCACGCGCGCGCGAAAGTCCATGAGCAGCGCGACCTGGCGCTCCGTCGACCCGCCCGACATCGGAACGACGACGGCACCGAGGCGTTCAGCACCGTAATGTGCGCCCAGGCCGCCGGTGAACAGGCCATAGCCGTAGGCGTTGTGCACCACATCGCCCGGCCGCACGCCTGCGGCGACGAGCGAGCGCGCCATCAGGTCGGCCCAGGTATCGATGTCGTCGCGCGTGTAGCCCACGACCGTCGGCTTGCCGGTGGTTCCGGACGACGCGTGCAGGCGCGCGAGTTCATGGCACGGCCGCGCGAACATGCCGAACGGGTAGTGCTCGCGCAAATCGGCCTTGAGCGTGAACGGCAGGCGCTGCAAATCGTCCAGCGAGCGCAGCTCGTCGGGGTGAATCCCTGCTGCGGCCAGACGCACACGGTGCGTGGGCACATGGTCATAGGCGTTGCGCACGCTGTCGCGCAGCCGCTCGAGTTGCAACGCAGCGATTTCGTCGCGCGACATCGTCTCGAGCGCAGGGTGCAGATAGCGCTGCCCGCGGTTCGAGATGCCGATGCCGAGTTCTGCTCTCGCAGTGGCGCCCATGACACCTCCTGATCGTTCAACGCCGCACGCCGCGCACCGGCAAGTGCACGAGCGCGAAGCCTTGGTTGAAACCGGCACGCGTGATGAGCGTGAACTTGAACCATGCGCCCGTCGCCGCAATCAGCACACCGGCGAGCGCGAGCAGCACAGCCCGAAGGGGATCGCCGGCGACGCCGCTCGTCGCCAGCGCGATCAACAAGAGCGGAATGATCGAACCGGTGTGCTGCATCCAGTTGCCTGCCGCATCGAGCGCGGCCAATGCGCGCGGCGCCGCGCTCGCCGCGAGGCGCTGCCGATAGACGGGCCAAAGCAGCGCGCGCCCCAGCACCAGCGCGCCGATGAACCCGAGCAGCAGCGGCTGACTCGATGCGTGCGCCGGCTGCAGAAGCAGGAGCAGGCCCGCGCCTTCAGCAAGCCCGGTGAGGACGAGCAGCGGCACGACCAGCGGCTCACGCCACGCCGGGATGCCCTTGGCCCCTTGCACGATGCGCGCCTGGCAATAGACAAAACCCAGCGCCAGCACGGCGGCCAGCGAACGAAACTCCACCAGCCCCAAGGCGGTAGCGAGCGCCACCGGCATCAGCAGCGCAGCGACAAACGCCTCGCGCGTCATCCACGAGGTGCGCGGATTGAAGAACACGTGCAGCGCCCGCAGCGGCCGGCCGATCTCTAACCAGACGCAGAGCAGCCCGGCGCCGACCAGCGCCAGCCCGGCGAGCAGCAGCGTGACCCGCGCCAGCCCTTGGGCGCCGGAGACGACGCCGAGCACGATCAACCCGGCGCCCGCGCCGCCGCAGACGAAGTTGCCCGCGGCGCGCCAGTCCCATTGAGTTTGCTGCCAGGGGTCGGGGCCATAGGTGAATCCGCTCATTTGATTGCTCCCTTGTCCCACAGATAGAAGAAGCCCGGCCCGGTGCCGAGTTCTTCGTGCATGCGGAAATGCTGGTTCTGTTCGAGCAGCAGCGACACGTTGCTTTGTGCATCGTCGATGTCGCCGAACACCAGCGCCTCTGCGATGCACGCGTTGACGCAGGCGGGCGTCGCTTCGGGGTCGACGCCGGGGGTCTGGCCCTTCGCCAGGCCGGCGTCGATGCGCTCGACGCAGAACGTGCACTTCGTCGCGACCGCGAGGCGCGCGTCGTCATGGCGTTGCGCCTCGCTCTCGGTGGCTGCGCCGTAGGCGAAGCTGGCACGGTCCGTCTTGTAGCGCGCCTGGTAGGGGCACGCGACCGCGCAATACGAACAGCCGATGCACAAGTCGTAATCGATGGTGACGATGCCGTCGGCGCGTTTTTTCGTCGCCGTCGTCGGGCAGACTTCCATGCAGGGTGGCTCGTCGCAGTGCTGGCAGCCCACCGGAACGAAAGCGCGCTGCACGTCAGGGTACTGCCCGAACTCCATGTCGAGCACGCGGCGCCATTGCACGCCGGGAGGTGTGGCATTGGCGTGTTTGCACGCGGCCGTGCACGTCTGGCAGCCCACGCAGCGCCGCAAGTCGGCGACCATCGCCCAGCGGGTCATGGTGACGGCCCCCCGGTCGATACTGCCCGCGTCGGCACACGCGACGCACCGTCATCCCGACGAAAGTCGGGATCCACTGGTGGGCGTTCAACGGGTGGATCCCGGCTTTCGCCGGGATGACGGGCGCTGGCTGTCGCCCTCTGAATCTTCACGCGCACGATGTCCGCTCCGGAACCGGTCGCGTCGGTCTGCGCCATCGACATCGTCGCCAGCGAATTCAGGCTGGGCACGCCGAAGTCTTTTGCCAGCGGCGTCGCCCAATGGTCGAACTGGCCGATCAGCAGCAGTGTGTCGGGGCGGATGCCCTGGCGCAACACGGCGCGGCCTCGCACGTTGCGCTTCGGCGTCGCGATTTCGATGGCGTCGCCGTCGGCGATGCCGAGCTTCCCCGCCGCTGCCGTGTTGATGATCACACCGCGGTGCCCTGCGACGTTGTCGGCGACTTCCTTGATCATCTGCATGCCGACGTTGCCGCCCCACGCGTACTGCATGCTGCGCGCGGTGAGCAGCCAGAACGGGTAGTCGGCGGGGCGGCCTCCGCTCTGGCCGATGATCGCCTCCCACAACGCGGGGAAGTCTTTCCACACCGGCAGCGCCTGGTACTCCTTGAGTTGCTCGTCCCACCAATGCATGTCGTTCTCATGCAGGCGCCTGCCGAGTTCGGTGCCCACACGCAGCAGGCGTTCCTGGTACGGCAACTCGAAGCGCAGGCCGTGTCTGATGAGGGTGGGCAGCAAATACCAATCGCTGCGCGGGAACGGCTTGGTCGCCAGGCCGTGCTGCTTCCACCAATCCAGGCCGTGTGCGTGCGCGCCGTCGCTCACGTCGGCGCTCGCCGCGCGGCACACCGCGTCCCAGATCTGATCGCGGCTGTGGCTTTGCTCAACGTCGAGGGAAAAGTCGCCGTATTCGCCTTTCAGCGGCACGCCGGCGGCGCCCTTGTTGATCGCAGCGTTGTACTTCGCGGTGAGGCCGGTCAGCTTCGCGAGTTCGGTGGCGATGTCGGTGAAGTCGCGTGCTTCGCCGCGCACCGCCACGGCCGGTTGACGCAGCGCGTAACCCTGGTGGTCCCAGAACTGCTCGACGTACTTGGTGCCGCCGATGCGGATCAGCTGCAGGCTCTCGAGATCCGTCGCGTCAGGCAGCAGCACGTCGGCGAAATGGTTGGTTTCGTCCAGCGTGTAGGCGAAGCCGACGACGAACGGAAAGCGCGCCATCTTTTCACCAAGCAGCGTCGTATCCCAGAACGAAATCGCCGGGTTGGTTCGGTAAACGAACCACACGTCGGGCGGCGTGACGCGCGGCAGTCCCTTCGGCGTTTCGTCGAGGAACATCCACGAGAAGTGCGTGGGGCCCAATGCCTGGCTCCACGGCCCGTCGGCCGCCAGCGGGACGAGCGTGCGGTACGCGTTGCGGATGTTGGGCGACGCCGACCAGTGCGCCTTGTCCGTGGGATTGAGCGGGTAGTGCATAAAGCCGTCGGGCCCGGCTTTCACGCTGTCCAGCCGCTCCGACATGGGTCGATTCAGCCGTACCGTCGTGCCGAGCGTGCCGCCCGGAACTTCGAGCGCGCCCACGAGCGTGGCGAGCAAGGTGCGCGCCCAGCAGCACTCGAAGCCGCCCCAGCCGTTGTTCACGGTTTTGCCCAGCGTCACCGCGACGGGACGGTAAGGCATCGCCTGACCGTCGATGTCTATCGTTTCGCCGACACACGCGTGGTCGAGAAAGTCGTTGGCGATTTTGCGAATGTGCGCTGCCGGAACATCGCAAATGTCTTGGGCCCACTCGGGCGAATAGGCGCGCATGTGCTCGACCAGGCGGGTGAAGCCGGTCGTGCCTTGAAGAGCGCCTTGCGCCAACACTTCGTCGTCGGCGCCGATTTCGATGGCGTTCATCGTGTAGTTGCCTTCGAGCGCCTCGCGCAGATCCGCGGCGTCGTGTTCGCGCGCTCGGTTGCAACCGAGATCCCAGACCAAGGGCTTGCGCGTCGTGGGGTGGCGCAGGTAGTAGCCGTGCGGCCCGACGAGGTAAGGCGACGCGGTGCGCGTGGCGAGAAACGGCAAATCGAGCTTCGCGCGAGGTGCCTCATGAAGCATCACGTGGATCAGCGCGTAGAGAAAAGCGGCGTCGGTCTTGGGCTTGATCGGCACCCATTGCGCAGAACACGCTCCCGTCACAGACAGGTGCGGCTCGACCTGGACGCGCTTCATGCCGCGCACGCGCGCCTTGGCGTGGCGCCAGATGCCGACCACACCACCCGAAGCTTCAATGTTCGAGCCGCACGAGATCAGGTAATTGCACAGCGGCGTGTCGGCCGAGACGATGAAGGCGCGGTGCCAGAACTCGCCGTAGAGGTGTTCCGAGTGATAACACTTGACTCCCTGGCCCGAGCCCAGGCCGAAGTCGATGGGGCCCCACGCGGCGAGGAATGCGGGAAACGTTCCCATGTAGGACTGCGGCGTGCCACCGCCGCCGAAGCTCGCCGCGACGCGTGGGTAACCCGACTCATCGCCGAGCCCCTTGGCGCGCACCATGTTGAGCCGGTCTGCAATCAGCTCGAAAGCCTCGTCCCAGGAAGTCGGCACGAAGCCCGGGTCCTGATCGCGCCCCTTCAACGGGTTGCTGCGCTTCATGGGAGTCAGCACGCGGTTCGGGTTGTAGGTCTTCTGCACCAGCCCGAACGCCTTCACGCAGACCTTGCCGCCTCCGGGGTGCACGTCGGCCGCGCAGAAGTTAGGCTCGACTTCGGTGGCCACACCGTCGACCACTTTCACCGTCAACAGGTCCGGCCCGGCGACGCACTGGTAGCAGTACGTCGGGATGTGCTCGGTGCGCGCGACGCTTGGTGTCATCTCATTCGCTCCACAACGCCTGGCGCGACCCGCCACGTCCGAAACGCTGATGCTGTGTGAGGGGCTGCATTCGGCCCTTTGCTGCCGTTCGGCGCGAGCTTCCTGCGAGGGTTGCGACGCCAGGGCGGCGGCGGTGCCCCCGTGCTCCGGCCCACGCTCGCGGGGCACCGTCGAGACGCGCAAAGCGAAGCCGCGTCAACACGGGATTTACGCTGCACCCGTTGGCAGACACCGCGAATGGGTCCTGCGCCCGAGGGCACCACCGCCACCCTGCTGCACACGCCGGTGGCATGCAGAGCCCTCGCATGCCACCCGAGTGCCGGGGTAGGTGGCTTGGGGTACGGGCGCAGGCCCCCATTCGCGGTGTCCTCAACCTGCGCAAGAGAACACGGTGTTGATGGCGCCACGCGCGCAGTCCGCAGACGGTGCCCCGCGAGCGTGGGGCCGGAGAACGTAGCCCGGGCCACCTGCCCTTTCTCGACCTCTGCATGCACAACGGCGCGAACGGCAGCAAAGGGCCGAAAGCCGCCAGCCCGCCGCGCCGGGACTGAGGCAAATGAAGATCTGCCCGTTTCATCCCAGTCCAGCCTTCTGTGCCTTCGCCGCAAGCCGCGCTTCGGTGGTCTTGATGTCGACGATGAAGCGCTGGTGGTGGCCGCGGCAGATCGGCTCGAGGTTGTCGCGGCCCGTCACGTCGAACGTGACGGAGCGGCCTTTCACTTCGGCGATGTGCAGCGTGAGGTCGACTTTCATGCCCATCAGCGTTGCCGCCAGATGGTCGAGTTCGACGCGCGTACCCACCGAATCCTCGCCCGGGTCCAGATGCGCAAGCAAGAGGTCACGGCACGCGATCTCGATGTCGCGCACCAGCATCGGTGTCGCGTATACGCGTGCCTTCTCGCCCATGAAATCGATCGTGCGATCGCGATCGACTTCGATGGTCGCGCTCCCATTGAGGCCGGCTTGCAGGGTGTTCTTCATGAGAGGTCCTTTCGTGGTTGTCGGGTGTCGCGCAGTGAATTCACAGGCCCAGGTACGCCTGCTGCACCTGCGGGTCGCGCAGCAGCTGAGGCGCCGGCCCGTGCAGAACGATTCGCCCGGTTTCCATCACATAGCCCCGGTCGGCGATCGCCAGCGCGGCGCGCGCGTTCTGGTCGACGAGCAGGATCGTCGTGCCATGCGTCTTGAGCGTGGCGATCTGCGCGAAGATCTCCGCCACCAGGCGCGGCGCCAGGCCCATGCTCGGCTCATCGAGCAGCAGCAGCCTGGGGCTCGCCATGAGGGCACGCGCGATCGCGAGCATCTGCTGTTGGCCGCCCGACAAGGTGCCGGCCGGCTCGCCGCGCTTCTGCGCGAGTGCGGGGAACATCACGAACATGCTTTCCAGCGTGTCGGCCGAGCCGCGCGCGAACGCGCCGAGCAACAGGTTGTCCTGCACGCTCAAGGGGCCGAACACCTGGCGGCCTTCCGGCACTTGCACGATGCCCTGTTGCACGCGCCGGCGCGCGCCCACGCCTGCCAGGTCGCGGCCGTCGAAGCGGATTGCGCCGCCGCTGGCCGGCTGCACGCCGGAAATCGTGCGCAGCAGCGTCGTCTTGCCGGCCCCGTTGGCGCCGACCAGTGCGACGAGCTCGCCGGGAGCGACGCGCAAGTCGACGCCGGCGAGCGCCGGGATGCGGCCGTAGCGGCTGGACAGGGCAGTCACCTCAAGCATGGCTGGGCAGCGCGTGTTCGACGCCGAGATACGCCTCGATGACGCGCGGATCGCGCGCGATCTGCGCCGGCGGGCCTTCGGCGAGCTTGCGGCCGTGATCCATCACCAGCACATGGTCCGACACTTCCATCACCATGCGCATGTTGTGTTCGACGAGGACCACCGTCGTCCCGTCTGCCGCGAGGCGCTTGATGAGCGCGTCGATCTCGCGCGCTTCGGTCGGGTTCAGGCCGGCCGCCGGTTCGTCGAGCAGCAGCAGCTGCGGCTCGGCGGCCAGGGCGCGCGCGATCTCGAGGCGCTTGAGTGCGCCGTAAGGCATCGCGTCGGCGCGCGCGTCCAGATAGTCGGCGAGACCAACGCGCTGCAGCAAGCGCCGCGCCACGTCGCGACACGCGCGCTCGGCGCGCACCAAGGCGGGCGTGTGCAACAGCGCTGCGAACAGCGAACAAGGCTCGCGCAGGTGCCGGCCCGTCATCACGTTTTCCAGCGCCGTCATGTTGAAGAACACCTGCAGGTTCTGGAAGGTGCGGGCGATGCCTGCGGCGGCGAAGCGGTGCGTCGCCTGACCGGTCAGGTTGTGGCCCGCCATCCGGATCTGGCCTGAATTGGGAACGTAGATTCCCGTCAGCATGTTGAGCAAGGTCGTCTTGCCCGCGCCGTTCGGGCCGATGATCGAGTGCACGGCGCCGCGCCGGATTTCGAACGACACCGCTTCGATGGCGTGCACGCCACCGAAGGCCTTGCAGAGGTCGGTGACTGCCATCAGCGTCATGTGCGCCCCCACCCGAACCAGCGCCCCAGCGTCGGCACCACGCCCTGCGGGAAGAACACCATGGTCGCGATCAGCACTGCGCCGAAGACCATCATTTCGTAGTCCTTCAGCACGGTCAGCAGCTGCGGCAGCGTCGTCAAAACGAGGGCACCCACCACCGCGCCGAAGATCGACGCCATGCCGCCGAACACGACCATGATGACGAGCTCGACCGAGTGCATGAACGACGCCTTGGCCGGCGTGATGAAGCCCGCGTAGTGCGCGGTCAGCGCGCCGGCGATCGCCGCGAACAATGCCGAGATCACGAACACGCGCAGCTTGACGCTGGCGCTGGCGATGCCCAGCGTCTGCGCGGCGACTTCGGAGCCGTGCAAGGCGCGCAGCGCGCGCCCATGCGGCGACTCGATCAGGTTCAGCGCCAACCACACGGCGAGCAGCAGGCCGCTGCCGGCGATTCCGTACCATGTCGCCTCGCCCTGGATGACCCAGCCGAAAAGCGCGAGCGGCGCGACCGCCATGCCGTCGGGCCCGCCGGTGATGCGGTCTTCCGTCGTCAAGACGATGGACACGATGACGCCCAGGCCGAGTGTGGCCATCGCCAGCGTGTGGCCCTTCAGGCGCAAGGTCGGTCGCCCGACGATGAAGGCGAGCAGCGCGACAGCCGCACAAGCCGTGGGCAGCGACAAGGCGGTGGGCCAGCCGTAGCGGCTCGCGAGAATCGCCGAGCCGTAACCGCCGAGCGCGAAGAAACCGGCGTGGCCCAGGCTGATCTGACCGGCATAGCCGATGAGCAAATTCAAACCGACGCAGACGATCGCGTTCAGCGCGACGACGATCGCGATGTCGTAGGCGTAGTTGTTGGGCAGCACGAGCGGCAGCAGGGCGATCACTGCGGCGAGCAGCAGCACACCGCCGGTGCGCGGCTGCGCGGCCCAGCGCCACGG
The DNA here is from genome assembly GCA_963850525.1 of uncultured beta proteobacterium. Classification (GTDB taxonomy): domain Bacteria; phylum Pseudomonadota; class Gammaproteobacteria; order Burkholderiales; family Burkholderiaceae_C; genus JAEMQF01. Next base: position 232,413 of record CAWKLQ010000008.1, on the reverse strand, counting down.
GCGGGTGGCTGCGGGCTCAGACACGGTCGCTGCGGCGTGCACCGAGCAGGCCTCCGGGCATGAAGAACAGCACGCCGAGGATGATCACGAACGCAATCGCATCCTTGTACGCCGACGAAATGAGTCCCGCGCCGAGCCCTTCGGCCAGGCCGAGCAGCAGCCCGCCGAGCACGGCGCCAGCGAAGCTGCCCAAGCCGCCGAGCATCGCCGCGGCAAAGCCCTTCAGGCCGAGCATGACGCCGCTGTCATACGACGTGAAGGCGATCGGCGCGATCAATACGCCGCCGAGCGCGCCGAGCAGCGCCGCCAGACCGAAGCTGACGAACAGCACGGTGCGCGTATTGATTCCCATGAGCCGCGCCGCGAGCGGGTTGTACGACGTGGCGAGCATCGCCTTGCCGAACAAGGTGCGGCCGAAAAACCAGGAGAGCCCGAGCACCGCCAACGCCGCGCCGCCGAACACCCACAGGCTTTGCGGCAACACGGTGGCGCCCATGAATTGCAGCGGCGTGTCGCCGGAGAAAGCGGGCAGCGCGTGCACACGCTTGTCCCAGACCAGCTGCGCCATGCCGCGCAGCAGCAGCGACGCACCGATCGTGATGATGATCAAGGTGACGGTGTCGGCGTTGCGCGCCGGCTCGATCGCCACTTTCTCGAGAACCAGCCCGACCGCCACCGCCACCAGCAGCGCCAGCGGCACCGCCGCGACCAGCGGCAGCCCGGCGCCCACCAGCGTGACGGCGCTCATGCCGCCGATCATGACGAACTCGCCCTGGGCGAAGTTGATCGCGTTGCTCGCGTTGAAGACGATCGAAAAGCCGAGCGCGACGAGCGCGTAGATCGCGCCGGCGGTCAGGCCGCCGGCGACGAATTGGAGCCATTGACTGCCCATCGTCGTTGACCCGGTTCGAGCCGCTGCACGGGTCGGAGGGTCGGGTCAGCGGGCCACCGCCCAATCGCCGCCCTTGACCTCGAGCATGACGAATGCGCTCAGGTCCAGACCGAGGTGGTCGCTCGCCGACATGTTGACGACGCCGCCGGTGCCCACATAGCCCTGCGTCGCCTCGAGCGCGTCGCGCAGTTTCGCCTTGTCGGTGGAGCCGGCGCGTTTCATCGCGTTCACGACGAGCATCAGGCCGTCGTAGGCGTGGCCGCCGAAGGTCGAGACATCGGTCTTGTAGCGTGCTTCGTAGTCGCGCTTGTACGCAGTGACGACGGGCTTTTGCGGGTCGCCCCCTGCCAACAGGTCGGGCACGAGCAAGGCCGCTGCCGGAAGGCGCACGCCTTCGGCGGCGGCACCGGAAAGCTTGACGTATTCCTTGGACGCGACGCCATGCGACTGGTAGAGCGGCAGCGTCAGGCCGACTTGGCGGAAGTTGCGCGTCACGATTGCCGGGCCCTGGCCGAAGCCGGCGTTGAGCACCGCTTGCGCGCCGCTGCTGCGGATCTTCGTCAACTGCGCCGTCATGTCGGTGTCGGCGGCGCCGTAGGTCTCGTCGGCGATGACTTCGATGCCGTACTTGGGGGCGACCTTGAGGCATTCGCCGCGCATCGACTTGTCGAACCCGCCGCCGCCGGAAATCAGCGCCACCTTGCTCAGCTTGCGCGCCTGCAGGTCGACGAAGATCTTCTCGCACGCCATGCGATCCGTGTGCGGTGTCTTGAAGACCCATTTTTTCACCGGCTCGACGATCACCACGGCGCCGGCGAGCGAGACAAAGGGCGTCTGCGCGGCCTCGGCGAGCGGGACAACCGCCATCGTCGTTCCCGTCGTCGAGCCACCGACGATGGCGTCGACGCGGTCCTGCTCGAGCAGGCGCTTGGCGAAGGTGCGCGCCTTCTCGGCGTCACCGGCGTCGTCGTAGGCGACGAGCTGAAGCTTGCGTCCGAGCACGCCACCCTCGAGGTTGATGCGCTCAACGACCATCTCCAGCGTCTTCTGCTCGGGGTCGCCGAGGAAGGCCGCAGGCCCGGTGACGGACAGGAACGCGCCGATTCGGATCGGCTCCTGGGCGAGCGCAGCGTCCGCGCCAAGCGTTGCAGCAAGGCCCAGCGCGACGTGGGCAAACTTGATGAATCTCATGCCGATCTCCTGTGGCAGCCAACACAATGAGCCGAGCCGCCCGATTCACGGGCCGGTCGGTCGGAGCGGATAGACTTCGCGCTCCTCAATGATTCTGGTACTGCAATACTGGAATCGCCTTGATCCAGCGCATGTTCCGAACTCGTCCGTGACCTCGCCCCGCAAACGCAGTGGGTCGCCCCGCGCCGCGCCGCTGCGGGCGCGAGCCGTGGACAAGCTTCCCCTGATTCGCCCGGTGCGTCGGGCCGACCTCGATCAGGTCATCGCCATCGACGCCACGGTGACCGGGCTGAAAAAGCGCGAGTACTGGGCGTCGGTGTATCAGCGCTACGCCGGGGCCGAGCGCAGCGATCAGCAGTTCCTGGTCGCGGTCGCTGCGGGGCGAGTGGTCGGTTTCGTGATCGGCGAAGTGCGCGATTGGGAGTTCGGCTCGCCGCCGTGCGGCTGGGTTTTCGCCATCGATGTGGATCCGCAAGCGCGGCTTGCGGGCGTGGGCACGCAGCTGCTCGCAGCGATCAGCGCGAATTTCCGGCGCGCCGGAGTGCGCAAGCTTCGCACCATGCTCGCACGCGACGACACGCTGATCATGTCGTTCTTCCGCAGCCAGGGAATGATGGCCGGGCCGCTGATTTCACTGGAGATGGACCTGGATGACTGAAGGGTGGCAGGCATGAAACTGCAAAAGAACACCATGCTCGCCTTGTACAGCGTGCTCGAATTCGCACGCCAACCCGACAGCCACATTGCCGCGGCAAAAATTGCGGACACGTATGGCATCTCGCCGCACCACCTCGCCAAAGTCCTTGCCGAACTGGCGCGCGCCGGCGTTGTCGAGTCGGTGCGCGGCGCGCGTGGCGGCTACAGATTCATTGGCAATGTGCGCCGCCTCACGCTGCTCGACGTGATTCAGATCTTCGAGGAGATCGTGCCGCCAGGCGCGCAGCCCGACGACGACGCCGCGGCGTCGCCGGTGGACCGGGCGCTTGGCGTGGTGCTGTCTGAGATCGATCAGAACGCCCGCGCCACGTTCAGCTCGATCACGCTGGCGACGATGCTGCGCCTGATCGACAAGCAGCAAGGCGAAACGAAGCGTCGGTAGCCGCGGCGCCGGATTCAACGGTTCATCGACGTCACCTCGTCCCAGGGGCGCAACTGGACGCCGGAGTTCGCGATGTGCATCGATCCGTCGCGCGCGACGCTGACGCGCGTGCCTGTGGCGAGCCGGTATTCGGTCACCCCGGTGGGCTCCCAGCGGTCCTGGGCGTCGACGATCGATTCATCTTTCGCCAGGTGTTCGTAGGCAAGCACCTTGTAGATTGCGCCGTCCGAGCCACGGGCGCGGAACGAGTCGAGCAGATGCAGTTTGCGGTCCATGGGGCCTCCAATGTGAATGCCGGGGCGGGGTCGGAGCGGCTGGTTGCACGCCCGAAGAGTGTCGCGCCGTGCGGGCACACCGTGGGCCCGCCCGGCGGGCGTCGCCGGCTCCGGGTTGCGCCAGATCAATGCAGGGCGCGTCGAGTTGGCGCCGGCGCGTGCGGTCTTCGGCAGGCGCTTGCTGCATCGGACCGGCTTGACCGGAATCAAGCCGCGCCTCGTGCCGCCGCCTATGCTGCACGCCATGCGCAACGGCACTGCAGAGGGCATGACGTGAAAGTCTCAGAGCCGACCATCGCGCAGTTGCGCTGGTACCTGAGGCCGCTGTTCTGGTTGCAACGCAGGCGCTTTGGCGTCACGCTCGTCCCGGCCATGCAGTGGGCACGTGTACCGGCGCTTTACCTGGCGTTGCTGGGCTTTTACGCGGCGCTGGAGCGGCGCGGCTCGCGCGTCAACCCGGTGCTGCGCGCGCTCGTGCAGACGCGTGTGTCGCAGCTCAACCACTGCGCGTTCTGCGTCGATCTGAACGCCGCACACGCCGCGCAGCGCAGCGGCTCGATGCGCAAAGCGCTCGACGTCGGCGCGTGGCGCGACAGCCGCCTCTTCGATGCAGCCGAACGCGTCGCCCTCGAATACGCCGAGGCCATGACGCTCAACGAGTACCGCGCAGGCGACACGCTGAGTGCGCGGCTCGCCGAACACTTTGACGAGCCGGCCCTGATTGAATTGACGGCGTTGATTGCGTTCCAGAACCTGTCGAGCAAATTCAACGCGGCGCTGGACATTCCAGCTCAGGGCTTCTGCCGTTTGCCGTAGTGCGCGGAGCCGCAGCGCGGCGCCGAGGCGCCCAGCCCGCAGTCGCCGCCGAGAGCAAGGCGTGCGATGCACAGTCGAAAAGTCGTCAAGGCGCCAGGTTGCGCAATCTCAAGGTGCAGTGCGGCACAAGAAGCGAGGATCGAGCCACTATGAAATTACCACTGCAAGTGACCTTTCGCGACATGGCCCCACTGCCTTCGCTGGACGGCGAGATCCGGCGCCATGCCGCCAAGCTGGAGCGTTTCGTTCCCGAATTGATCAGCTGCCATGTGGTGGTCCAGGCGAGCGCGAATCGGCATCGCCAAGGACATGTCTACGCCGTCAAGGTCGACGTGCGTGTCCCCGGCGAGGAAGTCTTCACCGGCGAACACCAGGCGAATGAAGAGATCGCGGCGGCAGTGAGCGGGGCGTTCGACGCCATGACGCGTCGCCTTCAGGACTATGTGCGGCGCCGCCGCGGGCAGGTCAAGATGCACTCGCCGCAGGGAGCGGGTCAGCTGGGAGGATGATCGGCGCAGCGTCGCTCGGCTCGCGAGCTCGAGCCTGCGCCACCTCGCACCAGGGTCAGTGGGACATCAGCACCGGTACCGTCATCGCCTGCAATACGCTTCGCGACGCACCGCCCAGCGCCCATTCGCGCGCCCGGGTGTGGCCGTAGCAGCCCATGACGAGCATGTCAGCGCCCAGGTCGGCGGCGCGTGACAGCAGCAATTCGCCGACGTCGCGGCTGCGCGCCACGTCGCGGTGCAGGATCGCGGTGACACCGTGGCGGCGCAGGCTCGCCTCGACATCCGGTGCGGGGCCAGCGTCGGCGCCCGGTTCGCTCCACACGGCCACGTGCACTTGCTGGGCGCGCTGCAGGAACGGCAAGGCGGCGCTCAGCGCACGTGCCGATTCGCGTGTCGGCTTCCAGGCGACGAGCACCACGCGGCCGATCGGCTCGGCCTTGTAGATCGACGGAATCACCAGCGCGGGCCTGCCGCTGGCGATCAGCACCGACTCATTGAAGTCCGCGGTCACGCCGGTGGGGGATTCGGCAAGTTCGACGCGCTGGCCCAGCACCAACAAGTCGGCGATCAACGCTTCGCGGGCGAAGGCCTGACTCGGCTCGCCCACGCACTCGGCCCACTCGACTCGCGCGAGACGCTTTGCCGCGCCGCTGCCGACCGTGGCGTCGAACAGGGCCCGGGTGCGGGCGCGCCGCTCCGCTTCAAACGCCTGCATCAGCGGCGCCACTTCGGCGCCTGCCGAATACGCCATGGCGTATTGCATGAAGGCCGGCAGCACGGCGTAAAAGGCCTTGACGTTGGCGTCCAGCGTCTCGGCAAGCGTGTTCGCCACGCGCAGGCGCGTCGCGCAGGTGGGCGAGTCGTCCAGGTGCATGAGGATGGACTTGATGGCGTGCATCGTGGGGCTCCTGAAATCCAGTGATCGACAAAGCGTAGAGGTGAAACGTCATCGGTGCGCCGCCCGCGTGCCGGGCTGACTCACGGGTGCTCCGCGATGCGCTGGCAGGCCAGGCACAGGCGCGCCTCGGGAAGCGCCTGCAGGCGCGCCAGCTCGATGCGCGTGCCGCAACGCGTGCACGTGCCGAAGCTGCCACTGTCCAGACGCTGCAACGCGGCGTCCACTGCGTCGAGCTCCTGCTGCGCGCGGCTGAGCAGCGCCACCTCGCGTTCGTCGTCGGCGTCCGCCGCTGCGCCTTCGGCGCCGGCGATGAAGGTGTTGCCTGTTGCCGCAGCCGGCTCGACGAGCTGCTCGCGGTGCTGTTGCACGTCGGCGCGCAGGCTCGTCGCTCGGGCGCGCAACTGTTCGCGCAGCTTCTCGAAGTCCGTGGATCGGGTGGAGGTGACCATGCTTGTCGCCAACAGTCAGTGCAGGACGAGCAGCGGCAGCTTGCTCAGCGCCATCACGCCTTTGGTGCGCGAGCCGAACAGCATTTCGCCGAACACCCCGCGCCCGTGGGTGGCCATCACGATCATGTCGCAACCGTGTTCGCGCGCCGCGTCTGCGATGGCTTCGTCGATCCGGTGCGTCTGGGTGTGCACGCCGTTGAAGGGCACGCCCGACTGCACGGCGAGGCGCTCGAAGCTGCCGAGCACGCCCTGGGCGTGTTGCGCCACGTCCGCGTTGTATTGCTCCAGCTCGCGCGCATAGTGCAGCGCGCCGCGCCCGGGAGACGGTGCCGGCGCCAGCGGTTCGGCGATGAACGCGGTGATGCTCGCGTCGAGCTGTTTGGCCAGGTCGATCCCGGCTTGGATGGCGCGTTCGGCGAGGTCGGTGCCGTCAACGGGAATCAAGAGGTGTTTGAACACGGGAACTCCTTTGAAGCAAGAGGCAGGGGTCAACGAATCAGCAGCACTGGCGTCTTGCAGCGCGCCAACACGCCGGTCGCGACGGATCCCAGGGCCAGATTCGCGAGCGCCGAATGGCCGTGCGAGCCGAGCACGATCAGATCGAACTCGCCCTTTGTCGCCTCCGTGGCAATGATGTCTGCCGCCGGGCCGACGCGTTGTTCGTAGTTGGCGCGCCACTTCTTCTGTGCGATGAAGGCACGCACGGGCTTCAACACGTCTTCCGCACGCGCGGCGTAGTAGCCCTTGAGATCGCCGAGTTCGAAGAAGCCGGCGTGGTGCGGCAGTTCGGCCACCGCCGTCAAGACGGTGTACTCGGTCGAGGGGTCGAAAAATTCGTCGTGGGCCGCGACCCAACCCAGCATGCGCTTGGTATAGGCACTGCCGTCCACGGGCAACAGTACTTTCATCGGTTTCATTGAGGTCCTCGCTTTCGCTCTTGGCGCACAACGCCTTTATGGTGATCGCGAGCGCGCCGGCGCTACTTGACATTGCGCAAGCGGCGCGTTGCACATGGGCGCGGCGATGGCGCGTTCGACGGTGTCCATCTCGGCGGGCCGGGTAAGGCAGCACGTCAGCTTGGGGCTCTTTCGCATCGTCACTCGTGTGCGGGTCGGGGTGAAAGAAGGCAACGCCTTGACCTCGCTCAAGCGCCGGCGAAGCGGGGTCGTCTACCGTGTCGCACGCACGCCGCGGGAAGCTTCATGGAATTCAAGGACTACTACGCAACGCTAGGCGTCGAGCGCTCCGCGACTCAGGACGAAGTGAAGCGCGCGTACCGCAAGCTGGCGCGCAAGTTCCACCCTGACGTGAGCAAGGAGCCCGACGCCGAAGCGCGCTTCAAGGAAATCGCCGAGGCCTACGAGGCCTTGGGCGACGCCGAGAAGCGCGCCGCCTACGACGAGGTGGGCAAACGCTACGCGCGCGGGCAGGAGTTCAGCCCGCCGCCGGGTTGGGAGAGCGGCTTTGAATTCAGCGGCGCCGATTTCGGCGCCGGGCCTGATTCCCCGAGCCACAGCGACTTTTTCGCGGCGCTGTTCGGGCGGCACGGTGCGGGCTTGCGCGGCGCGCGCGCCGCGCCGCACGGGCCGGGCAACGACCACCATGCGAAAGTGCAGATCGATCTGGTCGACGCGTACCGGGGCGCACAGCGCACGATTTCGCTGCGCGTCCCGCAGCTCGACGCCGCCGGCCACGTGACGCTCGTCGAGCGTCAATTGGACGTCAACATCCCCAAAGGGATTCGCGACGGGCAGCACCTGCGCCTGGCCGGCCAAGGCGGTCCGGGGCCGGGCGGTGCAGGTGACTTGTATCTCGAAGTCGGCTTTGCCCTGCACCCGCGGTTTCGCGTCGACGGCCGCGACGTTTACGCCGACCTGCCGCTGGCGCCCTGGGAGGCGGCGCTCGGTGCCACCGTCGACTTGGCGACGCCCGACGGCAGCGTCGAACTCGCGGTGCCGGCGGGGTCGAAAGCCGGGCGCAAACTGCGCTTGCGCGGCAAGGGGATTCCCAGCACGCCCCCTGGCGACCTGTACGCCGTTCTGTCGATCGCATTGCCGAGCGCCGATACTGACGAGGCGAAGGAAGCTTGGCGCGCATTCGCCAAGACTTTCGGCGACTTCGATGCACGCCGATCCATGGAGGCCTGACGATGAGTGAAATCCCCAGCGTTGTGGTCCAGGCCGTGCTCGTCGAAGAAGAGCTTCAGTTCACGCTCGACGAGCTGTGCCGGCTGTGCGGCGCGCAGAGCGAGCAATTGGTGGCGCTGGTCCATGAAGGCGTGCTGGCCACGAGCGGCGAGCAGCCGCAGGACTGGCGCTTCGGCGGGTCCAGCCTGCCGCGTGCGCGCGCCGCGACGCGCCTGACGCGCGATCTGGAATTGAACGCCGCCGCCGCGGCGCTCATGCTCGACCTGCTCGACGAGATCGACGCGCTCAGGTCGCAACTGCGCCGCCTCGGCCACGCTTGATCGGCCCGCGCGGGTCTTCAGCGCGGCCTCAATGGGGCGCCGGCGCGCCACAAACCGAGCAAGACGGGCAGGGCGCGCAGCACGTGTCGGGGGCGCCACAGTGCCAACGCGACGGCCGGGACGAGCACCAGCCAAGGCCGCTCTTGCAGCGTGCGCCACACGCCGAAGCCGCGTTCGACCCAGACCGCAGCCTGCACCAGGGGCTGCGCGCTTTGGGCGAGCTGCTCGCGCTGGCACTGCGCGCGCTGCACCAACTGCACGCGACGCGCGGCGAGCACGGTTCGGTATTGCGCGTCGGTCATGGCCGGGGCGCCGCGCCGGCCTGGAGCGTCTCGCGGTCGCGCTGCAGTTCGGTCAGCGTGGCGCCGAGAAAGCGCGGTTTGGTGCGCGCCTTGTGCCGCCAGACGCCGGCCAGACCTGCGCCGATCGAGAGCATCAGAATCGTTTCGGCGCCGAGCACGAGAACCCGATGACTGTCCCAGAACAGCAGCACGAGCAAGAGTGCGAACAGCACCAGGCCGAGGCCCAGAAAGAACAGTGCGGCGGTGGCGAAGAGCAGCAACTGCGCCACGCGCAGCCGCTCCTCTTCGAGCTCGGTCCCGGCAAGCTGCAAGCGCGTGTGGCCGATCTCGACGAGCCCGGCGAGCACCGCACGCGCCGATCCCAGCAGGCCAGGGCGCGCAGTCGTGTCCAAAGCCGGCCCCGCGCGCAACAACGGCAAGCGCGCGCCTAGCGCCGCGCGACGAGCATGCCGACGAGCAGGCCCACGCCTGCGGCGATTCCCATCGCCGTGTAGGGATGTTCATGCACGGCGTGGTCGGTGGCGCGCGCGGCGCGCCTGGCGTTGTCCAGCGCGGTCTGTTCCAGGTCGCTCAGCTCGGCTTTGGCGCTGCGCAGCCGAGATTCGAATTTGTCGCGCGCCGCGTTGAACTGCTCGCTGCCGGTGCGCTGCGCGTTCTTCAACAGATGTTCGGCTTCGTCGACCATTTGCTGCAGGCTGTGCGCCAAACGATCGCGGGCGCTTTGATCGGCAGTGGCGACAAGGGGGGTGGTTTCCATGAGGGTTCCTCTCTGGGTGAAGGGGTGCAACTGCGGCTGCGGCTGCACGAGGCCATGCTACGGTGCAGTTGCAGGCGTGCGTTGAGCCTTGTCAAACGCGCGCGCGTCAAGCACTGGCATCGCTGGCAAAGCCCAGCCCTTGCGACATCACGATGCGCTGCTGCGCGCCAAGCCTCATCGTGGTGGCGAGGATGCCGGGGTCGATCCAGCTGCGGATTGCCGCGGCCAGCCCGGCAGACGCGCAGAACAGGTAGACGTTTTGCGCCATCGCACCCGCCGCCGCCGCGGCGTAGGTGTCCCGGCGCTGCGCGGGGACGAGCGGCATGCGGGCGAGGTCGGCGACATAAATCAGTTCCAGCGGCGCGTTGTCGACGAACTCTTCGTAGCCGGTGCTGCGGCGCACGTCGATCGGTGCGTGCAAGCTCAGCCGGTGCGCTTGCGGCTCGTAGAGGTACAGGCCGTCGCGGCGCGCCACGTACAAATCGATCTCGTACGATTTCATCGCGCTGGGCGTGGTGCGTCCGCCGTCCGCTCTGCGATTGATGCCCGCGGCGGCCCACAACAAATCAGACAAGGTCTGCGGCTCGAGCGGCGTGGGCGCGAAATTGCGCCACGACTGGCGTTGGCTGAGCGCTTGGTGCAACGGCATGCCGCCGGTGGTGACCGGCGGCGGCAGCTGCACGCCTTGGCGCTCTTCGTGCGAACCTCTGGACTCAGGCGCCACGGCGTCTCTCGCGACGGCCCGGGTCATGGGGTCAGGACTGCACCCGGATTTCATTGACCACGCTCAGCACGCCCGGCGCCGACCACGCAGCGCCGAAGGCGGCGTTGCGTTCGGCCCAGGAATCGACCGTGCCGCGCAGCGTCACTGCCGAGCCGCTGACCATGACTTCGATGTGCTTGGCTTCGCGCTCTGCGTGGCGTGCCATGGCGTCGCGAATCCGGTCCGCCACCTTGGCGGGAGTGACCGAGGGCTTGAGCGTGATCGTATTGCTGATCCCTACCACGCCGGTCAGCGGGCGCACCGCCTTCTCGGCGTTTTGCCGCTGGTACTCCCAGTCGACTTCGCCCTTCAGCGTGATCCAGCCTTTTTCCACCTTGACCTGGATCCGCTCCGCCGGCACGAGTGCGTGCCACAGCAGCGCCGATTCCACCGCGCCGGCAATCTCCGAGTCGCTGCGCTTGTGGCCGGGCTCGAGTTTCACGTCGAGTTCCATCGCGATCGCCTTGACGCCCTGCACGCGCTGCACGGCACGCTCGACTGCGTACTTTTCGGCAAACGTGTTGAGGTGGCCGGACAGCGTGACCACACCGTCTGCTGCCGTGACACCGACATGGCTCGGATTGATCGACGGGTCCCACTCGAGTTCCGCCGTCACGTCCTTCTTCAGTTGTGCATCGGTCTTCATGATTCAGTCCTTTGCGCGGCGCCCGGCAGCCGCGAAGCGTTGAAGCGCGAAAGCCTCCGGGAAGTGGGCTCTCGCATCGATCCCACACATGCTAGGCGTGGCACGTGCCCGTCATTTGAGCCGCCGCAAATCCGCAGCAAGGAACCGGGTCATGGGCGTTCCCTCACGTGACTTCGCTCAGCTGGCGCGGCGCTTCGACATGGGCGCCCTGCTGTTCGTCGCGCAACTGACGGCGCAGGATCTTGCCCAGGTTCGTCTTCGGCAACGGCTCGCTGCGGAACACGATGAACTTGGGAATCTTGTAGTCGGTCAGGTGTTGCCGGCAATGCTCGCGCAGCGCCTCTTCGGTGAGCAGCGGGTCGCTGCGCACGACGACGATCTTCACTGCTTCGCCAGATCGCTCGTCAGGAACGCCGATCGCGCCCACTTCGGCGACCCCCGGGTGCAACGCCACGGCGTCTTCGATCTGGTTCGGGAAGACTTTGAAACCCGACACCAGGATCATGTCTTTCTTGCGGTCCGTGATCTTGAAGACGCCGCGCTCGTCCATGAAGCCCATGTCGCCGGTGCGAAGCCAACCCTGCGCGGTCATGACGTTTAGCGTCTCGTCGGGCCGCTTCCAGTAGCCGGCCATCACCTGCGGCCCGCGGATGCAAATTTCGCCGACTTCGCCGATCGGCAGCTCCTGGCCGGCGTCGTCGAGCACGGCGGCCGAAGTCGAAGGCAGGGGCATGCCGATGTTGCCGGTCCAGTCGTCGATGTTGAGTGGGTTCGAAATCGCCACGGGTGAGGTTTCCGTCAACCCGTAGCCCTCGACGAGCGGCACGCCGGTGGCCTGCTTCCAGCGCTGCGCAACGATGCGCTGCACCGCCATGCCGCCCGCAGCCGCGAGCTTGAGGCTGCGCGGGTTGACGCCGGCGAACTCGGGCGTGTCGAGCAGCGCCCGGTACAGCGTGTTGACGCCGATGATCGCCGTGAACGGATGGCGCTTCAGATCGTGGATGAAGGCGTGCATGTCGCGTGGATTCGTCACCAGCACGGTGTGCGCGCCGATCTTCATGAACACCAGGCTGCTGGTGAGCGCGTAGATGTGATATAGCGGCAGCGGGCAGACGAAGATTTCCTTGCCGTCCTTCAGGTCGTGCGCGATCCACGCCGCCACCTGTTGCACGTTGGCGACCATGTTGCCGTGCGTCAACACGGCACCTTTGGCCACGCCGGTCGTTCCGCCCGTGTACTGCAGGAACGCGGTGTCGGCGTGGTTGAGCGGCGCCTCGTCGAGTTCCTCTGCATGGCCGGCGCGCAAAGCCGCATTGAATTCGACGGCTCCGGGGATAGTCCACGGTGGCACCATCTTCTTCACATACTTGACGACGACATTCGTCAGCACTTCCTTGATCACCGGCAGCATGTCGCCGACTTCCGTTGTGATGACGTGCAGGCGCAGCGCCGGGTTCTTCTCCAGCACGCCTTGCAGCGTGTGCGCGAAGTTTTCGAGTACGACGATCGCCGCAGCCTCCGAATCCTTCAACTGGTGCTCGAGCTCGGGCACGGTGTACTGCGGGTTCACTTTCACGACCACCAGGCCGGCGCGCAACACGCCGAACAGCGCCACCGGGTACTGCAGCAGATTCGGCAGCATGAGCGCGACGCGTTCGCCCTTGCGCAGATGCAGCTGCTTTTGCAGATACGCGGCGAAGGCCTGGCTGGCGCGGTCGAGCTCGGCGTAGCTCAGCGTCGCGCCCAGGTTGCTGTAGGCGGGCAAGTCGGCAAAACGCCGGATGCTCCGCTTGAACACGTCGCGCAGCGAAACGAACTCGTGGGGGTCAACCTCCGCCGGCATGCCGGGTGGGTAGTGCTTCAGCCAGATCTTGTCCATGAAGGAGACTCCGTCGAATCGGTGGGTGTGGCGCGCGCGCCCTCGTTCATCGTCGCCTGGAAGATTGCACGCAGCGGCACGACTGGCGTTTGCGCCGCGTCAAGGCGATGCGTTGTCAAGCGAGCACGTGCCGAAGCAGGCCTTCACAATCTTGCGCCGACATGACTCGCGGTACCGGGTAGTTGAAGTCAGCTTCGCGCCGCGCGGCCTGCGCGAGCCCGGGAATGTCGCGCTCGCGCAGCGCGTCCAGGTGCTGCGGAATGCCGAGCCAGGAATTCAGCGCGGCTATCGCGTCGATGAACTGCGCCGCCAATTCCGCCCGCGAAGCGCCGGGTTGACCCAAGTGCACCGTCAAGGCCAGAGTCGCCAACTTGTCGGTGACCGCCGTGCTCTCGAAGCGCAGCACATGCGGCAACAACATCGCATTCGCCAGGCCGTGCGGCGTGTGGTAACGCGCGCCCAGCTGGTGCGCGATGGCGTGCACGTTGCCGACGCTGGCGCGCGTGAACGCGAGGCCGGCTTGGTTCGCGGCCAGCGCCATGCGCTCGCGCGTGTTGAGGTCGGCGCCGTTCGTGCAGACGATAGGCAGGTTCTGCCAGATCAGCGCCACCGCCGAGAGCGCCATGCGGTCGGTGAATGCGCTTGACCAGTGGCCGATATAGGCCTCGATCGCGTGCGTCAGCGCGTCCATTCCGGTCGCTGCCGTGATGTCGCGCGGCAGGCCGGTCATCAGGCAGGGGTCGAGCGCGGCCATGCGCGGCACGATGCGCGTATCGACGATCACGAGCTTGCGCTGAACTTGCGGGTCCGAGATCACGGCGGCGGCGGTCGCTTCGGAGCCGGTTCCGGCGGTCGTCGGCACGGCATAAAGTGGCGCGGGCGCGTGGTGGGCTCTGAAATACCCGGCCAGGGTGCGTGGCTGCCGACGGTTCGTCACCGCCAGCGCGATGACCTTGGCGGCATCGATCACGGATCCGCCGCCGAACGCCAACACCGCGTCGCAGCCCTCGGCACGGAAGCGCGCGATGCCCAGTTCGATGCATTGAATCGGCGCATCTGCGGTGACGGCGTCGAAGACCGCGCAAGGCGCGCCGGCGCCGCGCAAGGCATCGAGCACCGGCTGCAGCAGGCCTGCGGCGACGAGCGTCGCGTCGCTGACGATGAACAGCTTGCGGTGCGCCAAGCCAGCGATCGTCTGGGCGAGCCGCACACTCGAGCCGGGCCCCACGAGCAGGGTCGGCTGCGGGACTGGCACCAGCCGCATCGCCAGGCCAACGGCGCGCTTCGCCGCGGGCAGGGCGACGCGGCGAAACATGTTCTCGATCAAACCCGACATCGGCAACGTCCTCCATCATCGGCGCGTGCCGCGTCCGTTGCGGCGTGGCAGATCAGTATGAAGAACGTTGTCGGAATCAGTTTGGGCTCGCGCAAACAGGACTTCGAATTCACGACCGATTTCCTGGGCGAGCGGCTGCACGTGCAGCGTTTGGGCACCGACGGCGACGCGCGGCGTGCCGAACAATTGCTGCGGGAGTGGGACGCGCGGGCCGATGCCATCGGTCTGGGCCTGCAAAGCGATGACGACGCCGCGTGGGCGCTGCGGCAGGGTGAACCGAACTTGGCGCTGCTGGCGCGCACCGCGACGCGCGCGCCCGTGACCACGGGTGAGCGCCTGGCGGGGGTCTTTTCCGAGTGGGCCGTGCGCCACGCCCAGGCCGAGTTGCCGGGCCTGTTCAACAATGCGCGCGTCTTGTTCTTCGACGGCCTGGCCCATCAGAAGCTGGCGCTGGCCCTGTCGGAATTCACCGGCAACCTGCAGTTCGCCGATGCGCTGCTGCAACTGGGCGTTCCCAAGTTGCTCGGTTCGCTGGACGCGCTGTCGCATTACGCCATCGGCGAGCACTACGCGCGGCAGTGGCTGCCGCCCCGGGCCGCCGCCGACGGTGTGCTGCACGACTGGACGCACTACGTGCTGCGCAAGGCGCTGCACAAGGCCAGCGTGATCGTCGCGCCGGTGCACCGGCTCGATGCATTCGGCATCGAAGAGCTGGCGGCGAAAACCATCGTCACGTCGACCGTCAACGATGAACGCATGGAGCGCTTCCGACAAGCGGGCGTGCATCTGGTGATCGACGCCGCGCCGCTGCTCGCCGGGCATGCGCTTGCGCCCGACATGCTCGACGCGATGCTGCTCGCTGCCACCGGCCGGCCCCTGAGCGAAATTCTCGACGACGACTACCTGGCAATGATCGCCGAGCTGCAGCTCGAGCCGCGCATCGTCCATCCGAACGGCTTTCACCGGGTGAACCGATTCGCCTTTGTCATCCACCCCTTGTCGCAGGAGTATTTCAAGAACATCAAGCCGATCGAGCTGCTGTCGCGCGTGTCGCCGCCCGTGTTCATGGATTCGCTGGAGAAGGTCCTCGCCTACGCGCCGCCCTTCGTCTATTCGAAGGTCACGGGGATCACGTCGCCCACCGGGGCGCAAGCCGAAGGTTGGCTGATTTCAGTGGGCGGCACGCCGAAGGAAATCATGCGCCACAGCCCGGAATTCACGTACCGGCGCTTGCTCGACGCGGCCCGATTAGCGAAACGCCTGGGCGCGCAGATCATGGGCCTGGGCGCGTTCACCAAGGTGGTCGGTGACGCGGGGTTGAGTGTGGCGCGGCGCGCGCCGCTGCCCATCACCACCGGCAACAGCTACAGCGCCTCGGCGGCGCTCTGGGCGGCGCACGACGCGCTGCTGCGCATGCGCCTGCTTCCCGCACCGCGGGGCAGCGAACGCGTCAAGTTCAAGGCGATGGTGATCGGCGCGACCGGTTCGATCGGCGCCGCGTGCGCGCGCCTGCTCGTGAAGGCGGCCGAGCAGGTCTACCTCGTCTCGCCTGAAACCGCCAAGCTGCTCGCGCTCCAGGAGTCGATTCACGCCGAGACGCCCGACGCGAAGGTCACCCTGGCGGCGCACGCCGACACGCACATCGCCGAGATGGACATGATCGTCACGGCGACGTCGGGCGCAGGCAAGAAGGTGCTCGACATCATGAAGGTCAAGCCCGGCTGCGTCATCACCGACGTGGCGCGCCCGCTCGATCTGCCGGCCGAAGAAGTGGCCAAGCGCCCCGACGTGCTCGTCATCGAATCGGGCGAAATCCTGCTGCCCGGCGACGTGCAGATGAAGAACATCGGCCTGCCCAAGAACGTCGCCTACGCCTGCCTGGCCGAGACCATCGTGCTCGCGCTCGAGGGGCGCTTCGAGAACTTCACGGTGGGCCGCGCCATCGAGTGGGAGAAGGTGCGCGAGATCTACCGCCTCGGCCTGAAGCACGGCATGAAACTCGCCGCGATCTCGGGCGTGAACGGCGCGTTCAGCGACGCGGACATCGAGCGCGTGCGTTCGGCGGCGCTTGCGGCGCGCGCCGCGCGACTTGATTTGTCGCAATGCGCATCGCAAGCGGATGCCTAAAGTGAGCCCTGCCGGCAAGCCGGCGATCCAATTCAATCGGTCGACCGATCGACAGGAGGCCCTCTTGAACCACTTGACGCGCGGGCGCGGGCAGCAAGCTGCTTCCCATCGCCTAAGCTGACGCCGCGATGGTCGCCAGGCCGTGACCCCGGAGCCCGCGCACGGCGCTGCATCCGCGGCGCCCGAGGCGGACGCCGAGTCGCACGGCATGGACGCCTACGCGCCGAAAGAAATCGCACGGCGCGTCAACCAGTTCTGCGTCGTCAAAGCGCGGCTGCCGCTGCTGACCCTGGCGCTGCTCGGCGTGCTCGCGGGCGCCTTCATCGGTTTGGGCGCGCTGATGTTCGCGCTTGTCGCGAGCGACTCGACACTTGGTTTTGCCGCGACGCGGCTGCTCGGAGGGCTTGGGTTTTCGCTCGGCCTGATCCTCGTCACGGTGGCGGGCGCCGAGCTCTTTACCGGCAACAATCTGCTCGTCATGGGCTGGGCGAGCGGTTGCGTCAGCACGCGCGACGTGTTGCGCAACTGGCTCGTCGTCTGCACCGCCAATTTGATCGGCGCGGCGGGCCTGGCGCTGCTGGTGTGGCTGTCGGGACACGCTGCGCTGAACGGCGGCAACGTGGCGCGCAGCGTGATCGGGATTGCGCTGGCGAAGGCGGCGCTGCCGATCGGCGAGGCGTTTTTCCGCGGCGTGCTGTGCAACGTGCTCGTCTGCATGGCGGTGTGGATGGCGCTCGCCGGGCGCAGCGTCGTCGACAAGGCGGTCGCGATCGTGTTTCCGATCACGGCGTTCGTCGCTGCCGGCTTCGAGCACTCGATCGCCAACATGTACATCTTCCCGCTCGCGATGCTGCTCGGCGCGCCGCTGGGAGTGGCGGATCTGGCGCGAAACCTCGTGCCGGTGATCGCCGGCAACATCCTCGGCGGCAGCGTGCTCGTGGCGCTCGTCTATCACCTGATCTACGTCAGGCCGGCGGGCCGGCGCGCCGGCACATGAATCAGCCTGCGCCGCGTGTTTGCGCCGTGTCAAAGGCCGGACGCCTGGCCCGGCGTTCAATAGGGCCGACGGGCGCAGGGGCGCCCCCAAGGAGAATCTTCATGAGCTACCGATTCATGGGTGCCGCGCTTCTGGCTGCCGCTCTCGCAGGGCCCGCGATGGCGCAACCCGACGGCGCAGGGTGCTGCAAAGGCATGCACAGCGGGCCGGACAATACCGCCGGCTGGTCGATGATGTCGCCGCAGGAGCGCAAGGACCATCACGCGAAGATGGAAGGTCTCAAGTCCAGCGAAGACTGCAAGGCCTACATGGCCGAGCATCACGCCCAGATGGCGTCACGCGCCAAGGAGCGTGGCGTCAAGCTGCATGAGCCGCGCCACTCGATGTGCAATCCCATGAAGCGGGCGCCGGCGACGCCGTGACGGGTTGAGCGCCTGCGTCAGGCGAATTGGCGCACGAAGTCGAGCGACGACACCACGCCGACGATGCGTTCCTGATCCATCACGACGACATGATGGGTCTTGTGGCGCAGCATCAGGTGCGCCACGTCGCTCACATCGGTGTCAGGGCTCACCGAGATCGGTTTGTAGGTGCAGATTTGCCAAGTGCAAGTGGCGCGCGGATCGCCCTTGCGTACATGGAACTGCAGCAGGTCGGCCGCGCCGATCACGCCGACGACGGCGCCGCTGGGCTCGCGCACGGGGGCCCACGACAGGGCGTGCTCGCGCATGAAGGCTTCGACTTCGTGCACCGAGTCGTCCATGCCGACGGTCCAGACCTGGGTCGTCATCATCGAGGAGATTGCAGTCATGTGAGTTCTCGCGGTGGACGGCCCAAGCGCTGTTCGACGGCGGCGACGTTGCGCATGACCTGAAGCAGCGTGTCGGGCGTGACGCTGATCGAATCGATTCCCAGCTCGACCAGGTACTCGACCATTTCGGGGTAGTCCGAAGGCGCCTGGCCGCAAATCCCCGAATGCCGGTGGTTGCGGCGTGCGCCGACGACGGTCTGACGGATCATTTCTTTCACGCCGGGGTCGCGCTCGTCGAAGTCGAAGGCGACGAGGTCGGAATCGCGGTCCACGCCGAGCACGAGTTGCGTGAGGTCGTTCGAGCCGATCGAGAAGCCGTCGAAGAGTTTCGCAAATCCGTCGATCTGGATCACGTTGTTCGGGATCTCGCACATGACGTAGACCTCGAGACCATTTTCGCCGCGCTTGAGTCCGTGCCCGGCCATCGCCGCGAGCACACGTTCGGCCTCGTCGATCCGCCTGCAAAACGGAATCATGAGCTTCACGTTGGTCAGGCCCATATCGTCGCGCACGCGCTTCATGGCGGCGCATTCGAGCGCAAAGCCGTCTGCGTACGCCGGGTGCGCGTAACGCGACGCGCCGCGAAACCCGAGCATCGGGTTCGCCTCGAGCGGCTCGAACCAGCGGCCGCCGAGCAGGCTGGCGTATTCGTTGGTCTTGAAGTCGGACAGGCGCACGATCACCGGTTTCGGGTAAAACGCCGCGGCGATCGTCGCCACGCCTTCGGCAAGTTGCTGGATGAAGAAGTCGGCCGGCCGCGCGTAGCCCTCGGTGAGGCGCTCGATCTGCGCGCGCACTGCGGCGTCGTCTATGCGCTGCGGCTGCACCAAGGCCATCGGGTGCACCTTGATGTGTTCGGCGACGATGAACTCCAGGCGCGCCAGGCCCACGCCGTCGCTCGGCAACAAGCTCGTCTGGAACGCGACCTCGGGGTTGCCGACGTTGACCATGATGTGGGTGCGCGGGCGCGCCAGCGCCGACAAGTCAGTGCGCGTGATGCTGACGGGAATCACGCCGGCGTAGACGCGGCCGGCGCTGCCCTCGGCGCACGACACCGTGACGTCGTCGCCGGTCTTGATCGTGCTCGTCGCCGTTTCGCAGCCCACCACCGCGGGAATGCCGAGTTCGCGTGCGACGATCGCGGCGTGGCAGGTGCGCCCGCCGCGGTTCGTGACGAGCGCCGCGGCGCTCTTCATGACGGTGCCCCAGTCGGGCATCGTCGTGTCGGCGACGAGCACCTCGCCGCTGCGGAACTGGCTGAGTTGTGTGATGTCGGAAATGACGCGCGCCTTGCCCGACGCGACCCTCGCCCCCACGGCGCGCCCGCTGGCGCAGACCTTGCCCTTGGTGCCGAGCGCGAACTCTTCGAGCACCGTGCCGGACCGTTGCGACGCCACGGTTTCGGGGCGCGCCTGGACCACGTAGAGCAGGCCGTCGACGCCGTCTTTGGCCCACTCCACGTCCATCGGCGTGGGTTTACCGGCCTTGGCGCTGTAGTGGTCTTCGATTCGCACCGCGGCATCGGCCAGGCTCAAGACCTCCGCGTCGCTCAGGCAATAGCGGCGCTGCTCGGCGGCGGCGGTGGGCATGATGCGCGTCGTGTCGCGGCCTGCCGCCTTGGCGTAAACCATGCGGATTTCCTTCGCCCCGAGCTTGCGCCGCAGCACCGCGCGCTTGCCCTGCTTCAGCGTGGGCTTGAAGACGTAGAACTCGTCCGGGTCGACGGTGCCTTGCACGACGGTTTCGCCCAGGCCATACGCGCCGGTGACGAACACGACGTCGCGAAACCCGGTTTCGGTATCGAGCGTAAAGATGACGCCGCTCGCGGCAATGTCGGCGCGCACCATCTTCATCACGCCCACCGAGAGCAACACCTTGAAGTGGTCGAAGCCGTTGTCGACGCGGTAGCTGATGGCGCGGTCCTTGAACAGGCTGGCGAAACAGTGGCGCACGGCGTCGAGCAGGCGCGCCTCGCCGCTGACGTTGAGAAAGGTCTCGTGCTGGCCGGCGAAGCTCGCGGTGGGCAAGTCTTCTGCCGTCGCCGAGCTGCGCACGGCGAGCGTCACGTCTTCGCCGTACTCGCTGCGCAGCTTGGCGTAGGCGCCCTTGATCTGCGCGATCAGCTCTTCGGGCAGCTTCGCCGCGTAAACGATTTCGCGCGCACGCTGCGCACGCCGCGCCAGGTCGTCGACATCGCTCGCATCCAGGCCGTCCAGCGCCTCGTGCAGCCGCGGCCAGGCTTCGGCGCGGTCCAGCACATGGCGATACGCCTGCGCCGTGATCGCGAAGCCGTTGGGAACTCGCACGCCTTGCCCGGTGAGTTCGCAGAACATTTCGCCGAGCGACGCGTTCTTGCCGCCCACCGTGGGCACGTCACCCACCCCCAACTCTGCAAACCAGCGGATGTACTTGCTCTGCGTGTTCGACATGGCGACCCCTCTTGACGCTTGCAGCGTAGAAGCGAACCCGTGCTGCCGGCTTGCGCAACATCAATACCGGTGCGGCGCAGCGTCTCAAACTGCGCTCACTCACAGCCCGCATGGAGCGAACGATGGCAACCGAAAGCGAATTGCAACTCAGCGTGAAAGCATTGGTGCAACCAGGCAAAGGCATCCTTGCGGCGGACGAGAGTGCGCCGACGATTGCCAAGCGCTTTGCGGCGATAGGCCTCGAGTCGACCGACGAGAACCGGCGCGCTTATCGCAGCCTGATCCTGGGGACGCCGGGTCTGGGTGAGTTCGTGAGCGGTGTGATCCTGTTCGAGGAGACGCTGCTGCAGCGCGCCGACGACGCCACGCCCTTGCCGCAACTCGCCGCACGCCAGGGCATCGTTCCCGGCATCAAGGTCGACGCCGGAAAGATCGCGCTCGCGCTGGCGCCGGGGGATGAAATCACGCAGGGGCTCGATGGTCTGGGCAAGCGCCTGAAGGCCTACAAGGAGCAGGGCGCTCGCTTTGCCAAGTGGCGCGCCGTGTACAACGTGTCGGCGACGCTGCCCAGTGTGGTGGCGATCCAGACGAACGCGCACGCCTTGGCGCGCTACGCGGCGATCTGCCAGGAGCAGGGTGTCGTGCCCATCGTCGAGCCTGAAGTCCTGATCGACGGCGACCACTCTCTCGCGCGTTGCGCCGAGGTCACGGAGTGCGTATTGCATGAAGTCTTCAACGCTTTGTTCGAGCAACGGGTTGCGCTCGAATACGTCGTGCTCAAGCCGAGCATGGTGTTGCCGGGGAAGGGCCACGCCACGCCAGCGACACCCTCCGAAATTGCGAGCGCGACGCTGCAGGTGCTGCGCCGCACCGTGCCGGCGGCGGTGGCGAGCATCAACTTCTTGTCGGGTGGGCAGACTCCCGAGCAGGCGACCGCGAATCTGGACGCGCTCAATCGCTGCGGTGCACAGCCCTGGCCGCTGACTTTTTCGTACGGCCGCGCGCTGCTCGACCCGGCGTTGAAGGCCTGGGGAGGCCGCGCCGACCGGGTGCGCGACGGCCAGGCGGCGCTGCTCAAGCGCGCCCGGCTCAACGCTGCGGCGTGCCAGGGTCGGTATTCGGCGGCGATGGAAAAGGCCGATTGAGCACGCAGGTTGAAGCGACGCCGGAGTGACGCCGTGAGTTCATCATTGGGCTGACGTGTCAGCAGTGTGCAATTGTTCGCCTTGCACGCAGAGCAGGCCTGAGCGACCCGGAACGCTTTGCAAAGCCAGCCGGTGCAGCGGCAGGCGAGTCGCGCCCTGCGCCTCGTGCAGGTTCGCCAGACAAACCAGGTGATGGCCCTGCACGCGCCAGCCTGTCAATCAGGCGCTCCAACACGGGGCTCAGCTTCATGCCTTCGAGTTCGGCGTGCAGCGTGTAGACCTGATCTGCGCCGGCATGTTCGGTGAGCGCCGAGCAGGTGCGCGGCGACGTTGTCCGGCGTGACGCCGTCGAGGCCGATCAGCTCGTCGAGCGTCGGCAGCGTCGTCGGGAACTGCGGGCGAACGGCTGCCCGTCGTGCCACACCGGCAGATACGGATGCGTGCCGCGGCCGTCGGAGCAGTAGTCGAAGCCCAGCGCGCTGCGTCGCGGCGCAGCGCGTGCACGTTCATCTGCCAGCCGGCGGCGCCGTGCGTGCGCGGCGCCGTGCCGAAGATGTCGGTGTAGCGCTCGCACGCGCGCTGCATCTCGCGCGCGTCCACGCGGCGTCGCGCGCGCGCGACGCCGTCCTGCCAGCGGACGTGGTCCCAGGAGTGGATGCCGACCTCGAAGCCGGCGTCGCGCACCGCGCGCATCACGTCGCGCGGCGCGCCGGCCGATGTCGGGGCCGGGCAGCAGCGTGCCGTAGAGCAGCGTGCGCAGGCCGTAGTGCTCGAGCACCGAGGTGCGGCGCACCTTGCCGAAGAAGCCGGGGCGGAACACGCGCTTGATCGCGCGCCCGGTGTGGTCGGGCCCGAGGCAGAAGAGGAACGTCGCGCCGGCGCCGTGCCTGCGCAGCATCGCGCAGCAGTTCGGCACGCCTTCGCGCGTGCCGCGCAGCGTGTCGACGTCGATCTTCAGCGCGAGCAGCATCATGCGCCGGCTCAGTCGACCAGGTCGCCGCGCCTCGGCCACCTGCCCGCGGTAGGCGTCGAAGATGCGCGTGCAGCGCGTCGTCCATCGCCACCTGCGGCTGCCAGTCGAGGTCGGCGCAGGTGTTGTCGATCTTCGGGCACGCGGTTCTGCACGTCCTGGTAGCCCTTGCCGTAGTACTCGTCCGCCGTGGTCTCGACGATCTTCACCTGCGCCGCGTTGTCGCGGTACTCGGGGATAGGTCAGCGCCAGGTCGAGCATCATCGTCGCCAGCTCGCGCACCGAGAAGTTGTTGGCCGGGTTGCCGATGTTGTAGATCTTGCCGGTCGGCGATGCCGCTCTGGTTGGCGATGATCTTCATCAGCGCGTCGATGCCGTCGTCGATGTAGGTGAAGGCGCGCTTCTGCGTGCCGCCGTCGACCAGCTTGATCGGCTCGCCGCGGACGATGTGGCCGAGGAACTGCGTGATGACGCGCGAGCTGCCTTCCTTCGCCGTGTTGATCGAGTCGAGGCCCGGCGCCGATCCAGTTGAACGGGCGGAACAGCGTGTAGTCGAGGCCCTCCTGCATGCCGTAGGCGTAGATCACGCGGTCCATCAGCTGCTTGGCGCAGGAGTAGATCCAGCGCGGCTTGTCGATCGGGCCGTAGCACCAGCTCGGAGCGCTCCGGGTCGAACTCGTCGTCGCGGCACATGCCGTAGACCTCGGAGGTCGACGGGAAGATGATGCGCTTGCCGTAGCTGCACGCAGGCGCGGACGATCGGCAGGTTCGCCTCGAAGTCGAGCTCGAACACGCGCAGCGGCTCGCTGCACGTAGGTCGCCGGCGTGGCGATCGCCACCAGCGGCAGCACCACGTCGCACTTCTGATGTGGTACTCGATCCACTCCTTGTTGATCGTGATGTCGCCCTCGAAGAAATGGAAGCGCGGGTGCTCGCAGCAGGTCGTCGACGCGGTCGGACTGCATGTCCATGCCGTAGACCTCCCAGTCGGTGTCGTGCGAGGATGCGCGTGCGACAGGTGGTGGCCGATGAAGCCGTTGACGCCGAGGATCAGGACTCTTTGCATGGCCATGGTCGTGGGGTCGCTTGCGAAGAATGCGTCAGGCGTCGAGCTGGAGCGGCGCGCGCCGAAGCGCGCGCGCGAAGGCGCGCGTCGAGCGTCGCGGTGTCGCGCCGTCGAGCTCGAGCTGCGAGCACGCGCAGCGCGCCGCCGTCGACGCAGCAGCGCGCACGTCGCGCCGTCGCTGCGCACTCGCAGCGCGGTGGCTCGGCGCGCGCGGCGCGGTCGGCCGCGCAGCGTGCGCAGCAGCGCTGAGCGGCAGCCCGCCGAGCGCTGGTGAAGGCGCCGGGATACGGCGGCGCGACGGCGCGCACCAGGTTGTGGATCTGCGCGCGCGCCGGCGCGCCAGTCGATGCGCGCCGTCCTCGGGCCGTGCGGCCGCCGAAGTAGCTGCCCTGCGCCAGGTCCTGCGGCGTGCAGCGGCGCCGTGCCGGCGAGCAGCTCCGGCAGCGCGCGCGTCGAGCGCGATCTCGGCCGCGACGGTCACCTTGTCGAACACCTCGCGCGCGGTGTCGTCGGGCAGGATCGGCACCGCGCTCTGGTCGACGATGGCGCCGGCGTCGGGCTTCGTCGTCATGTAGTGCAGCGTCGCGCCGGTCTCGCGCTCGCCGTGGAGCACCGCCCAGTTCACCGGCGCGCGGCCGCGGTACTTGCGGCAGCAGCGAGCCGTGCATGTTGAGGCGCCGCGCCGCGGCAGCGTGCAGCAGCGCGCGCGTCAGCATCTGCCGGTAGTAGAACGAGAACAGGAAATCGGGCGCGCAGCGCGCCGACGCGCGGCGAGCACGTCCGGCGCGTTCGGATCGTCGGGCGCGATGCACCGCGATGCCGTGCTCGGCGGCGCGTGGCGCGCGACGCTGTCGAACCAGATCGTCTCGCCCGGGCTGTCGCGCGTGCGTGACCACCAGCGGCACGTCGACGCCGTGCGCGAGCAGCACGCGCAGGCAGCGCACGCCGACGTCGTGGTAGGCGAAGACGACGGCGCGCGGCATGCCGCGTCCGGCGCTGCACGCGCTCACGGCTCGCGCTGCTCGAGCACCGCGTCGATCATGTAGCGCGGCCGCGCGCGCACCTGCTGGTAGATGCGGCCGACGTACTCGCCGAGCAGGCCGAGGCCGAACAGCACCATGCCGATCAGGAAGAACAGACGAGTCGCGAACAGCGTGAACAGGCCGCCCGTCCTCCGGGCCGAGCAGATGCAGCCGGCCGCACGATCACGCAGCGACGAACAGCGCCGAGCAGCAGCGACACCAGCATGCCGAACATCGAGAACAGCTGCAGCGGCACGAGCGAGAAGCCGGTGATCGAGGTCGAAGTTCAGCCGGATCAGCTTGTACAGCGAGTACTTCGACTCGCCCGCGGCGCGCTCCTCGTGCGCGACCTCGACCTCGGTCGGGTTGCTGCGCGAACGTGTAGGCGAGCGCCGGGATGAAGGTGTTGATCTCGCGGCACTGGTTGATCGGCGTCGACGATGTCGCGGCTGTAGGCGCGCAGCATGCAGCCCTGGTCGGTCATCGCGGATGCGCGTGATGCGCTCGCGCAGCCGGTTCATCGCGCCGCGAGGCCCAGCGCCGCCACGCACGACGTCCTGCGCGCGTCGCGCCGGATCGCGCCGACGTAGTCGTGGCCGGCGTCCATCGCCGCCAGCAGCTTGCGCGATCTCCTCGGGCGGGTTCTGCAGGTCGGCGTCGAGCGTGACGACGCGCTCGCCGCGGCAGTGCTCGAAGCCGGCCAGGATCGCCCGGTGCTGGCCGTAGTTGCCGTTGAACAGCACGACGCGCGTGACGTCGGGGCGCCGCTCGAACTGCTCGCGCAGCAGCGCCGCCGAGCGGTCGCGGCTGCCGTCGTTGACGAAGACGACCTCGTAGCGCGCGCCGCAGCGCGTCGAGCGCCGGGTAGAGGCGCGCGAACAGCGCCGGCAGCCCGGCCTCCTCGTTGTAGACCGGGATCACGACGCTGAGACGTCGGGGGCGCGTCATGCGCGTGGACACTCGGGCTCCGTGCATTCGTGAGGCGTGTCGACGTCGCGCGCGGTCGCCGGCCGCCGAGTGCGTGACTCGCGCGACGCAGCACGCGGTCCACGTCGCCGTCGTCATCGCCGGGAACAGCGGCAGCGTCACGGTGCGCGCGCCGATGCGCTCGGCGTACGGGAAACTCGCCCCTGCGCCAGCCGAGCTGCGCGGAACAGCGTGGACAGGTGCATCGCCTGGTAGTGCACGCCGATGCCGATGCCGCGCGCCTTCAGCGCCGCGATGAACTCGCCGCGCGTCGACGCCAGCGCGAGCGGCAGCAGCACCTGGAACATGTTCCAGTTGCCGTGGTCGTCGAAGTCCGCGCGGCGGCAGCTCGAGGCCCAGCGCTCGGTCGACCAGCGCTCGAAGTAGCGCGCGCGCC
The DNA here is from genome assembly GCA_963850525.1 of uncultured beta proteobacterium. Lineage (GTDB taxonomy): Bacteria > Pseudomonadota > Gammaproteobacteria > Burkholderiales > Burkholderiaceae_C > JAEMQF01. The sequence continues at coordinate 206,204 of CAWKLQ010000008.1, read as the reverse complement.
AGCGCGCGCCGCCGCGCGTTGAAGGCGTCGAGCCGCGCGCAACTGGCCGAGGCCGATCGCGCGCGGCGACGTCGGTCAGGTTGTACTTGCCGCCCGGGAACGTCGACGTCGCATGCCGCCGTCGGCGAAGCGCGTCATGCCCTGGAAGCGCAGCAGCTCGACGCGCCGCGCCTCCGCCGCGTCGTTCAGCACCAGGCGCCGCCTTCGATCGTCGTCATGTTCTTGTTCGGCGTGGAAGCTGAACGAGACCAGGTCGCCGATAGCTGCCGATGCGCGCGGCCGCTTCCAGCGCGAGCCGATCGCCTGCGCCGCGTCCTCGATCACGCGCAGCCTGTGGCGCCGCGCGAGCGCGTACAGCGCGTCCAGGTCGACCGGCAGCCCGGCCAGATCCACCGGCAGGATCGCGCGCGTGCGCGGCGTGATCGCCGCCTCGACCGCGTCGAGGTCGATGTTGCGCGTGCGCGGGTCGACGTCGACGAACACCGGCGTCGCGCCGACCTTGCAGATCATGTTGGCGGTGGAGAAGCTCAGCGCCGTCGTGATCACCTCGTCGCCCGGGCCGATGCCGGCGACAGCGCAGCGCGATCTCGAGCGCCGCCGGTCGCCGAGGTGAGCAGCGCGCACCGGCCGGCCGCCGCAGTACGTGCCGACAGCGCGGCCTCGAATTCCTGCACCTTCGGGCCGCTGGTGATCCAGCCCGAGCGCAGCACGTCGGCGACGCCGGCGATGGTCGCCTCGTCGAGGCCACTGGCTGGGAAGTGAAGGCGCCGAGCAGCACGATGACGAGTGCAGCCCAGGCGATGAGCACGCTGTGCACCTCGGCAGCGGCGCGGTCGGGCCGCGCATCGCCGCTTTGGCCGGTGCGCCGCGCAAGCCAGGCCAAGCCGCTTGTCCAGGGCAACGCGCCCGCGAACAACAGCGGCAGGTAATACCACCATGAGCCCTCGCGGTGGTGAACCGTCGTCAGATAGCGCGCGAAGTGCTCGTGAACGAAGAAGAATTCAGCGAAGGCCGGGTTGCGCAGCGACACGACGATGAACCACGGCGCAGTGATCGCGAGGAATACCAGCGCGCCGCTGCACCAGTGCAGGCACCGCCAGAGACCGAAGCTGCGCAATCCGAAGCTCGCCAGCAGCAGCGCACACGCCGGAATCACGACGCCCACCAGCCCCTTGCTCAGCACGGCGCAGCCCATCGCCGCCCAGGCAAGCCACATCCAGCGGCGCTGCAGCGGCGCTTCGGCGTGTTGCGCGAGCAGGAAGGCGCACAGCGTCAGGGTCAGGAACAGCGTCAGGCCAGCGTCCAGCGTCAGGAGATGGCTGTTGCCGATGATCCATGTCATCGACGCGGTGATCGCTAGGGCGCGCACACCGGCGTCGCGGCCCCACAGGCGGGATGCGGTGAATGCCGTGGCCACGATGGTGAGGAAGCCCGCCAGGCCGGGCCAGAGCCGGGCCGTGAACTCCGAGACGCCGAACGCCTGAAAACTCAGCGCGCCGATCCAGTACTGGAACGCCGGCTTCTCGAAATAGAGCACGCCATTCAGTCGTGGCGTGACCCAGTCGCCGCTGCGCGCCATCTCGAGCGCCAGCGCCGCGTAGCGCCCTTCGTCAGGATGAATCAGCGAGCGCATTCCCAGCGTGCCAAACCAGATCAGGGCGAAGAGCGCAAACACTGCGAGCAGTAACACCCGCGTGGTCGCGGGCGAGTGCGACATCGCGAGCCTCGGGCATTCGGACGATTGGGCTATGTCAGACAGCATCTGCAGTTCACGCAAGGCCTCTTTGGGTTCTGCCAATACACAGCGCGTTCGGCAGGGCTCTGGAATCGTGAGCGCGAACCCGGAGTCCATCGTTGACTTGGCGCAAGTGGGGTGGGGCGTGCCAGGCCGCCGTGGTTTGACGCCCATCAAGCGCAGGGGAACGCTTCGCCTCTAAGGTGTCGAACGAGGCCGACGCATGACGACGAATCCCACCCCCACTGCGCAGCGTTCGCCGCGAATTCAGAAGGTGCTGGACGCGCAGCGTTTGCCGCGCTGGCACGACGACGTCGCACAACGCGCGCAGTTTTCCTGGGAGGCCCTGCGCGGCGAACTCGCAGCGGCGCCCGGCGGGGCGCTCAACATCGCGTCACTCGCGGTGGACCGTCATGGTCTGGGCGAGCGCGCCGAACACGTGGCGATTCGGTGGCTCCCGGTGGAGGGTGCACCCCAATGCATCACATACCGGGAGTTGCTGCTGATGGCGAACCGCTTCGCCAACGTCATCAAGCGCGCGGGCCTGCGCCGCGGCGACCGCCTGTTCGTCTTGATGCCGCGCCTGCCACAGCTCTATGTGGCGGTGCTGGGCGCGCTGAAGGCGGGTGTGGTCGTGTCGCCGCTGTTTTCAGCGTTCGGACCCGAACCGATTGCGACGCGCCTCAACCTCGGCGCGGGGCGCGCCCTTGTGACGACGACCGCGCTCTACCGGCGCAAGGTGCTGCCGGTGCGCGAGCGATTGCCCACGCTCGAGCACGTGTTTCTCATCGACGACGCGTCCGGGCCCATGCCGCAGGGCACGCTGGACCTGGACGCACTGCTGCACGATGCGCCGGAAACCTTCGAGACGGTTGCGACGCGGCCCGACGACCCCGCGCTGCTGCACTTCACGAGCGGAACGACGGGCCAGCCCAAGGGTGCGATCCACGTGCACGACGCGGCACTGACGCACTACGCGACGGGCCTGTACGCGCTTGACTTGCACCCGGACGACGTGTTCTGGTGCACGGCCGACCCCGGCTGGGTGACGGGAATGTCGTACGGCATCATCGCGCCGCTGCTGCACGGCGTGACGATGGTCGTCGACGAGGCCGAGTTCGACCCCGAGCGTTGGTATCGCATCTTGCAGGATCAGGCGGTGAGCGTCTGGTACACGGCGCCCACGGCGATTCGCATGTTGATGAAGGCCGGGCCCGAGCTCGCGCGGCGCTTCCGGTTCCCCCAGCTGCGCTTCATCGCGAGTGTGGGCGAGCCGCTCAATCCGCAAGCCGTGTGGTGGGGCCAGGACGTGTTCGGCATGCCCATCCACGACAACTGGTGGCAAACCGAAACCGGCGGGATCATGATCGGCAACGCCTTGGCATTCGACGTGAAGCCCGGCTCGATGGGCCGGCCGCTGCCGGGCGTCGACGCGTGTGTCGTCGAGCGACTCGAGCCCGGCGGCGTGCGCATCATCGAAGAGCCCGGCGTGCAAGGCGAGCTCGCGCTGAAGCGCGGCTGGCCGTCGATGTTCCGCGGCTACCTGAACGATGAGGAACGCTACCGCAAGTGTTTCGCCGGCGACTTGTACCTCACGGGCGACCTGGTGAAGCGCGATACTGAGGGCGACTACTGGTTCGTCGGCCGCGCCGACGACGTGATCAAGTCCGCCGGCCATCTGATCGGCCCGTTCGAAGTTGAGAGCGTCTTGCTGGAACATCCGGCGGTCGCCGAAGCCGGAGTCATTGGCAAACCCGACCCCGTGCTCGGCGAGACGGTCAAAGCCTTCGTCTCGCTCAAGGCGGGGTTTGTTGCAGGCGAAGAATTGGAGCGCGAGCTGCTCGCACACGCGCGCAAACGCCTCGGCCCAGCGGTGGCACCGAAGGAAATCGCATTTGCCGCATCGCTGCCGCGCACGCGCAGCGGCAAGATCATGCGCCGCTTGCTGAAGGCGCGCGAGTTGGGGCTTCCCGAGGGCGACACGTCGACACTGGAGGCTGGCGCATGACGGGGGATACGGTCGCGGTGCCACGCGTCGACGCGACGCACTACGAGCGCGCCTTCTGCCTTGCGCGCGTGCACGACATGCTGCGCATCCGGCGCATGGAAGAGCGCTGTGCCCAGCTCTACGGCGAAGGCAAGATCCGCGGTTTCCTGCACCTAGCGATCGGCGAGGAGGCCGTCGCTGCGGGGGTGATGCCGCATTTGGAGGCGTGCGACAACGTCGTCGCCACCTACCGCGAACACGGCCACGCGCTGCTGCGCGGCGTGAGCATGAACGCGATCATGGCCGAGATGTACGGCAAGCAAGAGGGTTGCTCGCGCGGGCGCGGCGGCTCAATGCATCTGTTCGACCGCGCGACGCGTTTTTACGGCGGCAACGCCATCGTCGGCGGCGGCTTGCCGCTGGCCGTGGGTTTGGCGCTCGCGGATCGACTCGCTCCCAGACAAGACTGCGTCACCGTCTGCTTCTTCGGCGAAGGCGCTGTTGCCGAGGGCGCGTTCCACGAATCGCTGAACCTCGCGGCGCTGTGGCGCGTGCCCGTGCTCTTCGTCTGCGAGAACAACTTGTACGCGATGGGCACGGCGCTCTCGCGCAGCCAGGCGCAGATCGATCTCACGAAGAAGGCCGCGAGCTACGGGCTGCCCACCGCCCACATCAACGGCATGAACGTGCTCGCCGTGTCCGACGCCGCAACGCGCGCCATCGACTTCGTGCGCTCGCGCCAGTCGCCGTTTTTTCTCGAGCTGCACACCTACCGCTTCCGCGCCCACTCGATGTTCGACGCCGAGCTGTACCGCGACAAGGCCGAGGTCGAGCGCTGGAAAAAGCACGGCCCGATTCACGCCCTGACCGATGCGTTGAAGGCCGCGGGCATGCTGACCGAGGCCGACTTCGAGAACCTCGACAGCGAAGCGCTGCGCGAAGTCGACGCCGCGGTGGCGTTTGCCGAAGCCGGCAGCTGGGAGCCCGTGCAGCAGCTGACCCGCGATGTGCTCACTCCCGTGGCGTGACGCCGACGCGAACCCGGAGACCTCCATGCAGCCCATCCTCGTCGCCTATGCCAGCGTCGAAGGCCAGACGCGAAAAATCGCTGAGTTCATCGCCGAGCGCTTGCGCATCCGCGGCCACCGCGTCGACCTGGTCGACACGGCCACGCCCGCCGCCGCAGCTGCGGTGACGGTGGTCTACCAAGGGGCAATCCTCGCCGGCTCGGTGCATCAGCAGGAGCACCCCAGGCCACTCGCGCAGTTCGTGAAGCGCAACCATGCGTGGCTGAAGGCGCTGCCGTGCAGCGTGTTCTCAGTCAGCCTGACCGCGGCGCTGGACGATCTGGACAGCCGCATCGAGACGCGGCGCCTGCTGCATGACTTCGTCGACGACTGCGAGCTCAAGCCGGTGACCATGCATTGCGTGGCGGGTGCGCTCAAGTACACCCAGTACGACTATTTCAAGCGCGTCTTGATGCGCATGATCGCGCGCCAGCGCGGGCAGAGCACGGACACGTCGAAAGACTGCGAATACACGGACTGGGACGAGCTCGAAGCGGCGATCGATGAGTTTCTCGCCAAGGCCGGGATTCCCCTCGCGCCACCGGCCGCAACGCCGAGCGATGCGACGTGGGTGCATTCGTGATGCCGGCGCGCGCGCGACCATGACCACCTACCGCGAAGCCCTGCGCGCCGCGCACCGCGAGGCGCTGCAGCGCGACCCGCGGGTCTTCGTGATGGGCGAGGACGTCGGGCGCTACGGCGGCAGCTACGCCGTGACGAAGGGCCTGCTCGAGGAGTTCGGCGAAGCGCGCATCCGCGACACGCCGCTGTCGGAGCTGGGTTTTGTCGGCGCGGGAATCGGCGCCGCGCTCGGCGGCATGCGTCCCATCGTCGAAATCATGACGGTGAACTTCAGCCTGCTCGCGCTGGACGCCATCGTCAACACCGCGGCGGCGCTGCGCCACATGTCGGGTGGCCAGTTCTCGGTGCCGGTCGTGATCCGCATGGCCACGGGCGCGGGCCGGCAACTCGCTGCGCAGCATTCGCACAGTCTCGAGGTCTGGTATGCGCATGTGCCGGGGTTGAAGGTCCTGGCACCAGCGACGCTCGAGGACGCACGCGGCATGCTCTGGCCCGCGTTGCAAGACCCGGACCCGGTGATCATCTTTGAACACGCCCAGCTCTACAACCTGGAAGGTGAACTCGGCGATCCGGCATCGCGTGTGGACCTGGAACACGCCGCGGTGCGGCGCGAGGGAACGGCGCTGAGCATCGTCACCTACGGCGGCAGCGTACCGCGCGCACTGGCCGCGGCGGCGACCCTCGAGCGTCTTGGCATCAGCGCCGAAGTCATCGACCTGCGTGTGCTGCGCCCGCTCGACATGGCGACCGTGCTCGGGTCGGTGCGCAAGACGCGGCGTGTGCTCGTCGTCGACGAAGGCTGGCGCACGTGCAGCCTGGCAGCGGAAATCCTGGCTCGGGTCGGCGAAGAAGCGTTCTTTGATCTCGACGCGCCGCCGGCGCGGGTGTGCAGCGAAGAGGTGCCAATCCCCTACGCCAAGCACCTGGAAGACGCTGCGCTGCCGCTGGCCCCGAAAATCGTTGCGGCAGCCCAATCCTTGGTGGCCGGGAAAGGATGATGCGCACCATCGACGTCTGCAATGGCGACGCCGATGGCCTGTGCGCCGTACTGCAGTGGCGACTCCATGAACCGGCGCCAGCCACGCTGATCACGGGGCTGAAGCGCGACATTGCCTTGCTCGACCGGGTGCAGGCGCAGCCGGGTGATGAACTGCTGGTCTGCGACATCTCGATGCAGCGCAATCGCGTCGCGCTGCTGCGCTTGCTGGGGCAGGGCGCGCGGGTGCGCTACTTCGATCACCACGCCGCCGCCGACAGACCGACGCATTCGAATCTGCAAACCCACATCGAGGTCGATGCTGCGGTCTGCACCAGCCTCTTGATGGATCGGCACCTTGGCGGCGAATTCCGACCCTGGGCGCTGGTGGGGGCGTACGGCGACAACCTCACCGAAGTCGCCGATGCGCTTGGCCAAGCCAGCGGCGTGCAGGCGCACGACCGAGACGCGCTGCGGTGGCTCGGCGAGGCGATCAACTACAACGCCTACGGCGAAGACGAACAAGACGTGCACATCGCGCCGGCAGACCTCTACCGGATCATGGCGCGCTACGTTGACCCGCTGGCGCTGATCGCGCACGAATCCGTCGTTCGCGACCTCGATACCTTGCGTCGTGCCGACCTCGAGGCAGGCATGAGCCTGGTGCCGCACTGGGAAAACGAGCGCGCCTGCGTTGTCGTGCTGCCCGACGCGCCGTGGAGCCGGCGCGTCATCGGCACGCTGGCAAACCGTTTCGCGAATACGCAGCCGACGCGCGCGCACGCGGTGCTCAAGCCGCTGCGCGACGGCAGTTTCGTCGCGAGCGTGCGTGCGCCGCTGCGGGCCGCGGGTGGCGCCGACGAGCTGTGTCGCCGCTTCGGCGGTTCCGGTCGCGCCCAAGCCGCAGGCATCGACAAGCTGCCGGCGGGCGAACTCGAGCGATTCATCGGCGAGTTCGCCGCGTTCCCGTTCCGTCCTGCAGTGAAGGCTTGACCATGCTGTTGTTTTGCCTTGACCCCGGCTCCACTCTTGCCCCCGCACTCGCCGCGGCGTTGGACGAACCCCTGAGCCCGTTTGAAGACCGCAGCTTCGAAGACGGCGAGCACAAGCTGCGCCCCAAGGTCGACCCGCGCGGCGCCGATGTCTACGTGATGCTCAGCCTGTACGGCGGTCCATCGGGAAGTCAACTGAGCCCGCACGACAAGCTGTTCAGCCTGCTGCTGTTCAGCGCCACGCTGCGTGAGCACGGCGCGGCGCGTGTCACTGCGGTCGTGCCCTATCTGGCCTACGCGCGCAAGGACCGCCAAACCAAACCGTTCGACCCGGTGACGTTGCGCTACGTCGCGCAACTGTTCGAGGCCGCGGGCGTGGCGCAGCTCATCGTGCTGGAAGCGCACAACGTCGCAGCGTTGCAGAACGCATTTCGCTGCACGACGCTGCACCTCGAGGCGCATCGAGCGTTCGACCCGGTGATTGCCGAACTGGCAGGCGATGGCCGGCTCGCCGTGGCGTCGCCCGACCCGGGCGGCGTGAAGCGCGCGCAGTTGTGGCGCGAGTCCCTCATCGAGCGGCTGTCGGTTCCGGTCGGGTTTGCATTGGTCGACAAGCGCCGCAGCGCGGGCCTGGTGAGCAGCGACAACCTGGTCGCAGGCGACGTGCAAGGATTGAGCGTGCTTCTGCTCGACGACTTGATCGCCAGCGGGGCGACGATGCAGCGTGCCGCTCAGGCGCTGCGCCACGCGGGCGCGCGCGACGTGATCGGCTGCGCGGCGCACGGCCTGTTCATCGAACCCGCCGCCGACGTGCTCGCCGACGCGGCGATCTCGCGGGTGCTCGTCACCGACAGCGTGCCGCCGTTTCGCCTGCCTGTGGGCGGACCGGTGAGCCGCAAGCTGCGCGTCGTCTCGGCCGTGGCGCTGTTCGCCTCGGCGATCCGGCAGTGCCGCGACTCGTGGCGGCGGTGACGTGGCCGGGCAGCCGCGCGCTCGGCCCGGTTTTGCGAGACCTGCTGTGCCGGGCTGGAAGCTCAGCCGAGCGCAAACCGCACCAGATCGGCGGCGCTGCGAACGCCGCTGAAGCGGTCGACCTCGGACCCGTGGTTCAGGCGCACCACGGTGGGAATGCTGCGCACCGCGAAGCGCGCGGCAGTGGCCGGGCTGGCGTCGCTGTCGACTTTCACGAACAGCGCGCGGCCCTTCGCATCGGCCGCGGCGCGCGCGAACTGCGGCGCCATGGTGCGGCACGGAGCGCACCAATCGGCGTAGAAGTCGACGACCACCGGCAGATCGGTTCCCGCGACAACGCGCTCGAAGTTGAGATCGCTCAACACCACCGGCGCGGCAGGCAACAGAATGGCTGCGCACTTCCCGCAGTGCGGGTCTTCCGTTGCGCGCTGCGCGGGAAGGCGGTTTGTCGTGGTGCAGCTCGGGCACACGATGTTCAGGGATTCGACGCTGGAGGGGGTGTTCATTCAAGGCTCCATCAACGGTGGGGTGCTGCAATCATGCAGCGCACGGCTTGACTGTATACCCCACACCGTATAAAGTCAAGATCGAACTCGACGCGAACACCGTTCCAACCCACGGGATTGACCATGTTGCACAGCCACCGAATTGCCACCGTCCTGCTTGCCGGCTTGTGCTCGCTTCACGCTGCCGGCGCAGCCCCCGTGCTCGTTCCCACGACCACGCTGCAGCGCGGCAGTGCGGCGAGTGGCATGGCGTTGGACGGCGCACTGCAACCCGTCAAACAAAGCACGGTGGCGGCGCAGGTCGGCGGCAACGTGATCGCGCTGCTCGTCAGGGCGGGCGACCGGGTTCGCTCCGGCCAAGCGCTCGCCCGGCTGGACCCGCGCGAGCCGCAAGCCGGTGTGGCGCGTGCCGACGCGGCGGTTGCGCAGGCCCAGGCGGCGCTGACGGCGGCGCAGCAGAACGCCGACCGGACGCGCGAGTTGCGCGCGCAAAATTTCATCAGCCAGGCGGCGTTGGATTCGGCGCTGACGCAACTCGCCGCGGCGCAGGCCGGCGTCGCGCAAGCGCAAGCCGAGCACCGCCAGGCGCTGCTCGTCAGCGGCCATGCCGAAGTCATGGCGCCGTTTTCCGGCGTCGTGCTTGCCACGCACGTCGAGGTGGGTGACCTCGCCGTCGCCGGCCGACCCGTGGTCACCTTGTACGAGCCCGGCGCGCTGCGTGCCGTCGTGCAGGTTCCGGTGTCGCGCGCCTTGCTCGCTTCAGGCGCGCGTGAGGTGCAGATCGAGCTTCTCGACGGCCGTTTGGTCGCGCCGGTGCAGCGCCAGGCGCTGCCCAGCACCGACGCGGTGTCGCAGACGGTCGAGTGGCGGCTGCCCCTGTCGGGCGCTGACAGCGCCGGCGCCCGCCCGGGGCAAAGCGTGCGTGTGCATTTCCGCGGGCCGGCGTCGGCGCAGACGGCGGATCGCAAAGGCGCGCTCAGCGCACCGGCGAGCGCGGTCCTGCGGCGCGGCGAGTTGACGGCGGTTTACGCGGTCGACAACGGCCAGTTCGTGTTGCGCATGGTTCGCAGCGGCGCGACGCTGGGCGACCGGGTCGAGTTGCTCGCCGGGGTCCAGGAGGGCCAGGTCATCGCCGTCGACGCGGTTCGCGCAGGCTTGGCTGGCGCACGCCCGGCGGCGGCTGCCGGGGATCCGAGGTGACTCTACCCGTTGAGCACACCGGCACCCCGCCGGCGCCGGGCATCGCCGGCCGCATGGCCGCGGCGTTCCAGAACAACCCATTGACGCCGCTGCTCGCGCTCGTGGCACTGCTGCTCGGCGGTTTTGCGATTCTGATCACGCCGCGCGAGGAAGAGCCGCAGATCAACGTGACGATGGCCAACGTCATGATCGCCTTCCCCGGCGCATCGTCCGCCGACGTGCAGAACATGGTGGCGCTGCCGGCCGAACAGGTGCTCGCGCAGATTGCGGGAATCGAACACACCTATTCGGTGGCGCGGCCGGGAATGGCCATCGTGACGGTGCAGTTCAAGGTCGGCGTGCCGCGCACCGAGGCGCTGGTGCGCCTCTACGACGTGCTCAACGCAAACCAGAACTGGCTGCCGCGCGACCTGGGAACGCTGACTCCGGTGGTGCTGCCCAAGGGCATCGACGATGTGCCGGTGATCGCGGTCACGCTGTGGAGCAACGATGTCGGCTCGGCGGCCGAGCTGGCGCCGGTCGCGCACACGATGGAGATTGAGCTGACGCGCGTGCCTGGCGTGCGCGAAGTGAAGACGATAGGCGCGCCGGGCCGCGTGCTGCAGGTGGCGCTCGATCCGGCGCGTCTGCGCGAACGCGGCATCGACGTGCAGCGCCTGGCCGATACGCTTGCCGCGGCGAACCTGGCGATGCCCTCCGGGCGCGTGATCGGCGATCCGAGCGCGGCCGACCCCGACGCGCCGCGCATGCTCGCCATCGAGACCGGCCAGTACCTGCGCGACGCCGAAGACGTTTCCAACCTCGTCGTCGGCGTGTCCCAGGGCAAACCCGTCTACCTGCGTGAGGTGGCGCAGGTCAGCGCCGGCAGCGAGCAACCGCAGCACCATGTGTGGCACACGCCGGGCGCGGCTGAGGCTCTGGCCGGGGCGGCGTCGGCAGCGGCGCCCGGTGCTCAAACGGGCAGCGTGCACCCGGCGCTGACGATCTCGATCACGAAAAAAGCCGGCGCAAACGCGGTCCAGGTGGCCAAGGCGGTGCGCGAGCGCATCGATGCGCTGCGCAACACCGTGATTCCACCCAGCCTGCAAGTCACGCTGACGCGCGACTACGGCGAAACCGCGGGAGAAAAAGCCGCCAAGCTGATCCAGAAGCTGGGCTTCGCCACCCTGTCGGTGATCGTTCTCGTCGGGATCGCGCTCGGGCGGCGCGAGGCGCTGATCGTCGGCGCCGCGGTGATCCTGACGCTCACGGCGACGCTGTTCGCCTCGTGGGCGTGGGGCTTCACGCTGAACCGCGTTTCGCTGTTCGCGTTGATCTTTTCGATCGGCATCCTCGTCGACGACGCGATCGTCGTCGTGGAGAACATCCACCGCCACCAGCAACTCGAGCCGGACAAACCGCTGTGGCAAATCATCCCGGCCGCAGTCGACGAAGTCGGCGGTCCGACGATCCTGGCCACATTGACGGTGATCGCCGCGCTGCTGCCGATGGCCTTCGTCAGCGGGCTGATGGGGCCGTACATGCAGCCGATCCCGATCAACGCGAGTCTGGGCATGCTGCTGTCGCTGTTGATCGCGTTCAGCGTCACGCCGTGGCTCGCGCTCAAGCTGATGAAGCCGCACAGCGCGCATGGCGCGGCGCAGGCGACGGCCGGCGCCGCGCCGTCACGCGTGCAGCGGCTCTTCAACCGCGTGCTCGGCCCGCTGCTGGAAAGCGCGCGCAAGCGCTGGCTGCTGCTGGCCGGCGTGACCGTGCTGCTGTTCATGTCGATTGGCCTGGTGCCGCTGCAGGCCGTCGTGCTGAAAATGCTGCCGTTCGACAACAAGAGCGAGTTCCAGGTCGTGCTCGACATGCCGGCGGGCAGCGCCCTGGAAGACACGACCGCGGCGCTGCACGACATCGCCTCCTTCGTGGCGCGCCAACCACAAGTCCGACACGTGCAGGGGTATGCGGCGACGGCGAGTCCGATCACGTTCAACGGCCTGGTGCGCCAGTACTATCTGCGCGGCGACGCCGAACTCGGCGACTTGCAGGTGAACCTCGTCGACAAGGCGCACCGCCACGAGCAGAGCCACGCGATCGCGCAGCGCCTGCTGCCCGAGATCGAACGCATCGGCGCGCGCCACGCCGCACGGGTCAAGGTCGTCGAAGTGCCGCCGGGCCCGCCGGTGATGGCGCCACTCGTCGCCGAGGTCTATGGCCCCGAGGAAGCCGGGCGCCAGCAACTTGCGCTGCGCATCGCCGAGCTGTTCCGGCGCACGCCAGAGACCGTGGGCGTCGACACCACCGTGCAAGCCGCCGCGCCGCGCGCCTTCCTGCGCGTGCAGCGCCAGCGCGCCCAGGCCTTGGGAATTCCCGTATCTGCGGTGGCACAAACGGTGGCTGCGGCGTTGTCGGGCAAAGACGCGGCGTGGCTGCACGACGGCCAAAGCAAGTACCCGGTGCCGGTGCGCCTGCAGCTTCCGCTGGAAGCGCAGGTCGGCCTGGACGCGCTGCTCGCGCTGCCGCTCGCCGCCGCCGACGGGCGCCTGGTGCCGTTGTCGGAGCTCGTGCGCGTCGAGTACGGTGCGGCCGATGTGACGCTCTACACCAAGGACCTGCAAGGCGTGAGTTATGTGATCGGCGACTTGTCGGGCAAACTCGACTCGCCGCCGTACCGCGTCATCGAAATCCGCCGCAAGCTGCAGGAGGCGGCGCTGCCAGGCGCCGGCAGCATTGACGAGTTCCTCCTCAGTCCGCCCGGCGACCCGTTTCGCAGCTACGCGGTGCGCTGGACCGGCGAGCTGCAGGTCACGCTCGAGACATTCCGCGACATGGGCGCGGCCTACGCCGTCGGCTTGGTGCTGATCTACCTGCTCGTCGTTGCGCAGTTCAAGAGCTACCTCACGCCGCTCATCATCATGGCGCCGATTGCGCTCACCATCATCGGCGTGCTGCCGGGGCACGCGCTGCTGGGCGCGAAGTTCAGCGCGCCGTCGATGATCGGCATGATCGCGCTGGCCGGAATCATCGTGCGAAACTCGATCCTGCTCGTGGACTTCATCGAACTCCAGGTGCGCTTGGGGCTGCCGTTCAAGCAGGCGGTCGTCGCGTCGGCCGCGGTGCGCGCCCAGCCCATCGTGCTTACCGGCCTGGCGGCGATGACGGGGGCGTTCTTCATCGTCGACGATCCGATTTTCGGCGGCCTGGCGATCTCGCTGATCTTCGGCATCTTCGTCTCGACGCTGTTGACGCTGATCGTGATTCCGGTTTTGTACTATGCGGCATTCCGGCGCCGCTTCGAGACTGCCGCGCCGCCGCAGGCTCCCGCGGCCGGCGACAGCGCAGCGGCTGCAACGCCAGACATCGTTCCCCAGGGCAACCCTTCATGACCGCACTCACCGAACCCGCCGCGCGCGCCGACTTGCTGAACCGGCTGCGCCGCGCCGAAGGGCAACTGCGTGGCGTGCAGCGCCTCATCGAAGAGGGCAACGATTGCCTGACGATCGCCGGGCAACTGAACGCCGTGCGCAAGGCGCTGGACAGCACCTATGCGCGCATGGCGGTGTGTTTTGTCGAACAGGAACTGAACGCCGCGCCGGGCACCGGGGCTTCCGCGACCCGGCAACAACGCATTCACGAGACCCTGCAGGGCCTGCAGGAATTGCTCACCAAACGCGCTTGACTTCGCGCCCATTCGCACCCTGAGTCACCATGGCACACCGCATCACCGTCGTCGGCGCCGGCTTCGCCGGCCTCACCGCCATTCGCGAACTGCGCAAGCGTGACGCGCAGGCCGAGATCACGCTCGTCGCGCCGCGCGCCGAGCTGCACTTCCTGCCCGGAATCATTTGGATTGCCAGCGGATTGCGGCGCCGCGAAGACCTGGTGATTCCGCTCGCCAATTTCCTGCGTCGCATGAACGTGCGCTTTCACGCGGGCGAAGCGACGGGCCTGAGCGACGCCGGCCGCACCTTGCAGACGAGCGCAGGGGAGGTGAGCAACGACGCGCTCGTCGTCGCCACCGGCGGGCGCTTCATCAAGAAGCTGCCCGGCATCGAGCACGCGATCACGCCTTGCGAGGGCATCGCCGCCGCCGAGCGCATCCGCGACCGGCTGCGCGAGATGAAAGGCGGCGCGATCGCCGTGGGTTTTGCCGGAAATCCGAACGAGCCGAGCGCGATGCGCGGCGGGCCGATGTTCGAATTCCTCTTCGGCATCGACTCGCAGTTGCGCAGCGAAGGCCGGCGCGGCAAGTTCGAGCTGACGTTTTTCAACCCGTCCAAGGAGCCGGGAAATCGCCTCGGACCCAAGGCGGTGACGCACCTGCTCGGCGAGATGCAACGCCGCGACATCCGCACGCACCTGGGGCACAAGATGGTGCGCTTCGACGCGGATCGTGTCGTGACGGAGGGCGGCGAGTTTCACGCCGACCTGATCCTCTTCATGCCCGGGATGACGGGCAACGCCTGGTTCGACGCGACGCCGCTGCCGCGTTCACCCGGCGGCCTGATCCAGGCCGACGCGCACTGCCGCGTTCCGGGTTTCGAGCGTGTCGTCGTCGCCGGCGACTCGGGCAGTTTCCCGGGGCCGGACTGGATGCCCAAGCAGGCGCACATGGCCGACCTGCAAGCCGCCGCCGCAGCGGCGAACCTGCTCGGCGACCTGAACGGTCAACCGTCGAGCGAGACCTTCAAGGTCGAGCTGATGTGCATCGTCGATTCGCTCGACCAGGGAACGCCGATCCTGCGCACCGAGCAGCGCAACATGATGCTGCCGTCGAGCAAGCTGTTCCACTGGGTCAAGCGCGGCTTCGAGTGGCATTACCTGCGGCAGTACCGGTGACGCGCGGGGCGGTGGTTGGGGCGCCGCTCAGCTCGCGCAGGCCGCGCCGCCGCTCTTCACGCCGAGCCTGCGCAGAATGCTCTCCAGCGGGCACAGGTGCGTGAACGAACTCTGCAACAGGTTCGCACCGACGAAGGCCGTCAGCCACAGCCAGTTGACGGAGTGGAACAGCGGGCTCGCCTGCACGCCCAAGGCGAGCGAGATGAGGATCATGGTGCCGGCGAACATGCGGATCAGGTTTTCGATGGTCATGGATTGCTCCGTTCAGGGGTGTTGTCGAGACACGCCGAGCTTGGGGCACGCGGCCGGGTTTGTCTGCCACCTGGGTTGCACTGGGTGCGTGGCGTGCCGCGCTGATTTCCTGAGTCCGTACAATGTACGGTGCGATCCGCCAAACGAGGAGTCCCATGCAAGGCGCCACTGAAAGACTCGAAATTCGCCTGCCGCCCGCCGACAAGGGCTTGTTGACGCGCGCCGCCGAGATCCAAGGCGTGAAACTGAGCCAGTTCATTCTCGGCCCGGCGCTGACGCGTGCGCGCAAGCTCGTTGCCGAAACCGGGCGTGTCGGCACCACGGCCAAAGGCTACAAGAACCTGCTCGACGCGTTGGCCAAGCCTCCCAAGCCGACCAAGGCCTTGATCGCCGCGATGCGCGACTACGAGGCCGCCGGCATCCA
This sequence comes from uncultured beta proteobacterium, assembly GCA_963850525.1. Classification (GTDB taxonomy): domain Bacteria; phylum Pseudomonadota; class Gammaproteobacteria; order Burkholderiales; family Burkholderiaceae_C; genus JAEMQF01. The sequence goes on along the minus strand of CAWKLQ010000008.1, from coordinate 190,687 downwards.
GTGGCGCTGATCGTCGCCAGCCTCGACAAGGCGATCCACGACCGCAAGGCTTTCGGTTCCGGCGAGCCGGCACTCGATGACTATCTGCGCACCAAGGCGGCTCAGCACCAGGCACGCCGGGTCTCGCGCACCTTCGTGCTGACGCAGAGCAGCGAGCCGGCTCGAATCCTCGGCTACTACAGTCTGAGCAATGCGCAGATCGCGCGTGACCGGCTCAGCGCCGACGACGCCAAGACTTTGCCTGCGCACCCCATTCCCGCCGTACTGCTGGCGCGGCTGGCGGTTGACCGGTCGCAGCAAGGCAGGAAGTACGGGCAGTGGTTGTTGATGGATGCGATCAAGCGTTGTGCGCTCGTGGGCCAGCAAAGCGGGGTCTACGCGCTGCTCGTCGATGCCAAGAACGACCGCGCGAAGAATTTCTACGAGCGCTTCGGTTTCGAGGCCATCGTCGCAAATCCGACGGCTCTTTACCTGCCTCTGGAAACGGCCCTGAGGTCGCTGCCGGCGGCGCAGCAGGGAACGGGCAGCGATCGATGAGCGCCGTTGACAGCAACAGCGACGGCAATATCGCCGGCACCTTGCTGCTCACGCGTTTCCCCGTGTTCACGCAGATGCCGCCCACGCAGCTCGACGCGCTGCTGCGCGACTCGCCCCTGCGCCGCGCCCCGGCAGGCAGCGTGTTGTTCGAGCCGAATCTGCCGTGCGAGGGCTTTCCGCTCCTGTTGGAAGGCAGCGTCAGGGTGGTGAAGTCGTCGCCCGCGGGGCGCGAGATCGTGCTGTACCGCGTCAGCCCGGGGGAGGGGTGCATCCTCTCGGGCGGCTGCCTGCTCGGCCAGCACGACTACGCGGCACGCGGCGTCGCCGAGAGCGACGTCGCGCTGCTGCAGATGCCGCCCGCCGCGTTCAACGACCTCATCGTCAACTCCCCGCCGTTTCGCCGCTTCGTCTTCGACATGTACGGCGCGCGCCTGGCTGAAGTCATGGAGCTGATCGACGAGGTGGCGTTCCGCAAGCTGGACACGCGCCTGGCACGCCTTCTGGTGCAGCGCGGCCCGGTGATCGAAGCCACGCACCAGAGCCTGGCCGATGAATTGGGCAGCGTGCGCGTGTTCGTCAGCCGCTTGTTGCGCAACTTCGAGGAGCGCGGCTGGGTGAAGCTCGCGCGCGAGCGGATCGACGTCGTGAATGCGAAGGCGCTGCTGGAGTTCTCGCGTCAGTAGCCGTCTCAGCGCACCGTGTAGCCGCGCCCTTCCAGGCATGCCGTCTGCGCCCGCACATAGTCGGCACGGTGCGTCTGATCGCTCGCCTGGCCGGTTGCCGCCGGGGCCGGGTCGAAGCCGCTTTGCGACGCGGCCCAGCTGTGGCACTCGTATTCGTCGCTCGCCTGCCGCTCCGCAGTCTGCCCCTTGGCCGGGTAGACGAACATGCGCACCGCCGCGCCGTTGCCCTGGCCCAGCGCCGCCACCGGTGTGGGAACGACTTCGTAGCCGCCCTGGACGCGCTGCCGGTAATACGCGCCGTTCAGGTACATGTAGGTGATCCCGCCGATCACCACCGCCGTCGCGAAGCTCGGCAAGTCGGCGACGACGACGCCGTACGGCGGGCGCACCACGACATAGCCGCTCGGTCCGGGTGCGTACCACACGCCCGACCAGAACCAGTAGTTCGAACCGTGCCACATGATCGGCGGGGCGTGCATCGGCAACGCCGACACGCGGTAACCCGAGCGCGGGTAGTAGCGCGAGTGGCCGTGCCCCTGATCGAACCAGCGATCACGCTGTGGCGACTGCGGTACGACGCGCACCGTGGCCGGTGGCCGGCCGTCGCGTGCGCCGGGATGCCTGGGCTCCTGTTCCGCCAGCACCGATGTCGCTGCGCTCAAGCACAGCAGGGCCGCGGCGCACAGCGCAGCGCCGAACCGGATTCGATTCCGGGATTTTGTCATCGTCAACTCCTTTGCGACTTGCCTTGGCGCTGCCGTAAGGTGTGTCGGCGGCTGCGTCATCCGACGCGATAGCCGCGCCCGGCCATGCATGCGCTCATCGCGCGGCGAAATCTGTCCAGCGGCTGTGCCGCCGCCTGGCGCGCTGCCTCGTTCGCCTGTTCGCGCGCCGCGTAGGCGCGCTCGACCGTCTGCGCGCGCGACTCCTGCGCCGCCGCGCCGATCGCCGCGCCGAAGATCGCGCCGATGACCGCGCCGCTGCCCGAGTGACGCGGCCCCGAAGCGACCGCGCCGACCACCGCACCCGTCACCGCGCCCGCGGCGACGTCGGCGCCGTCGCGCCGCACCACCGGCGGCGGTGTCGGTGGCGGCAGCGTGACCGGCGTCATTCCGGGGTCGTGCCCGCTCTGGCCAACCGCCCAGCGATAACACTCGTAGCGATCCCGGTCCTGCAGCGCGGCGTCTTGCGCGCGTTCCGGGTAGAAGTACATCGGCGCCGCGGCGGCTGCCGGAGGTGCGGGCGGCACCGGCGCGGACTCATAGACGACAGGCGGAGCCACGACGCAGCCAGCGAGCGCGAGCAGCGTCGCCAGCACCAAGGGCAGAACCGGTTTGCGTGTGTCGTGAGCCATGCGAACCACTGTATGCATCGGCTCAAGGCAGGCATTGCGCTGAGTCAACCCTCGCCGCGATCGCGTCACAAAGCGTATCGGGTGGGCGCACCTTTGCAGAACTTGACCGTGCGCAAACACATCCACAACAAGTTGCGCCCACACTCGATGCCACGATGCACGAGGATCTCCGCGTCATGGCCGGCCTTGCCCGGCGCCGCAATGCCACCAGCGGGTGTAGGCCACGCCTGCGCGGGATCGCCCTGGTCGCGTCGATGTGCTTGTCGGCTTGCGCGTCGGCGCCGCCGGCGCTCGTTGCTCCCGTGGCGGTGGACGTGCCGAGCGCGTGGTCTGCGGGCGAGTCCACAGCGGGCGAGGCCGCTTCGTCGTCCCTGGCGCAATGGTGGCTCAGGTTCGGCGACGCTGCGCTGAGCCGCCTCATCGGCGAAGCCCTCGAAACGAACACCAGCGTCACGGCGGCGCAGGCGGCGCTGCGCGAGGCACGCGCGCAGCGCGACGTCGCCGCCGCCGGCCTCGCGCCCGCATTGGGGAGTTCCGCGTCCGCGCAGCGCGGTGTGGCGGGCGGCCACAGCACCGGCAATGCGTTCAAGGTGGGGCTGGACGCGAGCTGGGAGCTCGACGTGTTCGGTGCCAATCGCAGCGCGCTGCATGCGAGCGAGGCGAGTGCGCGCGCGAGCGCGGCGAGCCTGGGCGACGTGCAGGTGTCGATCGCCGCCGAAGTCGCGCTCGACTACATCGCACTGCGCAGCGCCCAGGCGCGCCTCGCGATTGCTCATGCGAACCTGGCGAGCCAGCTCGAGACGCTGCAGATCACGCAGTGGCGCGTGCAGGCGGGCCTGGCGACGTCGCTCGAAGCGGAACAGGCACGCGCCGCGGTGGAGCAGACGCGTGCGCAACTTCCCGCACTGCAGACTGGCATCGCCCAGAGCGCCCACGCTCTCGCGGTGCTGACGGGTCGGCCGCCGGCGGCCTTGTCGGAGGAACTGGGCCGCACGGCGCCTGTGCCGCAACCCGCTGCCACCCTGGCGCTGAGCTTGCCCGCCGAGACGCTGCGCCAGCGCCCCGACGTGCGCAGCAGCGAAGAGCAGGCGCTTGCCGCGCTCGCGCGCGTGGCGCAGGCCGACGCGCAGCGCCGGCCCGACTTTCGCCTCAGCGGCTCGCTCGGCCTGAGCGCAATCACGCTGGGCACGTTGACGAACAGCGCCTCGCTGCTCGGCTCGCTGCTCGCCGGTGTCAGCTATCCGATTTTCGACGGCGGTGCGGCCGCTGCGCAGCTTCGCGTGCAGCAGGCCGCGCTGGAACAGGCACGCAGCAAGTACCACGCGGCGCTGCTCGGCGCGCTGAAGGACGTCGAAGACGCGCTGATCGCATTGCGCGGTGACCGCGAGCGCCTCGCGCGATTGCAGCAAGCGGCCGACGCCGCGGGCAACGCCGCGCTGCTCGCGCGGCAGCGCTTTGCGAGCGGCCTCGTCGACTTCCAGACCGTTCTCGAGACGCAGCGCACGCAACTCAGCACGCAAGACAGCGTCGCGCTCGCCTTTGCCGACGTGAGCGCCGACCACGTGCGCCTGTACAAGGCGCTCGGCGGCGGTTGGCAGCCGGACAGCGTCGAAGCTGCGCTCGCCCCCGGCGCAGTCCAGGCTTCGCGACCATGACCCCTGCCGTGACCACCGCGCCCTTGCCATCGACAACGCTGGCCCCGGAGCAACCGACCGACATCGCGACGCTGCTCGCCGAGCCAGGCGGTCACGCGTGGTACCGCCGGCCGCTGGTCTGGACCGGTGTCGCCGCGCTGCTTCTGGCCGGCGCCGGCCTCTGGGCCTGGCAGACGCGCCAAGCGGCGAGCGAGCAACCAATTTACACGACGCACCGCGTGGCACGCGGCAACATCACGCTCAACGTCGTCGCTAACGGAACCTTGCAGCCGACACGTGCGATCAACATCGGCAGCGAACTGTCGGGCACGGTGCTGAAGGTGAACGTCGACGTGAACGACCGCATCCGGCGCGGCCAGGTGCTGGTCGAGCTCGACACGGCGCGCCTGCGCGACCAGATTCAACGCTCGCGCGCGAGCTTGGCAGCGGCCAACGCCAAAGTCGCGCAGACGCAGGCCACCGTCAAGGAGGCGCGCGCCAGCCTCGCGCGATTCGAGGAGGTCTCGCGCCTCTCGGGCGGCAAGGTGCCGTCGCGCGCCGAACTCGACAGCGGCCGCGCCGCGCTGGATCGCGCGCTCGCCGACGAGGCCAGCGCGTTTGCCGGCGTCAGCGAAGCGCAGGCGGCGCTGTCCAGCGACGAGATCAACCTCGGCAAGGCGTCGATCCGCGCGCCGAGCAACGGCGTCGTGTTGACGCGCAATGTCGATCCGGGCAACGCGGTGGCGGCGTCGCTGCAATCGGTGACGCTGTTCACCGTCGCCGAAGACCTGGCGCAGTTGCGCCTGCAGGTCAATGTGGACGAAGCCGACGTCGGCTCGGTGAAGGTGGGACAGGCGGCGAGCTTCACCGTCAGCGCGTACCCGAGCCGCAGCTACCCGGCGCGCATTGCACGCGTTGCGTACGGCTCGACGATCACCGACAACGTCGTCACCTACCTCACTACCCTGGACGTCGACAACGCCGACCTGAGCCTGCGCCCGGGCATGACGGCGACCGCGACGATCACCGCCGTGCAGCGCAGCGATGTGCTGCTCGTGCCGAACAGCGCCTTGCGCTTCGCACCCAGCGCCGCCACCGGCGCGTCGGCAAGCCGCGGCGGAATTGTCTCGAGCTTGTTGCCGCGCTTTCCCGGCGGTGCGACGCGCCGCTCGGCGGCGGCCGGGGCGAGCATCAGCGCGGCACGCCAGGTCTGGGTGCTGCCCGCAGACGGCAAGGGCGCCGCCGTCGCGGTGGCGGTGATGCCGGGAATCAGCGACGGCCGCTTCACGGAAATCACCGGCGGAGATTTGCAGGCCGGAATGCAAGTCATCACCGATCAGAAGCTGGCCCCAGCGAAATGAACCTGGCGGCTTTGCGCCTCGCGCTCCAAGGGCCGGGCCCCGCCGGCACCGCGCGCACGCCGCGCAGCGAAGCGCCGGCGGGCAGCGCCGCGGCGCCCGGCGCCACGCCGCTGATCCGCCTGCGCGGCGTGAGCAAGGTCTACGGCAGCGGCGCCACCGAGCTGATGGCGTTGAAGGGCATCGACCTGGACGTTCAGGCCGGCGAGTTCGTCGCCATCATGGGGCCCAGCGGCTCGGGCAAATCGACCGCGATGAACATCCTCGGCTGCCTGGACACACCGAGCCAGGGCCACTACCTGTTCCAGGGCGCGCACGTCGAGGCGCTGTCGCGCGACCAGCGCGCGAGATTGAGGCGGCGCTACCTCGGTTTCGTCTTCCAAGGTTTCAACCTGCTCGCGCGCACTTCCGCGCAAGAGAACGTCGAGCTGCCATTGCTTTACCGCGGCGAGAGCGCGGCGATGCGCCGCGAGGCTGCGGCGAAGGCGCTGGAGTCGGTGGGGTTGAAGGGCTGGGAGCACCACCTGCCGTCCGAACTCTCGGGCGGCCAGCAACAGCGTGTCGCGATCGCGCGCGCCATCGCCACGCAACCCGCGGTGCTGCTCGCCGACGAGCCCACCGGCAACCTCGACTCCAAGCGCGGCCAGGAAATCATGGAACTGCTGCTCGGCCTGAATACCCAGCAGGGCATCACCGTGCTGATGGTGACGCACGAGACCGACATGGCGGCGTACGCGCGGCGCTGGGTGCGTTTTGTCGACGGCCGCATCGAAAGCGACGCGCCCAATCCAAACCCGCCGCGCAGCGCCGGCGCGGCCGCGAGTGCAGGGGAGTGAGATGCTGCTGAAGATGCTGCTGCTCGCGCTCGGTTCGATAAAGCGCAACTGGCTGCGCTCGTTTCTCACGACGCTGGGCGTGGTGATCGGCGTCAGCGCCGTGATCACGATGGTGACGCTGGGCAACGGCGCGACGCAAGCAGTGCAGATGCAGATTTCGAGCCTGGGCAGCAACCTGCTGCAGGTGCGGCCCGGCCAGCGCCTCGGGCCCGGCGGCGGCGCCGGCGGCGCGCCTGCGTTCAGGGAGGCCGACGCGCAGGCGCTGCTCGCGCAAATCGGCGGCGTCGCTGCCGCCGCTCCCGAAGGCCGCACCGGCGCGACGGTGGTGGCGAACGGGCGCAACTGGGCGACCACTGTGATCGGCAGCGACAACGCGTGGTTGCAGGTGGGCAACTGGCGGCTCGGCGCAGGGCGCGTCTTCGAAGACGAAGAACTGCGCGCCGGCGCTGCCGTGTGCCTCATCGGCGAGACGGTGCGCCGCGAGATCTACGGCAGCCGGCCGGCAGAGCAAGTGCTGGGCGAGCGCCTGCGCATCAAGCAGTTCTCGTGCAGCGTGGTCGGCGTGCTGGCCTCCAAAGGCCAAGCGGCGATGGGTGCCGACCAGGACGACACCGTGCTGCTGCCGCTGCGCACGCTACAACGCCGCGTCACCGGCCACCAGCGCGTCAACACGCTGCTCGTGGCGATGCAGGACGGCAGCGACAGCACGCGGCTCAAGGCCGCATTGCGCGAGCTGCTGCGCGAGCGCCGCAAGCTTGCCGACGGCGACGACGACAACTTCAACATCCTGGACACGCAGCAACTCGCCGAAACCCTGTCGGGAACGACCAAAGTGATGACGACGCTGCTCGGCGCGGTGGCCGCGGTGAGCCTGCTCGTGGGCGGCATCGGCATCATGAACATCATGCTGGTGAGCGTCACCGAGCGCACGCGCGAGATCGGCCTGCGCCTGGCGATCGGCGCGCTGGAACGCGAGGTGCTGTTGCAGTTCCTCATCGAAGCGGTGACGCTCGCCGCGATGGGCGGGCTCGTCGGCGTGGTCATCGCCACCGGCGCGTCGATCGGCCTGGCGCAGGTGATGGACGTGCCCTACCTGTTCGATCCGTCGATCAACCTGCTGTCGTTTCTGTTCTCCGCGGCGATCGGCGTGCTGTTCGGCTACTTCCCGGCGCGCCGCGCGGCGCGGCTGGACCCGATCGAGGCGCTGCGGCATGAGTAGCATGCGGCACCTGATCGCGAGTTCGCTGCGGCCTGCATTCGGCGCGCAGCGTCGTGGGCCGCGGACGTACCGCCCTGCCTGAACAACCCCCGATGCCCGCGCTCGACGGCGAAGGCTTTCTCGTCGACCCGAACGACTGGACCGAAGCAGTCGCGACTGAGCTGGCACGCCGCGAAGGCATCACGCTCGGCGAGGACCATTGGGACGCGATCCGCTTCATGCGCCAGTTCTACGAGGAAAAGCAGGTTGCCGCGGACGCCCGCTTCGTGATCCGGCATCTCGAACAGCGGCTCGGCCCGCTCGCACGCAAGCGCCTGTTCGAGCTCTTTCCGTACGGCTATCCGGGGCAGGCGTGCAAGATTGCGGGCATGCGCCGCCCGCGGGCTTGGAGCACGGGGTGAAGGGGAATTCGTCCTCGTCGCAATTGACATCAGACCTACTGCGCAGCAGCGACTGTCCTGGATCGCGAAGGAACATTCGGGGCTGCGGGACGTAGGTGCGCAGTGGCGACAGAGGGAATGCTGGGCGCCGCCGCGTAACGGTTCCCTGCGCTCACGTCGCGATCGCTCAGTTCTTCGCACCTGAAAGGGCACCTTAGATGCGGGCCGACAACTGTCGACAATGCTCCTAGGCCAGTCAAGCTGCTGTCGCCTGTCTTGTATGGCAATTCCTGCTTCAGATGAAATGAGAGCCTCTCACGCACCGACGCGGAACGGCTACGCCCCGCACGCCCGGTATGCGCAAGACCGTCCGCGAGCTCCGAAGTCGCCGCCACCTTCAGGCGTTGGCACCGAAGAAACCAGTTCCTAGACCGGGCAGAATGCGACCAAGACCTATTGATCTTTCCGTAAATCATGACAACCGCTGACGTCCTCATGCGTTGTACCGATACTTGGCTTGTATTGGGTGCAATTCATGGCGACAAAGCGATTGGACGAGACGGTACGGCGGCGCTTGCGCGCAGGTCGATTGCTCTTGGCGGGCAAGACGCCGGCGCAGGCCGCGCATGCGGTGGGAGTGGCGCGGCAGACCGATTACACGTGGAAGGCGGTGCTCAATGAGGGCGGCATCGACGCGCTGCGAGCTATGCCCTCGCGAGGGCGACCGGCGCGCTTGGATGAGCAGCAGTTGCAAGCCCTGGGGCGCACGCTCTTGGACCGAAGCGACCGATAAGGTCAGTTCTCAACGGTCTTGCCCGGACCTTTCGGGTTTAGCAGTCGATGCGAGGCGCAATGACGAACAGCTTCAAGAATGGCTGGTCGGGCTTCCCAAGTGCTGGCGGGCCGAACGTGCCTCGCAAGTCGTTGAGGCTGGCGCAGACATCGTGTACGGCATCGTTCGGCCAGGCCCAAAACTAACCGAAGGCGTGCCTTACGTTCGTGGAATGGATATCGTTGATGGCGAAATCCGCATTGAACAACTCTTGCGGACGAGCCCGGAGATTGCCCAACGGTATGTCCGCGCGTCCATCAGAGGCGGCGACGTTTTGCTTGGAATCATTCGCGCGACAAAGGTCGCGGTTGTGCCTGACTCATTGAATGGTGCAAACATCACCCAGGGCACAGCGCGCTTCCGCCCCTCGAAAAAGATTCTCACCCGCTACTTGGCGACGGTGCTCGAAGCGCCAGAGACTCAGCGATGGCTTCACGGTCATTACCGGGGCATCGACATGCCAGGACTCAACTTGGCCGACGTTCGACGCGTGCCCATTCCGCTTCCGTCGTTGCAGGAACAAGCCGAAGTGATTCGCCGTGTCGACTTACTCCTCTCCTTTGCTAATGACGTTGAATCCCGCCTCGCCACCGCCCGCGCCCAAGTCAGCCGCCTCACGCCGGCGCTGCTCGCCAAGGCCTTCCGCGGCGAACTGGTGTCACAGAACCCGAACGACGAACCCGCGAGCGCGCTGCTGGCTCGCATCAAAGGCGGCGGCGCCGCCGACGCGTCCGCGGCGCCACGCCGCCGCCAGGCCCGAGAGTCCGTGGCATGACATTGCCACGCGACCAGCAGTACCTGCGCAGCCTGGTGCAGGAACTGACGGCCCTGCCGGCAGAGACGGGCTGGCTGGAGTTCAAGCGCAACAACACCGACCCGCGCGAGATCGGCGAATACCTCTCGGCGTTGGCGAACTCGGCGGCGCTGCTCGGCAAGCCGCACGCCTATGTTCTGTGGGGCGTGGACGACGCCAGCCACGACATCGTGGGCACCGGGTTCGAGCCGGCGCTGGCCAAGGTCGGCAACGAGGAACTGGAGAGCTGGCTTCTGCGACAACTGTCCCCGCGCATCGGTTTTCGCTTTCACCGTATCGCGCTCGACGCCGGCGCCGTGGTGCTGCTGGAAATCGACTCGGCCTTCCGGCACCCTGTGCAGTTCGGCGGAACGGCGTTCATCCGCATTGGTTCGTACAAGAAGCGGCTGGCCGACTTTCCGGAGCAGGAGCGCGCGCTCTGGCGCAAGCTGGACGCAACGCCGTTCGAGATGCAGTCTGCCGCCGACAAGCTCGTGGGCGACGAGGTGCTGCGCCTGCTGGACGTGGGCGGGCTCTTCGACCTGCTGGACAAGCCCATGCCCAACGGGCGCGACGCGATCCTGGATGCGCTGGCCAGCCATCGGCTGATCGAACCCATGGGCGGCGGGCACTGGCGCATCTTCAACCTGGGTGCGCTGCTGTTCGCCAAGCGGCTGGCGGACTTCGGGCGGCTGCAGCGCAAGGCCGTGCGCGTGGTGGTGTACCAGGGCACCGGCCGCGTGCACACGCTGCGCGAGCAGGAGGGCGGCCGAGGCTACGCCTGCGGGTTCGAGGGCCTGATCGGCTTCGTCAACAACCTGCTGCCGGTGAACGAGGTGATCGGCAAGGCGCTGCGCAAGTCGGTGCCGATGTACCCTGAGCTGGCCATCCGCGAGCTGGTGGCCAATGCGCTGATCCACCAGGACCTGGCGGTGACGGGCAGCGGGCCGATGGTCGAGATCTTCGACGACCGCATGGAGATCACGAACCCCGGTACGCCGCTGATGGACCCTTCGCGCATGCTCGACCACCCACCGCGCTCGCGCAATGAAGCACTCGCGGCATCGATGCGGCTGATCGGCGTGTGCGAGGAGCGCGGCAGCGGCGTCGACAAAGTGGTGTTCCAAACCGAGCTGTACCAGTTGCCCGCCCCTGCGTTCGAGGTCGTGGGCGAGAGCACCCGGGCCACAATGTTCGCGCCGCGTCCGCTGGCAAAGATGAACCGGGAAGACCGGGTTCGCGCGGTGTACCTGCATGCCTGCCTGCGCTACGTGCAGCGCGAGCCGATGACGAACGCGAGCCTGCGCGAGCGCTTCGGCATTGACCCGAAAAACAGCGCCACCGCTTCACGGCTGCTTAAGGATGCGCTCGACGCCGGGCACATCCGGCTGGAGGATGCATCGGCGGCGCCGAAGCTGCGGCGCTACGTGCCGCACTGGGCCTGATTGTTTGATGGGTACTTGATCGGTGCCCTGCCCAAGCCAGCCGATCTGGACAGAACTCCATATAAATCAACAGCTTATGCAAAGCAGCTTGCTTGATGGGTACTTGACGCCGGCCCGGCGACACCCCGAGTCAGCCGCCTGAAGGGAGACGACCACCATGGCCCGCCATCTGACCGACCGCGACCTGGCCCCCCTGCTGGCAGCGGCACGGACGTGGATCGACCGTTGCCTGGTCGAAGACCGCTCGCTGCTTGTCGACGATCGAAGTCTCTGGACGACAGCGAACGCAGACCGGCTGCAATCGGGCTTCGTTGAACGCCCCGACAGCGGCGGCGACGATTTCACGACCAAGCTCGAGCGTCAGCTCGCGGACACCGGCGCACCGGCGCAGCAGCTGATGGCCGAGATGATGTGGGCAGTGCTGTTGTTCCCGTCCAAAATCGGCGCGGACGTGAAGCGCACCCACGTCCTGCGCATCTGGTCCTGGTCGGGCGAGACACTTCCGCCCATGCACCCCATGCTCGCCGACGCGGTGCTGTGCGGCGTGGGTTCAGCGGGCACGGCCTACAACAACATGCGTTGGAGGGAGTTGGGGTACCTGATCGCGCTGGTGCGCTCGCTCAAGGCCATGGCCGTGGACGCAAGGCGCGCCGTGCTAGGCGACTACGACCGCTTCATGGACTGGATCGACACCGTGCCTCGCGACGGGGACCGCCAGTTCCGCCACATGCTGCGCTACTTCGCGTTCCCGGACCGGGTGGAGCGCATGTCATCGAACCGTGATCGCATCTCGGTGCTGGAGGGCTTTCAGGTCGCGCCGCGCGCCCAGTTGAAGCGTTGGAGCGACCGGCAACTCGACGATGCGCTGTTCACACTCAGGCAGCGCGAAGAGGTCCAGCGGCCCGGTGCCGTGATTGACTTCTACGACGACGCGCTGCTCCCACGCTGGCGCAGGCCCGAGGCCGAGGAGCCGGAAGGGCCGCAAGAGCCCCCTGCGGTCAGCGGCCCCGCTTCCGGCGCGCCGGCGGTGGCGCGTGAGCCGACTCCGGCAGCGCCAGACGCTGCGCGGGCACCAGTGAACCTCATCCTGTACGGCCCTCCGGGTACCGGCAAGACGCACTGGCTGTGGCAGAAGTTTGCCGACTATACGGACGCGCCGAGCCAGGTCGATGAGGCCACCTGGCTGAACGAGACGCTGACGAACCATGGCTGGCGCAGCGTCATCGCTGCCGCGCTGTCTGACCTGGGCCGGCCGGCGCGCGTGCCCGAGATCCGCGCCCACCGCTGGGTGCAGGCCAAGGCGCAGCAGCGCGGCCGTGCGCCGGCCGGGGTGCCAGCCACGCTGTGGAGCTACCTGCAGGAACACTCGCCGCAGACCAGTACCACGGTGAACATCGGGGTGCGGCGCCCCCCGTTCCTGTTCGACAAGCGCGAATCAGGCGACTGGCAGTTGCTGACCGGCTGGCAGGAGCAAGACGACGAGTCGGCCGAACTGTGGCGCCTGCTGAAGGCCGGCCCTCAAGCGGCCACCGAAGCCGTGCACCGCTACAAGGTGGTCACCTTCCACCCGTCGTTCAGCTACGAAGATTTCGTTCGCGGTATCCGGCCAGTGGCCACGGCGGAAGACGGTACAACCCAGTTCCGGCTGGTGGACGGCAAGTTCAAGCAGATCTGCGACGAAGCCCATGCCAACCCGGGCAAGCGCTATGCGCTGTTCATCGACGAGATCAACCGTGCCAACATCGCGAAGGTGTTCGGCGAACTGATCACGCTCATCGAGCCCGACAAGCGCGCGGTGTTCGATGCGCACGGGCGCGTGATCGAAGGCATGGCAGTGCAGCTCCCGGGCAGCGATGACAGCGACGTGGCCGAGCGGCCGTTCGGGGTGCCGAGGAATCTGGACATCTACGGCACGATGAATACCGCAGACCGTTCGATCGCATTGTTGGACGTGGCCTTGCGCCGGCGCTTCCAGTTCGATGAGCGCGTACCCGATTACACGACGCTGTCGGCCAACGTGGACGGCATCGACCTCGGCCGGCTGCTGCGGCGCGTGAACGACCGGCTGGAGTACCTGCTGGACCGCGACCACCGCATCGGCCACGCCTATCTGATGCGCGTGCGCACGCTGGCCGATGTGCAGGAGGCGTTCGCGCGCCAGATCATCCCGTTGCTGCAGGAGTATTTCTTCGACGATTTCTCGCGCGTGGCGCTGGTGCTGTCCACCACGGCCGAGCAAGCATTTCTGCAAGAGGAGTCGCTGCACTTCGGCCGGCTGTTCGTCGGTCAGCGCGTCGACGGCGTGCCCACCGATCGTTCACGCTACGTCATTACCCCTCCTGGTAACTGGACGGCCGAGAGTTTCCGGGGGATTTATGACGGCGCTGGCGTCGCGGAATTGAACGCCTGATGTCCGGGCTGCGGGACGTGACCTCGACTCGCTTTCTCACCGCGCTGGAGCACCAGCCGATCCCGGTCAGCACAGCTGGCAGTGCCTGGAGCCTGACGCCTGCCGAAGCCGAACGGTTGGCGCAGATCGGCGAGCAGCGGCCAGGCTTTTGTGAAGTCGGCCACCGCCAAGTGAAGTTGGCGCAGTTCTGCGGCGTGGTCGGTCTGGGAGAGCGCGTGCTCGAAATCCTCCCCAAGACGCAGGATGGCGCGTCCACAGCGGAGGACTGCCGCGGCGTGCTGCTGCGCCTGCTGCGGTGGACGGAGCGCTTCCCACAGTTCCAGCATCAACCTGTTGGGCAACACCTGCGCCGGGCGCCGCTGCTGGAAGCGTTCGTTGCGGCGTTCTTCGACGCCGTGTCCACGCTCACGCGAGGTGGCCTGCTCAAGCAGTACCAGGAGCACGAGGACGACCTGAACGTCGTGCGCGGGCGCATCGCCGTCATGCGCCAGCTCGGAGTGCATGCGAACCGGCCCGACCTGGTGGCCTGTGCGTTCGACGAGCTGACCGTCGACAACGTGTGGAATCAGGTACTCAAGAAGGCCATCCGTTGCACTCGGCCCTGGATCCGCAGCAGCGAGCTCACCCGGCAATGGATCGACCTGATGAGTGTGCTGGATGACGTGGACGACACGCGGCTCGGCAGCGCCGCTGTGGAGCGGCTGGCATTCAATCGCCAGGCCGAACGTTACCGGGCGGCTATCGACTGGGCGCGCTCGATCTTGGCCCTGCTGGCGCCAGCCCTGCGCGCCGGATACAGCGAAGCCCCATCACTGCTGTTCGACATGAACAAGTTGTTCGAGTCGGCCGTGGCCACTGTGGCGCGCCGGCGCGTCTATGAAATTTCGGGGCTGACGGTGGAGGCCCAGGACACGACGCGAACCCTGGCAACGGTAGTCAGTCAGGACCGAGTGGAGCCTGGATTCCAGTTGCGCCCGGACCTGGTCTTTCGCCGCAATGACGCCGTCGTTGCGATCGCGGACACCAAGTGGAAGCTGATCGGGTGGGACAGCAAGCGGCGGCTGATGCCAAACCAAGCCGACATGTACCAGATGCATGCCTACGCGGCGGCGTTTCAGTGCCGTGAGCTTGCGCTCATCTACCCATGGCGAAGCGAGCTGGCACAAGCGGCTGGCGCCGAGTTTCGGCTGCCGATGGTAAATGGGCACGCACCAGTCGTGACTGTGCTCTGCCTTGACGTGCACGACGATACGTTGCCTCTGCGTCTCGGTCGCTGGCCAGGGTCAAGTGCCCAGGAACGCAGTTGACGACATGGGCCAGGCAGCGGAAATTCCGAGCCAGCTGAAGTACCCACGGCGAACGCTTCAACCGTCATGACCAACTTGGCATCCCATTCCAAGCGGGTCGGCGTCGGTGTGACCGCCACCCATGTTCCTCAGATTCTCCACGTCGCTGAACCTCGCACTTTGAGCCGTGGGCTCCCACAACAGGTACTCCGGCTTGATAGTGCCAGCATCAATCCACGTCGAATAACCGCGAGCCAGCTACTCGTTGAAGGTTGCGTCTGGTCGCCACCCGGCAGTTACAAGCCAGATCGTTCCCAGTGCGCACATCGCGGACTTTCGACGTGGTGACTCGACCGTCACCTATGCGGTACGAGCCGCTGCTCACCCCCGCAGACCGACCTCACCCTCCTGATCGAAAGCAACCTTTCACGATGCATCTGCGCGGCTCGCTCTCGCGCACCCCACGCCGTATCGACGCGGTGCGCAGGGCTGGTGCTGCCATGCGCCCAAATTTCGCCCGCGGGGATTGCGGGTCCGCGCGTCCGGCCTTTCACGGTGTGACTGCTGCCGCAGCCTCTTCTCCCGTCGCAACGCGACCGGCCCTCACCACCAGCAGTTCACCTTCGCGCAGCGCGCGCCACGACGGATCCGAAGTGAGCGCCACGCTGGCCAACAGAACCTGCGCTGCGCCGGCCTGCGACGCCGCGAGTTGCAGCCCTCGCGCATCGAAGTCAAGGGGGCCAACGCTGCAATCGCGGCACAACAGATGAAGTCCCGGCGGTCGCAGCGTGCCGTCTTCCTGGGTGCGCTTGTGGCCATGCGCGAACAGCGCATCGTCGTCGGCATAGATGAAATTGGCGGGGCCGAGTTCGCGCAGTTCCTGCGCGAATTGCGCAACAACGCGGCGACGCTGGTGCAAGTCCGGCGGGCCGGTCGCAGTTCGCCAAAGCGGCCGAAGCCGCTCGAGCAGGATGCAAAACGCCAGTTCCGAATCGGTCTCGCCCACGGGACGAAAGCCGTCCGATGAAGCCTTGCGCCCCAGGGCGAGGCGATCGAGATTCCCGTTGTGCGCGAACACGTGCATCGCACCCCCCAGTTCGCGCACAAACGGTTGGCAGTTGCGAACCGCCGAGACGCCCTGGGTCGCGCGCCGGATGTGGCTCAACACCAGGGCGCTTCGCAGCGGATGCTGTTCGATGAAACTCAGGCAGGCGCTGTCGCGTGCCGCACTGGGCTCCTTGAGCAGTCGCACGTCGCGATCGATGTAGTGGGCGATGCCCCAACCGTCAGCGTTGCGCGTGCCACCGCCGTGCTGGGCAAATTCATGCAGCGCAAATTGCAGCAACGCCGGCTGTTCGCCGGCAAAGGTGAACAACTCGCACACGCGTCAAGCCTTGTCGGAAAAGTGGCCGACGGCGCAGCTCACGAATGACTTGGCCATGGCGGCCGCGGAGCGCAATCCTTCGACCGTGCCCTTTTCCGGATAGCCGATGCGCGCAAGTTCGGCCGCGAAGTCCTGCCGCAGACCGGCACTGGCCTCGATGTCAACGACCTTGCTCGGCACATCCACGGCCACCCGCGTCACGCGCGGATCGGCGCGCAGGGTGCTTTCGATGGTTTGCGCGCAACCGCCGCACTTCAGGTTTTCGACTTCGAATTGCAGGTTCATGTGTGACTCCAGAGTGAGAGACGGCATCGCGCCCTGGCGGGCCTCACTCGACCAGCCGCACGATGCCGAGCAACTTCAACACGTACTTCTCGTAGATGGGGTCGGAGTTGCCGGTTTTCATCTTGCGCATGAAGTATTTTTCGAAGGCGATCTTCGCCAGGTGCACCCATTTCCCCTTCTTGAACCAGTTGACGTTGCGCGGCGGGATCTGCGGCAGCGCGACGAACGCCGCGCCGGTGTCGCCCATGTCGGCCAGGCAGATCGCGTTCCACGTCGCCCTGGCGGTGGCCGGCTTGCCGGCCAGCTCGTCGGCGATGTTGTGCGTCAGCGCCGTGATCATGGTCTCGATCATGTAGCCGGTCTTGGGCGCGCCGCTGGGCACGGGGGTGACCTCGACCGGCGGAATCGCCACGCACACGCCGGCGGCGAAGATGTTGCGGTACTTCTTGCTGCGCTGGTGTTCGTCGATGAGCACGAAGCCGCGCGGGTTGCACAGGTCGGCCACGGCCGCGACCGCGTCGACGCCCTTGAACGCCGGCAACATCATCGACAGCTTGAAGGCGATCTCGTGTTCCTTGAGCACTTGGCCGCGATCGTCGAGCTCGGTCGTGAAGAGCTTGCCGGCTTCGACCCTGGTCGTCTTGGCGTTGGTGATCCACTTCGTGTCGCGGCTGCGCAGTTCGGACTCGAGCATCGATTTCGAGTCGCCCACGCCGCCCAAGCCGAGGTGGCCGATGTAGGGCTCGGCGGTGACGAAGGTGATGGGCACCTTGTGGCGCAGTTTGCGGCGGCGCAAGTCGGTGTCCAGGATGAACGCAAACTCGTAGGCCGGGCCGAAGCAGCTCGCTCCCGGCATGGCGCCGATCACGACAGGCCCCGGATCGAGCAGGAACTTCTGGTACGCGTCGTAGAACCGTTCTGCGTGGTCGAGTGTGCAGATCGAGTGCGTGTGGCCGCCGCCTGAGGTCGAAGGGCCGGCGCCCGGCACCTCATCGAAGCTGAGCCTGGGGCCGGTCGTGATGACCAGGTAGTCGTAGGGCAGAACCTCGCCGCCCTCCAGCGTCAGGCGGCTGCCGGGAGCGTCGATCGCCGTCACCGCCTTGGGCTTGAACCCGATGCCCTTGCGCGCGAGCAAGGGCGCGATTTGCAGCGTGACGGCGGCACGATCGCGCCAGCCCACGGCAACCCAGGGATTGGACGGCACGAACTGGAAGGTGTCGGCGGCGTTGACCACGGTCACCTCGTGCTGCTTGGGCAGCAGCGCGCGCAGTTCATACGCGGCGGGCATGCCGCCGATGCCTGCGCCCATCACGACGATGTGTGCCATGTTGACTCCATTGCCCAGGGAAGGGCACGCGGGTGAGTTGAACAGCGGGGGCAAGCCCCTGGCTTGACGCCGCGCAAGAGACTCGATGCCTCACGGCAATACCCTGGCCGCGGCTTGCGGCATTCGTGTCAGCACGCCGTCCTCGAGGTGGTAGACGGTGTCGAAGCCTTCGATCATGCGGTGATCGTGCGTCACGGCGATCACGGCCGAGCGGCGCTCGCGCGCGATCTTCTTTAGCAGCGCCATGACCTTGGAGCCGCGCTCGGTGTCCAGCGCCGCAGTGGGCTCATCGGCCAGGATCAGCGGCGGCTCGTTGGCCAGCGCGCGCCCGATCGCCACGCGCTGCTGCTCGCCGCCCGACAGATTGGCGGGCAATGAATCGGCGCGGTGCGCGATCTCGAGGTAGCCGAGCAACTCCTTTGCGCGGCGCGCCGCCTCGCGCCGGTTGATGCCGTTCAATTGCATCACCAAGGCGACGTTCTCCAGCGCCGTGAGAAAGGGGATCAGGTTGTGCTGCTGGAAGATGAAACCGATGTTGCGGCGCCGGAACGCGCGCTCGTCGACGCCGGTCCAGCCGTTGTTGTAGACCTCCTGCCCGTTGATGACGATGCGCCCGCTGCTCGGCTCGAGGATCAGGCTGATCGACAGCAGCAGCGTGCTCTTGCCCGAGCCACTGGGTCCCAGCAGCGCGGCGAGTTCGCCTTCCTGCACCGTGAACGAACACGGCTTGAGCGCATGCACGGCAAGTTCGCCGCTGCCGAAAGTCTTGGACACGCCCTCGACTTCGACGACGGCCACGCTCAACCACCCAGCGCAAGCTGCGGCGGCGTGCGCAGCGCGTGCCAGATTGCCAGCAGGCTCGCCACCACGCCACCGATGAGCATCACGACGAAGGTGGCGGCGGTTTCCTGCGCCAAAAAAGTCAGGCTGCGCGGAAAGCCGGGCGCGATCAACTCGCGCAGGCCGTAGGCGACGGCGAAGCTCGCCAGCGTGAGCGCCATCGACTGCTCCATGATCAGGCGCACGATCACCCGGTTCGGCGCGCCGATCAGCTTCAACGTGGCGATCGACCTGATCTTCTCGATCGTCAGCACATAGATGATCAGCGCAATGATGACGATCGACACGACGACCAGAAGAGCACGGAACAGGCCCAGCACCGCCGACATCATGCGCAGCCGGCCTTCGAGCATCAGCTCGCGCTCCGCGTCGCTGGTGTAGACGTTGAAGTAGAGCCAGTCGCGGATGTGCTGCGCAACCGTCGCGGCGTCGGCGCCCGGCGCAAGCCTGACCAACACCGCGTTGACCGTATCGCCGGTCGCTGCCAGCAGCGGCAGCAGCCGGCTTGCCTGCTCGCTCGTATAGCCAGCGCGCTCCAGGCGCTTCAGATTCGCCGCGCGCGCTGCCACCAGTGCCCGGTTGTCCTGCTCGAACTGCACTTCCTGCGCATCGGGAAGGGACAGGTAAACGAGTGGGTTGCCGCCGGAATCGACCGCGCCCTGCGTGATGCCGACCACGCGGTACTCGTGCGTCCCCAAGGCAACGCTGTCGCCGAGTGACAGGCCGAGCTTGCGGTCGGCCACCATTTCGTAGTGCGGCGCTTCGAGCGAACGCCCGCGCACCAAACCTGCGGGCCCGCCCAGGCCACCGAACACGTCGTAGCCGATGATCGTGAACTGCCGGCTTTTGCCGGCGATGTCGCGCTGCGCGCCATAGATCACCAGCGGGCTCGCTTTGGCCACACCGGGCGTCGCGGCCACGCTCTTGTGGCTGTCGAGCGGCAGGCGCGAGCTCTCGTTGAACGGCCCGCCGCGCCCACGCTCCACAACCCACAGGTCGGTGGCGGTGTTCTCGATCAGCCACACGCCGTCGGCGATGTTGCCCTGATAGATGCCGTTCATTACGAGCACGATGGCGAGCAGCATCGCTACGCCGACTATCGTGGCGACGAACTTGCCGACGTGGCGGCGAATGTCCTTGACGGCCAGGTCCATGGTCGCGGTTGCGCGCCGCGCCCTCAGCGGCCCAGCCCCTCGATGGCGCGTACGCGCATGCCGGCGCTCACGCCTTCAACCCGCGCGATGACACGCTCGCCGCTCGCCAGACCTTTGACGACCAGGACGCGCTGGCCGTCGCTCGCGCCGGTTTGCACCGCGCGAAACTCGGTTCGCGAATCGACGATGACGAGCACGCCTTGCCGGCCTGCGCCGTCACGCGCCAGTGCGGTCAGCGGCAGCGTGATCCCACGCACGACGCCGGTGTCGATCGAGACTTCGGCCTCCTGATCGATCGCGAAGCGCGCCGGCGGCACGTCGAATCCGACGTCGACCTCGAGTTCGCGCGTCGCCGCGTCGGACTGGCGCGCGATGCGTGCGACCTTTCCGCTCGAGGTTTCGCCGGTGCGCAGGCGAATGCTCGCCGTGTGGCCGACCTGCACGCGGCCGACGACCGATTCGTCGACCCGCGTCGCCACCCACAGCGTGGCCGGGTCGACGAGCCGAAACAGCGGGCTGCCAGGCACCAGCGTGGCGCCCACCTCGGCCAGGCGCGCGATGATCACGCCGTCCATCGGCGCCGTGATGCGCGTGAACGAAAGTTGGGTATCGGCGTACAGCGCCTCCTGGCGCAGGGCCTGTGCGTCGTCTTCGCGCGCCGAATGCGCCGCGCGCGCGTTTTCCAGGTTCGCCGCCGCGGCGCGCAACGCGGCGTCGGACGCATCGAGCACCGCCTGCGACACGAAGCCGGTGCGCAGCAATTCGGCGTCGCGCTGCTGCTTGCTGCGGGCCAGTTCGAGTTCGGCCTGCGCCTTGGCCACGTTGGCCTGCGCTGCCTCGCGGTTGTGCGCCAGAGCGTCTTGCTGGCCGCCGACGACGCCGCGCCGTGCGCTGAGGTCGCGACCATCGAGCACGGCCAGGGTCTGGCCGCGTTTCACGACGTCGCCGACGTCGGCATCGAGCTGGCGCAGTGTTGCCGTGATGCGCGCGCTCAGCGTCACCGGCACGCGCGCCTGCACGCTGCCGGGGCCGACGACGCGCTGCACCACTTCGCCGAGCAGTGCTTCGGTCACGGGCACCGCGACAGTGCGCCCGAAACGCAGGTAGGCAGCGCCCGAGGCGATGAGCAAAATCAGAGTGGCGGCAAGCCCAGCGACGAGAGGCTTGCTACGCTTCATTCGCATCTCGACCGAAACGGAAGGTGAGGCTTTCGGTCATGGGGTGGGCGGGCTGTGCAACGTGAACGCGCATCCTGGGCCATCGGAATGAGTTCGGGTTTGACTCGCATCAACCAAGGCTCGTGTTGACGGAATGCATTCGGCCCAAAGCGGCCGTTTGAACGACCGCTGTGGGTGCGCTCACGCGTGCCACTGATCAAAGCTCAGCATGGCGAGGTGCCGCGCAAAGGGCACGACGCATGAAGTTCGTCATCCCGGCGAAAGCCGGGATCCACCCGTGGAAGTCGCGCTTCCAGCGAAGCGTTCATTGCGTGCAACCGGTGGATCCCGGCTTTCGCCGGGATGACGAGGTTTGTTGGGCAAGCCTCGAGGCCACATTGAACGGCAGGAATGGGCCGACGGCCGTCAGCGCGCCGCCGCAGCCCTGACTCAAATGGAGGCGGCCCGGTTTCATTTCAGCGCCAAGCCCTCACAGCAGATCTTCCGGCACGAGCGCATCGAACAGGTCGGAGACGATTCGGCGCCACCAGCTGGCACCCGGCTCGTCCGTGTAGCGCACGGCTTGATCGCCTTCGCGGCCCAGCCACAGCAGCGGCGCGTTCGGATTGCCGGGCTCGCTCGAGCGCACGTCGTAGGCTTGGTCAAGCGCCGTCGCCTCCTCGAACATCGCGGCGAGTTGCGCACCCAGTTCGGGGCTTTCGATGGCGATCGCAATCTCCGTGTTCGACAGCCGGGAGCGTGGGTCCAGGTTCATCGAGCCGACGATCACCACCTTGCGGTCCACGGCGATCGCCTTGGCGTGCAGGCTTGCGCCCGACGAGAACCCCGAGCGAGTGCGTGTCGAACGCGTGAGATTCGGCCGCAGTTCGTGCAGCTGCACGCCGCAGGCGACTAGGCGCGGCCGGTAGCGCGCGTAGCCCGAGTGCACGGCGGGCACGTCGGTGGATGCGAGCGAATTCGTCAGGATGCGAACCCTGACGCCGCGCTGGGTCAGCGCACACAACAGGTCGATGCCGCGCGCGCTCGGAATGAAATAGGGCGTGACCAGGATCACCTCGTGCTTCGCCGCTTCGACCAGGGGGCGCAGCGCGGCGAGAATCCTCCCCGTGTCGGCAGGCGCTGATGTGTCGAGTTTGCCCGGCGGGTCGTAGACCGCCCACGCGTGTGCCGTGATGAACTCGAGCCGCCCCTCGCGCAACTGGCGCCCCACGTCTGCCTCGCGCAGCGCCTGCGCGTACGCGCTTTCGCGAAAGCGCGCCGCCTGCACGGCCAGCGCCGAAACCACGTCATCGAACTCTTTGCGGCTCGGCGCTTCACCGACGAACGCGGCGATCGGTACCGCCGATTCGCTGTTCCAATATTCGTCAAAACTGGCCGACGCCTGCGCGACCACCGGCCCGGTGGCCAGCACGTCGAGGTCGGCGAAGTCGCCTTCACCCTGCGCCGCGAAATATGCGTCGCCGAGGTTGCGCCCACCCACCACGGCGACGGCGTTGTCGGCGATCCAGAGTTTGTTGTGCATGCGCCGGTTCAGGCGTTCGCTGTCGCCGATGAATTCGAACAGCCGGGACACGCCGAACGGGGCGCGCCCCAGGAACGGATTGAAGATCCTGATCTGCACGTTGCGGTGCGCGGCCAGCGTGGCGAGGTCGAAGTCGCGCCCCGCCGCGCCGATGTCGTCGAGCAGCAGGCGCACGCGCACGCCACGCTGCGCGGCGAGCAGGGTGCGGTACAGCAGCAGCGTGGCGGTGGCGTCTTGCGCCACCACGTAGTACTGCATGTCGATCGTGCGCTGTGCGGTCTCGGCGAGCGCGGCGCGCAAGACGAAGGCTTCGACGCCGGAGGCGAGCAGGCGCACGCCCGAGACGACGTCACCCGAGGCGGAATGGCGCGGCGGGTAGGCCCGCCCGAGCAAGGTGTCTTGCGTCGGCGCGAAGGCGTGCGACGCGGGGCGCGCAACGTCCAGGCGAAGCGTCGCACAGCTCGCGAGCATTGCCAGCAGTGCGAGTGCGAGCCCAAGGCGCGCTGCCATGCTTGTGCAAAGTCTGTGCATCATGGCTGCGACTGTGATCCTTGGGGCCGCGTTCGGCTTGACGCAGGTCAACGCGGCCGGGCTGCGCCGGCCCATCATTCACGCCACGCCACGCGCACGACCCGACGATGATCGAATTTCGCATGCCTTCGCTCGGCTCCGACATGGACCAGGGCACGCTGCTGAAGTGGCTGGTGCGCCCGGGCGATGCCGTGCACAAGGGCCAGGTGATCGCCGTCGTCGACACCTCGAAGGCGGCAATCGACGTCGAATGCTGGCACGACGGTGTGGTGCGCGCGCTGCTCGTCGAGCCCGAGGCGACGCTTCCCGTGGGCACGCTGATGGCGGTGCTGCGCGCACCGGGTGAGCGCGTCGAGGATGTCGATGCGCAAGTCGCGGCGATTCTCGCGACGTCGGACGGCGCATCGACGGCACGGGCGAGCCCGGTGCCGCCGAGCCCCGCGTCGGCGCAGGCGTCGCTCATGGGGCTCGGCGCGGCAGGAGAGGGCGGCGCTGCGCGCGCCACGCCGCCCGGCGAGCGGCGCCGCATCTCGCCGGCGGCGCGCCGCCATGCGCAGGAACTCGGGGTCGACGTCGACCGTGTTCCAGGCAACGCAGCCGATGGCACCGTGACGCTTGCCGACGTCGACGCTTTCGCGGCTGCGCCGCAGCCTGCCGCGCAGCCGCCGGCCACGTCACTTCCAGCGACGCCACCGCCCGCCACGGCGTCGCGCGCGCGCGAAATGCGCAAAGTCATCGCCGCGGCAATGACACGCTCCAAACGCGAGATTCCGCACTACTACCTCGCCGAAGACATCCCCTTAAGCAACGCCGCGAGCTGGCTCGCGCAGCGCAACGCCGACCTGCCGGTGACGCAGCGCCTGCTGCCCGCGGCGCTGCTCATCAAGGCCGTCGCGGTGGCGCTGCACCGCTATCCGGAATTCAACGGTTTCTGGCGCGACGCTGAATTGATTCCCGGCAGCGGCGTGCACCCCGGCGTGGCGATCTCGCTGCGCGAAGGCGGGCTCGTCGCACCGGCGCTGCATGACGCCGCGGCGCTCGACATCGCGGCGCTGACGCGCGCCTTGCTCGATCTCGTGAAGCGCACCCGTGCCGGCAGCCTGCGCAGCTCGGAGCTGAGCGAGGCGACGATCACGATCACGAACCTGGGCGAGCAAGGCGTGGGCAGCGTCTTTGGGGTGATCTACCCGCCGCAAGTGGCGTTGATCGGCTTTGGCCGCATCGCGCCGCGGCCGTGGGCCGGCGCGGATGGCGGTGTGTCGGCCCTGCCTGTCGTCACGGCAAGTCTGGCGGGGGATCATCGCGCGAGCGATGGGCATCGCGGCGCGCTGCTGTTGGCGCTGATTCGCGAGTTGCTGCAATCCCCGCAATCCCTCGACACGCCACTGCACGCCAAGGATTCGCCATGACGCCTGATGAGATTCGCACCCGGCTCCTGCTCGCACTCACCGAAGTCGCGCCCGAAGTCGATGCCAGCGCGATCGAACCCGCGCGATTGCTGCGCCAGCAGGTCGATCTGGATTCGGCCGATTGGCTGAATTTCCTCGTCGCCGTGCACGAGCATCTGGGTGTGGACATCCCCGACGCCGATGCCGCGAAGCTGTCCACCCTGGACAAACTGGTGCAGTACTGCGCGCAACGCCTGGGCGGTTGAACGCTGCGCTCATGTCGCCCAGTGCATTGCGCAAGCTCAATGCGCCGCCCAACGATCAACCTAGACTGAACCCGGTGAGCGCGCCACGCGGCACGCAGCAACAAATCGAGAGGGGTTGCAATGAAGAACTGGCTGGTGGTGGCAAACGCAGCGAAAGCTCGGGTGCTCGAGGAATCGGCAAGGCCGGGCCCTTATGTGCATGTGGCTGACCTGGTTCATCCGCAGAGTCGGCAAAAAGGCATGGCGCTGTCGAGCGACCGCCCCGGCCATGTGAACTCACTCGGGCAGCGCTCGGGCGGCACGTCCTACCCCAACCGCACCGACGTGCGCGAGCGCGAGCACGATCGATTCGCCCGCGAAGTGGCGAGCGCCGTGAACGACGGGGTGGCTGCGGGGCAATGCGCCGGCCTGGTGCTCGTCGCGTCGAACCCCTTTCTCGGCGAGGTGAAGTCGCACCTGAGCGAACAGGCACGCAAAGTGCTGCTGCGCTGCGTTGCCAGCGACTACACGGCGTTGCGCGACGCCGAGCTTGCGCAGCGCCTGGCCAAGCCTGGATCATCCTCCGAGCCCGAATAGGCGCGGCGTCAGCGCCGGCGAGACATCGCGTTGAAGCGGTGTTTGGCCCATTCCGTCAAGGCGATGTAGCTCGCCACGATGGCCAGCGACGCCAGCATCAACGGCGCCGGCACGGGAACGAAGCCGAACAACTCGGCCAGCGCGCCGCTGTAGGGCAGGAGCAGGGCGGCGGCGGCGACAAGCAGGGTCGCCCCCGTAAGCAGCCGCCCGGGCTGGCTTTTCCAGGCGGTGCGGCGCGTGCGCAGCACCATCACGACGGCGAGCTCGGTGAGCAGCGAAATGACGAACCAGGCCGTCTGGAAGAGCGCTGCGCCGGCCGCAAAGAACCAGAACAACAGCGCAAACGCGAGCAAGTCAAAGGCGCTGCTGATGAGGCCAAACACGAGCATGAAACGCCGCACCTGCGCGAGGTGCCAGCGCTGCGGCCGGCGCAGCTGCTCGGCGTCGACGTTGTCGGTGGCAATCGCCATCGACGGCAGATCCGACAGGAAGTTGTTCAGCAGGATTTGCTTGGGCGCGAGCGGCAGGAACGGCAGCAGCGGCGCGGCCAACGCCATGCTGACCATGTTGCCGAAGTTCGCGCTCGTCGTGATGGCAATGTATTTCAGCGTGTTTGCGAATGCGCGCCGGCCCAGCTGCACGCCCTGGTGCAGCAATTCGAGGTCGCTGCGCAGCAGCACCACGTCGGCGCTTTCGCGCGCCACATCCGTTGCGCCCTGCACCGAGATGCCCACGTCGGCCGCGTGCAGGGCCGGTGCATCGTTGATGCCGTCGCCGAGAAAGCCCACGGCGTGGCCGGCGTGCTGCAGGGCACGCACGATGCGCTCCTTCTGCTGCGGCTCGATCTCGGCGAAGACGTCGATGCGCGGCGCCCGGTGCCAGAGCGCCTCGTCGCGCATTGCCGCGACTTGCGCGCCGGTCAAGACGCGGTGTGACGCGAGGCCGACGGTGCGCGCCAGGTATTGCGCGACGTGACGGTTGTCCCCGGTGATCACTTTCACGTGGATGCCCAGGCCCATGAGCCGGTGCAAGGTGGCCTGCACGCCGGCCTTGGGCGGGTCCGTGAATTCCAGGAATCCCTCGAAGCACATCGCCGCTTCGTCGCCGCGTTCATAGCGCGCCTGTGCAGCGTGCATCTGCGTGGCCACGCCCAGGACGCGCAAGCCGGCTTCGCCGCCGGCGCGAAAGCGCTCGCGCAGCAGCGTGCGCGCCGCATCATCCAGCGCTGTGATCACACCGTCGACCCGCCAGGCGGCGCACGCGCCGAGCACGTTGTCGAAGGCGCCCTTGGTCACGAGCTCGTGCCGGCCCGCCGCGCCGGCGCGTTGCACGACGATCGTCAAGCGCTTGCGCTCGAAGTCGTAGGGAATCTCGTCGACCTTCGTGAGGTCGCCGATGTCGACGTGCGCGGCCTCGCCGGCGGCGACGATGGCGCGGTCCAGCGGGTTCGCGATGCCGGTCTCCAGGTTCGCGTTGAGCACGGCGAGCTCGAACACCGTGCGCGATTCGCGCCCCTGCGGGTCGCGCGCAGCGAGCAGCTCGAGCCGGCCTTCGGTGAGCGTGCCGGTCTTGTCGGCACACAAAATGTCGATGCTCCCCAGGTCTTCGATCGCCTCCAGGCGGCGCACCAGCACACCCTGCGCGGCCATGGCGCGCGCACCGTGCGCCAGCGTCACGCTGACGATCGCCGGCAGCAGCTCGGGCGACAGGCCCACCGCCAACGCCACCGCGAACAGCAGCGCGTCGAGCGGCGCACGGCCCTGCGCGGTGTTGACGAGGAGCACGAGCAGCACCATCAACACCATCACGCGCAGCAGCAGTGCGCCGAATTCGGCGATGCCGCGCTCGAATTCCGACGGCGCGGGGGCGACGCGCAAGTCCGCGGCGATCGCGCCCACTGCGGTGTCGCGGCCGGTGGCGGTGACCAGCATCAGGCCGCTGCCGCTGCGCACCGACGTGCCGAGAAACACTTGATGGTCGCGCGCAGGCGCGGCTTGCGTCGCGTCCGGCGGTTCGGGCGCAACCGCGGACGTGGCCAGAGCCAGCGTGGCAGCGATGGCCTGTTTCTCCACCGGAAACGACTCGCCGGTCAGACTGGCTTCACTCAACATCAAGTCGCGCGCTTCAAGCAGCACGCCGTCGGCCGGAACCAGGTTGCCCGCGCTGAGGGCGACCAGATCGCCGCGCACGAGCTGGCGTGCGGGCAGCTCCTGCAGGCGGCCGTCGCGCCACACGCGCGCGCTCAGCGCAAGGCGTTCGCGCAGCAAGGCGAGCGCCGCCGAGGCCCGGTATTCCTGGGAGAAACCGAGCGCGGTGCTGCCCAGCACGATGGCCAGGATGATGCCCGCGTCGGCCCAGTTGCGCAGGAACAGCGAGACGAGCGCGGCAAGCACGAGGATCAGCACCAGAGGGCTGGAGAACTGGTGTGCCAGCAAATGCAACGCTGCCGCGGTGCGTGCCGGGTCGACCTCATTTGGGCCCTGCTCGGCAAGGCGCTGGCTCGCCTGGCGGCTCGCCAGACCGCCGCGCACGCCGCCGAACTGTGCGAGCAGTGCGTCCGGCCCGCCCGACTCTGCAGGCGCGCCTGTCACTGGCGCACCACTTGCAGCCGCTTGCCGTCGGCCACCGTGTCGCTGGGGTAGACGATCACGGCCTCGGCCGGTGCCAGCCCTTCCTCGATCAATGCTTCGCTGGCGGTGCGCCCGCCGACCTTGACGCGGCGCTTGTGCGCGCGGCCGTCGGCAGCGACGAACACCGTCCATTGCTCATGGTCGCGCACCAGCGCACCGATCGGCGCGATCACCGCCCGTGCGCGTTCGAACACGACAATGCGCGCGTCGATGCGGAACTGGTCGCCCAGATCGCGCCACTCCTGCGGCGGCGACACGATGTCGACGAGCACGTTGACCCGCTGCTCTTCGACGCCGAGCGCGGAAACCTTGGTGAAGGCGGCGGGCTCGACGCGCCGCACCCGACCCTGCAGGCGCAGCCCGGCGCCGGCGTCGATCTCGACGCGGGCGCCGCCGACGATTCGCGCACGTTCGGTGGACAGCACATCGACCACGACCTCGAGGTCTCGCGGGTCAGCGATCTCGAGCAACGGCGTGCCCACGCCGACCACCGTTTCGCTTTCCTGGAGAACGCGCAGCACGCTGCCGGCCACCGGCGATTCGATCGTCCACGCCGTTCCCGGCCGGCGCATCCCCGCCGCCTCGCGGGCGCGCAGCAGTGCGGCGCGCGCCTGCGCGACGTCGTGTTCGGCGCCGACTTGCGCAAAGCGCGCCGCCTCCAAGTCGCGCGCCTGAACCCGCGCGGCGAGTTGGCTCTGGTCGAGCGCGGCGGCGGCGACAAAACCATCGTCCTGCAACTTCTTCTGACGCGCGACGTCGGTGTGCGCCTGTTCGAGTGCGGCCTCGGCGCGCGCGACCTTGGCGCGTGCCTGTTCCAGGTTGGCCTCGGCGGCGCCGATGCGCTCGTTCAGCTCGCGTGCGCTGCGCGCGTCGATCATCGCCGGCGCCGAGGGCGAGAGCACGGCCAGGTTCGAGCCGACGCGCACTGTGTCGCCGGCCTTCAGCGTGATGCGCGCCAGTCGGCCGGCGAGCGGCGCCGAGACGACGTAACGCTCGCGCACGCGCGCCTTGCCGTCTTCGTCGATGGTCTGTTCGAACCGGCCGGTCCGAACCTCCGCGGTCTCGACCATGATCGGCTGCGGTGCAAACGCCCAGGCGAAGGCGGCAAGCAGGATAGCCACTCCAGCGACGATGAATGCCCATTGTTTGCGTGTCATGACAAGCTCCGTTATTCGCGTGTCTTCAGAACACCCACCAGGTTCAATTGGTCGACGCGACGCCGCACGATCAGCGCGCTGAACACGCCGGCGAGCAGCACCACGCCGCAGGCGATGGCATACGTGCGCGGCGCGATCACGAAGGGAAGTTGCATCGTCTCTTGTGCCGTGAGCGCCAGGATGCTTCGCGCCAGGCCGTAGCCGATGAGGCAGCCCAGCGGCAAGGCGAGCAGGAGTTCGACGGCCAGTTCGCCAAGCAACAGCGTCGAGACTTCGCCGCGTGTTGCGCCGAGCACGCGCAGGCTGGCCAAGTCCCAGGCGCGTTCGGCCAGGGCGATGCGCGCGTTGTTGTAGACGACGCCGAGCGCGATCGCCGCGGCGATCACTGAGGTCACCGAGGTGAAGAACAAGACATTGCGCGCCGTGTTGTCGCGCACATGGCGGATCACCGGGCCGATCTCCATCGCGCCGGCGATGCGCGGGATTTGTTTCAAGCGCTGCAGCAGCGCCTCGCGCTGCGTCGGATCGATCAACAGGCGCGCGCTGGAAAGCGCATCGCCTTGGCCGAGCAGGCGGATCAGGACGCTGCGCTTGACGTGCGCCGGCATCTGCGTCAGCTCGAAGCTGAACGCTGCGACCCGCAGGTCCGCCTGCGCGCGTGCGCCCTGCAGAACGTCGATATGCACCACGTCGCCCAGCGTCACACCGAGGCGCCGCGCCAGGCGCTGATTGAGCACGATGCCGGCGGCGGGCTGAGGCGCGCGGCCCAGCTGTGCGTCGAGCAGCGGGCGCATCTGCGTTTGCGAATCCAGGCCTTCCAGCGTCGTGCGGTAACTGCGCACGCCGTTCGACACGCGCACTGCGGCCGCGGTGCTGTCCTCAGCGCGCAGCACGCCGGGCAGCCGCGCGAAGTCGTGCAGGGCGGTGCGCGCTACCGGGTCGGTCAACACGACGCTCACGTCCTGCCGGTCGCGCATGCGGATCTCGACGTCGAGAAGTCGTTCGACCGAGTCGCGCCACCAGGTGCCGCCGATCATCACCGCCACAGCACCGGCGATGCCGAAGATCGTCAGCAGCGCGCGCAGCGGGCGGCGTTCGAAGTCGCGCACGATCATTCGTACCGACGGCGAGTAGAGCCGCCCCATGCCGATGCGCTCCAGCAGCGTCGGCCCGAAGTTGGGCGGCGCGGGCGGGCGCATCGCCTCGGCCGGCACGAGCCGCACGACGCGCAGCAGCGCGCCGAGCACGGCGAACGCTGCGGCGGCGAGCGACAGCGCGACCGCCGAGGCCGGGATCCACGGCAACATCCGGTACTCGAAGTTCGGGATGCGGAAGAAGCGCGCATACAGCTGCGTCACCGCATGGCCGAAGTAGGCGCCGCCGGCGATGCCGATCGCGCTGCCGACCAAGACGATGATCAGGACGAACTTCAAGTAGTGCAGGCCGAGCTGGGCGTCGCTGCAACCGAGTGCCTTCAGCGCCGCAATCTGGCCGCGCTGCGTGCCGACTTGCCGCGTCAGCGCCACATTCAGCAAGAACACGGCCACCCCGAGGATCACCACCGGCAGCACCGTCGCGTAGACCTTCCATTGCGAGATCTCCTGCGTCAGCACGCGGTGCGACGGCAAGTCGTCGCGGCCGTGCGCGCCGCTGAAGCCGAAGGCATCGAGGCGCCGGTCCAGTGCGGCGATGACGGCCGTTTCGGACGCGCCGGCCTCCAGGCGCAGCGCGATCGAATTGAACGCCCCGTCCATGTTGAACGCGCTGGACAGGCGCTTCTGCCCGACCCAGAAGATGCCGAAACTGCGCTCGTCGCCGAAGCCGCCGCGGCTGGGGAAGATGTATTCGGGCGAGAGCACGACGCCCACCAACTGCAACGACTCGCGCTTGCCGTTGAGCAAGGCGCCGATGCGGTCGCCGACCTTCAGTCCATGCGCGTTGGCGAAGGTTTCATTCACGAGCGCCTGGTTCGATTCGGGCGCGTCGACCCATGCACCGCGAATCAATGTGAGCCGGTTCATGCGCGGCAAGCCGTGGCGCGGCAGCGCGATCATGCGGCCCGTGAGCGATTCAACGACGCCGGGAACGTCGAGCAGTACATCGGCGGCGACGGTCGCTTCGAGTTCGGCCACGCCGGGAATCTCGATCAGCTGCTGCGCCAGGCTCAGCGGTGCGCGCTTGCCTGACGCGAACACGTGAGCGAAGCGATCGCGCTCGTAGTACGACGCCTGCAGCCAGCGCAGCGAATCGTGCGCCGACAGCGCACCGACGTAGCCGACGATTCCCGCGCCGACGACGAGCGCCACCGCCAGCACCTGGCCGCGCAAGTGCCACACGTCGTGCAGGAGTTTTCGGTCGAGCATGCGCAGCATCGCAACTCACCACGCAATCTGGTCCGGCCGCAGCTTCGCGGTGTTGACTTCGATGGAAGCGATGCGCCCGTCGGCCATGCGCATCACGCGGTCCGCGATCTGCGCGATCGGCGCGTTGTGCGTGATCACGGCAGCCGTCGTGCCGAGTTCGGCGTTGATCTTGGCGATGACTTCGAGAACGATCTTGCCCGTGGCGAAGTCGAGCGCCCCGGTGGGCTCGTCGCAGAGCAGCACGTCGGGGCGCTTCGCGATCGCGCGCGCGATCGCCACACGCTGCTGCTCGCCGCCCGACATCTGCGACGGGTAGTGGTCCAGGCGATCCCCCAGACCCACCAAGTCCAGCGCCTCTTCGGGGCGCATCGGGTGCTTGGCCATCTCGGTGACCAGGGTCACGTTTTCGCGCGCCGTGAGCGACGGGATCAGGTTGTAGAACTGAAAGACGAAACCGACGTGCTCGCGGCGGTAGCGCGTCAGTTCGGCGTCGCTCGCGTGCGTCAGGTCATGGTCGCGCCACTTGGCGCTGCCGCTGCTGGGTGTGTCCAGCCCGCCCAGAATGTTCAGCAAGGTCGACTTGCCGCAGCCCGACGGCCCGAGCAGCACGACAAATTCGGACGCGTAGATGTCCAGATCGACGCCGCGCAGCGCGTGCACCTGCACCTCGCCCATCGTGTAGGTCTTGGTGATGGCTCGCGCGACGAACATCGGCACGGTGGCGGCCGGCGTGGGCGGGCGGGTCAGCGGGGCATCGGCAAGCATCGCGAACGCCGGGCCAAACGCCCGGCGAGGAGAAGCAGAAGTACTACTCAACCTTAGCGGTTTCGGGTGCGAGTTGTCGTGACGTGGGTCAAGCCCCGCGGACAGTGCCGCTTCGTGCCCAAGGTGGTACGCGCTGCTGTCGCACTCGATCGGGCAAGACCGCGCCGCGCGTTGATGTGAATCAACATCTCGCTCTTCGATGCGCAGACGCATCGCGCCATCAGCGACGCGCAGGTCAAGGTCAAGGTGGCCGATCCAATCGGTACCGAATCGAAGGCGCTGGAGATCATCTCGACCAACAACACGATCAGCTACGGGCCTATTTCCACATGTCCGGCCCGAGCATTTATGCGATCACCGCACAGATTCAGCGGCCAGGCGTCAGCGGCGCGACCGAGGCAAAGTTCGAATACAAGGCACGCTAGCGAGCAGCCTGGGCGCAAGGCACTGCCGATCAATGCGCCCGCGCTCCGGCGAAACCTTCAGGCTCAACCCTTGGGTGGTGCTGGTCTCAGCCGCCGCGCGCAGTCACGGCTCAAGCACCCTGGCGGTAGAGCACGTCGCCTAGCAGCCGGCTCGTTTCGTTTTTGACCACGGCGTAGCACTCGCAAGCGCGGGTCTCCAGTGCTCGCCGGTCAAGCACTGAAATGTGGCCACGACGGTAGCGAATGACGCCGTCGTGCTGCAACTTGCCGGCGGCCAGGGCAATGCTTTCGCGGCGCACGCCGAGAATGCTGGCGACCAGTTCCTGGGTCATGACGAATTCACGCGAGTACACGTCGCCCAGGGTCAAGCGATCAAGGGTCAACAACAGCCAGCGGCTCAACTGCTGCTCCACCGAATGGTGCCGAATGCACGCCGCAGTCTGCGCCATTTGCGTCAGCAGCACCTGCGTATAGCGCAACAACAAGTTCTGCAACACGCCGGCGCGATTGAATTCCTGCTTGAGCAAGCTGCGCTCCAGGCGATAAGCGTGTCCCGCTGTCTGCACGACTGCGGAGCTGGGCGTCGTGTCGCCTCCCATGACCAGCGAAATCCCGACGACACCTTCATGGCCCACCCCCGCGGCTTCGGTCGATGCACCAGACTCCATGACACAGTGCAGCGACACGATGGCCGTGGTGGGGAAATAGGCGTGCTGCATCTGTCGGCCGGGCTCGTAGACCATTTCACCGAGCGGCATTGCAACCAATTTCAGATGCTCAGCCAAGGGTTCGAACTGCGCCTCGGGCAAAGCCGCCAGCAGGCGATTCTGATTCGGGCTGTGCGAGGGGTGCATGGCCAAGTGTCGACGTGCCGCGCTTGGCCGGCGCTAGGCTCTTGCGGCCACTTCGATGCCGATTCCACGGTACCCGATGAAGCGGCCCGACAGGTTGAACATCGGTTCGCCGCTGACACGAAACTGCCTCTGCGAGCCGTCGGTATTCGTGCGGCTGAACGCAAAGTCCAGGAAGGGCTGGCGGGCAACGATCTTTGCATGCAGTGCTTCGCGCTCGGCCAGATTCCATCCCGTCGGCGCGTCTTCGCTTGCCGCTCCCATGAAGGAGGCGACCCCGGTTCCCAGGAGTTCTTCGAGCGGGCCGGAGACATGCGTGAATTCCCCGCGATCGTCTTGCTCCCAGTACCAGTCGGAGGCCAGTTCCGTCAGTCTGCGAAAGCGTGCTTCGCTTTCCCGCAGTTCCGCGGTTCGCTCCAGGACGGTCTGCTCGAGCAAGCGGTTGTGGTCTTCCAGTTTGTTGTAAAGCAGCCGCACCTCGAGCATGTTGTGAATGCGCGTCTTGACTTCGAGCAGGTCGAACGGCTTGCTGATGAAATCCTTGGCCCCGGCCTGCAAGGCGCGCAGCTTGTGGCTCGGTTGGGCTGTGAGAACGATCACCGGCAGGTAGCTGTCGGCGGCGTCGGCCGCGAGCCCTTGCATCACCTGGAACCCGTCCATGCCCGGCATCTGCAGGTCGAGCAGGATCAGGTCGTAGCGGTTCGCACGATGCAGCGCGCACACCGCAAGCGGATCCATTGTCGAGGCGACATTGGCGTATCCGGCCTCATGCAGCAATTGCTCGAGCAGCTGCACGTTGGCGGGCTGATCGTCGACGATCAGAATGCCGGCGCTCAGGAGTTCGTGTGCGGCGATCATGGCTTGTCTGCCTGCGATCTTGCTTGGGGTGAACGGCTCGCCGCGAGTTTGAAGCCGAGGTCCAGCGTGTCCATCAACTCGCCCACCCGGATCGGTTTGGTGAGGTAGCGGAAGAATCCCGCCTCCAGACCTTTTTCGATGTCGCGGGGCATGGCGTTGGCGCTGAGCGCGATCACCGGAATATGCGCCGTTGCCGGGTCCGTGGCCAGGAGTTTCAGAGCCTGGATGCCGGTGATGCCGGGCAAATTGATGTCCATCAGGATGACGTCGGGCCCCGCGTCGCGCGCGATTTTTATGCCGAGCGTGCCGTCCCTCGCGCTCAGCAAGCGTATCTCGGGTCGGCGTGCGACGAGTTTCTCGATCAGCATCAAGTTCGCCGGGTTGTCCTCGACACACAGCAAGGTGCAGGTCTGCACACCGGATTGAACCGGCAAACCCTGCCCCGCGGCGGCCTTGGCTTGCACGGATTCGGCGCCCAGTTGCGGTGCGGCGCTCGAATCCAGCTCGATCCAGAACACGCTGCCCACCCCGACCTGGCTTTCCGCGCCGATTTCGCCGCCCATCAATTCCACCAAGCGCTTGCTCACCACCAGGCCGATGCCCGTCCCTTCGGTATCTCCGCCCTCTTGCCCGAGACGATTGAACGGCTGGAACAGTTGGCCGAGTTTTTCCGGGAGCAGCCCTTGGCCCGTATCGTGAACGCTGATGCGCATGCGCTGCGCGGCAGTCACGCTGCACTTCACGTCGACCTGACCTCCCGCGCGGTTGTATTTGATCGCGTTGGACAGCAGGTTGATGAGGATCTGCTTGGTCCGGGTCCTGTCGGCACTCACATAACAGGGGTGGTCGAACTGGGGAAATCCGACCCGGATGCCGCTCGTTTGTGCCTGCGGCTCGATCATGGCTTCGCAATCGGCCAACACTTCGCCGAGCGATAAGGGCTCCTTGGACAGCGACAACTTGCCGGACTCGATCAACGCGAGATCGAGAATTTCGTTGATCAACTCCAGCAGGTACCACCCCGCCTGAAGGATCTGATCCACGCTCGACTTCTGATTCGGCGTGGGCGTCGGCGACCCCGAGTCGATCAACTGGGCGAAGCCAAGAATCGCATTCAGCGGCGAGCGCAGCTCGTGACTCATGCTCGACAGGAAGTCCGACTTTGCGAGGTTCGCCTTTTCCGCCGCGAACCTGGCGCTTTCCAGCGCGACGTTGGTCTCGCGCAGCGCCTGGTCCAGAAGTTGGCGTTCCGTCACGTCGCGCGCGGCGGCAAACACGCCTTGCAGATTGCGGTCGCGATCGTAGAACGTGGTCGCGTTGTAGGAAACAACCGTTTGCCTGCCGTCTCGGGCGCGCGCCGTGAGCTCGTAGTCGGTCACTTTGTTTTCGCTCAAGACCCGCTTGATCCCCGCTTCGGCGCGTTGCGGGTCGGTGAAGTAGTTCTTGAACGGCGCACCGATCAACTCGTCGCGCGTGCAACCGGTGAGCGCCTCCATCTGTTTGTTGACGTCAGAAATGATGCCCGACGGATCGGTCGTCATGAGCGCGTCGATGTTCGATTCGATGAGCGAGCGCGTGTAGAACTGCTGGTCGCGCAGCCGTTGATCGAGCTTCTTCTGTTCGGCTTCAACCTGTTTTCGGGCGGTGTTGTCGGTGCCGATCAGCAGATAGCCGATGATCGCTTCCTGCGCGTCGCGCAAGGCCGTGACCGACACGATCGCGGAGAAGCGGCTGCCGTCCTTGCGGATGTAGGTCAGCTCGTAGATGTCTTCGATGCCGCGCGAGGCCTTGAACACGAGGGCTTCGAAGCCCGGCGAAATCGTCGTCGCGAGCTCGACGCTCAGCGCCCTGGCCCGTGCGATCACTTCCTGCGGGTCGGAAATCTCGGCAGGCGTGATCTTGTTCACCACGTCAGCGGCGGCGTAGCCCAGCATGCGCTCGGCGCCGACGTTGAAGATTTGAATGACGCCCTTCGCATCCGTGGCGATGCTCGAGAAGTTGGCGCTGTTGAAGATCGCGTTCTGCAAGGCCCCGGCCTTGAGCAGCGCCGCTTCCGCATGTTTGCGCGCCGTGTTGTCGGTACCGATCAGCAGGTAGCCGATGATGGCGTTGTGCACGTCGCGCAGCGCCGTGACCGACACAACCGCAGGGAAGCGGCTGCCGTCTTTGCGGATGTAGGTCAGCTCGTAGATGTCCTCGA
Source organism: uncultured beta proteobacterium (assembly GCA_963850525.1). Lineage (GTDB taxonomy): Bacteria > Pseudomonadota > Gammaproteobacteria > Burkholderiales > Burkholderiaceae_C > JAEMQF01. Next base: position 154,220 of record CAWKLQ010000008.1, on the reverse strand, counting down.
TGCCGCGCGAGGCCTTGAACACCAAGGCGTCGAAGCCCGGCGCGATCTTTGTTCCGAGCTCGACGCTCAGCGCCTGAGCGCGCACGATGATTTCCTGCGGATCGGAAATGTCCGCGGGAGTGATCTTGTTCACCACGTCGGCGGCGGCGTAGCCCAGCATGCGTTCGGCGCCGACGTTGAAGATCTGAATCACGCCCTTCGCATCCGTGGCGATGCTGGAGAAATTGGCGCTGTTGAAAATCGCCTTCTGCAAGGCCCCCGTCTTGAGCAACGTTTCCTTGCGACGCCCCTTGGTGTTGCCAAGCTTCGCCCCAGGGTCGCTGGTTCCGATTCCGGTTTCAACCATGGCGCACTTCCTCGAGAGCTTTGCAAGCCTCCTTGGCGAGGACCGCGCTTGTCGGAGGTGCAGCACAGCGCGCGACCGTCTGCGACACGCCGCGGGTGAACGCTCGGCCGCATGTGGCAACGGCGCATGGTAGCGCGGTTAACCCGCGAGAGAAGTTCCTCCCACGTTGTGCGCGCCACCTCGCAGAACATTTCGATCGAAGGGTCTAAAACGTTTTCGTGACGAACGATCTCGCTCGCCACGCAACGGGAGCATTGCCATGAACACATCGTCGCCCTCCTCGAACCACCCCACTGGCTTCGATCTGCGATTTCAGTCGCTGTTCGACAGGGGCCGCGGCTACGCGTTCCACTGCGATGCGGCTGGCCGAGTCGACCTGGATGCGCTCAGCGAACGCGAGCGAATCAACTACTTCTCCGCGAGGGCATTGGTCGGTCGGGACTTCAGTGCACCTTGTGTGCGCCACCTAGCAGAACTTCTCGATCGAGGCGCGTAAAACCGTTTCTGCGACGAATCACCTCAGTGTTGATCGATCCGATTCGGAAAAAAAGAGACTGGGGATTCGCCAACGTCGTAAGACACAAGCATGGCGAAATCCTGTTAAAGCGCATGACGCGCACTTCAGCAATCAAGGAAATATATGAAGAACTTTCGAACCTCACTCAAACCACAGACGCGCTTGAGCGCAATCGTGTTGGCCGCTGTTTTGGCCGCATGCGGCGGTGGCGAAATTGGTGCGCCTACCGCGGCGCCTGCGGGTGCACCGGACGCAAACCCCGGCGCATCGACTTTGCAAGCGCCGGTACAGCTCGGCGCAGCCGGTACTTTCGCAATCCTCACCAAATCCGGGATCACGGACGTCTTTGAATCGGCGATCAATGGCGACGTCGGCGCGAGCCCCATCACCGGTGCGGCAATCGGCCTGACCTGCGGCGAAGTGAAGACCGGCAAGGTCTACTCCGTCGACGCCGCCGGCCCGCTGCCGTGCACGACGACCAACGCCACGCTGCTGACCTCGGCGGTGGGCGACATGGAACTCGCGTACACCGACGCTGCCGGACGCAGCTCGCCCAACTTCACCGAACTGGGTGGCGGCGAGATCGGCGGGCTGACGCTCGTTCCCGGCCTCTACAAGTGGGGCACGGGTGTCTTGATCTCGACGAATGTCACGCTGTCGGGTGGCCCGAACGATGTCTTCATCTTCCAGATCGCCGGAACCCTGACCCAGGCCAACGCGACCCGGGTGACGCTGACTGGCGGTGCGCAAGCGAAGAACGTGTTCTGGCAGGTCGCCGGCGCAGTGACGATCGGAACGACCGCGCACTTTGAAGGCATCGTGCTGGCCAAGACGATGATTGCTGTGAACACCGGCGCATCGGCGAACGGCCGGCTGCTGGCACAGACCGCCGTCACGCTGCAACAGAACGCGGTGACCCAGCCGGATGCCGTGGCGGTGCTGCCGACCAGCACCAACAACGCTTTTAACGTGGTGACCGGGACGCAAGTCGCCGTGACCTTCGGCCAGTCCATGGACCCGGCAACAATCGTTTCGTCGCCGGCCGGAATGCTGCTGACGTTCACGCTCAAAGAGTCCACCGGAAACGACATTCCCGGTACCGTCTCGATGAACGCCGAAAACACGGTGGCAACATTTACGCCAAGCGCCAACGCCCTCACGCCGAATACCGAGTACACCGCGACGATGAGCAAGGGGGCCAAAACCGCGAAGGGAGGCGTCATGGCCGCTCCCCTGGTCCTGGTCTTCAGGACCAAGCCCGTCGCATCGACCGGGCAAGCGCCGGTCAGCCTTGGCGCAGCCGGTACTTTCGCGATCCTCACCAAGTCGGGGATCACGGACGTCTTCGCATCCGTGATCAATGGTGACGTTGGCGCCAGCCCCATCACCGGTGCGGCAATCGGCCTGACCTGCGGCGAAGTGAAGACCGGCAAGGTCTACTCCGTCGACGCCGCCGGCCCGCTGCCGTGCACGACGACCAACGCCACGCTGCTGACCTCGGCGGTGGGCGACATGGAACTCGCGTACACCGACGCTGCCGGACGCAGCTCGCCCAACTTCACCGAACTGGGTGGCGGCGAGATCGGCGGGCTGACGCTCGTTCCCGGCCTCTACAAGTGGGGCACGGGTGTCTTGATCTCGACGAATGTCACGCTGTCGGGTGGCCCGAACGATGTCTTCATCTTCCAGATCGCCGGAACCCTGACCCAGGCCAACGCGACCCGGGTGACGCTGACTGGCGGTGCGCAAGCGAAGAACGTGTTCTGGCAGGTCGCCGGCGCAGTGACGATCGGAACGACCGCGCACTTTGAAGGCATCGTGCTGGCCAAGACGATGATTGCTGTGAACACCGGCGCATCGGCGAACGGCCGGCTGCTGGCACAGACCGCCGTCACGCTTCAGAAGAATGCGGTGACCCAGCCCGCCCTGTAAGTAGAGCAAGGAGGGCCATGGCTGCGACCAAGGAGGTCGCAGCCCATGGGCGCCTCTTTGCCCGCAGACTTGCACGCAAGCTCGGCGCAAAGGCGGCGCACCAGGGCAGTGGCACTCGTCACCGCCCGTTCAAGCCGATCACGTTTCAACTTCCATTGGAGATTCACCATGAACACTCGCATCACTCTCGGCGCCGCTGTGGTTTCATTTGCTCTGCTCGCCGCGTCGGGCTGCGCAGTCAGACGCGGCCAGGAATCGGTGGGCGCCTATGTTGACGACACCGCGATCACGACCACCGTGAAGGGCCGCTACGTCGGCAATGCCGACGTCGACGCCACCAGCATCCGCGTCGAAACTTTGAATGGCACCGTCATGCTGTCCGGGTTCGCGAAGAATTCCACCGAGAAGGCCAGCGCCGAGGCCATCGCCTGGAAAGTGAACGGCGTGAAGTTGGTCAAGAATCAAATTGCCGTGCGCCCGTGAGCAAGGTCGCACGCTTACGCGCTCACGCGCGGGATCGTTATTGCTCAGTGGAGGAGATTTGCAAACAGTCACTCGCCGACGGCGAGCAGCCTTGTGGCAAGTTGACCTGTCCCGCCGCCGGTCGTCTTGACTCGCCGGTCGGCAAGCTGCAGCAGCGCGCCGGCATGCCGAGGGACGATGCCTGAGGGATCGAAGTCGCCGAAGGTCTTGGTCAGCGCGCGCCACGCTTCCTTCGCCTGCTCAGTGTCGGCGCTTGGCAGTACGATCTGCCCGCTGCAACTGGGCGAAGGCGAGACGCTGGCCTTCAGCATCGCCCAGCCCTGCGAGCACGCGTGCGGCACCGTCGAGCGCTGGAGCCTGCTCAACCTGGTTCTGGGTTGGTTCATCGACCGCGACCGCTTTGTCGATGCCCGGAGCAGCCGGTGGGTCCAGCTTCGGAACCTCTACCTCCATGGCGCCGCCTTCGGCGGACTGATTGGCATCGCACGCGGCTTCGCGCGCTATTTGCAGGCGCTGCTCGGTCGCGACGACTATCTCTCGGCGGGGAGCCGTGCCTTGCTGTTCACGCCCGCGTTGGGCCCAGGCGGCAGCGAGCTGCCGCGCAGCGTCGGCTGGTTCACCGGCCAGCTGAACGGCGAGGCTTACTACACCCATGCCGGTGGCGCGGCGGGCTACTACTGCGAGCTGCGCGTCTACCCGCGCATCGGCCCGGCCAGCGTCGTGATGTTGAACCGCACCGGAATCCGCGACGAACGGGCGCTGGACGCGATCGACGCATTCTTCTTGGCGGATCACGGGGTCAGCGTCGTCATCAACGCGGATTCGCTAACGCAGCAGTGAGTGTGCCCGGGCGGCAATTGCTCGAAAGACTTCCGAAGCGCCGCGAGGCCGACCTTCTGACGCTGCGCCTCACGCCGCGAGCGATCGGCGGCCGTCAACCGCACATCGATCGAGAGCCCGATGACGAACCCAGTGCGCGCATGACTGCGGCAGTGCGCGTTTCGACGCCGAGCTTGGCGTAGATATTCTGCAAGTGCTTGTGCACCGTGCGCGGGCTCAGGCCCAGCAGTGCGGCCGCGTCTTTGTCGGTCTTGCCTGCGGCCACCCAATGCATCACCTCAACCTCGCGCCGCTTCAGGCCCATTCGTGCCAGCCTGGCTTCATCGAATTCGACGCTGGGCCGTTCGGCTGCCTGCACGCGGTCGAATAACCTGGCCAGCGGCCGACGCAGGCAGTCCAGCAGAGCCAGTTCGCGATCGTCAAAGTCCATGCCGTCGCGGTTCAGCACGAAGCTCACCAGTTCCCGCCCGTTCATGCGAATCGGCAGCGCCAGGGCGTGGCTCAGACCGACACGGCGGTAGTAATCGTTGAAGAGGGCGGTCTCGCGAAAGCGCGACTGGGACAGCGAATCGCTGATGCGATGCGCATAGGCACCGCGCTCGACGGCGTGATATCGCACCAGCGGGTGCTCGTGAAAGTGGCGGTCGAACGCAGCCCGCGCATCGGCGCCCACCGCTCCCGCTGCTACGCCGAAGACAACGCGCACTGAACTGTGCAGATCGCAGCACGACAGTGTCGTCAGCGCGTTGGGTACCAGGCGCGACAACACTTGCACACCATGCATTGCGAAGCGCGCGCCGGTGCTGGCCCCATCCGCGATGTCCCCCAGCCCCATCAATGCGGCGCGAAGGTCGCGGGTTCGCAGCAGTTCCGGCCGCGGGCTGGCCATGATGACCGATCCTTTCCAGGTCCGGTACGCAATCTTGCGCATGGATTTAGTGTGGCGCGATGCGTACAAAGCCAGTATAGGACTGCAAGGAGATCGACGATGGACTCGACGCGCCGGTGCGAGGTGACCTGCATGCTGCACAGTTGCCGCACATCAGTGCTCGCATTGGCGTTGGCAGCACTTTGCGTACTGGGCAGCCTGAACGCAGCCGCGCAGTCGGCAGGCCTGGAGGGCAAGGTGTTCATCGCCGATGCCGGCCCCAAGGGCAAAGCCGCCGATGAGAAAGGCGACATCATCACCTTTGCCGGTGGCACCTTTCATTCGAGCATGTGCGACCAATGGGGTTTCAACAAAGGCATCGTCGTCGCCGTCCAGCAAGGGGACGCGATCCAGTTCGAGACCGAGACTCGCAGCGACAGTGACGGCCGGTTGGTCTGGCGCGGCGTCGTCACGGGCTCGGTCATCGAGGGCACGTTCGTCCACTACCGCAAACCCGCCTGGTATCGCCCGAACCCCGAGCCGCTCGAGCATTGGTTCAAGGGCGTCGCCAAGCCTTGAGGCGCGAGTGGGGCCGGGGCCCCAGAACCCCATCTCAGACGGCGACCCAAGATGCCGTCATGGCCGCGCTGGCGCAGCGTCCCAGCTCACATCCGCAGAACCTCGCCCTTGAACGAGTAGAGGATCGCCACCACCTCGTTGACCTCCGCCGCGCCGATTCCCTGGCCCTGCATCGCCGCGACGAAGTCGTCGATCGCGGCGACCAGTTCCTGCTCGTTGGCATTCAGGCCGGCGTGCGTGGTTCGCATGTCACGGCCTTCGTATTTCTGCGGGCCGCCGGATCCTGCGCAAAAGAACTGCGTGCCGAGTTGCTTCAGGCGCGGCAGGTCCTTGCCGCGAAAGCGCGGCGCCAGCAGCGGGTTGACCGCATGGCGATCGAGCGCGTCGTCGACGACGGCCGCGATGCGCTCGGCACCGCCGAGTCGCTGATAGAGGGAATCAGACATGGGGAGCTCCTGCGCTCAGTGAAGATTGATGGACCACGAGTCGTACTCGATTGCACCTGGATCGCCTTCGGCGCTGCCGCGCAGGTCCTTGCGGAACATGCGGAACAGGCTTCCGATCGCTTCTTCGATTCGGCCGATCGAGTCGAGCGTCAGCGGGTCCGGCAAGGTCAGCGTCGCGGGTGCGCAGTCGGGAATGGCTAGCGTCGTTTTTTGCGGCGTCATGAGGTACTCCTTTGGATGGTCGCAGGCATGAATGAGCCGGCGCAGGCGCAGCTTCGCAAAGCGCCGTTCCTGAAACGTTCCTGGTGGCTGGGGTGGTTGTGCAGGCCAGCCGGCGGGCGCACACTTGTCCGCTATGTCCGATCCCCCCCGTTCCCTTGGTTCCGATTTGCGAGAACACCTCGAGGTGCGCCTGCTCGGCCAGTTCTCGGCAGCCATCGACGGCACCGCGCTGGAAGCCGAGCGCTGGCTCAGCCTTCGCGCAGCCCATCTGGTCCAGTTGCTGAGTCTCCAACCGAGGCACCGGCTGACGCGCGAGGAGGTCATCGACGCCCTGTGGCCGCAACTGGGCCCCGAGGCCGGAGCAGCCAACTTGCGCAAGGCGGCGCATCACGCACGGCAGGCGCTCGGCCGGCACGACGGCGTGGTGCTGCAAGGGGGCGAGGTCACGCTCTGGCCCGGTCGCACTGTCACGGTCGACGCCGACGCCTTCGATTCTCATGCGCAGGCCGCGCTGGCCAGCCTCGACCCGGTGGCCTGCGCGCAATCCGCGAGCGGCTACGCGGGAGACCTTCTGCCCGGCTCGCGCTACGAGGCATGGACCGAGCCGGCACGGGAACGGCTGCGCGCACGCTTCATCGATTTGCTGCGCGCCAGTCGCCAGTGGGAAAGGTTGGCCCAGGACGAAGCCACCGACGAACCCGCGCATCGCGAGTTGATGGCGCTGGAGCTTGCGGCCGGCAACCGGGCGGCGGCGATCCGTTGGTATGCCCATCTGCGCGCCGCATTGCAGGACGAACTCGGCGTCGCGCCCGGCCGCGAGACCGAGGCGGTTTACGAGCGCTGCGTGGCTGGCCTTCAGCACGCAGGTACGGCCTTCGTCGGAAGAGACATGGCGCGGGCGCAGGTAGCGGCGTGGCTCGCCATGGCCCCCAGGGAGCGCCCCGCGGGCATTGTGCTGCGGGGCCCCGCCGGCATCGGCAAGACCGCGTTCTGCCGCGAACTCGATGCACTGGCGTGTGAGCGGGGGTGGACGGTCGCGCGCGTCGGCGCCGCGCAGCCGGGCCGCTCCTACGGGGTGATGGCGGCACTGTCCGAGCGCCTCATCCTCGCCGACCGCGGCTTGCTCGATCGTGTAGGCGCCCCCGCACGCTCGGTATTGGCCCTGCTGAGCCCACTCGCAGCACCCGCTGCCGCCTTGCACGGTCCGCTGGGTCGCCACCAGGTGATCGGCGCGATTCGGCGGCTGCTGCTGGCAGCCTCGGGTGGCGGCGACATCATGCTGCAGGTCGACGATGCGCACCTGATCGACGACGCCGATGTCGATGTGCTGATGCACCTGGTGGCCGCCGGGCCGCCGGTGTGTGTGGTCCTGGCCACCCGTGCGCCGGCCCAAGAGTCGACCCTCGGGCGCGGGCTGTCACGGCTGATTGGCAGTGGCGTCGCTCGGGCCATGGACCTCGAGCCGCTGGCCGACGACGAGACCCGCCGACTGGTGGCACTGACTTCCTCCCGGCCGCTTGCAGATGCTCTGCTGTCTCACATCGTGCGTGTCGCCGAGGGCAATCCCTTCGCCGCGATCGAACTCGCGCGCTGCGCCGGGATGAGCGCCGGGACGACAGCCGACCCGCGCTTGCCCGCCAGCGCGGCCGAGGCCATCACCTCGCGCCTCTGCGACATGCCCGACGAGGCGCTGACGGTGCTGAAGTGGATGGCGCTGGCCAGCGACGAGTTCGACGCCACCACAGCGGCGGCGCTCGCGCCGGACGCCCAGGCACACGCCTTCGCGGTGCTCGACGCGGCGCTGGCTGCGGACGTGCTGGTCCTGGCCGGCGCGCGATTCCGCTTCCGGCACGAACTCGTGCGCCAGGCGTTGATCGATCAGATTGCGCCGCACCATCGGCTGAAAATGCATCGCCAGGCCGCGCAGCGTCTGGCCGAGTTCGAGGCCGCGCCGGCCATCGTGGCGCGTCACTGGCTGGAAGGGGGCAGCCTGCGCGAGGCGCTGCCTTGGCTGCTGGCCGCGGCGCGCGACGCGATGCGCCTGGCCGCTTTCAGCGACGCGCTGCGGCATCTCGAACCCGTGCTCGCCTTTCAGGCGGATCACAACGAGGCGCTGCGCCTGCGTGCCGAGGCGCTGGACGCGATGGGCGAACCGGCTGCGGTGGCGGCGTATCGCGCGGCGGCCGACGCCGCGGGCGAGCCGCTGTCGCATGACCTGCGCGCCAAGGCCGCGCTGGCGCAGATCAAGCTGGGCGACCCCAAGGGTGCGCTGGAGACGCTCGTGGGTGTGCAGCCGACCATGGTGGAAGGACGCCTTTGCGAGGCCCTGACCTACAGCGGCGCCGCGGCCCTCGGCGCCGCCGATCCCGCGATGGGCACGCTGAAGGCGGCCGAGGCACGCCGACTTGCGCTGCAGAGCGGCGACGCCGCAGCCCTCGTGGTGGCCTCCTGGGCGCAGGCGGCGGCCGCGCATGCACGCGGTGAGCTGCATCGCAGCGTGTGGGCCGACCTGCAGGAGACGAGCCACGTGCCGCACCTGGCGGCGCGCGTGTTCGATGGGCAGCTCTGCATTGCGCAGCGCTTCCTCTACGGCGCGCGCCCGTATCCGGAGGTGATCGCCTTCGCGCAGGCCTTGGCGACCGAGGCGCAGCGCATCGGTTCAGCACGCGGCCACGCGTTTGGCGTCACCATCCGCGGCGAGGCCGAGCTGCTGTCCGGCGATCTGCCGGCAGCCGAGGAACACCTGACGCTCGGGGCGCGCCTGCACCGCGTCATCGGCGCTGCCACCGGCGAGGCCTTCTCGCTGCAGCGGCTCGCGGAGGTGGCGATGCACAGGGGTCGGCTCGACGACGCCCGCGTCGTGCTCGATGAGGCCCTGGACATCGCGCGCCAGACCGACGTTGGCTTTCATCTGCTGGACCGCATCTACGGCACACGCATCCAGCTCGCCGGCAACCCAGCCGCCGCCCTGCACGCGCTCGAAGATGCGCGCGAGGCCGTGCGCGGGCCGCTGGAAACCTGCCCCGGCTGCCGCATCACATTCGCCGTGCCGGCGGCGATCGCCGCGGCCCGCGCGCGGCGCCTCGATCTGGCGCACCTGTACGAGGGCCAGACGGCCTACCTCGCCAACGTGGTGATGCGTTTGCCGGCATGGTATGCCGCGCTCGATGAAGTGCGAGGCCATCTGGCGGTCGCGACCGGCGAGGAAACAGAGTTCGCCGCCTCCCGGTTTGCCGCTGCGGCAGAGCGATTTCACGAGGCGGGTCATGCGATCGATGCGGCACGTTGCAGCCAGCTCGCGGCAGATTTTGGCTCGACGCATGCACGGCCTTGACTTGTCGGGGCCATGGTGCGCGCGTGCGACATATGCCATCAGGATTTCAAGTCCCGCAGCCGTGCCCGCGCACCTCCAACCTTTCAATCTGGCAGGTGGCCCCAAGATAGGAGGAAGTTTTCCCCGATGTCACCCCGCCAGGACTTGAATGACCACAAAGAAGACCGCTCACCCCGCCCCACGCACCGCCGCCGCTTCGAAGCCCGTCGCCAAGCCCCTGCGCATGAAAGTGCCCAAGTCCAAGGAACGCGCGCTGATCCGCGAATTCGGCCTGGATACGACCACGATCACCGAAGAAGAGGCCGAGAAGCGCCGCAGCGAATTGACGACGCTCGTCAAGATGGGCAAGACACGGGGATTCCTGACGCAACAGGAGATCAGCGACCATCTGCCCGAGAAGCTGGTCGACGCCGAGGCACTCGACGCGATCGCGATGATGCTGGCGGACATCGGCATTGCCGTCTACGAGCAGATGCCCGATGCGGTGACGCTTCTGGTGGGGGGCGGCGCAGGCGTGACGCCCACCAATGAAGATGCCGAGGAGGCGGCGCAGGCGGCGCTGTCCAGCGTCGACTCCGAGTTCGGCCGCACCACTGACCCCGTGCGCATGTACATGCGCGACATGGGCTCGTTCGAGCTGCTGACGCGTGAGGGCGAGATTGAAATCGCCAAGCGAATCGAAGCCGGTCTGCAGGCGTGTGTGCTGGCGATCTCGGCCTCGCCGGCAATCCTGGCCGAAGTCCTCGCGCTCGCGCGCAAGATCGACACCGGGGAGACGGCAATCTCCGCAGTCGTCGACGGTTTCGTCAGCGCCGGCGAGGCCGACGACTACGTGGCCGAAGAAGACGTCGACTCCTTCGACGACAACGACGACGACGACAACGACGACGCCGCTGCCGGCAGCCGGGCCATGACGCGGCGGCTCGAGGAGATGCGGGTCGAGGCACTGGCCCGGTTCGCATCCATGCGGATCGGCTTCGACAAGTTGCGCGAGGCCTTCGAGAAGAGCGGCTACGCATCGGCCGCGTATCGCAAGGCCCAGCGTGCGCTCAGCGAGCAGCTGATGACCGTGCGGTTCGGCGTCAAGACGATCGCCACGCTGTGCACCCTGCTGCATTCGCAAGTCGACGAGGTTCGCCGCATCGAACGCGATATCCGCCGAATCGTCGTCGACAAGTGCGGCATGCCGCAGCAGCGTTTCATCGAGCAGTTTCCGCCCCACGCGCTGAACCTGGGTTGGGTGAATGCCGAAGTGAACGCGGGTCGGCCCTACAGCGCCGCGCTGGGCCGCAATGTGGCGGCCATTCAGGAGCTGCAGAGCAAGCTGGTCGACCTGCAGGCGAAGGCCGTGATCCCGCTCGACGCCCTGAAGGCGATCGGCCAGAGAATGAACGAGGGCGAGCGTTCCTCACGCGACGCGAAGAAGGAACTGATCGAGGCGAACCTGCGCCTGGTGATCTCGATCGCCAAGAAATACACGAACCGCGGCATGCCCTTCCTCGACCTGATCCAGGAGGGCAATGTCGGGCTCATGAAAGCGGTGGAGAAGTTCGAGTACCGGCGCGGCTTCAAGTTTTCCACGTACGCGACCTGGTGGATCCGCCAGGCCATCACCCGCGCGATCGCCGACCAGGCGCGCACGATCCGCGTTCCTGTGCACATGCTCGAGTCGGTCAACAAGATGAACCGGGTGAGCCGGGCGCACCTGCAGGAGTTCGGATTCGAGCCCGACGCCGCGACGCTGGCGCTGAAGCTGGAGCTGCCCGAAGCCAAGGTGCGCCAGATCATGAAGATCGCCAGGGAACCGATCTCGCTGGAATTGCCGGTCGGCGACGAGGGCGACACGACGTTGGGCGACCTGATCGAGGACACGCAGAGCGTTGCGCCGCTGGACGCCGCGATGCGATCCGGTTTGAGCGACGTCGTCGAAGACCTGCTCGGGGGCCTCACCGCCCGTGAGGCGAAGGTGTTGCGCATGCGTTTCGGGATCGGCATGAGCAGCGACCACACGCTGGAAGAAGTGGGGCAGCAGTTCGATGCGACGCGTGAGCACATCCGTCAAATCGAAGCCCAGGCGCTTCGCAAGCTGAAGCACCCGAGCCGCTCGGACAGGCTTCTCGCCTACGCCGAAGCCTTGTAACCGCGGCGCAGCACAGCCTCACGGGCTGGCGGTTGGCCCGCCAGCGGCATTTGACTGCGGCGCACCGCACGCTGTCTGATCCAGGTCAAGCCCGGCGCGCTGGGCGCCGGTGCCGCGTTCCCGGCGCGCGCCGCGCGGCATAGACTGGCCGCGGGTTCGGGGTTCGACGAAGCGCGCGGTGAGGAGAGAGGCGATCATGTCAACGCAATCCAGCGCAGTCGTGGCGCGCAGCAAAGCGGGTACGGCGCTGCGCGCCTGGGCGATGGCCGCGCGACCGCACACGCTGAGCATCGCCGTGAGTCCGGTGGCGGTGGGCGGTGCGCTGGCCTGGGTCGAGACCGGCCGCGTCGACCTGGGCGTGCTGTGGCTGGCGCTGCTCGGCGCCGTGTTGCTGCAGCTCGGGACGAATCTGGACAACGACGTGAGCGACTTCGAGCGCGGCACCGACCGCGCCGGCCGCCTGGGCCTGCCGCGCGCCACGGCGCTGGGCCTGCTCGCGCCGCGCCAGGTCCGGGGCGCCTCGCGCGCCTGCTTTGCGCTGGCCACCGTGTTCGGCCTGATGTTGGTCGCGCGCGGCGGCTGGCCGATCCTCGTCGCCGGCATCGCATCGGCGGCGGCGGCGATGGCGTATTCCGGCGGCCCGCGGCCGATTTCGTACACGCCGCTGGGTGACTTGATCGTCTTGCTGTTCTTCGGCGGGGTCGCCGTCGGCGGCACCTACTATTTGCAGGCGCTCACGCTCAGTCCTGGCGCGCTGATCGCGGCGCTGATGGTTGGCCTGCCGGCAGCCGCCGTGCTCGTCGTCAACAACTATCGCGATCTCGAGCCCGACGCGTTGGTCGGCAAACGCACCTTGGCGGTGTGTCTGGGGCGACGCTTCAGCCGCTGGGAATACGCGCTGCTGATGTTCGCGCCGTTCGTGCTGCTCGGCGCGCTCGCGCTGGTCACGTCGATCGGCATCACGCTGCTCATCCCGCTGTTGTGCGTGCCGATGGCGGCGACGCTGGTGCGCAGGTTCTGGCGCGAGACGCCCGGCCCGGCATTCAATCCGCTGCTGGCGCGAACAGCCAGATTCCAAGTGCTGTTCTCGGCGCTGCTCTGCGTGGCGATCCTGCTCAGTTGAGTGCCCTGCGGCATCAGGGGCGGTGATCAGCGCCACCTGATTGGCTGGGCGATACGCCTGCGTTGATCTGGATCACTACGGCCAAATTCCACAGGCGGAGACTGGCAAAGGTCGATGCCGCGTGGCGCAGCCCGTGGCCGCACCGAACCCATTGCACAGGGGACGCCAATGACCGAGACCTTCTACGAAGTCATGCGCCGGCAGGGCATCACCCGCCGCAGCTACCTGAAGTTCTGCAGCCTCACTGCCGCATCGCTCGGCTTAGGCCCGGGGTTCGCGCCGCAGATCGCGCACGCGTTAGAGACCAAGCCGCGCACGCCGGTGCTGTGGCTGCACGGGCTGGAGTGCACGTGTTGCACCGAGTCGTTCATCCGCTCGGCGCACCCGCTCGCCAAAGACGTGATCCTGTCGATGGTCTCGCTCGACTACGACGACACGATCATGGCCGCCGCCGGCCACCAGGCCGAGGCCGCGCTCGAGCAGGTGATGAAGGACTACAAGGGCAACTACATCCTGGCGGTCGAAGGCAATCCGCCGCTGGGCGAAGACGGCATGTTCTGCATGCCCGGGGGCAAGCCTTTCGTCGAGAAGCTCAAGCATGTGGCGAAAGACGCGAAAGCGATCATCGCCTGGGGCTCGTGCGCGTCGTGGGGCTGCGTGCAGGCGGCCAAACCGAACCCGACGACTGCGGTGCCGATCAACAAGGTGATCACCGACAAGCCCATCATCAAAGTGCCGGGCTGCCCGCCGATCCCCGAGGTGATGACGGCGGTCGTGACCTACATCGCCACCTTCGACCGCATCCCCGAACTCGACCGGCAAGGCCGGCCGAAGATGTTCTACAGCCAGCGCATCCACGATAAGTGCTATCGGCGGCCGCACTTCGACGCTGGCCAATTCGTCGAGAAGTGGGACGACGAAGGCGCGAAAGCCGGCTACTGCCTCTACAAGATGGGCTGCAAGGGGCCGACGACGTACAACGCGTGCTCGACGACGCGCTGGAACGAGGGCGTGTCGTTCCCTATCGCCTCGGGCCACGGCTGCATCGGCTGCTCGGAAGACGGCTTCTGGGACAAGGGCTCGTTCTATGACCGCCTGACGAACATCACGCAGTTCGGCATCGAAGCGAACGCCGACAAGATCGGCCTCGTCGCCGCAGGCGCGACCGGCGCTGCGGTGGTTGCACACGCCGCAGTGAGCGCCATCAAACGCGCATCCGACCGCGGCAAGACGCAAGCGCAGACCGACAGCCACACCGCGGAGCATTGATCATGGCCGTCATCGAAACCCAAGGCTTCAAACTCGACAACACCGGCAAGCGCATCGTCGTCGACCCGGTGACGCGCATCGAAGGGCATCTGCGCATCGAGGTGAATCTGGACGACAAGAACGTGATCCGCAACGCCGTGTCCACCGGAACGATGTGGCGCGGCCTCGAGGTCATTCTGAAGGGCCGGGACCCGCGCGACGCGTGGGCCTTCGTCGAGCGCATCTGCGGCGTGTGCACGGGGGTGCATGCGTTGGTCTCGGTGCGCGCTGTCGAAGACGCGCTGAAGATCAAAATCCCCGACAACGCGAACATCATCCGCAACCTGATGCACGCGACGCTTTACGCGCAGGACCACCTGGTGCACTTCTACCACCTGCACGCGCTCGACTGGGTCGACGTCGTGAGCAGTCTGAAGGCCGATCCGAAGAAGACCTCGGAGCTCGCGCAGTCGATCAGCAGCTGGCCGATGTCGTCTCCCGGTTACTTCCGCGACGTGCAGAGCCGGTTGAAGAAGTTCGTCGAGTCGGGCCAGCTCGGGCCGTTCCGCAACGGCTATTGGGGGCATCCGGCGTACAAGCTGCCGGCCGAAGCGAACCTGATGGCGGTGGCGCATTACCTCGAAGCGCTCGATTTCCAGAAGGAGATCGTGAAGATCCAGACGATCTTCGGCGGCAAGAACCCGCACCCGAACTGGTTGGTGGGCGGCGTGCCGTGTTCGATCAACCTGGAGGCCACCGGGGCCGTGGGCGCGATCAACATGGAGCGCTTGAACATGGTGAGCAAAATCATCGACGACACGATCGCTTTCATCGACAACGTCTACATCCCGGACCTGCTCGCGATCGCGTCGTTCTACAAGGACTGGGGCGCGATCGGCGGCGGCATCTCGAGCCAGAACCTGCTCGCCTACGGCGACTTCCCCGACATCGCGAACGACGACTCGAACAACAGCCTGCTCATGCCGCGCGGCGCGATCGTCGGCGGGAATCTGAAGGAAGTGCAGCCCGTCGACCTGAAGGACCCGGCGCAGATCCAGGAGTTCGTCAGCCACAGTTGGTACAAATACGCTGACGAAACCAAGGGGCTGCACCCGTTCGACGGCGTGACCGATCCGAACTTCGCGCTCGGCAAAGCCACGAAAGGCACGAAGACGAACATCGAGTCGCTGGACGAGTCCGCCAAATACTCGTGGGTCAAGTCGCCGCGCTGGCGCGGCCATGCGATGGAAGTGGGCCCGCTCGCGCGCTACGTGATCGCCTATGCGATGGGCAAGCCCGAGTTCAAGGAGCCCGTGGACATGGTGCTGAAGAAGCTCGACGTTCCGCTCACCGCCTTGTTCTCGACACTCGGCCGCACCGCAGCGCGGGGCTTGGAGTGCTCGTGGGCGGCGCACAAGATGCGCCACTTCTTCGACAAGCTGATGGGCAACTTGAAAGCCGGCAACTTCGCCACCGCCAACGTCGACAGTTGGGAACCCAAAACCTGGCCGGCGCTGGCCCAGGGCGCGGGTTATTGCGAAGCGCCGCGCGGTGCTTTGGGCCACTGGATCAAGATCAAGGACACGCGCATCGACAACTACCAGTGCGTCGTGCCCACGACCTGGAACGCCGGCCCGCGCGACCACAAAGGCCAGATCGGCGCCTACGAGGCGGCGTTGATGAACACGGCGATGGCCAAGCCCGACGAGCCGCTCGAAATCCTGCGCACCATCCACAGCTTCGACCCGTGCCTGGCCTGTGCGACGCACGTGATGTCGCCGGCGGGCGAAGAGATTACGCGGGTGACGGTGCGTTGAAACGTTAGGAGGCGAGCATGAGCACGATCCCCATCCAAGGCAGCGCCAGGCTGTTCCCGGTTTACGTCTGGGAAGTGCCGGTTCGGATCTGGCATTGGGTGATGGCGCTGTGCATGGTGGTGCTGGGCGTCACCGGCTACCTGATCGGCTCACCGCCGCCCTCGCTGGGCGGCGAGGCGAGCGAACATTTCATGTTCGGCTACATCCGCTTCGCCCATTTCGCTGCGGCGTACCTCTTTGCGGTGATGTTCGTGCTGCGCGTCGTCTGGGCATTTCTGGGCAATCGCTTCTCGCGCGAGCTGTTCTCGGTGCCGCTGAAGTTGTTCAACGTGCAGTGGTGGATCGGCCTCATCGACCAGACGATGTACTACCTGTTCCTGCGGCGAAGTGCTCCGCCTTGCCAAGGCCACAACCCGCTGGCCGCGGCGGGAATGTTCTTTATGTATGTGCTCGGCACCGTGTTCATGATTCTCACCGGCTTTGCCTTGTACGGCGAGGGACTGGGCATGCAGAGCTGGGCGTTCAAGCTGTTCTCATCCTGGGTGCTGCCGCTGCTGGGCTACAGCCAGAACGTGCACACGCTGCACCACCTGGGGATGTGGTACTTGATCATGTTCACGGTCGTGCACCTCTACATGGTCGTGCGCGAAGACATCTTCTCCGGCGAGACCGTGGTGAGCACGATGATCAACGGCTGGCGCGTGGAGAAGCAGTGAACGCCCCTCCCGCCGCGCAGATGCCCATCGTCGTGTTCCCACCCGGCCAGGTGCTCGTGCTCGGCATCGGCAACCTGCTGTGGGCCGATGAAGGCTTCGGCGTTCGCGCCGTCGAGGCGCTGCACCAGCGCTGGCAACTGCCCGCCAATGTGTCGGTTGTCGACGGCGGCACGCAGGGCATGTACTTGCTCGACGCGGTGTGCTCTTCCGAGCGTGTGCTGGTGATCGACGCGATCGACTACAAGTTGCCGCCCGGCACCTTGCGCGTGTTTCGCGATGAACAGGTGCCGGTCTGGACCGACACCATGATGAGCCTGCACCAGGCGACGTTCCAGGAGTTGCTCGCGCTGGCGCGGCTGCGTGACCGCTTCCCGAAGCACATCACGCTGATCGGCGTTCAGCCCGTCGTGCTCGACGACCTCGGCGGCAGCCTGAGTCCGCTGGTGCGCAGCCGCATCGACGAGGCCATCACACTGGCCATCGCGGAGCTTGCCGCTTGGGGCGTGATTGCCACGCCGCGCGTTTTGCCGCCCGTCGAGTCGCTTGCCGCCGAAGCGTTGACGCTGGTCCGCTACGAAGCCGGGCGGCCTTCCGAAGACGAAGCGTGCCGGATCGGCGATGCGCGCTTCCTGAATCAGATGCGCCGTGAGGGAGGTGCCTGATGTGCATCGGCAGTCCCATGCAGGTGGTCGAATCCGAGGGCAGCTTGGCCTGGTGCCGCTGTGGGGAGCAGCGCGAGCGCCTGGACATGGTGCTCGTCGGCGATCAGGCACCGGGCACTTGGGTGCTGGCGTTTCTCGGCGCAGCGCGGCGCGTGCTGACGCCGCGGGAAGCCGCCCATTCAATGGCCGCACGGCGGGCGCTCGCCGCGGCACTGCGCGGTGACAGCCGGATCGACGAATTCTTCGCCGACCTGCTGCGGCGCGAGCCCGAACTGCCTGCGCATCTGCGGCCTACCCAACTGCAAGCGCAACCCTGATGGATACGGCAACACCTCAACGCGCCCCCGCGGCAACGCTGCACCCGCTGCTGCTGCGCCTGGTTCGAGAAACCGACGCGTCGATTCTCGACACCGAGAACCTCGACGCCTGGGTGAGCCAACCCGGAGTCTCACTGCTCGTGTTCGCCGACGATCCGCAGCAACACAAGGAGACGCTGGACCTCGCCGTCATCGTTCCTGAACTGCACGCCGCGTGCGCTCGCGAGTTTCGCGTCGGCTTGCTCTGCGCCGAGGCTGCGCGGGCCAGCGCACCGCGCTACGGCTTCGTGCGCTGGCCGGCTTTCGTGATGCTGCGCGATGGGCGCTATGTCGGCGCCGTCGACGGGATTCGCGACTGGGACGTCTACGTGCATGAACTCAAGCGCTTGCGCACCGCCGAGCCGACGCGTGCGCCGGGGGTGGGTGTTCCCGTCACTGTGGCGCATCCGGCCGCGTCGGCGCCGTGCGCTTGACCCCGCGGAGCACACCGATGCGCAGCGTCACGATCCCGATCCGCAGCCTCACACCCGATTCCGCCGAGCCTGGCGTCGACTTCATGCCGATGCCGCATGACATGGCGACTTTCGAAATGCCGCGAATTCCCGAGCCGGGCCCGGACCATGATGTGGCGGGCGCGCGCGACGTGCTGACGAGTCTGCTCAGCCACTTCGACGTTTGGCTCGCGCGTGGCGGCGAGCCCCCGGCGCTCGACCTCGTGCACATGCCCGCCGATTCACTGCGCGCGCTGAACGAGGCGCTCGGTGAAGGCGAAGTCGCGGCCGTAGTGAAAGTCGAATTCAACATCCACGTCCAGGAGACGGCATTCGCCGGGGTCTGGCGCGAGCAGCACTTCGGCGCCGCGGGCGAGTTGCTGCACGACTATCTTCTTGCTGCGCCGATCCCGCCGGTCGTGGGCCGCGTCGCCGCCGAATCCGCCGCGACGGCGCTGCGTGCGCTCGAACTGCCGGCCGGCGCGATGAATGTTCCTGCGCTGCTGCACGAATTGCAGGCTGCGATGGACCGATGCCGCCGTGACACGCCGGCGCACGTGATCAACCTGACGCTGTTGCCGCTGTCGCGTGAAGACAGCACTTGTCTCGACTTGGTGCTCGACGGCGGCGCCGTCACGATCCTGTCGCGCGGCTTCGGCAACTGCCGCATCAGCAGCACGGCCGCGCGCCACGTCTGGCGCGTGCAGTACTTCAACAACATGCAGACGCTGCTGCTGAACACGCTCGAAGTCGTGCAGATGCCGGAAGCTGCGCTCGCCGCACGCGAAGACCTGCAGGAGACGCGCGAGCGGCTCGCTGACCTGGTGCAGTGGATGGGCGAGTCCAGCGCCGCCTGAAGACCGTGATCGAATCCGGCGCAGGCAGTGCTCGACGTGCGGCGACAGCCGCGACGACCCGGCTCGAATGCAAGATCTGCTGGACGGTCTACGACCCGGCGCTCGGCGACGAAGTCTGGCAAATTCCGCCCGGAACACCGTTCGCCGAATTGCCGCCGCACTGGACCTGCCCGAACTGCGCAGCGGAGCAGCAGAATTTTCTGGTGCTCGGGGATGACTGAACCGACCCCGCCGCACGCGCACCAGCCCTCACCGGCCAATGCACTGGAGCGCACCTTTCGAAGCGTGTTGCACCGGCAGATGCGCGACATGCCGATGCTGAACTCAGCGCTGGCTGTCGAGGCGGTCGGGTTTCGCCCCTGGCGCGAGCACTGGCTCGGCGTGCTGATCACGCCGTGGTTCATGAACCTCGTGCTGATGCCGCGCGTGGCGTCGCAGTGGCAGGCGATCGCCGAACGCGAGACCCGGCACTGCGTGTTCCCGGCCGGCGTGTTCGAGTTCATCGGTGCCCGCGATCCGCAGCTTGGCGACTACCAGGCTTGTTCCTTGTTTTCGCCGATGTTCGAATTCGCGGACCAGGCGAGTGCGCAGGCCACGGCGGTGGCTGCGCTCGATGCGTTGTTCGATCCGGCCAGCCGCGAGACGAGCCAATCTCGCTCGGTGCTTGCGGCTGCTGACGATTCGGGCCTCAGTTCCTTGCCGGTGCCACCGGCACCAACGCTCAACAAACGAGACTTTCTGCTGGGAAGGCCATCGCGGGCCGAACGTGAACTCTGAAGGTGAGTTGTGCGTGCGCTTGCGCGCGAGCGCCGGGCGCGTCGATCGCGTTCGCACGACGTCGACACGGCCGAACATCGCGCGCGCGCTGCTGGAGGGTCGAGGCCGCGTCGAGATTTGCGCCGCGGTGCCCGCGCTGTTTTCGATCTGCGCGCGTTCGCAGGCGGCGGCAAGCGAGCTCGCCTGCGCCGCAGCGGCCGGCGAAGCGCTGAGCGCCGATGCGTTGGCGCGCTGCGCCAGAGCCGTCTCGGCCGAGATGGTGCGCGAAAACGCCTGGCGCATCTTGCTCGATTGGCCCCGGTGGATCGCCGAGCCACCCGGCGACGGCGCCATCGCTGCGGCGCGCGCCTCGCTCGAGTTTCGGGGCGACGCCTCAGCCGCTGACCGGGTCCGCGGCGACGCGATCGCAAGCGCGGTGTTCGGCAACCCCGCCGATGAATGGTTGGCACTGCGCTCGCGGCCCGAACTGGAACGCTGGGCAGCGGTCGGGCGCACGGCCGCCGCGCGCTTCATCGGCTCGGTGCTTGGCGATCCCACGGCAGGGCACGAAAGGAGTCTTGACGCACCAGCCGATCCGCGCGCCGACGTGCGTGGACAAACCGAGCTGCTCGATGGGCGCGACCCTGCCGCGTGGCTCGCCGAGATTTCACGAGCCTGCGACGCCGACGCGGAGTTCGCACTCCAACCGACGTGGCGCGGCGCGCCCGCCGAGACCGGCGCGCTGGCACGCCAGCGCAGCCACCCCTTGATCGCCGAGCTGATGCGCACTTCGACGACACGCATCGCTGCGCGCTTCGTCGCGCGCCTGTACGAACTCGCGCTGCTGCTGACGGGGCGCAGCCCGGCAGTGATGGGAGCGCAGACCTTGCCCTCAGGCCACGGCGTCGCCTGGGTCGACAACGCGCGTGGCCTGCTGATTCACCTGGTGCTGCTGGAGCAGCGTCAAGTCGTGCGCCGCTACCGAATCGTCGCGCCGACCGATTGGAACTTCCATCCCGACGGCGCGCTCGCGTCGGCGCTGCTCGGTGCACCTGCGCGGGACTTGACGGCGCTCAAGCAGCACGCGCAGCACCTGGTTCATTCTCTGGATGCCTGTGTGGCGTGCCGTGTCGAGATCGAAGATGCATGAATTGGCGCTGGCGGAGAGCGTTCGCGAAATCGTGATCGAGGCGGCACGCTGCAACGGTGCGAGCCGCGTCGCGGCGGTGCGCCTGGAGATCGGCACGCTCGCGCAGGTGGAAAGCGACGCGATGCGCTTCGCCTTCGACGTCGTCATGCGCGGCTCTCTGGCCGAGAGTGCACGCCTGGAGATCGTGCAGACCGAGGGCAGCGCATGGTGCATGCGCTGCTCGAAGCCGGTGGTGATCGCACGCCGCGGCAATGCCTGCCCGGCGTGCGACAGCCACCAACTTCAGGTCACGGGCGGCGAGCGCATGCAGGTGCTCGAGATCGAGGTCGAATGAGAACCCGAGGGGAAACGGCCATGTGCATGATTTGTGGTTGCGGCAACGGCGAGATCCATATCGAGGGTGATGCGCATGTGCATACGCACGCCGACGGAACGACGCACAGCCACGCGCATGAACATTCGCACACGCATGGGCACGAGCACGAGCACGAGCACGAGCACGAGCACGAGCACGAGCACGAGCACGAGCACGAGCACGAGACGCGGCTGGTGCGGATCGAGCGCGACATCCTGGCGAAGAACGATGGCCTCGCGCAGCAGAACCGCGACTGGCTCGCGCAGCGCGGCATCTTCGCGCTCAACCTAATGTCGAGCCCCGGTTCGGGCAAGACGACGCTGCTCGTGCAAACCATCGAGCAGCTCGGCGGCAGGTTGAAGGTCGCGGTGATCGAAGGCGACCAACAGACGCTGCTCGATGCGCAGCGCATTCGCGCCACCGGCGCAGCGGCGCTGCAGATCAATACCGGCAAGGGCTGCCACCTCGACGCAGCCATGGTGCAGGCGGCGCTTCCCCACCTCGCGCCGGCGCAAGATTCGGTGCTGATGATCGAAAACGTCGGCAACCTCGTGTGCCCGGCCGGCTTCGACCTCGGTGAGGCGCACAAGGTCGTTGTGCTGTCGGTGACGGAAGGCGAAGACAAGCCGCTCAAGTACCCCGACATGTTCCATGCCGCGTCGCTGCTGCTGCTGAACAAGATCGACTTGCTGCCGCACCTGAATTTCGACGTCAGCCTGTGCCTGGACAATGCACGCCGCGTGAACCCGCGCATCGAGATTCTCGAAGTCTCTGCGACCACGGGGCAGGGCATGGACGGCTGGCTTGCCTGGGTGGAGCGCGGCGCCCAGGCAGCGCGTGCGCAGCGCCTCGCCAACGTCGGCGCGCTGCAGCGCCGCGTCGCCGAACTCGAGTCACAGGTTGCACGTTTGCGGTCACCCTGAGACACACCCCGTGCTCACCCGCACCCGGCCCGAAGTGCTGCGCCGCGCGATCCGCGTCCGCGGCGCGGTGCAGGGCGTCGGTTTTCGGCCCTTCGTGTACCGCCTGGCGCATGAGCTGCGCCTTACGGGTTGGGTGCTGAACGATGCGCAAGGTGTCGCGATCGAGGTGCAGGGTGGGGCGAGTGCGCTCCAAGAGTTCCAGCAGAAGCTGAAGACCGACGCGCCGCCGCTGGCGCGTGTTGAAGGGCTCGAATCAGCCGATGTGACGCACGTCGACGGGGTCGAGGGATTTCGCATCCTGCCCAGTCGCACAGGCCGCGTGAGCACGTCCATCCCGCCCGACGCCGCCACTTGCGACGCATGCTTGGCCGAGCTGTTCGACCCTTCTGACCGGCGCTATCGCCATGCCTTCATCAACTGCACCCAATGCGGCCCGCGCTACACGCTGACGCGCTCGCTGCCGTATGACCGCGCATCGACGAGCATGGCTGCGTTTGTGCAGTGCGCTTTGTGCGCGAGCGAGTACACCGATCCCTTGCACCGGCGCTTTCACGCCGAGCCCAATGCCTGCGCGGTTTGCGGGCCACGCCTGCGTCTCGTCGATGCACAAGGCCAGGCCATCGACGGCGACCCTGTCGCCAACACGCTCGACCTGCTTCTTGCCGGAAGAATCGTCGCGATCAAGGGGCTCGGTGGCTTCCACCTCGCGTGCAACGCGCGCAACGCCGGCGCGGTGGCGCGCTTGCGTGAACGCAAGCAGCGCGAGGAAAAACCTTTTGCCGTGATGGCCACGAACTTCGCTTCGGCCTTGCAATGGGTGCACGCCGGTGCCGCTGAGCGCTCGCTGCTGGAATCGCCCGAGCGACCGATCGTGCTGCTGCCACTGCGCGACGCCTGCGCCGAGAAGTTGGCCGGTGTTGCGCCCGGGCTGCACACACTCGGCGTGATGTTGCCTTGCACGCCGATTCACTACCTGCTGTTCCACGAGGCGGCTGGCCGCCCGGCGGGCAGCGCATGGCTGGAACAAGGGCAAGAATTGCTGCTCGTGATGACGAGCGCGAATCCCGGTGGCGAGCCGCTCGTGATCGGCAACAAAGAAGCGCTGACCCGGCTCGCAAAAATCGCCGACGCGCTGCTGCTGCACGACCGCGACATCGTCGCGCGTTGCGACGACAGCGTGCTGAGGATGCATGACGCGACTGCAAGCGCGGGCAGCACCGCGCAGTTCATCCGGCGCGCGCGCGGCTACACGCCGCGGCCCATCAAGCTGCTGCATGCCGGGCCGTCAGTCCTCGCCACCGGCGCGTGGTTGAAGAACACGGTCTGCATCACGCGCGGCGACGAGGCCTTCCTGTCGCCGCACGTCGGCGATCTCGACAACGCCGCCACCTGCGCAGCCCTGGTCGAGACGGTGGAGCACTTGTGCGCGGTGCTCGACGTGAAGCCGCAAGCGGTGGCGCATGACCTGCACCCGAATTTCTTCAGCACACGTTTCGCGCTCGAATACGCCGGCACCGGCGCGCTGCCCGCGAACGCAATCCACGCGGTGCAGCACCATCACGCGCACATTGCGGCGGTCGCTGCCGAACATCGCATCGAGGGCCCGCTGCTCGGCCTGGCGCTGGACGGCATCGGCCTGGGTGACGACGGTGCTGCCTGGGGCGGCGAGCTGCTGCTCGTCGACGGCGCGTCGTTCCAGCGGCTCGGCCATCTGGCGCCGCTCGGCATGCCGGGTGGCGATGCCGCTGCGCGCGAGCCTTGGCGCATGGCGGCTTCAGCACTGCACCGCATCGGCCGCGGCGCGCAGATCGAGTCTCGCTTCCGCGCGCGCGCGGGTGCTTCTGCCGTGGCGCAGATGCTCGCGCGCGACGTGCGTTGCCCACCGACGACGAGCATGGGCCGCTGGTTCGATGCCGCCGCGGCGCTGTTGCGGGTGCGTGAGATCAGCGCATTCGAGGGCCAGGCGCCGATGCTGCTCGAGGCTTTGGCGGCAGGCGGTCATTGCAACGCGTCAGATTCCGAGTTGTGCGACCTCGTGCGCCTTCTGCCCGACAGCACGCTCGACCCCACGCCGCTGATCGCGCGAGTCGTCGACCTGGGGGCTTCGGGCGATGCCGGCGAGGCTCGCCAGGCCGCCGCACTGTTTCACCGCGCGATTGCCGATGGCCTGGCGCGTTGGGTGATCGCCGCGGCGCAGTCGACTCGCGTGCGCAGCGTCGCGCTCGGCGGCGGTTGTTTTCTGAATGCGCTGCTCACGGCGCAACTGGTGGCGCGCCTTACAGCACAAGGCATGCGCGTGCTCGAGGCGCGCCAAGCGCCACCCAACGACGGCGGCATCGCCCTCGGCCAAGCCTGGGTCGCGATCTGCGCGATGGCCAAGAAGGGTTGAACGATGTGCCTCGCAATTCCGGTGCGTATCGTCGAGTTCCTCGGCGATTCGATGGCGATCGTCGACTTGGACGGCATTCGCAAGACCATTTCACTCGCTCTCGTAGATGACGTGCATGTCGGCGACTATGTGATCCTGCACGTCGGCTACGCGCTCGCCAAGCTCGACACGGCGCGGGCGCAGCAGACGCTCGCACTGTTCGCCGAAGTGAGTGCTGCGCCGGCGGAGCAAGCGCAATGAAGTACATCGACGAGTTCCGCGATGCTGCGCTGGCGCGCAACCTCGCCGCGTCGATTTCCGCCGAAGCCGAACCGGGGCGCACCTACCACCTGATGGAGTTCTGCGGCGGGCACACGCACGCGATTTCGCGTTACGGCGTCGCCGACCTGCTGCCGCCTTCGGTGCGTTTGATTCATGGGCCCGGTTGCCCGGTGTGCGTATTGCCTATCGGGCGCATCGATTTGGCGATCCAGCTCGTCCTCGGCGAAACCGACGTCAATGAACAGCGCGTGATCTTGTGCACCTACGGCGACTGCCTGCGCGTTCCGGCGTCGAACCACTTGTCGCTGCTGAAAGCCAAGGCGCGCGGCGGCGACGTGCGCATGGTCTATTCGCCCGCCGATGCGTTGAAGATCGCGGTCGGGAATCCGCAATCCCAAGTCGTGTTCTTCGCGATCGGCTTCGAGACGACGACGCCACCCACCGCACTCGTCATCAAGGAGGCGGCGCGGCTGGGTCTGAGCAACTTCAGCGTGCTCTGCAACCATGTGCTGACGCCGGCGGCGATCACGAACATTCTCGAGTCGCCCGAAGTGCGCAAACTCGGCTCGCTCAAGCTCGACGGATTCATCGGCCCGGCGCATGTGTCGACGATCATCGGCAGCCAGCCCTATGAGTTCTTCGCCGAGGAGTATCGAAAGCCCGTCGTGATCGCCGGCTTCGAGCCGCTCGACGTGATGCAGGCGATATTGATGCTGCTGCGCCAGATCAACGAGGGCCGCGCCGAAGTCGAAAATCAATTCACCCGCGCCGTGACGCGCGAGGGCAACCTCAAAGCGCAGGCCTTGGTATCGGAGGTGTTCGAACTGCGCCGTTCGTTTGAATGGCGCGGTCTGGGCGACGTGCCGTACAGCGCGCTGCGAATTCGCGAGGGCTTCGCCGCTTTCGATGCCGAACGGCGCTTCAATTTGCAGACGCGAGCCGTCGCCGACAACAAGGCCTGCGAATGCGGCGCCATCCTGCGCGGCGTGAAACAACCGCGCGACTGCAAGGTGTTCGGCACTGTGTGCACGCCGGAGAATCCGATCGGCTCGTGCATGGTCTCGTCCGAAGGCGCGTGCGCTGCGTACTACAGCTATGGGCGGTTTCGGGAAATTCCGGTCGTGGCGGTCGCATGAGCCCGGGCCGAGCCACTGTCATCCCGGCGCACGCCGGGATCCACCCGCAGGGGACTGCGTGAGCCAGGCACGAGCCAACTACATCCGTCCGCTTGACATCAAGGGCGGCCACGTCGACATGTCGCACGGCTCGGGCGGCCGCGCGATGGCGCAGCTCATCGAGCAGTTGTTCGCCGCAGCCTTCGACAATGAATGGCTCGCGCAGCGCAACGATCAGGCGCTGCTGCCGCGGCCCGAAGGGCGCATCGTGATGGCGACCGACTGCCACGTCGTCTCGCCCTTGTTCTTCCCCGGCGGAGACATTGGTTGCCTGTCGGTGCACGGCACGATCAACGACGTCGCGATGGCGGGCGCGCGTCCGCTCTGGCTGGCAGCGGGGTTCATTCTCGAAGAAGGTTTTCCGCTCGCGGATCTGAAGCGCATCGTCGATTCGATGGCGCGCGCCGCGCGCGAGGCCGGTGTGCCCATCGTCACCGGCGACACCAAGGTCGTCGAGAAGGGCAAGGGCGACGGCGTGTTCATCACGACCACCGGCGTCGGCGTCGTGCCGCCGGGAATCGAGATCTCGGGTGACCGTGCCCGGCCAGGCGACCGCGTCATCGTCTCGGGAACGCTGGGCGACCACGGCATGGCGGTGATGTCGCAGCGCGAATCGCTCGCCTTCGGCACCGACCTGCGCTCGGACACCACCGCACTGCATGGTCTGGTGGCGGCGATGATCGCCGCGGTGCCTGGTTTGCGCGTGCTGCGCGACCCGACGCGCGGCGGCCTGGCGACGACGCTCAACGAAATCGCGATGCAGTCGGGTGTCGGCATGCTGATCACCGAGGCCGCCGTGCCGGTGCGTCCACAGGTGGCGGCTGCGTGCGAGTTCCTCGGTCTGGACCCGCTTTACGTCGCCAACGAGGGCAAGCTCGTGGCAGTGGTTGCGCCCGAGAGCGCGCAGCACCTGTTGCAGACAATGCGCGCGCATCCGCTGGGCGTTGACGCCGCGCTGATCGGCGAGGTGATCGCCGACCCGCAGCACTTTGTGCAGATGCGCACGCGCTTCGGCGGCACGCGCATCGTCGATTGGCTGGCCGGCGATCAATTGCCGCGCATTTGCTGAGCGCTGCAGAGCGAAAGTGCCATGCGCATCCTGTTCCTCACGCGCAGCTTCAACGGCCTGACGCAGCGCTTGTACCTGGAACTCGTGGCGTGCGGTCACGAGGTGTCGATCGAATTCGATATCTCGGACGCGGTGGCAATCGAAGCCGTGGCGCTGTTCCGGCCGGCGCTGGTGATCGCGCCGTTCCTCAAGCGTGCGATTCCGGAAGCGATCTGGCGCGACACCGTTTGCCTGGTCGTGCACCCGGGAATTGCCGGCGACCGTGGGCCCTCGGCGCTCGACTGGGCGATCATGAATGGCGAATCCGAATGGGGAGTGACCGTGCTGCAGGCAACGGCAGAAATGGACGCCGGGCCGGTGTGGGCGACGCAGACGTTTGCGATGCGCGACGCGACCAAGGCCAGCCTGTACCGCGTCGAAGTCACCGAAGCCGCGGTTTGCGCCGTGCTTGCTGCGGTGCGGTGCTTCGAAGCGTCGCGGCCCGATACGCCTGCCTCAGACACCGCCGGAGCAGGCTGGCACCCGTTGATGCAGCAATCGCAGTGCCGCATCGATTGGCAGCGCGACACGACGCAGACGGTGCTGCGCAAGATTCGCGCGGCTGACGGCGCGCCGGGTGTGCTCGATCAGTTGTTCGACACGCCCTGCCATTTGTTCGACGCGCACGGCGAAGTGCTCGCGCATCGTCACGAGCCGGGCCTCGTGATCGCGAAACGCCACGAGGCCGTGTTGCGCGCGACGGTCGACGGCGCGGTGTGGCTCGGCCATGTGCGGCGCGTCGATCGTCAAGACAGCTTTAAATTGCCTACTGCGCACGCCTTCCCTGCCGAAACCCAAAGCCTGCCCGAGTTGACTGTCGCCTTCGATGCGCCCGAGGGCAGCTCGGGCTGGCAGGAGATCCGCTACGAGGCGCAAGACGGTGTCGGCAGCCTGCACTTCCCCTTCTACAACGGCGCGATGAGCACGGCGCAGTGCACCAGGCTCAACGCCGCATTGCGCTTCGCGCTGGCGCAGCCGTCGCGCGTGCTCGTGCTCTTCGGCGGGCCGGAGTTCTGGAGCAACGGAATCCACCTGAACGTCATCGAAGCCGCCGACAGCCCTGCCGACGAGTCGTGGCGCAACATCAACGCGATGAACGACCTGACGCAAACCTTGATCGAGGCGACGCATCGCGTCGTCATCGCAGCGCTGCAAGGCAATGCCGGCGCCGGCGGCGTGTTTCTGGCGCTGGCGGCGGATCGGGTCTGGGCGCGGCGCAGCGTGGTGCTGAACCCGCACTACAAAAACATGGGCAACCTGTACGGTTCGGAGTACTGGACCTACCTGCTGCCGCGACGGTTGCAGCACGGAGATGCAGACGAAGTCATGAAGCGCCGGCTGCCGATGTCGGCTGTTGCGGCGGCGGAATTGGGCCTCGTCGACGCCGTCTTCGGCGCCAGCGCGCAAGAGTTCGTCAGCCTGGTGCGCGCGCGCGCGATGCAGCTTGCCGCAAGCGCGGACTTGCCCGCCTTGCTGCGCGCCAAACGGCAGCAGCGCGAAGCCGACGAAGCGCGCAAGCCGCTCGCCGCGTACCGCGACGAAGAACTGCAACGCATGCGCCGCAACTTCTACGGCTTCGACCCGAGCTATCACATTGCGCGCTCGAACTTCGTGCGGCGCATCGCGCCGTCCTGGACACCGCGGCATCTGTGTCTGCATCGGCTTCCGAACGGCGCCAGCCGGGCACCCGCCCACCCAGACGGAGAAGTCGTCACCCCGGCGAACCGCCGCCCCGTGCCCGACACGAGGGCCGGGATCCACTGTCTTGAAAAGGAGGGAACCTCATGAAACTGCGCTTCAACATCGCTGCAGCCAGCGCCACCATCGCTCTGGCCGGCAGCGCTTTTGCCGGCCCCGCCGAGGACTTGATCGCGGCGAACAAGTGCGCCAAGTGCCACACGGCGAAGTGCCGCCTGGGCGAGCTGGGGTTGTTTTATGAAATGTCGCCAACCTAAAATAGCGACTCCAGCTAATTTAGGTTGCCGCACGGATGAAGCGCGCACTTCAAGGTCACTACGTCAAAGTTGCCGCCGCCGGCGAGGCATTCAAGGCCTTCGTCCCGGCACCCCTGCCGCCGCGCCCGGCGATTGAATGGACGCCGGCGCTGCGCGGCCGTTTCGACGCCGCGCTGCTCGCACTCGGCCGGCTCGATGCGGTGACCGACCTGCTGCCGAACGCGGCGCTGCTGCTCTACAGCTTTGTGCGCAAGGAGGCCGTGTTGTCGTCGATGATCGAGGGGACGCAATCCTCGCTCGCCGACCTCATGTTGTTCGAGTTGGACGAACAACCGGGTGTGCCGTTGGAAGACGCGCGCGAGGTGAGCCGCTACGTGGCGGCACTGGAACACGGCCTCTCGCGGCTGCGTGGGGGATTTCCGCTTTCATTGCGCCTGATCCGCGAAGTGCATGAAGTGCTCATGGGCAGCGAGGGGCGCGGCGCCAAGCTGGCCCCGGGTGAGTTCCGCCGCAGTCAGGTGTGGATCGGTGGCACGCGGCCCGGCAACGCGGTCTTCGTGCCGCCTCCGGCGAATGAAATCAGCGAATGCCTGAAGCACTTCGAGCGATTCCTGCACGGCCTGCCTGAGGCAACCCCGCCGCTGATCAAGGCCGCGCTGGCGCATGTCCAGTTCGAGACCATCCACCCGTTTCTCGATGGCAACGGCAGAGTCGGCCGCCTGCTCATCGCGCTGCAACTTACTGCCGACGGTCTGCTGCGCGAGCCGCTCTTGTACCTGAGTCTGCACTTCAAGGAACACCGGCAGACCTATTACGAGTTGCTGAACGCGGTGCGCATGTCGGGCGATTGGGAAACCTGGCTGGAGTTCTTTGCGGACGCCGTGCTGGGCAGCGCCACGCAGGCCGCCGCGACGGCCAAGCGCCTGCTGGAATTGGCGTCTGCCGACGGTCTGCGCATCGCCGGCCTGGGCCGCGCCGCGGTGTCTGCAGTCGTGCTGCACCAGGCCTTGCAGCATAAGCCGATCGCCACCGCCGCGTCGCTGTCCGCGGCCACCGGCCTCACGCCTGCGACCGTGAACAAGGCATTGGCGCACCTGGAGCGCATCGGCATGGTCACCGAGCTCACGCGCAAGCAGCGCGGCCGGGTGTTCAGCTACACGCGCTACGCCGACATCCTCAATGAAGGCATGGCCTTGCCGGGCAGGAGCTGATCCTGATCGGACGCATTCACAGCGGGTGCGGCTCAGCAATAGACGACGGCTGGCCGCGCATTGCCCCATCCCCAGGCACCAACCGCGGCTCCGCCCCCAGCCAGTACAAGCCATTGGCCATGATGCAAAAGCCGGTCGCGGCGAACCAGACCATGGCGCCGCCGACGAAGCCGGTGAACGCCAGCCACCAGGGGCTGTGCAGCAGCGACAGGCTGGACGCGACGAGCAGGTTGACTCCCACGACGAGGTAGATGCGCCGCTCGAGGTACCAGCGGTCCGTCTGCATGACGTACCAATTGCCGGTCTTCCAGCCGGGGCGGGCGAGTTTCGGCTGGAAACCCAGCATGGCGAGCAGGTTGCCGACGATGCAAAAGCCCGTCAAGGCGACGAGGATGGACGCGGCCGCAGCGGCCGCTACGCCAAGCACCCACAGCGGATGCACCAGCGCGGCCAATGCGGTCGCGATGAGAAGCACGACGCCGGCGATGAGCCAGACGGTGCGCTCGATGTACCAGCGATTCGTGGGAACGATGTAGAACCTGCTCCGGTGTGGCATGGTCGGTTCCTTTGCTCTTGCCTCTTGGCTGGATCTTGACCCGGCGCAGGCGGCCATGCCTTGTGATTGCTCAAGCCCAAAGCAGTGGTCAGCTGAGCACAATGACGGCGTTGCCAGACCGGTCGTCGCAACGCCAGTCACTCACCTGTTCCGATGGATACGCCCTGCATCCCTCGCCGCAAATTGCTCGCCACGCTGGCGTGCCTACCCGCCGTGTGGCCCGGGGCCCAATCGTGGTCCGCACGTGCAGCGGTGTTTCCGGCGCGAGCCGTGCGAATCGTCGTTCCGTACTCGGTGGGGGTGGGCCCCGACGTCGTCGCGCGCAGCGTCGCGCAGCAGCTCAGCCACAGCTGGGGCCAGCCGGTGCTTGTCGACAACAAACCCGGCGCGTCGGGAATCGTCGCCTTTGGCGAGGCGCGGCGCGTGGCGGCCGACGGCCATACGCTTTTTCTGGCAGATACCGCAACGCTCGCGGTGAATCCGCTGCTGCACGCGGCCTTGTCTTACGACCCGGTGCGCGATTTGGAGCCGCTGACGCTGCTGTTCCGTGCGACCTTCGTGCTCTGGGTCGGTGGCTCGAGCCGGTACCGAAGCATCACCGAGTTGCTCGACGCTGCGCGCCGCGCGCCCGGCAGCGTCAGCTACGCGACGCTCGGCAACGGCCATGCGAGCCACGTCGCGATCGAGCTCCTGGCGCGCGCAGCCAGCGTGCAGATTCTGCACGTGCCGTTCAAGGACGCGGGGGCGCTGCTTGCCGGCGTCGTGTCGGGCGATGTCGATTTCACTGCGTTCGGGGTCAACACGGTCGCCGGCCTGTTTGCGAGCGGCCGGTTGCGGCCGTTGGCCGTCGCCGCAAAGCAGCGCCTGGCAGGCCACCCGCTGATCCCGACGCTGCTCGAAGCCGGCGCACCCGGCGTCGAAATGCACCCCTGGGCCGCCCTCGTGGGCGTGGCCGGAACGCCGCCGCAGGTGCTCGCGCAACTGCAGCGCGACATCGTCGCCGCGCTCATGACGGCCCCAGTGCGCAGCCAAGCAGACCGCGCCGGCTTCGAGATCACGCCGTCCACGCCGCAGGCCTTGCGCGAGCGCATCGCAGCGGACACGCGGCTTTACGCGCCTCTCATCAGCGAGGGGCGGATTGCGCAGATGTGAATCGGGTGAATCGGCGCACCGGCTGCCGCGCCTTTGAGGCAGGTCAATGCGCCGCGCTCGCGCAGGCCGCAATCTGCGTGGGGTCCATCAGCCGGGTCACACCGTGAAAAGCATCGAGGCGCAGCGCAGTTTCGCGTTCAACGACGTCGCCGAAGCAGCGATTGCCCAGGTGCTCGGCGCGGAGCGCAGCGCGCACGAGTCGGTCGAACACGCGCGCAGTGAGGTGCAGAGAATCGCCGAGAACGCGCGCAGTGCCGCGCGCACGGTGGCTGAACGCACCGAGCGGCGCATGCGCGCGGTGGTTGACGCGTTCGAGCGCAAACTCGCCGTCGACCTCGCCGCGATCGACGCGCAGGCTGCCGCGCTGGGCGGCACGCAACCGCTGACGCCAGGTGAGTCCGCGAGCCTGCAACAGGCGGTGCGGACGCTCGCGCGGGAACTGATCGGAGCGCCACCGTGATCGACTGCGGCAGCCTCGAATACGCTCACGCAAGGCTTTGTGCGCGCCAGGGCGAGCGCCCGGATGAAGCCGCGTGGCGCCGCATCGCCGCGCTGCGCGACCTCGCACCTTTGCTCGATGCGGCGCGCGCGACCGGGCTGCGACGCTGGTTGCTGGGCATCGGCGTGGACAGCACGCCGCATCAGACCGAGGCGATCCTGCACGGCCACTGGCGTGCGCTCGTGGCTGAAGTCGCGGCATGGATGCCTGCGGCGTGGCAGGCGCCGATCGCCTGGTGCGCCGTCCTGCCCGATCTCGCGCTGCTGCAGCACCTGGCGCGCGGCGGCGAACCGCTCGCATGGATGCACGACGACAGCACCTGGCGCGAGCTGGTCGCGACGCCGCCGCAAGCGCGAGCTGCGCTGTTGAGTGCCGGCCCGTATGCCGCGCTGGCGCTGGCCTGGCCGACACCGCACACGATAGGCCAAGCGTGGCACGACGAGTTTCAGCGCCGGATGCCGCGGGCAGCGAACAAGTCTGATGGACGCGGCGACGACGACACGCTGGCGCAGTCGCTGCACCTGCTGCTCGATCACTTCAAGGCTTTCGCCGACGCCCCCGGCGGCCAGGCGTGGCCGCAACGCAGCGCGTTGCGTGCGTTACTGACGATGTTGCTGCGTCGCGCCGTGCTGGAACCGGCTGCGGCGTTCATCCACATCAGCTTGTGCGCGCTCGACTTTGAGCGCCTACGCGCCGAACTGCTCAGGCGCGTCTTGTTCCCCTGTGCGAGGGCGGCCTGATGCTGCGCCCCCGCCCGGCACGCTGGTTCGAGATCCTCGCGGCGCGCGACGACGCGACGCTCGTGCTCGAAGCGCTGGCGCGCACCGGCGCCGTCGAACTCGAAGCGCGCGGCAGCCAAGGGCTGCCCGAGCTGCTGCGCGACACGCTGCCGCTGCTCACCCAATACGCCGATCTGGCAGCGCGTTATGCGGCGTACTGGCCAGCGCCTGAAGCCTGCCGGCCCTCGGCATTCCCCGAGCCGCCCGTGACCACGTTGGAGCGTTGCCTGGTGGCGCTGCGCGCCTGGGTTCGCGACGGCGAACCGTTGGTTCAAGCACTGCAGCGCGGCGACGTCGAGAAGCAGGAGTTGCTGCTCTGGCAAAGCGTGCTCGAAGCTTTCCGCGAAGGCACGCTCGATCCGGCGCACCTGGCCGGCGCCGGCCCGCAGTTGAGCGTGCGCTTGTTCGTCCTGCCCCCTGGCATCGAGCCCGAGAAGGCATTCCCGGCCGACGCCGGCGAGCTCGAGACGCTCGCCAGCCACCGGGAGATCGACGGTGCGGCGCACTTGCTCGTTGCCGGCCCGACGCAGGCGCTGCGCTCGGTCGCGCAGGCAGTGACGGCGCTCGAGGGCAGCGCGCACGAACCGGCGGCCTGGCTGCGCGCCGATGCCGAGCGCAACCGGGCACATGTGCGCGAGCGCCTCGCCGCGATCGAGCAAGAAGCGGGCGAAAAGCACGCTGCGCTCGCGGCGCTGCACGAGCGCCATGACCTGCCGTGTGCGCTCGGCGACGCGAACCGGCTGGAATGGTTGATGCACAACGTGCACGCGCTCGAATCCGGAGCGCTGCTCTGCTGGATCACCGGCTGGTCGAGCGACCTGAGCGGCGAAACCCTCGCGCATGCGTTGCAGAGCAGCGGCGCGCG
The DNA here is from genome assembly GCA_963850525.1 of uncultured beta proteobacterium. Lineage (GTDB taxonomy): Bacteria > Pseudomonadota > Gammaproteobacteria > Burkholderiales > Burkholderiaceae_C > JAEMQF01. Next base: position 120,148 of record CAWKLQ010000008.1, on the reverse strand, counting down.
CGCATTGCTGCATTTCGCGGCAGCCCCCGCGCACCGCAAGGCGCCGATGTTGCTGCGCAACCCGGCCTGGGTGCGGCCGTTCGAAATCTTCAGCCGGGCGCTGGGCATGCCGTCGTCGAGCGAGGCCGATCCGAGCGTTTTGCTCGCAATCGTCGTGCCGCTGCTGTTCGGCTACATGTTCGGCGACGTCGGCCAGGGCCTGGTGCTCGCCGCCGCGGGCTGGTTCTTGCGCAAGCGCTATCCCATCACGCGACTGATGATGGCGGGGGGGCTGTCGGCGGCCATGTTCGGCGTGTTGTTCGGCGCTGTCTTCGGCGTGCACAGCGTATTGCCCGCGCTGTGGCTGCACCCGCTCGATGAGCCGCTGCCGGTGCTGCTTGCGCCGCTGTTCGCCGGCGCGCTGCTGTTGACGCTGGGCTTGAGCCTGAATGCGCTCGAAGCGCTGTGGCGCGAGCAGTGGCGCGAATGGTTGCTGACCGACGCGGCGCTGATCGTCGTCTACCTGGGTCTGCTCGCGGCGTTTGTCGCTCCGACCGGATTCATCGTCGCTGCTGCCGCAGCGCTGCACTTCTGCATCGGCCACGCCGTGCTGGCCAAGCGCGCGGGCGCCGCATTCAGCGCGATCGGCGAGCTGCTCGAGAAAACGCTGCAAATCCTCATCAACACGCTGTCGTTCGCGCGCGTGGGTGCGTTTGCGCTCGCGCACGCCGGCCTGGCCTCGGCGGTTGTCGCCTTGATGGACGCGGCAGAGAGCAGCCTGGCCAAGGCGCTCGTGCTAATCGTCGGCAACGCGGTCGTGATCGTGCTCGAGGTGATGGTCGTGTCGATTCAGACAACACGGCTCGTGCTGTTCGAATTCTTCACACGCTTCATGCGCGGCCAGGGTCGGGCGTTTCGCCCGCTGTCGGCGCCACCGTTCACGCACTCGGAGGCTCGATGAAAAAACTGCACGTGGTTCCTGCCGCGCTGATCGCGCTGACGCTCATCGTCGCGCTGGCCGCGACGCTGCTGCTCTTGTGGGCAACGAGCGCGGTGGCTGAGGTGGATTCCGCAAGCGCCGTTGCCAAGGGCGCTGCGGCCGACACCGGCTGGGCGCTCGTCGGCGCGGCGCTCGCGACCGGGCTGTCGTCGTTGGGTGCCGGATTTGCGGTGGCCAAGGTCGGCGCGGCAGCGGTGGGCGCGCTTGCCGAAAAGCCCGATCTGTTCGGTCGCTTGCTGATCTTCATCGGCCTGGCCGAAGGCATTGCGATCTACGGGCTGATCGTGTCGATCCTGATTCTGAACCGGCTCGGGTGATGGACGCCGCAACCGGGCCGGGTGGCATGAGTGCACCGCTGTACCTCGGCGACGAAGTCAGCGCCGCCGGTTACCGCCTTGCCGGGGCGCGCGTGCACACGCCTCGCGTCGGCGCTGAGACTGCCGCGCTCGGTTGGGCGCGCTCGCACTCGCCGCTGGTGCTGGTGTCGTCTGCGGTGGCGGCGGCGATTGCCGACACCGAGTTGCGTGAAGCGTTGGCCGCGCCTGCGCCGCTGGTGTTGATCGTTCCCGACCTGCAAGGCGAGGTGCCGCTGCCCGATCTGGCGACGCGGCTGCGCGCGCAACTGGGGTTGGAGGCATGAACCCGCAGCCGGCCGGGACTGTGCTCATCGACAAGCAATCGCGCGCCTTGCTCGATCTGATCGAGGCCGACCGCGCGCGCCAATGCGCCCAGATTCTCGACGCCGCCCACGCCCAGGCCGACGCGCAACGCGCCCAGGCGCACGCCGATGCGCGCGCGCGCATGCGCCAGACGTTCGCTGAGCAACGCCTGCGGCGGCGCGAGCGAATCGCTGCGGTGCAGGCGCAGCTGGCAACGCGGCGCCGCCTGCACGCGCAGCAGCGCAATGCGGCGTTGCTGCGCCTGGCGTGGCAGCAACTGCCCGAAGCGCTGCTGGCGCTGTGGCGCGAGCCGGCGTCGCGCGCGGCGTGGCTGGCGCACGCGGCCGGGTTCGCGCGGGCGCGGCTGCCGGGTGGCGCGTGGCGCGTCGTTCATGCCGCCGACGGATCGCCGCTGCCATCGCAGGTGCCCGGCGCGCGATGGGGTGCGGCGGCGCAGTTCAACGCCGACCCGGCGATCCGCGCCGGCTTGCGCATCGAGATCGACGGCAACGTCGTCGACGCCACGCTCGGTGGTCTGCTCGCCGATCGCAGCGAAATCGAGGCGCGCTTGCTGCGTCTCCTGGAAGATCAGACATGAGCCTGGCGATCGTGCGCCGGATCGCCGGGCCGGTGCTGCACGCCGAGAAGCAGGGACCGTTCGCGCTGCGCGAATCGGTGCGTGTCGGGCCGCGCGCATTGCTCGGCGAAGTGGTTCGTCTCGACGGCGACGCAATCGTCGTGCAGGTCTATGAAGACACGTCCGGCCTGCGCCCCGGCACCGAAGTGCGTGGCGACGGCCAGGCGCTGGCGGTTCGGCTCGGGCCGCACCTGCTGGGGCACATCTTCGATGGGCTGCTGCGGCCCTTGTCGGGCATTGACTCCATGTTCGTGCAGCCGGGCATGCTGGCACCCCCGGTCGGGCGGCGCCACTTCGAGCCGAGCATCGTCGCGGGTGCGCGGCTGACTCCTGGCGCAGTGATCGGGCAGGCCGGCGCGCAGCAGGGTCGTGCCCAACTGTGCCTCGCGCCGCCCGACGCGAACGGTGTCGTCGAGTCGGTCGTCGCCCCCGGCGAGTACGCCGACGATGCCGCGGTGTGCGTGCTGCGCCAGGGCGACAGCAGTCTGCGGGAATTGGCGATGAGCCACGTCTGGCCGGTGCGCCTGCCCCGGCCCGTGGCGCGGCGCTTGCCGACGAATGTGCCGCTGGTGACGGGCCAGCGCATTCTGGACAGCCTGTTCCCGGTGGCGCAGGGCGGCAAGGCGGCGATTCCGGGAGGCTTCGGTACCGGCAAGACGGTGCTGCTCGAAGCACTCGCCAAGGGCTGCAACGCCGACGTCATCGTGTACTTAGGCTGCGGCGAGCGCGGCAACGAGATGGCCGGCGTGCTCGACGAATTCCCGACGCTCACCGACCCGCGCACCGGCCGGCCGCTCATGGAGCGCACCGTCATCATCGCCAACACGTCGAACATGCCGGTGGCGGCGCGCGAGGCGAGCATCTACTGCGCGATCACGGTGGCAGAGTATTTTCGCGACCAGGGTCTGCACGTCGCGCTGATGGCCGACTCGACGAGCCGCTGGGCTGAAGCACTGCGCGAAGTGTCGGGGCGCTTCGGCGAGTTGCCCGGCGAAGGCGGCTACCCTGCGTATCTGGCGAGCCGGCTCGCCGATTTTTACGAACGCGCCGCGCTCGTCGAAACGCTCGCAGGCAGCACAGGCTCGGTGACCGTCATGGGCGCGATCAGCCCGCCGTCGGGCGATTTTTCCGAGCCGGTGACGAGCCACACGAAGCGCTACGTGAAAGCCTTCTGGGCGCTCGACTCGAAACGTGCGCAGGCGCGGTTCTACCCCGCCATCCATCCACTGCAGTCCTACGCCGAAGACGCGCGCGACTTCGCGCCGTGGTGGGGCAGCCAAGGCAACCGCGACTGGCTGCTGCTGCGTCGGCGCTTCCTGACGCTGCTCGACGAGCAGGCGCAGCTCGAGCGCATGGCGCGCATCATCGGCAAAGACGCGCTGCCGGCGCGCCAGCAATTGACGCTGCTGTGCGCCGACCTGATCAACGAGGCGTTCCTGCGCCAGTCGGCGTTTTCTCCTGTCGATCGAGTCTGCAGCCCGCCACGTCAGGCTGCCATGATGCGGCTGCTGGGGCGCTTCATCGACCTGGCCGAAGCCGCGCTCGCGGCCGGAGTCGCCCCACAGCGCATGGCCTGGCTGCCGTGCCTGCGCGCGCTGCAGCGCATGGGCGAAGACATCGCCGACGACCAGTTGGCGCTGCTCGCCGAACTCGATGCGCAGATGGAGCGCGAATTTGCGCAGATCGTGCCGGTACACGGGCAAGCAACCGTCATCCCGGCGGAACGTCGCCCCGTGCCCGACACGGGGGCCGGGATCCAGGGGTTCGCGCCGGCAGTGGATCCCGGCGTGCGCCGGCGTGCGCCGGGATGACGTGGTGGGTCACGATGCTGCTCAGCGTTGAAGGCGCCGCGACACGCCTCGAAGGCCCGCTGCTGTTCCTGCGGCGCACGCTCGACGTCGGCTTGGCCGACGCGGTGCAGGTGCGCGGCGCAGACGGCCGCTCGCGACTGGGGCGCATCGCCGCGATCGACGAGCAGTACATGACGATCGAGGTGCTCGAATCGACCACCGGCTTGTCGTTGGAGGGCACCGTCGTGCGCTTCCACGGCGAGCTGCTCCGCTTTGGCGTCGGGCCGGGAATCCTCGGGCGCGTCTTCAACGGCGTAGGCCAGGTCATCGACGGCGGGCCGCCGGTTGCAGCGCACCGCCAGGTCGCAATCGATGGCCTGCCGTTGAACCCGGTGGCGCGTGCGATGCCGCGCGACTTCATCGAAACCGGCATCAGCACACTGGACCTGATGAACAGCCTGGTACGCGGCCAGAAGCTGCCGCTGTTTTCCGGCGGCGGGCTGCCGCACGACCGGCTCGCCGTGCAGATCGCGAGCCATGCGCGGCTGCGGTCCGCAACCTCCGCCGACGACTTCGTCATCGTCTTCGCCGGAATCGGCGTGCCCTATGAGAGTGCCGAGTACTTCCGGCGCAGCCTGGAGCGCGGTGGCGCGCTGGAGCGCACCGCGCTGTTCCTGAACCTCGCCAGCGACTCGAGCACGCAGCGCCTGCTGACGCCGCGCTTCGCGCTGAGCGCCGCCGAATACCTCGCGTTCGAGTTGGGCAAGCACGTGCTCGTGATCCTCACCGACATGACGAACTACTGCGAGGCCTTGCGCGAGGTGTCGTCGAGCAAAGGCGAGATTCCGAGCCGCAAGGGCTTCCCCGGAACCATGTACTCGGACCTGGCGACGCTGTTCGAGCGCGCAGGGTGCCTGCGCGGCGTCTCCGGAACGCTGACCCAACTGTCGATATTGACGATGCCGGCCGACGACATCGGGCATCCGATTCCGGACCTCACGGGCTACATCACCGAAGGCCAGATCGTGCTGTCGCGCGACCTGGATCGGCGCGGGGTCTACCCGCCGGTGAACGTGTTGCCGAGCTTGTCGAGGTTGATGAAAGACGGCACCGGCGCGAAGTACACCCACGCCGACCACCCCGCGCTGGCGAGCCAGCTCTACGCCGCGTACGCGCGCGCCACGCAGGCGCGCGTGCTCGCCAGCGTGGTGGGTCTCGAAGGCCTGGCCGACACCGACCGCTTGTACCTGCGCTTCGGCACCGCATTCGAGCAGACCCTCGTCAATCAGGACGAGCCGCGCACGCTCGAGCAGAGCATGGCGCTGGGCTGGGCCTTGCTCGCCGAATTCCCGAAGAGCGAGCTGACGCGCCTGTCGGACGCGCAGATCGCCGCGCACATCGAGGCTCGATCGTGAGTGAAACGGGTGCGACCCGCAGCGCCCTCATCGAGATGAAGGACGAGCGGCGGGCCATGCACGAAGGCTACGTCTTCCTCGACGAGAAGTGCATGTTGCTTGCGGGTGAGATCTTGCGCGAGCTGGCGCGCTACGCGACGCTGCAGCGCGACTTCATCGCGCTGAACCAAGGCGCATTCGCCGCACTCCAGGAGGCGGTGGCGCGGCACGGGCTGCAGGGCTTGCAAATCTATCCGCCGAGCGACTTGGTGCGAGCGCACCTGCGGGTTCGACCCCGCGCGTTGATGGGCGTGGCGCTCCAGGAAGCCGCTTTCGAAGCGGGGCTGGCGCCGGTGGCAGAAGCAGTGAACCGTTCGCCTGAGGGCGAGTCGTGCCGGCAAGCCTTCGCTGGCGTCGTCGTCGCAGCCGCAGGCCTCGCCGCTGTCTCGGGCAACCTGGAACGCCTTTCGTTCGAATACCGCCGTTCGGTGCGACGCGCGCGCGCGTTGCAAGACGTGATGCTTCCCGAACTCGACCAGGCGATCTGCGACATCGACAACCGGCTCGAAGAGCTGGAGCGCGAAGACGCGATCTCGATGCGCTACGGCGCCGATTTGCGCGGCGCGCGTGCGATTGCGCAGGATCAATCGCCTGGCGCCCGGCGTGTGCGATAGAGGTGATGCGGGCGTTGCAGACGATCATCATGCAGTGCTCGAACCGTCAACGCACGAGTGATGGACCATGGCTGAGACGACGAATTCGCAACTAACGCACCCGGCCGCCGGCCTCGATTCGGGCGAGGTGGCCTTGCTCGCCATCGTGCAGGCGACCCTGCGCGACCTGCACGCCGATGCGCCGGGAATGCCTTCGGTGACGCTGCAAAGCGTGCTCGACCGCGACCTGGGCCTGGACAGCCTGACGCGCATGGAGTTGCTGCTGCGCACCGAGCGCGAGTTCGGCGTGGCGCTGCCGGAGGACACGCTGCAGCGCAGCGAAACCGTCGGTGACCTGCTCGACGCGGTGTCGCGTGCGCGTGCGTTGGCGCCTCCGGGAGGGCGACCCGGCGCACCCGCCGGCGGCGCCCCCCAGCCCGCCGCCCATGCGCCGCTCGCTGCGCTCGCGCCGAGCAGGGCCACGCTCTCGGGCGACGCGGCTCCGTCGGACGCGAGAACACTGATCGACGTCCTGAACTGGCATGTGCAGAAGCACCCCGACCAGACCCAGGTGATTTGCCTGGAGGGCGATACCGAACACGCGATCACCTACCGCGGGCTGGCGACGTCCGCAAGCGCGATTGCTGCGGGCCTGCAGCGCGCCGGCGTGCTGCCGCGTCAGTGCGTGGCGATCATGCTGCCCACATCCCCCGAATACTTCGCCACCTACTTCGGCATCCTGCTCGCGGGCGCGATTCCGGTACCGATCTATCCCCCGGCGCGCGCCTCGCAGCTCGAAGACCATGTGTTGCGCCACACGGGCATCCTGGCGAACGCGCAGGCCTGCGTGCTCGTGACGGTTCCCGAGGCGCGGGTCGTCGCACGCTTGCTGCAGGCGCGTGTTCCTGGCCTGCGCCATGTGCTCACCGCCGCGCAGTTGTCGCTGCCCGGCGCGGTGCCGACTCCGGTGGCGCTGCACTCCGACGACATTGCGTTCATTCAGTACACGTCGGGAAGCACCGGCAACCCCAAGGGCGTGGCGCTGACGCACGCGAACCTGCTCGCGAACATCCGCGCGATGGCCAAGGCGGCGCAAGCGACAACGCGCGACACCTTCGTCAGCTGGTTGCCGCTGTATCACGACATGGGCTTGATCGGCGCATGGCTCGCGCCGATGTACGTCGGCTTCCCGTCGGTTGTGATGTCGCCGCTCGCGTTTCTGGCGCACCCGCTGCGCTGGCTGCAGATGATCACGCGCTACCGCGGCAGCTTGTCGGCGGCGCCGAACTTCGCCTACGAGCTGTGCCTGAAGCACGTGACCGACGCCGATCTCGCCGGCCTGGACTTGAGCCGCTGGCGCCTCGCATTCAACGGCGCCGAAGCCGTCAGCCCCGACACCGTGCAACGCTTTCGGCTGCGCTTCGCGCGCTGCGGCTTGCGCGCCGAGGCGCTCGCGCCGGTGTATGGCTTGGCCGAAGCGTGTGTCGGCCTGCTGTTCCCGCCGCTCGGGCGCGCGCCGCTCGTGGACAGCGTGCAGCGCGAGCCTTTCACTCGAGAGCACCGCGCCGTGCCGGCCGCGCCGGACGATCCGGGCGCGCTGCGTTTCGTCGCGTGCGGCCGGCCGATTCCGGGCCATGCGATCCGCATCGTCGACGACGCCGGCGTCGAGGTCGGCGAGCGCATCGAGGGCCGGCTCGAATTCAACGGGCCGTCGGCGACGCGAGGCTACTACCGCAACCCGGAGTTGTCGGCCCGGCTGTTCCACGACGGCTGGCTCGACACGGGCGACCGCGCCTACAAGGCCGGCGGCGACGTTTTCATCACCGGCCGAGTCAAGGACATCATCATTCGCGGCGGGCGCAATCTCTACCCGCAGGAGATCGAAGACGCGGTCGGCGCCGTCGATGGCGTGCGCAAGGGCGGCGTGGCCGTGTTCGGCAGCCCGGATCCGGGGAGCGGCACCGAGCGCCTGGTCGTGCTGGCCGAAGCGCGCAGTCCGGACCCCGCGCTGCAGGAGCGGCTGCGCGAAGCGATATCTCGCGCCGTGCTCGGCGCGATCGGCGAGCCGCCGGACCGGATCGTGCTCGCGCCGCCGCACAGTGTGCTGAAGACGTCGAGTGGCAAGGTGCGCCGCTCGGCGTGCCGCGAGCTCGTCGAGTCAGGCCGCGTGGGCCTGCCTGCGGTGACGCCGCGCCAACAGGTTCTGCGGCTTGCCATGGGCGCGCTCGCGCTGCGGCTGCGCGCCATCGGCGTCGGCGTCGGCAGCGTCCTGTACGGCCTGCGCGCCGGGCTGGTGTTCTGGCTGCTGGCGCCACTCGCCTGGCTCGTGACGGCGGGCGCGTCAACGCCCGCGCAGGCCTGGCGCGTAGGTCACGCTGCGGCGCGCGTGCTGTTCCGCTTGACTGGCACGGCGTTCGAAGTGCGTGGCCTGGAGCGCCTGCCCAGCGGGCCGTGTGTGCTCGTGAGCAACCACGCCAGTTATCTGGACGGCGTGATCCTGGTCGCCGCACTGCCGCGTCCATTCGCCTTCGTCGCGAAGCGCGAGCTGCAAGGTCAGTTCGTCGCGCGGGTGTTCCTGAGCCGCCTGGGCGCGCAGTTTGTCGAGCGCTTCGACGCCTCGCGCAGCGTCGCCGATGCGACGCGCCTGGCCGATGCCGTCACGCAGGGTGAATCGCTCGCGGTCTTTCCGGAAGGCACGTTTGTCGCGAGCCCGGGTCTGCTGCCGTTTCACCTCGGCGCGTTTCTCGCGGCGGCGCGCGCCGGCGTGCCCGTGGTGCCGGTGGCGCTGTCGGGGAACCGCGCGATGCTGCCCGCCAACGCCTGGTGGCCGCGGCGCGTGGCGCTGCAAGTCCAGATCGGCGAGCCACTGCGGCCTGCCGGCGATGCGAGCGATGTGTTTGCGGCGGGCGTGCGCTTGCGCGACGCGGCGCGCCGCGCGATCATGCTCGAAGTCGAGGGCCACTGAGCATGCTGCAAGCGATGCAACAAGCGCCGCATGTGCGGATCGTCGCAGGACGCGGCAGCTGGCGCACGCGGGCGTTGAACGCGGTGCTGCGCTTTGGCTCGCGCACGCCGCTGCGCCAGGACGCCGACATCGCTGCGCTGCGCCGGCACTACGAGGTGCTCGACGCGCGGCACTTCCAGGTCGACCGGCTTGTGCTGCGCGAACCCGTGGACTGCGACGGCGTCGCGGCCGAATGGGTGAGCGTTCCCGAAACGTGCCCCGGGCGCACTTTGCTGTACCTGCACGGCGGCTCGTTCGCGTTTCGCTTTCCGAACGCGTACGCGGCGTTCGCGGCACGCCTGTGCCGGCGCCTGGGCGCACGCGCGCTGATCCCGGATTACCGGCTCGCTCCCGAACACCCGTTTCCCGCCGCGCCCGACGATTGTCACGCGGCCTACCAATGGCTGCTCCACCGCGGCAGCGACCCCGGCGACGTGGTCATCGTCGGCGACTCGGCGGGTGGCAACCTCGCGCTCGTCACCTTGCAGCGCGCGCTCGCGCACCGCGACGCGCTGCCGAGCTGCGCCGTGCTGCTGTCGCCGGGTGTGGATTGCACCTTCACGGGCGACAGCCTGGTCGACAACCAGGACCGCGATGCCATGCTGCGCCTGGACAACCTGCTCGTGATGCGCAGCCACTACGTCCCCTCGGCGCAGTTGTACACGCACCCTGAAGTGTCGCCACTGTTCGCCGATTTCCGTGGCTTCCCGCCGCTGTTCCTGCAAGCCGGAAGCTCCGAAATCCTGCGCGACGAAGCGACCCGCACGGCGCACAAGGCGCACGCCGCCGGCGTGCACGTCGAACTCGAACTCTGGCCCGAAACGCCGCACGTGTTTCAACTCGCGCCGTTCCTTCCCGAGGCGGCGCTCGCCGTGGACCAGATCGTCAAGTTCATCGTCGCGCGCACCGGGTGGGAGACGCTCGCACCCGCGCAATGATTCGCCCCGGCTTCGGGGTCCCAAGGGCGGTGCGTCGTTTGTGCAACTGGGATCGATCCAGCACGCGCGCCGCCTGTCAAGCCCTCGCCGCAGCGCCACCCATGCGGTACCACGCCACGCCTGACGCGTCGAGCTCGCTCACTGCCTCGCCACGCTGCACGAGGTAGTTGAGGCACGCGATGCTCTCTCCCGTGGCCAGGCCGAGCAGGCCGGCGCTGTTGGCGTCGATGGTCCGGGCGAAAAGGGCCGCGAAAACGTCGACGGCGCGCTTGGGCTCGGTCAGGGTGGCGCGCAATCGATCAAGAATTTGCAGCTGCGACTCCGCGAGGTAGCGCAGCCTGGCGTGCAGGCCGCGAAAACATTCGTTGTGCGAGGGCAGCACGAGCACGTCGTCGGGCACTTCGCGCTCGATCTTGGCGAGCGATTCGAGCCAGTCGCGCATCGGGTCGGCGTCGGGTTCGGTCGGGTGCACCGACACATTCGATGAAATTCGCGGCAACACCTGGTCGCCCGAGATCAGCAGCTTGAGCGCCGGGCAGTACAGGCAGGCGTGTTCGGGCGAGTGCCCGGTGCCGACGACGACGCGCCACTCGTGCGCGCCGATGCGAAAGGTTTCTCCGTCGACGAGGCGTCGGTAGCTCTCGGGCAGGGCGTGGATCTGCTTGCCGAAGTTGCCAAAGCGCATCCGGTAGTCTTCCAGCGCGGAGTCGGCCCAGCCGGCGCGGCGGAAGAACGTCATCGCTTCAGCCGGTGCTTCGCGGCCGGAGTCCGCGCACAGGACTCGGCAATTCAAGTACTCCTGGCGCGTCATCCAGAGCCGGCAGTCGAACTTGCGCGTCAGCCAGCCGGCCAGGCCCACATGGTCGGGGTGCATGTGCGTGACGAAGACGCGCGTGATCGTGCGCTGGTCCGGTGCGTTGACGAAGAGTTCACGCCACACGCCCAGGCTCTCGGGCGTGCGCACGCCGGTGTCGACGACGGCCCAGCCGGCGCCGTCGTCCAACGCCCAGATGTTGATGTGGTTCACCGCGTAGGGGATGGGCATGCGCATCCACAACACGCCGGGCGCGACTTCGAGCGTCTTGCCCGGCGGCGGGTGCCCTTCGAAGGGGTAGATGAGCGTCGGCTTGTCGAGCCGATCGCGCGGCGTTTTGGATTCGCGCATTGGGGATTCCAGCGTGGCTGCGGGTCGGCAGGGGGGCTACATTGTCGTTTGCATTGCGGTGCGGCGCCGCAGCCCAGCAGGAGACCCGATGTACCCGGCAATTCACGCAGAGCGCCACCCCGAGCGTCCGGCCTTCATCATGGCCAGCGACGGCGCGGTGACTCCTTATCGCGAACTGGACGCGCGCAGCAACCAGCTGGCGCATCTGCTGCGCTCCCACGGTTTGCGACAGCGTGACCACTACAGCGTGTTCATGGAGAACAATCGGCACTACATCGTCGCCAACGCGGCGGGCGAGCGCAGCGGTCTGTACTGCACGTGCATCAATTCTTTCCTGACTGCGCAGGAGCTGGCCTACATCGTCGACAACAGCGACGCGCAGGTCTTGATCACGTCGCGTGCCAAGCGCGACATCGCTGCGCAGGCGCTCGCGCTGTGCCCCAAGGTGCGCGTCGCGCTGATCGTCGATGCGCCGAGCGACGCGACGTTTGTGAATCTGGACGAGGCGTGCGCAGCGTTTCCGACGACGCCCATCGCCGACGAATGGCTCGGCACGCCGATGTTGTATTCGTCGGGGACGACGGGCCGGCCCAAGGGCGTATTGCGCCCGCTGCCCGACAGCCCGCCGCGCGAACCGCTGCCGCTGTTTCACTTCCTGTCCAAGCTGTGGCGCTATCGCGAAGGCATGGTCTATCTGTCGCCCGCGCCGCTGTACCACTCGGCGCCGCAGGCGGCGGTGTCGCTGTGCGTGCGCATCGGCGGCACTGCGGTCGTGATGGAGCATTTCGATCCCGAGCAGTATCTGGCCCTGATCGAGAAGTACCGTGTCACCCACAGCCAGCTTGTGCCGACGATGCTGAACCGTCTGCTCAAACTGCCCGACGCAGTGCGCGGGCGTTACGACCTGTCGTCGCTGGAAGTCGCGATTCACGCGGCCGCGCCCTGCCCGGTGCAAATCAAGGAGCGCATGATCGACTGGTGGGGGCCGATCATCCACGAGTACTACGGCGCGACCGAAGGCCTGGGTTTCACCGCGTGCGACAGCCGCGAGTGGCTCGCGCATCGCGGCACGGTGGGCAAGGTGATGCTCGGCGACATGCACATCCTGGACGAGCAGATGCAGCCTGCGCCAAAGGGCGTGCCCGGCGAGATCTGGTTCAAGACGGCGACACCGTTCGAATACTTCAATGATCCGCAGCGCACCGCGCGGAGCCGCTCGGCCGACGGCAGCATGACGACGGTGGGCGACGTGGGCTACGTCGACGACGACGGCTTTCTCTACCTCACAGATCGCTCGACCTTCATGATCATCTCCGGCGGCGTGAACATCTACCCGCAGGAGTGCGAAAACCTGCTCGTGACGCACCCCAAGGTCGCCGACGCGGCGGTGTTCGGCGTTCCCAACGAGGACCTGGGCGAGGAGGTGAAGGCCGTCGTGCAACTCATGCCCGGTCACGACGCCGGGCCGGCGCTGGAGGCCGAACTGACTGCCTACTGCCAGCAGCACCTGGCCAAGCTCAAGTGCCCCCGAAGCATCGAGTTCGATCCGGCCTTGCCGCGCCTGCCCACCGGCAAGCTCTACAAGAAGGGGTTGCGCGACCGCTACTGGGTGGGCAAGGCGACGCGCATCGTCTGATTGGGCGGGAAGCCGGGGCGGTTTTGCGCCAGGCCCGCGGCGAGGCAAACCGGGCTGCGACAATGGCTCGATGAATCTGGTGCTGTGGGCCCTGGTCGGCGTGACGCTCGTCAACGCGATGCTTTTGTTGTGGTTGATTCTGCGGCGCGACAGCCCGCACGAGCAAATCCGCAGCGAATTCCGCGCGACAGCGCAGCACCTGGAGCGCGAACTGCGCGACGAAGTGACGCGCAGTGCGCAGGCGACGCGCCAGGATCTTGGCGCAACGCTCGGTGTCTTCCAGCAGACCTTGCTGAATCAGCAAGGCGACGTGGCGCGCACGCAAAACGAACAGATCGATTCGTTTCGCACCCAGCTTGCGGCCACGCAGCAGGCGGTACTGCAAGGCCTCCAGGCGGCGTCAACGACGTTTCTGCAGCAAGGCGTTGCTGGGCGCGAGGCGCAAGACGCCGCGTTGCGGCGCCATGGCGAGTCGACTGCGCAGACGCTGTTGCGCTTTGGCGAAGTGCTGAACGAACAATTGCGCGTCGTGGCGCTGGCCAACGAGCGCGCCCTGGCCGAAGTGCGCGCCACCGTCGAGCAACGCTTGGCGGCGCTGCAAACCGGCAACGAGCAAAAGCTCGAGCAGATGCGCGCCACTGTCGACGAAAAGCTGCACGCCACACTCGAACACCGGCTGGGCGAGAGCTTCAAGCAGGTTGCCGACAGGCTCGAGCAAGTGCACCGGGGTTTGGGCGAAATGCAACTCTTGGCGAAGGACGTGGGCTCGTTGAACCGCGTGCTGAACAACGTCAAGACGCGCGGCATTTTTGGTGAAGTCCAGCTCGCCGGCCTGTTAGAGCAGGTGTTCACGCCCGAGCAGTACGCACGAAATGTGGAGACGGTGCCGGGCAGCGGTGCGCGTGTTGAATTCGCGATCAAGCTGCCGGGCCGGCGCGACGACAACTTGCCGCTGTGGCTGCCGATCGACGCGAAGTTTCCGCGCGAAGACTACGAGCGCCTCGTCGACGCGCTGGAACGCGCCGACGCGCCCGGCGCCGAAGCCGCAGGCCGCGCCGTCGAGCAACGGCTGCGCCTGGAAGCGCGCACGATCCGCGAGAAGTACGTCGCGCCGCCGCACACGACGGAGTTCGCGATGTTGTTCCTGCCCACCGAGGGCCTGTACGCCGAGGCCTTGCGCCGGCCCGGCCTGATGGAGGCGTTGCAGCGCGAATTCCGCGTCATGCTGGTCGGGCCGACGACCTTGCTGGCCACGTTGAGCAGCCTGCAAATGGGCTTTCGCACGCTCGCGCTCGAGCAGCGCAGCGCCGAGGTCTGGGAGGTGCTCGGCGCGGTGAAGACCGAGTTCGCCAAGTTCGGTGAAGTGCTCGCCAAGACGAAGCGCAAACTCGACGAGGCGAGCAGCACGATCGACCTCGCGCAAACCCGGACGAACGCGATGGCGCGCCGACTCAAGTCGGTGGAAGGATTGTCTGAATCGCGCACCGAGGAGCTGCTGCCCGGGTTGCAGGCCGAGTTGACCGACGACGAGAATGCCTGAGTCAGCGCCGCAGGGTGTTGGCGCCGCGGCGCCGCATGCGTCGCAAGCTCACGTTCTCTGGGCCCTGATCGTGGGCCAGGTGTGCCTGCATTCATGCATGACGGGTGTGCGTCTGGCCGCGCCACTGCAAGTATTGCGAGAAGGCCATGCCACGTGGGCGGTGGGCGTGCTGCTGGGTCTGTTCGCTGTCGCGCCCATGCTCATCGCCTTCCCGGCAGGGCGCCACGCCGATCGGCGTGGTTATCACGCGCCGATGCGCCTGTCGGTTTTGCTCACGATGGCCGGCGGCGCGCTGGCCGCCGCATCGACCTGGTTTCCCGCTGCGCAATTCGCCATGCTGTGCGCCTGCGCGGTGCTGACCGGCGCAGGCGCGACCTACGGACTGATCTGCATTCAACGCACCGCCGGCCGCAGCGCGACGGGCAGCACCGAGCTGAAAAGGGTATTCAGCTGGCTCGGCATCGCGCCGGCCATCGCCAACGTGGTGGGGCCGGTGCTCGCCGGCGTGATGATGGATTGGGCGGGTCTGCGCTGGGCGTATCTGCTGCTCACTGTGATCCCTCTGCTTGGGCTCGTGTCGGCACGCTGGATCGCGAAAGAGCCGCGCCGGCCCGACGCTGCGGTGCAAATCAAACCCAACGCATGGGACTTGTTGCGCGTACCGGGCGTGCGCCGCTTGTTGTTCGTGAACCTGCTGCTCTCGACGAGTTGGGACGTGCACGCCTTTGTCGTTCCCATCCTCGGCCACGAGCGCGACTTCAGCGCGTCGGCGATCGGCCTCATCCTCGGCGCCTTCGCCGCGGCGGTGACGCTCGTGCGTTTGCTGATCCCGCTGCTCGCGCACCACCTGCCGGAAGCCAAGGTCCTGGTGATCGCGATGCTGTGCACCGGGCTCGTATTGGCTGTCTACCCATTCGTGCACACCGCGTGGTTGATGGGCCTGTGCGCCGCTTTGCTGGGTTTCGCGCTGGGCACGGTGCAGCCGATGATTCTGAGCACCTTGCACCAATTGACTCCGCAGCAGCGCCATGGCGAGGCGATTGCGCTGCGCACCATGACGATCGGCCTGGCCAGCGCCGCGATGCCTTTGTTGTTCGGCGTGGCTGGTGCCGCGGTGGGTGCGGCGTCGCTGTTCTGGGTGATGGGCGCGCTGGTGGCGCTGGGCAGCACCCAGGCGCACGCCGTGGGCCGCACGGTGACGCGCGCCGACGCGATCAGAACTTGATCGACCCTGCACCCGGGGCGGGTGGGGCAAGCACCTCGGGTTCCGCAGCAGGGGCAGGGGCCGCCGGGGGCTGGGCGCGCGCGACGCTGGCTTCGCGCGGCTTGGTGAGCGGTGTCGGATCCGGGTTGCGGTAGTTCGCGGGCAGCCGCGATTCGCGCGGGTAGCCTGCGGCGTCGAGGTAGGAATTCCACAGGTCCGCGGTGAGCCCGCGCATGGTTTGCGCGCCCAGGGTCAGCGTCGGCGCATCGCGGCCACCGGTGAGGCGCTCGAAAGCTTCAGCGTCTTCGGGTGTCGCGATCACCTTTTCGCTGTGAGGAATGCCGCGCTGGCGCAGCAGCTGGCGCGCCGCGTCGCAGGGAGCGCAGGCGCTGGCCGTCACGTACAAAGTCACCGGATAGCGTGACGCGACTTGGCGCAATTCGGCAGGCAACGGCGCTGCCTCGTAGGCGCCCGCGTTGCCACGCGCGCCCAGCGTCGTGATCTTGCCTTCGGCGGGCGTGGGGCGGTCGGTGTAGGTGATCTTGCCGTCCGGCCCGACGACTTTGTACTGCGCCTGGGCCTCGCCGACCATCAATGCAGCGGCAAGCGGCAGACACGCAGCAAAAAGGGCCAAAGGGGTCTGGCGACGAGGGCAGGCAGTGGTCATGCGAAGCTCCGGTGTCGTGAGCATGGGGGCGAATCTAGCGCACCCGGGCTGCCCGCTCAATGCGAAATTGCGGCGGAAGTGCCGAATTGGCGCTCTGCGGCGTCCAGCGTGTTGACGAGCAGCATCGCGATCGTCATTGGCCCCACGCCACCGGGAACCGGCGTGATTGCGGCGGCCACCTGGGCGACGCCGGCAAAGTCGACGTCGCCGCACAGCTTGCCGGCTTCCGTGCGGTTCATTCCCACATCGATGACGATCGCGCCTGGCTTCACCATGTCGGCCACGACCGTATTGCGCCGACCCACGGCCGCCACCAGCACGTCAGCCTGGCGCGTGAATCGGCCCAAATCGGGCGTCGCGCTGTGACACACGGTGACCGTGGCGTGGGCCTGCAACAGCATCAGCGCCATCGGCTTGCCCACCGTGTTGCTGCGGCCAATCACGACAGCGTGTTTGCCGCGCAGTGCAGTCCCGGTACTTTCAATCAACTTCATGCAGCCGTAAGGCGTGCAGGGGCGAAAGCCGGGCAGACCACTGGCGAGCTCGCCGGCGCTGAGCACGGAGAACCCGTCGACGTCTTTCGCCGTGGCAATCGTCGCGATCACGGTGTGCGCGTCGATGTGCTTGGGCAATGGCATTTGCACGAGGATGCCGTGCACCGTGGGGTCGGAATTCAGCGCTTCGATGCGCGCAAGCAGTTCGCGCTGGCTCAGCGTCGCGTCGAACTTTTCGAACACCGAGTGCAGGCCGGCTTCGACACACGCCTTGACCTTGTTGCGCACATAGACCTGGCTCGCCGGATCGTCGCCGACGAGGATCACCGCCAGTCCGGGCTTGGCTCCGCGTTGCGCCAACGCCTGCGCCCGACGGGCCACGTCGGCCCGGATCTCGCGCGCGAGCGCGGTGCCGTCGATGACTTGTGCGGTCATGGCTGAATTCTCAAATGCAGAAGGCCGCTGCACGAGCGGCCTTCCCGTGGACACAGGGTGCGCGCAGGCGGCAGCATCAGACCTTGGTCTGCGCGCCCAGCGCGATCTTCAGCAAATCGGCGACCGTGTTCGCGTTGAGCTTTTCCATGATGTTCGCGCGGTGCGCTTCGACGGTCTTGATGCTGATGCCCAGGTCGTCGGCAATCTGCTTGTTCAAGCGCCCCGCGACGATGCGCTCCAGCACCTGTGCCTCGCGTGTCGTCAGGCGCGACAGCAGCGCGTCGCGACTCGCCGCTTCCTGGTGCTGCGAGAACGCGGCGCGCGCCTGCTCCAGCATGCCTTCCACGAGGCCCAGCAGTTCGTCTTCCTTGAAGGGCTTTTCGATGAAATCCATCGCGCCTTTTTTCATCGTCGTCACCGCCATCGGCACGTCGCCGTGCCCGGTGATGAAGACGATGGGCAGCGGCGAGCGGCGCTCCATGAGGCGGTCTTGCAGTTCCAGGCCGCTCATGCCGTCCATGCGGATGTCGGCGATCAGGCACGCGACTTCACGCGGATCGAAGCGCGACAGGAAAGACTCTGCGGAGTCGAAGCACTTGACCCGGTAGTCCTTGCCCTCTAAAAGCCACTGCAGGGAGTCCCGGACGGCTTCATCGTCGTCGACGACATAGACCGTCCCCTTTTTTGGAATCAGGCTCATGGAATGACTGCCGGTTTGGGTGTGGTGGGGGTCTCGCTGCGGGGCGTCTCGACGGGCAGCGTGAAGGAAAACCGGCAACCCACCGTGACGTTTCCATTGTAGAGGTTCTGCGCTCGAATCCGCCCTCGGTGGCTCTCCACGATGGTGCGGCACAGGCTCAGGCCGATGCCCAGGCCATCGGCCTTGGTCGAGAAGAAGGCTTCGTACAGGCGTGCGATCACCTCGTCGCGCAGCCCGGGCCCCATGTCGGTCACGCTGAATTCGATGACGCCGCCGTCTTCGGGCGTGTGCCGCGGGATCACGCGCAAGTCGATATTCCTGCGAGTGGGCGGCATCTGGGCGTTGTCGATCGCCTCTGCGGCGTTCTTCAGCAAGTTGAGGACCACCTGTTCGATCAGGATCGGATCGACCATCAAGGTGGGCAGGCGCTGCGCGACGTAGGTCTGGATCGTCACGTTGCGCCGGCGCAGTTCGATGCCGGCCAGGTCAACCGCGTCGTCGATGATGTTCTGCGCCTGCGCCGCCTGGCGCTGCGGCTCGCTGCGCTTCACGAAGGCGCGGATGCGATGGATGATCTGACCGGCGCGTTGCGCCTGGCGCGAGGTCTTCTCGAGCGCGGCGATCAAGTCCTCTTCTTCGATCCCGTTGCCCCGGACGCGCGAAATCATGCCGTTGCAGTAGTTCGTGATCGCCGTCAGCGGCTGGTTCAACTCGTGCGCCACCGAGGACGCCATTTCGCCCATGGTCACGAGGCGGCTCGTCATTTGTGCCTTGTCGGCCTGCTGCGCGGCCTGCACTTCGGCGTGTTTGCGCGACGTGATGTCGGTGGCGATGAGCATCTGCGCAAGCCTGCCGTCGGTCCACTGCAAGTAGCGTGCGCGAACGTCGAACCACTTTTGCAGGGGGTCGACCAGGACCTCGCGCGAATCGGAACCCGCTTCCGTGAGCTCGCGGGTCGGCAAGCCACCCAGGTTTTCGACCGCGTCTTCCATGTCGGCGAGGTAGGAGCGGCCCGGCTCGACCCCGGCCAACAAGGCGTGGCCTTGCGAATCGGCACCAAACCAGACGCGGTACGAACGGTTCGCGAACAACAGTTCGCCCTGCTGCACCGACAGCACCGACACCGCCGCGTCCAGGCCCTCCAGCACCGTCGTGAAGCGCTCGTGCGAGGCCGACAGCTGGTCGCGAATGCGCTTGGCTTCCGTGATGTTCGTCATCGACGTCATCCAACCCGTCTGCTGGCCTATCGGGTCGATGAGCGGCGAGACGTACATGCGCGAGTCGAACAGCACGCCGTCTTTGCGGCGCACCTTGACCTCGATGCCGCCGGCCGGGCTGCGGCCCTGAAGTTCCTGCTGCAGCAGGCGCGTGTTTTCTTCCAGACGCTCCGGCGGCCAATACGGGAAGGGGGGTTTGCGCCCGATCAGATCCGCCTCGGAGAACCCGGTCATCGCGCAGAACGCTGGGTTCACGTAGGTGATGCGGCCGTCCTTGTCCATGGCGCGCATGCCGGTGAGCATCGAGTTCTCCATGGCGCGCCGAAAATTCGTTTCGTTGAGCAATGCGAGCTGCATCTGGCCACGATTGCGCATGTGGCGCCACGTGCCCAGCAGCATCCACACCGTGAGGACCGACAGCGCGGCGACGATCCAGAACAGCGTGCTGCTGATCAACCCGGCGGAGGTTCGATAACCCTGGCCGCGCAGCACCAGGCCATTGCCCGCGGGGGCGAGCGCAACTTCGTGGAGGATTGACGGACGCGCCGGTTTGCTGTTCGCAATCGGGACGACGGTGCCGGCGAGGATCCGGTCCTGAGCGTCCAGGGCGACGATGGCGTGACGCGTCGACACTTCGGCAGGAACGAAGTAACGGATCAGGCTCTCGACGGAGTATTCGGCGACCAGCGTACCGGCAAAGCTGTTCCGGTCCAGCAGCGGGATGTGCACCTGGAAGACGGCGTCGCCGTGGCTGTTCGTGAAGGAGCGCGAATAGACAGGTTGGCGCAGGTTTTTTGCGGCAACAAAAGCGCTCTCGGCTTCGCCTCCCTGACCCGTTGGCGGCGCCGACGCCGCGGCCTCCATACCACTGGGCACGGTTTCGGGCTGAAAGCTGTTCGCCGCGTGGCTCGCCTTGCGCGTGCGATTCGCATTCAGCCAGGTCAGGTGCGTGATCTCGGGCCGTTCCTGGGTGAAGATGTCCGCGTCGCCCAAAAAGTCGACCTGATCGATGACGCGCGTGACGATGTCGCGCGCGATACGCACGAGCTGCTCCTGGTTCTCGATCAGGCGCAGGCGAATTTGCTGCTGCGCAATCTCGGTGTCGCGCTTGACGGAGTCTTGTTCACGCTGGAACTCTTCATTGCGCAAGTACCAGAAGGCCAGAATGATCGCGCCGAGAAACAGGACGACGGAGGCCAGCGGGCCGAACGTGGCGAAACGATCTTGCCGCGCCACCGATTGGCTGCGCCACCATTGCGCGATCAGCCGGTTCAGCCAGCTGCGCGCCCCTGGGTTTTGTTCGGCCACTTGTGTTGCGGGTCGCATGGGCTGATTATCCAGCCCGGGTCGCGGCGCGTGTTTTCGGTATCGTGCGAGAAGGCGCCGGGAATGGGGAGCGCGAGTGGATTGTGCGAGACTGCGCCGCCCCGGACAGAGCAACCTTGGAGACCAAGATGTCGGCAATGCCTGAAACTTTCTTTGGCGCGGCGGCAAACGACGCCGATTCGCAGGAGACCCGGGAATGGCTGGACGCCCTGTCAGCCGTGATCGCCGCCGAAGGGCCGCAGCGCGCCCATTTCCTGATCGAGCAATTGTTGGAGCACGCCCGGCAGGCCGGAATCGACATGCCGTTCTCGGCGAACACGGCCTACGTCAATACGATCCCGACCGACCAGGAAGAGCGTTGCCCGGGCAACCTGGAAATCGAGGAGCGCCTGCGCGCCTACATGCGCTGGAACGCGATGGCGATGGTCGTCAAGGCGAATCGCCTGAATCCGGCGGATGGTGGCGACCTGGGCGGGCACATCTCCAGTTTCGCGTCGCTGGCGACGATGTTCGGCGCCGGCTTCAACCACTTCTGGCACGCCGAGAGTGGCGACCATGGCGGCGACTTGCTGTACATCCAGGGCCACTCGTCGCCGGGCATTTATGCGCGCGCCTTCATGGAGGGTCGCATCAGCGAAGCGCAATTGTTGAATTTCCGCCAGGAGGTTGAAGGCCGCGGCATCTCCAGCTACCCGCATCCGAAGCTGATGCCCGAGTTTTGGCAGTTCCCCACGGTCTCGATGGGTCTCGGGCCCTTGATGTCGATTTACCAGGCGCGCTTTCTCAAATACCTGCACGCGCGCGGCATTGCGAACACCGAGAACCGCAAGGTCTGGGTGTTCTGCGGCGACGGCGAGATGGACGAGCCCGAGTCGCTGGGCGCGATCGGCCTGGCGGCGCGCGAAAAGCTCGACAACCTGATTTTTGTCGTCAACTGCAACCTGCAGCGTCTGGACGGCCCGGTGCGCGGCAATGGCAAGATCATCCAGGAGCTGGAGAGCGAATTCCGCGGCTCGGGCTGGAACGTCATCAAATTGCTCTGGGGCAGCTACTGGGATCCGCTGCTCGCGCGTGACAAGGACGAAATCCTGCGCAAGGTGATGATGGACACGGTGGACGGCGACTACCAGGCGATGAAAGCCAACGACGGTGCCTTCGTGCGCAAGAACTTCTTCGGCCGCCACCCCAAGCTGCTGGAGATGGTGGCGAAGATGAGCGACGAAGACATCTGGCGCCTGCAGCGCGGCGGCCACGACCCGCAGAAGGTCTACGCCGCGTACCACCGCGCCGTGAACCACAAAGGCCAGCCGACGGTGCTGCTGATCAAGACCGTCAAGGGCTTTGGCATGGGCAAGAGCGGCGAAGGCAAGAACACCGCGCACCAGACGAAAAAGCTCGTCGACGAGGACGTGAGAGCGTTTCGCGACCGCTTCAACATCCCCATTCCCGACGACCAACTGCACGACATCCCGTTCTACAAACCCGCCGACGACACGCCGGAAATGCGCTACCTGCATGCGCGACGCGAGGCGCTGGGGGGTTACCTGCCCAAACGCCGGGCGCGCGCCGACGAACAACTTGGGGTTCCCGCGATCGACACATTCAAGGCGGTGTTGGAACCTACGGTCGAGGGCCGCGAGATCTCGACGACGCAAGCCTACGTGCGCTTCCTGACGCAGTTGCTGCGCGACAAGGATCTCGGGCCGCGTGTCGTGCCCATCCTCGTCGACGAGGCGCGCACCTTCGGCATGGAGGGGCTGTTCCGCCAGATCGGCATCTACAACCCGCAGGGCCAGTTGTACACGCCGGTCGACAAAGACCAGGTCATGTACTACAAGGAAGACAAGGCCGGGCAGATCCTGCAGGAAGGCATCAACGAAGCCGGCGGCATGAGCAGCTGGATCGCCGCGGCGACGTCGTACAGCACGAACAACCGCATCATGGTGCCGTTCTACGTGTACTACTCGATGTTCGGCTTCCAGCGCATCGGCGATCTGGCGTGGGCCGCGGGCGACATGCAAGCGCGCGGCTTCCTGCTGGGCGGCACGTCGGGGCGCACCACGCTCAACGGCGAGGGCCTGCAGCACGAAGACGGCCACAGCCACATCCTGGCGGGGACGATTCCGAACTGCGTCAGCTACGACCCGACTTTTGCGCACGAGGTCGGCGTGATCCTGCACCACGGCCTGAAGCGCATGGTGGAGCAGCAGGAGAACGTCTACTACTACGTGACGCTGCTCAACGAAAACTATCCCCAGCCCGGGCTCAAGCCGGGGACCGAGGCGCAGATCATCCAGGGCATGTACTTGCTCGACGAAGCGCCCAAGACGTCCGGCGCGACGAAAAAGATGCCGCAAGTGAATTTGCTGGGCAGCGGCACGATCCTGCGCGAATCGCAGTTCGCCAAGGCCTTGCTCGAAGCCGATTGGGGTGTCGCGGCAAACGTCTGGAGCTGCCCGAGTTTCAACCAACTCGCGCGCGACGGGCAGGATGTGGAGCGCTGGAATCTTCTGCACCCACAGGCCACACCGCGCAGCGCCTTCGTCACCCGGCAGCTCAGCCCGCACGCCGGGCCGGTGGTCGCGTCAACCGACTACATGAAGAACTACGCCGAACAAATTCGCGCCTTCATTCCCAAGGGGCGCAGCTACAAGGTGCTGGGAACCGACGGCTTCGGACGCAGCGATTTCCGCTCACGCCTGCGCACGCATTTCGAGATCGACCGGCACTACATCGTCGTCGCCGCACTCAAGGCGCTGGCCGACGAGGGCACGTTGACGCCGGACCTGGTGGCGCAAGCGATCGAAAAGTACAAAATCGACACCGAGCGGGTCAATCCGCTGAATGCCTGACACGCGAGTCAGGCGCGCTTGGCGCGAACAACGAGATCATTGGAGACAAGCTCAATGGCATTGGTAGAAGTCACAGTCCCGGACATCGGCGACTTCAAGGACGTCGAAATCATCGAGCTGCTCGTCAAGCCGGGTGACACGGTACGTGCCGAACAGTCGTTGTTGACGGTGGAGAGCGACAAGGCGTCGATGGAAATTCCTTCGTCGCATGCCGGCGTGGTGAAGGAGATGCGCGTCAAGCTCGGCGACAAGGTGAACAAGGGCGCGCCGGTGTTGCTGATCGAGACTGGGGCGGCGGCTGCTGCCACCGTAGCCACGGCAGCAGCGCCTGCGGCCCCCATGGCGACGGCGGCGGTGTCGGCGCCGCTCAGCGCCGCTGTGCCTGTGCCGGCCGCTGCCGGCCCGGTCGAGCTGCGCATTCCCGACATCGGCGACTTCGAGGAAGTCGCCGTGATCGAGGTCTTCATCAAGCCAGGCGACACGGTCAAGGTGGAACAAAGCCTGATCACGGTGGAGAGCGACAAGGCGTCGATGGAGATTCCTGCGTCGCACGCCGGCGTCGTCACCGAGGTGCGCGTCAAATTGGGCGACAAGGTCGCCAAGGGCAGCGTCGTTGCGCTGCTGAATGCCGTTGGCGCGGCGCAGGGCGCAGCCGTGTCTTCTGCAGCGCCAAGCCAGGCCCCGCCCGCGGCGGCAAGCGGCGTGGCCCCGGCGCGTCCCACGGCGTCGACGCCCACGCCCGAGCCCGCCGCGGCGCCGGGCCAATTGCCTCACGCGTCGCCGACGATTCGCAAGCTCGCCCGCGAGCTCGGCGTGCCCCTGGCGGAGGTGACCGGCAGCGGCCTGAAAGGGCGAATCACGCAGGAAGACGTGCAGGGCTTCGTCAAGCAGGTCATGGCTGGCGCGACCAAGACGCAGGCGCAATCGGCCCAGGCCGGCGCCGGCGCCGCATCGGCGGGCGCCTTCCCCGGGTTGCTGCCCTGGCCGCAGGTCGACTTCGCCAAGTTCGGGCCGGTGCAGCGCAAGGACCTGTCGCGCATCAAGAAAATCAGCGGCGCGAACCTGCACCGCAACTGGGTGTCGATTCCCCACGTCACGAATCATGACGACGCCGACATCACCGATCTCGAAGCGTTTCGCGTGCAGTTGAACAAGGAAAACGAGGCCACCGGAATCAAGGTCACGATGCTCGCCTTCCTGATCAAGGCGTCGGTCGCCGCGTTGAAGAGGTTTCCTGAATTTAACGCGTCGCTCGACGGCGAGCAGCTCGTGCTCAAGCAGTACTTCCACATTGGCTTTGCTGCGGACACGCCGAACGGCTTGATGGTCCCTGTGATCCGGAACGCCGACACGAAAGGAATCTTGCAACTCAGCACTGAGCTGTCCGAGCTTTCGAAGAAGGCGCGCGAGGGCAAGTTGTCGCCCGGTGAGATGGGTGGCGGGTGCTTTTCGATTTCGTCGCTCGGCGGCATCGGCGGGCGTTACTTCACGCCCATCATCAACGCACCGGAGGTGGCGATCCTGGGCGTGTGCCGCAGTGCCACCGAGCCGCGCTGGGACGGCAAGGGATTCGTTCCGCGGCTGATGCTGCCGCTGTCGCTCGCGTGGGACCACCGCGTCATCGACGGCGCCGCGGCGGCGCGCTTCAACGCCTTTCTCGGCGCCATCCTGGCGGATTTCCGCCGAGTCCTTCTTTAGGCCGCGCCGATGACCACAGTGGTGGTGGTGCGCAAGGGCAACACGGTGGCGATTGCCGCCGACAGCCTCGTGACTTTCGGCGACACGCGGTTGGCCCACGGTTACGAAGCCAACGAGAAACTGTTTCGCTGCGGCAATTCGTGGATCGGCATGGCCGGGACGACGGCGCATTTTCCGGTGCTGCGCAAGGCGATGTCGAGCTTGCCTGCGGCAGACTTGAAGCTGCAATCGCGCGACGAAGTCTTCGATACCTTTCTCAAGCTGCACCCCAAGCTCAAGGAAACCTACTTCCTCAACACCAAGGAAGAAGAAGCCGACCCGTACGAAAGCTCGCAGTTCACCGCGCTCATCGCCAACCCTTCGGGAATCTACGCCGTCTACTCGTACCGCGAAGTCTTCGAGTTCGATCGCTTCTGGGGCATAGGCACGGGACGCGGCTTTGCACTGGGAGCGATTTACGCCGCGTACGACAAGGTCAAGTCGGCGCGCGAGCTCGCCGAACTGGGCGTGCGCGCCGGCTGCGAATTCGACAAGAACTCGGGTGGGCCGGTGCGCGCCCACACGATCAAGCTGAAAGCCTGAACCCATGGCACTTCTGGACATCAAGGTTCCCGATCTGGGCCACTTCACGCAGTGCGACCTGCTCGTGCTGGGCGCCGGGCCGGGTGGCTATTCGGCGGCGTTTCGCGCCGCCGACCTCGGCTTGAACACGGTGCTCGTCGAGCGCTACCCCACACTCGGTGGCGTGTGCCTGAACGTGGGTTGCATCCCCTCCAAAGCGCTGCTGCACGTCGCCTCGGTGATGGACGAAGTCAAGCACTTCGCTGCCTTGGGGGTGAGCTTCGCCGAGCCGGCCGTGGACCTTGGGAAGCTCAAGGCGCACAAGGAAAAGGTTGTCGGCAAACTGACGGGCGGCCTGGCGGCGATGGCCAAGATGCGCAAGGTGCGGGTGGTTCACGGCAGCGGTGAATTTGCCGATCCGTTTCACCTGAGCGTGAAGCGCGCCGACGGTGCCGTCGAGACGATCAAATTCAAACAGGCCATCATTGCCGCGGGCTCGCAGGCGATGCAGCTGCCCTTCCTGCCCGACGACCCGCGCATCATGACGAGCACTGGCGCGCTCGAGCTGCGCCAGCGCCCGAAGCGTGTGCTGATCATCGGCGGCGGGATCATCGGCCTGGAGATGGGCACGGTGTACTCGACACTCGGCGCGCGCCTGGACGTCGTCGAAATGCTCGACGGCCTGATGCTTGGCGCGGACCGGGATCTGGTCAAGGTCTGGCAAAAGATGAACGCGCCGCGTTTCGACAAGGTCATGCTCAAGACGAAGACAGTGAGCGCGCAGGCGACGCCCGAAGGCATCTCGGTGCGCTTCGAAGGCGAGGGCGCGCCCAGCCAGCCCCAGCTCTACGACATGGTGCTGCAAGCGGTGGGCCGTTCGCCCAACGGCAAGAAAATCGGTGCCGACAAGGCGGGCGTGAATGTGGGCGAGCGCGGCTTCATCGCGGTGGACGCGCAAATGCGCACCGATGTGGGCCACATCTTCGCGATTGGCGACATCGTCGGCCAGCCCATGCTCGCGCACAAGGCCGTGCACGAAGCGCATGTCGCCGCCGAAGTCGCTGCGGGCGAACAGTTGAACGACCCGAAACTGCGCCAGGCAAAGTTCGACGCACGCATCATTCCCAGCGTCGCGTACACCGACCCTGAAGTCGCCTGGGTGGGCGTGACCGAAGACGAAGCCAAAGCGAACGGGTTGAAGGTCAGCAAGGGACTTTTCCCCTGGTCCGCCTCGGGCCGGGCCATCGCCAACGGCCGCGACGAAGGCTTCACCAAGCTGCTGTTCAGCGATGAGACGCACCGCATTGTCGGTGGCGGCATCGTCGGAACGCACGCCGGCGACATGATCGGTGAGATCGCTCTGGCCATCGAGATGGGTGCCGACGCGGTGGACATCGGCAAGACGATTCACCCGCATCCGACGCTCGGCGAGAGCATCGGTTTGGCGGCTGAAGCCTTTGAAGGGGTGTGCACCGACTTGCCTCCGCCGCGGCGCTAGGCCGGCGGCGCTGCACCCAGCAGGGCCTGCGCCGGACTTCCGGTGTGGCAGATTCGATGGCGCCTCGATCCCTCTGAGGAGAAACCCTTGCCAAGGAGGCGGGGGAAAGCTCCAATGGGAGTTCCCACGAGACGCGCCATGTCATTGATCCGACAAATCTGGTTCCTGCTCTTCGCGACACTATTTTTGTCGCTGGTGGGAAGCGTGAGTGTCAACGTCGACAGTTCGCGCGCGTCCTTGCAGGCACAGCTCAGCAGCAAGAACAGCGACGACGCCGACTCGCTCGCCTTGCTCTTGTCGCACCAGCAGGGTGATGCGCAGGCCATGGTCAAGGCGCTGACGGCACTGTTCGAGACGGGTTCGTACCAGCGCATTCGATTCATCGGCAGCGACGGCAAAGTCGCTTTCGAGCGGCAGGGCAGCGCCACGCCGTGGCATGCGCCACGCTGGTTCGTCAACTGGGTGCAACTCGACGCGACGCCGGGCGTCGCGCCGGTGGTGGATGGCGAGCACGACCTCGGCAGCGTCGAAGTCCGTGGCCACGCAGCGTTCCTGCACGACCAACTGTGGCTTGCCAGCCAGCGCTCGGCCTTGGCCTTGGCCCTGGTCGGGGGCCTGGCGGCGATGCTCGCGATGCTCGGCGTGGCCCGGCTGCGCGCGCCCATCGACGCGACGGTGCGGCAGGCGCAGGCCCTGGAGCGAGGCGAGTATGTGACCTTGCCCGAGCCACGAACCCCGGAGTTGCGCCGCCTGACGCGTGCCATGAACTCGATGGTGACGCGCCTCAAACAGGTTTTCGATGCGCAGTCGGTTCAGGTTGAAACGCTCAGGCGCCAGGCCAACTGCGACAACTTGACCGGCCTGTCGAACCGCGTTCATTTCCTCGGCCAGTTGACCGTGGCCATGCAACGCGAAGACGGCGCGGCCTCCGGCGGCTTGGTCCTGCTGCGGGTGATCGATCTGGCGGAGGTGAATCGCACGCTGGGACACCACAGCACCGACCAGATGCTCATCGCCATCGCCCAGATTCTGCAGGCCTACACGCAGCGCGGCCGTTCCTGCCTGGCGGGCCGGCTCAATGGTTCGGACTTTGCGCTGGGCCTTCCGGTGGGCGGCGTGTCGCAGGAAACTGCGCACGCCATTGCCGGCGCGCTTCGCGCCGCTTTGCCGGCGTTCGGGCCGAACATCGATGTGGCCTTCGGTGCTGTCGAAATATCGCGCTCCCGATCGATCCCGGAATTGATGAGTGCCGCCGACATGGCCTTGGCGCAAGCCGAGGCGCGCGGCCGGTTTGCCGTGCAAGTCGAAGGCGAGGGCGCCTTGGTGGCCGTCGGCCTGGGCGAAGAGGCGTGGCGCCAACACATCCAATCGGCGCTCGCCGAAGGTCGCCTGCAGCTGGGTGAAGTCGCGCTGCTCGCGACGCGCAATCGGCTCGTCCACCTTGAGTGCCCACTGCGGCTGCAGCTCGAACCCGACGGCACCTACGAAGTGGCGGCGCGCTGGTTGCCCTTGGCGATGCGCGGGCGCCTCACCTCGCTCATCGATACCACGGCAGCGCAGCGCGCCCTGCGCGAAATCGCCCAGGACGGCCGCGCGCGTTGCACGAGCGTCTCGTCGGCGTCGCTTGCCGACATCGAATTCATTCCGAAGTTGCGCGCTGCGCTCGCCGAGCCGCCGCGCGCCGCCAAGCTGCTGGCGATGAGTGTCGGCGAAGACGCGGCGATCGACCAGTTCGCGCGGGTTCGCGAACTGTCACGGCAACTGCGCCCCAGTGGCGTTCGGCTCGGCCTGGAACACGCCGGGAACCGGCTCGGCCAGATCGACCGCCTGCTCGACGCGGGGCTGGATTTCGTCAAACTCGACAGCTCGATCACGATGGGTGTCGCCGCAGACGCAGGCCGCGCTGCGTACATCAGCGGCGTGGTCGCGCTACTGCACAGCGTGTCGATCGACGTCTACGCTGAAGGCGTGAACGACGCGGCCGATGCCACAGCGCTGCGCGAACTCGGTATCGATGCGATTGCCGGTAACGCGGCAGAAGTCGCTGAGCCGGTGGCACTCGCGTAGTGCCTGCGCGCCAGGTGCGCGCGTTAGCCGATATCGGCGCAGTGCAGTTCGAAGCGGCCTTTGCGCCGGTCGTCGAAGTAGCGCTCGAGCGTTTCGCGGACCGTGCGAAACGCGAGTTCATCCCAGGGTATCTGTGCTTCGGTGAACAAACGCGCTTCGATGGTCTCAGGCCCCGGCGCAAACTCGGTGTCGCACAGGCGTGCCCGGTAGTACAGATGGAGTTGCCCGACGCGAACCACGTTGAGCAGCGTGAGCAAGCCCTCGAGTTCGATGCGCGCGCCGGCTTCTTCGACGGTTTCGCGGATCGCCCCTTGCGAGGTGCTCTCGCCCAGTTCCAGAAAGCCCGCCGGCAGCGTCCAGAATCCATGGCGCGGTTCGATGTTGCGCCGGCAGAGCAGCACCTGGTCTTGCCACACCGGCACCGTGCCGACGACGTTGATCGGGTTTTCGTAATGGATGGCGCCGCACACCGAGCACACCGCGCGCTCGCGGTTGTCGTCGGCTGGGATCTGATAACGGACTGCGCCCGCGCAAGTCTTGCAGTGGCGAATGCTGCGCGGCGTGAACATGCAGGTCAGTGTAGCGCGGGCCCCATGGCATGATTCGTGCTCATTCCAGAGGTCGCCATGAAGCTCTACAACTACTTCCGTTCTTCGGCGTCGTACCGGGTGCGCATTGCGCTGGCCCTGAAAGGGCTGGACTACGACTACGCAGCGGTGCACCTTGCGAAGAACGAACACCTCGCGCCCGGCTTCGGTGAGCTCAGCGCGGCGCACCTCGTGCCCTTGCTGGAAGACGGCGACGCACGGCTGACGCAATCGCTCGCGATCATCGAGTACCTCGAGGAAACGCATCCGACCCCCGCCTTATTGCCGAGCGACCCGCTGGCGCGCGCCCGGGTGCGCGCCTTGGCCTACGACGTGGCTTGCGAGATCCACCCCCTGAACAACCTGCGCGTGCTGCGTTACCTCGTGCACGACCTGAAGCTCAGCGAAGATGACAAAAACCGCTGGTACCGGCATTGGGTGGAAACTGGCCTGGAGGTGGTCGAGCGGCAATTGGCGGCGCACCCCGCGACCGGCCGGTTTTGCCACGGCGACGTGCCCACGCTCGCCGACTGCGCGCTGGTTCCGCAAATCCACAACGCGCAGCGCTTCGACTGCCGTCTCGAGCACGTGCCCACGGCAATGCGCATCTTCGAAGAATGCATGAAGCTCGATGCGTTCTCGAAGACGCAGCCGTCTGCCTGCCCTGACGCGACGTGAGGCCAGCGAGTTGTCCGGCGACGTGGCTGGTTCCGAGCTGGGACGCGCAAGGCGTGGGCGCGCTCATGACGACGCGCCAAGGTGGCGTCAGCAGCGCGCCATTTGATGCCATGAACCTGAGCCCGCGTGTCGGCGACGATCCGGCAGCGGTTCGCACGAATCGGCTGCGCTTCGCTGAGGCGTTGTGTGCGAAGCCTGTGTACCTGAGCCAGGTGCACGGCATCAAGGTGTTGCGCCTGAAACGCAGCGACGCCGACGCCGCTGGCGCTGAATCCGAGGCGGACGCGAGCGTCACCACCGAAACGGGAATTGCCTGTACGGTGCTGGTGGCAGACTGCCTGCCGGTGCTTTTTGCCGCGCCTCAGGGTCGCGCCGTCGGTGCCGCGCACGCCGGCTGGCGCGGCCTGGCTGGCGGCGTGTTGGAGGCGACGCTCGCCGAGGTCTGCGAAGCGGCCGGTTGCGCCAGCGCGCAAGTGCAATGCTGGCTGGGTGCGTGCATCGGGCCGCGCCGCTTCGAAGTCGGTGGCGACGTGCTGCAGGCCTTCGGTGCCGACGGCGCTCCGGGCAGCGGATTCGAGCCCCGCGCCAACGCCAAGTGGCTCGCCGACCTGGCCCTGCTCGCTCGCATGCGGCTGCGCGCGGCGGGTGTCGTCAGCGTGCACGGCGGGCAGTGGTGCACGTTCGAGGAGAGTGAACGGTTTTTCTCCTACCGGCGCGACCGTGCCACCGGCCGCATGGCGGCAGCGATCTGGATCGAGGCGTGAAGACCGCACTTGCGCGCGCCGCAGCACTGGGTAAGCACGTACAGCGAAGAGTTCCGCCCGATCACAAAATGGCGCCAACATGAAGTGGACAGAGGAGGTCGCGTGAAGAGCAATTCCGCGCCGGCGTCGGCAGCGCCCGACATGTCTGCCCTGCTGGGAGCGTTGGCGGGCTTGAGTGTGCCCCCGCAAGTCATGGCCGAGCTCCAGGGCCGCTACCTGCACGACGCGGCGAATTTATGGAATGAGGCGTTGCAGGCGCTGCAAGCCGGAGCGGGCGGCGCAGCTGTGCCGCGTGAACGGCTCGCCGATCGGCGCTTCGCCGCCAGCGACTGGAGCGCCAACCCGCTGAGTGCGTTCAACGCCCAGATGTACCTGCTCAATGCGCGCACGCTCATGGACATGGCGGATCGGCTCGACGGCGATACCCGGACCCGCCAGCGCGTGCGCTTCGCGGTACAGCAGTGCATCGACGCGGCAGCGCCGAGCAACTACCTGGCGCTCAACCCCGAGGCGCTGCGCATGGCCATCGACAGCCAGGGCGAAAGCATCTCCCAAGGCGTGCAGCACTTGCTCGACGACTTGCGCCAGGGCCACCTGTCCCAAACCGACGAAAGCGTATTCCAGATTGGCGTCAACGTGGCGACCAGCGCCGGCCACGTGGTCTTCGAGAACCCCTTGTTCCAGCTCCTTGAGTACGCGCCGCTCACGCCTCAGGTGCACGAGCGACCCTTGCTGATCGTGCCACCGTGCATCAACAAGTTCTACATTCTGGACCTGCAGCCCGAAAACTCGCTGATCCGCTTTGCCGTTGAACAGGGGCAGCGTGTCTTCGTGATGAGCTGGCGCAACCCCGATCCGAGCCTGGCTCAGCTCACCTGGGACGACTACATCGAAGACGCGGCGATCTGCGCCATCGGGCGCGTCCAAGACATCTCCGGCAGCAAGCAAGTCAACGCGCTCGGCTTTTGCGTGGGCGGAACGATTTTGTGCACGGCATTGGCCGTGCTCGCCGCCCGCGGGCAGCGGCCTGTGGCGAGCGTGACGCTGCTGACGACTTTGCTCGATTTCAGCGACACCGGCGTGCTCGACGTTTTCATCGACGAGGCGATGGTGCAGTCGCGCGAAAGATCGCTCGGCCCCGACAGCCCCGGCGGCGGTAACCTTCTGAAGGGCCAGGAACTCGCGACGACGTTCAGCTTCTTGCGGCCCAACGACCTGGTGTGGAACTACGTCGTGAGCAACTACCTGAAGGGCCAAACGCCGCCGCCCTTCGACCTGCTGTTCTGGAATTCCGACAGCACAAATCTTCCCGGGCCGATGTTTTGCTGGTATCTGCGCAACACCTACCTCGAGAACAAGTTGATGCAGCCGGGCGCGCTGCAGGTGTGCGGAGAGAAGGTCAATTTGCGGGCGATCAAGCTGCCGACCTATGTGTACGCCTCACGCGAAGACCACATCGTTCCGTGGGAGGCCGCCTATCGCAACACCCAGGTGTTGCAAGGCAAAATCCGCTTTGTGATGGGCGCGTCGGGTCACATTGCCGGCGTCATCAACCCGCCGGCCAAAGGCAAACGTTGCCACTGGGTCGGCGCAGGCGCGGCGTTGCCGGCAGACCCGAAGCGCTGGCTGGACGCTGCCGCTGAAAAGCCGGGCAGCTGGTGGCCCGACTGGGCCGATTGGCTGAAAGCCCAGGCGGGAAAAATGGTCGCGGCGCCAAAGTCCCAGGGCAGCCGCAAGTACCGCTGCATTGAACCCGCGCCGGGCCGCTACGTCAAACAGAAGGCTTGATTTTTCCAGGAGCATGTCATGCAAGAAATCGTGATCGTCGCCGCCGCGCGCACCGCCGTCGGCAAATTCGCTGGTTCGCTGGCCAAGACGCCCGCCGCGGAATTGGGCGCAGCCGTCATTGTCGACCTGCTGAAACGCGCCAAACTCACTCCAGACCAGGTCGGCGAGGTCATCCTCGGCCAGGTACTGCAAGCCGGCACCGGGCAGAACCCGGCGCGCCAGGCGGCCATCAAGGCGGGTCTGCCGCACGCCGTGCCGGCAATGACAATCAACAAGGTCTGCGGATCCGGCCTGAAGGCGGTGATGCTTGCCGCGCAGGCGATTCGCGATGGCGACTCGGAGATCGTCATCGCCGGCGGCCAGGAAAGCATGAGCGTCTCGCCGCACGTGCTGATGGGCTCGCGCGAGGGCACGCGCATGGGCGACTGGAAAATGGTCGACTCGATGATCAGCGACGGCCTGTGGGACGTGTACAACCAGTACCACATGGGCGTCACGGCGGAAAACGTTGCGAAGAAGTATGGCGTGAGCCGCGCCGACCAGGACGCCTTGGCGCTGGCGTCTCAGCAAAAAGCCGCGGCGGCGCAAGACGCGGGGCGCTTCAAGGACGAAATCGTGCCGTTCAGCATCGCCCAGAAGAAAGGCGACGCCATCGTCTTCGCCGCCGATGAATTCATCAACCGCAAGAGCACGGCCGACGCGCTGGCAGGCCTGCGCCCCGCGTTCGACAAGGCCGGCAGCGTCACGGCAGGCAACGCGTCGGGGTTGAACGACGGTGCCGCAGGCGTGGTCGTGATGAGCGCCAAACGCGCCGACCAGCTGGGGCTGAAACCTCTGGCACGCATCGCGAGCTACGCGAGTTCGGGCCTCGACCCGGCCCTCATGGGCATGGGGCCGGTGTCGGCGTCGCGCCGCGCGCTCGAGCGCGCCGGCTGGAAGGCCGCCGACCTCGATTTGCTCGAAATCAACGAGGCGTTCGCCGCGCAGGCGTGCGCCGTGCACAAGGAAATGGGCTGGGACACGAGCAAGGTCAACGTCAACGGCGGGGCCATCGCCATTGGCCACCCGATCGGCGCCTCAGGTTGCCGCATTCTCGTGACGCTGCTGCACGAGATGCAGCGCCGCGGCGCCAAGCGCGGCATCGCCTCGCTGTGCATCGGCGGGGGCATGGGCGTGGCCTTGACGGTCGAGCGCTGATCCATTCATACCAACGAGGAGCGAAAAATGACCCAGAAGATTGCATACATCACCGGCGGCATGGGGGGCATCGGAACGACGATGTGTCAGCGCCTGCACAAGGACGGATTCAGGGTCATCGCCGGCTGCGGGCCGAGCCGCGACCACGTCAAGTGGATCGCCGAACAAAAGGCGCTGGGCTATACCTTTTACGCGTCGGTAGGCAACGTCAGCGACTGGGACTCGACGGTTGCCGCGTTCGAGAAGGTGCGCGCCGAACACGGCTACGTGGACGTGCTCGTGAACAACGCTGGCATCACGCGCGACGGCATGTTCCGCAAGATGACGCCGGCCGACTGGCACGCCGTGATCGACACGAATTTGACGAGCCTGTTCAACGTCACCAAACAGATCATCGAAGGCATGATGGAAAAAGGCTGGGGCCGCATCGTCAACATCAGCTCGGTGAACGGCGAAAAAGGCCAGTTCGGCCAGACCAACTATTCGGCGGCGAAGGCCGGCATGCACGGCTTCACGATGGCGCTGGCGCAGGAAGTGGCGAACAAGGGCGTGACGGTCAACACGGTGAGCCCGGGTTACATCGCCACCGACATGGTCAAGTCGATCCGCCAGGATGTGCTCGACAAAATCGTCGCCGGCATCCCCGTGAAGCGGCTGGGAACGCCGGAGGACATCGCGTCGATCGTGTCGTGGGTCGCGTCCGACGAGTCAGGGTTTGCGACCGGCGCCGACTTCTCCGTGAATGGCGGCTTGCACATGGGCTGATGAGGGCGTTGTGGGCTCTTGGCGCGGGTTCTGCGAGGGCGTAGCGCGCAAGGTCGCCGCGTTGACGACGCGCTGTGCCGCGGCGAGCAGGCTCGGCTCGCTGCCGTTCCATTGAACATGCAGCTGTGGGGCTGAGAACCCCGCGAAGTTGCGGCGCATCGACTGCAGATAGATGGGGTCGTAGTGGCTCGCGAGCAGGTCCCGAACCACCGAGTCGGTGTGGCCGCTGCGCGCCGCGGCCTGCCAGGCGCTGACAACGTCGTTGCCGCGCAGCAACCGCAGGGCATCCAGGCGCGCGCAAAACGCGTCGACGTCGTCGACAAAATGCCGGTACTCGCGCGTCAGCAGCGCGACCCGGTCGTCAAGCGCGAGCTTGAGCACGACGCAGGCTGACTCGCGCATGCGTTGCACGAGTACCGGCGGAACGTGCACGTCACCGACCTTCTTGCTTTCGCTCTCGACCCACACGCAGCGCGCGGGGTCGAAGTGGCGCAGCCGGTCCCAGAGCAGCGACTCGAACCTCTTCTGCCCCGGCTGCTGCTGCCCCGGAACGAGGCCGAGCACCGAGCCGCGGTGGTTGGCCAGCGCTTCGAGGTCGAGCACTTGTTCGCCAATGGCTTGGAGCTGCTGTAGCAAGCGGCTTTTCCCCGACCCGGTGGTACCGCACACGACCCGCATCGTCAGGTGTTGCGGCAGCTCCTGCAGTTGCGCAACCACGGCGCGCCGATACTCGCGATAGCCGCCCTCCAGCAGCGCCACCTGCCAGCCGACTTGGCCGAGCACAGTGGCGAGCGCGCCGCTGCGCTGGCCGCCGCGCCAGCAGTAGACCAGGGGGTGCCAGCTCTTGGGTTTGTCGAGCGCTTCGCGCTCGATGTGGGTCGCGATATTGCGTGCCACGAGCGCTGCGCCGCGCTTCTTCGCATCAAAGGCCGACACCTGTTTGTACAACGTTCCCACGGCGTGACGCTGCGCGTCGTCCAGGCTCGGCCAGTTGACTGCGCCGGGCACGTGGTCCTCTGCAAATTCGCTCTCGGAGCGGGCGTCGATGAGCGTGTCGAAACTCGCGAGGCGCGCCAGCGCTTCGGACGCCGCAATGGAGGTCACTGCCATGGGCTTGTTCACACTGCGCCTAAGCGCCGAGCGCCTCGAGCAATTCCGTCTCGATCGCAATTTGCTGCTTGTTGTGCTGCAGTTCCGGCCCATCGATGAGGAAGGTGTCTTCGACGCGTTCGCCCAGCGTCGTGATCTTCGCGAGCTGCAAGTTCACGCGGTGCCGTGCCAACACGCGCGCGATCGCGAACAGGAGGCCGGTGCGGTCGTTTGCCGAGACGCCGAGCAACCAGGCCTGGGCGCGCTCGTCCGGGCGCAGCGTCACGCGCGGCGTGACGGGGAAGGACTTGACGCGCCGCGACACCCGGGCGCGGCGCGGCTCGGGCAGCGGCCCCTTGGCCGAAAGCACGCGCGCGAGCTGGTTCTCCACGAGCAGGATCAGGTCTCGATAACTCGCCTGCGCCGACGTGCTGCTGATCTGAAACGTGTCCAGCGCGTAGCCGGTGTTCGTGGTGTGGACTTTGGCGTCCAGGATGTTGTAGTCGGCGGTGTCGAAGTAGCCGCAGATGCGCGCGAACAAGTCCTCCTGGTCGGGCGTGTAGACAAGCACTTGCAGGCCCTCGGCGAGCGGCGACAGGCGGGCCCGAACGACGGGCTCGCCGGAGTGCGTGTGCTCGTGCAGGACGCGCGCGTGCCAGGCGATGTCTGCGGCGTCGTGGCGCGCGAAGTAGCTCACGCTCAAGGTGCCCCACAACTGCGTCTCCACGCCCGCCGCAAGCGAATGCAGGTTCAGCGAGTTGCGCGCGTCTTGCTTGCGGGTTTCGATCTCGGCGTCCAGATTCAGCTTCGCGCCGCCCAGCGCGCGCAGCGTCAATCGGTACAGGTCTTCGAGCAGCTTGCCTTTCCACGCGTTCCAGACTTTGGGGCTGGTGCCGCGGATGTCGGCGACCGTCAGCAGGTAAAGCGCGGTCAGGCGTTGTGGCGTCCTGACCGTCTTGGCAAACTCTTCGATCACTTGCGGGTCCGACAGATCCTCTTTCTGCGCGATGTGCGACATCGTCAGGTGCGATTTCACGAGGAACTCGATCAGCGCGGCCTCGTCGCGAGGCAGGCCGTGACTGCGGCAAAAGCGCCGCGCTTCCCAAGCGCCCAGGTTGGAGTGGTCGCCGCCGCGCCCCTTGGCGACGTCGTGGAACAGCGCTGCGATGTAGAGCAGATGCGGCTTGTCCCAGGTCGAGGCGAGCTGGGAACAGAATGGATATTCGTGCGCGTGTTCCGGGATGAAGAAGCGGCGCACGTTGCGCAGCACCATCAGGATGTGCTGGTCGACGGTGTAGACATGGAACAGGTCGTGCTGCATCTGCCCGACGATGCGGCGGAACACCCACAGCGTGCGCCCGAGCACGCTGGTCTGGTTCATGAGGCGAAACGCGTGCGTCTGGCCACGTGGCTCGTGCAGGATGCGCATGAAATTGGCGCGGTTCACGGGGTCGCGGCGAAACTGCGCGTCCATCACGTCGCGCGCGTTGTACAAGGCGCGCAGGGTGCGCGCCGACAAGCCGACGATTCCTACAGTCTGTTGGTAGGTCAGGAAGGTCTCGAGAATGGCGTGTGGGTCACGCCGGTACAGGTCGTCGCTCACGACCTCGAGCATCCCGCCGCGCTCCAGGAATTTTGCAGAGATGGGCCGCATGGGCGCACTCTGCGACCCTTGAATGCGCTCCTGGATGTTCAGCAACAGGATCTGGTTCAGTTGGGTCACGGCCTTGGCGGCCCAGTAGTAGCGGCGCATCAGCAACTCGGAGGCGCGCTGGCCGGGCTTCCCCGCATGGCCAA
Source organism: uncultured beta proteobacterium (assembly GCA_963850525.1). Classification (GTDB taxonomy): domain Bacteria; phylum Pseudomonadota; class Gammaproteobacteria; order Burkholderiales; family Burkholderiaceae_C; genus JAEMQF01. The sequence goes on along the minus strand of CAWKLQ010000008.1, from coordinate 82,369 downwards.
AGCTCTGGGCCACGGCGGTCTGCAAATCGAACACCAACCTGTCTTCGCGGCGCCCGGCCACCATGTGCAAGCGTGCCCGAATCAGGCGCAGCACGCCTTCGTTGTGCTGCAGTTGCTTGACTTCGAATTGCGTGATCAGGCCATTGCTGGCCAGCGCGCTCCAGGACTTGCCCAGGCCCGCGGCGCGCGCAACCCAAATCAGGACGTGAAGGTCGCGCAAGCCGCCGGGGCTTTCTTTGCAATTGGGTTCCAGCGCGTACGGCGTGTCTTCGTACTTGTGGTGACGCTGCTGCATCTCGAGCGTCTTGGCTTGCAGAAACGTCCGGGCGTCGATGGCGCCCGCGCACAGTTCGGTGAAACGCGCGAAGACGCCCCGCGAGCCGCACAGGAATCGCGACTCGAGCAACGCCGTCTGCACGGTGACGTCGCGCTGCGCCTCAGCGATGCACTGCTCGACGCTGCGCACGCTGGAGCCGATTTCCAGGCCCGTGTCCCAGCAGAGCGTGATGAAGCCTTCGATGGCGCTGCGAAGTCGCTGTGCTTCGCGCACTTGGAGAGTTTCAGGCGCTTCGGGCGCTGCGGCGTCGGCAACCTCGCAGCCCGGCGCAAGCAAGATCAGGACATCGACGTCGGAATGCGGAAAGAGTTCGCCGCGGCCAAAACCCCCGACGGCAACGAGAGTCGCGGTATTCGGCATTTGCGCCTGGCGCCAGAGTTGCAACAGCAGCTGATCGACATGCCGGCTCAAGGCGCGCAGCAAGCGCCCTGCCGCGCTCGCGGTGGCGCGCGCCCGGCTGTGCTCCGCAAGAATCGCTGTCCTGCCGTCGCGGAACTGCGCGCGCAGTTCCGCGACGCCGGTCCCGGCCACGCTGTGTGCCACCGTGGCGGCGGGATGGGCCATGCGGCCGCCTCAGCCGGTGATGAACGACGGCGGCGGCGGGCTTCCGGCGGACAGCGTCATCACCTCATAGCCCGTTTCCGTGACGAGCACGGTGTGCTCCCATTGGGCAGAGAGCGAGCGGTCGCGCGTCACGATGGTCCAGCCGTCGCCGGTTTCGCGCACGTCGCGCCGCCCCGCGTTGATCATGGGTTCAATCGTGAACATCATGCCGGGAACCAATTCTTCTTGCGTTCCCGGGCGGCCGTAGTGCATGACCTGCGGCTCCTCGTGAAACCTGCGGCCGATGCCGTGACCGCAGAACTCGCGAACGATCGACAGGCCATTGCTTTCGGCGAAAGTCTGGATCGTGTGGCCCACGTCACCGAGCCGCGTGCCCGGCCGGACCAGACTGATGCCGCGCCACATCGCTTCATAGGTGAGCTGGCACAGGCGCTTGGCGGCGATCGATCCGCTGCCCACGACGAACATGCGGCTCGTGTCGCCATGCCAGCCGTCTTTGATGACGGTCACGTCGATGTTGACGATGTCGCCGCTCTTCAGCGGCCTGTCGTTTGGAATGCCGTGGCAGACCTGATGGTTCACGGAGGTACAGATCGACTTCGGATACGGCGTGTAGCCCGGCGGCGCGTAGTTGAGCGGCGCTGGAATCGTGCCCTGCACGTTGACGATGTAGTCGTGCGCGAGCTTGTCGAGCTGATCGGTCGAGACGCCCGGCACCACATGCGGCGTGAGCATGTCCAGTACTTCGGAGGCCAGGCGCCCCGCGACGCGCATGCCTTCAACGTCCGCGGCGCTCTTGATTGTGATCGTCATGCGCCGGGATTATCTCATCGGCCCCGTAAAATCCGCAGTCCGCTGGGCGCCGTGCCGCTCGCGCCATTCTGCTGAATCATCCAAGCGTGACTGCCCCACCCGAGAACCTGCTGCACTTCGAAGGCTGCCACGCGCTGTCGAACTTCCGCGCTGCGGCGCTGCTGGCCCGAGTGCGCGAGGCGGTTCCGCGCGTCGCAGCCGTCGCTGCGCGCTACGTGCACTGGGTGCACGCCGATGCGCCGCTGGCGCGCGGCGCCCTCGACAAGCTCGAGGCGCTGCTGCGCTACGGGCCGCCCCCGACCGGCGGCGACGCTGGCGCGTTGATCGTCGTCGCACCGCGCCTGGGAACGGTTTCGCCGTGGGCCTCGAAGGCGACCGACATCGCGCACAACTGCGGCCTGGCGCTGCGGCGCATCGAGCGCGTCACGGAGTTCAGGTTGAGCATGAAACCCGCCTTGCTGGGCTCGGCCAAGCCGTTGAGCGAGCCGGAGTGGCACGCCGCAGCAACGCTGCTGCACGACCGAATGACGCAAAGCGTGTTCGCCAAGCGCAGCGACGCCGCACGCCTGTTTGACGCCAAGCCCGGCCGGCCCATGCAGCGCATCGACGTGCTGGGCCAGGGCGCCAGCGCATTGGCCGCGGCCAATGCCGAGTTTGGCCTGGCCCTCAGCGACGACGAACTCGACTACCTTGCCGCAGCGTTCGTCAAACTCGGACGCAACCCGACCGACGTGGAGTTGATGATGTTCGCGCAGGCGAACAGCGAACATTGCCGGCACAAGATTTTCAACGCGCAGTTCGTTCTCGACGGTGTCAACCAAGAGCGTTCCATGTTCGGAATGATCCGCCACACCGAGGCGTGTTCGCCGCAGCACACCATCGTCGCCTACGACGACAACGCCTCCGTGATGCAGGGGCGCGAAGTGCGGCGCTGGTTGCCGCAAGGCTTCACGAATGCGCCGGTCTACGGCGCGCGCCAAGAGCTGACGCACGTCGTGATGAAGGTCGAGACGCACAACCACCCCACGGCGATCTCGCCGTTTTCGGGTGCGGCGACGGGTGCCGGCGGTGAAATTCGCGATGAAGGCGCGACTGGGCGTGGCGCCCGGCCGAAAGCCGGTGTCACCGGATTCAGCGTCTCCAACCTGCGCCTTCCGGGCACTGACGAGCCCTGGGAGCGTGGTCCGTCGAGCAAGCCGGCGCACATCGCGAGCGCGCTGCAAATCATGATCGACGGCCCCTTGGGCGGCGCGGCGTTCAACAATGAATTCGGTCGGCCCAACCTTGCCGGCTACTTTCGCGTCTTCGAGCAGACCGTCGGCACGGGCGCCGACGCAGTGCGCAGGGGTTATCACAAGCCCATCATGATCGCGGGCGGACTGGGTTCGATCGCTGCATCGCAGACCAAGAAGCAGCGCTTCCCTGCCGGCACTTTGCTCGTGCAACTGGGCGGCCCGGGAATGCGCATCGGCATGGGCGGTGGTGCGGCGAGTTCACTTTCGGCCGGAGCAAATTCAACCGAGCTCGATTTCGACTCGGTGCAGCGCGGCAACCCCGAGATCGAGCGCAGAGCCCAGGAGGTGATCAACCATTGCTGGGCGCTCGGCGACGTGAATCCCATCCTGGCGATCCATGACGTAGGCGCGGGTGGCCTGAGCAACGCGTTTCCCGAGCTCGTGCACGGCGCAGGTGTCGGCGCGCGTTTCGACTTGCGCAAGGTGCCGCTCGAAGAAAGCGGCTTGGCGCCCAAAGAGGTCTGGTGCAACGAAAGCCAGGAGCGCTACGTGCTCGCCGTGGCTCCATCAAGCCTGCCCTTGCTCGAAGCGATGTGCGCGCGCGAGCGCTGCCCCTGCGCGGTGGTGGGCGTGGCGACGCAGGAAGAACGGCTCGTCCTCGAAGACGGGCTTGGTGGCGAACGCGCCATCGACATGCCGCTCGACGTGCTGCTCGGCAAACCGCCGCGCATGTTGCGCGACGTGCAGCGCATCGCGCGGCGCAGCGCGGCACTCGTGCTGACCGGCGTCGACTTGGGCACTGTGGCGTTTCACGTGTTGCGCCACCCGAGTGTGGCGAGCAAGCGCTTCTTGATCACGATCGGCGACCGCACGGTGGGCGGATTGAGTTGCCGCGATCAAATGGTGGGCCCGTGGCAAGTGCCTGTGGCAGATTGCGCAGTGACGCTCGCCGATTTTGTGGGCTTTGCCGGCGAAGCGATGGCGATGGGCGAGCGCAGTCCGCTGGCAGCGCTCGATGCCCCGGCGTCGGGGCGCATGGCAGTGGCCGAGGCGGTGACCAACTTGCTCGCCGCGCCGATCGAGCTTTCTGCCGTCAAGCTGAGCTGCAACTGGATGGCGGCGTGCGGCGAGCCGGGCGAAGACGCTGCGCTCTACGACACCGTCAAGGCCGTCGCGATGGAACTGTGCCCGCTGCTTGGCATCGGCGTGCCGGTGGGCAAGGACAGCCTGTCGATGCGCACCCGCTGGAGCGAGCACGGCACGGCGCATCAAGTCACGGCGCCGGTGTCGCTGATCGTGACGGCGTTTGCGACGCTCGACGATGTGCGAACCACCTTGACGCCGCAACTGCAGCCGGGTGAGACGCATTTGCTGTTGATCGACCTCGGGGCAGGGCGCATGCGCCTGGGGGGCTCGATCCTGGCGCAAGTGCTCGGTCAATTCGGCGAAGAAGTTCCCGATCTCGACGACGCGCCGCGCCTGAAGGCATTCGTCGCCGCAATCAACGAGCTTCGTGCGGCGAATCTGCTGCTCGCGTACCACGACCGCAGCGACGGGGGCTTGTGGGCGACGCTGTGCGAAATGGCCTTTGCCGGGCAAATGGGCGTGAGCCTGAACCTCGACATGCTGATCACGCTCGGGGACGGCATCGCCGACAGCCGCGCGGAGCACGGCGACTCGAAGAACTGGGCCAGCCAGGTGGGCGCGCGGCGTCAGGAGCTGACCTTGAGCGCGCTGTTCAATGAAGAGCTCGGTGCTGTGGTGCAAATTCCGAGCGCATCGCGCGACGCTGTCATGACAGTGTTGCGCCGCCATGGGTTGAGCCGGCACAGCCACATCATCGGCCGACCGAACCGCCAGCGCAGCATCGAAGTCTGGCGTGACGCGAAGCCCGTGTTTACCGCGCCGCTGCAGGACCTTCAGCAAGCGTGGGACGAGGTGAGCGGACGAATTGCCATGCTGCGCGACGACCCCGGATGTGCGGGTGCCGAACACGCCAGTGCAGGCAGCCCGGAAGACCCCGGCCTGCACGTGCACTTGACGTTCGACCCGGCGCAGCGGATCGGCGCGCCCTTCATCCACGGCGCGCGCCCCAAGCTGGCGATTCTTCGCGAGCAAGGCGTGAACAGCCACGTCGAGATGAGTTTCGCGATGCATCAGGCGGGATTCGAGACCTTCGACGTGCACATGAGCGACCTGCACGCCGGGCGTGCGCGGCTGGACATGTTCCAGGGCTTGGTCGCGTGCGGCGGCTTCAGCTATGGCGATACGCTGGGCGCGGGCGAGGGCTGGGCGCGCTCGATCCTGTTCAATCCGCTGCTCGCCGAGCAGTTCGCCGCATTCTTCGCGCGGCCCGACACGCTGGCCCTGGGCGTGTGCAACGGTTGCCAGATGATGGCGGCGCTTGCGCCCATCATTCCCGGCGCGAACGCCTGGCCGCAATTCACGCGCAACCGCAGCGAGCAGTTCGAGGCTCGCCTGTCGATGGTCGAAGTGTTGCCCAGCGCGTCGATCTTCTTCGCCGGCATGGCGGGCAGCCGCCTGCCCATCGCCGTGGCGCACGGCGAGGGTTACGCCGACTTTTCGCTGCGCGGCGACGCAAGCACCGTGCAGCGGGCAATGCGTTTCGTCGACAACCACGGTAAGGCGACGCAGGCGTATCCATTCAACCCGAACGGAAGCCCCGACGGCCTGACCGCAGTGACTACGCTCGACGGGCGCTTCACAGCATTGATGCCGCACCCCGAACGTGTGTTTCGCAACGTGCAGATGAGTTGGACGAGCGGCGAAGTCAGCGCGCCAAGCCCCTGGATGCGCATGTTCGACAACGCGCGGCGGTGGTTCGTTTGACGGGTCGGGGCGCCGGCTCGGCCGCGCAGCCGGTTGCGCGCTTCGAGCGCCTTGACGCCGTGCGCGGCGTGGCCATCGTCTGGATGGCGGCGTTTCATTTTTGCTTCGACTTGAGCCACTTCAAGCTCATCCAGGAGAACTTCTACGTCGATCCGTTCTGGACCGTGCAGCGCGCCGTGATCGTCACCATGTTCATGTTTGTCGCCGGCGTGGGGCAGGCGATCGCGCTGCGCCAAGACTCGGGCTGGCCGCGCTTCTGGCGGCGCTGGGCGCAAATCGCGGCTTGTGCGGTGCTGGTCAGCCTCGGCTCCGCGTTGATGTTTCCAAAGAGCTTCATCACGTTTGGCGTGCTGCACGGCTTTGCGGTGATGTTGATCCTGATGCGCCTGACCGCATCGGCAGGGGCTTGGCTGTGGTGGGCGGGCCTGCTCGCGATTTTCTTGCCGCAATTCGTTGCGCACCCGTGGTTCGATACCCGTTTGACGAATTGGGTTGGGCTGGTGACGCGCAAGCCCATGACCGAAGACTTCGCGCCGCTCCTGCCGTGGCTGGGGGTCATGTGGTGGGGCCTGGCGAGTGGCCGCTGGGTGTTGGCAAGGCGCCCGCAGTGGCTGGCGGATCCGCTGCCCAAAGCGCTGAGCGGCCTGGCGCTGCTCGGTCGCTGGAGCCTGAGCTTTTACATGCTGCACCAGCCGGTGCTGATCGGGGCGTTGCTGCTCTTCATGTGGCTGCGCTGAGCTTGGCGCGCGCGCTGCCTTTGGCAGCCAGGGCGGCGTCGCGTTCGCTGCGGTCGCGCTCAATGCGCTGAAGGTGCCACGCGTAGCGCTCGCGTGCCTGGTCGGCTTGCGCCGGGCTCCACGCCTGCCAACCGGTCTTGCGGGCGTCGGCGGGGTGCATCGCTATGCAGTCCACCGGGCACACCGGAAGACAGAGTTCACAGCCGGTGCACAGACTCTCGATGACGCCGTGCATCACTTTGGGCGCGCCGACGACGCAGTCCACGGGGCACACGTCAACGCACAAGGTGCAGCCGATGCACGCTGCTTCATCGATACGTGCCAGGCGCAGCGGCCCTTCGACGCCGTGCGCGGCGCTCAGGGCAATGACGGGCCGGCCCGTGATCGCGGCCAGGCGCGCGACACCGTCTTCGCCGCCCGGTGGGCATTGGTTGATCGGCGCACCGTCGTCGGCGATTGCGCTGGCGTAGGCACGGCAATCGTCGTACGTGCAGCGCCGGCACTGCGTCTGCGGGAGCGCGTCGTTGATTCGCTCGGCGAGTGAGGTGTGGGCGATCACGCCCGGATTGTCACCTCGCGCCGCTGGCGCGTTTGGTCTTTGGCGCCGAGGTGCGCAGGCGCGTGACCTTGCTGTCCTGGTGCGTCGCAATGAAATCGCGGACCCGCGGGTACACGTTCTCGCGCCAGCGCCGGCCGGAGAAGATGCCGTAGTGTCCGGCGCCCATCGCGTCATAGTGGAACTTGCGTGAGGCGGCGATTCCGGTGCACAGCCCATGCGCGGCCTGGGTTTGCCCGGCGCCGGAGATGTCGTCGAGTTCGCCCTCGACGGTGAGCAGCGCGGCACTCGTGATGTCTTGTGGCCGCACGAGCTGGCCGCCGACTTTCCACGTGCCGTTGACGAGGGCAAATTCCTGGAACACCGTCTTGATCGTGTCCAGGTAGTACTCGGCCGGCATGTCGAGCACGGCGTTGTACTCGTCGTAGAAGTCGCGGTGGAACTCGGCGCTGTCGCCGTCGCCGCGCACCAGATCGAGAAAGTAGTCGTAATGCGACTTGACGTGTCGGCCGGGGTTCATGGCGATGAATCCCGAATGCTGCAGAAAACCGGGGTAGACGCGCCGGCCCGCGCCGGGGTAGTTGGCGGGAACGCGATAAATCACGTTCTGTTCGAACCAGCTGTGGCTCTTCGTCATCGCCAGGTTGTTCACCGCGGTGGGGCTCTTGCGCGCGTCGATCGGCCCGCCCATCATCGTCAGTGTGCGCGGAATCTCTTCGCCGTTGCTTGCCATCAGCGACACGGCGGCGAGCACCGGAACGGTGGGCTGACACACCGAAATCACGTTCACGCCGGTGCCGACTTCGCGGATGAATTCCTGGACGTAGCTGACGTAGTCGTCAAGGTGGAACGGCCCGACTGCCTCGGGGACCATGCGCGCATCCGTCCAGTCGGTGACGAAGACCTTGTGGTCACGCAGCAACTCGCGGACGGTTTCGCGCAGCAAGGTGGAGTGGTGGCCCGACAGCGGCGAGATGACCAGCACCGTCGGGTGGTCTTTCATGCGTGCCAGGGTCGCCGCATCGTCGGTGAAGCGCTTGAAACGCAACAAGCGGCAGAACGGCTTTTCCATCGCCAGCTGCTGCTGCACCGCGACGTCGACGCCATTGATGTTCACCACGGTGATGTTGAACTCGGGCTTTTCGTATTCCTTGGACAGGCGGTGCATCAGGTCCAGCCCGGCCGATACACGTTGCGCCAGAGGCGTGTGCGACAGGGGCGAGAGCGGATGCGTGTACAGCTTGGACGACGCGCTCGCCAACTCCGCGAACGGGCTGAGCAGCGCCCGATGGGTTTCGTACCACTGATAGATCATTGCGAACTTCTCCCTGACCAAGCGCCTGCGGACAAAACAGCCAGTGACGCTGGCTGTGCCCAAAGCTCTTGTGCACCGCAGCATTCTACGGACTATTGGTGCATCGTGGACCAGTTCAGCTAGGGAGTTGCCCCGAGTAGCGGCGCGTTTGGCGTGCAATTCTGGATTCAGGCGACCCGGGCAATGGCCTGTACCGCGCGGTCGATGTTGCCCTGATTCAACGCGGCGACGCAGATGCGGCCCGAATCCAGGCCGTAGACGCCGAATTCGGCGCGCAGACGCTGCATCTGTGCCTTGCTCAGACCCGAATAGCTGAACATGCCCTTCTGCGCGGTGATGTAGCTCAGGTCCCAACCCGAGACCTGGGCTTCGAGTCTGGTGCGCAGGAGCAGACGCATCTTCTGAATCCGCCGCCGCATGGCGCCGAGCTCTTCTTCCCATTGCGTGCGCAGCTGCGGCGTTGTCAGTACCGCGGCGACGACTTGTGCGCCGTGGGTGGGCGGATTCGAGTAGTTGGTTCGAATCACGCGTTTGAGCTGGCTCAAGACACGCACTGCGGCGTCTGGGGTCTCGCACACGACGCTGAGCGCGCCGACGCGTTCGCCATACAGGGAAAAGCTCTTCGAAAAGCTGGTGGCGACGTAGAACTCGAGCTGCGCGTCGAGGAACATCGCCACCGCGGCGCCGTCTTCGGCGATGCCGTCGCCAAAACCCTGATACGCCATGTCGAGGATGGGCACGAGGCCACGCACTTTCACGGCGGCGATCACATCACGCCAATTCGCCGCGGAGAGGTCGTAGCCCGTGGGGTTGTGACAGCAGGCGTGCAGCACGACGATGCTGCCGGCGGGCGCGGCGTTCAGATGCGCGAGCATCGCCGGCACGTTCAGGCCGCGGCGCGTGGCGTCATAGTAGGGATAGCTGTCGACGACGAAGCCGGCGCTCTCGAACAGGGCGCGGTGATTTTCCCAGCTCGGGTCGCTGATGAGCACGTGCGGAGCGGGCCCGCCGGCGGGCTGCAAGCGGCGCAGGAAATCTGCCGCGATCTTCAGTCCGCCCGTCCCGCCCAGAGCCTGCACGGTCGCAACGCGGCCTTGCTTGACCGCCTCGCAAGCAGCGCCGAACACCAACGATTGCACGGCTTGATCGTAGGCGGCGATGCCGTCAATGGGCAGGTAGCCGCGCGCTTTGGGCGACTGCGTCATTGCCGCTTCGGCGGCGCGAACGCAGCTGAGCAGCGGCACTTTCCCGTTTTCATCGCAGTAGACGCCCACGCCCAGATTCACCTTGGCGGGGTTGGGGTCGGCGTTGAACTGCTCGGTCAGGCCGAGAATGGGATCGCGCGGCGCGAGTTCGACGCCGGCCAGATGCGTGGCCATGAAAGTCCTTTGGTCATGAACGCGTGGCGACAGGGCACACCAGGATCGCGCCAGCGTTTTCGGCTACCCTGTGCGGTTGCTCGGCCGACAGTGGCGAGCTCAACGAAGCGAATTTTATCTGCCATGGCGACCATCACCGAGGCGCAAGCCGCACAACCCGCGCCGCAAGGCGAGTTCATCCGGTTCGACGATTCGCCGTTTCAACTGTTCCAGCCGTATCTGCCGGCGGGAGACCAGCCAACGGCGATCGCGCAGCTCACGGAAGGGCTTCGCGACGGCCTGAGTTTTCAGACCTTGCTCGGCGTCACCGGCTCAGGCAAAACGTTCACGATGGCCAACGTGATCGCGCGCATCGGCCGCCCGGCGATCGTGTTTGCGCCGAACAAGACACTCGCCGCGCAGCTGTACGCCGAGTTCCGCGAGTTCTTCCCGAAGAACGCGGTCGAGTACTTCGTCAGCTACTACGACTACTACCAGCCCGAGGCCTACGTGCCGCAGCGCGACCTGTTCATCGAGAAAGACAGCTCGATCAACGAACACATCGAGCAGATGCGCTTGTCGGCGACCAAGAGTTTGCTCGAGCGGCGCGACGTCGTGATCGTCGCTTCGGTGAGCGCCATTTACGGCATCGGCAACCCCGGCGACTACATGAAGATGGTGATGCTGGTACGCGTGGGCGACAAGATCGGCCAGCGCGACGCGATCGCGCAGCTGATCCGCATGCAGTACCAGCGCAACGAAACCGATTTCAGCCGCGGCACGTTTCGGGTTCGCGGCGACACGATCGACGTCTTTCCCGCCGAACATTCCGAACTCGCGGTTCGCATCGAGCTGTTCGACGACGAGATCGAGTCGCTGCAGTTGTTCGACCCGCTCACCGGGCAGATTCGCCAGAAGGTGCCGCGCTTCACGGTCTACCCGAGCAGCCACTGGGTGACGCCGCGCGACCGCGTCGTTGCGGCGATCGACACGATCAAGGAGGAACTCCGAACCCGACGCGACGAATTGGTGAGCCAGGGCAAATTGGTCGAGGCGCAGCGCCTCGAGCAGCGCACGCGCTTCGACCTCGAGATGCTGCAGGAGGTGGGTCACTGCAAAGGCATCGAGAACTACACGCGCCATTTGTCGGGCGCGCTGCCGGGCGAACCGCCGCCCACGCTGGTGGACTATCTGCCGCCCGACGCCTTGATGATTCTCGACGAGTCGCATGTGCTGATCGGCCAGTTCAGCGGCATGTACAACGGCGACCGGTCGCGCAAGTCGACGCTCGTCGACTACGGTTTTCGCCTGCCCAGCGCGCTGGACAATCGGCCGCTCAAGTTCGAAGAGTTCGAAGGCAAGATGCGCCAGGTGATCTACACCTCGGCCACGCCCGGGCCCTATGAAGAGAGGACCGCCGGGCAGGTCGTGGAACAGCTGGTCAGGCCCACCGGACTCGTCGACCCGAGCGTCGAGGTGCGACCGGCGGCGCGGCAGGTTGACGACGTGTTGCAGGAAATCAGGCAACGCGTCGAGCTCAACGAGCGTGTGCTGATCACGACGCTGACCAAACGCATGGCCGAGCAGCTCACCGACTACCTCGCCGAAAACGGCGTCAAGGTGCGCTACCTGCACAGCGACGTGGACACGATCGAGCGCGTCGAAATCCTGCGTGATCTTCGCCTGGGCAGCTTCGACGTTCTGGTGGGAATCAACTTGTTGCGCGAGGGGCTGGACATTCCCGAGGTCTCGCTCGTCGCAATCCTGGACGCCGACAAGGAAGGTTTCCTGCGCTCCGAGCGCAGCCTGATCCAGACCATCGGGCGCGCCGCGCGGCATTTGAATGGCGCTGCAATCCTCTACGCCGACCGAGTTACCGATTCGATGCGCCGCGCCATCGAGGAAACCGAGCGGCGCCGCACCCGGCAAGTGCAAAGCAACCTTGTGGCCGGGATCACGCCGCGCAGCATCAACAAACGCGTGCGCGACCTGATCGACGGCGTCTACAGCGAGAAGGGCGCGAAAGACGACTTGAAGGCTGCCAACGACGCGGTAGCTCTCTTGGGATTGAGCGAAAAGGATCTGGGCAAGCGCATCAAGCAGCTCGAAAAGCAGATGCTTGACCATGCGCGCAACCTGGAATTCGAGAAGGCAGCGCGCGTACGCGACGAACTGGCGCGAATCCGGGAGCAGGTTTTTGGCGCCTCAGTCGTCGAGCAAATCCAACCCGCCAGCCCGGCCTAGGTGGTTGCCCTGCGTCCCCGTCCGGCAGGGCGCTTAACGCGTGGCGCACTCGGTGCAGGGCATTCGGTGCATGGCGTCCACGGAACTAATCGACTCAATCCCGACCAAATCCGTCGGCTACATATATACTCGACTAATCCAGTCGGGTTCTAGGAGAACCTCATGCGCTTGACAACCAAAGGCCGCTTTGCGGTCACCGCGATGATCGACCTCGCCTTGCGCGAGCACACCGGGCCTGTGGCGCTCGCGGCGATCAGTTCGCGTCAGCAAATCTCGCTCTCGTACCTCGAACAATTGTTTGGCAAACTGCGCCGCCAGCAGCTCGTGGAGAGCACGCGCGGTCCGGGCGGCGGCTATTCGCTGGGGCGCAAGGCCGATGAAATTACCGTCGCCGACATCATTTTGGCCGTGGATGAACCGCTCGACGCCACAGGCTGCGCGGGCAAGGAAAATTGCATGGGCGACGACTCCGGGCGCTGCATGACGCACGACCTGTGGGCCAGCCTGAACGAGAAGATGCTCGAATTCCTCAGTTCCGTATCGCTGCGCAATCTCGTCAATGACCAGGTGGCCCGGGGCGTTTCGATCCAGGAACACCCCATGAAGCGTGCCATCTCCAGCCAGCCCGTCGTCAAGCCGATCAAGATCACGGCGCCGAACTCGGTGTTTGCACTCGGCGCCGCGTACTCGAAATAGTCGTTGTCAGTGACCTGTTGAAGCTGCTTCCCATGGACATGTCCCCGCATTTCCCGATCTACATGGACTACGGCGCTACCAGCCCGGTGGACCAGCGCGTCGTCGACGCCATGATTCCTTGGTTGCGTGAACACTTCGGCAACCCCGCCTCGCGCAGCCACGCCTGGGGTTGGGAGGCCGAAGCCGCCGTGGAAAAGGCACGCGAGCAGGTCGCCGAACTTGTGGGCGCCGACCCGCGTGAAATCGTCTGGACTTCGGGCGCGACCGAGGCGATCAATCTCGCGCTCAAGGGCGCAGCGCAGTTTTACAAGACGCGCGGCAAGCACCTGATCACCGTCAAGACGGAGCACAAGGCGGTGCTCGACACCGCGCGCGAACTCGAGCGCCAAGGCTTCGAAGTCACGTATCTCGACGTGCAGGAAGACGGCCTGCTCGACCTGGCCAAGCTCGAAGCGGCAATTCGGCCGGATACGATTCTGGTGTCGGTCATGTACGTCAACAACGAAGTCGGCGTGATTCAGGACATTCCGGCGATCGGCGCGCTGTGCCGCTCGCGCGGCATCATTTTCCACGTCGATGCGGCGCAGGCCACCGGCAAGGTCGCGATCGATTTGAAGACATTGCCGGTGGACTTGATGAGCCTGGCGTCGCACAAGACTTACGGCCCCAAGGGCATCGGCGCGCTGTTTGTCCGGCGCAAGCCGCGGGTCCGCATCGAGGCGCAAATGCACGGCGGTGGCCACGAGCGCGGCATGCGATCGGGCACCTTGCCGACGCACCAGATCGTCGGCATGGGCGAGGCGTTCCGCATCGCGCGCGAAGAGATGGGCGCAGAGAGCGAACGCATCCGCATGCTGCAGCAGCGCCTGATCAACGGCCTCTCTGGCATCGAACAGGTCTTTCTGAACGGCCACCCCGAGAAGCGCGTTCCGCACAACGTGAACATGAGCTTCAACTTCGTCGAAGGCGAATCGCTCATCATGGGAATCAAGGGCATCGCCGTGTCGTCGGGGTCGGCGTGCACGTCGGCAAGCCTCGAGCCGAGCTACGTGTTGCGCGCCTTGGGTCGCAGCGATGAGCTTGCCCACTCGAGCCTGCGCATGACGATCGGCCGATTCACGACGGAAGAGGAAATTGACTACGTGATCACGACGCTGAAAGACCGCGTCGCGAAACTGCGCGAACTGTCGCCGCTGTGGGAGATGTACCAGGACGGTGTGGACATCAGCTCGATCCAGTGGACAGCCCATTGAAGATAACGTTGGAGAGACAGCATGGCATACAGCGAAAAAGTCGTTGACCACTATGAGAACCCGCGCAACGTGGGCTCGTTCGCCAAAGGCGACGACACGGTGGGAACCGGCATGGTCGGCGCGCCGGCTTGCGGCGACGTGATGAAACTTCAGATCAAGGTGAATCCGGCGACCGGACTCATCGAAGACGCGAAGTTCAAGACCTACGGCTGCGGTTCGGCGATCGCGTCGAGCTCGCTGGTGACCGAGTGGGTCAAGGGCAAGTCGCTCGATGAGGCGTTGACGATCAAGAATTCGCACATCGCCGAAGAACTGGCGCTGCCCCCAGTGAAAATTCACTGTTCGATCCTCGCCGAAGACGCGATCAAGGCCGCAGTCAACGACTACAAGGCCAAGAGCGGCCTGGCGCACTGACACCCCTGAACACCGGGCACCGAAGATGGCTGTCACTCTGACCGAAGCGGCGGCGCGCCACGTCACGCGCTATTTGAGTAAACGCGGCAAAGGTGTCGGCGTGCGCCTGGGCGTGAAGACCACGGGCTGTTCGGGCCTGGCCTACAAGCTCGAATACGCCGACGACCTGGCGCCCGAGGATCTGGTGTTTGAAGGGCATGGCGTGAAGGTTCTTGTGGACCCGAAAAGCCTTCCCTATCTCGACGGCACGGAACTCGACTTCGTGCGCGAAGGCCTGAATGAGGGCTTCAAGTTTCACAACCCGCGCGAGAAAGACCGCTGCGGCTGCGGCGAGTCGTTCCGCGTGTAATTCGGCGGCTCGCGCCTTCTGCTGCGCGGCCTTGAGCCGCGCTTGTCCCATGCCCGCCGACTTCCCCATCACGATTCGCGCCGAGAGCCCCGACCAGCCCGAGGTTCGCGCACTGCTCGAAGAGCTCGACGCCTACCTGATGGGCCTGTACGAGCCCGAGCACAACCACATCCTCGATGTGCAGGCGCTGCTCGCGCAGCACGTGTATTTTGTCGTCGCGCGTCAAGGCACCGAGGCGGTGGGTTGCGGTGCGGTGCGTGTCATGCCGCCTGAAGTCGCGACGGACGGCAAGCCCTACGGCGAAATCAAGCGCATGTATGTGCGCCCGCAGCTGCGCGGCCAGGGTATCGCGCGCGCGCTGCTGGAAAAGCTAGAGGCGCGGCTGCTCGGCCGCGGGATTCATCTCGCGACCCTGGAGACGGGGAATCGTCAGCCCGAGGCCTTGCGCTTGTATGAACGATCCGGCTTCACGCCGCGTGTGCCGTTTGGCGGCTACGCGGTGAACGGCACAAGCGTTTTTTACGCGAAGCAGTTGTCGAGTTCGAGATGAACCTGGACAGCGATGACTTCGAACTGTTCGCCTTGGACCGCCGCTTCGCTCAGGACGCTGCCGTGCTCGACGCGCGCCGGCGCACCCTCCAGGCGCAAACCCACCCCGACAAGTTTGCCGCCCAGGGTGCGGCAGCGCAGCGCATCGCGCTGCAGTGGGCGGTGCGCGTCAACGAGGCGTACGAGCGCCTGAAAGATCCGCTGCGCCGTGCGGCCTATCTGTGCGAACTGCAAGGGCAGCGCATCGACGCCGAAACCAACACAGCAATGCCCGCGGCGTTTCTGACGCAGCAGATGGAGTTGCGCGAAGCACTTGACGACGCGCACAGCGCCGAAGAAGTGCGGGCCTTGGCTGCCCAGCTCGCGGCACAACGCGATTGCGCGCTGCACCGTTTGGAAACCTTGCTTGACGTGCAAGGCGATTCGGCCGCAGCCGCCCAGGAGGTCAGAGCCCTCATGTTCCTGGAGCGCTTTGCCGCTGATATCGACGGCCGGCTCGAGTCCTTGGGACAATAGCTCCATGGCCTTGCTGCAAATCTCCGAGCCCGGCGGCGCGCCCGACCCGCACCAGCGCCGCATCGCCGTGGGCATTGACCTCGGGACAACGCATTCGCTGGTGGCGGCGGTGCGTCACGGCGTTTCCGAGTGCCTGCCGGACGAGAGTGGTCACGTGATCCTGCCGTCGGCGGTGCGCTATTTGCCCGACGGGCGGCGTCAGATCGGTGCAGCTGCGCTCGCCGACGCGGCGATCGACCCGCGCAACACGATCGTCTCGGTGAAGCGCTTCATGGGCCGCGGTGTGGCCGACATCGTGGGCCGCGAGCGCTTGCCTTACGAGTTTGTCGATGTGCCAGGCATGCTCAAGCTGCACACCGTGGCGGGCGACAAGTCGCCGGTCGAAGTGTCGGCCGAGATTCTCGTTACGCTGCGCCAGCGCGCCGAAGACAGTTTCGACGACGATTTGTTCGGCGCCGTGATCACGGTGCCTGCCTATTTTGACGACGCGCAGCGCCAGGCGACCAAAGAGGCAGCGCAACTTGCCGGCCTGAACGTGCTGCGCCTGATCAGCGAGCCCACGGCCGCGGCCATCGCCTACGGCCTGGAGCACGGCGCCGAAGGGCTCTACGCGGTGTATGACCTCGGCGGCGGAACATTCGACATTTCACTGCTGCGCCTGTCGGCCGGAGTCTTCGAAGTCATCGCCACCGGCGGCGACTCAAGCCTGGGCGGCGACGATTTCGATGCCGCCCTGGCGGAGTGCGCGTTGCGGCGCAGCCAATTGAGCGCGCCAACACCCCAGGACAAGCGCGCCCTGCTTGTCGCGGCGCGTGCCGCCAAGGAAAAACTCTCGTATGCCGAGCATGCAACCCTGGCGTGCCCGCTCAGCAGCGGTCAGGAGCTTGCGGTGCGTTTCACGCGCGCGGAATTCGATGCGTTGTCTGAGCCCTTGCACGCACGCACGCTGGCGGCGGTGCGCAAAGTGCTGCGCGACGCGAAGGTCGACAAGGCCGACGTGAAGGGCATCGTCATGGTCGGCGGGTCGACGCGCATGCCTCGCGTGCAAGCGGGCGTTGCCGAGCTTTTCGGCAAGCCGCCGTTGATCGACCTGAACCCGGACGAAGTGGTCGCCCTGGGCGCGGCAATTCAGGCGAACGCGCTGGCCGGCAACGCAGGGGCCGAGGAGCTGCTGCTGCTGGACGTGATTCCGCTGTCGCTCGGGCTGGAGACCATGGGCGGCCTGGTGGAGCGAATCATCCCGCGCAACAGCACGATACCCACCGCGCGCGCCCAAGACTTCACGACGTTCAAGGACGGCCAGACGGCAATTGCCGTGCACGTGCTGCAAGGCGAACGCGAACTCGTCAGCGACTGCCGGTCCCTTGCCAAGTTCGAGCTGCGAGGCATTCCGCCCATGGTGGCGGGCGCGGCTCGGATTCGCGTGAGTTTTCAGGTCGACGCCGACGGCCTGCTGAGCGTCAGCGCGCACGAGCAGACCTCGGGCGTCCAGGCGGCGATCAGCGTCAAGCCCAGCTACGGCTTGAGCGACGAAGACATCGCGCGCATGCTCACTGAAAGCTTCTCGTCCGCCGCCGGCGACATGCAGGAGCGCAGCCTGCGCGAGTCGCGCGTCGACGCCGAGCGCCTGGTCCTGGCCACCCGCGCAGCGCTGCGCGCCGACGGCGATTTGCTCGAGGCTGCGCAGCGCCAAGACATCGAGCACCTCGTGCTATCGGTGCAGCAGCTTCGAGAGCAGACGGATCACCACAGAATCGATTCAGCAGTCGAGGCCTTGGCGCGCGGAACCGAGCAGTTCGCTGCGCAACGCATGAATCGGGGCATTCGAACCGCCCTGGCGGGCAAGCGCATTCAGGACGTCTGAACATGCCCATCATTCGGATCTTGCCGCACGCGCAGTACTGCCCCGAGGGCGCGCAGATCAGCGCCCCTGCCGGGACGTCGATCTGCGAGGCGTTGCTCGAGCACGACATCGACATTGAACACGCGTGCGAGTTGAGTTGCGCCTGTACGACCTGCCATGTCGTGGTTCGCGAGGGTTTCGAGTCGCTGGGCGAGATCGACGAGAGCGAAGAAGACCTGCTGGACCGCGCCTGGGGCCTGGAACCGACTTCCCGGCTTTCGTGCCAGGCCATCCTGGCGCAGCGCGATGTCGTGATCGAGATCCCGAAGTACTCGATCAATCACGCCAAGGAACACGGCTGAGGCAGCGGCGCGGGTGGGCTTGCCCGTGCTCCCCTTGAGGGAAGCTAGGGATTGACGAACGCGGCCGCATGCCGAACCATGCAAGCGTCCGTTGCCACGCGTTGGCGCGGTTGAGCCTGGACGTCATGACGACCCACCCGCAGCAAATTGGAAAGTACGCGATCCGCCGCGCCCTGGGCCAGGGCGCGATGGGAATGGTGTACGAGGGGTTCGACCCGGTCATCGAGCGCAAGGTCGCGATCAAGACGATCTTGGCCGAGCATCTGGCGGATGGCGGCGCATCTGCAATTGCCCGGTTCAAGCGCGAAGCCCAGGCGGGCGGCAGGTTGCAGCACCCGGGCATCGTGGCAGTGCACGAGTACGGCGAAGATCTGAACTTCGCGTACATCGTCATGGAGTATGTCGAGGGCGTCGAGCTGCGCAAAATGATGCGCGAGCGCGGCCGATTCGACCTCAGCGATTCCCTGGAAGTGATGCGCCAGCTCCTGATTGCGCTGGAGTATTCGCATCAGCACGGTGTCGTGCACCGCGACATCAAACCGGCCAACGTGATGGTGCTTCAGGGCCTGAAGATCAAGGTGATGGATTTCGGTATCGCGAGGATTCAAAGCTCGTCGATGACGCAAGTGGGCACGGTGCTCGGAACGCCCACCCACATGGCACCCGAGCAACTGATGGGCGATACCGCCGACGGCCGCACCGACTTGTGGGCCGCCGGGGTGATCTTCTACGAGCTGCTGACCGGTCGCAGCCCGTTTGCTGCCGATTCGCCCGCCGCGGTGATGCACCGCGTGATGCAGGGCGACCCGATGCCCCCGTCTCGCCTGTCGCTGCACGTGCCGCCCGTGCTGGACCAAGTGTTGAGCAAGGCCCTCACAAAAGGTGCCGACCTGCGCTACCAGTCGGCAGCAGAGTTTGCGCAGGCGCTTGCGCAAGCCAGCGTGGCCATGTCGTCCGATCCGACGATTGCGTTCACCGTGGCGGGCACCGATCAGGCCGGCGTGACGCGCTCGATCTGGGAGCAGCAGACGGTAGTCGATCCCGCCCGGGCCATCGACACGGCGGTCATGCTCGCCCTGTCGGCGCCCACCTGGGCAGCAGTCGAGTCCGCGCTCACCGAGTTGATCGGGCCGATGGCCAGGCATGTGATGCGTTCCACTGCAGGCCATGTGCACAGCGTCGCCGAGTTCTACGCGACGCTGGTGGACAAGATCCCCGATCCGCAGGAGCGCGAAACGTTCAGGGCGCGCCTGGCACGGTTGTCCAGTCAGGGTGATTTCTCGTCCGGCGCGTCAGGCGCCGGCGTGTCGACGACGCCTGGCAACAAGTCGCAACCGCGCCATCAGCAATTTGCGTTCGATGCGGCAACGCTGTCACGCGCCGAAAAACAACTGGCGCATCACGTCGGTCCCTTGGCAAAAGTGCTGATCAAGCGCGCGGCTCACGATTCGGGCAATATTGCGGAGCTGCATCGCAAGTTGGCCGATCTCATCGAGTCCGAACCACAGCGCCAAGAGTTCTTGCGGTCGCTGCGCTGACAAGGCGCTCTGACTGCCGGCGTCACGCCGGCCGCGCGCCATGCACGGGAGAGAATCGCCACTCCTTCGGGTCCTGAAACGTCAAGGCGCATCCGGAACAGCGGTACTGGCTCGTCGCCCGAAGTGCCCCAGACCGATTGCGCGCGACAACGTTGCGGTAGCTGGTTGCGGCGCAGAGGCGGCAGCTGTAGTGGGCTCTGACGGCCGGCGTCAACAGGTGATACATGGCTGAACCTCCCGATAGTTTTGCTGTCTTTCAGTTCACGGAGTCAAGGCTACTCGTCAACGCGCTCGCTGCAAAGCCGGCCGCCGCGAAAACCAGGGGGGCATCCCCCTGCATTGAGGGGGATACTTCGCCGATGTGACATCGACCTGGCTTCGGAGGAGTTCAAATGGGCTTGGTGAATCTGTTTCAAATGGCGAGGCGCCTGCTGCGCACGGTGACTTGGGTGGCACTGGGCGCAGTGTCGGCAGCGGGCGCGCAAGACTACCCCGTGCGTTCGGTTCGCATCATCGTGCCCTTCGCCGCTGGCGGGCCGGCTGACATTTACGCGCGCTTCGTCGGCCAACGGCTGCAGGAGACGCTCGGCCAGAGTTTTATCGTCGACAACCGTCCCGGCGCGGGCTCCATCATCGGAACCGACGCCGTGGCCAAGAGCGCTGCGGACGGGTACACGCTGCTCCTGATGTCGAATACGCACACCGTCAACGAGTCGCTGATTCCGAACAAGCCGTTCCAGCTCTTGCGCGACTTCGAGCCCATCGCGCCGATCAACTACTCCGATCTGGTGCTCGTGACCAAGTCGGGTTTGGCGGCCGGCAGCGTCGCGGAACTCTTGAAGATGGCCAAGGCGAAGCCGGGTGGCATGTCGTACGCGTCGAGCGGGCCCGGCACGCCGTACCACATGGCCGGCGAACTCTTCAAGGCGATGGCCGGCGTGGACATTCTCCACGTCCCCTACAAAGGCAGCTCAGGAGCCCGCACCGACGTGCTCGGAGGCCAGTTGGAGATGATGTTCGACGCGATTCCGACGATGGTCGAACACATTCGCAGCGGCAAGGTCAAGGCGCTCGGGACGAGCGGCAGGCAGCGCTCGGCGGTGTTGCCCGACGTGCCCACGATTTCGGAAGCCGGCGTGCCGGACTATGAGGCGACGATCTGGCTGGGCCTGATGGCGCCGAAGAACACGCCCGCGCCCATTGTTGCGCGCCTGAACGCGGAAATTGGCCGCATCGTCGGGCAAGCCGAAGTCCAGCGCGCTTGGGGTCTGCAAGGCGCAACGGCAATGAAAATGGGCGTGGAAGAGTTTGGTCGTTACCTGCAGGAAGACATCGCCAAGTGGGCGCGCGTCGTGAAGATTTCCGGGGCAACGCCTGGCCAGTGAGCTCAACCCGAGCGGCTGCGCACGGACGGTGGCATGCGCTCAAGCCGCGGGCGGGCCCGAGGCGCGCCAATGCCCGTCTTGGAGAATTTCGTGTGGACCGAACTGCGCCTTGTAGGCCATCTTCGCGCTTGCGGCGATCCAGTACCCCAGGTACAGATAGGGCAGTTTGAGCATGCGCGTCTGCTCAATTTGCCACAACACGTTGTACGTGCCGTAGCTCGCGCGTTCTTCGGGCTCGTAGAAGGTATAGACGGCTGACAGGCCGTCGTTCAGCACGTCCAGGATCGACACCATTTTCAACGCGCCCAGGCCGTCGTCGCTGGGCTCGCGGAACTCGACGAGCCGCGAGTTGACTCTGCTTTGCAGCAAGAACTGGGTGTACTGATCAATGCTGTCATGGTCCATGCCGCCGCCGCTGTGGCGACCGGCTTGGTAGCGCAGGTACAACTGGTAGTGCTCAGGAACGAAACACAGACGCAACACGCGCGCCTTGAGCGTCGCGTGGGCGCGGCGCGCGCGCCCCTGGCTGCGCGTGGCCTTGAAGGTCTGCACCGGCACCCGCAGCGGGACGCAGGCGCGGCAGCCGTCGCAATGCGGTCGATAGGTGAACATGCCGCTGCGGCGAAAACCGTTGGCCACCAGGCCCGAGTAGGCATCGGCGTGGATCACGTGGCTGGGTGTGGCGACTTGCGAGCGTGCCATGCGCCCGGCAATGTAGCTGCAAGGGTAGGGCGCCGTCGCGTAAAACTGCAGCGATGCCAGCGGAAGTTCTTTGGGGTGCGTCACGTGCCGATGTCCTGGGCGTCGGTTTCAAATTAGGTTTTAGAGATGGCGCCAGTGATTTGCATGATAAGTCCATTCGACGATGGTCGGCTTGCTCAGGCCCGCCGCCAGGACGTGCTCGAATTCGCTGCGCTGCACTTCGCGCGCGCCGAGCGAGGTCAGGTGTTCGGTGCGTTGCTGGCAATCGATCGTCGCTACCGCGTGCTCCCGGCAAAAACACACCAGCGCGGCGAGCGCGATCTTCGACGCGTCGGGCTGCAGCGAAAACATCGACTCGCCGAAGAACATGCGGCCCAGGCTGACGCCATACAGGCCGCCCACGAGTTGCCCGTCGACCCAAGTCTCAAAGCTGTGCACACGCCCGGCCGCGTGCCAGCTGCGGTACGCGGCGATCATCGCCGGTACGATCCACGTCCCCGCCTGCCCGTGGCGCGGCATTGCGGAGCACGCCTCGATCACCGTGGGAAACGCCGTGTCGATGCGAACCTCGCAGGCCGGGGTTCGCACGAAGCGGGCGAGGGTCTTGCGAAAGGAGCGCGACACCTTGAATTCGCTCACCGGCAGCACCATGCGCGGATCTGGCGACCACCAGAGCACCGGTTGACCGTCGCTGTACCACGGGAAGACCCCCTTCGAGTAGGCCTCTTCGAGGCGGCGCGGCGTCAGCTCACCGCCGGCGGCAAGCAGGCCGGGAGCGTCGGAGTCGGCAGGCAAGGCGTGGCGCGTGTCGGGCAGCGCGTCGTCCGGCCCGCGCAGCCAATGCATCATGGGCGAGCGTTCGCGGTCAGATCAACGGCCCGCTGCTGCAGCGTCGCATCGCCGCGCAGCTTGAATTTGGCGACACGATGCGTCGGCGTTTGCGGCAGCGCCGGGACGAAGATCACGTAGCGCGGTACCTTCGACGCGGCCAGGCGTTGCCGCACCCACTCGGCAAGGCCCGGCTCGGTCAGCGTGGCGCCGGGCCTGAGGATGGCCGCCACCAGGATCTCGTCTTCGCCCAGGTCGTTCGGGACGGGGATCGCGGCGCACTGAATCACGTCGGGATGCAACTCGACAATGCGGTCGAGTTCGGCGCCGGAGATGTTTTCGCCACGCCGACGAATGATGTCTTTCTTGCGGGCGACGAACCAGAAATAGCCCTCGGCGTCGCGCCACGCGAGGTCGCCGGTAAGAAACCAGCCGTCGCGAAACGCGGCTTCGGTCTGCTGCGCGTCGCGAAAGTAGCCTTTCATCAGCATCGGCGTCTTCACCGCCAACTCGCCGGTCTCGCCGTGGGGTAGCTCGTGCCCGGTGTCGTCGACGATGCGCAGCTCGGCGAACTTGAGCGACGCGTCGGGGTGCCGGCTCGGCTGACCCATGCTGCCCACTCTGTGCGGCCCGAGAAAGGGGTTGTTCAGTGCGCCCGGGATTTCGCTCATGCCGTAACCTTCGATGAGCGTGGGTACCCCGAACTCATCGGCGAAGACGCGATACGTTTCGGCGGTGAAGGGCGCGCCGTATATCTTGCGCAGGGCGTGCCCGGCGACGAATTCAGAGCGCGGCCGGCGCATCAGAATCGTCGAAACCGCGGCCATGGTGTTCACTTCCGTGGCGCGATGCTGGGCGACGTCGTGCCAGAAGCGCGACGCCGAGAAACGCGCAATCAAGATCAACGCTGCGCCGGCGGCGAGCGCACCGGCCAATGAATAGAACAGGGCGTTGATGTGAAACATCGGCAAGATGCACATCAGCCGGTCGTCGGGCTGCAGATACATGCGCTGAACGAAGCCCTCGCCGGCGAGCACTACGTTGCGCTGGCTGTGCATCACGCCCTTCGGAAAACCCGTCGTGCCGGAGGTGTAGATGAACACGCAGGGGTCGTCGGGGTCCTCAGCGTGTGCTGGCACCGCTGGACGTGACTCCAGAATTTCCCGATCAAGACTGAAAGTGTCGTGGTCCGGCGACGATTCTGTCGAGGAGGGCTCGTTGAGCATCAACCAGGGCCGCATCGGCGTCGCGGCGAGCGCCTCGCGCACCGTCGGGAGGGCCGCAGGCGAAGAAATCACACCGCTGATGTCGGCGTGGGTCAGCACGTAGCGCGCCTCTTCGGCGCGGAACTCGGGGTTGATCGGCACCATCACAGCGCCCAGACGCGCCAGCGCAACGAAGAGGAACACCGTGCTCGGGTGGTTCAGCGACATCACGGCGATGCGTTGACCCGCGCGGACGCCACGTTCGTGCAGAACCGCAGCGACGCGGGCGACGCTCTCCAGCGTCTGCGAGTAGCTCCAGCTCGACTCGCCAAACACCAGAAACTCGCGCGCGCCGGAAAGCGCAGCGCGAGTGGCCAACAGCGAACTGAGCGTGTTGAGGTGCGGGGGGTACGCCGCAATCACGCGGCTGGGCTCGAGCATCGTCAGCGCGCGACGGACGCTGTGCCCTTGGCTTGGGTCCAGCGATCCAGCTTGGCACGCGCACCGTTCAACGCCGGGTTGAGTGTGCTGTCGTGGCCCGGCAGCTTGGCGCAAAGCTCGATCACATAGCCGTTCGGGTCACGGAAATAGATCGAATGAATGAACCGGTGGTCGGAGACGCCGCGCGTGTCGATGCCCTGTGCCTTGCCCTTGGCGAGCATCACGGGCAGGACGTCGGCCTTCACCTCGAGCGCGATGTGCAGGTCGAAGTCGTGTTGCGACTTGAACTCGAAAGGCATGTCAGGCGCCTCGAAGAACGCCAGGTGGGAGCCGTCGTCGAGGCGATAGAAGGTGTGCAAGGTTTGCGTCCTGCGCCCGCTTTTCGTCTCGTTGATTTCGAGCGACTCCACCAGCGGCAAACCGAGGAACTCCTCGTAGAACTTGCGCGTCTGCTCAGAGTCTTTGCAGCGGTAGGCGTTGTGATGCAGTTTTTCGATCATGTGAATGCCTCCATGGCGATTTGCATCACACCGGCTGCATGAGGTTGCCTTTGAGCGACGCGCCGAAGCCGTCGATCACTTCGTTGACTCGTTTCCAGCTCGGCAGTTGCTTCAATCGCGCGAGCCATCGCTTGACGTTGGGGTAGGCCGAGTAGTCGCTTCCGATCAACTCGCCGAGTGCCACAAACGAAGCGCCGTAGTAGTCGGCAATCGTGATCGCGTTGCCGCACAGGTAGTTGTTGTTCGCGCCGAGGATGTTGTCGTTCAGCACCTTGAGCCAACCCTGGGCGCGCTCCTTGCCCCAGGCCAGCGTCGCATCTTGGGCCTCAGTGCTGGGCCGCTTGTGCCCCGGGAAAATCTGCGGATAGACGAGGCCATAAGCAAAGTCGCGACACAGTTGCGTATTGATCCAGTCCATGCGCTCGTTGACTCGCGCGCGCTGCTGCAGGTCTTTCGGGTACTGCGCCGAGTTGGACTTGTCGGCCAGGTACTTCAGAATGGCTGAACTCTCGGTGAGGCGGAAATCGCCGTCTTCGAGCACGGGGACGAGGTGGTTCGGATTCACCGATTCAAAGGGCGCCTTGTAGTGCTCGCCGCTGAAGAGGTCGACGATTTGCTCCTCCAGCGCGATCCGGTTCTCCGCGGCAAACAGCATGATGGGGCGGCTGGTTGTCGATGCGGGGTGGAAGTAAAGCTTCATCTGAATCTCCGTTTGAGGTGGGGCTGAGCGCTGCTGGCGTAACCGAAGGCCGGGGTTCTATCTGCCGCCAACGTTACTTCGGTTCGGCAAGTGTGACAAGTTCCCGCTGCCAATGCCTTGCGAGAATTCGCAATCACCCGTCCGCACCATTCAGTTCAAGGCGAAAGTGCCGAAGACAGCGGGTGCCCACCCCAGACCTGTCCATGTCGCAAGTGTTCGAGCTGGCTTTGATGGCCGCTGCGTTCGTCGCATCTGCGTACGCGACGTGGTGGGTCACGTCCGGCAGTGTCAGCCGCCGTTGGGAGTGGCGGCTCTGGGGTCTGGCCAGCAATCGCCGCGAAACCGAAGAGCGACTGCGTTTCGTGTTCGACAACTCGATCGACGGCATCATGACGTTCTTGCCCGACGGCACGATCGTGTCGTGCAATCCTGCGGCCGGCCAATTGTTCGGCCGCCCGCCCGCGCAGCTGATCGGCCAGCGCCTCCAGGATTGGCTGACCCCTTACGTCGACATTCACGGGGTGATCGGCCAGTTTCCGCCCGGCTTGCACGAAACCGTGGCGCGCCGCGACCACGCGGCCGACTTTGCTGTCGAAGTCACCGTCAGCGAGTCCCGACTCAACGGCATGCCCCAGCTGATCGCGTTCATCCGCGACATCACCGAGCGCAAGGCATCGCAGGAACGCATGGCGACGCTCGCGAACTACGACAGCCTCACGGGCTTGCCGAATCGGGTCTTGTTTCGCGACCGGCTGCGCGAGGGCATGAAGCGCGCCCAGCGCAGCGGCCGGTCGCTGGGCTTGATGTTCCTCGACCTGGACCGCTTCAAGGTCGTCAACGACAGCCTGGGTCACGAAGTCGGGGACCGTCTCCTGCAACATGTCTCGCAGGCCCTGACCAGTTGTCTTCGCGGAGTCGATTCGGTCGCGCGTGACGCCGTGGACGATAGTGTCACGATCGCCCGCCTGGGTGGTGACGAGTTCACGATTGTTGTCGAGGGCATCGACGGGTCTGACGACGCTGCGTTGATCGCGCGAAGAATTCTCGAAGCACTGCTCGAGCCCTTCGTGTTTGAAGGCGAAGAGATCGTGATCACGGCGAGCATCGGCATCTCCCTGTACCCGGCGGACAACTCTGATCTGGACGGTCTGATTCGTCACACCGACATGGCAATGTATCGGTCCAAGTCGCGCGGACGAAACACGTTCACGTTCTACAACGCCGACATGAACGCTGAAGTGGCGGCGCGATTGTCGTTGGAGACGAGCCTGCGCCACGCGCTCGACCGCCACGAATTCAACTTGCTGTACCAACCCAAAGCCGACTTGAAGACCGGCCGCATCACCGGGGTCGAGGCCTTGATCCGCTGGAACCGCCCCGGTTTCGGCGTGGTTCCGCCCGACCAGTTCATCACGGTCCTCGAAGAAACCGGCTTGATCCTGCCGGTGGGTGCCTGGGTGATTCGAACCGCGTGCGCCGACCTCGCGGCGTGGGACAAGCTCGGTCTGCCGCCACTGGCGCTGGCGGTCAACTTATCGGCCCGCCAGTTCCGGCACCAGCATTTGTTCCAGTTGATCTCCGAAACCCTGGCGCAGGCGCGCATTGCGCCGCACCGTTTCGAGCTCGAGCTGACCGAGAGTCAGTTGATGGAGGACAACGATGCAAGCCGCGCCATGCTGGCGAGCATTGCCAATCTCGGTATTCGCGTCGCGATCGACGACTTCGGCACCGGCCATTCGTCGCTGAGCTACATCAAGCGCTTCAACATCGATACGCTCAAGATCGACCGGTCGTTTGTCCGCGAGATCACGAACGACGAAGAAGACACGGCAATCGCCACAGCCGTGATTGCGCTGGGACGCAGCCTGCAGCTCAAAGTCGTGGCAGAGGGCGTCGAAACATTGCACCAGGCCGATTACTTGCGGGCACTGGGCTGCGACGAAATTCAAGGGTACTTGTTGAGCCGCCCGCTGTCGTCGGAGCAGTTGATCACTTGGTTGGCCAAGTATCGAAGCACCAAAGTCCTGGGCGTGGGCGAAAGCATGAGCGGCGACAACTCGGCCGTTCCCGAATTGATCAGCCTCGACCTGCCTGAAGAAGCGGCCATGGCGGGTTGAAGGGCCGCTTGCCCTGACCTTACTTCGCAACCGCTGCTGGCAGCGCCGCAGCGCCAGTACGAGGCGTGCTGCCAGGATGAAAGCCGATCAGCGCGAGCATCACGAAGAATCCGACGACGTAGGCCACAGCGACGTACCAGCCGTGGCGCAGCCACTTTCCGACGGAGCGCGCCTCAGGGTACATGTTGGCCAGCGCCACGCCTGCCGATGAACCGAACCAGATCATCGAGCCGCCGAAGCCCACGGCGTAGGCCAGAAAGCCCCAGTCGTAGCCGCCCTGGTTGATCGCCAGAGCGGTTAATGGAATGTTGTCGAAGACCGCGGAAAGAAATCCCAAGCCCAGCGCTGCGGGCCACGACGCCGCCGGAAGATGCTCCACGGGCATCATCGACGCGCACAGCACCAGCGAGAGCAGAAACACCGTCCCCTTGAACGAGCCGGGCAGGAGCGACCAGTCCGGTCTGCGCAGCGCCGCCGTGATGAGCAATGCGCCCCAGACGGCCGCGCCAAGAAACGGGAAGGCGGCCGACACTTCATTGAAGCGCGTATTCACGAGCACGTTGACGACCACAGCGGCGAACAGAATGAAGGCGACGACGCCGACGCGCGGCCAGTCGATGCGTGCGTCAGGGTTCGCGTCCTTCTGAATCGGTGAGTACGCCTGCTGATTCAGCGAGGCGGGGATTCCAAAGATCACGAGCGCCACCGTCGCGGCAATATAGGCCTCTAACACCTCGAGCGGTGTGATCCCCGCGATCCACATCATCGTCGTCGTTGTGTCGCCGACGACGCTGCCCGCACCGCCGGCGTTCGACGCGGCAACGATCGCCACCAGATAGCCGATATGCACTTTGCCGCGAAACACGGTGTGGGCGATCGCGCCGCCAATCATCGCTGCGGCGATGTTGTCGAGAAAGCTCGACAGCACGAACACCAGAATGAGCAGGACAAAGCAGCCCCGCCAGTCATCGGGCAGGTATCGCGGCAGGACCGCGGGGACCAGGCTTTCTTCGAAGTGTTTGGCCAGCAGCGCAAAGCCCAGCAAGAGCAGCAGCAGATTGATGAGGATCACCCATTCGTGCGTCAGGTGCGACAAGAAGCCTGGCAGGCCGGCGCCCGTCTTGAACGGCGACAGAATCATCTTGTACGCGGCAATCACGATCGCGCCGCCCAGGGCCACGGGCAGCGTCTGTTGGTGGAATAGCGCGACGCCTGCCAAGACGCAGGCAAAGAGCAGGAATTCCACCGGGACCGAGCCAAGCGCCGGTCCGCTGAAAGGCGTGACTTGCACTGCGAGCGCCAGCGTAGGCACAAGCAGCGTCACGACAAGCGCAGCGGTGCTGCGCAGCGCACGTCGCGCCGCGCCTTTAGACGTGAGCATGTTCTGTCTCCTTGTGATGCTTATTCGAATCGCCGCGATTCTATGGGGGTGTCCGGGATCGAATTCGATTGAGGGGCGCGACGAAAGAAGCGGCCCTGTGTTCGGCCGCCGTTGCAAGCGGCAACACGGTCTCCTGGTCTGACCTGATGCCGCGCAACAAAGATGACTTGAACTGCGAATTGAAACCTATATACTTTTAAAATGCTGCGACGCACCAAAACGGGCGCGCAAGGACGTCAAAAATTGTTGGACGCGCCTTGAACTTTCCGACGACTCACCAATCTGACTGATCCGCAGGCTCTGCTTGCGGGTCCCTGAAAGGTTGTCTCCTCGGTACCCAAGCGGTACCTTACGGCCCGGTGCCCACCGGGCCGTTTTTATTGGGTAGGGCGAGCGATCAGCGGGTTTTTGCGACGATTCGGGCCGCCAGGTCAGGCATGAGGGCCTGCGTGGCGTCTCGCCCGGCCTGGATCGAGCGCTTGCGCGCCGCAAAATCCGCGCTCGATACGCCGGGCAGGCGTGGCCTGACGACGATGTCAGCGTCGCGCAGCTCGAAGTTGTTGATGCTGCGGCCCATGATGGCGAAAGTCTGGAGCAACATGCGCATCGCGTCGCCGGTGGCGTTGCCTTCGGGCGCCGCTGAGATGTCTACCGCAATCACGATCTCGGCACCCATTTGGCGTGCGAAGCGCACCGGAACCGGCGCAACAAGGCCGCCATCGACGTATTCACGCCCGCCGATGCTGACCGGTTGGAACACCGCCGGCACCGCGCTCGACGCGCGCACCGCGGTTCCCGCGTCGCCGACTTCGAACAGGATGGCTTGGCCGTTGTCCAGGTCGGTAGCGACGATTCCCAAGGGAATGCGCATCCGCTCGATGGTTCGACCTCCGGTGTGGTCGCGAACGAACTTGGCCAGCGCAGCGCCACGGATCACGCCGCGCCCGGGGTAAGACCAGTCTGTGAGGGTCGATTCGTCCATCGCGTCGGCCAGGACGGCGAGTTCGGCGCCATTCTTTGCCGGCAGCGTAGAGGGCAGCGACCAGGCTGCCCGCCGACGTGCCCACCACGAAGTCGGGCTTGATGCCGTGCTCCTCGAGGACCTGGATCACCCCGATGTGGGCGAATCCCCGAGCCGCACCGCCCCCGAGCGCCAGTCCGATTCTTGGGGGCCGGGGCGCCGGTTTGGAGGGCTCGACAGCGGGTTGTGCAGGCGCAGTTGGAGTGGCGCCCGGTCGCTCGTCGGTCGGTTTCGGCGGGCTGGCGCAGCCCGCCAGCAAAGCAGCAATCGTTATTGCGGCGGCGATCCGCGCCGCGTGCATCTTGCCGTGCCGCAGGGCGCGAGGAGAGCTGTCGGTTTGGCCTGGTTCGAACATTGGAGTCCGGAGGGTGCAAAGCAGTTTATATGCGAAATACGAATGAAGAACAAACAACAAAGTTCTTTGCGGATATATGCAGCGCCAATAGAGTCGACCGGCGCGCAAGGCTGGCGGTCCGCCTCCAGGTGATCCGCAGACATTCCTTCATCGAGCCATGTACCAATACACCAATTTCGACCGGTCCTTCGTGCGGCAACGCGCCGGCCAGTATCGCGACCAGCTGCAACGCCATCTGACGGGTCGCCTCGGTGAAGACGAGTTTCGCCCATTGCGGCTGCAAAACGGCTGGTACGTGCAGCGCCACGCGCCAATGCTGCGTGTCGCAGTGCCCTACGGCGAAATCAGCTCGGCGCAACTGCGTGCGCTGGGTCGCATCGCCCGCGAGTTCGACCATATCGACGTGGGCACGCAGCAAGAGCGCGGGGGCTTCGGCCACTTCACGACGCGCCAGAACGTTCAATTCAACTGGATCCCCCTGGCCCGCAGCGCCGACGTGATGGACGCGCTCGCGGCGGTGGACATGCACGGCATCCAGACCAGCGGAAACTGCATTCGCAACATCACCAGCGACGCGCTTGCGGGAGTCGCCGCCGATGAGATCGTCGATCCGAGGCCGTACTGCGAAGTGCTGCGCCAATGGAGCACGCTGCACCCTGAGTTTGCCTTTCTGCCGCGCAAGTTCAAGATCGCCATCAGCGGTGCGACCGAAGACCGCGTCGCGATGGCTTGGCACGACATCGGTCTGCAACTCGTGAAGAACGCTGCCGGCGAAGTCGGCTTTCGAGTGCTCGTGGGTGGAGGCATGGGGCGCACGCCGGTGATCGGCAGCGTGATTCGAGATTTCCTGCCGTGGCAACAAATCCTCGTCTTCATCGAGGCCATCGTGCGCGTGTACAACCGCTACGGCCGGCGCGACAACCTGTACAAGGCGCGCATCAAAATCCTCGTGAAGGCCGAGGGGCAAAGGTTTTTCGATGCAGTGAATGTCGAATTCGGCCACATCATGAATGACGATGCCGACGGCACAGCCCACCTCATTCCTCAGGCCGAGCTGGACCGTGTGGCGCGGTGTTTTGCTTTGCCTGCGGGCGTTGCACCCGCGGCCGGCGCGGCAGCATCGCCACCGGGCGGCGCCGCCGTCAGCCCGGTCTACAAGCGCTGGCTCGAGCGCAACGTGCACGCCCACCGGCTTCCCGGCTATCGCTGTGTGACGCTTTCATTCAAGCGCGCCGGCCAGGCGCCCGGCGACGCGACGGCGGACCAGATGGACGCCGCAGCGCAGATCGCCGAGCGCTTCAGCCAGGGCGAACTGCGCGTCACGCACGACCAGAACCTCGTGCTGCCGTGGGTGCGTGAGGCCGAGTTGCCCGCAGTGTGGCAAGCGGCGAAGGCACAAAACTTCGCGACGCCCAATATCGGCCTGATCACCGACATGATTGCCTGCCCGGGAGGCGACTTTTGCGCACTCGCCAATGCGCGATCCATTCCGGTGGCGGCGGACATTGCCGAGCGCTTCACCGACCTGGACGAGTTGTACGACATCGGCGATATCGACTTGCACGTCAGCGGCTGCATCAATTCCTGCGGGCACCACCACAGCGGCCACATCGGCGTGCTCGGAGTCGACAAGGATGGCAAGGAGTGGTACCAGATTTCGCTGGGAGGCTCCGACGGATCCACGCTGAGCGGCGCCTCGGTGGCGGGCAGGGTGATCGGCCCGTCGTTCGCTGCCGACGAAGTGGCCGATGCCGTTGAGGCCGTGGTCGATACGTATCGGGCGCGACGCAACGGAGGGGAACGCTTCATCGACACGGTGCGGCGCATCGGCTTTGCCGCATTCAAGGACTCCGCCAACGCGATGCGGCGCAGCACGGCGCTCGCGCACGCCGCGTGAGCAGCGCGCGACGCACCGATATGAGCACAAGCATGAAATTCATCGACAGAAAAGCCGACCTCTGGCACGCCCTGGGCGGGGAAGACGGCCCGCCGGTCAGCATCAATCCGCAGGCGCACCTGTTGCTCACCCTCGCGCAATGGCACGCGGCACGCGCCCAATGGCCGCGCCACATTCTCCTGGGACTGAGCCTGGACAACGATCAGGACGTGGAAGACATTGCGGGAGACCTCCAACGCTTCTCGCTGGTCACCTTGCACTTTCCCAAGTGGGTGGACGGCCGCGCCTACAGCCAGGCGCGACTGCTGCGCGCGCGCTATCGCTTCAAAGGCGAAATTCGTGCCACGGGCGAGGTGCTTGTCGACATGATTCCGCTGCTCGTTCGCACCGGCTTCGACGCTGCGGCGATGCGCGCTGACCAGTCGATCGACGTCGCGCAGCAAGCCTTGGAAACGTTTCGAGCGCACTATCAGGGCGACGTGCATTCCCGCCTGCCTCTGTTTGCATTGCCTGCGGGTACTGCCGACGCGCTGGCGCTTGCGCCCGTGCGCGAATTCGTCAACGAGGGCGCGGCGATTTGAAGCGCGCAAAACCGTAAGGGCGCATGGGCAAAGTCATCTTCATCGGCGCCGGGCCGGGAGCAGGGGATCTGATCACGCTGCGCGGTGCGCGCCAGCTGGCGCGCGCGCAAGTGGTCCTGTTCGATGCCCTGGTCGACCCGGCATTGCGCGAACTTGCGCCCAACGCGCGCTGGGTCAATGTGGGCAAGCGCGGCTTTTCCCACAGCACGGGGCAGGCGGCGATCAATGCGCTGATGATCAAGCATGCGGGCCAATCCGCGATCGTGGTCCGCCTCAAGGGGGGTGACCCGAGCGTCTTTGGCCGGCTCGAGGAAGAACTGGGTGCGCTGGCTGAGGCGGGCATCGAGTGCGAAGTGATTCCCGGCGTGACCGCGGCTCTTGCCGCCGCGGCGGCGACAAAGCGGCCACTGACGCGGCGGGGTCGTGGCCGCAGTGTCAGCCTCAGCACCGCCATGACTCTGGAAAAGCAGGTGCCCGCCAGCCGCGTCGCGGACACGGAAGTGTTTTACATGGCGGGCCGGCAACTCGCCGCACTGGCGCGGCGCCTTCGGGCCGCGGGCTGGCCGGCAGACACGCCAATCAGCGTCGTCTCGCGTGCCGGCTGGGCCGACGAACTGCAGTCGGACCATCGGCTGAACGATCTAGGTCAGGCCAGCTTGTTGCACAGCGGCCGACCCAGCGTCGTGATCGTCGGCGCGGGCGCAAGAGCGTTGCTTGCAAAGGAGCAAGTCTCCTCATTGCGAGCTCAATCCGCCGACGACCATTCAACGCGAGTGGCGACGATCAAGCCCTAGAATTCGCCACAGCCCTCGCGCAGCACGGCTGCGCTTGGCGCACGATGCCGGCACCCAGTGCCACCCTTTCAACCCACGAGCTTCCCTTCATGACCCATGTCGTTCTCGAATCGTGCATCCGCTGCAAATACACCGACTGTGTCGATGTCTGCCCGGTCGACTGTTTTCGCGAAGGGCCCAATTTCCTGACCATCGACCCTGACGAGTGCATCGACTGCGCGGTCTGCATTCCGGAGTGCCCGGTGAACGCCATCGTTCCCGAAGAAGACGTTCCCGGCGACCAGCAGCACATGATCAAGCTGAACGTCGAACTCGCGAAGAAGTGGCCGAGCATCACCAAGCGCAAGACCCCGCTGCCCGACGCTGACGAGTGGAAAGACCGCACCGGCAAGCTGAATGAGCTGATCAAGTGACGCGCGGAATGGTGCAGCGCCGAGCATGGACGCCCAGCTGAACGACGAAATCGTGCGCACCGCAGGCGCGCACGACAGACCGATCGAAACCGATGCGGTGATCGTCGGCGCCGGGCCGGTGGGCCTGTTCCAGGTGTTCGAACTCGGCCTGCTCGAAATCAAGGCGCACATCGTCGACTCGTTGGCCTACCCCGGCGGCCAGTGCATCGAGCTCTACCCCGACAAGCCGATTTACGACATTCCGGGCCTGCCGGTCTCTACGGGCAGGGAGTTGACGTACAACCTGCTCAAGCAAATCGAGCCGTTCGGCGCGACGTTTCATCTGAACCAGGAAGTGAACGCTGTCAAGAAGCGCGACGATGGGCGCTTTCACGTCGAAACATCCAGGGGCACGCGCTTTCTCACCAAGACGATTTTCATTGCAGGGGGCGTGGGTTCGTTCCAGCCGCGCCGGCTCAAGTTCGACGGGCTCGACAAGTTCACTGACACGCAGCTCTTCTACCGGGTGCGCAACCCGGCGCAATTTGCCGGGAAGAATCTCGTGATCGTGGGGGGCGGCGATTCAGCGGTCGACTGGGCACTCCACTTCACTCAAGCCGGGCCAGACAAGGCCCACAGCGTGATCCTGCTGCATCGCCGCGATGCTTTCAAGGCGGCGCCGGCGAGCGTGGCGCGCGTGCGCGAGTTGTGCGACGCATCGGAGATGCAATTCATGGTCGGCCAGATCAGCGGCATCGACGACTCGGCAGATCGGTTGCGCGGCGTCAAGGTGACCGGCAGCGACGGCGTGACCCGGCTGGTGCCTCTGGACATGCTGCTCGTATTCTTCGGCCTGAGCCCCAAGCTCGGGCCGATCGCGGAGTGGGGTGTGGACCTGGAGCGCAAGCAAATCGTCGTCGACACCGAAAAGTTCGAGACCAGCACGCCGGGCATCTTTGCCGTGGGCGACGTGAACACGTATCCTGGAAAGAAGAAACTCATTCTTTCGGGGTTTCACGAGGCGGCGCTGGCCGCATTCGGTGCGGCCCCCTATATCTTTCCCGGCAGGCAGATTCAGCTGCAGTACACGACCACGAGCCCGAGGCTGCACAAGATGTTGGGCGTGCACGTGCCGGTCTTCGACTGAGAGGGCCGACCGACAAGCACGCAGGGTCGCTGGGAGCGGCCCATTTTTTTGGCTGATAATTCGCCCGCGGCGCCGCTTGCGTCGCATCCGCTAGGGGTGTTGAGCCGTTGACCGACGGTTCGACTGAGAAAGTCCCTTTGAACCTGACTGAGGTAATCCTCGCGCAGGGAAGCTTGTTCCGGATTGCCGCGCCCTGCGGCGGTTCCCGATTCCAGCCGACCTGCCATCGAGATCCGTGGAGAGCACGATGGCAAGACTTGGTTCGAACTCGATGTGCAGGGCCGTGGTTGCCTGCATCGTCGGCCTCAGTTGCACGATCGGACGGGCGCAAACCGAAGCCACCCAACTCGCCCCCGTCTTGGTGACAGGGCGTGCCCCGGTCACTGTGGGCGCTGCGGGCTGGGGCGAGACTCCTTTGTCGCGCCTGCCATTGCAAGCCAGCGTGTTCAGCGCCGAGCAGATCAAAGACTCCGGCGCGCAGCGCCTGTCCGATCTGATCGGCTTCGACCCGGCGCTGAGCGACGCCTACAACGCCGAAGGGTATTGGGACTTTCTGACGGTGCGCGGCTTCGTTCTCGACAACCGCTACAACTACCGTCGCGACGGCTTGCCGATCAACGCAGAGACGTCGATTCCGCTCGACAACAAGGCGCGCATCGAGGTTCTGAAAGGCCTGAGCGGCATGCAAGCCGGTACCAGCACGCCTGGCGGCTTGGTGAACTTTGTCGTGAAGCGTCCCGTGGATGCCTCGCTTAATTCTGCGGCGCTCGAGTGGCGTGAGCGCGGCACGGTCACGGGCGCAATCGACCTGAGCCGCCGCTTCGGCGATGCCGATGCGTTCGGCGTGCGCCTGAACGTCGGTGCCGCGAAGCTCGATCCGCCGCAGCGCTCGGCGCAGGGTGAGCGTCACGTCGTTGCCTTGGCAACGGAGTGGCGCCTGGACGCGGCCACTCGCGTCGAACTCGAGGGTGAAACGAGCCGTCGCTCGCAACCCAGCGTGCCGGGATTCAGCATGCTCGGCAACACCGTTCCCGACGCGCGCAGCGTCGATCCGCGAATCAACCTGAACAACCAGGCGTGGACGAAACCGGTTGTCCTGGAGGGCGACACCGCGTCGCTGCGGGTCACGCATCGGTTTGATGCGGATTGGACCTTCGCGATCCACGGCATCACGCAACGCTTGCGCAGCGACGATCGCATCGCGTTTCCGTTCGGAGTGTTCGATCCAGTCGCTTTCACCTGCAACCCCTGCGATCGCTTTGCCGCGGACGGCACGTTCACGCTGTGGGAATTCGCAAGTGACAACGAACGGCGCCGCACCGACGCGCTGGACGCGTCGATTTCCGGCAGGTTTGCGACGGGCCCGGTGCGCCATCAAGCCCAGGCCGGTGTGCTGCGCTCGCTCTATCGCGCCCGCTTCGGCAAGCAGCTTTTCGATATCGCGGGAACCGGCAACATCACGGGCACGGCGCAGACCGCGCCATCGGCAGGCTTTCTCGACGACAACACGAATCGCGACGAACAATCGAGCGAACTGCACCTGCGCGATGCACTGAGCCTCGACGACGCAGCCACGCTGTGGCTGGCCCTGCGCCGTACGGAATTGCATCGCAGCAGTGCGCGTACCGACGGCTCGCGCGCAATCGACTATGCGCAAGCCCTGACCGCGCCGTTTGTCGCGACGAGCTGGCAATTGACTGCCGACCACATGCTCTACGCGAGTTGGGGCCAGGGTGTGGAATCGGAAGTTGTATCGAACCTGCCGCTCTACACGAATCGCGGCGAGGTGCTTTCCGCACTGAAGAGTCGGCAGTTCGAAGCCGGCGTGAAGGGCGCCAGCGAACGATTCGAATGGGGTGTTGCGGGCTTTGACATCGTTCGGCCTGCGTTCAGCGACATCGGTTCCTGCGATGTGAACGACACCTGCACACGCACTCTCGACGGCAACGTGCGTCACCGAGGCATTGAGTTGACGGCTACCGGGCGCCTCAACGCGTGGACATTGCGCGGCGGCACCCAGTGGCTGCACGCCCGGCGCGAGGGCAGTCAGCAGCCAGCGCTGAACGGCCTGGCGCCGACCAACGTGCCTGCGCTGACCGTCAAGGCCCAGCTGGGATACGCCGTTGCCGCGTGGCCGGGCTTGAGCCTGATGACGAGTGCGGTGCGAGAAAGCAGTCGCAAGGTGTCGCCCGACAACAGCGCAGCGACGCCCGGCTACACGCGAATCGACGCTGCGTTGCGCTATGAGACCAGGGTCGAATCATCGGTGTTGACTTGGCGCGCCGGCGTCGACAACCTCACCGACGCACGCGCGTGGAAGGAGTCGCCCTACCAGTTCAGCCATGCCTATTTGTTCCCGCTCGCGCCGCGCACTTGGCGCCTCTCCGTTCAAGTGGACCTTTGATGGGCAAGGTGCTGGCTATAATTCGAGGCTGTTCCTCGATAGCTCAGTTGGTAGAGCGCCGGACTGTTAATCCGTAGGTCCCTGGTTCGAGCCCAGGTCGAGGAGCCAGAACTCAGAGGGTTAGCCGGTGTGAACCTGCTAACCCTCTTTCACTTGGGCCTGATCGGAGCCTGCCTTGTATGTTGCGCCTGGGGTTTGAAGTTCATTTCGCCGATCTGTATGAGCGTGCTGGCCTGCTCAAGGTCGACGCTGCATTTCTGCACGAGCTCGATGCGTGCGATGCGGCGTTGCGCACGCGCCTGACCGACGCGCGACGCGACCCAGCGGCCATCGAGGCCAAGCAGGAATCGCAACTGCTCATCGACCTGGCGCCGCATGTGGACGATTTTCTGGGGCGCCTGTTCGGCATTCGCACTGAGGTCAGCGCGCTGGCGGAACAGCATCAACGCCTGGCGCCGCTGTATGAGGTGAAGCGCCAGTTCGTACAGCGCAGCGCAGCGAAAGCTTTCACGCCGGCCGATGCGCAGCTTCTTGGCGGCGAGCGCCTTGGCGCTGAGCTCGCAGGGCGCATCGGCGCGCCACCCGACGATGTGGCGGCGTTTGAACTCGCCTTCGCGCGCGCCGTGCAGCGCTGGCAGCTGGAGGAGGCAGCGTTCGCCGCTGAACTCGAAGCGGCGCTGAAGTACGCGGCGTGGGCGCTGCACAGCGAAGCGGGCCGAGCGCGCCACCACAAAGGCCTCTTGTTCAAGGTGCCTGCAAAGGTCGATTCGCTGAACCTGCTCGAGCACGCCGTGCAGCGCAACGCCGGTGCGGTGAGCACGTTCACGATCAAGCCCGAGCAGATCCGCCGCCGCAGCGGCTTCAAACTCACCGACAACGGCACCGACCTCGCCGGTGCTCTTGACCAGGCGAACTACTGCATCTGGTGCCACAAACAGGGCAAAGACTCGTGCTCGACGGGCCTGAAAGAAAAGCCGGCGGCAGACGGTAGCGTGGCGTTCAAGCGCTCGGCGTTCGGTGTCAAGCTCGCGGGCTGCCCG
Organism: uncultured beta proteobacterium; assembly: GCA_963850525.1. Taxonomy (GTDB): domain Bacteria; phylum Pseudomonadota; class Gammaproteobacteria; order Burkholderiales; family Burkholderiaceae_C; genus JAEMQF01. The sequence goes on along the minus strand of CAWKLQ010000008.1, from coordinate 43,950 downwards.
CTCGAAGAGAAAATTTCCGAGTTCCACATGGCCAAGGTGAGTGGCCACGCGATCGGTGCGCTGGCCATAATCACGGTGGACAACCCGCTCGTCGCTGCCACCGGGCACCGCATCTGCAACGATTGCATGAAGTCGTGCATCTACCAGAAGCAGGAGCCGGTGAATATTCCGCAGGCCGAGACGCGGACCTTGAAAGACGTTCTCGAATTGCCCTGGGGCTTCGAGATCTATTCGCTGCTGACGCGCTGGAACCCGCTGAACTTTCGCCGGCCGCTGCCTGCGCCTGGCAGTGGCTACCGTGTCCTGGTCGCAGGCATGGGGCCGGCCGGCTTTGGCCTCGCGCATAACCTGCTGAACGATGGCCACGCGGTTGTCGGCATCGATGGCCTGAAGATCGAACCCTTGCCGCCGCAGATTGGTGGCGTCGCGCAGGACGGCTCGCGCACGCCGTTCGAGCCCATCGCGCGCTACGCCGACCTGCAGGAAGAACTCGACGAACGCGCGCTTGCCGGCTTCGGCGGTGTCGCCGAATACGGCATCACGGTGCGCTGGGACAAGAATTTCCTGAAAGTGGTGCGCCTGCTGCTGGAGCGCCGCAGCAGCTTTGCCCTGTTCGGTGGCGTGCGCTTCGGCGGCACGGTCACGCTGCAAGACGCGTGGGCGCTGGGTTTCGACCATGTGGCATTGGCAATGGGCGCGGGCAAGCCGACGACACTGGACATCCCAAATGGCCTGGCGCGCGGCGTGCGCACCGCGAGCGACTTTCTGATGGCGCTGCAACTCACCGGCGCGGCCAAGGCCGAGTCGATCGCCAACCTCCAGGTGCGCCTGCCCATTGCCGTGATCGGCGGCGGGCTGACGGCGATCGACACGGCGACTGAAGCGCTCGCCTATTACGCCGTGCAGGTGGAAAAATTCCTGGCGCGCGCTGAAGCGCTCGGCATGCCGGAGTTTCTTGCCGGCTTGGCGGGCGAGGAACGCGCCATTGCCGACGAGTTCATCGCGCACGCAAGCGCGCTTCGCGCCGAGCGCGCGGCAGCGGCACAGCAGGGTCGCGCGGCGCACGTTCTCGAACTGCTGCAAGCCTGGGGCGGCTCGACCATCGTCTACCGCAAGCGCCTGATCGACAGCCCGGCGTACACGCTGAACCACGAAGAGGTCGAACTCGCGTTGCAGGAAGGCATCGTGTTCGCCGAGTGCCTGAACCCGAATGCCGTGCAGGTCGATGAATTCGGCGCCGCCAAGGCCTTGCTGCTGCGCAAGCAGGTCCGCGCCGAAGACGGCGCCTGGCGCGACGGCGACACGGTGACGCTGCCGGCGCGCGCGATCTTCATCGCCGCGGGAACGTCGCCGAATACCGTGCTCGCACGCGAAGACGCCGAGCACTTCAAGCTCGACGGCAAATACTTCGCCGCGGTCGACGCGAGCGGCAGCAGCGTCAAGCCCGAACCCGCGAGCAGCAAACCCAAAGTCGCGCAAGTCCTGATGTCCAAGGCCGACGACGGGCGGTTTGTGTCGTTCTTCGGCGACCTGCATCCGTCTTACTTCGGCAACGTCGTCAAGGCGCTGGGCTCGGCGAAACAGGGTTTCCCTATCGTGACGCAGGTGCTGCGGCAAAAGGACCGCGTGTCGAATCAAAGCGACGGCGGATTCTTCGCGAAGCTCAACCACGATTGGCGCGCCACCATCCACGCGGTGCACCGCCTGACGCCGACGATCGTCGAAGTCATCGTTCACGCCCCCGCCGCGGCGCGCGGCTTCCTGCCGGGCCAGTTCTATCGCTTGCAGAACTTCGAGGCATTGAGCCGGCGCATTGCCGGTGCAGAGCCGGCAACGCGCTTGACGATGGAAGGGCTGGCGCTGACCGGCGCTGCCACCGACAAGGCGCGCGGCCTGCTCTCGACCATCGTGCTCGAAATGGGTGGCTCGGCGGACCTGTGTGCCGACCTGCGGCCCGGCGAACCCGTCGTGCTGATGGGGCCCACGGGAGCGCCCACGCACATCGCGCCCAATGAAACCGTGTTGCTCGTCGGCGGTGGCCTGGGCAACGCGGTGCTGTTCTCGATCGGCGCAGCGTTTCGCGCTCAGGGTTCCAGAGTGCTGTACTTCGCCGGCTACAAGAAGATGATCGACCGCTACAAGGTCGAAGAAATCGAAGCCGCGTCCGACGCCATCGTCTGGTGCTGTGACGAGGGCCCGGGCTTCGCGCCCACACGCGCGCAGGACAGGAGTTTCGTCGGCAACATCGTGCAGGCCATGCTCGCCTACGCCCAGGGCGATCTTGGCGCTACCTCGATCCGTATGCCGGACGCGGACCGCATCATCGCGATCGGCTCGGATCGCATGATGGCGGCGGTCGCGCAGGCGCGCCACGCGCAGTTGCAAGAGCACCTGAAGGCGAACCACTTCGCGGTTGGGTCGATCAACTCGCCCATGCAATGCATGATGAAAGAAATCTGCGCCCAGTGCCTGCAGCCGCACACGATGGCCGACGGCACGACGCGCCATGTGTTCTCCTGCTTCAACCAGGACCAGGAGCTGGACCGCGTCAACTGGCCCGCCTTGAACGAGCGCTTGCGCCAGAACAGCGTTCAGGAAAAGTTGACGGCCAAGTGGATCGCGGCGTGCCGCGCAGCCGCGTAGCGCAGCGCGGCACGCCTGGGTGCGAGACTTCGCGCATGTCTGTTGCCCGTGCCACGCTCCGCTTGCGGCGCTGCCTGCGCGCGCTGGCGCTGCTGGCGGGCGCGGCGCTCTGCGCGCTGCCTGCGCACGCCGCCGATGTGCGGCTCGCCGTAGCGACCAACTTTGCGCACGCGGTTGACAAGCTCAAGCCTTCGTTCGAGGCGAGCACGGGCCATCGCCTGATCATCACGACGGGCTCGACCGGCAAGCTCTACGCGCAGATCCGCAGCGGCGCGCCTTTTGACGTGCTGCTCGCGGCGGATGCGCAAACGCCGCAACGACTGGTGGGCGAGGGCGATGCGGTTGCGGGGTCCAGCTTCACGTATGCGCTCGGCCAGCTTGTGTTGTGGAGCGCAACCCCCGGTCGGGTGGGCATCGATGGCGCGGCGACGTTGCGCGCCATGCAGTTCCGCCACCTCGTGATCGCCAACCCGCAGCTCGCCCCGTACGGCGCTGCCGCGCGCGATACCTTGCGCACGCTGGGCGTCTGGGACGGTGTGCAAGCCAGACTCGCGTACGCGCAGAACATCGGTCACGCCTACTCGATGGTCGCGAGCGGCAGCGCCGAGCTGGGCTTGCTCGCGCTCTCGCAAGTGCAGAGTGCTGCCAGCGGCGTTGCCGGCAGTTCATGGCGGGTTCCGGCGGCGCTGCACGCGCCGATCCGGCAAGACGCCGTGTTGCTCATCCGCGGCCAGGCGAACGCCGGCGCGCGAGCCTTTCTCGAAGCCCTGAAGTCGCCGCAGACGCGGCGACTCATCGAGTCGCTCGGCTACGCCGTGGAGCACCCGTAACGTGCTGCTCGATCTTGGCCCGCTGTGGCTGACCCTCGAGCTCGCTGCGCTGGCCACCCTGCTGCTGCTCATCGTCGGTTCGCCGCTGGCGTGGTGGCTCGCGAACACGCGCTCCCGGCTGAAGGCCGTGGTCGAGGCGATCACGGCCTTGCCGCTCGTGCTGCCTCCCACCGTTCTCGGCTTTTACCTACTGCTGCTGTTCAGCCCGCGTTCGGCTTTTGGGGAATGGTGGCTGCAGGTGACCGACACGACGCTCGCGTTCTCATTTGCCGGTCTCGTGATCGCCTCGGTGCTGTATTCGTTGCCCTTCATGGTGCAGCCGCTGCAACTCGCCTTCGAAGCCGTGGGCCGCGCACCGCTCGACGCGGCGGCGACGCTGCGGGCATCGCGCCTCGACGCATTTTTCAGCGTCGCTTCGCCACTCGCGTTGCGCGGCTACCTCAGCGCCGTCGTGCTCACGTTTGCGCACACGATAGGCGAATTCGGCGTTGTGCTGATGGTCGGCGGCAACATCCCCGGCCAGACCAAGGTGATTTCGATTGCGATCTACGAGCATGTCGAAACCCTCCAGTACGCGCAGGCGCACGTGCTCGCGGCGGGCTTGCTCGTGTTTTCGTTCGTCGTCCTGCTGTTCGTCTACACGATGAATCGGCGCTACCCGGTGCAGGTGGGTTAGGTGGCCACGTTGTCGCTCGACTTGCGCTTGGCCTACCCGGGTTTTGAGCTGCGGGTTCAGCACGAAGCCGCGCTCGACGGAATCACGGCGCTGTTTGGCCCGAGCGGTTCGGGCAAGAGCACGCTGCTGCGGTGCATTGCGGGCCTGGAACCCGGCGTCACGGGCGCGCTGCGGTTCGACGGCCAGGTCTGGCTCGGGCCGCCTCGGCGCCGGCCGCTGCCAGCGCACGAACGTGGTGTGGGCTTCGTGTTCCAGGACGCGCGCCTGTTTGCGCACCTCAGCGTGCTGGGCAATCTGCGCTACGCCGAAAAGCGCTCGACCCACATTCGCGACAGCACGATCGCCTTGCACGACGTCGTCCAGGCGTTCGACCTGGCCGCCCTGCTCGAGCGCCACCCGGCAACGCTGTCCGGCGGCGAGCGCCAGCGCGTCGCGATTGCGCGCGCCCTGCTGACGCGGCCGCGCCTGTTGCTGCTGGACGAGCCGATGTCGGCGCTGGACGCGGCGCGCAAGGCCGAGATCCTGCCTTACCTCGAGCGTTTGCCTGCGAGATTCGGCGTTCCTGCGCTCTACGTCACGCACGACATCGACGAAGTCGCGCGCCTGGCCACACGCATGATGATTCTGTCGAACGGCAGCGTCATCGCTTCCGGGCCCCTGCAGGACGTGATGGAGCGCGCCGAGCTGCAGCAGATGACGGGCCGCTTCGAAGCCGGCGTCGTGTTGACGACGCGCGTGCTGCGCCACGATGCCCGCTTCTGCCTGACGCACCTGGACCACCACGGCCAGAGCATCGCGGTTCCGCAGCTGAGCAGCGAGGTCGGCAGCAGCGTGCGCGTGCGCATCCGCGCGCGCGACGTGGCGCTCGCGACCCAGCGGCCCGTGGGCTCGAGCATTCGCAACGTGCTCGCCGGAACGCTCAGCGAAATTCGCAGCGACCCCGCGACGCCGTACGCCGAAACGCGCGTCGACATCGGCGGCGCCCGGCTGCGTGCGCGCGTGACCCGCGAAGCGATTGCCGAGCTGGGATTGACCGAAGGCGCGAAAGTCTTTGCCCTGGTGAAGAGCATCGCGCTGGGGTGACAAAATCGCACGTCAGCATGATGCATCCATGAGCAAAGCCTTCACGCGCGAGATCGATGCCGCGGACGACGAAGACGACGAGCCCGCCGCTCCGGCCCTTCCCAGCGGCGCGCGCAACTACCTGACGCCGCCAGGTTACGCACGCCTGCGCGGCGAGTTGCTCGAATTGCTCGACCGCGAGCGGCCGAAGGTCGTCGAAGTCGTGTCGTGGGCGGCGAAGAACGGCGATCGCTCCGAAAACGGCGATTACCTCTACGGCAAGAAACGCCTGCGCGAAATCGACCGGCGGATCCGCTTCCTCACGAAACGCCTGGACATCGCCGAGATTGCGGACCCGAGCGTGCACCACGGCAAGGACCAGGTGTTCTTCGGTGCCACCGTGACCTACGAGAACCAGAAGGGCGAGCCGCGCACGATCACGATCAAGGGCGTCGACGAAGTCGACAACCTGGCCGGCGAAGTGAGCTGGGTCGCGCCGATCGCGCGGGCGCTGCTCAAGGCGCGGGTCGGCGATGAGATTCAACTCGTCACGCCGGGCGGCGTCGAGCGCATCGAAGTGGTTGACGTGGCGTATCCGACGCCCGCCGCTTGATGCGTCTGGCAGCGAACAGCGCGGCTACGGCTTGATTCGCGCCACGCGCAACACGGCACTGGAGCGTTTCAAGGTGCGCAGCACGTCAGCGAGCTGAAGCCGGTCGCGCACGCTCAGAATCAGCGTCAACTCGGCGGTTGCCGCGGCAGCGTCGTTGCCCATCTCGATGTGCGTGATGTCGGCCTCCGCGGCGCTGACGGCGGCGGCGACTTGCGCGAGGCCGCCCTTGGCGTTGTGCAGCAGCAGGCTCACGCCGGTCTCGAACGGGCGTGCCAGCTGCTCGGCCCATTCCACGCCCATCCAGCTTTCCGGGTCGCGCTCGAACAGACGTTTGCCCACGCTGCATTCGGCGGTGTGCACGAGCAGCCCCTCGCCGCGCCCGAGGTAGCCGACGATCGCGTCGCCCGGAATCGGCCGGCAGCACGTCGCGAGCTGCACCTGCGCCCCGTTCGCGCCGTCGATCACGATCAGCCCTTGGGTGGGCGTCGACTCGTCTTCGCCGTAGCGGCCCATCGTGAGCGTCAACGCGTCGGGCTTGCTGCCGTGTTCGACGAGCAGGCGCGCGAGGCGCTTCGCGACGATGCTCGCGATCTTGCGGCCCAGACCAATGTCGACCAACAGGTCGGCGCGGGTTCGACTGCCGCTCCAGCGCAGCAGTGCCTGCCAGATTGGCGCCCCCTTGGCCTCGCTGTCCGGAAGTTGAAATCCTTCGGCCATCAGCGCACGCACCAGCAAGCGCTCGCCGAGCTCTTGCGACTCTTCCTGCTCCATGTTCTTCAGGAAGTGCCTGATCTTCGAGCGCGCGCGTCCGGTGCGAACGTAGTTGAGCCACGCCGGGTTCGGGCGCGCGCCGGGTGTGCTCATGACTTCGACGACATCGCCGCTGCGCAGCTCGGTGCGCAGCGCGACCGGCTCGCCGTTCACTTTCGCGGCCACACAGTGGTCGCCGACGTCGGAGTGAATCGCGTAAGCGAAGTCGATCGGCGTCGCGCCGCGCGGCAGCGCGAGGATCTTCGACTTGGGCGTGAACACGTAAACGGCGTCGGGGAACAGGTCGATCTTGACGTGTTCGAGGAACTCGCTCGCGTCGCGCGTTTCGTCCTGGATGTCGATCAGCGATTGCAGCCACAACGTGCCCAGGCGCTGCGCTTCCTGAGCCTGCGCCGTGCCGCCAGCGTGGCTCTTGTACATCCAGTGCGCGGCGATGCCTTTTTCGGCCACCGCGTTCATCGGTTCGGTGCGAATCTGGAATTCGACCGCCGTGCCCAGCGGATTCACGAGTGTGGTGTGCAGCGATTGATAGCCGTTCGCCTTGGGGATCGCGATGTAGTCTTTGAACCTGCCGGGAAGCGGCTTGTAGACCTGGTGCAGGATGCCGAGCGCCGTGTAGCACTCGGGCAGGGTGCCGACGACGACGCGAAAGCCGAAGATGTCGCTGACCTGCGCAAACGTCAGGTGCTTCTCGCGCATCTTCGCGTAAATCGAGAACAGCGTCTTCTCGCGGCCCGCGACTTGCGCGGGCATCTTGGCCTGCGCGAAAGCGCGTTCGATGTCGTGCTGGATGCGATCGACGACATCGCGCCGGTAGCCGCGCGCCTTCTGCACCGCCTTGGACAGCGCGCTGAAGCGCCAGGGCCGCTGGTGCTCGAACGACAGCTCCTGGAGTTCGCGATAGGTCTGGTTCAAGCCCAGGCGGTGCGCAATCGGTGCGTAGATGTCGAGCGTCTCGGCGGCGATGCGCGCGCGCTTGGTCGCGTCCACCGCGTCGATGGTGCGCATGTTGTGCAGGCGATCGGCGAGCTTGATGAGGATCACGCGCACGTCGCGCGCCATCGCCAGCAGCATCTTGCGGAACGACTCGGCCTGCGACTCTTCGCGCGTCGAGAACTGCAGCTTGTCGAGCTTCGTCAGGCCGTCGACGAGGTCCGCCGTGGGGGCACCAAAACGCTCGATCAACTCGGACTTGTGCACGCCGCAGTCTTCGATCGCGTCGTGCATCAGCGCGGCCATGATGGCCTGCACGTCGAGCTTCCAGTCGGCGCACAGGCCGGCCACGGCGATCGGGTGCGTGATGTAGGGCTCGCCTCCGGCGCGGAACTGCCCGAGGTGCGCTTCGTCGGCAAAGCGGTACGCTTCGCGCACGCGTTTGATGTCGGCGGCGCTGAGGTAGTCGAGTTTGGCCGTCAGGGCGGCAAACGACGCCGATGCCGCATCGCTTGTTTTCGTCGCGGGAGCAGGAGAACGCGCGCGCCTGCCCGACTTCAAGGCCGGGTCGTCAACAGCGGCGGAGGAGCGTGTGCTCATGCCGCGAATTTAGCGCGGAACCGCAGCGCCCGCTCGGCGGGGCGCTGAAATTGTGGTTCGGGCGCTGAACGAGGTGGCTTAGATCGGCACCTTGCGCAGCATTTCGATGCCGATTTCGCCGGCAGCGATTTCGCGCAGCGCCGTCACGCCCGGCTTGTTCTTCGACTCGATCTTCGGTGCGTGCCCCTGGCTCAGCATGCGCGCCCGGTAGGTGGCCACCAGCACGAGCTGGAAGCGGTTCGGGATCTTCACAAGGCAATCTTCGACGGTGATGCGAGCCATTGGCTATTCCCGGGTGGTAGGGCGATGAGGCGAAAGAATCAATCGAGGTCAAGGGCGGCGAACACCGCGGGCTTGGTCCGACGCTGGGCGCTGAATTTGAGCCGCTGCGAATGAACAATCGTTTTCAGGTCGAAAACGGCAGCCTCGAACAAGGCGTTGATTATAACGAAGTCGAAGTGCCGCGCCTGGGCGACTTCAACCCGGGCATTCGCCATGCGCCGCTCGATCACGTCGGGCGGATCTTCGCCGCGCCGCTTCAAGCGTTGCAGCAGCTCGTCCCAGCTGGGCGGCAGGATGAAGATCAGCACCGCGTGGGGGAACAGCTTCTTGATCTGCAGCGCGCCCTGCCAGTCGATCTCGAGGACCACGTCCTGGCCGCGCTGCAGGTCTTGCTCGATCGCCTCGCGCGACGTGCCGTAGAGGTGGCCGTGCACCTGCGCCCACTCGAAGAAGTCGTTGTGCGCGATCTTCGCGCGAAACGCCGCGTCGTCGATGAAGTGGTACTCGCGGCCCTGCTGCTCCTGACCGCGCGGCGCACGCGTCGTGTGCGAGACGGAAAGCACCAGATGGTGGTCGATTTCGAGCAGCGACTTGACGAGACTCGACTTGCCTGCGCCGCTCGGCGCGGCGACGACGAACAGGTTGCCTGGAAATTCCGCGGCCTGCGGTGCACTCATCCGGGTTCCTCCAAGTTCGGCGCAATGCGGTTGCGCAGTTCTCGACGCAACAGCTTTCCGGTGGGCGAACGCGGCAATTCCGTGACCATGTAAATCGCCTGCGGCTGCTTGTAGCGGCCCAGATGGGCTTCGCAATGGCGGCGCACCTCGCCCACCAGATCGGGCCGCGCCGGGGCGCGCAACGGTACCACGAAGGCGACCGGCCGCTCGCCGAAACGCGCGTCGGGAACGCCCACCACCGCGCAGTCCCACACGCCCGGGGCGCTGCGGATCGCGGCCTCGATCTCCTGCGGGTAGATGTTGACGCCGCCGGAGATGATCATGTCGTCCTGCCGGTCGGTCAGGTACAGATAGCCCTGGTCATCCACATGGCCCATGTCGCCGAAGCTCTGCCGCCCCTCGGGCAGGGTGCGCGCTGCGGTCTTCTCGGGGGCGTTGTGGTAGGCGAAGGGCGCAACGCCGGAAAAGCACACGAGCCCGGTGCTGCCCGTCGGCAGGTCGCGCCCGGCCTCGTCGACGATGTGCAACGTGCCCTTGCGTGCCCGCCCCACGGAGCCGGGGTGGGCCAGCGCCTCGGCGGAGGCTATCAGCGTCAGACCCACGCCTTCGCTGCCGGAGTAGTACTCCAGCAGGATGGGCCCCCACCACTGAATCATGGCGCGCTTCAGCTCGGGTGGGCAGGGCGCCGCACCGTGGATCGCAGAGCGGTGTGCCGGTGCGCTGAATTCGGCGCGGCGCGCAACGGGCAGCGCAAGCAGGCGCTGGAACATCGCCGGCACCCACTGGCTGTGGGTGATGCGCTCGTGCTGCAGCAGATCGAGTGCTGCAACCGCGTCGAAGCGGTCCATCACGTGGACCATGCCGCCGCCGGCAGTGACGGCCAGCGCAAAGCGCAGCGGCGCGGCGTGGTAGAGCGGCGCGGTCGAGAGGTAGCGAACGTCCGTTCCGCCCACGCCGAACAAGCCGATCAGGTCGGCGGCGAAGGGTGGCGTGCCGCGCCAGTGCGCCGGCAGCAGCGGGCGGATCACGCCCTTGGGCGCGCCCGTCGTTCCCGACGTGTACATCATCAAGGCGCCGGGCGGCTCATCGGCCACGGGCAGCGGCGAGGCTTTGGCGAGCAAAGGTTCGAGCGGCGTGTAGGCGGCTATCGCGCCGCGAATCGACAGCCACTGCACTGGCGCAGTCAACGCGGCCGGCAGCGCTTGCGCGAGGGCCGAGAACGCCGCGTCGGCGACGACGATCTTCGCGCCGCAGTCCTGCACCAAGGCGCACAGCTCGACGGGCGCGAGCGCCGTGGACATGGGCGTGAGGTAGACGCCGCAGCGCCACGCTGCCCAAGCCGTGGCAAGCGCCTCCGGCCGATTGCCGATGAGCGTGGCGACGTGGTCGCCGCGCGCCAGGCCCAGGCCGCGCCAGATTGCGGCGATGGAGTTCGCGAGTGCTTCGAGCTCGCCGTAGCCCAGCTGCTCGGTGCCGCAGTCGATGGCACAGCGTTCTGGCTCACTGGCTGCATGGCGACGCAAATCCCAGAGCGTCTCCATGGCGGGCCTTGCCGTGAGTTGACGTGAATCAGCGCGAAGCCGTGCGTCTCAACCGACGCTGCGCTGCGATTTTTCCTTCTCCGCACGCGAGCGCACGACCGCTTTCGCTTCGGCCCAATCTTCGGGAGTGAGCTTGCCTAAAGCGGCAAACGTGCTCGGCGCAGCGAGGTGGTGGCCGCCGTCAATCGCGATGTTTTGCCCGGTCAGGTAGTCGCAGCCGTCGGCCTGCAGAAACGTCAGCAAGTTGCACAGCTCGGGCATGCGGCCGAAGCGCTGCATCGGCACTTCGTCGGCACTCGCTGCGCCGACGTTCGCCTTCGGGATCGGCGCGAGTTTTTCCCAAGCGCTTTCGGTGGGGAAGGGGCCCGGCGCAACCGCATTCACGCGGATGTTGTGCTTGCCCCATTCGACGGCGAGCGACATCGTCATCGCGTGCACCGCCGTCTTGGCCATCGTCGAGGGCAGCACGTAGGCCGAGCCGGTCCAGACCCAGGTGACGAGCATGCTCACCACCGAGCCTGGCAAACCCTGCGCAATCCAGCGCTTGCCGCACGCGAGGGTCGAAAAGAGCGCGCCGTCCATCACGGTGGAGCGCACTGCGGCAAAACCGCGCGGGCTGATGTCCACGGAGGGCGCGATGAAGTTTGCGGCGGCGTTGTTGACCAACCCCGTGAGCGGCCCGCCGGCCCAGATGCGCTCGACCATGGCCTCGATCTGCTCGGCTTCGCGCACGTCGCAAATGTGGTGTTCGACGCGCCCGCCGTGCAACGCAGCGGGCGTCAGCTCGGCGACGGCCTGCTGCAGCACCGCTTCACGCCTGCCGCAAATGTGCACCGACGCGCCGTGCGCGACGAAGGCGCGCGCCAGTTCCTTGCCCAGGCCGGTGCCGCCGCCGGTGATGAGGATGCGTTTTCCCGCGAGAACGTCGGCGCGGAATGTCGAGGCAAGCATGCAGAGTCCTTATGCCGGGTTCACGCCCGCCACGCCATTGACGCGGCTGTCCGCCGGCCGGTGTGCGGCGAACAACTGCCTGCCGATGATGTGCTTCATGACCTCGATCGAGCCGCCGGCGATCTTCACGACGCGCGCGTCGGCGTAAGCGCGCGCGATCGGGTACTCCCACATGTAGCCCCAGCCGCCGAACAGCTGCAGGCATTCGTCGACGACTTTGCAGTGCAGGTTGGAGAGCCACATCTTCGCCATCGCCGCGTCCACCGCGTCGAGCTCGCCCTTGATGAAATTGGCGATGCACTTGTCGGTGAAGTGGCGGCCGACGACGGCTTCCGTCTTCAACTCGGCGAGTTTGAACTGCGTGTTCTGGAAGTCACCGATGGTGCGGCCGAAGGCCTTGCGGTTCGCTGTGTACTCGACGGTGTAGTCGATCACCGTCTCGGCGACGGTGGCCGAGCGGATCGCCTGCGCGAGCCGTTCTTGAGCCAGCTTGGTCATCATCAGATCGAAGCCCTTGCCCTCGGTGCCCAGCATCGCCGAAGCGGGAACCCGCAAGTCGTCGAAGAACAGTTCGGATGTGTCCTGCGCTTTCATGCCCAGCTTTTGCAGGTTCTTGCCGCGCCGAAACCCCGGCAGGTGCGTGTCGACGAGAAACAGCGTCACGCCTTTGGCACCTGCTGCGGTGTCGGTCTTGGTGGCCAGAACGATCACGTCGCAGAGTTGGCCATTCGAGATGAAGACCTTCTGGCCATTGATGACGAAATCATCGCCGTCGCGAACTGCCTTCGTGCGGATCGCCTTCAGGTCCGATCCCGCGTGCGGCTCGGTCATTCCCAACGCGCCGATCGCCTCGCCGCGAACCATCTTGGGCAGCCAGTGCTTCTTCTGCGCCTCGCTGCCGAAACTCGCGATGTAGGTCGCGACCAGATCGCAGTGGACCATGAAGCCCGGGCCGGTGAAGCCCGAGCGCGCCATCTCTTCGAAGACGACGACGTCGAACAGGTAATCCCCGCCGCTGCCGCCGTACGCCTCAGGCACGGTGCAGCACAACATTCCCGCCGCGCCGGCCTTCAACCACAGCTCGCGTGGCACGGCGCCCGCGTTCTCCCACGCTGCGTGGTGCGGGGCGATTTCTTTTTCGATGAAGCGCCGCACCATGGTGCGAAACGCCTCATGGTCTTCGTTGAACAACTCGCGCTTGAACACGTGGGATCCTTGGGTGGCGACGTCAGTAGGACTTCGGCAAGTCCAGCACCTTCTCGGCGATGAACGAGAGAATGAGTTGTTCGGTCACCGGCGCGATGCGCGTGATCGTCACCTCGCGCAGGAGTCGCTCGACGTGGTATTCCTTGGCGTAGCCAAATCCCCCATGCGTCAGCACTGCCTGCAGGCATGACTCATACCCCGCACGCGCGCCGAGGAACTTGGCGGCGTTCGCCTCGGCGCCGCAGGGCTGCTTCTGGTCATAAAGCCACGCGCCCTTGAGCAGCATCTGCCACGCCGCCTCGAGCGCCATCCAGCGTTCCGCGAGCGGGTGCTGGATGCCTTGGTTCTGCCCGATCGGCCGGCCGAACACGACGCGCTCACGAGCGTACTTCGCCGCACGACGCAGCGCGTCCTGGCCGATCGCGACCGCCTCGGCGGCAACGAGCAAGCGCTCGGGGTTCAGGCTGTGCAGGATGTAGGAAAAGCCCTTGCCTTCTTCGCCGATGCGATCCGCCTCGGGAATGAACAGGCCGTCGATGAAGATCGCGTTGCTGTCCACCGCCTTGCGCCCCATCTTCGGGATGCGGTGCACGTCGATCTTGCTTCGGTCCAGGTCGGTGTAGAAGATCGTGATGCCGTCAGTCGGGCGCGCGCAGTCTTCCAACTTGGTCGTGCGCGTCAGCAGCATGATCTTGTTCGCGACCTGCGCCGTCGACGTCCAGACCTTCTGCCCCTGCACCTTGTAGCCGCCGGAGACCTTTTGCGCAAAGGTCTTGATCGCCGTCGTGTTCAGGCCGGCGTCGGGTTCGGTGAAGCCGAACGCGCATTGGTCCTTGCCCTCCACGAGCGCAGGCAGCCAGCGTTGGCGTTGCTCAGGCGTGCCGAACAAGAGAATCGGGTGCGGGCCGAACAGGTTGATGTGCACCGTGGACGCCGCCGCCATGCCCCCGCCGTGGCTCGCCACCTCGTGCATCATGATCGCCGCTTCGGTGACGCCCAGGCCTGCGCCGCCGTACTCGACCGGCATCGTGATGCCCAGCCAACCGGCGCTCGCCATCGCGCGGTGGAATTCGCGCGGGAACTGCCCGTCGTCGTCGCGCGCGAGCCAGTAGTCGTCGCCGAACGAGCGCACCACAGCGCTCACGCCTTCACGGATCGCGCGGTGGTCGTCGCTCAGCGAGAAGTCCATGCACAGTCCTTTCTGCGTGGCCAAGGGACACGCCGCGTCGAAGTGGTACGCATGTGTACTATAGCAAAGCGCCTGCGAGCTGCGGGCGGCTTGTGGGCCCGCAGCCGATGGCGACGCACCTTGCGCAGCCGGGCCCATGCCGGATCAGCGCTGCGGCATTCCCGTCAGGCGCAACCCGTAGTCGCTGTCGGTATCGGGCAGCAGCGGCCCGCGCCGGAACACACCGCTCGCACGCAGGATGGTCACGCCGTCGGCCTGCACCAAGCCCTGCGAGAACACGAGCGAGCGTGTCACTTTGAGGATGTCGGCGACGCCTTGCACCCATGTGCCGAGCGGTGCGACCGCCAGGTAGTCGGTCTGCAGACTGATCGTCGGCAAGAACTGGCGCGGGATGTCGGTCTGGTACTGCGCTGCGCTGGACAGCAAGATGTCAACGAAGGTGCTGAGCATTCCGCCGTGGCAGCTTTGCCCTGGGTTCACATGGAGCGCGCCGACGCGAAACCCGAGTTGCAAGCGCCCCTCGAACCAGCGGCCGTAGAGCGGCCCGTTGTGCGTGGCGTAAGCGCCGCCGATCTGCACGGCCTCAAAACCGGGTGGCGGCGCCGGCGGGCCAGGCTGCGCGTCGGTCTGGGTCGGCAGGGTGTGCGGCGCGTTCAAGGCTCGCGGCGGCTGGGGCGCCGGCTGTTCAAGTCACGAACTTCTTGAAGTCGGGCTTGCGCTTCTCGTTGAAGGCGCGTACGCCTTCCCGGGACTCTTCGGTCTGGTAGTAATGCTTGAGCGTCTGGATTCCCATGAAGCCGATGCCGCGGATGTTCTCGCTGTCGGCGTTGAAGGACCGCTTCGCGATCGTCAGCGCCGTCGGGCTCATCTGGTTGATCTCTTTGCACCACTGCTCGACCTCGGCGTCCAGCTGGTCGTGGGCCACGACCTTGTTCACCAGGCCCATCGCCGCGGCTTCGGCAGCGCTGTAGCGCCGGCAGAGGAACCAGATTTCGCGCGCCTTCTTCTCGCCGACGATGCGCGACAGGTAAGCCGTTCCCCAGCCCGGATCGACCGAACCGACCTTCGGGCCGACCTGGCCGAACGTCGCCTTCTCGCTGGCGATCGTCAAATCGCAAATCGTCGCGAACACGTTGCCGCCGCCGATCGCAAAACCCTGCACCTTGGCGATCGACACCTTGCGCAAGTCGCGCAGCGCCGTCTGCATTTCTTCGATGGGCATTCCCACCGTGCCGCGCGGGCCGTAGAGGCCGTCTTCGCTCAGGTGCACCTTCTGGTCGCCGCCGGTGCAAAACGCCTTGTCGCCTGCGCCTGAAAGCACCATCACGTTGGCGCTCTTCTCTTCGTCGGCGCGGCGCAGCGCGTCGATCAGCTCCTCGAGCGTCTGGTTGCGAAACGCGTTGTAGACCTCGGGGCGGTTCAGCGTGATGCGAACGACGCCGTCACGAACTTCGTAGAGGATGTCTTTGTAGTCTTTGCTCAAGGAATGTCTCCTGGATGGGTCTTCGCTCGCCCGTGGCGCCTGGGCAGTCGAGGGTTTGTCGGGTGGCGATTCACGCCGCGAGACATGATACGCTAGTGAACGATAAAGGAAGGGGCCCCGTGCGGCTGCGTCGGTCCGGTGCTGCCGCCGCGGCGCTGGGGCCGACCAGGATCGTCAATTCGCGGAGCGATCAATGAGCAAACTGTTGGAAGGCAAAGTCGCGCTCGTCACCGGTGGCGGGCGCGGTGTGGGGCGCGGCATCGCGCTGGCGCTCGCGCAGGCCGGCGCCAAAGTGGTCGTCAACGACCTCGGCGCGACGTTGGACGGCACGCTCAGCGGAGAGCAGCCCGCGCACGAAGTCGTCGCGGCAATCCGTGCCGGCGGCGGCGAGGCGATCGTCGACGGCGGCTCGGTCACCGACTGGAGCGCGGCGCACCGAATGGTCGCCGCCGCAGTCGATACCTTCGGCCGCATCGACATCGTCATCAACAACGCCGGCATCCTGCGCGACGTGATGTTCCACCGCATGAGCGAACCCGAGTTCGACACGGTGGTCGCCGTGCACCTGAAAGGCAGCTTCAACGTGAGCCGTGCCGCAGCGCCGCACTTCAAGGCGCAGGGCAGCGGTGCGTACGTGCACATGACGTCGACCTCCGGGCTCATCGGCAACTTCGGCCAGGCGAACTACAGCGCGGCCAAGCTCGGCATCGCGGCGCTGTCCAAGTCGATCGCGCTGGACATGCAGCGCTTCAACGTGCGCTCCAACGCCGTCGCGCCGTTCGCCTGGACGCGCATGATCGATTCGATCCCGGCGGAAACGCCCGAGCAGAAGAAGCGCGTCGATGGCTTGAAGAAGCTCGACCCGGACCGCGTGGCGCCTCTCGTCGTGGCCTTGTGCGCAGGCGCAGCGAGCGATGTCACCGGGCAGATCTTCGGCGTGCGCAACAACGAGATCTTCCTCTTCAGCCAGCCGCGGCCGGTGCGCAACGCGCATTGCAGCGAGGGCTGGACGCCGCAGACCGTGCTCGACAGCGCGCTGCCGATGATGCGCTCTGGTTTCTACGGGCTGGATCGGTCCAGCGACGTCTTCACCTGGGACCCCGCGTGACCGAAAATGGCGCGCGCACGCGTTTCGACGAAGCCGAACCTGCCGGGAACAACAAAATCATGGCCACCGACACACACAGCATCGATTGGGAACTGCGTCTGGGCTTCCTGATTCACGACGTCTCGCGGCTGCGCCGCAGCGCGTTCGATCGGTGCCTGAAACCTCTCAACGTGACGCGCTCGCAATGGTGGGTGCTCGCCTACCTGTCGCGCGAAGACGGCATGACGCAGTCGCAACTCGCCGAAGAGCTGGATCTGGGCAAGGTGGCCGTCGGCGGCCTGATCGACAGGCTCGAGAAGGGCGGCCTGCTGCGGCGCCAGGCGGACGCGACGGACCGGCGCGTGAACCGCGTTTTCCTGGAGCCCAAGAGCAAACAGCTGATCACGCGAATGCGCAAGGTCAGCCACCGCTTGAACCAGCAGATTCTGGGCGGGCTGGCCGACGCAGATCTCGAGACGGCGGCGGCAACGCTCGACGCGATGAAGCGCAACATACTCGGCTACTTGCAGGACGGTGCAGCATGACGACGAAGACTTTCGACCAGGCCGCGCACGCGCGAGCGATGCGCGCGCAGGGCTTGTGGCACGACCGCACGGTCGACAGCTATTTCGCGCAGGCGATCGCCGCCACGCCGGACAAGGCCGCGCTGATCGCCTACCGGGCGGACCGCGCCGAGCCGCGGCGTTTCAGCTACCGTGAACTCGGCGACGTTGTGGCGCGCGCCGCCGCAGCGTTGCGCGGCATGGGCGTGGGCCCAAGCGACGTGGTCGCGGTGCAGATGCCCAACTGGTGGGAGTTTGTCGTCGCCGCGCTCGCCGCGTCGCGCATCGGCGCCGTCGTGAACCCCTTGATGCCGATCTTTCGCGAACGCGAAATGGGCTTCATGGTCGGCTTCGCGCAGGCCAAGGTGCTGATCGTCCCCAAACTGTTTCGCGGCTTCGATCACGCGGCGATGGCGCGCGCCCTGCGCGCCGAGTGCCCGCAGCTGGCGCACGTGATCGTCGTCGACGAAGACGGGCCGGACGGCTTCGAGCAGCGCTTGCTCGGCGGCAGCGCGCGGGTCCAGCCTGCGCCAAACACGGCAGCAGAGGCATTGCGCCCCGATGAACTCGCGGTGCTGATGTTCACCTCCGGCACGACAGGCTCGCCCAAGGGCGTGATGCACGACTCGAACACGCTGATCGCGTGCAACAACGCGCTCGCCGGGCGCTTTGGCCTCACACCCGATGACGTGCTGCTCGGCTGCTCTCCGCTTGGCCACATGACGGGCTACGCCGCCGTGATGTGCCTGGGCCTGCGCCTGGGCGGCAGCGTCGTGTTGCAAGACATCTGGGAGGCCAAGCAGGGCGTCACGATCATGGCCAAGGAAGGCGTGACCTACACCGCAGCGTCGACGCCTTTCCTCTCCGACATCATCGAAGCGGTTGTCGCCGGTGCCCCGCGCCCCGCACGGCTGCGCTCCTTCCTCTGCGGCGGCGCGCCGATTCCGCCGGTGCTCATCGAACGCGCGGCGCGCGAGCTGGACTTGAAAGTGTGCTCGCTGTGGGGCATGACGGAGTCGCTCTCGAGCACGCTCACCGAGCCTTCGCGTGCAGCAGACAAGTCGGCCAAGACCGACGGTCGGCCGCTCGAGGGCGTGGCGGTTCGCGTTGTCGATGCGCAAGGCAAGCCCTTGCCGAACGGGCAAACCGGCCGCCTGCTCGTGCGCGGCGCGCAGATGTTCACGGGCTACTACAAGCGCCCCGACATCGAGACTTTCGACGCCGAAGGTTGGTTCGACACGGGCGACCTCGCCTACATGGACGACGAAGGCTACATCCGCATCAACGGCCGCACCAAGGACGTGCTGATTCGGGGCGGCGAAAACGTTCCCGTCGTCGAGATCGAGGCGCTGCTCTACAAACACCCCGCGGTGAGCGATGCGGCGCTTGTGGGCTACCCGGACGATCGTCTTGGCGAGCGCGGCTGCGCGTGCGTCGTGCTGCGTCCCGGCATGGCGTTCGACCTGTCCGCGCTGCAGGCCTACATGATGGAGTGCAAGGTCGCCAAGCAATATTGGCCCGAGCGCGTCGTGATTCTGGCCGCTTTGCCGCGAACACCCAGCGGCAAGATCCAGAAGTTCAAGTTGCGCGAGACGGCGGTTGCCGCGAGTTGAGGGTTCACCTTTGACCGATGTGCTGCTGGAGTGGCCCGAGCCCGGCATCGCCGTGCTGCGCCTGAACCGGCCGCAGCGCCTGAATGCGCTCACCGACGATTCGGTGGCAGAACTTTCGCGGATGCTGGATCAGCTCGCCGCCGACAGCGCGCTGCGCGTGCTCATCCTCACCGGCGAGGGCCGCGGTTTTTGCGCAGGTTTTGACCTCACGCTCGCTGCCGACGCCCCACTGCGCAAAGAGTTGGGCGAGGCCGGGGCGTGGACGGCACGCCAGGAGGCCTTCGCGTCTATCGTCACGAAGCTTCGCGCGTTGCGCGCGCCGGTGATTGCGGCGGTCAACGGCCCGGCGAACGGCGCCGGCCTGGGAATCGCGCTCGCGTGCGAAATCCGCATCGCATCCACCGAGGCCGCGTTCAACGCCGCCTTCGTCAAAGTCGGCATGAGCAGTTGCGACATCGGCGTGAGCTGGCTCTTGCCGCGCTGCGTGGGAATGAGCCGCGCGTTCGAGATCATGCTCACCGGGCGCATGGTCGGTGCCGAAGAGGCGCAGCGCATCGGCCTCGTTTCAGCGGTCGTGCCGGCGGATCAATTGCTGCCGCGCGCGTTGGACGTGGCGCGAAGCATCGCCGCAAACAGCGCATTCGCGGTGTGGATGACCAAGCGCGGCACCTGGGCGAACCTGGAAGCGGGCAGCTTGCAAGCGGCGCTCGAACTCGAGAACCGCACGCAAATCTTGTCGCGCACGACGGGGGAGTTGGAGCGTGCGGCGCAGGCGCTGGTGAGTCGGCGCGGGGGCGGGGTGGGCTGAATCAGGGAGCGATGTACGCGTACCCCTGCTGTTGGTAGCCGCCCAGCGCGATCCAGCCATTGGGAACGAGCTTGACTTCCTGCATCAGGTCGGCGGGTTTGAGCTTGCGGTCCGCGAGCGGCAGGTTGCACTGCTCGAGCCCTTGCACGCCCGGGGCCTTCTTCAACTCCCGCAGCTTGGCGGCCACCTGGAGCGCGTCGGCGCGCTCCGCCTCCTTCACCGCGCCGAGGTTGGTCTGCGTGAAGAACGAGGCGTTGCCGCGAAACGTCATCACGATCTTCGGCGTGATGCCGCTCTCGATGAGCTGCTTGCGCGTCACGTCGACGTTGTTCAGCTTGTTCAGCAGTACGACGGGGCTGGCGTCGGTGAAGTCGAACGCGAGTTTCATCTCCTTCGGTGCGCCGGCCGATTCGGTGCGGGTCGTCGTCGCACAACCCGAGAGGGCTAATGCGGCGATCGTGGCGACAAGAATTTGGGTTTTCACGCGGGTCTCCTTCTGTGATTGGCGGCGAATCGATGTTACATCCATGCCAGGACGATCTGCATTCACGACCGGACTGCGCCGTCGGCGGTACGGCGCCCCAAGTCAGTCGCCAGCGGAGTTTCGCCCTGCCGTAACTGCGGGGACCTGTTGCGGCCGAGCCTGGTCCGGCCTGGCGTAGTCGCACACCCCTTCGGGGAAGATCTTCTTCAGCGTCGCGATCGCCTGCGCGTCCGGGGTCCACGGCGCGTAGGTGGCGTCGGCGACTGCGGTTTCGACGGGCTTGCGCGCGCAACGATAGATGCTGCCTTCGAGCGGCGCGCCGGCGACGATGCGCGAGGTCGAGTAGATCGGAAACGCCCGCGTGCACGGCCCCTGGGGCCTGTTGTCGATGATGCCGTCCCAGGCGTCCTTGCCGGCGTAGACCAGCTTGCCTTGCACGTCAAAGCAGCTGTCGACCGCGCGCGCGGGGCGGTTCTCGGCGACGCTCTTGCCCGGGTGCTCGCGCAGGTTGGTCATCCACTCGTCCATCACGGCAATCGCTTCCAGGCTTTGGCTGGCCCGCGGCAAGTCGGGCTGTGTGTCGGTAAACCAGATCACGATGTGATCGGAGTGGCCCATCTGGCGGATGACGCGCTTGCGCACCGCAAACGACTGCTGCGCGTTGTGCATGTCGAGCTCGCGCTCCAGGTACTGGCGGTGGTCGATCGTCGGCAGCGGCATCTGCCCGTCGAACACCATGCCCGAGGTGTAGGCCGCGCGCATCGCCAGCAGGTCGCCCTTCGTGCGCGGCGCCGGCGTTTCGGGGTCCGGGCTCAGGTTCATGTTGCGGCGGCTCCAGGGGTCGAAGTTCCACGGCGTGGGCAGCCCGAGGAACGGGAAGCCCTCCTGCTCCATCTGGCTCGGATGTTTCCAGCCGCCGACCTTGAAGTTGAGGTCGAGGAACTCGGCCGGCGTGATCCTGCCCTCGCGCAGCGCGCCCAGGCCGTACTGCACGCCGACGTTGTCGACGGTGGTGCGTGCCGCACCCTGCGGGTCGATGCCGTAGATGTTGCGCAGGTCGTCGAAGTGGGTCCAGCGGATCGCCGCGATGTCGGACTGCGGCACGTAGTGCTCGGAGTTGCGCGCGCGCCCATACAGCGGGTTCAGCGTCAGCGGCGTCAGGCCGCGCCAGGACTTCACGCACTCGGTGGAACCCGTTGCCGTGGCGTAGCCGAGCCATTGCTTGGTCGTGGCCAGCGGGTCGTTGACCTTGCCCAGCAGGCTCTCCTCGGCGTTCATGCCGACCAGCCCGCTGCGGTTCTTCGTCACGCGCCATTTCGGGTTGGCGCGGTCGGTCGCGTCCATGTAGTGCTCGAGCAGTTCGCAGTCCCAGACGTGGATCGTCTGCGTCACCATGTCGGGATACGACTGCACCGGCAGCGCGGCGTCGAGCACTCCGGGATGGTTCTGCGCGATGAGGTATTGCTGGATCGCGCCGCCGGAGCCGCCCAAGCCGTAGGTGTACAGCGGCGCGCCGTAGCGCTCGACGAAGCGCTCCTTGGTCATCAGTGCCGTCTCGCCGGCGAGTTGCATGTTGTAGTGCGTGCCGGTGTTGTTGCCGCTGGAATGCACGATCGCCGTGCCGTCGGCCAGAACGTCGGGATTCATCGCGCCGCTGTTCAGACCGCCCTGCGAGTGGCCGACCGCGACGCCGCCTTGGAACCAGTATTGCAGGCGCCGGTTCCACAGGCTCAGGTCAGGCTTGGCCGGATCCTCGCTGCGCGGCACCAGCATCGCAAAGCTGTAGATGAAGCGGTTGATCGTGCCGCGCTCCTGGCGCACCACGAAGTCAACCGTGCGGCCGAGGGCTCGCACCGTGCGCATGTCGGCCGGCCGCGCCGCGCCGGCCGGCAACTCCTTCCAGGCGTCGCCGGTCGTGCGGTACCAGTACGTGACGAAAGGTTCGAGCGAGCAGTTTCGGCTGTAGCCGACGGTGCTGCCCTGCGCGTCGCGCACCGCGTAACCGGGCGGCGACGCGCTGTCGACAAGCGGCTGCCTCCCCAGCTGGTTGGTCGTGCAGACGAATGGCTCCTGCTGCGGGCCGGAAAACATCGGGCCGGTGATCGGGTGATTGGTCAACTTCAGCGAATCGAGCAATGCCGCGCCGTTGCGGAGCCGCAGTTCGAGCAGGTTGTCGCCGAGCGCCATGCCGGCGACCACGCCTTGCATGCGGTCGCGCTCCGACTGAAGCGTCTGCTCGACGCGCCGGCCGTTCAGCCACAGCTCGAGCTGGCCGTGCAGCGCGGCCGGTGCGCGCACCTCGATGCGTGCGTCGCCGCCGGACACGTACTGCGGCGGGCTCGACAGAATCGCAAGCGATGCGTGCGGCGGCTGTGCCGCGCCGGCTGAATCGGCGCCGGCGGCGGCATGGGCGGCGAGCAGCGGCGCGGTGGCCGCGCAAGCAATCATCGTCCTCAACCAATTCATGCGGCTGGGCTCCTGGGCTTCGAGGTCATTGGGCTTGCCGGAATTGTCGGCGCGAAGCGGGCAGGTCAGGAGGGTCGCTCCTTGAATCGGTGGGGTCGCGGTCGTCGCAAACCCCCCGTTCCAATGATGCGAGCCAGTTCCATCGCGATCTAGCATGAAGCATGCGCCGACACCGCACCGTTCGCCAGTTTCTGCTGCTGCCGTTGCTGCTGATATCGTTGCTGTGGGTCGCCGTTGCAGGCGGTCTCGGCTCGCCATCGGGCACTGCGCACACCGCCGCGCCAGCGGCGATCGTGCCCACCGGGTCCGGACGGCTCGAGGCCGCGACGCCGCTGAACCGCGTTTCGATCGCTGACATCAACGCCGCAGTCAATGCGCCGGGCAGTCGGACGCCGCCGCTGACGCCGCGCTATGAAGTCGCCAACTACCGACTGTCCTATCTGACGATCGATAGCCAGGGCAAGGAGATCGTCGCTTCCGGGCTGGTCAGCGTGCCGCTGAAGCCGGCGGGCGCGACAAGCCCAATGCTCAGCTATCAGCACGCCACGATCTTCAAGGACGCGCAGGCGCCGAGCAACAACCCGACGGCGACCCAGCCGGCAGTGATCGTCGCCTCGCTGGGCTATATCGTGATCGCGGCGGACTATGTCGGCTACGGCGTCTCGAAAGGAACGCCGCACCCGTATCTGTTGTCTGCGCCGTCGGCCGCTGCCGTCGTCGATCTTCTGACGGCCGCGCGAACCTGGCGGCGCGAAAACGGCGTCGCCGACAACGGACAGTTGTTTCTGACGGGTTACTCCGAAGGCGGCTACGTCAGCGCCGCCGCGCATCGCGCGATGCAGGTTGCGGGCAGTCCGCACTTGGTGAACCTGGCGGCAGTGGTGCTGGGGGCCGGCCCGTATGACGCCGGTGTCACGCTCGACGAACTGCTGCGCCGGGCGCGCACTGAGTATCGGCTGCTGGGCACGTTGATCAACCCGGGCGTGCTGCGCCACGTGGGTTCATCGCTGCGAGGCGCGCTGCGCAATCAGTTGCTCAAGCGACTCGTGCCTGCCGACGCGGACGTGGTGTTCGACGCCACGCTGATCGACAACTATCTGGCCGATGACGACGCCGCGATCGAGCGCCTGAGCAACGTGCACGACTGGGCACCTGCCGTGCCGGCAAGGTTCTTTCATGGTCGGGACGACCGGACGGTGCCTTATGTCAGCGCGACGCGAACGCTGCAGGCGATGCGGGCGCGCGGCGCGAGCGATATCAGCCTGACCGAATGCGTGGCGCTACCGTCCAGCCACATCGGCTGCGTCCCGCAGTTTCTCGCGTTCATGCTCGGCGAGTTCGCCGCCCTTGCGCAGGATCTGTAGCTGACGCTCATGTCGGCCCGCACGAGCACGGGCTCATCGATCAGGCGATCGTCAGTTCCAAGCCCGCATCAAACCAAGATTCCGTCCATGTCGGGCAAGACTGGCACCCCCAGCGCCCCTTCGACAGCCATCGCAGTCAGCAGCAGCGCCTCATCCGCCCCAGCCGAGGCACACAACTGCAGCCCCACCGGCAGCTCCGCACCGAGGTGCTGGATCGGCAGCGAAACCCCGCACTGATTGAACAGGTTCGCAGGCCGCGTGTTCTGCGTGCCAAGCCGGTTCCACGCGGCGATGGCTTCGACGGTCTTGAAATCTGCCGTGGGTGCGGGCAGTACCGGCACGGTGGGCGTGATCCATGCATCGACGCCGCGCGAGCGTTCGCGGAGCATTCGCTCCAGCACCTGCTGGCGCGTCGCCATCTGCACGTAGTCGTCTGCGCTCAGTACCAACGCCGCTTGCAAACGTTGCGCCGCGACCTTGTCGAGCCGATCGAACTGCTGCTTGATGCGTTCGCGGCCGAGGAAGGCGAGCAGGTCGGCGGGAACGAGGCTGCGGAACACGGCGTCGATTTCGGCGGCTTCGGGGACGTCGATCTTGACGATGTGCGCGCCGGCTTTTTGCAGGCGTTGCAGCGCTTGCGCAAAACATGCGGCAACCCCCGGATCGACCTCGTTCATGAAGTGAGCGCCCGGCAGCGCGAAGGTCAACGTCGCTGCCGCCGGGGGCGGCCGCAGCGCTCGGCCCGCGAGTGCGGCTTCCACCCACGCGGCGTCTTGCACGCTGCGCGTGAAGATGCCCACGCTGTCGAGCAGCGGCGAGAGCGGGAACACGCCGTCGCGTGGCCAGTGCGTCGTCGTCGCCTTGTAGCCGACCACACCGCACAGCGCTGCGGGCTGGCGCACCGAGCCTCCCGTGTCGGAGCCCACTGTGAAGCCGGCCAGACCCGCGGCCATCGCCACCGCCGAGCCGTGGCTGGAGCCGCCCGTCATGCGCGGCTGGCGCGGATCGCACGGGTTCCACGGAATCGGCCGATTCATGTTGAAGCCGCCGAGCGCAAATTCCGTCGTCCGTGTTTTGCCGAGCAGGACGCAGCCTGCGCGGTGCAGCATGCCGACAAAGCTGCCCTGCGGCGGAACGAGGTCTTGCACGTCCACCTGCGAGCCGGCGTGGGTGGGCATGCCCTCGACGCTGAACAAGTCTTTCACCGCTATCGGCACGCCCATCAGCGGTCCGAGGTCGACACCGGCTGCGCGCAACTGATCGATCGCGCGTGCGTGTCTGAGCGCGCGCTCGGCGTCCAGGTGCGTGAAGGCCTGCAGCTTGGGCTCGAGCGCGTCGATGCGTGCGAGACACGCCTGCGCCAGACTCAGGGCAGTGACTGCGCCACTGCGCAGCGCCTGGGTCAATGGCGCGAGGCCTTGGCCGGCGGGCGCTTCGGGCACGGCATTGGGGCTCATAGGATTCCTCGATTCAAGTTCGCCAAGTCGTTGCCATGGCTCCAGCGGCGCCCGGGCACCGAGTCCATCAACTCGCGCGTGTAGGCGTGGCTCGGGTTCGCGTACACCTGCGCGACGGGGCCGAATTCGACGATACGGCCAAAGCGCATCACCGCCACCGAATCGCAGACCTGGCTCGCGACGCGCAAGTCGTGCGTGATGAAGATCAGCGTGAGGCCGAGCCGATTGCGGATGTCGGCGAGCAGGCGCAACACCTGCGCCTGCACTGAGACGTCGAGCGCCGAGACGGGCTCGTCGGCGACGAGGATCGCGGGCTCGAGCGCGAGCGCTCGCGCCAGGCCGATGCGCTGGCGTTGCCCGCCTGAAAATTCATGCGGGTAACGCTCCGCTGCGCGCCGCTCCAGGCCCACCAGCTCCAGCAACTCCAGCGTTCTGGCTTGTGCGCTCGCCACGGCCGCGCCGTGCACGATCGGCCCTTCCGAGATCAGCTGCCCCACAGTGCGGCGCGGGTTCAGCGAGCCGAACGGGTCTTGAAACACCATCTGCAGGCGCTTGCGCACCGGGCGCAGCGCGCGCTGGCTCAAGCCAACGATGTTGTTGCCGTCGATCACGATTTCGCCGCTGTCGGCGTCCAGCAGGCGGATGATGCAGCGCGCCACCGTCGTTTTGCCCGATCCCGATTCGCCGACGATGCCCACCGTCTCGCCGCGGCGCACGTCGAAGCTCACGCCTGCCAACGCATCGACGCGCCGCGCGGCGCCGCCGAACCAGCCGCTGCCGGTGCGAAAACTCTTGTTCAGGCCCTTCACCGCAACGACCACGGGCGCGGCGCTGAAGTCGCGCTTCGGCCCCGGCGTGAGGCTCGGCACCGCGGCGAGCAGGGCGCGCGTGTAGTCGGCGCGCGGTCGGTTCAACACCTCGTCCGCCGGGCCTTGCTCGACGATGCGGCCGTGCTGCATCACGGCGATGCGGTCCGCCACCTCGGCGACGACGCCGAAGTCGTGCGTCACGAAGATCACGCCCATGCCTTGCTTGCGCTGCACTTCGCGGATCAGCGCGAGGATTTGCGCCTGCGTCGTCACGTCGAGCGCCGTCGTGGGCTCGTCGGCGATCAGGATGTCGGGCTGCAGCGCGAGCGCCATCGCGATCATCGCGCGCTGGCGCTGCCCGCCGGAGAGCTGATGCGGGTAGGCCGCGAGAATCTTCTCCGGCTCGGGCAGGTGCACGGCGGCGAGCATTTCGAGCACGCGCGCGCGGCGCGCTGACCTGTCGCCCGTCTGGTGCACTTCGAGCACTTCGTCGATCTGCGCGCCGATGCGCAGCACCGGGTTCAGCGCCGTCATCGGCTCCTGGAAAATCATCGCGATGCGGTTCCCGCGCAGCGCGCGCAAACGCTCGGGCGCGGCGCGCAGCAGGTCTTCGCCCTCGAACAGGATGCGCCCGGCGCTCGGCTGCACGTGGCGCGACGCGAACAAGCCGAGCACGGCGCGCGACATCACCGATTTTCCCGAGCCCGATTCGCCCACCACGCAAAGAATCTCATTGCGCGACAGGTCGAGGCTGACGTTCTCCACCGCGTAGGGCCGGTCGGCGTTCGCCGGCAGGCTGACGCTCAAGCCATCGATGCGCAGCAGCGGTGTCGGCTCGGCGTTGGCGCCGTCGTCATAGCGAACGCAGGCGCGGGTTCAGTGCATCGTTCAGGCCGTCGCCGACGAGGTTGATCGCCATCACGGTGAGCAGAATCGCCAGGCCGGGCATCGCGCAGATCCACCACGCGGTGCGCAGCACGGTGCGCCCCGAGCCGATGATGAAACCCCAGCTCATCGTGTTCGCGTCGGTCAGGCCGAGAAACGACAAGCCCGACTCGATGAGGATGGCAGTGGCGACCATCAGCGAGCCGGTGACGATGATCGACGACAGCGTGTTCGGCAGGATGTGCACGCAGATGATTCGGGTGTGGCCCATGCCCATCGCGACGCACGCCTGCACGAACTCGCGATTGCGCATCGCCATGAATTCGCCGCGCACCAGCCGCGCCATCGGCGGCCACGAGACGACGGCAATCGCGAAGATCACGCTGCGCACCGATGGCGCCGAGCACGGCGACGAGCAGGATGGCGAAGAGGAAGAACGGAATCGTCTGGAACAGTTCGGTGAAGCGCATCAGCACGTTGTCAAGGCGCCCGCCGAAGTAACCCGCCAGGCCCCCCACCGCAACGCCGACGAGTGTGGCGATCAGGGTCGCGACCACGCCCGACGAGCAGCGTGGTGCGCGCGCCGTACAACACGCCGGCGGCGAGGTCGCGCCCAGTTGATCCGTCCCGAGCGGATATTCGCCGAACGGCGGCTGGAACGGCTTGCCGACCATGCCGAAGGGGTCGGTGGGGTACAGGGTTCCGGCCAGCAATGCGGCGAGCACGACGCAGAGCAACAGCACCAGGCCGATCACGGCAGGGCGGTGGCGCATGAAGCGTCAGGGCGGCGCGTTCATGCTTCACCGCAATTCGATGCGCGGATCGAGCAGGGAATACGCCAGATCGACGAGCAGGTTGACGACCACGACCAGGCAGGTGCAGACGAAGAAGATGCCGAGCAGCAGGTTCAGGTCGCGCGCGAACAGCGATTCGTACGCGAGCAGCCCGAGGCCCGGCCAGGCGAACACCGTCTCGACGACGACCGCGCCGCCGAGCAGTGCCCCGGCCTGCACGCCGGCCATCGTCACCACCGGCAGCAGCGCGTTGCGCAGCACGTGGCGGCGTGCGATCTGGCGCTCCGTCAAGCCCTTGGCTCGCGCCGTCACCACGTAGTCCATCGAGAACTGCTCGAGCACCGACGCGCGCATGAGCCGCGTGTAAAGCGCGAGGTAGAACATCGTCAGCGTCAGCGCCGGCAGCACCAGGTGGTGCGCGACGTCGCGCACCTTGGCCAGGCCTTCGTGAAACGCCGCCACTTGCGTCATTCCGCTCGTCGGGAACCAGCCGAGCTTGATGGAAAACACGACGATCAGCATCAGGCCCGCCCAGAACACCGGCGTCGCGTAGGTGAGCACGGTCAACATCGAAATCATGTTGTCTTGCCAGCGGTTCAGATTGCGCGCCGCCAGGCTGCCGAGCATGGCGCCCGCCGCCACCGACAGCGCGAACACGGTGAGCATGAGCAGCAGCGTCGGCCCCAGACGCGACAAGATCAACTGCGCGACCGGCATGTTGTGGCGGAACGAGAACCCGAGGTCGAAGCTGACGATGTTCTTTATGTAGAGCAACAGCTGCACCGCCACCGGCTGGTCCAGGCCGAATTTCTGGCGCAGTTGCGCCATGAATTCGGGCGTAGCCGAGCCGGCTTCGCCGGCAAGCACGTCGGCGGCGTCACCCGGCGCCAACTGCAGCAGCAGGAAGTTCAGCGCAACGATCACGAGCACCGTCGGCACCGCCTGAACCAGGCGCTGCAATGCGTAGCCGGCGCTCTTGCTCCAGAGCATCGCAGTCTCGGGCCGTGCGGGCGTGTCTGCTCGACTACTTCGCCAGCCAGACCTGATCGAACGACGAGTAGATTCCGAGCGGGCTGAGCGGGAAGTTGTTGACCTTTTTGTTGTAGACCGTCACGAAGTTGAGTTCGTGCACCCACACCAGCGGGCTCGCCTCTGCGACGCGCTTTTGCATGTCGTGATAGAGCGCGGCGCGCTTCTTCGGGTCGGCTTCGACGGCGGCCTTGTCCATCAGGTCGTCGGTTTCCTTCGTGCTCCAGCGCGAGTCGTTGACGAACACGGTGCCGGGTTTGATCGACGCCGAGTGGTACAGGCGGTGCACGCCGATCACCGGGTCGGCGAGCGTCTGGATCCAGTTGTTGGTGAGCTGGAAGTCGTAGTTGGTGTAGACGCGGCGCAGCCAGGTCGGCACGTCTTCATAACGCAGCGTCACCTTGATGCCGAGCTTGCCGAGCTGCTGCTGCGTGTATTCGCCAAAACGCCGCCACTCTTCGCCGTAGGGCGTGATGTCGTGGACGATCTCGAAGCGCGTGCCGTCGGCACCGCGCGGCTTGCCGGCTTCGTCCAGCAGCTTGTTGGCGAGTTCGATGCCGTTGGCAACGTTGTAGTTCTTCGTGTCGGGCGTGAACAGGCCGTTCGCCTTGAAGTTGGAGTTGATCGGGCCCGGTGGCCGGGCGGCCGAAGCCGAACCAGACGTTGTCGATGACGAACTTGCGGTCGATCGCGTACGCCACCGCCTGGCGCACTTTCACGTTGTCGAACGGCGGCTTGCTCGTGTTGAAGTCGAGCTGCACGATAGGCGCCTGCATCTCGTAGCCCTTGAACGTGGCTTCGATGTGCGGCAGCGCTTGCAGGCGTTTCACGTCCACCGGCGGGATCGCGCCGAAGCCGGCCATGTGCGCTTCTTGGGTTTCCAGCGTCGCCGAGCGCGTGCCGCCGTCGGCGATGAAGCGCGCGACGATGCGGTCCAGGTGCGGCAGCCCGGGCTTGCGGTAGTCCGGGTTGCGGTCGAAGCGCATGAACTGACCCTTTTGCCATTCACCGAACTTGAACGGGCCCGTGCCCACGGGCGTGTTCGCCGACGGATGCGCCTTGATGTCGCCTTCGCCGTAGATGTGCTTGGGGACGATGGGCGACTCGTACGACGACAGCGCCATCATCATGTAAGGCGCCGGCTCGCTGAGGCGGAACACGGCGGTCAGTGCATTGGGCGTGTCGACCGCGGTGACTGCGCGAAACGTACTCTGGCCGCGCGGGTGCACTTTTTTCAGCACTTCCATGACGCTGAACTGCACGTCGGCGCTCGTGAAAGGCTTGCCGTCGTGGAACTTCACGCCTTCTTGCAGATTGAAGGTGACGGTCTTGGCGTCCGCGCTGACGCTCCACGACTTGGCCAGGCCCGGCTGGGGTTTCAAGTCGAAGTCGTATTCGAGCAAGCCTTCGAAGACTTTGGTCGTGACCTGGCCCACCGGGCCGGCGGTGCTTTGGTACGCAGCGAGCGTGGGCGGCTCGGGCTGGACCACGATGACAAGCGTTCCGCCTTTTTGCGGGGTGGCCTGCGCCATCGCGGGTGGCGCGGCAAGCAGCGCTGCGGCGAACAGGGCCAGGGCGCGCGCAAGAGAATTCAAACCGGACATTCCTCGTCTCCTCGGGTATCGTCGCCCGATTATTCACTGCCCGGCGGATCGAGTCATTCATGAGTAACCCTGCGCCGACTGCGTCCAATCGCAAGCTCGCCCCCATGCTGTCGCTCGACGATTTCGAGCACGCCGCACGCCGCGTGCTGCCGCGGCCGGTGTTTGCCTACGTGGCGGGCGGCGCCGAGCAGAACCTCGCGTTCGACGACAACCTCCAGGCGTTTCGCGAGCTTGCGCTCGTGCCGCAGGTGCTGCGCAACGTGTCGCAGCGCAGCCAGCGCACGGCGCTGCTCGGCCATGAATACGCCGCGCCCTTCGGCGTCGCGCCGATGGGCATGCTGGCGCTGAGCACCTACCGCGGCGACGTGGTGATCGCGCGCGCAGCGCATGCGGCGAACATTCCCACCGTGATCAGCGGCGCGGCGCTGGCACGCTTGGAGGAGATCGTCGAGGCCGCGCCGTCGAGCTGGTTCCAGGCCTACCTGCCTGGCGAGCCGCAACGCATCAACGCGCTGCTGGAGCGGGTCGCTGCGGCGGGAATCAAGACGCTGATGCTCACCGTGGACTGCCCCGTGGGAGGAAATCGCGAGAACAACGTTCGCGCCGGGTTTTCGACGCCGCTCATACCCAGCTTGCGGCTCGCCTTCGACGGCCTGGTGCGCCCGGGCTGGCTCGCCAAGACTGTGCTCCCCACGCTGCTGCGCCACGGCATGCCGCACTTCGAGAACGCATTCGCCGAGCGCGGCGCGCCGATTCTCTCGGCCACCGTGCTGCGCGACTTTTCCAAGCGTGACCATTTCGACTGGGGCCACGTCGCCTCAATCCGCAAGATGTGGAAGGGCCCGCTGGTGGTGAAGGGCATCCTCAACCCTGCCGACGCGCAGCTCGCACGCAAGCACGGCGTGGACGCGCTCATCCTCTCCAACCACGGCGGGCGCCAGCTCGACGGCGCGATCGCCGCGCTGCGCGTCTTGTCCGAGATCGTGGCGCGCGCAGGCGACATGCCGGTGCTGGTGGACGGCGGCATTCGCCGCGGCAGCGACGTGCTGAAGGCGCTGGCGCTGGGCGCGCGCTTCGTCTTTGTCGGGCGGCCGTTCAATTTTGCTGCGGCGGTGGCTGGCGAGGAAGGTGTAGCGCACGCGATTTCGTTGCTCGCCGACGAGGTCGACCGCGACATGGCGCTGCTCGGCGTGAACCGCTGCGCGGACGTGGGGCCGCACCATGTGCGGGATGTGCGGGCGCCGTTTTGGAGTGGCGAGGCAGTGGGGGACGCTTTCTTGGGATCACCTGCTGGCGGCATACTCCAACCGCACGAGTGAAATGGGCGGGCCGAGGCACGGCAAGCCCGGCGGGCGGGGCCGTTGGCACGAGCAAGGTCAGACGGGAGGCGCGCTCCACCAGAGTGGCAATACACGACTGGCCGTGGGCGCCCTTGATCAGGTCGCCCTCCCAGTGGCCGAGCTCCATACGCAGCTCGATCTCGGCGGGGCGCTGCTCGATGGGGGTCATGTTCTGGATGCCGGTGAAGCGCGAGCGACGATCGCGCCGCCGGCGCCGCCGCCTGCCACCGGGGCTTTGGCGCAGCAGCTGGGTCATCTCACGCCGAGCCTGGCTCTTGGGCAGGTTGAAGATGGCCTTGTAGAGCGTCTCGTGGCAGAGGGAGGTGCGTGCGGGGGCGAGGCACAGCAGCGAGTCGATCAGCCGCATGCGGCCGCAATACTGTTGTGGGGACCAGCCCGCACGCAGCGCGGTGCGGATGGGCCGCCAGGCGGGGGAGGACAGATCAGGCCCGAGTTTGCGTCGCGCCAGGCCTGCGTTGCGACGATGCTGGTCGTGAACGAACTGGCCCTGCGCGGCCGTGTAGCGACCCAAGGCCGCCATGTGCCAGCCCCGGCGCAGCTCGCGGCAAACGGTGGATCGGTCAGTTCCGATGTGGCAAGCGATGCGAGCCGGACAGAGGTCTTGCTCGAGCAGATACTCGATGATGATCCGAGCGTGCAGATCGAGCTGTGAGTACTTGATTCCCATAGGTGCAACACCCCTTGAAAGCGGCAGTGTTGCACTTCATTTCTGAGACCGGGAAGCGCCCTAACGGTTGAGGTAAGCCGCGCGCGGAGGGCGCAGCCCGGAGCGCGTCGGCTTGACCGAAGGGTTCGGCCCCACTTTACGCCTGGCGCGAGCGACGCGACACGTACTGACGTAGGACTCCATCCATGCGCGTTTGCCACCCCTCGCCAGTTGCTTTGAAGAATGCGAGAACCTCCGGGCTGTACCGGACGGAGACCAATTGCTTTGGATTGGCTGATTTCGGACGGCCGCGAAGAGTATGCAGAGGAACCATTGCCTTGAGTTGCTTAGGCGTAAGGGGCTGGGCATCAGGGTCAGCCTTTGCCGCGGCGACGATGCGCTTGTTCTCCTCCACGGTAGGCATGGCAATGACTGGGCGCTTAGAAGTTCTCGACATAGTGCTTCACCTCGCGGCGGGTGGCACGGCGAAGACTGATGATTCTTCGTACGCTGCCACGTTCAACAAAGGCCACGTAGTACAGAGTCGCTGTTTCCGGGGCAAGTGCGATCATTCTCAGCTCGTCGTACTCGAAACGGTCATCGACCCAGACCAACGCGGCGTCCCAATCAAGCCTTTCGGCGACGGAAAGCGAAATGCCGTGGGTTGCGCGGTTCGCCTTGTCCTTCGCTGCGTCAAACTCGATTCGCATGCAATAGTGTAGCTACAAGAAAGGCGCGCGTCAAACGTGTGCGCCAAAGCGGGGTTTGTGGGGCCGAACGTATGAGGTAAGCCGCGCGCGGAGGCCGCAGGCCGGAGTGAACCGGTCCCCGTTCATTGGACGCCACGAAGCACGATGAGCGTTATCCACGGACGGCCGGTTCGGTCGCTTGCGATACGAACCGGACCGGCCGGCGGTGGGTAACGCGGTGCCCGCTCATTGCTGCAACGCCCTTGTCTTTGAAGCTGACTCGGCGCGCCAGCGCCGCTCGAATTCTGCCGGGGTGATGTAGCCCAACGCAGAATGGCGGCGCTCGGTATTGTAGTAACCGATGTACTCGACAATTGCTTGCCTTGCCTGCTCGCGAGTCTCGAAATGCTCGTCGTGCACGCACTCGACTTTCAACGTGCCGTTCACCGATTCCATCGGCGCGTTGTCCCAGCAGTCTCCCTTGCGACTCATCGACACCGTGATGCCCAGCGCCTCGAGCTTGGCGCGGTAGTCGTTGGCCGCGTATTGCGAGCCCCGGTCCGAGTGGTGCACCAGGCCAGCGCCGGGGTGGCGCCAGCCCAGCGCAACGTCAAGCGCGCACAGCGTCAGCTCCTGCGGCATCGTCTCACTCATCGCCCAGCCCACCAGCTTGCGTGCGTACAGGTCCAGTACCAGCGCCACGTACAGCCAGCCTTCGTCGGTGGGCACGTAGGTCATGTCGGCCAACCATTTCTGGTTCGGCGCGGCCGCTTGGAAGTCGCGCTGCAGCACGTTGGGCGCCACCGCGTGGGTGTGCTTGGAGTCGGTCGTCACCACCCGAAAGCGCCGCCGCTTGTGGCTTTGCAGCCCGTGCTCGCGCATCAGGCGCCCGACACGCTTATGGTTGATCGTGCGGCCCAGCGCCTGGCCGATCTCGGGCGTCATGCGTCGGCGCCCGTAGCGCCCGCGATGCTTGCGCTGGCCGTGGCGAATCTGTTCGACCAACTGCTTGTCTTCGCACGCGCGTTTCGATGGCTCGCGCCCTCGCGCCGCGTTCAGCCCGCTGCGCGATACGCTCAGCAGCTCGCACATCATCGTCGTGGCGTATTCCTGTCGATGCTTCTCAATCCACGCGTACTTCACATCGACTCCCTCGCAAAGTACGCTGCCGCTTTTTTTAGGATTTCCTTCTCCACCCTCAACCGGGTGTTCTCCTGCCTCAAGCGGCTCAGTTCGGCCTCCAGGTCCGACACCGGCTGCACGGGCACACGCTTGACCAGCGCCTGCCCTTTGCGTGCCAGGTACACCCAGTTGGCCAGCGTCTTGTTCGACATCTCCAGCGAGCGCGCAACCGCCGCCATGCCACGCCCACCTTGAATCACTTGCTTGACAGCTGCGTCCCGAAATTCAGCCGTGTACTTCCGATCTGATCCTGCTTTCATATGTCCTCCAAGAAGTCAAAACTAACAGACTTCGTGGCGTCCAGTTTTGGGGGACCAGTTCAGAGTGCGTCGGCTTGACCGGAATGCGAAGGGACTTCCCACCTTCGGGCAACGGCGTCGATGCGCCAAGATTGGTGGTGATTGAAGTCGTCAATCTCAAGCCTATGAAAGGGGAAGTCCGTGGAGCAGATTACACGAGTTGGGGTGCAGCGTGAAGCGCAACGTGAATCGCGAGGTCGAGCCGTTCGCGTCGGGGCCGATCTGGCCAAGCGCGTGATCCAGGTTCATGCCGTGGACGCCGCGGGGCGGGTGCTCGTCAGCCGCGCACTGGCGCGCGACAAATTTCTGGCCTGGTGCGCGCAATTGCCCGCCGGGTGCATCGTGGCCATGGAGAGCAGCTCCAGTGCGCACCACTGGGCGCGCAAGCTCATCGCGCTCGGTCTTGACGCACGCATCATCGCCGCGCAACTCGTCAGCCCGTATCGCAAACAAGGCGCCAGCGGCAAAAACGACGCCAACGATGCCGCGGCCATCTGCGAGGCCGCGTCGCGCCCGCAGATGCACTTCGTGCCGGCCAAGAGCATCGAGCAGCAAAGCATGCTGTGCGTGCACCGGCTGCGCGAGGGGTTCAAGGCCGAGCGCACCGCGTGCATCAACCGCATCCGCGGGCTGCTGGCCGAGTTCGGCCTGGTCTTCGCGCAAAGCCCGGCGGCGCTGCAGGCCGTTCTGGCCGACGTGATCGAGGATGCGAGCAACGAGATGAACGCGCTGGCGCGCCGGGTCGTGCAACAAGCGCAAGCGCAATGGCGTGAGTTGGATGCCCATATCGAGTGGTGCGACGCGCGCATCGCCACGCATGCCAAGGACAACGCCGAGGTGAAGAAGGCTGCCACCCTGATGGGGATCGGCCCCGTGACGGCTTCGGCCGCGCTGGCCACGGTGGGCGAGTTCAAGCAGTTCCGGCACGGCGCGCAGTTCGGCGCCTGGATCGGCCTGGTGCCGCGCCAGCACTCCTCGGGCGGCAAGAACAACCTGGGTGGCATCACCAAGCGGGGCGACACGTACTTGCGCAGCCTGCTGATCCAGGGAGCCAAGTCGGCGGTCATGACCGCGCACAAGCGCAGCGACCCGATCTCGCGCTGGGTCACGGCGCTGCGCGAGCGAGCCGGCTGGCAAAAGGCGGCGGTGGCGCTGGCCAACAAGAATGCACGCATCCTGTGGGCGGTGATGACCAAGGGCGAGGCGTTCGACGCGCACCATGTGAGCAGACCGCCGGCGGTGGCGGCAACGGCGCCGGCCTCGGTTCCGGCGCCGGTGCCGGTGCCGGTGCCCGCGCCTACGCGCAATGTCAGCGGCGCGGCTGCCGCATAGCCGCGGGCTGCAAGCGCCGCAACACAGTTTCCATCACGCAGCAGGCATCAGTCAGAAGACGCATATGACAGGTCAGACCGGCAGCGGGCAAGCTCGACTAACCATTCGTGGCTCGAATCGTTCGATGTCCACGCGATCGGAATGGAGCCCCGCTGAGCGGTTCGCATCTGGGTCCGCACACAAGGCCACAGTGCCCGTGCAACAAGGCCGTCTGTAGAGAAGCAGTCTGCACCTTTGTCGCAGCCCTTCGGCCCGCCTGCATCCGATTCACCTTGCGCCACACACACACGAAGCAATGAAGAAGTCTGTCATGGCTTGTCGGCCAAGTGTCTTGGCCGACAAGCATCGCTCCAGTGTGGGTTTCAGGCCGCCCGCATCAAGGCCAAGCCCTTCGGGTGGCCTGCGGCCAGCCTTGACACGGTCGGCCTGAAACGAATGCGCGAATACCGGAACACCGAATACCAAAACCAAACCGCTGTCTGCTTGACTTGTTGGGAAGTCCCTGTAAAAGGTTAGGCGTCGTTGGTGGAGAGTACATGAATGACATGCGCCGCTCGTTGGGCGACTGGCAGACGAGGTACCTCGTGCAGTTCGTATCCGCAGGCCGAATACCACGCGACAATGCTACCGTGAACAGCGACAGAGTGTTCAAAGTCATGATCGCGTTCCTGATCCGTTGTGTAGATTTCGGGCCAAGGTGGAAGGACGAACACCAGGGGATGCACGGCGTAGGACTTCAAGTTTGCCGCGAGGTGAGATGCTGACATTGGCTCAGTTTCGTTGACCATAGCCACGGCCTCGACTACGCCCCGATCAAAGAAGACCCAACCGGCTGACTCCCTTACGGCCTCGTACTTCGCTATATCGCGACGTAGTATCTCTCTTGCGAATTCCCTTGGCGAGGGCCGTGGCGCGAGGTCTGCAGCAATTCGCTCAGAGATGATAGCTCGGGCAGATTCATCGACGGTGGTGTAGCCCAAGGCGGCGAACTCCCTCAGCAGTGTTGTCTTTCCGGCGCCAGGCCCGCCGGTGAGGATTACGCGCGGCATAGGGAGGCTGAGTTTGCGACGCCTAACGTATGAGGTAAGCCGCGCGCGGAGGCCGAAGGCCGGAGCACGTCGGCTGGAACGAAGGGTTGGGCGTCATGCAACAAACATGGAACGGACGCCCACTCTCACTTCGCTGCGATGGCCGATATTTCAATGAGTGCGTCTCTAGGCAGACGCGCGACTTGCACAGTTGCGCGCGCCGGCGGTTTGTCTTTGAAGTACGTTGCGTAGACTGCATTCATTTTCGCGAAGTCGTTGAGGTCCTTCAAGAAGACTGAAGTGGAAACGATGTCGGCCATGGACATGCCTCCGGCTACAGCAACCGCCTTCAGATTCTCAAGGGTCAATGCCGTTTGTTCTTCGATCGAACCGGCGACGTACTGATTTGTCTTGGGATCGATTGATATTTGCCCTGCGAGGAACAGGACATTCCCAACCTTGATTCCTTGGGAATACGGTCCAATTGCGGCGGGTGCCTCCTTGGTGCTCACGGCGTCCTTGGCAGGAGCGGTTGCACAGCCAGGAATCCCCAGTGCGAGCCAGGGAACAAGTGCAGAAGCAAGGGTGACGCGTAGATAGTGATTCATTGGACTGTCCTTGTGGAAGGTGGGTGGCATGCTCCAACGACGAGACTCGCCGCTTGAGCATTCTAGGCAGGGGCACTGTGACGCCCAACGTATGAGGTAAGCCGCGCGCGGAGGGCGCAGCCCGGAGCGCGTCGGCTTGACCGAAGGGTTGGGCGTCATGCAGCTGGCCACGCAAGAGACGGGCGACTTGTGTATTGCTATCGCGAGGGTGGTGCTCGTTCTTCCGCGCTTTCACTTCGCAATGCCTGCTGAGACTGGATGACGCATAGCCAAGCGGCTAGGCCGACAGCGGGGAGCGCGAGCGCGAGCCAAGCGGGGAACCACGATGCAACAAAGCAGAACGCGAGCGCGAACAGACCAATGCCACCAAGAACCCGAGCCACCAGCGCCCAGCGTTTTGCCAGCAACAACTGCGTTGGAGTTGGTTCGGGCCGCCACGAAGGAGGCGTACCAAGAATCTCCGCGGAGGAGGAGAGGAATTGCTTGATGTTCATATTCGGGTAGGCCTTTTAGACCGTGTCGCGAGAGAGAAGTGCGAACGGCAGCGTGTCATCGCACTTCGGCGCGGAGGGACCGAATTCTTCAGCGCTTGCCGGCGCGGGTCTAAGCATGGATTGTGACGCCCAACGTATGAGGTAAGCCGCGCGCGGAGGGCGTAGCCCGGAGCGCGTCGGCTTGACCGAAAGGTTAGGCGCCGTTTTCATACGAGTCAAGCGCCAGCAGCAAGCTTGTGCGATGCTCACGTGCTACTTGCTGCCAAGGAAGATCTGTAATTGCACCTTCCAGCGCCCACAAGAGATTCAGGCTGGCATTGGTGCCGCTGCGCTTGACCTTGCTATAGGCGGCGACCGAACCCAGCTTGCGTAGCTGCTGCGGAGATGTAATGCCGACCGCGGCAAGCATTGCCTGTGACTTGGGGCCAAGGTTTCGCAGCGAGGTCATAGAGGGCGGCACAGCGATTGCCTACTCAGATTCTGCTTTCTCAAGCGGGCGACTTCCAGTCGGGTCGGAGCATAACAGCGAGTCGTGGGGTGGCCGCGCGGTGGGGCGCACTGGCAGAATGGATGTAGTTTTTGCTGCCAGGTGTCGTGTGTGCGTAGCGGGAGCACCGGCGGCACGCCAAGCGAGAAGACGTGGCGGCAACATTGGTTGTGGGCCTAACGTTTGAGCTAACCCGCGCGCGGAGGGCGAAGCCCGGAGCGCGTCGGGTTGAGCGAAGAGTTAGCCCCCAACGGGGACAGGAACCCAGTACTTGCATAAATTCTCATGCCAGAACTCCGAGAAGGTAACTGCTTCCAGCGTACCACCCGCACGCTCAATGACTGCGCGGGACGGAGCATTGTCTTCCGCGGTATAGAGCAGGACCTTAGTGAGACCTAAACTGGAGGCCCTACGAAGACTGAAGTGAAGAGCCATGTGACCGTAACCGTTTCGCCGGTGGCTTGGCGCGATGTCATAGCCGATGTGTCCGCCGTTGGTAGAGAGAAATGGCGTATCGATTCTATGGCGCAGCCGTGTGACACCAACCACGTGGTTCTGCTGGTTGAGCAGCCATTGGTGCGTGCAGGGAACCCAGCCTTCGCGGAGATTGATGCCTTGTTCTTCTTCCAACAGGCCGCCTACGTAGGCTGCGAAGTCTTCTTTGGCTGAAATGTAGAACTCGGCATTGGATGAGTCGTTCTTCTCGAAGTCTGCGAGCATTCGCAGGAAGGC
This sequence comes from uncultured beta proteobacterium, assembly GCA_963850525.1. Lineage (GTDB taxonomy): Bacteria > Pseudomonadota > Gammaproteobacteria > Burkholderiales > Burkholderiaceae_C > JAEMQF01. The sequence continues at coordinate 4,672 of CAWKLQ010000008.1, read as the reverse complement.
CGCCTTGTATTCAAGCGAGGGCGGAATGGCAACGACGGTCACGTCTTTGGGGGCTAACGTTTGAGGTAAGCCGCGTGCGGAGGCCGCAGGCCGGAGCACGTCGGCTGGAACGGAATGCGAAGGGACTTCCCACCTTCGGGCAACGGCGTCGATGCGCCAAGATTGGTGGTGATTGAAGTCGTCAATCTCAAGCCTATGAAAGGGGAAGTCCGTGGAGCAGATTACACGAGTTGGGGTGCAGCGTGAAGCGCAACGTGAATCGCGAGGTCGAGCCGTTCGCGTCGGGGCCGATCTGGCCAAGCGCGTGATCCAGGTTCATGCCGTGGACGCCGCGGGGCGGGTGCTCGTCAGCCGCGCACTGGCGCGCGACAAATTTCTGGCCTGGTGCGCGCAATTGCCCGCCGGGTGCATCGTGGCCATGGAGAGCAGCTCCAGTGCGCACCACTGGGCGCGCAAGCTCATCGCGCTCGGTCTTGACGCACGCATCATCGCCGCGCAACTCGTCAGCCCGTATCGCAAACAAGGCGCCAGCGGCAAAAACGACGCCAACGATGCCGCGGCCATCTGCGAGGCCGCGTCGCGCCCGCAGATGCACTTCGTGCCGGCCAAGAGCATCGAGCAGCAAAGCATGCTGTGCGTGCACCGGCTGCGCGAGGGGTTCAAGGCCGAGCGCACCGCGTGCATCAACCGCATCCGCGGGCTGCTGGCCGAGTTCGGCCTGGTCTTCGCGCAAAGCCCGGCGGCGCTGCAGGCCGTTCTGGCCGACGTGATCGAGGATGCGAGCAACGAGATGAACGCGCTGGCGCGCCGGGTCGTGCAACAAGCGCAAGCGCAATGGCGTGAGTTGGATGCCCATATCGAGTGGTGCGACGCGCGCATCGCCACGCATGCCAAGGACAACGCCGAGGTGAAGAAGGCTGCCACCCTGATGGGGATCGGCCCCGTGACGGCTTCGGCCGCGCTGGCCACGGTGGGCGAGTTCAAGCAGTTCCGGCACGGCGCGCAGTTCGGCGCCTGGATCGGCCTGGTGCCGCGCCAGCACTCCTCGGGCGGCAAGAACAACCTGGGTGGCATCACCAAGCGGGGCGACACGTACTTGCGCAGCCTGCTGATCCAGGGAGCCAAGTCGGCGGTCATGACCGCGCACAAGCGCAGCGACCCGATCTCGCGCTGGGTCACGGCGCTGCGCGAGCGAGCCGGCTGGCAAAAGGCGGCGGTGGCGCTGGCCAACAAGAATGCACGCATCCTGTGGGCGGTGATGACCAAGGGCGAGGCGTTCGACGCGCACCATGTGAGCAGACCGCCGGCGGTGGCGGCAACGGCGCCGGCCTCGGTTCCGGCGCCGGTGCCGGTGCCGGTGCCCGCGCCTACGCGCAATGTCAGCGGCGCGGCTGCCGCATAGCCGCGGGCTGCAAGCGCCGCAACACAGTTTCCATCACGCAGCAGGCATCAGTCAGAAGACGCATATGACAGGTCAGACCGGCAGCGGGCAAGCTCGACTAACCATTCGTGGCTCGAATCGTTCGATGTCCACGCGATCGGAATGGAGCCCCGCTGAGCGGTTCGCATCTGGGTCCGCACACAAGGCCACAGTGCCCGTGCAACAAGGCCGTCTGTAGAGAAGCAGTCTGCACCTTTGTCGCAGCCCTTCGGCCCGCCTGCATCCGATTCACCTTGCGCCACACACACACGAAGCAATGAAGAAGTCTGTCATGGCTTGTCGGCCAAGTGTCTTGGCCGACAAGCATCGCTCCAGTGTGGGTTTCAGGCCGCCCGCATCAAGGCCAAGCCCTTCGGGTGGCCTGCGGCCAGCCTTGACACGACCGGTCTGAAACGAATGCGCGAATACCGGAACACCGAATACCAAAACCAAACCGCTGTCTGCTTGACTTGTTGGGAAGTCCCTGTAAATGGTTAGACCGCATACCGGTAGATGGCAAGGTTATCAGGTCCCGCGCACCGAAGGCTCGCGAGTAACCATAAGGGCGGGCGGCGCATTCATGTAAAGTGTGCCGAGCATGCTACAACGATTCGGAAGCTGGTTAACCGAACGGCGGCTGAACTCCGCTATGTTTGGCGCGGTTGGTGTTGGGCTGCCACTCTTCCTGGCGATAAGGTGGGTGTCGGGTACGCGCGATGGGCCATTGATTTGGGCTCTTGACGTTGTGGTGGGCTCGGCGCGATTTGGGGAATGCTAATGTGGGAGCTGCTTGCAAGGCGGAAGACGAAGCGAGGCAAGAGAGGCTCGAAAGAGGAGTCCAAGGGGCGGTGATTTCTGGGTTGCCTCGAGAGGGCCTATTTGCCGGAGGCGTGAAAGAAGCCTTGTAGGCTGAACTGTCTACCAGCGGCGCCAAAGCGCGCGAGCGATGGCATGCGTCGGCTGACGCCTTTGCGGTCTAACGTTTGAGGTGAGCCGCGCGCGGAGGCCGCAGGCCGGAGCGCGTCGGCTCGACCGAAGGGTTAGATTCGCTCATTCTTCGGCTGACCTTGGCTCAAACAGTTCGATTGGGTTTCCCGAGGGGTCTTCGACCAGAACTTGCGTTCCGCCAGGACCTTTGATTGGCCTGCTTCGGAACTTGGCGCCAGTGGCTTGTAGGGTTGGGCGTCATAGTCGTTTCCAATTCAGGTATGAGCCTGGAGCGGTCTGAGATCGGCGGCGCGAAGCGAGTCGATCCGTTGTAGACCAAGTCAGTGTATTGGGGCCTGGGTTTTGGTTTCAACATCGCTCGTCGAAGGCTGTGGGCATGTGGGCGAAGGGCTGGGCGGTGGGCAACGTGTACCCGCGTTGTCCACGGACCAGGCCAGTGCCGTCAGCGCATCGTCCACATGTCCACAGCCTGCCCGCACGCAGCCCCGTAGGGGGAACTCAGCCGGTGCGTGCAGGCACCCGTCTGAACAGCGCCAGCCGTGCCTCGTTGAGTTCCTCGGCCGCCTGCACGTCGGTCAGCGCCGTGGCCAGCGCACGCAGGTGTTCGAGCGTGACGCCCTCGCGCAGGAAGCTTGCCGCCTCGGGCAGGCTGGCCAGCTTGTCCAGCGGCGTCATCGCGTCCTTGGGTCGGTACACGCGCTTGATGCGCCCGGGCTTCTTCGGGTCGGCCAGCTCGGTGGCGAACAGGCACGGCCGGTGGAAGTTCAGGAACGGGTTGAGGTACTCGCGGCAGAAGGTGTTGAAGCGCGCGGCATGGCGCTGCGGGATGTGCTCGTAGCCGAACAGCTTGCGCACCACCGCGCCGTTCTTGGTCTCGGCCAGGCCGTTGTCGTTGCTGTGCCGCGGGCGGCTGCGGGTGAACTCGATGCGCAGCTTGTCCAGCATCTCGGCCACCCGGTGGTTGACGTACTCGCTGCCGTTGTCGGCGTGGAAGCCCAGGATCTCGAACGGGAACTGCTCGAGCATCTGCTCGATGACGGGCAGCAGGTGCGCCTCGGAGATCGTCTGCACGGTGGCCACCACCTGCCACTGGGTGACGCAGTCCACCGCGTTGATGTGGTACAGGCCCTTGATGCCGTCCAGATCGCCCTGGTGCACGCTGTCGATGCGGATGAAGCCCGGGCGCCCCTCGGGGGCCGGCGCCTTGCGCACGCCGATGTTCGCGGCCTTGGTCGGCCGGGTCTTGGTCAGCACCACGCGCTGGGCGCGGTAGGGCGCGCTGTTGCGCAGGTTGTACAGGTGCCCCACGGAGATCGAGCCCAGGCGCTCGAAGCGCGCGTCGCCGAACACATCGCGCTGGCGGCGCAGCACGCAGGCCGTGGCCGGGCCCGACAGCGTGCCCATGGCGCGGTCCACCTCGGCCAGCAGCGCCACGTCGGCGGGCGTGTAGCGCCGCGCAAAGGCGTGCTCGGGCGCGCGGTAGTCCTTGACCAGCCGCTTGCCGGCGTCCCAGCGCGAGACCAGCCGCGTGACCTGCGCGCGGCTGTAGCCGCTCAGGCGCTGCAGGTAGGCCAGCACCGGCCCGCGATGCGCGCGCGGCAACTGGCGGTACTCGAAGCGCCGCAGCACCGGATTCGATCCACGCGTAGCGCCCCTCGTCATCCTCGGCCCGCCGGAACTCCAGCGCCTGCGTCCCCTCCAGCACCTGGCGCACCTGCTCCAAGGTGCGCACCTGGGCTTCGTTCATGTCGATCACCATCGCTTCGATGATCGACTCGCCGCGCAAGCGCGCTGCCCATCAGCCGCCAAACCGCCTCGCCCAGACCCCCTCCAGGCTCATTCCTCGTTGGAATCACGGCCCCGGCCCCAGGCTCACACCTCGTTGGACAAGACTGTCATTTTACGGAGGCAAGACACTGCCGCAGAGTTCAAGGAGCTTGCCTGACTGGAACCGCGCTCCGAGGGTGTGTTCTTCGTCCCAGCCGGTGGTGAAGCCAAATTCGGTTGTTAGCGTGCCGTCCAGGGGCGTGACGGAGACAAATACCAACGAAACATGAGCCCAAACCCGGTTTGCAGCGGTGATGCTGGGGAATGCTTCGCTCTCGGGCGGAACCTCACCCGCAGCAAGAGCCTCGGCATATGGTTCGTAGTGCTCGAACAAGGCCTGTTCAATGCTGGGGCGCCACGATGTGAACTGGGTCTGAAGTTCTCGCGCCATCGCTAGGGCCTGGGCATTTGGTTCCGACCGTGTGCCAGAAAGCACCAGCGGAACGGTTGTTCCGGGCTCCAACGCCAGCTGTCCCC
>CAWKLQ010000007.1:0-32894 GCA_963850525.1 uncultured beta proteobacterium | reverse complement strand
AGGCACACAGCGTCGTTCTGGACGTGGTGCGGGTCATGAGCGTGCGGGCCGACGAGAAGGGCATCGCGCTGCGCGTCGAGTTTCCCGAGGCCTTGCCGACCAGCGTGTTGTCCGATCCGTCGCGTTTGCGCCAGATCGTCACCAACCTGGTCGGCAACGCCCTCAAGTTCACCCAGCACGGTGCCGTAACTGTCGTGATGCGCATCGCACCCGAAACACCGCACCGCGCGCTAGTCATCGACATCAGCGACACCGGCATCGGCATTGCGGCAGACAAGGTCGAAGCCATCTTCGAGCCCTTTGTCCAGGCCGAAGCGTCGACGACGCGCCAGTTCGGCGGCACCGGCCTGGGCCTGGCGATCAGCCGGCGGTTTGCGCGCGCACTCGGCGGCGACGTGACCGTGAGCAGCGTTCCTGGGAAAGGCAGCACGTTCCGGATCACGCTGGAGACCGGCTCGCTGGAGGGTGTGCAGTGGCTCGCACCGAACGCACTCGCCGCGCTCAACGCAGAGCACGACACGGATGCCCCAGCGCGCTGGGAGTTTGCACCGGCGCGTGTCCTGGTGGTCGATGACGGTGCCGAAAACCGAGAACTCGTGCGTTTGGTGCTCGAAGCCGCGGGCCTGCAGGTGAGCGAGGCCGAACATGGCGCTCGCGCCCTCGAGCACATCGCCCGCGACGGCGCGGACCTGGTCCTGATGGACGTGCAGATGCCTGTGATGGACGGCTACACCGCGGCACGCCTGTTGCGGGAGCGGGGTTGCACGATACCCGTGCTCGCGCTGACCGCGAACGCGATGAAGGGCTTCGAGCGCGAGATCGAAGCGGCGGGTTTCAGCGGCTACCTGACCAAGCCGGTCGACATCGACGCGATGCTGGCCGAACTCGCGCGGCACTTGAAAGGGAAACGCCTCGCGGTCGACGCCGCCACCGCGACGCCGGGCTCACCCGCTGCCGCGCAAGAGCAGCGCTCACGGACCCCGCAGCCCGAAGACCTCGCAGATTCATCGTCCGCAGGCGACCCGATCGTCTCGCGCCTGGCGCGGCACCCGCGCCTGCAGCGCGTGGTGCGCAACTTCGGATTGCAGTTGCCGGCCAAGCTTCAGGCCATGCTCGACGCACAGGCGCGTGGTGATCTGAACGAATTGGCAGCGCTGGCGCACTGGCTTAAGGGGGCCGGCGGCACGATGGGCTACGACGAGTTGTTCGAGCCCGCGCGCGACCTCGAACAGCACGCTCAACGCAGTGAAGTCGCAGCCGTCGCCGAAGTGCTGCAGCAGCTGCAGGCGCTGGCGCGGCGCATCGTCATTCCGGACGAGACTGCGGCAGCAGCCCAGCCAGTCCCCGAAACCCCCGTGTCCGTCTGAGCCCCCCATGCAGACTTTGAATATCGACTCACAGCGCGCGTCAGATGAAGAGGACGCCGCGTCGTCGCGCCACGTGCGCTGGGCGGTCACGACGTCGGGCGCGCCGGACGATCCTCTGACTGACGTCGGCGAGCTTTCGCCGGCCCAGCCGTCGGGGCTCTACGAAGTCACCGTCATGATGGTCGATGACGAGCCGCTGATGACCGACATCATCCAGGCCCACCTGGAAGAGGCGGGGTATCGGCGCTTCATCTCGATCAACGACCCGCAGCTCGCGCTGGAGGCGGCGCGCCAGCACCGCCCCGGCCTGATGCTGCTCGACCTGATGATGCCCGGCGTGTCGGGTTTCGACATCCTGGCGCAGATTCGAAACGATGACGTGTTGCGCTACACGCCCGTCATCATCCTGACGGCGGCAAATCACACTGCGACCAAACTGAAGGCGCTCGAACTGGGCGCGACCGAATTCCTCTCCAAACCGGTGGATCCCAGTGAATTGGTGCTGCGAGTCCGCAACAGCTTGGTCTTCAAGGTGTACCAAGATCGGCTCGCCAACCAAGACCTGCTCACCGGGCTGCCGAACCAGCGCGTCTTCACCGAGCAAATGCTCGCGGTAGTGGCGCACGCCAAGCAGGAACCCTGCGCGCTCGCGATGTTGCAGATCGGCCTGGACCGATTCAAGCAAATCAACGACAGCCTGGGCCGAGGGGCGGGTGATCGCCTTCTCGAAGCCATCTCGCAGCGCCTTCGGGCCTGTGTGCGGCGTTCCGACGCGCTGCTGCTGTCCCGACTCGAGGGCGATCAATTCGGGCTGCTGATGCCGGGTATCGAAGCGCCCGACGCCGCCGATCGCATGGCGCGCCGCATCCTCGCGTCAATGTCGCGGCCGTTCCACCACGAGGGGCGGGAATTGTTCGTCACGCCCAGCATCGGTATCTCGGTCTACCCGGGTGACGGGGTGAACGCCGAGACCCTGCGGCGCAACGCGGCGGCGGCGATGCGGCACGCCAAGAGCAATGGCCGCAACACGTTTGCGTTCTATTCGACCGAACTCAACAGTGCGTCGGTGGAAAGACTTACGCTCGAGACCCAACTGCGGCGCGCGATCGAACGCAACGAACTGGTTTTGTACTACCAGCCCAAGATCGACCTTGCCACCGACCGCGTCGTCGGCGCCGAGGCGTTGTTGCGCTGGCTGCGGCCGGAGTTAGGCTTGGTACCGCCGGCCCAGTTCATCGGGATCGCGGAAGAAACCGGCCTCATCGTCGAACTCGACGAGTGGGTGATCACCACGGCATGCGCGCAGATGGCGGCATGGCGCGACGCCGGCCTGGGCGATGTCAAAGTCGCGGTGAATGTGACCCGCCACGACCTGGCCGCGGGCGGCCTCATTCGCACGGTCGGCGATGCCGTGTCACGCTATGCGATCAAGCGTGGACAACTCGCGATCGAGTTGACCGAGAGCATGCTGGTGGACCGCGTCGAGCACACACGCCAGCAACTCGAGCAATTGCGTCGGCTCGGCGTCGAAGTGGCCATCGACGACTTCGGTACCGGTTACTCGTCGATGAACTACCTGAAGCGTTTTCCGCTCGACGAGTTGAAAATTGACAAGTCGTTCGTCGACGGCATGCCGGACGGCGCGACCGATTGTGCGATCGTCAAGGCGCTGGTCGTGCTTGCGCACAGCCTGGGAATGCGGGTCGTCGCCGAAGGTGTGGAAAGCACCGGCCAGCGCGATCTGCTGCGCAGCCTGGGGTGCGACAGCTACCAGGGTTACCTGTGCAGCAAGCCGCTGCCCGCCGCGGCGTTCCAGGCGCGCATGCTGGAAATCAACGCAGCCGTTGCGCGCTGAAAGCGCCCCCAAGGCCGACGACATACGTCGTCCGCCCCCCCGAGGGGGTTGAATCAAGTGGCGAAGCCACATTGACTGAAGAGGCCGAGAGGCGCGCTGGACAGACTGTTGGGGGCGCTGTCAGCCTTGCAGGCCGCGTCCTCGCAGAGCTCGGACCCAACGCCCGCCACAAACGCTCCTCAGGAGCGTTTGTGTCCGGGCTCGCCTTGCAGGCCGCGTCCTCGCAGAGCTCGGACCCTTCGCCAGGCACAAACGCTCCTCAGGAGCGTTTGTGTCCGGGCTCAGCGCCCAGCGGCGAGCAGGGCTTCGCGCACTGCGGCGACTTGACGCCGCGACACCGCCAGCCACTCGTCCACCGGCGCCAGGCACACGGCCCAGGTTTCGCCGCCTTCTTCATCGGCCGAACCGGGCAGCGTGCGCCGCTCCAGCGCGCGCACGGCCGGGCGTGCGACGAGGGCGTTGCGATGGACTCGAAGAAAACGCTCGCCCAGGCGCGTCTCGAGATCGGACAGCGGGTCGTCGATGACATAGCTGCGCGCCGCAGTGCGCAAGGTCACGTACTTGAGTTCGGCCTTGAAATAGAGGATTTCGATGAGCGGGACGCGCACCACGCGGCCGCGATCGCTGACGACGATGGCCCCGGTATCGTCCACCGGCGACGCCGGTGCAGCGGCGCCGAGCGCCAATTGCGCAGCGACACGCTGCAGCGCCGCGTTGAGGCGCTCGCGCTTGACGGGTTTGGTCAGGTAGTCGAGCGCCGCCAGATCGAAGGCCTTCAGCGCATGTTCCGGGTGCGCCGTGACGAAGACCACGGCCGGTGGCTTGGCCATCTGGCGCAATTCGGCGGCGAGCTGGGTGCCGTCGCGGCCCGGCATGTGGATGTCGAGCAGCACCACATCGCACGCGTGCGCCGCAAGCCAGGCCAAGGCCATCGCCGTGCTCGACGCTTCACCGACGACACTCGCCGACGGGTCGCGGCATTCGCCGAGCAAGCTGCGCAGGCGCAAGCGCGCGAGCTCTTCGTCGTCGACGAGCAGGACGCGCAGCGGGGCAACCATCGTCATGCCGGCCCTCGTGCTCACAGCGGCACCAGAATCTGCACGCGAAATGCGTCGCCGACGCGCCGCGCGTCGAACTCCGCCGCCACATCGTGCATGAGGCGCAGGCGTTCGCGCACGTTGTCCAGGGCCATGCCGTTGCCGGGCTCGGAGGCTTGGCCCGGCACGTTGTTCGTGATCAGCACTTCCGCGCGCCCCAGGCGCACCCGGGTGCGCACCCGGATCGTGCCACCTTCGGCGGCCGGCTCCACGCCGTGGCGCACCGCGTTTTCAACGAGCGGCTGCAACAGCAGCGGCGGCACGCGCGCGCCGGCCGCTGCGTCGTCGAGCTCCCATTGCACCTGCAGGCGGCTGCCGAAACGGATCTGTTCGATCGCCAGGTAGCGCTTCGCGAGTTCCACTTCTTCCTGCAGCGTCACGGCCTGGCCGTGTTCCGACAGCGCGACGCGAAACAGCTCGGCCAGGTCTTCGAGCACGCCTTCGGCGCGTTCCGGGTCCAGGCGCACGAGCGTCAACGCGGTGTTCAGCGTATTGAACAGAAAGTGCGGGCGGATGCGCGATTGCAATTCGGCCAGGCGCGCCGCCGTCTGCACCGGCAGCAAGGCCTGGGCGCGCATGCGCAGCCACTGGAACATCAGCGCGGCAATTCCGGCTCCGGCCAGGGCCGGCGCGAACAGGCTCGGCATGCCAATGACGTCCGGCCCCGGCAGGCTCGCCAGCCAAGTGCCCACCACGGCGCAGCCCGCGCCCGCCGCGACGACACAAAGCCACTGCGCGGGCTCGCGCAAGGCGCTGAGCGGGCGCTTCAGCGCGCAGGCGAGCAGGAGCCAGAGCAAGACGCCGGGCAGGGCAATTGCCGAAGCGCCGGCGAGCAGCAACAACCACGAGCGCCAGCCATTCGCCTGAAAACTCGTCCCGATCGCGACGACGCCGTGCACGAACAGCAGACCGCGCAGCACGACGCCGACGTGGCACACGTCGAACAGTGAATCGGCCTTGCGCGGCACGGCCGGCGCCGGCCCGAACATCGACGCACCGAAGCTCGACGACGCGGGCGGCGCCGTCGGCCGATGGACGGGTGCATTCAGTGGGTCAACCAAAGTAGACAAGGCAAATCGCGGGTGGGATCGAGTGCAGACGCCCCCAAAGCAATCAGCGAACTCGGGGGGCTCGATAGAATCGGCACGGCGTGCTGAGACTTGAGAGTCAGAGCCGCATTGTCCCCAACTCCCGTGCGGGGGCAGTCGCCCCGACTGCGTCATCCCTCACATACATCATGGCCAGCAACCCACTCGAGCGCAAATCCCAGGCGTGGTCGGCGCTCTTTTCCGAGCCGATGAGCGAGCTGGTGCAGCGCTACACGGCCAGTGTCGGCTTCGACCGGCGCCTGTGGCGCGCCGACGTTGCGGGCAGCCTGGCGCACGCCGAGATGCTCGCGCACGTGGGTGTGATCGACGCTGCCGATCACGCGGCGATCCAGCAGGGTTTGGCGCAAATCAGCCAGGACATCGAGGCCGAGCGCTTCGAATGGAAGCTCGAGCTCGAAGACGTGCACCTGAACATCGAAGCGCGCCTGACGCAGTTGATCGGCGACGCGGGCAAGCGTCTGCATACCGGCAGATCGCGCAACGACCAGGTCGCGACCGACGTGCGGCTGTGGCTGCGCGACGAGATCGACGCCCTGGGCGCCCTGCTCGTCGCCTTGCAGCGCGTGCTCGTCGAAGTGGCGGCGGCGAACGCCCAAACCATCATGCCCGGCTTCACCCACCTGCAGGTGGCGCAACCGGTGAGCTTCGGCCACCACATGCTCGCCTACGTCGAGATGTTCGCGCGCGATGCGCAGCGTCTGCTCGAGGTGCGCGCGCGCACGAACCAGTTGCCGCTGGGCGCCGCGGCGCTCGCCGGAACGAGCTATCCGCTGGACCGGGAGCGCGTGGCGCGCACGCTGGGAATGGTCGACGCGCAGGGCCAAGCATGCGTCTGCCAGAACAGCCTGGACGCCGTCAGCGACCGCGACTTCGCCATCGAGTTCACGTCGGCCGCGGCGCTGTGCATGGTGCACGTGTCGCGCCTGTCCGAAGAACTCGTGCTGTGGATGAGCCAGAACTTCGGCTTCGTCGAGCTGCCGGATCGTTTTTGCACCGGCAGTTCGATCATGCCGCAGAAGAAGAACCCTGATGTGCCCGAGCTCGCGCGCGGCAAGACCGGGCGCGTCGTCGGCCACTTGATGGGTTTGCTCACGCTCATGAAAGGCCAGCCGCTCGCCTACAACAAGGACAACCAGGAAGACAAGGAACCCTTGTTCGACACCGTCGACACACTGCGCGACACGCTGCGCATCTTTGCCGAGATGCTGGCTGGCCTGCGCGTCAAGAGTGAGGCGATGGAGCGCGCTGCGGCACGCGGCTACGCGACCGCGACCGACCTCGCCGATTACCTGGTGAAAAAAGGCCTGGCGTTTCGCGACGCGCACGAAGTCGTTGCCAGCGCAGTCAAGCAGGCCCAGCAGCGCGGCGTGGGCTTGAGTGAATTGCCGCTCGAAGACTTGCGCCAGTTCCACGCCGCGATAGACGCCGACGTCTATTACGTGCTGACGCTGCGCGGTTCACTCGACGCGCGCAACGTGCTGGGTGGCACCGCGCCGGCGCAAGTGCTCGCGCAGGTGCAGCGGCACCGCGCGCGCCTGGGCTGATCCGCAGCCGCTCAGGCCCGGCCGATCCACCCCAGCCACACGGTGCGGCGCAGCCAGAGCAGCGCCGCGCAACAGAGCCACACGCCGCACGCCAGGAAGAACAGCTCGCCGCCGTCGCTGCTGCCGTCGGTATTGATCACCGCCACACCCAGCGGCGTGAACAGGTGGAAGAAGATCGCCCCGCTGATCACGCAGAGGCCGAGCGCCGCGCCGAGCACTTGCACGGCGCGCCGCGTCGAGATCGCGGCGCCCGCCAAGAGCAGCACCGACGCCACGAGCTCAGCAGCGCCCACCACCTTGGCGGAGAAGATGCCGCCGGGCGCGAACACACCGGGAAAACCGAGCGACGCCGCCCACGGGTCGAGTTTGCCCTGGAAGATGTAGACCGTCTCCGGCGAGCCGCTGAACTTGAAGAAGAGCGACTGGGTGAAGACGAAAGCGACGAACAGCGTGAGCAGCCAATGCGCGTTTTGTTTGAGCCAAGCCATGATTGAATCGAAGCCTCCTGTCACTTCTTCAGCAGATCGGGGAATTTGGCGTCCGCGATGCGGATAAAGCCCGTGGGGTCCTTGAGCCAGGTCGCATGCACGCTGGCGTCGTAGTTGAGGTAGAGCTTGCCCTCGATGATCTTGAATTGATCGGGCTCGACCTTCACCAGGTAACCCCGCGAGACCCCGTAGGCGCAATAGCCGCCGTACTGCGGCGCGTATTGCTGCGGGCTCGCGTTGAACAGATCGAGGTGCGACTTGGACGCGAACTTCCACTTCGCGCCCATCCACATCGCGACGAAGCTGTCTTGCCCTTGCACCGCCTTGCCCTGCGTGAAGTAGGCCACCGTGTCGTAGCCGCGAATCGCGACGTCACCATGGCCGCCGAAGAGGCCGGCCTCGAGCGTGTTGATCGGCGCGGCGGCGAGCGCGGCGCTGCTGGTCGCCAAGGCAACGGCAGCCCAAATGAACTTGAGAACTTTCTTCGCACGCGTGTCGATCGTGAGCTGCATGGTGGGTCCTTTTCGTGATTTGAATTCGATGCGCATGAGTCGATCAGGAACGCAATTCGTGCTCGACTGTGGCAGGCGCCTTGCCGAAGTTCGTTCCCATCGAAATGCCGTGTTGCAGGCAATACACCTGCAACAAGGCGAAGTGATGCACGGCGTGACTTGCGAGAAAGACGAGTTCGCGGCCGACGGTGGAGAGGTTGGAAAACTCAATCTCACCGAACAAGCCGCCGCGCGTGTGCACGCGGATCGGCGCCGCAAGCGCGACCGCGGGCCAATCGATGAGGCGCTGCGCCAGACGCAACAAGCGCGAGCGCGCCAACGCGGTGTGCTGTTCGAGGCCGCGATCCCGCGGGCGAGCGTCGTAGTCGACCCGCGTCGCGAGCGGCGCGAACAGCAGTGCCTCGTAGTGCTCGATGACGTGGCGCACGTGCGCGCCGGCATAGCTCGAATAGGCGGGAGCTCCCGGCGCATCGTGCGCGGCGACGAGCGCAAGCGCTTGCTCGATCAGTTGGCGGTTGAATTGCAGCAGAACTGCTGCGTCACGTTCCGGGGATTCCATGTTCGGTAGTCGCGCCGCGGCGCAAGACCTTACGTTGTCCGCGCCGGCGGTTTATGGTCCGTTGCTACCGTTCGCAGCGAGGTCCCTGCGAAGCTTGCGACGCCAGGGCAGCGGCGGCGCCCCCGTGCTCCGGCCCACGCTCGCGGGGCAGTGTCCAGAAGCGCTAAGCGAAGCCGCGTCAACACGAGATTTGCGCTGCACCGGCTGGCAGGCACCGCGAATGGGTCCTGCGCCCGGGGGCACCACCGCCACCCTGCTGCATCCGTTAGTGGCATGCAGAGCCCTCGCATGCCATTCGGGTGCCGGGGTAGGTGGCTCGGGGGTTGTGCGAGCCCGTGGCAATTCAATCGGTCGCCGGGTAGAGCGGCGTCAGGTACTTTTCGCGCCGATAGTCGCGCACGAATTGCCCCAGCTTCATCGGCTTGACGCCACGTGCGCGGTTCGCGTGGCCGATCTCGAACAGCCACCGGTACTGACGCATCAGCGCGCGCCACGCCTGCACGAGGCCGGTGCTGCGGTCCCAGATGTGGGTGCTCTCGGCGCCGGCGCCGTTGATCTCGACGATTGCGAAGCCGCGACCTCCCTGCACGTCGGCAAAGTCCTCGAAGCGCACGTCGAAGCGGCCAAAGTGGAATTCGGGCAGGCGCTGCGCGATCGCGTCGAACGCGACTTCCATTTCAGGCGTCACGAGCGCCGTGCCGTTGCGAAAAATCGCGCCACGACTGTGGCTTCCGGCGAACGCGAGGCGGATCGCCGCGCCGGGTGCGGGCACGGTGTCCAGGCGCGTCACGTGACGGCGCAAGTACAGGTGCGACAAGCGCCCGGCGCGCGGGTCGTCCAGAATCAGTTCACGCAGCGTGCGCTTGCCGTCGCCGATGACGTACGGAAAGTACTTGAGCGTGATCGAGACGACCCGGCCGCGCTCCTGGCCCGGCCGGCGGCAGTAGAAGATGCCGGCTTCGCCCTCGAACGGAACGAGGCGCTGCAAGAGGAAACGCGCGCCGCGCGGAAACGCATCGATGTAGGCGCGCAAGTCATCCGGCGTGCGCACCAGCTTGACGCCGGCACCGCGGCAACCGAGGTCGGGTTTGGCGACGACGGGCAATTCGATTCCCGCATGCGCAAGCCGGGCGAGCGCAGCGTCGCACTCGTGCGCGAGATCGCACGCCGCATCGCCAGCTCGATCGACGCTGACGAAAGGCGCCACCCATTCGGGGATGTGGCGCATCGCCAGCGCCAGGATCTGCGCCTTCGATTCGCCGAAGAAGCCGCCCCCAGGGAACGACGGGTTCGCTGCGGTGGGCAGCAGCACGCCGCGGTAACGCAGCATCAGCCACGCCGCGTATAGCGCGACCGGCGGATAAAACGCCCACATCGGCCAGAACTCGAAGAAGCTCAGCGGCGCGCCGCTCTGGTCGAACGCCGGCATTCCCTGGTGCGGGCGCATCAAGGGCGGCGCGGTCCGCGGCGTACTTCCTGGCACCGTGCCTGACGCATTGCCGCGCGTTTCGCGGCCGGTCAATTTGCCCGCAGGCAGCGGTTGGGTCAGCGCATTCATGAAGTTTGTCCTTGCACAGGTTGTGGGCGCGGCGGGCGAACCAGACGCAGGAGCAGCGGCGCCGCGGCGAGCATCACGATGGGCAGCGCGACGGCAAGCGGCAAGGGCACGCCCCATTGCGCGGCCAGCGCCTGGCCGAATGCCGCGCTCAAGGCGTACAAACCCGCCGTCCAGAGCATCACGGCGAGCAGCACCCACAGGCAAAACGCGAGCAAGGGCACACCCAAGAAGCCCGCTGCGGTGTAAGTGACGAGGCGCAGCCCGGGAATCACGCGCGCGAGCAACACGGCCGGCGCAAGGCCGACGGCCAACTTCTCGCGCGCCCAGTCCACGCGCTCGCTCACGGCACGGCGCCGCAGCCAGGGCACGCGCGTCGCGGCGACGCCCAGGGCATACAGACCGACGTCTCCCGCCGCAATGCCGCCGGCCACTGCAGCGAACGACAGCTCCCACGAAATGGCGCCTTGCGCGGCGAGTGCCACACCGGCGGCGATGGCCAGGTCTTCGAGCAGCAAGGTGGTGAGCGCGAGCGCGAGCGCAATCCACCCCGGTGCCGCCATTCCGGAAAGCGCACGCTCGAAAGACCCTGCCGCGCGGAACCCCGCATCCATCAACATGACGCCTCCTGCGCCTGGCGAATCAAGTCGCGCACGACGGCAGCCGAGTTCCACGGCAGGAAGTGATTGCGGCCTTCGAGCAGCGTCACCTTCACGCAGCGCGCGCCGCTCAGGCGCGCTTGCACGTAGTCGACATTAGCCACGGGGACCAGGTCGTCGCGCGTTCCGTGCACCAGGAATACCGGCGCGCTGATGCGCGGCAGGTGCGCGGCAAGCGCCTCGAGCTCGGGCTTCAAGGCGATCAACTCGGCGTTCGCATGGGCAATCGCACGCGGCAGCAACCCGCGCACCCCCGGCCAGGCGCCGACCCGCTGCAGGGGGTGGATGGCCTCCAGCGCCGGGTCGAGCGACGCCGCGAGCAACACCAGCGCCGCCACCTGCTGCGCATGATCTGCGGCGACCCGCGCAACGATGGCGCCGCCAAGCGAATGGCCCAGCAGCACGGTGCGCCGGCCGTCCCGCGGCAGCAGCGCCACCACGGCAGCGGCTTGCGCGTCCAGGGAAGTCACGGCGCCCAGGGCGCTGCTCCCGCCAAAGCCCGGGCGGTCCAGCGCCGCCACTTCCACGCCGGGCGGCGGGTCCAGCAGATAGTCGTTCCAGCCCGTCGCCGCGCCCGGCGTGCCGTGCACGAGGATCAGGCGCACGCCGCGCGCGTCGCCCGCGACGAGCGCGCTCACCTCGGCGTTCAGCGGCGCGCCAGCGGTGAAGTTGCGTCGCAGCGCCACGCTCGCCTGCTCCTGCGCTCTCGGGCCGGGCACGGTACAGCCAAGCGTGGCGAGCACCACCGCCGCGGCGCTCCAGACCGGCCCGCGGCTGGCCGCAAGGGGGTCGAGCCGCGCCGCCTGCAGCGGTGGCGGCGTGGGAAGGGTCGTGTTCATCGACGGCAACGGCGCAATGGCCTGGGGTTGTGGCGTCAATCCGGTGGTCGTCGCGCCGAGCCGGATCCTTACAGCGCACTGCCGTACGCCGTGCGGTAAGGAATCTGCCGCGCCCGCCGACTTCATTGCACCCGACCAACCGAAGCACGCCATGCACACCCACACCCATCTGCAAAGCGCACCGCTGGGGCCGCGCCTCGCCTCGGCGTATCGGGTGCGTCTCGCGCAAAACAAGGCCGACGTCCAGGCCGCGCAGGCGCTGCGCTTTGAAGTCTTCAACGTCGAACTCGACGAAGGTCTGGTGCACTCGTACGACACCGGCCTGGACGCCGACCCGTTCGACGAGGTTTGCGACCACCTGCTCGTCGAAGACGCGACACACGGCGCGGTGATCGGCACCTATCGGCTGCAAAGCGGCAGTGCCGCTGGGGCCGGCTTGGGGTACTACAGCGCGCGCGAGTTTGACTTTGCGCCGTACGAGGCGCTGCGCGGCGAGGTCGTTGAGCTCGGCCGCGCCTGCATCGACAGCCGGCATCGCAGCTTTGCCGTGCTCAACTTGCTGTGGAAGGGAATCGCCCAGTACGCGAACGCGCACGGCGCACGCTACCTCATCGGTTGCAGTTCGCTGACCTCGCAAGACGCCGCAGTCGGTGCCGCGGCGTTTCAGCAACTTCGCGGTCACCTCGCGCCGCCGGCGCTGCGCACGCGGCCGCTGGACCACTTCGCCTGCCCGCTCGACTGTGCGGCTGCGGACACCGTCGAAATCCCGCGCCTTCTTGCCGCTTACCTGGCACTGGGCGCGCAAATCTGCAGCGCGCCGGCGATCGACACCGAGTTCCGCACGATCGACTTCCTCACCTGCCTGGACTTGCGCGCCAAGGGCATCGCGACGCTGCGGCGGCGCTGGGGAATCGCGGTCTAGGAGCCTGGGCGGCAGAAGGCGGGGCCCGCGCGGCGCACGCTGCGCCTGAGTCCGCCACGGCGCAGCGTGCGAAGATGGCACGCCATCCACCTGATCGCTCTCGCGCTGCACCCGTGGGAATTGCCCCCGCCCTCTCGTCGCATTGCGGCAATTGCCGCCAACCGCTGCAACAACTCGCCCTGCCCGGCCACTACGGCCGCAGCGTCGAACTCGACCTGTGCGCGCCGTGCCACCTTGTCTGGTTCGACCAGACCGAGACCGCACGCCTGTCCGGCACCGGCTTGCTCGAGTTGATCGGCACGATGGCGCACTCGCAGACGCTGCCGCACGAGCCGCTGCACGCCGAGCCGCGCTGCCCGCGTTGCAGCGGCGAGCTGAAAACGGTGCACAACCGCACGCGCTGGGGCCGCTCGCTGCAGCTCGAATGCCGGCGCGGCCACGGCGCTTATCAAACGTTCGCCCAGTTCCTGCAAGAAAAAGGGCTGTTGCGCGCGATGTCGCACCTGGACCGGGCGCAACTGCTGCAACGCGCTGGGCGCATCGATTGCGTGAACTGCGGCGCTGCGCTCGGCGCGAACGACGAACAATGTTCGTTCTGCCGCAGTGTGCCGAGCCTGCTTGACGTGGCGCGCCTGGCGCGCGCGCTCGACCCCGAAGGTGCGCTCGCCCCGCAAACGGTGCACGCCACACGGGCTCAGCAAGAGGCGCTGCAGTGCGCGGCGTGCGGCGCGGCTCTGCCGCATGAGCAATCGCTGGCGTGCGCGCAATGTGGGGCGATTCTCGCCATCAGCCGCCTGAGTGATGCGCACGCGAGCGTCGCCGCGCTCGGCCCGGCCTTGCGCGCGCACGCGCAAAAGCCCGCACCCGAGGTCGTGCAGCGCCGCCTCGAAGCGCTGGAAGGCGACTTGCCGCGCCGGCGCGAATGGGCAGCGAAGATGCAGGCCGAGGCTGACCAGGCCTATGGCCGCGAGAGCGACGCCGGGTCGTTGTTCAGTTCCACAACCAACCCGCTGCGCGCCGTGCTGATCGCGCTCGTGATCTGGTTTGTCTGGTGGTTTTGGTGAGGCTTGCTTGCGGCATTGCGCACAGGAGCAATGGATCCCGGCGTCCGCCAGGCGTTCGCCGGGATGACATTGGGCCTACCTGTCATCCCGGCGAACGCCGGGATCCACGCAAGTCATCCCACGCCGTGGCGGCCACGGACTCGCCCCACAGATCGATCTGCACCGGCGTGCCCTGGTGCACCGCCTGCGCCGCAGCGCCGCGCACATAACCCAAGCCGACGCAGGCGCCCGCTGCGGGGCTCCAGCCCGCGGAGCTGAGTTCGCCGAGCATTGCACCACCGCCCTGCGTGATCGCTTCGCCGCCCCAGACCCAGGCGTGCGGGTCGTCGAGCACGAAGCTCAACAGCTTCTTGCGCAAAGGCTGGTGCTGGCTTCGAAGCAAGGCTTCGCGGCCGATGAAGGGTGAGCCTTTGTCCAGCTTCACGGCAAAGCCCAAGCCCGCCTCCCACGGCGTTTCGTCGGGGCCGAGTTCGGCGCCCCAGGCGCGCCGGCCGGCTTCGATGCGCAGCGCGTCCAGCGCGTAGTAGCCGGCGTCGAGCAGGCTGCTGCGCCGGCCGGTTGTATCCGGCGCACCGAGGTCGGCGCCTGCTTCATGCAGCGCGAGGTAGACGTGGCGCGCCATCTCGACGGGAACGTAAAGTTCGAATCCCGGGCCGCCGACGTAACTCATTCGTGCAGCGCGCACCCGCGCCAGGCCCAGGTCGATTTCGCGCGTCCACGCAAACTTCAGCGACTGCGCCGACAAATCGTCCGGGCTGACTCGCGCGAGCAGCTCGTGCGACCTGGGGCCCATCACCGACAGCACCGACGTCATTGCGCTCACGTCGGTCAGCACCGCGTGTTCCTGAGGTTCGATGTGCCGCGTGATCCAGTCGTGGTCGCGCTGCGGCTGCGCCGATCCCGTGATGAGCAGGAAGCGGTCCAGCGCCAGGCGCAACACCGTCAAGTCGCTCTCGAAGCCGCCGCGCTCATTCAACATCGCGGTGTAGACCATTCGGTCCACCGCCACATCGATCTGATTCGCGCACAGGCGCTGCAGGACGGCCAGCGCGTCGCGCCCTTGCAGGAGCAGCTTGCCGAACGACGTCTGGTCGTAGATCGCGACGCCTTCGCGCGTCGCGCGCTGTTCGGCCTGGACCCAGGGCAGCCAGCCCGGCCTGCCCAATCCGAACTCGGGCCGTGCTGCGCCGCCGCGTCGGAAGTAGCTGGCACGCTCCCAGCCGTTCTTCGCGCCGAACTCGGCGCCTTTTGCCGCGAGCAAGTCGTAGAGCGGCGAGGTGCGCAGTTGGCGTGCGCTTTCCAACTCCTGGCGTGGCCAGCGCATCGCGTAGTGCAGGCCGAGCGTCTCGGCGGTGCGCTCGGACAGCGCGCGCCGGTTCGCGCTGAACGGCCCGAAGCGGCGCACGTCCACGTCCCACAAGTCGCTCGGCGCCTCGCCGCCCGCGATCCACTGCGCGATCAACTGCCCCGCGCCGCCCGAATTGGCGATTCCCGCCGAATTGAAGCCGGCGCAGACGAAGTAATTGCGCAACCCCGGCGCCTCGCCGACGATGAAGTTTCCATCGGGCGTGAAACTCTCCGGCCCGTTCAGCAGCATCTTGATCTTCGCGGTTTCCAGGCACGGCGTGCGGTGGATGGCGTTGATCATGAGCGGCTCGAATTGCTCCCAATCTTCACCGAGCAACTGGAACTGGAAGGTGCTCGGAATCGGGTCGACGGTCCACGGCTTGGCTTTCGGCTCGAAGCCGCCCATCACGAGGCCGCCGACTTCTTCCTTGTAGTAGATGAAGCCGTCGGGGTCGCGCACCACCGGCATCATCGGCGTCACGCCGCCGATTCGGTCGGTGACGATGTAGAAGTGCTCGGCCGAATAGAGCGGAACGTTGACGCCGGCCATAGCGCCGAACTGGCGCGCCCACTGGCCTGCGCAATTGACGAGGACTTCGCAGCGCACTTCGCCCGCCGAGGTGCGCACGCCGGCGACGCGCTCGCCGCTGGCGCCACGTTCGATCATCACTCCAGTGACCTCGGTGTCCTCAAGCATCTTCACGCCGCGGTTGCGGGCGCCCTTGGCCAGGCTCATGCACAGATCCGCCGGGTTCGCCTTGCCGTCGCCGGGAATCCATATCGCACCTTGCAGGTCGTCGACGCGCATCACGGGAACGCGAATCCCCGCTTCGCGCGGCGTGATGAGTTCGACCTCGACGCCGAAGCTGCGCGCCAGCGCCACCTGCTTCTTCAGCAACTGGAAGCGCTCGGGCGTGCGCGCGACATTGACGCTGCCGCATTGCTTCCAACCCGTGGCCAAACCCGTTTCGGCTTCGAGCGTCGAGTACAGCTCGATGCCGTACTTGCTCATTCGCGTCATGTTGCGGTTGGGGCGCATCTGGCCGACCAAGCCCGCGGCGTGCCACGTCGTTCCGCACGTCAGCTTGCCCTGCTCGAGCAGCAGCACATCGGTGATGCCGAGCTGGGCGAGGTGATAGGCGGTGGAGCAGCCGGCAATGCCGCCGCCGACAATGACGATGCGGGCTTGGCTGGGCAATGTCATGGACGTGGGGAACGAGGAGAAGGCTTCATGCTACCGGCAGCTCCGCCGCTCCGGCGAGGCATCTCAGTTCACGACGAAGACCCGCATCCCGAGTTGCTTGCCGTTGCCACGGTCCAGCACCTGCACTGTCGCCTGGCGCGGCTTGAAGCCTTCGGGCAACGGCAGGCTGCCACGCGGCACCTCTTGGCTGCCCACCGACAGTTGCACCGGCGTCAGCGCCGCCGTGGCCTCGACGCCGCGCGCGTTTTGCCCGGTCACGAGAAGCTGCAGCGAGGCCGTCACGGCGTGGCTCCCGGCGCGTTCGCGCGTCAGCACCACGTCGTAGTTCAGCGTGCCGGCCTTGGCCGTGAAGCGCCCGGCACGAACTTCGACGTTGCCCCCCCGTGGGTCAGGCGGCAACGCGGCGATCACCGAGCCCAGGTCGTCGCGCGAGCGCTGTGCCGCAGCGCGTGCCGCGGCGACGTCACTGAGCGCCGACTTGCTCTCGGCGCGCACGGTCGCGAGCTGCTGTGACACGCCGTCGAGCTCGAGCTCGACGCGCTTGCGCTCGGCCTCGGAGCGTTCGAACGCGCTGCGCAGGCGCGACGACGCGTCCACCGTCAGGCGCGTGGGCAAATAGAGTTCCTGGATCGCGATCACGCCGCCTGCGCCGAGCACGACGCCGCAGAGCAGCAGCACCAGCCAGCGCGGCACGCCGGAGCGGCGCCTTCCATAGGGTTCGTAGGCGACGGGCTTGAATTGTCCGAGCATGCGGGGTGGGCAGGTGGGTTGGCGGGAGGCGTAAGGTTAACTCCTTGACCCGCTCCCCTGGAAACACGTTGAAAAATCGGCGCCGACGGGCGTTTTGCCCCGCCGCGCTAGCATCGGCAATACACGCGCGCGCGACCCCATGCCGCCCCACCCTACCCCCCCTGCCGCGTTCACGTCGAGCAGCCTGATCGCCAACCTGCGGCTCGAGCTGATGCGCGCGCTGCCGTTCTCGCGAATGGACGCGGCGCACGTCGATCGTTTCATCGCCGGCGCCAGCCAGGCCTACTTCGCCCCGAATGAAGTGATGCTCGATCCCGGCAAGGGGCCGGTGCGCGAATTGCACTTCGTGCGCCAGGGCAGCGTGACCGGGACGCGCGCCGTGGGCGCGAGCGACGCCGCAGTGGAATACGTCGCCGGTGACTTGTTTCCAGTCGGCGCCGTATTGGGCCAGCGTGCCGTGACGGCGCGCTATGTCGCCAACGTGGACACCTTCTGCCTGCTCCTGCCGGCTGACAACGTGCAGGCGCTCGCCGCTTTAAGCGCGCCGTTTGCCGACTTCCTGCAGCAGCGCATCGTGCAGTTTCTCGGCGCGTCGCGGCTCGCCTTGCAGGCGCACTACGCGTCGCAGGCGCTCGCCGAACAATCGCTGGAGGCGAAACTCGCGACGCTCGCGCCCAAGGCGCCGCTCGCCGTGACGGCGAGCACGGCGTTGCAGGAGGCACTCAGCGCGATGCAGCAGCGCCACGTAGGCTCGGTGATCGTTGTCGACGCGGCGGGCGCGCCGTGCGGCATCCTGACGCGCCACGACATCGTCGGCCGCATCACGCTGCCGCAACTGCCGCTCACCACACCCATCGCCAGCGTGATGAGCACGCCGGTGCACAGCCTGGACTGCGCGAGCACGTTGCAGGACGCGGCGCTGCTGATGTCGCAGCACGGCGTGCGCCACGTGCCGGTCACTCGAGACGGGCGCCTCATCAACATCGTCTCGGAGCGCGACCTGTTCGCGTTGCAGCGCTTGTCGCTCAAACAACTCGGCACGCAATTGCGCGCCGCGCCCGATGTCGCGACGCTGAAGAGCCTGGCGCCGCAAATTCGCCGTTTGGCGCAATCTCTGCTGGGCCAAGGCGTGCAGGCGCGCCAGCTCACCGAACTCATCAGCCACTTGAACGACGTGCTCACGAAGCAGCTCGTGCAACTGATCGCGCAGGCACGCGGCATGGATTTGCAATTGGCGTGCTGGCTCGCCTTCGGCTCCGAGGGGCGCGGTGAGCAGACGATTGCCACCGACCAGGACAACGGCCTGATCTTCGTGAGCGATGCCGCCGACCGCGACCGCGCCGGCTGGCTCGCCTTCGGCGCCGAAGTGAACGACGCGCTGGACGCCTGTGGCTACCCTTTGTGCAAGGGCCAGATCATGGCGGGCAGCGCATCCTGCTGCCTCACCGGCGACGAGTGGCGCGAGCGTTTCGGCCAGTGGATCCAGCACGGCGCGCCGCAGGACCTGCTCAATGCGAGCATCTTCTTCGACTTGCGCGCCCTGTGCGGCAACCTGGCACTGGCCCAGCCGCTGCGCGCGCTCATCAACGCGCCGCACACCCCGCGCTTCATCAAGCAGCTCGCCGACAACGCGTTGCAGTGGCCTACGCCCTTGAACTGGCGCGGCGCGGTGGACACCCAAGACGTGGGCGGCCGCGCCCGGTTCGACTTGAAGCTGCAGGGCACGGCGATCTTCGTCGATGTGGCGCGCGTCTACAGCCTGGCGCATGGCGTCCCGGCACTCAGCACGCGCGAGCGGCTCACCGCGGTGGCGGCACGCCTGGGCGTGCCACTGCAGGAAGGTCAAGCGTGGGTCAGCGCATTCGAGTTCCTGCAGATGCTGCGCCTGCAAGTGCAGATCGGCGCCGAGCCGGCGCTGGGCGGTTCGCAGAATCCGAACCTGATCGACGTCAGCACGCTCAACGAGATCGACCTGCGCATGCTCAAGGAGACCTGCAAGATCGCGCGCAGACTGCAGCAGCGGCTCGAACTCGACTACCAGCGCTGAGCCATGCGCGAGGCCTTGCAGCGCTGGTTCGCCAAGAGCCCACCCGTCGACGAGGGGCGTTGGATTGTCCTGGACGTGGAAAGCAGCGGGCTCGATGCGCATCGCGACCGTCTGCTCGCATTCGCCGCGATCGCCGTGCACTTCGATGCGGGAGCACCACGCATCCACTTCAGCGACAGCTTTGAAGTGGTGCTGCGCCAGCCCGAGCTTGGAGAAGCGCCCGACAAAGGCAACATCCTGCTGCACGGCATCGGCGTGGGCGCGCAGCGCGGCGGCGTTGATCCGGCGCAGGCGCTTGCAGCGTTCCAGGGTTGGGTTTCGGCCTCGCCGCTGCTGGCCTTCCACGCAGCGTTTGACCGCACGCTGCTGGACCGCGCGTACGGGGCCGTCTTGGGCACGCGCTTGCGCAACCCGTGGCTCGATCTGGAGCCGCTCGCCGCGGTTCTCTACCCGCAGGTGCGCGCTCGGGCGCTGGACGAATGGCTGGCGCACTTCAAGATTGTTTGCGCCGTGCGTCACCAGGCCGCCGCGGACACCTTGGCCACCGCAGAGTTGCTTCTCAAGCTGTGGCCGGCGTTGCGCCGCGAATTCCCGCAACCGGGTTTCCGCGACACGCGGGCGCTTGCGGCAAAGAGACGCTGGATTCAACGCTGACACTGACTCTCGTCAAGGCGCGCAGTGCGCTGCGTGTTCAAATTCCCCATCCCATTCGAGGATGCATTCGGGGTCGTTTGTCATACGAAGGAGAAATCATGAAATCGGTTCTGAGCTTCGTTCTCTCCCTGTCCTTGTCCCAGCTCGGCGCCCCGGCGTTGGCCGCCGAAGCCACCGGTGAATTCTGGGAGATGACCACCAAGATGGAGATGGCGGGAATGCCGGCGGGAATGGCCGGCATGATGGGCGGGCCGCCGCAGAAGGTGTGCCTGCTCAAGGGGCAGGAGAGCAAGCCGGTGAAGAGCGGTCCGGACGACAACTGCACGATGAGCGACGTGAAGCAGTCCGGCAACACCGTCACGTTCAACATGAAATGCACGGGCAAGAATGCCATGACGGGCAGTGGCGAAATCACGAGCACGCCCAACAGCTTCAGCCAACGCGTGAAGATGAAGGCCGACGGCGAAGACATGACGATCGTCTCTACCGGCAAGCGCGTGGGCGGCGCGTGCAAGGGCGACGAGCAGATCAACGAGGTGTTCGCTGGAGCCGCCAATACGCAGGCGAAAGATTGCCAGGCTGCGCTCGACAAAAACGACTATGGGCGCTTCCTCAAGGCGACGGAGAAACTGGCGGGGGACAACCGAGCCCACTGCGCCAACATGCCCACCGCCGAGAGCAGAAAGAACTGTGAAGCAGCCAACGATTTCAGCTGCGCCAAGCTGCGCCCGCAAATGTGTACCCGCCTGGGCGCCGACCTGAAAGTCCTGGACAAGTTCGTCAGTTTCGCGAACAAAGGCCTGGTCTTGGCCGACGAGTGCGGCCTCGGCCCGGACAAGATCGTGCAGCAGCACTGCACTGCCCGGATCGACCAGAAGGACTGGAGCTTCGTCGCCGAGCATTGCAAGAGCGACAGCCGGGTCGCGGCGCTGCGGCAGCAGCATTGCATCGGCCGCGACTACACCTCGGTGGCCGAAAACCAGCGCAGCATGTGCTCCGCGATCGGCGGGCTGAACGTCGCCAAGGCCGGCAACGCCGACGCCGCGGACGCTTCGGCCAAGCCGGCGGCACAGAAAGAAGCCGCCAAACCGAGCGTGCTGGAAGAGGCGAAGAAGGGAGGCGCGAAAGTGCTGAAGGACATTTTCAAGTTCTGACGTGCCCGTCACGTTCTCGGCGCGGGCTGCGCTGCGGTGCGGTGCAGCCCTTTGTTTCTGGTTCGGTGGGCAAGTGGCTGCGGCCCCGACCGCGGACGCGCCTGCCGGCGGGCCGCTCGCCGGCATCGCGCAGGCCTATCTGGCGCGCATCGATGAAAAGACCGTCTGGTCGCACCGCGCGACGCAGCGCCTCGCCCCCGCCAGCCTCACCAAAGTGATGACGGCGCTCCTGGTTCTGGAAAACTACGCACCGAAGAAGGTGATCACGGTGAGCGCCGGCGCCGCGTCGGCCACCGGCACCCGGCTGCGCATCAAGCCCGGCGAGCGCTACACCCAGGAAAGCTTGTTGCTCGCCACCCTGCTCGCCTCCAGCAACGATGCCTGCCGCGCCTTGGCCGAAGCGCACAGCGGCGATGTGCGCGGATTTGTCGCGCTGATGAATCGACGCGCCGTCGAACTGGGGCTGGTGCACACGCACTTCGAGAATCCGTGCGGCCACGATGCGCCGGGCCACTACTCGACGGCGCAGGACCTGATGCAGCTCACGGAAACTGCGCTGACCCACGCCGCGTTCGCGCAGATCGTGGGTCGCCTGCAAGCGCGCATCGAATCGGCGGACGGCACGCGCAGCTTCGACTTGCGCAACGGCAATGAACTGATGGGGCGTCACGCGGACGCCATCGGCGTGAAGTCGGGCTACACGCCCAAAGCCGGCAAGTGCTTGATTGCGCTGGCCGAACGTGGCGGGGTGCGGGTGCTGCTGGTGCTGCTCAACGCGCCGAACCGCTGGTGGGAGGCGCACGCCGCGCTGGACCGTGCCTTCGAGCATGCCGCCAAGTCGCGCAAGCCGTAGCGCGGCAGCGCCGGCGTGGCTTGTGCTGGTGGTGCTGGCGGCCTACGCCAACTCGCTGGCCGGTGCGTTCCAGTTCGACGACTACAACGTGATCGTCGATTCGCAAGGCGTGCACTCGCTGGGCGCCTGGTGGCAGGGCATGCCGGGGATCAGGCCATTGCTGAAACTGAGCTATGCGGCGAACTGGTCGATCGACGCGCGAGCCGTGGGTTTTCATGCGGTGAACGTGACCGTGCACGCGGCGAACACGCTGCTCGTGTTTCACTTGCTGAGCAGGCTTGCGCCACGGCTGGGCATCGGCGCCGGCGATGTGCCGAGCGTCGCTTGCGTCGCCGCGTTGATATTCGCGCTGCACCCTGCACAAACCGAAGCCGTCACCTACGTCAGCGGACGCTCGGTGTCGCTGATGGCGCTGTTCGCGCTGGCTTCGGTGTGGGCTTATCTCCAAGGGGAAGACGGTGTGCGGCCGGCCGCGTGGCGTGTCGCCAGCGCCGCCTTGTTCGTTGCCGCGCTCGCGGTGAAAGAAAACGCCTGGGTGCTGCCGCTCGCCTTGCTCTTGTGCGAGACGCTGCGCAAGGGCTTTGGCTGGCGCGCATTCTTGGCGCGCACGGCTTGGCATTGGGCCGTGCTGCTCGGCTTTGCCGGCTCGGTTCTGTGGGTCCCGGCGTATGCGCGGCTGCTCGATGCGAGCCTGCAAATCCGCTCGCCGGCCGAGAACCTGCTCACCCAAGTGAACGGCGTCTTCTATCTCATCACCCGCCCGTTGCTCGGGCTCGCGCTGAACATCGATCCGGATTTGCCTGTGGTCAAGGCGTTTGCACCGGACCTTGCCGCGAAGGCCGTGGCGCTGGCCGGCGTGCTCGTGGCGGCGCTCTGGGCATGGCGTCGATTCCCGGGTTCTCGCGGGTTCGGCTTCTGTGTCCTGTGGTTCGTCATCTGGCTGATCCCGACCAACTCCGTCTTGCCACGCGCCGATGTCGCCAACGACAGGCAGTTGTACTTGGCCCTGATCGGGCCCGCGTTGATTGTTGCCTTGCTGCTGGTGCGGCTGCACGCGCACCGCCGCTGGGTAGGGAGGGTCGGAATCGCGCTGCTGCTGGGGCTGTTGGCCTCGACAACGCTCATGCGCAACCACGACTATCGGTCCGAGGTCGCGCTGTGGGAGCACACCAGCCAGGCGTCGCCGGAGAAGCCGAGAGTCTGGAACAACCTCGGTTACGCCAGGCAGCAGGCGGGCGATGTGCAGGGCGCCAAACGGGCCTACCGTCAGGCCTTGCTGCTTGACCCTCAGCAGTGGCGGGCGCGGAACAATCTGGACCTGCTCGAGTAGCGCTGGGCTGCCGAACCGCAGCACTCACTGTCGGTATCGTGCTGAGAATCCGCGGCACGCTGTCCCCTTCAGTCAACCCCCATCACCCTCAGCCCGGAACCAGCGCGGAAAAAACTTCGCCACCTGCGGCCCCGACGCCTTCAGCGCGTGGCAGCCGTCGATGCTGAACGGTTTGGTCTGCGCGTTCAGCGTCATCTCGGTCCACAGCGCCTGCAGCGCGGCGCTGCCCATCGCGCCGGCAAGTTCGTTGATGTGGGTGCAGCCGGCAGTGCGGCCGAACAGGCGCCGGATCGTGTCGCGGTAGCCGCCGGCGACCTTCACGCCCACGAGCTTGCCGTAGTCGGGCGTGATCGAGCCGCACGCGGCGTCGTACGGCCCGGCGTCGGTGACTGCCACTGCTGCGACGATGGTCGCGCTGCGGTCCACCGTCAGGCGCAGCCACATCGAGTGCATCGGCTCGCCGCCTGGCAACAAACCGCCGGCTTTTGTGACCGGCTCGGGCCAGACGTCGGTGATCTGGCCTTCGATGTCCCACAGCCCGTCGGCGCGGGCGTAGGACTGGATCGCGATGGAACGGCGGTGCGACGCTTGGCGTTCGCAGGGGGGTGCGGGCAGGGGCATGAACGATGCAAGGCAATGGCGTGAGCGCCAAGCCTATCAGGCGCAGGCCAGGCGGCGGCGCAGCGCTGCAGCGCCGCGGTGCGTCATCTCGTCAACTTCACGCCGACTTCACAATCGATCCTCCGTCTCCACATCGCCTTCACAAAGGCGTGCGATGCTTGTTCATCGCCGGCCTGCACCCACACCATGACACTGCGCACCAAGTTGACCCTCGGCGGCCTGGCCGCCCTGCTGATCGCCGCCCTCGCCTACGCGGGCTGGCGCTTCTACACACGCAGCGACGAGCCGAGCCGAGTCGACGTCGGCCAGGCGCAGGCGTTTGCGCTGGCCGACTGCAAGGCGCGATTGTTCGACGGTGCGCCCGCGATCGCGGTGATGTTCACGCAGCCGCTGGCGCGATCCCAGGACTGGGCGAAGCTGGCCCGGGCGTCGGAAGGCGACAACAAGGAGACCGCGAAGCCACTCGACGCGCGCTGGGTGCTCGGCGACAACCCGCGCGTGCTCTATCTGCCCTACGTCACGCCCGATCGCAACGTGCGCATCGAACTCGCCGCCGAGCTCGCCGCCGCGGTCGGCGGCGCCACGCTGGCCACAGCGCAAAGTTGCAGCGCGAAAACCGAGGCGATGCCGGTGTCGTTTTACTTCGCGAGCCGCGGCACCGTGCTGCCCGCCGGGCAAAACGGCGGCCTGCCGGTGATCACGGTCAACACGCCCGAGGTCGACGTGCAGTTCCTGCGCGTCGAGGCGAATGCGCTCGCCGGGTTTCTGGAGCGCGTCGGCGGGCGGCGTGAGCGGCGCGTCGCAGCCGGCGAAGAGAACGGCGAATCCGACGGCGGCTACGACTATTCGGCCGGCGAGCGGCGCCTGAAGGGCACGGTGACGGGCTGGCAGCTGGATGAGCTGCGCGCGTCGTCGAAGAGCGTCTACCTGGGGCGCTTCGCCACCGACGCACGCAGCAACCGGCGCAACGTCAGCTTCCTGCCGGTCGAGCGCATCAAGGAATTGCAGGAACCCGGCGTCTACGTCGCCGTCATGAACCCGCCCGGGCGCTTCGGCTGGGACTATCAGGTCACCTACTTCTACGTCACCGACATCGGCCTGCACGCACGCCGCCACGCGGCGCAGACCGACGTGTTCGCGACCTCGCTGAAGAGCGGCGAGGCGATGAGCGGCATCGACGTGAACCTGCTCGACGAGGCCGGCAAGTCGCTCGCCCAGGCGCGCACGAACAGTGACGGCCACGCCGTGTTCGCCGGCCAGACCGACAAGGCGCGCGTGATCCTGGCGCGCAAGGGTGCGGAGATGAGCGTGATCGCGCTGGCCGACCCGGCGCTCGACCTGTCGGAGTTCGACGTCGCCGGCCATCCCTCGCGCAACCAGAAGCTCTTCGTCTACGCCGGGCGCGACTTGTACCGGCCGGGCGAAACCTTCAACGTCTCGGTGCTCGCGCGCGATGCCGACGGCAAGCCGCTGCCCGCGCCGGCAGCCGGCGCGCTGCCGCTGACGCTGCTGCTGAAAAAGCCCGACGGCGAGAAAGAGGCGAGCCACCTGATCCAGCCGCATCCGAGCGGCGCCGCCTACTACCAGCACGCGCTCGCGCTGCCCGGCAACGCGCCCACCGGCCGCTGGCTGTTGGAAGCGCGCACGGATCCGGCGGCGAAACGCGCTGACGCGCAGTGGAGCTTCCAGGTCGAAGAGTTCCTGCCCGAACGCATGAAGCTCGAATTGAAGGCACCCGAGCAAGTGCTGCAAGGCGCGGCGAAGCTCAGCGTCGCGGTCGAGGGCAACTACCTCTACGGCGCGCCGACCTCCGGGAACCGGCTGCTCGGCAGCGTCAACACCGAGCGCGAACGTTTTGCGCTGCCGCAAGCGTGGCCCGGTTTCATCTTCGGCGACGTGAACGACGACCCGGCGAAGAAGCGCCAGGACCTGGCCGAAGTCGAACTCGACGAAGCTGGCCGGGCCAGCGTCGAGGTGCCGGTCGATACCGCACAGCGCGGCTCGCCGATGAAGGTGCGGGCGAGCTTCAGCCTGCTCGAATCGGGCGGCCGACCGGTGGCGCGCTCCATCGAGCGTGTGTGGTGGCCCGCACCCGAGCTGATCGGGCTGCGCCCGCTGTTCGACCGCGACGTCGTGCAGGAAGGCGGCCTCGCCGAGTTCGAATTGACTCGCGTCGATCCAAGCGGCAAGTTCGTCGCCGCCAAGGAAGTGCAGATACGCCTGGTTCGCGAAGAGCGCCGCTGGTACTGGCGCTACGACGACAACCGCGGTTGGAACAGCGGCTTCAACGTCGAAGAAGAGATCGCCGAGGCGCGCAGCGTCGCGCTGCCGGCGCGCAGCAAGATCGCACTCTCGGTGGGTTACGGCCGCTACCGCCTGGAGCTGACCGATCCGTCGACGCGGCAGGTCGCGCGCTACCGCTTCTACGCCGGCTGGGGCGCGCAGGACGCTGACGACATCGGGAACCGCCCCGACCGCGTGCAGCTCAAGCTCGAAGGCGCGCCGTTCAAGGGCGGCGACAGCGCGACGCTGCTCATCACGCCGCCGCACGACGCCGAAGCCCTCGTCACGGTGGAGGGCGACCGCATGCTCTACCAGCGCCGCGTCGCGGTGCGTACGTCGGGGACGCGCATCACGATTCCCGTCGACGCGGCCTGGGCGCGCCACGACCTCTACATCGGCGTCGTCGCATTCCGCCCCGGCAGCGCGGGTGACCGGGTCACGCCGTCGCGCGCGCTTGGCCTCATTCACCTGCCACTGTCGCGCGAGGCGCGCAAGCTCAAGCTCGCGCTGCAGGCGCCGGCCAAGGCGACGCCGGACGAGCGCGTCGCCGTGAAGTTGAAGCTCAGCGACGCCGCGGGCAAGGCGGTGAACCGCCAGGCGATCGTCACGCTGTCGGCGGTGGACGTGGGCATTCTCAACATCACGAGCTACGCCGCGCCGGACCCGCAGAGTTACTTCTTCGGCAAACATCGCTACGGCGCCGACGTGCTCGACCTGTACGGCAAGCTGATCGAAAAAATGGACGGCAACGTCGCGAAGCAGCGCTTCGGCGGCGACGCGGCGAAACGCGAAACGCGCAGCCTGCCGAACAAGGTGCGCCTCGTCGATTTGTTCAGCGGCCCGGTGGTCGTGGATCCGAACGGCGAGGTGACGATCCCGCTGACCCTGCCCGACTTCAACGGCACGCTGCGCCTGATGGCGGTGGCGAGCACGCCAGATTCTTACGCGAACGCGCAGGGCGAGATGGTGGTCGCCGCGCCCATCGTCGCCGAACTCGCGATGCCGCGCTTCATCGCGCCGGGCGACACGGCGACGATTGCGCTTGACGTCACCAACCTGTCGGGCTCGCCGCAGGAGGTGCGGGTGAAGATCGAGGCGGGCAAGCCGCTCGAAATCTCCGGCAACGCCGGTCCGGTGAAGCTCGCCGACAAGCAGCGCAGCATTCTGCGCTACACGGCACGCGCGACCGACGCGTTCGGCCTGGCGCCCATCAAGCTCACCGTCAGCGCGGGCAGCTTCAGAATAGTCCGTGAAGCCGCGCTGCAAGTGCAACCAGCGACGCCGCTGGTGCGCGAAGTGCGACGCCTGCGCGTCGAGCCCGACGCCAGCGTCAAGCTCGATGCGACGCTCGCCGATGCACTGTGGGCCGGCTCGACGAGCATCAACGTGTCGATCTCGAACAAACCGCCGATCGACGTTCGCGACGCCGTGCAAGGCCTCTTGATGTACCCCTACGGCTGCCTCGAGCAGACGACGAGCAGCGCTTACCCGCTCGTGTTCATCGACGAAGCCGCGGCGGCCGCGTTCAAGATGACGCCGCTGTCGCGCGAGGAACGCGCGAAACGCCTGGACGTCGCGTTCGGCCGCCTCTCGGGAATGCAGCAGCCGCAGGGCGGCTTCGGCCTGTGGAGTTCATCGAGCCCTTACGAAGCGTGGTTGAGCGCCTACGTCGCCGGCTTCCTGCAAGACGCGCGCGACGCCGGTTTTGCGGTGCCGCCGAACATGCAGCAAAAGGCGATGACCTCGCTGCTGGAACAGTTCCAGCGCTCGCCCGGTTTCCAGAGCAAACCGCCGAAAGAATTGCGCCGCGACGCATCGGGCCGGGCCACCGACTACCGCGAAGTCGAGGCCTTGCGCATGGCGCACCAACGCCTCGCCGAAGCCGCGCACATCGGCTACATCCTGGCGCGCGAGCAGAAGGCGCCGCTCGCCACGCTGCGCACACTGCACGACCAGTACCGCGGCAATGCGCGTTCGCCGCTCGCCCTCATCCATCTCGGCCTGGCGCTGAAGCTGATGGGCGACGAGACGCGTGCGAAACAGGCCATCGACGACGCGATGGCGCTGCCCTACGGCATCCAACCCGCTGACGACCGCTACGGCGGGGGCGAATGGCTGGGCGACTACGGCTCGCGCATTCGCGATCAGGCGCTCGGCTACGCGCTGTTGGTTCGCCATTCGATTGCGGATGCGCGGCGCGAGAACCTGCTGCTCGACCTCGCTGCCGACTTCGAACGCCGGCGCTACTTCTCGACCCAGGAGCGGCTCGCGCTCTTCCTCGCCGCGCGCAGCGCCGGCGGCGACGCCGATCAGGCGTGGAGCGCACTGTTGCAAGTCGGCACCGACAAGAGCGCGCAGAGCGAAACCCTGAATGCCAAGGCGACCGAGCAGCGCAGCTTCGACGCCGCGGCGTTGAAACGCGGCATCACGGTCACGAGCAAGGCGACGAACCAGCCGCTTTTCGTCGAAGTCTCGGTGCAGGGCTACCCGGTCAAACCGCTGGCGCCGCGCGACGACCGGATTGCGCTCGAGCGCAGCTGGTGGACGACCGACGGCGTGCCGATGGCCGAGCGGCGCTTGAAGACCGGCGAGATGCTGATCGTGCGCCTGCGCGTGAATGCCCGGCAGCGCATCAAGGACGGCCTGATCGTCGACCGCATTCCGGCGGGCCTCGAAGTGGAGAACGTGAACCTCGCGCAGGGCGCGCAGCTCAGCGAGTTCAAGGTCGAGGGGGTCAACATCGCCGGCGCGATGAACGACGCGCGAATCAAGCACCGCGAATACCGCGACGACCGCTTCGTCGCCGCCGCCGACCTCGACGGCCGCACGCTCGATGTGTTCTACGTCGTGCGTGTCGTCACACCGGGCAAGTTCGTCGTGCCGGCGCCGTTCGCCGAAGACATGTACCGCCCCGACGTGCGCGGTGTCGGCAAGGCCGAGGCCGACATCGAAGTCACGGACCCGCGCGCGAAGTGATGATTCCCCGACGGGCGACGATGACCGGCCACTCCCGCCCACCCCACGTCATACCGGCGAAAGCCGGTATCCACTCTTTCGTGGTGCCTCAACACGTCGAGCCGCGCGAGCGGTGGATCCCGGCTTGCGCCGGGATGACGTGTCGAGGAGCTTGCGTCGAACCGCGACAGCTCGGGCTGCGCATCGTCGCTGCCCAGGAACGATGATGCTGCTGCGGCGCAACGCTCGCGTGGTCGGGGCCTGGCTGCTGGTCGTGGCCGCCGCGCTGTTCGCGTTCGACCTCGCCTTCCCGCTGCCCGCCGCCGCGCGCGGCGGCTCGCCGGGAACGCTCGTCGTTCTCGCCGAAGACGGCACGCCGCTGCGCAGCTGGGCCGGCGCCGACGGCAGCCTGCGCCACCCCATCACCCCAGACGACGTGTCGCCGCACTACCTGCAGGCGCTGCTGCAGTACGAGGACCGCTGGTTCGACTGGCACCCGGGAGTGAACCCGGTGGCGCTGGTGCGCGCGGCGTGGCAGTGGGCGTGGCATGGGCGCATCGTCTCGGGCGGCTCGACGCTGACGATGCAGGTCGCGCGCATCCTCGACGCATCGCTCGACGACGCCGGCGCCGCGCCGCGCAGCGTGGCCACTAAGCTGCGCCAGATCGGGCGCGCGCTGCAGCTCGAAGCGCACCTTTCCAAGCGCGAGATCCTGACGCTCTACCTGAACCATGCGCCGATGGGCGGCCAGGTGCAAGGCGTGGAAATGGCGAGCCGCGCCTACCTCGGCAAAGCGGCGCGCGAGTTGAGCCCTGCCGAAGCGGCGCTGCTCGTCGCGCTGCCGCAGACGCCGTCGCGCCTGCGCCCCGACCGCGCTCCGGGCGCCGCGCAAGCGGCACGCGACAAGGTGCTGGCGCGCATGGTGGCGCTTGGCGTGTGGGACGCGGCAACCGTCGCCGACGCGAAGTTGGAGCGCGTATTCGCGCCGCCGCTGCGCGCGCGCTGGCTCGCGCCGCTCGCCGCCGAACGGCTGCGCCAAGAGGCGCTGGCGGGTGTGCGCGGCGGCCCACGCGCTGATGCGGCGTCGCACCGGCTGCGCGCAGCCGCCTCGGCACCGCCGTCGGCGCGCTCATCCGCGGCGCCGACCACGGGCGCGTCCGCCCCACCTTCGACGATCCGCAGCACGCTCGACGCTGGCGTGCAAACGCGCCTCGAACAAGTGCTGCTCGATCGCCTCGCGGGCCTGCCCGAACATGTGTCGATCGCCGCGCTCGTGGTCGACAACACCGACCTCGCGGTGCGCGGCTACGCCGGCTCCGCCGACTTCACCGACAACGCGCGCGCGCCGCACGTCGACATGGTGCGCGCGGTGCGCTCGCCGGGCTCGACGCTCAAGCCTTTTCTCTACGCGATGGCGCTGGACGACGGCCTGGTGCATTCCGAGAGCCTGCTGATCGACGCGCCGCAGAACTTCGGCGGCTACGCGCCGGGCAACTTCGAATCGGCGTTCAGCGGGCCGGTGAGTCTGAGTGACGCGCTGCAGCGCTCGCTCAACGTTCCCGCCGTGGACCTGCTCGATCGCATCGGCCCGGCGCGATTTGCGGCGCAACTGCGCAACGCCGGGGTCAAGCTGCGAATCGCCGAAGGCGGTGCGCCCAACCTGAGCCTGATCCTCGGCGGCGGCGGAACGACGCTCGAGGAACTCGTCGGCGCGTACGCCGCGCTAGCGCGGGACGGCGTTGCCGGCGTCGTGCGGCTCACGCCCGACGCTCCGCGCGTCGAGACGCGCCTGATGAGCCCGGGCGCGGCATTCATCGTTCGCGAAATCCTCGAAAACGGCGGCCGCCCCGACGCGCCGTTTCGCGAAGGAGCGAACCGCGTCGCGTGGAAGACGGGAACGAGCTTCGGCTTTCGCGACGCCTGGGCGGTGGGCGTGACGGATCGCTACACGGTCGGCGTCTGGGTCGGCCGGCCCGACGGCACGCCGAATCCCGGCCACTTCGGCGCGAACACATCGGCGCCGCTCGTGAAAGACCTGCTCACCGCGCTCGGCAATACGACACTGCGGCCGCGCAGCGTGCCGGCGAACGTTCGCGCGATCGATATCTGCTGGCCGCTGGGTCTGGCCGCCGCGTCGACCGCGCCCGAGCACTGCCGCGTGCGCCGCGCCGCTTGGGTGCTCGACGGCACCGCGCCGCCGACGCTGCCGGATCGCGTCAACAGTGCCAGCCTGCTGACCACTGCCTGGGTCGACACCGGCACGTCGCAGCGCCTGCGCCCGGGCTGCGCCGCAGGCGCCGGCGCGATGGTCGCGGCGCTGCCCTATGCACGCTGGCCGACGCTGCTCGAGCCCTGGATCCCGGGCGAATGGCGCAGCCACCCCGAGCGCATCGCCTTCGCCCCGCCCTGCGCGACACACGATCTGAGCCGAAGCCTGAGGATCACGGGCTCGACAGGGCAGCATCATCCGCGCCGCGCCCGAACAGCGCAGCGCAGCTTTCGCGTGCAGGCGATCGGCGCGCGCGACCAGGTGACCTGGCTGCTCGACGGCCGCCTGATCGGCAGCACCGAACTACGCAGCCCCGGACTCAGCTGACGCTCGATTGCGGCGGCGACCATGCGTTGACGGCGCTGGACGCGCACGGGCGCTACGAACGGGTGGTGTTCAGCGTGCACTGACGCCAACCTCGCGTGCCTACCAAGGCAACGAATACGTCTTCACGCTCGTGAACGCCTTGCAGCACTACCTGCACGCCTTCCTTGACGCCGAGTCCCGAATCCTTGATCCAGCCGAACGGCGTGACTTCGAGGCGATGACCCGGCGCTTCCCAGACGTTGACCGAACCGACGTTGAGCTCTTTGACGAAGCGCCCGTGATTGTGCATTGAGCCGGTTCGTGCACACGCCCGAGGAGAGGCCGTAGGCGGTGGAGTTCACCTGCTCAATCGCGTCGTCGACGTCGCGGAACGTGATGACGGGCGAGACCGGGCCGAAGGTCTCCTGCTTCACCACTTCCATCTCACCGCGCACCCGGTCGATGAGCGTCGGCGCATACGACGCGCCGTCGCGCTGGTTGCCGTGCAGGAGTCGCGCGCCTTGCGCGACGGCGTCGTTGACGCGGCGTTCGAAGAGCGTTGATGCTTGCACGTCGATCACGGTGCCCATGTCCACCGACGGGTCGAGCGGGTCGCCGTAGCTCCAGGTGCGCGTTTTCGCGAGCAGCGCTTCGGTGAATTCGGACGCAATCTTTTCGTGGACGAAGATGCGCTTCACCGCCGTGCAGCGCTGGCCCGAGTTCTTGTACGAGCCGTTCGCCGCGAGGTCGGCCGCCTTCGCCACGTCGGCGTCGTCCATGACGACGATCGGGTCGTTGCCGCCGAGCTCGAGCACCTGGCGCTTGTAGACCGCTTTGCCGGCGATGTACTTGCCGATCGCGACACCGCCGGTGAACGTCACCAGGTCGGCGTGCTCATTGGTCAGCATTTCGTCGGCGATCTCTTTCGGATCTCCGGTGATGACGTGCAGCATCTCGGGCGGCAGCCCGGCCTCGTAGAGCACGTCGGCGAGCGCAATCGCCGCGAGCGGCGTTTTCTCGGTGGGCTTGAGCACCATGCGGTTGTTCGTCGCGACGGAAGGCGCGACCTTGTGGATCACTTGATTGAGCGGGTGGTTGAACGGCGTGATCGCCGAGATCACGCCCAGCAGCGGCTCGCGCATCGTGTGCACGCGGCGCGACTTGCCGTGGTGCGTGAGGTCGCAGGAGAACGACTGGCCGTCGTCGAGCAACGCCTGTTGCGCGGCGAAGAGCAGCACGTCGGACGCGCGCCCGACTTCGTACAGCGTGTCCTTGATGCACAGCCCCGACTCGAGCGTGATGAGGCGCGCCATCGCCTCTTTGCGCGAGGCGATGATTTCGCCCGCGCGCATCAGGATCTTGTAGCGGTCGAAGCGCGTCAGCTTGGGCTTGTACTGGTGCGCGATCTTGAACGCGCGGCGCACGTCGGCCACGCTCGCGCTGCGGCACCGTCGCGATCAGTTCGCCGGTGTACGGGTAGCGGATCTCGATGACGCGCTCGCTGTAGACCTTCTCGCCGCCGATGCGCATCGCTTCGCGCAGAGGGGCATC
>CAWKLQ010000006.1:0-134252 GCA_963850525.1 uncultured beta proteobacterium | reverse complement strand
CACTTACTTTCCGCACCTGGAAGTCATTGCGCCGTAAGCTCCGCGGCTGATGTGCTGGCGGCACGGGAACCGTCCTTGCTTCGATGCGTATTCCGGAGTTCCTCGACGTGACATCTGTGACGTTGCGCTATACACTCTGTCCGTGATTCGTTCGTTCGCCCACAAGGGTCTCGAAGATCTGTTCCGCACCGGCAGCAAAGCGGGCGTTCAACCCGCCCACGCCTCCCGGTTGAGACGCCAACTCGCACAACTCGATGCAGCGACAGGCCCGCAGGACATGGGCCTGCCTGGTTGGGGCCTTCACCCGCTCAAGGGTGAGCTTGTCGGCCACTGGTCGATCTGGGTGAGCGGAAACTGGAGGATGACATTTCGATTCGAGGGCACCGACGCGGTGCTCGTGGACTACCGCGACTACCACTGAAGGATTTCACATGAGCAACATGCACAACCCGCCACACCCCGGCGAAACCCTTCGCGATGACGTGCTGCCGGCGCTTGGACTGAGCGTGACCGACGCGGCTGTGCAGCTTGGCGTGACGCGGGCCGCGTTGTCGAGGGTACTGAACGGCAGGGCCGCCATTTCGCCTGAAATGGCGCTGCGCCTCGAGCGCTGGCTTGGCGTCGAGCGTGGTGCTCGAGCGAGCGTCTGGTTGGCCATGCAGTCGGCCTGTGACCTGTGGAATGCAGAGCGCGCTGCGAAGGTGGCGCTCCGGAAGATCAAGCCGGTGGAGATGGCGCCGGCGTGACGATCTGGCGCTTGTCCATCGGAGCCCGCAACATGCCCACACGCAATGTCGTCCTGAGCGGACCGGGCGGGCAGTATCGACCGCTCGGAGTTCGGCGCGGGTGTTCGGTCGTGGCATCTGGGAAATTCGAGCCTGACCCCTTCAATGCGGCCTGCGCATAGTGGCTTAAGGCACTGACAGTCCGACGCACTGCAACTACCTATAAGGTAGTCGTAGAACCAACTGGCGCGGTGTGCATCGAGTTCAGAAACAGAATTCAGCCGAGGCACGCAATGACGCTTGACGAGTTGGTCGCGCAGATGACGAACCCAATGGAGTTCACTCGACTGTGCAACGCGGTCTTCACCGACATCTATGGCCACGACTTTCAGATCATCGATGGTAGTCGTGGCGACAACGGCAACGACGGGTACGTTTCCAGTGAGTGCCGAATGCTGGCGATGTACTGCCCTGTCAAACCCGAGCAGAAAAGGGACGCAGGCTATCTTGAAAAGATCGAGAGCGACCTAACCAAAGCGGTCAAATTGAGGGATGAAGGCAAGTACGCCATCGCTGCATGGACGTTCATAACTCCGCGCAAGCTATCGGACGACGTCGTCAGTGCGATGCGCACAATGGGCGAGAAGTGCGGGATGCAAACCTCGCACCAGGAGGCGACCTTTCTCGCTAACGAACTCCATCGGCGGGAGCATCTGATAAGAGGTTTTCCAAGCCTTGAGCACGTCCGCCTCGAAGCATTGCTCAAAGAGGTGCTGGCCGCTGTCCGACCAAGCGAGAGGGAAAGTCAGTCTGCGCCTGTACCGGCGTCACAGGCGACTGCTCAAGATACGTTGGGAGACCTGCGCTTCCACGAACTAGCCGCCGGCGTGCCGTCGGCTGAAGCCAAGTCCGAGCTCAAGGCATTGGCGTATAAGACCGTCGAGCCCATTCTTGAGATCAATGCCATTCTGCTTCTGTGCAGATGGTTCGACCCGGCCGACGACGACGTTGGTGAGTGGCTGTCGTTTGCCGATCGGGGCGTGCAGCGTGCCAAACAGGCTCGGCTGGTCGGGCCGGAAGCACTGTTTCATGCCCAAAAGGCGTCGCTGTTCGCGCACACCTTCAATAAGGCGCTGATCGAGCATCACCATAGCGCCCTCGCAGACAGTTTGCTTGGCTTCGGGGCAAGTCCGCCAGATGACAAAAGCCAGAAACGCGTAGGACAGATGCAAGAGCTGGAGCAGAAGCTTAACGACTTTGGCGGGCCCCGAGCATAATCCCCGTCCTGCTTGAACATTTCGTTCGGGCGGGATTCGGCTACTGGGTACAAGTCGGGTTCAGTGCGAGCAGTTCGAAGGCTTTGGATTGAAGCGGCGTGGGCCTCGTGGTGAGGATGATTTTTGCCTCGGGGTTGAGCGAGGTGTGGGTGATTGCGTATTTCAGCGATCGTGGACGCCTGTTTCAGGCTGATCGTGGACGACGATTCGGCGTCGTCGGTGACGCGCTGGGGTAGCGCGCAAGTTGAGGTTTGAATATAGCTCAATCGTCCACGATCAGCCTGAAACGTGCTGGCGCGGCGCCCTTGACGGGTCTGGTTTTGGGGTTGGTTCGGTCTTCAAATTGAGGCCCCTGCCAGGCCGCCGGAGGCGCCCCGAGCGGGCATGTACACATGCTCGCTCCACCGCGGGGTTGGGCCTGCGCGTAGTGAGATTCATGGCGATGCTGCCTCGGCCTTGTCGCGCAGCGACTTGGTGCCCTTGAGCTCGATCTTGTGGCTGCTGTGCACGACACGGTCCAGGATCGCGTCGGCCAGCGTTGGGTCGTTCAGGTAGGTGTGCCAGGCCTTCACCGGCAACTGGCTGGTGATCAGGGTCGAGCGCGTACCGATGCGGTCATCAAGCAGCTCCAGCAGGTCGTTGCGCTCGGGCGCACCCATGGGCGCAATCGCGAAGTCGTCGATGACCAGCAGATCGAGCTTGGCCAACTGAGCCAGCCGGCGGCCGAAACTGCCGTCGCCGTGGGCCACTTGCAACTCGTCGAACAGCCGCGCCGCGCGCACGTACAGCACCGAGAAGCCACTGCGCGCGGCTTGGGTGCCCAGGGCGCACGCCAACCAGGTCTTGCCGCAGCCCGTGGCCCCCGTGATCAGCAGATTGTGCGCATGGCGCAGCCAGTCACCACCGGCCAGCGTGGCGATGAGGGAGCGATCCAGCGAACGGCTGGCGCGCCAGTTGATGTCCTCGACGCAGGCGGAAGCGACCTTGAGCTTGGCCGCCTTGAGCAGCCGAGCCACGCGCCGGTCATCGCGCCAGGCGACCTCGCGCTGCACCAGCAGCGTGAGCCGATCGTCAAAGGCGAGTGCGTTGGCCGCCGTGCTGGTGGTTTGCTCCTCCAGAGCGCGCACCATGCCGTCCAGGCGGAGGCTCCGCAGTTGATCCAGGGTGTGTTCGTTCAACATCGGGGTTGTTCCTTTGTGGGTTGGGGGTCAGTGGTTGAGTAGTCGGGCCCGCGCACGTTGTCGTGCTCGATGACGGGGCTGGCCTCGGCGGTGAACAACGAAGGCTGGCGGTCCAGGCCGCACTTGAGGATGTTGGTGACGCTTCTGAGGTTGGGCGCGCGGATCGCCATGGCCCGCGTGCAGGCCGCTTCCAGCCGCTGGGCCGAATAGCGGCGCACCAGGGCCAGCAGACCCAGGCAGGCCCGGTAGCCCTGCTCGGGATGCGGGCGGTGTTGAAGCTGCCAGGTGACGACCGCAGCGGTGCTCACGCCGATGCGTTGCCCCCAGGCGATCAGCTTGGCCGGCGTCCAGTCCCGATGCGCCCGGTGCGACGCCGGCATGTGCTCGGCCGTCGTGGTGAAGCCCCCGCGCACGGCGCTCACCGCGTGGCCGGCCACACGCTGGTTCGACGCGAAGCACTCCAGCACCGTGCCGGTGACGCGCACATCGAGCCTGGCGCCGACCCAGCGGTGCGGCACGCTGTAGTAGTGGCCTTCGAATTCGACGTGGTAGTCGATGTTGACCTTGACCACCTTCCAGCGGCCAATCGCGTAGCGACTCGCCGGCAGGGGCCGCAGCGCCGGGGCGTCGAGCCGCTCGAAGGCGCTGCGTCGGCAGCCGGGCAGCTTCTTGAAGGGCCGCTGGTTCAGTTCGACGAGCAGCTGGGCGATTGCCGCGTTGAGCTCGCCCAGGCTGAAGAACTGGCGATTGCGCAGGCGCGCCAAGATCCACCTCTGAACCAGCAGCACCGAGCCTTCGACCTTGGGCTTGTCGCGCGGGTGCGCGGGGCGTGCGGCCAGCACCGCGCAGCCGTAGTGCCGAGCGAATTCTTCGTATGTGCGGTTGGGCTCGGGGTCGTAGCGGTCGGGCGTCTTGATCAGCGCGCGGGTCTGGTCGGGCACGATCAAGCGGGGTACGCCGCCGATGAACTCCAGCGCCAGCACCTGCGCGCCGATCCAATCGGCGGTGGTCTGGCGTGCGGTGGCGCAGGCGAAGGTGTAGTTCGATGCGCCCAGCGTGGCCACGAAGATCTGCGCCTGGGTGATC
This sequence comes from uncultured beta proteobacterium, assembly GCA_963850525.1. GTDB lineage: Bacteria > Pseudomonadota > Gammaproteobacteria > Burkholderiales > Burkholderiaceae_C > JAEMQF01. The sequence goes on along the minus strand of CAWKLQ010000006.1, from coordinate 129,983 downwards.
TCGCCGGTGGTCGCCTCGATGATGGCGACCGTGCTGCCGGCGTAGTCGACGAACAGCTTCTCGCCGGCAATGTGGATCTGGCGCATCGAGCGCTGTTGGCTCTGGGCGAACGCGCGGTACTTGATGCAAAAGCTCGTGTACTTGTAGGCCAAGGGGTTGCCGGTGGCGTACTCCTCCCACAGCAGCATCAGGGTGACCCCCGGGCGCTTGAGTTCCTGGTGAACGACGGCAAAGTCAGGGGCCAGGTGGTGGCTCGAACGCGGCACCGCCGCCCGGAACAGTCGGGCCTCAAGTTCCTCGTCGCTCAGGGTTTGGGCGAGTTCCCAGTCAACGCCGGCCACCCGGGCCAGCAGGACGTACTTGCCCACCACGCTCTTGGAGATCTTCAGCGCACCGCAGACCTCGTTGTAGCTCAGCCCGGCCTGCAAGTGCAGGCGCAATGTCTCGCGGATTCGTCGCATCGTGATTCTGTTCGTTGGCATCGGCTCGGGTCGCAAAAAGCGCTGAGCTTGAGGCCGGTTGAAAAATCACTTGCGCGCACCCCCAATCGTCCACGATCACGCTGAAACAGCGTCCACGATCAGCCTGAAACGCCGTCCACGATCACGCTGAAATCCCGTCCACGATCAGCCTGAAATGCCGTCCACGATGGGCTGAAATACGCAGGTGATGTTGTAGGCCTGGGTGCCCAGGTCCTTGAGCAAGGTTCTGAAGCTGTGCAGCGGCAACCCGTCATCGGCCGTCTTGCTCGCATCTTTGGCCTTGGCGTGCTCTGAACGAACTGCCTTGGCCACCGCGGAGGGTCGGGCCGCGCTGGCCTCAATCAGGTGTTCATCATCGAACAGCATCGACTTCAAACGCTCGCGCATGTGCCACTCCACGTAGTAGGCCAACATGCACAGGAAGACGTGGGCGCGCACCCGGGTCTCGCTGTAGAGGAACACCGGGCGCACGTTCAGATCGATCGTCTTGATCGAACGAAAGGCCCGCTCCACATGAGCCAGACTCTTGTAGGCGGCCACCGTCGCCCCGGCATCGAGCGCATTGGTGGTCAAGCTGGTGCGGATCACGTACAGCCCGTCCAGTGCCGCCTCGGCAGCGATGGCTTCGGTCTTGCGCTGGTAGGCCAGCGTCGAGTCCGTGATCGACAACTCGAAATGCTTGGCCATGTGAAAGCGCCCGATCACGCGCCCCACGCGCAAGGCGATCACGTCCTGGCCGCGCAGCGGGTGGCGCGCGCGCTGGGTGGCCGCCACGACCTTGGCCAGATCGAGCTCGGTGGCCGCCAGCAATTCCAGCCGCTTGCGCGCACGTTCTTCGGCCAGCAGCGGATTGCGACACACCACCAGTCGCTCGCCGGGGAAGTGCTGGCTGGAGAGCTCCAGCAGATTGCGCTCATCGAACAGCGAGGGCTGAAACGGCCCGTGCTCTTCGGCCAGCTGCGCGATCTGCGGCGCGCGCAGTGAGCTCACCCAGTCCATGCCCTGGGGCTTGAGCACTTGCTCGATGCGTGCCGAGGTCAGCATGCCGCGATCCCCCACCCAGGCCAAATGTTCGAGGCCGTAGTGAACTGGTCCCCTAAAAACGGACGCCACGAAGTCTGTTAGTTTTGACTTTGTGGAGGACCTATGAAAGCAGGATCGGATCGCAAGTACACGGCCGAATTTCGGGACGCGGCTGTCAAGCAAGTGGAGCAAGGCAAGCGCAGCATGGCGGCGGTCGCGCGCTCGCTGGAGATGTCGAGCAAGACGCTGGCCAACTGGGTGTATCTGACGCGCAAGGGCCAGGCGCTGGTCAAGCGCCAGAGCGCGCGGCCGGTGTCGGAAGTGGAGGCTGAACTGAGCCGCTTGCGACAGGAGAACGCCCGGCTGCGGCTGGAGAAGGAGATCCTAAAAAAAGCGGCAGCGTACTTTGCGAGGGAGTCGATGTGAAGTACGCGTGGATTGAAGAGCATCGACAAACGTATTGCGCGACGCTGATGTGCGAGCTGCTCTCGGTATCGCGCAGCGGGTTGAATGCGGCGCGTGGGCGCGAGCCCTCGCAGCGCGCCCAGGACGACCAGCATTTGGTCGAGCAGATTCGCCACAGCCAGCGCACGCACCGGGGGCGCTACGGGCGCCGACGCATGACCGCGGAGATCGGCGACGTGGTGGGCCAGAGCGTCAACCACAAGCGCGTGGGGCGTGTGATGCGCGAGCACGCTCTGCAAAGTCACAAACGGCGGCGCTTTCGGGTCGTGACCACCGACTCCAAGCACGCCCATCCGATCGCACCCAACGTGCTGCAGCGCGACTTCCAGGCCAGCGCGCCGAACCGGAAGTGGCTCGCCGACATGACCTACGTGCCCACCGATGAAGGCTGGCTGTACGTGGCGCTGGTGCTGGACCTGCACGCGCGCAAGATCGTGGGCTGGGCGATGAGCGAGACGATGCCCAAGGAGTTGACGCTGCGCGCGCTGGACGTTGCGCTGGGCTGGCGCCGTCCCAGCGCGGGCCTGGTGCACCACTCGGACCGAGGTTCGCAGTACGCAGCGCACGACTACCGCGACAAACTCGAGGCGCGGGGCATCACGGTGTCGATGAGTCGCAAGGGCGACTGCTGGGACAACGCGCCGATGGAGTCTCTCAACGGCACCTTGAAAGTCGAGTGCGTGCACGACGAACACTTCGAGACCCGTGAGCAGGCAAGACAAGCCATCGTCGAGTACATCGGTTACTACAACACCGAGCGCCGCCATTCGTCGCTGGGCAACATCACGCCGACAGAATTCGAGCGGCGCTGGCGCGCCGAGACTCAGGCAAGTGAAAATGCGTCGCTGCAATGAGCGGCACCGCGTTACCCACCGCCGGCCGGTCCGGTTCGTATCGCAAGCGCCGAACCGGCCGTCCGTGGATAACGCTCATCGTGCTTCGTGGCGTCCGTTGAACGGGGACCGGTTCATAGCGCTCCTTGAGCTTGGCCACTTGAGCCGCCACCGTGGCCGGGTCGGCCGTGTTGCCCTTGAATACCTCCACGGCAATCGGGCAGCCCTGGGCCGAGCAGATCAAGCCAAAGACGATCTGCGGATCGTCGCGCTTGCCGTCGCGCGAGTGCCCGCGAGCGGCCAGCTCGCAGCAGCGCCCGGTCAGCCAGGTGGAGGTCAGGTCGTACAGCACCAGCGTGGCCCCCACCAGGTGTTGGCGCGCCAGGCGCCGCTCGATGGCGGGCTGCGCCTCGTGCAGCCAGTCCAACGCCCGGTACAGATCGTCGGCGTTGCACTGGCCCACGCCCAGCACGCGACCCAGCGAAGTGCTGGCCGTGTCATCGTGCAATTGGCGATGCGTGGCCAGCTTGGAGGCGGGTTCGATGACGCGGGCCACCAGCATGGCCAGCAGCAGCGGCTGCAACGGCTCGGGCGCCGAGCCGAACCACACCGAGGCGCCACAGCCGCGCGCACTGCCCAGCACCGCAGCGACATGACCGTGAGGCAGGCTGCGCTCAACCGTGAAGACCTCCGCGGCACTGGGTACGGCCACGCCGCCGCGCAGCAGCACCTTCAGACCTTCGATCACCTCGTGACCCAAGCACGACAGGTTGGCCAGGGTGCGCTTGCGGACCTTGCCATCCTCGCGATACGACTCGCGCAGCAGGACAGCCGGAGGAGAGTCGCGGTTCGGGATGGACTCGATGTACATGGACGCACAGCATAGTCATTTCCAATGCGAAGTGCAAGAGCACAAGGCCATAGTACATGGGTACATATCGAAGCGAGAAAAAGGCCGCAACCCGCATGAATGCTGGGTTACGGCCTGATCAGTGGGTCAAAGTTCGGCTTAACGATGAGGCCTCGACGGCGATTTCGCTCCTCAACGGAACCCGTGATGCTGAGGCGGTGTCTGCAGTTCTACTCCTATTGGGTACTGCTGTCGGCCAACTCGCACACATGCAGAAGGCAATCGGTGCTACGGCAAGGGCTGACCGCTATCTCGCTCAGTGCAAATCCATGCTCATGGCCGCAAAGGACGCAGCTGCGGCGGGCGGTGATGAATTGGGTGCGACCAATGCAGCATTCAACCTCGCGAACCAGATTCGCTGGCACGGGAATACCAAAGAAGCTCTTGAGTTGGTGAGGGCATCCATCCCCGTCGCGGAAAAGCACGGCGATCGACTACTACTGCAGAAGGCGCTCTGGCTGCAGGAGACATTGGAGACAGGCGAAATCCCGGACTATTCGAGTGGCGAGCGTCGCAAATGGCGAGAGGGGCAGTAGGCCGCCAAGGCCGATCACGTTTCGACATCGCCCGACACCAGACATCCGCCAACAGCCGTAATTGGGCCGAACCGAGCATCCCCAACTCGTCAGTCTGATGCGCATTGAACGCGAAGCCGTATCAGTTCTCCAGCCCAGTTCAACCGCACCCGCCCCAACGCCATCGTCACCGCAGCCTGCGTCGGCTCGACGACCGGGATGCCGATCTCGTCCTGCAGCGGCTTGCGGTAGCGCGCCATGCCGGCGCAGCCCATCACGACCACGTCTGCACCATGCTGGTCGCGGAGCATCCTGCCCACCTCGACCATGCGCGGAAAGGTCTTGCTGGCGTCAGACAGTTCGGTGACCCCCAGGCCGAGCGGCAGCTCGCCGGCGAGCCGCTCGCTCACCCCCAGCGCGCCGACGTAGCGCAGGTGGCGCGGAATCGATTGTTTGAGGATCGCGATGACGCCGAATTTCTGCCCCAGCGTGAGCGCGGTGAAGATGCCGCACTCCGAGATGCCGAGCACGGGCTTGTCGCGTCGCCTCGCGCAGCGAGTGCAGGCCGGGGTCGCTGTAGCAGGCGATGACGAACGCGGCGCAGTCGCCTTCGCGTTGCCTGACCAGTTGCAACATCGGCGCGACCACGCCGTCGACATGCTGCTGGGTCTGGATTCCCGGTGGGCCCTCTTTCAGCGTCACGCACTCGATCAACGGGCCGCCCGGGATGCGAAGCGGCGCGCAGGCTTCGTCGATGCCTTGCGTCACCGCCTCGGTGGAGTTGGGGTTGATGACGAGGATTTTTTCTGCCATGCGCGGATGCTACCGACTCGCCATTTTTTTGTCGCACAATTCCTTGCGCTCGAACGTGCGCCACGCTCACTCAGTCCACTCTTGGGGTTCCCGCCATGATGATGTTCCGCCGCCTGATCTTGCTTGCCACTGCCGTGTTCCTGGCGGGCCCAGCGCTTGCGCAAACCAAACTGCCGCCGCTGCGCACCGGTGTGGACGGAACCTTCGCGCCGCACGCGATGCCCAAACTGGGCGGCGGCATCGAGGGCTTCCAGATCGACATGTTCACCGAGGCGGCGCGGCGCATGAACCGCGAAATCACGATCGACAGCGTGAGCTTTTCCACCCTGATTCCGGGAATGCTCTCGGGCCGCTATGACTTCATCGCCGCGCCCACCACGGTGACCAAGGAGCGCGCCGAGAGCATGCTCTTCACGGCGGGCTATCTGTGGACGGCGTACCGCTTCGGCATTAAAAAGGGCTCCGCACCCATCAAGGACTGGTCCGACCTCAAGGGCAAGGTCGTCGCCGTCAACAAGGGCACGCCGTACGAAAACCTGAGCAAGGCCGAGGGCGCGAAGCACGACTTCACGGTGCAGGCCTACGACACCCAGCCCGACGCGACGCAGGCCGTGCTCTCGGGGCGCGCCTACGCGACGCTCGGCGGCAATACGACGATCGTCTACGCCGCGAGCAAGAACCCGCAGTTCGTCGCCGACCTGGAGCTCAGCACTACGCGCGCGCATTGGGGCGCGCCGTTCCCCAAGGGCAGCGAGGCGTTGCGGAATCAGATGCAGGACGTGCTCAATTGCATGAAGCTGGACGGCACGATCGCCAAGCTGTCGGAGAAATGGTTTGGCCGCGTGCCCGAAGCCGATGCACTGGAGCGTGTCGTCACGCCGGGCTATGGCGTTCCCGGCATGCCGGGCTACGACCCGACGCCGCATGCGTTGAAGTGCGGTTGATGATTGCCGGAGATGCCGGATCAGCCCGATAAGCCCATCGTCGAGGCGCGCGGCATCCACAAACACTTCGGCGCGCATCATGTTCTGAAGGGCGTCGACCTGGTCCTGGCCGAGCGCGAGCTTGCGTTCGTGATCGGCCCCTCGGGGTCGGGCAAGTCGACGCTGCTGCGCTGCCTCAATCGCCTCGAAGAGCCGTCTTCGGGCAGCGTGCTTGTCGACGGCGTCGACCTGTTGAGCCCGCGCACTGACATCAACCATGCACGCCAGCGCATCGGCATGGTGTTCCAGTCGTTCAACCTCTATCCGCACATGACGGCACTCGGCAACGTGACGCTGGCGCTGCGCAAGGTGGCGGGCAAGTCGCGCGCCGATGCCGACGCGCTCGGCCACGCGGCGCTGGCGCGCGTGGGCCTGGCCGACCGCGCCGGCCACACGCCCGGCCAGCTCTCCGGCGGGCAGCAGCAGCGCGTCGCCATCGCCCGCGCGATCGCCCTGGAGCCGCGCGTCATGCTGTTCGACGAGCCCACCAGCGCGCTCGACCCCGAACTGGTGGGCTCGGTGCTCGGCGTGATGCGCGACCTGCGCGAGAGCGGCATGGCGATGGTCGTGGTGAGCCATGAAATGGGTTTCGCGCGCAACGCCGCGGATCGCGTGCTCTTCATGGACGAGGGTCTCATCGTCGAGCAGGGCACGCCGGCGCAGATCTTCGAGGCGCCGAGCCACGAGCGAACTCGCGCCTTCATCGGCCAGATCCAGCGCCACTGATTTCAGCGCCAACGAATTCGTCTGCGCCATGTCGAACTGGGATCGCTTCCTCGACACCTTCTTCAATGCGAAGGTGATGGCGAAGTACCTGCCCGACATCGCCCACGGCATGCTCGTCACGATTGAGCTGGCGCTGCTCGTCATCGTCAGCGGCATCGTCCTGGGCCTGGCGCTCGCGCTGCTGCGCAGCCTGGGCGTCCGGCCGGTGAACCTGCTGATCATCTTCATCGTCGACGTGTTCCGCGCGTTGCCGCCGCTGGTGATCATCGTCTTCATCTATTTCGGCCTGCCCGCGGTCGAGATCTCGCCCTCGGGGTTCGTCTCGACGTGGCTCTCGCTGACCCTCGTGCTGATGGCGTTCTCGGAGGAAATCTTCTGGGCCGGCATCACGTCGATCGCGAAAGGCCAGTGGGAGGCCGCGCGCTCGACCGGCCTGTCCTACGGCCAGACCTTGATGCACGTGGTATTGCCGCAGGCGCTGCGGCTGACGATTCCGCCGCTCACGAACCGGACCATCGCGATCACCAAAGGCACGGCGCTGGGCACGGTGGTGGCGGTTAGCGAGATCCTCGGCATGGCGTCGTCGGCGGTGTCGAACAGCTACAACCCGTCGCCGCTGACGCTGGGCGCCATCGCCTACCTGATCCTGTTCCTGCCCATGGTCGTGTTCGGCCGCTGGCTGGAGACGCGAATGGCGTGGAAGCGTTAGGTTCGGTCGGACGAATTGACGGCAATGCTGCAGACCTTCTTCAACGTCGAAATCATTCGCGCCGCCTGGCCGATCCTGCTGGCGGGCCTGGGCAACACCGTGATGTTGTCGCTCGTCGTCGTTCCGCTCGGCCTGCTCGGCGGCACAGGTCTGGCGCTGCTTGCCGGTGTGCGCAATCCCTGGGTCCGCTGGCCGCTGATGGCCTGGGTCGATTTCTTCCGCGCCTTTCCGCCGCTGGTACTGTTGATCCTCCTGTTTGCCGGTCTGCCGTTTGCCGGTCTCGAGTTGAGCGGCTTTGCCTGCGTCTGCATCGCCTTCTTCCTCAACACCGGCGCCTACTACGGCGAGATCCTGCGTGCCGGCATTGAATCGATTCCGGCGGGCCAGGCCGAGGCCGCGCGCAGCACCGGGCTCGGCCGCCTGCAGACCATGCGTTACGTCGTCCTGCCCCAGGCGGTGCGCAACGTGCTGCCGGACCTGCTCTCCAACACGCTTGAGGTGGTCAAGCTCACATCGCTGGGCAGTGTGGTCGCGATGCCGGAACTGCTGTTCCAGGCGCGGCAAGCGCAAAGCTTGACCTACAACCCCACGCCGATCGTGCTCGCGGCCATCGTTTACTTCGTGCTGCTCTGGCCCTTGGTGCGCTTGCTCAGCCGGCTCGAGAACCGGGCGCTGGGCGCGGCGCAAGGCTCCCGGGCCATGCGCTGATGGAAGAATCGGCGGGGCTGCGGCCCAACTCAAAGATTTGCGACTCTGCTCACGCCAAAGCTCGGATCAGGCGGCAGATGAGCAGGCTCTCTCGGGGTTGCCCGAGGGTCGAAGCCGCGCAAGGCTTGCAGATTCAATACTTCAATCGCGCCGTACTTCACACGCACCACGCCCGCCTCCTGCAATCTGTGCAAGGCGCGGTTCGCGATCTGACGGGACAGTCCGCACAGGCGTGCCACCTCTTCCTGCGACAGGCGCAGGACATTCGATGTCGCTGCACAAAGCGCCGGATCGAGCAGCTGCGCGATGCACAGCGCCACCCGGGCCGTCGTCGTCTGGTTGCGCTCTGTCTCGACAAGGGCGACGAAATGGCCGAGGCGGGCGTTCAATTGGTGCACCAGGAAGTGGTTGAACCCAAGGTCTGTTTCGTACAGCCAGTCGAAGGTTTGCAAAGGCATGAGTGCGATCCAGCTGTCGCGCAGCGTGACCACTTCGTAAGGCCGGACCTCGCGCTTGAGCAGCGAGCCCTCGCCCAGCCAGCCGCCGGACGACACGCCGATGAAGCTCGTGCTCCGTCCCTCGCGTGTCACCGAGTCGACCTTCACCATTCCGTCCAGCACACCAATCCAGTGCTGCGCGGGAACTCCTTCGCGACAGACCACCAACCCCTCGGCAAAGTGAACGACTTGTGTTTCGCGATCGACCCGTGCCCGTTGCGACTCGTTGAGGCATCGCGCCCAGGGCGCATCCAGAAGTCGCGCTCGCGCGGCCATTGAGACTGTCGGCGCGGACGCTTCTCGATGTTGGCGTTGCGTGATCATCGCCGGTTCCGAAAATGGAGGGAGGTTGCCTGTCTCAACCGGGGCGTCGGCGGCTTACTTGCGGGTTTACCCAGGCGTCAGGTCGCGATAACTGTACACAGGTTTACAGTACACAGGACTACGGACGCCGAGAATTTGCTTGGCACCGGCTGGCGCTGTTGCGGCACCACCGCGGGAGCCAGGAGCGACCCAACCCACCGAGGAGACGAATCGATGATCACCCACAAACGCGCCACGCTGTTGGCGGTTCTATTCTTGGCTTCGGCCTCAGTCCTGGCCGACGACGACGATTCCGAAAGGCGTACCGGAGGCCGGGACTGCGGTGCGCTCGCCGGTCGCAGCCTGGGGGGTGCGACGATTGCCGCAGCCATGGTGGTGCCTGCCAGCGCGACGCTCGCCGCGCACTGCAATGTCGTCGGGCGCATCGCGCCCAAGCTGAACTTCGAGCTGCGGCTGCCACTGCGCTGGAACCACAAGCTGCACTACGGAGGTGGTGGCGGCTACAACGGCTCGATTCCGCCGGTCGACGCACCCGCATTGAATGCCGGCTACGCGCAGGTGAGCAGTGATTCCGGCCATCAGGCCAACGGGCTTGACGCTTCGTTCGCATTGAACGATCCGCAGGCCGCGGCGCTGTTCGGCTCGCTCTCGGTACCGACGGTGATGGGCGCCGCCACCGAAATCGTGCGCGAGCACTATGGCAAGCGGGCGCGCCGCGCCTACTTCGAAGGCTGTTCCAACGGCGGCCGCGAAGCGCTGATCAACGTGCAGCGCCATCCCCACCTGTTCGACGGCGTGATCTCCCGTGCACCGGCCTACAACTGGATCGGCCTGATGGGCGCGTTCAACCGCACGGCGAAGGCGCTCGCCGCTCCGGGTGGCGCCATCAGCACGCCCAAGATCGCTGCGCTCGCGGGCGCGGTGCGTGCCGCATGCGACGGCCTGGACGGCTTGGTTGACGGCGTCGTGTCCAAGCCCGCAGCCTGCCACTTTGACCCGGCGACGCTGCGCTGCCCGGGAGGCGCCGACACCGGCAACACCTGCCTGTCCGATGCGCAACTGAAAGTCGTCTCGTCGTGGACCTCCCCGGTAGCGTTTGCCGGTGGCACCTACAGCAACACCGGCTGGCCGCTGACCGGCAATGAAGACGAACCCGGCGCCTGGGACTTCTGGACGACAGGCACGCCGGCACTCGGCGGTTTTTCGCTGCAGTTCCTGTTCCAGGACACGACGGTGAAGAACTATCTTGCACGCAATCCGGCGGCGAACTCGTTGACCTATGACTTCGACAGCAACGTCGGCGCGCTGTCCGCCATGTCGGCGCTGAACGACGCGACAAATGCGAACCTGCATCCCTTCCTGGCGGGCGGCGGCAAGCTGATCCTCTGGCACGGCGGCAACGACTCGGCGCTGTCGATCAAGTCCACGACGGCGTACTACGAGCGCGTGGTGCAGGCGATGGGCGGTCAATCGAACGCCGACCAATTCGTGCGTTACTACACCGCACCAGGCGTCAACCACTGCGCCGGCGGCCCGGGCGCCGATTCGGCCGACCTGCTGGGTGCGCTGGATCGCTGGGTCTCGCGTGGCCGCGAGCCGGAAACGCTCAAGGCGAGAAAGATCGATCCTGCGACGGGCGCCACGGTGTTGTCACGTCCGCTGTGCGTGTATCCGGGGTACGCGCGCTACAAGGGTCACGGCGACCCGAATGCTGCCTCCAGCTTCAAATGCAGCGAACACTGATGCGCAAGCACGGCGCGCCCGCGTTGGAACGGAGCGCCTGACTTCGGCGCGAGGCGGGGAGTCATCAGCGCCATCCCTCCGCCCGCGCCGCCTGCCCCTTCATCTCAGGCAACAAGGCGCGTTTCAGCCCGAAGCCAGCGCCATCGTCGACGGCCCGTAAATGAGCTTGAACGCGGCGTCGTCCGGAATGCCGGGCATCGTCGCCGCCCACTCGGCATAGCGCTGCTCCAGCACTGCCAACTGCTGCGGTTCGCGCAAACTGCCGGCGATGCAGTCGCGCACCTGGTCGGGGCTGGTTGCCCGCGCCGACACGCCCAAAGGAATTGTCGAGTTGCTCGCGGGTGAGCTTGCCCGGGTCACGGCCACACCCGAGGTGCGCGAGCAGCTCGCCAAGCTGCAAGGCGAAGCGCCTACCGAGTCAGTCGCCCAGTTCCGGGAGCTCATCCGCCGTGACGTCGAGCAAGGTGGGAAGTTCGTACGCGACAACGCGATCAAGGTGGACTGAGTCCGCACGCGGCGCGCACTGCGCTCGCGACACGGCTGCTGGAGAGCCGGCGCTCAGGCCCGGGGCATGCGGTACAGCCCGCAGAGCTTGTTCCCGTCGGGGTCGCGCAGGTAGGCCAGGTACAGGCGCGTGGTGCCACCTTCACGCACGCCCGGAGGGTCTTCGCACGTGGTTCCGCCGTGGGCCAGCCCGGCGGCATGCCAGGCGTTCGCCTGCTCGGCCGACGTGCAGGCGAAGCCGACAGTGCTGCCGTTGCCGACCACGGCGGGCTGCCCATTGATCGGCAGCGACGCCGCGAACACGCCCGCGGGCGTGCGCCAGAAGATGCGGTGCCGGTCGACCACGCCGGGCGGGACGCCCAGCGTACCGAGCAGGGCGTCGTAGAACGCCTTGGCTTTGTCCAGGTTGTTGGTGCCGACCATGATGTGCGAAAACATGCTGAGAGTGTCTCCAGTCAGACGCCCGTGCGGCGTCGGGTTGCGGGGAGGGCGGTGCGGCTGCGCGCGCCTGCCCGCACCGATTGTGACCAGTCGCACGAAGGTATTCCTAGGGTAAACCTGGGGCGCCGCGCACCCTGCAGGCCGTTAAGTTCCTGCTCGTCAACGTTTCCCAAGGAGAGTCTTCAATGCAACGTCGTTCCCTGCTGCAAGGCGCCGCCGCATCCGCGCTCGGAGTCCCGCATCTCATCGGCCTGGCGCAGCAAAGCGTCACGCTCAAGTTCCACACCTTCATGGCGCCGATGTCCAACGTCTGGCTGTCGATGCACAAGCCGTGGATGGAGAAGGTGGAAAAGGACTCCGGCGGGCGCATCAAGTTCGAGGCCTACCCTGCCATGCAACTTGGCGGCACGCCGGTGCAGCTCTACGATCAGGCGCGCGACGGCGTCGTCGACGTGTCCTGGACGCTGCCCGGCAACACTGCGGGGCGCTTCCCGCGCATCGAGGTGTTCGAGTTGCCCTTCGTCATGAACAACGCCGAGGCGACGTCCAAGGCGTATTGGGAGTACTTCCAGACGAACTGCCCCGACGAGTTCAAGGAGACGCAGGTGCTCGCGCTGCACGTGCACGGGCCCGGCATGTTCCATTCGGCGACGAAGCAGATCAAGAGCGCTGCCGATCTGAAGGGAATGAAAGTTCGCGGCCCGACGCGCCAGATCACGAAGATGCTCGGCTCGCTCGGCGCCACGCCGGTGGGAATGCCGTTGCCGCAGATCCCCGATGCCCTGTCCAAGGGCACCATCGAAGCCTGTGCGATCCCCTGGGAAGTCGTGCCCTCCGTCAAAGTGCACGAACTCACCAAGTTCCACAGCGAGTTCCCGGCGAACAGCCCGGCGCTTTACACGACGACCTTCGTGATGGCGATGAACAAGGCCAAGTACGACTCGCTCGCGCCGGATTTGAAGAAGGTCATCGACGCCAATTCGGGAATGGCCACCTCGGCGTGGCTCGGCAAGACGCAGCAAGGCAACGACCCGAATGGCCGCAAGTCGGCATCGGACCGCGGCAATACGATCTACGCTTTCTCGGCCGGCGAGACGGCGGAGTTCGTCAAGCTGTCGAGCCACGTCGACGACGAATGGGTCGCTGACATGGACAAGCGCGGCTTCAAGGGCGCAGCGCTGCTGGAGTCGGCCAAGGCCTTGATCGCCAAGCACGGCAAGGGCTGAGCGGCGGCGTGACCGAGGGGCCGGTTTCCGGCAGGTGAGCGCGTATACGGAAGCTGCCCCCGATGCCGGCCCAGCTTGACCACCTGCTCGTACCGTCCAGCGACCGGGTTGCTGCGGCCCGGTTGCTCGCGCAGCTGCTCGGCGTGGCGTGGGCCGAGCAGGGCGCCTTCGGCCCGTTTTCCCCGGTCTACGTGAACGACTCGCTGACCCTCGACTTCGACCAATGGGCGCAGCCCACTGCGCCTCAGCACTACTGCTTCAGAGTCGAGCAAGACGAGTTCGACGCGATCCTGGCGCGCATCAAGTCCGCCGGCATTCCGTTCCGCAGCTTGCCGCACGGTCCGGACGACTACCAGGTCAACCCGGCATTCGGCGGCAGCCTCGTCTACTGGAATCAGCCCGACGGCCACGTCTGGGAACTCCTCACCGTGAGCTATGAACGGCAGAGCGCGCCGTAAAGCGGCCACTTTCGCGTCTCTTTCCCCATTCCTTCCCACTGAGCGCCCCACGGGCTAAAGAACCGCGTCGAATGCGCCGCTATTCCCGGTGTCGCTCAAGCTGGGTCGATGTGCCTGGCTCTCGGGAGGTGCGCCATGGTCCGTCGTCGCCTGAAATTCGTCACGGCATTCGTGCTGTGTGCCATTGTGGGCAGTTCGTTGGCGCAGACGAGTGTCGAAGAACTCTGCGCCCAGGGTCCGCGCCACTATGCGTCGGGCCAGGCAAAGGTCGCGTTCCGCATCTTCCTCGCGTGTGCCATCGGCGGCGATACGGCGTCGCAGTACAGCGCCTCGATGATGATGCGCTCGGGCGAATCCACCGAAGACGGCACGCCCAACCTGTTTGGCGCGCGGATCTTCCTCGAGCAAGCCGCTGCGCAAGGCTACCCGCACGCGATCTACGCGCTGGGCAAGGAGTACGACGTCGGCAGCGCAGCCTTCCCGCACGACGTGGCGCGAGCCACCGAGATGTTCCGCGCCGCGGCGATGCTCGGCCATGTCGACGCCCAAGTCGACCTGGCGACGCAATACCTGCTCGGCCGCGGCGGCGTTCCGCAAGACGATCACGTCGCCGCGCAGTGGTACGAACGCGCCGCCGAGGCTGGCCATTGGGGTGCGCAGTACCTGATTGCGTCGATGTACGAGCACGGCAACGGCGTCGGCCGTGACGAAGCGCTCGCGCTGCAATGGTACGAACGCGCCGGCCAGGGCGGCGACGAAGTCGCGCCGTTGAAGGCGCAGCAACTCAGGTTGCGCCTGGCCACCAAGACCCGGCAATTGCGCCTCGACTGAGGGCGCGCCGCGGCCTGCGCCGCGCCAGGGCAGGGTTTTATACTCGGCCGATCTTCCAGCGAGGCTTGGCCATGGGACAAATCACATCGCACGAAGCGCTGGCCTTGCGCTGGGCCGAGTTGTGCAGCGACCCGGGGCTGAACGACCTGCCCTACAAGATCGAACTCAACGCGTATGGGACGATCGAGATGAGCCCGACCAGCACGAGACACGCGCGGTTTCAGTTTGCCGTGGGGTATGAACTGGCACGCCAACTTCCGGCGGGCACGGTCATGACGGAGTGCCCGGTCGCCACAATAGAAGGGGTGCGCGTTCCCGACGTCGCCTGGGCTTCGCCGGAATTCATGGCGCGTCACGGCGACGCCACGCCGCTGCCGCGCGCACCTGAAATTTGCGTCGAGGTGCGTTCGCCTTCGAATTCCGACGCCGAGATGGAAATGAAAACGCGCGCCTATCTGGCCGCCGGCGCGGTCGAGATCTGGGTTGTTTCGGATGCCGGCGTTTGCGAGGTGGTCGATGCGCTGGGCGTGCAGCCGCGTAGCCGGTTCGGCGTGACGTTTTCCTTGGATTCGGCCGCCAAATCCTAGGTGACGTCACATCATTGCGGCGCCGTTCTGCGCCGTTCTGCGCCGGCGCGCGGGCCGCCGGGTCCCGAAGCGGAGCACTGCCGGCGCGGCAGTAGCATATTCACGGATGGGGGTCGAACGTGACTGAACAAGAACAACAAACCGGCACGATCGTCATCGTCGGCGGCGGTCACGCCGCAGCCGCCCTGTGCACCGGCCTGGCTGCGGCGAGCCAAGGCGCACGCGTGCACCTGGTGTGCGACGAGGCCGAGTTGCCTTACCAGCGCCCGCCCTTGTCCAAATCGTTCTTGAAGAGCGCGCAAGAAACGCTGCAGGCGCACCGCGCCGAAGACTGGTACGTCCAGGCAGGCATCACCTTGCACCGCGCCGACCCGGCAGTCGCCATCGACCGCGAACGCCGTGTGCTGCGCCTGCGTTCCGGCGGCGAGGTCGGCTTCGCCAGGCTCGTGCTGGCCACGGGCGCGCACGCGCGCACGCTGCCGGGGCTGCCTGCGTCCCTGAGCAACGTCGCTGCGCTGCGCAGCGCGCAAGACGCGATTCGGCTGCGCGGCCAGCTTGCGGCTGCGCAGCGCGTCACGGTGCTGGGGGGCGGTTTCATCGGCCTGGAAATCGCCGCGACGGCGCGCACCTTGGGCAAGCAGGTGACGGTGCTCGAATCGGCGCCGCGCCTGCTGATGCGCTCGGTGTCCGGCGAACTCGCCGAGCATGTGCTGCAAACGCATCGTGCCAGCGGCATCGACGTTCGCCTGGGGGTGGCGGTGGGCGAGTTCGTCATCGAAAGCGAACGGCTCGCGGCGCTCAGTGTCGACGGCCAAGCCGAGCCGGTGGAATTGCTCGTGCTCGGCGTCGGCGCGGCGCCGGCGCAGGCGCTCGCCAAAGACGCCGGGCTGGAATGCGACAACGGTGTGAGCGTCGATGCGTGCATGCGCACGTCGGACCCGCAGATTCTTGCGATCGGCGACTGCGCGAACTTCCCCGAGCATGGCGGCGGCAAGCGCCTGCGGCTCGAGTCGGTGCAGAACGCGGGCGACCAGGCGCGCACCGCGCTGGCCACGCTGCTCGGTCGCGACGAGCCGTACCGCGCGCTGCCGTGGTTCTGGTCGGAGCAGGGCGGCATGCGTTTGCAGATGGTCGGCTTGATGCCTTTGCAGGGTGCGCGCCACCGGCGCCCAGGCGCAACGCCTGCGAGTTTTTCCATCCTGCACTACGTCGGCCTGCAACTCGTCTGCGTGGAAAGCGCGAACGCGCCGCTGGACCACATGGCCGCGCGCAAATTGCTCGAAGCCGGGCGCAGCCCTGAACCCAGCGTCGCTTGCGATCCGGCCGTGGCGCTGAAAACGCATCTTTGACGCCTTGCCAATGATCGAGCACGAGTGGTGGCACCCGGTCGCTGATGTCGTGGAGCTCGGCGCTGCACCGCTCGCAGTGACTTTGCTCGGCGAGGACCTCGTTCTCTGGCGCGACGCACAGGGCACAGCGCGCGCCTTCGCCGACCGTTGCCCGCACCGCGGCACGCGCCTGTCGCTCGGGCGAGTTTGCGAAGGTCGGTTGCAGTGCGCCTACCACGGCTGGCAGTTCGCGCCCGACGGGGCGTGCCATCACATTCCGGCGCTACCGCAGTTCACTCCACCGCAATCGCACGCCGCGCGCGTCTACGCGGTGTGCGAAGCGAATGACTTGCTGTGGGTGCGGCTCGCCGCGACAGGCCACCCCGCGCCGCCGCAGTTCGAACCCGAGGCCAACCCGGGCCTGCGCAAACTGCTCGTCGGCCCCTACGATGTGGCGACGAGCGCGCCGCGCATCGTCGAGAATTTTCTCGACATGGCGCATTTCGGCTTTGTCCACGAAGGTGTTCTCGGTGACCTCGCGCACCCGGAGGTGCCGGCTTACGACGTGCAAACAAGCGCTTCAGGCGTGCGCGCGACGCGCTGCATGGCCTGGCAGCCGCGCAGTCACAGTGCCGCAGAGGAAGGCGCGTGGGTCGAGTACGAGTACGTGATTGCCGCGCCGTACACGGCGGTGCTGAGCAAGGCGGCTGCCTTGCCGGGCGCGCAGCGCGACACGATCGCGCTGTTCGTCTGCCCCATCGAGCCCGAGCGCAGCCGCGTCTGGTTTCGCCTGGCGCTGATCGACTTCGAGTCGAGCGACGCGCAGTTGCGTGCCTTCCAGGACCTCATCTTCAAGCAAGACCAGCCGGTGCTCGAATCGCAGACGCCGAAGCGGCTGCCGGTCTCTGGTGGCGAGGTCCACAGCGCTGCCGATCGCCTGTCCACGGCGTATCGCCGTTGGCTCGCCGAATTGAAGATAGTCTTCGGGGTTTGTTAAAGCGCATGTCCGGGAGACCCATTTGTTAGACCCCACCGAAGTCGAGGCCCTCGCCCAGGCGCGCCACGGCGACCCGTTCGCCGTGCTCGGCTTGCACGCCGACGCCGCCGGCGTGCTGTGGATTCGCGCGATGCTGCCGCAGGCCGCGGCAGTCGACCTGGTGGATGCGAACAGCGCAGGCGACACGCCGCCCCAGCGCGCCATCGTCGCGCTCAAGAAGCGCCACCCCGCGGGCCTGTGGGAAGCCAAGGTGCGACGCAAGCAGCGCTTCGACTACCGGCTGCACATCCGCTGGGACAACGGCGCCGAGGGCAGGTACGCCGATGCGTATTCCTTCGGCACGCTGATCGCCGACGCCGACCTGTACTTCTTCGGCGAAGGCTCGCACCTGCGCCCCTTCACTTTCCTCGGCGCGCACCCGATGCGCGTGGGAGAAGTCAATGGGGTCGACGGCGTGCGCTTTGCGGTTTGGGCGCCCAACGCGCGCCGCGTCAGCGTCGTCGGCGACTTCAACGCGTGGGACGGCAGGCGCCACCCGATGCGCGTGCGCCACGGCGGCGGCGTGTGGGAGATCTTCGTTCCGCACGTCATGCCGGGCGATCGCTACAAGTTCGAGATCCTCACTGCGGCTGGCGTGCTGTTGCCGCTCAAGGCCGATCCGTATGCGCGTGCGACGCAAATGCGCCCCGAGACGGCAAGCGTCGTCGCGGTGCTGCCGCCGGCCACGCCCTTGCCCGCGGGTCGTGCCGAGGCGAACCGGCGCGACGCGCCGATCTCGATTTATGAAGTGCACCTGGGCTCGTGGCGGCGCCACCCCGACGGTCGCTGGCACGATTGGGACGAACTCGCCGCAGCGCTGCCGGCGTATTGCGCGGACCTCGGCTTCACGCACATCGAATTGATGCCCATCACCGAGCACCCGTTCGACGGCTCGTGGGGTTATCAGACGCTGGGCATGTACGCGCCGACGGCGCGCTTTGGCACACCCGAAGGCTTTGCGCGCTTCGTCGCCGCGTGCCGCGCGCACGGCCTCGGCGTGATCCTCGACTGGGTGCCGGCGCATTTTCCGAGCGACGCGTTCGGCCTCGCGCACTTCGACGGCACGGCGCTTTACGAATACCAGGACCCGCGCGAAGGCTTCCATCACGACTGGAACACGCTGATCTACAACTTCGCGCGCCATGAAGTGCGCAATTTCCTCGTCGGCAGCGCGCTCTACTGGATCGAGCGCCAGGGCATCGACGGCTTGCGCATCGACGCCGTCGCGTCGATGCTGTACCGCGACTACTCGCGCCCAGCGGGGTCCTGGCTGCCGAATCAATACGGCGGGCGCGAAAATCTCGAGGCGATCCAGTTCCTGCGCCGCACCAACGAGGTGGTCGGCATCGAATGCCCGGGGGCGATGACGCTCGCCGAAGAGTCAACTGCGTTTGCGGGCGTGAGCGCGCCCACCTACCACGGCGGCCTGGGCTTTCACTTCAAGTGGAACATGGGCTGGATGCACGACACGCTGAAGTACATGCAGGAAGACCCAGTGCACCGGCGCTGGCACCACGACAAGATGACGTTCGGCCTGATCTACGCCTTCACCGAGAACTTCGTGCTGCCGCTGTCGCACGACGAAGTCGTGCACGGCAAGGGCTCCATCCTCGGGCGAATGCCCGGCGACGAGTGGCAGAGGTTCGCGAACTTGCGTGCGTACTACGGCTTCATGTGGGGGCACCCGGGCAAGAAGCTCTTGTTCATGGGTCAGGAATGGGGCCAGACGAACGAGTGGAACGACGCCGGCGAGTTGCCCTGGGGCCAGCTCACGCACCCGCGCCACGCCGGCGTGCAGCGCCTGGTGCGCGACCTGAACCATCTGCTGCGCGAGCATCCGGCGCTCTACCGCATCGACGGCGACAGCGCGGGCTTCGAGTGGATCGCTTCGCACGACGCCGAGACTTCGCTGTTCGCGTGGGCGCGGCGTGACGGCGCAGGCAGCGTGATGCTCGTCGTCTGCAATTTCACTCCCGTGCCTCGGCTGCAGATGCGTCTGGGCGTTCCCGACGACGCGAGCGCATGGCGCGAGGTGCTGAACACCGATTCGGCGTTTTACGGCGGCGGGAACGTGGGCAACGGCGGCGGGCCGATCGCGGTGGAGCGCCAGGGCTGCCATGGGCGCAGCGCGTCAATACGCTTGAACGTGCCGCCGCTGGCGACCGTGTTCCTCGTCCTCGCTTGAACTTGACCGCCGCATGAATTTGAATCAACGCGCCAGCGGCGTGCTGCTGCACATCACGTCGCTGCCCGGGCCGCACGGCATGGGCGACTTCGGCCCCGGCGCTTACCACTTTGTCGAGTGGCTGCTGTCTGCCGGCCAAAAGATCTGGCAAGTCTTGCCAATGACACCCATCGGCCCCGGCGACTCGCCCTATCAAAGCGTCTCGGCGTTCGCCGGCAGCCCGCTGATGGTGGCGCTCGAACCGCTGATCGAACGTGGCTGGCTCACGCTGCGTGAGGTACCTGAGTTCGACGCGCAACGTGTCGACTTCGCGCACGTCGCGCCGTGGCGTTTGCAGTGCTTGCGCGAAGCCGCTGCCGGATTTGCTGCGAACGCAACGCCAGCCGAGCGCGCGCTGCTTTCCGACTGGTGCGCGCGCGAAGCGAACTGGCTCGACGACTACACGCTGTTCATGGCCATTGAGGCGGCGCACGCCGGGCGACCATGGTGGGAGTGGAACTCCCCGTTGGCGGGCCGCGAGCCTGCCGCGCTGCAAGCTGCGCGCGAAGCACACACCGACGAAATCGCCTTCTGGCAATTCGTTCAATGGTGTTTCGACACGCAATGGCGCGCGATCAAGGCCTACGCGAACGAACGCGGCGTCGCGATCATGGGCGACTTGCCGATCTTCATCGCGCACCACTCGGCCGATTGCTGGTCGCGACCGGACCTGTATTTTCTCGACGATCAATTCCAGCCGACGGTTGTCGCCGGCGTTCCGCCCGATTACTTCAGCGCCACCGGCCAACGCTGGGGCAATCCGCTGTACCGCTGGGAGCGCATGGCCGCCGAGGGCTACCGCTGGTGGACGGACCGCGTGCAGCGCGCGCTCGCGCACAACGACGTGTTTCGCATCGACCACTTCCGCGGCTTCGCGGGCTACTGGGAAGTGCCGGCAAGCTGCCCCACCGCAATCGACGGCCGCTGGGTCAAAGGGCCCGGCAAGGCTCTGTTCGACGCGATCGAGTCGCGCCTCGGTGCACTGCCCATCGTCGCCGAAGACCTGGGCGTGATGACAGACGACGTGGAGGAATTGCGCGACGCCTGCGGCTTCCCCGGCATGCGCGTTCTGCAGTTCGCCTTCGGCGGCGACGCGACGCACCTGTTCCTGCCGCACAACTTCGTGCGCAACTGCGTCGTCTATACGGGAACGCACGACAACGACACGACGTTCGGCTGGTGGCACGCCGCCACGCCGCGCGAGCGCGCCTTTGCCGGCAGCTACCTCGCCGCGGGCGCGCACGACATTCATTGGGCGATGATGCGCGCCGCAGCAGAGTCGGTCGCGAACCTGGCGATCTTCCCGATGCAAGACGTGCTGGGGCTTGACAGCCAACACCGCATGAACGTGCCCGGCGTGATGGGCGAAGGCAACTGGACCTGGCGCTTCGAGTGGCGCAGCGTCGACGGCGAGCCCGCGCGCGTGCTCGGCCTGATCGCTGCGGCGAGCGGGCGCGGGCCGTTTGCGAAACTTCAGTTGCCCAGCGATGCGCTGCCGCCCGCGGCGCCTGCTGAAGCCGGCTGAGGCGCCCGCGCATGCGCGAGCTCGTTATGCGAATGCCAGCCCGCCAGCACCTCACCCGCCGGCAGTTCTGCTGCGCGCCGGTTCTCGTATCGTCCCTGACGTGGCGTGGTGCAGTGGCCCAGGCGCAGGGCATCGACGCGCCCAATGTGGTTCCGATATCAGCCACGCTCGTGACCTCGGGCCAGCCCCGCGCCGCCGCGCTGCGGCAGCTGGCGGCTCAAGGCTTCGGTGCGGTGATCTATCTGGCCCCGCCCACCGTTCCCGATGCGGTGCGCGACGAGGCGAAGATTCTCGAAGGCCAGGGCATCGCCTACCTGAACATTCCGATTCGCTTCGACAAACCGACGTCGCAGGACTTCGAATCACTTGTCGCGGCGCTCGCGAAGTTCTCCGACCGCAAGGTGCTCGTGCACTGCCAGGTGAACATGCGCGCCTCGAGCCTGGTGTTCCTGCACCGCGTGATCGTCGGCAAGGAACCGCCCGAGAAGGCGTATGAGTCGGTGGCCCGGGTGTGGTCGCCACACGGGCCGTGGACGGCGCTCATTGTGGGTCTGCTGCGCCAGAATCGAATCGATTTCGAGCCTTATTGAACGCGCTGGACCCGAGCTGGGCGTGCCCGGCGGCTGCACCGTCATTCCGACGCCGCTGCGCCTATGATTCGTGCAGAGTCACTTCCGCTGCCGCGATGCCCAAGTTTCAACTCACCTTGTTGCTTTGCGCGCTGTGCGCGTTGGTGGGCAACGCCGCTGCCCAAGCAACGAGCCCGGCGCCCGCCGCGCAGCCCAGCGTCGTCGAGCGCGTCGAAAAGGCCGTCGTGCGCGGCGCGAAGGCCGCCGCAAGCGGCGTCGAGCGCGGCTTGAAGGCGGCGAACTCAGGTGTCGAGCGTGGCCTCAAGGCAGCAAGCACGGGCGGCGAACGCGGCGCCAAGGCGGCGGCGAGCGGTGTCGAGCATGGCGCCAAGGTCGCGGCAGGCGGAGTCAAACGCGGCGCCGAGGCCACCGGCAACGCGGTGCAGTCGGTGGCAAAGAAGGTGGGCGCGCCCGCCGCGGCGGCTTCGCAAACAGGCAAGTAGGCAAGCCACGTCGCGCGACCGCGACGCACGGAACGCGGATGCGGTGTGAAGGTCTGCGTTCGGCCCGTTGCTGCCGTTCGAATGTCTGCAATGCGTGCGGCTGTCGGAGCGGCGCGGCAGGCGCTGCGCGCAGGGGCCCGCAGGGTGCTCATGCTGTGACGGTCTCCGCTTCGCTCCGACTCCGCTGTGGTGCTCGCTCTGGGATCGCGCCGCGAACTCGCTGCACTCACTTCGTTCGTTCCGCTCAAACAGGCGCGGCGAGTCAGTTTTGGAAGCGCGCTGCGCGCGCCGATCCCAGAGCTGCGCTCCTCGCCGTCACAGAAATCGCCCCCTGCGGGCCCCTGCGCGCAGCGCCTGCCGCGCGGTGGCGATCGCTGGTCTACGTTGCAAACACCCTCAACACACGGCGCCGACGCGAATCGCGACCCTGGGGGCGCGACTTGGGTTTTCGTTGAAGAGAGCCGAACGGTACCAGCGCGGCAGGCGGCACCCGGTGGGGCATGGTGGGGGCGATTTCTGGGACGACGAGCAGCGCAGCCTTGAAGTCGGCACGCGAAGCGTGCATCCAAAACTGACTTCGCCCCGCCTGTTTGAGCGTAGCGAACGAAGTGAGCGAAGCGAGTTCGGGGCGCGACTTCAAGGCGAGCAGCACAGTGGAGTCGGCGCGCAGCGCCGACCGTCCCAGCATGAGCCCCCGCCAAGCCCCGCCGGGTGCCGCCTGCCGCGCCGCTCCGACCGTCGCACGCACGCACGCATTGCGGACATTCGAACGGCAGCAATCGGCCGACAGCGGCAGACCGCTTTGGGCCGAAAGCCGCCAGCGCGCCGCCTCGGACCTGACTCAGTTCAGTACATCAACCGATCAGGCCGAAGGTCACGCAGGATCGTCGTCGCGATTTCTTCGATCGACTTGTGCGTCGACGACAACCAGGCGATGCCTTCGCGGCGCATCATCGATTCGGCCTGCGCCACCTCGTAGCGGCAGTTCTCCATCGACGCGTATTTGCTGTCCGGGCGGCGCTCCTGGCGAATTTGCTGCAGGCGCTCGGCGGTGATCGTCAGGCCGAAACACTTGCGCTTGAATGGGGCGAGCGAACCCGGCAACTGGCCGCGTTCGAAGTCTTCCGGAATCAGCGGGTAATTCGCTGCCTTGATGCCGTGCTGCATCGCCAGGTACAGCGACGTGGGTGTCTTGCCGCTGCGGCTCACGCCCACCAGAATCACGTCGGCCTGGCTCAGGTTCTTCGCCGACTGGCCGTCGTCGTGCGCGAGCGAAAAGTTGATCGCCTCGATGCGGTCGCTGTATTCCTGGCTCTTGGAGATATCGGCGTTGCGCCCGACGCGGTGGTTCGACGTGATGCCGAACTCGGCCTCGAGCGGCTCGATGAAGGTGTTGAACAGGTCCAGCACGAGCGCTTGGCACTGTTCTTTGACGATCGCGAGCACTTCGGCGTCGACCAAGGTGATGAACACGACCGGGCGGCGCCCTTCGAGCTGGCCCGTGTGGTTGATCTCGCGCACGACCTGATGCGCTTTGTCGGCGCTGTCGATGAAGGGCCGGCGCACGTGGCGTGGCTTGGCCGAGAACTGGTTCAGGATCGAGTTGCCGAAGGTCTCGGCGGTGATGCCGGTGCTGTCGGAGACGAAGAAGACTGTGCGATCTGGCATGACGAGCAATTTGTTCGGGTGCGGTGGGCCTGGATCATAGGCACTGAGCAGCCGGCCGGCTCGTAGAATCGACCGCAATCTTCTTCTCCGCCCGCCCGTGACCCCCCACGCTCGCCGCCCTCAGGAGAACGACGCCGCTTCGCGCCGTCGGTGGCGCGGCTGCCTCGAGCCTTGCTCGGCAGCCAGGGGCCTGGCCCGGACCCCCCAAGTTTTTCACCCTCCCGGAGCCCTCGCATGTCCACCCCCAACCTGGCGACCGCCCTGGTCGTGCCGTTTGAACACCTGAGAATGTCCGACGTCGACGCGGTAGGCGGCAAAAACGCCTCGCTCGGCGAAATGATCAGCCAGCTGAGCACCAGCGGCGTGCGTGTCCCCGGCGGGTTTGCAACGACGGCGAATGCCTTCCGGCGCTTCCTCGCGCACGAAGGCCTGGCGGACCGGATCGCTGCGCGTCTGGCCACACTCAACATCGACGACACGCGCGCGTTGGCCCAAGCCGGCGCGCAGATTCGACAGTGGGTCGAGCACACGCCGTTCCCGCAAGACCTCGAAGCCGCGATCCGCGGCGAATTTGCCAAGCTGTCGGCAGACGCGCCGAACGCATCGTTCGCGGTGCGCTCGTCGGCGACTGCGGAGGACTTGCCCGATGCGTCGTTCGCCGGCCAACAGGAGACGTTTCTCAACGTCGTGGGCATAGACGACATCCTGGCGAAGATGAAGGAAGTCTTCGCCTCGCTCTACAACGACCGCGCCATCAGCTACCGCGTGCACAAGGGCTTTGCCCACGCTGACGTTGCGCTCAGCGCCGGCGTGCAGCGCATGGTGCGCAGCGACCTCGGCGCTGCCGGCGTGATGTTCACGATCGACACCGAAAGCGGCTTCACCGACGTCGTCTTCATCACGTCGAGCTACGGCCTGGGCGAGACGGTCGTGCAAGGCGCCGTGAATCCCGACGAGTTCTACGTGCACAAACCGTCGCTGCAGCGCGGCAAGATGGCGGTGATCCGGCGCAGCCTGGGCTCCAAACTGATTCGCATGGAGTTCGCCTCACCCGCCGAGCGCGCCGCAAGCGGCAAACTCGTGCGTACAGTGGACAACGCGACGGAACAGCGCAACCGCTATTCGCTCAGCGACGCCGAAGTCACTGAACTCGCGCGCTACGCGCTCATCATCGAGGCGCACTACGGCCGTGCCATGGACATCGAGTGGGGCAAGGACGGGGCAGACGGCCGCATCTACATCCTGCAGGCGCGGCCCGAGACTGTGAAAAGCCAGGCCGCAGGCAAGGCCGAGCAACGCTACCGGCTCAAGAGCACGGGGGTCGTGCTCGCCGAGGGTCGCGCCATCGGCCAGAAGATCGGCACCGGCACCGTGCGCATCGTGCACTCATCCGCCGACATGGAACGTGTGCAGGTCGGCGACGTGCTTGTCACCGACATGACCGATCCGAACTGGGAGCCGGTCATGAAGCGCGCGAGCGCCATCATCACGAACCGCGGCGGGCGCACGTGCCACGCCGCGATCATCGCGCGCGAGCTCGGGGTTCCGGCGGTGGTGGGCTGTGGCGACGCGACCGATGTGCTGAAAGACGGCGCGCTTGTTACCGTGGTCTGCTCGGAGGGCGACACCGGCCACGTCTACGACGGTCTGCTCGACTCCGAGGTCACCGACGTCGTGCGCGGCGAGATGCCGCATTGCCCGGTGAAGATCATGATGAATGTGGGCAATCCGCAGCTTGCCTTCGAGTTCGCGCAAATGCCCAACTCGGGTGTCGGGCTGGCGCGGCTGGAGTTCATCATCAACAACAACATCGGCGTGCATCCGCGCGCCATCCTCGACTACCCGAACATCGACCTGGATCTGAAGAAGGCGGTGGAAAGCGTCGCGCGCGGCCACGCGTCGCCGCGCGCGTTTTACGTCGACAAACTCGCGGAGGGCATCGCGACGATCGCCGCCGCGTTCTGGCCCAAGCCCGTGATTGTTCGCCTGTCGGACTTCAAGAGCAACGAATACCGCAAGCTCATCGGTGGCTCGCGCTACGAGCCCGAAGAAGAAAACCCGATGCTCGGGTTTCGCGGCGCGTCGCGCTACATCAGCGAGGCCTTCGGCGAGGCCTTCGCCATGGAGTGCGAAGCCCTGGTTCGGGTGCGCGGCGCGATGGGCCTGAGCAACGTCGAAGTCATGGTGCCTTTCGTGCGCACGCTGGCCCAGGCGAGCACCGTCGTGCAGATGCTTGCGGCGCGCGGCCTGCGGCGCGCCTCCGACGGTGGCCAGGACGGTCTGAAAATCATCATGATGTGCGAAGTGCCGAGCAACGCCGTGCTCGCGTCGCAGTTCCTCGAATTCTTCGACGGCATGTCGATCGGCTCTAACGATTTGACGCAGCTGACGCTCGGGCTGGACCGCGACTCGGGCCTGGAGCTTCTCGCCAAAGACTTCGACGAACGCGACCCTGCAGTCAAGGCCTTGATCTCGCGCGCGATCGCCGCCTGTCAGGCGAAAGGCAAATACGTCGGCATTTGCGGCCAGGGGCCGAGCGATTACCCGGACTTCGCCGACTGGTTGGCGCAGGAGGGCATTGCGTCGATGTCGCTGAACCCGGACACGGTGGTCGCGACTTGGCAGAGGCTGGCGAAGCGCTGAGCCGGGTGCTGCCGGGCCGGACGGCCTGCGCTCATTCTGCGCTGCTGCGGGTCAGACGAGTCCGTCGAACGGCAAGACGTCGACAAGTTCACCCGCGGCAATGTCGCCCTGCTCGTGGTGCAGCACGACCAGCCCATTCGCCTGGCTCATGCTGCGCAGGATGCCCGAGCCTTGCGCGCCGGTGATTTCCACTTGCCAGTGGGCTTGCTGTGGGTGGGCCCCGGCTTGCGCCGGGGTGACAGATTCGCTGCAAGCGGCGCGCGTCACGATGCCGCGCTGGTATTCGGTGCGGCCGGGTTTCTTGCGGATCGCTGCGGTACTCGCTGCGCGAAGCATCGGCAGCGGCTTGGGCGTTGCGCCGCTCATGGCGAGCAATGCCTCGCGCACGAAGGCGTAGAACGTCACCATCACGGCGACCGGGTTGCCGGGCAGGCCGAACAGGATGGCGCTGTGCGTGTTGTCGCTGCCGCTGCCGATGCGCCCGATCGCCATTGGCCGGCCCGGGCGCATCGCGATGCGCCAGAACAGCACGTCGCCGACCTGGGCCATGACTTGTTTGGTGTGGTCGGCTTCGCCCACGCTCACGCCGCCCGACGTGATGACGGCGTCGGCGTCGCGCGCCGCGGCGCGAAACGCCGCTTCCAGCGCGACGGGCTCGTCGCGCACGACGCCGAAGTCGAGCACTTCCACGCCCAGGCGCTGCAGCATGCCCCACAGCGTGTAGCGGTTGCTGTCGTAGACGCAGCCTGCGGGCAGCGGCTCACCGATCGAGCGCAACTCGTCGCCGGTGGAAAAGAAGGCGACGCGCAAACGGCGCCGCACCGGCACTTCGGCCTGGCCGAGCGAAGCGAGCAGCCCCAGGTCCGCCGGGCTCAGGATGCGCCCTGCCGCCAGCGCGACCTCGCCCAACGCAAGGTCTTCGCCTGCGAGGCGCCGGTTGTCGCCGGCGCGCACCACGTCTGCGGGAACCGTGATGCGCGCCCCGTCGACCTGAACAAATTCTTGCGGCACGACGGTGTCCAGGCCCTGCGGCATGACGGCGCCCGTCATGATGCGAACGCACTGCCCGGGCTGCACGGCGCCTTCAAACTGTTGGCCCGCGAAGCCTGTGCCTATGGCTTGCAGCGCCGTCGCCGCGCCTGCGCGCAAGTCCGATGCGCGCAGCGCATAGCCGTCCATGGCGGAGTTGTCGTTGGCCGGAACGTTGATCGCCGAGACGATGTCGCGCGCGAGCACGCGCCCCAGGCTCGAGCGCAGCGCGAGCATCTCGGTCGCCTGGACTCGCGGCACGAGCCGCGCGATGAATTCCTGCGCCTGCGCCACCGGCAGCGCATTCGGGTCATAGCCGCTGACGCAGGACGCGATTTCCTGCAAGGTTGGCGCTGTCATGACAAGTCTTGCGGTCGTTCGAGCTGCTGCAACTCGGCGAGCGTATTCGCGTTGGCGAACGCCGCGGCGTCGTCGAAGGGCACTTCGACGCAAGCGTGCAGCGCCGTCCAGCGGTCGATCTTGCGCCCGCCCTCGTGCGTGAAGCGCACCAGGCTTTCCATCAGTTCGGCCTTCATCAGGCAGAACACGGGCTGGGTGCGCATCACGCCATCTTCGAAGGTTGCGGCGATCGAGATCTCGGCGCCCTGTGCTTCCAGGGCGTCTGCCAGGCGCTGCACGAGGTCGAGCGGGAACTGCGGCGAATCGCAGGGCACGCTGACGAGGTAAGGCGTCTCGCATTGTTCGAGCCCGGCGAGGAAACCGGCGAGCGGCCCGGCAAAGTCGGACAGCGCGTCGGGCCAGAGCGGCGCGCCGAACGCTTCATACGCGCCGAGGTTGCGGTTCGCGTTGATCATGACGTGGCCGACTTGCGGGCCCAGGCGCATTAACGCATTCATGGCAAGCGGCATGCCGCGGTAGTTCTGCAAGCCCTTGTCGACGCCGCCCATGCGGCTGCCGCGCCCGCCGGCGAGGATCAGGCCGGTGATCTGTTCGCGGGGGATCACTCTGCCTTACCCGCCGATGTAGTGCATCTCGACGCGCCGCTGGCCGCTGCCCGGGTCGGCCGCCTGGGCGCCGCGCAGCTCAGAGTAGCGATCCTCGCGCCCCTGCCAGATCAGGCCGACCGCGGCGGCAATTTGTGCGTCGCTCGAGCCGCAGCGCAGCAGCGCGCGCAAATCGTGGCCGTGGCTCGCGAACAGGCACAAGAACAGTTTGCCTTCGGTGGACAACCGGGCGCGATTGCAGTCGTGGCAAAACGCCTGCGTGACGCTCGAGATCACGCCGATCTCGCCCGCGCCGTCGCGGTAGCGCCAGCGCTGCGCGGTTTCGCCTGGGGCGCTGGCGTCCATCGCCTCCAGCGGAAATTCGCGGTGGATTCGCGCCACGACTTCGCTGGACGGCAAGACTTCATCCATGCGCCAGCCGTTCGTCGCGCCCACGTCCATGTATTCGATGAAGCGCAGCACGATGGGCGTGCCGCGGAAATGCCGCGCCATCGCGAGAATCTCGGCGTCGTTCGTGCCGCGCTTCACGACCATGTTCACCTTGATCGTCCCCAGGCCGACGGCTTGCGCTGCTTCGATGCCGTCCAGCACTTCGGCGACCGGAAAATCGACATCGTTCATGCGCCGAAATATCGCGTCGTCCAGCGCATCCAGGCTCACGGTGATGCGTTGCAGCCCGGCGTCTTTCAGCGCGCGCGCTTTTTTCTTCAGGAGCGACGCGTTCGTCGTCAGCGTCAGGTCGAGCGCGTCGCCTCCCGGCGTGCGCAGGCGACTCAGCATCTCGATCAGGATTTCGAGGTTCTTGCGCAGCAGCGGCTCGCCGCCGGTGAGGCGAAGTTTCTGCACACCGTGGGCGACGAAGATTTGCGAGAGGCGCGTGATCTCTTCGAAAGTCAGCAGCGAGCTGTGCGGCAAGAAGCTGTACTGCTTGTCGAACACCTCCTTGGGCATGCAATAGCTGCAGCGGAAGTTGCAGCGGTCGGTGACCGAGATGCGCAAGTCGCGCAGCGGCCGGCCCCGCCGGTCGCCGAGCAGGCCGCTCGGCGCCGTGAGCACGCTCGGAATGCGTGGCACCGACGCGGCGTAGCGCTGGTCCGCCAGGGGGATGACTTTGTCGGCCATGCCCGATTGTGCCTTTGCTCGCCAAGGCCGAGTTGCTGCAAGGCGGGCAGCGCCGCAGCGCGCTGCGCAAGGGACGTGGTGGTCTTGGTTAGAGCGTGGCCCCGCAAGTGCGATTGCGTCCGCTCGACTTGGCGCGGTAGAGCTGGGCGTCGGCACCCTGCAGCAGCGCTTCCTGCGAAACGGGGGCGCCCACCGGCAAGGTGCACACGCCGAGGCTCACGGTGACGACGGAGGCCACCGCCGAGTCGACGTGCTCGATTTGCGCAGCGAAGACACGCTGGCCGAGCTGGTTGGCCAGTGACATCGCCCCCTCCAGCCCGGTCTCCGGCAAGAGGCAAGCGAATTCCTCGCCGCCGTACCGGGCAAACACGTCGCCGGGGCGCCGCAGGCCGGCTTTGAGAACCGTGGCGATGCGGCGCAGGCAGTCGTCGCCCGCCTGGTGACCGTAGTGATCGTTGTAGCGCTTGAAGAAGTCCACGTCGAGCAGGATCACGCTCAGGTTCGTCTCCTGGCGCACCGCCCGGCGCGACTCGGAACTGAGGTGTTCGTCGAAGTGGCGCCGGTTGAATGCGCCGGTCAGCCCGTCGATGTAGACCCATTGGCGCAGCAGGTCCGACTGGGCTTTCAACGTCAATTGGGTTTTGACGCGGGCGCGAACGATTTTCGGGTTGATGGGTTTGGAGATGAAATCCGCCGCGCCAAGCTCGAAGCCGAAGGTCTCGGCGGTTTCGTCGTTTTGTGCGGTGACGAAGATCACCGGAATGTCGCGTGTCGCGGGGTCCGTCTTGAGGCGCCGACAGACCTCGTGACCGTCCATGTCGGGCATCACGACGTCGAGCAGCACCAGATCGGGCGGATTCGCGGCGCACATCGCCAGCGCTTGGGCTCCGCTGGTGGCCATGAACACCTGGTGCTCCGGCGCGAAGACCTGGTACAGCGCCTGGATGTTCACTGCCTGATCGTCGACGACGAGCAGTTTCGCGGCGGGGGCGGGCGCGCTGGGCGGGTTGACGCCGACGCCTGGGGTTTCGCGGACCTGCATCATGCTCGAGCTTCCATGAGTTCGCCGATGAGCGCCTCGCAGTCACGCCGGGCGCGCGCAAAGTCGAGTGCGGCAATCGCGCTGTCGATCGGCTCCAGTTCCCTGGCCAGGGCGGCGCCCACACCTTGTCGCAGGTCGACGATCGCGTCGGTTGCCGACATGTCGGAATTGTCGAGTTGCACCATCATCGCCCGCAGCGCGCTCACCACGGCGTCTTGATCGGGCGCCTCCTGCAGCGCCGGCATTGTGCCTTGGCGTGGACCGGCGTCGTGCGCGATTTGCAACGCCCGCAGCAGCGCCTCGAGTCCCGGCGCAGCGCTGCCGATCGCGCCGGCGACGCGTTGCGCAGCGCCCGCGAGGTCCGCCGCTGACGCGGGCGACGCCGGTGCGGTGCAGGCCGCCTGGACTTGTTGCTCCGCCAGCGCCGCCGTGTCGGCCAGCGCCGTGGCGCCGAGCGTCGCGGCCAGGCCCTTGAGCGTGTGCAGCAGGCGTGCCAGCGCACCCGCGTCGGATTGCGCGGCGAAGCCGAGCAGCATCTCGGGCATGCCGGCCAAGTCCTTGACGAAGGTCTGCAGCATGCGCCGGTAGACCTCGGGCTTACCGCCCAGGCGGCCGAGCGCTGCGTGCAGGTCGATGTGCGCTGCAGCCGCGGCCTGGGTGAGGGCACCGGACAGTGCAGTGCCGGCATGGGCGAAGTGCGCACCCGGCAGCCCAGCGGTCGCCGAGTGCGGCACGTCGTCCTGCGCCTCCCGCCCCGTGTGCTTGCGCAACACCCGCACCAGCTGGTCCAGATCGAAAGGTTTGCCCACGTGGTCGTTCATTCCCGCGGCCAGACACGCTGCGCGGTCCGAGGCCATCGCGTTGGCCGTCATCGCCACGATGGGCAGGGTCAACGCCAGCTCGGCGCGGATCTGCCGGGTCGCGGTGAAGCCGTCCATCACCGGCATCTGCAAGTCCATCAACACCACGTCAAAGGCGCGTCGGCACTGGCCAGCGCCTGCACCGCTTCTTGCCCGTGGTGGGCGATCTGCACGATCGCGCCTTCGTCTTCGAGCAGTTCGCGCGCGACTTGCTGGTTGTTCAGGTTGTCTTCGGCCAGCAGCAGGCGCACGCCGGCCAGGCGTTTTGCCTGGGTACCGAGCCTCAAGCCAGGCGCATGCGGCGGCCTCGCATCGCTTGCCGCTTTGGCGGGTGCAACAGCCTCGGCGGCGATGGGCAGCGTGAGGCAAAAGTGAAAGCGGCTGCCCCGTCCCAAACTGCTGTCCAGGCACAGCTCGCCGCCCATCAACGCCACCAGGCGCCGGCTGATCGCCAGGCCCAGGCCGGTGCCGCCGAAGCGGCGCGTCGTCGACGCCGTCGGCCTGCGTGAAGCCGCTGAAGATGCGTGCCTGGTGTCTCAGGCGCGATGCCGATGCCGGTGTCGCGCACCTCGAATCTGCAGCGTCGCCGCCGTCCGAGTCGCGCTGCGCGCAGCACGATCGACAGCACGACTTCGCCTTGCTGCGGTGAACTTGATGGCGTTGCCGCCCAGGTTGATCAGCACCTGCCGCAGGCGCAACGCGTCGCCCACCAGGGAGTGCGGCACCGCCGGGTCGACTTCAAAGCGCAAGGCAACGGCGCTTGCTGCCCGACGCCGGCTGACAGAATCACCGACAGGTCGCGCAGCAGCGGCGCGATGCCGAAGCGACTGCGGGTCCAGCGGTCATCTTGCCGGCTTCGACCTTGGAGAAATCGAGGATGTCGTTGAGCAGCCCGAGCAGCGAGCGCGCCGCGCCCTCGGTCTTTGCCTGCGTAGTCGGCCTGGCGTTCGCTCAACTGGGGTGCGTTGCAGCAGCTCGAGCATGCCCAGAATCGCATTCATCGGCGTGCGGATCTCGTGGCTCATGTTGGCCAGGAACTGGCTCTTGGCGTTCGACGCGGCTTGTGCGGCTTCGTTGGCGCGAACCAGGTCGGTGATGTCGAAGCGAAAGCCCACGATGTGGCCGTCGGGGAGATTGCGTTCGACGATGCGCAGGATCCGGCCGTTGGCGTGGCGCTGCACCAGGGTCCGATCGCCGGCGCGGTGCGCGGCCACACGTTCGGCGACCCACGCATCGACGCGCCCGATCGCGTCCACATAAGTGCCCGCCTCGGCGCCTGCACGGATCAGCGCCTCGAAGCTGATTCCGGGCTGCATGAGGTGGGCAACTTCGGGGTACACCTCGCGGTACTTTTGATTGCAGAAGCACGAGCCGATCGTCCGGGTCGAACAAGACGAAGGCTTCGTCGATCGCCTCCATCGCGCCGCGCAGCAACTCGGCGCTGCGTTGCGATTGCGGCTTCGGCACGACGGCGCGCACTGAGGTCGACAAAGGTGTTGATGCGCCCGCCGTCAGGCATCATCGCGCCGCGGATCTCCAGCGGCGTGCCGTCGGGGCGAATCCGCTCCAACTGGTAGTTCCCGTTGCGCGACCGCGCGCGGTCCAGCACGCTTTGCACCATCGCCTGGACATCGCAGGGGCCGTATTCGCCACGCTCGACGTTGAAGCGAATCACGTCTTCCATCGTCGTGCTTGACCCTTCGAACAAGCTGTCCGGCAGGTCAAGCAGGCGGCAAAACTCGGTGTTCGCGGCGACCAGGTTCAGCTCGGCGTCGAACACGCTCAACCCGCAAGGCAAACTCTCCATGACGCTGCTCAACAACTGATTGTTGCGTTGCAGCGCCTCCTCGGCGTGCTTGCGTTCGCTGATGTCCATGTGCGTGCCGGCCATCCACAGCGGCCGGTCCGAGGCGTCGCGGCCGAAGACCTTGCCGCGGCTGAGGATCCACACCCAATGCCCGTCCTTGTGGCGGGCGCGCACTTCGCACTCATACGCCGCAGTCTCGCGCCTGAAGTGGCGTTCGCACAATGCGCCGGACCTTTCCTGGTCTTCGGGGTGGATGAGTCCGCGCCAGGTGTCGATGCGCGTGGGACCGAGTTCTTGCAGGGTGTAGCCCAGCATCTGCGCCCAGCGCTGATTGAGCCGGGTCTCGCCGGTCTCGATGTTCCACTCCCAGGTTCCGGCGTCTGTCCCTTCGATCACGTTGGCCTGGGCAAGCCGCTCGCGCGCGAGTTCGCGCAGCGTCGTCTCGGTGCGACTCAATGATTCGCGCAGCGTGTCCGCGAGCTTGCCGATCTCGTCGCCGGTGGCCGCCTTGTCCCAATCCGTCGCGCCGGCTTGCGGGCCCAATGTCACGGCGCGGCCGATGGCGGCGAGGGGGCGCAAGACGAACCACTGCAGCAGCGCGTAGCCGAGCGTCGCCAGCACAATCAAGCGCAGCAGCATGGTCGCGATTTGCCTGAACGTCTCTTGCTGCACCGCAGCTTCCATGGACCGGGTGTCCAGCCGCACAAGGAC
The DNA here is from genome assembly GCA_963850525.1 of uncultured beta proteobacterium. Taxonomy (GTDB): domain Bacteria; phylum Pseudomonadota; class Gammaproteobacteria; order Burkholderiales; family Burkholderiaceae_C; genus JAEMQF01. Next base: position 96,173 of record CAWKLQ010000006.1, on the reverse strand, counting down.
CGCACCGTCGCTGAGCGCTGCGTCGCTTGACGCCAGTTCACCGATCCTCAGCGCGGCACTGAAAACGAAGCGGTGCTGCGCGCTGTCGAAGCGGCTGCCGCCGCTGCGCGTGCGAATCGCCGCGCCCAGGTCTTCGGCCCCGTCCACCGCAGACAGATCCGACAGGGCGTGGTCCCGCCAGGCGGTGCTCGCCACGACGCGGGCTGGATGGCCCGCGGCAACGACGACGTCGAGAATCTCGCGCTCGGTGCCGATGGCCACGACGATGCGTTGCAGTTCGCTCGCGTGCGACACGCTCGCGGCGGCGTAGCTCACCATGTTCGCCGCAAGTTCGGCGCGACGGTGCATTTGCTCGGCGAGTTGTCGCTCGGCTCGCTGTTCGGTCAGCACGATGGCGAGCACCGCGCCCGCTGTGCCCAGCAACAACAGCGGCAGGATGATCTTGCGCTTCAGCGATCCGGTGGCGGCGCGCCAGCTGCCATTCATGGCCGGGCTCCGGGCTGTTGCAGGGCTGCGTTCATGAGACGTGCACCTGTGCCAGTTCACCGATCATCGCTTCGCATTGGCGCAGCGCGCCTTCGAAGTCGAGCGCAGCGATCGCGTCGTCCAGCGCCTGGAGCGGTGCGGCGCCTGCGCCGCTGGGTTGAAGGCGCAGGTCGGCGATCGACTGCGTGGCGGCCATGTCGCCGCTGTGCAGTTGTTCGGCCAGCACGTTCAGGCGACGCAGTGTGGCGGGCACGTCGAGTGCGGCTTGCGCCGCTTCAGGGCTTGACGCGTGCGGCGCTGCGCTCCCGGCCTGCAGGGTCAGCAGCAGGACCTCCAGGCCCGGCCGAGCGGCGCCGATCGCCTGCGCGGCGCGCTGCGCGACGCGTTGGATATCGACCGACGGCGCGTTCGGCGGGGCTGCGGCGGGTGCGCTCAGGAGCTGCGTCTCGCCCCGTGCCGCCGCGTCGGCCAGCGCCGTCGCGCCGAGCGTCGCGGCCAGGCCCTTGAGCGTGTGCAGCAGGCGTGCCAGCGCACCCGCGTCGGATTGCGCGGCGAAGCTGAGCAGCATCTCGGGCATGCCGGCCAAGTCCTTGACGAAGGTCTGCAGCATGCGCCGGTAGACCTCGGGCTTGCCGCCCAGGCGGCCGAGCGCTGCGTGCAGGTCCACGTCGGCTGCGGCTGCGGCTTGGGTGAGCGCGCCCGTCAGCGTTGCCTCAGCGCTGGCGGGGTGATCGCTCCGGAGCCTGGGCGCAGCCGAAGGCCCTGAAGCGTCCTGCGCCTCCCGCCCCGTGTGCTTGCGCAACACCCGCACCAGCTGGTCCAGATCGAAAGGCTTGCCCACGTGGTCGTTCATTCCCGCGGCCAGACACGCTGCGCGGTCCGAGGCCATCGCGTTGGCCGTCATCGCCACGATGGGCAGGGTCAACGCCGAGCTCGGCGCGGATCTGCCGGGTCGCGGTGAAGCCGTCCATCACCGGCATCTGCAAGTCCATCAACACCACGTCAAAGGGCGGGTCGGCACTGGCCAGCGCCTGCACCGCTTCTTGCCCGTGGTGGGCGATCTGCACGATCGCGCCTTCGTCTTCGAGCAGTTCGCGCGCGACTTGCTGGTTGTTCAGGTTGTCTTCGGCCAGCAGCAGGCGCACGCCGGCCAGGCGGCCCGCTCTGGCCGGGGCTGCCAGGCGCGATGCTTGGTTCGGCGCGCGCCGAGCTTCGGCCAGCGCGTCGGACAACATCGACGCCGTGACCGGTTTGATGAGGAACCCGTCGAGCATCGCTTGTTCGGCGCCGCTGCGCCGCGCCAACATCTCGCGGCCGTGGGCGGTGACCATCACAATCACCGGCGTTGCCCCCGCCAGACCGATGTCGCGAATGCGCTGGCTCGTCTGCCAGCCGTCCAGCCCCGGCATTTCCCAGTCGACGAACACCGCTTGAAAAGGCGCGTCCAGCGGCTGGGTGCGCAACAGCGCGAGTGCGCGGTCGCCGCTTTCGGCAACGCTCACGTCCCAGCCGAGCGACTCACCCATGCGTGCCAGCACGTCGCGTGCACTCGGGTTGTCGTCGACGGCGAGGACGCGCAATCGCGAAGCCGGCGCTGCCGGGTGAGTCAAAACGTCGAGGGCTTGAGTGGCGACGGGCAACTTGACGCTGAAGTGAAAACGGCTGCCTTCGCCCAGGGCGCTGTCCACGCGAAGTTCGCCGCCCATCAAGGCCACGAGGCGCTGGCTGATGGCCACACCCAGGCCCGTGCCGCCGAAGCGGCGCGTCGTCGACGCTTCGGCCTGCGTGAAGCCGCTGAAAATGCGCGCCTGGTTCTCTGGCGCGATCCCGATGCCGTTGTCGCGCACCGCAATTTGCAGCGTCACGCTGGCGGCGTCGCGCTCCTGCAGCGTCATCGACACCAGCACCGTGCCGCGCTCAGTGAACTTGATCGCATTGCCGCCCAGATTGATCAGCACCTGCTGCAAGCGCATCGCGTCGCCCACCAGGCAAAGCGGCAGCGCCGGGTCAACGTCGAACAGCACTTCGACGCGCTTCTGACCGACGTAAGTGGACAGAATCACCGACAAGTCGCGCAACAGCTGGTCGACCCGAAACGGCTGCGGGTCCAGCAGCATCTTGCCGGCTTCGACCTTGGAGAAGTCCAGGATGTCGTTGAGCAGGCCGAGCAGCGATCGCGCCGCGCCCTCGGCCTTGCCTGCGTAGTCGGCCTGGCGCAGATCCAGCTCGGTCTTTTGCAGCAGCTTGAGCATGCCCAGGATCGCGTTCATGGGGGTGCGGATCTCGTGGCTCATGTTGGCCAGGAACTGACTCTTCGCCTGCGATGCGGCCTGTGCGGCTTCCGTGGCGCGAACGAATTCGGTGATGTCGATGCGGAACACGACGGTGTGCCCGTCGGCCATGCGGCGCGAAATGATGCGCAAGACGCGGCCGTCGCCCTGCGGCTGGGTCAGCTGCGATTCGGGCTGGCGATGCACGGCCAGGCGCTCGGCAACCCAGTCGTCGATTCGCCCCGTGGCCTGCGCAAACTGCCCGCGCTCGGCCGCGGCGATCAGGATCTGCTCGAGCGGCGTCCCGGGGACCATGAGTTCGGCGACCTGCGGGTAGATGTCGCGCGAGCGCTGGTTGCAGTACACGAGCCGCTCGTCTGCGTCGAAGAGCGAGAAGGCCACGTCCAGCGCGTCCAGCGCGCTGCGCAGCAGCTGCGCGTTGCGTTGCGCTTCGGCTTCGGCGCGGCGCCGTTCCGTGATGTCGGTGTAGGTGGTGACGAAGCCTCCGCCGGGCATCGGTCCGCCGCGGATTTCGAGTGGGGTACCGTTGGGCCGCACGCGCTCGAACTGGTGCGGCACCGCCGGCGCCCGGGCACGCGCGACGATAGCCGCCACCGTGGACTCGACGTCCGCGGCGCCATACTCGCCGCGCGCCGCGTTGAATCGGATGATGTCCTCGAAACCGGTCAGCTCAACCGGCACGTCCAACAGCCGACGAAATTCCCGATTCGACGCGACCAGATTCAGCTCCGCGTCGAAGACGCTCAAACCGCACGGCAAGTTTTCGAGCACGCTGCGCAAGACCTGGCTCTGGTCGCGCAATTTCGATTCGAGAACCCGGCGCGCCGTGATGTCGCTGCCGATTTCCATGAAGCCCAGCAGCTTGCTCTGGGCGTCGCGGCGGGGTTGGATTTCGGTGGCGATCCAGTACGCACGGCCGTCCTTGGCACGATTCTGAATCTCGACGCTGCACGCGGCTCCTGCGGCGACGGCGTCCTGCAACCTCTTGAGCGTCGTCGGGTCGACGTCGGGGCTGCCCAGCAATTCGCCGGGCGTCTTGCCGAGTGCCTCGTCCAGGGTGTAGCCGGTGAGGCGGGTGAAAGCTTCGTTGACCCAGACGATGCGCATTTGCGGGTCGGCGATCGTGACCGCGTTTGACGTGTGCCTGACGACTTGCGCCAGGCGCTCCAGCTCGGCCGTCATTCCCTGCGCAAGGGCTTCGGCGCGGCGTCTGCCGCCGACCTGCTGGCGCAGCAGCGCCGCGAGCAGGGCGCCGGCGAGTGCGATGGCCGCAAACAGCAGCCAGGGGGCGCGGCCGTCGATCGTGGCGTCGAAGCGCGGCGTGCTGCGGGTGCGCAAGGCGAGGTTGCGGCCGAAGAGAGCCACGTGGTGCGTTGCCGAGAATCGACCTTGCTGGGCAAGCGCCGCACCCTCCACCCACGGGCGGTCGGCAACCGAATCGAAGACGCGCAGCGGCGCTGTGCCTGCGGCGGTGGCGTCGAGCAACTCAAAATCGACCAGGTCGGCAGCGGCTTGGCCGACGTCGCCGATCAATTGCGATGTGACGATCGGCGCGGTGAGCAGACCGCGCAGCAAGGTCAGGCGCATCGCCGGCGTCGCGGGGTCGGTGCCGCGGCGATAGATCGGCAGAGCCAGGAGCAGCCCCGGCGTCTCGCGCTCGCGAAACTTGAGTGTGAGTGGGGCACTGAGCGCCGCCTCGCCGCTTTGCGTGGCCCGCTCCAAGACTTCGCGACGCACCGGCTCAGCGCCCAGATCGACCCCTGCAATGGCCGACGCATGCGCTACCGGTTCGCTGAATCTCGCCACATAGAGATCCGGATGGTCGGCGCCGCCGCTGCTGCGCACCGTGAACTCGCCGTCACGCTGTTCGTCGGCAACAAGTGCCGCCAAATCGTTTCGCATCACGCGCTGCACAAAGCTGAATCCGCGGATGCCGGGGAACTCGCGTGGCAGATCGCGGGCCTCGAAGAAGTCGCGGAAGTCGGCACGATTGACGGTCGAACTCGCGGAGAACAGGCCCTTCGCGCCGATCAGCCCGTCGGCAACGTCGCGAAAGCGCAACCGCACCTGATCCGACAGGCGTTCCGCGTGGCGCACGAATTCGGCCTCGGCCTGAGCGACACGGGTGTTGTGCAGCCAGCGTGCACTGGCGCCCGCGACGCAGATCGCCAGCACCAATACGGCACCTGGGAGGGCCACTCCGGGTTGCTTGAGACGCAGATACCAGCTCGAGTCCATGGGCGTTGCGGTTGCGGCCGAGGTCACGCCGCGGTCTTCAGCGCACGGCCCTGCCGATTCTGCGCAGTGCGCGGGGGGTCAATGCCTCAACTAGGGCGCGCTTTCCATGCCATTTGACGGCCGTCGGCGCACGGCGCGCGCTTCCAGCGCGGCTCCTCGCCAGTCAGCGCCAGGCGATGGGGTCCTGCAGGGCCGCTGGCAGGAGGGTTTGCGCGGGAACCGGGCGCGCGCCGGGTGCGTCGAGGCTGGCGCCCTGGGCGCGCCGAGCCCCCGTGAAGCGCTTGCTCCAGTAGGCGATGTTCATGTTTTCCAGGCGCACCGCACCTCCCGTGCGCGGTGCATGGATGAACCGGCCTTCGCCGACGTAGATGCCCACGTGCGAGAAGGTGCGCCGCAGCGTGTTGAAGAACACCAGGTCGCCGGGCTCGACCCGCTCGCGGTGCACTTTCACGAGCCCCGGCGCGCTGGCCTGCTCGTCGACCCGGCGCGGCAGTGCCAGGCCCAGGCTGGTTTGAAAGATATGGCGCGTGAAGCCGCTGCAGTCGAATCCGCCGTCGGCGGTATTGCCGCCGCGCCGGTAAGGCAAATCGATGAAGGTCATCGCCGTCAGCACCATTTCCGAGGTGCGGTCCGGCAGGCTGGGCGAAGGTGTCGGGGCCGAAGCTTGCGCGGCGTTGACCAGGCCCCGTTCCTGCAGGTAGCGGCCGATCGGATCGTCGTCGCTGCTGGGCTCGGCGTGCGCCGCGCCGAGCAGCGACGCGCCAAGGCAGAGCAGAAGACGGGCCAACATGGCGCGCAGGATAGGCGCCAGGGCGCGCCACAGTCAATCGGAAAAGGTATCGGTGTGTCGCCGCTCGTCTCTGCGCTATCGTCCAGGTTGCCTGCGCGCAGCGCGAATCGAAGCGACATCACGATGTTCAAAGCCCTGTTATTGGAAAAGTCCGACTCCGGCTTCCAGGCCGGCGTCCAGTCCCTCGACGAAACGCGTCTGCCCGCGGGCGACGTGCTGATCGAGGTGGCGCACTCCACGCTCAATTACAAGGATGCCCTGGCGATCACGAACCGCGGCCCGGTGGTCCGCTCCTGGCCGATGGTCGCCGGGATCGACGCTGCCGGCACCGTGCTCGAGAGCACCCACCCGGCGTGGAAAGTGGGCGACCGTGTCGTGCACAACGGTTGGGGTGTGGGCGAAACCCGCTGGGGTGGCTTGGCGCAGCGCGCTCGCCTGCAAGGCGACTGGCTTGTTGCATTGCCGCAGGCGTTCACGACGCGCCAGGCGATGGCGATCGGCACCGCGGGTTACACGGCGATGCTGTGTGTGCTGGCGCTCGAACAACATGGGCTGAAGCCGGGCGACGGCGACGTGCTCGTCACCGGCGCCAGCGGCGGCGTAGGCAGCGTCGCCGTGGCGTTGCTCTCGAAACTGGGTTTTGCCGTGACGGCGGCGACCGGCAAGGTCGCACAGGCGGATTACCTGATCCGCTTGGGAGCGAAAAACATCATGGCCCGCGCCGAACTCGCCACTGCCGGCAAGCCCTTGCAGAAAGAGCGCTGGGCGGCGGTGGTCGACGCGGTGGGCAGCCACACGCTCGTCAACGCGCTCGCGCAAACGCGCTACGGCGGGGTGGTCGCGGCGTGTGGCCTGGCGCAGGGGGCGGACTTGCCGGGCACGGTGATGCCCTTTATCTTGCGCGGCGTCAAGCTGGCGGGGGTCGACTCCGTCATGGCACCACTGACGCAGCGCAAACTTGCGTGGCAACGCCTTGCGAAGGACCTGGATCTGGCCAAGCTCGAAGCGATGATTGAAGACGTTGCGCTTGACGAAACGATGGTCCGCGCCCATGCGCTCATGCAAGGCGAGGTGCGTGGCCGGATCGTCGTGAAAATCTAGGGAAGACCCGCCATGCCGTCCGCCTTTGCCGAGTTTCACCGCCGCTCGCTCGCCGACCGCGAGGGCTTCTGGTCCGAGCAAGCCCAGCTCATCGACTGGCACCAGCCGTTCACCAAGGTCTGCGACTACAGCAAGCCGCCGTTCGCACGCTGGTACATCGGCGGCCAGACGAATCTGTGCCACAACGCAGTGGACCGGCACCTGGCGACTCGCGCCGATCAGAACGCGCTGATCTGGGTCTCCACCGAGACGGAGCAGGAGAAGGTCTATACATTCCGCGAGCTGCACTTCGAAGTGCAGCGCATGGCGGCGATTCTCCTGAGCCTGGGCGTGCGCCAGGGCGACCGCGTGCTGATCTACATGCCCATGGTCGCCGAAGCCGCGTTTGCGATGCTCGCGTGCGCGCGCATCGGCGCGATCCACTCGGTCGTGTTCGGCGGTTTTGCGAGCGGCAGCCTGGCGGACCGCATCGACAACGCGACGCCGAGCGTCATCGTCAGTGCCGACGCCGGCAGCCGTGCCGGCAAGGTGGTCGCCTACAAGCCGCTGCTCGACGAAGCGATTCGCCTGGCGTCACACAAGCCGGGCAAGGTGCTGCTCATCGACCGCGGCTTGAGCCCGATGCAGCGCACGCCGGGGCGCGACGCCGACTACGCGCCCTTGCGCGAACAGCACTTCAATGAAGTCGTGCCCTGCGTCTGGCTCGATGCCGAACACGTCAGCTACACGCTTTACACGAGCGGAACGACGGGCAAGCCCAAGGGCGTGCAGCGCGACACCGGCGGCTACGCCGTCGCGCTGGCGGCGAGCATCAAGCACATCTTTTGCGGCTTGCCCGGCGAGACGTACTTTTCCACGAGCGACATCGGCTGGGTCGTGGGCCACAGCTACATCGTCTACGGCCCGCTCATCGCCGGCATGGCGACGATCATGTACGAAGGCCTGCCGATCCGCCCCGACGCGGGCATCTGGTGGAGCTTGGTTGAGAAATATCGGGTCAGCGTCATGTTCAGCGCGCCCACGGCGATTCGTGTGCTGAAGAAGCAGGACCCGAAGTACCTGCGCGAGTACGACTTGAGCTCGTTGAAGGCGCTGTTTCTCGCCGGCGAGCCGCTCGACGAACCCACCGCGAAGTGGATCGCCGACGCGCTGCAAAAGCCCATCATCGACAACTACTGGCAAACCGAAACCGGCTGGCCTATCCTCGCGCTGGCCAACGGCGTGGAAAAGGCGCAGAGCAAGTTCGGCAGCCCGGGCGTGCCGATGTACGGCTACGACGTGAAAATCGTCGACGAAAACACCGGCGTCGAATTGACCGGCGCGAATCAAAAAGGCGTCGTCGCCATCAAGGGCCCGCTGCCGCCGGGCTGCATGCAAACCGTGTGGCGCGACGACGAGCGTTTCGTCAAGACCTACTGGAAGAGCATTCCCGGGCAGATGCTTTACAGCACCTTCGACTGGGGGATTCGCGACGAAGACGGCTACTTCTTCATCCTGGGCCGCACGGACGACGTCATCAACGTCGCGGGGCACCGCCTGGGAACGCGCGAAATCGAAGAGAGCATTTCGAGCCACCCGGCGGTGGCCGAAGTCGCCGTCGTGGGCGTGGCCGATTCGCTGAAGGGCCAGGTCGCGATGGCGTTCGTCGTGTTGAAGGACGCGGCGCTTGCGGCGGACCCCGCCGCCGCGCTGAAACTGGAAGGCGAGATCATGAAGACCGTCGACGGCCAACTCGGCGCCGTCGCGCGCCCTGCGCGCGTGCACTTCGTGGCGTTGCTGCCCAAGACGAGGTCCGGCAAGATGTTGCGCCGCGCGATCACCGCTGTCTGCGAGCAGCGCGACCCCGGCGATCTGACGACGATGGACGACCCGACGGCGCTGCAGCAAATCGCCGACCTGGTGCGCATTCCGTAAGCGCTGCGCGTTCCGGCAAACCCCCCTTTGGTGGGGCCCCTTCGCGGGGGCCGTCCGCGAGCCGCATTTCCGCCTTCAGCGGGATAGGCGCTCGAGTGCAATCGCGGAAAACTTCTCCCATCGAAACATCGATGAAGGAGACCGACATGACCCGCATGCACTTGACGCTGCAACTGCTTCTGCAACGCCTGCACCGCGCCGGCCGCGCGCAACGCCGCTTCGTGATGATGAACCTGGACGAGCTGGACCCGATGCCGCTGGGCCCGGGGTGGTTCGACTCGAGTTGGGAGCTGGAACACGGCCTCGAGGTCTGCGAAGACAGCGCCGCCGACATCGCGTTCCAGCCTTGGCGCGAGCCGGTGCGCGAGCCGGTGCGCGAGACGACCGTGCGCGAGACGACCGTGCGCGGGCCGGTGATTGCGCAAGCACTCCGCGGCGCGGCGCGCACCGACAACCTGATTGAATTCGAGCTCGCCGATGCAAGCGCCTGGCGCCTGCCGGCCCAGCCCAGCCACGCGCCGCGGCACGCCGAGCTTGAACTTGCGCTTGCCTGAAGCGCTCAGTTCAGAGAACGCTTCGCTTGCGTTCGCGCGCGACCGCTTCGCCGAGTTCGACGACGGCCAGGGCGTAATAGCTCGACCAGTTGTAGCGCGTGATCGCGTAGAAGTTGTCGGTGCCGGCCACATAGCTTGGTGCGGCGTCGCCGTTGTGCAGCTCGACCAGGGCGAGTTTGCCGTCGAAGGCCAGCGCTTGCGGTGCGAGTTGTGCGCCACGCTCGGTCAACTCCTGCACGGTGAAGGTCGGGGTGATGTCGGGGGCGGTCAGCACGGCGAGGTCTTGTGGCTGTGCGGGCGCGATCACGGCGAAGCGCGGCGGCACACCGCGTTGCCAGCCGAACACGGCAAGGTAGTGCGCGACGCTGCCGATCGCGTCGGCGACGCTGCCACTCAAGTCGATGCTGCCGTCTTCATCGAAGTCCAGCGCAAACCGGGTCACGCTGGACGGCATGAACTGGCCCAGGCCCATCGCCCCGGCGTAAGAGCCGCGCGGCTGTGTGGGGTCCGTCGCGCGGTGGTGGCACAGCAGCAGGAAGTCGCCGAGTTCGGAGCGGAAAAATGCGCTGCGGTCACTGCGCCCGCTCGGAAAGTCGAAACTCAAGGTGGCGAGCGCGTCCAGGACTCGGTAGTTGCCCATGTGCTGGCCGTAGAGCGACTCGATGCCGATGACTCCCACGACGATCTCCGCCGGGACCCCCCATCGCTCTTCGGCCTTGACGAGCGCGGCTTCGTTCGCGTTCCAGAACGCGAGTCCGGCGCGAATTCGCACCGCCTCGATTGCGCGCGCCCGGTACGCTGCCCAGTTCTTCGCGGTGCCCGCGGGTGCGGGCATGATGAGGCGCGCGACGCTGGGAATGCGCCGCGCTTGCAGCAGCGCGTCCAGCGTCCATTGCGCGTCCAGTCCATGGCGCTGCGCCACTTCGAAGGCAAACAGCGCGACGTCTTCACGGCCGTGGTAGGGCGTGGCGCCGGGCTCGGCTTCCGGGCGCGACTCGCGCACTTTTTTCTTCTGTGCCCCGGCCGGAAGGTTGACTGCGAGCAATGCTGCCGGCCAAGCCGTGGCGGCCAAGTGTTGCAGCAGATGTCGCCTTTGCATGAGGGCAGTGGGTGCGGTGGGTCGCGAAAGTGGGCGCAATTATCGAGCGGGCACTTGCGCTCGCACCGCCAGCTTGCGCGCCCGTGCGACGAATTGCCGCGTCAACGCGTCGAGTGGGCGCTGACGTGCGTCGCGGCTGTAACGCTGCGTCTCCAGGGCCAGGAGCAGCGTCACCAAGTCGCCGGCGGACTCGCCAAATTGCGCCTGCACGCGTGTCGCCAACGCGCGCGGCGCTTCGTGCGCGGCGCAGGGCAGGCCGGCGCTGCGCAACGCGGCGCGCAGCTTGTCCATTTGACGGGTCCACGGGTCGACCAGATTGCGGTCGCGCCAGGCCCAGAGCGCGCCCAGGGCGGCCAGCGAACTCAAGCACCCGACCAGCAGCAGCGCCAGGTCTTCCCAGCGCGGCGACTCCATCCCCAAGCTGCGCAGCAGGTCGAATTGCGCGCCGCGCGAATAGCCGAGCACCCACTGGTTCCAGCGGTTGTTCATCGTCTCCCAGCCCTGGCGCAGGCTGGCGAGCAATTCGGGGCTCAGGCTGCCCAGGGCACCGGCCATCAGGCCCGGGGCGGGCAACAGGTTGCGGCTGCGCTCGATGCGCTCCGGCGCGACTGCGGCAGTCGGGTCGGCACGCTGCCAGCCTAGGCCCTCTTGCCAATACTCGGCCCAGGCGTGCGCCGAGCTCTGGCGCACGATGTAAAACCCGTCGACGGGGGTGGGATCGGTTCCCTGGTAACCGGTGACGACGCGCGCGGGAACATCGAGGGCGCGCATCAGAACGACGAACGCCGCGGCGAAGTGTTCGCAGAATCCGGCGCGCCGGTCCATCCAGAACTCGTCGATCATGTCCGGCCCGAGGTACTCGCCGGGCGCCAGCGTGTAGCTGAAGTTTGCCGTGCGAATGTGTTCCAGCAAGGCGCGCGCGAGCGTCGTGGCGTCGGCATTCGCGTAGCGCGGCTGGCTGCGCAGCTCGGCGGCCCACGCCAGGGAGCGCGGGTTGAAGCCTTCCGGCAGCGCCAGGTTCTCGCGCAGGCCCGCACCCAGACGCTGCGGACCGTGGGCGTAGGCCGGATACGCCTCGGCGCTGAAGCGCAGGCGCTGCTGGATGGGCCGGTCGGTGATCGCCTGAAGGTCGTCTTGAACAATGACTTGCGTGCCTTCGATGAGTGGCGCGCGCGGTGTGGCTTCGAGCAGTGGCAACATCGACAGGCGCAAGGGCTCGAGCGTCATTTCGTAGCGCACTGCCGGGCCCAGCGGGCGCAGTTCGCCGGGCAGGCGGCGCGGCGACGGGAACGCCGCCGGCAGCGGGCGCCATTCGGTGCCGTCAAAACGCCCGAGCACCGGGCCGCGAAAGTACATCGCGTGCGGGCTCGGCGGGGCGCCCTCGAAGCGCACGCGCAGCGCGATGCTGTCGTCGAGCGCCACTTCAGCCACCGACCCCATGCGCATGCGCAGCGACAAGCCGGTGCTCGTCGTGCCGTCTTGCGGCACGCCCCAGAGCGGGCCGACGCGCGGGAACAGCACGAACAGCAGCGCCATGATGGGCGCGCCGAGCAGCGCGGTGCGCGCCGAAAGCGCGCCGGCCTGGCGCAGGCTGGGTTGGCCGGCGGGCATGTGGGCGAGCACCAGGGCGGTGAGCAGGCCCCACACCGACACCAGCATCGCGCCGGCGACGAGCAGCGACTGCGAGTAGAGGAAGTGCGTCAGCACGAGGAAGAAGCCGAGGAAGAACACGACAAAGGCGTCGCGCCGCGCGCGCAGCTCAAGCGTCTTCAGCGCCATCAGCGACATCGCCATCGTGATGCCCGGCTCCTTGCCGAGCAGCGTCTGATACGACCACAACGTCAACCCCGCGGCGACGCCCAGAACGAGCAAAATCACGCCGCGGCCAGGCAACGCCGCCTGGCGCACCGCGAGCAGCGCGCGCCACACGAGCACCGCGGCAGTGAGTACACTGCACCACAGCGGCAGGTGCGAGACGTGCGGCGCGACCGTCCAGCCGATCACGCCGATGAGGAACAGCGTGTCGCGCGTTTCGCGCGGCAAGTGGCGCCAGCCTGGCCATCTCGGCCAACGACCCGTCATTCCGGCGAAAGCCGGGACCCATCGGCCCGAGGCGGAGGCCCGATCGGCAGTCGATCCCGGCGTGCGCCGGGATGACGTGGGCGTCGCGTCGAATGTGCTCACCGGTCCAACTTCCACAGTGCCAGCGCTTCGAGGCAGCGGCGCCGCTGCGCTTCGCCCGAGGCGGGCGGAATCTCGACTCCCGGCAGCACCAGCGCATAGTCGGCGGCGCTGCGCTGCGCGTCCAGCACCCAGGCCGTGAGCCGCGCCAGGCGCTGCTCGTCGGGCAGCCCGGTACAGTGCGCCCAATCGAGCGCCAACTGGCGTTGCGTGGCGACGCGCGTATCGCGGCTCACGAGTTCGCCGCCGCTTTCCAGCGCTTTGGCGGCCTTCTTCCAGAGCACGAGCTTGAGCGCGTCGCCGCGGCGATACGCGCGAACGCCCTCGGTTTCGCCGGTGGCTGCGGCGCGCTGCTCCTGGCCGCTGCCGGGAACCGGGCGCGCCTGGGGCAAAGGCGGGGCCTCTAGCTCGGGCCGCGGGTAGACGAGCAGGTTGGACGCGGGACGCCAGAACGTCCACGCGCGGAACAGCCCGAACGGAAAGCGCGTCTCCACGACGAGCGCCGGCAGCGCATGCAGGCCGCGCACCTCGGGAACGAAACTCACCGTCGTGCTGGTCTGGCCACCCGCCGGAACATTCGCCCAGCTCACCTGGCGCTGCGGGCCGGAGATCACGTTCAGGCCGATGCCGAAGCGCTCGCGGTCCGGGCTCGTGAGCACGCAGTCGAGCAAGGCGGCGTCGCCGGCGAACACCGGCTGAAGCGGGCGCAGGTGAAGCGTCAGGCCGCGCAGCGTGCTGTGCGTGATGTGCAGCGAAACGATGCCGCTGCCGGCGAGCAAAAACGTCAGGATGTAGCCCAGATTCAACTGGTAGTTCAGCGACGCGACGAGCAGCACGATCAAGGTCACGGCGAACATGAAGCCGGCGCGCGTGGGCAGGATGTAGACGTTGCGCTGCGTGAGCAGTCGTGTGTCGGAGGGCGGCTGGCGCGACTGCGACCAGGCGCGAAAGCGCATCCGCACCCAATGTGCCGGCAACTGGAATGGGTTGCGCGGCGGCGGCGGTTTGACGCGCCGGTCGCGCAAGACGTTCGCCGGGTTCACGAGCTCGGGTGGATGCGTGAGGCGGTTCGGCGCGCGCCGATTCAGGGCAGCGCGACGGCTTCGATCATCGCGCGCACCTGCTCGGCGCGGCCCCGCCCCGCGCCGGCGACGGGTTGCAAGCGGTGCGCAATCGTCTGCGGCAGGATCGCCTGGATGTCGTCCGGCGCGACGTAATCGCGCTGGTCGAGCAGCGCACGCGCGCGCGCTGCGCGCAACACGCCGATTCCTGCGCGCGGGCTGAGGCCCGCGACGAACCAGCGCCCGGAGCGCGTTGCGCCGATCAGTGCCTGCAAATAGTCGAGCAAGGCACTCGATGCGTGTACCGCTTGAACGGCTTTTTGTGCGGCGAGCATCTGCTCGGGCGACATCACCGGCGGCAAGGCGTGGATCGCTTCGCGCCGGTCCTGCCCGGCGAGCAGCGCGCGTTCGCTCTGCGCGTCGGGGTAGCCGAGCGTGATGCACATCAAAAAGCGATCCAGCTGCGATTCGGGCAGCGGGTAGGTGCCGAGCTGGTCGCTCGGATTCTGCGTCGCGATCACGAAAAACGGCTTGGGCAGCGGGCGTGTTTCGCCTTCCACGGTGACCTGGTGTTCTTCCATCGCTTCGAGCAACGCGCTTTGCGTCTTCGGACCTGCGCGGTTGATTTCATCGGCGAGCAGCACCTGGGCGAACACCGGCCCGGGATGAAAGACGAAGACTTCCTTGGCGCGCTCGTAAATGCTCACGCCTGTCAAGTCGGCAGGCATCAGATCGGCGGTGAACTGGGTGCGCGAAAAGCGCAGGCCCAGCGACACCGCCAGCGCGTGCGCCAGCGTCGTTTTGCCCACGCCGGGAACGTCTTCGATGAGCAGGTGTCCGCCGGCAAGAAGGCAGGCGACGCAGTCTTCGATCTGGGTGCGTTTGCCCACGACGATCGTGCTAACCTGGGCAATCAATTGCGAGAGTTTGTCGGCCAGCGCCTGGCTCGTCAGATCGGCGGATTGCCCGGCCCGCAGAATATGGGTTGAGACAGAATCGTTCATCCGCCCCACGTTACCCGAAAACTCAACCCCGCATCGCGCCATGTCCACTGCCTTTTTCACGCACATCGAATGCCGCGGCCACGACATGGGCCGCGGCCACCCCGAAAGCCCGCAGCGCCTGTCGGCCATCGAAGACCACTTGCTCGCCACCGGCCTGGAGGCGACGCTGACGCGGCGCGAAGCCCCCTTGGTGGCGCTCGAGCACGTTGCATTCGCTCACAGCTCAGGTTATGTGAATCAACTGCGCGACCTGCTCGAAGAGGTTTCACGCAGCGGCAACCCGCGCGCCCTGGACCCCGACACCTCTGCCAGCGCCGGCACTTGGGCGGCCGTGCAGCGCGGCGCGGGGGCCGCGGTGGCGGCGACCCAGGGGGTGCTCGCCGGAGAGTTCGACAACGCGTTCTGCGCCGTGCGTCCGCCTGGCCACCACGCGACGCGCGGCCGGGCGATGGGCTTTTGCTTTTTCAACAATGTCGCAATCGCCGCGCGTTACGCGCTCGACGTGGGCGGCTTGAGCCGCGTGGCGATCGTCGACTTCGACGTGCACCACGGCAACGGCACCGAAGACATCGTCGCAAACGACGACCGCATGCTGATGGTGAGTTACTTCCAGCATCCGCTCTACCCGGGAAGCGGGGTTCCGCCGCTGGGCAGCAACATGGTGAACCTGCCGGTGCCGCCCTACACCAAGGGGCCGGAGATCCGCGCCCTGATCGAGCAGCACTGGCTGCCGCGCCTCGACGCGTTTCGCCCGGAGATGATCTTCATCTCGGCGGGTTTCGACGCGCACCGCGAAGACGGCCTGGGCCAGCTCGGCCTGGTCGAAGCCGATTACGAGTGGATGACGAAGCGCATCAAAGAGGTCGCAGACAAACACGCCAAAGGCCGCATCGTCTCGTGCCTGGAGGGCGGCTACAACCTGAGCGCGCTGGCACGCAGCGTCGCGGCGCACTTGCGCGTACTGGGCACTGCCTGAAGCTGCTCAGCCGCCATGGCCCGGGCCTCCGCGACGCGCGAACTGAGTGACTTGCTGGGCGCACTCGCCCAGCCTGCGGCGCTGACCGAACTCGCCGTCCTCGCCACGTGCATGGCTGCGGCCTGGGTCTTGGTGCGGCTGTGGCGCGGCACGCAGGCCCTCGAAGGCTCGATCTGGTTCGGCAAACACGTCGTTGACGGCGTGCTGTTCCCGCTGCTCGCGCTGGCCTTCGCCTACGCCGCGAAGCTCGGCTTGAGCGGCAGCCTGCAACCGGCAGTGTTCCGGTTGGCGATTCCGATCCTGCTGTCGCTCGCCATCATCCGCCTGAGCGTGCGCGTGCTCGGCGCCACGCTGCCGCGCGCGCGCTGGGTGCGTGCCATCGAAAAGTCGATCTCGTGGCTCGCCTGGGGCGGCGTGATCCTGTGGGTCACGGGCGTCTTGCCGTCGGTGCTGGAGGCGATGGAAGAGGTGGGTTGGAAGATCGGCGGCGCGCGCGTCTCGTTGCGCAATGTGGTCGAAGGCACGGTCACCGCAGGCTTGGTCATGGTGCTCGCGCTGTGGGTCTCGGCGGCGATCGAGCGGCGCCTGTTGCGTGGCAGCGGCGATACGCTGTCGTTTCGCAAGATGGCGGCGACGCTGGTGCGCGCGGCGCTGTTGCTGGTGGGTCTGCTGCTCGCGCTGTCGGCGGTGGGCATCGACCTCACGGCGCTGGGCGTGCTGGGCGGCGCGCTGGGCGTGGGCATAGGCTTTGGCCTGCAGAAGATCGCTGCGAACTACGTGAGCGGCTTCGTCGTCCTCGCCGAACGCAGCCTGCGCATCGGCGACACCGTGAAGGTCGACGGCTTCGAGGGTCGCATCAGCGACATCCGCACGCGCTACACCGTGATCCGCGCGCTCAACGGGCGCGAGGCGATTGTTCCCAATGAAGTCCTGATCACGCAGCGCGTCGAGAACTGGTCGCTCAGCAGTTCGCTGGTGGCGCTGCACTGCGCCGTGCAAGTGGCGTACGGAACCGACGTGCGGGCGCTGCAACCGCGCCTCGCAGCCGCCGCTGCCGCCGTGCCGCGGGTCCTGGCCGAGCCCGCGCCGGATTGCCAGCTCAGCGCCTTCGCCGCCGACGGCATGGACTTGAAAATCAGCTTCTGGATTGCCGACCCCGAGAACGGCGAGGGCAGCGTGCGCTCGGACGTGAACCTGGCCGTGCTCGACGTGCTGAACGCGATGGGCGTGGAGATTCCGTTCCCGCAGCGCGTGGTGCATGGTGCCGCGCCGCGTGGTGCTTAGCGCCGCAGGGCTGCCGATGGCTTTGCGGCGACTGCAGCGCGCCGCGCCGGTTTGGGTCGCTGCGGCGCTCGCGGCATGCAGCAGCGTGGCGCCGCTGCCCGAGCGCGTGGCGTCGAGCGCAAGCGACGCGACCCATCGCGCTGCGCCCGAAGCGGCGAGCGGCTACAACCCCGCGAAGGCAGCCGTCACTGCGCAGCGCTTCATCGTCGCCACCGCGCACCCACTCGCCACCGACGCGGGCTACCGCATCCTCGCCGCAGGCGGCAGCGCGGTGGACGCGGCGATCGCCGTGCAAATGGTGCTGACGCTCGTCGAGCCGCAATCGTCGGGCATCGGCGGCGGCTTGTTCCTCGTGCACCACGACGGCACGCAAGTGCAAGCCATCGACGGCCGCGAGACCGCGCCGGCTGCGGCGACGCCTGAGCTGTTCATGCAGAACGGCCGGGAGATGTCGATCATGCAAAGCGTCGTCGGCGGTCGCGCCGTGGGAACGCCGGGCGTGCTGCGCGCGCTTGCGCTGGCGCACCGCCTGCACGGCAGGCTCGCGTGGCGCGTGCTGTTCGAGCCGGCGATTCAACTCGCCCAGCAAGGCTTTGCGATCAGCCCGCGCCTGGCCACCTTGCTGCGCGAAGGCATGGCCCAACCGCTGCGCCGCGACCCTGCCGCCGCGGCGTATTTCTTCAACGCCGACGCCACACCGAAGGCCGCGGGCACATTGTTGCGCAACCCCGAGCTCGCGGCCGTGCTGCGTGAAGTGGCCGAGCGAGGCGACGGCGCGTTCTACGAAGGCGCGCTCGCCCTGGCCATCGCCACGCGAGTGCAGACCCACCCTCGCAATCCTGGAGGTCTGAGCGCGGCCGACCTGTCGGGCTACCGCGCCGTGCTGCGCGAGCCGCTGTGTTTCGACTACAAGGCGTGGCGCCTGTGTGGCATGCCGCCGCCGTCGTCAGGCGCGCTCGCGATCGGGCAGATGCTGGGCATGATTGAACACGGCGCGCTGGAGTTGCCCCGGCCCGCGCCAGGCGCCAGCGGTCTGGAACCCGGCGTCGAGGCTATCCACGTTTTCAGCGAGTTAGGGCGTCTGGCTTACGCGGACCGCGCGCGTTACGTCGCCGACCCCGACTTCGTGCCGCTGCCGGGCGGCAGCGCGCAGAGCCTGCTCGACCCGCGCTACTTGCGCGCTAGAGCCCGCCTCATCGGCGCGCGCAGCATGGGCGTGGCAACGCCGGGCGTGCCTGCAGCCGAAGCAAGCGCGCTTGCCGATCACGTGGGCGCCGAGTTCCCATCGACTTCACATGTCTCGATCGCGGACAGTTACGGCAATGCGCTGTCGATGACGACGACGATTGAAAACGCCTTCGGCGCGCAAATCATGGTGCGCGGCTTTCTGCTGAACAACCAGCTCACCGATTTCTCGTTTGTCCCCAAGGTGAACGGCGTGCCGGTCGCGAACCGCGTCGAGCCGGGCAAACGCCCACGCTCGGCGATGGCGCCCATGCTCGTCTTCGAGCGCAGCAGCGGCAAATTGATCGCGAGCCTCGGTTCGCCCGGCGGCCCGGCGATCATCAACTACACCGCGAAGGCGCTCATCGGTTTGCTCGAATGGGGGCTGGACGTCCAGCAGGCGATCGCGCTGCCCAACTTCGGTTCGCGCAACGGGCCGACGGAACTCGAATTCGAACGCGCGTCGGCGGGCCTGATCGCCGGACTCGAGGCGCGTGGGCACGAGGTTCGGGTGACGCCGCAGACCAGTGGTGTGCAGGCGATTCAGCGCATCATTCGCGAGGGCAGGGAGGCTTGGCTCGGTGGCGCCGATCCGCGCCGTGAGGGCACGGTGCGAGGCGAATAGCCCGTGCGGCCGCAGAGCCGAGCCGAGCCGAGTCCTTGGTGCTTCACGCGTCGCGGTTCGACTCGAAGAAATCGCAGTACCGCGCCACGCTGCATTGCCCGCACAGCGGCTTGCGGGCCTGGCACACATAGCGGCCGTGAAGGATCAGCCAATGATGCGCATCGACTGCGAAGCGCTGCGGAGTCCGCTCGAGCAAACCCTCTTCGACTTCGAGCGGCGTCTTGCCCGGCGCCAGGCCGGTGCGGTTCGCGACGCGAAACACATGCGTGTCCACGGCCATCGTCGGTTCGCCGAATCCGACGTTGAGCACCACGTTCGCCGTCTTGCGGCCCACGCCGGGCAGGGCTTGCAGCGCTTCGCGCGAACGCGGCACGACGCCGCCGTGCTCGCGCACGAGGATTTCGCAGGTCTGCATCAGATGCCGCGCCTTGCTGCGGAAGAGGCCGATCGTGCGGATCTTGTCTTCGAGCCCCGCCAAGCCGAGCGCCAACATCTTCTGCGGCGTGCTGGCTACCGCGAACAGGCCGCGCGTCGCCTTGTTGACGCCGACATCGGTGGCCTGGGCGGACAGCAGGACGGCAGCGAGCAACTCGAATACGTTCGTGTATTCGAGTTCGGAACGCGGTTGGGGGTTCGCTGCGGCGAGCAGCCCGAAGAAGGGGTCGACGTCCGCGGCGCGCATGTCGGTCGTGCTGAATTCAGGCCGCAGCCTTGAGTTGCTGAGATGCTTGCTCGATCTGCGCCCCCAGCTCGGCATAACTGTTCGTCACCGCGAACTGCGGGAAGCGCAGTGCGATCGCCGGCGGCGGGTGAATGAAGAAGCCGGCGTGCGCGGCCTCCAACATGCCGATGTCGTTGAACGAATCGCCTGCGGCAATCACCTGGAAGTTCAAGCTGCGCAGTGCCGTCACGGCGGCGCGCTTCTGGTCGGGTTGGCGCAATTTGTAGTCGCGAACAAAGCCTTGTTCGTCGATCACGAGGCGGTGGCAGAGCAAGGTGGGTCGGCCCAGCTGGCGCATCAGCGGGTCGGCAAATTCGTAGAACGTGTCGGACAGGATGAAGACTTGAAAGCGCGAGCGCAGCTCATCGAGGAATTCGCGCGCGCCGGGCAGCGTGCCCATGCCTTCGATGACGCGCTGAATATCGGCGAGCTTCAGGCCGTGCTTGGCAAGCAAGGCGAGTCGAAAACGCATCAGCTTGTCGTAGTCGGGTTCGTCGCGTGTGGTTCGCGAGAACTCGGCGATGCCGGTGCGCCGGGAAAATTCGATCCAGATTTCGGGGACCAGCACGCCCTCGAGATCGAGGCAAATCACCTGCATCTTTTTCGCCCCCTGACGCGTGGCGCACTGCGCGCCCGTTGCGGGCCGGGATGGTAACCCACGCAGTGCGGCTACGATGCGCGTCGCAGGCGGCGTCAGACACGCGCTGTCACGCCGCCGCCGCCGGGGTCGGCCCAGAGGAGTGCCATGTCGATGAAACCCTTGCCCACGTCGCGCACGCGCGATGTCGCCGGCGCGACCGACCCAGGCGCGGGGCGCAGCGTGAGTTCGACAAAGAGCACCGAGTCGCCGAGCGAGAAAGACGTGGCCGCCGATCGGGAGCGCGGCGAAGGCCGGCAGCGCCCGCGCGAGGAGCGCGAGCTCGATGAACAGCGCCGTGCGTTGACGAAACTCGTTCTCGGGGTCTTCGAGGTCGAGCACGAGGTGGGGTCGGCGGCGGCTCCTGCAGATGCTGCCGCAGCAGCGGGTGGCGCCGACGGTCCTCGCAAAGCGCTCGACCGGCGGCTCGAACAAGCCATCCTCGATTTCATGTACGCGCTGTTCCACGCGCTGGACCAGATCGACGATGCCGAGCCGACCCTCGCCCTTGGCCTGGGCGCGCCGGGCCACGCCCCGCCGAGCGGACGCAGTGCCTTTGGCGAGCGCATCGACTTGCTGGCGAGTCGCATCGCGGCCTTGCCCAGCACGCCCGCGCCTGCGGACCCCGCGGGTGCCGCCGCCCTGAGCCTGAGCGCCGGCCTGGAGCTCGCCCACGCGGGCGTGCTGCGTGTGATTCACGGCGACGCTGCAGTTCCCAACGAGCCGGGGCATCCGCGCGTGGCGCTGGCGGCGCTGCTGCGGCGCTTGGCCAACGCGATGCACGTCGCGCCGACCTTGGGCTACGGCAGCTCGGCCAATGCTGGGGCCTTGCTGCGCGCGCGCGCCTAGTCAGATGAGCATCGCAGCATGACAAGCAAATGGCTGATCGGCTTTCACGCGGTAGGGGTTCGCCTCAAGGTGCACCCGAAAACGGTGCTCGAAATCCTGATCGACGCGACGCGCCGCGACCAGCGCATGCGCCAATTCGCGCAGCGCGCCGAGGAAGCCGGAGTTCGCGTCGTGCCGAGCGACGACGCGCGCCTCACCAAGACCTGCGGAACGCCGCGCCACCAGGGCGTGGTGGCGCGAGTCCAGCCGCTGCCGGTGAGCCACTCGATCGACGACACGCTCGACGCGGTGGCCGGCGAGCCGCTGCTGCTCGTGCTCGACGGCGTGACCGATCCGCACAACCTGGGCGCGTGCCTGCGCGTCGCCGACGGTGCGGGGGTGCACGGCGTGATCGCGCCGAAAGACCACGCCGTGGGCGTGAACGCAACGGTGGCTAAGGTGGCCAGTGGCGCTGCCGAAACGGTGCCTTACTTCATGGTGACGAACCTGGCGCGAACGCTGGGGGAGTTGAAGGAACGCTCGATTCGCATCGTCGGCCTGGCCGACGACGCGCCCGATTCGCTGTACGCGCTTGACTTGCGCGGGCCGCTGGCCTTTGTGCTGGGCGCCGAGGGCGCCGGCATGCGCCAGTTGACGCGCAAGACCTGCGACGCGCTGGTGCACCTGCCCATGTGCGGCGCGGTGCAAAGCCTCAACGTGTCTGTCGCCAGCGGCGTGTGCCTGTACGAGGCGCTGCGCCAGCGGGGCGGCGGGCGTGCCGCTTGAAGCAACGCTGACATCAGCATCATCACCATCATCAGCAGGGGGCGCGCATGCCGGTCATCGAAGTCAAACATCCGCTCGTCAAGCACAAGGTCGGGTTGCTTCGCCAGGAGCCGATTTCGACCAAGGATTTCCGCGCGCTGACGCAGGAGTTGGCGCGCCTGCTCGCTTATGAGGCGACTGCCGACCTGCCGTTGGAGACCGTGACGATCGATTGCTGGAGCGGGCCCACGCCCGTGCAGCGCCTCAGCGGGCGCAAGTTGACGATCGTGCCGATCCTGCGCGCTGGCCTGGGCATGTTGGACGGCGTACTGGATCTGGTGCCCAGCGCCAAGGTCAGCATGGTGGGACTGAGCCGCAATCACGACACGCTGCAGCCCAACCACTACTTCGAAAACTTCGTCGGGCACCTGGATGAGCGCACCGCCATCGTCATCGACCCGATGCTCGCGACCGCCGGCTCGATGATCGCCACCGTGAACCTGTTGCAACAACGCGGCTGCAAAGACATTCGCGCGCTCGTGCTCGTGGCGGCGCCCGAAGGCATCACGGCGCTGGACAAGGCGCACCCGGCTGTGCGCTGCTGGACCGCGGCGATCGACAGCCACCTCAACGAAGTCGGCTACATCATTCCCGGGCTCGGCGACGCCGGGGACAAGATCTTCGGCACGCGCTGAGCGGCCTGGCTGCTCGCGGTAGCACTCACTCGCCCGGCGCGGGCGTGAAAAAGTCTGGAGATCAAGAGAAATTACACGTGTTGCGGTGCACTTACCGGCTCCGGTGCGAATATCGTTGCGCCCGGAACACAACAAGAAGGCTGCGAACGAGCCATGAACACGCAACACAAACCCCATCGCCTCTGGATGACGGAAAGCTTCGCGGTCGTCATGGCCGCGCTGAACTCGACACGTGAAGACCGCGGCAACCGCAACCGCGTCGTGCGCCAGAGCCCCTACAGCGTGGGCGAAACGCTGCTGCGCATCGAAGCCGAGGCGCTGAACCAGGGCCTCTCGGTGCTCGTCGAGTGGAACGGCGCGCACCCCGTGCTCGTGCTCGGCTCGTCGATCGGCGGAACGCCCGTGATGATGAACCGTGCCGACTCCGGGCCCTGCGTTCCCTTGAGCGTGGGAATTCGCGAATCCGCCGAAGGCGCCGAAGTGCTGCTCATCAACCCCGACGATGCCGACACCGATTGGGGCGACCTGCCCAGCGCCGTGGCAGACGACATCGCGGCCATGCCAAGGTGGGTGAAGAGCGCGCTGTCGTAAGGCTTCAAATCGCGCCGAAAACGCCAGCCAACGCCCCCAGCGCGACCAGCCACATCGGGCTGATCTTGCTGCGCAACATCACCACCAGCGTCAGCGCAACCAGCGCCAGCGCACCAAAGCGCTGAGAAGGCTCGCGAACAAAGGGTTCGGCGAGGATCCAGCCCGTCGCCGCAAGCAGACCCAGCGTGAGCGGTGCCATGCCCACCGTGAAGGCGCGCGCTGCGCGGGTGCTGCCGCGCTGCGAGCCCCAGCGCGTGAGCACCAGCGTGAGCGCCGTGGAGGGCAGCAGGCAGCCGATCAGCGTGGCCACCACGCCGGCCAGGCCGGCGACGTTCCAGCCGATGACGGCGACGAACAGCACGTTCGGGCCCGGCGCGGCCTGCGCGATCGCGATCGACGCGCTGAACTGGGCGTCGCTGATCCAGCGGTTTTCGAGAACGACGTAGCGCTGCATGTCGGGCGCCGTCGTGATGGCCCCGCCCACGCCGAGCAGGCTCAGCATCGCAAAGTGCAGCGCCAGCCCCAGCAGCTCGGGCGCGCTCAGCGCGCTGGTGAACGCCGCCATGTCTACTTCACTCGCGCGGCAGCGTAAACCAGGCCAGCGCGACCGCCGCGCTGCCGAGCAGGCCGAGCACGGCCACGAGTGGCCAGCGCAGCAGCGCAATCGCGACGAAGGCCACGCCTGCGGCACCCAGGCAAAGCGGCAGGCCCAGGGCATTGCGTCGCAAGGTGCCGATCAGCTTTGCGGCAGTCGCGAGCAACAAACCGGCGGCGACGGCGCCCATGCCGCGCAGCGCCGCGGCGAGCAGCGGCTCGTGCGCGAAGCGGCTGTACAGACCCGCCAGGCTGAGCACGATGAGCAGCGGCACGCAGAGCAAGCCGGCCATGCCGGCGAACGCGCCGCGCAGCCCGAAGTAGCGGTAACCGAGCGCCAGCGCGAGATTCACGATGTTCGGCCCGGGCAGGATCTGGGCGATCGACAACATCTCGACGAATTGCTCGCGCGTCAGCCAGCGCCGGCGCTCGACGATCTCGCGCTGCGCAACCGCGAGCACGCCGCCGAAGCCCTGCAGCGCCAGGCTGTTGCACGCCCAGAAAAACGCCGACGGACTGGCGGGCCGGTGCGGTTCGCCCGGCGCCTCATCGCAGGGCACGCAGCGCCTCGGGGTTGACGATATTGCTCGGCTGCTGGTTCACGAAATTCAGCACGTTCTCGAAGGCGCTGCGAAAGTAGAGTTCGTAGCTGTCTTGCTCGACGTAGCCGATGTGCGGCGTGCAGATCGCGTTTTCCATGCGCAGCAAGGGGTGACCTTGCAGGACAGGCTCGCCCTCGAAGACGTCGACCGCGGCGATTCCGGGGCGGCCGCGGTTCAGGGCGGCAACGAGCGCGCCTTCTTCGATCAGCTCGGCGCGCGACGTGTTGACGATCAACGCGGTGGGCTTCATTCGCGCCAGCGCGTCGTGTTTGACGATGCCGCGCGTCGCGTCGTTCAGGCGCAGGTGCAGCGACAGCACGTCGGACTCCTCGAAAAACGCTTCGCAAGACAGCGCCGCGCCGTAACCGTCTGCCGCGGCGCGTTGCCGCGACGCCTCGCTGCCCCAGACGATCACGTTCATGCCGAAGGCCTTGCCATACCCGGCCACGAGGCTGCCGATCTTGCCGTAGCCCCACACGCCCAGCGTGCGCCCGCGCAGCACCTGGCCCAGGCCGAAGTTCGGCGGCATCGACGCGGCTTTCAACCCCGCCTGTTGCCACACGCCGTGTTTCAAGTTGCCGATGTATTGCGGCAGGCGACGCATCGCCGCCATCACCAGGGTCCAGGTCAACTCCGCCGGGGCGACCGGCGAGCCCACGCCTTCGGCGACGGCGATTCCCAGCTGCGTGCACGCGGCAACGTCGATGTGCGGCCCCACGCGCCCGGTTTGCGAGATCAACTTGAGCTTGGGCAGTTTTTCGAGCAAGCCCCGCGGGAAGTGGGTGCGCTCGCGAATCAGCACCAGGATGTCGGCGTCGCGCAGCCGCACCGAAAGCTGGCCGATGCCCTTCACTGTGTTGGTGAACACCTTGGCATTCAACGACACCAGCAGCGACGCGCACTGCAGCTTGCGCACAGCGTCCTGGTAGTCGTCGAGGATGATGATGTTCACGTCGGGGCGGCGGCAGGAAGCAGGGCAGGCGCCATTGTGTAGCATGCGACCTCGTGGCGAACCTCGCCAGACTTCTTCGGAGACCTTATGTCCATCTCAATGTACTCAGCCAGCGTGCCCGTCATCGTGCGCACCCTCAGCAACCTTCAAAGCTGGTTCGACAAGGCCGAGGCGCACGCCCAGGCGAAAAAATTCGAGCCCGCCGTCTTGCTCGGCGCGCGTCTGGCGCCCGACATGTTGCCTTTCACGAAACAGGTGCAGATCGCCTGCGACAGCGCCAAGTTCGCCGTCGCACGCCTCTCCGGCGTGGACGCGCCGAAGTTCGACGACACCGAGGCGAGTTTTGCCGACCTGCGCCTGCGCATCGCATCGACGCTGGAATACATCCGTTCGGTGCCGGCAGCGAAGATCGACGGCACGGAAAACAAAGACATCGTCGTGCCGCGCCGCGACGGCTCGATGACGCTCAAGGGCGAGGTCTACCTCAAGCACTATTCCCTGCCCAACCTGTACTTCCACGTGATGACGGCGTACGCGCTGCTGCGCCACAACGGCGTCGATCTGGGCAAGGGCGACTACCTCGGTTCGATGACCTGACGCTTCGACCCGTGCGCGCCGCTACCCAGGGTATTCAGGCGATGAAGGCGATCAAGTGGGTCGCTTGGGGTTTCGCCGCGTTCGTTCTTGTGGGTGTGCTTGGCGCAGCCGGCTACGCCACGCTCGCCTTGCCCAAAGTCGACGGCACGATCGAAGTGGCGGGCGCGCGGAAGGCGATCCGGATTGACCGCGACGCGCAGGGCATCCCGACGATCCGCGCCGAGTCGATCGACGACGCGGTGTTTGGCCTGGGCTTCGCGCACGCGCAAGACCGGCTCTGGCAACTCGAGACGCACCGGCGCATCGGCTCCGGGCGCCTCGCCGAAGCGTTTGGCGCGCCGGCCATCGAGTCCGACAAATTCTTGCGCGCGCTCGGCGTGAAACGCGCGGCCAACGCGCAGTGGGACAAAGCCAGCCCGGCGCTGCGCGCGACGATGACGGCGTACGCCGCAGGCATCAATGCCTACGCCGCGCAAGCCATGCAAGCGCGCCCGCCGGAGTTCGTCGTGCTCGGCCTGCCGTTCGAGCCGTGGGCGCCGCAAGACAGCTTGGCCTGGGCAATCATGATGGCGTGGGACCTCGGCGGCAACTGGCGCACCGAGATGCTGCGCATGCGCCTGGCGTTGAAGATGCCGGTGGCGCGCATCAACGAACTGATTCCACCGTACCCCGGCGACGCGCCGCTCGCGACCGCCGACTACGCGGCCTTGTTCCGCGGCCTGCGCCTGGACGGCAAGATCGGCGAACAGGCGCTGCTGCACGCGCCGCCCTCCGGCGTGGAAGGCGTGGGTTCGAACAACTGGGTCGTCGCCGGCAGTCACACCGAGACCGGCAAGCCGCTGCTCGCGAACGACCCGCACCTCAAGCTCAGCGCGCCGGCGCTCTGGTACTTCGCGCGCCTCGAGGCACCGGGTCTGCACGTTGCGGGCGCAACGATGCCGGGCCTGCCCGGCGTCGTGCTGGGGCAGAACGAGCACATCGCGTGGGGCTTCACGAACACCGGGCCCGACGTGCAAGACCTGTACATCGAACGCATCAATCCCGACGATCCGTCGAAGTATCAAACGCCACAAGGCTGGGCACGCTTCGAGTCGTTCACCGAAACCCTCAAGATCAAGGGCCAGCCCGATGAGTCGCTGACGGTTCGTACGACGCGCCATGGGCCCGTGATCTCCGACGCCGGCATCGCCGAAGGGCTGACCGGCCGCAAAGACAAGCAGAGTTATGCGCTCGCACTGCGCTGGACCGCGCTCGACGCGGATCCGGGAACCATGGAAGCGTCACTCGCGCTGAACCTTGCAACCTCGATGGCGCAGTTCGTGCAAGCCCTCGCGCCTTATGTGGCGCCGATGCAGAACATGGTCGTCGCCGACCGTGAAGGTCACATCGGCGTGCTCTCCGCCGGCCGGGTGCCGCTGCGCAAGGCGACGAACGATCTCAAAGGCCAGGTGCCGGCACCGGGTTGGGAGGCGCGCTACGACTGGGACGGTTTCCTCGACGCGGCCTTGACGCCACGCGAAGTCGACCCGCCGCGCGGCTGGATCGCGACCGCAAACCAGCGCATCCACGCCCCCGACTACCCGCACTACATCACCAACGAGTGGGCCGTGCCATATCGGCAACAGCGCATCGAAAAGTTGCTCGGCGCGAAACCCCGCCACAACATGGACAGCTTGCGCGACATCCAGGCCGACGTGCTGTCCCTGGCGACGCAGCGCCTGCTGCCGTACCTGCAGCGCGCCAAGTCGACGCATCCGCTCGCAGCGGCCGCGCAGCAGCAACTCGCGGGGTTTGACGGCACGATGCGGGCGGAGGCCGCAGCGCCGCTCATCTTCTGGGCGTGGGCACGGCAATTGACGCTGGGCGTCTTCGGCGATGACATCGGCCCGGTGATGTTCGAGCGCACGCTGGAGAACCGCAGTTTCCGCGACGCGCTGGAAGGGGTGCTCGAGCGCAGCGACGAGCGCTGGTGCGATCAGCAGGGCACCCCTGCGGTCGAGACGTGCGTGCAGCAAATCGACGCCGCATTCACGCGGGCACTCGACGAACTGCAGCAGCGCCACGGCGCCGATGTGGCGCAGTGGCAGTGGGGCGCGGCGCATGTGGCGCGCAGCGAGCACCGCCCGTTCAGCCAGGTGGGTCTGCTCGCACGCTGGTTCGAATTGCGCACGCCCGTGGGCGGCGATACCTTCACCGTCAACGTGTCGCGCGTCAGCCTCAGGCCGCTGGTGCGGACCGGCGAGCTCTACCTCGACGAACACGGCCCGTCACTGCGCGCGCTCTACGACTTGGGCGACCCGGCCAAGTCACGCATCATGCATTCGAGCGGCCAGTCGGGAATCGCGTTTTCGCCGCTGTTCCGCAGTTTTGTCGAGCCCTGGTCGCGTGTGGAGTACGTGCCGCTGTGGAGCAGCGTGGCGCAGCACAGCTTGAAGCTGTCGCCCACGCGTTGACCCCCGTTTTCATCCCGGCGAAAGCCGGGATCCAGCAAGTGGCCGCGAGTGGATCCCGGCTTTCGCCGGGATGACACGAACTTCTTGGCGGCTACATCAGCATGTTGTTGCGAATCAGTCCCACGGCCAGCCCTTCGAGCTCGAACTCCTGGTCGGGGGACACGAGCAGCGTCTTGAAATCCGGGTTCTCGGGGATCAGTTCGATGCCGATTCGCGTCTTGCGAAAGCGCTTGACCGTCACCTCATCGTCGATGCGCGCGACGACGATCTGGCCGTTCTTCGCCTCCTTGGCCTTCTGCACGGCGAGCAAGTCGCCGTCCATGATGCCGACATCGCGCATGCTCATGCCACGCACGATGAGCAAGTAGTCGGGACGGCGCGCGAACAGGCTGGCTTCGACCTGGTAGGTCTGCTCGACATGTTCGAGCGCGAGCATCGGGCTGCCCGCAGCGACGCGCCCCACCAGCGGCAATGACAGCTGCGACAGCAGTGGCAGGCTGAACTGCTTGGTGCGCATTTCGTTGAGCTTGCGCAATGTGTCAGACTTCAAACGAATCCCGCGCGACGTGCCGCTCACGAGTTCGATCACGCCTTTGCGCGCCAGTGCCTGCAAATGCTCTTCGGCGGCGTTGGCGGACTTGAAGCCGAGTTCGCTGGCGATCTCGGCGCGCGTGGGCGGCGCGCCGGTGCGCTCGATCGCGCTTTGCACGAGGCCGAGAATCTGTTGTTGGCGGTCGGTGAGCTTGGGTGTTTCTGTCACATCTAGCCCTCTCTGTAATTTCATCCAGTAGCTGTATTTTCATCCAGCCAGAATAAAAACGCAATCCCTATGCACAAAGCACCTGCGATCGTGGTAGTTCTCGGCACCGGCGGCACGATCGCCGGCGCGTCGCAGGTGCCGGGCGACAACGTGCATTACCGGGCTGCGCAGCTCGGCGTGCAGCAGCTCGTCGACGCGGTGCCCGCCCTGGCCGGCGAGGCGCTCGAGTCCGAGCAGGTGGCGCAGGTCGACAGCAAGGACATGGATTTCGCGACCTGGCTCGCACTGGCGCGGCGCATCGAATTCCATCTCGCACGGTCAGACGTCGCCGGCGTCGTCGTCACGCACGGCACCGACACGCTCGAAGAAACCGCCTACTTCGTGCAGCGTTTGCTCGCGCCGCAAAACAAACCCGTCGTCTTCACCGCGGCGATGCGACCGGCGACCGCGCTGATGCCTGATGGGCCACAGAATCTGTGCGACGCGGTGGGCGTCGCGCGCATCGACGGCGCGTGCGGCGTCGTGGTCGTGCTCGCCGGGTCGGTGCATTCGGCGCTCGACGTGCGCAAGATCCACAGCTACCGCGTCGACGCGTTCGGCTCAGGCGAGGCCGGGCTGCTGGGCCGAGTCGAAGAAGGGTGCTTGCGCAAGTTTCGCGAATGGCCAAACGGCGTGGCGATCGGCCTGGCGCGGCTGCCTGACGATCCGGAGGCGTGGCCCGGCGTCGAAGTCATTACCGGGCACGCCGGCTCGAGCGGAGCCTTGGTTCAAGCTGCGCTTGCGTCAGGCGTTCGGGGTTTGATCGTCGCGGGCCCGGGCAACGGCAGCGTGCATCACGCGCTCGACGCCGCGCTGCGTGTCGCGCAAGCGCGCGGGGTGCTTGTGTGGCGCTGCTCGCGCTGCCTTGACGGTCCGGTGTTCATTGAGCCCGACGTGCCCTTTCCCTCGGCAGGCCCGCTCACGCCGTTGCAGGCGCGCATCGAGTTGATGCTGCAGCTGATGGTGCCACCGAGGTGAGAGCGCTCCAGGCGGTGCAAACGCCGCCACCGCTGAGGGGGACTGAGCGTCAACTCGCTGCGCCGGCGAGCTCGTCGATCCGCGTTCCGAGTTCCAGCCAGCGCGCCTCCAGCTGTTCGATCTCCTCGGCCACTAGCTTCAAGCGCTTGCCCGCGTCGGCGATTTTGTCGGGTGACAGTGCGGCGTCGGCAAATCCGGCTTCGAGCTTGTCGCGCTCGGCGAACAGCACGCCCAGGCGGTTGTCGATGCGGTTTTGTTCCAGGCGCAGCGGCTTCGCGTCGTCGTTGCGCTTTTGGCGCGCGGCGGCGGCCTGCTTGCGATCGTCGCGGCGTCCGCCGGGTGCGCTGCCGGTCGGGGCGGTCGACTGCGTGGGCGCCACGGCCGGCGCACGATCAGCGCTGGACCGGCGCGACGCTTCACGCGCCTGCTCGCGCGACTGTTCAAGAAGCCAGCGCTGGTAGTCGTCAAGATCGCCGTCGAAAGGCTTGATCGCGCCGTCGGTGACCAGCCAGAACTCGTCGCACACCTCGCGCAGCAGCGCGCGGTCGTGGCTGACGAGCATCACCGTGCCTTCGAATTCATTGAGCGCCATGCTCAGCGCCTCGCGCGTCGTCAGGTCGAGGTGGTTTGTCGGCTCATCGAGCAACAACAGGTTCGGGCGCTGCCAGACGAGCATCGCCAGCACGAGCCGGGCTTTCTCGCCGCCGGACAAGGTGCCGACGGCTTGCGTGACCATGTCGCCGACGAAGCGGAACGACCCGAGGTAATCGCGCAACTCCTGTTCGCGCCCGGGCGGGCCGACGTCGCGCGCCAGGCGCACCATGTGCATGAGCGCGCCGTCGTCCAGCGACAGCACGTCGAGTTCTTGCTGCGCGAAGTAACCGATGCTCAGGCCCTTGCCTTCCGTGATGTGCCCGGCCAGCGGCGCCAAGGTGCGCGCGATCGTCTTCACGAGGGTCGATTTGCCGCGGCCGTTCGCACCGAGGATGCCGATGCGCTGCCCCGCGAGCACGGAGCGGTTGATGCCGTGCACGATGGTCTTGGCGTGGCCGGCGTCGTCACGGTAGCCGCACGCGACGCCTTCGAACGCGAGCATCGGATTGGGCAGGCTCAAGGGCTCGCGGAATTCGAACTGGAAATCGCCGCTCGTCAGCACCGGCGCGATGCGCTCCATGCGTGCCAGCGCCTTGACGCGGCTCTGTGCCTGCTTGGCTTTGCTCGCCTTGGCCTTGAAGCGGTCGATGAACTTCTTCAAGTGGGCAATGCGTTCCTGCTGCTTCGCGAAGTTCGCTTGCTGTTGCATCGCGCGTTCCGAGCGCATCTCCTCGAACGCCGTGTAGTTGCCCGTGTAGCGCGTGAGTTGCGTTTCGTCCAGGTGCAGCGTCGTGCGCGTGATCGCATCCAAGAACTCGCGATCGTGGCTGATGACGATGAGTGTGCCCGCGTAGCGCAGCAGCCACGCCTCGAGCCAGACGAGGGCGTCCAGGTCGAGGTGGTTCGTCGGCTCGTCCAGCAGCATCAGGTCCGCCGGGCACATCAAGGCCCGCGCGAGTTGCAGGCGCATGCGCCAGCCGCCGGAGAAACTGTTCACGGATGCGTCGAGTTCATCGCGCTTGAAGCCCAGGCCGAGCAGCATCGCCTGGGCGCGCGCGCGTGCATCGAACCCTCCGGCTTCGTCGATCGCCTGGTGCGCGTGCGCCATCGCTTCGCCGTCGTCTGCGGCTTCCGCGGCGGCGAGTTCGGCCTGCGCCTGCATCAGGCGGCTGTCGCCTTGCAGCACGAACTCGGTTGCCGCGTCGCTCGTCTCGGGCATCTCCTGCGCGACTTCGGCGAGGCGCCAGCGCGGCGGCCATTCGACCGAACCCGCGTCGGCGTGCAGCCGGCCCGTCAGCAGCGAAAACAGCGACGACTTGCCCGCGCCGTTGCGCCCGACCAGGCCGACTTTTTCGCCCGGCTGCAGCGTCACGCTGGCGCGCTCCAGAATCACCTTGACGCCGCGGCGCAGCGTCACTTCGCGCAACTGGATCATCGCGCGCTCCAGCGCTGCAAGGCGTCGCGGGTGGCGAGCAAGACCTGCTCGTCGCCGCCGCTGGTCTCGAGCCACGCGACTTCGAGGCGCGGGAAGGCGGCGTCGAAATGCGCGCGCTCGTGGCCGATCTCGAGCACGAGCACGGCGTCGTTCGTCATGTGGCGGGGCGCGTCGCGGATGATGCTGCGCACCAGGTCCATGCCGTCGGGGCCGCCTTGCAGCGCGAGCGCCGGTTCGGCGCGGTATTCGTCAGGCAGGGCGTTCATGCTCGTGGAATTGACATAGGGAGGGTTGCAAAGAATCAGGTCGTAGGGGCCGCGCACTTGGGCGAACAGGTCGGATTGCAGAATGGCGATGCGTTGCCCGAGCGCGTGTTTGTCGACGTTGATTCGCGCCACGTCCAAGGCGGGGGCCGAAATATCGGCGGCGTCGACGCGCACATCGGGATACGCGAGCGCCGCAATCACGGCCAGGCAGCCGCTGCCGGTGCACAGGTCCAGAACGCGCAGCGTTCGCTCCGACAACCACGCGTCGAGGGTGCCTTCGCCTTCGGCGTCAGCGAGCAACTCGGCGATGTAGGAGCGTGGCACGAGCACGCGCTCGTCGACGAAGAAGGGCACGTTTTGCAGCCACGCCTCGTTCGTCAGGTAGGCGGCAGGCTGGCGCGACTCGATGCGCCGCGTCACGAGCGCTTCTGCTTTCTCCTGCTCAGCGGCATCCAGGCTCTGTTGCGCACGCGTCTCGAGCGACTCCAGCGGCAGCCCCAGCGCCCACAGCACGAGCCACGCCGACTCGTCGAACGCATTCGTCGTGCCGTGCCCAAAGCAAACGCCCGCCTGTTTGAGGCGGGCGCTTTGCGCAGTGATGAGGTCGATCAAAGTCATGTGGGCCCCTCGGCCGCGGCGTACCGCGGCCACTCCCCCGCGGGGAGATTCGCTTGCTTGGGACGGCCCGGCGCGGCGCTCATGTCAACAGCCGCTCCAGGGTCGAGCGATAAATGTTCTTCAAGGGCTCAATGCTAGCGACTTCCACGTTCTCGTCGATCTTGTGGATGCTCGCGTTGACGGGGCCGAACTCGATGACTTGCGGGCAGATCTTCGCGATGAAGCGGCCGTCCGACGTTCCGCCGGTGGTCGACAGCTCGGTGCGCAGCCCCGTGTGCTCGCGAATCGACTCCGACAGCGCCTGGCTCAGCGTGCCCACGGGCGTGAGGAAGGGCTCGCCGCCGAGAGTCCAGGCGAGTTCATGAGGGACCTTGTGCCGCGTCAAGACCTCGTGGACGCGCGCCTTCAGCGACGCCACGCTCGATTCCGTCGAGAACCGAAAATTGAAGTCGATCGCTGCCGAGCCCGGGATCACATTCGTCGCGCCGGTACCGGAGTGAATATTGGAAATCTGAAAGCTCGTTGGCGGGAAGTAGGCGTTGCCGCGGTCCCATTCCATGGCAACGAGTTCGGCGAGCGCCGGCAGTGCCAGGTGGATCGGGTTGCTCGCCAGGTGCGGGTACGCGATGTGACCTTGCACGCCGTTCACGTGCAACTTGCCCGAGAGCGTGCCGCGCCTGCCGTTCTTGATCATGTCGCCCAAGCGTTCGACGCTCGTCGGCTCGCCGACGATGCAGTAGTCGGGTCGCAGTCCCTGGGCAGTGAGCCACTCCACGACTTTGACCGTGCCGTCGACGGCGGGGCCTTCTTCGTCGCTGGTGAGCAGCAACGCCAGCGAGCCGCGTGCCTGCGGGTGCGCGCGCGCGAACTCCAACGCTGCGACGACCATCGCCGCGAGCGAGGTCTTCATGTCGGCGGCGCCGCGCCCGTACAAATGGCCGCCTCGGTGCGTCGGCACGAAGGGGTCGCTCTGCCATGCTGCGAGCGGCCCGGTGGGCACGACGTCGGTGTGCGCGGCCAGCACCAGCAGCGGCGCCTGGGCATCGCTGCCGCGGCGCACGGCCCACAGGTTTTGCACGGGGGCCTCGGCAGGGCCGTGGGGCAGCGAGTGGCACTCGAAACCAGCGGATCGCAACAATTCGGCGACGAGGGCCTGGCAACCGCCGTCGTCCGGCGTGACTGAGCGGCGCGCGATGAGTTGTTCGGTGAGGGTCAGCGTGCGCGACATGGGCCCTGCGTCAGAAACCGGTCAGCGGCACCGAGCGTGTCGAGCGCGATTCCGGCTGAACGTCGAGTGTGATTTCGGTGAAGCTTGCCTCGTCGTTCGTGTCTTCCTTGGCGGCGACCAGGCGCGACGCCGGGGCCACGTCGTTCTCGAGGCGCCACATGAGGTTGGTGGGCGAGTCGGCAAAAGCCAGCCCTTCGTCGCGCGTGATCTTGCCTTGCGTGATGAGGCGCGCCAAGTCCTTCTCGAAGGTTTGCGAGCCGACGCTCAGCGACTTCTCCATCGCGGCGCGCACGCCGTTGAAGTCGCCTTGTTCGATGAGCTCCGAGACGAGCTGCGTATTCAACATCACCTCGACCGCCGGGATGCGCCCGCCACCTGCGGATCGAACCAGGCGCTGCGAAATCACGGCACGCAGGCCGGCGGCCAAGTCGGCGAGCAGCACCGGCCGGGCCTCGGGCGTATAGAACGACAGAATCCGGCCCATCGCGTGGTAGCTGTTGTTCGCGTGCAAGGTCGAGAGCACGAGGTGGCCTGACAGCGCGTACGAGATCGCCGCCGTCATGGTTTCGCGGTCGCGGATTTCGCCGATCATCACGCAATCGGGTGCCTGGCGCATCGCGTTCTTCAAGCCCGTCTGCAGCGACTGCGTGTCGCGCCCGACTTCGCGCTGGTTGATCACCGACTTCTTGTTGCTGAACAAGAATTCGATCGGGTCCTCGATCGTCAGAATGTGGCCGGCGAGTTGCTGGTTGCGCTGTTCGAGCATCGACGCCAGCGTCGTGCTCTTGCCGGTTCCGGTGGCGCCCACCATCAGCACCAGGCCACGCTTTTCCATCACCAGCGCGTTCAGAATTTCGGGCAGGTTGAGCGTATCGAGCGACGGGATTTCGAACGGGATGCAGCGAAACACGGCGGCGATCGTGCCGCGTTGCTTGAATGCACTCAAACGAAAGCTGCCCAGGCCCGTCAAGCCGATACCGATGTTCAGATCGCCCGTCTCTTCGAGGTCTTCGAGTTGGCTGGGCGAGAGCAATTCGGCAAGCAGCTGGCGTGGCTGGTTGTGGGTGAGCGCCTGATCGCTCAGTTGAATCACGTTGCCGTTGATCTTGATGAGAATCGGCGAGTTCGCCGACAGGTAGACGTCGGAGGCGCCCTTCTCCGACATCAGGCGCAGCACGCGCTCCATGTTTCCGCCACTCATGTCCGGCCCTCCTGCCTTAAGGGAAGCAATTGTCGGGGGTCAATGGACTGATCAAGCCCAAGCATCAGGCCCGCAACAGCTCGTTGATGCTGGTTTTTGCACGGGTTTGGGCGTCGACGCGTTTCACGATGACGGCGCAGTACAGGCTGTACTTGCCATCGGGACTGGGCAGGTTGCCGCTCACGACGACGGAGCCTGCGGGAATGCGCCCGTAACTCACCTCGCCGGTGGCGCGGTCGTAGATCTTCGTGCTCTGGCCGATGTACACGCCCATCGAAATGACGGAGTTCTCCTCGACGATCACCCCCTCGACGACTTCGGAGCGCGCACCGATGAAGCAGTTGTCTTCGATGATCGTCGGGTTCGCCTGCAAGGGCTCGAGCACGCCGCCGATTCCCACCCCGCCCGACAAGTGCACACCTTTGCCGATCTGCGCGCACGACCCCACCGTCGCCCAGGTGTCGACCATCGTGCCTTCGTCGACATAGGCGCCGATGTTCACGTAAGAAGGCATCAGGATGACGTTCCTCGCGATGTAGGCGCCGCGCCGCGCGACGGCGGGAGGCACGACGCGCACGCCGGTTTCGCGCATCGCGGCTTCATCGAGGTGCGAAAACTTGGTCGGTACCTTGTCGAAAAAGCCGAGCTCGCCGGCGCGCATCGCCTTGTTTTCGTTGAGGCGAAAGCTCAGCAGCACGGCCTTCTTCACCCATTGGTTGACGCGCCACTGGCCGACCGACTGTCGCTCCGCGATACGCAGCAATCCCTTGTCCAGATCGGCGATGACTTGCTCGACGGCGCTGCGCACCTCCGGAGAATTGGTCGGCGTCAGCTCGGCCCGACCCTCCCAGGCCAGATCGATCGTGTTCTGCAGAGGGTGGGTCATGGTGGGGTCTGGGGGGATTGGAGGAACAAGACGATGCGCTGCGCCGCTTCGACGCATTCGTCGAGCTCGGCGACGAGGGCCAAGCGCACCCGGCCGGCGCCGGGGTTCACGCCGTGCGCATCGCGCGCGAGCAGGCGACCGGGCAACACCGCGACATTGTATTGAGCCAGCAGGCCTCGGGCGAAGGCGATGTCATCGCCGCCCGGAACTTTCGCCCAGAGGTAGAACCCGGCGTCGGGAAGCGCCACGCCCATGCAGCGCGCCAGCAGCGGCGTGACCTTTGCAAACTTCGCTTGGTACTTGGCCCGGTTTTGCACCACGTGCTGCTCGTCGTTCCAGGCGGCGATGCTCGCCTGCTGCAGCGTCGGGCTCATCGCGCTGCCGTGGTAGGTGCGGTACAGCAAAAACTGCTTGAGCAGCCTCGCGTCGCCCGCGGCGAAACCCGAGCGCATGCCGGGAACGTTGGAGCGTTTGGACAAACTCGTCAGCGCAACCAGGTTGCGAAAGTCGCTGCGGCCCAAGTGCGCTGCGGCCTGCAGCGAACCGAGCGGCGGCACATCGCCGAAGTAGATCTCGGAGTAGCACTCGTCGGAGGCGATCACGAAACCGTAGCGGTCGCTCAGTTCGAACAACTTCGCCCACTCCGGCAGCGGCATGACGGCACCCGTCGGGTTGCCCGGGCTGCACACGTAGAGCAACTGGGTTCGCGACCAGACGTCGGGCGTGATGCTGTCCCAATCCGTCGCGAAATTGCGCCCCGGGTCGCTGTTGGCAAACGCCGTGTCGGCGCCGGCGAGCAGTGCCGCGCCCTCGTAAATTTGATAGAAGGGGTTGGGGCATACGACGCAGGCGGCCGCGCGCGTCGGGTCGATGACGGTCTGCGCAAGGGCGAATAACGCCTCGCGCGAACCGTTGACGGGAAGCACCTGCGTCGTCGGGTTCAGCTCAACGGCATAACGGCGTTGCACCCAGCCGCCGATGGCCTGCCTCAGCGCGGGTTCGCCGGCTGTGGCCGGGTACTTCGAAAGCCCGGCCAAGTTCGCGGTGATGGCCTGCAAGATCAGTGCCGGCGTGGGGTGGCGCGGCTCGCCGATTCCCAGGCCAATCGGCGCGTACGCCGGGTTGGGCGTGATGTCCTGGGTGAGTTCGCGCAGGCGCTCGAAGGGGTAGGGGTGAAGGCGCGCGAGCAAGGGATTCATCGGCGCGATTATCCGTGGCTTGTGCAAGGCTGCGCGCACAGCGCGCAGGCAGCGAAAGCCGTGCATAAAATTACACGATGGCCCCGCACCCGCCTGAACTTGGGTTCAGAATCGGTGCTCCTCGAGCTTCGAACGCTTCCGCGCAAACTCACCATGCCGAAGGTCAAGCACAAGCCCGTGCCCGTCAAGAAGATCATCTGGCGGATGTCGGGGAACGCGCCGCTCGGCGAGTACGTGTCCAGCAGCGGTGAAGTGACCGCGGGCGACGCCACAACACCTGCAGGCAGCGCGCCTGGCTCTCAGTCGAGTTGGCAGCTGTTGTCGGTGGAATTGCTGGACGGATTGCAGGTGAGCGAGCAACCCCTGGACACCCTTCCCGGCGAATTGCTGGACGAGTTCTTCAAGCGCTAGCCCGAAGCGCGACACGGGCCTCGCGCCGACAGGGGAGTTGCATGCCGCCGGTGAGCCATGTGCTGGTAGTCAGCGCCGACGACGCGCTGCGTGAGCGCGTCGTGAGCGGCCTCAACGCTGCGGCGGCCCGGCTCGACAACCCGCTCGGCGTCGCGGCGATCGGCGCCACGACCGGCGACGCCGCGCAGGCCGCCGTGCTCGCCGACGGCGACATCCAGATTGTGCTCGTCGATCACGGCGACCAGGGTCGCACCGACAACGAAGCGACGCGGGCGCCGAACCGTGCCGCCGTCTTGACGCTGCAGCGCATCATCGAACTGCGCCCCGAGTTGTCGCTCTACATGATGCTCGAAGACGACGACACGAAACTGCTCGTCGAAGCCTTGGCCAGCGACGCCGTTGACGGCTACTTCTACCGCGACGAAGAAGACGTGAGTGGCTGGTTTCGCATCCTCGCCGCCGAAGTGGCGCAGAAGTCGGACACGCCGTTTTACGACAAGCTGCGCGAGTACGTGGCCTTGGCCAAGGACAGCTGGCACACGCCGGGCCACGGCGGGGGCGACTCGTTCAAGGGCAGCCAGTGGGTCGGCGACTTCTATGATTTTGTCGGCGAAGAAATGCTGCGCGCCGACCTGTCGGTCTCGGTGCCGATGCTCGATTCGCTGCTGCACCCCACCGGCGTGATCGCGCAAAGCCAGCGCCTCGCGGCCAAGGCGTTCGGCGCACGCGCCACCTTCTTCGCGACGAACGGCACGTCGACGTCGAACAAGGTCATCTTCCAGACGCTGCTCACGCCGGGGGCGAAACTGCTGCTCGATCGCAACTGCCACAAGTCGGTGCACCACGGCGTGATCCTGTCCGGCGCGCGGCCGATCTACCTCGACTCCTCAGTGAACCAGCAGTTCGGCATCTTCGGCCCGGTGCCGCGCGCGACGCTGCTGCGCGCCATCGAAACGCACGCCGACGCGCGTGTCCTGATCCTGACCTCGTGCACCTACGATGGGCTGCGCTACGACCTGCGGCCCATCATCGCTGCAGCGCACGCGAAGGGCATCAAGGTGATCGTCGACGAGGCGTGGTACGGCCACGCCAGGTTCCACCCGGAACTGCGCCCCACCGCGCTCGAGTGCGGCGCTGACTACGTGACGCAGAGCACGCACAAGGTGCTGTCGGCGTTTTCGCAGGCGAGCATGATCCACGTCAACGATGCGGATTTCGACGAGCACCTGTTCCGCGAAAACTTCAACATGCACGCGTCGACGAGCCCGCAATACAACTTGATCGCGAGCCTGGATGTGGCGCGCAAGCAAGCAGTGATGGAAGGCTACCGGCTGCTCGATCGTTCACTGAAGTTCGCTCGCGAATTGCGCGAGAAGATCAACTCCACGGGTGCGTTTCGGGTTCTCGAACTCGACGATCTGCTGCCCCCGGAGGTGCGCGGCGACGGTATCCGCCTGGACCCGACGAAGCTGACGATCGACATCTCCGCAAGCGGTTTCTCCGCCGACGAACTGCGCGAGGCCTTGATCGAACGCTTCAACATTCAGGTCGAGAAGAACACGCACAACACGCTGACGCTGCTGCTCACGATAGGCACGACGCGCAGCAAGGTTTCGCGCCTGTTCGACGCGATGCTGCGTCTGGCCAAGGAGCGCCGCCCGCCGCGCACCTATGCGCGGGTTCCGCAGGCGCCCGGTTTTTCGCAGCTCGCGTGCCTGCCGCGCGACGCGTTTTACGAAGCCGGCGAGCGCATCGCGCTGCTCGACGAGAACGGCCAGCCCAACGCGCAATTGTTTGGCCGCGTGTGCTGCGATCAGATCGTTCCGTACCCGCCGGGAATTCCGGTGCTCGTTCCCGGCCAGTTGATCGATGCCGGCGTGGTGGGGTATCTCGTGCGGCTCCTGCAAACGCAGAAGTCGATCGACCTGCACGGCCTGGCGGGCAGCGACAGCGAGCGGCAGTTGCGTGTTCTGACGCGGCCCGAGATGCGACTCGTCGTCGAACGCGACGCGCGTTGAGATCACGCTGAACACGTTCGCAGGTGGGACGTGTTCAGCCTTCCGTCGATGCCTCAATCGCAGTCGTGATCCTCGTCGTCGCGGCACTGGGCCGGTGATTTTCCGGTGTCAAGCCGGTGCAATGCACGTGCGGTGACGGCGGTGTCCGGGAAGTCGGAGAACACGCCGTCGATGCCCAGGCGGTAGAAGTGCATGTACTCGTCGACCGGCCGGCCGCCGTAGTCGCCTGCCAGACGCCGCTGCTCATTGCGGAACGTCCAGGTGTGCACCAGCAGGCCGAGCGCGTGCGCGCGTTCGATCACGTCGCTCGGCGCAGTCCACTCCCGGTCCATGTCGTTGACGGCGCCGTCGCCGTTCGTGTCGGCACACTTGCCGTTCGGCGCGACTGCCTTGCACTTGGTGCTTTGCAGGTAGACCTTCCAGGGGCCGATGCCATCGGCATAGGTGCGCACTTCGGCCAGGCCACTGGGCGTCAAGAGGTCCTCGAACAGGCCGGCGCGCCCTGATACGACCCAGTCGTAGGGTTTGTCGAAAGGCGCCGCAAAGGTGATCTTGCCGTCGACCGCGATGTCGTCGGCGTCGACGAGCTGCACGAGCTTCACCTGCGTTTTGCTGCGCAAGTACTTGAGGTTCGCGGTCTCGAACGACTGAATGAAGACCGGCGCCCCGCGGTGGTTCCAGCCGTGGCGTGTGAGCACGCCCAGCAATCGATCCTCGAGCGCCAGGCCGCGCTGTGCATGGAAGGTCGGGTGCTTGGTCTCGGGGTAGACGCCGATCGTTCGGCCGGTTTCCCTGGTCTTGCGCTTGGCGAGTTTGATCACTTCGTCCAGCGTTGGAATCTGGAACTTGCCGTTGAAGCGCGGCGAGCGCTCGCCAAGCGGCTGAATCGCGCGCAGTGTCTTGATTTCCGCGAGCGTGAAGTCGAAGGCATACCAGGCGCCGGTCGACACACCGTTCACGTCTCTTGCCACGTCCTGCACGCCGTCGACCAGGAAGTCGTCGCGCCTGCGTGAGGCGAACTCCGGGCGGTCTCTCACATCCGTGGTGGTCGTGATATTCGGCTCGTGGCGCGCAATCAGATAGCCGTCTTTGGTTGCCACCAGATCGGGCTCGATGAAATCCGCGCCCAGCTCAATGGCGAGCGCGTAGCCTTCGAGCGTGTGATCCGGCAGATAGCCTGCCGCTCCGCGATGACCGATCACCAAGGGTGCCTTGGGGCGATGCGCGCTATCGCCGTGTCGCCGGTCTGCCTGGGCACTGCCGTTGAACCCCGACAAGACCAATGTGAGTGCGAGCGCTATGGCGCCTGCATGAGTGATTCGCATGAAACGTCTCCGAATGTTGGGGAAGACGTGACGCTAAGCGGACCGTGTGACGGCACGTTGACAATGCGCGTGTGCTCACGCGTCGGCCCGAACCGCCCTGTCAGCCCGGGGCCCACCCTCACAGCGACTCACGGCGCGTGGTCACGTCCACGCCGCTCGGGCATCCTACGTCCGGCCTGAGTGAAGTTCCTCTCGGGGCTTACCCGAGCCCGGCGGTCGGAACCCGTTGCGGGGATCAGGCCGCGCTGCGCGCTGCAGTCGAAGGTGTGCCGAGCAGCGCTGCAGCGGGTTTCCAGCCTTTCTTGCGGTGCTCGGCGACAACGTTCGTCGCGATCCCGCCGCGCATGTTCCAGCGCGCCGTGATGCGGGCGAAACGCGGCAGCGTTGCGGCGACGATGTCGTCCAGGATGTCGTTCGTCACCTTCTCGTGAAACGCGGCTTCGTTGCGGTAGCTCCAGAAGTAGAGCTTCAGGCTTTTCAGTTCAACGCAGAGCTTGTCGGCGACCATCTCGATGTGGAATTGCGCGAAGTCGGGCTGACCCGTGAGCGGGCAGTTGCAAGTGAACTCCGGCACTTCGAATTCGATGACGTAGTCGCGCTGCGGCGCGGGGTTCGCGAACACTTGCAACTCTTTGGACGGTTGCGTGGGCGGCACCGCCGGCGCTTCGCGTTGCGTGGCGCTGCTGTGCGCGGGCTTGTTCTTTGCCATAGTTTGCGGGTGCGCAAGCGCGCCGCCGACGTGGAGCTGAAAGAGGGCGCGATGGTATCATCGCCGCCCGCTCAGAAAGGTCGCGCAGACGCCTTGTGAGAGACAAGAATCCTCCATTGAATCAAGCACATAGACGCAGCTCCAGCGTCCGGCCGCGGCACGCTGCGGTGGCTGTCATGCCCCTCCTGCCCCCATGCGCCTGAACTCCATCAAGCTGTCCGGTTTCAAGTCGTTTGCCGAGCCCACCCAGCTGCAACTGCCGGGGCGGTTGGTGGGCGTGGTGGGCCCCAACGGCTGCGGCAAGTCCAACGTGATGGACGCGGTGCGCTGGGTGCTCGGCGAATCGAAGGCGAGCGAACTGCGCGGCGAGACGATGCAGGACGTGATCTTCAACGGCTCGGGCTTGCGCAAGCCCGCGAGCCGCGCCAGCGTCGAACTCGTGTTCAACAATGAAGACGCGCGTGCCGGTGGCCAGTGGAACCAGTTTGCCGAGATCGCCGTCAAGCGCGTGCTGACGCGTGACGGCACGAGCAGCTACTACATCAACGGCCAGCCGGTGCGTCGGCGCGACGTGCAAGACGTGTTCCTCGGCACGGGTCTGGGACCGCGCGCCTACGCGATCATCGGCCAGGGAACGATCAGCCGCATCATCGAGAGCAAGCCCGAAGAGCTGCGCATGTTCCTCGAAGAGGCGGCCGGCGTGTCCAAGTACAAGGAGCGGCGCCGCGAGACCGAAAATCGGTTGAAAGACACGCGCGACAACCTGACGCGTGTCGAAGACATTCTTCGCGAGTTGGGCAGCAACTTGGAGCGGCTCGAAGCACAGGCCGAAGTCGCGACGCTGTACCGCCGCCTGCAAACTCGCGGCGAGTTGAAGCTGCACCAGCTCTGGTTCCTCAAGCACCGCGACGCGGCGAAGGAGCAGGAGCGTCTGACCAAGGCGGTGGCCGAGGCGACGAACGGATTCGAAGAGCGCATGGCCGAATTGCGCCAAGGCGAGGCGCAACTCGAAACCATCCGCCAGGCGCAGCACGAGGCCAACGAGGCCTTGCACGCATCGCAGGGCGAACTCGCGCTCGCCGCGCTCGACGTGAGCCGCTTCGAAGAGCGCATCCGGTTTGTGATTGACGCGCGGCAACGCCTGGAGCAGCGCCGCGCCGAGTTGGCCGAGCAGAC
Organism: uncultured beta proteobacterium; assembly: GCA_963850525.1. Lineage (GTDB taxonomy): Bacteria > Pseudomonadota > Gammaproteobacteria > Burkholderiales > Burkholderiaceae_C > JAEMQF01. Next base: position 53,067 of record CAWKLQ010000006.1, on the reverse strand, counting down.
GCGCCAATGGGAGCAGCGGCGCGCCGACTCGCTGGCCGAACAGACCCAGGTTGCGGCGCAGATCGAAGCCGCTGACGCGCAATCCGAGACGCTGGTCGCCCAGGTCAGCGAGCAGAACGATGTGCTTCCCGGGTTCGAAGACGGAGTCGCCGCCGCCCAGGCCACGGCAAACCAGCAACGCAGCGTCGTCGCCGGCGTGCAGCAGCAAATCCAGGTGCTCGCCGAGCAGGCGCGATCCATTGAAGAACAGCAGCGCAACGCGCGGCAGCGCCGGGAGCGGCTGGTCGCCGAATCGGCGCAGCTCAGCGCGCCCGATCTGCAACGTGTGGCGCAACTGAAGGCCGAGGCGGACCAGGCCCAGCAAGCGCAGCTCGGCGCCGAAGAAAGTTTGGCAGCGCTCAGCGAGAACGTGCCGCGCCTGGACCAGGAACGCCGCGAGTTGCAGGAGCGCGTCAACGTCGAGGGCGGCAAGCACACCGAACTCAGTGCCCGCCTGGAAGCGCTGCGCGCTTTGCAGATCCGGGTTCAAACCGAAGGCAAACTCAAACCCTGGCTGGCGCGTCATGGCCTGGAGTCCTTGCAGGGCCTATGGACGCGAATCCAGATTGAAGCAGGGTGGGAGACGGCGCTCGAATCGGCGCTGCGCGAGCGCTTGAACGCGCTCGAAGTCGGGCGCATCGAGACGGTTCGCGCCTTTGCCGCGGACTCGCCACCCGCCAAACTGGCGTTCTACACGCCCCCGCAAGCGGCGATCCGCAATACGCATCAGACGCTGCCGCGCCTGTCGGACCTGCTGCGGCTCGGCGACGCGGGGTTGCAAGCCCTGCTCAACGACTGGCTCGAGGGGGTTTACACGGCGGCCAGCATCGACGCCGCTTTGAGCGCACGCGCCCAACTGACGCACGGCGAAGTCATCATGATCCGCGAAGGCCACGCGGTGAGCCAGTTCGCGGTGAGTTTTTATGCGCCCGACGCGGAGAACGCCGGCATGCTCGCGCGCGCCCAGGAAATTCAGAACCTCGAGCGCCAGTTGCGCGCGCAAGGGCTGATTACCGAAGAGTCGCGCTCGGCGCTCGTGCGTGCCGAGGCCGGGTACACCGAGGCGTCGCAGCAACTCGAACGTGTGCGCCGTGAAGCCGCTGCTGCGCAGACGCGTGCGCACCAGCTGCACGTGGAGTGGTTGCGCCTGTCGCAGTTGTCGGAGCAGACGAGCGCGCGGCGCACTCAGCTCGAAGCGGAACTCGCCGAACTCGATTTGCAGGGCGCAGACTTGAACGGACGCCGCCTGGGCGGCGAAGCCCGCTTCGAGGAACTCGATCAGGAACTTGCGGTGGCGCAAGGCGCGCACGCCGACCTCGATGAAGCCTTGCTTGATGCGCAGCGCCAACTCAATGCAGCGCGCGAAACCCTGCGCACGCTGGAACGCCAGGCGCAGGAAGCGGCGTTTGCGGCGCGGTCGCTCGCGGCGCGCCAGGCCGAACTCGAGCGCAACGTCGCCACGGCGACGCAGCAACTGGCGGCCACCGCCCAATCGGCCGCCCAGCTGAACGACGAGCTGGAGACGCTCACCGACACAACGGCGCAGTCGGGCCTGCAGAGCGCCCTGGCGCTCAAGCTGGATCGCGAGAGCGTGCTTGCCGCCAAGCGCAGCAGCTACGACGACCTCAGCCTGCGCCTGCGCCAGTTCGACGAGCAGCGGCTGCAGCGCGAACAATCGCTGCAGCCGCTGCGCGAGCGCATCACCAAGCTCCAGCTCGAAGAGCAGGCGGCGCGGCTTGGTGGTGCGCAGTACCTCGAGCAGCTGCAGGGCGCGGGCGCCGACCTCGAAGCGCTGGGCGCGGGGATTGCCGCCGAGGGAGTCAAGCTCGCCGGCCTGCAAGGCGAGATCGACCGCATCCAGGGCGAGATTGCTGCGCTCGGCGCAGTGAATCTCGCCGCGCTGGACGAACTCAACGCCTCGCGCGAGCGCAAGACCTTTCTCGACGCGCAAAACGCCGATCTTCGCGAGGCGATGCATACGCTCGAAGACGCGATTCAGAAAATCGACGCGGAAACGCGCGACCTCTTGGCCGCGACGTTCAACCAGGTCAACGAACATTTCGGGCGCATGTTCCCCACGCTCTTCGGCGGCGGCGTGGCGCGCCTCGTGATGACGGGCGACCAGATCCTCGACGCCGGGGTGCAGGTCATGGCACAACCGCCGGGCAAGAAGAACAGCACGATCCACTTGATGTCGGGCGGCGAAAAAGCGCTTACCGCGATCGCGCTCGTGTTTGCGATCTTCCAGCTGAACCCGGCGCCGTTTTGCCTGCTCGACGAAGTCGACGCGCCGCTGGACGACGCGAACACCGACCGCTATTGCAAGCTTGTCACCGAGATGTCCAAGGGCACGCAGTTCCTCTTCATCAGCCACAACAAGATCGCGATGGAGATGGCCGAACAATTGATCGGCGTGACGATGCAAGAGCAGGGCGTGTCGCGCATCGTCGCGGTGGACATGCAGACCGCGGTCACGATGGCGCAGGCGGCTTGATTCGGCGCATCGCCCGATGAGCACGCTGACGCTCGCGCTGATGGTCCTCGCCGGGTTGGTGCTGGTGGGCCTGGGCGTGCATGGCGCGTGGGCGGCGCGTGTCGCCGGGCGCAAGCAGGAGGCGACGATGGAAGTGCGCCCCGCGCCGGTGGAGCCGGGTTTTGCGCAGCCGCACGACAGCGCCGACGCGTCCGGCGCCTCCGACACGTTGCCGGATTCGTTGGCCGCGACCAGCGGCGCCAGCGACGGCCTTCGCGCGAAGCGCCTGGGCGCGCGAATCGACCCCTTGATCGACGCCATCGCCACGCTGCGCGTGGAGGCGCCGCTGAGCGCAGCGCAGGTGTTGGCGCATCTGCCGGGTTCGCTGCGCGCGGGCAGCAAGCCGTTTCTCATCGAAGGGCTGAACGCTGAGAACGCGGAGAACCCCCAATGGGAGCCCGTCGTCGCCGATCGGCACTACACCGAGCTGCAAGCCGGCGTGCAACTCGCGAATCGAAGCGGCGCGATCAACGAGATCGAGTATTCCGAGTTCGTGCACACGCTGCAGCACTTTGCCGATGCTCTGGGCGCGATGGTCGAGTTCCCCGACATGCTCGACGTCGTGGCGCGCGCACGCGAACTCGACGCCTTCGCCGGCCAGCACGACGCGCAGCTCGCCGTGCACTTGCACGCACGCAGCGCCGCGTGGTCGGTGGGCTACGTCGTGCAGCACGCGTCGCGCCACGGTTTTATCCCCGGCGCGGTGGCCGGGCGGCTGGTATTGCCGGCGGGTGAAGACGCCGCGCCGCCTGTCGTGACGCTGAGTTTCGATGCGAACGCGGCGCTGGCCGCGCTCGCCGACGACGCCCAGCACAGCATCGTTCGCGACGTGACGTTGAGTTTCGACGTGCCCCAGACCGATCCGCGCTTTGCGCCCTTCGTCGCCTGGCGGGCGAGCGCGCTGGCGCTGTCGCTGGGAATGGACGCGGCCATCGTCGACGACCAGGGCCAGGCGATCAGCGAAGCCGGCTTTGCGACGATAGGCGGCGAGCTCGACCACCTCTACGCCAGTCTGCGCGAGCGTGACCTCGCCGCGGGCTCGCTCGCGGCGCGGCGCTTGTTCAGTTAGGCGACACGGCGATGGCCCACCCGCAACCGGATCCGCCCGCGGCGCGTGCGGCTGCGCTGAGGGAGGTGCTGCAGCGCCTCGCGCACGAGTACTACGTGCAGGACAGCCCGAGCGTTCCGGACGCCGAATACGACCGTCTGTTCCAGGAGCTTCAGGCGATCGAGGCGGCGCACCCCGAACTGCACAGGGCCGATTCGCCGACACAGCGCATTCTGGGCAAGGTGCTGGAAGGCTTCACGCCGGTGCGGCACACCGTGGCGATGCTCTCGATCCGCACCGAAACCGACACCGAATCGAGCGGCGCGCTCGCCTTCGACGCGCGGGTGCGGCGCGAGCTCGAGCTGGCTGAGTCCGACCCGCCGATCGAGTACGCCGCCGAACTCAAGTTCGACGGCCTGGCGATCAACCTGCGCTTTGAGGCCGGCGTGCTGGCGCAGGCGGCGACGCGCGGCGACGGCGAGACCGGCGAGGATGTCACGCAAAACATCCGCACCATCGCCCAGATTCCGCTGCGCCTGCGCGGCGTGTTGGCGCCGGTGCTCGAAGTTCGCGGCGAGGTCTACATCCGGCGCGATGACTTCGAGAAACTCAACGAACGCCAGCGCGCCCTGATTGCGCAGGGCGAAAAGGGCGAGAAGACCTACATCAACCCGCGCAACACGGCGGCGGGCGCGGTGCGCCAGCTCGACCCGGCGATCGCTGCGCAGCGCCCTTTGAGTTTTTTTGCGTACGGGCTTGGCGACGTGCAAGGCTGGGACGTGCCTGCAACGCACAGCCTGCTGCTCGACGCGCTGGCCGAGATGGGCTTGCCGGTGTGCGCCGATCGCGAGGTGGTCGTGGGCGCGCAGGGCTTGGTCGCGTTTCACCAGCGCATCGGTGCACGCCGCGACGCGCTGCCGTTCGACATCGATGGCGTTGTCTACAAGGTCAACTCGCGCAGCCTGCAACAACGCCTGGGTTTCGTCTCGCGCGAGCCGCGCTGGGCAGTCGCGCACAAATATCCGGCGCAAGAGCAAATGACGCTGGTGCGCGACATCGAAGTGCAGGTGGGGCGCACCGGCAAGCTCACGCCGGTGGCCAAGCTCGAGCCGGTGTTCGTCGGCGGCACGACGGTGAGCAACGCGACGCTGCACAACGAAGACGAGACGCGGCGCAAAGACGTACGTGTGGGCGACAGCGTGATCGTGCGGCGCGCCGGCGACGTGATCCCGGAAGTTGTGGCAGTCGTGCTGGAGCGGCGGCCCGCCGACGGGGGCGAGGCCTTTGACCTGAACAAGAAGTTGCAGGGGCGTTGCCCGGTGTGCGGCAGCGCGATCGCTCGCGAAGAGGGCGAAGTCGATTGGCGCTGTTCCGGCGGCCTGTTCTGTGCGGCGCAGCGCAAGCAGGCGATCCTGCACTTCGCCGGTCGGCGCGCGATGGACATCGAAGGCTTGGGCGACAAGCTGGTCGAGCAGCTCGTCGACGCCGGCGTCGTGCAGACGCTGCCCGGCCTCTACGCGCTGACGCTCGAGCAGTTGCTGGCGCTGGATCGCATGGGCGAGAAGAGTGCAAACAATTTGCTCGCCGCGTTGGCGGCGCGACGCGCAACAACGCTGGCACGCTTTCTCTACGCGCTGGGGATTCGCCAAGTCGGCGAAACGACGGCCAAAGACCTGGCGAAGCATTTCGGCGGTCTGGACCGGTTGATGCATGCGAGTCTGGACGAGTTGCTGCAGGTTCCCGACGTCGGCCCGATCGTCGCGCAAAGCATTCGCACTTTCTTCGAGCAAGCGCACAACGTCGAAGTCATCGCCGGGCTGCGTGCTGCCGGGCTGAATTGGCCTGAGCACGAGCCTGTCAAGGTGGCTGTGGCGCCGCTGTCCGGCAAGACCTTCGTGCTGACGGGTGCGCTGCCCACACTCTCGCGCGACGCTGCGAAAGACCTGATCGAAGCCGCGGGCGGCAAGGTCACGGGTTCGGTGTCGAAGAAGACCGATTACGTGATTGCCGGCGCGGATGCGGGCTCGAAACTCGACAAGGCGCGCGCGCTTGACGTCACGATCCTGGACGAAGAAGGCCTGCACGCACTCCTTGCGAGCGTCGCAGCGGCGACCGGGTAGGGTGCCATGACATCGACCGCAATGGCCCGGAATGCATGGCTCGCGTCAATGCGTGACCGCGCGCTCGCGCCGTGCAACGCGCCGCGCATGGAGCTGACGTATGGCGAACCGGTGGTTCGCATCGGCTCGGTCGAGGTGAGCTTGGCAGAGCGCATGCGAATCGCGGGCTTGCCGCTGCATGCGTCGGCTTCGCAGTGGCGCGTCGCGGCGCCACTGGATGCGAGTCTGGCCGCGATCGCCCAGTGGCTGCACGCAAACCGCCTCGGCGGGCCCTGGCGCAACGAACTGCTGCCGGTCACCGACGAGCGCTTCGAGCCGCTGGGCGCGATCGAACGCGCCGCGGTGCGCCCCCTGGGCATCACGACGTTCGCCGTGCACTTGATCGCCGCACGCCCAGACGGAAGTGTCTGGGTACAACAGCGCGCGCTCGACAAAGCCACCGATCCGGGCCTGTGGGACACGACGATGGGCGGCCAGGTGGGGGCGGGCGAATCGATCATCGACGCGATGACGCGCGAAACCTGGGAGGAAGCAGGAGTCACGCTGCCTCAATTGCAAGACCTGCGCAAGGTCGAGCGCATCGAATTCCGTCGTCCGGTGAAGGAAGGCTATCTGGTCGAATACATCGACGTCTTCGAAGCGACGCTCGCCGACGCAGTGACTCCGCAAAACCAGGACGGTGAGGTGCAGGGCTTCGAATGCCTGGCGCTTGATGCGTTGCTTGAGCGCCTGCTGGGCGAGGCCTTCACGCTCGAAGCGGCCGTGATCCTGGCTGCATGGCTGCAACGCCGCCGCCTGCTGTAGGCGCGCTCCGCAGTGCGCCTCAGGCGAGCGTGTCGTCGTGCTGCGTCACGAGCTGCGAGTGGCGAATGCGGTTGTCGCGCAGCGCGCCAGCCGATTCGAGGATGGGGTAGGCGATCGAGCAGATGTGCGAGTTGATTCGTTTGAGGTCGCTGATCAGGTCCAAATGCAGTGAACTCGTTTCGATGCTCTGCGCCGTGTTGTCGCGCAGGCGCCCGATGTGGCTCGCGGCGTACTGGTGTTCGAGGTCCCGAAAACGCGCCTTTTCCTCCAGCAGCTTCTTCGCATCACGCACGTTGCCTTCGAGGAAGACGCTCATGCCCAAACGCAGATTGCTGAGCAGCATCTCGTGCAAATTGCAGATCTCGGCCATCCCGGCTTCCGAGAAGCTGCGGTTCTTGCGCACCTTCTTGTCTTCGACGTCTTGAATCACGCGCTCGATGATGTCGCCGATCTGCTCCATGTTGATCGTGAACGAGACCACGTCGGTCCAGCGCCGGCTCTCGCGTTCCGAGAGCGCTTCGCGGGAAATCTGCGTCAGGTACAACTTGATCGCGGTGTAGAGCTCGTCGACGGTGTCGTCCATGGCGCGCAGCTTTTCGGCGAGCTGCAAATCGTTGTTGCGGATCACCGTGACCATGCCGCGCAGCATCGTCTCCACCACGTCGGCCTGGCGCAAGGCTTCGCGCGCCGCACAGCTGATCGCGAGCGACGGCGTGGCCAATGCCACCGCGTCGAGATGGCGCGGCTTGAGCGAGTTCGGATCGCTCGCGCGTTCGGGCAGCCAGCGCTCGACCCAGCGACCCAACACACCGGTGAAGCCGACGCACAGCACCGCCATGCACAGGTTGAATCCGAGGTGGAAACCGACGACCTGGTGGTGCACGCTGCCGAGCCAATGCGGCAGCTGATCCAGCAGGCGCGGCAAGAACGGAATGACGAGCATCGCGCCGAGCACCTTGAACAGCAGATTCCCGAGCGGCAAACGCCGCACTTGGGGCGAGGCACGACTCGTCGCGAGCAACCCGAGCACGCCGCTGCCCAGGTTCGCACCGAGCACCAGGCCCAGCGCCACCGTGATCGGCAGGATTCCCGTGGTGGCCAGAGTGGCGACGAGCAATACGATGGCCAGGCTCGAGTAGGCGAGCACGGTCAGGACCGCGCCGACGACGATGTCGAGCAGGATTTCGTTGGGCAGCGCCGCGAGCATGGTGCGAATCGCCGGCGAATCGGTCAAGGGTTTGGTCGCGCCGACGATGAGTTGCAGCGCCAAGGTGATCAGGCCCAGACCGATCAGCGCCCGCCCAATGCGCCCGGAGGAGCTGCCCTGGCTCGGGATGAACAACACAACGCCTACAAAAATCAGCAGCGGCGACAGCCACGACAGGTCGAACGAAAACACGACGGCCATCAGGCTGCTGCCCACGTCGGCGCCCAGCATCACGGCCAGCGCCGCTGGGGTTGAGACCAGGCCGGTGCCGACGAAGCTGGCGACGATCAGGCAGGTCGCGGTGCTCGACTGCATGAGGCTCGTCACGCCCAGTCCCGCAAGCATCGCCTTGGCGCGATTGTTGAAACTTCGCGCGAGCACGCCGCGCAGGTTTTCGCCGAACACACGCAGCACGTCGGTGCGCACGATGTGCGTGCCCCAGACGAGCAGGGCGATCGCAGCGAGGAGGTTGAGCAGGTGCACCATGGCGTCAATGGGGCCGGCGCCGCGCGGCGTGGCGGGCGCGGCCGCGCCGATTCTGCGCTACAGCACTTCCGAGGCGAAATCGGCCAGGCGCGAGCGCTCGCCGCGCGCCAGGGTCACGTGGCCCGAATGCGGCCAGCCCTTGAAACGGTCCACCGCGAAGGTCAGGCCCGAGCTGCCTTCCGTCAGATAAGGCGTGTCGATTTGCGCCAGGTTGCCCAGGCAGACGATCTTCGTTCCCGGCCCGGCGCGCGTGATCAGCGTCTTCATTTGTTTGGGCGTGAGGTTTTGCGCTTCGTCGATGAGCACGAACTTGTTGAGGAAAGTTCGGCCGCGCATGAAGTTCATGCTCTTGATCTTGATCTTGCTGCGCACCAGGTCGTTCGTCGCCGCGCGGCCCCATTCGCCGGCGGCACCGTCGCTCTTGGACAGGACTTCGAGGTTGTCGTCCAGCGCGCCCATCCACGGGCTCATCTTTTCTTCTTCGGTTCCCGGCAGGAAACCGATGTCCTCACCCACCGGCACGGTGACTCGCGTGACGATGATTTCGCTGTAGCGGCGCTCGTCCATCACTTGGCTGAGGCCCGCGGCGAGCGTCATCAGCGTCTTGCCCGTGCCTGCGGTTCCGGTGAGCGTGATGAAGTCGCATTCCGGGTCCATCAGCAGATTGAGCGCGAAGTTCTGTTCGCGGTTGCGCGCCGTCACGCCCCAGACGGCGTGCTTTTGATGCGTGTACTCCTTGACCGTGCGCAGCACCGCGGTCGCGCCGGTGATCTCGGTGACCTTGGCGTAGAGCGGCGCGGCGCCGGGCGCTTCGAGGTAGGCGAACTGGTTGATCAACAGGCCGGGAACGAGCGGGCCGGCGATGCGGTAGCACGTGGTCCCGCCCTGGTTCCAGCTCTCCATCGTCTTGCCGTGGCGCTCCCAGAAGTCTGCGGGCAGGGGCAAGACGCCGGTGTACAGGAGGTCGCCGTCTTCGAGCGCCTTGTCGTTGAAGTAGTCTTCGGCGGGCAGGCCCAAGGCGCGCGCCTTGATGCGCATGTTGATGTCTTTGGACACGAGCACGACGTCGCGGCCCGGGTGCAGCTCGCGCAACGCCTGCACGACGCCCAGGATCTGGTTGTCGGCCTTGCCCGGTGGCAGACCGGCAGGCAGATTGACGTTGAGCGCCTGCGTCTGAAAGAACAGCCGCCCCGACGCTTCGCGCCGCCCGGTGCGGTTCAGCAGCACGCCGTCGGCCATTGCCGACGTGTCGCGCGACGCGTTCGTCGCCGCCAGGGCGTCGAGGTCGCGACTCACCTGGCGCACGTTGCGCGCCACTTCCGTCATGCCCTTCTTGTGGCCGTCGAGCTCTTCGAGCGTGATCATCGGCAAGTAGATGTCGTGCTCTTCGAAGCGGAACAGCGAGGTCGGGTCGTGCATCAGCACATTCGTGTCGAGCACGAACAATTTCGCCGGGCCGGTGCTGCGCGGCTTTTTCACGCGCGGCTCGGGCGCCCGGTACGCCGCGGTCTCGATCTTCTGGGGTTTGAGCGCGACGGCGCTCGCCGGAGCGCTGTCGTCGTACAAATTCATGACCGCAGGCGCGGGGTCGCTGTGCAGCCGCGTCTTGTGCGGCCGGGCCGCGGGCCGGGGGGCGGATTGCGAATCGAAGTCAGCGGGGCTCAGCAGCGAGCCTCGCTTGGCGGGTGGCTTGGGCAGTGGCATGGGTCGCAAACAATAAGCAAAAAAGCCGCACAGTCGACTGTGCGGCTTGGGAGCGAGCAGCGGGGCTCGAGGGCATGAATTCATTATGCACAGATCGCCGCCGCTCTCGAACTGCGGCCCCTTGCGGGGATGGGCAGGCGTGCAAAGTAGGCAATACGAACTGCGAGCGCTGGGCGCGAGCCTTGTTCAGCCGGCTTTCTTCAGCGACTTCACTGCCTTGAGCACTTCGTCGACGTGGCCGGCGACCTTCAGGCCGCGCCATTCGGCGCTGAGCACCCCGCTCGTGTCGACAAGAAACGTGCTGCGCTCGATGCCTTTGACCTTCTTGCCGTACATGATCTTGTTCTTCACCACGCCAAACATGTGGCAGAGCTTTTCTTCGGTGTCGGCGATCAGCTCAAAGGGCAACTCCAGCCCTTGTTTGAACTTGTCGTGCGACGCCATGTTGTCGCGCGACACCCCGAACACGACCGCGCCGGCCTTGGTGAATTCCTTGTGGTGGTCGCGGAACTGCATCGCTTCGGTCGTGCACCCGGGCGTGTTGTCTTTGGGGTAGAAATACAGAACGACCATGCGCCCGATATAAGCCGCGGGTGTGAACTTCACTCCTCCGGTGGCAAACGCTTCGAATTCCGGGAGGGCTTTGTTCAGGGCTGGCGTCATGGATTCTGGCGCAGTGGTGCGCGCGGGCAGGCTAGCCCCAAATTATAAGGGCTGCGTCGCTCGGCGATTTCTGCGCGGCGTCAGTGCGCGTCGATTGCCGCGCTCTCGAAGAGCAATGCGGCAACTACGGCACGGCCTTCGCTGAGCAAGACGTTGTAGGTGCGGCAGGCTGCGGCGGTGTCCATCGTCTCGACGCCGATGCGCTTGTCGATCAACGGGCGCAGCAGCGCCGCCGCAGGAAAGCGCAGGCGCGCACCGCTGCCGAAGATGACGAGTTCGGGGGCGAGGTCGGCCAGCAGAGCGAAATGCGCTTCGCGCAGCGCGTCAAAGCGCGCCACAGGCCACGCGCTCACTGCGCCTTGCCAGGGAATCACGGAGCTGCTGCGCAGCTCGACGCCGTTGACGATCACGCCTCCCGGCCCGTGGCGCGTGATGGCGTTCGGCCCGTCAGGGCGATCGGCGTGAAGTTTCATGCGGGTCCGGGTCCGGTGCGCCATGGGGGCGCTGTGCGAAAATTCTATGCGCTGCAACGCATCCAACACGCCTCAGGAGCTCCTTTGCTGAAACCCGTCTCCAAATCGAGCAAGCTCGACAACGTGTGCTACGACATTCGCGGGCCGGTGTTAGAGAAAGCCCGGCAAATGGAGGACGAGGGGCACAAGATCATCAAGTTGAACATCGGCAACATCGCCGCGTTCGGCCTGGAGCCGCCCGAAGAGATCGTGCAGGACATGATCCGCAACATGCCGCACAGCGCGGGCTATACCGACAGCAAGGGCTTGTTCGCACCGCGCCGCGCGATCGTGCACTACACGCAGGAAAAGCACATTCGCGGCGTCACGGTAGACGACGTGACGCTGGGCAACGGCGCCTCGGAGCTCATCACGATGAGCCTGAACGCCTTGCTCAACAACGGCGACGAGGTGCTGATCCCGGCGCCCGACTACCCGCTTTACACCGCCTCGGTGGCACTGTCGGGCGGCACCCCCGTGCACTACATGTGCGACGAAGCATCAGGCTGGCTGCCCGACATCGCCGACATTCGCAAGAAGATCACGAGCAGCACGAAAGCCATCGTCGTCATCAACCCGAACAACCCGACCGGCGCGCTCTACCCCGACGCGCTGTTGCTGGAGATCGTCGAAGTCGCGCGGCAGCACCAGCTCATCATCCTGGCCGACGAGATCTACGACAAGACCTTGTACGACGGCCATCAGCACACCAGCATTGCCGCGCTCGCCGACGACGTGTTGTGCCTCACTTTCAACGGCCTGTCGAAGAACTACCGATCCTGCGGCTACCGCGCCGGCTGGATGGTCGTGTCGGGCGAAAAACGCCACGCGCGCGACTACATCGAAGGGCTGAACATGCTCGCGTCGATGCGCCTGTGTTCGAACACGCCCGGGCAGCTGGCGATCCAGACCGCTTTAGGCGGCTACCAGAGCATCAACGACCTGGTCGCGCCGAGTGGGCGCTTGTGCCGCCAACGTGACCTGGCGTACCAACTGCTGAGCGACATCCCCGGCGTCAGCGTCGTCAAGCCAAAAGCGGCGCTGTACATGTTTCCCAAACTCGATGCGAAGCTTTACCCGATCACCGACGATCAGCAATTCGCCTACGAACTGCTCGCCGAAGAAAAAGTGCTGATCGTGCAGGGCACCGGGTTCAACTGGGTGAGCCCGGACCACTTCCGCCTCGTGTTCCTGCCCAACTCGGACGATCTGGTCGAGGCGATTGGGCGCATCGCGCGCTTCCTCGCCCACTACGCCAGGCGTCACGCGCAGTGAACGCCATGGCCGCAGGCGTCAAACCGATTCATGTGGGGTTGCTCGGCATCGGCACGGTGGGGGCCGGAACCTTCAACGTGCTCGCGCGCAACCAGGAAGAAATTCAGCGCCGCGCCGGGCGGCCGATCCGCATCACGATGGTCGCCGACCTGGACCTGGCGCGCGCCAAGCAGGTCGTGGGCGATGCGGCGCGGATCGTCGGCGACGCGCGCGCCGTGATCGCCGACCCCGATGTGGACATCGTCATCGAACTCATCGGCGGCTACGGCATCGCGCGGCAACTCGTCTTGGAGGCCATCGCCGCGGGCAAACATGTGGTCACGGCGAACAAGGCCTTGCTCGCCGTGCACGGCACGGAAATCTTCGCCGCGGCGCACGCAAAGGGCGTCGTCGTCGCCTTCGAGGCGGCGGTGGCAGGGGGAATTCCCATCATCAAGGCGCTGCGCGAGGGGTTGACGGCGAATCGAATCGAATGGATTGCCGGCATCATCAACGGCACGACGAATTTCATCCTCTCGGAAATGCGCTCCAAGGGCTTGGACTTTGCCAGCGCGTTGAAAGACGCGCAGCGCCTGGGTTACGCCGAAGCCGACCCGACCTTCGACATCGAAGGCGTCGACGCGGCGCACAAGGCGTCGATCATGAGTGCGATCGCATTCGGCACGCCGCTGCAGTTCGCGCAGGCGCACGTCGAAGGCATCACGAAATTGCAGGCGCTTGACATTGCGTACGCCGAGCAACTCGGCTACCGCATCAAGCTGCTCGGCATCACGAAGCGGCGCGCGGACGTCGGCGGCATCGAACTTCGCGTGCACCCGACGCTGATTCCGGCGCAGCGCCTGATCGCCAACGTCGAGGGCGCGATGAACGCCGTCGTCGTGCATGGCGACGCTGTCGGCTCGACGCTTTACTACGGCAAGGGCGCAGGCGCCGAACCGACAGCGTCGGCGGTGATCGCCGACCTGGTCGACATCGCGCGCCTGCACAGTGCCGACCCGGGCCATCACGTGCCGACGCTGGCGTTTCAGCCGAGCAGCATGCACAACACGCCGATCCTGCCGATGGCGCAAGTGAACACGTCGTTTTACCTGCGCCTGCAGGTCGCGGACCAGGCCGGCGTGCTCGCGCGCATCACCGGAATCCTTGCCGAGCACGGGATATCGATCGACGCGCTGTTGCAGCGCCCGCACATCGATCAAGGCGAAGAAGGTGCCGCGCACACCAACGTCATCATCCTCACGCACGACACGCTGGAGGGTGAAATGAACCAGGCGATCGCACAGATGCAGGCCTTGCCGACGGTGCTTGCGCCGATTGTGCGGATTCGCAAGGAAGACTTGAATTGAGCTACGTCAGCACACGTGGGGGCGGCCAGCCGCGAGCCTTCAGCGACATCCTGCTCGAAGGCCTCGCGCCCGACGGGGGCTTGTACCTGCCGCAGCGCTATCCGAGCGTCGACGCGGCGTTGCTCGAACGCTGGCGCGAGTTGGCTTACCCCGAACTCGCTCACGAGTTGCTCGGCCTCTACATCGACGACATCGCCGCACCGCAGCTGCAGGCGTTGGTGCGCAAGACGTACACCGCTGAAATCTTCGGCGATGCGCGAATCACGCCGCTAAGGACACTGAGCGAAGGCATCTTCCTGCAGGCCTTGTCGAACGGCCCGACGCTCGCGTTCAAAGACATCGCGATGCAGTTGCTCGGCAACCTGTTCGAGTACGAACTCGCGCGGCGCGGGGCGGTCCTCAATATCCTGGGCGCCACCTCAGGCGACACCGGCAGCGCGGCTGAATACGCGATGCGCGGCAAACGCGGCGTGCGCGTCTTCATGCTGTCGCCCCAGGGCCGCATGAGCGCGTTCCAGCAGGCGCAGATGTTCAGCCTGCAGGACCCGAACATATTCAACATTGCGGTGGAGGGTGTGTTCGACGACTGCCAGGACATCGTCAAGACCGTCTCTGCCGACCTGGAGTTCAAACAGCGCCACCACATCGGCACGGTGAATTCGATCAACTGGGCGCGCCTGCTCGCGCAAGTGGTGTACTACTTCGCGGGGTATTTCCAGGCGACGAAAAACAATCACGAGCGCGTCGACTTCGCCGTGCCGTCGGGCAACTTCGGCAACATCTGCGCGGGCCACATTGCGCGAATGATGGGCCTGCCGATCGGCCGGCTGGTTCTCGCGACGAACGAAAACAACGTGCTCGACGAGTTCTTTCGCACCGGCACGTACCGGGTTCGCAGCGCGAACGAGACGCTCGAGACGTCGAGCCCGTCGATGGACATCTCCAAAGCGTCGAATTTTGAGCGCTTCATCTTCGATCTCGTGGGGCGCGATGCGCAGCGCATCCGCGATCTGTTCGGTGCGCAATTGGGGCAGAAAGGCGCGTTCACGCTCGGGCCTGCCGAGATCAGGCGTTTTGCCGAGTTCGGCTTTGTCTCGGGAACGAGCACACACGCCGACCGGCTCGCGACGATCGCGCAGACCTGGAAGGAAGCTCGCGTGATGATCGATACGCACACGGCAGACGGCCTGAAAGTCGCGCGTGATCATTCCCGTCCCGGCGTGCCGATGATCGTCCTGGAGACCGCACTGCCCGCGAAGTTTGCCGACACGATTCGGGAAGCGATCGGCATCGAGCCGGATCGCCCGGCGCACCTGCGAGGCATCGAGCAACTCCCCAAGCGCTTCAAGGTCATGGCGGCGGACGCGCAGGGCATCAAGGCCTACATCGCGCAGAATTGCCCGCAATGAATGTCATTGGCTTTTGCGGTTATTCGGGTTCGGGCAAGACGACGCTCGTCGAGCAGGTGATCGAGCACCTGCGCATGGAGGGCAAACGCGTCTCGGTCGTGAAACACGCGCACCACGCGTTCGACATCGACCACGAAGGCAAAGACTCGTGGCGGCACCGCCAGGCGGGTGCCTTCGAAGTCGTGATCGCCTCCGACCGGCGCCTGGCGAAGATTCGCGAATTCGACGTGCACTGCGAGCCCACCGTGCACCAGTTGATCGCCGAACTTTTCGAGTGCGACTGGGTGCTCGTCGAAGGCTTCAAGCACGCCGCCTTGTTGAAGGTGGAAGTCTGGCGCGCCGCGACGGGCAAACCTGCGCAATACCCCAACGACCCGTTTGTCGTCGCCATCTGCACCGACAGCCCGGATCAGTTGCCGCAGCCCACCGGGCTGCCCGTGCTCGATTTGAACGACGCCAACGCGCTCACGAACTTCCTGCTGGGCAGCGCCTCCCGCTATGACTACCACCCCCCCGTCGCCGACGCGGCGACCGATGCTCTCGTTGGAGGCCGCTTTGGCCCGGCTGCTGAGCTCGGTCACCCCGCCGCAGGCGACTGACGCAGAACAACTCTCCACCTTCGACACGCTCGGTCGCGTGTTGGCCGCTGACGTGCGCTCGAGCCTTGACGTCCCGCCCGGCGACAACACGGCGATGGACGGCTATGCGCTGTGCTGCGCCGACCTGCCGGCGGCAAGCGGCGCGACGTCGCCTTGGGCAGCGCTTTTGCCGATCAGCCAGCGCATTCCTGCGGGCACCGTGCCCACGCCGCTGCTGCCGGGGAGCGCAGCGCGAATCTTCACCGGCGCGCAAATACCACCGGGCGCCGACGCCGTCGTCATGCAAGAGCACTGCCGCGCCGAGGGCGATGCGGTGCGAATCGATGCGCGCCCGACGCCGGGGCAATGGATTCGGCGGCGCGGCGAAGACGTGCGCCAGGGCGATGTCGTCTTGCCCGCTGGAACCCGGCTCACGCCGCAGGCGATGGGCCTGGCGGCAAGTGTGGGCGCAGCGACCTTGCAGGTGGCGCGTCGGCCCCGCGTCGCGCTGTTTTCGACCGGCGACGAGTTGATGATGCCGGGTGAGCCGCTCAAACCCGGCGCGATCTACAACTCGAATCGCTACACCTTGCGCGGCTTGATCGAAGCGCTCGGCTGCGAATGCAGCGACCTGGGAATCGTTCCGGACCGGCTCGACGCAACGCGCGACGCGTTGCGGCGCGCGGCTCTCGACAATCAACTCATCGTCACGTCGGGCGGCGTGTCGGTCGGCGAAGAAGATCACTTGCGTCCGGCGGTCGCTGCAGAGGGCAGCATCGACCTGTGGCAGATCGCGATCAAACCCGGCAAGCCGCTCGCCTTCGGCGCGGTGCGCCGCAGCGATTCGAGCAGCGCTCACTTCATCGGCCTGCCGGGCAATCCGGTGTCGAGCTGGGTGACTTTTCTGCTGCTCGTGCGCCCGGTACTGCTGCGCCTGCAGGGGGCGACGCAACTCGAACCCACCTCGGTGCGCATGCGCGCCGATTTCGATTGGCCGCGGCCCGACAACCGGCGCGAATTCTTGCGCGCTCGGCGCAACGCCGAAGGCGGGCTGGACCTGTTTCCCAACCAGAGCTCGGGCGTGCTCACCTCGACGGTCTGGGCCGACGTGCTGATCGACAACCCGGCGTCGCACGCCATCGCCCGGGGCGACAGCGTGGACGCGCTGTCGATCGCGGAGTTGCTCGCGTGAACGTGACGGTGCGCTATTTCGCGTCGCTGCGCGAAGCGCTCGGCGCTGCCGAAACGCTGGAGGTTTCCAGCGGTGCAACCGTGGGCGAACTGCGCGAAACCCTGCTGCAACGCAGCCCGGCGCACGCCGCGGCGCTGGACCGGAAGCGCGCGTTGCGCTGCGCGTTAAACCAGACTCTGTGCGACGAGTCGGCGGTGCTCACGCCCGGCGCCGAAGTCGCGTTTTTCCCGCCGGTGACGGGAGGCTGAATTGCCTGCACCTGCAGCGCCCCGAGTCGTGATCCAGGAAGCCGACTTCGACCTCGGCGACGTGGTCACGCAGCTGCGCGCCGGCGACGCTGCGGTCGGCGCAGTCGCGAGCTTCATCGGCACGGTGCGGGATCGCAACGACGGCAGCGGCGTCAGCCTCATGGAGCTCGAGCACTACCCGGGAATGACGGAGCGCGCGATTGAAGCGATGATCGACGTCGCTTTCCAGCGCTTCGACATTCGAGGCGCGAAGGTCATTCACCGCGTCGGCGTCTTGAAGCCGCTGGATCAAATCGTGCTCGTCGCAGTGAGTTCGGGGCATCGCGGCCAGGCCTTCCAGGCGTGCGAGTTCCTCATGGACTACCTCAAGACCCAGGCGCCTTTCTGGAAGAAGGAAACCACCCCTGACGGTGCCCGCTGGGTCGACGCGCGAGTCAGCGACGACGCGGCCTTGCAGCGCTGGGGAATTCAGGCGACGAACGCCGCGGCGCCATGAGTGGTGCGGGGCTGCTGGCGCAGGCCTTGGCAGTGGGCGTGGGCGCCGCGTGCGGCGGCGTGTTGCGCTGGGGCACGGGTCTTTGGCTGAACGCGCGCTGGGCGGGCTTTCCGCTGGGCACGCTCGTCGTGAATTGTGTGGGCGGGGCTCTCATCGGTGTGGCGCTCGCCTGGCTCGAAAGAACGCCGGACGAACTCTGGCGCGCGCTGTGGGTGACCGGAGTCCTGGGCGGCTTGACGACTTTCTCCGCGTTCTCCGCCGAATCGTTGCTGCTGCTGCAGCGCGGCCACTTTGCGCTGGCGGCCGGGCACACGCTGGCCCATGTGCTGGGTGCGCTGGGCTGCGCGGCGCTCGGCTACCGCGCCGCACAGGCGTTGCTTGCCTGACTTGCACTCCTGACACTTTGAGCAGAATCAAGAAGCCGGGCTCCCGCGGTACCCGGCGGCGTCTTGAAATTCCGGGCGATTGCCCAACCTCCAGCGCAATCGGAGGGTTCTTCTTATGCGACTCGACAAACTGACGACGCAGTTTCAACACGCCTTGGCGGACGCGCAAAGCCTCGCCGTGGCGCGCGACAACCCGTACATCGAGCCGGCGCACGTCTTGTCGGCGATGCTGTCGCAAGACGAGGGGCCGAAGGCTTTGCTGGCGCGCGCCGGAGTGAACGTGGGCAAGCTCCAGTCGGCGCTCGACGCCGAGACGGCCAGGCTGCCGCAAGTGCAGGGTGGCGAACCGGTGCAGCCGGGGCGCGATCTCGGCGCGATGCTGAACGCTGCCGAGAAGGAAGCGAGCCAACGCGGTGACCAGTTCATCGCCAGCGAAATGTTCCTGCTCGCAGCAGTCGACAGCAAGTCTGCCGCCGGCGCTCTGCTCAAAGAGCACGGCCTGACGCGCAAGGCGCTCGAGGCGGCGATCGAAGCCGTGCGCGGCGGCAAGGGCGTTGACAGCGCCGACGCCGAAGGACAGCGCGAGGCGCTCAAGAAATACACGCTGGACCTGACCGAACGTGCGCGCCTGGGCAAGCTCGACCCGGTGATCGGCCGCGACGATGAAATTCGCCGTGCCATCCAGGTCTTGCAGCGGCGCACGAAGAACAACCCGGTGCTGATCGGCGAGCCGGGCGTGGGCAAGACGGCGATCGTGGAGGGGCTGGCGCAGCGCATCGTGTCGGGCGAAGTGCCCGACACCTTGAAGAACAAGCGCGTGCTCGTGCTCGACATGGCGCTGCTGCTGGCTGGGGCCAAGTTCCGCGGCGAGTTCGAAGAGCGCTTGAAGGCCGTGCTCAAGGAAGTGGCGCTGGACGAAGGCCGGACCATCGTTTTCATCGACGAGATCCACACCATGGTCGGCGCCGGCAAGGCCGAAGGCGCGATCGACGCGGGCAATATGCTCAAACCTGCGCTGGCGCGCGGCGAGCTGCACTGCATCGGCGCGACCACTCTCAACGAATACCGCAAGTACGTCGAGAAAGACGCAGCGCTCGAGCGGCGCTTCCAGAAGATTCTCGTCGGCGAGCCGAGCGTCGAGGCGACGATCGCGATCCTGCGCGGCCTGCAGGAAAAATACGAAGTCCACCATGGCGTGGAGATCACCGACCCGGCAATCGTCGCTGCGGCCGAACTGAGCCACCGCTACATCACGGACCGCTTTCTTCCCGACAAGGCGATCGACCTGATCGACGAAGCCGCGGCGAAAGTGAAGATCGAAATCGACTCGAAACCCGAGGCGATGGACAAGCTCGATCGCCGTCTCATTCAATTGCAGATCGAGCGCGAAGCGGTGCGGCGCGAAAAAGACGAGGCCTCGCGCAAGCGTTTCGGCCTCATCGAAGAAGAGATTCACAAGCTCAAGCGCGAAGCCGCCGATCTGGATGAAATCTGGAAGGCGGAAAAAGCCGCCGCGCAGGGCTCGGCGCTCGTCAAGGAAGAGATCGACCGGATCCGCTTCCAGATCGAGGAGTGGAAGCGCAAGGGCGACTTCAACCGCGTCGCCGAGCTGCAGTACGGCAAGCTGCCCGAACTCGAGAAAAAACTCAAGGACGCGCAGGCCGGCGAAACCAAGCGCGGCGCCGACAAGAGCAAGCCGCAACTGCTTCGCACCATGGTCGGCGCCGAGGAAATCGCCGAAGTCGTTGCGCGCGCCACGGGAATCCCCGTGTCCAAACTCATGCAAGGCGAGCGCGACAAGCTCTTGCAGATGGAAGCCAAGCTGCACGAACGCGTCATCGGCCAGGACGAAGCGATCACCGCTGTGGCGAATGCAATTCGCCGCTCGCGCTCGGGCCTGTCCGACCCGAACCGCCCGACCGGCTCGTTCCTCTTCCTCGGCCCCACCGGCGTGGGCAAGACGGAGTTGTGCAAGGCCTTGGCGGGTTTCATGTTCGACAGCGAGGACCACATGGTGCGGCTGGACATGAGCGAGTTCATGGAGAAACATTCTGTCGCGCGCCTCATCGGCGCGCCGCCGGGCTACGTGGGCTACGACGAAGGCGGCTACCTGACCGAAGCGGTGCGCCGCAAGCCCTACAGCGTGCTGCTGCTCGACGAAGTGGAGAAGGCGCACCCGGACGTGTTCAACGTGTTGCTGCAAGTGCTGGACGATGGGCGCCTGACCGACGGCCAGGGCCGCACCGTCGACTTCAAGAACTGCGTGATCGTGATGACGAGCAACCTCGGCTCGCACCAGATCATGCAGATGGCCGGGCAAAGCAGCGAGGCGATTCGTGACGCCGTGTGGGTCGAGGTGAAGCAGCATTTCCGCCCCGAGTTCCTGAATCGCATCGACGAGGCGGTCGTGTTCCATGCGCTCGACATGAAGAACATCGAGGCGATCGCGAAGATTCAGCTCGGCGTGCTGGAAGCGCGGCTCGAGAAGCTGGAGATGCGCCTGGATGTGTCGCCCGCGGCGCTCGCCGAACTCGCCAAGGCCGGTTTCGACCCGGTGTACGGCGCGCGGCCGCTGAAGCGGGCGATTCAACAGCGCATCGAGAACCCGGTGTCCAAGTTGATTCTCGAGGGCCGCTTCGGGCCGAAGGACTTGATTCCGGTGGACGTGATCGACGGCGTGTTCAGCTTTGAGCGGGTCGTGCACTGATCGCCAGCCAACGTCATCCCGGCGAAAGCCGGGTTCCAGAGCGCGCGGCACACCGTGGATCCCGGCTTTCGCCGGGATGACAGCATGGCTCAGCCTTGCAGGCCGCGCTGGCCCTTGCAAGGGCCAGCTCCTTCGCAGGCGCACAAGGGCGAGCAGTCGCCCTTGTGCGTCCGGCTCAAGCCCCGCGCGGGGCGTCTTCGAAGAGGGCGTCCAGGCGCAGCACTTGAAGCCGGGCCAGCGTCAGGTTCGCGGTGGCACGGTCGAACACGGCGTGCAGGGCAGCCTGCGGGTGCTTGGGCACGCCGCGCAGCAGCAAGTGGCACGCCTCCAGCGTGATCGCCGCTTCGGGCAAGGCATCGGCGTCGCCCAGCGCCTTGCCTGCGGTTTTCATCATCGCGAGCAGCATCTGTCCCTGACGGCCCAACTCGGTGGCGTTCGCCGCGTTGCCGCTGTGCGCCAAGCGCGCACCCGTGCCGACGTCGAACACGCAGCAACTGCGCATCCCGTTCAGCGCGCTGAGCAGGCGCACATAACGCTGCAGCGTGCCTTGCTCGACGCTTTGCGCCGGCACCGTCAATTGCGGCAGTTGATCGGATCGCACTGAATCGACAAAACCCGACAAGCCCATTCGCACGGTGGGTGCACCGGCGCGAATGTCGCTGGCCTTGCTCGCACCGTTCGATACCGCGGTGCTCCACGCTGATGGGGCCGCGGGCTGCTCGGGGGCAACGGGCGGTGGCGTCCGGGGCGGGCGCGCCAACGCGGCGGGGCGGGACGGCGTGTCCGGCGCGTGGCCGTTGGACTGCGGCGCGATCGAGGGGTAACCCGACAGGCCCGCAGAGGTCGACGAAAACGACGAACCAGACCATGACTGCGCCGACGAGGGTGCGGCCACGTCCAGCTCGGGGGTGAACGCTGCGGCGGCCGGCGACGAAGACGTCGGCTCGGGCGCCTCAAGGCTGTTGAGCCGCTTCCAGGTGTCGCTGATGAAGCCCCACGCTTCGGCGGGCCTGGCGACGACCGGCGTGGTGCGCACCATGACGCCGGTGCGATCCGCAAGCTCAATGCCCAGCGCCACCAGGTTCGACGCCGAGGCGAGTGGCAGCATCAACAGTTGCCGGTTGTGCCAGGGGCCGGCGGCGATGTCGTCGCGCAGCGCAGTCAGCTCGGGCTCGAGCAGTTGCGGCGAGACGTTGCCCACCATGATCACCCCCAGGCGGCTGAAGGCGAACAACATTCGCGCCACGCTCTTGCGCGTTGCCGCGTCGGTGTCGGCTTGCGTCGTGTACATGCGCAAGACCTGGCCGTTCGATGTCGGGAGCTCGAGGAAATAAAGCGTCGCCAGGGCCTGCCCGTAACCCTGCCGGCGGATCGAGAGTTTTTGCAGTGCACGCCCGCTCGCCGCGGCGAGCCCGCGCAGCAATTTGCGCGACGACGTCGTTCCGATGTCGTGCACGACGATGAACTCGGGATGGACCCGTTCGAATTGCTGGCGCAGCGCAGGACCGGCGTCGCAGGAGACGAACAGCTCGCGCTCGTTCGGCCCGATGATCCGGCCGATCTCGCCCTTCTCGGTGGCCAGGTATTCGTTCTTGTCGCCGTGGATCTGCGTGGCCAGCGAGGTTTGGGCGCGCGTCGCATGCCACGCTTCAGGCGCTGAGAGCGCGCTCGGGCTCGCCTTGGAGGAGCTCCAATGGGGTGCGCCGGCAAGCGTCATCGTCATGGCTGGAGTGTAAACCTCAGCTTGTTGCGTGCGGGTCACTCAGCCTGCTGTGCGCGAGCTCGCGTGCACGCCCAGCACGCCGATCACGACCAGGCCGATGCTCGCCAGCTTGACCGCGGTGGCCGGCTCCTTGAAGTAGAGAACGCCGATGGCCGCGGTGACTGCCGTGCCCACGCCCGACCACACGGCGTAGACGACGCTCAGCCCGAGCACCTTGACGACGAAAGTGTTGAGGCCGAACGACAACGCATAGAAGAAAAAAATCAGCAATGACGGTGTGGTGCGCGTGAAGCCTTCGGACAGGCGCATGCACACGGTTCCGCAGATCTCAAAGAAGATGGCGCAGGACAGCATCCACCAGGCCTGCGCAAACGTCGGCGTGAACGTGGGAATGAATGAGTTCAAGTCGCAGGCGGAACGCTCTCGAGGACCAGCTTGATCTTCATGATCGTCAGGCCGGTCCAGAGAACGACCAGAAGAAAGAATGCCACCAAGCCAAGGTGCCGGTCGAGGATCACGCGCGGCGTGACCCAGCGTGTCACTTTCATCACCGGACGGGTGAGCGTTTTGAACAGGCCGTAGATCATGTTCTGGTCGCGGCGCGCTCCCGCAACGACCCAGAGAATGCCCTGGCCCAGCATCGCTACGCCGGCAATTTCGGTCAGCGCCTTGAGGATCACGATAATCTGGAACATCTGCTACTCGACCGAAATTGGCTCAATGAATCATTGGCGATATTACATGGCGGGCAGGCTGCTCGAACTGTTCGGCCGGCGCGACAGCGCGATTGGCCTGTACCAGGAAACGCTGCAACGCAGTCCGAAGTTTCTCGCCGCCGAAAACCGCATGGCGTATTTGCTCGCCGCGTCGGGCCAGCTGGAGCAGGCGCGCAGCCACTTTCAGGCGGTACTGAACGCCGACCCGCGCAACGCTGTCGCGCACTTCAACTTGGGCTATGTCTTCGACAAGCTCGGTCGATTCGAAGAGGCCATCGCATCCTTTCAGGAGGCGGTCCACTTGAATGCGAAGATCGACCGGGCCTGGTATGGCTTGGGAATGTCGTTTGCTGCGCTGCAAAACCACGAAGAAGCGGTCAAGGCGCTGCACGAGGCGGCGACGCTGCAGCCGATGAATCCGCACGCCTGGTACCAGCTCGGAATGGCGCACCACACGTTGCAGCATCTCGAGAAGGTCACTGAAGTGGCATTGCACCTGGTGCGCTTCGATCCGCGCATGACACGCCGCCTGATCGTCGACTCGGGGCGCGACGACCTCGCCTACCTCGTCAAGGACCTCGTCGTGTAACCCCCTTGCGGCACGGCGCGCGCCGGGGGTGCCGCGCGTTGCCGCAATGAGCGCAATGAACAGGCCCGCCGAAGCGGGCCTTTTTGAGCGAGCGAACTGTGCTCAGGTCGCTTGCGAAACGTGCGTATCGCCGATCAGATTCGGGTAACGCACGTGCTCTACCAGTTCCTGTACCGCGCGCGAAGGCGGCGCCGTCAGCAGGCTCACGACGATGATCGTGAGCATGCCGATGGGCAGGCCGAACATGCCTGCCGACACCGGGCTCAGGCCGAACCACAAATCCATCTTCGGCACGCCCATATTGGTGAAGAACGGGTAGGTGCGCATCATGTAGTAGATGCAGACGGCCAAGCCGGTCACCATGCCGATGATCGCGCCCCACTTGTTGGCGCGCTTCCAGAAGACGCCCAGCACCAAGGGCGGGAAGAACGCCGACGCGGCCAGCGAGAACGCCGCACCGACGAGGAACAGGATGTCGCCCGGTTTGAGCGACGTGACGTACGCCGCGATGATGGCCACGACGACGAGCAACACCTTGGAGATCGTGACGCGCTTCGTCGTCGACGCGCTCGGGTCGATCATCTTGTAGTACAGGTCGTGCGAGAGCGCGTTGGCGATGGTGAGCAGCAAGCCGTCGGCGGTGGACAGCGCGGCGGCCAGACCACCGGCAGCCACCAGACCGGAGACAACGTAAGGCAGGCCGGCGATCTCTGGCGTGGCGAGCACGATCAAGTCGCCGCCGATCACCACTTCAGCCCACTGCACGATGCCGTCCATGTTGACGTCGGTGATGTTCAGCAACCCGGGATCCACCTTGGCCCACGCCGCCGCCCAGGCGGGTAGCGTGGCGAACGAACTGCCGACCAGGTTCGAGTACATGTCGTACTTGGCGAGCACCGCCAGGCACGGCGCCGTGAAGTACAGGAGGAAGATGAAGAACAGCGACCAGAACACCGAGACACGCGCCTGCTGCACGCTGGGCGTCGTGTAATAGCGCATCAGGATGTGCGGCAGCGCGGCGGTGCCGAACATCATGCAGAACACGATGCCGATGAAGTTCAGGCGCGCCGTACTTTGCGCCGCTTCGTCCTTGCCCGGGAACGCTTGCGCATGCGGTCGTGGGGGCGCCGCGCGCCCGGCGAGGGCCGATTCGCGAGTCCACTGAGCTTTCGCGGCGGTCGCGTCCTTCGGATAGGCAGCGACGGCCTTTTCTGCCGCAGCGATCTGATCGGCAGGCGCGTTTGCCGCTTTCGCGTCGGCCAGCGCGGTCTCGACCTTGCTCTTGCCGTCGGCGAACGCCTTGTCCGGCGCGGCGAGCGCGGCCTTGCCTGCCGCAGAGCGGTCGGTGAAGATTTTGCGAACCTCTTGTTCCTTCGGGTCGGCGGTGATCTTCTTCTCGAGCTCGGTCACTTTCTGCAGCGTATAGCCGTAGGCGATTTGCGGGATCGGACTGCCGGTGTGCTTGAGTCCCAGCCAGACCACGGGGGTCATGTAGGCGATGATCAGAATGATGTACTGCGCGACCTGGGTCCAGGTCACGGCCTTCATGCCGCCGAGCATCGAGCACACCAGGATGCCCGACAGGCCGACGAACACACCGACGCCGAACTCCAGCCCGGTGAAGCGGCTCGTGATCAGGCCCACACCGTAAATCTGCGCCACCACGTAGACGAATGAACAGACGATTGCCGAGACGATGCCGATGGTGCGCACGATGTTGCCGCCGTAGCGCTCGGCGAGGAAGTCGGGAATCGTGAACTGGCCGAACTTGCGCAGATAAGGCGCGAGGAACAACGCGACCAGGCAGTAACCTCCGGTCCAGCCCATCACCCACGCCAGGCCGTCGTAACCGCCGAGGAACAGCGTGCCCGCCATGCCGATGAACGACGCCGCGCTCATCCAGTCCGCGCCGGTGGCCATGCCGTTGAAGAACGCCGGCACGCGCCGCCCGGCGACGTAGTACTCAGCGACTTCGGCGGTGCGGCTCATGATGCCGATTCCCGCGTAGAGGCCAATCGTCGCGAACAGGAACCAGTAGCCTATCCACTGCTTGGACATCCCCACCTGCTCGGCAATCGCCAGCGCGACGAGGAAGGCGAGGAAGCCGCCGGTATAGAAGGTGTAGTACTTCTTCAGCGACTGATTGAACGACTTGTGCGAAAACGCTTGGGTGCTCATTCCAGATCTCCCTCGTCAACGTTGTATTCCTTGTCGAGCTTGCCCATCAGGTAGGCATACAACCCGATGATCGCCACGTAGATCACGAGCGACCCTTGCGCCGACATATAAAAGCCCAGGGGAAAGCCCAGGAAGGTCACGCCGTTGAGTTCGCGCGCGAACCAGGCTTCGACGAATGTGACGATGAACCACGCGAGCAGAAGCACTGCCGTGATCTTCAAGTTTTTTCGCCAGTACTCGTTGTGCTTGTCGGTGAGTTGCATAGATTCCCCGTCGTTGATGGTTACAAAAAAAGGATACAGGGCAACGAAGTTTGGCGCCCTCCTTGCATACCCTTAGTCGGCGCATCCACGCGACGCCCAACCCGCCTCGCCGCCGAGCCGACACGGGATGCGTCGGCGCCGCGCTCGACATACCGTCTTCACATGTTTGGGTTAGCCACTGTGAGGAAAACCCGCACTGTCGTTGATGCCGACGATGGCTGCAGGAACGTGGCTGTGCAAATCCTTCGCGCAACGCATCTGCGCCTTGCCGCAACCCATGCACCTGAAGAGCGGCATGTCGATCTCCAAACTGAAGGCAGGCTGATCGACGTAGGCGAGATCGAACGGGTGGCTCTGTCGCCCCTCGGACTTGGCGGCGAGTTCTTTGCCGCACGCGCCGCACTCATACTTCTTGAACAGCAGGCCTTGTTCCTTGCCGGCGGCGATTTGCGTTTCGCGCTCGCGGATCTGCTGGATCAACCAGATCATGAAGTCGCGGTGCACCGGCGCGCGGTGCTGCTTCGCGCACGCCAGGACGGGCAGGTTGCGGACCACGATTCTGAGCGGCCCGTCTTCACCCGATACCTCGCTAAGCTGGCTCGCCTCGAGCGCGCCCGAGCACATCGCGCAATTCTTGACTCGTTGCGTCATCGTTGTTCTCCGCCGCAGTCGCGCCGCAGTCTAGGCGCGGCTCGCTCAGCGGCGACAGTGGGTGTATCTCCAACAGCCCGACCCCCAGGATGCCTCTATACTCGCGGGCTCGCCTTGCCACACCCAGTCAGACGCTCGGGGTGGCTTCCACCGAACGCACCAGCGTGCGGAAACCACAAGGAGTATTCATGCGTCACTATGAAATCGTGCTCTTGATCCACCCGGATCAGAGCGAACAGGTTCCGGCCATGCTGGAACGCTACAAGGGTGTCGTGACCGCCGGGGGCGGCAAAGTCCACCGCGTCGAAGACTGGGGCCGTCGCCAGATGGCCTACCAGATCCAGAAGCTCGCCAAAGCCCACTACCTGTGCATCAACATCGAGTGCAGCAAGGAAGCGCTGGTTGAGCTCGAGACGGGTTTTCGCTTCAACGACGCCGTGCTGCGGCATTTGACGGTGCTCAAGGATCAAGCCGAGACCACGCCGTCGGTGATGATGAAGAACGCCGAGCGCGAAGAGTCGCGCCGCGCGCCGCAGGAGGCCTGAGCGCGCAGTCGCACCGCAGCGAAACTCATCCCTTGCCGAATTGACGCGCAATGAACCGAACGGTTCTGAGCGCGCAGCTCGTGCAACGAGGAGCGCTGCGCTACACCCCGGCCGGATTGCCGGCCCTGGACCTGAGCTTGAAGCACGAGTCCGAGGTCACGCAAGACGGCAAGCCGCGCAAGGTCTCGATGGAGATCAAGGCGCGAGCGGTTGGAGAGATCGTGCAACGCCTGACCGGGCTGGAAATGGGAAGCGAGCATGGCTTTGCCGGCTTCCTGGGTTCGCAGCGCAATGGCCGAGGTGTGATTTTTCATGTGACCGAGCTGGACTGACGGCTCGCCGAGTAGATTGAAACGAAAGAGGAACGAATATGCCCCCGCCACGTGGTAAAGGTCGGTTCAACAAGGACCGCAAACCCAAACGCAACACCCAGTCGCTGCTGTTCCGCCGCAAGCGTTTTTGCCGCTTCACCGTCACCGGTGTCAAGCAGATCGACTACAAGGACGTCGACACGCTGCGCGACTTCGTCGGCGAGAACGGCAAGATCACGCCGGCGCGCCTGACCGGCACGCGCGCATTCTTCCAGCGCCAGCTCACGACGTGCATCAAGCGCGCGCGTTTCCTGGCGCTGTTGCCGTACAGCGATCAGCACCGCGTTTAGGAGCCCACAGCATGCAAGTGATCCTGCTCGATAAAGTGGCGAACCTGGGCAATCTGGGTGATGTGGTCAAGGTCAAGGACGGCTTTGCGCGCAACTACCTGATCCCCTCGCGCATCGCACGCCGCGCGACCGAAAGCGCGATCAAGGAGTTCGCACTGAAGCGCGCCGAACTCGAAAAGTCGGCTGCCGAAAAACTCGCCGCGGCGACGGCGCTGGGCGAGAAGATGAACGGCCGCTCCGTGCACATCATCCAGAAGGCCGGAGTCGACGGGCGCCTGTTCGGTTCGGTGACGAACCACGACATCGCCGAAGCACTGAACCGCATCGACTTCAAGGTGCAGAAGGCGCAAATCCGCATGCCCACGGGGCCGCTCAAAACGGTGGGCGAGCACATCGTGAAAGTCGCGCCGCACACCGACGTGATGGTGGAAGTCAAGGTCGTCGTCGTCGCCGAGACCGAGTAGTGCGGGTGCGTCCCGGGCGAGCCCGGGCGCTCGAGCGAATCGCGAAAAGGGGCTGGACTTTCCAGCCCCTTTTTTCATGCGCGAAAGTTTCTGCACTCCCCACAGTCGCCCCACAGTCCGTACCCAGCTTGTCCACAGCGTTGCGCGCAGGCGCGCGGGGAATTCGCTCGTATGATGGCGCGATGGTGACAGCGCTGAGCGACCCCTCGACATCGAACCCCCTGGGCCAGAGCGGCGCTGCGAGGGCTCCCGACGAAGAGGTTTCGCGGCTGCGCATCCCGCCGCATTCGGTGGAGGCCGAACAAAGCGTTCTCGGCGGCTTGCTGCTCGACAACAGCGCCTGGGACCGCGCTGGCGACCTGCTCTCCGACAGCGATTTTTACCGCTACGAGCACCGCCACATCTACGCGGCGATCGGCGCCCTGATCAACGCGACCAAGCCCGCTGACGTGATCACCGTCTTCGAGCAGCTGCAAAGCCTGGGCAAGGGCGACGAATGCGGCGGCCTGGCGTACCTGAATTCACTCGCGCAAAGCGTCATCAGCGCGGCCAACATCCGGCGCTACGCCGAGATCGTTCGCGAGCGCGCGGTGCTGCGCAAGTTGGTCGCGACGAGCGACGAAATCGCGACGACGGCGTTCAACCCGCAGGGCCAGCCGGTCTCGCAAATCCTCGACGAAGCCGAGGCGAAGATCTTCCGCATCGGCGAAGAAGGCTCGCGCTCGCGTGCCGGGTTCCAGACCATGGACACGCTCGTCGTGCAACTCATCGACCGCGTCAACGAGCTGCACGAAAACGGCGCCGAAGAAGTGACCGGCGTGCGCACCGGTTTTTACGACATGGACCGCATGACGGCCGGCCTGCAGCCGGGCGATCTGATCGTGCTCGCGGCGCGCCCGTCGATGGGCAAGACGGCGCTGGCGCTGAACATCGCCGAACACGTGGCAGTCAGCGAAGGCCTGCCCGTCGCCGTGTTCTCGATGGAAATGGGCGCTGCGCAACTCGCGCTGCGCATGGTCGGCTCGCTCGGCCGGATCGACCAGAGCAACCTGCGCACGGGCAAGCTGCGCGACGACGAATGGGGGCGCCTGTCCGAGGCCGTGGAAAAACTCGGCAAGGTCAGCATGTTCATCGACGAGAGCGGCGCGCTCATGCCCAGCGAACTGCGCGCGCGTGCGCGGCGCCTGTCGCGCCAGTGCGGGCAGCTCGGCCTGATCGTCATCGACTACCTGCAGCTGATGAGCGGCGGCAGCAGCAACTCGGACGAAAACCGCGCCACCGTGATCGGAGAAATCTCGCGCGGCTTGAAGTCACTCGCCAAGGAACTGAAGTGCCCGGTGCTGGCGCTGTCGCAGTTGAACCGAAGCGTCGAGTCGCGCACCGACAAGCGCCCGATGATGAGCGACTTGCGCGAATCGGGGGCGATCGAGCAAGACGCGGACGTCATCATGTTCATCTACCGCGACGAGTACTACACCAAGGACGCGTGCAAGGAGCCGGGTGTGGCGGAAATCATCATCGCCAAGCAGCGCAATGGTCCTACCGGAACGGTGAAGCTGACCTTCCTCAAGCCGCTCACCAAGTTCGACAACCTCGCGCCGGGCAGCAGTTCCGACTATTGAGCGTTTGGCTCAAGCGGCCAGAGCGCGCCGCAGTTGCGCCGCGCAAATCGCGACCGCCTCGTTCGCTTCGTCGATGACGCGCCCCATCAAGATGAAGCCGTGGATCTGGCGCTCGAAGCTGATGTGGGTGGCGCGGTTGCCGGCCTGGCTCAAGGCTTGTGCGTACTCGATGCCTTCGTCGCGCAGCGGGTCGTAGCCGGCGGTCAGCACCAGCGCCGGCGGCAGATGGCTCAGGTCCGGGTGCAACAGCGGCGAGGCGCGCCAGTCGAGTTCGTGCGCCGGGTTCTCGATGTAGTGACCCTGGAAGTAGGCCATCGTGTCGCTCGTCAGCAGGTAACCCTGGCCGTTGCGCGTGTGCGACGGCGCGATGCGCCGCATGTCGGTGGCGGGGTAGATGAGCAACTGATACGCGAGCGCAACGTCGCCGCGGTCGCGCAGCGTCAGCGCCACGACCGTCGCCAGGTTGCCGCCGGCGCTGTCGCCGCCTACGGCGATGCGCTTCGCATCGATGCCGAGTTTCGCGGCTTGGCCGTGGACCCAGGTCGTTGCCGCAATGCAATCGTCTACCGCGACCGGGAAGCGCTGCTCCGGGCCCATGCGGTAGTCGACTGAGACCACCACGACGCCCGCGCCGTTGGCGAGTTCGCGGCACAGCGTATCGTGCGTGTCGAGGTCGCCGATGACCCAGCCGCCGCCGTGAAAGTAGATGAGCACGGGCAGGGCGCGTGGCGCGCCTGGTGCAGCGAGCAGCGGCCGATACAAGCGCAGCGGTATCGCACCGTGCGGCCCCACGGCACTCAGCGATTGCACTTGCGCGACCTCGGGAGGATCGGGTTGAACGACGTGGCGTCGCTCGCGGTACAGGCGCCGCGACTCGGTCGGGCTCAGCGTGTGCATCGCCGGAACGCCGCGCTCTTCGAGCAAGTCGATCAAGGCCTTGGCCTGGGGGTGCAACATAGGGTGGACTCGCGTGGTCAAGGGGAGTGGCGTGGGCTACAGCGTGCGTTGCCGTCCCGTCGGCGGGTTCTTCGCGAAGTAGCGCTTGATGCCGCTGGCCAGCGCGGTGACGAGCTGCTGCTGGTATTTCGGGTCGCGCAGTTTCTTCTCTTCACCCGGGTTCGAGATGAACGCCGTCTCGACCAGGATCGATGGAATGTCGGGCGCTTTCAGCACGGCGAACCCGGCTTGTTCGACGCGGTCCTTGTGCAAGGGCCCGATTCGGCCGATGTGGCCCAGCACCTCGTTGCCGATCTTCAGGCTGTCCTTGATTTGCGCGGCGGTGCTCATTTCGACCATGGCGCGCACGACGGATGTGTCCTTGTTCTGC
Source organism: uncultured beta proteobacterium (assembly GCA_963850525.1). Taxonomy (GTDB): domain Bacteria; phylum Pseudomonadota; class Gammaproteobacteria; order Burkholderiales; family Burkholderiaceae_C; genus JAEMQF01. Next base: position 21,575 of record CAWKLQ010000006.1, on the reverse strand, counting down.
GTGTTCACGCCGCCCACCAGGTCGGAGCCGTTTTCGCGCTCGGCCATCCAGCGCGCCGTCGCGCTGCTCGCGCCGCGCGAGCTCAGCGCGAACACCGACGCGCCGTGCGCCTTGGGCGTTTTCACGGCGTCGGCGTGCAGCGACACGAACAGGTCCGCCTGCACGCGGCGCGCCTTGCGCACACGGTCGTAAAGCGGCACGTAGTAATCGCCGTCGCGCGTCAGCATCGCGCGCATGCCGCTGATCGCGTTGATGCGATCGCGCAGCTGCAAGGCGATCGCGAGCACGACGTCTTTCTCGCGCAAGCCGCGCCGCCCGGTCGCGCCGGGGTCTTCGCCGCCGTGCCCGGGGTCGATGGCGACGACGACGAGCCTGTCGATCCGGCCCTTGCCCGATGCCGCAACCGCGGGCGGGCCGACCACGGCCGGCGCCGTGAGCGGCGCCGAAGCGGGTGGTGCCGTCGCGGGCACCGAAGCCGCGGCGAGCGCGCGCGGCGCCGAAGCCCCAGGCGCTTTGTCCAGCGCCACGTTGCTGTTGTTCCCCGCCATCTCGCCGAGGGCACTCTCCAAGGCCTTGACAGCACGCTGTTCGGCGGCCTCCCTGTCGCGAATCAGCGCGAGCAAGGGGTCGCGCTCCTGCGCCGGGTAGAGGTCGAAGACGAGGCGATGTTTGTACGCAGCGATCGGCGCCAAAGTGAAGAGCTGCGGCGCGATCGCCTGCTTCAAATCGATCACCAGGCGCACGACCTTGGGCTGGAACTGGCCGACGCGCAGGCCGGCGATATACGGGTCGTCGGGAGCGATCTTGCCCACCAGGTCACGCAGGCTGGGGCTCAGCTCCAGGCCGTCAACGTCGATCACGAGGCGTGCCGGCTCCTGGAGCAGGAAGTGCTTTTCCGTCAAAGGCTCGTCGGATTCGATCGTGATTCGCGAATAGTCTTGCGCCGGCCAAACGCGCACCGCGACGATTCCCGCGCCCCAGGCGATGTCGCGCGCGCCCAAGCTCAGAACGAGGCTGCCCATCGCCTGCAATGCCGTGCGCCGAGTCAGCGTCATTCGAGCAACTCCACGCCTCGCGGCGTGAACGCGCTGAACTGCACCTGGCGCACGTCGTCATCGAGGGGCTCGATGTCAATGCGCAGGTCAGGCGTGGGCAGCACGCCTTGCGCCTTCTCCGGCCACTCGGCGAGCTTCAGTCCGGGCGCGGCGAAGAGATCGCGAAAGCCTGCGTCTTCCCATTCGCGTGGGCTCTTGAAGCGGTAGAAATCGAAGTGCCAAATATGCAGAACCCGATTCAGCTGGGGCAGCTCGTAGGCCTCGACGACGGCGTAGCTCGGGCTTTTCACGCGCCCGGTGACGCCGAGTTCGCGCAACACGTGGCGCACGAAAGTCGTCTTGCCGGCGCCGAGCGGCCCGCGCAGCTCGACGAAGGCGTCGCGCAAGGCCTCGCGGTGCGCCAAAGAACGGGCGCAAGTGGCGCAAGCGGCTTCGTCGGACCAGACTCTGCTGCGGGTTCCTAGAATCGACAAATGACGCTGGCTCGCGGTGAAGACCGAACTTTGGAAGGTAAGCACCTGCTGGAAGAGTTGCGCGGCTGGGCCGCGGCGCTCGGATTCTCCCAGATTGGTGTGGCCGACGTGGACTTGAGCAGCGCCGAGCCCGGATTGACGGAATGGCTGGCGCAGGGCTACCACGGGCGAATGCAGTACATGGCGCGCCACGGCGCGAGGCGCGCCCGGCCGGCGGAGCTGGTGCCGGGCACGCTGCGCGTGATCGCGGCACGCATGGACTACCTGCCGCGCGGCGCGCGCGAGGCCTGGCGCGACGCGGAGTGGCAGCGCATCGGCGATCCGGCGCAAGCCGTGATCTCGGTGTACGCACGTGGCCGCGACTACCACAAGGTGCTGCGCGCGCGGCTCGCAACGCTTGCGCAGCAACTCGCTGCGGCGGTGGGCCCGTTCGGTTTTCGTGTCTTCACCGATTCGGCGCCGGTGCTCGAAGTCGAACTCGCTGCGCGCAGCGGCCTGGCCTGGCGCGGCAAACACACGCTGGCGCTGCAGCGCGACGCGGGCTCGATGTTCTTCTTGGGCGAAATTTTCTGCGACCTCGACCTGCCGCTGACCGCACCAACAGCAGCGCATTGCGGGTCGTGCAGCGCGTGCATCGAGGTGTGCCCGACGCGCGCCATCGTCGCCCCCTACCGGCTCGACGCGCGGCGCTGCATCTCTTACCTGACGATCGAACACGACGGGCCGATCCCGGAGCCGTTGCGCGCACCCATGGGCAACCGCATCTTCGGTTGCGACGATTGCCAGCTGATCTGCCCGTGGAACAAGTACGCACGGCGCAGCGACCTGCCGGACTTCGACGCGCGTGTACCCCTGGCCGATGCCACCTTGCTTGGGCTTTGGGCGTGGAGCGAGGCCGAGTTTTTGCGCCGCACTGAGGGCAGCGCGATCCGGCGCATCGGCTTCGAACGTTGGCAGCGCAATCTGGCCGTCGCACTGGGCAATGCGCATCGCGACGCTGCGGATCCGATGCTGCGCGCGAGCATTGCGCAGGCCCTGGCGGCGCGCTGCGGCTCGGCCACGCCGCTCGTGCGCGAACACATCGACTGGGCGCTCGCGCAGGGGCGCTGAACCATGTCGACATCGCAAATTCCCGGCTCGCAGGCAGCGATTGACGCCTTCATCGCCGCCTTGTGGATCGAAGACGGCCTGTCGGCGAACACGCTCGCGGCGTATCGGCGCGACCTGCAGCTTTATGCGCAGTGGCGCGATGCCGCCAAGGGCGGCAGCCTCAACGATACGCGCGAGCCCGACCTGCTCGAATACGGCGTGGTGCGCCACGCGGCGAGCAAAGCGAGCAGCGTGAACCGGCGTCTCACCGTATTCAAGCGCTACTTTCGCTGGGCGCTGCGCGAGCACCACGTGCAGGCCGACCCGACACTGCGCCTGCTCGGCGCGAAGCAGGCGATGCGCGTGCCGAAGATTCTCAGCGAAGCCCAAGTCGAAGCGCTGCTCGGTGCGCCTGACGTGGAGGCGCCGCTCGGCTTGCGCGATCGCACGATGATCGAGTTGATGTACGCGAGCGGCCTGCGCGTCAGCGAACTCGTCACGCTGAAAAGCGTGCACCTGGGCTTGAACGATGGCGCGTTGCGCATCATGGGCAAGGGGGCGCGCGAGCGCATCGTGCCGTTCGGTGAGGAGGCGCATTCCTGGCTGCGCCGCTACCTCGCGCAAGGCCGGCCGGCGATCCTGAAAGCGCGCACGAGCGACGCGCTGTTCGTCACGACGCGCGGCGCGGCGATGTCGCGCCAGATGTTCTGGAAAGTCGTGAAGGGCCACGCACAAGTTGCCGGCATCACCGCGGCGCTGTCGCCGCACACGCTGCGCCACGCGTTTGCGACGCACCTGCTGAACCACGGCGCCGATCTGCGCGCGGTGCAGTTGCTGCTGGGCCACGCCGACATTTCGACGACGACGATTTACACCCACGTGGCCCGTGAACGCCTGAAAGTCTTGCACGCGGCGCACCACCCTCGCGGGTAACGGTCAACGCGACACCCAGCGCCCATTCACGCTGACAAGCTCACAGGGTCGCGAATACGACTCGCGCTTCGCATCGCAACTCTCCAGCGCAGCGGCGGCGGCCGACTCGGGCGACGCGGCGCCGACTTTCCAGCCCCAGCTCCCCGTCGGCGACGCGGCGAACGCCTTATTGCTGAGCCCTGTCAGGTACTCGTCGCGGAACACCGTCACGGCTTGTGCGGAGGGCATTCGCGCGACGATCTCGACGTCTTTCGGAACCTCGACCGCGGGCCCGCCCACCGGAAGCACTTCTTCGACCATGTTGGCGATCCAGCGGTAGGTCGCGACCAACGTGAGCGCCATCAGCACCGCGGCAAGCGCGCTCAGCAGCAGATTGCCCGAGCGCGGGCGCCCGCCGTGGTCGTTGTCTTCGGTGGTTCCGGGCAGTGCCGCAAGCGCGAGCGCCGCTGCGACGCCGAGGTAGGGGACCCACACGAGCAGGGCCCACAAGCCGCTGCCGTTGAAGTCGTGCGCACGCAGAATCGACAAACGCGTCGCGTAGACGAGCAGCAGGAGCGTGCCCATGATGAGCACGTAAAGTTTGAATGGCGTCGGGTTCGGGATCGCAAAAATGAACAGCAGGTTCACCGTCAGAACGACCCAGCACATCGCGGCGATGTAAGGCAGACGCGCGAGGCGTCCGGAAAAGCCCACGCCCCACGCCGAAGGTGCGTCGGGTGCCGCACCCTCATCCCCGGCCTGCGGCGTCAGGCCGCGACGAGCGCGCGCTTGGGCCAGGCGCTGCAGGCGGGCCGCGGCTTCGCTTTCTTGCTTGAAGGCGAGTGCCATGGCCATGTCCGAGCCGCAGGCACGGCACATGACGCGTTGCGGCTGGCGTTCCCCGCAATTCGCGCAGGTGACCTCAATCACCGGGGGCGGCAAGACGATGGGCGCGGGCGCGGGGTCGACCGGTGGCGGTTCGGCAACGGGTTGGGGCGGCGCAGCCGGCGGCTCGGCGATCACGGCCGGCGAAGCGGTCGCACCGTCGTCGTCGGGCTCGATGTGCACCCGCGCGCCGAGTTCGCGAAGCCTTTCCTCGTAGCCCTGCGCTTCGTAGAAATCCATCGAACTCTTCAGCACGATGCGCGCACCGCTGAACAGTGCGCTCCGGTTGACCTCGTCGATCTCCAGCAGGTCACCCAGATCGTCGCGCACGTCCGAGCGCTTGAAGCCGCGGATCACTTCGCCGTAGTAGACCAGTTGTACTCGGGAGTCCATGAAATGGCGCGCGAGGGGCTCTGCCCCAAAAAGTGCGGATTGTGAGGTGCGCCGGCAGCATACACGCGTTGTCGCAAGGCGGGCATGATGCGCGTGCCGCCCCGGCTCGCCCCACGCCCCCTTGTTCATGACCGAGCATTTCGACGCTCCTGCCATCCTGCGGCAACTCGACGCCGTGCAGGCGCAGCGCGAGCGGCGCCGCGGCGTGCCCGACTTGAAGGCGCGCGTCGACGCGATCAAGAAATACCAACAGAAGCGCTTCACGCACACTTACGCGGATCTGCTCGCCAGCCCGCGTTACCGCGGCGCTGCGCGCTTTTTCCTCGACGAGATGTACGGCCCGCAAGACTTCAGCGACCGCGACGCGCAACTCGCGCGCGTCGTGCCTGCGCTGGTGCGGCTGTTCACGGCCGAAGTGGTGGACGTCGTCGGTACCGTGGTCAGCTTGCACGCCTTGTCAGAGCAATTCGACAGCACGATGGGCCAGGCGTTGCCCGGCGCGCTGCTGGACGCGCAGGGCTACGCCGCCGCGTGGCGGGCGACGGGTGAGCCGACATTGCGCGAGCGCCAGATATCGCTCACCATCGACGTGGGCGCGGCGCTCGACCGCCTCGTGCACAAGCCGCTGCTGCGGCGCAGCCTGCACCTCATGCGCGGGCCGGCGCGGCTGGCAGGGCTTGCGCAGCTGCAGGAGTTTCTGGAACGTGGCTTCGAAGCGTTTCGCGGAATGCAGGGGGCGGATCAATTCCTCGCCCTCGTCGCGCAGCGCGAGCGGCAACTCGCCGCGGCGCTGTTCAACGCGAGCGATGCCGCAGCAATGCAGGCGGCGTGCGCACTGCTGCCTCCCGTTACGCCACCGTGACCGGGATCTTGCCGATGCGCGCCTGCCACTCGCGCGGGCCGGTCTGGTGCACCGACGTGCCGTCCGAACTCACGGCGACGGTGACGGGCATGTCGCGCACGTCGAACTCGTAAATCGCTTCCATGCCCAGGTCGGCAAAAGCGAGCACGGTCGACTTCTTGATCGCTTTGGCGACCAGGTAAGCTGCGCCGCCCACCGCCATCAGGTAAGCGCTGCGGTGCTTCTTGATCGCGTCGATTCCCGCCGGCCCACGCTCGGCCTTGCCGATCATGCCGATGAGCCCCGTCTGCCCGAGCATCATCTCGGTGAACTTGTCCATGCGCGTCGCCGTGGTCGGTCCGGCCGGGCCGACGACTTCGTCGCGCACCGGGTCCACCGGGCCGACGTAATAGATGAGGCGGTTCGTGAAGTCGACGGGCAGCTTTTCGCCGCGCGCGAGCATGTCCTGGATGCGCTTGTGCGCGGCGTCGCGCCCGGTGAGCATCTTGCCCGAGAGCAGCAGCGTTTCGCCGGGCTTCCACGCGGCGACTTCGGCTTTCGTCAAGGTGTCGAGATTGACCTTGCGGCTCTTCGCGTAGTCGGGTTGCCAGTGCACGTCGGGCCAGAGGGCGAGGCTCGGCGGGTCGATGTACGCCGGGCCTGAGCCGTCGAGAACGAAGTGGGCGTGGCGCGTCGCTGCGCAGTTCGGGATCATCGCCACCGGCTTGCCCGCGGCGTGTGTCGGGTACATCGCGATCTTCACGTCGAGCACGGTGGTCAGACCGCCCAGGCCCTGCGCACCGATTCCCAGCGCATTCACCTTGTCGCACAGCTCGATGCGCATTTCCTCGAGCTTGTTCTTCGGTCCGCGTTTCTTCAAATCGAACATGTCGATCGGCTCCATGAGCACTTCCTTGGCGAGCAACATGGCTTTCTCCGCCGTGCCGCCGATGCCGATGCCGAGCATTCCTGGCGGGCACCAGCCCGCGCCCATCGTCGGCACGGTCTTGAGCACCCAGTCGACGATCGAGTCGCTCGGGTTGAGCATGACGAACTTGCTCTTGTTCTCGCTGCCGCCGCCTTTGGCGGCGACTTGCACGTCGACCGTGTTGCCGGGAACCAGACTGACGTTCGTCACTGCGGGCGAGTTGTCGCCGGTGTTCTTGCGCTCGAACTGCGGGTCGGCGACGACCGAGCCCCGCAGCTTGTTGTCGGGGTCGAGGTAGGCCTTGCGCACGCCTTGATTGACGGCGTCTTCGACGCTGCCGGGAAAGTCGACAAAACGCACGTCCATGCCGATTTTCAAGAACACGTTGACGATTCCGGTGTCCTGGCAGATCGGGCGCTTGCCTTCTGCGCACATCTTCGAGTTGGTGAGGATTTGCGCGATCGCGTCCTTTGCCGCCGGGCTTTGTTCGCCCGCGTAGGCGCGCGCCAGATGCTCGATGTAGTCGGTCGGGTGGTAGTACGAGATGTACTGCAAGGCCGCAGCGATGCTCTCGACGAAGTCGGGGTAACGAATTGCGGTTGTCATGAACGGGTTCCTAGTGTTTCGCCGCGCCTTGGCCACGCGGGTCCATCGACGCCATCAAGCGATCCGTCGCCGCAATCGCAATCGCCGAGAGCAGGAACGTGACGTGGATCAAGGTCTGCCACATCAGGACTTTTTCGGTGTAGTTCTCGGCGTTGATGAAAGTCTTGAGCAGGTGGATCGAACTGATGCCGATGATGGCGGTGGCGAGTTTGACTTTCAGCACCGATGCGTTGACATGGCTCAGCCACTCGGGCTGGTCGGGGTGGCTTTCCAGGTTCATTCGCGAGACAAATGTTTCGTAGCCGCCGACGATCACCATGATCAGCAGATTCGAGATCATGACGACATCGATAAGCCCCAGCACGACGAGCATGATGATCGTCTCGTTGAGCTTGGGCGTGCCCCCGCCGTAATCGCCCTTGTAGCCTATGCCGCCGACCAGAATTTCCAGCGCCGCCTTGTCGCCGAACACCGCCTGGATCAAATGCGTCAATTCGACCCAGAAATGGAACACGTAGACGCATTGCGCGAGGATCAGGCCCAGGTACAGCGGCAGCTGCAGCCAGCGGCTCATGAATATGAAGTTGGGTATCGGCCGCAGTTTCGCTTCGGTCGGATCGAGAATCTGGCGCATCGAGGGGCTTTCCAGGCAACAGGGGGTGGCGGCTTCGCAGGGTCGCGAATTGTAGTTGCGACGTTTTCGTGGCCTGCGGCACGGAGCCGCTAAAGTCTAGCCTCGACCGCGACACGGAGACACGACGATGACGAGCCCTTCCGCCCTGTACCAGCCCCCCGAGTCCGCCGTTCGCGACGCGCATGTGTCGGGCATGGCCGCCTACCAGGAACTCTGCGCGCAAGCCGCTGCCGATTACGTGGGCTACTGGTCGCGCCTGGCGCGCGAACTGGTGAGCTGGAAGACGCCGTTCTCGAAGGGCCTGGACGAATCGAATGCGCCGTTCTACAAGTGGTTCGAAGACGGCACGCTGAACGTCTCGTACAACTGCCTGGACCGCAACGTCAACGCCGGGCTGGGTGCGAAGACGGCGATTATTTTCGAGTCCGACGACGGCAAGGTCACCAAGACCACCTACAGCGAGTTGCTCGCGCGCACTTGCCAGCTCGCCAACGCGCTCAAAGCGCGCGGCGTGAAAAAGGGCGACCGCGTCGTCATCTACATGCCGATGTCGGTGGAAGGCGTGCTGGCGATGCAGGCGTGCGCGCGCATCGGCGCGACGCACTCGGTCGTGTTCGGCGGCTTTTCGGCACAGAGCTTGCGCGACCGCATTGAAGACGCGGGCGCCGTGATGGTGCTCACCGCCGACGAACAACTGCGCGGCGGCAAGGCGTTGCCGCTGAAGGCCATCGTCGACGACGCGATTGCCCTGGGCGGCTGCGATTCGATCCGCGACGTGATCGTCTACCGGCGCACCGGCGGCAAGGTCGCCTGGAACGCGGCGCGCGACAAGTGGCTGCACGAGCTCACGGCGAACCAGGCCAAGACCTGCGAGCCCGAATGGGTCGGCGCCGAACACCCGCTGTTCCTGCTCTACACCTCGGGCTCGACCGGCAAGCCCAAGGGCGTGCAGCACTCCACCGGCGGCTACCTCGTGCACGCCGCGCTGACGACGAAGTGGACTTTCGATCTCAAGCCTGACGACGTGTTCTGGTGCACGGCAGACATCGGCTGGGTCACCGGCCACACGTACGTTGCGTACGGGCCGCTCGCGCTCGGCGGAACCGAAGTCGTGTTCGAAGGCGTTCCGGTCTACCCCGACGCCGGGCGCTTCTGGAAAATGGTGCAGGACCACAAGGTCTCGATCTTCTATACCGCACCGACAGCGATCCGCTCGTTGATCAAGGCGGCGGAGGGCAACGCCGCGGTGCACCCGGACCGCTACGACCTGAAATCCCTGCGCATCCTCGGCACGGTGGGCGAGCCGATCAACCCCGCGGCGTGGGAGTGGTACCACAAGCACATCGGCGGCGGGCGCTGCCCGGTTGTCGACACGTTCTGGCAGACCGAGACCGGCGGCCACGTGATCACGCCGCTGCCCGGTGCGACGCCGCTGATCCCGGGCTCGTGCACGCTGCCGTTCCCGGGAATCGACGCCGCGGTCGTCGACGAGACGGGCAAGGAATTGCCTTGGGGGCAGGCCGGAATCCTCGTCATCAAGAAGCCCTGGCCGAGCATGATCCGCACCATCTGGGGCGATCCGGAGCGCTTCAAGAAGAGTTACTACCCGCAGGACTTCCAGGGCAGGTACTACCTCGCCGGCGACGGCGCGAGCCGCGACAAGGACAGCGGCTACTTCACGATCACCGGGCGCATCGACGACGTTCTCAACGTCTCCGGGCACCGCATGGGGACGATGGAAATCGAATCGGCGCTCGTCGCGCACACGACGCTCGTCGCCGAAGCCGCAGTCGTGGGGAGGCCCGACGAGACGACCGGCGAAGCGATCTGCGCCTTCGTCGTCCTGAAGCGCCCACGGCCCACCGGCGAAGAAGCGAAGAAGATTGCGAACGAACTGCGCAACTGGGTCGCGAAGGAAATCGGCCCGATCGCCAAGCCGAAAGACATCCGCTTCGGCGACAACCTGCCCAAGACGCGCAGCGGCAAGATCATGCGGCGCCTGCTGCGTTCGGTCGCCAAGGGCGAGAAGGTGACGCAGGACACGTCGACATTGGAGAACCCGGCGATCCTCGATCAACTCTCGGAAAGCAACTGATGCTCTTTGACCCCGCGTCATTCAAGGCTTACGACATCCGCGGCGTCGTCGGCAAGTCGATCGACGACGAGTTCGCGCACGCGCTCGGTCAGGCGTTCGGCTCCGAGGTCTTGCTCGCCGGGGACCGCGCCGTCGCCGTGGGCCGCGACGGGCGCCTCTCCGGCGCGGCCTTAAGCGCAGCATTGATCCGCGGCCTGGCGAGCACGGGGCTGGACGTCGTCGATCTCGGTCCCGTCACGACGCCGATGCTCTATTACGTCGCTGCGACGCGCGGCGCGCACGGTTGCCGCAGCGGCATCATGGTCACGGGAAGCCACAACCCGAAGGATTACAACGGCTTCAAGATGGTTCTCGCAGGCCAGGCGATTTACGGCGAAGCGATCCAGGGATTGAAGCGGCGCATCGAGGCGCGCGAGTTCACGCGAGGTGCCGGCCGCAGCGCGAGCATGAACATCGTTCCCGAATACACGCAGCGCATCGTCGGCGATTGCCGCTTGAAACGCCGCATGAAAATCGTCGTCGACTCGGGCAACGGCATTCCCGGCGCGACGTCGCCACAGGTTCTGCGTGCGCTCGGCTGCGACGTGACCGAGCTCTACTCCGAAGTCGACGGCAACTTCCCGAACCACCACCCGGACCCGAGCCAACCGGCGAACCTGGCCGAACTCATAGCCGCCGTGAAAGCGACAGGCGCCGAACTCGGCCTCGCGTTCGACGGCGACGGCGACCGCCTGGGCGTCGTGACGCGCGAGGGGAACATCATCTATCCGGACCGGCAGTTGATGCTTTTCGCCGCCGACATCGTTCCGCGCCATCCCGGCGCGAGCGTGATCTTCGACGTCAAATGCACGCAGCGCCTGGCGCCGGCGATCCGTGCCGCGGGCGGCGTTCCGGTGATGTGGAAGACCGGGCACTCGATCATCAAGGCGCACATGAAAGAGATCAAGGCGCCGATCGCGGGCGAGATGAGCGGCCACATTTTCTTCGGCGAGCGCTGGTACGGTTTTGACGACGCCACCTACACAGCGGCGCGACTCCTGGAAATCCTGAGTCGAAGCGCCGACCCGAGCGCCGTGCTGAACGCGCTGCCGACGAGCTTCAGCACGCCCGAACTGAACGTCGCCTGCGCCGAGGGCGAGCCGCGCCGCGTCGTCGAAGACCTGAAGCGCACCGCGAGTTTCCCCGGCGCCACCGAGCTCATCACGATCGACGGCCTGCGCGTCGAATACGACGACGGCTTTGGCCTGGTGCGCTCGAGCAATACGACGCCGATGCTCGTCTTGCGCTTCGAGGGTCACACGCCAGCAGCGCTGGAGCGAATCCAGACCGCCTTGCTCGCAGCGCTGCGCAGCGTCAAGCCCGACGCGCGTATTCACAACGCTGCGCATTGAGCGGCAGCGATCCCCACACAGGGCGTGTGGCACCCTCAGAACGTCATCCCGGCGAAAGCCGGGATCCACTGCGTGACCGGCACACTTCGGTATCGGGCGGAGGGCGGCGTGCACAGGGTGGATCCCGGCTTTCGCCGGGATGACGGGGCATTGATCGACCATGCGCGTCCTGCTCGTCAAACTCTCGTCGCTCGGTGACGTCGTGCACACGATGCCCGTCGTGCACGACATCGTGACCGCGTTTCCCGGTGTGCAGGTCGATTGGGTTGTCGAGCCCGCGTTTGCGCCGCTGGTGCGCCGCGTTCAAGGCATCGCTGACGTCATCGAGTTCCCGCTGCGGCGCTGGCGCCGGCAATGGTGGAGCGCCGCGGTGCGCAAGGAGTGGCGCGGATTTCGCGAGCGCCTGCAGCGCGAGCGCTACGACGCCGTGATCGACTTGCAAGGCCTCACCAAGTCGGCGCTCGTCGCGCGCCTGGCGAGCGTCGTGCCGGAACAAGGAAAGCGCCATGGCCTCGCGCACGCCACCGAAGGGTCGAGTTTCGAGTGGCCGGCGCGCTGGCTCGTCGACAATCCGATACCCGTCGAGCGCCGCATCCACGCGCTGAACCGCGGCCGGATTCTCGCCGCGAAGGCGCTCGGTTACGCGCTCCAGGGCGCACCCGAGTTCGGCCTGCGCACGGTTGCGCCGCTGCTCAAGCACGAGCGCCCCACCGTGACCTTCGTGCACGGCACGTCGCGCGAAGACAAACTCTGGCCGATCGATCATTGGGTGAAACTCGGCAAACGCTGCATCGACGACGGCTGGCGAATCGCCCTGCCGCAAGGCAATGAGACGGAGCAGATCCGCGCCGAACTCATCGCCGCGGGCTGGGAGTTCGTCGACAACGCGCAGCTCGAAGTCTGGCCGGCGCTGAAAATCGACGCCGTGCTCGACCGACTCGCTGCAACCCAAAGCGTCGTCGGCGTCGACAGCGGCCTGAGCCACCTCGCCGTGGCGCTGAAGTTGCCGCACGTGCAGCTCTACAACCATGCGACGGCGTGGCGCACCGGACCGTTGCCCGAACACGGCGTGCGCCACCACATGGCGATCGAGGGCCGGCCGACGCCTGCGCTGGAGGCCGTCTGGGCGGCGTGGAACCGGGTCATCGAAGCGGCGAACGCGTGAGCGCGTGCCCCGTCATGCCGGCGCCGCCCGTCATCCCGGCGAAAGCCGGGATCCATCGCGGCGCAGCTCCTTGACCATGGCAACAGGCCGCTCGCCCCGCGAACGGATCGCGCTTGCGCTTTACTCGTTCCTGCTGCGCCTGCTCACGCCGGCGATCCTGCTGCGCTACGCATGGCGCAGCCGTGCCGAACCGCTCTACCGCCACGCCCTGCGCGAGCGCTTGGGTGTGTACTTGGGCGCAGCGCAGCCGGGTGCCGTCTGGGTGCACGCCGTGTCGCTCGGCGAAACGCGCGCCGCCGCGGCGCTGATCGACGCGCTGCGCAACACCTGCCCCGGCATGCGCCTGTTGCTCACGCATGGCACGGCGACAGGCCGCGAGGCCGGCCGGGCGCTGCTGCACGATGGCGACGTGCAGGCGTGGTTGCCGCTCGACACCCCCGGCGCGGTGCGGCGTTTTCTGCGCCACTTTCGGCCGTCGGTCGGCATTCTGATGGAAACCGAAATCTGGCCGAACCTGCTGCACGCAGCGCAGCGCGAGGGTGTTCCGATGGTGCTCGCAAACGCTCGCCTGAGCGAAAAGAGCCGGCGCAAGGGCGAGCGTTTCGCGGCGCTGCTGCGGCCGGCGCTGCAACGCTTGAGTCTGGTTCTCGCCCAGACGACTGACGACGCACAGCGCCTGAGGGTGAGTGGCGCGCGTGAAGTGAAGGTCTCAGGCAACCTGAAATTCGACATGGCGCCTGATCCGGCCCAGCTCGCACGCGGTCGCGCCTGGCGCGACGCGCTGCAGCGCAGCGTCGTCCTGGCAGCAAGCACGCGCGAAGGAGAAGAGGCGCCGTTGCTCGCGGAGTGGCGCGAACAAGCGATGAGCCTCGCGCCGCCGCGCCCGCTGCTGCTGATCGTGCCGCGCCATCCCCAACGTTTTGATGAAGTGGCCACGCTGATCGAAGCCAGCGGCCTGTCGATGCGTCGCCGCGGCAGCTGGGCCGACGCACCACCGCCCGACGCAGGTTCGGCGGACGTCTGGCTCGGCGATTCGCTCGGCGAAATGGCGCTCTACTACTCAGCGGCGCATGTCGCGTTGCTTGGTGGCAGCTTCGCGCCGCTGGGCGGGCAGAACCTGATCGAAGCGGCGGCGTGCGGCTGTCCGGTCGTGATGGGGCCGCACACGTTCAACTTTGCGCAGGCTGCCGAACTCGCGGTGCGCGCCGACGCGGCGATCCGCGTTGCCGATGTCGCCGAAGCCGTCGCGCGCGGCGTCGCGCTCTGTGCCGCTGCTGACGCTTGCGCCTGGAGCGAGCGCGCGAGCGGATTCGCGGCGAGCCAGCGAGGCGCGGCGCTGCGCATGGCGAACGTCGTCGCCGGTTCGCTTTCGCGCCGCGGGCCTTCAGGCTGAAAGCATGAATTCGGGCCCGACCATTCGGCCCGCAACGCATCCCCCTCAGTTCGGGTCTAGGCCGAAACGACGTCGGGCTTCATGCTTCGGCCACGCTGAAATTCGCTGACAGCCCGGCGTTGGCCGCGCGCGTACCTCGCGTGGGCGGCTCGGGCGTAGCGAGTCCTGCTGAAGATGGGGGCACCATGGACACGAGATGGAGTGCCACCCGCGCAGCGGCGATGCTGCTGCTGGTGGGAGGGACGGCAAGCGCGCAGCCGGCAGGCAGCCTGCAGGCCGCCGCGGCGCGGGCGATCGAGACGCACCCGGACGTGAGCGCCCGGTTCAACGCGTATCGGGCATCGATCGACGCCGTCGCCGCAGCGCGTGGCGGGTTGCTGCCGCGCGTCGACGTCAACGCCAGCGTCGGCAAGGACAGCGATCGAATCGGCAACCGAAATCCGGCCAGCCAGACCTTGACCCGCAGCAGCGTCGGTGCGAGTGTGACGCAACTGCTGTGGGACGGGCTGGGGACGCAAGGCGAAGTCGAGCGGCTCGGCCACGATCAACGGGCGCGCTATTTCGAGCTCGTCGATACGACCGAGCAGATTGCGCTGGAAGCCGCGCGCGCGCACTACGACTTGATGCGCATGCGCCGGCTGGTCCAGCTCGCCGAAGACAACTACGTGCAGCACCGCTACTCGCTCGTGCGGATCGAGACGCGGGTGAAAGCGGGTGTGAGCCGCGGCGTCGATCTGGAACAGGCGGCCGCCCGCCTCGCGCTCGCCGAATCGAACCTCAGCACCGAAACGGCGAACCTGCACGACGTCGGCGCGCGCTACCAACGAATCGTCGGTAGCGATCCGCCGCCGGCGATGCCGCCGATCGAGTGGCTTGAGCGCGCCGTGCCGGCGAGCGCGGCGCAAGCGATGCGGGCGGCCGTCGAACAGAACGCCGGTATCAGCGCGAGCATCGAGTCCTTGCGCTCGGCGCGCGCCCAGGTCGAAATCCGCCACGCCGCGCTCAAGCCGCGCATCGAAGCGCGCGTGCGTGCGACGACAGGCCACCATCTGGACGGGATCCGCGACCAGAATCGCGACGCGGCGGCGGAAATCGTCCTCAACTGGAGCCTGTACAGCGGCGGCGCCGATCAGGCACGAATTCGCCAGCAGGTGCGGCTGGTCGATCAGGCCGCCGACCAGCGCGACCGGACCTGCCGCGACGTCAGCCAGACCGCAGCGATCGCGTTCAACGATACGCTCAAGCTGCGCGAGCAGCGCGCGCTTCTCGAGCGCAACAGTGTCGCCAGCGAGAAGGCGCGCGACGCGTATCGCCAGCAGTTCGAGATCGGCCAGCGCAATCTGGTCGATCTGCTGAATTCGGAGAGCGAGTTGTACAGCGCGAAGCGCGCGCAGGCGAACGCCGAGCACGACCTGGCGCTGGCCTACGCGCGTACTCACGCCGCGATGAATCAGTTGGGCGCGCAACTCGGCATCCGCCGTGCCGACACGGTGCCTGCCGAAACCGCGGGCTGGGTTCGAGGCGACGACGCTCCGGCTCGCTGCAACGTCCACCCGGTGGCCCTGCAAACCACCGATCGCAGCGCTCTCGATGCGCGGGCGGACGCCCTGGCGCAGCAGGCCCCGGCGGCGCAGCCACCGCGCCCGCCCGCGAGCCGTCCGTAGCACCTCGCGCGACGGCCGTGAGCAAACTGCCGCCGCTCGGCGTCAATCCGAAAGCGCGCGGCAACGCCCCCGTCCATCCCGGGCCGCAGGAGCCCCGGCGGGCGTCGTGGCGTGAGGACCTGGTGCATCCCGATCCGCTGTTGGACTGCCTGGTCGAAGTCTGCCGCCTGCACGGCCGCGCTGCTTCGCGCGCCTCGCTGTCTGCCGGGCTGCCGCTGACGCAAGGGCAGCTTTCCCTCGACCTGGTCGAGCGTGCGGCAGCGCGCGCCGGGATGGCGAGCAAGCTGCAACGCACGAACCTGGACTCGATGGACGCGGCAGCTCTGCCGGCGATTCTGCTGTTGAAGGACCATCGCGCTTGCGTGCTGACCGGTCTGGATGCCGGCGCTGGCCTGGCACATGTTCTGCTGCCCGAGACGGGGCAGGGCTCGGTCACGTGGACGCTCGCCGATCTGGCATTGCGCGCCAGCGGCGTCGCGCTGTTCGTTCGGCCGCAGTTCCGCTTCGATTCGCGCGTCGGCTCAGGCGCCACGCCAAGCGGCGAGTTGCCGTCGCGTCACTGGTTCTGGGGCGCATTGCTCGAGCAGCGCTTCGTCTATCGCGACGTTCTGTGCGCGGCGGCGCTGATCAACCTTTTTGCGCTCGCGCTTCCGATGTTCTCGATGAACGTCTACGACCGCGTGGTGCCGAACCATGCGGTCGAGACGCTCTGGGCGCTCGCGATCGGCGTCGCGCTGGCGCTGGCAGCCGATGTCGCGATGCGATTGATGCGCAGCCGCTTCGTCGACGAAGCGAGCGCGCGTATCGACGTGCAGCTTTCGGCGCGCCTGATGGAGCGCGTGCTTGGAACCAAGCTCGAGCAGCGGCCCGAATCGGTGGGTGCGTTCGCCGCCAACTTGCGCAGCTTCGAGCAGGTGCGCGACTTCATCGCGTCGAGCACGGTGACGGCGCTGATCGATCTTCCGTTCGGATTGCTCTTCGTCGGTGTGCTCGCGTGGATTTCGGTGTGGCTGGCGTTGCCGGTCGCGATTGCCGGGTTGCTGATCGCGCTGGTCGGCTCGATCCTGCAGCACCGGCTGCACGAGCTGTCCGAGACGACCTACCGCGCAGGCGCGTTGCGTAACGCCACGCTGGTCGAAGCGCTGGCGGGAATCGAGACGATCAAGGCGCAGGCCGCCGAGGGCGTGGTGCAGGCGCACTGGGAGCGTGCGAACATCTTCCTGGCCAGCACCGGTGTCAAGATGCGCGCGTTGGCGGCGTCGGCGATGGTGGGCACGAATCTGCTGACCCAGGGCGTCACGGTCGTCATCGTCGTCATCGGGGTCTACCTCATCGGACGCCACGACTTGACGGTCGGCGCCCTGATCGCAGCGAGCATGCTCGCCAGCCGCGCGCTCGCGCCCGCGGGCCAAATCGTGGGTTTGATGATGCAGTACCAGGGCGCGCGCACCGCGCTCGAAAAGCTGAATCAGGTGATGGCCAGCGCGATCGAGCGTCCCGCCGATCGGGTGTTCGTGCAGCTCCCGCGGCTTCGCGGCGAAGTCGAGTTCCGCGACGTCAAGTTCAACTACCCGGACCGCACCGACTCCGCGCTCGACGGCGTGAGCTTCAAAGTGAACGCGGGCGAGCGGGTCGCGTTCATCGGGCGGGTCGGCTCGGGCAAGTCGACGATTCAGCGTCTGCTGCTGGGCCTGTACGCGCCGAGCGCAGGCGCGGTGCTGCTCGACGGAATCGACGTGCGCCAGCTCGATCCCGCCGACGTGCGGCGCAACGCCGCCTCGGTGGCGCAAGACGTGACGCTGTTCCACGGCAGCCTGCGCGAGAACCTCGGCATGGGTATGCCGTACGCCGACGATTCGGCGGTCGCCGCGGCGGCGGAGGTGGCCGGCCTGGCCGACTTCGTGAATCGGCATCCGCGCGGCTACGACCTGCCGGTGGGCGAGCGCGGCGAACTGCTCTCGGGTGGCCAGCGCCAAGCGGTCGGCCTGGCGCGCGCTGTGCTGCGCAATTCGCCGCTGTTGCTGCTCGACGAACCGACCAGCGCGATGGACTTTTCGACCGAATCGCTCGTGACCGCTCGGATCGATCAATTCGCGCGCGACAAGACCGTCCTCCTGGCGACCCACCGCACGACGCTGCTCGCCTTGGTGACGCGCGTGATCGTGCTCGACGCCGGGCGCATCGTCGCCGACGGGCCGCGCGACGCGATCCTGGAAGCGCTCGCCGGCGGGCGGGTCGCGAAGGCCGCGTGAGCGTCGCGGGACCGACGGCAAGAGACTGAGATCGGCGCACGATGTTCGGCGATTCTTGGAGCGCACCACAGCAGCCCGGTCCCGGGGCAGCATCGTTTCGCAGCTTCGAGCTCGAGGCCGAGCAGGTCATGTCGCGCCAGCAGACGCGCCGCGCACAGGCGATCGTTCGCGCCGCCGCGCTCGTCGTGGCGATGTGCATCGCCTGGGCGGCGCTCGCTCGCGTCGATGAGGTCGTGCGCGGCGATGCCAGAGTGATCCCGTCGCGCCAGTTGCAACTCGTGCAGTCGTACGACGGTGGCGTGGTCTCGGAAATCCTGGTGCGCGAAGGGCAGCTCGTCGAGAAGGATCAGTTGCTGCTGAAGATCGACGAGACCCGGGCGACGTCCGGGATGCGCGAGAGCGCGGCCACGGGTTTCGCGTTGCGCGCCCGGCTGGCGCGCCTGCGCGCGTTGGCCGAGGGTGCGCGGTTTCGTCCGTCCGGCGCCGCCGGCGTGCACGAGAAGCACATCCTCGAAGAGGAGCGGCGCTTGTTCGAGGCGCGCCACACCGAGCTGCAGACGATGCTCGCGATCAACCAACAGCAGTTGCAGCAGCGCCAGCAGGAGCTCAGCGAGGTGCAGGCGCGCAAGGCGAGTGCCGAGCGCAGCCTCGACCTGAACCTGCAGGAACTCGGCCGGACCCGGCCGCTGCTCGCCAGCGGTGCGGTCTCGGAGGTGGAAGTCTTGCGCCTCGACCGCGACGTGTCGCGCAGCCGGGGCGAAGCCGAACAGGCCGCGGCGCAAATCGAACGCGTGCGCGCGGCGATTGCCGAGGCGCAGCGCAAAGCGCAGGAAACCGAACTCGGGTTTCGCAACGAAGCGCGCAAGGAACTCGCCGACGTGATGGGCCGGCTCAACGCGTTGAACCAGGGCGCGGTGGCGCTCGCCGACCGGGTCGAGAAGGCGCAGATCAGGAGCCCGGTGCGCGGCCGCGTGCAGCGCCTGCTCGCCAACACCGTCGGCGGAGTCGTGCAACCGGGCAAAGACATCGTCGAGATCGTTCCCATCGACGACACGCTGGTCCTCGAGGCGAAAGTGCAACCCAAGGACATCGGATTCATTCACCCGGGGCAGAGCGCGACGGTCAAGTTCACCGCGTACGACTTTTCGATCTTCGGCGCAATGACCGCAGAGGTCGAAAACATCAGCCCCGACACTGTGGTCGACGAGCGCGGCAACGCGTTCTATCGGGTGCGACTTCGCACCGTGCACGCCAGCCTGGGCGAAAAGCTGCCGATCATCCCGGGAATGACCGCGGAAGTCGACATCCTGACGGGCAACAAGACGGTCTTGTCGTACCTGCTCAAGCCGGTTCTGAAAGCCAAGGCGAACGCGCTGCGCGAACGCTGACACCTGGTTGCGGTGGACACCCGCGATCTCGGCATTGCGAGATTGGCGCCTCCAAGCTAGGGATTGACCGCGGCGCGGCGTCGGGCAACGATGCGCGTGAGTCCGAAGTCGGATTCGGACTTCTCCACGCGCGTCTTGCCGGCGCCTGACACGGGCGCAAAGGGTCACCGCATGCCGATCATCATCCACTCCAGCAACGGCACGGTCGTCGGCTTGTTCGGCACTGCGCAAATCCGTTCCGGCAATGGCACGTTCAGGCCGCTCAAGATCGGCGACCCGGTTCAAAAGGGCGACATCATCCTGACGTCGGAGGACGGCATCGTCGAATTCACGCGATCCGACGAAGTCCCGCGTGTCGTTGCACCCGCCGAAGTGATTGCGCAGGTGGTTGCCGTCCCCCCCCCCCCCGCCGAACCGCCGCCCGAACCGAAGGTGGAAGACGGATCCGAGCTGCTGAGCCCCGAGCGCGTGGCCCGGGTCTCGGAGCCGATGGGGCTGCCGCTTCCCAAGCTTGCTGCCGCTGGCCTCGACGCGATGGCGCTCGAAGATCGGCGCATGGCGTCCGAGTCGCTCCTGGCGGAGCGGCGCAAGCGTTCCTCAATCACCTCAGGAGGGCAATCTCAATGCCGTCATCGCCGTCGAAGAGGGACCCCCCGTCAGCCTACGGTTGAGCCCGCCCGCCGCCGAAATCCCGGTGACGGTGATGACCGTCGATCAGGTTCCGGCGATCGGCGAAGTCAGGCGGGCCGACGGCGCGCCATTGATCACTGGTGCAGCGCTGACGCCGGGCGACTTGGCCGGGCTCGTGTACGCGCCGCCCGATGAGTACGACACTCGCAGCCGAGTCGGTGAATTCGCCTACACCGTCAGCACCGCGCAGAGCAGCGTTTCACACCGCGTGACGATTCTTGTCCAGCCGGTCAACGACGCTCCGATCGTCACCTCGGAACGAGGGGACACGCTCGAAGACACTCCGGTCGACCTGACGTTGCAGGGACAAGATGTCGACGGCAGCGTGGTGGCGTTGACGCTGCACGAGACCCCGGTGAATGGGAACGTGACGCTCGCCGACGGCTTGACGCGCGTCGTCGCGGGTCAAGCGATCAGCGCTGCGCAAGCTGCCGCACTGCGGTTCGTACCGAACGCCGATTTCAGCGGCGACGTCGAGATCGTGTTCAGCGCGCGTGACGATGGTGGTCGCAGCTCGGCACCCGGGCGCTATTCATTGACGATTGCTCCGGTGAACGACGCGCCGACGTCGCCGCCGGTCACGCTCGCCGCGATCGCCGAAGACAGTGGCGCGCGGCTGATCACGCAGGCCGAGCTGCTTGCCAACGCGAGCGATATCGACAGCGCCGGCCTGAGCGCCACGGGTCTGAGCATTGCCGCAGGCAGCGGCACCCTGGTGAACAACGGCAATGGGACGTGGGCCTACACGCCCGCGTTGAACGACGACGGCGCGGCCACGTTCAGCTATGCGGTGAGCGACGGCACGGCCGTGGTGGCGGCGCGCGCGGCGCTGGACATCACGCCGGTGAACGACGCGCCGGTCGACGAGCGCCGTGACGCTCGCGGCGATCGCCGAAGACACGGTCGCACGCCTGATCACGCAGGCCGAGCTGCTCGCCAACGCGAGCGACATCGACAGCGCCGGCCTGAGCGCCACGGGTCTGAGCATCGCCGCAGGCGGCGGCACCCTGGTGAACAACGGCAACGGCACGTGGAGTTACACGCCCGCGTTGAACGACGACACCTCGGTGAGCTTCGACTACAGCGTCAGCGACGGCACGGCGTTCGCAGCAGGCAGCGCGGCGCTGGACATCACGCCGGTGAACGACGCGCCGGTGTCCAGCCCGGTGACCCTCGCCGCGATCGCCGAAGACAGCGGCGCACGGCTGATCACGCAGGCCGAGCTGCTCGCCAACGCGAGCGATATCGACAGCGCCGGCCTGAGCGCAACGGGCCTGAGCATCGCCGCAGGGCAAGGCACCCTGGTCAACAACGGCAACGGCACGTGGAGCTATACGCCCGCGCTGAACGACGACAGCGCGGTGAGCTTCAGCTACAGCGTCAGCGACGGCACGGCGTCGCAGCTGGCAGCGCGCGACGCTGGACATCACGCCGGTGAACGACGCGCCGGCGACCGCGCCCGTGACCCTCGCGGCGATCGCCGAAGACAGCGGCGCGCGGCTGATCACGCAGGCCGAGCTGCTGGCCAACGCAAGCGACATCGACAGCGCCGGCCTCACCGCAACGGGCCTGAGCATCGTCGCAGGCAGCGGTACGCCTGGTCAACAACGGCAACGGCACGTGGAGCTACACGCCGGCGCTGAATGACGACAGCTGCGGTGAGCTTCAGCTACACGGTCAGCGACGGCACGGCGTCAGTGGCTGGCAGCGCGACGCTGGAC
>CAWKLQ010000005.1:0-77206 GCA_963850525.1 uncultured beta proteobacterium | reverse complement strand
ACCGCTCCTATCAGTACACGCTGCGCGACTTGCTGCAAGCCCAGGTTCACGAGGCCGAATTGCAGGTTCAGGCGGTGCAGGCGTTGCTGAGCAGCGGGCGGGCGTCGCAGGCCGAACACTTCGCCGCGCGCGGCCAGGTCGAACAGATGCGCGACGGCGTCGCGCAGGCCGATCGGGCGATCGCCGTGGCCGACGCCCAACTCGCGCGCTGGATCGGCGACGCCGCGCAGCGCAGCAGCGACGCCCGCCCGCCTTTGACTGCGCCAGGCTGGACACAGCACCACGACCTGGGCGCGCAGTTGGCGCGGCACCCGCTGATTGCCGCCGCCGTGCAGCAGGAAGCGTTCACCCAGGCCGATGCCGAACTCGCACGGACTGAGCAGCGCACCGACTGGAGCGTCGAAGTCATGTTCAGCCAGCGCGGGCCGAGCTACTCGAACATGGTGTCGATCAACGTCGCGCTGCCCTTGCCCTGGAACCGGGTGCAGCGCCAGGGCCGTGAATACGCGGCGCGCCAGGCGCTGGCCGCGCGCAGCAGCGCCGAGCGCGAAGAGGTGGAGCGCACCCACGAAGCCGAAGTGCGGATCATGCTGCACGAGTGGCGCAACCACGAGCAGCGCCTGCAGCGCTTTGCGACCCAGCTGTTGCCGCTGGCGCAACAGCGCAGCCACGCGGCGCTTACCGCGTACCGCACCGGCAGCGGGCTGCTCGCCGCCGTGCTCGAAGCGCGCCGCGCCGAACTCGATGTGCGCGTGCAGCAATTGCGCATCGAAATGGACCTGGCGCGCCTGTGGGCGCAGTTGACTTACCTCGACGGCCCAGCGCCGGCGAGCGGACCGAGGAACACGCCATGAAGCACCTCCTCGCGGCAGCAGCCTTGATCGCCCTGCTTGCAATCGGCTACGGCGCCTACCGCTTCGGCATGACCCGCGGCATGGACATGGCGCCCGCCGCGCAGTCCTCGAACTCCGCGGGTTCTAGCGCGCCCAGCAGCGCGATGAGCATCGCCCAAGGCGAAGCGGCGACGCGGCGCCACATCGAGGCCGGCCTCAAGGCGGGCGACGTCGACCCGGCGACGCAACGGAAGATCCTCTACTACCACGACCCGATGACGCCGGGCGCGAAGTTCGACAAGCCCGCCAAGTCGCCGTTCATGGACATGATGCTTGTGCCGGTGTTCGGCGACGGCGGCAATGGCGCTCGCGAGGCCGAATCGAACCAGGTCAGCGTCAGCCCGCGCACCCAGCAGAACCTGGGCGTGCGCAGCGCGCCGGTGATCGCCGGCGTGCTTGCGCCGCAAGTCACGGCGCTGGGCAGCGTCGGCTTCAACGAGGCCGATCAGGTGGTGGTGCAGGCGCGCGCGACGGGCTTCGTCGAGAAGTTGCACGTTCGCGCAGCTCTCGACCGCGTCACCGCGGGCCAGGTGCTCGCCGAGCTTTACGTTCCGGAGTGGATCGCCGCGCAGGAAGAGTTTCTCGGCGTCTCCAGAATGCAAGGCGCGGACCTCGCGCCGCTCGTCGACGCGGCGCGCCAGCGCATGCGCCAGGTCGGGATGAGCGAACCGCTGATCGCCCTCGTGCAGCGCAGC
Source organism: uncultured beta proteobacterium (assembly GCA_963850525.1). GTDB lineage: Bacteria > Pseudomonadota > Gammaproteobacteria > Burkholderiales > Burkholderiaceae_C > JAEMQF01. Next base: position 75,618 of record CAWKLQ010000005.1, on the reverse strand, counting down.
GGGCGAACCCAGCCGAGATTCGAAGTCGTAGCGACTATCGGCGGCGTGCTCAGTGAATTGCTCGTTCGCGAGGGCATGACGGTGATGGCGGGTGCGACGCTGTTTCGCATCAACGGCCTCTCGAGCGTCTGGGCGAACGCCGAAGTCCCGGAAAGCCAGGCGGCGCTGCTGCGCCCGGGCGCGAGAGTTCAGGCGCGCAGCCCGGCCTTGCCGGGCGCCGTGTTCGAAGGTCGGCTGCAAGCGCTGCTGCCCGAGGTGAACGCGGTGACACGAACCGTGAAGGCTCGTCTCGAACTCGCCAACCGCAGTGGCGCGCTGGTTCCGGGGATGTTCGTGCAAATGCAGTTCATGGACCCGCGCGCCGGCAAAGTGCTGCTGATTCCCACCGAGGCGGTGATCCAGACGGGCAAGCGCACGCTCGTCATGCTCGTTGAAGACGACGGGCGCTTTCGCCCCGTCGAAGTCGAAGTCGGCGCCGAGAGCGGCGGCAGCACTGAAGTCAAGCGCGGTGTGCAGCTCGGTCAACGCGTCGTTGTCTCGTCGCAGTTCCTCATCGACTCGGAGGCGAGCTTGAAGGGCGTGGAGGCGCGCCTCAACGCCGAGCCGGCGCTGCCGCCCGGTGCAACCAAGCCGCGCCAGGCACCGGCGATGCCGCCCATGACGATGGAGGCCAAGCCATGATCGCCCGCCTCATCCGCTGGTCGATCGCGAACCGCTTTCTGGTGCTGCTCGCGAGCCTCATGGTGAGCGGCTGGGGCGTCGTCTCGCTGCTCGCGACGCCGCTCGACGCGCTGCCGGACCTGTCCGACGTGCAAGTCATCGTTCGCACGAGTTACCCCGGGCAGGCGCCGCGCATCGTCGAGAACCAGGTCACCTACCCGCTGACAACGACGCTGCTCTCGGTGCCCGGCGCAAAAACCGTGCGTGGTTATTCTTTCTTCGGCGACTCGTTTGTCTACGTGCTGTTCGAAGACGGCACTGACCTCTATTGGGCGCGCTCGCGTGTGCTCGAAGTGCTGAACCAAGTGCAATCGCGTTTGCCGGCGAACGCCAAGACCTCCCTCGGCCCGGACGCGACCGGCGTCGGCTGGATCTACCAATACGCGTTGATCGACCGCAGCGGCAAGATGGACGCAGGCCAGTTGCGCGCCTTGCAAGACTGGTTCCTCAAGTTCGAGCTGAAAGCGGTTGCGGGCGTCGCCGAAGTCGCGTCGGTGGGCGGCATGGTGCGCCAGTACCAGATCGTGCTGGACCCGAACCAACTCGCCGCTTTCGGCATCGCGCACACCAAAGTCATCGAAGCCGTGCAGCGCGCGAACCAGGAAGCCGGAGGGTCGGTGCTGGAACTCGGCGAAGCCGAAGTGATGGTGCGCGCGTCGGGCTATCTGCAGTCACTCGACGACTTTCGCAAGATCCCGCTCACGACGTCGGCCGCGGGTGTGTCGGTGCGGCTGGGCGATGTGGCTCGCATCCAGGTCGGGCCCGAAATGCGGCGCGGCATCGGTGAGCTCGACGGCGAAGGCGAAGCGACCGGCGGCATCATCGTCATGCGCTCGGGCAAGAACGCGCTGGAGACGATTGCCCAGGTGAAAGCCAAGCTGCTCGAGCTGCGCGCGAGCCTGCCGCAGGGCGTGGAGATCGTGCCCGTGTACGACCGCTCCGGCCTCATCGAACGCGCCGTGGCGAACCTGCGCACCAAGCTGCTCGAAGAGTTTGCCGTCGTCGCCGTCGTGTGTTTTATCTTCCTGTTCCACCTGCGCTCGGCGTTTGTCGCGATCGTCTCGCTGCCGCTGGGCATCGTCGCCGCTTTCATCGTGATGCGCTATCAGGGCGTGAACGCGAACATCATGTCGCTCGGCGGCATCGCCATCGCGATCGGCGCGATGGTCGACGCCGCCGTCGTGATGATAGAAAACGCGCACAAGCACCTGGAGCGCTGGGCGCAGCAGCACCCGGGCGATGAAAAACTCGAAGGCGAAGCGCGCTGGCAAGTGATTGGGAACGCCGCGTCGGAAGTCGGCCCCGCCCTGTTCTTCTCGCTGCTGATCATCACGCTGTCGTTCATTCCCGTGTTCACGCTGCAAGCGCAGGAAGGCCGACTCTTCTCTCCCCTCGCGTTCACCAAGACCTACGCGATGGCCGCCGCGGCGGGCCTGGCGGTGACCTTGATTCCGGTGCTGATGGGCTATCTGATCCGCGGACGCATTCCCGCCGAGCGCGCGAACCCGCTGAACCGATTCCTGATCGCGCTGTACCGGCCGGCGCTCGACGCCGTCTTGCGCTGGCCGAAGTCGACGCTCGTGATTGCCGCCATCGCGCTGATCGCGAGCCTGTGGCCGCTGCAACACATCGGCGGCGAGTTCATGCCGCGTCTTGACGAAGGCGACTTGCTCTATATGCCCTCGGCGCTGCCGGGTCTGAGCGCCGGCAAGGCGGCGGAGTTGCTGCAGCAGACGGACCGCCTCATCAAGACGATTCCCGAAGTCGCGAGCGTTTACGGCAAGGCCGGACGCGCCGAAACCGCGACGGATCCGGCGCCGCTGGAAATGTTCGAGACGACGATCCAGTTCAAGCCGCGCGAACAGTGGCGCGCCGGAATGACGCAGGACAAACTCGTCGAGGAACTCGACGCTGCGGTGCGCGTGCCCGGACTGACAAACATCTGGGTGCCGCCGATCCGCAATCGCATCGACATGCTCGCCACCGGCATCAAGAGCGCGGTGGGCGTGAAAGTCGCCGGCGCGGACCTGGCGGTCATCGACCGCGTCGCAGTCGACATCGAACGCGTCCTGAAAGGCGTTCCCGGCGTGAGCAGTGCCCTGGCCGAACGCTTGACCGGCGGGCGCTACGTCGACATCGACGTGAACCGCGACGCCGCCGCGCGCTTCGGCCTGAACATCGCCGACGTGCACTCTGTCATCACGTCGGCGATCGGCGGCGAGAACATCGGCGAGACCATCGAGGGCGCGCAACGCTTCCCGATCAACGTGCGCTACCCGCGCGAACTGCGCGATACGCTGGCCAAGCTGAAACGCCTGCCCTTCGTCACCGAGCGCGGCGCGCGCCTGGTGCTGTCGGACGTCGCCGACATCCGCATCAGCGACGGCCCGCCGATGCTGCGCAGCGAAAACGCGCGCCTCTCGGGTTGGGTGTATGTGGACGTGCGCGGGCGCGACTTGAAGAGCGCCGTGCAGGAGATGCAGCGCGTCGTTGCGCAGGGCGTCGAGTTGCCTGCGGGTTACTCGGTGTCCTGGTCGGGCCAGTTCGAATTTCTCGAACGCGCCACCGCCAAGCTGAAACTCGTCGTGCCTTTCACGCTGCTCATCATCTTCGTCCTGCTCTACCTCACCTTCAAACGCTTCGACGAAGCGCTGCTCATCATGGGCACGCTGCCTTTCGCGCTGGTCGGTGGTGTGTGGTTGCTGTGGGGCTTGAGCTACAACATGTCGGTGGCGGGCGCGGTCGGCTTCATTGCGCTGGCGGGCGTGGCCGCCGAGTTCGGCGTGATCATGCTGCTGTACCTCAAGCATGCTTGGGACGAGCGCATCGCCACCGGCCGCACCAGCCACGACGATCTGCTCGCCGCGATCCGCGAAGGCGCGGTGCAGCGCGTGCGCCCGAAGGCGATGACGGTGGCGGTGATCCTCGCCGGCCTCTTCCCCATCATGTGGGGCGAAGGCACGGGCTCGGAAGTGATGCAGCGCATCGCCGCGCCGATGGTCGGCGGAATGATCAGTGCACCGCTGCTTTCGATGTTTGTCGTTCCGGCGGTGTATTTGCTGCTGCGGCGGGGCCGCTTCTGTGTGACCATCGGTGACTCTCTCCTTCCTCCTCCTCCTTGTCCGATTGAAGTCAAATGAACGTCATCCTAAAGTCAATCTTAAGGCCGTTCCTCGGCCCTGTGCGCCGCGTTTGGCGTCGCCTGCCTGACAGTGTCCTCGCCACGCGAGCCATGCGCAGCGTGGGCAGCTTCATCTACGACAACTTCGTGCGCGACACGAACCGCAATCAGTCTCACATGACGCGCTTCATGCGCAACGTTCCGCAGCTTGAAGCTCTGCGGGATCTGATTTCGCGAAGCCCCCCGGGCGCAACGCTTCGGATCGCGTCGATCGGCTGCAGCACCGGGGTCGAGTTGCACTCCACGCTGTGGATGATCCGCAGCGCGCGGCCCGATCTGCGGATGGTCGCGAAGGGCGTCGACATCTCGCCCGCGGTCATCGAATTCGCCCGGCGTGGCGTGTTCCGCGCGCAGCCTGCAACGGGCGAAGAGGCGCTCCAGGAAATGGGCCAACGTGAGGTGACGGGCGCAGCCACCGAAGCGTTGCACGCGATGCTGGAGCCCGCACCGGGTGGCAACCTTCGGATCAGGGATTGGCTTCGTGAAGGCGTCGACTGGCTCGTCGGCGATGCCACCGATCCCCAGCTCACGGCTCAGCTGGGACCCCACGATCTGGTTCTTGCCTGCAACTTTCTCGGCCCAATGGAGGATCCCCTGGCCGAGATGTGCCTGCGCGGCATCGTTAACCTGGTCGCGCCGAGCGGGATTCTGGTGCTTGATGGAGTCGACCTTGACCTGAAGGCCCGGGTCGTGCCTTCGCTGGGGCTCACGCCGATCACCGACCGGATCGAGGAAGCGTACCTCGCCGACCCGACCAAGAGCGACTGGCCGTGGAAGCGGTGGAGTCGCGAGCCTTTCGACAGACGCCGGCCCGATTGGGCTTTCAGGTACTCCACGATCTTCGTCAAGTCCGCGCCCGGATGCATGGGCTGCGGCATCGAAGGCCAATCCGAATTTCTGGTCCCCGCGTCCGCGTAGGCGTCATTCAGGCCGAATCGCCGCGGCGCGAAGGCGCAGTGCATTGGCGATCACCGACGCCGAACTCAGGCTCATCGCCAGCGCGGCGATCATCGGCGAGAGCAACCAGCCGGTGAACGGATACAGCACCCCCGCCGCGAGCGGCACGCCCAGCGCGTTGTAGACGAAGGCGAAGGCCAGGTTCTGTTTCATGTTCGCGACTGTCGCGACAGAGAGGGCACGCGCCGTCGCGATGCCGCGCAAGTCGCCCTGGATCAACGTGAGCTGAGCGCTGTGCATCGCGACGTCGGTGCCGGTGCCCATGGCGACGCCCACATCCGCGCGCGCCAGCGCCGGCGCATCGTTGATGCCGTCGCCGGCCATCGCGACGACACGGCCCTGTGCTTGCAACTGCTCGACGAGTTTCAGCTTGTCGGCCGGCTTCACTTCACCGTGCACTTCATCAATTCCCAGCTGCTGGCCCACGGCACGCGCCGTGGTGAGCCCGTCACCGCTGGCCATGACGACGCGAACGCCCGCCTTGCGCAGGGCGGCCAGCGCGTCGAGCGTCGTCGGCTTGATGGGGTCGGAGACGGCGAGCAGGCCCGCAAGCCGCGCGTTCACCGCCAGGTGCATGACGCTTGCGCCCTGGCCGCGCAGCGCTTCGGCTTGCGCGGCGAGCGCCGCGACGTCGACGCCGAGCTGCTGCATCAGCGCCGCATTGCCAAGCGCCAGCGACTGGCCCGCGACGCTGCCGCGCACGCCGATACCCGACTCGGAGTCGAACTGTTCGGCTTTGGCGAGCAGCAGACCGCGCTCGCGCGCTGCGGCGACGATGGCCGCCGCGAGCGGGTGCTCGCTGCCCTGGTCCAGGCTCGCCGCGAGGCGCAGCACGTCGTCTTCGCTGAAGCCCTCGGCAGCAACCGCGCGCTCGAACGCCGGGCGACCGACGGTCAGTGTGCCGGTCTTGTCGACGATCAGCGTATCGACCTGGCACAGCTTCTCGATCGCCGCGGCGTCGCGGAACAACACGCCATGCGTCGCACCGCGGCCGGTGGCGACCATGATGGACATGGGAGTGGCCAAGCCCAGTGCGCAGGGGCAGGCGATGATCAATACCGCCACGGCGTTGATCAGGCCGTAGACCCAGCCCGACGCGTTGGCCGATGCAGGCCCGAACAGACCCCAGCCGAAGAAGGTGAGCAGAGCAACGCAGACGACACCGACGACGAAGTAGCCGGCCACCGTGTCGGCCAGGCTCTGCATCGGCGCGCGCGAACGCTGCGCCAGCGCGACCAGCTGCACGATTTGCGCAAGCACCGTGCTCGAGCCGACACTCTGGGCACGCATCACAAGCGCGCCGCGCGTATTGAGCGTGGCGCCAATCAGCTTGTCTCCGGCGCGCTTGGTCACGGGCAGCGGCTCGCCTGTGAGCATCGATTCATCCAGCGCGCTGCTGCCCTCGATCACGACGCCGTCGACCGGCACTTTTTCGCCCGGGCGAACGCGCAGCAGGTCGCCGACGTGCACGTGCGTGAGCGGCACGTCGGCCTCATGGCCGTCGGCGCCGATGCGGCGCGCCGTCTTGGGCGCCAGGCCGAGCAGCGATTTGATCGCCGCCGAGGTCTGCGCGCGCGCCTTCAACTCCAAGATCTGCCCGAACAGGGTCAGTGAAACAATCACCGCCGCAGCCTCGAAGTACACCGCGACCCGCCCCATTGACATGAAGGACGCGGGAAACCACTGCGGCGCGACCGTCGCGACGACGCTGTAGAGGAATGCCGCGCCGGTGCCCAACCCGATCAGCGTCCACATGTTCGGGCTGCGGTTCGCCAGCGACTGTGCGCCGCGCACGAAGAACGGCGCGCCGGCCCACAGGACAACGGGCAGCGTGAGCAGCAGCTCGATCCAGCTTTGTGCCGCCATCTCGAACCCGCCCAGGCGATGCCCGAACATCGCCAGCACGGCCACACTCAGCGTGAGCGGCAGCGTCCACCAGAAGCGCCGCTGGAAGTTCACGAGTTCGGGGTTTTGTGCGTCACCGAGTTCGGGCAGAAGCGGCTCCAGCGACATCCCGCACTTCGGGCAGTCGCCCGGGCGGTCTTGCATGACCTCCGGGTGCATTGGACAGGTGTAGACCGTGCCGGCGCTCGCTTCGGGTGCGGGGTCGGCTGGCGCCGCAGCACGCGGCCGCAGGAACTTCTGCGGATCGGCGGCGAACTTCTCCCTGCACTTCGCGCAGCAGAAGAGGTGCGCGCGCCCGGCGTGTTCGAAGCGGTGCGGCGACTTTTCGGTGACCGTCATGCCGCACACCGGATCCTTCAGCGCATCCGCGGGCGGCGCGCCCGATGCCTGGTGCCGGGCGTGCTCGGCGTGAGGGTGCATGACCGCGGCTTCTATTTCGACGCTTCGATCTCGGTGACGGTGTACTTGCCGCCCTCGTTGATCGCCTTGAACCTGACCTTGTCGCCGGGCTGGAGTTTGTTGAGCACGGCCTTGTCCTTGACGACGAAGACCATGGTCATCGCGGGCATGTCCAGGCTTTTGATCTCGGCGTGTTTGAGTGTGAGCTTGCCGGCCTCCTTGTCGACCTTGCGCACTTCGGCGTCGGTCATGTCGGCACTGGCGCCGGCTTGCAGTGGCATGGCCAGAAGCATGGCGATCGCGGCGATCACGATGTGGATGCGAGTCTTCATGTTCATCTCTCTTTCGTCGGTGAGTGTGCGTGCGAGCGAGGCGATGCTGTGGCTCAGCGCTTGGGGCCAGCGGGGGCTGCGGCGAGCACCTTGATTCTGCCCACCATGCCCGCCTGGTAGTGGCCGGCGATCAGGCAGGCGAAGTCGAAATCGCCGGCGCGGTTGAAGGTCCAGACGATCTCGCCGGTCTTGCCCGGCGCGACATGCGCCATGTACGGTTCGTCGTGTTCCATGTTCGGGAACTTGAGCATCAGCGCGGCGTGTTCGTCGTTCTCCGCCTTCGTGCCGATCACGAACTCGTGCATCTGCTTGCCGTCGTTGCCCACGATGAAGCGCAGTGTCTCGCCCTGCTTCACCTCGATCGCTTCCGGCGAGAAGCGCATCGAGTCGAGCATCTTGACCTCGATGGTCCGCTTCGCCGACTTCGCATCGCCGGCGATGCCCCAGTCCTTCTGCTCCTTTTTCACTGCTGCGGCTTTCTTCGCCGGGTGCGCGTCGCCATGGGCGAATGCGGCACCCGACAGGGCCAGCGCCGCGGTGAGCATCAATGCCTGGATGGGTTGCATGAAATTCCTTTCGGAGGTGGGTTGAGGGCGAGGGTGCGCGCCGTCGGTTCAATGGCCGGAGTGCGCGCCGCCGGGTTTGCGCACCGTGACTTCGGCGTCAAGCTTCGGCCGTGCCAGCGGCGGCATCGAACCCGTGCCTTCGCCATTGAAGCGCGCGGGGTCGGGCAGCGCGCCGGTCCATTCATAAGCCACTTCGCCGGGCGGGTGCTTGTACCAACCCGGGTCGCTGTAGTCGCCGGATTTCTGCTCCTTGCGCACCTTGACGACGCTGAACATGCCGCCCATTCCGACGGCGCCGAACGGGCCGGTGCCCGTCATCATCGCCGCCGTGTTGTCGGGCAGCGGCATTTCCATTTCCGTCATGTCTTTCATGCCGCGCTCGCCCATCACCATGTAGTCGGGGATCAGCTTGGTGATGCTGCGCACCACGTCGCGGTGGTCCACGCCGATCAGGGTGGGCACGTTGTGGCCCATCGCGTTCATCGTGTGATGGCTCTTGTGGCAATGGAAGGCCCAGTCGCCCGGCTCGTCGGCGAGAAACTCGATCTGGCGCATCTGCCCAACCGCGATGTCTTCCGTGACCTCGTACTGGCGCGTGCTCTTCGGCGTGGGCCCGCCGTCGGTGCCGGTGATCAGGAACTCGTGGCCGTGCAGGTGGATCGGGTGGTTCGTCATCGTCAGGTTGCCGATGCGGATTCGCACCTTGTCGTTCAGGCGCACGTTCAGCGAGTCGATGCCGGGGAAGATGCGGCTGTTCCAGCTCCACAGGTTGAAGTCGAGCATCGTCATGATCTTCGGCGTGGCGCTTCCCGGGTCGATGTCGTAGGCGTTCAGAAGAAATACGAAATCGCGATCCACGTCGTCGATGAGCGGGTGTTTCCCGCCCTTGGCAAGCGCGGGATGCGTGATCCAGAAGCCCATCATCCCCATCGCCATTTGCACCATCTCATCCGCATGCGGGTGATACATGAAGGTGCCGGGGCGGCGCGCGACGAATTCGTAGACATAGGTCTTGCCCGGCGGGATGCCGGGTTGGGTCAGGCCCGTCACGCCGTCCATGCCGTTGGGCAGGCGCTGCCCATGCCAGTGCACGCTCGTCAGCTCGCCCAAGCGGTTAGTGACGAAAATTCGCACCCGGTCACCTTCGACCACCTCGATCGTCGGCCCCGGGCTTTGGCCGTTGTAGCCCCACAGGTGCGCCTTGAAGCCGGGCGTCATTTCGCGCACCACGGGTTCGGCGACGAGGTGGAACTCCTTGACGCCCTTGTTCATGCGCCAGGGGCAAGTCCAGCCGTTGAGCGTGACCACTGGGTTGTACGGCCTGCCGGTGGCGGGCACGAGCGGGGGCATCGTGTCGGGCGAGGCCTGGATCACGGGTTCGGGCAAAGCCGCCATGGTGACCTTGCTGACCGATGCGGCAGTCACTGCTGCGGTGACAACGCCTGCGCGGCCGATGAAACGTCGTCGCGAAACCATGTCTGTTCCTTGTTGATTCAGTGCGCTGCGCCGCCGGGCTCGGCGGCGACCGCGAGGCCTGCCGGCGCCGCCAGGCTGGGCTTGCCGATGAGCGCCATGTCCAGATCCGAGCGCGCGATCCAGAAATCGCGCAGCGCCTCGATGGCGTTGTTGACGCTGGCGATCTGTGCGCGCGCGTCGGCGAGCAGCTCGAACACGCCGATCAGCATGCCGTTGTAGCGCAGCAGGTTTTCTTCGGCGATTCGCTTGCGCAGCGGAACAATCTCTTCGAAGTGATGTCGCGCAATGTCGAACGCCGAGCGGTAGCCCGTGTAGGCCTCGCGCACTTCGGAGCGCGCGTTGATCGCGGTTTCGGCGGCGCGGTGCAGCGCCTGCATGTACACGGCTTGCGCGCGTGCGATGCGCGCGTCGCCCCAGTCGAACAGCGGCAATTCGACGCTGACTTCCCAGCCGCGCCGTGGCGGCGCTTGATTCGACGTGTCGCGAACCAGGCCCAGCTCCAGCACATTGACGAAGCGCGTGCTGCGCGTCAAGCCCAGGTTCTTCGCGGTCTGCTCGGCAGCGAGCTTGGCGCCTTGCACGTCCAGGCGCTGCGCGAGCGCGACGCGTTCGACGTCGGGCTGGGCGATCGCCTCCTTGGGCAAATCGGGCAGACGCTCGGGCAAGCGAAACTGCGTCTGCTCGCCCCACGCGCCCAGGAGCCGCGTCAGGCGTTCGCGTGTCGAGGCTTGCGCCTGCTCGGCGCGCGCGAGGTTCAGCGCCGCATCGGCGTAAAAGCTTTGTTCGCGCGCGCGCTGCAGCTTGTTGAAGTTGCCGACCTGCTCCATGCGCCGCGCCAGCTCGGCGCTCGCCTGCGCCGCCTGCATCACCAGGCGCAGGTAGCGCACGCCTTCCTCGGCGGCGAGCGCGTTGAAGTAGGCCTTGCGCGTGTCGGCGGCAAGCGCGAGCACGCCCATCGCAATCATGCTTTGGGTCTGTTCGAAGCGCCGCGCTTCCATGGCGCCGATGAGGGGCAGCGCCAGCAGGCGAGCGAGGTTCAGGTGCACGCCTCGCTCGAGTTCGATCTCGTCGCCGCGCTTCAGGCGCGCGAAGCTGAAACCCGGGTTCGGCAGGCGCCCCGCTTGCACGACTTCGGCTTCGGTGATGCCGAGTTCCTGGAACGTCGCCTGCAGGCCGCGGTTGTTCAGCAGGGCGACTTGCACAGCGTCGTCCACCGTCAGCGGTTTGGCGAGCAGCTCGGCGACGCGCGTGTCGATCGCGTCCTGGTCGGCGCCGGAGCGCGCCCAGCGCACCTCTTGACCGAGGCGTTCTTTGGCGATCTGCTGCACCGGCGCGAAGCCGCCGTCCGCGCTGAACGAAGCGCAGCCGGCAAGCACAGCGGCGGCGGCAAGCAGCGCCAACTGCCACGCTCGGCGCGGCAAGGCGTCGAGCTGACGCGGGGCGGCGCGGCTCATGGCACGCGCGGCGTGTGATGGCCGTCGTGGGGCAGGGGCTTGGCCGCGGGTGCAGGCGGCGGGCTCGGCTTGGCAGCGGGTGCAAGCGGTTGGCTCGGCGTGGTCGCGAGTCCTCCGGGCGTCTGGCTCGGCGTTACCGCCCCACCAGCTTCGGGCTGCTGCGCTTCGCGCGCGTACGCACGCCATCCGCCGATGCGTGCAACGGCGTCGTTCGCTTCGCGCCAGGGAATCGGTTGGGTCTCGCTCATGCGCCGGTACCGGGCGAAAGACGACTCATAGTTCAGCGCAGGCACGCCGGCCTGGGGGTCGAGCGGGTCGGGCCGCGCGGCTGGCGCTGCGGATTGGGCGTGCGCAGCCAGCGCGGCAGCGAGCGCCGCGCCTGCGATCGCTCTGGCGATTGCGACCGGTGTTGTTGCGCGTGGCTTTTGCCCGCGCGAAATGAAATGGACCATGATGTCCTCGCGTCGAAGTGGACGTGATCGCGTGCGGCGTGCGCAGTGCCACAGCCGCAGCACTGCGCGCGCCGGGCCCGCGGCGAACTCGCCGGCTGGCGCCGACTAAGCGAGAACGATTCGAGGCGGGCGGTCCGGGCCGTCGGCGGCGAATGGATCGACGTGCAGCACCACGGCGCTGAACAGCGTGGGGCTCGGGGCAGGTACCGGCACGGCAAGCGCGGTGCTGGGTACGGCACTGAATGAGCAACACGACGCGCAAGCGCTGCACTTCTGATCGTCGCCTTGGCTGAGCGTCACTGGTGCAGAAGCAGCGTCGGCCGGTGCTGCGGTTTCGGCCTGGTGCGTCGCGCCGTGATGATGGTGTGCGCTGGGCGCGTCGCCAGCGTGGTGTGAGTGCCCGGCCGCAGCGCCCTGAAGTGATTCAGCGCGCACCGCGCCGGCATGGTGGGCCGCGCCGCAGAACGCCATCGTCGCTGCGGCAATTCCCTGCACCGGAAGCGCCAGCAACAGCCAGCAGATCAACAGCGTTCGAATCGGCGCCACCATGCCGGGACTTTACCGCAGCGCAAACGCCGCAGTGGAGAATCGAGGATTCCAACTCGGTCGACATCGTGCATGAGCCAACTCTTTTCCCCTTGGGCCCTGGGCAATCTGCGCCTGCCCAACCGCATCGTCATCGCGCCGATGTGCCAATATTCCGCACACGAGGGCTCGGCGACCGATTGGCACCTGATCCACCTCGGCCATCTGGCGCTCTCAGGCGCGGGGCTATTGATCCTGGAGGCGACGGCGGTCGCAGCGCAGGGCCGCATCACGCCGGGTTGCCTGGGCCTGTACAGCGACGCCAATGAAGTGGCACTCGTGCGCGTGCTCGACGCGGTTCGCAAACACTCGCCGATCACGCTCGCGATTCAGCTCGCCCACGCCGGGCGCAAGGCTTCGAGCCACGCGCCGTGGGACGGTGGCAAGCAGATCCGCCGCGGCGAGCCGCTCGCCTGGGAGTCCGTGTCGGCGAGTGCCCTCCCGCACGCCGAAGGCGAAGACCCGCCGGCAGCGCTCGACCTCGAAGGCTTGAAGCACATCCGCAATCAATTTGTCGACGCGGCGCGGCGCGCCGCGCGCCTGGGCCTGGCCGGCGTCGAACTGCACGGCGCCCACGGTTACCTGCTGCACCAGTTCCTCTCGCCGATCGCCAATCGGCGCAGCGACGCTTACGGCGGCAGCCTGCAAAACCGCATGCGCTTTCCGCTCGAAGTGTTCGACGCGGTGCGCGAAGCCTTCCCCGCGGACCGGCCGGTGTGGATGCGCCTGTCGGCCACCGATTGGGTGAGCGACGGCTGGGACGTCGAAAGCACGATCGAAATGTCCCGCGCCTTGCAAGCGCGCGGTTGCGCCGCGCTGCACATCAGCACCGGTGGCGTCGCGGCAGCGCAGTCGATCAAGCCCGCGCCTGGATTTCAGGTGCCCTTCGCGGCTCAGATCAAGGCCGAGGTCGGCCTGCCGACGATTTGCGTGGGCCTGATCACCGAGCCCGAGCAGGCGGAAGCGATCGTCGCCAGCGGCCAGGCCGACGCCGTGGCGCTCGCGCGCGCCATGCTCTCCAACCCGCGCTGGCCGTGGCACGCTGCGGAAAAACTCGGCGCCAAGGTGCAGGCGCCACCGCAGTACTGGCGCGCAGCGCGCGACCCCAAGGCCTTGTTCGAGGGGCTCAGGCACGGCATGCGGTAGACCTTTCGCGACTGTCTAGTGCAAAGCATTCGTCATCCCGGCGAACGCCGGGATCCACTGCGGCTCGGCGGCCAAATCCACCAGACCGCAGCAACCATCAGCCCGAACACGCTGTACGCCATCACAAACACCCAGGGCGGCGCATCGTAGTAAAGCAGGCGCTGCAGCCAGTGTTCGATGAAGCTGCCGCCGTACGTGCCTGCGCCGGCCTTGGCGCGCAGCCACATCTCGAGCGTCGTGAGCGGGCAGACGATGCCCAGCCACGACTCGGCGATCACCACGCCGATCGCCGCGAGGTGCGTCAAGCGCAGCCACCAGGCGTTGACCCAGCGCCAGCCCAGCCGGTTGCCGGCGAGGATCAGCGCGAGCCCGACAACCACGAACAGCACGACGCCCACGTGCAGCGTGAGCACCGCGTCGGCGAGCCATCGATAAGGCATTTTGTGCAGGCCCGCCGAATCGACTGCAAGACGGGCAAGCGCCGGGTCCCGGGGCGCTCGGATCGGGCGCGCGCTGTCAGCGTTGCGTCAAGCCCGGGAGCCGCGGGCCGCGCGCCGATCGGCCTTGAGCGCGAGCTTGGCCCTGAGCCTGTCGGCGGACGCACGTTTGGCGCGCGTGGCGTCGCTCTTGTACTCCTTCTCGCCCTGCTTGCGGATCGCAATCGCCTTTTCCAAGGCGCGCTCGTAGCGCTGGATGGTGTACGTCGATTCGCTGCCGATGTAGACGCTGCGGCAGCGCGTGGGCGCGCCGACCTGCGGCAGCGACACCGAAAAACTCGCTTGGCGATACGTCGAGCCACGCCGTTGGCGAATGATGGGCCCGGAAATCCCCACCGGCAAGTCGCTCGTCTTGGTCTTGTTCGGCAGCTTTTGCAGCAGCGACGGTGCCGGCAGCTTGGCGATGCGCACGAGCAACTCTTCGGTCGCGCGTGCCAGGGAATCCTTCGGCCCGGCCACGCCGTCGGAGAACATTTTCGTTCCGCCGTAGCGCAACTGCCAGCCGTGCGTGGCCCGATGGTCGATGCGCTGAATGCATTGCGGCACGTCGAAGCGCTTGCCGGTGTAGATGATGGCTTTGCGAGTCTTCATGGGGTAACCTCGAGAAACGAAGGTCGAACAGTGACGCGCACTATTCTAGTTAGGTTTTGGTCAGGCCTTCATGCGCGCACCCAGCAGCACGATGCAGACAGCTGCGGCGCAAACCACCCCAACCACCGTGACGTAGCGCCCGTAGGTGACAAAGCCGAACCTGCGCAAGGTGTGGCTCACGTAAGTCTTCGTGCAATGTGGGCAGCGCACCGTGAACTTGCGCGCGCGGCGCTGGCTCGGCCACTCCCAACCGAGCAGCAATTGCTGCAGGTCCCCCAATCCGCCGCGCACAAAGTGCACTTGGGGATCGAGCGTTTTTGTGCAATGCGGGCAAATGTCCAAGCGCCGGGCTACCTGTTGAGATGAGCGGCATGTCGCGCAGCCGCACGGGCTGTGTGCCACACGCGACTGTCTCTTCTGGGGGGTCGGCAGCTGCCCCGTAACGGCAGGCCGCAGCGGCAACGCGCCGCTGCGGCGCGACCGCTCAAACTAAATGGTCAAACCGGGCGGATGTTGGAAGCTTGCAGGCCCTTTTGGCCTTGCGTCACTTCGAATTCCACCTTCTGGTTCTCAGCCAGCGTCTTGAAGCCGCTGCCCTTGATTTCGCTGAAGTGGGCAAACAAATCCTTGCTGCCGTCGTCCGGTGCAATAAAACCAAAACCCTTGCCTTCGTTGAACCATTTCACTGTACCTGTCGCCATTGAATACTCCTAGGGATGACGATGATGCGCGAGCACATGCCCACGCAGTGCAAAGACACGCACGAGATCACCGAACAGAGATTCAACCTGTCTTGCCGGGCATGCCGGCAAGCGCTGGGGAGGACTACAAAACGACGGTCTTATGGATGGCTAGCGGGGCGCATCATACTCTTTATCGGGTCACGCGCGCGTCGTTGTCGTTTCCAAGGCCTTTGACGCATGCGCCATGAAGGCGTCGACAAACGTCGAATCGAGCCAGCGCACGACGACCACGGCGTCGTGTTTCGGCTCCATCCACACATAGTGGCCGCCTGCGCCGAACATGAAACTGCTTTGCGGCGACGCGTGCGGAAAACTCAGGCCCTGCGGATTGAGCCAGGTCAAGCCACCGTAGAACGGCGCGATCGCGCAGGGGCTTAGCAAACGCGCGATCCAGTCGCGCGATATCACCTGGCGCTGGCCGACGCGCCCGCCGGCGAGCATCAGCTGGCCGATGCGCGCCTGGTCGCGCGCCGAGATCGACACACCCGCGCCCCAATGCGAACCACCGGGAACGCTTTGCACGCGCTTGTCCCCAAGCACGGTCCAGGCGTCGTCGTAACCCGTCCAGCGCCAGCTGTCGCTCGCGCCAAGGGGCTGCATGATCGTTTCCGCGAACACCTCGGGAAGCGGCTTGCCGAACAAGTGCATCAATGCCAGCGACAACTGGTTGATGCGAACGTCGTTGTATTCCCAGAACGCGCCCGGTGCCTGCAAGGGCCGCGCATCGCCCTTGCGCCCCTGCTGCGGGCGCGGGTCGTGCGAGACCTTGCGGTAGCGGTCCACCGTGTCGGGCAGGCCGAAACACTCGCCTTCCCATTCGCTCGTCTGCTGCAGCAGATGCGACCACGTGACCACCCGGTTATGTGCCGAATCGAAGCCTATGCCGGGCACACGCCGCACGACGGGCTCGTCGGGATCGGGAAGCAAACCCCAGGCGTTGGCAACGCCGGCGAGCAGCGCGAGGTAGGTCTTGGCGACGCTGAACGTCAAGTCGGCACGCTCCGGCTCGCCCCAGGCGACGATCTCGGCGCCGTGCTGCCAGACCACCCCCGACACGCCGCCGCGGGCGTGCACCGGCCCGCGCAAGCGGTTGTAGGGCGGCTTGTCGTCGTGGTGAATGCCCCAACGCGCCGGGTCCGCGTGCGGGTCGCGCGGCCAGGCCACTTCATGCGCGTTCGCGAAGGCGATCGCCTCGCGCCACGCGCCTTGTCGCGCACCGCTGGTCATTCCTTCTGATTGCGCTTCAGGCACTTGCGCGCACCCACGCCAGCGTCTCGTCAAGGGCACGCTCGGTGCGCTCGAGCAGGCTGTCGATTTCGGCTTCGCTGATGATGAGCGGCGGCGAGAACGCGATGATGTCGCCGCCGAGCGCTCGCGTGATCAGGCCATGCGCTTGCGCACGCCGCACGAAGTAGGCGCCGACGCCCTTCTCCGGCGCGAAGGATTTATGCGCCGCCTTGTCCTGCGCGAGTTCGAGCGCGCCGATCAGGCCCATGCCGCGCACTTCACCCACGAGCGCATGGCCGGCAAAACGCCGCAAGCCGCGCTGCAGGCGCGGCGCGACTTCACGCACGTGGCCGACGACGTTGTCGGCCTCGTAGATTCGCAGCGTCTCGAGCGCCACCGCGCACGCCAACGGGTGCCCGCTGTAGGTGTAGCCGTGGCCGAAGGTGCCCACGCTCGCGCTCGCGTCGGCGACCACCTGGTAGATCGCATCGGTGACGTAGAGCGCCGACATCGGCACGTACGCTGCCGTGAGCATCTTCGCCACTGTGATCATGTCGGGCTGCAGTTTGAACACGTTCGTGCCGAACGGCTCGCCGAGGCGCCCGAAGCCGGTGATCACCTCGTCGGCGATGAACAGGATGTCGTTCTTCTTCAGGATCGCCTGGACGCGCTCGAAGTAGCCCGCGGGCGGAATGATCACGCCGCCGGCGCCTTGCACCGGCTCGGCGATGAACGCGGCAATCGTCTCGGCACCCTCGGCGGCGATCAGGTCTTCGAGTTCCTTGCCCAGGCGCTCGACGAACTGCGCTTCGCTCTCGCCCTTCTCGGCGCCCAGGTAGTAATGCGGCGCGCTCACGCGCAACACGCCGGGCAGCGGCAGGTCGAAGTGCTGGTGCATGCTCGGCAGGCCGGACAGCGACGCGGCTGCCAGCGTCACGCCGTGATAACCCTTTTGGCGCGCGATGACCTTCTTCTTGTTCGGCCGGCCGCGCGCGTTGTTGTAGTAGCGCACCAGCTTGAACGCCGTGTCATTCGCCTCAGACCCCGAGTTGGCAAACAGCACGCGCGCCATCGGCACCGGCGCGATGCCAATCAGCTTTTCCACGAGCTCGGTCACCGGCCCGGGCACCTTGCCGGAAAACGAGTGGTAATACGGCAACTGCTGCATCTGGCGCTGCGCCGCGGCGACCAGGCGCGCTTCGGAAAACCCGAGCGACGCGCACCACAGACCGGCCATGCCCTCGATGTATTTGTTGCCCTGCTCGTCGAACACGTGCACGCCCTCGCCGCGCGTGATGACGAGCGGCCCGTCTTTCTCGAGCTGGCGCAGCTGCGTGTAGGGGTGCAGGTGGAACGTGCGGTCGCTTTCGCCGGCGCGGGTGAGAGGGGCGGTTGGTTTGTCCATGGTTGACCTCGGTTCATTGTCGATTGGGCCGCGGGCCGGCCCCTGGGGCGGGCAATCCCGGGTGGGGGAACGCCCCGAGGCATCCAAAATCGGGATGCCTGCGTAAGCCCCAAGCGTATACCGACCACGCCTCGAACCCGCCAAACCCCACAAGGAGCACACCCTCATGAAGTTCGCAACCCCATGGCTTGCCCTTGCGCTGAGCGCACCCATCGCCACGCTGACCCTCGCCGCCGATGTGGGCGCCGGCAAAGCGAAGGTCGACGCCGTCTGCGCGGCGTGCCATGGGGCCAACGGCGTGAGTGTGGCCGACGCGATTCCGAATCTGGCGGGCCAGAAAGCCGCCTACTTGGAGAACCAGCTCAAGGCGCTGAAAGACGCGTCGCGCAAGAACGCCGTCATGAACGCGATCGCCAGCCAACTCAGTGCTGACGACATCGCCAACGTCGCCGCCTTCTTCGCAGCGCAGCCCGGCGCGGCCGGCACCGCCAAGTCGGCGCTGCTGCCCAACCTGGCCAAGACCAGCGTGGGCTTCCCCGAGGGCTACCGCAACAGCTTCACTTGGTACCACACGATCAACTTCCCCGCGACCAAGCAGGTCCGCTACTACTACGCGAATCCGGCAGCGATCAAGGCCGCCAAGGAAGGCAAGGACCTGCCCAACGGCGCCTACCTGCTCGCCGAAGTGTTTTCGACCAAGCTGGACGCTGACAAGAACCCGATCAAGGGCAGCGACGGCTTCTTCGTCGCCGACCAGTTGCTCTTCTACACGGCGATGCAGCGCGACGCCGGCTGGGGCAAAGACATCCCCGAGATGCTGCGCAACGAAGAGTGGAACTACGGCATCTTCACCACGGCCAAGCAGCACCGCCCGGGAGTCAACCAGGCCGAGTGCCTGGCGTGCCACAAGCCGCTGGACAAGGTGAGCTACACCTTCACGTTGAAGGAATTGGCGACGGTGGCGAAGAGCAAGTAGGCGCGACGGCGCCGCGCAGCTCAACGCTGCAGCGCCGCCCTCTTCCCGATCTCGATCTTCGCAATCGCATTGCGGTGCACTTCGTCGGGCCCGTCGACGATGCGCACCGTGCGCTGGTGTGCATACGCTTCGGCAAGCCAGAAGTCGCCGCTGACGCCGGCGGCGCCATGCGCCTGGATCGCCCAGTCGACGACCTTGCACGAGACATTCGGCGCAACGACCTTGATCATCGCGATCTCGGCGCGCGCCGCCTTGTTGCCGGCCACGTCCATCATGTGCGCGGCGTTCAGCGTGAGGAGGCGCGCCTGGTCGATCATGCAGCGGCTCTCGGCGATGCGCTCGTGCCAGATCGACTGTTCAGAGAGCTTTTTGCCGAAGGCGCTGCGTGCCATCAGCCGGTCGATCATCATCTCGAGCGCGCGCTCTGCCGCGCCGATGGAGCGCATGCAGTGGTGGATGCGCCCGGGCCCGAGCCGCCCCTGCGCGATCTCGAAGCCGCGCCCTTCGCCGAGCAGAATGTTCGCCGCGGGAATTCGCACGTTCTCGAGCAGGACTTCCATGTGGCCGTGCGGCGCGTCGTCGTAGCCGAACACGCCCAGGGGCCGCAACACCGTGACGCCCGCAGCGTCGCGCGGGATCAGCACCATGCTTTGCTGGCTGTGGCGCGGCGCCTGCGGGTCGGTCTTGCCCATCACGATGAAAATCTTGCAGCGTGGGCTACCGGCGCCCGAACTGAACCATTTGCGGCCGTTGACGACGTAGTGATCGCCGTCGCGCACGATGCTGCACTGGATGTTCGTCGCGTCCGATGAGGCGACGGCGGGCTCGGTCATCAAGAACGCCGAGCGGATTTCCCCGGCCAGCAGCGGCTCGAGCCACTGCGCCTTCTGCGCGTCGGTGCCGTAGCGCTCGAAGGTCTCCATGTTGCCGGTGTCGGGCGCCGAGCAGTTGAAAACTTCGCTCGACCAGGTGACACGCCCCATCACTTCGCAGAGCGGCGCGTAGTCGAGGTTCGAGATTCCCCCGTTGCCCTTGTAGGCGTGCGGCAGGAACATGTTCCACAAGCCCGCAGCGCGTGCCTTGACCTTGAGTTCGTCGATCAGTTTCACGGGCTGCCACGGGTTGCCCGCGCGCCGATAGGCGTCCATCTCTTCGTGGTAGCGCGCTTCGTTCGGATGAATGTGCGCGGCGAAGAAGGCATTCAGGCGTTGCAGCAGGTCGGTCGTCTTGGGCGAGTATTCGGTGAGCATGGTGGTTCCTCAGGGTGTGGAAGATCGGGTCATTCGCGCGCGCGGATCGACAGGCTTTGCGTGGCCATGCCGATCAATCCGTCGGTGTCGAACAGGTTCGACGCGGCGACGCCGCAGCCGTCGGGGCCGAGATGCGTGCGCGCGTCGACGCAGACCCACTGCCCGCGCGGCCGGCGCAGCAAGTTGATCGTCAAATCCGAATTCACGAACAGGTACTTCTTGAAATCGAGCGCGGCGCTGATGCCGTTGCCGGAGTCCGCAGCGACTGCGATCCGCTGATAAACACTCGGTGTTTCGCCCTCGAGCAACGCGTGGCGCAAGCGAAACCAGATCGCGCACGGGCCGCTGAACATGTTGCCGCTGGCCACGCGCGTTTCGACCAGATCGGCGTAGCCGACGTGCTTGCCAGCGAAGGGAAATACGCCTTCGGGGGATTGCTCCGGCCCCGGCGGCAGCCGCGGCGGCGGGTGGCCGGGCGGGTCGGCGGGCAGGGTGGACGGCAAAGCCACTTCGCTTTCGCGTTGAGCCAGCGCCGTGAAGCGAGCGACGCACTTGCCGCCGGCGAGCAACTGCGCCGAATAGTGCCCGGCGTTGCGCCCCGCATAGTCGGTGGCCACCTCGATGGCGACGTCGCCGATCGGAACCGGACGCAACAAGTTCGCGGTAAGCCGCGAGATGTGCGTCAGGCCGTGCTCTGCCGCGACGGCTTCAACGGCGCGGCACACCAGCGCGATCGGCGGTCCGGCGTGCTGTTGCTCGGGGTGCCACGGGCCGCGCGTCAACGCGCTCGCACGGTAGTGGTGTGCCTCGAGCGCGGCGAAGGCACCAGGGGGAATCGACTTGGTCATTGCAGTGTGGCGGCCGTCAGGGATGCGCCGGCCACAGTCTAAGGCGCGTTGCCGATCGACCCTCCCGACACGCGTGCACAAGCGCTATCGTGCGGGTTGGCAACGCTCTCCTCCTGCCCATGCCCAAACTTCTGCGCTACACCCTTCTTTCGGTGCGAGACCTGGCGGTCACGGTCGGGCCGTTCTTGCTCATCGCCGTCGCGCTGCTCGGCGGCGCGTATTGGGTGCTCGACCCGACGCCGCCGCCACGCGTCGTTCTTGCCACCGGCCAGGACCAGGGCGCGTACGCCGAATTCGGCAAGCGCTACGCGGCCTTCTTGAAGCTGCACGGGATTCGCGTCGAACTGCGAAGCACCCAGGGTGCGGCGGAGAACCTGGCACTGCTGCGCGACGACGCGTCGCCGGTGGACCTGGCGTTCGTGCAAGGCGGCGCCGACGTCGAGCGCGACGTCGACGACGTTGCGAATGAAGGCCTGGTGGCGCTGGGCAGCCTGTTTCACGAGCCGGTGTGGTTGTTCTACCGCGAAGAGTCGGCCAAACGCCTGTTGAAAGGTGACACGCTGAGCTCGCTCGCGCAACTGCCCGACTGGAAGCTCAACATCGGCCCGCCCGGCAGCGGCACGCCGTTGCTGATGAAGCGTCTGCTCGAGGCGAACGGCATCGAGCGCAAGACGCTCACCCTGCTCGAACAGCCGCAAACCCCCGCCGTGGTGACGCTGCTCTCAGGCGAGATCGACGCGCTTGTCTTCGCTTCGGCGCCGGAATCACTGATGGTGCAGATGTTGCTCCGCACTCCGGGCATCAAGCTCTTCGACTTTGCCCAGTCCGAAGCGTATTCGCGGCGCTTTGCCTTCATGAGCCCGGTGGTCCTGCCGCGCGGCATCGTCGACCTCGCGCGCGATCTGCCCGGCACCGACGTGCGCCTCGTCGCGCCCACCGCGACGCTGGTCGCCAAGGAGGGCACGCACCCGGCGCTCGTGCAGCTGTTCGTGCAGGCGGCGCAGCACATTCACGGCGACGCCGGCTGGTTCCACCGCAAGGGCGAATTCCCGAGCGCGGCGCACACCGAAATGCCGCTCGCCAAGGAGGCCGAACGCTTCTACAAGAGCGGCGTGCCGCTGCTGCAACGCTACCTGCCGTTCTGGCTGGCGAACCTGATCGACCGCATGTGGGTCGTGCTCGCGTCGATCATCGTGATTCTGCTGCCGCTGTCGCGGATCGTGCCACCGCTCTACCAGTTTCGCATCCGCTCGCGAATCTTCCGCTGGTACGCGCAGTTGCGCGGCGTGGAAAATTCATTCGGCGAACGCTCCAACGATGAACTGTTGGGTGAACTTGCCGACATCGAACAGCGCGTCGAGCGCGTCGCCGTGCCGCTGAGTTACGCCGACGAGCTGTACTCGCTGCGCAGCCACATCCAGATGGTGCGCGCCAAGTTGCTCGCGTTGCCGGCGGCTGCGCCCGCCGATGCGAGGGCGAACGCGGCATGACGGCGCCGTTGCCGCGCGTGCTCATCATCGGCTGCGGCTTCGGCGGTCTGGAGGCGGTGCGCGCCCTGTCCAAGGAGCGCGTCGAAATCACCCTCGTCGACCGCACGAATCACCACCTGTTCCAGCCTTTGCTGTACCAGGTGGCGACCGCGGGACTCAGCGCGCCGGCGATCAGCGCACCGATCCGCCACACACTGCGCCGCGAAATGCAGCGCGGCAACCTGACGATTCTGCAGGCCGAGGTGACGGCGATCGACGCGCGCGAGATGAGCGCGACGCTGGACGACGGTGCGAAGCTGCACTTCGACCACCTGATCGCCGCGCCCGGCGCGACGCACAGCTACTTCGGCCACGACGCCTGGGCGCGCTTTGCGCCCGGTCTGAAAACCCTCGCTGACGCGTTCGACATCCGCGCCAAAGTGATCGGTGCGTTCGAGCACGCGGAGCGCTGCGAAGACCTCGCGCAGCGCGCGGCGTGGCTGACCTTTGTCGTGATCGGCGCTGGCCCCACCGGCGTGGAGATGGCCGGAACGATGAGCGAAATTGCGCTGCACACCCTGAAAGACGAGTTCCGCCGCATCGACTCCACGCAGGCCCACGTCGTGTTGATCGAAGGCTCGCAGCGGGTGCTCGGCAGCTTTGTTCCGGCGTTGTCCGAACGCGCTCGCGTGCAGCTCGTTCGCATCGGCGTGGATGTGCGCACCGGTTGCAGGGTGACCAACATCGACGCGCAAGGCGTGACGTATGAGCTTCGCGACGGCGCGGTGACGACGTTGCTGCGCTTGAACAGCCACACCGTGATCTGGGCCGCCGGCGTGGCCGGTTCGGCGCTGGGCAGCAGCCTCGCCGCAAGCAGCGGCGCGACACTCGATCGCGCCGGCCGCATCATCGTGCAGCCCGACCTGAGCGTGAGCGGCCATCCGAACGTCGCCGTGATCGGCGACCTCGCTGCGGCGCAAAGCCACCAACCCGGCCGCGCCGCGCCCAGCGCCGTTCCCGGTGTGAGCCCGGCAGCCAAACAGATGGGGCGCTGCGCCGCGGCGAACCTGTTGCGCCGATTGCGCGGCGAGCCGACGCGCGCCTTTCGCTACATCGACTACGGCAACCTGGCGACGATAGGCCGCAAGTCGGCGGTCGTCGACCTCGCCGTCCCAGCGTTCGGCGCCTTGCGTTTCTCGGGGTTGATCGCGTGGCTGTTCTGGCTGTTTGCGCACATCTACTTCCTGATCGGCTTTCGCAACCGTCTGATCGTGATGCTCGAATGGGCCTGGGCTTACTTCACTTTCGAGCGCAGCGCGCGCGTCGTGGCGCAGCCGCCGAAGGCGCCCGACACCTAGAATCGCCGACGGCCTGCTCGTCAAACCAGGGCCACGATTGGAGTTGTTGATGGACACCCGCACCTCACCTTACCGCCTTCGCATCGACAAGGTCCGCGATTGCCTGAAGGCCCATGGCTTGGCGGCGGTGCTCGTGCCCTCGAGCGATCCGCATTTGAGCGAGTACTTGCCCGAGCGCTGGCAAGGGCGGCAGTGGCTGTCGGGCTTTACAGGCTCGATGGGAACGCTGGCGGTGACG
The DNA here is from genome assembly GCA_963850525.1 of uncultured beta proteobacterium. Lineage (GTDB taxonomy): Bacteria > Pseudomonadota > Gammaproteobacteria > Burkholderiales > Burkholderiaceae_C > JAEMQF01. The sequence goes on along the minus strand of CAWKLQ010000005.1, from coordinate 51,843 downwards.
CTGGATGCGGCCGCCGTCTTCGCCGACAGCCGTTACTGGGAGCAGGCGGCGCATGAGCTGGCAGGCAGCGGCATCGACCTCGTGAAAATCGCCTCCGGCACCGCAGCCACGCATGTCGACTGGCTGGCGACGAACATGGCGCGCGGCGCGAGCGTCGGCGTCGACGGCAGCGTGCTCGGTCTGGCCGCGGCGCAGCAATTGCGCACCCGACTCGAACAGGCCGGCGTGCAGCTGCGCACCGATTTCGACGTGATCGAGCACGTCTGGCCGGAGCGCCCGGGCCTGCCCATGCAGCCCGTCTACGAGCACCTCGCGCCGCACGCGCCTCTGGCTCGCGCTGCGAAGCTGATGCAGGTGCGCGAAGCAATGGCAAGGCACGGCGCGACGTTTCACTTCATCTCGACGGTCGACGACATCGCCTGGCTGTTCAACTTGCGCGGCTCCGATGTCTCGTACAACCCGGTGTTCCTCGCGCACGCGCTCATCGACGCCTCCGAGGCGACGCTGTTCGTCGGCGATGGCAAGGTCAGCGCCGAATTGCGCGCCACACTCGCGCGCGACGGCGCGCGTATCGCGCCCTACGCACAAGCCGCCGCAACGCTCGCCGCATTGCCGGGCGACGCCGTGCTGCTCATCGACCCGCGCCGCATCACGTTCAGCGTGCGTGCCAACGCAAGCGTGAAGGTGATCGAGGCGATCAACCCGTCGACATTGATGAAGAGCCGCAAGAGCGCTGCGGAAGCCGAGCACATTCGCGCCGCGATGGCGCAAGACGGCGCGGCGTGCTGCGAGTTCTACGCCTGGTTCGAAGACGCGCTGGCGCGCGGCGAGCGGCTCACCGAATTGACGGTCGACGAACATCTGAGCGCGGCGCGCGCCAGGCGTACCGGCTTCGTGGGTCTCAGCTTCAACACGATCGCCGGCTTCAACGCGAACGGCGCGATGCCGCACTACCGCGCCACGCCTGAGTCGCACGCGGAAATCCAGGGCAACGGCCTCTTGCTCATCGACTCAGGCGGCCAGTACCTCGGCGGCACGACCGACATCACGCGCGTCTGGCCGATCGGCAAGGTGAGCGACGAGCAGAAGCGCGACTACACGCTCGTGCTGAAAGGCACGCTGGGCCTGAGCCGCACGCGCTTTCCACGCGGCACCTTGTCACCGATGCTGGACGCGATCGCACGCGTCCCGATGTGGGAGCACGGCCTGGACTTCGGCCACGGCACGGGCCACGGCGTGGGCTACTTCCTGAACGTTCACGAAGGTCCGCAAAGCATTTCCAAGGCGATTCCCGAGCCGCACATGGCGATGGAGCCGGGAATGATCACGAGCGTCGAGCCGGGCCTTTACCGCGCCGGGCGATGGGGAATTCGCATCGAGAACCTGGTGCTCAACGTGCCGTCGGCGAGCAATGAGTTCGGCGAGTTCCTCGAGTTCGAGACGCTCACGCTGTGCCCGATCGACACGCGCTGCATCGATCGTCCGTTGTTGCGCCAGGACGAGGTCGACTGGCTCAACGCCTACCACGCGACGGTGCGCGCGCGGCTGCGCGGGCTCGTGACCGGGCCGGCACTGGCCTGGCTGCTGCAGCGCACCGACCCCATTTGATGGTGATTGCGGCGGCCAGGCCCGCCCCGGCTGTGGGCTCAGCCCGGGCCGTCATCCCGGCGCACGCCGGGATCCACCCGTCGTCCGTCATGCACGCAGTGGATCCCGGCGTTCGCCGGGATGACGCGTGAAGACCGCCGCCATCATCGGCGCGGGCCACAACGGCCTGGTGTGCGCGTTTTATCTCGCACGCGCCGGCTTTTCCGTCACCGTGATCGAGCGCCGCGGCGTCGTCGGCGGCGCGGCAGTGACGGAGGAGTTCCACCCCGGGTTTCGCAATTCGGTCGCGAGCTACACAGTGAGCCTGCTCGCGCCCAAGGTGATCGCCGATATGCGGCTGCACGATTTGGGGTTGCGCATCCTCGAGCGGCCGATCTCGAACTTTCTGCCGCTCGATGACACGCACTATTTGAAGATGGGCGGTGACCTGGCGCGAACCCAGGCCGAAGTCGCGAAGTTCTCGAAGCGCGACGCGCAGCAACTGCCGGCGTATCAGGACATGTTGGACCGAGTCGCCGACGTGTTGCGCGACCTGTCGCTGCAAACGCCCCCCGACCTGGCAACGCTGACCGGAACCCTGGTTCCGGCGCTGCGCCAGGGCCGGCAATTCGCGAAGTTGAACGTCGAGCAGCGCCGCGACGTGCTCGCGCTGTTCGTCAAGAGCGCGCGCGACATGCTCGACGGCTGGTTCGAGTCTGCACCGCTCAAGGCGGCGCTCGGCTTCGACTCCATCGTCGGCCACTACGCCAGCCCTGACACGCCCGGCTCGGCCTACGTGCTGCTGCACCATTGCTTCGGCGGCGTGAACGGCAAGAAGGGGATCTGGGGGCACGCGGTGGGCGGCATGGGCGCGATCACGCAGGCGATGGCGCGCGCCTGCGAGCAGCTCGGCGTGAAATTCATTCTGGAGGCCACCGTCGCGCAGGTGAAAGTCGCGAACGGGCGCGCCACCGGTGTGTTGCTCGCCGACGGGCGCGAAGTCGACGCCGACGTGATCGCATCGAACCTGAACCCGCGCCTGCTGTTCGACAAGCTCGTTCCGGCAAGCGAACTGTCCAGTGGCTTCAAAGCCGCGATGCAACGCCACCGCAGTGATTCGGGGACGCTGCGCATGAACGTCGCGCTCTCGGAGCTGCCGGACTTCACTTGCCTGCCCGGGCGCGAGCCGGCCGAACACCACGCGAGCGGCATCGTCATCGCGCCTTCGCTGGACTACATGGACCGCGCGTTTCACGATGCGCGCAGAAGCGGCTGGTCGAGCGAGCCGGTCGTCGAGATGCTGATTCCGAGTTGTGTCGACGCAAGCCTCGCGCCGCCCGGCGCACATGTGGCCAGCCTGTTCTGCCAGCAGTTCGCCTACGACTTGCCGAACGGCCGGACTTGGGACGACGCCGCGCGCGACGCCGCCGCAGACGCAGTGATCGCCACCGTGACGCGCTTCGCACCGAACTTCAAGCGCAGCGTGATCGCACGCAGCGTGCTAACACCGCTTGACCTGGAGCGCAAGTTCGGCCTGCTGCGCGGCGACATCATGCACGGCGTGATGAGCCTGGACCAGCTCTGGGCGGCGCGACCCGTGCTGGGCCATGGCGACTACCGCGCGCCGATCAAGAACCTCTACATGTGCGGCGCGGGTTCGCACCCGGGCGGCGGCGTGTCGGGAATGCCGGGCCACAACGCGGCGCACGAGATGATTCGCGACCACAGCGTGCGCGGCAAGATCGGCGCGATGTTGGGCCTGCGCTGACGCCTGCAGAGCGCGCATTTTGGGCTTGCGGGCCCGAATTGCCCGGCGCAACGGGGTCGGCGCGCCGGCGTGCCGGACGATTCGTCGGCGTCCATTGCACCTCAATCGCCGGTTTCCGCAGTTCGTCGCAACCCGCTTTTATCGCCGCGCCGGGGCCCCTAGAGTTCAGTCCATCGCAGGCCAATGCCTGCACCTTGCGACCTCAGGAGAAGCATCATGACCGACCGCATTTTCGCCCCCGCCCTGGCCTTCTTCGTTCTGATCGGCGCCGCGTTTGCGATCGGCTCGGCCTGGTTCGATTCACGCACGACCGTGCACACGGTGCGCCTGCCGGCGGTGGAAATCATTGGCAAGCGTGTCGCCCAGCCTCTGAACGTCGCCATGATCGAGCACGGCGCGACGGGCGACGCGGCAGCGCGAGGCGTGCAGTAACTGCTGCGCCGTCACATTTGCCGGAACACGTGCACAAAACTGCGGCTCACGGGAAGAAGTTCGCTTCGACCCTTGAGCTGCACTTCGGCGGTTTCATTGAGTCCCCGATTCACCTGAACTACATGGTGCAGGTTCACGATCACCGAACGATGCACCTGGGCAAAGCGCTGCGGGTCGAGTTCATCGGCGAGTTCGCGGATCGTCTTGCGAATCAAGGCCTCGCCGCCGTCCCACACGACGAGCGTGTATTTTTCGTCGGAGCGCAGGTAAGCCACCTGCTCGACGGGAATCAGGCGCACGCTGTGACCCACCGACGCCTTGATCCACTGCAAGTGCGCCGCCGCGCCAGCGTTCTGCGCGCTGCGGCGCCGCAATTCGGTGGAAAGCTCGGCGAGCAGACCGTCCAGGGCCGGCGCACCAGGTGCCGCACCGACTTGCGCGCTCGCCACAGCTGACAGGCGCTGCTTGAGGCGCGCCACGGTATCGGCCAAGCGTTCTTCGTCAAACGGCTTGACGAGGTAGTCGAGCGCACCCTGCTCAAACGCCTGCACGGCGTATTGCTCATACGCAGTCACGAAAACGATTTGCGCGCGCCGCGCGATCGAGCGCGCGGCGTCGATGCCGTTCAATCCCGGCATGTGCACGTCCAGGAATACGACCGACGGCTCGTGCTCGTCAAACATCTCGATGGCTTCCCGGCCGTTGCGCGCCTCGCCCAAGATCGCGAGCTCCGGCCACAGGCGCGTCAAGAGGCTGCGCAAGCGCTCGCGCAGCAGCGGCTCATCGTCCGCGATCAATGCCGTCGGCGCTGCGAGGGGCGTCATTGAGGCGCGGCGTGCTGTGGCGCGAAGACGATCTCGGCACGCACGCCGTGCGGTTGCACTTCATGCATCTCCAGGCGCGCGCTCGCGCCGAGTGCGACCGCCAGGCGCGCGCGCAGGTTCGCCAGGCCCATGCCGCCGGCGGACGTTTCGCGCAGGCCCACGCCGGTGTCGGCCACCGCGATCCGGATTTCGCCGCTTGGCGCGTCCTGCTGCGCCGTCACGTCGATGCGGCCACCGGTTTCGCTCGGGTCGATGCCGTGGCGCACGGCGTTCTCGACCAGCGTCAACAAGCCGAGCCCCGGGAACGCCAGGTCTTGCGCGACGCTGCCCCCATCGACGCGAAATTGCAGGCGATCGGGCATGCGCATCTGCATCAACTCGAGGTAGGCACGCACCATCGTGAGTTCGTTGCCGAGCGTCTGGCGCTCGTCGTGCAGCTTGGGCACTGCCGCACGCAAGTAGGCGATCAGGCTGCGCAGCACCGGCCCGGCACGCGCGGATCCCGACTCGACGAGCTGCTGCACGTTGGCCAGCGTATTGAAAAGGAAATGCGGTTCGATTTGCGCTTGCAGCAGCTTCAGTTGCGCATCCACCGCCTGGCGCTCGAGCACGCTGCGCTCGAGTTCGAACCCCAGCGCCTGGCTGCGCGCCTGGGCGTCACGCTCACGATAGAGCGAGCCGAGCACGAGCAGCGGCGCGATGATGAGCACCGTCGACGTGATCGAGAGCGCACCGAGCAGCAAGCCGTCGTGACTGAACACTCGCGTCAAATCGCCGCCAACCGTCGGCATGTAAGCGAGCAGCGTCGCCAGCGGCGCGGCCAAGGCCACTGCGAGCACTTGCGCAAGCCAGCGCGGCACGCCGGGAATCGTCCAAACGCGCGCCGCGGTGAAGGCGAGCAACAGCGCCGCGGCAACCGCCAGCATTCGCCCGAGCACCACCGGGTAAGGCGTGATGAAGATTGGATTGAGGGCCACCGAGCCGAGCAGGGCCAGGCCCAGCGCGACGCCGACCCGAATCAGCGTGAGTTCGGCGAGCCAGGCACGAACGCCGCGAGCTGCGCGGGGTGGAGTGACTTGAGGCTTCATGGCGCGACGATAGCGCCACGCCGTTGCACTTCCAAGGCTTGCGCCCGTCCTATGCGACGGACCACGGGAAATCGGGTCCCGGCGACGGGCGAACGGAGCGCGCTCGCCCGACGCGGCGGCGCTGCGCAGGCGCCGCCCTGCCGCCCTGCCGTGGCCTCAGGAGCGTTGCATCGACGCCCGCAGCGCTTCCGTCAGCAGCGCCAGGCTGTCCTGCAAATGCGCACGGCTTTCGATCGTCAACTTCTTGTTTGCACTGGCCAGTTTCAGCTGCGCCTGAAGCTCGGTGGCGTGCAGGCGCGCCAGGCTCAGCGCGTCGGGCGGCAGGCCGGGCGAGCCGCGCGTGAGCAAGCCTTGCACTCGGCGCAAGTGCTCGCGTTGCAGGTTGCGCCGCAGCCGGTCGATTTCCCCGCCCGTTTTCAGCTCGCTCCAGATCGAGTTTTGCAGCGTGCCGTAGACCTCGGGCAGCGAGATCAGGTCGCGCGACTGCGCGGGCTCGACATAAAGCGGCAGGTCGAGCAGGCGCGACGCCGTTCCCGCGCTCAGCAGCCGGTCCAGTGCGGCGGTCTGCACTTGCAGCACGGCGGCAGGAATGTTCACCGGGCCACCCCGCTCCCATTCGTTGTAGTCGGGCGAGAGGCTCGCGAGGAACTGCGGCTTGAAACGGAAGCTGTCGGCGTTGAACAGCCCTTGGGCAAGAAATTGAAGGGCTTCGCGCTGTTTTGTCGGCTCGACCGGCGTATAGGAGGCGCGGCCTGTCGTTCCGGGAAGGTCGCGCACGGTGTGCATGCCGCCCACATATTTGCCCACCAACTCAGCGGCGCGGTTCAATTGGCGAAATCCGCTGAGCAAGACGCGGCGTTGGCGCGTGACCGAATCGCTCGGCAGCGGCGCGCGCTCCTGAACGCGCTGCCACAACTCGCGCGAGAGTTGCAGGCGCTTCTTGTAGAAGTCCAGCGGGTCGTCGCCGAGGTCGAAGCGATTCGCCAGCGGGTCGATGCCGTCGTTGGCGCCGAAGCCGCCCGCGTCGGCGTCGTCCGCGAAGGCCAGCGCCGGCTCGTTGCTGCGCGCGGCGATGCGCGCGAGCTCGGCAGCCTCAGTCCCGGGCTCGAACTGCCGGTACGCGTATTCGATCGCCCAGTAGTCGTAGGGGCCCAGCGTCGTGTTGTTGAAGCTGCCTTGGCGTTCACCGGAAAGCGCGACGTTGAATCCGGCGTAGTCCATCACCGACCCGGCGATGCCGTTCTTCTCGGTGAATTCGCGGTCCTGCAGCTGCGCCCGGGTGACCACCGTCGACGCCTTGAAGTTGTGCTTCAGGCCCAGCGTGTGGCCCACTTCGTGGCTGATCGTGTCCTTGACGACGGCCTGGGCAAACGCCTCGGCTTCGGGGCCTTCGGGTGCCATGTCGCCACGCGCCTCTAACAGGTCGAGTGCGAAGTCCATCTCCGCTGCCGCCTCTTGCGCATAGCTGCAATAAAACTCATGCCATTTGGCGGCCCATGCATCGGCTTGCGGTGCGAATGTGCGGCCCCACGCCGCACCCACGTCCTCGACACGGAAGCGCCGAGCGCCGCGGCCGAAACCGTCGCTCATCGCAATGTCGGCGTCGATGATTTCGCCGGTGCGCGGGTCGGAGTGACTCGGGCCGATCGCCACACCGGCGTCGGTTCCCGTGAACCAACGGATCGACGCGTGGCGTGAATCGAGCGTGTCCCAGTCTGCGTCGTCGGGCTGCTGTTTGACGACGATTGCGTTGCGAAAGCCGATTTTCTCGAAGGCCTTGTTCCACTCCAGGATTCCCGCTTCGACCGAATCGCGGTAACGCAGTGGAATGTTCTTGTCGAGCCAGTAGACGATGGCTTGCTTGGGCTCCGACAGCGCCGCTGCCGGATCCTTCTTTTCGAGGCGCCAGCGCTTGATGTAATGGCGCTTCGGGTTCGCATCCAGGTCCGTGCTCAGGTCGGTGACGGCGTCAAAGAAATGACCCAATCTCGGGTCGGTCTTGCGCGGTTCCATCGGCTGGCCGGCGAGTTTCGTGAAGCTGTAGACCATTCCGACAAAAAAGCTTCGCGGATCGGGTGGCGCACTGGGCGGCGACGGCGCGGGAACGGGGCTGGGCATCAACGGCGGCGCGGGCAAACGCGCCATGCCGAAGTGCAGCCGCGCATTCAGCGTAGTCAGGTCGTCGGTGACGCGGGTCTTCTCGAAGAACGAATTGCCGCGGTCCAAGCCGTAGGGCAAGCGAAAGGCGCGCTCGAGTTGTGTCGAATAGCCCGCGATGTCACCGAGCAGGAATGAGGCGTCGATCAGAATCGAATTGCGCTGCGGATGCGGCGCGCTCGCGATGCTTGCCGAGGCGAGCAGGCTGTGCGAAAACGCCTGCTCGACCACCGCTTCCATCGGTGCACCGCGGGCCACGTAATCCGTACTGCGCGCGATCAACTGGATCTGCTGGCTGCCGATCTTGCGGAAGCTGGCCAGCCACGACGGGCCCATCCAGCTGCCGTACAGGCGACGCTCGCCCACGGAGTGCGAAATGTTCGCCGACAGCAGAAAGGGCTTGTCGAGCTGCTCGGTCGCAATCTCCAACCAGAGCTTCTCGTCCTTGCGCCAGAGGCCGAAGAAACCGGGCTGCGCGGTCGCGCCTTTGATGACTTCGTCGAACGGCTTGGGCGCGCTCGGGTCGGGCCGCGCGGCAGCGGGTGCTGAAGCGCCCGCAGCAGGTGCGGCCGCAGCGACCGCCGACGCCGCCGGCGCCGCGGGGCTGGCGGAGGCTGCCGGCGCTGCGGCTTGGGCGACTCGCGGCGCCGCAGCGCTGGCCGCGGGCACCACGGCGCTGGGCACCGGCGCGGGAGTGTCGAGGCTTGCGCACCCTGCGGCAGCCAGGCACAGCAGCACGGGGCGAAGTGCGCAAAAGCAGAAATTCTTCAAGCTCATGTCTCCGGGTCCGGCGAATTTGACCAACGCCGCGTCGGCCGACGCGCGCGAACAAGCGCTATTGTGGTCGGATTGCCGGGCCCGCGTCTTGCACTGGCCGTGCGTTGCGCGCGCCCGCCCCGGGGAAACGCGCCAAATTGCCAGCCGCGCGGGGCCGCGTGTGTGCGCCGTTACGCGGTGCGCTTGACCGGGCGTTTCGCTGCCGTTTTTGCTGCAGCGCGCTTAGGTGCCGCCGCCTTGGTGGTCGCGCCCTTGCCCACCTGCGCAGCGAGCTCGTCGATGCGCGCCGAGAGCGCCGCAACGTCTATGGCCGAAGGCACACCCAGCTTTTGCAGCGCCTTGGCGGTGCGCTCTTCGAAGATGTTCTCCAGCTTGTCCCACTGTTGGCCGGCGCGCGCCTGGACTTCGCTGGCCATGCCGCTCATCTTGCTCGAGACTTCGCTGAGCTTTTCTTCGGCGACGCTTTGCGTCTTGCGCTGCAGGTTCGTCCCCTCCTTGACGAGCGCCTCGAAGACTTTGCCGCCTTCGGCCTGCGCTTTTGCAAAAGCGCCCATTCCGGCGAGCCAGATCTGCTGTGCGGACTCCTTCACCGAGCCTGCGAGTTTGGCGGCGTCGACGTTGTCGAACAGCCCTGCGGCGCCTGCCGCCTGCTTTTCCGCCATTTGTTTGAGCTTCTTGACCATGGTGAGTTGTCCTCGGGTTGCAGGGTTGAAGGAATGCGGCGCAGCGCGGTAGCTGGCGACTATAGGAGGCAACCGCCCACTGCGCACCCCGATTCTCTAGTGAGAAAGCTCTACCTCAGCCAGCCACACCTTGGGGAAAGCGCGTGGCGTGGCGGGGCGAAGTCTGGACAAGAATCGACGCCTTGCACTCCCTTCGGAAGGAACCTCCATGCAGTACTTCGTGACCGGAGCCACCGGCTTCATCGGCAAGCGTCTCGTCAAGGCCTTGCTGGCGCGGCGTGGCGCGACCGTCCACTTCCTGCTGCGCCGCGAGAGCGAGGCCAAGGTACCGGCGCTGCTCGCCTACTGGGACGCGCCGAAGGGCCGGGCGATCCCCGTGTACGGCGACTTGACGGCGAAGAAATTCGGCGTGAGTGCCGAGGCGCGCAAGCTGCTCGAAGGCCAGATCGACCACCTGTACCACCTCGCCGCGGTGTACGACCTGTCGGCCGACGAGGAGTCGCAGGTGCAGGTCAACATTGAGGGCACGCGCAACATGGTCGAGTTTGCGCGCGCCATCGGCGCCAAGCACGTGCACCACGTCAGCTCGATCGCCGCGGCGGGCCTTTACGAAGGTGTGTTCCGCGAAGACATGTTTGACGAAGCCGAAGGCCTGGACCACCCCTACTTCATGACCAAGCACGAGAGCGAAAAAATCGTTCGCAAGGAGTGCAAACAGCCCTGGACGGTGTATCGCCCGGCACTCGTCGTCGGCGACTCGCAGACCGGCGAGATGGACAAGATCGACGGGCCTTACTACTTCTTCAAGCTGATCCAGCGCATGCGCCAAGTCCTGCCGCCGTGGTTCCCGTCGGTGGGCCTGGAAGGCGGGCGCATCAACATCGTTCCGGTGGATTTTGTCGTCGCTGCGCTGGACCACATCAGCCACCAACCCGAGACGAACGGCAAGTGTTATCACCTCGTCGACCCGGTGGGTTACCGCGTCGGCGACGTGCTCGACATCTTCTCCAAGGCGGCGCACGCGCCGAAGATGAACTTGTTCGTCAACGCCGCCCTGCTCGGCTTCATTCCGAAAAGCGTGAAGAAAGGACTGATGGCGCTGGCACCGGTGCGCCGCGTGCGCAACGCGGTCATCAAGGATCTGGGCCTGCCGCCCGACATGTTCACCTTCGTCAACTACCCGACGCGCTTCGATCGGCGCGAGACCGACGCGGCGCTGAAGGGCAGCCAGATCACCTGTCCGAACCTGCGCGATTACGCATGGGTGCTGTGGGACTACTGGGAGCGCCATCTCGACCCCGCCCTGTTCGTCGACCGCAGCCTCAAGGGCACGGTGGGCGGCAAGGTGGTTCTCGTGACCGGCGGCTCGTCGGGAATCGGCTTGTCGGCGGCGTGCCGCTTCGCCGAGGCGGGTGCGACGACGATCATCTGCGCACGCGGCGAAGACAAGCTCGGCGAAGCGGTGAATCACATCAAGGCGCAAGCCGGCAAAGACGCGAAAGTCTTCAGCTATTCGGTGGACATTTCCGACGAAGCAAGCTGCGCGGCATTCGTGAAGACGCTCAACGAGGCACACGGCGGCGTCGACTTCCTCATCAACAACGCCGGGCGTTCGATCCGCCGCGCGATCGAGTCGAGCTACGACCGTTTCCACGATTTCGAGCGCACCATGCAGCTCAACTATTTCGGCAGCTTGCGCGTCACGATGGGCCTGCTGCCGGGCATGGTGGCGAAGAAGCGCGGTCACATCGTCAACATCAGCTCGATCAGCGTGCTCGTCAACGCGCCGCGTTTTGCCGCGTACGTGGCGAGCAAGGCAGCGCTGGATGCGTGGACGCGCTGCGCGTCGAGCGAGTTCGCCGACCTGGGCGTCACGTTCACGACGGTGAACATGCCGCTCGTGCGCACGCCGATGACGGCGCCGACGAAAATCTACGACAACATGCCGCTGCTGCAACCCGAAGAGGCGGCCGACATGATCATCCAGGCGTGCATTGACAAGCCGGTTCGCGTCGCAACGCGCCTGGGCATCTTCGGCGAAGTGCTGCACGCCGTGGCGCCGCGCATCACGCAAATCATCATGAACACGACGTTCCGCATGTTCCCCGACAGCGCCGCGGCGAAAGGCGACAAAGCGGCAAAGCCGACACTGTCCCCCGAAGCGATCGCGATGGCGCAGATGATGCGCGGGGTTCACTTCTGAGCGCCCCAAGGCCGCCGCCTCGCGGCGACCGTCCCCCGTGGGGATCAAGGAAAGTGGCAGAGCCACCTTTCCTTGAGAGGCATGCACCGGTCATCCCGGCGAACGCCGGGATCCACTGACTCAGAGTGATGCCCTGCCAGCGCTGGACCCCGGCGTTCGCCGGGGTGACGGCTGGGTCTACTTCAACGCCTTGAACCGCACCCGCTTCGGCCGCGCGCCCTCTTCGCCGAGGCGCCGTTTCTTGTCCGCTTCATATTCCTGGTAGTTGCCGTCGAAGAAGACCCACTTCGAATCGCCTTCGCACGCGAGGATGTGCGTCGCGATGCGGTCCAGGAACCAGCGGTCGTGGCTGATGACCATCACGCTGCCGGCGAATTCGAGCAGCGCGTCCTCCAAGGCACGCAGCGTCTCCACGTCCAGGTCGTTGCTCGGCTCATCCAACATCAGCACGTTTCCGCCCTTGGCGAGCGTTTTCGCCAGGTGCAGCCGGCCGCGTTCGCCGCCTGAAAGTGAGCCGACGAGCTTTTGCTGGTCGTTGCCCTTGAAGTTGAAGCGCCCGAGGTAAGCGCGCGAGGGCATCACGAACTTGCCCACCGTGATGTTGTCCAGGCCGCCTGACACGTCCTGCCAGACGGTTTTGTCCGACTGCAGTTCTTCGCGGCTTTGTTCGACGAACGCCATCTTGGCGGTGGGGCCGATCTTCACCTCGCCGCTGTCGGGCTTTTCCTTGCCCGAGAGCATGCGAAACAGCGTCGACTTGCCGGCGCCGTTGGGGCCGATGATGCCGACGATCGCGCCCGCGGGCAGCTTGAAGCTGAGGTCGTCGATGAGCACACGGTCGCCGTAGCCCTTGGTCACGTTGGCGAATTCGAGCACTTCGTGGCCGAGCCGTTCGGCGACCGGGATGAAGATTTCGTTGGTCTCGTTGCGCTTCTGGTACTCGACGTCGGAGAGCTCCTCGAAACGCGCGAGACGCGCCTTGCTCTTCACCTGCCGGCCCTTCGGGTTCTGGCGCACCCACTCCAGTTCTTTCTTCATGGCCCGGGTGCGCGCGTCTTCGGTCTTCTGCTCCTGCTCCAGGCGCTGCTCTTTCTGCTCGAGCCAGGTGCTGTAGTTGCCCTTGTACGGAATGCCGCGGCCGCGGTCGAGTTCGAGAATCCACTCCGCCGCGTTGTCCAGGAAGTAGCGGTCGTGCGTGATCGCGACGACGGTGCCGGGAAAGCGGCTCAGGAACTGCTCGAGCCAGTCGACACTTTCGGCGTCGAGGTGGTTCGTCGGCTCATCGAGCAGCAGCATGTCGGGCTTGGACAAGAGCAGGCGGCACAGCGCGACGCGGCGCTTTTCGCCGCCGGAGAGCACGCTGATGTTCGCGTCCCACGGCGGCAGGCGGAGCGCGTCAGCGGCGAGTTCGAGCTGCAGGTCGGTGTTTTCGCTGCCCGCGGTGGCGATTTGCGCTTCGAGTTCGGCCTGCTCGACGGCGAGCGCATCGAAGTCGGCATCGGGCTCCGCGTAAGCGGCGTAAACCTCGTCCAGACGCTTCTTCGCGGCAAGCACGCCGCCGATTCCTTGTTCGACGGCCTGCCGTACCGTCTGCGAAGCGTCGAGCACCGGCTCTTGCGGCAGGTAGCCGATTTTCAAGTTCGGCATCGGCGTCGCTTCGCCTTCGATCTCGGTGTCCAGGCCCGCCATGATCTTCAGCAGCGTCGACTTGCCCGAGCCGTTCGTGCCGAGCACACCGATCTTCGCGCTCGGAAAAAACGACAGCGAAATGTCCTTGAGGATGTGACGTTTCGGCGGGACGATCTTGCCCACTCGATTCATCGTGAATACGTACTGCGCCATTGCGGGACCTCTGAAAAACAGTGCGTATTGTGACGTGGCGCCTCAGCGCGCCCTGACAATGCGCCGATGCCACGCCTTCTTTACCTGCTCACGCTGTGCAACCTGACGATAGGCACCGGCGCCTTCGTCATCAACGGGATCCTGGGCACGATCAGCACGTCGCTCGATGTCAGTGTTGCCGCGGCCGGCCAGGCGATGACGGTGTATGCGTTGACCACCGCTGTGCTCGGCCCGATTGCGCTGCTCTTCACCGGGCGCTGGCCGCGACGCAAGGCGCTGGTGATTGCGATGGCGCTGTTCGGCGCCGGCAACCTGTTGTGCGCTTGGGCGCCGACGCTGCCGGTTCTGCTCGCCGGCCGCGCCCTGATGGGCGTTGGCGCGTGCTTCACGCCGATGGGTGCGGGAATCGTCGTCGCGATGGTTCCGCCGGAGCAGCGCGGCCGGGCGCTCGCGCTGGTGTTTCTCGGCATGAGTTTGAGCTACGTGATCGGCATGCCCATCGGCGCCTGGCTCGGCCTGGAGTACGGCTGGCGCATCCCCGTGTTCGGCGTCGCGGGCGCCGCGGCGCTGTGCTGTGTGGCGCTGTATCGGCTCGTGCCGCGCGACATGGCCACGCCCGGCGCGACATTGGCCGGGGCGGTGAGCCAATTGCGCCGTCCCGCCGTGTTGTGGACCCTGGCGCTGACGCTCGTCTACTTTGTGGCGATCTTCAACGTCTTCGCCTACATCGGCCCGGTGCTGCTTGCGCTGAATCCAATGACGAACACGCAATTGAGCCTGGCACTGATGAGTTTTGGTCTGGCCGGCGTGGCCGGAACGCTGCTCGGCGGTTGGGCGAACGACCGTTTCGGCGCGCAGACGACGCTGACGCTGCAGCTCACCCTGCTCGCGTTGATGATGGTCCTCGTGCCGCTGACGCAGGGGCAACCGCTGCTGACGCTGGTCGTGTTTGTGGTCTGGGGCGTCGCGGGCTTCGGCATGATGGTGCCTCAACAATCGCGCTTGGCCTTGCTCGCGCCGCAGTCGGCGCCCTTGTTGATGTCGCTGAACACGTCGATGCTCTACGGCGGCATGGCGTTGGGCGCTGTCGTCGGCGGCGCGGCGACGGCCACGCTGGGCCTGGCGAACCTGCCCTGGGCGAGCGTGCCGTTCGCCTGCGCCGGCCTGTTCACACTGTGGATCAACACACGCAATATGCGCGGGCTGGAAGGCGCCGCCGTCGCGATCCGTTGAGCGCCGGGTAGAATCTCGCGCACCAGCCGGGTCACCAGTCTGCCCGCTGATGTCATCTCTGACCTGAGCCTTCGCGCTCGACCTTCTCTCCCTCTGCCTGCGACTGGCGCCCAAACTTGCGGCGACAGGCCGACCTCTCTTCCAATTCAAATGACCTTCGATACCCTCGGCCTGGCCGAGCCGTTGCTGCGCGCTGTCCGCGAGCATGGCTACACGACTCCCACTCCCATCCAGCTGCAAGCGATTCCTGCCGTGTTGTCCGGCGGCGACGTGATGGGCGGCGCGCAAACCGGCACAGGCAAGACCGCCGGTTTTGTGCTGCCGATGCTGCACCGCCTGATGGCCCAGCCCGCAATTCGCGACGCCAAGGGCAAATCACCGATCCGCGCGCTGATCCTCACGCCCACGCGTGAACTCGCCGCGCAAGTCGAAGAAAGCGTTCGCGTGTACGGCAAACACTCCAAGCTCACCAGCATGGTGATCTTCGGCGGCGTGGGCATGCAGCCGCAAGTCGACAAACTGCGCCGCGGCGTCGACATTCTGGTGGCCACGCCCGGGCGCCTGCTCGACCACCACCAGCAGCGCAACCTCGACCTGAGCCACGTGGAGATCTTCGTTCTCGACGAGGCCGATCGCATGCTCGACATGGGCTTCATCCACGACATCAAGAAAGTGCTGG
Source organism: uncultured beta proteobacterium (assembly GCA_963850525.1). Taxonomy (GTDB): domain Bacteria; phylum Pseudomonadota; class Gammaproteobacteria; order Burkholderiales; family Burkholderiaceae_C; genus JAEMQF01. The sequence goes on along the minus strand of CAWKLQ010000005.1, from coordinate 36,570 downwards.
CGTTTCTGCCCGCGAAGAAGCAGAGCCTGTTGTTCTCGGCGACTTTCAGCGACGAGATCAAGGCGCTCGCGGATCGGCTGCTCAACAAGCCGGTGCTGATCGAAGTCGCGCGGCGCAACCAGACGGCCGACACGATCGCGCAGAAAGTGCATCCGGTCGGCCGCGAAATGAAGAAGGACTTGCTCACGCACCTGATCAAGAGCAACGACTGGCACCAGGTGCTCGTCTTCACGCGCATGAAACACGGCGCAAACCGCTTGACTGAGCATCTGGAAAAACAAGGCATTTCGGCGATGGCGATCCACGGCAACAAGAGCCAGACGGCGCGCACCAAGGCGCTTGCCGACTTCAAGCGCGGCGAACTGCAGGTGCTGGTCGCCACCGACATCGCGGCGCGCGGCATCGACATCGACCAGCTGCCCCACGTCGTCAACTTCGAAGTGCCCAACGTGCCCGAAGACTATGTGCACCGCATCGGCCGCACCGGCCGCGCCGGCGCGCAAGGCGAGGCGATTTCGCTCGTGTGCTTGGACGAAGAAGGTTTCCTGCGCGACATCGAGCGCCTCATCAAGCGCGAAATCCCGCGCGAGGTGGTTGCCGGCTTCGCGCCGCCTGCCGGTGAAAGGGCCGAACCGATCGTGCTGGGGCGCATGACGATAGGCGTGGGTGGGCAGCGCCGCTCGCCGGCCCCTCCGGGTGGCGGACGTGGCGGGCGCGGTGGCGGTGGTGGCGGCGGCGGCTCAGACCGGCGCGACTCGCGTCCCGCGCAGCGTGCAGCGCCCGTGAAGACACCCGCGAGACAAGGGTCTCCTGCACCCCGTGGTCCGGCCGCGCCGCGCAGCCCGGCGGGCCGCCCGAACGGGGCGCGTCCGCGCATCACCGAGAAGGCCTGAGCGCCCAGCGCGCCGGCCTGAACTGCGCGAAGGCACGTCGGTCGGGGCTTGCCCAGGGTTCGAGCCCTCGAATGAAGGGCTCGTGCTGCTGTGCGTGATCGCACACATTCGCGCTGAACCGTGTCGAGGTGGCTTCCGCCGCGCCCTGCTCGCGGATAGAGTGACCAAACGTGAGCGCGGGTAGCGCAGGACACTTAAAACGTCTGCGCCACCCGTGCTTGCGAATCACTCTTCCGCCTGGCAACTCCTTCAAAGCAATCCCTTTGCGCGCCCTTCTTCAATTCGGCCTTCGGCCCATGGCACTGCTGCTCATCGTCGCCGCAGTGTTGTGGTTGGCAGCGTCCTGGTTGCCCACCGGTCTGCGCGGCAGCGATTGGCCAATGCATCGACCTGCGGCGTTGTTCTTGCTGGGCGTCGGTGCGTTTCTGATGTGGCTTCAGACCCCCCGCGTGGTGCGCCGCCCGCCGCGCGGCTTCGAGCTGTCGTCGTTCAAGCACAGCACGATGGCCGACGACACGGGTCCCGACACGCACCCGGTGGGCCCACCCACCAGCGCCTTTGCCGACGCCGATGAAGGCGTGGGGGTGGGCGACGGGGCTGCCGCAGCACCACCAAACGCAGGGCTCGCTGCACCCAAGAAGCCGTCGCGCTGGCGCGCCGGGGTCTTGCGCGCGATCGAATGGCAGCGTTTCGAAGCCGTCTGCATGGGGCTTTTCAGGCAGGACGGCTACGTCGTGAAACTGAATTCGGATGGCCCCGCCGGCGGCACGCAACTCTGGTTGCACTCGCCACTCGATCTGAAACACCCGGTGCGCATCGTCCTGTGCAAACACCTGAACGACGGCCCCATCGAGACGCCCGAGGTCGACCAGTTCCGCCAAGTACTGGAGCGCACGGGGGTCAGCTCAGGCGCCATCGTCACCGCGGGACGCTTCAGCGATGAGGCGAAACGATTCGCGCGGCGCAATCACATTGCACCGGTGGACAGCGTCAACCTCCTGACAGTGATCCTGCGCCGCTCCGATGCGCAGCAACAAGACCTGCTGGCGGTGGCCACCCAAGGCGAGTATTGGCGACCGACGTGTCCCACGTGCAAAGCCAAGATGGCCCCATTGAGCGGCGCCGACGGCACCTGGGGTTGCACCAGCGACTGTCCAGCGACGCTGACCTGGACTTCCGAGAAACTATGAGCGCACGCCTGCCGTCCTGGTTCTGGATGCTGGTGTGCGTGGCGAGCTTCGCCGGCTCTGCACTCGCGTGGAGCCTCGAGCGCCCAGGCAAGGAGCGCCCACTTCGCCAACCGAGCGTCGAGGTGACCGCGCAGAGCGAACCCGAAGTACTGACCCCGACCGCCCAGCCCTCCGTGCCCGCCGAACCCGCGCAGGTCGAGGCAACACGAGCCGCACCTGCACAAGCGACGTTCGTCGCAGTCCTGCCCGCCGACACGGGCAACGCCACCAAGGTCTTGCGCTGCGTCGTGCGCGGCCGCGTCACCTACGTCGACGCGGCAGCAACGTGCAGCGACGGCTCGCCCGGCAAGCTCACCGTCCTGCCGCGGTAGTTTCGGCGGCCGCGCGGGCTCAGCCCGGTCGCTCGTATGGCGTCCGGGCCTTCGCCAGCCGTCAGTCGCCTTCCGGCGCCTGACGCGCGGGCTCAGACTTCGCGTTTCGCCTTCAGTCTGGCGTGCCCGGCCTTGCCGCGCGCCTTCCACTGCGCGAGTTGCTCGCGGCGCTGCAACGGACTCAGACTGTCACGGCGTACTTCGCGCAGCAGCTTGTGGTAGTTGCGCAGCCGGTCGGCGTCAACGCCGTCGCGCACTGCGCAACCGGGCTCTTCGAGGTGGCGGCAATTGCGGAAGCGGCACGCCGCGCGCAGCGTGTGCACATCGGCAAAGCTGGCAGCGAGCGCGCCGTCGTCGCCCAGCGGGCTCAGCGTGCGCACCCCCGGCGTGTCGATGATGCAGGCCCCGCCGGGCAGACGCAGCAACTGGCGCGACGTGGTCGTGTGCTGGCCGCGTCCGTCGCTGTCGCGCACCTGACCCGTGTCTTGAATTGCCGCGCCGAGCAGCGTGTTGCAGAGCGTCGACTTGCCGGCCCCCGACGAGCCGAGCAGCACGAGCGTCTGCCCGGCGCTGAGGTAGGGGCGAAGCGCTTGCGCCGCCGCAGGCTCGCGGGCGTCGACGCTGAGCACCGGGAGGCTCGGCGCCAGCCGCTTGCGCAACGCCTCGAGACACTGCTCCAGGCGCAGCGGCGTGCGCGCTGCGACGTCGGCCTTGGTCAGCACCACCACGGGGTGCACGCCGCTGCCCTGCACCAGCGCCAGGAAGCGCTCCAGGCGGCGCGGGTTGAAGTCGTCGTCCAGACCCATCAGCAGCAGTGCGACGTCAACATTGCTGACGAGGGCGTGGCGCCGCCCGTCACCGTCGCGCCGCGCGAGGTGCGACAGGGGTTCGGCGCGGGCTTGCACCCAGCAGCCCGCTTGATCGTCCAGGCTCGCGAGCACCCAGTCGCCGACGACGATTTCCGTCTCGTTCGACACCAGGTCGCGAGCCAGGCGGGGCAGCAGACGCGCAACCTGTTGCGCCTGGCCGTCGTGCAGCATCAGTGTTTCGCGGTGCACGGCGACGACGCGCATCGGCTCGGCGGGGGCTTGCAGCTTCGCCAGGCATTGCTCGATTCGCTGCGCAAGCAGCGGGCTATAGCCGATGCCGCGCAAGCGCGCCACCGCAGTTTCTTCTTCGTTCATGATGAATTCCGGACTCGGTGTCGCCGGACCGCGACGCACAAGGCGGCGTGCCGGCGCGGCGAGCGCAATTGACGCGCTCGCTCGATTTTTGGGGGAGTCGACCGCGGCGTCAGGAGCCGCGGGAATTCAGCGCAGGGCCGAGAGAAAGACGATCAGTGGCTGAGCGCCCGAGGCTCAAGCAGCGGCCGACACGAGGGTAAGCTTGACGTCACTCATGGCATTCCCTCCTGTGGCAAGTTGCAATTGGCGCCGCGCGGCAAGCGCGCGGCGAGCGTGGGGCGCGAGTCTGCCATGGCCACCGCATTCGCGTCAACCTGGAGTCTTGTCCAACGAGGTGTGAGCCTGGGGCCGGGGCCGCGATTCCAGTGAGATGTGAGCCTGGAGGAGTTCTGGGCGAGGCGGTTTGGCGGCTGATGGGCAGCGCGTTTGCGCGGCGAGTCGATCATCCAAGCGATGGTGATCGACATGAACGAAGCCCAGGTCCGGACCTTGGAACAGGTTCGGCAGGTACTGGAGGGGACCCGGGCGCTGGAGTTCCGGCAGGCCGAGGATGACCAGGGGCGCTACGCATGGATCGAATCCGTGTTGCGGCGCTTCGATTACCGCCAGTTGCCGCGCGCGCATCGCGGGCCGGTGCTGAGCTATCTGCAGCGGCTGAGCGGCTACAGCCGCGCGCAGGTCACGCGGCTGGTCTCGCGCTGGGACGCCGGCAAGCGCCTGATCAAGGATTACCGCGCGCCTGCGCACGCCTTTGCGCGGCGCTACACGAGTGCTGATGTGGCGCTGCTGGCCGACGTTGATCGAGCCATGGGCATGATGTCGGGCCCGGCCACGGCCTGCGTGCTGCGCCGCCAGCGCGATGTCTTTGGCGACGCGCGATTCGAGCGCCTGGGCTCGATCTCCGTCGGGCACCTGTACAACCTGCGCAACAGCGCGCCCTACCGTGCCCACCGGATCGTGCTGACCAAGACCCGGCCCACCAAGGCCGCGACCATCGGCGTGCGCAAGGCGCCAGCCCCTGAGGGGCGCCCGGGCTTCGTGCGTATCGACAGCGTGCACCAAGGCGATCTGGACGGCACCAAGGGCCTGTACCACATCAACGCGGTCGATTGCGTGACTCAGTGGGAGGTGGTGGCCACGGTGCAGACGATCTCCGAGGCGCACCTGCTGCCCGTCATCCGGCAGATGCTCGAGCAGTTCCCGTTTGCGATCCTCGGGTTCCACGCCGACAACGGCAGCGAGTACGTCAACCACCGGGTGGCCGAAATGCTGGAGAAACTGCGCATCGAGTTCACCCGCAGTCGCCCGCGGCGCAGCAACGACAACGGCCTGGCGGAGACCAAGAACGGTGCCGTCGTTCGCAAGCTCTTCGGCTACGAACACATCCCCCAGCGGCATGCCGTGCGCTTCAACTCCTTCTGCTTCGAATACCTCAACCCATTCCTCAACTTCCACCGACCGTGCTTGTTCGCCACCGAGCTGGCCGACCCGAAGAAGCCCGGACGCATCAAGCGCGTGTACCGACCCAAGGATGCAATGACGCCGCTGGGCAAGCTGGCCAGCTTGCCCGAGGCGGCAAGCTTCATGCGCGAGGGCGTAACGCTCGAACACCTGCGTGCACTGGCCACGGCGCTGACCGACGTGCAGGCGGCCGAGGAACTCAACGAGGCACGGCTGGCGCTGTTCAGACGGGTGCCTGCTCGTACCGGCTGAGTTCCCCCTACGGGGCTGCGTGCGGGAGGCTGTGGACATGTGGACGAAGCGCCTGAACGGCGCTGGCCTGGTCCGTGGACAACGCGGGTACACGTTGCCCACCGCCCAGCCCTTCGACCACATGCCCACAGCCTTCGACGAGCGATGTTGAAATCAAAACCCAGGCCCCAATACACTGCCTTGGTCTACAACGGATCGACTCGCCTCGCGCCGCCGATCTCAGACCGCTCCAGGCTCATACCTGAATTGGAAACGACTCCTGGGACTTGACCTGCGCATCCCAAGGTAATCCCGCCGACAGGGCCGTCGCCGGATGCGTATGATCCGCGTATCCCGGGGTGTGCCGGGAACTTGAAGAGGATCTGAACATGAAATCACTGATCGTGGCCCTGGGTCTGACCGTTGCAGCGTTTGGCCTTGCACCCGTTGACGTTGAAGCGAAGCGCCTGGGCGGCGGGAGCAGCTCCGGAATGAAACGCGACATGCCGGCGCGCAGCGCGCCCGACGCGGCTCCGGCCAAGCCCGGTGCGCCCGCCGCTGCCCCCACCACCGCTGGCGCCGCGCCGGCCGCGGCGCCGAAGCGCTCGTGGATGGGGCCGCTCGCCGGCCTGGCCGCGGGACTGGGAATCGCCGCACTGATGAGCCATCTCGGCATGGGCGAAGAGTTCGGCAACTTCCTGATGCTGGCGCTGCTCGCCGTCGCCGCAGTCTTCCTGGTGCGCTTCCTGCTGCGCCGCTTCGGCCCGGCCGCGCAGCGCAGCGCCGCTCCCGCGGGAATGCAATTCGCAGGCGGTGCCGCCGGCGCTGGGGCGTTGCCGATGTCCGCCCCCGGTGGCTCGGGATGGGGCCCGGCGAGTTCGGCACCCATCGAGACCCCGCCCGCGTCGGCAGTCGTTGCGGCGCCGGCGCTTCCCGCCGACTTCGACGCGGCCGCGTTCGAGCGCATCGCGAAGATGATCTTCATTCGCATGCAGGCAGCCAACGACAGCGGTGACCTGAACGACCTGCGCGGCTTCACGACCCCGGAATTGTTCGCCTCGCTGCGCCTGGAGTTGCAGGAGCGGGGTGCCTCGACGCAGCAAACCGATGTGGTGCAAATCGACGCGAAGGTGATCGACTTTGCGAGCGAAGCCGAGCGCAACGTCGTGAGCGTGCGCTTCAACGGCCTGATCCGCGAACAGAAAGACGGCACGGCACAACCGTTCGATGAAGTCTGGCACTTGGTCAGGCCGCTCGACGGCAGCCGCGAATGGGCGATCGCCGGGATCCAGCAAACCGCCTGAACTGCGCCCGACATGGGTTGCCAAGACAGGGGGCGCAAGCCCCCTGTTCGCATTCGAAGAGTGCCATGAGACATTGGTTGTCGTTGCTTGGATCGGGCCTGCTGCTCGCGTGCACCGCATTTGAGCCAACGCCGCAAGACGAGCCGCGAGCGTCGGCGCAAGCCCCTGCGGTGGCCTCTGCGGCGAGTGCGGCCATGCCAGCCGCCAGCGCTCCGCCGCCGGTGATCGAGGCTTTTGCGCCGAATTCCAACCTCTACATCGAAGGCATTCCGCCGGTGCCCAAGAGCCTCGTGCAGGAGGTCGAGAAGTACACCGAATTCCGCGGCCACGCCTTCGCCGACTGGCACCCGGTTCGCCGCGAAATGCTCGTCTCCCATCGCAAACCCGGCGCCCAGACTGCGCAGCTGTTTCGCTTGGCCACGCCACTGGGCGAGTTGGAGCAGCTCACCGACTTTGCGGATCCGGTGCGCGAGGCGAGCTACGAGCCGCGCCAGGGCAAGTATCTGGTGTTCGAGCGCAGCAGCGGCGGCAACGAGGCGAACCAGGTGTATCGCCTGGACTTGCCGGGGAAGCAGGTGACGCTGCTGACTGACGAGTCCGAGCGCCACAGCATGCAAGGTTGGCTGAACCGGTCGAGCGCACTGCTCATCGGCTCGGTCCCGCTGGACAAGACGGCGCCCGGCGGCACACGCAGCGACGTGAGCCAAACGCTGCGCTTGATCGACCCGGCGCAGCCCGGCGTCAGCCGCAAAGTCGCCGAGCTGCCCGGCACCGGCTGGAGCGTGGGCGCCATCTCCTGGGACGACCGGCAGGCGGCGCTGACACGTTTCATCTCGGCCACCGAATCGCAAGTCTGGCTGCTCCATCTCGGCACGGGCAAGGCGACGCAAATTCTGCCAGCGCCGGGTGCGACGGAGAAAGCGGTGTATGACGTCGGCGCGTTCACGCGCGACAACGGCGGCTTGTTCGTCATCACCGACCGGGACGGCGAGTTTCGCGAAGTCCATCTGTTTCGGCTGGCGAGCAAGCGCTGGTCAGGCTTAAGCGGCGCGCCGGCGTGGGACGCGAGCGAGCTGGTCGTGAACGACGGCGCCAAGTCGCTTGCGGCACGCTTCAATGTCGAGGGTCGCGACGAGTTGCGCCTGTTCGACGCGCAGTCGCTCAAAGAGATCACACTGCCGCCTTCACTGGCTCTGCCCGCCGGGAGCGTGAACCGCGTGCACTTTCATCGCAAGCTGCCCGATCTGGCCTTCGCCGTGAGCAGCAGCAAGGGGCCGAGCCAGATCCATTCGTTGAATCCGTCCAGCGGCGCCGTCGAGCAGTGGACGCAGGCGCACACCCCGGCGGGAGTTGACCGCAGCGAAGCCCCGGCGCCGGAGATTGTTCGCTGGCAAAGTTTTGACGGCCTGCGCATCTCGGGCATCCTGCATCGGCCCGCGCCGCGCTTCACCGGCAAGCGGCCGGTTCTCGTGGCCATCCACGGCGGGCCCGAGGTCCAGGCCAAGCTCGGGTTCCTGGGGCAAAGCAGCTACTTCGTCGACGAGTTGGGGGTCGCTGTCCTTCAGCCCAATGTGCGGGGCTCGTCGGGTTACGGCAAGACGTTTTTGAGCCTGGACAACGGCGTGCTGCGCGAGGACGCGGTGCGCGACATCGGCAGCCTGCTCGATTGGATCGCCGAGCAGCCGGATCTGGACGCGTCGCGCGTGCTCGTCAGCGGCGGCAGTTACGGCGGCTACATGAGCCTGGCGGTGAGTGCGCGTTATGCGGACCGCATTGCCGGCGCGATCGACGTCGTCGGCATTTCGAACTTCGTCACCTTCCTCAGCAACACCGAAAGTTATCGACGCGATTTGCGTCGTGTCGAGTACGGCGATGAGCGCGAGCCGCAGATGCGCGAGTTTCTGGAGTCGATCTCACCCACCCGGCACGCGCAGTCGATGCGCAAGCCGCTGTTCGTCGTGCAGGGCCGCAACGACCCGCGCGTGCCCTACACCGAGGCCGAGCAAATCGTCGCGCTGGCGCGCGCCGGCAATCCGTTCGTCTGGTACTTGCGCGCCGAGAACGAAGGGCATGGCTTCGCGCGCAAGGAGAACGCCGACTACCAGTTCTACGCGACCGTGATGTTCGTTCGGCAAACGCTGCTCAAATAGCGCGCCGGCCCCCAGGAAGGCCCTTACTGCTTTGGCGCGGTGCCGGCCGTATCCTCGGTTTCACTGCGGCGTGCCCGCGGACTCGAGGAGAACTCCCATGACCCTGTGCCCGATTGCCATCGTCGCCGGCTGCAAGAAGTGCCCGGCATTTTCGGTGTGCCCCCTCAAGGGAGTGATTGGCGACCACAAGCCCGATGCGCCGGCTGACGCGGCGACCAAGGCTGCCGCACCGAAGAAACAGTGAAGCGCGAGGCCCGCCGCGCCGGGCCTCAGGCGTAGCGCTGGCGCGCGAGCGCCGCACCCTGCGCGAGTGCGTCAAGCTTGCGCAGCGCAATGTCGCGCCGCATCGGCGCCATGCCGCAGTTGGTGCAGGCGATGAGACGGTGCTTGGGCACGTGCTGCAAGGCGCGTCCGATCGTGTGCGCCACTTCCTCGGGCGTTTCGATTTCGTCGCTCGCCACGTCGATCACGCCGATCATCACGTCCTTGCCTTCGAGCAGCGCAGTCAGCTCGACGGGGACGTGCGAGTGAAAACACTCCAGCGAGACTTGGCCGATGCGGCTGCGTGAGAGCGCCGGGAAGACACGTTCGTACTGGCGCCACTCCTTGCCGAGCGTCTCTTTCCAATCCAGATTTGCCTTGATGCCGTAGCCGTAGCAGATGTGCACGGCGGTTGTGCACGTCAGCCCTTGCGCCGCGCGCTCGAGCGCGGCCACGCCCCAAGCGGCGGCGTCTTGCATGTAGACGTTGAAAGCCGGCTCGTCGAACTGGATGATGTCCACGCCATCGGCTTGCAGCGCCAGCGCCTCCTGATTCAGCAGCTCGGCGAAGGCAAAAGCGAGGCGTTCCCGGTCGCCGTAAAAGCGGTCGGCGACGGTATCGACGATCGTCATCGGACCCGGCAGCGTGAACTTGATCTTGCGTTGCGTGTGGGCGCGCGTCAGGCGCGCCTCGACGGCGTGCACGCGGCCTTTCAAGCGCAGCGCGGCGATGACTTGCGGCACCATCGCGTCGTAGCGGTTGTCGCGGATCCCCATCTTGACTTTGTGTTCGAAGTCGATGCCCTCGACGCTCTCCAGAAAGCCGTGCACGAAGTGCTGGCGTGACTGTTCACCGTCGCCGATGATGGTGAGGCCCGCGTCTTCCTGGGCCTTGATCCAGAGCAGCGTCGCATCGGCCTTGGCGTTTGCCAGGTCGGCGCCGGCGAGCTTCCACGCCGGCCAGAGCTTTTCGTTCTCGGCAAGCCATGCGGGCTTGGGCAGGCTTCCGGCAATTGCGGTATCGAACATGAGTTGAGTTCAGGCGGGGTGGCGTGGTCAGACGAATGGCGCGGGTCGCGTGGGCGCGTGGATCCGGATGCGCGCACCTTGCGTCTCGATCAACTGCCCGGCGTAGACCTTGCGGGCTTTTTGCAGCTCGACTTCGCCGTCCAGGCGCACCTGACCGCCGGCAATCAGCGCCTTGGCGGCACCGCCACTGCTCGCAAGGCCCGTGGCCTTGATCAAGTCATCCAAGGCAATGAAGTCTTCGCGCAGTTCGAATTCAATCGTCTTCACATCCGGGCCCTCGATCGGTGACCCGGGATTCTGACTCAGGCGCGGGCGTGCACGGCCCGCGTCACGGCAAAAATTCAGTCGCGCCCGCCGTGGCCACGCTTCTTGTCGTGGCGCTCGTCGCGCGAGTCGTCGCGGTCGTCGCTGTGTTTGTGCGGGTGGCGGCGTTTCTTGCCGTAGCCCGACTCGTACTCCGCCGACCTGACAAAGTACACGGGGCGACCGCACGAGTTGTAGCGGTGGCAATGCCTGCGCCAGTCCCGGGCGTGCCCGGGCGGCACGTGCAGGTAGACCGGCACCACTTCAACAGCGCGCGGTTGCGGCGCAATGATCACGGGCTGCGGCTGCCAGACCGGTGGCGGCAGGCTCGGGTTGCCGACTTCGACGCGGCCGTACACCCCGGGCTTGATCTGCCCTTCGACGATCACGTTGACATTCGCTGCAGCGCTGGCGCTGCCGGCCAGAACAAGGGCGATGCCGGCGAGGGTTTTCCTGGTTTTCATGTTCATCCTTGAATTTCGACGCGACGCGCAACTCTAGGCCCGGACGCGCGGACCCACGCCGCCGCGAAGCGCCCAGTTCGGCACCGGCGCGTGGCGGATTGCGCGAATAGCGGCGTCGATCCTGGCCGAACGGTCCGGCGAGGCGAACTTGAATCCCTTTGTAACCTCGCTTGAAATGTGCTGATTGCACATTTATAGTCCAGCCATGGCTTGAAAGAGAGCCTCAACTTCCCCCACGCACCGGAGACCTCACCATGAACACCTTTCTCAGTCGAATCTTTCAACATCCGCTGCAAAGCGCCCTCAAGCTGGCCTGCGTCACGGCCGTTCTGGCCGGATGCGGCGGCGGCGGTGGCGGCTCCTCGAGCACGACGTCGTTCGCCTACGGTCCCATCAGCGGCTTCGGCTCGATCATCGTGAACGGCGTGCGTTTCGACGACAGCTCCTCATCGGTATCGAGCGAGGACGACGACGACAGCTCGACACGGCACAGCAGCAGCGATCTCAAGCTCGGCATGGTTGTCGCAATCCAGGGCGGGCCCATCACCTCGGACGATTCCGGCCACCACAGCCGCGCCGGTGAGATCCGCTTCGGCAGCGAACTTGTCGGCCCCGTGGGCCCGAATCCTGGCACGCCGGCCGACACGTTCACCTTGCTCGGCCAGACCGTGAAAGTCGGCGCCACTACGATTTACGACGATTCAAGCGCAACGTTGAGCGGATTCGCCGACATCAAGGCCGGCGACGTGCTCGAGGTCCACGGCGTCCTGAATGCCACAACCAACGCTTACGACGCAACCCGGATCGAGCGCAAAAGCAGCCCCACGCTGTTCAAGATTCGCGGCGTCGTCAAGGCGCTCGACACGGTGGCCAAGACTTTCAAGATCGGCAGCGAGACCATTTCCTACGCGGGTGTGACGAACCTGCCCAACGGCTTCGGCAACGACCAGATCGTTCGCGTGAAACTGCAGACCGCACAAGTCAACGACGCCTGGGTCGCGACGCGCATCAAGAGCGGCGCGAATTCAATGGGCGATCGCAGCGAAGCCGAGGTCAAAGGCACCGTCAAGGACTTCAACGCGGACACCAAGACATTCACGGTCAGCGGCATCTCAGTCGACGCGAGCAAGGCATCGATCTATCCCGCAAGTCTGGGCAACGGCACTTTCGTCGAAGTCGAAGGCCCGATGCTGAACAACACGCTGGTGGCCAGGAAAGTCTCACTCGAAGACAGCCATTCGAGCGGCGCAGGTGAATTTGAATTCCATGGCCGCGTGACCGGCCTGAATACCGAGCGCACCCGCTTCACGGTGCACGGCACGACGCTGGCAATCAGCGACGCGACGGCGTTCATCCGCGGCGCAAGCCGGTCGGCTCTGGCCGATGGGATGTGCGTCGAAGTCAGGGCCAACGCAACGATGCTCGCCACCGAAGTCAAGCCTGACAACGACTGCGCCCCGTAATGACCAGTTGAGTTGAATCAAGAGGTCCCGCGCATCCCGCGGGCCTCTCCTTGGCCACAACGGGCTTGTGGCGAAGAAGAGGCAAACCCCGACTGTCCACTTGCGCCTCGCACCACCCCTCAGAATCTCGTCATGCGCACGCCATCGTCATTGCCACCCTCGACTCCGGAGCCCGACGCGCAAGCGCCCGCTTCCGGCGCAGGCTCGGCACCGATGGACCCCGAGGCCTTGCTCCACGCGCTGCGCGAACTGTTGCAACCTCTGGCGGAGCTCGCAGTCGGACAGGGCGTTTTGCTTGCTACCGCCGAAGAAATGCTCAAAGCCGCCTTTGTCACCGCCGCACGCGCTGCCCTGGGCGCGGGCGCGAGCGAGCGCGTCGTGAGCCGAGTCAGCACTGTGACCGGACTGAACCGCCGCGAAGTGACGCGCCTCATCCAAAGCGACACGAGCGTCGTCGAATCCAAACCCTCCCCGGCGACGCGCGTCTTCACGCGCTGGCTGTCCGATCCGGCGTGGAAGAACGCCGCGGGCGAGCCGCTCGCCCTTCCCGCGCCAAGGCCCGACGCCCAGCTTCGAGGCGCTCGCGCAAACGGTCACGCGCGACGTGCACCCGCGCAGCCTGCTCGACGAGTTGTGCCGCCTGGGCCTGGCGAAGCTGGACGGCGACATCGTGCAAGTCGCCAGCCGCACCTTCGTGCCGCGCGGTGACAGCACCCGCATGCTGGGGTTCGTCAGCAGCAACGTCGGCGATCACATGCGTGCGTCGATCGCCAACGTGCTTGCCGAGAAACCGCCGCATTTCGAGCAGGCCGTGTTTGCCGACGGACTGTCCGCCGCCTCGCTGGAAGCCGCGAACGAACTGGTGCGTGCGCAATGGAAGAGCCTGCTCGCCGCGACGGTGCCCACGCTACAGAAAATGATTGACGACGATCAAGCGGCGGGTCGGGCGACCGACCGCCGAGTACGCATCGGCTTGTACTCTTACGGCGAGCCTACCAACGCTGCCGCGCAGCGTGCCCAAGCCGGTCGCCCCGCTGTCACACGCAAACCCACCGCTACCAAGGGGAAATCCACATGAACACTGAACCACATTGCACTGCCGCGTGCTCCCGGTTGGTTGCGTGCCGGCCTGCTGCTCGTTTTGCTTGGCGGCTGCGGCGGCGGTGTCGACAGCGGCGGCACGGGAGGAGCAGCGGTCTATGCGAGCGGGCCCGTCAATGGCTTCGGCTCGATCGTCGTCAATGGCGTGCACTTCGACGACAGCACCGCGAGTTCGATCAGCGACGATGACGGCAATTCGCGCAGCCGCAGCGACCTGAAGCTTGGCATCATCGTCGAAACGCGCGGTGCGGCGATCACCGTCGACGCCTTCGGCGACTCGAACAGCAGCGCGATCAGCATCGTCATCAGCAGCGAAATTGTCGGGCCGATCGACACCGGGTCGATCACTCCGAATTCTCTGAGTGTTCTGGGTCGGCCCATCGACGTTCAACCGACGACCGTCTTCGAGGAATCCGCAGGCCTGACCGCGTTGGCGCAAGGCGATGTCGTCGAGGTCTACGGCCTGTACAACGCCGTGACGGACCGACTCACCGCGACGCGAATCGAGCGCAAGTCGACCCCCCCGGCGAACTATCGAATTCGCGGCAAGGTCAGCGCGCTCAACAGCATCGACAAGACCTTCTCCGTCGGGACCTTGGCGATTTCTTACGCGCCCCTCAGCGGCGCCGAAATTCCCGCAGGTCTGGCCAACAATACGGTCCTGCGGATCCGCCTCAACCCTGTGGTCAGCGTCGGAGTATGGACCGCGAATCGCCTGCGTAGCGGCGTGAGCAGCCCCGACGACAGCACCGAGAGCAAGGTCGAGGGGCTCATCGACAGCTTCACGTCTGCCGCCCAATTCAGCATCGCCGGCGTACCGGTGACCACCAACGCACAGACCCAATTCGACCTCTCCGGTGGCGCCCTGCTCGTCGGGGTCCGAGCGCAGGTCGAAGGCACGTACGCCAACGGCACGCTTGTTGCGAAAGAGGTCGAAGTCGAGTTCGACAGCGGCGACGATTTCGACTTCCGTGGCCTGCTCCAGACGGTCGACAGCGTCACGCAAACATTGACCATCCAGGGGGTCAGCATCGACTCCTCGGGACCGATCCAATTTGACTCGGGCAAGAGCGCCGCGGATCTGCGCGTTGGCGCCAACGTCCGAGTACGTGCCTCGCTGGTCGGCGGCACGCAACTCAAAGCCTACCGAGTCCAATTTCGGAACTAGACGCACCCAACCTCCCGCCCTTGCACGAGCAAGGGTTTGACGGGCCTGCCGCAGTGGCAGGCCCTTTTTTTTCGACGCGTCGGGCCCGCGACGGCACCTGCCACTCGGGTAAAGTGGCAGCCGCGCCAGCACGCGAGACCATGCTCGTGCGCTACGCAATTCAACCTGAGCAGGAGATAGGAATACCGTCATGACGACGCAAACCGGTACCGTGAAGTGGTTCAACGAAAGCAAGGGCTATGGCTTCATCGCCCAGGACGGCGGCGGCGCTGACTTGTTCGCTCACTTTCGCGATATTCAAGGAGAAGGCTTCAAGACGCTGGCGGAGAACCAGCGCGTCGAGTTCGAAGTCAAGCAAGGGCAAAAGGGCTTGCAGGCCGCGAACATCAAGCCGCTCTGATCGGGCCTGATTCGGGTTGCACCCGGCCGCCCGGTGATGCGGCTTCATTTCGCCCCCGCGGCTGAGGCGCGGCACCGAGCGGCGCACCTATGATTGCGCGTCGCACCCGGAGATGACCATGAGCAGCCTGTCCACCCTCAGCAACCAGCAAATCCGCCTTGCCGCGCGACCCGCAGGGTTGCCCGCTCGCAGCGACTGGTCTTTCACCACCGAGCCCGTTGCCCTGCCGGCTGCCGGTGGCCTGCTCGTGAAAACGCTCGCGTTGTCGCTCGATCCCGCCATGCGCGGTTGGATGAACGAGGCGAAGAGCTACATCCCGCCGGTGGCGATTGGCGAGGTGATGCGCGCCGGCGGGATCGGCGTCGTCGTCGAGTCGAACCACTCGGGCTATGTCAAAGGCGACCTCGTCAGCGCGCAACTCGGCGTGCAGGAATATTGCGCCCTCGCCGCCGACGCCGCGAAGCGCAACGGCCTGTTCAAGATCGATGCGCGCCTGGGCACGCCGAACCAGTGGCTGAATGTTCTCGGCATGCCCGGCATGACTGCGTATTTCGGGCTGCTCGACGTCGGCCAGGCCAAGGCGGGCGAGACCGTCGTCGTCTCGGGTGCTGCCGGCGCCGTGGGCCAGACCGTCGGCCAGCTCGCTCGAATCAAAGGTTGCCGTGTCGTCGGCATCGCCGGCGGCCCGGAGAAGTGCGACTGGGTCGTGAAGGAGCTGGGCTTCGATGCGTGCGTCGACTACAAAGCCGCGAACCCGCGCGACGCGCTGAAAGCCGCGTGCCCGAAGGGTGTGGACGTGTACTTCGACAACGTCGGCGGCGAGATTCTCGACATGGTGCTGGCGCGCATCAACCGCAAGGCGCGCATCGTGATTTGCGGCGCGATCAGCCAGTACAACAACACCACGCCGGTGCAGGGCCCGAAGAACTACCTGTCGCTGCTCGTGAACCGGGCACGCATGGAAGGCATGGTCGTGTTCGACTACACCGAGCGCTTTCCCCAGGCCGTCGCCGAGCTGGCGGGCTACCTGCGCGAGGGCCGCATGCACAGCCGCGAAGACGTCGTCGAGGGGCTGAGCAATTTCCCTGAAGCATTGCTGAAGCTTTTCACCGGGGCGAATTTCGGCAAGCTGATCCTTCGAGTCGCCTCCGCGTAAGGCGGTCGAACCCGCGCCCACGGAACGGCGCAGATTCGGCAAGAGTTGGGCATTTGTGTCCAGACGCTACGGGTGCGCTGCGCACCTGCGCCGCTAGACTTTGCGCGCCCCAGGGCTCACCTGCGCGACCCACCTCGGGGACATGCCGGACTCCACCGACGAATGAACCTCCCTTCCCCAGCCCGAAGCTCCACAGGTCCGCGCGCCGGCCTGTTGTTTGCATTGCTC
This sequence comes from uncultured beta proteobacterium, assembly GCA_963850525.1. Classification (GTDB taxonomy): domain Bacteria; phylum Pseudomonadota; class Gammaproteobacteria; order Burkholderiales; family Burkholderiaceae_C; genus JAEMQF01. The sequence continues at coordinate 20,214 of CAWKLQ010000005.1, read as the reverse complement.
GAGCAAAGCCACGACATGCTCGTCGTGACGGACGCCGAGGGCCGGGTGACCTGGGCCAACGCGCGCTTTCGCGACGCGACAGGTCTGCAGCCGGGGTCGAGCGGCACCTTGCCCAGTCTCGTCGCCCCCGGCCCGGAGGCAGACTCCACTCGCAAGTCGATGACTCGGGCCTTGCTGGGCGGCGTGCTGGCGGGCGCCGAACTCGAACTGCGCGGCGTTGCCGGCACCACGCTCCACGTGCTCGGCAACGCGTCGTGCGATCAAGGCCAGGTGACCTGGGCGCTGCGCGAAGCCGCAAAGCCCCTCGGACAAGTCCCCGCGGCGCACCTCGAGAAGGCGCAGATCTGCATCTGGCGTCACGACCTGAAAACCGACCGCATCACGTTCAGCGCCGATTCGAGCGCGATCCTGCCCATCGTCGTGGGCCCGCACGGGCAAACCTTGCAGGAATTTCGCAGCCACATCCACAGCGACGACCTTCCCGGCGAAGTGCTGGCGTCGCAGCGCGCCCTGAACACGCGCCGGCCGGTGGACAGCGAAGCGCGGTTTCGCCGCGCCGACGGCTCCTGGCGCCCGGTGTTGACACGCCGCGTCGTGGAACGCGCCGCCGATGGTGCGCCCCTGGCCGAGGTCGGCTTTTCCCTCGACGTCAGCGATCAAATCGACGACTCGGCGCGCGTCACCGGTCAGGCGCATCGCCTGAGCGCGGCAGCCCACGCGGCGCGCGTGGGCTTGTGGTCGCTCACGGTGGGCGCCGCCGAAGTCGACTGGAACGCCCAGATGTACGAGCTCTTCGAGATGACCGGCGCCACCCGCGCGCCCTCGCTCGCCGAGTGGGTCGACCGCTGCGTGCACCCGCAAGACCGCAAGAGCATGTGGCGCGACGTGCGCGCCTATCTGCGCGAGGGCACGGGTGCGTTCGAGCGCGAATTTCGCGCCTTGCGGCGTGACGGCGGGCACCGCTGGATGGTGCTGCGCGCGGCAGCCGATTCGAGCCAGCCGCAGCGGCGCCGCGTCTCGGGCATCGTGCTCGACGTGACCGAGCAGCACAACGCGTTGCACGCGTTGCGCGGCGCCGACGAGCGCGCCGCGCTGGCGGCGCGCCTCGCCGGCATAGGCACCTGGGTGCTCGATCTGGCCCCCACCGTCGAACGGTGGGACGAGCAGATGTTTCGCCTGCGCGGCCTGGAGCCTCGCGATACGCCGCCGACCCACGAAGAACGCCTCGACCTGCTGCACCCGGACGACGCGCACGTCGTGCTGGATTCGCAGCAAGCGGCGCTCACGACCAACGACGCCACCGACTACGAGTTCCGGGTGCGCATTCCCGACGGTTCTTACCGCTGGCTGGCGTCGCGCTCGATCCCGGTGCGCGACGAGCGCGGCCGCCCGGTGCGCCGCGTCGGCGTGAACTGGGACGTCACGGAAAGCCGCACGGCGGAAGTGACACGCCAGCAAAAGTTGCTCGCCGAGCGCGAAAACCGCGCCAAGTCGCAATTTCTCTCGCGCATGAGTCACGAGCTGCGCACGCCATTGAACGCGGTCCTCGGCTTCACCCAATTGCTGCAGGAAGGCCAGGAGCCGCTGGGCGCTGCCCAGTCCACGCACCTGGGCCACATTCGCTCGGCCGGCGAACATCTGCTGGCGCTGATCAACGACATGCTCGATCTGTCCAGCCTCGAAGCCGGGCGCCTCAAGCTCGATCTGCAGCCCGTCATGCTCGAGCAAATCGTCACCCAGGCGCTGGCGCTCGTCGCGCCGCTGGCGGCGAAGAACCAGGTGGAGTTGCAACTCACTGCGGCGCCGGGCTGCGTGCTCGCCGACACGACGCGCTTGCGCCAGGTGTTGATCAACCTCTTGTCCAACGCGATCAAGTACAACCGACCGCAAGGCAAAGTCACGTTGACGGCGCGCGCGAGCGACGCTGTCGTCACGCTGCAGGTGAGCGACACCGGCCGCGGCCTGAGCGCCGAGCAACTCTCGCACCTGTTCGAACCTTTCAATCGCTTGGGTATCGAGAGCGAAGGCATCGAAGGCGCGGGAATCGGCCTGGTCATCGTCAAAGGCCTGACGCAGGCGATGGGCGGAACGATTTCGGTGTCGAGCACGCCCGGCGAAGGCACCCAGTTCCAGCTCGTGCTGCCTTCGGCAGCGCCGCGCGAGCCGGCGCTGCGCGAGGTGCAGCGTGCCGACGCGGCCGCCACACCCTCGCAGCTCGCGGCCCTGCACGCCGCTCGGGGCGGGCAAATCCTCTACATTGAGGACAACGAAGTCAACGTGTTGCTCGTCGAGCAGCTCGTCACCAGCGTCGAAGGCCTGCACATCGCGTGCGAACCCGACGGCACGCGCGGAGTTGCACGCGCCCGCGCGATGCGGCCCGACCTGATTCTGCTGGACATGCAATTGCCCGACATCGACGGTTTCGAAGTGCTCACGCAACTGCGTGCCCACGCCGAAACGGCGCGCATCCCGTGCATTGCCCTGTCGGCGAACGCCATGCCGGAAGACATTGCCCGAGCCATGAAGGTCGGGTTCACCGACTACTGGACCAAGCCGATCGACCTCAAGGCGTTTGTCGCGAACCTGCGCGTGCTGTTTCCCGCCGCCGCTCAGGCGGGTTCGGAAAGCAGCCCGCGCTTCTCTAACATCGGCTGAACCGTCGGCTGCCGCCCCCGGAATGCGCGATACGCCGCTGCCGGCTCGAGCGAGTTGCCGCTCGCATAGATGAACTGGCGCAGACGCGCGGCGACGCCGGCATCGAACGGACTGCCGGCTTCGATGAAGGCGCCGTAGCCGTCGGCGTCGAGCACCTCGGCCCACAGGTACACGTAATAGCCCGCCGCGTAGCCCGACCCCGAGAACAGGTGCTGGAAATGCGTCAACCGGTGGTTCAGGCCGATGCCGGGCGGCAGACCGATGCGCTGCAACTCGGCGCGTTCGAACTCGACGACATCGGGCGCCTGCGCTTGCGTGAGGGCGTGCGCGGCCATGTCGACGAGCGCCGAGGCGGCGTAGCGCACCGTCTCATAGCCCTGGTTGAAGCGCCGCGCCGCGTGCAGCTTGGCGACCAGCGCGTCGGGGATGGGCTCATCGGTGCGGAAGTGGCGCGCGTGGCGCTTCAGCACTTCGGGCTCCTCGAGCCAATGTTCGAACAACTGCGAGGGCAGCTCGACAAAGTCGCGCAGCACGTTCGTCCCCGACACGCTCTCATAGGTGACGTTGGAGAGCAAGCCGTGCAAGCCGTGGCCGAACTCGTGGAACAGCGTGCGCGCGTCGTCGAAGCTCAGCAGCGTGGGCTCGCCCGGCGCACCGCGCGCGAAATTGTTGTTGTTGACGACGATAGGCAGCGCAGCCGCGTTGCGCGACTGCTGGCGAAACGAACTCATCCACGCGCCGCTGCGTTTGCTCGGGCGCGCGAAGTTGTCGTGCAGGAACACGCCGATCACGATGTTCTGCACGTCACGCACTTCATAGACTTTCACGTCCGGGTGATACGCCGGTACGTCGGGCAGTTCGACAAAGCGCAACCCGAAAAGACGATTCGCGCAATCGAACACCGCCTGCACCATGCGCGCAAGCGGAAAGTAAGGCTTGACCGTGGCTTCGTCGATGTCGTAGCGCTCCTGGCGCACTTTCTCGGCGTAGTAGCGCCAGTCCCAGGCCTCGATCGTGATCGATTCGCCGTGCGCCAACGCGAGCGCCTGCAGCGCTTCGCGCTCCTCTTCGGCGCGCGCCTTGGCGGGCACCCAGACCTGCTGCAGCAGCTCGGCGACGGCCTCCTGGGTCTTGGCCATCGTGTCGGCGAGCACGTAGTCGGCGAACGCCGCGTAGCCGTGCAGGCGCGCCTGTTCATTGCGCAGGCTCAGGATTTCGCGCGCCACCGGACGGTTGTCGTGCTCGCCGTCGTGTTCGCCGCGCGTCGTCCAGGCGCGCCAGGCCTGCTCGCGCAAGTCGCGGCGCTGCGAGAACGTCAGGAACGGCACGATGTGGGAGCGCGACAGCGTGATCACTCCCGCCTCGCTCAGTCCCCGCTCGGCAGCGGCCTGGCGCGCGCTGGCGCGAACGAATTCGGGCAGGCCGGCCAGATCGGCCTCGTCGCGCAGCACCAGGCGATATTGCGCCTCGTCGGCCAGAACGTTCTGGCCGAAGCCCGTCTGCAACTCGGCCAGGCGCTGCATGACCTGACCATAGCGCGCCTGCGCGGCGGGTGCCAGCTTGGCGCCGGCACGCACGAAGTCGAAATGGATGCGCTCCAGGACACGCAGTTCCTCTGCGCTCAGCTGCAGCGCGCTGCGCTGTTCGTGCAATGCATCGATGCGCCGAAACAGCCCCGCGTGCGTGTGCACCGTGTTGTGGTGCGCCGCCAGGCGCGGCGCCATGTCGCGCTCGACCGCCTGCAGCGCGGGCGAGGTTTCGCTCGCCGTCAGGTTGTAGAACAGCGCCGCCGTTCGGTCCAGCAGGCGGCCGCTGCGGTCGAGTGCGGCAATCGTGTTCTGAAACGTCGGCGCCTGCGCCGAGCCGGCGATGCGTTCGATGTCGGCCAGGTGCTCCGCCAGCGCCGCATCGAAGGCCGGCGCAAAGTGTTCGGCGGCAACGTTCTGGAACGGCGGCAGGCCATGCGGCGTGTGCCACGCCTGCAGCAGCGGGTTGGGAGTTGTCAGTGCCATCGCGAACCTTCGTCAACGCCGGGTCGGGCTGCGCAGGATTTTCCTGCAGATTTCAGGAACTCACTGGCCTTTGCGAATCGCGAGTTCGTCCCTTTCGTCGAAGTCGCGGTTCTCGCAGCCCTTCGCAAACGCTGCGCGCTGCTCCTGCAAACCCGCGGCCTTGGCATTGAACGCCGGCGTCTTGGCGTTGTACGCGTCGACGTTGCGCTCGTGCTCGAGAACGCTCGCGTTGTAGGCGTCGACGGCGGGTGCGCTGGTGCGGTCCAGGGCGGCGAGCTCCTCCGCCAGCGCCGTCTTGCGCTGCGCCAGGTCGGCCTTTTCCTTGTCCAGTGCGGCCTGCGCGGCGACGAGCTCTTGCGCTGCGACGCGCAAGCGCGGCTGCAAATTCAGGCACTCGCGCAGTTCGGCGCGCGTCAGCAGCGGCCCGCTCGTCTTGCCTTTGCCCGTGCCCGTGCCCAAAGTCGCGCTGCGCGGCTTCTCGGGCGCCTGCGCCACAGCGCCGTGAAGCGTCAGCGCCAGGGCGCACGCGACTGTCGTGCGCCACAGGGCGTAGTTTGGGAGACGGTGCAGCATCGGCGCGGCCTTTCGAAGCGAAAACTTGGGCAACATCATGCCACCCAGCGAGTGAGTCGGCTGCTCCGTAAAACCCGCATCACCGCCGCCGCGCTCTGATCTAATGCGCCACCCCCTACAACTTGAGCACGCATGGCGCTGAAGGCGATCATCTACAAGGTCAACATGGGCATCGCCGACATGGACCGCGGCGTTTACGCCGACCAGCAAGTGACGATCGCGCGCCACCCCTCGGAAACCGACGAGCGCATGATGCTGCGCCTGCTCGCGCTCGGCCTGCACCGGCCGGCGAGCGAGAACAACGGCATGCTGGAATTCGCCAAGGGGCTGTGGGACACCGACGAGCCTGACCTGTGGCACAAAGACCTCACGGGGCGCATCGTGCACTGGATCGAAGTCGGCCAGCCCGACGAGAAGCGCCTGCTCAAAGCCTGCGGGCGCGCCGAGCGCGTCACGGTGTTGTGCTTCAGCGCTGCAGCCCAGATCTGGTGGAGCGCGATTGTCGGCAAGGTGTCGCGCGCGACGAATCTGGACGTCTGGCGCATCACGTCCGAACAAAGCCAGGCACTCGCCGGCCTGGCGCAGCGCGGCATGCAATTGCAATTGAGCGTGCAGGACGGCACGGCGTGGGTGAGCGAAACGCTCGGCGCGGTCGAAGTCACGCCGCTGCGCCTGTTCCCGGCGTGAAACCGCGCCGATGAGAATCTCCGACCTGCTTCACATCGCCCTGTTCATGCTGTCGATCCTGCCCATGCAAGAAACCCTCGCCGAAGAACCGGACCCGCACCTCTGGCTCGAAGAAGTGCAAGGCGAGGCCGCGCTGAAGTGGGTTCGCGAGCGCAACGCCATCACGCAGAAGGTGTTGCAGGCCGAGCCAAGCTTCGAGGCGACGCGCAGCCAGTTGCTCGCCATCCTCGATTCGAAAGATCGAATTCCCACCGTCGTGCGCCGCGGCGCGTGGTTCTACAACTTCTGGCAAGACGCTGCGCAGCCCCGTGGCTTGTGGCGACGCACCACGCTAGCTGAATTCCGCAAGGCAGGGCCGCGCTGGGAGACGGTGCTCGACCTGGACCTGCTCGCCAAGACGGAAGGCGAGAACTGGGTCTGGGGCGGCGCGTCATGCCTGGGGCCTGAGTACCGCCTTTGCCTCGTCTCCTTGTCTCGCGGCGGCGCCGACGCCAAGGTCGTTCGCGAATTCGACAGCGTGAGCAAGGTCTTCGTCCCGGGCGGCTTCCAGCTTGCCGAAGCCAAGTCAGACGTCGCCTGGATAGACGCCGACACGCTTTATGTCGGCACCGACTTCGGCCCGGGCTCGATGACGACCTCGGGCTACCCGCGGATCATCAAACGCTGGCAACGCGGCACGCCCCTCACAACGGCCGAGACGGTGTTCGAAGCGCAAGTGCAAGACGTCGCCGCCGGCGTGAGCGTGGATCGCACGCCGGGATTCGAGCGAGTCGTGTTCACGCGCTCGGTCGACTTTTTCAACGAACTGCGCTTCATCGCCACACCCACCGGCAACCGCCCCCTGGACATCCCGAGCGACGCTTCGTGGAGCTTCTGGCACAGCGCCGGCGCGGCGGGCGACACCTTGCTGCTGGAGTTGCGAAGCAGCCTGGTCAGCGCCGGCGTGACCTACCCGCGCGGCTCGCTGCTCGCCGCCGACGCGCGCGAGTACCTGGCCGGCAAGCGTAACTTCCAGGTGCTGTTCGCGCCGACGCCAACCCGGTCGCTCGCCGGCTACACGACAACGCGCAGCCACGTCATCGTCAACGTGATGGACAAGGTCGCGAGCCGGCTCGAAGAGTGGCGGCGCAGCGCGCCGGATGCATCGGGTGACGCGGCCGCCGGCAACCCATTCGCACGGCGCGACATCGAGGCGCCGTTTCCCGGGACCTTGTCGTCCGCCGCGCTGCACGATCCGCTGCTGCCGGGCGATGAATTTGCCGAACGCTACCTATTGACCTACACCGACTTTCTCACCCCCGACACGCTGTGGCTCGCGGCGACTGGAAGCGACCGGCGCGACGCGCTCAAAGCGCGCCCGGCGTTCTTCGACGCGACCGGAATGCGTGCTGAGCAACTCTTCGCGACCAGCCAGGACGGGGCCCGCGTTCCCTACTTCGTGGTTTGGCCCCAAGGCGCGGCGCCGGCGGCACCCGGCAAGGGCGCGAATCCGACCCTGCTGTACGGCTACGGCGGCTTCGAAGTGTCGATGCAGCCCTGGTACTCCGCGGCCTTCGGCGCAGCGTGGTTCGCGCGCGGCGGCGTGCTCGCGGTGGCGAACATCCGCGGCGGCGGCGAGTTCGGTCCGGGCTGGCACCAGGCGGCGCAAAAGGCGAACAAGCAGCGCAGCTACGACGACTTCGTCGCCATCGCGCAGGACTTGATCGCGCGCGGCGTCACGAGCCCACGCCACCTGGGAATCGAGGGCGGCAGCAACGGCGGGTTGCTCGTCGGCGCGGTGGCCACGCAGCGCCCCGACTTGTTCAACGGCGTCGTGTGCCAGGTGCCGCTGCTCGACATGAAGCGCTATCACAGGCTGCTCGCCGGCGCGTCGTGGATGGCGGAATACGGCGACCCCGACGATCCCGAACAGTGGGCCTACATCTCGCGCTACAGCCCGTACCAGAATGTCCGACGCGACGCGAAGCTGCCCAAGATGCTGATCACCACGTCGACCCGCGACGACCGGGTGCACCCGGGCCACGCGCGCAAGATGGCGGCGCGCCTGGCCGAGTTCGGACACGACGTGCTGTACTACGAAAACATCGAAGGCGGGCACGGCGGCGCCGCCGACAATGCGCAGCGCGCCCTCATGCAGGCGCTCGAATTCACCTACCTGTGGCAGCAGCTCGGGCCGGCATCCCCATCGAAATGAACCCGCAAGACGTTATCGACTTCTGGTTTGGCGCCTCAAGCAGCGCCGAGTTCGGCAGCGCACGCGCGGTATGGTTTCGCAAAGACGCCGCTTTCGACCGGCTCATCGAACAGCGCTTCGGCGCGACGGTTCAGGCGGCGTTGGCGGGTGGGCTGCGCGACTGGGATTCGCACGCCCCATCATGCCTCGCGCGAATCGTCGTGCTCGATCAATTCACGCGCAACATGTTCCGCGATACGCCCAAGGCCTTTGCCGGCGATGCACTTGCCCTCGGCGCAGCCCTGGCAATGATCGAACGCGGCGACGACGCTGCCCTGCTGCCCGTGCAACGCGCCTTCGCCTACTTGCCCTTTGAGCACGCCGAAGACCTGGCGATGCAAAGGCGCTGCGTCGCGCTGTTCACATCGCTTGCCGGGCAATACGCGTCGATGCAAAGCATGCTCGACTACGCGATCCGGCACCACGACGTGATTCAGCGCTTTGGTCGCTTCCCGCATCGCAATGCGCTGTTGGGGCGCGCGTCGAGCGCCGAGGAACTCGCCTTCCTCAAGCAGCCGGGATCGAGCTTCTAGTCAGCGCGCCCGGCCGCAGCACATCGCGTTGCGGCGCCGCGCGTCACTGTGCGTGCCGTCATGGCGCCGCCCCGCCCTGCACGACCTGCCCCAATTCCCACAGGCCACGCCAACCTGCCGCAGCGCCCAAGGTCTTGACGCCGATGCCCTGCTGCGACAAGGCGCGTTCGTAGCGCTGCGTCAGCGCGTCGGTGCCGATCACGATCACATCGCCACCGCTTTGCATGTCCTGGGTCATTTGCGAGCGCAGTTCTTCGCCGATCACCAGACCCGACAAGTAACTCGGCAACGACTCGGGGCGAACCCGATTGAACAACGACAGCGTGCGCACGCCAAACGCGGTCTGCATCAGGCTGCGGCTCGACAGGGCGACGGCGACACCCTGGTCAAAGGCGGGAACGTCAAGGTCGGCGTCCGCCTCGGGCATGGAGCGCGCAAGGAACGAGTGGTGGCGCAGCAGGCCGTAGAACTCACCCGTCATCACGGTCGAGAAGCGTTGCACTTGGCCGGCGCGAACCGTGACCCACTTGCTGTGCGTGCCGGGCAGCACGAGCAGGCCGTCGGCGCGATCGAGCAATTGCAGCGCCCCGAACACTTGCAACTCCTCGCCGCGCATGACGTCAGGAATCCCGGCGTGGTGACACGTCAGTCCCGGAACGATGGCGATGCGCCGCGGCGACACGACCCAGGTCAGGCGGCCACACAAGTCCTCGAATCGCGCGGGACACGCGGCGTACGGCGCCTCGACCCAACCTTGTTTGCTGCCGGCCATGCCGCCGATCAGGCACAGGCTGTCGGCGCTGCCCATCCAGTCGCCGAAGTGCTCGTCGAACACGACGTCGAACGACGCGCCCGCCATGCTCGCCACGCCGCGCTCGAAACGCCGCTCTTCGAGGACCGTGGCCCCCGCGCCCAGGCGGGCCCCGCGCAGCGCTGTCGTGCCCCAGTCGATCGCCACCAAAGAATCCATGACTCCGCTTTATACGCGACTCCATGGCACTGCGCCGTGCGCGGCGCGCGCGGCGTGACGCTTGCATCGGTTCGTCGCCTGCGCCGCAACCATTGAGCCTTCGGCTCAATGGTTGTCTCTTGGCACGAACGCGCCGCGCCTTCCCACCAGAAAGTCCAGGTCGGCACCCTGATCGACCGGCAAGACGTGATCGACATAGAGCTTCCAGTAGCCACTGGCGAGCGGCGGCGGTGCGGGCTTCCACGCGGCGAGGCGGCGCGCGATTTCCGCGTCGCTGACGTGCAAGTGCAGGCTGCGCTTGGGCACGTCGAGTTCGATCAGGTCGCCGTTTTGCACGACGGCGAGCGGCCCGCCGGCCGCTGCCTCGGGCGCGCTGTGCAGCACGACGGTGCCGTAGGCGGTGCCGCTCATTCGCGCGTCGCTGATGCGAACCATGTCGGTGATGCCCTTGCGCAGCACCTTGGGCGGCAGCGGCATGTTGCCGACTTCGGCCATGCCGGGATAACCCTTGGGGCCGCAATTCTTCAGCACCAGGATGCAGGTTTCGTCGACGTCCAGGCTCTCGTCGTTGATGCGCGTGTGGAAGTCTTCGATGTTCTCGAACACGACGGCGCGGCCCTTGTGCACCATCAGCGCGGGCGTCGCTGCGCTCGGTTTGATGACGGCGCCGCGCGGCGCGAGGTTGCCGCGCAGCACCGCGATGCCGGCTTTGTCCTTGAACGGTTTGGCCATCGTCTTGATGACGCGCGGGTCGAAGTTCTGCGCGTCGGCGATGTTCTCTTGAACTGATTTGCCAGTGGCCGTGACGTGGCCCAGGTGCAGGCTGCTGGAAATTTCTTTCATCACCGCAGGCAGCCCGCCCGCATAACAAAAGTCTTCCATCAAGTGTTCGCCCGAGGGCTGCAGGTTGACGAGGCACGGCATTTCGCTGCCCAGGCGCTCAAAGTCGTCGATCGTGAGTTTCACGCCGATGCGCCCGGCGATCGCGATCAGGTGAATCACCGCGTTCGTCGAGCCGCCGATCGCGGCGAGGGTTCGGATCGCGTTCTCGAAGGCCTCGCGCGTCAGGATGTCGGACAGCACCTGATCCTCGTGCACCATGTCGACGATGCGCCGCCCGGCGTTGCGCGCAATCACGTTGCGCCGGCCGTCGACCGCCGGGTACGCGGCGTTGCCCGGCAGGCCCACGCCGAGCGCCTCGACCATGCTCGCCATCGTCGACGCCGTTCCCATCGTCATGCAGTGGCCGTGGCTGCGGTGCATGCAGCTCTCGGCGTCGAAGAAGTCCGCGAGCTTCAGCGTTCCGGCGCGCACCTGCTCGCTCATGCTCCACACGCCGGTTCCGGAGCCGAGCTCCTGGCCGCGCCACTTGCCGTTGAGCATCGGCCCGCCCGAGACACCGATCGTCGGCAGATCGGCGCTGGCCGCGCCCATCAGCAGCGCCGGTGTCGTCTTGTCGCAGCCCATCAGCAGCACCACGCCGTCCACGGGGTTGCCGCGAATGCTTTCTTCAACGTCCATGCTCGCCAGATTGCGGTACAGCATCGCGGTCGGGCGCAGCAGCGTCTCGCCGAGCGACATCACCGGAAACTCGAGCGGGAAACCACCCGCTTCGTAGACGCCGATCTTCACCTGTTCAGCGAGCGTGCGGAAATGCGAGTTGCACGGCGTCAGCTCGCTGAACGTGTTGCAGATGCCGATGACGGGGCGGCCGTCGAACTGGTCGTGCGGAACGCCCTTGCCCTTGACCCAGCTGCGGTAGGCGAATCCATCGCGGTCCTGGCGGCCGAACCATTGCTGGCTGCGCAGGTCTTGAGGTTTTTTGCGGGGCTTGGTGCTCATGGCGAGGAGTCCGGATGGCGCAGTGAAAGATGCTGCTCATTATGGGTGCCCGCCGCACGCCGTCGCGCCGGTGTATCGTGCGCACAGGATGTGTGCCGCCACTTCCGGCAGTGGCACGCGCCTTGAAATTCGATGCCCCCCGCCGACCCACCGATTCCCTACCTGGAGCGCATTCGCGAGTACTACGTGGCGCTCGGCTACGGCGCGCCCTACGTGTGGCCGCGCTTCGCCGACGTGCCATTGCAGCGCCTGGCCGTACCGCTGGCGCAATGCCGCGTCGCGCTGATCACGACCGCGGCACCTTATCAGCCGGGCAAGGGCGATCAAGGCCCGGGAGCGCCGTACAACGCCCTCGCGAAGTTCTACAGCGTCTACTCGGGGGACGCCGCTGGCGAGCCGGACCTGCGCATCTCGCACGTCGCGATCGACCGCACCCATACACGCGCCGACGACATCGGCAGCTATTTCCCGCTGCGCGCGCTGCGCGACTGCGCCGCGCGCGGGCGCATCGGCGCGGTAGCGCCGCGCTTTCACGGCTTGCCCACCAACCGCAGCCAGCGCACGACACTCGACGTTGACGGGCCGGAAATCGTCGCGCGCTGCAAGGCCGACGGCGCCCACGCCGCCGTGCTCGTCGCCAACTGCCCGGTGTGCCACCAAAGCGTCGCGCTCACGGCGCGCCTGCTCGAGGCGAGCGGAATCGCCAGCGTCGTGATGGGGTGCGCGCTGGACATCATTGAGCACATCGGCGTGCCGCGCTGCGTCTTCAGCGATTTCCCACTCGGCAATGCCGCAGGCAAACCCGGCGACGCGCAGTCTCAGGCCGACACGCTCGAATTGGCGCTGCGCCTTCTTGAATCAGCCGAAGATCCACGCAGTACCGTCACGTCGCCGCAGAAGTGGAGTGAATCGTCGGCGTGGAAGCTCGACTACAGCAACGCCGCGCGACTCTCTCCCGCCGAGTTGCAAAGGCGGCGCGCCGAGTTCGACGCCGCCAAGGCGCAAGCGAAAGAGATTCGCGACCGGGGCTGAACGGCGGGCTTCACAGCCAACCGGCACGCCGGAAGCGCCAGTAGATCAAACCGCCGGCACAGGCGATGATGCCGAGCGCCATCGGATAGCCATAGATCCACTTGAGCTCGGGCATGTGCTCGAAGTTCATTCCCCAGATCCCGGCCAACGCGGTCGACACGGCGAAGATGGCAGCCCAGGCGGCGAGGCGCTTCGTCGTTTCCGATTCTTCGATCGTCACCATCGACAGGTTCACCTGGATCGCGGTGCCGATGGTGTCCCGAATCGCGTCGATCGAACCGTTGATTCGCGTCAGGTGGTCGTGCACGTCGCGAAAATACTCCTGCGTGCTCATGCAGACCGCAGGCACGCGCCCGCCGTGCAACTTGCTCGCGACTTCGAGCAGCGGCGCCACCGCGTGGCGCAATACCGAAGCGCGGCGCTTCAGCGTGTACAGGCGTTGGATGTTCAGGCGCGCGGCGCGCGGCACGAAGATTTGCGCCTCGATGCCGTCGAGTTCGGTTTCGATTTCGTCGAGCAGCGGAAAGTAGCGGTCCACGACGGCGTCCAGCAACGCGTAGAAAACGAAGCCTGCGCCGTGGCGCAGCAATTGCGGCTCGCGTTCGCAGCGCTCGCGCACTCCCAGAAAACCCTGGCGGCTGCGGTTGCGCACCGAGAGCACGAAATTCGGTCCAACGAAAATCGCCACCTCGCCGGAGTGCAATTCGCCTTGCTCGGCTTCGAGAAGGTGCATGACGACGAACACCGTCTCGCCGTATTCGTCGATCTTCGGCCGCTGGTGCCCATGGCGCGCGTCTTCGACGGCGAGTTCGTGCAGCGCAAACTCCTGCTGCATTTGCGCCAGTTCGGCGTCGCTGGCGTCGCGCAGCGCAACCCAGACAAAGCAGTCGGGGCGCTTCAGCCAGTCGCTGATGTCGCCGACGGCGATGTCGGCCAACTTTCGGCCCTCCTGGTAGGCAACGCAGTTGATCAGCATGGGCAAGGACCGGGCAATGACGAGCGTGGAATCTTCGCATGCCGGGTAGCGCCGGGGTAGCGCCCGAACTTCTGCGTGTGTCAAGGCTTCTGCGCGCCTGCTCACATTTGATGCGTTTGCTCGCAGCGTTGAAGGTTTCGCTCACCGACTCTTCTGCGACGGCGTGTAAGCCCCACGTCGAGTGCCAACAATTTGACGCATCGCGTCGGCCCTAAACCTTCAAGATTCGCCAACCCCTGATTTGCGGGATTGAGCGGCCGGAGCGAATCGGCCGCAAGCGAATCGGTGAGGCCTGGTTTGAAACCTTGGAGCAGCCATGCAGTTCAGTCTTTCATCGATGCGCAAACGATTCGCCGCACCCGCCCCAACGCTGGCGGCGCAGAGCGCCGCGCACGGCTGGGTCAGCCGCGAAGAAGCGATCATGGGCACGGCCATCCGCGTCGAGTTGTGGTGCGACGAGCCCGATGACGGCGAAGCTGCCGCGGCCGCTGTCATGGCCGAGATGCACCGCATCGACGCCTTGTTGAGCCCGTACAAAGCGGACTCCGAGCTGTCGCTGGTGAATCGCGACGCCGCACATCGCGCCGTTCCCGTGAGCGCTGAAACGATGCGTCTGCTGGTCCGTGCCGTGCAGTTTTCCGAACTGTCGGGCGGTGCGTTCGACATCACCTACGCGAGCCTGGGCCACTTGTTCGACTACCGCCTGGGGATTCGGCCGAGCGAGGCGGCTGCGTCGCAGGCCCGTGCAGCGATCGGCTGGCGCCATCTGATTCTCGATGCGAAGGCGAGCACGGTGCTCTTTGCGCGTGAAGGCGTGCGCATCGACCTCGGCGGTTTTGCCAAAGGTCATGCGGTCGACAACTGCGTCGCGATTCTTCAGCAGCATGGCATCAGCAACGCCATCGTCGCCGCGGGCGGCGACAGCCGCGTGCTCGGCGACCGGCGCGGCCGGCCCTGGACGATCGCGATCCGCGACCCGCGCGACAGCAACGGCGTCGTCGCCGTGTTGCCGCTCGAAGACGTGTCGATCTCGACGTCGGGCGACTACGAGCGCTACTTCGAAGAAGACGGGGTTCGCTTTCATCACCTGATCGACCCACACACCGGCGCATCGCCCAGCGGCGTGCGCAGCGTGACGGTGCTCGCGCCTGACGGCCTGACGAGCGAAGCCTTGTCCAAGACGGTGTTCGTGCTGGGGCCCAAGCGCGGCTTCGAGCTCATCGAATCTTTGCCCGACGTCGACGCCGTGGTCGTCGACGCCTCCGGCGTGCTGCGTTTTTCGCCGGGGCTGCTGCACGGCACTTCGGCGCGACTGCAATGACCCGCTTACCCCGTGAAGTTCTGATTCATCAGGAGGTTCAGATGAAACTGCGATCCACCCCCTCTATCGGCACCTTCACCAAACCACGTCGCGTCACCCGCCCTGGGTTGCTCGCGGGTATCGCTGCTGCGCTCGCCCTTGCCGGCTGCGGCAACGGCAGCGACAGCACGGTCGCTGGAGACGTGCCGCTGGCGTACGCCAAGCGATCGAGCGCGTTGAGCATGAACCCCACCGACGGCACGCCCAGCGCTGCCGGTGGTGACCTCATGGTTCGCGAGAAGTCGTCACCCAGCGCGTCCGAGCACAACCTGACCGCCCGGTTCACCCAGGGTCAAGGTGACGCGTCGGACCCGGAGGTTTCTTACGACGGCAAGAAGATCGTGTTCGCGATGAAGTGCCCGACCTCGAACACGTCGACGGTCAATGACACGACTGGCACCCCGGTGCCCGCCTGCACGGGTCGCTGGAACATCTGGGAATACGACATGACCGGCACGGCCATGACGAACGGCAGCTTCCGCCGCCTCACCGCGTCCGCACAAGACGACGATGTGGACCCGGCCTACCTGCCGGCTGGCGGCGGCTTTGTGTTCGCATCGAATCGCCAGGCCAAGTCGAAGCTGAATCAGGCGCTGGGTCAGCAGTACAAGGCGCTCGACGAGTACGAGCGCGAGACCGTGCTGAACCTGCACACGATGGACAACAACGGCGCCAACATCACGCAGATCACGTTCAACCAAAGCCACGACCGCAACCCCGTGGTGCGCGCCGAAGGCGACATCATGTTCTCGCGCTGGGAGCATGTGGGTGACCGCAATCGCTTCGCGATCTTCACCGTCAAGCCCGACGGCACGAACATGTTCGTCTTCTACGGCGCACAAAGCCCGGGGAACAGTTTCCTGCACCCGCGCGAAATGGACCCGAACGGCCCGTACAAGGGCTACCTGTCGTCGTCGCTGATGCCGCTGTCGCGCACCCAGGAAGGCGGCGCGCTGATGTTCATCAACGCCAAGGACTACTCGGAGAACAACACGCCGGCGAACTCGACGATCCCGGCGCAAGGCGGTCAGGCGCAGATCACCGCGCAGGCCATGAGTTCGGGAATGGGCTTGTCGCTGGGCGGCCGGGTGACCTCACCCTACCCGCTGTGGGACGGCACGAATCGCGTGCTCGTCGGCTACCGCGCCTGTTTTGCGACACGCAACAACGTCGTCGTGCCGTGCGCGAACCTGACTCCCGCCGAGTTGGCGATGCTCAACGATGAGAACCGCGTGGCTGCCGACATCGCTGCTTCGCCGGTGCAAGACAACGCGCCGGCGGCGTACGGCATCTACATGTTCAATCCCACCAACCAGACTTGGTTGAGCGTGGCCGCTCCGCCGGCCGGCTTCATGTACACCGACCCGGTGGCACTGCAACCGCGCGCTGAGCCGGCCGTGATCCCGCCGACCGCGGTGGACTCCGCTCTCGCGTTGGCCAACATGGCAACGATCGAAGTGCGAAGCGTCTACGACACCGACAGCCTGAACCGCATGGCGGAACAGATGCTGACCGCCGCCGACCGACCCGCCGGCTGTGCAGTGGGTATCGCGCAGACGGCACCGCCCGACCCGATGGACACGCGCGCTTCGGTTGCCGACATCGCGAAAATCAAGAACCCGGCCGATCCGGCATACCGCTGTGCCCCGCCGCGATTCGTTCGCGTCACGCGTGCCGTGGCGCCGCCGAGCAGCAGCATGGGCCTGGATTCAGCGATCGGCGAGACCGAGTTCGAGATGCAGCAAATCCTCGGCTACGCGCAGGTCGAACCCGACGGTTCGTTCAAGTTGCAGGTGCCGGCCGACGTGCCGCTGGGTCTGTCGATCATCGATTCACAAGGCCGCGCGTTCCAGACCCACACCAACTGGATTCAGGTTCGACCCGGTGAGCGCCGCACCTGCGACGGCTGCCACAGCCCGCGCCGCGGCGGCGCACTGAATACCGGCGCAGTCGTGAACTCCACGCTCGGGCTGGCGGGTCTGACTCAAGCCTTGGCGTCGCAACACCAGACCGGTGAAACCATGGCATCGCTGCGCACGCGCCTCAATCCGACGCTGCTGAACCTGGTGCCCGACATGACCTACACCGACGTCTGGGCAAACCCCGCGGCATCGGGTGTTGCCCGTGCGCCGATTTCTCTGACCTACGCCGGTCTGACCACGCCACCGGCCAATGGCGTCATCAACTATCCGGATCATGTGCAGCCGATCTGGGAGCGCGCACGCGTCGGCGGTGCCTGCACCACATGCCACAGCGATCCCGTCAAGCTGGATCTGCGCGGCACCACTTCCGGAACCGGCCGCCTCGTCTCATACGAAGAATTGATGGTGGGCGATCCCGTGCTCGGCACGAACGGCCAACCTGTCGTCGTGATTCGCGAAGGCGTGCCGGAGATTCAGCGCGGCGCGCCGCTGGTCGACGCGAGTTCGGGCTCGATGAACAGCGCGGGCATTTCGCGCAAGAGCCGCCTCGCGGAGATCATGTTCGGCCAGACCCTGCTCGCCGGCGCCGCGGCAACCGCCGCACATCCGACTCCCGCGGGACCCGATCACTCGATCATGCTCACCACCGCCGAGAAGCGCGTGATGACGGAGTGGATGGACCTGGGCGGCCAGTACTACAACAACCCGTTCGCCAGCGGCAGCACGGTGCGCACAATCACCGGTCTGAGCCAGGCCAGCTTCGCGGCCACCGTGCACCCGATCCTGACCAGCACCTGCGCTGCGAGTTGCCACCAGGCCGGGGTCACGGGCTCGCTGGTCCCGGCGGGAACGACCTTCGCGCAGAACCGCTTCGTGCTGACCGGCAGCGCCGAGGGCGACTACAACGTGACGCTGGCGATGATTTCGAACACCTGCCAGCCCGCATTGAGTTCACTGCTGAGCCGTCCGTCGACGGCGCCGCACCCGACCGCCGGTACCGCCGCAGTGCTGCCGGTGGGCAGTGCGAACTACAACGCGATCATGAGCTGGATCGCGACCGGCGGCTGCCCATGATCTTCCGGCCCCGCCCCGCGCGTTTACGACGGGTGCGGCGCCGCGGCGCCGCACTCGCGTGTTGGTTCGCCGCAAGCCTCACGGCTTGTGGCGGCGGGGGGTCGAATCCGTTCGACAACCCGAACAGCGTGAACAACGCAACGATCATCGGAGGCCAGAACCTGGCCTTCGCCTACTTTCAGAAGTGCATTCAGCCGATATTGAGGTCGCAATCCTGCACCGCGTCGGGATGCCACGACAACGTGAACGGAACCGGAGGTGCGCTGCGATTGTTCCCTGACGCGACGCCCATCGACCTGAGCAATCCTGCCAATACGCCAGCCGTGATCCGCAACAGCGACATGTACAAGAATTTCTACTCGGCTCAGGGATCGACCGTCATCGGCTCGGCGGCGCAAAGCAAGTTGCTGAACAAGCCGCTCGTGCTGGGCGTGCTGCACGGTGGTGGCGTGATCTTCCAGAACCTGCAGGACCCCAACGTCGTACTGCTTCAGTACTGGGTCAACCGTCCGGCGCCACAAAGCGCCGACGAGTTCAGCAGCAGCACCTACTCCATGTTCACCCCGGCGTTCGACCCGGCCAATCCGGCCAGCAGTACCTGCAATACGCAGTGATCCCTCCTTGCAGCACGCATCTCATCAACGGCCTCATGAATTCCTCGCGCAAACCATTGCGGTTGGCACCCCGATTTGCCGGTTTCGCAGTGGCCTGCGCGTTGGCGGCAGGGCCCGGCGCCACACAGGCTGCCGAAGGCAGTTCGGGGGAACGGCTGCAAGTGGCCGACCCCTACATCGAACTTCGCACCGGTCCGGGACGCGGCTTCCCGGTGTTCTTCGTCGCGCCGCGCGAACAATGGATCGGCATCGAATTGCGTCGCACCGATTGGTACCGGGTTCGCACGGAAGACGGCAAGACCGGCTGGGTGCATCGGCAGCAGCTCGAGACGACGCTGACCGAGGCCGGCACCACCAAGACGTTTCGCGACATCGTCGTTGACGACTACCTCAAGCGCCGCGTCCAGTTCGGCGCGGCCTGGGGCCAATTCAAGTCCGAGCCGATGCTGAAGATCTACGGCAGCGCCAAGTTGTCGGACACGCTGACCTTCGAAGCCACGACCGGGCAAGTGCAGGGCACGTTTTCCGGCACCGACTTCTGGCACCTCAACCTGATGGCGGAGCCTTGGTCCGACCAGCGCGCGTCGACGTTCTTCGCGTTGGGCATGGGGCGCTTTCGCAACATTCCAAATGCCAGCCTGGTGAGTGCAGTGACCACCGACGCCAAGCTGTCAAACGCCTCCTTCGGGCTGCGCTACTACCTGACGGATCGATTCATCCTGCGCACCGACTACTCGATCTACACCGCATTCGTCGCCGATACGCGGTCCATCGAGTACCGCGCCGTGACGTTCGGCATCTCCTTCTTCTTCTGACGGTCCACGAGCAACGCCATGCAACGACTCCCAACCCTATTGCGATGGCAGGCCATCCGGTCTGGCGCGCTGCGCCGCGTCACGGGTGCGTGTCTGGCGCTCGCCTGCAGCGTCAGCACGGCGCAAACCCCTGCGCCCGCGGTTCCCCCGCAGCCCGCCAATGAGCAGGTCATCGTGCCGCAGGTCGATCGCCGAGACGTTCGACTGCCGCGCTTTCCGTCGAAGGACTTCGAGCTCGGCCTGCTCGGCGGAACTTTCGCCACGCAGAACTTCGGCACACCCGGCCTGGCGGGGTAGCGCTGGGCTACCGCATCACCGAGGACTTCTTTGTTCAATGGGTCTACGGCCGCACCAGCACCACGACAAGGTCTATCGGCGCCTGCACGGCGGCATCGGCGGTGTGTTCGGCGCCGACGTCAACGTCAGCTACTACAACCTCTCGGTCGGCTTCAACGTCCTGCCTGGCGAAGTCTTTCTCGGCAGCCGCTTCGCCCGGCCGATTGCGCTGTACCTGATCGGCGGCGTTGGCAGCACCAAGTTCGACGTGCAGCGCCGCCAGACCGTCAACTTCGGCTGGGGTGCGCGGTTCATGCTCGCCGACTGGGCCGCCGTGCAAGTCGACATGCGTGACCACGTCTTCTCGCTGGACCTGCTCGGCAAGCGCGAGTCCACCCACAACCTCGAGATGAGCGCCGGATTGACCTTCTTCTTCTAAGGCACGCCTGACCATGCATCCCATATCGTCGATTCGCACGCCGAGAACCCGGCGCAGTGTCTTGCTTGCAGCGCTCAGCCTGGGCTCAGGTGTTTGTGCCGCCGCATTGGCACCCTCCAGCCCGGCACCGGACTTCACGCTGCGCAGCGTGGACGGCCAGAACCTGCGCTGGGCGAGCAGCGCGGCCGGGTCGTGATGGTG
>CAWKLQ010000004.1:0-1296701 GCA_963850525.1 uncultured beta proteobacterium | reverse complement strand
AAGGTATAATGCATCCGCCTCTATTTTTTCGTGGTGCCGGAGCAGCAGCGGTCGTCGAAGAGCAGACCGAGTTCACGGTCATCCTCAAGGAAGCGGGCGCCAAGAAGATCCAGGTCATCAAGGTGGTGCGCGAACTCACCGGCCTGGGCCTCAAGGAAGCCAAGGACCTGGTCGACGGCGCGCCGAAGGCGGTGAAGGAAGGCGTCTCGAAGGACGAGGCCGCGCGGTCAAGGCCAAGCTCGAGGCCGAAGGCGCCGTGGTCGAAGTCAAGTAAGGCGGCGGATGGCACGGCCGACGCCGGCGCACTCGCTCAGCTGTCGCCGCTGATCGGGCCTCGCTTCGACTTCCCTCAGCCGACGCCGTGAATTGATCCACGCAACACTCCGCGTTGTCGCTCCTTGCACGCTCGCGCTCCGCGACCTGCGCGCGCGGGGGCGAGCGCGGTTTTCGCCTGTGCACGGGTGAGCATGCCTGAACATGATGAAGCAGATCTCGTTCGGGAAGCTCGACGACGGGATGGAGATGCCCCATCTCCTCGACATCCAGACGCGCGCGTTCGAGTCGCTGCTGCAGCTGGATGCCGCCGCGCATGACCGCGAGGACATCGGCCTCGAGCGGGTCTTCAAGGACCTGTTCCCGATCGCCGACGTCCACGAGAACTTCTCGCTCGAGTTCGTGCGAGTACGCCTGGGCGAGCCCAAGTACTCGGTCGAGGAGTGCATCGAGCGCGACATGACGTACTCGGCGCCGCTCAAGGCCACGCTGCAGCTCGTCATCAATCGAGGACGTCGAACGGCGTGAAGCGCCCCCGGAACATCATCGAGAAGGAAGTCTATCTCGGCGAGCTGCCGCTGCTCACCGACGCTCGGCACGTTCGTCATCAACGGCGCCGAGCGCGTCATCGTCTGCCAGCTGCACCGCTCGCCGGGCGTGGTGTTCGAGGAGTCGACGCACCCCAACGGCCAGCGCCTCATCTCGTCGCGCATCATCCCGTTCCGCGGCTCGTGGGTCGAGTTCACGGTCGACATCCACGACGTGATCTACGTCCACATCGACAAGAAGAAGAAGTTCCCGGCCACGGCGCTGCTGCGCGCCTTCGGCTACGGCGCCAACTCGCGACATCCTGCGGCTGTTCTTCGCGTGCGCGAACTCGACCTCACCAAGAAGCGTGAAGGCGCGCGCCGAAACAGCGCGAAGTCCTCGGCGCGATCATCGCCGAGGATGTCACGCTCGACGGTGAAGCAGCCGCCGCCGACGCGCCGAAGCCCAAGACCAAGAAGGCCAAGCTGCGAGCGCGAGCGCGCCGAAGCCGACCTGCTCGTGCGCGAGGGCGACGAGCTGACCGAAGAAGTGCTCAACCGCCTCGTGCGCCAGGGCATCAAGACCGTCAAGGTCTTCTGCGTCGTACATGACGGTCGACCTGCGCGACGAACTGGACGCCATCGAGCGCGGCGAGCGCGACGTCGCGCGCATGCTGGCGCACGACGTCGTCGACCCGGAGACGGGCGAAGTGGTCGCCGAGCCGGCGCAGCGCTCAAGGAGACGCTCATCAAGCGCATCCGCAAGGCCGACATCATCAAGGTGCAGGTGTTCGTCGCCTCGGGGCGCGCCGAGTCGACGCTGATCAAGAACACGCTCGCCAAGGATCCGACCGACCAAGCAATCGAGAGAAGAGGCGCTCAAGCAGATCTACTGGCGCTGCTCGCGTCCGGGCGACGCGCCGAATCACGAAGACGGCGCAAGCAGGCGCTCGAGCGCCTGTTCTTCTCGCCCAAGCGCTACGATCTCGGCCGCGTGGGCCGCTACAAGATCAACCAGCGCCTGCACCTGAACACGACGCCGAGCACCACGGTGCTCACGAAGGACGACTTCGTCGCCATCATGCGCTACCTCGTGGAGCTGCATGAGGGCCGCGGCGCACGTGGACGACATCGATCACCTGGGCAATCGCCGCATCCGCTCGGTTGGCGAGCTGATCGCCAACCAGTTCTCCGTCGGCCTGTCGCGCATGGCGCGCCTGGTCAAGGAGCGCATGTCGATCAACACCGATCCGGAAAAGATCTCGCTCGACGATCTCGTCAACGCGCGCACCGTTTCGGCGGTGATCCAGGCGTTCTTCGGATCGTCGCAGCTGTCGCAGTTCATGGACCAGACCAACCCGCTCGCCGAGCTGACGCACAAGCGTCGCCTGTCGGCGCTCGGACCGGGCGGCCTCACGCGCGAGCGCGCCGGCTTCGAAGTCCGCGACGTGCACTACTCGCAGTACGGGCGCATGTGCCCCATCGAGACGCCGGAAGGCCCGAACATCGGCCTCATCACGTCGCTCGCCTGCTTCGCGCGCGTCAACGACCTCGGCTTCATCGAGACGCCGTACCGCGTGGTGAAGAACGGCAAGGTGACCGGCGAGCTCGCGTGGCTCGACGCCAACCGCGAAGAAGACGCGATCATCGCGCAGGCCAACGCCAAGCTCAACGACGACGGCACGTTCGTCGACGAGCTGGTGCTGTGCCGCAAGCGCGGCGACTTGCCGCTCACCGCGCCCGACCGCATCGACTACATGGACGTGGCGCCGGAGCAGCTCGTCTCCATCGCCGCGGCGCTCATTCCGTTCCTCGAGCACGACGACGCCAACCGCGCGCTGATGGGCTCGAACATGCAGCGCCAGGCCGTACCGCTGCTCAACCCGCAGACGCCGCTGGTGGGCACCGGGCTCGAAGCGCAAGGTGGCGCGTCGACTCCGGCGCGGTCGTCATCGCCCGGCGCGGCGGCGTGGTCACCCGCGTGACCGCCGACGAGATCATCGTCGACGCCGGGCCGGTCGAGCGGCACGCACGGTCGACGCCGATCGTCCGCTGGCGCGTCTCACGCAGCAGGATCGCTACCGGCTCAAGAAGTACTGGCGCACCAACCAGGACACGGCCATCAACCAGCGCCCGCTCGTCCGCATGGGCCAGAAGGTGAAGGAGGGCGAAGTGCTGGCCGACGGCGCCGCCACGGAGAAGGGCCAGCTGGCGCTCGGCGCCAACGTGCTCGGTGGCGTTCATGCCGTGGTACGGCCACAACTTCGAAGACGCCATCGTGCTCTCCGAGCGCCTGGTGAAGGACGACGTGTATTCGTCGATCCACATCCAGGAGCTCGAACTGCACGTGCGCGACACCAAGCGCGGGCAGGAAGAGATCACGCGCGAAATTCCGAACGTCGCCGAGGAGTCGCTGGTCGACCTCGACGAGCGCGGCATCGTGCGCATTGGCGCGCAGGTGAAGCCGGGCGACATCCTGGTCGGCAAGATCACGCCGAAGGGCGAGACCGAGCTGTCGCCGGAAGAGAAGCTGCTGACCGCGATCTTCGGCGAGAAGGCGAAGGACGTGAAGGATTCGTCGCTCAAGGTGTCGCCGGGCATGGAAGGCGTCGTCATCGACGTGAAGATCTTCTCGCGTGTCGAGGACCAGGTGGTCGAGAAGGATCGCGGCGAGCGCATCGGCGAGGTGCGCCGGCTCGAGGGCGAGGAGAAGATGCGCGTCAACGAAGTGCGCGACGACGAGTTGCGCGGCGCTGCTCGAGGGCGAGACGGTCGCGCTGGCGCTCAAGGCCGGCACGGTGGAGGAAGGCGATCGCCGCCGGGCACGCGTGCTCACCAAGGACGTCCTCGCCGACCTGCGATTCGCCCAGCTCGATCTCAAGACGTTCCGCGTCGAGAGCAAGAAGGCCAACGACCGCGTGCGCGAGATCATCGACGCGGCCAACGAGGAAAAGGCCCGCATCGAGGAGCGGGCGGAAGAGCGCATCGACCGCATCCTGCAGCCCGACGAATTGCCGCCGGGCGTGATCCAGCTGGTGAAGGTGTACCTGGCCGAGAAGCGCAAGATCTCGGTGGGCGACAAGATGGCCGGCCGCCACGGCAACAAGGGTATCGTCGCCCGCATCGTCCCCGAGGAGGACATGCCGTTCCTTCCCGACGGGCGTCCGGTGGACATCGTGCTGAATCCGCTCGGCGTGCCGTCGCGCATGAACGTGGGACAGATCCTCGAGACGCACCTTGGGCTGGGCGGCGAAGCATCCTCGGCTTCTACGCCAAGACCCCGGTCTTCCAGGGGGCCAACGAGCGCGAGATCGGGCTGCTCTTGAAGCTTGCCGGACTCACGTGGGCGCGCCGAACGCTGGGATGGGCGGAGCGCGCGGATGGGTATGACCGAGCCGACGTGAGGCGATCGTGACCGATTTCCGACCCAGCAAGGCGGGGCGCGAACATATGATGTTGCTGGCGGAAACCACGCTGAACGACATGCATGGTCGCAACATGTCGGCCGAAACCAAGGACGTCTTCAATCGGGTGCGCGACTGTCTGACGAGGCCGCCCGGGAGCTCGCGCGAGCGCGAAGAGCAGGAGCTCACCCATCAGCGTGACTTCCATCAGGCGCTCTGGCGGACGACGAGTCGCGGGGCGCCACCGAACGCACCGATGCCAATGCGGCCTAAAAGCGTCGAGAAGAAGCTCGGGCGTGACGCGGCAGATGTGCTCGACCGACCTGGAGTTGCCGGCGCTTGCCCTGATGCTCGGCAAGCGCTACCTGGCCGTCGCGGGGGATGCCATGCCGCCGTACATGGC
Source organism: uncultured beta proteobacterium (assembly GCA_963850525.1). GTDB lineage: Bacteria > Pseudomonadota > Gammaproteobacteria > Burkholderiales > Burkholderiaceae_C > JAEMQF01. Next base: position 1,292,094 of record CAWKLQ010000004.1, on the reverse strand, counting down.
GGCGGTGACGGGGTCGGGCTTGAGGTCCATCACCACGGTCGCGGTTGCGGTGTACTTCTTCGGCAGCACCAGGCTCACGCCCACGGTGGTGCCCACCGTGACGGCGAACACGAGCAGCGCCGACCAGAAGCGGGCGCGCAGGATGGCGAGGAATTGACCGAAGGTCATGGCTTACTGGCGTTGGCCTGCTTGGGCCGCCTCTTCGGGTGCCTGGGCTTGATCAATCAGCGCGGCAGTTCCCATGGCTTGACTGCTCAATTGCTCGAGTGGCGTGGAGGGCAAGCCGGTGCGGCGCCATTCGGTGTAGTCGAACCGGTCTCGTGAAACAGACGCAATGAACCGCTCAGCCTCAACGGTGCCGAGTGCATCGATCAGGGCGTTCATGCCTGCTGACCTGATTTCAGTTTCTGTCTTCATACCAGCCTTCTTCCAAGGGGACGCGCGGGATGGCGATGAAATGGCCGAAGGTCATGCGGGGTTGGTAACGGCGGTGCGGCCTTGGGCTCGCATCTGGGGCCAGGGTGGGCTGAGTTTACTGGGGAAGGGGCGGCCGGGGGCCCCTTCGGACGGGAGGGTCGCTGTGCCCGGACAAGAACCAGTGACTCCGTGAAGAGCCACATATGTCATCCCGGCGTACGCCGGGATCCACTGGGTGAGCGCCGTGGACTCCACTGAGCGCGCGGCGGCGCTCCAACGAGTGGATACCGGCGTTCGCCGGCATGACAGTGGCGGGCTGAAGCATGTCACCATCAGGTGCGGGATTGAATCGGGCAGGAAGTAGCGTTAGAAGTCGGCATTGACGCATCCGGCCCGAAAGCCTTACTCCGTGCACACAACAACCAGTCTCCCGGCGCTTGTCTTGCTTGCAGCGACTGCGGAACTTGCGGCCGCGCAAACGGCAAGCCTGAGCAACTTCAGCAATTTCACGCCGCTGGCGGCTACGCTGGCGGCTGGCGCTTTGCCGGCGGAGGCGCCGTTCCTGTTCGGCAATGCCAGCTGGCGCCAGTTGTCGATTGCTGACCGGGCAAGCCAGCAGGCGTTAGGCCAGTTCAACTCCGGCGCGTGGGACATGATCGATGTCAACCGCACCGGCCCCGACGCGGGGCGCTACATCTTCACTGTGTTTGAAACCGCGCAGTCGGGCATTCAGCGCACTGACCTACTCACCAAGACGACGGTGACGCTGTGGGCTTCACCGACGGCCCTACCGCTGCCGCGTAGCGCAGTCGCGTTCGACCCCGCGCTGTGGACGCCCTGGGGCACGCTGCTCACGGCCGAAGAGGCCTGGGGCCCCCAGCCCATGCCCTACGGCCGGCTGTTCGAGCTGACGAATCCGCTCTCCGCCACCGGCACTACGGGCGCCGATGCCGGGAACCTGGTGCACCGCAACGCCGTGGCGCGGGTGAGGCACGAGGGCCTGGCGTTCGACAACGCGAACAACCTGTACTACGTGGACGAATTGAACGGGGGCAGCATTTACCGCTACAGCTCGGCCACGCCAACCAACGGCACAACTTACTTCAACGGCGGCACGAACGCGGTGCTGCGCGTGGGCGACGGCTCTGTGGCCGGCGCCACTGGGCAGGCCAGCTGGGTTCCCTTCACGGATGCCAGTGGCGCTGCCTTGCCAGGCGCTGTGACCGTGATCGACGCGAACGGCATTCAGGCTGTGGACGGCCGCGCATCCACGGCAGTGCCAGCGTACCTGGGCACGGGCTTCAATCGCCCCGAGGACATTCAGATCCAGACCCTCAAAGACGGCGAGCAGGTGCTCTATGTGGCCGCCACCGGCAGCGACAAGGTTTATTCCATCAACCTCGAGACGAACAACGTGCAGACCTTCGCCAGCCAGGCGACCGTCAACGCCGCTACCGGCGAGGCCGTGGGCCTTGACTTCAGCAGCCCCGACAACCTGGCGCTAGACGCCGACGGCAACATCTACATCGTGGAAGACCAGCCCGGCGGGCTGAACGACATCTGGTTTGCCACGGACGCCAACCGCGACGGCGTTGCCGAATCGCTGAGCCGCTGGGCGACGCTCGCCACAGCGAGTGGCGAGCCGACGGGCCTGTTCTTCGACCCCACGAACCCGAACATCGCGTACGTCAACGTGATGTTCCAAGGCGGCACTGACCGCCTGATCCAGATCACCGCGGTGCCGGAGCCTGGGAGTTATGCGCTGATGCTTGCTGGGCTGGGGTTGTTGGGTACGGGGGCATGGCGGCGGCACCGGGCCGGCGGCACTACATCATAGTTGCACTACCTGCATGAGCACGCTGCGCAAAGAGTACGACTTCTCCGCTGCCAGCCCGGCGGCCTGGACGACATCTGGTCTGCCACTGATGCTGACCGCGACGGCGTTGCCGACTGCGATGCTCGATCTTGTTCCATCAAGCGCATCTGGGGCCAGGGTGGGCTGAGTTTACTGGGGAAGGGGCGGCCGGGGGCCCCTTTGGACGGGAGGGTCGCTGTGCCCGGACAAGAACCAGTGACTCCGTGAAGAGCCACATATGTCATCCCGGCGTACGCCGGGATCCACTGGCTGAACGCCGTGGACTCCACTGAGTGCGCGGCGCTCCAACGAGTGGATACCGGCGTTCGCCGGTATGACAGTGGCGGGCTGAAGCATGTCACCATCAGGTGCGGGATTGGCACCTACGGCCGATTGTTCGAGCTGACGAATCCGCTTTCCGCCACCGGCGCCAATGCCGGGAACCTGGTGCAGACTTTCGCCAGCCAAGCCACGACGCCGCCGAGATGCAACGCAAGTCGCAACTCGCCGCCGAGATGGCCGCTGCGGTCAGTAGTGGTAACGCAACTGCGCGAGTAGCAGTGCGGCGGCCTCGATCTTGTAGACCATGCGGTGTTCTTCGGTGATTCGCCGCGACCAATACCCAGACAAGGCGTGTTTCAGCGGTTCAGGTTTCCCCACGCCGGTGAATGGCTCTCGCTGTGTTTCCCGAATCAGCTTGTTGATTCGCTCAACCATCCGCTTGTCTTGCTTCTGCCAGTAGAGGTAGTCTTCCCATGCCACATCTGCGAACACAAGCTTCACTTGCTCAGCTTCCGCTCAACGCCTTTGCCCGCGTTCAATTGGCTGGCAGCGGCCAGCAGACGCTTTGCATTGGTTGGGTTTCTCAGCAAATAGGCCGTCTCCTCGAGAGCTTTGAAATCCTCGAGTGAGAGCATCACAACAGACTGCGCTCCATTGCGAGTAATGATCAGCGTCTCATGGTCATTGCACACTCTGTCCATGGTGCTGGCGAGGTTTGCGCGTGCTGCCGAATAAGTAATGGCGTCCACAGGGGGTACTCCGTATGTGTACGCGTTATTGTACAGAACAGGTTTTGGATACCGGCTTTCGCCGGTATGACGGCCTGGTGCGGTCTTCGATCGAGTGGTGACCGGCCCCGTATCAAGTACGGGGTGGCATTTTCGCCGGTATGACGGCGGTTCCTAGAACAGGCTCTCGCGCACGTAGACCACGTCGCCATCGCGCACCGGGTCGTCCATGCTCGGCTGGATGATTTGCGTTTTGCCGTCGGTGCCCTTGCGGTGCACGCGCATGCCTCTTTCGGTGCCGCGTTGGGTGAGGCCGCCGCCGGTGGCCAGCGCCTGCATCACCGTCATGCCGCGCTCCAGGCGCATCGCGCCGGGGCGCTGCACTTCGCCGTAGATGTAGACCACCGGGGCCCGCTCCACGTAGACGACGTCGCCGTTTTGCACCACCACGTCTTCGGCGCGGCGCTCGCTGCGCACGATGCTGGGCAGGTCCAGCTCCTTGCGGAAGGGCTGGCCGTTGCGTGTGCCCACCAGGGTGATGGTGTCTGCGCCCATCGACGAAATGCCACCGGCGGTGGCCAGCAGGTCAGTCACGCGCATGTCGGCGGTTTCGATCGGGAAGCGCCCCGGGCGGTTCACCTGGCCGAGCACGGAGACCTGGCTGCCGCGCACCTGCACGACGAGCAGGCTGACCTGCGGTTGCCTGAGGAAGTTGCCGGTGCGCAAGCCGTCGGCGATGGCCTTCTCGGCCTGCGCAACGCTCAAGCCGCCGAGGCGCACGCTGCCGAGCAGCGGGTAGCTGATGACGCCGTTTTCGCCGACGCGGGTTTCCAGGCTGAGGTCAGGCGACTGGTAAACGGTGACGCGAACCACGTCACCCGGGCCGAGGCGGTACTCGGGGGTGGGCGCTTGGGCGTGGGTTGGGCCGCTGGCGAGCAGCAGGGCCAGGAGCGGGGCAATGAGGATGCGAATGAAGGAGGTCACTTGTCTGTCATACCGGCGAAAGCCGGTATCCATTGGTTGACGGGCTCTTGCTTGCGTGAGCGGGTGCTGCCTGCGGGCAGTGGATCCCGGCGTTCGCCGGGATGACAGCCTGGCGCCCGTGTCGAGCACGGGGCAGCGGTTCGCCGGGATGACGTCCTGCGCCGGGATGACAGCCTGGCGCGTCACTTCTTCAACCCCAGCCCCTTGCTGATGGCGTCGGCGTCCAGCCCGCTCGCTGCGGGAGCCGGTGCGGGCACTGGCGCTGCCGCTGCAGCGGCAGCAGCGGCGGAGGCGGCGCCTTCGGCGAACTTGCCGACGTATTGAACCCGGGCCGCGGCGCGCATGGCCTTGACTTCGCTCTCGATGAGTTTGCGCTTCGCGTCGTTCAGCAGGAACTGTTCGATCGCGGGTTTGGCGCGCGCTTCGTCCACCGGCTCGCTCTTGCTGCCCGCCAGCACGATCACTTGCGCTCCGTTCGCCGAAGGCAGGAGCATGGCCTGGCCGTCTTTCATCTTGGCGAAGGTGTCGAGCATGTTCAGCGGCAACTGCTCGGCCGGGCGCACGGCCTGGTTGCCGGCGAAGCGGAAGTTGTTGGCCTTGAGGTATTCGACGAAGTCATTCACCGTCTTGGCGCTTTGCAGCTTGGCGCGCAGGCCTTCCACTTGCTCGGGTTTGGCTTCGATGGCCATTTCCTGGATGCTGTAGATGCGGCGGTCTTTGAACAGGCCAGGCTTGTCGGCGTAGTACTTGCTGATTTCTTCCGGCGTGGGCTTGGGGGCGCCTTCGCCCACTCGCTCGATGTAGGCCCGCGCCACGATTTCTCGCTTGGCGGATTCGAGCTGTTGCACGACACGCGGGTCGCGATCAACTTTCAGTTCTTGCGCCTTCTGGATCGCGAGTTCCTGGTCGATGAGGCGCTCGAGAATCTGTTTGCTCGCAGCGTCCGCTTGTTCGGGTTTCAGACCGCGTTGTTGTTGCAGGACGAAATTGATCTGGTGGACCGAAATTTCTTCCTTGTTGACCTTCACTGCCACCTGGGAGGCGGGCTTGTCTTTACTGCCCCCGCAACTGGCAAGAACAATGGCGAGGCAAGCCGTGGCTGCGATCAGCGAGCGCTTGATCGACATGGTGCTGGCCGTGGGCGATGTGCGGTCGAATGGCGGAATCATGTGCGGCCTTTCCCTGGGTTGCGAAACGGGCAGCGCGGGTGCAGCGCGTGGCAGGAGGCTGCGCCCCCATGCCTGTTCGATTGCCGAGTTTAAGGGTGATGGGCGGCCTTGTCGCACCCCTTGGACAGGAGGGTCAAGCGTGCGGCTGCGTTGGCTCGCTCAGCACTTGATCCCGACATGCAACTTGAGGGCGCGCACGGTGCAGGGCATCGAACTCGGCGAGCCCCGCCAGAAGGCTTTCGCAGGTGGGGCGATCGCTCACGACACTGTGGCATGCTTGCGCCTGTCCAAGTTGGCTGGAGTCCGCATGCCTATGCCCATCCACGAGCTAGAAGCTGAAGTCCTCGCCCTAGCGGCTGAGGATAGAGCCCGCATTCTCGAGGGCTTGATCAAGAGCTTCGAGCCCGATTCCACCACCCGGAAGGCCTGGGTAGCTGAGGCTCTTCGCCGTGAAGCGGACGTCAGGGCCGGAAGAGTTGCTCTTGTCCCCGGCAATGAGGCAATGGCTCGCGTCCGAGCGCGAATCGCTTGAGTTATTGGATCCATCCCGAGGCGGAGGCCGAACTCGGTGACGCGGCCGTTTACTTTGCCGGGCACGCCAGCAGAATCATCGGCATCGCGTTTCTTGAGGAGTTCGAGAGAATTGTCGAACTCCTTGAAGGGAACCAACAACTCGGGACGCCCGGGGACGAAGGTATGCGCACCTACCCGTTCAGGAGGTTTCCGTATTCGCTCGTCTATCGAGAAGATGTGGAAGCCGGCCCCCAGGTCTACGCAGTCGCGCACCAGAACCGGGAACCTGGATATTGGCAAAGCCGCGTGGGCTTCTGAGACCCTCGAACAGGCTCGTAGACCACATCACCATCCCGCACGGGCTGGCGCCGCCACGGCAGCTGGGGTGGCGCGCTCAGCACTTGATCCCCACATGCAGCGCCACCACGCCAGCGCTCATGTTGTGCACGTCCACGTGGCCGAAGCCGGCCGTCTTCATCATCGCCTTGAGTTCGGCCTGGCCGGGGTGGACGCGGATCGACTCTGCGAGGTAGCGGTAACTGTCGCCGTCGCCTGCGACCCATTGGCCGATGCGCGGCAATACGTTGAACGAATACCAGTCGTAGGCCTTGGCGAGCGGCGGCGCGACCTTGGAAAACTCCAGAACGAGCAGGCGCCCACCGTCCTTGAGCACGCGGTTCATCTCGGCGAGCGCCTTGTCTTTGTGCGTCATGTTGCGCAGGCCGAAGGCGACGCTGACCACGTCGAAGCGGCCGGTGGCGAAGGGCAGAACTTCGGCGTCGCAGAGCACGGAAGGAAGTGACACGCCTTCGTCGATGAGCCGGTCTCGGCCGATTCTGAGCATCGCTTCGTTGATGTCGGTGTGCACGACGCTGCCCTTTGTGCCCACCTTGCGCGCGAAGGCACGCGCCAGGTCGCCCGTGCCTGCGGCGATGTCGAGCACCTGGTCACCCTCGCGAACGTTCGCCGCGGCGACGGTGTAGGCCTTCCACAGGCGGTGCAGGCCGAGCGACATCAAGTCGTTCATCACGTCGTATTTCGACGCGACCGAATCGAACACGCCGCGCACGCGCTGCGCTTTGTTCGCTTCGTCGACGTTTTGGAAGCCGAAGTGGGTTTCGCTCATGGGGTCAGGTGGATTCGGACCGCTTTTACGGCGATTCAGTGAGTTGAGAGTGGATTGAACACCGCTTCTCCACGGGTAGTTGCCACCGCGCACAAGCGTGCATCCGCGGATGCAAACTCCGCAGGCCCATCTTCCGTCAGCAAAGTAAACGCGCCAAGTTGAAGGGCATCCAGAGTGCGCAGGCCATCGGTTTTGGAGTGCTCTGCCAACAGTCGCTTCGCGATGACAACCTGCGCATTGCCAAGGGGTATCACATGCCAGCGCGCTGCTTGTTCATCAAATAAGGCGATCAGTTTCTCAACTGCATCGGCGGTTGCCTTGCTTTCGCGGTGGCGGCGCCAGAGCGCCGAATGAAATTCCAGCGATGCCAGCTGCGACACCCAAACATCGGTGCCGGCTGCAGTCACCCGGGCCGTGATTTCCGGTGTCCCCGCCTCTTCGACAAAGAGTTTGGCCAAAGCGGACGTGTCCAGGAAAAGCCTCAAAGCCGCTCCTCACGGCCGTCAATCACTTCTTCCGCGAGGTCACCTTGGCCAATGGAAATCTGACGAGCTCGAAGGTATGGCGGGATCGACTGTGCGGCCTGTTTGGGCTCCGGCTGTGCACTGTGTCGCGAGACTTGCTGCAAGAGGAGATCGGCAATCGAGAGCTGAACTGCATCAAACTCGTCAAGCTGTCGGTGGAGTTGCTCACGCAGGGTCACGTCACTCTCCTGAACAGTATGCGGTCGATATTTTCAGTCAATTGAGCAGGGCCTGCGGCTCGGATGCACCGCCGGGATTCAGTGCGAATGCCCGCACGCGCCAGCTCCCGCGGCCACCATCGGAGAGTCGCGGCTCACGCCCGCTGCGGCCAGGCGCGCCTCGTACTTTTCCCAGAGGTCGTCTTGTTGCGAGCCGAGGTAGTACAGGTACTCCCAGGAAAATATCCCCGTGTTGTGGCCGTCGGAAAAGTGCGGTTGCACGGCGTAGTTGCCCACTGCGTCGAGCCCGTCGAGGCCCACTTCGCGCTTGCCGGTTTGCAGCACTTCTTGCCCGGGGCCGTGACCCATGACTTCCGCTGACGGCGAATAGACGCGCATCAGCTCGAAAGGGATGCGAAACATCACGCCGTCGGCGAAGCCGACCTCCAGCACGCGCGATTGCTGGTGCGCCGTGATGCTGGAGGGCGTGGGGGTTTCTTGCTTGAGGCCGGCCATGGGTGTATGCGTGTGATACGGGAGGGGGCAGTGTAGCGAAGGGGTGCTCCGTCTGGGGGGGTGGTTGGCGGGCGGTGGATCCCGGCGTGCGCCGGGATGACAGAAAGTGCGTCATCCCGGCGCACGCCGGGATCCACCGATTGCATACTTGGAAACCATGGGAAAGGCCTACTGCGTCTACATCATGGCCAGCCGGCGCAATGGAACGCTTTACATCGGCGCGACGAGCGAATTGATCAAACGTGTCTATCAGCACAAAGCCGGGGCGGCCGACAGCTTCACCAAGCAATACCACATCGACCGGCTCGTCTGGTTCGAGCAGCATGAAAGCGCAGCAGGCATGGTGACGAGGGAGAGGCAGTTGAAAGAGTGGACGCGTGCGTGGAAGGTTGAACTGATCGAGGCGCTGAATCCGACTTGGCGGGATTTGTATGGGGAGATATTGGGCGGTGGGGCCGATGAGGGTTGAAGCTGTACGACGCGGTGGACCCCGGCTTTCGCCGGGGTGACCGCTCACGTCATCCCGGCGCACGCCGGGATCCACCGGTTGCACACCTCAACCTCAACCTCGACCTCGACCTCAACCTCAAGACACCGCCACCAGCGCCTGCGCAACCGCCTTGTCGAGCAAGGGCAGCGCCAACGGCAGGCGGCTTGCCGGCTCGAAGCCGGGCTCGCGCTGGCGCTCGCCCCAGATCGATTGCGGGAAGTGACTGTCCCAGTCGAAACGCGCGATCACGTGCCAATGCAGATGCGGCACCAGGTTGCCCAACGCGGCGAGGTTGACCTTGGTGGGCGCGAGCAGGTCGCGCAAGACGCGCTCGACGCTGCACACCAGGGTCATGCAGCGCTGGCGTTGCATGGCCGAGAGGTCGGTGAACTCCGGCGTATGCCGGTTCGCGATGACGCGGTAGTACGCCGGAAAGTTGGCGTCTTCAATCCGAATCACGCGCCAATGCGCGTCGCGCCACGCCAGCACACCCCCTGTGCCAGAGCACAGTTCGCACGCCGGGTCGGTGCCTCGCAGCGGTTTGGACGTCCGCGTCATGCTCGCATTGTTGAGCGCAGATTAGCGCGTGCCCATCGGTGCGAGCCCCAAGGTGGGGCTTTTGCTACACGAGCACGCGCTCAATGCCGCCGTCGTTCGCCCGGGCAATGAACTCGGGCATCCAGTCGACCCCGAGCAGCTTGTTCGCCATCTCGACGACGATGTAGTCGGCCTCCAGCAGCCCGTTGTTCAAATCGCCCTTGTAGCGGCTCAAGCCCTGCAGGCAACTCGGGCACGAGGTGAGGATTTTCAGATTGCCCTTGTCGGCGCGGGGAACTTCGCCGTCGGCAATGAGGGAGCGCAAGGCGACTTCGTCCTTGCGCAACTCTTCTTCCTTGCGAAACCGCACTTGCGTCGAGATGTCCGGCCGCGTCACGCCCAGCGTTCCGCTTTCGCCGCAACAGCGTTTGCTCTCGATCACGTTCTCGCCGAGCAGGGCCTTCACCGTCTTCATCGGCTCCTGCAGCTTCATCGGGCTGTGGCAGGGGTCGTGATAGAGGTAACCCTCGCTGCCGCCCAAGGTGATGCCCTTTTCCAGCAGGAATTCGTGGATGTCGACGATGCGGCTGCCAGGGAAGATGTCTTCGAACTTGTAGCCCTGCAATTGGTCGTAGCAGGTGCCGCAGCTGACGACGACGGTCTTGATGTCCAGGTAGTTGAGCGTGTTCGCGACACGGTGGAACAGCACCCGGTTGTCGGTGATGATCTTGTCGGCCTTGTCGAACTGGCCGCTGCCGCGCTGCGGGTAACCGCAGCATAGATACCCCGGCGGTAGCACGGTCTGCACGCCGGCGTGCCAGAGCATCGCCTGCGTCGCCAACCCCACTTGCGAGAACAGCCGCTCCGAACCGCAGCCGGGGAAATAGAACACGGCTTCGGTGTCGGCATTAGTCGTCTGCGGGTCGCGAATGACGGGGACGTAGTCCTTGTCTTCGATGTCGAGCAGCGCGCGCGCGGTGCGCTTGGGCAGGCCGCCGGGCATCTTCTTGTTGATGAAGTGGATCGCCTGTTCCTTGAGCGGCGCCGCGCCCACCGTGGCCGGCGGCGCGGCGGCCTGCTTGTTCGCCAGGCCGCGCAGCAGATCGTTCGCCAGGCGCTGCAGCTTGAAGCCCACGTCGACCATGGCGCGGCGCATCAGGCGGATCGTCTGCGGGTTCGTCGCGTTGAGGAACAGCATCGCCGCCGCGTTGCCCGGCCGGAAACTCTTCTGCCCCATCTTGCGCAACAGGTTGCGCATGTTCATCGAGACGTCGCCGAAGTCGATGTTCACGGGGCACGGGCTGAGGCACTTGTGGCACACGGTGCAATGGTCCGCCACGTCTTCGAATTCATGCCAGTGTTTGATGCTGATGCCGCGCCGCGTTTGCTCTTCGTAGAGAAACGCCTCGACGAGCAGGGATGTCGCAAGGATCTTGTTGCGCGGGCTGTACAGCAGGTTCGCGCGCGGCACGTGGGTTGCGCACACCGGTTTGCACTTGCCGCAGCGCAGGCAGTCTTTCATGCTGTCGGCGATCGCGCCGATGTCGCTGCGCTGCATGATCAGCGACTCGTGGCCCATCAGGCCGAAGCTGGGCGTGTAGGCGTTGGTCAGGTCGGCGCGCAAGTTCGGATCGCGCAGCAGCTTGCCTTTGTTGAAGCGGCCGTCGGGGTCGATGCGGCGCTTGTACGCGGTGAAGTCTTTCAGTTCGGCGTCGGTGAGGAATTCGAGCTTGGTGATGCCGATGCCGTGTTCGCCCGAGATCACGCCGCCCAGGCTGCGCGCGAGTTTCATGATGCGTGCCACCGCTTCGTGCGCGGTTTGCAGCATGGCGTAGTTGTCGCTGTTCACGGGGATGTTGGTGTGCACATTGCCGTCGCCGGCGTGCATGTGCAGGGCGACCCAGACGCGGCCGCGCAGCACCTCTTTGTGAATGCGCTGGCATTCGTCGACGATGGGGCTGAGGGCTGAGCCGGCGAACAGGTTGCGCAGGGGGCTGCGGATCTGTGTTTTCCAGGAGGCGCGCAGGCGGTGGTCTTGCACGAGATGGAAGACGGTTGCCGCGTCATCCCGGCGCACACCGGGATCCACTGTTCCGAGGTCATTGACGTTCGACGAGTGGATACCGGCGTTCGCCGGTACAGATGCCGCGTCATCCCGGCGCACGCCGGGATCCACTGTTCCGAGGTCATTGACGTTCGACGGGTGGATACCGGCGTTCGCCGGTATGACGGAGGCAGCGTCATCCCGGCGCACGCCGGGATCCACTGTTCCGAAGTCCGCGCCGTGCGACGAGTGGATACCGGCTTTCGCCGGTATGACCGAGGCAGCGTCATCCCGGCGCACGCCGGGATCCACTGTTCCGAGGTCCGTGCCGTGCGACGGGTGGATACCGGCTTTCGCCGGTATGACAGATGCCGCGTCATCCCGGCGCACGCCGGGATCCACTGTTCCGAAGTCCGCGCCGTTCGACGGGTGGATACCGGCTTTCGCCGGTATGACATCGGTTGGAGCATCCAGATTTTCCAGCGTCCACTGCCACGTCTCGCGAACGCCCTTGAGCAGCGCCAGCGCCTGCTGCACCCGGTCTTCCAGCAACTCAGCAGGCGCGATCTGCCCGGCGTCGTCGCTCTTGCCCAGCGGCAGGTTGCCGGTCTCGAAGAACGCCTGCAGCGCGTCCACCAGCTCGAGCTTGTTGCGCAAGGAGAGCTCGATGTTGATGCGTTCTATGCCCTCCGTGTACTCACCCATTCGCGGCAGCGGAATCACGACGTCTTCGTTCACCTTGAACGCGTTCGTGTGTTTGCTGATGGCCGCGGTGCGCTTGCGATCGAGCCAGAACTTCTTGCGCGCATCGGCGCTGACGGCCACAAAACCTTCGCCGCCGCGGCTGTTCGCCAGGCGCACGACTTCGGACGCGGCACGCGCGACGGCGTCGGCGTCTTCGCCGGCGATGTCGCCCACGAGCACCATCTTCGGCAGCACCGATGCGGCGCCATTCGCCGCACTGCCGCTGGCCGCGCCGCGTTTGCTCTTCGTCGCGTAACCCACCGCCTTGAGGTAGCGGTCGTCCAGGTGTTCCAGGCCCGCGAGCAGCACGACGGGCAGCGCCCCTCCATCGGCGCCCACCCGCCCCGGGCGCGCCTGCTCGAACATGTAGTCCTTGATGTCGACGATCGAAGGCACGGCATCTTTGGCGTTGCCGAAGAACTCCAGGCACACGGTGCGCGTGAACGCCGGCATCTTGTGCAGCACCCAGCGCGCCGACGTGATGAGCCCGTCGCAGCCCTCTTTCTGAATGCCCGGCAAGCCGGCGAGGAACTTGTCGGTGACGTCTTTGCCCAGGCCATCTTTACGGAAAACCGTGCCGGGAATGTCGAGTCGCTCGGTGCGCTCGAGCGTCTTGCCTTTCGCGTCGAAGTAGCGCAGCTCGAAACTCGCGACAGGTGCGTCGTGGATCTTGCCCAGGTTGTGGTTCAGGCGGATCACTTCCAGCCACTTGGCGTCAGGCGTGACCATGCGCCACGACGCGAGGTTGTCCAGCGCCGTTCCCCACAGCACCGCCTTCTTGCCGCCGGCGTTCATCGCGACATTGCCGCCGATGCACGACGCCTCTGCCGACGTGGGGTCGACGGCGAACACGAAACCCGCGGCTTCCGCCGCGTCGGCGACGCGCTGCGTCACGACACCGGCTTCCGTCCACAGCGTCGCGACTTCGCGCTCCACGCCTGGCAGACGCGTCATTTCCACGGCGCTCATCGTCTCCAACTTTTCCGTGTTGATGACGGCGCTGTTCCAGGTGAGCGGCACCGCGCCGCCGGTGTAGCCGGTGCCGCCGCCGCGCGGAATGATGGTCAGATTCAGTTCGATGCACGCGCCGACCAGCCCGGCCATCTCGGCTTCGGTATCCGGCGTGAGCACGACAAAGGGGTATTCAACGCGCCAGTCGGTCGCATCCGTCACGTGGGAAACGCGGCTCAGGCCGTCGAACTTGACGTTGTCTTTGGCTGTGTGCTTTCGCAGCACGCGCGTCGCGCGGCGTCGCAGCTCGGCAACCGCCTCGAAGTGCGCCTCGAAGCGCTGCACCGCGGCGCCGGCCGATTGCAGCAATTCGCCGACGAAGGCGTCGCGCGCCGCGTCGGCGTCGGGTTTGCGGCGTTGTTCGACTTCGCGCAAGCGGTGCCGCAGCGCGTCGATCAACAATTTGCGGCGCTTCGGATTGTCCAGCAAGTCGTCTTGCAGGTAGGGGTTGCGCTGCACGACCCAGATGTCGCCCAGCACCTCGTAAAGCATCCGGGCCGAACGCCCGGTCTGGCGTTCATCACGAAGCTGATTCAACAGCTCCCAGGCGCGCGCGCCGAGCAGGCGGATCACGATTTCGCGATCCGAGAACGACGTGTAGTTGTAAGGAATCTCACGCAGCCGCGGCGCGTGGCCGGATAGGCCAGTCGACGGCGCGGCGGAAATTCGGGTCAGGGGGAGCGGGGCGTTCATCGGTACCGGGTGCCGCGCGAGCACGCGAATCGGCTGGGGCGGGGCATCGTACCGCAGTGCAGCATGGGCAGCGGGGTTATCCCCCGTTGCCCTCGCGGCACTTCCACGTGATAAACGCAACTGTCACACATGCCGGCCAAACTGCGCGGCTCGCCATTCCCCGCAGATTTACGGAGTTCTCATGAAAACTAGCTTTGGCGCAATCTCTTCAGTGGTTCTGGCAGCAGCGCTGTGTTCGCCCGCACACGCCCAGGTCGAAGTCCAGTGGTGGCACTCGATGGGCGGGGCACTCGGCGAATGGGTCAACGACCTGGCCAAGGAATTCAACACCAGTCAGACGGCGTACAAGGTGGTGCCCACGTTCAAGGGCACGTACGACGAGTCGATGACCGCGGCGATCGCCGCGTTTCGCTCGGGCAACGCGCCGCACATCCTGCAGGTGTTCGAAGTCGGCACGGCGACGATGATGGCGAGCAAGGGCGCGATCGTTCCGGTGACGAAAGTGATGGCCGACGGCGGCCAGAAATTCGACCCGAAGATTTACGTGCCGGCGGTGGCGGGCTATTACACGGCGCCCAACGGCCAGATGCTGAGCTTCCCGTTCAACAGCTCGACGCCGGTGTTCCACTACAACAAGGACGCGTTCAAGGCCGCCGGCATCGACGCCGATCAGCCGCCCAAGACCTGGCCCGAAGTGGCGCTGGCGGCGGCCAAGCTCAAGGCGTCGGGCCACAAGTGCCCGTTCACGTCGAGCTGGGGCAGCTGGACGCAGCTCGAGAGCTTCTCGGCGTGGCACAACACGCTGTTCGCGACCAAGAACAACGGCTTCGGCGGCCTGGACACGCGCCTCGCGTTCAACACGCCGCTGCACGTGCGCCACATCGAAAACCTGGCGAACATGTCCAAGCAGGGCCTGTTCGTCTACAAGGGCCGCGGCAACGCGGCCGACGCCACCTTCGTCTCGGGCGAATGCGCAATGGCCACGGCGTCGTCGGCGCTTTACGGCAACATCAAGCGCAACGCCAAGTTCGCCTCGGGCATCTCGACGCTGCCCTACTACCCCGACGTGCAAGGCGCACCGCAGAACACCGTGATCGGCGGCGCGAGCCTGTGGGTGATGTCGGGCAAGAAGGCCGACGACTACAAGGGTGTGGCCGCGTTCTTCGCACATCTCTCCAAGGTCGATGTCGCCGCGGCGAGCCACCAGCGCACCGGCTACCTGCCGGTGACGCTGCCGTCGTTCGAGGCCACGGAAAAGAGCGGCTTCTACAAGCAGAACCCGGGCACTGACGTCTCCGTCACGCAGATGATTCGCAAGACGACGGAAAAATCGCGCGGCATTCGCCTGGGCAACTTCGTGCAGATCCGCACCATCATCGACGAGGAGATGGAGAACATCTGGAGCGGCAAGAAGACCGCCAACGAAGGCCTGGACTCGGCGGTGAAGCGTGGCAATGAACAGTTGGAACGATTCGAAAAGGCAAACAAGGGCTGAAGCGGTCGATGGCGGGCGTGTGCGCAAGGCAACGGGTGGATCCCGGCGTTCGCCGGGATGACGACCCCGCCCCGTCATCCCGGCGAAAGCCGGGATCCACTGCGCGCACGTCTCCCGCCGGCCGCGCAGCGACTCGGCAAGCCCCATGACCGTCGAAAAACGCGTCCTCTTCAAGAGCTGGTGGCTGCCCTGGGCGCTGATCGCGCCGCAGATGGCGGTCATCCTTGTCTTCTTCTTCTGGCCGGCGGGCCAGGCGCTGTACCAGAGCGTGCTGCAGCAAGACGCGTTCGGCACCTCGATTGAATTCGTCGGCTGGCAGAACTTCGAGCGGCTCTGGGCCGACGAGACCTACCTCGCGTCGTTCAAGACGACTGCGGTGTTTTCGATCCTGGTCGCGGTGTGTGGCCTGTCGATCGCGCTGCTGCTCGCAGTGATGGCGGACCGTGTGGTGCGCGGCGCGTCGATTTACAAGACGCTGCTGATCTGGCCTTATGCGGTAGCGCCCGCAGTCGCGGGCGTGCTCTGGCTGTTCATGTTTGCGCCGTCGGTGGGAATCGTCAGCTACGTGTTGCGCGAACTGGGCTTCGATTGGAACCACCTGCTGAACGGCACGCATGCGATGGCGCTGATCGTGATGGCCGCCGTGTGGAAGCAGATCTCCTACAACTTCCTGTTTTTTCTGGCCGGCTTGCAGTCGATCCCGAAGAGCCTGATCGAAGCCGCGGCGATCGACGGCGCGCGACCCTGGAAGCGCTTCTGGAGCATCGTCTTCCCGCTGCTCTCGCCCACCACGTTCTTCCTGCTCGTGATCAACGTCGTCTACGCCTTCTTCGACACCTTCGCGATCGTCGACGCCGCGACCAACGGCGGCCCGGGCAAGGACACGGCGATCCTCGTCTACAAGGTCTACTACGACGGCTTCAAGGCGCTCGACATGGGCGGCTCGGCGGCGCAGTCGGTGGTGTTGATGATCATCGTCATCGCACTCACCGTTGTGCAGTTCCGCTACGTCGAAAAGAAGGTGCAGTACTGATGCAGCGCGGCACGTTGACTACGAACTGTGGGTCGGCTTTCGGCCCTTTGCTGCCGTTCGCGCCGTCGTTCGTGCAGAGGTCGAGAAAGGGCAGGTGGCCCGGGCTACGTTCTCCGGCCCCACGCTCGCGGGGCACCGTATTGGGCCCGCTGGCGTTGCGCCATCAACGAGGTGTTCTCGGGTGCAGGTTGATCACACCGCGAATGGGGGCCTGCGCCCGTACCCCAAGCCACCTACCCCGGCACTCGGGTGGCATGCGAAGGCGTGGCAGGCAACCGTGGTGTGCAGCAGGGCGGTGGTGGTGCCCCCGGGCGCAGGACCCATTCGCGGTGTCTGCCAGCCGATGCACCGACCATCCCGTGTTGACGCGGCTTCGCTTGGCGCTTCTCGACGGTGCCCCGCGAGCGTGGGCCGGAGCACGGGGGCACCGCCGCCGCCCTGGCGTCGCAACCGTCGCAAGAAGCTCGCGACGAACGGCAGCAACGGGCCGAAAGCGGGTACGTCCCACCTCCCTCGCGGAGAGCACGAAACGCGAAGCGACCGCTGAAATGAAAGGCAGGCACTGAATGGTCGAACGCGATCGAGTGGGACGCGCGCTATCGCACCTGGTGCTGCTGATCGGCGTGATCATCGTCGCCTTCCCCGTGTACGTGACGCTGATCGCGTCGACGCAGACCTCGCAGCAAATCGTCCAGCAAGTGCCGATGTCGATGGCGCCCGGCGGGCACATGCTGGAGACGTATCGTGTCGCGCTGTTCGGCGGCGAGACGAGTTACGGCAGCAAGGTCGCTGCCGTGGCGCCGATGCTCTGGATCAGTTTCGTGAGCGCGATGATCATCTCCATCGGCAAGATCGCGATTTCGCTGCTCTCGGCGTTCGCCTTCGTCTACTTCCGCTTTCCCGGACGCAGCTTGTGCTTCTGGATGGTCTTCATCACGCTCATGCTGCCGGTGGAGGTGCGCATCGGGCCGACGTATGAAGTGGTGTCCAACCTGCACATGCTGAACAGTTACGCGGGGCTGACGGTGCCGCTCATCGCCTCGGCGACGGCAACGTTCCTGTTCCGCCAGTTCTTCCTCACCGTTCCCGATGAACTCGTCGAAGCCGCGCGAATCGACGGTGCCGGGCCGATGCGCTTTTTCAAGGACGTGCTCGTGCCGCTGTCGATGACGAGCGTCGCGGCGCTGTTCGTCATCCAGTTCATCTACGGCTGGAACCAGTACCTCTGGCCGCTGCTCGTCACCACCGACGAAAGCATGTACCCCATCGTGATGGGAATCAAGCGCATGTTTGCCGGCGGCGACGCAGCCAACGAATGGAACGTCATCATGGCCACGGCGATCCTGGCGATGCTGCCGCCGGCGTTCGTCGTGCTGCTCATGCAGCGCTGGTTCGTCAAGGGCCTCGTCGACAGCGAGAAGTAGCCGAAACAACAACAAGAGGCAAGACCGATGGGCGCGATATCGCTTCGCAACGTGATCAAACGCTACGGCTCCGGGCCGAAGGCGAACCCTGTGATCCATGGCGTGAGCGCCGAGATCGCCGATGGGGAGTTCATCGTCATCGTCGGCCCCTCGGGGTGCGGCAAGAGCACGCTGCTGCGCATGGTCGCCGGGCTCGAAGAAGTGACCGGCGGCGAGATTTCGATTGCCGGGCGCGTGGTGAACGACATCGAACCGTCCGAGCGCGATATCGCGATGGTGTTCCAGAATTACGCGCTCTATCCGCACATGAGCGTGTTCGACAACATGGCGTACGGCCTGAAGATCGCCAAGGTGCCGCTCGCTGAAATCCAGACACGCGTGGCCAAGGCGGCGAAGATCCTCGAGATCGGGCCGTTTCTCGAGCGCAAGCCCCGCGAGCTGTCCGGCGGGCAGCGCCAGCGCGTTGCTATGGGGCGCGCCATCGTGCGCCAGCCGCAGGTGTTTTTGTTCGACGAGCCGCTGTCCAATCTGGACGCGAAACTGCGCGCGCAAACGCGCCTGGAAATCCAGAAACTGCACGCCGAACTCGGCGTCACGTCGCTGTTCGTCACGCACGACCAGGTCGAGGCGATGACGCTGGCGCAGCGCATGATCGTGATGAACGCCGGGCGCATGGAGCAGATCGGCACGCCTGAAGAGGTGTACCAGGCGCCGGCGACGACTTTTGTTGCGAGCTTCATCGGCTCGCCGCCGATGAACCTGATCACCGGGCGCGGCGAGGGTTTGCAGTTCCACACGGGCGGCCAATCGCTGGTTCTGCCCAAGCCGGCGCCGCGGTCCGGCGAGTTGCTGCTGGGTGTGCGGCCCGAACATTGCGAGCTCGTCGACAGCGCGGCGGCGGGGGCCGGCTGGCAATTGCGCGTCGACGTGGTCGAGATGTTGGGGGCCGAGCGCCTGGTCTACGGCAAGCTGGGCGACGCGATGTTCACCGCACGAATCGATGCAACGCGGGTTCCGCCCACAGTCGGGTCCACCGTGACGCTGAACGCGGCGCCGCACCGCCTGCACTGGTTCGACCCGGCGACCCAGCAACGCATCGCGGGTTGAGCGTGCCGCCGAATCCACCGCTTCGTTAGACTTCTCACATGGCAACCGAGTCGACCCGAAAGCAGCACTTCGTGGCGTCGGACTGGCCCTACCCGCTGTGGATCGCGCACCGTGGCGCGGGCAGGCTGGCGCCCGAGAACACGCTCGCGGCGTTTCGTGTGGGCGCGTCGCACGGCTACCGCGCATTCGAGTGCGACGTCAAACTCAGCGCCGACGGCGTGCCCTTTCTGCTGCACGATGACACCCTGGAACGCACGAGTTCCGGCGACGGCATCGCCGGCCAGCGCAGCTGGAGCGAACTGGCGCTGCTGGACGCAGGCGGCTGGCACAGCCGCGGCTTTGCCGGCGAGCCGCTGCCGAGCCTCGCGGCGATCTCGCGTTATTGCGTTCGCAACGGCTTCGCGCTGAACATCGAGATCAAACCGACCCCCGGGTTGGAAGATCCGACGGGTCAGGCAGTCGCACGCGAGGCGGCACGTCTGTGGGGCGGCCAGCCCGTGCAGCCCTTGCTCAGCTCGTTTCGCCCCGAGGCTTTGCAGGGCGCGAGCGAGAGCGCACCCGAGCTGCCGCGCGCGCTGCTGCTCGACACCTTGTGGTCGGGCTGGTTCGACGTCGCGCAGGTGCTCG
Source organism: uncultured beta proteobacterium (assembly GCA_963850525.1). Taxonomy (GTDB): domain Bacteria; phylum Pseudomonadota; class Gammaproteobacteria; order Burkholderiales; family Burkholderiaceae_C; genus JAEMQF01. Next base: position 1,272,617 of record CAWKLQ010000004.1, on the reverse strand, counting down.
GCTGCACCGCCGTGGTCACCAACCATCGCCTGATGGACGGCCCGCTGATCGCGAAGCTGCACGGCGCCGGCATGCGCGCGCTGGTCTACACCGTGAACGAAGTCGCCGACGCGCGCCGCCTGCTGGCGCTGGGAATCGACAGCATCATCACCGACGCGGTGGACCGCTTCGCGCCGGCGGGGGCGTAGCCGACGACGTCATCCCGGCGCCAGCCGGGATCCACCATTCGCTGCGGCGCACTGCACCGCAGTGGATGCCGGCCTACGCCGGCATGACAGCATCGGCGTCATCCCGGCGCACCGCCGCCCCGTGCTCGACACGGGGGCCGGGATCCACGGGTTGGCATCGGGATCACACGTTCAAGTCGGATCCATCGCCGCCGCCGGCCGCACGATCGCCTCAGCGCCGATCCAGTCGTGCTCAGGCTCGGGCTCGGGCAATTTGCGCAGATCTCGTATGACCGGAATCCGCCACGCGACCACGGCCATGAGCAGCGCCGAGCCGCCGGCAAATGCGAGCGCCGCGCGCAGGCCGATGTGCTCGCCGAGCCAGCCGCCCAGCAGCGCGCCCGGGCCGGCGGGGATCAGGATCAGCCAGCGCATCGTGCTCGTCATGCGCCCGAGCAGCGGCGCCGGCGTGACCGCCTGGCGCAGCGCAAGGAAGTTGATGAACACGAGCACCGCGCCGCAGCCGAACAGCACGAGCATCGCCGCGAACATCAGCGTGCCCCAGACGTTCGCCGGCGCAAACGACAGCAGCAGCCAGCCCGCACCGCAGATCGCGAAACCCGTGACCAGGCACGGCCCGGGGCCGATGCGCTGGCTGATGCGGTTGCCGTAAATGCTCGCCACCACCGTACCCAGGCCCAGGCCCACGTAGCTCAGCCCGACCTGTTGCTCGTTCAGGCCGAGCGTGCGCGTCGCAAACAAGATCTGCACGACGATCGCCGCGTGGTGGCACATCTGCCACACGCCCACCGCGCCGGCGAGCGTGACGAGCAAGCGATTCCCTGCGACAAAACGCACTCCGGTTTTCAGGTCGCGCCAGAAGTCGCTTCGGCCCTGTCGGCGCGGCGCTTCTTCGATGCGAATGCCGCGCAGGATCGCCGCCGACGCGAGCAGCGCCACCGCGTCGACGAGCAGCGCGACCGGCGCGCCCACCATCTTGATGAGCGCACCCGCCACGCCGGGGCCGGCGACTTCAGCGCCCGACCCCGCAAGCGCATTCTTCGCATGCGCCTCGACGAGCCGCTCGCGCGCGACGACTTGCGTCAGCACAATCTGCGCCGCGCTTCCCGCCACCGTGTAGACCGTGCCGATGACAAAACCCGCCGCGTAAAGCCAGGGCATCGCGAGCCAGCCCATCCACCACGCAAAGGGAACGCTGGAGACGATCAGCGCGAGCACGCTCTCGCCCACCACGTACACCGGCAGCTTGGCCACGCGATCGAGCCACACGCCCGAAGGCAGCGAGAACAGCACGAAGGGCAGGATTTCCATCGCGGTGAGCAAGCCCATTTGCGTGGGGCTCGCGTGCAGCAGCACGGCCGCTGTGAGCGGGAGCGCCAGCATCGTCACCTGGCCACCCAGCGAGCTGATCAGGATCGACGTCCACAGGCGCCGGTAGGCCGCGTCGCGCAACAGGTCGCCGGGGGCGAGGGCAAAGCGGCCGCGAAACGCAGCTCGCCACATTCTCAAACCGTTTCTCATGACTTCACCATCACTTCTTCTCATGCGAACGTCTTGTGGACGTCCTGGTGGGTCGTTGGACCCGATGCAGCGGAGAGTGGCTTCACTGACCGATTTCCGCTGAGACTCTCAGCGGAACTTCGGTTGGAAGTGGTGACTGAGAGGACTAAGGTCGCGCCGAAATCTGCGGCAGCAGATTCAGGGTGGCGAGCAGGATTCGCATCCCGCTGGTGCGGGCGAATTCAACGCGCCGGCACGCAGCGACCGCGCCACTGAGGGCGGTATGCTGGGTGAGGGGGGCGTTGCGCTTCATGGGTTTGCGTCCTGGAATTCGCGAGCCGCCATCATAACGGGCAGGTGCTGCGGCTGGCAAGCAAAATGGCGGCCTTGTCCCGTCCACTTCGCTCGGCTCACCACACCATGGATTCGAAAACGACTGCACCGGCGCTGCCCGCCGCAACTGCGCCCTCCCGCGCGTGGTGGCTCGGCCTGGCCGCGCTGCTGTTGTTCGCCGCGCTGGCGTTGCACGGCCCCGTGGCGCAGTGGGACAACTATCACGCCTTTGCAGACACGCGGGTCTGGCTCGGAATACCGCACGCCGCCGATGTGCTGAGCAACCTGCCGTTCCTCATCGTCGGCGTGTGGGGTTTGTGGCGCCTGTCGCGCTCCGCGCTCGATTGGCCGTCGCGCCGCGCGTGGCAGCTGTTGTGCGTGGCGCTGCTGTTCACAACCGGCGGCTCGGCGGTTTATCACTGGGCGCCGGACAACGCCGCGCTCGTCTTCGACCGCATTCCCATCGCCTGGGCGTGTGTGGCGCTGACCAGCGCCCTGCTCACCGAACACGTCGATGCACGCTGGGCCGAACTGCGCGTGCTCGCGGCGGGCGTGGTCCTGGCGACCTGCGCCGTCGGCTACTGGTGGTTCACGGAACAGCGCGGCAGCGGCGACTTGCGGCCCTATTTGTTCTTGCAAATCCTGCCGATGCTGCTGGTGCCGCTCGCGATCCTCCTGAAACTGCCCGAGCAACACGCTGCGTGCACTCCCAGCAGCGCCTGGTGGGCGGTGCTCGGCCTGTACGCCGCGGCGAAAGGCATGGAAGTCGCCGATCACGCCGTGCTCGGCGCCACCGGCTGGATCAGCGGCCACACGCTCAAGCATTTGCTCGCCGCTGCCGCCGCGGCGTGGATCGTGCGCGCAGTTACGTGCGCGCCGCGGGCTTCCTGAGCCAGTACGCCGCAGTTTGGGTGGCTGCGGGTGCGTATCTGCGGCTTTCGGCCCATTGCTGCCGTTTGAACGTCCGCTTTGGGTGCGCTCACGCGTGCCACCGATCAAGGCTCAGCATGGCAAGGTGCAGCGCGAAGGGCACGACGCAAGATATTCGTCATCCCGGCGAAAGGGCCACCCCGTACTCGATACGGGGCCGGGATCCACCCGTGGAAGGCGCGCGTCCTGCGCAGCGTTCATTGCGTACAACCGGTGGATCCCGGCTTTCGCCGGGATGACGAGGGTTGTCGGGCAAGCCTCGAGGCCACATCAAACGGCAGCAAAGGGCCGAAGGCAGTCCCCCCGCACAACATGGTCGTGTCGAGGGTCGCGCGAAGCGCCGTCAGTCGCCCGAAGTCGTCAACTCCGGTAGTCGGCGTTGATCTTCACGTACTCGGTGCTCAAATCGCACGTCCACACGATGGCGTGCGCGGGTCCGCGGTGCAGGTCCACGCGCACCGTGATCTCGTCCTGCTTCATGACGCGCTGGCCGTCGGCCTCTTGATAGGCCGGGTGGCGCCCGCCCTGCACGACGACGTGCACATCGTCGAGAAACAAGTCGATGAGGTTTTGATCGAGGTCGGCGATGCCGGCATAGCCCACTGCGGCGAGGATGCGACCGAGGTTGGGGTCGCTCGCAAAAAACGCCGTCTTCACGAGCGGCGAGTGCGCGACCGCGTAGGCCGCGAGGCGGCATTCTGCTGTCGTCTTGCCGCCTTCCACGCGCACCGTGATGAACTTGGTCGCGCCTTCGCCGTCGCGAACGATCGCCTGCGCCAGGTGCTCCGAGACCTCGATGACGGCATTGCGCAGCAGCGCGCCCTCAGTGGATTCGAGTTGCGTGATGGGCGTGTTGCCCGCCTGGTGCGTCGCGATCAGCACGAAGGAATCATTCGTCGACGTGTCGCCGTCGATGCTGATGCGGTTGAAGGAGCGGTCCGCTGCGTCGCGCAGCAGTTCGGGCAGCAAGTGCGGCGCGATCGCCGCATCGGTGGCGACAAAGCCGAGCATCGTCGCCATGTCGGGGCGAATCATTCCGGCACCCTTGGACACGCCGGTGACCGTGACGCATCTGCCACCGATCAGGACGCGCCGCGACACGGCTTTGGCGACCGTGTCGGTCGTCATGATCGCCTGCGCTGCGTTACCCCAATTCGCCTCGTTCAGGTCGGCGAGCGCGCCGGGCAGGCCGGCTTCGATGCGCTCAACGGGCAGCGGCTCCATGATGACGCCGGTGGAAAACGGCAGCACCTGTTCGACTGCAATGCCGAGCTTGGACGCCAGAGCGCGGCAACTGCGCAGCGCGTTGTCCAAGCCCTCCTGGCCGGTGCCGGCATTGGCGTTGCCGGTATTGATGAGCAGGGCGCGAATCCCCTGCCCCGCCGCAAGGTGCTTGCGGCACAGCTGCACCGGCGCCGCGCAAAAGCGGTTGCTCGTGAACACGCCCGCGACCGACGCGCCCGGGCTCAGCGTGACCACCGTCAGGTCGCGGCGGTTCGCCTTGCGCACCCCGGCCATCGTGATGCCCAGCTTCACGCCGGGGACGGCAAACAATGTGGCGGGGTCGGGGGGGAGCAGGTTGACGGGCATGTGGAGTGAGGTTCGACAGACGAAGCGACATTATGCGTAGCGGCTACGTCTGGCGTGAACGGCGCGCAAGGGCAGCCACATCACGCATCAAGATACATCGCCTCCGTCCGCTGGACGTGCCCGCAGCTACTCTCGCTTGAGCCACAGATCGGCGATGACGGGCCGATGTTCTGAAGCGTCTTTGCCGCCCACATAAGAATCCGCCACACCGATCGTGGCACCGACCAGGATGTGGTCAATCCGATTGAACGAGATGTGCGGTCGAAGCGAGTGCCCGTGGGTATATCCATAGCCGGTTCCAGCCACCGAAAACGCATCGCGCAGCCCGGTCGCCAGAAGCTGGCGCAGCACCGGTGAGTGCTCGGGGGCATTCAAGTCGCCGGCGAGGATCACGGGTCGACCGCTTGCGGCCACGTCGGCGGCGAGCAAACGTGACTGTTGCATGCGCGCCGCCACGTTCTCTTGCCATTCGGCAACGCCTCCCAGTCGCTCGTGGCGCGTGGCGTTCAGGCCGTCGCGCGGCGAAAGCAGGTGGGCGGTGAACAGATCGACGTCGACCCCTCTTGCGCTGACGACGCAGCGGAAATAGTGGTGCTGCTCGCCCGGGAAGGAAATGTTCCCCTCGGTGCACTCGCGCAGTGGAAAGCGGCTTGCGATGATGTATTGGCCGGAGGTCTCGATCTGCCGCCCACCGAACATCGGCAGGGCCTCCTTGGGACGCGCCTCGAGCAAGTGGGCGACGTAGCCTGCGTCCTGCATGACGATGATGTCGGCGTCGTGCAGCGCAACCTCCCAGGCGATCGCCGCAACACCTCCTGCGCGTTCGGCGGCGCGATACGCCTTGATGTTGTACGTCATCACGCGGACCCGGCCGGTGCCGGCCTCCGCACCGCCGATTTGCAAATCCATGATGGGAACAAGCACCATCCCCAGCACCGCCAGCGCCGCGATCCGCCAGCGCCAGCTCAGGCGCAGGCTCAGCGCAACTGCAGTGGCGGCAGGCACGAGATAGGCCGGGTACGGCACATAGCGCGCCAGCTCGGCGAACCAGACGTTCGCCGCGGCAAACTCAAATGCGCCCCACAGTGCCAGTGCGCACACCAGGGTCGCGCCGACAGCGAGACGCGCAAGCAAATTCAAGAAGAAGACCGTCGTGGCACGGTGCGCAGTATCGCTTCAGCGCAGGCCCCGAGGGACCTCAAGCCAGCCAGCGCTTGCGCCTGCGGTAGTGCTTGACGTCGCGAAAGTCCTTGCCCTCTGCACCACCGAGGTAGAACTCCTGGATGTCGGGGTTGCGCTTCATGACCTCGGCCTTGTCGTGCATCACGACGCGGCCGTTTTCGATGAGGTAGCCGTGTGACACGACGTCGAGCGCGGCGATCGCGTTTTGCTCAACGAGCAGGATCGACATCTTCTCGTCGCGGTTGATGCGCCGAATGATCTCGAAGATCTCGGCGACGATCAGCGGCGCGAGGCCCAGGCTCGGCTCGTCCAACATCAACAGTTTGGGCTGCGTCATCAGCGCGCGGGCGATCGCGAGCATCTGCTGCTCGCCCCCCGACAGATAACCCGACTTCGCCGTGCGCCGCTGGTGCAGGCGCGGAAAGTAGCCGTAGACGCGCTCCATGTTGCGCGCCATGTCGGCGCGGCTGCCGTGCACTGCGGACGCCGCGATCAGGTTCTCGTCGGGCGTGAGGTGCTCGAAGACCCTGCGGCCCTCGAGCACTTGCGCGATGCCGAGTTTCACGCGCTGCTGCGGCGGCGTGCGCGCCAGGTCGGCGCCACGGAACTTCACGTCGCCGCGCGTCACTTCACCGCGCTCGGAATAGAGCAGGCCGCTGATCGCCTTGAGCGTCGTGCTCTTGCCCGCGCCGTTGGCGCCGAGCAGCGCGACCATGCCGCCCTCGGGAACGGCGATCGACACGCCCTTGATCGCGAGAAACACGCGGTCGTAGATGACCTCGATGTTGTTCAGCGTCAGTGCGTGCATGGTCGGTGTCCCGAGGTGGCGAACGCGGCGCAGCGAATCAGGCGCTACTGCCCCGCCGCCTTGGCAAACTCACCCGAGTGCTGCTTCACGGTGCTCCACACGAGGTCGTTGTAGTCGGAGAACCAGTCCGTCTGCGCAACCCACTTGGCGCCGTCCCACATCTCGATGCGCGTCTTGCCGCCGCCGCCATGGTCTTTGCCGGTGACGTTGAGCGCCGGGATCAGGCCGTTCGCGTCGAAGTTGCGAATCTGCTCCAGGCCCTTGCGCATCTTCGCCGCAGTGAGCGGCGCGCCTTCGCTCTTCAGCGCCAGGCGCGCCGCTTCGAAGATCGGCGCGTAAATCGCCAGGCCCGTGTTGTAGTAGGTGTCGGCGAGGAACTTGCGGTCGCCGTTGCCCTTGCCTTTGTCGTACAGCTCCTTGACGATTTCCTTGAGCAGCGGGTGCTCCTGGCCGCTCACGACGACCGCCGACTTGCGGATGCCTTTCGCTTCGGCCGCGCCGATGTTGTTCAGGTCCACGTCGTTGAACCAGTTCACCGAGATCACCTTGTCGAGCGACACGCCGTTGCGCTTGGCTTCCTTGCTCGCCACGACGTGCATGGCGGAGAACGCCCAGTGGATGATGGTGTCGGGTTGAAAGCGCCGAATCTGCGACCACGCCGAAGACTGGTCGCTTCCCGGCAGCGGGTAGGGGAACAGTTGCAGCTCGAAGCCTTCGCGCTTCTCGAGTTCCTTCAGCAGCGGAATCGGCTCCTGGCCGAACGGGTAGTCGATGTAGAGGAAGGCGATCTTCTTGCCCTTCAGGCTGCCTCCGGCCTGCTTCTTCACGTAGCTGACGATGTTCGCGGCCTGGCCCCAGTAGGTGGGGCCGAGCGGAAACACCCACTTGAAGACCTCGCCGTCTACCGCGTCGCCGCGGCCGACGAGCGCCTGGATCATGATCTCGCCGTCTTTCATGGCGCGCGGCAGCACGGCGCGCGACACCGGCGTGGACAGGAAGTCGATCGTCACCGCCTTGTTCTTGACGCGCTCATAGCACTCGATGCCGCGCTGCGGCTCGTTGCCGTGGTCTTGCACGAGGATCTCGATCGGGCTGCCCTCGATGCCGCCCTTCAGGTTCAGCACCGCCGCGTAGTCTTTGGCGGCCTGCGCGATCTGCGGCGTGATGAAGGTGTAGGCCTTGGTCAGGTCGTAACACAAGGCGAACGTGATCGGCTCGGCCGAGAGCGCCGGTTGCGCAGAGAGCAGCAGCGTCGCGGCTCCCAGCATGGTTTTGAAGCGTCGGAACATGGATGAGTCTCCTTTAAAACTGGGTAAGGGCACGGGAACGGAATACCAACAGGTGACGCGGCTACTTGCGCGCATAACCGAAGGGCCAGAAGATAAGGTAGTTGCGCAGGTTGCTGTAGATCTTCGCCAGCCCCAGCGGCTCGAACAGCAGGAAGCCGATGATGAGCACACCGTACAGCAAGCTGGGGATGTGCGCCAGCAGTTCGATCCCGATGTTCCACTGCATCGCCTTGGCCAGCGCAAAAATCAGGTTCGCGACGACGCCGGGCAGCAGCAGGATGAAAGCCACACCGAAATAGCAGCCGATCACGCTGCCCAGGCCGCCGACGATCACCATCGCGAGCGTCTGGATCGATACGTTCACGGCGAACTGCTCGGGGGTGACGGCACCGTAGAACGTGAAGATCAGAATCGCACCGCTGATGCCGGCGATGAACGACGACATCGCAAACGCGATGAGCTTGTAGTAGAAGCTGTTCACGCCGATCACCGCGGCCGCAAAGTCCTTTTCGCGCACCGCCACAAGCGCACGGCCGAGGCCGGTGCGGCGCAGGTTCAGCATGAACAGCGTGACGAGCACGCACCAGACGAGCACCACGTAGTACTGGCCGGCGTCCGAAGTGACTTGTTGGCCGAGCAGCCGCATCGTCGGCGCCTGGATCGTCGACTGCGTTCCGCCGCTCACCGCAGGCACTTTGTTGATGACCCAGTCCATGACGAACTGCAGCGCGAGCGTCGAGAGGGCGAGGTACAGGCCGCGCACGCGCAGCGCCGTGATCGCAAAGGCGCTGCCGATCAGCGTGGCGACGGCGCCCGCAAGAATGATGCCGATCTCGAAGGGAATGCCGTTCTTCACTGCGTGCACCGCGGTGTAGGCACCGATGCCCATCACCGCCGCGTAGCCGAAGTGGAACTGACCGGCCCAGCCGAGGATGAGGTTCAGGCCGAGCGCCGCGGCAGTCCAGATCAGCCACGGCAGCAGGTAGCTCTTCAGGTAGAGTGGACTCAGCAGGTACGGTGCGGCAAGGCCGACCACAAGCAGCACGACTATCAGGTAGCGATCGAACGGCACCGGGAACAGCTGCCTGTCGCCACGGTAGGTGGTGTGGTGGATGCCGGCCTGGCGGTAGAACATTCAAATTCTTTCGATGTCTTCGCGGCCGAACAGGCCATGCGGGCGGATCAGAATCGTCAGCACGAGCGTCGCGGCAATGACCAGCTCGCGGCTGCCGCCGCCCACCAGCCTATCGAGATAGCCCGAGGCGACACCCTGGAACGCGCCGAGCAACACGCCGGCCAGAATCGCGCCGCCGATGCTGTCGAGGCCTCCGAGCACGGCCACCGCCACACCCATCAGCAGCAGTTGCGAGAGCGACTGATCCACGCCCTGGATCGACGCCCACAACACACCGGCAAGTGTGGCCACGGCTGAAGCCATGGCCCACGACAGCGCCACGCCGCGCTCGACCGAAATACCCACCGACCACGACGCGGTGTAGTCGTCCGAAATCGCGCGCAGCACGATGCCGGCGCGCGTGCGAAAGAACAGCACGAGCACGCCGAACAGCAGCAACGCGACCACGCCACCGGCAAGGTAGGAGCGGTTGATCAGCACGTCGCCGATGAACAGCGGGTCGGAGGAGATGCCCAGCGGCAGCACACGGTTCGTCGCACCCCACACCGACAAGGCCGCGGCGCGAACGAAGATGTCGAGCGCGAGCGTCATCATCAAAATCATCACGAGCGGCCGGCCCGCCAGCCGGCGCAGCGCGACGCGCTCCACCCCCATGCCGATGCCGAACATGACGAGCATCGCGATGGGAATCGTCAGCCACATCGGCGTTTTCAGCAAGTCGAACACGGCCAACGCAACGTAGGCACCGAGCATCGCGAGCGCCCCTTGCGCGAGATTGGGCACCGAAGAAGACTTGTAGATCAGCACGATCCCCAACGCGACGATCGAATACATCAGCCCCGACAACGCTCCGTTGGCGGCGAGTTCGAGGAACAGCGACCAGTCCATGTCAGTGCCCCTGCGCCGCGGCGCACTGCGCCTGAATGACAGCGTGCGCCGATGCACCTGGAAGTCTCTGCTTTCGGCCCGTTGCTGCCGTTTGGATGTCCGCTTTGCGTGCGCCCAGCCCGCCACTGCACAAAGCCCAGCATGACAACGTGCAATGCGAATGGCACGACACAAGATATTCGTCATCCCGGCGAAAGCCGGGATCCACCCGTGGAAGTCGCGCGTCCAGGGAAGCGTTCATTGCGTGCATCCGGTGGATCCCGGCTTTCGCCGGGATGACGGGGGTTGTTGAGCAGTCCACGAGGCCACATCAAACGACAGCAATGGGCCGAAAGCCGACCCAGGCTCATGACGCCATCCCACGCGCTTCATGTTAGACATCCCTCAGCGCCAAGTCACGCTCGATCACGCCGGTGTCGCCCGAGTCGTAAGTGATCTGCGCCTTCATCACGACCGACTTCGCGGACGAGTAGAGCGCCTCGATCACAGTGGCATAGCGCTCCTCGATCACGTTGCGCCGCAGCTTGCGGGTGCGCGTGACTTCGCCGTCGTCGGGGTCGAACTCCTTGTGCAGGTTGACGAAGCGGCGGATGCGCAGGCCCTCGGGCAGCGCTTCGTTGATCCGCCGGATCGCTACCGCGACGAGGTCGTTGACTTCGGACTTTTGCGACAGGTCGGCGTACGAGATGTAGGCGATGCCGCGCACCTCGGCCCAGTGGCCTACCGAATCGAGGTCGATGCACACCATCGCGGTGAGGTGGTCGCGCTGCGTGCCCAGCACCGCGACGTCCTTGATGTGCGGGCTGAACTTGAGGCGGTTTTCGATGTAGTTCGGAATGAAACGTTCGCCCTTGGCGGTGTGCACGACCTCGGCGACGCGCCCGAGCACGACGAGATGCCCGTTCGGCTCGAGGTAGCCGGCGTCACCGGTGTGCAGCCAGCCGTCGACCAGGGTCTTGTGGCTGGCCTCATCGTTCTGGAAGTAGCCGCTGAACACGCTTTGCGAGCGCAGCAGGATCTCGCCGTCGTCGGCAATCTTTGCGTCCACGCCCGGCAGCGGCCGGCCCACCGAGTGCAGGCGCACTTCGTCGGCAGCGTGCGCCGCGTTGAACGCGCTGCTTTCGGTCTGGCCGTAGAGCTGGCGCAAGTTGATTCCCAGGGCGCGGTAGAACAGAAAGGTGTCTTCGCCCATCGCCTCGCCGCCGGTGAGCGCGGTGCGCATGCGGTTCAGGCCGAACTGGTCTTTCAGCGGGCCGTAGACCAGGATCTCGCCGAGCCGGCACTGCAGGCGCTGCCTTGCGGAAGGCACCTTGCCCTCCAGCTTGAGCCTCTCCACCGCGACGCCAACGTCGATGAAGTGATCGAAGATGCGGCGCTTCAGCGGCGTCGAGTCTTCCATGCGAACGCGGATCGAGGTGAGCAGGTTGTCCCAGCTGCGCGGCGCGGCGAGGTACAACGTCGGCGCGATTTCGCGCAGGTTGCGCAGCACCGTCTCCTGGCGCTCGGGGATGTTGATCGTGAAGTGCAGCGCGATTCCGGCGCCCATCGAGACCGCGAAGTCGCCGATCCACGCCATCGGCAGATACGCGAGGATGTCTTCCTCCCAGCCGAACACCTTGCCGTGAAATGCATTGCGCACGCCGGCGAGCACGTTGCGGTGCGCCAGCACCACGCCCTTGGGTTTGCCGGTCGTGCCTGACGAGTGCACGAACACGGCAGGGTCTTCGGGCAACGCGCGCGTTATCAGCGCTTCGCGCAGGGCGGGGTTGCGGCGCAACTGCTCGGCGCCTGCTTCGCGAAGTGTTTCCCACGCCACCAGCCCGTCGGCCTTGTAGTGCGCCAGGCCGCGCGGGTCGTCGAACACGATGTGGCGCAGCGTCGGCGCTTTTTCGCGCAGCTCCAGAAGTTTGTCGACTTGCTCCTGGTCTTCGGCCAGCGCAAAACGCGCCCTCACCTCGGCGGCAAAGTGCTGTACTTCGTCGGGGTTGGCGTCGGGATAGACGGGCATCGCGTGGCCGCGCAGCGCGCCTGCGGCGAGCATGCCCAGGTACAGGCGCACACGGTTGTCGCCCAGGACGAGCATCGCGTCGCCCGCAGCGAAGCCGAGTTGCTCGAGCCCGGCCGCCACGGCGAGCACTTCGTCGAGCACCTGCGCCCAGGTGAATTCCTGCCAGATGCCCAGCGCCTTTTCGCGAAACGCCACGCGCTGCGGGTGGCTGCGGGCGTGCTGGGCGAGCAGGCGCGGCAGCGTCGTCTGCGGGTCCAGGTCCCACTGGGTGGCGCTGGGCGGTGCCGCACGGGCTGCGGCCTGCACCGAATCTTCACGCTGCACGTTGACTCGCCTTGCCGAGATAGGCCTCGATCACGCGTGGGTTGTCGACCACCTCGCGCGGCGTTCCCGTGGCGATGACCTCGCCGTAACTCAGCGCCATGATGCGGTCGCAGATGCCCAGCACCACGTCCATGTGGTGCTCGATCAGCAGGACCGTGATGCCGCGTTCGTCGCGCGCGTCGAGCACGAAGCGCGCCATGTATTCCTTTTCCTCCTGGTTCATTCCGGCCATCGGCTCGTCCAGGATCAGGAAGGAGGGCTCGGCGACGAGTGCGCGAGCGAGTTCGACGCGCTTCTTCAAGCCGATGGGCAGCGTCTCGACCGGGTCGTCGCGAACGCCCTGCAATTGCAGGAATTCGATGGTTTCTTCCACCACGAGGCGGTGCGCCACCTCTTCGGGCTGGCTCAGCCACCAGTAAAGCGCTGTCTTCAACACCCCCGGGTTCAGGTGCACGTGGCGCCCGAGCAGGATGTTGTCGAGCACGCTCATGCCGTTGAACAGCGCCAGGTTCTGGAATGTGCGCGCGACGTGGCGGCGTGCCACCTTGTGCGGCGCCATGCCGGTGATGTCGGCCCCTTCCAGATGGATCGTGCCCTTTTGCGGCGGATAGAAACCCGTGATGGCGTTCACCAGCGTCGTCTTGCCGCTGCCGTTGGGGCCGACGAGGCCGAAGATCTCGCCGCGCTCGATGCGCAAGTTCACGCCGCTCACGGCAACCAGCCCGCCGAAGCGGCGCTCCAGCGCGCGGCATTCGAGCACAGGCGGGTTGGCGTGGGGCGTGGGCGGGTTCACGTTTCTAACAAGTGTTCGGTTGCTGGGTGCGCGGCGTTCCCGCGGGAACGCTGCATGCTACGGTGCGCAAGGTGTGATTGGAGAGCGAGGATTCCCTCGGCTTGCACTGGATCCCGGCGTTCGCCGGGATGACTGGAATTGGGGTCATCCCGGCGAACGCCGGGATCCAGTGCGCCCGCGACAGGTTCGCGAGGCGTGTTTGCGATGCCTCACCGAGGCTACTTGCGGGTCAGAATCCCCTCGAACACGATCGCGGTGATCTGCTTCACAAAGTCCTGGAACGAACCCTTCTGCGGGTTGTACCACTCGACCGTCCAGTTGAGCGCGCCGATCACGAACAGCCGCACCACCGCCGTGCTGCTGTCGGCGCGCAGTTCGCCGCGCTGCATCGCGTCGTCGAGCAAGCGGTCCCAGGTGTCGGCGTAGGCGCGGCGCACGAGCCGGTGCCGGTTCTTCGCCGCGGTGGGAATCTGCCCGTAGATGCGGATGTTGGCGGAGGTGAAGTCGCCGTGGTGCAGCAGCCCCCACAAATGCCCCTCGATCGCCGCGGCGATGCGCTGCCGCGCCGTCGCTGCTTTGGGCAGCACGTCGACTCGTTCGCGAACGGCGGCGGCAACGACGTGGATGCCCTTGTCCATCACCTCGCCGAGGATTTGCTCCTTCGAATCGAAGTGGTAATAAATGCTGCCGGCCTTGATGCCCGCGGCGTCGGCGACTTCGCGCAACGTCGTCGCCGAGTAGCCGTGGTGGCGGAACAGGCGCGCCGCCTCGAGCAGGATCCGCTCGCGCGTTGCGGTATCGATTTCGGCGGGAGCGGGTTTCTCGCGAGTCTTGGTGGCCATGGGCGGGTCGGTTCGTGCGAGCGGGCGGGGCGGGCGGGCGGGCGGGCGGGCGTCAGCGTGGCGTCACGCGCCCATCCTATCTAACTAACGTATGTTCGCTGCTATAGTAAATCCGAACCGCCGCTTGCGGGCACGCTGGAGGCTTGGGGCCCATGTTGTTGGACGACGACCAGACGGCGCTGCGCGACGTGGCGCGCCGGTTTGCGCGCGAGCGGCTCGCGCCCGACTACCAGAAGCGCGAGGCCGCCAGCCAGATAGACAGCGCCCTGCTGAAGCAGATGGGTGGGCTCGGCCTGATCGGCGTGGACCTGCCCGAAGCCTATGGCGGCCTGGGCGCAAGCGGCGTGACATCGGGCCTGATCGTCGAGGCCATCGCCTACGGCGACTTCAACGTCAGCTACGTGCAGTTGCTCGGCTCGCTGATGGGCACGATCGTGCACCGCAACGCCAATCCCGAGCTCGCGCGCCACTGGAACACGCGAATCGTCGCGGGCGAAAGCATCATGGCGCTGGGCCTCACCGAGCCGAGCGTCGGGTCGGACGCGGCCAACCTGACGCTGAAGGCGCGCCGCGACGGCAACAGCTACATCCTGAACGGCGAAAAAACGTCGATCTCGTGCGCGACGCAAGCCGATGCGATGGTGCTGTTCGCGCGCACCGGCAAAGCCGATGAGGGCGCACGCGGCGTGTCGGCGTTCCTCGTGCCGCTGGACCTTCCCGGCATCCGGCGCACACGTTTCGACGATGTAGGGAGCGCAATCGTCGGGCGCGGCTCGGTGTTCTTCGACGACGTGCGAATCCCTGCGGATCACCGCCTGGGCGACGAGGGCAAGGGCTTCACGCAGGTGATGCAAGGCTTCGACTTCAGCCGCATCCTGATCGCGCTGCAGTGCCTGGGCGCGGCGCAGGCGTCGCTCGACGAAGCGTGGGCGTACACGAAAGAGCGCGAGGCCTTCGGCGTGCCGATCGCGCAGTTCCAGGGCGTGACGTTTCCGCTCGTCGAATTCGAAACGCTGATCGCCGCGTGCCGCGAGCTCTGCTATCACGCGCTCGCGCTGCGCGACGCCGGCCGGCCGCACACCGCCGAGGCGGCGATGGTGAAATGGATGGCACCGAAAACCGCGTTCGACGCGATCCACCAATGCCTGCTCACCTTCGGCCACTACGGCTGGAGCAAGGACCTGCCGCACCAGCAGCGCCTGCGCGACGTGATGGGCCTGGAAATCGGCGACGGCACGGCGCAGGTGATGAAACTCATCGTCGCGCGCGAGCGGATCGGCCGGATCGCGGTTCAATACGCCAAGGAGAACAAGTGATGATGAGCGCACCCGTGGTCGATGACGCGCCGCGAAGGCGCGGTGGGAATCATCGAACTGGCACGCCCCGAGAAATTCAACTCGCTGTCGCTGGCGGTGCAGCGTGGCATCGACGCCGCGCTCACCGAGTTCGAGGCCGCCGGCAGCGGCGTTCGCGCGGTGTTGATCTGCGCCCAGGGCAAACACTTCAGCACCGGCGCGGACCTCGACGAAGTCAAGGCGTGGCGCGACGACCCGCCGCAACTGGAACACTACACGCGCTTCGGCCACAGCGTGCTGAAACGCCTGGAAGGCAGCGAGCTGCCGGTGATCGCCGCGTGCCAGGGTTTGGCGCTGGCCGGCGGCAGCGAGCTGATGCTCGCGTGCGACGTGATTTTTGCGTCCACTGACTTTCGGGTGGGCGACCAGCACGCGCAATACGGGCTGATCCCGGGCTGGGGCGGCTCGCAACGCTTTCCGCGAATCGTCGGGCTGCGCCGCGGGCTGGACTTGCTGTTCTCGGCGCGCTGGATCGATGCGCCGACGGCGCTGCAGTGGGGTCTCGTCAACTACGTCGTCGAGCCCGACAAGCTGCGCGACGCTGCGCTCGAGTACTGCGCCAAACTCGCGACGCGCAGCCGCCCGGGCATCGCCATGATGAAACGCCTGGCGCGCCAGGGGCTGGACGGAACGCTCGAGCAGGGGCTGGACCGTGAAATGACCGCAATCGTCGATGTGCTGCTCGGCGAAGACGTTGCCGAAGGCCTGGCCGCTTTCGAAGCGCGGCGAGCGCCGGTGTACAAGGCATGATGCCAGGCGCGACGATGCGCAGCGATTCCACGAAGCGCCGACCCCTGCGGGCCCTTACGCCCGTCATCGCACACCCGCTCGTCATCGCCCACCTGCCTGTCATCGCACACCGGCCTGTCATCGCACACCGGCCCGTCATCCCGGCGAACGCCGGGATCCACTGCTTCGCCATTGCGCAGGTGCCGGCAGTGGATCCCGGCGTTCGCCGGGATGACAGACAGGCCACCGCATGAACGACCCCATCTACTTCAGCGAAGAACATCGCATGTTCCGCGACAACCTGCGGCGCTTCGTCGAGCAGGAGATCGTGCCGAACGCGGCGCCGTGGGAAGACACGGGCTGCGTGCCGCGCGACGTGCTGCGCCGCATGGGCGAACTCGGTTTCCTCGGGGTGCGCTATCCGCAGCAATTCGGCGGCTCGGAACTCGATACGCTGTACAGCGCGATCCTCGCCGAAGAGCTGGGCCGCTCCACCTTCGGCGGCTTTGCCGTCACGGTGACGGTGCACACCGACATGGCGTCGCCGCACCTGGCGAACTTCGGCACGCCGGAGCAACTCGCGCGCCACCTGCCGGGAGTCATTCGCGGCGAATCGATCTGCGCGGTCGCCGTCACCGAACCCGACGCCGGCTCCGACGTCGCCGCCATCCGCACCCGCGCCGTGCGCGACGGCGACTCCTGGGTCATCAACGGCACGAAAATGTTCATCACGAACGGCGTGCACGCCGATCTCGTGTTCGTCGCCGCCAAGTCCAGCGTCGGCGACGCCCCGGCGAAGGGCTCGCGCGCGATCTCGATGTTCATCGTCGAACGCGGCACGCCGGGCTTGCACGTGGGCCGGGTGCTCGACAAAAGCGGCTGGCGCAGCAGCGACACCGCCGAACTCGTGTTCGACAACTGCCGCGTCCCCGCAGCCAACCTGCTAGGCACCGAGCACAAGGGCTTCTACCAGATCATGCGCAATTTCCAGAACGAGCGCATCGTGCTCGGCGCGCAGGCGGTGGGCGAAGCGGCGCGCGCGATCGAGCTGACGCTCGCCTACGTGCGCGAGCGCCGTGCGTTCGGCGCCGTGCTCTGGGACAAGCAGACGATCCGCCAGCGCCTGAGCCAGCGCGCCGCACAGGTGGAAGCGGCGCGCTGCCTCGTGTATCACGCGGCGTGGCTCGACGCGCAGGGGCGCGACTGCGTCAAGGAAGTGTCAATGGTGAAAGCGCTGTGCGGCGAACTCGTGAACGAGGTCGCCTACGACTGCCAGCAGTTCCACGGCGGCTTCGGCTATATGCGCGGCACGCCGATCGAGCGCCTGGTGCGCGACGCGCGGGTCCAGGCGATCGGCGGCGGCGCCACCGAAGTGATGCTCGAAGAAGTGGCCAAGCGGCTGTAGGCCGCGATCGCAGAAGCAACATGGCAAGCGCGGACATCGACCAGACGCGGCTGCGCCAATGGCAGCAGTACACCACGTACTCGCCCTTCAGCCACGAGCTCGGCATGGAGGTGCGCAGCGCTGAGGCTGACGCCTGCGTCATCGGCGTGCCGTATCGGGCGAGCCTCGTCGGCAACCCTGAAACCGGTGTCCTGCACAGCGGCGTGATCACGACCCTGCTCGACAGTTGCTCGGGCCTGGCGATCTTCGTGCGACTGAACCAGGTGCGCGCGATGGCGACGCTGGACCTGCGCATCGACCACCTGAAGCCGGCCACGCCCGGGCGCGAGGTGCTGGGCAGCGCGCACTGCTACAAGCTCACGAGCGAACTCGCCTTCGTGCGTGGCAGCGCGTACCACGACACGCCGGACGACCCGATCGCAACATCGGTCGCGATTTTCATGTTCACCGTCACGCCCGCCTTCGCCATGGGCAAAGCCACACCATGATCGCGCTGCCCGAAGTGCTCGCCGCAGCGCGCGCAAGCGGCGACTGGAACTCCCTGGTTGCGTGGGTGCCCTATGCGAAATTCATGGGCGTGCGCATCGACGTTGACGGCGACCCGTTCCGCTGCACGCTGCCGTTCGCGAACACGCTGGTGGGCAACCCCAGGCTGCCGGCGCTGCACGGCGGCGCAGTCAGCAGCTTTCTCGAATGCAGCGGCATCTTCTACCTGCTGTGGCACATGGAAAGCGCCGAGTTGCCGAAGATCATCGACTTCAGCGTCGACTTCCTGCGCACCGGGCGCGCCGAAGCGAGCCACGCCAGCGTCGTCATGGTCAAGCAAGGTCAGCGCGTCGCGCACTTGCGGATCACGGCGTGGCAGTCCAGCGTCGACAAGCCCATCGCCATCGGCCACGGCAACTTCATGCTCAAACCGGAGCCCCCATGAGCCACGAGACATACCGTTCTGCCTTCCGCGCCGACTTATTTGCCCGCCAGGCCGTGATCGTCACCGGCGGGGGCAGCGGCATCGGCCGCTGCACCGCGCATGAACTCGCTGCGCTTGGCGCCAGCGTCGCGCTCGTGGGGCGCAAGGTCGAGAAGCTGCAGGCGGTGCAGGCAGAAATCGAAGGCCTCACCAAAGTGCGGGTCAGCGTGCATGCGTGCGACATCCGCGACGAGCCCGGCGTCAAACAAATGGTGACTGAGGCGATCGCCATCCATGGCCGCATCGACGGACTGGTGAACAACGCCGGCGGCCAGTACCCGCAACCCGCGCGCGACATCACGCTCAAAGGCTGGGAAGCGGTCGTGCGCAACAACCTGACCGGCGGCTTTCTCGTGTCGCGCGAGGTTTACACGCAGTGGATGGAGGCGCACGGCGGCGCCATCGTCAACATGATCGCCGACATGTGGATGGGCATGCCGACGATGGCGCACAGCGGCGCGGCGCGCGCCGGCATGTTGTCATTCACCGAAAGCGCGGCGTGCGAATGGGGTGCCGCGGGGGTGCGCGTCAACGCGGTCGCGCCCGGCTACATCGCGAGCAGCGGCCTGGACACCTATGCCCCCGAGACGGCGGCCAAGTTCCAGAGCCTGATGAAAACCTCGCCACTGCAGCGCTACGGCACCGAGGCCGAAGTGTCGTCAGCGATCGTCTACCTGCTCTCGGAAGCCGCGTCCTACATCACGGGCTCGTACATTCGCATCGACGGCGGCGTGCCCAACGCGCGGCCGATGTGGAAGCTCGAGCCGAGCCGGTCCACACCGTATGAGGGGTTCCCGCTGGCGAAGATGCCCGAGGTCTTGAAGCCGCGGCCAACCTGAGCCCCGCAGAAAATAACACCACCCCGCACCCCATCCGAGGAGCAGCGACGCCCATGAGCTCTGTTGAATCGTTCCACGCGGCGCGCGACCTGCTGCTGAGTCTGCGCACCGACCAAGGCGCTGCCGTCAAGGCGTTTCGCTGGCCGGAGTTGACCGAGTTCAACTGGGCGCTCGATCACTTCGACGCCATCGCCCGCGGCAACGATGCCCCGGCGCTGTGGATCGTCGGCGAAGACGGCAGCGAGGTGAAGCTTTCCTTCCTGCAACTCGCGCAGCGCTCGTCGCAGGTTGCGAACTGGCTGCGCACGCTCGGCGTAAAGCGCGGCGATCGTGTGCTGCTGATGCTCGGCAACGAACTCGCGCTGTGGGAAACGATGCTCGCAGCGATCAAGCTGGGTGCGGTGCTGATTCCGGCGACTGCCCTGCTCACGACGGAAGACCTGCGCGACCGGCTCGAGCGCGGCGCGGTACGGCATGTGGTTGCCGGCAGCGCGCAGGCCGGCAAGTTCAGCGCGCTGCCGGGCGACTACACGCGAATCGCCGTCGGGCCCGACGTGCCCGGGTGGCAGCCCTACGCCGACAGCGCGGGCGCAAGCGTCGACTTTTCGCCGGGCGCCACAACGCTTGCGACCGACCCGCTGCTGCTCTACTTCACTTCGGGCACGACGTCCAAGCCCAAGCTCGTGCTGCACACGCACCAGAGCTATCCGGTCGGGCACCTTTCCACGATGTACTGGCTGGGCCTGCGCGCCGGCGACGTGCACTTGAACATCTCGTCGCCGGGTTGGGCCAAGCACGCGTGGAGCTGCTTCTTCGCGCCGTGGAACGCGGGCGCATGCATCTTCATCTACAACAGCGCACGCTTCAACGCGCAGGGGCTGCTCGGCGCGCTCGAACGCCACGGCGTGACGAGCCTGTGCGCGCCGCCCACCGTGTGGCGCATGCTGATCCAGGAAGACCTGGCCGCGTACCGTGGGCGCCTGAAGTTGCGCGAGGCGATAGGCGCCGGCGAGCCGCTGAATCCGGAAGTCATAGCCCGCGTGCGCTCGGCCTGGGGCCTGACCCTGCGCGACGGCTACGGCCAGACCGAGACCACGGCGCAGATCGGCAATGCGCCGGAGCAAGCGCTGAAGCCGGGTTCGATGGGCAAGCCGCTGCCGGGTTACCGGATCGTGCTGCTCGACACCGACGACAGGCCAGCCGACGAGGGTGAAGTCTGCATCGAACTGCGGGATCGCCCGCTCGGCTTGATGGCCGGCTACGAAGACAGCGCCGAAAAAACCGCGGAGGCGATGCGCGAAGGCTACTACCACACCGGCGACGTTGCCGCGCGCGACAGCGAGGGCTACATCACCTTCGTCGGCCGCGCCGATGACGTGTTCAAAGCTTCGGGCTACCGGATCAGCCCGTTCGAACTCGAGAGCGCGCTCATCGAGCACGAAGCCATCGCCGAAGTCGCCGTGGTTCCGAGCCCGGACCTGCTCCGCCTGGCCGTGCCCAAGGCCTTTCTTCTGCTGGTGGCCGGCGCGCAGCCCAACCGCGAACTCGCCGAGTCGGTGTTTGCGTTTGCACGAAAGAAGCTCGCGCCGTACAAGCGCGTGCGGCGCATCGAGTTCGTCACCGATCTGCCGAAGACGATTTCCGGAAAGATCCGCCGCGTGCAACTGCGCGCCCAGGAGGTTGAGCTGCGCGCGGCAGGGGCGCGCGCTGCGGGTGAGTTCTTCGAGGAGGACTTTGCGCGTTTGTCAGGTGACAGCTGAACCGCCGTCTTGTCGGCGGACGGGTCAGCTTGCCGACGATTCGACGTCGGGGCGGCCGATCGCTCCCGGTAACGAAGCGCAACAGCAGGCAGCCCAGGCGGTGCTAGTCTTTCCCATTGAGCGCGCTGTCTGCGCGCGAGCGGGAGCGTCGATGCCAAGCCATTCTCCATTCGCCCATCGCGGCACGCGCACGAGTAACTGGTGTGCGCGCCGCGGCGATCGTGTGCGCGCTGTTCGCAGCAGGCTGCGCGACGCGCAATGTCGACGCCGAGTGGGTCGATCCGAAGTTCACGGGGCACCCCCTGGCCGGTGCCAAGGTGTATGTGACGTGCACCGCGCATGACCTCGCGGTGCGCCGGGTGTGTGCCGAGCGCATGGCGGCGCAGGTCAGCGAACTCGGAGCGACGCCGGTGCTCGCGCCGGACAGCGTCGACTCCGGCGGCGCTGCTGCGCCCACCAGCGCGCTCCTCAGCGCCGCGCGCGACGCCGGCACGTTGGCAATCCTGCGCGCCACCATTTCACCCGACGTCACGGCCGTGGCACCGGGCCCGTCGTTCAGCATCGGCGTGGGCGGCTTCAGCATGGGCCGGCACAGCGCCGGCGGAGTCGGCGTGGGCGTGGGCGTGCCGCTGGGCGGTGAGGCCGGGCCGGTGCAGACCGGCTACAGCGCCAACGGCGCGCTGACCGAGGTCGCCACCGGCCGCCTGATGTGGACCGCCAAGGCGACGACTCCGCCTTCGACCGACGTCAATCAGCAACTCGCGACGCTCGCCCGCTACGTGCTGGAAGCGGCGCGCAAGGCGGGGCTGTTCTGATGCGATTGCACCGCAAGCCGATTCAGCACTTCGTTCGGCCAGCTAAACGCGCAGCAACCGCCTGACGCAGCGCCGCATCGGTTGGGGGTTGCCGGCCATGCCTTCGGCACCGGCGTGGCCGTAAGGCGACGCCGGGCGCGGGCGCGCCCAGCACGGGTGGCAGGCCGTAGCGCAAGAGGATGGCGTCCGTCAGCAGGCGCGCCGTGCGCCCCGTTGCCGTTGCTGAAAGGGTGGATGCGAACCCATTCCGAATGCGCCCAGTCGGCGAATTCGATCACCGCCTCCAGGCCGTCGCGTTGAGTTCTTCGCCCGACGGAAGCAGCGCGTCGAGCCTGGCGAGAACCGCCGAAGCCGCGCGATCCATGCGTCTACTTCGTCGCCACCTGGTGCGGCGCAGTGCCTGCGCGCGAGCCGACGTAGACGGGCTCACTTTCGAGCCCAGGCTCACCCCTGAATCGAGCGACAAACTTCGGATGGGGCACGTCCAGCCCGGCCAGGGTGTCCCGGTGCCAGCGCTTGATTCTCGAGGCGTCGATCGGCTCGCGCCGGCCTGCCCAACCGACAACCCTTTCGAGCACGCGCTCCAGCTTGGCTCGAAGCCGAGGTCCGTCGGCGTCCCAATCAGCCATGCAACATCTGGCGCACCATCGCCACTGCAGGGCCAGCCGCGCGCGTTCGCGCGTGCCCTGCATCGGGTCAACGGCTGCGAAGCTCACCTCAGCGTCGATGAGCGCCTTGATGGCGCGTTTGTAGCCGGGGTCCGCCTTGCGGCAGGCACGAATGTTCTTGAGGGACTGCTCGCGCTCGGTTTCGAGCGCCGCAGCATGCTTCTCGATGAACTCGGCCAGTGCCGGTTGACCCACTTGTTCAGCGGCCGCTTCACGCCGCTGTGGGCTTGCGCACACGCAGCGCGCTTTGCACCGATTCGTCCAGCGCATCGTCGTGACTTGCGGCCGCGCCACGGCGCGGCCGCTTTGGCCGGCCTGGTGCGAGCAGGCTTGACAGGCGGTTTGCGACTCGGCTGGCGAGACTTTGGAGCGACGATGCGCCACGATACGGCAAGCGATACGATATGTCAAAACGGAACTATGGCTTCAATCAGGTCGGTCCGCTCGTCCCGCCGTGACCGCGGCACGCCTGCAAGCGCATCCGCCAGCCGATTCAAATCGGCCGCGTCGTTGTAGACATGCGGCGCGACGCGCACCGCGCTGCCGCGCACCGACACGTGGATCTGTTGCCGCGCCAGCGCCTCGCGGCAGGCTTCGGGCGCGAGCCCTTGGGGCAGCTTCACGCCGAAAATGTTCGCGGCGCGCTGCGCCTCGTCGGCGACTTCGAAGCCAAGCGTGCGCAGGCGCTGCACGGCATCGCGCTCGATTCCCAGCAAGTACTCGCGCACGCGCCACGGTTGCCAATCGAGCAGCATCTGGCACGCGACTTCGAGCATGGCGATGAATGTCGTGTTCGCGCGCAAGCTCGTGTCGAAGCGCCGCATTCCCGGCGCATAAGCGTCTTCGTAGTCGACGAGGCGCGCGAAGTTCTCGCTGCCGGCGCGCGTGAGCCAGCTTTCCTCGAGCGGGCTGGCGTCGAGGAACCGGTCGCTCAGTACCGCAAAGCCCAAGCCGTAGTTGCAAAGCATCGCCTTGTAGCTGTGCGCGACCAGGAGGTCCGGCTGGAAGGCACGAACGTCCAGCGGCATCGCGCCCGCGGTCTGCGTCGCGTCCACGACGAAAACGGCGCCGACTTCGCGGCAACGCTTGCCGATTCGCTCCAGATCGAACAGCGTGCCGTCGGCCCAGTGCGCTTGTTCGGCGGCGACGAGCACCGTATTCGCGTCGATCGCGTCCAGAACCGCTGCGTTCCAGAGCGCCGCGCGGCTGCGGCCGGGCGCGGGCGCCGACCACGGCGCGTCGGGCGCAGCGACCATGCGCATCTCCACGCCACCGGCACGCCAGTTGCGCCAGGGGTAGACGTTGCTCGGGAACATCTCGCCCAGCATCACGACGTTCTGCCCGGCGCGCGGCTGCACGTTTTTCGCGACGAGCGCCGTCGCGTAGGCGGCGGTGGGAACGAAGGCGATGCGCTCCGGGTCGGCGTTGACCAGTTTTGCGAACAGCGCGCGCGTGCGTTCGGCGGGTTTGAAGAAGTCGGCTGCGGTGATGGAAAACGGCGCGCAGCGTTGCAATAGCGCCTGCACTCCCGCTTGCTGCACGGGCTTGGCCAGCGGGCCCATGTAGGCGCTGTTCAGGTAGCAGTGGCCTGGCGGAATCGAGAACAGTTCGGCCTGGCAGGTCAGGGGTTGAAGCGCAACAGACATGGAAACACCGCAGGTTCGAATGGACAGTGCCCGATCATCGCGCAACAACGCTGCGGGTTCGACGCCCGCTACCGAGGAAGGGCCTGACCTCGCTCAGCGTGTCGTCGCGGCCACCAGCGCCGCCCATGCGCCGCGCGAATCGGCGGCGCCATGGCGCCGAAACTGCGCGACCAACTCGCGCGCCCACCACGCCTCGGCGCCGTGTTCGTCGCGCCAGGTGAGCAGGCGCCGCGTGCTTTGATGCAAGGCGTGTTCGATGGTGATGCCGATCGCGCCGTGCAAGTGGTGCGCGATGCGCACTGCAAGGCCAGCCGCTTCACCCGCGCGCAATTTGGCCGCAGCGCTGGCCGCAACACACCAGTGCGAATCGGTCGTGCTTGCTGCTGCGAGCACTGCCACACGCGCCGCGGCTGCTTCTTCGGCGAGCTGCACGAGCTGGTGCTGCACCGCCTGGAACTGGCCGATCGCGCGACCGAACTGAACTCGCTCGCTCGTGTACTGCAGCGTCAGCGCGAGCACGCGCCGGCACGCGCCGGCGATGAGCGCGGCGCGCAACAGCGCAGCCCGGCTCAGGCACTCGACATAACTCAGCGCCTCGATGCGGCGCAGCGCAACGCCGGCGCCGGCGATGTCGAGGTCGGCAAGCGCCACGTCGTCGCGCGGCTCGCCGCTGAGTGCCGCACCTGGCGTGGCCTTGAACGCCGCGCGCGGCACGCACAGCAGCGCCGTGCCCTGCCCCTGCGGCGCCACGACCACCAGATGCGTGCACGCCGCCGCCCACGGGACTTTGCGCAATTGCAGGCTGAGGCGGCCGCTGCTCGCGGTGGGAAGAAGTTCGGCGTCGGCGAATGCCAAGGCCAGCGCACCGCTTGGCAGCGGCAGCCCCGCGCAGTCGAGCAGCCAGGCGGCGAGCAGCGTCTCGGCGATCGGCACGGGCGCGTTGTGTTCACCGGCGCGCTCGAGCAGCAGGCACGCGTCGAGCCAGTCGCCGCCCGCGCCACCGCGCGCCTCGGGGATGAGCAGTTGCGCGGCACCCAAGTCCTCGATGCCTCGCCACAGGGCCAGTGGCCAGTCGCCCTGTTCGGCGCGGTTCACTGCGTCAACGCCGCAGGCTTTCGCAAACAGGCGTTCTCCGGCTTGCGCCAGGGGTTGGGCGAGGTCGCTCATTTGCCTTGCAGGTTCTTTGCAATCATGCCGCGCAACACTTCGTTGGTTCCGCCGCGCAAGTTGTAGGTGGGCGCGAGCAGCAACGTCGCTTGCAGCAGGTCGCGCAGCGCCGTGTCGCCGGCCAGGCGCGGATCGGCGACGCTGGCTTCGCGAACCATGTCGATCGACTCGCGCTCCAGGTTCGTCCCCAGGTCTTTCACCATTGCCGCCTCGATGGCGGGCGACTGGCCCGCACCGAGCGCGCCCCACACGCCCTGACTCATGTGGCGCAGTGTCATCAGGCGCGCGAGCAACTTGCCCGCACTCACATCGCCTGCGTCGGGCGGACTCTCGAGAACGTGGCGCAGATAGTGGTCGACCAAGGGCATCGTGCTCAGAAAACGCTCGGGGCCGCTGCGCTCGTAAGCGAGTTCGCTCGTGACTTGCTTCCAGCCGTCGCCGGGCTCGCCGACGATGCGCTCGCGGGAGACCTCAACGTCGTCAAATATCACTTCGTTGAAGTGGTGGCTGCCGTCGAGCATGCGGATCGGCCGGATGCTCACGCCCTTGGCGCGCAAGTCGACGATCAACTGGCTTAAGCCCGCGTGGCGCGCGTTCGAATCCGCAGGCGATGTGCGGCACAGCACGATCGCGAAGTCGCTCAGGTGCGCGCCGCTCGTCCAGACCTTGCGCCCGTTCAAGAGCCAGGCGCTGCCGCGCGCAAGCGCGCGCGTTCGCACCGACGCGAGATCCGAGCCGACGTCGGGCTCGCTCATGCCGATCGCAAAGTAGAGCGTGCCCGAAGCGATGCGCGGCACGAACTCCTGGCGCTGCGCCTCGCTGCCAAAACGCATCAGCAGCGGCGCGCTCTGGCGCGCGGCGATCCAGTGCGCGGCGACCGGTGCGCCGGCGGCGAGAAGCTCTTCATTGATCGTCAGCGTCTCGAAGGCGCTGCCGCCCTGCCCGCCGTATTCGCGCGGCCAGTGCGTGCCGATCCAGCCCCTGGCGCCCAGGCGCCGGCTGAAATCGGCCGAGAAGCCTTCGGTCCACGAATTGCATCGCGGCGTGATGCGGCCGGAGCCGATTTCCTCGGCAATAAATTCGCGAACGCGCCGGCGCAAGTCTTCGACGCCCGCGCCCAGCGTGGGGAGTTCGAAGTCGGGGCTGAGGAACAGCATGGCGCGGCGTCGTCGGTGCGCCATCATCGCATCAGCGCAGTTGCGGCTGTGAATCGATAATCGGCTGGGCAATCTCGATTCAGGTTTCACACGATGGCCGATTCCAGCTCGACACCCGTCTCTGAACCCGACGCCTTGGCCGCGCTGTGGCACGACGCGGCATTGGCGCCGCAAGCGCTGGCGGACTGCGACCTCGAGGGTCAGGAGCCGGTGCTGGCGTCGTCATTCGCGGTGGGCACCGCGGCGCAGGCGAGCCTCGCCGCAGCCGCGCTTGCCGCAGCGCAGATCGGTCTCGCGCGCCACGGCACGCGCCAGCGCGTCGCGGTCTCGATGCGCCACGCGGCGCTCGAATGCCGCGGCTGGTTTTCAGTGAACGGCCGGGTTCCCGAGGTCTGGGACAAACTCTCGGGCCTTTATCCCTGTGGCGCCTCGATCGGCGCGCCGGGCTGGGTGCGAATCCACGCCAACTTCGCGCATCACCGCGACGCCGCGTTGCGATTGCTCGGGTGTGCGCCAGGCCCCGGCACTGAGCGCGCCGCAGTCGCCGCGGCGCTGCAGACGTGGCGCGCCGAAGACTTCGAAGCTGCCGCAGCGCAAGCCGGCGCGGTGGTGGCCGCGGCGCGCGACTTCGCCGCGTGGGACGCGCACCCTCAGGCGCAGCCGCTCGCGACGCTGCCGACTGTGAGCATCACACCGATCGCCGGCAGTGGCGCCGCGCCCATCGCAGCGCCGTTGCCCTGGCCCGCCGCGGCAGCCGACGACGCCGCGCCTTTGCAAGGCCTGCGCGTGCTCGACCTGACGCGCATCCTCGCCGGCCCGGTGGCAGGGCGCACCTTGGCGGCATACGGCGCCGACGTGATGCTGCTGAATTCGCCCGAGCTGCCCAACATCGAATCCATTGCCGACACGAGCCGCGGCAAGCTCTCGGCGTGGGTCGACTTGAAGAGCGACGCAGGTCGCGACACCTTGCGCAAGCTGATTGGCGAAGCGCGTGTCTTCATGCAAGGCTATCGTCCCGGCGCGCTCGCCGCGCTGGGGTTCGGCCCGCTCGATGTGGCGCGGCTGCGCCCGGGAATCGTTTACGTGTCGCTGTCGGCGTATGGGCCGGTGGGGCCGTGGTCGGCGCGGCGCGGCTTCGACTCGCTCGTGCAAACTGCCACCGGCTTCAACCTCGCCGAGGCGCAGGCCCTTCATGCGGCGCAGCCGCGCGCGATGCCGCTGCCGATCCTCGACTACGCCGCAGGCTACCTGCTCGCATTTGGCGCGCAGGCGGCGTTGCTCCGCCAGGCCGAGCAGGGCGGCAGCTGGCACGTGCAGGTGTCGCTCGCCGGTGTGGGGCACTGGCTGCGCACGCTGGGCCGCGTGCCGCGAGGAGCGGATGTGCCCGCAGCGAACCACGACGAGTTTTTGCAGAGCTACCCGGGTGGCTATGGCGACGTGATGGCGCTGCGCCACGCGGCACACTTCGCGGCAACCCCGGCACGCTGGCGGCGGCCGTCCATGCCACCCGGTTCGCACCCCGCCGAGTGGCCGCCGGCCTGATCAAGCCAGTCCGGCCGGCGTTGGCTGCGCGCAGGCCGGCGAGGTTCTCAGGCCGCGTTCAGGTTCGGCGCGGCATGCGCCGGCGCGGCCACGTGCGCGACGCCGTGCACCCGAACGACGAGCGCGCTGGCGTTGTCTTCACTGCCGGCAGCGCGCGCCGCCGCGACGAGCGACTGGCTCGCCAGCGACGCGCTGCCGCGTGCGACGAGCCAGGCGATTTGCGGCGTGGCGAGCCTGGCGTAGACGCCGTCGGAGAGCAGAACGAAGCAGTCGTCGCGTTCGAGTTCGCCGTGCGCGAAGTCGATGTGGATCGTGTCGTCGCGGCCGAGCACGCGCCCCGGCTCGGTTGCCGCACCGCGCGGGTTCGGGCCGGAGTCTTGCGTCAGGACGCGCAGCTCACCGGCGCGCACCAAGTAGGCGCGTGTATCACCCACGTGCGCGAGCGTCCAGCCGGGGCCGCGCAGCACAAGCGCCGTCAGCGTGCTCAGCGCGGCGTGTTCGGAGCGCCGGTTGTGGTGTGCGAGCCAGCGGTTGTGCGAGGCGATCAGGCGGCGCAGCGCGGTCGCCGTGTTCCAGGCCGGCGGCGTGCCGAAATAGTCCTCGATCAGCGTCACGACGCTCGTCTGCGCCGCCATCAGCGCTTCGCCACCGGTGTACACGCCGTCGGCGATCGCGCAGATGAAGCCCAGTTCCTCTTCGTCCGCCGCGGGCCGGCGCGCAGCGACGAAGTCCTCGTTGACGCTGTGCCGCC
This sequence comes from uncultured beta proteobacterium, assembly GCA_963850525.1. Taxonomy (GTDB): domain Bacteria; phylum Pseudomonadota; class Gammaproteobacteria; order Burkholderiales; family Burkholderiaceae_C; genus JAEMQF01. The sequence goes on along the minus strand of CAWKLQ010000004.1, from coordinate 1,244,003 downwards.
CGCTCTCGCAGGCAAAGCCGATTTCCAGGTCTGGGTTCATGGCGCTCATCCCGCGGTGGTTGATCGGCAGCAGAAAGCTTTCCGACAACCGAGCAAGCGGCGTGCCAGCTTCTGCTCCGCCACAGATTCTTACGGCTTCGCGTTCAATCGAGTAGGAAGTGGCGGCGGCTCTCGGCCGCCCGTTGCAGTCATTCGCCGCGATTTGCGTGCAAGGGTCGCGCAAGGGCAGGTGGCCCGGGGTACGTTCTCCGGCCCCACGCTCGCGGGGCACCGTCTTAAGCCTGCAAGCGTCGCGCCATCAACACCGTGTTCTCTTGTGCAGGTTGAGGACACCGCGAATGGGGGCCTGCGCCCGTACCCCAAGCCACCTACCCCGGCACCCGGGTGGCATGCGAAGGCGTGGCAGGCTACCGTCGTGTGCAGCAGGGTGGCGGTGGTGTCCCCGGGCGCAGGACCCATTCGCGGTGTCTGCCAACGGGCGCACCGTAAATCCCGTGTTGAGGCGCCGTCGCTTTGCGCGTCTCGACGGTGCCTCGCGAGCGTGGGCCGGAGAACGGGGGCGCCGCCGCCACCCTGGCGTCGCAACCTTGGCAGGAACCTCGCGGCGAACGGCAGCAAAGGGCCGCTTGCAGCCACCCAACCGCATTCAAATCAATGCGAATTCCTGTCAGCCGATCATCGAGTAGCCGCCCGATACCGACAGCACCTGCCCCGTGACGTGGCCCGCGACCTTGTGCGAGGCCAGAAACACGACCGAATTCGCGATGTCCTGCGGCCGCCCGACCTTGCGCAGCGGCAGCGACTTGGCGATCTTCTCGAGCTGGTCGGGCGTGAACATGCTCTCCGCGTTGCTCCACATGCTGTTGCCGCCCACTTCGTCGGACGTCGCGGGAATCGTCACCCCGGGGCACACCACGTTGCAGCGGATGCCGTAGCGACCGTTCTCGCGTGCGATGGTTTTCATGAAAGCGTTGACCGCCGCCTTCACCCCGCCATACACCGCCTCGCGCGGCTCGCCCTGGCGGCTCGCGTCGGAGCTGATCGAGACGATCGCGCCGGAATTCTTCTTGATCATCAGGTCGAGCGCGGTTTTGGTGCAGTTGAGAACGCCGACGTAATTGATGTCGATCACTTTGCGCCAGAAGTCGGGCGTCGTTTGCGTGAAGAACATGAGGTTGTCCCAGCCGACGTTGTTCACCAGCACGTCAACGCCGCCGCAACGGTCTGTCGCGACCTTGAACATCGCCTGCACCTGGTCGAGCTGCGTCACGTCGGTTTTCACGACTTGCACCGACGCCGCGCCGAGCTGCGTCGCAAACTCGGCCGTCTTGCCGGCTTGCACGACGTCGACGTCGCCGATCGTGATGTGCGCGCCTTCAGCGGCAAAGCCGAGCACGATGGCGCGCCCGATGTTGGAGCCGCCGCCGGTGACGATGATCGATTTGCCCTTGAGGTCGAGGTCCATGGTGTCTTTCTGTGCAAGCGCCGCGTGGCGCGATCCGCCCCAGTATATGGGCCTAACGGATGTTAGGTTCGGGCCGAAGGGAGCCGCGCCGACGGAAAGTTCGGCGCGCGCTTCTCGCGCACCGCGGCCACGCCTTCGGGAGCGTCTTCGCCGAGAAAGCACATCATCTCCATCGCCAGCGAACTCTCGAAGATGGGGCGCGCCATGTTCATCCAGCCGTTCAGCGAACGTTTCGTGAAGCGAATCGCCTGCTGGCTGCCGGCGGCCAACTTGTTCGCGACTTCGAGCGCCTTGTCCATCAACTGCGCGCGCGGCACGCACACGCTCACCAGGCCGATGCGCTCGGCTTCCTTGCCGGTGATGAAGTCTGCGGTCAACAAGTAGTACTTGGCCTTGGCCATGCCGCACAGCAGCGGCCAGAGAATGGCCGCGTGGTCGCCCGCGGCGACACCGAGCTTGACATGGCCGTCGGTGATCTTCGCCTCTTCGGCCATGATGGAAATGTCGGCCATCATCGCCACCGCCAGGCCGGCGCCGACGGCCACGCCGTTGATCGCCGAGATGATGGGCTTGCTGCAGTCCATGACGTTGTAGACGATGTCCGACGCCTCGACCATCACCTGATTCACGAGCGTCGGGTTGCCCACCATGCTGCTGATCCAGCCCAGGTCGCCGCCTGCGGAAAACGCTTTGTCGCCCGCGCCGGTGATGACGGCGACCTTGGTCTGATCGTCGTCGTCGATCACGCCCCAGATCTTCGTCAGCTCCCAGTGCAGGCGCGCATTCGTCGCGTTCATGACTTCGGGGCGGTTGATCGTGATGATCAGCACACCATTGGGTTTGTGATCGAACTGGAGAAACTGGAAGTCGGTGTAATTCATGGCGGGTCCTGATGGCAAGGGTGAATCAATCGAAGCGTGGCTCTACAGCGCCAGCGCGAGCCGGGTGCCCTGCTCGATGGCACGCAGCGCGTCGAGCTCGGCGGCCTGCAACGCGCCGCCGATGACGTCGGCCTCGATGCCGCGCGCGCGCAGCTCCAGCGCGAGCGCGTTTTCGCTGTCCTGGCCGGCGCAGATGACGACGCTGTCGACTTCGAGGATGCGCGGCTCGCCGTTCACGAGCAGGTGCAAACCAGCGTCGTCGATGCGCTCGTAAGTGCAGCTGCTGAGCGTGCGCAGGCCGCGCCTCTCGAGCTGCGCGCGCAACGCCCAGCCGGTGGACAGGCCCAGCGTGCGGCCGGGCTTGTGCGGCTTGCGCTGCAACAGCGTCACTTCGCGCAGGCGCGGCGGCGATTCAGTCGCCTTCAAGCCGCCCGGCGCGGCCGATGAGACGTCAACGCCCCACTCGGCGTGAAAGCTCGCGAGCGCGCCTTCGCTCGTCAGTGCGTGCGGCTGCGCGGTGTCGTGCAACAGGAATTCGGCAACGTCAAAGCCGATGCCCCCCGCGCCGACGATGGCGACGCGCCGGCCCGCAGCCTTGCGACCCGAAAGCAAGTCGGCGTAGCCCAGCACCTTGGCGTGATCCAGGCCTTCGATCTGCGGCTGGCGCGCACGCACGCCAGTCGCCAGAATGACCCGGTCGAATTGGCCCGCCGCGAGTTGCGCAGCGCTCGGGCGCTCGCTTAAGCGCAACTCGATCGCGCTTTGCGCGACGCTCACACGGAAGTAGCGCAGCAGCTCGTCGAATTCCTGCTTGCCCGGAACGGCGCGCGCCAGATTGAGCTGGCCACCGATCTGTGCCGCGCCCTCGAAGAGCGACACCGCGTGACCCTGCTGCGCCGCAGTCACCGCACACGCCAGGCCCGCAGCGCCGGCGCCGACGACCGCGACACGATTGCGCGACCCGCTGCCGCGAATCTGCGAGAACTCCAGTTCGCGGCCTGCGCGCGGGTTCACCAAGCAGGTCGCCGGCCGATCCGAAAAAATGTAGTCCAGGCACGCCTGGTTGCAGGCGATGCAGGTGTTGATCGTGTCCGAGCGGCCCTGCTCGGCCTTGCGCATGAACTGTGCGTCGGCTAGAAAGGGACGCGCCATCGACACCATGTCGGCGTCGCCGCTTGCGAGCAAGCTTTCAGCGACTTCGGGCGTGTTGATGCGGTTCGACGCGATCACCGGGATCGAGACCGCGCGCTTCACGCGCGCCGCGGCGAAGCGCCATGCGGCGCGTGGCACGACGTAGGCAATCGTCGGGATTCGCGCCTCGTGCCAGCCGATGCCGGTGTTGATGACGTCGGCGCCCGCCGCCTGCACGGCCTCTGCCAAGGCGATCACCTCGCTCGCGGGGGCGCCGTCTTCCACGAGGTCGAGCGCCGAGATCCGGTACATCAGCAGGCACTGCGGCCCCAGGCGCGCGCGGGTGCGGCGCACGATCTCGACCGCGAAACGATGCCGGTTCTCGACGCTGCCGCCGAATTCGTCGACGCGGTCGTTCGTGCGCAGCACCGTGAACTGGTTGATGAGGTAACCCTCGGAGCCCATCACTTCCACGCCGTCGAAGCCGGCACGCTGCGCGAGTTCGGCGCAGCGCACGAAGTCTTCGATCGTCTGCCACACCTCGGGTGTGGCCAGCGCGCGCGGCGCACGCGGGTTGATTCGCGAAGGAATCGCCGACGCACCCACGGGCTGCGGAATCTTCGCGTAACGCCCGGGGTGCAGCACCTGCAGGATGATCTTGCCGCCGTGGTCGTGCACGGCTTGCGGAATCGGCTTCAGCTCGTCGGCTTGTTCTTGCGTGGCGAGCAAGGGGCCGGTTTCATCAATGCGCGCGTCGACGTTGGGCGCGTAGCCGCCGGTGACGATCAACCCGACGCCGCCGCGCGCGCGTTCGGCGTAGAACAGGGCGAGGCGCTCCACCGCACGATCCATGTGTTCGAGACGCGTGTGCATCGAGCCCATCAGGGCGCGGTTGCGCAAGTGGTGCGCGCCGATCTGGATCGGCGCGAGCAGGGTCGGAAACGCGGTGCGCACCAGCACTCCTCCGAGGTGAATTCGCTTCTAACTAACGTCTGTTCGGCGCTGTCGATGATACAGTGGCTTCGAACGCCCTCAAGGAGTGAGATGTCCGCAGTTGCCCCCGCTGCCGTGCCCGATACAGCGCCCGATGCGGCGCCCGACCTGGCGCAATATCTCGCACCCGCACGCTATGTCGACAGCGACCACCCGGCGGTGATCGCCTTCGCGCGTTCGCACGCGAACGAATCGATGGCCGCGCGCGATATTGCCGTCAAGCTGTACTACGCGGTGCGCGATCAGTTCCGCTACGACCCGTACAACCTCGACGTCTCGGAACACGGCCTCAAGGCGAGCACGGTGATCGAGACCGGCCGCGGCTTCTGCATCCCCAAGGCGGTGCTGATGGCCGCGGCAGCGCGCGTGCTCGGCGTGCCGGCGCGGCTGGGTTATGCCGACGTGCGCAACCACCTGACGAGCCCGAAGCTGCACGACATGATGGGCAGCGACCTGTTCGTCTTTCACGGCTACGCCGAGTTGTGGATAGACTCGCGCTGGGTCAAGTCCACCCCGTCGTTCAACCGGACGCTGTGCGACAAGGCCGGCATCCTGCCGCTCGAGTTCGACGGGATCATCGACTCGATCTTCCACCCGTTCGACGCGGTCGGGCGGCGCCACATGGAGTACGTGAAGCAGCGCGGCCATTTCGCCGACCTGCCGCGTGACGCGCTGCTCGCGGCGTTTCGCGAGCAGTACCCGACCTTCTCGCGCTGGGGGCCGCAAGGCACGGCGTCGGACTTCGAGCGCGACGTGGAAAAGAGCGTCCGGGGCGGTTGAGCCCCAACAGCGCGTCAGGCGTGAAAGCCGAGCTGGCGCGCCGCCAGGTCGCGCATCACTTCTTCGGCGCCGCCGCCGATCGCATTGACCTTCACTTCGCGGTAAATGCGCTCGACCGTCACGCCGCGCATGAAACCCATGCCGCCGTGCAGCTGCACTGCCTCACTCGCGCAAAATCCGAGCGTCTGCGTCGCCTGATTCTTCAGCAGGCAGATTTCGCCCACCGGAGCGTCGCCCTGCTCGACGCGCCACGTCAACAACTCGAGCAGCGCCTGCGTCGCCTCGATGCGCATCGCCATGTCGGCAAGTTTGTGGCGCGTGACCTGCTGGTCTATGAGTTTGCCGCCGAACATTTCGCGACTGCGCGACCAGGCGAGCGCTTCGTCCAGACAGACGCGCGCAAAACCGTTTGCGCCTGCGGCCAGGAAGATGCGCTCGCGGTTGAAATTGCGCATCACCGCCATGAAACCCTGGTTCTCCACGCCGATCAGGTGTTGCACCGGCACGCGGCAATCGTCGAAGAACAGCGCCGCCGTGTCCGAGCTGTGCCAGCCCATCTTCTGCAGCGGCGTTTGAGTGAAGCCGGGCGTGCCCTTTTCGATGAGCAACAGCGACACGCCGCTCGCCCCCGCGCCGCCGGTGCGCACCGCGACGGTGTAAAAATCGGCGCGCACGCCCGACGTGATGAAGGTCTTCGCGCCGTTCACGACGAAGTGCGCGCCGTCGCGCCGCGCCGTCGTCTGCAGGTTCGCTACGTCGGAGCCCCCCGAGGGCTCGGTGATCGCCAGCGCGCTGATTTTCTCGCCGCGCAACACCGGCGGCAGCACCCTGCGCTTGAGTTCTTCGGAGCCGACGTTGACGATGGGCGGGCAGCCTATCGTGTGCGACATCAGACTCGCAGGCACACCACCGGCGCCGCAGCGCGCCAGTTCCTGCGCAGCGATGACGCTCATGAACAAGTCGCCGTCATTGCCGCCGTACGCCTGCGGGAAGCCCAACCCAAGCAAGCCGATGTCAGCGGCCTTGCGATACAGCTCGACGGGAAAGCCCTCTGCACGTTCCCAGGCTTCAACGTTCGGTGTGATTTCACGCGCGACAAAGCGGCGCAACGCGTCGCGAAAGGCGTGGTGCTCGGCGCTGTAGAACGGGCTGCGGGACGGGTTCGCGCTCATGCAGCTATTGTGTCGTGCCGGCGCAAAATCGCCGCGACAAACAATCGATCCCTCTATCTATCCATCCATTCACTGCCCCCTGGAGACCCGCATGGCCCGCAAGAGCAAACCGATCCGATCCGACATCGCATGGAGCACGCCCGACCGAATCGAGGTGCATGGCCAGAGCCTGCCCGATGCGCTGCTGGGCCACATCAACTTGGGCGACATGGCGTTTCTCTTGCTCGTCGGGCGCAGGCCCACGCCGCAGGAGTCGGTGCTGTTCAACGCGGTCGCCGTGACGCTCGTCGAACACGGCATCACGCCGAGTTCGTTGGCGGCGCGCCTCACCTACGCGGGTGCGCCCGAGGCGTTGCAGGCGGCCGTGGCCGCCGGTTTGTGCGGGCTGGGCACGATGTTCGTCGGCTCGACCGAGGGCACGGCGAAGATGCTCTATGAGGCGCTGCCGCTGGGAACCAAAGGCACGCCGCACGCGGACCTGGAGCGCATCGCGCGCGACACCGTCACCGCATTTCGGGCGCGCGGGCAAATCGTCCCCGGCCTGGGGCATCCGGTGCACAAGCCCATCGACCCGCGCACGCCGCGCCTGTTCCAGCTCGCCAAGGAGAACGGGTTCAGCGGCGACTACATTGCCCTCGAGCAACTGATCTGCGCCGAGGCGCAGCGAGTCACCGGCAAGACCTTGCCGATCAACGCCACCGGCGCGATCGGATCCATCTGCTGCGAACTCGGCCTGCCATGGCAGATCGTTCGCGGCATCGGCGTGTTCGCGCGCGCGATCGGCCTGGTCGGCCACATCCTGGAAGAGAGCAAGAACCCGATCGCGCTCGAGGTGTGGCAGCGTGTGGAAGACGAGGCGAGTGCGCATGTGCGGCCGGGGGCTTGAGCCTGAGCACTCTCCGATCAGGGGCCTGACTATGAGTCCTTCAGAGCATTGACAGTCTTCTGAACCGTGTACCGGTGGTACAGCTCATCCGCGCCGCCTTTCAGCTTGAGTTTCAGTTTGCCGTCGCGGTGCAATTGCGGTAGCTGCGCGCAAATGTCTTCGACCAAATCACCCAGCAGAGTCAGCCCGACAGCCGTCCAGCATTCCGGCGGCCGGTTGCTGTAGTCGCCATCCCATCGTTTCTTCGGCATCGTCACCAACGGTTCATCCACATCCGGGAGCAGGCGGAAGCAGTGGCGCAGCTCCGGCTTGCTCTCATGCCCATTGCACAGCGAGAAGTCATGCGCAAACGCGCAGCGCAGGGCATAGAGCGCAGTGACTTCATCGCCTTCGAGGTCGCTGAACGCGCGCAATGCGCTGACGATCGGATTGTCCTCATGCGGCTGCCCCGCTGAATGCCGATCAACGCGCGTGAAGCAAGTTCCGATGTGGTCGAGCAATGCCAGATAGCCAAGCGCGCCGACCCAGGAGTCGTGCTCGCCCGAGTCCAAACGTCGCCCGGTACTGAGGTCCCGATCGGTCGCCTTTCGGCAGTCGTGCAGCCCCTTGTTGAGCGACGAGAGGAATGTGGTCGCATCGCCCGTATCGGGCTTCTTGCCGAACGGCGGATTGGCCAGCACGATGTGCGACGAAGATGCGGAGGGAGAAGGGGTTGCTCATCTCGTCGTCAGAGCCAAATCTGCCAGATAGTCGCCAAAGCTCATGCCGTCGTCGCGCAAGACGCTGCAGTAGTTCCAGAGTTTCTGGACGAGGGTGGAGGCGTTCACTTCTTGGCGGGGAGCGGCAGCGCCTCGACCTTGGCCGCAACGGCGCGGCAGGCGGCGATCAGGTCAGTGACGATGCGCGCATCGATGTTCAGATCGCCCTCGTACTCACCGAGGTTGCGCAGGTCGTGGCACTTGGACAGCACGCGCCACACCTCGGGCCCGAGGCCCAGCGTGTGCGGCAGCATCTGGAAAACGATATAGCGGTTGCTGGAGCGGTAGCCATGCCAGCGCAACCCAGCGCAGCACAACGCGTGCGCGGCGTTGTAGGCCAGGTCGAATCGACCTTCGAGCGACAGTGTGGTGGTGCCCGCGTCCTTCAAGCGCGCGAGGCCCGAGCGCTTGAGACCGGCGAACTCGTTGGCGTCGGGTGCCTCGGCCTTCAGCGGCTTGCCCGCGCCACAGAGGTTTTCAAAGGCCGAGGGCATCTTCACCTCCGATCAGCCACAGCTTGGATTGCGCCAGCACGCGGGTGGCGAATGCCTCCTTGCGCTTGACGCGCTTGGCCAGTTCCTGCATCGTGTAGATCGTCGGGTTCACCGTGCGGCCGAGCCGCGTGCTCACTTCCTCGAGCGCCGCGTACAGATCGGAGTAGGCCAGCTCGTCGCTGATCAGCATCAGATCGATGTCGCTCGAAGCCGTGTCCTCGCGTTTCGCGACCGATCCATAAACGAATGCCGCCCGAATGCGCGTGGCGAGTGGCGCCAGCGCCTCGCGCAGCGGCTCGGCCAGACCGACGGTTTTTTGCACGATGCCGCACAACTCAGCGTAAATCGGCGCCTCGGGGTTGGCTTGGTAATGCTTCTGGTTGCCCACCGCGCGTGCCGTGACGAGCCCGCTCTGCGCCAGGCGCGCGAGTTCGCGTTGCACCGCACCGGAGCCCGCACCCGCCAGCCCGATCAACTCAGTGGCGTAGAAGCTGCGTTCGGGCTGGCCGAACAGCCACGCCAGCACGCGCTGCTGCGTGCTGGAGAACAACGCGTCTGCGAGGCTTCCTGCGCGCGACTTCTTTGGTGACGCTTTCTTTGCAATACCCATAATGGGCATGAGAATACCCTAATTGGGTATCTTATCGTTCCATCCTGCAGGCGAGGTCCTTATGTTCTCGGTGAGAGCGACCGGTACGCCTGGGTTGGGAACATCGGGGTGGCGCAGCTCCAGCTGGCCCTCACGAACCATTGCCGTCAAGAATCGGGACTGAAGCTTCTCCGCGTCGTGCGCAACCAAGAGGGCGATTTCGCCCGCCGCAAGCCGGCCGGCAGCGTGGCAGGCAGGCCCTGGGCATAGCGGGCGGATTACGCTTCCACGCCGGTGAGCATGGCGCCAGACTTCTTGGCCTCGATCACGCCGCAGGCGGTGAGCAGCCGGTCGATGCTTTCGCGCGCTCGCTGCTCCGGGGTCAATCGTTCCTCCTCCTGGGAGAGCACGCCGAAAGGGCCGCTGCAAGCCGCATGAACAAAACTGGTAGGCCGTGCTGGGCTCGAACCAGCGACCAAAGGATTATGAGTCGTTTTAGGCGACGTCCATGGAAGTCTCTGGCAATCTTTCGGATGACTTGGAACCCGCATAAACACTGGGTTTCTGGCTCCAGACAGTCCACAGTGGTCTACAGTTGCCTCTCTGCAGCCACCCCGCTATGGCGACCTGTATGGCGACCAGTTTCAGTGGTGATAAACAGTCCCTTGGTCGAACGGACGCCCGTCCGCTGACCGACCTCGCGATCAAGAACCTCAAGGCAGGCGAGAGCCGGACCGACGGCGCTCTGCCCGTTGGCAACGGGCGGCTCGTCGTATCTTGCACAAAGGCCCGCGGCCAGCTCAGGCGTGTGTGGACCTTTCGCTACCGCAAGGAGGCCCTGCGCGGGGAGTTGAAGATCGGCGAGCATCCGGCCCTGTCGCTCGAACATGCGCGCAACGAGGCACGCACCCTGCTCGAACTCGTGCGGCTGGGCAACGATCCGAAGGTTGCCCGGATCGAATCTCGACTTGCAAACATCGAGGCAACCCGGCAGACCGTTGCGCTTGGCAGCTTCGGCGCAATGCTTGATGCGTACGTCGCCTATCTCGTGCGGTCGGGCAAGGAGTCGGCGCACGATGTGGCAGCGATCTTCAAGCGGCACGTCAGCGACCCCTGGCCGGATCTGGTCAAGCTGCCGGCGAACAGGATTGCACCGGAGACTATCCGCGACATCCTGGCGCGACTCGTGCGCAAGGGTATCGGTCGGCAGACCAACGTCCTGCGTTCGTACCTCCAGGCCGCCTTCACCCACGGCGCGCATTCCGATCTCGATCCCCGCCGAGCTGCAGTGGACTCGGCTGTCTTCAAGCTCACAGGCAATCCGGTCGCCCTGCTACCGCGAATTCAGGAGTTCGAGTCAACCCGCGACCGCATCCTCAGTGACGACGAGTTCAAACACCTCTGGGCGAAGTTGGACGATATCCGGTTGGAAATGGCCCACACGATTCGGTGCGAGGTGTTGTTGGGTGGCCAGCGCTTCCTCCAACTGCTGCGCGCGACGTGGGCTGACTACGACACCAAGGCTCGCGTGCTACGGCTTGCCGATCCGAAGGGCAAACGCACCACGGCCATCCCCCACGTGCTGCCGGTCTCGAAACGGGTCGCGACGCTGCTCAATGCGCTGAGAGCGCTCAATGGCGACGGCGAGTACATCTTCTCGACGACGGGCGGCATCAAACCCATCCACCACACCAGTTTGCCGCCCGTGTTTGCGGCCATCGGCAAGACGGTGCCGGCCAAGAAGCGAGCCGGCGTCGACCCGTTTCAGGGCCGGGATATTCGTAGAAGCGTCGAGACTCGGTTGCAGGCTCTGGGCGTGTCGCGGGAGATCAGAGCGCAGCTTCTTTCACACGGACGAACGACCGGCGTGCAGCAGAAGCACTATGAGCGCCATGACTACTTGATCGAGAAGGCCCAGGCACTCGACCAGCTCGAAGGGCACCTGTTCGGGATCATCGAATCCAAGAAGGCCCGCTTGAGCTTGAGCTGACAGGTTCCAACGCGATTGCCCCAAATCCGCTACCCGTTGCCGACGGACGATCCAGCGTAGCCAGGCGGGGAGCTGACGTTCGCCACGGGCAGTTCCCGGCCACTGGAGCCGACACTTGATGCGGCCGGCTTGACCGTCAGCTTCTTCCGCATTGCTGACCGTGGGGCTAGCGCGCTGAAGGTCTGCAATGTACTCACAGGGAACGATCAGGCGCGAGGACTGTGCGTCAGTGAACGGCCAAGCAGGCGTTCCCGGATCAGCGTGATGATCTCCCGCGGAAGCCGACGTTTATGTCCGGACTCGTGCGTAGCGGCCCCGCAGAGGCAGGGGCGGTTCGCTTATCCCGCAGATGCCGCGTGCGCATGGACAATCGGGGACCCGAGAAGTCGGCCCGCTACCGAAGCTGCGCTATCGAGTTTGTCCGATGCGTTCACCGAACTCGGCAAGCCGGAGGACGTCCGTGGGGCCTCCGTGGGGATCCAGCGGCACCTCGATGCGGCATAGTTCGACAATACAGCGACCAGCGCCAGGGAGGTGACAGTGGGCGAAATCGGAATGTTTGTCGGACTCGGGCTTATGGTTGTTGGAGTCCTGCTCTTCGCAGCTGGTCGCCGTAAGCGCAGCAGCGCAGTCGCGTCAAACGGCTCCGTTGCCGTGGGTGGCAACAACAGCGGTTCCATCGTAAACATCAACCAGCCGAGCGCGACGCCAAGTCGTTCCGGCGGTCATGGCCTGACAACAGCTGCCATCATCGTTGAGTTGATCGGGATCGGTGTGACCCTTTGGCACGCGTATCACCTGGTGGCCAAATGATTGGACCCAAAGCTTCTGCCAAAGATGGAAGCACCGCTGTAGGCGGGGACAACAGTGGTCCCATCACGAACATCAACGTTGGCGATGGTTCAACTGTCGACCTCCACCTTGAGGCCGAGGTCGCGCGCAAGCTTCCATCCCATTTGGGAGCCTTTGTTGCGCTGCTCGCTTCCGAGAGCGGTTTCGCTGCCGCGGCGACCCAGGCACGTCAGTTGCCGCCCGAAGTGGCGGACAAGCTCCGCCACAACCAGCTACCGGTACGGCATCCCATCATCCGTGATTGGACGCGTCACAGCCTCGCGCTGGAACGGGCATACCATGGTGTCGAGCAGCAAAACGCCGATGCACGATATCTTGTGCGACAACGCGCAGGTGCGGTCTACGAAGAAGAACTGCTCAAAGCAGCCAAGGGCTACAGGATCCGTGAATCTGGATTGAGCAACTTCGCGAGACAGAACGCTGTGATGCTTGTCGGCGCGGTCACAGAACGGCTACTTGATGACTTCCGCGCGTCGAAGGCCGGTCTGGTGGAAGAGGAGATTGCGCGCCTCGCGGTTTCGCTGGTGGTAGCAGATGCGGTCGTGGAGTGCGAAGTCTTGGAGAAGCCTGACCATGCTGTTGCCCCGTGAGCAGAGCCCGTGGAATTGCGGTTACTTCCTCGGCGCCGTTGCGCTGGAGGCACTGGCCAAGTCGACCAGGGGCAAGCTTGATCTTGCCGAACTCCAGCGGACCATGTCGACCGGCCTTGGAAAGCAGGTCTCGCCGACACAGGTTGTGGCAGCGGCGGCTTGGCTGTTCCTACTCGATGCTGTCGAGCTTGATCAAGACGGAAGGCTCGTCAAATGCAGTTAGAGCAACTCACGATCCGACGCGGGTCCACGGTCGTTCGCACCATAGCATTCAAGGACGGACTGAACCTCATCCTGGACAAGCCGACCAGCCAGAAGACCCAGTCTGGAAACAACCTCGGGAAAACAACGGTCCTGCGCCTGATCGACTTCTGCCTTGGTTCGGACGGCGACGACATCTGGCAAGACTCGGAGTTCAAGAAGAGCATAAATCAGGACGTCTATAACTTTCTCCATGGCGCGACTGCCGTCACCGTTGAGCTGGCGCTAGACCCTGGAAAGGGCAGGGGCCACGTGCTCGCGCGCTCATTCAACCCCAAGAAGAACGACCCAAACGCCTTCAGAACAGACAAGGTCAGCCACAAGAACATCACTGAGTACCGGGCAGCGGTCCGCGGCATCCTATTCAGCGCGGGCGGCACAAGGCCGACGCTGCGTCAGTTGGCACCGAAGTTTGTTCGATCGTCGCCACAGATCATGGGCAAGACGCTCAAATTCTTGGGCGACTACGGCAGTGAGACGGACTACGAGGCTCTGCACCTATTCTTGTTTGGATTCTTCGCCGTTGATGTGCTCGAAGAGCGTCCGCGGCTGCAATCGCAGCGCAAGAAGCTGGAGCGGGACCTTCAGGCCTTGACGCGAACGCGGAACGAGGGCGAGATCGAGCAGCTGCTACTTCACCTGCAACGTGATGTTCAGGAACTGTCGTCTTCAAGCCAGGCGCGCGGCGAAGTGCCGGAGATCGCGGCCCACGCCGATCGTGTATCAGCGATACGCTCGGGCGCTGCAAATCTCACGGCTTCGCTCGGCCGCGTCGAAGCGGAGGTGAGTGCCATTCAAATGGCGATCGAGGAGCTGCAGAGCGAATACTCGGACATTGACCGTCGGACAATTGAACGCATTTATAAGGAGGCCCAGCGCTACATTCCCAAGCTGCAGCACGATTGGAACGAGCTAACCGATTTCATTCAGAGTCTTCGCGGTCGGAAGGAGCGGTTCCTTCAAGCTCAGGCCGCCGATCTCGAAGGGCGAGCGACTGCGCTTCGCGTTGAGCTAGACGCATTGCAGGCACAAGAGAAGACCGAGATCGGCGCACTCATGAGATCTAGGGCCTTCAACCAAGCGCTGGAGGTGCGTGCGGACCTTCAGGAGAAATTGAAGCGGCTAGGTAGCTTGGAACAGGACATCGCGGACATCCGCGACCTAAAGTCCCAGATTGCAGGCGTTGAGAATCGCCTCGCTGCCACGAAGGAACAGATCGAACAAGGTAAGGCGAAGTTGCGCCAGAACGTCGCAACCTTCAACCGGTACTTTTCCAAGCTCTCGAAGGAGTTGTACGGCGAGGAATACCTGCTCCACTTCGACGACACGGAGCGTGGCTCGATTGCCTTTCGCCTTTCGAGTGTTGGCTCCAACGTCGGTTCCGGCAAGAAGATGTCGCAGACGGCCGCCTTCGATCTCGCGTACATCGACTTCTTGCGTGCGACGCGGATCCCGTTTCCGACGTTCGTGTGCCACGACGGCCTAGAGAGCATTCATGGCAACCAACTTGCAGCGCTGCTGCGCATAGCAAGTGCCCTGAACGGACAACTTGTCGTTGCAACGCTTCGGGACAAGTTGCCCGAGATGCCAAAGGCGTTTATCGCCGAGAACACAGTGCTTGAGCTTTCTCACGACGACAAGCTCTTTGGCCTATAGCTGCTTCGAGTCGATCTCAACCATCACGCGTAACGACTTGAACGATCGCGATGTGGGCACAGGGAACGTTCGCGTGTCGATGCTCAGTGCTCCCTTTGTCGCTACAGCAGGCGCTCATGGACTGCAGCGCGCTGTTCGGCTTGGGGTTGTTACCGGCTGCTCGACGCCTCAGCTCTACAGGGCGGCACAGCAGTCATTGAAAAACGAACCCGATCCGTGCGCAGCAGCGGCAGCGAGTTTGGACCTCGACATTCGCGACGACGTCGTACTTCTACATCCTTGATGACGACGCTATCAGAACTGGCCCGCACCACACAGGTGTTGTGGCAAAGGCGCAGCCGGCCGCTTCAAATTGAAACCGCAACGACAGATTTCCGTCCGAATCCATCGCGGACAGTCGATGACCACGGGCCTACATTGGGCCTCCGTCATCGACGAGAGGCTCGCTCCATGCGCCGCTCCGTGAGCCCCACCAGTTCCGCCGCCGTGCCCACCGCGTTCGCGCTGCTTTTGCGCATGGGCGCGGTCATGCAGGTCACCGGGCTGGCCCGCTCGACGATCTACAAGCTGATCGCCGAGGACAAGTTCCCGCAACCGGTGCAGCTCACCGGCCGCGCCGTGGCCTGGAGGCGTGCGGACCTGGAACAGTGGAGCGCTGCTCGCCCGACTGTGACTCACTGACGCAACGGCAGAATGGCCGTGAGTTGGACCACGATCAGCCCAAGCAATAGATAGCACCTGGTGCTATATTTCAACATGTCGACGAAGTTGCCTTCGCGAGTCTTCAAGACAGCCTGGTTCACCAGGGCAGCCAGGAAGGCACGCATCGACGATGGCGAGTTGTGTCTGGCGATTCAGCAAGTGATGGCCGGCCAGGCCGATGACCTGGGCGGCGGCGTTTTCAAGAAACGCCTGAACGACAACATGCACCGCTCCATCATCGTCGCCAAGGGTGGCCGCTACTGGGTGTATGCGTTTTTGTTCGCGAAGCAGGACCGCGACAACATCTCGCCCGATGAGCTGGTGGCGTTCAGGAAGCTGGCCGCTGCGTACGCGCAGATGACGGCGACCGAGGTGAATACCGGGTTGCGCAACGGCGACCTACTGGAGATCTGTGATGACGGTTAAGGCAAAGTTCAAGAGCGACGCGTTCGAGGCCGTCCACAGCGCCGCGCTGGGGCTGCACCGGGCCGGCACCATCGACAAGGCCACGATGCGCGGGTTCGACGAAACCTGCCTGGCTGCGCCGCCCGTCATCGCACCCCTGCAGATCAAGCGAATACGCGAGCAGGCGCATGTCAGCCAGCCCGTCTTCGCACGCTACCTGAACACCAGCGAATCCACGGTACAGAAGTGGGAGGCCGGCACCAAGCGGCCGAGCGGCATGGCGCTCAAGCTGCTGGCCGTGGTCGAGAAACATGGCTTGAAGGTGCTCACCTGAGTTGCGTCGCTGGCGGCCCGCAGCACCTGCCCGGCGCCAATCCAAGGACGCACCAGCTACGCTGTTGCCACCAGCTTCATGATCCATCCAAGCAGCACCAGCCCCACCACAGCCTTGCCCCAGCGCCAGGTCGTGAACCGGTAGCGCTCATTGCTCAGCAAGGCCCGTTGAAGTCGGCTCACGGCGAACAGCGCGGCGCTCCCGGTGATCACTAGGCCGACGATGCCCATCGGCATAGGCGCCTGCGCGACGACAAGCGCCCACCCCGCTGGCCAAGCGATCGCATCAAGTGCAGCCAGCCAGCGCCGGCCCGGCCAGTAGGGGGCATCGGGCCGGGGCACGGGCGTGAAGAGGATCCACATGGCAGCCTCGGGTTGCGAAGAAAGGGGGCATCAGCCCCCTCAACGCGGGTCAGCGTTCTGGCGCTGACCGATGTCGCAGCATCGCCGGCAGCCACCGCTTGCCGGCCAGCCTCGACGCCGCCTTGACCACCAGCACGTCCTTCTTCATCGCGCCGACGCCATCGTCGGCCAGGTCGGGCCCGGCCTCCTTGAGGGCCTGCACGATCTGCGCTTTGGGCACATGATTCAGGTAGCCCTGCGCCGTGGGCTCCCACCAGTCGGCCATGTCCAGGCCCACGGCCTCGGCGAGCGCGTTTGAATCGCTGCCCGAGCCGGTGCTCGGCAAAGCGTTCAGCGTCAACGCCGCACACAACGCCAACAGGTCGAGCAGCTCGGCCTGCGGCAGCGCGATCAACCAAGCGAACCAGGTACTCGACTGCTCGGGCAACCGCGCCTTCCAGGTGAGCTTGGCCGCTTCGACGGCTTGCCATGCCGCGCTCTCCTTCAAATCGTCGGCCACCGACAGCAGCGTGTGTGCCGGCAACTGGGTTGTGATCTGCAAGGCAGAGCCGGCGCGCCGGTATTCGTCCCCGAAGGCGCGCTGTACGAAGACATGCGCCAGCGATGCCAATGCCACGGGCGTGTTCCGCGACAGCGTTACCTGCAACGCCACGGTGCGATGGGCGGCGAGCCGCTTGGCGAGGCTTTCGCTGCAATCGGGCGCGCGACGTTCAGCCACGGCCGCCCCGGACTCCGAGGCCTCGGGCACGTGATCGGCGGCAGCACCCGTTGACCGGCTGACCACCTTCTGCGCCGCAGCCAATGCCTTGCGGTCGGCTTCGCGCACGAGGCCACGAATCACCTCCGCATCCCCCTCGCGGTTGACCGTGACGATCGCGCCCGCGTGTGCCATCGCCTCTGGCGCCCAGGTCTTCAAGTCGTCGTGGATCGCCTTGCGCCGCGCCGCAATGTCCTGCTCTTCCAGGTCGATGACCTCCGCTTCATCGGCCGACCACTCGGGCGCGTCATCCAGGGCCTGCGCCTGCCGGTCGAGTTCATCGCTGCGACGGGACATTGCACCGAGGTCTTCCTGCTCCTGCAGCGTTGGCTCGCGCAGCACGTGGTCGCAAGGCGCGAACTGGCGTAGCGCATGCGAGTCGACCTCGATGCGTGCTTCGACCCAGGCCCAGCCTTGCGCGCGCACCTGCGCAGCAAGCGCGTTCAGCTTCTCGGTCGCCAACCGTTGCAGCAGCGCCGGGTCCGACAAGAAGCGGCTCTGCTCATCGTCGAACAGATCGCGCCGCACGACACCACCAGCCGCCTCGTAGGCCTCGACGCCGACGAAGCGCACCAGGGCATTGCCCGCGGCTTCGATCTCGCCGGCCGTGAGCTTGCGCCGCAATGCCACGGGCGTGCGATCCCAGGGCTGGCCCTCGAACCAGGCCCGCTCCTGCGCTTCATGGTCGTCGCTCAGCGCCAGCGCAATCAGCTGATCGAGGTTGATGCCGTCCTGCCGATACAGCGCCAGCAGCTTCGGCGACAAGGCCGACAGCTTCAACCGCCGCTGCACCGTCAGCACCGACACACCAAAGCGCGCCGCTACGTCCTCGATGCCCTTGCCCTCGTCGATCAGCGTCTTGAAGGCCTCGAACTCGTCGGCCGGGTGCAGCGCCTCCCGGCCGCTGTTCTCGGCGACGCTGACTTCCAGCGCTCGCTCGGGCGGCACCAGCTCGCACAGCACCTCGTGCGCCTTGGGCAATTGGCCGCGCTGCTGCAGCAGCACCAGCGCACGGCGCCGACGTTCCCCAGCTGCGACCGCGAACCGAATCTTGCGCGACTTGCCGCGCCCGGCGGCGTGCTCGGTGACGATCAGCGGATGCAGCAAGCCTTGCGAGCCGATCAGCGCCGCCAGTTCCTCGACCTGCCCCGCCGAGTGCCGACGCACGTTGAACGGCGACGGCACCAGGTTCGCGAGACTGATCGACAAGAGTTCTTTCGAGTGTTCCATGATGATCTCCAACAGTTGACGAGAAGATGAGACGCAAGCCGAACCCGCAACTCACGGCGGCACGCCGGGCAGCGGAACGGGGCCACGTTGAACTCGCATGGCAACAATTCGTAAGTCGCCCGATACGCCGCGGGCGCCTTGCTGATCACTGTGATGTCGAATTGCCACGTCGTTTTCCTTCCAGGCCCAAGGCACCTGCCCTAAGTTCCGAGGGAGCCGTGAACTTGAGTTCGGTGGCTGTTGATCCCTCGGCGTTGGGTGCTGCGTTGATCTGACTTCTGCCCCGCATTCGTCGGTCGCCGTGCGAAACCAAGAGCGCCGCGATAACGCACGGGCGCAAGGGCACCGTGGAATAAATGGAAGGGGCCCGCGTGGGCGAAGCGCAGGCGGGAAGGCGGCCGCTTATGCCGCGAAAGGCCCTTGTGCCCGCGCGCGCGGCGCTACGGTTCGCACACGAGGCGGCCGGTGAATGCGGGCCTGCGCAACCGGCCCAACGAGGGATGCCCGCAGTCACCGTCATGCATCGCTGGAGGGCGACGTGGGCACGCCGTCGAGTTACGCAACGTCACCATTGATTCGGTAACGCCGGTGGACAACGAGAGACAAGAAACATATCAATGGACTTATCCACAGACCTGTGTGAATTTCCTGTGCACAGGGCTGTCATGAGCCGCCGTTCGAAGCGGACTCCAGGCCGTAGGCCCTGCTCGAGAACGGAAGCGCCATGGAAACCTGTCGCCTGCGGCATTCCGCCGCTCTCACGATCCAGTGCCCGCACTTCGCGCAACCGGCGGACGGCGGCTTCAATGTCATCGCGCTCGGGTCACCGATGTGCGCCTGCAATGCACACCGGGGAGGAACGCCGTGAAGCCACCACCCGTGCGCCGCCGCCTGTTCGCACAACGGCCGCGACGATGGCAAACACATGGGTTCGACCTGCGCAGCGAAGACGGTGTGCTGGCAATGCACGTCGAGCCCGCGGAGACGGGGCTCTTCCTTGAGATGACCTATGCCCACCCATCGATGGCGGTGATCGTGATGGCGATGCTGTTCGATGACGCGGGCCGATTCGGCGCATGGTGCGACGCGGATGCCGTGCGGTTCAATTACCCCATGCTGTTCCATAACCTCAAGCGCGATGGAAGCGCACTCTTCCGGTGATGGCGATTGGGCGCATCCGCGCCGGCTGCACGACCTGACGTCGGCAGCCGGCTACGCCGACGCGGTGACCGCCATCGTGGGGCGGGTCACTGGCGCGGCGGATCCATCGCAGGCTGTGCTGCTCCTGCATCAGGCCAGCCGTCAAATGGGGGCCGACGCGGCGGCCTTCGTGAGCTTCATCCCGGACGACGGCTCGCACGCGTCCTATCGGTTCCTGCTTGCCTGCGATCCGTCATGGTGCTTCGAATACCAGCGCCAGCTTTCATTGGCCGACGATCCCTGGCTCGACTACGCGTGCCATCACTCGGAGCCGGTTTGTGCGAGCACGATCGGCGCCCGAGGCGCGGCACAGCAAAGCGCGCCTTCACTCGCCGATCGATTCGGCTTTCGGTCGGCAGTGATCGTTCCGGCTCCATCGGGAGTGGGTCTGGGTCGCACGGGGATGTTGTGCCTGGGGTCGAACACGCCGGGGTTCTTCGAGGCCGACGGCTTCGTGACGTTGCGAACGCTGGCGCGTGGCCTGGCAATGGACCTGCATGAGTGGTGGATCGCGAAGCTTCGCCGCGAGGTCATCGACGACGCAGAACTCACCGAGGGGGAGTTGAAGCTCCTGCAGTGGGAGTGGCAGGGCTTGAACAGCAAGCAAATCGGCAACCTGCTCGGTATGGGGCCGGCTTGCGTTGATTCGCGATTTCAGCGGCTGAACTTGAAGCTGGGGGTGCCGAATCGCCGGGCGGCTGCGAAGCTGGCTGCCGAGTACGGTTTGATCTGAACCACGGCTGCGAACATGCGGCGCCAGCGGCTTGCAGGTATCGATCTGAAGCAAGCGCCGCGCGGGGGAATCCGATACGGGCTACGCCCTGCGCGTCTTCCCCCGCGCGTTCAACACAGCATCGAGGAGGTCAACGAACCAGGCCAACACCTACACTTATCCACAATCGACCCTCTCAAAGTCGGCTTCCACCCCTGGCTCAATATTGGATCGGCGCGGTGGCTCAGATTTGAATCGGCGCCGACAAGCTGTCCTTTGATGGCGGAGCCGCGCTGGCCGAGGGCAGCTTTCAGCAGCCTTCGGGAGTTTGCGGTCCCGGCCAGTTGCTGTCACAGCAGTCGGTGGCTGAATGACTGGAACAGGCACATACCGACGCTTCGAGTGTGATGTTGGTCGGCAACGACCCATGTCCTGCGGCTATCGCCCAGCTCGAAGATCAAGGCCATCAAGCTGCTCAAGCGTTTGAACCACCAACTCCACCAGGGCAGCATCGAAGTCATCCCGGTTCGCCTCTTCGTGCGTGCCCTTGTTCAGATAGGTCCACACGAGGTTGGCGGCCGGGATACCGAGAATCCGGCCATAGGCGGCCACCAGCAGAGGTTTGTTGGCATGGTTGAAGTTCGCCGCATCATTGAGACGTTTGAAGATCGCTTCGCAAAGGTTACGCAAGCCCGGCTCGGCGCCGATCCCAGAAAGTTGCAGGTTCAGAACGCCGAGGTCGTGGCTGGCGAGCCAACGCCAAGTCCTTTCTGACAGCATTTCAAGCCCTTGCCGCGAAGATGCCAGAGCTTCTCGGTCGTCCAACGTAGTTTTCGAGGCTCGGGCCTTCACCACGTAGTTCCTACTCGGGACATTACCGGTCACTCTGGGTTGGTAGTTGCCATCGTGGTTACGGAACAGATAGACCTGGGAATCATTGCGCCGCTGCGCGGGCAAGTGCTGCTGGATGTCCTTGATGAACTCGTTGCTGTGGCAAGTGACGATGAGCTGCGTTTGTGCAAAGTGGTCGCTCTCGAAGATCGTTTCCCGGATGCCGCTTCGATGGTCGTGGTCGATCGCGTTGATCACGTCGTCGAAGACGATCAGCGGGCTTTGGATGCTCTGGCCCTTGGCGAGCAGTATTGCAAGCCCCAAGCATCGGATGTGGCCTTCGCTCAGGATGCGCAAAGCGTCCACGCGGATCTGCGGATTACCGCGGAAAGCAATTTCGATCTTTTGGTCGCCAGTCAGCGGCAGGTGAAGCGCCGCGAGCTTGTCGGGGTCCAAGTCGTCCCTATTGAACTCGTTATAGAGATTCATAGCCGTGTCGTTGAGGCCAGCCATGAGCGTTCCCGGAAGCTGATTGCGGTAGCTCCTTAGCATCATCAGGAAACGGTCGTATGCGGCCTTGATAGGGGCGTCGCGTTCGATATCCCGCGCTTCCTGGGCGACCTCGCCGATGAGCCTCGCGTTTTCAACGTCGAACGCCGCGATTCGAGCCCGTGCACCAGCCACGCCATCGACAACCTGTTTCCGCTTCAAGTCCTGGGCTTGGACAAGCAGGCGGAAGTCATTGAGTCCATCGCGTTCGGTGATATTGCGCTGGCGTTCCTGCCGGGCAAGCAACGAGGCCGCGTCTTGCGCTGACACGCGGTCGGCAACCGCCAAGACTTGTTCAAGCGTCACGGCTTCAACCGCAGCGTTGGCATCCTGCGCAGGCCGTTCGGGATAGGCAGCCGCCCACCAGTCTCCGGCAGGCTCGGCCGGCAGCACGGCCAGGTATTGACCCACAGGCGTCTCTTGTTCGACTTGGGCTGTGACGTACGCGGCGAGGATCGCGAGTTGGTGGCGGAGATCGCGCGAGGCCGTGGCGACTTCAGCCTGAGTTGTCTTGCGTTCCTCCTGGAGGTCGCCGAGCTCCTTCAACTGCGCAAGGCCGGCTACGGCCTTTTCGTAGGGATTGGCCAAGACATGGGCCCGGCCCGTGAGGGGCGTATCGCATGCCGGGCAATGGTCGCCCTCGGTGGCTTGGAGCGCCAGGACTGCAGTGTAGAGGTCCTTGAATGAAACCTGCCTGCTGCGGGTGTCGAGCTTGGCGATGATTCCAGCGAGCGCTTCATAGCCTTTGCGAGCCGCCTCGAAGCCAGCCAGCAGCCCTGGGCGCGTCAGGCCAATGGGTGCAGGGGGAACGGCGTTGAGGATGCGTTCGAGTTCCTGGAGACGGCCGGGCGCGTCGGCGGTTCCGATGAGCGCTTTGAGTTCCGCATAGGTCAGACCTGCGGAATGCGTGGCGGCGATGGCGGCCTCTTCGTCTGTCAGGTTCAGCAAGGCTTGGGCCTCGCCGTTGACCGTGGTTTGGTCGGTCGCCAATGCATTGCGACGGCCCGTCAAGATGAGTTGCTTGGTGCCGGTCAGCACGAGCTGCTGGTCAATGGACTCGTTGAAGTGGCCCACGAACTCGTTGAACTTGTCCATGCCGAACAGGGTGGCGATCAGCTCCGTGCGTTGGGCGGGCGGCCGGGCGGCGATTCGGGAAAACGAGTCGATTCGGTTCTTCTCGATGAAACAGAACCGATATGTGTCGGCGTTGGCTGCAACTGGCACGTCGCGATTCTGGTGGTCGGTCGCTCTCAGAACTGGCGCCTCGAACCGGCGTGCATGGACGTTGGCTAGATAGGTTCGTCCGTCGATCCGTTTTGTGTCTGCTTCTTCGACTGTGCCCAGGAGGGCATATTCCAGGCCTTCGCAGAAGCTAGTCTTACCGCTGCCGTTTGGCCCGTAGAACAGGATGACCCGCCTTTGCAGGTCGAAGGGCTCGGGTGTACGAAAACCCCGGAACGGGCCAAGGGTCAGGTGACGTAGTCGTTGCCACGGCCAAGCGCCGCCAGCGGCCATAGCTTGGATGTCGGGCGCCCCGTCTGCTGTCTGGGCGAGAGACCTGCGCGCGTGGTCCACCAAATAGTGGGACCGCTGGCTGTGCTGGCGTGAGGTCTGTGCCAATCCATCAAAGTTGGCCAGCGCGAGATTTGCCAGGCGCCGCACGTCTGGCGGCGCCTGGGTTTCTGGCCGGTGCAGCCAGGAGACGAACCGTTCAAAGTCTCGTTTGGCAGACGTCATTTCATTCCCTGGATGTAGTCTTCCGCGAGCTCGCCGCGTTGGCCGAACACCCTACGCGGCTTGGTGTCGCCGAGATCTGAACGAATACTAGTGTCCTGCGCTGACCACAGCGGCGGCTTTCACTGCTTTGCTGCCGCACAGCGCGGCACGCTACGGCACGGCACGCTACGGCACGGCACGGCACGGCACGGCGAAGGTCGGGACCGGGTCGGGCGTTCTAGTTCGCAGCCAGCGAGCGCAGCCATTGGCCACTCGTTGATGTGCAACATGCTCACCTTCCGCGGACTGCCGTTGAGCGGCCAGTTCGGAGCTAGCGCGAACAGCCAACCCATGGATCGATCAACGTCCGGTGTCCGCGACAGCTGTCATTGAACCGCCGAACTTGAACGGCGGCAGCCAGTCTGAGACATCCGGCCAGTCCCCCTGAACGACTTCGCTAGCCGATAGCGGTTGCTCCCCGGGATCGGCGCTCGACATGTTCACGTTGCCAAACCCGAGCACTGATCGACGCCGTACGCGATGCGCTCAGCTGCCGTGTGACTCAATCAGCCTGGCTGCGGCCTTGGCAATCGTCGAACTCTCAAGCGATTCCAACTTGATCGTCGCCAGGGGCGCCGGGTGGCTGAGGCTATCGCCAGTTGAGCCTTTCGACTCCATCTCATCCCCACAGATCAAGAACTGTTCAACCAGCGCTTCGATCTCCCCCGCCAAGGCCAACCTGCGCCAGTCGATCAAGCGCCCGGGTTCGACCTGACCGGACTGCTGCGCCAGACGTTCGACCCACGCCACTGGATCGGCGGCGTCCTGCGGATGCCGCTGGCACCAGAGCTTGACCCTTTCGGCCATCGGTGCCAACACCTCGAAGTTCGGCGCACGCTGAAGGGCCGCGTCCAGCTCAGCTGGCAGTTGCAAGCTGCCGAGGGTTGCAGTCGAAGCCGTGACCCACAGAGGGCGCCACGCATCGCGATGGCGCAGGGTGTCGAGAAGCATCGACTCGAACAGCAACTGAGGCGGTTGCGATTTGTCGGGCTGCGCGCCAAAGGGCGAGCCATCGTGGGCCGCGAGCTGTGTCAGGTCGAGCACCTGCTGACCTTGCCGGGCAAGCTCGCGCAGAAGGATTGACTGCCCGCAGCCGCTCGGCCCACCCAGCACGCGAAACAGGAACAGGCGCGGCAGCAGTGCCAGTCCGGCGCCGACCCAGCGGCGATAGTTCTTGTATCCACCCAGCAGCTCATCGACGTCGAAGGCGTGTTCGCGCAAGGCGCCCGCGCACAGCCAGCCTCGGAGGTCGCCGCCGGCACCGTAGACAAGCACACGCGAAGCCGGTTTGAGGTCGGCCACGGCGGTCAACGAATTCGAGTTCATGTTCGTGCGCGCAAGGGCGGCGCCGAACAACAGGGCCTGGCTCCGATCGGCCTGGAGTTGCCGCTCGAACTCGGCCTGTTCGGAGTCGCTCAGGACAGGCCAATTGACCGCCGCCGGAATGTGATCGTCGGCGAAGTCCTGAGCCGGGCGCGCATCGACGATCAGTGCGTAGGCGCTGAAGTCCTGCACCTCGAGCTGGTGCGGATGAACCAGCCCAGCCACCGTTTCCAAGGGGTGCGATTCCGCAACGAACGGTTGCGTCTTCGAAGGATTTTGGTCGGAATCCATCGCGAAGCAGTCTCCTGTCTAAGCCTAGAGTGAATCCATGCCGCGACCTGAATCGCGCCGCAGCAATAAGGCCCACCCGATCCCTGAAAACGGAGGCACCAAGTGCAGAAATCCCAAAAGGTAGTCCCTCTCGCCACCCGTGGCAAGCGGCGCAGCGCGGGGGTGCAGGTTGTTATGGCGCTGGGCATGCTCGTCGTCACAGCCGCCTTCAGCACACCAGCACGCGCCGTCGACGGTTGCCTGGTGCTTCTGTGCTTTGCGGCTCCGAGCTGGCGCGCCATCCCGCAGTGCGTACCGCCGATCCGGCAGGTTCTTCGCGATCTGGCCCGCGGCCGCGCGTTCCCGACTTGCGCAATGTCAGGCCCGGCAAACAGCGCCAGCCACCAATGGGCCAGTGCCCCAACGAACTGCCCTGCGCAGTACACGCGAGTATTCGACGGAGAAAGCGGCCCGATCTACAGCTGCGACTACACCGGCACCGTCGCCATCAACGTCGAAGGCGCCTTGTGGGCCCGCACCTGGTGGAGCATGGCCGGTGACACCGTCACCGAGTTCACGCCGGCCGCGAAGGCCAAGCTCGGCACCTGGGACAGCCAGTTCGACAACGACTACGCCACCTGGCTCGCATCGCTGCCGCCACCGGCTCCGCCCTGCCCCACATGCTGATGAGGTTCGCTGTGGACGACATGGCCTTCTCAACCTTGGCAGCGACCTGTGCGCCGCTGGTGCATGCGAGCACCGCGCGTGCGCTGGTCGCTGTCGAAAGCGGCTTCAACCCGCACGCCATCGGCGTGGTCGGCGGCGTGCTGGACCGGCAACCCCGGACAGCCGGTGAAGCGCGCGCCACGGCGGCAGCCCTGCAACAGCAAGGGTGGAACTTCAGCGTCGGGCTGGCGCAGATCAACCAGCGCAACTTCGACCGGCTGGGCTTGACCGCCACCAGCGCTTTCGACCCCTGCGCGAACCTGCGGGCGATGCAGGCGGTGCTCGGTGAATGTTTCGAGCGCGCAGGCGTGCGATCGCCAACGAAGGTCGCGATTCGCCAGGCGCTTTCCTGCTACTACAGCGGCAACTTCGTCACCGGCTTCGACCACGGCTACGTGGCACGGGTGGTGTCCGCGGCTCGGGGCAAACCAAACCCGGTCAGCCAGGCTCCCTGACCCGTGCGGCTCGATGTCCGATCCGAAAACCAACCGAGGAACCACCATGCCATCGATCTCTTTACGCCGCGCGCCCGCCAGGATCGCGACGCTGCTTGCAGCGCTCTTCATCCTCGCTCCGCAACTTGCCTTGGCCCAGGGCTTCGACAAGATCAACACCACGGTCACCAACGTCAACGCAATCCTGATCACGATCTCGATCGCGGTGGTCACGATCGCCATCATCTGGGCCGGCTTCAAGATGATTTTTCAGGGCGCCCGACTGGCCGACGTGGCCAACGTGCTGATCGGCGGCACGCTGGTCGGTGGCGCGGCGGCGTTCGCGAGCTTCATCGTCGCCTGACAGGCTCATCGTGCTAGCCGAAGCCATCTACAAGGGCGCCACGCGCCCGGCCATGAAGCTGGGCATCCCGCTCGTGCCGCTGGTCGTGCTGTTCGGCACCGGGATGCTGCTGGTCATGTGGGTCGGCTCACTGGTGACCTGGTGGATCGTGCCGGTGGTGTTGGTGGCCATCGGCCCGGCGCTCGGGTGGATGCGCTTCGTGACGCGCAAGGACGACCAGCGGTTTCGGCAGATCTTCGTCGCCACCAAGCTGTGGTTCAACGACCGCAACGGCCGGCTGTGGCACGCGCGCAGCTATGCGCCCTACCTCTATCGGGGGACACGTGATGCTTGGCACCGGTAGAGAACTCGCTGGGAAGACCAAGGCACCAGTCGGGCCGCCTTGGACCCGATTCGTGGCGCGGCCGCAGCATTGGAAGCGCGCGCAGTCCGAGAACCCACTGACGCGGTTCGTGCCGTTTTCGTCGCTCGTATCGGCAAACGACGTGATCACCCGAGGGGGCGATTACCTGCGGGTGTGGCGCCTCGACGGCGTGCCCTTCGAGTGCGCCGACGAGCACACCATTTCCGAGCGGCATGAAGCCAAGTGCAGCCTGCTGCGCAACCTCGCCGGTGGCCAGTTCGCCATCTGGGAGCATCGCCTGCACCGTGCGGTCGAAGACACGATGTCGCAACCCCGTGAGCCAGGCTTCGCACGCGATATCGCCCAGGCGTACGGCGCCTCGCTGCGCGAGCGGCGAATGATGAGCAATGAGTTGTATCTGACCCTCGTCTATCGGCCGAACGCGTCACGTATCGGGCGGGCGCTTCAGTCGAACCGCCGAACCCGCGACGACATTGCCACGGCGCAGGCCGAGGCGTTGCGCGTGATGGCAGAGAAGACGGCCCTGGTCGAGCGCGTGCTGAGGGCGTTCGACCCGACGCTGCTCGGCGTACAGACCCGCGCAGGGCACGACTACTCCGAGGTCGCGGAGTTCCTGGGCTACTTGGTCAACGGCCTGTGGCAATCAGTGCCGGTGCATGCCGGCCCACTCTACCGCACACTGCCCACCGCCAGGCTGTCGTTCGGTGCCGACAAGCTGGAACTGCGCCAGGGCGATGCGCGGCGCTACGCAGCCTTCATCGACATCCACGAGTACGCCGACGCGGTGGAACCGGGTGTGCTGAACCCGCTGCTGTACGAGGGCAGCGAGTTCATCGAAACCCAGAGCTTCTCGATCCTGCCGCGGCGCGAGGCGATGCGCGCCCTCGAACTCCAGCGCGACCAGTTGATCGCCAGCGACGACGTAGTCGCCAGCCAAGTCGCAGAGATGGATGTGGCGCTGAACGAACTCGGCGATGGCCAGTTCTGCATGGGCGAGTACCACTACAGCCTGCTCGTCTTCGGCGACAGCGTGGCCGACGCCGGCCGGCGCGCCGCGCAAGCCGTCGGCGCGGTCGGTGAAGCGTGCAGCCTGCAGATGCGGCCCGTCGACCTGGTGGCCGACGCCGCGTGGTTCGCCCAGATGCCGGCCAACTGGCAGTGGCGGCCGCGCGAAGCCAAGCTGTCCTCGCGCGCCTTTGCAGCGCTGGCCAGCGGCCACAACTTTGCGCGCGGCAAACGCGATGGGAACCCGTGGGGCGAGGCACTGGCCCTCTTGCGCACGCCCAGTGGGCAGCCGTTCTACCTGAACCTGCACAAGAGCCCGGACGGCGAAGACTCCGAGGACAAGAAGCATCCAGGCAACACGCTGATCATCGGCTCGACCGGCGTCGGCAAGACAACGCTGGTGATGCTGCTGCTGGCGCTGACGCGCAAGTGGAACCCGGCCCCGCGCCTGGTGCTGTTCGACCTGGACCGTGGCAGCGAGATCGCGCTGCGCGCACTCGGCGGGCGCTACTTCACGCTCGAAGCCGGCAAGCCCACCGGCTGCAACCCGCTGCAGCGTGAGCCGACACCGGCGCGCGTTCAGTTCTGGGAGCAGATCATCCGCACCTGCATCGAAACACCGACTCTGCCGCTGCTGCCGGCGGACGAACGGGCCATCGCCGATGCGGTGCGCTCGGTGGCCTCGATGCCGAAACACCTGCGGCGCTTCTCCACGGTGCGGCAGAACCTGCCCAAGACCGGCGAGAACAGCCTGTACGAGCGCCTGGGCCGCTGGTGCCGGGGCGGTGCACTCGGCTGGGTGTTCGACGAAGCGGATGACCGCCTGACCGATCTGCACCAGGCGCCGGCCATCGGCTTCGACACGACCGAGTTTCTCGACCTGCCCGAAGTCCGCACGCCGATCATGCTGTACCTGCTCGACGTGATGGGCGAGCTGGTCAACGGCGAGCGGCTGATCTACGTGATCTCGGAGTTCTGGAAGGCGCTGGACAACGACATCTTCAGCGACTTCGCCAAGCAGAAGCAGAAGACGATCCGCAAGCAAAACGGGCTGGGCATCTTCGACACGCAGAGCCCGTCGGACGTGCTGCGACACCCCATCGGCCGCACGATGGTCGAACAGAGCGTGACCAAGATCTTCCTCGCCAACCCCGAGGCGCTGCGTGAGGAATACGTCGAGGGAATCGGGCTCAGCGACGCCGAGTTCGACATCGTCAGGAGCCTGGGCTCGCGCGGTGGCCGCACCTTCCTGGTCAAGCAGGGGCCGCAGCAGCGCAATCTGCGAACTCGACCTCACCGGCCTCGAGGACTTCGTTACCGTGTTGTCCGGAACGACGGATAACGTGGCGTTGCTCGATGGCATCCGCGCACGTGTTGGCGACGATCCTGAAGCCTGGCTTCCGTTGCTGCTTTCGGCGATCCGCGAGCGTAAGGCCAACCCGGAAAGGATCGTTCCATGAAGCTCATCAGCACTCTCGCGACTCTCGTCGTTGCGTCGTTCACCCTGCTCGGCACCGCGGCACACGCGCAATTCGTCAAGGGCAATGAGGCGGTCAAGGTGACCGCCGCGGGAAAGAATGTCGAGACGCCGCCGATGCCAGGCTCAGTCGGCAAGGTCTGCGGCGCGAACGCGAACTGCCACGCAGGCTCATGGCGGATGGTCGAGACGGAATCTGGCCTGGTCGAGTGCACGGAGCCGTGGGCAAGGCCAGGCAGTTGTCGGGCTTCGAGCTATGGCACGCAGAAGCTCCCGCGACTGTGGGTCGTCAAGAGGGGCAGCGACTGGCTGCAATGCCAATACCCCGACCTCGGAAGCAAGTGCGTTCCGATGTTTGCCCGCCCTCCTGCGAACCTCCCATTTGATGCTGTCCAGTAGCAGCGAAGGCAAAGGCTCATGTTCACCTGGCTCGGCGCGAAGTTGACGACCATCCTCAGCACCTACGTGCTGGGGGTCGTCGCCGCATTGATGGCCGCCATCACGCCTATCGCGCTGACCGCGATGACCCTCTGGGTCCTGCTGTATGGATGGGCCGTGCTTCGCAACGAGGTTTCGGAGACAGTGCCGAGCTTTCTTTGGAAGGTCACCAAGATCGGGCTGATCCTTGCATTCGCGCTTCAATCGGGCTTCTACATCGCCAACGTCGCCGACACGGCGAACAGTCTTGCAACCGGTGTCGCCACTACGTTTCTTCCGTCCAGCGCGCCAGCGAACACGGTGACATCGCCGTACCAGTTGCTCGACGAGTTCAACGACAACGCCAGCACTCAGGTCGCAGACATCATGAAAGAGGCCGGCATTACGCGGCTCGACCTCATGCTGGCTGCGAGCGTCTTCTCGATCGGCTCAGTCGCATTCCTGTGCGTGGCCGTTTTCGTGGTGACGCTCGCGACCGTCTTCCTAACTTTCGTCATAGGTATCGGGCCCCTGTTCATCCTGTGCCTGGCCTGGAAGCCGACGCAGCGCTTCTTCGACAGTTGGCTATCGATGCTCCTCAACGCGGTTGTCTTGACGTGGTTTGCGTTCTTCGCACTGGGCTTGAGCGCCTATATCGGGAGAGAGATGTTCATCGGCATCCAGAACGCGGGCGGCTTTCTCGGCGCAACTCTCAACGTGCTCGGCGAGGCCACGCGCTACTGCGTCCTGATGATCGTCATGGCGATCATCTGCTTCCAGGCCCCGAGCCTGGCCTCCGCTCTGACCGGCGGCGCCGCAGTGCAGCAAGGCATTCAAATGATCCAGAACGCCATGATGGTCGCGGGTCTCCGTGCAGCGGGCGCCGGTGGCCGCTCCGGCGCAGCGGCTGCGGCCAGCGGTGGCGTCATCCGCGCGGGGGCCGGCCTCCCGCACGCTGCGGGCCACGCGGTAGGCGCAGCGGGCGCCGTCGGCACACGGGTCGCCGGAACCATGGCCAGCGGCGCTGGCGCCATGGCTCGCCAGGGGTACGGCCTGGTCCGCACCGCCGCCTACAAGCTCGCCGCGTTGCGCGGTCGGGCGTGATCGACCACTCCAACCTTCGAGGAGCCTCAAATGACACGCCACCCGATTGCCATCGCCGCGCTGCTTACCTTGGCTGCGACCGCCAGCCATGCCCAGGGCATCCCCGTCATTGATGTCGCCAACCTGGTGCAGACCGTCCAGCAGGTCGTCAACGACCTCACCAAGATCAACAACCAGATTCAGCAGATTACCCAACTGCAGGCGCAGATCACCAGCATGAACGGCATGCGCATGCTCGGCACGGTGGCGAACAACCCGATGCTGCGCAACTACGTGCCGGCCAATGCGTATACCGTCGTCAACGCTGTCACCAGCTCGGGCTACTGGTGGTCTCAATGCCACGGCCAAGGGGCTTCGCGATGCCGGCATGGTCTACAACTGCCTCGACCTCGGCGGCGCCGCACGCACTGCCTGCCAGGCGGCACTCGCCCAGCCCTACCAGAACAAGGGCTTGCTCCAGGACGCGATGACTGCGGCCTCCGGCCGCTTGGCGCAGATCAGCGCACTCATGGGCCAGATCGACGCGACCACCGATCAGAAAGCGGTGCAGGAAATCCAGGCCCGCATCGGCGCCGAAAACGCCTTGCTCGCGCACGAGGCGTCGCAGGTACAGATGCTGCAGGGCATGGCCGACAGCGAAGAGCGCATCGCCCGCTCCCGCGACCGCGAACGGCAGTACGAGATGCTGAATCGCACCGGCAAGATCGCCGACTTCCTGCCTTGAGCGCAGCCGATCATGAGTGCCGTCCTCAACGCAGGCATGCCGCCTGCAGCCACTGACTCACGCCGCGCCGCTGACAGCCGGTCTGCGTTCGACGCCAACCGTGCATGGGAGCTTGATCGGGCCCTGATGCTGGAGAAGTCCGAGCGCCGAGGCTGGATGGTCGGTGGTGTGGGTGTCGTTCTCGCTGTTCTGGGCGTATTGGCGGTGTTCGCACAGGGCCCGCTGCGCCAGGTGGTCGGCGTGCCGATCGTGGTGGACAAGACGACGGGCGAGACCACGATCCAGCAGCGCCTGAGTGTGGAGTCCGTGCCGCCACAGGAAGCGCTCGACAAGCACAACCTGGCGGTCTTTGTCCGCGCCCGCGAGGGCTATAGCTGGTGGTGGCTGCAACGCGACTTCGAGCAGGTGGCGCGGACGGCGGTGCCGGCCGTCTTTGCCGACTACAACCGGCTGTTCGAGGGTGACGCTGCGGTACAGAAGAAGCTGGCGAGTACCGAGGAGTGGCGCATCAACGTCGTCGGCGTGCGACTCTCGCCGGCCGGCCGTCGCGGGAACAAAGGGGACGCGACCGTCACCTACGACAAGGTCACTCGGCAAACCGAGCGCAACCTGCCTGAGGTGACGACCCGGCATGTCGCCAGCGTGGTGTACGAGTACCAACCGAAGGTGCTGGCTAAAGAAAAGGACCGGCTGGAGAACCCGTTCGGCTTCGTCGTCACCGCTTACCGGTCCGACCCCGAGATCAACACACCGTCGGCAAGCCCGGCAGTGGCAACCAGCAAGCCGTGAGGTCGCCATGCTCAAGATGCCGCTCACGTTCGCCGCCGCATGGCTGGTCGCCTGCATTTGCGCCAGTACAGCGCATGCCGAGTCGCCCGACCCGAGGCTGAAAGAGGTTTGGTACGACCCGCAGGCGGTGGTCACCGTCCCCGTCAAACGCGGCATCGTCACCCACGTGGTGCTGGACGCCGGTGAAGCGATCACCGATGTCGGTTCCGGTCTTGGCGCCGATTGCAGCAAGCCTGACGCGAGCTGGTGCATCGCCGCCCAGCCGGGCGGGCGCAACATCTTCGTCAAGCCGAAGAGCACCGCCTCCACGCCGAACAATCTGGCGGTCGTGACCGACCGGCGCACGCATTCGTTCCGCTTCGTGGTGCTGGCCGATGGCGATGCGCGGCAGCCGGTCTACCGGCTCGCGGTCAGGGCGCCGACCCTGCGCGCCGCCATTCCTCTCGCAGCTCGTTCCGCTGAACTGGTGGCACCGACAACGATCCCACCGCCGGCTCCTGAGTTGGCTCCGCCCTCGCCGGCCGAACTGATCGCTGAGCGCCTGGCCGCGGCGCCCGAACTTGCCAACTCGAACTACTCGATCGCCGAAGGCCGGGACTCGCAGGACATCGTGCCGACCTTGGTGTTCGACGACGGCCGCTTCACCTACCTGCGGTTCCCGAACAACCGTGAGGTGCCCGCCGTCTTCCACGTTCTTGGTGACGGTTCAGAGACGGTGGTCAACGCCCGCATGGAAGGTGAGTTGCTTGTGGTCGATCGTGTCAGCCGCCGCCTGATGCTGCGCGCTGGCTCGGCGGTGGTGGGCGTCTGGAACGAAGCCTTCGATCTCGACGGCTTGCCACCGACGGGCGGCACCACGGTCGCCGGCGTGCGGCGTGTGCTCAAGGCAGACAACAAATCTGTGGCCGGCGCACCACCCAGCGGGAGCAAGCCATGAGCACCGACCAGCCAGGCGGGGACGCCAATGCAATCACGCCGCTCGAAGGCGAAGCGGGTATTCCGAACGTCACGCAGGCCAAGACGAACACGCTGTCGAAGAAGGGCATCGTCGCAGTCGCGCTGCTGGTTCTTTCCTTGGGCGCCGTGTCGGCCCTCTCGATCAATCGCGCGCTGTCTAGCGGCAAGAAGGACTCGGACGCCGAGTCAAAGCGCGTGGCCGACCGTCCGAGCGCTGCGGCCGCAGATCCCCGCAAGCTCGACATGACGCCGGCGCCGGTCGCAAAGGCATCGGCCCCCGCCGGCCGGATGATTCCCGCGGTCTCGCCTACACCGGACGACGGCCTTGCCGAGCAGATCGGTTTGCGGCGCACCGGGCAAGCGAACAGTTCAGGTGCGGGCTCCGGCGCAGGAACCCAGCGCGTTGCGCCAGAGGATGCTCCCGTGGTCCTGGTCTCCAGCCGCCCGGGCCTGGGAAACCCAGCGCCCGATGCTGCAGCGCGCGCAGCCACGCGCACTGCAACCCTCGACGGCACTCCCAACCCTGACGACCCGCTCGAAGGCACGAAGCGCAACCTGGAGGGTTACCAGCGGCAACTGCAGGGCTTGCTCGACACGCTGACCAAGACTTCCGAGTTGGCTACGGGGGGCCAGGGCAGCACACCCACTGCGCCGTTGGCTGGCCTGGGCCTACCGACCTCCGGTGGCCTGCCCAATGCGGTGGCCGGCGCCATGAACAACGCGGCTGGCGGCAGCGGTCTGTTCGGCGGCCAACTGCAGGGCTCGGCCACGCCCCGCGTGGCGGCGTCGATGCTCGGCAACCGCAGCCTGACACTGCCCAAGGGCACGGCGTTCACCTGCGCGCTGAAAACAAAAGTCGTGAGCGCAACCTCGGGCTTCATCGGCTGCCAGGTTCAGCGCAACGTCTTCAGCGACGACGGACGGATTCTGCTCATCGAGCGCGGCTCGCACATGGATGGGGAGTACCGCGCCGCATCGGTTCGGCCCGGCACGGTTCGCATCCCCGTGCTCTGGACCCGCATTCGCACGCCCAACGGCGTGACGGTCGACATCGATTCGCCGGGCACGGGCCCGCTGGGCGAGTCGGGCATGGACGGCTATGTCGACAACCGATGGGTGGAGCGCATCGGTG
Organism: uncultured beta proteobacterium; assembly: GCA_963850525.1. Lineage (GTDB taxonomy): Bacteria > Pseudomonadota > Gammaproteobacteria > Burkholderiales > Burkholderiaceae_C > JAEMQF01. Next base: position 1,209,561 of record CAWKLQ010000004.1, on the reverse strand, counting down.
CGGCCATGCTTGTGTCGCTGATCAATGACGCCGTGCAAATCGTCATCCAGAACGAGGCCAGCCGGAGCGACAACAGCGGCCAGTCCAACACTCTTCTGTTTCCCGCCACCACGGCGAGCACCAGCAAGCTCGCGGAGAAGGTGCTCGAAAGCACGATCAACATCCCGCCGCTGATCTACCAGAACCAGGGCGGCATCGTCGGCATCTACGTGGCGCGCGACGTGGACTTTTCGTCGGTGTACGAGTTGAAGCCCTCACCTCGTGATCCCTCACGATGAGTACGACCATGCATCAAGGCGTCCACGATCATGACGCCCTCGCCGACGGCTGGTGCGGCGACGCCACGTCCGTCGTCGAGTTTCTGCGCCCGCTGCGCGACCAGCTCGATGCGCCGGGCGTGCTGGAGGTATGTGTCAACCGGCCAGGCGAGTTGCTGGTCGAAACCGTCCGCGGGTGGCAGACAGTGCCAGCGCTTGAATTGACCCAGGAGCGCTGCCTGTCGCTGGCCACCGCCGTGGCCACCTTCTCTGACCAGCAGATCAGCCAGGAACGGCCGCTGTTGTCGGCGACCCTGCCCAGCGGCGAGCGCATCCAGTTCGTCATCCCACCGGCGGTCACGCGGGGTACGGTCTCGATCACGGTGCGCAAGCCCTCGCACCTGATCAAGGGCCTCGATGACTTCGAGCGCGAGGGTTTGTTCGAACGCACCGCCACGGTCAGTCGCACGGCGTCGAGCGATTTGCTGCCCTTCGAGCAAGAGCTTGTCTCGCTCAAGGAAGCCGGCCGCTATGCCGAGTTCCTGCGCCTGGCGGTGCGCAAGCACCAGACCATCGTGGTCAGCGGCAAAACAGGCTCCGGCAAGACCACCTTCATGAAGGGCCTGGTCGAAGAAGTGGCCAAGCACGAACGCCTGATCACGATTCAGGACACCGCCGAATTGACGCTGCCGAACCATCCGAACGTGGTGCACTTGTACTACAGCAAGGATGCGCAGGGCACGGCGCGCGTAACGGCGAAGTCGCTGCTCGAAGCCTGCCTGCGCATGAAGCCGGACCGCATCTTCCTCGCCGAGGTGCGCGGCGACGAGTGCTTCTACTTCGTGCGGCTCGCCGCATCCGGCCACCCGGGCAGCATCACCAGCGTGCATGCCGGCAGCTGCGCGCTGGCCTTCGAGCAGATGTCGCTGATGATCCGCGAGAGTGGCGCCGGCGGTGGGCTGCGCATGAACGAGATCAAGTGGCTGCTGAGCGTGGTGGTCGATGTCATCGTGCAGTTCGATCGCGACGAGCGCGGGCGCTTCATCTCGGAGATCTTCTTCGAGCCACGACGGCAACGCCTGGGCCGGTGGGACGAGTCGGCGCAGGGGTCAACGACGGTAGCTGTGTCAGCGACATCCACATGAGCACAGTAGCCGCCCTGCCGATGTCCACCTGGCCCGCAGGGCGCAAGGTGGCGGCGAGCCTGTTCGCACTCGCTGGCTTCGCCACGCTGGCCTGTGCGGCCGTGTACCTGTCGGCGGTGATCTTCCTGCTGCTGAACAAGGCGAACCCGCGCCAGGCGCAGTTCACGAGCATCACGCGGTACTGGGACCTGTACGCCGACGACACCCAACTCCGCAAGAAGCTCGTCGCTTCGATGGTGGTGTCGGGGGTCGGACTGCTGATCGTGCTGCCGGGCGCGTTGATCGCAGCGGCGCGTCCGCGCCGTCCGCTGCATGGCGATGCCCGGTTCGCGAACCCGGCTGAAGTCGACCGTGCGGGGCTGCGGGGCGGCGGTGCAAAGGCCGCCACCCCGAGCATCCTGGTGGGCCGGTACCGTGGCAAGTTCCTAGCCTTGCCCGGCCAGCTCTCAGTGATGCTGTCAGCCCCCACGCGCAGCGGCAAGGGTGTGGGCGTGGTCATTCCCAACCTGCTCAACTGGCCCGATTCGGCCGTCGTGCTCGACATCAAGGGAGAAAACTACGACATCACCGCCGGCTACCGCGCCGAGCACGGCCAGGCCGTCTATGCGTTCTCGCCATTCGACGAATCGGCGCGCAGCCACCGCTGGAATCCGCTGACCGCCGTGCGCGCCAGCCCGCTGCACCGCGTCGGCGATCTACTCACCATCGGGCAGGTGTTCTTTCCAAACGATGGCAGCGGCACGTCGTCGGAAGCGTTTTTCAACGACCAGGCACGCAACCTCTTCCTCGGGCTCGGCTTGCTGCTGCTGGAGACACCCGAACTGCCGCGCACGATCGGCGAGTTGCTGCGTCAGTCGTCGGGCAAGGGGCAGACGCTGAAGGGTCACTTGACCACCGTGATCGAACAGCGCCGGAACGGCGCTGCGCCGGGAAGCCCGCCCCTCTCCGACGAATGCACCGACGCCCTCCAACGCCTGCTCTCGAATTCGGAGAACACACTCACCAGCATCGTCTCGACCCTGAACGCACCGCTGACGATCTTCGCGGATGCCGTCGTGGACGCCGCCACCAGCGCCGACGACTTCCGGCTCGAAGACGTGCGACGCCGGCGCATGTCGATCTACGTACGCATCCCGCCGAACCGGCTGGCCAATGCCCGGCCGCTGCTGAACCTGTTCTTCTCGCAACTGGTGAGCCTGAACACTCAAGCCCTACCCGAGCAAGACACGAGCCTGACGGTGCAGTGCCTGCTGGTGAACGACGAGTTTGCAGCCATGGGGCGGGTGGGCATCATCTCGTCGGCGGCGGCGTTCCTGGCCGGCTACAACCTGCGGCTTCTGACGGTGGTGCAGGCGATGTCGCAGCTTGACGCCGTCTATGGCGAAAAGGACGCACGCACCTTCGCCACCAACCACGGCCTGCAGATCCTCTACGCGCCGCGCGAGCAGCGCGATGCCGACGAATACAGCGCAATGCTCGGCCACTTCACCGAGCGTGCCGAGTCGCGTGGGCGCAGCAGGTCCTTCAGCGAGCACGGGCACAGCAGTGTCAGCCGCAACGAAAGTGAACAGCGCCGGGCGCTGCTGCTGCCGCAGGAATTCAAGGAACTCGGCGCCGAACGACTGGTGGTGATCTTCGAGAACTGCAAGCCGATCCTCGGCGAGAAGATCCGCTACCACCGCGACAAGGTCTTCAAGGCGCGGCTGCGCCCGCCGCCGGTGGTGCCGCAGATCGATATGGACCTGCACTTCGCCAAGGTCCAGCAGCGCTGGCGCTATGCAGACGACGAGCTGCCGGCGGGTGCGACCTTCGACATCGCCCAACTGGCGCAGGATTTCAGCGACCTGCCGGTGCCCGGCGCTTCGGCCACGGAGGCCGACATCACGGCGTGCGTCGATGGCTTCTTCCAGAAGACATCGTCGTCAGCTTCTGCCGCGCCCGCGGGCGGCGTGATCGAGCCCGTCAGCGTTGAGCCCCGCGACACAGTACTCGCTGTGCCAGCGCCGGAACGCGTGCTGCAAGCGTAGCCCGCCAGCTGAGAAGGACAGACACCATGCGCGCCTCCCTGCTCCTGATTTCGATGTCGCTGACCTTGGGGTCATGCAGTTCGCCGCCCAAGCCGCCGACGGTCGATGAGTCGTTGAAGCGCCCGGCGAACGCGGCCGTGGCGGTCGAGCTGCAGGTTTGCAAGAACGACCTGCAAAACACGCGCATCCTTGCCAGCGAGACCACTCGCCTCGCAGACAGCGCCAGCAAGTACGCGAACGACATGGCCACGCGGCTGGCACTGCAGCAACAGGCGCTGGCTGGTCGGCCAACGGCCACGGCCGACAGGCCCAATGCGGTCTACACGGTGCTCTTCGCGTTCGGCAGCGCACAGGTCGCCGTGTCTGAACCGGGCGCCGTCCAGTTGGTCGAGCAGGCGCGCACGGCGGCGCTGGTGATGCTGCGCGGGCGTACCGACGGTACGACGGAAGCGCCGTCCGAGAGCCGCATTGCGCGCGACCGCGCAGCAGCCGTTCGCGCTTACCTCGTGCAGGCCGGCGTCGACGCCGGGCGCATTCGCACGACATGGCAACCCGTAGGCGACCTCTCAACCGACAACGGCACACCCGGCGGACGGGATCTGAACCGGCGCGTGGAGATCGAGCTGTACCGCGTGCCACCGCAGGCCATGGGGCCGCTTGCGCAGTCGCACTTTTGACGAACGATCCGCAGCCGACGCCGCCGCACTCACCGGGAGAACGAAATGGACACAGACTCTGGACCCACCATTCGCCCGGGCGGTGCCGTCGAGCCGGCCAACCGGGCCGCCGTGGCGAAGCAGCGGTTTCAGGCGCCTGCGGAGCCGGCCGGCCCGCGCTACGAGCTGCGCGATCCCTTTGCCGAGGTGACGTACCGCGTCAAGACCTTCGACGAGATGGTGGCGAAAGCCGATCAACTGGGCGCCACCCGGTTTCATGCCGTGGATGTACACGGGAAACGCACACCAGTGGAGAAGGTCGGCGGCGCCTGGGAGCGCGCCGAAGCGCGCGGCGCTGTCACGCCGCCGCCGACGAAAGAAGACACGCAGCGCGTGACCAACGTGGTGCCGTTGGCAGTACCCGCGGCTCCGACCCTCCCTGCCGAGGCCGTCATCGCCAAGATCGACGTGGACGCCGAGCGTGCTGCGCGCGCCTTGCAGCTGGTCGATGCCTTGAGCGAGCGCTACATCATCAAACGCCCGCCGTTGAAGCTCGGCGAGGTAGGCGTCGGCCACACCGAGTACCGCTACCGCGGAGACACGTCGCGCGTGGCCTTCACTGAAACCACGTTCAAGCTGGCCACCGACAACAACAACCCTTCCGTCGCACGCTCGATGGTCGACGTGGCTGAGGCGCGCAACTGGCAAACGCTGCGCGTGTCGGGGAACGAAGATTTCAAGCGGCTGATCTGGCTCGAGGCCTCGCTGCGCGGCGTCAAGGCGCTGGGCTACGAACCGCAGCATGCCGACCATGAGCTGCTGCGCCGGGAACGCGATGCGCGGGCAATCAACCGCATCGAGCCCGCCATGTCGAACGGCGGTGCGAGTGCCGATGCTGCCGTCAAACAATCTGCACGTGGTGGCGGTGGCCGCAAGGCCGTGCTGGCAGCCCTGGAGGCCGTACTGGTCGCCAAGCAGGTGCCCGAGAAGCAGCGTCAAGCCGTGATGACCGCCGCCGCCGAGAACCTGGCTCAGCGCCTGCGCGAGGGCCAAACGGTGCGGGTCAAGGTGTACGACAAGGCGGCACCGTCGCAGCGGCCGGTGGTGGTGCCAACGCCAGAAGTGCAACGCAACCGCGAGAGAGTGGCGCCGGTGCGGTGAGGCCTGGCAAGCAAGGGCGACCGGGATGTACTTGATTCAGGGTCGGCGCTGGAACCCGGATGACGCCGGGTTCGATGCCGCGGTGTCGGCCGCGCACGCGACGCACCGGCGCCCGCTGTGCCTTTGCCTGGTCGAGGGCATCGAGATGTACGTGGCCCGGATGGGGGACGGCTACCTCATAAAGCGCATGCCCTACACCGGCAGCCACCATGCGCCTGACTGCCCGTCCTACGAGCCGCCTGCAGAGTTCTCGGGGCTCGGCCAGGTGCTGGGCTCGGCGATCACCGAAGACCCGGTCAATGGCGTCACGGCTTTGAAGCTCGGATTCTCGATGTCGAAGGCCGGTGCACGGTCGATTGATCCCGGCAATGGCAACGGCAGCGACAGCGTGGCCACCGACGGCACCAAGCTCAGCCTGCGCGGGCTGCTGCACTATCTGTGGGACCAGGCGGAGCTGACGCACTGGCATCCTGGGTTTGCAGGCAAGCGGTCGTGGGCGACCGTGCGCAAACACCTGCTGATTTCCGCCGAGAACAAGATCGCGCGCGGTACCGCGCTGCAAAGCCGGCTTTACATCCCCGAGGTCTTCACCGTCGAGCATCGCGACGAGATCAACGCGCGCCGCGTGGTGCAACTGATGCATGCGGCCGGGAAACCCAAAGGTCCGCGACCGCTGATGCTGCTGATCGGTGAAGTAAAGGAGATCGTGCCAGCTCGCTACGGCTTCAAGGCTGTCGTCAAGCACGTGCCCGACCAACCCTTCGCACTCGATGAACAGCTCTACCGCCGGATGGGCCGGCGCTTCGAACGTGAACTTTCACTGTGGGGCGCCTCCAATGCGGTTCACATGATGGTGATCGCCACCTTCGGCCTCAACGAGGCCGGCGTGCCGACGATCGAGGAACTGTCGCTGATGCCCGTGACGGGGCAGTGGCTGCCCATTGAAGACTCGTTCGAGCAGCAACTCGTCGAGCGGTTGATTCGGGACGGGCGCGCGTTCGTGAAGGGGCTACGCTACAACCTGCCGGCGGGGCAGATGCTGGCCAGCGTCATCCTGACCGATGCTGGCGAATCAACAGTCGCGCTCTGCATCGCGCCACGTGACGCCAGCGATGAGGCGATGGCGGCCGCACTCAAAGGTTTCGCGCCGGTCAACGAGTCGCCAGCCTGGGTGTGGCGGATGGATCAGGGGGCAATGCCGACACTGCCTCGTCAGAGCCGGTCGAAGGTGGATGCAGAGTGTTCGACCTGATCCGGAGTAACCCGGCCAAGCAGCCTGTCGTTTCAGTGAGTCGCCGAAGTGGCTCTATCGGCTCAACAAACCGGGACATTTTTTCTCTCGCAGCACTTCAAGTACCTTGTCGGTCAGCTTCCAGGCATCACCCTTGATGCGCGTGATCAGCTCCGCCCAGACACGCTCGAAGGCCTGCATCGCATCGTCGTCGTTGAAACGGACACCGGCGGGAAGCAAGGGCCCGATGTCCTCGGTCAGGCTACGTGTGAGCTTTTCCAGCATGCGTTGCTCGGCCATGGCGCGGGTGATGGTCTGGCCTTCGAGCGCCAGGTAGTGGTCGAAGCAGGCGATGAGCTTGTCCGGGTCCATCGCGAGCTGTTCGAGCCCCTGATGCAGATCGAACAAATCGCGGTTCTTGCGCCGCTGCAGCAGTGCCCGCAGCTTGGTGCCGAACGTCTCTTCAGGCTCGAACGACGCGATCTCGGTCTGGCCCTGATACCAGTCGCTTTCCACCGCAAACGGATACGGCTTGATGGGGAACAGGCTCTCGTGTTCGCGGGTGTTGATCTCGACCTTGAGTTTCAGCGTCGTCTGTGCTTCGGCCTCGGGCGTGAACTTGAAAACCAGGTGCATTGAATGCCCAGCCTGTTCGCGCTTGCACTTGCCCAGCCATGACAAGGCATCACGGATCGCATCGACCGTCGTGCCGATGGGCTCGGCCTGTGTCTGCACCAGATCGATGTCTTCCGAGTAACGCAGCGGCTGCTTGAACAGCAGCTTGTGGATGGCGGTACCGCCTCGAAAGGCGATCTTGCCTTTGAGCGCCGGCGCGTTAAACAGGTCACAAAGTGCGCGACAGATGATCAGGTCCTGCTCCACCTGCCGCGCGTCGGGCCACGGCGCCTTCGCGCTCCAGGCCTGGATGTATGCGCTCGGAATCAAGCGTCGATCTCCACGGGTTCATTGATCACGAGCTTCCACTTGGCGTCTTTCTCGTGGGTACCGGCAAGTGACTCGATCAGGGGCTTGGCCGAAGGGTCCAATGGCACGGCTGTCTTCGCCTTCTTGACGAAGGATTCCAGCGCCTTGGCCTGGCGCACATGGCCCGCTTGGTCGAGCAGATAGCCGAGCCGGCGCACGGCCGAGTTCTCGTAGGCGGCGGCGGACTTCGCGAGCGTGCGCGGGTCGGCCTTGGCGCCTATGTCCTTGGCGATCTGCGCGACGCCGTTAATACCGGCCGCCTTGTGAAAGTAGCGGGCACAGTCCAGCAGCGTCAGTTCGACGCCAGCCACCTTGGCAAAGCCGGCATCGCTTTTCATCTGGTCGAGCTGATCGGGCTGATTGACGTGCACAAAGGCTTCTGGCGCCTGGTAAAGGAACTGGAGCCGGTGACGGCCGATCTCGAAGTCGCGCAATTGCTTCGGCGCGACGACCTGAAACACCATGGCGGCTTGGTGCGACGCGCCGTGGAAGGCCGCGGCGCGCAGCAGCGAGATGCGGTAGTCGAGGCCCTGATGCTTCATCAAGGGGTCGATCCAGCGCACGGGATCGGGAGCACCGGCCATCTGGTCTTCGGGACGCAAGACGAGATAGAAGCCGTGGCGGGGGTTCGCCAGCCGGCGCTTCTTCACCAGCCTGGTGATGGCGGCGGCGAGAGCTTCGGGCTTGAGGTCGAGCGCGGCCAGCGCCTCTTCGCGGGAGAAGTAGGCGCGGCCGTGAACAAGCAGGCCATCGACGTATCGCTCAAGGGAAGCCATTCCCGGATCATATGCAAAACTCGATGCTTAACCAAGAGTTTCGCGTATGTTTTGGGAGACTCCGCGAAGACGGCAATTGCCTACCGAACTTACCCTGGGGATGCTCTACGCGTGCCTGGACTCGCTGCCTGTCCCGTCAGTGGCCACCGCCATCGGCGCGCTTCGACACCGCCTACGCCACTGCGCTGCTGGTCTGCTCAACGCCGGGCCTTGAATGCACTGTGGGAAGACGCTAAGCCATTCCACCAAGACTTGTTCACGCCACCGTGGTGAACTTCTGGTCGCCGCAAGCGCCAGCGGGGGCGCCTCCTCTGTAGAATTTGTTTCAAATCGAAGGGGCAAGAGTCGCATGGCCAAAGGGAAGACGGTCCTTCCGGGCCATCGTCGGATTTCAGCGCATCCACGCTGCTTGGCGTGCCATCGACGTCCGGGCCTCCAGCCCTTGAGTGCCGAGCCAGCGGTTGAGCCAACGTGATAGCCCCGTCGGCAGAGGCTACGCGCCCCTTGAACCGCCTCTTGAAAATGGCGGTTATGGCCGGCGTCGAGAGCGCAGTCCGCCTGCACATTGATCGCGGTGACGACCTCGACGCTCGGGACGACAAGGGCCAAACGCCATTAATGATCGCAGCCTCGCGGAACAAGGCGTCCGTCTGTCAGATCTTGCTGGACGCTGGAGCGGATGTCGGCGCACTGGGACCGTGCGGAAGGGACGCCCTGTCGATCGCGATCTCTGCAGGAGCCGACGCCGCAGCCGCCACCATTAAAGGCTTCCTGGGGATCCCAGCGAGACCCAATGGCGCGGACCCACTGGCCGCAGCGCCCACGCTCAGCGATCCAGTGGCGGGCGAACATCACGAACCGCCCATTCCAGCCTTTCTCCCCAAGGGAGTTGGTCCGACGCCGGAACATGCAGACATCGGCAGCACCGGCGATCCTGAGGCGGGACCACCTGAGGCGGCTGCGCATGCCGGCCAAAGGCACGTCAACTCGTCATACGACATCACGGCCGCGATCCAGTCCGAAGGCGTGTCACGCATGCCGCTCGTTCTGGACTTCACCGACGACTCGTCTGTTGAGGAGGCGCCTCTCGATGCATACCGCTGGCTGCCGGAGGAGCATCGACCTGCTCCCGACAACGATGCCTCCCTCGCGGATGCCGCCAAAGCCGTCCAGATCTCGATCAACGATCACATACCCATCGACAGGTCTTCGGCTTGGAACGACTTCGATCTCTTCCTGCCGGAGCGGGCGGCTCCGCTTGCGCGGCATGACGATCCAGAGGCTCGTGCCGAGCTGAGGCTGCTCCTGCTGCGCGCCATACGCGAAGGCAGCGTTCCCGACGCGGCTGTCGAAGGCCTCGCGCAAGGTGACGATGATCCCAACGAGGCAGCGTCGGCTTTGCGCCGCGCGATCAACGACCTCGGAGCCGAAACCGACGAACGTTTCGAATACTCGCTTCCCCACGAAAGCTTCGAGGTGACAGTCGATGCCAGCGCATCGCAGGACGAGGAGGAGGCTGTCGTCGAGGCGCTCGAATTCCTCGACGACCTCGAATCGCATCGCAACGATCCGCTGCGCCTGTTCATGCGGGACAGCCAACGATACCGGCTTTTGGGTGCGGCTGAAGAGGCGGAGCTGGCCAAGGCCATGGAGGCCGGAGTTGACCAGGCTCTCGACGCAGTTGCCCAGTGGCCCGAAGCCATCGCCCGATTGTTGGTCGCCTCAGCGAGCATCGAAGCCGGCGACAGGCCCCTGGATTGGATGTCCCATGGAATGCGTGACGACGCGCAGGCTGACATCGAGAAAGGCTTGAACGAGTCGGCTACGCCGGCCGACGAGACGCGCGACAACCTGGGCGACGACGAGCCGGACGAGGACATCGAGTCCGTGGTACGCGCGGTTGCTCCCGACGATGAGCGACGCAGCTTTCTTGAGCGGGTAGCCGGCCTTCGCGCGCTCGTCGGCGACGACGGAATACCGAAGGGCATTCCGGCGGTCAGGGCGGCGCTGACCTCGCTTCGACTCAAAGCCAGTTTTCTTATGGCACTTGGCGATGCGGCAGCAGGTGACAAGTCGGTCCCGTCCAAGCGCTTCTCAGACGGCATCCGGGTCCATCGCAGCGCCCGCGACCGGTTCGCGATGGCCAACATCCGGCTGGTCCTCTCGATCGCCCGTCGCTACATGGGAAGCGGCCTGCCTTTGGACGACTTGATCCAGGAGGGCAACATTGGCTTGCTCAAGGCCGTCGACAGGTTCGATTGGCGTCGGGGCTTCAAGTTTTCGACCATGGCCACGTGGTGGGTCCGCCAGCAAATCAGCCGCTCGGTCGCCGATGCCGCCCACATCATCCGGCTCCCTGTCCACGCCCACGAAGCGGCACAAGCGATACGTCGCGAGGCGAAAGCGCTCGAAGCGGCCCACGGCTCTTGGCCGACGTTCCAGGTCCTGGCTGACCGGATGTCGATTCCACCGGAAAAAATCGAAGCCTTCATTCGGCCGACGACGGTCCCGATATCCATAGACGACCTCGACGACGAACCGTGCCTCCACGATCCCAGCGTCGGCGACCCGTTTGAAACGGTCGCGGCGGAGCACCTTCGACGCGCTTTGAATCGCCTGCTGGCCTCGCTCGGCCACAAGCCAGAACAAATCCTGCGGCTGAGGTTTGGATTTGGCGTGTCCGACGGGCTGACGCTCGAAGAGGTCGGCGTCAGATTCGAAGTCACGAGGGAGCGCATTCGGCAGATCGAAGCCAAGGCGATGAAACGGCTCCAGCATCCCGTCAGGCAGGCCGTGCTGAGGCCATGGCTCTACGACGAGCCGCCAGACCAAGCCGAACAAACGGGCGATGCGGAGGTCAGCGGAAACGACGATTCGGACTCGGAATCTGGGCCTGGCGCTGTCGAACGCAGCCAAGCGTCCCGCCCTGCGGCTAGGCAGCCCTCTAGGGAAACCACCCATCCAAGCGCAGGGAAGAGCCCGTCGCACAGCGGCGATTCAAAGCGCTCCGCATTGGATCGGCTGTTGGCTCTTGCAGCCGAACTCGGCGTGACTGTCGACGATGATCGGGCCGAGTCGGGGGCCGTATGGGTCAACCTGACAGCCATGCGCGACAACCGCGATCGAAGACTCGTTCGCAAGCTTCTTGCCATGGGCTTCGAATACTGGCCAGGGAGGGGCTACTGGAGATGACCGACAAGACCAGAAGCGCGCCGCCGAGGGCAGGAGCCATGCTGGAGGCGCTCAGAGGCCTCGGCTACTCAACTGCGGCCGCCCTGGCCGACCTCATCGACAACAGCATTTCCGCCGGGGCCAGCGAGGTGCGGGTCGACTGCTCATGGGCCGGTGCGGCAAGCCGCATCACGATTCTGGACAACGGCCGCGGGATGGATGACGCGGAGCTTGAAAGCGCCATGCGTCTTGGCGACAAGAGCCCGCTCGACGTTCGTGCCGCAGACGATCTTGGCCGTTTTGGCATGGGCCTCAAGACCGCCTCATTCTCGCAATGCAGGCGTCTGACCGTCGCGTCGGCCAAGGCCGGCGAGCGTGCGTGCCTGCGCTGGGACCTCGATGCTCTAGCCGCCAATCCGGACGGCGGCTGGCTGCTCTTCGAGGGGCCCGCCGACGGATCGGAGTCGCTGCTGGCTCCGCTTGAGGATCGACAAGCCGGAACGCTGGTTCTGTGGGAAGCGCTCGACCGCATCGTGACATCGGGCTACAAGCCCGACGACTTCAATGACCTGATCGATCGCATCGAGGACCACGTGGCAATGGTTTTCCACCGGCTTATTCAAGGTCCAAGGCCCACGCTTCGGCTTCTGCTCAACGGACGCGCCGTAGAACCGTGGGATCCCTTCATGACCGGGCACCCGGCCAAGCCATGGGCCTCGCCAATCGCCCGGACCAACACCGACGCCGGGCCCATCGAAGTTGAGTGCCACGTGCTGCCGCACAAGGACAAGCTCTCCGACTTCGAATTCAAGGCCGGCTCGGGCCCCGAGGGCTGGACCGCCCAGCAGGGCTTCTATGTGTATCGAAACGAGCGGCTCCTCGTTTCGGGCGGCTGGCTCGGGCTTGGCCAGGGCCGCGCGTGGAACCGCGAGGAGGCCCACCGTCTCGCGCGGATTCGGCTCGACATCCCCAACACCGCCGATGCCGCCTGGAAGATCGACATTCGCAAGTCCACGGCTAGGCCACCGGTATCGCTCCGGCCTTGGCTCACCAAGCTGGCCGAGGACACGCGCGATCGCGCTCGTAAGGTTTTCGCGTTCCGGGGCTCTCCCGGTCCCGGCCTCGGCGGCGTGGCGATCGAACAGGCATGGCGGGTCGAGCACAACAGTGCCGGCGCGCGCTACCGGATCGACGAGAAGCATCCAGCCGTATCCGCGGTCCTCGACGGGTCGGGCGAACAGCTTCCACTGATTCGAGCGATGCTGCGGGTGATCGAGGAGACGGTGCCGGTCCAACGCATCTGGCTCGACACCGCTGAGAACAAGGACACGCCACGAACGGGGTTCGCAGGCGAGCCTCCCGAAGCCGTTTTGGGAGTGTTGCGTGCTCTCTATCGCGACATGGTGGGACGCCGAGGCATGAGTGCGGAAGCGGCCAAACGTGTCCTCCTGGCCACCGAGCCATTCCAGAACTTCCCGGCGCTTGTTGCGGCCCTGCAGTCAGGCGGCGACAAGCCCGCCTGACCAACGATGAACAGGAAACTCCATGGCTGATGCCGACAAGGGGCTCGCATTCGTCGTCAGCCTCGCGCAAACGATGCTGCTAGCCGAGCGCGACAAGGCCGGCATCACGCCCACACTGATCGCCGAGAAGGTCACGTTCGCAGCTGCTGCCCTTGCCTCCTCCTATCCCGATGGCATCGACCAAGAGACCGCCATCGCCGAATTGATCCGCCGATTCAGCCACTGGATCGGCAAGGATGCGACCTTGCAAGACACCGAGGGCCACGAGCCTTGGCTGGTGTCAACGCGCAAGAAGGACTGGCGCTACTGGCAGCGCTACCAAGGCTACCTTGAACGGAAACTCTCGGTCGATGTCGTCGAGGCGCTCGACGAGTCAACCGACGACATCCTCGGGCTGCTGGAGGATCCGAAGCGCACGGGCTCATGGGATCGCCGCGGCTTGGTTGTCGGCCACGTCCAGTCGGGCAAGACCGGCAACTACTCCGGCCTCGTTTGCAAGGCCGCCGACGCAGGCTACAAGATCGTCATCGTCTTGGCGGGGCTGCATAACAATCTGCGCTCGCAAACCCAAATCCGGCTCGAAGAGAGCTTCCTCGGCTACGAGACATCGCCCAAGGGAGACGCGGTCAAACCGATTGGCGTCGCCGAAATCGACAGCGATCCAAGGATCCATCCTCATTGCTTCACGAACCGACAGGACAAGGGGGACTTCAACACCGCGGTCGCGCGACACCTGGCGAGCTCGCCCGAAGAGCGGCCCTGGCTCTTTGTCGTCAAAAAGAACAAGACTATCCTGACACGGTTGCTCAAGTGGATTCGCGGACACGTCGCGGACGCCACCGACACGACCACCGGGCGGCGATTCGTCACAAACCTGCCGCTGCTGGTGATCGACGACGAGGCCGACCACGCTTCGGTAGACACCGGCGAGCAGCTGTTCAATCCGGACGGGTCGCCTGACGATGAGCATCAGCCCAAGACGATCAACAGCCTCATCCGAAAGATCCTGCATTCCTTCGCCAAGTCGGCCTACGTCGGCTATACGGCGACGCCGTTCGCCAATATCTTCATCCACCGGCGCGGCGCGACCACTGACGAGGGACCCGATCTCTTCCCACAGGCCTTCATCATCAACCTCGCTGCCCCGTCGAACTACGTTGGGCCCGCGCGCATCTTCGGCCTGCGCTCACCAGAGGGCCGGACCGGTGGCCTGCCGCTCATGCGTGACGTATCGGACCACGTCAACAAGGACGAGCCCGGCGGTTGGATGCCGGCCAAGCACAACAAGGAGCACGTCCCATCATTCGGCGGTCAGGATGAGTTACCGCCTTCGCTGCGCGACGCCATCTGCTCGTTTGCCCTCGCCTGCGCGGTGAGAGTCTGCCGCGGACAGGGAGCCGAACATTCGTCGATGCTTGTCCACGTCACTCGCTTTGCCAACGTCCAGGGGCACGTGCATGCACAGGTCGAAGCAGCGGTCCGGCGCATGCGGCAGCGCATCGTCCGCGGCAACGACCACGAGGCCTTGGTAGCGAAGCTTCATGAACTGTGGGATACCGACTTCGTTCCAACGTGCGCAGAGATCGCGCGGCGACTCCCCGAGCCGAACGGCCCGCCCAAGATCCCAAGCTGGGGGGAAGTGCTCGCGGCGCTTCCGGATGTTCTGGCCGATATCCACGTGCGCATGATCAACGGCACCGCCAAGGACGCCCTCGACTACGCCGAACGCGAGGGGCAGGGCCTAAAGGTCATTGCCATCGGTGGCGACAAGCTTGCCCGAGGCCTGACGCTGGAGGGCCTTTGCGTCAGCTACTTCGTGAGAACCACGAAGATGTATGACACGCTGATGCAAATGGGCCGGTGGTTCGGATACAGGCCGGGTTACGTCGACCTCTGCCGCCTCTACACCACGTCTGACCTCGTGGAGTGGTTCGGCCATATCGCCGACGCGTCCGAAGAGTTGCGAGAGGAGTTCGAGGCCATGGTCGAGCGCGGCGCCACGCCGAGGGACTATGGCCTGAAAGTCCAGAGCCACCCGGTCCTGATGGTCACGTCTCCTCTGAAGATGCGCACCGCGAAAAGCCTGCAGCTTTCCTTCAGCGGGGAGTTGCTAGAAACCGTGTCGTTCTACAAAGACGAGGCCAACCTTGACCACAACCTCTCCGCGGCCGACAGACTGATCGACGCGATGGGCACGCCATCAGAAAGGGATGCGATCGTCCGGCCGCGAGGCGGCAGTTCGCAGGAGTGGAAGGGGCACCTCTGGAAAAACGTGCCGGCTGAGGCTGTGGCCGACTTCTTCGAGGCATACGCGACTCACCCCAAGGCCCGGAAGGTCAACAGCGCATTGCTGTCCGAGTTCGTGCGGTCGATGGCGAAGGCCTCCGAGCTCACGAACTGGACGGTCGCTGTGGTCGGCGGCGGAACCGGCGCGTCGTACCAGTTCTCGACGGGTCTGCGTGTCGATGCGATGCTGCAACGAAAGGCCGACGCAGATATCACGGATCGCTATTCCATTGGGCGCCTGCTTTCACCCCGGGATGAGGCAATCGACCTCGGCGAGACGGCGTGGCTCGCGGCGCTGGAGGCAACGAAACGCGCCTGGAAGCCCGACCCCGGTCGGCAAAAGGACGGTGAGGAGCCGAAGCCTCCTGAACTGCCCAACGGGCCCGCCATACGCCGCATCCGAGGCAAAGGGGCCGACGGCGTGGCCGCATCGCCGGAGCGCGGACTGCTCCTGCTGTACCTGCTCGACCCCCGGAAGGCTGAGGCCGACATCTTCGGCGGCCGCGAGGCTCCGGTCATCGCCTTCGGTGTCAGCTTCCCGGCGAGCGACGCCGGCGTGAAGGTCGAATACAGGGTGGACCACCTTCTCTGGGAGGAATATGGCCCGGCCGAGTGACGAGTTCCTCCTGGCTTGGAACTCCCTGGTCGGGGCGGCCGAGGGTGCAGGCTGGCGGACGATCCCGATCGCGCCGGCAGGACCGTGCGCGCTGACCGCCGGCAGGAGGTTTCCTGGCAACGAGGAGGCGCTGCTTGTCGGCTTCTCCTCTGCCTCCGTCCCTGCCGCCGAGAATCTCCCCGAGGGGCACGGCTTCAATGTCGAGCGCGTCGATCCTCATGGCGACGGGAATACCTGGCTCGCGCTGACGCGCAAGCAGTCGGGCAGCATCGATCTCTTTCTGGCGATGTCCTGCGATGTATGCGGCGCGCTGGATGCCCAAGCAGGCGCCGGCGAGCCCCACCTGCTGCGCGTCTTCCTTGGGCGGGTGCGTGCCTGGCAGGAGTTCATGCGAAAAGGCGCTCAGGCTCTGAGCCCGGAATCCGAGATCGGGCTCATCGGTGAGCTCTCGATACTTTCGGCAATCCTCGAGGCGGGCGTGCCGCCGGCGCTGGCCGTAGAGGCGTGGCTCGGACCTCTCGACGGAGTCCAGGACTTCGAACTGGGCACCGGCGCGATCGAGGTCAAGGCAACAGTGTCATCGACCGGCTTCCCCGCCCGGATCGGCTCGCTTGAGCAACTCGATGATTCGATCCGCCAACCTTTGTTTGTTGCTGGCGTGCGCCTGCGCCAAGTCGCTGCGGGGCGAACTCTCTCCGACTTCGTCTCCTCGATTCGAGCGACGGCATCCTCCGACCCCGAAGCCAGAAGGATGCTCTCCGAACGGATGCTGAGGGCCGGCTACTTCGACGCCCACGCCGACCGCTATCCCCGACGATTCGAGATCGCATCCATTCGAGTTGTGGAGGTCGGTGGGGGCGTTCCTCGGCTGACCCACGGTCGCGTACCTGCCGGCGTCTTGCGAGCGACGTATGACATCGACCTCGACAATTCGCTTGGGGACAGCGTTGGCGTCGAGGACGCCTTGAAGAAATTGGGAGCCCTTTGAAAATGGATTTACCGGAATTCCTGCTTGAGACACAGGCACAGGTTCGCGCCCAGATGATCGACGGCTCGCCTTATGCCGAGATCGTGTTCTCGGAGATCGTCATGGGACACATGTCGGACATCGGAATGACGTTCGAGCCCGAGGCATGCCACTTCCAGGGCACGATCCGCAACGCCATCCTCCGCCTTAGCGGTTATGCGCTGTCCGACGACCAGGATCAGCTCGATCTGTTTGTCAGCCTCTACGAAGGCGTGGACGTTCCCACACCAATTTCGGACGCGGACACACAGGCCGCTGCAAAGCAGTGCCTGCGATTTCTGACTCTCTGCGCCGAAGGCCAGATGGCTCAGAGGCTCGACCCCACCCAGCCTGCGCGTTCGCTGGCGGAGGTCCTCCAGGCCATCTACAACGGGCTGGAGCAGATACGCATATATGTCCTCACGGACAAGGTCGCCAAGTCCAAGAGCTTCGCGACCATCGAAGTCAGCGGCAAGGCCGTCCGGCTCGAAGTCATGGATATCGAGCGCCTCCACCGGCACTGGTCAGAAGGCAAGCCTCGCGACGAACTGGTCATCGACTTCACGGAGGTCTCGGGCTCGCCGTTGCCGTGCGTATTCGTCCCCGGAGATCAGGAGGACTATGGCTACGCTTTGGCGGCCTTCCCCGGGAAGCTCTGAGACTGATCTATGAACAGCACGGCCCCAGGCTTCTTGAAGCAAATGTCCGTTCCTTCCTCAGCGTCAAGAGCAAGGGCGTGAACGCTGGCATCCAAAGCACGCTGAGGAACGAACCCGGTCGATTCATGGCCTACAACAACGGCATCGTGATCGTCGCCGACCAGTTGCACTTCGGCAAGACGATCGACGGCGCCATTGGCATCGCCTGGATCAAGGGCCTGCAGATCGTCAATGGCGGCCAAACCACTGCTTCCATTTACTTCACCAAGCGCAAGCATCCGGACACCGACCTCAGCCGTGTGCGCGTGCCCGCGAAGATCATCGTCATGCATGCGCAGGACCCTACTCAAGAAGAGGCACTCATCTCCGACATCTCGCGTTTCGCCAACAGCCAGAATGCCGTTCGGCAATCTGACCTGTCCGCCAACAAACCCTTCCACATCGAAATCGAGCGGCTGTCCCAAGCAGTGGTATGCCCCGACGGCAAATCGTATTGGTTCTACGAACGGGCCGCCGGTAGCTACAACACCATGCTCATGCGCAAGGGCACAACCCCAGCGAAACTCAGGGACCTCAAAGAGGCCGTTCCGCCCGCGCGCAAGATCACAAAGACGGACTTGGCCAAGTACGTCAATGCGTGGGACAAGAAGCCCGACATCGTCAGCCTCGGCTCGCAGAAAAACTTCGACCGCTTCATGGAATCGATCTCCGGACCCGACGGCGGCGAGGCACAGTTGCCGACGGCGGACAACTACAAAGTGATGATCGCCAAGGCAAAGCTCTTTCGCGACACCCAAAAACTTGTCCGGCCGATGTTCCAGGCCTTCCAGGCGAACGTCGCAGCCTACGTGGTTGCTGTTGCCTCAGCAAAGCTCGGCGACCGAATCGACTTCGAGCGCGTATGGGCCAAACAGGGCGGCTCAACCGAATTGATGGCGCAGATCGCGACTTGGGCGCGCGAGGTCAACGATGTCCTGCAGCGCACCGCAGGCGGTCGCATGATCTCCGAGTGGGCCAAACGTCCTGAGTGCCGAGAGGCCGTGCTCGGGGCCACGTACTCGGCCGCCGCCAAAAACATTCCCGAGGTTCGCTGAGTTTGCGCCGTGACCGATGTCGTCGGCCCCGCCGTGCGAAGCCGGATGATGTCCGGCATCCGAGGCAAGGACACCAAGCCCGAAATCGTTATCCGCAAGGCGCTGTTCGCTGCGGGCTACCGATTTCGGTTGCATCGCCGCGACCTGCCGGGACGACCCGACATAGTCATACCCGGGCGCAAGATCGCGATCTTCGTCCACGGCTGCTTCTGGCACATGCACGCGCGATGCAAGAACGCAAAATTACCTTCGACGCGACCGCACTTCTGGCGCGCGAAGCTAGCAGGCAACGCCGAGCGCGATCAGGTGGCGATCGGCGCCCTGCTCGCCGTCGGATGGCGTGTGTTGGTCTGCTGGGAATGCGCGACCAGGGACTCGACTATCGCTGCGGCCCTTCCGGCGAAGCTCGCCGAATGGATCGAAGGCGACGAAACCTTGGGATCGATCAGCGGCGCGATGCCTGGATAAAGTCGAGGACCACTTCGGCCACTTTGCGGGCCAACAGGGGCGGTACCGCGTTGCCGACCTGCCAATACTGCTGCGTCCGGTTACCTTCAAAGAAGTAGTTGTCCGGGAACGTTTGAAGGCGCGCGGCCTCACGTACGGTCAGGCTGCGGCACTGAGCCGGGTCGAAGTGGATGTAGTAGTGCCCGTCCTTCGAGATGTGCGACACCACCGTCGTCGAAGGCTCACCCTTCAACTGCACACGGAACCGATCCAGGAAAGGGACGGCGGCGTCGTCCATGTTCTCGTGGGCTGGGACAAGGCGTGGCGGAAACAGCGGCAGCTTTGGCGAGTAGTGCTGCGAGGCGGTGAAGCACGCGGCAAACATGTAGCGGTGCAGGTCCGATCGCATGTGGGAGCGGGTCTCGTGCTGCAACACTCCACCGACCTTCGGGTCGTCCAGCCACGCTGCCAGTTCGGCGGGCATGGAATCAAATCCGACATGCTGCTTCTCGAACCTTCCACCAAAGGACTCGAAGGCGCCCGCCTTGCGCCATGCTAGCTCCATGTCCAGTGCCAAAGCGGCTCGTAACGGCCTGCGCCAGTCCTTGAGCCCACTGGGAGCGCTCTTCAGCACAGAGAGCCACGATTCGTGCGAGTCGGGCTCGCGAGACAGCCTGCTGCGCAGAGGGGGTAGCCCTGACAGCGCCTCTTCGATCAAGACCTTCCTCGGCGAAGGCGACAACAGGAATCGGCCAGGCTGCCTGGTCAGAGCGGGAGTCGCTTGCGCCAAGTCCTCGCGAATGCCGAACAAGATGACCCGGTGCCTCGACTGCGGCACGCCGAACTTCTCGGCCTCGATAACGAAGTCCTGCGGCGTGAGCTCCTCACCATCCACCACCAGCGAGCGAATCCGATAGCGATGACCGTTTCCCGGATTGGCGAGGTCCGACAGGATTCGATCAAATATCAACTGGCCCCCGTGCCTGGACGTCAGCATGCCCTTGACGTTCTCCATCACGAACACCGAGGGCCCGAATTCCTTGATGATCCGGAGATATTCGGTGTACAGGAAGTGGCGCTTGTCTGCCTCGAACTTCACGAGGTTCCCGGGGCGCAGACGCGCACGTCCAGCAACCGAGTAGGCTTGGCAGGGTGGGCCGCCTATCAAGACCCACTCGCTTGCCTCTTCCAGCGCGTCCTCGATCCACTTGTCCACCGTTGCGGGCGGTGTCTTGCCCAGTTCCGCGCAGCGCGCCTCGGCCGCCGCCGCACGGGCCTCCTCCGTGATTGACGGGTGGCTGAAGAGTTCTTGCCTGGAAATGTCTCCGCGAAGGTAGTCGTAGTAGCAGTCCGGGGCCGCCCCTTTTCGATACGCACGGAACAATGCCCGTAGCGAGAGTGTGCGCTGCGCGACCTCTTCCTTCTCGATGGAAACCTTGACGGCGAAGCGACGGTCGCCGCGGCCATCGGCGATCGACGTGAAACCTTCGCCAAGCCCCCCCGGCCCTGCGAACAAGTCGATCACCGGAATGGGTTTTTGCCGCGTCATGTTCTAGTTTCGGATTCTGCCAGGTAAAGCGCAGCCATTTCTCCGTACCCCCCCCAGCGAGCGCACCCATGCAAGACCGCGCGTTTTACTTGCCTCGCCAGCACCTCGCAAATGACTAGACCGGGACACCAGGGGCGGGGCAGCATCGGGCGGAAGAAAGCTGGTCAGCGGAAGAGCACGTACCCCTGGCCTCGCTCTATGCATCGCGTCACCGTTCGTATTCTCGACCTCTTGGTTCGCCCTGCATCGGCACGAACCGGGCCCTGTTCTCGCGGTTCGGCGAAGTGACGGCCGGCGTCTCGCGGACGAACCGAGCGACGGCCTGTGCCAAGCCACGATCGCTTGGGTCAGCCGACGCAGCCAACGCCCTGGCGATGTGGCCCCATGCCTCGACTGCTTCCGCACGGTTGGCGATTGACGCTGGGCTTGCCTTGAACCGGGCGCGTGTTGTTTTCAGCAGGCGCCCGTCCTGCCCCGCCTTCACCCGCCAGAGCGGTTCGTAGTTGCGGGCGTTGCCGCGGCTGGCCTGCCGCGTCGCCTCGGCGTCAACGCCCCAGCCTCGCAGCTTCTCGGCAAAGGTCTCGCGCCAGCGGTGCAAGTCAGCCTTGCGCGGGTTCAGCCGCTTGCCGTGCTTGGACTCGGCCCGCACGCTGATGTGCACATGCGGGTTGGCCTGGTGGTCGTGCAGCACCATCACGAACTTGTGCTCGACCAATTCGGCCTGCGCGAACTCGCGCGCCGCGCGCTGCACGATCAGCGGGTCGGTGCCGCGCGGCATCGACAGCATGATGTTGAAGGCCTCGCGCCGGTTACCGATGTCGTCGATCAGGGTGCCACCCAGGCGCCAGTCTTCGGCCAGTTCGTGCAGGGCGTCCTTGCCGCGCATCGTCTCGCCGCGCTCGTCATCGATGTCGAGCCGTCCGTTCTTGCTGATGTAGCGGAAGTGCGCCGCGATAGCCTGCATGCCACGCCCGCCGCCGGTGACCTTGACCATCACCTGCGGCGCCCGGCGCACAACCGTCGCTTCGATGCGCGCGCGAATCGCCGCCGCACGCCGGCGGGCCAGGTTTGCCACCAGCTTCGGCTGCGGCGCCACCCTCACGATGCGGTTGCCCGGATAGAAGAGCCGGTCGCCCCACTGGATCAGGACGCCGTCGATGTTGGGCCGTTGGGGCATGGTGCTCTCCTGCAGGTGCTACGCGTGTTGATCTGGTGCCGCCGGCGCACGGCCGTGGCGCGGGCGCAGGTCGGCCAGGACGGTGGCCGCCAGCGTGAGGTGCTCGCGAACGTCATCCGCCACCGTGTCCAGCATCTCGCGGTACTCCTGGGCGGCGCGGACAGAGCCCTGGCGCAACAAGCTCGTGAGACGGTGCAGGTTGCGGCTGAGGGTGGACAGCTCGGCGCTGGAAGCGATCAGTGACGCCAGATGGTCGGCGCGTGCGGCGCCGCTCGTGAGCACGGGAACGTCGGCGATCAGGCCGGCCACGTAGGCGCCTGGCGACAGCCCGGCGGCGCGTGCCGCCGTGATCGTGGCCAGGGCATCGCGGCGGCTCATGCGAAGCGACAGCCGCACGCGATCTTCGGAAGACGCTGCAGCGCCGGGTGCAGATCGCTCAGTGATCGACGGCTCGGCCCGGTCGAGGGCAGTGGCCAGGGCCGCACGAACCAGGTCCGACGGCGAGATGCCACGCGTGCGAGCCTGCTCGAACAGCGCAGCCCTCAAGCCGCGCAAGTCGACGCTGATTCGATCCCGTGACGTACGTGCCATGAACCCCTGAGCCCCTTGCTTCCCGACACGCCCGGCGTGTCCGACAACGGCGCCACCGCGCCTATCCTGCAATCAACCATGTCTTCATCTTCATCGAGGATCAGGTGATGTCTCGCGTTGGATTTCGGCCGATTTCCATCGCGCTCGTCAGCGTGTGTTGCAGCGCCGAAGGTCAAACCGCGCGGCGATGACGGCCACAGGCGCCCTCAGGGGACAAGGCAACCGGCGGGGACTTCGGGAACTCAACGGACAGGGCGACGGTCGTCAGACACGGTCGTGTAAGACAGTCTGACAACCGGCTATCGCGCGACGACACGAAGCAGCGTGAGCCTCGCTGCAGCAACGTGGAGCACTACGCCGCCCGAGACGGGCCGGACGTGAACATCCCCATCACGCGCTGGCATCTCATCCATCGCCACTTCAACCACCTGGCCGTCAAGATCGGCTTGCAGCGCAAGGCGGCTCGTGCCCGAACTGCAGCGGGGCGGTGTGCCCGTTGCGCCGTTCAACCTCGAGGCCCGGGTCGAGCTTTCGGCGGTCGAGTCAATCGCACCAGTCGCCGGAGCAGTGGTGGGCAGAGGCGCAGTGGCCGGCTTCGCGAGGTCTGCCCTCAAGGCGGCAATGCGGTCGCGAGAAATCGACTCGGTCGTCTTGATCCAGTCTTCCACTGGCTGGGGATGCTCGGAGTAAAGACTCCGCAGCTCGTGAAGCTCACGTGCCCCTCGGCACCGACCTTGGCGGTAGGCGTTCATCAGCCAATCCGGCGCATCAATCAACGCGGTGGCATACATGACAAAGGTTCGGCTCTTGCCGAGGCGGCGGGCAATGTCGGCCTGGCTGTCACCGGCTTCCAAACGCCGCTGCACGAACAGCGCCAACTCCAGCGGCTTGAGCCCTTCACGCTGCTCGTTCTCGATCACTTGGTCGTAGCTGTCGGCTGCCTCGTCGACGAACGCGGGGATCAGCGTCTTGCCGGCCAGCTTTGACGCGCGCAGACGCCGGGCGCCGAAGTTCAGCATCCAGCGGCCTGGCTGCTCGGGATGCGTGCGAACCGAGACCGGCTGTCGCACGCCACGCGCGGCGATGGTGTCGGCCAGCTGCTGCAGCGCTTCCGGGTCGAACTCACGGCGCGGCTGTGCAGGGTCTTCTTCGATGGCCTCGATGGCCAGCATCAAGGGCGTGCCGCTCGCTGCTGCCATTGGCTGGTCCAGCGCCAACGCGTCAAAGTCGAGCGCCATAGTTGCCCCCGTGCCCGGTCACGATGGCGGTGATGCGGGCCAGCGTCGGCTCGATCTCTTTCCAGGCATCGCGCGCGGCGGTCTTCTTCATTTCCCACAGCACCTCACCGGCGGCCTGAGCTTCGGCGATGGCGGAGCGTTTGGGGATCAGGGCGAACTGGCCGGCTCCGCTGCCCACCGCAATCAGCAGCGACAGGTACCGCGCCACCAGGCCGGTGAAGTTCTCGCGCTGGAACGGCGTGGACTCGACCATCGTCGGCAACAGGCCGATCAGGCTGAGTTTCGGGTTCATCACCGCTTTGATCTTGCGCAGCCCGACGCGCTCGTGGTTGAGCAGCGCCGCTACACCGTCCAGCGCCTCCTGGTTGAGCTGAATCGGCGACAACACGAAGTCGGCGGAGGCCAGCGCCGCGATAAGCCGGATGTCGGGGTTTGGATTTGTGTCGATCACGCAGAGGTCGAACTGCGAGTCCACTCCGGCGATGAAGCTGCGGAAGTTGCGGCCGAAGGTGTTGTGCAGCGTCGGCTGCCGCTCCAGGCCGAGCAGGCCCGCACCGCTGGGCACCAGCACGAACGGCATGGCGGGCACCACGGCCGGCGTCGATGTCATCAATGCGTCGGCACTGACCGTTGACAACTCCGGACGGTCGGACAAGCGCAACGGCTTGCTGTAGTTGCCCTGATGATCGAGGTCGATCGCCAGCGTGCGCTGGCCATGTTGGGCGAAGTAGTGCGCCAGCAGCGTGGCCACGGCCGACTTGCCGACGCCGCCCTTTTGGTTGGCGAGAACGAGAGTCTTCATGATGGGGCCTCCTGCCGCGACGACGAACTGTGCGCACCGGTATCGATCGGGTGACACGGCGTCGCATGCAGGGGACCTTGCACCCGGTCGGAAGGCCTCGATGGCCGAGGACCGGGCGCCGCGAGCCGGCCACGCCGGCGAGCGCTGTTTTTGCGCGCACGCACGCGCCGCTCCGATCTTCGGGGCGGCGCGCGGTGGCGGGCGCGATGGATTTCAGTGGAAATCCATCGCCTCGGGATCAGGCTGTAACGATCAGGCCTTGAGCTTGCGCATTTCCTCGGCCAGCACCCACAGCGCCCGGTTGAGCGACACCGTGCGGTCGATGCTGCCCACCGGCCGGGTGTGCAAGCGCCGGCCCTGGGCACTGCGGCCCGGCTGACCTCCTTGCATGACGTTCGACTGAATCCGGTTCATGGTCAGCCAGAGGCTGCCGCCGGTGTCTTCGATGCGCCGCGCTTCGGTCAGTTGCGCCACCGTGATCGGTGCGGGGGGTTGCCCTTCCGTGCGCTCGCCATAGCGAAGCGCCAGGGCGGCCGTGGCGAAGGCCTGCTCTTCTTCGGGCTTCAAGTCCAGCGCCTTCATGCCGTCGATCGACGCATCCACCGCCTCGAAGTCCTCCAGCACGCGGAAGGCGCCCTCGATCACCTCGCCCTGGATATTGCCCTTGTGAGGGATGCGGATGTCGTTGGACACGGTGCCGACGACGAGCCCATTGCAACAGACAAATCTGAAGGCGCCGGCCAGCATCTGGTAAGAACTGGCGCCGTCGTGGCTGTTGATCAGGATGATCTCGTTCGCCTCGGGCCTGGTGGTCATCTGGCCGGCACTGTCGCCCACGTGGCGCATGCGGATCATGTGCTTGGTGAACTCGGTCTTGCCTTCGATGCGGCTCTTGCTCTGCGCGACCATGAAGGGCTCGAATCCCTCCTTGCGCAGCCCGCGCAGGACCTCGATGGTCGGGATGTAGGTGTAGCGCTCGGAGCGGCTGCCGTGCTTGCCCTCCGCAAAGATGGATGGCGCCGCGCGGCGCATCTGGTCATCGGCCAGCGGCGTTTCGCTGCGCACGACAAAGGTGTTGCGCGCAAAGCGCGTCGCGAGGGTCGGGGTTGAGTACATGACGGATTCCTTCAACGGTTGATGGGTGTCGATGGGGGCGGGCTGCGAAGGCGTCCCGCCCTCGGTGGCTGTCACGCCGGCACGGCCTCGCCCTGCGGCTCGGTGCGCGCGCGGCGGGCCCGGCCGTTCGCCTTCGGTGCCGAGGTCGCGGGCTGGGCCTGCGGTGCCGGCGCGCCGTCCATGCGTGCCGCGGCGGGCCTCGGAGTCCGCCTTGCTGTCGAGGTAGTCGACCTCTTCGGCCGTGAACGCCAGCGCGTAGACCTCCTCGCCGTCCTTCTCGTAGTTGTTGTTGCGCAGGCGCCCGACGATGTTCACGTGCGAGCCCTTGCCCAGGTACTCGGCGGCGTTCTCGGCCTGCTTGCCCCACAGCGTCCACTGGATCGCGGTGGATTCCTCCTCGCGGGAATCACCCGAACCGCGCCGGGTGTTGCTGATGGCAGTCAGTACGGCCTTGGCGATCTTGCCCTCGCGCCCGTTGACGAATTCGAGCTTGACGGCGCCCGCCAGGTGCGCGTGACGTTGGATGACTTGAACATTGGCCATGATTGGCTCCTTGCGTGAGAGATCAGCCGGGTCACCGGCCGGGTTGTCCCTGAAAACTGATCCTCTCGCTCGGACTTCCTCGCTCCCGCCCACGGGCGGGCGGGGGGTGGGCACAGCCCCTTCCCTCACGGGAAGGGGTTGGGGATGGGTGGGGTTCCTCAGCAGCCGAAGCAGTGAGCCAGTTACCCGGCCCACCGCTTGAAGATCCCCCCACAAGTCCCCCTCGTGATTCGACGGGGGCGCAGCTGGGGGGAGCGCGGTGGGACGACTGGCGCACGCGCTGCCCCGTGTTCGGGCGACGCAGCGTCGCGGCCGATGTGCCAGCTTGCCTGGCGCGGCGGTTGCAGCGAAGACGCCCGCCCAGCCCGTGAGGTCCGGCGCCTCTGCGGCCGACGTGCCACCAAGCGCAGCGACTGGCGCGGCGGTCGAGCCGGGCCGATCACTTCATCGCATTCAGCGGCCCGGCATCGGGCATGGCGGGTGACCGGGGTGACGATCTGGCCGGCGTGCAGCGAACGAAGCGCAGCGCAGTGATCGAAACGACGGTCAGTTCGTCAAGCGGGCGTCGTTCACGCGCAGCGTGAAGGAACCCAAGCCCGCGATCCCCGGGCACGGGAACGGGCCGCTGTCGTCATCGCCGCCGGCAACGCCGGCCTGACCTGGCTGTTCGGCATCGCGAAGAAGGCGCAGCCTTGATCGCTGCATTGGCGAGCGACTCGGCAAGGCCACAGGCCGCAGTCCGGCGACACCCTGCGCGCCAGCGAGCGCGGAGGGTGGCGGCGAGCCCGCGTGAGGGATGGCCGCCCGTCAGGGGCGAGACGCTGGGCCTTTGACAGCGGCTCGACGCGCAGCGCAACAGCCCGGCCCCGCGCAGCGGGGACACGCCCCACACATTCGTCCGCCAGCAAACCCGCGCGACCACCACCGCGCCGGGCATCCGGCAGACACCGATCACCCCCGACGATCAGCAGTCCTTGATTGCCATTGATCGAGCTTCGTTCCAACCGTCGCGCATTAGTCGCCTGAATTCACGACCTTGCCGCAGTGGCTCCGCTTGCCGGCGCGAACTTGGGGTAGCTCACCGCGCCAGTTGGCCCGACTGCCACCACGCCCTGCGCGACCAGGTTGTTCAACGCCACCTCGATCGACGCGTCCGATGCTGCCGTCCCCAGCAGCGGTTTCAGCGCACGGCGCAACGAGGCCTGCCGCACCGGTCGCTTGCCCCCCATCTTCTTCAGGCTGTCAGTCATCTTCTGCAGGAAGGCCGGCGAACCCGGTGACAGGCCAGCAGACTTCGCGGGCGCCGTTGACGCGACAGCAGGATTGCTCTTTGCCACCTTCGGCGCCAACGGCGCCTTGGCAACCTTCGCAACGACCTTTGCCGCCACCTGCTTCGCAGGCGCCTTCTTCGCGGCGACCTTCTTGGTGGCCGGCGTCTTCGCCGGCGACGCCTTCTTGGCCGCAGCCTCTTTAGCCGGCACCTTCTTGGCCGCCGGCTTCTTCGCAGGCAGCTTGGCCGGCAAAGTGGCTTTCACAACCGACGGTCGCTCCCCAGAAGCTTGGGATGCTCGCGCATGACCCTGCTGACGCACCGCAAACCCCAGCCCCTTCGCGTGCTCCAGCATCGGCTCGTAGCCCTTGTCGTTGGCCACCACGACGAACTTCGCCTGCTGGTGACGCGAGGCGAAGTACCCCATGTAGAACGACAAGTGGAAGTCCAGCGCGTTCTTGCCGGTCTTGCTGATCAGCACCGGCGTCATGCCCGTCCCGAACGACGCAAAGCGCTGTTCGACCTGCTTCTGATGCGGGCCGTGGAACACCCACAACTTCGTCGCGTCGGGCACCATGGCCCGCAGTTCCACCTCGGTCGGCTGTACGTTTTCGTAGTCGAGCAGGATGTGCGTGTCGGGCGGCGCCGAGTTGGCCGGCGACACCCGCTCGATTGTCCGCTTGGGCGGGTACTTCAACGCATTGCGCGCGAGCTTGTCGCCGACGGCGGTGTCCACGTCGATCTGGCAATGGTCGGCCACCTGCATAAGATAGAGCAGCACGTCGGCGACCTCCTCGCCGATGTGCTGCTTCGACGCAGGCGCCAGGTGGGCTTCGCGCGACTCCTCAGGCGTCATCCACTGGAAGACCTCCGCCAGTTCGGCCGCCTCGACCATCAGCGCCGTCGACAAGTTCTTCGGTGTGTGAAAGGGTTGCCAGTCGCGCTCCGCGGCGAAGTGGCGCAGCGTGGCCTGAAGGTCCGCGAGATTCATCGTGGCGTCTCCCTTGGTTTTTCGTGATCGTCGCATCTTGCCAGCCGGGGGCACTGCGCCGCCGGCCCCATAAACTGCCGCGATGACCGCGAACGAAAGCGCCAGCAACTCTCGAGCTGCCCAGCCGGGCCGCACGCCTGACAGGCACGCATGACCACGGTCCTCGGCATCGACGCTGCGTGGACCGCTGGGGAGCCGAGCGGTGTCGCTTTGGTGCAGCGCCAGGCATCGCGCTGGCGCTGCGTCGCCGTTGCCCCGAGCTACGCGGCATTCACAGCCTTGGCGGAAGGCCACGCCTGGGACTGGTCTCGACCCGCTACCGGTTCGGCACCTGACGTGCCAGGGCTGCTACAAGCGGCCACCACGCTGGCCGGCGAAGCCGTCACCCTGGTGACCATCGACATGCCGGTGGCGACCAGCCGCATCCTTCGTCGCCGTGCAGCCGACCAGGCTGTCTCGCGCAGCTTCGGCGCGCGCTGATGCTCGGCGCACTCGCCCGGTCCAGCCCGACCGGGCGCTCTGGGCGCCGAGCTGTCGCGCCAGTTCGCCGAGCTGGGCTATGCCGTTGCAACCGCAGCCACGCCGGTGGGCACGACGCACCGCCTGGTCGAGGTCTACCCGCACCCGGCCCTGCTGACGCTGCTGAACCGCGAGCGCCGTGTGCCCTACAAGGTGAGCAAGGCATCGACCTACTGGAGAGGAATGTCGATACCCGATCGCATCACCCGCCTGCTGGACGAGTTCGCGAACATCCAGCGCGGGCTGGAGCGGCATATCGACGACATGGCCATTCGCTTGCCTGGCGCCGACGACGTGAAGAATCTTTCGGCACTGAAGCCCGTCGAGGACGCCCTCGATGCGCTCGTTTGCTGTTGGGTCGGCGGTGCGTACCTGGCGGGCACCGCCTACCCGCTGGGCGACGAGACTGCAGCCGTGTGGTGCCCGGGCCCCTGACAATCGCCGCAAGGAGACCGGCATGCTCAAGCAGATGTGGGAAAAGCTCGATGCCTACACCGTGTCCGCCGCGGATGGCTCGGAACGCAACATCAATGTTCGCAACGAGTGGGGCGGCTTCTCCCGGCGCCTCAAGATGCCCGTCTTCACGGGCTGGCAGGACCACGTGCGCAGCGTGAACGGCCAGATGCGCGTGCTGGTGTCGGACCGCCGCTGGAACAACACCGCCGGTGTCAACAACCAGGAGCATTGGGTGGCCCACGCCCTGGAACACGACAGCGAAGCGGCCTTCTTCGTCATCAAGGCGGTGGATCCGCTGAAGAGTCCGCGCTCGGTCGAGTGGTTGGACGACACCCGCGTTCTCTGCGGCAAGGTCGTGCGCGAAGGCGACCAGGCTTTCATCACGGCCACGCGCCAGATCCCGCTGTAGGCCAGCGCATCCCCGGAAGCCAAGTGGCGAGCCATCGATGCCCATCGTCCTGTTCGATTTCAGCGTTCCAACGGCGGCCGACGCCTGGTCTGCGATCGACGACCGCGTGATGGGCGGCGTGTCGCGCAGCCGACTGCGCCACGACGCGGCCGGCCATGCTGTCTTCGAAGGAGAGGTCTCGCTCGCGCAGAACGGCGGCTTCGCCTCCGTGCGCTCCACCGCAAGATCCATGGGGCGCCCAGGCGCCGAGGCCTGCTTGATCGAGGTGCGTGGCGATAACAAGCAGTTCAAGCTGAGCCTCGTCACCGACGACGGCTTCGACAGCCTGAACTACCAGTCCAGCTTCGCGCCCACAGGCGGCAATTGGCAGGCCCTTCGCCTCCCGATCTCCGCCTTCAGCGCCACCTTCCGCGGACGCGCCGTCCCGGGTGCGCCCGCGATTGACCCCGCGCGGATACGCCAGGTCGGGCTCATGATCGCCGCGCGGCAAGCCGGCCCCTTCGCCCTCGACATCCGCAGCATCAACCTGGCCTGATTCGCCGGCCAGAGGCCCGAAGGGGCCAAAGGGCGCCACCGGGCGCCCGCCGCGGGCCCTACAGCAGGCCCCTTTCGGCAAAGGAGCTGACGTCGGCGCCGGCCACGACAAGATGGTCGAGCACCCGCACGTCGACGAGCGCCAGCGCCGTCTTCAACGTCTGCGTCAGGAACTCGTCGGCGCGGCTGGGCTCGACAGAACCCGATGGGTGGTTGTGCGCCAGGACCACCGCCGCAGCGTTCATCGCCAGCGACTCCTTGACCACCTCGCGCGGGTACACCGAAGTCTGCGTCACCGTGCCGCGGAACATCTGCTTCAGCGCGATGATGCGGTGCTGCGCATCCAGGAAGAGCACGCAGAAGACCTCGTGCTCCAGCACCCCGATCTCCAACCGCAGGTAGTCTTTAACCGCCTGCGGCGACGACATCGTGGCACCGCGCCGCACCCGCTGTGACAGCACGCGCCGCGCCTGCTGCAACACCTCGTCGGCATGAGCGGGACGGTATTGACCATCAACATCGCGCATGAGCAGCGCAGAGGAAGCGATGGCATCAACGAATGAGAGAGATGGCAGCGACATGGCGAACTCCAGACTGGATCGGGCGGGATTGCCCGAGACCGGAGCACCACGACGCAGCGCAGCAGTCAGGGTTCGCAGACGGCCGCAGGCCGCAAGCGCTCGCCACGCGAGCGCGCAGACCTAGACGGCGAGAACGTCGTGGTAGCGTGGGTCGACACGGCAAGCCCCCACCGCACGCCACCGTCCCGCGTAATGCCTGCCGGCATCGCCGGCCTCACTGTTGCGGGAGGCACAACCACCCGTCACGGCCGAGACGGGCTCAGGCCGGTGGCTCGACGAACAGCGCAACAACTGGGCCGCACGCCGCGCGACCGGCCACAGCGTTGCGTCTCCATCCGGCACGGAGCGGCGCCAAGTCGTGGCTCATCGGCGGCTCCAGCAGGACCAGGAGAGTCAACTAGAACCTTGCGCCGCAGCCACTATCGTTCCCACCCCTGAGGCCACTG
This sequence comes from uncultured beta proteobacterium, assembly GCA_963850525.1. Lineage (GTDB taxonomy): Bacteria > Pseudomonadota > Gammaproteobacteria > Burkholderiales > Burkholderiaceae_C > JAEMQF01. The sequence goes on along the minus strand of CAWKLQ010000004.1, from coordinate 1,178,300 downwards.
GTCGTCAGCGCGCCGTTCAGTGGCTGGTCCCATACAGTGAGTGCAACTCAGCCCACTCGTGTTTCAACTGTTCCCTGAGGCGCTCGGGCTCCTCGACAACGGCATCGGGCCCCAAAGAGCGAAGCCAGGTCCGCAACTGAATTGTGTCCGGCACTTTGACTTGAACTCTCGTCCACTCGGAGTCGATCACCACCATGAACTGGTCGGCACCAACGGGCGTCTCGGCCAAGTACTTGGCAAGCACGCCACGGATGCGCAGAACCAAGTTCAGCGGCGTGCTGCCGAGCCGAATGCCGAACTCCCGCAGGATGAACTCGTCGATGCTGAAGGACGCAGGCCTGATGGCGTCCTGTTCGAGCAACTGTGCTGAGTCGATGCGGTGCACAGCCAAGAACCGGGGATCCTGGTAATCCTTCACTGTGCAGACCAGATAGACAACCTGCTCCATCACAACCAACCCTAGCGGATGCACGGGGTAGGTCTTGGCTTCCAGACCCGTCGTGATGGCACGATAGGTGACCTTCACCTGCCGCTCGTTCAACAGGCCGTCGTAGATGATGGCCTGAATGTCTCCGTTGATAGGCGCTGGAATCTTGTTCAGTGTGTGGGGGATGACTCGAAGCTTGTCCCGCCACTTCGTGACCGCGGATGCCTGTGAATTGGCCACACCCTGCGCGGCTTCGAACCACGGTGCCATGTGGCTCAGGGTCGACCTGGGCAGCAGGTTCTGCATGTACTGCTCGACCAGGTTAAAGGTGAGCGCTGCATGCGCGTCCATGCTCGGTATCTCGAGCTGACCAGCGCCTTCGCGCCAACACCACCCCTGGGGCTTGGACTCGTCGAAGTCCAACGGAAAGGTCGTGGACAGCGTATTTAGATCACGCTGCACGGTGCGCAGCGACACCACCATTCCAAGGTCGCTCAATCGAGCGTGAATGGTTGGTGCGTCCACGCGCCGGGGATACCTGGGGATCGCACGAAGCATCGCCCACTGCCGCATCAAGGTGTCGTTCATCAGTGCTCCTAATGTGCCCGCATCAAGCGACAGTTTATGTCGCTTGATGGTTTGGGACACTTGCCGCGGTCAGATCGCTGGACCGATGTCAGCAAGCGACATGATTTGTCGTTTGCCGGTGATATGCTGCCAATCATGGTCATCGCAACACTAGGCTTCAACCATCATCGCGCCCCAATTTGGTGCAGATTGAGGTCTTCGTGGCTGGCAGCCTGTGAACGCTGGGATGGGGACACTGGCCGCCGAAATCTGGTCTACCAGCGCTTCAACCGGCCTGATTGATCATGGCCTCGCCCGCGCCGAATCCCAAAGATGTGGTCTGTGAACTGCCGTCACAGGTCGTCTTTCTCGGTAAGGCACTGGCCCCTGTAGCGCAAGGCGCGCGGCAAGCGATGACCCGCAGGGTCCGCTCGTCCGGGCACGAATTCGTGACGATTGAGGACCTCTCACGTCACATGGGAGTGATCCAGCAGGCCCTGACCCATTTGTCGCCCAGGCTCGACGGCCTGATGACCGATGTGATCCACAAAGAGGGAGCCGGGGCCTTCGAGGTCGGCCGGGTTGCGGGAAGGCTTGAGCAGGTGCTCTCGGAGTTTGTCGATGGCTACCTCGACGCCAAAGCGTCCCATGCTGGCCCCGAGACCAGCGAGGCGAGATCTCTGATCTTGGGCGTCTATCGCCACCACATCAGGGAAATCTGCGAGTGGCTGGAGGAATTGGTGGCGGTCATTGCCAATCCCGCATCAGCCATCCAGAAGCGCGGCATCGCGGCCACAGCCAATGTTGAATTGACGGTCGCCTTGAACATGACCAGCTCCCCGGAGATGGCCAAGCTCGACGCGCTGGCGAAAAGGCTGATTCCTCCACCTGAAACCTACAGTGAGCCATCGCCAAGGGTTGAGCAGCGCGAAACCAACGGGCCGGGGCTCCTCGGGACGATTGGCGCTCTGGCGTTTGGAATCGGCGTCTCCAAGGCCGTCTTTGGGCGCAATCATGGGTGACCAACATGAAAGTGCACTCGATTTTTCTCGGCTATCCCGCCGAAGATGATCGATTTTGAATATTGGAGAGGCAGTATGAGGTTTCCTGGTTACTGGGTTTCTGCAGATGCAGGCAAGGTTTTGTTGGAGCGGACGACTTTCGACGAAACAGAGCTCGATCCTGCGACCAACTGGAAGCAGGCTTGGCAGAACCAGGATGGTGAAGGTCAGGTCAAGGGGTACGTTGAGCTGGGCGAAGCGCTGATTTCAGCAGCCACGCTGTTGGCGAGGGCTGCTGGACGCACCCTGAGTCAATCCGATCGCGATCAAGTGATTCGCTTCGACCCAGTGTGGCAGACCGATCGCTGCGAAATCAAATCACTTTCTCGCTTACTCGAGTCGAACATAAGCTGATCAACGGAATTCCCTGGCTAAATGAGACGAAAACCAGTATCGACAGTCAATAAGGAAGCTGTCGTGAACAATACAAACAAGGGGTAATTTATGATTTTCGGCCTTTTCGGTGGGGACAAGAAGCGCGTCGCAGAAATGATTGCTGCGGCACGAGCGGGCGACACGGAGAAAGTCAAGCAACTCTTGTCGAAGGGCGCTGACATCAATGCCCCTGAACCCGAGTCGGGCGACACTCCACTTCTTGCGGCCATCGACAAAGGTCAATGGGCAACAGCCGAATACCTGTTGAAGCAACGACCAGACCTCAGTCTGGAGGACAAGAACGGCAACTCACCGCTGTATTTGGCGGCGTCGCATGGAGACTCGGCGCTGGCGATGGTCAATCTGCTCTTGGAAGCAGGTGCGCCGGTCGACCTCGGACCGAAGCAAGGCGACAACGCAGGGGCGACACCGCTCCACATCGCCTGCGCGACGGGCGCCAACGGATGCCTGGAGAGCTTGCTGCGTCATGGCGCGTCGGCGACAAAGCAAACTCCGAGCGGAGCGACCCCCCTGCATACTGCGGCCATTGGCGGCGATCAGCGGACGATTGATCTGCTGTGCAAGGCGGGCGGTAGCGTCACCGCGCTCAACGAAGATAAGAGAACACCTCTTCACAACTGCGGCATCACCGGCAACGCCAAGGCGGCCGCCGCACTGATTCAGCAGGGAGCGCCGGTTGACGGCGCCGACGCTGAGGGTTGCACACCACTCATGCGCGCGGTCATGAAGAACCACGCTGAGGTGGCAAAGGTCCTCCTCGACCACGGCGCTGACCCCAACATCATTGTCCGGACTGACAGCACTCCGCTGTACCCACTATTTGTCGCTGCCATGAACGGGTACGACGACGTCGTCCGCGTGCTGTTGGACAAGGGGGTCAACGTCACGGCCAAGGTCGACGGTGTGCCGTCGCCGGTGGACGCCGCGAAGCACGAAGGACACGAGGCTTCAGCGAAGTTGATCGCAGCAGCAATCAAGCGCAAGAAGGCGGCGGAAAAGGAAGCTCAAGGGTCTGTGAAAGAGACGGAGGCTGTCTGGAGCAAGATCGTTCTCGCCATCACACAGAGAGACAACGATGGCCTCCGCAAGATCAAAGACGCGAAGCACTTTTCTTCTCTGCCCGCTGACTCACGGTTACTCGCCGCATGCGTCTTGGGAGACATCGATCTAACGCGATCGATGCTTCAGGCTGGCGCGGACCCCAAAAAGTCATTTGAGAACGTTCTGGACGGAATCACCCCGCTAGTAGCGGCTGTCGGTCTGTCCAGAAGCTTGGAAGTTGCCCAACTGCTCGTGGATGCAGGTGCAGACGTCAATCAAGCATGGAGTGACGGTACGACCCCAATATTCGAAGCAACTGCTGATCAGTATCTCGACTTGGCAAAGCTACTTGTCAGCAAAGGGGCCAACGTCAATGTTCGATTGACAAATGGTCTTACACCCCTGATCTACGCGGCGCGCAATGGTGCCTCCGACTGCGTTGACTTATTCCTTGACGCCGGTGCAGACATCAACGCTGTTGCGAGCGAGCATGGAATCGGCGCGTTCGGCTGGGCACTCAACCGCCTGGACCTCAAGCTCGCAGAGCATCTTTTCGCACGTGGGGCAGAGCCCAACTTCGGTTCGATCGAAACACTACCCCTTGCAATTGCGGAGCACGGAAGCCTCGCTTTTGTCCAAGCGCTTGAGGGCAAGGGATGCAAGCTAGTCCGCGACGACCAGCGTGGCCGCATGGCCTTCATTTCTGCACGGAACCCTGATCCCGAAGTCTTTGACTATCTCCTCAACCATGGAGCCGATCCAAGTGAAGGGAATGACTTCGGCTACACACCGCTCATTCTTGCTGCGCTGAACAATCGATCTTCGTTGATCCGTCGCTACTTGGAGCGCGGTGACGATGCGAGCGTCCGAGATATCGATGGCGAGACGGCTCTGTCGCTTGCAGTGGAAAAGCGCAACAACGAGGCGATGGCGGCCTTGCGTGAGTTCCACGTCGAGGAGAAGGGCTATTCAGCGCTGGCTCCAGAGGCTGCGATGTTGAAGGCGGCAGACGAGGGAGCGCTCGGAACGATCTTGAACTTGAGGGACCAGGGCGCATCCATCAACTCCGAGGATGAAGATGGCAACACTCCGATGTTGTTGGCTGTGAAAGCTGGTCATCTCGGCGTCGTTCGCAGCCTTTACCACCTCGGCGCTGACATCAACCATCGCAACCATGGCGGGGAAACCGCGCTGGTCCTCGCGAAGGCCTCGAACTCGACTGACATCGTAAATTCCCTACAAGAGTTCGGTGCTCTTGACGCGATGGGTGGTGAGATGGGAAAGCTCTCCAGCATGTTCGGCGGAATCGCTGTGTTCAATGCGGCGGACACTATGTTCGGCAGGATGTCCCATCCCTACAAGGACAAGCCTCCCTATGACAACGACGAAGCTGGCGGCGAAGACGATTCGGCCGCAAACGAGCACGAGCACGAGCAGGATGATCAAGACGTCGATAAATCTGATGAAGATCGATCGGACGAGTCTGGCGTCGGCGCGTCCATTGATTCGAAGCTTGACCTGCTGAGCCAGGTCCTTGATAGCGATCAGGTCAAGGAGCAGCTGCCAGAGGCCGTACTGGAGCAACTCGCACAGAAGCTAGATGACTGGCGGTCGATGCATGACTCGTCGGGCTTGGATGAGGATGAACTTGCCGAATTGAACAGGATCTTGGGCTTGTTCGGCCTCGGCGATCAAGAGAAGGAAGATTCAGTTCGGACGCCGCTATTTGAGGCGGTCCGTGCCCAAGACCTCGGCGCAGTCAAGAAGCTAATCAAGGGTGGCGCTGACGTCAATGAGGTCGATGGAGAGGGCAATACCGCGCTCATCGTCGCGATCCTGACGGGTGAAGAAAAGCTTGTTGACGGACTGCTAAAGCTTGGTGCCGATCCCAACAAGGCGAGACCTGATGGCGTTGGCCCGCTTATCGCGTCTGTCTTGACCGGTAAAGACAAGATTGCTCAAGTGCTGCTCAATGGTGGAGCCGAGATAGACGCGCGATCCAGCATCAAGCACAACGGCATTGCTGTTGAGGGATGCACTGCGCTCTACGGTGCAGCTTTTGCTGGTCAAGCCTCTGCCTGTAAGGTGCTTCTGGGCAAAGGCGCACAGATTGATGCCGCCAACGACATTGGGTACACGCCGCTGATGGCTGCCATCGAAGGTGGGCACGACGATGTCATCGACTTCCTGCTGAAGAGCGGAGCGAATCCCAACCCAGAAGTTGTCGCTCGCCTTCACGTCGAGGGCCTTGGTGGCGCATCGCCCCTTTACACCGCCACTAGGAAAGAGAACCTTCCCGTCATCAAGAAGCTGCTGAAGCGTGGTGTTGACGTCAATCGGCCCAGCGGGAACGGTTGGACCCCCCTGAAGAGTGCGGCACAGCAGGGCAATCTGGAAATTGCTAAGGCGCTACTCGATGCCGGCGCGGACCCCAACATCGCGGACAACACGAACTACACGCCACTTATGAATGCGGTCAGTGGGGAGCATGAAGACATTGTCAAGCTGCTTCTGAAATTCCACGCTGACCCCAATGTTCAGAGCGGTGAAAACTCCGAGGACGACGACTGGGAGCCAGGCCGTACTGCGCTGATGGATGCAGCTGTCAGCGGCAACGTGTCTATTGCTCGCGAGTTGCTAAAGCAAGGGGCAAATCCCAATCTCTTGAACGCGAAAGGCCGTACAGCTCTGCACTCTGCAGTCTTCTCAGCGAACACAGACATGGCGGCGTTGTTGCTGAAGTCTGGTGCTGATCCCAATGTTTATGGGAATGACGAAGAACAGATGTCTGCGCTTGACTTGGCTTTGCGGCGATGGGCAAGCGAAGACGAAGACGGACGAGACGGTGGAGTCTCCGACGTCCTTGAACTGATGCTAAAGAAAGGGATGCCAAGTGATCGTGGCACGCTGAACGAAACAGCGCTGGACCTTGTTACCGAGGGGCACCTGGATGTTGTTGATCTGCTTCGAAAGCACGGCTTTGCGTTAGATGCCAACTACTCGAAGAGCGGCGCAAGCCAGTTGTTCATCACAGCCGCGATCGGTGACGACCGACTTGAAGCTGCGGAACTGCTTCTCAAGATCGGTGCGGATGCGAACTACAAGAGTCCTGCAGGTCTGTCAGTACTGTCGCTGGCCACCCGCAACGGAGCTGTGAGGCTCGCAGAGTTGTTGTTGAAGGCCGGCGCCAACGTCATGGACCGCAATAGCGCCAACGCGCTGGCGTACGACCTGGCGGTGATTTATGGACACGATGAGCTTATCGATCTTCTCATCGGGCACATGAACCAGGTCGTGCCCACGCTAGACAAGCAGGCCGGCGACGGTACCACCGCCCTGATGCGGTCCGCTATGGGCTCAGATGTGAAGGCGATCAAGGATCTGCTTGCGGCAGGCGCTGATGCAAGCAGGCGTGATCGACAAGGTGAATCGCCGTTGTCGTATGCCGTGTCACACGATCTGGATGATGTCGTCCAACTTCTGCGAGCAGCTGGCGCAGAGCGACTTTCAGGGGACACTGGCAAAGGCCCTGAGTTGATGGTTCTCGCCGGAGGTCAGGGGGCACTTGGAACGATCCTAGACCTTCTCGACTCGGGGGTACCGATTGACGCCACCGATGCCGATGGAGACACAGCTCTGACTGGAGCAGCCGTTCACCCGGGTGTCGTCAAAGTGCTTGCGAAGCGGGGGGCAGACTTATCGCATCGCAATAACGAGGGTAAGACGGCGTACATGATCGCGGCTGCTTCAAGCCGCACCCGGATGATGCAGGCTCTGGAGGAGGTGGGCTCGCCCATCGATGAGCCTGAGGAACTCGAGGGCCTGACTCAAATGCAAGCCATGCTCAATGGTCTTAGGGCAAAGGCATCGGATGGCGATTCTGACGAAAGTGATGGCGACTCCGACTCAGAGGTTGATGGCGACGACCTGTTGATGGCTTGCTTGACAGGGGATGCCGTGGCTGTCTCAAGGCAAATCGCCGCAGGCGCTGATGTCAACTACGAGAACGACGAGGGCCGTACTGCGCTGGCCATGGCAATTCAGGGCTTGATGCAGGGCGACGTAAGTAGACGAAGGGAGCGAAATTTCGAGCAGATCCTTGACTCATTGCTTGTGGCGGGTGCAGACCCAAAGGTTGGTCAGTTCCCCTATCTAGTTTTTGCTGCGATGGGCAAGCGACTTCATCTCGTGAACGCTTTGATTCGGTGTGGAGCTCCTATTGATCGGACCATCGGCGAAGGGCAGTCAGCTCTCTTCATGTCCCTTTTGGCCCCCGATGCTGGACAGGCGGCCGATGACCGCTGTGCATTGGCGCTGCTGAATGCCGGTGCGGATTCATCGTTGAGGCATGAATCAGGCGCGATGCCCATCCACCTTGCCGCAGCCAGCGAGTACCTTGGCGCTCTGAGCGATCTGCTCAAGCGCAGACCACAAGACATCAACGCAACGACCAACATCGGTATCACGCCATTGATGATGGCTGCTACCGAAGGTCATGCCGAAGCGGTGCGCTTGCTTGTCAGCTTGGGTGCAGACCTGACCCTGAAGGATCAGGACGATTTGACCGCAAAGGATGTCGCCATCAAGAACGGAAATGACCACCTCATCCCGTTGTTGGGCTGAAGCGAGCCGAGTCGGGAGAACGAGATGGTTGGAACTGCGCAGCCGACACTCGATGCGCCAGGCTGGACCGCATGGCTGAGTGGCCGCAGTCTCATTGCTGCGAAGTTGGATGGCGCTGATCGAGAGCGCCGAGATGCGTACTTCTTGGCACTGCATGCGTCAACAGAGGCGCTATTTCGACAAGTCCTGTTCGTTGGCTTTCGTCTGAACCGCGTGCCGTACAAGGACGCGCAGGCTTGGCTCCACCACCATGATCTCACTCCTGATCGAGAGAAGTACCCGAGAAGGTTCAATCGCCTGTACGCTGTGAAAGGGCTCTCCTGGGATGTGTTGGTCGCTAGCAGTCCGAGGCTTCGCAGCGCAATGGATCTCTGGCACGACTACAGCAAGCTGATCCGGAACCACCTGGCACACGGAGTCCGACGCTATACGCCGGAATGGGTCGATTGCGCGATCTGCATTGATCAGATTCTGTTGATGGAGCTTGACCTGGCCGTGGCGCCTGTCGTGGGTGGAAGCGTCGCACAAAGTCTGAAGGATCTCGTGCCTCGCCTTCCGATAGGTAGAACGGGTCAAGACTTGGCAGATCTGATGGGAGTCAAGTCAAAGACGGCGCGTCCGGTGATTGCACTAGCCGCTGCGCAGACGGCGGTGTCGATTTTGATGCAGGAGTAATGGACTTGAAATTCATCCATGCCGCCGACCTCCACCTAGACAGCCCATTGAGAGGTTTGTCTTCCTACGCTGACGCGCCCGCCGAGCGTTTGCGCACCGCGACTCGGGATGCATTCCACAACCTCGTGACCCATGCCATCGACGAACAAGTCGACTTCATGGTGATTGCTGGCGACGTCTACGACGGGGACTGGAAGGACTTCAACACGGGCCTGTTCTTCGTGCGCCAGATGGGGCGGCTTCGACAAGCGGGGATCCCTGTCTACCTTCTGTACGGCAACCACGACGCCGAAAGCGAGATGACGCGCGGCCTGGAACTGCCTGACAACGTTCATGTCTTCGCCTCCCGCAAGGCGGAGACCTTTCTGATCGACGACAGAAAAGTCGCGCTGCATGGCCGCAGCTTCAAGGTGGCGGCCACAACCGAGAACCTGCTTCCAGGCTACCCAGAGCCTGTTGCCGGTTGGTTGAACATTGGCGTGCTGCACACGGCGCTCGAGGGCAATTCAGAGCATGCCCGCTATGCACCTTGCTCGGTGGCTGAACTGCAGGCCAAGGGTTACCAGTATTGGGCGCTTGGCCATGTACATGAGCATTGGGTACAGCGTGGCGATGTGACGATTGCCTACCCAGGAAACTTACAGGGACGGCACATACGCGAGTTGGGCGTTCGTGGTGCGCTCCTTGTGACCGCTGAGGATGGCGAGATCGCCGAGGTCGAACGGCTGGCGGTCGACGTGCTTCGGTGGCACGCGCTTGATGTCGACATCAGCGCAGTGGCAGACCTGAGAAGCGCGGTCCGCATGGTTGGCCAGGCGATGGAGCAGTTGCTGGAGGGCACCCCAGCGGATCTACCCTTGGCGGTACGAGTCGTGTTCAATGGACGATCTGCGGCGCATGCAGAGTTGGTCGTGGACGAAGGCCAACTTCGTCAGGAGGTCATCGCTCAAGCAGTGGCGCTTGACGCTGACAGGATTTGGATTGAAAAAGTTCGGATCGCCAGTGAAGCCTTGGGCACGACCAACTTGTCATCTGAGGACGAGACCTTGGGTGCCCTGGCGGAACTTGAGAGCTTGGCGCTTTCGGCTCAGGACGATCCAGACTTCGTTCGCTCGCTAGAGGCCGACTGGCAGTCCCTGCTGGAGAAGTTGCCGCACGATGTGCTTCAAGCGGCGCCCGATCTGTACGCGCTTCGGCAAGATCCCTCTGCCCAAGTGTCGGATCGCATTCGGCAGGCCACTCCCGTGCTGATGGCCCGTGTGGGCCAAGATGCCCGCAACTCATCCACTTGACCGCGAGAAGCCACGAACCATGCGCATCCGCGAACTCAAGCTGATCCGATACGGGAAATTCACCGACCACACCTTGGCGCTGCCCTTAAGCGACAGAGATATTCACCTCATTGTTGGCCCCAACGAGGCAGGCAAGTCGACCGTCCGGACAGCCATCGGGGACTGGCTCTTTGGCATTCCGATGCGGACGCCGCTGGCCTTTCTTCATCCGATGCCGGAGTTGAGAGTTGGGGGCACCGTCGAGAGACTGCCCTCTGGCGAGACAGTGGGACAACAGCTCGCATTCCACCGCACCAAGGGCAACAAGAACACGCTGCGCACGCCAGAGGATGCAAGCCTGCCAGAAGCAGCGCTTCAGCCGTGGCTCGGAAGCCTGGCGGCGCAGGCATTCAACCGGATGTACGCGCTGGATCACACAACCCTGGTCGAAGGTGGTGCAGGCATCCTGTCGGCATCCGACGACATCGGTCGTATGCTGTTTCAGTCGGCTGCTGGCGTCGAGCACCTTGGCGATGCGCTCCAGAAGCTCCAAGTCGAAGCAGATGCGTTGTGGGCACCCCGGAAGTCCAGTTCACGCATCTACTACCAGGCACTGGATGCTTACGAAACAGCCAATGCCGAGTTCAAGCAAGCTACGCTCCGCACCAAGGACTGGAAGGCGCAACACGATGCGCTGGTAGCTACCGAAAAGGCACTTGCGGATGCCCGCAAGCGAGACGTCGACATCCGTCGACAGCTGAGTCGTTTGGAACGCATCCGCCGCGTTCGGCCCACGCTGCTTGCGTTGGATGCCGCACGGACGCAACGTAACGAACTACTCGCGGTAGGCGAGATTCCCTTGCTCGCAGAGAACGCGGCCCAAGTTCTCAGCGACGCCAGACAAGAGATGGTCTTGGTGGCGGCCGACCTGCAGCGCCTAAAGCACGACATCTCGCAAGCCCAGGTTGGGCTGGAGGGTACGCATGTTGACCGGAACATTCTTTCGTTGGCTGCGGACATCACTGAACTGAACGAGCGCCGCCTGCAGTTCAGGGCCCACCGCACAGATATGGTGAAGCGGTCTGAAGAAATCCGCATGGAGTGGTTGCGTGTACAGGAGTTGGCCGGCGACCTGGGATGGAAGGTCGATGGCGAGGACTCTGTTCGTCAGCGATTGCCTGCCACGCCAGTTCGTTCGCGTCTGGTCCGGTTGCTCAAGGACAGAGCGGCATTGGCCCAGGACTTGCGCACCGCGCAGAGCAACCTCGCTGTGCGCCAGCAACAAGTTCAGCAAGCGCAGCAGGCCTTGGGGCGCCTTACGGCTGGCGCAGTCCATTCAGGGTTGGCGTCTGCCGTCGAGCTGGCGCTGAAGCTTGGGGACCACGCCGCTGCGATGAGCGAATTGCAGCAAAAGGTCGATGGCTTGGCTCAGAAGATTGATACCGGCCTAGCCGCACTCGGCACTTGGCGGAAGACGCCAGAGGAACTGAAGGCGATGGTTGCGCCGGAGTCAGTTCTCATCCAAGGTCTGATCGATCAGCAACGAAGCGATGCAGCCGAGGCCCAGACGCAGCGTGATGCTCTGGATGGCAAGGCCCAGGACGTCCAGCGCCTTGAGTTAGAGCTGCAACAGCTCGTGCGGGACTTTCAGCCCGTCTCTCTGGACCAGGTTCAGGAGGCGCGGCGAGTCCGAGACAAAGCATGGCAGGGAATCAAAGTTGCGCCCCAGGAATTGGCCGATCGGGCTGTGGCTTTTGAAAGTCACATCGTTGATGCCGACAACCTTTCGGATGCCAGACTCGATCGGGCGCAGCATCAAGCTGCTCGCCAGGCCAAGGCCGAGCGCATAGAGCAGCAGCGGCTCGAAAAGAGCAACCTTGAATCGCGCATCCAGACGGTACAGACGCGGATGGATGCGCGAATCGCGGAGTGGCATGCACTGTCTACCACTTGCGGTTTACCTCAGCTTCCGTTGGAGATGGCGCCTGCCTGGCTTCAGCAGCGCGCGCTTGTGCGGGATCTGGTCAGCGAAAAGGCGAATGCCGAGCGGCAGCAGTCGGTCGGTCGGGAGGCTGCTGCCAAGATGCAGCAGTCCCTTTGGTCGATGCTCGGCGCAGAGGCGTCCGAAGGATCGGTTCCCGAACTGGCTGAGTGCTTGCGGCGTGCCCGGGCTCAGATCACTCTTGCCGATCAGGCACAAGGGCAACGCGATACCTTGGAGCTGCAGCTTCACGAAGGACAGAGCAGTCTTGTGACTCTGCAGGGATCTGTTCAATCGGCTCAAGACGCCTGGGAGAGCTGGAGTCGGTCTTGGCAAGATGCAGTGCTTGCAGCTAGCTACGAAGCCTCCGTGCTGCCAGATCAGGTGGAAGCTGAAATCGAGGCGATGCAGGAGGTCGAGCGATTGCTGGCCCGGATTCGCAGTATCCGCAGTGAGCGGATCGACACCATGCAAGCAGACTTGGACGGCCTAGCGGCCTCCGCGCTGAGCTTGGCTGAACGGGCGGCGCCCGAGCTCGGAACTCAATCCGCTGAAGACATCGCCCTTGAGTTGGCCAAGCGGCTGGAGCAGGCCAGGCAGGCCGCCAAGGCGTCAGCTGAGTTGAAGTCGCGGCTGGAGCGGACCAACGAAGAGTTGGCTGCGGCCCAGCAAAGACAGATTTCGGTTCAGGCCACCTTGGCGCCTCTGATGACGGCTGCTGGCACTGACGAAGTCAGCTCCCTTGGGGATGCGATTGAACGATCGAACTTGCGTCGGGAGGTCGAACGCAAGATTCAGTCTGCCGAGGGGGATTTGACCCAGGTGGCCGATGGTTTGCCAGTGGAGGAACTGCGCGCAGAAATCTCTGGCATCGGGCCGGATGAGCTGAAAGCACAGCTGGAGAGGATCACGGAGCTGTCAGGCGAGGTGGTGGAGGAAATCGCCGCGCTCAGCAACAGCTATGGCACACAGAAGACTGCGTTCGACGCATTTGATGGGGCAGACTTCGCGGCCAAAGCCGACGCAAGACGCCAAGAAGCCATTGCGGCCATGGGTGACGCTGCGGAGCGCTACCTCAAGTTGCACACGGCATCGCGTCTCCTGAAGTGGTCGATGGAGAAGTTCCGCGAAACCAAGCAGGGGCCCATGCTCGCGAAGGCATCTGCGATCTTCAATGGCCTGACGCTGGACTCTTTCAGCCGCCTTTTGGTGGACTCAGAAGCCGCGACGCCGCGTCTGTTCGGGATTCGGCCCGGTGGCGAGCAGGTCGACGTGGCCGGGATGAGCGAGGGTTCGCGAGACCAGCTCTACCTGGCGCTTCGGTTGGCCGCCCTCGAACTGCAAATCGATCAGGGACTGAACATGCCCCTGATCGCGGATGACCTGTTCATTAACTTTGACGACCGACGGACAGCTGCCGGCTTGAAAGTCTTGGGTGAACTCTCCCAAAAGATGCAGGTTATCTTTCTGACTCACCACGATCACTTGGTGCCGTTAGCACAAGAAGTACTCGGTCAGCAACTGAATATTGTCTCTCTTTAGAAGCGGCTGATGACTTTCCAAATCATCATGAAAGAATGGAACTCGATATGGGAAACAATCAATCCGAGAACATGTCCGTATCGAATTCACCTGCCGGCGAGGCTGCGAGTAAATTCCTTGCCAAGCATCGAAGCGCCTCCAGAGAACTTCTTACTCAAATGTTTGAGATTGAAACTTCTTGGGTTGAGAATCAGAAGTCAAGTAAAGGCTTCTCCGAAGTCAAGAATGCGTTGCAGAAGGCCGATCAGATTACTTTATGCAAGTTCCTCGAGAGAGAGGACTGTCCCGACTGGCTCGGCATTTGGGCTGCGAAGCACGGCCTAAAAGAACATCAAATCGCGTATCTGTTTCGTCCTAATTTGAGCGACGAGATTTCAATATCAGACCGGATTAACACCAGACCTAAAGAAATCAAGAAACTCCTATGGGGTAGTAAGGCACCAATCGTTCTCGCGTCCTTACTAAGCTTTGACGATGAGACCTATCTGACCTGGGCACGTGGCATCGGATTTGACGGAGTGATTCAGGCTCCAAATTTGGATCCCAAAGACGACGAGGAGTATGTCGGATCTTCCAGAGTGCAGATTAACGATTGGTTTGAGAGTGCTCTCGACCCGATTGTGGATGCCCTTTGGAAGGAACATGTTCCAGACAAGGGCGCATGCACAGTGCTTCAAGGCGAGATGGCTCGTTGCATTGGTAGATTGGAAGGTGAATATTGGAAGAATGGCATGATGAACATGGGCGATGGTTTCTATGACCGCATGGTTGACAAGATAAAGGAGACCGTCTTGAGCAAGAACTCATTCTCTCCGCTGGTGAAAAGAGTGATCGGAATTGATGCATCCATTGTTAAGGGTGCCAACTATGCGCAAATTGTGCGCCTTACATTGTTTCAGGAGTCGGATGTCGAGCTTTCGTTGCGTCGACTGAAGAATGTGGTTGCGGCTTGGTGCTTGAGGAATAGGGAGCCGATTGCCTACAACCCTAAACCATGGGATTAGAGGCCCACGTACTTATCGAACCTTAACGGCACTCGCTGCCAAACACGATGACTGAACTGCACGCCTTCCTGTACTCGCACGACGAAGTGGGCCGATGGGTAATTTCCACCTTCGGAAGCCTGGAACCGCTCATGTCCGCCGCCCAGGCTGTTCAAGTCGAACGCAAGTCTGCGCTGATTCATGTGGGCTTCTGGCGACCAACAATTGGCGAAGTTGAAGCCATAGCCGCCCGATTTCCCAGCTCGCTCATCCTCTCAGACTCAGCGGTAGGGGCTCTCTGCGAGCACGTGTCGGCGGGTGCCGCGGCAATCGGCTGCATACGGGGAGTTGCGTTTCGCATTGCATTGGACGACCACACGCCCCCCGACGCCACTGCGGAAATGGTGAACACCGCCAAGGCCGAAGGGCAGTCGTCAGGCGCCTCGAAGGCAACCGATGCGAACGACCATGTGCCCGGCAGATGGGTCACGGAGTTGCCTTCGACGAACAAAGCCTTGGCGAAGCTGGCGTTCGACTCGGGCATCGTCGATGACGATTCCTACCTGGCGCTGGAGGCATCCTTGGAGGGGCCGCTGCGGCGAGCCCTTGGTCTGGACCGACTTGCCTTGGTTTCACGATCGCAGCTGGATCCGGACACGATCCTGGAGCACCTCTGGGCCAGCCCGCCCTGGTTCATGGATCTCAAGCTATCGCGTCTGGGTCTTACGGTTCGACAGGCGAATGTATTTCGCGACCACAACCTGCACTGCGTTGCAGACATTGCTCCGATGGGCTTTGCCGGATTGATGAAACTGCCCAACCTCGGGCAAGGCTCGGTCTACGGCTTGGGCAAGCTGCTTCACGTAGCGCTGTTGGAGGGGCGGGGGCTGCAGCTTGGGCGCTTGGATGTCGGTTCCCCCGGTGCAGCGCCTGGCCTTTCAGATACGGACCTGACGCTAGCTGTCGCGCCCGAAGAAACGGCTGGGCTTGATAGCTTGCGTGCCGGCTTCGAGTCGGCAACGACGTTGCTCAGCGACGCCGAGCGCCAAGTGTGGGTCGGCCGCTTGGGATACAGGTGCTCACAGTTGACGTTGCAGGAACTGGCCGACGTCATGGGCGTGACGCGTGAGCGCGTTCGCCAGATTGAGACTCAGGCCTACCGCAAGGTCGAAAACCAGCCCTGTTGGGAAGATCTCGCGTTTCGGTTGGATCGCGCGCTCATGGCACGCAGCACGGCGCTGTTCTTGAACGAGTTGCCAGCGATTGACGCGTGGTTCGCCGAGGCGCCGTCCCTCTCGACAGCGCTTGCCAGCGTCTTGCGCCACTTGCTGCCTGATCGGTTCGACGCGTTTCAAGTCCGGGGCGCGTGGGTCGCCTCGCGCTTGCAGCAGCAGGAGTGGAGTGCGGCGTGCCAATCAGCTCGTGCCCTGCTTGAATCGCGGGTCAAGGATCGCATCGACGAGAGCGCTGCGCGCTTGCGGTGCGACCAACTGCTGGCCGGCAAGGGGGAGGAACTGCGCGACGAACTCTGGACCGAGGCGACAGCGAATGCGCTTTGGTCCTCGCGCGCGGGCCAGCCGCGGCGGCTCGTGTCATTGCGCCGAGGTGCGGAAGACGTGGTGCGTGCTGTGCTGGAGTCGGCTGACGAGCCACTGCATTTCACGGAAATCCATCGACGTGCCGCCGAGTTGATCTTACCTGCGCAAGACGTCCGTTCTATCCAGAACGCCGCGATCTCCGTTGGTATTCTGTTCAACCGTGGCACCTATGGCATCGCGGACCACTGCCCGCTTGCCGAAGAGGAACTGTGTCTTGTGCGGGCCGAGGTCGAGGATGTGATTTCTGGTGGAGAGCCAGCCCGGCAGTGGCACGCGTCCGAGCTATGCGACGCTTTGCTGGATCGAGGCCTCAGCTTTGACGGACGCCTCACCAAGTACGTCGTGAACCATGCACTCAAGGGCAGTGCAAGACTCGCCGACTTGCGGCGCATGGTGTGGGGCCTCAGCAATGAATGGCAGGCTGGCGCTGCCGCACGCCTGGATGTACGTCAAGCGGTCATCGACCTGTTGGAACACGAAGGCCGGCCGATGACCACCGCAGAAGTCCGGGAGCGTTTGACCAAGGTTCGTGGCGTCAACCAGACTTTCCAGATCAACGCTTCTGATCCGCTCGCTCGCATTGGACCCGGCCTCTGGGGTTTGCTGTACCGGGATGTCAACGTCCGCGAAGCGCAGCCACTTGTGGCGCGAATTCGCTCTACTCTGCAGGAGAGGCAAAGTGGCCTGCATGTCACTGAGTTGCCGTTGGCGCTTGGCCTGCCCGATGGTGCCGACGTGGATGCTTCGGTGCTGGCCCTGGCTGAAAAGGAGGGCATTCGCATCGATCGTGGCCAATACGTCTATCTGTCCGAATGGGGTATCTCGCGCCGGGTCTACTTGCCCGAGGCGGTGAAAGCGGCGGTCGCGGAAGCGGGGCCAAAAGGCATTGCCTTCGATGACCTCTGCCTGCGAGCAAATGCGCTGACCCAACGGGAAGTGCCACGTCAACTCGTCAGCCAGGCACTGGGCGGCCTCGATATGAGTTTCGACCCGATTAGCCGGCTTTGGGCGCCAGGGACTGCGGATGTTGACTAGGCCACTGGCTGGCTACCCTTGCGCCTACTGGCCTTCGTGTGTCGTGCAGATGGGGTGGGGTGAGCCGTCACAACAGCGATGGAGTCAACATGTTCCTACAGAACCTGATACAGGCCATCAACGACCTGTTCGCCAAATTCTGGCTCATCGTCATTGTGGTGCTGCCCATTATCTTGGTCGTGGGTTGGCTCATGCGCTGAGCTGCCGAAGTTCGCGTCTTGCAGCCTTTGACTGTGCCAGGGCCTTCATGCGCGCGGGCGATGAGGAGCCATCCTCAGGAGCGATTAGTGGTCACACAGCAGCCAGCACGCTATGGCGACCTGTATGGCGACCAGTTTGGTGTTTTGGTGGACGACCTCTTCGACATGTCGTTCAATTTTCATTGGTAGGCCGTGTTGGGATCGAACCAACGACCAAAGGATTATGAGTCCTCTGCTCTAACCAACTGAGCTAACGGCCCTTCGCAGGGGGATTCTAAGGATCAACCCTTCTGCGTCCTCAAGGCGTGCTCGGAGGCGATTCGCGAACCGGCGGCGCATCCATGCTCATGTGGATGTGCTCATGCATGTCGACCGGAAAGCCGAAGCTGTCTGGATGCCGATCATGCTTGTACAGATGCAATTGCGAAAACAGCAGGTACACGCCGGCCACCATCAGCCCCATGTTGGCAGCCACGCTGAAGCGCTGGAACGAGCTGCGCTGGCGCCAGACCGCGAGCAAGGCAACCATCGCCGAGAGCGCGGCGACTTGCCCCAATTCAACGCCGATGTTGAAGCTGAGAATTCGCAGCAGCATTCCGATCGCGTCGTCACCGAGCGGCAGCTCTTGCAGTCGGGTGGACAGACCGAACCCGTGGACCAATCCAAAGCCGAACACTGCGCCAAGCAGATTGGGGGACGGCATGTCAAAGTGGCGCTTGAATCCGCCGTTGTTGTCGAACCCTTTGTAGATCACGCTGATGGCGATCACGGCGTCCACGAGATAGACATTCCAGGTGATCTTGAAGTACGTTGCCATGATCAGCGTGATGCAGTGGCCCAAGGTGAAGACGCTGACGAACTTGACTACGTCTTTGAATCCGGTGAGAAAAAACACCACCCCGAAAAGGAACAACAGGTGGTCGTAGCCGGTGAGCATGTGGCTGGCACCCAGCCCGATGTACTGCAAGTACCCGCCGTCCAGCATGCGTTGCCGGTCGGCGTCAGAGATACCGTGAGCAACCGCACCAAAAGCGGTGAGCCCGAGAATTGCCGCAGTGGCGCGGCTCGCGAAAAGTCGATTCATGAATGAAGCCCGAAAGTCGGTTGTTGATGACGAGCGTTGCGTGCGGTGACGCGTCGCGACGCGCCGTACGCAGTGGCTCGCAGGGAGACCAAAGGCACGGGGCGAATCGCCCAGCGCCGGTCGGTGCCGATCAGGTCAACCGCGGGGGTCGAAACAGGCCTTCGGGACTGGGACTTGAGTAACCAGTGAACAGTGGGGCGCTCTCAATCAACGACCGAGCCGGTGTCGCCTGCGTCCAAGGATCGAGAGGAAGCGCCGCTGAACTCGGATCGCTTTCGGCATGTGTGTGCCGAAACTTGCCATTCGAGTCGTCGTGGTGCACGGCACCATCGTGATGATGGTGATGATCGACGTACAGCGCGTGCAGGGCAGAGTGCAACCATCTTGTCGCTGGGTCGGAGTCGAGGACGGGCGCAGCCAGTGCAATGGCTTGCCAAAGCACTGCACAGAACAGCACGAACGATCGAATGCTTCGGGACATGCGCAGAGTCTACGAAGACTTGCGCACCGCTGGGTCTGGAAAACCAGCCAGATGGGCAATCTTTCCACACCCCAAATGAGGGATGACGCGCGCTACTTCTGGCTCAGCGCGTTGCTCACCAGGCGCGACGTGATGTCCACGATCTGGATCATGCGGTCGTAAGCCATTCGCGTGGGGCCGATCACGCCGAGCGTGCCGACGACCTTGCCGTCGACTTCATACGGCGCCGACACGACGGAAAGTTCTTCGAAAGGCACGATCTTGCTTTCGCCGCCGATGTAGATGCGTACGCCGTCGGCGCGGCTGCTCACTTCGAGCAGGCGCATGAGTTGTGTCTTCTGTTCGAACATGTCGAACAGCTTGCGCAGGCTCCCCATGTCGCTGGAAAAATCCTGCACGGCGAGTAGGTTGCGCTCTCCGGAGATCACGACCTGCTCCTGGCTGTCGGCAATCGCATCGCTGCCGGCTTGCACTGCCGCCTGCATGAGCGCGGCGATTTCGCTGCGCAGCGCGTCGACTTCGGTCTTCAGGCGTTCGCGCACCTCTTCGATGGTGCGGCCCGAGTAGTGCGCCGTCAGGTAGTTGCTCGCTTCGATCAACTGCGCTTGCGTGTAGTCGGCGGCGGTGAAGATGACGCGGTTTTGCACGTCGCCGTCGGGCGCGACGAGGATGACGAGCACGCGCCGCTCCGACAAGCGCATGAATTCGATGTGGTGGAACACGCTCGCCTTGCGCGGTGCGGTGATCACGCCGACGAAGCTCGACAGGCTCGACAACAATTGCGCGGCGTTGACGATGACGCGTTGCGGCTGGTCGTGCGCAAGTTGGGGCTCCAGTGCGGCGTTCCCGGTCAACTGCAGCCCCTGAACCGTGAGCATGGTGTCGACGAAGAGCCGGTAACCGCGCGCCGTGGGGATGCGCCCGGCGCTCGTGTGCGGGCTCGCGATCAGGCCCAGGTCTTCGAGGTCCGACATGACGTTACGGATCGTTGCCGGCGAGAGTTCCAGGCCGCTGGCGCGCGACAAGGTGCGCGAGCCCACGGGCTGGCCGTCGGCGATGTAGCGTTCCACCAGCGCCTTGAGCAGTGTTTTGGCGCGTTCGTCGAGCATGGTTTTCATTGTAGGCGCGTGACTTTTGCGCCGCGGCGTGCGTGGGGCCCTGTGGTGTAATTCCGCGCATGCCTTCCCGCTTCCGTCACGCTGCGCTCGTGGGCAAGTACTTGTCCGGCCCGCTTGGGCAGGGCGCGAGCGGGAACCTGGAGGAGGTCGCCAACTTCCTGCTGCGCCAGGGCCTCGAGGTGTCGCTCGAAAAGCAGACTGCGCAGAGCACCGGAATCGTCGGTCACGGCGCGCTGACTCCTGACGAACTGGGGCGCGAGTGCGACTTGGCCGTGGTCGTGGGCGGCGACGGAACGATGCTGGGCATCGCGCGCCAACTCGCGCGTCACGGCACGCCGCTCGTGGGAATCAACCAGGGGCGGCTGGGCTTCATCACCGACATCGCCGCCGAGCACTATGCGCAAGCACTCGCGCCGATTCTCGCCGGCGAGTACGAGGAAGAACACCGCACGATGCTCGAAGGCAGCGTATGGCGCGATGGTCACGTCGTGTTCGAGGCGTTCGCGCTGAACGACGTGGTCGTGAGCCGCGGTGCCACGTCGAGCATGGTCGAGTTGAAGGTCGACATCGGGTCGGAGTTCGTCGCGAACTTTCGCGCCGACGGATTGATCGTCGGCTCGCCCACGGGGTCGACGGCGTATGCGATGTCCGCCGGCGGTCCCATCCTGCACCCCGGCGTCGCGGCCTGGGTGCTCGTGCCGATTGCCTCTCACGACTTGTCGAATCGCACCATCGTCTTGCCGGACACGTTGGAAATCGGCATTGAAGTCGTCGCCGGGCGCGACGCGAGCGTGAGTTTCGACATGCAGGCGATGACCGGCCTGCTGCACGGCGACCGGGTGAGCGTGCGCCGCTCCAGCGACCAGGTGCGCTTTCTGCATCCGCGCGGCTGGAGTTACTGCGCCACATTGCGGCGCAAGTTGCGCTGGAATGCCGGAGGGGCTTGATGAAACAGCGCCCCCAAGCTCACTGCGTTCGCTGCCCCCCGAGGGGGCGCTCAGTGCCCTTCGGGCGGCCGGGCGGGCACTGATGCTGCGCCGCCTCTCGCTTCGCGACTTCGTCATCGTGCATTCGCTCGAAGTCGAGTTCGAGGGCGGCTTTTCAGTGCTGACGGGCGAAACCGGTGCGGGCAAGTCGATCCTGGTCGACGCCTTGCAACTCGCGCTGGGCAGCCGGGGCGAAGCGGGTGTGGTTCGCGAAGGCGCTGCACGCTGCGACATCAGCGCCGAGTTCGATACGCCTGCGGGCATGGGCGCCTGGCTCGACGAAGCCGGTTTCGAAGCCGCCGAAACCCTGCTCCTGCGCCGCACCATCGATGCCCAAGGCAAGAGCCGCGCCTGGGTCAATGGCAGCAGCGCGACGCTGGCGCAGTTGCGCGAGGCCGCCGATCGGCTCGTCGACATTCACGGCCAGCACGCCTGGCAAAGCCTGACGCGCGGCGTGGCGGTGCGGGCCTTGCTCGACGCCTACGCCGGCATCGACGTGCAGCCGCTCGGGTTGGCGTGGAGCGCCTGGCGTGCGGCTGCCGATGCGCTGGAATCCGCGCGCGGCAAACAGGCCGAGCTCGAGCGCGAACGCGAGCGGCTCGCCTGGCAGATCGGCGAGCTCGACAAGCTGCGTCCGGAAGCGGGTGAATGGAGCGAGATCGAGGCGGAGCACAAGAAGTTGTCGAACGCGCAGTCGCTGCTCGCCGCGGTGCGCGGCGCGCTCGACCTCATCTCCGAAGCCGACGACAACGCGGCCGGCGCGACGGGTCGTGCGATCGACGCGTTGACGGGCGTGGCCGCCTTCGATGCCCAACTGACGGAAGTGATCGACGTGTTGCGCAGCGCCCAGGTGCAACTCGAAGACGCGGCGCGAACGCTCGGCGCTTACCTGAACCACACCGACCTCGAACCGCAACGCCTGCAGGCGCTGGATGAACGCCTCGCCAGCTGGATCGGCCTGGCGCGGCGTTTTCGCCGCCCACCCGATGAGTTGCCTGCGCTGCTCGTGCAGTGGAAGAATGAATTGAGCGCCCTGGAAGCTGCCAGCGACGTCGACCGCTTGGCGCGTGCCGTGGCAGACGCTCAGGGCGCGTACGACGTGCACGCGCGCGGCGTGTCCGCAGCCCGGCGCGAAGCGGCGCCGCGCCTGGCGCACGCCGTGACCAAGGCCTTGCAGCAACTCGGCATGAAGGGCGGGCGCTTCGAGGTCGGCTTCAGCGACGCGGCGGTGCCGCAGTCTTACGGCCTGGAAGCTGCCGAGCTGCTCGTCAGCGGCCACGCGGGCACGGCACCCAAGTTGCTCGCCAAGGTCGCCTCGGGCGGCGAGTTGTCGCGCATCGCCTTGAGCGTGGCGGTGACGACGAGTCAACTGGGCGAGGCCGGAACCTTGATCTTCGACGAAATCGACGCCGGCGTGGGCGGTGCCGTGGCGGAGACGGTGGGGCGCCTGATGAAGCAGCTCGGGCGCGACCGGCAGGTGCTCGCCGTGACCCACCTGCCCCAGGTGGCGGCGTGCGCCGATCACCACTTCGTCGTTTCCAAGCGGGCAGTGGGCGGCGGTGTGCGCAGCAGCGTCGAGCCCGTCACCGGCGAGGCGCGTGTGGCGGAAGTGGCGCGCATGCTCGGTGGCGAAAAACTCTCCGGAACGAGCCTGGCGCACGCGCAGGAAATGCTCGCCGGGTCAGCCGCCCCGGTGCCCCCGGCGCAAAAGCGAGGCCGCCCATGACTCTCTCACTGTCGACACGCAAATGAGCAGCGCGCACGACGACTCGCGCGACGACAGCGCGCCGCTCACGGCGCCGCGCGAAGTGGTCCTGGTCACGGGAATTTCCGGGTCGGGTAAGTCGGTGGCGCTGCACGCGCTCGAGGACGCGGGGTTCTTCTGCGTCGACAACCTGCCGCCCGACCTGTTGCGCGAGTTCCTGCGCCTCGAACGCGAGCGCTCGCAGCGCCGCGTTGCGATCGCCGTGGACGCGCGCAGCGCGGCATCGCTGCCGCTCTTGCTGCCCCTGGTGGAGCAACTGCGCAACGAAGGCGTATCAATCCGCTCTCTGTTTCTGGACGCGAGCACCGACGCGCTGGTGCGGCGCTTTTCCGAGACGCGTCGGCCACACCCGCTGTCAGACCAGCGCAATCAGCGCGTGCCGAGCCGGCGCAAGGAAGACCAGACGCCGGACGGTCGGCGTGCCTTGATCGAGGCCATCGAACTCGAGCGCGAACTGCTTGCCGACATGCGCCAGGCCTCGACGGTGATCGACACGAGCCAGTTGCGTCCGGCGCAGCTGCGCATATGGATGAGCGACCTGGTGCGCGCCGACGCGAGCCGTCTGACGCTGGTGTTCGAGAGTTTTGCGTTCAAACACGGCGTTCCACTGGACGCCGACTTCGTCTTCGACGTGCGCATCCTGCCCAATCCGCATTACATCCCTGAACTGCAGCCGCTGACCGGCCGCGACGAGCCGGTCGCCGCCTACTTGCGCGCGCAACCCGAAGTCGTCGAAATGATGACGCAAATCGACGCGTTCATCTCGCACTGGCTGCCTTCGTTCGAAGACGACCAGCGCAGCTATTTGACGGTCGCGATCGGCTGCACCGGCGGCCAACACCGCTCGGTGTATTTCGTGGAGTCGCTCGCGTATCGCTTCGGCGGGCGCGTCGCGACGCTGATTCGGCACCGCGAACTCGACGCGCGCGACTGACGCAACCCCGCCCCCGTTCGAGCACGCACCCATGGCCCAAGCCGCCCCGCAGCAGCGCCACCCGCCCACGGCAAGCGCCTGGCCCGAGTCGTCGCTGCCGCTGTTTCCGCTGCAGGCGGTTCTGTTTCCGGGCGGCTTGCTCAGCTTGAGGGTGTTCGAGGCCAGGTACCTGGACCTGGTGACGCACTGCTTGCGCGAGCAGCGGCCGTTCGGCGTCGTGGCACTGCGCAAGGGCGGCGAAGTGCGAGACAAGCGCACGCGGATTGAATTGGAGTCGACCGGCGTGCTCGCCGAATTGATCGATGTCGACAGCGCGCAGCCGGGCATTCTGCACGTGCGCTGCCGCGGCACAAACCGCTTTGCGGTGGCATCGGCACACCAGCGCGAAGACGGGCTTTGGCTTGCCGAGCCGCAGGCCCTGCCCGATGACGCCGCGGTGCGCCCGCGTGCTGCGTTGCAAGGCGCGGTGCAAGGCCTGGCCAACGCGATCGCGACGCTCGAAGCCCAAGGCGCGCAACCGTTCTTGAAACCCTATGCCTTGCACGACGCCGGCTGGGTTGCGAATCGCTGGTGCGAGATCTTGCCGATCCCTTTGAGCGCGAAACAGAAACTCATGGAATTGGACGACCCGTCGGCGCGCCTGCAGTTGGTTGCCGAGTTCTTGCGAAGCAAAGGTGTCGTGACCTGACGAGGGGCCGCCCCGGTCCGTCGGGGCTCAGCCGAGCAATAGCTTTCGCACCGGTGCCGGCAGGCCCAGCTCAAGCGCGTCGGCGCGGCTGAACCAGCGGCCGCTGGGCCAGGCGGCGACGATTTGCGCAATCCGCGCGGCGCTGGTGCGAGGCGGCAAAGTCCACCGCACCGGGCGCAGCGTCCAGTCGAAGTGCGTCAGCACGTGAACCAGGCTCGGCAATGCGTCGCCCCGACCCGGCCAGTTTGCACGGGCGTGCTCGAAGCTCGCTACGGCGTCGAACTCAGGCAAGCTCCACAGACCGGCCCAGACGCCACGCTCGGGGCGGCGCTCGAGCCACACCTGGCCGCGCCATTGCAGCAGCAACAAGGCGTTCTCACGCGCGCTGCGCTTGAGGCGCCGGGACTTCACCGGGTAGTCGGTCTGCGTGCCGGTCGTCGCGGCGACGCAGCCGGAATTGACCGGGCATGACTCGCACGCGGGATTCCGCGACGTGCACAGTGTGGCGCCCAGGTCCATCAAGCCTTGGCTGTAGGCCTCGATGTGGCGCTCGGGCAAAAGCGATTCGGCCAACGCCCACATCTCGCGCTCAGGGCGCGCCTGCGACAAATCGCCATCGAATCCAAACGCACGCGCCAAGACGCGCTTGACGTTGCCGTCCAGGATCGCGACGCGTTCGCCGAAGCAGAACGCCGCGATCGCCGCCGCGGTTGAGCGCCCGATGCCAGGCAGGCGTGCGAGATCCGCACTCGTCGGCGGAAAAGCCCCGCCCCACTCCTGCGCGACGACACACGCGCAGCGGTGCAGGTTGCGCGCCCGGCTGTAATAGCCCAGACCGCTCCACCGGCCCAGCACGTCGTCAAGAGGCGCAGCGGCCAGCGCAGCGATGTTCGGAAAGCGCTGCAGAAACGGCTCGTAGTAAGCGAGCACGGTCGCGACTTGCGTCTGCTGCAACATGATTTCCGACAACCACACGCGATACGGGTCGCGCGTGTCTTGCCACGGCAAGCTGTGGCGCCCGTGGCTGCGCTGCCACTGGACGATGCGCCCGGCAAACGACGACGAGCGCACCACGAAGCCGAGGCCGCCCGCTGACTAGGGCCTGTTGACGCTATCGGAGGGCTCGCGCCGGGCCGTCACAGGCCGCAGGGCTAGGCGCGATCGAGGCCGCGTGCCTTCGGCACGCAACGAGTGAGCAACGACGCCCTGCCGCCTGTGACGGCCCGGCCCGCAGGGTGACAAACGGCCGCCAGCCGCGTTGCAAATCCTCGCCATAGCTGCGGCTATGGCTGCGGTTTGCGCCTTGCTGGCGGCCGTTTGCTGAGTCACGCGAGCCCTCCGATAGCGTCAACAGGCCCTACGCCATGCGCAGGCGCAGCGCGGGCATCGCTTCGGCGGGCTCGGGCAAGACGAAGTCCAGCGTGACTGCGGTCCCTGCGGGCACCTTGCACGCCTCGCCGCGCAGGCTCGCCGCCAGTTCCGTCGCGCGGCTGAGCAGATGTTGCGAGCGCTGGTCCTGACCTTCGAGTTCGCCGATGCGTTGCTCCAGGTCGCCCGAGGCCGATTGAATTCGCTCGAGCGCCTCGCGCCGATGGCGGAAGCTGCGCCGCCGTTCGCGCAATTGCGAATCGACTTGGCCTGAGGCCGTCTTGTTCCAGAGTTCGATTTCGCCGCTGGCGTTTTCGAACACGACACGCAGCCGCGACACGAGCATGCGCCGAAACTGGTCCATGAATTTCGGCTGCGACAGGCGCAAGGCCTGGGTCAGTCCGAAATACTGCATGTAGTTGCGCTCGATCAGCGCCAGCTCGCGAACGAAGCGGTCCAGATCGGGGCCCTTGGCGAGCGCCAAGCTGAAGCCGAATTCGGCGTTGAGTTTGGAAAACGACGCCTCGAGCATTTCGCGCGTTTCGACACAGCGTTGCTGAGCGCTGCCGAGCATCGCGTTCAGGTTCTTGCACAGCGCGACGAAGGCCTTCTTCGCGCCCAGGTTCAAGACGCTGCCCTTGATCGAGTCTTGCATCTTCGTGACTTCTTCTTGCACGCGGTCCGTGGACAAGTCCACGAGCATGTCTTTGAGAATGCGGCTGTGCACGGTGCGCATCGCCTGCAAGCGCACGCTGCACTGCTCGAATTCCTGGATTTCCACGTCCACGCGGTGCAGCATGACCAGCACTTTCGAGCTGTTCTTGCCGCGCAGGCCGCGCAGCTCGAGCAACTGTTCGGAGAGCTGGCGCCGGCCGTCGACGAGACGGCGCGCGATCTGCGTCTCGATCTGCAGCGTCGTGCTCAAGACAAGCTGTTCGAGAACCTCTCTGCGATGCGGCAGGAGTTGCGCGCTCAGCGCTTCTTCGAGCGCGGGCAGGCGGCTGTCGCGAAGCCCCTGCGCGTCGCCGTTGATTCGCGCCGTCAACGCCAGACGCGCCGACAGCGGAAAAACGCGCGCCACCGGAATGTCGAGCAAGCGCGACGCGTCGCGGGCTTGAACCTGAATTTGCTCCGCCACTTGCTCGGTGGAAAGCAGCGGGTCGTTCAGCGAATCGATCTTGTTCAAGACAACGAAACGCGCGAGCGGGTTGGTGCCCAGGTGGTCGCGCCAGATCGCCAGGTCGGACTTCGTGACGCCGGTGTCAGCGCCCAAGACAAACACCGTGGCGTGGGCGGTGGGCAGCAAGCTCAAGGTCAGTTCGGGCTCGGCGCCGATCGCGTTCAAGCCCGGCGTGTCGAGCACCACCAGGCCCTGGCGCAACAGCGGGTGCGGGTAGTTGATCAGGGCGTGGCGCCATGCGGGCACCTGGACGCGACCGAGGTCATCCAGCGGCGGGTTGTCTTCCGGGCGCTCTTCACTCCAAAAGCCGAGTTCCTGAGCGTGCTCCTTGCTCATCCACTCGGTGCGCATCACCTCCTGGAGCGACTCGGCGAGCTGCTCGGGATTCTGCACATCGAGCGGAACCAGGCGCCAGGCGCGCGACTGGGTGCGCAGTTCAGCGAGCGACAGTCCTTCGAGGCGCGTTTCAATCGGCAACAGCGCAAGCGCCGCGCTTTCCTGACCGTCCCACCCGAGTTCGACCGGGCACATCGTCGTGCGCCCCGGCGTGGCGGGCAGGATGCGCCGACCCGTGTCCGAAAAAAAGATGGAATTGATGAGCTCCGACTTGCCGCGCGAAAATTCGGCGACGAAGGCCACGATCAACTTGTCGCTGCCCAGGCGGGTCCGCAGCAAGTTGATTTGTTCCTGCGTCGGCTCGTCGATGAGGCCGTTGATGGTCAGGAACTGCGCGAGTTCGTCCAATCGCTCGACAAGCGACCCACGCCAACCGCCCAGGGCGTCGAGACTGCCAGCGAAAGATGGGTTCATGTGCAACGGTTTACCTAGCGAATCTTGCCGATGGACCATGCTAGCGCAAGGCTCACAGAATTACGCCCACGACACACACGCTCACGTTGTTCGCATCGGCACTAATGCACGCGAAGGGGTGCTCCCGGCCCTATCGCTGCACGCCAGGCCACCCCTTCATTTCGGGGTCAAGGCTGCGCGAGCGCGGCAGCGGCGACGCGCCGCCTCGCTGACACGGCGTCAGCGGCGTTGGCACCTCGGGCAAAAGTACGTGGCACGCTGACCCTGCACGATGCGGCGGATCGGCGCCGCACAACTCACGCACGGTTGACTGTCGCGGCCGTAGACCTTGGCGTGAAGTTGAAATTCCCCGGCCATGCCGTGCGCATCCCGAAAGTCGCGCAGCGTCGAACCGCCCAGGTCCAGCGCCCGCGCGAGCGTGCTGCGAACCGCGACCGCGAGGCGCTCGCAGCGCGCCAGGCTAAGCTTCATGCTGCGCAGTCGTGGGTCGATGCCCGCCTCGAACAGCGCCTCGCACGCGTAGATGTTGCCCGCACCCACGACGATGCTTCCCGACAAGAGCGCTTGCTTGACGTTGATGCTGCGCGAGCGCAATTGCGACTTCAAGTAAGCGCCGTTGAACTTCGCATCGAAGGGCTCGAGCCCCAACCCGGCAAGCAACTTCGATGCAGCACCGCTGGTGAGCGAAAGCGACCACACGACCGCGCCGAAGCGGCGCGGATCGGTCAGTCTGAGTGTTCCCTTCGTCGTGCACAGGTCGAAGTGATCGTGCCGGCCAGGCTCCCCCACTGTGGATGAAAAACTGAGCGACCCCGACATGCCGAGGTGCAGCAGCAAGCCCCCGCGCTCGAGCGGCAACCAGAGGTACTTGCCGCGCCGGCTCACCTCGCCCACGGTCTGCGACAGCAGCGCGTCGGCGTCGCAACCGAGCGGCCAGCGCAAAGGCTTGCCCAAGCGCACGCCTGTCGTGCGCGCACCTTGAATGCGCGACGCAAAGCTCAGTCGCGTGATTTCAACCTCGGGAAGTTCGGGCATCGCGGGAATTATCACGACTGCTGCAACCCATCATCCTAGAATCGATCCAGACGACTCCGGAGCACATGATGGCGGCCAGTAGATTTGATTTCACACTGCGTTGCGCAGCCGTGCTCGTGGCTTGTCTGGTCGTCGGCGCCCCGAGCGCACGTGCAGCCACAAACCCAAGCGCAGCGCCCGAGAATTCGAAGCTGGACTCACAGCTGTTCTATGAACTGCTGATTGGCGAGATCGAGCTGCGCGACGGGCGGGCCGGGACGGCCTACGAAATGTTGCTCGACGCTGCACGCAGGACCAAGGACGAACAGCTCTTCCGTCGCGTCACCGACATCGCCGTGCAAGCCCGGGCGATGGAGCAGGCTTTGGGCGCAGCCAAAGCCTGGCGCAGCGCAGTGCCGGACTCGTTGCAGGCGCATCGCTACGTCGTGCAGTTGCTCGTGTCGCTGAATCGCGTGGGCGAGGCCGCCGAGCCGCTGCGTTCGATGTTGGCTCGGGCGAGTGGCGCCGAACGCCTGGCGCTGATCAACTCGTTGCCGCGCTTTTTCGGCGCGAGCGCTGATTCTCGGCAGGCCGCAGGGCTCGTCGAACAAGAGCTGCAACCGTACCTGAGCCGCGCCGATACGCGCGTGCTGGCACGTGTGGCGACAGCGCGGTCGTGGCTCGCGGCGCAGGATTCCGCCAAGGCCCTGGCGCTGGCCCGCGCCGCGCATGCGCTGGACCCCGCAGCCGAGGCGCCCGCCGCGCTGGCCGTCGACATGATGACCAGCGCGGAAGCGGCCGAGGAAATTGTGCAGAGCCACCTCGCCGCCAAGCCCGACAGCCACGGCGTGCGCTTGCTCTATGTGCGCGCCTTGGCCGGCTCGCAACGTTATGCCGACGCGATTGCGCAGCTGAAGATTTCCACACGCGATCAGCCTAAGCTCTCCGCGCCCTGGTTGACGCTCGGCGCCCTGCAACTCGAACTGAAGAGTCCCAGAGAGGCGATGCAGGCGTTGCAAACGTATGTGCAGCTGGTCGAAGGTCATCCGGCCGTCGCGGCAGGCGCGACCGATGACGACGAAACACCGGCCTCGCCGGAACAAGGCCTGACGCAGGCCTGGCTGCTGCTCGCACAAGGCGCTGAGCAATTGGGCGACTACAAGGGCGCCGAGGCGTGGCTCGCCAAGGTCGACAACCCGCAGCGCGCCCTGGAAGTGCAGACGCGCCGCGCCGCACTGCTGGCGCGCCAGGGCAATTTCACCCAGGCACGCGAACTCATCCGGCGCGTTCCGGAGCGCGCCCCGGAGGACGCACGCGCGAAGTTGCTCGCCGAAGCCCAAGTCATGCGCGACGTGAAGCGCTGGGAAGACGCCAATACCGTGCTGGCGCAGGCGAACCGCCAGTTCGAAAACGACGCCGACTTGCTCTACGAACACTCGATGACGGCGGAGAAGCTGAATCGCATGGACGACATGGAGCGCCTGCTGCGCCGCGTCATCGAAATCAAGCCCGAACACCACCACGCTTACAACGCGCTGGGCTATTCGCTGGCCGATCGCAATGTGCGTCTGCCCGAGGCGAAATTGTTGATTCAGAAGGCGCTTGCGCTGAGCCCGGGCGACCCGTTCATTACCGACAGTCTCGGCTGGGTCGAATTTCGGCTCGGCAATCGCGAAGAGGCACTGCGCTTGCTGCGCGGCGCGTACAAATCGCGCCCCGACCCCGAGATCGCCGCGCATTTGGGCGAAGTCCTGTGGTCGCTGGGCCAGAAAGACGAAGCGCGGCGTGTCTGGCGCGAAGGCCGCCAGCGCGACAACGCGAACGACGTGCTGCGCGAAACCCTGGGCCGGTTGCGGGTCGACCCGTGAATCGACCGGCGCGGGCGCTCGGGCTGCTCGCTTCGGTATCGCTGCTCGCCGGCTGCGCACTTGTATCGACGTCAGGCGAGCGTTTGTCAGGCGACTTGATCGTCGGGCGGCTGTCGGTCCGGGTCGAGGCTACCGAAACCACCGCCGCACGCGCCCTGAATGCGGCGTTCGAACTCGAGGGTGACGCGCGAATCGGCAAGCTCAACCTTGCCACGCCCCTGGGCACCACGCTCGCCCAGGTGAGCTGGTCACCGCAGCAAGCGCTGCTCGTGACGCCGCAAGAACAAACGCCTTACCCCGACCTGGACGGTTTGACAGAGAAGCTGTTGGGTGAGAGCGTTCCGGTGGCCGCGCTATTCGACTGGTTGCGCGGCCGCCCCTGGCCGGCGGCGCCAAGCGAAGCACTCTCCACCGCCGCAGGCGCCGGGTTTCGGCAACTCGGCTGGGACGTCGACTTGACGGGCTTTGCCGACGCGCTCGTGCTGGCGCGCCGCGAGCGGGTACCCGTCGTGACGGTGCGCGCCAAACTCGAGCGCAACTGATACCCATGGCGCTGCGCTCGCTCTATGACGTGGTCGCGCCGGCCAAACTCAACCTGTTCCTGCACGTCGTCGGGCGGCGCAGCGATGGCTACCACCTCTTGCAATCGGTTTTCGTGCTGATCGACTGGGCCGATGTCATTCACTTCGAATTGCGCGACGATCGCGCGCTCGCCCGCCACGACCTGGGCGCCGCGCTTCCCGCCGACGACTTGTGCCTGCGCGCGGCGCGCGCGCTGCAGGAACAAGGCGGCGTGGCCCAAGGCGCCGACATCTCAATCGACAAACGGATTCCCTGGGGCGCCGGCCTGGGGGGCGGCAGCTCGAACGCAGCGTCGGTGCTGCTCGCGCTGAACCGGCTTTGGGGCCTGAACTGGCCGCGCGAGCGGCTTCTGCGCCTGGGCCTGACGATCGGCGCCGACGTGCCGTTCTTTCTCGGCGGGCGCAATGCCTTCGTCGAAGGGGTCGGCGAGCGGCTCACGCCGGTGGCCGTGTCCGCGCAGTGGCTCGCCGTGCTCAAACCCGAAGCGGGCTTGGCCACCGCGGCGGTTTTCGCGCATCCGCTGCTCGTGCGCGACAGCCAGGCTGTTATAGTCGAAGGCTTCTCTGGAACGGCCTCGCAGGGCACGCAAGTTTCATCCGAACCGGGCCCTGTGCGGCCCGGCCCGGACGGTCAATGGGACATTGCAGGCCTGCTCGGCGGCTTCGGGCGCAATGATTTGCAGCGTGCCGCGCAGGCACAATGCGGCGATGTCGCCCGGGCTGCCGGGATGCTCGAAGCGATATTCGGCAACAGCCGAATGACGGGTTCGGGCAGCGCGGTTTTTGCCAGGGCGGGCGCAAGCGCCCAACCCACGGCGGCCTTGCCGGCGCCACTGCCGGCGGGGTGGGTGGGCCGGATGTGCCGAAGTCTGGCGCATCACCCGCTGTGGGGTTGGGCGAGCGACTGAAGAGTTGAGGGGTTCGCGGCTGCAAGGCAGCGCACCCGTGTAGGGGAGTCGCCAAGTTGGTTAAGGCATCGGATTTTGATTCCGACATGCGAGGGTTCGAGTCCTTCCTCCCCTGCCAAGACAATTGAACTTCTGCGCGGCGGCGTGGGTAGCCCCGAAGCGGCGACGGGCCGCAGGAAGTTCGCAGGCTCGACGTAGCCGCAACGGAGCAAGAGCGTGCTGTTCAATACCCTGCTGTTCACCGGAAACGCGAATCGCGAGCTGGCCGAGGAAATCGCCACGCAGCTCGGCATCGAACTCGGCAAAGCCAAGGTCGCGCGGTTTTCCGACGGCGAGGTCGACGTCGAAATCCACCAGAACGTTCGGGCTCGTGACATCTTCGTCATCCAGCCCACCTGCGCCCCGACCAACGAGCACCTCATGGAGCTGTGCATCATGGTCGACGCGCTCAAGCGCGCGTCGGCACGCCGTGTCACTGCCGTCATCCCCTATTTCGGTTATGCGCGCCAGGACCGCCGACCGCGCTCGACGCGTGTGCCGATCAGCGCCAAGGTCGTCGCCAACATGCTCGAAGCGGTGGGCGTGGAGCGCTTGTTGACGATGGACTTGCACGCCGACCAGATCCAGGGTTTTTTCAACATCCCGGTGGACAACATCTACGCCTCGCCGGTGCTGCTGTCGGACCTGCAGTCCAAACGCTATGAAGACCTGGTCGTCGTTTCGCCCGACGTCGGCGGCGTGGTGCGCGCGCGCGCGCTGGCCAAACAGCTGGGCTGCGAACTCGCGATCATCGACAAGCGCCGGCCGCGCGCCAACGTGTCGGAGGTGATGCACGTGATCGGCGACATCGAGTCGCGCAACTGCGTCATCATGGACGACATGATCGACACCGCGGGCACGCTCGTGAAAGCTGCCGAGGTGCTGAAGGAACGCGGCGCGAAGAATGTCTACGCGTATTGCACGCACGCTGTTTTTTCCGGGCCGGCGATCGAACGCATCTCCGGCTCGATGCTCGACGAAGTCGTGATCACGAACACGGTTCCGCTGCGTGCCGCGGGAAAGGGTTGCGGCAAGGTGCGCCAGCTGTCGGTGGCCTTCTTGTTTGCAGAAACGATTCGCCGGATTTCCGACGGCGAGTCCGTCACCTCGCTATTCGCCGAGCAGAACAGCAACGTTTGAAACGGGAGTAGATCGCCTGCCCCCTGCGGGGCAGGCACAAGCCGGGCCGCAAGGCCTCAATCCGAAGCACCTGGTCGCGGGGCTTCTTCATCATTGGAGTGAAAAATGAAATTCGTCGCTTATGAGCGCACGCTGCAGGGGACCGGAGCGAGCCGCCGCCTGCGCAATGCGCAAAAGGTGCCAGGCATCGTTTACGGTGCGGGCGCATCGGCCATGATCGAACTCGATCACAACGCCTTGTTCTTCGCCTTGAAGAAAGAGGCGTTCCACTCGTCCATCCTGGAAATGGAGCTCGCAGGCAAGTCGCAAAACGTGCTGCTGCGCGACTACCAGATGCACCCGTTCCAGCCCATCGTGCTGCACGTGGACTTCCAGCGTGTCGACGCAACGACCAAGATCACGAAGCGCGTGCCCTTGCACTTCGTCAACGAAGAGAATTCGCCGGCGGTCAAGACCGACAAGTGCCTGGTGAATCACGTCGTCACCGACTTGATGATCCAGTGCCTGGCCGCGCAGCTCCCTGAGTTCATCACGGTCGACTTGAGCAACCTGGCCAAGGGCCAGTCGCTGCACGCGAACGACATCCAGCTGGCCGAAGGCATCAAGGTCATGACGCACGGCAAACCCAACCCCGTGATCGTGTCGGTCTCGGTTCAGGCGGCCGAGGAAGAAGTGGTCGCGGCTCCCGTCGTCGCCGTGCCTGCAGCGGCACCGGCCAAGGCCAAGAAGAACGAGAAGCAAAACAAGAAGTGACCTCGGATGAAGCGCCGCGACGTCCGAAAGCCCCGCACGCGCGGGGCTTTTTTCATGGGCGGCGCTCAATTGACTGCGGGGCGTCGGGCGCGCGTGCGCGGCAACTCTGAGCCAGCACCGATAATCCGTGCCATGATTCGCCTCTTGGTGGGCCTGGGCAACCCGGGCCCGGAATACTCCAGCACCCGCCACAACGCGGGCTTCTGGTGGCTCGACCAAGCCGCACGCAAACTCTCGGTCAGCTTGCGCCCCGAGCGCAGCCATCGCGGCCTGGTGGGGCGTTTCAACGGGCCGGCCGGACCGGTCCTGTTGCTTGAGCCGGCGACCTTCATGAATCTGTCGGGTGAAGCAGTCGCTTCGGTGGCGCGCTACTTCAAGATCGAGCCCGCGCAAATTCTCGTGGTTCACGACGACCTCGACCTCGCCACAGGGCACATGAAGCTCAAGTTCGGTGGCGGCCACGGCGGGCACAATGGCATGCGCGACATTCATTCGAACCTGGCAACCCCAGATTACTGGCGGCTGCGTTTGGGCATCGGGCATCCGGGGGTGAAGTCGGAAGTGGTCGACTACGTGCTGCGCGATCCATCCGCCGAGGATCGCGACGCGATCGACAAGTGCATCGCGCAGAGCCTGGGCGCGCTTGACGCTCTGATGGCCGGCGAGATGGAACGCGCAACGATGATCATTCACGCCAAACCCGCCCGGCCCAAGCCACCGCGGCGCGATGTCGAGGTGGCGCAAGAGGCGCCGGAAAGGTCTTCATGATTCGCACTGCCTTGCTCGTCGCCACGCTTTGCTGCAGCGGCGTCGTCGACGCCGCGACAACCATTTATCGCTGCGGCCCGGGCGGGCGCGAGTACTCGCAGCGCCCCTGCGCCGAGGGCACGATTGTCGAAGGCACCGACGGGCGCACCGGTGCTCAGCGCGCCGCTGCGGCGCGTGCCGTTGAGCAGGAAAAGCGCAGGGTTGCCGAGCTGGAGCGTGAGCGGCTCGCCGAAGAGCGCAAGAAGGCCAGCCCGGCGATTGGGATCAACGGGTTGGCGCGGCCCGGTGACGCTGCAGCGTCAGCCGCCGAAGGAACCTCAACCAAGTCCCAGTCCGGCAAGGTCAAGTCCAAGGCCAAGCAGCCCAAGGAATCCAAGGACTTTGTCGCTGTCGAACCCGTCGTGAAGAAACCTGTTGTGAAGCCGAAGTAGCCGCAGCTTGCGCACCCCGCCGGCAACGGGCTCTGGTCGCTCACACCGCCTGCGTCTGCAGGCGCCGGTACTTGGCCCACAGGGTTTCGCTGGATTCGATGTGCGCCGGGTCCAGCGGGATGCAACTCACCGGACAGACCTGAACACACTGCGGCGCGTCGAAATGACCCACGCACTCGGTGCATCGCGAGGCATCGATCTGGTAGATTTCCGCGCCCATCGAAATCGCCTGATTCGGGCACTCCGGCTCGCAGACGTCGCAGTTGATGCATTCATCCGTAATCAACAGCGCCATGCCGTTCAACCAGGCTCGGTGTTGACTCGATTCTTCAGCCGGCTCAGCACCGAAGGCGAGACGAATTTCGATACGTCGCCCCCCAGGGTCGCAATTTCGCGCACGAAGGTGCCTGAGACGAACTGGTAGAGATCGCCCGGCGTCAGGAAGACGGTTTCGACTTCGGGCATCAATTGCCTATTCATTCCAGCCATCTGGAACTCGTATTCGAAGTCGCTGACGGCGCGCAGTCCGCGCACGACGACTTTGCCCGAATGCTGCCTCACGAATTCGCTGAGCAGGCCGCCAAACGCCAGCACTTCGACGTTTCCGTATTTGGCGGCAAGTTCGGAGGCGATCTGCAGCCTCTCGTCCAAGGTGAACATGGTTCGCTTGTGGTGCCCGGCGGCGACGGCCACGATGAGGCGCTCGAACAGGCGGCTTGCCCGGCGCATCAGGTCTTCATGGCCGAGCGTCATCGGGTCGAAGGTCCCCGGGTAGACGGCGGTGAGGCGGGTAATGGAAGTCACGGGGCGAGTTTATCGCTCGGCGAAGCGCTACTTCGCGCAAGTAACCCGAAGTGCACTTGCCCGGCCTGCGCGCGACGCGTGATATGCCACCCCACCGCAGCAAGAATCTCGGCGTCGATCGGCCGCCCGGATTCGAGGTAAACGATTCCTCCCACCGCGAGCAGGCGCGCCGCGCGCTCGAGCGATGGCAGCGTCAACCCGGCGTCGAAGGGCGGGTCGAGAAAGATCAGATCAAAGTGCGCGGCCGGGCAGGCAGCCATCCAGGCCAGGGCGTCGACACGCTCGATGCGCACCGAGGCCGCTGCCAGGCGCTCTTTGCACTCGGCGAGGCCACGCGCCAGGCTGCGGTCGCGTTCGAGCAGCACGACGGTCACAGCGTTTCGCGACGCCGCCTCGAAACCCAACGCCCCTGAGCCGGCGAAAGCGTCCAGGCAACGCCGACCTGTAAGGTCTTGCCCGAGCCAGTTGAAGACGGTTTCGCGAACTCGGCTCGGCGTGGGGCGCAGACCGGGGAGATCGGGCACCGGCAACCTGCTGCGCTTCCACTGCCCGCCGATGATTCGCACGGCGTTCGGCAATTCGCGGTGCGCTTCGCGACGCTGTAGACCGTGCGGCGCGGCCTTCATGACCGAACCGCGATGCCGTCGCGCGCCAGCAGCGCCTTGGCCTGGGCGACCGTGAATTCACCGTAGTGGAAGATGCTCGCGGCGAGCACGGCGTCGGCGTGGCCGATGCGAATCCCCTCCGACAGGTGTTCGAGCGTGCCCACACCGCCCGAGGCGATGACGGGAACGCTGACCGCGTCGCTGACGGTCCGCGTCAACTCCAGGTCAAAGCCGCTCTTCGTGCCGTCGCGGTCCATGCTCGTCAGCAGCAGTTCGCCCGCGCCGGTTTGCACCATCTGGCGTGCCCAGGCGAGCACGTCCAGGCCCGAGTTCTTGCGCCCGCCGTGCGTGTAGACGTCCCAGCCGGCTCCGCGCAGCGCAACGTCGTCCCCGACACGCCGTTTCGCGTCGATCGCCACGACGATGCACTGCGCCCCGTATTTGCGCGACGCATCGGCAATCACTTGCGGGTTCGCCACCGCCGCTGAATTGAAGCTGACCTTGTCGGCGCCCGCATTCAGCAGGCGCCGCACGTCTTCGCTACTCCGCACGCCGCCGCCCACGGTGAGCGGAATGAAGACCTGCGCGGCGACGGCTTCGACGATGTGCAACATCATGTCGCGGCCATCGCTGGTGGCGGTGATGTCGAGAAAAGTCAGCTCGTCCGCACCCTGCTCGTTGTAGCGCGCGGCAATCGCGACCGGATCGCCCGCGTCGCGCAGCCCGACGAAGTTCACGCCCTTGACGACGCGCCCGCCGGTGACATCCAGACAGGGAATGATTCGTTTGGCGAGCATCGTTCTCCGCGTTGCGCCTCAGGCCGCGCCGTTCAGCTCGTCGGCGCGCGCCTGCGCTAGAGCGAAGTCGAGGTCTCCGGTGTAAATGGCGCGGCCGCAAATCAGGCCGCTGATGCCCTGGTCTTCAACGGCGCAAAGCCTTTCCACGTCGGCCATTCCGCTCAAGCCGCCCGACGCGATGACCGGGATCGAGAGCGCTTGCGCGAGCTTGACGGTGGCGTCGACGTTGATGCCTTGCAGCATGCCGTCGCGGCCGATGTCGGTGTAGATCACGCCTTCGACGCCGTAGTCTTCGAACTTCTTCGCCAGGTCGATGACTTCATGGCCGGTGAGTTTGCTCCAGCCGTCGGTGGCGACCTTGCCGTCTTTTGCGTCCAGCCCGACGATGATGTGGCCGCCGAAGGCGCTGCACGCGTCGCGCAGGAACCCCGGGCTCTTCACCGCGGCGGTGCCGATGATGATGAAGCTCAGGCCGTCGTCGAGGTAGCGCTCGATCGTGTCGAGGTCGCGAATGCCCCCGCCCAGCTGCACCGGAATCTCTTCGCCGACCTCGGCGAGGATGGCCTTGATCGCGCCCTCGTTGATCGGCTTGCCGGCAAACGCGCCGTTCAAGTCGACGAGGTGCAGGCGCCGTGCTCCAGCGTCAACCCAGCGTCTGGCCATTGCGGCCGGGTCCTCGCTGAACGTCGTCGTTTGTTTCATGTCGCCTTGTTTGAGGCGAACGCAGTGACCGTCTTTCAAATCGATGGCAGGTATCAGCAGCATGGCCGAGTGCACGAAGCGTGAGTGAAGTGGGTACCCGAGCGTGGTAGCAAACTTTTCCGAACGGTGCGCGAAAGGGGCCGTCAGGGATTCCAGTGGAGGAAGTTGCGGTACAGCGCCAAGCCGTGCTCGGCGCTTTTCTCGGGGTGGAATTGAGTCGCGAAAATGTTATCGCGTGCGAGCGCGCAGGTAAAGCACCCGCCGTAGTCAGTTTCGCCCGCAGTGTGCACCGAGTCAGTGGGCTGCGCGAAATAGCTGTGCACAAAATAGAAGTAGCTCGAGTCGGGAATGCCCGCCCAAAGCGCGTGCGCGCGCACCTGGTGCACGCGGTTCCAGCCCATTTGCGGCACCTTGAAGCGGCTGCCGTCGCTTTGCAGCCTGCCTTCGAGCGCAAAGCGCTTGACGCGCCCGGCGATCAGCGCAAGGCCGTCAGTCGGCCCCTCGTCGCTGCTCGTCAACAGCATCTGCATGCCGATGCACACGCCCATCAAGGGTTTACGTGAAGCCGCGTCGAGCACAGCGTCGAGCAGGCCCGAGCTGCGCAGTTCGCGCATGCAATCGGGCATCGCCCCCTGGCCGGGCAGAACGACGCGTTCAGCCGCCCGCACCTGTTCGGGGCGGGAAGTGACGATGACGTCGACGTCGGCGTCGCGCGCGACGTGCCGCACCGCTTGTGACACCGAGCGCAAATTGCCCATGCCGTAGTCGACGACGGCGACGCTGCGGCGCATCAGCCACGCTCCCTGGGCATGCCGATCACCACTTCGGTCAAAGGCTGCCCTTTGTCGACGGCACGACGCCGGCGCTGCGCGCGTCGATCGTCAAGGCCATGCGCAACGCCCGACCGAACGCCTTGAACACCGTCTCGGCCTGGTGGTGAGCGTTCTGGCCCTTCAGGTTGTCGATGTGCAGCGTCGCCCCGCAGTGGTTCGAAAAGCCCTGGAAGAATTCGAAAGCCAGTTGGGTGTCGAACCCCCCGACCATGCCGCTCTTGAACGGCACGTCCATGTGCAAGCCCGGGCGGCCCGAAAAATCGATGACGACACGCGACAGCGCTTCGTCCAGCGGCACATAGGCGTGGCCGTAACGCGTCAAGCCCGCCTTGTCGCCCACCGCCTGCGCCACCGCCATGCCCAGCGTGATTCCCACGTCTTCCACGGTGTGGTGGCCGTCGATGTGCAAGTCGCCTTTCGCGTCGACGTCCAGGTCGATCAATCCGTGGCGCGCGACTTGGTCGAGCATGTGGTCGAAGAACCCGATCCCCGTGGCGAGCTTGGCCGCGCCCGTGCCGTCGAGGTTGATGCGCACCGTGATTTGCGTCTCTTTGGTGTTGCGCGTGACCTGGGCAATGCGGTCGGTCATCTAGAGGCTCGCTTTCAAGGCGTCGAGCATCTGCGTGTTTTCTTCCGGCGCTCCCACCGTCAGACGCAGGCAATTGGCCAACAGGGGGTGCATTGCCGAGACGTTCTTGACGAGCACGCCGCGCTGCTTCATTCCTTCGAACGCTTGTCGCGCGTCGGGCACACGGACCAAAATCATGTTGGCTTCGCTAGTGAAGGCTTGCACGCCGGCGACTTTGGCGAGCGCACTCTGCAAGCGCGTTCGCTGCTCGCGCAAGACCGAAGCCTGCGCCGCGAATTGGTCGGCGTGTTCCAGCGCAAACAGCGTCGCCTCGGCGTTCAGTGCGCTGATGTTGTACGGCGGGCGAACCTTGTCGATCTGCTCGATGAGCGCCGCAGCACCGGCCATGTAACCCAGGCGCACCCCGGCCAGGCCGAACTTGCTGAGCGTGCGCATCACCAGCACGTGCTCAAACGCGCCCATGCGCTGCATCCAGGTACGCGACGCGAACGGCTGGTAGGCCTCGTCGAAGACGACGATGCCGCTTTGCTCGCCAATGGCGGCGACGATGCGGTCGATGGTCGCGTCGTTGAAGAGATTTGCCGTCGGATTGTTCGGGTAGGGGATGTAAGTGATCGCCGGCCGGTGCAACGCAATCGCTGCGAGCATCGCCGGCGCGTCGAGTTCGAACTGCGGCGTGAGCGGCACGCCGACGAACTTCAGCCCCTGCAGCTTGGCCGACACTTCATACATCACGAAGCCGGGCAGCGGCGCGAGCACGACGTTGCCGGGCACGTCGGCAGCGATCGCCAGGAGGCTGATCAACTCGTCGGAACCATTACCGAGCATCAACTTCGTGCCGGGCGGCGGTTTCGCATAGGCAGTGAGCGCGGCGATCACGTCGGCGACGCACTGCACCGGATATCGATTGATCGCGACGCGGCCCAGGCGCTCGCCGAGCTCGCGTTGCAGCGCTGCCGGCAGGCGGAATGGGTTTTCCATGGCATCGAGCTTCACCAGGCCACCGCTCGCCTGGATCGCGTAAGCGTGCATCGATTGCACGTCTTGGCGAATGGTGGTTTGGATGCGTTGC
Organism: uncultured beta proteobacterium; assembly: GCA_963850525.1. Taxonomy (GTDB): domain Bacteria; phylum Pseudomonadota; class Gammaproteobacteria; order Burkholderiales; family Burkholderiaceae_C; genus JAEMQF01. Next base: position 1,137,582 of record CAWKLQ010000004.1, on the reverse strand, counting down.
GCGAGAGATGTCATGGCGTTTCGAATCGCATTTGAGCCGCTCTGGCGTGCGCCTGCAAGCCCTCGCCGAGCGCCAGCTCGGCAGCAACCGGCCCCAAGGTGCGTGCGCCGGATTCGCTCACCTGGATGATGCTGCTGCGCTTTTGGAAATCGTAGATCCCCAAGGGCGAAGAAAACCGCGCCGTCCCCGACGTGGGCAGCACATGGTTGGGCCCCGCGCAATAGTCACCCAGGCTCTCGCTGCTAAAGGCGCCCAGAAAAATCGCCCCGGCATGAATCAGCAACGGCTCCCAGCGCTGCGGCTCGCGCGAACTCACCTCCAAGTGCTCCGGCGCAATGCGGTTACTGATGGCGCAGGCCTCTTCCATCGAACGTGTCTGGATGAGCGCGCCGCGCCCCTCGAGCGACGCCTGAATCACGGCGCGGCGCGGCATTTGCGGCAGCAAGCGGTGAATCTCAGCCTTCACCTGGGCAACGTAGCTCGCCTCAGGGCACAGCAGAATGCTCTGTGCGAGCTCGTCGTGTTCGGCCTGGCTGAACATGTCCATCGCCACCCACGCGGGTGGCGCGCTGCCGTCAGCGAGAACCAGGATTTCGCTCGGGCCGGCAATCATGTCGATGCCGACCTTGCCGAAGACGCGGCGCTTCGCACTCGCCACATACGCATTGCCCGGGCCGGTGATCTTGTCGACCGCGGGCACGGCGGCCGTCCCGTAGGCGAGCGCGGCAATCGCCTGCGCGCCGCCGATCGTGAAGACGCGGTCAACGCCGGCGATTGCTGCAGCGGCCAGGACCAAGAGGTTGCGCTCGCCACGTGCGGCACTCGCGCCCGATCCGGCGCTTGCGCCAGTGGCCACGCTGCCCGAAACCGGCGTGGGCACGGCGAGGATGATTTCCCGGACTCCCGCGACACGTGCCAGCACCGCATTCATCAATACGCTGGACGGGTAAGCGGCTTTGCCTCCGGGCGCATAGATGCCCACACGGTCGAGCGGCGTGACTTTCTGGCCAAGCAACGTGCCGTCTGCCTCGCGGTAGCTCCAGCTGCGGCCGCAGGCTTCGAGTTGGCGTTCGTGGTAGCTGCGAATTCGCGCTGCGGCCACTTCCAACGCCGTGCGTTGCGCGGGAGTGATCGCGCGCAGCGCAGCGCGCAACTCGTCTTGCCCTATCTCCAGCGCGCCGACTGATTCTGCGGCGAGGCCGTCAAAGCGCAGCGTGTACTCGAGCACCGCGGCGTCGCCGCGTTCGCGCACGTCGGCAACGATTTCGGCGACGCGCGCCTCGATCGCGGCGTCGGCCTGCGCAGACCAGTGCAAGACGCGCTGCAGCTGCGCTTCGAAATCCGGCGCGCTGGTAGAGAGTTCGCGGATCGCGATCGTCATGGCGTCAACGCACCGCCGCCGCAAATGAATCGATCAAGGCACGCACCGCCTCGCGCTCGAGCTTGAGCGCCGCTTGATTGACGATCAGTCGCGCCGAGATCGGCATGATCGTTTCTACTTCGACGAGCTGGTTAGCCGTCAGCGTATTGCCGCTGGAGACGAGGTCGACGATCGCGTCGGCCAGGCCGGTCAGCGGCGCGAGTTCCATCGAGCCGTAGAGCTTGATCAAATCGACGTGCACGCCTTTGTCGGCGAAATGGTCGCGCGCGATGCGCGTGAACTTCGTCGCCACGCGAATCCGCGAGCCCTTTTTGACAGCGCCCTGGTAGTCGAAATCGGCGCGCGCCGCAACGCTCATTCGGCAACTGGCGATCTTCAAATCGAGCGGCTGGTACAAGCCCTGCCCACCGTGTTCGAGCAGCGTGTCTTTGCCCACCACGCCGAGCGTCGCGCCGCCGTACTGCACATACGTCGGCACATCGCTCGCGCGCACGAGCACGAGGCGCAGGTCGGCCCGGTTCGTCGCGATGATGAGCTTGCGGCTTTTCTCCGGGTCTTCGGCGACTTCGATGCCTGCGGCCTTGAGCAGCGGCAACGTCTCGTCGAAAATCCGGCCCTTGGACAAAGCGAGCGTGATCACGATCGCGCCCCCATTTCCACGAGCGTGATCACGATCGCGCCCCCATCTTCACGAGCGTGGTCATTTGACCCTCTCGATGTCCGCACCGAGGCCGCGCAGTTTGGTTTCCATGCGGTCGTAGCCGCGGTCGAGGTGGTAGATGCGGTCAATCACCGTCTCGCCCTGCGCCACCAGGCCGGCGATGACGAGGCTCGCCGACGCGCGCAAATCGGTCGCCATGACGGCCGCGCCCGACAGCTTGTCCACACCTTGCACCGTCGCGGTTCGGCCGTCGATCTGGATCTTCGCGCCCAGGCGAAGCAACTCGTTGACGTGCATGAAGCGGTTCTCGAAGATCGTTTCGGTGACGGTCGACGCGCCTTGCGCGATGCAATTCAGGACCATGAACTGCGCCTGCATGTCGGTGGGGAACGCCGGGTACTCGCTCGTGCGAAAACTCACCGCCTTCGGCCGCGCGGGGCCACGAATGCGAATCCAGTCGTCGCCGACCTCCAACGTCGCGCCGGCTTCGCGCAGCTTGTCGATCACCGCGTCCAGATGCTCGGCGCGCGCGCCACGCAGCAGCACGTTGCCGCCGGTGGCCGCAGCGGCACACAAAAACGTTCCCGCTTCGATGCGGTCCGGGACGATGCGGTGCACGTCGGCACCCGTCAGGCCGTGCAACGCATCGACACCCTGGATCACGATGCGCCGCGTGCCATGGCCCTCGATGCGTGCGCCCATCGCGATCAACATCTTCGCGAGGTCGGGAATCTCGGGTTCCTGGGCGGCGTTTTCCAGCACCGTCTCGCCCTGCGCGAGCGTCGCCGCCATCAACAGGTTTTCGGTGCCTGTCACCGTGACCATGTCGGTCGTGATGCGCGCGCCGCGCAGCCGCTTCGCCGTGGCGACGATGTAGCCGTGTTCGACCGTGATCGTCGCACCGAGCGTCTGCAGGCCCTTGATGTGCTGGTCGACGGGGCGCGAGCCGATTGCGCAGCCGCCGGGCAGCGATACCTTCGCCTGGCCGAAACGTGCGAGCAAAGGCCCGAGCACGAGAATCGCCGCACGCATCGTCTTCACGAGTTCATACGGCGCCTCGGGCGCGCTGACGCTGCCGGCGTCGACGTGCACGCTGCCCGGGTCCTGCGAATCGCGCTGCGCGGTCACGCCCATGTGGCGCAGCAACTTCAGACACGTTGCCACATCCTGCAGGTGCGGCACGTTGCGCAGCGTGACCGGGTCGCGCGTCAGCAAGGCAGCGCAAATCTCGGGCAGCGCAGCATTCTTCGCGCCCGAGATCGACACTTCGCCTTCGAGTTGGCGACCGCCGCGAATGAGGAGTTTGTCCATGGTCGCTGAAGCAGGCTTGATTGCGTTGGCGCCCGCCTGGAGCGAGCCGGTTCAACGCAGCTCAACCTGCGGCGGTTTTCAGTGGTGGGGAGCCGCGGTGGCGTCCGGGCTTGCGGCCCACTCCGCGGGGGTCAGCGTCTTCATCGACAAGGCGTGGATCTGCTCGCGCATTCTATCGCCCAGGGCTTGGTACACCTTCTGATGCCGGGCCACACGGTTCGTGCCTTCGAACTGCGCCGACACGATGGTGGCGAAGAAATGCCGCCCATCGCCTTGCACTTCGAGGTGTTCGCAGGCGAGCCCCTGCTTGATGAAGCGCTCGATCTCAGCGGGTGTGGGGTCGGCCATGGCGGAAATTATGCGTCAGCGTCGGGGGATCAGTGCCGCAACTTGTAGCCGCTGCGCAGCAGTTGCAGGCTGAGCCCGCAAACGACGCCCAAGCTCGTGCCGACGACGCCCAGGCTCAACCAGGGCGACACGTCGCTGATGCCGAAAAAGCCGTGGCGAAAGCCGTCGATCATGTAAAAGAACGGGTTCAGGTGGCTCACGCCGCGCCAGAAGTCGGGCAGCGAGTGCACCGAATAAAACACGCCAGACAAAAACGTCATCGGCATGACGATGAAGTTCTGGAACGCGGCGATCTGGTCGAATTTTTCTGCCCACAGGCCGGCAACCAGACCGAGCGCTCCCATCAGCGCCGCACCCATCACGGCAAAGATCGCAATCCACAGCGGGTGCGCAAAACCAGGCGGCGCGAACCACCACGTGACGACGAACACCCCCGCCCCCACCGCCATGCCGCGCACCACGGCAGCGCCGACGTAAGCGACGAACCAGGCCCAATGCGACAGCGGCGTGACGAGCAGAAACACGAGGTTGCCGGTGATCTTGCTCTGGATCAGCGACGAACTCGTATTCGCAAAGGCGTTTTGCAGAACGCTCATCATCACCAGGCCCGGGATCAGAAAGCTCGTGTAGCTGATGCGATCGAACACTTTCACATGCGCTTCGAGCACGTGGCCGAAGATGAGCAGGTAGAGCACGGCCGTCAACACCGGCGCGGCAACGGTCTGCACGCTGACTTTCCAGAAGCGCAGCACTTCCTTGCGGAACAGCGTGCCGGCGCCTTCGATCGAAATGCCGCTTGCCCTCATGCTTGGTGGGCGTCCGCAGCAGGCGCGTTCGCCATGATTTCGAGGAACACGTCTTCGAGGTCGGCCCGGCCGATCTCCAGGTCTTCGATTTTCACGCCGCCGGCGCGCAGCGCCGTGAGCAGCGTCTCGACCTCGGCGGCGTCGTGCGCGCTCACCTGAACGATGCGCCCGGTGACGCGGGCCCGCGCGGCGATTGCGGCGGGAAGGGAGCCGTCCGTCTTGAAGCGCAGCATCGTGCTGGCCGTGCCGGCGAGCAGCGCCGACGTACGATCGAGCGCGACGACGCGGCCGTTTTTCAGCATCGCGATGCGCCCGCACAGCGCCTCGGCTTCCTCCAAGTAGTGCGTCGTCAGCAGCACCGTGTGGCCCTCTTTGTTCAGGCGTGCGATGAATTGCCACAGCGTCTGGCGCAGCTCCACATCCACCCCTGCAGTGGGCTCGTCCAACACGATCACCGGTGGCCGGTGCACGAGCGCCTGTGCGACAAGCACGCGGCGCTTCATGCCGCCCGACAACTGGCGCATGTTCGCGTCGGCCTTGTCGGTGAGGCCCAGGTTCGCGAGCAACTCGTCGATCCACGCGTCGTTCGCCTTCGCGTCAAGGCGCACGCCGAAGTAGCCGCCCTGAATTCGCAGCGTCTCGCGCACGCTGAAAAACGGGTCGAACACCAGCTCCTGCGGCACGACGCCCAAGCTGCGCCGCGCTGCGGCATAGTCGCTGACGACGTCGTGGCCGTGCACCTTGACGGTTCCCGAATTCGCACGCGCCAAGCCCGCCAGCACGCTGATCAGCGTCGTCTTGCCTGCGCCGTTGGGGCCGAGCAGGCCGAAGAACTCGCCGGGTGCGATGTCAAAACTCACTTCGACGAGGGCCTGGACCTCGCGGGAGCTGCTGCGGTAAGTCTTGCTGACGTGTTGGAATGAAACGGCGGGCATGGGGGCGGTGATTCTAGGGCCGCAGCGCCGCGCTCGCGTCCGGGCAGGTGCTAGGCGTTTGGCGTGGCAGTTGGTGCTAGATTGGGTGCGCTCATCCCTCGTCCGCCCATGGCCACCCGAACCAAGAAGCCACGCCGCACGGCCCAACGCATTCTGGAAGTGACGCTGGAGCTGTTCAATCGCTTCGGCGAGCCCAACGTCTCGACGACCTTGATTTCGGCCGAGCTCGGCATCAGCCCGGGCAACCTGTATTACCACTACCCGGCCAAAGACGAACTCATCAACAGCCTGTTCGACGCATTCGAGACCGCACTGGCCGATCTGCTGCGCGCCGCGCCCGACGTGCGCAACGTCGAAGACGCGTGGCTGTTCGTGCACATGCTGTTCGAACTGGTCTGGCGCTACCGGTTCCTGTACCGCGATCTGAACGACCTGCTGTCGAAGAACCGCCGCCTGGAAACCCATTTCCAGAGCGTGCTGAAAAGCAAGGGGCAGGCCGTGCAGAAGATGCTGAGTGGCCTGAGCCACGAAGGCGCAGTCCACATCGAGCTGCGCGACGTCGAACCCGTGGCCACGGCGATGGTCGTCGTGCTCACGTATTGGCTGAGTTTCGAGTACGTGCGCGATCCGCGGCACGCGCTCGAACCCGAGTTCGCGAGCACCGCACTCTCGCGCGGCGCGTTTCACATGCTCAGCCTGCTCCTGCCCTACCTCGAATCTCACCAGCGCGAGCACCTGCACGCACTGTCCCGCCGCTACATCAACACTTGAGGAGACTCAGAACATGGCCAAGTGGACTGCCTTCCCGCACGACAACGCCGCCTACGTCTATGACGCTGCCGCGCTGAAGAAAAAGTGGCCGCGCCTGCACGCCGGCGACGCCGAGCCGCTGCCCAAAGACGACAAGGTGCTGGCCGCCTGGGTGCTGTTCCACGCCGGTGAATTTCAGAAGGCGAGCGAGGCCGGCCTAAAGGCCGGCGGCGCAGGCCTCACGGTGGCGAACAAGGCGCAGGCAATCTACGCCAACTACCTCGAGAAAAACGAGAAGACCAAACTCGCGCTGTTCATGGAAGTCGCAGAGCGCGCCGAAGCGCAGGCGGCTGCCGAGCCGAAAAATGCCAACGCCTGGTACTTCCTGGCCTACGCGCTGGGACGCTACAGCCAGGGGATCAGCGTCGCCAAGGCGCTCGCGCAAGGTCTGGGCAGCAAGGTCAAGGGCGCACTGGAGACGGCGATCAAACTCGCGCCGAAACACGCCGACGCGCACATCGCGCTGGGAGCGTTCCACGCTGAGGTGATCGACAAAGTCGGTGGCCTGCTCGGGCGCACCCAGGGAGCCAACAAAGACACGGGCTTGGCGATGTACAAGACCGCGCTCAGACTCAATCCAAGCTCGGCGATTGCGATGGTCGAATACGCGAACGGCCTGGTGATGCTCGAGGGCGAGAAAAAATTGAAGGAGGCAACCAAGCTCTACGAAGACGCCGCCGCCTGCGAGCCGCTGGACGCGATGGAGCGGCTCGACGTGGAAATGGCCAAGGAAGAACTCGAAGACTGACTGCCGGGCCGTCCGGTTCAAACCTCACCCGGGCAACACCACCTCCGCCACGAATCCCGGCTCGGCATTGGCCAGATGAAGCTCGCCGCGGTGCGCACGAGCCACCAGGCGGCACAGGTGCAAACCCAGGCCCACACCGCCGGTGGCGCGCTGGCGCGCCGCGTCGACGCGGTAAAACGCCTCGGCCAAGTGCGCCAGGTTGTCCTGCGGCACGCCGGTGCCGAAATCGCGCACGCTGAGGCGCACCGTGTCACCGTCGCGGAGCGTCTTGACGACGACGGGCTGCGGCGCTCCCACGTTGTGCCGCAGCGCGTTGTCGATGAGGTTGCGCATCAGGAGCTTCATGCGCACGCGATCGAGCTGCATCGACGCGCTCGGCGTGAATTCGGTCTGCACCGGCCGGCCGCCAAAGTTTTCAGTCAGCACTTCGATCACCAGCGAATTCAAGTCGGCGCTTTCGAGGTGCAGCGCGGCGTGGCCGCTCGCCAGACGCTCGCTTTCCAGCAGGTCGGCAATCAACTCGCCCATCTGCGCCAGGTCGCGCAGCAAGGCTTCGCGCGGTGCGTGATTGGCGCCCAGGTCTTCCACCAATTCAGCGTTCAGGCGCGCCCGTGTCAGCGGTGAGCGCAATTCGTGGCTGATTGCGAGCAGCAGGGCGCGTTTCGCGTCGAGCATGTGGTGCAGGTTGGCCGCCATCGCGTTGACCTGGCCCGCCAGATCGCCGAGTTCGTCTTGGCGGGCGACGACGATGGGCGCGTCGAAGTTCCCGGCGCCGAAGCGCTGCGCCCCCAGACCGATGTCCCGTAAGGGGCGCATCAGGTGCCGCACATAGCCGTACGCCAAGGCCGTCAGCAGCAACAGCAGCGCCAGCGTCACCCAGCCGATCACGCGCGGCTGGCCTGACCAGCCGGAGTCGCCCAGGCCGAAGGTGATGCGGTGCCCGTCGGCGGTGCTGCGGCGCAGCAGCCACCAGCCTGCGCCTTGCGCGGCGTCGTCACGATGCCAATCGCGGCGCCAATCGGCGCGGCGTTTTTCCGGGTGCGAATCCCATTGCACGACGGGCCCGTCGATGCGGATCGACAACGGCAGGTCACGCGCCAGGGCGCGCGCTCGGTCCAGGTCAGGCGGCGCGCCCAGGTCGGCGACCAGCCGGTCGACGTAGTTGGCCACGAGCGGGCGCACCACGTCGCGCCAGCCGCCTGACAGCGCGCGCTGCATGCCGCCGACAAAGACGATCGCCAGCGCCAGCGCGAGCACAAGGAACAGCGCGACAAGGCGCATTCCCAGCGAATGGCGCATGTGCCGGTGCCAGCTGCGCCGGACCGGCCGCGCAGGCGCTTCGACGGCTGCGCTGGAGGCGGGCGGCGGTGTCATCGGTGCGCCCTTGGAAGGCCCTGCGAAGTCATGCGCGCGCACCGGCAAACGCATAACCGGCGTTGCGCAGCGTCTTGATGCAGTTCAGGGGCTCGAGCTTCTTGCGCAGCCGACTCACCAGAATGTCGACCGCGCGCGTGTAGAGCTCGGCGTCGTGGCCGCGCAGCCGGTTCAGGATCTGGTCGCGCGTGAATACTTTCTGCGGCTCGCGCGCGAGCAGCGTCAGGAGTTCGAACTCGGTGCCGGTGAGCTCGACCGGCTCGCCCTGGCGCAGCACCTGGCGCCGCTCGAGGTCGATCTCCAGGCCGTCGAAGACGAGGCGCTGCGCGCTCGCCGGCGCAGCGCTCGGCGCTGCGCGTTGGCGCCGCAGGATGGTCTGCAGGCGCGCCGCAAGTTCGCGCGGCTCGAAGGGTTTGGGCAGGTAGTCGTCGGCGCCGAGTTCCAGGCCGACGACGCGGTCCATCACGTCACCGCGCGCGGTGAGCATGATGATGGGGATCGCGCTCTCCAGGCGGATCGCCCGGCACAGCGCGAAGCCGTCCATCTCGGGCAGCATCACGTCGAGGATCGCCGCGTCGAACGCCTCCGCACGAAGGCGCGCCAGCGCGTCGCTCGGGCGCACCGCGCTCGAGAGTTCGAAGTCGAAGCGGCGCAGGTAGGTCGCCAGCGGTGCCGCCAGATGCTCGTCGTCGTCGATCAACAAAATGCGCTGCATGAACGCGATGCTCCCACGCCGCTGGCTCCGAGGCAACGCCCGGCACGAGGATTCGCGCCGGGCGCACGCCGGTGACCCGCCGGCTCAACCGCGCCACCAACCGTGGCGCTTGTCGAGGTAGTCGCGCAGCTTTTGTTGCTGCTCGGGCTTGAGCGTGTCGAAAAAGCCGGCCAGCGCGGCGATCACTTCCGGGCTCTTGGTGCGGACCGCTCCGGTCTTTTCTTCCACCAGCGCTGCGGCGCGCGCCGCGTCGAACTTGTCGCCCTTGATGAGCGTGCCGAGTTCAGCGCGCGGGTGGGTCGTCGCTCCCACGAACGCCGTGCGCTGCTCGCGCAGCTTGTCGAACAGCACGCCCAGGCGCTGCTTCTGCGCGTCGTCGAGCTGCAGCTCCTTGCCGGCACGCTCCATCACGCGCTCACGCCATTTGGCAGAGTCTTCGGCGCTTGCATTCCAGCGTGCGCCCTCATGGTGGCGATGGCCACAGGCGGACAGGCCACCCAGAACCACGCTCGCGCCAAACAGACCAATCAACGATTTTTTCAGCCAGGGTCTCATTTCAAGTGTCCTTTCAGGGGTTGATGACATGTGTTTTTCACACGCAAGTCATCGTGCCCGGCAGAACCGGCGGCGTCCTTTCGCTGCGGTTTCGACGTGTATCGTTTCTTTTCAGCGTCACCGCGGCGGGCGCGCCGACCCCGATTCCTTCAGGCCGTGCCGAACTTGGTGTCGAAGTGGATACCGATTTCTTGCAGCAGCGGTATGGGCAACGCGCCACCGGCGCAGACGATCACCGCATCATTGCGATAGCGCGACACGCCTCCCGCCTGCTCGAGTTCGACTTCCTTGGCGTGGATACGCTTCACTGTCGAGTTGAAAACGACGCGCACACGCCCTGCCGTCTGCTGTTGCTCGAGCCGGTGGCGATTGTTCGGGTTGGCGCGCGAGAATCCGTCGCGGCGATACGAGATCGTCACGTCGCTGCCGCTCTGTTGCGAAACCGCGATCGCCGCTTCGAGGGCGCTGTCGCCTCCGCCGACGATGAGCACCGCCTGCGAGGCAAACTGCGCCGGATCGATGAGCCGGTACACCACCTTGGCCGACTCTTCGCCCGGGACGCCGAGCTTGCGCGGCGTGCCGCGTCGGCCCAGCGCGAGCAGCACGCTGCGCGCGCGATACTCGCCGCGAGTGGAGCGCACGACGAAGGTGTCGCCGACCCGCGTGACGCCTTCCATGCGTTCGCGAAAGGCAATCTTCAGGCCGGTCTTGCGCATCGCTGCGAGCCAGAATTGAAGCAACTTCTCCTTCCCGAACTCGCCGAACTTGACCTTGCCGATCAGCGCCAGACGGACCGGCGCCGACATCGTGACCTTCTGTCGCGGGTAGTGGTAGACCGCACCGCCCAAGGAATCTTCTTGCTCGATGAGTTTGTAGCGCAGCCGGTGCTGCAGAGCCGCCAATCCGGCTGAAAAACCGGCCGGGCCGGCGCCGACGATCACGACGTCGAATTCGCCGTGGCCCGCCTTGCCAAGGTCCTTCCTGCGTTTGCGGATCGAGTCGATCGCCTGACGGCCCTGCTCGCACGCCTTGCGGATCAAGCCCATTCCGCCGAGTTCGCCGGCGATGAAGATGCCGGGCACATTCGATTCGAACTCGGGGCTGACTTCGGGAATGTCGACACCGCGCTTTGCGCTGCCGAAGACCAGGCCGATCGCCTCGACGGGGCACGCCAGGCGGCATGCGCCGTGGCCGATGCACGCCGCGGCATTCACCAAGACGGCCTTGCCCCCGACGATGCCCAGCGCCTGCTCGGGGCAGGCCTTGACGCAGGCACCCGAGCCGATGCAGCGCACGTGGTCGACAACCGGATGCAAAGACGGCGGCTCGACCATGCCGCCTCGCACCGACGCTTCAAGTTTGGCCGAGTCGATCTTGCGCATGCGGCGGTCGCGGCGCAGGTACAGCACCGTCGCGACGGCGACGATCACCACATACAGATAGAGATAGTCCACGGTAGGGCTGAGCCGCAAAGGCGTCGCCTGCGGCAGAGGCTGAGAGGCATTGCGCGTTTTACGCCTGATCGCGCCGGGTGGGTGCGACTACAACCTCGCCGCAGTGATCTCAGTCACGCTCCACGCGGTAGTGATAGCCGGCGGCGAACGGCCCCGGCACCGAAGTCTCCGTGCCGTCGCGCCAACGCACGCGGATCTGCTCGACGCGGTCCACCTCGCCCAGGCCGAAGAAGGCGACGGGCGCGTCGAAGCTCAGGTAGCCGCCACTCGCCTTGATCTCGCGCACCTGTTGCCCTGACCCGCCCGCGTAGCGAATGAACACCTTGGCGCCGATGCCCAACCGGTTGCCGCGCACGTCGTTCACGCTGACTGCCAGGCTGTGGCGTCCTTGCGTGCCCCGGTTCTCGAAGATCCGCACCGGACCGACCGCGCCGTTGGCGATGATGTCGAGGTCACCATCGTTGTCGTAGTCGACGAATGTGAACGAATAGATTCCGAAGTCGTCGACCAGGCCCTGGCTGAACTGGCGCTGCTCGAAGCGTTTGCCCTGCACGTTGTGCATGTACACGTTGAAGCCGTAGCCACTGCCGCGAACCGCGCCGTCGGCGTTGAAGATGTCTTGAAAGCCGTCGTTGTCGAGGTCGGCGAATTTCGCGTTCCAGGTCCAGCCGCCGGGGTGGAGAAACGCTTGCGGGTCGTCACGGTTGATGTCCACCAAAACCTTGCCGTCGAAGCGATAGACAAAATTCGCGTCGCCTTGCACCAAGCTGCCCACGATGTCGGATTGGCCGACGATGCGCCCGCGCGCACCGAGGATTTCGCACACCTCGCCGATCAGCGCGTCGGCGCCGAAGCGGGTTTTGCATTCGCGCGGGTCGGAGTGGTTCGTGATCAGGTGCCACATCGCGACCAGCAGGCAGCCTTTGGCCTCAATCGGGTCGCCCAAAGACTTGCAGCGCTGCACATCGACGCTCTTGACAGGGCGCGTCTCGGCCAGGAAGTTCGTCTCGCGAACCCGCCGACACTGCTCACGGTAGGCCGTGTCGCGAATCGAATCGCAGGCAGCGACGCTCCACTTCGCTTGCGTGTAAGTCGCGGGCGCGACACCGTCGATCGCCAACTTGCCGGTGTCCTTTGCAGTGGACGTGGTGCCGAAGGTCAGCAAGTCGAGCTGCAGATCGTTGTCGATGTCGGCCGTGTCGGCACTCATCGAAAAGAACGGCGTGCGCGCGAGCAGTGGGCTGTGCGCGTTCACCGCCTTGAAGCCATTGACGGAGCCCAGCATGAGTTTGTCGGGCGCGATGAAGTCATTGCCGAAGTAGAGGTCCAGACGCCCGTCGTTGTTGAGGTCGGACACGAGGGTCGACATGGTTTCGCCAGAATCCGTTTCCAGCGGCGCATCGCGAAACCCGGCCGCGCCGCCGTTGAACAGCACCGAATTGGCGCGGCCGCGTGCCATCTGGTGCGAACCGGTGACGACGCCCAGCGCCATGTTGCCATTCACCACGTCGAGCAGGCCGTTGCCGTCGATGTCGGCGAACGCCGGGCTGACCGTGAGAACGCCGTGGTTGTTCGGCAGTGCGACGCGCTTGCCGTAGTCGAATTCGCCGCGTTGGTTGTAGAGCACGAAGTTGCCGTGGTTGAAGCTCGTGATGACGAGGTCCGGCCAGGCGTCGTTGTCGATGTCGACAAACGCGACGGCGTAGATGCGCAGGTGGTTGTCTTGGGCGTTGCGCAGCGGCAGCGCCTCGAAGCGCCCGCCGCGATTCACGTACAGCAGCACGCCGTCGTCGCTGCCGAACGCGATGTCTTGCCAGCCGTCGCGGTTGAAGTCCCCGGACGCCGTGCCGCGCCCGATCCAGAATGGATCGGAGTAGTCGCGCACGTCGTAGCGCCAGCCCAGGGTCAAGCCGAGCGCCGGGCCTTCGTGTTGCACGAAGGTCGGTGTTGCGGACTCGGTCGCCGGGCCGAACGGTGCGCGGCTGACGCGCACGCCTGCGCCCGTGAGTACGTGGGTGAATTCAACTGGTGGTGCCGCGCCGCGGCTTGCCGCCGTGGCACGCGCCGACGCGGCGACGGGGCGCTCCGCGGCAAACGACACGCCCCCGATCTTTCGCAGTTCCGAGTCCAGCAAAAAGCGTCCGTGCAACGGGTCCGCCGCCAGACCGGCCGACGTGCCCAGGGCAAAGAACACGCCGAGCAAGGCGAAAGCCCAGCGCTTGGATCCGCTGGTGGCGACGAACAGAAACGCCAGCACGCTGAAACTGCCCAGCGTGCACAGCAAGGTGAGCACCACCGGCGCAGGCAAGCCTTGCGACGCGAGCGACGAGGCCAACATCACATCGAAGGCAATCGGAACCGGCAGCACGACACCGATGGCCGCGGTGGCGAGGATCGCGCCAATCCCGTCGTAGCGCGCCAGATCGGCGGTTGGATGCAGCAGCACGAGCAGCGCGCCCAGGCTGCCGGCAAACACCATCAGCGGCACGAGCCGCACCGAGAGCTCAACCAGGCGGCGCAGAAAATCGGCGCCGGCATGGGTCAGAGCGTGCAACCAAGGTTCGCGGCCCGGATACGGCAACACCCCCAGCGGCGTCGCGGATGGCCCGGCGAGTGGCGCGGCGGGTGACATGGCGGACAGCGCACACGCTTGGCCGGCAACCTGCGCGTCGGCCAGATTTCGCGCGTGGTCCACGCCGAACGCGCGCGACAGCAGCGGCACAGCGACGAACAAGACGATCAGGCTGACCGCCACCTTGGTCAGCGCCATGTACAGCGGAAACAGACTGAACACCATCGACAGCGTGACGATGTTCAGTGTGGGTGAACTCAGCATCAGCGCGAATGCGGTCTCCACGCGCCCGCTGCGCAACACGCTCTTGAAGACCGGCGCGGAGCAGTTCACGCAAAGCCCGAGCGGCACGCCGATGGCCACACCGATCGCGCTGTTCGACCAAGGGCCCGCACCGCGCCGCAGGTTCGGGAAGTAGTGGAGCAGCGTCAGCACCATCGCCGCGATGGCGATGCCGAAACTCATGCCGCGCATGTTGGCGTGCACCCAGTTCATGGTCGTGAGCGCCCAGCGCTTGACGAAGTGCGCCTGCGCGTCGACGCTCACCACCGGCCAGGGCGAGATGTCGCCGATGTGCGACGCGGCCTCGGCCATTTGCGCCTTGCGGTCCAGATCGGGGTAGCGCGAGAAGAACCAGAACGAAAACGCGGTGACGACGATCAGGCCGATGACGACCAGCGCGCGCCTTTTCGGGTCGAATTGGGTCGCTGCGATGGCGTTAGATCTCAGCATGTCGCTCGATGACCTTCGGACTCATGGTCTGACGCGATGAGAAGCTGGGCGCTCGGCGCTGCGCGCCTGGGCTCGAGCCGAGCCCAGGCACAGCAGCCGAGAATCACCTGCCCGCGCACTGCGCAATCGTGGCCCGGTTCGTCGCCTGGCTGCACAGGTAGCTTGCGACCAGGTTGATTTCCGCGAGCGACATCGTCTTCATCGATTCCGGCGGCATCTTGCGCACATCGTTCGCCGGCATCAACAGGCGCGTGATCGCCACACCGATTTCGGCGTCGCGTTCCGCCGCAGTGAGTACACCCCCGCTGCCGTTGCTCATCGCCGCCAGGTTGACGTTGAAGCGCGCGCGCGAGATGTTCTGGTCCAGCGCAGACTTGTGGCACTGGGTGCACATCTCGGTCACGATTCCAGCGCCGTCCAGCCCCGGCCGCGGGGCGATGCCGGCGATTTCGAACAGGCGCGAGGTCTTGAACACATTGCGCAAGTCCGGCAGCGAACTCGCGGGCAGGGTATTGGCGCGGAAGCTCGTATACGCCTGCGTCATCGCCGCCAGGGTGGCCGACTCGGTGATCTTGATGTCGTGGTAGGGCACGGGGATCGCTTGTCCCGCCACGGCGCGGTTGAAAATCGTGTTCCATGCGGCGCTCGTTCCGGGGACGTCGTTGTTCTGCGGTTGGCCGTTCGTTGCGTTCACCTGCGCCTCGATGTTGCCGCTGTTGAACTGGTTCGGCTGATTCCCGAAACCGTTGTCGCGCACCAGGTCCTCGAGCAGCGCCGGGTCCGAGGAATCGACCAACGCCCCCGGAATTCCGGCGTAGCTCTCGTTGCCCTTGGCGGCCCGGTAGTCGGCGATCAGCGCCTGCCCGCCGACGCGGTTGTCGCGGAACCAGTGGTTCCAGGGGTTCTGCAACTCCTGCATGCGCAACATGCGTGGCGTCGCCGGGCCGCCCGGCTGGTGGCATTGGGTGCAGTCGACGATCGTATTCTTCGTGTCGGTTTCGTCGTAGATCTGGAACGTCAGCCAGTTGCTCTCGATGGCTGGGGTCAGCAAGTCGCCCGGGGTGCAGCCGCCGGGCGCGCTGTTGCAGGCCTGGGTGAAGCGCGCAAGGTAGAAGTCGAGCACGCCGGAGGTGGGGTCGTGCGCGATGATTTCCGCGAACTGGTCGCCGCGCACGAAACCCATCGCGACGAATCCGGGGAGCGCATTGCCTGTGGGCGGCGTGAACAACACGGCGCGCGGGTTGATCGCCGAGACGCTGCGCGTCACGAGCGACGACGAATGCCCGGAAATCGCGAACGCCGGTCCGTTGCCGGGGTTGCCGTTGTTGCCGCGCCCGTCCAGCGGGTTCGCGGGGAACGCCAGGCCCAGTGCGGCCTGCAGCTGCGCCAACGACGTGATCGTCGGGTTCGCGTTGCAAAACGCAGTGCGTACGCGGTCGTTCACGTTGCGCGTCGCCAGGCGCGAACACAAGGCGGTGCGCTGCGCCGCGCCCGTGGGCAGGCCGTTCAGCGGATCGGAGATGAGTGCCGCGGCGACCGTCTTGTCGGTGAAGTTGTCGAAGATGTATTGCGACACCATGGTCGCGCAGGTTCCGGTGCAACTGCCTGGCGTGGCGGGCGCCGGTGGCATGCGGGTGGCAATGCTCTCGGAGAGTTGCGCCACGGTCCGCGGCGCGGTCAAGGGCACCAGGCCTTTGCCGTCGACGCCGTGGCACGTGGTGCAGCCTTGCGCCACGAACAGCGATGCACCTGTGGGCGCCGGCGGCGGCGCGGTCTTGACCGTGAAGTTGTCGAAGATGTATTGCGCGAGCAGTTCGGAACACGTTCCGCCGCAACTGCCGATCGCCGTGGGCGGCATGGTTCCGGCAATCGACGTCGTGAGCTGCGCCACGCTGCGCGGCGCCGTCAACGCCGGGAAAGTCGACACGCCCATGCCGTTCGCGCCATGGCAACCGGCGCAGCCGCGCTCGACGTAGAGCGAGGCACCAGTCCGCGCGGGCACGGTCTTGTCGGTGAAGGTCGCGTAGACATACTGCGCGATTTGCGTCGCGCAGTCGCCGGTGCAGCTCCCGGGGTTTTGCGGCGGCATGCTGGTGCCGATGATGGCCGTCAGTTCGGCCACGGTGGCGGGAAACGTCAACGCGGGAATCACCGTCGGCGGGGCGTCCGCGGCAACCGAGGCGATCGTGCTCCCCTTGCCGTCGGCGCCGTGGCAGCCGGCGCAGCCGCGCTCGACAAACAGCGCCGCACCGGCGCTTGGCGCGGGAGCCGGCGTGTCAGCCGACTTGTCGGCCCCGGAGCCGCAGCCCGAGAGCAGCGCCAACGTGGCCAGGACCCACCCAACTGCCAGCGCACTGGCGGAAGGGGCGCGCAAACCGCGTTGCGGGAGCACGATTCGTGTCATGGCGGCCCTCCTGACATAGTAGTGAAGGTCGCGAAGCTACGCTCGAAGTCTCTTCAGCCTGCAACCGCAAAGACCCAGCCGTAACCGTTGCTTCGCCGCTGCGAGCGGCGCATTGCGTCACGCGAGACGCACGCCAACCCGGTGCGCCGCCCAGCGCAAATTCGGCAAAAGACAAAGCGCAGGGACGCCCAATAATGCTCACCCTTGCTGCTTACAAAGCGTCAAGGTCGTGACGAACTTGGCTTGAACATGGGATCCGAACGCTCCGCCTCGGCCGGCACAAGCCAGGCCATCTGCCGTCGCGGGCTTTTCGCCAGCCGCCTCAGCCGCGCAAGTGGCACGCCACCCAGTGCCCGCTTCCCGACTGCTTCAAGGCCGGCGCCTCGGTGTTGCACAGCGGCTTTTGCGCAATCGGGCAGCGCGTATGGAAGTGGCAGCCCGACGGCGGCCTGATGGGGCTGGGCACATCGCCCTGCAACATGATGCGCTTGCGCTTCACACTCGGGTCGGGGATGGGCACGGCCGAGAGCAGCGCCTCGGTGTAGGGGTGCAGGGGTTTGCTGTAGAGATCTCGCGACGACGCGATTTCGACGATGCGCCCCAGGTACATCACCGCCACACGCGTGCTGATGTGCTCCACCACCGACAGGTCGTGGGCGATGAAGAGGTAGGTCAGATTGAATTTGGCCTGCAGGTCCTCGAGCAGGTTGATCACTTGCGCCTGGATCGACACGTCGAGCGCCGATACGGCCTCGTCGCACACGACGAGTTTCGGACTCACCGCGAGCGCGCGCGCGATGCCGATGCGCTGGCGCTGGCCGCCGGAAAATTCATGCGGGTAGCGCCGCATGTGGTCGGCACTCAGGCCCACGGTTTCGAGCAGCTCGACGATGCGCGCGTCGTACTGCGCCGCGCTGTTCGTCAGTTTGTGGATGGTGAGCGCCTCGCCGATGATCGAGCCCACCGTCATGCGCGGATTCAGCGAGGCGTAAGGGTCCTGAAAAATGATCTGCATGTCGCGCGCCAGGGCGCGCAGCTCGTCACGGCCCATCGCGGTCACGTTCTTGCCTTCGAACCAGACCTCGCCCGAAGTCGGCTCGATGAGGCGCAAGATGCAGCGGCCCGTCGTCGACTTGCCGCAGCCGGACTCGCCGACGACGCCCAGCGTCTCGCCCGCCTGAATGTCGAAGCTGACGTCGTCCACCGCGTGCACGTGATCGACCACACGCCGCAGGAACCCGCCGGCGATCGGGAAGCGCTTCACGAGGTTCTTCACTTCGAGCAGGGGCTTCATGCCGGTGTCGCCTCCAGGATGCAGGCGACCTTGTGGCCGGGCGCGACTTCCCGCAACAGCGGTGTCGCGGCGCTGCACGCGGGCATCACGTGCCTGCAGCGCTGCGCGAAGCGGCAGCCCTCGCCGGGGGCGATCAACTTCGGCACCGTGCCCGGAATCGCCTCCAGCCGCACTTTGTGCAGTGCCGCAGTATCGATGCGCGGAATCGAGCGGATCAGCCCCTGCGTGTACGGGTGACGCGGGTGCGCGAACAGCTCTTCGGCGGGCGCCTCCTCGATCACCTGGCCGGCGTACATCACGACGACACGCTGCGCCACTTCAGCGACGACGCCCATCGCGTGCGTGATCAGCAGAACCGCCATGCCGAGTTCGGCCTTCAGTTCGGCGAGCAGGTCCAGGATCTGCGCCTGGATCGTCACGTCGAGCGCCGTGGTCGGTTCATCGGCGATCAGCAGCTTGGGGTTGCACGCCAGCGCGATCGCGATCATCACGCGCTGGCGCATGCCTCCCGAGAACTGGTGCGGGTAGTCGTTGATGCGGCGCTGCGGCGTCGGGATGCGCACGCGCGCGAGCATCTGCACCGCGCGATCCAGCGCCGCTTTCCTCGAGAGGCCCTCGTGCAGGCGCAGCGACTCGGCGATCTGCTCGCCCACCGTGTACACCGGGTTGAGCGACGTCATCGGCTCCTGGAAGATGATCGCGATTTCCTTCGCGCGGATCTTCTGCATCTGCTCCGGCCCCAATGGCACCAGATCGCGCCCCTGCCACAGCACCTTGCCGGCGACAATTTCCCCGGGCGGCATGTCGATGAGTTTCAGCACCGTCTTCGCGGTCACGCTCTTGCCGCAACCGCTTTCTCCGACCACGCACACGGTCTCGCCGCGGTCGATAGCCAGGTCCACGCCATCCACCGCGTGCAACCAGCCGTCGTCGGTCTTGAAGTGGGTCTTGAGCCCTTGGATCTCGAGCAGAGGCATTACAAGACGCGCCGCGGGTCGAGCGCGTCGCGCAGCCCGTCGCCGATGAAGTTGATCGTCAACACGGTGAGAAAGATCGCCACGCCCGGGAACAGCGCCCAGTGCACCGCCAAGTCCATATAGTCGCGCCCGTCGTAGAGGATGCGGCCCCAGGTGGGAATGTCGGGCGGGAAGCCGAGACCCAGGAAGCTGAGCGTGCTCTCGGCGATGATCGCCGCCGCCACGTCGATGGTGGCCGCTACGATCACCGGCCCAAGGCTGTTGGGCAGGATGTGGCGCACCACCTGCCGTGTCGTGCTGGCGCCGAGCGCGCGTGCCGCCTCGACAAACTCCTTCTCGCGCAGGCTGAAGAACTGCGCTCGCACCAGACGCGCCACCGGCATCCAGCGAAAACCGCCGATGACGGTGACGATCAGGATGAAGATGCCCAGCTCGAGGCCGAAGGTCTTCTTCAGTGGGTCGCGGAAGAGGAAGATCAGCAGCAACAGCAGCGGCAGCTGCGGCAAGCTGAGAAAGAGGTCGGTCACCCACATCAGCGCCGCGTCGACCCAGCCGCGCGCCATGCCGGCGATGGAGCCGATGATGACGCCCACGGTGATGGCCATCAACATCGCTGCAAGCCCCACCGCCAGGCTGATGCGCCCGCCGTAGAGCACGCGCGCGAGGATGTCGCGGCCGAGGTCGTCGGTGCCCATGAGGTGTTTGGCGCTGGGCCCGGCGAGCCGGGACTGGAAATCGATCTCGTTGACGCCGACCTTGTAGAAGAGCGGGCCCAGCAGCAGCGCCAGCACCATCAGCCCCAGCACCCACAAGCTCCAGAACGCGAGCCGATGCCGCTTGAAGCGTCGCCATGCATCGGCCGCGGGCGAGAGGCTGCGCCGGCCGACGAGCCCGAGCGGGGCGCCCGCCATCTCCGCGGTGCGATGCGCGGCCAGGCCGACCACGCCGCGCGCGCCCTCGTCGAGCTGCCCGGGGCGCACGGTGGCCGAGCCCGGGGCGGCGCTATCGGTAGCTGATTCGCGGGTCGAGCCAGCCATAGAGCACGTCGGCCAGGAGGTTGAAGAAGATCACCAGGCAGCTGAACACGAAGGTGACGGCCATGATCACGGGCGTGTCGTTGCGCAGGATGGCATCGATGAGCAGGCTGCCGATGCCCGGGATGCGGAAGATCTGCTCGGTGACGATGGCACCGCCGAAGACCGCGGGCATCTGCAGCGCCACCAGCGTGACCACCGGGATGAGCGCGTTGCGCACCACATGCTTGGTGATGACCGCGCCCTCGCTCAGGCCCTTGCTGCGCGCGGTGGTGACGTAGTCCAGGCGCACCACGTCGAGCACGGCCGAACGCACGTAGCGCATCATGCTCGCGGCCTGGAACAGGCCGAGCACGGTGATGGGCATGATGCTCTGCCTGAAGTGCTCCCAGAAAAACTGCCAGCCCGTGGCCGAGATGTCGCTGCGGTAGACGAAGGGGAACCAGCCGAGGTAGATGCTGAAGAACAGGATGAAGATGACGCCGGTGAAGAAAGTCGGCAGCGAAAAGCCGATGAAGGCGATGGTGCTGGCGATGCGGTCGAACCACGAGTAGGGCTTCACTGCGGCCAGGATGCCCACCGGCAGCGCGACCAGGATCGCCAGCAGCTGCGACAGGCCGATCACGACGATGGTGGTGGGCAGCCGCTGCCAGATGAGTTGGTCGACGTTGACGCGGCTCTGAAAGCTGAAGCCCCAGTCGCCCTTGAGCATGCTGCTCAGCCACAGCAGGTAGCGCTGCCACACTGGGTCATCCAGGCCGAACTGCTTGCGCAGCATCATGCGCACTTCGGCGGGCACGTTCGGGTTGGTGGCGAGTTCCTCGAACGGGTCGCCCGGCGCCAATGCCAGCACGGTGAACAGCACGACGCTGATGCCCAGGAGGCTGGGCAGCGCGATCAGCAGGCGGCGCAGGATGTAGTTCAGCAAGCGCCGGGACCCGTCGGAAACGTTGGCGTGCGGTTCAGCGGCGCGACGCGGATGTCAAGCGTCGCGGTACCAGTTGTTCATGAACGCGGTGAGGTTGTCCCAGGCCGAGATCGGGGCCGCGAGCTTGTTCACCGTACCCACCGGCCGCGGCCGCGCGAACAACGGAATGATGTGACCCCCGCCGACCACGAGGTCGTTCATCTTGATGAACAGCGCCGCGCGCTTCACCGGATCCAACTCCACCTGGGCGGCCTTGTGGGCCTCGTCGTACTCGGGGTGGGTCCAGCGCGCGAGGTTGCGGCTGGCCCATTTGTTGGCCTTCTGCGCCAGCTCCCAGGTGGTGAACTGCTCCATGAAGGTCTGCGGGTCGGGCTGCGTCATCGTGGTGGTGAACATCTCCATGTCGGCCCAGAACTTCTGGTAAGTGTCCGGGTTCGCGAAGTCGCTGCCGAAGAAGACCGAGGCGACGATGCTCTTCAGTTCGAGGTCGATGCCGGCCTTGGTGCAGGCGTCCTTGATGATGGCCTGGCACTTCTGGCGCGGGCCGCTGACGGAGGTCTGGTAGACGAACTTGAGCTTGACGTTGCCTTTGGCACGGATGCCGTCGGCGCCCTTGGTCCAACCCGCCGCATCCAGGATCTGGTTCGCCTTCTCGGGGTTGAACTCGAATTTCATGGCCGAGCTGCGGAAGCGCGGCGGGTTGTTCAGGAAGTTGGCCGTGGTGATGGCGCCGCGCCCGTAGATCACTTCAGCGATGCCTTTGCGGTCGATGAGCAGGCTCATCGCGTCGCGCACCGCCTTGTCGCTGAACGCCGGGTGTTTGCTCTTGACGCTGGCGCGCTCGCCGTCGACCTCATTCCACGGGTCGGTGGGGTTGAGGATCACGAACTCGATGTCGCTGCCGACGTAAAAGGCCATCTTGCCCTTGCCGGCGCCTTCGAGCTGCTTGAGGATCACGTCCTCCACGGCGAGGTTCCAGCCCACGTCGTATTCGGCCGTCTGCAGCACCGCGCGCGCGGCGCTGGTGGCGTCGCCGCCGCCCTTGATCTCCAGCGTGTCGAAGAAGGGCTGGTTCGGGATGTGGTAATCCTTGTTGGCCTCGGCCCGCAGCGTGTCGCCCGGCCTGAAATCGACGACCTTGTAGGGGCCCGTGCCCACCGCCTTCAGGTTCGCCGGGTTGTCGCGCGACTTCGCGCCCATGAAGCCTTCGAACACATGCTTGGGCAGGATGGGACCGACGCTGCCCACCAGCGGCTCGGCCCAGAACGGCGTGGGCTTGGGGAAGTCGACGCGCACGGTGTGCGAATCGACCTTCGTGACCTTGATGTCCCTGTAAGTGCTGACTGTCACCATCGCCGCGGCCGGGTCGCCGGCGTACTGCGAGGTGAAGACCACGTCGTCGGCGGTGAAGTCGCGGCCGTCGTGCCACTTCACGCCGCGCTTCAACTTCCAGGTGACTACCCTGCCGTCGGCCGAAAGGCCGCCGTTGGCGCGCGTGGGGACTTCGGCCGCAAGCACCGGCACCAGGTTGCCTTCGCTGTCCCAGCTGGCCAGAGGTTCGTAGAAGACGCGGCTCGCGTCCTGGTCCTTGGTGCCGCCGGCGTAGTGCGGGTTCAGGTGGACCGCGGCTTGCCAGTAGATGAGCTTGAGCGTGCCCCCGCCGCCGCGCTTCGTGGGCTTGTAGGGAATCGGCGCCGGCGTCTGCGCAATGCCTTCGTGCATCAACATCATCGACGCCATCGGCGCGGTCAAGCCCAGGCCCACCATCCGCTGGATGAAGCTGCGGCGCGGCAGCTTGCCTTCCCGGACCTCTTCGATCAACGCGCGCAGATCTTGTTCGTGCATGGCTTCATCTCCGTCAGCAGGTTCAACACAGGGGCATGCTAGTCCCCCGCGTGGCGTGCCGGCATCCGGGTCCACCCCAGCATGGCGCCGTCGGATACTCCGGCGCATGAGCCACGAAGTGTTGATCGTTCACGGCCCGGCGCAGCCGCAGCAGCCGCTCGTGCTGGACTCGCCCCACTCGGGCTGCCGCATGCCGGTGGACTTTCGAGCCGCGGTGAGCGCAAGCGCTTTGCGCGATGGCGAAGACTGTTACGTCGACGCGCTGTATCTGCCCGCGGCCGCTCAGGGAATTCCCTTGCTCGCGGCGCAGTTCCCGCGCACCTACCTCGACCCGAACCGCCATGCGGGCGACGTCGACCTGGCCCTGCTCGAAAGCGGCCACTGGCCTGGCGAGCATGTGCCCAGCGGCAAGGCGAAGATCGGCAAGGCCTTGCTCTGGCGCACGCTGGACGACGGCCGGCCCATCTACGCCAGGTTGCTCAGCGTCGCCGAGGTGCAGCTGCGCATCGCGCGTTGCCACGCGCCATACCACGCCACGCTGCGTGGCCTGCTCGACCGGGCGCACGCGCGCTTCGGCGTCGTCTATCACATCAATTGCCATTCGATGAACGCGGTGAGCGGCGCGATGGGCGAAGGCGGCGCCGGTGTGGCGCGTGCCGACATCGTGCTCGGCGACCGCGACGGCACGACCTGCGACCCGCCTTTCACCGAATTCGTGCGCGCCACGCTGGCCGGCTTCGGCTACGACGTCAAGGTGAATCACCCGTTCAAGGGCGTGGAGCTGGTGCGCGCCTACAGCGACCCGGCAGCGGGGCGGCACAGCCTGCAGCTGGAAGTCAACAAGCGCCTCTACATGGACGAAGCCAGTCTCGCCAAACACGCAGGTTTTCACACTCTGCAGGGGCACCTGATGCGTTTGCTCGGCGCCGTCGGCGAACGGTTTGCGAGGAGCGAGCGATGAGCGAAAGCCTCGCGCAGCGCTGTCGCGCCGAATGAGTCCTCGGTGCAGGCTTCAGTGCTTGCCTATGCCGCCTCGCCCCACGGCAGCATCAGCGTCACCATCATCAGGCGCTCGAACTCGGGCTCGAAGCGGTCGATGATTTGTTGCGGGTGCGGGCAGAGCTTTTTGTCGGTGATCAAGCCGAATTGCACGCCGCCGCCATACGACAGGATGCTCACGCCCACGCCGATGTCGCCCGACGCGGGAACCCAGAACATGGTCTGGCGCAGCGTCGCGCCGCAGAACTTGAGCGGCACCGCCGGGCCCGGCACGTTGGTCATCACCGCGGTCGCCTTTTTTGCGAACAGGCCCAGGATCGCGTCCTGCACCGGCTTGATCATCAGGCCCGCCACTGCGAGCACGGCAAACGCGAGCAAGGGTTGGTAGCTGCCCTTCAGTTCGGCCATTCGTGCATGCACCGCGTAGACCCGTTGAATCGGGTTCGCGATGCCGATGGGCAGCACCAGCGGCGCCAGGCCGAAGCGATTCCCGAGCTGCCAGGCCTTTTCCAGTGGCCGCAGGTTCACCGGCACCATGGCGCGGATTTCCTTGCCCGTCGGGTCGTCGCCCTGCTCGCGCAGGTAGTCGCCGATTGCGCCGGCCACGCAGGCGAGCAGCACGTCGTTCACGGAACAGTTGAGCGCTTTGCCGATCGCCTTCACCGCGTCCAGCGGAATCGGCTCGCCCCAGGCAACGATTTTCTGGCCTATGGGTTTGCCCTTGAGGTGCGTCGGCGAGTCGTCGGGCATCATCGCCATCGCCGCCACGTCGCCGAGCACCTTGGAGCCGGTGCGCAGCAGGTCCAGCGTGCCGAGATCCGGGTCGCCGAGCATGGCCATCGCCTTGGCCGCACCGCCACCGGTCAGGCCAAGCGCCTTCACGGTCAGGTCGGTGAGCGGCTTGAGCACGGCGTCGGACAGCCAATCGTTCTGCGCGTCGGCCTCTAGCGCGGCGCGGCGCTTGCGCTTGGGCGGGTCGGCTCCGCCGTCGGTGATCGACAGCATCACCGAGATCAGCGAAATGCCGTCGCCGATGCAGTGGTGGATGCGCGCCACGAGCGCGCTGCCGCCTTCGTACTTTTCGATCAGGTGAAACTGCCACAAGGGGTGGTCGGGGTCGAGCGCCGTGTTGGCGAGTTCGCCGGCGCGGCGCTGCAGCGCGACGCGCTCGCTTTCGCCGCGTTTGCGCTGCAAGGTTTCCTTGACCACATGGCGCGTGATCTGGAAGTCGGCGTCGAACACCCAGTTCGCACCCATCGCATCTTGCGTGACCTTCTGGCGAAAGCGGTCGTACTTGAGCAGCTTGTCGCCGATGCGCTCGCACAGCGCCGCGTGGGTGATGCCGGGTTCGAGCAGCCAGACGCCGACGATCATCATCAGATTGACGTCGTTGTCCATGCGCAGCCAGGCTGTGTCGACACGCGACATGCGCTCGGCGGATGCGGCCATTCGGTTCTCCTCGGTGCGTTTTTGCGGCGGGTTGCCCAAGATGCTGGGTAACATGGGCGCCGTCAATGCCCGTTTTCACCCACCCCACGGAGAAACCAACATGGCCGATCTGAAAGCGCAGTTCGACAAAGCCGTGGCCGACTCCAAGAGTCTGCCCGAGAAACCCGACAACATGACGCTGCTGAAGCTCTATGCGCTCTA
Source organism: uncultured beta proteobacterium (assembly GCA_963850525.1). Classification (GTDB taxonomy): domain Bacteria; phylum Pseudomonadota; class Gammaproteobacteria; order Burkholderiales; family Burkholderiaceae_C; genus JAEMQF01. The sequence continues at coordinate 1,112,049 of CAWKLQ010000004.1, read as the reverse complement.
CAAGCAGGCGAGCAGCGGCGACGTCGAGGGCAAGCGCCCCGGCTTCACCGACATGGTCGGTCGCGCCAAGTGGGACGCCTGGAACGAGGCCAAGGGTAAGGACAAGAGCAGCGCGATGCAGGAGTACATCGACCTGATCGAGTCCTTGAAGTAGCTTCGCGCGGCGCGCACAAGATTTAGTTGCCGACGCGCCCTGCGGGACTTGCATCGCCGCATTCTTCTGAAACAATGCGGCATGGACATGTCAGACCCCCACGGCAGTGCGGTCGTCGCGCCGCAGCTGCCGGGCGAGGCCGGCGCCGGTGGCTCGGTGCAGCAGTGGCTCGCCTTGGTCGGCGAGTTCGGCGCCGACGTCGCCGGCCCGCTGACCGCCGCGCTGGAACGCATCGACTCCTTGACCCACAGCGGGCGCATCGTGCGCGCCGACTTGAAGGCTTTGCGCGAAGAAGTTCAGCAAGCGCGCCAGGCCGGCATGCTCGGCCAGCAGTTGTCCATCCTCGCCTCGGGCGCGGTGCGCGCGGCGCCGGAGCGGCTCGTGCTCGACGAGATCGTGCAAAGCGTCTTGGGCGCGCGCGCGAGTGAAGTCCCGGACCGCGAGGTCGACATCGTTTTGGCAACCGAGCACGCCGAAGTGATGGCCGACCCGACGCTGATGTTCTGCCTGCTCGGCGCCTTGTTCGACTGGGCCCTGGGCAACTCGGCGGGACCGTGCGAATTCAAGACCGGCATGGCCACGCAGGCCGATCCCCTGCACATCGAGTGTCGGTTCGAACCGCGCGCCAGCGACACCTTGACCATCGACCTGGCCGAAGTCGCGCGGCCGCGCTTGAACGCGCTGGCCTGGCGCATCGTGGAACAAACCGCACTGGCGCTGGGCGTGAGCGTGAATGTCCAGGACGCCCCGGCCGGCGTTGTCCTGGCCCTGCAGTTCCCGCGCGCCGCGCCGCCCGCAGCAGCGCCCCAGGCCGACGAAGGCCTTGTCGCGAAGCGCAATGCCCGGCCTCTGGCGGGCAGCCAGGTGCTGGTGATTTCGTCCAGGCGAGAGATGCGCGTGCAAATTCGCGACGCGCTGCGCAACATGGGGTTGATGATCGACTTCGTCAGCTCGATCAGCGAGGCCTCGGAGTACTGTCAGGGCGGGGCCCCCGACGCGGTGATCGTCGAGGCGATTCAGCGCGGCGAGCGCTTCACGAAATTTCGCGACGAGCTGCGGGCCGGCGCACCGGACTCGGCGTTCGTCGAGATCGTCGAACAGGGGCGCACCTTCGAGAAATCGGCGCCGGGCAGTACGGAGCTCGGTCGCGTGGGCCGCGACATCATCGACTCGGCCTTGCCCGCCGCGCTGCTGCACGAGCTGTCCAGGGCGAGTTGACGGACGGCGCTTCGCCTCGCGGCGGCTATCAATACGGCGCGGGCCAGCCGAAGCGCCGGCAAATGGTCTCGTAGCGCGAGCGCAGGTCGGGCTCGTCGATTCCGGGCATGTTCAGCACTGCCCAGCGGTGCGAGCCCAACCACTTCAGGTCGCGCTGCAACGAGCCGCCTTGTTTCGGGTACAGCTCCAGGCGCGCGTCGGGGTATTCGTGGGCCAGCCAGGCGCGGTCTTCGCGGCTCGGCAGGCGCGGGCACGAGCTGGCGTCGAAGCTGCGCCAGACGAAACTCGCCGCGGCGCCAAAACGCGGCGCGTGGCGTGCCGGCAAAGGCCTGTTCAGCGCCATCGCAAAACCCAGCTCGTAGGTATCGATGCCCTGCACCCAGTCGTAGAACTGCGCCAATTGGGCGGCCAGGCGCGGGTTGATTTCGATCAACTTGAGCGCGCCGGTTTGCGGTTGGATGAAAAACTCGAGGTTGAAAAACCCGTGGTCCAGGCCATAGCCGCGCACGACGCGCTCGGTCGCTTCGCGCACGCGCTGCTGCAGCGCCGCGTCGCCGCTGCCAGGGAAGATGAAGCGCTGAAATGAATTTGTCCCCGGGTACATGATTTCGTCGGCGACTCCGAGCAAGTGCACTTGGCCCTCATGCAAATAGCCGTCGACATTGATTTGCCGACCCTCGAGAACCTCTTCGACGATGAGTTTGCGCGCGTCGATGCGCAGCCCGGGAAAGCGCCGCAACGCCTGGTTGTGCGGCTCGATGAGGCGCTTGATGACGTGCTTTTCCCAAGGCTTGAAGCGCAGGTGCTCGATCAGTTCCGCGGGGCTGTCGCAGCGCCGCGCGAGTACCGAAAAAGTGGCCTTCACCGGCTTGACGAACAGCGGGTAATGAAGGGCCTGCGCTTCCTCGAGCGTGATCGTGTACGGGATCAGCGCAAACTCGGGGCACAGGTCGGGCGCAAACTCGCGCAGCCGCAGGCGCGCCTCGAACTTGTGCTGCGAACACAGCAGCACCTCGGGGTCGGCCCCCGGCAAGCCCAGGCGCTTGGCGACCAGCGCCGCGGCAAGCGCCCCGAACTGCTCGTTCGAGCTGAACACGGCGTCGATGCGGCCGCGGTAGCGTGCGACCATGGAATCGACGAAATTCCAGATGTTGAACCACATCAACCTGGCGTTGCTCGGGAAGCTGAACAGGTCGAAGCCGTGCTCGTGAAAGCGATAACGCCCGCTGCGTTCGTAGTGCGGCAGCAAACGGCCGTCCCAATCGGCGCCGAACAAGACGAGCACGCGCGCCGGGTCGATCGCGCCGACGACGCTCGCGGCGCCGACGCCAAACGGCCCGGCTGGATGAAAAGATCCGGCCGTCGGGGCTGTGAAATGTTCGGCCAGCGCGGCCATGGGAAGCGGATTGTTCAAGCTCATCGGGTGGGCGAAGCCGGCTGCGGGGGGACGATGCGTCGTGCCATGCTCAGTTCGGCGACTTCATCGCGCCGAACACCTTCTTCAGAAGTGCGACCCCGGTCGCTGCGGGATCGCGGCGGATCTTGCGTTCCTCTTCGCCGATCATCAGGTACAGGCCGTCGAGCGCCTTGCCTGTCACGTATTCCTGAATGTTCGCGTCGCGCGCGTCGAGCATTCCGAGGCTCGACGCCTTGGAGGCGATTCGGTTGTATTTCGCCGCGAGCGACACTTTTTCGGTGGCTTGCGTGACGACGGGCAGGAATTCCTGGCCGAGCGGCGTGCGCGTTTTCTCGGCGAAAAAAGTTGTCACCGAATTCTCGCCGCCGGTGATGATTTGCTGCGCGTCTTGCACACTCAGGCCTTTGATCGCCGAAATCAGCAAGCTGCGCGCCTTGGGCACCGCGGCTTCGGCGGCACGATTCATCGCGGTGACGAGCTCGTCGACGCGTTTTTGCTGGCCGAAGGTCGACATCCACTTGGCGACGTCATTCAGATGCCCCGGCAGCGGGATGCGCACTTTCGGGTTGCCGAGAAAGCCGTCGACACGCCCGAGCAGATCGACCGCGAGGCTCGCTCCTCGTTCGAGCGTGAGGCGCAGCGCACTTGCCGCGTCCCCTTGCGTCAACAGGCCTGCGTGCGCTTGTGTGGCGATCAACCCCAGCCACGGCGCGCAAGCCAACCGAAGGGTCAGGTCTCGGCGCCGCATGAATTTCCCTGCATCTTGTCGCCCCGTTGTCCAGTTGCCAACTCGAGAAGCAGGCATTGTCCGGTATACGCAAAACGCCCCATTCAATTCCCGTTGGCGGCGTGGCTCGCGCGTCAATCTTGCCACGCTTACACCCACCACGCTCGAACACACAGTTACCTGGCCGCCAGGCCCACTCCAGCGGCGCCGACGATGAGCAGCGCGGCGACCCCGATTGCCGGAGTCAACGGCCTGCCGCTCGTGACCACCAGCAGCAACGTCGACGCGAGCGGCGTCAGGTAGCTCAGCACGCCGATGCGCCGCGGGTCACCACGCTTGAGCGCTGCGTCCCACAGGTAAAACGCCGCCCCCAGCGGCCCCAGACCGAGCAGCGCCAACAGGGCGAAGTCGCGCGACGTGAGGCTCACCGCCGGCTCGAGCCAGACGTGGCAGAGCAGCGACAACACGCCGGACACCAACCCGAACAGACCCACCGCTGCGGTGGGGAAGTTCGCGACGCGGCGCGTGAGCAGCGAGTAGCTGGCCCAGACCCAGGCCGAAGCCAGGGCCGCGAGGTAGCCCCAGGCAAAAGGGCCGTCGGTCGAATTCGCGCCGGAGTCGGCAACGATGGCCAGCGCCGCACCAGCAAAGCCGACCAGCGCTGCGCCCACGTGCACCAGGCTCCAGCGCAAGTGGCGCAGGAACAGCGGGGCAAAGACGACGATGAACAGCGGCCAGAGGTAGTTCACCAGATTCGCCGTCACCGCAGGCGCGTGGCGCAGCGCGATGAACAGCAGGAAGTGAAAGCCGAACAGGCCGTACACACCGAGCAACAGCGTGCCGAGCGGCACACGCCATTGGCGCGCGAGCGGCCACGCCGGGATGCTGCCGATGAGCAGGCCCAGGCCCGTCAAGAGAAACGGCGGGATGTGCGACAGCATCAGGCCCAGCGTGGCCAACGTCGCCCACAGCGCGATCGCGCCGAGCGCGAGCCACGTCGAGGTCACGGCGCTGCCGGCGTCAAGCCGCGTGCCCACCCTGCCCGACGCCCGCCGCGTGCGCCTGCGCGTCGGCGTGGTAGCTCGAACGCACCATCGCGCCCACGGCAGCGTGGGCAAAACCCATCGCGCGCGCCTGCGCTTCGAACATCGCAAAGGTGTCGGGGTGCACGTAGCGCTGCACCGGCAGGTGGTGTCGACTGGGCGCGAGGTATTGGCCGAGCGTGAGCATGTCCACACCGTGCGCGCGCATGTCGCGCAGCGCCTGGAGGATTTCGTCGTCGGTTTCGCCCAGGCCCACCATCAGCCCGCTCTTCGTGGGAACGCCGGGCACGAGCGCCTTGAAGCGCTGCAACAGGCCCAGTGAAAAGGCGTAGTCCGAGCCCGGCCGGGCCTGTTTGTACAGGCGCGGCACGGTTTCCAGGTTGTGGTTCATCACGTCGGGCGGCGCGGCTTGCAGGATGGCGAGGGCACGGTCCAGACGGCCGCGAAAGTCGGGCGTGAGGATCTCGATCTTGGTGTGCGGCGAGAGCTCGCGCGTGCGCCTGATGCATTCGACAAAATGCGCCGCCCCGCCGTCGCGCAAGTCGTCGCGATCCACGCTCGTGATGACGACGTAGGCGAGCTTCAAGGCGGCGATCGTCTTGGCCAGGTTCGCCGGCTCGTCGGCGTCAAGTGCGTCGGGGCGGCCGTGGCCGACGTCGCAAAACGGGCAGCGCCGCGTGCACTTGTCGCCCATGATCATGAAGGTCGCGGTGCCCTTGCCGAAACACTCGCCGATGTTCGGGCACGACGCTTCTTCGCACACGGTGTGCAGCCGGTGCTCGCGCAGGATTTGCTTGATCTCGTAGAAACGCGTCGTCGACGAGCCGGTTTTGACACGAATCCAGTCGGGCTTTTTCAGCGGCTCCGCGGCGACCACCTTGATCGGTATGCGCGCGGTTTTCGCTTGCGCCTTTTGCTTGACGGTCGCGTCGTAGGCGTTCACGGCAGCGCCGCCCGGAAGTTCAGTCGACATGGGGGTCCAGATGATTCGCGAGGTGCTCGCCGAGTTGCACGGCAACGCTGTGCCACGGCGCGTGCACGCCCAGTGTAGCCAGGTCGATCGCCTGCAGCCCGACGTGGCCGCAGGGGTCGATGGCCCGATACGGCGCCAGATCCATCGCCACGTTCAGCGCCACGCCGTGGTACGTGCAGTGGCGGCTCACCTTGATGCCGAGCGCGGCGATTTTCGCCAGGCCCGCAAACGGGTCTGCGCTCGGCGCACGCAGCGCGGCGTGCCCGAAGGGGTCGGCCAGCCGAACGTAGACGCCCGGCGCACCCGCGACGCGGTGCCCGGTGACGCCCAGTCCCTCCAGCGTCTTCAGCACGCCATGTTCGAGGCGGTAGACGAACTCCTTGACATAGATTCCCTGGCGCTTCAAATCGACGAGCGGGTAGGCCACCACCTGACCCGGCCCGTGGTAAGTGACCTGGCCGCCGCGATCGGTCTGCAGCACGGGGATCTTTCCTGCGTCGTGCACGTGCTGCGCGCGCCCGGCGATGCCTTGCGTGAAGACGGGGTCGTGTTCGCACAGCCAGAGCTGGTCCGGCGTCGCAGCGTCGCGCGTTCGCGTGAACTCGCGCATCGCATTGAGCGTGGCCGCACAGTCGACGCGGCCGAGCACTCTTATCTCCAAGCCGCAGCCTTCACAACACGATTTTGACCAGCGGGTGCGCGGTCAAGCTGAGGTACAGGGCATCGAGCTGCTCGCGGCTGCTCGCCGTGACGGTGAGCGTGACGCCCAGGTACTTGCCGCCCTTGCTCGGGCGGGTCGTCACGGCCAAGGCGTCGAGTTGCGGGTCGAAGCGGCGTGCCACGTCGATCATGGCTTGCGCAAAACCGTCGACGTTCATCCCCATGACCTTGATCGGAAACGCCGACGGGTATTCGATCAACGACGCGATGAGCGACGGCGGCTCGGCCACGGCTGCCGCCAGCGTCAAATCGAGTGCACCGTCTTGGCCGCCTGATACGCCTCGTACAACTTCGCGTAGACCGGCCCGGGCTTGCCGCGCAGCGCGCCGTGCCCGACCGGGTGCGTATCGAGCAGCGTGATCGGCAGGATTTCCTTGGTCGCCGAACTCAGCAGGAGCTCGTCGGCGGCCATCACTTCGGCTTCCGGAATCGGCCGCAAGTTGAACGCAATGCCGACGTCTTCGCACAGTTCGCGAATCAGCTCAACGCGGATGCCCTCCAGCACGTGCTCGCTCTTGGGTGGGCCGAGCACCGCGCCTTCGTGCACGACCCAGACGTTGCTCGCCGCGGCCTCCGTGAGGAAGCCGTCGCGAAACAGAATCGTCTCCAGTGCACCATGGTCCGCCGAGAGCTGCCGGGCGAGCACGTTGCCGAGCAGCGAGATGCTCTTGATGTCGCCGCGCTCCCAGCGAAAGTCGCGCGCCGTGACGCACGCCACGCCGCCATGGCGCTGCTCGGCGCTGGGCGGCTTCATGACGCTCACCATCATGAACACGGTGGGCGCGATATCGCGCGGCATCACGTGGTCGCGCAGTGCGACGCCGCGCGTCACCTGGATGTAGACCAACTGGTCTGGCGCCGAGACCTGATCCGTCAGCGCGCGAATCAGTTTGCGGCAGCGCTCGAGCCACTGCTCGTTCGTGTGCGGATTGACGATGCGCACCTTGCCCAGGCTGCGCGTGAGGCGCGCCATGTGCTCGTCGAAACGAAACAGTTTGCCGGAGTAGACCGGCACGACTTCGTAGATACCGTCGCCGAAGACGAAGCCGCGGTCGAGCACCGACACCTTGGCGTCGCGCAGCCGCGTGTACTCGCCGTTCAGGTAGCACAGGGTGTCAGGAATGGTTTGCATGGCGGCTCCCGCAAAGTGCTTCGATTAGACCCGAGTCCGGCGCTTCCCGTCAGCGCATCCACAAGCGCATCGTGTCCCAGATGCGCCCCATCAATCCGGCCGCCTCGACAGGCTCCAGCGCCACCAGGGGCACGTCGGCAACCGCTTCGCCCGAGGGCGTCGTCACCTTGATCGTGCCGACGCGCTGGCCCGTGGTCAAGGGCGCGAGCAGCGGCTCGACGCGCTCGATGCGGGTTTTCAACTTGGCGGCGTCGCCCTTGGGGATCGTCACGAACACGCCGCCCGCAGTGCCGAGCTTGACGACTTTCGCCTTGCCTTTCCAGATTTCCGGCGTCGCCAGCGTTTGCGCATCGTCAAACAAGCGCACCGTGTCAAACGCCTGGAACCCCCAATTCAGGAGCTTCTGGCTCTCGGCGGCGCGCGCCTGCATCGACGTCGTGTTCAGTACGACGCTGAGCAAGCGGCGCTTGCCCGGTGCCGTGCCGCCGGCGCCGAGGTTGGGAAATTCGCGCACCGCGCTGGCGATCAGGCAATAGCCCGCCGCTGCCGTGTAGCCCGTCTTCATTCCGTCCACGCTGGGGTCGCGCGCCAGCAGCAGGTTGCGATTGGGCTGCGCGATGTTGTTGTACTTGTACGATTGAATCGAGTAGTAGGTATAGAAATCGGGGAAGTCGCGAATGATGTGCGTCGCGATCGTCGCGAGCTCGCGCGCCGTGCTGCTGTGGCCCGGTTCGCTCAAGCCGGTCACATTCTTGAAGTGCGTGTTCTTCAGGCCCCACGCGGCAGCCTGCGAATTCATCATCGCGACAAAGGGCTCCAGATCGCCCGCCACACCTTCGGCGAGCGCCACCGACGCGTCGTTGCCCGACTGCACGATCATGCCGCGCAGCAACTCGTCGACGCGCGGCGTCATCGTCGTGTCGATGAACATCAGCGAACCGCCGCCGCGGCGCTCGGCCCAGGCGCGCAGCGATACCGGCAGGGTCTGCTCGAGGCTCAGTTTCTTCTCGCGGATCGCACTGAACACCAGGTAGGCGGTCATCAGCTTGGTGAGCGACGCCGGCTCGGCGGGCGCGTCGGCGTCACGCTGCGCGAGCACTTTGTCGCTGGTGAGGTCGATGACCAGGTAGACCTTCGCTGCCACCTCCGGCGGTTGCGGCGCCTGCGCGTGCGCAGCATTCATCAGGGCCAAGGACAAGACGAGCGCGGCAAAGAGTTTCATCGGGTGGGCTGAAGTTGCTGCAGCAAGACGCTCTTGAGCAGTGGAAGTTGGCCGTGGAAAAAATGCCCCACGCCGGGGAACACGATCACCGGAAGCGCCTGCGGGCGCGCCCAGTCGAGCGTGGCCGCCAGCGGAACGACGTCGTCGGTCTCGCCGTGAATCACGATCGTGTCCGCGGGCACGGCAGGCAGTTGCTGCTCTTGCGTCGAAGGCCCCACAAGAACGAGGCGCGCCGGCTTGGCGGCTGCGGGCAACTGCAGCGCCGCACTCGCCGCCACGTAGGCGCCGAACGAAAACCCGGCGAGCAGCAGCGGCAGCGCCGGGTCGTGCAGCGCGGCAATCACTGCCAGCGCGTCGTCGATTTCGCCGACGCCCTCGTCCCACGCGCCTTGCGACGCGCCCACGCCGCGAAAGTTGAAACGCACACTGCGCCAGCCCAGGGTGACGAAGGCTCGGGCGAGCGTCTGCACGACCTTGTTGTCCAGCGTTCCGCCGTGTTGCGGGTGCGGGTGACAAACGACTGCGGTGCCCAGCGGCGTGGCTTCGGGCAAGTCAGTCGCGCATTCGATCTCGCCAGCCGGCCCCGGCACGCTGTGGCGGGTGGTGCGTGGATTCATTCCTTCGGCGAAAACTCAGCGCCCGACATCGGCGGGCAGCAGCAGGCGTTGCACAACCTTGCCGTTCTTCAAGTGGGAGTCGACGATCTCGTCGATGTCGTGTTCATCGACGTACGTGTACCACACCGCCTCCGGGTAGACCACGGCGACCGGCCCGCCGGCGCAGCGGTCCAGACAGCCCGCCTTGTTGACGCGCACGCCGCCCGCCCCGTTCAGCTGTTCGCCCTTGATGCGCTGTTTGCAGCGGTCGAACCCCGCCTGCGCCCGGTGCTGCGAGCAAGACGCTTCACCGTTGTCGCGCTGGTTCAGGCAGAAAAATATGTGTCGCGCGTAATAGCTCATTGCAACGATTCTATGGGGGGCACGCTGGCCCGAGCGCTCTGCACCGCCTCGCGCTCGGAGCGCACCGTGCGCAGCAGCAGATAGCCCAGCGCGACAAAAGGCCAAAGCCAACCGATCCACTGCGCGGCGCCGTGGAAACGAATGAAGTCACCCTGCTCCCACGCCTGAAGGCTTTGCGCGAAGTAGGGGTCGGCAGGCGCCTGGGAAACCGCCACGATGAGCGCCGTCAAACCCATCAGCCCGAGCGCGACGCAGGTGCGCGCGGCGAGCCGGCTTGCCAACAACGCGAGCAAGGCGCCGCCCACCAGGCCCAGCCAGAACTGATCGGTGAACCACGCCAAGGCGTGCTGCGGGGCAAAATTCAGCGCGGTCGACAAGGTCGTCGTCGCGATGCCCAGAGCGGCGAGCACCGGCACCAGCGTCGGTCGGCGCCAGCCGGACGGCGTGATCGTGAAGGCGAGCAGGCAGGGGGCGAGCAGGCCCAGCGCGACCGTCGCGACTTCGGCCATCGCCGATTGCGGCAGAAAGTCCTGGGCCACCCAGAGCGGTGCGGCGAACCAGGCCGCAATCGGTGTGCCTTGCAGAGCGTCCGAGAACAGTTCATTCACGCGCGGCAGGATCCGGCCGACGCCGAGCGCGACGGGGGTAGGGATCAACAACCCCATCGGCCAGGTGATCAGCAGGGCCAGGCCGCCGGCGCTGTTCGGGATGAACCAGCGGTCGCGCAGTTGTTGCCAGCGCTCCACCCAGCCGCGCCGATGCATCGCCAGCGCGACGGCAACACCGAGCCCGGCGCCCACGCTGTTGAGTGCAAAGTCGAGGTTCGACGCGACGCGGCGCGGCAAATAGTTCTGCGTGACCTCCATGCACAGCGAGAGCAAAACCGCAGTCAGCCAGGCCATGCGGATCGAACGCCGCGCCGGCACGTGGCTGCGCACCAGGGCACCGAAGAGCATCGCGCCGAGCGGCATGTAGCCCAGCAGATTCGCGCCGACGTCAAAGCCGGTCCACCAGCGCGGCAGCGGCAAGAGCAGAAAAGCGAACGGGTTGGCGTCGATGGCGCGCCAATCGTCGAACGGGTAGAGGCTGGCGTAGACGATCAGCGCCGCAACGATCAGCGCCAGCGGGGCGGCAGAGCTGCGATGCCGGGCACCCATGCGTCGAGCGAAACCGTGGCCTAGAACGGCTTGACCACTGCCAAGACGACGATGGCGGTGAAGATCAGCACGGAGACTTCATTGAAGACCCTGAACCAGCGTTCGCTGCGCCGGTTCGCGAGCTGCTCGAAGCCGCGCAGCAGCGAGCGGCACGTATGGTGGTAGCCGATTGCCGCAGCGACGAAGACCAGCTTCACGTAAAGCCACGCGCCAACCTGGCCCCAAAAGAACCCCAGCCACAACCAGGCGCCCAAGATCAGCGCCACGGCCATGAGTCCGCCGGAAAAGCGGTACAACTTGCGCGCCATCATGAGCAAGCGCTCGCGCTCGGCGTGGCTGTCGGCTGGCACGGTCGCAAGGTTGACGAACAGGCGCGGCAGGTAGAACAGGCCGGCAAACCAGCTCGCCACGAAGACGATGTGAAAGGCCTTGAGCCACAGCATCGGCGGATTATGGCGGGCGTGAAAAAGAAAAGCCCTGACCGCAGGGCCAGGGCTTTGAAAGCCTTAACGCTGTCATCACGGTAAGGCGCCTGCTCAGGGAGGAAAAGCAGGGAATGACCACCTTGCGGCTATCATTCAACGGCGACTTTAGCAGATGCAACGCGTTTTCCTAGGTGCCTCGGGCCCGTGGAAACGCTTAGTTCGCCCCGAGATCCTGATTCGAGTTCGAGCCCTGTGCAAACCCCCGCCCCCTACCCCGCCAGCCGCCCGCGCCGCCTGCGTCGCGACGAATTCAGCCGCGCCCTGGTGCGCGAGTCGCGCCTGCACGCGTCGGACCTGATCCTTCCCGTGTTCGTGCTCGCCGGCAACGGCGTCGTGCAAGACGTGGCGTCGATGCCCGGCGTGCAGCGGCGCACCCTGGACCGCTTGCTTCCCGTCGCGCAGGAATGCCTGGACCTCGGGATTCCGGTGATGGCGCTGTTCCCCGTGCTCGAGCCTGCACTCAAGACCGACGACGGCCGCGAAGCGCTGAACCCCGACGGGCTGATTCCCAGCGTCGTTCGCGAGCTCAAAAAACGCTTCCCCGAACTGGGCCTGATGACCGACGTCGCGCTGGACCCGTTCACGACGCACGGCCAGGACGGCCTGTTGGATGCCACCGGCTACATCGTCAACGACGAAACCGTGGCGGTGCTGACGCGGCAGGCGCTCGTCCAGGCCGCCTGCGGCGTCGACATCGTCGCGCCGAGCGACATGATGGACGGGCGCATCGGCGCGATTCGCCAGGCGCTCGAAGCCAAAGGCCACATCCACACCAAGATCATGGCGTACAGCGCCAAGTACGCGAGCGCCTTCTACGGCCCGTTCCGCGACGCCGTCGGTTCCGCAGCGAACCTGGGCAAGAGCAACAAGAAGGTCTACCAGATGGACCCGGGCAACAGCGACGAGGCGCTGCGCGAAGTCGCGCTCGATCTGGCCGAAGGCGCCGACATGGTGATGGTCAAGCCCGGCATGCCATATCTGGACATCGTGCGCCGCGTCAAAGACGAGTTCCGAGTGCCGACTTTCGCTTACCAGGTGAGCGGCGAATACGCGATGCTCAAGGCCGCAGCCGCCAACGGCTGGCTCGCCCACGACGCGGTGATGATGGAGAGCCTGCTCGCCTTCAAGCGCGCTGGCGCCGACGGCGTGCTCACTTACTTCGCGCTGGAAGCGGCGCGCCTGCTCAAGTCGGCCTGAGAGCCTGACTGCCTCACCTCAGGGTCGATAGGGGTCACCGAACCCGAGTCGTTTCAGGAGTTCGCTCTCGCGTGCCTCCATCGCGCGCGCCGTCGGATCGTCTTGATGGTCCAGCCCCTGCGCGTGCAGCGCGCCGTGCACGAGCAGATGCGCATAGTGCGCCTGCGCGGCTATCCCCAACTCGGCAGCCTCGCGCCGGATCACGGGGGAACACAGCACGAGGTCGGCGACCACTTTGGGCTGCTGCACGTAGTCGAAGGTGAGCACGTTCGTCGCATGGTCGGCGCCGCGGTAGTCGTGGTTCAGATTGCGCGCTTCGATCACGTCGACGCAGCGCACCGTGATCTCGGCCGGCCGGTCCAGCGCAACAGCCAACCAGCGTCTGACCTTGTGGCGCGGCAACAGCGCCCGGTCGCTCGGGTCGGCGAATTGAAGCGACAGCGTCAGCGCCGGGCGTGGCATCGCGGCCTCAGGTCGGATCGGCGCGCGCCGCGTCGTAGGCTTCGACGATGCGTGCGACGAGCGGGTGCCGGACCACGTCGGCCGACGTGAACCAGGTCGTGGCGATGCCGCGCACCGGGCGCAATACGCGTTCCGCGTCGACCAGGCCGCTCAACTGGGTGCGCGGCAAGTCGATCTGGCTCACGTCGCCGGTGATGACACACTTGCTGCCAAAGCCGATGCGCGTCAGGCACATCTTCATTTGTTCGGGCGTCGTGTTCTGCGCTTCGTCGAGGATGATGAAGGCGTTGTTCAGCGTGCGCCCGCGCATGAAGGCGAGCGGTGCGACTTCGATGCTGCCCTTTTCGAAGGCACGCGTCACCTTGTCCACGCCCATCAAGTCGTAGAGCGCGTCGTAAAGCGGGCGCAGGTAGGGGTCGACTTTTTGCGCCAGGTCGCCGGGCAGGAAACCGAGCCGCTCGCCGGCCTCGACGGCCGGGCGGGTCAGCACGATGCGCTGCACGCTGCTGCGCGCGAGCGCGTCGACGGCGCAGGCGACGGCGAGAAAGGTCTTGCCGGTCCCGGCCGGGCCGATGCCGAAAGTGACGTCGTGATCCAGGATGTTGCGCAAGTACGCCTGCTGGTTCGGCGTGCGGCCAGCCAAGTCAGGGCGGCGCGTTTGCAGGACGATCGCGTCGGACGCTGCAGCGTCGGCCGGCTTCGCCTCGGGGTCCGCCGCAGGCCGGCGCTTGGCCGCCACCGGCAGGCGCAAGTCGCCCTGCGCTTGCAGCAGCGCCAACTGCACCTGCTCGGCGGAAATCGAGCGACGCGAGCGCTCGTAGAGCGACTGCAACAGCAGAACAGCGCGCTCGGCGTGGGCTTGCCTGCCTTCGACACTGAACGTCGAATTGCGCCGCGAGATGCTCACGCCCAGGCCGGCTTCGATGCTGCGCAGGTGTTCATCGAGCGCACCGCACAAGTGGGCGATGCGCGCGTTGTCGGGCGGGATGAAGGCGTGGCGAAGGATCAAGACGAAGGCAAGAGGAGCTGCGCCGTGCATTGTGCCGGTGCACGGGCCCATTTGACGGCCCCCATCCTGCACAATCCTCGCCGATGTTCGCCCGCCTCAGCAAGATTCTTCGCTTGATGGCTCGCCGCCTGTGGCCCGCGGCGGGCCTGCTGACGGCGTCGGCGTTGGCACTTGCCGCCGGCGGCGCGGCGCGTGACGCCGGCGCGGCCACCCTGGTGATCGAGCGGGCGCACGCGGTCGCGCTGGACCCCGCCGGCGCCGCAAGCCAGTGGCCTGAGCACGCGGCGCCGACCACCGCCGTGAAGTTGCCCGACGAGTGGGCGGCAAGCCGGCCGAACCACGAGGGCAGCGTCGGGTATCGCGTCGAGTTCGACGCGCCCGCCGGGTTCCGGCCGAACGAGGTGCTCACGCTTTACGTCGAACGCGTCTGCGCGAGCGTTGAGGTGCACCTCAACGGGAAGCGCCTGCACGCCCTGGAGCCGACCGCAGAGCACGCGGCGCGGCACTGCGCCTACCCGCAGCGCGTGGACTTCCCTGCGGCCGACCTGCTGCCCAAGGGCAACGTGCTCGACCTGCGGGTGCAGGGCCACGCTTTGCATCGCGTCGCCGCACGCCAGCGCGCTGCCGGCTTGTCGGCGCTGCAGATCGGGCCCAGCGCCGCCCTGGCGGCTGAACAGGCGCGTCAGACGTTCTGGAACGTCGGCGTCGTGCAGATTCTCAGCATCGTGCTCGCCGTGCTGGGCGCTGCCGTACTGCTGCTCGACTCGTGGAATCGCCGCAGTTCGCACCTCCGACCCTATGGCTGGCTCGCGCTGGGCTGGGCGGCGCTCTCGGTGCGCGTGTGGTGGAGCGAGATCCCCGTCGACGCTGCCGTCGTCGAGTTCGTCGTCGCGACGGCCTTCGTGCCGGTGGCCACCGCGTGCATGTTGTTCTTGCTGCGCCTGGCGGGCCGGCGCTGGCGCCCGTTCGAAAAGCTGCTGTTGCCGCAGTGCCTGGTGATGCCGCTCACCTTGTTGCTCGCCGGGCCGTCGCGGCTGTTCCTCGCCGCATCGATTTGGAACACGCTGCTCGGACTGGAGTTGATCGCGGTGGTCGCGCAGTACCTGTGGCTGACGCGGCGCCAACCCCGCGCCGAGTATTGGCCGATGGCGGCAGCGCTCGCCATGCTCGTCACGACGCTGATTGTCGAGTTCGCAGTGCAGCGCGCCTGGCTGGCGCCGCCGACGCTGGACGCGACGCAACTGATCCTCAGCTTGCTTGCGATCGGCCTGGGAGTGCGCTTGTTGCTGGGCTTTGCGAAGGCTTTGCAGGCCGCCGAGCTCGGCCGGCGCAAGCTCGAAGCCCGCGCGCTCGAAATCGCTGCCGACGCCGAACGCAACTTCACGCAGATGGCCGACGCGCGCATCGAACAGGTGACGGCGCAGGAGCGCAAACGCATCGCCGCGGACTTGCACGACGACTTGGGCGCGAAACTGCTGACGATCGTGCACACGAGCGATTCGGAACGCATCTCGACGCTGGCGCGCGACGCCCTGGAAGAAATGCGCCTGTCGGTGCGCGGCCTGACGGGCAAGCCGATGCTGCTCGCCGACGCCCTGGCCGATTGGCGCGCCGAAGTCGTGGCGCGCCTGGGCCAGGCGAACATCGAAATCGACTGGCGCGGCCCTGCCGAAGAAGTGCAGCAGACGTTGCCGGCGCGAAGCTTCGTGCAGACCACGCGCATCCTGCGCGAGTCGGTGAGCAACATCATCAAGCACAGCGGCGCGACGAGCTGCAAGGTGCGCTGCGCCATGCACGACGGCGAATTCGGGCTGATCGTGCAGGACAACGGGCGCGGCATTCCGATGGAGTTGGACGGCAAGCTCGATCGCGGCCACGGCATGACGAGCATGAAGCACCGCGCCAAGCAGATGCAGGGGCAGTGCCTCGTCGAGTCCGCGCCGGGCTACGGCACCGTGATAAGGCTCACGCTTCCTCTGTGAAGCCCCGCGCGGCGCGCAGGCGCCCTGCTACGATGAAATTCCTCGCGTCGCCGCGCCCCTCCGAGATCGCCGCATGAACAGCATTCTGTTGCTCGAAGACCTGCCCGAGATTCGCGCCTGGCTCAAGGCCTTGGTGCTGCAGGTCTTTCCGCAGGCGCTGGTGTCGGAAGCGGCGCGTGTGCACGACGCGCTGGAATTGATCAGCGCAGTCAAGTTCGATCTGGCGCTGTGCGACTTGGGCCTGCCCGACGGTTCGGGGGTCGACGTCGTCGCCAAACTTCGTGAATTGCAGCCCGAAGCGCAATCGGTCGTCGTGACGATTCACGACGACGACGACCACCTCTTCCCTGCGCTGCAGGCCGGCGCCTTCGGCTACCTGCTCAAGGAGCAGGCGCGCGAACTCATCGCCGAGCAGCTCAAGCGCATGAGCCAGGGCGAGCCGCCCCTGTCGCCGTCGATCGCGCGGCGCGTGCTGTCCCACTTCGCGAAGATGACGCGGCGCCAGGAGCGCCCGCAGAACATTCCGCACGTCTCGCTCACCGAGCGCGAGAACGAGGTGCTGCTGCGCGTCGCCAAGGGCTTCACGCTGCCCGAGATCGGCGTGCAGCTCGGGCTGTCGCGCCACACCATCGCCGACTACGTGAAGCAGATTTACCGCAAGCTCAACGTGAGCTCGCGCGCCGAAGCCGCGCTCGAGGCGCAGCGCCTCGGCTTGTTCCGGCGCTAGCCCGACGCCGAGGGCCCGGCCGAGGCAACCGATAATGCCTCGATGCTTGGACGCCTGACCGGAACGCTCGCCGAGAAATCCCCCCCCCAGGTGCTCATCGACGTGAACGGTGTCGGCTACGAAGTCGACGTGCCGATGAGCAGCTTCTACAACCTGCCCGGCCTGGGCGAGCGCGTCACGCTGCTGACCCACTTCGTGGTGCGCGAAGACGCGCAGCTGCTGTACGGCTTCCTCACCCACGACGAGCGCGCGACGTTTCGCCTGCTCGTGAAGATCTCGGGTGTCGGCCCACGGACCGCGCTGTCTATCCTCTCCGGCCTGAGCGTCGCCGACCTGGCGCAAGCCGTGAGCCTGCAGGAAAGCAGCCGCCTGGTGAAGGTTCCCGGCATCGGCAAGAAGACCGCCGAACGCCTGTTGCTCGAACTGAAGGGCAAACTCGGCGACGCGCTGACCACGCCGCGCAGCGCCGCCAGCGATACGCAGGGCGACATTCTCCAGGCGTTGGTCGCCCTCGGCTACAGCGACCGTGAGGCCGCAGCCGCGTTGAAAGCCTTGCCCGCCGACGTCGGCGTGTCCGAGGGCATCAAACTCGCGCTGAAGGCGCTCGCCCGGTAGGCCGCATCCGCGGCCCTGCGGCGAGCCTGGTCGGGCTCAGTGTTTGTGCGCTTCGGCTTCCACGCGCCGCGGCTTGGGAACTTGCACGACCACCTTCACTTCGACCTTGCCGCCGCGCTCGAACTCGAGTGTCATCGGAAAGCTCTGCCCTTCCGTCAGCGGCTGCCTGAGTTCGCTGAGCATGAAGTGCATTCCCAGGCCAGGCCGCATCTTGATCGGCTGGTCCGGAACGACGGCCGCGGCGTCAAGCTGACGCATTCGCATCACGCCGTCAGCGTCGACGCTCATCTGGTGCAGCGCCACCGTGCCGGCCACCGGCGTGCTCGCGCGCAGCAGCCGGTCCGGCGTGGTGCCGGTGTTCTCCAACGTTGCAATGTAGGCGGCGCCGCTGCTCGCCCCGGCCAGGCTCGGGGTGGCGTAGGGATGGCCGACGCGCACGTCGCCCACACGGTAGTCGTGCGCCAGCGCGCCCAGGCTGAGCGCTGCGCCCAGGCCGAGCAGCAGCGGCGCGCGCCACCGAGGAAAGACGGATGGATGCTTCATGGTTCACTCCTTTGACGACGTTGATTCAGGTTGAGGCGAATGCGGCGAGCACGGTCAGAAGTCATGGCGCAGCTCGGCAATGAAGGTGCGCTGCGGGTACGGGTGAAACGCCCAATAGCTCTGATTGCCCAGGTTGTCGACACCGATCGACGCCACCCAGTGGCGGTTCGCGCGGTAGCGCAGCCGAAGGTCTGCGACGCTGTAGCGGCTGAACCCGGTGTAGGCGAAATCGTTGCTGTCGGAGCTGTCAAGCTGGCCGTATTGGCGGCCGCTGTAGCGCACCCCCAGGCTGGCGGACCAACTGTCGTCCAGCGCATAACTCGCCAGAGCCGTCGCGCGCCACTGCGGCACGCGCGGCTGCCACTTGCCCACGCTGGCGGGGAACTTGTCATTGCGCGCGATCACCGAATCGGCGTACGTGACGCTGGCGCTCAGGTCCAGGCCTCTCACGGCGACGTCGCTCGCCTGCAGCACCACCTCCGCACCCAGGGTGCGAATCGCGTCGATGTTCTGGATGCTGGTGACGTTCGGCGTCACCGTGACGTTCGTCTGCGAGTACAACGCGTCGGTCGTGCGTTCGGCGAAGGCGGTGATTCGCAATGTGCCCACACCGATGTCGCGCTCGGCCGAGAGCTCACCGGTCCAGGACCTCTCGGGTTTCAACAGCGGGTCGTTGTTGACCACGACATTCGCCGACACTGAACCTTGGAACAGCTCCGCGACGGTGGGCATGCGCACGGCGCGCCCGAGCGACGCCTTCAGCGTCAGCTCAGGGCTCGCCTGGAACGAGATCGCCGCTTTCGGCGACACATGCGTTTCGCTGCGCTCGCCGAGCTTCAGGCCGTTGATCGCGCCGTTGAAGGCTTGCCAATGTTCGACGCGCGCGCCGAGCACGGCCTTCCAATCGGCGGCGAAGCGCCATGCGTCCTGCGCCCAGACGCTTTGCAGCGTCGTATCGCCACGAAACGTGCTCGGCGCGGGGGACGCGTCCGCGCCGCCGACCGTCCAATCGCTCGTGTTCGACACTTGCGAGCGCAAGCGAAAGGCGTCGAGCTGCACGCCGGCTTCGACGACGTGTTCGCCCTGGCTGCCTGTCGGGCGCCAGATGCCCTTGGCGGCGAGCGTGTTCCAGCCCGTGCCTTGCAGGTCGGTGATGCGCCCGGCGCCGCCGCTTTGCGCTGCGGGAAGCGCCACGGTGGGCGCGCGCACGAGATCGCGCTGGTACTCATACAGGCTCGCCGCGATCTCCCAGTCCCAGTGTGAGCGGGTGTTGCTCTTCACGCTCAGTCCATGCGCCAGGTGCTCCTGGCTGACGCGGCCCGGCGCCAGATCGGCCGGGCTGAGCGTGTAGCTGCGCCCGTCGACATTGACCACACCGCTGTAGACCGGATTGCCGGCGGCGTCGCGCAGAAACGTCTCTGCGCTGCGCTGCGCTTCGTGGCCCCAGTAGCCGAGCGTGTACGAGGCGCGCAGCGTGGGCGTGAAGTCATAGGCGAGTTTCAGCTTGGCGTGGTCTTGCGCAGTGTGCGTCTGACCGGTCGAGCCGAACAGCAGCCAGGGCTGGTTGCGTGGACTCGCGCCGGGCACCGCCCCCGTGACCGGGGTGCCGGCGCTGCCGGCGGTTCCAGCCGAAACCAGTTTGTTGGCAAAGCCCAGCGGCTGCGCCTGGCTCGCGAGCCGATTCACGTTGAACCACCATGACCACGCGTCGCTGCGGCTGCCCAGCGACGCGCTGCCCTGCCCGCCCGAGTAGCGCGAATCGGTGGCATACAGCTGGTAGTTTTGCGTCGAGCCGCTGAGTTTCACGTGGCCTTCGAAGGCCTTGGGCATGCGCGTCACGAAGTCGACGATCGCCCCCGCCGAATTGCCGGGGTAGGCCGCGGAAAACGGACCGTAGAGCACGTCGACGCGCTCGATCTCCTCGGGCGTCACGAGCGCCCAGCGCGGCGTGAAGCTGGCGCCGTTGCCGAGCAGGTTCGACAACAGCACGCCGTCCGCATAGACGAGCGAGCGCGCGCTGTTGCCGGTGCCGGAAGCACGCGTGGCGAGAACCGCATGATCGTGGTCGCCGATGTAGCGCTTACGCACGAGCAGGCTTGGAAAATACTTGAGCGCGTCTTCGGCGTCGGTGGCGTTGATCGACTGTTCGATTTCCCGGCCCGTGAGGCTCAGCAAGGTCGTCGGGATTTCCAGGGGCATCGACGCCGGGCGATTGTCGACGACGCTGACACGTTCGAGCGTTTTCACTTCGACTGCGGCGAGGGTTGCGTCACCGCCTTGTGCTGCCGCGCTGGCCACGGGCAAGGCCAGCGCGATCGCGGCGCGCCACCGCAGCCGGCGTGCCCACGCCGGCCATGAAAGGGTCTGCATGATGTCTTCAACCTGTGGGGGGCCGCGCCTTGCGGTGGGGCCGGTGAACGTGCGGCGCGTCGCTCCGCCACGCAGGCAGAAGCGATTCGCGCCCGTGGCGCTCAATCAGGCGAAGTGAGGTGGAGCGTGTTCGAGGCGCGCCATCCATGTGGCGCAGCGGTCGGCGACGTGCGCCGCGTCGGCCATCGCTTGGCCCGCGGCCGAGGCGCGCTGCGCCGGGGGCATCGTGGTCTGGAGCGTGACCCCGGCCAGCGCCGTCAAGCCGCTCAATGCGCAGTGGTCGGAGGCGTGGCCGGGTGCGCCTTTGTGGCCTGCATCACCCGCGTCGAGCGTCAGCGTCGCCACACCGTACACCGTGCAGACTTCGACCAGCGCCTTGCCTTGAAGATGCGCCGAACCCGACGCCAGCATCGGCATCGCCGCCTTCAGCAGCAGCGCGAGGGCAAACGCCCAGGCTGCCCAGCAGTTCGAAGTGGTGCGCAATTTCATGGCCGGAATGCTAGCGTGGGCAACGCGGTCCGCGCATCCCCACGACAGCGGGGTGGGTCGGCGCCGCAGTCGATAATCCGGCATGGCGATCCAGACCGACGACTTCGAACCCGCACGGCGCGTCCTCAGCGCAGCGCCGGCGTCGCCCAACGAAGAAGCGATCGAGCGCGCGCTGCGCCCCAAGGGCCTCGCGGAGTACGTCGGTCAGGTGAAGGCGCGCGAGCAGTTGGAGATCTTCATCGGCGCGGCGAAGATGCGCCGCGAAGCGCTCGACCATGTGCTGCTGTTCGGCCCGCCGGGCCTGGGCAAAACGACGCTGTCGCACATCATCGCCAACGAACTTGGCGTGAACTTGCGTTCGACGTCCGGGCCGGTGCTGGAAAAGCCGAAAGACCTGGCGGCGATCTTGACGAATCTGGAGCGCAACGACGTGCTCTTCATCGACGAGATCCATCGCTTGAGCCCCGTCGTCGAAGAAATCCTCTACCCGGCGCTCGAGGACTACCAGATCGACATCATGATCGGCGAGGGCCCGGCGGCACGCTCCATCAAACTCGACTTGCAGCCGTTCACGCTGGTGGGCGCGACGACGCGCGCGGGCATGCTGACGAATCCGCTGCGCGACCGCTTCGGCATCGTCACGCGCCTGGAGTTCTATACCGCGGAAGAACTGGCGCGAATCGTGACGCGCTCCGCCGGCCTGCTCAAGGTGCAAACCGACGTGGAAGGCGTGTTCGAGATCGCGCGCCGCTCGCGCGGCACGCCGCGCATCGCGAACCGCCTCCTGCGCCGGGTGCGCGACTTCGCTGACGTGAAGGGCAACGGCAGCATCGACAAGGGCGTCGCCGACAAGGCGCTGGTGATGCTCGACGTCGATCCGCAAGGCCTGGACGTGATGGACCGCAAGTTGTTAGAGGCCGTGATCCACCGCTTCGACGGCGGGCCCGTGGGGCTGGACAACGTCGCCGCGGCGATCGGCGAGGAGCGCGATACGATCGAAGACGTGATCGAGCCCTTCCTCATCCAGCAGGGCTACTTGCAGCGCACGCCGCGCGGTCGGGTGGCCACACTCGCGGCGTACCGGCACCTCGGACTGAACGTGCCCAAGAGCCTGGGCGAGGATTTGTTCAGCGCCTGATGCCGCGCGAGGCGCTCGCCCGACGCTTCAGTTCTTCTTGCTCAACAGCGAAAGAAACTCGCGCCGCAAGGTCGGGTTTTGCAGAAAGGCGCCGAGCATGACGCTGTTCGTCATCATCGCGCCGTCGTCTTTCACGCCGCGCCAGTGCATGCAGAAGTGATCCGCCTCCATGACGATCGCCAGGCCGTCGGGCTTGACGCGCTCCTGCAGCTCACTGGCCAACATCTTCACCGCCTCTTCCTGGATTTGCGGGCGGCTCATGATCCAGTCGCAGATTCGCGCGTATTTGGAGAGACCGATCAGGTTCGAGTGTTCATTGGGCAGGATCCCGATCCAGACCTGGCCCATGATCGGGCACAGGTGGTGCGAGCACGCACTGCGCACCTTGATCGGCCCGACGATCATCAACTCATTGAGCCGCGCGACGTTCGGGAACTCCGTCACCGCGGGCATGGGCTGGTAGCGGCCGCTGAAGACCTCGTTGATGAACATCTTGGCGACGCGCCGCGCCGTCTCTTGCGTGTTGTGATCGCTTTGGGTGTCGATCACGAGCGCGTGCAGCACTTCCTGCATCTTTGCTTCGACTTCCACGCGCAGCTCGTCGAGCTCGCCGTCGCGAACGAACTCGGCGATGTTGTCGTTGGCGTGATAACGCGACTGCGCGCCCACGAGCCGGTAACGAATCCGGTCCGACGCCGGCAGGCGCGACAACTCTTCTTCAGTGCGGAATATCCGCGTCGGCACTTCGCGTGACATGGCGTCTCCTCGACCAGCAAGTGGGACGAAGCGTACCGCAGGCGCAACCCCCGTAGACTGCGTGAGGTGAATGCCCCCGCGACGCCCCCCCCGCCCGGCGCCGCCGGCGGCCGCTCCCACCCGCCTTCGCTGCCCCTGGCGACGCTGCTGCACCATTGCGCCGACGCGGTCCAGGCGGTGCGCGCCGGGGAATCGCTGAACGCCGCGCTGGCGCGCTGCCCGGCTCCCGCGCGCGCCGGCACCCAAGCCTTGAGTTTTCACGCGCTGCGCTGGCTTGGCTCGGCGCAAGCGGTGCGCGCTGTGCTGGCCCCGCGGGCGCCGCCCGCCGACGTCGACGCCCTGCTGCTCAGTGCCCTGTCACTGCTCTGGCCCGGCGCGCCGACGGCGTATGCCGAGCACACCGTCGTCGATCAGGCGGTCGGATGCGCGCACCGGCACATGCCGCGCAGCGCCGCCTTCGTCAACGCCGTGCTGCGGCGCTTCTTGCGTGAGCGCGAAGCCCTCAGCGCCGCAGCCCTTTGCGATCCGACGGCGCGCCTGAACCATCCGGCGTGGTGGATAGCGCGTTTGAACGCGGACTGGCCGCAGGAGGCAGAAGCCATCCTTCTGGCGGCGAATCGGCACCCACCGATGGACTTGCGGATCAATCCGCGCCGCGTCACGCCGCAGGCCTACGTGGCGCAACTCGCGGAACAAGGCATGGCGGCGGTCGCGCGCGGTGGTGCGTGCGTGACGCTGGCGGAGCCCTGCACGGTCTCGCGTCTGCCGGGATTCGCCGATGGCGTCGTGTCCGTGCAAGACGCTGCCGCGCAACTCGCGGCGCCACTGCTTCTGGGCTCGGGTCTGCCTGCCGGCTCGCGCGTGCTCGACGCGTGCGCAGCGCCCGGCGGCAAGACCGCGCACTTGCTCGAGCTGGCCGACCTCGACGTGACCGCGCTCGACCGGGACGCAGCGCGCCTGCCGCGCATTGCGCAAACCTTGGATCGGCTTGGCTTGAAGGCGCGCATCGTGTGCGCCGACGCGGGCGATACGCATTCGTGGTGGAACGGCGAACCCTTCGACGCGATCCTGCTCGACGCGCCGTGCAGCGCGTCGGGCATCGTGCGGCGCCATCCTGACGTTCGCTGGCTGCGCCGCGCCTCCGACATCGAAGCTCTGGCGCAATCCCAGGCACGCCTGCTCGACGCCTTGTGGCGCGTGCTCCGTCCGGGCGGTAGATTGCTCTATGGCACCTGCTCGGTCTTCAAGCTCGAGGGCCAAACCCAGATCGACGCTTTTATGCAACGCCAGCCCGACGCGGCCGTGCCTTGCGACGCCACTTCCCCAGGGCATCTGCTGCCGCTGTCCGACAATGAGTCGCAGCCCGACCACCCCGCCCCCAGGCAGGCTTCCCCCGGCGACGGTTTTTATTACGCCCTGATCGAGAAACGCCCGGTTTGACTCGCCCGACACCCCCTGCTGCGGCATCGCCAACGGCTGCGCGCCGCATTCCGGCCGGGCGCGCAGGCGTTGCGCTGCCCGTGTCGCGCCGCAGCGTGCTGCTCGCCGGCACAGCGTGGTGGCTGGCGCGCCGAGCCTGGGGCAGCACGACGCCGGCGTTGACTTTCTTCGAAGTGAGCCGCGAAGACGACGCCGTCGCGCTCAGTTACGCCGTCGACTTCGAACTTGGGCCGGCGGCGGAAGACGCGCTCAGCAAAGGCGTTCCGCTGCACTTCGTCGCCGAGGTCGATGTGTTTCGCAGTCGCTGGTACTGGCGCGATCGGCGCATCGCACACGCCATACGCACCTGGCGCGTCGCATTTCAGCCGCTCACCGGCAACTACCGCGTCAGCTTCGGCGGCCTGAGCCGCAGCTACGCGAGCCGCGCCGAAGCGCTCGCCGCAGTGCGGCGCAGCGTGGGCTGGCGCATCGTCGAGCCGGGCCAGATCGACAAGGACAGCCGTCACTATCTCGAGTTCAGCTTTCGCCTGGACACGACGCAATTGCCTCGGCCGATCCAGATCGGCATCAGCGGTCAACCCGACTGGCTGCTGGAAATCGAACGCGCCCAGGCGTTCAACTGACCATGATCAAAGCCACGCGCTGGGCCTGGATCGTCTCGCTCGTCGCCGTCACCGGCGCGGTGCTCGTGCTCGCGTTTCTGTTGTCGTTCGCGACCAACTCGCCGGCGCTTTACGAGCGCTACTACCTGTGGCTGTTCTGGCTCAACGTCACGGTTGCGGGGCTGCTGGCGCTGGTGATCGTGATCGCGTCGGCGCGTTTGTTCGTGCGCTTGCGCCGGCGCAAGTTCGGCAGCCGTCTGCTGCTCAAGCTCGCGGCGATTTTTGCCACGGCGGGCGTGATTCCGGGCGTGCTCATTTATACGGTGAGCGTTCAGTTCGTCTCGCGCAGCATCGAAAGCTGGTTCGACGTGCGCGTCGAAGGCGCACTCGATGCCGGCTTGAATCTGGGGCGCGCCACGCTCGACGCGCGCGTCAAGGAGCTCGGTGAACGCGCCCGGGCCGCTGCCGAAGCGCTTGCCGATTCGGGCACGCTGCTGCGCCCGTTGGCGCTGGAGCGGCTGCGCGAGCGGCTCGAGGCGCAAGACGTCGCCATCACCGGCCCGGCCGGCCAGACGCTGGTGGCGGCGGGCGGCTCGGCGGCT
Organism: uncultured beta proteobacterium; assembly: GCA_963850525.1. Lineage (GTDB taxonomy): Bacteria > Pseudomonadota > Gammaproteobacteria > Burkholderiales > Burkholderiaceae_C > JAEMQF01. The sequence goes on along the minus strand of CAWKLQ010000004.1, from coordinate 1,086,910 downwards.
TCGCTGCTGCCCGATCGGCCCACACCGGCGATGTTGCGCCAGGCGCGCCTGAACCGCGTCGTCAGTCAGCTCGAAGGCCTTGACGAAGACAATCCGGCGGCGGCAATCAGTGCGCGGGTGCGCGCGCTGGCGCTGATCCCGGGTCGCGAATTCGCGCTGGGCGAGCAGGAGCGCTTTCTGCTCGTCACGCAGGCCTTGCCGCCCGCGCTGGCGGCGAATGCGCTGGCGGTGCAGTCGGCGTACCGCGAGTATCAGCAGCGCGCCTTGGCGCGCGACGGCTTGCGCCGCATGTACGTCGGCACGCTCACCCTGGCGCTGGTGCTCGCCGTGTTTGCCGCGGTGCTGCTCGCCGCCCTCTTGGGCAACCAGCTCGCACGACCGCTGCTGCTGCTCGCCGAAGGCGTGCGCCAGGTGGCGCGCGGCGACCTGAGCGCCAAGCCGGTGTTCGCGTCGCGCGACGAACTCGGCGGCCTGACGCGATCGTTTGCCGAAATGACGCAGCAACTCGCCGACGCGCGCGGCCTCGTGCAACGCAGCGTCGTGCAGGTCGAAGGCGCGCGCGCCGAGCTGCAAACGATTCTGGACAACCTCAGCACCGGCGTCGTCGTGTTCGACAGCAAGGGCCGCATCGACAACGTGAATCCGGGCGCGACGCGCATCTTGCGCCTTCCCTTGGCGACCTACCGGCGCCGCCGCCTGGACGAAGTGCCCGGCCTCGCCGAATTCGGCAAGGCGATCGAACAACGTTTCGAGATGCACGCAGGCAGCGCGGCGGCGGAAGAACAGGCGCACTGGCAGGAGTCGTTCGAACTTGCCACTCCGGGCGCACCGGGCGCTCAGGTCGCACCGGGCGCGCGCGGCACTGAGCCGGCGCACGGCATGACCCTGCTCGTGCGCGGCGCACCGATGCCGATGGGCGCGCGCCTGCTCGTCTTCGACAACATCACCGACATCGTTTCGGCGCAGCGCAGCCTGGCGTGGAGCGAAGTCGCGCGCCGCCTCGCGCACGAGATCAAAAACCCGCTGACGCCGATCCAGCTCTCCGCCGAGCGGCTGCAGTTCAAGCTCGAATCCAAACTGAGCGGCGCCGACCAGGCGATGCTGATCCGCTCGGTGAGCACCATCGTGAACCAGGTTCAGGCGATGAAGACGCTGGTCAACGAGTTTCGCGACTACGCGCGCCTGCCCGCCGCCGTGATGGTGCCGCTCGATCTGAACGCGTTGATCAGCGAAGTCCTCGGCCTGTATGCGACCGCGCAAGACGCCGACCGGCTGCACGCCGACCTCGACGAAAACCTGCCCGCGATCCTGGGCGACGGCACGCAGCTGCGCCAGATCGTTCACAACCTCGTGCAAAACGCCTTGGATGCGGTGGCCGAGCGCGGCGACGGCCGGGTTCGGGTCAACACCGAAACATCGCGTAACGAACGCGGCGAGCCACGCGCAGTGCGCCTGCAAGTCATCGACAATGGCCCCGGATTCCCGGAACTGGTCTTGCAGCGTGCCTTTGAACCCTATGTCACGACCAAGAGCAAAGGCACGGGCCTGGGATTGGCCGTCGTGAAAAAGATTGCCGACGAACACGGCGCGCGCGTGCGCATCGCCAACCTCGGCCAGGCCGGCAGCGGCGGCGCGCAAGCCGGGCCGGCGCACGGTGCACAAGTTTCGTTATCATTTTCCAAACTCGCGTTGGGCGACGGCCCTGCGGCAGCGGCGAGCCCGGCCGCCGCCGACAGCGCGCACTGAGATTCCATGGCCACCATTCTTGTAGTTGACGACGAGCTCGGCATTCGCGCCCTGCTCTCGGAGATCCTCACCGACGAAGGCCACACCATCGAAGTGGCGGAGAACGCTGCCGAAGCACGTTTGTGCCGCCAGCGCATGCGCCCCGACCTGGTGCTGCTCGACATCTGGATGCCCGACGTCGACGGCATCACCTTGCTCAAGGAATGGGGCGCCGCCTCGCTGCTCACCATGCCCGTCATCATGATGAGCGGGCACGGCACGATAGACACCGCGGTGGAGGCGATCAAGTTCGGCGCCCTCGCGTTCCTCGAGAAGCCCGTGACCTTGCAAAAGTTGCTGCGTGCGGTCGAACAAGGCCTCAGCAAACCGGGCGCGAGCAGCGCCGCCGTTGACCGCTCCGCGCAAGCCGCGCTCGGCGCAGGCAGCAGCAGCGCGGTGCTCGCCGACAATACGATGCTGCCGCTCGCGCCGCTGCTGCTCGGCCCGCAAGCCGAGCAAAGCTTCGACCTGGACCGGCCGCTGCGCGAAGCGCGCGACGCGTTCGAGAAGAGCTACTTCGAATTCCACCTCGCCCAGGAAAACGGCAGCATGACACGCGTTGCCGAAAAGACCGGCCTGGAGCGCACCCATCTGTACCGCAAGCTCAAACAACTGGGCGTCGACCTGACGCGCAACAAGCGCGCGAGCACGGTGTAGCGCAGCCGCAGCTGCGGCTCGCCGCACGTCACCGCAAGTCGGCCACGACGCTCAGCGGCTAGAATGCGCGGCTCACGGCGGCCAGGTAGCTCAGTTGGTAGAGCAGCGGACTGAAAATCCGCGTGTCGGTGGTTCGATTCCGCCCCTGGCCACCAAGGATTTAATGGGTTAGCAGGTTAGCGACTGCTGACCCATTTTGCTTTTCGGCCTCCCATGTAAGCGCCAGTGTAAGCAGATTAGGAGAATCTGCACCACCCCCGTGTTTGGACGGATGCTGCATAGTAGGAGCAGCCCTAGTCGGCTCGCTCCACAAAGGGTTCCGCCCCATGGACATTGGAACTGGCATCTTCTTTGGCCTTGTATTTCTCGGGCTCGTTTGGCTCTACGTTGCGACGCGGGATCGCTGGCGCTGGAAGCGAATCATCATCTGGTTTTCCGTGCTTGTCTCGTTGCCCATCGCAGGGGGCGGCGGCTGGCTATGGTTCGACAATTATCGAGAAAGCAAACCGCGATTCGAGGGCGTGTTCTGGGACCTTCGCCCCGGAATGGGCCTCGATGAACTTGCATTCCGAAAGGGCGAGCCGAAGGAGAAGAACGAGAACTACTGGCTCTACGCGGGCGACGGCGCGGACGTTGCACACGTCGTCTCCCTTCGAAATGGCAAGGTGCGTGCGATTGAAGCCATTGCCCGAGAAGGAAAGGCGTACGCGCTGCCGACACTCCAGGGCATCAGCCGCTTCTCATCCCAGGAAGAAATTGAGAACAAGTTCGGCGCACCTGATGCAATCTCAATCGCCAAAGGTGGGGCTCGTCGGATGCTCAGTTTCCTGCGCTACGGGCTGGTGTTCGTGCTTGAGAAAAACCAAGTCGTTGCGTTAGGCGTTCTTGACCCGAGCGAGGGGGCCCTGCGCTACCGCGAGGAAGCACCAGGTTCAACTAAATAGTTCGCCGACAACCCCAGTGATGACGAGCTTGTCGAGCAGCGACTGCGGCCGGATGTTGGGCAACATCTTTTGGGCGATGTCGAAGCTTTGCGCCAACGAGATTCTGAAGCCGGGGGGCGTCTTTCTTCAAAGGCCGTCAATGATGCGACGGCGGCGCGCGGCGAACTCCTCTTGTGTAATGAGGCGCTCCTTGAGCAGCGCCTCAAGTTCGCGGAGCCGCTCGGCGGCGGTCGCGTTCGCCACGTCACTTGAGCGCTGCGGCGATTGCGGCGGTTGCGTTGCGTGCGGTGGTTGGGCGACCTGTGCCGGTTGGGGGGCCTTCGGAACAAGCATGGGCTCCCCGAAATCTGAAGCTGACAGACTTTCGTCACCGTCGAACGCGCGCTGAACAGCGTCGGCGAACTTCGGCGCCCACGTCACACGCTGGGTCCAACCGCCCAACCTAACACCGGTAGCACGGCGCACAGGAGCATGGAGACGCAGCGGACATGAACCGTTTTCACCAATTGCTCCACGACGGAATAGGGAGGCGCCTTCAGCCGATGCGCGGACAGACCGCCGGTCGCGGCACGCGCTTTTGCCATCCAGGCTTCGCCCGACCGGCTCCGTCACTTTATCGCAGATCCACTTGACTCCCCCCGATCACTGCAAGGTCAACGTCTTCCCGTTCACCATGACCTTCACAATGAGACCCAAGGCAGCACCGCTGCTATCAATGCGGTAGCACTCCGACCCGGTTCCTGGCGTCGCGCCGGATATTTGCGAGTTGACGCAGAAGAATGCAGTGTTCGCCGTGTCGGCTTCGAGGCTCCACGTGAGTGTCGTGACATTGCGAACCTGCGACTTGCTGCTATTGACGTATTCCGTCTCCGTGCCGATAGAACCTGACTGGCCGACTTTGGCTGTGGCTGGAAGAATCGCGAACGTGTTGAACACGGAGTAGCTGCCCGTTCCAAGATCGATCGAGCCGTAGGCGACGAAAGGGCTTGCGGCGAAATAGACAGCCAGTAGCGTTTGACTCGCGACGACGCCGTTGGCTCGAAAAATGATCGTCAGGCTGCTGGTGGACGCAGCCTGGCCTTCGAATGTGCTTGCCGCGCCGGGGGCCTGGCTGTAGCTCATTGCGAAGTTTGTGCCGTCCAGGGACCCCGTAAGATTGAACGAACGGGCACTCTGCGCCCACGCCGACTTCGCGCTTCCGATTGGGAAATCCAACGTCGATGCAACTGGACCTTGATCGCCGCCACCACCACCACCACCGCAAGACAACAGGACGAACGCGGATCCCAGCGCCGCGAGCATCTTCCAGAAACGCTCAACCTTCTTGTCGTGATTCATGACGTTTGTCCTTTGCATGGTTCCGACAGTTTGTCTGTCGAAGCATTCACCGGGGGCCTTACACAGTGCGGGAACCTTGGCGGCGTCTGCCGTCCTTGCCCCCTCAAACAAGGGGGTTGCTTTCGCTAGAACTGCGTGCCAGCCTCGCGCAAGCGACCGGGAATAGAAATGAATCTGGCTACTTGGCTCCTATTGGGACGTATGGTCATGCGAGCGTGGAAAGCGGGAATACTAGCAGCGGTCCTGCTCGGGACGACAACAGCAACAGTAGCGGAGGTGACACTGACCGGTGCCGACCTGTACAACCTGCGCGGCTCAAGTGTCTTCTTCCCAACCACCGAGCCGGTTCTCAGCGGCACATCACTTGTTTTCGGTCCCGACGCAAACAGTCTCAAGTTGCTTGTCATGCCGCTAGCCATTGCCGGCGCATATTCACCAACCGACACGGTTTCGATCTCTTTGAATTGGAACATCACACGCCTGGCGTGCGACAACTGCGGGGTTGCGAACTACGACTTCGATCCGAACTTCTTGATTTCGGATGGCACGTACATGGTAGGCGCGCTGACCGCGGATAACGATAGCGGGTCGGCACTTGGTGCCAGTTTCGTTGACTCTGGCACGTCCGGCACTTTGCGGCAATTGTCTGCTCCACTGTTCACCGGTGCCGGCTATCCAGGGATCGGCGAGGCATTCGACGTTTCAATGTTGTTCACCATTGCCCCTGGGGTAACCTCCACCCAGATCAGCTATTTTGGGAAGACTGGGGTCGTGTCGGAGGTCACGAGAGCGCTCAATCCGGCAGCCGGTTTGTCCTTCGTTTTCCTTCGAGACCTAGACGGCCATTTAGGTGGCGAGCAATACCAAATCAACACGCTCACAGTGGTCCCAGAACCACCTACGTTGGTTCTTGCTTTGGTGGGGCTGACTATCGGGTCACTGTGCCGCCGACGGCAATTTCAACGCGGGATGAAGCAACTCGACACTTCAAAGTCCACCACCCGTTGACTCCGAGACTGCCTGCCACGCATGAACTTGAGCTTCACGCCAGTCGTGTAGGTCGTCGAATCTGCGCAGTCATGCTCCGCCACCTTCCTCGCTCTTCGGCGCCTGGGCGGCAAGGCGGTCGAGGTCGGCATCAGTCGGCATGTAGCCGAGGTATTCGGCCAGATACGCCATTAAATCGGCGGTTGGAACGCCGCACAGGTCGCCTCGAAGGTCAGCGGTTCGATGCTCCAACTTGTTCAACCGGTCGAGTAGCTTCTTTTCCATTTTCAATCACCTCCTCGTCTTCAAGGTCATCTGACACCACACGTTGCTTGGTCGGATTTTCCAGAGCCTCTATCCGGCGTTCAATGGTTGTCGCCTCGATCATCTTTGCGATGCCTTGCAGCATGAACGACAACCGGCTCGCGTCCGCCGTTTCGAGTCTTCCGGCCCGAGCCTCACGGTAGACCCGGGCAGCCTCACGGCGCACATCCTCCAGGCTTTGCAGCGGGATTTTCGGGGGGGTAGGTAGTTGCACAAGTGTTGTGCCCGTGCCCGCCTCAGTCGCGCGTTTTGTTCGGCTCATGGTGCTTCGGTGAATGTCTTGCCGCCGTGATCCATTTGCTTCCGACTAAATTTCGCCGCAATTTTGTGAGTGGGGCCCCGTCTTTTCATATGCACCGCCCCACCCCTACCGCAACACCCCCCTGGCCGACCCGACACGCATCAACGCAAGCAAGCTGACCGAGAGCAGCACGTTCCCAGCGCAGCGCCTCATATTCGAAATGTTCTTGCATGTCAGCTTGCCCACTGGGCGGCAAACTCATGCACTCGGCGATCAGTGCAGCGCGGTTGCGCTCGTCATCGTCGCGTGCATCGCAACAGCGGTTGATGCTGTCGCGCAGGGTGGTGGCAAGCCGTGCGACAACCTTGTCGCGCTGCTGTCGCATCAGGGTGTCGCGTGCGAGATCGCGCACTGACGCGGGTTTGCGGGGCGTTGTCGCAGCGCCTGTCTCACCGCTTGTTGCCCCGCCTGGGCAATCCGCAGGCGTTTGTCGCGTGTCGCATTCCCTAGGCGACGCGACATGCGACAACCCCGGAGCGCCGCTCATTGAACGCCCTTGAGGTTGCGGTAGACGGTGGAGCGGTGCACGCCCAACTCGGCTGCGATCTCGTTGGGGGACATTCCCAGCCCCTTCATCTCCAACACTTTGGCCTTGCATCCGTCCTCAAGGTCACACATCGTCCAAACTGGGTTTCCCTGCACGTCTTCGCCGAGTCGTGCCTCGAAGGCCTTGGCTGTGTCCCCCTTGTCGTTGCGGTGCTTCTCGAAGTGAACCTCGAACCGCGCACCCTCCGTCGGCGCGTAGTCGCCGGGTCGCTTCAGCGCGATAACCGTGTCGAGAATATCTTCGCGCTTGCTGGTGCCGCGTTGTGCGCCGTTTTTTCCCGAGTGGTGCACAAACAGAATCGATCGGCCTTTCTTGCGGTGGCTGAGCGCCCAAGTCGCCACCGGCTGCCAGCTTTCGGCGTCGTTCTCGGGCTTGCCCCCGCGCACGAGGCAACTGAGGTTGTCCAGCACGATCAACTCGGCGTCGCAGGCATCGATGGCTTCATCGACTTCGGCCTGCCCGTCAGCAGTGGCGAGATCAGGCATTCCCTCGGCTTGAGCGTCTGGCGTCAGGACCGTGAAATTCTGCGGTTCGGCTTCGGTCGCCGAGTGCGCCACGATTGCCGCCACGCGCTGCGCCAGCGCCGACCCCGGCATTTCGCCGTCGATGTAGAAGACGCGGCGCGGCTTCGGGGCTTTCCAGCGCAGAAACGTCCCGCCGCTGGCTGCGGCGTAGGTTATGCCGAGTGCCGCATGCGTCTTGCCCACTCCGCGCCACGAATGCAGCATCGCAAGCCCCGAGGTCAGCAGCCAGTCACCGAGGATCGGCTCGCGCGTCGGGAATGGATGCAGCAGCAGTTCGTTCAGCTTCAGCAACCGCAGGGGTACCCGCCGCTCGTCGAATTGCTGCGTTTCATTCAACTTTTGCAAGCGCTCCGCAGTGGCATTCAGCTTTGCAATGTCAACGCGGTCCATTGCACACCTCCGCCGCATCGCCGAGTGTTCGAGCGGCCACCAGGAGCACTTCGAAGTCGGCATCCGACACTGACTTCTTGTGCAGCATGTCCGCTGCGATCACGACGACAACCGACGACTTGAAGGCCATCAAGTCGAGCACGTCGGCCGCGTTGAACGGGCGCGCCACGGGCTTCGCGCATCGGCCAGACTGTGCCGGGTACAGATCGGCAAACGAAAGCCCTACGGCGTCCAGAATCGACTCCACGTCGTCGCCGCCGAAGTCGTGGACGAGCACTCTCCCGTCGTCAAGTTCCCGGATCGCCAGTGACGGGCTCTTGTCTTCTCGCGTCGGGCAACTGGCGATCCATTTGCCGGGGCCGGTTCTCTTGACGCGTTGCAAGCGCGATAGAAGCTTGTTCGCGCTCATTGCCTACCTCCGATCTGCATCAGCATTGCCCGCACGGCGTGCAGGTCGGGTAGTTGATGCGAGCAATTCCAGCGCGATACGAAGTGGTCCTGGTCTGCGATCTCATACAGACCATAGTTGCGCATGGCCAGTTCGGCTTGCACCGTAGCGAAGGCTTTACTGGTGCCTTGGTCGCTGGCAAAATCGGCGTGTTGGTTATCGTGAGTCTTCGGGGCGTAGGGATGGCGAGTCCCTACGCCCTTGTCATTTCGCCCGCTCATCCCGCCACCCCGCAGAGTTTGCGAAGCTGCTCAGTGGGCCACATCAAACGGCCATTGATTCGAAGCGGGCGTAGCGGGCCCGTCTCGAACGCGGCCCAGCATCTCAAGGTTTGTGGTCTGCGATTCAGGTGGAATGCGGCGCAGTCGGTTTCGACTCCGGCGCGAGTTTCACGGTCGAGTGAAACAAAGGGCGGCGCCCCTTGTTTCTCCATCGCGTCAAGGTCGCGCAACAGAGGAATGGCGCGCCCTTCCTTCTTCTCAGCGGCAATGAGTTCGCGCAGTGTCGGGAAGGTCCGACCGGCGGTCGAGCCCTCCCTCTTTTCCGCGCTTTGATACGTTTCGGTTTGCATGAATCACTACCCTTCGGCATGTAGCCGTGTTGATGTGATTCCCGATTCTTGTCACCACAGTCGGAAAGAATAGTCGCCCCTTATTTCTCCTCGGGCTTTGGCCAGTCATCCCGCACGCTTGCCCACTCATGCGCGCCGCCGAACTTCTGCCAAACCTTCTTGACGTTGTCTATGGTCTGACCGGCCGACTTGGCCACTTGCTTCTGCGCCTCGTACGTCGGTCTATCGCCACGCGTGTCCCCCTGCTTAGTCCTGGCATCGAGCGCCCATCCAACGCGCACGAACAACGACAGTTCTCGGCCGAATAGTTTCTCGTCACGCACTCTTCCCTTGGGGCGAAGGTGCAGTGCGCCTACGGGGTCATCGCCAGCTTCGATACGCTCCAGCGATGCAAGCAACGCATGCAGGAACACGACCCTTCGCTGGTCCGGCATCAGCCCATGGTTCAAGATGTCGCGCAACGCGATGGCACTCTGCCTCACGATTTCAAGCGCGGCATTGCGGTCGGCCACACCTCCATCCCGTTCGCCCTTTGCAGCAGCGACCCGAGCACGCGCACCCTCGATGAGGTCTACCCACTCGTCCGACTCAGTGCACATGCATCCCCCGATGCTCCCCGATGGAAGGTGCCCCAGCGGGCCACGTCGGGGGCCGTGGTGTTCGGCCTCGCGGCCTAGCTGGGGCGAACTGGTTTAGGCGGCGACCACCCGCATTGCAGGCTTGACCTCGACCTTCGGTTTGAACTCGATGCCGGCCTGCTCAAGCACCCATGCCTCGATGCGCTCGTGCCACATGCGCAGCAAGTCGAGCGGACGAACGCGATAGTGCTTCTCGGCGATGGCGCTTGGCTTGTGGCCCTGCAACTGCGCCACGATGCCCACGGGCACTTCGACCCACTCCGACAAGGTGCCGAAGGTGCGCCGCAGCCCGTGCAACGTCACATGCGGCAGGCCGGCGATCTTCAGCGCACGAACATGGTTCGGCCGAGCTTCTTTCAGCCGACCGGTCGCCGAGCCGACACTCGTGAAGACATACGGGTTGCCGTCGCGGCGCGGCAGCCACGACAGCAGATGCGCCACATAGGGCGTGAGCGGAATGATTCGCTCGCCTTCCACCTTGTCGCGGATGCGCAGCGACTTCCATTGAAAGTCCACGTCCTCCCAGCCCAGGCGGGCCAGTTCCTCGCGCCGGGCGCCGGTCAGCAGCAGGGATTGCAGGTAGGCCGACGCGACGAGGTTTGCATCGTTGCGCACCGCCTCGAACCATGCCGGCAATTGCTCGCGTTGCAGCGCATCGGTTTTCGCCACGGGTTTGCCCAGCTTCTCGCGGGTTTTCTTGCCCTTGCACGCATCGGCCTGCACTAGCGCGCGGTAATCGTCGTGTTCGGCGCACCAGTTCATGAAAGCGCGCAGCAGCCGGAAACCCAGCAGCGCGCGGGCCGGGCGGGTCTTGGTCTCGCGCGTCACCCAGGCCTGCACGGCGGCCGCGTCAATCCTTGCCAATGGGAGCACAAGCAGCGGGCGCAGGGGGCCGGGCATCGTCTTGCCCTTGGCGCGAATACGTTTCTTCCCGCCCTCGCTCGCAAAAACGAGGTGGTCCAGGTGATTGCGCTCGCTCCAATGCGGCCGGCGCTCGGCGCAGTAGACATCCCACGCCATCAAGCCCGTGACTTGAAGTCGTTGGCGGTCGGTGCGGTCGGCGGCGCGCGCAGCGCGGTCGCTTGCCTCATGGGCGCTCTTTTCGCGGCGCGGGTCTTTGCCTTGATCGATCAAGGCCTGCAAGCGGCGCGCTTCGGCTTGAGCTTTCGGAATCGTCCACACACCCTTGCCATCGTCGCCGATGGGCTCACCGATGGTGAGGCGCGGCGTCTGGCCGTCCGTCAGCCGGCTTTGGAAGATGAAGGCGCGTGCCCCATTGGCCGTGACGCGCAGCGCCAGCCCGGGCGCCTTGGTGTCCCACAGGAAGGCTTGCGCCTTTCCCTTCGGGCACTTCTTGAACTTGGCCAATCGGCCGGCCGTGAACGCTTCTCTCGCCATATTCGCATCCCCCGATGCGTGCATCTGCAAAACCCATGTAAGCAGCCATGTAAGCAGATTTTAGGCACAAAGATCAACGCTGCGGAATTTTCAGAAATCCACGCAAGCCGCGCCATTGCTTGCTTTCCCCTCTGTAGAGGGTCAAGTATCAACGCTTTCGAATATTGCGGAATGCCATCGGCCGCATACTGAAAATCCGCGTGTCGGTGGTTCGATTCCGCCCCTGGCCACCAGACAGTGTTCCCAGGGAATCTCAAGATGTCCCGGGAAGTCCAAAAAGCCCTAGAGAATCAACGCTCTAGGGCTTTGTTCTTGTCTCATGCTGTTTCACCAAAGCCCTGGAGTTCTTCCTGTTCATGGAGTAACTCTGGCAGTAACTCGCTCGGTGGCGAGGGCAAAAAGGCCGAGTTACTCCATGGCACGCAACCTCATCTCGTCCGACGCGACGATTCGCGCCATCAAGTCCGGTGATCCGCGCGGGCGGCTCAGCGATGGTGACGGGCTCGTCTTGCTGCTCTTCGTCAAGGGGGGCTCGCATGGTTGGCGCCTGGACTACCGCTTTGGCGGCAAGCGCAACATGCTTTCGCTCGGGACCTATCCAGACACGACGCTGGCCATCGCGCACCGCTAGGCCGATGCCACACGACAACTTCTTGCCGAGGGGTTCGATCCGAGCCAGCAACGCAAGGCCGAGAAGGAGTCTTATGTGCAGGCGCGTGTCGCAGGCGAGCGTGAAGCGCAAGCACTTCCGCCCCTGGACTCGTTTGAAGCCACAGCTCGCGAGTGGTTCGCCGTCAAGCGCGACAGCTGGGCAGCCAGCTATGCCGACAAGATCATTGCGCGGCTCGACGCGGATGTGTTCCCGTGGATCGGCAAGCTGCCCGTCGGCAGCGTCTCGCCGCCGCAGTTGCTCGAGGTGCTGCGGCGCGTCGAGGCACGCGGCGTCGTAGAGACAGCGCATCGGGCGTTGCAGGATTCCGGCCAGGTCTTTCGCTATGCGGTGGCCACCGGCAAGGCGACCACCAATCCCGCCCGCGATCTGAAGGACGCGCTCAAGCGGCCTGACACCAAGCACTTCCCGGCGATCATCGACCCCAAGCGCCTCGGTGAATTGCTTCGCGCGTGCGACAACTACGCCGCGACGCCGGTGGTGCGAGCGGCGTTGAAGCTGGCACCCATGCTATTGCTTCGGCCGGGCGAGTTGCGATTCGCCGAGTGGTCCGAGATCGATCTCGACACTGCAATGTGGACCGTGCCCGCGCGGCGGATGAAGCGCGAGCTGCGCGCGAAGCTGCACGGCGCCCCCACTTGGTGCCGTTGCCCAGGCAGGCCGTCACAGCGCTGCGCGAGTTGCAGGTGTTGACCGGTTCGGGCCCGCTCGTCTTCCGCGGCGAACGTCATCACGACCGCGCGATGAGCGAGAACACCATCAACGCGGCGCTGCGCGCAATGGGCTTCCCGGCCGACGAGGTGACGGGACATGGTTTTCGCGCGACGGCGCGAACGATGCTGCACGAGCGCCTCGGATTCGATCCCAACATCATCGAAGCGCAACTTGCGCACTCGGTGCGCGACAGCCTGGGCCGGGCCTACAACCGCACCGAGTTTGTCGAGCAGCGGCGCGCAATGCTGCAGGCCTGGGCCGACTTCCTGGACAAGCTGCGGCGAGGGACAGAGACCGCACTACGAAAGGTCAAGCAGGCGCCTTCGCATTGATCGTGGCGCTGTGCCCATTGATGCGCAAGTTCATTCTTATCAGTATGAGATAATCACAACTATGGCCCGTCGCGACCCCTCGCTGGAGAGGCTGCTCGACCTCCATGGGCAGGTTCTGGTGATTGATGAGGCAGGCTATTGGGTTCGTTTCACCGTAAATCAAGTGCCGGTTACGGCGCAGAAGCCGCACGGGCTTGACTATTCATTGGCGCTGCACGGACCCGACGGCACACGGCTGGTCGGATTCGACAATGCCCATCAGGTGGGTGACAAACGGCGCGCCGAGCAGGACCACAAACACCGGCTGCGAACCGTTCGGCCGTACGCTTACCGCGAAGCGGCAGCGCTGGTGGCCGACTTCTGGACTGAAGTCGAAGCGCTGATGCATGAACGAGGAGTCTGGGCATGAAGACGTTGAAGGTGGGTATTGCTTCCTACGATGCGATGAAGGCACGCACACTGGCGATCGCCAAGGGAGAACTGAAGCCCAAAGCCAGTGACCCCAAGGTTTGGTTCACGTCGCCCGAAAGCTTTGCAAAGCTGCTGTCCAACCGAAACCGGTCTTTGCTGTCGGTGATTACCGAGACGCGGCCCGAATCGCTGAATGAGTTGGCGGCACAAACCGGCCGTACACCCGGCAACCTGTCGCGAACACTGCGCACGATGGAGCGCTACGGCTTGGTGCGCCTGCACAAGGGCGCACGCGGGATGGTTCGGCCTGAGGTGCCGTACCGCGATGTTCAGTTGGAGATGACCCTGTCGTAGCCGACGCCCTGTCTGCCAGTCGACGCACTGCCGGCGTGGAGGTCCCTCTCGGATCGGCGCGGTCCTCGGGCGGTCTGAAACGAAGAATCGGACAGTCGAGGGCTTTTCTCCATCTCAGCCCGCTCAATCCGCCTTGATGTTGGCCCGCTGCACGATCGCCGCGTACTTGCGCGCTTCGCTCGCCACCAGGGCGGCGAACTCCGCGGGCGAATTCGGCGCGGGCTCGGCGGCGAGCTGCGACATCACGTCGCCGAAGGCCTTCGTGTTCATCGCGCCCACCACGGCCGCGTGCAGCGGCTCGATCACGGCCTGCGGCACCTGGGCGGGTGCGAACACGCCGAACCAGGTGCTGATGTCGAAGTCGGCCAGGCCCTTCACGCCCGACTCGGCGAGAGGCACGATGTCGGGCAGGGCCTTCGCGCGGCGCTGCGTCGTCACCCCCAGCGCGACCAGGCGACCGTCGCGCACGCGCGGCGCGGCTGAGGCGAGGTTGTCGAACATGAAGTGAACCTCGCCGCTGAGCAGCGCCAGCTGCGCCGGCGGCGCGCCGCGATAGGGGATGTGCAGCGCGAACGTCTCAGTGCGCATCTTGAACAGCTCTCCGGCCAAGTGGCCGGCGCTGCCGTTGCCGCCGGAGCCGAACTGCAGGCGCCCGGGGTTGGCTTTCAGATGCGCAACGAAGTCGGCCACGCTCAGGATGCGATTGCGCGCTGCGTAAGCGGCTTCGAGCACGAGCACATTGGGAACGTTGGCGACGAGCGTGATCGGCGCAAAGTCCTTCGCTGCGTCATAAGGCATCTTCGGCTGGATCGCCGGGTTGATGGCGTGCGTCGCCACGGCGCCCATCAGCAGCGTGTAGCCGTCGGGCGCCGCCTTGGCGACGGCGTCGGCGCCGATGTTGCCGCCCGCCCCCGTGCGGTTTTCGACGATCACACTGCCGAAGCCGCGCAAGCCTTCGGCGAGCATGCGTGCCGCGATGTCAAGCGGCCCGCCCGGCGGATAGGGAACGATGAGGCGAATCGGTCGCACCGGATACGCCTGTGCGATGGCGCGCTGGGCGCCGGCCAGCCAGGCGGCAAGAAGAAACAGGCGTCGGTGAATCATCGTGGATCCGCTTGTTTGGGAAGGGCGCAGTAAGGTCGGCGAGGCGCAGGGCGGGTATGCAGAGCGTGACGATAGCGCAGCCTGACAGACCCAGGGCGGGCGCAACCGGCGTGCAACCGGCGTGAACCCCTACACTGCGGCCCCTATGCAAGAGCCACGTTACGCCTGGGTTGTCGTGTGGGCTGCGTTCGTCAGCCTGGCCGTCATCTTCGGCGTCGCGTATTCGTTCGCCGCGTTCTTCGAGTCGTTCAGCCATGCCTTCGATGCGCGCCGTGCCGACGTGTCGCTCGTGTTTGCGCTGTCGGGCGGCGTGTACTTCGTGCTCGGTGCCTTCGGCGGCATGCTGTCGGATCGCTTCGGCCCACGCGCCGTGTGCTGCAGCGGCATGGCGCTGATCGCCGCGGGACTGGCGCTCAGCAGCGTCGCCGAGTCGATGGCGACCATCTACGCCGCCTACGGGGTGGGCGTGGGCATCGGCATCGCGCTCGTCTATACGCCGGCGATCGGCTGCGTGCCGCCGTGGTTCACGCTGCGCCGCGGCTTTGCCGCCGGTCTGGCGAGCGCCGGCATCGGCGCGGGCACCGTCGTCGTTCCGCTGCTGGTGGCGTGGGCAATCGCGCAGTTCGAATGGCGCGGCGCGTTGCGTGGGCTTGCGCTGGGCGTGCTGCTGGTGGGGGTCGGCGCGGCCTGGCTGCTGCGGCGCGCGCCGCAAGCCGCTGCGTCCACCACCGCGGCCAGCGGCATGAGCTTGCGCGAGGCGCTGCACAGCCGGCGCTTCTGGTGGCTTTACCTCGGCGTCGTGAGCGCCGCGCCGACCATGTTCATCCCCTTCGCCCATGCCTCGGCCGCGGCGCGCGACCTCGGAGTCGACGATGCGCGCGCCGTCGGGCTGGTCGGCTTGATCGGCATCGGCAGCCTGGTCGGGCGCTTCGCGATCGGCGCGCTTGCCGATCGCATCGGCCGCGTGCGCACGCTGACGCTGCTGCAAGCGTCGATGGCCTTGTCGTATCTGCTGTGGTGGGGCGCGCCGGGTTACGCCGAGCTCGCGCTCTTTGCGCTGTGGTTCGGCCTGAGCTACGGCGGCATCGTTTCGCTGCTGCCGGCACTGTGCATGGACTTGTTCGGCGCGCGTGCCGTGTCGAGCATCATCGGCACGCTGTACACGGGTGCCGGTCTGGGCAACTTGCTCGGGCCCGTTCTCGCCGGCGCGGTGTTCGACGCGCGCGGCAGCTACACCGGGGTGATCGTCACGTGTCTGTTGCTGTCGGCGGTGGCCACGGCGGCAACGGCGCGCCTGGAGTCGCTGCGCGCGCCGGCCTACTGACCTGGCTTGATGCCTAACACGCCAGTCGATGCTGCTCCATGCGAATCACTTGGCGTGCCTTGGCGACGGCGTAAAGGCGCGCTGCCTCGGGTGACGGCCAGCGGTGGCCGCCGGCGAGCTTCTCGTCGCGATACGCTTCGCGCGGTTTGTCGACGACGCCGCGCACCCGGTTCACGATCACGGTGGCGACAAATCCTTCGCCACGCTGCCCGGCCACCGCGCCCGCGTAGATGCGGTAGTCGCCTTCATTCGTCATCGAGAAACGCATCTGAGACTCCTTGTCGATGCACCACCCTCAGTGCGTCGATCTTCTGCTCCCGGACCTGGCGTCGCCATCCCACAGTCGTGGGGGCGAAGCTGCGCCACAGTGAACTACGCCGCGAACCGGTGAACATCTGTCGCAGCGACGCTGGCGTGCCTTACGCGTCGGGTCCCCGTCAGGATGCGCCGCCGAAGCGATTCCGCACTGTCCAACCACAGAGCCGGGAAAGCGAACCAAAATACGCCACGCCGACGATCTGCACCTTGCACGCCTCCATGCCCCCACCGGCGTCATCGACCCTGACGCCTGAATCCGCTGCCGCGCATCGCGACAAAGCCTTCGCACACCTGAATCCGCAGCAGCGCGAGGCCGTCGAGCACGGTCTGGCACTTGGCGCTGCCCCGGCAGCGCCGCTGCTCGTGATCGCCGGCGCAGGCAGCGGCAAGACCTTGACGCTGGCGTCGCGCGCCGCGGCGCTGGTGCTCGCCGGCGCCGACCCGCAGCGCCTGCTGCTTCTGACGTTCTCGCGCCGCGCCGCGCAGGAAATGCAACGCCGTGTCGGACGCGCGCTGCACCAGGCGCTGGGGTGGCGCGCCACGCAGCGTGCGCCCGAACTCGCCTGGGCCGGCACCTTCCACAGCGTGGGCGCACGGCTGCTGCGCGACTGCGCGCGGCACATCGGCCTGGCCGAGTGTTTCACCGTCATCGATCGAAGCGACGCTGAAGACCTGCTGAACCTGGCACGCCAGGAACTCGGCCTGGCCAAGACGCACAAACGCTTTCCGCAGAAGGCGACATGCCTGGCAATCTACTCGCGCGTCGTGAATGCGAGGACGCCGCTGTCCGAGGTCTTGCGCGACAGCTACCCCTGGTGCGGGCAATGGCAGGCCGAACTCGAAGCCCTGTTCGGCGCCTTTGTCGCCGCCAAGCAGGCGCAGCACGTGCTCGACTACGACGATCTGCTGCTCTACTGGTGCCAGTTGATGCAGCACGCCGAGCTGGCGCAGCACGTGGGTGCGCGCTTCGACCACGTGCTGGTCGACGAGTACCAGGACACGAACCGCTTGCAGGCGGCGATCCTGCTCGCGCTCAAACCCGACGGCCGCGGTTTGACCGTGGTCGGCGACGACGCCCAGGCGATTTACGCCTTCCGCGCCGCCGAGGTACGCAACATCCTCGACTTTCCGAAGGCATTTCAACCCGAGGCGAGAGTGCTCACGCTGGAGCGCAACTACCGCTCGACGCAACCGATTCTCGCGGCGTCCAATGCCGTGATCGCGCACGCCGCCGAGCGCTTCACGAAGGCGTTGTGGACCGATCTCGCCTCGAGCGAATTGCCCGGCTTGGTGAGCGTGCAGGACGAAGCCCAGCAGGCCTCCTGGGTCGCCGACCAGGTGCTGCACTACCGCGAATGTGCGCTGCCGCTGAAGAGCCAGGCGGTGCTGTTCCGCACCTCGCACCACAGCGCCGCGCTCGAACTCGAGCTGTCGCGGCGCAATATTCCCTTCGTCAAGTTCGGCGGCCTGAAGTTTCTCGAAGCGACACACGTCAAAGACGTGCTCAGCGTGTTGCGCTGGGCCGAGAACCCGAGGCACCGGCTCGCCGGGTTTCGCGTCGCGCAACTTCTGCCCGGGCTCGGCCCCGCAGCGGCGCGGCGCCTGCTGGACAGCGTGGCCGGCAGCGCCGACGCCAACGCAGCGATCCGCGGATTCACGCCGCCTGCGGCAGCGGCGCTCGCGTGGCGCGAGCTGATCGCGCTGCACGACGAGTTGAGCGCCCCTGGCGCGGCTTGGCCCGCGCAGCTGAGCGCCGTCAACCGCTGGTACGCGCCGCACCTCGAGCGGCTCCACGACGACGCCATCTTGCGCTTGCGGGACCTGGATCAACTCGCGCAAATTGCAAGCGGCTACGCATCGCGCGAGCGCTTCCTCACCGAGCTGACGCTCGACCCTCCGGAAGCAAGCAGCGACGAAGCCGGCGCGCCGCACCGCGACGAGGATTACCTGATCCTGTCGACGATTCACTCGGCAAAAGGCCAGGAGTGGAAGGCGGTGTTCGTGCTCAACGTCGTCGACGGCTGCATGCCCTCGGACCTTGCCACCGGGAAGCATGAGCGAAATCGAAGAAGAGCGCCGCCTGCTCTACGTGGCGATGACACGCGCCAGGCAGCACCTGCACCTGATGGTGCCGCAGCGCTTTTACGTCACCCAGCAACGCGCCCACGGCGACCGGCACATGTACGCGACGCTGTCGCGCTTCATCCCGCCCGACGTCGCCGCCACGTTCGAGGCGATCGGCCCAGTTTCGCCCGAACACGAAACGATCGCGACGCTGCCTGACATGGCACCCATCGACATCGGGGCGCAGCTTCGTGCGGCGTGGAGCTGAGGCTCATTCGGGCTCGATCTTCGCCTCCCGGATCACGTCGCCCCAGCGTTGGATGTCGCGCGCGAGCAGCGCGGCCAGCTCGGCGGGCGTGCTGGCTTGAAGGCGCACGCCGAGTCTGGACAGCGCCTGCAGCGTCGCCGGTGCACCAAGCGCGTCGCGCACGGCGCGGTTCAGCCTTGCCACGATGTCCGCCGACGTTCCTGCCGGCGCCGCCAGGCCATTCCACGACGCCACCGCGTAGTGCAACCCCAGCGCCTGCTGGACCGTGGGAACGCCGGGAAGCGCGGCGTTGCGCGCATCAGAGGCAACCGCCAACGCCCGCACTGCGCCCGCGCTCGCTTGCCCGAGCATGGGGCCGAGGATTTCGAACGCCAGGTCGATTTCGCCTGCGCGCAGTGCCGTCACCACCGCGGGCGAACTCTTGTAGGGAACGATCAATGCGTCGATTCCGGCAATCCTCTTGAACAGCTCGGCCGCCAGGTGCTGCGTGCTGCCCACGGCGATGCTGCCGATCGTCAGTTTCCCGGGCTGGGCCTTGGCGTAAACGAGCGCGTCGTTCAGGGTGGCGAAGCGTGCGCCCGGCAATGCGTTGGCAAACACGCCCAAGTCGAAAAATCCCAGCGTGCTGATCGGCTGAAAGTCGCGCACCGTGTCATAGGGCAGCTTCTTGAACAAGGTCACTGAGAGCGCATTGGCGTTGCTCAGCAACAGCAGCGTATGGCCGTCGGGCCTGGCGCTCGCCACCGCCTGGCTCGCAACGATGCCGCCGGCGCTCGGCCGATTCTCGACGACGACGGCTTGGCCCAGCGCCTGCGCCAATGGCTGCGCAACGGCGCGCGCCGTGAGGTCGGCGATGCCGCCCGGAGCGAACGGCACGATCAGCGCGATCGGCCGATTCGGGAATCGCACTTGCGCCCGCGCGACGCCGGCCAGCGCCATGGCACACGGCGTCACCAGCAGCGCACGGCGCAGCGTCCGATGCGCAGGCGCGAGGTGACATCGATTCGGCATGCGTGCCCCGCGTCGCAAGCGTCAGCGGGTGATCAGTCAGTTAAAAATCTTCGGTGTCGATTTCCGCCTGCGACGCCGCGTTGTAGCGCGCGCCGACCACCGTCTGCGGATTGATCAACGCGTCGAGCCGCGCCAGCGTCGGGCCCGGCACAACCACCTGCGACGCGCCGAGGTTCTCTTCGAGGTGAACCAGGCTCGTCGTTCCGGGAATCGGCAGCACGTGTTCACCCTGCGCGAGCAGCCACGCCAGCGCGAGTTGCGCCATCGTGCACCCCACCTCGCGCGCCACCGCCTCGAAGCCGGGCAACAGCGCGAGATTGGCCGCGTAGTTCGCCGGCTCGAAGCGCGGCATGCCGCGGCGGATGTCTTTGGCAGCGAGCCCGCTCACATCGCGCAAGGTGCCCGTCAGGTAGCCGCGCGCGACCGGGCTGAACGCAACAAACGCCGCGCCGATGTCGCGGCACGCCGCGAGCACGCCGATCTCGACGTTGCGGCTCCACAGCGAATACTCCGACTGCACCGCAGCGATGGGGTGCACCGCGTGGGCGCGGCGCAGCGTTTCGGCCGAAACTTCCGACAGCCCGAGCGCGCCTATCTTGCCGCGTTCGCGCAAACGCGACATCTCGCCCACCGAGTCTTCGATCGGCACGCGTTTGTCCCAGCGATGCAGGTAATACAGGTCGATGTGGTCGGTCTGCAAGCGCCTCAGACTGTCGTCGCAATTGCGGCGTATCGCTTCGGGGCGGCCGTCGATGACACGCCGCATCCCGTCGTCGAACATCACGCCGGCCATTCCGCCTTTGCTCGCCAGCGTGATTTTCCCGCGGTGCGACGCGAGCGTCTTGCCGAGCAGCGTCTCGTTCGCGCCAAAGCCGTACAGCGCCGCCGTGTCGAACAGCGTCACGCCCAGGTCCAGCGCGCGCAGCAGCAGGCGCTGCGTCGCCTCGGGCGCGGGCGGCGCGCCATAGGCGTGGCTCAGGTTCATGCAGCCCAGGCCGATGGCCGAGACTTGAAACGGGCCGATGCGGCGTGGTTGCATGCGCAAAACCTGCAGTCCAGAGGCCGGGCTCAGCCGCGCGCCTTGAACTTGTTCAAGATGCGGTCGGCCTCGGGGCGCCAGTCGCTGTTGCGGGCGAATTGTTTGGACGCCTTGTCGCCGAACAAGCCAGCGTCGGCCTGGTCCGCGACCCAGGCCTGGCGCTCGGCGGTGCCCGCTGCGGACCAGGGCTCGAGGCCGATGTCGCGCACCGTCGCGGCAACTTCGCGCATCTCTTCGGCGCGGCGCCGGCCGTGTTGAATCGAGCGCTGGAAAAAATACGCACCCTGCTGTTCCCAGTCGATTCCGGGGAAAGTTTCCTTGAGCGAGGCGAGCACCTGGTCTTCGACGCCGTAAGCGCGCGCCGCGGTGAAGCTTTCGATCACCATCGCCTCCAGCCCCTTGATCATGACGCTGCGGCACATCTTGGTTGCCGACGCGACGCCGAGCTTGCGCGACACGACCTTGCCATCGAACCCGAGCATCGTGAGCTTGGGGCGCAATTCATTGGCGCGTGTGCCCCCAAGCAGCAAGGGCACACCGATGCGGTAAGGCGGCAGCGACGTCATCACCGCGCCTTCGACATAAACACCGCCTGCGTCGTCGATGAACCCGGCGGCGCGCTTCTTTGCGTTGGGCGACGCCGAATTGAGGTCGAGAAACCACGCGCCGAACTTGACCGCAGGCGCGCACGCCTGCGCCACCGCAACCGCCTGGCTCGCCGTGACCGCGCTGACGATCAGGTCGCAATCGTCGGCCAGCTTGCGGTGCGACTCGCTCAGCTTGACGCCGTGCTTGGCGGCGTGGCTGCGCAGTTCCGCGGCAGCGCTTCCGGAAAGCTTCAAGTCGAACGCGGCAAGTTTGGCCACACCGAGTTCATGCAAGTCCTCGGCGAGGATGCGCCCGACCTCGCCGTAACCGACCAGGCCGATGCGCCATTGTTTGGGGTCGACAGCCAGCGCCATGATGGAGTCAGTCGATGTACTTCAATCCCGCCTTTTCCAGGGCAGGACGCATGTTGTACATGTCCAGGCCCAGCACACCGCTGGCCAGTTTGACGCGCTTTTCAGTTTCGCTGGCTTCGCGCGCCGCAGCCGCGTCAGCGACTTGCTGGGCAAGCGCAGCGGGAACGATGACGATACCGTCGTCGTCGGCGATCACCACGTCGCCCGGGTTCACGATCGCCCCGGCGCAGACGATCGCCACGTTCACCGAGCCGAGCGTCGCCTTGACGGTTCCCTTGGCGCTGATCGCGCGGCTCCACACCGGGAACTGCATCGCGGTCAAGTCTTTCACGTCGCGGCAGCCGCCGTCGATCACCAGGCCTTTTGCGCCGCGCGCGCGAAAACTCGTTGCGAGCAGGTCGCCGAAAAAGCCGTCGGTGCTCAGCGCGCTGCACGCGGCAACGACGACGTCGCCTTCGCGGATCTGTTCGGCCGCGACGTGCATCATCCAGTTGTCGCCCGGGTGCAGCAGCACGGTGACCGCGGTTCCGCAGGCGTGCGCTCCGGCGTAGATCGGCCGCATGCAAGGCTGCATTAGGCCGATGCGGCCCATTGCCTCGTGCACCGTTGCCGCGCCGAAGCGCGCGAGCTGCGCCGTGGCGCCGGCGTGGGCGCGAACGATGTTGCGCTTGACGACGCCCAGTGGATTCAAACTCATCGTCACTTCCCCTTGGCTTTCAACTGCGCGTCCAGTCGCGGGAAGACGCGCCTGGCGTTGCCCTCGTACAACTCGTGCTTGTCGTTCGCCGAGAGCTGCTTGGACGCTTCGATGTAGCGCTTCGTGTCGTCGTAATAGTGGCCGGTCTCCGGGTCGATGCCGCGCACCGCACCGATCATTTCGCTGGCGAACAGGATGTTCTTCAGCGGAATCACTTTGGTCAACAGGTCGATCCCCGGCTGGTGGTAGACGCAGGTATCGAAGTAGATGTTGTTCAGCAAATGGTCTTGCAGGAGCGGCTTCTTCAACTCCTGCGCCAGGCCGCGAAAGCGCCCCCAGTGGTAGGGCACGGCGCCGCCGCCGTGCGGGACGATGAAGCGAAGCTGCGGGAAATCCTTGAACAAGTCGCTGGTGAGGCACTGCATGAACGCCGTCGTGTCGGCGTTCAGGTAATGCGCGCCGGTCGTGTGGAAGCACGCGTTGCAGCTCGTGCTCACGTGCACCATCGCCGGAATGTCGTACTCGACCATCTTCTCGTAGATCGGGTACCAATGCCGGTCGGACAGCGGCGGGCTTGTCCAGTGCCCGCCCGACGGATCCGGGTTCAGGTTGATGCCGACATTGCCGAATTGTTCGATGCACTTCACGAGTTCGGGGATGCACGTCGCGGGGTCGACGCCGGGCGACTGCGGCAGCATCGCGGCGGGAACGAAATGGTCGGGAAAGAGTTGGGCGACGCGGTAGCAGAGCTCATTGCAAATCGCCGACCACGCCGCCGAGACCTCGAAGCCGCCGATGTGGTGCGCCATGAAGCTTGCGCGCGGGCTGAAGATCGTCAGGTCGGCGCCGCGCTCGTGCATTAATTTGAGCTGGTTGCTTGTTATCGATTCGCGCAGCTCGTCGTCGGAAATGTTCAGGTCGGAGGCCTTTGGCCTCGCCGCGGGGTCCTGGATGCCGGCGATCTGCCGATTCCGCCAGCTCTCCAGCGCTTTGGGCGCAGTCGTGTAGTGGCCATGGCAATCGATGATCATGACCTTGCTCCTGCGTGCCGCGCGCTCTACTTGGCCAGCAGCACGGGAACGTTGGACGCGGCCACCGCAGCCTGCGCCACCGAACCGAGCAAGGCGCCGGCGTGGCCGCCCATGCCGCGCGTTCCCATCACGATCAGGTCGCAGGCGTGCTGTTGCGCCTCTTGCGCGATGATCTCTCCGGGCTCGCCGACCCGGTGCTCGGCGTCGAAGTCGACGCCCGCCGCGCTGAGCAGGGCGCGCGCCGGAGCGAGCGCCTGTTCGGCGTTGTCGCGGTAATAGTCTTCCAGCGTGGTCCCTGCGACAAACGACGACACGTCGCCCGTGACGGGGCGCTGCACGTTGATCAGCCGCACCTGCAGCGCCGTGGGCTCGCGCAACTCGCGGCGCAGTGCGAGCAGTTGCTGCACGGCGCGCGCTGCGCCGTCCGAGCCGTCGACCGCCAACAGCACGCGCTTCAAGCCCTTGCTGACGTGCGGTTCGACCGCCGGAAGCGCCGCCTCCTCAGCGGCCTCGGCGCGCGACGCGAACCATTTGCCCACCAGCACGACACCGATCGCGCCCAGCGCCGGGGCGACGTAGTGCAGGTAGCCTGCCTGTGCGTCGACCCAGTCCTTGACCGCCGGGTCGCTGATCGCCATCTCGCCGGAAACCCAGCCGAGCAGCGCCGCACCGATCGTGATGATGATCGGAAAGCGCGACATCAGCGTGAGCAGCAGCGTGCTCGCAAAAACAACCAGGGGGATCGAGATCGCCAGGCCGATCACGAGCAGGGTCGTGCTGTCCTTGGCCGCCGCCGCGACGGCGATGACGTTGTCCAGGCTCATCACCAGGTCGGCGATCAGGATCGTTCGGATTGCCGCGGACAGATTCGACGTCGCCTTGACCCCGCCTTCGCCCGAATCGTGCTCGGGCAACAGCAATTGCACGGCGATCCACAGCAACAGCCCCGCCCCCACCAGCTTGAGGTAGGGCAGGCGCAGCAACTCGACGGCGACGATCGTCAACACGATTCGCATCACCACCGCAGCGCCGCTGCCCCAGGCGACGGCACGGCGTTGCTGCTCGGCCGGCAGGCTGCGCGCGGCCAGCGCGATCACGACGGCGTTGTCGCCCGACAGCACGATGTTCACGCCGATGATCTGCAGCAACGCGACCCAGAACTCGGGGCTGGAAAAACTCATTCGTTGTCTCCGTGATTTTCGGGCCCGTGGCGCCGCGCTGGGCAGGCGCCCCGGCGGCCGGGCCGGCACGCCCGGGCGCGACCGGGATCGCGCCTTGTCGGGCCGGCGAAAGTATCCCACGCCACGTCACGCGGGCCAGCGCCCCGGCCGACCACTGCGAATGAAGGTCCGATTACGGCGATTCACGCCCCACGCCCCCGCAACTGGGGGGCCAAGTGCAGCGACGAGTTCTGCCACGATTCCGCCAATGAAGCGCCGGCCCGCGTCTTGCGATTCGCCGGGACTTGAGGAACACGCCGTGCAGAAGAACTGGTTTCTCGAAACTGTGAGTGCCGATGGCTCGCGAGTCACCTATGACGTGAGCGCCTTGCCGTTCTCGGTGGGCCGCGACGCCGCCAATCAACTCGCCGTCCAGGCGCTGGGTCTGAGCCGGCACCACGCCGAGTTGACGCTCGACCCGGCGGGCGAGTTGCGCTTGACAGACCTGAACAGCATGAACGGCACGTTCGTGAACCGCGTGCGCATCAGCGGCTCGGCGCCTCTGCACGAAAACGACGTGGTGCACTTCGGCAACGCCGAATTTCGCCTCGGTGCCAGGACCCAGGGTCAGACGACGGAGCCGACTTTCGACTGCGAGCGAACCATGCTGGTGCCGGCTGGCAAGACTTTGAGCGAACACTTTGTTCCGCAGGAGCGCCAGTTCCGCGAGCTGCTCGGCGGCATGGGCCTGTCGGCTGCGGTGCAACCCATCGTCGACGCACGCGGCGGCGCGCTGTTTGCCTACGAACTGCTGGGGCGCAGTCACCACCCCGGATTGCCGCAGTCGCCGATCCACCTGTTCAGCCTGGCCACGCTGCTCGATTGCGAGGCCGACCTCAGCCAGGCGTTTCGCGAGCACGGCCTGCGCGCGCTGGGCGCGCGCCTCGGCGACACGCCGCTGTTCGTGAATACGCACCCCAAGGAAACCTTCGAAGACAGCTTCATGACCGCGTTGACGCTGCTGCGCGAAGCCTCGAACGCACCCAATCTCGTGATCGAGGTGCACGAAACCGCAGTCACCGAAGTCGCGCGCATGCGCGAGCTCGCGGCGCGCCTGGCGCACATCGGCGTGCGCTTTGCCTACGACGACTTCGGCGCCGGCCAGGCGCGCCTGAACGAACTCGGCGACGTTCCCGCGCACTTCGTCAAGTTCGACATGGGCCTGATCCGCGGCATTCACACTGCAAGCGAGCGCAAGCGGCGTGTCGTCGGCGACCTGGTGCGCCTTGTGCTCGACCTCGGCTCGATCGCCTTGGCCGAGGGTGTGGAGGTCGAAGAAGAAGCCGACGTCTGCCGCGAGATGGGGTTTCAGCTGATCCAGGGCTACCTGACGGGCAAGCCGGTGGCGGTCGACGCGCTGGCGGCGTGAGCTACACGAGGCGCTCGCGTAGCGCGCCAATCGCGCTGCGGTAGTCGGGTTTGCCGAACACGGCACTGCCGGCGACAAAGGTGTCGGCCCCGGCGTCCGCAACACTTCGGATGTTGTCGGCGTTGATGCCGCCGTCGACTTCGAGGCGGATGTCGCGCCCGCTGCGCTCGATCAGGCGCCGCACCTGTTCGATCTTCTTCAGCGCGCCGGGGATGAAACTCTGCCCACCAAAGCCCGGGTTCACGCTCATCACGAGCACCAGGTCGAGCTTGTCGATCGTCCACTCGAGAACACTCAGCGGCGCGGCCGGGTTGAATACGAGGCCGGTTCGGCAACCCGCCGCCTTGATGAGCTGCAGGCTGCGATCGACATGCGTCGAAGCGTCGGGGTGGAACGAAATCAGGTCGGCGCCGGCCTGGGCGAACGCGGCAGCGAGCTCGTCCACTGGCCGCACCATCAAGTGCACGTCGATCGGCACTTTCGTGCCGTCGTCACGCACGGCGTGCGGTTTCAGCGCGGCACACACCATCGGCCCGAACGTCAGGTTCGGGACGTAGTGGTTGTCCATCACGTCGAAGTGGATCCAGTCGGCGCCGGCGCGAATCACATCGCGCACTTCGTCGCCCAGGCGCGCGAAGTCGGCGGAAAGGATGCTCGGGGCGATGCGATAGGTTGGCGTGGCGAGGGAGCTTGGCATGAGGCGATTCTAGGGATGCGCATCGCACCCCTGGGTTCGCCCGGCGCTCCGCGCGCGTCGGCCTGCCTGACCGACGCCGCAGGCAGCAGCCTGCCCGCGCTGCAACTAGAACTTGTAGGAGGCAGTGAAGTAGACGAAGCGTGCGCGAGGGTCGTATTGGGTGACGTCGTAACCGCCCTGGAACTGATTGCTCGTGGGGATGAAGATCGGCGGATCTTTGTCAAAGAGGTTGCGAACCCCGATCGCCAACTTCAGGTTGGGCACTCCGGTGAAGGCCACATTGGCATCGTAAATCGCCTCATCGGGAACAAAGTGCGGGCTGCCGTTGAGGTCATTGCCGTCTCGATAGCCGCGCCGATAGTTTTGCGCCAGCGTGACCGCCCAGGGCCCTTGCGTCCAGGTGGCGCTCAGGTAATGTTTCCAGCGCAGCACGACGCCATCCTGGATGCTGCTGTGGCTGCTCAGAACAGGAGTTCCGTCGGGTTCGACCATCGTTCCGACCTTCTTCGACAACGCGCCGCCAGGGCTCGTCTGGTCGAACTGGATCATGTAGGTTCCTGCCATATACAGGTCCAGTCGCCCCAGATCGAAAGTGCTGCGATGCGTCGCTTCGAGGTCGATGCCCTGCGTTTTCGCGCTGCCCACGTTTTGCAAGGTCTGCTCGATGAAATCGATGTCGTTGCCGGCCAGGCGCACCAGCCCGGCGTAGGCGGGGTCCCCGGCGCGGAAGCGCGACACCACTTCTTGCGCTGACGGCAACGCGATGATGTTCTTGACGCGAGCGTTGAAATAGTCAAGCGAGACAGAGAAGTTCTTCGAGGGCTGCGCCACGATCCCCAAGGTGTACTGGTCGGCCTTTTCAGGCTTCAGATTCGGGTTGCCGCCGGTCAGCGAGTTCACCTGGAGATCGGTCTGCCCCGTGCCGCCGGGACCTGTGTCGTTGAATTGTTCGGACGAGCCGAGGGCCTGCGGTTGGTACAGGTCGACCAGCGTCGGCGCGCGAAACCCGGTGCCCGTCGAGCCGCGCAGCGTGATTTCGCGAACCGGCTGGTAGCGCAACGAGCCCTTGTAGCTGTTGGAATTGCCGATGCCACTGTATTTGTCGTAGCGCAGCGCGAGGTTCCCGTCGAGTCCTTTGACGATCGGGACATTCAGCTCGCCAAATGCCGAACCGATTTTCCGATCACGGTCCACGGGAGGCACGCCGCCGCCCAGCCCGGCGATGTCGCCGGACTGCAGCGCCGCGCTGGGCTTGGTGACGAACGATTCCTCGCGATACTGCAGCCCCGCGGCGTACTGGAGCGGGCCGGCGGGGAGGTTGGTAACTTCACCGGTCACCTTGCCGTCGAGTTCGGTGGCCTTCGAATTTGCATCGAGCGACGCGCCCGTGTATTTCGCCCCGGCTGCTGCGAGCGCCGCATTGAACGCCGCCGATTGCTGCAGCGACCATGGGTTGTAGTCGTCGCGCGAATTGACCACTCGAGTGAACGCCACCTGAGAGAAAAAGCCCTCCGGGACGGTACCCTCCAGCTTGCTCTCGTTGCGCGATGCGGCAATTTCCCAGTCCTGCTTGGCAAAGGTGCCGCGCAGTCCCCCGCTGACGCGCGACTGGGTCGCGATGTCGACTTGGGTTCGAGGGCCGAAATCGAAGACGCGCGCCGTCACCGCCAACGGCTGGCCGATCAGCTGGTCGAAGCCCTGCGTGGTGTCGCGGGTGTGTTGCGCATTCAGGTAGGGGACGAGGATCGAGTTGTAGACCGGGTTTGTCGGTCGAATCAGCAAGACCGGGTCGACACCCTGCAATGCAAACGCGCTGTCCGTCACCGAGAAGCTGCGACGCATCGGGCTGGGCTGGAATTGCTGCGTGACCTTGGTGCGCGAATAGAGCAGGTCGGCGAACCCCTCGAGCGTGTCGGTCAACTTGAACGTGAGGTTGCCGCTCAGCGTGGCCAGGTCGCGCTTCGGTATCAATCCGACATCCTTGTTGCTGTCGTACGAGCAATAGGGCGCGCCCGTGGTCGTCGCGACAGGGTCCAGGTACATGTTGACCGACGCGCATTGATCAGGCGCGGCAAGCGGGTTGCCGTAGCCCGCACCCGGGCTGTTGCCGAACAACACGAGGTTGGGAGACTGTGCCGGGTCTCCAGGGGCCGCCGGAAATGCCGGGTTCGTGCGCACCTGCCGCCCCGGCGTATTGCCCGGGGGCGATAGGACCGTCGTCGTTCCCGGAATGAACTGCGTCGCGTCTTCGTCGGCGGCGTTATACGGTGCGCCGCTGCCCGGGTTGTACGCGCCCTCGATGTTGCCCTGGCCCGTCGCCGCGGCGGAGACGAAAGGCGGGATGTTGCCTGTCCTGGCGAACTTGCGGTCTTTCGCGAACAACGCCGACTCCTTTTCCAGCGACGCCGACAGCGTCACATTGAAGCGGTTTTGCGTGACATCGCCAAAGCCGGCGACCACATGGGCCCGCTGCGTCTTGCCGCCGCCGCTGCGCGTCGGCGATCCTGCGGTGGCACCGACTTCAATGCCGCGAAAGTCCTTCGTGAGTATGAAATTGACGACCCCGGCGATCGCGTCCGAGCCGTACACACCCGACGCACCGTCTTTGAAGATCTCGACCCTGTCGATCGCCGCCAGTGGAATCGAATTGATGTTGACCGAGCCGCCGTTGCCGCCGGCAAAAAGTGCCAAGCGGCGACCGTTCACCAAGACCAAGGTGCGGTCTTCTCCCAGGCCACGCAGCGAGATCGACGATTGACCATAGGTCGAGTTGCCGGCACCGGTGGCGCCATTGACCGCGCCTTGAGACGATATCGCCGAGATGGATTGAAGCAGTTGCTCCGTGCTGCTCGCCCCCGTGCGGGCAATTTCTTCGCGCGTCACGATCTGCACCGGGAGCGCCGTGTCCGCCTCGATGCGGCGGATCGACGAGCCGGTGATTTCGACGCGCTCGAGCTGCTGTTGCGCGAACGCCGGCGCCGTGCCCAGCGCCAGCGTTCCGCCGAACGCCATCATCAACCCCGAACTGAGTCTGGTTCTGTGAAACATGATGTCTCCGTACGCCGATCGATGTCGGCAAAGTTTGATGAATCAAAGAGTCCGGCGCAGGGGCCGGGTACGGACAGGGTACGAAACGGACCTCGCCTTCGCGTTGCTGTTCTTGCGAATTTGCGCAGCCCGGGTGCTCGCGCAACGCGTCGTGTGCGCCACTGAAACAGGACTGAAACAGTTTCGCTGGCGTGGCGGTTCGCCAGGCCTCGAGCGCGAGTTCAAGCCACCGGCATGGGCTCGCTGCGCAGCGGTACGGCCGAGCAAACCGCAGGGGCTTGCTCGGTGAGGCAATAACCGCGGCCATAGATGGTGTCGAGCCGCAAGGTATCGACATCGCGATCTCTGATCTTCTTGCGGATGCGATAGACGTGCACATCGGCGCCGCGGCCGATCGACTCGGCGGTTCCGCGCAGGGTGCGAACGATGGTCTCGCGGTCGACAAACTGTCCGGGGTGCGACGCCAGGAGAAAGAGCAAGTCGAACTCCTGCACGGTGAGCTTCAGCGGCGCATCGCCGATGAACGCGAGGCCGCGTTGCGAGTCCATCAGCAAGGGGCCGATGCGGACTTCGCCCGTCGTGTCCGCCGACGACGGTTGGCCGGCGGACTCGATGAGGCGGGTCAACTTGGCGCAAATCAGGCGCGGCGAGGCCGGCTTGACGATGACGTCCGTGGCGCCCGACTCGAGCCCGAGCAATTGGCGCTGCTCATCGGGAGCGCTCGACAGCATCACCAAGGGGGATCGGTAGCTGGCGTGCACGCGGCGCAGCACGTCGACGTAGTCGGCACCGAAGCCGTCAGCGTCGACGAGTGCCGCGTCGAACTTCCATTGCCGAAGAATGCTGAGCGCCGTCGCGCTCGACTGCACCGGGTAGGGCCTGAAGCCGAAGCCCGGGAATTCACGCGCCACTTCTCTTGACAACAACCGATCGCGCTCGATGATCAGACAGGTGTAGGTCATGTTTCTCAGGCCGATGCGCGGCCCGTCTGCTGGCGCGCGTCGCGCAGCGCGCGCCCCCCCGTGCCGTGCTGCGCCTGGAGCTTGCGGAACAGCGACCAGCGGTTGCCGAAACCGGAGTGCATGGCGATGGAGTTCAGATCGCTGTCGCACGTCCTCAGCAGGCGCCGGGCGACGCTGAGGCGCCTGTCCAGCAGGTACGCGTGCGGCGTGACGCCGAGCACCTGTCGGAACAGCCGAACGAGGTGGAAGCGCGACAGGCGCGCCGCCTGGGCGATGTCGTCGAGTTGCAGGGGCATTTCGTAGTGGCCGTGGATGAAGTCGGTGGCAAGCAGCAGGCGGCGCATCAGTTCCTGGCGCGTCGCCGCCTTCACGCAATTGATGCGCTGCGCGGCCTCGTCGACTTCTTGCTCGGCGCTGACCAGTCCCTGCAGCAATTCCACGATTTGCTCGTCGAGCCACCCGGGCGCGGCGCTGCCGGACTGCAGGGCGTTTTCGATTGTGCGCAACTGCGCGCCGATGCGGCCGGCCTTGAGCCGAACATGGTCGCGAAACACCGGCAGCGCCGCGCCGTGCAGCGCGCGGTCGACCTGCGACGGCGTGAAATGCAGGGCCAATGGTCGAGCTTCGCTGCGACCCGCATGGGAGGTCGATGCCGACCCGCTTTCGATCAGGAAGCTGTCTTCGTCGAGCCGGATCGTGCGGTGGTTGCGTTCGAGCCATTCGCTGCCGCACACGACGGTCTTGACGCACAAGCGCGTGTCGGTGGGGTGCGCGCAGCGACCGCTGCCCTGGCCCGCGCGCGGAGTCCCGCCACCCGACGCGGCGGCAGCCTCGCACTGATCAATGCATTCCCAGGTGGGCATGTCGGTGGCGCCTGTTGTTTCACTGTAGCTGTATATGCATATACATCGACAAAAAAAGGGGAATCGCTACTGAACCGACCTCACCAGCTTGAGCAGTTTCTTGTTCATGATTTCCAGGCCCCCTTGACCCAGCGCCGAATCGATCTCCTTCTGCGCACGTTGCCACTGGGGCAACGCGGCGGCAAATTGTTCCAGGCCTGCGGGCGTGGCAGCGACGATGCGCTGGCGTCGGTCGTCGCCCACCGTCATCGACACCAGACCGCGCCGATGCAAGATTCGCAGATTGCGCAGCAAGGTCGTCTGGTCCATGACGATCGTCTCGGCGATGTCTTTGACGGTGGCCGAGCGTTTGGCGACGACGGCCCACAGCACCGTCATCTGCGTCGCCTGCAAGCCCGCCGGGCGCAGGTGGCGGTTGTAGATTACCGTGACGGCGCGAGCCGCCATGCGCATGTTGCCGCACACGCACTCAAAGCCCGACGCCGCAAATCGATCGACCAGATCCACCATGCGGCCAGTATAAATGCATATGCATGTGAAGCAACGCCGCGTGCCGGTCGGCGCGGGCCCACAGCGGCGCTGGCGTCAAGCGCGCCCAAGGCACTCCCCGGCCCCAGGCCGACCAGCTCCTAGAATCGCCCCATGTCCAAGCCCGAATTCACGAACACGGTCGCCGTGCGCCACTTGCCCGAGCAGTCGGACCCGAAGTCCGGGCAACACGCGTTCGCCTACACCGTGACGATCCGCAATTCCGGCGATGTGACGGCGCAGTTGATCGCGCGCCACTGGATCATCAGCGACGCCAACGGCCACACCGAGGAAGTGCGCGGCCTGGCGGTGGTGGGCCACCAGCCGGTGCTCAAGCCCGGCGAGAGTTTCGAGTACACGAGCTGGACGCGCCTGCGCACGTCCAACGGAACGATGCGCGGAACGTTTTTCTGCATGACGGAAGACGCGCACCCGTTCGACTCCCCCGTGCACGAATTCGGTTTGACGCTGGCCTCGGCGCTGCATTGAGGCCGGCGCGTGGCTTGTTCGCCGGCGCGACGCTCACTCGTCGCCAGGGTCGCGGCGCCGCTCGCCGCGCGTGCGGCCGGCGAACATCGTCCACCAGACGATCAGCAACAGCACGAGCAAGGCGCCAAGGGCTTCCAGCAAAATGACCCACATGTTTGTCTTGGCTGTCCGGTGGCTTGAGTCGATGCGGCTGATTGTGCCGATTTGGCGCTCATCGCGGTGGCGCGGGCGCGCGGGCGCGGCGCTTCTCGGGCTGCTCGCCGCGTGCACGACTGCGCCGCTCGCGCCGCCTGTCGCGCCGCCCTCCGCGCGCGAGGCTCCAGCGAGATCGCCTTTGCCTCAGGAGAGCGCTCCTGCAACGCCGGGGCCACCGAGTGCCGCGCCCGGCGCGACGATTCTCCAGGCGCGCTCGCGCTGGGTCGCGAGCAGCTGGACCGAGCTGCCGGGCTGGTCCAGCGACCGGCCTTCCGAGCTGTGGCCTGCGCTGCTGCGCGGCTGCGAACGCCCGGCCCCCGGCTGGGCGGGCGTGTGCGCGCAGGCGCGCAGCGCGGTCGCGTCGGGAAACGCTTTCAGCGACGACGCAACGCGCGCCTGGCTGGAGCGGCGCCTGCAGCCGTACCGCGTCGAGGCGCACGACGGCGGACCCGAGGGGCTCATCACCGGCTACTTCGAGCCCCTCGTCGAGGCGTCGCGCACACCGCGCAACGGCTTTCGCCATGCGCTGCACATGCCTCCCGGCGATCTGGGCACGCGCTCCCCCTACTGGAGCCGGCGCCAACTCGACACGCTGCCCGCAGGCCAGGCCGCCCTGCGCGGGCGCGAACTCGCCTACGTTGCCGATCCGCTGGACGTACTGCTGCTTCAAGTGCAAGGCTCCGGGCGCCTGAACATCGCCGGCGCGGACGGCAAGCGCCAACTGGTGCGTGTCGCCTACGCCGGCCACAACGACTTGCCGTACCAGTCGGTCGGTCGTTGGCTCATCGATCAAGGCGAATTGCGCGCCGGCGAAGCCTCGTGGCCGGCGATTCGCCACTGGGCGAAGCACAACCCGAAGCGCATCAACGAATTGCTCTGGGCGAACCCGCGCGTCGTGTTCTTCCGCGAAGAAGCAATGCCCGATCCACAACTCGGGCCACGTGGCGCGCAAGCCGTGCCGCTCACGCCGCAGCGCTCGGTCGCCGTGGACCCGCAAAGCATTCCGTACGGGACAGCGCTCTGGCTCGATACGACCGAGCCGCTGTCCAATTCGCCGCTGCGCCGCATCGTGATGGCGCAAGACACCGGCAGCGCGATCGTCGGCGCGGTGCGCGCCGACTATTTCTGGGGCTGGGGCGACGAAGCCGAGGCCCAGGCCGGGCGCATGAAGCAGGCACTTCGCATGTGGGTGCTTTGGCCCAAGACTTGACGCAGTCGCATCAGCAATGAAAGATTCTCTGCGCTCGCCCGACTGACGCTGGTGAACAGACTTTCTGGAGGATTGACCATGACCCGCCGTCCCCTGCTTCAATGGCTTTTTGCTGCCGGCTGGCCCACTTACGCCGTCGCCGCCGACGGTGGCGGGCCGAAAATCGAACCGCTGGTTCTGCCCGACGCCGAGTGGAAAAAGCGCCTGAACAACGAGCAGTACCAGGTGCTGCGCAAACACGGCACCGAGCGCGCCGGGACGAGCCTGCTCAACGCCGAAAAGCGCAAGGGGCGCTACTTGTGCGCAGGCTGCGACCTGCCGTTGTTCGGCTCGGAAATGAAATTCGAGAGCGGCACCGGCTGGCCGAGTTTCTTCAGCTTCTATCCGGGGG
This sequence comes from uncultured beta proteobacterium, assembly GCA_963850525.1. GTDB lineage: Bacteria > Pseudomonadota > Gammaproteobacteria > Burkholderiales > Burkholderiaceae_C > JAEMQF01. The sequence goes on along the minus strand of CAWKLQ010000004.1, from coordinate 1,052,787 downwards.
CGCTGGGCACATCGACCGACTTCAAGCTCATCTACCCGCGCACCGAATACCACTGCGCCCGCTGCGAAGGACACCACGGCCATGTGTTCAACGACGGCCCGGCGCCCACCGGCAAGCGCTATTGCAACAACGGCGTGGCGTTGAAGTTTGAGGTCTTGTCATGAACGCGCACGGCAGATTAAGCGCCGCTGCACTGCTGACGATGTGCATGATCGACATCGCCGCAGCCGCCGGGCCCACGCCTGCCGCGCCGGCGTTGACGCCCACCAGCACCACCGCACGCGCGATCTTCGCCGGCGGCTGCTTCTGGTGCGTCGAAGCCGATTTCGACAAGGTCGACGGCGTCTTGTCGACGACGTCGGGCTACAGCGGCGGCAGCGTCGCGAACCCGACTTACGAACAGGTCGCGGCGAAACGCACCGGCCACGCCGAAGTCGTGGAAGTGATTTTCGACCCGGCGCGCGTGAGCTACGCCAAGCTCGTCGAACACTTCTGGCGCACCATCGACCCGACGACCAAAGACCGGCAGTTCTGCGACGCCGGCTCGCCCTATCGCAGCGCCATTTATGCGCTCGACGACGCGCAGTTGAAGACCGCCCTCGCGTCACGCGCGGCGCTGGAAAAGAGCAAGCCGTTCAAGGAGCCCATCGTCACCGAGGTGGTGTTGGCCGGCGCGCTTTATCCGGCCGAGGACTACCACCAGGACTACTACAAGAAGAACCCGATCCGCTACCAGTATTACCGCACCGGTTGCGGGCGTGACGCGCGACTCAAGCAACTCTGGGGCAGCGCAGCGGCGACGCACTGAGGCAGCGGCGGCCGGCGCAGCGCAGCGCTTTACACCTCGAGCCACTCCTTGCGAACCTCGGCATTGCTGCGCAACTCGGCGGGCGAGCCTTCGAAAACGATCTGGCCGTGGCCCATCACGAGGCAGCGCTCGGAGACGTCCAGCGCGATCGTCAGCTTTTGCTCGACGAGCAATACCGAAATGCCGCGGCGGCGCAGTTCGCGCAGGTACTCCCCCACCAGCGCCACGATCTTCGGCGCCAGGCCTTCGGTCGGCTCGTCGATCATGATCAGGTCCGGGTCGCCCATCAGCGTGCGGCACAGTGTCAGCATTTGCTGCTCGCCTCCGGACAGCACACCGGCGGGCGTGTGCCTACGTTCCTCGAGGCGCGGGAACATCCGGTACATGTCGTCGAAGCTCCAGCGGCCCTTCTTCGACCCCGACTTGACCCCGAGCAACAGATTCTGCTGCACCGTCAGCTGCGGAAAGATGTCGCGGTTCTCCGGGACGTAACCCAGTCCCAGATGGGCGATTTCGAAGGCCTTGCGACCGAGGATCTGCTGGTCGCGCCAGCGGATCGAGCCGTTTCCCGCCACCAGCCCCATGATTGTCTTGACGGTGGTGGAGCGCCCCGATCCGTTGCGGCCAAGCAGGCTGACAATTTCGCCCGGGGCGACGCTAAAGTGAACGCCGTGCAGCACATGGCTCTTGCCGTAGAAGGCGTTCACCGCTTCGAGTTTGAGCATGCGCTTACCCCGCCTCGGTCCGGCTTTGCGCCGCTTGTGCATCGGCATGCACGGCGCCGAGGTAGGCTTCTTGCACGCGTGGATTGGCGCGCACGGCGTCGGGAACGTCGAAAGCGATCACCTCGCCGTAGACGAGCACGGCAATCTTGTCCGCCAGGCCGAACACGACGCCCATGTCGTGCTCGACCGTGAGCAGCGTCTTGCCTTGCGTCACCTCGCGGATCAGTTCGACGAAGCGCTCGGTCTCGCTGCGGCTCATTCCCGAGGTGGGTTCGTCGAGCAGGATGACGTCGGCGCCACCGGCGATCGTGATGCCGATCTCGAGCGCGCGCTGTTCCGCGTAGGTGAGGTTCATCGCCAGCACGTCGCGGCGCTTGTCGAGCCGGATCATTCGCACGACCTCATCCGCGCGTGCATTCGCGTCTTTGGCGTCGGCGAGGAAGCGCCAGAACGAGTAGCCGTAGCCCAGGCTCCACAACACGGAGCAGCGCACGTTCTCGAACACCGACAGGCGCGTGAACAGGTTGCTCACCTGAAAGCTGCGCGCCAAGCCGCGGCGGTTGATCTGGAACGGGCTCAACCCGGCGATGCTCCGGCCGTTGAGCAGGATCTCGCCCGAGGTCAGGGGAAAGCGGCCGCTGATCAGGTTGAACAAAGTCGACTTGCCGGCGCCGTTGGGTCCGATCAAGGCGACGCGCTCGCCCGGCGCGACGGCGAGGCTCGTGCCGCGGATGATCTCGGTCCTGCCGAAACTCTTGCGCACATCGCGCAGCTCGACCGCGTAGCCCGAACTCACGCCGACTCCCTGGATTGGATCTCGCGCTCGATCTGCTCCTGCACGCTGCTCCAGCGGCGGGCGAAGCGGCGCCGCGCAAACTCGAACAGCACGACGCCCAGCAGCAGCGTCAACGCGCCGCCGATCCAGGCGAGGAGGCGGCTCGCGTCGAGCGTCGTCCCGAGGTATTTCATGTTCGGCCCGAGCGCCTGGTTGAGCTGAAGGTGGTACAGCATCTCGATCATCGCGCCCGCGCCGGCGAGCATCACCGCGCCGGCACCGGCAAGCGCGAGGTAGCCGCCGAGCAGCTGCCGCAGCTGGCCGAAACTCGCGACGCGCAGGTTCATCATGATCAGCGCGCTGATGCCACCCGGCGCGTACATCACCATGACGACGAACACGAGCCCGAGGTAGAGCAGCCAGGCCTGCGTGAGTTCAGACAACAGCACGAGGGCGATCACCATCAACACCGCGCCGATGATCGGCCCGAAGAAGAACACCGCGCCGCCAAGAAAGGTGAACAGCAGGAAGGCCCCGGAGCGCAGCGCGCTCACCACCTCGGCGGTGACGATCTCGAAGTTGAGCGCCGACAGGCCGCCGGCGATTCCCATGAACAGGCCCGACGCGATGAACGCGAGGTAGCGCACGTGCTGCGTGCTGTAGCCGATGAACTCGACGCGCTCCGGGTTGTCGCGCACCGCGTTGAGCATGCGGCCGAGCGGCGTGCGCGTGTACGCGAACATCGCCGCGGTGCAGAGGAAGGTGTAGATCGCGATCAGGTAATACAGCTGGCGTTGCGGCCCAAAGGTGATGCCGAGGAACGGCTGACCCGCGACCCGATTGCCGTTGATTCCGCCCTCGCCGCCGAAGAACCCCGGGAACATGAGCGACATCGCGTACACGAGTTCGCCCACACCGAGCGTGATCATCGCGAACGGCGTACCGGCCTTCTTCGTCGTGACGTAACCGAGCAGCACCGCGAACACCATTCCCGCCAGGCCGCCGACGAGCGGCACCAGGCTCACCGGCAGCGCGAGCTTGCCTGCCGAGATGTGGTTCAGCGCGTGGATCGCGAAGAACGAGCCGAGCCCCGAATAAACGGCGTGGCCGAAGCTGAGCATGCCGCCCTGGCCAAGCAGCATGTTGAACGCCAGGCAGGAGATGATCGCGATCCCCATCTGCGACAGCATCGTCAGCGATAGGCTGCTCGTCCACAGCAGCGGCGCGACCAGCAGCACCAGCGCGTAGCCGCCCCAGACGAGCCAACGCCCCGTGTTGAAGCGCCCGATCGGCATGACTGCGCTGGACGCCATCAGCCCTCCCGTGTCCCGAACAGGCCCTTGGGCCGGAAGATGAGGATCAGCACCAGCAGCAGATAAGGCAGGATCGCGCCGACTTGCGAGATCTTCACGCTCCACACGGCGAAGCCGAAAGTCTCCGGCGTGACCTGCATGCCGAGCCACTTGAACAGGTCCGCGATCGAGCGGTCGCTGCTGACGGCAAACGACTCGATCACGCCCAGGCCCACCGACGCGACGAACGCGCCCAGCAGCGAACCCATGCCGCCGATCACGATCACGGCGAACACGACTGCACCCACCGCCAGCGCCATCGACGGCTCGGTGACGCGCAGCGCACCGCCGATCACGCCGGCCAGCGCCGCCAGCGCCGTGCCGCCGCCGAACACGAGCATGAACACCCGCGGCACGTTATGGCCGAGCGACTCAGCCGCCTCGGGGTGCGTCAGCGCGGCCTGGATCACCAGGCCGATGCGGGTGCGCGTGAGCAGCAGCCACACCGCGATCAGCATCAATACCGCGACCAGCATGCCAAACGCGCGGAACTGCGGAAACTGGGTGCAGAGCGCGCCGACGACGCTCTTGCACACCGGCGGCGGCGCACCGAGAACGACGCTCAATGAATCGGGCAAGTCGACGATCGTGAACAGCGGCCCCTGCAGCGACGGCGGCGGCTGGAAATTCACCGCCTGGCGGCCCCACACGAGCTGCACGAGTTCAAGGAGCAGGTACGACAGGCCGAAGGTGATGAGCAGCTCCGGCACATGGCCGAACTTGTGCACACGGCGCAGCGCAAAGCGCTCGAAGCCGGCGCCGAGCAGGCCCACCAGCGGTGGCGCGAGCAGCAGCCCCCACCAGAAGCCCGCCACCTGACTGATCGTGTAGGCGACGTAAGCGCCGAGCATGTAGAAACTCGCGTGCGCAAAATTGAGCACGCCCATCATGCTGAAGATCAGCGTCAGGCCCGAGGCGAGCATGAACAGCAACAGGCCGACCGACAGCCCGTTGAGCAGCGAAATCAGGTAATACGACACGTCCATGGCTGCGCAATGCAAAAAAACGGCGCGGCGCCTGCATCCGACGCCCGCGCCGCCGCGCTCGATGCGTGGTTACGGCCGCTTCATGTCGCAGGACGTCGGCGTGCTCGCCACGTAGGCGGGAATCGCCTTCACTTCCTGGAAGTTGAAGCCGGTGTTCTCGACGCTGTAGGGGTTTTTCGCGTCGGCCTTGCGCCACTCGCTGATGTAGAGGCCTTGCTGGAGCTGGTGGTCGGACTTGCGCATCTCGACTTCGCCCTGGAAGCCCTTGAACTTCAACCCCTCCATCGCGAGCGCGACCTTCACCGGATCGGTGCTCTTCGCCTTGGCCATGCCTTCGGCAAGCATCGCGACGCCGTTGTACGTTGCTGCGGTGTACCAGTCGTCGTTGAACTGCTTCTTGAACTTGTCCTGCAGCGTCTTCACCGGATCCGCCAAGCTGTTGTGAGAATAGGCGACGACACGCACCGTTCCGCTCACGCCACCGGCGAGCGCCGTGGGCGTGCCGCTCACGCCCGCGTAGTAGGTGTAGAGATTCGCGTTCAGGCCGGCGTCCTTGGCGGCCTTGACGAGCAGCGTCAGGTCCTGGCCCCAGTTGCCTGTGACGACCGAATCCGCGCCACTCGCCTTGATCTTCGCGATGTAGGGCGCGAAGTCCTTCACCTGGCCGATCGGGTGCAGGTCGTCGCCGACGACTTGCACGTCGGGGCGCTTGCGCGCGATCGTCTCCTTGAAGTAGCGCGACACCTGCACGCCGTGCGCGTAGTTCTGGCCGATGACGTAGACCTTCTTCACGTCCGCCTGGTCTTTCATGAAGCTCGTCAACGCCTCCATCTTCATCGACGTGTCGGCGTCCAGGCGGAAATGCCAGAACGAGCATTTGCTGTTCGTCAGATCGGGGTCGACCGCGGCGTAGTTGAGGTAGACCAACTCCTTGCCGGGATTGCGCTCGTTGTGCTTGCTCACGCCGTCGCTGATCGCCGCCGCGGCGCCCGATCCGTTGCCCTGCACGATGTAGCGAATGTTCTGATCGATCGCTGCCTTGAGCACGTTCAGGCTTTCCTGCGGCGAGCCCTTGTTGTCGAAGGGAACGAACTCGAATTTCACCCCGGCGACGTTCTTCTTGTTGAACTCCTCGGCAATGAACTGCCAGCTCTTGAGCTGGTTTTGGCCGACGTTGGCAAACGGCCCCGAAAGCGGGTCAATGAAGGCGACCTTGACGGTTTGCCCGGCTTGCGCAAACGCGCCGCCGCTGACAATCGCCAACACGGCACCCGCACTCAGGCACGACAATTTTTGATCGGCTCGCATAAGCAACTCCCAATGTGATGACACTGCTGCGCACACTATCCGAAAGCGCGTCGTCGGCGATCAGGGACTTCCCGCAAAACGGGTCATCCGTTCCCGGGGAAGGAAAGCGCCCGCGGCATCAAACCCCGGGTGTCACTGGTTCGCTACCTGCCGTAGACCTTGCCGGATAGCTCCCATGTGGTGCCGGTAAATCGCGCCAATTGCTCGCGCTCGATCGGGTAGAAATCGTCCGGCCCAGTCTTCACGTTCACGCCAGGCAACAGCATCGGCAGCGCCATGTCCAGGTTCGCAGCTTGTTTCATGATGTTGTCGCGTGTCAGGTTGTCGCCCGCTTGCTTGAGCACCTGCACGAGCGTCTGCGCGACGGTGTAGCCGTAGACGTTGAAGTTGTCGCTCATGTCGGCCGTCGCGTTGTACTTCTTCATCCACGCGAACCAGTCGTCGTATTCCTTGCCTTTCTGAAATTGCGGGTCGGTCGGATCCTTGATGTAGAAGGCAGAGTAAATTCCAATGCTGTTGTCCAGGCCCGCGGCCTTGAGCACAGAACCCACCTGATTGGACACGCTGTTCAGATAGTGCGTGGGCTTCCAGCCAAGTTCAGCGGCCTTCTTGATCGCTTGCGCGGCGAACTTGGGCGTTGTGATGTTGAAAAAAGTGTCGGCGCCGGAGCCCTTCAGCGTCACCATCTGGCTGTCCACCGTCGGGTCGGTCGACTCATATGTCACCTTGGAGACGATCATCGTCTTCGCCTTGTCGCCCAGGCCGTCTTCGAAGCCCTTCAGATAGTCTTTGCCGTAATCGTCGTTCTGGTAGAGCACGGCGATCTTGGCGTTCGGTTTCGTATCGAGAAGGTGCAACGCATAAATCCGCGCTTCGCTCTGGTAGTTCGGCTGCCAGCCCATCGTGTACGGAAAGTTCTTCGGATCGCCCCACTTGGTGGCGCCGGTGGCGACAAACAACTGTGGCACCTTCTTGTCGTTCATGTACTTGTGAATCGCAGAGTTCGGCGGCGTGCCGAGCGGCTGGAACAGAACCAGCACCTCTTCTTGTTCAACAAGCTTACGCGCCTGCTCCACCGTCTTGGCCGGGTTGTAGCCGTCGTCCAGGCTGATGTATTTGACCATACGCCCGTTGATTCCACCCTCGGCGTTGACCTTGTCGAAGTAGGCGCCTATCGCCTTGCCGATCGCGCCGTAGGCCGACAAAGGGCCCGAATAGGGGTTGATGTTGCCGACCTTGATTTCCTTGTCGGTGGCACCGGGGTCGTATTTTTTCTGCGCCAGCGCCGTGCCGGCCAGAGCCAGCGATGACGAACCCGCAATTGCGAGGACCAGGGTCTTGAGTTTCATCATCGAAAGCCTCCTGCTGAGAAAGTTCACAACCGTCTATCAAACGCCGGGCGGCGCGCCAGGACAACCGGGTCAACCCTTTGTTCGCGCGCGAAGCCGCGCCCAAAGACCGTGCAAGCCACCCATCACACCGGTGGGCATCAGGTACATCAAGCCGATCAGCAGCACGCCGTAGATGGCCGCCGGCGCCGACTTGGAGATTTCGTCGGCGATGTTCGGCACGAACTGGATGAAGATGCCGCCGAAAATCGCCCCGGGGATCGACGCGAGCCCGCCGACGACGACGCCCACGAGAAGGAAGATCGAGAGGCTCACCGTGAAGCTGTCGGGCGAAACGAAGGCGACGACGATCCCACCCAAGGCGCCGGCCAGACCCGTCACGCCTGCGGAAACGCCGAACGTCAGCGACTTGAACATCGCCAGGTTGATTCCCATCGTCGTCGCGGCGATCGGGTGATCGCGCACCGCGATCAGCGCACGCCCAACGCGGCCGCGCAGCAGGTTCCAGGCGAGCAGGAACATCAGCGCGGCGACGAACAGTGTGAAGAAATAGAGCCAGCGATCGGCGCTGAGCGGCTGACCGAACAGGCTGAACGCAAAGGGCGCCTCCGGCTTGCTCAGCACGATGCCTTGCACGCCACCGGTGTAGGCCTCGATCTTCTTGTATTTCAGGAGTTGCGGCACGGCCAACGCGAGCGCATACGTCGCCAGCGCGAGGTAGTGGCCGGCCAGGCGCAGCGCAGGGAAACCGACGACGAAGCCGAAGCTGAAACACAGCACGAACGCGACCGGAAGCGTCGCCCAATAGGGCACGCCGAGCTTGTCCATCAGCATCGCCGCGATGTAAGCGCCAAAGGCGTAGAAGGCGCCGTGGCCCAGCGAAATCTGGCCGTTGAAACCGGTGAGGATGTTGAGCCCGAGGATCGCCACTGCGTAGACGAGCACCAGGTTGAACTGGAAGACGCGATAGTTCTTGACGAGGAAGGGCAGCACGAGCAAGGCGATCACGAGCAAGGCGCTCGCGATCCAGACCCACTTGCGAGCTATGGGTTTCATACGCGAGTCACAACCTTCTTGCCGAACAGGCCGTCGGGCCGCAGCGTCAAGGTGCCAACGATCAGCACCAGCGCGACGCTCAGCTTCAGCTCGGTGCCGATCACATAGGCGCCGAGCAGGTTCTCGAGCACACCGACCACCAGCCCGCCGATCACCGCACCGAGCGGGTTGTCGATGCCGCCAAGCAAAGCCGCGGCGAAGCCATAGAGCAGGATGCCGAGCATCATGCTCGGGTCGAGAAAGACGACGGGGGCGACCATCATGCCGGCCACCGCGCCGATCGCCGACGCCAGGCCCCAGCCGAGCGCCAGCATCCATGACACGCGAATCCCCACCAGGCGCGCCGAGTCGGGGTTCTGCGCCGCAGCGCGCATCGCCAGCCCGATCGGGGTGAAGCGAAAGAATGCGAACAAGCCCGACAACACCGCCAGCAATACCGCCGCCGAGCCCAGTTGATGGGCCGAGAAGTAGGCAGTGGCGAGTGCGGAATCCTTCGGGAAGGGGCTGGCGAAGGCCTTGATCGTGTGATCGAAGATCCAGCCCGACAATGCGTTGAAGATCAGCAGCAAGCCGATGAACACGATCACATTCGTCAGCACCGGCGCTTTTTCCAGAGGCCGCATCACGATGCGCTGCAAGAGCAGCCCACCGGCGAACGAGACCGCGATGGTGAAGAAGAACGCCCCCCAGTAGGGCCACCCGGCCTGCATCAACGCCCAGGCGACGAAGGTGCTGAACGTCGCCATCTCGCCTTGCGCAAAATTGATGTGGTGCGTCGCCTGATAAATCATGACGAGCGCGAGCGCCACCGAGCCGTAAATGCAGCCGTTGGCCAGGCCGGAAAAAATTTGGTGCAGCAGGGCTTCCATGGGGTTGGGTGTCGTCGGCGGGCTCAGTAACCCAGGTAGGCGCGGCGCACCGATTCGTCGCCTCTGATCTGCGCGCTCGGTCCTGACAGCGCCACCCGACCGGTTTCCAGCAAGTACACATGGTCAGCGAGCTCGAGCGCGAGGCTCGCGTTCTGTTCGACGAGCAGCATGCTCACGCGGTCCTCCTGGTTGATCGTGCGCATGATGCGAAAGATCTCGGCGACGATGAGCGGCGCGAGGCCAAACGACGGCTCGTCGAGCAGCAGCAGCTTGGGGCGCAGCATCAGCGCGCGGCTGATCGCGAGCATTTGTTGCTCGCCGCCTGACAAGGTGCCGGCCTGTTGATGGCGCCGCGCCTTGAGGATGGGGAAACGCGTGAACGCCTTTTCCATGTCGAACGCAAGCTCGGCGCGATCGCGCCGCACGTAGGCGCCCAGGCGCAGGTTCTCTTCGACCGACAGCGCGGTGAACGTGCCGCGCCCGTCGGGCACATGCGCGACACCCAGGCGCACCACGTTTTCGGTCGCCTGGCCGATCAGTTGCTTGCCTTCGAACAAGATGCTGCCCGAAGTGCGCACCGTCTGGCACAGCGCGCGCAGCGTGCTCGTCTTGCCCGCGCCGTTTGCGCCCAGCACCGCCGTGATGTGGCCCGCCTCGAGCGACAAATTCAGGTCGTAGAGCACCTGCGTCGCGCCGTACGACGCGCACAGTTTGTCGACTTGCAGCAGCTTGGGCGCGGCTTCAGGCATCGGCGCTCGCCCCCAAGTACGCTTCGATCACGCCGGGGTGGACTTGAATCTCGGCAGGCGTTCCGTCGGCGATGACGCGCCCGAAGTTGAGCGCGACGATGTGATCCGACACGCTCATCACCAGGCTCATGTGGTGCTCGACGAGCAGCACCGTGATCCCCAGCCGGTCGCGGACGTCGCGGATCTGCCGCGCCAGCGCGCCCAACTCCTCGTGGTTCAAGCCGGCGGCGGGTTCGTCGAGCAACAGCAGTTTCGGGTCGGACGCCAGGGCGCGCCCCAGCTCGATGCGCTTTTGCGTCGCAAACGGCAAGTCGCCCGCGAGGCGGTCGGCAAATTCGCTCAAGCCCACCGAGTCCATGATTTCTTCGGCGCGCCGGCGCAAGCCGCGCTCCTCGCTGGTCACGCGCGGCAGGCGCAACGCGCTCGAGACGAAACCGGACCGGGAGCGCGAATGCGCGCCGACCATCACGTTGTCGCGCACCGTCATGCTGCGGAACATCGCGAGGTTCTGGAAGGTGCGGCCCATCCCCAACCCGGCGACGCGGTGGCTGGGCAGTTCGGTGATGGAGCGTCCCTCGAAGACGATGTCGCCGGCCTGGTACTCGTAAAGCCGGCTCAGGCAATTGAACAGTGTCGTCTTGCCCGCGCCGTTGGGGCCGATCAGGCCGCAGATCTCGCCCGGCGACACGTCGAAGCTCACGCCTTCCAGCGCGACGATTCCGCCAAAGCGAACCGTCACGCCACGCACACTGAGAATCGACTGGGCGTCAAGCGCCAAGGCCATGCGTTCCGTCCAATTGAATGGGCCAATCGCGGCCGGCGGCTGCCGAACGCAAGGTCGGGAGTTATAGGCGGTCTTTGCCCCGTTTGACAATCAGAGCTTGCCCTTTCCCGTGTATCGTTGCCGCGCCAGGGCGCGGCCCGGCTTACTGGAGGTCCGAAGAATGAACGCACCGTTGCCCGAGGCGATCCGCAAAGCCCTTGAGAGCGCGACGCTCGACGACAAATACAGCTTGGCGTCGGGCCGCGCCTTCATGAGCGGCGTGCAAGCCCTCGTTCGCCTGCCCATGCTGCAACGCCAGCGCGACGCCGCCGCCGGCCTGAACACGGGCGGCTTCATCAGCGGCTACCGCGGCAGCCCGCTCGGCGCGTACGACCAGGCGCTGTGGGCAGCGAAGAAGCACCTCGCCGCCAACCACATCGTGTTCCAGCCCGGCGTGAATGAAGAACTCGGCGCGACCGCCGTGTGGGGCACGCAGCAGCTCGACCTGTATCCGCAATCGAAAAAGTTCGACGGCGTGTTCGGCATTTGGTACGGCAAGGGCCCGGGTGTGGACCGCTGCTCCGACGTCTTCAAGCACGCCAACATGTCGGGCACGGCGAAACACGGCGGCGTGATCGCCATCGCAGGTGACGACCACGTCGCCAAGAGCAGCACCGCGGCGCACCAGAGCGACCACATCTTCAAGGCGTGCGGGCTGCCCGTGTTCTTCCCGAGCAATGCGCAAGACATTCTCGACATGGGCTTGCACGCCTTCGCGATGAGCCGCTTCTCGGGCCTGTGGAGCGGCATGAAGACGATTCAGGAGGTCGTGGAGTCGGCGGCTTCGGTGTCGGTCGATCCGGACCGGGTGAAGATTGTTCTGCCGCAAGACTTCGTCATGCCCCCGGGCGGCCTGCACATCCGCTGGCCCGACGGCGCGCTCGAGCAGGAAGCGCGCCTCATGGACTACAAGTGGTACGCCGCGCTCGCCTACGTGCGCGCGAACCGGCTGAATCACAACGTGATTGAATCGCCGAACGACCGCTTCGGCATCATCGCCAGCGGCAAGGCGTTCAACGACACGCGCCAGGCGCTCGCCGACCTGGGGCTGGACGACGCCGTGTGCCGGCAACTGGGAATTCGCGTGCACAAGGTCAACGTCGTCTGGCCGTTAGAAGCGACGATCACGCGCGAGTTTGCGCAAGGGTTGCAGGAAATCCTCGTCGTCGAAGAAAAGCGCCAGGTCATCGAATACCAGTTGAAAGAAGAGCTTTACAACTGGCGCGCCGACGTGCGGCCCAATGTGCTGGGAAAATTCGAAGAGCCGACCGAAGGCGACGCGACCGGCGGCGAATGGAGCATGCCCAACCCGAGCGAAAACTGGCTGTTGCGCGCGAAAGCCGACCTGACCCCGGCGCTCATCGCCAAGGCGATCGCGAAACGCCTGAAGAAGATGGGCCTCGCGCCCGCCGGAAGCGACATCGCGGCGCGCATGGACGCGCGCCTGGCCGTCGTCGACTCGCGCGAGCGCGCCCTGGCCGCCATCACGGTGAACACCGGCGAACGTGCGCCCTGGTTCTGCTCGGGCTGCCCGCACAACACGAGCACCAAGGTTCCCGAAGGCTCGCGCGCGATGGCGGGAATCGGCTGCCACTTCATGGCCGTGTGGATGGACCGCAGCACGAGCACCTTCAGCCAGATGGGCGGTGAAGGTGCGGCGTGGGTCGGTCAGGCACCGTTCACGAGCGACGCCCACGTGTTCGCGAACCTGGGCGACGGCACCTACTTCCACAGCGGCTTGCTCGCAATCCGCCAAGCCATCGCGGCGGGCGTGAACATCACCTACAAAGTTTTGTACAACGACGCCGTCGCGATGACGGGCGGCCAGCCGGTGGGCGAGCGGCCCGAGGGGCACTCGGTGCTGCAAATCCAGAAGAGCCTGACCGCCGAAGGTGTGAGCAAGCTCGTGATCGTCAGCGACCAGCCCGAGAAGTACGACGGCGCCGTGCTGGAAGCCGGCGTCACCGTGCACCACCGCGACGAGCTCGATTCGATTCAACGCCAGTTCCGCGAACTCAAGGGCACGACGGCGATCATCTACGACCAGACCTGCGCGACGGAAAAGCGCCGCCGCCGCAAGCGCGGCACGCTGGCGGAACCCGACCGGCGCGTGATCATCAATGAACTCGTTTGCGAAGGCTGCGGCGACTGTTCGGTGCAGAGCAACTGCCTGTCGGTCGAGCCCATCGAGACCGAGTTCGGCCGCAAGCGCCGCATCAACCAGAACACGTGCAACAAGGATTTCTCGTGCGTGAAGGGCTTTTGCCCGAGCTTCGTGAGCGTGACCGGCGGGCAGTTGAAGAAGCCGAAGAAGGAGCAGCGCGCGGGAACGTTGCATTCGATGCCGCACTTGCCGGACCCGGTGATGCCGTCGCTCGAGACGGCGTGGGGAATCGTCGTCGGCGGCGTCGGCGGCACCGGCGTCATCACGATCGGTCAGTTGCTTGGCATGGCGGCGCACTTGGAGGGCAAGGGCGTCGTCACGCAAGACTCGGGCGGCCTTGCGCAAAAGGGCGGAGCGACGTGGAGCCACATCCAGATCGCGAACCGGCAGGACGCGATCTACACGACCAAGGTCGACACCGCCAAAGCTGATCTCGTGATCGCCTGCGATTCGATCGTCGGCGCCGCCAAGTACACGATGTCGGTGATGCAGCACGGTCGCACGTTTGTCGCGCTGAACAACCACGGCACGCCCACCGCAGCGTTCGTGAAGAACCCGGACTGGCAATTCCCCGGCGGCAACTGCGAGACGGCGATCGCCCAAAGTGTCGGCGCGCAGCTCGTCGGCGCGTTCGACGCCGAGCAGGTCGCGACGCAGCTCGTCGGCGATTCGATTTACACGAACCCGCTGATCCTGGGCTACGCGTGGCAAAAAGGCCGCGTGCCGATCGGCCTTGCGGCGATCATGCGCGCCCTCGAACTCAACGGCGTGCAGCCCGAGAACAACAAGGCCGCGTTCGAGTGGGGCCGGCATTGCGCGAACGACTTGCCCGCGGTGCAGGCGTTGCTGCAATCGGCGCAAGTGATTCGGTTCCTGAAAAAGCCAACCCTTGCTGAAATGGTCAAGACACGCGCCGACTTCCTGCGCGGCTACCAGGATGACGCGTACGCGGCGTCTTACCTGGCGTTCGTCGACAAGGTGCGCGACGCCGAGACTCGCGTGCAGCCCGGCAGCACCAAGCTCAGCGAAGCAGTGGCGCGCTACCTGTTCAAGCTGATGGCGTACAAGGACGAATACGAAGTCGCGCGCCTGCACACGGATCCGGCGTTCATGGCAAAAGTCGCGGCGCAGTTCGAGGGCGACTACAAACTCAGCTACCACCTCGCTCCGCCGCTGATTGCCAAGCGCGATGCGCACGGGCACCTCGTCAAGCAACCCTTCGGTCCGTGGATGCTCACGGCGTTTCGCTTGCTCGCCAAACTCAAGGGCCTGCGCGGCACGGCGCTCGACATCTTCGGCCGGAGCAGCGAGCGCCAAGGCGAACGTGAATTGATCGGAGAGTACCGGGCGTGCATCGACGAGGTGTTGAACACGCTTGTCGAACCGCGCCTTGCGCAAGCCGTGGAGATCGCGCGCATTCCCGAAGACATTCGCGGCTACGGGCACGTCAAGGAGAAGCACCTCGTTGCCGCACGCGCCAAGTGGCAGACGCTGATGGCGGCGTGGCGCGCAGCAGCGGGGCAGCAGCGCGCGGCCTGACGGCTTGCGGATTCGCTCCGGCCCTGCGTCCAAGGGTTACAACGCGCGCTGAATGCAAAACTCGCGGGCGCGTCAGCCCCGCGAGGCCTAGGATCAACGCATGCGTTCGGTCCGTTCCCGCCCCCTGCGCCGGGTCCTGCTCCTGGGTCTGCTGGGGCTGGTTGCGTCCTGCGGCGGCTCGGCCCCCTCTGAAGCGCCACCGGCCGCCGAGCCCGAGGTCACGGGCCCCGGCCGCCTGGAGGGCTCCTCCTTTCTGAGCCGCGTGTCGAGCGCCGCCATCAACGACGCCGTGCACGCGCCGGGAAGCCGAACCCCCACGCTGCATCCCGTCTACGACGTCGACAACTACCGGCTTACCTACCTGACAACCGACGGCCAGGGCCGTGAGGTCGTCGCCTCGGGCTTGGTCAGCGTCCCGGCCAAAGCGGCGGGTGCGAAAAGCCCGGTGCTGAGCTACCAGCACGCGACGATTTACCACGACATCGAGGCGCCGAGCAACGCGGTGAGCGCCACCGAGCCGGCGATCGCGGTCGCCTCGCTCGGCTACCTCGTCGTTGCAGCGGACTACGTCGGCTACGGCGCGTCCAAGGGCCAGGCGCACCCGTATCTGCTCGCCGCGCCGTCTGCGGCTGCGGTGGTCGACCTGCTGACGGCGGCACGCACGTGGCGGCGCAAGAACAATGTCGCCGACAACGGGCAGCTGTTTCTCACCGGCTACTCCGAGGGCGGCTACGTCAGCGTCGCCGCGTTTCGCGCGCTGCAGACGAGCCCAAACGTGCACCTGGCGAGCCTGGTCGCGGTGGTGCCAGGCGCCGGTCCGTACCACGTGGGCGTGACGCTCGACGAGTTGCTGCGCCGGGTGCGCGAGCAGAATCCAGTGCTGGGCGCATTGATCAGCCCGGGGCTGCTGCGTTTCCTGGGCGGGGCGTTGCGCCGCCAGGTGCGCGACGCGCTGCTCTCGCAGTTGATCCCGGCCGACGCCGATGTCGTCTTCGATGCAATCGTGCTCGACAACTACTTGGCCGACGACACCGCCGCGATCGACAGCCAAAGCAACGTGCACGCCTGGGCGCCTGCCGCGCCGACGCGCTTCTTTCATGGTCGCGACGACCAGACCGTTCCCTACGTCAGCTCGACGCAGACCTTGCAAGCGATGCTGGCGCTCGGTGCCCCCGACGTCAGCCTGACCGACTGCGCGACGGTTCCGTCCAGCCACATCGGCTGCGTGCCGGATTTCTTGCAGTTCATGCTCGGCGAGTTCGCGAGCCGGGCACGCGATCTGTGACGCGGCGCGACTTCTTCAATAGCGCAGCGCCAGCGTCAGGTCGAAGCGATTCGCGTGGTCCGCCACATTGCCCGCCCCGCGCAGCACATGCGCGCCACTGCCGGACAGCGCGACCTGGCCGCGCAGCTGCCAATGCACGAGCAGCCCGAGGCTGCTCGCGCTGGCGTCGCCACCAGCCGCCTTGCTTCGCACTGCGCCACCATCGACGAAGCCGCCAACCCGTAAATCCTGCCCGAACAAGCGCCGGCTCCAAAGCTCCGCACTCGCCTGCGCGCCCGAATCGCCGATCGCCGCGCGATCGGGCAAGCCGCGCACACCGTCATGGTCAAGCCACGGCGCGCGTGACCAGACACCAAACGAGCTGCCCCATGGTTTCAAGCCGCTGCCCAGGGAGAATCGTTCGCCGGCGATGAGCGCCTGGTTCGACCATTGGGCGCGCCCGCTGAGGCGCAGCCGGATGTCGTAGGTGAGGATGCGCAGCCACTGCGCGTTCAGCCGCAATGCGTTCCAGCGTGCATTCGAACCGGCGTTCGGGCTGGCCAGCGCGTAGTGCTGAGCATCGTTGCCGGCACCACCCGGCAGGTTGTACGCCCAGACGGTGGCGAACTTCCAGCCAATCCATTCCTGCTCCCAGTGCGCAGCGTAGCCCAGCGATAGCGGGCGACTGCGAACCCCGGCCTGCCCGGGGCCGAACCAGGAACGGTCGCTGAACGCGGCCTGCCAGTGATGGTGGTAGTCGCCCCGCGGCGCGAGATGCTGGCGCGCGTAGAGCGTGACGCTGCGACCGGTGCCGGTGATCGGCGCGAGTTCGGCGTCCAGACCCGCCCCGTCTTGCGCGCGCGTCACCACCGCACCCAGCATCAGGCCGCGTGCCGGTAGGGGCGCGCGGTAGGCGAGGCTGGCATTGGCGCCGTCCGCCCCGCTGGTGTCGGAGACTTGCAGCGCTGCCTGGTGGTCGAGATTCCACAGGTTGCTGTGCCCGGCGGCGAGCCAGATCCGGTCGTGCCCTGCAGGTGCAGTGGATACGCCGGCGTCGGCGTGGCTCCAGCCCGCCATCACCGCCCAGGGTTTGACGCTGGCGACCGCCACGGTCGCATTCACTTGGGTGGGAGTGGCGCCGGGGCTGAAAAGCGGTTCCAGGTTGCGCGACGGACTTTCACGCGCGAGTTGCAGGGCGCGGGCCAGCGCCGCGTCGTCGAGCGTCAATCCCTGGCTCAGCATCGGCAAACTCGCACGCACATTGGCTTCGTCATGAAATGGCGCTGGCCGCACGCTCACTTCCGCGATCACGGAGAAGGTCAAGGTCACGGGAGCGGCGGCGCCGGTCAGCGCCGTCCACTCGGCCGGCTTGATCCACGCGAGCGGTTTGAACTTGCCCGGGTCATCGGCCTGATGATTGCGCGGGTCGAAGACGAGTGCGTCGCCTTCCTGGATCACCAGGCCGGTCAAGTCGAACGGGCGGTCGCCGTGGCCGCCCAGAAACGTGTTCAAGCCCGGCGCGGGTGGTGTGGCAACTTCGCGCTTGATCTCGAGCAGTGTTTCGGGTGTCGACAGCCCGGTGAGCCAACGCGTGCGAACCGGTGCGCGCCCGGTGATCAGGCCCACGTATTCGGCGGGCCCGCGGCGTGGCCAGCGCACGCGGCGGGTTCGACTCCTGGGCAGGCGCCACCGAGCCGCAAAGCGCCAGCGCCAGCGCAAACGCCAATCCGCAATTTCGGCGGCGCAGAAGGCGCAGCCGCGTGCCGCTCATCGCAACCCCCGGGCCAGATCGAGCGTCAACTGCGCCGCGGGCACGGCCCGGCAGCCGGTCGAATTCTGCCCCGACCAGAGCGGCGAAAAGTCTCCCGAAGCCATGGTTTCGGCGTGCGCGCGCAGCGGCGCGACACCGGCGCTGGCCAGAGGAAACGCCGGCGCCAGGGGCGACATCGGCCCGAGTTCGCGCATCAGCCGGTTCACGATGCCGCGCGCCGGCCGGCCGCTGAACAAGTTCGTCAGCGCCGTCACGCGCGCCGCGTCGCTTTGCAGCGCAGCCCGGTGCACCGCGCTCGTCGTCGCTTCGGGGCACAGCAGGTAGGCGGTGCCGACCTGCACGCCCGCCGCACCCAGAGCCAGCGCCGCGGCGACACCTGACGCGTCGGCGATGCCCCCGGCGGCGATCACCGGCCGGGCCACAGCGCGCACCACTTGCGGCAGCAGCGCAAATGTTCCCACTTGCGTCGCCACGTCGTCGCTCAAGAACATGCCGCGATGGCCTCCGGCTTCGACGCCTTGCGCGACGATCGCGTCCACGCCCTGCGCGTCCAGCCAGCGCGCTTCTTCGAGCGTCGTCGCGCTGGCGAGCACCTTCGCGCCCCAGCCGCGCACGTGCGCGAGCAGTTCGGCGCTCGGCAAGCCGAAGTGAAAACTCACGATCGACGGGCGGAACTGCGCCAGCAGCTGCGCCGCTTCGATGCTGAACGGCGCGCGGCTCGGCGGGTTTGCCACCGCGAGCGGGTCCAGGCCGAACTCGCGGTAGTAGGGCGCGAGGGTTTCGCGCCACCGCGCCTCGCGCTGCGCATCCGGGGTGGGCGGACGGTGGCAGAAAAAGTTGACGTTGACGGGCCGCTGCGGCACCGCGGCGCGCAGCGCAGCGAGCTCGTCGCGCATTGCCGGCAGGCTCAGCAGGGCGCAGGGCAGCGAACCCAAGCCGCCGGCGTTGCTCACCGCAGCGGCCAGGGCGTGGCCCTGCGAGCCCGCCATCGGTGCTTGAACAATCGGCAAAACGATGCCGAGCAGAGACTGCAGGCTCACGTCAGCGCTCCTTCACGGCTGAGTCGACTCGATCTCGACGCCCAAGGCCTCGAGAAACCTCGACACCATGTTGTACGCAGCGATCGTCGCCGTGAGTTCGACGATTTCGCGGTCGCTGAAGTGGGGACGCAGCGCGTCGAAGATCGGCGCGGCGACTTGGATGTCGCGCGTCATTGCCTGCGTGAAGGCGAGCACGGCGCGTTCGCGCGGCGTGAAGAGCAGCGACTCGGCCCACGCGTGAACCGCGGCGATCTTTTCCGGCGCCACGCCTTCGCGGCGCGCCACCGGTTCGTGCTGCGCAAATTCGTACGGCGCCCGGTTCAGGCGAGCGACGAGCAGGATCGCGAGTTCGCGCGATGCGCCGTCGAGAACGCACGCGCTGCGGATCGCACCGAGGTAGGCGTTCCAGCCGCGCGCCAGCGGGGCGCTGTGCAGCAGCAGGCGGTCCAGATTCAGCAGTTCGCCGCCGCGCCGCAGCTTCACCGCATCGACGAGTTCGGCGTCAACGCCGGGGGTGTCGGCGTTCACGAGGGGCAGTCGGCTCATGGGTCGGTCTGCAGTGGGTTGGCGAGCGAATGCGCGATTCTCGCGTGCACTGCGCGCGCAGGGACTTCTCCCGGTCAGTCCCGATGGCATTTGCGCAACGCCTGTGCTTGAATGCGCTGCGCCAGGCAAACCCTGGAGCGACGTGTCAAACCTCGAGGAGCGCCCCGATGCCCACGCTCAACGTCAATGGCCGAGTTCGCGAAGTCACCGTGGAAGCCGACACGCCGCTGCTCTGGGTGCTGCGCGAACAACTGCAACTCACCGGCACCAAGTACGGCTGCGGCGTCGCCCAGTGCGGCGCGTGCTCGGTGCACATCAACGGCGAGGTCCGGCGCTCGTGCTCGATTCCAGTGGGCAGCGTCGCTGCGAACGACCGCATCGTCACGATCGAAGGACTGTCAACGAATCGCTCGCACCCGGTGCAAAAAGCCTGGGGCGAACTCGACGTGCCGCAGTGCGGTTACTGCCAGTCCGGGCAGATCATGGCGGCGGTCGCGCTGCTGGCCAAGACGCCCAACCCGAGGGACGCTGACATCGACGCGGCGATGACGAACATCTGCCGCTGCGGCACCTACCAGCGCATCCGCGCTGCGGTGCATCTGGCTGCGGCGGGTGCGAAAGCCAAGACCTGACCGATTCGCCAGGAGAATCGCATGGATCTCCTCCCATTGGAAATTTCGCGCCGCCAGTTCATCGTCGATTCGGCGCTGCTCGGCGGTGGCCTCGCCGTCGGGCTGGTGTCGCCGCAAGCGTCTGCCGCCGAGGCGGGCAGCGAACTCAACGTCTGGGTCGTGATCAGGCCGGACGACACCTGCGTGATCCGAATTGCGCGCTCCGAGATGGGCCAGGGCACGCTCACGGGGCTTGCGCAACTCGTCGCCGAAGAGCTGGAGTGCGACTGGCGCAAGGTGACGACGGAGGCCATCACGCCCGGGCAGAACCACGCGGCGAAACGCGCCTGGGGCGAAATGGGCACGGGCGGTAGCCGAGGCATCCGCACCTCGCAAGACTATGTGCGGCGCGCCGGCGCCGCGGCGCGCGTGATGCTCGTGCAGGCGGCTGCCGATGAATGGAAGGTGCCGGTCGCCGAGTTGGGCGCAGCCAACGGTGTGATCACGCACCGCGCCTCCGGCCGAAGCTTGCGCTATGGCCAACTCGCCCCGGCTGCGGCCAAGCTCACGCCACCTGACGCCAAAGCGATCACGCTGAAAGACCCGCGCAGCTGGAAAGTCGCCGGCCGCCCGATGAAACGCCTGGACACCGTCGACAAACTCGACGGCACGAAGGTCTACGCGATCGACTTCCACCTTCCCGGCATGCTTAATGCCGCAGTGAAAGCGTGCCCGGTGTTCGGCGGCAAGCTCGTCAGCTTCGACGCCGCGGCAGTGAGCAGTCGCCCGGGTGTGCGCGGCGTCGTCAAGGTGAACGACGCGACGCTTGCGGTCGTCGCCGACACCTGGTGGCGAGCCAAGGCCGCGCTCGACGCGCTGCCCATCGTCTGGGACGAAGGCGCCGGCGCGACGCAGAACAGCGCGAAGATCACCGCGCACCTGCAAAGCGGGCTCAACGCGAACGATGCGTTTGCGTACCTGAACGAGGGCGACGCGCCCAGCGCGATCGCCGGCGCAGCGAAACGGATCGACGCGGTGTACAGCACGCCCTTCCTCGCGCACGCGACGATGGAGCCGATGAACTGCACGGCGCGCATCACGCCCACGCGCGCCGAGATCTGGGTGCCCACGCAAAACGGCGAGGCGTCGCACGCGGCGCTGTCGGAAGAGTCGGGGCTGCCGCTGTCGGCGTGTGAGGTCTACAAACACGATCTCGGCGGCGGCTTCGGCAGGCGCGGCGGCACGCAGGACTACGTGCGCCAGGCAGTGGCGATCGCCAAGCAGTTTCCCGGCACGCCGGTGAAGATGATCTGGAGCCGCGAAGAAGACCAGGCGCACGACTTCTACCGGCCGATCTCGATGTGCCGCATGTCGGCGGGTCTGGACGCGAAGGGCGCGCTCACGGCGCTGCAGCTTCGCGTCTCGGGGCAGTCGATCAATGCCTACGTCAACCCGTCGGTGATCAAAGACGGCAAAGACCGGCGCCAGTTGCAAGGCTTCTGGTCCGAGCCCGGCGACGCACAGCTCGGCTACAGCGTGCCGAATCTCCTGATCGAATACGCGATGCGCAATACGCATGTGCCGGTGGGCCCGTGGCGCGGCGTGAACACGAACCAGAACGGCGTCTACCTGGAGTGCTTCATCGACGAAGTCGCGCGTGCGGCCGGGGCCGATGCGCTCGAGTTCAGGCGCCGCCTGATGAGCAAACACCCCAAACACCTGGCGGTGCTCAACGCCGTCGCCGACAAGGCGGGTTGGGGCAAGCCGCTGCCCGCCGGGGTGTTCCGCGGCATTGCGCAGTTCATGGGCTACGCGAGTTATTCCGCGGCGGTGGCCGAGGTCTCGGTGAGCCGGCAGGGCGTGCTCAAGGTGCACCGCATGGTGCTCGGCGTGAACTGCGGCCACGCGGTGAACCCGGACCAGATCGCGGCGCAAGTGGAAGGCTCGGTCGCTTACGGCTTGAGTGCCACGCTGTACGGCGAGTGCACCGTGCAAGACGGGCGCATGGTCGAGTTGAATTTCCACAACTACCCCATCCTCAAGCTCGCCGAGATGCCCGAGGTCGAAACCGTCATCGTTCCGACGTACGACTTCTGGGGCGGCGTGGGCGAGCCAACGATTTGCGTCGTCGCACCGAGCGTCATGAACGCGATTCACGCGGCCACCGGCAAGCCGGTGCGCAGTCTGCCGGTGAAGAACGTGCAACTCGCGTGAAAGAACCGTCACTCGCCCTCAGCAGCGGCGCGTCACGCGCCGTCGTCTCGCTGCGCGAAGTCACTGCGCAGACGGTGCGCGCCGTCACCGACTTGCGCGTGTCGGCGTTGCAGCAGAGTTATGTCGCGAGCAACGCGGTGTCGATCGCGCAGGCCTACTTCCACCCCGAGGCGTGGTTTCGCGCGGTCTACGTCGACGATACCCCGGTGGGATTTGCGATGCTCGAAGACCCGACGCTGCTCGCCGACTGGATCGGCCTCGCGCAAGTCGGGCTGTGGCGCTTCATGATCGATGAGCGCCATCAGGGCCGCGGTTACGGTCGTGCCGCGCTTGGACTGCTGATCGACCACGTCCGCACCCGGCCCGGCCAGACAAAGCTGCGCACGTCGTGCGTTCCCGGCCCGCACAGCCCGATCGCCTTTTATGAGCGTTGCGGGTTTCGCCGCACCGGCGAGCTCGACGACGCCGAAGAAGTTCTCGAGTTGCCGTTGAACGCTCCGCAATCGCGCCGCTGAAAGCCCCTATGCACGCCAACGCCGAATTGATTCAACGCTTCTACGCCGCCTTTGCCAAGCTCGACAGCGCGGCGATGAACGCGTGTTACGCGCCAGACGTCGAGTTCCACGACCCGGTGTTCCAGACCTTGCGTGGCGACGACGCGCGCCGCATGTGGCGCATGCTGTGCGCGCGCGCGAAAGACTTGACGGTCGTGGCGAGCGATATCGAAGCCGACGAGCACACCGGGCGCGCGCACTGGGTCGCGACGTACCTGTTCTCCGCAACCGGGAATCGGGTCGAGAACCGCATCGACGCGAGCTTCACGTTCCGGGGCGGAAAAATCGCGACGCACCGGGACCGATTCGACCTGTACCGCTGGGCGCGTCAGGCGCTCGGGCTGAAAGGATTGCTGCTCGGCTGGCTGCCACCGGTGCAGGCAGCGGTGCGCAAGCAGGCGGCTCAGGGGTTGCGGGGGTTCAAGGGCTGAGGTCGCGCACAAGGCCGCGCCTGCGCGCGGACTTGTGGCTACCGAAGGCCTGCGGGCTTGCAAGCCCGCAGGCTGAGCCCGCTCATCAGTTGCCGGAAGGCAACTGACGGCTGGCGAAGGCCCGACGGCGATACAAGCCGTCGGGCTGAGGTCGGTCAGTCATCGGCCTTCTTCAGCGACTGCCGGAGATCGACAAGCATCATCACCACTCCGATGAGCACGACCACCGCCAACGAGATTTCCTTGAGCTTGAAGACGATGGCCCCGAGAAAGCTCAGCATCAGCACGATGGCGACCACGGCAGAGAACAGTTTGACGGGCATGATGAGAAGACTCCTCGGGAATTGGGTTCAGTGGTTTTGCACGTGATTCACGAGCCAGCGTGCGCTGCGCAACAGTCGCGCGTCGTTGTCCCGCTTGCCCACCAGCTGCACACCCAGCGGCAGGCCGGCCGGCCCCGTCATCAGCGGCAGGTTCAGCGACGGCATTCCGCACAGCGACCAGAGCGAGCAGAACACCGGGTCGCCTGTTGTTGCGGCAAGCGGCGCCTCGCCGGGCGCAGCGGGCGTGACGATAGCGTCGAAGTTTTCGAAGAGTTCGTCGAATCCCGCAATCAGCTGGGCGATCCGGCCTATGGCTTTTTGATGGTCGAGCGCGCGGATCTCGCGCCCGCGCGCCAGTTGCTCACGCAGCGGCGCGGACAGCGAGTCACGGCCCCGCTCCCATTCGAGGTCGAGGTGCAGCGCCATCTCGGCTTCCTGGATGGTGCGCATCCAGTCCCAGGCGTCGCCCACCGACTGCGGGAGTTCGTAACTCTCGCACTGCGCGCCCAGGGCTGAGGTCAGCTCGGCAAATGCTTCGGCGGTGCTCGCCTCGGCGCGGCTCCACATCGGCGTTTTGACGAAGGCGAAACGCGGTGCAAACGGCGGCTCTTCGCCCAAGGTGCGTTGCAAGGTCGGTTTGGCGCGTGGCCGAGTGTCCGGGTCGCGCTCGTCGAAGCCGATGATCTGCTCGGCGAGCAGCGCAATGTCTTGCAACGTGCGCGCGAACACACCCACCGTGTCCAGGGTTCGCGACAACTTCAGGATGCCGTGGCGTGGCACCAGGCCATGCGTCGGCTTGAAGCCGTAGACGCCGCAAAACGCCGCCGGGCGGATCACCGAGCCGTTGGTCTGCGTGCCGATCGCCAGCGGCACCATTCCGGCCGCAACCGCCGCCGCCGAACCCGAAGACGAGCCTCCCGGCGTGCGCTCGGCGTTGTGCGGATTGCGCGTCTTGCCGGGTGTGTAGGTGGCGCACTCCGTCGTCACCGTCTTGCCCATGATCACTGCGCCGGCGGCGCGCAGCATCGCCACCACCGTCGCGTCGCGATCCGGGGTGCGCCCGGCGTGCAGCACGGTGCCGTCTTCGGTGGGCATGTCGGTCGTGTCGATGATGTCTTTGATTCCCACCGGCACGCCGTGCAGCGCACCCGTCGCCCGGCCTTCGCTGCGGTCCAGGTCGCGCGCCTTCGCCTGCGCCAGCGCATGCGCTTCGTCGAGAAACTGCCACGCCTGGACGGTGGGCTCGACGTCGCGAATCCGCGCCAGGCAGGCTTGCACGAGCTGCTCCGAGCTGATTTCGCCAGCGCGAATCGCTTGCGCGGCCTCAGCGGCCGACAGTGTGTCGAGCCGGTTCACGTCCACGCCTCACCATCGCGATCATCGGCCATACAAGGCATTGGGCAGCCACAGCGCGATGCCGGGGAATACATAGATGATCGCCATCGTCACGATCACGACGTAGACGAAGGGCATGCAGCCGCTGAAGATCTGCGTCAGCAAGACCGAGGGCGGACTGACCCCCTTGAGGTAATACGCCGACATCGCCATCGGCGGCGAGAGGAACGCCGTTTGCAAGTTGAGCGCGACCAGCACGCCGAACAGGATCGGGTCGATGCCGAAGTGCGGCAGCATCGGCAGGAAGATCGGGATGAAGATGATGATGATCTCGGTCCACTCGAGCGGCCAGCCGAGCACGAAGATGATCGCCTGCGAGAGCAACAGAAAAGTGATCGGATTCAGGTTCATGCCGAGCACGAACTCCTTGATGATCATGTTCCCGCCGAGGTAGGCGAAGATCGAGGCGAAGGTCGCCGAGCCGACGAACAGCCAGCACACCATCGCCGACGTGCGCGCCGTGAGGAACACCGATTCGCGCAACGCCTTCCAGGTGAGCGAGCGGTACCCGGCCGCGAGCAGCGCCGCGCCGAACGCGCCCACCGCAGCCGCTTCGGTGGGGGTGGCGATGCCGAACATGATCGCGCCGAGCACCGAAAGAATCAGCATCGCCAGCGGGAAGAACGACTTCAGCAGCAGCACGACGACTTGGCCGAAGGGCACGTCGCCTTCTGCCTTGGACAGGCGCGGCGCGACTTCGGGTTTCACCATCGCCAGCACGACGACATAGACGATGTACATGCCGGCAAGGAAGAAGCCCGGAACGAAGGCCGCGGCGTAGAGTTTGACGACCGACAGCCCCGCCATCGCGCCGTAGACGATGAGCATGATCGAAGGCGGAATCAGGATGCCCAGGCAGCCGCCGGCGCAGATCACGCCCGCGGCCAGGCGCGTGTCGTAGCCCGCCTTGATCATCTGCGGGAAGGCGAGCATTCCCATCAAGGTGACGACGGCGCCGACGATGCCGGTGGCCGTGGCGAACAGCGCGCACGTGGCGAGCGTGGCCACCGCGAGCGAACCCGGAATTCCTTTGAGTGCAATCTGCAGGCTCCGGAACAGGTTGTCAAGGATGTTCGCGCGTTCGACCAGATAGCCCATCAACAGGAACAAGGGGATCGAGACGAGCGCGTCGTTGTTCAACACCGTGAACGTGTTTTGCGTCAGCAGATAGAAGACGCGGTTGTCGAAGAACGCGGTGCCGGCCTGGTAGTAGGCGTAGTAGCCGAAGCTCACGCCCAGCGCCATCAAGGTGAAGGCGACGGGGAAACCGATGCAGATTGCGAAGACCAGGATGCCCAGCATCACCAGCGAGACGCCGGGGTCGCTCATGACGTGGCTCCTTGTCGTGCGGCAAGCGCCGCTTTGCGCGCGTGTTCTTTCAGGATCTGCGTCTCGAGTTCCTCCACATCGTGCAGGCGGTCAGGCCATTTGCCTTCGCGCAGGCAGACGATGCAGCGCAGCACCTCGGCAAATCCCTGGATCGCGATCAGCAGCGCGCCCACGCAGATCATCATCTTGAGCGGCCAGATCGGCATTCCCGCCGGGCTGTTGACGCTGACCTCGCGAATCCGCAGCGACTCGATGCCGTACGCCGAGCCGGCGACGACGAGCGCCAGGATGCCGGGGAAGAAGAAGATGATGTAGAGGAACAGCTCCACCTTGGCCTGCGTTGGCTCGGACCAGCGGCGGTAATACATGTCGGCGCGCACGTGGCCGCCGCGCGACAGCGTGTAGGCGCCGGCCATGAAGAAGACCGCGCCATACATCATGTAGCTCAGATCGAAGGCCCAGCTCGTGGGGTCGTTCAGCACGTAGCGCACGAACACTTCCCAGCAGGTGCCGAGAGTCAGGATGACGATGCACCAGGCAAACGCGTGGCCGACCGTCTTGCTGAGTTGGTCGATGGAATAGATCAGGCGATTCACCATGGTGCTCTGCCGGAAGGAGAAGAAGAAAAAGGGGCGGTCAGTGCCCGCCCCTTGCTTGCAGTGCGGCGCGTGCGCCGCGGCGCGTCAGGCCGACGGCAGCTTCGTGTTGAACACGTGCTCGTAGCCCAGCGCGTAGTCCGCCTCGTTGACGAACATGTAGTACGCGACGCGCTTCGCCCAGGCGCGCTGCGATTCGACGACGCGCTTGAAGAAGGGATCTTCGTCCGACAGGCGCTTGGTCAGCGTGTCCCAGGCCTTGAGCTGCTCGACGAACACGCCCTTGGGCGTGCGCAGCACGTTGACCTTGTGCTTGTCTTTCAGCTCCTGCAGGTCGCGCGAGTAGTTGTCCATTGCGGTCCACCAGTTCGACGAACTCGCGGCCTCGGCAGCGTACTGAAGAATCGCCTGCAGATCCTTCGGGATGCTCGCCCACTTCTTCTTGTTGATCGCGATCTCAAAGAACTCCATCGCCTGGTGGAAGCTGCCCATCATGTAGTTCTTGATCACGTCCTGCGCGCCGAAACGCATGTCGGAGGTCGGGTTGTTGAACTCGAACGCGTCGATCACGCCTTTTTCGAGCGCCGGGATGATTTCGCCGCCAGGCAACTGCGTGACTTTCGAGCCCATCTCCTGGAACAGGTCCGCGGCCAGACCGACGGTGCGGTACTTCAAGCCTTTCAACTCGGAGGCATTCGCGATCGGCTTCTTGAACCAGCCCAACGGCTGGGTGGGCATGGGCATGACGAAGAAGCCGACCACGTCGAGGTTGATCTTCGCCAGCAGCTCGTTGTAAAGGGCGAGGCCGCCGCCGCGGTAGATCCACGCCAGCGTCTGCGGCGCGTCGCAGCCGTTGATCGGGCCGGAGCCGAACAGCGACGCGACCTTGCTCTTGCCGTACCAGTACACGGGAACGCCGTGCGAAGCGTCGAGAACGCCCTTGCTCGTCGCGTCCATCACTTCGAAGGGTTTGACGACGGCGCCGGCGACGAGGTAGTCAATGCGCAGCCGGCCACCGGCCATCTCGTTGACGCGGTTCACGTACTCCATCGCCATCTCGTTGAAGATGTCTTTCGCGCCCCAGGCGCCCTGCATCTTGATGACGATGGGCGACTGCGCCACCGAAACCATCGGCGCGGCCATCGCCGCCACGCCCGCAGCGCCTGAAACGGCGGCGCCGAGGAATTTACGACGCGCGGGTTGCGATCCGGCGTTTGCTGTTGTCGTCTCGTTCATTTGGGCACTCCTGAGCGTTGATCTGCGGTTGGGCCGTGTGGCGGCGGGAACTGTCGAGCACGTCCTCACGGTGGACGCCCGCCTCCATCAGCCCCGCACCATATCAAAACCGTCTGAGCCCGCCCCTGGGGGTAACCCGCGCTCGTCGCCCCACGAGGCAGCGCCAGGGCGGCGTCGCGTCGCACTGCGATCGTGGGCTGCGCCCGCTGCCGTACAGTGGGGCCACATGTCGCCTCCTCTGCCCCTGGGCCTTCTTCGAGGACTGCGCGTCTTCGAGCGCGGCTGGCTGTCGTCGAACAACGTGCTGCTGCACGGCAGTGGCGCCGGCGCCACGCTGATCGACAGCGGCCACAGCGTGCATGCGCAACAAACCGTCGCGCTCGTGCAAAGCGCCTTGTGCGAGCCGGGCCGCGAAGAACCCCTCGTGCGCGTGCTCAACACGCACCTGCACTCCGACCACTGCGGCGGCAACGCAGCGCTGCAGCGCGAATTCGGCGCCGAGCTGGTCATTCCCCCTGGCTTGTGGAACGCCGCGCTCGCCTGGGACGAGCAGGCGCTGGGCTACGCGGCGATCGGCCAACGTTGCGATCGATTTGTTCCGCAGGGTCGGATTGGCCCCGGCGAGGCGCTGCAAATGGGCGGGCGACGCTGGGACGTGCTGGCCTCGCCCGGCCACGACCCGCACTCGGTGATCCTGTTCGACGCCGGTAGCGGCGTACTCATTTCCGCCGACGCCTTGTGGGAGAACGGCTACGGCATCGTGTTTCCAGAACTCGCCGGCGAGCCGGGCTTCGATGACGTGGAGCAGGTGCTCGACCTGATTCAACAGCTGCCCGTAAGCGTCGTGATCCCCGGCCACGGGGCGCCCTTCACGGACTGTGCCGGCGCCCTGCGGCGCGCGCGTGCGCTGCTCGCCAAACAACGCGCGAACCCACGCCACCACGCGCGCCACGCGACCAAAGTGCTCATCAAGTACCACTTGATGGAAGAACGCCGCCAAGCTTGGGCCGAGCTGAAGGCGTGGGCCTGTGCCAGGCCGATGTTTGTGCGCGTCTTCAACGAGCAAGCGGCGGGCACCGGCGTGACGCTGCAGGCATGGTTCGAGGTCCTCGTCGGTGAGTTGGTGGCGCGTGGCGCCCTGGCGGTTCGAGACGGCGTGGTCTGCGACCTGGCCTGAGAGTGCACCGACCGGGCAGTCACGCGCGCCGCTTCGTCGGCGGCCCGTGCAGGCTGTTCCCGCGGGCGCGCAGCGTGTCGCAACCCGATACCCGCACCAAGGCCCAAACCGTACAGTCGCGGCATCGCTCCGGTTGCTTCGATCGCTCGCACCATGTCCACCTTTGCCGCCGCCATCGTGCCCCGCTGGAATGCCTTGACGGTTTCTCTCGGACGCGGCTTTCACGCCTACGCCAACTGGCTCGTCTCGATCAGCTGGAAGCGCTTCATCGTGCTGTCCATCCTGCTGCTCATCACCATGAGCATCTTGAGCGAGATTCCCCCGTTCAACTGGACGATCCGCGAAACCGTGAGCGAAGTGCCCGCCAAAGTCATCATCGAGAAGTCGGCCGAGTCCAAGTCAGGCAAAGGTCCGGCGATCCGCATTGAAGGCGCGAAGTCGAAGTCGGGCGGCGACGTCGACATCAGCATTGGCGCCGACGGGATTCGCATCAAGCGCGGCAGCGCCAAGCCGGACGCCGCTGCGCCTGCGACGCCGGCCGCTTCGGCTGCGTCAGCCGCCGAGAAACGCGTCCAGGAAGCCGCTTCCGCAGCGTCCGCAGCGCTGAACGCGATCCAGATCAAATTGCCGCCGGGGCCCATCGCGGACGCTGTGCACGAGGCGATCGAGCAAGCGCGCCGCGAGATCGATGCGGCGATCGAAGAGGCCCGCCAGGAAGCCGAAGCGGCGGCTGAGGAGGCGCGCGCCGAAGCCGAAGCCGGCGGCGCCGCGGCCGAGTCGCTCCCGATCAAACGCCAGCGCGTGCACAAGATTCGCCTGGGCGAATTCTTGCCGAGTCTGGCGATGCTGTGGATCGTCGCCTCGATCATGATCAAGATCACCTACAAGGGCCGCATCCAGGCCGAGGTGAAAGCCGCGAAGGCGACGGAAACGGCGGAGTCCGAGTCGCTGAAACGCCAGGTGGCCGAGGCGCGCATGGCGGCGTTGCAGGCGCAGGTCGAGCCGCACTTTCTGTTCAATACGCTCGCGTCGATCGACCATTTGATCGAGACCGACCCGCCACGCGCCTCGGTAATGCAGAAGAACCTCATCACCTACCTGCGCGCGACGCTGCACAAGATGCGCGAAAGCACGACGACGCTGGGGCGCGAAGCCGAACTCATCACCGCCTACCTCGAAATCCTCAAAGTGCGCATGGAAGAGCGCTTGAGCGTGAAGATCGACGTGCCGGCGGGCCTGCGCTCGGCGGCGTTCCCGCCCATGATGTTGCAGTCGCTCGTGGAAAACGCGATCAAGCACGGCCTGGAGCCGAGCAGCGAACCCGCCACGCTCAGCGTCGCTGCGGAAGTCCACGACGGCACGCTGCGCGTGCGGGTCGCCGACACCGGCGTCGGCTACGACCCCGCCAACCGCACGACGGGCGGCACCGGCCTTGGCCTCTCAAACATCCGCGAGCGCCTCGAGTTGCTTTACGGCGCCGCCGGGCGCGTGGAGATCGAAGCGAACTCGCCGCGAGGCACCGTCGTCACGCTGACGATTCCTTATGCGGCAATGGCGCGCCCGGCGCCGCAGGTGACGCCGGATCCGGCTACGATGCCCCGATGAACCCGCCCGTGCGCTGCGTCATCGCCGACGACGAACGCCTGATGCGCGAGCAGTTGCGCGCTCGGCTCGGTGAGGTCTGGCCCGAGTTGCAAATGATCGGCGAAGCGAAGAACGGGGCCGAGGCCGTGCAACTCACCGAGACGCTTCACCCGGACCTGGTGTTCCTCGACATCCGCATGCCCGGCATGACGGGCGTCGAGGCGGCGCGCCAGATTGCCCAGCTGCCCACCGACGACGACTGCGCCGATGCCTGGGCCGGTTGCGAAATCGTCTTCATCACGGCTTACGACCAGTACGCCGTGGACGCGTTCGAACAAGGCGTGGTCGACTACGTGCTCAAGCCGGCGGAACGCGAGCGCCTCGCGCTCACGGTGCAGCGCATCAAGAAGCGCCTGGCGCAGCGCGCGACCGCCGCGGTTGCGGAACCGGGCGGCAGCGTGGCACCCAACGGCGAGGCCGGCTCGCGCCCCAACCTGCAGCTGCTGCTGCAAAACCTGAGCGCGCAACTGAACCCGAATGCGGCGCCGCACCTGCGCTGGATCCAGGCCACCGTCGGCCAGACGATTCAGTTGATTCCCGTCGAGGACGTGCTGTTTTTCATCTCCGACGAGAAGTACACGCGGGTCCAGACGGCGACGCTCGAGGCTTTGATCCGCAAACCGATCAAGGAACTCGTCGACGAGCTCGACGCCCACCTGTTCTGGCAAATCCACCGCTCCACGCTGGTGAATACGCGGGCGATTTCGGGCGTGAGCCGCGACGCCCGCGGCCGGCAACTGGTGAGCGTGAAGGGGCACACCGAGAAGCTCGAAGTGAGCCGCAGTTTCAGCGGCTTGTTCAAGGGCATGTAGCGCGCCACGGGCCGACGCGCTACTCTGCCAACGCGCGAGCTCGCGAGCTTCAAGAACGTGGCGTGTTCGCCAACAGCAGCGCCGCGTCGTCGGCGCGCTGCACCGCGGCGGCACGCAAGGCCTTGAGGCGCTCGCGCGGATCGACCTTGGTGCTGACCTCGTTCAGTTTCATCTCCGCGATGAAACGGCTCGGCAGCGCGACCACGGTGTTGCGGCCGCGCTTGCGCCTGCGCAAGGTGCTCACGGCGAGCGTGTGGCGCGCGCGTGTCACGCCCACGTACATGAGGCGGCGCTCTTCTTCGAGGCGCTGCGGCGTCATCTCCTCTTCGCCGGATTGGAAGGGCAACAGCCCCTCGTTGACGCCGGCGAGCACGACGTGCGGCCACTCCAGGCCTTTCGCCGCGTGCAGCGTCGACAGCGTCACGACGTCTTGTTCGTCGCTGCGCTCGGCCAGGCTGACGATCACCGAAATGCTTTGCGCGACGTCGAGCACGCTCAGCTTTTCGCTTTGAATCGAGTTGCCGCCGTCGTTCTCGATCACGCCGCCGCAGCGTTTCGCGATCCAGTCGACGAAGTCGAGCACGTTGGACCAGCGGCTTGCCGCAAGCGCTTCGCTTTCTGCGGTGTCGCGCAAGTGTTGCTCGTAGGCGATGTCGGTGAGCCAACCGAGCAGCAGCGGCTTCGCGTCTTCAGCTCCCTGCGTGTGGCGGGCGCGAAATTCGAGGTCGTTCACGTAACGCCCGAACTCGTGCAAGGACGCGACGCTGCGCGCCGGCAGCGCCGTGCCCAGGCTTTGCGCGAACAACGCTTCGAACAGGCTGCTCTTCCAGCGTGACGCGAATTCGCCCAGGCTCGTGAGCGTCTGGTGGCCGATGCCGCGCTTCGGGCTGGTGATGGCGCGCAGGAACGCAGGGTCGTCGTCGTTGTTCACGATCAGGCGCAGCCACGCGCACAGGTCGCGGATCTCGGCGCGGTCGAAAAAACTTGTGCCCCCCGAGACCTTGTAGGGAATGCTCGCGCGGCGCAAGGCCTTCTCGAACACCTTGGCGAGGTGATTGGCGCGGTAGAGCACGGCAAAGTCCTTGAACTTCACTTCCCCGCCTTGGCTGCGCAGCGCCTGAATTCGCGCCACGACACGTTCGGCTTCGTGTTCTTCGCTGTCGGATTCGAGCACCTGCACGGGTTCGCCGTCGCCGAGTTCGCTCCAGAGCCTTTTTTCGAACAGCTTGGGGTTGTTCGAAATCACCGCATTCGCGGCGCGCAAAATGCTGCCGGTGGATCGGTAGTTCTGCTCGAGCGTGATGACCCGCAGCTGCGGAAAATCGATGCTCAATTGCTTCAGGTTTTCGATCGACGCGCCACGCCAGCCGTAAATGCCCTGGTCGTCGTCGCCCACCGCAGTGAACTTGGCGCGCTCGCCGACGAGCGACTGCAGCAGTTCATACTGGATCGTGTTCGTGTCCTGGACTTCGTCGACGAGCACGTAGCGCAGTCTGTCCTGCCAGCGCTCGCGCACCTGCGCGTCGCGCTGGAGGAGCTTGTTGGGCAGCAGGATCAGGTCGTCGAAGTCGACGGCCTGGTACGCACTCAACCGCTCCTCGAAACGCTGCATCACGATCGCCGCGATGCGCTCGTCGTCGCTGCCGGCCTGCGCCTGCGCTGCCGCGGCGTCCAGGCCCTGGTTCTTCCACGAACTGATGGCCCATTGCCAACGCCGCGCCAGTGCGTTATCGGTCGTTCCTCCCGCGTCGCGCAACAGCCCGAGAACGTCGTCACTGTCGAGAATGCTGAACTGAGGCTTCAGGCCGATGTGCTCGCCCTCGGCGCGCAGCAGCTTCACGCCGAGCGCGTGAAACGTGCTGATGACCAGCAGCTTGGCGGCGCGCGGCCCGACCAGCGCCTTGGCGCGTTCGCGCATCTCCTGCGCCGCCTTGTTGGTGAACGTGATCGCGGCGATTTGCGAGGGCTCGTAGCCGGCTTGCAGCAGGCGCGCGATCTTGTGCGTGACGACGCGCGTCTTTCCCGAACCCGCGCCCGCCAGCACGAGGCACGGGCCGCCGAGATAGTGCACCGCTTGCATCTGCGCGGCATTCAGGGAATCGGGGAGCGGAGACAAGGGGACGGTGTGGCGCGCGGCTGCGCACGCTGAATGGCTGCGGATCATAGCGACGCACTGGCGACCCCGTGTCACAACGACGCATACCAACGACGCAAACCGTTACGCACAGGGCCACGTGAATTTGTGCGCGCACGCAAGCATTGACCCGACGAGGCGCCTTGCCGATCACCGGTGGACCCCGCACACTGATTGCAAGACACGACAGGGAGTCGATGTGATTCAAAGAATGGGCTGCCCAGGCAGCGCTCCGGTTGACCGAGCCATAGTCAAGCCCCGAATGCCGCAATGCGACTGATCGCGACGATCGCCAGCTGGGTTGCCGGCCTGCAGGAGTCCGGGCCGCGGGTCATCTTGCCCACCTCGCCGGAGCGCCTGCGCGAGCTGCGCAGCACGTGCCACACCATCCTGGACGATGTTCGCGGCGACATTGCGCGCGTCTTGGCCGATCGCATCGATGCGGCGAACCACGCGAACGATTTCTGGCACATGCGGCCGCGCTTGTTCGATGCGGTGTCGACGGAATTCGGCGAAGTTGTTGCCGGGCGCCGGCTGCTGCACCTGGACACGATGCTGCAAGTGAATCACGACCGTCGCAGTCAGTTCGCCCGCGCTTCGGCCCCCGCCACCGCCCCGGGTGGGTTGGAGCGGCGCACCGGCCGGCAGTTGGCGCCACCTGCGCCGGTGGTGCGGCGGCGTCGAGCATCGCACAAGTCGCCGTTTCGCACGACCACGTCCTCGGCGATCTGAGCGCCGGCGAATCGTCCTGGAGCGGCGAAGGCCCGGCGATACTGCGCGGCCATGGCCGCCATCTTCGCCGTCACGTTCCCGTTCTTTGCGGTGGTCTTGCTCGGTTACGCCGCGGCAGCGCGCCAGGTCATGCCCGAGACGGCGATTCCGGGCCTGAGCAGCTTCGTCCTGTTCTTCGCCCTGCCCTGCATGCTGTTTCGCTTCGGCGCGAGCCGGCCGATTGGGCAACTCATCGACCCCGGCCTGATCGCCATCTACGCCGCTTGTGCGCTGTTGATGGTGTTGAGCTGCATCGCGCTGTCGCTGCGACGCGATGCCGCAAGCCCTGGCGTCGGGCTCAAGGACGCCGCATTCGGCGCCCTGGTCGCGACGTTTCCGAACGCCGGCTTCATGGGCGTTCCATTGCTCGTCGGGCTGCTCGGCGAACCCGCGGCCGGCCCCTTGATCGGCGCAATCCTGGTTGATCTGGTGTTGACGAGTTCGTTGTGCTTGGCCATCGCGCAGATCGCGCCCAACGCGGCGGGCACGCAAGCCAACGGTCTGTTCGCCGCGCTCGGCCGCGCGCTGCGCGGCGCGGCGTCGAACCCGCTGCCGTGGGCATTCGCCCTCGGTGCCGCGGTGGAAGCCTCGAGCCTGGCCTTGCCGGAGCCCTTGCTCCAGATCGTGAAGATGCTCGGCGACGCGGCCACCCCCGTCGCGCTGTTCACCATCGGCGCCGTGCTGTGGCGCGCGCGCCAGCACAGCACGAACGCGACACCGCTGTCGGGCTATCTGCCGCTCGCGCTCGTCAAGCTGCTCGTGCATCCGCTCCTGATTCTGTGCTTCGGCGTCATCGCGTCGGCGGTGGGAATTGCCGTGTCGCCGTTCGGCCTGCTCGTGCTCGTGCTCACCGCCGCACTGCCCAGCGCGAGCAACGTGACGATTCTGGCCGAACGTTATGGTGCCGACAGCGGCCGCGTGACGCGCATCATCATGGCCAGCACGGTCCTGGCGTTCTTCAGCTTTTCGCTGATCGCCTGGGGCCTGGGCGCCGACGTGCGGCGTTGAAACGAGCGGACGCGAGGGCGGGTGTGCCCCACGCGCGGCTCAAAACACCGCCTACTTCTTGCGGAATTTACGCAGCGCGACGATCTGCGCCGCCATCGCGGCGAATTCGCTTTGCGCCTTGGCGAAGTCGATGTCGCTCTTCGCGTTTTTCATCGCCTCTTCGGCGAGCTTCTTCGCCTCCGTGGCCTTCGCTTCATCAAGGTCGTGGCCGCGAATCGCGGTGTCGGCGAGCACCGTCACCGTGGTGGGCTGAACTTCGAGAATGCCACCGGCGACAAAAACGAACTCCTCTTCGTCGTTGTCGGCGCGAACAATGCGCACCGCACCGGGCTTGATGCGCGTGATCAGCGGTGTATGCCGCGGGTAAATTCCGAGCTCGCCCATTTCACCGGGCAGCGCGACGAACTTCGCCTCGCCGGAGAAGATGCTGCCTTCGGCAGAAACGACGTCGACGTGAATGGTGGCCATGGTGCAGTCCTCAGCGACGCAGCCTTACTGGATTTTCTTCGCTTTTTCGAACGCTTCGTCGATCGTTCCGACCATGTAGAACGCCTGCTCGGGCAGGTGGTCGCACTCGCCGGCGACGATCATCTTGAAGCCGCGAATCGTTTCCTTGAGTGGCACGTACTTGCCCGGCGTTCCGGTGAAGACTTCGGCGACGTGGAAGGGCTGCGACAGGAAACGCTGGATCTTGCGCGCGCGCGCCACTGCCAACTTGTCTTCCGGGCTCAACTCGTCCATGCCCAAGATCGCGATGATGTCGCGCAGCTCCTTGTAGCGCTGCAGCGTGCCTTGCACGGCACGCGTCGTCGAATAGTGGTCTTCGCCGACGACGTTCGGGTCCACTTGGCGCGAGTTGGAGTCCAGTGGGTCCACCGCCGGGTAGATGCCGAGCGACGCGATGTCGCGCGACAGCACGACGGTGGCGTCCAAGTGCGCGAAGGTGGTCGCGGGCGAAGGATCGGTCAAGTCGTCGGCCGGCACGTACACGGCCTGAATCGACGTGATCGAACCGACCTTCGTCGACGTGATGCGCTCCTGCAAGCGCCCCATCTCTTCCGCGAGTGTGGGCTGATAACCCACGGCGGAAGGCATGCGCCCGAGCAGCGCCGAGACTTCGGTTCCGGCGAGCGTGAAGCGGTAGATGTTGTCGACGAAGAACAGCACGTCGCGGCCTTCGTCGCGGAACGACTCGGCAATCGTGAGGCCGGTCAGCGCGACGCGCAAGCGGTTCCCCGGCGGCTCGTTCATCTGGCCGTAGACCATCGCGACCTTCGACGCGGGCAGGTTCTCCAGATCGACGACCTTCGAGTCGGCCATCTCGTGATAGAAGTCGTTGCCTTCGCGGGTGCGCTCGCCCACGCCGGCGAACACCGACAGGCCCGAGTGCGCCTTGGCGATGTTGTTGATGAGTTCCATCATGTTCACCGTCTTGCCCACGCCGGCGCCGCCGAACAGGCCGACCTTGCCGCCCTTGGCGAACGGGCAGATCAGGTCGATCACCTTGATGCCGGTTTCCAACAGCTCTTGCGACGGGCTCAGCTCGTCGTAGCTCGGCGCCTTGCGGTGGATGGACGCGGTGAGGGTCTGGTCCACCGGGCCGCGTTCGTCGATCGGATTCCCCAGCACGTCCATGATGCGGCCGAGCGTGGCCGTGCCCACCGGCACCGTGATCGCCTTGCCGGTGTTGCTCACCATCAAGCCGCGGCGCAGACCGTCGGAGGAGCCCAGCGCGATCGTGCGCACGATGCCGTCGCCAAGCTGCTGCTGCACTTCGAGCGTGAGCGCCGTGCCTTCGAGTTTCAACGCGTCGTACACACGCGGCATGTGCTCGCGCGGAAATTCAACGTCGACAACAGCGCCGATGCACTGCACGATCTTGCCCTGGGTCTGGGTGTTCGCCATTTCGAGTTCCTTGAAACTTCAATCTTGAATTCGTGGGGGCCGCGTCGATCCGACGTCAGCCGCTGATCGCGGCGGCGCCGCCGACGATCTCGGAGAGTTCTTTCGTGATCGCCGCCTGGCGCGTCTTGTTGTAGACGAGCTTGAGTTCGGCGATCAAGTTGCCGGCGTTGTCGGTCGCGGCCTTCATCGCGACCATGCGCGCCGCGTGTTCCGACGCCATGTTCTCGGCCACCGACTGGTAGACCAGCGCTTCGATGTAGCGCGTGAACAGCTCGTCGATCACGGTCGAGGCATCGGGTTCGTACAGATAGTCCCATGCGTGCTGCGACTTCTCGGCGGCGCTTTGCTGCAAGCGCTCGCTCGACAGCGGCAGCAGTTTCTCGATCGTCGGTTCCTGCTTCATCGTGTTGATGAATTTCGTGTAGCAGAGATACACCGCGTCGACCTTGCCCTGCACAAAGGCGTCGAGCATCGTCTTCACCGGACCGATCAGCTTGTCCAGGTGCGGCTTGTCGCCCAGTTGCGTGGCCTGGCTCACCACCTTGACGCCGATGCGATTCAGGAAGCCCAGGCCCTTGTTGCCCAGCGCCACCGCCTGCGCGCTGCCGCCGGCCGCCTGCTCTTCGCGCAGCTTGTTCGTCACGGCACGCAGCACATTCGTATTCAGGCCGCCGCACAAGCCCTTGTCGGACGTGACGACGATGTAGCCGGTGGCCTTGCTCGTGCCAGCCATGCGCATGTACGGCGACTTGTACTCCGGATTCGCCAACGAAAGGTTCGCCGTGATGTTGCGGATCTTGTCGGCGTAAGGCCGCGCCGCGCGCATGCGCTCCTGCGCCTTGCGCATCTTCGAGACCGAGATCATCTCCATCGCCTTGGTGATCTTCTTCGTGCTCTCGAAGTTCTTGATCTTCGTGCGTATCTCTTTGCCGACTGCCATGATGTGCCTCCGACAGACAGGCTCAGGAGAACGACTTCTTGAACGCTGCGATCGCGCCGTTCAGTTCGCCTTCCGCGTCCTTGTCCATCGCCTTGTCCTTTTCCAGCTTGGCCAGCAGCGCGGCATGGCTGGATTTCAGGTGCTGGTGCAGGCCGTGTTCGAAGGCCAGAACCTTTTTCACGTCGACGTCGTCCATGAAGCCCTTGTTCACGGCGAACAGCGTCGCGGCCATGAGGCTGATCGGCAGCGGGGTGTATTGAGCTTGCTTGAGCAGTTCGGTGACGCGCGCGCCGCGATCGAGCTGCTTGCGCGTCGCGTCGTCGAGGTCGGAAGCGAACTGGGCAAACGCGGCAAGTTCGCGGTACTGCGCCAAGTCGGTACGGATGCCGCCCGACAAGCCCTTGATCAACTTGGTCTGCGCCGCGCTGCCGACGCGCGACACGGAAATGCCGGCGTTGATGGCGGGGCGGATGCCGGCGTTGAAGAGCGACGTCTCCAGGAAGATCTGGCCGTCGGTGATCGAGATCACGTTCGTCGGAACGAAGGCCGATACGTCGCCCGCTTGCGTCTCGATGATCGGCAGCGCCGTCAGC
The DNA here is from genome assembly GCA_963850525.1 of uncultured beta proteobacterium. Taxonomy (GTDB): domain Bacteria; phylum Pseudomonadota; class Gammaproteobacteria; order Burkholderiales; family Burkholderiaceae_C; genus JAEMQF01. The sequence goes on along the minus strand of CAWKLQ010000004.1, from coordinate 1,013,990 downwards.
GAACCGGTTTTGCCTTTCACCGCCCCCTTGGTGAACTTCTCGACGTAATCGGCATTCACGCGCGCCGCGCGCTCGAGCAGACGGCTGTGCAGGTAGAACACGTCGCCCGGATAGGCTTCGCGGCCCGGCGGGCGGCGCAGCAGCAGCGAGACTTGGCGGTACGCGACGGCTTGCTTGGACAAGTCGTCGTAAATGATCAGCGCGTCTTGGCCGCGGTCGCGGAAGTACTCGCCCATCGTGCAACCCGAATACGCCGACACGTACTGCATCGCCGCCGATTCGGACGCCGACGCGCCGACGACGATCGTGTATTCCATCGCGCCGTTCGCTTCGAGCGCGCGCACGACGTTCTTGATCGACGACGCCTTCTGGCCAATGGCGACGTAGACGCAGGTCATGTTCTGACCCTTCTGGTTGATGATGGTGTCGATCGCCACCGCTGTCTTGCCGGTCTGGCGGTCGCCGATGATCAGTTCGCGCTGGCCGCGCCCGATCGGCACCATCGAGTCGATCGACTTCAATCCCGTTTGCACCGGCTGGCTCACCGACTGGCGCGCGATCACGCCGGGTGCGACTTTTTCGATCACGTCGCTCATCTTGGCGTTGATCGGGCCTTTGCCGTCGATCGGCTGGCCGAGCGCGTTGACGACGCGGCCGATCAGCTCAGGCCCCACCGGCACTTCCAGAATTCGGCCGGTGCACTTGACGGTGTCGCCTTCCGAGATGTGTTCGTACTCGCCCAGAATCACCGCGCCGACCGAGTCGCGCTCGAGGTTCAGCGCCAGGCCGTAGGTGGGCTGGCCGCTTGCCGTGGCGGGAAATTCCAGCATTTCGCCGGCCATCGCGTCGGACAGGCCGTGCACGCGCACGATGCCGTCGGTGACCGAGACGACCGTGCCCTGGTTCTTGATGTCCGCGGAGACGCTGAGGCCTTCGATGCGGCTCTTGATCAGTTCGGAAATTTCGGCGGGATTGAGTTGCATGTCTGATCTCCGGTCTGCGAGGCGAGCGCCTTGCGACAGCTTTGCAGGTTGGGCTGCTGGTTAAGTTCGGGTGTTGATTTGGCGCCGGCGAGCTTCACGCCGTCAGCGCCATCTTCATTTGTTCGAGACGCGCTTTGACCGAGGTGTCGAGCACTTCGTCGCCGACGACGACGCGAATCCCGCCGATCAGCTCGGGCGCGAGCACGACCGTCGGATTGAGCTTGCGGGCAAAGCGCTTCTCGAGCGTCGCGACGACGTCGGCGAGCTGCGCCGGCGCGATCGCGAAGGCGCTGTAAATCGTCGCGTCGGCAATTCCCGAGCGCGCGTTGACGAGCGCCTGAAACTGCTCGGCAATCGCCGGCAGCGCGGCCAGGCGGCCGTTGTCGATGACGGCGCGCAGCAGGTTTTTTGCCGAGGACGAGAGCGGCGACTTGACCACCGAGGTCATCAGTTCGAACACCTGATCGGCGTTGACTTTCGGGTTGTCGGCGAACTGGCGCAGCTGGGCATTGCCGGCCACATCGGCAAGCGCCTGCACCTGGCCGGTCAATGCGGTCGCATCGCCTGCGCCGGCGGCCTTGAACAGCGCTTCGGCGTAGGGCCGCGCGATCGTCGCAAGTTCAGCCATGGCTCAAAGTTCCGTCTTCAAGCGCGTCAGCAACTCGGCGTGAACTCCGGCGTTGACTTCACGCTTGAGAATTTGCTCGGCGCCTCGCACCGCCAGGGCGGCCACCTGCGCGCGCAGGCTCTCGCGTGCCTTGACCGACTCTTGCCCGGCCTCGGCCTTCGCCGCGGCGATGATCTTCGCGCCCTCTTCGCTGGCGCGAGTCTTGGCTTCTTCGATCATTGCCTGGGCGAGTCGCTCGGCGTCGGCCAGGCGCTGCGTGGCGTGCGCGCGCGCCGTCGAGAGCTGCTCTTCGACGCGGCGGTTCGCGTTCGAGAGTTCGGCTTTCGCCTTGTCGGCGGCGGACAGTCCGTCGGCGATTTTCTTGGCGCGCTCGTCCAGCGCCGCCGTGATCGGCGGCCAGACGAACTTCATCGTGAACCAGACCAGGATCAGGAACACGATCATCTGAAAGATGAATGTCGCGGTAATGCTCATGAGTGCCTTCGACTAAGGAACAAGGCCGCCGCGAGGGGCGGCAATGGCCGTCAGATTACTTGGGCAGATTCGCCAACTGGGCGAGGAAGGGATTGGCCGTCGTGAACCACAGCGCGATGCCCGTGCCGATGATGAACGACGCGTCGATCAGGCCGACGAGCAGGAACATCTTCGTCTGCAACTCGCCCATCAACTCGGGCTGGCGTGCCGCCGATTCGAGGTACTTGCTGCCCATCACGCCGATGCCGATGCATGCACCCATTGCGCCCAGACCGATGATGAGACCTGCCGCGAGGGCAACGAGACCGATGAGTTCCATGTTGACTCCAGTGTGTAGTTGATTGAAAAAGAAAGGGAAGTGGATTGCCGCGGCCGCAAGACTGAATCCGCGGCGCGGACTAGTGAGTTTCGTGAGCCTGACCGACGTAGACGAGCGTGAGCATCATGAACACGAAAGCCTGCAGCGTGATGATCAGAATGTGGAAGATGGCCCACACGGTGCCGGCCAGAATGTGCAGCGCCCCCAGTGCGAAGCCGCCGAGCGACAGCGTGAACGCACCGCCAAGCAGAGCAATCAGCAGGAAGATCAACTCGCCCGCGTACATGTTGCCGAAGAGTCGCATGCCGTGCGAGACCGTCTTGGCGACGAACTCGACGATTTGCATCGCGAAGTTGAAGGGGTAGAGCGCCCAGTGGTTGCCGAAAGGCGCAGCGATCAACTCGTGCGCAAAGCCCCCCAGGCCTTTGATCTTGATGTTGTAGACCAGGCACAGGATCAACACGCCCACCGACAAGCCCATCGTGATCGACAGGTCTGCTGTGGGAACGACACGCAGGTAGGCGTGCGACGCGTCGTGCCCGGCCGCACCGTAGATCAGTTGCCACAGCAGGGGCAGCAGATCGACGGGCAACAAGTCCATCGCATTCAGCAAGAAGATCCAGACGAACACGGTCAGCGCCAGCGGCGCGACCAGCCTGCGGCTGTTCGCGTTGTGAACGATGCCCTTGGCCTGGCTTTCGACCATTTCGAAGAGGATTTCGACGGCCGCCTGGAAGCGCCCCGGCACACCGGCGGTGGCGCTGCTCGCAGCCCGCCACAACAGCCAGCAGCCGACGACGCCGAGCAGGATGGAGAACGCAATGGAATCGAAATTCAGCACCGAAAAGTCGACCAAACCCTTGGGCTTGCCGGTCTGAAAATGGGTCAAGTGGTGAACGATGTAGTCACCGGCGGTGAGTGCTTGGCCTTCGGCTGCCATGTTGTCGGGTTCCGTCTTCCGTTCACCGCCCGCGCCACAGCAGCGCGAGCCAATACACCTGAATACACAGCACCAGAGCCACCAGCAACGCCGGCCAACTCAAGGGCTGAACAACCCTCGGCGCCAGCACCAGCATGAGCACCGAGACTCCGATTTTCACCAGGCTCCAGAACATCACGCCCACCGCACTCGCGGCGGGTGAAATGCCAGAGAACCGGTGTGTCATGCCGCGCGCCATCAAGGCGCCAGGCACAACCGCCGTGGCCGTGCCATACAGCGCCGACCACAACCCCTGCGCAGTGCCGCTGACCCACCCGGCCAGCAGCGCCACCACAGCACCCACCACGACCTGCGTGATCACCACGCGCCAAGGGGATACCGCTGGTTCCTTTGCCCGCAAAGCCTGCGCCTCATCGCGCGTCAAGGGCTTCACGTGCCTATCGTCTTCCTCGTCTGCAAATCCCGTCTGTGCCCTGCGATCGGCGTTGCGGTCGGTCATGGCACACGACACTGACTGTTTCAATACAGCCAAAAATTATACGTGGAAACCCGCGCGGTTCTGTCGCGCGGTTCAGACCATCGTGATGTCGAGTTGCATCCACGCTTGCACGGTTTCGTCTGGAGCGACGCTCTGCAGGCCTTGCGCCAGCGGGTCGGCCATGTGGATGGCGTTGCTGACGTGGCTCACGGGTTCGACGCAGAAGTAGTCCTTCTCGCGCGGCGTGTAGACCACGAGTCGCTGCATCGACGACGTCAGCTGCAGCGCCATCTTTTCGTCGCGGATGCGTGCCGGCCCCGCCCAGCCTTCGAAGCAGTTGTCGAAGTCCAGGTGCGCGATGTCGCTGTCGATTCCCGGCTGCGCGTGCTTGCGGACCGGGAGTTGCGCGGCGTCGCTGTCCCAGCGGTCCGACAGCTCGACGTGCAGGCGGCTGCGTGCACGCTTAGCAAAATACGGGTGCCAGCCCAGGCCCACAGGTTGAGCGATGTCGGCCAGGTTTGTGAACTGCAGTTGCACGCGCAGCGTGCTGGGCGCGAGCGTGAAGTGTTGGCTGACCTCAAATGGAAAAGGCCAGTGCGCGTCGGCCTCGTGGCGATAGCTCAGGCCCACATCCACGGCGCTCGACGCGACGACGCTCCAGGCGCGCAACCAGGCGACGCCGTGCACCGAGTGCGGACTCGCGTCGAAATTCGGCGCCGTCGTGTAATCGCTGCCCTTCCAGCGAAAGCGCCGGTACGCCAGGCGATTCGAATAGGGCACAAGCGGGTAGCACCCTGAGCGCCGCGCCGTGTCCAGCTGCACCGGGTCGCTGCTGCGCAACACCGCAACGTCGCGGTGCCACAGGCCGGCGATGCACCCTCCCAGGTCGGGCCGCAAGGCCAGGCGCAGCGCCCCGGCGTGCAGTTCGAACACGGCTTCACTGTGCGCTGTCATCGGATTCTTTCAATGGGTCTGCCGCTAGGGCCTGTTCACACTATCGGAGGGCTCGCGTGCCAGGGGTGAGGCGTGCACGTGCTCGTCGCCCGAGGTACGCAGCGCCGCCATCAGGCTGTGCGCGCCGTTCATCATCAGGCCCAGGTCGGAAGCCACGGCGATGAAGTCGAACCCAGTGGCGCGGTATTGCGCCGCCATTTGCGCCGTCGGCGCCGCAACGCCGATCGGTTTGCCCAAGGCCTTGCAGCGCTGCACGGCGCGCGCTGTCAGTTCCCCGACCGCCGAGTGATTTGCCCTTCCCGCGTGGCCGAGCGTGGCCGCCAGGTCGGATACGCCGAGAAAGAAGGCATCGATGCCGTCCACCTGAGCCAAGGTGTCGAGCTGTTCGATGGCCTGCGCCGACGCGATCTCGACGATCACGGCGAGGGCATGGTGCGCAGCGCCGTTCGGTGCCGCGCCAAAGCGCGACGCGCGTGACATCGCGGCGTCACTTTGCATGCTGGCGCAGGCCAGACGCGTTGCCGCGACGGCGCGGCGCGCCACGTCCGCGCTGGGCACGTGCGCAAGCAGCAAGGTGGCGGCGCCGGCGTCGAGCACGCGCTTGACGAGCCCGGCGTCGTGGCACGGTACGCGCACGATGGGCAGCGCCTTGGTCGCCGCCAACGCGTGCAACAAGTGCAGGACGTCCTTCACTTCCCCGCGCTCCATGTCGATGACCGCCCAGTCGAACCCGGCGCAGCCCACCGCTTCGGCAATCACGTGGCTCGCCGAAACCAGCCACGTGCCGATCGGCGGTCGGCCGCCGCTGGCGTGCAGCATCTGGGCGAAAAGACTGTTCATGGGTGCAGGCATTGGAATCGTCGCAAAGCGGGCGCCCGTGAGTCAAAGACGCCCGGGCCGCGCGACGCGTACTAGCTAGGTCAAATCCGCCTTCAAGTAGTGGGCACCGGCAATCGGATTGAAGTAGTAGGGCGCGATCTCGTCAAAGCCGAGCGCTCCGTACAACCCGCGCGCCGATTCCATGTCATCCAGCGTGTCGAGCAACATCGCCGAGTATCCGCTGCCGCGCGCTTCGTCCATCAAGCGCTGCGCCAGGAGCCGCCCCAGGCCGAAGCGGCGGAACGCCGGACGCACGTAGAGGCGTTTCATTTCGCAGGCGTTTGCGTAGTCGACGTTGGAAATGCGGCGAACCCCGCCGCAGCCCGCTGCCGCGCCGTCGACAAAGGCGAGCAGCAGGTGGCCGCTCGGCGCCGCATATTCGCCGGGCAATCCGGCGAGCTCGGCGTCAAAATTCTGAAAACACAAGTCGACGCTCAGGCTCGCCGCGTATTCGCGAAACAACTCGCGTGCTGTGTCGATCAGCTCCGGCGTATGCGGAACCTTGAGTTCGATGGCTGGGGGAGGCATCCGAGGTGGGTAAGCAGCCAGCGCAGTCTAGCCGCCCAGGCTCACCAGCCAGCCGACGACGGCTGCGCAAAGGGCGACCAAGGTCAAGGCCAAGCCGCGATGACCTGCTGCGTCGGCGGAGCCTGGAACCTTGCCGGCGAGCATCTTGTCGCCGCTGAGCATGGGGCCCACCAGATCGCGGCCACGCCGGAACCGGTAGAAGGCGATCGCACTCAAGTGCAACACCACCAGGCTGATGATCAACCACTGCCCGAAATTCTTGTGCCACCCCGAGGCCAAGGCGCTCGTCGCCCCCGACACAAACTTGACGAGCGGCCCGGAATTGGAAATCTCATCGTCGGCAATCAAACCCGTTCCGACCTGGAGCAGCAGGATGGCGAGCAAGGCAAACACCGAGCCTGCGCCCATCGGGCTGTGGCCAACGTCAAGGTGTTCTTCGGGCCGCGCGTGGCCGCGCAGATAGCGCAGCAGCGTCGCTGGCGCATAGATGAAGCTCGCAAAGCGCGACCAGCGCCCACCCACCACGCCCCAGACGAGGCGAAACGCGAGCAGCGTCATGATCAGGTAGCCGCAGCGAAAATGCCACACCATGGCATTGCCACCGATCTTCGCCGTGATCACCGAAGTGACCACGCCTGCCGCGAGCAGCCAATGAAAGATCCGCGTGGGGAGGTCCCAGACCCGAACCCTGAGCATCGCCTCTGTCATGCTTTACCTCTGCTGGTGCCGTACGCAAAGATTACCGCACACCTCCTCCGCCCGGCATCGCCTTGTGGTTTTCCCGCGGCCGGCGGAATATTTGTCATGCCAGTTGCGTACACTGCGCGGCGCCTTGACGGGCTGCGTGCCCGTGCGGGAACGATTCGACCCTGACCAACCCCTAGGAGAAGACTGATGAGAAATATGCTGCGTTCCTCGTTGACGCTGACTGCTGCTGTGCTGACGCTGGCCACTGCCCTGCCCGCGGCCGCGCAATTTGCCAAGCCGGAAGACGCGATCAAGTATCGCAAGGCTGCGTTCACCGTGATGGCCGCGCACTTCGGTCGGGTCGGTGCCATGGCCAATGGCCGCATTCCGTTCGACGCCAAGGCGGCAATCGACAACGCCGAGATCGCCACGGCAATGTCCAAATTGCCTTTTGCCGGTTTTGTTCCCGGTTCCGATACCGGCGATACGCGTGCCAAACCCGCGATCTGGACCGACACGGAAAAGGTGAAGGGTCTTGCCACGAAGATGCAAGAAGAAATGGTCAAGTTCAACGCGGCAGCCAAGACCGGCAACATCGACACGATCAAGGCCGCCGTCGGTGAAACCGGCAAGGCGTGCAAAGCCTGCCACGACGACTATCGCAAGGAGTAGGACCTGCTTCAGCGCGGTGTGGGCACGCGCCCGCCCGCGCGCCGCTTCGCTTCATTCGCCCGGCGCCCGCAGCTTCAAGCGAAGCCTCCGCGGGCGTTTTTCATTGGGCCGGGAGAAGCGTTCCAGGCTGGGCCATCCGCTAACATCGCGCCCTGGTCGGAAACGCCGGCTGGTTTCTCGCGTCGTGCGGCCCCCGCTTCCCAGGGAATCGGGGACTCGCCTGACACGGCCGAGCGAATCCACTCTTCAATCGATTCCCGGCCGAGCCCCGAATGACCTGTTTGCGCCTTTTCATGCCCACACTGCTCGGCGTGCTGTGCCTCGTCGGCAGCGCTGTCGCGCAAACCGCCGACGAGCCGCGGTCCGGCGGCACCTTCACCGCGCCAGGCTACACGCCAGCGCCGAGTACTCGCCCGCGCGAAGGCCAAGGCGGACCAACGCGCCAGCAAGCCACCGGAGCGGGCGCTGCGGCTCGCCAGCAGCAGCCTGGCGGATCGCCAGGTTTCAGCGGCGCAGCACCGCAGGGACACTTCAATCCCCAGGAGCAGTTGCGCAGGCGCGATGCGGCCCCTGCGAAACCCAGCGAGTTTCAGAAATTCGTCGAGGCCGCGACGGGGCGGCTGCTGCCCACCTTCGGTGCCAGTTTTTTCACCGACCCCAACGAAGATTTCGCGTCGCTCGACAACGTCCCGGTGTCGGCGGACTACAGCGTCGGCACCGGCGACGAAGTGATTTTGCGCGCGTGGGGCTCGATCGACGTCGATTACCGCAGCGTGGTGGATCGCAACGGCATGCTCAACTTGCCCAAGGTCGGCAGCTTCAGCGTCGCCGGGGTCAAGGCATCGGAACTCGAGAAGCACTTGCGTGCGCAGATCGCGCGCCTCTACACCAACTTCAATCTGAGCGTCGCGCTCGGCCAACTGCGCGGGGTGAAAGTCTATGTGGTGGGCGCAGCGCAGCGTCCCGGCGTGTACAACCTGCCGGGGCAGGCCACCTTGCTGTCTGCGATTGCGTTCACCGGCGGGCCGGCGCCCTACGGATCGATGCGCAAAGTGGTGCTGCGCCGCGATGGCAAGGACGTCACCGAAATCGATCTCTACGATTTTCTGGTGCTCGGCGACAAGTCCAAAGACCTTCAGCTCGCTGCCGGTGACGTCGTACTTTTTCAGCCGAGCGGTCCGCGTGTCGCCTTGACGGGTGCGCTCGATCTGGCCGCGATTTACGAACTGAAGAGCGCCACCGAGACGGTTCGCGACCTGCTTCGGTACGCCGGCGGCGCACCGGTGCTCGCCGACCGGAACCGCGCCCAGCTCGAACGCGTCGACGGCGCGCAAGCCCAGGCAGTGCGCTTCGTCGAAGAATTCAGGCTCGACGACGTGGGCCTGCTCAAGCCGCTGCGCGACGGCGACCTGCTCACGCTGCTGCCGATTTCCCCGCGCTTTGCCAATGCCGTCACCCTGAAGGGCCCGGTGGCGCAGCCCCTGCGTTACGCGCACCGCCCGGGCATGCGAATCCGCGATTTGATTCCGGACCGCGAGGCGCTGATCTCGCCCGATTTTTACCGGCGCAAGAACTTGCTCGTTCAGGTTCTCGAATCGGACGATGAAGAACGCCCGGAAACCGCGCCTCGGCTCGAGCTTGAGTCCAAACAGAGTGTGGGCCCGGTCCCGGAACGCAACGAGCGCGCGGCTCGAGCGCAGAACAATCCGCGCGCAGTGAATGGCCGCGACGACGAGCGTGGGGCAGCAAACCGCGCGGCGGCAGGGCGTGCAAAAAAGAGCCCAGCCGCGCTGTTTGACGAACTGAACTGGGACTACGCCGTGATCGAGCGTCTCATTGAAAAAGACTTGAGCACCCAGGTGATCCCGTTCAACCTGGGCAAGGCCGTGCTCGAGGGCGATCCGGCGCACAACCTCGAACTGCTGGCAGGCGACGTCGTCACGGTCTACAGCCAGAAAGACGTGCGCGTTCCGGTGGCGCGCCAGACGCGCCTCGTCACCGTCGAAGGCGAAGTCGGTGCCCCCGGCGTGTACCAGTTGCGCCCCGGCGAGACCTTGAAAGGCCTGATCGACCGCGTCGGCGGTTTCACGCCGCAGGCCTATGTCTACGGGCTGGACTTCAGCCGCGAAGAGACGCGCCAGCGCCAGCGCGAGAACCTGGCCTCGGCGATCACACGCCTGGAAGCCCTGTCGGCGACGCAAAGCGCGCGCGACGCGGCGAACCGGCGCGACGAAGTATCGGCTGCGAACACGGCGGCGGTCAGCAACGCAGCGACGCAGGCGCAACTCGCGCGCCTGTCGCGAATCGAGCCGAATGGCCGCATCGCGCTCGAGCTGACGCCGGAAGTGAAGAACCTCGACGCGCTGCCCGACGTGCCGCTGGACCACGGCGACAGGATCAGCGTGCCCACGCGACCGGCTTTCGTCACGGTGGCCGGCGCGGTGGTGAACAGCAACGCGTTCCTGTGGAAAGGCGGCCGCACGGCGGGCGACTATCTTAAGCTCGCCGGCGTCGACGAATCCGCCGACCCGTCGAACATGTTCATCTTGCGCGCCGACGGCACCGTCAACCATGCCGGCGAAAAGCGCAGCTTCTGGGGCGGCAATGCGCTCGAGAGCGAACGCCTGCAGCCGGGTGACGCGCTGATCGTGCCCAACCAATTGGACTTCGAGACTTGGGGCCGCGCCCTGGTGCGCAACCTGAAGGACTGGTCGCTGATCTTCTCGCAGTTCGGCCTGGGCATCGCCGCGATTAACACGCTGAAGAATTGAAGACCGCGATGAAACTGGACGATTTGTCGAGCTCCGCGACCGAACAACCGTACGCGCAGGACGACGACGGCCCCTCGTTCAGCCTGGTCGACCTGCTGACATGGGTCGGCGAAGGCAAGTGGCAAATCGCCGCCGTCACCACGTTCGCGGCTTTGGCGTCGCTCGCCGTGGCCCTGCTGCAGCCGCCGATATTCACGGCGCGCACGACGCTGTTGCCACCGGCGTCGCAGAGCCAAGGCGGTGGCGCGTCAGCAGCGTTGGCGGCGCTCGGTGCGGTGGGCGGCCTGGCGGGAAGCATAGGCGCCAAGTCGCCCGACGAGCTGTATGTCGCCTTGCTGAAAAGCGACAGCGTTGTGCGCGCGCTCGACGCGCGCTTCGGCCTGTTGGCACGCTACGAGCTGAAGTCATTCGAGGCGCTGCGCAAGTCGATGCCGGACAAGGTGCGCGTCTCGGCGGATCGCAAGAGCGGCGTCATCAGCATCGAAGTCGACGACCGCGACCCGAAATTCGCCGCCGAGCTCGCGAACACGCATGTCGAGGAAGTCACCAAGGTGCTGGGGCGTTTGGCCGTTTCAGACGCGCAATTGCGTCGCGTGTTTTTCGAGCAGCAGCTGAAGGACGTCAAGGAGAACCTCGTCAAGGCCGAACTCGGTTTGCGAGAGGTGCAGGAAAAGTCGGGCGTCATCGTTCTGGACAAACAGGCTGAGGCCTTGATCGGCGGCGCGGCGCAACTGCGCGCGATGATTGCCGAGCGCGAAGTCCAATTGAAGGTGCTGCGCACCACCGCCACGGGAGAAAACCCGGACGTGCTGAAACTCAACTCCGAGCTCGGTGCGCTGCGCGATGAGCTCGCGCGAATGGAATCTTCGCGCGGGCGCACGGGCGGCAGCGCAGCGGACATTCCAGTGGGCAAGATTCCCGAAGCGGCGATCGCCTACGTGCGCGCCCGCCGAGAACTCAAGCTGCAGGAGACGCTGCTCGAGAGCATGATCCGCCAGTTCGAGATCGCCAAGCTCGACGAGGCCAAGGAAGGGCCGGTTCTGCAGCAAGTCGACAAGGCGTTGCCTCCGGATTTCAAGTCCAAGCCCTCGCGCGCGCTGATCGTGATCGCAAGCACGCTGCTCGGCTTGATGGCGAGCCTGGTGTTCGTCGTCTGGCGACGCTACGCAGCCGCGGTCCGCGAGGCGGACCCGCAGCACGCCGCGGCGTGGTCGGCGATGCGCCGAGCCTGGCGCCTGAGGCGCTGAGGAAGCAGCGGGCGCAGGTTTGCGGCCTCAGCTGGGCTTGCGCTGCAGGCCCGCACGCGGCGCGCCGGCGGCGCTCCACCCCGCACCGAACCAGGGTTCGCCGCGCAGGCACTGCGCGACCATCTCCAGGCTGTCCAGCCCCCAGAACAAGCGGCCGTCAAGCTCGATGGTCGGCACGCCGAAGACGCCGCGGGCTATCGCCTCGCGCCCCGCGTCGCGCAATTGATCTTTCACCTGCGGGCTTTGCGGATCGCGTTGCGGCGCGAGCAGCTTGCTCAATGTCACCAGGCGCGTCGGATCGTTGGCGTCGGCCCCGTCGCCGCACCACACGTGGCGAAACATCGCCTCAACGACGCGCCGGTTCGGCGCCTCGCCGGCCGGCGCACACGCCAGCGCCAGGCGCAGCAGCGCGATCGGGTTGAACGGGTGCTGCAGTGGCGTTTGCAGTGCGATGCCGTGGCGCAGCGCGAGCCACTCCACCTGACGGAAGGTCCAGGCGCGTTTCGGTTCGATCTCGGCCGGCCCTTTGTGGCCCCAGTGCGCCAGCAGCCCGGCAAACAACACGGGGCGGTATTCGACGCTGTAAGACAGCCCCACCAGCACCTGCGGCAGGCGCTCGAAAGCCAGGTAGGCGTAGGGCGACACCGGGTCGAACCAAAAGCGCAGCAGCTTCATTGCGCGGCTCCCGAGGGTGCAGCGCCTGCGGGCGCGGCGAGTTGTTCGCGGCGTTGTGGCAAGAGCGCCCACACCTGGCGCTTCGCCGCGTCGTCCAACGACGCCCATTGAGCAATCTCGTCGATCGTGCGCGCGCAACCTTCGCACCAACCGGTGCGCGGGTCCATGCGGCAGACATCGATGCAGGGGCTGGGCACGGCGGGTGTCGAACCCATCAGGCCTCCGTGACATCCGCGACCGGCGCGCCGGTCAATACCAGCAACTGGTCCGGGCTCGTCTGGAATACCGCGTTCGGATGCCCCGCCGCCGCCCAGACGCTGGCGAAGCGAAACAATTCGCGGTCCACCAGCGTCAGCGGCGCCGTGAGATGCGCCAGCGGGGCGACGCCGCCGATCGAAAAACCGGTCGCCTGCTTGACGAACTGCGCGTCGGCGCGCGCCAAGGCGCCCAGCCGTGCAGCGACTTTGGCTTCATCGACACGCCGGTCGCCCGAGGTCACGACCAGCACCGCGGCATCGTCGGCACGGCGACGAAACATCACGCTCTTGGCGATCTGGCCGACCTGCACGCCCAGGGCGGCGGCGGCCTCTTGCGAAGTGCGCACTGCAACGTCGAGCCAAATGGGCGCGTGCGGGTGCTGAACTTCGCGCAACCGCTGCGTGACGCGCGCCAGCCCCGGCGGCTGATCTGGGGACGCCGCCTGACTCACTCCGGCCTCCTCGCCCACCCCGGATTCCGGGGGGTGCACGCGCCCCAGACGAGATTGCGCCAACCCGCCCCACGCCTTGGGGATGGTGTAACCCCTGGCTTCATCGCAACAATGCGCCAAGCTGTCTGGAGCAGACCCTTGGACCCTAACGTTTGTTTGCGCCTCGCCACCCGGCTGCACTTCATGCTGCGGCGCCACCTCGACCAGGAATTCGAGATCAGCGTGCTCATGCAGGGCGGGTTTGAGGCGCGTGCCGCACTGCGCCTGTGCCGCAATTCGGGCCTTGCGGAACTCGTCAGCCTCGCCCACGAACTCGAGCGCGCGCACCGCGCCGACGCAAAAGCCAGCGCCCGGCGCGCCGCAGCGGCCGCGGCGGCCAAAGCCAGCCGAGCGCTGCAGCGCTCGAAGAAAGTCGCAGCGCCGATGGGCGCGAAGGCGCAGGATCTCGCCTGGTCGAAAGACACGTCGGGCTTCGGCCTGAGCCTGCCACCCGAGCGCGAAGACGCCATCAGCCACATGCCCGCGCCCAGAGGCGGCTGGCTGGCACGCCTCGGCTTGAGCCAGCGCAGCCGCGGCGGCTGAACCCCGCTTCGGGTCGGGCCCGCGCCGGGCGCGAGTTCACGCGCCACTCTCCATTCGCAACAATTCTTCGCCCTCGAGCACCTGGTCGCCCACCGCGTAGAGCAAGGCTTGCACCGTGCCGTCGCGCGGCGCGGTGAGGGTGTGTTCCATCTTCATCGCCTCCATCACCGCCAGCGCCTGCCCGAGCTTGACAACGTCGCCCGGTGCCGCGAGAAACGCGACCACCTTGCCGGGCATCGGCGCGGTGAGTCTGCCGCCCTCCACGGCGCCGTCGCCAGCGTGCGCGATCGGATCGATTTCGCTCAAGTGCGCCATGCCGTCGGGCGCGTAAACCGCGTAGCGCTCGCCGAGCGCGTACACCGTCAACGGCCAGCGCTGCTCGCCCAGGTTCACGTCATGCCTACCTGCGCCTCGCGCCGTCGCCAGGTAGGGCCAGCGCTGCGCGCCTTGCACGAGCCAGGTCGCGCCATCGTGATTGCGCTCCAACATGAAACTCGTGCGCACGCCTTGCGCCTCGAGGTCGAAACGCCGCACCGCCGCACCATGCAGGCGCCAGGCGTCGCGGCGTGACCAGGGGTCGCTTCCCTCCACGGCGCGTTCCGCCGCCAGCGCGTGTGCCACGACGCCCGCCGCAGCCACCTCGAGCGGCAGCGGCGCCGCATTGAACAGCGCATCGCGCTCGCGCTCTATCAGTGCGGTGTCGAGATCGGCAGTCGCAAACGCCTTGCTCGCGGCAATGCGCCGCAAGAATCCGACGTTGTTGTGCAGGCCGACAATGTGGGTTCCCGCCAGCGCAACGTCAAGCCGTGCCAGCGCCTGGGCGCGGTCCTCGCCCCAGACGATAAGTTTGGCGATCATCGAGTCGTAATACGGTGAGATGGCGTCGCCTTCGCGCACGCCCGAGTCGATGCGCAGCCCGCCGGATGCGCCGCCCGGCGGCACGGCCATGTCATCCCGGCGTACGCCGGGATCCACCCTCGGCGCAGCGCCCTGGATCCCGGCGTGCGCCGGGATGACGCCAGCTGTCGTCGCGCGCTCGAACTCGGCGCACGGCGGCGTGCGATACACCGCAAGCGTGCCCGTCGCCGGCAGGAAATTCGCGTCCGGGTTCTCCGCGCAAATCCGCGCCTCGATGGCGTGGCCGTGCATGCGCAACTGCTCCTGGCGCAGCGGCAGCGGCTCGCCGCTGGCGACGCGCAATTGCCACTCCACCAGGTCCAGGCCGGTGATCGCCTCAGTCACCGGGTGCTCCACCTGCAGGCGCGTATTCATCTCCATGAAGAAAAAGCGCAAGTCCCCGTCTGCCGTGGGTTCGGCGATGAATTCCACGGTGCCCGCGCCGACATAGCCCACCGCCTTGGCCGCAGCCACCGCTGCGGCGCCCATTTCGCGGCGCCGCGCCTCGCTCATTCCCGGCGCCGGCGCTTCTTCCAACACCTTCTGATGGCGCCGCTGCACCGAACAGTCGCGCTCGAAAAGGTAGACGCAGTTGCCCTGGGAATCGCCGAAGACCTGGATTTCGATATGGCGTGGCCGCGTCACGTAACGCTCGATCAGCACCGCGTCGTCGCCGAAGCTGTTGCGCGCCTCGCGCTGGCACGAGGCCAGGCTTGCGTCGAACTCGTCGGCGTGCGTGACGATTCGCATGCCCTTGCCACCGCCGCCCGCGCTCGCCTTGATCAGCACGGGATAGCCGATCTTCTTCGCTTCAGATTTCAGCAGCGCCGGATCCTGGTCCACGCCGTGATAGCCCGGCACGAGCGGCACGCCGGCCCGGCCCATCAGGACTTTCGATTGCGCTTTCAGCCCCATCGCCTTGATCGCCGTCGGCGGCGGGCCGATGAAGACCAACCCGGCGTCCAGGCACGCCTGCGCAAATTCTTCGTTTTCGCTCAGGAAGCCGTAACCCGGGTGCACCGCCTGCGCGCCGCATTGCAGCGCCGCGGCAATGATGCGCTCGCCGCGCAAGTAGCTGTCCTTCGGCGCGTTACCGCCGATGTGCACGGCTTCGTCGCATGCGAGCACGTGTTTCGCCTGCGCGTCGACATCGGAAAACACGGCCACCGTGCGCATGCCCAGGCGCCGCGCCGTCGCGGCGACACGGCAGGCGATCTCGCCTCGGTTCGCAATGAGGATCTTCTTAAACATGTTGCGCCCCCGAGGCGGGATCGCCTGCGCACGCTTCGCGTGCCAGGCAATTTGACTTCGTCGCTGCGCCGCTGCGCGGCTGGTCGCCGCGATTGGCGATCAGGATCTTCTTAAACATGTTGTGCGCCCGTGGCAAACCAACTCGAGGCGCGCTTTAACAAGCCGCGCAGAAACTTCGCGAAGAACCAGATCAAAGCGACCATCACCATCAGCGCCAGCGCCAGCGCGACAAAAAACACCAGCGGATGCTGCCACGAAAGCCACAGCGCCGTCGGCACGGACACGTCGCCGAGCAGCGACAAACCGAGGTTGGAAAACGGTTCGGGCGACGTGTTCGCTGCGGCGCGCGTGCTCGCCTTGGCCAGATGACTCGTCGCAGCCAAGGTGCCGCCCAGCAGCGCCGCAGCCGTTGCCCAAGTCGCGTGATCGGCGCCGAACACCGCTGCTGCGAGGGCCGCGCCCGCGGGAATTCTCACCAGCGTGTGCAGCACATCCCAGAGCGAGTCCAGTCCCGGAATCTTGTCGGCAAAAAATTCGACGAACAGCATGAAGCCGCTCGCGCCAAGCAGCGCCGGGTGCTGCAGCAACTTCAAGCCGCTCGGCAACTCGACCCAACCGAGCACACCCGCCAAACCGGTGAGAAAGACGACAAGGTACAGGCGCAAGCCGCTCGCCCAGCCGAGCGCCGCGGCAATCGCCATCAGCTGCGTCGTGTCCAGATCCATCGCGTGGCGCTCCCACTGCCTACATGCGGAACACGCCGAACTTCGGGTCCGGAATCGGCGCGTTCAAACTCGCGCTGATCGCCAGCCCGAGCACGCGCCGCGTATCGACGGGATCGATGACGCCGTCGTCCCAAATCCGCGCGCTCGCAAAATACGGGTGCGCCTGGTGCTCGAACTGCTCGAGGATGGGCTTCTTGAACGCAGCTTCTTCGTCGGTCGACCAGCTGCCGCCCTTGGCCTCGATGCCGTCGCGCTTGACGGTGGCGAGCACGCTCGCCGCCTGCTCGCCGCCCATCACGGAGATGCGCGCGTTGGGCCACATCCAGAGGAAACGCGGGCCGTACGCGCGGCCGCACATGCCGTAGTTGCCGGCGCCGAAACTGCCGCCGATGATGACCGTGAATTTGGGCACGTTGACGGTGGACACCGCCGTCACCATCTTCGCGCCGTGTTTGGCGATGCCTTCGTTCTCGTACTTGCGCCCGACCATGAAGCCGGTGATGTTCTGCAAGAACACGAGCGGAATCTTGCGCTGGCCGCACAGCTCGATGAAGTGCGCCCCCTTCATCGCACTTTCGGAAAACAGAATACCGTTGTTCGCGACCACACCCACCGGCATGCCTTCGATGTGGGCGAATCCAGTGACGAGCGTCGAGCCGTAGCGCGCCTTGAATTCGTCGAACTCGGAGCCGTCGACGATGCGCGCGATGATCTCGCGCACGTCATACGGTTTCCTGGTGTCGATGGGAATCACGCCGTGCAGCTCGGCGGCGGGGAACAGCGGCTCGCGCGAATCGATGCAGCGCATCGCCACGTCTTTGCGCCAGTTCAGGTTGGCGACGCTAGCGCGCGCAATTGCCAGCGCGTGCGTGTCGTTTTGCGCCAGATGGTCGGCGACACCCGACAGGCGCGTGTGCACGTCGCCGCCGCCCAGGTCTTCGGCGCTGACAATCTCACCGATCGCGGCTTTCACGAGCGGCGGGCCGCCGAGAAAAATCGTGCCCTGGTTTTTCACGATGATGGATTCATCGCTCATCGCCGGCATGTACGCGCCACCCGCCGTGCACGAGCCCATGACGACGGCGATTTGCGGAATTCCGAGCGCACTCATGTTCGCCTGGTTGTAGAAGATGCGGCCGAAGTGCTCGCGGTCCGGGAACACCTCGTCCTGGTTCGGCAGGTTCGCGCCGCCTGAATCGACGAGGTAGATGCACGGCAGGCGGTTTTGCAGCGCGATCTCCTGCGCGCGCAAGTGCTTTTTCACCGTCATCGGGAAGTAGGTGCCGCCCTTCACCGTCGCGTCGTTGCAGACGATCACGCACTCGACGCCCGAGACCCGGCCGATGCCGGCGATCAGCCCGGCACCCGGCGCGGCGTCGACGCCGCCGCGCTCCTTGTACATGTTCAGCGCGGCGAGCGGCGCCAGTTCGAGGAAGGGTGCGTCCGGGTCGAGCAGCATCTCGACGCGCTCGCGCGGCAGCAACTTGCCGCGCCCCAGGTGCTTGGCGCGCGCCGCCTCGCCGCCGCCGAGCGCAATTTGCGCGAGCTTGGCGTTCAAGTCGTCGACGAGCTCGCGCATCGCCTGCGCATTGGCCTTGAACTCGCTGCTGCGCGGATTGAGCTTCGAGGCGAGTGCGGGCATGTTTTCCTTCGTCTGCCCACGTGAAGACCAGGGCGCGGGTCGGTGGCAATTGACGTATACGTCAACCGCGGCGATTCTAGCCGTGGCCTGTTCGCGAACCGTACACCGCGGCTTCGTCCCAGCCGAGCGCCGCCATGTCGGCGACGCGAAACTTCGCGTCGCTGGGCATGAGGAATTCATCGAGCTGCGGCGGCTTCACCGAGGTGCCGGCGAGCATCGTGTGGACCTGGCCGCGGTGGTGCGTCTGGTGCATGAACAGGTGCGCGAGCACGTGGCAGGCAAGGTCGCGCTGCACGTGCGTGCCGCGGTCCATCTCGATCGTCGCGTCGCAGCCCGCGGCGTTGAGTCGGTCGCACCAGTCGATCAGGCGCCGGTCGCTCGCGCTCTGGCGCGGCAGCAACTCGGCGACCGACTGGGCCGCAACGAATTCGTCGTACTTTGCCGGCAAACCAGGCTCGCCGTACAGCGCGCCGATGTAGTACGCGTCGACAGCGAGGATGTGGTTCAGCGTCGCTGCGATGCTCGGAAAGAAGCCAATGCGCTGCGCGCTGAATTCGGTGTCAGGCAGTTCGGCAAGCGCATTCAGAAGGCGCCGATTCGCCAAGCGGTTGGCGTGCGCCTGAATACGCAGCGACGACGCCAGGTCCATGGCCTCAAGCCTTCGCCGGTTTCTCGGTTTTCTTCTCCGCCACCGGTGCCCCGGCTTCTTTCCAGGCAGTGAATCCGCCGTCGAAGTGGGCGACGCTCTGCATTCCCATGTCCATCAGCGTTTTTGTCGCCAGTGCCGAGCGCCAGCCGAGCGCGCAGAACAGCACGTACTCCTTGTCCTGCGCAAACACGTCGCGGTGGTAGGGCGAATCGGGGTCGACCCAGAACTCGAGCATGCCGCGCGGCGCGTGCAGCGCGCCGGGGATCACGCCTTCGCGCTCGAGCTCGCGCACGTCGCGCACGTCGACGAATTGCACGCCCGGGCTACCGTGCAAGGCGCGCGCCTGCTCCAGCGTGTAAGTCGTGACCTGGGCCATCGCCTCGTCAACGAGTGACTTGACGGATTTTTTCATCGCGCGCTCCTTGGGGATCGATGCCGACGAGGTTAACGCATCCGCGCCGTGCCGTCAGCCCTTCAGGCCCATCACCTGCCCCAGGCGCACCGCGCCTCCCGGCCGCCAATCGGCGTTGAAGCGCAGGGGCAGCTTGGGCCACAACATGACGACGGTCGAGCCCAGCAAAAAGCGCCCCATCTCGTCGCCCTGCGCCAAACGAATCTCGCGGTCGGCGTAACTCCAATCGCGCAGTCGCCCCGAGCGCGGCGGGTTCACGACCCCGTGCCACACCGTCGCCATGCTGCCGACGATCGTCGCGCCCACGAGCACCAGCGCGAGTGGCCCGAACTGCGTCTCGAAAATGCAGACGACGCGCTCGTTGCGTGCAAACAGCCCAGGCACGGCTTGCGCTGTCGCCGGGTTCACCGAAAACAATTCGCCGGGAACGTGGACCATGCGCAGCAAACGCCCCGCGCAAGGCATGTGGATGCGGTGGTAGTCCTTCGGGCTCAGGTAGAGCGTCGCGAAGTGGCCGTCGTCGAACTGTGCGGCCAGGCCTGAGTCGCCGCCGAGCAGCGCTTGCGTCGAATACTGGTGCCCCTTGGCCTGAAAGATCTGGTCGCGCTCCACCGCGCCGAACGCGCTGATCGCGCCGTCGACGGGGCACACCCAGTCGGCAGGCGAGATCGGCCGCGCGCCGGGCGCGAGCGCGCGCGTGAAGAACTCGTTGAAGGTCGCGTAAGCGCCGATCTCGGGAACCGCAGCTTCGGCCATGTTCACGCCAAAGCGCCTCACGAAGCGGGCAATGATCGCCTGCGTGATCGCCCCGCCGCGCGCGCCGGCGATGACGCCGCCCAGCGCCGTCATGGCGCGCTTGGGCATGACGTATTGCGACATGACGAACAGGCGGTCGCGCAGGGAAGTCGACATGAAACGTCGGCCGGCAAAGAGGCAAAGGGGGCCGGATTGTATCGACGCGTCCGTCGCCGAATCTTCCGAATCTGCTTGCCAAGCGCGCACCGACGTGAGAGCCTCGTCGCGAATGACCGCCAGGAATCACACTCACATCCCGCCGCGCGCCCTGATCCTGCTCGCCGTCCTGACCCTGCTGTGGGGCACCAACTGGCCACTGTTTCCGTACGCGGTGCGCGAAGTCTCGGTGTGGACGTTTCGCGCGATCGGCGTCACGCTCGCCGGCTCGACGCTGCTCGCCGTGGCACGCGCACGCGGCATGTCGCTCGCGATCCCGCGCGCCGCCTGGCCGACGATCGTCACCGCGACGCTGTTCTACCTGGTGCTGTGGAACATCGCGAGCACCTACGCGGCGATCCTCATCCCTTCGGGTCAGGCGGCGATCCTCGGCTTCACGATGCCGCTCTGGTCGGCGCTGATTTCCTGGGCGGTGCTCGGCGAACGCTTGACGCGGCGCATCGTGTTCGCCGTGCTGCTGGGCGGCGCCGCGGTGACGCTGCTGATGGTGCCGAGTTTCGAAGCCTATGCGCAAGCGCCGCTGGGCATGGGCCTGGGTTTGCTTGCCGGGCTGGGCTGGGCGATCGGCACGCTGATCCTGAAGCGCTCGGGGGTCGCGATCTCGGCGATGGTGCTGACCGGTTGGCAGTTGCTGATTTGCGCCGTGCCGACGACGCTCGGCGCGTTGCTGCTCGGCGACTGGAACTGGTTCGTTCCGTCGTGGACGTCGATCGCCGTGATCGGCTACATCGCGCTGGTGCCGATGGCGATCGGCAACGTCTGCTGGTTCGCCATCGTCGGCCTGTTGCCGGCCAACGTCGCCGGGCTGTCGGCGATCCTGGTGCCGGTGGTGGCGATGATCTCCGGCGCGCTGCTTCACGGCGAGCCGCTCGGTCCCTTGCAGTGGCTGGCGATGCTGTGCAGCGTCGGCGCGCTGTCGCTGGTGTTGATCAAGCCGGCGACCAAGTTCTGAGTGCCGCGAAGTGGACCCCGGCGTGCGCCGGGGTGACATCGAAGCTCAGCGCTGAGGTTGAATCGTCTCGCCCTGCAGCGGCCCCACGTCGCGAATATTGAAGTGGCGGCGCCGCCAGCCGCGCCACGTGCGGCGAAGGCTCTTCAGCGACACGATGTAGTAGATGGCCTTGAGCGCCCACAGCGACCCCCAGATGGGCGTCTTGCCGTACAGATCGCCCGCGAGCAGCGACAGCAGCGCCTCCTTGACGCGCAGCGGGTTCGCCGGGCGCATGAACATCTCGCGGATCGACGGGTTCGTGACGCGGAAGATGAACCACGAATACTCGCGCGGCCCTTTCGCCATGTTCGCTTCGAAGTGCTTGCGCGCGCGCTCGTACTCGTGCGGCCGGTCCAGCGCCGTGGCGACGAGCTCGGCGCCGTCGAACGCGCTGTGCATCGCCAGGTACACGCCCGACGAGAACATCGGGTCGATGAAGGTGTACGCGTCGCCCAGCATCAGGTAACGCTCGCCGCTGCTGTGCGTGGAGAGGTACGAGTAGTTGCCGGTCGCGTGCACCGCGTCGTCGACGAGCGTCGCATCTTTCAGCCGCCGCGCAAGTTCGGGGCACAGCGCGATCGTGTCGTAGAAAAAATCCTTCAGCGGCTTGTCGCGCGACTTCAGGTAATACGGCCAGCACACCGCGCCCACGCTCGTCGTTCCGTCGGCGAGCGGAATGAACCAGAACCAGCCGTGCTCGAACCAGCAGATGCTGATGTTGCCCTCGGTGCGACCGGGCAGTCGCTGCGCGTTCGTGAAGTGGCCGAACAGCGCCGAGCTGTTGTGCGCCGGGTTCTTCTGCTTGCAGCGGAACTTCGTTGCGAGCAGCGTGTCGCGGCCCGACGCGTCGAGAACGAACTTCGCGCGCCAGCGGCGCTGCGTCTTGGCACCGGCGGCGCCTTCGAGTTCGGCGTGCACGGTCGCGCCCTGCGCGTCGAACTCGACGTCGCGCACACGGCAGCCCTCGATCGTCTGCGCGCCGCGTGCCGCGGCGTTGCGGAACAGCATCTCGTCCATCACCGAGCGCCGCACCTGCCACGCGTAAGGCATGCTCTTGTCCCAGGCGTCGGCGAATTCGACAAAGCTGGTGTGCTCGTACTCCTGCGCGACGAACTCGATGCCGTACTTGGGCATGCCGATGCGCTCGATCTGCTCGCGCAGGCCCAACTTGTCGAACAGTGCCACGTTCGCGGGAAGCAGCGACTCGCCGATGTGAAAGCGCGGGTGGTGCATCTTTTCCAACAGCACGACATTGCGGCCCTGCTGCGCGAGCAGCGCAGCAGCGGTCGAGCCCGCCGGGCCGCCGCCGATGATCAGCACGTCGCAAGCCGACTCGGCGTCGCCTGGCGCGGCAAGCTTCGGCGGATTCGAGTTCGAGCTCATGCCGCAAGCCCAGGCAGAGCCGCGCGCGTGGCGCACAGCGCGTCATCCAATGCCGCCACGAGCGTGTCGGCCTGCGCGTCGCCGAACGGCAGCGACAGCGCAACGAAGCCGCGCCGCGCCATGAACACGCCGCGTTCGAGCAATGCGAAGTAAAGCAAATCCTTGGCGCGCGGGTCGCTGCCGGCCAGGTCCGCCGGAGAACGCAAGGCGCGGCGCGTCGCGTGCAGATTCATCAGCGAACCCAGGCCGCTGAATTGCATCGCGACGCCCTGCTTCGCGAACACGTCGTTCATCCGGTTGCGCAGTTTCTCGCCGCGCGCATTGAGCACTTCCAGCGCATACGGCGTCAGCACCCGCTGCAAGCCAGCCAGTCCCGCAGCCATCGTCAACACATTGTTGTTGAACGTGCCGGCGTGCGCGAGCGCGTCGGCGCGGCGCGGATCGAAGCGCGCCATCACGTCGACGCGGCCACCGAAGGCACCGAACGACAGGCCACCGCCGAAATATTTACCGAGTGTCGTCAGATCGGGTTTCAAGCCAAGCAGCGCCTGGCGCCCGCCGATCGACAGGCGCGACGTCATCACTTCGTCGAGCACGAACAGCGCCCCACACTCGCGCGCAAGCTCTTGCAAACCGCGCAGGAACGCCGGATCGCCGGGGATGCAACCTGCGGAGCCGAGCATCGGCTCGACGAGCACGGCCGCGAGCGCCGCGCCGTCGCGCACAACGATTGCACGTACTGCATCGAGATCGTTATACGGCGCGATCACGAACTCGTGCGGCACGTTCACCGGCGAGTTTCCGCCGCCGAACGACAAGACACCGCCGTGGTACGCGCCCTCAAAAACGAGAATCTTGCGCCGCCCCGTGTGCACCTTGGCCACCGCAAGCGCAAGCAGGTTCGCTTCGGTTCCCGAATTCGTGAATCGCAGCAACTCCATCGACGCAAACCGCGCGCGGATCTCGCGCGCCAGGTCGGCTTCGCGCACCGTGTGCGACGCCAAACTCAGGCCGCCCTCGAGCGCGGCGTGCAGCGCCTCGCGAATCACCGGGTGCGAGTGGCCGTAAAGTCCTGCCGTGAACTCGCCCAGCGCGTCGAGGTAGCGGTGCCCGTCGGCGTCCCACAGCCAGCAGTCTTCGCCGCGCTGCATCGTCAGCGGGAACGGGTCGTTGAACAAGACGGTGCGCGTATTCCCGCCGGGCATCACTTCGGTGGCGCGGTCGAACTGGCGTTCGCTGGCCGGGCAACGCGCGCGGTAGCGCGCCACCGCGTCGGCCAGAGCTGCGGCAAGATGGGCGGGTGGGCTTGGTGCGTTCATGCGCCTCACTTTAGCGCAGCCGGCCCGCGTAGGATGGCAACCTACGTCACCCCGGGAGCCTGCAATGGGTCGAGTGATCCGAACCGTCGTTTGTGGCTTGCTGCTGGGGCTCGGCTCGGCGGCGCACGCCGAGTCGCTGCGCTGCAATGGGCACAGCGCGGCCGAAGGCGACTCGCGCCTGGCGGTGCTCTACAAGTGCGGCGAGCCGCTGCTCAAGGACAGCTACTGCGCGCCCGTCTTCTTCGGGCCCACCATGCTTCCCGCCCCGGAGGCGCTGGCGACCACTTTCGTGCCGTGCCAGCCGGTTGAGGACTGGCTCTACGACCGCGGCCCGGGCAACCTGATGGCGACGGTGCGCTTCCGCTCAGGCGCGGTGCGCGCCATCTTCTACGGGCGCACGCCGAAGTAGCGTCACCACTTGTTGCGCAGTTCGCGCAGCTTGATGAAAACGGTCTTGGCGTCGGGCTCCTCGGGCAACTCGGGAAAACTCTCGCGCAACTTGGCGATCACGCTCGGGTTTGTCAGGCGGAAGAACGTATTGAAGCGCTTCTCGCCGCCGAGTGTCGTGACCATCGAACTCGCCGGGTCGTGGCCCGCCACCTTGGGCAGCAGCGCCTGCGCGTCGGCGTTGTCGGGCTCGCGCGACAGCGTGAACTTCAGGTTGTTCTCGATGTAATCGTGCCCAGGGTAGACACGCGTCGTGTCGGGCAGGCGCGCGAGCTGCTCGGCGAAGGTGTTGAACATGTCCTGCGCATTCCCGCCGTTGTGGCAGTTGCCGGCACCCGCGTTGAACAAGGTGTCGCCGGAAAAGAGCGCCGGCGCCTCGCCGTTCGCCGCGTGCGCGCGCAGGCAGATGTGGCACATCGTGTGGCCGGGCGTGTCCAGGCACTCGAGCTCGACGGTTTTGCCGACCTTGATCACGTCGCCCGCTTTCACGCCGCGGTCCACGCCGGGAATGCTGCTGCCTGCCCGGTGGTGCGCGATCACCTTCGCACCGGTCGCGGCGACGACTGCGGCGTTGCCGCCGATGTGGTCGTGGTGCTCGTGCGTGTTCAGGAGCTGCGTGATGCGCCAGCCGCGCGCCTTCGCCGCGGCGAGGCACTTGCCGTGGTCCAGCGGGTCGATCGCGAGCGCCTCGCCCGTCTCGGCACAGGCGATGAGGTAGTTGTAGTTGCGGTACGCGTTGCCGGTCCAGATGCGTTCGACGATCATGCGAGGCCTTTGTTGGTGCAGTTGCGGGTGTTCTGGCTAGAACACGCCCAGCATCAGCCCGCTGGCCAGCGCCGCGCCGAGCTCGCGGCAACGTTGCAAGTCGTCGGCCGGAATCGTCTTGCGCGCCAGGATCGCCTCGGGCGTCTGCGCCTGGACGTTCACGATCAAGGTCGGCGCGACCGGCTTCAAGCGCCACCCCGTCACGATGCGCTCGACCTGGCGCGCCGCGCCCTCGCCGTCGCTGCCGGCGCAGACCATGCACGCGTACGGCCGGCCTTCGATGCGCTCCAGCACCGGGTAGTAGGTGCGGTCGAAGAAGTCCTTCATCAGCCCCGACATCGACGCCAGGTTCTCCGGCGTGGCGAAGATGTAGCCGTCGGCGCTCAGCAGGTCGGCGGCGGCGGCCTGCGGCGCGCGAACGAGGCGCACGTTCAGCGAATCTTCGGCGTCGTCGGCGCCGCCCGCGGCAGCTTGCGCCATTTGCAGCGTGCCGCCGGTGAGGGTGTGATAAACGATCAACAGGGTTTTCGCCATGCGCCAAGCATATACGCTGCGCCGCGTTGCCGCTGCGGCGTAGCATGGCACCGATGAGCCAGACCGAGCGCCTGTACAAGCTGAAGAGCTGGTTCGACGCCGGCAAGTGCCTCAGCAAGCAAGCGTTGCTCGAAGCGCTGGGCGTCTCGCCTGCCACCTTGAAACGCGACCTCGCGCACCTGCGCGACCGCATGAATGCGCCGATCGAGTTCGACCGCGAGCGCAAAGGCTGGCGCATCGACCCCAAGGCGGCCGTGCTCGGCACGCAGTACGAACTGCCGGGGCTGTGGTTCAGCGCCGAAGAAATTCACGCGCTGCTGACGATGCAGCACCTGCTCGCCCACCTCGACGCCGGCGGCCTGCTGCGCCCGCACATCGCGCCGCTCGTCGAGCGGCTGAACAAGGCGCTGGGAGCGAGCGCCGGCTCCAAGGCCCACGCGAGCGCGGAAGTCGTGCGCCGCATCCGCGTGCAGACGGTGGGCGCGCGCAAAGTGCACCTGCCGCATTTTCAGGCCGTGGGCACGGCACTGCTGCAACGCCGCCGCCTGCACATCGACTACCACGGTCGCGGCCGCAACGAGCGCCGCGAACGCGAAGTCTCGCCGCAGCGCCTCATCCACTACCGCGACAACTGGTACCTCGACGCCTGGTGCCACGTGCGGCGCGGGCTGCGCAGCTTCGCGGTCGACGCGATCCACGCCGCGCGCGTGCTCGACCTCAAGGCGATCGACGTGGCGGATCCCGAACTCGACGCCGTGCTCGGTGCCGGCTATGGCATCTTTGCGGGACGCAAGGTGCAATGGGCGACGCTGCGTTTCACGGCGCAGCGCGCGAGGTGGGTGGCGGCCGAGACGTGGCACCCGAAGCAGCGTGGGCGGTTCGAGGCGGACGGTTCGTATCTGCTGGAGCTGCCTTATGCCGATTCGCGGGAGCTGGCAATGGACATCTTGCGCCATGTGCCGGAGGTGGAGGTGGTGGAGCCGTTGGGGTTGAGGGAGGAGGTGGCCGCGAAGCTGCGGATGGGGATTGAAAAAATTCTTGGGAGGGTCATGCTGTGAGCCTCGTCGATGCGACCATGCCGCAAGATCAACATCAACGCGGATAGCCATGGACGAAGCGCACTGGGCCCATACGCGAATCGATGCGCATACCGGCCGCATGCAGTCCCATGGGCTCGCGGAGCACTTGCTCGGCGTAGCAGAGCGCGCCCAACTTTTCGCTCGCGCGTTTGGCCCGCGCTGGGCGCGCCTGGCGGGCCTTTGGCATGACCTCGGCAAGTACCGCACTGGCTTTCAGGCCTACATCCGGCTCGACACCGACGCCCACATCGAAGGCAAGCTGCCGGCGAGAAGCGACAAGACGCATTCCGCGGCAGGCGCCCTGCATGCGCTGAAGACCTTCGAGACGCGCTTCGGCCCGCAAGGCGCAAAGGCGGCGCGAATATTGGCATACACGATCGCCGGCCACCATGCCGGTTTGGCCGATTGGACAGCAGGCCTGGACGACCGCCTGCTCGGTTCTCGTGCCCCCGACAGCAACCGCGAATATGAAGAGGCGCGCGCCGAATGCGCCGGCGCGCGGCCCAACATCCTGCCCCTGCCCGAGTCGTTCGAGCTGCGCCAGGCGTTCGAGGCGATTCCCGGTGGTCGCAGTGGCAATCCACTGGCCTGCGCGCTGTGGATTCGAATGCTGTTCTCGACCCTGGTGGACGCCGACTTCCTCGACACCGAGGCCTTCATGAACGAAGGCAAGGCC
This sequence comes from uncultured beta proteobacterium, assembly GCA_963850525.1. GTDB lineage: Bacteria > Pseudomonadota > Gammaproteobacteria > Burkholderiales > Burkholderiaceae_C > JAEMQF01. Next base: position 986,722 of record CAWKLQ010000004.1, on the reverse strand, counting down.
GACGCTCGCGACGGCTTTGCTCCGCTTCAACACTACACGCAGCAGCTCGACGAGCATCTGAGCGCAATCGCCGCACAGCTCAGCGCCCAGGGTCGCGCCGACTCTGTCGTGATGCGCGCGCGCGCCGACGTGCTGCGCCAGTGCCGCGAAAAAGCGGCCCTGCCGCCCGGGGTGTTTTCGCTGGCCGTCCCCACCGGCGGCGGCAAGACGCTGTCATCGCTCACCTTCGCCTTGCGCCACGCCGCAACCCACGGGCAACGGCGCGTGATCTACGCGATCCCCTACACCAGCATCGTTGAGCAAACTGCCGACGTGTTCGGTGGCATCTTCGGCCGCGACGCCATCGTCGAGCACCACAGCCAAGTCGACACCGACGACAGCGCCGAAACCGCGCGCAGTCGGCTCGCCTGCGAGAACTGGGACGCGCCGCTCGTCGTCACGACGAACGTGCAGTTGTTCGAGTCGCTGTTCGCGGCCCGCACGTCGCGCTGCCGCAAGCTGCACAACATCGCGGGCAGCGTGATCGTGCTCGACGAAGCGCAATTGCTTCCGCCCGAATTCTTGCAACCAATCCTCGACGCCTTGAACCTCTTGGTGGCGCATTACGGCGTCACGCTGTTGCTGTGCACCGCAACCCAGCCGGTGTTGACGGACTCTCCGCGCTTCGACCCGCGCCAAAGCCTGCGCGGTCTACCCAAGCCCGTGCCGCTGATCGACGACGAAGCCGCACTGTATCGAGCACTCGATCGCGTGCGCTTCGAATGGCCGACCGACTGGCAGCAAGTCCTTCCGACTGCCGAATTGGCATCGCGCATGGCCGAGCACGACTGCGTGCTCGCCATCGTGAACACCCGCAAAGACGCGGCCGAATTCGTCTCGGCACTGGACGCTGCCAGCGGCGACCCCGCGCTGCATCTGTCCGCCGCGATGTGCGGCCAACATCGCGCCGACACGATCCGCGAGATTCGCGATCGCCTGGCCGCGCGGCGCGCCGGTATGGACAAGCGGCCGCTGCGCGTCGTGAGCACGCAACTCGTGGAAGCCGGTGTCGACATCGACTTCCCGGTGGTCTACCGCGCCCTGGCCGGGCTGGACTCCCTGGCCCAAGCCGCGGGCCGATGCAACCGAGAAGGGGAGCTGGGCGACAAGGGCCGCGTCGTGGTGTTCGTTCGCGAGGTGCCAGCGACGCTTGGCGCGATACGCAGCGCAGCCCAGGCCAGCCGCAGCGTGCTCGCCGACAGCCGGCCCGAAAGCCTGGCGCCGGAACTGTTCGAACGCTACTTCCCGCTCTACTACGACGGCTTCAAGAGTCGCGATCAGCAGGGCATCGTCGCGCACCTGCGCAACAACGCCGACCTGAGTTTCGACTTTCGCAGCGCGGCGGACAAATTCCGGCTCGTCGACGACAAGGATCAATTCACTGTCATCGTTCCGTACGAGAGCAAGGCACCGGGAGCGCGCCCGGTGCTCCCGTTGATCGAACGATTGAAGCGTGGCGACACCGACCGCTGGCTGCTGCGCGCCTTGCAGCGCTACACGGTCGCGGCGCGACAACGAGAGGTGCAAGGTTGGCAGCAGCACGGCGACGTGCAGGAGATTCAACCCGGGTTGTTCCTCCTCATCGACGAAATGCGCTATGACGCCCGCCTCGGGCTCCTGGCCGAGGGCAAACCGTTGAGCGCAGCAAGTCTTGTCCAATAGGCCACGCAGCATTCGGAGGACGCACGATGATGAAATCCTTCTGCCTCGAAATCTCCGGCGACTTCGCCTGCTTCACCCGCCCCGAAATGAAGGTCGAGCGCGTGTCGTACGACGTGATCACGCCATCCGCCGCGCGCGCGGTGTTCGAAGCGATTCTGTGGAAGCCGGCGCTGCGCTGGCATGTGCGGCGCATCGAGGTGCTGGCGCCAATCCGCTGGATCAATTTGCGGCGCAACGAAGTGGCATCGACCATTTCCACGCGCAACGTGCAGCAGGCGATGAACGATGGCGCGGGCGACCTGGCGATCTACGTCGAGGACGACCGGCAGCAGCGTGCCGGCCTGTTCCTGCGCGACGTGGCATACCGTGCGCACGCCGACCTCGAAGTCCGCGCCGACCGTGCCGACCCGGAGCCGCCGCAGAAGTTTTTCGCGATGTTCGAGCGGCGTGCCACGGCGGGGCAATGCGTCAACCAGCCTTACCTCGGCTGCCGCGAGTTCGCCGCCCGCTTCAGGCTGGTCAACAACGCCGCGGGTGAACGGCCGACGATCGCCGAGACGCGCGACCTCGGCTGGATGTTGCACGACATGGACTTCAGCAACCCGGCCGATCCGCAACCTGTGTTCTTCCGCGCCGAAATGCGCAATGGTGCGATCGACGTCGATGCGAAAGGAGGCGCGCGATGATCCTGCAGGAACTCGTGCGCTACTACGACCGCAAGGCGCTCGATCCCGACCCGGCGCAAAGGCTGCCGAGCCTCGGGCTCGAAGAGAAGGACATTCCCTTCATCATCGAGTTGACAGCCGATGGCCGCGTCAACCAGTTGCGCGACACGCGCTCGCTCGACGGCAAGAAGCTGCGCGCGCAGTCGTTTCTCGTGCCATTGGGGGAGAAGAAGACGTCGGGCGTGACGGCGAACCTGTTGTGGGATAGCGCCGCCTACGCAATCGGTCTGGCGCGCGAACGCAAGGGCAAAGCCGAAGAGACACCCGCGCAGGCCTTCCGTATGCGGATCGAATCCCTGCCCGCCGCAGCCCTGGCCGACCCAGGCATCCGCGCGGTGTTGGCCGCGCTGGAACGCGACGACTGGTCGGTATTGGAAGCGCACGCGGCCTGGCCGGACATCGAAGAAACCAATCCGGTGATGACATTCTCACTTGCCGGCGACCGCGAACTCGTGTGCCAACGGCCGGCGGTGGGCGAAGCCGCGGCATCTGCAGGCAGCGCTGACACCGCACCGACAGGGTTGTGCCTGGTCGATGGGCGAGTCGTTCCGATTCAGCGCCTGCACGCGTCCATCAAGGGTGTCTGGGGAGCGCAGAGTTCGGGCGCCAACATCGTGTCGTTCAATGCCCGAGCCTTCGAGTCCTACGGCAAGACCGAGCGGCAAGGCGAGAACGCCCCGGTCGGGCAGCGCGCCGCATTCGCCTACACCACCGCGCTGAATCACTTATTGGGTAAGGACTCGCGCCACCGCGTCCAGGTCGGCGACGCATCCACCGTCTTCTGGGCCGACAGCCCGTCACGCTTCGACAGCGAATTCACTCTCGCCGATTTCTTCGGCGAGAACAAGGACGACCCGGACCGCGGTGTGCGCGCGGTGCAGGCGCTGTTCGAATCGCTGAAGAGCGGCCAACTGCCGGTAGGCGAACGTGATGCGGAGTTTTTCGTGCTTGGCCTCGCGCCCAACGCGGCGCGCATCAGCGTTCGGTTCTGGCTGCGTGCGCGGCTCGCCGAGTTGGCGCCGCGCATCGCGCGCCATTTCGACGACCTGCGCGTCGTGCGGCGTTACGACAACGACCCGCTCACGCCATCGCTGTTCCGGTTGCTGTCGAGTCTGGCGCTGCAAGGCAAGCTCGACAACGTGCCGCCGCGCCTGGCAGGCGAGTGGATGCGCGCCATTCTCGAAGGCCTGCCGTATCCGGCCCTGCTGCTCAACGCCGCGGTGATCCGCTGCAAAGCCGAGCAAGACGTGACCTACCTTCGCGCGGCGTTGCTCAAGGCCTGGCTGAACCGCGACCACCGCCGGCAGCACCCCGACTTGCCGCCCGATCACAGCCACTTCAAGGAGAACCTGGACATGGAACAAACCGACGTTGCGTACCGGCTCGGCCGCTTGTTCGCGGTGCTCGAGCGCATCCAGCAGCAGGCCATGCCGGGCATCAATGCCACGATTCGCGACCGCTACTACGGCGCGGCGTCGACCACTCCGGTGGCCGTGTTCACGACCTTGCTGCGCCTGAAAAACGCGCACCTGAAGAAACTCGCCGACGGCGCAACCGCCTACTTCGAGCGCCTGATCGGCGAGGTGGTCCAGCCGATGAGCGACTTCCCGCGCCAGCTCACCCTGCCCGAGCAGGGCCGCTTTGCGCTGGGCTACTACCACCAGCGCCAGGCCTTCTTCACGCGCAAGGATGCCGACCCCACGACCACCACGCCCACTCCGGAGGAATGACATGTCCCTGAACCACCGCTACGACTTCGTGCTGCTGTTCGACGTGAAGGACGGCAATCCCAACGGCGACCCCGATGCCGGCAACCTGCCGCGGCTGGACGCCGAAACCGGCCACGGCCTGGTGACCGACGTGTCGCTCAAGCGCAAGGTGCGCAACTACGTCGGCATGGTGAACGGCTGCAAGCCGCCGTTCGATATCTACATCAAGGAAAAAGCGGTGCTCGAACGCACGCACCGCGCCGCGTACGAGGCGATCGGCGCAGCTTCGGAACTCGGCGACGACGCCAAGGACGACAAGAAGAAGGCCAAACGCAAGGGCAGCAAAGACAGTGTCGAGAAAGCCCGCGACTGGATCTGCCACAACTTCTACGACGTTCGCACCTTTGGCGCCGTGATGTCCACTGGCGTCAATTGCGGCCAGGTTCGCGGGCCGGTGCAATTGACGTTTGGGCGATCGATCGACCCGATCGTCGCGACAGAGCATTCAATTACCCGCATGGCGGTGGCCACGGAAGCCGAGGCCGAAAAGCAGGACGGCGACAACCGCACCATGGGACGCAAACACACCGTCCCATATGGCCTGTACCGAGCGCACGGCTTCGTCTCGGCCTTCCTCGCCGACCAGACCGGGTTTTCGGCTGACGATCTGGAGCTGTTCTTCAAGTCCCTCGAAGACATGTTCGAACACGACCGCTCTGCGGCGCGCGGCCAGATGGCCACCCGCGGCCTCTATGTCTTCGAGCATGAAAGCAGCCTGGGCAATGCCCACGCACATTCTCTCTTCGATCGGGTGACCGTGCGGCGCAGTGCTGGTGTTGAGGTGACGCGAGGCTTCGCGGACTACGCCGTGGCCATCGATGACGCGAGCCTGCCGTCGGGAATCAGGCTGATTCGCCGGCTTGGCTGAGGCCTATCGCCCCCGCCAATACCCCGGCCGTCGCCTTTGACTTGCCACCGCCAGGATCCGGATCAAGTCCGATTCGAGCCGATAGTGCAAGGTGTACGGAAACCCGTCCAGACGCAACGCGCGGCTCCCACTCGGACCTGGGGTTCCGAGCTTCGGAAAGCGACGAAGCAACTGCACCGCATCGTCGAGTTTGGTCTCGAATGCGGCGGCGAGTGCTGGCCCCGCCACCCCGGCATACCACTGCACCGTTTCAAGCACCTCCGCGTACGCGGCGGGCTCGTAGGCGACCTTCACCGCGTGCGGCGTGCGTCGATCATGGCTCGAAGTTCGGCGCGTACCTGCTCGTACGGGACGGCCTGGGTGCGCCCGGCCTCCAGGTCTTCGATGCGGCGGGCAATCTCATCGTCCCACGCTTTGGTGATGTTCACGGGAGTGTCTTCCGCGGCCGGCTCTAAGCTTTCCATCAATCGGCCCACAAGCTGGCCTCGCTCGTCGGGCGGCAATTGCAACGCCTCGGCTTCAATGGCTTGCAGTGGCATCGGCATCGTGAATCCCCCAACGGATGAGTGCGGCAAGTTTAGTGGGTCGGGCACGAAAGTACACCCCACCGCCAGGTGATGGACGACCCCGACCCCATCACCCTCTCCGCCCTGCAACACTGGGCCTACTGCCCGCGCCAGTGCGGGCTGATCCACCTCGAACAAGCGTTCGACGACAACCTGAGCACGCAGCGCGGCCAGGCGGTGCACGCGCAGGTGGACAAGCCCGGCGTCGAGGAGCGCAAGGGCCTGCGCGTCGAACGCGCGTTGCCGCTGTGGAGCGAGGGGCTGGGCTTGATCGGCAAGGCCGACGTAGTTGAGTTCGAGCCCGACGGCACGCCCTACCCAGTGGAATACAAACACGGCTCGCGCCACAAGGCCGCCGACATCGCCGCGTGCGACGACTTGCAGCTCGCGGCTCAGGCGCTTTGCCTCGAAGAAATGACGGGCCGCGCCGTGAGCGAAGGCGCGCTCTACTACGCCGGCTCGCGCCGGCGCCGGATGGTGCCCATCACCCCGGCGCTGCGCGCGCGGGTGAGCGAGACGGCAATCGCCGTTCGCGCGATGCTCGACGGCGCCAAGCTGCCCGCGCCGACGCTCGACGTGCGCCGCTGCAAAGGCTGTTCGCTGCGCGAGCGCTGCCAGCCCGACGCGCTGCGCCGCCTGCGTGCGGCAGACTTCGAACACACGCCGTTCGACCCGAAAGCGTGAGCGACATTGCAAGGCGTGTGCGCGATGCAGCTTCTGAATACGCTTTACGTCACCACGGCCGAGAGTTACTTGAGGCTGGACAACGACACGCTGCGCGTGGAAGTGGGCAGCGGCGAAGACCGCGAAACCCGCCTGCGCGTGCCGCTGCACCACCTGCAGGCCGTGGTGTGCTTCGGCCATGTGGGCCTGAGCGCGCCGCTGATGCACCGGCTGGCCGAATCCGGCATCGCCCTCGTGCTGCTCGATGCCAACGGCCGCTTCAAGGCGCGCCTCGAAGGCGAGGTCACCGGCAATGTGCTGCTGCGCCAGGCCCAGCACCGCTGCGTCGACAACCCTGCCTTCACGTTGGAGCTGGCGCGCGCCATTGTTGCCGGCAAGATCAAGAACCAGCGCCAGGTGCTGCAGCGCGGCGCGCGCGAAAGCAAACTTCCCGACGACGAGGCCAAACTCACCCGCGCCGCGCAAGACCTCGCGGCCAGCCTGCGCGCGCTGCCTGCCGCGCCGGACCTCGACACCCTGCGTGGCGTGGAAGGCGAGGCCGCACGCACCTATTTCGCCGCACTGAACCTGCTGGTGCGCGCCGACTCGCGCGAGCAATTCAGCATGGACGGGCGCAGCCGCCGCCCGCCGCGCGACCGCATGAATGCGTTGCTGTCGTTCTTGTATTCGATGTGGACGAACGACTGCCGCTCGGCCTGCGAGGCCGCGGGCCTGGACCCGCAGCTCGGTTTTCTGCACGCCGTGCGGCCGGGGCGCGCGGCGCTCGCGCTCGACCTCGTCGAAGAATTTCGCCCCTGGGCCGACCGACTAGCGCTGACGCTCGTCAACCGTGGTCAGGTCGGCGCCGGCGACTTCGATCTGCGCGAGGGCGGCGCCGTGCTGCTGCAAGGCGATGCGCGCAAGACCGTGGTCGTCGCGTACCAAGAACGCAAGCAAGACGAGCTGACGCACCCGCTTCTGGCCGAGGCCGTGCCGCTGGGCGTGGTGCCGCTGGTACAGGCGCGCTTGCTGGCGCGGCATGTGCGCGGCGAGGCCGAGGGCTATCTGCCGTTCGTGGTGAGGTGAAAACCATGTTGGTCATCGTCTGCTACGACGTCAACACCGAAACCAAGGAAGGCCGGCGCCGCCTGCGTCGCGTGGCGAAGGTCTGCGAAGGCACTGGCCAGCGGGTGCAGAAGTCGGTGTTCGAATGTCAGGTGACCCTGATGCAGATGGACGATCTCGAGCGCCGCCTGCTGGCCGAAGTGAATCTCGAGCAAGACTGCTTGCGCTTGTACCGTTTACCCGAAAGCAAGGGCTGCGAAGTGCGCGAGCACGGCAAGTTCAAAGCGACGGATTTCGACGCGCCGCTCGTCCTATGATGTGACGCGCGAACCTGCAGCGACCGTTGGTTTCACCGCAGGTTCGCGCACCGCGCAACCCATTGAAGCAGCTTTGAAAACTCGAATCCTGACATTGAGTCGACCATTCGCTGCAGGTCGTGCGCGCAGGTTCGCGCAACGCACCGCAAAAACCGTTTGGCTCGCTTCAACTTGGATGCGCGGAGTCGCGCGCGCCTCACGGCGCGCGCGTGGATTGAAACCCATTCCCTGTCATCCTTGCGCCAGTCGAACATGGGTCGCGCGCGCCTCACGGCGCGCGCGTGGATTGAAACTCCAACGTCGCTGGGGCGGCGAAGGATCGTTGCGGTCGCGCGCGCCTCACGGCGCGCGCGTGGATTGAAACAAGTTGTACAAGAGCGCCGAGGCGCACACAAAATGTCGCGCGCGCCTCACGGCGCGCGCGTGGATTGAAACCAGTGCTCGGCCTTGCTACTGCGGTCGTCGGCGCGTCGCGCGCGCCTCACGGCGCGCGCGTGGATTGAAACCCATGCGGCGGCCCGTGCGGCCCATGCGGCGTCCCGTCGCGCGCGCCTCACGGCGCGCGCGTGGATTGAAACAAGTGAGCGGCAAAATGATTCACGAAACTCTGTAGTCGCGCGCGCCTCACGGCGCGCGCGTGGATTGAAACCACGAGCCGTCTGGGCGCATTGGCGTTGCGATCGTCGCGCGCGCCTCACGGCGCGCGCGTGGATTGAAACCCCTGCGTTGATGGTCAAACTACGAACGACGGTCGTCGCGCGCGCCTCACGGCGCGCGCGTGGATTGAAACCGCTCGATCCACGTCGCGGAGTGGTCGCATGTCGTCGCGCGCGCCTCACGGCGCGCGCGTGGATTGAAACCACAACGACCACGCGACCAACGCCAACCTGATCAGTCGCGCGCGCCTCACGGCGCGCGCGTGGATTGAAACGGGCTGGTGAATAAGTTCACGAACCCGAAAACGAGTCGCGCGCGCCTCACGGCGCGCGCGTGGATTGAAACCGCCTTGACACCCGTTTATGCAATGCGATCAGCCGTCGCGCGCGCCTCACGGCGCGCGCGTGGATTGAAACGGAATGCAAATGACGCGCTGGTACGTCTCCAGCCGTCGCGCGCGCCTCACGGCGCGCGCGTGGATTGAAACGTGCCGTGGTGGCGAACCCGGACTTCAATCGCCTGTCGCGCGCGCCTCACGGCGCGCGCGTGGATTGAAACACGTTCAGCGTTGCTCGCGCCAGTACGCGAGGGCGTCGCGCGCGCCTCACGGCGCGCGCGTGGATTGAAACAAACTCCCAGCGGTTGCGCGCGCGGTCTCGGTGGATGTCGCGCGCGCCTCACGGCGCGCGCGTGGATTGAAACTCGCTGATCTTGTCCTGCACCGTCTGGTCGACGGTCGCGCGCGCCTCACGGCGCGCGCGTGGATTGAAACTCGCTGATCTTGTCCTGCACCGTCTGGTCGACGGTCGCGCGCGCCGTGAGGCGCGCGCGTGGATTGAAACATTTTCCAGGCCAGGCACCAGCTCCGCGCCCTCTTGTCGCGCGCGCCTCACGGCGCGCGCGTGGATTGAAACCCCGACAACACATGCCCTGCGAGCCGCCATGTGGTCGCGCGCGCCTCACGGCGCGCGCGTGGATTCAAACGAATTCCCAGCGATTGCGCGAGCGGTCTCGATGGGTCGCGCACGCTTCAAGAGCATCGCATCGTACCCGTGCGGCGTCTGAGCTACTCTCGGCAGTTCGCTACCTGACCGCAGGCCAACATGCACACGTTCACCGATGACGAACTGACCCGCCAGCCACGGCAACTTGTCGATGCAGCGCAACTTGGCGAGATAACCATCGTCACCGTCGCGGGTGAACCGCTGCTTCTGGCAGTGCCGCTGCGCAAGGGCGTCGCCTCGCGAGCGATGCTGGTCGATCTGGCGGCCACCCTGTTCGATCGCGAGCAGATCAGCCTGGGGCTTGCAGCGCGGATCGCCAACATGTCGTACAGCGAAATGATCGACGAACTGGGCCGTCGCCAAATTCCGGTCGTGCGCTACAGCGTGGAGGATCTCGATCGCGAACTCGCCTATGTCCGTACCCTCGCCGGTGGTCGATAGCAAACCTCAGCGGCCCGGCAAACCCCGCAGCACGCCCCAGTAACGCGGACTCCGCTCGACCGTGTTGTGCCCCACACCAGGCAGCACCTCGAGCGTCGCGATCCCTGCTGCAAAGCGCGTGAACAGCAACTCGGCACTCGCCCGCGGAACCACTTCGTCGTGTTCGGCGGCAACAATCGTCGTCGGCAGCGTGATCCGCGGCGCGAAGTCCGACGATCGATAGGTGTCGCGCAGCAGCCAGCGCACCGGGAACATCGGATAGTGGCTTGCCGCGAGGTCTTCCAGGCTATCGAACGGCGTCACCAACACGAGCCGCGCCGCCGGCCGCTGGCTCGCCACCTGCACCGCGACACCGCTGCCCAGGCTGCGCCCGATGACGACGATGCGGGGGTGGCCGGCATGAACCTTGTCGAACAGCGCGACGCCGTCGGCCACGAGCGCAGCCTCGGAGGGCGTACCCGCACTGCCGCCATAGCCGCGGTAGTGGAGCAGGTAAATCGCGTGCTCAGGGAAGGCGGAGGCGAGTCCGGGCAGGCTCTGCGAGACGTCTTCGGCGTTGCCGCCGAAGTAGAGCACCGCGTTCGGGCCAGCGTGGCCGCGAGTCGAGACGAGAACGTTTCCCGCCGCGGTGGGCAAGCTGAGCAGGTTCGCCGAACTGCCGGCCGCGCGCGGCTGCGGGAAGTAAATCAGCGAGCGCTGAAACACGAACAACGCGGCGCACAGCACGAGGTAGGCAAGGCCGGCGAGCGCAAGCAGCACGAACAGCGAACGCGCCATCGATTTCAGCGGCCGCGACACGCGCACATTCACGAGGAGGCGGCTTGCGCAGCGCAGCGGCCAGGTTCAATGTTTGTGCGGGCCCGTCTGAGGCCCTGCCGCGCCAGCGCTCGAATAGCCGCGCAACCTCACGTACTGGGCCACCTGATCGGGTTCGAGAATTTGCGCTTGCACGAGGTGCGCTTCGAGGTGCGCGCCGCGCAGCAGCGCTTGCAATCGGCCGATTCTGTCGAGCTGCGCGGCCAATGCGTCAGGTGTCACGCGCCGCGTCGCGAACAGGGTGTCGAGTTCCCGCTCAGCCGCGACCATGTCCTTGCCCAGCGATGCGGCTTTGGCTTGCATGCTCCGGAACAGCACCTGCGTGCGCTCACGCTGCGCGGCGCTCAAGCGCAACTCAGTGGCCAGCTCGAGCACGTGCGAGGGGCCGGGGTAACCGTTGAGTTCAGCTGCCTTGGCCAGGCCCATGCCTTTGCCCGCGACAAGGTCTTGTACGTCCTGCGCAGACAAGGCCTTGATGCCCCTGGCCTCCTGGCCTGCGTAGCCAGACGGCCCAGCGCAGGCGCCGAGCGCGAGCGCGACGAGAAGCGTCGCAGACGAGACGAAAAAGGGCTTCATGGCGAGCAGATTGGTCGAGGAATCGTCATTCTGGCAGGGCCCCGGCGTGCGACACTGATGTTCGTCTCCCGCACCACCCTCTTGCGCGCCGCTGGGCCCGCAGAAAGACAGCCATGTGGATCCTCGTCAAAGTGATCAAGGGCAGCAAGTACTTCGAGCCCGAAACGCAGGTCGACAACCATGTGCTGCTGAGCGACAGCAGCGACATGGTGATCTCCACGCGCCCGTCGGGCGACGCGACGTACCGCTTCGAAGTGCGCCGCGGAAATGAGAACTTCATCATCACTGAATTCAAGGGCGCGGAAGGCAAAGGGTCGCTGACCGCCAAGTTCCTCGAACTTGCCGCAAAGATCGGCGCCATCTCGATGGCAGCAGCCCCGGACGCGCCTGCGGCGGCTGCGTAAGGTCAGGCGGCGCGCGGCGCTGCGCCGCGCTCAGTGAAAACCCCTCCCGGTGGGGCAGGCCCACGCTGTATCGTCAGCTCCGACTTTTTGGAGCCTCCCCATGCACCCCACCCGACGCGCCGCCACGGCGCTTGTTTTGCTGTTCTCCGGGTTGTTCACTCTCGCCGCCGCCGGCCCCGCCGCGGCGCAAGCGGCGAAGAAACTGGTTCGCATCCACACCGCCGGCCCCGCCGACCTGGGCGTGGACAACACGATGATGGCGCACCAGTTCATGACCTACGTGAACGCGAATTCCGACAGCGTCGAAGTGAAGATCTTCCCGGCCAGCGCGCTCGGCCAATCGCGCGAAGTGATCGAGGCGATGCGCCTCGGCTCGGGTGCTTCGGGAACCACCGGCGGCCCCGCCGAGTACGCATCCTTCGTGAAGCGCATCGGCGTGCTCGGCCTGCCGTTCGTCTGGAAGAGCTACGACCACGCGCTCGCCGTGCTCGACGGCCCGGTAGGCAAGGAACTCGAAGCCGACATGGAAAAGTCGGGCTTCAAGGTCTTGTCGTGGGCGGTGAGCTGGGGCTACCGCAACGTCGTGACGGCGAAGAAGGAAGTGAAGAGTGCCGCCGACCTGAAGGGCCTGAAGATCCGCACGATCCCGACCAAGGTCTTCGTCTCGGCGATCAACGCGATGGGCGCGAACGCGACGCCGATGAACTTCGGCGAGATCTACACCTCGCTGCAAAGCGGCGTGCTCGACGGCTACGAGCACACCGCGGCGACGACGATTTCGTTCAAGCTGAACGAAGTCGCGTGCTGCATCGCGATGACGCGGCACTTGATGGACCCCACGGTCCTCGTGTTTTCGCTCGCCGAGTGGAAGAAGTTCAGCGCCGCCGAACAGGCTGTGATGATGAAAGGCGCGCAAGCCGCAGCGACCTTCGTGCGCAAGGCCGCGCCGGAGCGCGAGGCGGAATCGCTCGCCGCGGTGAAGAAGCTCGGCATGAAGGTCAACGAGATCGACGTCACGCCGCTGCAAAAGGCCGCGGCGACTGCGCAGGACGACCTGGCCAAGGAGTTCGGCGCCGAGGCGCTGCTCGCGCAGATTCGCAAGCAGTAGTGGCCGTTCGCACGCGCGCCGGCCGTTGGATTCGGTCATCCCGGCGAAAGCCGGGATCCACCGCGCCAATCACAGGGTGGATCCCGGCTTTCGCCGGGATGACCACTGACCCGCGAATGACAAGCCAAGCCCCATGAAGCGCACCCTGGACGCCATCGACCGCGGCGCCGAGCTGCTGGTCGCGGCGATCTTCGGCGTGATCGTCAGCGTCGCGCTGCTGCAGGTGTTTCACCGGTTTGCGCTGAATTCCTCGCTCAGCTGGAGCGAAGAGCTGCAGATCTTCGGCCACATCTGGATCGTTTTTCTCGGCATCCCGATCGCCTACCGGCGCAGCGCGCACCTGTACATCGAGACCTTTTGCGACATGCTGCCGCGCGGCCCGCGCGCCGCGTTCAACTTGGCTGTCGAGTTGATCTGGGTCGGCTTCGCGGTGTCGTTGATGGGCTTAGGCTTCATGGTCGCGCGGATCGCGCACTTGCAGTCGTCGCCGGGCCTGGAAGTGCCGATGAGCTACCCGTACTCGGGCATGGTGATAGGCGGCGCTTACCTGCTGCTCGTGGCGCTGCGCCGCATCGCCGCTGCGCAGTGGCGGCCCGGCGAGACCCCTTCGCCATGATCTGGTTCCTGCTCGCACTGATGCTCGGCACGATGCTGATCGGCGTGCCTATCCTGCTCGCGATCGCGCTTGTCGGCTACATCGGCGTTGCCGCGGTGCCGGACCTGGTGCTGCCGCTGTTCGCGCAGAAGATGTTCGCGCAGCTCGACTCCTTTACGCTGCTCGCGTTGCCTTATTTCATCCTCGCAGGAAGTTTGATGTCGGCGAGCGGAATGAGCCAGCAGCTCGTCGACTTTTCGCGCGTGCTCGTCGGCCATTTGCGCGCCGGCCTGGCGCACGCGGCAGTCGTCGCGAGCATGATCTTCGCCGGCATCTCGGGCTCGAGCACGGCCGACGCGTCGGCGATCGCCGCGATCGTCATCCCGACGATGAAGCGGAGCGGCTACAAGGCCGGCTTCGCCGCGGCGCTGATCGCCACCGCAGGCACGATCGGCGCAATCATTCCACCGAGCATGGTGATGGTCGTCTACGGCTCGATCGCGCAGGTGTCGATCGGCGGCTTGTTCCTCGGCGGGATTGTTCCCGGCATCCTCGTCGGCCTGTTCCTGATGGCGACGATCAAGATCTACACCTACCACCCCGACTACCCTGAGCTGCGCATCGTGCACGGCCGCTTCGAGTGGCGCGCCCTCGGGCGCTCCTTCGTCGAGGTCTGGCCGGCACTGCTGGGGCCGGTGATCATCGTCGGCGGCATTCTGTCGGGGGTATTCACCGCCACCGAAGCCGGCGCGATCGCCTGCCTGTACGCGCTGCTGCTCGGCACCTTGTACTACCGCAAGATCAAGCTGCGCGACCTGCCGAACATCCTCATCGAAGCGGCGGTCATGACGACGATGGTCTCGGGCGTGATCGCCGTGGCCGGCGCGTCGGGCTGGTTGCTCGCCTACCTCGAGTTCAACGTCAGCGCGGTCAAGTTCGTCACGTCGTTCTCGCAAGACCCGACGCTCGTGCTGCTGCTCGTTGCCGCGGTCATGATCGTGCTCGGCACCTTCGTCGATTCACTCGCCGTGCTGCTGATCTTCGCGCCGGTCGCGATCCAGATCAGCAAGGCCTACGGCATCGACCCGTTCCAGATGGGCCTGGTGATGGTGATGTGCAATCAGATCGGCGCCGTCTCACCACCGACCGCACCGCTGTTGTTCGTGACGACGAGCATCGCCAAGTGTTCGTTCTCCGAAGTGAACCGCCACGTGTGGTGGTTCATGCTCGCCGAGACGCTGGTGCTGCTGCTCGTGATCTTCATCCCGGGTCTGGCGTCCTGGATTCCGCACTACTTCCTCGGCTGACCATGACACGCCCGAAAGTATTCATCACGCACAGCCCGAGCATGCTGGCCAACTACTACGGGCCGCGCGCGCTCGCCGGGCTGGAGGCCGCTGCCGACGTCAAGCGTGGCGACAGCGAGGCCGACTGGAGCACCGACGCGCTCGCGGAGGCGGCACGCGACTGCGACATCATCGTCAGCGACCGGCGCACGCCAGGGCCGGCCGAGTTGCTGGAGCGCCTGCCGAAACTGCTCGCCTTGTGCCGTTGTGCAGTGGACATCCGCAACATCGACGTCGCCGCCGCGAGTGCACAGGGCATTCTCGTGACGCAGGCGAGTGCGGGCTTTGTCGCATCGGTCACGGAGTGGATCGTCGGCGCGATGATCGACTCGAGCCGCGGCATCAGCGCTGCGGCCTCGACCTACCACCGCGGCGCAGTCCCCATCGCGAAGATGGGTCGCGAGTTGCGTGGCTCGGTGCTCGGCATCATCGGCTACGGGCAGATCGGCCGCGCCCTGGCCGACGTGGCCCTCGCCTTGCGCATGACGGTGATCGTCGCCGACCCCTACGCCGACATCGCGAACCCGGCACTGCGCAAGGTCTCGCAGCCCGAATTGCTGACGCAAGCCGACTACGTGGTGTGTCTGGCCCTCGCGACGCCGCAGACCGAGAACCTGATGGACGCCACCGCCTTCGCCAGCATGAAGCGCAGCGCCTACTTCATCAACGCGTCACGCGGCAACCTCGTCGACGACGCGGCGCTGCTGAATGCGCTCGACTCGGGGCAGATCGCCGGCTGCGCGCTCGACGTCGGCCGCGCGCCGGACCAGATGCCGACGCCCGAACTCGCCCGGCATGCGCGCGTCATCGCGACGCCGCACATCGGCGGCCTGACGTTACCGGCGATCGAACATCAATCGCTGGAGACGGTACGGCAGGTGAGCGATATCGTCCAGGGCCGTTTGCCGCACGGCGCGGTGAACGCACCGCACGCGACACGCCTGCAAGCCTTCTTCAACGCACGCGGCTGATGCTGCAGCACGCCATGGCCACCCCCTCGCTCGCCTGCGACTGCCACATCCACATCTACGACGACGCGCTGCCGCTTGCGCCGAACGCGACGTTCAAGCCGCCGCACGCGCCGCTGGCGAACTACCGGCGCGTGCAAGCCGCGCTCGGCCTGGAGCGGGCGGTGCTCGTGCAGCCCACGGGTTATGGTTTCGACAACCGCTGCATGCTCGACGCGCTTGCGCAACTCGGCGCTTCGGCGCGCGGCATCGCGGTCGTGCCGGCCGATGCGAGCGACGCCGAATTGCAGCGCCTGCACGACGCTGGCGTGCGCGGCGTGCGCTTCATGATGATCGCCGGCGCGGGCGGCCTGCTGCCGTGGAGCGCCCTGGAAGGAATGGCGGCGCGCATCGCGCGCTTCAGCTGGTGCATCAACCTTCAGCTCGACGGGCGCGACTTGCCCGAGCACGTCGGCATGATCAAGCGCTTGCCGGGCAAGGTCGTGATCGACCACACCGGCAAGTTCCTCGAACCCGTGCCCGTGGACGCGCCGTCTTTCAAGGCCTTGCTCGCGCTATTGGACCGCCCGCAACGCTGGGTGAAGTTGTCCGCGCCTTACGAAACCTCGAAGGTCGGCCCGCCAAACTACGACGATGTTGCGGCACTCGCCAAGGCGCTCCTGCAAGCGCACCCGGATCGCTGCGTGTGGGCAAGCAATTGGCCGCACCCGAACCGGAACCCACCACCGAACGACGCCGACCTGTTGGCCTTGCTCAACAACTGGACCGGCGACGCAGCGCTGCGAAATCGTGTCTTGGTCACCAACCCCGCGGCAGCGTTTGGGTTCTGAACGACACAAGAACCTCCGTCATCCCGGCGAAAGCCGGGATCCACCCGTTGAAGTTGCGCCTTCGGCGATGCGTTCGTCTCGTGCAGCCCGTGGATCCCGGCTTTCGCCGGGATGACGAGGGATGTTGAGCAATCCACGAGGGCACATCGAATGTCAGCACAGGGTCGACAGCGCACCGTCGCTCCCCGCGCTTGACCGCGAATCCGAAGCGTCAGGAGAACACCACCACCTGCCGAACCGCCTTGCCCTCGTGCAGCAAGTCGAAGCCCTGGTTGATTTCGTCGAGCCGCAAGCGGCCGGTAAGCAGCTTGTCCACCGGCAAGCGGCCCTGGCGGTACAGCGCCATGAAGCGTGGGATGTCGCGTGAGGGAACGCAGGTGCCGATGTAGCTGCCCTTCAAGGTGCGCTCTTCGGCGACCAGGCTCACGGCGTTGATGCCGAGAGTCGCCGTCGATGGCGGCAACCCGGCGGTCACGGTGGTGCCGCCGCGGCGCGTGATCGCGTACGCCAGCTCCAGGGCCCGGATCGCGCCGGCAAATTCGAACGCGTACTCCACGCCGCCGCCGCTGAGCGCACGCACTTGCTCTTTCGCGTCGCTGCTGCCGGCGTTGACGGTGTGGGTCGCGCCAAGCAATTTCGCCTGTTCCAGCTTCGCGTCCGACAAATCGACAGCAACGATCTGCCGCGCGCCCGCAGCCACCGCGCCGAGCACAGCCGCCAGGCCGACACCCCCGAGGCCGATCACGGCCACCGACGCACCGGCGCGCACTTGTGCCGTATTCACGACGGCGCCCACGCCCGTCAACACCGCGCAGCCAAACAGCGCGGCTTCGTCGAGCGGAATGTCGGCGTCGATTTTCACGAGCGAGCGGCGCGATACGGTGGCGTACTCGGCGAACACCGAGCAACCCATGTGGTGATTCAGCGGTACGCCACCCAGAGTCAAGCGGCGCGCGCCCGAGAGCAAAGTGCCCGCGCCATTCGCCGCGGCGCCCGGCTCGCACAGCGCGGGCCGGCCTTCGGCGCACGGTGCGCAGTGGCCGCAGCTCGGCACGAAGACGACCACGACGTGGTCGCCGCGCTGCAAATCGCCGACACCGGCGCCGACCTCGTGCACGACGCCCGAGGCCTCGTGGCCGAGCACCATCGGCATCGGCCGCGGCCGGTCGCCGTTGATCACCGACAGGTCGGAGTGGCACAAGCCCGCTGCGGCGACCTTGATCGTCACCTCGTCGGGCCCAGGAGCCGCGAGTTCAACGCTGCGGATCACCAGCGGCTTGCTGATCGCGTAAGGCGGCGCGGCGCCCATCTTGTCGAGCACGGCGGCGTTGATTTTCATGGGAATGGGTACTCCGACATTCCTTGATCGATCACAACATCGAGTCTTCGTCGTAGCCGAGTTCGCGTTGATGCCGGATCGCGAGGATCAGCACGGCGTCGTCGATTGACTCATGACTGTAAAGGGCCAGATAGCCCGACTTGCCTCGCGAAATCACCAGCTCGCGCAGCGGCGGCTCGACGGGCCGGCCGATCAAGGGATGGCGCTCGAGCAGTTCGATGGCCTCCTCGATCAGCCCGACGGTCTTCAGCGCTGCCTTGGGATCAGTCTCCAGCAGAAAGTCCGTGAGGCGTTCCAGATCGGCAAGCGCCCTCGCCGAATAGATCAGGCGCGCCAAGACTTCGCCTTCGGCCGGCCCGTTGCCTTGCCCACCACACGCGCCCGGATGTAGGCGTGGACTTCGGCGCCATCGAATCCTTTGCCGCTCTTGAGCGTCGACTTGCGAGCCGCCAGGGCACTGGCGACGAAGCGTGCGCGCTCGTCAGCGGCCGCCGCAGCCTTCCGAATCGCTTCGACCATGAAAGCGTGGGGAGAAACTCCGAGGCGGATTGCGGCGAGCGCGGCCTGCTCTTTCAGTTCATCGGGGAGTTTGAGGGAAGTGGTTGCCATGCGAGATCGACTCCGGGCTTCGGGTGGCACCATGGTAACACCTCACGCCATCACCGGCGTCGCGCGCAGACCCCTTCTACTTCGCCACCAGCCTGAAGTCGAACCGGATCGAGAGCCTGTCATCGACGGCGATGACGGAATCGATCACCAGCGTATCGACTTCGGCCTGGAACTGCCCGCTGTTGCCCTGCAGCATGCCGCGCACCGCCTGGCGCACGTCGAACTCGATCGCGCGCGGCAGCGCAGCGAGCAGGCCCGACTCGACGAACAAGCGCAGGTTCGGGTCGTCGACTTGATCGATTCGCAGGTCCGTCAACACGACCAAATTGCCGCGCGCCACCGGCTTGCCCGACGCGACCGTCCACGACGCGATCGCGACGCCGACGCAAGAGCGCCCGTCGACCACACCCACCCGCGCCGTCAGGTGCGAGCGGATGCGAATCCGCCCGCCCTCGATGACGACGCTCGGCCGGTCGAGGTAGGCCGAGCACGGGCCTTTCACGAGGTCGTAGCGACCGTTGTTCGTGAACAGCGTCTGCGCGAGCAGCTTGTCCACCGCCGAGTGCTCGAGGATGATTTCCGCAGCGGCTGCGCGGGCGTTCATCGCCAACGTGAACAAGCCGAACACCACGAATCGCAAAATCCTGCCCATTGAGATGCTCCAGTGTTCGCGTCGTTCGATCCCATGCGATACAGCAGCGTGCCTTTCATTGCAGCGCCCCCTGGCCGCAGCATAGTGGCTCAGGCACCTCGCAACCAATCGAGCCACCGCAAGACTTCACGGCTGGGCCGCCGTTGCAGTCGGAAGCAGCGGGAGCTCCGAATCTTGGCGGGCATACTCGCCGCTGCACCGGACACCGCACGAAGCAACAAAGGATTCACTGGGGAGCCGCCGCATGCTTTCGCCAGCCATCGCGAATATCGGTCGCCTCCGGAAACTGCCTCGCGGCATCCGCCTGGCCTTGCTCGCTTCCGTGTGCGCATTGCCTTGCGCTTGTTCCGATATTGCCGACCGGGTTGGCCCAGCGCACGATCTCGCGGCCGAGTCGCTGGGCCTGCCGCTGCCGCAGTTCAAGCCTTTGCTCATGCTGCCGGGTGCCGCGCCCATTGCGCCCGGCGCAGCGCCGCGAGTGCAGGTCCTCAGGGCCTTCTTCGCGCGCGACTTTGCGCCGCTCGACGAAGCCCTTCTTCGCGCCCACACCGAGTACGTGCAAGGCCGCACGCGTGTCGATAAAGCGAAGCACCTGATCCAGCCGCTCCTGAAAACGCAGCTTGCGGGAATCGATGCCTGTGCGCAGTGGGTCGAGACGCAACCCAAGTCGTACGCCGCGCATTGGGTATGCGGCAAAGTATGGCAACAAGGCGCGTGGGAGGCGCGTACCGAGAAACTCGCTCGCGACGTGTCGCAGGACCGGTTCGACATGATGCGCGAGCGGCTCGACCGCTCCAATCGACTGCTGCAACATGCGTTGACGCTGTCGGACCGGCCGATTCAGGCGATGACCGCGCTCGCCGACAACTTGCATCTGCTGGGCCAGCACCGTGACGCGGAGCTCGCCCTGAACCGTGCCCGCGCCATGATGCCGAGCCACGCGGATTCCTACGCCGTGGCCGCCAACTATGCAATGCCGCAGTGGGGCGGTTCGGTCGAAGAAGTCAAGACCGTCATCGAAGACGCTCGAAAGGCCGGCGCCAATGCGGACGACGTGAGCTACATGCAAGACCACAACGTCGCTCGGCCGTGGCTGACTGCCACCCCCGGCGCCGAACGCGCCTACTGGGAAACGGCAATCGCTTCACATCCAACCTACGACCGGCTGAGGCGCTTGCTGCTGCATCTGGCCTACCTGAAGATCTGGCGCGACGCACGCGACGTCGCCGACCGCCTCATCGGCAGCTATCCGGAGCAGGCCGAGCCGCACTATTGGCGCGGCCGGGCCAACGAGGCGCTCGGCAACATCGCTGCCGCTCTCGCCGACTATCGCATGGCGGCGACGATGGGGCACGACACCTCCATCGAACACCTGATTCGCGCCCATTTGAACGGCACGTTGGGCCTGCCGGCGAAGGACGTACAGGCTCTCGCCGAGCTGTGCCGCTTCGGTGCGGCCCTCGGGTCGGGGTCGGCCGCGAATTGCCTGGGCTCGAGCCATTGGGACGGGACATTGCCTTCGTTGCCGCGTGACCCGATACAAGCCTTGGCGTGGCACCTGCAGTCGTCCCGGGCCGGGCACTACAACTCGCAGCATGACATCGGTTGGCTGCTGCTGACGAATCGCGGCCCCTCCGCGAAGCCCGAATTGGTGAAATCCGTGGGCGCGTTCTGGCTGCGCCGGTCGGCCGAGCAGGGGCACAGCTTTGCGCCCAAAAAGCTCAAGGACGCGGGATACGAAGTCACCGCGCATCCGGCGATGGACCTGAGCGCCTTGAAGTGGCTGGCCCCCCTGGTGATCGAGCTGCTCACCGCCGGCGGCATCGCGATGCTGTCCAAGGGCGGCCATCGGCCGGCCCGGCGCGAAGGCGCCGTGCGCCACCTCGACCACAGCCACGGCGTGCGCCGGGTCGTGCTGGTCCTCCTGCTGGCCTCAGGTGCAGTCGCGTACGTTGCAGCGCAAGCACGCCAGAGTCAAATCGGCATTGCGCTGGGAATCACTGCCCTGTTCGTGCTGTCGTCACTGTTTCTCGCCTACCACGTGTTCCTCGTCAAGCTGGGGTACGACGACCAGTTCCTTTACTACCGCTCGCCGTTTGCCGGTGCACAGAACATTCCCTGGTCGAGCGTCGTCGAGGCTGGATATGCCGGGCTCTGGCAGTCTCACTTCCTGCGCACGCTCGAGAGCGGAACAATTTGGTTGCCACGCGTGTTGCAGGGCCACGCGGAGCTCGGCGAGTTCCTGGAGGCGAAGGGACTTCTCAGATCGCGCAGCCAACCGCTCGACGAGCCGGATTGAAACGGTTGTTGTTGCCGACGGACGGCGCTCGCGACGATCACGCTGCGGCGGCAGGCGGCTCGATTCCGATCAGTGCCGCGCCAACACCGCCTTCAACGCCGCCCCGGTATGACTGGCCTTGCATTGCACCAGCGATTCAGGTGCACCCGCGATCACGACGGCGCCGCCCTTCACGCCGCCTTCGGGACCGAGGTCGACCACCCAGTCGGCTTCGGCGATCACGTCGAGGTCGTGCTCGATGACGATCACGCTGTGGCCGGCGTCGACGAGGCGGTGCAGAACGCGGATGAGTTTTTCCACGTCGGCCATGTGCAGGCCCACGGTCGGCTCATCGAGAACGTAAAGCGTGTGCGGCGCCTTGTTGCCGCGTTTGCCAACGTCGTCGCGCACCTTGGTGAGTTCGGTGACGAGCTTGATGCGTTGCGCCTCGCCTCCGCTGAGCGTCGGTGACGGCTGACCGAGCGTGAGGTAGCCCAGGCCCACGTCCTTCAGCAATTGCAGCGGATGCGCGACGTTTTGCATTGACGCAAAGAAGTCGACCGCTTCGTCGATTTCCATCTTCAACACGTCGCCAATGCTCTTGCCGCGCCAGCTCACCGCGAGCGTTTCGGCGTTGAAGCGCGCTCCGTGGCACACGTCGCACGGCACTTTGACGTCGGGTAAAAAGCTCATCGCAATGGTGCGAACGCCCTGGCCTTCGCAACCCGCGCAGCGCCCTTCGCCGGTGTTGAAGCTGAACCTCGCGGGAGCGTAGCCGCGGGCGCGCGCTTCGAGCGTCTCGGCGAAGAGCTTGCGGATCGTGTCCCAGAAGCCGATGTAGGTGGCCGGGCAGGACCGCGGTGTCTTGCCGATCGGCGTCTGGTCGACTTCGAGCACCCGGTCGATGAAACCCCAGCCGTCGATGTGGGTGCAGCCTTGCCAGTTGGGTTTGCCGCCGCGCGAGTTGATGAACTGCAGATTCGCGAGCAGCACGTCGCGCGCGAGTGTCGACTTGCCCGAGCCGCTCACGCCCGTGACCGCGACCAAGCGTCGCAGCGGAATGTCGACGCTGATGTGCTGCAGGTTGTGCATTGCCGCGCCGTGCACCGTCATCAACAGATTCGCCGCGCTTTCGCGCCGCACCGTCGACGCGCTGATGCGCGCCACTTCGCGACGCGCTTGCAAGGGGTGAACGAGCGGATTCGCGAGAAAGCGCCCGGTCGCGGATTCGGCATTCGCCGACACCGTCGCGACGCTGCCTTCGGCGACGAGCGAACCGCCGCGTTTGCCTGCGCCCGGGCCGATGTCGATGATGTGATCCGCGCGGCGAATTGTGTCTTCGTCGTGTTCGACGACGACGAGCGTATTGCCTTTCACGCTCAGTGTGTGCAGCGCCTTGAGCAAGACCTGGTTGTCGCGCGGGTGCAAGCCGATCGTCGGCTCATCGAGCACATAACACACGCCTTGCAAATTGCTTCCGAGCTGCGCCGCCAGGCGAATGCGCTGCGCTTCGCCGCCGCTGAGCGTGGGCGCCGCGCGGTCCAGCGTCAGATAGCCCAGGCCCACTTCTTCGAGGAATTCGAGGCGGCTCTTGATTTCGCTGATTACGTCGCGCGCAATTTCCGCGTCGCGGCCGAAAAGCTTCAGCGAATCGACCCAGGCGCGCGTGTCGCTCACGCTCCACTGCGCCACCGTCGCAATCGAGTGGCTTTCGAACGTGACGCCGCGCGACGCCGGATTCAGACGCGTGCCTGCGCAATCCGGGCAGGGTTGGTTCGCGACGCCTTCGACCTCCATCTCTTCCGACGGAAAGCTCTGCTCGCGGCCCTTGTTGTCATCGTCGCGGATCGAATCGTCATACGCCTTGCGCTGCTCGCGTGTCAGCGCCAATCCCGTGCCGACGCACGTCGTGCACCAGCCGTGTTTGCTGTTGTAGCTGAACATTCGCGGGTCGAGCTCGGAGTAACTCGTTCCGCAGGTCGGGCACGCGCGCTTCACGGAAAACACCTTGACGTTGCCGGTGTAAGGCGCCGCGGACTTTTCATTCATCGCGGCGGCCAGGCCGTCGAGCGGTGCGAGCAGGTGCATCACGCCCTTGCCGGCCTCCAGCGTTCGCGCCAGCAGCTCGCGCAATTCGATTTCGTGCGCCGCGTTGATCACGATGTCGCCCACCGGCAGCTCGAGCGTGTGTTCCTTGAAGCGGTCCAGGCGCGGCCACGGGTTGACGCTGACGAACTCGCCGTCGACGCGCAAGTGCGTGTGGCCGCGCACTTTGGCCCACCTCGCGAGGTCGGTGTACAGGCCTTTGCGGTTCACGACGAGTGGCGCGAGCAGCCCGACATGCTGGCCCTTGTGGTCGCGCAGCAATTGCGCGGCGATGCTCTCGGCGCTTTGCGGCTTCACCGGAGCGCCGTCTTTCGTACAGTGCTGCAACCCGAGCTTGACGTAGAGCAGGCGCAGGAAATGCCAGACCTCGGTGGTGGTGGCCACCGTGCTCTTGCGCCCGCCGCGCGACAGGCGCTGCTCGATCGCGACTGTCGGCGGAATGCCGTAAACCGCGTCCACCTCCGGCCGGCCGGCCGGCTGCACGATGCTGCGCGCGTAAGCATTCAACGATTCGAGGTAACGCCGCTGGCCTTCGTTGAACAGGATGTCGAACGCGAGCGTGCTCTTGCCCGAGCCCGAGACTCCCGTGATGACGCTGAACTTGCCGCGCGGAATGTCGACGCTCAGCGACTTCAGGTTGTGCTCGCGCGCATTCACGATGCGGATCACTTCAGGGGCGGCTGTCATCCCGGCAGCCTGCGTCATCCCGGCGAACGCCGGGATCCACCCGGAGTGGACACCCGTGGATCCCGGCGTTCGCCGGGATGACGTGTAGAAGGGCAAGCCTTCGTGCGCTTCGGCTGCACCCACGCCCAGCGTCAGGTCATAGTCGGCGAGCGCCTTGCCGGTGTGCGACGTCGGATGGCGCTTCACTTCTTCGGGCGTTCCGGTACAGACCACCGCACCACCGGCCTCGCCGCCTTCGGGCCCGAGGTCGATCAACCAGTCTGCCGCGCGAACCACGTCGAGGTTGTGCTCGATGACGATGATCGAGTGGCCCGCGTCGAGCAACTTGCGAAACGCGCGCATCAGCTTGGCGATGTCGTCGAAGTGCAGGCCCGTCGTCGGCTCGTCAAACATGAACAGGCGGCCGCGTTTCGGCCACCGTCTGGCGGCTTGCCGAGCGGTCTTGGGCTGCTTCGGCGAGGAAGCCGGCCAACTTCAAGCGCTGCGCCTCGCCACCGGAGAGCGTGGGCACCGGCTGGCCGAGCTTCACGTACTCCAAGCCCACATCGACGATGGGTTGCAAGACGCGCTGCACTTCTCGGTCTTCGCGGAACAGTTGCACCGCCTCGCTCACGGTGAGTTCGAGCACGTCGGCGACCGACAGGTCGCGGAACTGGTCGTCGTCGGCGCGCCCGCCCATGCGCCGGTCGATCTTCACGTCGAGGATTTCGCTGCGAAAGCGCCTGCCGTCGCAGTCCGGGCAGCGCAGGTAGACGTCGCTCAGGAACTGCATCTCCACATGCTCGAAGCCCGAGCCGCCGCACGTCGCGCAGCGCCCGTTGCCGGCGTTGAAGCTGAACATCCCGGGGCCGTAACCGCGCTGCAAGGCGAGCGAGGTCTGCGAAAAGAGCTTGCGGATTTCGTCGAACGCGCCGACATAACTCGCCGGATTCGAGCGCGCCGTCTTGCCGATCGGCGACTGGTCGACGAAGACGGCGTCGCTCAACAGGTCCGCGCCGTGCAGCGCGTCGAACGCGCCGGGCGACTCCGTCGCCTTGCCGAAGTGTCGTGCCAATGCGGGGTACAGCACGTCTTGCATCAGCGTGCTCTTGCCCGACCCCGACACGCCCGTCACACACACCAGGTGGTGCAGCGGAAACTCGACGTCGATCGCCTTCAGGTTGTGTTCGCGCGCGCCTTGCAGAATGAGCTTGGGCGTCGCCGGTCCGACGAGGCGCTTGATTCCCATCGTCACCGTCTTGCGCCCGCCGAGATAAGCGCCGGTCAGCGTGTCGGCCTTGCGGATGTCGGCGGGTGTGCCGTCGAAGACGATTCGGCCACCGCGCTCGCCCGGGCCCGGGCCCATGTCGATGAGGCGGTCGGCGGCGAGCATCACTGCCGGGTCGTGCTCGACGACGACGAGCGTATTCCCGGCGTCGCGCAAGCGCAGCATGGCTTCGACGATGCGCCCCATGTCGCGTGGGTGCAGGCCGATGCTCGGCTCGTCGAGAACGAACATCGTGTTGACGAGCGACGTGCCGAGCGCCGTGGTGAGGTTGATGCGCTGCACCTCGCCGCCGCTGAGCGTGCGGCTTTGCCGGTCCAGCGTCAGGTAGCCCAGGCCGACGTCGCACAAATACCTGAGGCGCGTGCGCACTTCGTCGAGCAGCAATTTCAGTGCGTCGTCGAGCATCGTGCTCGGCAGCGACAGCTGCGCGAAGAAGCTGCGGATGCGGTGGATCGGCATCAGCATCAAGTCGTGCAGCGTCAAGCCCGGCAGCGCTTCGAGCTGGTCGCGCGACCACGCCACGCCTTGCGGCATGAAGCGCATCGCGGGGGCAAACACGCCGTCGGCATCAAGCTTCGTCCCGAGGCGCCACAACAACGCTTCGGTTTTCAGCCGCGCGCCGCCGCACACATGGCACGGCGTGTAGCTGCGGTACTTGGAGAGCAAGACGCGGATGTGCATCTTGTACGCCTTGCTCTCGAGGTATTCGAAGAAGCGCTTGATGCCGTACCACTGCTTGTTCCACTTGCCGGCCCACTGCGGCGAGCCGCCGATGACCCAGTCGCGTTGTGCGGGGGTGAGCATCGCCCACGCCGTGTCGCGCGGAATTCCGGCTTCGCCTCCGTACTTGATGAGGTCGTCCTGGCACTCTTTCCACGCCGGCGTCTGCAGCGGTTTGATCGCGCCGCTGCGCAGCGTCTTGCGCGGATCCGGGATGACGAGACCGTAGTCGACGCCGATGACGCGGCCAAAGCCGCGGC
Source organism: uncultured beta proteobacterium (assembly GCA_963850525.1). Taxonomy (GTDB): domain Bacteria; phylum Pseudomonadota; class Gammaproteobacteria; order Burkholderiales; family Burkholderiaceae_C; genus JAEMQF01. The sequence goes on along the minus strand of CAWKLQ010000004.1, from coordinate 960,385 downwards.
ACGTGTCGCACGCGCCGACCGCGGAATTGAAGCTGAACAGGCCCGGCTGCGGGTCGGCGTAACGCAGGTCGCTGTCGGGGCAGTGCAGGCCGGTCGAGAAGCGCCACATGTCCTCCCGGCCCAAGTTGTCATCCCTGACCAAGTTGTCATCCCGGCGTGCGCCGGGATCCACCGTGACGCCGTCAGTGGATCCCGGCGTGCGCCGGGATGACGAATGCTCTGCGTCGGGCGAAGCCACAACGTACACATTGACGCGTCCACCGCCACGTTTCAGCGCAGTCTCGATCGCCTCGATCGCACGAATTTTTTCCGTGCCTTGAATCCGAAAGCGGTCCGCGACGACGTCGAGCACCTTGCGCGGGCCCGTCGGTGATGCGACTTCGCGCTCGGCTTGCACGCGCGTGAAGCCGCTCGCGGCGAGCCACTGCTCGACGTCTTGCGCGCTCGTGTCGGCGGGCAGTTCGACGGGAAACGTCATCACGAGGCGCGGATCGGCGAGCAAGGTGCGCGCCATCAGCTCGGCGTAAATCGTCTCCGGCGAGTCGTGCCGAACGCGTTGCGCCGTCTGCTTGTCGAACAGGTCAGCGGCGCGCGCGAACAGAAGCTTCAAGTGATCGTTCAGCTCCGTCATCGTGCCAACCGTGGAGCGCGACGAACGCACCGGGTTCGTCTGGTCGATCGCGATCGCCGGAGGCACGCCGTCGACGCGGTCCACCGCAGGCCGGTCCATGCGGTCCAGGAACTGGCGCGCGTAGGCGCTGAAGGTCTCGACGTAACGGCGCTGGCCTTCGGCATACAGCGTGTCGAACACGAGGCTTGACTTGCCCGAGCCGCTGGGGCCCGTCACGACCGTCATCTCCCCGGTGCGGATGTCCAGATCCAGGTTCTTCAGATTGTGCTGACGTGCGCCGCGAATGCGGATGACACCGGAGGTCACAGGGGGGGCCTTCTTCAGAGCGAGCCGAGCATTCTAGGGAGTGCCTTGAAACCCAGGTGGCACCGGGTTATCGTCAGCCGCAATTTCAGGAGACTGCGATGCGCATCAAGCGTCTGGACCACTTCACGCTGCGCAATCTCGTGCCGCGCACCGTGCCTGACCTGCACGAGCACCAGATCTTCGCGAGTTGGACTGCAGATCCCTCGGGAATTGCACGTGCTCGCAAGGAAGCGTCGACGTGACCGCCGCCGATCACGACCCGCTGGCGCGTCTGGCCGAACTTGGCCTGCGCGTTCCACAGGCCCCCGGCGCCGTGGCCGCGTACGAGCCGTGGCAGCGCGTCGGCAACATCGTCATGACGTCGTTTCAACTGCCCTGGGTCGACGGCAAGTTGGCTTATGTCGGGCGCCTGGGCGAAGCGTTGAGCACGGACGAAGGCGTGGCCGCGGCGCGCATTTGCGCGCTCAACGGCATTGCGCAATTGCAGCAGGCCGCCGGAGACTTGAACAAGGTGCGGGTCGTGCGCATCGAAGGCCACGTCGGCTGCGTCGAGGGCTTCGACGCGATTCCGAAAGTCCTGAACGGCGGTTCGGAACTCATCAATCACGTCTTCGGCGCCCGTGGCCGCCACGCCCGCACCGCCCTCGGCCATCTCGTCATGCCCTTGAACGTGCCGGTGATGTTGGGGTTCTGGGCGGAGGTGATCGGGTAGCTTGCCGGAACCCCTCGAGACGGCAGGGCCCCGGCACATCGGGGGTATGCACTTTCGTTTCAGCGCAAGCTGTCGTATACCGCTGTCTCGAAGTCGTAGAAAGTCGGCACAGAGCCGGTGTCGGCAAACGGGAAGATCTGGCTCAGGAACACGCCGCCGATGCCGGTCGTCGGGTCGATCCAGTAGAACGAATTTGCAAGGCCCGCCCACATCAGCCCACCCGCCGGGCGGCCGGTCAGAGTGCGCTCGTGGTTGATCTGGAACGCGAGGCTCCAGCTTTTTTTCACCCCCGGGAAGAACTCGGCGTCGTTGGTGAGCGGGTGGTTGGTCTTGAGGTTGGAGACCCGCGCATCGCCCATGTGGTTGAGCATCAGGCCGTTGGCCACCGTTTCGGGCTTGAGCACGCGCGCTCCGGCAAGCTGGCCGCCGTTGAGCACCATGCGCACGAACTTCAGGTAGTCGCCCACGGTCGAGTACAAGCCGCCCCCGCCCATCTCGAACTCGGGCTCCTGAGTCAACTCAAAGGGCATCGGGGCGAGCTTGCCCTCCGGGCCGCGCAAGTGAACACCCGCCAGGCGGCTGCGCATGTCGGGCGAGATCCTGAAGGCCGTGCTCGTCATGCCGAGTGGGTCGAAGAGGTTCTCCCTCAGGTAGGCGCCGAGCTTCTTGCCACTGACGGCTTCCACCATCTTGCCGGCCCAGTCGATGCCGATGGCGTATTCCCAGCGCTCGCCGGGGTCGAAAAGCAGCGGCAGCGTGAGCGCCTTGTTCTCGCAGCTCGTGACGCTCGGAATATTGAGCGCCGCCTGCACCTTGGCGATGTCGGTGTTCCAAATCTCGTAGCTGAAGCCAGAGCTGTGGGTCAGTAGGTGGCGCAGCGTTACGGGCCGACGCGGCGCACGGTAGGTGGGCTTGCCATTGGCATCGAACCCGGTCAGCACCTGGGCTTCGCCGATCTGCGGGCAAATCTTGTGCGCCGGGGCGTCCAGATCGAGCTGGCCGCGCTCGACGCATTGCACTGCCGCCACCGAGGTGATGGCCTTGGTCATCGAAGCGATCCAACCCACAGTGTCGAGCGTCATTGCCTGGCCGCCACCCAGGGTTCGCTCGCCGAAGGCGCCTTCGTAAATCGTCCCTTCCCGGTCGGTCGCCATCGCCACGACGCCAGGAACGGCGCCTCCTGCAACTGCGTTGCTCAAGATCCGGTCTGCACGCTGCTTCAAGTCCATACGGAGCCTCCTGCCAGGTTGCGGCCCCATCACGGCGAGTGGGCCAGGATCGGAAATCTAAGGCTGAATTCGAACTGACGGTAGCGGGTTGACGAGCAGTGTCACGACTTGACGCAATTGCCCCAGCAGCCAGCGCTCCCCAGGCTCGCACGCGAGCGCCCCGGCCTGATTTCTGATGCTGAAGACCCATGGCGCGGTTGCACCACGCACCCACCGCGCTCGGCATCACCTGGCCCACTTGGCCATCGACGCTGCTGTTCGACGCCACGCCGACCTCGAAGGCGATTTCACTCAAGTGAGGAATCCAGTGAGGAAAATGGGCGTCACCCCTTGCCACCGGGAGTCAGACCCCCCAACGCAGCGCGGCGGTATGCACCGGCGCATCCCACAGCGCGAGGGTTGGTGCGTCCACCGCCGTGACGGTGATCGAACAGCCCGCCATCTCGAGCGACGTGACGTACGAGCCTGTGAGATGCCGCACCACTTTCACACCGGCGCTTTGCAGCGCCTTGAGCGCGGCGTGCACCATCAGGTAGAGCTCGAGCGTGGGCGTGCCACCGAAGCCGTTGATTAGCAGGATCGCCTCCTGGCCGCGTTTCAGCGACAAGTCTTTCAGGATCGCCCCGGTGAGTTCGGCGGCGATGTCGTCTGCACTGGCGAGTTTGACGCGGCGCCGCCCCGGTTCGCCGTGGATGCCCACGCCCATTTCCATCTCATCCACGCCGAGCGTGAAGGTCGGCTTGCCGGCCGCCGGCACGGTGCATGAGGTGAGCGCAACGCCCATCGACGCGGTCGCCTTGTTCACGGCGTCGCCGAGCGCCTTGAGCGAGGCCAGGTCATCGCCGCGTTCGGCCGCGGCGCCGACGATCTTCTCGACGATCAAGGTGCCGGCCACGCCGCGCCGGCCGGTCGTGTAGGTCGAGTTCTCGACCGCGACATCGTCGTTCACGATGACGGTCGCGTTGTCGCGGTCCAGCATCTCGGCGGCCATCTGGAAGTTCATCATGTCGCCTGAATAGTTCTTCACGATGAAGAGCACGCCGCCGCCGGTGTCCACCGACTCGGCGGCGGCGAGCATCTGGTTCGGTGTGGGTGACGTGAACACCTGGCCGGGGCAGGCGGCATCGAGCATGCCGTGGCCGACGAAGCCGGCGTGCAGCGGCTCGTGGCCCGAGCCGCCGCCGGAGATGAGCGCCACCTTGCCCGGCTTGGTGTGGCGGCGCCGCACGAACTCGCGCGCCGCGCCCAGCGTGACGATGTCGGCGTGCGCGGCGGCAAAACCGTCCAGCGATTCGGCGAGCACGTTGTCGATGTGGTTGATGAGTTTTTTCATGATGGCTTCGCAGGGGGTGGTTGCGGCGGCGGGAGATTCGGAATCACCCGGCGGCGAGGTTGTCACAGATCGCGCCAACGATCAATGCGACAGAACGCGAACCCGGGTCCACATGGCCGAGGGCGCGGTCGCCGAGGAACGACGCGCGGCCACGCGTCGCGTCCATGTTGGCGGTTGCGGCGGCGGCGTCGAGCGCGCATCGGTGCGCCCGCGTGGCGACGTCGCGAGTCGACCCACCTCCGGCTGCCGCCACCTCGCCCAGCATCGCTTGCAGCGGGTCGAGCACATCGAGCAGCGTCTTCTGGCCGACCACCGCCTTGCCGAGTTTGGTGAGTGCGGCAATGCCCGCCTGCAGCGCGCGCGACAAGTCCGCCGGCCCGGGCCGCGCCGGCAGTTCCTTGGCCAGCGTCACAAGCAGCGTGCCGAACACCGGGCCCGACGAACCGCCGATCGTCGACATGCACGTCATTCCCATCAGCTTGAGCACGTCGTTGAACGGTTTGCCTTGCCATTCGGGCAGCTTGGCCTGGATCGCCAGCGCACCGCGTTTCATGTTCAAGCCGTGGTCGCCGTCGCCGATCGCCTGGTCGAGCTGCGTCAGCTCCTCGACGTGGTCGATCAGCGTTTGCGTGGCGGCGCGGATCAGCGCGAAGTGGGGCATCGAAGAGTTCTCCAAGAAGAGGTCAACCGGCGACGCGTTGGCCGGCTGCGTCGAACCACAAGACAAAGCGCAGCTCGACGCTCACCTGGGCGCCTGGCGCCAGGGCAGCGTCGCTCGGCGCGGCGCTCACGAGTTCGTGCGCGCCATCGGCCAGCGCCAGGTGCACGAGGCGCTGGTCGCTGAGAATTTCGATGCGCCGCACCTGCGCGGGCACACTTCGCGCGCCCGCCGCGGCACCGGCCACGACGTGCAGGTGCTCGGCGCGCACGCCTGCGGTGGCGGCCTGCGGTGGCGCCGGCCAGGGCCCGAGCGCGACGCGCGGCACGAGGTTGATGCGCGGCGAGCCCAGGCGCGCCGCGACGGCGCTGCTCTGCGGGTTTTCGTAGATGTCGCGCGGGCTGCCCACTTGCACGAGATGCCCGTGGTCCAGCACGCCGATGCGCGTGGCCAGGGTCAGCGCTTCGGTCTGGTCGTGCGTCACGTAGAGCATCGTCGCGCCCAGGTCTTGCTGAATGCGTTTGAGTTCGAGGCGCAAGTCGTTGCGCAGTTTCGCGTCGAGCGACGACAGCGGCTCGTCCATCAAGGTGACCGCCGGGTCGCGCACCAGCGCGCGGCCGATCGCCACACGCTGCATCTGACCGCCGGAGAGTTGGGTCGCGGGGCTGGCGAGCTTGTCGGCGATGCGCAGCAGCTTCGCCACCTCGTTCACCTTGGCGCGCACCTTGTCTTCGGCGAGCGGGCGCATCGGCGAGCGCAGCGGGAACGCGAGGTTGTCGAACACGTTCAGGTGCGGGTACAGCGAATACTGCTGGAAGACGAAGGTCACGTCGCGCAGCGCGGGCGCGTCGGCGGTAACGTCGCGCCCCGCGATGTGAATCCGCCCCGCGTCGGGCGTTTCCAGTCCGGCGACGAGGCGCAGTGTCGTCGTCTTGCCCGCGCCGCTGGGGCCGAGCAGGACGATGAATTCGCCGCTTGCAATGTCGAGCGACAGGTCCGTGATCGCATCCACCGTGCCGAAGCGCTTGTGCAAACCCCCGATGCGCAAGTCAGCCATGGGCAGCCCCATGTTCCGCCCCGTTGCGGCGCGCGAGTGCGCGCCCGGACTGCGCGTCGAACAGCGACACGGCTCGCGCGTCGAACGCCAGGCCGACATGGTCGCCCCGCTTTGCCGGCACGTTCACGTCGAGCTTGGCGCGCAGCATCGAGCCGGCTGCGGTGGTGACGGTGACGATCTGGCTGTGGCCCATGTATTCGGTGCCCAGCACTTCGGCGCGCAAGGCCGAGGCGTCGTCGAAGCGCACATGCTCGGGGCGCACGCCGCACAGCAGCGCGCGATCGGACACGCCTTGCGCGAGCGGCGGCACCGCCAGCGTGGCGGGGCCGATCGTGATGGCGCTCGCGCCCTCCGCATAGCTGCCGCCAAACGGAATGAAGTTCATCGACGGTGCGCCGATGAAATCGGCGACGAACACCGACGCCGGCCGGTCGTACACGTCTTGCGGCGCGCCGAGCTGCTCGATCACGCCGCGGTTCATGATCGCGATCGTGTCGGCCATCGCCATCGCTTCCACCTGGTCGTGGGTGACGTAGACCGTCGTCGCTTTCAGGCGGTCGTGCAATCGGCGCAGTTCTGCGCACATCAGCTCACGGAACTCCGAGTCGAGCGCGCCGAGAGGCTCATCCATCATGAAAGCGAGCGGCTGGCGCACGATCGCGCGGCCCAGGGCCACGCGCTGCCGGTCACCGCTGGACAGGCCCGACACCGACTGGTCGAGCAGGTGCGCGATACGCAGGATGCGCGCCGCCTCGTCCACCTTGGTGTCGATGTCGCGCCGCGCCATGCCTTGCGAGACGAGCGGGAAGGCGATGTTCTTGCGCACGTTCAGGTGCGGATACAGCGCGAACAGTTGGAAGACGAAGGCGATGTCTCGGTGCGACGCGCGCTTGAACGTCACGTCTTCATTGCCGAGAAAGATGCGCCCGGAGGTCGGCAGCTCCAAACCGGCAATCATGCGCAGCGTCGTCGTCTTGCCGCAGCCCGAAGGCCCGAGCAGGCAGAAGAACTCACCGTCACGCACCGTGAAGGTGGAGTCCTGCACGGCAGTGAAGTCGGCGAAGGCCTTGTGCAGTTTTTCGACGCGAATTTCGGCCATGTTCTCCCTGCCAGCTATTCCGGAAACTTCGAGACGACGGTGAACATCGCCACGCCGAACAGCGTGGTCACGAATGACCAGGTGAACAACACCATCGCAAAGGGCTGCAGCATCATGGCCACGCCCAGCGCAATCACGATGCACGCCGCCATCTCGAGCGGCCCGCGGCGCAGCCATCTCGGCCAACGACTGGGACGCTGGCTCATTTGCGCACCGCGCCGAAGGTAATGCCGCGCAGCAGGTGTTTGCGAAGCAACACCGTGAAGACGAGGATGGGGATGAGGAACAGCATCGTCCCGGCCGCCACCGCCGGCCAGTCCTGCCCGCCCTCGCCGATGATGATGGGAATGAAAGGCGGCGCGGTCTGCGCCTCGCCGCTCGTCAGCAGCACGGCGAATGCGTATTCGTTCCAGGCGAAGATCAGGCAGAAGATGGCGGTGGCGACGATGCCGGTGGTGGCCTGCGGCAGCACGACTTTGCGAAACGCCTGCAGGCGCGTGTAGCCGTCGACCATCGCCGCTTCTTCGTACTCGCGCGGGATTTCGTCGATGAAGCCTTTCAGCAACCACACTGCGAGCGACACGTTGACGGCGCTGTAGAGCAAGATCATGCCGAGCTTGGTGTCCGACAGGCCAAGCTCCCGGTACATCAGGAAAATCGGAATCGCCACCGCGATCGGCGGCATCATGCGCGTCGACAAGATGAAGAACATCAAGTCGTCCTTGCCCGGCACCTTGAAGCGCGAAAACGCGTACGCCGCCATCACGCCCAGCCCCACCGAGAGCAGCGTCGAGCCGATCGCGATGATGAGCGAGTTGATGAAGCGCGGCAAGTAGTTGGAGCGGCTTACCACGACCATGCTGTTCGCGCGCGCCGCGCGTTCGCAGGCGTCCGTCGCGGGGGGCAGGCTCTTGATGTACTCCTCGGTCTGGCGCGAGCGCGTCGTGAACAGGTTGCAATAACCTTCGATCGACGGCTCGAACAGCACCTTGGGCGGGTAGCTGATCGAATCGGGCGGGCTTTTGATGCTCGTCAGGCCGATCCACAGCAGGGGGACCAAGGTGATGATGGCGTAGAGCACCACGATGATCATCGCGATGCGTTTGGACGTGCTTGTCGGTTCGACCACCGAGTGCGCGGTGCTGAGGCCTTGGCTCATGGCGCTTCCTTCGGTATGTCGACAGCGGCGCGGCGCGGGCGGGAGTGGGCCGGCCACAGCGGGCTGAACCCTCGGCCGGCCCTGAACGGGCCGACCACCGGGTTCCTTATGCCCGCTGTGGCCGGCCCACTCCCGCCCGCACTACCGTCACGGTAGGACTGCAAAGGGGCCATCTCCGCTGCGGCACGAGAGGCGGGGTGCCGGCTTCGGCGGGCATAGAGAACCCGGAGGTCGGCCCGTCCAGGGCCGGCCAAGGGTTCAGCCCGCCGAGGCCGGCACCCCGCCTCTCGTGGCGCGCCACCGCAGCAGGCGAGACGTGGAAGCATCAGCAAGTGCAGCACGTTCATCGCCCTATCGGTTCTTCACCGCGTTCAAAGCCTTGACATAGATGTTCGCCAAGCCGAACACCGCGACAAACAGAATGATCGCGAGTGCCGACGAGTAACCGGTGCGCCATTTCTCGAAGGCCTCGCGCTTCAGCGTGATCGAGACCACTTCGGTGGTCGAGCCCGGGCCGCCGTTGGTGAGCAGGTTCACCAGGTCGAACATCTTGAAGTTCTCGATGCCGCGAAACAGCACGGCGAGCATGACGAACGGCAGCACCATCGGCAGCGTGATGCTCCAGAACTGGCGCCAGCTGGAAGCGCGGTCCACCTCTGCCGCCTCGTAGATGTAGTCGGGGATGCTGCGCAGGCCGGCCAGGCAAATCAGCATCACGTAGGGCGTCCACATCCACGTGTCGACAATGATGATGGCCCAGGGCGCGAGCCTCACCGAGCCGAGCATCTCGAAGCTCGATGGCGGGATGCCGGTGAAAAAACTCACCGCGTAATTGAACAGGCCGATTTGCGGCTGGTAGATGAAGGCCCAGAAGTTGCCCACCACCGCGGGGCTCAGCATCATCGGAATCAGGATCAGCGTCGTCCAGAAGCCGTGGCCGCGGAACTTGCGGTCGATGAGATAGGCGAGTCCGAAGCCGATCAGCGTTTGCAGCGTGATCGTCCAGAACAGGAAGTGCGCAGTCGCCTGCATCGGGCCCCAGATGTCGGGGTCGGTGAGGATGGACACGTAGTGGTCGATGCCGATGCCCAGCACCTCGGCGTTCGGTCGGTTCGCGCGGAAGTTGGTGAACGAGAGCCGCACGGTCCAGATCAACGGGAAGATGTTGATCGCGAGCAGAAGAAGCATCGTCGGCGCGATGAACAGCCACGCGATCGCGCGGTCCGACAGGCCACGCATGCGCCGCGCGAGCGGGGCTGGCGTGGCGTGCGCGGCGCGTGTGGCGAGGGTGGGCAAATTCATCTGACCTCAAAGCAGGTATCAAGCGGCCGCGGCGGATCCGGCTTTGCCGGTCCGCTCACGGCGCTGTGCGGCTTGCAGGCCGCACAGCGCTCGCCAGCCACTTGCGAGCGCGCAGGCGCTCGCTCGGCGCGGGCTCGCCCCCCTTGAGGGGGAGCGCCGCAGGCGCTCCGGGTGGGCCTATTTCAATTTCCCGTCTTCCTTGAAGACCTTCTTCCAGTCAGCCACCATGCCATCGAGCGCTTCCTTGGCCGTGCCCTTGTCGGCGACGACGAAGTCATGGATTCGCTTCTGCTCGGCCAACAACAACTGCGCGTAGCTCGGCTCGGCCCAGAAGTCCATCACCTGGTCCATCGCCGTCAGGAACTCGGCCGCGAACGGTGCGCTCTTCTTGAAACCGGGGTCGCCCAGCACGCCCTTGTGGCACGAGTAGCCACCGAGCGCCCACCACTTCTTCTGCACGTCGAGCGTGGCAAACCACTTGATGTACTGCAGCGCTTCGGCGCGGTTCGGCGAGTACGCGACGACTGATATGCCCTGGCCGCCGAGCTGCGAGCCCTTGCCCTTGTCGCTCGGGTTCACGAAGAAACCAATCTTCTCGCCGCCGACGTTCGGGTCTTTGTACAGGCCGGGGAAGAAAGCGAACCAGTTCATCATCATCGCGACCTGGCCCGACTTGAACGCGTCCAGGCCTTCGCCCATGTACGAGTTGGTCAGCCCGGGTGGCGTGCAGCACTTGTAGAGCGACTTGTAGAACTCCAGGCCCTTGACCGCGTCAGGCCCGTTGACGAAACCGTCCATCGCGTAAGGCTTCTTCGGGTCCTGGTACTTGAAGCCCATCGGGTAGAGCACGTTGCTCACGCCCATCGTGATGCCTTCCGAGCCACGCTCGGTGAACAGATACGTGCCGTAGACCTTCTTGCCGTCGATCTGCTTGCCCGAGAAAAACTCGGCGACTTGCTTGAACTCGGTCCAGGTCTTGGGCGCCGCGAGGTCGCGGTTGTGCTTCTTCTTGAACTCGGCTTGCAATTCGGGCTTGGCGAACCAGTCTTTGCGATAGGTCCACCCCAGAGCGTCACCCATCGCCGGCAGCGCCCAGTAGTTGGGCGTGCCCTTTGGCCATTCGGCGTAACCCGTCACGGTGGCGGGAGCGAAGTCGCTGATCTTGATGCCTTCCTTGGCGAAGAAGTCATTCAGCTTGACATAGTGGCCGCTCTCGGCCGAGCCGCCGATCCACTGGCTGTCGCCGATGATCAGGTCGCAGAGTTTGCCTTTGCTGTTCAGCTCATTCAACATGCGATCCGCGAAGTTCGGCCAGGGAACGAACTCGAACTTCATGTTCACCTTGGTTTGCGCGGTGAAGTCTTTGCTCAACTCGACCAGCGCGTTCGCCGGGTCCCAGGCGGCCCAGCACAGCGTGATCGTCTTGCCTTGCGCCTGCGCAGCGGTGCTGCCCAGCGCCAACACGCCGGCGGTTGCCGCCGCTGCCGCGACGGCCGGCAGTTTCTTCAGGAATGCTTTCATCTCGTCTCCTAGGGTTGAGGGTCAGGGCACACACATCTGCCGGTTGAGAATTCCGTTAGTGAAGGTTCTCCGCCGTCAGGATCTCCACGCGCGGCTGCACCACGTTGAGTGCGCCGCGCACGTTCTCGCACAGCGCCCGAAGCGCGCGCGCTGCCGCGCCGACGCAGTAGTGGATGTCCTGCGTCAGCAAGTAAGCGAAGCCGCCGCTGCTGAGCAGCAGGCGGTGTTGTTCGGTGAGGTCGTGCGCCACCATCGCCGCCGGGCCGCCCAGGCCGGCGCTCGCCAGGGCCCGCGCCAGGCCGGCGCTGCCTGAGCCGACGTTGTACAGCCCCGCCACCTTGCTCGGGTCCACGCCTTTCTTGAAGAAGCGCGTGAGCGCACGGCCCGCGCCTTCGTCGCTCGGCGGAAGATCGGGAACCCGCAGCATCTGCAGCTTGGGGAAGCGCTCCTCCAGCACCTGCGCAAAGCCGATGCGGCGTTCGATCTCAGCCGAGAGCCGCGTCGCCTGCGAGGTGAGCAGCAGCGTGTCGCGGCCGGGTGCAGCCATGCGCGCGAGCAGCAGCCCCGCGGTGCGGCCTGCGGCACGGTTGTCGGCACCGACATGGGTTTCGCGCATCGAGCCGGCGACGTCGGAAAACAGCGTGACGACGTGCACGCCCGAGCGCACGAGTTCGTTGATCGCCAGCTTCACCGGCGGCAGGTCGGGCGCCATCAGCGCGACGCCGTCGCAGTCGGCCAACTGCGCCAGCCCGGCCGCGAACAGTGCACCATCGCTTGCGTCCAGCCGGTGCGTCACTTCCGTGATGTGCTGGTGCCGAAAGTCGCCCGCCGACTGCGCAATCTGGCGCTCCACCAGACCGGCGAAGGGCGTGCCGTCGTCGGGCAGCACGTAAGTGAAGCGGAAGTTGTGGTCGCGCCGCGGCCGGCCGCGCAGCGGTGGCGCCCCGACTTCGGCCATCACCTGCATGACGCGCTGCACCGTGTCGGCGTTCACTCCGGGGCGCTTGTTCAGCACCCGGTCCACCGTGGCCGTGCCGACGCCGGCGCGCGCGGCGATATCGGCAATGGTGGCGGTGGACGACATGCGTTCGGTGAATCGGACCGGCGCAGTATCAAGACATCAATAAATAAATCAATCAGGGTTTTTGCGGGGTCTTTGCGCGCTGCAAGACCTGCAGGCAAGGCGAGTCACGGCGCCATCGGCCACCACTGCTGCGCCAACTGTTTCAGCGTCGTTGCGCCCATCGCGGGCAGGCGTTCCAGGTACCAGCGCAGGTTGCTGTAGCGGTGCAACAAAGCATGCGCCATGAAGCGGCATGCGAGCGCAGGCGTCAAGCTCGCGTCCGCATAACCATACGCGAGCAGGATGCGGCGCAGCACGCGCGCATCGCCGCACGCGACGAACAGGCCCACCGACGCGAATTCGTACGCCGGATCGCCGCACATGGCGGGCTCGAAGTCGAACAGGCCGCTGAGCTGCCAACCCTCGCTGCCGGGTTGGACCAGCAGGTGCTCGCGCATCACTTCGGTGTGCAGCAAGCACCGCGTGCCGCTGGCGGCAGGCTTCCAGGCGCCGAGGAAGGCCGGAATCTGCTCCAACCAGTGCGGGTCCAGGCCGCGCCGCCGCTGGCGCTCGAGGGCGCTCACGGTCTGCGCGGCGATGAAGTCGTCCCAGTCGGGATCGATGCGCCCGAGCGCCGTTCCATCCAAGGCGTGCAACGCGGCGAGGCTGCGGCCCACGTCGTCAGCGAGCTGGTCTCGCTCAACCGGTGCAAGCAAGGGCCATGCATCGACGAGACGTTGGCCGGGCAACTGCGTCATGAGCAGGGCGTGCCAACCGTCGATCACATCAGCCTCGACGAGCTCGGGTGTGGGCACCGGCAATCCACCGGCGAGGAAGGCAAGGACTCTCGCCTCTACCTGAGCAAACTCAACTTGATTCGGCGGAAACAGCTTGAGCACACGGCGTTCGCCGAGCGCGTAGACGGGTACGGAACCGCTGTCATAACGCCGCACCGCCGCCCCCGCGAGGCCGTGACGCTGCGCGATCGTCGCCACACCGGCGCGCAGTGCCGCATCGTCGGCGAGCAAAGCGTCCCAGCCTTCGGGCGAAGCGGCCTGCGGAAAGACCACGGCTCAGCGATCCAGCACGATTCGAAAACGCTCGTTCAAGCTTTGAGCCGCACCCAGCGCCCGCCTTTCGCCGACGACGCGACCACGGCCTCGATGAACGCCACGCCCTTCACGCCGTCGTCGATGGTCGGGAAGTGCGCCGCCTTGTCGGGCTTGGGGCCGCGTGCCGCGCCTGCCGGCCGCGCCGCGCGCAAGTGCTGCGCAATCTCGGCGTAGAGCGTCGCAAAGCCCTCGAGGTAACCCTCGGGGTGGCCCGCCGGAATGCGCGAAACGCGTGCCGCCGCGGCGTTGGCCGCGCCCGTGCCGCGCGACACGATTTGCGTCGCCTGCCCGAACGGCGACCAGTGCAGTTGGTTCGGCTGCTCCTGTTGCCACTCCAATCCGCCCTTGCCGCCGTAGATGCGAATCTTCAAGTTGTTCTGATTGCCCGGCGCGACCTGACTCGCCCACAACAGGCCGCGCGCGCCGTTTGCGTAGCGCAGCATCACTTGCGCGTTGTCGTCGAGCTTGCGGCCCTTGACGAAGGTGCTGAGTTCGGCGCACAGCTCGCCCACGCTGAGGCCGGTGATGTAGTCGGTGAGGTTGTAGGCGTGCGTGCCGATGTCGCCGATGCAACCGCCCGCGCCCGAGCGCTTCGGGTCGGTGCGCCAGTCGGCCTGCTTCTGCCCCGTCGCTTCCAAGCGCTGCGTCAACCAGTCTTGCGGATATTCGACCTGCACGACGCGGATCTCGCCCAGCAGCCCGTCGCGCACCATCTGGCGCGCGTGGCGCACCATCGGGTAGCCGGTGTAGTTGTGCGTGACGGCGAAAATCAGCTTGCGTTTCGCCGCCAGCTTCTGCAGCGCCTTCGCGTCTTTCAGCGTCGTCGTCACCGGCTTGTCGCAGATGACGTGAATGCCTGCGTTCAGGAACGCCGTCGCCACCGGCGCGTGCAAGTGGTTCGGCGTGACGATGGCAACCGCCTCGATGCCATCGGCGCGCTGGCTCTCGGCCTGCGCCATCGCTGCGTAGTCGGTGTAGATGCGCTCCGGCGCAAGGCCCAGTTCGCGCCCGGAGCGTTGCGCCTTGTCGGCGCTGGACGCCAAGGCCCCGGCGATCAGTTCATAGTGGTCGTCCAGGCGCGCCGCGATGCGGTGCACGGCACCGATGAACGCGCCCTCGCCGCCGCCGACCATGCCCAGGCGAATGCGCCGGCTCGCGCTCGATTTCTTGCCTTCGATCGCCATGCCTGCGGCTTCCGTCAAATGCCCAGCATGCGCTGCAGCTGCTTCGGGTCACTCCTGCCGCCGGCAAAGTCGTCGAAGGCCTTTTCGGTGACACGAATGATGTGCTCGCGAATGAACTTCGCGCCTTCGGCCGCGCCCTGCTCCGGGTGCTTCAGGCAGCATTCCCATTCGAGCACCGCCCAACTGTCGTAGTTGTACTGCGCGAACTTCGAGAAGATTGCACCGAAGTCGATCTGCCCGTCGCCGAGCGACCGGAAGCGCCCCGCCCGTTGCAGCCAAGGCTGATAGCCCGAGTAAACGCCTTGCCTGCCGTTCGGCCGGAATTCGGCGTCCTTGACGTGAACCGACGTGATGCGCTCGTGGTAGATGTCGATGAACTCGAGATAGTCCATCTGCTGCAACAGGAAGTGCGACGGGTCGTAGTTGATGCAGCAGCGCGGGTGGTTCTTCACGCGCTCGAGGAACATCTCGAAGGTCACGCCGTCGAACAGGTCTTCGCCCGGGTGCAACTCGAACGCGACGCTGCAGCCCGCGTCGTCGAAGGCGTTGAAGATCGGCAGCCAGCGCTTCGCGAGTTCGTCGAAAGCGGTTTCGATCAGCCCCGCCGGGCGCTGCGGCCAGGGGTAGAGGTAAGGCCAGGCGAGTGCGCCGGGAAAGCTGACGTTCGACTTCAGCCCAAGGTGCTGCCCGGCCTTGGCCGACCACAACATCTGCTGCACCGCCCACTCCTGGCGCGCCTTCGGCTTGCCTTTCACGGCGTCGGGCGCAAAGGCGTCAAACGCTTCGTCGTAGGCCGGATGCACGGCGACGAGCTGGCCTTGCAGGTGCGTGCCGAGTTCCGTGATCTCGACACCGTTGGCGCGCGCAACCCCGGCGATCTCGTCGCAATAGGTTTTCGACGACGCGGCCTTTTTCAAGTCGATCAGGCGCGCGTCCCACGACGGCAGTTGCACGCCCTTGAAGCCGTGGCCCGCGGCCCACTTCGTGATGCCGTCCCAAGTATTGAACGGCGCCGCGTCGCCGGCGAATTGCGCCAGGTAGATGGCAGGGCCTTTGATGGTGGTGGGCATGGGCGAGTCTCCTGAAAGTCAAACCGATTCTAGAAGGCAGACGGACGGTCCGATGACGGTGATCGGCCCGTTGCTGACGTTTGAACGTGCGCTTTGGGTGCGGTCACGCGTGCCACGGATCAAACCTCAGCATGGCGAGGTGCAGCGCGAAGGGGATGACGCAAAATATGGGTCATCCCGGCGAAAGCCGGAATTCACCCGTGGAAGTCGCGCGACCAGCGAAGCGTTCATCGCGTGCCTCCGGTGGATCCCGGCTTTCGCCGGGATGACGAGGGTTGGTGGGCAAGCCTCGAGGCCACATCAAACGTCAGCAAGGGGCCGAAAGCGGACGACTCTCTTATGCGACTGAACGCGAATCGATGTCGGTCTTGCGGCGCCGCCGCAGCGCGCGCAACCGCCCCACCACACCGGTCGGGAAGTGATAGACCGAGAGCACGAACAGAATGCCCAGCCAGAGCAACCAGCGGTCCGGCGAGATCAGCGCGGCGAGCAGCGGCACGCCCTCCAGCGGGCCCTGCAACTGTGTCGACGCGAACTTCATCAAGTCTTGCAAATAGCTCTGGGCCAGCACGAACAGCGCGCTGCCGATCACCGCGCCGTAAATCGTTCCCATGCCGCCGATCACGACGATGAGCAGCACGTCGAGCATGATCTCGAACGAGAGCGACGTGTCTGGCCCGTTGTAGCGCAGCCAGAGCGCGAGCAGCGCACCGGCCATGCAAGCGAACAAGGCAGACAGCACCGACGCGAGGGTGCGGTAGATGACGACGCGGTAGCCTATCGCCTCGGCGCGGAAGTCGTTCTCGCGAATCGCCTGCAGCACCCGGCCGAACGGCGAATTGACGATGCGCAGCATCGTGAGCACGAGCAGCAGCGCCGCCCCGAACAACAGGTAGTAGGTCGCAAAGCGCCCGTCGATGGTGGCGCCGAGCACGGGCTCATCGACATACACCGTGGCGGGCTGGAGCGCCGCGGGCACCTTGAAGTTCAAGCCGTCTTCGCCGCCGGTGAAGTCGGAGAGTTGCGACGCGAGCGTGAGGAACGCCGAGGCGACGGCGAGCGTGATCATGGCGAAAAAGATCGCCTTGACGCGCAAGCTGAACAGGCCGATGAGCAATGACAGCAGCAGCGAGACGAGCAGGGCAATGCCCAGTCCGGTGGCGATGGCGCTCCACGTCGGCCCGATACGCGAACAGGCGATCGCGATGCCGTAGGCGCCGATGCCGAAAAACATGGTGTGCGCGAAGCTGACGATGCCGGTATATCCGAGCAACAAATCGAAGCTCGCGACGAGCACGATGAAGACGATGATCTTCGCCGCAACGTTGAGCGCTTTCGTTCCCGGAAACAGAAACGGCGCGAACGCCAGGCCGAGCACGACGATCAGCAGCAACAGCGCGAGCCAGCGGTTGCGCGGCAAGTCGTGCGAAAGAAGACGATTCAACATCGTTCTCGAACTACCGGTTCGCCACTGGATACAGGCCTTGCGGTCGCCACAGCAATATCGCGACCATCAGTGCGATGTTGGAGAACATCGCGAGCTTGGGGAAAAGAAAGCCGGTGTAGTTGGCGAGCAGCCCGATCAGCAGCGCACCGACGAAGCAGCCCAAAGTGGAGCCCAACCCGCCGATGATGATGACGATGAAGATCAGCACGTTCACTTGCGCGCCCATTTGCGGCACCACTTGCTGCTGGTACATGCCCCACAGCGCACCGCCCAGCCCGGCCAGTGCTGAGCCGGCGACGAACACGCCGACGAACAGGCGGCGGATGCGGTAGCCCAGGCTTTCCACCATCTCGCGGTCTTGCACGCCGGCGCGGATCAGCAGGCCGAGCTTGGTGCGATTCAGCGTGTAGAGCATGGCGATGAGCACGCACGCGCCGATTGCCGTGGCGATGACCCGGAACTTCTCGATCGACGCGTCGCCGAGCACGAGCGAGCCGCGCATCGCCGCGGGCAGCGGCAGCGGAATCTGGTCCGGGCCCCAGACCACCTTGATCAGCTCTTCGCCGATGATCATTCCGCCCATCGTGATCAGGATCTGCTTCAGGTGCTGGCCGTAGACCGGCCGCACCATGATGCGCTCGAAGGCCCAGCCCACCGCGCCGGCGACGAGCATCGCCACCACCATCGCCGGCAGCACCGCGCCGAAGTTGTGCAGGAGGTTTGCCGACGTCGTCCAGCCGCTCATGCTGCCGAGCACGCTCGTCGCGACAAACGCGCCGAGCGCGATGAACACGCCGTGGCCGAAATTCAGCACGTCCATCAGGCCGAACACGAGCGTCAGGCCCGAGGCGATGATGAACACGATCATGCCCATCGCCAGGCCGGCGACGGTGAGCGTGAGCCAGGTCGACGGCGAGCCGATCGCCGGCAAGGCCAGCAGCGCGAGCGCGGCGACGAGCGCGAGCGGCAGCCCGTCGAAGCTCGCCTTCGGGATCGCGGCAGCGCCGATCGTATTGCCCGTCTTCTTCTTCATGCCGCGGCCCCCAGCGACAGCCCGAGCAGGCGCTGCTGGCGCGCTTCGTCGTTCACCAGCTCCTTCATCGGCCCGCGGTGCACGATGCGCCCGTCGTCCATCACCGCGACCCAGTCGCCCAAAGCGCGCGCGACCGTGAAGTTCTGTTCGACAAGCAGCACCGTCGTCTGCGTCGCCTTCAATTCGCGCAGCGCCTCGATCAGGTTGCCGACGATGACCGGCGCCAGGCCCTTGCTCGGCTCGTCGATCAACAACAGGCGGCGCGGCTCGATCATCGCGCGCGCGATGGCGAGCATCTGCTTTTGCCCGCCCGAGAGTTTGCCCGCCGGGTAGAGCCAGAATTTTTTCAGCGCTGGGAACAGGCGCGTCAGCCGGTCCAGGCGCTGCATGTCCATGTGTTCGACGCTGCGTGCGCTGCGCGCCGCGAGCAGCAGGTTTTCGCGCACCGTGAGGTCGGCGAAGATGCCCATGTTCTCGGGCACATAGGCGATGCCGAGTTGTGCGATCGCCGGGGTCTCCAAGCCGGCGCCCGCATTCGCGAGCGTGTGTTTTTCGAAAGCGATCCTGCCGCTCGACGCGCGCCACAAGCCCATGATGGTGCGTAGCAGCGTCGTCTTGCCGGCGCCGTTGCGCCCGAGCAGCACCGTCACCTTGCCGGCGGGAACTTCCAGGTCCACACCGTGCAGGATGTGGTACGCGCCGATGTGCGTGTGCACGCCTTGCAGCTGAAGCAAGGGCTGGGTCAAGTCGCTTCCTCCACCGCCGCCGTGCCGAGGTAGGCCTGCTGCACGATCGGTGAAGCGATCACCTTCGCGGGTTCGCCGTCGGCGACGAGTTTGCCGTTGTGCAGCACGACGATTCGATCCGCGAGTTCGCGCACCACGTCCATCTTGTGCTCGACGAGCAGGATGGTCTTGTCGGCGTTGCGCTTCAGGTCCTGGATCAGCTCCAGGATTGCCGGCACGTCGTCCAGGCTCATGCCGGCGGTGGGCTCGTCGAACATGTAGACCTTGGGCTCGAGCGCCATCAACATCGCGACTTCGAGCTTGCGCTGGTCGCCGTGCGGCAGGCTGCTCGCCGCGGCGTCGGCACGCGACCCCAGGCGCGCACGCTCGACGAGGGCGTGGGCGCGCTCCAGCGTATTGCGGTGGTCGCTCCACACCGACCACAGGTTCAGCCCGTCCTTGCGCCGCGATTGCACCGCCAGGCGTACGTTTTCGACGACGCTCAGGTTCGGAAACAACTGCGTCAACTGAAACGCTCGCCCGAGGCCCAGGTGCGTGCGCGCCGACGCCGCCTCAGCCGTGATGTCCACACCGCCCAGCCAGACCGACCCGGAACTCGCGCGCAACTGGCCCGAGATCAGGTTGAAGTAAGTCGTCTTGCCCGCGCCGTTCGGGCCCACGATCGCCGTCAGAGTTCCCGGCTTGAAAGCGCAGCTCACCGCGTCGACCGCCACATGCCCGCCGAAGCGGACGCTGAGGGCGCGGGTTTCCAGCATGGGCAGCGGCGCGCGTTTCGATCGGGTTCGGCGTCAGCGCGTATTGCGGATCGGGATCGTCATCTCCTCGGCCTTGATCTCGCGCACCAGCTCGGGCACGCCCCAGGCGAACGCCGGATCGTCCTTGATCTTGAAGTGGTACATGCTCTGCATCGCCTGGTGGTCTTCCTTGCGGAACGTCATCTTGCCCTTGGGTGTGTCGAAGCTCATGCCTTCCATGGTCTTGATGAGTTTTTCGGTGTTCGTGTCGCCGTTTGTCTTCTTCAGCGCCTCGACCACCGCAATCGCCGCGCTCATTCCGCCAGCGGTGAAGAAGTCCGGCGGGCTCTTGAACTTGACGTAGTGGTTCGCGACCAGCCATTCGTTGGCCGGGTTCTTCGGAATGCCGAAGTAGTAGTAGGTCGAACCTTCCATGCCGGGGAAGTTCTTGTACGCCGCCATCGCCGGCAGGATGTTGCCGCCGGTGGCGATTTCGATGCCGAAGCGCTTCAAGTCCAGGTCGGCGATCTTGAACGGATTGCCGCCGCCGCCGGCCCAGATGATCCAGATCACTTTGCGCCCCGGCTGGTCTTTCAGCTTGTCGATGATGCGCTGCGCGCCTGCCGTGAAATCGGTGGTCGTGGTCGGCAGGTATTCCTCGTGCACGATCTTCGCGTTCTTCACCGCTTCCTTGAAGGCTTTCACGCCGTCGCGGCCGAAGGCGTAGTCCTGCGCGAGCGTGGCAATGCTCGTGCCGGCCTTGTCTTGCGCGACCGCGTTGCTGATCGCGTCCTGCGAGCTGTTGCGCCCGGTGCGGAAGATGTACTTGTTCCACTTGTCGCCGGTGATCGAATCGGCCACCGCAGGCTCGACGAGCAGGATCTTCTTGTGCTCTTCGGCGACCGGCAGCAGCGCGAGCGCAACCCCTGACGACGTAGGCCCGACGGCAATGTCGGCCTTGTCGTCACCGTAGGCGGCGGCGAGCAGGCTCTTGCCCACGTCGGGTTTCCCCTGGTCGTCCTTTTCGATGACGACGAGTTTTTTGCCGGCGACCATCATCGTGCCGCCCGTCGCGTAGTCCAGGCCCATCATGAAGCCGGTGGCGGTTTGTTTGCCGTAGGCTTCCAACGGCCCGGTTTTGCTGTGGATGTGGGCGATGCGGATTTCGCCCTTGCTCTGGGCGAACGCGCCTGTGGCGACCAGCGCGCACAGCGCAGCGCTCACGAACCCAGACCAGACAGTGCGGCGGCGTGCAGCCACCCCGGACAAACAGTGCTTCATCGAAAGGCCTCCTCGAGTCCCCGCGGATGGGGGGGTTCGAGGATTGTGCCCTGAGGTCAGCCTGATGCCGGGCTGCGGGGCTCCCGGGAGCGCTGCGCGTCGATGGCGGCACGCACCCGGCGGTGTTCCTTCTCCAGCATGAGCACGTGGCTGCGCGCTTCGTCGAAGCTCGCGTTGCGCGCCAGGGCGCGCGCGCCCACCGCGCTGCTGCCAGACCTCCAGCACCAGCCGGCCGGGCTGGGCGCCCGGCTCGAGCTCGGTATAGCGCCGCTGCTGCGCATCGAGCCCGGTGCCGAGCAGCAACTCCGACATGCCGAGAATGCCGTTCATCGGGGTGCGGATTTCGTGGCTCATGTTGGCCAGAAACTGCCGGTGAGCCCCTCGATGAAGACGCGCCACTGAACATAGGTGCGGTCGGCCTTGGCGTCCAGCGCGCGCGCCTGCTCCACCTGCTCGGCGCGCTGCAATACCGAGCACGACTGGACGGCAAACAACGCCGTGATCGGCAAGAGCAGTGCCGTCACCTGGAGAATCAGGCGCAGCTTGAGGGACGATGCGGACAGGCGATTGAACACGCGGGGAGGCCTCGCCTCGTGAAGACAGGGCTTGATGGCTTGACTCATACCCCCTCGGGGGGCTGAGCCCGCACCGCGCGAGCGCCTGCGCGCTCGCGCGTGGTTGGCGAAGGCCACCGGGCCTGCAAGCCCGATGGCGGACGACGTATGCCGTCGGCCTGGGGGCACACTCAGCTCGGCGCCACGAGCGCCGGGCGTGAGTGCGTCAGGCGGCGCACGCGCCACAGCAGCAGCAGCACGATGCTCACGTTGAGCAGGTTCCAGGCGATGCCGTTGAGGAAGGCGACGCGGTAGGAGCCGGTGGCGTCGAAGATCGCACCCGACATCCAGCCCCCCAGCGCCATGCCGAAGAGCGACGCCATCAGCACCGTGCCGACGCGCGCTCCGGCCTGCAACGGCGTGAAGTACTCACGCACGATGAGCGCATAACTCGGCACGATCCCGCCCTGGAACAGGCCGAACATCGCCGAGACGATGAAGAGCGAGGCCATCGCGTCGCTCACCAGGAAGGCGAGCAGCGCCACGCCTTGCAGCACCGAGCCGAGCAGCAAGGTGCGCAGGCCGCCGATATGGTCGGAAATCCAGCCCGAGACAAGCCGGCTGACGATGCCCATGCCGAGCATCAGCGACAACATCTGCGCGCCGCGCGCCGCGCCGAAGCCCAGGTCGCCGCAGTAGGCGACGATGTGCACTTGCGGCATCGACATCGCAACGCAACACGCCACCGCGGCCACGCTCAACATGCCTTGCAACACCCCGGGTGAAAACCCGAGCGGGCATTCGCCGGCGAGCAGGGGGCGCGCGCCAACGCCGGGCGCAGCCGGTGCGGGCGCCGCAGCGAGGGCCGGCGGGCGGCGCCGCAATACGAGCGCGAGCGGCAGCATCGTCACCAGACAGAACACGCCGATGCCGATGTAAGTCGCGCGCCACCCGGCAGTTTCAATGAAGTGCTGCACGATCGGCGGCCAGACGGCGCCGGCGACGTAGTTGCCGCTCATGCAGATGCCCAGCGCAATGCCGCGCCGGCGCGTGAACCACAGCGCCGTGTCGGCGACGAGCGGCGCGAAGGTCGCCGAGGTGCCGAGCGCGCCGATCAATACGCCCTGCAGAATCGCGAATTGGCCGATGCTTCCGGCCATTCCGGCAGCGACGAAGCCCGCACTCAGGCCGAGCGTGCCGAGCAGCACAGGCGCGATCACGCCAAAGCGATCCGCGAGCTTGCCCATCAGCACGCCGCCCACGCCAAAGCCGATCAGTGTGAGCGTGTAGGGCAGCGACGCGTCGGCGCGCGCCACATTGAACTCCTGCTGCAGGCGCGGCAGCACGACGGTGACGGCGTACATTCCCGAGCCGCCGATCGTCATCAACAACAGCGAGGCGAGCAGGCGTGCCCATGCATACAGCGACTCGGTGGGCGGCGCCACCGCAGCGGAATTCGACATGATCGCGCCCGCCTAAACGACCATCGGCGTGACGGCGCCGTCCATGGCCAGGATCGCGCCGCTGATGTAGCTCGCGCGCGGCGACGCGAGAAAGACCACGGCAGCGGCAATTTCTTCGGGTTGGGCGATGCGCCCGAGCGGCTGGCGCTGCTGCGCACGTTGCAGCGCCTCGGCCGGGCTGATGCCCTGCACGCGCGCGTCGGCGGCGAGGCCCTCGGCCATGCGATCGGTCAGCGTCAACCCCGGATTCACCGCGTTGACGCGCACGCCTTGCGGCGCGTAAGTGTTCGCCATGCCAGCCGTGACGAGCATCAGCGCGGCGTTCGCCGCACCACCGGGCATATGGATGCTGCTCGCGACCTTGCCGCCCGCGCCGATAACGTTGACGATGGCGCCACTGCCGCGCTGCGCCATTCGCTTGACCACCGCGTCCATCATGTAGACGCAGGCGAAATACTTGGCCTGCATGGCGTCCGCCCACGACTGGGGCAGCAGCTCGCTGGCCGGCGTGCGCCGCGCCGCGCCGGCCGAGTTGACGAGCACGTCGACCGGCCCCGTGGTGGCCTCGGCCTGCTCCAGCGCCGCCAGGGCCTGGGCGGCATCGCCGGTGTCTGCGGCGTACGTGGCGACCGCGGCGCCGGGGTGGGCCTCGCGCAGGCTCACCGCAGCGCGCTGCAAGTTCGCCGCGTCGCGCGACACCAGGCTGACCCTCGCGCCCTCGTCGAGGAAGGCGTGCGCGCACGCCAGGCCGATGCCCTTGCTGCCGCCGGTGACCAGGATATGTTTGCCGCTGAGTTGCAGGTCCATCGAAGCCTCGGGTTGCTGGGGTCAGCCCAGGAAACTGCCCATTGGAACACCATGGCCCCGAGTCCGGGGCCTCGCCAGGAGGCCGACAGACTTCTAGACTGCGCAGGTCAACTCGCACCCATTTGGAGGAGCCATGCTTCGCACTGCGCTCGCAGCGCTTCTGATTGCCGGCCTGGTCAGCACCACCACGGTGGCGCGCTCGCAGGGCGTGTCAGAGGGGTTTCTGTGCTGCAACCTGCGCTCCGACGGGAGCTGGATCAGCGACGTCAACTACGTCGAAGGGGCCAAGCAGATGATTCCTGCCGGCACGCCCGTCAAAGTGACGGGCTCAGGCCGCTACCGCGTGTTCATCGAATTCGACGGCAAGAAGCAGGCGCTCGGCAACGACTACAGCCGCAGCGTGAAGATGGAAGAGTTCGCGCAGCGCTACATCGTGGCCCAGGACCCTTGGGCTGCGTTGCGCAGCGCGCCGCCCAAGGTGCGCGACGCGGTGAAAAGCGCGCGCATCAGCCGCGGCATGACGCGTGCCCAGGTGCTGATGGCGCTGGGTTACCCGATCGCCAGCGCCACGCCCGACCTGGACGCGCCGCTGTGGCGCTACTGGACGTCGAGTTCCGCCGAATACCAGGTGTTCTGGGGCGAGGATGGTCGCGTCGACAAGATCTTCGGCGCTGCGGCGACGCGTGCGCTGATCGAACTCGAGTAGTCCCTGTCGGGCCGTGCCACGCCGTGCCGCGCCTCAGCGGCACTCCTGGCGCAGGAAAGTCACTTCGTCCATGCTCAACGGTTGGCGCGCGCCTTTGAGCAGGATCTCTTCGCAGCGCGCTGGTTTCCCGCTGGGCTTGGGCGGCGCAGGCGCGGGCCGCGCCTCGGGCACCGGCGCGGTCCCGGCACCTGGCACGCTCGCCGGGCGCCCAGGCGTTGGCAATGGCGCCGCTGTGGCGACAGGCTGAGCCGTCGGGCGCGGCGCGGGCGGAACGACCCGCGCCACGGGCGCTGCGGGTTGAGCCGGCTTGGCCGCGGCAGGTGCACGAACCTGAGGCGGCGCAGCCGTTGTTTTGGGCTGCTCTGCAAGCGCCGTTGGCGTTGGCGGTGGCGTTCGCGCTGCGGCGCTGGCCGCCACGGCCGGCGACGGGGCCGGAGCCGCCGGTGCAGGGGCCACCGTGACCGCCGCGGGGGCTGCCGTGGCCTGCGCCGGTACCGCGTCGACAGGCCGAGCCGGATGCGAGTCACCGGAGCGTCGCGCTGCAAAACTCAGGACGAACACCGCAACGACCAGCGCCGTAACGCCGCCGACCAGCACGGCGCGACGCGGGCGTTGCCGCGGCGGCGCCGCCGCGTTGCTGCCTCGCGCGGTGGCACCTGCGCTCGCGCCGGGAGCGGGTGCTGCGGACGCAGAAGGCGTCGCGGCGGGGGCAGGCGCCTCGCCCAGCAGCGCGCGCAACTCGGCAACGCTTTGCGGCCTGTCCTTGGGTCGCACTGCAAGCGCGTGGTCGATGGCGCGCAGAAACGTCGGGCTGTAGCGGCCCGCGGCGACGCTCGCCAGCGGCGGCAGCGGATCGCCCATGACGCGCTCCACCGAGGTGATCGGCGAACGCCCGGTGATCGCGAAATAGACGCAGCTGCCCAGCGCGTACAAGTCGGTCCACGCGCCTTGCGCCATGCTCGCCGCCTCGCCGTACTGTTCGATCGGCGCGTAGCCGGGCTTGAGCATCACCGTCAGCGCGTGCGTCATGTCGCTGATGACGCGCCGCGCGGCGCCGAAGTCCAGCAGCAGCGGCCCGTGGCTCGTGAGCAGGATGTTGTCGGGCGCGACGTCGCGGTGAAAGCACTGCTCGGCGTGCAGCAGTTCGAGCGCGTCGAGCAGCGGCGCGAGCCACTGCCGCAGCAGCGCTTCGTCGGGCGTGCGGCCCTGCGCGGCCATTTCGCGCAGCGCGGCTTTCAGCGTCGGGCCCTGGTAATAGGGCATCACCATGTAGGCGGTGCGGTTCGCCTGCCAGAACTGGTGCACCTTGACGAGCGCCGGGTGATCGAAGTGGGCGAGCAGGCGCGCTTCGTTGACGAAGCTGCGCAGTCCCGCGGCGAAGGTGTCGACGTGGCGCGCCGACTTCACGGTGACGTCGTTGGTCGCGGCCGAGCGCGACGCGAGCGACGAAGGCATGTACTCCTTGAGCGCGACCTGGCGCTGCAGCGTCGGGTCGAACGCCAGGTAGACGATGCCGAAGCCACCTTCGCCGATCAGCCCGGTGATCTCGAAGCCGCCGATGACGGTGCCCGCCGGCAGCGTGTGGCGCATGAACCCGGGCGAATCGGCGCCGGCCGGACTGCCTTGCGGCGGCGCCGCGGGTTCTTGCGTCACATGGGGCCTCTCTGGGTCGTCGACTCCGTGCCCGAAGTGTAGAGGCGTGGGCGCTGTGGTGCTGCTTTCTCTGCGCCTCAGGCGCGAACCCGGCGCACCCAGCCGAAGAAGCCGAAGAACGCGAGCCAGCCGAGCATGAACAGCAGCCAGACGACGAGCGCCACGCCACCGGCAAAGAGCAGGCCCTCGGCGCTGAAACTCAGCGCCGGCTCGTACGCCGCCCACGTCGCCTTGGCGATCTGCGGGTCGGCGCGCTTGGCCAGGGCGATGACTTGATGAATCAGGTCGGTGTTGAGCGCTTCGACGGCACCGCGCAAGCGGTCCAGCGATCGCAGCATCGCCTGGATCGCGCTGCCCTCGGCCTGGAACGTCGGATCGGGACTGAATTGATGGTGCTCGACGAGCTTTTCGAGGCTGCCGCCGTGCAGCATTTTTGCGATCTCGCGAAACGGCGCCAGGTCCTTAGTCACCTGATCGAGCGCGCCGCCGAGCCGCTGCCGGTACTGCGCCACGAAGGCGGGCACGCAGCCCGCGACCAGAAACGCGGCGAGCAAGACGAAGCGGTCCAGAAGCCCTCGAAGAATCACCATGGCAAGACGTCTTTCGCTGTGTCGATGTAGAGAATGCGCGCCGGCCGATGCGCGAGCACGGCGCGATGCGCATCATCGCGCCAAGCCCGGGCCGGTGGGTTCGCCGCCGCGGCCTGGCCGCGCAACGCCCAAGCCGCGAGCGTGGCCTAATTCTCAGGATCGGCCGCGGCGCCGGATCGGCGCGCCCATTGCGCTACGCTTCGCATCCGGGCCGACTTCGAGCAAAGGAAATGCGCATGATCAAGCTGACGGTGAACGGCAAGGCGCACAGCATCGACGCCGACCCGCAGATGCCGCTGCTCTGGGCGCTGCGCGAGAACCTGCAACTCACGGGAACCAAGTTCGGTTGCGGCATGGCGCTGTGCGGCGCGTGCACCGTGCACGTCGACGGTCAGGCGGTGCGCTCCTGCGTGACGCCGCTCGCGGCGGTGGCGGGCAAGCAGGTGACCAGCATCGAAGGCGTCGGCGCGAACCGCGTCGGCAAGGCGGTGCAGACGGCGTGGACGCTGCACGACGTGCCGCAGTGCGGCTATTGCCAGTCGGGCCAGATCATGAGCGCGTGCGCGCTGCTGGCCGAACACAAGCGCCCGAGCGATGCGCAGATCGACGCCGCGATGTACGGCAACATCTGCCGCTGCGGAACCTACAACCAGATCCGCGCCGCGATCAAGGACGCGGCGGCGAACCTGATCGTGCGCGGCGTCTGACCATGTGGCGCGACACCCCCTCGATCACGCGCCGCGGCGCCTTGCGCAGCAGCGGCGCTGCGGCGTTGACGATCGGCTTTGCGCTGCCTGTCGCGGCGCAACGCCTCGGCCCGGCCGCTGCGGCGCGCGCTCCCGGAGTCCTCAACGCCTACCTGCGCATTGCAGCAGACAATTTCATCACCGTGGTCTGCGTCTCGGCGGAGATGGGCCAGGGCGTGCTGACGGCGATCCCGATGCTGCTCGCCGAAGAACTCGACGCCGACTGGAGCCGGGTCGGCGTGATGCAGGCGCCCGTCGATCCGGCGTACGCGAACCCGCTGTTCGGCATGCAGGCGACCGGCGGCAGTGCGACGATTCGCGGCTTTTGGGAGCCGCTGCGCATGGCCGGCGCGGCGGCGCGCGAAATGCTCGTCGCCGCCGCGGCCGCGCAGTGGAAGCTCGATCCGGAGACGCTGCGCACGGAGAACAGCTACGTGATCGCGCCCAAGGGCAGCAAACTGTCGTACGGCGCGTTGACTGCGCTTGCCGCGAAGTTGCCCGTCCCCACGCAGCCGAAGTTGAAGGACCCGAAAGACTTCAAGTTGCTGGGCAAGCCGCTGAAGCGCCTGGACACGCCGGCCAAAGTGAACGGCAGTGGGCGCTTCGGCCTGGACGTCCAGCTTCCCGGAATGCTCGTCGCGGTGATGGCACGCGCGCCGCTGCCGGGCACCAAGCCGGCGAGCTACAACGAAGCCGCAGCGCTCGCCGTCGCCGGGGTGCGCCAGGTGCTCGTCATCGACAGCGGCGTGGCCGTTCTCGCCGACGGCTTCTGGGCGGCGAAGAGCGGTCGCGACGCGCTCCAGGTCCAGTGGGATCCTGGTGTGCACGCCGGCTTGTCGTCGGCCGGCGTCAGCGACATGTTGACGGCGGCGGCGGACAACGCCGACGCGTTGGCGCGCGACGCGGGCAACGTGCGCGACGCCGCAGCGACCAGCGCGCTCACGCTGGACGCGCTCTACGAGGCACCCTATCTCGCGCACGCGTGCATGGAGCCGATGAACTGCACGGCGCAGGTGCGCGGCGACGAGGTCGAAATCTGGGCCGGCACGCAAAGCCAGGGGCCCGCAAAAGGCATCGTCGGGCAGGTGGCGCAGGTGGCGCCAGCCAAGGTGAAGATCAATACGCTGCTGCTCGGCGGCGGTTTCGGCAGGCGCTTCGCCCCCGATTTCATGATCGATGCGACGCGCCTGTCCAAGCTCAGCGGCAAAGCGGTGAAGCTGATCTACACGCGCGAAGACGACATGGCGGCGGGTTATTACCGCCCGGCGTCGGTGGCGCGCTTCGAGGCCGCGCTCGACGCACGCGGCGTGCCGACGATGCTCAAGGTCGGCGTCGGGTCGCCTTCGATCATGGCGGCGTCAGGGTTCATGAAAATTCCCGACAGCGGCGTCGACACGTTCGCGCTCGAGGGCATCGCCGACCACCCGTACGCCATCGAACACCAGCGCATCGCTTACGGGCGCGGCGAACCCGGGCCGCAGGTCTGGTTTTGGCGTTCCTGCGGGCATTCGCAGAACGTCTTCTTCATGGAAGGCTTCATCGACGAGCTGGCGGCGGCGGCGAAGAAAGACCCCTACCTGTTTCGCCGCGACCTGCTGCGCCACCAGCCGCGCTACAGCCGGGTTCTCGAAACCGCCGCCGAGCGCGCCAATTGGGGCAAGCCGTTGCCACCCGGCGTGGCGCGCGGCATCGCTGTGGCGCACTGTTTCGGAAGCTACGTCGCCGAAGTGGCGGAAGTTTCGGTGAGCCCGGATGGGACGCCGAAAGTGCACCGCGTCGTTGCCGCAGTGGACTGCGGCATGGTCGTGAACCCCGAGATCATTCGGCGCCAGATCGAAGGCGGGATCGCGTTTGGCCTGAGCGCGGCGCTGCACGGGCGCATCACGTTCAAGGACGGCCGCGTGGAGCAGAGCAACTTCCACGACTATGCGGTGCTGCGCATGACAGAGATGCCGCGTGTCGAAGTGCACATTCTGCCGAGCCGCGAAGCGCCTGGCGGCATCGGCGAGCCGGGCACGCCGCCGCTCGCGCCGGCCGTCGTGAACGCGATTTTCGCTGCCACCGGGAAACGCCTGCGCAGCTTGCCGATCGACCGCAGCGCGCTGGCGCGGGCCTGATCCGGCGCAGGGATTCGCCACACCAAGGGCCTGCCGCGCGCCGGCCGCTGGGCTGCGGCGCGCCGCGCAATTCGGCCGCGGCGGCGGGCATTTCGTGACGCATCTGGCGCAGCGCTCGCGTTATGCCCGCGCCTACGCGGTCCCACCGAGGGCGCCCGGAGTGCCTTGCGCTACCATCCTCGGCTCGGAAAGGGGCACCGCCCAGGCTCGCCGGGCATGTATTTGCCGGTGGGTACGACAGCGAGGAGAGCGATGGCAGATAGACCACCAGTGCCGGACTGGGACATCACAACGATCCCGTCAACGCTGGAACTGCCGCCGCAAGCTGAGAAGTCCAGCCCTGCGGGCTTTCGCTGGCCGACCCCCCCTTACGCCACTTTCCCCGAGGGGCAGGACCAGACCGACCCGCTGGGCTGCGAAATCGTCGGCCTGACCGGCGTGCGCAGTTCGGGCCGGCTGACCTTTTTCGTCCCCGAACAGGCGGTCGCGTATGTGCAAATCCCGCCGGCACGTACGACGATGCCGTTGCGCTTCAGCGACTTCCTGATCCTGACGCTGACCACGCCGATCGCGCCGGTCGGCCTGGCGCAGGGCGACCCGCACGCCGGCGTGCTCGGTGGTCCGCAGCTGGCGCCGTTTCGGATCGCGCTGGCCGGCGGTGGTGAGCTGCGCGGCGAAACCCTCGGCCACGTCGAGAAAGACTTCGGCCTGTTCCTCTTTCCCGCCGCGGAGAAGGCCGGCAGCGTCACGCGCACCTTCATTCCGCGGGTCGCCTATTCGGCGATCACGATCGGCGCGCGCATCGGCGAAGTGCTCGTCGAGCAACAGCGCGCCACGCAACAGCAGGTGCAGAAGGCGGCCGACGAACAACAGGCACTGCGGGAGCGCAAGGTCGGCGAAATCCTGCTGGTGCGCCAGGTCGTGAACCCGCAGCAACTCATCGAGGCGATCGACAAACAATCGAAGATGCCGCTGGTGAAGATCGGCGAGGCCTTGCTGTCGCTGGGGCTGGTGACGAAGCTGGAGCTCGACGAAGCGCTCGCCCAGCAACAGGTCGACCGCAACGTGCCGCTCGGCGAGCTGCTCGTGCGCATGGGGGTCGTCACGACGGAGGACTTGCGCGTCGCGCTGGCGCGCAAGATGGCTTACCCGCTCGTCAACGTCGACGAATTTCCGCTCGAAGTCGCGGCCCTGTCCCGGCTCAGCTTCGCCGTCGCGTCGCGCCTGCAAGTCGTGCCCTTGTTGTTGCGCGGCGGGCGCCTGGTGGTGGCGATCGACGACCCGGTGCGGCGCCGCGCTGCGCTCGACGAAGTCGAATTCGTCGCGCAGATGAAGGTGATTCCGGTGCTGGTGCACTCCAAATCGATCGACGACGTCCTGATCCCGGCGTACGAAAAAGTCGGCGGCGACACCGGGCGCATTCCGAGCAAGGTGGTGGAAGGTTTTGTCGACGACGACGCCGACGACGACACCGGCAAACTCGTCGCGACGCTGGAGCGCGAAGGCGCGGCGCACTCGCGCGCCGATGGCGCGGGGCCGGTGGAGCAATCGAGCAACTCGCTGGTGCGCCTCATCAACAACATGATCATCGAGGCCTACAAGGAGGGCGTGTCGGACATCCACATCGAGAGTTACCCCGGCCAAGAAAAGATTCGCCTGCGCTTTCGCAAAGACGGGCTGATGCGCACCTACCTGGAGCTGCCGTCAGGCTATCGCCGGCCCTTGATCGCGCGCATCAAGGTCATGTGCGGCCTGGACACCTCCGAGCAGCGCAAGGGCCAGGACGGCAAGATCAACTTCGCCAAGTACTCGCCGCAGCACAAGGTCGAGCTGCGCGTCGCGACGATTCCCACCAACAGCGGGCTGGAAGACGTGGTGATGCGCATCCTCGCCTCCGCCAAGCCGATTCCGATGATCAACCTGGGGCTGTCGGAGTACAACCTGAAGCAGCTGAGTCGTGCCGTGGAACGCCCGCACGGCCTGGTGCTGTGCGTTGGCCCCACCGGCTCGGGCAAGACGACGACGCTGCACTCGGCGCTGAGCCACATCAACGTTCCCGAGCGCAAGATCTGGACCGTCGAAGACCCGATCGAAATCACCCAACCCGGGTTGCGCCAGGTGCAGGTCAACATCAAGGCCGACTGGACCTTTGCCAAGGTGCTGCGCTCGTTCCTGCGCGCCGATCCCGACGTGATCATGTTGGGTGAGATCCGCGACGGCGAAACCGCGCAGATGGCGGTCGAGGCGTCGCTCACCGGCCACCTCGTGCTGTCGACGCTGCACACGAACAGCGCCCCCGAAACCGTGACCCGGCTCATCGACATGGGCGTGGACCCGTTCAACTTTGCCGATTCGCTGCTCGCCGTGCTCGCGCAGCGCCTGGCGCGGCGCCTGTGCAGCGAATGCGTGACGAGCGTTCCGGCCACCCAAGACCAGATCGAGGAACTGCTGATCGAGTACATGCAGTCGTTCGGCGTCGACGACCCGCCCGTGACGAAGGCGAGCGTGCTCGCCGACTGGGCGAAACGCCACGCGAAAGACGGCCGGTTGCAGCACTACCACGCCGTGGGGTGCGCCGCGTGCGACAAGAGCGGCTACCGCGGGCGCCTGGGTTTGCACGAGTTGATGGTGGTCACACGCGACCTGCGTCACCTCGTGCAAACCAACGCCAGCCCGTCGACCCTGCAGAAAGTGGCGATGCAAAAAGGCATGCGCACGCTGTACCAGGACGGCATCGACAAGGTCTTGGCCGGCCTCACCGACTTCAAGGAAGTTCAGGCCACGGCCGACGTCTAGGCGCACGCCGGTCAGGCCGGCCGTCTACAGCAGCGACTCCGGAACGAACGGCCGCAGCAGCCACAGCTTGACCCGCTGCCAGACCGACGAGTCGGGCTCCTCGGTCAGCACCATCAGGCTGTTGTCTTCTTCGATGCTGAGCCATTCGCACCGATCGCCCGTCGCCGCGAGGCGCACCCGGTAGGCGCTTTGCAGGCGGTCGATGTCGATCACGCGCTGCAGTTCGCGTGCGAGTTCGGGGCTTTCGATCACGGCACCCAGTTCGGTGTTGATCGTCGCCGAGCGCGGGTCCAGATTCATCGACCCGACGAACAGGAGCTTGCGGTCGATCACCGCGGTCTTCGCGTGAAGCCTGCCGAGCGACGCGCCGAACAGGTTCATGCGGCGGTTGCGCTTGACGCGCGACGAGCTGATTTCGTACAGGTCGATTCCCAACTCCAGCATCGGCTCGCGGTACTGGCTGTACCCGGCGTGCACGATAGGCTCGTCGGTCGAGCCAAGCGAATTCGTCATCAAGGTGATCTTCGCGCCCTTGTCGCGCAGCTCCTTGAACAGCTCCATGCCCACCTTGCCCGGCACCAGGTAGGGGCTGGACAAGACGAGTTCCTGCGTCGTCTTGCGCAAGGCTTCGAAGGCGTTGTAGGTGACGCTGGTCTCCAGCAGCTCGCCGCCGGCCTCGCCGTCGAAAGGCTTGTCGGGATGGTCGGCGAACACATACGCGTAGCCCCAGTGCAGCCCGAGGCGCCCGCCGTCCAGCTCTTCGGAGATCGGCCCGTAGCCGAGGATGTCGTTGCGCGGCAGCGGCGCCGGCGGCGGCGTCTTTTCCGCGCCGGTCCGGTCTTCGAACAAGGCGCGCAGTTCGGCGTCGCTCTTCTGGCTGCGCGTCACCGCATGGATGGGGTAGACCGGGTCGCTGTTCCAGTAGCGGTCGAACAGCTCTTGCAGCGGCGGCAGCACGAAGC
The DNA here is from genome assembly GCA_963850525.1 of uncultured beta proteobacterium. GTDB lineage: Bacteria > Pseudomonadota > Gammaproteobacteria > Burkholderiales > Burkholderiaceae_C > JAEMQF01. The sequence goes on along the minus strand of CAWKLQ010000004.1, from coordinate 927,314 downwards.
CGACCGTGAAGGCGTCGACGTCGATGAAGTTTTCGGCGCTGCTGCGCAGGAAATACTCATTGGCGACGTTGCGCCCGCCGATCACCGCCATCGCGCCGTCGGCGATGAACAGCTTGTTGTGCATGCGGTGATTGACGCGCCCCCACTCGCCGATCGAGCCGATGAAGCGTTCGAGCTGGCCACGCTCGCGCCAGCAGCAAAACGGGTTGAAGATTCGCACCTCGACGTTTTTGTGCGCGGCAAACGCGAGAAACATCTCGTCCTGGCCGCCGGTATAGAAATCGTCGATCAACACGCGCACGCGCACGCCGCGATTCGCCGCGTCGCGCAGCGCGCGCAGCAGCCAGCGGCCGGTTTCGTCCAGTTCGAAGTGGTAGTACTGGACGTCCAGCGACACCTCGGCGCGGCGCGCGAGCTGCACGCGCGAATCGAGCGAGAACGTGCCCAGGGGCATGAGACGGAAGCCCGAGTGGTCTTCGGCCGGCCGGTACGCACCCGCGATGCGCCCGAGCGTCGTCTGGTCGGACAAGGGAATCGCCGCGCTCGTGATGGGTTCGCGGTCGATGACGGGCAAGCCCGCACAACCCGACAGCGCGATCGCTGCGGCCGCGCCCACGCCACAACGCCAGGCGCGCCGCGCGCGCAACATCAATGCCTCGATCCCGAACCCCAGGACCTCACAAGCCCATGAGTGAACCATTGCCATCCTCTGAGTCGTGTCCAGGCCGCCAAACTTACGGCCTTGCCGAACCTGGCTGCGATTGTGTCAGGCTCGACGCCGCCGCAACGACAATCCTGGAGCCCCCACGTCCACGATGATCGATTCCCGCGCGGCTTGCCGCTCACCCACCGCTGGCGGATTCGCCCGGCTTTCACGCCGGTCGGCCGTCGTGGCGCTGTCCTGCGCTCCTTGGGCCGGACTCGCGAGCCTCGCCCGCGCAGCCGAAACGCCGCCGCTCATCCGCATCGTCGAGGTGTCGGGCGCATCGATCGAGGTGCAGTTCGCCCCCGGCCTGGCCGCGCCGCTGCGCGAGAGCACCGTCGCCTGGATCGAGCGCAGCGCCACGGCGGTGGCCGCGTATTTCGGTCACTTTCCGGTGCCCCAGGTCGAGGTCTTGATCGTGCCGGTCGCGGGCCACGGGGTGCAAAGCGGCGTGGCGTTTGCCGAACCATCGCCACTCATTCGAATTCGCCTCGGGCGCGAGTCGACTCCCGCGCACTTCCATGACGAAGGCATGCTCGTTCACGAAATGGTGCACTTGGCGATTCCGCGCGTGCCCCGCTCGCAGCAATGGCTGCACGAGGGATTGGCGACTTACGTGGAGGCGCTCTCGCGCGGCCACGCAGGGTGGGTCAGCGCCGCCACCGTGTGGCAGGCTTGGCGGCGCCACATGCCCCAGGGGTTGCCGCAAGCCGGCGACCATGGCCTGGACCACACCCCCACCTGGGGCCGCACCTACTGGGGCGGAGCGCTGTTCGCGCTGCTAGCCGACATCGGCATTCGCCGGCACGGCGTTCCCGGCCGCGGCTTGCAGCAGGCGCTGCAAGGCGTGCTCGACGCGGGCGGCGACTACCGCGTCGCCTGGCCCTTGCGCCAAGTTCTGCGCGTCGCCGACGCTGCCGTCGAACAGACCACCCTGACCGATTTGTACGAGCAGATGAAAGACCACGCCGTGCCGACCGACCTGATGGCGCTGTGGCGCGAGCTCGGCGTGGCTGACACCGGGTTGCGTGACGATGCACCGCTCGCGGCGCTGCGGCGCGCCATCCTGTCTTGACGCGCGCTGCGGCGCGGCGCGTGGGCCGCAGCCGCAGCGACGCCGAACTATGATTGCCGGCTCCGTCGCCTCCGAGAAGACCATGTCCGCTGTCCCCTACCGTGCCGATCACGTCGGCAGCCTGCTGCGCCCCGCAGCGTTGAGCGCGGCGCGCGCCGCGTTCAAGGCCGGCGAACTCGACGCGGCGCGCCTCGCCCAGGCCGAAGACCAAGCGATTCGCGACGCGGTCACGCGCCAACAGGATCTCGGCCTGCAAAGCATCACCGACGGCGAGTTCCGGCGCGACTGGTGGCACCTCGACTTCATGGCGCAACTCGACGGCGTGACGCTCAAGGCCAATCCCGGGCCGAAGTTCAAGATCGAAGGCCAGAGCGAGCAGCCGCCCATGCCCATCGTGACCGGGCGTGTCGCGTGCAGCCGGCCGATCATGGCGCAGCACTTTGCCTTCCTCAAATCGTTGACGCGGGCGACGCCCAAGATGACGATTCCCTCGCCGGCGATGCTGCACTTGCGCGCCGGGCGCGCCGGGATTTCGCAGCAGGTGTATCCCGACATGGCGCAGTTCTGGGCCGACGTGGGCGCGGCCTACCGCGTCGCGATTGCTCATCTCTACGACGCCGGTTGCCGCTACCTGCAACTCGACGACGTGAGCTTCGCCTACCTGTGCGACCCGCGCATCCAGGCGACGAGCCGCGCCAACGGCGACGACCCGACGCTGCTGCCGCGCACCTATGCCGACGCGATCAACGCCGCACTAGTGGGCAAGCCGGCCGACCTCGCGGTCACGATCCACACCTGCCGCGGTAATTTCAAGAGCGCGTGGGTCGCCGAAGGCGGTTACGACCCGGTCGTCGAAGCGATGTTCTCGACCAACGTCGACGGCTACTTCATGGAGTTCGACAGCCTGCGCGCCGGCGGCTTTGAGCCGCTCAAGGCCTTGCCACGCGGCAAACGTGTCGTGCTCGGCCTAGTGACGACCAAACTCGGCGAGCTGGAGAGCAAGCAAGACCTGCACCGCCGCATCGTCGAGGCCGCGAAATTTGTTCCTCTGGAAGACCTGTGCCTGTCGCCGCAGTGCGGTTTTTCGAGCACGCACCACGGCAACGCCTTGTCGCACGACGATCAGTGGCGCAAGCTCGAACGTGTGATCGAAGTCGCGCGTGAGGTGTGGGCAGAATGATCGCCGTCGGATCGGCGCGCATTGCGGGCCGAGCGCCGGGCCGCCAGGGGTCACGAAGGGGCCCCTTCTGGGCCCTGCCGGCCCGCGCCCCAAGGGCCACGAAGGGGCCCGTTCCGGGCCTTGGGGGCCGGTCAACGTACCCGTTGACCGGGGGGCTCCATGTCTGAACGGCCGCCGCGCGCTGCGGCGACGATCGTCGTGGTTCGCGACAGCGCCGCCGGCATCGAAGTCCTGCTGTCGCGGCGCGCCGAACGCGGTGACCACAACAGCGGCGCGTGGGTCTTTCCGGGCGGCATCGTCGACGCGGCGGATCGCGACGCGCACGCGTGTTGCATCGGCCTGGACGACGCTGCGGCGAGCCGCCGCCTCGGCGTCGCGCAAGATGGCTTGGACTACTACGTCGCCGCGGTGCGCGAGTGTTTCGAAGAAGCTGGTCTGCTGTTCGCCGTCGATCGCGCAGGAACGCTGGTCGATCTGGCAGGCGCCGCCGGCGAGCGCTGGGCGCAGTGGCGTGGGCCGCTGCACCGCGGCGAGCGCTCGATGGTCGAGTTCTGCCGCGAAGCCGGGCTGCAACTGGCGGTCGACAAGCTCGTCTACCTCAGCCACTGGTTGACACCTCCGGGCCGCGCGAAGCGTTTCGACACGCGCTTTTTCGTCGCCGCGGCGCCGACTTCGCAAGAAGGCGCGCACGACGGCACCGAGATGCTCGAGCAACTCTGGTTGCGCCCGGCCGAAGCACTCGCGCGTGGCGCAACGCTGAAGCTGATGACGCCGACGCTGAAGACGCTCGAGCTGCTCGCGCAGCACGCCAGCGTGCCCGCCTTGCTCGAGTGGGCGAGCGCGCCGCGCAGCGTCGCCCTCGTCATGCCGCGCGTGGCGAGCGGCGCGCAAGGCGTGCGGCCGGTGTTGCCCAGCGAACACGCGTGGGCCGAAATCGGCCGGCTCGACCCCGCCGGTCACGGCACCTGCTCCTACGACCTGGTTCCCGGCCAAGCGGTGCGTCTGTCGCCGCGAATCATTCGCATCACCGCAAACAACGGCAGCATGATGACGGGGCCGGGAACGAACACCTATCTGGTGGGCGGCGGCGCGCGCAACGAGTGGGCAGCGATCGACCCCGGCCCCCTGCTCGACGATCACCTTGAAGCGATTCTGGCGGCCGCGCCCGGGCCGATCACGTCGATCTTCGTGACGCACACGCACAAGGACCACTCCCCCGCAGCGCGCGCCTTGCAGGCGCGCTGCGGTGCAAAGTCGTTCGGCCGGGTTGCGGCGTTTCCCGAATGGCAGGATCCGACCTTCATCCCCGATGTGGCGCTGTCCGGAGGTGAATCCTTCGAACTCACGCAAGACACGACGCTGCGCGTGATCCACACGCCGGGCCACGCGTCAAACCACTTGTGTTACCTGCTCGAGCAGGAGCAACTCCTGTTCACTGGCGATCACATCATGCAGTCGTCGACCGTCGTCATCAACCCGCCTGACGGCGACATGCGCGCCTATCTCGAATCGCTCGACGCGTTGCTCGGCGTACCGTTGGAGTGGCTGGCCCCGGGCCACGGTTTTCTGATGGCGCAGCCGCACGAGGCGATCAAGGCGATCGTTGCGCACCGCGGCAGGCGCGAGGCGAAGCTGATCGGCGTGATGCGCGAGTTGGGCGCTGCGCCGCTCGAGATATTGCTGGCGCGCGTCTACGACGACGTGCCGGAGCGTCTGCATGCGATGGCGGCGCGCTCGCTGAGCGCGCACCTGTTCAAGCTGCGCGACGACGCGATGGCTTTTGCAGATAAAGGCTGCTGGGCCTTGACAAGCACCGCGCCTGCGCCGACGCAGCTCAGGATCTGAGCGCCCGGGCGCCGCTCAGGCGCTGACCGCGCGCGGCTCGCGCGTCGACTCGAACGACTCGCTGCGCCCGCGCTGCAGGCGCTCCCAATAGTCGACGGCACGCTCGACCCAGGCGAGGTAGTGCGGGTCGACGTTCGAATAGAACGGCATGCCGCGCGCGACGAACTCGCGGATCGCCTGCGCCAGGCGTGCACCAGGCGGCGTCGGTCCCCGCTCGACTTGGCATTCCAGATCGTGCAGCGCCGCGACGCGCTTCATGGGCTCGCTGGCCATCAATCGATCGCGCAACTGCGCACTGTCGGATCCAGAACTCGCTCTCGCCATTCGCTTCTCCACGCGCGTCAACATGACCCTCGCAGTTTCGGCAATCCGCGGCTGCCGTGCACGGCGTCGACGCGGGCAGCAACAGGCGCGCGTGGCGTTTTGCACGGCGCTGCGTCGATCCCGGATTCGCGGCGCGGCGTGCACTCCGGCCCACCAATCGTTACGCCTTCGCGGTCGCGGCAGACGCCGCGCGCCGCGGCCCGTCGCGGCGTGATGTTGTCCTCGGCAGTGCGATCCAGGCGACGCACGGTGGCCGGCATGCCCGGAAATCGCACGCCGCTGCGCAGCGTGCTGAGCTAGCATGAAATGCCGCCGCCATGAACTACGCACGATGCATTGCTGGATTTGCTGACCGCTCATTGCTCGTGGCGGCGCTGCTCGGCGCCGTGTCCAGCGCAGCGGCGCAAGACTTTGCAGTCGGCTTGGCCACGCCGTTGCAGACGCTCGATCCTCACGAGCGCAACGTCGCCGGCAACAACAGCGTCATCGACCACCTCTTCGACACGCTCATCGCGCGAGACTCGCACGAAGCGTTGCGGCCGGCGCTCGCCGTATCGTGGCTGGCCCGCGACGCCACCACCTGGGACTTCAAACTGCGCCGCGGCGTGACCTGGCACGACGGCACCCCCTGCACCGTCGACGACGTGATCGCGTCGCTGAGCCGGGCCGCCGCGCTGCCCGACGGCGCCACGTCGTTCGGCCAGTTCACACGGCGCATCGAATCGGTGGGGCGCATCGACGCGCATGCGCTGCGCATCAAGACGCGCCACCCCTATCCCTTGCTGACGCACGATCTGGCGGCTATCCGCATCGTTCAGGCTTCCGCGGCCGACGCGGGCGCGTGGCACATCGGCACGGGCCCGTTCAAATTGAAGCAGTTCGTTGCCGGCAAGTTCGTTCTCCTGGAACGCAACGACAGCTACTGGGGGCCCAAGCCGGCATGGCCGACGCTCAAGTTGCGTTTCATTGCCGATCCGCAACTTCGTCTGGCCGCCTTGCTGGCTGGCGAAGTGCAAATGATCGAAGACGTGAGCGGCGAGCAGATGGCGCGGCTGGCCAAGGAGCCCAAGGTCCAGCTCGTCTCTGCCGTGACGAACCGGCTCATCTATTTGCACGTCGACAGCCAGCGCGCACCCTCGCCTTTCGTCAAGGGCAAGGATGGCAATCCGCTGCGCAATAACCCTTTGCAGGACGCCACGGTGCGGCGCGCCATGTCGATCGCGCTGGACCGCAGCGCGCTCGTCGCCCGCCTGCTCGAAGGGCGCGCCTTGCCCGCCGGCCAGTTGCTCCCGCAAGACCGCGCCGGAACGAGCCGCAACCTGACGGCGCTGCCGGCACCCGACATCGACACGGCAAAGCGTTTGCTGGCGCAGGCCGGTTACCCCAACGGCTTCGCCCTCACCTTGCACACGCCGCAGAACCGCTATCAGCAAGACGTGCCCACCGCACACGCGGTGGCGGCGATGCTGGCGCGTGTCGGGATCCGGGTGCGCGTCGAGGCCTTGCCGGCGAGGCTGTTTTTCTCGCGCCTGGACAAACTCGACTATTCGTTCTACCTGGCGGGCTGGAGCACGCAGACCGGCGAAGCGAGTTCGCCGCTGCGCGCGTTGATCGGCAGCCACGATGCGCGCACCGGCATGGGCCAATCGAACCGCGGCCGCTTTTCCGACGCGGGTGTCGACGCGCTGATCCGCAGCGCCATGATCACCACCGACGAGGCGCAGCGCAATGCCCTGCTGGCACGCGCCACCGACGTCGCGATCGGCGAGAAGCAGGCCTTGATTCCGCTGCACCACGAGATGTCGGTCTGGGCGCTGCGCAAGGGCTTCGAGTACACGGGCCGCTCCGACCAGGCGAGCTACGCCTTCGAGGTGCGGGCCGCGTTACCTTGACGCGGCAGGGGGCGCAGCGCCTCTGGCGGGCTGGCTAACGCGCGTGCGTCACGCCGCCGTCGACGATCAGGGTCTCGCCCACCACATAGTCACCGGCACGCGACGCGAGGTAAATCGCCGCGCCGGCCATGTCTTCGTCGCGGCCGATGCGGCCGATCGGGATGCGCCGCGCGACGTCGTCGCCGTGGTCGCGTGCGTCGCGGTTCATGTCCGACGCAAACGCGCCCGGCGCGATCGCGCTGACGACGATGTTGTCGCGCGCCAGGCGCAGCGCCATGCGCCGCGTCAGGTGGATCAGCCCCGCCTTGCTCGCCGCGTATGGATAGGTTTCCTGCGGATTCACTGAGACGCCGTCGATCGACGCGATGTTGATCACCTTCGCCGGCCGGTGCTGCGCAGCGCGGCGCAGCATGTCATGCAGCGCTTGCGTCAGGAAGAACGGCGCCTTCAGGTTCAGGTCGACCACCTTGTCCCAACCACTTTCCGGAAATTCATCGAACGCCGCAGCCCAGGCCGCGCCGGCGTTGTTCACGAGGATGTCCAGCGCACCTTCACGCGCCGCCAGCGCCGCCGCGAGACCCTGGACACCGGCGAGCGTGGAGACATCGGCGGGCAGCGCAACGCACGGGCCGGCAGCGCCCAGCTCGAGCGCCGCCTGCTCGCACGCGGCAGCCTTGCGCGACGAGATGTAGACCCGCGCACCTTGCGCAAGAAAGCCCGCGGCGATCATGCGCCCGATGCCGCGTGAACCGCCGGTGATCAGTGCAGTTCGGCCCGCAAGAGAGAACAGATCTTTCATTGGCACTCCCGGCAAATCCACCCGTCCCGAATTGTGGCGTGCGCGCTATGCTGGCGGCCATGGCGCATACCCTGCACGCGCTCACCCGCACCGGCAAGGCCGTCGCCTACCGCGATCGCAAACGCGGCTGGTGGCTGCTCTCTGTGGTGTATCCCCTGATACCGTTCGCCGGCATCGCGGCGCACGCGGCGAGTGGCTGGCCGGTGGCGCTGACGCTGCCGCTGATCATCAGCTACGGCCTGCTGCCGCTGCTCGACGCGTGGATCGGCGAAGACACGAACAACCCACCCGAAGAAGTCGTGCCGCAGCTCGAAGCCGACCGCTACTACCGTTGGCTGACGTGGGCGACCGTGCCGCTGCACTTCGTCGCCTTGGTCGGTTGCGCGTGGTGGGTGGGAACCCAAGCGCTGCCCTGGTGGGCCATCGGCGTGCTCGCGTATGTGGCGGGCGCAGGCTCGGGCCTCGGAATCAACACGGGTCACGAACTCGGGCACAAGGCGACGCGCGTCGAGCAGTGGCTCGCCCGACTCGTTCTCGCGGTGCCGGCTTACGGCCACTTCACGGTCGAGCATGGGCGCGGCCATCACCGCTGGGTGGCGACACCGCAGGATCACGCGAGCGCACGCATGGGCGAAAGCATTTACCGCTTCGCATTGCGCGCGCTGCCCGGCGGCATCCGGCGCGCCTGGCGGCTGGAGGCGCAGCGCCTGGCCGGGCTCGGGCGCTCGCCATGGAGCCCGCGCAACAGCATGCTCCAGTCTTACGCGGTGACGTTGCTGCTGCAAGGTGCGCTGGTATTCGCCTGGGGTGCGGTGATGCTGCCGTTCCTGGTGGTGCACAACCTCGTCGCGTGGTGGCAACTGACGTCGGCGAATTACGTCGAGCACTACGGCCTGCTGCGCGCCACCCTGCCGGGCTCGACCCCCGCGGCGCCGCGCTACGAGACGCCGCAGCCGCATCACTCGTGGAACACGAACCATCTGGTGACCAACCTGGTGCTGTTTCACCTGCAGCGCCACTCCGACCACCACGCCTACCCATCACGGCGCTACCAGAGCCTGCGCCACTTCGACGACCTGCCGCAATTGCCGAGCGGCTACTTCGGCATGTTCCCGCTGGCCTACGTGCCGCCGCTGTGGTTTCGGGTCATGAACCCGCGCCTGCTGGCGCTGCCGGGTGTCGCAGGCGACTTGTCGAAGGTGAACGTGAGTTGTCGCTCAGGGGGGAACTGACCGCGTACCTTCCGCGTTTCGTGCAACCTGAGACTGAGGGGACTCCGATGCCGCGCGGAGGACTGCAATCGGCCGACTACCGCCAAAAATCTCGTTGAGCTCACTGCGAATTCGTGAGAGAGCCCGGCGCGCTCCAACTAAGCGCGCGCCAACGTGATCGCCTGCTCGGGGCAGGCTTGCACGCACAGACCGCAGCCTTCGCACGCCCCCGGATTCACGAGCAACGCCTGCTGCCAGCGGTGCGCCATGCCCTTGAGCCTGCCGCGCACACCCAGGCCGACGCGTTGCTCGGCGGGCAGCGTGCCCACGGCATAGACCCCGACCGGGCAGACGCGCACGCACGCGCCTTTGCCCTCGCAGCCCGCGCGGTCGATGACCGGAATGAATTCGCCCGGAGCGTGTTTGCAAGCGTTGTCGCTGGACACGTGCGGGCTCGGTTGACTCACGTGCCGGAGATGTAGCGCTGGAAGAACAGCGTCACGCCAAAGCCCAGCAGCGCAAGCGCGGCCAGACCCAGCGCACCGGTGCCGGCGATAAGCATCGCGTCGAGCAGCGAAATGCCGGCGATCAGGCTGACGACGGCGCGCGGAATGTCGCCCTTGGCGCGGCGCCGCAGCAGCCACAGCGCAACAAGCATCCAGCCGCTGAACAGCAGCCAGAAGACAGCCACGCTGGGGTTCTGCGCAGCCAGCCACATTCCGTACGCGACTGGCGCTGCGAGAAAGATCAGCGGCCAGAGGTTCTCCACCTGGCCCAGATTCTCCTGCTTGGCCACATACGTCAGCCCGATCAGGTAGCAGAGCATCAGCGCCGCGGCGATCCACAGCGCTGCGCCCGGCGTGGCCGTCACGCACAAGCCCGCGGCGACAAGCACGAGCACCCGGCACAGGCCCATCACGACCGGGCTGAACAGGTTCTTCTTGTGGTTCCAGTCGTAGAGCGTGATCGTCGCGGCAAGGCCCAGGCCGGCAAGCGCGGGTGCGGCACCGACGCGCGGCGCGAAATCAAACCCTACCCACCCCAGCAGCACGATCGCTGCGGCGAGCATGCCAAAGCCCCAGCGATAGACCTGCGCGGCGCTGACTACGCCGCGCGGGATGGGGCGCTCCGGCCGTGTCGTCGCGTCGAACTTCGCGTCGAACGCGTCGTTGAGGAACATGCCGCCCACATAAAACAGCGAGAACGCGAGCAGCATCACGCCGAAGCTGGCTGCGGAGAAGGCGCCGCCGGCGAGCACGACGCCGGCGAGCGTGTTCGTCCACACCGTCGGCAGGTTGGAGACGCGGCCGAGCTGGAGCGCGGTTTGCAGATTCATTGCAGTAACTGGGCCTTCACCCAGTTCAACTCGCGCGCGATCGACGCGCTCAAGTCGGCGCTTCGGTACTCGGGCGGCAGCACGTCCCAGGTGTAGGTTTCGACTTCAAGGTGAGCGCTGATCGGCTCCTCGCGGTGCAAGGCCAGGATCTGCGCGAGAAACGTCTGCGTCGTGCCGAAGTGCTGCATCTGCTCGAGAACAACCGGCACATGGAAATGCACGCGCCATTCCGCGCCCAGCGCCTTGTCGCGCGCCGCTTCGGCCGCGGCGAGCGCCTCGGGCAAATCGACAAAACGCCGCAGTTCGCCGCGGCTGCGCTGCACGACCTGGTGCAAATACACCGGCTCGGCGAAGGCCGCGAGGTGTCGCGCACTTTGCGCGTCGAACGACTCGATCCGCAGCGCCGAGCTCAATTGCAGCTTGGCAATCAGAATGCCTGCAGCGCGCAATTGCGCAACGCTCGCCGCAGCGTCCTCGAACTCCACGGCAGCATGGCACACGTCGTAGCACACGCCAATGTGGCGATGCAGCGCGTCTTGCGCCGCGCTGCGCGACAGCCCCGCCAGGCCCGCCAGGCGAGCCACCGCCGCGCGGCTGAACAAGTGCTCGTTGAAGTAGCTCACCGACTCGGCGATGGTTTCGAGAAAACAATCGGGTTCGGGTTCGAGCGCGAGCGAAATCAGCTGCCCGCTGCGCTGCGCGATTTCCACCAGGTGCGCAACGTGGCGCAGCAACTGGTCGTCGATCGCCGCAATCCGGCCCGCCGCCCACGATTTGTACGTGCACGGCACGGTGCTGACGCTGCCCACCTGTCCTGCCGGAAGCAACTCGCTCAGGATGTCGGCCAAGTGATTCGTGTACGCGAGGCGCTGCGGGTCGCTCCAGTCGGGGGCGTAGGCGTCTTGCTTGACCTTGCGGCCGTGAAACGCGCCGTAGGGGAAGCCGTTCAGGGTGAACACGTAATAGCCGCCGGCGGCGAGAAAGTCTTTCAGCTCGGCGAGCTTGCCGGAATCGCGCAAGCTCGTCGCCGCGGCGTGGCCCAGGCGCAAGCCCACGCCGAAGGGCTGCGCCGCGGAAGTCGCTTGTTTGATGGCGGGCAGGTGCCGCGCCAGGCTGCTCATCACATCGTCCAGCGGCTCGCCGGCGTGGATGTTGGTGCAGTAGGTGAGGTGTCCCAGGTCGGGGCCCGAGTCCGGGCCCGCTGCGAGATGCATGTCAGCCGTCCGCGCGGGACTGCAGCCACTGCAGCGCCTGGCCCATGCGCGCGTGGTCGATCTGGTGCACTTCGACGCCGACGCCGATGTCGGCGAGCAGCGTCACGCACAACTCGCCGCCCAGGTGCTCTTGAAAGTCGCGCAAGCCTTCCAGGATGACCGATTCGCCGCTTGCGCCCGTTTTGGCGAGCGCCGGGTGCCACAAGTCGAAGCCGAGGAATTCGAGGAGTGCGCAAATGCGGTCTTCTTCGCCGGGCTTCAGCAAACCGGCGAGCACCGAATAGCGCGCGTCGAGCGCCATGCCGATCGCCACCGCTTCGCCGTGGCGCACGTGGTGGCGCGTCAGGCTCTCGAGTTTGTGCGCAGACCAATGCCCGTAATCGAGCGGACGCGCGCTGCCCATCTCGAAGGGGTCGCCGCCCTGGCCGATCTGGCGCATGTGCAGCTCGGCGCAGCGGCGGATCAGGTAAGCCATCGAGCTGCGGTCGAACGTCGCCAACTCGTCTTGATGGCGCTCGATCCAGCCAAAGAATTCGGCATCGCGGATCAGCGAGACCTTCACCGCTTCGGCCATTCCGGCGATCTTGTCGCGCTCGGGCAGGCTCATCACGAAGCGGATGTCGTTGAGCACGGCAAACGGCGGCGCAAACGTGCCGACGAAATTTTTCACGCCATGCAGATTCACGCCGTTCTTCACGCCCACGCCCGAGTCGTTTTGCGCGAGCACCGTCGTGGGAATGCGGATGTGGCGCAGGCCGCGATGTGTGGTCGTCGAAATCAGCCCCACCGCGTCGAGCACGGCGCCGCCGCCCACCGCGATCACGTAGGAATGGCGGTCGATGTGCAGGTCGAACAGGGTTTGCTGAAAGCTCTCGACGAAGTGCAGCTCGGATTTGATTTTTTCGCCACCGGGAACGGCGATCGGCTCGCACGCGAGTTCGATTGCGTCGCTGTGCGCCTGCGCGTACTTCGCAATCGATTCGAGCAGCGTCGTGCGGCTGGCGCCCGTGCCGACGAGGCCGTCGTCGACGAAAAACACGACGCGGTGCCGCTTGGCCGGCTCCAGCCGACAGAGCACGTCGCGCAGCGCGGTGTTCTCGGGGTCGAAAACGCCTTCCGTGAAGACGACCGGGAATTCAAACGGCACGGCAAAACGCTGCCAATGGGTTTGCGTCGTGGCCTGGGTCGAACCGGTGCGGGGCATCGCCGACATGTCTTTTTGCTTCCTGCCTGGGTTGATCTGCTTCGAGTTATTCGATGATCAGGTTGTCCATCGAGCGCCGGCCCTTGCCGTCCGCCACCACCGGCTCGCGGCCGCCGCGCAGAATGGAATTGCCCTCGAACACGGCGCGCTGGTCGATCGCCACCGGGTTCAACCAATCTTCTTCTTTCATCTGCCCGCTCTGCCCGTAGGCGGTGAGTGCATTCTGGTAACACGCCAAGTGCACTTGCTCTTGCGGGATGCCTTGCTGGAGCGCGAGCTTCGCCGTTTTCGCCACACCCAGGGGTTCGGAGATACCCCAATCGCACGCCGAATCGACGATGACTTTATTGCCGCCGTACTGGCGCAGGATTTCAACCATTCGCGCGTTGCCCATCTTCGTGCTCGGGTAGATCGAGAACGCCGCCCAATAGCCGCGGTCCAGCGTTTCGCGAACCGTCTCTTCGTTGTTGTGGTCCACGACGACCATCTTCGGGTCCAGGCCATGTTCGTCGCACACGTCCATGGAGCGTGTCGTGCCGCGTTTCTTGTCGCGGTGCGGCGTGTGGATCATGACGGGCAGGTTCAGTTTCTTCGCGAGTTCGAGCTGGAGGCGGTAGTACTTGTCTTCGAGCGCCGACTGCTCGTCGTAGCCGATTTCGCCGATCGCAACGACGCCTTCTTTCAGCGCAAAGCGCGGGATCAGTTCCATCACGCCTTCGGCGAGCTCTTCGTTGTTCGCCTCCTTCGAGTTCAGGCCGATGGTGCAGTAGTGGCGGATGCCGAACTGGCTCGCGCGAAAGCGCTCAAAACCGACGATCGACGACAGGTAGTCGAGGTAAGAGCCGACATTCGTGCGCGGCTGGCCGATCCAGAACGCCGGTTCGATGACAGCGACGACACCCGACGCGGCCATCGCCTCGTAGTCGTCCGTCGTTCGCGAAATCATGTGGGCGTGGGGGTCGATGAACATCATGGTGAGTGGCTCGAAACGTTGACGCGTGCGGTGTTGCGGGTTTTCAGGCGGCGTGCAGTGTCGCCCAACTGAGCTCGCCGCGCGAAACCCCTTGTTGCAGCGCGGGCACGCTGTCCAACGCGCGCGCCGCCGCCGGGTCCGGGCTTGCAGACAAGGCGAGCGCAGCCGCGGCGCGCTCTGTCGCATCGCTGCTGGTCAGCGCGCGCGCCAGGCTGTCAAGCATCGGCCCCTGGGTTGCAAACGGGCCCACACAGCGCCAGATCTCGAAAGGCACAGGCCGGCCGGCGGCGTGGCGCTCTTGCGCGAAGTCGCACAGCATGCGCGCGAGTTCCGCATTGGCGCGCTGATCCAGCCCGAGGATGGGCGCCAGCGCACTGCCGACAAACAACGCCTTGAGCACCATGTGGTTCCAGCGATGCTCATCGAAACAAAGTTTCGGATAAGGGTTGCGATGAATGATCGCCTCGAACACGCCGCGCATGTTGCTGCGCAGGCCCTCGCCGACCTGGTCGAGCAGCGTCGCGCCGTTCGCATAGAGAGGCAGGCCGCGGTACAGCGCGGTCAGTTCCACCACGTCGGCGGTCGCGCACAGCGAGCGATACAGCGCCGCGAAGTTCGGCGCCGAGTTCGACACATGGCTCAGCAACAGGATGCGCGCGCCGTCGGCGACGCTCCAGCCTTGCGGCAGCCATCCCGCCAGCGCACGATTTGCGGCCTCGAAGTCGGCGCCGTTCAGCGCCAGGTCGGCCTTGCCGAGCCGGCGCGGCGCCATGCCAAATGCGATGTGCAGCGCCGAATCGGTTGCCTGCGTCACCGCCGCGTCGAGCTGCGAATCGAGCCAAGTGCGTTGCGCCGCGCCGAGCCGCGCGGCAAGCCATTCGCGCAACAAACGCATCGCCGCCTGATTCGAATTCATCGCGCCCATGGGCTGATATTCTAGGCCGCATGCATCCAACACTCGTGATCCTGGCGGTGGGTTTGACCCCTGCCCTCATTGGCGCGCACACGCCGAATTTGCAGCGCCTCGTCGCGCGCGGCGGCATGCGCGAACTGCGCACCGTCACACCTGCTGTGACGTGCAGCGCACAGTCGACGCTGCTCACCGGCCTCATGCCGAGCGAGCACGGCATCGTCGCCAACGGCTGGTACTTTCGCGATGTCTCGGAGGTCGCGCTGTGGCGCCAGTCGAACAAGCTCGTTGCCGGCGAAATGATCTGGGACGCAGCGCGCAAGCTCGATCCCGGCTTCACCTGCGCGCAGATGTTCTGGTGGTACAACATGTACGGAAGCGCCGACTGGAGCGCAACGCCGCGACCCATGTATCCGGCCGACGGCCGCAAGATCCCGGACCACTACGCGCATCCGCACGACCTGCACGGCGAACTGAACGCCAAGCTCGGCCAGTTCCCGCTGTTCAAGTTCTGGGGGCCGCTCACCGACATCTCGTCTACCGAGTGGATTGCACGGGCGACGCAGCACGTGATGGAAACGCGCAACCCGACCCTGACCTTCACCTACCTGCCGCACCTCGACTACAACTTGCAGCGCTTCGGCCCGGATCTCGCGCACCCGAAAGTTCAGCAAGATCTGCGCGAAATCGACGCGGTGTGCGGCACGCTCATCGACTACGCCGCGGCGAGCGGGCGCGAAGTCATCGTCGTCTCGGAATACGGCATCACGCCGGTGACGGACGCGGTGCACATCAATCGCGCGTTGCGCGCAAAAGGCTTCATCGCGGTGCGCCCCGAAGAATTCGGCCGCGAGGTTCTGGATTGCGGTGCGAGTGCCGCGTTCGCCGTGGCCGACCACCAGATCGCGCATGTCTACGTGCAAGACCGCGCACGCCTAGGCGAAGTGCGTGCGTTGCTCGAAAAGCTCGACGGCGTGGAGAGCGTTCTGGACGAAACCGGCCAGCGCGCCATCGGCCTGAACCATCCGCGCAGCGGCGAGCTGGTCGCAATCTCGAAAGCGGATCGCTGGTTCAGCTACTACTACTGGCTTGACGACGCACTCGCGCCTGACTTCGCGCGCACCGTCGACATCCACCGCAAGCCCGGCTACGACCCGGTCGAGCTGTTCCTCGATCCCGAGCTGCGTTTTCCGATGCTCGCGACGGCCTGGCGATTGGGCAAACGCAAACTCGGCATGCGTGCGCTGCTCGACGTGATTTCGCTGAGAGACACGGCGCTCGTGAAGGGCTCGCACGGGCGTTTGACGGACGACCCGGCACACGGCCCGCTGGTGATCAGCTCGAGCGCGAGCAGCCTGCCTGCCGGCCCTGTGCAGGCGACCGGATTCAAGCAACTCGTCCTGAACCATCTGGCGGCTTGAACGAGCGCTACCGCGCATCAGCGCCGCTTTGAAATCCCCTGCATCAGCATCGTCACGAACGCATCGGCGACGGCGTCGACGCTGAGGCGTCCGCCGTCGCGAAACCAGCGCGGCACCCAGTTCAATGCGCCGAACAGCATCGCGCACACGAGGCCCGGGTCGCAAGGGCGCAGCGTGCCGGCGGCCATGCCCTCCTCTAGCAGGTCGCGCACGGTCGTGTCCAGGCGGCGCTGAAATTTCTTGATCTCGCCGCCCGGCGGCAGGCCCAGCGGCCGTTCGCCCACGAGCACGAGGCAGCGCCCGAAGTCGCTGTTCTGCGCGTGCGCGAGGCTGCGCACGAAGTCGCGCAAGCGCGTCGGCAGCGGCACGCTGCGCTCGTGCATGCGTGCGATCGCTTGATCCAGATCGCTGAACGACGCGACCAGGCAGTCATAGAGGATGGCCTCCTTGCTCGCCACGTAGTGGTAGAGCGTCGCTTTGTGCATTCCCAGTTGCTGCGCAATCGCATCGAGCGACGTCGCCTCGTAACCGCGCTGCGCAAACAGCTGCGCCGCGGCGCGCAGAATCGCGGTGCGGCGGTCGTCGTGGCGAATGCTCACGCGACGCAGCGGGCGTGGCGCTGCGGGGGCCGCCGGCCCGGCCGGTGGCGACGTGCTCTTGCGCGCCTTGCGAACGGCAACCGGACTGAGCGGCGCCTTGGCGCGCGCCGCCTGGGTTCGCGCAGAACTCGGTGCGGGTTTTGTGGCGGCTTTTGCTGCGGCAGGCTGACGCATGGAATTGTCCCTTTCTAACGCACGCCAACCGAGCCGGACTCGACGAGGCTGTCGATGCGTGCCGCGTCAACCCCGGCTTCACGCAGCACCTCGCGCGTATGTTCGCCCAGCAGCGGCGCGCGCTGCCGCACCGCGCCCGGGGTGAGCGACAGCTTGACGGGAACACCCGGCACCGCGGTGGGGCGCGCCGAGCCGGGGTGTTCGAGTTCGGGCAACATCTGGCGCGCCGCGAAATGCGGGTCGGCGAAGATCGCCTGCGCGTTCAGAACCGGGCTGAACGGCACGCGCCCGCCGAACACGGCGCGCAACTCGTCCATGCCGCGGCTCGCAGTGAAGGCCTCGACGACCTCACGCACCGCGGCGCGGTGGTCCCAGCGTGCAGCTTCCGTCGCGAAGCGCGGGTCGGCAATCAGCTCGGGCCGGCCCATCAGGCGGCACAACTCGGCCCATTGCGCGTCGTGCGGCGCGGCGATCGCGACCACGCCGTCGCGGCCGGCGAAAGTGTCGAACGGCGCGATGCCGGGAATGCCGTTGCCGATCGGCTCGAGCGACACGCCGCGGTAGGCAAAGTGGCTCACCACCGACTCCGACAGCGCGAGCACGCTGTCGGCCATCGCGACGTCAACGTACTGGCCCTGGCCGGTGGCGCGCGCGTGCCACAGCGCGGCCATCGTGCCGAACGCGGCGAACAGGCCGGAGACGGTGTCGCCCGGGCCGCCACCCACTTTCTGCGGGTGCAACGCGTCCACGCCCGTCACGCCCATCCAGCCGCCCATCGCCTGCGCGACGATGTCGAACGACGGCCAGCTCATGTACGGGCTTTGCCCGCCGGACACGTCGCCAAAGCCGCGCACCGAGGTGTAGACCAGGCGCGGATTGATGTCGTGCAGCGCGGCGTAACCCAAGCCGAGTTTGTCGAGCACGCCGGCGCGGTAGTTCTCCACCAGCGCGTCGGCGCCGCGCACCAGGTCGCGCAGCAGTTCCTGGCCCTGCGGCTGCTTCAAGTTCAGAACGACGGAGCGCTTGTTGCGGTTGCACGACTGGAACAGGCCGCCGAAGTGATGCTCGCCGTCGTCGTCGCGAAACGGTCCCATGCGCCGAAAAAAATCGCCCTCGGGCGGCTCGATCTTGATGACGTCGGCGCCGTGGTCGGCGAGCACTTGCGTGCAGAACGGGCCGGCGAGCGCATGCGTCAGGTCGAGAATGCGCACGCCGCGCAATGCGCCGGTGTTGGGAAGCGACTGCGCCATGGGCAACGTCCTCTAGCGTCGTTCAGCCTTGTTCAGCGTCAAAACCCAACCAACCGGTTGGTTGAGGCGCGAGACTACACCAATCCGCCGGCGCGGCGAGGCGTCTGCGCGTAAAGTCGCACGTCAACATCATGTCCGACTCGGTTCTCACCCTGTTCCACCCCGCGGTTCGCGCCTGGTTTGAGTCCGCTTTCGCAGCGCCCACGCCCGCGCAGGTCGACGCCTGGCCGGCCATCCAGGCTGGGCGACACGTGCTCGTCGCCGCGCCCACCGGCTCGGGCAAGACGCTGGCGGCGTTTCTCGCGGCAATCGATTCGCTGGTGCGCGAAGCGGTCGCGAGCGGCGGGCAGCTTCCTGACGAAACGCGCATCGTCTACGTCTCGCCGTTGAAGGCGCTGTCCAACGATATCCAGCGCAATCTCGAAGCGCCGCTGCAAGGCATAACCGCCGAGCTGGAACGCCTGGGCCTGCCGGGCGCGGGAATCCGCAGCGCAGTGCGCACGGGAGACACGCCGCAACACGAGCGCGAACAGATGCGCAGGCGTTTCCCGCACATCGTCGTCACGACGCCCGAAACGCTTTACATCCTGCTCACGAGC
The DNA here is from genome assembly GCA_963850525.1 of uncultured beta proteobacterium. GTDB lineage: Bacteria > Pseudomonadota > Gammaproteobacteria > Burkholderiales > Burkholderiaceae_C > JAEMQF01. Next base: position 908,605 of record CAWKLQ010000004.1, on the reverse strand, counting down.
CAGGGCGGGCGCAAGATGTTGGCAACGACGCGCACCGTGATCGTCGACGAAATCCATGCGCTCGCGCCGAACAAGCGCGGTGCGCACCTCGCGCTGTCGCTCGAGCGGCTGGAAAAGCTCGCCGGGCGCGAGTTGGTCCGCATCGGCTTGTCGGCGACGCAAAAGCCGATCGAGATCATCGCGAGTTATCTCGTCGGCGACCGTTGCGACGCCGCCGGCCAACCCGATTGCCGCATCGTCGACACCGGCCATGTGCGCGAGCGCGACCTCGCGATCGAGTTGCCGCCCGCGCCGCTGGAGGCAGTGATGTCGGGCGAGGTCTGGCAACTGATTTACGACCGGCTCGCCGGATTGGTGAGTGAGCACCGCACGACGCTCATCTTCGTCAACACGCGGCGCCTCGCCGAACGCGCAGCGCGCTACTTGTCGGAGCGGCTCGGCGCGGAGAACGTCGCAGCACACCATGGAAGCCTGGCGCGCGAGCATCGGCTGGACGCCGAACAACGCCTCAAGCGCGGCGAGCTGCGCGCGCTGGTCGCCACCGCGTCGCTGGAACTCGGCATCGACATCGGCGACGTGGACCTCGTGTGCCAGATCGGCTCGACGAAATCGATCGCCGCGTTCCTGCAGCGCGTCGGCCGCTCCGGCCACGCCGTGGGCGGCACGCCAAAGGGCCGGCTCTTCCCGCTGACGCGCGACGAGCTGTGCGAGTGCGCTGCGCTGCTCGACAGCGTTGCGCGCGGCGAGCTGGACCGCATCGCGCTGCCGGACAAACCGCTCGACGTGCTCGCGCAGCAAATCGTCGCCGAGGTCGGGTTGCAGGAATGGCGCGAAGCCGATCTGTACGACATGCTGCGCCGCGCGACGCCTTACCGGCGGCTTCCAAACGACGAGTACCTCGAAGTCGTGCGCATGCTCTCGGAAGGTTTCGATACGCGCCGTGGCCGGCGCGCCGCGTATCTGCACCGCGACGCAGTCAACGGCATGCTGCGCGGCCAGCGTGGCGCGGCGCTCACGGCAGTCACGTCCGGCGGAACGATCCCCGACAACGCCGACTACACCGTGTTGCTCGAGCCGCAAGCGCAAGTCGTGGGAACGCTCAACGAAGACTTCGCGATCGAGAGCCTCGCGGGCGACGTGTTCCAGCTCGGCAACACGTCGTACCGCATCCTTCGCGTCGAGCGCGGCACGGTGCGTGTGGAAGACGCGAAAGGCATGCCGCCGACCATGCCTTTCTGGCTCGGCGAGGCGCCGGGGCGCAGCAACGAACTCTCGGCGTCACTGTCGCGCCTGCGCGAAGACCTCTCGGCGCGGCTCGACGCCGGCGGGCGCGACGCGGCGCTGGCGTGGCTGACCGACCCCAAAGGAACGCTCGCGCTGTCGCGCTCGGCGGCCGAACAAATCGCCGACTACCTTGCCGCGGCGAAGGCGGCGCTCAGCACGTTGCCGACGCTGCGCAAAATCGTTTTCGAGCGCTTTTTCGACGAATCCGGCGGAATGCAATTCGTCATCCACGCGCCGCTCGGCAGCCGCGTGAACCGCGCCTGGGGCCTGGCGCTGCGCAAGCGCTTCTGCCGCAAGTTCGACTTCGAGTTGCAGGTCGCGGCGACGGAAGACGCGATCATCTTGTCGCTCTCGGCGTCGCACAGTTTCCCGCTCGTAGAAGTCGCGCGCTACCTGTCGCCCAAGACAGTGCGGCCGCTGCTGATTCAGGCCTTGCTCGCCGCGCCGATGTTCGGCGCGCGCTGGCGCTGGAACGGCACGACGGCGCTCGCGCTGCCGCGCATGCGCGGCGGGCGCAAAACCGCGCCGCAGTTGCAGCGCATGGCCGCGGAAGACTTGCTCGGCGCGATCTTTCCGGATCAACTGGCGTGCGGCGAGAACATCGTCGGCGACCGCGAAATCCCCGACCACCCCCTCGTGCGGCAAACGATCGCCGATTGCCTGCACGAAGCGATGGACATCGACGGCCTGGAGCAACTGCTCTCTGGCCTGGACAGCGGAGCGATCGAAGTGGTCGCGCGCGACGTCACCGAACCCTCACCACTCGCGCTGGAAATTCTCTCGGCGCGGCCCTACGCTTTCCTCGACGACGCGCCACTCGAGGAGCGGCGCACGCAAGCCGTGCTCGCGCGGCGCTGGATGGACCCGGAAACGGCGTCCGACCTCGGCCAGCTCGACGCCGCGGCGATTCAAAAGGTTCGCGACGAGGTGTGGCCCGATGCGCGCAGCGCCGACGAACTGCACGCCGCCTTGCTCGGCCTGGGCTTCCTGAGCGAATCCGAACTCGCGGCGCAGCCTACGTGGCGCGCGCTGCTCGACGAACTCGCGGGCGCATCGCGCGCGACTCGGCTCGCGCTGGGCGACAACGCCGTCTTTGTCGCCGCCGAGCGGCTGCCTGAATTCGACGCGGTGTTTCCGGGCGCAGAGCGCACGCCGCGCATCGAAGCACCGCGCGAGTCGCGCAAGGCGTGGGCGCCCGAGGCGGCGCTCGTTGAAATCCTGCGCGACCGATTGCAAGGTCTCGGCCCGGTGACTGCGGCGGCGCTCGCCGCGCCGTTGGCCCTGACCGCTTCGCAAACAGAGAAAGCGTTGCTGCAGCTCGAATCCGAAGGCACCGTGATGCGCGGTCGCTTCACGCCGGGAGCAAGCGACATCGAATGGTGCGAGCGGCGCCTGCTCGCGCGCATCCACCGCTACACCGTGAATCGGCTGCGCCAGGAAATCGAAGCCGTCGAGCCGCGCGACTTCATGCGCTTTCTCTTCGAGTGGCAACGCGTCGCACCCGCTGCGCGCGTCGAAGGCCCCGACGCGGTGGCGGGAATCGTCTCGCAACTGGAAGGCTTCGAGGCGCCCGCCGCGGCGTGGGAAACCGAAGTCCTGCCCTCGCGAGTCAACGAGTACGACCCGGCGTGGCTCGACGAGTTGAGCCGCGCCGGAAGAGTCGTCTGGACGCGAATCGCCGCGTTGAATTCGAGCGGAACGCGCACCGCGAGCCCGGTGCGAACCACGCCGATCATGCTCGCGACGCGGCGCAACCTGCCGATCTGGGCCACGCTCGCGCAAGACGCCAGTGAGCTGGCGCTGAGCTCGGGCGGCCAGCGTGTGCTCGACGTCATCACGGCGCACGGCGCGTCGTTCTTCGACGAGATCGCCAATGCCTCGGGCTTGCTCGGCACGCAAGTCGAAGACGGCCTGGGCGAACTGGTCGCGTTAGGTCTCGTCAACTGCGACAGCTTCGCCGGCTTGCGCGCGCTGCTCGTGCCCTCCGAGAAGCGGCGTGCGGCAGACGGCCGCAAGCGCCCGCGGCGCACTGCGCTGTTCGGCATCGAAGACGCGGGGCGCTGGGCGCTCGCGCGGCGCGCGGCGCGCGACTTGCGCACCGTGCCGGAGACCGCCTCGATCGGCGGCGCCACGCCTGCGGCAAAGACGGGCACGCCGGTCACGGTCAGCGGCGACGCCGCGCAAGTCGTCGAGCATGTGGTGCGTTGCCTGCTGAAGCGTTACGGCGTCGTGTTCTGGCGCCTCGTCGCGCGCGAAGCCGATTGGCTGCCGCCGTGGCGCGAGCTGCTGCGCTGCCTGCGCCGCCTGGAAGCGCGCGGCGAGATCCGCGGCGGGCGTTTTGTCGCCGGCCTGTCGGGCGAGCAGTTCGCACTGCCCGAGGCGATCGGCACGCTGCGCGACATGCGCCGCCGCACGCCGGACGGCGCGTGGATCAGCCTCTCCGGCGCGGACCCGCTGAACCTCGTCGGCGTGGTCACGCCCGGTGCGCGCCTGGCTGCGCTCACCGGCCACCGCGTGCTCTACCGCGACGGCATTCCGATCGCGCTGCTCGTCGCCGGCGAGGTGCGCTGGCTCGTCGAGCTGGCGCCGGCAGAACAATGGGCCGCGCAAAACGCCTTGCAGCGGCGCCAGATTCCGGCGCTGTTGAAGATGCTGGGCTGAGGTAAATTGAACCGCAGCCGAGCGCGGCAGCTACGTGATCGTCGACTCGATGCTCGCGAGCTGGTTGGCGCAGCGAGCGTTGGCCAAGGGATGTCAACGGCTCTCAGGCGCGATGTGTTCGATGCGGGCGACGTGGCGCGCGATGTCGTCCAAGGTGTAGGCGAGTTGGCGACGCTTGTCCGACGGTGGGCGTTTGGCCACGCTCAAGCCCGGCCGCCACTCAGTCGCCGGGCGAACGGGGCGCAGCGTGAAGCCGCCGCCGCAGTTGGGGCAGACGTTGTGCAGCTTGGTACTCGCGCAAGCGGCGCAGAACGTGCACTCGTAGCTGCAGATGCGCGCTTCTGTGGAATGCGGCGGCAGGTCCTTGTCGCAGTATTCGCAGTTCGGTCGAAGTTCGAGTGCCAAGGGAATGATCCTTTCATTGCTCGGTTGACGCTTGCAGGTGCCATTTGAACGCAGAGCCCGATTCCACGATCACGATGCGTGTCCTCGGCGCCGTCGGCTTGACGCTCGAGCCGCAATGTGCGGCGCACGCCCCGGAAATGTTCGGCCTGCTCAACGATCCCGCCGTCTACGCCTACCTTGACGATGCGCCACCGCAATCCAGCACTTGGCTGTGCGAACGCTTCCTGCGCCTGGAATCGCGCCGCTCGGCCGACGGCCGCGAGCAGTGGCTGAATTGGGCGATTCGATTGGAGTCGGGCGAGCTCGCCGGATTTGTCCAGGCGACGGTGTGCGAAGGCGGCCTGGCGTGGATCGCGTTTGTCATCGGCAGTGCATTCTGGGTCCGCGGTATCGCGCAACGTGCCACGCGCGCGGTGCTCGACGAGGGTTCACGGCACTACGCCGTCACCGAGTGGCTCGCCACCGCCGACCGGCGCAATGAGCGTTCGATTCGCCTGCTCACGCGCCTGGGTTTCACGCCGGCGCCACTGGGCATGCGCGCCGAGCACGATGTGGCCGAGACCGACGTGTTGCTGCGCTTCGTGCCTGCGGCTTCGTTCGAAACCTGAGCGCCGCAACGCCGCCTTGCGCCGCCTATAGCCGTCAATCGCCTTCCGGCGATCGACGCGCGAGCTCAGTCTCCAACTCCGCAATCAAGTCGCGCGCTGCATCCCCCTCGGGAATCGCCCGCCCACTGTCGCGCCACTCCACGGCCGCCTTGAAGCCGTGCACCTGCGCATGGCGACGAAACCACAGGCCTTCGGGGTTGTGGCGTGTCACACCATCGAACAGCGTCGCGAACATCTGGGTCTGCTCCAGGCCCATGCTGAGCATCGCCTGATTCACGACCAACTTGTGATCGCCAGGTGCGCGTGCGGCACGCCGGCAATGCGCAAGGCGAGTTTCAGCGTCGCAGCTTCCAGCTCCGCCGCGGGCACGGCCAGGTTCGCCAGGCCCCAGGCCGCAGCGGTGGTGCCGTCGAGCGTATCGCCGGTGAACATCAACTGCTTGGCGCGCGCCGGGCCGACGCGGTACGTCCACATCGCCGTCGTCGGGCAGCCCCAGACGCGCGTGGGCATGTAGCCGATGCGCGCGTCCTCGGCCATGACGAGCAGGTCGCAACACAGCGCGATGTCGCTGCCGCCCGCCACCGCGTAACCGTGCACCTGGGCAATCGTCGGCTTGCGGCAGCGCCACAGGCTCATGAAGTCTTCGGTGTAGCCTTTCATGGCCGCGTAGTCGGCCATGGCGTCGTAGGGCGCCTTCTCCTGCTGGCACGGGTGTTCGGTGCGGCCGGAGCCGAAGTCGACGAGGTCATAACCTGCGCAAAACGCGCGGCCGGCTCCGTCGAGAACGATGACGTGAACTTCGTCGTCGGCCTCGGCCCAGGCGACGGCGTCGCGAATTTCGCGCGGCATGCCCTGCCCGATGGCGTTCAGGCGTTCGGGGCGGTTCAGCGTGATTCGCGCAATGCGCGGGTGGGCGGCGTCTTTGCGCGCGAGCAGGGTCTTGAAGTCGGGCATGGTGGCCTGATCCTCGGTGCGCCTGGGCGCAGTGTCAATGCGGGCGAGCACGGGGCACGATAATCGAGATTTTCATGCTCGATCCCAAGCCTGCGGCGCCCACGCCGCAACAACTTCGCCACGCACTCGGCCGCTTCGCCACCGGGGTGACGATCGTCACCTGCCGCGACGCACACGGCACACCCGCCGGCCTGACGGCCAACTCGTTCGGCGGCGTGTCGCTCGAGCCGCCGCTGGTGTTGTGGTCGCTGCGCCGCGCCAGCCCGAACACGGGCGTGTTCGGCTCGGCCAAAGTGTTCAACGTGAATGTGCTCACGGAAACGCAGATCGAGTTGTCGCGCCACTTCGCCTCGCGCGTGAGCCACAAGTTCGCGCAAGGTTCATGGAGCGACGGCAAGAACGGCGCGCCGGTGCTTGCCGATTGCGCCGCCGTGTTCGAATGCGTGAGCGTTGCGCAGCACGACATCGGCGACCACCTGTTGTTCGTCGGCCAGGTGTCCTGCGTGACCGAATCGAACCTGCCGCCGCTGCTGTTCCACTCGGCGCGGTATCACAAGCTCGGCAAAATAGTGTGAGCGAACCTGGAGGAACGTGATGACCCCTGCGAGCGACTTCCCAAGGTTGGAGGCGATCCGCGCGAACCGGGCGCGCATCGCGCCGCACATCGTCACGACCCCCGTGCGCCTGTGGACCGACGACGATCCGCTCGCCGCTGCAGTGGGCAGCGCCACGCGAGTCTGGCTCAAGGAAGAGCTGTTCCAGCGCACCGGCAGCTTCAAGCCGCGCGGCGCGCTGTCGGTGATGCTCGATCTGAGCGCGGCGCCGCTCGCGCGCGGCGTCACCGGCGTGTCAGCGGGCAACCACGCGATTTCGCTCGCGTACTGCGCGCGCAAGCTCGGCACCACGGCGAAAGTGGTGATGCCGCAAAACGCCAATCCCTACCGCGTGCAGATGTGCCGCGATCTGGGCGCGCAGGTCGAACTCGTTGCCGACGTGCACCGCGCCTTCGAGCGCGTGAAGGAAATCGAGGCCATCGAGGGCCGAGTGTTCGTGCATCCCTTCGAGGGCCCGAAGACGGCGCTCGGCACGGCGTCGGTGGGCCTGGAGTTCATCGAACAGCTGCAGGCCGCGGGGCAGCAGCTAGACGCCGTGATCGTCGCCGCAGGCGGCGGTGGCCTCACGGGCGGCGTGGCGTGCGCCGTCAAACAGCTCGGCGCGAACACCGCCGTCTACGTCGTCGAGCCCGAGGGCGCGGACACCCTCTCCCGCAGCTTCAAGGCCGGCTCGCCGCAGTCGATAGCCGCGGTGCGAACGATCGCCGATTCGCTCGGCTCACCGCGCTGCGAGCCCTATTCGTTCGCGCTGAACCAGCGCTTCGTCGACGACGTGGTGCTGGTGAGCGACGAGCAGATTCGCGCCGCGATGCGGCTCATGTTCAGCGGCGCCAAACTCGCCGTCGAGCCCGCCGCGGCAGCGCCGCTCGCCGCGCTGATGCATCCGTTGCGCGCGCGGCTCGACGGCAAGTGCGTCGGTCTGATCGTGTGCGGCGCGAACATCGACGCGACCACATTCGCCAAATTGCTCTTGCCCTGAGAGCGACTTCCACTGGAGATGTTCACCATGCAATCAACCCTGCGCCAGCTGACCACCCGGGCCACGCTGGCCGCCCTCGCTGCCCTGGTCGCCGCCAGCGCCTGCCTGAGCAGCGCCCACGCCCAGCCATACCCTAACAAGCCGATCAAGGCGATCGTGCCGTTCGCCGCCGGCAGCGCCACCGATCAGATCGGCCGCGCTTTCGCCGAGAAGATGGCGGCCACCCTCGGCCAGCCCATCGTGATCGACAACAAGCCGGGCGCGAGTGGCATGCTCGGCGCCGACATCGTCGCCAAGTCACCGGCCGACGGCTACACCATTCTCATCGGCACGAACAGCACGAACGCGGCGCTGAAGTTCCTCATGAAAAAGCTGCCCTACGACCAGGACACGGCGTTCACGCCGGTCGGCTACCTCGGCTCGGTGCCGCTGATGGTGGCGGTGAACGTCGACGTGCCGGCGAAGACGCTGCGGGAGTTTGTCGACCTCGCCAAGGCCAAACCGGGCCAGGTGAGTTTTGCGTATGCGAGCACGTCGCAGCAAGTGTCTTCGGAAGTGCTCGCCAGCATGGCCGGCATCCAGATGAACGCCATTCCCTACAAGAGCGGCCCGGCAGCGATGACGGACCTGATCGGCGGCCAGGTCAACATGTTCACCGCCGACTTCGGCGTCACCGTGTCGCAGCACAAGGCCGGCAAGATCCGCGGCCTCGCCGTCACGTCCACGACACGCGCCGCCGCAGTGCCCGAGCTGCCGACAGTGAATGAGGCGCTGGGCCTGAAGGACTACGAGCTGATCGCCTACTTCGCGGTCTTCGCGCCGGCCGGCACGCCGCCGGAGATCGTCGCCAAACTGAATCAGGCGATCAACGCCGCGGCGAACGCGAAGGACCTGCAAGACAAGTTCGCCGCCACCGGCTTCACGATCGACCCGGGAACGCCCGAGGCGCTGGCGCAGCGCAACAAGGGCGAGACGGTGAAGTGGGGGAAGGCGATTCGGGATGCGGGGATTGAGGCGCAGTAGGGGCGTGGGCGACGGCGAATTTCGAGGTGCGCGACACCGCATGGGCGAGCTGAAAGTTGATGAAAGTTGATTTTTCGACGCATGAACTGCACAATCCCGGCCTGATGCAAAGAACCCTGAACGCCGAGAGCGTCAAGCTCGCCCTTCGAGGCAAGGGATGGTCGCAGAAGGACTTGGCCGCAGCTGTGGGAGTGTCCGCCCAGTCGGTGACGAACTGGCTCAAGGGCGCCGACTTCCCGCGGCCCGACAAGCTGCTGAAGCTGGCCACCACTCTGAAACTTCGTCTGGGCCAACTGGTCGACACTGCGTCGGAGCGTGTCGCAGCGCAGCCCGTGGTGGCATTCCGCCGCCGCGCCGCCACCAAGACCACCGAGGCCCACATCGTCAAGGCCCAAGCCATGGGTGCGCTGCTGGGCCCGTTGGTGGCGTACCTGCCGCCGTTGCGGGCCTTGCGCACGGCCATCGCCCAGCCAACGGCCGCCTATGCCGACCTGCAGCGCACCGTGGCGCAGACCCGCGACAAGCTGGGCCTGGGCCAGCAGGCGGTGCTGGACTACGCCACGCTGATCGGCGAGTTTGCCGCCAATGACGCCTTCCTGGTGCCAGTGCTGTGGGGCGCCCAACTGCACCACGGCAATGCGCTGCACATCCTGCTGCCGTCGCAGCACGTGACCTTCGTCTACCTGAACCTCGACACCTACATCGAGGACTTCAAGTTCTGGATGGCGCACGAACTGGCCCACGTCTACACACCCGATTTGGCCGGCACCGACGCCGGCGAGGACTTTGCCGACGCCTTTGCCGGCGCGCTGCTCTTTCCGCAGCCCCTGGCCGCTGCCGCTTACCGCGAAGCAGCCAGCGCCGCTCGCAAAGCCGGCGCCATCGCCGCCTTGCAGCGGCATGCCCACGCGCACGAGATTTCGCTTTTCACCGTCTACTGCCAGGCGCAGGTGCACGCCAAGGCCGCGGGCCTGCCGCCGCTGGAGCTGAACGAAAAGACCGACGTGCACGCGGTGCGCAACCACCAGCGCGGCGCGCTCGTCAGCGCGCTGCTGTTCGACCCGCTGCCGCCCGAGCCTTCGGCCTATGTCGCCGCGGCGCACAACCTCTTCGGCAGCGAGTTCTTCAATGCCTTGCGCCGCCTGCTGCACGCCCACGGCACCGGCCCCGGCTATGTGCAGCAACTGCTGGACATCTCGATGTCCGACGCAGCCGGGCTGCATCACGCGCTGACCCGCAGCTGAGCGCATGACGGGCGCCCCGGCAGTCGCCACGCTGGTGCTGCTGGACACCAACGCCTACCTGCGCCTGGCGAAACGAATCCGCCCGCTGCTGGGCGTGCCATTCGGTCAGAAGGGCTACGTGCTCACGATCCTGGCCGACGTGGAAGACGAGGTGCACGCCAGCGGCCGGCTGCGCTACCGTTTTCCGTGGTTCGACGCCGACCCCGCGCTCGTGCAGGAGCGCATGGCCAAGCGCATGCGCCTGAGCGCCGCAGAACGCGAGCAGATCGACAGCGCCGCGCGCTTCCTGCACGACTGGGTGCAGCAAGACGTGGCGCGCTACCTGGTGGGCGGCGGCTCACCGCCCGGCGCCACCGACTGCCGCGTGCTGGCGTTCGGCCAGGTGCGTCCGGCCATCGTCGTGACCGACGACCTGGGCATGCACGCGCTGGCCCGGGAGTTCCGCATCACGGTGTGGCACGGCTTCGAGTTGCTGGCCAAGCTACGCAGCGCCAAGGTGGCCAGTGACGCGCTGGTGCGTGAGATCTACGAGGCGCTGGAAGCCAATGGCGACCTCACCGGCACCTGGCGCGAGGCCAGACACTCGGTGCTGGCCAAGGTGTTTGGGCCGAAGCGCTGACGGGTTGTGGCGGTACAGCGCGTCCGCAAAGGCACGGCCGAGGAGTCGCAGCAGGGGTCTTCGGAAGGGCTCGCCAGCATGGCCGGCGTCCAGGTGAACCCGATTCCGTACAACATGCGCTGATCGCGCGTGACCACCAGCCAGCCTTTGTCAGCCGCCGCAGCAAGCCATTCCTCGTCGGGTGTGTCGTGGGTGACATGCTCGCGATGCGCGACGAACGGTATGCCGGCTTGCGCCAGGGCTCCCCCGAGCGCTGCGCTCCAGGCACAGCGGTCGATGAACAGGGGCGCAGGCTCAGGCGGCGAGCCGCTGCTCGAAGCGGAGCGCTTCCCAGATTTCCGGTTCATCGACACCGTAGTCCTGCGCCATCTCGTGCGGCGAATCGCCGGCAAGAAAGCGGTCTTGGATGACTGCCGTCGCAACGCCGGCGCGCGCCAGAACCGGGCGGCCGAAACTCAGCTTTGGATCGACAACCACGGACCGGGGTGAGTCCGAGGCGGCAACGCTGGCGCGCGTCGCAGGAAACAGCCGGACAGGCGATCCATGCTTGTCGCGCTCGACGCGCTGAAGTTCACGCTGGAAGTCGGGACTCAGCGAAGCCTGTCCTTCGCGGCTGGTGTTGAGCACCCCGCCGGCGTGGTTGATGAAAAGATGCACTCCGTTGGTCAAAAAATCTCCGGCAAGCAGCGGCCGAGGCGTCTGCAGCGCCCTGCGCACATAACTCAAACTGCTGCGCACCGAGGGCATCGAGACACGGTAGTAGCGGCGGATTGCCGCGAGCATGTGAAGCTCGCACAGGTTATTGAACGAAAGAAGTCGAGCTTTGCCATCGGCCGGTGTGACCAGCGGCTTGAATCGCTGCGGCTTGCCGTCTGCCTGCACGTAGTCGTGGCCGAAGCACCAAGCCTTCACCGTGGCCGGCGGGAGCGCGATCAAGCGGGCGGCTTCAGTGGCGCGGTAGGCGGCTTCGTCGTAGAGGTGGGGGTTGGCGGGGCGGGACATGGCTTGGCCCTCCGGGGGCTGCTCCTGCGAAGCGGAAGTGTAGCGACGCGAGGAGCTCAACGTACAACTCAAACCGCTCGAAACCTGAACACTCCATCGTTCCCAACCTCGCGCCGCAGCTTCCCGTCGAACCACAGCGCATGCGCATGCGCCACCGCTTCGCCCATCGCGAAGGTGGTCTGGTGCAAATCGAGCTGGCGCTTGAACAGCACCGGCAGCAGCGCTGCGGCGGACTGCGGCGCGTGCGTGCACGCGGCGAGCACGTCGGCCAGGCGCTCGCGGTGATGCGCCTGCAACTGGTCGACTCGCGTGTGCAGGCCGCGAAACGGCCTGCCGTGCGAGGGCAGCACGAGCGTATCCGCGGGCAGCGCGCGCATCCGCTCGAGTGAAGTCAAGAACAGCGGCAATGGGTTCGCCTCGGGTTCGATGTCGATGACGCTGATGTTCGTGGAAATCCTCGGCAAGACCATGTCGCCGCTGATCAGTGTATTCAGCGCCGCGCAGTGCAGCGCGATGTGCTCAGGCGCGTGGCCGTAACCGGCGTGGCAGACCCAGTCGTGATCGCCCAGTCGCAGCACATCGCCGTGCATCAGGCGCCGAAACTGCGGGGGCACTTCGGGGACCATGCTCGCGTAGTAGTTGCTGCGGCGCCGCACTTTCTCGAGCGCGTCGGCGTCGGTGAGGCCGTGGCTCGCCATGAACGCCGCTGCGGAATCGCCGCCGTAACCCGTCGTCGAGCTGCTCGCCATGCGCGCCGCGTTCCAGTCGGTGGCGCTGATCCACAGGCGCACGTCCCAGCGTTTCGTGAGCCACGCGGCCAGGCCCATGTGGTCCGGGTGCATGTGAGTGACGATGAGGCGCTGCACCGGCAGGCCATCGAGGCCGGTCTCGAACACGCCGCTCCACGCCTGGCGTGTCGCATCGTTGGCGACGCCGCAGTCGACGATCGCCCAGCCGGGGGAGCCGTCTTGCGCGTCGCGCAGCAACCACAGGTTGATGTGATCCAGCGCAAACGGCAGCGGCATGCGCAGCCAGCGCACGCCGGGGGCCACGTCGATCGCCCGACCGATGGGCGGCAACGTGTCGCCCAAGGGGTAGTTCAACTGGTGTTCGAGCGCGTTCATCGCAGGCTTCGGTGGGAATGGCCGGCGCAGTGTATGGGCCGGTGCACACCGAGCCAGTCGCTACACTTGACGTATACGTCAACTGCCCCTGCAACGCCCCATGCCTGCCGCCGCCGGCACCCTCGCCGCCCCCGCGAGCGCGCGCAACGCCACCTTCAGCATCGGCGAACTCGCGCGCGAGTTCGATCTGACGACGCGCGCGATCCGCTTTTACGAAGACTGCGGTCTGCTGCAGCCGCAGCGCAGCGGCAGGCACCGCGTCTACACGGCGCGCGACCGGACGCGCCTGAAATTGACGCTGCGCGGCAAGCGTCTGGGACTGACGCTGGCCGAAGTGAAAGAGCTCGTCGACATGTACGAGTCGCCGCGCGACACGCACGCGCAGCTGACCAAGTTTCTCGCGGTTCTCGCTGCGCACCGATTGCAGCTCGAACAGCAGCTGGCGGACCTGCACGCGACGCTCGACGAAGTCCGCGCGCACGCAAAGGAAGCGCGGCGCCTGCTCGGCAACGGCAGCCGGCGTGGCATGGTGCCCGCGTGACGATGACCATGCACGCCGTCGACCCCGATTTCGAGAAGCGCACGCGCGATTCGTTCGCGCGCCAGCCGGCGATGTCCACACTGGGCGTGACGATGCAAAGCGTCGCGCCCGGGCGTGTCGTGCTCGTGATGGCGCATCAGGCGAGCCTCACGCAGCAACACGGCTTTCTGCACGGCGGGATCGTGGCCTCGGGCCTGGACACCGCCTGCGGCTATGCGGCGTTTTCGCTGATGCCCAGTGAGGCGGCAGTGCTGACGATCGAGTTCAAGCTCAACTTCCTCGCGCCGGCGCGCGGGCCGCTGTTCGAGTTCGAAGGCGTCGTGACCAAGGCCGGGCGCACCATCAGCGTCGTCGACGGCCGCGCCACCCAGCACGACACCTCGGGAGGTGCGCCCCAGTTGATCGCGACGATGTCGGCAACGATCATGACGGTCCACGGCCGCCCCGCGCTGAAGCATTGAACAACCCCTCGGAGAGCCCCCATGAACCTGCCCGGCCTGAACCACCAACTCGGTGAAGACATCGACGCGCTGCGCGACGCGGTGCAGGCGTTTGCGAGCACCGAAATTGCGCCGCGCGCCGCCGAGATCGACCGCGCCGACAAATTCCCGATGGATTTGTGGCGCAAGATGGGCGATCTCGGCGTGCTCGGCATCACCGTTCCGGAAAGTCTTGGCGGCGCCGGAATGGGTTACCTCGCGCACATGGTTGCGGTCGAAGAACTCAGCCGCGCCAGCGCCGCGGTGGGCTTGTCGTACGGCGCGCACAGCAACCTGTGCGTGAACCAGATCAACCGCAACGGCAGCGACGCGCAGAAGAAAAAATACCTGCCCAAGCTGATCAGCGGCGAGCATGTCGGCGCACTGGCAATGAGCGAAGCCGGCGCCGGGTCCGACGTGATCGGCATGAAACTTCGCGCCGAGGAAAAGGGCGGCCACTACCTCCTGAACGGCCACAAGATGTGGATCACGAACGGCCCGGACGCCGACACCCTCGTCGTTTACGCCAAGACCGATCCGCAGATGGGCGCACGCGGCGTCACGGCGTTCCTCATCGAAAAGGGCATGAAGGGTTTTTCGATCGCACAGAAGCTCGACAAGCTCGGCATGCGCGGCAGCAGCACCGGCGAGCTCGTCTTCAAGGACGTTGAAGTTCCCGCAGCCAACGTGCTGGGCGGCGTGGGCGGCGGCGCGCGCGTCTTGATGAGTGGCCTGGACTACGAACGCGCCGTGCTCGCGGCGGCGCCGATCGGCATCATGCAGGCGGTCATGGACAACGTCATCCCCTACACCCACGAGCGCAAGCAGTTCGGCCAGAGCATCGGCGAATTCCAACTCATCCAGGGCAAGGTCGCCGACATGTACACCGTGCTGCAGGCGGCACGATCCTTTTGCTACACGGTGGGCAAGAACCTCGATTTGCTCGGCAGTGAACACGTGCGCCAGGTGCGCAAGGACTGTGCGAGCGTGATCCTGTGGTGCGCCGAAAAGGCGACGTGGATGGCCGGCGAAGGCATTCAAGTCTTCGGCGGCAACGGCTACATCAACGACTACCCGCTCGGGCGCCTGTGGCGCGATGCGAAGCTCTACGAGATTGGCGCCGGCACGAGCGAAATCCGGCGCATGCTGATCGGCCGCGAATTGTTTGCGGAGACGATGTGACTCGACCCGGCAAGCCCCTGTCATCCCGGCGAAAGCCGGGATCCACTGCCGCGAATGCGCGTTTCGGCCAGCGGTGGATCCCGGCTTTCGCCGGGACGACGCAGCCTCTGGATGGGGCGTGTGCGCGCAGGCGGGGTAACGCATGACCACCCACCTCACCGAACTCTTCGAAAGCAACCGCCTCTGGGCCGCGCAGACGCAGGCGCGCACGCCGGGATTCTTCACGAACCTGCTCAAGCAACAGGCGCCGCAGTACCTGTGGATAGGCTGCGCCGACAGCCGCGTCCCTGCGAACGAGATCCTGGGCCTGTTGCCGGGCGACGTGTTCGTGCACCGCAACGTCGCGAATGTCGTCGTGCATTCCGACTTGAACGCGCTGTCGGTCATGCAGTACGCGATCGACCTGCTGCAGGTGCGCCACATCATGGTCGTGGGCCACTACGGCTGCGGCGGCGTCACGGCGGCGGCGCAAAACCGCCGCATCGGCCTGGCCGACAACTGGCTGCGCCATGTGCAGGACGTTCGCAAGAAGCACCGCACGTTTCTCGACGGCATGGACGACGAGGAGCTGCGCATCCAGGCGCTGTGCGAGCTGAACGTGCTCGAGCAGGCGTTCAACGTGTGCGAAACCACCGTCGTGCAAGACGCGTGGGAGCGCGGCCAGAGCGTCGTCGTGCACGGCTGGGTGTACGGCTTGCACGACGGCCTGCTGAACGACTTGAAAATCACCGTGGCGCAGCCCGGCGAACTCGCCGCCGCGTACGGCTTGGCCGTGGGCGCGTTGACCGCGCGCTATGACGCGATCCGCAAAGGTGGCCGCCCGTGAACGAGCGCGCCGTGTTCCCGCAACGCCTGACCGACGCGCGCGGTTTTGAGATCGCGCAGGCAATGCTGGACGGATTCAACCGCCACTACACGCTGTTTCGCGAGGCGAGCGCGGGTGCGCAGCGGCGTTTCGAGGCGGCCGACTGGCACGGCCAACAGCGCGCGCAGCGCGAACGAATCGAGTTCTACGACAAGCGCGTCGACGAAGCCGCCGAGCGCCTGCAGCGCGAGTTCCAGGCGTCGACGCTGCCCAAGGACGTCTGGCAACAGGTGAAGCTGCATTACATCGGCCTGCTCACGAATTCGTCGCAACCCGAGCTGGCTGAAACGTTTTTCAACTCGGTGACGACGAAGATCCTGCACCGCAGCTACTTTCACAACGACTTCATCTTCGTTCGCCCCGCGGTCTCGACTGAATACATCGAGAACGACGAACCCGAGTCGCTGCCGACCTACCGCGCCTATTACCCGACCAAGGAGAGCTTGCGCGACACCTGGCTGCAAATCATCGGCCACTTCCAATTGCAGCGCCCCTTCGAAGACCTGGACCGCGACGTCGACTACGTGATGAACGCGGTGGCCACGCAGCTCGGCGACTTTCGCCTGCGCACCAACTTCCAGATCCAGGTGCTGTCTTCGATGTTCTTCCGCAACAAGGGCGCCTACATCGTCGGGAAAATCATCAACGGCTTTGACGAAGTCCCGTTTGCCTTGCCCGTCCTCCACGGAGCGCACTCAAAGCTGATCATCGACGCCGCGCTGTTCGGCGAAGACGACCTGCTGCTCGTGTTCAGCTTCGCGCGCGCCTATTTCATGGTCAACATGGAAGTGCCCTCGGCCTACGTGCAGTTCCTGCGCTCGCTCATGCCGCGCAAACCGCGCAGCGAAATCTACAGCGCGATCGGCCTGCAAAAGCAGGGCAAGAACTTGTTCTACCGCGACTTCCTCGCGCACCTGCGGCATTCGACGGATCGCTTCCGCATCGCGCCCGGAATCAAGGGAATGGTCATGCTCGTCTTCGACCTGCCGAGTTTTCCGTATGTGTTCAAGGTCATCAAGGACTTCTATCCGCCGCAAAAGGAAACGACGCGCGAAATCATCAAGTCGAAGTACCTGCTCGTCAAGCAGCACGATCGGGTGGGGCGCATGGCGGATACGCTGGAGTACAGCAACGTCGCTTTTCCGCGCGCGCGCTTCGACGACGAGCTGATCACTGAGCTCAAGCACTTCTGCGCGAGCCTCGTCGAAGAAGACGGCGACACGCTGGTGTTGCGCCACCTCTACATCGAACGGCGCATGATTCCGCTGAACATCTATTTGCACGAGGCGACGCCGCAGCAGATCGAACACGCCGTCACCGAATACGGCAACGCGATCAAGGACCTGGTTCGCGCCAACATCTTCCCCGGCGACATGCTGTGGAAGAATTTCGGCGTCACGCGCCACGGCAAGGTCGTGTTCTACGACTATGACGAAATCGAATACCTGACCGACTGCACGTTCCGCAAGGTGCCCACACCGCGCAATGAAGAAGAAGAAATGTCGGGCGAGGTCTGGTACACCGTGGGGCCCAAAGACGTCTTTCCCGAGACCTTCGGCCCCTTCCTGCTCGGCAACCCTGCGGTGCGCGAAGTCTTCCTGAGGCAACACGCCGACTTGTTCGACGCGGTGTTCTGGCAAGGCCACAAGGAGCGCATCCTCGCCGGTTATGTGCACGACGTCTTCCCCTATGAGGCGCACAAGCGTTTTCGCTTGCAGCCGAGAATGCGTGGCGCAGTGAATCCCGACGTCATCGACCCCGAGTTCGAGCCCTCGCGCGCCGGCTCACGCCCCGTGGCAGACTCCAGCGAACCCGGCGCCTGGCGCAACGCGCGAACGGCGCGCCTGGGCTCGGTGTGAAGCCGAGTCGGGACGGCTTGCACCGAAGACTTGAAATGATCGAATCCCGTTGACCTCAAGAAGGAGTACCCCATGGCTGAATCCATCGTCATCGTTTCCGCGGCGCGCACGCCGATCGGCGGTTTGCTCGGCGATTTCTCAGCGCTCGCCGCGCACCAACTCGGAGCCGTCGCGATCAAGGCCGCCGTGCAGCGTGCCGGGATCACCGGCGACGCCGTCGACGAAGTCCTGATGGGCAACTGCCTGATGGCCGGCCAGGGCCAGGCGCCGGCGCGCCAGGCGGTGCTCGGCGCAGGCTTGCCGCAATCGGCGGGGGCAGTCACGCTGTCCAAAATGTGCGGCTCCGGAATGCGCGCCATGATGTTCGCGCACGACATGCTTCGCGCCGAATCCGCCAACGTGCTGATCGCCGGCGGCATGGAGAGCATGACGAACGCGCCGCACCTGATGTTCGCGCGCAAAGGCGTGCGCTACGGAGCCCAACAGATGTTCGATCACATGGCGATCGACGGCCTGGAAGACGCGTACGAACGCGGCAAGGCGATGGGCGTGTTCGCCGAAGACTGTGTCGCGAAATACAAGTTCACGCGCGAAGCGCAAGACGAGTTCGCGATCCGCTCGACACAGCGCAGCAAGAAGGCAAACGAAGACGGCAGCTTCGAGTGGGAAATCGCTCCGGTATCGATTCCAGGAAAGGCCGGTGACACCCTCATCAAGTTCGACGAACAGCCGTTCAAGGCCAAGCTCGACAAGATCCCCGGCCTCAAACCGGCATTCAAAAAGGACGGCACGATCACCGCCGCCAACGCATCGAGCATCTCCGACGGCGCCGCCGCGCTCGTGCTGATGCGCGAGTCGACGGCGATCAAACTGGGTTGCAAGCCGCTCGCACGCATCGTCGGCCACAGCGTGCACGCTCAAGCGCCGAACTGGTTCACGACGGCGCCGGTGGGCGCGATCGAGAAACTCTTGAAGAAGACCGGCTGGAGCGCAGCGCAAGTCGACTTGTGGGAAGTGAACGAAGCGTTTGCCGCGGTGACGATGGCGGCGATGACGGAGTTCAAACTCTCCGCCGACATCGTCAACATTCATGGCGGTGCTTGCGCTTTGGGCCACCCGATCGGCGCAAGCGGCGCACGCATCGTCGTCACGCTGCTCGGCGCATTGCGCAAGTACGGCAAAAAGCGCGGTGTTGCTGCGCTGTGCATCGGCGGGGGCGAGGCGACGGCGCTGGCGGTGGAATTGATCTGATGCTGGGCACCCAAGACCCCTGGCTGTTCGCCCTCACCGTGCTCGTGCTCAACGCGACGCCCGGTGTCGACCTGATCTTCACGTTGACGCGCACGCTTCAATTCGGCGTGCGCGCCGGCGCTGCCGCGGCACTGGGAATTGCCGGCGGCTGCGTGGTGCACACGCTCGCGGCCGCGTTCGGCCTGGCCGCCCTGCTTGCGGCGTCGAGCGCAGCGTTCAACGTCGTCAAGTGGGCTGGCGCGCTGTACCTGCTCTGGCTTGCCTGGGGCATGTTGCGCACGGCGACGCGTGGCATGGGGTCGAGCGCGGCGTCGGCCGACGCGGCGGGCGATCCAGCGCCCCTCCCGCAGTCCTCTGCAGCACAGCGCAACGCGCCGACGCTGCTTGCAGTCTTTCGCCAAGGCTTGCTGACGAACGCACTGAACCCGAAAGTCGCGCTGTTCTTCCTCGCCTTGCTGCCGCAGTTCATCAGCGGCGACGCGCCGAACAAGACGCTGGCGTTTCTTTTTCTCGGTGCCTGGTTCGTGATTCAAGGCGGCGCATTCCTCTTGCTGTTCGTCGCCTGCGTCGCCCCCTTGCGCCGCTGGCGCGCGCCGCAAACAGGGGTGCGCGCTTTGTACGCCGGGGGTGCCGGGCTGTTTGCGGTGCTCGCGGCGCGCCTTGCGCTGGCGCAACGCGCGGGATGATGAGGAATCGATGAACGAACAAGAGACACGCCAATTCTTCGAGCGTTACCGCGACGCTTTCAACGAGCTCGACGGCGACGCCGTCGCCGACCTCTGGCACACACCGAGCAGCATCAGCGACAGCGAGACGGACGCGAACGGCAAGCCCGCGGCGCGCGTCACGTTGTGGACGGACGACGCGCCCAAGCGCAAGAACATGCGCGCCCTGTGCGACGTGTACATGCTCAACGACTTTGCGCGTGCCGAGTTCGAGTTCGATCACTTTCACGCGCTCGGTGCGAACCACGCGTTTGCGAATGTGCACTGGCAGCTCTGGCGCAAGGACGGCAGCCTGCTCCAGGAATTCCACACCGCCTACCAGTTGCTGCGCACCGCCAAGGGCTCCAAGGTCCTGATGGCCACCGCCTATGAAGAAGACGTGGCGAGCATGAAGCTCGCCGCTCTGGAGCGCTGATCAACTGCCACGCGGAAGGAAACGCGCATGCCTCTCAGCGAAGACCACCGCGCCGTGCAAGACGCCGTGCGCGCCTACGTGCAGGACCGCATCGCACCGCACGCCGCGCGTTGGGACAAGGAGCACCACTTCCCTGCCGCCGAGTTGAAGGGCCTGGCGGCGCTGGGCTGCTACGGTGTGGCCGTGCCCAATGAGTGGGACGGCGCAGGGCTGGACTATCTGGCGCTGGCGGTGATCCTGGAAGAAATCGCCGCCGGCGACGGCGGTACGTCGACGATCGTCAGCGTCAACAACTGTCCCGTGTGTTCGATCCTCATGGCGTGGGGCAACGATGCGCAAAAGCAGCAGTGGCTGATGCCGCTCGCGCGCGGTGACATGCTCGGCGCGTTTTGCCTCACCGAGCCGCACGTCGGCTCGCAGGCCGACGGCTTGACGACGAGCGCCGTCCGACGAGGCGACACGTACGTGCTGAACGGCGTCAAGCAGTTCGTGACGAGCGGGAAGAACGCCGACGTCGCGATCGTCATGGCGGTCACCGACAAGGGCGCGGGCAAACGCGGCATCAGCGCTTTCATCGTGCCCACCCGCACACCCGGCTATGAGGTCGCGCGCATCGAAGACAAACTCGGCCAGCACAGCAGTGACACGGCGCAGATCCGCTTCGACACCTGCACCGTCCCCGCGGCGAATTTGCTCGCCGACGAGGGGCTGGGCCTGAAGATCGCGCTGTCGGGCCTGGAGGGCGGGCGCATCGGCATCGCCGCGCAAAGCGTGGGCATGGCGCGCGCCGCGTTCGACGCCGCACTGGCCTATTCGAAAGAGCGCGTCGCCTTCGGCAAACCCATCTTCGAACACCAGGCGCTGCAATTCCGCCTCGCCGAGATGGCCACACAAATCGAAGCCGCGCGCCAGCTCCTGCATCACGCGGCGCGCCTCAAAGACGCCGGGCAGCCTTGCCTGAAAGAGGCCGCGATGGCCAAACTCTTCGCCAGCGAAATGGCCGAGAGAGTCTGCAGCGCGGCGCTGCAAACCTTCGGCGGCTACGGCTACGTGAGCGACTTCCCGGTCGAGCGCATTTGCCGCGACGTGCGCGTCTGCCAGATCTACGAAGGCACGAGCGACGTGCAGAAAATCCTGATCGGCCGGGCGCTCGCGTAGCCGGGCTGCGACGCGAGCGAGCGCGCCGCGCTCAGGAGGTTGGCGACGCCGCGCTGCGCGCGCCGGCGAATTCAGCGCAGACGAGGGTTCCCTTGTCAGGCGTCGAGTCGATGCGCAGCGTGCCCTCGAGCAGCCTGATGCGTTCGCGCATCCCCACCAACCCCAGGCGATCCGTGGCGCGCGCTTGCGATGTCGTGTCAAACCCGACGCCGTTGTCGTGCACGCGCAGCGACACCTTGCCGGCGGATTCGCGGAGCTGCACTTCAACGCGGGTCGCCCGCGCATGGCGCGCCGCGTTCGTGAGCGCCTCCTGGCAGACGCGGTACAAGACTTCGCCCAGCGGAGTGGGAATCGCCGTGGCATCCCCCTGCACCTGAAACTCCACCGTCATCTGCGAATGGCCCTGGGTCTGCGCGCACAGGCCGCGCAGCCCAACCACGAGGCCCAAATCGTCGAACACGCGCGGGCGCAACTCATGCCACATGGTGCGCACCCCCTTGATCGCGTCGCGCAGCACCGACTTCGCCGCGGCGATCGCGCTGTCGTCGCCCGCGGGAGCGAAGCGCCGCTCCACCGAGCCCAGCGCCATCTGTGCCGCAGTCAGCGCCTGGCCGATTTCGTCGTGCAGTTCGCGCGCCAGGTGGCGGCGTTCGTCTTCCTGGGCGCGCAGCAAGCGGCCCGACAACGCCGAGACCTGCGCCGAATACTCGCTCAGGCGCGCGTCGGCTTCGCGGCGCTGCGTGATGTCTTCGATCACGGCGATCCGGTACAAGAACTTGCCCTGCGCGTCGTTCACCGCCGCCACGTGCAGCCTGACCCAGACCACGCTGGCGTCGCCGCGCAGGTAGCGCTTCTCCAAGGCAAAACGCGGCAATTGCCCTTGTTCCATGGGCGCGGCCAGGGCGGCATTGGCGGGCCAGTCGTCGGGGTGCGTGACTTGCTCGATGCCCATGCCGATCAGCGCCTGCGGCGGGCGGCCCAGAATGTCGCAGGCACGCGGGTTCGCGTCGACGATTGTCCGGTCCGGCGCGACGATGAGGATGCCCACCGGCGCGTCGCTCATCATCACGCGAAAACGTGCCTCGCTTTGCGCAAGCGCTTCGGTGCGCGACGCGATGCGCGCTTCGAGTTCGCGGTTCAGTTCGGTGAGCGCCAGTTCGGCGCGCTTGCGCGAGTCGATGTCGCTGCTCGTGCCCGCCGCACGCAGCGGCACACCGCTCTGCGGGTCCACCTCGACGAGCTGGGCCTGCAGGCGGCGCCATCGCCACTGCCCGCCGGCGCCGCGCACTCGGTACTCGGCCTCGACGCTGCGCACCACGCCGCGCCGGACTTCGTCGTAGACGCGCTGCACCAGCGCCGCGTCGTCGGGGTGAATCAGCGCCAGCGCCTCGCCCTTCGACCGTTCGACGAGTGAGCTCGGACCAGCCGGTCCGGGCAGACCGCGTATCGTCATCAGGTTGGCGCTCAGGTTCCATTCGTGGAAGGCGATGCCGGACGTGCTCATCGCCTGCTCGAGCTGATGATGCACCTGGGCCAGTGCCTGCGCGTCGCGTTCACGCTGCGTCACGTCGCTGCTGACGCCGCGAAAGCCGCGGAACTCGCCGTCGGCGCCGAACATCGGCTCGAAGCTGAAGCGCACGAAGGTCACGTTGCCATCGGGAAAGGTCCACTTGCTCAGGGCGTCGCGGCAGCTCCGGTGTTCAGCCAAGGCGCGCGCGTACTCGACCGGATTGGGGCTCAGTTGCTCGCGCTGCGCTCCGGTAAGGGCCTGGAGTTCGCGGCTGTCGCGGCCGATGGTGTCGCCGAAGCGCAGATTCGGGCCCTTCCCGTCACGCCCCACCATCATCGTGTAGCTCCCCTGCGGATCGGTTTCCCAATACCAGTCGGACGACATCTCGGTGAGGGCACGAAAGCGCGCTTCGCTTTCCAGCAGGGCAAGTTCGATGCGCTTGCGCTCGGTGATGTCGCGCGCGATGCCGACCAGCCCTTGCACACTGCCGTCGTCGCCGAGAAGCTGCGCGCTGACGATCTCCAGCCACCCTCCGCCGAACGCGGCGGGGCGCTCGACCCGCGTCGGCACGCTCGAGGCCAGCGCGCGTGCGTCTTCTGCGGCGTGACCCCGCAGTGCCACGTCGGGCCGCAGCTCCTGGATCGTCTTGCCCAGCGCCTGTTCGATCGGCACGCCAAGCGCCCGCGCTTCGCTGCGGTTCAGCGCCAGGTAGCGGCCTTGCGCGTCCTTCAACCAGGCGCGATCATCCATGCCGTCGAGCAGCGTGCGCAGCTGGCGTTCGCTGATCTGCCGTGCCGCCACGGCATGGCCGCGCTCGATATGCGCCAGCGCGTGCAGCGCGACATTCGCCAGCGCGTGGGCAAAACTCTGCTCCTCGGCGCTCCAGCGCCGCGCCGGCCCGCGGTGCTCGATGCACACGACGCCAGCGAGCCTGCCGCCGACGCGCAGCGGCGCGTCGAGCATCGACGTGATGTCCAGCGGGTCCAAGCAGCCTGTTGCAAATTCGTTGGTGCGCGGGTCGGCGATCGCATCGTCCGCGGCGAGCACGTCGCTCTCCTGCAAGGCCGCGAAGTAACGCGGATATTCGGCGACGCGGATGCTCCTGCCGGGCTCGTGCACGCCGCTTCCCGCGTCGAAGCGGCCGCGGCATTGCAGGACCGTGCCCTCCAACTCGGCCGCCCAGAGGCTCACCCGCGCCGCGCCGACGGCGCGCGCAGTCGTTTCGGTGACGGCGCGAACGTAAGAAGCGATATCGTCGGCGTCGAAGCCGCGCACTTCGAGCAGGACGCGGTTCAGCGCCAGCGCACGTTCGGTGCGCAGCGACTCGGCGGCGACGAGCACTGCGGTCGCCTTGGCGAGCGTGACGTCGACTTGGTGCCCCTGCAACTCGTGCACCAGGCCCAACGCGTGGCTGGCGGAGGCGGCGGCTGAGGAAAGTGCGTCCGCTGCCGGCGCGGCGCCGACGCTCGAGCTGCGCAGCGACGCCTCGGCGGCTTCGCGAAGCGTGGGGCTCGGCACCGCAGCGCCAGCTGCGCCCTGGATTTTTTCCTTCGCCACGTGAGCCTGCGGTTGAGCGAGTACCGCAGTATCGCGCGAATGGCGCAGCTCCGATCGGCGCAAGACCGCGTGGAAGGACCAGCTGTTGCCGAGGCTGTTGGGCATTGGCTGCGCCGCGATGCACAAACTTACCGCCGCGTGCACCCGCGCCTGCCAAACCGCCGATACTTGCGCAACCCTGGAAGCCCACCGATGAAGAACCCGTCTGCCTTGATCGCCTTGTTGTGTTGCTGTGGCGCCGCCGCGGCGACCGAAATCAGCGTCACGCTGGCGTCGGTGGACGCCAGCGGCGTGGGCAAGCCAATCGGCACGGTGCGCATTTCGGAATCCGCTCACGGCCTCGTCTTCACGCCCGCGCTCGCCGAGCTGGCGCCGGGCGTGCACGGCTTTCACGTGCACGAGAACCCGAGCTGCGCGCCGGGCCAACGCGACGGCACCGCGATTGCCGCGCTCGCCGCGGGCGGACACCTGGACCCGCTGAAGACGAATCGCCACGGTGAACCGTGGGGCGATGGACACCTGGGCGATTTGCCCGGCCTCGTCGTCGGCGCCGACGGGCGCGCCACCTACCCCGTGCTGGCGCCGCGCCTGAAACTCGACGACGTGCGGGGTCGCTCGTTGATGATTCACGTGGGCGGCGACAACCACGCCGATCACCCCGCACCGCTCGGAGGCGGTGGCGCGCGTCTGGCGTGCGGAGTGATCGGCGCGCACTGAGCGTGGCTCGCCCCACCGGGCCCGGGCGTGGCCCGGGCAGCGCCAAGCGCGATCCGCGCGGCGCTCCCTCGGTTCCGGCGCATGCACAGGCCTTGAGCCTCGCCGCTGCATCGCTGCGCAAGTTGAGCCACGGCGAGCACTCGCGCTTTGCCGTCGTGCGCCGCGCCGTCGGTGCCCAGCCGCTGGCGCTCATCGACGCCGTGGGGCGACGCGTGCAAACGCCGCACACGCTCGAACACCTGGTCGACGCGCTCGCCAACGGCCAGGCCGAGATCGGCGAGCACGACGCCGCCCACAAGGCGGCGCCGAGCCCGGGCGGGACGCTGCGCGACGAATCCTTCGTGCGGCTGTGCTGGCTCGTCGGTGCGCGCCTCGCGCGCGACGTCGGCCTCGCGCCGTGGCTGGACACGAACACGAGCTACCGGCTGCTGAGCTGGCCCGACTTCGGCGAGATCGGCGAAGACCCGCAAGCCGCGCGCCTGTTCGCCGTGATCGCCCGGCGCGAACTGGACATTGCGGCAATGGCCAAGAGCGTGCACCTGCCGCAGCGCAGCGTGCATCAGTGGGTCAACGGCTTGTCGATGTGCGGGCTGCTTGCCTCCGGCAGCGTGCCGCGCGGCCACTCGGCGGGGGCGCCGCGCGACGCGTTGAGCGCAACGCCGGGCAACGCCACCGGCTGGTGGCTGCGCTTCTGGCGCGGCCTGCGCGGGCGCTGATCGATCTGCGCCGCTGCGGGCGCCGCGCGCGCGCGCGACTTGTGGAGTGATTCGCATAAATCCGGAGTGCACCCTCGCGCGCCGCGTGGCGCGGCCCGGCTGCGGCGCGACACTGGGGCCCGTGCCGTCCCCACCCGCCTCCGCCCTGCCCCGCGCAGCCGCCGCGCTGCACGAGTTGCGCCACGCGCAGCGCCCGCGCCTGGCGGTGGTGCGCCGCACCGGCGACCGGCGCGTGCTCGCCGTCATCGACGCGGCGGACCAGCGCGTGCACACATCGCGCTCCCTCGAACAACTCGTGGAAGACCTGGCTTTGGGTACGGCCGAACTCGGCGTTCCCGACGCGGCCCAACCCGCCGCGCCCGCGGGCCGAGGAGCGCAATTCAGCGACGAGTCGTTCGTCGGCCTGTGCTGGCTCGTCGGCGCGCGCCTGGGCCGCGACGCCGGCCTCGCGCCGTGGCTCAGCGCGAGCACGAGTTACCGGCTGCTGAGACGCCCCGACGCCGCGGACCTGGGCAACGACGCCGACGCCAAGCGCCTCGTGGACCTCATGGCCAAGCGTGAATTCGGCGTTGCCGCGATCGTCGACACCGCCCAGTTGCCGCACCGTGCGGTGCACCAGCTGATCAATTCGTTGTCGCTGTGCGGGCTGCTCGCCACCGGGCCGGCACCCCGCGTCAGCGCCGCACCGCGCGGCACCGCCAAGGCGCGGCAGGCACACCAACCCGGCGCGGCCGGCAGCCCCGCCTGGCTCGGCTGGCTCGGCCGCCTGTGGCAATCCTTGCGCACGGGCTGAGCGCGAGCGCCGGAACCGCGTTTTCCCGCCCGAAGCGCGGCACGCGCGCCCTGGGTCACGTCGATCACATCGAACGATTCAACAGTTCCACGTAGTCTTCGCGGCTCGCTTCGCGCGGATTCGTCTTGTGGCAGTGGTCGGCCAGGGCGCCGTCAATGATTCGCACGAAAAGGCTTTCGCCGACTCCCATGGCGCGCAGGCCACTGGGCAGCCCCAAGCGCCGGTTCAGCGCGGCGATGGCCTCGCTGATCTGGCTGCCGAGCTGCGCCCCAGGGCCAGCGCCGGAACCCAGGCCCATCGCGTGCGCGAGCCTGGCCAGCTTGTTCTCCGCGCGCACCGACGCTGCATCCTGGTTGAAGCGCATCACCGCCGGCAAGAACACTGCGTTGAGCGTGCCGTGGTGCAGGCGCGGGTCGATTCCGCCCAGCGAATGGCTCAAGCTGTGCACGCAGCCGAGGCCCTTCTGGAACGCGAGCGCACCCTGCATTGACGCACTCATCATCTGCAGCCGTGCCTCGCGATCCTGCGGCTGCGCCGTCGCACGCTCGACGTGTGCCCAGCCGCGCGCCAGACCGTCCAGCGCAATGCCGTCGGCGGGCGGGTTGAACGCCGGCGCCATGAAGGTCTCGATGCAATGCGCGATCGCATCCATGCCGGTCGCCGCAGTCAGCAGCGGCGGCAAGTCGAGCGTCAGATCGGGGTCGCAGATCGCGACCTTGGGAACCACATGCGGCGAGAGCACGCCGAGCTTGCGCCCGTCGTCGACGATCAAGACCGCACCGCGCCCGACTTCGCTGCCGGTGCCCGCCGTCGTGGGAATCGCGATCAGCGGCGCAGTCGCCGCAGTGATGCGCGCCACGCCGCCCTCGACCAGGGCAAAGCTTTTCAGCGGCCCGGCGTGGCGCGCGCACACCGCGACGCCCTTGGCCAGGTCGATCGACGAACCGCCGCCCAGGGCGATGATGCCGTCGCACTCGCCGCCCTTGAACAGCGCCACCGCAGCGCGCACCGCGGCCTCGTTCGGGTTGCCCGGCGTCGCGTCGAAGATCGTGACGCTGGATGGGTCGCGCAACTGCGCAAGCACACGATCCACCAGCCCCGCGGCGCGCACGCCGGCGTCGGTGACGAGCAAGGGACGTTTGATTCCCAGGCGCTCGCATTCCGCTTGCAACAGCGTGATTGCGCCGAAGCCGAATTGCACGGGGGTGATGTAGTTGATGAGGGAAATCATGGTGAGAGGGGTCCGGATGACCGGCCAAGTTTGCGGGATGGCCGCGCGTCAGGCGCGTGCCGGTGGGGCGCCTGCGGCGTCGTGCAGCGCACCCGCCGCGCGCAGCGCCGCCACCGCATCCGCGCCGACACCCCATGCGGAGAGGATGTCTTCGCTGTGCTGGCCCGGTGCCGGTGCAGGACGCCGCAGCGATCCCGGAGTGCGGCTGAAGCGCGGCGCCGGTGAGGGGTGGAGCACGCCGTCGAAGCGGGTGAACACGCCGCGCTCGCGCATTTGCGGGTGCTCGCGCGCTTCGTCGATGTCGAGCACCGGCGCCAGGCAGACGTCGCGCCCGGCAGCGGCCAGCACCCAGTGCTCGCGCGTGCGCGTGCGAAACACCGCAGCAAAGCGCGCGCGCTGGGCCGGCCAGGCCGCACGGTCGTGCTGCGCCGGCAAGGCTTCGTGCGTCAGGCCGAGCAACTCGAGCAGCGCGGCGTAAAACTTCGGTTCGATCGAACCGACGGCGACGAATTTCCCGTCCGAGGTTTCATACGTGCCGTAAAACGGCGCGCCGCCGTCGACGATGTTTTCGCCGCGGTTTGCCGTCCACGTGCCGAGCTGGCGATACGCCTGGAACGCCGACATCAAGTGCGCGACACCGTCGACCATCGCCGCGTCGACGATCTGCCCGCGCCCGGAACTGCGCGCCTCGAGCAAGGCCGAAAGCACGCCCACCGCGAGGTACATCGCGCCGCCGCCGAGGTCGGCCACGAGATTCAGCGGCGGCGTCGGCGGATTGCCCGGCCCGCCGACGCAATGCAGCGCACCGGTGAGCGCGAGGTAGTTGATGTCATGTCCCGCTTCTTGTGCGAGCGGGCCGTCCTGGCCCCAACCCGTCATGCGGCCGTAAATCAGGCGCGGATTCACTTCCATGCACACCGCGGGGCCCAGGCCGAGGCGTTCCGCTACACCCGGGCGATAGCCTTCGAGCAGCACGTCGGCGCCGCGCAGCAAATCGAGGATGGTGCGCGCGCCGAGCGGGTGTTTCAGGTCCAGCGCGAGCGAGCGCTTGTTGCGGTTGTAGAAGTCAAAACGCGGCGCCAGCTCGGGCGCAGCGCCGCCCACCGGCGGCCTGTCGATGCGCACCACGTCGGCGCCGAGGTCGGCGAGCAGCGCGCCGGCAAAGGGCACGGGGCCGATGGCCGTGAGTTCGATGATTCGTGTGCCTTGCAGCGGGCCTGTCATTGTGCGTTTCCTTCGGTGCGGAGCAGGCGCGCAACGACCGCCGTGTCAGCAAGCGCCCAAACCGCGCCGATCAGCGTGTGCATCTCCTGCGGCGTCGCGCCGCCTCGGTAAGACGCCAGGCGAATCGCCTTGTCTTCGAGTTCCGGGCGGCTGAGCGTATTGCCCGGGTCGCCCTTGGGCTCGTCGACACGGCCGTGCAGGACGCGCCCGTCACGCAACGCCACTTCCACCTTGCCGATCCAGCGCGCCGGGTAGGCGGTGTCGACCTCCTCATCCAACACCATGCGCACGCGCTCGCAGAAGGCACGCGCGTCGGCATCCGCGAAGTGCGAATCGAACTCAGCCATGCCGGCACGCCGGTGCAGCGCGGCCATCGCGAGCACGGTGCCCATCGAAAACTTCGCCTGGTGCACGGTCTGCGGGTTGAGCACGGGGCCGAGCACGTCGATCGCGCCCTGGTGCACGCGCGCAGTCACCTGCACGACGTCGTTGGCGTTGAGTCGGTGCTCCTGCATGACGCTGAGCAGCGCGTCGGCCGCGGGGTGCGTGTGGCGGCACGCGGCGTGGAACTTGAACGAGGTCTCCGCCGTCGCCCAGCGCTGCCCGAGGCGATGCGTCAGGCGCGCAGGATCGGCGTCGCTCGACATTCCCGCCGCCATGCCCTGCGCACCGGTCAGGATGTGGCGGGCGCCGGTGACACCGTCCGCAGCGAGATACGCTGCGCTCAGACCGGCCCCGGCGGCGTGCGCGGTGTGCAACTGCTTCGAGTCGGCGCCGTCGCGCAAGAACTCCCACAGCCCTGCCGATTGCGTGCCGGCCGAACCGAAGGCGTTCAGCATCTGCTGCGGATTCAGGCGCAGCAGCGAAGCCACCGCGGCAGCAGCGGCGAGCGTGCCCGCCGTGCCCGTGGTGTGGAACACCTTGTAGTGGGAGCGGCCAAGGAATTCACCGACACGAATTCCGACTTCGTAGCCGACGATTGCGGCCAACAGCAACTCGCGCCCGCTGCGCCCGAGCGCCTGCGCCACCGCGAGCGCCGCTGGGAACACCACGGCAGCCGGGTGGAACACCGAGCCGTTGTGCACGTCGTCCTGTTCGGCAAAGTGCGACGCGGCGGCGTTGATCGTCGTCGCGATCAGCGGGCTGCTGCCGCGGCGGCGAATCAGCACTTCCGACGGCCCGTCCAGCGGCCCTTGGTCGAGCATGAAACGCGCGATGCTCTCCACCGGCCGCGCAGCCTTGCCGGCGAGCGTGGAGCCCAGCCAATCGAGGAACAAGTCTTCAGTGCGGCGCTCAACGGCGCTCGGCACATCACCGACGCGCAGTGTGGCGGCCCACTCGGCGAGTTGGGATTCGGGGGAGGGGGTGTTCATGTGGGTGGCTCCATCGTGTTGCGTGTGTCCTGTGCGGCGCGCATCGTGCGCGCCGTCGTGCGTGCAGAGGTCGAGAAAGGGCAGGTGGCCCGGCGGCATGCGAAGGCGTGGCAGGCTAAGGTCGTGTACAGCAGGGCGGTGGTGGTGCCCCCGGGCGCAGGACCCATTCGCGGTGTCTGCCAGCCGGCGCAGCGCAAATCCCGTGTTGACGCGGCTTCGCTTTGCGCGTCTCGACGGTGCCCCGCGAGCGTGGGCCGGAGCACGGGGGCGCCGCCGCCGCCCTGGCGTCGCAACCCTCGCAGGAAGCTCGCGCCGAACGGCAGCAAAGGGCCGAAAGCCGCCCGATCGGCCCCAGCGGGAAGGTTGCGTTTCATCCTCAAAGTCCCTGACCCTAAGAGCGACTTCAAAACGACCGCGGCAAGCCGAGCACGTGTTCGGCGACATACGACAGGATCAGGTTCGTCGAGATCGGCGCGACTTGATATAGCCGCGTCTCGCGAAACTTGCGTTCCACGTCGTACTCGCAAGCGAAGCCGAAGCCGCCGTGGAACTGGATGCACGCGTTGGCCGCTTCCCACGAGGCTTTCGCCGCGAGGTATTTCGCCATGTTGGCCTGCGCGCCGCAAGGCTGGTGCGCGTCGAACAATCGGCACGCTTGCCAGCGCATCAGGTCGGCGGCTTCGACTTCGATGTGCGCCTCGGCAATCGGGAACTGCACGCCCTGGTTCTGCCCGATCGGGCGGCCGAAGACAACGCGCTCGTTGACGTATTTTGTGACGCGGTCGATGAACCAGCGCCCATCGCCAATGCACTCGGCGGCGATCAGCGTGCGCTCGGCGTTCAGGCCGTCGAGGATGTATTTGAAGCCCTGACCTTCCACGCCAATCAGGTTCTCCGCCGGGATTTCCAGGTTCTCGAAAAACAGTTCGTTGGTCTCGTGGTTCACCATGTTCGGGATCGGCCGCACCGTCATGCCGTGGCCGATGGCTTGCCGCAGATCGACGATGAAGATCGACATGCCTTCGCTTTTTTTCTTCACGTCGGCCAGCGGCGTCGTGCGCGCGAGCAGGATCATCAGGTCCGAGTGCTGAACACGCGATATCCAGACCTTCTGGCCGTTCACGATGTAGCGGTCGCCGCTGGCACTTCGCACCGCGGTGGTCTTGATCTTCGTCGTATCCGTACCGGTGCTCGGCTCGGTGACGCCCATAGACTGCAGGCGCAATGCTCCGCTCGCGATTTGCGGCAGGTAACGCTGCTTCTGCTCGGCCGAGCCGTGGCGCAGCAGCGTGCCCATGTTGTACATCTGGCCGTGGCACGCACCGGAGTTGCCGCCGCTGCGGTTGATCTCTTCCATGATCACGGAAGCCTCGGCCAGGCCCAGCCCCGAGCCGCCGTATTCCTGCGGGATCAGCGCGGCCATCCAGCCGGCTTTTGTGAGTGCGTCGACAAAGGCCTCGGGGTAACCGCGCTGCGCGTCGACGCCGCGGTGGTACTCGCCGGGGAACTGCGCGCACAAGGCGCGCACGGCGTCGCGGATCTCGGCGTAGGCGGTGTCGCCTGCAGTGTCGTCTGAAGAGGTCTGCATGGGATGAATGTCAGGTGCGATCAGGCCAGTTCGGCCTGGGCTTGCATGGCGAGAAAACCTTCGTGATCACGCGCCCAGAGCGTCACGTTGCGCGCGTCGGGTTCGATCCGTCCGCACAGCGTGAAGGCGTGGATGTCGAAAAGCGGGCGCATCGCGGTGAAGGCGAAGCGCCGCATGTGCGCGTTCGGCAATTCCCGCCGCAGCAGGTCAGCGAGCAATGTCGCAATCAACGGCCCGTGCACGATCAGCCCCGGATAGCCTTCGACTTGCGTCACGTACGGCCGGTCGTAGTGGATGCGGTGCGCGTTGAACGTGAGGGCCGAGTAGCGGAACAACAGCACCGCGTCAGGCGTGATTTCGCGCGAGAAGGTCGCGTCGCTCGGTGCGGCTTGCGGCGTGGGTGGCGCTGCGCCGGGTGCGGGCATGTCACGGTAGACGATGTCGTGTTCTTCGGTCAGCGCAAGGCCGCGCGGATTGGAAATTTCATGGCGCACCGTGACGAACACGAGCTCGCCGCTGCGCCCGGACTTGGCGTCGACCTTGACGATGCGCGACTCGCGCTCGATCGCGTCGCCCACCTGCAGCGCCTGCAGAAACTCCAGCCTGCCGCCCGCCCACATGCGCCGCGGCAAGGGCACCGGCGGCAGAAACCCGCCGCGCTTCGCGTGCCCGTCAGCGCCGATCTCCGACTGGCGCGGCTGCGGCGTGAAGTAAAGCCAGTGCCAGAGCGGCGGCACTTCGGCGCCGGCGCTGGGTGGGTCGCGGTCCAGCGTGGCGGCGAGTGCGGCGAGCGGCGCGGCGGTCACGCTGTCGCTGCGGCGTTCGCTTCGCCCCAACCACTGTTGCAGCAGGGTCAGGTCGACAGAGGGGGATGGCTTCATGGCGTGCCGCGTGCGGGCGTCGAGGGGCGAGAGCTGGGCCTGCGATTGTGCCGCGCACGCCGCACCTGCCTGTTGCGCTACGCGCCGGCCTGCGGCTGCGCGGGCAGGGCGGCGGCTTGTGCGGCCTCCTGAACCCGTTGGCGCATCCAGCGGTGCCCTTCGTCTTTCTGGCTGCGCTCGTGCCAGTAGGCACCGTAGCGCACGCGCGGCAGGCGCAGCGGCGGTTCGAGGATTTGCAGCGGGTACTGCTCGGCAAACGCGAGCGCCTGGGAGAGCGGCAGCGTCGCGATCATGTCGGTGCCGCCCAGGGTCGTCGGAATCGTGTGCAGGTTCTGCACGAGAAACGAGCGCTCGAGCTTCTTGCCATGGCGCGCCAGCGCCTCGTCGATGACACGGATCGATGTCGCGTGCGTCGTGCCCAGCGTGCGCGCGTGCGGCAGCGTCAGGAACTGCGCCAGGCTCAGCTCGCCGCGCAGCGTG
Source organism: uncultured beta proteobacterium (assembly GCA_963850525.1). Lineage (GTDB taxonomy): Bacteria > Pseudomonadota > Gammaproteobacteria > Burkholderiales > Burkholderiaceae_C > JAEMQF01. The sequence continues at coordinate 875,543 of CAWKLQ010000004.1, read as the reverse complement.
GGATGCCGGGCGTCGGCGATGCAGACCATGCGGTCCTGGAAGAGTTGCATCGAGCGCAGCGACGCCATGGGCTGGGTGAGCCAGGCGATGCGCAGATCGACCTCGCCGGCCTCCAGCATCTCAAAGGCGCGCTCCGGGTCCGGTGCCCGCACTTCGACGCGAATGTGCGGCGCTTCGCTGCGCAACCGGCGAAACAGTTGCGGCACGAGCCGGCGTTCGCCGAACTCGGGCGCGGTGAAGACGAAGGTTCGCGCCGACGTCGCGGCATCGAAGGGCTCGACGTTCGCGACGAGCCGGTCGTAGTCTTCGACGAGTTTGCGCACGCCTTTTTCGAGCTCGACGGCGCGCGTCGTCGACGAGAGCAGCCGGTTCGAGCGCAGCAGCAGCGGGTCGTTGAAGAGGCGCCGCAAGCGCGCCAGTGCCTGACTCACGGCAGGCTGGCTCATGCCCACGCGCTGCGCCGCGCGCGACACGCTGCGCTCGCCCATCAGCACGAGGAAAACCCGCAGCAGCCGAACCTCGTCTGTATTCATTTTGCTTATTCTATGTATTTGAAACCACTGGAGTCGCTGCAGGCGATGCGGCTCCTAGACTTGCGGCTCTTAGCCGATCTCCAGGAGTGACGTCATGACATTGCGCAAATTGCTGTGGGCCCTCTTGTGCTATGGGGCAGCCGGGCCTGGCACCGCGCTGGCCCAGACCTACCCGGAGCGCCCCATCAAGATGATCGTCGCCTGGCCCGCCGGCGGTGGCACTGACTCGGTGGCGCGCATCGTCGCCAAATACCTCGGCGAGCGCTTGAAGCAGCCGGTGATCGTGGAAAACCGCGGCGGCGCGAGCGGCATGGTCGGCACCGAGTTCGTCGCGCGCGCCGACCCCGACGGCTACACGATCCAGTACACGGTCGCCGATTCGCACTCGATCAATCCGCACGTGTTTGCCAACGTGCGCTACGACGCCCTGGCCGACTTCACGCCGATCTCCCTCGTCGGCAGCATGCCCAACGCGCTGATCGTGAATCCCAAGGTGCCGGTGAACACGGTGAGCGAGTTCGTCGAATACGCCAAAGCGAACCCGGGCAAGCTGAGCTACGGCTCGTGGGGCGTGGGCAGCGGCGGGCAGATCCGCATGGAGTCGTTCAATACCTTCACGGGAATCCAGACGCTGCACATCCCGTATCAGGGCTCGGGGCCGGCACTCGCGGCAGTGATCGGCGGCCAGGTCGACGCGATGATGGCGCCCTACGGCCTGGCCGAAGCGAACTGGCGCGCCGGCAAGGTGCGCATGCTCGCCATCGACACGCCGCAGCGCACCGAAGGCGCACCGAACCTGCCGACGTTTGCCGAACAGGGTGTGCCGCTCAGCTTCTCGTTCTGGCAAGGCGTGCTGGTTCCCGCGAAGACGCCCGAAGCGGTCGTGACGCGCCTCAACAAGGAAATGACTGCGCTGCTCGCCGAGCCGCAAGTGCGCGCCGATCTCAACAAGGTGGGCGTGACGGTGGGGACGATGGGCGTGACGACGGTGAAAGACTCCAAAGCGTATCTGGAGTCCGAGTTCACGCGCTGGGGCAAGGTGATTCGTGACGCGAAGATCATGACGCAGTAGGCGTGCCGCCTGCGCCGCGCCCTGGACCACCACGCGACCCGCAACCGCCAAGGACCCGAGACATGAAAGTCACAGCCAAGGAAAACCTCGCCGTCGCCGCCGCCGAAATGGGCTTCGACGCGACAGCGCTCGCGCGCGTCGCGCAGCGCGTGCAGAGCGACATCGATGCACAGAAGTACGACGGCGCACGCATCATGGTCGCGCGCCGCGGTGTCACCGTGCTCGACCTGACGCTCGGCTACGCCGAACGCGCCACCGAGCGCCGCCTCACGCCCGACGCCGTGTTCAGCGTGATGTCGATTTCCAAGGTGATGACCGCGGTGGCGCTGCTGCGCTGCGTCGAGCGCGGCGAGGTGAGCCTGCTCACGCCCGTGTCGCACGTCATCCCCGAATTTGCGCAGCGCGGCAAGGCGCTCGTGACGGTGGGTCAGATACTGACGCACACAGCAGGAATGGGAATGAGCCAGCCGGCGCTGCCGATCGACCAGCTCGGCCAGCTCGACAAAAGTGTCGCCGCGATTTGCGCGCTGCCGCTCGAATCGACGCCCGGCGAATTGGTGAGCTACAGCGCGATGATGGGCTTCACGATCCTCGGCGAAGTCGTGCGTCGGCTCGACACGAAGGGGCGCACGCTTCGCAAAATCCTCGAAGAAGACATCTTCATTCCGCTGGGAATGGTGGACACCGTATGGGGCCGGCGCGAAAGCCAGCAGGCACGGCGCGTTCCGGTAGTGGTGCGCGACCCTGACGCGCCTGAGCTGAACCGCAAGTTTCTCACCGACCGCGATAACAGCGTGGTCGAGAGTACCGAGCTGCCCTCGGGCGGCGCCACCTTCTCGACGGCACAAGACCTGGTGCGCTTCGGCGAAGCGCTTCGCCTTGGCGGCGCGCTCGACGGTGCGCGCGTGCTCTCGCCGGCGATGCTGAAACTCATGACGAGCAACCAGACGGGGAGCAAGCCCAACAGCATGATGAACTCGTCGCGCGCGCTGCACGGCATGGGCGAGTTCCCGGCGTTCCTGGGTCTGGGCGTGTTCCTGCGCGGGCAGGGCATCTTCCCGAGCCACATGGCCACGCTGTGTTCGCCCGGCACCTTCGGCGGCTGGGGGCTGGGCTCGATGGGCTTCTGGGTCGACCCCGAGCGCGAAGTGACCTTTGTTGCGTTGACTGCGGGCGTGATCGAGCGCATCCGCAACCTGCTGCGCTTCCAGGCGATCGGCGACATGGTGCTCGCCTCGCTGGTCGAGCCCTGAATACGCAAGGGCCGGAATCCCATGAATCAGGAATGCTTCACAGTCTTCAAGGGCGACCAGACCCGCCTGAAGAACATCATTCCGATCGCCGAGCGCGTGACGCCGCAGTTCCACGACGCCGAGATCGACCGCATTTTTCGCCGCTCCTGGCTCGTGGTCGCGAGCGCCGCCGAACTCACGCAGCGCGGCAGCTACCTCGTCACCGACGTGCCGCCGCTGAAGGCGTCGCTGCTCATCGTGCGCGGTGACGACGACCAGATCCGCGTCTTCCACAACATCTGTAGGCACCGCGGCGACCGCCTCGTGCAAACCGAGCAGGGTTGCCGCAAGGCGTTCACGTGCGGCTTTCATGGCTGGACGTTTTCCAATGTCGGCAAGCTCGTCGGCGTGACGGATGCCGGCCAGTTCATGGGTCTGGACCGCGAGCAGTTCGGTCTGATCCCGCTGCACGCCGAGGTCTGGGAAGGCATCGTGTTCGTCAACTTCGACAAGCAGCCCAAGGAAACCCTGCGCGAGTGGCTCGGCGATATGTACGAGCAGTACAAAGGCTTCTCCGCCGGCCGCGTGAAGATCGCCGACCACCGCGTCGTGCTGAACACGAACTGGAACATGGCGGTGAACGCGTTCAGCGAGGGCTATCACAACCTCTACATCCACCGCAGCACCGTGCCCGACTACCAGGGCGGCAGCAGCAACCCGAACCGGCACCGCGCCTTCATCGAAGTCGGGCGCCACTTCGCGCGCTACTCGGCGCACGGCAATCCGAACCACAAGCCCACGCCTGCGCAAGGCGTGCTACTGAAGCATTCGCGTCCCATGTTCCCGGCGTTCACGCACTTCGACATGGACGCGCTGCCGCCGGGCGTGAACCCGTCGCGCTTCAAGCAATGGGCGTTCGACATCGTGCACATGGTGCCCAACTTCGTTCTCGGTCCGCAGGCGAATACGCACTCGATGATGTGGTTCTGGCCGATCGACCACGCCCACACCGACGTGCGCGTGCAGCGCTTCGCGTTCCAGAGCGACAAGCCTTCGGACCGCATCGCCCAGGCGCATTCGCGCGTGCGCGGCCGTGAAGTGCTGCGCGAAGACCTGGCGACGATGGAGAGCAACTTCCACTCCATCGCCTCGGGTGCGCTGCCGCACATCATCCTGTCGCAACAGGAATTGCTGATTCAGAACCACTACCGCGCCGCAGACGATCTGCTGAAGGCGTGAGTCCCCCATGACCACCCGACAACTCCCCGCACCCTTCGCCGACTTCGAGCGCTTCGTCGCCGACTGGGCGCTGCCCAACGAGCGCGAGCGCTACAACAAACTGCACCGCAGCAGCCTCGAAGAGTTGAAGACCTTCTACGACGCGATGCTGCCGCGTTTGGACGAAGTGCTGCTCCACCTGAATCAGTACAAGGTGGACGCGATGCCCGCCGACGCCCACACGCTCTATGAGCTGGCGATGACGTTCGCCGAAACCGCGCACCCGCTCGACCTGGGCTGGAAGGGTGTGGACTTCAACGACGCGTATCCTTGGGAGCGCTTCGAGTTCCGCACGGTCAGCTGCAAGCCGAGCTGAACGTGCACGGGCGGAATTCGCCCGCGCCAGCGCCCACCCTCACCTCACTCAACCTCTTGGAGACTCTCCGCATGATCCACGTCGTCGCCGTCATCACCGCCAAGCCCGGCCAACGCAACACCATCCTCGAATTCTTCCGCGCCAACGTGCCGGCGGTGCTTGCCGAAGACGGCTGCATCGAATACGGCGCCGCGGTCGACACCGACAACGCGCCCGCGCTCCAGACCAAATATGGCGCCGACACCTTCCTCGTGATCGAGAAATGGCGCGACATCGACGCGCTCAAAGCCCACGCTGCCGCGCCGCACATGGCCGCCTACGGCGCAAAGGCGCGCGAGCACATCGCGAGCCGCATCATCCACATCCTCTCGCCCACCTGATCTCGGGCCACGCCCCACGGCCAGCGGGCGCGGCTAGACTGGCGGCCAATCGCACAGGGGCAATTCGATGGCAGGACGCTGGTTTGAAGAGTTCAAGGTCGGGCAGGTGTTCGAGCACGAGATCCGCCGCACCGTCACCGAATCGGACAACGTCTGGTTCAACGGCGCGACGTGCAACCCGGCCGCCGTGCACATCGACGCCGAATATTGCAAAGGCACCGAGTTCGGCCAGCCGCTCGTGAACAGCATCTTCACGCTGGGCCTGGTGATCGGCCTGAGCGTGCAAGACACGACGCTCGGCACGACGGTGGCGAATCTGGGAATGAGCGACACGCGATTCCCCAAACCCGTTTTTCACGGCGACACGATTCGCGCGCGCACCACGGTGAAAGAGGTGCGCGAGAGCAAGTCGCGGCCGAACGCGGGCATCGTGACGCTGTTCCACCAGGGCCTGAACCAGCGCAACGAAGAGGTGTGCGTGTGCACGCGCCAGGCCTTGATGCTGCGCAAGCCCGCATGAGCAGCGCCCACCCCATGAAGCTCAGATCCTGGCTCTTTGTTCCAGCGGACAGCGAGCGCAAGCTCGCCAAGGGTCTGAACTGCCCGGCCGACGTGCTCATCCTCGACCTCGAAGACGCGGTCGCCGCGTCGCGCAAGGTCGGTGCGCGCAGCACGGCAGCCGAGTTCATCGGTGCGAACGCGGCCTCGCTGGCCGCGCGGCAGACGCGAATCTTCGTGCGCATCAATCCGCTGGACACGGATCTGGCAATGGGCGACCTCGCAACGGTGGTGGTTCCGGGACTCGCGGGCATCATGCTGCCCAAGACGAACAGCGCCGCCGACGTGCAGCGCCTGGGCCACTGCCTGGACGCGCTCGAAGCGTGCGCCGGCATTGCCGCAGGCAGCGTGCTGATCCTGCCAGTCGCCACCGAAACGGCGCAGGCGATGCTCAACATGCAGAGTTTCAGCGCACCGATCCCGCGCCTGGCAGGAGTGACCTGGGGCGCTGAAGACTTGTCGGCGGCGATTGGCGCGGTCGCGAACCGCGACGAAGACGGCCAGTATTCGCCGCTTTACACGCTCGCAGGCTCGCTGTGCCTGTGCGCCGCGGCGGCCACCGGCGTGCCGGCGATCGAGACGATCCACACCGATTTCCGCGATTCGGCGGGCCTCGCGGCGACGAGCCGCACCTCGCGCCGGCGCGGCTTTCGCGGCCGCATGGCGATCCACCCGGACCAAGTGGCGGTGATCAACGACGCCTATTCCCCGAGCAGCGCAGAGTTGGCGCACGCTCAAGCCATCGTTGACGCGTTCGCGGCACACCCCGACGCCGGCACGCTGAACCTGGACGGCGCGATGATCGACAAGCCGCACCTGACGCAGGCGCTGCGCACGCTCGGACAGGCGCGTTGAGCCGGGCTGATCGATCGGCTCGACCATCGCAACCGCCGCAAACAAGCGGTTGCCGAGCGCCGGGTGAATGCGGCGCGCCAACCATGCGGCCCGCACGCGGCTCAGGCCGATGTCAATGCGTGACTTGCGGCACGCCCGCGGGTTGCGGTACAGGTCGCGCTCAAGTCGGGCGCTGAATCCGCCGAAGACCGGGTTCGCATGCGAGCGTCGTTCGCATCCGTGCCGCCATGCCCACCGAAGAACCATTCCCCACGCCAGCAACTTGGAAGGCGGCCGCCGCTAGGCCGCGCGCCTGGCTCTGGCCGGTAGCTGCGTTGCTGGTGGGTGGCGCGCTGACGGCGCTGGCTTGCTTGGCCGTCATGCGCAATGTCGACGCCGCCGCGCGAGCGGAATTCAACCACCTGACCGAGCGCATTGGGCTGGAAGCGCAGCGCCGCTTTGATATACCCACGCGAAGCCTCGCCGCAGCGCGCGGTCTGTTCGCGGCGGTCCGGCAGTTGGACGCCGCTCAGTTTGCCGCATTTTGGGACTCACGCGACCTGGCCCGCGAGTTTCCCGGTGTGCGAGGCTTCGGCTACATGACGCGCGTGCTGCGCGCTGATGTGCCCCGTTTCGTGGCCCAGGTGCGTGCCAAGGGGTTGCCTGACTTCAGCATTCGGGCCGAGGGACAGAGCGACGCAGCCGACTTGTACGTCGTCAATCTGGCGAACCTCTCGTCCGCCCTGGGATACGACGCCGGTTCGGATGCGCCCAGCCGTGCCGCGATCGAAAGTGCCATTCTGTCGGGTCAAGCGACGATGACGCAGCTCTTCACGCGTGGCCAAGCGGCCACGAAGGGCGGCAGCTTCATGGTCATGGCTCCGGTCTACCAGCAAGGTGCGAACGTGGAGCTCGAAGAAGACCGCATTCGCAAGCTGCGCGGGGTCCTGTATGCGTCGGTCGCGGTGGACGAACTGCTGGACGGCGTGGCCGATGTCGCGGCCCGCAGGCTTGACTTCGCGGTATTCGACGGACCGGACACCAGCCCCGCCAATCTCGTGTTTGAATTCGGCGCAGAGGGTCGATCCGCTCGCGGATCGGCGGCCACGCCGGCCGTGCAACGCCGCTTCGAGACCCGCCAGACGCTGCTCGTGAACCAGCGCGTGTTCACGTTACGTTCCAGCAGCACCCCCGGCTTCGAGGCGACCTACTCGAACGGGCCGGCTCGGATTGCCGCGCTGGGTGGCCTCATCGCCACGCTGTTTGCCGCCTGGGCGGCCCGGCTGTTGGCGGTCGGAAAGGTACGCGTGGAGGCGCGGGCGCGCGCCCTCACCGCCGACCTGTCGCGCCTGGCAAAAATCGTCGAGCGCACCTCGAACGCGGTGTCGATCACCGACCCGCAGGCGCGCATCGTCTGGGTCAATGAAGCTTTCACGCTGCTTTCGGGATACACGCAGGCGCAGGCGCTCGGGCGTACGCCTGGAGAACTGGTGGACAGCGGCAAGAACGACCCCGCCGTCATCGCACAATTGATGGAAGGCGTGCGCACCGGCAGCGGCGTCAATGTCGAAGTCATGAACCGCGCCAGGGACGGGCATGAATACTGGCTGAGGGTGGACGTGCAGCCGCAGTTCGATGCGGGTGGCGTGCTGACCGGTTTCATGGAAATCGGCACCGATATCACGGCGACCAAACTCACGGAGCAGCGCCTTGAAAGGGCACGCCTTGAAACCGCCGCATTGGCGGACACGCTGGCGATGGAACGAACCCGGCTGGCGCACAGCCTGGCGCTCGTCGACACCTTGTTCGAAGCCATCCCGGTTCCCGTGGTGCTCAAGGACCCGCAGCGCCGCTACCAGCGCGTCAACAAGGCCTATGCGCAGCTGTTCGCGGTCGACGCGGCGAGCCTTCTTGGAAAGACAGCTTTCGATCTGATCGACCCGGATTCCGCGCGCCGCCATGACGAAGAGGACCGAGCGCTGCTGGCATCGCGCGGCATGTGCAGTTATGAACTGCACCAGCATCTGAGCGGCGGGCGTGAACTCGATGCGTTGGTCAGCAAGGCGGCGCTGGTCGGGGCCGACGGCAGCGTGCTCGGCCTGGTGGGTACGGCGGTCGATATCTCCCAGCGCAAGGCTGCCGAGCGCGCCCTGGCCGAATCCAAGGAGGCCGCCGAAGCGGCGAACAGCGCCAAGTCGGCGTTCCTTGCCGCGATGAGCCATGACATTCGCACTCCCATGAACGGCGTGGTCGGCATGGCCGAACTGCTGACGCACAGCGTGCTTGACGAAGAACAGGCGCAGACGGTACGCACCATCATCGATTCGGCGCAGTCGCTGCTGCGCCTGATTGACGACATTCTGGATTTCTCGAAGATCGAGGCAGGTCGGCTCGAACTCGAAACCGCCGAGTTCGAGGTCACACCGCTGGTCGAGGGGGTGTGCGCAACGCTGGCGCCCTTGGCCATCGCACGCGATGTGCGGCTGTCGGTGTGCATCGGGCCGCAGGTGAATGAACGCGTGCTGGGCGACGCGACCCGCGTGCGGCAACTGCTCAACAACCTGATCGGCAATGCCATCAAGTTCAGCGCCGGTCGCCCTGGCATTGGTGGCGATGTGTCGGTGCGCGTGCAGCCCGAGGGCGAACTGCTGCAATTTTCCGTCACCGACAACGGCATCGGCATCGAGCCGGCGACGCTGGCGCGCCTGTTCACGCCCTTCACACAGGCCGAAGCCTCGACGACGCGCCGCTTCGGCGGTACCGGGCTGGGCCTGGCGATCTGCCGGCGACTCGTCGAATTGATGCACGGTCGAATCGAGGTTCGCAGCGTTGCGGGCCAAGGCTCCTCCTTCACGTTCACGATTCCGCTGCCCGCCGCCACCGAGCAGCCCCAGGGCGCAGCGCCTCTGCTTGTCGATCTGGACTGCGTCATTGTTCCCGGCCCCGATCTGCCGACGGCGAACCTGCGCCAGTGGCTGGAACAGGCGGGGGCGCGTGTGGCCACGGCCGAGGACCTTGAGCAGGCGCGGCTCGCCGCTGCACAACTGCGCGCACCGACCGTGCTGCTGCATGGCGACTCGCAGGCGGCGTTTGCGCTGCCCGAGCTGCCCAGCCATGACCTGCGCCAGTTGCTGATCCGGTTTGGCCGGCGCGAAACCGTGCGCATCGTGTCACCGACGGTCGCGGTGCTCGACCTGCTGCGGCGCGATCCGTTCATCCGCGCCGTCGCGACGGTGGCAGGGCGCGCCTCGCCCGACGAAGCACCGCCCAACGCCGCCGACCTGCTGGGCGTGGACCGCTTGCCGCCGCCCACCTTCGAGCAAGCGCAAGCGCGCGGCCAGCTGATTCTGGTGGCCGAGGACGACCCAACCAATCGTGCGGTACTGAAACGCCAACTCGGCCTGCTGGGCTACACCGCCGAATATGCCGACAACGGGCGGCGCGCGCTCGAGCTGTGGCGCAGCGGCCGCCACGCCCTGCTGCTGACGGATCTGCACATGCCGGAAATGGACGGCTACGAACTGGCGGCCTCGATACGCGCCGACGAGCGCCAGACCGGGCGCCGCCACCTGCCCGTGCTGGCGCTGACCGCAAACGCATTGAAAGGCGAAGCCGTGCGGGCACGCGCCGCCGGCATGGACGACTACCTGACCAAGCCGGTGCCGCTGCAAAGCCTGCGCGCGGCGCTGAACCAGTGGATGCCGCCACCGCTCGCGAGCCCGCGGGCACCCGAGCCCCGGGTGCTGCAGTTGCAGGTATTGCGTGACCTGATCGGCGACGATGACGCGGCCGTGCGCGAACTGCTGGCGGACTTTCTGGCTTCGGCGCGGGCCCACGCCAACGATCTGCACCAGGCATTGCAGGTGGACGATGTGGCACGCGTCGGCGCCATCGCCCACAAGCTGAAGTCTGCGGCGCGCTCCGTCGGGGCGCTCGTGGTCGGCGACATCTGCGCCGAACTCGAAGCAGCAGGCCAAACAGGCAGCATCGACGCGGCGCAGCAGCAGCGCGCTGCTTTCGACGCAGCACTTGCCGAGGCGCAAGTCGCCATCGGTGCGCACCTCAGCACCACGCCAGCCTGACCCATGGCACACGCACCCCCACGAGCACAAGATCGCGACGATCCAGACGATCGGCACGGTCGGAGCGACGAAACCGCTGCAATGCCGCTGGCCACGGAGAGGCGCCGCATCCTGCTGGCCGAACACGACCCGATCAATCGCCAGGTGATCGTGCGGCTGCTCGATCTGATCGGGCATGAGGTCCATACCGCGCAGACCGGACGCGAGGCGCTGCAGCGCTGGCACGTGGGTGGCATCGACTTGCTGCTGGTGGACATGAACCTGCGCGACATGGAAGGCCTTGCGCTGGCGCGCAAGTTGCGGCTGGTCGAAGCGGCCAAGGGCAAAGCGCGCATTCCCATCGTCATGCTGGGCGGCGACCCGCCCAAACCGGACATGGCGCGCACCGGCGCTGGCCACTACCGGCCAGGCGATATCGACGCGACGCTCGCCAAGCCGGTTCAGATCAAGCAGCTGCAGGCGGCCCTCGCGCGCTGTCTCAAGGCAGCGCACGCCCAGCCTCTCGCGGCGGCGGCTGCGCCACGGCACAACGTCGAGACGCAAGTCGACTTCGAGACGCTGCACCGCCTCGTCGGCACGGACCCCGAGGTGGTTCGCGAGATCCTGCTCGACTACCTGAATTCGGCGCGCGAGCAGGCCGCCCACCTGCGCAGTGCGTACCGCAGGGGCGACGTGCGCCAGGTCGGCGCGCTGGTCCACAAATTGAAGTCGGCCTCACTTGCGGTTGGCGCGCTGGCGCTGGGCGAGCTGTGCGCCGATATGGAGCTGCCCGCGCAAAGCGACTTCGGCACCGCCGAGCTCGAACAAGCGCGTTTTGATCGCGTGTTCGACGCAGCCGTGTCGTGCATCGAAGACTACCTCGAGAAACTCAAACGATGAACAGCACCTCGACAAACCAGCGCGTTCTCGCCATCGACGACGAACCCTTCCAGCTCAAACTGCTGGCCCGCCAGTTCAGCAACCTTGGACTGACCGACGTTCAGACCTGCCTGGAAGCGCGCTCAGCGCTCGACATGGTGAGCGCCGACCCGAACCGCTTCGACCTGATCTGTTGCGACCTGCAGATGCCCGACATGGACGGCGTCGAGTTCGTCCGCCATCTGGGGCAGCTGCCGTTTCACGGTGGCCTGGTGTTGATCAGCGGCGAAGACCGGCGCATCCTGCACACCGCAGAGCGCCTGGCCAAGTCTCACACCCTGCGCGTGCTCGGCGCGTTGCGCAAACCGGTCACGCCAGAGCAGTTGCGCGACGTACTCGCTGCCGCCGGCGTCACGCCTGCAGTGCCGCCTGCCGCGCCGCCCCGCCCCGCCCGGCACGCCTATTCGGCCGCCGAGCTCACGCATGCCATCGACGCACAGGAACTCGTCAATCACTACCAGCCCAAGGTCGACTTCGCCACCGGGCAGCTGGTGGGAGTGGAAACGCTGGTGCGCTGGAGGCATCCGCAACACGGCATGGTGTACCCCGACCAATTCATCACCGTGGCCGAGGAGAACGGCCTGATCGACCGCCTGACTCAGCTGGTGCTGGACGGCCTGCACGGCGCGCTGAACCAGGCCCGCGCCTGGCAAGACGCCGGCCTGCCTCTTCAGGTGTCCGTGAACGTGTCGATGGACAACCTCACCGACTACGCCTTCCCCGAATACGTGGCGCGCGCGGTGGCCGCCGCCGGCGTGGCGCCGTCGATGCTGATTCTCGAGGTGACGGAGAGCCGCATGATGCGTGACCCGCTTGCCGCGCTCGACATCCTGACGCGCCTGCGCCTGAAGCGCGTGGGCGTGTCGATCGACGATTTCGGCACCGGCCATTCCTCGCTGAGCCAGTTGCACGACGCGCCGTTCGACGAACTCAAGATCGACAAGAGTTTCGTGCATGGTGCCTGCCGCGACGAAGCGTTGCAGGCGATCCTGCTGCCCAGCCTGGACATGGCTCGTCAACTGGGTATCAAGACGGTGGCCGAAGGCGTGGAAGACGCCGACGACTGGTTCTTTCTGCGCGCCAAGGGGTGCGACCTGGCGCAGGGCTATTTCGTCGCCCGGCCGATGCCCGCCCAGGCGCTGCTCCCCTGGGCCGCCGAGTGGGAAATGCGGCGCGGCGCACTCGTCGCCTGAGCGCCCAACGCACCAGGCGATGCTCGCGCAGATCGTCGTGCGTGGCAGGACGGCTAGCGCGCTCGACGCCGGTACATCCTGCACACGTTCGGTCTGCTGATGAGCCTGAACCACCGCGCTTGCGCGCGTGCCGGTACCGGCCTTTCCTCGCTCAGTTAGCGCATCGGAGACGGTCCCACCGGCCCGAGACACGCTCGCCCGCGGGCCGCGCTCAGACCCCCTGAAAGCTGGCGAAGTCCGCCAACCCGGCGCGCTCGGACACCAGGCTGTTGACCGGGTGGTCCGGGTTGCGATGCCCGATCGCCATGCCGCAGAACAGCATGCGCTCGGGGGGAATGCCGACGAAGCCCGCGACGGTCTTGGGATAGACGGACCATGACTCCTGCGCGCAGCTGTCCAACCCCTCTTCGCGCAGCAGCAGCATCACCGACATCAGGAACATGCCGAGGTCCGACCACTGCGGCGGCCCCATGCGGCGGTCGATCGAGCAGAACAGCGCCATCGGCGCGCCGAAGAATTCATAGTTGCGCGCAAACCATTTCAGGCGACTGGCCTTGTCTTCGCGCGGAATTTTCATCGTCGCGTACATCGCCTCGCCGAGTTTGAAGCGGTAGTCGCGGTGAGGCGCCATCAGGTCCTTGGGGTAGATGTCGTACTCGGTAGGTTCAGGCGCAGCGCCCGCGGCCACTTCTTGCAAGCGGCGTTGCATGAGTGCCTTGAGCGCATCGAGCCGCTCGCCCGCCACAACATCGATGTGCCACGGCTGCACGTTGCCGCCGGACGCGCTGCGCGCCGCGGCGGTCAGGACGCGCCGGATCGCCGCACCCGATACGGGCGTGGGCAGAAAGTCGCGCACAGAGCGCCGGCTGGCGAGTGCTTCATAGACATTCATGCTGGGGTTCCTGTGAAAACAATCGATCAGACCCGCTCGATCACGAGCGCAATCCCCTGCCCGACGCCGATGCACATGGTGCACAGCGCATAGCGCCCGCCACCACGCTGCAACTGGTTCAGCGCGGTCGTCACGAGGCGCGCGCCGCTCGCGCCGAGCGGATGGCCCAGGGCGATCGCACCTCCCCATGGGTTGACGCGCGCGTCGTCGTCGGCCACGCCGAGGTCGCGCAGCACGGCCAGGCCCTGCGCGGCAAAGGCTTCGTTGAGTTCGATCACGTCCATCTGCGCGAGCTTGAGCCCCGTGAGTTCGAGCACCTTGCGCGTCGCCGGCGCCGGGCCGAAGCCCATGATGCGCGGCGCGACGCCCACGGTGGCCATGCCGAGCACACGGGCGCGCGGCGTCAGGCCGTGGCGCGCGGCTGCAGCTTCGCTTGCGAGCAGCAGCGCGCACGCACCGTCGTTCACGCCGCTCGCGTTGCCTGCGGTCACGGTGCCGTCAGGGCGCACGATGCCCTTGAGTTTGGCGAGCGCGTCCAGCGAGGTTTCGCGCGGGTGCTCGTCCTTCGTCACGCTGAGGGCCTCGCCCTTCTTTTGCGCGATCGCGACCGCCGCGATCTCAGCGTCGAAGCATCCCGCCTGCTGCGCCTTCACCGCGTTCAACTGCGAGCGCAGCGCCATGCGGTCTTGCGCGTCGCGTTCGATGCCGAATTCCTTGGCGACGTTCTCGGCGGTCTCGGGCATCGAGTCGACACCGTATTGCTCTTTCATCAACTTGTTGATGAAGCGCCAGCCGATCGTCGTGTCGTAGACGGCGTTGTTGCGGCTGAACGCGGTGTCCGCCTTGGGCATGACAAAGGGCGCGCGGCTCATGCTCTCCACGCCACCGGCGATCATCAATTGCGCTTCACCGGAGCGAATCGCGCGCGCCGCGCTGCCCACCGCGTCCAGGCCCGAGCCGCAGAGGCGGTTGATCGTCGCGCCGGGCACATCGACGGGCAGGCCGGCGAGCAATGACGCCATGTGGGCGACGTTGCGGTTGTCTTCGCCGGCCTGATTTGCGCAGCCGTACAGCACGTCGCTGACCGCTGCCCAGTCGACCTTCCGGTTTCGCGCCATCAGGGCGCGGATCGGGATCGCGCCGAGGTCGTCGGTGCGCACCGACGCGAGCGCGCCGCCGTAGCGGCCGATGGGGGTGCGGATCGCGTCGCAGATGAAAGCTGGGGTCATGGGGTCACCGAGGGTTGCGTATTGGTCGTGGGTGGCGTCGTCAAGTCGAACAGGCTCGTCGCTTCGAGGTCAAGCACTTCGGCACGATTCTGATTGAAGAGTTGCCAGCGCCAGCGCAGGATGCCCAGCGTCGCGCGCGACTCGGAGCGGCGCACCTCGATCACGCTGGCGCGCAAGTTCACCGAGTCGCCGCAGCGCAGCGGGTTCGGCCACTTGATGTACGCCATGCCAGGCGAGGCGAATGACTCCGAGCCGTGCAGAGCCGCGTCCACCGCCAGACGCATCGCGATCGCGCAGGTTTGCCAGCCACTCGCAATCAGGCCCTGGAACCGGCCGCGTTCGGCGGCCTGCGGATCGGTGTGAAACCACTGCGGGTCGTAGCGCTTCGCAAAGTCCAGCAGCTCGGCTTCGTGCAAGGTGAAAGGGCCGGCGTCTATCACCTGGCCAACGTGAAACTCAGCGAACTTCATGCGCCATTATGGATTCTGCTCGCCTCTACACTGGCCGCTTTCACACCGCGCTTGCCCGCACCGACGTGACACGCAGCGAGATCAGCTTCGCCCAGATTGCCTGGTCCGGCCGGCCGGTGCGAGTCGAATACCAATGGGTCGGCAGCGCCGAGCCCCACGCGCCGCTCATCGTGTTCCTGCACGAAGGCCTGGGGTCGCTCGCGATGTGGCGCGAGTTTCCGCAAACGCTGTGCGACGCTGCGCGCTGCCGCGGCCTGGTCTATTCGCGCCCCGGTTATGGCCGCTCCACGCCGCGCGGTGCCGACGAGGCCTGGGGCACGGACTTCATGCACCGCCAGGCGTTTGAAGTGTTGCCGGCGTTGCTCGACGCGCTCGGCGTCGATGCGGCCGCGCAGCCGCTCTGGTTGTTCGGCCACAGCGACGGCGGCTCGATCGCGCTGCTCTATGCCGCGCGACACGTGGGCCGTCTCGCCGGGGCGATCGTCGTCGCGCCGCACATCATCGTCGAGGACATTTCGGTGCAAAGCATCGCGAAGGCGCGCGACGTCTATCTGCAGACCGACTTCAGGCAACGCCTTGCGCGTTACCACGACGACCCCGATTCGGCGTTCTGGGGTTGGAACCGCGTCTGGCAGCTCGCCGAGTTTCGGCATTGGTCGATCGAAGAAGAGATCAAGGCAATCGCCTGCCCGCTGCTCGCCGTGCAAGGTCTGGACGACGAGTACGGAACGCTCGAACAGATTCGCGGCATCGCGCGTTGCGTGGCGCAGACTGAGTTGCTCGAGTTGCCCAAGTGCGGGCATTCGCCGCACCGCGATCAGACCGAGACACTGATCGCTGCGGCCCGCGATTTCATTGACCGGAATTCCCGTGCCGGCCAATTCGCTGCAAACCGCGGCCCAGGCGAGTAGCATCGCTGCCTTGCCGGCCGGCCCCGGCGGCGACCCCCCTTTCAGTTCATCCACTCTGCGCACGAACCATGTACCCCACCCTCAACCTCTACATCGACGGTCAATTCATCCACGGCGGCGGGCGCCGCGAACAAGACGTTTACAACCCCGCGACGAATCAGGTCATCGCGCGACTGCCGCACGCGACGCGCGAAGACCTCGACAAGGCCTTGAGCAGCGCGCAGCGCGCGTTCGAGTCGTGGCGCAAGACGTCGCCGATGGAGCGCAGCAAAATCCTGCGCAAGGTCGCCGAACTCGCGCGCGAGCGCGCCAACGACATCGGCCGCAACATCGTGCGCGACCAGGGCAAGCCGCTTGCCGAAGCGGTGGGCGAAGTCAACGCCTGCTCCGAACACGCCGAGTGGTGCGCCGAGGAATCGCGGCGCATCTACGGCCGCGTGATCACGCCGCGCAACGACGCCGTGCGCCAGCTCGTGCTGCGCGAGCCGATCGGTGTGTGCGCAGCGTTTTCGCCGTGGAACTTCCCGTTCAACCAGGCGATCCGGAAGATTGCCGCGGCGCTCGGCGCGGGCTGCACCATCATCATCAAGGGGCCTGAAGATTCGCCCAGCGCCGTGGTCGCGCTCGCCCAGTTGTTCCACGACGCGGGCCTGCCCCCGGGCTGCCTGAACGTGGTGTGGGGCGTGCCGAGTGAAGTGTCGGACCACCTGATCCGCTCGCCCATCGTGCGCAAGATCTCGTTCACCGGATCCGTGGCAGTGGGCAAACAGCTCGCGGGCCTTGCGGGCTCGCTGATGAAACGCTGCACGATGGAACTCGGCGGCCACGCGCCGGTGATCGTCTGCGACGACGCCGACATCGACGCCGCGGCCGACATGCTCGCGCCGTTCAAGTTCCGCAACGCCGGCCAAGTGTGCATTTCGCCGACGCGTTTTTACGTGCAGGAAGGCGCTTACGACAAGTTCATCGCGCGTTTTCTCGCCAAGGTGGAGAAGGTCAAGGTCGGCGACGGCCTGGCGTCGGACACGCGCATGGGGCCGCTCGCGCAAAAGCGCCGCGTTACTGCCGTGGCCGGCTTCATTGACGACGCACACCAGCGCGGCGCCACCATCCTGACCGGCGGCAAGGCGCTGCCCGGCGAAGGCAATTTCTTTGCGCCCACCGTGATCGCCGACATCCCCGACGACAGCAAGCTGATGACGGAAGAGCCGTTCGGCCCGGTCGCCGGCATGGTGCGCTTCAAGAGCATCGACGAAGTGCTGAAGCGCGCGAACAGCCTGCCGTTCGGCCTCGCGTCTTACGTGTTCACGACGTCGACGCGCAACGCGCACGCGCTGTCCAACGGCCTGGAAGCCGGCATGGTGTCGATCAACCACTTCGGCATGGCGGTCGCCGAAACGCCGTTCGGCGGCATCAAGGACAGCGGCTACGGCAGCGAAGGCGGCAGCGAGACCTTCGACGGGTATCTGAATACGAAGTTTGTGACGCAAATGAATTGAGCCTCGGATCGCCCGGCAGTGCGCCTCGAGGTGCATGCAGACAAGTGCGCAACAGAGACCTGGTTTGAACTAAATAGTCTTTGTGCGACAATGGGTTACGTGAATTCCATTGTCCGCATTGATGGTCGCACTTTACGACGCACCTCACGAGTTCGAACCGCTCCTGCCGGCGCCCGCCCGGCAGGAAGCTCTGCTCGCCAAGGCGCATGACCTGGGCCGCAATGCCACGGCCCTGACGGGGCGGCCCTCCCCGCCGGAATTGCGCGCCCTGCTGCGCGCCATGAATTCCTACTACACGAACCGCATCGAGGGCCAGCACACCCGACCGTATGAGCTGGAGCAGGCGCTGCGCAAAGACTTCTCGGGCGATGCGAAGCTGGCGGCGCGCCAGCGGCTGGCTTTGGCGCACATCGATAGCGAGGCTGAACTCGAGACCCGCTACGCCGGCGATGCAGGCGCACGGGCGCTGTTCAGCGCGCCCGCGATCCAAGACATTCACCGCGATCTGTTCGAACGCCTGCCCACGACGGACTTGCAGACCGACGCAGGCGTGGCCCTCACACCGGGGCAATGGCGCAGCCAGGCGGTGAGTGTCGGTCGCCACCTTGCGCCGGCCGCCGACAGCCTGCCCGGATTCATAGCGCGCTGGTCGAGCTTTTATGGCGGCGTGCGGCGCGGTGAGGCGACGCTCGTCGCAGCGGCCGCCGCGCACCAGCGCCTGGGCTGGATGCATCCCTTCATCGACGGCAACGGCCGTGTCATGCGGCTGCACACGCACCTGGTCTTGCACGCGCTCGGCTGTACCGGGGGCTTGTGGTCACCGTTGCGCGGATTTGCGCGCTCCGTGGATCGCTACTACGCGCTGCTCGCAGCCGCCGACGAGCCCCGGCGCGGCGACCTCGACGGACGCGGCAACTTGAGCGAGCAGGCCCTCGTCGACTGGATCGACTACGTGCTCGACACCTGCCTGGACCAGGTGCGGTTCATGACGGCCACGCTCGACCTGACCACGATGGAGCCGCGCATCGGCGCTTGCCTGTCATTCGAAGAACGGACGCTGAAGTCGGGCGTGCGGCTCGAGGCGCTGCGCGCACTGCACTATCTGTTCCTCAGCGGCAGCGACATCGAGCGCGGCGAGTTCAAGCGCATGACCGGCCTGGGCGAGCGCACCGCCGTCAAGCTGCTCAGTGCGCTGCTGCGCCGCAACCTGTTGCGCAGCGATACGCCGCAAGGCAAGGTGCGTTTCGGCGTGCCGTTGCATGCGCTGCGCTTCTACTTCCCGGCGCTGTGGCCGGAAGCCGAGGCGGACGCTGCGTCGGCGTGAGCGCGGCGCGCGGCACGCGGCTCGCGACTTCAGCGTCAGCCGGGCGCGTCGAATCGCTCAGCGGCCGAAGCGGCGCTCGAGGTCGCGCAGCGTGTCGTCCATCCCCCGCAGCGCCTGGTCATCGCCTTGCGCCAGCGCCATCGCGCGCTGCGCGAGCATATAGCTGCGGTACTCGCTGTAGTGCCATTGCTCGCGCTCGAACATGCCTTCGAGCAGGGTGCGCGCTTCGTCGAGCTGGCCCTCCCCCGCCAAGTGCCTCGCCAGGGCGCAGCGCGCAAACAGATAGTCCGGATTCAGGGCCAGCGCTGCGCGGTGCAAGCGCAGCGTCTCTTTGACCGGATCGCCCAGGGCTTGCCCGATGTTGGCCAGATTCGTCAGCGCCGACGGCTGTTCGGGGTGCATGTCGCGAAGTTGCAGCGCGAGTTCGTAGGCCTCGTCGAGCTTGCGCCGCGCCAGCGCCTGGTGCATGCGCATCGCGAGCCGCGTGCCCTCGGCGGAGAACGGGCTGGGTTGCGGCTCGGCGGTGATGTGCATACCGACCGACTTGACCTCGCGCACCTTGCCCGCCGAGAGCACCTGCGCCGGCAGCGCCGGGTCGCGCAGGCCCTCTTCGTTGAGCCAGGTCAGCAAGTTCATGCGTTCCAGATCAGGCCCACGCAAACTCGCCAGCAGCGCCGTCAGCGCCTCGCGCGCTGCCAAATCGCTTTGCTTGGCGCGCCGCTTGAGCATGGTCAGGGCCAGAAACCGGACCGCCTCATCGCCGAGTTCGCAGGCGCGCTTCAGGTAGTCGGTGTGGGCGTCGCAGCGGCCGAGCTGGGCGGCCCACAGCGGCTCGATCGCGGTTTCAGTGGCCGCATTCGAGCCGCTCGCGAGTTCGCCGAGCGCAAGCTCCCACGGGCGCGGAAACCACAACGAGTGCTCGCCGAGCACGTCCGCATCGGGCTCGCCCAGGTCGTCGAACAGATCTGTTTGTTCGAGCGAGGCGTCATCCCAGTAGTCCTCGTCCTGCACCTGCTCCCACGCCGCGTTCGCGGCTTCGGTGTCGCCGAGAAAGCGCAGCGCCGCGATGCGCGCATTCGCATCTTCGGCGCGGCGCGGCACGCAGGCGCGCAGCGTCGCGCCGAAGCCGACGCAGCGCTGCATGCCGTGCGCCCAGCAGCGCCAGCGCAACGCACGCTCCAGCGCGAACAAGTTGTCCGGATTCGCCTCCCACGCAGCCTGCGCCACCGCCTGTGCCCGCGCCACGTCGCCGCTGCCAAACAGCGCCAGCGCGAGGTTGTTCTGCGCGCTCGGATGGTCCACACCTTGCAGTACGGCGACGGCCGCGCTGGGCTTGTCGTCGGCCAGGTGCATGCGCGACAGGTCGATCGCCTCGGCCTGCTCCAACGTGAGCGGCCCGAGCGGCGTATCGAATGCGTCGGGCGGCAGCGGCGCCGCCGTGACTTCCTGGAGCCTGCTCAGGCGCTGCAAGGCGCGCGCCATCATTGCGAGCAGACCCGCGTCGCGCGCGCTGTCGGCCAAGGCCTCGAACGCCTGGGCGCTGTTCGGCGACGCGAGTTGCCACTCCCAGGCGCGAGCCGCAGCGCCGATCGGCTCGCCCGCAAGCGCCTCGATCTCCCAGGCCAAGCCGAGCAAGGGCTTGAACCCGGGAAAAGCCTTGCGCAACACGGCCAGGCGTTGCTGGGCCTTGTCGAGGTCACCCGCATCGGCGATGCGCCGGATCGCGGCGAGCTGATCGGGTTGCGGCGCCGATTCCGCAGTTTTGTGGCGTGGCTTGTTTGACATGGCTGGAGTTTCGCAAATGCGCGGGAATCGATGGCGCATGATTCTCGGCGCATCGCACTCGCGCTGGCGAACCAAGAAGCGTCTGCCCCCCGGCGCAAGCGGGGTGCTCCAATACGCATCCGAACGACGTTTCCACGACGAGGACCAGCGCTTTGACATTGGACTACGCAACGCTCGAGACGATGCGCCAGCAGCATCCGGCGTGGCGCCTGCTCACGGCGGCTTCCGCGCCGCTGATCGCGAGCTTTTTGCACCACGCTTTCGTCGAACCCAACGTGCGCGCGATGCGCCAATCGGACCTGGCCGAAGCGCTGGAAGACATGCTTTTCGGCGTGCGCGAACAGCACCCCGACGCCTTCCCGAAGAGCGCCGCGGACTACCTGAACGACTGGGCGGCGAACGAGCGCGGCTGGCTGCGCAAGTTCTATCCGCCGGGCTCGGACGAGCCGCATTTCGACCTGACACCGGCCACCGAGCGCGCCATCGTGTGGCTCGCGAGTCTTGCCGAGCGCAGCTTCGTCGGCACCGAGTCGCGCCTGCTGACGCTGTTCGAGCTGTTGCGCCAGATCGGCGAAGGCAGCGAAGCCGATCCGCAGAAACGCCTGCATGAATTGCAACGGCGCCGCTACGAGCTCGACGCCGAGATCGCGCGCGCACAGGCAGGCCAGGTCGCGTTGCTCGGCGACACCGCGCTGAAGGAGCGCTTCCAGCAGTTCACCGGCTTGGCGCGCGAACTGCTGGCCGACTTTCGCGAGGTCGAGCACAACTTCCGCGGCCTGGACCGGCGCGTGCGCGAGCGCATTGCTCTCTGGGACGGCGCGAAGGGCGCGCTGCTCGAACAAATCATGGGCGAGCGCGACCTGATTGCCGACTCGGACCAGGGCCGCAGCTTCCGCGCGTTCTGGGATTTCTTGATGTCGCAATCGCGCCAGGAAGAGTTGACTGCCCTGCTCGACCGGGTGCTTGCAGCTCGCCGCCGATTGCCGACTTGCAGCCCGATGCGCGGCTGCGCCGCGTCCACTACGACTGGCTCGAGGCCGGCGAGCACACGCAGCGCACCGTCGCGCTGCTGTCGCAACAGTTGCGGCGCTTTCTCGACGACCAGGCCTACCTGGAGAACCGCCGCATCATGGACATTCTGCGTAGCATCGAAGCCGGCGCGCTGGCGCTGCGCGGCGCCGCACCGCAGGGCGAATTCATGACCATCGGGCAAACCGCAGCGGACATCGAGCTGGCGATGGAGCGGCCATTGCACACGCCGGCGCTGAAACTGCGCATCGCCGACATCCGCATTCAGGCCGGCGACGAAAGCCTGGATGCCGACGCGCTGTTCTCGCAGTTTGTCGTCGATAAACCGGCCCTCGCGTTGCACTTGCGCCAGGCGCTCCAGACGCGCTCGCAGGTGACGCTGGTTGAGCTGCTGGAGCAGCGCCCGCTGCGCCAGGGCCTGGCCGAACTCGTGGCGTATCTGGAACTGGCGAGCGCCTCACCCGCCACCGTGATCGACGACGCAGTGCAAGAGCGCGTGACCTGGCGCGCCAGCGACGGCCGCTGGAAACAAGCCGAGTTGGCGCGGGTGATTTTTTCGAGGTGAATCGGATGAGCCCGCCCAGCCTCAACAACCAAGGCGACAGCCCCTCCACCGGGGAGGCGCGCGAGGCGACCGAACTGTCGGCGCTGGTCGTGCCGCTGCTCAAGGGCGTGCTCTACCGCGACGCCGACGCCGCGTTGTGGAGCGGGCTGCTCGGCCTGCAGGGGCGGCTGCGCGATTACGTCGCGGTGCTGGGGCTTGAGCTCTGCATCGACGAGGCCGAGGGCTACGCCTTCCTGCGCTCGCGCCCGGAGCCGGACGAGGGCGCCGCGCCGGGAACGCCCAAGATGCCGCGCCTGATCGCGCGCCGGCCGCTGACGTTTCAGGTCAGCCTGTTGCTCGCGCTGCTGCGCAGACGCCTTGCCGAGTTCGACGCGGGCGGCGGCGACACGCGCCTCGTGCTGTCGCGCGCCCAGGTCGCCGAAATGCTGCGCGTGTTTCTCCCAGAAGGCAGCAACGAAGCGCGGCTCATCGACCAGGTGGATGCGCAGCTCAACAAAATCGCCGAGCTCGGCTTCGTGCGGCGCTTGCGCGGGCAGGACGACGCGATCGAAGTGCAGCGCATCCTCAAGGCTTTTGTCGACGCGCAGTGGCTGGCGCAGTTCGACGAACGCCTGGCCGCGTATCGCGCCCAGTTGGAGTCGCGCAGCGATGAAGAGTGAGGCACTCGCGCGCAGCGCGCCGGCATGGCGATGAAGAACGAATCGCTGAATCTCGACTTCCTCGCCGGCGATACGCCCGGGGCTGGGTCGGGCACTGAGTCGGGCGCTGCTTCGGTGGCCGAAATCGGCGCTGCGCGCGACATCGACGCTCTCGCGGGTTTTCGCCTGCGGCGCCTCGAAGTCTTCAACTGGGGCACGTTCGACGGCCGCGTTTGGGCACTGCGCGCCGACGGGCGCAACGCGCTGCTCACCGGCGACATCGGCTCGGGCAAGTCGACCCTGGTGGACGCGTTGACGACCCTGCTCGTCCCCGCACAGCGCGTCGCCTACAACAAGGCAGCAGGCGCCGACGCGCGCGAACGCACGCTGCGCTCTTATGTGCTCGGGCACTACAAGTCCGAGCGCATCGACGAGAGCCACGCCGGCCGCGCCGTCGCGCTGCGCGATGCGAGCAGCTACTCGGTGATCCTTGGCGTGTTCCACAACGCCGGCTACGACCAGACCGTCACGCTGGCCCAGGTGTTCTGGTGGAAAGACCCGCAAGGCCAGCCGGCGCGGATGTTCGTTTCGGCCGAGCGCGAGCTGAGCATCGCGGGAGATTTCGCGCAGTTCGGCGCCGACATCGCGCAACTGCGCAAACGCCTGCGCGCCTCGAAGGTCGAAGTCGACGACAGTTTTCCGCCCTATGGCGCGCAGTTGCGGCGGCGTTTCGGCATTGCCAGCGAGCAGGCGCTCGAACTGTTTCACCAGACGGTGTCGATGAAGTCGGTAGGCAACCTCACCGACTTCGTGCGCAGCCACATGCTCGAGCCCTTCGACGTGGCGCCCGCGCATCCAGGCGCTGCTCGCGCACTTCGACGACCTGCACCGCGCCCACGAGGCGGTGCTCAAGGCGAAGCGCCAGGTGGAACTGCTCGCGCCGCTGGTCGCCGACTGCGAGGCGCATGCGCTGGCGCTGACGCAAAGCGAGTCGCTGCGCGCCTGCCGCGAAGCGCTGGAGACTTATTTCGCTGGGCTCAAGGCGGCGTTGCTGGAACTGCGCATCACCGAGCTCGGTGAAGAACTCGCGCGCCGCGCCGGCCAGATCGCGCGCCTGGAAGAACAACGCACGACGCAGCAGGCGCAAGACCACGAACTGCGGCGTGCGATTGGCGACAACGGCGGCGACCGCATCGCGCGCCTTGCCGCCGAGATCGAGCAACTCGAGCAAGAAAAAGCGCGGCGCCTGGCCAAGGCACAGCGTTACGACCTGCTGCGCGCGACATTGGGTTTGCTCAGCATGCAAAGCGGCGAAGACTTTCTGGCGCAGCGCACCTTGTGTCTGCAAATGCAGGAGGCTGCTGCGGAACGCGAAGCGGCGCTGCAGAATCAGCTCAACGAAGCCGGCGTCGCCTTTGCGCAAGAGCGCCAGGAGCGTGCCGCCTTGGCCGCCGAAATCGCCAGCCTGAAAGCGCGGCGCAGCAACATCGACGCGCAACAAGTCGCGATGCGCACGGCGCTGTGCGACGCATTGAAGCTGGACGAGGCCGCCATGCCCTTCGCCGGCGAGCTGATCCAGTTGCGCGACGACGAGCGCGACTGGGAAGGCGCGGCCGAGCGTCTCCTGCGCAACTTCGGCCTGTCGCTGCTCGTGCCCGACGCGCATTACGCGGCGGTGAGCGAATGGGTCGATGGCACGCCCTTGAAGGGGCGCCTGGTCTACTTCCGCGTGCGTGCCGCGCGCAAAGACGCCCGCAAAGACTCAGCCGACGGGCAAATCGCGCTGCACCCGGATTCGCTCGTGCGCAAGTTGACGCTCAAACCCGACTCGGCTTTTTACGTCTGGCTGGAGCGCGAAATCGCGGCGCGTTTCGACGTCGCGTGCTGCTCGAGCCAGGACCAGTTCCGCCGCGAAACCCGTGCCATCACGCGCGCTGGGCAGGTCAAGGGCGGCGGCGAGCGCCACGAGAAAGACGACCGGCACCGCGTCGACGACCGCAGCCGCTACGTGCTGGG
This sequence comes from uncultured beta proteobacterium, assembly GCA_963850525.1. Lineage (GTDB taxonomy): Bacteria > Pseudomonadota > Gammaproteobacteria > Burkholderiales > Burkholderiaceae_C > JAEMQF01. Next base: position 850,789 of record CAWKLQ010000004.1, on the reverse strand, counting down.
CTGGAGCAACGAGGCCAAGGTCGCGACGCTGCAGGGCAAGCTCAAAGCCATGGAGTCGCGCCTGGCCGACATGGGCATCCACCTTGCCACGTTGAAACGGGAACAGGACCTGCTCCGCGAGCGCCTGGAAGCGCTCAACAAACTCGACGAATATCGCGAGTTCCGCGAGCTCGATTGGCAACCGCTGGCCACGCAAGTGGCAGAGCGGCTCGACCAGAAGCGCGAACTCGAAGCCGCTTCCGACGTGCTGAAGACCCTCGGTGCGCGGCTGGACGCACTGCTCGCGCAATTCGCCAAGACAGAAGCTGCGCTCGGCGCGAACCGGGCTGAAGCCGCCAAGGCCGAGCAGCGCCAGGCCGACGCGCAGACCCTGCTGCGTCAGGCGCTGGCCGTGCGCGACGCCCCTACGCACGCCGTGCACGCGGCGCAGTTCGGCCCGCTCGACGCGCTGCGCCGCGAGGCGCTGGGGGCGCACACCTTGAGCATCGAGGCTTGCGCGGCGCGCGAACAGGAGTTGCGCAAGTGGCTTCAGGAGCGCCTGGACGCGCAAGACAAGAAGCTGGCACGTCTGGGCGAAAAAATCGTGCGCGCGATGACGGAATTCCGCCAGGCCTACAAACTCGACACGCAGGAGGTTGACGCGAGTGTGGCCGCAGCCGCCGAGTACCGCGCGATGCTCGAGCAGCTCAACGCCGACGACCTGCCGCGCTTCGAAGCGCGCTTCAAGGAGCTGCTCAACGAGAACACGATCCGCGAAGTCGCCAACTTCCAATCGCAACTGAGCAAGGAACGCGAGACGATCAAGGAACGCGTGATCCGAATCAACCAGTCGCTGACGCAGATCGACTACAACCCGGGCCGCTACATCGTTCTCGAAGCGCAGCTCGCGACGGACGCCGACATCCGCGACTTCCAGAGCGAGCTGCGCGCCTGCACCGAAGGCGCGATCACGGGCTCCGAGGACGCGCAATACTCGGAGGCCAAGTTCCTGCAAGTCAAGCGCATCATCGAGCGTTTTCGTGGGCGCGAAGGCACGGCCGAGCTGGACCGGCGCTGGGCCGCCAAAGTCACCGACGTGCGCAACTGGTTCGTCTTTGCCGCGAGCGAACGCTGGCGCGAAGACGGCAGTGAACACGAGCACTACTCCGACTCGGGTGGCAAATCGGGCGGGCAGAAAGAGAAGCTCGCCTACACCGTGCTCGCCGCGAGCCTGGCCTACCAGTTCGGGCTCGAATGGGGCGCGGTGCGGTCACGCACCTTCCGCTTCGTCGTCATCGACGAGGCCTTCGGCCGCGGCTCCGACGAATCCGCGCAATACGGCTTGCGCCTGTTCCAGCAGCTCAACCTGCAGTTGCTGATCGTCACGCCGCTGCAGAAGATTCACATCATCGAGCCGTTTGTGGCCAACGTCGCCTTTGTCGACAACGAAGACGGGCGCGCTTCGCGCTTGCGCAACCTGAGCATCCAGGAGTATCGCGAGGAGCGTGACGCGAGGGACACCCACCCGTCATGACGTGGAGCACGCCCGACGACCTGCGCGCCCAGGCGCAGCGCCTCTGGGAGACGGGGCGTCTGCTCGCGTGCGTGCTGGACCCCGGCGAACAGTTTCCATTGCGCCTCGCGCTCAAAGTGCCCAGCTCAACCGATCTGTCGCAGCGCTTCGACGAGGTTCGCGCCTGGGCGCGCGCACTGCAAACCGGGGCGGGTGACTCGAAGCACCGTGGCTACCGGGTTGTGGTGCGCGACGTCAAGCACCGCGTCATCGGCGCGAACCAGGTCCCGAGCGAAGCCTGGCTCGATACGCTGGATGACGCGCTCGAGCTGATCGGCAAGAAGCGCGAGGCGCGCCGCTTCGAGCGCCTCGTCAGTCACACCCGCGCCGCACAACCCGCCTTGTTGCCCTGGCTGCTGCGTCGCCCCTTGCGCGCGCTCGAGCTCGACGCTGCCTGGTCGCAACTGCTGGCCGTGGTCGCCTGGGTGCAGGCACACCCGCGCCCCGGCGTCTACCTGCGGCAGGTCGACTTGCCGGGCGTGCACAGCAAGTTCATCGAAGCGCACGCGGCGGTGCTCGCCGAGTTGCTCGATCTCGCATTGCCAGCCGAAGCCGTTGAGACCGGCGCGCGCGGCACGAGTCACTTCGCGCAGCGCTACGGCTTTCGCGACAAACCGCAACGCGTGCGCTTTCGGCTGCTCGATCCCGGCCACGCTCTGCTGGTGAACTGCGCCGAAGGCGCGGATCGCGACATCACACTCACGCAAGCCGATTTCGCTCGGCTGGCGCCGGCCGCGTCGCGGATCTTCTTGACTGAAAACGAGATCAACTTCCTCGCCTTTCCAGCGCTGCCCGACAGCTTGCTGATCTTCGGCGCGGGCTACGGTTTCGAGATGCTGGCGCAAGCGCATTGGCTGCACGACAAGGCGATCCACTATTGGGGCGACATCGACACGCACGGCTTCGCGATCCTCGACCAGTTGCGCGAGAAGTTCCTCCACGCCGAATCCTTTCTCATGGACCGCGCCACGCTGCTGGCGCACCGGCAGCTCTGGACCGAAGAGCCCGAGCCGACGCAGCGTGACCTGCCGCGCTTGACCCTGGAGGAGCGTGCGCTGTACGACGATTTGCGCTGGAAGCGGATGGGCGATGGCGAAGTGCGGCAGGTCCGGCTCGAGCAGGAGCGTGTCGGATTCGGGCATGTGAAGGAGGCGTTACTCTCTCTTGCCAATTCCCCAAGGTACACATGCCCCACACCCGCCTGACCCTGGCCCGCCTCGAAGCTCTGCTGTTCGCCGCCTGCGACGACTTGCGAGGCAACATGGAGGCCAGCGAGTACAAGGAATACATCTTCGGCATGCTGTTCCTCAAGCGTGCCAGCGACCTGTTCGACCAGCGCCGCGCTGACTTGCTGCAGGAGTGCCGGGCCCAGGGTCTGAGCCAAGAAGACACCGCGTTCACCCTGAACGACCCAGACCAGTACAGCGGCCAGTTCTTCTACGTGCCCGAAGAGGCACGCTGGTCGCGCATCAAGCATATCAAAGACAACGTCGGCACCGCGCTGAACAAGGCCCTGGCCGCACTGGAAGAGGCCAACATCGACGCGCTGCAAGACGTGTTGAAAGACACCATCAACTTCAACCGCAAGATCGGCCAGCACACGCTGGACGACGACACACTCGTCAACTTCATCCAGAACTTCGACAAGATTCCGCTGAAGGATTCCGACTTCGAATTCCCCGACCTGCTGGGCGCGGCCTATGAATACCTGCTGAAAGACTTTGCCGACCAGGCCGGCAAGAAGGCCGGCGAGTTCTACACGCCGGCTGAAGTGGTGCGCGTGTGCGTCGAGATCTGCGACCCGCGGGAAGGCATGCGCGTGTACGACCCCACGTGCGGCTCCGGCGGCATGCTGATCCAGGTGCGCGACTACCTGCGTGAGCACGGGCGCGACCCGAGCCGCGTTGCACTGGCCGGGCAGGAGAAGATCGGCACCACCTGGTCGATTTGCAAAATGAATATGCTGCTGCACGGCATCCCCGATGCCGATATTCGCCAGCAAGACACGCTGCGCGAGCCGCAGCACCACGATGATTCCGGCCAGCTCAAGCGCTTCGACCGCGTGCTCGCGAATCCGCCGTTCAGCCAGAACTACATCCGCAAGGACATCAAACACGAAGGGCGCTTTCCGGTGTGGATGCCCGAAAAGGGCAAGAAAGCCGACCTGATGTTTGTGCAGCACATGCTCGCCGTGCTGATGGCCAGTGGCCGGCTCGCCACGGTGATGCCGCACGGCGTGCTGTTTCGCGGCGGCGAGGAGCGCGAGGCGCGCCGACACTTCATCGACCACGGCTATCTGGAAGCCGTGATCGGCCTGCCGGCGAACCTGTTCTACGGCACCGGCATACCGGCTTGCATCCTGGTGTTGAACAAGGGCGACGCCGCGAAGCGCAGGCACGTTCTCTTCATCAACGGCGACCGCGAATACCGCGAAGGCAAGGCGCAGAACCACCTGCGCCCGGAAGACATCGACAAGATCGTTCACGCCTATCGCGCCGGGCAGGACGTGCCCGGCTACGCGCGCCGCGTGCCGGTGGCCGAGATCGTCGCCGAGGACTACAACTGCAACATCCGCCGCTTTGTGGACAACGCGCCGCCGCCCGAGCCGCACGACGTGCGCGCGCATCTGCACGGCGGCGTGCCCGTCGGCGAAATCGACGCGCTGGCGCGCTACTGGCACCACTACACCGGCTTGCGCGACGCCTGCTTCGTGGCGCGGGTGGGCGATGCCGACTACGCCGATTTCCATGAGGCGCTGGTGGACCGGCTTACCATCGCCCCGCTGGTGGCCGCGCATGCGGGAGTGCAGCAACGCCACGCCAGCTTCATGCAGCAGTTGCAGGGCTGGTGGCACACCCACCGGTCGTTGATCGAAGCCCTGGCGCCTGACCCGCAGAACCGCGAAGGCCGGCCGCGCAACGTCTACGAATTGCGCGCCACGCTGCAAGACAGTATCGTGCGCACGCTGACCCCCGCGCCGGCCGCCGGCGATGCGCCCGACGCGGCGGCACCGCCGCTGCTCACGCGCTACCAGGTGCGTGGCGCGTTCGCCGCCTACTGGCAGGGCCTGAGCGCCGACTTCAAGTCCATTGCCGCCAGCGGCTGGGGCGCCGAGCTGATCCCCGACGAAGAGATTCTGCACAGCCAGTTCCCCCAGGTGCTGGCCGAGCTGGAACAGCAGCACGCCCGCGTCGCCGAATTGCAAGCCCTGTTCGCTGCGGCGAGCGAAGAAGACTTCGACGACAGCGACGACACCGGCGTGCTGCCCTCAGAACAGGTGAAGGCCTTGAAGGCCCAGCTCAAGGACGCGAAGGGCCGGGCCAAGCTGGCACGGCGCGACGCGTCACTGGGCGATGCCGAGGCCCTGGCCGCCGAGGCCGCGCGGCTTGAGCAGCAACTCGCCCGCCACAAGCTGCTGGAAGACGAAGCCCGGGCGTTGAAGGCCACCATCAAGACGACGTTGAAGAAGCGCGACGAACTGGTGGAACAGGCGCGCCTGAAGATCAGCGACGGCGAAGCCCGAGAGATCATCCTGCGCCGGCTGCAGGCCAGCCTGATGGAACGTTATCGGCCAGTACCTGCGCGCCGATCAGCGCGCTTGCGTGGCGGCCATTGAAAACCTGTGGGGCAAGTACGCGGTGACGGCCAAGCAACTGGAGGCAGATCGGGACGAGGCGGAGGCCGTGTTCAAGGGGTTTCTGGCGGAGTTGGGGTATGCGTGAGTGTCTCGTCTCCGATTTGGCAAACGTGAATCCGCCGCTCAGTCGGGTGCCGGCGGATCAGATAGCTGTCGGCTTCATTGCGATGGGAGACATCAGTGAGGCGGGCGGCATTGTTCGGCGTTCGGAAGTGCCATTCGGTACTGTCAAGACAGGCTTCACACGCTTCCAGAACGGTGACATCCTCTTCGCGAAGATCACGCCTTGCATGGAGAACGGAAAGGGAGCCCTCGTCTCGCATCTGCCAAATGGGGTTGGCTGTGGAAGCACCGAATTTCATGTCCTGCGAGCAAAGGACACCTGCTGTGCGGCATTTCTGTACCAGTACTTGCAGTCGCCGGCATTGCGACAAGAGGCTGAGCGGTACATGTCGGGCTCGGCGGGCCAACAGCGCGTGCCGGCAGAATTCTTTCGTCGGCTTCGAATCTCTGCACCGAGCTTTGCGCTTCAAGAGAAGATCGCCGCCATCCTCACCAGCCTCGACACGACCATCGAGAAGACCGAAGCGCTGATCGAGAAGCACCAGCAGATCAAGGCCGGGCTGATGCATGACGTATTCGCGCGCGGTCTGTTGCCAGACGGACACCTCAGACCCTCGCACCAAACGCGGCCGGACCTGTATCGCCGCAGCCCCGTTGGGTGGATTCCGACGAATTGGCAATACGAACTGCTGGATAGGCTGGCGATTCGCGGCAGCGGACATACGCCCAACAAAGATTTCTCCGAGTACTGGAATGGTGGCGTCAAATGGGTGTCGCTTGCGGACTCGCATCGCCTCGATCAACTCTATATTTCCGACACTGCGTTGGAGATCAGCGAGAAGGGCATCCAAAACTCGTCTGCCGTGTTGCATCCGGCAGGCACCGTCGTGCTGTCGCGCGACGCGGGCATCGGCAAGAGCGCAATCACGACGCAACCCATGGCTGTGAGTCAGCACTTTATGTGCTGGCGGTGCGCGGACAAGATGGACAAGCATTTCCTGTATTACTGGCTGCAATTCAACAAGCGAACGTTTGAGAACATCGCGATGGGAAGCACGATCTTGACCATCGGCCTGCCCTACTTCAAGAAGCTCCGCATCGCCTGTCCCGTCGATCTGGTCGAACAACGCAAAATCGCGGAGCAGCTCAAAGGTATCGATGAAGTCGTGTTCACGTTGACGCGGCATCTGGAAAAGGCGAAAGCCCAAAAACTTGGCCTCATGCAGTCCCTCCTCACTGGTAAATTGCAGGTGGCCGAATCAATGCCATTGGAGGCCGTGACGTGACGACCGTCGCCATTCCGGAGTGGAATGCCCGGGGCTTCCTGCCCCCGCTTGACCCCATGGACCCAACAGGCCCGCAACGCTCACCGTATGCGGTGGCCTTGCTCGATTTGGTGATGCGCTTTTCCAGTTCACCGGAGCGCCGGCAACTCTTGTTGGGCTTCCTCGCCTACCGCGCTGCTCTGCATGGCATGGGTCTCGTCGCAGGCATGCAGTGGCTGAACGGCAGCTTTCTGGAGCAAGTGGAGACGCTGGAAGGCCGCGCGCCGCGCGACATCGACGTCGTCAGTTTCGTCCGCACGCCCGCTGGGTTCGCGCCGAGTGCGGATGACCTTGCAGTGTTGGACCATGGCACGACCAAGGCCCGCTTTCATGTTGACAGCTACCTGGTCGGGCTTGACGAACTGCACATCGCAGACATCGTCGCTCAGGCCGCCTACTGGTACGGCATGTGGTCGCATCGCCGCGACCTTACCTGGAAGGGCTATCTCCAGGTCGACCTCGATCCGGCTGCCGATGTGCTGGCGACGCGTTGGCTGTCCCGGTACGATGCGGGGGAGCGACAACCATGAGCATCACTGACCGCCAACGCCTGCTGGCCGACCAGAACTTTCTGCGTGGGCAGTTGGCCAACATGCCCGAGTCCGCGCGTCTGACGCGGATGAGCACCCAGGCGCGCCTGCGAGTCGTGGAGGCCGAACTCGCCAAACTGCCCGATCTTGCCCGCGAGCCTGCCCGCGCGAGCCTCACTTTCAACGGTGCCCCTGTGGTTGGCAGCCATGGCATCTTTGCCGACTTCAGCATGCGCGCCGTGAGCAGCTTTACCGACGCTGTGGCGACGGTGGCCGCATCGTTGACCGCGCCGCTGGCGGCAATGGGTCCGATACCGAACCGCGATCAGAACCAGTTGCTGATCACCAACACCGCGGTGGGCTCCTTCGGCTTCGAGCTCGAGGAGTACCAGGGCCAGCAGGCCCGGTTGATCGAGCATACTTCGGTGGCCGTCGCGCTGGAGCGCACCCAAGCCCTGCTACACAGCACCATGAGTGACGACGACGAGTTGGCCGACGTGGCATCGGAGACCGACCCGCGCGCATTGGACAAGGTTCGGGCCTTCCTGCGGGTGCTGGCTGACAGCGAGGCTGTATGCACACTGCAGTTCGCCGACCGTGCCGTTCGCTTCACTGACGTGGGCCAGGTGCGCCAAAGCCTGCAGCGCTTGGGCGCGGACAACTTGCGTGAAGCGCAGGCCCAGCTTGCTGGTCAGTTCATAGGCTTGCTGCCGCAAAGCCGCACCTTCGAGTTTCGCTTGGCGGCAGACGGGCAGACCATCCGCGGCAAGGTGGCGCCGGCAGTTGAGGGTGTCGACACCGTCAACCAACATCTGAACCAAGCGGTACAGATCGACGTGATGACGACCCAAGTCGGCAATGGCCGGCCTCGCTACCTGCTGACTCGTCTGCCGGATTGGGCCACTTTGATTGGTCACGATGAGCCCGGCAAGCAGTGACACGTTGTGCCCATTGACGCCTGCCTCGGCGGCGCTGGCCGAGTTGGTGCGCCGCTACTGGGTGCTGGGCATCGAATGCAGCCTGCTTGAAATCCACAAGCTCGCGTGGTTCCTGGAACGCTGCGTCGAACACCTCGGGCTGCGCAATGACCTGCAACTCGAGTTCAAGCCGCATCGTTACGGCCCGTTTGCGCCGAAGCTGAACCACTTGCTCAACAGCTTGGACGGCAGCTACCTACGGAGCAGCAAGCGCATTGCCGATGCCGACCCGCTGGACGTGATCTGGTTCGACGACAGCCGGAAGGACGTGGTGCAGGCCTATCTGAAGAGCGAAGCGAAGGACTTGGCGCCCGCGCTCGAATCAACGACTGCGTTGATTGACGGTTTCGAATCGCCCTATGGCATGGAGCTGCTTGCGTCCGTGGACTGGCTGCTGAGTCAGGCGCACGTCGCACCCAGCGTGCCAGCCGTGTGCGAAGGGTTGGCGAATCTGCCAGCTGAGGGCGTGGATGGTGCGGGCGAGCGCAAGCGCCATTTGTTCGACGAACGGTCAGTGGGCTTCGCACTGGAGCGGCTGGAAGGCAGCGCGCTCTACGGTGACCCCCGCGCCCAGGCGTGAGCCCAGGCCTTCGGGCCGGGCCGCTTACCGTCTCTGGGCCTATGCACCGCAGCGCGAACCCCCGAGGAGAGCGATGAGCGAGTACACCGAGGTCGAACAGCCTCTGCTGCAGCAACTCGCCGCGCAGGGTTGGACGCTGATCGACCAGGGCCAAGGCGTGCCGCAGTTCGCTGCGGCCAGCGGCCGCGCCCACTTCCGGCAGTGTTGGCTACCGCAGGTGTTCCGTGAGGCGGTGACCAGCCTGAACCTGCTGGACGACGGCACGCCATGGCTGACGCCGGCACAACTCGACGAGTTGGAATTGCAGTTCCAGCGCCACCCGAACCGCAGCCTGATCGAGGCCAACCTGGCCGTGCACCAATGGCTGATGAAGGCGACGGTGAACGTGAACCAGGCCACCGGTGAAGCCGACCCCGTGGTGCGCCTGGTGGACTTCCAGCACCCGCAGCGCAACCGCTTCCACGCGGTGAATCAGTTCCGGCTCGACACCCCGGGCGCGGCCCGCGACTTCATCATCCCGGACGTGGTGTTGTTCGTGAACGGCCTGCCTTGGGTGGTGGTGGAGTGCAAGAAAGGCTCGACGATCTGCGCGAATCCGATGCAAGAAGCGTACGAACAACTGCGGCGCTATATGGGCCAACGCCCCGAAGCCGCCACCGGCGGGCAGCGCGAAGGCGAACCCCGGCTCTTCCACGCCAACCTGCTCGCCGTGCGCACCAGCGGGGTGGAAGCCGACTACGGCAGCATCAGCTCCACCGAGGAGCATTTCTTCGCCTGGAAAACGCTGTACCCGTCGGACGACGCCGGCTTGCAGGGAATGAACGCTCAAGAGTGCCTGGTGGCGGGCTTGCTGGCCCCCGCCAACCTGCTGCAAGTGATGCGCACCTGCACCGTATTCAGGACCTCCGACAGTGGCGCGCTGGTCAAAGTGATCGGCCGTTACCAGCAATTCCGGGCCGCGAAGCGCGTGTTGCAACGCATGCGCGAAGGCCGCGATGCCGACGCGCGCAGCGGCGTGGTCTGGCACACGCAGGGCTCGGGCAAGTCGCTGACGATGGTGTTTCTGGCGCGCATGCTGCGCGCCAGTTCCGACCTGCACGACTACAAGATCATTCTTGTCAACGACCGGCAGGACCTGGAGGTTCAGTTGGGCGAAACCGCCCGCTTGATCGGCGGGCGGGTGCACGTCATCGAGAGCAAACAGGCCTTGCGCCAGCACCTGACCAGCGACAGCTCGGACGTGAGCATGGTGATGGTGCACAAGTTTCAGCAGCGCGAGGAGGTGCTGAGCAACGCGATGAGCGAGGCGCTCGGCACGTACCGCGCGATACCGGCAGGCAACACCTTCGGCGTGGTGAATGCGTCGGAGCGCATTGTGCTGATGATCGACGAGGCACACCGCACCCAAAGCTCCGACCTGGGCAACAACCTGTTCGAGGCCTTCCCGAACGCGACGCGCCTGGCCTTCACCGGCACGCCGCTGCTGACCGAGCGCCACGGCGAAAAGAAGACGGTGAAACGCTTCGGCGACTACATCGACACCTATCGCTTGATGGACGCGGTGAATGACGGCGTCACCCTGCAAATTCTTTACGAGGGGCGCACGGCAGACACAGCGCTGAACGACAAGGCCGGCTTCGACGGCAAATTCGAAGACCTGTTCCGTGACCGGAGCGCCGAGGAAGTCGAAGCGATCAAGCGCAAATACGGTGCGAGCGGCGACTTGCTGGAAGCCAAGGCGCGCATCGACGCGATCGCGCTCGACATGGTGAACCACTATGTCGACCACATCCTGCCCAACGGCTTCAAGGCGCAGGTGGTGTGTCATTCCAAGCTGGCGTGTGTGCGCTATCAAGCCGGCATCGAGACGGCGCTCCAGGCACGGCTGGCGCAGGAGCGGGCCCGGGCCACACCGAACGAAGACCTGATCCGCCGCTTGGCATTCCTGAAAACCGCGGTGGTGATTTCTTCCGACGGAACCAACGAAGCGGCCTTCATCACCCTGGCGCGCAAACAGGCAGCGCGCATGAAGGCGGTGGAAAACTTCTGCAAGCCCTTCAAGCCCGACGAGCCGGACGCGGCCCACACCGGCATTGCATTTCTGATCGTCTGCGACATGCTGTTGACGGGCTTCGACGCACCGATCGAGCAGGTGATGTACCTGGACAAGCGGCTGCGCGAGCACACGCTTCTGCAGGCCATTGCCCGAACGAATCGCGTGAACAAGGGCAAGCAGCGCGGCTACGTGGTCGACTACATCGGTCTGGCCAACCACCTGACGGAAGCGCTGACGCTGTATGCCAGCGAAGACGAGCAGCAAGAGCTCGCCCTGGGCCTGAAGAACATCGACACCGAGTTGCCGGTGCTGGACGAGCGCTACCAGCGCCTGCTGCAGCATTTCGACGCGCTCGGCGTGCGCGACATCCGACCCTTCGTGACCGGGCAGCTCGCGCCGCAGCAGGCCCAAGTCGAAGTGGTGGACCGGGCGGTGACGGCACTGGGCGACGAGCGGCAGCGCGCGGACTTCGAGGTGTACTTGAAGAAGTTCCTCGGCAGCCTGGACATCATCCTGCCGCACGCGTCCGGCCAAGCCTATCGTGTGGCGGCGCGCAGGTTCGGCTACATCCTGCATGTCACCAAGGAGCGGTACAAGGACTCCAGCCTGAGCCTCGCCGGTGCCGGCGAGAAGGTGAAGGCGCTGATCAACGAGCACCTGGTGAGCCTGGGCATCAACCCCATGATCCCGCCGGTGGAACTGCTCGCGGAAGACTTCATGCAGCAGCTTCAGGCGCATGCCCAGGGCAACCCCCGAGCCAAGGCGAGCGAGATGGAGCACGCCCTGCGCAAGCACTGCACGGTTCACCACGACGAAGACCCGGCCTTCTACAAGCGCTTGTCGGAGAAAGTCGACGCACTGATCGAAAAACACCAAGACGCATGGGACCTGCTCGCAGAGAAGCTGGCCGAGGTGCGCGTGGAGGCGGTCGCTGGCCGCCAGCAAGCGCGCGCCGGAATGAGCCGCGAGGCGAGCACGTTCTACGAGTTCGTCGCGGAACTGGTGTTCGAGCAGGGGCTTGTGCCGCAGGGTGACGAATCGACCTTCCGGGGGCTGATGGAGGCGCTGGTGGAACTGCTGCAAGAGACGATTGGCAGCATCGACTTCTGGCAGAGCCAGGACAAGCAGAAGCGCCTGCGCGGGCTGATCAAGGTGGAATTGGGGAAGACGGGCCTCGCCGCGCTCAAGGCCAAGCGCGAGCGGGTCGCGGTGGAGATCATGAAGCTGGCGCGCAACCGGCACGATGCCCTCGTCGGCACGGACAAGGGGCACTGATCATGGAGCTGAGGCAGGTTCGCGACATCCAGTACCGGCTGCTGCCCGGCACTGACCGCCGCACCACCGACATCGTGATCGAACGCGACGGCACCGTCTGCGTGCGGCCGCCAAAGTCGGTGACACTGGAGCAGATCGACCAGACGGTGTTGCGCAAACGGCTGTGGATCTACCGCAATCTTGCGGAGTGGCGAGACCTGAATTCAGCGCACGCGGTTCGGGAGTGGGTTTCCGGCGAGTCGTTCCTGTATCTGGGCAGCAGCTATCGGCTGGAACTGGTGGCCAAGCAGGCAGAAGTGTTGAAGCTCAAGGACGGCCGCTTCCATCTGCGGCGTGACGTCGTGGACTCTGCAGGGTCACAAGGCGCGCACGCTGCGTTTCACTCGTTCTATGCCCACAAGGGCCAGCAACGCCTGGTGCAACGGATTCCCTTCTTTGCTGCACGCGTGGGTGTGCGCCCAGGTCCGGTTGCTGTGCGCGAGCTCGGCTATCGCTGGGCAACGTGCCTGCCCAACAGTGAGATTCACTTTCATTGGAAGTGCTTCATGGCGCCGCTGAAGGTCATCGACTACATCGTCGTGCACGAACTCTGTCATCTTCTGCACCGCGATCATTGCGCCGCGTTCTGGGACGAGGTCGACAAAGTTATGCCTGACTGGATGGCGCGCAAGGAGTGGTTGCGGCTGCGGGGTGCGAGCTTTGAGCTGTGAACTTGTGAGCCCACTCACTTCCCCCCATACCCCATCGTCTGCGGCAACCACAACACGATCTGCGGGAACAGCGTCATCGCCAGCAGCAACAGCAGCAGCATGACGATGAACATCCAGCCCTCGCGCAGCATGGCGCCGATGGGGATGCCGGTCAGCGCTTTGGTGACGAACAGCAGCATGCCGAAGGGCGGGTGGATCAGGCCGATCATCATGTTCAGCACGACGAGAACGCCGAAGTGCACGAGGTCGATTCCGAGCTCCTTCACCGAGGGCAGCAGCATCGGCACGAACACGAGCAGCAGCACCGAGACATCGAGAAAACAGCCCAGCACGAGGAACAGCAGGTTCACCATCAACAGGAACTCGGTGCGGTTCAACTGCAAGGTGTCGACCCACGTCACCACCGCCTGCGGCACGCCTTCCGCGGTGAACGCATAGTTCAGGATGAACGAACCGGCGAGCACCATCGTGATGACGGCGCTCGCCCGCGTTGATTCGAGCAGCACGCTGTACAGCGCCTTCCAGCTCAGCGCCCGGTAGACGACGCCGGCAAGCAGCAGCGCGTGCAGCGCAGCGACCGCCGCCGCTTCGGTGGGCGTGAACGCACCCGAGTAGATGCCGCCGAGCAGCACGAGCGGCATCGACAGCGGCAGCGCACCGCGGAACACGATGTTCGGCCACTCGCGCAGCGGCACCTTGTCTTCGCGCGGCATGTTGCGCTTGATCGCGATGATGTGCACGACGAGCATCATGAGCAACGCCATGAGCCCACCCGGCACGACGCCGCCGAGGAACAGCGCGCCCACCGACGCGCCGGAGACGAGCGCGTAAATCACCATCGGGATCGACGGCGGAATCATCGGCCCGAGCGTCGCGCTCGCCACGACCACGGCGCCGGCGAAGCCCGGCGAGTACTCGGGCTTTTTCAGCATCGCGCGGATCGTCACCAGGCCCGGCCCCGCGGCATCCGCAATTGCGCTGCCGCTCATTCCGGAGAAGATCACGCTCACCAGGATGTCGACTTGCGCCAGGCCGCCGCGCAGGCGCCCGACGAGGATTCGGCAGAAATCGAAGATGCGTTCGCTCACGGTGCCGGCGTTCATCAGGTTCGCGGCGAAGACGAACAGCGGCACGGCGAGCAACACGTAGCTGTTGTACAGGCCGTTGCCGATTTGTTCGGCGAGCAGGCCCAGGTCCTGGCGCTTCACGATGAGGTAGGCCGCGCCCGAGGCGAGCATCGAAAATCCGATCGGCAGGCGCAGCAACATGCCGGTGAGCAGCACCCCGCCCAGGGCCCAGAGTGCCGTGCTCATGGGTTTGTCATGGGGTCATGTCGTCCAGGCCTTCGCCGCGCAGCGCCTGCGCCACCGCCCATCCGCTGCGCACCACGATCGAGCCGAACAGCGCGACAAACGGCAGGAACACGGCCATCATCGGCAAGCCGAGCACGGGCGTGCCTTCGCGCGCCATGAAGTGCACGTAGTCCCAGGTGCCGGGCAAGGACCAGGCAGACAAGCCGCCGAGCATGGTGTGCCCGACGACGCGCATCGCACGGCGCGTGCGCCGCCCGGCGGCATTCCACAGCAGATCGAACGCGACATGCTCGCGCTCGCGCACGATGAACGCCGCGGCCCACAAAATGACCCAGAGGTAAAGGACCACGGCCATCTCATCGGTCCACGGCAAGGGCTTGTTGAAAACAAAACGCGCCGCGATCTGCACGAGAAAGACGAGGAACAGCGCGGCAAACAGCGCCGCGCCGATCGCGTCGGCGCCCCTTTGGACCCAGCGGCGCAGCACCTACTTGACCGCGTTGATTCGATCGAGCAGACCCTTGGGCCAGGCCTTGGCCATCTCGGAGGCGGCGTACGCCGATTGCACGGCCTTGCGGAAGGCGTCGACGTCGGGCGTGCTGACCTGCAGGCCTTGTTGCTTGAAGAACTCGACGATCTGCGCTTCTTCCTTCAATCGATTTTCATTGTTGTACGCCGCGGCCGCCTGCGCCGCTGCCTTGAGCTTGGCCTTTTGCGCCGTACTCGCTGCGTTCCAGGTCTTGTTCGCCACCGCAATGAACAGCGAATCGACGAGGTGGTGCGTGAGCACGAGTTGCTTCGTCACTTCATAGAACTTCGCGGCGCGCACCGTGGGCAGCGGGTTGTCCTGGCCGTCGATCGTGCCGGTCTTCAGGCCCAGGTACACCTCGCCGAACGCGAGCGGCGTCGCCGTGGCGCCGAGCGCCTCGCCGAGGAACAGCCATTCCTTGGTTCCCGGCATGCGCAGCTTCACGCCTTTCAAGTCGGCCGGCGTGCGCACGCTCCGCACCTCGCGCAGGTTCAGCTCGCGCGTGCCCAGGTAGGCAGTGGCGAGCAGCGTCACGTCCATTTTTTCGGCGACGAGTTTGAACAGCTCTTCGCCGATGGGGCCGTTGAAGACGTTCTGCTGGTGCTGCGGGTCGCGGATGATGTAGCCGGCCGTGAAGATCGAGAACTCCGGGACGAGCTTGGCGATGTCGAACGCCGAGATGGCCGCGAACTCCAGGTTGCCGCGCGCCATCGCCGCCGGCTCGGTGCCCTGCTTGAAGAGCGCGGCGTTGAGGTTGATCTGCACGTCGAAGTCGCCGGGCGCGCTCTTCTCGAGCGACTCCTTGAACACGGTCCACATCTTCGCGTGCCAGTCGTCGGGCACGGCGGGGGTGGAGATGCGCAAGGGTGTCTTGCCCTGGGCGAGGACCGGCGCATGGCCGAGGGCGAGAACGATCGCCCCCATCCAAACGGAGAGCAGACGACAGGCCGTGGAGCGGTTCATGCGCGGTTCCTTCGCAGAGCAAATTCGGGTAGCGTGCAGTCTAGCCTTGCATCCCTGTGCCGGCGCGGACGCCGCTGCGCCGGGTCGACCGGGCGCGATCAAGACAGTTTCTTGCCCCGCGCCGCGGCGCGCGGTGGTGGCTTGCGTGCTGCCGCATCGCGCAGCGCCGCGTCGATCAAGGCATCGGCCATCCAGGTCGCGGTGCGCTCGGCCTCGCGGTCCGACGCGCGCCAGATGTCTTTCAGGATGAAGACCAGCTCAAAGCCGTAAATCACCGACAGCGCCTTGTGCAGCCGCGCGTGCACGGCCTTGGGGAGTTGCGCCTCGAGCGGGGCGATCGCGCGCTCCAGGATGCGCACGCGATGGCCACGCCGGTACGGCTCTTCTTCGAGCAGGCCGGCACGTTCCAGTGCCCATTGTTCGAGAGAGAGTTGCACGGCGGCGCGCATCTGCGGCTCGAACTCCTTGAAGCGCGGAAAGGTCTGCTCGAACAACTCGCGCACGCGCTCGCGCCCGTCAGGCGCCGTCGACGCGAAGGCGCGCACCGGGCCGAGCGAGGCGTCCATCACCGCCGTGATGAGCGTGCTGCGGCTCGGGAAGTAGCGGTACGCGGTGGCGCGCGACACCGCCGAGCGCACTGCGACTTCAGCCACCGAAGGGATGCGGCCCTCCTGTTTGATCAAGGCCATCGCCGTATCGAGCAGCAATTTGAACGTCGCGGCCGTCACACCGCGCGCGGGTGGCGTGGGCGAGACGCTGAGCTTGTGTCTGAGGCGGGCCATAGGGTTTGTCAGGAGCGTGCGCACCGAGTTTTGGGTTGCGAAACCCCGAATGCGGCCCGTATGATGCAGCCGTCCAGATTTGAGACGCAAGTCTTATTTTTGCGCACCCCGATTCAAAACCCCCGGCCCCTCGTCGCGCGCGGCGCAGGCGCCCAGGAGACCGTTGAATGCGCTTGGCCTGTTGGAATTGGGGCGGACGAATGCACGCGGGCACCGTGTCGGCTGACGCGTCCGAGGTCACCCCCTTGGCGCTGACCGACGCGTCGCGCGGGGCCCTTGGCTTGATCCAGGCGCTCGCGCGCGGCGAGCCGCTGCCGGCGGCTGGCGGCGCGCGTTTGCCGCTCGCCGCAGTCACCCTCAGCGCGCCGCTGCCCAAGCCCGTGCGTGGGCTGTGGTGCGTGGGCCGCAACTACCGCGCGCATGCGCAGGAGTTGGCGACGACGGTGTTTCGCGACGTGCTGCCCAAGCAGGACGACGGCTGGCCCATCGTGTTCACCAAGGTCGCCGAATCGGTGATCGGCCCGTTCGAGGCAGTGCGCCTGCCCGGCGCCGCGGTCTCGAGCCAGATCGACTACGAAGCGGAACTCGCGGTGATCATCGGCCGCGCCGGGCGCGACATTTCGCGTTCGCGCGCGATGGACCATGTGTTCGGCTACACCGTCGTCAACGACGTGACGGCGCGCGACGTGCAGGTGCGCCACCTGCAGTGGGACCTGGGCAAGAGCTTCGACACGTTTTGCCCGATGGGGCCGTGGATCGTGAGCGCCGATGAACTCGATGGCCGCAACGTGCGCGTGCGCGGCTGGGTCACGCCCAAGGGCGGGCCAGCGGAGCTGCGCCAGGACGGCCACACGCGCGACATGATTTTCGACATCCCCACGCTCATCGAAACCTGCTCGCGCGGCATCACGCTGCTGCCGGGCGACGTGATCGCCACCGGCACGCCCGCCGGCGTGGGCATGGGCTTCAAGCCGCCGAAGTGGCTGGGTGCGGGCGACGTGGTGCGAATCGAGATCGACGGCATCGGCGCCATCGAAAATCGCTTCGAGTTCGAGTGAGAGGCTGAAGCGACGCATGGCGCTGCACCTCATCGACCGCATGCTCGTCGAAGACGAGGGCGAAGGCGACGTCGTCGTCTGTCTGCACGGCCTGGGTGGCACCGCGAACACGTGGACGCCGCTCATGCCCACGCTCGCGCGCTACCGCGTGATTCGCCCGGACCTGCCAGGCAGCGGACGCTCGAGCGTCGAGGGGCCGTTGTCGATTGAGCGCCTCGTCGACGCGGTGCTGTCGGCGTGTACGCGCCTGAACGTAAAGCGCGCCCATTTTCTCGGCCACTCGATGGGCACGATCGTCTGCCAACACGTCGCCTTGGCGCAGCCCAAACTCGTGCGCAGCCTTGCGCTGTTCGGCGCGGTGCACGCACTCGCCGACCCGGCGCGCAGCGCGATTCGCGCGCGCGCCGCGAAGGTGCGCGGCGACGGGCTCGCAGCGATGCACGAAGTCGCGTTGGCGCTCGTCGCGGGCGCCTTGTCGGCCGACACGAAGCAGCGCCAACCGCTGGCCGTGGCGTTTGTGCGCGAGAGCCTGCAGCGTCAAAGCCCCGATGGTTATGCGCGCTCGTGCGAGGCCTTGGCCGACGCGCACGCCGCGGCGGTGGAGCGCATCGATGCCAGCGCCCTGCTCGTCACCGGCGACGAAGACGCGATCGCGCCGCCGCAAGCGGTGCGCGCGCTCGCGCAACGCTTCAAGAACGCACGCATCGTCGTGCTGAACCGTTGCGGCCACTGGACGCCGATCGAGCGCGCCGAAGAGTGCAGCCGCGAATTGCGCGAATTCCTGAGCCGGCAGCACTGAAGCTCAGAGCCAACGAAGGAGCCCCGACATGGCCGACGTCCTCTTCACCAACGCGCGCATCTTCGACGGCGGCGGCGACCTGCCTTTCAGCGGCGAAGTGCTGGTGCAGGGCAACAAGATCTCGCGCGTCTTTCACGCAGGTCAAGGCACGCGCGCGCTGCCGGTGGGTGGCACGCAAGTCATCGACGCCGCGGGTGCGTTCCTCATGCCCGGCATGGTGGAAGCGCACACGCATTTCTCGTGGAACAACCAGCCGAGCCTGGACGCGATCCAGCGCATGCCGCCTGAAGAGCACATCCTGTGGTGCGCGCAAGTCGCGAAGATTTATCTCGACATGGGCTGGACAAGCTGTGTCGGCGCAGCCGCCGCCAAGCCGCGCCTGGACGTGGTGACTCGCAACGCCATCAACGACGGCACCATCGTTGGGCCGCGCTACCTCGCGGCAAGCCAGGAGATCACGGTGCCCGGCGGCCTGGGCGACTCGACGATGCCGCACCTGCCGCAACACGAGTTCGCGTTCGGCGCCATCGTCAGCGGGCCCGATGAAATGCGGCGTTGCGTGCGCATGTTCACCAAGTACGGCGTCGATTCGCTGAAGATCAATCTGTCGGGCGAATCGATCACCGGCATGCCCGGCGAGATGAGCCAGTTCACGGAGGAAGAAGTCGCCGTGTGCGTCGACGAAGCCAAGCGCTGGGGCAAACGCGTCGCGGCGCACGCGCGCTCCACCTGGGCCATCAAGCAGTGCGTGAAGCAAGGCATCGAAGTCATCTACCACGCAAGCTTCACCGACACCGAAGCGCTGGACCTGCTGGAAGCGCACAAGCTGGAGCACTTCATCGCACCGGGCCTGGCGTGGCTCATCAACACGACGCATCACGCCAGCCAGTGGGGCCTGACGCCCGATGTCGTGAAGAAGATGGACTACCCGCGCGAGCTTGATGCGGCCATCGAGAGCATGCGCGCGCTGCGCAGGCGCGGCGTACGCATCCTGCCCGGCGGCGACTACGGCTTTGCCTGGACGCCGCATGGCACGAACGCCAAAGACCTCGAGTACTTCGTCAAACATGTGGGCATGAGCACGATGGAGGCTCTGCTGTCGGCCACCGCCTGGGGCGGGCCGATGATGCGCATGGGCAAGGTGATCGGCTACATCCGCGAGGGCTATCTCGCCGACATCCTGCTCATCGACGGCGACCCGCTCGCCGACATCACGGTATTGCAAGACAAGGCGCGCATCCTCGCCGTGATGAAAGACGGCGAGTTCCATCGTGCGCCGCCGGTGCGAGCGGCGCGCACGACGCGGTGGGCGGCATGAAGTTGTTTGAACCATCAATGCCTGCGGCTGCCTTCTCTAAAAGCCGACACCGGTTCGCACTTGCGACGGGCTGGGTGTCGTCTTTCGGCCCGTTGCCGACGTTCGATGTGGCCTCGAGGCTTGCCCAACCCTCGTCATCCCGGCGAAAGCCGGGATCCACCGGTTGCACGCAATGAACGCTGCGCTGGACGCGCAACTTCCACGGGTGGATCCCGGCTTTCGCCGGGATGACGAATATCCTGCGTCGACGCGTGAGCGCACCCAAAGCGGACGTTCAAACGTCAGCAACGGGCCGAAAGCAGACCCTCCCCGACCCGTATTCCATGCATCCCGGATCTCCCACGCACTGAGGAGCAACTGACATGGCCAACGACACCCTCTTCACCAACGTTCGCATCCTTGACGGCACGGGCCAGAACCCATTTGCCGGAAGCGTGCTCGTGCAGGGCAATCGCATCCGCCAGGTGGGGCGCAGCACGGCGCCGATTTCGTCCAGCGGGGCGACCGTGATCGACGGCGCGGGCGCGACGCTGATGCCCGGCATGTGCGAAGCGCATACGCATTTTTCGTGGAACGACGCTGCCACGCTCGGCGCCATTCAATCGATGCCGCTCGAAGAACATGTGCTGTGGTGCGCGAAAGTCGCCAAACAGTATCTTCAAGCGGGCTTCACTTCGTGCGTCGGCGCCGCGTGTGCGAAACCGCGCCTGGACGTGGTGACGCGCAACGCGATCAACTCAGGTCAAATCCCGGGCCCGCGCTACCTCGCGGCAAGCCAGGAGATCACGGTGCTCGGTGGCCTGGGCGATGAAACCTTGCCGCACCTGCCGTTCCCCGAGTTCAGCTTCGGCGTCAACGTCAGCGGCGCCGAAGAGATGCGCAAGGCGGTGCGTTTGTTCCTGAAGTACGGCGTCGACTCGATCAAGGTCAATCTCTCGGGCGATAACTTCACGCCCGACTCACCTGCCGAAACGACGTGGATGACGGACGCCGAGGTCGGCGCGGCGATGGAAGAGGTGAAGATTCGTGGCAAACGCGGCATCGCACACGCGCGCTCCACGGCCAGCGTCAAGCAGGCGCTGCGCCACGGCATCGACCTGATCTACCACGCCAGTTACACGGACAGCGAATCGCTGGACATGCTCGAAGAAGCCAAAGACCGCGTCTTCGTCGTGCCCGGCATCGGCATCATCTACGCGATGCTCAATGAGGCCGAACCCTGGGGCATCACGCGCGCCTCGGCCACCGCGGTGGGTTACCAGCGCGAGTGGGATACCGCCCTCGAATCGCTCTCGAAGATGCACAAGCGCGGCGTGCGCGTGCTGCCCGGCGGCGACTACGGTTTTGCGTTCACGCCGCACGGGCAGAACGCGCGCGACCTGGAGTTCTTCGTCAAGTACCTCGGCTTCACGCCGATGGAGGCGATCCGCTCGTGCACCGTGTACGGCGGCCAGATCATGATGCGCGGCAACGAGCTCGGCGCGATCAAGGACGGGTACCTGGCCGACCTGCTGCTGATCGACGGCGACCCGCTCGCGAATCTGTCGATCCTGCGCGACCCGAAACGCATGCTCGCCGTCATGAAGGACGGCGTGTTCGCCAAGTCGCCCGACATCGCGTCGCAACGCGCCTGGGGGCGTGCCGCGTGAGGCATCGCCGGGCCGACCCAAGATGCCTCACCCCCCCACGGGGGGACGGCGCGGCACGCGCCAAGGGGGCTTCATGAGTTCTCGCGCACGCCTTGCGCTCTGGCTGCTGGTCGGTGGCCCGATCGCCGTGTTTTCGCTGTGGGCGATGTTCGACAACACGCGCCTGTATTTCGTGACGCTGCTCAACGCGCTCACCTTGGCGTCGCTCTATTTCATCGTCGCGAGCGGCTTCACGCTCGTGTTCGGCCTGATGCGCAACGTGAACCTCGCGCACGGCTCGCTCTACCTGCTGGGCGGCTATGTCGCCTTCATCGTCGCGGAAAGCACCGGCTGGTGGATCCTCGCCGTGGCCGCGGGTTGCGCCGCGGCGGCGCTGGCAGGGCTCTTGATCCAAGTCGTGATCCTTCGGCACATGCAGGGCGAGGAATTGCGCCAGACGATGGTGACGATCGGCCTGTCGATCGTCATCGCCGACATCCTGCTGTGGATCTTCACCGGCCAGGTGCACCAGATGGAAGCCCCGGCGTGGCTGCAAGGCCCCATTCGCGGCATCCCCTTGATCAATGCCTATTCGGCGTATCGCCTGAGCCTGCTGGGTTTTGGCATCGCCATCGGCGTCGGTCTGTGGCTGCTGCTGAACCGCACGCGCGTGGGCATGATGATTCGCGCCGGGGTGGATGACCGCGGCATGCTCGCCGCCAGCGGTTTCAATGTGAACTTGGTGTTCGCGATCACGTTTGCGCTCGGCGCGGCACTGGCCGGCTTCGGCGGCGTGATCGGCGCCGTGGAGTTGTCGATGGTGCCGGGCGAAGACATCCGGCTGCTGCTCGCGTCGCTGATCGTCGTGATCGTCGGCGGCATGGGCTCGATCGTCGGCGCGGCCATCGGCGCGGCGATTCTCGGGTTGGCCGAGACCTATGGGCTGGCGTATGCGCCGACCTACAGCGTCGTGTTCACGTTCGTGATTCTGATTCTGGTGTTGGCGTTCCGGCCGCGCGGGATCATGGGTCAAGCAGCATGAGAGGCACACCATGAGCGCCTCCCAATGGCGCCGTGCCATGAATACCGGCACGCTGTCCACCGCGCGGCCACGCGCCGCCGCGGCCGCCAGCGCGCCGGCGGTGATCACCGCACCCGACCCCTACGCCCACAGCGACGCGCCGCGCTGGTTGAAATACCTGTGGCAAACCCTCGCGCCGCGCCATGTGTTCGTCGGCCTGATGGTGCTGCTGTTTCCCTTTGTCGCCACACCCTTCCTCACGTTCCAGGTCGCGACGCAGTCGCTGCTGCTCGGCATGATCGCGCTGTCGCTCACCTTCCTCGCCGGCTACGGCGGCATGGTGTCGCTCGCGCAGATGACGGTCGCCGGCATCTCGGGCTACGCGCTCGCCGTGCTCGGCACCAGCAGCAGCGCCGAGATCAGCCTCGCGTGGCCGTGGTGGGTGGCGGTGCCGTTCGCGATTGCCATCGCCGTCGTTTGCGCCACGCTGATCGGCTGGCTCTCGGTGCGCACCGAGGGCATTTACACCATCATGATCACGCTTGCGATTGGTGTCGCGTTCTATTACCTGGTGCTGCAGAACTACACCATCTTCAATGGCTTCCAGGGATTGCGCGAACTGAAACCCCCCACCGTGCTGGGCATAGGCTGGCGCGAACCGGTGCCGTTCTACTTCCTGGTGCTGTTCTGGGCGCTCGCGGCCTACTTCCTGGTGCGCTATGTCGTGCGCACGCCATTCGGCATATCGCTGCAAGGCATTCGCGACAACCCGCGGCGCATGGCGGCGCTGGGCTTTCACGTCGTCGCGCACCGGGTCGCGGCGTATGCGCTGGCGGGGCTGATCGCAGCCGTCGCCGGCATTGGCGTCGCTTGGTACAACGCGCTCATGACGCCGGGGTCGGTGGGCACGAGCTGGCTCATCAACATCCTCGTGATTGCCGTGCTCGGTGGCATGAAGCACCCGGTCGGCGCGTTTCTGGGCGCGCTCACCTTCGTGCTTCTGCAAACCTTTGCGATCGATCTGATCGACCGCGAACGCTTCAATCTCGTGATCGGTGGCGTGTTCCTCGCCATCGTGCTGTTTTCCCCCGACGGCTTGCTCGGACTGTGGGCGATGTTGCGCTCACGCTTCGCTGGCCAAACCTTAACCTCCAAAGGAGACTGAAGTGAAAGTGACCAAGAGAATCCTGATGCGCTCGGTACTGGGCGCTGCGGCAGTCGCCGCGATGGTGGGCTCGGCCTGGGCGCAAGGCCAGCCGGTGAAGATCGGCCTGCTCGCCACGCTGGAAGGCCCGTTCGCCGCCGGTGGTGCCGACGGCATGCGCGGCGCCGAGCTCGCCGTGAAGCAGCGCGGTGGCGTCGTCGCCGGACGCAAGATCGAAGTCATCAAAGGCTCGTCGGACGCCAAGCCCGATGTGGCCGTGAACGCGACGCGCAAGCTCGTCGAGCAGGACAAGGTCGACATCATGGTCGGTCCGCTGTCGGGCGGCGAAGGCATCGCGGTGAAGGACTATTCGAAGACGCAGCCCAACATCACCTTCATCAACGGCGGCTCCGGCGCGCAGGCGACGACGCTCGTCAACACCAGCCCGAACTTCTTCCGCTTCAACACGGAAGGCGCGCAGTGGATGGTCGGCCTGGGCAAGGCGGCCATGGCCAAGGGCTACAAGCGCACCATGATCATCGCCGAGGACTATGCGTTCCCGTATTCGCAGGTGCAAGGATTCATGGCCGAGTATTGCCGGCTCGGCGGCAAGGTGCCCGAGAAGGCCTGGGTGCCGCTGGGCGGCAAGGACTATTCGTCGGTGATCGCGAAGATTCCGAAAGACGTGGACGCGCTGCTCGTCGTGCTCGGCGGCGCCGACGCGGTGAACTTCCTGAATCAGTATGAATCGGCCGGTGGCGACAAGCCCATCATGGGCGGCTCGATCACGGTGAGCCAGGACGTGCTGAACTATCGCGGCAAGCGCCGCGACTCGCTGGTGGGCACGCTGTCCGCGGGCCCGTACGCCGACAGCTTCGATGGCGCCGACTGGAAGGCGTTCGTCGCCGACTACCAGAAGAACTTCCCGGTCTCGGCCGGCGGCTTCCCCATGCCCAGCCTGTTTGCGTATGTGTACTACGTGAACATGAAGGCGGCGCTGGACGGTCTGGCCGCGGTGAATGGCGACCTCTCCGGCGGACAGGCGAAGTACCGGGAAGCGCTGTCCAAGCTGGTGCTGAAGACGCCCAACGGTGACGTTCGACTGGACGCGAACCGCCAGGCCATCGGCACGACCTTCGTCACGGAAGTCGTGAAGGACGCGCAAGGCAATTTGTCAACCAAGGTCAACAGCAAGGTCGACAACGTGGAGCAAACGCTGGGCATGAGCGCAGCGGACTTCAAGATCGGCTCGCGCGACGTGCCCAGCTGCCCTTGAAGTGAATCGATTCGGGCGGCCCGCGTCTTGGCGCGGGCCGATTCCGATTCACGCGCATCGACTTCATTCCCCGACATGGCCACCATCGCCAGCCGATTTCGCAGCGCCGCCTCACCCGCGGCGGCGCTCGCGGGCGCCCGCCCAGCCCTGGCGACAAACGACGCACTCACGCTCAGCAACGTGACGCGCGCGTTCGGCGCTTTGCGCGCGGTGGACGACGTGTCGATCTCGGTCGCTGCCGGCCAGAAGTACGCGGTGCTCGGCTCCAATGGCGCGGGCAAGACAACGCTGTTCAACGCCATCACGGGCGACTTTCCGCCCACCGCCGGGCGCATTTACTTTTTCGGCGAAGACATCACCGAGCTGCCGCCGCACGAGCGCATCCGCAAGGGATTGCGGCGCACCTACCAGTCTTCGCTGCTGTTTCGCGACCTCGCGGTGCGTGACAACCTGTTCCTCGCGGTGCGCGGCGTGGGCAATGCCCGTTTCAGCTTTCGCCGCGCCGGGATGCGGCACGCCTCGACGCTCGCAACGAATGAGCTGCTGGATCGCGCGCGGCTGACGCACATCGCCGACGAGCGTGTCGCGAACCTTGCGCACGGCCAGCAGCGCCAGCTGGAAATCGGCATGGCGCTGGCCGGCGCGCCGCGCCTGATCCTGTTCGACGAGCCCGCCGCCGGGCTGTCGCCCGCGGAGCGCCGCGAACTGGTTGCGCTGCTGCGCTCGCTGCCCTCGCACATGAGTTTTGTGCTGATCGAGCACGACCTGGACATCGCGCTGCGCGTCGTCGAACGCGTGACCGTGATGCACAACGGCCGCGTGCTCAAGACCGGCACGCCGGACGAGATCGAAAACGACTCGCAAGTGCAAGCCATCTACATGGGCGGCAAACACTGATGGCCAGCGCTCCCGCCAAGACAATGCGCGGCACGCCGGTGCTCGCCATCGAGGGCCTGGACGTGTACTACGGCCGCGCCCATGCGCTGCAAGGCGTGAGCCTGGTCATCGAGCAAGGCGTGCTCGGCGTCGTCGGGCGCAACGGCATGGGCAAGACGACGCTGTGCAACGCGATCACCGGCCTGGTGAGCGCCAGTGGCAGCGTGAAGCTGCTCGGCGAAGAAATCCTCGGGCGGGCGCCGCACCGCATCACCCGGCAGGGCATCGCCTATGTGCCGCAGGGGCGGCGCGTCTGGCCCTCGCTCACGGTGGATGAAACCCTGCGCCTGGTCGCACCGAAACGTCGCGACGTCGATCGCATCTATGCGATGTTCCCGCGCCTTGCCGAGCGCAAGAGCCACGGCGGCGCGCAGCTCTCGGGCGGCGAGCAGCAGATGCTGGCCATCGGCCGGGCGCTCTTGCTCGAACCCAAGTTGCTCGTCATGGACGAGCCCACCGAGGGCCTGGCGCCGCTGATCGTCGAGCAAGTCGCCCAGTCGCTGCGCGACTTGGTGGCGCAGGGCGGGATCGCGGTGCTGCTGATCGAGCAGAACCTGGGGGTGGCGATAGCCGTCGCCGATCGCATCGGCGTGATGGCGAATGGCCGCATCACGCAGGAGATGCCGACCGCGCAATTGGCGGGAAACCGCGAATTGCAGGAGCGTCTGCTCGGGGTGCGCTCGGGCAGCGATGCCGAGGAGCCGGCCTCCCCAGTTGCCGGCCCGTCCGACAGCCCGGCCCCCGGCGACGCGGGCGCACCGCAGGTCTACACCGTGCGCCGCGCCTTCGCCGAAGGCGCGCCGTCGCTCGATGACATGGCGCCGCGCACGGTGCGCGGATTCAACCGCTGGAACGCCGGCGGCACGGCCACGCCGGCTGTGGACATCGCGCGCGAGGCCGCGCCCTTGTCGCCTCGCGCTGGCGTAGTGGATCCCGGCGTGCGCCGGGATGACCCAGGGCAGGGTAGTCGGGTATTCGATTTTCCGGTGGCGGCGAGCAGCGAGCGCGCCGCATACGTCGTGGGCACCTTCGATACCAAGGGCCGCGAGCTGTTCTACCTGCGCCAGTGCGTCGAGAAACTCGGCCTGCGCGTCGTCACCGTCGACCTGTCGACGAGCGGCAAGCCTTCCTCAGCGAGCGTGCACCCACGCGAAGTGGCGCGCCATCACCCGGGTGGCGAAGCGGCAGTCTTCAGCGGCGACCGGGGCAACGCGGTCTCGGCGATGGCCGCCGCGTTCGAAATCTTCGTGCGCACGCGGCGCGACCTCGGCGGCATCATCTCCGCCGGCGGCTCCGGCGGCACGACGCTCGCCAGCGCCGGAATGCGCGCGCTGCCCATCGGCTGCCCCAAAGTCATGGTGTCGACGATGGCCAGCGGCGACACGCGCCCCTACGTCGGGCCGAGCGACATCTGCATGATGTATTCGGTGACCGACGTGCAGGGAATCAATCGCATCAGCGAACGCGTGCTCGCCAACGCAGCGCACGCGCTGGCCGGGATGATTGCGCACGCGACACCTGAAAGCGTCGCGACCAAGCCCGCCATCGGCTTGACGATGTTCGGCGTGACGACCCCCTGCGTGCAAGCCGTCACCAAGCTGCTGGGCGATTCGCACGACTGCCTCGTGTTCCACGCGACCGGCACAGGCGGCCAGTCGATGGAAAAACTCGCCGACTCGGGCTTGCTCGCCGGCGTGATCGACGTGTCGACCACCGAAGTGGCCGACGAAATCGGCGGCGGCGTGCTCTCCGCCGGGCCGACCCGAATGGATGTGTTTGCGCGCCATCCGATTCCCTACGTGGGTTCGTGCGGTGCCCTGGACATGGTGAACTTCGGCGCCTGGGAGAGCGTGCCGCAGCAGCACAAGGGTCGCAAGCTCTATCGCCATAACCCGACGGTGACGCTGATGCGCACCACGCTGGAAGAAAACCGGCGCATCGGCGAGTTCATCGGCGACAAGCTGAATGCGATGCGCGGGCCGGTGCGCTTCCTCATTCCCGAGGGCGGCGTCTCGGCGATCGACAAACCCGGCCAGCCGTTTCACGACCCGGCGGCGAACACCGCGCTGTTCAACGCGATCGAACAGCGCTTCCGGCCGGGCAGCGACAGGCGCCTGCAACGCCTGCCGCTGCACATCAACGACGACGCGTTTGCGCATGCCCTCGTCGCCGCCTGGCATGAGATTGAGCAACGTCATCCCGGCGCACGCCGGGATCCACCCTTGGCCGCACGCAGTGGATCCCGGCTTGCGCCGGGATGACGCAGCAAGCTTCACTCACGATACGAATTCCATGCCCCGCATCGCCAGACAAACCCTGCTCGACCGCTTTCGCGCCAAGATCGCCCGCGGCGAGCCGCTCATCGGCGGCGGCGCCGGGACGGGGCTGTCCGCCAAGTGCGAAGAGGCTGGCGGCATCGACCTGATCGTGATCTACAACTCGGGCCGCTACCGCATGGCCGGGCGCGGCTCGCTTGCCGGCCTCTTGGCCTACGGCAACGCGAATGAGATCGTCTGCGAGATGGCGCACGAAGTGCTGCCGGTTGTGCAGCACACACCCGTGCTCGCGGGTGTGAACGGCA
The DNA here is from genome assembly GCA_963850525.1 of uncultured beta proteobacterium. Classification (GTDB taxonomy): domain Bacteria; phylum Pseudomonadota; class Gammaproteobacteria; order Burkholderiales; family Burkholderiaceae_C; genus JAEMQF01. The sequence continues at coordinate 822,736 of CAWKLQ010000004.1, read as the reverse complement.
CCGACCCGTTCATGATTGCGGATCAGTTCCTGCGCCGCCTGATTGACCTCGGTTTTTCCGGGGTGCAGAACTTCCCGACGGTGGGCTTGATCGACGGCACCTTCCGCGCGAACCTCGAAGAAACCGGCATGGGCTATGCCCTGGAAGTCGAGATGATCGCGCGCGCCCACGCGCTGGATTTGCTCACCACGCCGTATGTCTTCAGCGAGAACGAGGCGCGCGACATGGCACGTGCCGGTGCCGACATCGTGGTCTGCCACATGGGCCTGACGACAGGCGGTGCGATCGGCGCGGGAACGGCGTTGCAGCTCGCCGATTGCGTCGCGCCGATCAACGCCTGGTCGGCAGCGGCGCGAGCGGTGAACCCGCAGGTGATCGTGCTCTGCCACGGCGGGCCGATCGCCACCCCCGAAGACGCGCAGTTCATTTTGAAGAGCTGCAAAGGCATCGACGGCTTCTACGGCGCGAGCTCGATGGAACGCCTGCCCACGGAAACCGCATTGACAGAAACGACGCGGCGCTTCATGCAGATTGCCCGCTGAAGGCCCGTTGAACATTTTCTAGGAGAGCGAATCATGTCTGGCCCCCAATTCGGCAGCTTCATCCTCGGCCTGATCGTCGTGGCGATCGTCGTCGCCATCGGCGTCTGGCTATTGCACTGGTTGTACTTGCGCAGCTCCAAGGAGCGCGCCTTTGTTCGCACCGGCCTCGGCGGGCAGAAAGTCGTTCTCGACGGCGGCGCCTTCGTGCTGCCCATCGTGCACGACGTGATTCCGGTGAACATGAATACGCTGCGCCTGGAGGTGAGCCGCGGCCGCGAGAAAGCGCTGATCACGAAAGACCGCATGCGCGTCGACGTGATCGCCGAATTTTATGTGCGCGTCGCCGCCGAGCCGGCGTCGGTGGCGGCAGCCGCGCAGACGCTGGGCCTGCGCACCATGGAGCCCGAGCAGCTGAAAGAGCTCGTCGAGGGCAAGTTCGTCGACGCGCTGCGCACCGCCGCCGCCGAAATGACGATGGAAGAGCTGCACGAGAAGCGCGGCACCTACGTGAAGAAGGTGCGCGAGGCGGTCGCTGAAGATTTGAAGAAAAACGGCCTGGAGTTGGAAGCGGCTTCGTTGACGCAGCTCGACCAGACCGGCATGGAGTTCTTCAACCCGAGCAACGCGTTTGACGCCGAAGGTCTGACGCGCCTGACCGAGCAGATCGAGCACCGCAAGAAGCAGCGCAACGACGTTGAGCAGGACACGCTGATCGCGATCCGCAACAAGAACCTGGAAGCGGAAAAACTGTCGCTCGACATCGACCGCGAAGGCGAATACGCGCGCCTGAGCCAGCAGCGTGAAGTCGAGATCGCGCGCGCGCGCCAGCGCGCCGAGGTCACGACCGAGCGCGCGCAGCGCGAACAAGACGCCGAGAGCTCGCAGATCGCCGCGAAACAGGCGATCGACACGGCGCGAATCCGCTCCGAGCAATCGATCGAGCAGCAGCGCATCGGCAAGGAGCGCGAAGTTCAGGCGTCCGAGATCGAGCGCCGCAAGTCGCTGGAGCTTGCCGAGCAAAAACGCGCCATTGCGGTGGCGCTGGAGAGCAAGGCGCAAAGCGAAGCCCAGGCTGCGGCCGACGGTGCGCGTGCCGACGCCGTGACTGCGGAGGAGCGCGTCTTCACGGCGCGCGAGGTCGAAATGGCCGAGCGCAAAAAGGCGATCGAGCTGATCGGCGCGCGCCAGGCGGCGGAGCGCGACGCGCTGCGCCTCACCGTCGCGGCGAGCGCGGAAAAGGAAGCCAGCGCCGATCGCGGCATGGCGATCCGCATGCAGGCGCAGGCCGATGCCGACGCGGACCAGATCAAGACCGTCGCGCTGCGCGTGCGCGCCGGAATCGAAGCCGAAGCGCAGCGCTGGATGAACGAAGCACACAACATGCTCACGCCCGAAGCGCGCATGTCGGCGCTGCGCATGCGGCTCGTCGAAAAAGCCGAGGGCATCATCCGTGAATCGGTGAAACCGATGGAGCGCATCGAGGGCATCAAGATCCTGCATGTCGACGGCCTGGGCGGCTCGGGAGGTGGTGGCGGCGACGGCATGAATGGCGGCGGCGGAAATTTTGCCGACGGCGTGGTGAATTCGGCGCTGCGCTTCCGTGCGCAGGCACCGCTCGTCGACCAGTTGCTGCGCGAGATCGGCATCGAAGGCGGCGACATCCAGCGTCTGGTGGGCAGCGTGAGCGGTGCGCAGGCGGCGCTGCCTCCGGCGACGCCGACGCCAGCGTCAAAAGAGTAGACCATCGTGATCAAGATCTACACGTCGAGCGTCATCGACGCGAGCGCCGACACCGTCTGGGCGCGGATTCGCGACTTCAACGCGCTGCCGCAGTGGCACCCGGCGATTGCCGACAGCCGCATCGAGATGAACGAGCCGAGCGACCGCGTCGGCTGCATCCGCCATTTCCACACACGCGACGGCGGCATGATCCGCGAGCGGCTGCTGGCGCTGTCGGACTACGACTTCGCCTGCACCTACGAGATCCTGGAGAGCCCGATGGGCGTGGACAACTACATCGCCACGCTCAAGCTCACCCCCGTCACCGACGGCGCACGCTGCTTCGCCGAATGGAGCGCCGAGTTCGACTGCGCCGAGGGCCGCGAACGCGAGCTGACCGAGAGCATAGCCAACGGCGTGTTCCAGGGTGGGTTCGATGCGTTGAAGCGGCACTTTGGTCGGCGCTAACGTGGCTTCGGTTCGACTCCAGCTGGGCGACGGGGTCACCCGTGTGCCGAGGTCGAGTGCGCGCGATGCGCCGGGGGCTGCCCCCAGCGGGCTGAAGCTTGGCGCAGCCCTCGCGGGCCGCGCTCCAGCTTCTTTATGCCCGCTGGGGGCAGCCCCCGGCGCATCGCGCGGCCAGCGTCGAGCCGCGCGATGCTTCGCGGTTGCCGCCAACCACCGTGGTAGCGCTGCCGCTGCCGGCCCGGCTGTGGCGGGCATAAAGAAGCTGGAGCTCAGGCCGCCGCGAGGCCTGAGCAAAGCTTCAGCCCGCCACGGCCGGGCCGGCAGCGGCAGCGCCCCGCATCGCTTCGCAGACAGAAAGTTCGCCATGCTTTCCCACGCCAAACCACGCGACTGATGCTGCAACGCATCGTCCGCTCCACCATCATCGACGCACCCGTCGAGCGCGTTTGGGCAATCCTGCGCGACTTCAACAGCCACGATCAGTGGCACGATGTGGTCGAGACGAGCCGAATCGAAGGCGGCGAGTCGCCCACGCAGGTGGGCTGCATCCGCGACTTCACGTTGCAAGACGGGAACCGGGTTCGCGAACAGTTGCTGACGCTGTCGGACAGCGACTTCAAGAGCACGTATTGCATCGTCGAGGCGACGATTCCCCTGCAGCGTTACGTCGCGACGGTGACGCTGAAGCGCGTCACCGACGGCAACCGCACCTTCTGGCATTGGGAGTCGACATTTGCGACGCCGCCCGGGCGCGAGCGCGAACTGGGAGACCTGGTGGCGCAAGGCGTCTACGAAGCCGGATTCGAGAACCTGCGGCGTCACTTGCGCCAAGCGCCCGGGCGGGATCGGCAGCGCGCGGCGGCGGCGGGCGCGGCGCAGTCACCCCGGCCGGCACGCGGCGGCGGGCTGCCGATGGCGTCGCGCCAAATGCATCAGCGCCGCTATGGCGAGGCCGAGGTGCTGGAGCCGCTCACCGGCGAAGCGCCCGCGCCGGGGCCGGGCGAAGTGCGCATCGAGCAGCGCGCGATCGGCGTCAATTTCATCGACATCTACCTGCGCCGCGGCGACATTCCGGCGATGCTGCCGCTGAACGGCCCGCTGGGTGCACCCGCCGTGCTCGGCATGGAAGCCGCGGGCACGGTGCTTGATGTCGGCGACGGCGTCAGCGGCGTGCTGCCCGGTGACCGCGTGGCCTACATGCACGGCGTGCCCGGCGCCTACTGCAGCGTGCGCACGCTTCCGGCCGACCGCGTGCTGCGCTTGCCGCCGCACGTCGAAGACGCCAGCGCCGCCGCCACCTTGCTCAAGGGCGTGACCGCCGACTACCTGCTGCGCGACCTCGGCCACGTGAAGCGCGGCACCCGGCTGCTCGTGCACGCCGCGGCGGGGGGGGTGGGCCTGCTGCTGTGCTCATGGGCACGCGCGCTCGGCGCGACCGTGATCGGCACGACGTCCACCGAAGAAAAAGCCCGCATCGCGCGCGATCACGGTTGCGAACACGTCATCGTGACGCGCGACTATCGATTTGCCGACGCGGTGCAGCGCCTGTGCGGCGGCGCCGACGTCATCGTCGACGGCCTGGGCGAAGCGGCGCGCGAACAGAACATGGACTCGCTCGCGCTGTGCGGCCACTGGATCAGCCTGGGCCAGGCGAGCGGGGGCTTGAGCGCGATCGACCCGAACTGGCTGCTGCACAAGTCGGTGACGTTCTCGCGGCCCGTCGCGTTCCACTATGTCGCCACACACGCGCTGCTGGCCGAGCGCGCCGGGCGCGTCTGGGACGCTATGGCCGCGGGGACACTTCGCGCACCACCGATCGAGCGCTTCACGCTGGACGCTGCGGCGCAAGCGCACGCGCGCATCGAGGCGCGCGCGACGGTGGGTGCCGTCGTGCTGTTGACTTGAAGAGACTTCGTTCAGCAACCCCAAGGAGCCCCGCATGATCGTCGGCATGAACCACTTCACCGTGATCGCTGAAGACATCGCGCGCACGCTCGACTTTTACGTCGGCCTGCTCGGCATGGAGAAGGGCTACCGGCCCGACCTCGGGTTTCCGGGGGAATGGCTTTACGCCGACGGCAAGGCCGTGCTGCACGTCTACAGCGACCGGGCGATGCCCGTAGAGCGCAGCGGCGTGATCGACCACATGGCGTTCACCGCCAAGGGCCTGAAAGACGTGAAAGCGCGTTTCGACGCGCGCGGCATCAAGTACGACTTGCGCCAGCAGCGCGGTGCGGGAACGTGGCAACTGTTCTGCCACGACCCGAACGGCGCGAAAGTGGAACTCGACTTCGACCCGGCGGAGACCTTGTAGGCGCGTGAAATGGGTCATCCCGGCGCACGCCGGGATCCAGGGTTCCGACACGGCTCCAGTGCCGGCGATGGATCCCGGCACGCGCCGGGATGACGGGTTGCTCGCCCGAAGGCGAGCGGGTCGATCAGCGCTTGGCTTTGGCCGGCGCTGCCTTGACCGTCTTCGCAGCGACCGCGTTGACGTTCGCTTCGACCGTCTCTGCCGCTTGCTTGGCCATGCGTTGCACGCCATCGAACGCCTGGTTCGCGGCGAGCAGGCTCGTCTTGAACAGGTTCACGACGTTTTCGCTTCCGGCCGGCGCGTTCTTCACTGCGCCTTCGACGAAGGCAAGCATCTGCTGGCGCGCCTGGACGACGCTGTCTTCGGCAGCCTTGTTCAGCTCGGCAGTCGCCTGGGTGGCGATTTCATAGAGCTCGCGGCCGTAGGCGGTGGCCTTTTCGACGGCCGGCTGGAGCAGCTCGCCCTGGGCGCTGAACATGGCCTTCGGGTCTTTGGCGCTGAGCACAACTTCACGCGTCTCGTCGAGCGTGGCCTTGGTCGTCTGCAGATTCAGGGCGACGACTTTCTCGACGTTCTCGAAGGCCTTCTGGCTCAGGCTCAGAAGCGCGTCGACATTGCGTTTTTGCGCGGCGATGACTTGATCGGGGGTGAACATGGATTAACTCCTTAGGTGGTGGGGGTGAGAACTTTTGCTGCATTGCAACATGGACGAATTCTATCCTTGAAAATCCAGAGATCAAGTGGAATTTGTTGCTTTGCAGCAAAGTTGCTGAGATTTAGGGCCGGCGTTCTATTTGTGCCGCCCGGCCGCGTCCCGCCGACGCCGGCGCGCCATGCCCGATGATTCGGCCCCATGGTGCCCGAGCCCGTCGTCTTGCTGGAACTGCGCGAAGTGACGCGCGACTACGCGCTGCCGCGCGAGGCGCTGTGGCGCGCCGCGCCGGTGGTGCACGCCTTGGCGGGGGTCAGCCTGACGCTGCACGCCGGGCGCAACCTCGGTGTGGTCGGCGAGTCGGGTTCGGGCAAGTCGACGCTCGCGCGAATCGCGCTCGCCCTGGAGCCGCCGACTTCAGGCGAAGTGCGCTTCCTCGGTGCCGACCTGAACCGGCTGGGCGCCCCCGAGCTGCGCCATGCGCGGCGCGACTTTCAAATGGTGTTCCAGGACCCCTACGGTTCGCTCGACCCGCGCCAGCGGATCGGCCGCATCGTCGCCGAGCCCTTGTTCGACGCCAATGCCGCGCAGCAGCGCGAGCGCGTCGCCACGATGCTGGACGCGGTGGGCCTGCGCGCGAGCGACGCCGACAAATACCCGCATGAATTCTCCGGCGGCCAGCGCCAGCGCATCGCGATCGCGCGCGCGTTGATCACGCGGCCCAAGTTGATCGTCGCCGACGAGCCGGTGAGTGCGCTGGATGTGTCGGTGCAAGCCCAGGTGCTGAACCTGCTGCAGGACTTGCAGGATCAGTTCGGCGTGACCTACCTGCTCATCAGCCACGACCTCGCGGTCGTCGACCATGTCTGCGATGAAGTCATCGTGATGTACGCGGGACGGGTCGTCGAGCAAGGCGCGAGCGAGGTCTTGTTTCGCGCCGCAGCGCACCCCTATACGCGTGCGCTGCTCGCCGCGGCGATGCAGACCCGCGTCGGCGGCGGCCGTGCCGCCGGGCAGGCGAGTGCGGCCGCGCCATCCAGTAGAGTCGAGGCTGAGATCGAAGAGGCCCCTGCCTGCCCGTTTGCGCCGCGCTGCGTGCACCGCCAGCCGCGCTGCGCCAGCGAAGTTCCCCGATTGCGCAGCTTGGCGCCGGGGCACCAGGCGGCGTGCCATCTTGCGGAACAGGTGATGATGCAAACTCAAAGCGAAGGAGACCGTTCATGAAGATGATGATGACCCCCACGAAACTGATCGCCGCGTTGCTCTTGGCGGCGCTGTCGTTCACGGCCAGCAGCCAAGCGCGCAAAGACAGCGCCGTGCTCGCGATGGTGCTCGAACCGACGAGCCTGGACCCGACCACGGCGCCGGCCGCGGCGATCGGCGAGATCGTGCACTACAACATCCTCGAAGGACTGACGAAGATCAACGTCGACGGGCGCGTCACGCCGCTGCTCGCCGAGGGCTGGAGCATGGACCCCGACGGCAAGACCTACACCTTCAAGCTGCGCAAGGGCGTGAAGTTCAGCGACGGCGAGGCGTTCGACTCCTCCGACGTCAAGTTCAGCTTCGAGCGCGCTCAGGCGGAGAAGTCGACGAACAAGGCGAAGAAGGCGGTGTTCGACAACATCAGCAGCATCAGCACGCCCGATGCGCACACCGTGATCGTGGTGCTGAACAGCGCCGACGGCAATTTCCTGTTCCGCATGGGCGAGAACACCGCGGTGATCCTGGACCCGAAAAGCGCCGACGGCACCGCCACCAAACCGGTCGGCACCGGCCCGTACACCTTGACGGACTGGAAAAAGGGCAGTTCGGTCACGCTCACCAAGTGGCCCGGCTTTCGCGACGCCGCGAACGTCAAGCTGAACAAGGTGACGTTCCGCTTCATCAACGACCCCGCGGCACATGCGGCCGCGCTTCTGGCTGGCGACGTCGACGCCATGCCACGCCTCGGAGCGGTGCAGAGCCTCAAGCAGTTCCAGGCCGACAAGCGCTTTACGGTGGCGATCGGCAGCACCGCGGGCAAAGGCATCATGACGATCAACAACAAGAAAAAGCCGTTCGACGACGTTCGCGTGCGCCGCGCGCTGATGCACGCGATCGACCGCAAGGCCTTCATCGACGGTGTTCTCGAAGGCTTGGCGCAACCGATCGGCTCGCACATGGCGCCCACCGACGCGGGTTATGTCGATCTGACCGGCGTCTACGCCTACAACCCGGAGAAGGCGAAAGCGCTGCTGAAAGAAGCCGGCATCGCGACGCCGCTCGACGTGACGCTGACCCTGCCGCCTCCGCAATACGCGCGCAAGGGCGGCGAAGTGCTCGCCGCGCAACTCGCGAAGGTGGGCATCAACGCGAAGATCGAAAACGTCGAATGGGCGCAATGGCTCAGCGGTCCGTTCAAGGGCAACTTCGACCTGACCGTGATCAACCACGTCGAGCCGCTCGACTTCATGCAGTACACCAACACCGGCTACTACTGGGGTTACGACAGCAAGGCGTTCCGCGATCTGGCGGCGAAGTACGCGACCGAGGGCAATGCGAAAGAGCGCACCAAGCTCTTCGGCGACCTGCAGAAGATGCTGACCACCGACGCGGTCAACGCGTTCATCTTCAACCCGGCGCAAGTGGCGGTGAGCAAAAAGGGCTTGAAGGGGGTCTGGGCGAGCTCGCCGATTTTTGCGAACGACTTGAGCGCGATGAGCTGGCAGTGAGCCGGCCATGAGCGCACCGCACCTGCACGACCTCAGCGCCGCCGACCTGCAGCGCCTTTACCGGAGCAAGGAACTCTCGCCCGTTGAAGTGACACGTGCGGTGCTGAAGCGCATCGCCGCGTGCGAGCCGCACCTGCACGCCACTTATGCGCTGGACGGCGACGCGGCGCTGTCGATGGCGGAGGCCGCGCAGAAGCGTTGGCTTGCGGGATCGCCGCTGTCGGCACTCGATGGCGTGCCGGTGACGATCAAGGAGAACATCGCCACGCGCGGCACTCCCATGCCGCTCGGAACCGCAGCGACCGAACTCACGCCTGCCGCGCTAGACGCGCCGCCGTCGGCACGCCTGCGCGAAGCCGGCGCGGTGATCCTGTGCAAGACGACGATGCCCGACTACGGCATGTTGTCCTCCGGACTGTCGAGCTTTCATCAACTCACGCGCAACCCCTGGGACCTGACGCGAAACCCGGGCGGCAGCAGCAGCGGCGCTGCCGCAGCCGCCGCAGCGGGCTACGGGCCCTTGCACGTCGGCACCGACATCGGAGGATCGGTGCGCCTGCCGGCGGGCTGGTGCGGCATCTTCACCTTGAAGCCAAGCCTCGGGCGCATTCCGATTTATCCGCCGTTTGCGGGGCGCGTCGCCGGGCCGATGACGCGCAGCGTCGCCGATTCCGCTGCGTTGCTGGCGGTGCTGAGCCAGGCCGATGCGCGCGACACGATGAGCCTGCCGTGGCAAGACATCGCGTGGGGCCAGCTGGATCGCGACGTGAGGGGCTTGAAGATCGGCCTGATGATGGATGCGGGCTGGGGCTTTGGTGTCGAACCCGAAGTGGCGGCTGCGGTGAACTCAGCGGCGCGTGCATTCGAAGCGGCGGGGGCGGTGGTCGAATCGATTCCGGCGTTCATGAACCGCGCCATGGCCGAAGGCATGGACCAGTTCTGGCGGTGTCGTGCGTGGATGGATATTTCGGCGCTGCCGGACCCACGCCGCGCGCGCGTCTTGCCCTTCATCCACGAGTGGGCGCGCGGCGGCGCAGGGCTCAGCGGCGAGCAGGTGTTTCGCGGCTACAGCCAGATGGGCGCGATGCGCGAAGCTGCGGTGGCCGCGTGCGCGCGCTTCGACTACGTGCTTTCGCCCACCGCCCCGATGCCCGCCTACGCCGCCGAACTGCCGTGCCCGACGAACGACCCGACGCGGCCCTTTGAGCACATCGCCTTCACGCTGCCCTTCAACATGAGCGAGCAGCCTGCGGCGAGCATCAATTGCGGCTACACGGCGAGTGGCTTGCCCATCGGCCTGCAAATCATCGGCAAGCGCTTTGACGACCTCGGCGTGCTGCAAGTCGCGCGCGCCTGGGAGCAGTTGCGGCCGGCGCAGCGCCCCTGGCCGCAGGTGGCTCACATCTGAAGTGAAACGGGTGCGCGTCGATTTGCGTGAGGGCCGCGGCGCAGCGCTGGCGGCTTTCGGCCCGTTGCTGCCGTTCACATGTGCTTCGGCACGTCGAGTTCGGCGCGGCGCGGCAGAGATACGTGGCGATCGAAGCCAGCACACATCGACACGGACACGCACTGGTTTTTCGTCACAGTGCACCGAACGGTTGGAGCGCGGCAGGCGGCACCCGGTGGGGCTTGGTGGGGGCGATTCCTGCGGCGACGAGCAGCGCAGCCTTGAAGTCGGCACGCGAAGCGTGCATCCAGAACTGACTTCGCCCCGCCTGTTCGAGCGTAGCGAACGAAGTGAGCGAAGCGAGTTCGGGGCGCGACTTCAAGGCGAGCAGCACAGTGGAGTCGGCGCGCAGCGCCGACCGTCCCAGCATGAGCCCCCGCCGAGCCCCACCGGGTGCCGCCTGCCGCGCCGCTCCGACGGACGCACGCATGCACGCATAGCGGACATTCGAACGTCAGCAACGGGCCAAAAGCAGCCCACCAGCACGCGCAAACCTCACCGAAACCCGGGCGCTGCGCCAGGTCCAGCGTACCGCGCATCACCCTCACACCCAGCGCCCATCGCTCCACAGAGGGGTGCTCGATGAACGACCCACGCGACTGCCCCGTCAGCACCGGCTCGCGCTCGGCGCTTGACGCCTTCGAGAGCGCGCTGTGGCGCATCGTGTCGTTCTTCGGCGACCCGCTGAGTGACCTCGACGCCGCCTCCGGCGCTGACCCCGGCTGGAGCCTGGCGCACGTCGCTCGTTGCGACTTCCTGTGCACGCTCACCGAACCCGCGCTGCTGCCGCAGGCGCGAACTGCGCTTGACGCGGCGCGTCCCTTGCTTGCGAACGCGAACCCGCGCGAACGCTGTCACTTCGGCGCTGCCGAATTGGCCCTGGCCGGGCGCTGGCGCGAAGCGAGTGCGCTGTGGGACGAGCTGCTGCGCGACCACCCGCGCGACATGCTCGCGCTGATCTGCGCCCACCTCTTCGACTTTTATCGCGGCGACGCACGCAACCTGCGCGCGCGCATCGCACGCGTCCTGCCCGACTGGCCAGAGGACGATACGCTGCACCCTTACGTGCTGGGCATGTACGCGTTCGGCCTCGAAGAGTGCAATCTGTATCCTCAGGCCGAGGCCGCCGGAAGGCGCGCCGTGGCCGGCACCACCAAAGTGCCGTGGGCGATCCACGCCGTCACGCACGTCATGGAAATGCAGGGCCGCCACGAGGAGGGTGTGGCCTGGCTCACCGAGCGCCACGCCGATTGGGCGGTCGACAACGGGTTGTCAGTGCACAACTGGTGGCACTTGGCGCTGTTTCGTCTGGAGTCGCTCGACACCGACGCGGCGCTGCTGCTCTACGACGCGCACGTCGGCGGCGCAGCCGCGACCGTTAACCTGCAATGGCTCGACGGTGCCGCGCTGCTCTGGCGCCTGCAGCTGCTCGGCACCGATGTCGGAAACCGCTGGTCGGCGTTGGCGCAGGCCTGGGCCGACCCGCTGCAGCACGCCGGGCACTACGCCTTCAACGATGTGCACGCGCTGCTCGCCTTGCTCGGCGCGGGCGACGCTGCGCGCGCCGAGAAGCTGCTCGTTGCGGCCCGCGAGCGCGCCGCGCAAGCGCCTGGCGCGGCGCCGCCTGACAACCACGCCATGGCCGCCGAGGTGGGCCTGCCGATGATGCAGGCGCTGATCGATTTTTCGCGCGGGCACATGCACCAGTGCATCGAGCGCTTGCTGCCGCTGCGACCTTTCGCGCACCGCTTCGGCGGCAGCCACGCGCAGCGCGACCTGATCGATCAAACGCTGCTCGCCGCCGCCTCAGGCGGGCGCGACGGAGGTGTGGGCAGAGCCTTGCTCAACGAGCGGCGCTGCGCCAAGCCGATGACGCCGCTTACCGAGCATTGGGCGCGGCGCATCGACGCCGGCTGAGGAAAGACTGAATGGATGCGGGCGCAGCCGCCTGCCGCGCAGTCTGAATCAGTTGAGCCCGGCGCGCGACGCTTGCCGGCGCAGCTCCCGAGCGCGCGCTGGGTTGTGGGCTTGCACCCGGTCGGCTTCGGCCCAAAGCGCCTGCATCTGCTGCACTTCGGCAATGATTTTTCCCGGCGCGAACAATGCGCAGCTCAGTTGATACAACTCCGCGGCGATGCGCCGAATCGCGATGGCGAGGGGCCCGGGATCTTGAAAGGATGCCGTTGCGCGAATCGTGGCCATGGGTCAGTTCCTGAAGGCTGTTGCAGTAGTCGCCCATTGTTCGGAGATGAGGCGGCGCCGCCAACGCCGTGTCCTGGGGGATCTCCTTCGTTCTCGGGAGTGAAGATTGCTCAGTCCACCGCTCCGTGTCACGGGCGCGAACAAATTCGCGCGAGCGCGGCCAAGGGCGCGGCGTCAGACCCAGGGCCGAGCCAGTGCCTCTTGCTCGAAAGCTCGCTGCACCGCAGGCCTGGCGAGCACGCGCTCGAGGTAGGGGGCCAGGTGCGGCAGGCTGCGCCCCGGCCGCTTGAAGCCACGCGTCCAGCGGCACAGCATCGTCGCGTAGGGGTCCACGGCGCTGTACTGCGCACCCAGCAGCCAAGGCTGCCCGTGCCGCGCGAGTTCGGCGTCGAGCTGGTCGAGCATCGCGCCCACCTTTGCCTCGGCATGCGCCTTGATCTGCGCCGCGGCTTCGATGTTGCCTTCGTCGACGAGACGTTCGCCGTAGAAGTAGTGGATCAGCATCGCCTGCAGCGTGTTCGTCAACCACATCAAGCGCTTGTAGAAATGCGCGCGCTCGTGCGTGCCCAGCGTCGGCGCCAGCGCCGCATCGGGGTTCGTGTCGGCCAGGTGCAGACAAATCGCGGCGGTTTCGTAAAGCACCAGGTCGGCGTCGATCAACACCGGGATCAGACCGTTCGGATTGAGCTTCAGGTACCCGGGCGCCTTGTGCGCGCCCTTCGCACGGTCGACGAGTTCGAGCTGGTACGGCACGCCCAGCTCTTCGAGCAGGATGTGCGGCGTGAGGCTGGCGTTGCCGGGGAAATAGTGCAGATGCAGCATGTGGAGTGCCCAGATCGGTGACGGCCGATCGTACGGCACCACCGCACGAGCTTGCTGCTCGCGCTTGACGAACACGAACAGCGTTTTCGCGCCGATACTGCAAGGCCCTGAGTCGCCGTTGGAGGCGCCATGCTCGAACTCCTGCAGTTTCGCCACTCGCCCTACAACGAAAAGGCGCGCTGGGCGCTCGACTTGAAACGCGTACCGCATCAGCGGCGCAGCCTGTTGCCCGGGCCGCACCTGGGGACCGTGAAGCGCCTCACCGGCGGCACCACGACGCCGGTGCTGGTGCACGACGGCGAAGCGATCGCCGGCTCGGCGCGCATCCTCGAGTGGCTCGACGCACGTTACCCGAGCCCGGCGCTGTTGCCCGCCGATCCGGCGCAGCGCGAAGAGGCGCTGCGCATCCAGCGCTGGTTCGACGACGACCTCACGCCGCGCATGCGCCGCACCGTGCTCGACGCGTTGCTCGCCCAACCGGGAATGTTCGCGCGGGTCTTCGGCGACGGCGCGTCGGCGTTGAAGCGCGGCGCCTACGCCTGCATCGTTCCGCTCGCCGCGCCGCTGGTGCGCAAGGGCAACGGCATCACTGGGCCCGAATCCATCGAGGACGGGCACCGTGCCGCCACGCAGGCGCTCGACTTCGTCGCGCAACGCAGCAGCGCCACCGGCTACCTGAGCGGCAATGCGTTCGGCATCGCCGACCTGACGGCAGCGGCGGCGCTCGCGATGCTCGTCAGACCCGCCAATTCGCCGATGTCCAGCCCGCAACCCGTGGCCTCCGTCTTCCAGGCCTTGATCGACCGCTACCGGGCGCACCCAGGCGCGCAGTGGGTGCGGCGCGTCTACGCGACGCACCGCGCCGCACAAGCCGACTTCGACGGCCCGAGCGACGCCGCGCGATGACCCGCTCTGACGGACAAGCCGCCATGCCCATCGAACACCAGACGTTGCGCCTGAGCCGGCTCTCGATGCACGTCGCAAGCTCCGGTGCCGGCACGCCCGTCGTGCTGCTGCACGGCTGGCCGCAGACGTGGCGCGAGTGGCGCAAGGTGATGCCGCTGCTGAGCGCCCAGTACCGCCTGATCGTGCCCGACCTGCCGGGCCTGGGCGACAGCTCGCGGCCGGCCGACGGCTACGACAAGAAGACGATTGCACTCGACCTGGTGGAGCTGTGCGAGCAGTTGCAGCTGGGGCGCTTTCACCTCGTCGGGCACGATTGGGGTGGCCCCGTCGCATTCGCGCTGGCGCGCGCGCACACCGCAGCGGTGCGCACGCTGACGCTGCTCGACGTGACGATTCCCGGCATCGGCCCGGACATGTCGCAAGGCGGCAAGCGCTGGCACCACGCCTTCCACATGACGCCGGACCTGCCCGAAGCGTTGGTGCAGGGGCGCGAGCGCGAATACCTCAGCTGGTTTTACGAGGCGTTCAGCTGGCAGCGCGGCGCGATCAGCCGCGATGACGTCGACGAATACGTCCGCTGCTACAGCCAGTTGGGTTCGCTGCGCGCGGGATTTGCGTACTACCGCAATATGTTGATCGACGCCGCCGACAACCGCGCGAGCTTCGACGCCGGGTTTCGCCTGCCCATGCCGGTGCTCGCGCTCGGCGGGGCGCGCGCCGAAGCGCGCGGGCGGGGCGTTGAGCCGCTCGAGTCGGCGCGGATGATTGCCGCCAACGTGCAAGGCGGAGCGATCCCCGACTGCGGGCACTTCATCCCCGAGGAGCAGCCCGAGTTGCTCGCGCAGCAGCTGCTGCGGTTTTTCGCCGCGAACCATTGAATCGGGTTCGGGTTCGCCTCACACCAGTTCGCGTTCCATCGGGTAGGAAATGCCGTCGGCAATCGGCCCGTTGCTGACGTTCGATGTGGCCTCGAGGCTTGCCCAACAACCTCGTCATCCCGGCGAAAGCCGGGATCCACCGGTTGCACGCGATGAACGCTTCGCTGGACGCGCGACTTCCACGGGTGGATCCCGGCTTTCGCCGGGATGACGAATATCCTGCGTCGACGCGTGACCGCGCCCAAAGCGGACGTTCAAACGGCAGCAACGGGCCGAAGGCAGCCACAAAATCTCACTCATTGAACGCGAATTCCGATCAGTCGGGTCAACCGGCTCACGGCAAACCGCGAAGTCTCACTCGGCAAGCGCCTCGTCGATCGATTGAGCCAGCGTCTCGACAATCGTCTGCAACTCGGTTTCGCTGACGATGAAGGGCGGCGCGAGCAGCACATGGTCGCCGTGCAGGCCGTCCAGGGTGCCGCCCATCGGGTAGCACAACAGGCCGTTCGCGAAGGCACGGGCCTTGATGCGGGCGTGGAGTTTTTGCGCCGGGTCGAAACACGCCTTGCTGGCGCGCTCGCGCACCAGCTCGACGCCGATCAGCAGGCCGCGACCGCGCACGTCGCCGATGTGCGGGTGCTTGGCGAAGCGTTCCTGGAGCGCCGCCATCAGCCACGCGCCGCGGCTGCGCACCTGGGCCAGCAAGCCGTCGCGTTCGATCACGCGCTGCACCGTCAGCGCGGCAGCGCACGCCGTGGGGTGGCCGAGGTAGGTGTGGCCGTGCTGGAACAGGCCGCTGCCGTCGCGCAGCGGCGCGATGACGCGCTTGTGGGCGAGCACGGCGCCGATCGGCTGGTAGCCGCCGCCCAGGCCCTTGGCGATGGTCATCAGGTCAGGAGCGACGCCTTCCTGTTCCACCGCGTGCAGGGTTCCGGTGCGGCCCATGCCGCACATCACTTCGTCGGCGATCCAGAGGATGCCGTGTCGATCGCAGATCTCGCGCACGCCTTTGAAGTACCCCGGCGTCGGCGGCACGGCGCCGAGCGTGGCGCCGACCACGGTCTCGGCGCAGAAGGCGATCACGTGCCGCGGGCCGGCTTGCTGGATCGCGGCTTCGAGTTCGTCGAGCAGGCGCTGCGTGTAGCCGGCTTGCGCTTCACCGTCACGGCGGTCGCGGTACTCGTAGCACGGTGCCACGCGCAGCACCGGCATCAGCAGCGGCGCGAACTGCCTGCGCCGCCACTCGTTGCCGCCCACAGCCAGCGCGCCCAGCGTATTGCCGTGGTAACTCTGGCGCCGGCCGATGAACAACGTGCGCTCGGGTTCGCCGATTTCGACGAAATGCTGGCGCGCGAGCTTCAGCGCGGCCTCCACAGCCTCGGAGCCGCCGCTGACGAAGTAGAGATGGTCCAGGCCTGCGGGCGCGCGCGCAGCGAGGTGCTCGGCGAGCTGTTCGGCCGGCTCGCTGCTGAAGAAGCTCGTGTGCGCATAGGCGAGGCGGTCGATCTGCGCATGCATCGCGGCGATCACGTCGCGGTGGCCGTGGCCGAGGCACGAGACGGCGGCGCCGCCGCTGGCGTCAAGGTAACGCTTGCCGGCGGCGTCGATCAAATACACGCCTTCGCCGCCGACCGCCAGTGGCGGGCTGCTGCGCAGGCTGCGGTGGATGATGTTCGTGGCGCGCAAGCTTTGGGCCCCTAGGCCTGCATTGCCGGGGGAAGGACGGAATTCAGGCGTCGGCCTTGGGCCCACCACACCAGCATGATCAGCATGAGCCCCGGCAAGTAGAACCAATACGGCGAGGTGCGCCCGCTCGGCAGCTTGACCTCGATCACATCGAAGCCTTCTTCAAAGCCCGACTTGCGCGCGGCGCTGCCGAACTTGGCGGCCAGCACCTGCATCTTGTCGCCCTGCGCGGTGAGCGTCAGGCCGGCGGCGGCGAGGCGCTTGCGACCGTCCGGGTTCGCCGCACCGAGGTTGACGGCCACCGTCTTGACCAGCGCCTGGCCTTCGAGCGTGGTGCCCTGGATCACCGCCACCAGGCGCTCGCCGGCCGGCAACTGCGCGGCGACGGCGTAGGCTTGCGCGGCGGGCACGCTGCGGTACTCGGCGGCAAATTGATCCATGAAGAAGTCGGGGCGGAACAGGAACACGACGGCCAGCGCGAGCAACAGCCACTCCCAGAGCTTCATGCGAACCCGCATCCAGTTCATCGTCAGCGCGGTGAAGACCAGCATCGCCGCAGTCGACGCGACCGCAACGAGTGCCGCCTCGAGCCACGAGTTCACGTCGATCAACAGCAGTTGCGGATTGAAGATCCAGATGAAGGGCAGGATCACCGTGCGCAGCGCGTAGATGCTGCCCTGGATGCCGGTCTCGATCGGATCTTCGCCGCTGATCGCCGCCGCCGCGAATGTCGCGAGGCCCACCGGGGGCGTGATGTCGCCCATGATCCCGTAATAGAAGACGAACAGGTGCACGGCGATGAGCGGAATGATCAAGCCGCTTTGCGCGCCGAGTTCGACGACGACCGGCGCCATCAGCGTCGCGACGAGCACGTAGTTCGCCGTCGTCGGCACGCCCAGTCCGAGCACGAGGCAGACGAAGGCGATGAAGAGCAGCATCACGATCACATTGCCCTGGCTCACGAACTCGACGAAGTCGGTCATGCGCAGGCCCAGACCGGTGAGCGTGATGCCGCCGACGATGATTCCCGCGGTCGCGGTGGCCACACCGATGCCTATCATGTTGCGCGAGCCGTCGGTCAGGCCGTTGATCACTTCGTTCCAGCCCTGCGCCCAGGCCTTGCCGACGGCTTCATTGCGCAGCCACAGGATCAGCGGGCGCTGCGTCAGCATCAGCAGAATCAGCACCGCGATGGCCCAGAAGGCCGACAGCGACGGCGACATTTCTTCGACCATCAGGCACCAGATCAGCGTGCCGATGGGCAGCAGAAAGTGCAGGCCGGCACGCACCGTGGGCCAGGTGTCGAGCGGTTTGGGATTGTCGATGTCGATGTCGTCGGGCAGGTCCGGGCTTCGTGCCGCCTGCTGCACGCTGATCGCGTACAGCACCAGCACGACCACGCCGATCGCCCATGGCGCAGCCGCGCCCAGACCGGCCTTGATCGCGGCAAACAAGTAGTAGAGCGCGCCGATCACGATCACCATTCCCGACAGGCCGAGGCCGAAGCGCAGCGCCTTCGTCGCCAGCGGGCGCGGCGCGCGCTCGATCACCGGGTTCATTCCCATCTTCAACGCTTCGAGGTGGACGATGTAGAACAGGCCGATGTAGCTCAGCACGGCAGGCAGCAGCGCGTGCCTGACGATGTCGGAATACGGGATGCCGACGTACTCGACCATCAGAAAGGCCGCAGCGCCCATCACCGGCGGCATGATCTGGCCGTTCACCGAACTCATGGTCTCGATCGCGCCGGCCTTGACGCCGCCGTAGCCGGCTTTCTTCATCAGCGGGATCGTGAAGATGCCGCCCGACACGACGTTGCTGACCGAGCTGCCGGAGATCATGCCGTTGAGCGCGGAAGACACCACCGCCACCTTGGCCGGTCCGCCGCGCAAGTGGCCGAGCGCCGCAAAGCTGACCTGCATCATGTAGTTGCCGCCGCCGGCGCGATCGAGCAGCGTGCCGAACAGCACATAGACGAAGATGGCGCCGGTGGAGACCCCGAGCGCGATGCCGTACACGCCCTCGGTCGTCAGCCACAGGTGCGACATGAGCCGGTTCAGCGACGCGCCCTTGTGCTGCAGCACCTCGGGCATGTAGGGGCCGAGCATGGCGTAGGCGATGAACAGCATCGCCAGCATGGCCATCGGCCAGCCGACGGCACGCCGCGTCGCCTCCAACAGCAAGACGATGCCGCTGGCCGCGACCACGATGTCCATCGCTGTCGGTTGGCCGGGCCGGGTGGCGAGCTGGTTGTAGAACAGCAGCAGGTAGGCGCCGGCAAAAGCACCCGCCAGCGCGAGAACCCAGTCGACCAGCGGCACGTGCCCGCGTGGCGAACGGCGAAACGCCGGCCACGCGGCAAACGCCAGGAACAACGCAAAACCCAGGTGCAACGCGCGCGCCTCGGTGTCGTTCAAGATGCCGACGCCGAAGGTGAACGGCAGCGGCGACGCGTACCAGAGCTGGAACAGCGCCCACGCCAGCGACACGGCGAAGATCGCCCGCGCGGCAGCGCCGCGCGGCTTGCGCGCACCGGTGTCGGCTTGCGCGACGAGTTGCTGGAGCGCTTCGGGGGCTTTTTCGATGTCGGTGGCCATGCAGGCCTGCGCGGTCGAGTGGGGCCTGGGCTCGCGAGGCGCGCCTTACTTCATCCAGCCCTTTTCCTTGTAGTAGCGCACCGCGCCTTCGTGCAGCGGCGCCGACAGGCCGTCCTTGATCATGTTTTCGGGTTTCAGTTGCGCCAGCGCCGGGTGCAGTTTCTTGAACTCGTCGAAGTTGTCGAACACCGCCTTGACGACCTGATAAACCGATTCGGCGGGCGCCTTCGCCGAGGCCACCACCGTGGCGAGCACGCCGTAGGTCAAGGTCGGATTCGGGTTGTTCGGGTACAGGCCGCCCGGAATCGTCGCCTTCGCGTAGTAAGGTTTGTCGGCGACCAGTTTGTCGACCGCCGCGCCGGTGATGGGCACCAGCTGCGCGCCGCACGACGTGGTCGGATCCTGGATGTTGGCGCTGGGGTGGCCTACGCCGTAGAAGAAGCCGTCGATCTTGCCGTCGCACAGCGCCGGGCCATGCTCGTCGGCCTTGAGTTCGGAGGCCAGCGAAAAATCGGTCAGCTTGGTGCCCATCGCAGCGATCAGTTCTTCCAGCGACGCGCGGGTTCCCGAGCCGGGGTTGCCGACGTTGAAGCGCTTGCCCTTGAAGTCGGCAAAAGACTTGACGTTCGCCTCTTTCCGGGCGAGCACGGTGAAGGGCTCGGGGTGCACCGAGAACACCGCGCGCAGCTCGCCGTAAGCGCCGCCGTCCTTGAAATTGCCCTGGCCCTTGGCGGCGTTGAACTGCACGTCGCTCTGCGCAAAGCCGAGGTCGAGTTCGCCCGCCTTGATCGTGTTGATGTTGAACACCGAGCCGCCGGTCGATTCGACCGAGCAGCGGATGCCGTGCTTGGCGCGGTCCTTGTTGACGAGCCTGCAGATCGCGCCTCCCGCAGCGTAATAGACCCCGGTGACTCCGCCGGTGCCCACCGTGATGAACTTCTGTTGCGCCCACGCGGGCGCGGCGAACGCTGCGGCGGCGAATGCGGCCAGTGCGGTGAGGGTGATCTTGAAGCGCATAACGGTCCTTTCGAGCGGGAGGTGAAGCCAAGGGAACAACAGCCGGCCGATGTTGCAAGCAAACCGCGGCAAGGGCAATACGGGGTCGCCCTGCCCGCTGCGCGCTCGCGCGAGCGCGGCCCGCTCGCGCACCTCTCAGGCGGCCGGCGGCGCGACCGACACGCCGCGCACGCCATGCCTGGCGATCAGCTGCGCGACGAGCCCCCCGGCACGAATCTCCTCGACAAACTCACGCAGGTACACCGCCGCTGCGCTGCGCTGAAGCGGCGTGCCGATGGCCTGCTGGATCGCGGTAAAGCGCCCTTCGAGCAGGCGCGAGCCGGGGAGTTTCTGCTGGTCGGCGACAAGGCGCGGCTTCAATCCGGCGAGCGCGTCGAGTTGCTCGCGAACGAACAGTTCGTACGATCCGTCCAGGCCGTCGGCGCGGCACAGCTGCGCGTGCTGCAGCGTGCGCCGCAGGTACATGTCGTAAGCGGTCTTGTCGCCCACGGCGATGCGCACGCCGGGGCGGTCGACTTCGGCGAGGCTGCCGATCGACGAGCCCGCGGGAACGAGGTAGGTGGCTTCGATCTCGAGGTAAGCCGGCGTGAAGGCGATCTCGCTCGCGCGCAGCGGGTCGGCGCCGATCAGGCCGACATCCCACGCGCCCGAGGACACCGCGGCGGCGAGCAGGCCCGGCTGCGGATATTTGACAAACGCGATCGGCACACCCAGGCGCCGCGCGAGTTCGCGGCCGATGTCCGGGGCGATTCCCGTCGGCGCGGCGTCCTGCGCGCTCGCAGCGTTCACGAGCAGGAAGTTCGACAAGTTCAGCGCGACGCGCAGCGTGCCGGTGGGTGCGAGTTCAGCGCGCAGGGTGGGGGTGATTTCGCGGGTCATCGGGTGTTTTCCCTTAAGCGGAGTGGCCAGGTCCGACGTGGCGCGGCCCAGTGTAGCCAGCACCGTCGAGCCGCGCGCCCACCGATTCCACCCTCATCACACGCCCCACACGACGTCTTGAATCCGTTCGCGAAGTCGAGTACGCAGCGTGCTCTAATCCGGCGAGTTTCGCCCCTCCCACCCGGCAAAGCCCCGGAATCGTTCCCAGGAGACATCGATGATTCAAATCTTGCGCAGCGTGTCCGCTGCCGCCGTTGCAGCAATCGCAGTGAGCATGCTCTCGCCGGCTGCTGCGCAGGCCCAGCAGAAGGTCCTCAAGTTCATTCCGCAAGCCGATTTGCGCATTCTGGATCCGATCGCCACCACCGCCTACATCACGCGCAACCACGGCTACATGGTGTACGACACCTTGTTCGCGATGGACGCCAAATTCCAGGTCACGCCGCAGATGGTGGACAAGTTCGAGATCAGCACGGACAAGCTGACCTACACGTTCACCTTGCGCGACAGCCTGAAGTTTCATGACGGCGCGCCGGTCCGCTCAGTGGATTGCATCGCTTCGATCGAGCGCTGGGCCAAACGCGACGCGCTGGGCCAAAAACTCGCCGAGGCGACCGAGGGCTGGAGCGCGGTCAACGACAAGACCTTCAAGCTCAAGTTGAAGAAGGCCTTCCCGCTGACGCTCGAAGCGCTGGCCAAGCCGTCCTCGAACGTTCCGTTCATCATGCCCGAGCGCATTGCCAAGACCGATGCCTTCAAGAACATCGACGACCCGACCGGCTCCGGCCCCTTCAAGATGCTGAAGGCCGAATGGGTGCCAGGCAACAAGGTGGTCTACGTGAAGAACACCGACTATGTGCCGCGCAAGGAAGCCGCGTCCTGGGCCTCAGGCGGAAAAGTGGTGAAGGTCGACCGCGTCGAGTGGATCTACATCCCGGATTCGGCCACTGCGGCGGCGGCACTGAATGCCGGCGAAGCCGATTGGTGGGAGCAGATGCCGCCCGACCTGATTCCGCTCCTGTCGAAGAACAAGCAGATCACCGTCAAGAACATCGACCCGCTGGGCTCGATGGGCATGATCCGTTTCAATTTCCTGCACCCCCCGTTCAACAACGTCAAGTTGCGCCAGGCGCTGCTGTACGCAGTCAACCAGCCGGACTATGTGGTCGCGATCGCGGGCGACCCGAAGAACGGCAACCCCTGCTATTCGTATTTCACCTGCGGCACACCGCTCGCTTCGGAAGTCGGCGCCGAGCCCCTCAAGGGCAAGCGCGATATGGACAAGGCCCGACAGTTGATCAAGGAGTCCGGCTACAAGGGCGAGAAGATCGTCATCATCGACGCGACCGATCAACCCATCGTGCACGCGCAATCGCTGCTCACGCTGGACATGCTGAAAAAGCTGGGGCTCAACGCCGAAGTCCAGGCCGGCGACTGGGGCACCCTGATCACGCGTCGCGCGGTCAAGGAGCCCACCGAGAAGGGCGGCTGGTCGATCTTCCACACCTGGCTGGTGGGCCCCGACATGCTCAACCCGGCGGTGGATTTCCCGATCCGCGGCACCGGTGAAAAGGCCTGGTTCGGCTGGCCCACCGACCCGCAGATCGAGGAGCTGCGCGAGGTCTGGTTCAACGCCACCGACGAGGCGTCATCGAAGAAGGCTGCAGACGCGGTGCAGCGACGCGCATTCGAGTTCGTGCCATTCATCCCGACGGCACAGTTCATTCTGCCCACTGCATTCCGCTCGAACATCTCCGGCGTGATCATTGCGCCGATCGCGTTTCTCTGGAACATCGAGAAGAAGTAGCCCGGCGCGAGGCGGGTTGCGGGTCTGAGGCGACACAGCGGCCGTGCTTGCCTATGTCATCCGCAGGCTGTTCGCGACCCTCGTCGTCATGGCGGTGGTCGCGTTCTTCGTCTTTTCGCTGCTCTACCTGACCCCCGGAGACCCGGCTGCAGTCATCGCTGGCGATGCGGCAACCAGCGATGACATCGCCCGGATCCGTGCCAACCTGGGTCTGGACGACCCCTTCCTGCTGCGCTTCGGCGGCTGGGCATGGGCGCTGTTGCACGGTGATCTCGGGGTGTCGATCTTCACGAATCTGCCCGTCACGCACCTGATCGGCCAGCGCGTCGAGCCCACGCTGGCGCTCACCCTGTGCACCTTGCTCATCTCGGTGCTGGTTGCGATACCGATGGGCGTCGTGGCCGCGGCGCGCGCCGGCCACTGGCTGGATCGTGCCGTGATGGCGTTTTCCGTGCTCGGGTTCTCCTTGCCCGTGTTCGTATTCGCCTACATCCTGATCAGCGTGTTCTCGATCGAACTCGGCTGGCTGCCGGTGCAGGGCTACCGCAATATCGGCGAGAACAATCTCTGGGACTGGCTGCGCCACTTGATCCTGCCGAGCGTGGCGCTGGGCACCGTGTACATCGCGCTGATCGCACGCATCACCCGGGCCAGCATGCTCGATGTGCTGGCGCAGGACTACATCCGCACCGCCCAAGCCAAAGGGCTGGCGCCGACCCCGGTGCTGGTCGGGCACGCGCTGAAGAATGCGGCGATCCCGATCATGACCATCGTCGGCATCGGCGTAGCGCTGTTGATCAGCGGCGCCATCGTCACCGAAACCGTCTTCGCGATTCCCGGCATCGGCCGCCTCACGGTCGACGCGATCCTGCGCCGCGACTATCCGGTCATCCAGGGCGTGACCCTGCTGTTCTCAGCCATTTACGTGGTGATCAACTTGCTGGTGGACCTGTCCTACATGCTGTTCGATCCGCGGATCCGCTTCTGACCGGGCTGCGCCGCGATGACCGCAAATTCAGTCGTGCTCGCGACACCGGTATCCGTGTCGCCGACCCTGCACCAGTTCAAGGATGCGTTTCGCCGCCATCCGACCGCCATCGTCGGTGGCATCGTGCTCTTGCTGATGATCCTGTGTGCGGTGCTCGCGCCGTGGCTGGGTACGGTCGACCCGCAAGCGGTGACGCCGATCAAACGCCTGAAGCAACCCTCGGCCGAGTTCTGGTTCGGCACCGACATGCTCGGCCGCGACGTCTACAGCCGAGTGATCTATGGCGCGCGCGTCTCGCTGGCCATCGGTATCGCGGTCGCGCTGTTCAGCATTTTCGTGGGCCTGGCGATCGGCCTCGTGACCGGCTACCTGCGCTGGCTGGATGCGATCGTGATGCGCATCATGGACGGCTTGATGTCGATCCCGCCGGTGTTGCTGGCGATCTCGCTGATGGCGCTGACGCGTGCCAGCGTCGAGAACGTGATCGTTGCGATCACCCTGGCCGAAGTGCCGCGCGTCGTCCGGCTGGTGCGCGGGCTGGTATTGACGCTGCGCGAACAGCCCTATGTGGAGGCCGCAGTCGCCGCCGGCACCAGCCTGCCGAAGATCCTGCTGCGCCACATCCTGCCCAACACCACCGCGCCGCTGCTCGTGCAGGGCACCTACATCTGCGCCTCGGCGATGATCACCGAGGCCATCCTGAGCTTCATCGGTGCGGGCACGCCGCCGAACATTCCGAGCTGGGGCAACATCATGGCCGAGGCGCGCAGCCTGTTTCAGATCGCCGGTTACCTGATCTTCTTTCCCGGCGTGTGCCTGTCGCTGACCGTGTTGGCCGTCAACCTGCTCGGCGACGGCATGCGCGATGCCCTTGACCCGCGCCTGGCGCGGCGCATGTGAGGAGCGCGACCCCCATGCCCGCAATGCCCGCAGCGGGCGCCCCGTTGCTCGAAGTCGATGGATTGAAGACCCATTTTTTCACCCGCGAGGGCGTGGTGCGCGCGGTGGACGGTGTGTCTTTCTCGGTACAGGCCGGCGAGACGCTGGCGATCGTCGGCGAATCGGGTTGCGGCAAGAGCGTGACCTCGCTGTCGATCTTGCGCCTGATCGCCTCCCCGCCCGGCCGCACGGTCGCGGGCAGCATCCGTTTCGAAGGGCGCAACCTGCTTGACCTGAGCGAACCGGAAATGCGCCAGGTGCGCGGCAACGCGATCTCGATGATCTTCCAGGAGCCAATGACCTCGCTCAACCCGGTGCTGACGATCGGCCGACAGATCGCCGAGACCCTGATGCTGCACCGCGGCCTGAGTCGCAGCGCTGCGCGCGCCCACGCGGTCGACATGCTGACCCTGGTGAACATCTCGGAGCCCGCGCGACGCGTGAACGAGTATCCGCACCAACTGTCCGGCGGCATGCGCCAGCGCGTCATGATCGCGATGGCGCTCGCGTGCAACCCGAAGCTGTTGATCGCCGATGAGCCCACGACTGCACTGGACGTCACGATCCAGGCGCAGATTCTCGACCTGATGCGCGCCCTCAAGCAAAAGACCGGCGCCGCCATCGTGCTGATCACGCACGACCTCGGCGTGGTCGCGGAAATGGCGCAGCGCGTGGTGGTGATGTATGCGGGACGAAAAGTCGAAGAAGCGCCGGTCGCCGCCCTGTTCTCGCGGCCGCGCCATCCGTATACCCAGGGTCTGCTCAAGTCCATACCCCGGCTCGGCTCGGCGGTGCGCGACGCACGCACCCGGCTCGAGGAAATACGCGGAACCGTGCCTTCGATGCGCGAGGTGATTCCCGGTTGCGTGTTCGCGCCGCGCTGCGCGCATGCGACCTCGCGCTGCACGACACAGTATCCGCCGCTCGAGGAAAAGGCCAGCGGCCACACGGTGGCCTGCTGGGAATCCGACCGGATCCTCGCCGGAGTTGCGCCATGAATGCGCGCGCGCCGGCGAATGTGCTGCTCGACGTGCGCGGGCTCACCAAACATTTCCCGACGCGCCAAGGCGTGTTCGGCCGGATCAGCGGCAAGGTGCACGCGGTCGACAACATCAGCTTCTGGATCGCCCAAGGCGAAACCCTGGGCCTGGTCGGCGAGAGCGGTTGCGGCAAATCGACCACCGGCAAGGCGGTCCTCAAACTCATCGACCCGACCAGCGGCACCATCGAATGGCGAGGCCGGCGCATCGATCAATTGAACGCCGCGCAGATGCGCCCGTTCCGGCGCGGGCTGCAGGCGGTGTTTCAGGACCCCTACTCCTCGCTCAACCCTCGCATGCGCGCACGCGACATCGTCGCCGAGCCGATCCGCAATTTCGAGAACGTCAGCGCGGACGAGATTCACGCCCGGGTTGCCGCGCTGTTCGACCGGGTCGGCCTGCGGCCGGACCAGATGGTGAAGTACCCCTACGAATTTTCAGGCGGCCAACGCCAGCGCCTGGGCATCGCGCGCGCGCTGGCGCCCAATCCCCAGCTCATCGTCTGCGACGAACCGGTTTCCGCATTGGACGTGTCGGTGCAGGCGCAGGTGGTGAACCTGTTGATGGACCTGCAACGCGATCTCGGTCTGTCTTACCTCTTCGTCGCCCACGACCTGGCGGTGGTCGAACACATCAGCCATCGGGTGGCAGTGATGTATCTGGGCAAGATTGTCGAGCTCACCGACACGCGTTCGCTGTTTGCGCGGCCGTTGCATCCGTACACCGAAGCCCTGCTGTCGGCGGTGCCGGTGCCCGACCCCGGCGCGGCGCGCCATCGCATCATTCTGGCGGGGGACGTGCCAAGCGCCGTGAATCCGCCCTCCGGCTGTCGTTTCCACACGCGCTGTCCCTCGGTGCAGGCCCGCTGCCGCGTGGAAGAGCCGGCGATGCGCGAGACCGAACCGGGACACTTCGTCGCCTGCCACCTGCGCGAGGCCGGCGATACCACGGCTTGAACCGGCGTGCGGCATGTCGCGCTGGGCATCGCCTGGGCTCTCACCGCGCAGCAGTGATTCTTGACGTTTGACCTGGGGGTATGCTTAGCAGAGGCCAGTTGACCGACAGGAGATGCTTGAATGACCACGCTGCGAATGCTGCAATCACTTTGCCTGTCGTTTTGCATCCCGCTCTGCGCGGTGCTGTGGCCGCTGCCCGCTTGCGCGCAGGGGTATCCGAACAAGCCGATCCGCATCGTCGTGCCGGTAGCCACAGGAGGCATTGCCGACTACTACTCGCGTTTCATCGGTGTGAAGTTGCAGGAGACGTGGGGCCAGCCCGTGGTGGTGGAGAACCGCGCCGGGGGTGGGGGCAACATCGGCGCGGACATGGTCGCAAAGTCGGCGCCCGACGGCTACACGCTCGTCATGGGTTTCATCGGCCCGCACGCGGTGAATCAATTCTTGTTCGCGAAGATGCCCTACGACGCGCAGCGCGATTTCGCTCCGGTGGCGATGGTGATCGAGGCCGAAGGGCTGCTCGCCGTGCACCCCTCGGTGCCGGCGAACACGGTCGCCGAACTGATCGCCTTGGCGCGCGCGCAGCCGGGCAAGCTGTCGTACGCGTCGGGGGGCATCGGTACGTCGAGCCACCTCGCCGGGGAACTGTTCAAGTCGATGACGGCCACCGACATCGTGCACATCCCCTACCGCGGCAACGCACCAGCGCTGAGCGACTTGATCGGCGGCCAGACGCAGATGCAGTTCGCCACGTTGCCCACCGTGATTCCGCATGTGCGCGCCGGCAAGCTGCGCGGCATCGCCGTGATCGGCGCAACGCGCTCGGCCGCCGCGCCGCAGTTGCCGACGATTGCCGAGGCGGGTGTTCCGGGTTTCGCCGTGAACAACTGGATCGGTCTGTTCGCTCCGGCAGGAACGCCGCCCGAGATCGTGCGCCGCCTGAACGTGGAGGTGATGCGCATCATGCAGTCGCCCGACGTCGTGAAGCGCATGGAAGTCGAAGGCGAACGCCACACGCCCAACACGCCCGAGCAGTTCGGCCAGTTCGTTCGCGACGAGACGACGAAGTGGGCGAAAGTGATCAAGGACGCGGGCATCAAGGCCGAGTGAATTTCGAATTCCCCCTGCACAACAACCTGGAGACTGAACCGATGGATGCGGACACCGAACTGAAACGCCTGATCGCGGAGTACCGCATGCTCTCCACGGCAAACGTCTCCGACGGCCTGGACCGCCTCGGCATCAAGGGCTGCCCGCACGGCATCGGCCCGCTGTGGGATGCGTGCACGAAGATCGTCGGCCCGGCGGCGACGCTCAAGCTCGTTCCGGTGGGCCAGGCCGAAGAGTCGCCCGTGCTCGGCACGCTGGAAGCGGTGAAACTCGGCCGCCCCGGCGACGTGCTCGTCATCGACCAGGCGGGCCGAATGGACGTGAACAGCTTCGGCGGCGTCGCGGGTTTCACGACGCGCCACTACGGACTGGTGGGCTGCGTCATCGACGGCGTGACGCGCGACATCGACGAGTTCAAGCAGCTGAACCTGCCGGTCTACGGCCGCGGTTTCATCCAGCAGTCGATCCGCAACCGCTGCGCGTGCGCCGGTTACGCGATCGAAGTGAGCCTCGGCGGCGTGGCGGTGCGCCCCGGCGACCTGATCATGGCCGACGAGAACGGCATCTGCGTCATACCCAAAGACAAGATGGGCGAGGTGCTCAAGTTCGCCCAGCTCTTCAAGGCGATCGAAGACAACGTGATCGAGGCAGTGCGCAGCGGCGTCGACCCGGTGCTCGCGCACGACCGGGTGCGCTACGACATGATGACTGCGGCGGGCTACAAGGCGTAGCGCAACGCACTGAGGCGTTGCCGCTGCGCAGGAGCGCCGCGCTAGCGCCGCGCCGCGCTGCGATACGCCCGGATGCGCTCCTTCAGCCCGGGCCTGCTCGCCGAGCGCACCAGGTCGGCCATGTCTTCGGCGCGTGTGTCGGCGAGCGTGCAGCGGTGCAGCACGGCGGCAGCGGCCGGGTCGAGAACCCCGCTGTCCTGGGCGCACTGCGAGGTGATGCCGGGCCACTCCTGCGCCGGCGCGGTGCGCGTCGTGAAGCCGAGCGACAGCGCTTCTTCGGCGGCGAACGATCGGCTCGTTCGCAGCACGTCGCGCGCGGCTTCGCCGCCGATGCGCCCGGCAAGCCGGCGCGTCCCGAGCACGATGCCAAAGCGCAAGCCGGGCATGCAAAACGCCGCGTCGGGCGCGGCGATTCGCGAATCGCACGCGGCGATCAGGTCCGCGCCTGCGCCAAACGTCTTGCCTTGCGCCAGGCCCAACGTGAGAAACGGTGCGTGGTAGAGCTTTTGCAGCAGCGTCTCGATGCGGATGAAACGCAGCACGAGATCGGCATCGCTGCCGTCTTCGAAGCCGGTGAAATCGAAGCCGGCGCAGAAATGCGCTCCGGCCCCCTTCAGCACGAGCAGGCGCGTGCCGTCTTCATGCGCTTCGTCGACCGCGGCAAGCAGCGCCTCGACCAACCCGGCCGACAAGGCGTTGGCCTTGCGCGGCCGATTCAGCGTGAGCTGCGTCACCGAAGCGTTGCACTCGCGGATCAGTTCCTCCTCCTTCGCAGGCGCTGCGCCCGGCAGCGCGGCGCGCACTTCTGCCGAGCGGTCCCAGAAGTTGGGGATGTCCGGCGCCGAATAACCCGACACGAAATCCTTCATCGCGCCGGTCGCCGGGTCGTAGACATGGCGCAGCACCGCGCCGATGTTCGCGCCGTAGACGTGGATGCTGATCGAGGGCCGGTCCGCGAATGCATTGGCGACTTCGTGGATGTCGCCGATCGCCGGTGACACGGCCTCGACCTGGCCGGGCTCCAGGCGCTGCTCGGCGCCCGCGTGCAGAGCCTGCTCTGACGCGTCCCGTGTGTAGCTGCGGCACAGCTCGGCGCCGCGCAAGACGCCGATCAGCCCCCACACCATGTGGTCGTGCACCGGCGTGTGCTGGCCCGGCCCCCAGACGAAGCTGACGACCGAGAAGCGCTCGAGCGCATCGCAATGCAGCAGGTATTGCTGATAGCGCTCGGGGTGGTGCCGTGCGCAGCGCTCGGGCAGCCAGTCGTCGTGGCGCACGAGTTCGCCGAGCAGGCGCGCGCCCGCTTCGCGCAGCGCCGCTTCGTCGCCCGCGCTGCGTTCGGCCAGGCGAGTGAATTCGGCGATGAACGCCGGGAATCGAGAAACGTTCATGGGAATGGCTCAGTGCGCCGGTCCGGGCGCGCCGTCGATCTGCAACGCGTCGTTGAAGCGGTTGAAGAAGCCGCACAGCGCGATGCGCAGCGTGAGTTCGACGATCTGCGCCTCGGTGAAATGGCCGCGCAGGCGTTCGAAGACGTTGTCGCGAATTCGCTGCGGCGCGTTCGTCACGGCGATCGCGTACTCGACGACGAGCTTGTCGACTGCGTCGAACTCGGAGTGGTTCGCATAGTCCAGCGCACTGTCCACGCCTTCGGGCGACAGCCCCTCGATCACGAGCAGAGGCTTGTGCTGACCCACGCAGTAGTGGCAATCGTTGAGTTTGGACACGACGACCACGGCAAGCTCGATGTAACGCAGCGGCACGTTCCTCTGCGCGCGCAGCTCGAGCAGCATGCCCATCATGTGTTTGACGGCGCTGGGCACGTGTGCGAACACGCCGACCTGGTCGCGAAACGCGCCGTAGCCGCTGGCGAAGGCCTCGTAGACCTCGCGCACGTCTGCGGGGACTTCGTGCGGGCCGACGTCTCTCACCCGCGGCATGCGTGATTCCTCTGCGTTTGACATGGATCAACCTGCGCCGCGTTCGGCCGGGCAACATCAAGCTCTACTCGTCTGCCGCCAGCGTGATGATGAATCCTCCCGACGACACTGCGCAGCCTGCCGCCTCCACACGTGCGATCGAGCGAATCAAGCAAGATCACCGGGCGCTCGCCCGGGTGCTGGGTGCGATGCGAATCCTCGTCGCGCAATTCCGCGAAGGCGGCGCCGCGCCCGAGATCGAACTGTTCGAATCGATGCTGCGCTACGTCGAGAACGTTCCGGACCGGCTGCACCATCCGCGCGAGGACCAGACGCTGTTTCCCGCGGTGCGGGCCGGCGACCCCGGGGCGGCAGCGCTCATTGCTGGACTCGAGAGCGAGCACGCGCGCGCCGCGCCCATGCTTGCGCAACTGCGCCGTGCGCTGGCGGCTCTGCGCGAGGGCGGCGCGAACGCGATCAACGTGCTGGGCGAAGCGCTCGACGAATTTGCCGACTTCTACTGGGCGCACATGCGCGCCGAGGAGGAACGGCTGCTGCCCGCCGCTCTCACCTGCCTGAGTGCCGACGACTGGGAGCGCATCGAGCGTGCGTTCTGCGACTCGCGCGATCCGCTCTTCGACGCGCCGCGAGCCGCCGAATACGCCGAACTGTTTCAGTTCATCGCGACCCACGCGCCGCCCAGAGCTGCAACACTGTTCCCCGCGACGCCGCGGCCGGTCTAGGAGCCTGGCGCCAGCCATTGCGCAAACACCTCGTCGTTGTGCTCGCCGAGCAGGGGCGGGGCGCGGTAGACGTCGAATTCATAGCCGCTGATCGCCATCGGGAAAGCGATCGTGCGTGTCGCGTGGCCGTTGGGCAAGGTCATGTCGCGCACCCACCCGGCGGCGCGCACATGCGGGTCGTCAATCACCTCGGCGTAGGTGTTGATCGGCGCGCAGGGAACGCCGTGGCTGTCGAGCGCTTCGAGCCAGTGCGCCTTGGTGCGCGTCGCAAAGACACGCTGCAACGTCGCGACGAGCGGCTCCTGGTTGCGCGCGCGCAGCGAATTGGTCGCGAAACGCGCATCGGTTTTCAGCTCGGGCATGCCGATCGCGTCGCAGACCGAGAGCCACAGCTTGTCGTTGCCCGCGGCGAGCATGAAAGGCGCGTCGCTCGCCTGGAAGCCCTGGTAGGGGGCGGAGCGCGGGTGCGCCGAGCCCAGGCGTTTCGGCGAACGCCCGGTGCCGAAAAATTCGCTCGTCTGCAGCGCCGCCATGGCGAGCAGGCCGGCGAGCATCGAGCAGTCGATGAACGCGCCTTCGCCGGTTTCGCGCGCGCGCAGGATCGCCGCAGTGATGCAAAACGCGCCGTAGAGCCCCGCGCCGAAATCGCCGAGCGGGACGCCGCACTTCACCGGCGGGCCGTCGGGCTCGCCGGTGACGCTCATCACGCCGCTGATGCCCTGGACGGTCGCGTCAAACGCGCCCTTGCTCGCGTAAGGGCCGGTGTGGCCGAATCCGCTGATCGAGCAGTAGACGAGCCGCGGCGACTCGGCGCGCAAGGCTTCGTAGCCGAGGCCAAGGCGATCCAGCACGCCGGGTCGGTAGTTCTCGATGATCGCGTCGGCGCCTGTGCACAAGCGCTTCAGGCACGCGACCTGCGCCGCGTCCTTCAGGTCGACCGCGATGCTGCGCTTGTTACGGTTGATCGACGCAAAATTCTCGCTGTAGCCCGGGCCTTTTTCGCCCGCACTTTGCGGCGGCCAGTGGCGCATGTCGTCGCCGCCGTCGGGCCGCTCGACCTTGACAACGTCAGCGCCCAGGTCGGCGAGCAGCGACCCCGCAAAAGGCCCGGCGGCGATTTGACCGAACTCGAGCACCTTCAGCCCGGCCAGCGGCCCGCTGCTTCCACCGCTGCCAGCATTGGTCATGCGCACCCGATCAGGGCTTGGCGTATTCAACGAAAACGCTCTTGCCGCCCGTGATGACCCACTGGCCCATGCCGCGCCCGAGCTGGTCGCCGTTGGGCGTGAAGTCGCACGTCGAGCCCGCGCCCTGGAAGTTGATCGGCTTGCCTTCGCGCACCAGCTTCAACGCGTCGACGACGTCGTCGACCTCTTGCCCCGGTCCGTTGCCGACGGCGATGATCTGCTTGGACCAGTCGACCGCCATCGGGCTCTTCGCGCGCTCCATCGCAAGCGCCGTGATCGCGACCTGGTCGTGCGTGTTCGGCGGGAACAGGAACACCCGATCGGCAGGCGCGCCCATCAGTTGCAGGAAGCGCTTGTAGCCGGGCGCGGCGACGTCGGGCATCGGCTGGAAGTGGCGGATTCCTTCGGCGACCTGGTTCCCCACCGCCTGCACGAACTTGCCCTCGGCGTCGGCCATGATCGACAGCGCGACCACCTTGCTGTCAAACCCGCCGCGGTACACCTCCTTCATGATCGAGACAAAATCCGGCAACAGGCCGAAGCAGTACACCGCCTCGGGCTTCTTGCCGAAAACCCGCTCGACTTCGGCGCGGTACGAGGGTTGCTCCGGGTTGTAGACGAGGGAATCCACGACTTGGCGCCCGGCGGCCTTCATCTGCTCTTCGAACACCTTCATGATCGGCAGCACGAATGCGTTTTGCAGGCCCAGGATGCCCACGCTCTTGAAGCCCAGGCGCAGCGCAGCGCGGCTGATGACGATGCCCCAGTCGGTGGCCTTCATCTGGAAGCGCCAGACGTAGCCCTGGCTGTCGCCCTCGGTGATCGCATTCGCCGCGCTGGACACCATCAGCACGACCTTGTTCTGCACGACGATCGGTCGCGACGACATGCCTTCCGGCGTGCCCCAGTAGCCGATGCACGATTGGCACTTGTTCACGTTGATGAACTTCTGCGTCAGGTTTGCGGCGACCGAAGCGCTTGACTCGGAGTCTTCGATGAAGAGTTCGAGCTTGCGGCCGCCGAGGATGCCGCCTGCGGCGTTGATCTTCGCCGCCGTGCGTTTCGCTGCCTCGCCCATGTCCGGACCGTAGGCACCGGCGTTGCCGGTGAGCGGCAGTGCGACGCCGATCGGAATCGGCGCGCCCTGTGCGTGCGCCAAGTTCAGGTACGGAAAGGCGAGCGGCGCGCCAAGGGCGGCTCCGGACTTCAGCAATGTGCGGCGGGTCGGGCGTTTCATGGGTGTCTCCTTGACGACGGGTGGGAGTGGGCTGGCGGCTAGGGCCGTTGCATTCTTGCAGTGGCCAGGTCGACCTGCAATCGGTGTTCACGCAGGAAACCCTGAGGGCGGAAGATGAGCAGCAGGATCAGGCCGACGCCGATGATGATGATGCGGATCGCGGCAAGCCGGTCGGAATCGAGCCCAGGGATCACGTCCTTGAGAAAGCGCGAACCCTCCAGCAGAACCATAACCGCAGCGGCGCCGAGGATCGTGCCGGTGTGCGCGCCGCGCCCGCCAGCGATCACCGCCATGAAGGCATAGGCGATGACGATGTTCGTGAATTGGGTCGGGTCGATGTACTGGTAGTAGAAGGCGTGCAGCGAACCCGCCAGGCCGATGAATGCGCCGCCGATGGCGAACACCCGCACCCGCGCCCACAGCACGTGTTTGCCCAGCGTCGCGGTCACGACGTCATCCTCGCGCAAGGAGCGAACGATGCGGCCAAACGGCGAACGCGCGAGCACGCCCAGCACCCACCACGTGGCGAGCACGATCGCCGCGGACAGCGCCAACAGGAAGTACGAGTAGAACTCGGTGGGTACGACGTCCGCCAGCGGCCGCGGGATCCCCGACAGGCCCAGCGCCCCCTTGGTCAACCAATCCTCGTTCAGCGCCACCAGGCGCAGCATTTCCCCGACCCCCAGCGTGACGATGGCGAAGTAGTCTTCCTCGGTGACGCGCAACGACACGAGCGCGGTGGCGGCGCACGCCGCGGCGACGATCGCCATCGCCCCGAGTGTGGCCCACAGCGTGTTCGCGCCGCCCTTCAGGATCAGCAGCGCGCACGCGTAGGCGCCCAGCGCGTAGAAACCGGCCAAGCCGAAGTTCACCATGCCGCCCAGGCCCCACTGAAAATTCAAAGCGAGCGCGAGGATCGCCGAGAAGCAGACGACGATGCCGAGCAGCACGAGGAACGAAATCATGTCGGCCTACTTGCGGATGTGGGGTTGGCCGAACAGGCCTTGCGGCCTGAACACCAGGATCGCGGCGATGGCGGCGAGCGGAATGCCGATGCGGTAATTCGGCGGGATCACCAGGGTCGACAGTTCGCCCACCACGCCGATGATCATCGCCCCCACGAGCGCGCCGAGCGCACTGCCCAGGCCGCCGAGAATGGCGGCAGCAAAAACCCCGACCACGTAGTTCGAGCCCATCGGCGGCTCGAGCGCCCGGTCCATGCCGATCAGCACGCCGCCCGTCGCGAGCAGCATGCCTGCGATGAACCAGGTCCAACGGATGATGCGCTCGCTCTCGATGCCGCGAACCAGCGCGAGCTGCGGGTTGTCGGCGACGGCGCGCATCGCGCGGCCCACCGGCGTGCGTTTGAGCAGCCACCACATCGCGAGCATCGCCACAGTCGAGATCGCGAGCATCGCCATCTGCTCGCGGTTCATGCGCACGTCCATGAAACGGAACGGCCGCGCCAGCTCGATGGCAAAGCTGCGCGCCGTATTGCCGTAGGCAAAGCGCGCGATGTTCTCGAGGATGAAGCCCAGGCCGAGCGAGGCCACCATCAGCGTGATGCCGCCGCGCTCGCGCAGCGGCCGGAACGTGACACGGTCGATGCCAATGCAGACGAAACCGAACGCCACTGCGACCGCGGCGCCGGCCGCCGCCAGCGGCCAGCCGAGCTGCACGTTCAGCGCGAACACCATGTAGGCGGCCACCGTCATCATCGCGCCCACCGCGAAATTGGGAAACTTGAGAACGCCGAAGAGCAAGGTCACGGCGAGCGCCGGCAGCGTCATGATCACGCCGCTCACCAGGCCGTTGAACGCGGTCTGCAGCATGTCAGTGGCGCCCGGCCGCCGAGGGCCACGAAGGGGCCCCTGCGGGGCCATGCCACTGACCGCCCCCGGGGCCACGCAGGGGCCCCTTCGTGGCCCTTGGGGCAGGAGCGAAGCGACGTGGGGGCTGTTTCATCCTAGGCCGCCTCCCGCCCGTTCACAGGCTGCGCATCGCCCAGGTAGAGGCTTTGCAGGTCCTGCATGCCGAGCACCTCGCCCGCCGACGCGGTGAGTCTGACGCGTCCGCCCGCCATCACGACGCAGGTGTCGGAGATGCGCAGCGCCAGGGTCGCGTTCTGTTCGACCATCAGCACGCTCACGCCCATCGCATTGACGCTCTTCACGGTGGCGAAGATGTCGGCAGTGAACTTCGGCGACAGCCCCGCCGAAGGTTCGTCGAGCATCAGCACTTTGGGGCGAACCGTGAGCGCGCAAGCGAAAGCGAGCATCTGGCGCTGGCCGCCGCTCAGGTGTCCGGCGAGCGCCTTGTAGCGCGAGGGCAGTTCCGGGAACAACGCCGCCATGTCCTGCGGCAGCGGCGCGCCCCGGCCGCCGCCCATGAATTCGTGCGCGATGCGCAAGTTCTCCAGCACCGTGAGGTTGCGAAACACGTTGTATTCCTGCGGCACGTAGGCCAGGCCGCGCTGCACCCGCTGCGGCGGCGACAGGCCGCTCAGCGATTCGCCGCCCAGGCGGATTTCGCCCTGGCGCGCGCGCAGCAGGCCGGCAAGCGTCTTCACGAGCGTCGATTTGCCGGAGCCGTTGGGGCCGATCACGGTGACGACGCGCCCCTCCTCCAACGCGAGGTCGATTCCCTTCAGGATGTCGCCAGCGCCGTAGCCTGCGTGCACGCCTGAAACTTCGAGCACCGCGCTCATGCCACCTTACCAAGGTAAGCGTGCATCACTTCCCGGTTCGCAGCGACTTCGCGATAGGCGCCGCACATCAGCGTGCGGCCCTCGGCGAGCACGTAGATCGGATCGCACAACTCGGCGATCAGGTCCATGTCGTGTTCGACGATCGCAAACGTGATGCCCTGCGAGCGCAGCCTCTGGATCGTCGCTGCGAGCACCCGGATCATCAACGGGCTGACTCCCGCTGCGGGTTCGTCCAGAAGAATGATGCGCGGCGTCTGCATCAGCGCGCGCGAAATCTCCAGCAGCTTCTTCTGCCCACCCGACAGGTTGCCGGCCGTCTCGTTGGCGAGCGGCCACAGGTTCACCTCTTCGAGCAGCTGGCGCGCCCGCGCGATCGCCGCCTCCTGTTCGGCGCGCACGCGCCCCGGTGTGGCGAAGCAGCGCCAGGCGGCGTCGCCGCTTTGCAGGGGGCTGCCGAGCAGCACGTTCTCCAAGACGGTGAGTCCGCGCAGTTCGCGCGAAATCTGGAACGTGCGCACCAGGCCGACCTTGGCGCGCTGGTCCGGGCGCAGGCCGAGCAGGCTGCGGCCTTCGAGCGCGACGCTGCCGGAGTCGGGCTCCATCAGACCGCCGAGCACATTGAAGAGCGTCGACTTGCCGGCGCCATTGGGCCCGATGATCCCGGTGATCGTGCCGCGCTCGACCGTCAACGTGCATTTCGCCAGCGCGTGAAAGCCGCCGAACGACTTCACGACATCCGTCGCGCTCAGCATGGCGTGCGCCTCCTGCCGCGCTCGACCGACCTCGGCACTGCGAGGCTCGAAATCAAGCGACCGTCCGCAGCGCCCGCGGCTGGGCCGCGCCGGCGCCGTGCCAGACCGCGCCCACGGCCTCGAGGAGGGTGACAATCGCCGGATCGGTTTCGCGGCCGCGTGCGTAGACGAACGACAGCGCGGTGCGCGCAGTCGCCTCGCGCCAGACGAACACCTCGCCGGCGCGCTCGGCGGCGGCGGCAAGGTCGGCGCGCATCAGGCCGATGCCGATGCCGGCCTTGACGAGTGTCGAGATGCTCGCCTCCTGGTCGGCCTCGACGATCGTCGCCGGATTCAGCCGCAGGGGCTCGAACAGCTCTTCCTGCATGCGCTGGTGCGGCGACTGGCGCGGCGGGCGAATCCAGGGCAGCACGGCGACCTCGGTCCAGCCGCCGCGCTCGATGCGCTCGCGCCACGCGGTGGGCGCGACGCAGTGATAGCAGAGCTCGGCGAGCCGCACATCGCGCACGTTGCTGTGGAAACCGCTGCCCATGAAGAACGCGGCGTCGAGCGTGCCGTTGCTCACCGACTCCATCGCCGAGGTGGAAATTCCGTGCACGAGTTCGAGGTCGAACCAGGGTTGCCTGCCGAGCAGCGTGCCGACGAAGTCGCCGAGGCGGATCACTTCCGGGTCGAGAATCGTGCCGACGCGCGCCTTTCGCGTGACGTGTCCGGCAAGTTGTTTGGCGCCTTGGGAGAACTCGGTCGCTGCGGCAAGCGTTGCCGCCGCCTTGGGCAGCAGCGCTTCGCCCGCCTTGGTGAGGCGCACCCCGGTCGGGCTGCGCTCGAACAGCTTGAGGCCGAGCGACTCCTCCAGCGCCTTGATCTGCCCACTGATCGCCGGCTGTGTGACGTGCAGCAGCGTCGCTGCCCGGGTCAGGTGACCTTGCTCGGCGACGGTGACGAAGGTGCGCAGGAGGTAAAGCTGCATCGCTGGCGAAGCTTATCGGAACAGCGCGCGCAGCGCTTCAGGGAACGCGCCTGGCGAATTCGCCGATCTTGCCACGGTTCGTCTTCTCCAGGTCAGCCAGGATCTTGCGCGCGCGCAGCAGCGCCTGGTCGGAGCGCAGGAACACCTCGCTGTAGTCGTCGTCGGGGTACTCGAACATCTTCTGCTGGCGCTCCAGGGCCCAGAGGTCCTCGTCCATCACCGCGGGGAAAGTCTCGGCGATGTGTTGCGTGCACGACTTGGACGGGTCCGAACCCGAGCGCGTTCCCGCGCGCGTGCTGACCCACAGGCGCCAGACGTGATTCGCGCCGTCCGTCGGCGTGTGCGCGTGGTGGATGATGTAGCCGAACTCGGACTCGGCGTTCCCGAGCTTGCCCGGCGGTGCGCAGCGCAGTTCGACGCGAGTCAGACCGGGCGCGACCATGTGGTGGGTATGCCAGCGGTCGACGATGGGAACACCCCACCAACCGGCCATGAACGGCGGCTGCTTGTAGCCCTCGACACGCCGGATTGTCTTCACCGTCGGCGCGCCATAGAGAGTCTCCTCGACCAGC
The DNA here is from genome assembly GCA_963850525.1 of uncultured beta proteobacterium. Taxonomy (GTDB): domain Bacteria; phylum Pseudomonadota; class Gammaproteobacteria; order Burkholderiales; family Burkholderiaceae_C; genus JAEMQF01. The sequence continues at coordinate 784,235 of CAWKLQ010000004.1, read as the reverse complement.
TCGATCGGGATCTTGCTTTGTTCGATGTCGCCGATGTTGCCCTCGTGCAAGGGGTAGAAGTGCGTGATGTCCATCAGGTTTTCGATGAGCAGCATGTAATTCGCCGGAACGTTTTTCGGCTCGAACATGTGCGTTTCCCACTCCGGCCCGGCGAGCTCCGGCGTGCGCGGCGCCTGCACCGCGCCGATCTTCGAGGGGTCGCCTGCCCAGACCCACACCAACCCGTCCTGCTCGATCACAGGGAAGGGCGAAAGCTTGGCCTTGGTCGGCACGGGACGGTCCAGCTGCGACGGGATGCGCTGGCACTTGCCCGCGGCGTCGTAGCAGAAGCCGTGGTACGGGCACTCCAGCATGCCGTCGGCGAGAACGCGACCCTCCGACAGCGGCATGCGCTTGTGCACGCAGCGGTCGTCGAAGGCGCCGACCTTGCCGTCGCGCGTGCGCCAGATGAGCACGGGCCGGTTCGCGATTTTCAGGCCCTTGGGCTCGTCGATAGCGAACTCCTGGGATCGACCTGCGACATACCACGTGTTCTCGACAAAAGTATCAATGGGCATGGAGTCCTCCGCTGACAAGTGGCCGCGCAAAGTGGCGGCGACAGTGCCAGCAACGATAGTCGATCGCCCCTTGTGCGGATAGTGAGCGTTGCTGATGCATGGCATCAGGCATGCTGATACTGCGAAGCCGAATCGCGCCCGAGGTCAGCGCGCGACGACGTTCGCCGCTTCTTCCTGCTGCACCGCGAAGATCGATGTGTAGCCCTTGGACCAGTCGGGCGGAATCAGGCACGGCCGCGGGTCGTGGTGTGCGAACCGGGCGCGCTGGCCGCGCAGAACGAATTGGTCGTGCTTCGGCTTGATCGGATTCACCGTGTACGGGAAAGCGTCTGCCGACGTCATCGTATTCAGCAGCAGCGGCCGGCCGAGGTCGGAATCGTTGCGCGCCGAATAGTGCAGCGTGCGGCAGTTGTGAATCGTCAGCGAGCCTGCCGGTGCGGGCAGGAACACCGCCTTGCTCAGGTCAAGCTTCGCGCAATCGGCGTCGGACAGGCAACCCGTCCACGTGCCTTTCGCGTCGTACTGCGAAAGCATCGGCTCGATCAGGTGGCTGCGCGGCAGCACGGCGAGCGGCCCTTGCGCCATGCCGCAATCGTGCAGATAGGTGCCCACCGTGAGCGGTGAGTAGTTGGTGTGCGGCCAGAAGCTGATGTCGTAGTGCCACTTCACTTCTTCGCCGCCCTGCGCCCACTTGAAGTTGAGCTTGGAGTGGTGGAACTTGACGTCGGGGCCGACCAGGTCCGCGACGATGTCGGGCATGGCCGAATTCACGCAGTAGTCCCAGAACGCCGGGTGCTGTTCGACCGGATTCGAGACGCGGCGCAGCCTCGGCGCCTCCGGTGTGTGGCGCGGCTCCAAGTCGAAGACCGGGTCGCTGCGCGTCACCGCGCGGCTGCGTTCAACCATCTCATCGGTTGCACCGCGCAGCTTGGCCAACCAAACGTCGTCGATGATGCGCTCCAGGCACAGATAACCTTCGTTGAAGTAGAACTCGCGCTGCGGCTGCGTCAGCACCTTGGGCGCGATGGCGAGAACCTGTTCGGGGGTCATGGGCGTGCTCCTGCGCTGCCGTGAAACAAAAGATCGTCGCGCGGCGCAAGCTCGCCGCGCATGAAGCTGAGCTGGCTGGAGGCGAACTGCGGGTCGTCCACGCCCACGTCGATGAGCCAGGCCAGTGGCACGCCGTCGTCGAGCAGGCGACGCTGAAAGCGCGTCAGCAGTTCGCCGCGCTCGCGCACCTCGGCCGGCGCGACGCGTGCCTCGAGCGCAAACGCCGCCAACGAACCGGCCGCCTCGCCGATGTTCCACTCGATCGGGTGCAGCCGATAGCAACCGTTCGTGATGTGCGTCGTGCCGATGTTCTTCGCGCCGGCAATCAGGTTCGTGATTCGCACCGGCAGCAAGGCGCCGAGCGGAATCTGGAACGGCTGGGTGCGGCAACTCGCGCCCACGTCGTCGGGGCCGCTGCGGTGGATGTCGATCGGGTACCAGCCCACGCCCACCGAATCGGCAAAGTGCGCGGCGCGCGGCCCGCTCTGATGCTTGACCGAGACTTCCTGCTCGACGATCGTCTTCTTCGCCTGGATGCGACGCGGTTCGCGAATGTAGGGGAACTTGCACAGGCCATCGGCGCTGCCCATCACGTCGTGCCGCAGGCGGATTTCCGCCGCGCCGCGCCGCGTGCCGGTGGCGGGCGCTTCGGTCTGCAGCCAGTGCAGAAAGCCCAGGCTGACGCGCTTCGCGTCCTGCAACGCGCGCGCCGCGTCGAGCGCCGAGCACTCCAGGATGCTGCGGTCGCGGTAATCGTTGCCGGGCCAGTTGAACAAGGTGAGGTCGTGCGGCACGTTGCCGGCGAACGTTGCGCGATCGAGCAGCCTGCGATACGTCCACAGGCCGCCCTTCGTCCCGGGCAGCGTGTCGTAGAGCTTGTAGTCGAGCCAGCCGCTCGTCTCGCCATAAATTTCGCCACCGTGCACTTCGATGCGCAGGCTGTACGGTTGAGTGGTGCGGTAGTGTTCGTATTTCTCCGGCCGGGGAATGACGTGGTTCTCGCCCTCAGCGCGGCGTTCGCACGCGAAGGTGTAGGTGAAGCTCTGCACGCAATGCGGCTTCGTTTCTGTCGGCTGCGCCTGCGGCTCGCCGGTTTGCGCAAGCGTCTCCGCGCCGATCACGTGTTCGGCGCCGCTGAGCGGCAGCAGGTCGCCGAGTTCAGTCGCGTCGATGACAAGCTCCGGGCGAAAGCGCATCGGGCGAGCAGCTTCCAGGTCCATCGCGACGACCGTGACGATGCGGTCGCCTGACGTTTCGACAGCGATCGCCTTGCTGCGGCGACGGATGATCAATCGCCCCGCGTCGACAAACGGTTGCAGCATCTGCTCGATGGCGGCAACGCCGGCGCTCGGCTCGAACGCCAGGCGCGTCACCCAGCACGCACCGGGGTTGAAGTCGTCGCGCTGCCCGGCGCCTCCGGCACGCTGGCGATAGCCGTCGCGCAGCAGACCGCGCAGCCGGTAGTAGCTCGCCGTTCCGCCAAAGGCCTCGATGTATTCGTGCTCGTCCAGTGCACTCACGCCTTGCGCCGTCATCTGCCCGCCCAGCCAGTCGGTCTCTTCGAGCAAGACCACCTGGCGCCCGGCGCGCGCTGCAGCGAGCGCAGCGGCGACGCCGCCGGTGCCGCCGCCGACGATCAGGATTTCGCAGGCTTGGTCGCGCGCGCTGGGGTTCGCGTTTTCATGTGGAGGTACCGGCAGAACCGCGACCGAAACGTCACCACTCGCGGGAACGCGCATGACGTCGAGCACGGCATCGAGCGAGCGCCACATGCTGATGTCCTGACTGGCCCAACCCTCATCGGGCCATCGTGCTCGGCAACCAAAGCGCGATCTGCGGGAACGCGATCACCAGGCCGAGCGCGACCACTTGAAGACCGAGGTAGGGCCATATCGAGCGGAAGATGTCGACCAGTGTGATGCCCGGCGGCGTGACCCCCTTCAAGTAAAACGCGGCCGGACCGAACGGCGGCGAGATGTACGAGATCTGCATGTTCATGCAGAACAGCACGCCCATCCAGACCGGGTCGAAGCCGAGCGCGACGACGACGGGAACGAAGATCGGCGCGGTGAGCAAGAGGATGCCGATCCAGTCGATGAAGCAACCCAGCACGATCCAGACGAGCTGGATCAGGATCACGACGCCGATCGGCCCCACCGGCAGGTTTGTCAGCACGTCCTGGATCAGTTTCGTCCCGCCGGCAAGCGTGTAGACGCCGATCAGCGCGGATGAGCCGAAGAACAGCCAGTACAGCATCACCGTGACCTTGGCGGTGTCTTGCGCCGCCTTGCGCAGCTTGGCCCCGCTCAGCTTGCCGTTCCACCACATCGCGAACACTGCACCGACGACGCCTACGCCGGCCGCCTCGGTGGGTGTCGCCCAGCCGAGGTAGAGCGAACCGAGCACGCTGAAAGCGACGAGTCCCGGCAGGATCAATTCCTTGAGCAGGGCGACTTTCTCGCGCAGCGAAATCGACAGTTCGGCTTCGCTCGCCGGGGGAGCGAAGTCGGGCCGGAACTTGCAGCGCACGACGATGTAGGCGATGTACATGCCCGCCAGCATCAACCCCGGAATCACGCCGGCGACGTACAGCTGGCCGATCGACACGCCGGCGGTCAGGCCGTACATGATGAAGACGACACTCGGCGGGATCAGCGTCGCCAGCCCGCCGCCGGCGCAGATGCAGCCGAGCGCCAGCTCCTTCTTGTAGCCGCGCGACAGCATCGCCGGCAGCGCGACGACACCCATCGTCACGATCTCGGCGCCGATCACGCCCACCATCGCCGCCATCAGCGCGCACGAGATGATCACCGCCACCGCCAGGCCGCCGCGGATGCGGCCGGCCCACACGTGCGCGGCGCGGAAGATCGCCTCGGCGATTCCCGCCTGCTCGAGCACGCACGCCATGAAGATGAACAGCGGGACCGAGAGCAACACATAGTTGCCCATCAGCGTGAAGACGCGCCCGACGATGAGCGTCAGGCCCGGCAGGCCGAACAGCACGACGGCGAAGAACACCGCGACCGAACCGGTAGCGAACGCGAGCGGCAGCCCCGTCAAGAGAATGACGACGAAGACAGCGACGAACAGCAGGCTCAGCAGCTCGATGCTCATGAGGCGCGGCTCTTCGGATCGGCGATGCCGCAATCGCGCAGCAGGTTGGCGACGCCCTGCAGGAGCAGCAGCAACCCGGCCAGCGGAATCGCGAACTTCACTGGCCAGATGCGCGGGTTCCACGGCGTGCCGGTCCCTTCGCCCTCGAGGAACGAGCCCCACGCGAGCGTTGTGCCCACCCAGATCAGCGCGCCGACGTAGATGCAGAAGAACAGGAACGTGAACACATCGAGTCTGACGCGCGTGCCCGGCGCGAGCCGGTCATAGAGCACGTCGATTCGCACATGGCGCCGGTGCGCCAATGCGTAGCCGCCGCTCAGGAGATAGGCGCACGCCGACACGTAAATCGTCGTCTCGTTGGCCCAGGTCGTGGCCGCGCCGAACACGCCGCGCGAAATGACTTCGTAGAGCACGACCAAGGTGACGAAGAAAATCGACAGCGCGAGGGCGCGCCCGAGCCTGCTGTTGAGGCGATCGACGAGATCGCAAAACCGGTCGGCCAGGGAAGACCCGGCGGGGGGGACATTTCCCTGTGCCCCCGCCGGTTCACGCTCACCCATCAGGCGATGACCTTCAGGTCTTTGAGCCAGGCGAGTTGCGAGTCATATGCCGACTTGGCCAGCGGCGTCTTCTTCGACCAGTCTTCCCAGGTGCGCTCGGCGAGCCCGCGGATTCTCGCCATCTCGGAATCGGGCCATGCGGCCGCGGTGACGCCTTTGGCGACAAGTTCCTTCGTCACGCGTGCATCGTCCACCGCGATGCGTTGCACCTGGTCCCAAGTCCACTCGCGCGTGGCGCTCGACAGAATGGCTTTCAGGTCGTCGGGCAACTTCTTCCACGCGTCCATGTTGACGCTGAACTCCTGCACCGGCATCGAATGGAAGAGCTTGGTCGGGAACTTCGCGACTTCGTGGAAGCCCATGCGCTGGTTCATCGAAATCGTGCCCCAGTCGGCTGCGTCGACGACACCCTTGTCGAGCGCCGAGTACACCTCGCCTCCGGGCAGCACGACGATCGATGCGCCGAGCTTGGTGAGAATCTCCGCCGTCATGCCTTGCGGCGAGCGGAACTTCACCCCCTTGAAGTCTTCCATCTTGTTGAGCTGCTTCTTCGCGACGACGGTTTCAACACCCCACCAGCTCACCCCCACCGGGTAGAGGTTGTACTTGGCGTAGGCTTGGCGCAGCATCTGCAATCCGCCGCGGTGGTAGAACCAGGCCTCGGCCTGCCACGGGTGTTGGTAGCCGAAGACGAAGTCGCTGATCACCGCCAGGCCGGCGTCCTTGCCGGTCCAGTAACCCGGCCACGACGAATGCGCCTGCATGACACCGGCGCTGACGGCGTCGAGCGTCTCGAATACGCCCGCCACGGCGCCCGCGGCAAACGGCTGAATCACGAGCCTGCCGTTGGACGCCGCCTTGACGTGTTCACAGAAATCCTCGAAGCACTTGTAGGTCAGTTCCGCAGCGCTCCACATCGACTGGCAGCGCCACGACGTGACGGCTTGCGCGCGCACGATCGCCGGCGCACCGGTCAGCACCGCGCCGGCGCCGGCAACGGCGCTCGTTCTCAGGAATTTCCTTCGGGCTGTGGACATGGTGGGATGCTCCTCGTTGCGAATCGTGGGGTGGAACAGCGTCCAGATTCACGCGGCTCCGTGATATGCCTGCAACATATTAGGCGCCGAAATCGAACAGTGTCAACGGTACAAGCGAGCGGTATCCGCGTGCCGTGTCGCGTCGGCGCCTGCTGCATTGCAGCAGCGGGCGCTCAGTTTTTCAGCATGACCGTGGCGCGCGTCAGTTGTTCGACGTAGTCCATCAACGCGTCGGCCTTGGCGCCGGCGCGCGCCTCCTCGCCCAGGGCAATCGCACGGATCACATCCGCGTGGTGCTGCGCCGCGACGGGCAGGTCATGCGCCTTGCGGTAATGCAGGAAATAGAAGCGCCGCGACATCGCGTGGCTCGGCGCGATCGCGTTCGCCGCGAAGGCATTGCGCGCGCACTGCCCGATGTAGCGCTTGATCTCGTAGTGGTAGCGCAGGTACTTGAGCACGTCGGCGTCGACCAGCGCTTCGAGCCGGTCGGCCATGCGCAACAACTCCTCACGCTCCTCGGGCGTGGCGCGTCGCGCCGCGTTCTGCGCGATGAGCCGCTCGAGCACGCGCCGCACTTCGAGCAGCAGGAGTTGTTGCGTGACGTTGATTTCGGTGATCTGCACGCCCAGGCGCGGCAGGATCTTCACCAGGTACTCGCCTTCCAGCCGTTGCAGCGCTTCGCGCACCGGCGTGCGGCCGATGCCCAGCTTCTCGCTGAGTTGCAGTTCCGACCAGACGCTTCCCGGCGCCAATTCGAGCTTGACGATCAGCTCCTCCAAGAGCGCATGCGCCTGGTCGGCAAGCGCCGGAGCGCCGACCTGCGGGGCGCCGGTGCGCCGGGCTACCGCGGCGATAGGCTTGCGCGCCACGCGCGGGCTGCGCTTCGAGCGTCTTGGCGCTGGGCTTGCAGTGGGTTTGGTCATGCGAACGTCTGGCCGTCGATGCACGGATCGGTTTTCAGACATACTGATAATATGTCAGCGGTCGATCGTTGAGCTGTGCCCAAAGGACTTGCGCCATGACCAAATTGCTGTCGCCCTCCGCCGTCGACGCCTATCGGCGCGATGGCTACTACGCCCCGGTGCGGGTGATGTCGGCCGACGCCGCGCACAAGTATCGCGAAGCGCTCGAGGCCCACGAAGCCCGGGCGGGCCAGCCTCTGCAGGGCAATTTGCGCCACAAGACGCACCTGCTGTTCACCTGGGCCGATGAGCTGGTGCACCACCCGAAGATCCTCGACGCCGTCGAAGACGTGATCGGCCCGGACATCCTGTGCTGGACGACCAACTTCTTCATCAAGGAAGCGATGCAGCCCCGGCTTCGTCTCGTGGCACCAGGACTCCACGTACTGGGGTCTGGACCCCGACGACGTGATCACCGCCTGGATCGCGTTCACCGAAGTCACGCTGGAGAACGGCTACATGCAGGTGATCCCGGGCAGCCACAAGATCGATCAGCTGCCGCATGTGGACACCTTCCACAAAGACAATCTGCTGTCGCGCGGCCAGGAAATCGCTGTCGAGGTCGACAAGAGCAAGGCGATGGGGCTCGCCCTGCACGCGGGCGAAATGTCGCTGCACCACATCAAGCTCGTGCACGGGTCAGATGCGAACCGCACCGGCGACCGGCGCATCGGCCTGGCGATTCGCTACATCCCGACCCATGTGCGACAGACCAAGGTGCGCGACGCGGCGATGCTGGTGCGCGGCGTCGACAAGCACCGTCACTTCGACTACGAGCCGCGGCCCCAGGCGGATCTCGACGCTGGCGCGCTCGCAGCGCACGCCGATTCGGTGGCGCGCCAGGTCAAGGCGCTCTACCAAGGCACCGAAGAAGCCGCGTTCCGCGCCTGAACGCGCGACGAAAAAAAGGGGACGAGGCCATGGCCGAAGAACGCAAGAAGCTCACCGTGCCCGACCTCGCGCTGCGCAAGAAGGCGGGCGAAAAAGTCGTGATGGCGTCGATCCCCGACTACCCGAGCGCTGTCTGGGCCGAGCGTGCCGGCATCGACATCGCCGCGGTCGGCGACAGCCTGGGCATGGTGAGTTACGGCTTCGCGAATACCCTGCCGGTGACGATCGACATGATGATCGCACACGCGCAAGCGGTGCGCCGCGGCGCGCCGAACTGCATGATCATGGTCTCGATGACCTACGGCAGTTATGCGACGCCCGAGCTCGGCGTCACCAACGCACTGCGCCTGATGAAGGAAGGCGGCGCCGACGTCGTGAAGATGCAGGGCGGCAAGGAAAAGGCGCACATCATCCGCGCCATCGCCGACGCGGGCGTGCCGGTGATGAGCCACGTGGGCATGTGCCCGCACTTCGTGCACCAGTACGGCGGCTTCAAGCTGCAGGGCAAGAGTGCGGACGAGGCGATGCGAATCATCGACGACGGCCTGGCGATCGAGGCCGCAGGCGCAGTCGGCTTCGAGATCGAGGCGGTTCCCGCGCCTGTCGCCAAAGCCGTCGACGACGCGGTGAAGTGCTTCACCTTCGGCATCGGCGCGGGCAGCGCGAGTTGCGGCCAGTTGCTGCTCGCCTTTGACCTGCTCGGTGTGTTCGACCAGTTCAAGCCGAAGTTCACGAAGCGCTACGCGCAGATTTCGGAAGTGGCGGTGGACGCGCTGAAGCGTTACGCTGCCGAGGTGCGCGAAGGCAAATTCCCCGACGCCGAGCATTCCTACGGCATGAAGCCCGACGAACAGGAGCAATTGCTGCGGCTGCTCGCGAAGCGTGGGGGCCGCTGAGAAGGAGCCGCCCGATGACCCCATGGAAAAAAGTACCACCAGAACTCATCATCCGTTTTGACGCGGCGCTGCCGCAGGCGGGAGACGTGCAGCGGCGCCAGATGTTCGGCTGCCCCTGCGCGTTCGTCAACGGCAACATGTTTGCCGGCCTGCACGAAGACCGCCTGATGGTTCGCGTGCCCGACGAAGCGGCTGCGCACCCTGCAGTGATCCTGGGCAAGACGATGAAGGAATACGCGCTGCTGCCGGGCGCCGTGGGCTTGAGCGCAAAGGCCCTCTCAGCCTGGATCGAGCGCGGCTATCGCTACACGCGCGGCTTGCCGCCCAAGCCGCCGAAGGTGCCCAAAGCGAGCAGAGCCGCCAAGTCAGCCAAGGCAGTGGCCGCGCCCACCGCGGCGCCGCGGGCCAGCGCCGCCAAGCTCATGAAAGCCGCGGGCAGCGCCAAGGCGGCGAAGAAATCTCCGACCAAAAAGTCTGCCGTCAAGCGCTGAAATTCCCCGCCCATCTCCGAGTCAGCGCGCGCGCCGGTAGTGCATGGCGACCGCGCCGCTGCGGAGCGGCTTCGCCGAGATCAACTCGAGCCGTCGCGTGCTGGGCAGCCCGCTCTCGTACAGGGTCGGGCCGTGGCCGACGATCCTCGGGTGGACGAGGAACTTGTACTCGTCGATCAGATCCAGCCGGTCCAGCTCGGCCGCGAGCTTGCCGCTACCGAGAAGCACGCCGTTCGGGGTCGCGTCCTTGAGCTTCTGTACGCCCGTGCGCAGGTTGCCGGCGAGGTGGTGGCTGTTGGGCCACGGGAAGTTCTTTCGCGTCGAGGACACCACGTACTTCGGCTTGGCCTCCAGCTTGACCGCCCACTCGCGCATCGCCGGCGGTGCCTGCGCGTCGCCGCGGGCGACCGCTGGCCAGTAGCTCTCCATCATCTCGTAGGTGACGCGGCCCCACAGCATCGCCCCGCCCTCGTCCATGAGGCGGGTGAAGAAGGCGTGTGTTTCGTCGTCGGCGATTCCTTCCTGGTGGTCGACGCAGCCGTCCAGGGTGACGTTGATACTGAAGGTCAGGAGTCCCATGGTGCCCTCCGTTCGAGATACGCGACGAGCCGCTCGCCGTCTGGCTCGCCCCATTCTTGCTCGTAGCAGCCTACGCGGCGTGGAGAAGGAATTCAACTTTCACTGCCTCGTATGGAAACTCAATGCTTCCGGTGTCTGTGCGATTCAGAAGACCGGCCGACAAGAGAGCCGTGACGTCGCTGTGGACCGCCTTCACGTCGCGCTCGACGCGGCGGGCGGCCTCGCGAATGGATACGGGACCGAGGAGCTCCGGCGTCGCAAAGCCAATGCGTGCTGACCGCTGGGGCTTCCCCGACTTCCAGGCCCGTACAAACTCGTTCATGCCTTGCGCAGGGGGGCGTACTTCAAGAATGACTGTTTTCACGATTCCACCTCGCAATGTCGCGTTGAAAGTCGGCGATCAGTTTCTCGGGCGTGGAGAAGGCGTACTGCTCTCCTTGCCGGCAAAATGCCGGTGGTCGCCTTTACCTGCCTCGTTGTCGCAATTCAATTCAAAAGCACTTGACGTTGAGGGAAGTCCTTGTAGAAGGGTTAGCCATCTTCGCGTGCGCGAGCTGGGCGGCGCTTGGCGGGATGACTAGCCAACCACTCCTTCAGCGCCGCGTTCATTCGCGTTTGCCAGCCAGCACCACTGGCACGAAATGCAACTAAAACGTCTCGGTCGAAGCGGATGGCGACTTGCTCCTTAGTGGGATTCTTGTTCGGCCCTCGTGTGCGGCGAATGGTCTCGATCGTGGCGGCAACGCCCCCACCGTGAGTGACGGCTCCTTTGCTCCAGTCTGCGTTAGTGGCGCTGGACCTGCGAGGGCGCGCGGCCGCCTTGGCAGCAGCAATCTCGGCTGTACTAAAGAGCGTTGAAGTAGTCTTGGACTTGCGTTCGGTCGGCATAGCGGCATGAAATCAAGTGCGCGGTGTCTTCTCCGCGCGGAGTCCACACAAGAAAGACAATTCGGCCGCGCCACATGCCAAGGCTTTGCAACCTCAATTCTCCGTAGCGTTCCCGAGCGTCTTCGACTGTGACCATGGGGAAGTCAAAGGTGGATTCAAGGTCCGCCAGATCGATGCGATGCCTTCGCAGGTTTTCCTTTCGCTTCGACTCATCCCATGTGATCACGCGACGACTGTATATGCAGAATGACTACAGGTCAAGCAAACTGTAGATGCGGGAAAAGGTGGCGGTTTTGAGATGGCTAACGGCGGACACAAGCGGCCTGCCGACGGCAGGTCCGCTTGGGAATGCGAAGGGACTTCCCACCTTCGGGCAACGGCGTCGATGCGCCAAGATTGGTGGTGATTGAAGTCGTCAATCTCAAGCCTATGAAAGGGGAAGTCCGTGGAGCAGATTACACGAGTTGGGGTGCAGCGTGAAGCGCAACGTGAATCGCGAGGTCGAGCCGTTCGCGTCGGGGCCGATCTGGCCAAGCGCGTGATCCAGGTTCATGCCGTGGACGCCGCGGGGCGGGTGCTCGTCAGCCGCGCACTGGCGCGCGACAAATTTCTGGCCTGGTGCGCGCAATTGCCCGCCGGTGCATCGTGGCCATGGAGAGCAGCTCCAGTGCGCACCACTGGGCGCGCAAGCTCATCGCGCTCGGTCTTGACGCACGCATCATCGCCGCGCAACTCGTCAGCCCGTATCGCAAACAAGGCGCCAGCGGCAAAAACGACGCCAACGATGCCGCGGCCATCTGCGAGGCCGCGTCGCGCCCGCAGATGCACTTCGTGCCGGCCAAGAGCATCGAGCAGCAAAGCATGCTGTGCGTGCACCGGCTGCGCGAGGGGTTCAAGGCCGAGCGCACCGCGTGCATCAACCGCATCCGCGGGCTGCTGGCCGAGTTCGGCCTGGTCTTCGCGCAAAGCCCGGCGGCGCTGCAGGCCGTTCTGGCCGACGTGATCGAGGATGCGAGCAACGAGATGAACGCGCTGGCGCGCCGGGTCGTGCAACAAGCGCAAGCGCAATGGCGTGAGTTGGATGCCCATATCGAGTGGTGCGACGCGCGCATCGCCACGCATGCCAAGGACAACGCCGAGGTGAAGAAGGCTGCCACCCTGATGGGGATCGGCCCCGTGACGGCTTCGGCCGCGCTGGCCACGGTGGGCGAGTTCAAGCAGTTCCGGCACGGCGCGCAGTTCGGCGCCTGGATCGGCCTGGTGCCGCGCCAGCACTCCTCGGGCGGCAAGAACAACCTGGGTGGCATCACCAAGCGGGGCGACACGTACTTGCGCAGCCTGCTGATCCAGGGAGCCAAGTCGGCGGTCATGACCGCGCACAAGCGCAGCGACCCGATCTCGCGCTGGGTCACGGCGCTGCGCGAGCGAGCCGGCTGGCAAAAGGCGGCGGTGGCGCTGGCCAACAAGAATGCACGCATCCTGTGGGCGGTGATGACCAAGGGCGAGGCGTTCGACGCGCACCATGTGAGCAGACCGCCGGCGGTGGCGGCAACGGCGCCGGCCTCGGTTCCGGCGCCGGTGCCGGTGCCGGTGCCCGCGCCTACGCGCAATGTCAGCGGCGCGGCTGCCGCATAGCCGCGGGCTGCAAGCGCCGCAACACAGTTTCCATCACGCAGCAGGCATCAGTCAGAAGACGCATATGACAGGTCAGACCGGCAGCGGGCAAGCTCGACTAACCATTCGTGGCTCGAATCGTTCGATGTCCACGCGATCGGAATGGAGCCCCGCTGAGCGGTTCGCATCTGGGTCCGCACACAAGGCCACAGTGCCCGTGCAACAAGGCCGTCTGTAGAGAAGCAGTCTGCACCTTTGTCGCAGCCCTTCGGCCCGCCTGCATCCGATTCACCTTGCGCCACACACACACGAAGCAATGAAGAAGTCTGTCATGGCTTGTCGGCCAAGTGTCTTGGCCGACAAGCATCGCTCCAGTGTGGGTTTCAGGCCGACCGTGTCAAGGCCAAGCCCTTCGGGTGGCCTGCGGCCAGCCTTGACACGGTCGGCCTGAAACGAATGCGCGAATACCGGAACACCGAATACCAAAACCAAACCGCTGTCTGCTTGACTTGTTGGGAAGTCCCTGTAAATGGTTAGGGCTGGCCTGGGGGAGAGGACAACCCAACTTCCGCGCAGATGTTCTCAAACTCGTTGGCAAAATACCCATATAGGACAGTGTCAGTTGCGGTACGGCCAGATGTCTTCTTCCATGTCTTGAATGCGGCAGCTGCGCTCGGGCCACCGCAGTACACGATTCGCGCCTTAGTCAAATGTAGTGGCTCCCAAATGTGGGAGTCGTGTGATCGCGGGTGGACCCCGATTACTGCGATTGTTGTTGCGCTCGTGCACATTTGAAGCCAACGGTGGCGCTGGTCGGCGATTAGGTTGGCGCCTGACGTGGTTCGCTTCTGTGGCTCAAAGTAGCTCATCACCGGAGGGAACGCGTCATTCTTGATGCGATCCGAGAACTGCACCGGATTGCCAATGGCTGTGACAGGGCCATTGGTTGTCACGTCCATGCCGGAAAAGGACACGCCAGAAGCCAACCCGCGAACGCTTTCGCAGAAAAAGTGGCAACAGCCATGCGGGAAACAAAGCTCCACTGCTCCATTGGATGACGCTGCCGAATTCACGGTTATCTGAACGCCTGCATGCGACAGTGAGAATTCGAGCAGCCGCTCGTAATTGAGCGTCGTTAACGACCCGACCCAACCCTTTGCTCGTATGCGTTGAGCGAGCTGAACGTACAGGCTTGCAGTAGTTGGAGCGAACCTAAAGAAGAATGCGGCCATCGCACGCTGAAGCACAGGCAGTGCATGCTGAGAAGTGTTCGATAGCGCAACCATTCCAGCCTCGAAGTCAGCGCGGAATGTTTTTGCAAGCGATTCTGGGACTTGGCCCCACCCGTCGGGATTGAACTGCCTCAGAGCATCGAAGAGTGCCGCACCCAACGGTGGCATTCCGCTTGCTTCAGAGCCATAACTCGCTCCAGCGCCGAAGAGAATGACTGGTGACATGTGGAAGCCCTAACGTTTGAGGTGAGCCGCCGCTGGAGGCCGCAGGCCGGAAGCGGTCGGCTCGACCGAAGGGTTAGAAGCGCTTTTGGAGTGACTGCCCTGCGATACGCTTGGTGGTCTGAGATGTTTGGTGCGTTCACTGGATCACTTCGTCCGCCCTCACCCGCACCGTGTGAGGGAACGTGATACCCAGCGCTTTCGCCGTCTTCATGTTCAAGAGCATCTCAAATCGTGTCACCTGCTCTACCGGCAGGTCACTCGCCTGCGCTCCCTTGAGGATCTTGTCGACTTGCCGCGCCACAACCGAGCCGAATTCGGTGTACGACGGACCGTAGGACAGCAGGCATCCGCCTTCAGCTAAGTCTCTGAACTCGCAGAAGGTAGGTATTCGATGTTTCCTTGCGAAGTTGGCAATCTTGTGCCAATTCCAGCCGGTCAATTGGTCGGTGAATGTCAAGAGTGCGTCAATCGACCCGGCGGCAGCACCCGACAGAACGATGTCGAATTCGTCGGGCCGCTTTACCGGCAGCGGCACGATACGCACGCCGAGTATTCGACCGGCCTCGCGCGTTGACTCGAGATGGACTGGCGCGCCTTGATCTTCAGGGTTGTAGACAACGCCGAGCCGCGTGAGCTTCGGCACGATCTCCTTGAAGAGCTCGAGCCGCTTGGCGTCGAGTTCGGGCGCCAAGCTCTCGACACCCGTCACGTTGCCGCCGGGTCGCGAAAGGCTGTGCACCAGTCCCGTTGCGACCGCACCGTGGATTCCCCAGACGACGATCGGTACTTTCTCGGTTGCATTTTTCGCCGCGAAGGCAGAAATGTTGGTGATCGCGACGATCACGTCGACCTTCCGCCGAATGAGCTCGCCTGCGAACTCAGGCAGCCGCGCGGTTTGCCAGTCCGCATAGAGATACTCGTAGTAGATGTTCTTGCCGGCGACATAGCCGAGGTCTTGCAGTGGCTTGTCGATGGTTGGTTGCACTAGCCCGCCTGCGCCGGCAACATACAGGAATCCGACGCGAGCGACCTTATCCGTCTGCTGGGCATGTGCCGGCGCAAGAGATACCGCGATGGCCAGCGACAGACTGGCCTCCCAACTGGCAATCTTGGGATTGATTCTCATTGCATCTCCTTCGATTCGTTCGTGGGGACGCGCGGAACGGGGAGCCGCCCGCCTCGCTAATTAGATCAGACTTGTCACCGCCTACTTAGCGTGTGAAAGACAAGCGCTCTAACGGCTGACATAAGCGGCCTGCCGAAGGCAGGTCCGCTTGATGGAATGGTTAGGCCTTTCGTCTGAGATGAGTTCCTCCGCCAATCGCAGCCAGACCGACCAATAGCAAGGCCCACTGACTAGGCTCTGGAATAGATTGGATTGCCGTCCATGCATTGCTTGGAATGCCACCGACTGCATCCCACGTTCCGTTAACCATGTGCCGACCGTCGGCCGTTAAGTCCGCGTCATAGGTGAAGTTTGTGGCGATTCCCGCCGTGGGTGGAACAAGCTCAAAACCTACCAGAGTGATGTGGCTGTTGGCGAACAACGTTCCACTGAAATTCTCGCGTCCGAAACTTCCATCATCAGCCGTCCAGTTGAAAAAGCCGGAAATCAGAAAGTCGGCTCCTTGGAGTACCTGGGATTCAAACGTGATGGTCGAGCCAGTCCACTCAGTTCCAGCAGTGTCGCTGCCCGTAATCGTCCAGATCCCAGCATCCAAATCGATCGCGGTTGCGGCGACTTGTGAGAGTCCGAGGCAAAGGGCCATCGCAAGAGTGAATTTGGCAACGATAGTGCGTGCGCTTGTCATAGTTAGTCTCCTGCGACGAGGGAATGCACGGAAGATGAACTCAATTGTGCAACTGCGACCGCGCTGCTGCAACCTGGATTTGCGGGCGAGTCACTTTGCCTCCTGACCAAAGGCCTAACGTATGAGGTAAGCCGCGCGCGGAGGGCGTAGCCCGGAGCGCGTCGGCTTGACCGAAAGGTTAGGCCTCAGTTGTGGTGTACTTCTCCATAATCTTCCTCGCCGCGGCACCATCATGAATGAGCGCGGCGACGAACAGCGTGGCACCCACGGAGAGGCATATCTTGCTTGTGATGTCCCAGGGAAGTCCGAGCAGCTGTGCGAGCCCAACAGCGAGAAGTGTTCCCCACGCCGAGCAATACAGGAAATGACATTCCGCAGACCACGTATCAAACGCGTTGCTCCAAGGGTGCGGCGGTCGCGACTGACGATGCTGAATCATGAGCTCGCGTATGCGGTCTTGCAGCGCACAGGGGCCAAGCGGGGGGCGGACAAGGCGCCCCACGAATGCGAAGAGAGGGATGTGTACAAGACGAAAAATAATTGCCCTATGGACTGCGTAAATCGCTACGCCAAGAACTGCAACGTGAAGCAGAAGCAGCCACCCTGAGACATCGGGTTGTGTCGGGCCGCTGCGTAAAAACTCGAAGTTCTTACCTTGAACTACGCCAAAGGCCAATACGGCGGAGCCGCCCGCGGCGAGGTAGCGCAGGGTCAGATCGACAATCCTGTGCAGCTCTGTAATGAGGGTTGCCGATGACTCGGGTGATGAAGCTGCCATGGGAGGCTCCTTGTACTCTGAGACCTAACGTTTGCGGTAAGCCGCGCGCGGAGGGCGAAGCCCGGAGCGCCTCGGCTTGACCGCAGGGTTAGGCCTACCCACTCCGCTCGACAGTAGCGAGCCATTCCAGCTAGATACTCACATCTCCTCGAACAGGAGGCACTTTGCACTCCGTCACGCAGGGTATTGAGCTTCCGTCGGCTGCAGACCGAATCCGTCTGCAAGCCTTGTCAAGTAGTTATAGAAGCCGACGATGTGCGCAACTTCCAAGCAGGCACGATCGTCGAACCCAAGGTCGCGCAGAGGTCGCCAATCGTTCTGGGTCATTCGGGTGGGCGTACCACTCAGCTTTTCCGCTACTTCGCACAATGCATTCTGTCGTTTTGTAAGGCCTTCGAACTCCCGCCATCGATACTCCTTTATCGCAGCCGTCAGCGCCGGGTCGCCACCTTCAAGACGAAAGAATTCCGCGTGATGCTGCATACAGTACCTGCAGTCTTGGGCGGATGCTGCAACGGCAGCGATCATTTCGCTCTCTGCGCGAGACAGCGTTCCTTTTGAAAAGTTGACGACGCGAAACAGCGCGCCAAGAGCTTTGCCGATTTCGGGGTGAGTCAAGATCAGACGTGTCATGCGGGGAAATACGCCACCCATGAATACTTCATAGGGGTGCTTCGCCTGGCCAACAATGTTGCGGACCTCTTCCTGCGACGCAAGCCTTATCCAGGCCTCTGGCAGTTCACTGGAATTCATGTGGCACCTCCTATCTTGAGATTGGGGCCTAACGTAGGAGTTCAGCCGCCCGCGGAGGGCGCAGCCCGGAGCGGGTCGGCTGGAACGAAAGGTTAGCCCTTTGAAAACGCGAACAACTTGCTTCGTTGACGCGCAGCGGGCGGAATGTGGCAGGACGCGAGGAGACGAACCGAGCAAAAACCACTTGCCCGCGGAGGACAGTTTCCAGAGCGGCCTTCGTGGCGAACGGTGGTCGTGACGCCGATGAGCTTCGCACGTGCACAAAGCCGCCACGCTCAGCCGCCCGCCAAGCGAACCATGAGGTTGAGTAAGGCGGCGTGTTCATCGAAGGCATGGACAAAGGCGCTAACGTTTGAGGTGAGCCGCGCGCGGAGGCCGCAGGCCGGAGCGCGTCGGCTCGACCGAAGGGTTAGCCCCCATCGCCGAAAAGCGTTTTACGGTTCTTGGCAATGGCACTGCTGAGCTTTTCGCGCAGCTCTTGATGATTGGAGAAGAAATTCATGTTCATGTGGATGTCGAAGTGAATATTTGTCTTCGTGCCGGGCCGGGCGACGCTCTGTTTACTTGCGACATAGATGACCGACTTTCCCAATGCCTCGGCGTAGCCTGCCTCGAAGTAGCAAGATGGGCGCTCATCCGTCAGATCGGCAACGAGAAACTGTGCGCCTCGGATTTCCCTTTTGATACGTGCAACCAAGTCTTCCAGCGCGTGCTCCTTGTCGATTCGGATAGCGACACCGCCGGCCTCGGAAATTACCGCCTCCATCGCCTCGAACCGTTCGTCGAATTCCCGAAAGATGCGCTGTTGCTCCTGGTCGCCGTGCTTCTCCCCCTGAATTGGTGTAATCACGAAGACTTTCGGCCTATTCGTCGACAGGAGCTTGGCCGCCCGGTCGAGGAATCGTTTTGAAAGATTCTTCTTGCCCTTGATTTGATCATTCAACGCTCCTTTGCGTTTGTCCCAAGCGCTCTTGGTCTCATAGATGCGGAGTTCCAAGACCTGGTAGGACTGCAACTTGTCACCCCACTTGGACGTGATCACTCCACTCGCGACAAAAGGAATGACTATTTCCGATAGCAATTCGCTCTCGGTTCGATTGGGAAGAGTCTTCTGCCTGTCGCCAGAGAGAACTGCGATAGTGTGAAATGGCACTGTGTCGTCTCCTGGGGGCTAACTTTTATATGGACTGCAACTCAAAAATGCCCGTCGCTAGAAAATGCGCATAGCTACGCATCTCTGACTGGGCCTGATCAATTGCCAACTGTATCGATTGCAGGGCCGACCCATTCGACAATTCGATCCGTCAGCCTCAGTTCCCGCGCGATGGTGCGGCTCATGACCCAGACTTTTGCCACGCGGTCCCACTTCGCGCCGTAGCGCTTTGCGGCAGATTGCAGGATGCCCTCATTGGCGTCGATGCGTACCCGTACCAAGGTGCTGCCTTTCGTGCGCCGCTGCACGGGCAACTCATCGACAACGAGTTCGACGGTGATGAACCTGCGTTTCGGGTCTGGGCTTTGCCGGTATCGCACCGCCACGAGCGTTTCGCCGAAGCGCTCTGCCAAACGGATGGCGCCGGGTTGATGCGGCGCGATCTTGCGCAGTACGGCGCCAGGCTTGGTGGGCTGTTTTCCATCCGCCTTGCCCAGGCTGTCTGCGGGATTGAACATGCGACCCCTTGCCTGCACCGTTGCACTCCAGCGCTGGCCCGAGCATAGGGGCACGCGCCTGAGCTTGCGCATCGCTGGGCTCAGGGTTTGCCCGCGGGAGGCGGAGAAACCCCAGGTGAAGCGCTGAGATTGATCAGAGCGCCTTCAAGAACTCCAACAGCAATACGTTCACCGTGTCGGCGCGCTCGCGCTGGATCCAGTGCCCGGCGCCTTCCAGGATATGGCAGCCTCGCAAGCCCGGCAGCGTGCGCGGGTAGGCCTCGATCTGCGCCTTCGACGCGGGGAAGCGCAACACGTTGTCGCGCGAACCGGCGATGAAGAGTGAGGGCTGGCGGATGATGCAACCGCGCCACGGCATGAGCAGTTCCCAGGAGCGGCGCAAGTTGCGGTACCAGTTCAAGCCACCGCGAAAACCGGCGCGTTTGAACTCTGCGGTGTAGTAGGCCAGGTCTTCGTGCGGCAGCCACTCCGGCAATGTCTGGCCCGCTGACAGCGGATCGACGGTGTTGCCGAGCACCCCCTGCCCGGGGTCGAGCACGCCGAAGGTGGGGCGCTGCGGGCCATCGCCCGAGCCGCTGAAATAAATGCGGCGCAGCGAGGCGGCCACGTCGGCTTCAAGTTCCGCTTCGGCGACGCCTGGCGTCTGAAAATACTGCATGTAGAACGTCGTGACGCCTTGCGCCTGCAACGCGCTCAGCAAGTCGATCTTGCCCGGCGGGGTGAACGGCACGCTCATCCCGGCGACGGCGCGGAACACATCGGGGCGCAACAGCGCCGAAGTCCACGCCACCGGCGCGCCCCAGTCGTGGCCGACGATGACCGCCTGCTTCTCGCCCAGCGCCTTCACCAGCTCGACCATGTCGCCCACCAGGTGCAGCATCGTGTATTGCTCGACGTCGAGCGGCGCGTCGCTGCCGCCGTAGCCGCGCATGTCCGGTGCAACCGCGCGGTAGCCCGCCGCAGCGAGCGCCGAGAGCTGGTGCCGCCACGAATACCACGACTCGGGCCAGCCGTGGCAGAACAGCACGAACGGGCCGCTGCCTTGTTCGGCGACGCGCATCTGGACGCCGTTGATCGGCAAGGTTTGGAATTGCGGTGGGTTCATTGGCGAACTCGACAAAGAAACTCCGTCAGGCATCGGGTTGGCTGAGCGGCCCCGCCACGACAAACACACCACCCCCCATGAACCGTGCCGCGCGCGTTGCAGTGCTTGGTCTGCGCCCTCATGCCCAGCACCAACCCCGCGCCCTTGCCGCGGCAATAGACCGGGCCGATCAAGTCCAGCACCGGGCTGGTGCGGAACAGCGGTTCGAAACCCTCAGGAGTGTTCATGTTCGGAATGTTCGATGCTCAGTGGCTGGGGTTGAGCGCTCGTGTTGCGCGGAAGTGTGGCATGGCACCTCATGCGAGGTTTGTTTGCCGGCGAGGAAGCCCTGGCGCGGTACTCAGATCAATCGCTCCCTGGGCCAAAGTTGAGGCAGTATCGAGACCCCCGCAGCGCCCGCTGCATTTCAACGAGGACAAGCGCGCATGAGCACCATCAAACGCATCAAACCCGGCCCGCGCATGAGCGGCGCCGTCGTGCATGGCAATACCGTGTACCTCGCCGGCCTCACCGCCGACGACAAGAACCAGGACGTGAAAGGCCAGACGCGCCAGATCCTGGCCAAGATCGACAGCCTGCTGGCCGAGGCCGGCAGCGACAAGAGCAAGGTCCTCTCGGCCAACATCTGGCTCACCGACATCGGCACCTGGAGCCAGATGAACGAGGTGTGGGACGCCTGGGTCTCGCCCGGCAATACGCCCGCGCGCGCCACCGTCGAAGCCAGGCTCGCGGCGCCGGGGCTGACGGTGGAGATCATGGTGCAGGCGGCCGTCTGAGGGCCAGCCCGCTCTAGGGAGCGGCCGAGGCCAAGGGCCGCATCGGTGAGGATGGCGATCTTGGGCTACCGGTCAATGCCACGGCTCGGGGGAGGTGGCCAGTTGTGCGTCTCGCCCTGGCAAGACGGGCACCACGCATAAAGCGCGTCGTACATCACCCTGCCATGGCGCAGCATCTCATGGTCATCGGCGTGGTTGTGCGACAGGCCGAGAGAAATCGCGTACAGCCCCGCCGATTGCGGCGTGAGGTCCAGGCGCGACGTGTCGGCGCCGCGCACGATTTGCGCGAGTTGCTGCAGCGCCGGGTCGGCGAGCTGGTACTTCGCGATGAACGCGTCGAAGCTGCAGCGCTCGCCGACGTGGCCCATCTCGACGCCGGGAATGTCGTAGGGCGTGGCGTTGCGCTCACTGGCGACTCTTCAACACGTCGGCACCCGGCACGTACAAGAATTCAGCGTCACGGTCGATGAAGCGCTGAATCAGCCACGGGCAGGCGATGCGGTCGATCTTCGGGCGTTCACGAGTCACCCATTTCATGGTGTTCCTTTCCGATGAATCGATGCAGGGAATCCGCTCCCGCCGGACGCAGCGGCGTCGCTTGATGCGCCGCCGAAGTCAAACGCCGTGCCGACGCCGAGCGCGCAGGCGCGCTCGAAGACGCGCACCGCGCTGGCGACGTCTTGCACCGCGGTGCCGGTCGAATCGAAGATGCATATCTCGTGCGAATCGCTTCGCCCGGTCTTGACGCCGCGCACGACCTCGCCGAGTTCGGCGTGCACCTGGTCGACGCGCATCGCGCCGGCGGCCAGGGCGTGGTGCAGGTCGCCCATCGCGGCGCATTGCTCGAGACTGTCGACGATCACTTTCGAGGCGGCCATCAGCGCCGGTGCGATCTCGCTCTTGGCCGGGCTGTCGGCGCCGACTGCGGCGATGAAGCTGCCAGGCTTGACGTCGGCCGGCGTGAGAAAGGCCGCCGTCGACGAAGTGCAGGTCACGATCGCGTCGCTGCGCCGCGTCGCGCTGGCGAGGCTCGGTGCGATCTCGACTGCGCAGGCCTGGCTGCGCACCAACTGCTCGCCCAGGCGCTTCGATTTCTCGGCATCGATGTCCCAGAGCAGGATGCGCTGCAACGGCAGGACCTGCTGCAAAGCCTCGATCTGCGGCGCCGCCTGGGCGCCACAGCCGCACACCGCCAATACGCTGGAGTCAGGCCGTGCGAGGTAACGCGCGGCCAACGCGGTGGCCGCTGCAGTGCGCCGCAGCGTGACCTCGATCGAGTCCATCACCGCGAGCAGCCTGCCGTCGCTCGCGTCGCAGAGCAGGATCGCGCCCTGGATCGTCGGCAGACTCAGGCGCGCCGGGTTGCCCGGCATGTTGGCGTTGAACTTGAGCGCGACGAACGAGCGCGCCGCTTCGATGTGGGCCGCCTTGGCGTGAAACCCGCCGTGGCCCACTTTCAAGTGCAGCGGCGCCGGTGAATGGGCGCGGCCTTCGCCGAGCGCGGCAAATCCGCTGTCGACGGCGTCGAGATGGTCGCGCGGCGACATCAGCGCCGCGACGTCGCGCCGCGTCAGCACCAATGTCAGCGCGGGGTTGTGCGACATGCGTCAGCTCGCGCTCAGCCTTTGGCCACAACCGGCCGGCCCGCGCCCTGCCAGGCGTCGATGCCGCCGCTGAGGTAGCGCGCGTTCAGCCCCGCGGCGCGCAGGCGCATCGCGGTGGCGCGCCCCACTTCGTGGCCGTACACGCAGTACACGACAACATCGTCGCCCGGAGTCAGCTCTTGCGCCCAGCGGTTGACTTGGCCAGGGTCGCGCCACTGGGCACCGGGCAGCATCGTCGCGGCCTGCTCGTACACGCCGGCACGCCGCACGTCGAACACTTGCGCCTTGGCGATGTCGTCCGGCGCTGCGCCGAAGGGCTCGCTCGCCGCGTGCACGGCGTGCTGGTAGCGCTCGTAGACCGCCGCCCAATCGATGTTCGCCATGAAGGCGTCGACATACGCGCCGGCTGCTGCGCCGTGGTCGAGGTGGTAGGCGTGCTCGTACATGTCCAGCGCCAGAATCGGCGCGCCGCCGGCCAACGCGTGCGTGTGGTCCGCAGCCCATTGGTTGACCAGCGTGCCTTCGCGCGGTTGAAACGTCAGCAGCACCCAGCCCGAGCCGCCGCCGAGCGCTTTGCCCATCGCGACGAACTCTTCTCGCCAGCGCGCCACGCTGCCGAAGTTCGCGGTAAGCGCGAGCGCGAACGCCGGCGTCATCGTTTCGCCGTCGCCGCCCAGGCTCGCGAAGTAGAGCTCGTGCAGCAGCATCGAGTTGGTCGCGATCAACTCCTCGCGTTTCAAGCCGTTCAGGCGAAAGCCTGGCGCGGCAGCGAATGGCATCGCGGCGAGTTCGGTTCGGATCGCGTTCAAGCGTTTCACCGCACCGCCGTAGTTGTTCTGGTGGTGGCTGCGCAGCAGGTTTTCCGACAGGCCGCGCAGCAGCGTGGGGTCGAAGGGCAGGGTTTGAATGCGAGCGTCCATGGAGAGTCCTTTCAGCGCAGAAACGTGGCCGCGAGGCCTGCCGCAGCGCACGCCGCGAGCAGGGTCATCACACCCACTTTGAATCGAAACAATCCGACTGCCGCGGCCACCGTGATGAGTGCCGAGAGCGCATCGAAGCGCCCCGCAAACCCGGTCGGCCAGAGCACGTGATAGGCGAAGAACAGGGCCAGATTCAGGATCACGCCGACGACCGCCGCAGTGATCGCCGACAGCGGCGCGGTGAAGCCCAGCTTGCCGTGCGTGCTTTCCACGAGCGGCCCGCCGGCGAGGATGAAAACGAACGACGGCAGGAAGGTGAAAAAAGTGACCACGCTCGCGGCGAGCGCAGCACCGAGAAAGATGTTCTCAGGCCCGAGCACCTGTTTCGCCCAGCCACCGACAAAACCGACGAAGGCGACGACCATGATCAGCGGGCCCGGCGTCGTTTCACCCAATGCCAGGCCGTCGATCATTTGCGCGCCGGTAAGCCACTGGTGCTGCTCGACCGCGCCCTGGTACACATACGGCAACACCGCATACGCGCCGCCGAACGTGAGGAGCGCGGCCTTCGTGAAGAACCAGCCCATCTGGGTGAGCGTTCCCTGGACGCCGTGGTTGGCGACGAGCCAGACCATCGCCGCGGCCCACAGCCCCAAACCGACGCCGAGCACTTTGATCAGGTGCGCGCGCGACCACAGGGCGTGCGCTGGCGTGGGCGTGGCGTCGTCGATCAGCGCCGGCCCGTAGCTCTTTTGCCCGGGACCGTGACCGCCCCCCAGGGCAAACACGCCGGGCCAGCGGCGCGCGCCGAAGTGGCCGAGCAGCGCAGCGGCGATCACGATCGCCGGGAACGGCGCGTCGAAGGCAAAGATCGCGACGAAGGCGGCCGCGGCAATGCCCCACATCCAGCGGTTCTTCAGCGCCCGCGTGCCGATGCGGTGCGCCGCGTGCAGCACGAGCGCCGTGACGGCAGGCTTGATGCCGTAAAAGATGCCGGCGACGACGGGCACGTCGCCAAAGCGCAAGTAAATCCACGACAGCGCGATCAGGATGAACAGCGACGGCAGCACAAAGAGCGCGCCGGCGACGATGCCGCCCCAGGTGCGGTGCATCAGCCAGCCGATGTAAGTGGCGAGCTGCTGCGCCTCGGGTCCGGGCAGCAGCATGCAGTAGTTCAGCGCGTGCAGAAAGCGCTTCTCGCTGATCCAGCGGCGCCGCTCGACAAGCTCGGCATGCATGATCGCGATCTGCCCGGCGGGCCCGCCGAAGCTGATGAAGCCCAGCTTCAACCAGAAGCGCAAGGCTTGCGCAAAGCTGACCGGTGCGGGCGCTGCCGGTGTCGGTTCGTCGGCGGCGATCGTGGTGGCTGTCATTCAGCGTCCTCGGGCTTGGCGCTGGGCGTCGCGTACAGCGCGTCGAACACGGTCGCTGCAGCGCCGACCAGGGCATCGTCGTCGGCGTGCAGTTCGCGCAGCCCCGCGAGAACGCTTTCCAGTCCCGGCGCTTCGGCCACGGGGATGCCGCCCACGTCGAGGTAATGCACCGCCGCAGCGATGCGCTGCAGTTTCGGGTCGCGCTCGAACCCGAAACTCGCGGCGAGCACTTCGAAACGTGACGCGTGTACCGACGTGCGTGAAACGCGCGCCGTCGTAGTCGAAGCCGAGCGCACCGCGTGGGGTGCGCACCGGTTGCATGTCGGCGTCAAGCCAGATGAACTCGGCGCGCTCGTCGATGAAGCGCCGGATCAGCCACGCGCACGCGAGCCGGTCGACCCACGGCCGCGCGCGCGTCGCCCAGCGCTTGCCCTGGAATTTGGCGCGGTCCAGACGGGGCAGGGTTTCGCGCGGGCTGGCGTGCGGTTCGCCTTTGGAAAATCTGGAGTCGAGCGCGGCGCGCAGCAGTTGCAGTTCGGCCTGCGCCTGCTCGGATGCAGCGCCGGGGTAGTAGTCAGTCTTCTGCAGTGCAAGCAGCGCCTCGGCCACGCCGCGCAGGCGCCGCCGCGCATCGACTTCGGCGATTCGATCGAGTTCGCGCTGCAGAGCTTTTGCTTGCGCTTGCCAGTCGGCGTAGACGCTGCTGCGGTCAAACAGTGCAAGCACTTCGGCGCGCTGCGCCTCGTCCCGCGCCGCCAGCGCGAGCACCGACGCGCTGCCGCCGTGCTCGCGAACTTCGGCAGCGATCGCGTCGAGTGTTGCCGCGTGGTCGCTCGGCAACAGGTACGCGCCGTCGCGCAGCGCCGCGCAGCCCAGCGCCTTCAGCGAGCGCCAGATGCGCAGGCGCACGGCATTCGGTTGGGTCGGCAGGGTGACGAGCAGGAGGGCCCACATGTCTGTAGCATACGCTACAAACTATGTATCAGCAATTACATTGTCCGGAAGCCAAGAATATGTGCGAGCTGCTGCCGCTACAGCACCGCCTGCGCGACCGCGTGCTCCCAGCGTTGCATCAAGGCCAGCGCTGCGTCGCGCGACAGCGTCGGGTGAAAGCGCCGCTCGACTTCCCACTGCGCGCTCAACTCGTCCAAGCCCTTGTAGACCCCGCAGCTCAAGCCGGCGAGGTAGGCCGCACCGAGCGCCGTGGTTTCGATCACCTGCGGGCGCACGACGGGAATAGCCAGCAGATCGGCCTGGAACTGCATCAGCAGATCGTTCACGCAGGCGCCGCCGTCGACGCGCAACTCCGCCACTGGGGCGCCTCCCGCGGCGACCGCGTCGCGGCTCATCGCGAGCAGCAAGGCGGCCGACTGAAACGCGATGCTTTCCAGCGCCGCACGTGCAATGTGCGCGACCGTGCTGCCGCGCGTCAAACCGACGATGGCGCCGCGCGCGTCGGGCTTCCAGTACGGCGCGCCCAGGCCGGTGAAGGCGGGGACGAACATCACGCCGCCGCTGTCGGGGACGCTTTGCGCGAGTTGCTGCACTTCGCCGCTGGAATGAATCGCATGCAGGCCGTCGCGCAACCATTGCACGACCGCACCGCCGATGAAGACGCTGCCTTCGAGCGCGAATTCAGGCGTCGCGGTGGGCTGCGCCGCGCTCGTCGTGATCAGGCCGTTGCGGCTCGTCTGAAATTGCGCACCGGTGTGCATCAGCATGAAGCAGCCGGTGCCATAGGTGTTTTTTGCCAGACCGGCCTTGAAACACGCCTGGCCGAACAGGGCGCTTTGCTGATCTCCCGCGACGCCGCCGATCGGCAGCGCGGCGCCGAGCAAATCGGCCTGCGTCATCCCGTAGACGTGGCTCGACGGGTGCACCGCAGGCAGCACTTCGGCGGGAACGTCGAGCAGGCGCAGCAGTTCAGCGTCCCAGCGGTTGCTGCGCACGTTCAGCAGCAAGGTGCGCGAGGCGTTGCTCACGTCGGTCGCGTGAATCGCCTGGCTTCGGGTTGCGGCTGCGGCGCCGCCGCTCAATTGCCACATGAGCCATGTGTCGATCGTGCCGAACGCGAGTTCGCCACGCGCTGCGGCGGCGCGCGCGCCGGCGACGTTGTCCAGAATCCACTTCAGCTTGGTCCCGGAAAAATACGCGTCGATGATGAGCCCGGTCTTGTCGCGAAACAATGTCTCGAGGCCTGACGCGCGCAGGTTCACGCAGGTGGGCTCGGCGCGCCGGTCTTGCCAGACGATGGCGTTGTAGATCGGAACGCCAGTCTTGCGATTCCACACGACCGTCGTTTCGCGCTGGTTCGTGATGCCGATCGAGGCGATGTCGCGCGCGTGCAGGCCCGCCTTAGCGAGCGCCTCCTGGGCGGTCGCGAGCTGGGTCTGCCAGATCTCCAGCGGATCGTGCTCGACCCAGCCGGGCTGCGGGTAGATTTGCCGGAACTCGCGCTGCGCGATCGACACGATGCGACCCCGCCCATCGAACACGATGCTGCGCGAGCTCGAGGTGCCCTGGTCCAGGGCGAGAAGGTAGGAAACGCCGCTCATGCAAGGCTCCTGTGCGCGGGGTTGTGGCGAAATCGCGGGTTTGCGCCGCCAAGTGTGCCTCGGGCCGCTTGACGCGGCTGGGACTGGGTGAAAAATCGCCTGCACATATCGCCACCGGGTTTGCAGCCCGCGCCAATCCATGGAAAACGATGTGAGTGAAGACCTGCCGCCCGACGCCATCGTGACGGCGTTCATCGAAGCGATGCACGTTTGGGAGGTGAACGCCTGGGCCGCGTCGCGCCGCGCCCGTGGAACGCCGCAGGCGGAGGACTACCAAGTCGAAGTGTCGGCGGCGTGCGACCGGGTGTTCGCGCAGTTTTGCACGCCTCGCAAGCGCCCCTACGGCCGCAACGCGTCGTTTTCCAAGCCGCCTGAATATGACCCCGCGACCGAGCGCATCGTCGCGACGCGAATTTCCGGCAACAAGGCCGAGGTGGACACGCTGCGCCAGGCGTTGCTGGGCGGGCCTTTCCGCTACGTGCTGCACCGGCGGGACGGCAGATGGCTGATCGACAGCCTGAAAAGCGAGCAAGACGGTCAGTGGCGCCCCGATATTCTTTGAGCCCATGACCCTCGACATCGACGCCGCCCTGAAACGCACCGCTTCGAAGCAGCGGGAGAGTTGATGCGCGCACCTGCCATTGCGTTCCATGACACCCGAACGCATCGCACAAATCCAAGCTGAGTTCCCTTGGCTGCCACCGGACTACCTGGGGATCTTGTCGCGCGTGCAGGCCGCGCCGGCCGCGCCAAGCCACGGCCTGCAATGGTTTGACGGGCCGAAAGCGCCGGGGCAGGCCTTTGGCGCTGCACTTGCGGCGCAATTTCCGTCGGCCTTGTGGATTGCGCGGCGCGCCGGCAATCCCGTGGGTTACGCCGGCTGGGACGCTGGACCTGCGCGCCTGTACGAATGGGCCGGGTCGCAGCGCCAGGTGGTGCGGCAGTTTGACGGCATCGCCGCGCTCGTGCTTGCGGCTGTCCTGACTCCGGGTTACGACAGCCGGCCCGTCGTGCCCTTGGCGTTGCAGGTGCGCGGCATGGCGCTCGGCCCGTGGCATGACGCAGGCACCGGATACGTCACGCGCGGCATTTTGCTTGCCGACGCGGAAAGCGGCGTGCTCGCCTCGCTGCAGGCGGTGGCGCCCGCCGGCTGGGAGCTGTGCCTGACGCGCGCAGACAACGACAGTTGGCTCTCGATTCGGCCCGTGGCAGGCGGCTTCGAGCTGTGCCTGGACCGCCACGGCAGCGCCGGCCGTTGGCAGCGCGTGACCGGTGCCGAGGCAGAAGCTGCGTTGCTCACGCTCGCGCCGTTCAACGATGGCTCGCATCCGGCGTACCACGCGGTGTTGACGCTTGCTCGGGCGGCCTGAGATCGGCGTCTGAATTCACCCCGCGACGTCGCAGCGCACCCCCGCCTCGGCGAGCAACGCCGGAAACGGCTCGGGCGGCGCAGCGTCAGTGAACAACCGGTCCAGGCGGCTCAGCGCCGCGAGCTCCACCATCGCCGGCCGGTTGAACTTGCTGTGGTCGGTGGCGAGCCAGACTTCGCGCGACTGTTCGATGATGGCGCGTGAGACTTCGACTTCGTGCACGTCGAAGTCGCGCAGCGTGCCGTCGGCCTCGATTCCGGAAATGCCGATCAGGCCGATGTCGACCTTGAACTGGCGCATGAACGCCACCGTCGCTTCGCCGACGATGCCGCGGTCGCGCGTGCGCACCGTGCCTCCGGCGACCATGACTTCGCAGTTCGGGTTGTCGGACAGGATCGCGGCGACGTTCAAATTGTTCGTGATCACGCGCAGGCCCTTGTGGCGCAGCAGTTCGCGCGCGATGCACTCGGTCGTCGTGCCGATGTTGAGGATCAGCGAGCAGCCGTTTGGCACCGCCGCGGCGACTGCGCGGGCGATCGCCTGCTTGGCGGAGAGGTTCAACTGCTGGCGTTGCCGGTAGGCGATGTTTTCGGTCGTCGAACTCGGCACGCGAACGCCACCGTGAAAGCGCGCGAGCAGGCCGGCTTCGGCGAGCAGGGTCACGTCGCGCCTCACGGTTTGCAGCGTCACGCCAAAGCGTTCGGCAAGCGCCTCAACCGACATCGATCCCCTGCGGCGCACCTCCTCGAGCAATTCAGTTTGGCGGGGGTTGGGCGTCATGACCTGCTGGAATCTAAACGAACCAATACGAAAGCGGATTCGGGTTAACGATGGGATTAAACGAACATGAAACGAATATATTCGCGGCAACCCGAATTCAATTAAGGGGTCGATCGGCGCCGCCAACCCCGCGGCCAGTCGACCCCGGAGACTCGTTGTGGACATCGCCTCGCCCCCGCCGCTGCCGGGCGCCCTGCAGGGCGCGGCGCACGACTGCGACGTGCTCATCGTCGGCGGCGGCATCAACGGCGCGGGCATCGCGCGCGATCTGGCGGGCCGCGGCTTGCGCGTTCTGCTCTGCGAGAAAGACGACCTGGCGTCGCACACGTCGTCGGCGTCGACGAAGTTGATTCACGGCGGCCTGCGCTACCTCGAACACTACGAATTTGCCCTGGTGCGCAAGGCGCTCGCCGAGCGCGAGGTGTTGCTGCGCAGCGCGCCGCACATCATCAAGCCGCTGCGTTTCGTCATGCCGCACAACCCCGGCATGCGCCCGGCGTGGATGATTCGCGTGGGCCTGTTCCTCTACGACCACCTGGCACACCGCGACGTGTTGCCCGGCTCGCGCAGCGTTGACTTGCGCGCGCACCCGGCCGGCGCGCCCTTGAAGCCCGAGTTCGTGCGAGGTTTTGTCTACTCCGACGGCTGGGTCGACGATGCGCGCCTGGTCGTGCTCAACGCGGTTGACGCCGCGGCGCGCGGCGCCACCGTCTTGACGCGCTGGGCGTGCACCCGCGCGTGGCGCGAAACCGGTGCCCAGGCGAGCCATTGGCACGTGAACCTGCGCAGTGCCGCGGGCGAAGAATTGAACGTCAAGGCCCGCGCCCTGGTCAACGCCACCGGCCCGTGGGCGGCGCAGTTTCTCGCCGAGCAGCTGGGCGCTGCGCAGGCCAAATCGCTGCGTCTGGTGAAAGGCAGCCACATCGTCGTGCCGCAACTCTTCGAACACGACCACGCCTACATCTTCCAGAACCCCGACAAGCGCATCATCTTTGCGATTCCCTACGAGGGGAAATTCACGCTGATCGGCACGACCGACGTCGAACACTTCGGCGGCATCGGGCAGGCGCGAATCGACGCTGCCGAAACCAAGTACCTGTGCGAGCAGGCGAGCCGCTACTTCGCGCGCGCCGTCTCCCCGAGCGACGTGGTGTGGAGCTATTCGGGCGTGCGCCCGCTGCTCGACGACGACTCCGGCGACCCCTCGGCCGTGACGCGCGACTATCACCTCGAACTTGATGCCCCCGCGCGCCCCGGCAGCGATGCACGCGGCGCGCCGCTGCTGACGGTGTGGGGCGGCAAGATCACGACGTGCCGCAAACTTGCCGAAGAAGCAGCGGATCTGTTGCAGGAGCCGTTGGCGACGCCGCGTGGCGCATGGACCGAGGACGCGCTGTTGCCCGGTGCCGACTTCACCGCGTGGATAGGCCCGGCGGTGCGGCCCGACACCGACTTCACGCGCTTCGTTCAGGCGCTCGCGCTGCGCTATGCCGATTTGCCGCAGGCCCTCTGCCAACGCCTGGCACGCGCCTATGGCTCGCGCGCGCAGGCGCTGCTCGGCACCGGCGAACTCGGCGCGGAAGTCGCGCCTGGGTTGTTCGAGGCCGAGTTGAATTTTCTGCACGCCACCGAGTGGGCGCGCTGCGCCGACGACGTGCTGTGGCGGCGCAGCAAACTCGGCCTGCACCTGAACCTGACGCAGCGCAACGCCGTGGCGTTGTGGTGCGGCCAACATTGGCGAGAATCGGCGACGATCGAAGCGATGGACGACGCATGCAATTGAGCCTGGAGCACATCGAACAGCGCCAGGGTGTCGAAATACACCTGCACCCGCTGAGCCTGAAGCTCGTGCCGCGCGCGGTGACGGTGCTGCTCGGCGCGACGCAGGCGGGCAAGACGACCTTAATGCGCGTCATGGCGGGCCTCGACAAACCCTGGCGCGGCCGCGTGCTCGCCGACGGCGCCGACGTGACGGGCGTGCCGGTGCGCGAACGCAATGTCTCGATGGTCTATCAGCAATTCATCAACTACCCGTCGATGAGCGTGGCCGACAACATCGCCTCGCCACTCAAGCTGCGCCGCGAGAAAGACATCGATGCGCGGGTTCGCGAACTCGCACAAAAGCTGCACATCGAGGCGTTCCTGAAGCGCCTGCCGGCGGAACTGTCGGGCGGCCAGCAGCAACGCGTGGCGCTGGCGCGCGCGCTGGCCAAACGCGCGCCGCTGATGCTGCTCGACGAACCGCTCGTGAACCTGGACTACAAGTTGCGCGAAGAACTTCGCGACGAACTCACCGCGCTGTTTGCGAGCGGCGAATCGACCGTCGTCTACGCGACAACGGAGCCGACCGAAGCCTTGCTGCTCGGCGGCCACACCGCGGTGCTGGATGCCGGCGAGCTGCTGCAATACGGGCCCACTGCCGAAGTCTTCCACCGGCCGCGTTCGATTCGCGTGGCGCGCGCCTTCAGCGACCCGCCGATGAATTTGCTGGCGGGAACGGCCGCGCCCGGAGGCGTTTCACTCGCGTCGAACTTGCATTTGGCGCTGACGCTGCCCGCACGCGCCAGCCGCACGCTCACCGTGGGCGTGCGCGCGAACGGCCTGCGCGTGCAGCGCCGCGACGGCGACGTCGCGCTTCCCGGCAGCGTCGAACTCGCCGAGATTTCCGGCTCCGACACCTTCGTGCACGTCGCCACCGGGGTGGGCGAAGTCGTCGCCCAGCTCGGCGGCGTGCACAGCCTGGCCCTCGGCGAGGCGATCGTGCTCTACCTGAACCCGCAGCAAGTGCACGTGTTCGACGACGAGGGCATGCTGCTCAGCGCGCCGCAGGGCGCAAAAGCGGCAGGGGGCTGAGATGGCGCGCATCGACCTCGACCTCGCCCACGCCTACAAGGCGCACCCGCGCACTGACGACGACTACGCGCTGCTGCCGCTGAAGATGACGTTCAACGACGGCGGCGCCTATGCGCTGCTCGGGCCCTCGGGCTGCGGCAAGACGACGCTGCTCAACATCGTCTCGGGCCTCGTCACGCCTTCCACCGGCAGCGTGCGCTTCGACGGCGTCGACGTGACGGCGCGCACGCCGCAACAGCGCAACATCGCCCAGGTGTTCCAGTTCCCGGTGATCTACGACACCATGACGGTCGCCGAGAACCTGGCGTTTCCGCTGCGCAACCGCGGTGTCGGCGCTGACAAGATCAAACAGCGCGTGACCAAGATCGCCGAGATGCTGGAGCTGAGCGGCCAGCTCGATTCGCGCGCCGCCGGGCTGGCGGCGGACGCGAAGCAAAAGATTTCGCTAGGCCGCGGCCTGGTGCGCGAAGACGTCTGCGCGGTGCTCTTCGACGAACCGCTGACGGTGATCGACCCGCACCTCAAATGGCAGCTGCGGCGCAAGTTGAAGCAGATCCATCACGAGTTGAAGCTGACGCTGATCTATGTCACGCACGACCAGATCGAAGCGCTCACGTTTGCCGAACAGGTGATCGTCATGACGCGCGGCCGCGCGGTGCAGATCGGCACGGCGTCGCAACTCTTCGAGCGGCCCACGCACACTTTCGTCGGCCACTTCATCGGCTCGCCGGGAATGAATTTTTTGCCGGCGCGGCGCAATGCGGCGGGTTTCGAAGTTGCCGGCAGCACCTTTGCTGCGCCGCGCGGCGTGTCGCGCGACATCGATGCCTTCACGCTGGGGATCCGTCCGGAATACGTGGCGCTGGTGCAAGCCAATGACGCGGGCGCGGTGCCGGCGACGGTGCTGCAGGTCCAGGACATTGGCACCTACTGGCTTGTGAGCGCGCGCGTCGGCACCGGCACAAGCGTCAACCCGGGCGCCGGCACGGGGCTCGTGCGCATGCGCCTTGGCAGCAGCCAGACGATCCCGCGTGTGGGCGAGTCGGTGTGGCTCGGCTTGCTCGGTGCGCACACGTGTTATTACGCCGACGAGCGCCTCATCGAGGAGGCCACCAGCGCATGAAACCCGTCAATCAAAAGGCCTGGCTGCTGATCCTTCCGGTCGTGCTGTGCGTCGCTTTTTCCGCGGTGCTGCCGCTCATGACGGTCGTGAACTACTCGGTGCAAGACATCATTTCGCCCGAGCGGCGCGTTTTTGTGGGCACCGAATGGTTCAAGTCGGTGATGCGCGACGACGACTTGCAAGGCGCGCTGTGGCGCCAGATGGTTTTTTCGCTGTCGGTCCTGCTCGTCGAGATACCGCTCGGCATTGCGCTGGCGCTGAGCATGCCCGCCAAGGGCGCGCGCTCGTCGCTGGTACTCGTGCTGCTCGCGATCTCGCTGCTGATTCCGTGGAACGTCGTCGGCACGATCTGGCAAATCTACGGCCGCGCCGACATCGGCCTGATGGGGGCGGCGATCAAGGGCATGGGAATCGAGTACAGCTACACCGGCAACCCGACCCACGCCTGGCTCACCGTGCTGCTCATGGACGTGTGGCACTGGACGCCACTCGTCGCCCTGCTCTGCTTTGCCGGCTTGCGCGCGATTCCCGACGCCTACTATCAGGCAGCGAGCATCGACGGCGCGTCCAAGTTCGCGGTGTTCCGCTACATCCAGTTGCCCAAGCTTCGCGGCGTGCTGATGATCGCCGTGCTGCTGCGCTTCATGGACAGCTTCATGATCTACACCGAGCCGTTTGTGCTGACGGGGGGCGGCCCGGGCAACTCGACAACCTTCCTGAGCCAGTACCTGACGCAAAAGGCAGTCGGCCAGTTCGACCTCGGCCCGGCAGCGGCGTTCTCCTTGATTTACTTCCTCATCATCTTGTTGCTCTGCTTCATCCTCTACAACTGGATGCAGCGTGTGGGCACGGCGGACAAGGAGTCTGGCCATGGATGACAGGCGCTTCAAGAAGCGCACGATCCTGCTCGTGCTCTACCTCGTGTTCGCCATCCTGCCGGTGTACTGGATGATCAACATGTCGTTCAAGACGAATGTGGAGATCCTCGGCGGCTTCAGCCTGTGGCCGCGCGAATTCACGCTCGCGCACTACCGCACCATCTTCACCGACGTGTCGTGGTACTCGGGCTACATCAACTCGATGATCTATGTGGCGATCAACACGGTCGTCTCGTTGCTCGTCGCATTGCCTGCCGCGTATGCGTTTTCCCGCTACAGTTTTCTGGGCGACAAACACGTCTTCTTCTGGCTGCTGACGAACCGCATGACGCCGCCGGCCGTGTTCCTGCTGCCGTTCTTCCAGCTCTACACGACGCTCGGCCTGATGGACACGCACATCGCCGTGGCGCTGGCGCACCTGCTGTTCAACGTGCCGCTGGCCGTGTGGATTCTGGAAGGCTTCATGAGCGGCATCCCGCGTGAAATCGACGAGACGGCGTACATCGACGGCTATTCGTTCCCGCGCTTTTTCGTCACGATCTTCATTCCGCTCATCAAGGCGGGCGTGGGCGTTGCGGCGTTCTTCTGCTTCATGTTCTCCTGGGTCGAATTGCTGATGGCGCGCACGCTGACGAGCGTCAACGCCAAGCCCATCGTCGCGACGATGACGCGCACCGTGTCCGCTTCAGGAATGGATTGGGGCGTTCTTGCTGCGGCGGGCGTGCTGACGATCATCCCTGGGGCGATCGTGATCTGGTTCGTTCGCCACTACATCGCCAAGGGTTTCGCCATGGGGAGAGTTTGACCGTGTTCAATTGGATGGCCTGGACCCTGCCTGTGGCGGTGTTCTTTACGTGTATCGTTTTGATGTTGTTCGGCATGACGGTGTGGGAGTTGAAGTCACCCACCGTGCTGCGCAAAGGCTTTCTGCCGATTGCGACAACGCGCGGCGACCGGCTCTTCATCGGCTTGCTCGCTGCCGCCTACGTGAACCTGGCGTTTGTCGCCTTGAGCGGGCGCATGAAGGGCTGGTTCGGCATGGACGCGGAGCCGTCGATCTGGATCAGCTTCGTCGTCTCGATGCTCGTGCTCGCGCTGGTCATGCGCAAGGGATAGGCGCAAAGTGTTGAAACCGACTGCCGGATGCTCTTCCCCACCGGCGTCAACGTTGTTGAACGGGAAGTGTCAGAGGAGACCCCAATGAAACGGAGCCAATTGATGTGCAACCCCCGAGGAGAAAAGTCATGAAGCATTCAATCATCGCCATATCGACCTTGAGCGCAATCGTTCTCGCGATCAGCGCCTGCGGCAAGAAAGAGGAGCCCAAGGTCGCCGCGCCGGCACCCGCCTCGGCGGCAGCACCTGCCGCCGTCAGCGGCGGCGAAGCCGCAGCGAAGAAGTGGATCGACAGCGAATTCCAGCCGTCGACACTGAGCAAGGAAGCGCAGACCGCTGAACTGAAATGGTTCATCGACGCCGCCGCCAAGCTCAAGGCGAAAGGCGTGACGGAAATTTCAGTCGTGTCGGAGACGATCACGACGCATGAATACGAAAGCAAGACGCTCGCCAAGGCGTTCAGTGAAATCACCGGCATCACCGTCAAGCACGACCTGATTCAAGAGGGCGACGTCGTCGAGAAACTCCAGACCTCGATGCAATCCGGCAAGTCGATCTACGACGGCTGGATCAGCGACTCGGACTTGATCGGCACGCACTACCGCTACGGCAAGATCCTCGCCCTGTCCGACTACATGGAAGGCGCAGGCAAGGAGTTCACGAACCCGGGGCTGGACCTGAAAGACTTCATCGGCACGAGTTTCACGACCGCGCCCGACAAGAAGCTTTACCAGCTGCCCGACCAGCAGTTCGCGAACCTGTACTGGTTCCGCGCTGACCTGTTTGCCTTGCCCGAGCTGAAAGAGAAATTCAAGAAGAAGTACGGCTATGAACTCGGCGTGCCGCTCAATTGGAGCGCGTACGAAGACATCGCCGCGTTCTTCACGAACGACGTGAAGATGATCGACGGCAAGCCGATTTATGGCCACATGGACTACGGCAAGAAGGACCCGAGCCTCGGCTGGCGCTTCACCGACGCCTGGCTGTCGATGGCCGGTACGGCCGACATCGGCATTCCGAACGGCCTGCCGGTTGACGAATGGGGAATCCGCGTCGGCGACGACAAGTGCACTCCCGTGGGCGCATCGGTTTCGCGCGGCGGTGCGACGAACTCGCCCGCTGCCGTCTACGCACTCACCAAGTACGTCGACTGGATGAAGAAGTATTCACCGAAGGAAGCCATCGGCATGACCTTCGGCGAAGCCGGTCCGGTGCCCGCACAAGGCCAGATCGCGCAGCAGATCTTCTGGTACACCGCCTTCACGGCCGACATGGTCAAGCCCGGCCTGCCGGTGGTGAACGCCGACGGCACACCGAAGTGGCGCATGGCCCCGGGCCCGAACGGCCCGTACTGGAAGCAAGGCATGCAAAACGGCTACCAGGACGTGGGCTCGTGGACCTTCTTCAAGGACCATGACGCCAACAAGACGGCTGCAGCCTGGCTCTACGCGCAGTTCATCACGGCGAAGACGACGTCGCTGAAGAAGACCATCGTCGGCCTGACGCCGATCCGTGAGTCCGACATCCAGTCGCAAGCGATGACGGATCTGGCGCCGAAGTTGGGTGGCCTGGTCGAGTTCTATCGCAGCCCGGCGCGTGTCGCGTGGACGCCCACCGGCGGCAACGTTCCCGACTATCCGAAGCTCGCGCAGCTTTGGTGGAAGAACGTCGCGGTGGCCGTGACGGGCGAGAAGACGCCGCAACAGGCGATGGACACGCTGGCCGACGAGATGGACCAGGTGATGGAGCGCCTGGAGCGCGCCGGCATGGCGAACTGCCCGCCCAAGCTCAACGCCAAGGGCGACGCCGCCAAGTGGCTCACCGACAAGGGCGCGCCGTGGAAGAAGCTCGCCAACGAGAAGCCCAAGGGCGAGACGATTGCCTATGACACGCTGCTCAATGCGTGGAAGGCCGGCAAGGTGCGTTGATCGTGCGCACGGCGGCAACTGCCGCCGCATTGCCGGCCGCCGCTTGGACTGCGGCCGCTGAAGGCCCTCGATGCACTTCTGTCGAGGGCTTTTTTGTGGGCTCGCGCTCGGCCCGGCGCGCGCGCGAACGCGTCAGGGAACGACGAGCGTGAAGACAGCGCGTCCCGTGAACGTTCCGGCAGGCACGACGACGCTGTTCGCGTACCGGTAGGCGAAGCAATTCTCGACGAAGCGGTTGCGCGGCACGTTGGCCAGAAACAGCGTGCCGCCGTTGAACGTGCCCGCCGGAATGTCGGCGGCGGCGTTGCCGTTGGCGGTGCTCGTCCAGCTGATCTGCGAGAACGGGATCGAATCGGCGCCGCTCGTCAGGTTCGCCGGCGTGCTGACCTGCAGCGTCGCGGTGGCGGCGCCGGTGGTGGCGTTGGGCTGGCGGTACGAGCCGCCCACGTAAACCTGGGCGGGTGGATTGCAGACGACGAAGTTGTCATAAGGGCTGATCGCCTGCGTGCTGTCGCTGCCCATCGGCAGCGCGGCGCCGTTACCCACGCTCGCCGCCGGAACGGCCACCGACACGGTGTTGACGGTTGGGTTGTTCGCCGCCGCCGAGCCCACCGCGACCATCAGGAACAGCTGCTTGGGGCCGGGCGTGAGCGTCAGCACCCACGCCGCTGCTGGAGCACACAGCAGCGCCAGCGCCGCCGCGCCCAGCGCCAGCCCGGCACTGCGCGCGAGGGCGCTGGGCGCTGGCCCGTGCCGGCGGCGTGTCACGTGGGCGCTCGCTGAACCTGCCTCAGGGCATGCTGGCGGTGTACGTGACGCGGCTGTTGTTCGCGTTCACGCCACCGTAGGTGCCTGGCGGCACGACTGCGGTATTCAGGAACGAGAAGGTCCAGCGCGCGTCGCGATTCACGATTTTGCCGGTGGCGGGAACGGTCGTGCTCGTCGTCGCGCCGTCGGCGAGCGCCGGGGCGGCGAGCGCCGTGCCGCTCGTCAGCACCGCCGGCGTCGTGCTGATCAGGCTGTAGGACAAGGTGTCGCCCGCGCCGTTGCCGAGCGCGCCGACCGTCGTCGACGTCAAGGTGACGTCGCCGTTGTTGCCCAGCACCCGGGCCGTGACGCTGCCGCTGCCCAGGTCTCCGGAGGCGGCGGTGGCGGCGATCGCGATGCCGTCGCCGACGTTGGCCGCCGGAACGACGAAGTCGATCAGGTTGATATTGGGGTTGGTGGCGAGCGCGGTGCCGGTGCCGACTTGCAGAAACAGGACCTTGGGAATCGTCACCCGAAAATCGAGTCGGGCGCTGGCGCTCAGCGCGCCTGCGCCGTTTTGCACTGTCGACTCGGCGTGCGCCGTCATGCTCGCGCCCATTGCGGCCAAAGCCGCGGCAGCGCTGACGGTGCGAATTGAGAACTTGATCATCACGAGTTTCCTCTGGAGTTGAAGTGATCGAGCCCGGTGCCACTGCACTCCGGACTGCGGGCGCGATTATGGGTGGCGTGCCGATGGCCCGAGTCGCAGGATGCCTTCCGGTTGCGACTTTTGCACTTGGGCGATCGTGCGATCTGGCCCGCGTTCGCCCCGCTGTTCGCACGATTGAGCTTCAGTGGCCCCGCGCGCAGGCCGATACTCACTGCAAGGTGGGTGCGTGGTGCGCTCGCCGGATGACAAAGGCACACCCGTGCGAAAGCCGGGGTCGCAAAGCCACCGGTCTACGGTCCGCAAGGATCACGATAGCGGGGTTGCCATTCCAGGGCGGCTGCCAGGCAGCGCGCCCGACGGCGCCCGTGCGCGGTGTTCTAGATGCGATTCCAGCCCAGTGCGGCGTGCGCCTTCGGGGGCCGCCGGATGGATCGCACTCTATGTTGCTGTACTGCATCAGCGCCGCCGCCGCGCCGTTCGAGGCTGAAACCGTGCGCCGCTGCGGTGATGCTGCTATTCGGTTTCTTGCCCGCAGGCCGCACCGACTCTGCGCTGAAAACGGCAGGTGCCGGCCCGGTGAGCGCGAGCGCGCACCTCGACTTTCGCATCACGATCCTGCCGTCGCTCGCGCTGTCGATGCACGCACAAGGCCTGCGCGTGCAGGGCAGCGGCACGGCGCTGACGCTGCAGAGCAACGCGAGCCTCGCGTGGGACGGTCGCGCACCGATCCGCAGCGTGCCGCTGCGGCCGCAGCGTCAGGTGATCGACACGTTGATACCCGCCGGCGAGTTCAACCGCGCCGGGCTGGTGACGATCGCCGCTCCCTGAGCGCACGCCCAGGCCGACGACAGACGTCGCCCCCCGAGGGCGGCCTCGCGCGAATCAAGTCGAATCCGCAGCCTGAGGCAGTGCTCCACCGCACAGAGCCTCAATCTCCACTGCACTGAACCCCGCTTCGCGCAGCACTTCTTCAGTGTGTTCTCCACTGCGCGGTGCGGGCCGGGGCGGCAGCGGCACGCTGCGATCGAAGCGCGGCGCGGCGGCGGGCTGGACGACGCCGTCGACGTGAATGAACGCGCCGCGCGCGTGGGCGTGCGCATGCAAGGGCGCTTCGGCCAGCGACAGCACCGGCGCGAAACACGCGTCGCTGCCCTCCAGCAGCGCGCACCACGCGTCGCGCGTTCGCGTGGCGAAGATTTGTGCGAACGCGGTACGCATTTCGGGCCACAGGCTGCGCTTGTTCTGCGCCTTCAAGAAGCGCTCGGGCAGACCGATGCGCTGCGCCAGTTCGGCAAAGAACTTCGGCTCGATCGCGCCGACCGCGACGTACTTGCCATCCGCGGTCGCGTAGGTGTCGTAGTACGGCGCGCCGCCGTCGAGCAGGTTCTCGCCGCGCGCCTCGCCCCAATTCCCCGCCGCCGCCAGGCCGTAAAACATCGACGCGAGCGACGCCGCGCCGTCGACCATCGCCGCGTCGACCACCTGGCCGCGCCCCGACGCCTTGCGCTCGTGCAGCGCGGCGAGCACACCCAGCGCCAGATAGAGCGCGCCACCGCCGTAGTCGCCCACCAGGTTGAGCGGCGGCACGGGCTTGCCGCCGCGCGGGCCGATGGCGTGCAGCGCGCCGGTCAGGGCGATGTAGTTCAAGTCGTGGCCTGCCGCTTGTGCGAGCGGGCCGGTCTGGCCGAAGCCCGTCATGCGGCCGTAGATCAGCGCCGGGCTCAACGCGTGGCACGCCTCGGGGCCGAGACCCAAGCGCTCGGCGACACCGGGGCGAAAGCCTTCGAGCAGCACGTCGGCGCGTGCGATCAGGCGCAGCGCGGCATCACGCCCCGGGGCGCTTTTCAGATCTAACGCGACGGAGCGGCGATTCCGCGAATTCACGGCGAAGCGCCGCTCCATCGCCAGGCCCAGGCCGCTCGGCTCGCGCCGATCGATGCGCACCACGTCGGCGCCCAGGTCGGCGAGCAACATGGTGCACATCGGCACCGGGCCGATGGCTTCGAGTTCGATGATGCGCAGTCCGTGCAGCGGGCCCATGGGCGTGTCTCGGGGTGTGGGTGGATGGGCAGGGGTGGCGCCTCTGCGGATCGCGCAGCGCGCCCCGGCGACTTTACGACCTCGCGGCCAAAGCCCTCTTTTGTCGGCGCGTCGGTGGCCGACGCAATTGCTTTCGTAACTTGGGAGGAATTAATTTCACGCCGGACTCCCCACCTGGAGCGTGCGAAATCGCATGACGCGTCGCCTGTGTCGGAGGTAAGGGCTGGTTGCGAAGGGGTGCGTGCACGAACCCATCGACCTACATTGCGCCCCTCGATGAACGGGCCGATGGCCAGGCGCGTTTCACCGAGGCTGCATCCGAACGGGGGTGGCCGGGCGGCAACGCGCCGGCAACTGCAGCCCCTGCTCGGCCCAGTTCCTTTCAATCTCCAGGAGGCCCGATGAACGCACTTTCTCCCCTTGCCATTCCACTGCGCTGGCTGCTCTCGCTGAGCCTGATCGGCTCGCTCGTCACGGGTTGCGGCGGCAGCGACCCGAACTCGACGGATCCGGCCGCCACAGAGCAAGCGGCAGCCGTCCAGATCAGCGACACCGGCTCGGGCTTGTCGATCAAGACAGCGCTGTCGGCAGCTCCGCGCGCCGCGGCAACGTCGAGCGCCGCAGCGTCGTCGTCGTCGTCCGCAGCGGGCGGCGAAACCGAAACGGAATCGTCGAGCGATTCCAGCAGCGTCACCCAAGCCGCGCAATTCACGCTGACCGCGAGCGCCAACGGGGCGAACCTAATGCAGGGCATCCTCGCACTGCGCGCTGAAACCGAGGGCAGCGGCGCGACGGAACTCGAGGGCCGCTTTGTTCCTGCTGCGGCGTCGACGACGACCGCTCCCGCGGCGCCGCCTGCGCCCACTGCCGACGCGCTGGCCTTGTTCAAGGCGAGCAAGGATGGCCTCAAAGCAACCCTGCAGGCTGCCGTCGAGCAAGCTCGAAGCGCTTACACCGCCGCGGTTGCAGCCGACCCCGCCGCCAAGGCCGCAGCCCGCACCGCCTTCAGGGCCGCCGTGGCGCTGGCCTTGGACGCCTATCGAACCGGCCTGGCGAAGGCCGCCGCGGACGCGGGTGTCTCACGCGCCGGACGCGGCGAATCGGGAAATCATGACGGGATCAAGGTGAAGGGAATCTTCGACGCCGCTAACAAGACGGTGACGCTGACGATCCGCCAGCGCGGCCAGGCCGACGTCGTGCTGACCGGCACCGGCACCCTGGAAAGCGGCTTCGCCGGCACGCTGGCAACGACGCAGAGCGGCGCTGCGGCAACAGGCGAATGGGCGGCGACGGCATCGCCGAGCACCGTTCCCCCTCTGCCTTTGCCACCGGTCACGCCGCCCCCAGTGACGCCGGCCGGCGACTGCGCGGCGCAGACCGTCACCTGGAGTGTCAGCGGTGCGAGTTGTTCGGCGAGTTTTGCCGGCGGCGCGAGCGGCAGCAGCGCGAAATTGACGAACGCGCGCAGCGGCGCGACGGGGACAGTGACGGCGAGCTGCAACAACGGCGCAGTGGCTTTGGCGAGCCCGGTGTGTGCCGCCGTTGTCGTTGCCCCGCCGACGCCGCCGGCAGCGACAGGCGACGTCGTCGCCGGTCTGGCGCTCTACAACGGCAACTGCAGCGGCTGCCACGGCACCGGCAAAGCGAACGCGTCCGCGGCCAAGACGGCTGCGGGCCTGGCCGCTGTGCTGAAGAGCGTCGGCGCGCATGCCGGGGTGGCGGCGAGCTTGGGCGCCCAAGACGTGCTGAACATCTCGGCCTACATCGCCAGCGCCAAGTAGCGCAGTGAAGGCTGCCTCGGCGTCGTGCTGAGGCAGCCGCGCGGGCCGTCCCGCGCAATCGCGCAGGGCGGGGGCCGGGCGCCTGTCGTCGACTCAGCGCCCGCCCAAACCCATCGCCCGGCTGATCACCTCTTTCATGATCTCGTTCGTGCCGCCGTAAATGCGCTGCACACGCGCGTCGACAAATGCGCGCGCGATCGGGAACTCCCACATGTAGCCGCAGCCGCCGAACATCTGCAGGCACTGGTCGATGACCTTGTTCTCCAGGTCGCTGACCCAGTACTTGGCCATCGACGCGGTCGCGGTGTCGAGCTTGTTGTCGAGCAACAAGCTCAGGCACTTGTCGACGAAGACTTGCGCGACTTGCACCTCGGTCTGCATCTCGGCGAGCTTGAAGCGCGTGGTCTGGTAGTTCGCGACCGTCTGACCAAAGACCTTGCGCTCTTTCACATAGGCGATGGTCCAGGCGATCGCCGCCTGCGCCTTGGCGACGGCGCCGATCGCGATCTGCATGCGCTCCCACGGCAGCTGTTCCATGAGGCTGATGAAGCCGCGGTTCTCCAGGCCGAGCAGGTTCTCGAGCGGCACGCGCACGTCGTTGAAGAACAGCTCGGCCGTGTCTTGCGCTTTGAGGCCGATCTTCTTCAGGCGCTTGCCGGTCTCGAAGCCGGGCATGCCGCGCTCAACGAGCAGCAGGCTCGTGCCCTTGGCACCCGCGGCGGGGTCGGTCTTGGCGACGACGATCACGAGGTCCGCGTGCCAACCGTTCGTGATGAAGGTCTTGGAGCCGTTCAGCAGATAGTGCTCGCCCTGCGCGTCGGTCTTGCGCAGCGCCGTGCTCTTCACGCCCTGCAGGTCCGAGCCCGCAGCGGGCTCGCTCATCGCGATCGCGCCGATGACCTCGCCGCTCGCGAGCCTAGGCAAGAACTTGCGCTTTTGCGCCTCGCTGCCGTAATGCAGGAGGTAGGGCGCGACGATTTCGCTGTGCAGGCCAAAGCCGATGCCGCTGAATCCGCCACTACTCAGCTCTTCCATTTGCACCACCGAGTAGAGCTTGTCCGCGCCGCCGCCGCCATAGGCCTCGGGAATCGTCATGCACAAAAAGCCGTTCGCACCGGCCTTGCGCCAGACCCCGCGATCCACATAGCCTTGGTCTTCCCACTCGCTGTGGAAGGGCGCGACTTCCTTGTCCATGAAGCGCCGAAAACTGTCGCGAAAGGCTT
Source organism: uncultured beta proteobacterium (assembly GCA_963850525.1). Classification (GTDB taxonomy): domain Bacteria; phylum Pseudomonadota; class Gammaproteobacteria; order Burkholderiales; family Burkholderiaceae_C; genus JAEMQF01. The sequence continues at coordinate 740,284 of CAWKLQ010000004.1, read as the reverse complement.
CGTGGTCGGCGCTGAAAAGGGTGCGTTCAATCATGGGGCATCGGTGCAAAGCAGCTGTGCCTGATTATGGCGAGCGCGCCGATTCCGGCCCGGGTGGCACTCCTATACTGGAGGCGTAGCGATGACCCCCTCAGCCGCAGGAGCCCCAGCATGACCGAAGCTTTCATTTTTGATGCGATCCGCACGCCGCGCGGCAAGGGCAAAAAAGACGGCAGCCTGCACGAAGTCAAACCCGTGAACCTGCTCGCCGGGGTGCTGAGCGAACTGCAGCGCCGCAACGATTTTGATACCGGGCAAATCGACGACGTCGTGATGGGCGTCGTCTCGCCGGTCGGCGAACAAGGCTCGGTGATCGCCAAGGTCGCTGCGCTGCGCGCCGGCTGGGATTGGCGCTGCTCGGGCGTGCAGATCAACCGCTTTTGCGCCTCCGGCCTGGAAGCGGTGAACCTGGCCGCGCAAAAGGTGCGCTCCGGCTGGGAAGACCTGGTCGTCGCGGGTGGCGTGGAGAGCATGAGCCGCGTGCCCATCGGCTCGGACGGCGGCGCTTGGTCGCAAGACCCGGAGACGAGCTCGGCGACGAACTTCGTGCCGCAAGGCATAGGCGCGGACCTGATCGCGACGATCGACCGCTTCGCGCGCGAAGACGTCGACGCCTTCGCGATGGAATCGCAAAAGCGCGCCGCAAAAGCGCGCGAGGGCGGCTTCTTTGCGGGCTCGGTCGTGCCCGTGAAAGATGGGCTGGACCAGACGATTCTGGACTTCGACGAATTCATCAAACCGCACACGACGCTCGCCGGCCTCGGCGCGCTGCGCGCGTCCTTCGAACAGATGGGCGCGATGGGATTTGACGCCGTCGCGCTGACGCGTTACCCGCAAGTCGAGCGCATCCACCACGTGCACCACGCGGGCAATTCGTCGGGCATCGTCGACGGCGCCGCCGCGATGTTGATCGGCAGCGAGGCCGCTGGCAAGACGCATGGCTTCAAGCCGCGCGCGCGCATCGTCGCCGCCGCGCTCTCCGGCGACGACCCGACGATCATGCTCACCGGCCCGATGCCGGCGGCGCGCAAGGCGCTCGCGAAAGCCGGCCTCCGCATCGAAGACATCGACCTGTTCGAAGTCAACGAGGCTTTCGCCGCGGTGCCGATGCGCTTCATGAAAGAGATGAACGTGCCGCACGAGAAAGTCAACGTGAACGGCGGCGCGATCGCGATGGGCCATCCGCTCGGCGCGACCGGCGCGATGATTCTGAACACGCTCGTCGACGAGCTGCACCGGCGCAAGCTGCGCTACGGCCTGGCGACGCTGTGTGTGGGCGGCGGCATGGGCATTGCCACCATCGTCGAGAGGATTTGAGGCAATGCAGACGATCCGTTATGAACTCGAAGGTGGCATCGCCACGCTGCTGCTGGACGCCCCCGGCGAGCCCGTCAACACGATGAGCGAGCAGTGGCAGGCCGACCTGACGCAGGCGGTGGCCAAAGTGCTTGCCGACAAGGAGCGCATTCACGGCATCGTGCTCGCCTCCAGCAAGAGCACCTTCTTCGCGGGCGCCGACCTGAAAGGCGTGATGCGTCTGAAACGCAGCGACGCGGCGCGCATGTACGTCGGCGTGGAGTTGATGAAGAAGAACCTGCGCACGCTGGAGACGCTGGGCAAGCCGGTTGTGACGTGCCTGAACGGCGTGGCGCTCGGCGGCGGCTGGGAAGTGGCGCTGGTCGGGCACCACCGCATCGCGGTGAACGACCCGAAGATCCAGTTCGGCACGCCCGAGGTGACGCTCGGGCTGATCCCGGGAGCTTCGGGAATCACGAAGATGACGCGGCTGCTCGGGCTGCTCGCGGCGCAGCCTTATCTCGTCGAGGGCAGGTTGTTCGGGCCGAAAGAGGCGTTTGAGATCGGCGTGGTGCACGAGTTGGTGGCCGACGCGAGCCAGTTGCGCCCCGCGGCGCTGGCGTGGATCGAAGCGCACAAGAGCGACCCGTCCGCCGCCGTGCACCCCTGGGACGCCAAGGACTACCGCATGCCCGGCGGCACCGCGAGCCACCCGAAGCTCGCGCCGCTGCTCGCCGCCGCGCCTGCCATGCTGCGCAAGCAGACACGCGGCATGTACCCGGCGCCTGAAGCGGCGCTGGCGTGCATGGTCGAGGGTTCGCTTGTCGATTACGAGACCGCGCTGCGTGTCGAGAGCCGCTACCTCGTCAAGCTCGCCGTCGGGCCGAACGCGAAGGCGATGATCAACACCTTCTTCTTCAACCTGAACGCGATCAAGAGCGGCCAGTCGCGGCCCGGCAAGGCGCCGCGCTACAAACCTTCGCGCGTGGGCTTGCTCGGCGCGGGAATGATGGGCGCTGGAATCGCGTACGCCCAGGCGAGCCGCGGCATCATGACCGTGCTCAAAGACGTGTCGCTGGACAAGGCGCAGTTGGGCAAGGCGTACAGCAGCAAGGTCACACAGCCGCGGGTCGAGAAGGGCCGCATGAGTGCGGCCGAGCAGGCGGCACTGCTCGCGCGCATCACGCCCACCGACAAGGCGGCGGATCTGCAGGGCTGCGACCTGATCATCGAAGCCGTGTTCGAGAACCGCGAACTCAAGGCCACGGTGACAAAGGAGGCCGAGCCGATGCTCGCGCCCGGCGGCTTTTTCGCGAGCAACACGTCGACGCTGCCGATCACCGGCCTGGCGCAAGCCAGCAGCAAACCCGACAAGTTCATCGGCATCCATTTTTTCAGCCCGGTGGACAAGATGCAGCTCGTGGAAATCATCCGCGGCAAGGCGACCGACGATGAAACCGTCGCGCGCGCTTTTGACTACGTGCAGGCGCTGGGCAAGATCCCTATCGTCGTGAACGACTCGCGCGGCTTCTTCACGAGCCGCGTCTTCGGCACGTTCGTCATGGAAGGCGCGGCGATGCTCGGCGAGGGCATTCCGGCGCCGGTGATCGAACACGGCGGCATGCAGGTCGGCATGCCGGTCGGGCCGCTCGCGGTGATGGACGAAACCTCGCTCGCCTTGAGCGTGCACGTGCTCGACCAGACGCGTGCCGACCTCAAGGCCGAAGGCAAGACCTACGCCGCCAAGCCCGGCGAGCTGCTGGTGGAGCGTTTGGTGAAGGAATTCAAGCGTGGCGGGCGCGCCGCGGGTGGCGGTTTCTACGACTACCCGGCGGGCGGCAAGAAACACCTGTGGGCGCAGCTCCAGCCGCTGTTTGAAAAACCCGCCCCGCAGGGCGGTTGGGACATCAACACCGTGAAAGAGCGGCTGCTCTATCGACAGTCGGTGGAAACCGCGCGCTGCCTCAGCGAGAACGTACTGACGAGTGTGGCCGACGCGAACGTCGGCTCGATTTTCGGTATCGGCTTCCCGGCGTGGACGGGCGGGGCGATGCAGTTCATCTACGGCATGGGGATCGAGGCATTCGAGAAGCGCTGCGCGCAGCTTGCCGCGAAATATGGCGACGGCTTTGCGCTGAGCGATGCAGTGAAAGAGTCGATTCGCAAGTTCGAGCCGCGCTGGTGACGCGTCGATCGCGCTGCCGGTAGAACGGCGGCGCGCCGTCCTGGCCAACTCCGGAGGTCGCCATGGGCACACGCCCCTTGCAAAAGTATCTGGGCAGCTGCCACTGCGGCGCGGTGCGCTTCGAGATCGAAACCGACTTCCCGGAGTTGACGATGTGCGACTGCTCGATCTGCCGCCGCAAGAACGCGTTGATGGTCAAGGTGCACGAAAGCAAGTTCACCCTGCTCGCCGGCGCGCAAGCGCTGACCGAGTACCAGTTCCACACGCGCACCGCCCGGCACTTCTTCTGCAAGATCTGCGGCATCTATCCGTTTCACCGCAAGCGCGTCACGCCCGACAACCTCGGCATCAACGTGCACTGCCTGCACGACTTTGACGCCGCGGGGATTCCGCTTCGCCAGGCTGTGGGTGCGGCAATGCCCTGAATCGGCGCGCCAGCGCGCCGCAGTGCTCAGCGGCGCATCAGCTGGCCGAGCAAATCGGCCACGTTGCCCAGGCCGCCTTGCGGCAATTGGCCCTGCGGCGTCAGCTTGTCCACCACGTCGGGGAGCATTTTCGAGATCTGCGAGGCGGCGTCACCGGCCGGCAGGCCCAGTTGTTTGGCCAGGTTGGCCACGGTGTCGGAGCCGAAGATGTTGTGCACCTGATCGGCCGAAATCGGCAGGTTCTGGCCGTGGCCTATCCATGAACTGACGACGTCGCCCAAACCGCTTTGCTGCGCCTTGCCCAGAATCGACGCGAGGCCGCCGCCCTGCGCGTCACTGCCCAGCATGCCGACGACCGCGTTGAGCAGCGCAGCATTGCCACCGCCTTGGCCTGAGCCGCCCAACATCCCCACGACTGAATCGAGCAAACTCATGGCAACCTCCTGTGGTGAGTGACGAGCCGCTATTCTGGGTGGGCCGCCGCCGCCGCGCAAGCTCAGGCCGGCGCTTGGGCGTGCGCAAAGTAACCCGGCAACAGGCCGGTGGGTAACTGCACATGCGGGTGCGTGCACAGCGCACCGAGCGTGACCGCGCCGCTCAAGCGGTGCATGTCGTAGTGGCAGACGATGGTGACTTTCGGGTAGCGCTGCAGCAAGTCATTGAGCCGCATTTCGTACTCGTCCATGTCCTCCACGCCGGGTGCGCCAGACAGGCGCCAAATCATTTCGCCGGACACCAGCATCGCCTCGTGGCCCGCGGCGCGCCGGTCCAGGATCGCGCCTTCGACGAAGTCGATCATGCGCTCGGGTGCGAAGCTGCCGGTACGCAGGTAGGCTTCGGACGGAACGAGCAGGCGCAGCAGGCCATCGGCGATCATGCGCTTGGGGTCCAGCCCTTCGCCACGCAGCCGCGCCAGCACGTCGGCGCGCGAATTTTCTTCGTGGATGTAGACGATCGCCTGTTTCTGCTTCGCGTGAGCGAGCACGTAGGGGCGGAACAGTTGCCACAGCTCGTCGCGATCGCGGAAATGCAGGCACACATGACGCGGCACGCTGTTTCGCGCTGCGGCGTCCAGCACTTCCAACGGGTCCGCAGCGAACAGAGGCGGCGCCACCTTGGGCAGCGGTGTCGTGCGGGGAGTGTTCGGGTCGAGGAACCGATCCAGGTCTTCGCGGCGGAAGCGCCGTTCGCGGCGCGCACCGACGCGCATGCACGCCAATGTCCCCAAACGTGTCCAGCGGCGCAGCGAACTCTTGCTGACGCTGAGGTAACGCGCGGCTTCGTCGATGCTGAGCAATCCGTTCATTTGCATGAAGATGATGAAGCATGAAGCGCCGCGCGTGGCCCTTGTTGTCGGCGGTCAAGCCCACAGCGGGTTTCGGCGGCGAATCCCGATGACCCCTATTGTCCATGACGCACTGCACCACCGGTTCAGCGTCCACCGAGATCGGGGTTTACCCACAATACCCGACAAATTGCTTGACGTCGAGACGGGTAAGGCCCAACACTGGACAAGTTAGCTCAACACGCAAGTGCGTGGTGGCTATCGTCTCCTGAAGCAGTCTGGCCAATATCAGTTAACTCGCGCTGGCGCCAACGACGCGCTGCGCCCATCGAGGAGTTCATGCATGAAGATCGGCAACCAGGAAGTCACGATCCCGACCAGCATGGTCGGCAACTACCCCAATCCACGCTGGTGGGACGCGAACTTCGCGCGCCACTTCACCGGTGATCAGCAACCGCCCGATTCGATGTGGCAGGAGGCTCTTGACGACGCGATGTCGGCAATCGTGGCCGACCAGGAAGCCGCGGGCCTGGACATCATCACCGACGGCCGCCTGCACGGCGACAACTACGCCGACCAGGCGGTCTACTACTACCTGAAGCGCCTGGGCTACGACCTGAAAGGCGGGCACCTGGGCTTCCCGATCTACAGCCGGCTGCACGCGGGAACGATCACGCAGAAGATCAAGCGCCACGGCGCGATCATGGTTGAGCAGGCGAAGGCGCTGCGCCGCGCGACGAAGAAGCCGATCAAGGTGCAGTACACCGGCATCCAGGTCCTCGCGCAATGCACGAATGACTTGTTCTACAAGACGAGCCGCGAGCGCGCCCTGGACATCGCCGCGGCAATCAACGAAGACCTGAAGGAAATCGAGGCGATCGGCGCCGAGTTCGTGCAGCTTGACGAATTCACCTGGCCCTACTTCTTCGAAGACTACGCGATCGAGGCGTTCAACACCGCGGTCGCCGGCCTCACCAAGACCAAAGTCATCGTGCACGTCTGCTGGGGCAACTGGGGCGGAACGCCGGCCTACTTCCCTGACGACACGGCGAAATCGGGCGAAATTTTCGACCTGACGAAGCGCAAGGGCGACGCACCCGCGGCGACCGCGACGATCATTCCCAAGGCGTACGAAGCCAAAATCAGCGTGCTCAACCTGGAGAACTGCGGCCGCCGCTCGGACGACTTGTCGGGCCTGGAAGTCATCAAGAAACACCCGCTGCCGCCGAATGTCGACTTCTGGGCCGGCGTGATCGACGTGAAGAGCACGATCACCGAAACCGCCGACCAGGTCGCCGGGCGCATCCGCAAGCTGCTCGAGTACATCCCGGCAAATCGCCTGGGCGTCACGACCGATTGCGGCCTGATCCTGTTGCAACGCTACATCGCGAAAGACAAGTTGCACGCGATGGTCGAAGGCGCAAAGCTGGTTCGCGCGTCGTTGAAGTAATTGGGCTGCCCACAGGCATGCGCCCAGCGCGTGCCTGCGGGCGTTCAGCTGCCATGCCCGTCCTCGTTGTGAACTGCCCCGACTGCGGACATGAGTTCCGCAGTCTCGTCTTGGCTGGAACGCGCGCGCCGGAGCAGTGGGCGTGTTCGCAGTGCGGCGGCGCGAACGCTGCACTCAAGAGCGATTCGCCACCCGCCGAACACCCGTGGGAACGCCCGCCGCAAAAAGGGCACGGCTACGGCTGCCTGTGCTGCGGGTGAGCGCCTCGTCGCACACAGTCGGAAAACATCGCCCGGCGCGCAGCGCCCACGCGCGCGCCCATTCTTTCTCCTGGAAGTGACATGGCCCAAGTTATCGAAGACATCCGCGACGAACACCTGACGATCGGTGCCTGGTCGAACCGCATCGACGAGCTGCTCGAGACGCCCGTCGGCGGCCCGGCACTGTTCAACATCGACGCCAAGGACACGCGCGAATACGACGCGATCTTTTTGGGTGGCGGCGCGAGCGGGCGCTTCGGTTCGGCGTATTTGCGCGCGATGGGCGGGCGCCAGCTGATCATCGAAGCTTGGCCCTTCCTCGGCGGCTCGTGCCCGCACAACGCGTGCGTGCCGCACCACGTGTTCTCGGAATGCGCGGCGCAACTGATGCTCGAGCGCACCTTCTCCGGACGCCTGTGGTTCCAGGACATGACGGGCAAAGTGACGTCGATCAAGGACGTCGTCGACATGTTCCGCAAGGGACGGGTCGGCCCGCACGCGATCATGAATTTCCAGAGCAAGGAACAGCTTGACCTCGAGTACGTGCTGAACGCGCCGGGAACGATCATCGACGCGCACACCGTCGAAGTGGCAGGCCGGCGCTTTCGCGCGAAGAACCTGGTGCTCGGCCTGGGCGCGCGCCCGCAAAAGCTCACCTGCCCGGGCGCGAACCTGAAAGGCGTTTACGACTACGTGAACCTCGTCGAAGAGCTCGACTATGAACCGGGCAATACGGTGCTGGTGATCGGCGGCTCGAAAACCGCCGTCGAGTACGGCTGCTTTTTCAACGCGACGGGCCGGCGCACCGTGATGGCGGTGCGCAGCCAGTTGCTGAAAATCATCAACGACGGCGAGACACGCGGCTACACGATCGACCGCATGAAAGATCAGGGCATGGAGATCTGGGAAGGCTCGGTGCTTGAGCGCCTGGAGGGTGATGCGAACGGCAAAGTCTGCGCGGCTTACGTGCGCACGCCCAGCGGGCTGGAGCGAATCGAAACCAACTTTGTCTTCTGCGGCCTGGGCGAAACGCCGAACTCGGAAATGGCAGCGAGCGTGCTCGACGTGAAGGTCGGCGCGAAGAACGAGATCATCGTCAACGGCCAGTTGCAGACCTCGGTACCCAACGTCTACGCGGTGGGCGACCTGATCGGCGCGCCGATGGAAATGTTCAAGGCGCGCAAGGCCGGCTGTTATGCGGCGCGCCACATCATGGGCGAAAAAATCGACTACTCGCCCAAGGAATGGCCCGACTTCCTGCACACCCACTATGAGGTCAGCTGGATGGGCCTCAGTGAAGAAGAGGCGCGCGCCAAGTACAAAGAGGTGATCATCATCAAGATGCCGCCCGACACGCCCGACGGCCTGAATGTCGGCCTGCCGGCGAGCGACCGCACGATGCTTTACGCCTTCATGGAGCCCAAGATGTCGGGCTTCCAGAAGCTCGTCATCGACGGCGGGTCGCGCCGGATTGTGGGCGCGCACCACGTCGGCTACGGCGCGAAGGATTCGTTCCAGTACCTGTTCCAGTTGGTGAAGCAGGGCCTGACGATCGACCAGCTCGGCGACTTCGACGAGCTGTTCCTGAATCCGACGCACTTCATTCAGCTCTCGCGCCTGCGCGCCGGGCACCGCAAGCTGCGCGACCTGTGAGCGCTGACGCATGAACCGCGCGGTCATCGTCACCGGCGCAGCGTCGGGAATCGGCCGAGCGATCGCGACGCGCTTCCTGAACGAAGGCGAGCGCGTCGCCGCGTTCGATGTCGACGCAGCCGCGCTCGACGTCGCTCGGCGCGAATCGTGGCCGCAGGCCGGTGAGCGTTTTCTGGCGATTGCCGGTGACGTGTCGAACGCGGTGGACGCCGCGCGTGCCGTCGCCGCGACGCGCGAACGTTTTGGCCGCATCGACGTGCTCGTGAACAACGCCGGCATCACGGGCGGTCCCAACGCGACCAAGCTGCACGAAACGTCGGTCGACGACTTCGACCGCGTCTGGGGCGTCAACACGCGCGGCGTGTTCCTCATGTGCCACGCGGCGATTCCGCATTTCCTCGACCAGGGCGAGGGCACGATCGTGAACATCGCCTCCGTCGCGGGTTACGTCGCCTTCCCCGGCCGCGCCGCCTACAACGTCACCAAAGGCGCCGTCGTGATGCTGACGCGCTCGATCGCCGTCGACTACGCGGCAGCGGGAATTCGCTGCAACGCGGTCTGCCCGGGGATGATCGACACGCCGATGACGCACTGGCGGCTCGAACAACCCGAGCTGCGCGCGCAGGTGAACGCAAGAATCCCGCAAGGCGACGTCGGCCGCGTCGACGATGTCGCGAACGCCGTGTGGTTCCTCGCGAGCAACGAGGCGCGCTACATGAACGGCTCGTCGCTCGTTGTCGACGGCGCTTATTCCTCGATCTGATTTCCACTTCACTCAACGGAAGACTCTCATGCCACGTCAACTCGAAGGCCGCAAAGTCATCATCACCGGCGGTGCCGCGGGCATTGGCCTGTCCACCGCGCGCGCATTGGCTCGCGAAGGCGCGGCGGTCGCCCTGCTCGATCTGGACGGCAACGCCGCGCAAGCGTCGGCGAAGGCGCTCGCGGGCAGCGGCGCCAAGACCTTCGGCGTGGCCTGCGACGTCACCGATCCGGCGAGCGTGGAACGCGCCGTCAAGGCCGCGCGCGAAGCGCTGGGGTCCATCGACGGCCTGTTCAACAACGCGGGAATCGCCGACTTCGGCAGCGTGCACAACAGCACCCCCGAGAGCTGGCAACGCATCTGGGCGGTGAACGTGACGGGCACGTTTCTCGCCTCGCGCGCCGTGTTGCCTGAGATGATGGCGGCCAAGCGCGGCGCGATCGTGAATGTCGGCTCGGTCGCAGGACTCGTCGGCATCCCGACGATGGCGGCGTATTGCGCGGCGAAAGGCGCAATCGTGAACCTGACGCGCCAGATGGGCGCCGAGTACGCGAAGTTCGGCATCCGCGTCAATTGCGTTTGCCCCGGCACGGTGGGCGAGACGGCGATGGGCCGGCAGTTGCTCGGCAGCGACACGAGCGAAGAAGCGATGGCAAAGCGTCTCGCGAAATACCCGCTCGGGCGCTTCGGCAAACCCGAAGAATTGGCCGAAGCGGTGACCTTTCTGATGTCGGACACGGCGAGTTTTTGTGTCGGATCGATTTTCGCGGTTGACGGAGGCATGACGGCCATATGAGTGCAGCATTTGCTGCGGCGGACAAACTCGTCGCGCTTGACGAGTTGGCCACGCACGTCAAAGACGGCGACTTGCTCGCCGTCGGCGGCGGGCTGTCGTCGCGCGAGCCGATGGCGATTCTGCGGGCGCTGGTGCGTGCCGGGCGCAAGGACTTGAGCGTCGTCGGCTCGGCGCACGGCATCGACATCGACATGCTGTGCGGCGCAGGCATGGTCGGCAAATCGCTGCAGAGTTATGTCGGCTTCGAGCAGGACTTCGGCATGGCGCCGAACTATCGGCGCAGCTGCGAGTCGGGCGCGGTCGAAGTGGCAGACACCTGCTGCTACACGGTGGTGCAGCAATTGCGCGCCGCGGTGTTCGGTGTGCCCTTCCTGCCGGTGCGCTCGATCCGCGGCACCGATTTCGCCAAGCTGCACCCCGAATACAAGTTGATGACGTGCCCGTTCACCAGCGACGAGTTGCTGCTCGTCCCGGCGCTGAAACCCGACGTCGCGATCATCCACGCGCAGTACGGCGACGCACACGGCAACCTGCGCATCGAGGGTCCGCCGGTCGCCGACATCCTCTCGGCTCGAGCAGCGAGGAAAGTCATCGCGAGTGTCGAGCGCATCGTCTCGAACGACGAATTGCAGTCGCTCGGCGGCGCGAACATTCCCTACTTCTACGTCGCAGCGCTCGCCGAGGTTCCGATGGGGGCACACCCCACCGCGTGTTACCCGTTCTACGCCTACGACCGCGCGCACACTGCGGCCTACTACGCGGCGGCGAGCAGAAACGCCGACGCATTCCGCGCCGAGTACCTGGAGCCGTTTGTCTTCGGTTGCACGACGCACGCGCAGTACCTGGAGCGCATCGGCGGTGCAGCGACGCGCACCCGCCTCGAAGGCTGGAGCGGCGGCGACGCGGCGTGGATGCAGATGTACGAAGGAGTCGCAGCGTGACCATCACGAGCTGCACCCTCGGCGAAGCGATGATCTTCAACCTGGCGCGCAGCGTCAAGAACGGCACGCTCGCGTTTCATGGCTACGGCTCGCCGCTCGTGCAGCTTGCGCTGCACCTGGCCAAGCGCACGCACGCACCGGAGCTGGTGTTCGTCGCCGGCGCGACCTACGGCCTGAACCCGAGCCCGCCCTTCCTCACGCCCACCTCCAACGACTGGGTCATGGACCGCGGCGCAGAGTGTTCGCTCGACATCGAAGAACTCTTCGACCTCGCCGCATCGGGCCGCATGGACCGCATGTTCCTCTCGGGCCTGCAGATTGACGCCTACGGCAGCGCGAACGTCACGCGCCTGGGAAGCGACGACAAGCTGGCGCTCAAACTGCCCGGCGGCGGCGGCGGCTGCAACCTGTCCTGCGACGTTGGTAATTTCACGCTGTGGACGACCGCCCATCGCAGCCCGCCGGGGAAAAACGGCAAGCGTTTGCTGCGGCTGGTCGACAAATGCGACTTCGTCACGAGCCTGGGGCACCGCGCTCCCGACGGCCGCACCCGCAAGGAGCTCGGCCACCGCGGCGGTGGGCCGGATTGCCTGGTGACGGAACTCGGCGTGTTCGACTTCGACGCCGACGGCCACGCGCGGCTGGTGAGCTTCTACCCGGATGTTGACGTAGAGGATGTCGCCGCCAACACGGGCTTCGAATTGCGCGTGTCGGACAAGCTGGGCATCGCGCCGCTTCCCGACGCAGAATCGATCACCCTGATCCGCAAGCTCGACCCGATGGGCGTGCACCTCAAGGAGCTGCGCCCGGCCGACCACGAGCGGCGTTTTTCCCTGGCGCGCCACTGACCCGACCCGACGATGACGACACCCGCACTCAACTTTCGCAGCCAGCGCAACGTCGTCCCGCTGCCCTACCGCCAGGTCAGCGTGCAGCCCTACGACGGCGCGATGACGGAAGCGGCGATTCACGCGCACCTGCTCGGTCGCGAGGCGTATCGCCGAACCAACTTCATCGTCTTGCACCGCGGCGACGTGGCGAACAGCGAACTCGCCGTCGTCGCGATTCAGCGGGTCAGTGACACGCCGTTGTTCTCGGCGATCACCGCAGTCGAAGTGCTGGGCCTGCCCGACACCTGCGTTTACGCCAAGGACGAGAGTGTGGACTGCGCGAATCGCTCGGCGCTCGCCACACTCGCGCACCGCGTCGGCGTCGGTGCGGACCGCACGCTCGTCGTGGGCGGTCTGTACGACCACATCAACATCATCCACCACCCCGATCCGCTCGTGCTGCGCATCGTCGAAGTCGCGCCGCCCGAACCGCCCAAGCTGTACGACCTCGTGCGCCACGTGCTGACGTACGCGGACCTGCCGGCGATTCGTGTCGAGCTGGAGCGCATCGAAATCGCCGACCTCGCGAAGCAGCACCCGTCACCGGAGTACCTCGTGCCGTGCCGCTCGGGCGGCCTGGACAAGCTCGGCGGCCACGTCAGTTTTCTCGACGAACGCCCCGAGCAGCGCCGCGACTGGGTGCTCGTCGGTTGCGAGCGCAGCTTGCAATTCCACCGCCACTATTACGGCGACGAGCCGCCGCGCGTCGAGATGTGCCCGCGAATCATCGCCGGGGCGCGCAGCGAGCCGACGATGGTCAAGTGCTGTCTGCTCGAATTCGACATCGAGCGCGTGGGCCAGGTCATGACGGTGCCGTGGGGAACCGATCTCGCGATGGTGGAGCGCGCGCTCAAGCAACTCGTGGGCGAAGGCGCCGACCATGCTCGATAGCCACTGGCGCGACATCGCCGTCATCAAGGAATTGCGCGGCCAGCGCAGCGCAGCGCCGCGCGCCGCGGGAATGACGATGATCATCGACACGGGACTCGGCGTGGCGGCCACCGCCGACATCCTCGAAGTCGCAGGCGACTACATCGACTTGTGGAAGCTCAGCTTCGGCACGTCGATCTTCGTCCGGCCCGCCGTGCTCGAACGCAAGCTCGAACTCATCAAGTCGCGGGGCATCCTCGTCTGCCCGGGCGGAACGCTGTTTGAAGCGGCGATCCTGCAACAGCACGCCCGCGTCTACACGACGCGTGCCGTCGACGTGGGTTTCACTGCGATCGAAATTTCCGACGGCACCATCGAGTTGGCGGCGTTTCGGCGCAAGCGTGTCATCGACGCGGCGCTCGAGGCCGGGCTCGTCGTCATCACGGAAGTCGGCAAGAAAGACCCGAACGCGCAGCCGCCGCTCGCCAAACTCGCCGAGCAGGCGCTGCGCGACATGGAGTGGGGCGCGCGCTGGGTGATCGTCGAAGGCCGCGAGTCGGGGACCGGCGTGGGCGTGTTCGACGACGAAGGCTGCGTCGACGCGCAGGGCCTGGAGACGTTCGCGCGAATCCTCGGCGACAAGGTGGATCGCCTGATCTGGGAAGCGCCGCTCAAGCACCAGCAGACGGCGCTGATCGAGCGCTTCGGCGTGAATGTGGGCCTCGGCAACGTCAACCCCGAAAGCGTGCTTGCGCTCGAAGCGCTGCGCATGGGGTTGCGCTTCGAGACGCTGAAGCCGCTCGCCGACAAGTTGCGCCGCACCGGGCAGTGGGCGTCGGACCAGATCGAAGCCGTCGTGATCGGCGACGCGATCGACGGCCGGCGCAGCTTGTCGCACCCGCCCCACGTGGCTGCCGACGCGACGCCGCTGAAAGCTCGGGATGGGGGGCGCTGAGCACCCGGCCGGCGACCGCACCGGCGCAGATCAACACACGGCGCGCGCGCTCGAAGTCGGCGGGCGCCTCGCCCAATCGCCGGCAGCGGAGTTGGTCGCGCAGGCGTTTGCCGAAGAGTTGCGCCACCAGGCTGGCCTCGCGCCGGCGATGGGCCCGGTGGACATCGCTTACGTGATCGCACTCATCGAAGCGGGCACCTTGCCGGCAGACGCGGGGCGCGACTTGCTCGCCGCGCTGCTGCAACTTCACGACGCGCCCGCTGCGCTGCAGCTCGACCCGGCGAAAGGTGACCTGTACACGAACCGCGAGGCGTGGCTCGCCACGCGAACGTCGGCAGCAGATTGGCTGGGCGCCGGGCGCGCGCGGCGTGAAGCGATCACCACCGCGTTCCACCTCGTCGTGTGCGAGCGCGTGAGGGCGTTCGTGCGCTCATTCGCGGCGCTCGCCGGCGAATTGGTCGCGCTGGCTGAATCGCACCGCGATTCATTGATTGCCGATTACACCTACCTGCAGGCCGGTCAGCCCACGACCTTCGGGCACTACCTGCTCGGCTTCGTCGGCCCGGTCCTGCGCGATCTCGAACGCGCACGCGGTTTTCATGAACGCTTCAATCGCTGCCCCGCGGGTTGCGGCAGCACGAACGGTTCGCGCCTGGCGCCGAGCCGCGAGCGCCTGGCCAGTCTGCTCGGGTTCAAGGGCCTCGTCGCGCACGCGCGCGACGCGATGTGGCAGGCCGATGGCCCGATCGAAGGCATGGCGCTGATCGTCGCCGCGCTGATCAATCTGGACCGTTTGGCGGAGGACTTGATGGTTTTCAACAGCGTCGAGTTCGGCGTCATCGAACTCGGTGACGCGCAGGCGCGCGCGAGCAAAATCATGCCGCAGAAGAAGAATCCGTACGCGTTGGCGTACATCCGCTCGGCGGCGAACCAGGCGATCGGCCTGCAGGCGGCGCTTGCCGCGTCGGGGCGAACGCCCACCGGCCAGATGGACAACCGCTTGCTCGCCTACGGCGAACTGCCGCGCGCCTTGACACTTGCCGCAGGCGCTGCCGAGCTGATGCGCGCCACGCTCGCCGGGCTGACGCTGTCGCACGCCAACGCCGCGCGCACGCTGGAGCGAAGCTTCGTGCTCGCGACCGACCTGGCCGACGCGCTCGTGCTCGACGCCGGCCTGGACCACCGCAGCGCGCACCGCGTCGTCGGGCGGCTGTCGCGCAACTTGCACGAAGAACAACGCGCGGCCACGTCGGTGACCCCGCAGGATGTGGCGCGCGCCGCCCAGGCCGTGCTCGGCCAGGGCCTGAACGTCGACACTGCCGCGCTGAATGCCGCGCTCGACCCGCGCGCCGCAGTCGCCGCGCGGCGCGGCCCGGGCGGTGCGGGGCAAGAACCGATGAGCACGATGTTGGCATCGCACCGCCAACAGATCGCGGCTGCGACGACGTGGGTGGCGGCCGCCGACGCGAACGCCGCGTTGGCGCGTGAGCGTTTGCTCGGCGCGGCACGACAACTCGCTGGGGGCGGATGATGTCAGCCGCATCGATGATCGACTCGGCCGTGTTCGGCGGCCTATGGAGCCACAGCGAAATCAAGGCGTTGTTCGACGAGAGCGCGCGAACGAAAGCCTGGCTGCACATCATTGCCGTGCTCGCGCAAGTGCAAGGCGAGTTTGACTTGATCCCCGCGCCTGCCGCGGCGGCCATCGCCGCGTGTTGCCGCACGCTGGAAGTCGACGCCACGCTGCTCGACGAAGTGCGCCGCGGCCGCGAACAAAGCGGGCATTCGACGCAGGGGCTGATCCGCATGGTCCAGCAGCGCCTCGCGCCGGATCACGCGCAGTGGGTCTACACGGGAGCCACGGTGCAAGACGTGACCGACACCTGGCTCATGCTCGTGCTGCGCGAGACGCGCGTGATCGTGCAGCGCGAACTCGAAGGTTTAGACGCGTCACTTGCGAGCCTCGCGCAGCGCCACCGCAACACCGTGATGGCCGGGCGCACCCACGGCCAGCAGGGCCTGCCCATCACCTTCGGCTTCAAGGCCGCGGGCTGGCTCGCCGAAGTTCGCAGGCACCGGCGGCGCCTCATTGAGATCGCGCCGCGCATGGACACTGCGCAGTTGTGCGGCGGCGTGGGCAGTGCGGCGTCGCTCGGTGCCCGCGGCCTGGACGTGCAGCGCCGCTTTGCGCAACTCCTCGGCTTGCGCGCGCCGGTGATCTCGTGGACGGCGAGCCGCGACGTGCTCGCCGAATGGTGTGCGCTGCTCACGCTGATCACGGGAACGGCGGACCGCATCGGCCACGAAGTGCTGAACTTGCAGCGCGGCGAGATCGGCGAAGTGCGCGAAGGCTTTGTCGCAGGCACGGTGGGCAGCATCACGATGCCGCACAAACGCAATCCGGAAATCGGCGAACACCTCGGCACGCTGGCCCGCCTGACGCGGCACTTGAGCGCCGCCGTGCAAGAAGGCCTGGTGCACGACCACGAACGCGACGGCCGCGCCTGGAAGACGGAGTGGCACGCGATCCCCGAGGCGACGATGCTGGCAGGGCGCGCGATCCAGTTGCTCGGCGAGATGGTCGCGAACCTGGAAGTCGACGCGGCGCGCATGCGCGCGAATCTGCAGGCGAGCGGCGGCGCGGTGCTGTCCGAAGCGTTCCTGCTCGCACTCGCGCCACGCCTGGGCCGCGACGCCGCGCACCGCCGGATGTACGAGCTGGCGATTGCCGCGCGCGAACGCAGCCAGACGCTGATCGACGCGGTGCGCGCCGATCCGCAAATCGCGGCGACGCTGAATCCGCGCGAGATCGACGCGCTGCTCGACTTCGCGAACCACACCGGCCAATGCGCGGCGATGGTTGACGCCGTGCTTGCCGACAAGGCATGAGCGTCGACCGCATGCGCGCTTTTGCGAGCCTGGACGCGCTGCCGCGCCAGGCGCTCGGCCTGCTGCCCACGCCGCTAGCCGTCGCGCCGCAGCTCGCGCGCGCGATCGGTGTGAACAATCTGTGGATCAAACACGACGAGTTGATCGGCTTCGGCTTCGGCGGCAACAAGGTGCGCGGCCTGGAGTTGCTGATCGGCGACGCGCGCGCCCAAGGCGCCGATGTGGTGGTCACCGGCGCGGGAGCGCAATCGAACCATGTGCGCGCCACTGCGGCTGCGGCAGCGCACGCCGGAATGCAGGCGGTTGCGGCGTACTGGGGGATGGAGCCCGAGGTCGCGCAAGGCAATTTGCTGCTCACCCGCTTGCTCGGCGCGCAGACGCGCTTCACGAACAACGCCGACCGGGCGCAAGTCGACACCACGATCATGGAGATCGCCACGGAGCTGCGCAGCGCCGGGCGCCGACCCTACGCCATCCCGCGCGGTGGCGCGTGCGCGCTCGGTGTTCTAGGCCACGTGCTCGCTGCGCGCGAGTTGCAGCAGCAATGCCAGGCGCTCGGGCTCGAGCCCGGCACGATCTGGCTCGCCGTGGGTTCGGGTGGCACGCTCGCCGGCTGGTTGCTCGGAACGGCGCTGCTCGGCGCGCCGTGGCGGGTCGAGGGCGTGACGGTGAGCCGCCCGGCGCACGAAGTGCGCGCACGTGTCGCGGTGCTCGCCGCCGAAGCGGCGCAACGCCTGGACGTGAACGTGCAAATCGCGAGCGCCCATATCGTTGTGCACGACGGGTTCATCGGCGCGGGCTATGGCATCCCTACGCCCGCCGGCGACGCAGCGATCCAGCTCGCTGCGCGCACCCAAGGTCTGTTCTTCGACCCCACCTACACAGGCAAAGCCTTTGCCGGCCTGGCTGCGCAGGCCGCGAGCGGCGAATTGCCGCAGCGCGGCCCGATTGTTTTTTTGCACACCGGCGGCGAACCGGCGTTGTTTGCCCATGCGCGGCGCGAACCGCGACGACAGAACCTGGAGCGAAGTCATGAGCAGTGAATCCCCCCGCAACTGGGGCGACGCCGCGTTCGCGCCGCGCCGCGTCGCGCTCGTCGGCGCCTCCGGCGATCTGGGCAAAGCGGGCCGCCTGTTGATGGACAACCTGCTCGCGCACGGGCGGCGCGAGATCGTTCCCATCCACCCGAGCGCGAAAGAAATCATGGGCCTCGTGGCGTACCCGAAACTCGCCGCCGTGCCCGGGCCCATCGACCTCGCCGTGATCGTGACGCCGGCGCACACGACGCCGCTCGTCATCGCCGACTGTGCACTCGCCAAAGTGCCGGTGGCGCTGATCCTGAGCGGCGGCTTTGCGGAAACCGGGCCTGAGGGCGCCGCCCTCGAAGTGGAACTCAAGCGGGTCGCGCGTGAAGGCGGCGTGCGCCTCATCGGCCCGAACTGTTTTGGCCTGATCGACGTTCAGCAAGGCATCAACGCGTCGCTCGCGATGGGCTTGCCGTCCGCAGGCGGAGTGGCGCTGTTCACGCAGAGCGGCTCGTACGGCATGGCGGCGTTTTCGCGCTCTCAAGACGGCGCGATCGGGTTTTCCAAAGTGCTCGCCGCGGGCAACAAGGCCGACGTGTCGGAAGTCGACGCGATCCGTTACTTCGGCGCGGATCCGGCGACGCGTGTCATCGCCCTCGTTCTCGAGTCGATCAGCGACGGCGCGGCGTTGCTCGCCGCGCTGCGCGAAGTCACACCGAACAAGCCCGTCGTGATCCTGAAAACCGGGCGCGGCAGCGCCGGCAAGCGCGCCGCCGCGAGCCATACCGCTGCGCTCGCGCAAGACTTCAGCGTCGCGCGCTCCGTGTTGCGCCAGGCCGGCGCGGTACTCGTCGACGACGGCTTGGCGCTGTTCGACGTGGCGGCGGCGTTGGACCGGCAACCGCCGCGACGGGGAAATCGCGTCGCGATCATCACGAATTCGGGCGGCACGGGAGTCGAGATCGCCGACTTGCTTGAAGTGGAGGGGATGGACGTTCCTGCGCTCTCGACCCCGCTGCGCGACGCCATCGCCAAACACCTGCCGGCGCACGGCGCTGCCGGAAACCCGATCGACGTGACGACCGACTGGAAGCGCTTTGCCACGATGTACCGCGAGAGCTTGCGCGCACTGCTCGCAAGCAGCGAAGTCGACGCCGTGATTCCGGTGCTGTTGCAGCGCTCCGCGCTCGACGATCGCGTGGTCGACGCCGTCATCGAAGAGACGCGCGACGCGGCGTTGCACGGCCATGCCAAACCGGTGCACGTCTGCTGGGTCGCTCCGGCGCACGGCGATACGCTGCGGCGCAAATTGCAAGACGCCGGCCTGCCGTGCCATGAATGGGCGGCGCGCACGGTACGCGTTCTCGCGCGCTGCGCGGCGACTTCGGTGACTGCACCGCCGCCCGTCGGCAAGCCGCTCGACGCGCCACACGACGTTCCCGCCGACGGTTGGCTCGAACCCCAGGCGCTGTTCGCCTTGCTGCAAGAGTGGGGTCTGCCGATCGCGCCGTGGCGCATCGCTGCCGATCCGCAGGCTGCGGTCGCGGCGGCTGCCGAGTTGGGTTACCCGGCAGTGCTCAAGGCGATTCGGCCCGGGCTCATGCACAAGACCGAAGTCGGCGCGGTGCGTCTGGGCCTTGCCGACGCGGCAGCGGTTCGAAGCGCGTTCGATTCGCTCACCGACACACTGGGCGCCGGCCCGGTGCTCGTGCAGGCGCAAGCGGCGCGCGGCGTCGAGCTCGTGCTCGG
Organism: uncultured beta proteobacterium; assembly: GCA_963850525.1. Lineage (GTDB taxonomy): Bacteria > Pseudomonadota > Gammaproteobacteria > Burkholderiales > Burkholderiaceae_C > JAEMQF01. The sequence continues at coordinate 720,813 of CAWKLQ010000004.1, read as the reverse complement.
CGCGACGCGCGACCCGACTTTCGGCCCGCTCGTGCTGTGCGGCCTCGGTGGCATCTGGATGGAAACGCTGGGCGACGTCGCGCTGCGCGCCGCGCCGATCGACGCGGCCGAGGCGAGACGCGCGCTGGCCGAGCTGCGCGGTGGCGCGCTGCTCGACGGCGCGCGCGGCGCGCCAGGCGTCGACCGCGACGCGCTCGCCGCGCTGCTCGCCACACTCTCAGCTGCTGTGGCGCGCGCGCCGTGGTGCGCCGAGCTCGACCTGAACCCGGTGATCGCGAGCGGGAATCGTTTCGTCATCGTCGACGCGCGTTTGCGTGTCGACGTGTCGAAAGCCTGAAGCGATGGGCACCCGGATCATCGTGATCGGCGGCGTCGCCGCCGGAATGAGCGCGGCGAGCCAGGCGCGGCGCCGCGACCCGACGTGTGAAGTGATCGTGCTGCAGCGCGGCAGCGAGATCTCGTACAGCGCGTGCGGCATGCCCTACAACATCGGCGACCCGAAGCGCGATATGGACGACCTCGTGATCTTGAAGGCGCAAACCGCGCGCGTCGAGCGTGGCATCGATGTGCGAACGCGCCACGAAGTGACGCGCATCGACGTCGCACAACGCAGCGTCGATGTCACCGACCTCAACGCCAAGCGCAGTTCGACCTTGGCGTGGGACGCGCTCGTTCTCGCGGGCGGCGCCGCCGCAGTGCGCCCCAACGTGCCGGGCCTGGACCTGGCAGGCGTGTTCATGTTGCGCGAATTCGAGGACGGCGCTGCGATCAAGCAGTACCTTCAGAAGAACTCGGTGCAAAGCGCCGTCATCGTCGGCGCCGGTTACATCGGCATGGAAATGGCCGACGTGCTGCACGGCCTGGGCGTGAGCGTCACGGTGCTGGACAAGGCGCAGCAAATCCTGCCCGGCTTCGCGCCTGAGATCGTCAGCGTCGCGCAACGCGAACTCGCGCGCTGCGGCGTGAGCGTCAAAACCGGCGTCAGCCTGCGCGCGCTGCGCCGCGACGGCGCCGACCTCGTGATCAGCACCGAGCGCGACGAGCTGCGCGCGCAACTCGTGATCGTCGCCGTGGGCACGCGCCCGGAGGTCGCTTTGGCCAAGGCTGCCGGAATTGCCCTGGGGCAAAGCGGCGCGATCGCCGTGGACAGCGCAATGCGCACGAACATGCCGGGCGTTTACGCCGCAGGCGATTGTGCGCAGGCGCTGCACCTCGTGCTGAACCGCCCGGTGTGGCTGCCGCTCGGCACGACAGCGAACAAACAGGGCAAGGTCGCGGGGGCGAACGCGGCCGGAGGCGCCGAACGTTTTGGCGGCATCGTCGGCAGCGCAGGCTTCAAATTGTTCGACCTGGAAGTGGCGCGAACGGGCCTCGGCGCAGCCGAGATCGAAGCCGCGAGAATCGACGCCGTCGCCGCGGTGTCCTTGCACCACTCGCGCGCCCGCAACTACCCCGGCGACACCCCGATGACGACGCTTGTCTACGCGGAGCATCGCACCGGCCGTCTGCTCGGCGCGCAAATGATTGGCGCCGAGAGCGTCGCGAAACGCATCGACGTCTTTGCGACTGCCTTGCATGCGCAGATGACGCTCGAGCAAGTCGAGGCGCTCGACTTGGCGTACGCGCCGCCGTTCTCGCCGGTGATGGACCCGATTCTGATTGCCGCGAACGTCGGCCTCAAGGCGCTCGCGAAGGCGCAACGCTGACCTTGGCAACCGCCAGCCAGACCAGACCGGCGCCGAGCACCGCCAGCGGCACGATGGAGCCGAGGTTCAGCCAGGTCCAGCCCTGTGTCGTGATCAAGGCGCCCGAGCTGAACGAGGTGATCGCCATCGTCGCGAAGACCCAGGTGTCCATCGTCGCCTGTGCTGTCGTCTTTTCTTCGGGTCGGTAGGTCTGCGTGAACAAGGTCGTGCCGCCGATGTAGAGGAAGTTCCAGCCGATGCCCAGCGCCACGAGCGCCGTCATGAAGTGCATCAGCTCGACGCCCGAGAGCGCCACGGCGATGCACAGCGCTTCCAGCACCACACCCACGCCCATCACCGGCAGGCAACCGAAGCGCTTGATCAGCGAGCCGGTGAAAAAACTCGGCACGAACATGCCGAGCACATGCCACTCGATGACGAGCGCAGCACTCTTGAACGGGTGCGCGTGCTGCGCCATGGCGATCGGCGTGGCCGCCATCAGCAGGTTCATGACGCCGTAGCCGAGGGCGCAACTGAGCACTGCGATCACGAACACCGGCTGGCGCGCGATCTCACGAAGCGGCCGGCCCGGGTGCAGTGCGGTGGGCTGCGCGAGCGGCGGAAAGTCAATGAAGGACAGCAGCGCCAGCGACCCACACGCGAACAAGGCGAGCGCGAGGTAGGCGCCGGCGAATGCGGTGGGCAGGACATCGCGCGTCGCGACCGCCAAGTTCGGGCCGACGACGGCGCCGAGCACGCCGCCGGCGAGCACCCACGACACGGCGCGCTCCTTGTACGCGGTGCCGGCCAGGTCCGCTGCAGCGAAGCGGTAGAGCGCGGCGTTCGCGTTGTAATAACCGGCGATCACCGTGGCCGCGACGAGCAGCCAGAAGTTGTGCGACCACGCCGCGTAGGCGCACAGAGCAGCACGACGCAATCGCGACGACGAGGCCCAACTGGAAGCCGCGCTTGCGCCCCCAGGCGCGCTGGTGCCGACCCACGAGCCCGGCGAACAGCGCCCCGCCGACGACATAGCCCATGACGGGCAATGTTGCCATCCAGGGCGACGGCGCGAGGTTCAGACCGACGAGGCCGTTGATGGCGATGAAGGTCACGTTGTTCGTCATGAAAAAGCCCTGGCACAGCGCCAGCATCAACAACTGCAAGTTCATTCAGGGCTTTCGGACGGCGTGGACAGGGAAATGTGGGCGAGCAGCGCGAGCGGCGCGGTGTCGGCGCGCAAGGTGCGGGCGCCGAGGTGCACAGGCATGAAGCCGTGCCGCGTCGCGGCGTCTTCTTCGGTTGCGCTGAGGCCGCCCTCCGGGCCGCTGAGGCACAGCAGTTCGTTGCACCGCGAGATGGGCAACGGCCCGGCGCGGCGCGGCGCGCGCAGGCTCAGCACCATGCGCTGCGTTCCCGGCGCGGCACTGGGCGGCGGCAGACCGGCCAACCAGTCGAGCAGCGGGCGCACCGGCGCGAGCAGCGGCACGCGGGTGCGGCCGCTCTGTTCGCACGCGGCGATTGCCACCGCCTGCCAGTGCGCAACTTTCTTCAGCCCACGCTCGCCCGACAGGCGCAACACGGAGCGCTCGCACAGCAGCGGCTGAATCGCCGCGGCGCCGAGCTCGGTGGCCTTTTCCACGAGCAAGTCCATGCGCTCGTTGGCGGGCATGCCCACGGCCAGCGTCAGCGCAATGCGCAGCTCGCGCTCGACCGGATCGAAGGCGTCGACGCCAACCCGCACTTCGGCGCGGCCCATGTGCGTGATCCGCGCCGCCCATTCGCCACCCCTGCCGTCGAACAGCACAATCGGCGCGCCAGCTTGCAGGCGCAGCACCTGCACATGGCGTGCGGTGCCGGCGGGCAAGGCAAATTCGCCGCCGGCCTGAAGCGCGGCGTCGGTGTGAAAGCGTGGGGTCATGGGCGCAGGGGTTCGGACGCGAGTGTGCACCAGGCGCGCTGCAACTCCGCGCAGCACGTGTTGAGGCGGGCAGGCGCGCCTAGCTCAACTTGGGCGCACCCTCGCGACTGCGCAGCGCCTTGATGCCCTGCTCGACGCGCTCGGCGACCTCGCGCTCGCGTTGCAGCGCGCGCAGCGTGTTCTGCGCTTCCTGCACCGTGTAGTCGAGCCGCGCCAGCTGTTCGCCCACGTGGTCGACGGCGGCGCGCTGCTCGCTCAGCATCTCGAGCTTCAGGTTCACGTCGCCCAGCATGTGGGTGAGGGTGTGGGCGCGCGCCTGCACTTCTTCCGCCGTCAGGTGGCGTGACTCGAGGGTCTGCAGCGACTGCAACAGCGCCGCGACTTGCGCCGTGAGCGGCAGCAGACGCTCGTGCATCGCGGCCATCTCGCCCAGCTGCTGCTGTGCACCCGCCAACTGCGTGGCCAACGTGTCGCAGCGCTTGCGCAGCTCGTCGATCTCGCCGTGCCGCGCCAGCACTTCAGCGAGCCGGCGCTCGGCGTCTGCGGCGGTGTGTTGCAAGCTGTCCACACGCGCCTCGAGCGCGTCGATGGATTGCTGCAGCCCCGGGGCGAGCAGGTGCTGAGGCCGGTCGTCAGGTTTGGGCTTCTGTGCCAGCCCGGCCGTCAGGTCCAGAGAACAGGCCGCAACGATGCGGCCACCTTGCAGGTGCACGTCTTTCGACTGAAAAGTGAGCCCGGATTCGACGAGCAGCGCGGCGAGCTGCGGCGACACCAGCACTTCGCCGTCGCGTGCGCCTGCCGCGAGATCGCTCGCCTGCGCGATGCTGCGGTGGCTGATGCTCAGGCCGTCCTGGCCGGGCTCGGCCGGCTCCTTGACCCCCGAGGCAAAACCGAAACGCAATGTCGACTGACCTGTGCTGCCGAGCACCGCCTCGCACGCCAGCGTCAAGAGCCGAGCGTCGGGCGCATTGAACCTGACGAAGGTGGCGCCGCGGATGTCTTTGACGGTAACGACAGCGCGCTCGCGCCGCACCTGCAGCGACGAAGTCGTCGATGCGTCGCGGAGCCGGCTTCGAAGACAGAACACAGCCTACGATTTGAAACAGCGCTTCCATGACCTTGGCGCTTCCCGGCACGCTGAATGAGCGGGCAAAAGGGGGCTGGCGAAGCGAGCCCGGGAGCGCGCAATTATCTGCCTGCCGGGTGTCGCGGTTCAGCGTGTCTGAAGCGTCCGGGTCGCGGCGCAACACAGTGCCATCGCGTTTGAGCGACTAGTTCACGCACGACCACGCCTGCCGATTCGCAAGGCGGCACGCACTGCACGCGCTGGATAGCATTCGGACCGGAGGCCCGCCATGCTCGACACCATTTTCAAGACCACCGGGGACCGCAAGCAAGTCAATGACGAGCTGCGCGCCCTGATCGACGATGCCCGCGAAGAGCGCGCTGCGCTGAGCGCGGTGCTGACGCAGGCGGGCAGCGTCTCGGCCAAGCTGGTGCGCACGAGCCAGGTGCTCGACGACGTGGGCCGCAAGGCCGACGGCGTGGCGCAAAAGGTCGAAAAGCTCGCCGGCATGACCGCCAGTTACGACCAGCGCGTCGAAGCCTTCGACCAGCTCGCCAAGCGCATGGGCGAGCTGCTCGAGCAGGTGGCGCAGGCGCAGCGCGTCGCCGAGGCGCTCACCGCGCCCGGCGGGGACCTGCAACAGCATCGAAGCGTCGTCGACGCGATGACGGCGCAGGCGCGCGAAGCGCAAGCGGCCTTGGGCGGCTTGCGCCTGGAGAGCGAAAAGCTCGACGCGTTGCGTGCGCAGCTGCGTGAGTCCACCAGCGATGTCGCGCACACCATCGAAAGCGTCGCCGCGTGCAAGGCCGAACTCGAAGGCCTGCGCGTCTCGGAGGCGGGGCTGCGCCAGGAGATGCAGGGCATTCAAGGCAGCGCGCGCGCCGCGCACGCCGACTCGCAGGCCGCGGCGCAAGCGGTGGGCGATGTGCAGGGCAAGCTCGAGTCGCTCGCCCAACTCCAGGAATTGAGCCAGAGCACCGAGAAGCGCCTTGCCTCGCTGAACGCGCTTGCCGAACACGTGTCGCACAAGACCAAGGCGCTGGAGACGCAGAAGCACACGGTCGAGCACGCCGTCGTCGAAGCGACGCGCCTGAACGAGATGGTCTGGGCCATGGATGCGCAAATTGCCAAGCTCGCTGCGGGCGGCGCGCAGATGCAGCAGACCGAAGCCGCGCTCGCGCGCATGGAAGAGTTGGCGCGGGTCACGACCCAAGAACTCACCGCAGCAAGCGCGGCGCGCGAAGAGTATCCTGCGCGAGTCGGCGCGACTCGAAGGCCAGGGACATTCGTTGACGGAGTATTTGAAATCCGCGATCGAACGCCTGGCCGTGGAAAAGGGCGAAGTCGACGCCTTCGACCAGCGCCTCAAGACGATTGCGCAGGCGGTGGGCGAGTCGGAGACGCGCATGCAAAACGTGCTCGCCGGCGACGAAGCGCTCGCGGCGATGCAGCAGCGCAACGACGCGCTGGGCAAGACGTTTACCGCCTTGTTGGCGCAAGCCGCCGAGTTGGCGCGCAAGCAAAGCGATCTGGATTCTTTGACCGACCAGCTGGCGCAGGTCGAGGGGCTGGCCAAGCGCACCGCGGCGCAACACGAAGGCCTCGATGCAGTCGCAACAGCAAGTCGACGCCGTGCGCGGCGAGCTTGTCGAGTTCCACAAGGCGCACGCCCAGGCGCTGCAGTTGCGCGACAAGCTGGCGCTGGACCGTGCCGCGCTCGAAGCCCTGGGCGAGCGCACCGCGACGATGCTCGGCCGCACGCCCGACATCGAGGCGCGCCTGGACGCTGTGCTCGGCAAGCTGGCGCTCGTCGACGCTGGCAACCAGGCGGCGGCGCGGCTGGGCGAGTTGGCCGGCGACCTGGAACTGCAGCTGACGCGCGTCGGCACGCGCCTGCAATTCGTCGAGAGGCTCGAGGAGCGCGTCAACGGCTTGCAGGTGATCACGACCGACGTCGAGCGCAAGCTCGCGGAGCAACTGGCGCGTCGCGCCGAAGTCGAGAGCCTGAAGAATCTGTGCGACACGCTCGCCGCGCAGGTGGCAGACGCGCAGCAAAAGCTCGACGGCGTGGCCTCGCTGCAGGGCCGCTTGTTGCCGATCAGCTCGCAAGTCGCGACGCTGCTGCAGACGCTCGAGAAGTCGCAGCAGGCGGTCGAGGCGACGAAGAGGGACGAGGCATTCGTGCACGAGCAGCGGGCACGTTTTGCCGAACTCGTGGAACAGGGCAAGGTCTTGTCGGCGCAGACCGCCGAGCGCTTCAAGCAGGTGCAGGCGGTGAGCGACGACCTGGTTCGCGCCACCGCGCTGAAGGAAGAGGTGCTCGCCGAGCTGGCGCGCGTGCAGGAAAAGCAGCGCGACGCGGTGTCGCAAACCGGGGTCGCCGAAGATCACTTGCGGCGCGCCGAGACCGCGGTCAAACAACTCGAGCAACGCGGCGCGCAGTTGCTGCACACCGAGAAGAACATCGCGGCCTTCGAAGGCCGACTCAGCGATCTGGACCGTGGCGCCGAAGCGGTGGAGCAGAAGATCAAGTCGCTGGGCCGCAGCGAGGCGCTGGTGCTCGCCGTGAAGGCCGAAGTGCAGAGCATTGGCCAGATCAGCAGCCAGAGCAAGGCCGACCTGCAATTTGTGAGCGGGCAGCGCGACGCCGTCACCGACCTGCGCGGCAAGGTCGACGACCTGCTGGCGCGCATCAACGACACCGACGGCAAGATCGTCATGATCGAATCGCGCCGCAAGACGGTGGAAGAAGTGCAGACTCGCGCCAACGCCATCACCCACATGCTGGGCGACATCAACGTGAACCTGGAGATGCTCAGCGAACAGCGCGCCGTCGTCGACCACGTCGGCGAACAGCTCGCGCGCCTGGACTTCACGGTGCAGGAAGCGCAGAACACGCTGCGCGCGCTGCAACGCGAGCGCGAAGTGGCCGAGCGCATCGAGCAGGGCATCAAGGCGCTGCGCAACCGCAGCGCTACGGGTTGAGCGCGCACTGCGCACGCTGCCACAGGCCGGGTCCTTCGCTCATCCGACGTTCAGCCGCTGCCTGAGCGGCACGCGGGACTACTTTCGGCCGAGGCTGTGTGGGAATTGCTGCCATTCGAACGTCCGCTTTGGGTGCGGTCACGCCTGCCACCGATCAAGGCTCAGCATGGCAAGGTGCAGCGCGAAGTGCACGACGCAAGATATTCGTCATCCCGGCGAAAGCCGGGATCCACCCGTGGAAGTCGCGCCTCCTGCGCAGCGTTCATTGCGTACAACCGGTGGATCCCGGCTTTCGCCGGGATGACGAGGTTTGTTGGGCAAGCCTCGAGCCCACATCAAACGGTAGCAAAGGGCCGAAAACGGTCCCTCGCACCCCATCGGCTTTTCGTGGCGTTCAGCCAGCCCCCGCAGCCGCGACGCGCCAGATCACGTCGCCCACGTCGTCGGCGACGAGCAAGGAACGGCCGTCGGGCCCGATCGCAACGCCCACTGGCCGGCCGTAGGACTCGGCTTCGTCCGGGGCGAGGAACCCCGTCAGGATGTCGCGCGGCGGCCCACTCGGGCGCCCCCCTTCGAACGGCACGAAGACCACCTTGTAGCCGCTGAGCCTGCTGCGGTTCCAGGAGCCGTGCTGGCCGATCGCCATGCCCTCGGGAAACCCGGGTAACGTGCCCGCGGGCAGCCAGCACAGCCCCAGCGACGCGGTGTGGCCGCCGAGCGCGTAGTCGGGGGTGATGGCCTTGGCGACTGCGGCCGGATCCTGCGGCACGCGATCGTCCACCGTCTGCCCCCAGTAGCAATAAGGCCAGCCGTAGAAGCCGCCCTCCCTCACCGAACTCAGGTAGTCGGGCGGCGTTTCGTCGCCCAGGCCGTCGCGCTCGTTCACCACCGTCCAGAGCGCTCCGCCGCGCGGCTCCCACGCCAGGCCGACAGGGTTGCGCAGGCCCGACGCGAAGACGCGGCTCGCGCCACTCTGCAAGTCGATTCGTAAATGCAGGCCCGCCCGGCTTCGACATCGAGCCCACTCTCGCCAATGTTGCTGAGCGACCCGACGCCCACGTAGAGCTTGCGTCCATCCGGGCTCGCCAGCAGGCTGCGCGTCCAGTGCCCGCCGGGCTTGAACGTCGCGAGCCTCTTGCCCGGTGCACTGATTCGCGTCGCGCCCGCCGTGTACGGGAAGGCGAGCACGCCGTCGGTGTTGCCGACATAGAAGGTGTCGCCCCGCAGCGCCATGCCGAACGGCTGGCGCAAGCCTTCGAGGAAGGTCTCGCGGGTTTCGGCGACGCCGTCGCCGTCAGCGTCGCGCAGCAGCGTGATCCGGTTCGGGCTCACGCCCACCGCCGCAGCGCGGCGCATCGTGCTGAGCATGGCGTAGCCGAACACCGACTTGACGGGCCCGGGCAGCAGCAGCGCCTCGGCGACCGTGACGTCGCCATTCGGCAGCACGTGGATCCAGCGCGGATGCTTCAGGCCCGCGGCAAAGGCGTTGACCTGCAAGCCCGGCGCGGCATGCGGCGTTTGCCCTGGGGCCCAGCCTCGGGCGGTCGGCATCTTCAGTGTAGGGATGCGCCCCTGCGGCCGGGCCGAAGGAATGCGTGGGCTCGCGCCCACGGCCTGCTGCGGCACGCTGCCGTGCAAGCGCCGCCAGAGGATCGCCGCGTCGCCGATGCGCGCGACAACTTGTGCAAAAACGCTGGAGGGGCTCATGGCTGCTCGAGTGAGCGCCTCGACGAGGCGCTAGGGTGGAGGAGGCGGCGGAATATTCGACTTCGCGGTGGCATTGTCAGGCCGCAATCAGGGCAGCCTCAGGGCGGCAACGCCGCCAGCCAGTCCTGCACGACGCTGCGTGTGACCACGCTCGCGACTTCGGCGATGAACGCCGCAAAGTCACCATGCGCGTTGTCGTCGGCGCGGTCCGAGATCGTGCGCAACACGGCGAACGGCGTGCCGAACGCGGCGCAGACCTGCGCGACGGCGGCGCCTTCCATTTCGACGGCGATTGCGTCGGGCAAGGCGGCGCGCAGCGCGCAGCCTTGCTCAGCTGTGGCGATGAAACGGTCGCCGCTGATGATGAGGCCTTCATGCAAACGCGGCGTGCCTTTGAAAACGCCGCGCTGAATGCAGCGCAACGCCGCGCCGTGCAAGGCGTCCGACAACGCCGCGCCCGTTGCAAAACGCGAGCGACCGGTGAGCGGAACTTCGTAGCGGGGGAACAGCGGCGAGGCGTCGAGGTCGTGCTGCAGCAGTTCGCGCGCGAGCACGACGTCGCCGATCGCCACGCCTTCGCCGAGGCCGCCGGCGACGCCGGTGAAGACGATCGCTTGTGCGTCGAAGTGTGCAATCGCGAGCGTCGTGCTGATCGCTGCAGCGACCTTGCCGATGCCGCTGAGCGCGAGCACCACATCGTGCCCGTGCAAACGGCCGGTGTGGAACACGCGGCCGGCCAGCTCGATCTGCTGCGCAACTTCGAGCAACCGGATCAGCGCGTGCAGTTCCTCGTGCATCGCGCTGACGATGACCAAAGGCCGCCCTTGCGAGGGGCGCCCGGCCCGTCGCCCGGCCACCGGCTCAGGGCGCTGCAACCTTGTCGCGAAGCTCACGCCGCAGGATCTTGCCCACCGGCGTCTTCGGCAATTCGGTGCGGAACTCGACGATCTTCGGCCGCTTGTAGCCGGTGAGCTGGGTTTCGCAGTACTTGCGCACGTCGGCTTCGGTCACCGCAGGGTTGCTGCGAACGATGACGAGCTTCACCGCTTCGCCCGCCTTCGCATCGGGGACTCCGACCGCGGCGCATTCGAGGATGCCGGGCATCTGCGTGACGACGTCTTCCACCTCGTTCGGGTAGACGTTGAAGCCGCTCACGAGAATCATGTCCTTCTTGCGGTCGACGATCTTGAAGTAGCCGCGCTCATCGACGACGCCGATGTCACCGCTGCGGAAAAAGCCGTCGGCCGTCATGACCTTCGCGGTTTCGTCGTCGCGCTTCCAGTAGCCGGCCATCACCTGCGGGCCGCGAATGCAGATTTCGCCGGGCGTGCCGATCGCCACTTCATTGCCGTCGTCGTCGAGCAGCGTGACGTCGGTGTTGGGCATCGGCAAGCCGATGTTGCCGCTGTACGCGGTGCTGTCCACCGGGTTGCACGTGGCCGAAGGCGACGTCTCCGACAAGCCATAGCCCTCGACGATGGGGCAGCCGGTCTTCTCCAACCAGAGTTTGGCGGTCGCGCTTTGCACTGCCATGCCCCCGCCCACCGAGATCACGAGGTGGCTCCAGTCGACACTGCCAAAACCGGGATGGTGCGCCATCGCGTTGAACAGCGTGTTCACGGCGGGGAAGCTGTGGAAGCGGATGCCTGCGAGCTCTTTGAAGACGCTCGGCAAGTCGCGCGGATTGGCCACCAGGATGTTGCAGCCGCCCATGCGCATGCCGAGCATCATGTTCGTGTTGAAGCCGAAGATGTGATAGAGCGGCAGCGCGCACACGGTGACGACTTGCTCGCCCGGCGGAATCTTCTTCAGCGCGGGCTGGTACCAGGCCTCGGCCTGCAGGATGTTCGCGACCAAATTGCGATGCAAGAGCACCGCGCCTTTGCTCACTCCCGTCGTGCCGCCGGTGTATTGCAGGACGGCGATGTCGCTGAGACCCACGCTGGCGGGCGTGAAGGACTTCGTCGCACCGCGCGCGAGCGCCGTGTTGAAGTCGACCGCGCCCGGCAGCTGGTACGCCGGCACCATCTTCTTCACGTTGCGCACGACGTAGTTGACGATCAGGCGCTTCGGGAAGCCCAGCATGTCGCCGAGAGCCGTCGTCAGGATGTGCTTGGTCGGCACCGCGCCGAGCACCTGCTGCAGCACATGCGCAAAGTTCTCGACGATGAGGATCGCCTTCGCCCCCGAATCCTTCAACTGGTGCTCGAGCTCGCGCGGCGTGTAGAGCGGGTTCACGTTCACGACCACATAGCCGGCGCGCAGGATCGCCGCCACCGCAACCGGGTATTGCGGCACGTTGGGCATCATCACCGCGACGCGGTCGCCTTTGCTGAGGCCGAGCGACTGCAGGTAGGCGGCCAGGGCGCGCGAGGCTTCGTCGATTTGCGAAAAGGCGAACGCCTTGCCCATGAAACGGTAGGCGGGCAGCGCGGCAAACTTGGCGAAACTCGCGTCGAGCAGCGCCACCAGCGACGGGTATTGTTCGACGTCGATGTTCGCCGGTACGCCCTGCGGGTATTGCTTCAGCCAGGTCTTTTCCATCGCACTCTCCATGTCTGGCGAGCGCAGGCCACGTGCCGTGCCGGCGCCACTGCCGAATCCCTTCGATTCTGAGGGTGCGAGTCGCGCGTGGCCCTAGGGTCTTTCGATAGCCTGCTGCGCGCCGCCGTTGCGTGGGCGTGCAAGGTCGCGAGGGTTATCCCGACGTGGGCGCGCCGGGCCAGCCCTGAAAATCGCGATGCGCCGTGCTCGACGCGGCCCACCCAACCAGAGGACCCAGCGCATGACGTTGACATGCAGGATTTATGGCGCCCACGACTTGCGCCTCGAAGACGCTGGCGTTGCCGAACTCGGCGCGACCGACGTCGAACTGCGCCTGGGCGCCGGCGGGATTTGCGGCTCCGATTTGCACTACTACCAGCACGGCCGCGTCGGCGCCTTCGTGATGCGCGAGCCGCTGATTCCGGGGCACGAGGCGTCGGGTGTCGTCGCGCGCATCGGCGTGAAAGTGACGCGCGTCAAGGTGGGCGAGAAGGTTGCGATCAATCCGTCGCACGCCTGCGGCCAGTGCAACTACTGCCTGGGCGGGCGCTTCAACTTGTGCCGCAACATGCGCTTCCTCGGCAGCGCGAGCGTTTTTCCGCACGTGCAGGGAATGTTCAGCGAGCGTTTCGTGATGGGCGAGCGCCAGCTCACCACGATCACTGAAGACATCTCGCTCGGCGAGATCGCGTGTGCCGAGCCGCTGTCGATCGGTCTGCACGCCGTGCACCGCGCGGGCGATCTTCTCGGCAAGACGGTGCTGATCACCGGCGGCGGCACGATTGGCTGCATGAGCGCGATCGCCGCGAAGCTCGCCGGCGCGGCGCACGTGATCGTCGCCGACGTCGCGGCGCGCCCGCTCGACGTGGCGCGCAGCATCGGCGCCGACGAAGTGCTTCGCTCCGACCAGGCCAGCAGCACGGACCTGGCCGACATTGCCGACATCGCAATCGAAGCCGCGGGCCAGCCCGCCGCGCTCACCACCTGCCTGCAGGCGACGCGCCGCGGCGGGCGCATCGTGCAGGTCGGCACGCTGCCGGCCGAGGGCGTGCACTTCCCGGCGAACAGCGTGATGGCGCGCGAGCTCGACTACGTGGGCGCGTTCCGCGCCGCGCACGCGTTCGACTGGGCGGTGCAGGCGCTGCGCAGCCGCAGAGTCGACGTGCGCCCCCTGCTCAGCGCGCAACTGCCGCTGGCGCGTGCGCTCGAAGCGTTTGAGTTGGCGGCAGACCGCAGCCGCAGCACCAAGGTGCAGGTCCTCGGCGCCTAAGGGTTGAGGCACAGCAACGATACTTTCCGTTTTCGGCGCACGACGCGCGATTTTTCAAAGGAGACCTGGTATGAAGACATTGATCAAGAGCCTCGCCATTGTTGTAGCGGCGATCGTGGGCGTGGCAACGAGCCTCGGCGCTGCGGCGCAGACGAAACTCAAGTGGGCGCACGTGTACGAGACCTCCGAGCCGTATCACACCGAGTCGGTGTGGGCCGCCGCCGAAATCAAGAAGCGCTCGAACGGCAAGTTCGACATTCAGGTGTTCCCGGCGTCGTCTCTCGGCAAAGAGACCGACATCAACCAGGGCATGCAGCTCGGCACGGTGGACATGATCATCAGCGGCCCGAGCTTCGCCGCGCGCAGCTACCCGCGCCTGGGCATTGCCTACTACCCGTTCATCTTCCGCGACGGCGACCACCTGCTGAGCTACAGCAAGAGCGCCGTGTTCAAGGAAATGATCGACGGCTTTCGCGACAAGACCGGGATCCAGATCCTCGCCTACACGTATTACGGCGCGCGGCACACGACGAGCCAGAAAGCCTTCACCGATTGCGCCGGAATGAAAGGCCTGAAGATTCGCGTGCCTGACGTTCCCGCCTACCGCGCCACACCCGAGTCGTGCGGCGCGAACCCGACGCCGATCGCCTTTGCCGAGGTCTACCTCGCGCTGCAAAACGGAACCGTCGATGCGCAGGAGAACCCGCTGACGACAATTGAGGCGAAGAAGTTCTATGAAGTGCAAAAGCACATCATGCTCACCGGCCACATCGTCGACGGGTTGACGACACAAGTCGCGCCGCACCTGTGGAAGACGCTGTCCGACGCGGAGAAAGCGATGTTCACCGAAGTCGCGCTGGAAGCCGCTGCGCGCGCCACCGCGCAGATCAAGAAGCGCGAGTCGGAACTCGTCGACGAATTCAAGAAGAAGGGTCTCGGAATCAACGCGGTGAATCGGCAGAGTTTTGTCGACGCGGTGCTGAAGAACAAGAGCGTCGAGTCGATGGGCTTTGACAAGAAGGACTACGACCGCATCGTCGGGTTGAAGTGAACCACCCCCGTAGCGCCTTCGGCGCTCCCCCTCAAGGGGGCGCCGCTTGCGGACCGGCGAAGCCGGCTCCGCGGCGGCCACTTGAACGGAACGACAGGGCGCGACTTCGGTGATGGACATCGATTCCGGCCCGAAGGTGATGGGCGACGACGGCGAGTTCCACGCCACCGACGAGGCCGTGGACCTCAGCGGCACGCCTATCGAGGCCTGGGCGGCGCTGCTGCTTTTCTGGGTGCTCGCGGCGGTCGTGTTCACGCAGTTCTTCACGCGCTACGCGCTGAACAATTCGGCGTCGTGGACCGAGGAGATCGCGCGCTACCTGCTGATCGGCGTCGTGTTCGTCGGCGCGTCGATCGGCGTGGCGAAGAACAACCACATCCAGGTCGACTTGCTGTACCGCTACCTGCCGGCGCGCGCCTGCCGCGCATTGGCCCTCGCGGTCGACGTGTTGCGCATCGGCTTTCTGATCGCCATGTCGGCGACCACGGTGCAAATGATGCTGAAGATGGGCTCGTACCAGATGACGATCGTCGACTTGCCGATGAATATCGTCTACAGCGTCGTGCTGTTCGGTTTCGTCGCGATGGCGCTGCGCTCGATGTGGGTGATGCGCGTGCACCTGCGGCGCGGCTACTCGGTGCTCGAGCGACCCGAGTCGCACATGAGCGACAAATGACGGCGAACACGTAGAACAGGCTCAGGCGCGCGCATGCTCAAGATCATTTTTCTGTTTCTGATGGCCAGCGGCCTGCCGGTGGCGATGGCGATGGCGGGCGCGTGCCTGGTCTACATCTGGCTCAGCGGCAATCAGCCGCCGCTCACCGTCGTGCACCGCATGATCGGCGGCATCGACAGCTTTCCGCTGCTCGCCGTGCCGTTTTTCATCCTCGCCGGCAACTTGATGAACAACGCCGGCATCACGAACCGCATCTACAACTTTGCGCTCGCGCTCGTCGGTTGGCTCAAGGGCGGCCTGGGCCACGTCAACGTCGTTGGCTCGGTGATTTTCGCCGGCATGAGCGGCACCGCAGTGGCCGACGCCGCGGGCCTGGGCACCGTCGAAATCAAAGCGATGAAGGACCACGGCTACGACCTCGAGTTTGCAGTGGGCGTGACCGCGGCGTCGGCCACACTCGGGCCCATCATTCCGCCGAGCCTGCCGTTCGTCATCTACGCGATGATGGCCAACGTGTCGGTGGGCGCGCTGTTCCTCGCCGGCATCCTGCCCGGTGTCTTGATGGCGTTTCTGATGATGCTCACGGTCGCGTACTATGCGCACAAGAACAACTGGGGCGCCGACGTCAAGTTCTCCTGGAGCCGCATCGGCCGTGCGCTGATCGAACTCGGCATCGTGATCGTCTGGCCGGTCGCGACCTGGGCGCTCGTCAACAAGATGGAACTGCCGGCGCAGCCGGTCGTGTTCGGCGCGATCGTCTCGCTGTTTGCGCTGGACCGGGTGTTCCGCTTTCAGGCGGTGCTGCCCATCATGACGCCGGTGCTGCTCATCGGCGGCATGACGACGGGCCTGTTCACGCCCACCGAAGGCGCGATCGCGGCGAGCGCGTGGGCCATGGTGCTGGGCCTCGTGTGGTACCGCACGATGACGTGGAAGATGTTCGTCAAGGTCAGCCTGGACACGGTGGAAACGACGGCGACGGTGATGTTCATCGTCGCCGCCGCGTCGATCTTCGGCTGGATGCTCACCGCCACCGGCGTCACTGCGGCAATCGCCGAATGGGTGCTCGCCGTGACCAAGGAGCCGTGGCTGTTTCTGCTGATGGCGAATTTGCTGATGCTCTTCGTCGGCTGCTTTCTCGAGCCCACCGCGGCGATCACGATCCTCGTTCCCATCCTGTTGCCGATCGCGCTCAAGCTCGGCGTGAACCCGGTGCACTTCGGCCTGGTGATGGTGCTGAACCTGATGATCGGGTTGCTGCACCCGCCGATGGGCATGGTCCTCTTCGTGCTCGCGCGCGTCGCCAAGCTGAGCGTCGAGCGCACCACGATGGCGATCCTGCCGTGGCTCGTGCCGCTGCTCGTGAGCCTGGTGATCCTGACCTATATCCCCGCCATCTCGCTCTGGATGCCGCGCACGTTTGGATTCGCGACATAGCCTGTCGCGTCGACTTCTCTAGAATCGACTCCCACGGCCCGCAGCGGCCGCATGCCTCCCATCGGAAAGCTTGCTCCATGACCCAACGACTCGCCGGCAAGACGGCCCTCGTCACCGCCGCAGGCCAAGGCATAGGCCGCGCCACAGCGCTCGCGTTTGCGCGCGAAGGCGCGCGCGTCATCGCGACCGACCTCAACACCGATTTGCTCGCCGAGGTCGGGCGCACGACGGGTGTGAAGACGCGGCGCCTGGATGTGACCGACGCGCACGCAATCGCCGCGCTTGCCGCCGAGGTGGGCGCGGTGCAAGTCTTGTTCAACGCGGCGGGCTTCGTGCATCACGGCACGATCCTCGAATGCGACGAAGCGGCGTGGGACTTTTCCTTCAACCTCAACGTGCGCTCCATGTACCGCGTGAGCCGCGCGCTGCTGCCGGCGATGCTCGCGCATTACGAGCAACATCGTGTCGGCGCGTCGATCGTCAATGTCGCCTCGGGCGCGTCGAGCGTGCGCGGCATCCCGAACCGTTTTGTCTACGGCACGAGCAAGGCGGCGGTGATCGGCCTGACCAAGGCGATTGCCGCGGACTTCATCAAACAAGGCATTCGCTGCAACGCGATTTGCCCCGGGACAATCGAGTCGCCGTCGCTGCGCGAACGCATCGCTGCTCAGGCCAAAGCGAGTGGCCAGACGCTCGGCCAGGTCGAGGCCGCATTCGTCGCGCGCCAGCCGATGGGGCGGCTCGGGACGGCCGAAGAAGTGGCGATGCTCGCCGTCTACCTCGGCTCCGACGAATCGGCGTTCACGACCGGCACGACGCCGCTCGTCGACGGCGGCTTCGCGCTTTGATGCCGAAGCGCAAACCGCGTCGAACCATCATTCATCATCAACCAAGGACTGACTCTTCATGAAGCTGATGCGCTACGGCCCCAAAGGGGCGGAAAAACCGGCATTGATCGACGCCCAGGGCAAAGTGCGTGACCTGGGCGAGGTGTTGCCCGACATCAGCGCCGAAACGCTCACCCCGGGCAGCCTGAAGCGGCTGCGCGAACTCGACGTCGCGAGCCTGCCGGTGGTCAGCAACCCCGGGCGCATCGCGCCGCCGTGGAGCGGCTGCAGCAAGTTCGTCGCCGTGGGCCTCAACTATTCCGACCACGCCGCCGAGACCGGAAACCCGATTCCGAAAGAACCGGTCCTGTTCATGAAAACGACGAGCTGCATCGTCGGCTGCAACGACGCCGTCGTCCTGCCCAAGGGCTCGGTGAAGGGCGATTGGGAAGTGGAGCTGGGCATCGTCATCGGCTCCAAGGCGCGCTATGTGTCCAAGGCCGACGCGTTGAAGTACGTGGCGGGCTACTGCGTCGTCAACGACGTGTCGGAGCGCGAGTACCAGATCGAACGCGGCGGCCAGTGGGACAAGGGCAAGGGCTGCGACACCTTCGGCCCCATCGGCCCGTGGATGGTGACGACCGACGAAGTGCCCGATTCGCAAAACCTGACGATGTGGCTGGACGTGAACGGCAAGCGCTGCCAGAACGGCAGCACGCGCACCATGATTTTCGACGTGCCGCACCTCGTGAGCTACATCAGCGAATTCATGACGCTGTTGCCCGGCGACCTGATCACGACCGGCACGCCGCCGGGCGTGGGCCTGGGAATGAAGCCCCCCGTGTTCCTGAAGCCGGGCGACACGATGCGGCTCTCGATTCAAGGCCTGGGCGAGCAGCAGCAAAAAGTGCACGCCTGGGACGCGGCGTTGATCGACAACTGATCCGATGCGCTGAACTCCGGAGTCGACCGAACCCATGACCGCAGCCGCGCTATCGCCCATCATCCGCATCCACGCGGCCGACAACGTCGTGATCGCGCGCCATCAGTTGCTCGGCGGCACGGTCCTGCCGGGCGAGGGTGTTCGTGTGAGCGGGCTGATTCCTCCGGGCCACAAGGTCGCCGTGCGCGCGGTCGCGCAGGGCGAGGCGGTGCGGCGCTACAACCAAATCATCGGCACCGCCAAGAGCGCAATCGCCCCGGGCCAGCATGTGCACAGCCACAACCTCGAGTTCAGCCACTTCGCGCGCGACTACGCAGCGGGTCAGGGTGCTCAGGTGACGGCCTATGTCGATGTGCCGGCAACGTTTCAGGGAATTCGCCGCGCCGACGGACGCATCGCGACGCGCAACTATGTCGGCGTGCTGACGTCGGTGAACTGCTCGGCCACCGTCGCGCGCGCGATCGCCGACCACTTCAGGCGCGACATTCACCCCGAGGCGCTCGCCCGATTCCCGAATGTCGACGGCGTGATCGCGCTCACGCACGGCGGTGGCTGCGCGACGGCGAGCGACGGCGAGCCGCTGCAACTGCTGCGCCGTACGCTGGGCGGTTACGCGCGCCACGCGAATTTTTCGGCGATCCTGGTCGTGGGTCTCGGCTGCGAGACGAATCAGATCGCGGGCTTGATGGAGCAAGAGGGCCTGAGCGCCGGCACCGCGCTGCACACCTTCAACATCCAGGAAACCGGCGGCACGCGCAAGACCGTGGCGCATGGTGTGGAGCTCATCACCTGGTTGCTGGAAGAAGCCAACAAGGTGAAGCGCGAGCCGGTCAGCGCGAGCCACATCACTGTGGGCTTGCAATGCGGCGGCTCCGACGGGTACTCCGGCATCAGCGCCAACCCGGCGTTGGGCGCCGCGGTGGACCGGCTCGTGCGCCACGGCGGCACGGCGATCCTCTCGGAAACGCCCGAGATCTACGGCGGCGAACACCTGTTGACACGCCGCGCCGTGTCGCCTGCGGTGGCCGACAAGCTGCTCGCGCGAATCAAGTGGTGGGAGCGCCACTGCGAGCGCAACGACGCCGAGATGGACAACAACCCCTCTGCAGGCAACAAGGCCGGCGGGTTGACGACCATCCTCGAAAAGTCGCTCGGCGCAATCGCCAAGAGCGGCACGACGAACCTCGTCGACGTTTATGAGTACGCGCAGCCGGTCACCGCGAAAGGCCTGGTCTTCATGGACACGCCGGGCTACGACCCGGTGTCCGCCACCGGTCAGGTGGCGGGCGGGGCGAACCTGATCTGCTTCACCACCGGCCGCGGCTCGGCCTACGGCTGCGCGCCCTCACCGTCGCTGAAGCTCAGTACCAACAGCGAACTCTGGCGCAAGCAGGAAGACGACATCGACATCAATTGCGGCGACGTGATCGACGGCACCGCGAGCGTCGATGAGCTCGGCGAGCGCATTTTTCAGCTGATGCTGCAAACCGCGTCGGGCATCAAAACGAAGAGCGAAGTCCACGGCTACGGGCAAAACGAATTCGTGCCGTGGCAGCTGGGCGCGACGATGTAGTTCTCAGGCCCCCCACCGCTGTGCGCGTCGCCACGCTGCAGGGGGCTGACCGACGAGGCGCTTGAAAGCTCGCGCGAACGCGGCTTCCGAGTCGTAGCCCACGTCTTGCGCGATCGTCGCGACAGTGGCCTGGCTTTCCCGCAGCAGCCGCGCACCGCACTGCATGCGCCAGTTCGTCAGGTATTGCATCGGCGGCTGGCCGGCCAGCTCGACAAAACGTTCGTGCAGCGCGGAGCGCGACAGCCCGACCTCGCGCCCGAGTTCGTCGATGGTCCAGGCTTGCGCGGGCTGCTGATGCATCAGCGCGATCGCGCGGCCCACGTAGCGATCGCGCAGCGCACCGAGCCAGCCGCTGGCCTGCTCAGGCAGCGACTCGAGGTAGCGTCGCGCCGCGTCGACGAACACCATCTCGCTGACGCGCTCCAGCACCGCCGCGCTGCCGGGGCGGCGCACGAGCGACTCCGACACCGCTTGGTGCAGCATCGGCGCCACCCACGCGGCCTGCGGCCCCTGTTCACCCGCGGCCAGGCGCAGCAATTTCGGCAGTGCCGCGATCAGCGGATTGAAGGGCCGCAAGTCGCAGGCAATGAAGCCGCAGACGATGATGGTGCCGGCGTCCTCCACAGTCTGCGCCCCCGCCGGACGCAGCAGGCCGCGGTGGTAGACCAGGGAGATGGGTTTGGGTTCGTCGCGTGTCTGCACTTGCCAGTGGTTGTCGTCGGGCAAGGCGCGCATTCCCGGCGCGCTCGACATCACGTGGATGTCACCTCGCGGAAACATCACGATGTCGCCGCGTGCCAGGTGCACCGGTTCCATGCCGCCGGTGCTGGCCCAGCTTTCGCCGCGCACGACCAGGTGGTACGCGATCACATGTTCGGCGCCGGGCATCAAGGCTGCGGCGAGTTGTGCCGAGTCGGGCGTTTGCGCAGCCCAGTCGTCGCCGCAGTTCACGTAATAGAACACCGCGCCGCGCAGGCGCACGCTGCTCAGCACGTCGGACAAGGGGTCGTCGTTCATGGCACGGCCTCCACAAGACGTGCGATCAAGTGCCGCGGATTTTGAATCAAGCGCGCCGCGACGCGCGGATGCCCGAGCAAAGACGCGCGACGCACGGAGAAGCGCCGACGCACCGTTCTTCGAAGAATGACACCGTCGCCGCAATCCCGCGTCGAACCCTTCAAGGCCGCGAGCCGCAACGCCCGCGGTCCACCCATCAGCACAGGAAACCCCATGAGCCATGTCCTCGAAACCCGTTCGCCCGCGGCAGCAAGCGCTGCCGCCGCCGCACCCGACCTCGCCGCCATCAAACTGCGCCAGCAAGCCACCTGGGCCAGCGGCGACTTCGCCGTCGTCGGCACCACCTTGCAGATTGTCGGTGAATCGCTCGCCGAAGCCGCCGACATCTGCGCCGGCGAGCACGTGCTCGACGTCGCCGCCGGCAACGGCAACGCCACACTCGCCGCGGCGCGGCGCTTCGCGCAGGTGACGTCCACCGACTACGTTCCCGCGCTGCTCGACAAGGGCCGCGACCGGGCGAGAGCCGAAGGGCTGCCGGTCACGTTCCAGGTGGCCGACGTGGAAGCGCTGCCCTTCGCCGACGCGAGCTATGACGTCGTGCTGTCCACCTTCGGCTGCATGTTCGCGCCCGACCACGCGCGCACCGCGCGCGAGATGCAACGCGTGCTGCGCCCGGGTGGCCGCATCGGCATGGCGAACTGGACGCCCGAGGGTTTCATCGGGCGCCTGTTCAAGGTGATCGGCGCGCACGTGGCGCCGCCCGCGGGAGTGAAGTCACCGGCGCTCTGGGGCACCGAAGCGCACCTGGCCGAACTGTTCGGCGCACGCTCGGCGAAGCTGCGCTGCGAGCGCAAGCACTTCAACTTCCGCTACCGCTCGGCGGCGCACTTCGTGCAGGTGTTCCGCGACTTCTACGGCCCCACGCACAAGGCCTTCGCGGCGCTCGACGATGCCGGCCAGATGCGGCTGGAGCGCGACATCACGATGCTGCTCGAACAGATGAACACCGGCGGCACAGCGTCGTTGGTCGTTCCAGGCGAGTACCTCGAAGTGGTGGTGTTCACGCACTGATGTTCATTCGCGGCGCGTTCACGACGCGCCGCCTTCAATCCCGACAAGTCAAGACAGGAGTTCTCATGAAAACGATTCAAACCCTCGCGAGCTGGCTCGGCGTCACGCTGTTCGCCACTGTGCTCGCCGCGCTGGCGCCGGAAGCACGCGCCGACGCCATCACCAACTGGAACGTCAAGACCGGCGAGATCATCGCGGAAGCGCGCATCGGCACGCCGCCGGCAATGCGCGTGATGGCCTTCGTGCAGACCGCCGCGCACCACGCGGTGACCGCGGTCGCGCCGCAATCGCCCCAGGCAGCACCGACCCTCGACGCCGCGATCGCCGCTGCGCACCGCGCGGTGCTGTTGAAACTGCTACCGGCGCAACAGGCGTCGATCGACGCCGCCTACCAGGCCGCGCTCGCGCCACTCGCCGTGCTCAAAGCGGAACTGGGTGCGAGCCCGACCCCGCTGCTCAGCACGAGCAGCCCGACGCTGAAGGGCGCGACGCGGCGCTGGACCCGCTTCGAGGACTTCGTGCAAGAAGTGTCGGAGGCGCGCATCCACGGCGGCATCCACTTCCGCGCCGCCACCCAGGCCGGCGAGGCGATGGGGCGGCGCATTGGTGAACTCGCGGCATCCCGGTTGCACGGTCTGCCGCACTGACGGGCGCGCGACGGCGCGGCAGCGCCGCGGCCCGGCGATTGGCGCACGGCACAATCTGCCGAACAGCTCACTCCAGGACCGCGCAGCCGCTCGCCGCGCGAGTTCCTCTTCGCCATGAAAATCACCGCCGCGCGCATCATCGTTTGCAGCCCCGGGCGCAATTTCGTCACTTTGAAAATCGAGACCGATGCGGGACTCACCGGCATCGGCGACGCCACGCTGAACGGCCGCGAACTGGCGGTGGCGAGTTACCTCGAGGACCACGTGATCCCCTGCCTGATCGGGCGCGATCCGCAGCAGATCGAAGACCTCTGGCAGTATCTCTACAAGGGCGCGTACTGGCGGCGCGGGCCGGTGACGATGAGCGCGATCGCCGCGGTCGACACCGCGCTGTGGGACATCAAGGCCAAGGCCGCAGGAATGCCGCTTTACCAGTTGCTCGGCGGCAAAAGCCGGAGCAGCGTTCTCGTTTACGGCCACGCGAACGGCAGCGACATCGAGCACACCATCGACGAAGTGCAGCGCCTGCGCGAGCAGGGCTACAAGGCGATTCGCGCGCAAAGCGGCGTCCCCGGGCTGGACAAGGTCTACGGTGTGGCCAAGGGCACCGCGCCCTACGAGCCCGCCGACGCGGGTCTGCCCAGCGAACACGACTGGGACAGCAGCAAGTACCTGCTGCACACGCCGAAACTGTTCGGCGCCTTGCGCTCAGCCGTCGGCCCCGAGCTGCACCTGCTGCACGACGTGCACCACCGCCTTACGCCCATCGAGGCGGCGCGCCTGGGCAAGGAGCTCGAGCCGTTCCGCCTGTTCTGGATGGAAGACGCCACGCCCGCGGAAAACCAGGACGCCTTTCGCCTGATTCGTGAGCACACGACGACGCCGCTCGCCGTCGGCGAAGTCTTCAACAGCATCTGGGACTGCAAGGCGCTGATCGAGAACCAACTCATCGACTACATCCGCGCCACGGTCACGCACGCGGGAGGCATCACCCACCTGCGGCGCATCGCCGACCTGGCAGCGCTGTACCAGGTGCGCACCGGCTGCCACGGCGCGACCGATCTGTCGCCGGTGTGCATGGGCGCCGCGCTGCACTTTGACCTCTGGGTGCCCAACTTCGGCATCCAGGAGTACATGCCGCACACGGCCGAGACCGACGCCGTGTTCCCGCACGCGTACACGTTTGCGGCCGGCATGCTGCATCCGGGCGAGACTCCTGGCCACGGCGTGCAGATCGACGAACTGCTGGCAGCGAAATACCCGTACCGGCGCGCTTACCTGCCGGTGAACCGGCTGCAGCACGACGGCACGTTGTGGGACTGGTGAGATCCCAAGCGCAGCGGTGAGGCGCTCAGCGTGGCGCGCGCGCCTTGCGCGGGGCGGCGCGGCGCACGCCCTGCACCGGCACCGGCACCGCCTGATCGATGAGCTGCCGCCCGTCGCTGAGGAGAAACTGCTTGAACGCCTGAGCCACCGGCGGCAGGCGCTTGTTGCGCCGGTGCACGACGAACCAGTTGAGCATCAACGGGAAGCCTTGCACGTCCAGGATCGCGAGGCTGCGCGCGCGCAGCTCGCGGCTCACCGTGTGCGCCGACAAGAAGCTGATTCCCATGCCGGCGATCACCGCCTGCTTGATCGTCTCGGTGCTCTTGATCTGCATTGCGACGTTGAGTTTGGCCATGTGCGCGCCGAAGCCGTCGACCATCGACTGCCACGTGTCGGAACCCGTCTCGCGAACGATGAACGGCTCGCGCACGACGCGCGACAGCGATATTCGCGACTCGCCGACGAGGGCGTGTTTGCGCGCCGCAACGATCACGTAGGGGTGCGGCGCAAAAGCCTCGTTGATCGTGTCGGAATCCAGCGGCGGGCGCACCATCACGGCCAGGTCGGTGCGGTTCTCGGCCAGGTCGGCGAGCAGATCGTCGCGGTTGCGCACCGCGAGGTTCAGCGTCACGCCCTGGTGATGCCGTGCGAACTCGACGAGCAGGCGCGGGAAAAAATAGTCGCCCGCACTGATCACCGCCACATTCAGCTTGCCGCCGGCGACGCCCTTGAACTGCGCCATCGCGCTTTGCGCTTCTTCGAACTGCGCCATGATCGCGCGGCCGTGCTGCAGCAGCTCGGTGCCCGCGGCGGTGAGGTAGATCTTCTTGCCGAGCTGCTCGAAAAGCGGCAGGCCGGCGTGCTCTTCGAGCTTGCGCACCTGGGTCGAGACGGCGGGCTGCGTGAGGTGCAGTTCTTCGGCGGCGCGCGAATAGCTCGACAGGCGCGCCACCGCGTCGAACACCTTCAACTGGCGCAGCGTCGCGTTCTTCACGGGGTGGGCCCCGCGCCGCGCACGCTACGCTCGGCCGCGCCGATCATGCATAACGCATGGGTAATGCAATTCATCATTTAGTTTAATTGTCATTTATTCATGGGCGAACCTAGGATCAGGCCTCGACGACGAATTCGATGCGTCGGACCTGACCCCGAGGAGTCTTGCCATGACCACCACCGCGAATTCGCGCGACGCCGACGCCGGCAGTGCCATCGACCGCGGCGCGTTCAACGCGGCGTTCTACGAGCTTGGCCTGCGCTGGTTCTGGGACGACGCCACGTATGACAGGCTCTGCGCCACGGTGTGCGAACGCGAGCGCGTGCGCGGCTATCTGGAAGGCGAGCAGGCGCACATGCTGCGCGCCTATGACGCGGAATTCCTCACCGACGCCATCCTCACCGCCAAGCAGCGTTGCCGCGAATCGATGGCGAACTGCGCGCCACTCGCCGTGCCGCGCTTCAACTGGGCTGACGCGCGTTGGGGCGAAACCGGGTTCTGAGTCGAAGCTGGCGCACGCGCAGGTCGCGTCGCCGGGGCGAAGCCGCGGTGGTGTCGGAAGGCGGGCCTACAGCTGCACTGACGCGTGGCCGATGCCGGGAAACTCGGCACTCACAAAATCGCCCGCTGCCGCGTGAAGAATGCCGACCCAGCTGCCGGTGGTGACGACGCTGCCTGCCGGCACGTGGCGGCCGTCGCGGGTGGCGTGACGCAGCCACGCCGGCAGCACGAACAGCGGGTCGGCCAACGGGTGGCTGCCGCGGCGCTCGACGGGCGGCTGCGCGCCGATCTGGACGCGACAGACCTGTGCGCTCCAGTCGCGCGGTTGAAACGGCACCCAGGCGCCGAGTACCAGAGCGCCGTGCGACTGCAGGTCGGCCAGTTTGGCCAAGGCCGGTGCGGCCAGGCCCTCGGCCCAGCGCGACTCGACGATTTCGATCGACACGCAAATCGCTTCGACGAGCGCCGCCGCCTGCTCGGTGTTGAGCGTCGCCGCCAGCACCGCGTCGACGTCGCGCGCCAGACGCAGCGCGACCTCGGCTTCGATGCCGCGCAGGCGCAGCGGCCTGGCTCCCGCAGCGGCCGGGCTGGCCCAGACGCCTTGCGACGGCAAGGCAGCGTGCGTGAGAACCGCATCGCGCGACGCGCCGCCCGATTTCCAGTGGCGCGGCGCGCCGCCGGCAAACCAGGCGAGGTGCCGTGCCACGGCGTCCTGCACGGCATAGGCCGCCGCTGCGTCGGGCAGCGTTGCACCGGCAGCCGGCGCAGCTTGCCCTGTGCGACGGGCGTTGACGAGCAGCCGGGTCGCGGCGTCGAACGGCGGTGGCGTGGTCATGCGGACATTCAGCCGCTCAGCCGCTCCAGCACCTGCCCGCCGCCAAAACTGCTCTGCACCGGGACCGGGCCACCAGGGGTGACTCGAATCGCGCAGTATTTGAACTCGGGGATCTTCGCGAACGGATCGAGCGCGGCGTTGGTGAGCTTGTTGATGGCTGCTTCGTAATAGCAGAACGGCACGAACACGGCGCCGCGCGGCGTGCCGTCGTCGGCTCTCGCGTAGAGCGAGACTTCGCCGCGGCGTGATCCGATCGTGATTACGTCGCCGGGCTTGGCGCCGAGCGCGGCCAGATCGAGCGGGTGCAGCAACGCTGTCGGATCGGGCTCGAGCGCGTCGAGCACCGTCGTGCGCCGCGTCATGCTGCCGGTGTGCCAGTGCTCCAGCTGGCGGCCCGTGATCAGCACGAGGGGGTAGTCGGCGTCGGGCCGCTCGTTGGCCGGAATGATGTCGGCCGGAACGAAGCGCGCCTTGCCGCCTTCACGCGGGAAGTCGTGGTCGAACACGACTGACGTTCCCGGATCGCCTTCCTTCACGCAAGGGTAGGTGACTGCGTGTTCGCGCTCCAGGCGCTGCCAGGTGATGCCACCGATGCTGGGCATGGTGTGGCGCATCTCGTCGAACACTTCCGACACATGGCCGTAGTTCCAGCCGCAGCCGAGTTTGTTGGCGAGTTGCTCGATGATCCACAAGTCCTGGCGCGCGTCGCCCGGCGGCGGAATCGCCTGGCGGCCGAGCTGCACGAGGCGATCCGTGTTCGTGAACGTGCCGGTCTTTTCGGGGAAGGCGCTGGCGGGCAGGATCACGTCGGCGAGGTACGCGGTTTCGGTCAAGAAAATGTCCTGCACGACGAGGTGTTCGAGCGCAGCGAGCGATTCGCGCGCGTGGTTCGCGTCGGGGTCGGACATGGCGGGGTTCTCGCCCATCACGTACATGCCGCGAATCGTTCCTTCTTTGATCGCATGCATGACCTCGACGACGGTGAGGCCTACCTTGTCGTCGAGCGTTCCGGCTTCAAGCTTCCACGCCTTCTCGAAGCGTGCGCGCACCGGCGCTTCGATGACGCGCTGGTAGTCGGGCAGCATCATCGGGATCAGGCCTGCGTCCGACGCGCCCTGCACGTTGTTCTGGCCGCGCAGCGGGTGCAATCCCGTGCCGGGGCGGCCGATCTGGCCCGTCATCAAGGAGAGCGCAATCAAGCAGCGCGCGTTGTCGGTGCCGTGCACGTGCTGGCTGATTCCCATGCCCCACAGAATCATCGACGCCTTGGACGTGGCGTAGAGCCGCGCCACGTAGCGCAGCGTCGCTGCGTCGATGCCGCAAATCGGCGCCATCGCTTCGGGTGTGTAACCCTCGACGTTCTTACGCAGTTCCTCGTAGCCGATGGTGCGCGCCGCGATGAACTTCTCGTCGACGAGACCTTCCGTGACGATGACGTTCATCATCGCGTTGAGCATCGCCACGTCGGTGTCGGGCTTGAACTGCAGGAAGCGGTGCGCGACGCGCGACAGGTCGGAGCGGCGCGGGTCGAGCACGATCAGCTTGGTACCGGCTTTCGCGGCGTTCTTCATCCAGGTCGCGGCGACCGGATGATTCACCGTCGGGTTCGCGCCGATCAGGATCACGACCTCGGCCTGTGTCACGTCCATAACCGGGTTGCTCACCGCTCCTGAGCCGATGCCCTCCAGCAAGGCGACGACGGAAGACGCGTGGCAGAGCCGCGTGCAATGGTCGACGTTGTTGCTGCCAAAACCCGTGCGAACGAGTTTCTGGAACAGGTAAGCCTCTTCGTTGCTGCCCTTGGCCGAGCCGAAACCTGCGAGCGACTTCTTGCCGTGTTGATCGCGAATCGAGCGCAGCGTGCCGCCGGCGAATTCGAGCGCTTCTTCCCAGCTCGCTTCGCGGAACACGTCCATGACGCGGTTCGGGTCCATCACGAAGTCGCCACGTTTGGGCGGCGCGTCCTTGCGACGGATCAGCGGCTTGGTGAGGCGCTGCGGATGGTGCGCGTAATCGAAGCCGTAGCGCCCTTTGACGCAGAGTCGCCCGTGGTTCGCCGGGCCGTCGCGCCCTTCGACAAAGAGGATCTTGTCGTCCTTGACGTTGTAGGTGAGCTGGCAACCGACGCCACAATAAGGGCACACCGATTCCACTTGTCGGTCGGGCACGGCGAGCGCAGCGTCGCGCGCCGGCATCAGCGCGCCGGTGGGGCACGCCTGCACGCATTCGCCACAGGCGACGCAAGTCGACGCGCCCATTGCGTCGTCCATGTCGAACACGATTTTTGCGTGTTCGCCGCGAAACGCGAGGCCGATCACGTCGTTCACTTGCTCGTCGCGGCAGGCGCGCAGGCAACGTGTGCATTGAATGCACGCGTCCAGGTTCACCGCGATCGCCGGGTGCGACAAGTCCTGCGTGACTCTTGCGCGAGCTTCGAAGCGCGGCTTGCCCATCCCCAGTTTGGCCGCCCATTCGTCGACTTCGTTGTGCCGCGTGAACGCCTTCTCGGGCATGTCGGCGAGCAGCAGTTCGAGCACGAGTTTTTGGGAACGCACGGCGCGCTCGCTGTCGGTCGTGACGACCATTCCCGCGCTGGGCGCGCGGCAGCACGACGGCGCAAGCACACGTTCGCCGGCGATCTCGACGACACAAGCGCGGCAGTTGCCCACTTGCTCCAGGCCTTGCTTGTAGCAAAGGTGCGGAATCTCAACACCTTCGCGCTTCGCGATCTCGATCAGGTTTTCGCTCGCGCGGCCCGTGACATCGCGGCCGTTGAATTTGAAGCTGACGGTTGGCGCGTCGAGTGCCGCCGCTTCTTTGCGGGTGATTGCGTTCATGTCGATGACTCCACGGCCACGCGAGGCGCTCGCGGCGCGCGTACCGCCGATGCTGTTGCAAATGACGGCTTTCCGCCCGTTGATGCCGTTCGCAGCGAGGTTCCTGCCAAGGTTGCGACGCCAGGGCGGCGGCGGTGCCCCCGTGCTCCGGCCCACGCTCGCGGGGCACCGTCGAGACGTGCCAAGCGAAGCCGCGTCAACACGGGATTTGTGGTGCGCCCGTTGGCAGACACCGCGAATGGGTCCTGCGCCCGGGGGCACCACCGCCACCCTGCTGCACACGCCGCTGGCCTGCCGCGCCTTTGCATGCCGCCCGGGTGCCGGGGTAGGTGGCTTGGGGTACGGGCGCAGGCCCCCATTCGCGGTGTCCTCAACCTGCGCAAGAGAACACGGTGTTGATGGCGCCACGATTGCAGGCTGCAGACAGTGCCCCGCGAGCGTGGGGCCGGAGAACGTACCCCGGGCCACCTGCCCTTTCTCGACCTCGGCATGCACGACGGCGCGAACGGCAGCAAAGGGCCGAAAGCCGACCCACCTTCCGCACCGCCCGGGGCACAACTCACCCCAACTCCTGAGGGAAATACTTGATGACGCAATCCACCGGGTTCGGCGCTGCCTGGCCCAGGCCGCAAATCGACGCGTCGCGCATCACCGTCGACAGATCTTCGAGCAATGCCACATCCCACTTCGGTTTTGCAATCAGCAGAGATGCCTTCGCCGTGCCGTTGCGGCACGGGGTGCACTGGCCGCACGACTCGTGTTCGAAGAAGCGCATCAGGTTGCGCGCCGCGCCGACCGCGCTGTCCTTGTCGGACAGCACCATCACGGCTGCCGAGCCGATGAAGCAGCCATAGGGTTGCAGCGTGTCAAAGTCCAAAGGGATGTCTCCCATCGCTGCGGGCAAGATGCCGCCCGATGCGCCGCCCGGCAGGTAGGCGTAGAAATTGTGGCCGGGCAGCATGCCGCCGCAGAACTCGTCGATCAACTCGCGGATCGTGATTCCCGCCGGTGCGAGCTTCACGCCCGGGCTCTTGACACGCCCCGACACGGAAAACGAACGCAGGCCCTTGCGCCCGTTGCGTCCTTGCGAGGCGAACCAGGCACCGCCTTTTTCCAGAATCTCGCGAACCCAATAAAGCGTCTCGAAGTTGTGCTCGAGCGTGGGCCTGCCGAACAAGCCGACTTGCGCGACGTAAGGCGGGCGCAGCCGCGGCATGCCGCGCCTTCCCTCTATCGATTCGATCATCGCCGACTCTTCGCCGCAGATGTACGCGCCCGCGCCGCGCCGCAGAATGATTTCCGGCATTCCCGGGTACGGTGGCTGCGCGCGCAGCTTTGCAAGTTCGGCCTCCAACATCGCGCGACAACCGTGGTACTCGTCGCGCAGGTAGACATAAATGCGCGCGATTCCCACCGCCCACGCGGCGATGAGCATGCCTTCGATGAAGCGGTGCGGGTCGCGCTCGAGATACACGCGGTCCTTGAACGTTCCCGGCTCGCCTTCGTCGATGTTCACCGCCATGAATCGCGGTGCGGCTTCGCCGCGAACGATTCGCCACTTGCGCCCCGCCGGAAAGCCCGCGCCGCCCAGCCCACGCAGGCCCGAGTCTTCCATCGTCTTGATGACCGATTCGACTTCCAATTCCGCGGCGATGCATTGTTTGAGCAGCCGATAGCCGCCCTGCGCCAGGTATTGCGCGAGGTCGATGAAACCCTCCGGCCGGTGCGTGACCTCGCCCGCTTTGACCTTGGCGATCACCGCGTCGCATGTTGCGTTTGCCACCGGGTGCTGGCCCACCGAGACGGCGGGCGCCTGCTCGCAGCGGCCGATGCACGGCGCGGCGATCACGCGCACGTCTTTGCCCAGGAGACTGGGCAGGCGCGCGAGCAAATCCTGCGCGCCTGCCATCTCGCACGACAGGCTGTCGCAGACACGAACCGTCAACGTCGGCGGCGCGATCTCGCCTTCCTTGACGATGTCGAAGTGGTGGTAGAACGACGCAACTTCATAGACCTCGGTCTGCGCCAGACCCATCTCGCGCGCCAACGCGGCCAGATGGCGTGCGCTCAGGTGGCCGTACTCATCTTGCACGCGGTGCAAGTGCTCGATCAGCTGGTCGGGCGCGCGCGCCGCTGCATGCGGCAAGCCCGCGAGCAAGCGCCGCACGTCGTCCAGCGCCGCCGGGTCGACGACGCGGCCCTTCGGTGCTTCGCGTTTCTTCTGACGAGACGCCGGCGCGGCCGCGATCGGGATGATGGTCTTGGGAGTCATGCAGCGGACACGCGCCTTCGCTTACAGCAAGCCTGCGCCGCGCGCCCACTGGTACTTCGCGGCGAGCACGGCCACCGGAATCTCCGTCGAATACGCATACGCCGGAATGCCGTGCTCGTACAGGTACTGCGCCGCCTCTTCCACTTGCACGTCGCCGGCAAGCGAAGCGACCATCGGCTTCTCGATGCCCTTGGCGCGCATCTCGTCGCGCGCCTCGACCATGATCTTCGCGAACACCATCGGCGGCGTGACGATGGTGTGCCAGTAGCCGAGGATGAGCGAATGGATGCGGTCGTCGGACAGACCCAGCAACACCGTGTTCTTGTACGTGATCGGCGGCTCGCCGCCGGTGATGTCGACCGGGTTGCCTGCCGCGCCGAAGGGCGGAATGAACTTGCGGAAGGCCGCGTCCAGGTCCGCCGGCATCGGCATCAGCTTCAAGCCGTTGTCGACACACGCGTCCGACAACAACACGCCCGAGCCTCCCGCGCCGGTGATGATGACGACGTTCTCACCCTTGGGCGTGGGCAGCACGGGAATGCCGCGCGCGAAGTCGAGCAGGTCGCGCAAACTGCGCGCGCGGATCACGCCCGACTGGCGCAGCACGTCTTCATAAATCTTGTCGTTGCCGGCCAGCGCGCCGGTGTGCGAACTCGCCGCCTTCGCGCCCGCCGACGTGCGGCCGGCCTTCAGCATGATGACGGGCTTCTTCTTCGAGACGCGCTTCGCGACTTCGGCAAACGCGCGGCCGTCTTTCAGGTCTTCGCAATGCTGGGCGATGACCTTGGTGTTCGGGTCCTGTTCGAAGAACAGCAGCAGGTCGTCTTCGTCGATGTCGCTCTTGTTGCCCAGGCCGACGATCGCCGAGACGCCCATCTTCGCGGAACGCGAAAAGCCGATGATCGCCATGCCGATGCCGCCCGATTGCGAGGACAGCGCCGCCGAGCCCTTCACGTCATACGCGGTGCAGAACGTCGCGCACAGGTTCGCCGGCGTGTAGTAGAAGCCGTAGATGTTGGGGCCCATCAGGCGGATGTTGTACTTGCGCCCGATCTCGATCAGCTCGAGCTGGCCCTCCATGTTGCCGGTCTCGGCGAAGCCCGAAGGGATGAGCACCGCGCCGGCGATTCCCTTCTCGCCGCATTCGGTCAGCGCGCCAGCCACGAGCTTGGCCGGAATTGCAAACACCGCCACGTCGATGTCGCCGGGAACGTCTTTCACCGACTTGTAGGCCTTGTAGCCCATGATCTCGGCTGACTTCGGGTGAACCGGGAGGATCTGCCCTTTGTATCCGCCGTTGATGAGGTTCTTCATCACCGAGTTGCCGATCTTGCCGGCTTCGTCGGACGCGCCGATCACCGCCACCGACTTGGGCATCATGATGCGGTTCATCGACTTCACGACGTCGGCTTCCGGCGGGCGATAGCGCGCCGGCTTCTGCGCAAAGTCGACGACGATGCGCACGTCGGCGGCAATCGCTCCGGTCTTGCTCGCAAACACCGGGTTCAAGTCCATCTCGGAGATTTCCGGGAAGTCAGCGACCAGCTGGCTCACGCCGACGATCAACTTCGCCAGCGCCTCGCGGTTCACCGGGTCGCTGCCGCGCACGCCCTTGAGCATCTCGGCCGCCTGGATGCCATCGAGCATCGACAGCGCGTCGGCCGTCGTCGCGGGCGCCAAGCGGAACGTGATGTCTTTCAGCACTTCGACGAGCACGCCGCCCAAGCCAAACGCGACGAGCTTGCCGAAGCTCGGGTCGGTGACTGCGCCGACGATCACTTCCTGCCCGCCCTTGACCATCTGCTGCACTTGCACGCCGACGATTTTTGCGCTCGCGTTGTAGGCCTTCGCGTTCTTCAGGATCGTGTCGTACGCCTTGGCCGCTTCGTCGGCGTTCATCAGGCCGACGATCACGCCGCCGGCTTCCGTCTTGTGCAGGATGTCGGGCGAGACGATTTTCATGACGACCGGGAAGCCCATGGCGGCGGCGGTCTTGCTGGCCTCCGCCGCGCTGCCGACCGTGGCCTCTTGCGGCACCGTGATGCCGTAGGCGTCGCAGACCTGCTTGCCTTCGGGCGCGGTGA
Source organism: uncultured beta proteobacterium (assembly GCA_963850525.1). GTDB lineage: Bacteria > Pseudomonadota > Gammaproteobacteria > Burkholderiales > Burkholderiaceae_C > JAEMQF01. The sequence goes on along the minus strand of CAWKLQ010000004.1, from coordinate 687,544 downwards.
GTGACGTGCGGCCCTCGAGCTTGACGGCGTCGAGCAGTTTGCGAACCTTGGCTTTGTTGTCTGTGCTCATGATGGTGTCCTCTTTTCGATATTCGACGAGAAAAGCGCTGTCGTGCGCGACAAGAAACTCGATTGCTCAGATCACGCGCGCTTCGCGCAGCACGGCGATTTCCTTGGGCCCGTAGCCCAGTTGCCCGAGCACTTCTTCGGTGTGCTCGCCCAGCAGCGGTGAGCGTGTCACGTCGGTCGGGCTGTCCGACATCTTGATCGGGTTGCCCACGGTCAGGTACTTGCCGCGTTTCGGATGATCGACTTCGACGATCGTTCCCGTGGCGCGCAGCGAAGGCTCTTCGGCGATTTCCTTCATCGAGAGGATCGGCCCGCACGGAATGTCGAACTTGTTCAGGATGTCCATCGCCTCGAACTTGGTCTTCGTCATCGTCCACTGCTCGATGCGCGCGAAGATTTCCTTCAAGTGCGGCAAGCGTGCCGGCGGCGTTGCGTACTTCGGATCGGTGATCCAGCCCTCTTCGCCGATCACCTTGCAGATCGCGCCCCACACCGGCGCCTGCGTGATGAAATAGATGTAGGCGTTGGGGTCCTTCTCCCAACCCTTGCACTTCAAGATCCACCCCGGCTGGCCGCCGCCCGACGCGTTGCCGGCGCGCGGCACGGCCTCGAGGAACGGCGTGTCGGGAAACTGCGGATACTCTTTCATCACGCCGGTGCGGTCCAGGCGCTGCTGGTCGCGCAACTTGACGCGGCACAAGTTGAGCACGCCGTCCTGCATGGCGGTCAAGACCTTCTGGCCGCGCCCCGTCGTATTGCGCTGGTACAGCGCGGCGACGATTCCGAGTGCGAGGTGCAGTCCCGTTCCCGAGTCGCCGATTTGTGCGCCGGTGACGAGCGGCGGGCCGTCATCAAAACCCGTTGTTGACGCTGACCCGCCCGCGCACTGCGCGACGTTTTCGTAGACCTTGCAATCTTCATACGGGCCTGGGCCGAAGCCCTTCACTGAGGCGACGATCATGCGCGGATTGAGTTCCTGAATGCGCTCCCACGTGAAGCCCATGCGATCGAGTGCGCCAGGCGCAAAGTTTTCGACGAGCACGTCGCACGTCTTGATGAGGCGGTCCAGCACCTCCTTGCCCTTCGGGTCCTTGGTGTTGACCGTGATCGAGCGCTTGTTGTGGTTCAGCATCGTGAAGTACAGGCTGTCCACATCGGGAATGTCGCGCAGCTGGCCGCGTGTCGCGTCGCCTTCGCCGGCCTTTTCGACCTTGATGACGTCGGCGCCCATCCACGCCAACAGTTGGGTGCAGGTGGGGCCGGACTGCACGTGCGTGAAGTCGAGAATTCGAACGCCGTCTAATGCTTTACTCATTGAGGATCTCTTGAAAAGGCGGAATCAGGTCGTTGCGCGCGCGTGTCACTTCTTCTTTGCGCTCTGCGGGTTCAGGCTCGTGATGCGGCCGCTCTCGGTGCCCGCGGTCTCGTCGATGATCGCGTTGACCAAGCTCGGCTTGCCCGAGGCCAGCGCTTCGACGATCGCGGCGCGCAACTGCTCCGGCGTGGTCGCGTAATAGCCTTTGCCGCCGAAGGCCTGCATCATCATTTCGTAGCGCGCGTCTTTCACGAACACGGTGGGCGCAACGTCCGGGCCGCCGGTCGGGTTCTTGTCGGTGCCGGCGTAGACGCCGTTGTTGTTCATCACGACGACGCATACCGGCAGGTTGTAGCGGCAGATCGTCTCCACCTCCATTCCGGAAAAGCCGAACGCGCTGTCGCCCTCGATGGCGAGCACCGGCTTGCCGGTCACGACCGCCGCGCCGACGGCAAAACCCATGCCGATTCCCATGATGCCCCAGGTGCCCACGTCCAGGCGCTTGCGCGGCTGGTACATGTCGACGATGGAGCGCGTGAAGTCCAGCGCGTTCGCGCCTTCGTTGACGAGGATCATGTCGGGCCGCGCCTTCACCTGCTCGCGAATCACGTTGAGCGCGCTGTGGAAGTTCATGGGCGACGGGTTCAGCGCGAGCGTGGCCGCCATCTTCGACAGGTTCTTGTCTTTGCGCTCGGCGATCCCGCCGGTCCAGTCGGACGGCGGTTTGGCCCAGTTCGCTCCCATGCCGGCAAGCAGCGCCGCCACACACGAGCCGATGTCGCCGATCAGCGGCGCGGCAATTCCGACGTTGCTGTCGATTTCAGTCGGCGCGATGTCGATCTGGATGAATTGCTTCGCCCCTTGCGCGGCCCCCCAGGTCTTGCCCTTGCCGTGCGAGAGCAGCCAGTTCAAGCGCGCGCCGATCAGCATCACGACGTCGGCTTCAGCGAGCACATGGGAGCGGCACGCCGCCGCCGATTGGGCGTGGTTGTCGGGCAGCAGGCCCTTGGCCATCGACATCGGCAGATAGGGGATGCCGGATTTTTCGACGAGCGTGCGAATGTCCACGTCGGCCTGCGCGTACGCGGCGCCCTTGCCGAGCAAGATCAGCGGGCGTTTCGCGCCCTTCAGCAGATCGAGCGCACGCTTCACTGCGTCAGGCGCGGGAATCTGGCGCGGCGCCGCATCGACCACCTTGATGAGCGAGGCCTTGCCCGCGGCTGCGTCCACCGTCTGGCCGAACAGCTTGGCGGGCAGGTCGAGGTAGACGCCGCCGGGCCGGCCGGACAGCGCTGAGCGAATCGCGCGCGCGATTCCGACGCCGATGTCCTGCGCGTGCAGCACGCGAAACGCCGCTTTGCACAGCGGTTTGGCGATGGCGAGCTGGTCCATCTCTTCATAGTCGCCTTGCTGCAGGTCGACGATCTCGCGCTCGGAGGAGCCGCTGATGAGAATCATCGGAAAGCAGTTCACCGTGGCATTGGCCAGCGCCGTCAAGCCGTTCAGGAAGCCCGGCGCCGACACGGTGAGGCAAATGCCGGGTTTTTGCGTCAGGAAACCCGCTGCCGCTGCCGCATTGCCGGCGTGCTGCTCGTGACGGAACGAGATGACGCGCATGCCTTCGGCTTGCGCCTTGCGCGTCAGGTCGGTGATGGGGATGCCGGGCAGGCCGAAGATCGTGTTGATGCCGTTCAGCTTGAGCGCGTCGATGACGAGGTGAAAGCCGTCGGTCGTCGCCGGGGAAGTGGTGTCGGTGGTCATGTCGAGGGTCTTTCAGTGGGGCTCTAGAAGGCGCGCCGCGCTGGCGCCGCTTCAGGCTTGCCGCGTGGGGCAGCCGCGTCGGACTTATCATAGGAAGCGAAGGGGCCATTCGCCGTTGACCGCGGTCAAGTTTCAGGATTTGAATGAGGCGCGCCCCAGCTCTCGTTTCGCCCGCCCACATGATTTCCAGTTCCGTAGACAACCACGCCGAACGCAATGTCATCCGCGTTCAGCTCAAGCAGAACATCGTCCTCAAGGAGATGACCGACGCCGAGCGCAGTGCGCTCGAGCCGCACCTGCTCGTTGTCGAATGCAACAAAGGCGACGCGCTGTTGCATCAGGGCGTGCACGACATGGAGCAGTACTTCGTGCTTGACGGCCTGCTCAAGCGCGTCGTGACGAACAGCGATGCGAAGGAAATGATTCTGCGCTTCGCCGATGAGCGCGACATGGAAACCAGCTACGCCGCGTGGCGCCTGAACACGCCCACGCCGTACTCGATCGTCTGCGTCACCAAGGCCAGGGTGGTGAAGTTGCCGATGCCCGTCTGGGTCGACTTCATGAACCAGCACCCCAAGTTCAAGGTCGCGTTCGAATACGAAGTGATGCGCCTGATGAGCGAAATCATGGCGCACACGATCACGCTGCACCTGCTCGACGCGCCGGGACGAGTGCACCGCTTCGAGCGCAAGCACCCGGAGCTGGCAGAACGCATTCCCAAGAAGGAACTGGCCGCCTACCTCAACCTCTCGGCCGAGACCTTGAGTCGGTTGAAGCAGCGCGGGAAGATTTAAGGCTGACGCCGCCGCGGCGGGCTGACGACGTGGCCTAAACTGTTCCGATCAAGGCTTCGCCGACGAAGTGTTTCGCGTCTGGGCTGCCGCACACCCCGACATCGCCCTTAACGTACTCGGGGCCACCGAAGCGATCACGCGGTCGCTGCGGCATGTCGGGTTCGTCGGCCGAGAGTAAAGCTCAGCGGGCCGATAATTGCGCGCATGCACGAACCACTGCATCCGGTCCAGATCGAGGGCTTTCGGCACATGACGGCGGCGCAGAAGCTGCGCATGGTCGCGGTCACTTCAATCTGATCCGACTCGGGCTGATTGCGGGCCGGCAGCGGCGTGCGCGAGCGGGCTCAGTCCACAGGCCTCTGCGCCGCAATCGGGTCCACTTTGCGCGGCCGGATCGCGCTGATTGCCTTGCCGATCAGCGGCCAGAACAGCATCAGCAGCGCCAGCGTCGTGATCGAACCCACGAGGGGATTCGCCCACATGATCGACACCTCGCCTTGCGACATGAGCATCGCCTGGCGGAACGAGTCCTCCGCCTTGTCGCCCAGCACGAGGGCGAGCACGAGCGGGGCGAGCGGGTAGTCGAGCTTCTTGAAAACGTAGCCGATGACGCCGAAGCCGAGCATGAACCAGACGTCGAGCATCGCGCTGTGCACGGTGTAGGCGCCGATCGCGCAGATCACGATGATGACCGGGGCGATGATGGAAAACGGAATGCGCAGGATCGAGGCGAACAGCGGCACCGTCGTCAGCACGACGATCAGCCCGACCACGTTGCCCAGGTACATGCTGGCGATCAGGCCCCAGACGAATTCCTTCTGTTCGACAAAGAGCAAGGGCCCGGGCTGCAAGCCCCAGATCAGCAAGCCGCCGAGTAGCACCGCGGCGGTGGGCGACCCCGGAATGCCGAGCGCCAGCATCGGCAGCAGCGCGCTCGTTCCGGCGGCGTGCGCCGCAGTTTCGGGCGCGATCACGCCTTCGATTTCGCCGGTGCCGAACTTCGGCCCGTTCTTCGACATCTTCTTCGCCAGCCCGTAGCTCATGAACGACGCCGGCGTCGCGCCGCCCGGCGTGATGCCCATCCAGATGCCCACGAGCGAACTGCGAATCGACGTCACCCAGTACTTGGGCAATTCCTTCCACGTTTCCCACACCACCTTCGAGTTGATGCGCGCCGACTTGCCGGAGAACTTGAGCCCCTCTTCCATCGACAACAGGATTTCGCCGATGCCGAACAAGCCGATCACGGCGATCAGGAAGTCGAAGCCGCGCATCAGCTCGGACTGGCCGAAGGTCAGGCGCAACTGACCGGTGACGGTGTCCATGCCCACCGCGGCCAACGCAAAGCCGAGCGCCATCGCGACCAGTATCTTGAAGGGTGAGCCCTTGCCCATGCCGACGAAGCTGCAGAACGTGAGCAGGAAGACGGCAAAGTACTCCGGCGGACCGAACTTGAGCGCGAACTTGGCGACGAGCGGCGCGAGAAACGTGATCATGATGACGGCGACCAGCGCGCCGACGAACGACGACGTGAACGCTGCCGTCAGCGCTTGGCCTGCCTGGCCTTTTTGCGCGAGCGGGTAGCCGTCGAAGGTGGTCGCGACGGACCAGGGCTCGCCGGGAATGTTGAATAGGATCGACGTGATCGCGCCGCCGAACAGGGCGCCCCAGTAGATGCACGACAGCATCACGATCGCCGAGGTCGGCGACATCGTGAACGTGAGCGGCAACAGGATTGCCACGCCGTTCGCGCCGCCCAGACCCGGCAGCACGCCGATCAGCACGCCGAGCACGATGCCCACGAACATCAGGCCCAGATTCATCGGCGTCGTGATGACGCTGAAGCCATGCATCAACGAGCTGATTTCTTCCATGAGTGACTCAGTTCCGAGAGAGGGGCCGCAGGCGGGGTCGGGTGGCGCTGCGGCGGATTGTTCAGTAGCCGAGGAAACGCAGCGGATCGAGCGAACCCTTGAACAGCGGCACCTTGAACCAGACTTCGAACATCGCGAAGAACAGTGCACTGACGATCACGCCGACGAGCACGCTCTTCAGCGGCGGGTACTTGCCCAGGATGACCATGAACAGGACGATGTAAATCGCCGATGCGATGTACATCCCCAGAAAATGAATCGCCAGCACGAACACCGCTGCGGGCGCGAGCACCGACACGACACGCCCGAGCTGAACCCGGTCGACAAAGGTGTCGGTATCGCGCGCCTTGCTGCCCAGGGCCTGGTAGATGATGCCCAGGCTAGAGACGCAGATGATGAGGCCGATGAAAAACGGAAAGTAGCCCGCGCCGGGGCCGTCGGTCGTCCAAGTCGCGCCCAGGCGCCGCGCTTCAACGACGACCACCGCGCCGATCGCAAACAGGATCGCCGCGACGGCCGCATCGACGTGGTTGTTCTGCGCCACCGCCGGGCTGCCGGGCGGCGCGTCTGTGGGGGTGGGATGGGACATGGTCGCTCCGGTGGTGAAAAGGTGCGACGCCCGGCGCGGCGCCCGCGCACGAATCGCTGGGGGTGCCGCGCGTCGCCCGCGGCGCTGCGGTGGTGGCTCGCCCCAGGGCCGGCCCGGGGCGCGCCGCGTCAGCCTACTTGGCGAGAAAACCGGCTTCCGTCATGAGCTGCAAGTGCAGCTTTTCGGCGCCCTCGAGCCACTTGCGGTACTCGGCGCCAGCGACTGACGTCGTGTTGAACGCACCCTTCTCGATGAATTCTTTCCAGTCCGGCGTCTCGCGCACCTTCTTCATCAGGTCGACGTAATACGCGGTCTGCTCCGGCGTCACGCCCGGCGCCATGAAGATGCCGCGCAGCATCACGTAGTCGGTGGGCACACCGGCTTCCTTGCACGTCGGGATGTCGTACCACGACATCGTGTCCGTGACCTTGGTCTTGTAAGGCATGCGCTCGTCGTCGAACACGCACAGCGGCCGCAGCGACCCGGCGCGCCACTGCGCGACCGCTTCGATCGGGTTGTTGACGGTCGAGTCGACCTGTTTGCCCACCAGCTGCACCGCGACTTCACCGCCCCCCTTGTACGGGATGTAGATGAACTTGGTTCCGGTCGCTTTTTCCAGGCCCACCGTCAGGATCTGGTCTTCCTGCTTCGAACCCGTACCGCCCATCTTGAACTTGTTGGGCCCGGCCGCCTTGACCGCGGCGACGTAGTCTTTCGCCGTCTTGTAGGGCGTCTCGGCGTTGACCCAGAGCACGAACTGGTCAAGCGCCATCATCGACACCGGCGTCATGTCTTTCCAGTTGAACGGCACGCCGGTGGCCATCGGCGTCGTGAACAGGTTCGACAGCGTGATGATGATCTTGTGCGGGTCGCCTTTCGCTTCCTTCACCGCGAGAAAGCCTTCTGCGCCCGCGCCGCCGGCCTTGTTGACGACGACCATCGACTCCTTCATCAGCTTGTGCTTGACGACGATGCCCTGCACGAGACGCGCCATCTGGTCCGCGCCGCCGCCGGTGCCGGCAGGAACGACAAACTCGACGGGCTTGCTCGGCTCCCACGCTAGCGCCGGGCCAGCCAGCGCGAGTGCAGCAGCCGCAGCGCCGATCGCCTGTGTGGCGCCGCGTGCAAAGTTTGCGTGATTGAACATCATCATCGTCTCTCCTTGGGTGTCTTGGGGCTGAATCGAAGAACCGCCAACGCGGTGCTCGCCTCGGCGCGAATGGTCAATCTCTTGGGGCGAAAAACCATTGACCGCAGTCAATTTTCAGGGAATACCCGCGGCCAAGCCGCCGCGGCGATTTGAAACTCTTTGCGCTTCTCGCGCAGCGCGCGGTGCGTACCGTAGAGCGTTGCCGCGTGTGGGTTAACCCCCGCTCGATCACCCCTGTGGGCGATGCAAGATTCGCTGCGGCCGGCGCGAGCCCGGCCACCCATGCCACAGGAGATTTATCGATGCGCTTCTTTCAATTGATTCGCCTGGCCTTGCTCAGCTTGGGCCTGAGTGCCAGTTTGGCGGCTTTCGCCCAATACCCGAATCGCCCGGTCACGCTCGTCGTTCCCTGGGGCGCGGGCGGCGGCACCGACGCGGTGGCGCGTTTCATCGGCAGCCTGATGGAAAAAGACCTGGGCCAACCCGTCAACGTCGTGAACCGCACCGGCGGCTCGGGTGTCGTCGGGCATTCGGCGATTGCGAGTGCCGCGCCCGACGGCTACACGATAGGCATGATCACCGTGGAAATCACGATGATGCACCACCAGAAGCTCACCGAGCTGAACCCGACGAGCTTCACGCCGATCGCGCTCGTCAACCTCGATCCGGCGGGCTTCCAGGTGCGCGCCGATTCGCCCTACAAGTCGATGGGCGACGTGTTTGCGGCGGTGAAGGCCAACCCGGGCAAGTTCAAGGCGTCGGGCACCGGCCAGGGCGGCATCTGGCACCTCGCGCTTGCCGGGATGCTGAGCGACGCGAAGATCGACCCCGCGACTGTGCCCTGGGTGCCGTCCAACGGCGCCGCACCGGGGCTGCAAGACCTGGCCGCGGGGGGTGTCGAGTTCGTGCCGTGCTCGCTGCCCGAAGCGCGATCGCTCATCGAAGCCGGCAAGGTGCGCTCGCTCGCCGTCATGGACGATCGCCGCGCTGCGCTGTTCCCGAACGTTCCCACGCTCAAGGAAGCCACGGGTTCGGGCTGGGTCACCGGCGCGTGGCGCGGCATTGCGGCGCCCAAGGGTTTGCCCAAGGACATCGCGACCAAGCTCGAAGCGTCGGTGAAAAAAGCCTACGACAGCAAGGAGTACAAAGACTTCATGGCGCAGCGCGGTTTTGGCACGCTGTGGGGCAACGCGGACGAGTTCGCGCGCTTCATGGCCAAGGGCGACACCGACATGAAGGCGGTGATGACGGCGGTGGGCATCGCGAAGTGAGCGACCAAGCAAGCGACAGGCCGGCGTGAGCCGCAGCGATCGAAACGTCGGCATCGGCATCGCCGGCCTTGCGCTCGCCGTGTTGTGGTCGGCGCGGGCATTTCCCAACGTTCCTGGCCAAAAACTCGGCGCGGCGTTCCTGCCGATGCTGATCGGCGTGGGCTTGCTGCTCTGCGGGGTCGCGTTGGTCCTGCGCAAGCCTGCGGCGCGCGCGGCTGCGGCGCAACCGAACGAAGCCGTCGAAGAACACTTCGGCAGTTCGGCGCTGACGATAGGCGCCGTTGTCGTCTACATCGTCGCGTCGGATGCGCTCGGCTTTCTGCTGATCGCGCCGCTGTGCCTGCTCGCGACGTTTCTCGCGCAGCGCGTGCGCTGGGTCCCGGCGATCCTGTGGAGCCTGGGCGGAACGGTGCTCGTTCACGTCGCGTTCTACAAACTCCTGCGCGTGCCGCTGCCCTGGGGCGTGCTGACGCCGTTCTACTGAGCGCACGATGGACGCCATCTACCTCGCCTTTGGGCTGGTCTTCGAGCCGTACGTGCTGCTCGTGATTTTTCTGTCGGCCCTGTTTGGCCTGTTTGTCGGCGCGATTCCGGGCTTGACCGCGACGATGGCGACCGCCCTGCTCGTGCCGGTCACCTTCTTCATGCCGCCCGTGCCCGCGGTGGCCGCGATCGTCACCGCCACCGCGATGGCGATTTTTTCCGGCGACATCCCGAGCGCGCTGCTGCGCATGCCCGGAACGCCGGCCTCCGCGGCCTACACCGACGAGGCCTACCTGCTCACCAAGGCCGGCAAAGCCGAACTCGCGCTCGGCGCGGGGCTCGTGTTCTCGGTGCTCGGGGGCATCTTCGGCGTGCTCGTGTTGATCGTCGCGGCGCCGGCGCTCGCCGAAGTGGCGCTCAAGTTCAGCTCGTTCGAATACTTCTGGCTGGTGATGCTCGGCTTCACGTGCGCGATCTTCATCGCCGGGGTCGACCCGCTGAAAGGCCTGGTCTCGCTGCTGCTGGGCCTGTTGATCTCGGTGGTGGGCCTGGACAACCCGGCCGGCACGCCGCGCTACACCTTCGGCAGCGCCGAACTCACCGGCGGCATTTCGCTGATCCCGCTCATGATCGGCATGTTCGCCGTCTCGGAAGTGCTGCGCTACTCGGTGCAGGTGGTCAAGCCCGTCATGGCGACGAGTGCGCACTTCGGCAACGTGTTTGCCGGCATGTGGGGGTTGCTGAAGAAGTACCCGCTGCAACTGCTGCGCGGCTCGGCGCTCGGCACGCTCGTCGGCGCGCTGCCGGGCGCAGGCGCCGACATCGCGGCGTGGATGTCCTACGCCGTGTCCAAGCGCTTTTCCAAAGAGCCCGAGAAGTTCGGCACCGGCCACATCGAAGGCATCGTCGAATCGGGCGCGGCAAATAACTCAGCGCTGGGCGGCGCGTGGATCCCCGCACTCGTGTTCGGCATTCCCGGCGACTCGATCACGGCGATCGCGATCGGCGTGCTGTACCTGAAGGGCATGAACCCGGGGCCGACACTGTTCGTCAACAACCCGCAGAACATCTACGCCGTGTTCATCGTTTTCATCCTCGCGCAGCTGATGATGCTGCCGCTGGGTTGGGCGGCGATCCGCGCGGCACGCCAGATCCTGCGCATTCCGGCCGCCGTGCTGATGCCGCTGATCCTGCTGTTTTGCATCGTCGGCAGTTTTGCCATCAATAACAGCCTGTTCGGTGTGATCGTGATGCTCATCGCCGGCGTGATCGGATTTTTCATGGAGCGCTGGGGCTTCCCTGTCGCGCCCACCATCCTGGGCGTGGTGCTCGGGACGATGCTGGAGGAGAACTTCTTCTCCAGCCTGATCAAGGCCGACGGCAATTTCTTCGCGTTCTTCGAGCGCCCCATCGCCGGTGCGCTGGGCGCGACGACCCTGTTGATCTGGCTCTGGCCGGTACTGCGCGGCGCCGTGCGCCGCGCCCGCGGGCGGCGCGCGATCGCCTGAGGCGGGCAGGTCGCTGCCGCGCGAGGAGCCGCCCATGCAGCCCGCCTGGATCGACGCCTTCGAAGCCGTGTTGCGCGGCTGCGCCGTGCACGCCGGCGATACGGTGGCGGTGCTGCACGAAACGCGCAGCCGGCCCGAGCTGGCGGACCTCGCGCGCCGTGCCGCGGCGCGCATCGGCGCGCTGAGTTTCGGCCTGGAGCTGACTTCGGGCGCCGCCGACCGCGCCGCGTTGCAGCGGGGAGCGCGCGCGAGCACGCCGATCCACGCCATCGCGCCGGCGGTCGGCGTGCTCGGCGGCTCCACGCTCGTCGTCGACTGCACCGTCGACGGCCTGATGCACGCGCCCGAGTTGCTGAGCATCCTCAAGGGCGGCACGCGCATCGTCTACCTCGGCAACGAACAACCCGACGCGTTGGCGCGGCTCATGCCCGACGCTGCCCTCGAGCCGCTCGTGCGAGAACATGTGCGGCGCCTGCGCGGCGCCAAGCGCATGCGCGTCACGTCACCCGCGGGCACCGAGCTGCACATCGACCTGGCCGGCAGTGTGGCCGGCGGCAACTGGGGCATGACGACGCAGCCCGGGACGTTGACGCATTGGCCGGGCGGGCTCGTGCTCGCGTTTCCCGCTGCACAAGCGGTGCACGGCCGGCTCGTTCTGGACGTGGGCGACGGCAACCTCAGGTTCAAGCGCTTCATCGAACAACGCATCGTCCTGACGATTGGCAACGACCATGTCGAGCACATCGAAGGCGTTGGCGTCGACGCCGAGTTGCTGCGCAGCTGCGTCGCCGCCTGGGGCGAACGCGTTGCGCACGCGGTGATCCATGTCGGCTATGGCCTGAACGCTGCAGCGCGCTGGGACGAGGCCACGCCCTCCGACGCAGCCGGCTTCTGCGGCACCGAACTGCGCGCCTTCGCCGGAAATTTTCTGTACAGCACGGGCCCCGATCAAGCCGCAAAACGCTCCTCGCGCGGCCACTTCGACTGGCCGCTGCGCAAGTGCACGGTCGCGCTCGACGGCGAGGTCGTCGTGCGCGCCGGGCGGGTGGTGGGCTGACCGGCAGGGTTCTCTTCGCGGTTCTGCCGCCCCTGCGCCGTGTCAACGCAGCAGTTCGAGCTCGAAGCGCCTACGCCCGTGGATGCGGTAGGTGTTGAAGTCGGCTGCGTCGAGGGTCGCGATGCGGTTGATGCCGGTGATTTCAGCCAGCCAGACGAGTTGGATGTCCGCCCAGTCCGGGTCGTTGTCCGCATACTTGCGCAACAGCGCCGCGATGCGCGAGTGGCCTTCTGCTTCGGGGTGGTGCAGCCGAAGCGTGCCGCTGCCCGCCAAATCGGCCAGAGCCGCCCGGGTGCGCACCGGAAGAAAGTAGGCAGCCTCGGCGAGCACCGCAGGCACAGTGTGCAGCTCGCCGTCGAAGTCGGCAATCCACTTCGCCACGGCAGCGTGCCAAGCGTCGGTGCGTTCGTACAAGGCCACCAGGGGGCCGGTGTCCAGAAGCACCGCTTGTCTCGAAACGCGCGATGCCGGCAGTTTTGCGGTGACTCGGCTCGGTCGCTTCGCCGTCATTTCCAGCTGCGCGAGATCTGTTTCATGGCGCGTTCGCGCACCACCGCCTTGGTCGCCGAGGGTCCGCCCGAGGCCCCGGTGCCGATGAGACCGGCCTGGGCGAAGGCCCGGTAGTTCGCACTCACCCGCGGCGCCTGACGTGCGTCAGTGCGTCGCGCGCCGGCTGCCTGAGCCTGGCCCGTCAACAAATACTGCGCCAAGCACTCCTGCACGACCAGGCTCTTGGTGACGCCGCGCTCTGAACAGTAGCGTTCCAGCGCGGATTCGAGGGTGTGATCCAGGCGAACGGTCAGTGTCATGGCAAGCGCGACTCGCATCGCCCCAGAATACAAACGGGTCGACTGTATTACAAGCGTCACTGCCGCGCAAGCAACCCGGCCCTTGCACTCCCGCGCCGACTTCTACTCCACCGCCTTCACCATGTCCTCCACGACCTTCTTCGCGTCGCCGAACACCATCATCGTCTTGTCCATGTAGAACAGCTCGTTGTCCAGGCCGGCGTAGCCCGCCGCCATGGAGCGCTTGTTGACGATGATCGTCTTCGCCTTGTACGCCTCGAGGATGGGCATGCCGTAAATCGCCGTGCCCTTGATGAGCGCGGCGGGGTTCACGACGTCGTTGGCGCCCAGGATGATCGCCACGTCGGCCTGGCCGAACTCGCCGTTGATGTCTTCCATCTCGAACACCTGGTCGTAAGGCACTTCGGCCTCGGCGAGCAGCACGTTCATGTGGCCCGGCATGCGCCCGGCCACGGGGTGGATCGCGTACTTCACCGTCACGCCCTTGGCGATGAGTTTGCTGGCGAGTTCCTTCACGGCATGCTGGGCGCGCGCCACCGCCAGGCCGTAGCCGGGAACGATGATCACGGTCTCGGCGTTGCCGAGCACGAACGCCGCGTCGTCGGCGCTGCCGCTCTTCACGGCGCGCTGCGCCTGCGCGCCTGCCGCCACCTGGCCCGTGTCGCCGCCGAAGCCACCCAGGATCACGTTGAAGAACGAGCGGTTCATCGCCTTGCACATGATGTAGGAGAGGATCGCGCCCGAACTGCCGACCAGCGAGCCGGCGATGATCAGCATGGCGTTGTTCAGCGAAAAGCCGATGCCTGCCGCGGCCCAGCCCGAGTAGCTGTTGAGCATGCTCACGACGACCGGCATGTCGGCGCCGCCGATCGGGATGATGATGAGCACGCCCAGCACGAAGGCGAGTGCGAGCAGGATGCCGAAGTCCATCTTCGACTCGCTGACCGTGTAGCCGATGATGAAGAACAGCATCGCCAGGCCGAGCACCAGATTCACCCAGTGCTGGCCCTTGAACGTCACGGGTGCGCCCTGGAACAGGCGGAATTTGTAGGTACCCGAGAGCTTGCCGAAGGCAATCACCGAGCCGCTGAACGTGATCGCGCCGATGGCCGCGCCGAGCGCCAACTCCAGCCGGTTGCCCGCGGGCAGCGCGCCGCCCTTTTCGGTGATGCCGAAGGCCCAAGGCTCCACCGCCGCGGCCACAGCGATGAACACCGCAGCCAGGCCGATCATGCTGTGAAAGAACGCCACGAGTTCGGGCATCTTCGTCATCTCGACGGTCTTGGCGCGCCACGCGCCATAGCCACCGCCCACCACCAGGCCGAGCAGAACCCAGGACAGGCCGCTGCCGGTGCCGGCGAGCCTGACGATCAGCAGCGCGGTCGTGACCGCAGCGATCGCCATGCCGGCCATGCCGAACACGTTGCCGCGGATCGAGGTCGTGGGGTGGGAGAGGCCTTTGAGCGCCTGGATGAAGCAGACGCTGGCAACCAGGTAGAGCAGGGTGACCAGATTCAGGCTCATCACTTTTTCCCTTCAACCTGCTTCGGTGCCTTCTTCTTGAACATCTCGAGCATGCGCCGCGTGACGAGGAAGCCGCCGAAGATGTTCACCGCCGCCAGCGCGACGGCGAGCACGCCCATCGTCTTGCCCAGCGTCGTTTCGGTGAGCGCCGCGGCGAGCATCGCGCCGACGATGACGATCGCCGAAATCGCGTTCGTCACCGCCATCAGCGGCGTGTGCAGCGCCGGCGTGACAGTCCACACGACGTGGTAGCCGACGTAGATCGCGAGCACGAAGATGATCAGGTTCGTGATGGTGGGTGAAACGATGTCCATGAGGGGCTTCCTGCTTGCTACTTGCGCTTGACTTCGCCGGCCTGGGTCATCAGGCAGGCGACGACGATGTCGTCGTCCATCGGGACGTGGAACGTGCCTTCTTTGGTGAGCACGAGCTTCAGAAAATCGAGCACGTTGCGCGCGTACAAGTTGCTCGCATCCGCCGCGACGAGCGCCGCCAGATTGGTTTCGCCGACCAGCGTGACGCCGTGCTTGAGGACCGTCTTGCCGGGTTCGGTGAGCGGGCAGTTGCCGCCCGCAGGCGCGGCGATGTCGACGATCACCGAGCCCGGCTTCATGCTCTTCACCATCTCTTCGGTGACGAGCACCGGCGCGGCGCGACCGGGGATGAGCGCCGTCGTGATGACGATGTCGGCAGCGGCGACGCGCTTCGCGACTTCGACCTTCTGCCGCTCCAGCCAACTCTGCGGCATCGGTTTGGCGTAGCCACCCACGCCCTCGGCGGCGGCTTTCTCCTCGGGCGTGTCGTAGGACACGTCGATGAACTTCGCGCCCAGCGATTCGACCTGCTCCTTGACGCTCGGACGCACGTCGCTCGCCTCGATCACCGCGCCCAGGCGTTTCGCCGTCGCAATCGCTTGCAGGCCTGCCACGCCGACGCCCAGGATCACGACTCGCGCCGCTTTCACGGTGCCTGCCGCCGTCATCAGCATCGGGAAGAAGCGCTGGTATCGGTCGGCGGCGATCATCACCGCCTTGTAGCCGGCAATGTTCGCTTGGCTGGAGAGCACGTCCATGCTTTGCGCGCGCGTCGTGCGCGGCGCGGCTTCCAGGGCAAAGCTCGTCAGGCCCGCGCCGGCGAGATGCGCCAGGCCGTCTTTGTCGAACGGGTTGAGCATGCCCACCAGGGCCGTGCCGCTTTTCATCAGCGGCAGCTCGGCGCTGCCCGGCGAGCGCACCTTGAGCACGAGATCGCAGCCGAAGGCGCCGGCCTTGTCGGTGATCTCGGCGCCTGCGGCCTGGTAAAGGGCGTCGGTGCTGCTTGCCGCCACGCCGGCACCGGACTCGACGCGCACCGTGTGCCCCTGCGCTTTGAGTTTCTTGGCCGTCTCGGGCGTGACTGCAACACGCGTTTCACCCGCCGCCGTTTCGAGCGGGACTCCGATCAACATGCGTGGCTCCTCGTCTTGTTAAGCGCAGCGCAAGCGGCGCGCGCGTCTGGACCGAAGAGCATACACAAGAACCCGCGAACCGCCTTGATCAAGGCGCGGGCGCCATCATGAATGCGGTGCTTGCCGGCCGCCCGGGAAGATCGAGCAACGCCGTATTCGCCGGCGTACTGGCAATGCGTTTGCCGCGCCGGTACACCGCCAGCCTCGTCGCGCGCAGGCGGATCGCCTCGACGGCATCGCGCGCCTGCAGCAGCACGAAGTCGGCGTTGCAGCCCGGCGCTATGCCGTGGCCCTGCAAATGCAGGATACGTGCGGGCGCGGAAGTCACCGCGTCGAAACACTGCCGCATCGCCGCCTGCCCCGTCATCTGCGCGACGTGCAGGCCCATGTGCGCGACCTCCAGCATGTCGGCGGCGCCCAGGCTGTACCAGGGGTCCATCACGCAATCGTGGCCGAATGCGACGTTCAAGCCCGCCGCCAGCAGCTCGGGAACGCGCGTCATGCCGCGGCGCTTGGGGTAGCTGTCGTGCCGGCCCTGGATCGTGATGTTGATGAGCGGGTTCGCGACGACGTTCAATTGCGCCTCGCGCAGCAGCGGCAGCAGCTTGGACACGTAGTAGTTGTCCATCGAATGCATCGACGTCAGATGCGAGCCGGTGACCCGGCCGTGCAAGCCCAGGCGCTGCGTCTCAAAAGCCAGCGTCTCGACGTGGCGCGACATCGGGTCGTCGGTTTCGTCGCAATGCATGTCGACGAGCCGCCCCTGCTCGGCGGCGAGTTCGCAGAGGATGCGCACGCTGTCAGCGCCCTGCTGCATCGTGCGCTCGAAGTGCGGAATGCCACCGACCACGTCCACGCCCATCGCGAGCGCGCGCTTCAACTGCTCCAGCGCGCCGGGGCTGCGCAACACGCCGTCTTGCGGGAACGCCACAAGCTGCAGGTCGAGGTAGGGCGCGACGCGGCGCTTCACGTCGAGCAGCGCTTCCACCGCAAGCAAGCGCGGATCGCAAATGTCGACGTGCGAGCGGATCGCGAGCAGGCCCTTGGCGACGGCCCAGTCGCAATAGGCGAGCGCGCGGTCGACCAGCGCTTCCATCGTCAGTTGCGGCTTCAGCTCGCCCCAGAGTGCGATGCCTTCGAGCAAGGTGCCGCTCGCATTCATGCGCGGCAGGCCGTAGCTGAGCGTCGCGTCCATGTGGAAATGCGCGTCGACGAAAGGCGGGCTCAGCAGGTGGCCCAACGCGTCCACGCGTTCATGCGCCGGTGCGTCGAGATGAGCTGCGACTTCGACGATGCGCCCGCCCATCACGGCAACCGACATGTCGCGCCGGCCATCGACAAGCGTCGCGTTGTGAACCAGCAGATCGAGCATGGTGCGTTCTTTCGAAGGAGCCAGACGCGCGGCGCTAGCGCTCGCCCTTGCGGAACGGTTTCATCAGCGCCGCAGGATAAGCCGCCTTGCGCGCGACGAGCACGAGCGCGACGATCGACAAGGCATAGGGCAGCATCAAGTACACCTGATAGGGCAGCGTCGCCGCGCCCGATTGCTGCAGGCGCAACTGCAGCGCATCGAACATCGCAAACAGCAGCGCGCCGAGCAGCGCCTTGCCGGGTTGCCACGACGCGAACACGACGAGCGCCACGCAGACCCAGCCGCGGCCGTTCACCATGTTGAAGAAAAACGCGTTGAACGCAGCGAGCGTGAGGAAGGAGCCCGCCACGCCCATCAGCGCCGAGCCGGCGACGATGGCTCCGGTGCGCACCGCGGCCACCGACACACCCTGGCCCTCAGCGGCATGCGGGTTCTCGCCGACCATGCGCAGCGCAAGGCCGGCCGGCGTGCGGTAAAGAAAGTAGCCGAGCAGCGGCACGAGCGCGAGCGCAAGCAAGGTCATCGGCGTCTGCTGCTCGAGGATCGGAATTCCCAGGCCGCTCATTTCGCTGAACGGTTGAACCGTCGGCGGCGTGTTCACCTTCGGGAACCCGACGCGGTAGCCGTAGTAGCTGAGCGCCGTGGCCAGCAGTGTGATGCCCAGCCCCGACACATGCTGCGACAGCGCGAGCTGCACCGTCAGCAAGGCATGCAGCAAGCCGAACGCCGCACCTGTGAGCGCCGCGACGGTCACGCCACCCCACAGCGGCAAACCGCTGTACACCGCGAGCCAGCCGGCGAAAGCACCCGCGACCATGATGCCCTCGATGCCCAGGTTCAGCACGCCGGCGCGCTCGCACAGCAACACCCCAAGGGTGCCCAGAATCAGCGGCGTCGCGATGCGCAGCACGGCGACCCAGAACGAGGTGTTCGCGACAATGTCGGCGATCTCAGTCATGGGTCGACGTCCGGGCCAGTGCCGCAATGCCGCCAGCCCTAAGGCGGGCTGAGAGTCGAAGCCAGGTCACGGCCACCGTAGACCACGCGTTCGATGCGCACAAGGTCGCCGACCACGCGAAACAGAATGGCGAAGTTGCCCACCGTCGCCATGCGAGCCGCCGCACCGATGTCAGGCCGCAGAGCGTAGATCAAAGGGCTGCGCTGGACGTCGCGGAACTTCTCGCGAATGTCGTCGATAAAGGTCACGGCCCGGCGCGGATTGTCTTTGGCGATGTAGCTGGCGATCGCGTCGAGGTCGCCCTCCACGAATCGCGAGAGTTCAAGCCGCATCGGCCGCTCAGCGTGCCGCGTCGGCGATGGCCTTGAATTTGCGCGCAAGGCGGTCGAGAACCGGCTTGGCGGGAACCCCCGGAGACTCGTCGCCAAGGGCTTCCTGCCAGCGTTGCCGCAGTTCGGCAATGCGCTTCTGCTGGCGCAGTGCCCGCTTGTGCTCCCAATCGCGAAGGGCATCCCGGATCACCTCGCTGCTTGACCCGTATTCACCAGCGGCCACTGCGCTGCGAACCAAGGCCACCATCTCCGGCGGCAAGGCGATGCTCATCTTTTCGGCGCTGGTCATGACTGCGTCCTGCGATTGGTGGTGGGAGGAATTCCTACCACGATAGCAAAAGTGCCTCGACAGGGCAACCGCGAACCGCTCACTTCGGCCCAATCACACCCCGCGAATTCCGTATGCCTCCTTCGCGAGTGTCGACACAACCCCCAACGCAGATTCCAGCATCAATTGGTACCGCCCCGCCAGCGCACCCGATACTGCGTGAACAGCGTCGCCACCAACACCGCAAGCAACGAGGTCGCCACAATCACGTCGGCCAGGTAAGTCGGCACGCCGACCGCGCGGCTCATGCTGTCGGCGCCCACCAGAATCCCGGCGATGAACACCGCCGCGGCGAGCACGCCCAGCGGGTTCAGCGCCGCGAGCATCGCGATCACGATGCCGCTGTAGCCGTAGCCGGGCGACATGTCGAGCGTTACGTAGCCGGTGCGGCCGGCCACTTCCACGGCGCCGGCCAGGCCGGCGAGCGTGCCCGACAGCAGCGCGACGATGACGGTCGTGCGCAGCGCCGGCACGCCGACAAACGCCGCGGCACGCGAGTTCGCGCCGCTGGCGCGAATCTGAAAGCCGAGCAGCGTGTATTTGAAGAGCGCGGCGAGGGCGAGCGCGAGCGCGCCTGCCAGCAGCAAGCCGCTGTGCACGCGTGTGCCCGGCACGAGTTTGCTCAGCTCCAGCGATTCGGCGAGCGCCAGGCTTTGCGGCCAGCCGAGTGCCGCCGGGTCTTTCATCGCACCGTCGAGCAAGGCCGAGACGCCCAGCAGCGCGATGAAATTGAGCAGCAACGTCGTCACGACTTCGTCAACGCCCAGGCGCGCTTTCAGCAAGGCCGGCACCAGCAGCAACGCCGCGCCGGCCAGCGCCGCGGCGAGCAGCATCGCCGGGAACATCAGCCACACGGGCGCTGCCAGTTCACCGCCCGTCGCGACGCCGCCCACTGCGACTGCGGCCAGCGCGCCGGCGTAAAGCTGGCCTTCGGCGCCGATGTTGTAGAGGCGCGCCTTGAATGCGACCGTCGCCGCCAGGCCGGTGAGGATGAGCGGCACGGCGCGCGTCAGCGTTTCGCTCCAGGCGAACACCGAACCGAAGCCGCCTTGCAGCATCAGCGCGTAGGTTCTGCCCACCGGCGCACCGGCCCACGCGACGAGAACGCTGCTGACGAGCAAGGTGAACGCGACTGCCGCAAGCGGCGCGAGCAGCAGCGCTGCGCCTGAGGTCTGATGGCGTGGCTCGAGCCTCACGCCGCGGCCTCGGTGCGAACGGCGCCGGCCATCGCCAGGCCCAGGCTTTCGCGCGACCACTTGGCTCCGGGCAGCGCCGCGCTCAAGCGCCCGCGGTACAGCACGGCGATGCGATCACCGAGCGCGAGCACTTCGTCCAAGTCGTCGGAGATCAGCAGCACCGCCGCCCCCGCGTCGCGCGCGGCGAGCAACTGTTGCTGCACGAAGGCGACGGCGCCGACGTCCAGCCCCCAGCTCGGCTGGTGCGCGACGATGAGCCGCGGCGGCCGGCCGTCGGGCGCGGTCAGCGCGCGCGCCAGGATGAGCTTTTGCAGATTGCCGCCCGACAAGGCGCGCGCTGGTGCGTCCAGTCCCGCGCCGCGAACGTCGAACCGCTCGCTGAGCTGCTCTGCATGGCGCCGCGCCGCGCCGCGGCGCACCCAGCGCACGCCGAGCAGCGCGCGGCTGAAGTGTTTGCTGCCCAGGCGCTCGGCGCACGCGTTTTCCCACACCGGCAAGTCGCCCACGGCGCCGGTACCTTGGCGGTCTTCGGGGATTCGCGCAACTCCCCGCTCGACGAGCGCCGCCGGGTCCGCCGGCAGCGGCTTCCCCTGCAGACTCACGCGCCCCGCGCTGGCGGGCCGCGTGCCGCACAGCAGCTCGGCCAGGGCGAGCTGGCCGTTGCCCGACACGCCGGCAATCGCGACGATCTCGCCGCCGTGCAGCGACAGGCTTGCGCCGTCCAGGCGATCGCGCTGCGAACCACCGGTCTGAACGGCCTCCAATACGCACAGCGGCGCCGCCTGCGGCGTGGCGCTGCGCCGCTGCGGCGAAGCCACGTCATGCCCGACCATCCACAACGCGAGCTGTGAAGGAGTCACATCCGCGGCGTTCGCCTGCGCAACCAATTGGCCGGCGCGCAGCACGGCAATGCGATTCGAGACGCGCAGCACTTCGTCGAGCTTGTGGCTGATGAAAATGATAGCCAAGCCCTGCGTGACCATCTGGCCGAGCGTGGCGAACAGCGCTTCGCTCTCCTGCGGCGTCAGCACCGCGGTGGGCTCATCGAGGATCAGGATGCGCGCGCCGGGGCGCGCCTCGCTGCCCACCAAAGCTTTCAAGATCTCGACACGCTGGCGCTCGCCCACCGACAAGTCGGCAACCCGCGCATCGGGCTGCACGGCCAGGCCGAAGCGCTGCGCGGTGGCGAGCAGGCGCTGCCGCGCCGCGTCGCGCCGCGACCACGGCCGCCAGAGCGGTTCGCTGCCCAACATCACGTTGTCGAGCACTGAGAGGTTCAGCGCCAGCGTCGAGTGCTGATGCACCATGCCGATGCCGGCGTCCAGCGCCGCGCGCGGCCGGCCCGCGGGCAGCGGCTCGCCAAACGCTTCGATGCGCCCCGCATCGGCGACATAGTGGCCGAACAGAATTGCCACCAGCGTGCTCTTGCCCGCGCCGTTTTCGCCGAGCAGCGCGAGCACTTCGCCGCGGCTCAAATCGAGCGAAATCGAATCGTTCGCGAGCAGCGGGCCGAAGCGCTTGGTGATGCCTTGCAGGCGCAGGACGCAGTCGGTCATCGCTTCGGGTGTGCCGTCCCGTGCTCGACACGGGAGCCGGGATCCACGGCCCGGCCCACCCGAAGCGGTGGATACCGGCTTTCGCCGGTATGACGAGAGGGCAAGGGTGCAGAGTCCGTTACTTGGCCGTGGACTTGGGCTGCTCGTCGTCCACCTTCACCGTGAAGCTGCCCGCCAGAATCGCTTTTTCCTTGGCGCGCATCTTCGCCACGACGTCGGCGGGCACTTTCTTCTCGAAGGTTCCGAGCGGCGCGAGTTCCGAACCCTTGTGTTTCATCATCGAGTAAGGGCCGTAGTCTTCGGCGGCGAACTTGCCCTCCTTCACCAGTTTGATCGCGCGGTCGACGCTCGGCTCCATGTTCCACAGCGCCGAGGCGACCACCGTGTCAGGGTACTTGTCTTGCGTGTTGATGACGTTGCCGATGGCGAGCTTGCCCTTCTCCTTGGCGGCGTCGGAGACACCGAAGCGCTCGGCGTACATCACATCGGCGCCCTTGTCCATCATCGCGATCGCGGCTTCCTTGGCTTTGGGCGGGTCGAACCAGCTGTTAATGAAGCTCACCGTGAATTCGACCTTCGGATTCACCTCCTTCGCGCCCGCCATGAAGGCGTTCATGAGGCGGTTCACTTCGGGAATCGGGAAGCCGCCGACCATGCCGATTCGGTTGCTCTTCGTCATTCCGCCGGCGACCATTCCCGACAAATAGGCGGGCTCCTGGATGTAGTTGTCGAACACGGCGAAGTTGGGCGCCGCCGGTTTGCCCGACGAACCCATGAGGAACGCCACCTTGGGGAAGTCTTTCGCAACCTTGCGCCCCGCCGCTTCGACGCCGAACACTTCGCCGACGATCAAGGTGTTGCCACCCGTCGCGTATTCGCGCATGACGCGCTCGTAGTCGGCGTTGGCGACGTTCTCGCTCGCCTTGTACTCGATCTCGCCGCGCGCAGCGGCAGCGTTCAGCGCCTTGTGGATGCGGCTCACCCATTGCTGCTCGAAGGGCACGGTGTAGATGCCGGCGACCTTGAGCTTGGCTTGGGCCAGGGCCAAGCCGGGGGCAGCGAGTGCCATGGAACACGCCAAGGCGAGCAGGGAGCGGCGCAGGACAGGGTGGGGGGACATGGGTTCTCCTCAAAGGGTCGGGTGGAAGGGATTGTGGCTGCGGCGCTGCGGCGCGCGCCGCTGTGCCCGGATGTTGCCCAGCCTGGGGCAACCGAGAAAGAGTGCTTATCCCTAGCCGGGCGAAGCGCTCCACACGAGGTCAACGCTGAATTGCGACGCCACAATGGCGCATGGACCCGCCCGCCAAGCCCGCGACGCCGAACGGGCGCTGGAAACCCAGCGTCACCGTCGCCGCGATCATCGAACACGACGGCCGCTACCTGCTCGTCGAGGAAAACACCGCCGAAGGCTTGAAGCTGAACAACCCGGCGGGGCACCTCGACCCCGGCGAGTCGCCGCTGCAAGGCGTGGTGCGCGAGACGCTGGAGGAGACGGCGCGCCACTTCACGCCGCAGGCGGTGCTCGGCGTCTACCTGTCGCGCTTTGTGCGCCAACGCAGTGGCGAAGATGTGACCTACCTGCGAATCGCCTTCCGCGGGACGGTGGGCGAGGCCGACCCGAGCCTGGCGCTCGACGACCCGATCGTGCGCACGCTGTGGATGACGCCCGATGAAGTGCGCGCGAGCAGCGCGCGCCATCGCAGCCCCTTGCTGCTGCGCTGTATCGAGGATCACCTGGCGGGCAAGCGCTTCAGCCTGGACCTGCTGCACGCCGACGCAACGCTCTGGCAGCCGGAACTGCGGCCGTGAGCGTGGTCGTGAGCGTCGGGCTCAATCGGGCTTGATCCCGGCGCGCGAGACGATTTCTTTCCAGACCTTCTGCTGCGCGGCGATGAAAGCAGCAAACTCTTCCGGCGGGCCGCCGCCGCCCACCGCGCTGTCGCTGGCGAAGCGCTCGGTCACCGAGTTCGACTTCAACGCCTTCAGCGACTCTTCCTGAAGACGCAAAACCACTTCGCGCGGCGTACCGGCGGGCGCGAGGATGCCGTACCACTGCGAGGTCTCGAAGTCCTTGTAGCCCATCTCGGCCACCGTGGGCACGTCGGGCAATTGCGTCAGACGCTGCGCCGTGCCGACGGCGATCGCACGCAGCTTGCCGGCTTTGATGTGCGGCAGCAGCGCCGGCAACCCGGC
The DNA here is from genome assembly GCA_963850525.1 of uncultured beta proteobacterium. Lineage (GTDB taxonomy): Bacteria > Pseudomonadota > Gammaproteobacteria > Burkholderiales > Burkholderiaceae_C > JAEMQF01. The sequence continues at coordinate 663,958 of CAWKLQ010000004.1, read as the reverse complement.
GGAAGACGCCTGCGTGCGCCCGGCGAGCAAGTCAGTCAACTGCGGGCCGGTGCCGCGGTACGGAATGTGTGTGATGAACATGCCCGTCACGAGCTTCAGGTACTCCATCGCCAGGTGCCCGGCGCTCGCATTGCCCGCCGAGCCGTAATTCAGCTTGCCCGGGTTCTGCTTGGCGTAGGCGACGAATTCCTTGAAGTCTTTCGCCGGCACCTCGGGGTGGATGACGAACAGGTTCGGCACCTTGGCGAGCAGCGTGACGGGAACGAAGTCCTTGTTCACGTCGTACGGCTGGTTCGCAAAGATGTAGGGGTTGACCGCCAGCGAGCCGACGTGGCCGAGGATGATGGTGTGGCCGTCGGGCGTGGCCTTGGCCACGTCTTGCATCGCCGGGATGCCGGCGCCGCCGCCCTTGTTTTCCACATAGACGGTCTGGCCGAGCTGTCGCGTCAGTTCGTTGGCCACCGTGCGCGCAACGATTTCCGAGGTTCCACCGGGCGCGAACGGCACGACGAAGCGCACCGATTGTCTTGGCCAGGCGGCCTGGGCGAAGGCAGCGCCCGGCAGCGCGAATGCCGACGCCGCAAGCAGCGTGCGTCGAGTCATGTGGGTCATGCGATGAGCTCCTTCAAAATTGGTAGCGGCGCAAACCGCCATCCACAGGAATCACGGCGCCGGTGATGTAGCCCGCGCGAGGGCTCGCGAGAAACACAACGAGATCGGCGAGTTCCTGCGGTTCGCCGTAGCGCCCCACTGGAATCTCGTTCTCGCTTTGCCACTGCCGGTACTGCGGCGTGTAGTTGCGGAAAATCTGCTCGGAGTGGATGCGCCCCGGCGCGATGCAGTTCACCGTGACGCCATGTTGACCCACCATCCGGCTCAAGCCCTTCGCCCAGCTGTGCACGCCCGCTTTCGCGCAAAACGCGCCATTCACGTGGTCGGGTTCGCTCTTGCCGGTGATGTTGACGATGCGCCCCCACTGGCGCGCGATCATGGTGTCGATCAGCGCGTCGCCGAGTTGGCGCGGGCGGTGGAAGTTCAGCGTGAGCGCTTCACTCCACGCCGCTTCGTCGACGTGAAGCTCCTTGAAGGCGCGCGAGCCTCCGGCGTTGTTGACGAGGATGTCTACCGCGCCCAGGCCGGCGAGCGCCGCCGCCGCGATGCGCTGCGCTGCGTCGGAGGCGAGCATGTCCTGCACGATGAGGGTTGGCGCAGCGCCGCCGGCGCCGACGATCTCGGCGGCGAGTTCTTCGAGTTTGTCGGCGCGCCGTGCGCTGACCGCCAAACGCACGCCCTCGGCGGCGAGCGCCTTCGCGATGCCGCGGCCGATGCCTGCGCTGGCGCCCGTGACGAGCGCTGTGCGCCCCAGCAGTTGCATGTCCATGAAGGCCGCACTTTAAGGCCGGCCGGGATAATCGGCGCGTGAACGTCGCCGCGCGAGAAAAACTTCAACGCATCGTCGTCGGCCTGTCGGGCGGCGTGGACTCGGCCGTCAGCGCGCTGCTGCTCAAACGCGCCGGCCACGAAGTGGTGGGCGTGTTCATGAAGAACTGGGAAGATGACGACGGCGACGCCGGTGGCGACAGGTACTGCTCGTCGAACGCCGACTTCGTCGACGCCGCCGCTGTCGCCGACGTGCTGGGAATCGAGATCGAGCACGTCAATTTTGCCGCCGACTACAAAGACCGCGTCTTCGCCGAGTTCCTGCGCGAATACCAGGCCGGCCGAACGCCGAACCCCGACGTGCTGTGCAACGCCGAAATCAAGTTCAAGGCGTTTCTCGACCATGCGTTGCGCCTGGGCGCCGAAGCGATCGCAACCGGTCACTATGCGCGGGTGCGGGAGCGCGACGGCCGCTTCGAGCTGCTGCGCGGACTGGACCGCACGAAGGATCAAAGCTACTTCTTGCACCGCCTGAACCAGGCGCAACTCGCCAGGACCTTGTTCCCCGTGGGTGAGCTGCCCAAGACGGAGGTGCGGCGTTTGGCGGTGGAGGCGGGTCTGCCGGTCGCTGCCAAAAAGGACTCCACCGGAATCTGCTTCATCGGCGAGCGACCGTTCCGCGAATTTCTGCAACGCTACCTCGCCAATCAACCGGGCACTATCGAAGACGAGCGCGGGCGCGCCGTCGGCGAACACGTGGGCCTGAGTTTTTACACGCTGGGGCAGCGCAAGGGCATGGGCATCGGCGGCGTGAAGCCGAGGCGATCCGTGCGCGGCGGCGCGGCACCGGACAGCGCCGCCTTTGGCGGCGCTCAGCATGCGCCCTGGTTCGTCGCGCGCAAAGACATGCAGCGCAATACGCTGATCGTCGTGCAAGGCCACGATCACCCGTGGTTGCAGTCGCTGCGCTTGACCGCGCTCGACGCGAGCTGGGTCGCTGGCGCGCCGCCCGAGCCGGCACGATTCAGCGCCAAGACGCGCTACCGGCAGGCCGACGCCGCGTGCGCGCTGAGCGCCGGCGCGCACGCCAACGCCGGCGAATTTGCGCTGCACTTCGACGCACCGCAATGGGCGGTGACGCCGGGGCAATCGGCCGTGCTCTTTGAGGGCGAAGTGTGCCTGGGCGGCGGCGTGATCGAAGCTGCGAAGTAGCCGATCCAGGCTACTGCGGCCGGCCCAGGTCCATCGTCCAGTACGTCGGATGGGCATTGCCTGCCGTTCCGGCGACGCAGACCAGGCCCATGTCCACCAGGTTCGGGTTCATGAGGTTCGCGCAATGCCCGTCGCTCGCCATCCAGCCGTCGACCACGCCATTCACCGTGGCTTGACCCGCGGCAATGTTTTCGGCAATCGCACTCCACGCGTAGCCCGTCGAATTGATGCGTTGCGTGAGCGTGCTGCCGTTGAAACCGGTGTGCGAAAAGAAATTGTTCGCCTGCATGTCGAGCGAATGCGCTTGCGCGGCCTGGGTCAGTGCGCCGCTCCAGCGCAGCGCCGTGGTGGGCATGAAGCTGCCTGCGGTTCGACAACTCGCGCCGCTGCCGCGGTATTGATTGACGCGCGCCAGCGCCGTCGACTGAAAGTTGGCGAGCCCACAGGTCGACGCCGCCGCCAGGGCTGGGGTGGGCGTGACGGGTGGCGCTGCCGCGGAGCCGGCGTCGCCGCCGCCACCGCAACCGCCCAAGGCGAGCAGCAGCGCGATGCGATAGCGCCAAAGGCCGGCGCGGCTGCGAACGTGACGTGAAGTTTCCATCGCCGCGCAGGCTAATGAGTCGGCGCCGCCGCAGGCGTAAGCAGCGGTAAGGCGCGTGATCGCCCAGCGCTGTGGCGGGCGCCTAGAATGAAAATTCGGTACTTTCCACCACGACACCGCCAGCCGCTTTGAACAATGACACGGCATGCTGAGGCCAGCGCGATGAACTTCGCAATGCGGCGCCACACCGTCTTCGGCGCATGGCGTTGGCTCGTGATGGGGGTTCTCAGCGCCCTGCTCGCAGCATGTTCGGGCATCAAGTTCGTCGCCGACTACGACGCCGAAGCGGCGCGCGGCATCGCCGACACGTCGGCTGCCGTGTTCGCCTTCTACGACCGCATGATTTCGGCGCGTGCCACGCCGCCGCGTCCCGCAACGCTCAGCTACCGCGACTACGCCGACGACTGGGGCAGGGTCGAGACGTCGATCCGCGTGATGCTGGTTCGCGAAGCGTCGCGCCCGCTCAATACCGACTCGGAGGCGATCGCCAAGACGATTCTCGACTTCTGGGTCAAGTACCGCGCGGCGCACCTGAACGGTGACGACTACAACACGCGGCTGCTGGCGATTCACCGCGACCGCTTCCAACGCCTTTTTGCCGCAGCGCTGCGCGCCGAAAAGTCGAAGCAGCTCAATGCCGCCGACAGCAACCCCGCGGCGCCGGACAGTGAACCGTGAGGGTGGCCATGGCGATCGACTGGGAATCGATTTTCAGATCAGCGCTCGGCGCAGCGACCGACGCGGTGAAGGCGAACGCGCCGCAGCTCGAGGACTTTCTGCGTGAAATCGCGAAAGGTCACGAAGCCGCGCTGAAGGAGATCGGCGAAGCGTTTGCGGTGGGTGATATCGACGAAGCCACGTTCAAGTCCGAACTCGACGACGAGGCCAAGACCTTGCAGGCCGAGTTGCGCGCTGTGGCGGTTCTCACCAAGGCGACTGCGCAGCGCGCCGTCAACGCCTTTCGCGACGCGCTTTTCGCCGGCGTGAAGGCGGCGATTGCCGTCGTGATCTGAGACGCAACATGGCCACTGGCGCAGAACTGCTCGAGCTCGCGGCACGGCACGTGAAGCAGCGCTACGTGCTGGGCGTCAAGGTGCCCAAGGACAACCCCGACTGGACCGGGCCGTGGGACTGCGCCGAGTTCGCGTCGTGGTGTGTCTACCAGGTGAGTGGCAAGATTTTCGGCTGCGACCAGGCGAAACACCCGAGCACGGCCGATGCCTACACAGGCCACTGGCGCGCCGACGCGAAGCGTGCGCGCTGCACGGTACCCATCGTCGTGGCGAAGTCGACGCCCGGCGCGTTCGTGCTGCGCTTCCCGGCGCCCACGCTCATCGGGCACATCGCGATGTGCGACGGCGCGGGCGGGACCGTCGAGGCGCACTCGACGGCGACGGGTGTGATCCGCGGCGAGGTCGACGGCCGGCGCTGGGATGTGGGCGTGCTGCCGCCGATGATTCGCTACGACGAGCCTTCCCTGCTGCGCCCGTACCGGCCCGCCGGGCTGGTGTTGCGCCTGAAAACTCCGAACATGAAAGGCGCGCTGATTGCGCGCCTGCAGGCCGAACTGAACTTGCGCGGCTTTCGCATCGGCGTGATCGACGGCATCTACGGCCCGCACACCGCCGCGGCGGTGCATGCATTCCAGCTGTCGCAGCAGCTCGTCGCCGACGGCGAAGCCGGCGCGCGCACCTTGGCCGCGCTCGGTTTGCGCGGCTGAGGCACGGCAAACCGGCGCACCCCCTGCCCTCGAGTTGCGCCAAGCCGGCGCAAGTTCGACGCGCACCCGGTGATCCGAGACGCTACCTGGTCAGAGTGCTCATACCAATTCGCGTTCAATCGAATGAGATTCGGTGGCTGCAGCCGGCCCGTTGCTGACGTTTGAACGTCCGCTTTGGGTGCGGTCACGCGTCGACGCAGGATATTCGTCATCCCGGCGAAAGCCGGGATCCACCCGTGGAAGTCGCGCGTCCAGCGCAGCGTTCATCGCGTGCATCCAGTGGATCCCGGCCCCCGTGTCGCAGCACGGGGCGGCGTTTCGCCGGGATGACGAGGGTTGGTGGGCAAGCCTCGAGGCCACATCGAACGTCAGCATTGGGCCGAAAGCCAACCGCACTTCCTATTCGATTGAACGCGAATCCGTATCAAACGTCCCAAGGTGCGCGGCTTTGCGCATCGATCGCGTAACGCTCGATCACCCGCGAAACGAGCCCGCGCTCTACCGCGCCGCTGCGCGCCATGGCCTCGAGCGCGGCCAGCGCAATGTGAAACCGATCGACTTCAAAAAATGCGCGCAGCGCCGCGCGCGTGTCGCTGCGCCCGAAGCCGTCGGTGCCCAGCGTCGTGTACGACGCGACGTTCAGGTATTCGGCGATGAGTTGCGGCACGGCGCGCACGTGGTCGGTCGCTGCGACCACCGGCAGCGCGCCGTCCAGGCAGTCCTGCACGTGGCTCGCGCGCGCGCGCCCGGGGTGCAGGCGGTTCGCGCGTTGCACTTCGCGCGCGTCGCGCGCGAGTTCGGTGAAGCTCGTTGCGCTCCAGACTTCGGCGTGCACGCCGAAGTCCTGCGCGAGCAGCTCCGCGGCGGCGAGCGCCTCGAGCAGGATTGCACCTGAGCCGAGCAGCCGCACCTGCGCCGCGCCGCCTTGCGCCTCGCGGCAGCGGTACAGGCCGCGCACGACGCCTTCTTCCAAATCCTCGATGCCCACCGGCAGCACAGGCTGTGGCTGGTTTTGGTTCGTCACCGTGAGGTAGTAGAACTCGTCGCACTGCTCGTCGAGCAGGCGCTTCACGCCGTGGCCGACGATGATCGCGAGCTCATAGCCGTACGCCGGGTCGTAGGCGCGGCAGTTGGTGATGGTTGACGCCGCGAGCAGGCTGCTCCCGTCCTGGTGCTGCAAGCCTTCGCCCGACAAGGTGGTGCGCCCCGATGTCGCGCCGATCAGGAAGCCGCGCGCGCGCGAATCAGCCGCGGCGAGGATCAAATCGCCGACGCGGGTGAAGCCGAAACACGAATAGAAGATGTAGAACGGCAGCATCGCCACGCCGTGCGTGCTGTAGCTCGTCGCCGCGGCGATCCAGCTGGACAGCGCCCCGGCCTCGGTGATGCCCTCTTCCAGGATCTGGCCGCTGCGCGACTCCTTGTAGTAGAGCAACTCGTCCTTGTCTTCGGGCTCGTAGAGCTGGCCATGCGCGGCGTAGATCGCGACTTCGCGGAACAGGCTTTGCATGCCGAAGGTGCGCGCTTCGTCGGCGACGATGGGAACGATGCGTTTGCCGATGACCTCATCGCGCAGCAACTGCGTCAGCTGCGCAACGAACACCATCGTCGTCGATTGTTCGCGCCCGGCGAGGCGTTCGATCAGCTTGGCGGTGGCCGCCGCGTCGGGCGTCGCCAGGCGCGGCGCGACGCTGCTGCGTGCCGGCAGGTAACCGCCGAGCAGTTTGCGGCGGTCGTGCAGATAGCGCATCTCGGGGCTGTCGGCGTCTGGCCGATAAAACTCGAGCGCCTTCGCCGCATCGTCTTTGAGCGGCAGGGCGAAGCGGTCGCGAAACGCGAGCAGCGCGTCGTCTTCGAGCTTTTTCTGCTGGTGCGAACCCATTCGCCCCTGGCCCCAATGGCCCATGCCGTAGCCCTTTTTCGTCTGCGCGAGGATCACGCTGGGCCGGCCGCGGTGCGACACCGCGGCGTGGTAGGCCGAGTAAATCTTCACCGGGTCGTGGCCGCCGCGGCGCAGGCGGTCGATGTCGTCGTCCGACAGGTGCGCGACAAGCTGTTGCAACTCCGGGTACTTGTTGAAGAAGTGCTCGCGGTTGAAGCGCCCGTCGGTCGCCGCGTACGCCTGGAATTCGCCGTCTACCGTTTCATGCAGGCGCTTGAGCAGCACGCCGTCGACATCGCGCGCGAACAGCGGATCCCAGTCGCTGCCCCACATGAGTTTGATGACGTTCCAGCCCGCGCCGGCAAACAAGCCCTCCAGCTCTTGCACGACCGAGCCGTTGCCGCGCACCGGGCCATCGAGGCGCTGCAAATTGCAGTTGACGACGAACACCAGGTTGTCCAGGCCCTCGCGCGCCGCAAGCGAAAGTCCGGCGAGCGATTCCGGCTCGTCCATCTCGCCGTCGCCCACAAAAGCCCAGACCTTGCGGCCTTGCGTCTGATGAATTTCGCGGTCCTGCAGGTAGCGCATGAAGCGCGCCTGGTAAATCGCGGTGATCGGCCCCAGGCCCATCGAGCCGGTGGGGAACTGCCAGAAATCGGGCATCAGCCACGGGTGGCAGTAGGACGACAGGCCGCCGTTTTTCGGTGTCGCGTCGGTCGCGTGGGGCGCGCCGCCCTCGCTCGCATCGCGCGCGCCCAGCGTTTCCTGGCGAAACCGCGTCAGTCGTGCTTCGGGAAGGCGCCCTTCAACGTACGCCCGGGCGTAAACGCCGGGCGACGCGTGCGGCTGAAAAAACACCAGGTCGCCGCCTTGACCGGCGCGGAAGAAGTGGTTGAAACCAACCTCAAACAAATCGGCGATCGACGCGTAAGTCGCGATGTGGCCGCCGAGGTCGCCGGAGAACTTGTTGCCGCGAACCACCATCGCGAGCGCGTTCCAGCGCACCGCGGCAGACAGGCGCGCCTCGATCTCCAGGTTGCCCGGAAATTGCGGCTGCTGGTCCAGCGCAATGCTGTTCACGTAAGGCGTGTTCAGCACCGCGGGCAGGGAGACGCGCAGGCGCCTCGCTTCATCGAGCAGGCGCCTCAGCACGTAGGTGCCGCGCTCGGTGCCGACGTCGCGAACCAGGCTGGCAAAGCCGTCGAGCCATTCGCGGGTCTCCACCGGGTCGGTGTCGGCGGGGATGACGCGCCAGAAGGCGGCGCTCAGGCTGGCGGGGGGGAGGTCGCTGGGTTTCATGGGGGAGTGATCACACCTAGGGCTTCGGGGGGCAAGAACGGTTCGCCAGCCCTATCATCGAACAAATTCCGAATAGAAGACGAGGAGACAGCGTGGCCGAGCCCGTGACCAAGCGGCAGATCGAGCGGCTCAACGTCACCCCCTACGTAGGTTTGCGTGACAGCCTGCGGACGGGCGACCTGGTGTTCTGCTCGGGCTCCTACCTATTCTCGCGGCTGATCCAGCGCTTCACGGGATCGGTGTGGAGCCACGTCGGCATTCTCTACAAAGACGACAACCTGCAGCGTGTCTTCGTGCTCGAGAGCGAAACCATGATCGGGGTGCGCCTCGCGCCGCTGTCCAAATACCTGAAGGACTACCACGGGAGGAATCGCCCCTACCGCGGCAACATCGTCGTCGCGCGGGTTCAACCCGAGGTCGACGCCGCGGCGATGAACCGCGCCATCAGCTTCGGCATGGATGAATTGACGAAACCGTACGACAACCTCGAAATCCTGCGCATCGCACTGCGCATCCTGTTTCGGGTCAGCCGACGCACGCGCGACCGCAAGTACATCTGCTCCGAGCTCGTCTTCGAGTGTTTCAAGCGCGCCGGCGTGAACTTCAAGCTGCACGATGCTTTCGTCAGCCCCGACGACATCTGGAAAGACAGCGCCGTGCATTCCCTGCAGCGCGTGGTCTGACGCCTTTCCTTGTTTGACGTTCTGCTGCACCCGACGGCGATGCGCCACGTCTGGAAACGCTTCTGCCGCGCCGCTGGGCTTGCGCAAACTTCTGGAGTTGCACGACAAGGCCGCTGCCGCGCTCGGCGCCGAGTTCGACCTCGCGCAGTTTCACCACGAGATGCTGCGCCATGGCGCATTGCCCTTCAGCGTGATGGACAGCGTCATCGACGCCTGGATCGCACGGCGCCAGGCGGCAGCGGACCAGCGACCCTTCGCCGGCGGGTGAGCGCGGCGCCAGCCGCGGCCGGCCCGCCGCCGTGCGCGGCGTGCCGCCTTTGGCACACCGCCTTTGGCACGAGGTTCGCTGGCTACACTGAAGCCATGCTTCAACACCCGCGATCCGGCACGTACTCCGATCTGTTCACCCTGCCGCCGCAGGCCCAGGTGCGCGCCTTCGCCGACATGCGCGGCCTCTACCCGACGCGCGTGATCGCTCGCGGCGGCACAACCAGCGAGCTGCCGCGCGGCGACGCCGTCGACTTTGCCTGCGAAGTGCAGGGCCAGGCGCTGGGCATCGCCGACTTCCTGCAGCGCGGGCGCAACGCCGGCGTGTTGATTCTCAAGCGCGGCCGGATCGTGCTCGAACGCTACGCCTTGGGCCACAGCGCGGACACACGCTGGATCTCGTTTTCGATGGCCAAGTCGATCACGTCCACGCTGGTCGGCGCGGCGTTGCACGACGGCCTGATCGGCAGCCTGGACGATCCGGTGACGTTGATGGTGCCGCAATTGCGCGGCTCGGCGTACGAGGGCGTGTCGATGCGCCACGTGCTGCAAATGAGTTCGGGTGTGCGCTGGGTCGAGACCTACCTCGACCCTCAATCGGACCGGCGCCAGCTGCTCGCGCTGCAACAGCGCGAGCAGCCCGGCGCCGCGATCGACTACCTGCGCACGCTGCCGCGCGCCGCAGAGCCCGGCACCCGCTTCAACTACAACACTGCGGAGACGTTTTTGCTCGGGGCCATGCTCGCCGGGGCGATTCGTCGCCCGCTCAGCAACTACCTGTCGGAAAAGATCTGGCGCCCCTGCGGCATGGAATCCGACGCGTATTGGCAGCTCGAATCGGAAGGCGGCCAGGAGTTCGCCGGCACCGGCCTGAGCGCGACATTGCGCGACTACGCGCGCTTCGGCGCCTTCGTGCTTGCCGACGGCGTGGTGGGCGGCGTGCGCGTGCTGCCCGAAGGTTGGATTGCCGAATCGACTGCCGTCGTGCCCACGTCGATCCACGCGCCGGGCAAGCTCGCGGGCTTCGAGCCGCTCGGTTACGGCTACCAGTGGTGGACGTTTCCGGTTCCCGCCGGGCGCCGCGTGTTCGGCGCCTTGGGCATCTTCGGCCAGCAGATCTACATTGACGTGGACGAACAACTCGTGATCGTGCTGCACAGCGCCTGGCCCGAGCCGGTGCATGTGGCGAGCCGGCTCGAGAGCTACGCCTTCTTCGACGCGGCAACCCGCGCCCTGCGCGGCGCCTGATGCAAGAGAAGCCGTTTTCCGCAGCGAGCGAGCGCAACCGCGAGCCGATTCTCGCGGTGCTGCGCGAGCACTTTGGCGGCGTCAAGTGCGTGCTCGAGGTCGGCAGCGGCACGGGCCAGCACGCCGTGCATTTCGCGGCAGCGCTGCCGCACCTCGTGTGGCAATGCTCGGACCGCGCGGAGCACCTGCCGGGAATTCGCCAGTGGCTCAGCGAGGCGGCATTGCCCAACACACCGGCGCCCATCGAACTCGACGTGAACGGCGCTTGGCCGCCGGCACGCTTCGACGCGGTCTTCAGCGCCAACACGCTGCACATCATGGGCTGGAGCGACGTGCAACGCATGTTCGCGATGCTGCCGCAAGTGCTGAGCGACGGCGCGCTGCTCACCGTCTACGGCCCGTTCAACCGAGGCGGCCGTTTCACGAGCGACAGCAACGCCCGCTTCGACGCCGATCTGAGGAGTGCCGACCCGAAGCGCGGCATTCGCGAGTTTGATGCGGTGGACCGTCTCGCTCGCGCCGCGGGGCTGACCTTGCTCGACGATCGCGCCATGCCGTCAAACAACGCCTGCGTCACCTGGCGGCGCGAGGCAGAATCCGGTGCTGGGGTTTGATTCGCGTCCGACCCCCTCGCCGCGGGCTGGGATTGCCTGATGACGCATCGCGCAGTGGAGTGAGAACTATGGAATTGCAGCAGTTGGTCGAACCCGACCGCGTCCACAAACGCGTCTACACGGACCCGGAAATCTTCGATCTGGAGATGGAGCGCATCTGGGAACGCACCTGGGTTTATTGCGGCCACGAGTCGCAAGTCAAAGCCCCCGGCGATTACCATGCGCTCACCATCGGCCGCCAGCCGATGATCATGGTGCGCCAGGCGAATGGGAAAGAACCGGGCGGCGTGCAAGTGCTCTACAACCGCTGCCCGCACCGCGGCGTGCAATTGGTGGGCAACCAGCGCGGCAATACCGGCGCTGCGTTCGTCTGCTCGTACCACGCCTGGAGTTTTCACCTCGACGGCAGCGTGCGCGCAATTCCGCTGGCCAAGGGTTACGAAGGCACGCGAATGACGCGCGACAACCCGGACTGCGGCATGAAGCGCGCGGCGCGCGTCGAAAGCTATCGCGGCTTTGTCTTCGCGAGTCTCGTCGACGAAGGCCCGGGCTTGAGCGAATTCCTCGGCGAAGCGAAGATCGCCTTTGACGACATGTGCGACCGCTCGCCTGTGGGCGAAGTCGAAGTCGTTCCCGTCTGCCACCGCGTGATCCAGCAGTCGAACTGGAAGTTTTTCATGGAGAACCAGCTCGACGCGCTGCACCCCTCGGTGACGCACCAGTCCACGGGCATTTCCGCGGGGCGCGTGGAAAAGCGCATCAAGGCCGAGACGGGCGCCGCGCCGCTCTACTACCACTACCTCTCCACTTTCGCGTCGAGCTTCGAGCTGTGGGACAGCGTGCAGACGATCAACTTCCCGCGCGGCCACGGCATCCTGAAAGCCTACATGGGCCTGCGCCCGAAGGACCCGGACACGCTGGAGTACGAGGCGCTGCTGGAGAAGGCCTACGGCAAGGAGAAGATGGAGGAGTACCTGTCGCGCAGCATTCACCATGTGCTCGTCTATCCCTACTTGTCGGTGCAGTCGCCGCTGCAACAGTTGCGCTGTCTGCGGCCGATTTCGGCGGACAAGACGCTGTCGGAGATCTGGCACTTCCGCCTGAAGGGCGCACCCGAGGCGATCTATCGCAGGAGCCTGTGGTACTACAACCTCGTGAATTCGCCGGCGACGATGATCAACGCCGACGACCTGGAGAACTGGACGAAAGGCCAATGGGGCTTGATGTCCAACGGCGGCGACTGGGTGAGTTTTCACCGCTACTTCGGCGACGACCGGGTTGAGAACGGCGTCACGTATTCGAACCACGGCACGTCGGAAGCGGTGATGCGCAACCAGTTCAGTGCCTGGAAAAAGTACCTGGCCGCATGAGGCCCATCATCCCGGTGAAAGCCGGGGATGACATCGCGAGTGTTCTGAAGAAAGTCGCCCCATGAACAAACCCAACATCATCCCCAGCGCCGGCCCCGACTTCGAACACCTGCTCGCGCAGGACGTCGTGATCGAGGCCAATCAATCTGCGCAGCGCACCGGTGCCCAGGCCATCGAGCCCGACCATTCACCGCGCGCGCCGCAGGCCGGCACCTCGCATGCGGCGGGCAACTTGCCGCAAGCGGGGCTGCTCGCGGCGAGCGGCGACCTGCAGCGCCAGGTCGAGCAGTTCCTCTATCTGCAGGCCGAGCTGCTCGACGGCAAACACTGGCAGGCCTTCATCGACTTGTTCGACGCCCAAGGCGTGTACTGGATGCCGGTGACGCCGCAGCAGACCGAATGGGAAAGCTCGCCGTCGATCTTTGCCGAAGACAAGCTGATGATGGAAATCCGCAAGGGCCGCGTCAGCCACCCCAACGCCTGGTCGCAAGCGCCGATGTGGGAAACGAACCACCTGGTCAGCCACGTCGCGCTCGAGTCGGTGACCGACAGCGAAATCTGCGTGCGCTCGCGCTTTCACATGATGGAGCTGCGCCGCGACAACGTGCGCCACTTCGGCGGGCGCTACCAGCACACGCTCGTGCGCTGTGCCGACGGTTCGTTGCGAATCAAGCTCCAGCGCGTCGACCTGTTCAACGGTCAGGCGCCGTTCGACTACGTGTTGCAGATCTGGGTATGAAGGGGCGAGCGACCCGCGACGCCCTCAGTTACCCCCATGCCCGCCACGCCCGCCGGGTCGAAGCCGGCGATCCCCTCGCGGGTTGGCATTCAACCTGCCGGGCGGTACGCCAGCCGGTTCGGCAAAAAACGGAAAGCGACGCGACGCGCCGTGCGCATGAATGCATCCCAGCGACCCTCATGGGAATTGTCCGCGCTGTCGTCAACGCCGTGCACGATGGTGTAGGGCCGGGCCTGCACGATCACGAATTCGCGCGCCGTGGTCAGGATGAACTCCACGTCCATCGCGTTCGCGCCGCCGCGAGCCCGCGGCAGCATCGTGTCGTGGATGCGCGCCAGTTGCGAGCACAGGCGTCGCAGATCGTCCTCGCCCAGGATGTTCGCGCCCTGGGTCAATGAACTGCGGCTGAGCAACTCGAATTCATAGTCGCCCGACCAGGTGGTGACGAGAATCTGCTCGGGCAGCTCGTTGCCCACCGCACCGGTGACGCTATGGCCTCGCGCCTGCACATTGATGAAGGCCCCCGCCGCCTCGCGCTGAAACGGGTTGCCCGTGATCGCCACGCCGCTGGCGAGCGCCGTGTCGAGATAGGGCTGTGCCAATACGGCCATCGCGACGTTGCGATGGTCGATGCGGTACCACTCGCGCTCCTCGAAGGCGCGCTGCAGCCACACGCTGGCCCAGACGGAGCGCAACGCTTCGGCGATCTGCCGCGGCGATGGGTCTGCCGGCACCGGCATGCTTTCGTACAGGCCCGCGCCGCTGAAACCCGGCAAGTCCTCGGCGTTGCTGCTGCTGCGAAACAGCCAAGGCTTGTCGATGCCGGCAGCGCGCATGGCCTGTTCCAGGCGTGCCAGAAGAGTCGCCTCGACCGGATGCAATTGGATCGCCGCGCGCAGCTCGGCCAGGCGATCGGCGCGAACCCGGGCGTCGGCTCGGAACGACGGGTCGCGCAACATCGCGTCGATGCGCATCACGAGCCCCGCCGCTTCGAGGTGCGCACAATACGCCGCGAACGGCAGTGCGAATCCGCCGGGCGTGACGATGCCGTCGATCGCACCGAGCACGCCGATTTGGGCTGCCTTCGCGCCGACGCAGGTTGCTGCCGCGTCCGGCAAGGCGTTGACCGAGTGAATCTCGTGCACCGTGCGGTCGAGGTGTGGCGTCAACACGGCGCTCGGGCGCATGCCGGCCCAGGCGGCCTCGGCGTGCACCGGGTCGGCCGGTTCGATCGTGAAGTCCTGGGCAGCGACGTTGAGCTTGACGAGCTGGCCCTCCAACGCCGTGAACACGGTCGAGTCGATCGCGCCGCGACACGCCATGTCGGGGGTGTTCCGATTCCGGCTCAACACAGCCACGTGCATCAGCGGCGCCTGCAGTTGGCTCGTGATCAGCGCGGCGATCGGCGGGATCTCGATCGGCACCTCGTCGGTCACGACGATGTCGTAAGGATGCAAGCTCGCCATGTCGAGCCTGCCGCGCACGCGCCGCAACCGGCCGTAGGCAACCCCGAGCACGACGGGTTGATACACCACGTCGGCGTTGATGGCGTCGCGCGACAACACCGGGATTCGGCCCCCCAGCATGGTTGCCTGTGCAATTTGGCAGGGCGACACCGGCCGGAACCACAACGGGCACGGGAAATCGATGCGGCGCGAGATGTGCTCAAACAACCCGGCGATTCGCTCGGCGCTCAGCGTGTCGCCGCTCGTCAGTTCGAGCGTCCAGTGTTCACCATCCAGATAGTGCAAAACCGTGGCCAACAGGAAGCGCCGGCTGTCGCTCGTGTACTCGCGTTTCAATAGCAGGTCGTGATCCACCCGCGGGTCGATGAATCTCTGGATGAAACGATAGTGGGTGTTCCAGCGTTTCGAGTCGAAGAAGTAGGTGCGCGACGCGTCGAACAGGTCGACGACGACTTTGACCGCTTCGCAGCGCGCTGTCGTGCGTTGCTCAGGGCGCGCTGCGAGTGCCGCCCAGTCGTCCAGCGACTTCAGCCGCGGCGCGTGGGCGATGCGCGGCAAGCGCGGCGACCTTGATGATTGAAGTGCACTCAGCATGGGCAAACCGGTGGGGAGAGTGATTCGAGTCGCCCACCCTGCCGGCGCTGCGCGGCGTGCGAATCCGAAGCTCGATGAACAATTCTGCATCCGAGCGCAAATTGCGGGTCGGTAGCAAATCACGGCCGCACCCCCAAGCTCGCCCCTGGCGAGGGAGGTTGACACAGGGATGCCTCATTGCTCCACTCCAAATGGTTGCGAAGAGGTCGAGGCGATGAAGGGGCCGGCGGGCGCCAACGTGGCGACCTCTACCTTCGCCTCGAACGTTGCCTGCCCGGCAGCGAATGCAAAGGCATCGACGGCGGCGTCGGGCAAGACAGGCGCTGCGGCGGTCAAGCTGTTCAGCCCTGGCCAGCCGTCGCGCATCCACACCGTGCCTGCGGGGATGCGCTGCGTCACGTGGGCGCGGGCGCGCAATTCGCCGCGCTGATTGAAGATCCGGATCGGCGCACCCTCCCGCACGCCGCGCGCCTGCGCATCGGTCGGCGCGATCCACAAGGCAGGCTCGGTCTCGCGCCGTGCCAGCGTCGGCAGTTCGCGCCCGTTGTTGTAGAAGCCGTGGAAATGCGTCAGCGTGCGGCCCTGGGTCAGCGCCAGCGGGTGAAGAACGCTTTCGTTCACGGCGGACGCTGACGGCGCGTCGAAGCTCGGCAGCGCCGGCAATCCCAATTGCTCTGCCTTTGCGGACACGAATTCGAGCTTGCGGCTGGGCGTGTCGAATTCGAAGGTCGGGTAAGCGACGTGCGAGACGTTCATCGCCGCAAAACCGCCCGCTGCGCGCAGTGACGCCACTGTCGCGCGGCCGGTGCAGGGGTGGTCGAGCACCGCGTTCACCATCGCCTCCTCGTCGGCCCAGGGATGAAAGCCTTCCAGCCCGAGTTGCTGTGCGAGTTCGGTCAGCACCCGGTAGAGCGACCGTGTCTCACCCGGCGGCGCGAGTGCAGGCTCCATCAGGTAGAGGTGCGTATGCGTCGCCTTGCAGCCAAGTTCTTCGAGCCACGCGGTGCCGGGCAACACCACGTCGGCGAACTGCGCGGCGGTGTGGTTCAAGAACAGATCGTGGCTGACGATCAGGCCGGTACACGCCAGGCCTTCGGCCGCGGCGCGCGCGTCGGGGAACGACGACAGCATGTTCGAGCCCATCTGGAACAGCGTGCGCACCCGGCCCTCGCGCAGCGCCGCCGCCACGTCGGACATCTGGTTCGGCCAGGCCGTGCCGGGCGCACGGCGTTCCGGCACGACGATGCTGCCCAGGCCGCGGCCATGCGCTGCGCTGCCATGGCGCGGGCCGAAGCCGCTGCCGGGAATGCCGAGGTTGCCGGTCAGGCCCGGCAGGCACGCAATCGCGCGGCTCGCCTGCCAGCCGTTCGCGCCCTTGTGCATCGAGCTGCCGCCGAGCACGATCATCGCCGGCTTCGTTCCCGCATAACGCCTCGCCAAGCCGACGATGCGTTCGACCGCGACGCCGGTCACGCCTTCGGCCCAGGCGGGCGAAAACGCCTTCACGTGTTCTGCCAGCGCCGCGAAGCCCAAGGAGTGCTGCGCGACGAACCCGGCGTCGTGCAGCTGCTCGCCGCAAATCACATGCGCCAGGGCGAGTGCGAGCGCAGTGTCGGTGCCGGGGCGCAAGAGGAACACGTCATCCGACTTGGCGGCGGCTTCGGTCTGGCGCACGTCGATCGTCACGATGTGCGCGCCGCGCCGTTTTGCCGCGAGCAAGTGGCGCGCCGTGTTGGGCTGGCTCGCGAGGTTCGCCGCCCACAGCACGATGAGCTGCGAGTGTTCGCCCATGTCCTCCTTCGTGTTCGTCTCGGTCACGCCGGTGAGCGCCAGGCCGAAAGCGCCCAGGCCCCAGCAGATCATCGTCGGGTTCCAGAACTGGCTGCCGTGGATGTTGGCGAAGCGCGCCATCAGCTGCGGGCCGAAACGCGTGCCGTAACTCGTCGTGAAGATGCCGTGACCCGGCCAGAACGCGGTGGCCTGCGGCGGCGCGTTTTCGATCGATTCGCCGATGCGTGCGTACGCTTCGTCCCACGTGGCACGGCGAAGCG
The DNA here is from genome assembly GCA_963850525.1 of uncultured beta proteobacterium. Taxonomy (GTDB): domain Bacteria; phylum Pseudomonadota; class Gammaproteobacteria; order Burkholderiales; family Burkholderiaceae_C; genus JAEMQF01. Next base: position 646,832 of record CAWKLQ010000004.1, on the reverse strand, counting down.
GGTCGCCGCGGCGGTCGCGCACGAGCGGGTGCAGCAGGCGCGCCGGGTTGCTGATGATTTCGCGCGAGGCCTGGCCGCGAATGCAGAGGAAACCGCGACTGTCGGGGTTGTCGGGGTCGCCCTTCACGCCAATCAACTGCCCGTCGCGCACTTGCGCGAGCATGCCGCACAGCGTGGGGTGGCAGTTCATCGGGCACATCGTGCGCACGGTTTGAGCGTCGCTCATCGCGCAAGGCCTCCGCTGGGGTGTCGGTAGAGCAGGCAGGGCTGCCCCAGGAAGTCGATCGTCTCGCTGGTCTCGGCGCCGAGTCGCTGCGCGAGCGCGATCGAGCGAACGTTGTCGGGGCGGATCAGGCTGATGAGTTCGGTGAGACCCAGCGCGTCACGCCCGTAGTCTCTGGCGGCGCGGGCGCCCTCCAAGGCGTAGCCCTGGCCCCACGCCGGGCGCGCGAGCAGCCAGCCGAGTTCGCAGCCTGGCCAGCCGGGCGGGTCCAGAAACCCGACGCGGCCGATCAGCTTGCCGCTCGTGCGCTCCGCGAGCGCCCACATGCCGTGGCCACGCAGCGCCCACGCGCCAAGAAAGATCGCCATCTGGCGCCACGCGTTCTCGGCGGCGACTGGCCCGCCGGTGCCGATGAACTGCATCACTTCGGCGTCGGCGCAGATCGCCGCGTAAGTGTCGAAGTCGGCCTCGCGAAACGCCCGCAGGCGCAGACGGGCGGTGGTCAGCGTCGGAATCATGTGCGTCGGCGCAGTGTGCCCAAGGGCATCGGGAGGCATAGCGTAACGCCGCAGGTGAAGGATTTCCATGAGCCTGCGCGCGCACAGCGCTGCCTACAATGAATCGACCCGATCCATCCTGATGAGGAAGCACGCCATGCACACGACCCCCCATTGCTTTCCGTTTCACCACGCGTCACGCTGCGTCGCCTCATGCATTGTGCTGTGCGCCGCCGCCCTCGCGCTGCCTGCGCACGCCGCCGACAAGGTCAGAATCGGTTTTGTCAGCACGCTCTCCGGCCCGTCCTCCTCGCTCGGTATCGACATCCGCGACGGCTTTCAGCTCGCCGTCAAGTTGAACGGCGGCAAACTCGGCGGCTTGCCGGCCGAAGTGATCGTCGGCGACGACCAGTTCAAGCCCGATGTGGCGCGCCAGCTCTTCGAGCGCAACGTGAAGCGCGACAAGGTCGACTTCATGACGGGCGTCGTGTTCTCCAACATCATGCTCGCCGCGCTGCCCGAGGCGCTGGACAACAAGACGATCTACATCAGCCCGAACGCGGCGCCCTCGTCGATGGCGGGCAAAGACTGCAACCCGCTGTTCTTCGCCGTGTCCTGGCCGAACGACGCGTACCACGAGGCGGCGGGCGAATTCGCGAACCAGCGCGAGATCAAGAACGCCTACCTGCTCGCGCCCAACTACCAGGCCGGCAAGGATTCGCTTGCCGGCTTCAAGCGCATGTTCAAGGGCGCGATCGTCGGCGAGAACTACACCAAGCTCGGCCAGCTCGACTACGCCGCCGAGCTTGCGGAAATCCGCGCTGCGAAGCCGCAGGCGCTCTACATCTTCCTGCCCGGCGGCATGGGGATCAACTTCATCAAACAGTTTGTCGGCGCGGGCTTGGGCAAAGACATCCAGCTCGTGCTGCCGGGTTTCTCGGCGGACCAGGACATCATCACGCCGGTGGGCGCGCCGATGGCGGGCCTCTTCAACACGGCGCACTGGTCGCCCGATTTCGCGAACCCCGCGAACCAGAAGTTCATGGCCGAGTTCCAGAAGGAATACAACCGCGTGCCCTCCGTGTTCGCGTCTCAGGGTTACGACGCGGCGCTGCTCATCAACGCCGCGGTGCGCGACGTGAAAGGCAAGATCGAGGATCAAGAAGCGGTGCGCAAGGCCTTGCGCGCGGCCAAGTTCGATTCGGTGCGCGGCGGATTCAAGTTCAATACGAACCAGTACCCGATCCAGAACTACTACGTGCGCACCGTGGGCAGCGACGGCAAGGGCGGCTTGATCAACAAGTCGATCGGCGAGGCGATCCTGAAGAACCACGGCGACGCCTACGTGCAGCAGTGCGGCATGGCGAAGTGAGCGTTGCGCAATGCCGTCATCCCGGCGAACGCTGGGATCCACCCTTCGCCCAGCGCGATGCCTGCAGTGGATCCCGGCTTTCGCCGGGATGACATGTTGGCTCCATGACCGGCGTCCTGTTCCTCGAGCAGTCGCTGAACGGCCTGCAATTCGGCCTGATGCTGTTTCTGCTCGCCGCCGGGCTGACGATCGTGTTCGGCGTGATGGACATGATCAACCTGGCGCACGGCGCGTTCTACATGGTCGGCGCCTTTCTCGCCGCGTGGCTCGTCGGGCTCACCGGCACCTTCCTCGGCGGGCTGCTGCTCGCCGTCGTGCTGACCGCGCTGTTCGGCATGCTGATCGAGGCGACGCTGCTGCGCACGCTTTACGCGCGCGACCACCTCTCGCAGGTGCTCGCGACGTTTGCGCTGATCCTGATCCTCAACGACGGCGTCGAAATGGTCTTCGGCACCGACGCCTCGCTCTCTGCCCCCGCGTCGCTCGCCGGGCCGGTGGACCTGGGCGGTGGCCTCACCTACCCGGCGTGGCGCCTGGTCATCATCGCGGTGGGATTGGGTCTGGCGCTGCTGCTCTACCTGCTCGTGCAGAAAACCCGCGTCGGCGCGCTGGTGCGCGCGGGGGCGTCGAACCGTGAAATGAGCGTCGTCATGGGCGTCAACATCGAGCGCCTTTTCACGCTCGTGTTCGGCCTGGGTGCGGCGCTGTGCGCCGTGGCGGGCGGGCTGCTCGGGCCGCTGCTCGCGGTGCAGGTGGGCATGGGCGAGAACATCCTGATCCTCGCCTTCGTCGTGATCGTGATCGGCGGCATCGGCTCGATCCGCGGCGCGCTGATCGGCTCGCTGCTTGTCGGTGTGGTCGATACGCTCGGCCGCACGCTGCTGCAGCAAGGCCTGCGCGAAATCTTGCCGCCGCAATGGGCGAGTGCGGCGGGGCCGGCGCTCGCGTCGATCGCCGTTTATCTGCTGATGGCCGGCGTGCTCGTCTTCAAGCCTTCGGGTTTGTTCCCCGTGCGCGCCTGATGATCAGCGCGGCGCGCATCGCCACACTCGTCGCGCTCGGCCTGGCGCTGGCGTTGCCGTGGCTGCTGCATGCGCTCGGCGCGGACTTTTACCTGAGCTTTGCCACGCGCATCGTCGTCTTCGCGATCGCCGCGACGAGCCTGAACCTGTTGCTCGGCTACGGCGGCATGGTGTCGCTGGGCCACACCGCGTTTTTCGGCCTGGGCGCGTACACCACCGGCATTCTGCTGAGCGAAGGCGTGCTTGGCGCGGGCGGTCAACTGCTCGCCACGGTCGCGGTGGTGGGCGCTGCCGCACTCGTGATCGGAGCGATTTCGCTGCGCACGCGCGGCGTCTACTTCATCATGATCACGCTCGCGTTTGCGCAAATGCTGTTCTACCTCGCGAACTCGATCAAACAGTACGGCGGCGACGAAGGGCTGACGATCCGGGTGCGCTCGCTGCTGCCGGGGGGCTTCAACTTGCGCGACGGCATGACGCTCTACTTCGTCGCGCTCGCGGTGCTCGGCGTGTCGCTCCTGCTGCTGACGCGTTTCACCGGCTCGCGCATGGGCCGGGCCGTGCTCGCGCTGCGCGACGACGAAGTGCGCGCGCAAGCGCTGGGCCTGCCCACGTATCGAATCAAGCTCGCGCTCTTCGTCGTTGCCGGCTTGTCGGCCGGCATCGCGGGGGCGCTCAACGTGAACCTGCAGGGCTACGTCAGCCCGAACCAACTGCACTGGACGCAATCGGGAACGCTGCTCGTGATGGTGATCCTGGGCGGCGTGGGCACGGTGTGGGGCGGCGTGCTCGGCGCGACGGCGTTGCTGATGCTGCAAGAAGTGCTGTCGGCGTATACAAAGCACTGGGGCTTCTGGACCGGCTGGGTGCTGCTTGGCGTGGTGCTGTTCGCGCGCCAGGGCCTCGTGGGCATCGCCGCGCCCTGGTTCGCGCGGGCAAAAGAGAAGCCATGACCCCGGCGCTGCTCGAAGTGCGCAGCCTGCACAAACGCTTCGGCGGCGTGATCGCGACCGACGGTGTCGACCTCTCGGTCCAGCGCGGCGAAATCCACGCGCTGATCGGCCCCAACGGCGCGGGCAAGACGACGCTCGTCGCGCAACTTGCCGGGCAATTGCAAAGCGACCGCGGCAGCGTGATTTTCAACAGCGCCGACATCACCAAGCTCGTCGCGCACCAGCGCGCACGACGCGGCCTGGTGCGATCGTTCCAGATCACGCGGCTGCTGAAAAGCCTGAGTGTGCGCGACAACCTGGCGTTTGCCGCGCAGGCGACGCAGGGCCGCGTCTTCGGTGCCTGGCGGTCGGTGCGCGACGACGCCTCATTGAACGAGCGCGCCGATCAGTTGCTGGCGCGTCTGGGCCTCGCGCCGCACGCCGACAGCCGCGTCGAACAACTCTCGCACGGCGAGCAGCGCGCCCTCGAAGTCGGGCTGACGCTCGCGAGCCGGCCGCTGCTTGTGCTGCTCGATGAGCCGCTGGCGGGCATGGGCGCGGAAGAGTCAGCGGCGATGGCCCAGCTGATCGAAGGCCTGCGCGACGAATGCGCCGTGCTGCTCATCGAACACGACGTCGACGCGGTGTTCCGCCTCGCCGACCGCGTCTCGGTGCTGGTGGGCGGGCGTGTCGTCGCGAGCGGCACGCCCGACGAAGTGCGGCGCAATGACGCTGCGATCGCCGCCTACCTCGGCGATGCGCAGGAGGCGACGTGACGATGAGCGCCGAGCTGCTGGGTGTGCGCGGCGTGAGTGCCGGCTACGGCCGCACACCGGTGCTGTTCAACGTCGATCTTCAGATCGGCCGCGCTGAAATCGTCGGCCTGCTCGGTCGCAATGGCATGGGCAAGACGACGCTCGTGCGCACCGTGATGGGGCTGATCCGCCCAAGTGCCGGCGAGATGGTGTTCAACGAGCAAGCCATCGTCGGCGTCCCGACCCATCGCGTGGCGCGCCTGGGGCTGGCCCTGGTTCCCGAAGGGCGTCAGATCTTCGGCAACCTGAGCGTCGAAGAACACTTGAGCGCATTTGCGCGCGCTGCTGCCGCCGCGCCTGCGGGGTCGGCGAACCCGGCAAGCCCCTGGACGCCGCAGCGCCTGTTCGAGTTGTTCCCGCGGTTGGCCGAGCGCCGCAGGCACATGGGCGGCCAGCTCTCCGGCGGCGAGCAGCAAATGCTCGCGATCGCGCGCGCCCTCGTCACGAACCCGAAATTGCTGATCCTGGACGAAGCGACCGAAGGCCTGGCGCCGCTCGTGCGCGAAGAAATCTGGCGCGTGCTCGGCGCGCTGCGCGAAGCGGGACACGCGATGCTTGTGATCGACAAGTACGTGCAGCGGCTGATCGCCATCGCCGATCGGCATGTGATCCTGGAAAAAGGCCGCGTCGTGTGGAGCGGCAGTTCCGCGGCGTTGGGTGCCGACCGGGGGGTTTGGGCGCGGCATTTGGGGATTTGAAGCCGTTGCGCAACAGGGCACGGTGTTGATGGCACCCCGCTCGCCGCGAGCGAGGGCCGCAGAACGCAACCCGGGCCACATGCCCCTTCTCGACCTCGGCACGCAGAGCGGCACCGAACGGCAGCAAGCGCCCGGGCCCCGCCTCAGCGCAGCGGCGGGTCCGGCACGTAGCCGGCGTTGCGGCTCAGCGGAAACGGCGCGGGGCTGGGCAGGCCGGGCGGTGCGATCACGCCGGCGCGCGCCAGGTTCTCGTGGCGGTCGTAGAACAGGCTCACCTGCTCGGCCGGGTAGGGGGTTCTGCGCACAAAGCTCGTCGTGCCCGCGTACGAGTTCTCGCGCGCGCCGTGCCCGGTGCCCAGGCGCTCGGAGCGCTCGCGTTGCGGCGCGATCGCGGTGTCGGCGCCGGCAGCGCTGGAGTTGGCCGGGCCGGCCGACTTCGCCTCCGGCGTGCCGCGGTCGGCGTCGCGCGCAGCGCTCGATTCCTGCGCTGCGCCTGCGGGGCCGTCGGCCCGGCCGATCTGCGGCAAGATGGGTTTCAGTGGCGGCGCGACGCGCTCGTTGAACACCGCCACGCCGATCACGCCGACGTCGTTCGGTCGCCCGGTCAGGGCGGCGTAGGAATCGGGCAGCGCGGCGAACTCGAACGCCGCCACCTTGTGCGGGCTCTTGCGCCAGCCGGTGATTTCATGCGACGCCCACGGCTGCAGCACGTAACCACTTTGGTTCCAGGCGGCAGTCTGGCCGGTGACGATGTTCACGCCGTCGACCGACATCACGGCGAGCACGCGCTCGCCGGTCCGGTTCGTGACGCGGATCGCATAACGCGCGCCGGGCCGGCCGGCCACATAGTGGCGGCCGCGATGCGGATAGATATCGAGCACGCTCGCGGCGTCGCGGTCCACCAGCACCACGTCGACGAGCGAACCGACGGCGTTCGCGTCGAGCGCCAGGCTTGCCCCGGCAAGCGCCAGCGACGCGGCGAGGCGGCCCCGCCGAATCCTGCGCCTGGCGGTGTTGAGGGCCTCTTTGCCCGGGTTGGCGATGTTTGCGTGCCACATGATCAGGTCCTGATGGAGTTGCGATGGGGGTTGAACGCACGAGCCCGAGGTTTGGGGTGAAGCGCCGGAACCGTTCGATCCCGGCTCGGCCGTCGGCCGTCGGCCGGGCGTCCGGCAGCGCCGCCGCTGCTTCCATCGCGCCGGCTCCTGGAGTAGCCTTGCGCATGCTCGTCACGCACCGCCCGGCCGCACCGCTCGCGCAACACGTCGAGGCGATCAGGTGGGCGTCGCGCCCTGCCTTGCCGCACCGCCGCGAACTCAGCCTGCCGACCGGCCGCGCCGACATCGTGATCCCGTTGCTGCAGGACAGCGTGGTGCGCTTTGCCAGCGTGGAGTCGCGCGAGGCGCGCCATCTTCGGGGCGCGGTCGTGAGCGGCGTGCACGACCGCCACGCGGTGCGCGGCATGGGCGGTGCCTCGCAGGTCATGGGCGTGCACTTCAGGCCCGGCGGCGCTGCCGCGATTTTCGGTGGTGCGTTGTGCGAGCTGCGCAACCGCACCGAGCTGCTCGAGGCGCTGTGGGGCGCAGCGGCGCGCGACTTGCACGAGCGCTTGCTGTCCACCCAAGCGCTGCCCCGCAGGTTCGAAATCGTCGAAGCGGCGTTGTGGTCGCGATTGCGCGCGGCCCCGCCGGCCGACCCGATGGTGGCGTTTGCCTTGCGCAGGTTTGATCAAGACCCATCGACGACGCGCATCGACGCGCTGCAGGAAGCGTCGAATTGTTCGCCGCAGCAGTTCATCCGCCGCTTCACTGCCCACGTGGGCCTCACGCCGAAGCGCTATGCGCGGGTGCTGCGCTTCAACGCGCTGTTGCCGCTCATTAACCGCAGTGAGGCGGGCCGGCGCGACTGGGCCGAGCTGGCGGCGCTCGGCGGCTACTTCGATCAGTCGCACCTGATTCACGAATTCAAGCGCCTGGCCGGGATGACGCCGACGGCCTACGCGCCGCTGCATGCCAGCCAGCCGACGCATGTGCCGATCGTCGATGCGGCGCGCGCCGCGCCGGCCCGGAAAAATCTCCAATACACGGGGCATGCAGGCGCTTAAGCTGGGCACCGAAGGAGGACCTGCCCATGCCCGCCAAGAAGCCCAATCCGATCCACGAGGTCTTCGCCTATCTTCGCGTCAGCGATGCGGCAAAGGCGATGCGCTTTTATGCCGAAGCGTTCGGCGCCGTCGAGAAGTTCAGGTTGACCGAGCCCTCCGGCCGAATCGGCCACGCCGAGATGCAGTTCGGTGCGGCGGTCGTGATGCTGTGCGATCCGTATCCCGAGTACGGCCTGCCCGCGCCCACCGGCGAGATCGACATCGGCTGCTCGGTGCACCTGCACGTCGCCGACGCCGACGCGATGGCGGCGCAGGCCGTTGCCGCAGGCGCAACGCTGTTGATGCCGCCCACCGACCAGTTCTACGGCGAACGCAGTTGCCGCTTGCGCGACCCGTTCGGCCACACCTGGCTCATCGGCCACGAACTTGAGAGCCTGACGCCGCAAGAGATGCAACGCCGCTTCGACGCGCTGTTCGAATGAGCCTGGTGGCGCGCCGGCGTGGCCTGATGACGGGGGATCAACCCGACGCCAGCAGAGCGTCGCGCAACACCCGCTTCATGACCTTCCCGTTCGCGTTGCGCGGCAGCGGTGCGTCGCTCCAGGTGAGCGTTTCCGGCACTTTGTAGTCGGCCAGCCGTGCGGCGCAGTGGTGCCTGACCGCTGCGTCGTCGCGCGCCAGGTCAGGCGCGTAGAGGTAGGCGTGCACGCGCTCGCCGAGCACCGGGCAGGGCCTGCCGATCACGGCGGCCTCGACCACGCCGGGCAGCGCCATCAACGCGTTTTCCACCTCGACTGAATAGACCTTGAAGCCGCCTCTGTTCAGCATGTCCTTCTTGCGGTCGAAGATGCGCACAAAGCCTTGCGCGTCCACCGAGCCCAGGTCGCCCGAATGCCAATGGCCGGCGCTGAAAGAACTCGCGGTCGCCACGGCGTTGTCCCAGTAGCCGGGGATCACCATCGGCCCGCCGATCCAGAGTTCGCCCGTCTCGCCGGGCGCGACTTCGACGCCCTGTTCGTCCATCACGACGATTTGCGCGCAGGGCAGCGCGACGCCCACGCTGTCGGCGTGTTCGCGCGTCAAACCGGCGGGCATCATCGTCACCGGCGACGTGGTCTCGGTCGCGCCGTAGGCGTTGAGCAGCACCAGCCTGGGGACGGACTGGGCGAGCGCGTCGATCGTCGCCACGGGCATCGGCGCGCCGCCGTAGCCGCCGATGCGCCAGGCCGTGAGTTCGCGTTTCGCAAAATCGGGTGACATCAGGCAGAGCAGGTACATCGCCGGAACCATCAAGGTGTGCGTGATGCGTTCGCGCTCGATGAGCTCGACAAAGTCCGCCGCCTTGAACGCGGGAACGATGACCACCGTGCCACCCACGTGGACCATCGCGAGGATGATCGCGACAAGCCCCGTGACGTGGCTTGCCGGAACGGCGAGCGCGGAGCAATCGTTCATTTCGAGCTGCATGCACGCCTGGTAGTGCAGCACCGAATGCGCGATGTTGAAGTGCGTCAGCATCGCGCCCTTCGGGTTGCCTGTTGTTCCCGAGGTGTAGAGGATCACGGCCGTGCTGTGCTCGGCCACTGCCGCGGGCGCGTGCGCGTGGCGCGGCGCCGCCGCAAGATCGGCGAAGGGCTCGGTGCCCGGCACCATGCCGATCGCAAAACGCAGGCGCAGCGTGGGCACCTCGTGAGCGTCGGGAATGCGCGGCGCAAGGTCGGCGTCGAACACGATCGCCTTGGCGGTGCATTGATTCAGCAGGTAGGTCAGCCCGGCGCGGACTTCGCGCACGCCGATCGGTACGGCAATCGCGCCGAGCCGCTGCAGCGCGAACAGCAGAAAGACGAATTCGGGACGATTCGAGATGAACATCGCGACGCGGTCGCCGGCGGCGATGCCTCGGTGCGCCAGGCCGCCGGCGATGCGCGACGCGTGTTCGTCGAGTTCGGCATAGCTCCAGCGCCGGCCGTCGCACACCAGCGCTTCGTGCGCGCCGCGCTCGCGCAGTGCGCGCTCGAACATCGCGTAAACGCTCGCGGGGCGCTGCGCAAACGCGCGCACGAGCCGGTCGGCCTGCGGCGCCTCGAGGCGCGTCGCCGGGACGGGGTAGCCCTGCCAGTGCTGCATGGCTCGGTTTACCCGGCAGGATGCGCCGCGCCGCTGCCGGGAACCAGGTTCGCGCCGCGCTCGATCACGAACTCGGCGTCGACGAGGCTGCGCGAGTGGTTCAGGTCGGACTGCGCGATCAGCACCGACATCTTGCCGTCGCGCAGGCCGCCGATCACCTCGGCGAGCCGGTTCGCCAACGCCGGTGCCACGCCTTCGAAGGGTTCGTCAAGCAGCAGCAATTTCGTTCCGACCGCCAGCGCGCGCGCCAGCGCGACGAGTTTTTGCTGGCCGCCCGAGAGCAGCAGCGCACGGCGCTCGCGCATCTCGCGCAGTTCGGGCAAGACGCTGTAGACGAAGCGCAAGCGTTCTTCAACCCTCAAGCGCCTGGACGCCCACACCGGAACGAGGATGTTTTCTTCGACGCTGAGTTCGGGAACGAGGCCGCGGTCTTCGGGCATGTAGCCGATTCCCAGCGCCGCGCGCGCGTGGCGCGGCAGCGTCGCGAGGTCGTCGCCATCGAACGTGATGCGCCCCTGCGTTGCCGCCAGGTGCCCCATCACGCAGCGCATCAGCGTCGTCTTGCCCGCGCCGTTGCGCCCCACCAGACCGACCATGCGGCCTTGCGCGACGGCCAGCGTCAGCCCGCGCAACACCTGCACCGAACCAATGGCGGCGTGCACGGCGTCAATGTTCAGCATGGCGCAGCTCAGGGGCACCGGTCACGTAGCGCCGCACGTCGTCGAGCGCGAGCGCGACGCCGGGAACGTCGTCGGCGATGATTTTGCCGCTGTAGAAGGCGAGCACGCGGTCCGCGTAGCGCTCGACGATGTCCATGTCGTGCTCCACGAACAGCACCGTCAGCGCCTCTTCGCCCAGGGCCTGCATGACGATGTCCATCATCGGGAATTTTTCTTCGGCCGAGACGCCGCTCGTGGGTTCATCCAACAGCAGCAGTTTCGGCTCTCCGGTCAGCGCCATCGCGATGTCGAGCAGTTTGCGAACGCCGCCGGGAAGCTCGGCGGCGCGCCGGTCGCGATGTTCGCTCAGGCGAAACCGCGCGAGCAATTCGTCGGCGCGCGCCAAGGCTTCGGGGCGACGCGCCGGTTGCCAGAACGACAGCTTGTCGCCGTGGCAGGCGGTCGCGACGAGCATGTTGTCGAGCACGCTCAGTTCGGCGCACAACTGCGGAATCTGGAACGAGCGCGCGACGCCCAGGCGCGTGATCGCGCGCGGCGAGAGCTGCGTGATGTCGAGCTCGCCGAAGTGGATGGACCCGGCGTCGGGTTTCATGTAGCCCGTGATCATGTTGACGAAGGTCGTCTTGCCCGCGCCGTTGCTGCCGATCAGGCTGATGCGCTGGCCGACGGGGATCTCGACGTTGATTTCGCTCGCGGCGACAACGGCGCCAAAGCGCTTTTCGATTCCTGTCGCGCGGAGCAGTGTTGGCGCGCTCATTTGCCGCCTCCGAGCCGCTTGAACCAAGCCCGATCGAACCACAGCGAGCCAATGCCGCGCGGCACGAAGCGGATCACGAACAGCAGAAACAGGCCCAGCGCCAACTGCCACGTATTGGGGAAGTAGGAACTCGAAAACGAGCGCACAACTTCGAGCACGGTCGACGCGACGAACACGGCGAGCACGCTCTGCCAGCCGGCGAGGATGGCGACAAAGACGAACTCGCCGGAGGTCGTCCAGTAGCTGAAGTTCGGGTCGATGTGGCCGAGCGACATGACGGTGAGCGCGCCGCCCGTGCCGCCCGCGAACGCAGCGAGAACGAAGTTGACCGCCATGACGCGGCGCACCGAGCCGCCGAGGTATTCGACGCGCAATTCGTTGTCGCGTGCCGCCAGGCTGACGAGCCCGCGCATCGAGTCGAAGTAGACGCGCGAAAGCAGCGCCAACGCTGCGGCAATCACGATCGTCACGCTGTACAGCACGTAGCCCACGCGTGCGTCGGGCAGCGTCTGGCCGAACAGCGTGGCGCGCCCCATGTTGAAGCCGTCCGACCCGCCGAGCGCCTCGGTCTTGACGAGCGCGCCGTAGGCGACCATCGACAGCGCGAGCGTCAACATCGCAAAAAAGATGCCGCGGTAGCGCGACAGCAGCGGCGCAAACGGCGCAGCGATCAACGTCGCTGCGGCACCACCCAGCAGCGCCAGGCCTACCGCATCCGTGATGCCAAGCTTGTTGAAGCCCAGCGCTGCCGCATACGCGCCCGCAGCGAACACCAGACCCTGACCGAACGAGACGACGCCGCCGCGCATCAACAACACGATGCCCAAACTCACCAGTCCATGCGACGCCGCCATCGTGATGAGAAAGGTCAGCCACTTGGGCATGAACGCTCCGGCGATCACGAGCAGCAGCGTGAATCCGACTCCAGCGAGGAGGAAGCGAATGCCCGGCACGACGCCCACTGCTTGGACTGGCTTGGTCAGGTTGGCGCTCACCTCAGTGACTCCTCGGCGCCCGCGCCACCCGCAGAAACGTCGGCCTCGCGACGGACCGCTTTCGGCCCGTTGCTGACGTTTGAACGTCCGCTTTGGGTGCGGTCACGCGTCGACGCAGGATATTCGTCATCCCGGCGAAAGCCGGGATCCACACGTGGAAGTCGCGCGTCCAGCGCAGCGTTCATCGCCTGCATCCAGTGGATCCCGGCCCCCGTGTCGCAGCACGGGGCGGCGTTTCGCCGGGATGACGAGGGTTGGTGGGCAAGCCTCGAGGCCACATCGAACGTCAGCATTGGGCCGAAAGCGAACGCACGCCCTTCACGCATCGCAGCACCCTGAATCGCCAACTCAAGCCTCATATCTTGCGCGCCTGAACTTGCTGGAACAGCCCTTCGGGGCGGAACATCAGGACTGCGGCCATCACGATGTAGATCGAGAACAGCTCGGCCACCGGCCACAAGTGCACCGCCATGGATCGCGCCAACCCGACGATCAGCGCGCCGATCGCCGCGCCCGGAATGCTGCCCAAACCGCCGATGATGACCACGGCAAACGAGACGATGATCACGCCGACCGACACGCCCGGCTGCACCGAGATCATCGGCGCCGTGAACGCGCCGCCGATCGCGGCGAGAAAGATGCCGATCGCAAACGCGCCCATGTAGACGCGCGACACGTTCACGCCCATGCTCGCGGCGACTTCTTCGCTGTGGATCACGGCGAGCACGATCTTGCCCTGGCGCGTGCGGTTCAGACCCCACCAGACCGACACGCCGATGATCGCCGCCAGGCAGACGAGGATGAAGTCGTAGCCCACATACACCTGCGTGCCGACTTCGACGTTGCCGAACAGGCTGTACGGCGCCGACACGTAATACGGGTTCGCGCCCCAGATCAGCTTCGTCACGTCTTCCAGAATCAGGAACAACGCATAAGTGACGAGCACGAGCAGCACTTCATCGCGGCCGTAGAAGAACCGCAAGAGACCGCGCTCGACCAAGGGCGCGACGAGCGCTGCCACCGCCACTGCGGCGAGCAGCAGTGCGACGATCGACCACGCCGGCGCGAATTTCAGCGCGGCGAACCAGCCGACGAAACTCGCCGCCGCGTAGGCACCCAGCGCATAAAAACTGCCGTGCGCGATGTTGAGGATTTTCAGCACGCCGAACACGAGCGTCAGCCCGAGCGCGACGATGAACAGCCATGACGCGTACGTCAGGCCGTCGATGAGGATGGTGAAGGCCGTGTTCATGACGCTTCCGAAGCACCTGTCATCCCGGCGCACGCCGGGATCCACTGCGGTCCACCACCGGTGGATCCCGACTTTCGTCGGGATGACGGCATACGAGGGCTGGCGCGAAGATCAGGACGAGGCGGCCTGTTCAGCGCCACACCTCAACTGCACTTCGCGCCTGGGAAGCCGGCCTTGATCCAGTCTTCCGACTTCATGTTCGGCGGCGGATTCACGCAGTCGGCGGGGAAGCGCTGAATATCGTCGAGCATGACCATCTTCTTCGCCGCGTCATAGCGCGTCCTGCCGATCGCCGTGTCTTGCACCGCCTGGTGCCCGCCACCGAGCGCCATGCGCACCTTGCCGGCCGGCGTGTCCCATTCAGAACCGCGCAAGGCGGCGGCGAGCTGCTCGGCCGTCGGCTTCTTGCCACCGTTGGCCGCCATCGCCTTTTCCACGGCGAGCTTGAGGCCGAGCAACGCCTGGATCATGCGGTTCGGCGCCTGCACCGGGTAGATGGTGTACGCCTTCTGGTAAATGCCCCACCACCAGTCGTTCAACGCCGACTTCGGCGAGAGCAGGCCGTACGCGCCGCGCGCACCGAGGATCACGCCGTCGGGCATCTTGTCGCCCAGGCCCGGCAGCACGTGGTCGCCCGCCGAGAACACGAACTGGCTGCGCTTGAACATGCCGCGCGGTGCGCCTTGCAACACCAGCGCCTGCAGGTCGCCGCCCCACAGGCTCGAGTGTGTGACGTCGGCGGACTTGGCCATCAGCGCCGAGATTTCGGTGCCGTACTGGCCGGCGCCGAACTTGGGCAGCAAGTCTTCGCCCGGCTTCGCGCCGGGGTAGATTTTTTCCATCGACAGCAGAAAGTCCTTGCGCGAGTCCTGGCCCCAGGCGTAGTCCTGGTTGATCATGTTGAAGGTGTCGGCCTTGATGTTGCGCGCCTTCAGGTAGCGCGCCAGCGCGACGTTGTCCATCGTCGCGTGCGCGGCGGTGCGGAACACGTAGTTGTATTTGCCCTCTTCGAAAATTCGCGGCGTGCCGCAGTCGTAGAGGATGAGGAACTTCTTCATCTCTTCGGCGACCGGCGCCACCGCCAGGCAATCGCCCGAGCCGACATAGCCGACGACCGCGTCGACGTTGTCGCGGTCATAGAGGTTGCGCATCTCCTGCACCTGCTTCGTTGCGCCGCCGTTCTCGTCGACATAGATCGGTTCGATCTTCACGCCGCCAAATCCGACCTTGTTGTAGGGCGCGGGCGCGCTGCCGGCGTTGAACGCCTCGATCACGACTTTGGCGCCGTTCACTGCAGGGATGCCGAAGCTTTCCGCCGCCTGGCCGGAGAGGAAACTCACGATGCCGAGCTTGAAGGTTTCCTGCGCGTGGGCGAAGGGCGCAGCGAGCGCAAATGCCGCCAAAGCCGCGCTGGCAAGCGCCGTCCGCAGGAGGGCGGGGCGTAGGGGGAAGTTCATGATTGAGATCTCCGAGGGGTGGGCGAAATGACGGGCCGGGCGGGCGAGCGCGGCCCGCATTGTCGATTCTTTTCGTTCGGTAGCGAATCAACCGGTATGAGCGAAAACCCTGCGAGGGCCGGCGCCGCGCTGTGGTGTGGTGGTTTTCAGGCGCCCGCAACGCCCTGCGTCGCCACATACAGCGAATACACCGAATGGCTCGCCGCCATGAAAAGTCGGTTCCGCGCCGGGCCGCCGAAACACACGTTCGCGCAGCGCTCGGGCAGATGGATGTGCAGCAGCGGCTTGCCTTGCGACGAGAACACGCGCACCCCGTCCAGCCCTTCGCGCATTCCCCAACCGCACCACAGATTGCCGTGCACGTCGACACGAAAGCCGTCGGGCGTGCCGCCTTCGCTGTCGATGAGGGTGCGCTTGTTCGTGAGGCCCGCGCCGCCTTGCACCACGTCGTAGGCGAGGATGAGGCGCGGCGTGGAGCGGCTCTCGACGATATAAAGCACGCTCTCGTCGGGCGAGAACGCCAGGCCGTTCGGGCAGTTGATGCCTTGCGCGACGACGTCGAGCTTGCCACTTAGCGGGTCGAGTCGGTACACGTCGGTCGGCAGCTCGGGCGTCGCCGCGTGGCCTTCATAGTGGTGCAGGATGCCGAACGGCGGATCGGTGAACCAGATCGAGCCGTCGCTTTTGCAGACGATGTCGTTCGGCGAATTCAGCCGCCTGCCTTCGAAGTGGCTCGCGAGCACGGTGAGGCTGCCGTCGTATTCGGTGCGCGTGATCCGCCGCGCGCCGTGTTCGCCAGTGAGCAGGCGCCCTTGCCGGTCGCGCGTATTGCCGTTAGCGAAGTTGGACGGGCTGCGGTACACGCTCACCGCGCCGGTTTCTTCATCCCAGCGCAGCGTCTTGTTGTTCGGGATGTCGTTCCACAGCAGGCAACGCGCGTCGCCGAAGTAGACCGGCCCTTCGCACCAGCGCATGCCGCCGGCCAGGCGCTCGATGCTCGCACTCGCCAGGCGCAGCGCTGCGCCTTCAGGGGCGAGCACCTCGACGGCCGGGTCGGGCAGGCGCAGCGCCGGGGCCCAAGCGGGTTCGGCGGCAACTGCGGGTTGCGCCTTCGGGTCAGCGGACGTGGCCATGGTCGCGTGGCCGCCCACGAAGGGGCTGGCGCAGGAAGGATGAGGAAGGCCAAAGCATAGACCACGCGGCGGCGCCTGCCGGGCGGCGATGCCCTATGCTTTGCGCCTTTCCTTCCGAGGGCTCTCCATGCTCGACTCTTTCAAATCACCTCTCGTTGTCGCCGGCCGGGTGCTGCTCGCGCTGATGTTCGTCATGGCAGGTTTCAGCAAACTCGGCAACATCGCCGGCACCGCCGGCTACATCACCAGCGCCGGGCTGCCCCTGGCCACCGCGCTGGCCGTGGCGACGGGGCTGTTCGAAGTGATCGCCGGCCTGGCCCTCGCGGTCGGCTTTCACGCGCGCTGGGCCGCATTCGCATTGGGCTTGTTCACGCTGCTGGCAAGCCTTCTGTTCCACAAATTCTGGGCCGTGCCCGCCGATCAGCAGTTCGTGCAGCAGCTGATGTTCATGAAGAACCTGGCGGTGTCGGGCGGCATGTTCATGGTGGCGGCGCTCGGCGCGGGCCCGCTGAGTCTGGACGCGCGGCGCGCGGCTGCGCCGGCCTGATGGGCTTGCTCACATCGCGTGCAGGCCACCGTCCACCATCAGTGTGGTGGCGGTGATGTAGGCGGCTTCATCGCTGGCCAGCCAGAGTGTGGGCCAGGCGATTTCCGCTGGCGTCGCCCAGCGGCCGAGCAGCGTCACGTGGTTGCGTTCCATCTCGAGCTGGGTCAGCGGCTTGCCGGCGGCGCGCGCTTTGTTGAGATGGAAGTCGGTGAGTGTGGGCCCGGGGCAGATCGCATTCGCGCGCACGCCGTGCACCGCTTCTTCGTGCGCGAGGGTTCGTGTCAGCGCGAGCAAGCCGGCTTTGCTCGCGTCGTACAAGGCCATGCCTTTGCGCCCGGTGACGGCGTAACACGACGCGACGTTGACGATTGCGCCGCGCCCGCTCACGCGCAGCGCGGGCAGCGCCGCGCGGCAGTAGTTCGCCGGGCCGAGCAGGTTCACGCCGGTCACCGCCTGCCACTCTTGCGCAGAGGCGTCGGCCACCGCGGCGTGATTGCGCATCGCGGCGTTGTTGATGAGGACGTCCAGGCTGCCGTGGGCGGCGAGCGCGTGCGCCACGGCCGCGTGCGCGGCATCGGCATCGGCCACATCCGCAGCAAAGCGGGCGACGCGTGCCCCGGGGACGTCGCGTTCGATGGCTTGGCAGCGCGTTGCCAGGCCGGCGGCGTCGACGTCGATCAGCGTCACCGCCGCGCCGTGCTCGCAGAACAGCCGGGCGACGGCCGCACCGATGCCCGCGGCGCCGCCGGTGATGAGCGCCGCCTTGCCGTGCAGCCGCTTCATTCGGCTTTCGCGCCGGTGGCCTTGATGACCTTGCCCCAGCGCGGAATTTCGCTGCGTATCCAGCCCGCGAAGTGCTCGGGTGTGCCGGCGACGATTTCGAACTCCATCGCGGTGAGCTTGTCGCGAACCTCGGGCGAGGTGACGATCTTCACGATTTCCTTGTGGTAGCGGTCGATGATCGGGCGCGGCGTTCCGCCCGCGGCGAGAAAGCCGATCCACGCCACCGCCACCAGATCGGGATAGCCTGCTTCTACAAGCGTGGGCACGTCGGGCGTTCCCGGAAAGCGCTTCGCTCCCGACGAGGCGATCAGGCGCAGCCGCCCTTCCTTGGCGAACTGCAACACATTGCCCGGCACCATGAACGCCGCTTGCACCTGGCCGCCCACCAGATCGGTGAGCGCCGGTGCGGCGCCCTTGTAGGGAATGTGCGCGATGTCCAGACCCGCGGCGAGCTTGAGCATTTCCATCGTCAGGTGCGACGCGCTGCCCACCGCGATCGACCCGTACGAGAGCTTGCCCGCCTGTGCCTTCGCGTGGGCAACAAACTCGGCGATGTTGCGCACCGGTTGCCCCGGGTGCACGACGAGGTATTGCGGCGTCGTCACCATCAGCGTGATCGGCGCCAGGTCTTTCAGCGGGTCGTAAGGCAACTTGTCGAACAGCGACACGTTCACTGCAATGGGGCCGTTGTAGCCGATCAGCAGCGTGTGTCCGTCGGGGGCGGACTTGGCGACAAAGTCCGCGCCGATGTTGCCACCCGCACCGGCCTTGTTCTCGACGACGACGGTCTGGCCGAGCGCCTCTTGCAACTTCGGCGCGACGAGGCGCGCGATCACGTCGTTCGTGCTGCCGACTATTGGGACGATGATGCGCACCGGCTTGCTCGGCGCCCATTCCTGAGCCTGGCCGGTGGCGGCGAGCAGAGCCAACACACTCGTCGCGAGCAGCTGCGCCAACGCTTTTTTCATCGAATTCGGTTTCATGCGGGTCCTGTGATCACAGTGAATAAACGGGTTTGCCCCGCACGTGCCGGATCTTGTCGCGCGCCCAAGGCTTGGGGTCCTGCCCCTTGGGCAGCAAGACGCCCGCGGCGCGCACTTGCTGCTCGGCGGCGTCCAGCGCGGGCGGCTCAATGCCTTGCTGCAAGCCCAGCGCCGCGGTCTCCAACATGCGCCGCGCCATCACGACGCCCTTGTCGGTGGGCAACAGCAGTTCGCGCGTGCGGTCCTGGATCGCTCCCATGCTTTCCTGGAGCGACGCGTCTTGTTCGGAGAATCCGAACACGCCGCTGTACGCGCGTTTGTCTCGCTGCGCCTGCCGGTCGATGAGGTAGTCGTTGTCCTTGTTCGCGCGCGGGCGCCAGCGAACCGCGTGTTCGCCTTGTTCGTACGCGACGTGGATGCCCTTGCCGGCGGCCATCTGCGCGCGCTCTTCGCCGCTCAAGGGCTTGTCGGGGTGGAAGTTGATGCTCCACGCCCAGCAGTTTTCATCGTCGATCGGCACCCACACGTGGCCACCGAGCGCATGTTCGCCGAACGGCGGAATCAGCGTGAACCACGGAAACAGCCACTGCGTGATGCGCCAGTAGTGCGAGTCGGCTTCGCCGTTGCGCCTGCCGTAGAGCGTCAGGCCGAAGTCGGTCTGTTCGATTTCGAAGACGACGTTGCCGTCGGCCTTGATGTAGTCGAGCGCCTTCACGCCGCGGTGCATCGGGTCGATGTCGACTTCATAGCGGTGCACGTAGGACACATGCGCGGTGTCGATGCCGCCCTCCATCGCCTGCAGGTAGTTGCACTGCTGGAGACGCTTCGAGACGAAGATGTGGCTGTCGGGCAGCACGCACCACTCGACTTCGGGCGGCGCGGGCTGCTTGCCCGCCGGGCCCATGTAGGCCCAGACCAATCCGCCACGTTCGATGCACGGATACGCCTTGATGCGCATGCGCTCTGCGACGTGCGGCGCCGAGGGCACGTCGACACACGCGCCGTGCCGATCGAACTTCAGGCCGTGGTAGGAGCAACGGATGCCGCACTCTTCATTGCGCCCAAAGAACAGCGACGCGCCGCGGTGCGTGCAGAACTCGTCGATCAAGCCCGGCGCGCCGGTCGTGTCGCGAAAGGCGATGAGTTTTTCGCCGAGGATTTGTACGCGGTGTTGCGCGCCGTCGGGCTCTTTGATTTCTGCGCTGGCGAGAATCGGCACCCAGTAGCGGCGCATCAAGTCGCCCATCGGCGTGCCGGGGCCGGTGCGGGTGAGGAGGGTGGAGGTGGCTTCGTCCATGGGCGTGCTCGTGGGTGGCCGATTCTAGGAGCGAGGCTGTTCAAGCCCGATACTTCCTTCAACGAACAGTGCAATCTCTGGAATGACGGAATGACGAAGAAGCCCATTCAGGCGGTTGAGCCCCGCACTCGCGACGCCGATCGCTCGCAAAAAGACATCCTCGCCGCGGCGCTCGGTGAGTTCGCCGAGAACGGCCTGGGCGGCGCGCGCATGGACCGTATCGCGTCGCGCGCCGGCGTCAACAAGCGCCTCATCTACTACTACTTCGAGAACAAGGAGAGCCTGTTCCTCGCCGTGCTCGAGCGCGCTTATGAAAACATCCGCGGCCAGGAGCGCCAGCTGAATCTGGCGCAGGTCGAGCCGACCGAAGCGATCCGCCGCCTCATCGCGTTCACCTGGGACTACTACATCGCGCATCCCGAATTCCTGACGCTGCTGAACAGCGAAAACCTGCACCGTGCGCGCCACCTGAAGCAGTCGGCCAAAGTGCAGACGATGAACTCGCCGCTCATCGAGACGATCGCCGAAGTGCTCGAACGCGGCGCCAAGTTGCGCGTGTTTCGCGCCGGCGTGGACCCGGTGCAGCTCTACATCTCGATTGCCGGCCTGTCCTACTTCTACCTCAGCAACAGCTACACCTTGTCGACAATCTTCGACCGCCAGTTGCTCGGCGCCAAGGCCAAGGTCGAGCGCCTGTCGCACATGACCGACCTCGTGCTCGGCTATCTGGTGCGCGATTGATGCGCGCGCGGCGCCGACCATGAGCGCAGCGCTCGCCCTGGCGCTGTCGAGTTCCTTCTGCTTCGGCGTCGCGCTCATCACGTCGCGCGTCGGCCTGCGCAGCCTGGACGCGAGGTCCGGCGCGGCGATCAGCGTTCCCACCGCGACGCTGCTGTTCGCCCTGGCCGCACCGTTCGCCCTGGCCGCACCGTTCGCCCTCGACGCCACCGGGTTCTCGCTGCGCGCAGCGCTCTGGTTTGCCGCGGTGGGCGTGTTCTTCCCGGGGCTCGTCACGCTGCTCACGTTTCGCTCGAACGAGCAGCTCGGGCCGACGATCACCAGCGCCGTCTCCAGCACCGCGCCCCTGTTTGCCTTGCTCGCCGCAGTGCTGCTGCTGGGCGAAAGAATTCCCGGGCAGGTGCTGCTGGCGTGCCTGGCGATCGTCGGCGGCGCCATCGTCCTCACCTGGAGGCAAAGCGCTGTGCGGCCCGGCTTCACCGGGCGGGCGCTGCTCTGGCCGATCGCCGGCGCCGTGGTGCGCGGCTTGGCCCAGGCGGGCGCGAAGGCCGGCCTCGCGCTCTGGCCGAACCCGCTGGCGGCCGGCCTGATCGGCTACACCGTGTCGTCGGCGGTCGTCATCGGCACGAGCGCGTTAGGCCGAGCGAAGCGCCCGGCGCTGACGCGACACGGATTCGCCTGGTTTGTTCTCACCGGAGCGCTGAACGGCGGCGCCGTGCTGCTCATGTACGGCGCGCTGAGCCTCGCACCGGTGTCGCTGGTCGCCCCGGTCGTCGCGACCTACCCTTTGGTGACCGTGTTGCTGAGCGCGCTCGTGCTGCGCGAGGAAGTGCTGACCCGGCGCATGATCGCCGGCGCGGCGACGATGGTGCTGGGCGTCGTTTACCTGACGCTGTCTCGCGCGGGCGCGTGAGCTGCGCTGCCCCTGCGCCCTCGGGGTAAAGCTGACACTGCGACGGAGAGTGCGGGTGCTGCGTTTACAACTCAACGCTTCCTGGCAAGAACCGCTTCTATCTCGTCCATGATTTTGTTCATTCGCGCAATCAAAGACTGATAGGGAGCGGGCGTTGCGAGATCAACTCCGGCCGCCTTCACCAACTCGTACGGAAAGTCCGAACCACCAGCGCGCAGCAATCCAAGGTATCGACTGAGTGCGCCAGGTTCGCCATTGATCACCTGATCGGCGAATAACGAGCTTGCGGCGATCGAAGTGGCGTACTGGTAAACATAGAACGGACTGTAGAAGTGCGGGATGTACGCCCATTCGACGCAGTAGGCCTTGTCGATCGTCATCACGCCTTCGGCCACACCATGGTAGCGCTCAAGGAGCTCGCAATAGCCCTTTGTCAGTTGATCACCGGTGACAGGTTCTCCCGCATCGACTGTCGTGTGAATCTTGCGCTCGAATTCGGCAAACATCGCTTGGCGAAAGAAGGTTGCGCGCAGATTCTCCAGCGCATGTCCCAAGTAGAACATCCGCTCATCGTCGGTCCTAGCCACCTGCAGCATGCGGTGCAGCAGCAACACCTCATTGAATGTGGAGGCGATTTCGGCAACAAAGGTGGCGTAGTTCGCGGTGACGAAAGGCTGAGCGCGATTTGCAAGATGCGAATGCATGGCATGCCCCCACTCGTGCGCGAGCGTTGTCACCGACTCGTAGTCGTCGTTGTAGTTCATCAGCACATATGGGTGCACGTCGTAGGCATACCCGGCCATGTGCGCACCGGACTGCTTGCGCGGGCGGGGGTAGGTGTCCATCCACCGGCTGTCAAGGCCTGAGGCGAAGGCCTGGACGTAGTCCTTGCCCAATGGTGCGACAGCCTCCAGCACCAAACTGCGGCCCTGTGCAATCGGGAACCTGTAATCCCCATTCACAAGGGGCGGGTAGATGTCGTAGTACGCCATCTGTTGCACGCCCAACATCTTTGCGCGCAGCCGAAAATAGCGGTGCAACGTTGACAGGTTGGCCGTGGTTTGGGCAATCAGCGTATCAACCACTTCCACAGGCATGCGGTCCTCGTCCAGGACTCGGGCAATCGAATTCGGATACTTTCGTACTGCGCTATAGACCGCATCCTGTTTGAGCTGTGAATACAGCATCACGCCGAGCGCGCGCTCGAAGGTCTTGAAGGTGCCAAAGAAGCTGTCGAAAACGCGCTTGCGATCTTCTCGATTCCTTGCCTCGCGATACTTGGTGTAGGCAGATTGATCGAGCAGGACTTCTTCACCCGATCCCAATTTCAACTTGGGCCACGGCATGTCGGCGTTCGTGAGGATGCCGTACACCGATTGACCCGCCCCGTTCATCTTGCCGAATTTCGACACCAAGGCTTCACTGGCATCGTTCAACGTGTGCGGCGCCTTGCGCAGGATCCGATCTAGCGGGAACGCATGAATCCGCAAGCCTGGATCTTGCGCAATGAAGGCCTTGATTTTCGCCGCCCCGATTCGGAGGATTTCCGGACTGACGAACGAGGTTGCCTGATCCAACTGATTGCCCAGCAGGTCGGCTTTCTGGTCGAGCGCCAGACTCTCCGGCACGCCCGTATCCTGGGCCAGCTGCTCGCCTGCGAACATGCCCAGGCGATACAGTCGCTTGGTCAGGTCGGCGCGCAAATCGAGGCAGGTACGAAGGCGCCCTGCACTGTCGCCCAAACGGCCTTTGCAGCGTGCGAATTCGGCCAGTTGCGCGCCGAATTTGTCGGCGTCGGCTTGCCATGCCGTGGCTGAGGCATAGAGGTCAGCAAGATTCCAACGGTCACTTGGGACTCGCCCGTTGCGGCAACGCCTTGGCTAATGCAGGCCGAGAGCGCGGCAACTATCCATCGACCCATGCTCATACTCCTCGATGGCAAACGGCCGAGTCTGCCACAGGCCTTCATCCCGGCCGCACTTCTCAGGGGATGGAACGCGAGTCCGTATCGCCGAGCGACTCTCTCGCCGGCGACAGCGCCGCGGCGGTGACGCCAAGCGCTGCGATGTCGCCGGGCAAGGCCTGCCCGAGCAGCAGCGCCGCAGCAGCGCGCGCCAGCGCCGGTGCCATCTGGATTCCATAACCGCCCTGGCCGGCGAGCCAGACGAAACCTTCCACCTGCGCATCGAAGCCCGCCACCGGCGAGCGGTCGGCGACGAAGCTGCGCAGCCCCGCCCAGCGGCGGTTGATTCGCGCGACCTGCACAGTAGTCAAGGTTTCGAAGCGGTCCACGGCGAGCGCCACATCGAGTTCTTCCGGCGCCACGTCGCAAGGCTGCATCGGATCTTCGTTGGCGGGGGAGAGCAGCAACTGGCCGGCGTCGGGCTTGAAGTAAACGGTTTCGTCGACGTCGATGGTGAGTGGCCAGTCGCGCACGTCGTGGCCTGGAGGAAGCGGCAGCATGAGCGCGGTGCGGCGTTTGGGCTGCAGCCCGACGCGCCGTGCGCCAGCCTGCTGCGCCACCACGTCGGCCCAGGCGCCTGCGGCGTTCACGAGCAGCGGCGCGCTGAAGTCGCCGGCGCGTGAGCGCAATTGCCACACGCTTGCATGGCGCTCGATGGCGACTTCCAGCGCGCCGAGCACGAGCCGCGCCCCGGCGCGCCGGGCCGTGCGCAGATAGCCCTGGTGGATTGCCGCAACGTCCATGTCGCAACCCGATTCGTCGATGGCCGCGCCGGCGAGCCACTCGCGCCGCAGGATGGGCACGCGCGCCAGCGCCTGCACGGCTGTCAGGCGTTGCAGGGTCGGCGCGGCGTCGGGCGCGGTGAACATGGCATCAAGGCGCGGCGCGCCTTCTTCGCTCGCGACGAACATCGCAGCGCGCGGCGTCATCAGCGGCACATCGGCAAAGCCCGCCGGGGGTTGCTCGAGGAAAGCGCGGCTTGCGCGTGTCAGGGCGCGCACCGTGGCGTTGCCGTAACTCTCGAAGAACATCGCCGCGGAGCGCCCGGTGGAATGGCGCCCCGGCTGGTCCTCGACTTCGAGCAGCAGCACCTTGCGCTGCGGCGCGAGTTCGGCGGCGATCGACGCGCCGGCCATTCCGGCGCCGAGAACGATGATGTCGAACGTTGCGGTCATGGGCGTGCGCGCGACGATAGTTCAGAACTTCGTGTAGCCGCCGTCGATGACGAACTGCTCGCCCGTCGTGTAAGCCGACGCGTCGCTCGCCAGGTAGACGGCGATGCCGCCGAAATCGTCGCGCGTTCCCCAGCGCCGCGCGGGAATTCGCGGCAGCACGGCTTCGGCGAATTTCGGGGTGTCGACTGCGCGCTGCGTCATCTCGGTGACTATCCAGCCCGGCAAGATGGAGTTGACACGAATCTTGTGCCGCGCCAATTCCACGCCGAGCGCGCGCACGAATGACGTGACGGCGCCTTTCGACGCGCCGTAGTGGCTGTTGCGCGCCGCGCCCTCGATCGCCGCAGTGCTTGCGGTGGCGATCAGCGAGCCGCCCTGGCCGTGCTGCGCCATGTGGCGCGCCGCGGCGCGAAACGTTAGGAACACGCCTTCGACGTTGATTCGCTGGACGCGGCGGAACTCCTCGAGACTCATTTCGAGCAGCGGCGTTCCCTTGCTCGAGACGCCGGCATTCGCAAAACACGCGTCGACACGCCCCAGCGCAGCGATCGACGCCGCAAACGTGCTCTCCACTTGGGCCTCGTCGCCCACATCGCAGACGAAAGCGTGCAGGCGCGACGCGGCGTCGCACATCGCGACGAGATCGGTCCTCGCCTGCTGCGTCTTGTCCGGGTTCGAACCCCAGATCGCGACCGACGCGCCGGCGTCCAGCAGCGCGCGCGCCATGCCGTAGCCGATGCCGCCGTTGCCGCCGTTGCCGCCGGTGACTACGACGCCGCGGCCCGTCAGGTCAAATGGATTGGTCATGGGTCATCCTGGTGATGTGTCAGGCTCGATCCACTGCGCAATCGCGTCCAACGGTTTTTTGATTCCGCCATGCACCGGCACCTGGCAGCCCGGCTTGGGGTAGCCGACGACGAGCAGGATCACCGGCTTCTGGGAACTCGGCCGCGCGCAGAGTTTGTTCAAGAAGTTCATGGGACTGGGCGTGTGCGTCAGCGTCGCCAGGCCCGCGTGGTGCAGCGCTGCAATGAGAAAGCCTGACGCGATGCCCACTGATTCGGGAACGTAGTAGTGGCTGAAGCGCTCGCCGTCAGGATGCACGCCGTACTTCTGCGCAAAGATCGCAATCAACACCGGCGCCTCTTCGAGAAAGGGTTTGTTCGGGTCCGTTCCCAACGGCGCGAGCGCGTCGAGCCACTCCTGCGGCGCACGCCCCGCATAGAACGCGCGCTCCTCGGCCTCGGCGGCTTCGCGAACGCGCTTCTTTTGCGCCGGGTCGGTGATGACGCTGAAGAACCAGGGCTGCTGGTTCGCCCCCGAGGGCGCGGTGCCGGCGGCGAGAAGGCAATGCGCGATCACGTCGCGCGGCACCGGCCGCGTGTCGAAGTCACGCACGGTGCGGCGCCGTGCGATGTCGGCGTGGAATGCGCGGGCGCGCTCGATCATCTCGGCGCTTGCGTATTCGCGATAGCCGGGCAGCGCTTCGAGTTGCAGGGGCGGCGGTGCGGGTCGGGTGCTCATCGGCGTGCTCTTGACACGCCCAGCCTAACCTATGGCGCGGGCATCGTGCGCCGCAGACGCTCGGCTATCATCAACGCCGTTGGTGCTCGTGGCGGCCGTTCCGGTGGCCACAGTTCAACGGGAATCAGGAGGGTTCTGGCCGCATCGCCGGCAAGACCCCAGCCTGAGCTGCCCCCGCAACGGTCAGCGGACGTGAGCCTCTATTGGCTCTCCGCTCGTGTTACAGCCCACTGGGCGCGCCATTGGCGCCTGGGAAGGGAACACGGGTCGTCTCCGCCAGCCCGGATACCGGCCAACAGGTTGGCGCGCCGCGTGAGCGATGCGCTGTGAGGTGGGTGCCTGCGGGGAAGCGGGTGCACACGACTGCATTGGCGTATTCATTCCATGTTTCCCGCTCTTCACTGTCCTTCACGGGCGCGCACTCGCCTGTCTTGCCGAATCGCGCGCGCGGCGCTTGCTCTGGTCATTCTTTGTGCGGCCTTGCCGAGCCGCGCGCAGGCGCCGGCAGCGGCGCCCCCGACGCGGCTCGACGCCGTGTTCGTCACCGGCAGCCGCGTTCCCGTGCGCATCGACGAAGCGCTCGCCGAAGTCACGGTCATCGACCGCGCGCAAATCGAGCAGGCCGACGGCCGCAGCCTCGTCGAACTGCTGGGCCGGCAAAACGGCGTGCAGTTCTGGGCTTACGGCGGCCCGGGCAAGCTCAGCACCATCTCACTGCGCGGCCTGGACTCGCGCCACACGCTGCTGCTCATCGACGGCGTTCGCTACGGGTCGGCCACTGCCGGCTCGCCGGTCTGGGAGAACATTCCGCTGGACGCGATCGAGCGCATCGAGATCGTGCGCGGGCCGCTCTCCGGCCTGTACGGCAGCGACGCAGTGGGCGGCGTCGTGCAGGTCTTCACCCGCAGCGGCGCGCCGGGCGTGCACGTCGATGCGTCAGCGTTGGCGGGTTCGCACCGCGCGCGCCAGGCTGGCGGCAGCGTGCGCTTCGGCGAGGGTGATTGCGACGGCGCGGTGCAGCTCTCGCATGCGCAAACGCGGGGTTTTTCAGCGACGAATTCGCAGGAGCCCTTCGGCAGTTTCAACGCCGACACCGACGGCTGGCGCCAGAACAGCGGCAGCGCCAACTTGGGATGGCGTTTCGCCGAGGGCTGGCGCGTGCAAGCCCACGCGCTCGAGTCGCGCGGCGAGGCGCAGCTCGACGACGGCCCAAGCGCCGACGCGCGCGCAGCGCTGCGCACCGAGGTCCTGGGCCTGCACGTCAGCGGCCCGGTGAGCGCCGGCTGGCGCACGCTGCTGCGTGTGGCACGCTCGCTCGACTCGACCGACACGTTGGCGACGGCGTCGCCCTTCACGCCGCTCGGCGCCACGCGCAGCGTGCAGCGGCAGCTGAGCTGGGAGAACAGCGTCGACACACCGCTCGGTACAGCGCTGCTGCTCGCGGAACACGTGCGCCAGGATGTGCGCATGCCCGACCCGTCGTTCGCCGTGTCGCAGCGCTCCATCAACGGTATTGCCGCAGGGTTGAACGGCCGCGCCGACGTGCACACCTGGCAGGCGAATCTGCGCCACGACCGCAACTCGCAGTTCGGCAGCCAGACGACGGGAACGCTCGCCTACGGACACGACCTCGCCGCGCAGTGGCGCGCCGGGGCGTCGCTCGGCACGAGTT
The DNA here is from genome assembly GCA_963850525.1 of uncultured beta proteobacterium. Taxonomy (GTDB): domain Bacteria; phylum Pseudomonadota; class Gammaproteobacteria; order Burkholderiales; family Burkholderiaceae_C; genus JAEMQF01. The sequence continues at coordinate 619,173 of CAWKLQ010000004.1, read as the reverse complement.
TTGTCGCGCCGAGTTTCAACTTGCTCTACTTCCCCGGTTTCAGCAACCCGAATCTGCTGCCCGAAGAAGGCCGACACGCCGAGCTGAGCCTGCGCTTCGCCGATGCGACGCAAACACTGCGTGCGGCATGGTTCGGCAACCGCATCCGCGGTTTCATCACGCCCGGGCCGAACCCGGGCAACGTCGACGCGCGCAGCAATGGCTTCGGCCTGAGCTACGAGGCCCAGTGGCCGAGCTGGGCGGTGAGCGCGAGCGCCGAGCACCTCGACCCGCGCAACGACGGCGGCGACGCGAACGCCGGCAAACAACTCGCGCGGCGTGCGAAGAACAGCCTGAAGCTCGGCGCCGACACGGCGTGGGGCGCGTGGCGCCTGGGCGGCGCGCTCACTGCGTTCAGCGCACGCTTTGACGACTCGGCGAACACCGCGCGCCTGGGCGGCTTTGCCACGCTGGACCTGCACGCCGACTGGCGCCTCGCTCGGCCGTGGACGCTGGGATTGCGCCTGAACAATGTGGCCGACCGAAACTACCAGACAGTGCTCGGCTACAACCAGCCGGGCCGCGAAGGCTTTGTGGTGCTGCGCTACAGCGGCATCTGAGAGAGTCGCACGGCGCGGCAGTCGAGCGATCACGATGAAACACGCAGTCTCTTGCGCTCAGAATAGGTCGGCTCTCGGCCCGTTGCTGCCGTTCGTGGCGAGCTTCCTGCCAAGGTCGCGACGCCAGGGCGGCGGCGGTGCCCCCGTGCTCCGGCCCACGCTCGCGGGGCACCGTCCAGAAGGGCAAAGCGAAGCCGTGTCAACACGGGACTTACGCTGCATCGGTTGGCAGACACCGCGAATGGGTCCTGCGCCCAGGGGCACCACCACCGCCCTGCTGTACACGACGCTGGCCTGCCACACCTTAGCATGCCACCCCGGTGCTGGGGTAGGTGGCTTGGGGTATGGGCGCAGGCCCCCATTCGCGGTGTCCTCAACCTGCGCAAGAGAACACGGTGTTGATGGCGCGACGCTTGCAGGCAGATCACGATGCCCCGCGAGCGTGGGGCCGGAGAACGTACCCCGGGCCACCTGCCCTCTCTCTACCTCTGCACGCGCATCGAGGCGAAGGGCAGCAACGAGCCGAAAGCCGACTTGTCAAAGCAGCATTCAACTTAGGCGTCGCGGCTCTGGCAAAGCGCGGTGGAGCGACTGAAATGGGTCTGGCCGCCACCCCGCGCAGACGGATTGGGTTGGGCTTGCTCGCCCTCAGCCTCGCCGGTGCAGCGTGCGCTCAGCTTGAAATCCGTGACGACCGCGGCACGCCGCAGCATTTTGGCGCGCCGCCACAGCGCATCGTGAGCTTGGTGCCCTCGCTCACGGAGAGCGTCTGCGCACTGGGTTCCTGCGCGCGCCTCGTGGGTGTGGATCGCTTTTCGAACTGGCCGCCCGAGGTGGCGCGACTGCCCAAGCTCGGTGGCCTGGACGACGCGCAGGTCGAACGCATTGTTGCGCTCAAGCCCGACGTGGTGCTCGCCTCCAAGTCCGCGCGAGTGATCACGCGACTCGAAGCGCTGGGCCAACGCGTGATCGTGATCCAGGCGGAAACCCACGCCGACGTGAAGCGCATGCTGGACACGCTGGCGCAGCTGCTCGGCACCCCGGCGCGGGCGCAGCAAGTCTGGGGGCGCATCGAGCGCGACCTGCGCTTGGCGGCGCAGCGCGTGCCGGCTTCAGTACGCGGCCAGCGTGTCTACTTCGAAGTCGCTGCGGCGCCTTATGCGGCCAGCGCCGGTTCGTTCATCGGCGAGACGCTGACGCAACTCGGCATGGCGAACGTCGTCCCCGCCGAGCTGGGGTGGTACCCGCGCCTGAACCCGGAGTTCGTGGTGCGCAGCCAGCCCGACCTCGTGATGGCGTCGCGACGTGAACTGCAAGGCATGCGTCTGCGCCCGGGTTGGCAAACCTTGCAGGCGCTCCAGCGCGCGCGCGCCTGCGGCTTCGACGTCGCGCCGTACGACACGCTGGTGCGCCCCGGCCCGCGTTTGGGCGAAGGCGCGCTCGTCATGGCCGAGTGTCTGGCCGGCCTGGGCGATCCGGCGGACCGGGACAACGGGGCTGCACCGAAGTGATTGCAGCGCAACCCGCGGCCGCCGGCGCGGCGTCGCACGCCGCTCGGCGGCGCAGACGCCTTGCGCTTGTGCTCGCGATTGCGACGGCCGTGTTGGCGACCCTCGGCGTGATGACGGGCAGCGAGGGCTGGAGCTGGAGCGGCTTCGTCGCCGACCTGCAGAGCGACCAGGCGCAGCTCATCCTGGGGCAGATCCGCACGCCCCGCACGCTCGGCGCATTCGGCGTGGGCGCGCTGCTGGGCCTGGCCGGCGCACTCGCGCAAGGCCTGTTCCGCAATCCGCTCGCCGACCCTTACCTGATCGGCTCGGCAGCAGGTGCCGGCCTGGCCGTGGTGCTCGTGCTCGCCGCGGCGACCTTGGGCGGCGCGCTGCTCGGCGCGGCGCACGCCGCGTGGCTCGAGCGCATCGGCCTCGTGCTCGCGGCGTTCCTCGGCGCGCTGGGCGGCGTGGCGCTCACGCTGGCGATTGCGCGCGGCGCGCAGCACACCTTGCGCCTGTTGCTCGCCGGGGTCGTCGTCGGGGTCTTGCTCGGTGCGGTGAGCGACCTCGTCACAACGCTCGCGCCGGAAACCCTGCGCGGCAAGCAGATGTTCATGCTCGGCAGCACGAGCACACTGGGATGGGGCAGCGTCGTGCTGCTCGGCGCCGGGCTGATCGTCGTGGTGCCGCTCGCGCTGCGCTTTGCGCGCGTGCTCGACGCCTTGACGCTCGGCGAAGACAGCGCCGCGAGCCTGGGGCTGGACCTGCCGCAGGCGCGCCTGCTGCTCGTCGTGCTGCTCGCGCTGTGCACGGGGTTGGCAGTGTCGCAAGCCGGCCTCGTCGCGTTTGTCGGCCTCGTCGCACCGCATCTGGTGCGCCGCTACGCACCCAGCGCGCACGGCTACCTGCTGGCGGCAAGCGCCGCCACCGGCGGCGTGTTGCTGCTCGGCGCCGACGTGCTCGCGCGCGCCCTGATCGCGCCGCAGGAGTTGCCCGTGGGCGTCGTGACCGCGGTGCTCGGCGGCGGCTATTTGCTGTGGCTGCTGCAGCGGCGCGGGATGGCGCCATGATCGTCAGCGCGCGCGACGTGCACGTGCAGCTTGGCGAACAGCGCGTACTGCGTGGCGTGAGCTGCAGCTTCGAGCCGGGCTGGACGGCCATCGTCGGCCCGAACGGCGCCGGCAAGTCGACGCTGCTGCGTGTGCTGGCGAATCTGCTCCTGCCGCAAAGCGGTAGCGTCGAACTCGACGGCAGGCGGCTCAGCGCCTGGTCGTCGCGGGAGCGTGCGACGCGCATCGCCTGGCTCGCGCAGCAAGGCGAAACGAGCGGCGAGCTGACGGCGCGCGAGACCGTGGGCCTGGGGCGACTGGCGCACCTGGGCTTGTTCACGCAGGCCACACAGCATGACGAGGCGGCGATTGACGCCGCGATGCGCGCCACCGAGTGCACGGCGTGGGCGCAGCGCCGCTTGCACGAACTCTCCGGCGGCGAACGCCAGCGTGTGCTCGTCGCTCGCGCGCTCGCCACGGACGCGCCGGTGCTGCTGCTCGACGAGCCGACGACGCACCTGGACCCGCCGCACCAGGTGGCCATCGCGCGGCTGCTGCGCCGCCTGAGCAGCACGCGCACTGTGGTGAGCGTGCTGCACGACGTGTCGCTCGCGCTGCAGGCCGACCGCGTGCTGCTGCTCAGCCAGGGCCAGGTGCAAGTGCAGGCGCGCCACGACGACCCGCAGCTGCACGCGCAGTTGATTGCCGTGTTCGACGACGCGATCCGCATCGAAATCCATCGGGGGCGGGCGCTTGCGTTGCCGAATCTGGACGAGGGGGATCGGTGAGCCGAAAGAAGACGGCGTGGTTGCGCCGCAGTTGTGCGCCCCCCACGCGGGTGGTGCACGCCCGGCCGAGTTGTACTCGTATATCCGTTTCAGTATAGTCAAGCCATGAAGCCAATCAGCTTCCTGGGCGACTCGCTGGAGTGCTTGCGCGAATTCCCGGAGGACGCGAGGCAGGATGCCGGCTATGCGCTCGACCAGGTACAGCGCGGCAAACAGCCGAGCGATTTCAAGCCGATGGCCGCTGTCGGCAAAGGGGTGGAGGAGCTTCGGGTATGGGGCGACTCGGGGACCTACCGCGTGATCTACCTGGCTCGGCTGAAGGAGGCCGTGTACGTACTGCACGCCTTCGAGAAAAAGACCCGAGCCACCCGCAAGCTAGACATCGAGATTGCGAAGAGCCGATACACGGAATTGATGCGAGGACGCAAATGATGACGAAGCGCGACAAGACCTACGCGAGCGTGTGGGACGCTCTGGCAGACACGCCCGAGCAGGTAGCGAACCTGCAGGCGAGGGCGGGCCTGATGCGCCAGATTGCCGAGCTGATCCAGGGCGAGGGCTGGAAGCAACTTGAGGCGGCCGAGCGCTGCGGGGTCACCCAGCCGCGAATCAACGATCTGCTGCGTGGGCGCGTCTCGCGGTTTTCGCTCGACGCGCTGGTGAACATCGCGACGGCTCTGGGCCGGCGCGTGAGCGTGGAGCTCGAAGCGGCCTGAACGCCGCTGCGTCTGAGTCAATTCGGCGCCGCGACTCGCGTGCGCTTGCACTGCCGAATCTTGACGCTGGCGATTCATGAGCCGCAGCAGAGCGGCCACAGCCGAGGGCAATTGCCGATTCCGCCCCGGGCGGATTCGGGTGAGCATGCTGACGTGCGGCTCGCGGGTCGCCCGCTCTGCGCCCAACTTCACCCAAGGAGACCGAATTGACCCACTCGCCCAAATTGCCCCTCCCCCTCTGGGCGATCGGATTTGTCGCAGCCGCCGCAGCGGCGCTCATGCCCTTTGCCGCGCACGCGCAATGGAAGCCGACGAAGCCGGTCACGATCATCGTGCCGTGGGCGGCCGGCGGTGCCACCGACCAGGTGACGCGAATTGCCGCAGCCGAACTCGAAGCGGGCCTGGGCCAGAAAATCGTGATCGTGAATCAGCCCGGCGGCGCCGGGTCGATCGGCACCAAGGCGACGATGGACGCGCCGAAAGACGGCTACACCTGGACCGCGGGTGCCGCCAAGCAGCTCGGCACGTATCCGGTGCTCGGCATGATCAACAGCAAGGTCGACGACTTCCACCTCTACCTCGCGGTGACGAACGTCTCGATCGTCAGCGTGAATCCGGGGTCGCCTTACCAGACCTTTCCGCAACTGCTGGAGGCGATGAAGGCCAAGCAGGTGTCGGTGGCGACTGCGGGCAACAGCTCGTCGGGGCACTTTGCGATGGAGGCGATCGCCAAGGCCACCGGTGCGAAGTACCGCCACGTCACGTATGACGGCGGCAACCCGGCCGTCGTGTCCACCGTGTCCGGCGAAACCGAAGTGACGACGCAGCTGGCCCCCGAGCAGTCGGAAATGATCAAGGGCAAGCGGCTGCGGCCGCTCGCCGTCGTCGGCGAGCATGCGCTCGTCATTGAAGGCTTCGGCACGATCCCGCCGATCACCCAGTTCGTCAAGGACTTCCCCAAGGTGACGACCGGCTTCGGCATTTTCATTCCGAAGGGCGTTCCCGCCGAGGTGAGCGCGACGATCGACAAGCTCTGGGCCGAGCGCATCGTCACGTCGGAGAAATTGCGCAAGTACGCGAACGATCGGGGCGCGCTGTTCACGCCGCTCTACGGCCAGGCGGCGTTCGACGCGGTGTGGCCAACCGTCGTGACCGACGCCTACCTGCTGCAAGACGCGGGAATGGCCAAGGTCTCGCCGGAGTCGCTGGGCATCAAGCGCTGAGCTGCGGGTCGATTTCGAGAGCCGGGCTTTGAGCCTCGAGCCCACGCGCGGCGCAGCCTGATGTCGCGCCGCGCCGAGCTGCTGAGCGCCGCCGTCTGGGCGGTGGCGGGCGGCGCCATCGTGGTTGCATCCTGGCGCATGGACCGGCTCGACAAACTCAGCATCAACCCCTGGTCTGCGCCCGGGCTCACGCCCGGAGTCGTGGGCGTCTTGATGGTCGGGTTCGCGCTCGCGCTGGCGTGGCAGGCGTGGCGCGCTGATGCGGGCGCGGTCGACGCACCGGCAAGTGCCGGCGCTGCAGCGCCTGCCGGATCGGGCAGGCGCACGCTGGTCGCCGTTGTGTTGTGCGTTCTCTTCGCTGGCCTCAGCCTCGGGCACGGTCTGCCCTTCGTCATCGAAGGAAGCGTATTCGTCTTCGTCTTCACGAGCATCTTCAGCTGGTCGGACTGGCGCGCGCAACAGCGCCTGGGTCGCGGCCTCGCGCAAACCCTGGTGGTGGCAGTGGCCGCCAGCGCTTTCATCTCCTGGCTGTTCGAATCGGTGTTCCTGGTGCGCTTGCCGTGATGCCCCCATGGAAGGACTGAACCACCTCGGCGTCGCCCTGCTTTCGCTGTGCGGCCCCTGGCAAATCGCCTACGCGCTCGGCGCCACGCTCGCCGGCATCGTCATCGGCCTTCTTCCCGGGCTGTCGGCGACGCTCGGCGTCGCGCTGTTCACGACGCTCACGATCAAGATGGCGCCGAACGACGCGATCCTCGTGCTCGTCTGCGTCTACGTCGGCGCCATTTACGGCGGCAGCCGAACCGCGATCCTGCTCAACATTCCCGGCACCGCGGCGAACGCCGCCGCCTGCCTGGACGGGCACATGCTCGCGCGCCAGGGCCAGGCGGGCCGGGCGATGGGAATCGCCACGACCGGCTCGGTGGCGGGGTCGCTGTTCGGCGTCGTGTGTCTCGCGATGTTCACGCCGCTGCTCGCCGAAACGGCGCTGAAGTTCGGCGCGTTCGAGTTCTTCTGGCTCGGTCTGACGGGCGTGATGATGTCGGGAGGCCTCACCGGAGCGAACCCGCTGAAGGGCTGGCTGATGGGCTTGCTCGGCCTGTTCGTCGCGACGATCGGGCTGGACCCGATCCACGCGCATCCGCGCTTTACCTTCGATCAGAATGCGATCTCGGGCGGCATTGGCCTGATCCCGGCGCTCGTCGGCGCGTTCGGCTTCGCCGAAGTCCTGACGGTGATGGGCGAGCCCAAGTTCAAGGCGATCGTGAACTCGGTCGACTCGGTGCTGCCGAAGATTGCCGACCTGCTGCGCTACTGGCGCACCATCATTCGCTCGGGCGTGATCGGCGTGTTCATCGGCATCCTGCCCGGCGTGGGCGAAGACATGGCGGCCTGGTCTTCTTATGCGGCAGCGAAGCGCGCGAGCCGCGAGCGCGAGCTGTTCGGCAAGGGTTCTGTCGAAGGCTTGATCGCCGCCGAGACGGGCGACAACGCAGCGATTCCCGGCGCGCTGATCCCGGCGCTCGCGCTCGCGATTCCGGGCTCGGCGCCGGCGGCGGTGCTGATGGCGGCGATGATCATCCACGGCGCCCAGCCGGGGCCGATGCTGATGGTGAACCAGCCGCAGTTCATCTACGACGTCGTCGGCATCACGCTCGTCGCCACACTCGCGATGCTGGTCTTCGGCCTGCTGCTCGTGCGGCCCATCCTGTGGGTGCTGCGCGTGCCGCGCGAGATCATCATGCCCATCGTCTTCGTCTTGTGCGTGCTCGGTTCGTACTCGATCACGCAGCGCCTGTTCGACGTCTGGGTGATGCTCGGCGTGGGCGTGCTCTGCTACCTGCTGCGCCGGCGCGGTTTTCCGGTCGCGCCGTTCGTGCTGGGCCTGGTGCTCGGCGACATCGTCGACAAGTCGCTGCGGCGTGGCCTGGTGCTGTCCGACGGCAGCTTGCTGCCCTTCTTCACGCGTCCCATCAGTGCGGTGCTGGCGCTGCTGGTGTTGACGATGCTGCTGGCGCAGATTCCGGCCGTGCGGCAGCGCTTCAGCTGGGGGAAGACGGCGTGATCGACAAGCTCTCGCTGTGCAACGAAGTGCTCGCCCCCTGGGGCTTCGCCGAACAATGTGCCTACGCGGCCAAACTCGGCTACCGCGCGCTCGAAGTCGCACCCTTTACGCTCGCCGAGGATCCGCTGACGATCAGCGACCAACAGGCCGCGGCGTGGGCGCGCATCGCGCGCGATCACGGTCTGGCGATTAGCGGGCTGCACTGGCTGCTCGTCGCACCTAAAGGGCTGTCGATCAGCAGCCCTGACGCCGCTGTGCGCCAGCGCACTCAAGGAGCGATCGCGCGCCTGATCGAACTATGCGCGCAGCTCGGCGGCGCCTACCTCGTGCACGGCTCACCCGCGCAGCGCAACCCGCATCCCGGGCAGAGCGACGCTGACGCGCTCGCGCGCGCGACCGAGGCTTGGCTCGTCGCCGGCGAGCAGGCCGGCGCGCTGGGCTTGCACTACTGCATCGAACCGCTCAGCCGCGACCAGACGTCAGTTGTCAACACGGTGGCGCAGGCGGCGCAGATCGTTCAGGCTGCTGCGCTACCGGGCCTGCGCACCATGCTTGATACCTGCTCCGCAGGCGCGACGGAAGTGGAGCCGCTGCCGGATTTGATAGACCGTTGGTGGCCCACCGGCTTGCTCGCGCACGTGCAGCTGAACGATAGGAATCGGCGCGGCGCGGGCCAGGGCGAAGATCGCTTCGGACCTATTCTTGCTGCGCTGCGGCGTCAGAGTTACGCCGGTTGGCTGGCGATCGAGCCTTTTGACTATCAGCCCGACGGCCCGGGGTGCGCTGCGCATTCGATCGGGTATGTGCGGGGATTATTGGAGGCGGCAGCGCTCGACTGATCGGCCTGGGTGCGCGACGCGCCCCGCCGCCGCAGGACTCAGATCGGGATCGCGACGCTGGCCAGCGCCGCGCGCAACGCCGCCACCTCGCGCGGCCGAACCAGCCGCGCGACTTCCTTGCCGTCGCGCAGGAACACCAGCGTGGGCCAGAGCTTCACGCCAAACGAGCGGCCGAGCGGCTGCCCCGGGCCGTCGGCGACTTTCAGATGCAGCAGCGGCGCGTGCTCAGCCAGCGCCTGCTCGATCATCGGTAACGCCGCGCGGCAATGGCCGCAGCTCGGGCTGCCGAACTCGAGAAGCACCGGCCCACGGCCGGCGTCGATTGCGGCGCGTGTGGGCTCAAGCGTCTGCCAGGGGGTGCTCACGTCGTTCGGCCCAGGATCGCTTGACGACGAGTCACCCCGGATTGCCAGCGAATCATGGCTTGATTTTGCTGCTGAACGCGTTCGTGAACACATCGGCCACCGCAAGCGCCTTCTCCGGCTTGGCGTTGGCGAACGTGATGTCCATCGTCTTTTGCATCAGCTCGGTCTCGATCCAGCCCATGCCGTGTTTGGCGGAGCGTTCCGTGACGCACAGATCGAGGATCTGCGGCATCGTCGCGAGCAGCGTCGCCGCGTCCAGGCCGGGCACCTGTTCGGCCATCGCGGCGATTGATGCCGCGGGGTCGGCCTTCGCGTCACGCCAGCCCTTGTGCGTGGCGCGCAGGAAGCGCTCGATGAGCTTGGGGTTCTTCTTGATCAGGTCGTTGTTGACGAAGTAGGTGTGGCCGTAGATCGGCAGGCCGAAGTCGGCCCACAACAGATGCCCCACGTCGCCCTTGCCGAGCACCTTTTCCCAAATCGCATAACTCGTGTACAGGTCGAACGCGGCGTCGACTTCGTTGGCGGCGACGATCGCCTGCTTGCCCTCGGGCTTGACGTTGACGAGCGTGACGCTCGCCGGGTCGATGCCGTGCAGCGCGGCGAACGCCGGCCAGAGCACGCGGTGCGAATCGGCCGGCGGCACGGCGATCTTCTTGCCGATCAGGTCTTTCGGCGACTTGATGTTCGCGCCCTTGCGGAAGAACAGGTTGTTGCCCGCCTTGTCGTAGACGACTGCGACCATCTTCAGGTTCGCGCCCTTGCTGATCGCCGTCATCACGGTGGGCGCGTCGGAGATGCCGATGTCGGACTGGCCGAGGTCGATTTTCTTCGCGCTGTCGGCCGAGCCGCTGCCGCGCAGTACCGTCAGGTCCAACCCTTCTTCCTTGTAGTAGCCCTTCTTCAACGCGAGGTAGATCGGCGAATGGTCGGCGAGGTGGAACCAGTTCAGTTGCAGCTGGATTTTTTCTTGCGCGCTCGCAGGTGCGGCGATGGCGAGCAGCGCCGCGCTGGCGAGGCAGGCGAGTGCCGTGCTCAGGCGTGCGCGCCAGGGTTTCGCGGTGGTGTGGGTCGAGTGCATGTCAGTCTCTCCTTGTGTTTTCATTCAGGCCGCGGCATCCCGGTGCGCCCAGGGCGCAATCATCCGCTCGGCGGCCACGACCAGACCGTAGAGCACCAGGCCCATTGCAGAAATCAGCATCAGCGAGGCGAAGATCGACGCCGTGGCCATCGTCACGCCGCCGGTGATGATGAGCGAGCCCAGGCCACGCTCCGACGCGACGAACTCGCCGACGAGCGCGCCGATCACGCTCATCGTAGCGTTCAACTTCAGGCCGACGAAGATGTACGGCACGGCGTTCGGGAAGCGGATCTTCGTCAGCACCTGCCAGCGGCTCGCGCGCAGCGTGCGCACCAGGTCGAGCATCTCCGGCTCGGCGCTCGCCAGGCCGACGGCGGTGTTCACGACCATAGGGAAAAACGCGATCGTCGTGCCGATCACGATGTTCGGCCAGATGCCGTAGCCCAGCCAAATCACGAACAGCGGCGCCAGGGCAATCTTTGGCAAGGTGTTGAACAGCACGAGCACCGGCATCACGGTGCGCAGCCACATGTCGTTCCAGACGATGACCACGGCGAGCAGCACGCCGAGCACTGCCGACAGCACAAACGCGCCGAGCACGGCGTAGAGCGTCGCGAGCAGGTTCGTGATCCATTGGAAATTCGGGTCGGCGAGGGTGCGCAGCGCGGCCCAGGGCGTGGGCAGGATGTATTCTTTGACGCCGAAAGCGGTGACGCCGACTTGCCACGCAACGAGCAGCGCTAGCATGACGAGCACGCTGGGAACGTAGTAACCGGCGCGCGCAGCGAAACGCGCCACCGCGCCGCTCTCTTCGGACGGCTCGGACGGTTCGGGCGCGGAGGCCGGTGGGTTCATGGCAGGCGCGGCCTCGCGGCACCGATCTCGGGCGCCTGCATCGGTTGCATGGATTGCCAATCCGGGAACGTGCCACTGGCGAAGCCGACGCCGCCCAACGAGCCGATCGCCAGATGGCCGTCGCGGATGCGCACGCGCACGGCGCCGTGGCTGCGTTCATAGAGGTCCGGGTGCGCGGCGAGAAACGCTTCTTGTTCGGTGCCGGGCAGGCCGGTCATGCCGTTCACGTAGTGGTGGCCGTTGCGCTCGACATGCGTGATGCCGAGCAGCGCGACCAGCGCCAGGTCTTGCTGCAGCGCCAGACCGGCTTGAATCGTCAAGTCCTCGGCGCTCATGAAATAGCGTGGCGCGTCGGCCGCGTGCGCCGCATGGCCTGCGTTCGCGCCGGCTTGCACGTTCCACATCACGCAGCGTGCCGCGTTGAGAATCGATTTGTAGAAACCTTTGCACGTCTTGGACGAGACACCGGTGTAGCCCATTGCCCGGCCACGCACGAAGGCGTCGAGCGAATCGTCGGACTCGTCGAGGATCACCGGCTTGTGCGCCGCCAGCGTGGCGACGCTTTGCTGCAGCGCCGCCTGGCGCTTGATCGGCTGCTCGATGAACTGGATGCTGCTGCACAGCCGCGCCAGGCGCGGCTCGGCGCGCATGCGGCCCCAGAGTTCGAGCACGCCGTCGACGCTGTCGTACTGTTCGTTGCCGTCGAGCGTGGCGCGGTAGTCGCCGTCGATGCGGTCGAGCACTGCTGCAATTCGGATCAGCCGCTGCAGGTCCGCGTCGACGTCTCCGGCGACCTTCAGCTTGAACCAGCGGTGGCCGTAGGTCTGTACGACTTCTTCGAGCGTCTCGGGCAGACCGTCTCCGACGCGCTCGCTCTGGTCGGCGCGCACGATCGGGTCGACCAGGCCCACGGTGTGGCGTGCGGCGATTTGCGGCGCGGGCCGCAGCGCAGCGAGATAGCCGGAAAAGTCAAAACCCTCCAGGTCGGCGCACAGCGGCGTCGCGCCGATGCCGCACAGGTTCTCGCGCAGCACCTCATGGAAAGGCCGCTGCAGCGCGCGGCACAGCGCGTCGAGCAGCGCGCGGTCAATCAGCGCCGGGCCGTAGTTCGCGACGAGCGGGTTCAGCGCGAGCGCTGCGGCACGCTCGACCTGTGGCCGATAGTGGTGCGTGAAATGGCCGAACGCGGTGCGGCTCGCGCCGTCGAGGTACAACTCGCGCGCGATGCGCAGTGCTGCGCGCAATTGCTCGAAGTTGTCTTCGTTGCTGAGCGCTGGGTTCTTGTCGAACCACTTTGGCGCGAGCAATTCCGCGGCCATGCCGGTGCCGTGCCGGCCGTCGGCAAGGCGCACGCGAACCCGCGCAAACACTTGCGGCGCCTGCGTCAGCGTGACGACGCCGAAGCGAAACGGCATGCGAAGCACGACGTTGCGTTCGCGCAGTTCGATGGCTTCGACGACGAGTTGCATCGGGGCGCTCATGCCACAACCGGTGTCATCCCGGCGAAAGTGCCATCCCGTACTTGATACGAGGCCGGGATCCACCGCTGCCGCGACGACGATATTGGAAAAGTGGATCCCGGCGTGCGCCGGGATGACAGGTTTACCGTGCAAGTCATTCCATCCCCAGCAACTTGTAAATCCGCCGCGTATACGCGCCAAAACGCTCCTGCGTCTTCATGTCCAGGGTGCGCGGGTGCGGCAGATCGATCTCGAAGTTGTCGGCCATTCGCGCCGGGCCGGCGCTGAGAACGATGACGCGCGAACCCAGGAACACGGCTTCCGAAATGCCGTGCGTGACGAAGACGATCGTCTTGCCGGATTCCTTCCAGATGCGCAGCAACTCGAGGTTCATCTTCTCGCGCGTCAGCGCGTCCAGCGCGCCGAAGGGTTCGTCCATGAGCACGAGTTTCGGGTCGTGGATGAGGGCGCGCGCGATCGCCGCGCGTTGCTGCATTCCGCCCGAGAGTTCGTACGGGTACTTGTCTTCGCTGCCGGAAATTCCGACGAGCGCGAGCAAGTCGCGTGCGCGCTCGCGTGCCGCCGCCATCGGCAGGCCCAGCAGTTCGGCGGGCAGCAAGACGTTGTCCAGGATGCGCCGCCACTTCAGCAGCAGCGGCGCCTGGAACACCATGCCGATGTCGCGCGCCGGGTCGAAGGGGTGCGTTGCCGAGCCGATCTGCACCGTGCCTTCGTCGTGGCCATGCAGGCCGGCGAGGATTTTCAGCAGCGTCGACTTGCCGCAACCCGAAGGCCCGACGAGTGCGACCAGCTCGCCCGGGTGCACGTCGAACGTCGCGTCGGAGATCGCGAGGTGCGCCTTGTTGCGCCCGCTGCGGTACGACTTGGACACACCAGCGAGGTGGATGAAAGGCAGCGCCGCGGCGCTGCCCGAATCGATGGAAGAAGGGTTCATGACACGCGCGCGTCTTTCACGACCAGAAGGTGTTCGAGCAGCATGACGATGCCGTAGAGCAGCATGCCCAGCAGCGTGATCAGGCCCACCGCCATGAACATGGCCGGCGTGTCCAGCGTCACCTGCACCTGCAGCATCAGGTAACCCAGGCCACGGTCCGAGCCGAGGAATTCGCCGACGATCGCTCCCGCGACGGCAAGGATCGCCGCGACCTTCATTCCGGAAAACACGTAAGGCAACGCGCCGGGCAACTGGATCTTCGCGAACAACTGCCAACGCGAACCGCGCAGCGACCGCACCAGGTCCAGCAGGTCGGGTTCGATTTCGCGCAAACCCCGCGCCGTGGTCAGCAGGATGGGAAACACGGCGATCGAGAACGCCATCATCGAATTGGGCAGCACGCCGTACTTGAACCAGACGATGATGAGCGGCCCCAGCGCCACCTTGGGAACCATGTTCAGCGTGACGAGCAGCGGCAGCATCAGCGACTCGAGCGTCTTGGACCACGTGAACAGCAGCGCGAGCAGCACGCCCACGACGAGCGCGAGCGCGTAACCGCCGAAAATCTCAGTCGCAGTCACGAGCGTGTTAGACCACCAGCCGTAGTCGGGAATCAGCAGCGCGCGAAACGTGTCGCCCGGCGAGGGCATGACGAACCGGGGCACGTCGCCGAAGCGCACGAACAGGTACCAGGCGAGCAGGAACAGCAGGTGCGCAGTCACGCCCAGCGTGTAGTGGCGCAGTTTGGAGTTCGGGTGGTCCATGCGGGTGCCGTTCAGGCGCGCCATGCGCGACAGCACGCCAGGCGCATCACGCGAGCCATCGGGCGAGGCCGGCGGCGACAAAAGCATCGTCGGCGAGGTCGGCGTGTTCGCTGCAGACGCGGTGAATCTCCTCGCGCTGCCCCGGCGACACGGTTTCATTCGGGTCCAGACACCAGATGCCTTCGAGCAGGCCTTGCCGGCGCAGCACCTCGTGGCAGCCGGCGATGCAACCGGCAAAGTTGTTCGCGACGTCGAAGAACGCCGCGTTGCAGTCGGTGACGCGCGAATCCAATGCGAGCAGCGCGGGGTCGATGGGTCCGGCGGCAATGGCGCGGTGGATTTGCTGCAACTGCTGCACGGCGCTGTGCGCCCAGACGCTCCAATGGCCGAGCAGCCCGCCGCGGATTCGCACTTCGATCCGTTCCCCGCCGCGTTGCACGGCGTAAGGCACGAGCAGGTCGAGAACGATGTGATCGTCGTTGCCGGTGTAAAGCGTCACGCGGTCTTCGGCGCGCGCAGCGACGACACCGCGCACCACGTCGAGCGTGCGGTAGCGGTTGAACGGCGCCATCTTGATCGCGATGACGTTGTCGATTGCGGCAAAGCGGCGCCAGAATTCAGGCGGCAGTTCGATTCCGCCCACTGCCGGTTGCAGATAGAAACCGACCAGCGGAATGTCCGCAGCCACCGCCGCGCAGTGCGCGATGAGTTCGTCGATCGACGCGCCGCGCATCGCCGCGAGCGACAACATGCCGGCGTGGTAGCCGTGCGCCAGTGCGACTTGCGCTTCGGCGCACGCCTGCGTGGTGCGGCCTGCCAGGCCGGCGATCAGGCACACCGGGTCGCGAGTCCACTCGCGCGCCGTGCGCGCAGCGAGTTCGAGCACCGGCTCGTAAAGCCCCACGTCGCGAATTGCGAATTGCGTGCTGTGCACGCCCACCGCCAGGCCGCCTGCGCCGGCGTCGAGGTAATAGCGCGTCAGCGCACGCTGGCGCGTCGCATCGAGTCGGCGCGCCGCATCCAGCGCGAGCGGGTGCGCCGGGATCACTGTGCCCTGCCGCAGCAGGGCGAGGATCTCGGCGGAGAGGTCGGACCAATGGCGTCGCATAGGGGAAACTCTAACGGGCTTGAGGCATCGCAGCATCGGGGGTTGCGAGCGTGTGCCCTATACTTTTCTCGCGAAATCACTGGTTGGTGAATTTACGGGAGAACCCCATGCTGAAACGTCTGATCCTCGGTGTTGCCGCCGCAACCGCCACGCTCGCGGCGCTTCCCGCTTTTGGCCAGCAGAAGGTCGACTTCATCCTCAACTGGGTGCCCGGCGGTGACCACGCCCCGTATTACTACGCGAAGAAGCTCGGCTGGTACACGCAGGCCGGAATCGACCTGAACTTGGAGCCCGGCAAGGGCTCGGCGCTGTCGACACAACGCGTCGGCGCGGGCGCAACGCCGTTCGGCCTGGCCGACATGGGCGGTGTGCTCGTCGCCAAGGGCAAGGGCGCCGACACGGTGGCGGTGTTCAATGTCTACGCGAACTCGCCGCAAGGCATGTACTGGTTGAAGAGTTCGGGAATCACCGGCGTGAAAGACTTCGCCGGCAAGAAGATCGGCAACCCCGCCGCCGATGGCGCGCGCGTGATGTGGCCGGCGCTCGCAAAAGCGAACAAGCTCGACCCGAAGTCGGTGACCTGGGTGAACATCGACGCCAACGCGAAGCTCGCCGCGCTGAAGGGCAAGTCGATCGACGTGACGACGTCGTTCTACAACATCCACCACATCTTCCAGCGCGAACTCGGCGACGACATGGGCTTCCTCGCGTGGCGCGACGCGGGTCTGAACCCGTACGGCAACTCCGTGATCGTCAACGCCGAGTACCTGAAGGCGAACCGGCCCCTCGTCGACAAGTTCGTCAAGGTGACGCAGCGCGCTTTCGCGGCGTGCGTGAAGGAGCCCAATCCCTGCGTGCAGGCGCTGATCGACGCGAACGGCGCGCTCAAGTTCGACAACGAGATGACCAACTGGAGCCTCGTCGAAAAGCTCATGAGCGACAAGTACGCGCGCGATGTGGCGCTCGGAATCCACGACGACGGCCGCATGGCGGCGGACTACGAGTTGGTGCGCGACTACGTCGGCATCGACAAGCCCTTCGACGTGAAGACGACTTACACGAACGAGTTTCTCGACCGTTCCGTGAAGATGACGAAGTAGGCGCAGGCGGCGTCGCCTCGCGGCGGACCTGCCGCCCCCCCTCCCAGGCTAGAGACCGCCCGGTTTGGGCGCAGCGCCGGGCGCGCGCGCGAACTTTCTCGATTGCGTGACCCAGCCGTCGCGCGCGATGCGCCCCTTGAACGCAGTGAGCTGTGCGTCGACATGGGCGACGTCGGAACCCGTCCATTCGGCGATCTGCCAAAAGTAGTAGACGCCGACCTTGTGCAGCATCTTTTCCAGGACCTCGGCAACGCCTTTGATCAACTTCAGGTCATCAGGCTTGCCGTATGCGGCGCGTGCCAGCAGGTTGCGGCTGCCCGCGCGCACGTCCGGGTGGGGCGGCGCGCTCGGCGCAGGCGCGACCGCCGCTGGCACGGTGGCCGGAGCGGGAACGAGAGGCTCCTGGGCGAGCCGGTTCTGAAGCGCTGCGAGTTGTTCCAAGACCGGGCCGAGGTCGAGCGGCGCCGGCGTCGCGAGCGCTTTCAGCGTGCGCTCGACCTCGCCGAGCCGCGCGAGCACCGGTGCGAGGTCGACCGGCACTGGCGGTGTGATGCGAATCGCCTGGATCGCGGCGCGCAATGACGCCAGCCCCTGCTCCGTGGGATGCAGGTCGACCACGGGCGCGGGTGGCATCTGGATCGACTTCACGGTGCGATCGAGTTCGCTCAATTGCTGTTGCATCGGCGTCAAGTCGAGCGCGGGAATTGCCGGCAGGCGAATTCCCCGCACCGATTCTTCGATCGCGTTGAGGCGGGCGTTGACCGCGCTGAAGTCCACTTCTTTGGGTGCCGGGATCGGAATCGCGCGGATGGCTTGTTCGACCTGCCCGAGGCGCGCCTGCAGCGGACCGACATCAAGCGCCTGCGGCACGGGAATCGCCTTGACCGCGCGCTCGAGCTGCGCCAACTGCGCGTGCAGCGGCACCAGGTCGACGCTGGCCGGCTCGGGAATCCGGATCGCGGCCACTGCCTGGCCCACTGCCGCCAGGCGCTGGTGGGTCTCGGCGAAGTCGACGCGCTGCGGGGTCGGGATCTGAATTGCGCGCAACGCCTTTTCGAGATCGGCCAACTGGCGCTGGGTCGGCCCGAGGTCGACCGGTGCAGGCAGTTCGGGGACTCGAATCGCGCCGATGCGCTGTTCGACGCCGTCGAGCCGCGCCAGCACCGGGCTCAGATCGGGGACCACGGGTTGCGGCAGGCCGCGCAGCGAGGCTTCGATCGCGTCGAGCCGCGAGGCAAGCGCCGTCGCGTCGAATTGGAGCGGCTGCGCCAGGCGCTCGTCGATCGACTTGCGCCAGGCCTGGGCGTCGTTCGACAGCTGCGTGAACTCGGAGGTCACGTCTTCGTAGTGGCGCCGATACCACCAGCGCGCGAAGGCGGCGCCAAACGACGCGGCGAGCACGAGCAGGAGCAAGATCTTCGCAAGCAAAAAACTCATCGCACTCGTCTCCTTCGGTGGTTCCGGTGGGGGGCCAGGGTCTTCAAGGTCACATGGGGCGGCTGCGCGCTTGCGTCCGCGGCTCAGGGCGCTTCGTTGCTGACACGAAATTCGATGCGGCGATTCTTCGCCCGGCCTTGCGCGTTGAGGTTGTCGGCAAGCGGCTGATCGGCGCCGAAGCCCTGGGCACGCAGCCGCGACGCGGCGACGCCGCGCTCGACCAGCGCCTCAAGCACCGACTCGGCGCGCGCCTGGCTCAGCGCAAGGTTGTGCTGCGGCGCGCCCAATCCGTCGGTATGCCCCTCGATGTGGATCACCCCCGGGCATTGCCCCGTCGCCTTGGCCAGCGCGTCGAGCTGCGCTGCGCTGCGCGTTTCGACCTTTGCCGCGCCGCTCGCAAATTCGATCTTCGAGCCCGCCACAATCTCGGCGAGCGCGGTTTCGCAGGCGCGCGCCGCAGCCTGTGCAGCCGCGGTGACCGCCGCAGTCACCGCGGGCGGCGCTGCCTCGGTGGGCGCGGGCACCGGCGCAGGCGGTGCCGCGGCACGCGGCTCGGCGAATTCGCCGCTCACCGCCACGGCGCAGGTGAAGCGCCCGAGCCAAGTCGGGCAGGTCGCGCTGCGGGCAATCTCGAGCGCCACATCGCCGTCACCCGCACCGGGCGGGGTGCCGCTGAGCTTGACGTGCTGCCCTGAAACCTCGAGCTTCACCCAAGCGAAGCCGCTCGCATCCAGTTCGGCGCGGGCCTCGTGCCGGACGCTCGTCTGAACGTCGTCACGTGCGAACGGCCACAGCGCGTAGCACAGGAGCAACAAGCCGCCCCAAAACGGCAGCGCGCCGCGCCAGACGAAGGGCCATACCGGTGCGTCGCGGCGCACCCAGCGCCTCGCGACGACCCAGCTGCTTGACTCGGAAAACGCCTCTGTTTGAGTTCCCCTCGCCATCGAACTTGCCTCCCGCGCCGCGGCTCGAATTGCTGTCGACGGCGATTCTCACCGGCGCATCGGCGCTCGCGAGATCCGGGCATACCCGCGCTTCGGAACCCGGCTCGGGCGCTCAGCCGAGTTCCGGTCCGGCGACGAGCACAACCGCGTCGCTGCGTCCGGGCGCTCCCGGCGCCGCGTGGGCCATGCGCGTGAAGGGGCGCTGAAAAACAAACCCCTGCGCCTGCAACCAAGGCAGCAGGGTTCGGTGGCGGTCGAGCAGATCGATGTAGACAGGGCCGGGCGTGGCGCGCAATGCGTCAGCGATCAGAGCGATGGCGATATCGTCCGCGTCGGCCACGAGAGGGCCGATCTGACTCGTGTCGCGGCCGTCGCGGCCGAAGACGAAGCCGCGCAGGCGGCCGGTATGACTGTCTTCGAGCACGCGCGCAGCGTCGGGCAGACGTGCCGCGAGGTTTCGCAGTAGCCCCTGGCGATCCGCGCCGAACGCGGGTGCGTCCAGCGCGGCGATCGCCGGCCAGTCGCTGTCGCGAATTGGCCGCGTCACCGCGCCGGCCCTCGGCGCAGGCCCCGGCGTCGCAGGACGATCTTCGCGTCGGTAACGCGCGAAGCCCCAGGTGTCGCGAAAGCCTTCTTTCGCGTAGACGGCACGGCCCGCGGGGGTGGCGTCGAGGACCGCGGTCAAACCGCGGGTCGCCAGGTGCGCGAGCGCGTGGCGCAGCAGCTGCGTCGCGTAGCCGCGGCGTCTAAAGTCGGGCAGCACGAGGACCATGCTGATCCACGCGAACGCGCCGTAGGGCAGCACCAGCGTCGATGCGGCGAGCTGCTCGGCGCCAGCGTCGTCTCGTGCGTGGATCGCCCAGCCTCGCCCCCGCGCGAGCATGCCGCGCCAGTCGGCTTCGTTTTGGTTCCAATGCGCCGACTCCGAGAGGCGCAATGCTCCCGCAAGGTCGGCCGTCGTCAGTGCTGCGATCGGCGCCGGATTGCCTGACTCAGTACTTGCCATCCCGGGTCGAAAAATGCGTCGGCTTGCCCAGGCTCGGCCCGCCACGCCGCACCCAGTCCGCCACCCAGTCGATCATCGTCTCGATGGGAATTCGCGGCACGCCGAACAGCGCTTGCGCTTGCGTCGTGTCTTCGAGCCACGCGGTCTGCGCTTCCACGCCCGTGAGCACGGGTTCGCGCCCGAAGCGTTTGCCGAACTCGGCCGCGAGCCAGCGCACGCTCGTGTGGCGCGCACCCGTCACGTTGATCGGCGTCGCCGGCGACGTGCAGTGGGCGAGCAGGCGCAGCGCCTGCTCGTTCGCATCGCCTTGCCAGATCACGTCGGCGTAGCCCATCGTCAGGTCCAGCGGTGTGCCGGCGAAGACGTTGCTCGCGACGTCGTAGAGCACGCCGTAGCGCATGTCGATCGCGTACGACAGGCGCACGAACCGTCCTGCCGTGCCGTACGTGCGCGAGGCGTACTCGAACATGCGTTCGCGGCCGACGCACGAGTTGGCGTAGTCGCCGGGCGGCGGTGTCGTGGGCACCTGTTCGTTCGCGCCGGGGCCGTCCACGGCAACGAAGGGGTAGACGCACGCCGTGGAGAACGTGACGATGCGCATCTCGCGAAAGGCCTCGGCGACCCGCAGCGGCACGCCGACGTTCATCATCCACGTGAGCGACGCGTTGCCTGCGGCGCCGAACTTGTGGCCGGCCATGAAGACGAGGTTGCGCACGCCCTGCGCGACGTTGGGCAGCTGCTGAATCGCCTTCGGATCGAGCAGATCGCACTCGATGCACTCGACACCATGGCGTTCGAGCGAGGGCTTGAGGGCCGCATCGCTGAAGCGCGCAACGCCGATGATCCGCTTGCGCGGCGCCGCGCGGCGCGCCATTCGCGCCAGCGTCGGGCCCATCTTGCCGCCCACGCCCAGGATCATGATGTCGCCGTCGATTCGCGCCAGGTCGGCAACAAGGCCCGGCGTGGGCTCGCTCATGAAGGTCTCGAGGGCTTCGACGTCGGCGAAAGACTTGGGCAGCGTGGACATGGCGATCCTTGCACCCTCAGGTGCTGATTCCTTCGAAGCGATCGCGCCCGAGGCGCAACGCGCGCATTTTCGCGTCGGCAATCGAGCGCTTGAGCATCCAGAAGCCGCAGTCGGGGTGGATGTAGCGCACGCGCCCGGCGCCGACGATTTTTTCGGCGCGTTCGATGGCGCGCGCCACCTGATCCGCGCTCTCGATATCGGTCGCCTTGATGTCGACCACACCCAGGCCCAAGCCGATCTCGGGCCTGAGCTCTTTGAAGGCGTGCAGCTCTTCAGGCGGCCGGTGCGCGCACTCGAGCACGACGTGGTCGGCGTGCAGCGCGTTGAGGTAGTTCATGAGTTGATCCCAACTGCCTTTTTGCACCGTCTGCCCGCCGTAGTTGCCGAAACACAGGTGCACCGCAGGCGTGCCGCGCACCGCGTCGAGCACGCGGTTCATCGCCGATGCGGCCCACTCCCACTCCTGCGGGTGCCCCGGGAGATTGGCTTCGTCGATCTGCACGATGTCGGCGTCGAGGTGCCGCACCTGCGCCGCGAGCGCGTCGGCGATCGCGTGCGCAAGCGCCGACGTGTCGCCATAGTGTTTGTCGATCAGCGTCTTGGCCAGCATGTGCGGGCCGGTGACGGTGAACTTGAAGGTGTGGGTGGCCAGCGCCTTGGCGCGCGCGCACGCAAGCGGCAGGTCCAGGCTGCCGTGGCCGATGGGCCCGATCACCGTGCCAGGCGGTCGCGTGCGGAACTTCATTCCGCTCTTGCTGCGGTACGCGATCAGGTCGTCGAAGGAAAAGCGCTGCGTGATGCCGTCCATGGGCCGCACGAAGTACTCGATCATGCCGTTCGTTTCGGGGTGGTTGATGTCGAAGCGATAGAGTTCGCCGTCGCACACCACGTCGACACCGGCTTGCTCTTGCGTGCCGATGACGACGCGCGTGGCGTCGATCAAGGCCTGTTCGGAGGGGTTGGCGACGAGCCAGTCGGGCACGGGGTACGAGCCGACGACGGTGGTCTTGATCCGGGGCGATGCCGCCATTGCGCAGTTAACCGAGTGGTGATAAATCATGCTAGCCGGGAGCCCGTGGTGCGTCAAGCGCGAGGGCTGCTGTCTCCTGCGAGGCTTGACGCCGCTGGAGGTGGGCCGTACAGTAATTCACCAGATGGAGACTAAGATTCAAATCGGAAGCCGGTCCGAACGCATCGGCCTGACCGATGCCGACATCGCCCACTTCCGGCACGTCGGCCACCTCACCGTGCCGGGCGTGTTCGAGGCGGGCGTGATGGACGCGGTGATTGCCGACCTTCACGCCTGGGGCGAAGCGTTTCTGTCGGAGCTGCCCGCCGCGCAGCGCGCCTGGTATGTCGACGCGGGAGTGAAGGCACGCGAGGTGCTGCGCAAGCTCGACAACCCGCATCACCACCGCGAAGCTGTGCGGCGCCTGGCGCGCACGCCGGCGCTGGTGGCGATGATCGAGTCGCTCATCGGGCCGTGCGTCTCGGTGTGCTTCAGCCAGATCTTTTTCAAGGCGCCCGAGGGCGGCGGCCCCAAGCCCGCGCACCAGGACAATTTCTACTTCGGACCGAACGACCCCGACGGCCTGGTGACGGCATGGATCGCGCTGGACGATGCGACGCTGGAGAACGGTTGCCTGTCCTTCGGTGAGGGCACGAACCGCGGGCCGGTGTACTCGCATGTCGCGCCTGCCGACGAGCCCTTCAACCTGCAACTGCCGGCAGCGATTCTGGAGCGCCAGCCGATGCAGCCTGCGCCGGTGTTGCGTGGCGGCGTGTCGTTCCATCACGGCAATACATTCCACCAGTCCGGCCCCAACACGTCGATGCGCTGGCGCCGCGCCTGTGCGCTGCACTACGTGAACTCGCAGACGCGCTTCGAGCATCCGGCGTTACCGTACGACGCGAGTCTGATGCTGCGCGTCAGCTGACGGCGGGTCGTTCATTCATTCCCCGCCACCCGCAGCGCGTGCCAAGCCAACCCAGAAGGAACACTCAAGTGCAACCGGCACCCCTCGATTTGCGGCACGTCTGCGGCGGTGCGCGGGCGGCCTTCGGCCCATTGCTGCCGTTCGCAGCGAGCTTCCTGCCAAGGTTGCGACGCCAGGGCGGCGGCGGCGCCCCCGCGCTCCGGCCCACGCTCGCGGGGCACCGTCCAGAAGCGCAAAGCGAAGCCGCGTCAACACGGGATTTAGGCTGCCCCCGTTGGCAGACACCGCGAATGGGTCCTGCGCCCGGGGGCACCACCGCCACCCTGCTGCACACGCCGGTGGCGTGCAGAGCCCTCGCATGCCACCCGGGTGCCGGGGTAGGTGGCTTGGGGTACGGGCGCAGGCCCCCATTCGCGGTGTCCTCAACCTGCACAAGAGAACACGGTATTGATGGCGCCACGCTTGCAGGCCGAAGACGGTGCCCCGCGAGCGTGGGGCCGGAGAACGAACCCCGGGCCACCTGCCCTTTCTCGACCTCTGCATGCACGGCGGCGCGAACGGCAGGAATGGGCCGAACGCAGTCCCTCACCCCGCATCTGCGTCTCGCGCTTCGCGGCGTGTGCGAAGCGCATTGGAGCCACTGAGATGAGCAAACAGAAAAGTTTGGGAATCGTCATGCACGGCGTCACCGGGCGCATGGGGACGAACCAGCACCTGATCCGCTCGATCGTCGCGATCCGCAACCAGGGCGGAGTGCTGCTCGCCGATGGTTCACGCGTCATGCCCGATCCGGTACTGATCGGGCGCAACGCCGAGCGCATCGAGGCGCTGGCCAAAGCGCACGGCATCACGCGCTTCGGCACGAACCTCGACGCGGCGCTCGCCAATCGCAGCGACAGCGTGTTCTTCGACGCCGGAACGACGCAGATGCGCCCGGCGCTGCTCGCGCAAGCGCTGCGCGCGGGCAAACACGTGTATTGCGAAAAGCCGATCGCCACCAACTTGAACGACGCGGTTGAAGTGTGCCGCCTCGCCCAGGCTTCGGGCCTCAAGCACGGCGCGGTGCAGGACAAGCTGTTTCTTCCCGGGCTGCGCAAGCTCGAGATGCTCAAACGTGCGGGCTTCTTCGGCCGGATTCTGAGTGTTCGAATCGAGTTCGGCTACTGGGTCTTCGAGGGCGACCTGCAGCCGATTCAGCGGCCGAGCTGGAACTACCGCAGCGAAGACGGCGGCGGCATCATTCTGGACATGGTGTGCCACTGGCGCTACGTGCTCGACAGCCTGTTCGGCGAGGTTCAATCGGTGAGCTGCCTCGGCGCGACACACATCCCGCAGCGCTGGGACGAAGCCGGCAAGGCCTACGCGGCAAGCGCCGACGATGCGTGCTACGCGACGTTTCAACTGAAGGGGCCGCAAGGCGAAGCCATCGTCGCGCAAGTCAACAGCTCGTGGGCGACGCGCGTGCGGCGCGACGACCTCGTGACCTTCCACGTCGACGGCACGCACGGCTCGGCCGTCGCCGGATTGCAGGAGTGCCGCGCGCAACCGCGCGTCACGACGCCGCGCCCGGTGTGGAACCCCGACGTCAAGCAGAGCATGAACTTCTTCGAGCAGTGGCAAGACGTTCCCGACGCGATGGCCTACGACAACGGCTTCAAGATCCAGTGGGAGGCGTTCATTCGCCACGTCGTGGAAGACGCGCCGTACCGTTGGACGCTGCCCGAAGGCGCAAAAGGCGTGCAACTCGTCGAAGCGGCGCTGCAAAGCTGGCGCGAGCGGCGCTGGGTCGACGTGCCCGCGCTGCAACTGTGAGGCGCACATGAAAATCACCCTGCCCGATGCGCATGGCGCGCTCACCTCTTACACGCTTCGCAGCCCGAGCCACGCCGGGACGCTTCACCCGGCTGCGGCGGGAACGCGGTTCAACCGCGTCGCCTACGCCGCAGCCCACGTGGTCGCCGACGCACGCGCGGCGATCGACCCGTGGCTGCAAAGTGCGATCGATTGGGACGCGACGATCGCCGTGCGCCAGCGCCTGTGGCGCATGGGCCTGGGCGTTGCCGAGGCGATGGACACGGCGCAGCGTGGCATGGGGCTGGATTGGCCGACCTCGCTCGAGCTGATCCGCCGCTCGCTCGCCGCCGCGCGCGATACGCCCGGGGCCCTGGTCGCGAGCGGCTGCGGCACCGATCACCTCGCGCTGGACGCCGCGCTGAGCGTCGACGACGTGATCCGCGCTTATGAAGAACAGATGGCGGCGATCGAAAAACTCGGCGGCAAACTCATCGTCATGGCGAGTCGCGCCCTCGCGCGCGCCGCACGCGGCCCTGCCGACTATGAGCGCGTCTACAGCCGGGTCTTGAGCCAGGCGCGCGAGCCGGTGATCTTGCACTGGCTGGGCGACATGTTCGACCCGGCATTGCAGGGCTATTGGGGAAGCAAAGACGTCTCGCAGGCGATGGACACGGCGCTCGGAGTCATTCAGGCGCACCGCGACAAAGTCGACGGCGTCAAGATCTCGCTGCTCGACAAGAACCAGGAAATCGCCATGCGCCGCCGCCTGCCGCCGGGCGTGCGCATGTACACC
Organism: uncultured beta proteobacterium; assembly: GCA_963850525.1. Lineage (GTDB taxonomy): Bacteria > Pseudomonadota > Gammaproteobacteria > Burkholderiales > Burkholderiaceae_C > JAEMQF01. The sequence continues at coordinate 593,781 of CAWKLQ010000004.1, read as the reverse complement.
GGGGATGACTTCGACTACGCCGAATTGATCGCCGGTGACGGCGTGGGCGACACGGCGAACCGGCAGCACAGCGACGCGCTGCTGGGCATTTTTGATGCGATCGCGCCGGCGGCGAGTGCGGCGCTCGCGGCGCTCGCGCGCGGCGATGCAACCGCTTTCCATCAAATCCTCGCGCCCACCGTGCCGCTGTCGCGTCACATCTTTCGCGCGCCGACGCGCTTCTACAAGACCGGCATCGTCTTCATGGCGTGGCTCAACGGATTGCAGGATCACTTCGTGATGGTCGGCGGCCAACAGAGCACACGCTCGTTGCCGCACTTCGCTGAACTGTTCCGCCTGGCCGACGCTGCCGGGCTGATCGAACAACCCGAACTCGCGGTGCGGCGCATGCGAACCCTGCTCGCCTTGCACGGCATCGAAGGCTGAGCCGCAGGGGCAGACGTGGCGATGCGCGACTTCTCGCAAGACCATCGCTGGCTGTCGATCAACACCGCGACCGTGCGCAAGCAGCGCGGCGCGGACTGGCCGCTGCTCGAGATCATCGACGCGTGCGCCGCGCGCGGCATCCGCGCCGTCTCGCCGTGGCGCGATCAGGTCGCCGCGGCGAGCTTGCGAGCGACCGCGCAGCGTCTGCGCGAGCACGGCATGCAACTCTCGGGCTACTGCCGCGGCGGCATGTTTCCCTACGCTGATGCGGCCGGCCGGCAAGCCGCGCGCGACGACAACTGCCGCGCGCTCGACGAGGCGTGCGAGCTCGGCGCGCCGTGCCTCGTGCTCGTCGTCGGCGGACTGCCCGGCGCACTTGCCGGCAAGGCGCTGCACCGCGACATTGCCTCGGCGCGCATGCAAGTCACGCAAGGCATCGCCGAACTGCTCGACGATGCGCGCGCGCGCCGCATGCCGCTGGCCATCGAGCCGCTGCACCCGATGTACGCGGCGGACCGCGCCTGCATCAATACGCTGGAACAGGCGCTCGACGTCTGCGACCAACTCAACCCCTCACACAGCGGCGCGTTAGGCGTGGCGGTTGACGTGTATCACGTCTGGTGGGACCCGAAACTCGCGCAGCAGATCGAGCGCGCCGGGCGCAGCCGCCTGCTCGCGTTTCACGTCTGCGACTGGCTCACGCCGACAAAGGACCTGTTGAACGACCGCGGCATGATGGGTGATGGCGTGATCGAGCTGCGCAAGATCCGCGCACTCGTCGAAGCGCAGGGTTACGCAGGCTTCAGCGAAGTGGAGATCTTCTCGGCGCAGAACTGGTGGCAGCGTGAGGGTGGCGAAGTGCTCGACACTTGCGTCGAGCGGCATCGGCGTTGTGTATAGGTCCCCAGCGACGGGCGCAACACTGGGCCGTCACACCGCCCCGGCCAACAGGCTTTCATACGGAATGCGCAAGCCGTCATGCAGCTTCTTCACCATCCGCAAGCTCAACGGCCGCTTGCGATTCAGCACTTCGGAGACCCTTCCGCTCGGGCCAATGTAAGGCTCGAGGTCGGTCGGTGTGAGCCCCTGCTGTTCCATCCTGAATTTGATCGCTTCAATCGGATCGGCCGGACCCACTGCATAGTGCTTGTTCTCATAGGCTTCGATCAACGTGACGAGCACGTCTCTCTCGTCGGCCTGCGCCGTGCCTTCATCCGCCTGGTAGATTCGCTCGAGGCGGCGGAATGCGGAGTGAAGGTCTTTGTCGGTGCGAATGGGCTTAATAGGCATTGACGGTCTCCACATCGATCTTGTCGTACTGCGCGTGGGTGCCGATGAACTTCACCCACGCGATGCCGGCGCGATACTGCATCTCGACGACGAGGCGGTATTTGTTGCCGCTGACGTTGAACACCACCCGGTTGTTGCCGCAGATGCTTGCGCTCGCGTATTGGTCTTTCACGGCCTGTGGCGTTGTCCAATGGGCCTTGATCGCTTCTTCATGCCAGCTTTGGAGCGCGCCCCGCGCGTCACCTCGCCCCGGCTGCTCCCAGAACTTCTTGAGGGTACTTTTCGCGATGACACGCATGACGGAGTCGCCGACTCTCCCAATTTGGGAGAATTGTAGCCGCAGGGGGCTTTTCGATCAATTCGCGTCGGCGTGAATCACGTTGGCGTGGGACCGGTTCTCCAATGCCCGAGTCGCGACTCCAACATCAGTCCAAGCCGGACAGATGGAGATCGACCTTTTCGGCCCAAAAGCGCATGCCCATGTCGCGGTACAGCGAGGTCGTCGCGTCGAATTGCTGCCTTGCCTGGTCGCGCTCGCCGGCCCTGGCTTGGAGCTTGCCCAGTCCAAAGTGACAGTGCGCGACAAGCGGCCGCATGCCGAGCCCTTTCGCCAATCCGAGCGCTTGCCGGTACGCGTCTTCCGATTGGCCTGAATCGGCGAGTTCTGTTGCTTGCACGTCACCGATCATTTTCAAGGACAAGGCATGCCAAGCTGGCTCGCGACGCGCACAGGCCAACGCCAGCGCTTCTTGCGCCGCTTCTCTTGCGTCGTCGACTCGTCCGAGGACCAGATAGCCCTGCGCCAAGTCGCACAAATTCATCGAACGGAACCCTTGGACTCCCATCGCCTTGAACGCCTGAAGCGCCTGCTCGATCATTTGAACGCCCTCGGCCTCCCGGCCGCACCAGAGAAAGGACGATCCGGCTCGGACCATTGAGAATGACAGCAGAAATCGGTTTTCCAAAGATTTGCACAAAGCGATCGCCAGCTCCAGCTCGTCTGCGGCCTGCGGGAAGTTGCCGCGGCGCAAAAGGGGATAGCCAAGGCCAAGTCGCGCAAACACTTCGTTGTAAGGGAGCGCGGCCGACGTGGCGATGCGAACCGCTTCGGCGCCGAGTGCAACGGCTTCGGAGAATTCGCCGAGATCGGCCAGCACTCCCGGCAAGTGAAAGCGCGCTCTCACCGCTGCAAGGTTCGGTCCGCCGAAGCGCTCGTGCACAGGCACATCCTTGACAAGGCGCAGTGCCTCGCGCAATGGCACGCATGCAGAACGCGGATCCCCGGCAAACCAATGCGCCTGACCCAGGATGAACGCCGAAATGAATCTTGGCCCAATCTCTGGTGACTTTTCGGCTGAGGCCGATGCGCTTTGCGCAGTGACGATGGCGTGTTCGTGTTCCGCGAGAAACGACAGATTGCTTGTCTGGTACACCAGCACCGAGACGAGGCGCGCCGCATCGTCGAGCTGTGCGGCCAGATCCCGGGCATCGGCCAGCACCTCGCCCAGCCGCGCCAGCTCGCCCAGCCTGAAGTGGCAGTCGCGCTGCTCAAGTGCGACGTCAACGAGCAACTCGGTGCGCTCCCGGCTGTCAGGCCACTCGCGAAGTGCGGCTCGTGCTTGTTCGAATGCCGCGAGGGCCTCGCGCGGCGCCGAGCGGTCGAGCCCCCGTAACCCGGCCTGCCGGCCGTAGCGAGCCGCCTTCTCCCATAGTTGGCCGCGATGCGCGTGCTGTGCCAGGCGGTCCACATGCTCGCCGAGTCGATCGGCCCAGTGCCGCTCAATCGCGCCGATGATTCGCGCGTGAAGTTGCAAACGCCGCTCGCCGAGCAGACCGGTGTACGCCACGTCGTGGGTCAGCGCGTGCTTGAACGTGAATTCGACGTCCGGAAACCGCTGCGTCTCGTAGACGAACTCTGCTTCCTGAAGGTGCGCGAGCCCACGCTGCAACTTGTCTTCGGAGAGTTCGGCAATCGCCGCCAGGAGCGCGAACGGAACGTCTTTGCCGATCGCGGAGGCCGCCTGCAAGAGTTGTTTCTCATCGGGCGGCAGCCGGTCGATGCGCGCCGCGAGGATCGTCTGCACCGTGGCGGGAATCTTCAGCGATTCGACCGACCGGGTCAACCGGTATGCGCCGCGTTCGCCGGCCAGCGTGCCGGTTTCCACCAGTGTGCGTACCGTCTCTTCCAGGAAGAACGGGTTGCCGCGCTTGAGCAGCATCTGCGTCAAGGGTGCAAGGCCAGGGTGCTGGCCAAGCAAGGCGCCCAGCAACTCGGCCGTGCTTGCAGCGGGCAAGGTGTCCAGCCGAAGTTGGGAATACGCTGCCCTGCTGCCCCAGCGGTGCTCGTACTCGGGCCGGTAGTTCACGAGCAACAGCAGGCGCGCGCCGCCAATGCTTTCTACCAGTGTGTCGAGCAAGGCCTGAGTCTCGCCGTCAACCCAGTGCAAGTCCTCGAACACGACGAGCAGCGGCTGCACCAGGCTCTCACGCAGCAGCAGGCGCTTCACGGCGTCGAGCGTGCGCTGGCGGCGCTGCGGCGGCTCGAGGTTTGTCCAGGCGGCGTCCTCAACCGGCACGTCGAGCAGAGCGAGCAATGCAGGCAGGAGCGGCTCCAGCGCACGATCCAACCCCAGCACGCGTCCCAGTACCTTGTCGCGCATCTCGCGATGGTCGTCGCGCGTGCCGATTCGGAAATAGCCCTTCAACAGCTCTATCACCGGCAGATAGCTGGTGGCCTTGCCGTAGGACACGGAAGGAGCCTCCAACACCCGCCAGTCCTGCACGCGATGCGAATGCGTGAACTCGTAGACCAGCCGGGACTTGCCCACGCCGGCTTCGCCGACGATGGCGACGACTTGCCCGCGGCCGGCGTCAGCTTGGCTCAGCACCCGGCGCATGTGTTCGATCTCGCTGTCACGGCCGACGAAGCGCGTCAGGCCGCGCAGCGCCGAGGCCTGCAGCCTCGTGCGCGCCACGCCCGCGCCCGTCAACTCGAAAACCTCGATCGCGTCGGGCAACCCTTTCACGGGAATCGGCCCGAGCGACTTCACCTCGACGTAGCCCTCGGCAAGCCTCACCGTCGCTGCTGTCAGGCGCACCGTCCCGGGCGGCGCCAGCTGCTCCATGCGCGCGGCCAGATGCGTCGTCTGGCCGACCGCCGTGTAGTCCATGCGCAGATCGCTGCCGACGGAGCGCACGACAACCTCACCGGAGTGCACGCCGACGCGGATTTGTACTTCCACGCCGAATGCGCGGCGCATCGCGTCGGCGTGACACTTGATCGACTCCTGCATTCGCAGCGCCGCGAAGCACGCGCGCACGGCGTGGTCCTCGTGGGCCAGCGGTGCACCGAACAGCGCCATGATGCCGTCGCCCATCACCTGGTTCACGGTGCCCTCAAAGTGATGCACTGCCTCCATCAAGCGCTCGATCACGGGGTCGAGAATCTTGCGCGCCTCCTCGGGGTCGCGTTCGGCGAGAAGTTCCATCGAGCCCTTGAGGTCGGCGAACAGCACGGTGACCTGCTTGCGCTCGCCCTCGATCGCCGCTTTGGACATGAGAATCCGATCGGCGAGGTGCTTGGGCGCGTAGCGACCGGGAGCGTCCGCCGCCGCAGGGGCCGGCATGGCGTCGCCACAAGGATGGGCGCACTGCGGACAGAACTTTGCCGCTGGCGGCACGGGCGCCGCGCATTGCGCGCACGCCCTGTCGAGCGGCGCCGCGCACTCCTCGCAGAACTTCGCGCCCTCGCGGTTCGTGTGCCGGCAGCGGGAGCAATTCATCGCTGCGCCTTCATGCCCCGCCGGCCGAATTGCCCCTAACTAAGCCGTCGGCAACTTGTGATTCTTGAACTGCTCGCGCAACCGGTTCTTCAGCATCTTGCCGGTGGCGCCCAGCGGAATCGCGTCGACGAACACCACGTCGTCGGGGGTCCACCACTTGGCGATCTTGCCGTCGAAAAACGCCAGCACCTCGTCGCGCGTCACCTCGGCGTTCGGCTTCTTCACGACGACGAGCAGCGGCCGCTCGTCCCACTTCGGGTGGAACGCGGCGATGCACGCGGCCATCGCGACCTTGGGGTGCGCCATCGCGATGTTTTCCAGGTCGATCGAACCGATCCACTCGCCGCCGCTCTTGATCACGTCCTTGCTGCGGTCCGTGATCTGCATGAAGCCGTCGGCGTCGATGCTTGCCACGTCGCCGGTGGGGAACCAGCCGTCAATCAATGGGCTGCCGCCTTCGCTCTTCAGGTATTCGCTGACGATCCACGGGCCGCGCACCAGCAACTCGCCCGTGGCCGTGCCGTCCCACGGCAGCTCTTTGCCGTCGGCGTCGACGATCTTCATGTCGACGCCGTAAATCGCCCGGCCCTGCTTGGCCTGCACGGCGTAACGCGCCTGCGCATCCATGTCGACGTGTTTCGCCTTGAATGTGCACGCGGTGCCGAGCGGGCTCATCTCCGTCATGCCCCAGGCGTGCAGGACGTGTACGCCGTACTGCTCGGTGAAGGTGCGCATCATTGCCGGCGGGCACGCCGAGCCGCCGATGATGGTGCGTTTCATGGTGCTGAACTTGAGCTTGTTCGCTTCGACATAAGAGAGCAGGCCTTGCCAGACGGTGGGCACGCCAGCCGACAGCGTGACCTTCTCCGACTCGAACAATTCATGCAGCGACTTGCCGTCCAGCCCCGGGCCGGGGAAGACGAGTTTCGCGCCCGTCATGCACGCGGCATAGGGCAGGCCCCAGGCGTTGACGTGGAACATCGGCACGACGGGCAATACGACGTCGCGTGCGGAGAGGCTCAGCGCGTCGGGCAGCGCCGCGGCGTAGGTGTGCAGCACCGTCGAGCGATGGCTGTAGAGAACGCCCTTGGGGTTGCCCGTCGTTCCCGACGTGTAGCACAGCGACGACGCGGTGTTTTCGTCGAACTGCGGCCACTCGAATTGGTCGTTCTGCGCTTCGAGAAGGTCTTCGTAGCAGAGCAGGTCGGGAACTTTCACCGACGCCGGCATGTGGGCGCGATCCGTCATCACGACCAGGTGGCGCACCGTCTTCAAGCGGCCGGCGACGGCCTCGATGATGGGCAGAAAGGTCAAGTCGAAGAACAGCACCTGGTCTTCGGCGTGATCCGCGATGTAGACCACCTGGTCCGGATGCAGGCGCGGGTTCAGCGTGTGCAGCACGGCGCCGGTGCCAGACACCGCGTAGTACAGCTCGAGGTGCCGGTGACCGTTCCACGCGAGTGTGGCGACGCGCGCGCCGGGCTTGACACCGAGCGTCGCAATCGCCTTCGCCATGCGCCGCGCGCGCGCCGCGAGTTCACGGTAGCTGATGCGGTGGATGTCGCCCTCGACGCGGCGCGACACGACTTGCTGCTCGCCGTGGTGGCGCTGCGCGTGCACGAGCAGCGACGAGATCATCAGGGGCTGCTGCATCATCTGACCGAACATGGGAGTCTCCTTGGCGGGTGGGCTGCGGCCCTGGCGCGCGCGACGGCGCACGCATCTTGTCGGCGCAGTTTATGTCCTACGCGGCGCGTCGCGCAGCGGATGCGCGACGCCGCGCCAGCGACCCAAGCGCGGAACTCGCACTGAATGTTCTGCCCTTCGATGCGGCCGTTCTCGCGCAGCCCTTGGCGGGGCTCCCAGCAAGGCAACCCAGTCTCGTCTTTTCACTCAATCACTTCGTCGGCGCGGATGCGCAGTTCGCGTGGCACCGTGATGCCGAGCGCCTTCGCGGTCTGCAGGTTGATGGTGAGCTCGTAGCGGGTCGGCTGCTCCACCGGCAGTTCGGCAGGCTTGGCGCCTTTCAGGATTCGGTCGATGTAATACGCCGAGCGCCGGAACACGTCATTCTGGTTCGCCGCGTACGTCAGCACGCCGCCCTCCCTCGCGAACAAGCTGGTGAACGAAACCGCCGGCAGGCGCTGTTTCAGCGCCAACTCAGCCGCCACCTTGCGCGTCAGGCTCGCCTGCACGATGACGGCGTCGGCGCGCTTCGTCTTCATCGCCGCGAAGGCCGCGTCGTACTCGGCCACGGCGCGCACCTCGAGCGGCTGGATCGTGATGCCCAGGGCCTGGCCGTGGCGCTCGACTTCCTGGATGAGGATCTTGCCGAACGGATCGGCAGCGTTGGCCAGCACCGCAACGCGGCGCGTCGCCGGCAGCAGCGCGCGAATGAACTCGAGCAGTTTGGGACCGAGCTGGTTCGATGTCGACGACATCCCGGTGATGTTGCCGCCCGGCCGCGCCAGGCTCGTGACCAGCCCCGTTCCCACGGGGTCGGCAGCCGCGGTCATGACGATCGGAATTCGCGCCGTCGCCTGCTTGGCCGCAAGGGCAGCCGGTGTGGCCCAGACGACGATGATGTCGACCTCGAGCCGAACCAACTCTTCGGCCAGCCCGCGCAACAGCTCCGGCTTGCCGTCGGCCGAGCGAAATTCGAACTGCACGTTCTTGCCCGCGACGTAACCGTGCTCGCTCAAGCCTTGCTTGAAGACACTGAAGAACGGCTCCGGGTTCGAAGGCACGAGCACGCCGATTCGGGGCATATTGGGCTGCTGCGCGGTTGCGCCAAGCGGCCACGCTGTCGCGCCGCTCAGGAAGGCGATCGAGGTGCGTCGTTTCATTCGATCACCTCGTCGGCGCGAATCCGTAGCTCGCGCGGCACCGCGATGCCCAGCGCCCTGGCGACCTGCAGATTGATGATCAGCTCGAAGCGGGTCGGCTGCTCTACCGGCAGGTCGGCCGGCTTGGCGCCTTTCAAAATGCGATCGATGTAGTAGGCCGCACGTTGATGCAGCTCGTTCTGGTTTGGCGAGTACGACAGCAATCCGCCCTCCTTGGGAAACAGGCCGTTGAACGATACCGCGGGCAGGCGCTGCTTGAGCGCCCGCTCGGCCGCGGCCTTGCGCGGCAGGCTGCCCTGCACGATGACGGCCTGCGCGCGCTCTTTATTCATCGCCGCAAATGCCGCGTCGTAGTCTGCCACGCTGCGCACTTCGAGCGCCTGAATTCCGATGCCCAGCGTCTGGCCGCCGCGCTCGACCTCGCGCACGAGGGTCTTGCCGAAACCGTCAGCGGCGTTGGCCAACACCGCGACGCGCCGCGCGCGTGGCAACAACGCGCGGATGAATTCCAGCAGCTTGGGCCCGAGCTGGCTCGACGTCGACGACAACCCGGTGACGTTGCCGCCCGGGCGCGCCAGGCTCCCGACGAGGCCCATGCCCACCGGGTCGGCGGCCGACGACATGACGATCGGAATCGTCTTGCTCGCTTGCTGCGCGGCGAGCGCGGCGATGCCGGTCCAGACGACGATGATGTCGACGTTCAAACGAACCAGTTCCTGCGCCAGCCCCGGCAGCAACTCGGACCTGCCGTCGGCGGAGCGGAACTCGAACTGGATGTTCTTGCCCTCGACGTACCCTTGCTCGCTCAGGCCTTGTTTGAAGGCGCTGAAGAACGGTTCCGGGTTCGAAGGCACGAGCACGCCGATGCGTGGCAAATTGGCTGGCTGCGCGCGAGCCGCAAGGGGCCACGCGGCCGCGCCGCCCAGCCACGCGATCGACGCCCGTCGCTTCATTCGATCACCTCATCGGCGCGCAGCCGCACGGCATACGGAATCGTCAAGCCGAGCGCCTTCGCGGCCTTCAGGTTGATGATCAGCTCGAAGCGGGTGGGCTGCTCCACTGGAAGGTCGGCAGGCTTGGCGCCCTTCAGTATCTTGTCGACGAAGCGCGCCGCCTGGCGCCAATTCTCGATCAGGTCCGCGCTATAGGAGATCAGCCCACCGGCCTCAACAAACGGCCGTAGGTCGTACATGGCGGGCAGTCGGCTCCTGGCCGCCAGCTCGACGATTCGCTGCCGGTGCGCGAAGGCGATCTCGCCCTGAAGCACGAGCAGCGCGCCGGCGCGCGCATCTGTTGCCGCTTTGAAAGCCGCCTCGATCGCGCCCGCGTCCTTGATTTCGAGCGAAAGCAGCTTCCAGCCGCGCGACTGGGCCGCCGCCTGGGCCGCCTGCCAAGCCCCGCGCGCGCCTTGATCCCAGAGCACTGCGACGGGCGCCGCGCCCGGGACGAGTTCCTTGAGCAATTCGAGGCGCTTGCCCGTCGTCTCTGGGACTTGGCGGCTCAATCCGGTGAAGTTGCTGCCCGGATGGCCGAGGCTCTGGACGAGTCCGTCGGCAACCGGGTCGTGGCCGGCCGCCATGACCACCGGGATCGTCGCGGTCGCGTGCTTGAGCGCGAGCAGCGCTGGCCCAGCGGCGACAATCACATCGACCTGGAGCCGTGCCAGCTCGTTAGCCACGAGGGGATAGCGTTCGGGCGTGCCATCCGCGCCGCGCGGCTCGGTCACAAAGTGTTGTCCATAAACGTAGCCCAACTCGCCCAGCCCGCGAAGAAGGGCCCGTGCGGCAAGGCTCTCCGGCCGGGGCCCGACATAGTCGGAGGTCGGACCCGTACCGAAGATGCCGATCCGATACAGCGTGCGTGCGGGCTGGGCGAATGCCGCTCGATCGGCGAGCCAAAGCCCAGCGGTGCCGATCAGGGTGCGCCGTTTCATCATCGAACCACCGTCGTGCCTTGTCATTCAATCGCCTCGTGAATCTGACGTCAAGCCGCGCCACGACCGGATCGCCTCATCCGCGCGCACCCGCACCGCCTGCGTGCCAGTCCTCCAACGACAACCCGAGAAAGCCTTCGAAATCCCTGCCGTTTCGCGTGACCAGCGTCAGGCCATACGTCACCGCGATTGCGGCGATCTCGCCATCTGTGCGCGGGGCCGGCCTGCCAAGCCCGGCGAGCCGCGCGCGCTCCTGCCCCAGCCAAAGCGCGGCCTTCATGTCGTAGGGAAGAACGGCGATCCGGGTGATCAAACCGTCCATCCAGCGGCGAAACCAGGCTTGCCGAGCGCCCGGTTGCAGGCGGGCGCAGCCAAAGGCGAGTTCTTCCAGTGTCGGTGCGCCGATTGCGCACTCCAGTTCGTGTTGGCGCAGGGCCTTCACGACCGCTTCGCTGGGGACTTGCTTGGTGAGTTCCGACACGACGTTGGTGTCGAGCAGAAAGCGCAGTGCCATGGGCCGTGCGGGTTCAAGCCCAGTGCGCGGCGGGTCGTTCGCTCTGGTCCCGAAGGTTGCCAAGTTCAGCGTCGTCGAACAGCGCCATTCCGGTTGTGCCGGCCTGTGAGCGCAGCGCCGACGTGAATGCGAAGAGGCCTTCGCGGGGAGCCGCCAGGCGCTCGTACTCGGTTTCCGACAGCATGACGGCCACCGGGCGACCGCGGCGCGTGATGCGCACGGCCTGCCCGGACTCCACTTGGTAGACGAGTTGGGCGAATCGGGACTTGGCTTGCGCAATCGAAAAATCGGACATCGGATTCCTTAAATGACCATCAAGATGACCATCTTAGGGGGGGCACCGGAATTCGTCAATGCACAGGGTTCGACGCAACCCAGCGCAGTCGGCTCGCGCCACCTCATTGCAGCCGCCTCGTCAATTTCACCCGGTGCGCTTGCATCACCGGATCACCTCATCGGCGCGCAGCAGCACCCCTTGCGCGATCGTGAGGCCGAGCGCCTTGGCGGCCTTCTCATTCACGACGAACTCGACATGGCTGGGCTGTTCGATCGGTAGATCGCCGGGCTTGGCGCCTTTGAGGATCTTCACCACATAGGGTGCCAGCTGGCGAAGCGTCAGCGCGAAGTTGACTCCATACGACATCAAGCCGCCGTTTTCCGCAAAGCTGCGGAACGGCGAGATGGCGGGTAGCCGATTCCTCGCACAAAACTCGGCAACTACTTGGGCCCGCTGGCTGAACAGCGGCGAGCCCAGCAGAACCAGCTCCTGCGGCCGCCCTTTCAGGCCCGACTCGAGAACGCTCTGCATTTCGCCGGCATCGCGTAACTCGAGCAGCGTTAGCTCGACGGACAGCGCCTTCGCTGCGGCGGTGATCGCGCGCACCTGGGCGTCGCCTGTGCTCACGTCCCACAAGACGGCGATGCGCAGCGCGCCCGGCACGACTTCTCTGAGCAGTTGCAGCCACTTGCCCGCGATCTGCGGATGATCCAGAAACAGGCCCGTCAGGTTGCCGCCCGGCCGACCCAGACTGGCGGCAAAGCCGCTCGCGATCGGGTCGGCTTCGAGATCGAACGCCACGATCGGCAGCGTAGCCGTCGCCTGTTTGGCCGCCAGCACCGACGGCCGCGCTGCCGCGACCAGCACATCGACCTTGAGCGCCAGCAGTTCCTGCGCAAAGCGCGGCAGCGCGTCGGGCTTGCCCTGCGCCCAGCGAGCTTCGATTGTTACGCTCTCCCCGTCCACGTAACCCTGCACGCAGACCGTCACGCAGCGCCGCCCAGACCACTCCCGTCGCCCCCGGCGACCCGGGACTCATGAAACCGATCACCGGAATCCTTCGGGCCGGCTGGGAATGGGCGAGCAGGGGTGAAGCGCCGAGAGCGGCCAACACCATGTTTCGTCGGTTCATCGGGTCTCCTTGTCTCTTCAGTTGAGGGGGAAATGAACGTGACGGCGCCGCAGCGCCCGCGCGCAACAACGCTGACGGTTGACGCTGTTGCGCGCGGGATCTCTCGGCTCGCTCATGCAGCCCCTTCGGCACGCGGTTTCGAGCCCACGGGCAACAACATCAGCGCCGCGGCGCTGAGCACGAGCACGAAGCCCAGCCAGTCGGCGGCGCTCGGGCGGTCGCCGACCAGCAGCATCGCGCCGAGAACGCCGACCACCGGGGCAGCGAGCACGGTCAGCGACGACGCCGTGGCGCTGAGCACTTCGAGCAACCGCGCCCAGAGCACGTAGCCGAGCGCCATCGCGATGGCGATGTGGTAGGCCATCGCCCAGGCGACGCGAGGCGGCCATTGCAGCGGCAACGCTTCGCCCGCAAGGGCGGCGGCGACGGCGCCCAGCGCGCCTCCAAAAGCGAGTTGCCAGGCGGTGATGACAATGCGGTCGCCCACCGGCGGCCAGCGCTTCGTCGCCACCGTTCCCGCGGCCCAGCCCAAGGCCGCGAGCAGCGGGAACAGCAGGCCGAGCAGCGATACCTCCGGGCCGGTGCCGGAAGGCGCGACCACGCCGCGCAACACCGGCCACGCCAGCACCGCGATGCCGGCGCTGCCCAAGGCGAGCGCGAGCGTGCCGCGCCGGCCCGGCCGCTCGCCGAGCCAGAGCCAGGCGAGCAAGGCCGACATCATCGGCATCGTGTACGTCAACACCGCGGCGCGCGACGTGCTGGTGTGCAGTTGCGCGAACGCGGTGCAGAAATTGAACGCAGCGATCGTCAGCACGCCGCCCACCAAGATCCCCGGCCAGGCGCCGGGCGGCGGGCGCAGTCGCTTGCCCTGCGCCAGCGCGACCAGCGCGAGCAGCAGCGCGCCGCCGGTGAGGCCAATGCCGCGCAGCGTGATGGCGGCACGCTGGCCAGGATGATCTTGATCGCCGGCCAGTTCAGGCCCCACGAGAGGGCCAGCAGCGGGGCGATCAGGACCGGGCGCATGCGGCGGCGCGTTGGCGCACGAGTTCGGCATCGTGCGGCGACGCCCGGTCAAGGGCCGGCGCCCGCGGGAGCGCGGCTTCGCGCGGATTGCGCCGCCGGCGCGTGTTCACGGCCGGCGCCGGGTGCTCGCCGGGAGCTTGCGCCATGGCAGGTCCGCCGGGTCCGCTGCCATCGGGCCTGCGGCCTTGGCGACGAGCACGTGGCTTGCGTGCGGCTGGAAGTCGGCGCGAAAGTGGTTCGAACTTTTCACGACGACGATGCGCATTTGCTCGGTGTGGATGCCGACCATGCGCAGCAACTCGCGGTCGAGCAATTGCTTCTTCCCGCTGACGACGGCGATGCGAATGCCGTCGATTTCCAGGCACGCGCTCGCGCCCAGGCGCACCGTCAGGCCGGTCATCATCGGGCCGGTGAGTGTGCATTTGCCGTCGCTCAGGGCGCTGACTTTGAAGCGGCCACGCAGCGGTGGGTCGCTGTTCTGCCCGGTGAAGGTGGGCACGGCGGTGCCCAGCAGCAGCTCGAGCTCGGCGCCGATGCCCGCTTCGTGCGCGATGCGCGCGGCCGCGGCGTCGAACATCAGCCCCAGGGCGATCTGGCCGGGGAAGCGCTTGCCCGCACCTTGCGCGAGCAGCGCGTGCAACATGCCGGTCGTGTTGCTGTCGCCTCCGGCGCCGGGGTTATCTTGCGTGTCGGCGATGACCACCGGCTTGGCTGCGGTATCGGCCAGCCGCAGCGCTTGGATCACGGCGTCGCGCGCTTCGAGGAACTCGAGCGTCCATTGGCTGGGCTCAGCGACACGCCGGTAAAGCTGCTCGACGGCGCGCTCGGCGGTTTCGCCGTGGCCCCAGACCATGGGCGCGCACTCGGCGAAGTCGGACGCCGGGAAGCCCATGCAAAAGCTCAAGCACGCGCCGTGCTCGCGCTCCAGCGCCGTCAATTCGTCGTAGAGCGTCTTCGCAGGCTCGGTCCACGTGCTTTGTGCGTTGAGGGGAATGAGAAACGGCAGGCGCCGCGAATGCACGGGCTCGCGCCGCCCGGCCTTGAAGCGCCGCGCCAGCAGTTCGGCGGCGCGCTCACCGGTGTCGGCCATGTCGACGTGCGGATAGGTGCGGTACGCGACGAGTGCGTCGGCCTCGCGCAGCATGCGCTGCGTGACGTTGGCGTGCAGGTCCAGGCTCGCGACGATGGGCATGCCCGGCCCGACGATGGCGCGCAGCCGCGCGAGCAGTTCGCCTTCGCTGTCGTCGGCGTGTTCGGCCACCGCGGCGCCGTGCAGGTCGAGGTAGATCGCGTCCAGGCCTTTGCCTTGGCGCGCGGCAGCTGCGTCGTCGCAGATCGCCTCCGCAATGCGCTCGAAAGCGTCGCGCGTGACGTAAGACGACGGGATCGCCCCGGCCCAGCACGACGGAACAAGGGTCCAACCCAGGCGCTTCGCGGCGGTGATGAAGCCCGCCACCGGAATATTGATCCCGCTCAACTGGTCTTGCATCGCCTGGCCGCGAACGAAGGCGGGAAACGAATCGCCGCGCGAGAATGCGGCCCAATCGGCCAGGCTGGGCGCGAAGGTATTGGTTTCGTGCTGGTAGCCAGCGATCAGGATTTGCGCCATGGTCAGGTCACTTGGGGTTGCATACACTGCGGTGCAGCCCGGGCCGACGCGCAAGTCGCAGTGTACGCACGGGGTGCGCGGGGGCACGCGGTGCCTGCCGCGCGACACGGTTCATTCAAGCAACTCTGGAGACGATGATATGAAGATGCTCAGCATGTGGTCGGCGGCTTTGTCGACGTGCGCCATGGCATTGGCGATCGCGGTGCCGGTTCCGGCTCAGGCGCAGGCCTGGCCCAGCAAGACCGTGACCCTCGTGATCCCGTTCGCTGCGGGCGGCCCGACCGACGTGATGGGGCGCACCTTGTCGGTGGCGTTGACGAAGGGGCTGGGCCAAACGGTCGTCGTCGAGAACAAGGTCGGTGCCGGCGGCACCATCGCAGCGGGTTACGTCGCGAAAGCGGCACCCGATGGCTACACCTTTTTCCTGCACCACAACGGCATGGCGAGCTCGACCGCGCTGTACCGCAAGCTCGCCTTCAACCCGCTCACCGATTTCGAATATGTGAGCCAGGTGGCGGACGTGCCGATGACGATGCTGGCGCGCAAGGACTTCCCGGCGAACACCTTCCCCGAGATGATGGCCTACGTCAAGGCGAACGCGGCGAAGATCAATCTCGCCAACGCCGGCCTGGGCGCGGTGTCGCACCTGTGCGGCATGTTGTTCCAGCAGGCGCTCGGCGTCGACCTGCAGACGATTCCGTTCTCGGGTACGGCGCCGGCGCTGAACGCGCTGCTGGGTGGCCAGGTCGACGTGATGTGCGACCAGACGACGCAGACGATTCCGCACATCAAGGCCGGCTCGGTGAAGTTCTACGGCGTGACGACGAAGCAGCGCATCAAGGCGCTGCCCGATGCGCCCACGCTGCACGAGCAGGGGTTGAAGGATTTCGAGATGGTCGTCTGGCACGGCATTTACGCGCCCAAGGGCACGCCCGCCGACATCATCACGAAGATGAATGCCGCTCTGCGCGCAGCGCTGAAAGACGCCGACGTGAAGGCCCGCTTTGCCGAACTCGGCGCCGAGATCGTGCCGGACTCGAAGCAGACGCCTGCGGGCCTGCAAACCTGGCTGAAGAGCGAGATCGATCGCCTGGGGCCGTTGATTCGCGCCGCCGGCAAGTTCGCCGACTGAACCCATCAGGCGGCGCTGCCGAACGCGAAATCACGCCCGGGGGCGGCCGCAAACAGCGCCCGCGTGTACTCGTGCTGCGGCGCACCGAACACGCGGTGCGCCGGGCCGTATTCGACGATCCGCCCCTGCGACATCACGGCGAGCTGATCGCACACCTGCGAGGCGACGCGCAAGTCGTGCGTGATGAAGAGCATCGCCAGGTTCAGGCGGGTGCGGATTTCTTCGAAGAGTTCCAGCACCTGGGCCTGCACCGAAACATCGAGCGCGGACACGGCTTCGTCGGCGATCAGCAGTTCGGGCTCCATCATCAGCGCGCGCGCGATGCAGATGCGCTGACGCTGGCCGCCGGAGAACTGGTGCGGGTAGCGCTGCAACGCGCTGCTGTCCATGCGCACGAGTTTCAACAACTCCTCTGCCTTGGCCAGGGCAGCGTCGCGTGCCAAACCGTAGTTCATCGGCCCTTCGATGAGCGCCGCTTCGACGGTGCGGCGCGGGTTGAGGGAGCGGTACGGGTCCTGGAAGACGATTTGCACGCGTTTTCGCAAGGGGCGCAAGGTGGCGGCGCTCATCATCGCGATGTCGGTGCCACCTTGGCCTTGCGCGCCGCTGCCGAGCAACACCGAGCCGCCGCTCGGGTCGATCAAGCGCACGATGCAGCGCGCCACGGTCGATTTGCCCGAACCTGATTCGCCGACGATTCCCAGCGTCTGGCCGCGGCGAATTTCGAAGTCGACATCTGACGCGGCGTGCACCGTGCGGCGCTTGCCGAACCAGCTCTTGTCGTCATACGTCTTGGCGAGTCCTTTGACGCGCAGCACGACAGGCGCGTTCGGGTCGCTCGGCCGCTCCCTCAATTGCAGCGTCGGCACGGCGGCCATCAACATGCGCGTATAGGCGTGCTGCGGCTTTTGCAGCACGGTGTGTTTGGGCCCGAGTTCGACCAGGTCGCCCAGGCGCAACACGGCAACACGCTGCGCGACCTCGGCGACGACGCCGAAGTCGTGGGTGATGAACAAGACGCCGGTGCCGTGTTTCGCCTGCAGGTCGAGAACGAGTTTCAGGATTTGCGCCTGCGTCGTCACGTCGAGCGCCGTCGTCGGCTCGTCGGCGATCAGCAGCACCGGCTCGAGCACGAGCGCCATCGCGATCATGATGCGCTGGCGCTGCCCGCCCGAGAGCTGATGCGGGTAGCTCGCGAGCATGCGCTCGGGGTCCGGCAACAGCACTTCGCGCACGATGGCGAGCACTTTCTTGCGGCGCTCCGAGGGCGGGAGCTGAGTGTGCTCGCGCAGCACTTCGTCGATCTGGTCGCCGCACGTCATCACCGGGTTCAGCGCCGTCATCGGCTCCTGAAAGATCATCGCCATGCGTGTGGCGCGCAGTTCGCGCAAGCGCGACAGCGGCGCGTGCGTGATGTCTTCGCCTTGCAAAACGATCTTGCCGCTCGTCACGGGCAGCGTCTTGGGCAGCAAGCCCATGACGCCCTGCGCGATCACCGATTTTCCGGACCCTGATTCGCCCACCAGGCACAGGATTTCGCCGCGGCCGACGCTGAACGACACTTTGCGCACGGCGGTCGTTCGGTCGCTGCCTGCGGGCAGCGCGATCGTGAGGTCCGTGACCTCGAGGATCGATTGCTCCGCGCTGCCCTTCATACCCGCTTCGCCATCTTCGGGTCCAGCGTGTCGCGCAGCCCGTCGCCCAGGATGTTCACCGCAAGCACCGTCACGGCGAGAAAGATCCCGGGGAAGAAGATGTTGTGCGGGTACTCGTTGAACTGGGCCCGGCCTTCGGCCATCACATTGCCCCAGGTGGGGATGTCGGGCGGCAGACCCACGCCGAGGAAGGACAGAATCGCCTCGACGAGGATTCCCGAGGCGCAAATGAAGGTGCCCTGCACGACCAGCGGCGCGACGCAATTGGGCAGGATGTGGCGCCCCATGATTTTCCAGGTGGGGGTGCCGAGCGAGATGGCCGCTTCCACGTAAGGCTCTTCGCGGATCGACAACACGAGCGAGCGCACGAGGCGCGTGACGCGCGGGATTTCAGGGATCGCAATCGCGATCACGACGGTGAGCAGGCTGCCCCGCCACATCGCGACGAGCGCGATCGCGATGAGGATCGCGGGGATCGCCATCACGCCGTCCATCACCCGCATGAGGATGCCGTCGAGCCAACGCAGGTAACCCGCGCACAAGCCGAACACGATGCCGAAGGCGAGCGCGACGACTGCCGTGAACAGCCCGACGATGAGCGACACCTGGGTGCCGTAGATGACGCGGCTGTAGATGTCGCGGCCGAACGAATCCGAGCCCATCAGGAAGCGATGCTTCAGAGTTTCACCCTCGAGCGTCGTGATTTCGCCGGTCTTGCCGGGCAGCAGATCGCGGCTCGCCGGGTCGAACAGCGACGGGTCGACGGTACCCAGCCACGGCGCCGCCAAGGCAATCGCGACGAGCAACAGCAGGCAGACCGCACCGATGCGCACCGAGAGATTTCGCGCCGCACGCGCCCACGCGCTGGGCTGAACCCGAACCGACGCGGCTTCGACGGACAGTGTGTCGAAGGCGGTGGGGCCGGTGCTGGTGCTCATACGGCGGCGCTCAATATCTGATTCGTGGGTCGAGGAACACGTACGACAGATCGACGAGCAGGTTGATCATCACGTAGGCGAAGGAGAACAGCAGGATCACGCCTTGGATCGTCGGGAAGTCGCGCGCGAGGACTGCGTCGACGGTGAGCCGCCCCAGGCCTGGAATGGCATACACCGACTCGGTGACGACGACGCCTCCGATGAGCAGCGCGATGCCGATGCCGATCACGGTGACGATGGGCACTGCCGCGTTGGCGAGCGCGTGGCGCAGCAGCACGGTGAGCTCGGGCAGGCCTTTGGCGCGTGCGGTGCGGATGTAGTCCTCACCCAGCGTTTCCAGCACCGAAGCGCGGGTCACGCGCGCGATGAGCGCGATGTAGATCACCGACAGCGTGATCGCCGGCAAGGTGAGGTGGTAGAGCCAGGGGCCGACGCCGTCGGCGATTCGTTTGTAGCCCTGCACCGGTAGCCAGCCGAACTTCAGCGAGACGAGCCAGATCAGCATGTAGGCGAGCACGAAGATGGGCACGGAAAAACCCAGCACCGAAAACGCCATCAGGCCGCGATCCAGCCAGCCGCCGAAGCGCCACGCCGCAAGCACGCCGAGCGGCACCGAGACGAGCACGGCAATGCTGATCGTGACGAGCGCCAGCGACAAGGTTGGTTCCAGGCGCTGCCCGATCAGCGTGGTGACGTCGGTCTTGTAGTAAAACGATTGACCGAGGTTGCCGCTCAACACGTTGCCGAACCAGATCGCGAACTGCGCCGGAATGGAGCGGTCCAGGCCCAACCCGGTGCGAATCTGCGCGATTTGCTCGGTCGTCGCCGCGTCGCCCGCGATCACTGCTGCCGGATCGCCCGGCGTGAGACGCAGCATCAGAAACACCAGGACTGCGACAATCAGCAGGACTGGAAGCGTTGCCGCCAAACGTCGCGCGAGGAAGGAATACAAACTACGCCTCCGTCATCCCGGCGCAAGCCGGGATCCACTGACGAAGCGCCATCACGACTTCTTCAGGTTCCAGTAGAGGTTCCCGTTGGTCACGAAGAATCCGCTGATCGCTTTGGTCGCTGCCATCGGCGCGTCGAACTCGCCGAGCGGCGCGTGGGTGGCGATTTCGAAGGCGCGCACGTGCATCTCGGCGCCAATCTTCTTCTTTGCGGCGTCGTCGGTGGCGCGCATCAACTGGCCGCGCAACTCCACCATCTTGTCGTCAGTGGCCCAGCCGAACCAGGTGGACTTTTCGCCGCGCGTATCCATCGTCGGGTTGCTGATCGGGTTCCACACGTCGTGGGCCTGCCAGGCGGTCAGGAACATGTGCCAGCCGCCTTTGTCCGGCGCATCCTTCTTCGCGCGCCGGCCGACGAGGGTCTGCCAATCCATCGCCTGCAGGTCGACTTTGAAACCAGCCTGGCGCAGCAGCTGCGCCGCCACGTCCGGCAACTTCTGAATCGACGCGAGGTCGGTGGGTTTCATGACGACGATGGGCGTGCCGTCGTAGCCCGACGCCTTCAGCAGGTCCTGAGCCTTCTTCATGTTGCTCTTGGCCTGGATGTCGCTGCCCGCCGTGCTGCCGAACGGCGTGCCGCAGATGAACATGCTCGCACACGGCTTGTACAGATCTTTCACACCGACTTGGGCGCGCAAGAACGGCTCTTGGGAGAACGCGGCGAGTGCCGCCTGGCGCACCTTGACGTTGTCAAAGGGCTTGGAGAGGTGGTTGAAGCGCGCCATGTATTGCAAGCCCACGTTGTAGAACTTGGGCAATTGCAGGGTGCTGTCGGCCTTCACGGTTTCATAGTGGTCGAACGACAACTGTTCGATGATGTCGACTTCGCCTTTTTGCAATGCGTTGACTTGCGCCTGCGCGTCGCGCAGCGCAAGGTTCCACTCGACGCGGTCGACATACACGTGTTTGCCGCCCGCGGTGCCCGAGGGCGCTTCGCTGCGCGGCACGTATTTCGCGTTCTTCACGTAGACGGCCTTGTCGCCGGGCTTGAACTCGTCGCGTCTGAAGACGAAGGGGCCCGAGCCGATGTGCTCTTCGATCTGCTTGAACGGATCGGTTTCCGCGGTGCGCTTGGGCATGATGAAGGGCACGTTGCTGGAAGGCTTGCCCAGCGCCTCGAGAACGAAGCCACAGGCCTCGCCGAGGAAGATGCGGAAGGTGTCGGGTGTGGGTGAGTCCATGCGCAGCACGAAGGTCATGAGCGCGCTGCCCATCGCGTCGCGTTTGCCCCAGCGTTGCAGCGAGGCGATCACGTCTTCGCCCGTGACCGGCGCGCCGTCGTGGAACGCCAGGCCCTTGCGCAGCTTGAACGACCAAAGCCGATGGTCGGCGCTCTCGGTCCAGCTCTCCACCATCTGCGGCTTGATCTTCGCGTGCTCGTCGGTGCCGAACAGCGTGTCGTAAATCATGTAGCCGTGATTGCGGCTCATGTAGGCGGTGGTCCAGATGGGGTCGAGGATCGCCAGGTTCGAGTGCGGCACGATGCGCAGGACTTTTTCCTGGGCGAGCGCTGGGGCTTGCGCGAGCACGGCACCGGCGGAGACGGCGAGCACCATCAAGATTCTGCGTTGTAGCTTCATACCAACCTTTCATGGAAACAGGACACGCCGCGCCTGGGCGCTGCGTCCCATTGTGGCGGTTCATCGTGCCGAGTTGGGTTGGGGCAAACACTCGGCGTCCGCGGCGGCCCACGCGCCCGGCATCGGGCAAGGGCCTCGCATAACATCGTCAATTCACACTGTCTACGCCCATGCAGAACTCGCCTCTGACCCCTTCGCCACGCATCCCCGGCCACCGCTTCCTGCACTCGCCCGGCCCGACGCGCGTGCCTGACGAAGTGCTGCACGCGATGAGCCGCCAGCCGATGGACCTGGCCGATCCGCGCGTGGCGCAGGTCATCGCGGCGTGCGAAAGCGGCTTGAGGCGGCTCCTGCAGACGCGTGATGCCGACGTGTTGATGTTCGCGGCCAATGGCCACGGCGTCTGGGAAGGCGTGATCGCGAACCTGCTGGGGCCAGGCGACACCGTGCTGGTGCCGGGCACCGGGCACTTTTCCGACGGCTGGACGCTGCAGGCCGAGGCGTTCGGCGCGCGCGCGCTTCGCACGCCGTGGGTCGAGGGCGCGCCGATCGACGCAGGCGCCGTCGAGCAGGCCTTGCGCGACGACCCGCAGCACCGCATCAAGGCCGTTTTTGCCGTGCACACCGACACCGCAAGCAGCGTCACGAGCGACATGCGCGCCTTGCGCGCGGCGCTCGACGCGGCGCGGCACCCGGCGCTGTTCGTCGTCGACGTCGTCGCGTCGCTCGCGGCGGCGCCATTTGCAATGGATCAACTCGGCGCGAACGTCGTCGTCGGCGCGTCGCAAAAAGGTTTGATGGTCCCGCCGGGTCTGGGCTTCATCGCGGTGGACCAGCGCGCCATGCAAGTCGCGAGCCAAAACCCGGTGCCGCGCTTTTATTGGGATTGGGCGCGCCGCAAGGGCGAACACTCGTACCAGAAGTTCTGCGGCACGCCGCCGCACAGCCTGCTGATGGGGCTCGAGGCCGCGCTCGGGCTGATTTTTCAGGAAGGCGTCGACGCGGTGTTGCAGCGCCACGCGCGCCTGGCGCGCGCGGTTCACGCCGCGGTCGATTGCTGGAGCGAAGGCGGCGCATTGCGCTGCTTCGCGCCCTCCGTGGCAGCGCGTTCCACGTCGGTCACGGCGGTCGCGGTGCGCGCCGGAATCGACGTCGAAGCCTTGCGCACGGTCGCACGCGAACGTTTTCAGGTCGCAATTGCCGGCGGTTTGGGGCCCTTGGCGGGACGCGTGTTTCGCATCGGCCATCTGGGTGACCTGAACCCGGCAATGATTCTCGGCGCGCTGGCGGGGGTTGAGGCGGCGCTGCACGTGCAAGGCATCCCGTATCGCAGCGGCGTGGCGGCGGCGGTGGCGCGTCTGGCAGAGGACTGACGCAGCGCGGCGCAGATCGCACCCGCGCGGCGTGCTATCCGCACCTCGGCGACCGGGGGGTTGCCTGCGAAACCCGCGCCGGCGCGGCAATTGTTCACAACGAGCTTCTTGCCCGGTGCGTACGATGCGACGCATGGGACCTTCCGTGTCATCAGCAGCACGCCGCGCGCCGGCGTTGGCGGTTCGTTATGTCGCTGCCAGCGGTGTCGAGGCGGACGACATCGCCGCATGGTCGGCGCTGGAGGCGCGCGCCGCTGAACCGAACGCCTACCTCTCACCGCATTTCGTCCTGCCTGCAACGCGTCACCTCACCCCGAATCGCGCAACGCTCGTGTTCTTCATCGAGCGCTTCGCGCCGGGCGCGCGCGAGCTCGTGGGCGTGGGCGTGTTCGACCGAACCGGCCCGAGTCTGCATTTCCCGCTTCCCCGACTCGTCGCGTACCGGTCGTCTCACTCGTACCTCGACGGACTGCTGCTTGACCGTGACTGCCACGACGCAGCATTGGAGGCGTTGCTGCGATTCATCCGCGCCGAGATGCCAGGTTCGCACGGCGTCGAGTTCGGCTCCGCCTGGACCGATGGGCGGCTCGTCGCCGATGCCTGCGCGCACGCATCCACCGGAGGCTTGAAGCCTCGCTGTCGCGGCGCGATTCCGCGCGCCATCATGGTGCCCTCGGCCTGCCCGGAACAACTTGGCGGCAAGGCGCTTGCCTCGCGGCTTCGCGATTTGAAGCGCAGACAGCGCGGCCTGGCGAAGTCAGGCCAGGTCGAGTGGCGTTGGCATCGCGACGAAGGCATTTCGCAGGCCACCGTGGAGGCATTCCTCGCCCTCGAACACCAGGGTTGGAAAGGCGAAGGCGGGACGTCGCTTCGTTCGTCTCCCAGCGCTGAAGCGTTCTTTCGCGAGGCGGTCAACGGGTTCGCTTCGCAGCGCCGCGCGCTGTTTGCCGAACTGTGCCTGAACGGTGTGCCGATCGCGTCGTGTTGCAGTTTCATTTCAGGTCGCGTCGGCTTTGGGTTCAAGATCGGGTGGGACCTTGAATACCGCTCGTTTTCGCCGGGCAAGCTGAATGAACTCGAATTGATGCGCCACGCGCCACAGGCGTTTGCCGACATTGACTATTTCGACAGCGGTGCCGGTCCGGATTCGTACATCAACGAGCTCTGGCTCACGCGCAAGGTCCTGACGAGTTTGACGATTCCGACGCGGCCCGCCGGCGCCCTCGCAATGGGACTGAGCGGTGTGGCTCTGCGCGTCAAGCGCTTCGTCCACGGGGCGGGGAACGCCGGCGCCGTGCCAGCGATCGAGTCCGGGTTCGCAGGTTGACGCTGGGTCGTTCAGCGCACCGGCTGGGTCGCCGGCGCGCCGCGTGGCAAGTGAGTCCGATCGCCAGGATTGCAAGAATCGTGGTCGCCCTCTCTGACTCCTAGACCCCGCGCGCGCGGTCCGCGTGGAAGCGCGCCGTGAACGCGGTGAACGATCCCGCGTCCAGCGCGTCGCGAATTTCGCGCATCAGGGTCAGGTAGTAGTGCAGGTTGTGAATGCTCGCGAGCATCGGCGCGAGCATTTCGCCGCAGCGCTCCAGGTGGTGCAGGTAGGCGCGCGACACGCCGCCGGTGGTGCCATCGCCTGCGCAGGCGTGGCAAGTGCAACTCGGGTCGATGGGCAGCTCATCTTGCTTGTAGCGGGCATTGCGCAAGCGCAGGTCGCCAAAGCGCGTGAACAGGTGCGCGTTGCGCGCATTGCGCGTGGGCATCACGCAGTCGAACATGTCCACGCCCGCGGCCACGCCTTCGACCAGGTCTTCGGGCGTGCCCACGCCCATCAGGTAGCGCGGCTTGTCCGCCGGCAGCAGCTTCGGCGTGTGCGCGACGATGCGCTGCATCTCTTCCTTCGGTTCGCCCACGCTCACGCCGCCGATCGCGTAGCCGGGCAGGTTCAGTTCGGCGAGTGCCTGCAGCGACTCTTCGCGCAAGGCCTCGAACATCCCGCCCTGCACGATGCCGAACAGGGCGTTCGGGTTTTCCAGGCGCGCAAATTCGTCGCGGCAGCGCCCGGCCCAGCGCAGGCTCAATTGCATCGAGTCTCTGGCCTGGTCTTGCGTTGTCAGTTGCCCTTCGGTCTGGTAGGGCGTGCACTCGTCAAACTGCATCGCGATGTCGGAATTCAGCACGTGCTGGACCTGCATGCTGATCTCGGGAGTGAGGAAGAGCTTGTCGCCGTTGACGGGCGATGCGAAGCGCACGCCCTGCTCGCTGATCTTGCGCATCGCACCGAGCGACCAGACCTGGAAACCGCCGCTGTCGGTGAGGATGGGCTTGTCCCAGGCCTCGAAGCGATGCAAGCCACCGAACTGGCGCAGCACGTCCAGCCCCGGGCGCAGCCAGAGGTGGAAGGTGTTGCCGAGGATGATCTGCGCGCCCATCGCCGTGAGCGACGCGGGCAACACGCCCTTCACGGTACCGTAGGTGCCCACCGGCATGAACACCGGCGTCTGCACGACGCCGTGGTTGAGAGCCAAGCGGCCGCGCCGCGCCAGACCTTCGGTTGTGAGCAGTTCGAAGCGCAGCATGGCGCGAATTGTCGCAGGCGAGTTTTCTGCCTGTCCGTGGATCCCGGCGTTCGCCGGGATGACGGTGCAGGGCTGACTCCCGCCCGGGTCAGTAAAACGGCGCGAATGCGCTCGAAGGCGCCATTTCGGTGTTCTTCGCCCGGCCGAGCCAGCGCGTGACTGCGGCGATGAGCGACTCGGCAAGCACCGGTTTGGTCAGAAAGTCGTTCATGCCTGCGGCGAGGCAGGCGGCGCGGTCTTCGGCGAACGCGTTGGCGGTGAGCGCGACGATCGGCACGACGGTGCCGAAGTCGCCGACTGCGCCGCTGCGCAGACGCCGCGTCACCTCGAGGCCGTCCATGTCGGGCATCTGCCAGTCCATCAAGACTAGATCGAAGGTTTCGCGCGACAGCAGGTCCAGCGCCTGCGCGCCGTCGTCGGCGGTGCTCGTCAGATAGCCGGCGTTTTGCAGCATGCTGCACACGATCATCTGGTTCATCGCGTCGTCTTCGACGACCAGCACGTGGCGGTTGTTGCCGCCTGGCGTCGAGCCGGGCAGACCATTCTTGCCGACGCGCAAATGATCGCCATTCGCCCCCTCGCGCGCCACGGCGCCCAGGCGGCTCACGAGCGCCGCGCGCAGGACCGGCTTGATGACGCTGCGCGCGACATTGAACTGTTCGCGCGCCGATTCCGCCGCGGGCAATTCGGCGGCGGTCATGCCGATGATGCGCTCCGGGTCGAACCAGGCCACAGCCTGATCCAGGAATTCCCTGGCCTGCGCATGGTCTACTGCACTGAGCAGCCAGGGTTTTTCTGCCGGGTCGCCCAGGTGGTCCAGCCAGTCGCGCAGTTCCGTCGCGGTCGCACAGCGCTGCGCCTTGCAGCCCAGGCGTGCCAGCTGTGCAGCCAGCGCCTGGGCACTGGATTCGTGCGGCTCGAAAAACGCGATCGCGTGGTTCAGCGGCGGCGCTTCGCCGACGACGCGGCTCGCCGGGGCGAGTTGCAGCCAGATGTCAAACGTCGAGCCTTTGCCGAGCTCGCTCGTGACCTGGATGCGCCCGCCCATCGCCTCGACGAGCTGGCGCGAAATCGCCAGGCCCAGGCCGCTGCCGACGAAGCGCCGGTTCGCCGCATCGTCAGCCTGGCGAAACGGCTCGAACACCTGCTTCAGTGACGCCTGGCCGATGCCGATGCCGGTGTCGCGCACGCTGATGTGCAGCGCGTCGGGCGTCGCCCCGGGCATGACGTGCAACACGACCTCGCCGCGCGGCGTGAACTTGACGGCATTGCCGAGCAAGTTGAGCAGCACCTGGCGCAGCCGCATCACGTCGCCGCGGCGCCAGGCGGGCAGGCTCGGGTCTAGCACGCCGGCCATCGCCACGCCTTTCGCACGCGAGGCGACCGACGCCGTGGCGAGAGCGCCTTGGACACAATCGAGCAAGTTGAAGTCTTCGACGGCGAGCTCGAACGCCCCGGCCTCGATGCGCGACAGGTCGAGTACGTTGTCGATGAGCCCGAGCAAGTTGATGCCACTCGTGCGAATCGCCTCGACGAGATGGCGCTGGCCGTCGTTCGCGTCGTTCTGGTCGAGCAGTTGCGCCGCGCCGATCACCGCATTCAGCGGCGTGCGCAACTCGTGGCTCATGTTGGCAAGGAAACGCGTCTTTGCGCGCGAGGCGGCTTCGGCGCTTTCTTTTTCTTTCTTCAGCTCCTGGGTGCGCTCGGTGACGCGCCGCTCGAGCGTGCGCATCGAATCGGCAAGCGCCACGTCGCGCGCCTGGACTTCGTCGAGCATGCGGTTGAAGGCGTGCACCGCCAGGCCGATTTCATCACCCCCCACACCGCTCAGGCGCTTCGAATAGTCCTTGTCCGCGGCGATCGCCCCCGAGGTGGCGGCGAGTGCGGAGATCGGCTCGGTGATGCGCCGCGCGATGCGCCGCGCGACGTTCAGGGTGACGAACAGGCCCGCGGCGCAGCCGAGCAGGATCGCCGCGAGCTCGAATGCGAGGGCCCGGTACAGGTCACCCAAGCCGTTGCGCAGCACGACGCGACCGAGCTGCGTCTTGCCGGCCCACACGCCTTCGCTGACGACCAGGCTGCCGGTGTGCAGGCCACCGCCTTCGGGCGGCGCGACGCTGCCCGCCTTGCCGTACACCGCAACGAGGCGATCGCTTTTGTCGAACAACCACGCCGCCTCGACTTGAGCGCGTGTGCTCAGGCCGCCCAGGGTGTCGGCAATCGTCTTGCGATCCTCGAAGGCGAGCGGTGCCTGCAAGGCGTACGCCATGGTGCGCGCAATTTCTTGTGAGGCATTCAGAGCGCGTGTCTGCTGGAACCAGACACCGGCAATCAGCACGGCGACAAAGCCGCACAAGGCGGTCGCGCCGGCGCACAGCGCGAGCAACAGCGACAGGCGTTTTCCCAGCGGCAAATCGCCTGGCAGCTTGAAGACGCGGCGCAGACCTTGCAGGATGTGATTGGCGTCGGACCCGGCGCGGGGCGCTGCGCTGCGACGTGGACGTGGGGGAGGTGGCGGGTTGATCGAGTCCATGTCGCTTCGCAGGCTTCGCCGGGTTGGGCAGCATCGCAGCGCGGCACGGATTCGAAGGCTCAAATCCGCGGCTGCTTCGCTCGACTGTAAGGCGGCAGCCGCACGATGTCGATTGCGACGATGCAGCGCAACGTGCCCTGAATCACGTCCGGTTGCGACATGGCGTGCGCGACGAAACGGCTGCTGACCGGGCGCAACATCTGGATACGCGAGGGCCCGGCTTGCGTCAGTGTGGCGCGGTGCGTTCGAGCAGCATCGAATCGCCGTAACTGAAAAACCGATAGCGCTGCGCCACGGCGTGCGCGTAGAGGTTTCGGATCGCGTCGAACCCCGCGAACGCGCTGACGAGCATCAGCAGCGTGCTCTTGGGCAAGTGAAAGTTGGTGATGAGTTGATCGACGATGCGAAACGTGAATCCGGGTGTAATGAACAAGTCGGTTTCGCCGCGGCACGGCTGCAAGCCGCCGCCCATCGCAGCCGACTCGAGGGCGCGCAGACTCGTCGTCCCCACCGCCACGACCCGCCCGCCGCGCTGGCGCGCCTCGTGCACGGCCTGCACGGCGGCGGCGCCGACGTCGAACCACTCGCGGTGCATGCGGTGCAGGGCGAGGTCGCGGCTGCGCACCGGTTGGAAAGTTCCCGAGCCCACGTGCAGCGTCACCTGCGTGATCGCGACGCCGGCGTCGGCGAGCGTCTGCAGCAAGGGCGCATCGAAATGCAAGGCCGCGGTCGGCGCCGCCACCGCGCCGGGGTTCTTCGCGAACACGGTCTGATAGCGCTGCTCGTCCTGCGCGTCCGGTGCATGGCGGATATAGGGCGGCAAGGGCACTTGGCCATGGCGCTCCAGAAGCATCAGCGGGTCTTCGGGAAAGCGCAGCCGGTAAAGCGTTTCGTCCGGGTCGCGGGCCACCACTTCGGCGTCGAAGGCATCGGCGAAACGCAAGCGGCTGCCGGGGCGTGGCGCTTTGCTCGCGCGCACGTGGGCCCATACCTCGTTGTGCGGCAAGACCCGCTCGACCAGCGCCTCCACCGCGCCTCCGCTGGCCTTGTGGCCGAGCAGTCGCGCCTTGATGACGCGGGTGTCGTTGAACACCAGCAGATCGCCCTTGCGCAGCAGCTCCGGAAGCTCGCGAAACACCCGATCCAGCGGCGCGGGCCCGCGTGCATCGAGCAGCTTCGAGGCGCTGCGCTCGGCTGCCGGCTGCTGGGCGATCAGCTCGGGCGGCAGGGCGAAGTCGAAGTCATCGAGGGTGAAGGGCGGGGTCATGGCGCTGGCGCCTGGCTGTGGACCGCAGGGCAAGCGCGCGTGCAGGGCAGAATTCTCCCATGTCCCCTCGCGCCGTTCGCGCCGCTCGCACTCCTGAGGCCACGCCCCGC
This sequence comes from uncultured beta proteobacterium, assembly GCA_963850525.1. Classification (GTDB taxonomy): domain Bacteria; phylum Pseudomonadota; class Gammaproteobacteria; order Burkholderiales; family Burkholderiaceae_C; genus JAEMQF01. Next base: position 564,778 of record CAWKLQ010000004.1, on the reverse strand, counting down.
GCCAAATCGGCGCCGCAGCGCGCCCTCGAAAAACTCGGTCTGTTGCGTGACATCGACCTGGCGTTGCACTTGCCGCTGCGCTACGAAGACGAAACCCGCGTCACGCCGATCGGCGAGCTGCACGACGGCAGCGTCGCGCAAGTCGAAGGCGTGGTGCGCGACAACCAGATCCAGGTGCGCGCGCGGCGCCAGCTCATCGTGCGCATCCACGACGGCAGTGACGACCTGGTGCTGCGTTTTCTGCACTTCTACGCATCGACGCAAAAATCGCTCGCGGTGGGCCAGCGTGTGCGCGTGCGCGGCGAAGCGCGGGGCGGCCTGTTCGGCCTGGAGATGGTGCACCCCAGCGTGAAGCGGGTTGACGCCGACACGCCCTTGCCGCGTGCGCTGACGCCCGTCTACCCCAGCAGCGCGCAACTGCCGCAAGCCTACTTGCGCAAAGTCGTGACGTCGGCGCTGGCGCGTGCCGACCTCAGCGAACTGCTGCCCCCAGGTGTTGCGCCAGCGCGCCTCATGCCGCTTCGCGATGCGCTGAACTTCTTGCATCACCCCGATCCGCAGACCCCGCTTTCGATACTGCAAGACCACAACCACCCGGCGTGGCAACGCCTCAAGTTCGACGAATTGCTGGCGCAGCAACTGTCGCAATTGCAAGCCAAACGCGAGCGGGCGCGCCAGCACGCGCCGGCATTTGCGCCGGGTGCGGGGCCCCAGGCACTGCCGGCGCGGCTGCTCGCCGCGCTGCCGTTCGGGCTGACCGCGGCGCAGCAACGCGTGCTCGGCGAAATCGGCCAGGACCTGCAGCGCGACGTGCCGATGCATCGCCTGCTGCAAGGCGACGTTGGGTCGGGCAAGACCGTGGTTGCGGCGTTGGCCGCGGCGAGCGCGATTCAATCGGGCTGGCAATGCGCGCTCATGGCGCCCACCGAGATCCTCGCCGAACAGCACTTGCGCAAGCTCGTCGGCTGGCTGACGCCGCTGGGCGTGGGCGTGGCGTGGCTCACGGGCAGCCGCAAAGGCAAGGCGCGCGACGCGATGCTGGCGCGCGTCGCCTCCGGGGAGGCCGCCCTGGTGGTGGGCACGCACGCCGTCATTCAGGACCAGGTCGAGTTCGCGCGGCTGGGGCTGGCGATCATCGACGAGCAACACCGCTTTGGTGTGCAGCAGCGCCTCGCGCTGCGCGCCAAACTGGCGGCGCAAGACCTGGAGCCGCACACCTTGATGATGAGCGCGACGCCCATCCCGCGCACCCTGGCGATGACGCTGTTCGCCGACCTGGACATCAGCACGATCGACGCGCTGCCACCCGGCCGCCTGCCGGTGCAGACAAGGCTGTTCGCGCACACCCGACGCGACGACGTGATCGCGCGGATTCGCGATCAGGCCGCTTTGGGGCGGCAAACCTATTGGGTCTGCCCGCTCGTCGAGGAATCGGAGACGCTGGATTTGCAGAACGCGACGGCAACCCATCTGTTATTGAGCAGCGCACTGCCCGGCCAAACCGTGGGGCTGCTGCACGGGCGCATGCCTGCCGCGCAGAAGGCGCAGACGATGGCGCTGTTCGCGGCGGGGAGGATCGCGGTGCTGGTGGCGACCACGGTGATCGAAGTCGGCGTGGACGTGCCCAACGCGTCGTTGATGGTCGTCGAGCACGCCGAGCGCTTCGGCCTGTCGCAGTTGCACCAGTTGCGCGGCCGCATCGGCCGGGGCAGCGTCGCCAGCACTTGCGTCCTGCTTTACGGAGAAGGCTTGTCCGACACCGGCAAGGCGCGCTTGAAGGCGATGCTGGAAACCCAAGACGGGTTCGAGATCGCGCGGCGCGACCTCGAAATTCGCGGTCCCGGCGAGTTTCTGGGGGCACGCCAGTCGGGTGCGGCCCTGCTCAGGTTCGCCGATGTCGCGCAAGACACCGAGCTCCTTCAGCTCGCCCGTGCGGCCGCCGACCGTCTGCTCGACTGCGAACCGCAAATTGCGCAGCACCACGTCGCGCGCTGGTTGGGATGCCGAGAGCACTATCTCAAGGCCTGAAACCGTCCTCGCAGTGACATCTGACGTGAGCGTTCGCTTCAGTGTCAATTTCCAACGGACTCAGCCAGACCTCATCTTCGTCTTTCCGATTGGCGTGCAATCCCGCACGACAAAGCCTGTACGTCCCCTCAGCCGCGGTGTTCCCGGCCGAGGGTCGGCGCGGGCCTACTGCAGGCATGAGTTCAACACACCTCCCGAACCGAATTCAAGCCGGCGCCAAGCGCCGGCCCGTCACCCCACGCATCCTCCTGGTGGGCGCAGGATTGCTGGTGGCCCTGCTGGGCACGCTGGCCTTCGTGCAGGCCGGTGCCTTTGCCCTGATGGGCCGAGCGAGCGCCGAGACCGCCGACACCACCGAAGATGATGACTCTTGGCTCGCGACCTACAGCGCCTGCGACGCGCCGGCGCCGACCCCGCCTTCGGCGGCGGGGCTCACGGCGGCGGCGGTGCGGATCCCGGTGATTCTGGGCAAAGACGCGGTTCTGCGGCTGCCCGATGCGCCGCTCGAGGTTCGGCGACTCATCAACGAAGTTGCTGCCGAGGTCAAGATCGCCCCGGCGCTGCTGCACGCCGTGATCGCCACCGAGTCGCGCTACAACACGGGAGCGCTATCGCCGCGCGGCGCGGTAGGCCTGATGCAGCTCATGCCCGATACCGCCCTGCGTTTTGGCGCACCCGACCCCTACAACCCACGCGACAACGTGCTGGCAGGCGCAAACTACCTCAAGTTCTTGTTGAAGCTCTTCGGCAATGACATGGAACTCGCGCTTGCCGCGTACAACGCCGGCCACGGCGCCGTGATGCGCGCGGGAAACCGCATTCCCGAATACCCGGAGACGATGGCCTACGTCCCCAAGGTGCTGGCCTACATGCGCTGCGCAAACAGCGCGGTCTGCAAGCCCACCTGAAACACCGCGCTGCGCCGGAGTCGGCACACACCCGCCGCAGCGCGCGCCGCGGCGGTCTTGCGCCGGACTACTTGCGCGTGTAAGTGATCTTCTTCGTGCCGCCTTCGCAGCTGCCGACCACCTTGGCGTCGCCGACCTTGTCGTTGTCGACGATGTCGAGGCTGTAGTTGGTGACCTTGTTCGCGTCCATCTTCGCCGCGATTTCGCCTTTCAGCTCTTCGCAAGGCTTGACTTGGGCCAGCGACACGCCGCAAGCGGCAGACAACACGCACATCAGGGCAAAGTTCTTCATCTGGGTCTCCCAAGCGGGTCAAAGGGCAGGCGCGCTCCGTGAGTGCGGGCGTCGCGGGGCGCCATTCTGGACCCGCAACTTGGAGCCGCGCGACAGGGTCCCCAGCGGTTCGTGACCTGTTGCACGCTCCGCAGAATCATTCCACTTCGGGTCTGATCGGGCAAAGCCCAGCCGTGTGACGGGTTGTCTCAGACGGCGCACGCCGGCTGCGCCGTCGCCGCTTGACAAATGCGCCATGGCGCCTCGTCTTGGGACGGCTCGGCGCGCGCCGATTCGAGTTGTTGGCGCGGACACAGACGTTACCGGGCCTGGCTGTGCGCAAGGGGTGGTGTCAAGTACGGTTGGGGCTCATTGCCTTGTACGACCGCGGCGGCGCTTGCGCGGCGCGCGTCCGATCGGAGCCTCTCATGAAAACAAAACTCACGTTTGCGATGCTCGCCGCCCTCGGCGTGTCGGCGTGCGGCGGTGGGTCCGACACACCGACGAATGCGCCGCAAACCCAGTCGCCTCCCGCTGGCCCCGGGCCTGCCCCTGCGCCGGCGCCGGCGCCCGCGCCAGCCCCGACGCCCGGACCGAGCGGCTATTCGATCGCCAGCGTCGAGCTGGGTCAGGCGCTGCTGTTCCCGAGCCAGGATTCGGGGCTCGTGCTCGTCGCGAACCGCGCCGTGCTCGCCAAGTTCAACGTGACGAGCAGCGCCGATCCGTCGATCAGGCCTACCGGCACGCTGCGCGTCGAAAACGCCGCCGGGCTGCTGCTGCAAGAGTTGCCGCTGGATGCGCCGACCGGCGCGCTGCCGTCCAGTGCGCCACTGCGGCCCAGTTTTGCCGACAGTTATTCAGTGACCATCCCGGCCGCGCTCGTGCAGCCCGGCATGCGCCTGACGCCGCACCTGACGCCCGCAGCGCAAAACGAGACCCGGTTGGCCCCGCGCGTGGGCGGCGGCGTGACGGTGCGGCTGGTCGCGGTTCCGATACAGATCGGTTCGACGCTCGGCCAGATCGTGGATCGCCCCGACGCCTACCTCACCGCGCGCATGCCCGTGGCGACGGTGACGCGCGAAGACCACGCGCCATTCGTGTCGCGCGCCGTCACGCAGCTGCCGACGACCGCCGCGCAATGGAACAGCGCCTTCTCGCTCATCCTCAATGAAATCGACGACCTGCATCTGCTCGAGAACGCTTCGTCACGAACCTATTACTACGGCTTCGTTCCCAAGCGCACGTTCGGCCTGGCCGGCATTGGCTATCGCCCGGGCAACGCAGCGATCGGCTTCGACATGCCGAGCCAGCCGCTCGTCGTCAAGGAGACGATGGCTCACGAAGTCGGCCACAACCTGAGCCTGGCACACGCGCCGTGCGGCGGGCCGGCCGGAGTCGATCCGCAGTATCCGTACGCGAACGCCTTTCTAGGCGCGGGAAACCGTTTCATCTGGGGCTATGACGCGGAAGTGCGCCGCTTCATCGACCCGACACCGACCAGTGCGCACGACTTGATGAGCTATTGCAGCGGCGATTGGTTGTCCGACTACAACTACCGCAAGATCCAGGGCTACCTGACGCCCGCCGATCGGGCGTTGAGCGCAACCGATCCCCAGGCCAGCCTGGACGTTGCCCAGGAACTGATCATGGTGAGCGGCCGGATCAACGCCGGCGTGCCGGTGCTGCAACCGCTCAAGCCGCTGCACGGCAACCCGCGCTGGCCCGACGCCGGCGGGCCGTACCTGCTGCGCATCACCACCCAGCAAGGCGGCATCGTCGAATATCGCTTCGACGCCAGGGAAATCGATCACCTGCCAGAGCAGCAGCGCTTCGGCTTCACGATCCCGCACCCCGGCGCCATCGCGAAACTCGAAGTCCTGCTGGGCGCCCAGGTGCTGACCGCCAAGGAATTGCGCAAGCACGCCCTCGCCGCCACCGGCGCAACCCCCGGCGTGGCACTGCAGATGAGCGAACAGGCGGGTCTGCTGCAAGTGACCTGGGACGCGGCGCGCTACCCCTATCTGGCGGTCACGCACCTCGGCGTGAAGCGCAGCGTGCTCGCCCTCGAACTCGAAGGCGGCAGCGCGAGCCTGCCGCTGGCGGGGTTGCCGCCCGGGGGGCAATTCGAATTCGGCTTGTCGGACGGACTGAACAGCGAACGCATCGTGCGCGATCGCTGAAGGCGGCTCAGAAATAGCGCAGCACGAGGTAGGCGATCGCGGCGATGCACATCAGGATCGCCGGCAGGGCCAGCCACGTCACAGTACGTTGGCGTTGCAACGCGAGCTTTTGCAGGGCCACCGATTCGGCGACGCTCTCGCGCGACTTCTGGACCTGTTCTTCGGCGCGCGCATGCTGCGCCGCCAGCAGCGCGAGCATTTCGCGCTGACCGTCGCGAATCTCGCGCAGCGTGTCGAGAATGGCGCGCGTGTCGGGTTCGTTCATGGACTCGTTCACCTCGACAAGCGACACCGCATTCCCGGCGAACCATGCATCGATCAGATGCAGCGCCCGCCGTCCACTTCCATGGCCACGCCGGTGATCATGCTCGCTTCGTCGGAGCACAGATAACACGCGGCGTTGCCCAGGTCTTCGGGGGTGGAAAAGCGCCCGAGCGGAATCGTCGCGAGAAATTTGGCGCGCATTTGCGGCGTGTCTTCGCCCATGAAGGTCTTCAGCAGCGGCGTCTCGCCGGCCACCGGATTGAGCGCGACGACGCGAATGCCAAACGGCGCGAGCTCGACAGCGCTGGAGCGCGTCGCGGTGATGACCCAGCCCTTGCTTGCGTTGTACCAGGTCAGGCGCGGCCGCGGGCTGACGCCTGCCGTGCTCGCGATGTTCAGGATCACGCCCGACTTTTGCGCCTTGAAGCGCGGCACGACTTCGCGCATCGCGAGGTAAATCGCCTTCATGTTGACGGCAAAGATGCGGTCGAACTGTTCCTCAGGAAGCTCTTCCATCGGCTGCGGCACGTGGCCGACGCCGGCGTTGTTGACGAGGATGTGCAAGCCGCCGAAGTGCTGCTGCGCCGCGTCCATCATGGTCTTCACGTCGGCCGCGTTGGCGACGTCGACGCAGACGCTGCGCGCATTCGCACCCAGCAGCCTGGCGACGCGTTCGCCGCCAGCGGCGTCGCGGTCGGCAATCAGCACCTTCGCGCCTTCGCGAACGAATTTCGCCGCGATGCCTTCGCCGAAGCCCGAGCCCGCGCCCGTCACGATCGCTACCTTGCCCGCCAATCTCATGGTCACTGTCTCCGTGTCAGCCGTGATAGATCGCCACGGTCTTGAGCACCGAAAAGCCGTAGAGCGCTTCGAAGCCCTTTTCGCGGCCGTGGCCTGAATGCTTGACGCCGCCAAACGGCAGCTCGACGCCACCGCCGGCGCCGTAGTTGTTGATGAAGACCTGGCCGCACTTGAGCGCACGTGCCATGCGCATCTGGCGTCCGCCGTCGCGCGTCCACACGCCCGCCACCAGGCCGTATGCCGTGCCATTGGCGATTTGCAGCGCCTGCGCTTCGCCGTCGAAGGCGATGAGCACCTGCACCGGGCCGAACACCTCGTCCTGGGCGAGCGCGTGCGTGGACGCGACCTCGTCGATCAGCGTCGGCGGCACGTAGTGGCCACCGCGCGGCGCATCCAGCGCCAGCGAACCCTGGGCGACGATGCGCGGCCCGCCGCTGCGCACCAGGCCGAGAAAACGTTCGACAACGCCCTTCTGGCGCTGCGAGATCAGCGGCCCCACGTCCAGGTCGGCCAGCGCCGGCCCGACGCGCAAACTGCGGTAGCGCGCCGCCATGCGCTCGCGCACTTCGTCAAACAGCGGGCGCTCCACGAGGATGCGCGACGCCGCCGAACAGGTCTGGCCGGCGTTCTGGATGCCAGCGTTGACGAGGTAGGGCAGCGCCGCATCCAGATCGGCGTCGGCGAACACGATTTGCGGGCTTTTTCCGCCGAGCTCCAAGGTCACCGGAATCACGTTTTTCGCCGCCGCGGTTTGGATCAAGCGGCCGGTCGCCACCGAGCCGGTGAACGAGAGGTGCTGCACACCCGGGTGCGCCGCGAGCGCCGCGCCGGCTTCTTCGCCCAAGCCCGTGACGACGTTGATCGCGCCGGCCGGAAACCCAACCTGCTGCGCGATGCGCGCAAAAGCGAGCGCCGTCAGGCACGCCTCTTCGGCGGGTTTGAGCACGCACGCGTTGCCCATCGCGAGCGCCGCGCCAACGCTGCGGCCGATGATTTGCATCGGGTAGTTCCACGGCACGATGTGCCCCGTCACGCCATGCGGCTCGCGCAGCGTGAGCGCCGTATAGCCTTGCGCGAAGGGCAGCGTCTGGCCGTGCACCTTGTCGGCCGCACCGCCGTAGAACTCGAGGTAGCGCGCCAGCGCCATCACGTCGGCGCGCGCCTGCTGCAGCGGCTTGCCCACGTCGAGCGCCTCGAGGCGCGCCAGCGTGTCGACTTGCTCCTGCACCGCGCGCGAAAACGCGCCGAGCAAGCGGCCGCGCTGTGCGTGGCTGGTACGGCCCCATTCACCGTCCAGCGACGCCTGCGCGGCGCCGACGGCAGCGTCGACGTCGGCGGCACCGCCGCGCGCAATGCTGCAGAGCACGCTGCCGTCCGAGGGGTTTTCCAGCGGCAAGGTGGCGCCCCGCTCGGCGCGGCGCCACTGGCCGGCAACGAACAGCTCACTGGGGTCGAAAGGAAAATCGGTCGTCATGCGAGTCTCATCGTTTGCCCGAGGTCAGGTTCGGCTCCGGCCGGCTTTGAGCCATCATAGGCGAAGGATTGGCGCGCCGCGTTGCGCTTTGCTTCGTTCTTCCTTGCCCATTTTTTAGCGCCGCAGCGCGCCCGTGAGGTCACCATCGGCTACTTTCTGAGCAAACGGCTGGCCAGCTTTTTCGCCACGCTCGCCGCAGCGTCGCTGGTGATTTTTCTGGTGCTCGACATCCTGCCCGGCAACGCCGCCGAGGTGATGCTCGGCGAATCGGCGACGCCCGAAGCGGTGCGCGCGCTGTCCGCCAAACTCGGGCTGGACCGGCCGGCGCTGCTGCGCTACGCGAGCTGGCTGCAAGGTCTGCTGACCGGCGAGCTGGGCGTCAGCGTCGCTTACGACACGCCGATCGGCGAGCTCATCGTGCAGCGCCTCGCCGTGACCGTGCCACTGGCCGTGCTGGCGATGGCGCTGACAACGCTGCTCGCACTCGCCGCGGGCGTGTACGCCGCGTCGCACCACAACCGGTTGGGCGACGTGAGCGTGATGGTCGCGAGCCAGCTTGGCATCGCGATCCCGAATTTCTGGTTCGCGATTCTGCTGATCCTCGTGTTCGCCGTGAACCTGGGCTGGTTCTCGGCGGGCGGTTTTGCCGGCTGGACCGAAGACGACGGCGGCGGCGTGTGGGCGGGCCTGCACTCGCTGGTCTTGCCGGCGATCGCGCTGGCGCTCGTGCAGGCGGCGATCCTGGCGCGCATCACGCGCTCTGCCGTGCTCGACGTATTGCGCGAAGACTTCGTGCGCACCGCGCGCGCGAAAGGCCTGTCGCAGCGTGCCGTGCTGTGGGGCCATGTGCTGCGCAACGCCGCGGTGCCGGTGCTCACCGTGATGGGCCTGCAGTTCGCGAACCTGCTGACCGGCACGATCGTCATCGAAAACGTCTTTGCCCTGCCGGGCCTGGGGCGGCTCGTCTTCCAGGCGATCGCGAACCGGGACCTGGTGGTGGTGCAGAACATCGTGATGCTGCTTGCGGCGCTGGTGATCGCGATCAACTTCGTCGTCGACGTGCTGGTGGCGGTAATCGACCCGCGCCTCAAACTTGCCGGGGCCGCGACGTGATCGCCCCCACCTCGAGCGCATGGGCCCGCATGCGACGCCACCGCAGCTTCATGCTGGGCGGTGCACTGGTGGCCTTGCTCGTCGCGAGTGCCGTGTTGTCGACCGTCTGGACACCCTACCCGGCGCGCGACATCGACATTCCGAACAAGCTGCTCGCCCCCGGCGCGGCGCATTGGCTGGGCACCGACAGCCTGGGGCGCGACATCGTGTCGCTGTTGCTCGTCGGCGCGCGCGCGTCGATCGCCGTGGGCGTGATCGCGGTGGGCATCGGCATCGCCTTCGGCGTCGCCCTCGGGCTGCTCGCCGCGGCGCGGCGCGGCTGGCTCGAGGAAGTCGTGATGCGTCTGGCGGACTTCACGTTTGCGTTCCCGGCGCTGCTCACCGCGATCATGCTCACGGCGATTTACGGACCCGGGCTCATCACCTCGATCGTCGCGATCGGCATCTTCAACATCCCGGTGTTTGCACGCATCACGCGCGCCGCGGCGAACAGCGTCTGGTCGCGCGAGTACGTGCTCGCCGCGCGCGCCTGCGGCAAGGGCGCCTTGCGCATCACCTTCGAACACGTGCTGCCCAATATCGCGTCGCTGCTGATCGTGCAGGCGACGATCCAGTTCGCGATCGCCATCCTCGCCGAGGCGGCGCTGAGCTATCTGGGCCTGGGCACCCAGCCGCCCACACCGAGCTGGGGGCGCATGCTCAATGAAGCGCAAACGCTGCTCTTCCAGGCGCCGCAACTTGCGATCTGGCCGGGGCTGGCGATTGCCCTGAGCGTGCTCGGCCTGAACCTGATGGGCGACGGCCTGCGCGACCTGCTCGATCCGCGCCTGGCGCGGCAGCGCTGATGACGAACCCTTTGCTTGAGGTGCGCGACCTGCGCGTCGGCCTGGACACGGCGCGCGGCCCGGCCGACGCCTTGCGCGGCGTCTCGTTCAGCTTGGCAAGCGGTGAAACTCTGGGGCTGATCGGCGAAAGCGGCTGCGGCAAGTCGATGACGGCGCTCGCCTTGATGGGCTTGTTGCCGCAGGGCGCGCGAGTCAGCGGCAGCGTCGTTCTCGCCGGTCAGGAGTTGCTGGGGCGCGACGAGGCGGCGCTGAGCCGGCTGCGCGGGAATCGCATGGCGATGGTGTTCCAGGAGCCTATGACGTCGCTCAACCCCTTGCACACCGTCGGCGCGCAGGTTGCCGAACCGCTGCGCGTGCACCAGGCGATGACACGTTCCGCGGCGCGCGCCGAGGCGCTGCGCTTGCTGAACCGGGTGCAACTGCCGCAAGCCGCGCAGCGCCTGGACGCCTATCCGCACCAGCTCTCGGGCGGGCAACGCCAGCGGGTCGGCCTGGCGATGGCGCTGGCGTGCGGCCCGGACCTGCTGATCGCCGACGAGCCGACGACGGCGCTGGACGTGACGATCCAGGGCGAGATCCTCGACCTCATCGCCGAACTCGTTCGCGAGCGCGCCATGGCGCTGCTCCTGATCAGCCACGACTTGGGCGTGATGGCGCGCAGCTGCACGCGCCTGCTCGTGATGTACGGCGGCAGCATCGTCGAGAGCGGCCCCACGACGGCGGTGTTCGAGCGCCTGGCGCATCCGTATTCGCGCGGGCTGTTCGGCGCGCGCCCGCGACTCGGCGTCACGCGGGGGGCACGTCTGGCGACGATTCCCGGTCGGGTTCCCGAACTCGCCGATCTGCCCGAGGGCTGCCCTTTCGCCGAGCGCTGCGCCTGGGCCGGCGACGTGTGTCGTGCGGCGCTGCCTGCGCTGGTCGACGTGACTGCCGGGCACGCTGCGCGTTGCGTCAGGTTGGCCGAAGTGGGCGGCGGCGCGCCAATTAGTTGACAGCATTTCACGCTTGCACCCCGCGCGCCTTCGACACGCTCTGCCGCGCGGCTGCCGCCCCATCAAGGTGCAGCGGCGCGTGCCGATAAGACGCCAGGACCGCGGGGCCATTTGCCCCGCCGTGCGCTCCATGACGCTACTGGCCCGAGCCGATCAATCCATTGCCGTGCAGGCGCTTCGCGTGGGCATGTTCGTGCGGCTGGACGGGGGCTGGATGTCGCACCCCTTCCCCTTGAACAATTTCAAGATCGTCAGCGCGCAGCAGGTCGAGACGATCCGCTCCCTGGGCGTCGAGAAGGTGCGCTGGGACCCCAGCCTGAGCGACCCGGAGCCGGCGGCCGGCGCCTCGCAGGCGCCCCAGGCGACGCTTCAAGACCTCGAGGCGGCACCGAGCCCTGAAGCCGAAGCGAGCCGCGTCAGCGCCTCGCACGCGTCGCGCCTGGCGGCGCAGCGCACGGCCCTGGCGGTGTGCGAGCGTCAGTTCAACGAAGTCGCCGCAGCGTGCCGGCAGGCGACGAGCCGCGTCGCGAGCGACCCCGAGCAGGCCAAGCGCGAGGTCGAATCGGTGACAGGCTCGCTGCTGGACAAGATCCTGGTCGAAGAAGATTTGTGCATTCGCCTGCTGCGCGACACCGCCGGCAGCAACGCCTCGACACACGCCCTGAACGTGTCCATCCTGTCGCTGTTGCTGGGCCGCAAATTCGGCCTGTCGCACACCGAACTGCTGGACCTGGGCAGCGGCGCGTTGCTGCACGACATCGGCAAGATCGGCATGACCGAGCGCCTGCACCACCCGGACGAATACTTCACGCCGATCGAGACTCGCGCCTACGAAGAACACGTCGCCTTCGGCCTGGAGCGCGGCCGGCAGATGGGCTTGTCGGCCGGGGTGCTGCAGATCATCGCGCAACACCATGAAATGGCCGACGCGAGCGGCTTCCCGGGCAAACTCGGGTCCGAACGAATGAGCGACGCGTCGCGCATCGTCGCCATGGTCAACGCCTACGACACGCTGTGCAACCCGCAAGTCGCCAAGCGTGCCGTGACGCCGCACGAGGCGCTCGCGCAGATGTTCACGCAAGGCAAGAAGCGCTTCGATACGTCGCTGCTCAGCGCTTTCATCAAGCTCATCGGCGTCTATCCGGCAGGCTCGACGGTGCAGCTGACCGACGACCGCCTCGCCGTCGTCGTCTCGGTGAACTCGGCGCGGCCGCTCAAACCGCGCGTGCTCGTGCACGACGCGAAAGTGCCGCGCGACGAGGCGCTGGTCATTGACATCGGCGAGCACGCGGGCCTGGGAATTCGGCGCAGCGTCAAGCCGCAGCAACTGCCGGTGCCGGCATTGCACTACCTCGCGCCGCGCCAACGCGTCGCGTATTACTTCGAGCCGGTGGCGACCGTTTAAGGCGCGCGCCGAGCAACCTGCCCCAAGGGCCTGCCTCGAGGTGGGTTGGCGCGTCGGCGGCGCCGCTGACGACGCGGCACAATCGAGCCCCAGCGCCTGCGCGGCATCCGCGGCTCCGGCCGCCTCGACCATGCTCTACAAATTCAAGTCCAAAGCGGCCGGCGACGTGATCATGCTCGGGCCCAACGGCGACCAGGTGTTGCGCCTCATCGGCAAGGAACCTGCGGACAAAGGCATCATCGAAGCCGCCGCGATCGGCGCGGCGATCACCGCACTCGAAGCCGCAGTCGCTGCCGACGAACTTGCGGCGCAAAGCGATGACGCAACAGCGCGCGCCGCACCGCGCGAGCGCGTGAGCTTGCGGCAACGCGCCTGGCCCCTCGTCGAGATGATGAAACGCGCGCAGCGCGCCGGCCAGCCCATCGTCTGGGGTGTCTGACATGACGCTGGAGGCGACGCGAATCGTCGCGATTCGCCACGGCGAAACTGAATGGAATCGCGAGACGCGAATGCAAGGCCAGCTCGACATCGGCCTGAGCAGCTGGGGCCGGCAGCAGGCGCAGTGCCTGGCGCTGGCGCTTGGCGGTGAAACCTTCGATGCGATCTACTCCAGCGATTTGCTGCGCGCTCTGCAAACCGCGCAGGCGCTCGCCGCGCTGTCTTTGAATCGCATCGTCAGCGATGCCGGCTTGCGCGAGCGCTGCTTCGGCATCTTCGAAGGCCTCACCTACCGTGACGTTCATGTGCGCTGGCCGGATCAGGCGCAGCGCTGGCACGCGCGCGACCCCGACTACGGCCCGCAAGGCGGCGAAACCTTGCGCGCTTTCGACGCGCGCTGCATGCACACGCTGACGCGCCTTGCCGCGGCGCACCCAGGCGGGCACGTCGCGATCGTCACGCATGGCGGCGTGCTCGACTGCCTGTACCGCGCCGCGGCGCGCATCGGCTTGCAAGCCGAACGCTCCTGGGAGCTGGGCAACGCGAGCATCAACCGTTTGCTGCACACGCATCAGGGCTTCACCCTGGTGGGCTGGAGCGACACGGCGCATCTGCACGGTGGCGTGCGCGACGACGCCGATTCGTCGCGCGCCGGCCGCAGCGCCCTCGTCGTCGAGCCAGGCCCGGCATGACGTCGGCGCAAGTCATCGTCTTGGCCACGCCGGTGTTCCTGGCCTTGATCGCGCTCGAGTTCTGGGTCGGCGTGCGCCGCGGCCGCAACACGTACCGCCTGAACGACGCGCTGTCCAGCATCGGCCTGGGCATCATGAGCCAACTCATCGGCGTGTTCAGCGGCGTCGCGACGCTGGGCCTCTACAGCCTGGTGTTCGGCGCGCTCGCGTGGCGGCCCTGGCCCGTCGATGCGCTGTGGACCTGGCTCGTCGCGCTGCTGCTTTACGACTTGTGCTACTACTGGAAACACCGCTTCGGCCACACCGTCGCATTGCTTTGGGCGGCACACGTCGTGCACCACCAGAGCGAGGACTACAACTTGTCGACCGCGCTGCGCCAGACCAGCAGCGACTGGCTGTTCGGCTGGCTGTTCTATCTGCCGCTTGCCGTGCTTGGCGTGCCGCCGCTCGTCTTCGCCACGGTGGCGCTGATCGACCTGCTCTACCAGTACTGGGTGCACACGCAGCAGATCGGCAAGCTCGGCTGGTTTGACCGCTGGTTCTGCTCGCCGAGCAACCACCGCGTGCACCACGCAGTGAACGATCGCTACCTCGACAAGAACTACGGCGGCATCCTGATCGTCTGGGATCGGCTGTTCGGCAGCTTCGCCGAAGAAGACCTGGCGCGAGCCCTGCGTCTACGGCACGCGCGCGCCGCTGCAAAGCTGGAACCCGCTGTGGGCGAACCTGCACACCTATCGCGACCTGCTCGCCGACGCGTGGCGTGCGAGCTCGTTGGCAGACAAGCTCAAGGTGTTCGCACTGCACCCCGGCTGGCGCCCGGCCGACGTGGCGCAGCGTTGGCCCCAGCCGGCGTTCGAGATTCGCCAGCTGCGCCGCTACGACCCGCCGCTGTCGCGCCGCGCGGCAAGCGTGGCGGCGCTGCTCTTCGTGCTGGCGCTGATCGTCACGGCGCTGTTCCTCTGGCACGCGCACCACCTGAGCCTGGCGCAGCAACTGCTCGCCTCGGGCGCGATCGTGCTGAGCTTGTGCGCGGTGGGCGGGTTCAGCGTGTCGCGCAGCGCAGCGCCGGCGCCAACATCGAGCGGCGTCAGTAGCTGATCTCGAACTTGTGGCCGAGCGCGCTGAGCACGGCAGAGCGCGGCCCGATGGTCTCGAGCACGACGTCGGGCGCGACGCTGTCGGACTCGTGCGCGACCAGTCCGTTGACGATGAGGAAGCGGTCGGCCGGGTTCTTCGAGTACACCGATCCATTCACGACGAGCGGCGGAATCGCGCGCCGCACTTCAGCAGGCAACTCGTGCAAGGCATAGACGCGCGGCGGCGCGGCGGCGCTTGCGGGTGCGGGAGCAGGCAAAGGCGCTTTCGCCGCGACGGGCTTTGACGGCACGCCTTGCGGCGGTGCCGTTTCGCGCGGCGGGTCCAGCACGGGCGGCGGCGCGGCGGCCAGCGTGGGGCGTGGCGGCGCCTCAGCGGCAGGCACCGGCACCGTGACGACGACGATCTCCGGGCGCATTGGCTGAGCCGGCGCAGGCGCGATTGCGCTTGACGCCGCCGCAGCCGGCGGCGCGGCGGGCGCCGCTGCGGGGGGCGGTGCCACGACAGGCGCGGCCGCAGAGCGCGTCGCCGGCGCGGGTCTTTCGGGCTTCGCGAGTGCCCACACCAGCCCGGCGACGGCCAGCGCAGCCAAGGCCGCCAAGCCCCAGACGCGCAACCCAAGGCGGGGCGCCGGCAGCTCTTCGCCCGTCAGGGGCGGCAGCCCCTGGGTGTGCAAACCGGGGACGACGCCGCGGTCGCGTTCCATGTCGGCGCGGCGCAAGGCGTCCAGGATGTAGGACATGCAGCGTTACCCCGGTGTGTTCAGGCGCGGTTCGTCGATGCCGACGGCGCGGTTCACTTGCATCAATGTCGTCGGACCGGCGACCCCGTCGGGGCGCAGGCCGCGCGAAAGCTGGAATCCGAGCACGCGCGACTTCAGCGCGACGCCGCTCGCCGGCCGCGCCGCCGCTGGCGCCAGAGTGTCGATGGCGTCGAGCTGGGTCGCAAGCCAGCGCGCGGCGGTTCCGGAAGTCGCATCGCCGCGGCTCGCATAACCGGGCGGTGCACGCCAGAAGGTCGCGAACTCGCCGCGCCACAGGCCGGCCAGCGACAGCAACGAGACGGTCTGCTCCAGGCCGGCCATGCGCAGCGTCGCGCTGCCTTCGGTGAGGCCGGTGAGCAAGGCGTAGAAGGGCCGGTTCTGCGCGTCGTACAAGGTCAGGATTCCCGGCCTGCCGATTTGCCGGATCAGCGCCAGGGTGCTGGTGCTGCTGCGGTAGCACTGCACCTGCACCCGGGACGCGGCCAGACAGGGGTCCGCAGCTTCCAGGGTCAGGTGCCAGGCCGGAGCGAGCTCGCGCCAGGCGTCGGCTTCGGTACGCAGGAGCGTCGCAAAACGCGTCGTCAACTCGGGCGAGTCGGACAACTCGGCAGATTGCGGCGCGGCAGCCGGCGCCGCTGGCGCGCTCGACGCCGCGCCCGAGGCTTGCATAGCGCTGGCCGCTGAGGCGGCCGGCGCGGCAAGCGGCGCCGCGCTCGGCTGCGGGCCGTGGCGCGCCATGCGCGGCAGCACCCCGTTCAAGGCGACGGTGGCCGCGCCGAGCGCGACGCTGCCGAGCAGCACTGCAGCGCCGAAGCGGGCGACGCTGCGCACGCTGAGGTTGCGCCGCTGCGGCACGCCCATCAGCACCTCGCGCGCCGCCTGCATCAGCGTGGCGCGATTCACCTGGGCGCGCCCGCCGGCGTAGGCGCCGAGCAGGGCGCGGTCGCACAGCATGTTGATGCGCCGCGGCACGCCCCGCGAGAGGCGGTGGATGCGCGAGCGGATCTTGCGATCGAAAGGCCCGGCACCGGCCACGCCGGCCACCGACAGGCGGTGCCGGATGTAGCGGTCCGTCTCCGCCTCGGACAGCGCGTCGAGGTGAAAACGCGCGATCACGCGCTGCGCGAGCTGTTCGAGCTCGGGACGCGCCAGCAGCGTGCGCAGCTCGGGTTGGCCGATCAGAATGATCTGCAGCAGCTTGCGCTCGTTGGTTTCGAGGTTCGTCAGCAGGCGCAATTGCTCCAGCACATCGGCCGACAGGCTTTGCGCCTCGTCGATGATGAGCACGTTGTTGCGCCCTTCGGCGTGCGAGCGCAGCAGGAACTGGTTCAAGGGGTCGAGATAGTCCTTGACCGTCGCTGCACCCGGCTCGTGGCGCGAGATGCCGATGTGAAACTCGTCGCACACCGACTTGAGAAGCTCCGTGACGGTGAGCTTGGGGTTGAAGATGTAGGCGACGTTGCACGTCTTCGGGATCTGTTCGAGGAAACAGCGGCACACCGTCGTCTTGCCCGCACCGATCTCGCCTGTCAGCAAGACGAAACCGCCACCGGCGCTCAAGCCGTAGAGCAGGTGCGCGAGCGCCTCGCGGTGGCGCTCGCTCATGAAGAGGTAGCGTGGGTCCGGGGCGATCGAAAACGGTTCGCGCTCCAGGCCGAAGAATTTCGCGTACATGGGCGAAGGATACTTCGCCTGCGTGGCGGGCCGGCTCGCCCGCGCGAAACGGCCTGGCGCGGCGGCGTGCCGCGCGCCCGGCTCAGTTCAGCTCGAGTCGCGGCACGTCACAAACCGAGCCATTTGCCGATGGCCAGCATCGCGGCTTGGTCATGCGCGGCAAAGCCGCTGTACTTGGTGGGCTCGAGCTTTTTCTTGCCTTCATCGGTGCTGTCCAGCGTCAGCAGATAGTCACGCAGCTTGTCGGCCAGCTCGGGCGGCAGGTTCGGGCTGACGATGATGTGCTTGATCGGCACCGGTTTGGATTTGGCGAGCACCTTGCCGCCCTTCGCCTCCCAGGCCTTGATCACCGAGCCCGCGGCGGTGGCGCCGGCCGGGGTCAGGCTGTTCTCGACGAAGAATGGCACCGCGTCCTGGTAGCGCGTGTAAACGTAGGACACCTGGCTCGCGTCGCCCAGCGCGTCTCGCAGCGTCGCGCGGACCATCCACGACGTGATCGAGTCTTCGTCCGGAGCGCCGAGCTTGCGGCCCTTCAGATCGGCGAGGGTCTTCATCGGCGAATCGGCGTTGACGAGGAAATTGGCGGTGTACTGCTGATAACCCTTGGTCACCGCAATGAGTTTGTAGCCCGAGTCCTTCATCGCCTGGATCGACAAGTGCGCCGGGTGCACCATCGCAATGTCGTAGGCCTTGTCGGCCAGGCCTTTGCGCAGCAAGGGGTAAGGCCCCACCGGTTCGATCTGGACCGGCTGGCGCAGCAATTTGCTCAGGTCGGCGGCGATCCCTGCGTAACGCGCGCGGATTTCGTCGGCCGGCACACGGTACGTGACCCCCTCGTTGATCGCGAACACCAGGGTCGCCTGGGCGAGCGTGCCAAGCGCCGCGAGCAGGAGTGCGACACCGCTTCGAAGCCACATCAGGTTCATCTCGACTCTTTCAAGATTCGCGCAAGACGCCGCGCCATCTGCCTCGCGGCAGCGCGTGGCTCGGGGCGACGCGCGCAGCGCATTGTGCGCTTCGTCGCGCACCCGCTCCCGCGCACGCAACGCCTTTGGATGAGTTGCTGCGCGACGTTTCTCACAATTGCGGCCATGCCGCGCGATGTTTCGCCAGCGCCCCGGTCAGGCCGGCACCTTCGCCGCGACCTTCTTCGCTGCAGGCGGTTTTTTCACCCGCGGCTCGAATTCGAACATCACTTTGCCTTCCTTCTTGTCAAAGGCGAGAAACGCCTTGAATTTGCGCCGCGTCTTGTTCGAGACGAAGTTTTCCAGCAACTCGGTCTTGCCGCTGGCCAGCAGCTTGCTCATCTGCTCGCGCGCCACAGGCTGCTGCAAGATGATCTTGCCGCTCTTGAAGTCGCACGTGACGTGCGCGCCCACGGCGTGTTCGCACAGGTAGTTGCTGCCGTGCTCATACACATGACCCTTGCACTTGGGGCACGCACCCAAGCTGACCTGGCCTGAAAAGTCCACCGGCTCGCCGGATTCACCGTCGCGCTTGGCGTCTTCGCCGAAGTCGAACTCGAGTTTCCAGTTGTCGATCTCGTCGTCGAAAACGAGTCGGAGTTCCGCAGTGAACGGCCAACCGGCCTTGGAGCGAAAGCCCTCCAAGGGGCCGATCTTCTTGTTCGCGATGAATTTTTCGACCTCGTCGAGCTCGAAAGCGCGGCTGCCGGGAATCTTGCTGATGGAAAAACCGCAGCCTTCGGCGGCCCCAGCGCCAGCGGCGCTGTCTTGCGATTCCGCTTTGCCGCTGCACGCGAAGCGCCGGTAGTTTTCCTTGACGACGCCGCCGCACTTCGGGCACGGCGTGGCCAGCGTCGCGTAGTCGCCGGGGATGGTGTCGCGGTCGTACTCCTTGGCCTTGCGCACGATGCGCTCGGCCATCTGCGCAATCTCGGCCATGAAGACCTCGCGCTTGAGCTTGCCCTTCTCCATTTGCGCGAGCTGGCTCTCCCAGTTGCCGGTGAGCTCGGGCTTGGTCAGGTCTTCGACCCCCAGGCCGCGCAGCAGCGTCATCAACTGGAACGCCTTCGCGCCGGGAACGAGTTCGCGGCCCTCGCGGTGAATGTACTTCTCGTAGATCAGGCCTTCGATGATGGCCGCGCGCGTCGCCGGCGTGCCCAGGCCTTTTTCCTGCATCGCTTCGCGCAGTTCGTCGTCGTCGATCAGCTTGCCCGCGCCTTCCATCGCCGACAGCAGCGTCGCCTCGGTATAGCGCGCCGGCGGCTTGGTCTTCAGCGCGTTCGCTGCCACCTCTTCGGCGCGGACCCTCTCGCCTTCTGCCACCGCGACCAGATTCGCATCGTCCTCCTGCGCCTCCTTGCCGTACACGGCGAGCCAGCCCGGCTTGACCATGACTTTGCCGTTGGTCTGGAACTGGTGCTGTTTGGCGCCGACCTTGACGCTGGAAATCCGCGTCGTCACCATGAACTCTGCCGGCGGGAAGAACACCGCGAGAAAGCGCTTGAGCACCATGTCGTAGAGCTTGGCCTCGAGCTCGTTCAAGCTCTTGGGCGCCTGCAGCGTCGGGATGATGGCGAAGTGGTCCGAGACCTTGGCGTTGTCGAAGATCTTTTTGTTCGGCTTGACGTATCCCTCTTTGAGCGCCGTCTTCGCGTGCACCGCCAGGGCGCGCAGCGGACCCGGCATGTCCTCCACCGAGATCATCTTCATCGTCTTCTTCACGACGTCGACATAGTCTTCCGGCAGCGCCTTGCTGTCGGTTCGCGGGTAGGTCAGCACCTTGTGTTTTTCGTACAGTGCCTGCGCGATCGACAGCGTCGTCTTCGCCGAGAAGCCGAGGCGCGAATTCGCTTCGCGCTGCAGCGTCGTCAAGTCGTACAGACCCGGCGCGCTTTGGCTGCTGGGTTTGGCTTCTTCGCTGACGGTCGCAGCTTGCCCGCGCACCGCGTCGGCGATCGCCTGGGCGCTCTTCGCATCCCACAGCCGATCCGCACGCTGCTCCGGGTCGTCGGCATTTTTCTTCCATTTCGGATCGAACCACTTGCCGTCGTACTGCCCGGCTTGGCTCCCAAACGTCGCCTTGATTTCCCAGTAAGGCCGCGCGACGTGCTTGCGAATCTTTTCTTCGCGCTCGACCATGATCGACAGCGTGGGCGTCTGCACGCGCCCCACGGTCGTCAGAAAGAATCCACCGTCGCGCGAATTGAACGCCGTCATCGCGCGCGTGCCGTTGATTCCCACCAGCCAGTCGGCCTCGGAGCGGCTGCGCGCGGCCTCGGCCAGGCCCAGCAAGTCCTTGTCGCTGCGCAGGTTCGCGAAGCCCTCGACGATCGCCGCAGGCGTCATGCTTTGCAGCCACAGGCGCTTCACCGGATGTTTGCTCTTGCTGTGCTGCTGGATCAGGCGAAAGATCAGCTCGCCTTCGCGCCCCGCGTCGCAGGCATTGATGAGTGCGCTCACGTCCTTGCGCTTGACGAGCCTGACGATCGCGTTCAGGCGCCCCTTGCTCTTGTCGATCGGGTTGAGGTCGAAGTGCGGCGGAATCACCGGCAGGTGCGCAAAGCTCCACTTGCCGCGTTTCACCTCGTAGGCCTCGGGCGCCTTGATCTCCAGCAAGTGCCCCACCGCCGACGTGACGATGTGCTTCTCGCTCTCGAAGTATTCGTCGTGCTTGTCGAACTTGCCGGTGCTGGGCGTGAGCGCGCGCACGATGTCCTGGGCGACCGAGGGCTTCTCGGCAATGATCAAGGTCTTGGTCATATTGGTATGAGTCTGCAATGGCTGTCAATGGCGTTCAATACAATGCGCCTCGCGCGCGCTGGCGCACGCACGCACGCGCGCACCCATGAATTCAATGTACTCAAAATTTCTTCAACGATGCAAACTGCTCCCTCCAAGTCGAACGGCAAGTCTAATGAGCCGTCACGCACAAAGGCCACCGGGGCACGCTCCGGCCGGCGCATCCAGGTGCGCCGCTCCGGCGTTCACGGCAAGGGCGTCTACGCCGCGGTGGCGCTCGGACGAGGCGAAACCCTCATCGAATACAAAGGTGAGGTGATCAGCTGGAAAGAAGCGCTGCGGCGCCATCCGCACGACCCGAGCGACCCGAACCACACCTTTTACTTTCACATCGACGAGCGTAACGTCATCGACGCCGCGTTTGGCGGCAACTCGGCGCGCTGGATCAACCACGCGTGCACGCCGAACTGCGAGGCCGATGAAGTGGGCGGGCGCATCTTCATCAAGACGCTGCGCGCGGTCCGCCCCGGCGAAGAGCTGTTCTACGACTACGGCCTGGTGCTTGACGAACGCCAGACACCGAAGTTGAAGAAACAGTTCGAATGCCGCTGCGGCACACGCAAGTGTCGCGGCACGATGCTCGCCCCACGGCGCCGCGGCGGGCTGTGATGGCCTGGCGCGACCCCGCTTGAACAGGCATCGCGTGGCGCGCAGGCACTCCTCGTGACGCTGCTGGCCTGCGGAATCGATTGGAACGCAGCCGCGCTGCAACGCGACCTCGCGGCCGAGTTGTCCGGCGTGCGTGTCCAGATTCAGGCCAGCGTCGATTCGACAAATACGCGCCTGCTCGAGCTTTGCCGTGCCTTTGACGGCGCGCAGTTCGAGCCGGTGCTGCTCGTCGCCGAAGAGCAGACGGGAGGCCGCGGCCGGCTCGGCCGCATCTGGCATTCGGCGCCCGGCGCCTCGTTGACGTTTTCCCTCGCCTTGCCACTGCAAGGCGCGCAACTCTCGGGCCTGTCGCTCGCAGTCGGCGTGGCGCTTGCCGAGGCGCTCGACGCCCCCGACGCCGCCGTGCCGCACCTGCTGCTGAAGTGGCCCAACGACGTGTGGCTGCGCGGCGCACCGGGCGACGCCCAGCATGTGGGCCGCAAGCTCGGCGGCGTGCTCATCGAAACCGTGAGCTGCGGGGCGCAGCGAATCGGCGTCATCGGCGTTGGTTTGAACGTGCTGCCGCTGGCGGTGCCGGACCCGAGCAGCGGCGTCGCCTGCCTGCAAGAGGTTCATCCGCACATCGACGCGGCGCAAGCGCTGCACCGGCTCGCCGTGCCGCTCGTGCGCGCGCTGCGCCACTTCGAGCGCAAGGGATTCGCGGGTTTCGAGGCGCGCTACGCCGCCCGCGACGTGCTGTTCGGCCGCGACGTCGTCGCCGGCGCGCTGCAAGGGCTGGCGCAGGGCGTTGCGGCGAACGGTGCGCTGCGACTGCGCAGCGGCGCGGGGCCGCAGGCGACGTGGCATGACGTCGTCTCGGGCGAGGTGAGCGTGCGCCTGCGATCGCCACCTGTGGATGCTTTGCGCGGCGGCAGCGCGACACTCCCGCCGCCCACGCCATGCTGAGGCTTTTCGTCCTGCTGCTGCTGCTCGGCAACGCCGTGTTGCTGGCGTGGACGCAGGGCTGGCTCGACGACGTGACCGGCGTTCGCGCGAGCGGCGACCGCGAACCCGAGCGCCTGGCGCGGCAGGTGCGACCGGAGTCGATCCGCATCCTCGCGCCCGGGGCCGTCAAGGGGCCGACGCCCGGCGCCACGGCCACGCCCCTTCCCGTGGCCGCACCGAATGCGCCCGCGCCCGCGCCCGCGCCAGGGCCAGCGGCAGCGGCCGCGCCGAGCGTCGTCGCCGAAGCCTTGCCCACCACCTGCGTCGAGGCCGGCCCGTTCAGCGCGGCGCAAATCGGCGCCGCGCTCGCGACGCTGCAGAGCCACTTGCCCAGCGGGAGCTGGACCCACCTGAAGACCGATCGCAGCGCCTTGTGGATGGTCTACATGGGCAAGTTCAACGACCCCGAATCCCTCAGCAAGCGCCAGGACGAACTGCGCCGCCTCAAGGTGGAGTACGAGCTGCTGCGCGCCCCGAGCGAGTTGGCGCCGGGCTTGTCGCTCGGGCGCTTCGAGGTCCGCGGCAACGCGAACAGCCTGCTCGAGCAACTCGGCAAACGCGGCGTGCGCAACGCCCGCGTCATCGAAGCCGTGCCGGCAGCGAGCAGCCACTTATTGCGCATCGAAAGACCGAGCGCCCCCATGCTGGCGCAAGTGAGCGCCCTGCCGACCGACGCGCTGGGCAAGGGCTTCGGGCCCTGCGCCAAGCCCTGATCAGCCGCGGCGCCGCACCAGCAGCAGCACGGCGCCGAGCAGCAGGGCGAGCCAGCCTGCATTCATCGCGCCGCCGCCGGAGCTCGACACACGCGCCACCGTGACGGTGCTGCTCGACGTGGCCTGAGCTCCGGCGCTGTCGGTCACAGTCAGGGTCACGCTGAACTGCCCCGCGGCACTTGGCGTGAGCGTGGCGATTTGACTCGTCGCGCCGCTCAGCGACGTGACGATGCCGCCGCCATTCGTGATCGCCCATTGATAGCCGGCGATGCTGCGGCCGCTCACCACCGTCGTTCCCGAGGCGCTCAGCGAAATCACCTGGCCAGCCACTGGAGTCGTCGGGCTCACCGTGATGCGCGGAACGATTCCCGTCGTGACCACGACGTCGCTCGTCGACGTGGCTTGTGTGCCCCCGCTGTCGGTCACCGTCAGGCTGATGCGGAACTGCCCCGCGGCGCTGGGAGTGAGGGTCGCGTTGGCGGCGTTCGTCGCGCTGGTAAACCCAGTGACGATGCCGCCGTTGTCGGCGATTGCCCACTGATAACCAGCAATGCTGCGCCCACCGGCGACGAGCGAACTGGCGCCGCCCAAGGTCAGCGATTGGCCGGCGATCGGAGTTACCGGGCTCAGCGTGATGCGCGGCAGCACGCTCACCGCCGCCAGTTGCACCGCGGCGCCCGTGTCGAGCATGCCTGTGCCGCAAGTGCTGGTGGTGCAGTAGCACTCGAGTTGATCGGTTCCGTTCGGTGCGTGGCAAGCCGCAGTCCCGGGATCGGCTCCGGTGGTCGGGAACTGCCGCGCCGTCGAGCGCAGGATGGCGCGCACTTCGCCTGGGCTCAATGCCGGCTGCGCGGCGAACAGCAGCGCAGCCGAACCTGCCACGAGCGGCGCAGAAAAACTCGTGCCGACGGAGGCGTTGAAGTGATCGGTATAGATCGAACCCGTGGGGGTCGTCAGCCCGGAATTCGACGTGGTGAGGATCGGATACAAGCAGGGCAGGTTCGGGTCGAGATTGACGCAATTGCCCCCTGGCGCGGCGATGCTGACTTCGGGGCCGACGTCGGAGAAACCGACCTTGGTGCCGATGTGGCGCAAGCCGGCCACGCCGATCACGCCGGCGCAATTCGCCGGCGAGTTCACGGCATGGCCGGTGCCGTTCCCGGCTGAGGCGACGACGGATACACCGGCGGCGCTCAGCGCGTTGACGGCATCTTGATACGGCAGCGTGCACAGCCCTTCACCACCGAGGCTCAGGTTGATGACCTTGGCGCGATTTGCCAGCGGATTGGTCGGCACATTCGGGTCGCCGGTGCTCTGGCCTGCGGCCCAAAGCATGCCGGCAATGATGTCGGAGTCGAAGCCGCCGCACTTGCCGAGCACGCGCACCGGCAGCACGCGCACGGTGCGCCCGACGCCGGCCATGCCCACGCCGTTGTTCGTGAGCGCGCCGACCAGACCCGCGGTTTGCGTGCCGTGCCAGGAGCTGTCGCCGATGTCCGCCGAAGTGCACGGTGCGTATCGGCCGCTGTTGATGTCGGCTTGGCTGATCCAGTCGCCCGGGTCGGAGGGGTCTGCATCGCGTCCGTTGCCGTCGTTGGCGGTGTCGACATCGGCAATCATGTCGTAGCCCGGCAGCAGGTTGCCACCGCTGGCGACTGTCTTCAGATCGGGATGATCGAAGCGCACGCCGGTATCGAGCACGGCGACGACGATGCTGCTGCTGCCGCTCGTGATATTCCAGGCGGGTTCGACGTCGATCGAGCTCTGCACTTCGCCGGCGTTGGGCCGCAGGTACCACTGGCCCGAGGCCGGGCCGTTCCCCGGCACTGTCGTGTACAGCGGATCGTTCGGGGCAACGCTCTTTCGCTTGCGCCGGTCCGGCACCGCGTATTCGACTTCGCTGTCCTGCGCCAGCGCGGCGGCGAGCTGCTCCGAACTCATGCCGCTCGCGAACACAAGCTGCGCGCGCTCGTGCAGCCCGGCACCGCTGCGAAGCGCGATGCCGTGGCGCTGGCCGAGAGTCTGCGCCTGCACCGCATGCTGGTCGCTCACCGACAGCGCGCGCTTGCGCAGCAACACGGCGTCGACTTTGTACTTGACGATGACGCGTGCGCTCGGCGTGACGGCCGCAGAGGCTGCGCCTTGCGCGGAACCCAGTGGCGTGATCGGCACGATCGGCGCGAGCAGCAGGGCGCACAACGCGGCGCGCAGGACGAAGATTTTGTTCATGAATTGATTGTGCGGCGCACTGCGTGGCTGGAAGTGCCTCAAGGCGTGACGATACGTTTTCGTTCGTCACGCTCGACCGCCTGAAAGGCGACGGCGTCGGCCCGCAGCCGCTGCAATACAGCCTCGCATTCGGAGACGCCGCCGCAGGGCAGCACCAGCGCATGCCAGGTGAGGCTGCTCGAGCCGAGGTAACGCGCGGTGACGCCGGCGCGGCTGGACACGAGCCGCGCGATCGCCGCGCTATCGGTGGAGGGGTGCGCGAGTTTGACCAGAACGCGCAAATCGGCTTCTGGCGCGGCGACCGCGCAGGCCGCGAGCCAGGCGGTCACGGTACACACGAACGTGATGTGTGGAAATCGCATCAGGTGCAGTGTAGGCCGGGTGCAGCGACTGGCCAGCGCAGCACACCGCGGCGAACCCTGCGCTCACATGAACGCCCGGCTCGTGTTCGGCGAGGGAATTAGCCCAGACTGAGCATCGAGTTCAGCGTGAAATGACGCGCGCCATCTCCAGCACCTTGCACGAGTAGCCCCATTCGTTGTCGTACCAGGCAATCACCTTGACGAAGCTGCCGTCGAGCGCCATGCCGGCGTCGGCGTCGAACACCGAGGTGCAGCTTTCGCCGCGAAAGTCGGTCGAGACGACTTTCTGATCCGTGTAGGCGAGCACGCCTTTCATCGGGCCGTCAGCGGCGGCCTTCATCGCTGCGCAGATCGCTTCATACGTCGTGTCGTTCTTCAGCTCGACGGTGAGGTCAACGACCGACACGTCCGAGGTCGGCACGCGAAACGACATGCCGGTGAGCTTCTTGTTCAGCTCGGGGATCACGACGCCCACCGCTTTCGCTGCACCGGTGCTGGAGGGAATGATGTTCTCCAGAATGCCGCGCCCGCCGCGCCAGTCCTTGTTGCTCGGGCCGTCCACGGTTTTTTGCGTCGCCGTCGCGGCGTGCACCGTCGTCATCAGGCCGCGCTTGATGCCGAAGCTGTCGTTCAACACCTTGGCCACCGGCGCCAGGCAATTCGTCGTGCAACTCGCGTTGCTGATGATGTCCTGCCCGGCATACGTCTTGTCGTTCACGCCGTAGACGAACATCGGCGTGTCGTCCTTGCTCGGTGCCGACATGATCACCTTCTTGGCGCCCGCTGCAATGTGTTTCGCCGCCGTGTCTTTGGTGAGGAACAGGCCCGTCGACTCGATGATCACCTGCGCGCCGACCTCGCTCCACTTCAACTCGCTCGGGTCTTTCAGTGCGGTGAGGCGAATCTTCTTCCCGTTCACGACGAGCGTATGGCCGTCGACTTTCACGTCGCCCTTGAAGCGCCCGTGCACTGAGTCGTAGCTCAACATGTATGCCAGGTAATCGGGCTCCAGCAAATCGTTGATGCCCACCACCTCGATGTCTTTGAAGTTCTGCACCGCGGCGCGGAACACCATGCGCCCGATTCGCCCGAAGCCGTTGATGCCGATTTTGATGGTCATGATGATGATTTCCCGTGAGTGACGAAACTAGACGCTAGCCGATGCGCCGACGACGACGCGCACCGTGTCCGCGACGTTTTCCGCAGTGAACCCGAAATGTTTGAACAGCGCCGGCGCCGGCGCCGATTCGCCGTAGGTGTCGATGCCCACCACCGCGGCGCAGCCGTACTTCCACCAGCCGTCGGTCACGCCCATTTCCACCGCGATGCGTGGCACGCCCTGGGGCAAGACACTGCTCTTGTAGGCGGCACTTTGGCGATCGAACACGCTTGTTGAAGGCATCGACACGACCCGCACCGAGATGCCGTCCTTGGCCAGCGCGGCTTGCGCGTGCATGGCGAGAGGCACTTCCGAGCCGGTGGCGATGATCACTGCGCGCGCCGGTTTCTTCAAGCCCACCTCGCTGGGTTCGGCGAGCACGTAGCCGCCTTTTCGGATGCCGTCCAGGCCCGGCTTGGGGGCATACGTGATGTTCTGCCGTGACAGCAGCAGTGCACTCGGGCGCTGCCGGTTCTCGATGGCGCACGCCCACGCGACCGCGGTTTCTGCGGTGTCGCACGGGCGCCAGACGTCAAGGCCCGGAATCAGGCGCAAGGACGCTGCGTGTTCCACGCTCTGGTGCGTCGGCCCGTCTTCGCCCAGGCCAATGCTGTCGTGAGTGAACACGTGGATGACACGCTGTTTCATCAGCGCCGCCATGCGGATCGCATTGCGGCTGTAATCGCTGAACGTCAGGAACGTGCCACCGTAGGGAATGAAGCCGCCGTGCAGCGCCGCGCCGTTCATCACCGCGGCCATGCCGAATTCGCGAACGCCGTAATTGATGTGGCGCCCGCCCTGGCCGTCGACGAGCAGCAGCGCGCCGTCGGGCTGCATGCGCAGCGGCGGCGTCGAACTCGTGTTCGTCAGATTTGAACCCGTCAGGTCGGCGCTGCCGCCGAGCAGCTCGGGAAGCAGCTTGGTGAAGGCTTCGAGCGCGACCTGGCTCGCTTTGCGGCTCGCCAGCGTCTCGGCTCTTGCATGCGCGGCGAGCGCGACTTCGGCGGCAGCCTGCGCCCAGCCCTCGGGAAGTTCGCCGCGCATGCGCCGCGTGTACTCGGCGGCGAGCAGCGGAAACGTCGCCTGGTATTTTTCGAAGGCGCTGCGCCAGGCTTTTTCGCCGGTGTGGCCGCGCGGGCGCGCGTCCCACAGCGAATACGCGTCTTCGGGGATCACGAAGGGCTCATGCGGCCAAGCCAAGGCCTCGCGCGCGAGCTTCACCTCGTCGCCGCCAAGCGCCTCGCCATGCGCCTTGGCCGTGCCGGCGCGGTTCGGCGAGCCCTTGCCGATCGTCGTCTTGCATCCGATCAACGTCGGCCGGTCCGAGCGCTTTGCGTTGTTCACCGCGGCGTCGACCGCGTCGGCGTCGTGCCCGTCGACGTTGGCGATGACGTTCCAGCCATAGGCTTCGAAGCGCTTGCGCGTGTCGTCGATGAACCAGGGCTCGACCTTGCCGTCGATCGAGATGCCGTTGTCGTCGTAGATGGCGATCAGCTTGTTCAGGCGCCACGCGCCGGCGAGTGCGCAGGCCTCGTGGCTGATGCCTTCCATCAGGCAACCGTCGCCGAGGAAAACGTAGGTGTGATGGTCGACGATTCGGTGCCAGTCGCGGTTGAACTCGGCGGCAAGCAGCTTTTCGGCCAAAGCCATTCCGACCGCGTTCGCTAGGCCCTGGCCGAGCGGGCCGGTCGTCGTTTCCACGCCGGGAGTCAGGCCGACTTCCGGGTGCCCGGGCGTCTTGCTGTGGAGTTGCCGAAAATTGCGCAACTCGCTCATCGGCAGGTCGTAGCCCGTCAGGTGCAGCAGTGCATAAAGAAGCATCGACGCGTGGCCGTTGCTCAAGACGAAGCGGTCCCGGTCCGGCCAATGCGGGCTCAAAGGGTTGTGCTTGAGGTGACGGCCCCACACCGCCACCGCGATTTCCGCCATGCCCATGGGCGCACCGGGGTGCCCGGAATTCGCCTGCTGGACGGCGTCCATCGCGAGCGCGCGGATGGCGTTGGCCATCAAGGTGGTCGTGGCATTGGCGACAAGCATGCGGCTCCCGGTGCGACGCTGAGGTGATGGCCCGGATGGCGAAACGGGCAGTGAAGCGGCGCATTTTACGGGCCCGACTCAACGCCCGGCAGGCTCCTAGATAATGCGCGCGATGCAAGGCCTGCACCTCACTGCCGACCTGCGCGGCTGCGCCGCCTCGCAGCCCGTGATGACCGATACCGCCTTGCTGCGCACGCTGTGCCTGGCTGCGGTTCACGACGCGGGCTTGCACGCGGTAGGCGAGTTGTTCCACCGTTTCGCGCGGGATGCGCACGCGAGGCCCGATGCGCCGGCGGGAATCACCGGTGTCGTGCTGCTCGCTCAATCGCACCTGGCGGTGCACACCTGGCCCGAACTCGGCGCGGTGACGATCGACGTGTTTGTGTGCAACTTTCAGGGCGACCATTCGCGCAGCGCGCACATTGCGCTGGAGCGGCTGATCGGCGCGTTCGACGCGGCGACGGTGTCGCGCCAGGAACTGCTGCGAGCGGGCGCAGCGACACCGGCCCTGGCGTTATGAAACTGTTGATCATCGGCGGCACGCGCTTTGTCGGGCGCCATCTGGTCGACGTGGCGCTGGCGCGCGGCGACGCCGTGACGCTGTTCAATCGCGGCGTTTCCGGCGCTGCGCCGGCGGGCGTCGAGTCGCGTCGGGGCGACCGCAGCGGCGATCTGAGCGAATTGGCGACCGGCGCATGGGACGCCGTGCTCGACACCTGCGGCTACCTGCCCGGCGACGTGGCGCGCATGGCGCAGACGCTGGCCGGCCGCGTCGGTTGCTACGCCTTCATGTCGAGCATCTCGGTCTACGCGTCGTCGGCAACACCGAACCGCGAAGACAGCCCCCTGGGCGTCATCGACGATATCGACACCACGACCGTCGACGGCCGCACCTACGGCCCATTGAAGGCGCTGTGCGAGGCCGAAGTGCAACGCCGCTTCGGCAGCGCCGCGTTGATCCTGCGCCCTGGGTTGATCGTCGGACCGCACGACCCGACGCAGCGCTTCACCTACTGGCCAGCGCGCCTGGGCCGGGCCCGCGACGGCGACACGGTGCTGGCGCCGGGAGCGCCCGACACGCCGGTGCAGCTCATCGACGCACGCGACCTCGCCGCGTTTGCGCTGCGCTGCCTGGACGCCGGCACGCGTGGCGTGTTCAACGTCGTGAGCCCGGCCGGGCGCTTGACTATGGGCGACGTGCTTGCCGCGTGCGCGGCAGCGGCCGGCGTGTCGGCGCGTTTCGCGTGGTGCGACATCGCCGCGCTCCAAGCGCAGGGCCTCGAGCCTTGGAGCGACTTGCCGCTGGTGGTGCCTACGGCCGAGCAGGCGATCATGAGCACCGACGCGACGCAGGCGCTTGCGGCGGGCCTCACCTCGCGGCCTCTCGCGCAGACCGTCGCCGACACGCTCGCCTGGTACCGCGCATTGCCCGCCGAACAGCAAGTGTTCGACAAGGCGGGTTTGTCGAGCGAGCGCGAAGCGGCTGCGTTGGCCAACGCAGCCGGCAGTTGACATGGCGACGAAGCGACCCGTACCCGCCCAACCCGCGTTGTATGGCCGCGTGCGCGAGATTCTGGACGCGGCGCGCACCGGCGTCGCTCGCACCGTCAATACGACGCAGGTGTTGGCCAACTGGCTGATCGGCCGCGAGATCGTCGAAGAAGAGCAAAGCGGTGAGCGCCGCGCGGGGTACGGCGCGAAACTGCTGGCCCAGCTTTCATTGCGACTGACCCGCAACTACGGGCGCGGCTACTCGGTAGACAACCTCGAGGCCTTCAGGCAGTTTTACTTGGAATACCCACAACTGATTTCCGAGACAGTGCGTCGGAAATTCGCGCTGCCGGCGATTTCCGAGACGGTGTCGCGGAAATCTGCCTCGGCCCGCGGCGCCGCACCACCGCGGCCGGGCCGATTGCACCCTGATCTGTCCTGGAGTCACTACCGCTGCCTGCTGCGCGTAGGCCGACAAGCGGCGCGGGATTTCTACGAAATTGAATCGATCAAGCACGCCTGGTCGGTGCGCGATCTGTCGCGCCAGGCCGCGAGCCTGCTGTTCGACAGGCTGGCGAAGAGCCGTGACAAGGCGGGCGTGCTGCGCCTGGCGAGCCGCGGCCAGGAAGTGATGCAGCCCATCGACGTGCTGCGCGACCCTGTGGTGATGGAGTTCCTGGGGCTGCCGGAGTCGCACCGACTCGTTGAAACGAAGCTCGAGCAGGCACTCATCGACAACCTGCAGCACTTCCTTTTGGAGTTAGGCAAGGGCTTCGCCTTCGTGGCAAGGCAGCAGCGCATCACTTTGGGCGGCGACCACTTCTACATCGACCTGGTCTTCTATCACACGGTACTGAAGTGCTACGTGCTCGTTGACTTGAAGGTCGGCAAGCTCACGCATGCCGATCTTGGACAGATTCAGTTTTACGTGAACTACTTCGACCGCGAGCGCCGCACCGAGGGCGACAACCCCAGCGTCGGGCTGATTCTCTGCCCCGATAAGAACGATGCGGTCGTGAGATACACGCTGGGTGAACTGCAAGAACGAAACATCTTTGCCACCCGCTATCAGCTGCACCTGCCCACCGCGAAGCAACTGCAGCAGGAGATGAAGCGCGAGCTGCGGCAGTTGCTGCCGGCGCCCACCGTGCAGACCAACCCAATGAGGCCCCCAACTTCGATGCGGCGGCTGCGCACGTGAACCTCCCCGGCACCTGACGCAACCCATGAAAGCGATTCTCCTGGCCGCCGGCCGCGGCGAGCGCATGCGCCCGCTCACCGACACGATGCCGAAGCCGCTGCTGCAAGTGCACGGCAAGGCGCTCATCGAGTGGCATCTCGAAGCGCTGGCGCGCGCCGGCGTGCGCGACGTGATCGTGAACACGGCGTGGCTGGAAGCGCAAATCGTCGAGCGGCTCGGCGACGGCAGGCGCTTCGGCGTGCGAATCGCCTACTCGCTCGAAGGGCGCGACCACGGCGGCGCGTTGGAGACCGCGGGTGGCCTGAAGAAGGCGCTGCCGTTGTTGACCGACGGTGCGCAATTCGGTGCGTTCTGGTACGTTGCCGCCGACGTCTACGCGCCGCAGTTCGATTTCACTGCGCAGCACGTGGCGCGCTTCGAGCGCAGTGGCCTGCTCGGGCAGTTGTGGATGGTGCCCAACCCACCGCAGCACCCGCAAGGCGACTTCGGTATCGATGACTCCGGCCTGGCCGTGCCCGATGCACCCGGCACGCAAGCGCAACGATTCACCTGGTCCGGCGTGGCGCTGTTCAGGCCGGAGTTCGTGACGACACTGATGGCCGAGCTCGCCCCCGGCACCCAAGCGAAATTGCGGCCTTACCTCGACGCCGCAATCGCGCAGCGGCGCCTGGGCGCACAAATGCTGGGCGTGCCCTGGGCCGATGTGGGCACGCCGCAGCGCCTCGAGGCGCTGAATCGCGCGGACGCTTGAGTCGTGCCAATGAGGCGCTGCGGCGCAACACGGCACAGGCCGGTCGAGCGCAAAGTGCCCTCAACCCGACGCGGCTTCAGCCTGCACGCAGCGATTCACTTCGACCGACACGTGCACGAGTTCGTGGTGCGGGCTCAGGCGCTCGCGGTAGGCCGCAGGGGCGAGCGGCGCGTCGGCGACGATGCACACGATCGCGGCAAATTGTTCGCGCCCGACGCGCCACAGGTGCAGGTCGGCGACCTTGGCGTCGCCGTCGGCTTCGAGCGCCGTGCGCAGCGTCTTGGCGAGCGGGTGGTCCATTTCGCGGTCGAGCAAGACGTTCGCCGATTCGCGCAGCAGCCCCTTCGCCCAGACCGCGATCACGACGGCGCCGAGCACGCCCACCAGCGGGTCCAGCCACCACCAGCCGAGCCAGAGTGCCGCACTGAGCGCGGCGATGGCGAGCAGCGAGGTCAGGGCGTCGGCGAGAACGTGCAGGTAGGCGCCGCGCAGGTTCAAGTCGGCAGCGCTGGCGCTGCGCGCCGGCCCGGCGTGCGCTGCACCCGAATGCCCGTGCCCGTGCCTGTGCCCATGCGCATGCCCATGACCGTGATGCGCGTGCCCGTGGCCCGCGTCATGACCGGCCTGCGCCTCGCCGTGCGCCTGCGAGCCGTGCAGCAGCCACGCCGAAATCAGGTTCACGACGAGCCCGATGACCGCGACGATCAACGCGGTTTGCGCCGCCACCAGCTCGGCGTGCCACAGGCGCAGCGCCGATTCGGCGGCGATCGCCAGTGCCACCAGCACAAGCACGAGAGCACTCGCGAAGCCGCCCAGAACTTCGATCTTCCAGGTACCGAAGGCGTAGCGCGAGTCGTCGCCGTGGCGTCGTGCGACCGCGTAGGCAAGCGCCGCGATGCCCAGGGCCAGCGCGTGCGTCCCCATGTGCCAGCCGTCGGCGAGCAGCGCCATCGAACCCGTCCACCAACCCGCGGCGACTTCGGCGACCATCGTCACCAGGGTCAGCGCGAGCACCCAGCGCGTGCGCGTTTCGCCTTCGCGATTGCCCGCATCGAAGCGGTGGCTGTGGCGCCAGGGGCCGAGGTCGTGCGTGTGTGTCGTCATGTGGGCTCCCGTGGCGCCGATGCGCGGCATCTTAGCCACCCCGGTCCTGCGCGCCGCGCGCCCAGCGCGCCCAAGCGTGAAGTGTGGGGTACACGCGCATCCCTTGGCGAACCCGGCGCAGCCAGCCCCTTCCGCCAACTCGAAGTTCTTGCTACCGTCGCGGGGTGATGAAACGCCGACTCCTCGTTCAAAGTATCGCCGGGCTTGCCGCGGCAAGCATTTCGCCGCTCGCGCTGGCCGCGGGCGCCGCAGGCTCGATCAGCGCCGTTCTGCTGAAACTTCCGTTGCTCATCGGCGCCGCGATCGGTGCGCACCTGCTGATCAGCCGCGCAGCGAAGTGGCTCGTCGGCGTGACCTCGCCGCTGGCGACAGGTGAAGAAGAAGCGGTGCGCTACCAGCGCGACGTCTACGGCACCGCCGAGCGCGAGACGCTGGAAATCGTGATCCTGGTGCTCGTCTCGGGCATTCTGATGTGGCTGGGCGCGACCTTTGCGCCGCGCTGGGTCGGCGCGCTGGGCGCCGGGCTGGTCGTCGCCGCCGTGGTGCTCGACATGATGCGCTGGGAGCGCGCCGCGGCAAGCGCCAATTTCGTCTGGTTCCAGCGCGGCCTGAAGCGCAAGGTGCACCAGATCGCGATCGAGAACGTGCGCGACGTTGCCGTCCACGAAGAAGAGGTGGAGGGCTTCACGCTGCTGCACGGCAAGCGCAATCGGATCTGCCGCGTGCACTTGAAGATGCAGGACAAACACATCGTCGCGCTGCCGCGCACCGACGCGCCGCGTGGGCTGGACGGCGTGGAAGCGCTGGCGAATCATGTGCGTGCGCGCCTGTTGTTGCTCGGCGAGCGCAAGAGCATCGAGCGCGCCGAGCGCGACTCCGACCTCGCGCCGCTCGCTGCGGAACCGACGCTGACGCCTGAAGAACGCGCGATGCGCCACGAACTGAAACGCTTGAGGCGCAAGGCGCGCGAAGGCCAGGCGCCCGAGGTTGAGCGGCGCAGCGTGCCGCAGACCGAGCCCGACCCCGACCATTGAGCGAGCGCTGGGGTGTTTCGCGAGCGCTGGGGCGATTCGCGAGCGCTGGGTTACTTCGACGCGTTGCGCAATGCCTTGCCGATGGCGTTGCCGACACGGTCACCGTGGAAAAACGCCTCTTCGAACACGGAGTAACCCGCCAAGTCGCTGTGCGCCAAGCGCACGCGTGAATGCGACTGCGCGAGCGCCAGCAGCGCGCCGTGGTGGCGCACGCCGGGTGCGGGGATGGCCATCGCGTGGCCGTAGCGCATCAAGTCGATGCGTTGCACGCGCGAGGCGATGTCCGGGTGCGCGCGCGCAATCTCCTGCACGACGTTTTTTGCCCAGCCTGACCAAGGTGCGTCCAGCAGGCGCGCACGCTGGGCGCGCAACTCTTGCGGGGAGTCGCCACCCAGCGCCCAGTACGCCGTCAGCACGGTAGGACCGGCGTGCGGGCGCGTGCTCTGGTGCATCGCGTCCACATACCCGAGCGTCGGGCTGTCCATGATGACGTTGTCCCACGCCGGCGCGGCGCCGCCGGCGTCGACGAGGGGTTCGCGCAGCCACAGGTTCGCGACGAGCCACGGCGCGTAGTGCAGCAGTGTCGCGGCCTGGGCGAGTGCGTCGGGCACGGAGTCGACGAGCCGTGCGGCGATGAACACGGGCACGGCGAGCACCACGAAGCGCGTGCTCCAGGTTTCGACCGACTGGGTCGCCGCATTCCACAGGTCCACGCTCGCGTCATGCCGGTTTTCGCGCACACGCAACGCCACCTGGCCGGTGTGCAGGCGGTCGCCCAAGGGCTCGGCGAGGCGCCGGGTGAGCCAGGCGTTGCCCTCGGGCCAGGTGAATACGGCGCCGCGCTCGGCGGCGTCGGCGGCGGCGTCCGCGCCGGGTGCGTGAAAGCCGTGCCGGCTCGCAAAGTAGTGCAGGCCGGCCCACGCCGAAACAAACGCTGCGCCGGCGCCGAAGTCGTCGCGGCAGCAATAGTCGAGGTACCAGCGCAGCGCCGGTGCGCGGTAGCCCTGGGCGTCGAGCCAG
The DNA here is from genome assembly GCA_963850525.1 of uncultured beta proteobacterium. Taxonomy (GTDB): domain Bacteria; phylum Pseudomonadota; class Gammaproteobacteria; order Burkholderiales; family Burkholderiaceae_C; genus JAEMQF01. The sequence continues at coordinate 529,374 of CAWKLQ010000004.1, read as the reverse complement.
TTTGCAAAACTGACGGCGCCGAGTGCTGCAGCACGGTGCGCCGTCGCGGTGGACGCGCGCGCGGTGGGAATGCAGAACGCCTGGTCGCGACCTGCCGCCTCGACGGCGTCATGAAACGCCTGGTACTCGCGGCGCGTGGCCTCGCGCTGCGCCGCGGGCAGCGCGTCGAGTGGCGGCAGCAGGCCCTCGACCCACTCGCCGCCGATGAACAAGCGCTCTTGCGGGCTGTGGCAGAGGTGCCGCTCGTTGTACGTGGTGCTGCCCGCGACGACACGGCTCAGCCCGAGTTCGGCGACCCATTCGGCGACTTCGCTCGCCTGTGCGCCCGGCACCGGAAGGTAATGCGCGCCGAGCGGGCACGCCATGCCGCCGAGGGTGTGGCCGCGGCTGTTGCCGCCGGCACTGTCCTCGAGTTCGAAGACGTGCACGTCGTCAACGCCGGCGCGCCGCAGGGCGCGCGCCGCTGCAAGCCCGGCAATGCCCGCGCCGACGACGATGACGCCGGCGCGGCGTTGCAGCGCGGCAGCGCCGGCTGCGCTTGCGGCGCGCTCGCGCGAATTCCGAACCCGATGCCCGCGTTCGTGCGCCGCGCCGAGCCAGGCGCCGTCATACGCCGGTGCCGCGTCGCGCGTGCAGCCGGCCCACGGCAGCGCGGCGGCGCCGGCGAGCAAGGCGCGCCGGCGCACATCGGCAAGGCGTGGCTTCGTCATGCGCGGCTCACTCGTGAACCCGGCCCCACTCTTCTTCGAAGGTGTGCACGAGCACCTGGTTCGACAAGCGGTTCACGCCGGTGGCCACACGCGCCATGTCGGGCGGGAACTGGAACAGCGCGCTCAAGCCTTCGACGCCGAGAAATCGCAGTCCCGTCGGCAACACCGCAGGAGCCGCCCACGGCCGCCGGCTCGCGATCACGAAACCCCATTCGCCGAAGCTCGGCACGTGCGCGTGGTAGGGCGTGGCCGTCAGGCCCGCGGCCTCGATCGTGCTCACCACCGTCCAGAAACTCTTGCGCGCGATCAGCGGTGACGTCGTCTGCACCACGGCGTAACCGCTGCCGCGCAAGTGCGCGTCGAGCAGCGTGTAGAAACTCGTCGTGTAGAGCTTGCCGAGCGAAAAATTGCTCGGGTCGGGGAAGTCGACGACGATCGCGTCGTAGTGGTTCGGGTCCTGCTCGAGCCAGCTGAACGCGTCGGCATTCACGATTCTCAGTTTCGGCGAATGCAGCGCGTCCTGATTCAGGCGGCGCAGCAGCGATTGCTCCTTGAAGAGGCGCGTGATGTGCGGATCCAGCTCGACGAGCGTGATGCGTTCGACGCCGGGATGGCGCAATACTTCGCGCACCGCCATGCCGTCACCGCCGCCGAGCACGAGCACGTCGCGCGGCGCGCCGTGCGCGGCCAGGGCCGGGTGCACCAGCGCCTCGTGATAGCGGTACTCGTCGCGCGAATGGAACTGCAAATTGCCGTTCAGGAACAGCCGCATGCCGCCCTGGTTCGACGTGACGACGATGCGCTGGTACGCGCTGGTCTCAACGAACACGACGTTGTCGGCGTAGAAGCGTTCTTCGGTCCAGCGCGTCAGCGCGTCCGCCACAGCGAGTGCGCCCAGCAGCAAGGCGACGACGAGCGCACACGCCAACGCGTGCGCGCGCACGCGCCGCAGCTCAAAGCGAAACAGCCACAGTGCCCAGACCGCGACGAGAGCGTTGAGCAGGCCGAACAACACCCCCGTGCGGATCAGCCCGAGGTGCGGCACGAGCAGCAACGGGAACGCCAGCGCGACGGCGAGCGCGCCCAGGTAGTCGAAGGTCAGCACCTGCGACACCAGGTCGCGCAAGGCGTAGCGCGCGCTGAACTTGCGTTTGAGGATCCGCATCACCAGCGGAATTTCCAACCCGACGAGCACGCCCACGAGCAGCACGCCGGCGTACAGCGCGAAGCGAAATGACTGCGGTGCAATCGCGTGCAGGGCGAACAGCGCGGCCGGCATCAGCCCACCGCACAGGCCCACGAGCAACTCGATGCGCAGGAAGTGCGCGACCAACTGATGGTCGAAGAAGCGCGACAGGTAAGAGCCCACGCCCATCGCGAACAGGTACGAGCCGATCACGGTGGAGAACTGCAGTACCGAGTCGCCGAGCAAGTAGCTCGCGAGCGCTCCGGCGGCGAGTTCGTAGAGCAGGCCGCACGCCGCGATGACGAACACCGAGGCGAGCAGGGCAAGTTCGGCGGGCTGCACGCCGGGCGCCGACGGCGCGGCGGGGCTCTGCACCACGCCCTCAGCCACGCTGTCGACCCACGCCATCAGGCCGGGCCGGCCCGGGGTGCCTCAACCGTGAACCGCCGCAGCGACGATCAGCCCGATGGCGATGCACATCGAACCCACGACGATGGCCAGCGCGATGTTCTGCTTGTCGATGATCTCGTCCCACAGCTTGTAGGGCGTGAGCTTGTCGACGATCAGAAAACAGATCCAGAACACGACGACGCCGATCAGCGCATACAGCATCGAGCCGAAAAAGACGCCGGGCTTGAGCCATTCGATTCCCATCATGATTGCCTCCGTTGGAAAGGGTAGTAGATGTCGATGGCCGGGCTACTTGTGGCCACCGCCGCCGCTCGAAAAGCCGCCCCACGAGCCGCCGCCCGTGCGCGCCCCGCTGCGCTGGTTGGCGACGCAACTGCGGTACTCGTTGGACGCCTCGCCGTAACTGCTGCGCAGCGCCGCGCAGTTGTCGCTGCCCGAGTCGCACTGGAACAGGATCAGCGCGAACACCGCGATCATTCCGAAGAAGAACAACTTGGCCAGCAGCGATGCACCGTCGCCGCTGACCGGCGTTGCATCGCGACGCAGCGCCTGCAGCTTGTCGGCGCTGAGCTTGAAGGCCTTCGAGACGGCGTCGGACGACATCGCTTCGCCCGCGGACCAGACGATCTCCTGCGAGCCTTCACCACCCTCGCCCGTGCGTTCGCAGTTGAGCTGGCGCGAGCCGAACGTTCCCGTGCCGCGGTAGTCGGTGTTGAAGGTGCGCTGCTCGCGCTCGAGCCGCCAGTAGAACTCGCCGAGCACATAGGTCACCTTGCCGGTGTAGTCGTAGAGCTTGCGGTAGACGACGCCCCGGTATTTGACGCCCGCGCCGGCGGGTTCCGGTGCGCCCGTGATCGGCACCGTCCAGCTCCAGCCGTCTTCGGCGTCGACGAGGAACGCAAAACCCCGGGTGCGGTGGTACAGCAGGTACTCGCGCCAGAACGATTGATCGTCGTCGCTGCCTGCCTGCGCGACTTCGCAGCGCTCCACATAGCCCACCACTTGCCACGATGCAGGCGCGGCACCGCCGAGCGTGAGCGTGCCCGTGCTGCCCAGCGATATTTGCGGCTCGCTGCCGTTGTCTTGCGCGTAGTGCTGCAGGTCGGCGCCGACGCCGCCGGAGAGGTCGATCACCGCCTTGCACTGCTGACACGCGAGCGACTTCGTCGTCGCCAGCGTGACTGCCAGCGTCGTGCCGCAGCTCGGGCATTCGACGCTGCGCGACTTCAGCGTCTTCTCGGCAGCGCCCTCCATCAGACCCTGCAACGCGAGCTCGTCGAGCTCGACGCCGCGCCCGACCGACCATTGCACCTGCGCAGCGTCGCTGTAGTCCAGCGTCGCGACTTCACCGGCGGGGCTGCGCAAGTCCGCAACGACAAAGCCGCGTGTCAGGTTCGGCGGGCGGGTCAGCTCGCCCTGCGCGGCAATCAGTTTGGCGACCGTGACGGAGGCCACCGACCAGCGTTGCCCCTGCGCCCCCAGCGTCGCGCCGACGCGCAGGCTCTCCGCACTCGGCGCCTTGCCGGGCAGCGCCGCGTCGAACGCCATCACGTAGCGGCCGTTGTCCTCGCTCAGCCAACCCGACTTGCCCGCCGCGGCGTCAGTGCCGCCGCCGTCAAACAGCGCGTGCCACTCGTTCCACGTGCCCTCGCTGCTGCGGTACTGAAGCCGCCCGACCAGCGTGAACCCGGCGCCCTGGTAACGCCCGCTGGCGCCGAGCTGCAAGGGCGAGTGGTCGTCGAACAGCTCGGCGCTCTGGCCGATGCGGCGCAGCGCCTCGCCCTCGCGCACCACCGAGCTGCGGCAGTAGCTGCAGACGGCAAAGGCGCTTGCGGCAGAGGCAAAGTCCACCGGCGCGCCGCACTGCGGGCAGGCGGCGCGCCAGGTTCTCTGCGTTGTGTCAGTGGCCACGGGCGGCGCGGCGCGGCGGGTGGATCCCGGCGTTCGCCGGGATGACATTGGAACCCGTCATCCCGGCGCACGCCGGGATCCACTGCGGGGTGCCTCTCCACGCACGCCAAGCCAAGCGCATGGAGAAATCACACCAGCTTCTTCAACAACTCCGCCTTCTTCGCCTCGAATTCTTCCTGCGTGACGATGCCCTTGGCCTTCAGGTCGGCAAGTTTCTCCAAAGTGGCCATCACCTCGTCGGGCTTCACCCCCGCGGCTGCCGCAGCCTGCGCCCCGGCGCCCTGCAGCCCCTGCGAGACTTGCTGCGCCATCACCTGGCCGAGCGCCACGCCGGCGCCCAGGCCCATCGCATCGCCGACGATGCCGCCACCCTGGCCGCCGCCTTCGGCAAACTTCGGCAGCGCTTGCGCCGTCTGGTACTGCATGAATTTGCCCATGTCGTTGCCGACCATTCCCATGCCGATGCGTTGATCCAGAATTTTCTGCAGCTCCTCAGGCAAGGAGACGTTTTGCAGCGTCACGCCCTCGAGCTTCAAGCCGATCGCTGCAAACCCAGGCGCCGTCACCTCCAGCAGCGCCTTCGCAAACTCGACCTGGTTCGCCGCGAGGTCGAGAAACGCGACGCCGCTGCTCGCCACTGCGTCGCTGATGTGCTGCAACATCAGTGCGCGCAGCTGGCCGTCCAGATCGGCTGTGGTGTAGGCGTCGCGCGTGCCGGAGATTTCGGTGTGGAACAGCTTGGCGTCGGCGATACGGTACGCATAGTTGCCGAACGCGCGCAGGCGCACCGCGCCGAAATCCTTGTCGCGGATCGTCACCGGCTGCGTCGTTCCCCAGCGCTGATCGACCTGCTGGCGTGTGCTGAAGAAATAGACGTCGCTCTTGAACGGGCTCTGGAACAGCTTGTCCCAGTTCTTCAGGTAGGTCAGCACCGGCAGCGTCGCCGTCGTCAAGGTGTGCCGGCCCGGAGCGAACACGTCGGCAACCTTGCCTTCGTTGACGAATACAGCCACTTGCGATTCACGCACGGTCAGCGACGCGCCGTTCTGGATCTCCATGCCGGCCATCGGGAAGCGCCAGGCAAGCGTACCGTCCGCGCCCTCGGTCCACTCGATGATGTCGATGAACTGTTTCTTGATGAAATCCATCAGCGCCATGGCTCGCGACTCCGCTGGTTGAACCCGACATTCGGGTGCGGCGAATAATACGCCGCACGATTCCGATTCAGCGCGCAGTAGCGCGGCACGCCATGACCCCAAGAGCGTTCGACATTGCCGTCATCGGCGCCGGCCCGGTGGGCCTGGCACTGGCCGTGCACGCCGCGCGCGCCTTGCCGCAGGCGCGCATTACGCTCATCGACGCGCGCGCCGAGCACGGCGACTTGGCGCGCGACGGCCGAACCCTCGCGCTGTCGCTGGCGAGCGTGCAGCAGTTGCAGCGGCTGGATGCCTGGGAAGAGCGGTCCGCGCAGCCGATTCTGCAAGTGCATGTGTCGCAGCAGGGCCCCTCGATGGTCGGCGCCTTGGCGCCGCAACTGGCAGTGCGACTCGGTGTCGATCTCGGCGAGGCGGCGCTGCGCATCAGCGCCGTCGACGAAGGCGTGCCACTGCTCGGCGCGGTGCTCAGCTACGGCGCGATCGTCGAGCCGCTGCAACGCGCGTGGGCCGCCGCAGTGGCGCGCGAGCCGAAGCGCCTGACGAGCCGATTCAGCACGATGGTTGCGGGATTGAAGAATCGCGAGCGCGGCGTCGAAGTCGACGCGGGCGTGGCCGAAACCTATGACCTGGCGGTCGTCGCCGAGGGTGGCGTCTTTGCCGACCAGGCGCGCAAAGCGCTCGTGCACGACTACCGCCAGACTGCGTGGGTCGGCCAGGTCGGCTTCGACGCGACAGCAGGCCCGCATGCGGCAGGCGTCGCCTTCGAGCGCTTTACGCGGCACGGGCCCGCCGCGTTGTTGCCGCTCAAAGACGGACGCGCGGCGCTCGTCTGGTGCGTCGCAAGCGACGACGATCCGGTGCGCGAGCTCAGCGACGCCCAGCGCATCGTCGTGCTGAACGACTTGTTTCCGCCGCAGGCCGGACGCATCGCTTCGATTTCACCGCTCAAGCCATTTGCACTCGGCCTGAACGCGCAGCGCACGCTCACCGACAGGCGCATCGTGCGCATCGGCAACGCGGCGCAGACGCTGCACCCGGTGGCGGGGCAGGGGCTGAACTTGGGTTTGCGCGACGCGTTCGATCTGGTGCGCGCCTTGTCGCGCAGCGCTGATGTCGACGCCGCGCTGCGTCGCATCGAGTGGCAACGCGCGCCGGATCGCTGGGCGATGATTGTCGCGACCGATTTTCTGGCGCGCAGTTTCACTTGGGGCCTGCCGGGGGCGGCGAGTGCACGCGCCATCGGGCTTGCGGCGTTGCAGCAGGTCGGCCCGTTCAAATCGGCGTTGGCGCGGCAGATGATGTTTGGGGGTTGATTTGCCGCGCCGCAGCACCGACTGAAACCGCCTTCGGCTCAACCTGGGCGATCGCGACACCCCTTCGCGTTTGATTTGAGTGGCTCGCGCAATCGAGAGCGGCGCCCGAAGGCGCCGCTCTCGACCTGGACTGCGCTTGGCGCGCTCAGTCCCGGTCGTGGTCGCCGTCCTCGTCGTCGTCGTGGCCCCGGTCGTGATCGTGGTGGCGTGCCGCGCAACGTGAGATCGCCGCTTCCTGTCGGCGATTGAGCAGCCCGCTCTTGCGGGCGGTGCTGGCCACGACGGCCATGCACCTGGCGAATTTGCCGTGCGGGGTACCGACCGTCTTGCACGCGTCGACGTCGGCATGCAACATCTGGCCTGTGGCCAGCACCGCTGGCACTTCAGTATCGCAATCGCCAATCCTCAAGGTCCTGATCCGCCAACCGATGTCCTGCATCAGCGCAGGCGTCAGGTCGAGGTTGCGCGCCGAACGCAGGTCAACAGTGATGGCCGGTTCCATCAGCAGATTCGGCGCGGCGACTGTATCGAAGTGCGAGATCGACGAGCCCGGTTCGACAATCACCGGTGCGTAAAGGCGTACGAAGCCTTCCGCCGCACCGGCGCGGCGCGTCGGATCGACGAAGTACTCGGCCGATACGGTGGGCAATTGCGCCTTGATGGCGTCGCCGTCGGCATTCGAAATTCCAATCGCCGGGATGGTGATCGTCGGGTCGGTGCCACCCAAGCCGACTTCGCCACGGCCGAGCGTGTTCGCGATGATTACCGCTACAGCCCCTGCGTTCTGCGCGTTCTTGGCTTTGACGGCGAAGCCGCACAGACCGCGGTCTACCAAGGCAATCTTGCCGGCCACCGGCGCGGTGATCGGCTCGCATCCGTCGGTGATTGTGCCGCCTGCGGGCGCCGCGCCATCAGTGCCTAGCACAATCTGCCCAGTGAAGTTGCCGGCGCCAGGAACCGCCCCGAAAGAGGCTGTGCCGAACGCGACTTCGCGGTTAATGTTGCCGGCCAGCCGAATTCCCTGATAAGGGCCGAGAACGAGCGGTGCATTGGCTGTGACGTGCGGGCCCGCCCAAACGACCTTGCCGCTCCTGACCGCGGAGGCGACGATGTCAGTGGGTGAAAAAGTATTCCACATGCGGCCGTTGGTCAGATCTTTCGTGTTCGCCATGTAGACGTCCGGCAGGCCCTCAGGGGTACCTCCGTTCGCCTCGCTGGCGAAATTCTGGAACCCCAGGCCGTGCGATACCTCGTGCATGAAGGTATCGAGAAAGTCGATCTGGCCCGCAGGCGCAGCGTTGTCGAGACCGTAGTACCACGACGACCCCGCCAAGCAGTCGGGCTGACCGATGGCACCGTTGAAGTTCGCAATGATGTCGTCGCTGAACTGATCGGTCGGCCCCGGTATGTCGAGAGGGCCGGGCGCGAGATCTTCACGTGCGATCGCGTTGGCCAGGGCAACACCGTACCAGTGATTTGCCAGCGGGGCGCCGGGAAAGTCCGCGAAGATCTGGTTCGCGCCGGCCTGCGCCAGCACGCCGCCCGCTGCGTTGCAACTCAGGCGCGCGAAAGAGCCCTGCACGACGATCCTGACGCTGCTTCGCAAGGTGTTGCCCCATAGCTCGAGCGCTCTGCGGTATGCGATGAGTCTCTGCCCACCGACAGTCATGCCGGCGTTGCCGCCGACGGGCACCGCAGGGGTCGGGTCGTTAAAGCCCACTCCGGGGGCGTCGACGTTGTTGACGACGATTCTGGCCGCGAGCGCTGGCGTCGTGAGGGCGAACGTGAGCAGGCTGGCGAATGCGAGTGTTTTCTTGTTCATGATGGGTTACTCCGTCGGTCGCTGGCTCGGCGCGGCCGGTTGGGCGCTGCCAGATTCGGAGTGCAGAACCACGAGCTTGCCGTCGGCGCGTCGCTCTGCCTTTAGCGTCATCAGATAGTCGGGCCCCAAAACGGCACTTCGCATACCGTTCGAATGCTGGCGAACTACCAGTGGCGTCCGATTAACCACCTCGGGTTCACCCCGGGCCTTGCGGGCGGCACTCTCGGACTCGTGCATCGCCTTCAATTCGTCTGCCGTGGGAGCGCGCAGTCGACCGGTTTCCTGGTCACGAACGGCGCGCCGCGACTGCGCTTGCGGTGCGGCCGCACCGGGCGATGGCGTAGCTGCGCTTGGCGCCTCATCTGCAGCGCGAGTAGGTGGCGTGCCCGCTGCAATGGCCAACGCAGCGCCGATCAACGCCAGCGGGTGTCTCGATGTGTTCATTGGTTCTCCTGTTGAGGATGGACAGAACGTCGACAGGGCAGATCGTGCTCCCACCGACCCTAGGGCCTGAGAAGATAGATGATCCGAAGACTCTCCACAGTCCCCATAAACCCTGCAGCGCCATGCCGTCCACCGCATACATATCGCGGAACCTGGGAAGCCCGCGCGGCGCTCATGCATTCGCTGTGGGCTCTGAATTGAGGCCCGCCGACACACCGCACGCAGGCCTCAGCGCGGTATGCCGTGATCCAGCGGCGCCGCCGTCCGCCACCCGATACGATCCCCGCAATGACCCTGCGCCTGCAAATCAACCTCATCGTCGGCGCCCTGACGCTGCTCTTCACCGCCGCCGTCATCGCGTTGCAACTGAGCGCCCTGCGCGATTCGGTGCATGAGGAAGTGGTTGCCGCGAACCGCGTCGCCTCGCAGTTGCTGCTGCGCACCGCGGGTCGCAACGCGGAGCAGGGCACGCCGGCGATGCTCGCTTAGCTGCAAGGCGTGGGCCGAATCCGCTCCAACGACATCACCCTGCTCGACGCGCAGGGCCGCGAGTTGTATCGCTCGCCGCCGTCGCCGTACAAGGCGGGGCGCGACGCGCCGCCGTGGTTCGAGACGCTGATCGCACCCTCGCCTTCAGTGCAGGCGATCGACCTTCCTGACGGCAAGCTCGAAATTCGCGCCAACGCGTCGCGCGCCGCGCTCGACGCATGGGACTATTTGGGCGGGCTGGCCGGCGGTGCCCTGCTCTTGTTCGTGGCGGCGAACCTCTTGGTGTTCTGGCTCGTCGGGCGTGCGCTGCGACCCCTGGGGGACATCGTGGGTGCGCTGAACCAGTTACAGGCCGGTCGCTTCGATATTGCGCTGCCGCCGTTGCCGGGCAGCGAGGCCGGGGCGATCGGCGCCGCGTTCAATCGCATGGTCGTGCAGGTGCGCGACCACATCGAGACTGAGCGCCGTGCCGCGCGCGCTGAAACCCAGCTCTCCGACAGCCGCGACCTGACACACTGGATCGACCAGCACATCGAGGTCGAGCGCCACGCCATCGCGCGCGAACTGCACGACGAACTCGGCCAGTCTGTGACGGCGATGCGCAGCCTCGCGCTGTCGATTGGGCAGCGCGTCGGCGCCGCCGACGCTGAAGTCGCGCAGGCGGCGCGAGTCATTGCCGATGAAGCGTCGCGCCTCTACGAGGCGATGCACGGCATCATCCCGCGCCTCTCGCCGCTCGTGCTCGATAACTTCGGCCTGCATGAGGCATTGAACGATTTGCTCGAACGCACCCGCCGCAGCCAGCCCGAGGTGACGATCACACTGAACATTGAAGATCCCGCGCCCGAGCTGCCCGCCGAAATTGCGCTGACGCTGAACCGTGCCGCGCAGGAAGGACTCACCAACGCGTTGCGCCACGGCCAGGCGCGTCATGTGGCGCTCGACGTGGCGAGCGATTCCCGCGAAGTTCGGCTCACGCTGCGCGATGACGGCGTGGGCCTGCCCGCGAAAGGCACCGAGCGGGCGGGCCACTACGGCTTGCGCTGGCTCACGGAGCGTGTCGAAAGCCTGAACGGCATGTTGCAGATCGCCGCCGCCGCGGCGCAGCGTGGTGTGGTTCTCGAGGTGAGCATCCCTTTGCCGGAGCGCCCGGCATGATTCGCGTCATGCTCGTCGACGACCATGCCGTGGTGCGCATGGGGTTTCGCATGCTGCTCGGCCAGGCCCAGATCGACGTCGTTGCCGAGTGCGATACCGGCGAGCAGGCGTGCCCCGCGTATCCGCGAATCAGGCCCGATGTGGTGGTGCTTGACCTGTCGATGCCGGGCATGGGTGGCCTGGAAGCGTTGCGGCGCCTGCTCGCCCAGGACGACCAGGCGCGCATCCTCGTGCTTTCCGCGCACGAAGACAGCGCCCACCCACAGCGCGCCCTGCGCGTCGGCGCGCTCGGTTTCCTCTCCAAGCGCAGCGCGCCCGACGCCCTGATCGCGGCAGTGTGCGCGGTGGCCGAGCGCCGCACCTGTGTGGACCCGCAGACGGCGAAGAGCCTCTCGCTGGTGCAAGAGAGGGGCCAGTCCAGCCCGGCGCAGACCCTCAGCGAACGCGAGTTCGCGGTCTTCATCCAGCTTGCACGCGGCGCCAACGTGGCGCAGATCGCCGCCCATCTGAACCTCTCACCGAGCACGGTGGGAACGCATCTCTACCACGTCAAACAAAAGCTCGGTGCGAGCAACCAGGCAGAGCTGACGCTCGCGGCGCTGCAGTGGGGTCTGCTGCAGGTCTGAGCGTGCAGCGTGGATTTGCGGCGCGCAGGCGGCGCCGATGGTTCAGGGCTCGTCGAGGTATTTGAAGCGCGGATCGTCAGGCGTGCCTTCCAGCGCGGAACCCGCCTCGCGGCCGGGCCGCCACAACACCACGTCTTCGATCTTGCGCGCCAATGCGAAGTCGCGGTCCGTGATGCCCTGCGCGTCATGGGTTTGCAGTTGCACTGTCACCGCGGCGTACGACACGCTCAGTTCCGGGTGGTGCCACGCGGCTTCGGCGAGGTGCCCCACGGTGTTCACGACCATCAGCGTGCTCTTCCAGCCGCTCGTCTTGTAGGTGCGCACAATCCACGCCTGCTCGAACTTCCAAGCCGGCAGTTCGGCCCTCAGTCGAGATTCGATTTGGTCGATCGGATAGACCTCTGGGGCGCTCGATGCTCGTGTCATGGGTCTCAACGCGGAGTGAATTGAATCCAGCGCCAATGCTACGCCGGCACCGCGGGGGATACTCGCGCGCCATGCCCAGCGCCGTCGTTTACAAACTCCTCGCAATCTTCGTCGTTGTCGCACTTGGCTGGGCAGTTGCCCGGCTCAACGTGCTCGGCGCCCGGGGGGAAGGCGGCAGCGCCGACGCGGCGCGCCTGCTCTCCAACGCCGCGTTCTACATCTTCATTCCGGCGCTGCTGTTCCGCACCTCGGCGCGGCTCGATTTGCAGAACCTGCCGTGGGCGACGCTGCAGGCGTTTTTCGGGCCCATGCTGGTGCTGATGCTGCTCGTCTACGCCTGGCAGCGTTATTCGAACCGCGAGCAGCGCGCCGGCGTCGCGGCGCCCTGTGTGCGCGCCATTTCCAGCGGCTACGGCAACCTCGTGCAAGTGGGCTTGCCGCTCGCCGCGGCGCTGTTCGGCGAGGCTGGCCTTGCGATCCACATCACGCTGGTGGGCGTGCATTCGGTGCTGCTGCTGACGGTGCTGACGGCACTCGTCGAGCTTGATCTCGCGCGCGAGCGGCGCCGCCAGGGCAACGCCGACGCGCACATTGGCCACACGCTGCTGCTGACGCTGCGCAGCACGCTCGTGCACCCGGTCGTGCTGCCGGTGCTCGCCGGCCTGCTGCTCAACGCCGCGGGCTTCGCGCCGCCTGCGGTGGCCGACGAAGTGCTGCACCTGCTCGGCCAGGCCGCCGTGCCTTTGTGTCTGGTGCTGATCGGCATGTCGCTCGCGGTGTACGGGGTTCGCGGTGTCGCCTGGCGCGCCGGTGCCGCCACCGGTTTGAAGCTGCTGCTCGCGCCTGCGGTGGTGCTGGTGGTGGGCCATTGGGGCCTGGGCCTGGCCGGAACGGCGCTTTCGGTCGTGGTCATGGCTGCGGCGCTGCCGGTGGGCTCGAACGCGCTGATCTTTGCCCAGCGCTACGACACGCTGCAAGGCGAAGCGACTGCGGCGATCGTGTTTTCGACGCTCGGTTTCGTCGTGACGGCGCCCCTCTGGCTCGCGATCCTGCACGCTTTTCCCTGACTTCGCGCGGCGCTGCACGGGCCGGCGCATTGTTGCGACAATCTCCCCCCATGAACCCGGCCGACGCGCAACAAACCATCGCCCTCATGGGTGCTGCGGCGCGCGCCGCGAGCACCAAGCTGGCTGCCGCGTCGAGCGCGGCAAAGGACGCTGCGCTGCTGGCGCTGGCGCGCCTGCTGCGTGCCGACCCGGAAACGCTTGCGCAGGCGAACGCGCGCGACGTCGACGCCGCGCGCGCCGCCGGCCTGGCGGCGCCGCTGGTGGACCGGCTCAAACTGACGCCGCAAATCGTCGCCACCGTCGCGCAGGGCTGCGAGCAGATCGCCGCGATGCCGGACCCGGTGGGCGAAATCACCGAGTTGCGCCAGCGCCCGAGCGGCATTTCGGTGGGTCGCATGCGCGTGCCGCTGGGCGTCTTCGGCATGATCTACGAGAGCCGGCCCAATGTGACGGTCGAAGCCGCGTCGCTCGCGATCAAGAGCGGCAACGCCTGCATCTTGCGCGGCGGCTCGGAGGCGATCCACTCGAACACGGCGCTGTGGCGGCTGGTGCAGGCGGCGCTGGTGGAGGCCGGCCTGCCGCCGGACGCCGTGCAGCTCGTGCAGACGACGGACCGCGCCGCGGTGGGCGCACTCATCACGTCGCCGGAAGCGGTGGACGTGATCATCCCGCGCGGTGGCAAGGGGCTGATCGAGCGCATCAGCCGTGAAGCCAAGGTGCCGGTGATCAAACACCTGGACGGCAATTGCCACGTCTATGTCGATGCCTCTGCGGACCTGGAGATGGCGCTGCGCATCACCGACAACGCGAAGACGCAGAAGTTCAGCCCGTGCAACGCCGCCGAATCGCTGCTCGTGCACGAGAGCATCGCCGCGGCGTTTCTGCCGCGCATCGGCGCGATCTTTGCCGCCAAAGGCGTCGAGATGCGCTGCGATGCGCCCGCGCTGGCGTGGCTCCGCGGTGTGGCCGGCGCGAAACTTGTTCAAGCGCTCGAATCCGACTGGAGCGAGGAATACCTGGCCGCCATCATCAGCGTCAAAGTGGTCACTAGCCTCGACGAAGCCATCGCCCACATCAACCGCTACGGCTCGCACCACACCGACGCCATCGTCAGCGACAGCCACGCGAGCGCGATGCGCTTCCTGCGCGAAGTCGATTCGGCGAGCGTGATGGTCAACGCGAGCACGCGCTTTGCCGACGGCTTCGAGTTCGGCCTGGGCGCCGAAATCGGCATCAGCACCGACAAGCTGCACGCGCGCGGGCCGGTGGGGCTGGAGGGCCTCACCTCGCTGAAGTGGGTCGTGCTTGGGCACGGTGAACTGCGCAGCTGATGGAGCCGCGTTACCAACGCCCGGGCGGTGTGGCGTAGAGTCGCGCGCGATGGACAACACCTTCAGCTTCCTGCCTTGGCTCATCGGCGCCGTGCTGATGTTCTGGTCGGTCGGCGCCTACAACCGGCTGGTGCGCCTGCGCAATACGATCCTGCGCCGCTTTGCGCCGGTGGACCAGCACCTCGAGTCGCGCAGCACCCTGCTCGAGCAACAAATCGACGCCTGGGCGCAGCGCCCCGATGCGCCCAGGCGCGAGCTGGACACCTTGCAGGCCGCCCGGGCCCAGGCCGACGCGGCGCGGCTCGCCGCGAAACGCCAACCCGGCGCCGCCGACGCCATCCGCAGCCTGCGCGTGGCGCTGCAGATTCTTGCGCGGTCGCGCGAACGCGCTGCGGCTGGCGCCTGCACGGAGGCCCAGAGCCCGTGCCTGCTTCAAGAGTTGACGGCCTGCGACCACGCGCTGCACTATGCGCAGGGCCAGTTCAACGACGCGGTGCGCGAGTACAACCGTGCGCTGGCGCAGTTTCCCGCCGCGTGGCTCGGCGCGCTGTTCGGATTCCGCAGCGCCGGCGTGTTCGGCGTCGACGAAGACGATTCGCCGCGCCGCACCAGTGCAATGGCGCCTTGACGCCGAAATCCGCATGCCACACCAAAACCCCGATCCTCCCGATTCCGACCTCGGCCCGCACGAGCCGGCGCCCGAGAATGCGTCGACCGAACGCTTGCAGCACGCCTTGGGGCCGGGCGAACTGCGCAGCGCCCTGTTGGCGCTGTTGTTGCCCAAGGGCAGCCATCGCGCCCAGGCGACCTGGCTCAAGGAAATCGAGCCCACGCCCATTGCCATGCAGCTCCACACCGAGGCGACAGCGCAGAGCGGGGCGTCGCGCTTGCCCTGGTTCGAGTTGCTGCTGGTGCGCATGGCCGGCCAGCGCCTCGCCGAGCGCCAGGCCTTGCTCGAATCGGCGCGGCGGATCATCAGCTCGCGCGGTGCGGTCAAACCGCTGGACACCCTGCATTACCTCGTGATGCGAAGGCGCCTGGGCGAGAAGGCGCCGGCCGCGGCACCGGCTGGATCGACGGCAGAGTTTTCGCGCCTGCCCGAGTCCGACGTGCACGCGATCGCGCGCTACACCGCGTTCCTGACGCGCATGGTTCCTGCCGATTCTGCCGACGGTGCGAGCGGCGCGCGGTGGTACGCCGACGTCATGAAGCGCTGGCGCGGCCGCGTCGACGTGCCCGAGCAGTGGCCCTTGCCCGACACCGACGGCGCCGTGCACGCGCTGCACGCCATCGCGACGCTGCCGTGGATGCAACGCCCGGTGCTGATGCGCGACTGGGTCAGCGCCGCGCTCGCGCACAGTGCGCCCGAGGGTTTGTCCGAGCCGAGCGCGGATGCGTTGCGCCTGAGCGCGTTCCTGCTGGATACCCCTCTTCCACCGGAGCTCGCGCGGCACTACATTGATCTTTCCCACTGACCTGTGCGGTCGCTGCCGGCCACCCAACTTCTTCTAGTGAAAATCCAGTGAAAGTTTGCCAGGAGACTTGACGATGCACGCTCACCGAACCGCAAGACTCGCCCCGCTGATCGCCTTGGCGCTCGCGGGCGGCGCGGCGCAGGCGCAGGACGCCAACACCCTGAACCTGCGCAGCCTGGCTGCGACCTGCGCCAATTGCCACGGCACGGCCGGCCGCCCGGTGCCCAACCCGGCGGTGCCCGGCCTGGCGGGCATACCGGCGGTCTACATGATCGAGCAGATGAAAGCCTTCAAGTCCGGGGCGCGCAGCGCCACCGTGATGCACCAGCTCGCGAAGGGCTACAACGACGCCCAGATCGAGCAGCTCGCAGCGTATTTCGCTGCCCAACCCAAGTGAGGCACGCCATGAATCTGCATCGCCGCGAGATGTTGAAGGCCGCTGCCGCATCCGGAGCCGCGGCGAGCCTTGCCGGCCTGGGCTTGACGGGTTGCGCGACGAGCAGCGCGCCTGCGTCGACGCGCGTTCTCGTCGTCGGCGGCGGCTATGGCGGCGCGACTGCCGCGAAGTACGTGCGCTGGCTGTCCGACTACAAGATCGACGTCGTCCTCGTCGAACCCGGCGACGCGTTCGTCTCGTGCCCGATGTCCAACCTCGTGCTGGGCGGCAGCAAGACGATTGCCGACGTCACCGTGCCCTACGCCGGCCTGGCCAAGACGCACGGCGTGACGGTCGTGAAAGACATGGTCGCGAGCATTGACAGCGCAAAAAAAATCGCCGTGCTCGCCTCGGGCCCGAGCATTCGCTACGACAAACTCGTGCTGTCGCCGGGGATCGAGCTCGTCTGGGGGAGCGTGCTGGGGCTCCAGGAAGCCAACGCCAACGGCCGCATCCTGCAGGCGTGGAAAGCCGGCCCGGAGACCGTGGCGCTGCGCAAGCAGCTGGAAGCGATGCTAGACGGCGGCGTCTACGCGATCACCATCCCCGAAGCGCCGTACCGCTGCCCGCCCGGGCCGTACGAGCGTGCGTGCCAGGTCGCGAGTTACTTCAAGGCCGCCAAACCGCGCTCCAAGGTGCTGATCCTCGACGCGAACCCCGACGTCACGTCCAAGGGCCCGCTGTTCAAGAAAGTCTGGGCCGAGCAATACCCGGGAATGGTCGAGTACCGCGGCCAGCACAAGGCGACCGCGGTGATCGCGAGCAGCAACACCGTCAAGTTCGAAGTGCAAGACGACGTGAAGGCCGACGTGCTGAACGTGCTGCCGACGATGCGCGCCGGCGCGATCGCCGTGCAGTCGGGCCTGGCGAACATGAATGCACGCTGGTGCGGCGTGAACTACCAGAACTTCGAGTCAACGGTCGCCAAGGACGTGCACGTGATCGGCGACTCGATCCAGATCGCCCCGGCCATGCCCAAGAGCGGCCACATGGCGAACAGCCACGCCAAGGTCTGCGCCGCGGCGATCGTCGCGGAGTTGAACGGCTGGGCGATCAACCCGGCGCCGATGCTGACCAACACCTGCTATAGCTTTGTCGACGCGAAGAGCGTCATCCACGTCGCGAGCGTGCACGAGTACGTGGCCGCGGAGAAAACGTTCAAGACGGTGGCAGGGTCGGGTGGCGTGTCGCCCGGACCGACGGAAGTGGAAGGCAATTACGCCTGGAACTGGGCGCGCACGATTTGGGCGGATTCGTTGGGGTGAGGCTCGCCCATGTGTACCACCCTCGACATGCGTATTCCGGGACCGCCCTGAAGCTCACCCTGGGTTCAGCGCCACTGCGCGCGTCGGGAACGCCTTCAGCAGTTTTTTGTCTTGCGTCACGAGCATGGTGTCGAGCGTGATCGCCAGTGCGATGAATTCACAGTCGTAGGCCGAACAGTCGCTGTCGCGCACCAACCCGAGAACAGAAGCCGAATCGACCTCGAACTCCGATCCATTCAGCAAACTCTCCGCTTCTGCCTGCACGCCGCAAACCTGGTCGAACGTCAGCGTTCCGCGCCGCAAGTACCCCGCGAGAATGTTGCGAAGTTCGCTTCGCCAAAGTACCGGCGCCGCCCATTCGGAATCGTGTTCGAGCAGCGCTTCGGCTGCGGCGGTGTGCTCGCCTGGCAGGTAGAGATAAGCCACGACGTTCGTGTCCACCACAATCACGAGCGGCCCTCGCGCTTCATCGCATCGATGTCACGCGCCCGGAACTTCCCCCTGGGCAACGTGCCGCGCAATGCGCGCGCGCGTTCCAACCTCTGTGCAGGCGCAATCCGGACGGGCAACAACACGGCCTCCAGGCACACGATGGCTTCACTGTTCATGCTGCGGCGATTTGTTTGCGCACAGTGGCGCAGTCGCTCATACACCTCGTCGGGAATGTTTTTCAGTGTCAGCGTTGTGGGCATGTGATTCTCCAACCGCGATGGAACCATTATGGTTTCGCCGACGCGCCGCGTCAAACAGCTCAGTAGTGACGCATCTGCGCGCACGCGGGCTAAGATCGGGTCGCTCATCGGCGCACCGACGGATTCCCGAGCTTGTGCGAATGCGCATGAACTTTTAAGACTGGTGAGGTCACGAGGATGGCGTGTCATCTCAAAAGCGGCGGTGGCCTTTACTCGCGGCTGCGCATCGGCGCCGTATTGCTCGCCGCCGGTGAAGGCCGGCGCATGGGCGGGGTGGCGAAAGGCCTGATCCGCCTGCAAGGCGTGCCGCTGCTGCGGCGCCAGCTCATCGCGCTCAGCGGCGCGGGAGTCGACGAAGTCGTCGTCGTCACCGGGCACGCGCAGGCGCAAGTCGAAAAAGAAGTGCTCGGTTTCAGCATCACGCTCGCGCACAACGACGCCTATGCGCAAGGGCAGGACGCGTCGGTGCGCTTCGGCCTGGCGGCGCTGAACGGAAGCTTTGACGCCATCATCATCATGCCGAGCGACCAACCCTTGATCGCCGCCGACGACCTGACCGAGTTGATCGGCGCGTTCAAGAAGCGCCCCGCCGGCCACGTCGTCGTCCCCGTGGTGGACGGGCAGCGCGGGAATCCGATCCTGCTTGACGACGAGGCGCGCGAGCGCATCATGGACAGCGGCGCGAACCTGGGGTGCAAACACCTGACGCAGCGCCACCCGGAACTCGTGCACGTTCATCCAAGCACGAATGTCCGCTTCATCACCGACCTCGACACGCTGGACGACGTGCGTGCGCTCTCGCAGCGCACCGGGTGGAAGCTGGAACTGCCCCAAGCGCTGGCGCTGGGCTGACAGCGCGGGGCGGTTCGCCCGTGGCGACGCCGGCGCGCCGCGGCGCGGCCGCTTAGCGTAAACGCCAGTAGTCCGCGCTCGCGGCAGGGCCCACGATTCGGTCTGCCCACGCCAGGAGGCCGCCATGATTCCGCGCGATTTCGATTACCACGCCCCCAAGACCATCCCCGATGCCCTGAAGCTGCTGGGGCAATTCGGAGACGAAGCCAAACTGCTCGCCGGCGGGCACAGCCTGCTGCCGATGATGAAACTGCGCTTTGCGCAGCCGGGCCACTTGATTGACCTGGGCCGCATCGGCGAGCTCAAAGGCATTCGCGAAGACGCCGGCAACTTGCGCATCGGCGCAATGACGACGGAAAACGAGCTCATCTGGTCCACGCTGTTGCAGGCGAAGTGTCCGCTGCTCGTCGAAGGCGCGCGCCTCATCTCGGATCCGCAGGTGCGCTACAAGGGAACGATAGGCGGCGACATCGCGCACGGCGACGCGGGCAACGACCACCCGGCGCTGATGATCGCTTTAGGCGCATCGTTCGTGCTGCGCGGTGTGGCGGGCGAACGCACTGTGGCGGCGGACGGTTTTTTCATCGGTCCCTATTTCACGAAAATGGAAGCGGGCGAAATCATGACGGAGATCCGCATTCCGGTTCCCGCCGCCGGAACGGGATACGCCTACGCCAAGCTGAAACGCAAGGTGGGCGACTTCGCGACCGCCGCCAGCGCCGTCACGCTGCGCTTGCAGGGCGACACGGTGACTGAGGTGATCATTGCGCTGACCAACGTCGGCCCCACCGTGCTGCGCGCGCGCGCCGCCGAAGCGGTCTTGCGCGGCAAGGCCCTGAACGACGCGTCGATCGCCGAAGCCGCACGCATGGCGATGAGCATTTGCGACCCCGCGACCGACCAGCGCGGCGACGCCGAGTACCGCACCGCGATGGCCGGCGAAATGACGCAGCGCGCCTTGCGCACGGCAGCGTCGCGCGCGACCCGCTGAGCCGACCACGCAGACAACGAGGAGACAAGCCCATGGCCAAAAAACAAGCCGTCTC
The DNA here is from genome assembly GCA_963850525.1 of uncultured beta proteobacterium. GTDB lineage: Bacteria > Pseudomonadota > Gammaproteobacteria > Burkholderiales > Burkholderiaceae_C > JAEMQF01. The sequence continues at coordinate 509,557 of CAWKLQ010000004.1, read as the reverse complement.
GTTCAAATTGAACGGCAAACCGGTTGACGTGCTCGTCGAGCCACGCGAACTGCTCATCCATTCCTTGCGCGAAAAGCTCCAGCACACGGGCCCGCACATCGGCTGCGAAACCTCGCATTGCGGTGCGTGCACGGTCGACATGAACGGCATGTCGGTCAAGTCGTGCACGGTGCTCACGGTGCAGTGCGAAGACGCTGAAGTGCTGACGATCGAAGGCTTCGAGCAGGCCGGCGTTCTTCACGCGCTGCAGGAGGGCTTCACGCAAGAGCACGGTTTGCAGTGCGGTTACTGCACGCCGGGGATGATCACGCGCGCCTACCGCTTGTTGAAGGAGACGCCGAACCCGAGCGAAGAAGAAATCCGCTACTGGATGGCGGGCAATCTGTGCCGCTGCACGGGCTACCAGAACATCGTCAAGGCAGTGCAGTCGGCGGCGAAAAAACTCTCCGCCGCAGCGACTGCCTGAACCGTTCAACCCCCTGCCGGAGACATTGCCATGGCCGCATCCACCGAAGCCCTCGAGCGCGAAACCAAACTGCAAGGCATGGGCGCGTCGCGCCTGCGCAAGGAAGACGCACGCTTCATTCGCGGGCGGGGCACCTATGTCGACGACATCAAATTGCCCGGCATGCTGTTCGGCGCGATCGTGCGCAGCCCTTACGCGCACGCGCGCATCAAGTCGATCAACAAGGCGAAGGCGCTCGCCGTTCCGGGTGTCGTCGCGGTGCTCACTGCCGACGATCTGAAGCCGGTCAAGCTCGACTGGATGCCCACTCTGGGCAGCGACGTGCAGGCGGTGCTCGCCGACAAGAAGGTCGCCTTCCAGATGCAGGAAGTCGCGTTCGTGATCGGCACGGATCGTTACTGCGCTGCCGACGGCGCCGACGCGGTGGAAGTGGAATACGAAGAGCTGCCGGCGATCGTCGACCCGCACAAGTCGATGGCGAAAGACGCGCCGATCATCCGCGAAGACATCGCCCACAAAGACGAAGTCGGCCACGGCAAGCGCACCCACCCGAACCACATCTTCACGTGGGAAGCCGGCGACAAGGCGGCGACCGACGCGGCCTTTGCGAACGCCGCGGTGACGGTGAAAGAGGAAATCCTGAACCCGCGCGTGCACCCGTGCCCGATGGAAACCTGCGGCTGCGTCGCGTCGTTCGACAAGGTGACGGGGCAGTTGACGGTCTACCTCACGTCGCAGGCGCCGCACCTGGTGCGCACTGTGGTCGCGATGTTGTCCGGAATTCCCGAGAGCAAGATCCGCATCATCGGCGGCGACATCGGCGGGGGCTTCGGCAACAAGGTGCCTGTCTACCCGGGTTATGTGTGCGCCATCGTCGCCTCCATCGTCACGGGCGTGCCGATCAAGTGGATCGAGTCGCGCATCGAGAACATCTCGACGACCGGTTTTGCGCGCGACTACCACGGCGTGGGCGAACTCGCGGCTGATAAAGACGGCCGCATCAAGGCGCTGCGCTTCACGGCGCTCGCCGATCACGGTGCGTTCAACTCGCACGTCTCGGCGACCAAGCTGCCCGCCGGGTTGTTCAGCATCTGCACCGGTTCCTACGACATCCCGAAGGCGTATTGCCGGGTCGACGCGGTGTACACGAACAAGGCGCCCGGCGGCGTCGCGTACCGCTGCTCGCTGCGCGTCACGGAAGCGGTGTACCTGATCGAACGCATGATCGACATCCTGGCGCAGAAGCTGAACATCGACAAAGCCGAAATTCGCCGGCGCAATTTCGTCAAGGCCGACAAGTTCCCGTACACGACGTCGTTGGGTTGGACATTGGACAGCGGCAACTACCAGGTCGCGCTCGAAAAGGTGTTGAAGGCGGTCGACTACGAGGGCTTGCGCAAGGAGCAAGCCGCCAAACGCGCCGACCCGAAGAGCCCGACGCTGATGGGCATCGGCATCTGCACATTCACGGAAATCGTCGGCGCCGGGCCGACCAAGGTCTGCGACATCCTGGGAATCGGCCTGTTCGACAGTTGCGACATTCGCGTGAATCCCACCGGCAGTGCGATCGCGCGTCTGGGAACGATGAGCCAGGGCCAGGGCCACGCGACGACGTATGCGCAAATCATCGCCACCGAACTCGGCCTGTCCTCCGAGGAAATCCAGATCGAAGAAGGCGATACCGACAAGGCGCCGTATGGTGCGGGCACCTGGGGCTCGCGCTCCACTCCCGTGGCCGGTGCGGCCGCCGCGATGGCGGCGCGCAAGATCCGCGCGAAAGCGATCAAGATCGCTGCGCACTTGTTGGAGGTTGCCGAGGGCGACCTGGAGTGGGAAGTCGATCGCTACAAGGTCAAAGGCAACCCGAGCCAGAGCAAGACGATGAAGGAAATCGCTTTTGCGTCGTACGCCGGCGGCAACTTGCCTGCCGGAATGGAGCCGGGGCTGGAGGCCGTCGAGTATTACGACCCGCCGAACCTGACCTACCCCTTCGGCGCCTACGTCGCGGTCGTCGACATCGATCGTTTCACAGGCGAGACCAAGGTGCGGCGCTTCTACGCGCTCGACGACTGCGGAACGCGAATCAACCCGATGATCATCGAAGGCCAGATTCATGGTGGCCTGACCGAAGCGTTTGCCGTCGCGTTCGGCCAGCTCGTTCCTTTTGACGAAAACGGCAATCACCTCGGCAACAGCTTGATGGATTACTTCCTGCCCACGAGCGTCGAGACGCCGCATTGGGAGACGGACCACACCGTCACGCCGTCGCCGCACCATCCGATCGGCGCCAAGGGTGTGGCCGAATCGCCGCACGTGGGCGGCATTCCGACCTTCACGAACGCTGTCGTCGACGCCTTCGCGCATCTCGGTGTCACGCACATGGACATGCCGCACACCGCGTTCAATGTATGGAAGCAGTGCAAGGCGCTGGGCATCAACACCCGATAATTCGCGCCTTGCTTGCTACCGGGGCGCCTTCTGGCGCAAAGACGTGAAAGTCCAGATCGACAAGAGTTACCCCATGCCGTGCACTGCGGACGTCGCGTGGGCGTTTCTGCAAGACCTCGAAGCCGTGGCGGGCTGCATGCCCGGCGCGAAGATCACCGAGAAACTCGCCGACGGCCGCTACAAGGGCACCGTGACGGTGCGCCTGGGCCCGGCGACGATGGCGTTTCGCGGCGAAGTCGAAATGAACGACGTCGACACCGTAGCGCGCACCCTGCGCCTCACCGGCAAGGGCACCGACAGCACCGGCAGCTCCGGCGCGACCTTGAATTTGACGGCGCGCGTCGAGTCCGGCGCGCAGGCGAACGAGTGCAATCTGGTCGGTTCCAGCGAAGTCTCGATGAGCGGCAAGGCCGTCGCGTTCGGCGGGCGCATGATGAATGCGGTGGCCGACCAGCTGCTGAAGCAGTTTGCCGACAACTTCTCGGCGCGAGTTTCGGCGCTGCAGGCGCAACGCGACGCCGGGGGAAACGGCCCGCCGGGCGGCGCAGGCGCAACGGCAAGCGGCGCTGCGGCAATGTCGAGCGGCGCTGCCGCTGCGGCACCGGCGGTTGCGCAGGAGCTGAACGGCCTGGCGCTGATGTGGACCCTCTTCAAGGACTGGCTGAGCGGCCTGCTCGGCAAGAAGTCCGCTTGAGTCCGCCCGCGCAGCGCATCGACGAAGTGCTCGCCTTGCAGCGCCAGCTGGAAGGCGCGGGCTACATCGCCGAGCCTTCGCTCGCTGCGGCGCTGCTGCTCACGCTGGACCTCGGCCGGCCGCTGCTGCTCGAGGGCGATGCCGGCGTGGGCAAGACGGAAATCGCCAAAGCGCTTGCCGCGCTGCGCGGCACCCGGCTCATCCGCCTGCAATGTTATGAAGGCCTGGACGTGCATTCGGCGATGTACGAATGGAATTACCAGCGCCAGCTGCTCGCGATCAAATTGCTCGAGAACGACGAGCGCGCCGCGGCGCTCAAGGAACAGGACATCTTCTCCGAGCGCTACCTGTTGAAGCGCCCGCTGCTGGAAGCGATCAGTTGCGACACCGCCCCGGTGCTGCTGATCGACGAAGTAGACCGCGCCGACGAAGCCTTCGAGGCCTACCTTCTCGAGCTGCTTTCCGACTACCAGATGTCGATTCCCGAGCTCGGCACGGTGCGCGCGGTGACAAAACCGTTCGTCATCATCACGTCCAACGGGACGCGCGAGCTCTCTGACGCGTTGCGCCGACGTTGCCTTTACCAGTACATCGACTATCCCGGGTTCGACAAGGAACTCGCGATCGTCAACATCAAGGTGCCGCAGGTGCAGGGCGAGCTGGCGCGGCAAATCGTCGAGTTCGTGCAAGGCGTGCGGCGCATGGAATTGCAGAAGAAGCCCGGTGTCGCGGAAACGCTCGACTGGGCTGCCGCCTTGCTGCGCCTCGGAATCTCGACGATCGACGACGACGGCGCGCCGCGCATCATGGAGACCTTAAGCGCGCTCATCAAGACGCGCTCGGACCGCACGGCGTTCACCCGCGACGTCGTCGCGCGCATCGCTGCGGCGTGTTGAGCGGGGCGCTGATGCCCGGCTCGGCGCCCCACCCGCGGCCCGGCACGACCATGCATTCGGGGCTCCGCCAGGGCGCCGACCCCGGTGCCGCTTTGCAGTCGCGCCTCACAGGCTTTGCCGGCTTCCTGCGCGCCAATGGCTTTGCGCTCGGCGGCGCGGATTCGGTTCGTGCGGTCGAGACGGCGTTGCGCACGGGAGCGTTCGACCGGCAAGTGCTGCACTGGAGCCTCAAGGCCTTGCTCTGCGGCCGGGGCGATGAATGGCGGCGCTTCGACGCGCTGTTCGATGCGTACTTCTTGCCGCCCACCAAGTCCGCATTTGTCACGAGCAACGCGGTCGGCGCCGCCGCGCGCACCTTGCAAGACGGCACGCAGGGCGGCGCCGCGAGCGAGCCCGGCGACGGCGCGGGCCACGGCGCGGCCGACGACGCCGACACGGGCGTCTCAAGGCACGGCGCGAGCCGGCAAGAGGCACTCGCACTCACCGACTTTCGCGACCTGAACAAGGCCGAAGACGCGCGCGACATCGAGGCCTTGATGCGCCGCTTCGCGCGGCGCCTGAAGCACTTGCAATTGCGCCGTGAAGCGGCGTCACATCATGGGCGGCGCATCGACTTGCAAAGCACGATCCGCAGAAGCGTCGCCAGCGGCGGCACGCCGCTGCGCCTGGCGTGGAAGCGCCGGCGCCGGGTGCGCCCGCGCCTCATCCTGCTGCTCGACGTGAGCCGCTCGATGAGCCTGTACACCTTCTTCTACTTGCGACTGGCGCGGGCGCTGTGCACTGAGCTCGCCGACGTGCACTGCTTCATCTTCCATACGCACCTCACCGGCGTCGCCGAGGCGCTGCGCGACGCCGATCCCTGGCGTTCGCAAGAGCGTTTGCACTTGCTCGCTGCGGGCTGGGGCGGTGGAACGCGCATCGGCGAGTGCCTGCAGGACTTCAATCGCGAGCAGGGTGCACGCCTCGTGCATTCGCGCACCGCTGTCATCATCGTCAGTGACGGCTACGATACCGGCGAGCCGCGCTTGCTGGCAAAGTCGCTCGCGACATTGCAGCAGCGCGCGCGGCGCATCGTCTGGCTCAATCCCTTGTTGAATCAACCCGGTTTCACCCCAGAAGCGCAAGGCATGCAGGCGGCGTTGCCGCACCTCGATCTGCTCGCCCCCGGCGCCGACCTCGCCGACCTGGAACGCCTGTTGCCGCAGATCATCGAAAGCTTGCGATGAACAACAACGATCAACTCCTGGACCTGGCGCGCGACCTCAACGCCAAAGGCGAGGCTTACGCCCTCGTCACGGTGGTGCGCGCGGTCGCGCCGACGTCGGCGTATGTCGGCGCGCAGGCGATCGTCCTGGAGAGTGGTGAGCTGCACGGCTGGATCGGCGGCGGCTGTGCGAAAGGCGTCGTCATCGACGCGGCGCTCGCCGCGATTGCGAAAGGCCAGCCCAAACTGGTTCGCATCAGCAACGACGAAGTCCTCACCGATGACGACGTCGAGCACCACGCGATGGCGTGCGCGAGCAACGGCAGCATCGAACTCTTTGTGCAGCCGTACAGCGCGTTTGATGCGCTGTGCATCCTCGGCGACACTCCCGCCGCCGACGAGGCGCGCTTTCTCGCGCAGCGCCTGCGCATCCGGCTCGTGCCGACGCCCGACGCCGCGCCGATCGTGCTGATTGCGACGCAAGGCCAGGGCGACGAGGCGGCGCTCGAAGCGGCACTGCAGAGCCCAGCGCGACGCGTGCTGATGATCGCGAGCCGGCGCAAGGCGGACAAGCTGCGCGGCGTGATGCGCATGCGCGGCGTGAGCGACGCGCAACTCGCCAAGCTGGAGGCGCCCGCCGGGCCCGACGCAGGCGCCAAGACGCCCGGTGAAATTGCGCTCGTCGCGATCGTAGGCGTGCTTGGCTTGTTGCGCGGGCGCGCTCAGCCGGCGGCCGCAATCACCGAGTCCGCCGGGCGCGCCGGGCGCGCCGCCGCACCCAAGCAGCGCGTGCGCGACGCACCGGCATGGACTGCGCCACCCGCGCCGACAGCGGAACAATTCGTCAACCCGGTGTGCGGCATGGCGGTGACCATGAGCCAAGCGACGCACGTCGAGAATTACGATGGCGTGGCGTACTATTTTTGCTGCGACGGCTGCTGGACGACGTTTCTCCAGGACCCGCCAAAATACGCGGCAATTCACCTGGGAGCAAGATCATGAAGTCAGGGCAACTGGCATGCGGCGCGCTCGTGCTGCTGCTTTTGGGGGGTTGCGGCGCCTACTCGACGACGCGAATCGAAGCGCAGGACCGCCAGACCGTGCTGCCCTCACTGCGTGCGAGCTTCAACTTCGGCAAGAGTGTCGACGCGCCTTCGCGGCCGCAAGACGGCCACAGCATCGAGGTCGAAGGGTTCAACGCACGAGGCAACGACAACCAGTCGTTGGCGGCGGGTCAGAATCCCGTCGTGCTCGACGGAACGACGTTCGCGCCCCCTGTGCAGCTGCGCCATGACTTCCGTTTCAGCTACGCCGACGTGTCGTGGCGCTGGCGCAAGTTCTTCGGCGGCGGCGCCGTCGGCTTGCAGGCGCTGGCGGGAGTCGCGTACGCCGGCGTGCGCTTGAATACCTCGTCGCCCAGCCAGCAGGCGTCGCAGGGCTTCTACAACCGCGGTGCGCAGGGCGGCTTTGGCCTGGTCTGGCGAAACCCTTCCGGAACGGCCATCGAGGCGCGCGTCACCGAATTCTTCGGCGGCGAGTCGGACGTCGACCGCGCAAGCCGCTACGAGGCGTCTATTTCTCAGGCGCTGAGCGACAACGTGACGCTGCGTCTGGGCTACGCAGGGTGGGAAGTGAAGGGCCAGGACTTTTCCAGCAACTCGGCGTATCGCTTGCGCTTTTCGGGGCCGACGCTGGGTTTGCAGGTCGATTTCGGGCCGTAGGCTGACCTCAATGCGCAAGCCGCAGAGCAATGCACGAACCCGTATGGGCAAGGGCGCTGATCAGCAGACTGCACTGCTGTTCGACGAGCGTTCCACTCAGGAGCAGCAGTACGCCCATACGGCCGTCATCAACGCCGGCCGCGCCGAACTGGGCTGAGATGGCCGTTCGAAAGAACGCCGGCAAGGCGGAAGCTGCTGCGCGCAGCGTGGACTCACGGACGCTCGCGCGCCTGCGCGCCGAGCAGTGGGCGGGCCTGGCCACGGACTGAGCGCGCCGCCGGCATGGACCGCTTCCTCGCCATCGACGCCTTCGTGCGCGTCGCCGAAACGCAGAGCTTTGCGCAGGCGGCGCGGCAGATGCGCGTGTCGCGCTCAGTGATCACGGCGCGCGTGCAGCAGCTGGAGGAGTTCGTCGGCGCGCCGCTCTTTCACCGCAATACACGCAGCGTCAAGTTGTCCGATCTCGGACAGGCGTTCTTGCGCGACTGCGCCGAACTCGTAGGCCGAACCAACGAGGTCGTGGACCAGATGCGCGAGGTCACGACCTCGCCCACCGGGCGCCTGCGCGTGCACGCGCTGCCCGGCTTCGTGCTCGGCCATCTGGCGCGGGTGCTGCAGGAGTTTCAGGCGCGCTACCCGCAGATCGTGCTCGACATTTTTGTCAGCGACGCGCCGATCGATCCGGTCAAGGAGGGCTTCGATTGCGCCTTGCAAATCTTTCCGCCGCGCTCGGAGGAATTGATTTCGCGCAAGCTGTTTCCGGTGCGGCGTGTGTTGTGCGCGACCGAACGCTACTTGCAAAGCCATGGCACGCCGCAGCAGCCGCGCGACCTGAACAACCACCGCATCGGCTGGTACTCGGGATACCCGACGCGCGAGCGACTGACGTTCCACGGGCCCGGCGCGCCGCTCGCGCTGGACCTGAAGCCAGCCCTTCTGACCAACAGCGTGCACCTGCTGAACGAGTACGCGCTCGAGCACGCCGGCATCGTTTGCGTGCCCACGCTGGTGGCCAGCGACGCACTGCTCAGAGGCAGTCTGCGCCTCGTGTTGCCCGACTACGCGCTCAGTTCGTTCTGGTTGTCAGTGTTTTATCCCCCCACGGTTCGCAGCGCGCTGAAGCTCAAGTTGTTTCTCGAAGGGCTGACCGGCAGTTTTTCGGGCACACCGCCGTGGGACAGCGCCTTGATCGAGCGCGGATTGATCGCTCAGCAATTGATTGAATAGGCCAGCGAGGCCAGCGCCTTCGCGAGCCGGCGGGGTTGCCCCGTTGCCGCGCATCCTCGGGAGAACCCCTAGGATTGTTCGCCAATGCAGAACAATCCAGTCGCAAGGCGGTCCCTACCCCCGTCGCGGCGCGGCTCCTAGACTTGCCCGCACCAAGAGTCCCAGGAGCAGCGGCATGAACGTCAGCTACCAAACCAAGTTCGGCGCCCTCGACAAGTTCGAAAAGGGCGGCGTGCAGATCATCGACGACAACGTGCGCCACTACGCGTTCTCCAACTGTTTCGAGATTGCGTCCAAGTCCAAGCCCTACGAGAAAGTGGTGTTCGGGCAGAACCAGATTTACGTGCTGGAGACGCTGCGCGCGCAAGGAGCGTCGCCCTGGTACACGTGTGCGCACGACGAATTTGCGCTGTGCATGGACGGCGAGGTGGAGATTCATCTGGTCAAGCTGAGCGCTGGGCAGGTGGTACCCAACGCCGAGCACAACGGCGCCGTGCTAGTCAAAGGCGAACCGAAGGGCCAGAAGATGGGCTGGCTGAAGATCAAGCGCGGCCACCAGGCGCTGCTGCCGAAGAACAGCGCCTACCAGTTTCGCGCGGCCAAGCCGGCCGTCGTGATCCTGCAAACCTGCAAGGGCGACTTGAGCATCGAGCGCTGGGCAGACATCTGCCAAGTGGCCTGAACCCGCGCCAAGGAGAACCGCAATGAACGCATCCGCAGACCTGGCCAAAGTCATCGCTTCGCAGCCCGACGCCACACTCGGCTACAAGACCTTCACGCTCGGCAGCTTCACGTTCCGGCGCGACGAATACTTCGCCCACATCTCGTGGACCACGCGCGACGGCCGGCCGCTCTCGCACACCATGGACGCCGGCAACTTTCTGCGCGCGCTGATGCGCGACGTCGCTTGGGGCTTCTTCTACGGCTGGGTCAATTTCGACCATGTGTTCGGCACGGTGAACCGCTACAAGACAGTCGACATGTACGCGGGCTCGTACAACGCGACGATGAAGGCGGCCAAGGTCGACCGGCTGGAGAACTTCCCGAGTGAACAGATCGGCGCGACCTTCGCCGCGATGCTCGACGACTGGACGAATGAGACGTTCGATCCGTTCGCCGCACCCCAGGAAACCGGCACAGCGTATGGCCGCAAGAATGGCAACAACACGAAGAAGATCACGCGGGCCCGGGAGCTCGCCACACGCTGCGTCGGCCTGAAGGGCGACCTGGAACTGCGCACCGACGCGCGCGGCGCCCCGGTGAACCGCGCCTTTGCCGATGTGCCGCAAGACATGCCCGAGCTGCACCCCGAGCCCGGCTTCGAGAACGAGGTGCACGCCTTCAACCTGTTCGCGTTCCTGAGCCGATCCCAGGTGACGTGGAACCCGAGCTTCACCTCGGTCGTGAAGTACAGCTTCATGTGCCCGACGACGGAAGAGCACATCCTGCCCATCATCCACGGCAACGACCGGGTCGAATGGTTCTTCCAGATGACCGACGAGATCCACTGGGACTGCGCGCACAAGGAGAGCGGCAAGCCGCTGGCGCGCGTCATCATGAAGGCGGGCGACATGGCGGCCATGCCTGCGTACTGCCGGCACCAGGGCTACAGCCCCAAACGGTCGATGCTGCTGGTGTGGGAGAACGGTTCGCCCACGCTCGTGTTTGAAATCCAGAAGGGCGAAAGCCCGGAAGTGCCGGTGAGTTTCTGAAGGCTTTGCTCCGTCCCCCCGCGGGGAGAGACGCCGTCATCCCGGCGAAAGCCGGGATCCATCTCGAAGGCGCGACATGAATCTTGCCGATATTCAACAGGCCGCCGGCCTGAAGACGCCGATCCGGCATCAGCTCTACATCGGCGGTCGCTTCGTCGATGCCGACAACGGCGAAACGCTGGCGACGCTGAACCCGCACGACAACTCGGTGATCGCCAACGTCGCGATGGCCGGCCGCGCCGATGTGGACAAGGCCGTCGCCGCGGCGCAGCAGGCCTTCCCGGTCTGGGCCCGCATGGCGGCCGCGGACCGCGGGCGCATCCTACTGAAACTTGCCGATCTGATCGAGGCCCACGCCGACGACCTGGCGCGCCTGGAAACGCTGGACACCGGGCACCCGATCAAGGACTCGCGCGCGCTGGACGTGCCGCGCACCGCGGCGTGCTTTCGCTACTTCGGCGGCATGGCCGACAAGTTTCAGGGCGACGTGGTGCCGGTAGAGGCTGGCTTTCTGAACTACCTGTTGCGCGAGCCCGTGGGCGTGGTCGGCCAGATCGTGCCGTGGAATTTCCCGCTGATGTTCACGAGCTGGAAGATGGCGCCGGCCCTGGCCGCAGGCAATTGCATCGTGCTCAAGCCGGCCGAGATGACGCCGCTGTCAACCTTGCGCATTGCCGAGTTGATGACCGAAGCGGGTTTGCCGGACGGCGTGGTGAACATCGTTCCGGGCCTGGGCAGTGTGGCCGGTCAAACCATCGCCGAGCATCCGGGAATCTCGAAGATCGCGTTCACCGGCAGCACCGCCACCGGCCGGCGCATCGTGCAGGCGAGCAGCGGCAACCTGAAGAAAGTGCAGCTCGAACTCGGCGGCAAAGGCGCAAACATTGTGTTCGACGACGCCAACCTGCTCGCCGCGGTGAACGGCAGCGCCTGGGCGATCTTCCACAACCAGGGTCAGGCGTGCATTGCCGGCTCGCGGCTGATGCTGCAGGAGCGCATTGCCGATGAATTCCTGGAGAAGTTCAGCGCGCTCGCGAAGTCGATTCGCGTTGGCAACCCATCCGATCCGAAGACCGAAATGGGGCCGCTGACGAGCGTGCAGCATCGCGACCGTGTCTTGAGCTACGTGAACGTGGCGCGCGAGCAGGGCGGCGAGGTGCTGTGCGGTGGCAAGGCACCCTCGGCGCCCGAGCTGGTCAAGGGCTGCTATGTCGAGCCGACGATCGTCAAGGCGAAGTCGTACCAAGACCGCATTGCGCAGGAAGAAGTGTTCGGGCCCTTCCTCACGGTGCTGACTTTCAAGGACGAAGCGCAGGCGCTGCAAATCGCCAACAGCACTGACTACGGCCTGGGCAGTGGCTTGTGGACGAGCAACCTGCAGCGCGCGCACCGCGTCGCGCGCGATCTGCACGCCGGCATGGTGTGGATCAACTCCTACAAGCGCGTCAACCCGGGTTCGCCGTTCGGCGGCGTGGGACAAAGCGGCTATGGTCGCGAAATGGGCTTCGATGCGATGCGCGAGTACACCCAGGTGAAAAGCGTGTGGGTCAACGTCGATGCGCAAATTCCGCCTTGGTATCCGCGCTGAGGCGTCTCGCCGAGTGAGCCCGTTCATCTACACCGCCAGCCCGTCGCGCGTCGTGTTCGGCGTGGGCTCGCTGGTTCATCTGGCGCGAGAAATCGACTTGCTCGGCGCCAAGCGTGCGCTCGTGCTGTCCACGCCCGAGCAGGCCGACTCGGCGCGACGTATCGCGTTGATGCTGGGCGAGCGGGCGGCGGGCGTTTTCGCCAAGGCCGTGATGCACGTGCCGATCGAAGCGGCGCGCGAGGCGCGCGACGAGGCGCGCAGGCTGAACGCCGACTGCGCGGTCGCGGTCGGCGGCGGCTCGACCACCGGCCTCGGCAAGGCGATTGCGCTCGACTCAGGCCTGCCCATCGTCGCGATCCCCACCACCTACGCCGGCAGCGAAGTCACTTCGATCTACGGCCTCACCGAGGGGGGCGTCAAGAAGACCGGGCGCGATCCGCGCGTGCTGCCCAGAACGGTGATTTACGACCCCGAACTGACGCTGACGCTGCCGATCGGGCTGACGCTCACGAGCGGCCTGAACGCGATCGCCCACGCCGCCGAAGGCCTGTACGCGCACGACGGCAACCCCATCGTCGCCATGATGGCCGAGGAGGGAATTCGCGCCATCGCCGCGGCGCTGCCCGTGCTCAGTGCCGACGCGAAGAATCTGGAAGCGCGCGGCCATGCGCTCTACGGCGCATGGCTGTGCGGCACCGTGCTCGGCGCGGTGGCGATGGGCCTGCACCACAAGTTGTGCCACACGCTGGGCGGAAGCTTCAACCTGCCGCACGCCGAGGTGCACAGCGTGATCCTGCCGCATGCGCTGGCGTACAACGCGGCGCACGCCGCGCCGGCCATGCAACGCATCGCGCGCGCCCTGGGCGCGCAAAGCGCGGCATCGGGCGTGTTCGATCTGGCACAGCGCCATGGCGCGCCCACGACCTTGCGCGACATCGGCATGCGCAGCGCCGATCTGGATCGTGCCGCAAACCTGGCGGTGCAGAATCAGTATCCGAATCCCAGGCCGCTCGAACCCGCAGCGATCCGTGAGTTGCTGCAACACGCATTCGACGGCAAGCGCCCCGACTGACACCGACTGACATTTCGCAAGACCTTTCCACCCTCAAAGAAGGAGACACACCATGAGCATTTCCCGTCGCGATTTCGTGCAAAGCACGGCCGCACTCGCCACCGCTTCGGCGACACCGCTGCTGTGGGCCGCCGACACCTTGAAGATCGGCTACGTGTCGCCGCAAACCGGCCCGCTGGCGCCGTTCGGCGAAGCCGACAAGTGGGTCATCGATCAAATGAAAGCCGCGTTCAAGGCCGGCCTCACGATCGGCGGCAAGAAGTACGACGTGCAGATCCTGCTGAAAGACAGCCAGTCGAATCCGAACCGCGCCGGCGAAGTGGCGAACGACTTGATCCTGAAAGACAAAGTCGCGCTCGTGCTCACCGCGGGAACACCCGAAACCGCGAACCCGGTGAGCGACGCGTGCGAGCTCAATGAAATTCCGTGCATCAGCTCCGTCGTGCCTTGGCAGCCGTGGTTCTTCGGCCGCAAGGGCGATCCGGCGAAAGGCTTCAACTGGACCTACCACTTCTTCTGGGGCCTGGAAGACGTGATCGGCAATTTCACGAACGCGTGGAAGAGCGTGCAGACCAACAAAAAGGTCGGCGGCCTGTTCCCGAATGACGGCGACGGCAACGCCTGGGGCGACAAGGAACTCGGCTTCCCGAAGCCGCTGTCGGCGATGGGTTTCACGCTCACCGATCCGGGGCGCTTCCAGAACGGCACGCAGGACTTCTCGGCGCAGATCGCCGCGTTCAAGAAGGAGGGCGTAGACATCGTCACCGGCGTCGTGATTCCGCCCGACGCGAAAACATTCCTGACACAAGCCAAGCAGCAGGGTTTCAAGCCCAAGGTCATCACGCTTGGCAAGGCGCTGCTGTTCCCGGGCGCGATCGAGGCGCTGGGCGATCTGGGCTACGGCCTGACGACGGAAGTGTGGTGGAGCCCATCGCACCCGTTCACGTCGTCGCTCACCAAACAGAGCGCGAAAGCCCTGGCCGATGCCTACGAGGCCGGTGCCAAGAAGCAGTGGACCCAGCCGATCGGCTTTGCCCACGCCTTGTTCGAAGTCGCTGCCGATGCGCTCAAGCGCAGCAAGAGCGTGGCCGCCAAGGACGTGCGCGACGCGGTGGCCGCGACGTCGCTGAACACGGTCGTCGGTTCCGTCAAATGGGGCGGCCAGGGCCCGTTCAAGAACGTCAGCAAGACGCCGCTCGTGCTCGGCCAGTGGAACAAGGGAACGAAGTACAAGGTCGAGCTGAGCATCGTCAACAACGAGGCGGCGGCGAACATCCCGAAAGGCGGAGCGATCAAGTTGATCGAATGATCCCTTGCCTTTGCTGGAACTGCGCGGCGTCGTCAAGTCCTTTGGCGCGCTGAGGGTCATCGATGCCATTTCGCTCGCCGTCCATTCCGGCGAGACGCTGGGCATCCTCGGCCCCAATGGCGCGGGCAAGACGACGCTGTTCAACCTGATCTCCGGCGACGCGCGGTGCGATGCCGGCAGCGTGCACTACCTGGGGCGCGACATCACGGCGCTGAAGCCGCACCAGCGCTGCCGCGCGGGCATCGGGCGCAGCTACCAGGTGCCGCAGCCGTTCAGCCACATGACGGTGTTCGAGAACCTCGTCACCGCGGCGTGTTTCGGCGGCGGGCAGCGTGAGCGTGAGGCGTGGGACACGGCGCATGAGGTGTTGCAAGCCACCGGGCTGCTCAGCCACGCGAATCGGCACGCCGGCGGCTTGACGCTGCTGAACCGCAAACGCCTGGAATTGGCGCGTGCCCTGGCGACACGGCCGAAGCTGCTGCTGCTCGATGAAATCGCCGGTGGCCTGACCGAGCACGAAGCCGCGGTGCTGGTGGACGAACTGAAACGCATCAAGGCGCAGGGCGTGACGATGATCTGGATCGAACACGTGGTGCACGCGCTGCTGGCGATCGCCGATCGCCTGTTCGTCATCGACTTCGGGCAGCAACTCGCTGAAGGTACGCCGCGCGCCGTGATGGACGATGCGCAAGTGAAACGCGTCTACATGGGCATGGAGGCTTGATCGCGTGACCGTGCCGCTGATCCAGACCCAGGGACTGACGGCGTTCTACGGCGACGCGCAAGCCTTGTTCGGAGTCGACTTCGTTCTGCACGAGGGCGAGTCGGTGGCGATCATCGGTGCCAACGGCGCCGGCAAGAGCACGTTCATGAAGGCAGTGGTCGGTCTGGTCAAGGCCAAGGCGGAGCAGATTCACTTCAAGGGCCAGGTCATCGGCGGGTCGTCGCCCGCGGACATCGTCAAGCGCGGCATTGCGCTCGTTCCCGAAGGCCGGCGCCTGTTCCCCAGCCTGTCGGTGCAGGAAAACCTGCTGATGGGTGGCAGCGCCAAGCGCGCCGGCCCGTGGAACTTGGCGCGCGTGTACAAGCAGTTCCCCGTGCTCGAACAAAAGCGCGACGCACCGGCCACGACACTGTCGGGCGGCCAGCAGCAGATGGTGGCGATCGGCCGTGCGCTGATGAGCAACCCCCAACTCCTGCTGTGCGACGAGCTGAGCCTGGGCTTGGCGCCGATCGTCATCAAGGAAATCTACGACGCGCTGCCGGCGATTTGCGCCGAGGGCATGAGCGTGGCCATCGTCGAACAGGACATCGCGGTGGCGATGCGCGTGTCGCAGCGGATCTACTGCTTCCAGGAAGGCCGCGTCTCGCTGCAAGGCAAGTCGGACGAGCTGACGCGCGCGCAAATTTCGCAGGCCTACTTCGGCGTTTGACGCGCACGACGCGAGAAACGGCATGCTCGAAACCCTCGTTCAAGGCGTTCTGCTCGGCGGCCTGTACTGTCTGTTTGCGCTGGGCCAGTCGCTGATGTTCGGCGTGATGCGGTTGACGAACACGGCGCAGGGCGACTTCATCATCCTCGGTGCGTTCGCCGCGATTGTCGGCGTTGCGCTCACCGGCGCTGCCGCTACCGCTGTGGCGCTCGCCGTATTGCCGCTGGCATTCGCCTTCGGCTATGCACTGCAACGCTACGTGCTCAACGGCACCTTGGGCAAGGATCCCTTGCCGTCGCTCGTCGTGACCTTCGGTCTGTCGATCGTGATCCAGAACCTGTTGCTCGAGCTGTTCTCGGCCGACCCGCGCTCCATCGAGACCGAAGGCCTGAGCATCCAAAGCCTGGCCTTGCCGGGAGGCATGGCGATCGGCGTGTTGCCGCTGCTGATCTTGGGCATTGCGCTGGCGGCCACGGCCGGCCTGCAATGGCTGTTCAATTCCACGGCATTGGGCCGGTCGTTCCGCGCCGTCTCCGACGACAAGGAAATCGCCGAGCTGATGGGCCTGAATTCGAACCAGGTCTACGCCCTGGCCACGGCCATCGCCTTCGTGCCGATCGCCGTGGCCGGCGTGCTGCAAGGCATGCGCACGACGGTGTCGCCGGCCGACGGCCCGCTGCTGCTGCTGTTCGCGTTCGAAGCCGTGATCATCGGCGGCATGGGCTCGTTCTGGGGAACGTTGGCCGGCGCGCTGTTGCTGGGCATCACGCAGCAAATCGGCTTTCGCATCGATCCGGGCTGGGGCATCTGGTTCGGCCACATCGTGTTCCTGGTCGTGCTCGTGGTGCGCCCGCAGGGCCTGTTTCCGAAGACGCGGAGCTGAGCATGGCCGTTCAGGTTCAACGCAGCACCCGCGGCAGCCGGATCGCGCTCGGGGTGGGCATCGCGCTCGTGCTGCTCGCGGCGAGTCTGCCGCTGTGGGCGCCGCAGGCCAGCCGCTCGGCCTGGATGCGCGAGTTTGTCGAGATCGCGTGCTATTTGATCTTCGCGATGATGTGGAACCTGCTCGCCGGTTATGGTGGCATGGTGTCGATCGGCCAGCAGGCCTTCTTCGGCTTCGGCGGTTACGTGATGCTGATGCTCGGCAACTTTGCCGGCGTGAACCCGTTCGTCGCGGTACCGCTCGGTGCTCTTGCCGCGGCACTGATCGCGGTTCCGGTGTCCTACGTGGCGTTTCGCTTGCAAGGCGGTTATTTCGCGATCGGCACGTGGGTCATCGCCGAGGTGTTTCGCCTCAGCTTCGCCAACGTGCCGGCGGTGGGCGGCGGTTCCGGAACGAGCCTGACGGCGTTGCGCGGCATCGAGCGGGCGACGCGCGAGAACGCCACCTACTGGATGGCGTTGCTGTGCGTCGTGGCGTCGATCGCGCTCGTGTACGTGTTCTTGCGCAGCAAGCGCGGCCTGGCGCTGCTGGCGATTCGCGACAATCAAGTCGCCGCCGAGTCGCAGGGCATCGCGGTAGGCTCGATGAAACTCGCGGTCTACGTCGTCGCGGCTTTCGGTGGCGGCCTGGCCGGCGCGCTGTATTTCCTGGGAAACCTGCGCATCAGCCCGGATGCGGCATTCAGCGTCAACTGGACCGCGTTCGCGATCTTCATGGTCGTGATCGGCGGCATCGGCCGCATTGAAGGGCCGATCGTCGGCGCGCTGATTTTCTGGGCCCTGAACAAGTTCTTCAGCGACTACGGCACCTGGTACCTGCTGGGGCTGGGGCTGCTCGCGATCGTCGTGACCCTGGTGTTCAAGCAGGGCCTGTGGGGCTTTGTGCAGCAACGCTACGGCTGGAGCCTGTTTCCGACGCAGCGCAAACTGATTCTTCCGCGGTGAAAGGAAGCAACGCCGTTGCTCGGGGCTCTGCCACCGCTCAGACGCATTGGCCTTCAGGACCGGCCTGGCCAGCGCCTCAGCGCCAGACGATTCGGTGCGCCATGACGAGCGGGTCCAGCCGCTCGTGCAGCGATTTCTCCACGGCCTCGCGGTTCGACTGCGCCACGCCCTCCATCACGACCGTGATCACGCTGCCATGTTTCGCGTGCGCACCGACCTCGACGCCGAGCTTCGCACCGGGTGGCGCCAGACCGGCGAGCAGCTGCGTCACTGCGGCGCGTGCTGCGTCCAGGCGCAGGGCCGGCTTGAAAACCTTGCCCACCGCGGTCAACGGCATCGCATCGATGAGCGTCACCTTGACTGGGACGGCAGCGTGCTCGGGCGTGCGTTCGCGGACGAAATCGATCAACTCATTCGGCTCGACCGACGCTCCGGCCTTGAGTTGCACGAACGCCACCGGCAGTTCGCCGGCGTAGGCGTCGGGCTGGCCGACGACCGCCGCGAGCGCGACGCTCGGGTGACCGTAAAAAACCTCCTCGATCGCCTGCGGATCGATATTGTGGCCGCCGCGAATGATGAGGTCCTTGGCACGGCCGGTGATCCACAGGTAGCCGTCGGCGTCCAGGCGCCCGAGGTCGCCCGAGTTCACCCAGCCCGTCTCGACGAACGCGCTGCGGTTGTGCACGTCGCTGAGGTAGCCCGAGAAGACGCCGGGGCCGGACATCGCGACGACGCCGATCTCGTCCGCCGCGCAGTCGCCGACGCACCGACCTTGCGCATCGACCTTGACGATGCGCACCCGGCTGTACGGGACGGCGTACCCCACCGAGCCGAGACGCAGCGGCGCTTGCGCAAAACTCAGCGTGTGCACGCTCGACGTCTCCGTCATGCCGTAGACCTCGAGCACCGGCTTGCCCAGCCACTCGACGTAGGCTCTGCACACCGCCACAGGAATTGCCGAACCGCCGCCTGACACGCACTCGATGCTGGACACGTCGGCGCCCGCCGGGGGGACGCCGAGCGCCGCAGCGAGCACCGTCGGCACGCCGCCGAACACGACGGGGCGGTAGCGTTCGACGAGGCGCCACACGTTGCGCACCGCGTTCGGCTCGCGCCACCCCGCGGCTGCGACGATCACCAGGTTGCCGCCCCCGCTGAGCGGCGCAAGCCCTTGCGTGAGCGCGCCGCCGACGTGAAACAGCGGCAAGCCGAACAGCAGGCTGGCACCGGCGCGATTCGGCAACAGGGTGTTGATGACCCAGGCCTGATAGACCTGATTGCCATGCGTGTGCCGAACCAGCTTGGGCGTTCCCGTCGTACCTCCGGTGTGGAAGTAGGCCGCGGTGTCGTGCGCAGCGATTTGGCGGCCGCTGCTCAGGCGATTTCCCGGGTAGCTGTCGATCAGCGCGTCGAAGCTGAGCACTCCATTTGCCGGATCCGCCGCGCCGTTCACTACGACGATCGCCTTGAGGCCCGGCAGCTCGCCGCGGATTTGCTGCACCTTGTCCCAGATGTCGCTGCCCGGCACCGGGCCGAGCGCGACCAGCACCTTGGTGCCCGCGGCACGCAGGATCTCGGCGATTTGCGCAGCCGACAGCAGCGGGTTCACCGGGTTCGCGATTCCCGCTGCCTGCGCGCCGAACAAGGCGTAGAAACTCTGCGGGATGAGCGGCAGCAGCAGGCTCACCACGTCGCCCGCGCCGACGCCCAGCGCGCCGAACAGATTCGCCGTCTGCGTGATGCGCGAGATCAGTTGCGCGCCGGACACGGTGAGCGGTGTTTCGTCCGGGTCGGCGCGCGTCAGAAAGTGAAGCGCGGGCGCGGCGGGGGCGTGCGCAGCGCCGCGCTGCAAGGCCTCGAACGTGCTCTGCGCGGCGATGCGCTCGGCGTACGGAGTGGCCTCGACGGCGCGCACGTCGGCGGCGTTGCGCAGCAGCGGCGCAGCGCTCGGGTCGATGCGATCCAGCAGGTTCAAGGTGGTCATCGGTTCTTCCGCGGGTTCAGTGCGTGCCGCGGCACGAACGCTTCGGCGCCGCGACGCGGCCGCTTTGCGACGGCCGCATCACGCGACTCCGTCCGAGTGCGCCGCGCCGCGCGCGAGGCGCCACACCATGAACCCGAGCCCGGCGACACCCGCGAGCAGCACCGCCCACAACAACCACGGGCGCATCGCCGCGAGGCGTTGTTTTGATTCGATCTGGCGCAGCACGTCTTGCGATTCGCTCCAGGCGCCGAGCACGGCCTGACCGAAACGTGGGCGCTCTTCGTCGAGCAAGGGGATCAGCGTTTGCATCGGCAAGGCACTCGGCCCGGCTTGTGCCGCACCGGCTTGCAGTGCAAACGGCTCGCGCCCCTGGCGCGCGAACACGAGATCGGCGAGAGCGGCCTTGATCACGAGCTGGGTTTGCGCGGGGTCGAGGGCCGCGGCGCGTTCGTCGGGGATGATCCGCAGATGGCGCTGCGTCGTGCGCAGGACGAGCGCAGATGCCGTGCTGACCTGGCCACTGCGCTCGATGCGGTAGAACACGTGCGAGCCGAGTTCGCTCCACGCGTCATTCGCGCTGCGGCGACCCTGCACACGCACCGGCGCGATGCGTGTACCCTGACCCAGGCGCAAGTCGAGTTCGAGCAGCGGCAAAGCGCCGCCGAGGTCGAAGACCAGGGCGCGCTTCAGTGCCGCGTCGTCCTGCGGTAGTGCGGGCAGCGGCGCGAGCACGATCTCGGTGGCAGGGTCGGGAGTCACGCGGGACGGTCGATCGAGGATCGCCTTGACTGTGCTGAGCTGCGGCGCCGCAGCGGCGTCGCTCCAGATCAGCCGGACAAAGCGCGTGCGCTTGCTGGACAGCGTCGCCGGCAGGATCACGCGGTCTTGCAGCAAGGCGCCGCGCGGCGACGCCAGGCTCATCAGCTGGCTCGAACCTGCGGCGCGCCACTGGCGCAGGTCGTCGCTGACTTCGACTTCGACGCCGACGCTGAATTCGGCCGGCCCGGACCAGAGCAAACGCAGCGCCCGTGGCACCGGCTCGTCCGGTTCGCGCTTTTGCGCATCGCCCAGGTCGACAAGCCAGCCGGGCGAGCGCGCAGCGTTCGCGGGTGGTGCCGCCACGCGCGCCGGCCGCACGCTGATGCGGTCGCCTTGCACCGTCACCTCCAGCGGCGAGGGCCAGGCCTTGCCCGCCGCGGGCCGCGCCGGCAAGGCGTAAAGCGCAGCGTCGCGAGTCTGCTCCTGAAGCTCGAGCTGCACTGCGCGCGGCGCGAGCACGGCAAACGGGACGCGCTCGCCGGCAGCGTCGACGATGCGCAGGTCGCGCAAGTCGGCCAGTTCGCTGCGCGCGTAAGCGCTTGCCGGCAGCGCCAGGCGAACAAACGGTGCAGCTTGCTGAATTTGAATCGGCGCGCTGAAGCGATACGCAGCGTCTTCGGCGTGCGCGGCGGCAGCAGCGACAAGCCACGTTGCGGCCCCCGCCAGCACGCGCACCCGCAGCGCGCGATGCCACTCAGGAACTCGCATGCGGTGCCTCCTTGGCGGCTGCAGCAGCCGGCAGCGGCGCGACGTAACCGATGACGAGCATCAACACGCCCACGCCGATGAACGAGACGATTCGTGTCACGGTTCCGGCGCCGGTCAGATCGACAAGAACCAGCTTCAGCACGACGGCGCCGAGCAGCACCGCACCCACCAGCCACGGCGTGCGCATCGCGCGCCGTGCCGCGAGCCACATCAAGACCAGCGCGGTCGCGCTCCAGAGCAGGCTGATGCCGGACTGGACGGCGAGCGACTCGCTCCACGCGCGCCAGCGAAACGGCACGCCGCCGTAGTGATGGAAGCCGCGAACCAACATTGCGTTGAGCCAGACGAAACCCGCGGCCGCGGTCACCTGCATTGCGGCGTTGGGGTGCAATCCGAACAGCGGCGTCGCCGATCCGCTGCGCATCCACATCCACGCCGCGAGCAAGGCAATTCCGATACCCACGTCCAGCGGATTGAGCAGTGGCACATGCGGCAAAGGCGACGCTGCGCCTGTGGAGGCGAGGTTCGCGAGCAGGGTCCACACCAGCAGACCCGCGGCGAGCACGCCCCCGGCGTGTGTTTGGTACGCCGCCGGAACCACGCGCACCGGCCAGCGCTCAGCGAAGCCGGCGCGTGGCACCCACAACAAGAGCGCTGCGGGAATCAGCAACCAGCCGAGCCATGCCCAGGCACTCGCCGGATCGCCCCAGTCGCGCGTGATGGCGCTGCCCTGCAATGCGCCCAGCGCGGCGAGCACCAGCAGGCCCAGGGCGTGGACGATGTGGGAGGCGCTGGCCGGCGAGTCGGACCGGTGCGCCGGCCCGGCGTGCGCCGCCGGCTGCGCCGACCACTGCGGGGCACCACGCCACAAGACAAGCAGGTGCGCCGCCAGCGCGAGCGGCCAGGCCCACCAACCGCCGTGCTGCGCAGGCGAGTCCTGCGTGACTGCGCTCACGGCAACGCCGAAGGCGAGCAGCGGCGCGTGGCCGAGCACCGGCCAGGCGATGCGCGGCCAGGTCAGGCGCTGCGCGAGTTCGGTGAACAGCACGGCGATGGCGCTCGCGCAAACAAGCCACGCCGTCAGTTCGTGGTGTGGCCCGGCGAACTTGCCGATTTGCGCCGCTGCAGTCCACATGAGCCACAGCGTCCCCCAGACTATGAGCCAGGGCTCGGCGCTGGCCTCGAGGCGCTGCCGCGAATCTGCCGCGGCGTTCGCGAGGAATTCCCCGTGGCGCTTCACGAAGTAGGCAGCGGCCAGCGATGCGCCGCCTGCCAGGACGCCGTTGAACAGCAGCGCATTGAAAAACCGCGTCGGCATGCCGTGGCGCTCGAGCGCATGAAACATCGCCGCGCCGGCGAGCAGCAGCAACGCGTAACCGAACAGCCGCGGCGCGATCCGCTGTTGGCGCAAGCCCAGCCACACCAGCCCCGCGCCTTCGAGCGCCCACGCGCCCGAGGTGCTGTGCGCGTCCAGCGCAAACGGAATCACGAGCGTCAGGAACACCGTGCCGATCGCCACGCTCGCCTCGAACAGCAGCGCCAGGCGCGGCTGCGTGCGCAGCCACGCCGCCAGACCCACGTAAAACAGCGCGAGCAGCAGCGCCGAGACCGCGGTGCCGTATTCGAAGTTTTTCACGATGCCGTGTTGCAGGGCAAAGGCGATCGTCGGCAGGCCGAACAGCAGGCTGCCGTTGATCCAGGTGTCGCTGCGGGATGGCGTGGCGTCGGCCTCGCCGGCCTGGCGGCGCGCCGGCAGCAACAGGATCGCGGCGAAGACGAGGAAGTAAGCGATCAAAAAGGCCTGGGCGCTTGGGTAGTCGGCAGCGCGATAACGCAGCACGCCCCACGCCGCGGCAACGCCGAAGGTCGCAAAAAAGCCGATCAAATTGAGCAGCCGCCAGTTGCGATACCACGCGACTGCGGCAATGCCGAGGTCCAGCACCAGGTAATAGCTGAACAGCGCGACATGGTTGCCGCCACCTGAGGAGACGAGCAAGGGCGTCGCGAAGCCGCCGAGCGCACCGATCACGGCGAGCGCACGTGCGTCCTGGAGCACGGCGAGCGCGGCAGCGAGCGCAGCCACCGCGACCATGCAGCCGAACGCCGCGCCGAGCGACAGCACGTCGAAAAAACGAAACCCGACGAACAGCGTGAGGTACAGCACCGCCACCGCGCCGCCCTGCAGCACCTGGGCGTAACCGGCACGCCTCTCGCGCAGGCGCCAGCCGAGCCCGAGCAGCACGAGCGCTGCGGCGCCGACGCCGGCCAGGCGATATTCAACGGGAACGTCGACATGCTGCGCAGCGAACTTGGCGAGGAAGGCCAGGCCGACGAACAGAATCGCCACGCCCAGCTTGACGATGGTGTTGCCGCCGAACAACCAACGCTTGACGGGGGCCAGCCAGTCGGCGCGCGGCGCAACCGGTTCCGCAAGGGTGGGCGCGGCGCGCGCCGGCGGGGGCGCAATGTCGCCCCACAACGAGCCCACTTCGGTATCGTGCGGCTCGTCGGCCCATTTGGTGTCGCGCGGCGCGTCCAGCGCGGCGGCCATCGTTGTCTGCGCTGCGTCCATCGCGTCGTCGCGCTGCGGCGCCGGCGCGGCGGCTTGCGCCGCTGGCTGCGTGCCCGCGGACCGCGCGGCGGCCTGCGCCTGGGGCACAGGCGCCGCCTCGAGCGGCATCGCGCGGCGCGCCGCCAACGCGTCAACATCGACGCGCAGTTTTGCAATCAGCGCGGCCTGTTGCCACGCGTTGAACATCAGCCCCGCCAGCGCCGCACCGGCAAGCGCGCCAAACCCCTCGCCCAGCACACCCCCGACGATGGCACCCGCAACGATGGCGAAAAATCGCAGCACCTTGTCTCCTGGAGTTGCGAGTCGCCGACTCTAGCAGCGCACGGGCACGCAAGCCCCTTTGCGCTTTGCGTGCAATGCTGCACTCCTTCGAGATGCCCGACTAAACTCACGCAAACCCGGCTGACATTGCCAGTGGGCGCGCCTAGCATCTCGCCACCGAAAATGATCGAACGACGCTCGGGCCACCGGGCGGCCACCAAGGGGGAAGGTTTGCGAGCCACCGACATCCAGAATCCCGACTACTTTCACAAAGTGGTCGACTGTCAATGGGCGTGCCCGGCGCACACCCCGGTTCCCGAATACATCCGGCTCATCGCCGCAGGGCGTTACTCCGACGCCTACATGGTGAACTGGGAGTCCAACGTATTCCCCGGCATCCTGGGTCGCACTTGCGACAGGCCGTGCGAGCCGGCGTGCCGCCGCGGGCGCGTTGAAGAAGCGCAGGCGCAAAACCCCGAGCCGGTGGCGATTTGCCGGCTCAAGCGCGTCGCCGCCGATCTGAAAGACGACATCACGCAGCGCCTGCCGCGCCCGGCCGCCGTGAAAAACGGCAAGCGCATCGCCTGCGTCGGCGCCGGCCCGGCGGCGCTGACCGTCGCGCGCGACCTCGCGCCCCTGGGCTACCACGTCACCGTGTTCGACTCCGATGCCAAGGCCGGCGGCATGATCCGCTCGCAGATTCCGCGCTTTCGTCTGCCCGAAGAAGTGATCGACGAAGAAACCGGCTACGTGCTCAAGCTCGGCGTCGAGTTTCGCGGGGGCACACGAATCGACTCGATGCAGGCGCTGCTGGGCGAGAACTGGGACGCAGTCTTCGTCGGCTGCGGCGCGCCGCGCGGGCGCGACTTGTCGATTCCGGGGCGCAGCGAGGCGGCTGCGCACATCCACATCGGCATCGACTGGCTCGCCTCGGTGTCGTTTGGCCATACCACGCGAATCGGCAAGCGCGTCATTGTGCTCGGCGGTGGCAACACGGCAATGGATTGTTGTCGCAGCGCAAAGCGCCTGGGCGGCGAAGACGTCAAAGTCATCGTGCGCTCGCCCTTCGAAGAAATGAAAGCCTCGCCGTGGGAGAAGGAAGACGCCGCACACGAAGGCATTCCGATCCTCGATTGCCTGGTGCCGCGCGCCTTCCTGCACGAGAACGGCAAGCTGGTCGGCATGTCGTTCGAGAAGGTGCGCGCGGTGCGCGACGCCGCGGGCAAGCGCCAGCTCGTCCCCACCGGCGAGCCCGAGCAGCGCTTCGAATGCGACGACGTGCTCGTCGCGGTGGGTCAGGAGAATGCCTTCCCGTGGATCGAGCGCAATTGCGGCCTCGCCTTCAACGACTCCGGCATGCCCGTCATCGACGAAGTGACGCTGCAGGCGAGCCTGCCGCACGTCTTCTTCGGCGGGGATGCGGCGCTCGGCCCGAAGAACATCATCTGGGCCGTCGCGCAAGGCCATGCGGCAGCGATCTCGATCGACAAGTTCCTGCACGGCGAAAACGTGCAGGAGCGCCCAGCGCCCGGCGTGACGCTGGTGTCGCAGAAGATGGGAATTCACGAGTGGAGCTACGACAACTCGGTGGCGCCCGACCTGCGCCACAAGGTGCCGTGGCGCGACGTGAACCAAAGCTTGCGCAACATCAAGGTCGAGGTCGAACTCGGGTTTGATGCGGCGACCGCGTGGAAAGAAGCGCAGCGTTGCCTGAACTGCGACGTGCAGACCGTGTTCTCGACGGGTCAGTGCATCGAGTGCGACGCGTGTGTCGACATCTGCCCCACCGACTGCATCACCTTCACCGCCAACGGCGTCGAGGCCGACCTGCGCACGCGGCTGCGCGCTCCGGCGCGGCACGAGGATCAGGATTTGTACGTGTCCGACGTTTTGAGGACCGGGCGCGTCATGGTGAAAGACGAAGACGTGTGTCTGCACTGCGGCCTGTGCGCCGAGCGCTGCCCGACGGGTGCGTGGGACATGCAGAAATTCCTCATCGACTTGACGCAGGCCGGCAAAGGCTGCCGCACGCCCAAGGGCGGCGCGCCGGTCCAGCAAGCGAATCAGCAAAGAAGGGCGGCCTGAACATGAAGGTCCAAGTGAAACGCATCAGCGCGATCAACGACTTCGTCATCAAGTTCGCCAACGTCAACGGCTCGGGCTCGGCGTCGGCCAACGAAATGTTCGCGCGCAGCCTGCTGCGCATGGGCGTCCCGGTAAGCCCGCGCAACATCTTCCCGAGCAACATCCAGGGCCTGCCCACCTGGTACGAAGTGCGCGTCAACGAGCAGGGCTACCAGGGCCGGCGCGGCGGCTGCGACCTGATGGTCGCGATGAACCCGCAGACCTGGGACCAGGACGTTGCCGAAATCGAGCCCGGCGGCTACCTGATGTACGACAGCTCCAAGCCGATTCCGCCGTCGCGCTTCCGGCCCGACGTGAACGTGCTCGCCGTGCCGCTCACCGACCTGTGCGCGACGCGCTATACCGATCCGCGCGAACGCCAGTTGCTGAAGAACATCGTGTATGTGGGCGTTCTCGCGGCGCTGCTGGGCATCGAGCCCGAAGTCATCGCCACGCTGCTCGGCGAGCAATACAAAGGCAAGGCGAAGCTGATCCAGCCGAATCTGGATGCCTTCATGATGGGTCTGCACCACGGCCGCGAATATTTCGACGACGCGCTTGGGTTGAGGGTGGAGCGGCGCAACGCCGTGGGCAAGCGCATCTTCATCGAAGGCAACGCGGCGGCGGCGCTCGGCTGCGTGTGGGGCGGCGCGACGGTGTGCGCCTGGTACCCGATCACGCCGTCCTCGTCGCTCGCCGAGGCGTTCCAGAAGTACTGCGGCAAGCTGCGCGTCGACAAGGCGACCGGCAAGAACAAGTTCGCGATCGTGCAGGCCGAAGATGAAATCGCGTCGATCGGCATCGTGGTGGGCGCCGGCTGGAATGGCGCGCGCGCCTTCACCGCCACCTCGGGCCCGGGCATGTCGCTGATGACGGAGTTCATCGGTCTGGCCTACTTTGCCGAGATTCCGGTCACGATCATCAACGTGCAGCGCGGCGGCCCTTCCACCGGAATGCCCACGCGCACGCAACAGGCCGACGTGCTGAGTTGCGCTTATGCGTCGCACGGCGACACGAAACACGTGCTGCTCTTTCCCGAGGACCCGCACGAGTGTTTCGAGTTCGCGGCGCAGTGCCTGGACCTCGCGGACCGGCTCCAGACACCGGTGTTCCTCATGACGGATCTGGACATCGGCATGAACCACCGCCTGTGCGAGCCCTTGAAGTGGGACGAATCGCGGCAGTACGACCGCGGCAAGGTGATGACGAGCGAAGAGTTAGAGGCCGGGCGCGACTTCGGGCGATACCTCGATGTTGACGGTGACGGCATCCCCTACCGCACCTACCCCGCGACGCACGCCAAGCGCGGCGCCTACTTCACCCGCGGCACGACGCGCGACCCGTACGCGCGCTACTCCGAAGCCGGGCCCGACTACATGTACAACGTCGAGCGCCTGCTGAGAAAATTCGAGACCGCGAAGACGCTCGTGCCGCAGCCGGTGCAGCGCGACGCGGGCCGGCCGACGCGCTTTGGCGTCATCTACTACGGCTCGACGAGCCCGGCGATGAACGAGGCGTTCGAGTCCTTGCGCGCGCAAGGCGTGCACGTCGACCTCTTGCGCGTGCGCGCCTTCCCGTTCAGCGCCGCGGTCGATGAGTTCATCGCGGCGCACGAGCACGTCTTCGTCATCGAACAGAATCGCGACGCCCAATTGCGCACCATGCTCGTCACCGAGCAGGAAGTGGATCCGGCGAGGCTGGAGCCGGTGCTGCATTACGACGGCACGCCGATCACGGCACGCTTCATCACGGCTGAGATTGCGACGCGCCTGAAGCGCTTCAATGTCGAGCCCCTGGTCAAGGGGAAAGTGGCATGACGTATATCGCCAAACCGAAACTGCACCACCCCACGCTGCCGGCCAACGCGCTGGGCCTCACCCGGCGCGACTACGAAGGCAAGATCTCGACGCTGTGCGCCGGCTGCGGCCACGATTCGATCTCCGCCGCGCTCGTGCAGGCGTGCTGGGAACTCGCGATCGAACCGCACCGTGTCGGCCAAACTCTCAGGCATCGGCTGCTCGTCAAAGACGCCCGATTACTTCCTCGGCAACTCGCACGGCTTCAACACCGTGCACGGCCGCATGCCCTCGGTGCTGACCGGGGCCAACCTGGCGAACCGCGAGCTGCTGTACCTGGGCGTGTCGGGCGACGGCGACTCGGCGTCGATTGGCCTGGGCCAATTCGCGCACGCCATGCGCCGCGGCGTGAACATGACCTACATCGTCGAAAACAACGGCGTGTACGGCCTGACCAAAGGCCAGTTCTCGGCGACCGCCGATGCCGGCAGCAAGAGCAAGAAAGGCGCGATCAACAGCGACACCGCGATCGACCTGGTGGCGCTCGCCCTGCAGATGGGTGCGAGTTACGTGGCGCGCAGTTTTTCCGGCGACAAGGAGCAACTCGTGCCGCTCATCAAGGGGGCGCTGCGCCACGGCGGCGCGGCGCTGCTCGACGTCATCAGCCCGTGCGTCGCGTTCAACAACCACGCCGGCAGCACGAAGAGTTATGACTACGTTCGCGAGCACAACGAAGCCGTGAACCGCATCGACTTCATGCCCTCACGCGACGCGATTTCCGCGAAGTACGCACCCGGTGAAGTCATCGAAGTGACGCAGCACGACGGCAGCGTGCTGCGCCTGCGCAAGCTCGCCGGCGGCTACGACGCGGGCGATCGCCTCGCGGCGCTGAGCCACATCGCGGCGCACGAAGCGCGTGGCGAAATCCTGACCGGCTTGCTGTACGTGAACGCCGACGCCGAGGACTTGCACGCGCACCTGAAAACCGTGGAAACGCCCTTGAATCGCCTGGGCGCGCCCGAGCTGTGCCCGGGCGCGGCAGCGCTTGCGGCGATCAATGCGGAGATGGCTTGAGGGGCATCGGCCAGGAATCTCGGAGTTGCGCTACTTGAATCGTTCGCGCTGATCGCGCAGGAACATTCTGTCGATCTGCTCGCTGAGGAGCGCCAGGTCGCGGCCGGTGACACCGAGCTTTTCGAAGTGCGCGCGCCAGCCGTTGACGGCGCGGGCCACGTCGGCGCAAACCTCGAGTGCCCGGGCGGCGGTGAGCGCAAAGGAACGGTGCTCGGACCGCGTGTTGTCGAGTGTCGTCGAACAAGTCGGCCGGGGCGCGCCGGCGCAGCAACAGCGCGAGTTCGGGGTAGCCGTAGGCCTGGCCGGCGGCGCGCAGCGCGACGTGCGCCGACAGCGCGTGCTGTCGCAGCGCGCCGGCGCGGTCGACCGGCGCACGCCCAAGGCGTGGCCGGCGTCCAGCCGCCCTCGCAGACCTCGATGCCGCATCGCGCGGCCAGCGTCATGCAGGCGTGTTCGATCAACGGGCTGTCCAGCGGGTCGCCGGCTTCACTGAATTTCACGATCCATTGCGCGCCGTCGATCTCGAGCAAGGCCTTGGGCCGAGCGCCACCGAGTGTCGCGCCCGGCGCGACCAGGCGGCGCAGGTGTTCGCGCACCGGCTCGCCGGCCTCGACTTGCCGAACCAGTTCGTGCACTGCCTGCACGTCGGCCAGCACCGGCAATGGGCCATAGCGGCGCGGCAGATATTCGCTCGCCGAAGTGGAAACGCCCAGTGCGCCGAAGCGATGCTCGCCCGCGAGGTCCGCGCCCACGGCCGCATCATTCTCGGAAGGCAAGAACTCGCCGGCTTGCAGCGGCAGGTCTTCGCTCAGCGCGATGCCTGAGGCCAACCAGGCGGGGGCGTACGCCAAGGAAACTCCCCCCGGCTGCCAGGCGCTGCACGGTCCGCACCGAAACCCCGATGCGCTTGGCCCAAGCGCAGCGTTTCGTCGCGCCGAACCCGCGCCAGCGCGAGGTGGCCGCCCAGTTCGCGCAAGGCGTTCAGAGCCTGTGGCGGCAGCCAGTCATTGTGCGCCGACGACTTCGACATGCCATTAAGTATCACACAGATGAATGTTATAGGCCTTTTATGGCGCGATCCATTCCCGCGCGTGATCTTCGGTCAGCCCCAGCATCTTGGCGGAGAACTGTTTGACGATGTCAGGTTTGGCCGTGCTTCACCTCGGCTCAAATCGCCCGGGTCACGCGGTTAAAACGACACCTTCACCCCCAAGCTGAATATCGTGTCCCCGTCGGTGCGTCCCACCGACCCGTCGACCTGAAGTCCCTTGCCCAGCTCTTTGCGTGCCCCCACCTGAAACGTCGGCTTCGCGTGCTCCTGGCCGAACGCCTCGACGTGGCCGACCAGGTCGCCGTGGTCGCGCTCAAGGGCGATGCCCCAGGTGCCGAAGCTAGACGCACCGGAGGGTTTGGCGGCGCCGAGGTTGGCGTTGAGCGCGAATTCGTTTTTCTTGCACGTCGTCGCCGAGTAGGCGTAGGGCTGGTTGCCACCCGGATTTTGATGCTGCTGGCCCAGCGCGACGAGGAAGTTGCAGCCCGACTTTTGCGGCTCGGTGATGCGCACGCGAACCAGGGCGCCGATGGCCGTGACCGCGTCAGTGCGGTTGCGCGCCAGCGGGACCGAGAACTCGACCACTTCCCACGGCGAGTACGCCGGAACGACGTTGAACACATTCGTGCCGCCCGCCTCGCGCGCAAACCACGCTTCAACGTGGCCGGTGCCCTTGTCGTCAACGTTGGCGTCGTCCACGCTGAGCGGCCGACCGGCCCACGCGAAGCTGCAGAGCAGCGAGAGAGCAAGCATGCACGCAGGTGCGGCCAGAGGAGCGAGCGATTCGGTTCGATTCATGAGGATCCTCGGGGTTCGTCGGGTCGTCGGCCCGCCACCATTGACGGGCGCCGCATGATAGCGGCGTGCCGACGCGGTCAACGGCCGAGGCGGCGATGTTCGAGCGCGGGCAGTTGGCTGCGCACCGAGGCCAGGCGCGTCGGATCAAGGTCGGCGCTGACGATGCCTTCGCCTTCAGGCAGGACACCGAGCACCTGGCCCCACGGGTCGACGATCATGCTGTGGCCCCAGGTGCGGCGGCCGTTCTCGTGCGTGCCGCCCTGGGCCGGCGCGATCACGTACGCCTGGTTCTCGACGGCGCGCGCGCGCAGCAGCAACTCCCAGTGCGCGCTGCCCGTCGTGTAGGTGAAGGCTGAGGGCACAGCGATCAGGTCGCACGGCGGGTCCATGAGGGCGCGGTACAGCTCGGGAAACCGCAGGTCGTAGCACACGCTCAGGCCCACGCGCAGCGCGCCGCATTGCACGGCCGCGGGCGCGCTGCCTGGCTCCAGGACGCGGCCTTCGTCGTAGCGCTCGCGGCCGGCCTCAAACCGGAACAAGTGCATCTTGTCGTAGCGCGCCGCAAGGCTGCCATTGGGCGCGAACACCAGGTTGCTGTTGCGCACGCGCTGCGGGTCGTCGCAGCGCAGCGGCAACGTTCCGCCGATCAGCCAAATGGCATGCGCCCGCGCCGCTTGCGCAAGTGCCTGCTGGATCGGGCCACCGCCGGTGCCGTCGTCGGCGAGCGGCGGCTCGGCCACGTCGAGCTTGTCGGTGTCGCTGCGCCCCATCAGGCAAAAGTATTCCGGCAGCGCGATCAGCTGCGCGCCCTGCGCCGCAGCGTGCCCGATCAGGCGCTGCGCGGCGTCGAGGTTGCGCGCCACGTCGGGGGTGGACACCATTTGGATTGCGGCGATTTTCATCGTGGCCCTAGCGAAGGGGTGGCTGCGCGGATGGGGCTTCGGCCTTGCGTTCGATGCGGTCCACCTGCGGATCGGCCCACGGCCCGGTGACGCGGAACTCGCGCGTTCCGGCTTCGCTCAAGGGCCGGCGCAAGAACAACTGCGCGAGAAACGTGCCCAGGCCGATGGCCGGGTTGATGACGGCGTACGCGAGCGACGCCGTGCCGGCATTGATTTCGGGGACGACGACGACGCGCAGGTCTTGCGTCTCGCGCCCGATGTCGGCGCTGCCTTCCATCAGCACCACGGCCTGCACGCCGCGCATGCGCAAATTGTTCGTGTGCGCAACGCCTTTGTCGATGCGCACGTCGCCGCCGAAGCTGTCGAAGGCAAAGCCTTCTTCGAAGACATCGCGAAAGTCAAACAACAAGCGGCGCGGCAACGCCTGCAGCGACAGCACCCCGAGCAGCCGCGCCGCGCCGGGATCGGCCTTGAGAAACTGACCGGCCTCGACCGCCACGTTGAATTGGCCGCTCATGCTGGCGAAGTCGAGCGACAGTGGCGAGCCGAGCCACGCCACCTGCCCGGTGAGTGCACCTTTGCCGCCGCGCACCGCCTTGCCCAAGCCAAGCCGTTCGAGGTAGGCGCCGCTGTCGCGCAGGTCGAAGCGGAAGTCCATTTCGGCACGGCGCGCCGCTGCGCCCCCCGCCGACCAGTTGCCCGTCGCGCTCAGCTGCGCCTCGGGCGTCGTCATGCTGAACTTGGACAAGCGCCACTCGCGCACCGTCTGTCCCGGACTGCCGGGCTGGTTCGTCGCGACGATCTCGACGCGGCCCAGGCGCTTGCCGCGCAGCTCGAAGTCGTCGACGACGATGTCCAGCGCCGGCACGGTGCTGGGCGGCTCGTCGAGCAGACTCTCGAGTTGTTCGGCGTCGTTCTTCGGCAGCGACAGGCGCGACAAGCGCGCGTAAATCCGCCCGGCGCCGGCGCCCGCGCCGGGTACGGCGCCGCGGCGCGGCGGCCGGTATTCGACGTAGCCGCTGAGCTGGTCGGCTTCGAGCGTCGCGCGCCACTGGCCCGGGTCGCGCGAGATGCCGGCGACGACACCAGTGATGCGCCGCCCGCCGGTGATCAACTCCTGCGCGCGCACGGCGAGGCGGTCCGGGCCGTAGCCCGGATCGTCGCCGGCGGCGGCGTCGCTCTCGCCGGTGTCGTCGAACACCTTGCGGTACACCACTTCCCAGGCGTCGAGGTTCACGGCGGCGAGCTTGGCGTTCACTGCGACGCCTTGGCTGGACGGCGGCGCCGCCTCGGCCACGCCGATGCCACCGCTTTTCACTCGCGGCGTCTGACCCGAAATG
This sequence comes from uncultured beta proteobacterium, assembly GCA_963850525.1. GTDB lineage: Bacteria > Pseudomonadota > Gammaproteobacteria > Burkholderiales > Burkholderiaceae_C > JAEMQF01. The sequence goes on along the minus strand of CAWKLQ010000004.1, from coordinate 476,471 downwards.
TCGCGCTCGTAACGCACCTGGAGCAAGGCGCCGATGTCGAGGATCAGCGTGTCGGACAGGGTGCGCCCGGGCAACCAGGAGTCGCGCACCAGGCTCGTCGAATACCGCATCGGCAGCGCCGTCTCGGCGCTCTTGCGCAGGGGGGGCGGCAAGTCGCTCGCCAGACCGAGCAGATCGCTCGTGATGCTGATTTCGGGGTGACCTTCCGTGAACGCCAGGCCCATGCGATAGACCACCTTGCCGCTCAGGTGCGGGGCGATTCGCGCGAGCAGGCCGAGCTCGCTGGCGCGGCGCAGCGCCTCGACACTCGCCGTGCCCTGGCCGTCGAAGCGCAGCCCGTCGGCCTTGAGCCCGCCCTCGAAGGCGACTTCGCCACCGTAGGCCTGCGCCGTCGCGCTGACCACGGCAAAGCCTTTGTGGCTGAAATCGACACGACCTTTGGCTGCCGCGAGCAGCGGGCTGTCGGGGGTGATGCGAACGTCGTTGCCAGCGAGCAGCACATGGCCTTTGACTTCGGCTTTGCTGAAGTCGCGCAGCGGGATGTTCAGTCCGAGGTCGAGCTCGACGTTGCCGCTGGCGCTGGCGCGCGCCAGCGACCGGTGAATCCAATCGCCCACCGGGCTTCCATTGACGATGCGCAGCATCTCCGCGCCCGCGCCGTGCGCGGTGCCGTTGAGCGTGAGCACGCGCTGTTCGATGACGTTGCGAATCCCGCCGCGCACACCGGTCCACGACACTGCGCCGAGCTGCGCCTGGGCGCCCTTGATTTCGAGCGACGCGCGGTCGATGATGAGCTCGCCGCTGACGTGCGTCAGGCCCGGCCACGGCGAGAGGTAAGCGGGCTCGGTGGCGGTAGCCGGGCGGCTCGGGACAAAGGCAAAGGCCACATCGTCGGCGAGCGCGGCGATGCGAAATTCACCCGTCGTCGCCGCGTCGAAATACGGGAAGTCCCACAGGTCGCCCTTGATCCGGATGTCCAGGCGGCGCACCTGGCCGCCTTTGACGGCGTGCTCCACATAGCGCCGCGTCACTTCGGGAATGCCGAGTGGCAAATAGCGCGCAGCGCGCACCGCACGGCCCTGGCTGAGGCGGCCGGTCAGCTCAATTTCACCCGGAAAGCGCCCGCCGCGCCCGGACAGTTCCGCGCCGGCGCCGCTGTTCCACGTGGCTTCGAATTCGCCGCTCGCGTCGGGGTTGGCGAGCGTCGCATTCTTCACCGTGACCGTGGCCTTGCCTGCGGCAATGCGCCATTCCACGTCGGCGTTCAGCCGCTCCAGATTGACACGCGGCTCCTCGAACAGGCCGGGAACGTCGAGCGCGCCATCGCGCACCTCGAGCCGCGCCGTGCCGCCTTTCTCGGTGGCGCTGAGCTGCAGCGTCGCGTTGCGCAGGCCAGGCCGGCCGACGCGGTGCGCCTCTTGCGCCGGGCGCGAGGCGAGCGCGAGGCCACTCAACTGGCCCTTCACCTGGTAGCGGCGTGGAGCATCGAGCGGCCCGTCCCAGCGCGCCGAGAAATCGCTGAGCACGCCCTTCGGCTTGAGTTCGCCGAGCAGTTGATGCAAGGCCGCGCCCATCGGCACTCGCGTCGCGACTTGCGCCATCAGCGCCAGGTCGACACGCTGGGCGCTGAACTCGCCCCCGGTGGCGGGCGCGCCTTCGCGCTGGCGCCATTTCAGCTTCACGTCGCCACTCGGCCAACGCATGCCGTCGCTGGTGACGAAGCTCAGGCGCTCGAGGGACAGCACGGCGCCGTCGGCGTCACGCTGCGCGTCGATGCGGCCCTGCAGCTGTTCGATGCGCAATTCCTCGACGGCGGCGCCCAGGCGCAGCGCCACCTGGCGCAACCCGACGTCGAGCGTGGCGGCTTGCAGCGAACCGTCGCGAAGCTCGAACCAGGCGCGCACCGCGCCCGTGCCTTCGCTGATCTCGAACGGCAGTTCGGTGTGGCGCCGCAAGGGCTGCAGGTCAGCGCGCGGCAAATCGAGGTACGCGCTCCCGCTCCAGCGTTGCCATTGGCCTGCCGGCGCCATCAAGGGTTGGGTGAAGCGGCCCGTCAGCGTGAAGCGCTCGCCCCATTCCGGCGGCGGCGTCGCGTCCAGGCGCACGTCGTGCGAGAGCAAGCCGTTGCGCAACACGAATTGCACGTCGGTCAGCGCGATCGCCGGCGCGTCGCGCTGCTCGTCGGTCCAGCGCAGCGTGCCGCCGCGGATGACGAACTCATGCTGCGAAAAAAACCAGTTGGCGCTCGCCTGGTCGTCACCTTGCGCGCCGCTGCCGATCGCCATGCCGGCGACGAAGATGCTGCCGCTGCGGTCGCGCCGCACGTCGAGCTGCGCACCCTCGATCAGGATCTGGTCGAAATTGACGTTCAGGTCGAGCAGGGCCTGCGGCGAAATCGCCACCGCGACGCGCGGCAGGTGCAGCGCGGTGCGCTGCTGCGCGTCGAGCAGTTTCACGTCGCGCAGTTCCAGCGCCGGCACCCAGCCGCTCGAATGCACCGCGATGTGGCCGATTTTCACCGGCATGCCCAAGGCCGCGCTGGCGCGCAATTCGAGGGGAACGCGCCACTCTTCGATGTGCGGCAGAATCAGCCAATGCAGTGCCAGCCACGCCAGCGCGAGCAGGGTCCACAACAGCAGCACCGGCCACACCAGCAGGCGCAGCAACCAGCGGCGGCGGCGATTTTGCGAAGGCCGGGCAGCGCCATCGGCGCCCGCGTAGGCCTGCGGCAGGGTGTCGACAAACGGCGGCGGGGTCGAAGACATGCGGTGCGGGGGGTGGCGCGACTCGTGGCGCAACGCGCCGTGCTGCCGTCGTCGGCCGAAGCGGAATCTCGGCCAATCTAGCACAGTGAGCGCGCGCACCCCGATGGACCCTGAGTCAACGCTGCGCAGCGCTGGCGCGCCGACAGTCGCGGCGGAAGAACCCGCTGCGCAAGCCCGGCTGGCGCGCGCTGACCACAGCCGCTTCGTGCAGCGCGTGCGACGCCGTTACGCCGCCGAGCTGGCGCTGCTCGCGCCGGGTGTGCCTCGGCGAGATCAGGTGCTTGCCTTGGTCGCGCAGCTGCAAAGCGCCGGCCGCGCCTTGCCGGCGGCGCTGCGGGTGGCGCGCCAGTTGGTCCTGGAGCGCCTCGCGGTGCTTGATGTCGAACAAGGCGCGCCGCTCGCCGACGTGACACACGCGATGACGGAACTCGCCGAAGCCACGCTCGGCCTGGCGTTGCACCAGGCACAGGACGAGTTGGACGCGCGGTACGGCGTGCCGCGCGACGCCGCGGGGCAGCGCATCGCTTTTTGGGTGCTCGGCATGGGCAAGCTCGGCGGGCGCGAGCTCAACGTCTCGTCCGACATCGACCTCGTGTACGTTTACGCCGACGCCGGCGAGACAGACGGCGAACGCCGGCTGAGCGCCCACGAGTATTTTTCGCAGCTCGCGCGACACCTCTACGCCTTGATCGGCGACGTGAGCGACGACGGCTTCGTATTTCGCGTCGACCTCGCCTTGCGCCCCAACGGCAACTCCGGGCCGCCCGTCGTGAGCCTTTCGATGCTCGAAGAATATCTGCAGGACCAGGGCCGCGAGTGGGAACGCTTTGCCTGGCTGAAGAGCCGCGTCGTCGCACCGCTGGCGGCGCGGCCTGCCGCCGGCGAAGGCGTCAAGGCACGCCCCACCGACACCTTGCGCAGCATCGTCACCGCCTTCGTCTACCGGCGCTACCTTGACTACGGCGTGTTCGAGGGCTTGCGCCAGCTGCACCAGAAAGTGCGCGACGAAGCGCAGCGCCGCGCCGCCGGCCGGCCGGAGCGCTCCAACGACGTGAAACTGTCGCGCGGCGGGATTCGCGAAATCGAGTTCATCGTGCAGTTGCTGCTGGTCGTGCGCGGCGGGCAGTTCCCGGAAATGCGCACGCGCTCGACGCTGAAGGCGCTCGACAAACTCGCCGCAGCCGGCTTGATGAAGCCGGCCAACGCGAAGCAGCTGGCCGACGCATACACGTTTCTGCGCCGCGTCGAACACCGCATCCAGTACCTCGACGACCAGCAGACGCACCTGTTGCCCACCCAAGACGCCGATCTGGCGTGGATTGCGCGCAGCTTGGGCCTGACGGGCGACGCGGTGGCCTGCGAGTTGCTCGAGCGGCTGGGCGGGATTCGCGAGTTCGTCGCGACCGAGTTCGACGCCTTGCTGCACGACGGGCGCGCACCACCGAGCGGCGCAAGTGCGGTCAGCAGCGCCCCCGGCAGCACCAACGGCAACACCAACGGAGGATGCCGCGGTTGCGGGTCTGAGCCCTTGGGCGTGGACAGCGAGGCTTTTGCCGAGCAGTTGCCGCAAGACCTGGCGGCGCGCGTGCGCAGCTTGCGCGATCGGCCGAAGGTCGCGATGCTGCGCGACGCGAGCAAGCTGCGCCTGGCGCGCCTCATCGAACGCGCTGCCGCGGCGACGCGCGACGGCTCGTGCAGCAACGACGCGGCCTTGCGTTTCATCGACTGGCTCGAACCCTTGCTGCGCCGCGAGAGTTATCTGGCGCTGCTCGTCGAGCGGCCCGAAGTGCAGATGCGCCTGTTGCGCCTGCTCGGCCTGGCGCGCTGGCCGATGCGCTACCTGATGCTGCACCCCGGCGTGATCGACGAGCTCGCCGATGCGCGGCTGCTGCACGGGCGCTTTGACGCGCCATCGTTCATCCGCGACCTCGACGCGCGCCATCAGGCGTGGCAACGCTCCGGCCAGGCCGACGAAGAGTCGCTGCTCGACACGCTGCGCCGCGCGCACCAGGCTGAAGTGTTTCGCACTTTGGTGCGCGACGTCGAAAACGAACTGAGCGTCGAGCAGGTCGCCGACGACCTGTCGGCGCTCGCCGACGCGACGCTCGACTGCAGCTTGCGCTGGGCCTGGGGCCACTTGAAACAGGCGCACCGTCCGGACCCGCAGTTTGCCGTCGTCGCCTACGGCAAGCTCGGCGGCAAGGAGCTCGGCTACGGCGGCGACCTCGACGTCGTCTTCCTCTACGACGACACCGACGAACGCGCGTCGGAAATCTATGGCGCCTTCGTCCGCAAACTGATCGGCTGGCTGACGCTGCGCACGAGCGCCGGCGAGTTGTTCGACATCGATACGGCGCTGCGGCCGAACGGCAGCTCGGGAATGCTCGTCACGTCGCTCGCGTCGTTCGAGGACTATCAAGCCGGGCGCGGCAGCAATACCGCGTGGACCTGGGAGCACCAGGCGCTGACGCGGGCGCGCTGGTGCGCCGGGGCGCGCGCCCTCGAGCCGCGCTTCGAGGCGGTGCGCCGGGCCGTGCTGTGCGCGCCGCGTGACGGCGTGGCGCTGCGTGGCGAGATCGAAGCGATGCGCGACAAGGTGCGCAAGGCGCACCCCGTCAAGGCGGATCACTTCGACGTGAAGCACAGCGCCGGCGGCATGATGGACGTCGAATTTGCGGTGCAGTGCCTCGTGCTGACGCAAGGCGCGCAGCACCCGGAGTTGCTCGACAACGCCGGCAACATCGCGCTGCTGCAGCGCGCCCAGGCGTGTGGCCTGTTGCCGGGAACGCTGGGCGACGCTGCGGCCGACGCCTACCGCGAACTGCGCCGCGCCCAACACCGGGCGCGCCTGGACGAGCAGCCGACGCAACTCGACGCCGGCGCGATGCAGCCGCAGCGCGACGCTGTGCTTGTGCTGTGGCGCACGTTGTTCCCTTGAGCGGCTTGCCTGACCCAGGCGTGCGCCGCGGTGCCGGTGCGGCCGCGTGGCTTGGCGTGTCCGCCGTGCTGGGTGGGCTGGGCGTGTTCGGCGCCAGGCTGCCGCCCGACATGTTCGACTGGCAACCCGCACTCGCGCTGACTCAACCGTGGCGCAGCTTCAGCGCCGTCGCGGTGCATTACAGCGACGCACACTTGCTCGTCAACCTGGTCGGCGCAGGAATCGTCGCCGCGCTGGGCTGGGCGGTGCGCATCACGCCGCGCGCATGTGTAGCGTGGCTTGTCGCGTGGCCGCTGACGCAGCTGGGCTTGCTTTTTGACGCGCAACTCACCCACTACGGCGGCCTGTCAGGCGTACTGCACGCCGGCGTGGCGATTGCCGCGCTGCACGTGATTCGCGCCGGCGACTCGCGTCAGCGCGGCATCGGTGTGGCAGTCGGCGTCGGCTTGCTGCTCAAGGTCGCCCTCGAATTCCCGTGGACGCCGCACGCGCACGCCGGGTTGGGAATCACAGTGGCGCCGCTGGCGCACGTGAGTGGCTTGGCCGCCGGTGTGGCTTGCGGCGTGCTGGCCGGTCTGCTCGCGCCCGGCGATGCGGGCGCGCCGCATGCCTGATCGCAAGAGCGTTCTCGACGCGCGCGCCGCGATCGCGCTCGTTGTCTGCTGCTTTCTCTGGGGCCTGAACCAAGTCGCAGTGAAAGTCGCGTTGCCGGAAATTCCGGCGCTGCTCCAGGCCGGAGGCCGCTCCCTGATCGGCGCGTTGCTCGTCTTTGCCTGGGCGCGCTGGCGCGGCGTGGCGATATTCAACGCCGACGCCACGCTGAGGCCCGGGCTGCTCGCCGGCGCGCTGTTCGCCGCCGAATTCGGCGCGATCTTTCTCGGCCTCCAGTTCACGACGGCGTCGCGAATGGTCGTCTTTCTCTACCTGTCGCCGTTTGTCGTCGCCTTGGGAATGCCCTTCATTTCGCGCTCGGAGCGTTTGGCGTTGCCTCAGGCGACGGGGCTGTTGATCGCGTTTGCCGGCGTCGCCTGGGCGTTTGCCGAGGGCTTCACCCGGCCTGCCGCCGGGCCGCGCCAATGGTGGGGCGACGCGCTGGGGGTTGCCGCAGCGCTGCTGTGGGGCGCGACGACGATGGTGATCCGCGCAAGCCGCTTGAGCACGGCCAGCGCCGAGAAGACGCTCGTCTATCAGCTGGGCGTGACCGGCGTGGCGCTGCTCCTGGGAGGAACGCTCGCCGGCGAGGTGTGGCCGCTCTCGATGTCGCCGCTGGTTGCGCTGTCGTTTGCGTTTCAGAGCGTGATCGTCGCCTTCGCCAGTTATTTGGTCTGGTTTTGGCTGATCCGGCACTACCCGGCAACGCGCCTGGCGGCGTTCACGCTGCTGACGCCCGTGTTCGGATTGTTGTTGGGTGCGTGGTTGCTCGGCGAGCCGATCACGGCGCGCCTGTGGCTGGCGCTGGCCGCCGTCTGCGCCGGAATCGTGCTGGTGAATCGGCGCGGGGCCAAGCCACACGATTGAAGTGCAAATCTGGAGGATCACCGATGTCCGAGCACAGCGTTGAAGTCGTCTGGGAACGCGGCGCAGCGACCTTCACCGACAGCAAGTACAGCCGCGCGCACCGCTGGCGCTTCGACGGCGGCGCCGTCGTTTTGGCGTCGAGCTCGCCCGACGTGGTGCGCGTGCCGTATTCCGACCCCACGGGCGTCGACCCCGAAGAGGCGTTCGTCGCCGCGCTGTCGAGCTGCCACATGTTGTGGTTCCTGGACTTCGCTGCGCGCGCCGGCTTCGTGGTCGACGCTTACCTCGACGCCGCGCAGGGCGCCCTGCGCAAGTGCACCGATGGGAAGCTGCGCATCACGCACGTCACACTGCGCCCGGCGGTGGTTTTCTCCGGGGCAACGCTGCCCGACGGCGCGCGTGTCGACACGCTGCACCACGAGGCACACGAGCATTGTTTTCTGGCGAATTCGGTGACGACGCAGATCGAGATTCAGGGCACTTGGTCGTTCGCGACCTGAATCCGATCCGAGGCCTTGCAAGCCTTTCAGCTTTTCTTCAGGCGCGAATTCGCGCCACGAGTGAACTCGTCGAATACCCGTCGACGAAGCCGAGCGCCAGCGCGCGCCCACCCCAACTGCGCACCCAACGCGTCTCTTCGAGCGCCTCGATGTCGTAGTCGCCACCCTTGACGTAGACCTGCGGGCGCACGAGTTTCAATAGTTCCACCGGCGTCGTTTCGTCGAACAGCGTGACCAGGCTGGTGCTGGCGAGCGCAGCGAGCACGCAGGCGCGGTCCGCCTCGTTGTTCAGCGGGCGCTCCGGGCCTTTGCCCAGAGCGCGCGCCGAGGCGTCGCTGTTCAGGGCTATCACCAGGCTCGCGCCGAGCGCGCGTGCCTGCTCGAGGTAGGTCACGTGACCGCGGTGCAGGATGTCGAACACGCCGTTCGTGAAGACGACGGGTTGCGCGAGCGCCGCCACGCGACGCATCAAATCGCCGCGCGGGCAGAGCTTGTCGAGGAACGACGCCATGCCCTGATTGTCGCCGCGCCGGCGCGCCCAGCGGCAACGCGTAGACTGCGTGCCGCAACACCCGTCAACGTGGAGAAACCTATGCTCGTCCTGTGCGGCTTCAGCGTCTCGAACTACTACAACAAGGTGAAAATGATTCTGCTCGAGAAGGGGGTGGCGTTCACCGAAGAGCAGGTTCGCACGGGACTCAAAGACGAGGCCACGCTCAGCAGCTCGCCCCTGGGCAAGATTCCGTTCATTCGCACCGATCGCGGCGCGCTGTGCGAAAGCCAGGCGATTGCCGAGTATCTTGAAGCGGCGTATCCGAACCCACCGCTCATGCCCGCCGACCCGTGGGCCGCAGCCAAGGTGCGCGAACTCATCACCTTCATCGACCTGCACCTGGAACTCGTGGCGCGCGAGCTGTACGGCAAGGCGTTTTTCGGCGGCGAGATCAGCGAGGCGAATGCCGAGCGGGTGCGCAAGCAGCTGACGAAAAACATTGCCGGGTTCAAGCGTATCGCCAAATTCGCGCCCTACGTCGCCGGGGATTCGTTCACGCTGGCGGATTGCGCAGCCTGGGCGAGTTTGCCGGTGGTGGCGATGGCCACGCGCGGCGTTTTCGGCGAGGACTTGCTCGCCGCCGCGGGGCTGGACTGGAAGGCCTACGTGAAAAAGGTGGGCGAGCGCCCCAGCGCGCAGCGCGTCACCGCAGACCGCAAGGCGGATCAGGAGCGCGCTGCGGCGAAACCCTGAGGCTGGCTCGCCTCAGGGCGGACGGGCGCGAGGGCTCGGCGCTCTTCTCAGCTCACGCGCCTGCAGGCAGCGGCGCGGCCGCACTCGCGCGCAGGGCGAGCGCAGCAGCAATTTCCTTGCGGTAACGATTCAGTTCGCTCACCGAGCCGAAGCTGCGCTCGAGTAACAGGCTCATGTTGTGCAAGATGCGCTCGATGACTTTGGTTTCCCACACGGCGTCGAACTGGATCTGCTTGTCCAGCCAGACATCCAGCCACTGCGGGTTGGGCAGGCGGCTTTGCACCGTGTCGCGCGGAAACAGGCGCAGGTTGACGTGCAGGTTGGTCGGGTGCAGCGCCTGCGCCGTGCGCCGCGCGCTGGCCATCAGCACGCCGACCTTGGCGAAGGCCGCTTTGGCCTCGTCGCCGAAACGGTTCAAGGCGCGCTTCATGTAGCGCAGGTAGGCGCCGCCATGGCGCGCCTCGTCGCGCGCCAGGGTTTCGTAAATCACTTTGATGACGGGCTCGCTGTGCCACTCGGCGGCGCGCCGGTACCAGTGGTTCAGGCGAATCTCGCCGCAAAAGTGCAGCATCAGCGTTTCCAGCGCAGGCGCCGGATCGAACTCGAAGCGGACTTCGTGCAGCTCGGCTTCGGTGGGCACCAGCTCGGGGCGGTAACGCCGCAGGTATTCCATCAACACCAGCGAGTGCTTTTGTTCCTCGAAGAACCACACGCTCATGAAAGCGCTGAAGTCGCTGTCGTCGCGGTTGTCGCGCAAGAACATCTCGGTGGCGGGCAACGCCGCCCACTCCGTGATCGCGTTCATCTTGATCGTCTGCGCCTGCTCATCCGAGAGGCGGCTCGCGTCGAACTGGCCCCACGGGATGTCGGTGTCCATGTTCCAGCGCACGGCTTCGAGTTGCTTGAAGAGTTCGGGGTAGAGCATGGCAGGCCTCGCAGTTCAAAGGCATTCTATGAGGGCGGCGCGACCCGTGCTAGCGCAACCAGCCCTTGCGCCGAAAGTAGATGAACGGCGCGGCCACCGAGCCGAGCATCAGCAGCAACGCGAAGGGGTAACCGAGGGACCAGTCGAGTTCGGGGATGGCGCGAAAGTTCATTCCGTAAATGCTCGCGATGAGCGTCGGCGGCAACAGCGCGACGCTGGCCACCGAGAAGATCTTGATGATCTTGTTCTGGTTGATGTTGATGAAACCCACCGTCGCGTTCATCAGGAAGTTGATCTTGTCGAACAGAAACGTGCTGTGGCTGTCCAGCGAATCGATGTCGCGCAGGATTTGCCGCGCTTCGTCGAATTGTTCGGCGCTCAGCAGGCGGCTGCGCATCATGAAGCTGACGGCGCGGCGCGTGTCCATCACGTTGCGCCGGATGCGCCCGTTCAGGTCTTCTTCGCGGGCGATCGCCGAGAGCGCCTCGCCCGCCGCCTGGTCGTTCACCGGCTGGCGCAGGACACGCGCGCTGACCGCCTCCAGGCTGTCGTAAATCCCCTCGAGCGCGTCGGCGCTGTATTCGGCGTCGGCGTCGTAAAGCTTGAGCAGCACGTCTTTCGCGTCTTCGATGAGCGCGGGAATGCGCCGCGCACGCAGGCGCAGCAGCCGAAACACGGGCAAATCTTCCTCGTGTACCGAAAACAGCACGTTCTTGAAGACAATGAAGGCGACCCGCACGTTGCGCGGCGCCAGGTCGTCATCGATCAGGAAGTCGGAGCGAATGTGCAGCTCGCCGCTGTCTTCTTCGTAAAAGCGCGCCGACTCTTCGAGGTCTTCATTGACGGCATTGAGGGGAATCGTCACGCCGAAACGCTGCGTGATCCAGCTTTTCTCCTCCAGGCTCGGCGCGTCCAGGTCGACCCACACCGGCTGCACGTTTGCCAGCGCCGCGAGGCTTTCGATCTCTTCCTGGAACAGCCGGCCGTTGACCAGCGTGAAGACGTTCAGCATGATGGGTAGCAGGCGGCAGGGTCACTGCCTTCGGGGCGGCTGAATGCGCAGGCGACTGCCGACGCCTGCCTGGCTCGACGCGGGCCAGATGGGCGTTGTTTGGGCCCTGCTCCGGGCGCAGCCGGACGCGACCGGACCCTGCGCAACGCAGGAGCTTAACCGATGAATGCGGCACGCTCGGGATGGGCTGGCCTTGTCAGGCCCGCCGTTCGGGGGCACACTGGCCCTGCAAGCTGCCCCGATTGAAGCCTTCCCGTCTGTTCCCAGCCAAGGAGAATTCATGAATTTGACGATCAGCGGCCACCACCTGGAAGTCACCCCGTCCCTGAGAGAGTATGTAATGACGAAACTGGAGCGCGTGATGCGCCATTTCGATCAGGTTGTCGATATCACCGTGCTGCTGTCGGTCGAGAAGCTCAAGGAGAAGGAACGAAGGCAGAAAGCTGAAGTCACGCTGCACGTGAAGGGCAAGGACATCTTCGTCGAGCACGCCCATGAAGACCTGTACGCGGCGATCGACCAGCTGATGGACAAGCTCGATCGCCAGGTTTGCCGCCATAAGGACAAGGTGCAGAACCACCATCACGAAGCGGTGAAACGCCTGAACGCCTTGCCGACCTGAATTTTCCGGTCCGGTCAACCAAAGCGGCCCTTCGGCCGCTTTTTGTTGAGCCCCACTCGCGCGCAGCGCCTTTGAAAGTCGACCGCCCCCGAACAAACCCTTGGCGCACGACATCGTGAAATGTTGTTGCGGCGCAGCAGATTGCGCGGCAGCAGCCCTTGCGTTGGCCGGCGGGCGCCGCTAAAACCTCAGCCAATTCATAATCACGCGCCGTGACAATTTCGCGAATCGTCGATTTCTAACGGATTCCCTGATCTTGCGGACCTGAACTGCCCATGAATCGTCTTGCCGCCATCCTGCCCCTCAGCAACGTCGCCGTCGGCGTGGACGCCACGAGCAAGAAACGCGCATTCGAGTTCGCCGGGCTGTTGTTCGAGAACCAGCACGCGATTGCGCGCGCCACCGTCACCGACAACCTGTTTGCGCGCGAGCGACTCGGCTCCACGGGCCTCGGCCACGGCGTGGCGATTCCCCACGGGCGCATCAAGGGCTTGAAGAATCCCTTGGCCGCGGCGATCCGCGTGCTGCAGCCGATTCCTTTCGACGCGCCCGACGAAGAAGCGGTGGGCCTGTTGATCTTTCTGCTGGTGCCCGAGGCGGCAACCCAGCGGCATCTCGAGATCCTCTCCGAAATCGCAGAAATGCTTTCCGACCGCGAGTTGCGAGAGCGTTTGAAGACCGAGTCCGATGCGGCCAAGGTGCATCAACTCATTGCCAACTGGGTTCCCCTGAAGTCGGCGGCCTAGTGGCGAAACCTCAGGCCTGCAGCGCCTCGCGCGCCTCCCCTGCGTGAAACCCAGCGTCATCAGCGCCGAGGCGCTCTTCGAAGAGCATCGTCGTGCCCTGGGCTGGGAGTGGATCGCCGGGCATGCGCACCCCGAGCGGCGCATCGACGAAGCGGCGGTGCGCAATGCCCAGTCCGCGGCCGACCTGGTGGGTTACCTCAACTACATCCACCCCTACCGTGTGCAGATCGTCGGCTCCCGGGAAGTCGCGTACCTGACTGCGTGTGCCGCCGACATTGCCGAGCGCCGCATCTCGCGCATCGTCACGCTCGAACCGCCGGCGCTGATCGTTGCCGATGGCCAGGCCGCGCCCGAGCAACTGGTGGCGATGTGCGACCGCGCCGACATTCCGTTGTTCGTGACCGCCGAGCCGGCCGGCCACGTCATCGACGTGGTGCGCGGCTACCTGGGCAACCACTTCGCCGAGCGCACCACGCGCCACGGCGTGTTCATGGACATTCTGGGAATGGGCGTGCTGCTCACCGGCGAGTCGGGCCTGGGCAAGAGCGAACTCGGCCTGGAGCTGATCTCGCGTGGTCACGGCCTGGTGGCCGACGATGCAGTGGACCTGTTTCGCGTCTCGCAGACGGCGCTCGAGGGGCGTTGCCCGGAACTCTTGATGAACCTGCTCGAAGTGCGCGGCATCGGCCTGCTCGACATCAAGGCAATCTTCGGCGAGACCGCAGTGCGCCGCAAGATGCGCCTCAAGCTCATCGTGCACCTGGTGCGCAAGGACACGATGGAGCGCGATTTCGAACGCCTGCCTTACGAGCCGCTCTACGAAGAGATTCTCGACGTGCCGGTGCGCAAGGCGGTGATCGCGGTGGACGCCGGGCGCAACCTCGCGGTGCTCGTGGAAGCCGCGGTGCGCGCGACGATTTTGCAGCTGCGCGGCATCGACACCTACAAAGACTTCATCGAGCGCCAGCAACAGGCGATGTTGAAGTTGTCTTGAGCCGGGCGTGCCGGCTGGGCGCGGCGTTTGCCCCGGCGCCTGCCTGCGCTACTTCGCCTTGTGTTCGCAGTTCGGCTTGGTGCACGCGCCGTACAACGCCAGCGCATGGTCTTGCAACTCGAAGCCGCGCGCGACCGCCACCTCGTGCTGGCGCCTTTCGATTTCGGCGTCGAAAAACTCTTCGACACGCCCGCAGTCCAGGCAAACCAGGTGGTCATGGTGCTTGCCTTCGTTGAGCTCGAACACCGCCTTGCCGGTCTCGATGTGGGTGCGCGCCAGGATGCCCGCCTGCTCGAATTGCATCAAGACGCGGTACACCGTCGCCAGGCCGACGTCGGCGCCTTCGCCGAGCAGCAGGCGATACACGTCTTCGGCGCTCAGATGGCGCTGACGTGTTTGCTGAAAGACTTCGAGCACCTTGATCCGAGGCAGGGTCGCTTTCAGTCCGCTGTTCTTCAGTTCTTCGGCACGCGTCATGGGAGCGGGGAGGTGGGTGGTTGCGCCGCTAGAATGAGTCGATCATATCGGCGCAGCGCCTTGTCAGCCGGCGACTCAGTTCGGCACGAAGCGCTCAAATCCATGGGACCACTTTCGAACTCTCGCCGTTGTGCGACGCTCATGACCGCGCTTTTGCTGGGCGGGTGCGAGTCGCTGCAGTCGTCGGACAACTTTCTGGCGCTGCTCACGCCCTACCGTCTGGAGATCGTCCAAGGCAACGTCATCACCAAGGAGCTGGCGGCGCTGGTCAAGCCGGGCATGAGCTCGGCCCAGGTGCGCGATGTGCTGGGCACGCCCTTGCTCACCGACATTTTTCACGCCGATCGCTGGGACTATGTGTTCACGATCCAGCGCCAGGGGGCGCAGCCGCAGTTGCGCCGGGTTGTCGCCTGGTTCAAGGCGGACAAGCTCGAACGCCTCGTCACCGAGGGCGAGTTACCAGGCGAGCGCGAATTCGTCGCGGCAATCGACACCTTCAAGACCTCGCGCGACGCCGCACCGCTGGCGTTGACGCCGGCGCAACTCCAGGCCTTGCCGGTTCCGCCCAAGGCAACCGCGGCGTCGGCCGAGCCCGTGGGCGCGCTGCGCGACTATCCGCCGCTCGAAGCCAAGCCATGACCCAGCGGCTGCGCATCGCCGTGGCTGGCGCTTCGGGGCGCATGGGACGCATGCTGCTCGAAGCCTTGGCGGCGGCCGAGGACATGGCGCTGGCCGGGGCGCTGGACATTCCCGGCGCCGCAGGAATCGGCGACGACAGTCTGGCCTTTTTGGGGCGCAGCAGCGGCGTCATGGTGAGCGCAGACGCGCGTGCGGCGTTGCGCAACGCGCAAGTGTTGATCGATTTCACACGGCCGGAAGGCACCCTCGCGCACTTGGCGGTGTGCCGCGAATTCGGCGTCAAGGCGGTGATCGGCACGACCGGCTTCAGCGAAGCGCAAAAGGCGCAGATCGCCGAGCACGCGAAACACGTCGCGCTGGTCATGGCGCCGAACATGAGCGTCGGCGTGAACGTCGTGTTGCGCCTGCTCGACGTGGCCGCACGCGCACTGAGCCGCGGCTATGACATCGAAGTCATCGAAGCACACCACCGGCACAAGGTCGACGCACCCAGCGGCACGGCGCTGCAAATGGGCGAAACCGTGGCGCACGCGCTCGGTCGCAATCTCGCCGACTGTGCCGTCTACGCGCGCCACGGCGTGACCGGCGAACGCGATCCGTCGACGATCGGCTTTGCCAGCATCCGCGGCGGCGACGTCGTCGGCGACCACACCGTGCTGTTCGCCGGCACCGGCGAGCGCATCGAAATCACCCACAAAGCGAGCAGCCGTGCCGGTTACGCGCAGGGTAGCCTGCACGCGGCGCGCTTCCTCGCCGGGCAGGAGAGCGGGATGTTCAGCATGGTGGACGTGTTGGGGCTGGGCTGATGCGAGGGGTGGCATGACGGGTTTTGAGCACTTCTGGTCGCAAGGCGACCTGATCACGCGCGGCGTCGCCGTGATTCTGCTGGCGATGTCGATCAGCGCCTGGGTCGTCATCTTCTGGAAAGGCTGGCTGCTGCGCCGCGTCAGCCGCGACATGGCGCGCGCCATCGCCGCGTTCTGGGCCGCGCCGTCGATGGCGCAAGGCCGCACCGAATTGGTCAAGTTCGACCGCGAGGCGGTGCTCAGCCCGCTGCTCGCCGCGGCGCTGGCCGCGCCACTGGGCGGAACGCTGGAAAGCAAAGGCAAGGTCGACTCGCAGCTCACGCGGCGCCTGCGCGATGCGCTGCACGCGGTGCTCGCGCAGTTGCAGTTCGGCCAGGTGCTGCT
The DNA here is from genome assembly GCA_963850525.1 of uncultured beta proteobacterium. Taxonomy (GTDB): domain Bacteria; phylum Pseudomonadota; class Gammaproteobacteria; order Burkholderiales; family Burkholderiaceae_C; genus JAEMQF01. The sequence continues at coordinate 460,899 of CAWKLQ010000004.1, read as the reverse complement.
CGCCTCGATCGGCAGCACGGCGCCCTTCATCGGCCTGTTCGGCACGGTGTGGGGCATCTATCACGCGCTGCTGAGCATCTCGGCGGCGGGAAGCATCACGATCGAACGCGTCTCCGGGCCGGTGGGCGAGGCGCTCGTCATGACTGCCGCGGGCCTGGCGGTGGCGATCCCCGGTGTGCTCGCCTACAACATCTTCGGCAAGCGCGTCGCCGCGTGCGAGGCCGAGCTCGAGGGCTTCGCCCACGACTTGCGCGAAATGCTTGTCGACGCGGGCTCAGCGGTGCAAACCCCAGCCGGCCCGGCGCCGGCGGAGAGCTGAACCGATGGCGTTTGGGCGCCTGGAACGCAACATCGGCCCGCAGCCGATGAGCGACATCAACATGACGCCGCTGATCGACGTGATGCTCGTCTTGCTCGTCATCTTCATGATCACGGCGCCGCTCATGAGCAGCAGCCTCAAGCTGGACCTGCCCAAGTCCGACGCCGCCGCGCCCAGCGACAGCCCGCAATACATCGCCGTGGCGCTGGACTTGCAGGGGCGCCTCTACTTTGGCGACGAGCTGCTCGATCGGCCCGCGTTCACGCTGCGCGTCGGCGATGCGGCACGCAAGAACCCGCAGCTCGAAGTGCAGTTGCGCGCCGACAAGGGTGTCGCCTACGGCAGTGTGGCCGAGCTGATCGGCATCGTGCAAAAAGCGGGTTTGAGCCGCATCGGCTTCATCGCCGACCCCGGGACCCCGCCGGCGCGTTGAAGCCGAGCCGCTCACCGTTGAACTGTTGCAGATGAATCCGGATTTCAAACCCAGTCAGATCGAATCCACGGCGCAAGCCGCATGGTCCACTGCCGACGCTTACCGCGTCCACGAAGATCCGAAACGGCGCAAGTTCTACGCGTGTTCGATGCTGCCCTACCCGAGCGGCAAGCTGCACATGGGTCATGTGCGCAACTACACGATCAACGACATGCTCGCGCGCCAGTTGCGCATGCGCGGCATGAACGTGTTGATGCCGATGGGTTGGGACGCCTTCGGCCTGCCGGCGGAGAACGCCGCGATCAAGAACAAGGTGCCGCCTGCCCGCTGGACCTACGACAACATCGCGACGATGAAGCGCCAGATGCAGGCGATGGGCCTGGCAATCGACTGGAGCCGCGAAGTCGCGACCTGCGACCCGCGCTACTACAAGTGGAACCAGTGGTTGTTCCTCAAGATGCTCGAAGCGGGCATCGCGCAGCGTCGCACCCAGGTCGTGAACTGGGACCCGGTGGATCAGACCGTGCTCGCCAACGAACAGGTGATCGACGGACGCGGCTGGCGCTCCGGCGCACCGGTGGAGAAACGCGAGATACCTGGCTACTACCTGAACATCACGCAATACGCCGGCGAACTGCTTGACTCCGTGCAGGAGCATCTTCCGGGCTGGCCCGAGCGCGTCAAGCTGATGCAGGAGAACTGGATCGGCAAAAGTGTGGGCGTGCGCTTCGCCTTCCCGCACACGATTCGCGACGCGAAGGGCGCGCTCATCGGCGACGGCCGCATGCACGTGTTCACGACGCGCGCCGACACGATCATGGGCGTGACGTTCTGCGCCGTCGCTCCCGAACATGCGCTGGCGTTGCACGCCGCGACGCTCAAACCCGAAGTCGCCGCCTTCCTCGCGATGTGCAAGGCCGGTGGCACGACGGAAGCCGAGATCGCGACGCAGGAAAAGAAGGGCGTGCCCACGCATCTGTTCGTCGAGCACCCGTTGACGGGCGAACGCATCGAGGTCTGGGTCGGCAACTACGTGCTGATGGCCTACGGCGACGGCGCCGTGATGGGCGTTCCCGGCCACGACGAGCGAGACTTCGAGTTCGCGCGCAAACACGGCATTCCGATCACGCAAGTCATTGCGGTGCCCGGTGAGCGCTTCAGCGTCGAGGGCTGGCAAGACTGGTACGCCGACAAGACCCGCGGCGTCACGGTGCACTCCGGCGCGTTCGACGGCTTGAGCACGATGGCGGCAGTCGACGCGGTCGCCGCCGCGCTGCACAGCAAAGGCCTGGGCGAGAAGAAGACGACTTGGCGGCTGCGCGACTGGGGCATCAGCCGGCAGCGCTACTGGGGAACGCCTATCCCCATCGTGCACTGCGACGCCTGTGGCGTCGTGCCGGTGCCGGAGAGTCAACTGCCGGTGCTGCTGCCCGAAGACCTGATCCCTGACGGTTCCGGCAATCCGCTGAACCAATGCGCAGCATTCCTGAATGTCGCCTGCCCGCGCTGCGCCAAACCGGCAAAGCGCGAAACCGACACGATGGACACCTTCGTCGACAGCTCGTGGTACTTCATGCGCTATTGCGACGCCCACGATGCCAGCGTCATGGTGGGCGCGGGAACCAAGTACTGGATGCCGATGGACCAGTACATCGGCGGCATCGAACACGCGATCCTGCACCTGCTTTACGCGCGCTTCTGGACCAAGGTGATGCGCGACCTGAAGCTCGTCGAGATCGATGAGCCGTTCACGCGCCTGCTCACGCAAGGCATGGTGTTGAACGAAGCCTTTGTTCGCACCGGCCCGGAGGGCGGGCGCGAATACCTTTGGGAACACGATCTCGACGTGGTGCGCGACGAGCACCGCGGCGTGCTCTCGGCACGCACCAAGCGCGACGGCCAGCCGGTGCAGTATGAAGGCTGGACGACGATGTCCAAGTCGAAAAATAACGGCATCGACCCGCAGGAGCTGATCGACCGTTACGGCGCCGACACGGCGCGCCTGTTCGTCATGTTTGCGTCGCCGCCCGAGCAGACCTTGGAGTGGAACGACGCCGGCGTCGAAGGGGCGAACCGCTTTTTGCGCCGCGTCTGGGGCTTCGCCGCGAAGAACGCCGCGGCGATCGGCGCCGGCGCGACGCCGGGCGCCGGCATTGAGCCCGCGGCCAATGCCTTGCGCTTCGAGCTGCATTCGCTGCTGCGCCAGATCACGTTCGACTACGAGCGCATGCAGTACAACACCGTCGTCTCGGGCGCGATGAAGTTGCTCAATGCACTGGAGGGCTTTCGCGGCGACGCGCCGCGTGCGCTGCGCGAGGGCTTCGGCATCTTGCTGCGCGCGCTGTACCCGGCATGCCCGCACCTCACCTGGGTGCTGTGGAACGAGCTGGGTTATGCAACGCCACTGGGCGACTTGCTCGACGCGCCGTGGCCGCAAGTCGACGCAGGCGCGCTCGTGCAAGACCAGATCGAACTCGTGTTGCAGGTGAACGGCAAGCGGCGCGGCGTGATCGGCGTTGCCGCCGACGCCGACGAGGCGACGATCGTCGCGGCGGCGCTGGCGAGCCCCGACTACAGTCGATTCGGCGGCACGGCGACGCCGAAAATGGTCAAAGTGGTTCCTGGGCGCTTGGTCAACGTCGTGGTTTGATGCGGCTGCGGCGGATCGTCTTGATTGCCACGGTCACGCTCGCTGCGGCATCGGGCAGCGGCTGCGGATTCGAGTTGCGGCGCGCGCCCGAACTGCAGTTCCGGACGATTCAACTGAAGGGCTTCAAGGACGCGTCGCCGCTCGCCCGCGAGTTGCGCCGCAGCCTGGCGAGCAGCGGCACGACCCGCATTGTGGAAAGCGCCGATGCCGCGCAAGCCGTGCTCGAAGCGTTGACCGACGAGCGCGAAAAGGGCGTCGTCGCAAGCACTGCGGCGGGCCAGGTGCGTGAACTGCAATTGCGCGCGCGCTTCCACTTTCGCCTTCGCAGCCCGGCAGGCAAAGAACTGCTGCCGGCAACCGAAATCCTGCTGAGCCGCGACATGAGCTACAACGAAAGCAACGCGCTGGCCAAGGAACAGGAAGAAGCGCTGCTGTACGCGGCGATGCAAAACGACATCGTCGCCCAGGTGCTGCGCCGGCTTGCTGCGGTGCCCGCGCTGTAGGCGCAACCGACTCGACGACCATGCAACTTCGCGCCGACCAGCTCGCTGCGCACCTCGCGAAAAACCTGCGCCCGCTCTACACGGTGTGGGGCGACGAGCCACTGCTCGCGCAAGAGGCGCTCGACGCGCTGCGCGCGGCTGCGCGCGCCGCGGGTTGCACCGAGCGCCAGGTGCACACCGTCAGCGGCGCACGTTTCGACTGGAGCAGCCTGCTCGGTGCGTCGCGCGAAATGAGCCTGTTCAGCGACAGGCAGTTGATCGAAATCCGCATCCCCGGGGGCAAGCCGGGCAAAGACGGGTCCGATGCGCTGCAAAGTTATTGCGACGGCGTCGCCGCGCAAGGGGAGAGCGCCCCCAGGCTGACGAGTACGTCGTCCGCCCCCCGAGGGGGGCTGAGTAGCCCGGCAAAGCCGGATCTACTCGGGAGCAACGTCACCTTGATCGCGTTGCCCAGGCTGGATCGAACCCAGCAAGGCAGCGCCTGGTTCGGCGCGCTGGAGCGTGCCGGCGTCACGATCCGCATCGACGCGGTCGAGCGCAAGGCCTTGCCGCAGTGGATTGCGCAGCGTTTGGCGCAGCGCGGCCAGCGCGTCAGAGGCGGCGCCGAAGGCGAGCACGCGTTGGCGTTTTTCGCCGATCGCGTGGAAGGCAATCTTCTCGCGGCGCACCAGGAGGTCGAGAAACTCGCGCTGCTGTACCCGAGCGGCGAATTGAGCTTCGAGCACATCGAATCCGCCGTGCTCAACGTGGCGCGCTACGACGTCTTCAAGCTTGGCGAGGCGGTCTTGGCCGGTCAGGTCGGACGCGCACTGCGCATGCTGGAGGGCCTGCAGGCCGAGGGCGAGGCTGCCGTGCTCGTGCATTGGGCGATCGCCGAGGATATTCGCGCGCTGAAGCGAATCAAGGAAGCGGTGCGCGCGGGCCAACCGCTGCCGCTGGCGCTGCGCGAAGCGCGCGTCTGGGGGCCGCGCGAGAGACTCATCGAACGCGCCTTGCCGTTCTTCGCCGAGACCACGTTGGCGCACCTGTTAGAGGCCGCGAGCGTATGCGACGGCATCGTGAAGGGCCTGCGCCACGCTGACTGGCCAGTCGATCCCTGGCAGGCGTTGCACAAGCTCGTCCTGATGTTGTTGCAGCAAACGACGCGCGCGTCGGCGCGCACGCCGCTGCGCCTGGCACTGACGCCCTGAAGCCCGTCTGCCCACCCGGGCGCGTGCCTGCGGCGCCACCACGGCTCACGCGCGCGAGGCTGGCGCTCAGTAGCCACGGGCGTGATCGACGAGGTGCGCGAGCGGTGCTCCGCGGCGCAACGCATTCACGTTGCGCGCGACAACCTGCGCCGCGCTGCGCGGGTCGGTGAGCGCGGCAATGTGCGGCAGCACGCTGATCTGCGGGTGCGTCCAGAACGCATGGTCACGCGCCAGCGGCTCTTTCGCGAACACGTCCAGCACGGCACGGCGCAGCTGGCCCGTCGCCAAGGCGTGCAGCAAGTCGGGCTCGACCACATGGCCGCCTCGCCCCAGGTTCACCAGGCTCGCGCCGCGGCGCATTTGCGCAAACGTCGACGTGCCGAACAGGCCTTGCGTGGCCGGGGTCAGCGGCAGCAAGTTGACGACGATCTCGCTCTGGCCGAGAACCGCGGCGAGCGTCGCGGCGCCACTGCACGTCGTCACGCGCGCGACTTCCACCGGGCGCGTGCTCCAGCCGGTCACGCGATACCCGTTGTCCGCCAGGCGCAGCGCCGTCGCGCGGCCCATTTGGCCCAGCCCGAGCACGGCGACCGCCACTTCGTCGGCTCGCCGCTGCGGGAGTTGCTGCCATTCGCGGCGCTGCTGTTGCGCCGCGTAGTCGAAGTAGCCGCGGTGCAGGCCGAGCACGGCCCACAGCGCAGTTTGTGCGATCGCCTCGCTCATGACGGGGTCGACCATTCGCGCCAGCGGCACGTGGCGCGGCAAGCTCGGATCGGCAAGCAAGCGGTCGACACCCGCCCACAGCGATTGAATCAAGCGCAAGCGCGGCAGCCTTGCCATCAGCCCCAGCGGCGGGTTGGCGACGAGGGCGATTTCGGCGTCTGATGGCTCGGACCCTGCCAGCTCGGATCCGGCGCGCACCAGCGTTTCACCGGGCAGTGCCGCGCGCAGGGCCGGCCACCACGCATCCCATTCGGCGTCCGTGAAGTCGGCGGCGAGGAGGATGCTCATCCGCCGCCTCAAGGTGCGGTCGCAGCCAAAGCGAGCGCCCGGCGCAATGCGTGAACGACGGTCTGTTCGCGCACCGCGAGGCGATTGCCGGAAAGGTTCAGCAACTCGGCCAACGCCGGGTGGCCCCGCTGTGCCCACGCCAGCCAGACGGTGCCCACCGGCTTGCCCGGCGTCGCGCCGCCCGGCCCGGCGATTCCGGTGACGGCCAGCGCGATGTCGGCGTGCGAGTGGCGCAGCGCACCGCTGGCCATCGCGCACGCGACTTCACGGCTCACCGCACCGTGCGTCGCGATCAGCGCAGCGTCGACGCCAAGCGACTCGACTTTGGCGGCGTTCGAGTAAGTGACAAAACCGCGCTCGAACCAGTCGCTCGAACCCGCGACGTCGGTGCAGGCCGCGGCAATGAGGCCACCGGTGCACGACTCGGCGGTGGCAAGTGTCCTGCCGCTGCCGCGCAGCGCCTGCGCGACCGAGTTCACGAGCGTTTCGATGGCTGTCATACGAAGCGCCACAGTGCAATCACGAGCAGCGTGCACAGCGCGGCGACCGCATCGTCGAACATGATGCCCAGCCCCTGGCGCCAGCCGATGGGCGCGCCGCGCTGGACTTTGAACAAACCGTCGGCCCACGCCACTGGGCCGGGTTTGGCGATGTCAAAAATCCGAAACAGCGCAAAGGCCCACAGCTGCTCCCAGACGCCGGTGGGCGTGACGAGCCACAGCACGAGCCAGAAGGCGACGATTTCATCCCAGACGATGGCGCCGGGGTCGCTGAGGCCCAGGTCGGATGCGGTTCGCCCGCACGCCCACACGCCGATCGCGAAGGCGCTGACGCTGAGCGCCGCCCAGCGCATGTCGTCCATGTGCGGTTGCAGGAGCGTGAAGACGAGCCAGGCCCACAGCGTTGCGACGGTGCCCGGCGCGACCGGCGACAGCCCGCAGCCGAAGCCCAGCGCAATCGCGCGCGCCGGGTGGCTGAAGACGAAACCCGGTGACGCTTTGCGCGGCGCGGTCGTGATCGGTGGGTTCAGCGGGGTGTCGGGCATGGTCGATCGCGCTTCGCTGAGGCGTGCACGCCTCAGCGGAAATGGTCGAAGCCGGCGAAGTGCCGGGCAATCGGCTGGGCCTGCGCGTCGAGCAGGCGCACGCCCGGCGCCGCGTCGATTTGTCCGATGCAGGTGACTGCCACACCCGACTGCCCGGCGGCAGCGTGAACCTCGGCGTCACGCTGCGCTGGCGCAGTGAACAGGAGTTCGTAGTCGTCGCCGCCGGCCAGCGTGCACTCGCGTTGCACGTCGAGCGTCTGCGCGGCGAGCACGGCGCTGCGCGGCAGCGCGTCGGCGTGCAGCGTCGCGCCGACGCCGGAGCGGCGCAAGATGTGGCCGAGGTCGCCGAGCAGGCCGTCGGAAACGTCGATCGCGCTCGTTGCGATTCCGCGCAGCGCGACCCCCAGTGCGACGCGCGGTTGCGGCCACTCCATGGCGCGGCGCACACTGCGGAAGCGCTCACCGGTGAGCGCCGCGTTGCCGCGAAAACACTCGAGCGCCAGGCGCGAATCGCCCAACGTGCCGCTGACGTAGACCTGATCGCCGGCGTGCGCGCCGCTGCGCAGCAAGGCCTGGCCTCGGGGAACCTCGCCGAAGACGCTGATGCAAATCGTGAGCGGCCCCTGGGTCGTGTCGCCACCGATCAGCTCGCAGTCGTGGACCCGCGCCAGGTCCCGCAGGCCGCGCGAAAAACCCTCGAGGAAGGTTTCGTCCGCACGGGGCAACGCCAGGGCCAACGTGAACGCGAGCGGCGTCGCGCCGCACGCGGCAAGGTCGCTGAGGTTCACCGCCAGGGCCTTGTGCCCGAGCGCGTCGGGCGCGACGGTGGACAGGAAGTGGCGCCCTTCGACAAGCATGTCGCTCGACACGGCGAGTTGCATGCCGGGCGTCGCGGTGAACAAGGCGCAGTCGTCACCGACCCCCAAATCCGCGCGGCGCACGGGCACGGTGAAGTACTTGTCGATCAAATCGAATTCGCCAAGAGGCATGAGCTGTGGGCCGTGAGGGGCGCCGCGGATGCGCGGTTGCAGAATTATGGGCGCCCACGCCAGCGCAGCGAGTCAAACGTTGCAGACACTGGGACAATCGCCTGGATCGAGCCCGGCGCGCCTTGTGCCGGGGCCGGTTTCCCGCGACGTCCCAAGCCGCCATCCGAAAGAACCGTCATGTCCAGCTACGAAGAAAAACGCGTCGAGTTGCGTCGCGCGGCGCTCGAGTATCACGAGTTCCCGACGCCGGGCAAGATCGCGATCGCGCCGACGAAACAACTGATCAACCAGCGCGACCTGGCGCTCGCGTACTCGCCCGGTGTGGCCGCGGCGTGCGAAGAAATCGCCGCCGACCCGACGAACGCGTTTCGCTATACCGCGCGCGGCAACCTGGTCGCGGTGATCACGAATGGCACGGCAGTGCTGGGGCTGGGCGACATCGGCCCGCTCGCGGCCAAACCGGTGATGGAGGGCAAGGCCGTCCTGTTCAAGAAATTCGCCGGGATCGACGTTTTCGACCTCGAGGTCAACGAAAAGAATCTCGACAAGTTGATCGACCTGATCGCCGCGCTCGAGCCGACGTTTGGCGGAATCAACCTCGAAGACATCAAGGCGCCGGATTGTTTTTACGTCGAGCGCGCCTTGCGTTCGCGCATGAAGATCCCGGTCTTCCACGACGACCAGCACGGCACGGCGATCGTCGTCGCTGCCGGCATCTTGAATGCGCTCAAGGTCACGGGCAAGAGCATCACGCAGGTCAAGCTCGTGTCGTCGGGCGCCGGCGCGGCGGCGCTGGCGTGCCTCGCGCTGCTCGTGAAGATCGGCATGCCGCGGCAGAACATCTGGGTCACCGACCTGGCCGGTCTGGTCTACGCGGGACGCAAGGAATTGATGGACGACGACAAGGCGGTCTTTGCGCAGGCCACCGAGCAACGCAGCCTGCTGGAGGCGATTGCCGGCGCCGACATCTTTCTCGGGCTGTCGGCCGGCGGCGTGCTGAAGAAGGACATGGTCGCGCGAATGAACCCGAATCCGGTGATCTTTGCGCTGGCCAACCCGACGCCCGAGATCCTGCCCGAGGAAGTGAAAGAGGTCCGCGGCGACGCGATCATCGCCACGGGGCGCACCGACTATCCGAACCAGATCAACAACGTGCTGTGCTTTCCCTACATCTTTCGCGGCGCGTTGGATTCGGGGGCGACGACGATCAGCGTCGAGATGGAAATCGCCGCGGTGCACGCGATCGCCGACCTCGCCCAGGCCGAGCAAAGCGAAGTCGTTGCCGCGGCGTACGCCGGTGCGACGCTGAGCTTTGGCCCCGAATACCTGATCCCCAAACCCTTCGATCCGCGCCTCATGATTCGCATCGCGCCGGCGGTGGCGCAGGCAGCGGCGGCCTCGGGCGTGGCGTTGCGCCCGGTGAAGGACCTCGACGCCTACCGCGAGAAGCTGCTCAGCTTCGTCTACGCGTCGGGAACGACGATGAAGCCCATCTTCACGCTGGCCAAACGAGCGTTGCGCAAGCGCGTTGCGTTTGCCGAAGGCGAAGAAGAACGAGTGCTGCGCGCCGTGCAGGTCGTCGTCGACGAAGGGCTGGCGCGGCCTACGCTGATCGGCCGGCCTGAAATCCTCGCCCAACGCATCGAAAAATTCGGCCTGCGCCTGACCGAGGGCCGCGACTACGACCTTGTCAATACGGAGAACGACCACCGTTTTCGCGACTACTGGCAGCGCTATCACGAGATGACGTCGCGCAAGGGCGTGACAGCGCAGCTGGCGAAGATCGAGATGCGCCGGCGCCTGACGCTGATCGGCGCGATGCTGCTGAAGAGCGACGAAGTCGACGGTTTGTTGTGCGGCACCTGGGGCACGACGGGGCTGCACCTGCACTACATCGACCAGGTGATCGGCCTGCGCGAGGGCGTCAAGACCTACGGCTGCATGAATGGCCTGCTGTTGCCCGGGCGCATGGTGATGCTCGTCGACACGCACGTCAACTACGACCCGAGCGCCGAGCAACTCGCCGAGCTGACCGTGATGGCCGCCGAAGAAATGTTGCGCTTCGGCCTGCGGCCGAAAGCGGCGCTGTTGTCGCACAGCAATTTCGGCTCGAGCAACCAGCCCTCGGCGGTGAAGATGCGCGATACCTTGGCCTTGCTGCGTGCACGCGCGCCCTGGCTGGAGGTGGACGGCGAGATGCACGGCGACGCCGCGCTGGACGCCGCATATCGCGCCGAACTCATGCCCCACAGCACCTTGAGCGGCGAAGCCAATTTGCTCGTCTTGCCGAACATCGACGCCGCGAACATCGCCTACAACTTGCTCAAGACTGCGGCCGGCGGCGGCATCGCGATCGGCCCGGTGCTGCTCGGTGCGGCCAAGCCGGTGCACATCCTGACGCCGTCGGCAACGGTGCGCCGGATCGTCAACATGGCCGCCGTCACGGTGGCCGACGCAAACGCGGCACGCCGCTGAATGCACAAGTTCGGGGCGCGTGCCGGGCGCCGCGTTGGCGCTCAATGGCCCCCGCCGAACAGGGGCCACGGGTCAATCGCGGTATGCCCCAGGAAATATCGAATTCAAGGCAAATGGCGGATGTGAGTCCTGCGCACTCAATGACATTGGCGTATGTAGGCGCACACTAAGCACGCGTACGTATTGCCTGAAAATGAGGCACACCCTTGAGCTTTGAGGCCAATTTCTGTACCATTCGCACTTCGTTTTACAGGGATTACCCGTGTTTTTGATTGGCCTGCCGGGCTTGAAGCGTGCGCGACGAAAGTTGGGGCTCGCTCTCACTTCAGCGGTAATTCTTGCAGTATTCAGCACGACGGTGCTGCAAGCGAAGGAGGCCAGGCAAGAACTCGGCGTCGTGTCCAGGGCACAGCTACCGCCTGAAGCACAGCAGACGGAAAAGCTGATTCGCTCCGGAGGACCATTCCGCTACGCCAAGGATGGCTCGACGTTCGGTAATCGGGAGCGGGTATTGCCGGCGCATCCGCGCGGTTATTACCGCGAGTACACGGTGGCAACGCCGGGTTCGCGCAAGCGAGGGGCGCGGCGCATTGTTTGTGGAGGGAGTCAACCGGCACAGCCCGACGCATGTTTCTATACGGCAGACCATTACGCGAGCTTCAAGCGGATCGTGCAGTGAGCTGCCCCTAAAAAGATTTTCATTGACCACAGGAGGATCGCGACCATGCTTTTGCAGACCGTCCGACCCAATATCGTTCAGTCGATACGCGCGTACCGCGCCGAAGACTTGTTGCAGGCGGCGCAGGGCGTCGACCAGCACTTTTTGTACGCCAACCTGACGGCGGCGCAGTCCAAGCAGGAAGTGCTCGAGGGCATTGCCGAGGCGTTCATGTTTCCCTCGCACTTCGGGAAGAATCTCGATGCCCTGTACGACTGCATGACCGACTTGGTGCACAAGTCGGGCTCGCAGCCGGGCTTCGTCGTCGTGTTGGAGCAATTGCCCGACAACCCGAAGTTCGACCGCGAGGCGCGCGAACAGTTGCTCGACGTGTTCCGAGACGCGGCCGACTATTGGGCGGAGCGCAAAGTACCGTTCCGATGTTTCTATTCTTTTCAGTAGCCCGCTCCCAGGAATTCGGGTCATGGGAGCGGGCGACAGAGGTGGCCCAGAACGTCGCGCCAAAGCCTGCCAAGGGCGTCGCGAAGAGTTCGACCAGCGCAACTTTCGGCATGAACATGCCGCTCATGAGCAGCGCTTTCGATACCTCGATGTGGCTCAGCGCCGCATAACGCAGGGGCATCGTCGATGTGAACACGGCGGTCTTCGGACCGCCGTTTTTCTTTTGCCCGGGCGAAGACGCAACGACGCTCAGGCCGTGCTGGCGCGCGCCAGGCCCAGGAATTCGGCCACCGGCACTTCCTCGGCACGGCGCTGCAAATCGAAGTTGCCGCTGAACTGGCGGGCTTCGAGCCAGCGGCCCAAGGTGTGGCGCAGCAGCTTGCGGCGCTGCGAGAACGCTACCTTGACGAGTTCGCTCAAGTGTTCGACGCCCACGGCTGCAAATTCGCGATGCGGCTGCATGCGCACGACCGCTGAATTGACCTGGGGTGGCGGGTCGAACGCGGTGGGCGGCACGTCGATCAAGGGTTCGATCGCGTAGCGCCACTGCAGCATCACGCTGAGCCGGCCGTACGCCTTGGAGCAAGGCGCCGCCGCCATGCGCTGCACGACTTCGGCCTGCAGCATGAAGTGCTGGTCGGCGACGTGGTCCACTGCGCCCAGCAGGTGAAACAGAATCGGCGACGAGATGTTGTACGGCAGGTTGCCGACAATGCGCAGTTTCTTCGCGTCACGCGTGCGCGCCAGCGCCGCGAAATCGACCTTCAGGACATCGGCCTCGATGACCTCCAACCCGGAGCGCTTGCGCAACACCGCGGCGAGGTCACGGTCAAGTTCGATGACGCAGAGTTGCCCGCAGCGCTGCAGCAGAGGCGTCGTCAACGCGCCCAGGCCCGGGCCGATCTCGATCACGGCCTGGCCCGGCTGCGCATCGATCGCCTGGACGATCTGCTCGATGACGTCGCGGTCGGTCAGAAAATGTTGACCGAAGCGCTTGCGGGCGACGTGTTTCACGGCGCGGGAGCCTGCGCGTCGGGCCCCCTAAAACGGCGGCTCACGAAATTCGACGTAGGCGCGCGCGCGCAGCTCACGCATCCACTCGACGTAGGCCGAGTCGAACTTCTGCTCGCGCAAGACGTTGCGCGCCTGTTCGCGAATCTGCTTGGGTTCGAGCGTGATCTCGCGGCGCTCGATCACTTGAATCAGGTGCACGCCAAAGCGCGAGACGACCGGCTCGGACACGCCACCCAAGGCCAAGGCGTTCATCGCCTCCTCGAATTCGGGGACGAGGCTGCCGGGCGACGACCAGCCCAGGTCGCCCCCAGACGCAGCACTGCCGTCTTCCGAGTTGTCGCGGGCGAGCTGCTCGAACGACTTGGCCCCGCTCGCGATGTCGCGTTTGAACCCGGCGACGCGGCGCAGCGCCGCCTCTTGCGGCAACTGCGGCGACGGACGCAGCAAGATGTGCCGGGCGCGAGTCTGCTGGACCGTCGCCCCGGAACCGTCGCGCTTGTCGACGAGCTTGAGGATGTGCAAGCCGGCACCGCTGCGCAGCAGCGTCGTGCGCACTTCACCGGCCTGAAGCGGGCGCACCGCGTCGACGAACAAGTCGGGCAGGCGGTCGGCGGCGCGCATGCCCATCAGCCCGCCTTGGGCGCGACTGCTGTCCTCCGAGACTTCGCGCGCCACGGCGTCGAACGCCTCACCGCCGCGCACGCGCCGCAACACGGCCTCGGCGAGGGTTCGGCGTTGCGCCAGCGTCGCCGCGTCAGCGTCTTCCGCCACCTTGATGAGGATTTGCGCAATGTTGAATTGATCGGCGCCAGCCGTCGCCTCGCGGCGCTTGTCCAGGAACACGTCGATTTCAGCGTCGCTGATGCGGATCCGCCCCAGCACCTCGCGCTCGCGAACCCGCTCGGACAGCATCTGGTCGCGCACGTTGTTGCGAAAGCGCGTGAAGTCGATGCCTTCCGTGCGCAAGCGCTCACGCAACTCGGCCATGGTGATCTGGTTCTGTTGCGCGACGTTGGCCACAGCCCGGTCCAGCTCCGCGTCGTCCAGGCGCTGGCCGCTTTCGCGCGCATAGGTGACTTGCACCCGCTCGTCGATGAGCGCGTCCAGCACTTGCTGGCGCAGCTGTTCGGCAGCCGGCAACGCGCCGCCGCTGCGCGCCGCGTTGTCGCGCAGTCGCGCCAGGCGCAGTTGCAATTCGCCGGCGGTGACGAGCTCCTGGTTCACGACGGCGACGATGTAGTCGCCGATGCGCGTCTCGCTGCTGCCCTGCGCTGCCGCCGCAAGCGCCGCCGCCGCAAGGGCGCCGGCGAGCGCGACGCGTCGGGAGCGGGGTGCAATGTGTCTCAAGCGCGAGGTCTCATTCATTCTCATTCGTACGATTTCAGCGGGTCGACTGGGGCGCGTTCGTTGCGCAGCAGCCGGTAACCCGGGATATTGTCCTTCAAGACCTGCAGCGGGTTCGTCCCCAGGCGCGACAGGCCCACCAGCTCGAGTTGCAGCAACAGCCGCGTGGTGGCTTCGCTGACGCCGGTGGACTGACGCTCCGCGACGATGCGGCCGATCCAGCAGCCCGAGTCGTACTCCAGCCCGAGGATCGAATCGGTCACGCGGCTGTCGCGCGTGCTGTAGATCGAGCGGCCGACGCTGTACCACGTGCCCATGCACGACGTGCCCGAGCCGCCGGAGCGGGAGGAGGACGTCGGCGTCGCGCCGAACATCGGCCACTGCCAAGCCAACTCCACCTGTTCACTCGACCCGCGCACCAGCCGGTACGTCGCCCCGACCGTGCGAAACGGTCCGGGCGAGTAGCGCGCAGCGACGACGGAGCGCACCGCGCTGTTCGCGTCCGGGTTGTACTGCACCGAGGCGTCGAGATTCCAATGCGGCACCAGCGACGTCGAACCCAGCAGCAAGACGTCGGAGAAGCGCTGCGTCAGGGTGCTGCCGTCGGGCGTGACGAGCTGGTCGCGAAACAGATAACGCTGCACCAGGCCCAGGCGCATCGCTTCGGCGCCGGTTTGGGCGTCCAGGATTCGCGTCGTCACCCCGGCCGTCAGTTGATGCGCGTCGGAGACGCGGTCGACGCCGGCAAAAGCGTTCTCCGTGAAGATCGAATCGAAGTTGAAGTCCTTCGCCGCCGAGTCGAAATTCGGCAAGTTGTCCTGGCGCCGATACGGCGTGTTCACATAGAGCATGCGCGGCTCGAGGGTCTGGCGCATCGCCTTGCCGAACCACTGGGCGTCGCGTTCCAGCAGCCAGGCACTGTCCAGGCTCAGCGTCGGCACGACGCGGGTCATGCGGCGCCGTCCGTCGACGGGTTGTCCCAGGGAGTCCGTCACGGGTTGCTCCAGCGCATACGCCGCAGCGTTGTAGGCAAACTTGGGCCGCAGCGTCCATCCCGGCATGACGAGTGGCCAGGCGAACCATCCCAGCGAGTGCGCTCGCGTTCCGCTGGCGCGGGGCAGCGTCGCGCCATTGCGCGGATCGACGAAACGATTCAGTTCGAATTCGACACCGACTTCGGGCCCGTCGTCGACGCGCTTCGAATAATTCGCGCCGAGTTGCGGCAGGCGCTCGTACGGCGCCTCGATGACACTGCCCGGGTCCTGCAAGACCTGCCAGCGCTGCACCCGCGCGTAGGTGGCCCAATCGGCAAGCGACGACGTGCTCAGCGCCAGTTCCGAGCCGAGCAGGCGCGGCGTCAGACTCTTCACGCCGCGCGGGAAGTCTTTCCAATACGCGTCGTCCGAGACGCGCAGCCAACGTGCGCGCGCCTGAATGTCCAGCGGCAGATCGGCGTCGCCGCCCGCGTTGAGGGCGAAACGCGATGCGCCGGTGATGCGGTCGTTGGGCAGGTAGCGCAGGTCGATAGCGCCTCTGTGGCGCGGCTCGAGGTAGCGGAATTCCGAATCCAGGCCGACGCCGCGCTTCGCGCTCACCACCGGCGTCAGCGTCGCGTCGCGCTGCGGCGCAATGTTCCAGTAGTACGGAATCTCCACCTGCAAGCCGCTCTTGCTGTCCAGGTTGATACCGGGGGGAAGCCAGCCCGATTTGCGCTCGTCGGTCAGCGGAAAGCTCAGCACCGGCGCGGCGAGGATGGGCACGCCGTAGAAGCGCAGCACGGCGTTTTCGGCGATGCCCTCGTTGGCGGCAAAGTCGAGCTTGATGCTGTCGGTGGCGAGCAGCCAGGCCGGCCCGCCGGAGCCGTCGCTCGGGCAGCTCGAGTAATTCGCGCCTGTCGCGATGATGCGCTGGTCGTCGAGAAAATCGATGCGCTGTGCGCTGCCGCCCGCGCCGCTGCGCGCGAAGCGGTAGGTCGGATTGACGAAAAAGCCCTCGAAGCGCTGCAAGCGCAGCTGCAGCTCCGGCCCGCTGTAGACGTTGCCGTCGCGACTGACGCGCACATTGCCGCGCGCCACCGCGAGGTCCTCAGCCTGCTCATAGGTCAAGCTGTCGGCACGCACGACCAGGCCGGCGCTGCGCAGTTCAACGCTTCCTTCGGCGACGCTCTCGAGGTCGGGTCGGCCGCGAATTTCGCGCGATCGCAAAACGATCGCCGCGCGCCCGCCGGGCTCGGGGCGAGGGGCCAGCTGCAACTGCGGCGACAGCCGCAGGCTCAGGCCTTCAGCGGGCGTGTCCTGGGCATGGTTCAACGCGGAGGCGAGCAACAACGCGAGCGCACCCAGGATCCGCGGCACAGAACCGGCCTGATCAGTGAACAAGAGGGGCGAGGTCTTCGGCAAGGCAGCGGGCCGCGCAAGCCACTGACCAGTCGCGCAGCGGATCGGCAGCCAGCGCCTGCGCGGGAAGCAGGGTGGTTTGTAGAATCAATTATCCACGAGGCTGGGGCCAAGGCCTCTTGGCCTCGAGAGCCCACTGGCACAGGAACAGGGCGCCTGCAGCTGGGCAGACATCGATCCACCGCCCCCATCGACCTCAACGTCTGGCCACCCATTGACTGCAACCCCTGCTGCGCCCGGCATCGCCTGGGCCGACCCGCTTCGCAAGCTGGCCTTCGAGCGCTGGTTCGAGCCCGTCGCCAAGCGCCATGGCCTGCTCGCGCCGAGCCTGCGCTCGGCGTCCAGTGACGCGAGTTTTCGTCGCTACTTCCGCGTCGACTCCGGCGCAGGCGCCGCCCACATCGTGATGGACGCGCCGCCGCCGCAAGAAGACGTGCGCCCGTTTGTCGAGATCGCTGCGCGCCTGGCGCGCGCCGGGCTGAATCCGCCGCGAATCGTCGAGCAAGATGCAGGCAACGGCTTTCTGTTGCTGAGCGACCTCGGCACGCGTCTCTACCTGGACGAGCTCCTGGCGGCACAAGCGACCGAGGACGCGACCACGATCAACGGCTTGATGCGCGACGCGATCGCCGCCCTCGTGACGTGGCAGCGCCACGGCGACGCCACCGGCCTGCCGCCCTACGACGACGCCTTGCTGCGCCGCGAGCTCGCCCTGTTCCCCGACTGGTGCGTGCAGCGCGAATACGCCGTGACCTGGAGCGAGGCGCAGCAGCGCATCTGGCGCAGCGCTTGCGACGCGCTCGTGGCGAGCGCGCTGGCGCAAGCGCAAGTCGCCGTGCACCGCGACTACATGCCGCGCAACCTGATGGTCTGCACGCCCAACCCCGGCATCCTCGACTTTCAAGACGCCGTGTGCGGACCCGCGAGCTACGACCCGGCGTGTTTGCTGCGCGACGCCTTCATTTCGTGGGACGAGGCGCTCGAACTCGACTGGGCGGTGCGCTACTGGGAAGCCGCGCGCAAGGCCGGCGTCGCGCTTCCCGGCGACTTCGGCGAATTCTGGCGCCAGCTCGAATGGATGGGCCTGCAGCGTCACTTGAAGGTGCTGGGGATCTTCTGCCGCCTCAAACACCGCGACGGCAAACCCAAGTACAGCGAAGACTTGCCGCGCTTCTTCGGCTACGCACACAAGGTCGCGACGCGTTATGCACCCTTGCGGCCGCTCGCCGGCTTGCTCGAACCGCTGATGGGCGTGCAGCGCGGCGTGGCGTACTACTGACCCGCGCGGACCCGTGCTGCGCCTGACCGAACTTCGCCTGCCGCTGGACCACGGCGAAACCGCGTTGCGCAAGGCGATCGTCGCCCGGCTGCAAATTGCCGACGCGCAACTGCGCGCCTTCACCGTATTCCGCCGCGGCCATGACGCGCGCAAGCGCAGCGCGATCCAGCTCATTTACACCGTCGACTGCGACGTCGACGGCGAAGCCGAGATCCTCGCGCGAGCCGGCGCAGACCCGCATCTTCGGTCGTCGCCCGACTTGCGTTACCACTTTGTCGCCGACCCCAGCGTCGCCGCGCGCAAGCCCGGCACGCACCGCCCCCTCATCGTCGGCTTTGGGCCATGCGGCCTGTTCGCCGCGCTGCTGCTCGCGCAAATGGGACTGGCGCCCATCGTTCTGGAGCGCGGCAGAAAGGTGCGCGAGCGCACCCAGGACACTTGGGGCCTGTGGCGCCGCGGCGTGCTCGACCCCGAGTCGAATGTGCAGTTCGGCGAGGGCGGCGCGGGAACGTTTTCCGACGGCAAGCTGTGGAGCCAGGTCAGCGACCCGCGCCACTTGGCGCGCAAGGTGTTCACCGAGTTCGTCAAGGCGGGCGCGCCAGAAGAAATTCTCTTCGTCGCCAAGCCGCACATCGGCACGTTTCGCCTCGTCGGCGTGGTCGAAAAAATGCGCGCGCAGATCGAAGCACTGGGCGGCGAGATTCACTTCCAGCAACGGATCACCGACGTGCTGATCGAGGCTGGCCGGATTCGCGGCGTCACGACCGCCGGCGGCAGGCAGTGGCGCAGCGACCATGTGGTTCTCGCCCTGGGCCACAGCGCACGCGACACGTTCGCGATGCTGCACACGCGCGGCGTGTTCATGCAGGCCAAGCCGTTTTCGATCGGCTTTCGCATCGAACACCCGCAAGGGCTGATCGACCGTGCGCGCTACGGGCCGAGCGCCGGCAACCCCTTGCTCGGCGCCGCCGACTACCGCCTCGTGCATCACGCCAGCAACGGCCGCTCCGTCTACAGCTTTTGCATGTGCCCGGGAGGTACCGTCGTCGCCGCCACCTCGGAGCTCGGGCATGTCGTGACGAATGGCATGAGCCAGTACTCGCGCAACGAGCGCAACGCGAACGCCGGAATCGTCGTCGGCATCACGCCGCAGGACTATCGGCAAGACGGGCGCAGCCAAGGCGACGTGAACCCGCTGGACGGTATCGCCTTCCAGCGCCACTGGGAGGCGCGCGCGTTTGAACTCGGCGGCGGCGGCTACCACGCGCCGGCGCAGTTGGTCGGCGACTTTCTCGCGGCACGGCGCTCCACGGCCCTCGGCAACGTCGAGCCCTCCTACAAGCCCGGCGTGACGCTCACCGACCTCGGCGAACCCGGCCGACTGAGCCTGCCCGACTACGCCATCGCCGCAATCCGCGAAGGCTTGCCCGCGTTCGAGCGCAGCATCGCTGGATTCGCCATGGCGGACGCGATGCTCACCGGCGTGGAGACGCGCACTTCGGCGCCGCTGCGGTTGACGCGCGGCAAGGATTACCAGAGCGTCAACGTCGCCGGCCTGTACCCGGCTGGCGAAGGCGCGGGTTACGCGGGGGGAATCATGTCGGCGGCGATCGACGGCATCGAGGTCGCCGAGGCCGTCGCACGGTCCATGCTCGGACTGGCCGAGCCCGCTGAGTTCGCGAAAACGCCGCTGGCAGCGATCAAGGACACGCCGCAATCACTTGCGCCACCGCCGCAGTGAGCTTCTTGCCATAAGGCACGTGGAGGAATTCGTTCGGCCCGTGCGCGTTGCTCTTCGGTCCGAGCACGCCGCAGACCATCATTTGCGCTGCCGGAAATCCCTGTTGCAGCATGCTCATCAGCGGGATCGTTCCGCCCTGACCGATGTAGCCGCAAGGTGCGCCGAAGTTCGCCTGTGACGCGGCGTTCAGCGCATTCTCCAGCCACGGCGCAAGCGAAGGCGCGTTCCAGCCGGTGGCGCCCAACGCGCCGACGCGGCCGTCGGCAGCGAAGGTGACGCGCGCGTTGTACGGTGCGTTGTCTTCGAGCAGCGTTTTCAGTTCGGTCGCCGCCCTGTTGCCGTCCACCAGCGGCGGCAGGCGCAGCGACAGCTTGAACGCCGTGTACGGGCGCAGCACGTTGCCTGCGTTGCGCAGCTCGGGGAAGCCCTCCGCGCCGGTGACCGACAAGGTGGGTTGCCAGGTGCGGCGCAACAAGGCGTCAGTCGGGTCGGTCGACGTGGGCAGCGTCGCCGCGCCGTCGGCGCCGCACGCCCAGGGAAAACGCTTCCAGACCGCGTCGCCCAGGGTCTGCGCCGCCTCGCGCGCCTGCGCGACACGGTCCGCTGGAATTTCGCAATGCAGGGCGGCGGGCAGGAGGCGGCCGGTCTTGCTGTCCTCCAACCGGTCGAGCACTTGGCGCAGGATGCGAAAACTCGACGGTACGAGGCCGCTCGCGTCGCCCGAATGCACGCCTTCGGTCAGGATCTCGACTTTCAGCACGCCGCTGACCATGCCGCGCAGGCTCGTCGTGAGCCAGAGCTGGTCGTAGTTGCCGGCACCACTGTCCAGGCACACGACGAGCGCGACCTTGCCCAGGCGCGGCTTGAGCACATCGATGTACGCCGGCAGGTCGGGCGAGCCGCTTTCTTCGCAGCTTTCGATCACACCCACGCAGCGCGGCCGCGGGATGCCTTGCGCGTCCAGTGCGGCGATCGCAGTGAGTGCTGCGTACACGGCATAACCGTCGTCAGCGCCGCCGCGGCCGTAGAGCAGGCCGTCTTTGTACTTCGGCGTCCAGGGCCCCAGGTCGTTGCGCCAGCCGCTGAACTCGGGCTGTTTGTCGAGGTGGCCGTAGAGCAGGATCGTGTCGCTGCTGTCGACGCGTGTGGCAGGCACCTCGAAAAAGATCAGCGGCGTGCGCCCTTCGATGCGCACCACTTCGAGCTTGAGGCCGGCGATGCGCTGACCTTCGACCCAAGTCGCGGCGTCGCGAATCACCCGGTCCAGGTGGCCATGGCGCTGCCAGTCGGCGTCGAACATCGGGCTTTTCGCGGGGATGCCGATGTACTCGGTGATCGCCGGGACGATTTCGCGGTCCCACGCAGCATCTGCAAAAGCCGCAAGAGCGCTTGTGTCATCGGGCAGCAGCGGCAGGGAAGGATCGCGTGCGTTCATGGGAGTCTCCGCGGTTGGGAATCGCCCAAGTTTAGGCCGCCGTCACGCGCCACCCCGCGCGTCGAGCCACGACTGCAGCGCAGCGAACACTTCATCACGCTCGGGCTCGTTGAAAATTTCGTGGAACAGCGTCGCGAATTCGCGCGTTGTGACGCAGGGTGGCGCGGCCGCAGCGAACGCAGCACTCCCTCTGGGGGCCACGCAGCGATCTGCTCCCGCGTACAGCAGCAGCGTCTTGACCCGCCAGGACGGTGCCAGGCGGCGCACGTGTTCGCCCGCGTCGACGATGAAGCGCGTCAGCGCCGGGGTGACGCGGTCGTGCACCAGCGGGTCGGCCACGTACGCTTGAACGACGCCGGGGTCGCGCGAGATCCACGCCGGCTTGAGGCCGTTGCCCACTGCGAGCTGCGGCGCCAAGCGCCCGAGCAGCGCGAGCAGCAGCTTCTGCGCTCCGTTCATTCCCGGGTCGAGCGCGGGCGACGACAGCACCAGGGCATCAACGTCGCGCCACCAGGGTGCTGGCTGCGTCGCCAGGCCTTCGGCGACGAAGCGGCTCGCGATCAAGCCGCCCATGCTGTGCCCGAGCAGCACCAGTGGGGCGCGGTCCGCGCCGCGCACGGCGGCTATGAGGCGGCCCAGGTCGTCGAGCATGGCGTCGCTGCGCGGCAGGCCGCCGCGCGCGCCGCCGCTGTCGCCGTGGCCGCGCAAGTCCATCCCGACGACGCGCCAGCCCCAAGTATTGAAGCGCGCCGCCGCCGCTTCATAGCGGCCGATGTGTTCGCCCAGGCCGTGCACAATCACCAGCGTGCCGCGTGGCGCTGTGCGCGGCCACTCGCGCCACTGCAGTGGCACGGCGTCGGCGCTCGCGAGAGGGTGCATCGGCATTCGCGCAGTTTAGGGGGCGTCGCCGCGCCGGCCCTCCGGGCTTGCCCGACGCGCGTTGCGTTCCCGCTGGCGGAAAATCGAACCAACCAATCCCCGAGGAGCCCACGTGAGCGAATTCTTCGAGATCTCGTCCGCAGGCGGCGTGACCCAGCTCGTGCTCAACCGTCCCGAGCGGTTCAACACGATGACGCCCGCGTTCTTTCCGGCGTTGCGCGATGCGGTGCGTGGCCTCGCCGACGCCGGCACGACGCGCGTGCTCGTGATTTCGTCGACCGGCAAACACTTCAGCGCCGGCATGGCGCTCGAAGTCTTCGACAGCAACGCGGCGCTGCTGCACACCGCCAGCGCACGTTCGCGCCTGGGCTTTCAGGAGTCGCTGCGCCGTCTCGTCGACTGTTTCAGCGCGCTGGACGAGGTGCACTTCCCGGTGATCTGCGCCGTCCAGGGCGGCTGCATCGGCGGCGGCCTGGACCTGGCGAGCGCGTGCGACCTGCGCGTGTGCAGCGCCGACGCGTTTTTCACGGTGCAGGAGATTCACATCGGCATGATGGCCGACGTGGGTGTGCTGCAGCGCCTGCCGAAGATCGTTCCGCAAGGCGTGGCGCGGCAGATGGCTTACACGGGCGAGCGCGTGGGCGCGCAGCGCGCGCTCGAAGTCGGCCTGGTCAACGCGCTCCTGCCCGACGCACCCGCCTTGCTGAAACACGCGCTGGCGCTGGCGCAAGAGATTGCCGCCAAGTCGCCGCTGGCGATTGCCGGCAGCAAACTCGCGCTGAACCATGCGCGCGACCACGGCACTGCCGCGGCGTTGCAGCAAATGACGCTGCTGCAAAGCGCGATATTCGACATCGACGAAATGACGCTGGCGATTGCCGCTTGGAAGGACAAGCGGCCCGCCGAGTTCGAGGGCTTGACGCCCGTCGCGCCGCTGCGCTCCGACCCCGCAGCGCGCTGAACGTCACGCGTTGCGCTCAGTCGCGCCCCCCTGCCGCCCAGGCGCCTACGCGCGCTCGAACTTGAACACGGCAACGCTGGCGCGCAAGTTCGGCAGGCGCCGCACCGCCCGACCTTCCTGGATGCCGAACGCGTCGAGGATGCGCAAGTTGCCCTTGCGCGCGAGGATTTCGAAATCGGCGTAGGTTCCCACGCGAATGTTCGGCGTGTCGTACCACTGGTAGGGCATGACCTTCGTGACCGGCATGCGCCCGCGCACGACGCTCAGGCGATTGCGCCAATGCGCGAAGTTCGGAAAGCTGACGATGCCCAGGCGCCCGACACGCGCGGTCTCGCGCAACATGTTTTCGGTGTTGCGCAGGTGCTGCAGGGTGTCCAGCTGCAGTACCACGTCGAAACTCTGGTCCTCGAAAATCGCCAATCCCTCTTCGAGGTTGAGCTGGATCACGTTCACGCCGCGCTGCACGCAGGCGAGCACGTTCTGGTCGAGGATCTCAATGCCGTAGCCGGTGCACCTGCGCTGCGCCTGCAGGTGCGCGAGCAACTCGCCGTTGCCGCAACCCAGGTCGAGCACGCGCGAGCCCTCGGGCACGAGCGCCGCGATGAGTTCCATATCGCTGCGTTCGCTCACGCCAACTCTTTCGCGATGTTGTCAAAGCATGCCCGCAACACGCCGTGGTAGCGCGGGTCGTCGAGCAGGAACGCGTCGTGGCCGTGCGGCGCCGCGATCTCGGCATAGCTCACGTCGAGCCGGTTATCGAGCAGCGCCTTGACGATTTCGCGCGAGCGCGCCGGGGCAAAGCGCCAGTCGGTCGTGAAACTGACGAGCTGGAACTTGCAGCGTGCGCCGGCAAACGCAGCGCTCAAGTCGCCGCCGAACTCGCGTGCCGGGTCGAAATAGTCGAGCGCGCGCGTGATGAGCAAATAGGTGTTGGCGTCGAAGTATTCGCTGAACTTGTCGCCCTGGTGGCGCAAGTAGCCTTCGATCTGGAATTCGATGTCCTGCGTCGAGTAGCCCGGCGCGGCAGCCTTCAGTTCACGGCCGAACTTGGCCTCCATCGCGTCGTCGCTGAGGTAGGTGATGTGGCCGATCATTCGCGCCACGCGCAGGCCGCGGCGCGGCAGCGTGCCTGCAGCGAGGTAGTGGCCGCCGTGAAAGTCCGGGTCGGTAATGATGGCGCGGCGCGCGACCTCGTTGAACGCGATGTTCTGCGCCGACAAATTCGGCGCCGTCGCCACCGCGATGCAATGGCGCAGGCGGCGCGGGTAACGCAAGGCCCAGCTCAGCGCCTGCATGCCTCCCAAGCTGCCTCCCAGCACGGCGGCGAGTGCATCGATACCCAGCCGGTCCATCAGCCGCGATTGCGCGTCGACCCAGTCTTCGACCGTGACCACCGGAAAGTCGGAACCCCAAGGGCGGCCCGTCGCGGGGTTGGTCTGCATCGGCCCGGTCGAGCCGAAACACGAGCCCGGGTTGTTCACGCCGATGACGAAGAAGCGCCGCGTATCCAGCGGTTTGCCGGGGCCGACGAGGTTGTCCCACCAGCCCACGTTGCGCTCCTCGCCGGCGTACGAGCCGGCGACGTGGTGGCTCGCGTTGAGGGCGTGGCACACGAGCACGGCGTTGCTGCGCTGTGCATTGAGCTGACCATAGGTTTCGTAGGCAAGCGTGTAGTCGGGCAGGGCCGCACCGCTGCGAAGCAACAGCGGCTGCGTGAAATGCTCGAACTGGGCTTGGACGTGACCGACGGACTGCATGAGGCGCAAGTGAAAAAACCCGGTGTCGCGACGCCGCAAAGCGGGACAACGGGTTTCGCGCGTCCTGTCTTTAGCGGCATTTCTAAAGCGCCCGCAAGCCGGAACAAATCAGCGCTGGGCCGCAGTATAGCGGCGCCGATCCGGCGTTGAAGGGGCGGGCCCTCGTGGGCGAGGCGTGGCCGCAGCCATTGAACTGGCGCGGGTTTCAGGGTCTTTCCGCAGGGCCGCAGGTGTGGCCGCCGACATACCATGCGCCACTTCATCGAGGAGCGCCGATGTTCGCGTGGCTTTACCGGCTCGACCGGTTCTTCCCGGTGCGCTACAGCGCATGGATGCTCAGCGCACTCGGCTTTGTGGTGAGCACTTTGTGCTGGCTCGCCATCGGCGTGGGCTGGCTGCCGGCGCTGGTTTTCCTGTTCCTGGTCGGGCTGGGGTTTCGCGACATCAACCAGTCGCAGCGCTCGGTGCTGCGCAATTACCCGGTGATCGGGCACTTGCGCTTCCTGCTCGAATTCATCCGGCCGGAGATTCGCCAGTATTTCATCGAAGGCGACAACGACGCGGCGCCGTTTTCGCGCCAACAGCGCTCGCTCGTCTACCAGCGCTCCAAGGGCGACTCCGACAAGCGACCCTTCGGCACCCAGCTCGACGTGGGCGCGACCGGCTACGAATGGATCAATCACTCGCTGGTTCCGAGCCAGATCGACTCGCACGACTTTCGCGTGCTCGTCGGCCCGACCCGCGCCCAGCCATACAGCACCAGCGTCTTCAACATCTCGGCGATGAGTTTCGGCGCGCTCAGCGCCAACGCGATCCTCGCGCTGAACGCCGGAGCGCGGCGCGGCAAATTTGCGCACGACACGGGTGAGGGCAGCATCAGCCGCTATCACCGCGAACAGGGTGGCGACTTGATCTGGGAAGTGGGCTCGGGTTACTTCGGCTGCCGCAATGACGACGGCTCGTTCAACGCCGATCGGTTTGCGAAAAACGCCAGCGAGCCGCAGGTGAAGATGATCGAACTCAAGCTCAGCCAAGGCGCCAAGCCGGGCCATGGTGGGGTGTTGCCGGGGGCGAAGGTCACGATCGAGATCGCCCAGGCGCGCGGCGTTCCCGAGGGCGTGGACTGCGTCTCGCCGGCGCGCCACAGCGCATTCGACACGCCGCTGCAAATGATGCACTTCATCGAGCGCCTGCGCGAGTTGTCGGGGGGCAAGCCGACCGGCTTCAAGCTGTGCATCGGCCACCCCTGGGAATGGTTCGCGATCGCCAAGGCGATGCTGGAGACGGGAATCACGCCGGATTTCATCGTCGTCGATGGCGCGGAAGGCGGCACCGGCGCTGCGCCCCTGGAATTCACCGACCACGTCGGCGCGCCGCTGCAAGAGGGCCTGCTGCTCGTCCACAACACACTCGTCGGTCTGAACTTGCGCGACAAGATTCGCCTGGGCTGCGCCGGCAAGGTGGTCAGCGCATTCGACATCGCGCGCATGATGGCGCTCGGCGCAGACTGGTGCAACTCGGCGCGCGGCTTCATGTTTGCGCTGGGCTGCATCCAGGCGCAGCATTGCCATACGGGGCATTGCCCGACGGGCGTGACGACGCAGGATGCGCTGCGTCAGCAGGCCCTCGTCGTACCGACGAAGACGGAACGCGTTTACCAGTTCCACGAGAACACGCTCATGGCGCTCAAGGAACTGGTGCAGGCGGCGGGCCTGACGCACCCCGGGCAGATCAGCGCCTTGCACATCGTGCGGCGCACGTCCGACCACGGCGTCAAGCTGCTCGCGAATTTGTTACCGTTCGTCGCTCAGGGATCCCTGCTTTCGGGCGACCCGCCGCACCAGGTGTTCAAGGTGTACTGGCCGATGGCGCAGGCGTCGAGTTTCGCCGTCGTGGGCAGCGCTGCGCCGGGTTGAACGGCGCGTGCTCCACCCCGCGTTGAGGGGGTAGGCAGATCCGTACGCATGCGAACAATGGGGCGCCACCATCGTCTGCACGCCCTCCGCCCCCGCACCATGGCCCGCCTGCTTCTGCTTCAGAACGACGCAAACGTCGGTGAGCACTTGCGCCGCGCCATCGAGGCGATGCCGGGAATGGAGGTGGCGACCTTGAGCGCCACGTTGCCCAACGCGCTGCGCAGCGTGCGCAGCGTCCCGCCCGACCTGGTCCTGCTTGATTTGCAGGTCCGCCGCTCCGACCTGGAGGTCGTCCTCGAGGAACTGTGCAATCAGCCGCGCGACACGCGCCCGCTGCTGCTGGTGGGTGCACTGTCGCTCGATGACCCGATGCTGATGGAGGCGATTGCGCAAGGGGCTGATGGCTATTACGTGCACGGCGGATCACCCGAAACCTTGCGGGAGGCGATCGTCAAGGTGCTGGCCGGCGAATCGCCGATGGCGCCGTCGATCGCGCGCCAGGCCAAGTTGCGCTTCGAAGCCCCGGTCTGGAGCGGCGCCGGGGTCGGTAGCGATACGCGGGACGCGCTGCGACTGAGCGACGTGCAGCTGCGCCTGCTCGAGCGCATCGGCGAGGGCTACCTCGTGCACGAAGTGGCGCGCGAATTGCTGACGACCGAACACGAAGTGGGCCTGAGCATTCGCACGCTGTACCGCAAATTGCAGCTCGACCGGCGCGCCGCCTCGATGGAGGCGCAGGCGGGTTGAAGGGCGCAGGCCTTAGGCGGGCGGCAAGGTATCGATAAAACTCTGCCGCACCGACAACTTGTCGAATAAGCGCATCAGGTTGGGGTGGGCGGCGCGCCAGGCGATGTCGGGGAAGCGAAAGTCAAGGTAGCCGAGCGTGCAACCCAGCGCGATATCGGCCAGCGTCAGGTGCGTTCCGCAGCACCAGGCGCGCTCGCCCAAGGTGCTGCTCATGGCCGCCAGCGCCGCGTGAATGCGGCTCAGCTGGCGCGCAATCCAGGCACTGCTGCGCTGCTCGCTGCTGCGCCCCGGCCAATGGCCTTCGAGGCGCGCCAGGATCGCGGCGTCGAGCACGCCGTCGGCGAGCGCCTCCCAGGTGCGCACTTCGGTGCGTTCGCGGTTCGGCTCGGGGATCAGGCACGCGACCGGGGAGCGTGAATCCAGATACTCGACGATGACGCGCGAATCGAACACCGCTTCGCGGCCTTCGAGCACCAGGCAAGGTACTTTGCCGAGGGGGTTGATCGCCAGAATCGCGTCGTTGCCCCAGACGTCTTCGAGTTCAAACTGATAGTCGAGCTTTTTTTCGGCCATCACGATGCGCACTTTGCGCACGTAAGGGCTGGTCAGCGAACCGATCAGTTTCATGGATTTTGTCTTGTGTCCCTGCTGCAAATGATTCTAGCGAACGTGAGCGTGAACGCGCCGATGCTAGAGTGCACGCCGTTCTTCAAACATTCGCCGCGGCGCTGCCCTCGGCCCGCTGCGACTTGAACTCGACCCCCCTCCCCGCGACGCGCGAACCCCCCCGCGAGCACAGTCTGCCGATCCAGTTCACCGGCTCGGGCAGCGAGTACTTTCGCATCTGGGTCGTGAACCTGCTGCTCGTGCTGGTGACGCTTGGCATCTACTTCCCGTGGGCCAAGGTGCGGCGCCTGCGCTACTTCTACGGCGCGACGCAAATCGCCGGCGCGCCGCTGGACTTTCACGGCGACCCGAAAAAAATGCTGCGCGGTTATGCGCTGACCGGTGCGCTCGTCGGCCTCTATTCGGTGGCAGGGAATTTTTCGCCGCTCGCCGGTTTGGTGGCGTTCGTCGCGATCGCCGCGCTCTGGCCTGCACTCTTCAAGTCGTCGATGCAGTTTCGCCTGGCCAATACCAGCTGGCGGGGCTTGCGGTTTCGCTTCAAGGGCACGGTGGCGGGCGCGTATCGCGCCATGGTGCCGCTGTTCGTCCCCGGCATCCTGATCCTGGCGTCGGTGCTGTTCGTCACCGACGAGACGAAACCGCCGCCGTGGTACTTCGCCTTTCTCGGCGGCGTGCTCGGTGTGATGCTGCTCGCCGCGCCTTGGCTGTGGTGGAACCTGAAGAGCTATCAGCACAATCACTACGCCTTGGCCCAGCAGCAGACCGAGTTGCGCAGCACGGTGGGCGCGTTCTACCTGGTGTTCCTCAAGACGCTCGGCGTCGCGCTGCTGGCGGGCGCCGCGTTGCTGGGGCTCGTGATGTTGCTCGGCCTGGCGGGCGGGGCCGGCCTGGCGGCACCGCGCGGTGCATTCGCGTTCATTGCGATCCTGGTCGCCGGAGTGGGCGGCATCTTGGTCGTTCAGCTCTTGCCGCGCCCCTACTTCGCGTCGCGCATGCAAAACCTGTTGTGGTCGCGCACCGGCAACTCGTCGATGCGTTTTCGCAGCCGGCTCGAGTTCCTCCCGCTGCTCGGGCTGACCCTGAAGAACTGGCTGTTGATGGTGCTCACGCTCGGGCTGTACTGGCCTTTTGCCGCTGTCGCGCTGACGCGCATGCGGCTGCAAGCCGTGAGCCTGACGACTCGCGTCGACCCCGAGGCGCTGATCGACGCTGCACGCGCCCAGGAGGGCGAAGCTGCCGGCGACGCCGCCGGTGACCTGCTCGGGCTGGACATCGGTTTCTAGGTGGGGCACGCCTCCGAACGATCCATTCGTCCGTGCGCTGGCAGTGACGACGAACATGCCCACGCCTGAGGACGTTGCGTCGAACCCGCCCGATGCCGCGGCATCGCTGAGCGCACAGTACTTCGACGGCCAGAGCGCACGGGCGCATCCGGTCACGCTGCGCCGGTCGGGGCCGATCTTGCAAATCCGCGGCGAATCGATAGTGCTCGACCTCGGCGCTGCCGAAGTGCACTGGTCCGAGCGCACCCGGCACGGGCAGCGCGTGGCGCACTTGGCAAGCGGTGGTTCCCTGCATTGCCCCGATGCACGTGCCTGCGACGCCTGGTTGCGCGCCGCAGGCCACAGCGATTCGCCGGTAGTGCAGGTGCAGCAAAGCTGGCGCTGGGTGCTCGCGAGCGTCGCCACGCTGGCGTTGCTGCTGGCGGTGCTCGCCGTGTGGGGCGTGCCCTGGCTGAGCCGCGTCGCGGTGCACGCCATCGCACCCGCAGTCGACAAGGAACTCGGTCAGGCGGCACTCGCCACGCTCGACAAACACCTGACCCAACCCAGCGCGCTCGATGCCGCGCAACAACAACGCGTTCGCGACGCGTTGGCGCGCGCGGTCGCGGCGCAACCCGCGGGCAGCGTTGCGGCGCACGAGTTGCTGTTCCGGCGCGGGCGCGGCGAGCGCGGGCTCGGCCCGAACGCATTTGCCTTGCCCGGCGGCACTGTCGTCATGACCGACGCGCTCGTCGAGCTGTTCGGCGCCGACACCGACGTGCTCACCGGCGTGCTCGCCCACGAACTCGGCCACGTGCAGCAGCGTCACGGCATGCGCATGGTCGTGCAGGCGAGTCTGATCGGCGTGCTGTCGAGCGTCGTGCTCGGTGACTTCAGCAGCCTGCTGGCTGCGGCGCCCGTCGTCGTCGGCCAGGCGAGTTATTCGCGCGACGCCGAGCGCGAGGCCGACGCCTACTGCGCCGAATTCTTGAAGACCGCCGGGGTCTCCCCTTCGGTCATGATCCGCCTGTTCGAGACACTGGGCAGCATCCGCAACAAACCAGCGAAAGACGCCAAGGACCGCCCGGCCGCTGCCGAAGACACGCCGTCCTGGCTGGGGATCGCGATCGCGTCGCACCCTGGCGACGCCGAACGGATCGAGTTCTTTCGCGCCGCTGCGGCCCGATAGGCGGCGGGGCGAACCCCGCGGGCACGCCTACTTCGGCGGCGAACCGCCAAGCTCTTCCAGGCCAGCGAGCACCGTATCGCCCTCACGCGTGGTCGACACGCTGAGAACGCTGCGAACCGCCGGCGCGGCCGGCGCGGCCTCCGGCACACCGCTTCGTCCCGTCAGACTGTGCGACGCCAACCGGGCCTTCGCGGTGCCGGGCATGAGCCGCGCGATCGGCACGCCGCGACGCAGGATCACGACCTCCTCGCCGGCGCTCACCTGATCGATCAACTCGGCCAGGCGCGACTTGGCCTCGGGAATGGTGACGCTGATCATGGCGGGGTCCTTTCGAGTCGAAAACGCCTTGCAATCACTTCGTGCCGAACAAGCGGTCGCCCGCGTCGCCCAGGCCCGGCAAGATGTAGCCGTGCGCGTCGAGTTCGCGGTCGATCGCCGCCGTGTACAGCGGCACGTCGGGGTGCGCGTCGCCGAAGCGCTTCAGTCCCTCCGGCGCGGCGAGCAGGCACACAAAGCGTATCGACTTCGGCCGCGTTTCCTTGAGCCTGTCCACCGCAGCGACTGCCGAATTTCCGGTCGCAAGCATCGGGTCGAGCACGATCGCGTCGCGATCCTGCATGTCGTGCGGCATCTTGAAGTAGTACTCCACCGCGACCAGCGTCTTCGGGTCGCGGTACAGGCCGACGTGGCCGATGCGCGCGCCCGGCACGACGTGCAGCATGCCGTCGAGCAACCCCGCGCCGGCGCGCATGATACTGACGAACACGGTCTTCTTGCCGTCGATGACGGGCGCGCGCATGCGCTCCAGCGGCGTCTCGATGTCGATCAACTGGGTCGGCATGTCGCGTGTCACTTCGTACGCCATGAGCATGCTGATTTCGCCGAGCAGCCGGCGAAAACTGTTCGTGCTGCGGTCTTTCTGGCGCATCAGCGTGAGCTTGTGCTGGATCAGCGGATGCGTCAGGTGGTGCACTTGCGCAGTCATTCCATCGTTCCTTCGCGGCTCGGGCTCAAAACACGGTTCCATCGCTGTCGATTGACAGCGGCGGCGCGCCGCCGGCGCGCAACTCGCCGGCAATTTCGCGCCCTGCGGCCCAGGTGCCTGCTTCGAGCACGCAGGCCAAGGGCAACTCGTCGCTGCGCTTTCCCAGGCGCAAACGCAATGCGGCTGCGACCTCATCGAGCAGCGTCACGGTCAGTGCGCGCCACTCGACGATGAAGAGGTCTGCTGCGACATGGCGGCGCGTTGCAGCGGATGCATCGCGCGGCACGATCACTCCCGCGTCGAGGAACAGCCCACCATTGCGGTATTCAGGCAGGCCGGTCAAGGCGTCGAGTTCGGTCAGCGTGACGCCGGCCCATTCGAAGGGTTCGAGCAGCGAATACGTGAGCCACTGGCTGAGTTTGTGAAACGGCACCCACCCCGCGCTCTCGCCGGTGCCGCCGGCCAGCGGGTGCGGCCAACAGTCGCCGAGCGGCTCGCCGCGCAGTTGGTTGCCGGACGGCCAGATCGAGCTGAAGTGATCGAGCAGCGCGCCGAGCACGCGGCTCGCGGCGACCCGGTGATTTCGGCCGTGGTGGGTGAGCGCGTCGAAGAGTCCTCCAGGACGGCCCTCGCCGCCGAACGCCTGAGGCTGCGCTTGCAAGCTCTCGCCCAGGCGGCGCAGCAAGGCGGCGCGGCCTTCCAGGCCGACGAGCGGATTGGCGACGCTCACCTGAAAGAGTTCGGCCAGGCGCGCCGCATCGAAGCGCTTCAGCGCCGCCGCGTCGACGCGGTACGGGTCGCCCGGGTCGGACGAAAACTCGCCGGCCATGAAGGCGCGAAAACTCGCGACGCCAAGGCCTTCCGAGCGCGTGAAGGTCGCGGCGCCGGGCGTCTCGACATAGCGCCAGGTCGCACCCGCCCCGGCGTCGAGCAGCACGCTGATCACCGTGAGGTCGATTCGCGACCGGGCTTGTGCCGCCTGCGTACGTCCAGCGAGTGCGGTGTCGAGCTGCGCCTTGCGGTCCACGCCGCCGGCTTCGAAGTGGCGCCAGCGGCTGTGGTACGGAATGTTCAGCGCCGGGTAACGCGCGCGCGTCAGCGTTTCGACACGCGTCACGACGTCCTCCAGCCGGCCCCGCGCCAGCGTGAACTGCTGCGAGCCGCCTGCCTCCACAGCGCGCGTGATGTTGGCGCAGCGTTCGCGAATCGTCGCCGCCGAGCGCAACACGGCCAGCGCCTCAGGCAAGGCTGCGCCCTTTCGTCTGCGTCAGTTGTTCGGCGTCGGGGACGCTGCCGTCGGTGAAATAGCCGGCGGCGATCTTCGCGTCCATCTCGACGCGTGCGTCCGCCGGAATCAGCGCGTCGGGAATCTTGATGCGCTCCAGCACTTCGATTCCGCTGCCGGTGATCGCGTCGAACTTGTCGTTGCTCATCGAGACGAGCCGGTGGATTTTGCGGATTCCCAGCCAGTGCAAGACGTCGGGCATCAACTCCTGAAAGCGCATGTCCTGCACGCCCGCCACGCACTCGGTGCGCAGGAAATACTTGTCGGCGCTGTCACCGCCAAGCTGGCGCTTGCGCGCGTTGTAGACGAGGAACTTGGTGACTTCGCCCAGCGCCCGCCCTTCCTTGCGGCTGTAGGCGATCAAGCCCACGCCGCCTTGTTGCGCGCCCTTCACGCACTCTTCGATCGCGTGCGTCAGGTAGGGGCGACACGTGCAGATGTCCGAGCCGAACACGTCGGAGCCATTGCATTCGTCGTGCACGCGTGCCGTCAGCGTCACGTCGGGGTTGCTCAGATCGGCGGGGTCGCCGAAGATGTAAAGCGTCTGCCCGCCGATCGGCGGCAGGAACACCTCGATATCGCTGCGCGTCACGAGTTCGGGGTACATGCCGCCGGTTTCTTCGAACAGGTTGCGCCGCAAATCGGCTTCGCTGACGTTGAAGCGTTTCGCCACGCCGGGAAGCCACCACACTGGTTCGATCGCGGCTTTCGTCACGACCGCTGAAGCGTCGTCGAGCAAGACCTTGCCGTCGGCGTGCAGGCGCTGGAAAGCCATCGCCTGGCGAATTTCGGGCAAGTGCACATGCGCCTGGGTCACGGCGATCGTCGGGCGGATATCGTAGCCCGCGGCGATCTCATCGGCATAGACCTCGGCGACGAGCGCGCCCCACGGGTCGATCGAGACGATCTGGCTCGCATCGCGCCACGCCGCATAGGGGCCGAAGCGGTGCGTCGGCGACGTGTCGGTCAGGTCGGCACGATGGCCTCTTTCCAGATTCCCCGCGGCGACGGCGAGCGCCCGGTACACGCCGTACGAGCCCGAATGCGTGCCGATGACGTTGCGCTGGCTGCGATTCGCCGTGGTGCCGACGACCGGGCCGCGCTGCGCCGCGCTCGCCGCGCCCCAGCGGATGACGGGCGCGCCCGACGCCCCCTGCTGGCCGGGGTGCGACGTGAGGCGGATGTGCTTGCTCGGCGTGGGCGTGTCGGCGGCCAAACGTGCCTCCTGGTTTGAGCTGCGCGTTGCGAGACGCGAGAGGATAAGCGCATTCGCGGCGCCGGTTCGGCGCGGCGCGGGGCTGACGGAGCAACGCGCCGCATAAAATCGTCAGCACTGCGCATCATTTCGTCCGCGTCGCGCAACCCGCTCCCGGCCCCGCCCCATGAACCCCTCCCCCTTGTCGGCGCTGTCACCGCTGGACGGCCGCTACGCCGCCAAAGTTGCCGCGCTGCGCCCGTTGCTCTCGGAATTCGGCTTGATGCAGCGCCGCGTCCAGGTCGAAGTCGAATGGTTCATCGCCTTGTCCGACGCCGGCCTGGCCGAGTTCGCGCCCCTGAAGCCGGCGTCGCGCGAATTCCTGCGTGGCCTGAGCCAAGGTTTTTCGGAGAGCGACGCGCAGGCGATCAAGGACATCGAGCGCACCACGAATCACGACGTGAAGGCCGTCGAATACTGGTTGCGGTCGCGCTTTGCCGGCAACCAAGAGCTGCTCGCCGCGCAGGAGTTCGTGCACTTCGCGTGCACCAGCGAAGACATCAACAACACGAGCCACGCGCTGATGCTGCAAAGCGCACGCGAGACGGTGCTGCTGCCCGCGCTGGAGCGCCTCAATGCCCAGCTCACCGCCCTGGCGCACCGGCACGCCGACGTACCCATGCTGAGCCGCACGCACGGCCAGACGGCGTCGCCCACGACGCTGGGCAAGGAAATCGCGAACGTCGCGGCGCGGCTGCGCGGAGCGCTCACGCGCGTCGCCGAGGTGCGCCTGCTGGCGAAAATGAACGGCGCGGTGGGCAACTACAACGCACACCTCGCCGCCTACCCGGACGTCGACTGGGAAGGCTTTGCGCGCCAGGTCGTCGAGCAGCGCCTGGGACTGACGTTCAACGCGTACACGATCCAGATCGAACCGCACGACGCGCTTGCCGAACTCTTCGACGCGGTCGCGCGCTGCAACACCATCCTCATCGATTGGGCGCGCGACGTCTGGGGTTACGTCAGCCTGGGTTACTTCAAGCAGCACTTGGCGCCCGGCGAGACGGGATCGTCGACGATGCCGCACAAGGTGAACCCGATCGACTTCGAGAACGCCGAAGGCAACTTCGGCCTCGCCAACGCGTTGCTCACGCACATGAGCCAGAAGTTGCCGATCAGCCGCTGGCAGCGCGACCTGACCGACAGCACGGTGCTGCGCAACATGGGCGTCGCGCTCGGCCACGCGCTGCTCGGCTACGACTCGCTGGCGCGTGGCATGGACAAGCTCGAGGTGAACTTGGATACCCTGCGCGACGATCTGGATGGCGCCTGGGAGGTTCTCGCCGAGCCCGTGCAGACCGTGATGCGGCGCTATCAGGTGCCGCAGGCCTACGAGCGGCTCAAAGAAATGACCCGCGGCAAGGCGATCACGCGCGAGGCGCTGCACACGTTCATCGCGACCCTCGAAATTCCGCAATCCGAACGCGACCGGCTGCTCGCGCTCACCCCGGCGAGCTACACGGGCCTGGCCGCAACGCTGGCGCGGCGCCTATGACGACGAGCTTGAGCTTTGCCGAGAAACTGGCGCGCGCCGAAGCGCAAAACGTTTCGCTGCTGTGCGTCGGCCTGGACCCCGATCCGGCGCGTTTTCCCGCCGGCCTGCGCGGCGATCCGACGCGCATCTTCGATTTCTGCGCGCAAATCGTCGACGCGACGCACGACCTGGCGATCGCCTTCAAGCCGCAGATCGCCTACTTTGCCGCACAGCGCGCCGAAGACCAGCTGGAACGCCTGATCGAACACATCCACGCCGTGGCGCCCGACGTGCCGGTGATCCTCGACGCGAAGCGCGGCGACATCGGCAGTACCGCCGAGCAGTACGCCAGCGAGGCCTTCGAGCGCTACCGCGCCGACGCGCTGACGCTGTCGCCTTTCATGGGCTTCGATTCGATCGAGCCCTATTTGCGCTATCCGGGCAAAGGCCTGTTCCTGCTGTGCCGCACGTCCAATGCCGGCGGGGCCGACCTGCAGGCGCAGCAGCTGGCCGGCGGCGAGCGGCTGTACGAACACATTGCGCGATTGGCTGGTGGCGCGTGGAATGCGAGCGGTCAGCTGGGGCTCGTCGTCGGCGCGACCTTTCCCGCCGAGCTGGCGCGCGTTCGCGAATTGGCGCCAACCCTGCCGCTGCTGATTCCGGGAGTGGGCGCGCAGGGCGGCGACGCTGCGGCGACGGTTCGCGCCGCGTGGCGCCAGGAGCGCGGAGTGACGGTCGCGCCCATCGTCGTCAATTCATCGCGAGCGATTCTCTATGCGAGCAGCGGTGCCGATTTTGCGGCGGCGGCGCGGCGCGCGGCGCTCGACGCCAGGTCGGCGCTGAATGCGAGCCGCAACGCACTTTGAGCAAATCGCGCCCAGCGCGGACCTTGATTTCGGCGCGCTGCCCCACATGTTCGCGACGGGGTAGCATGCACCCCGTCGCCCCAGAGGAGAAGATTTCATGATCGCAAGAACCTGGTGGGCCGCCATCGCGCTGGCCGTCGGAATGGGCCTGCAAGGCTGCGGCTACAACGATTTCCAGCGCCTGGACGAACAAGTCAAAGCCGGTTGGTCGGAAGTGCTGAACCAGTACCAGCGGCGCGCCGATCTGATCCCGAACATCGTCGCCACCGTCAAGGGCGAGGCCAATTTCGAGCAGGAAACGCTGACCAAGGTGATCGAGGCGCGCGCCGCGGCGACGAGCATCAAGGCCACCCCCGAGCTGATCAACGACCCCGTCGCCTTCGACAAATTCCAGAAGGCGCAAGGCGAGTTGAGCGGCGCGCTGTCGCGGCTGCTGGTGACGGTCGAGCAATACCCCAACCTGAAAGCGAACGCGGCGTTTCAGGACTTGCGCGTGCAGCTCGAAGGCACGGAGAACCGCATCACGGTCGCGCGCAACCGCTACATCAAGACGGTCGCCGACTACAACGTGCTGACGCGAGTCTTCCCGAGCAACCTCACCGCGATGTTGTTCAGCTACGCCGTCAAGCCGAGCTTCACGGTGCAAAACGAAGCGCAAATTTCGCAGCCGCCGGCGGTCAGCTTCGACAAGGCGGCGTCGAAGTAGCCGAAACCGCAGCATTTGCGCGGGCCGCCTGACGCGCAGAAGCCCTGCACACACGATGAGCTCATCGATGCGCCGCTGTCGGGCCTGGGCGTTCTGCGCACTTGCGCTGGTGGGGTTCGGTGCTGCGGCGCAAGACGTGTTGCCCGTGCCGCCGCTCACGGCGCGTGTCATCGACCAGACTTCGACCCTCAGCAGCACGCAAAAGCAGTCGCTCGAGGCCAAGCTCGCGGCATTCGAATCGCGGCGCGGCACCCAGCTTGTCGTGCTGCTCGTGCCGAGCACGGCGCCTGAGGACATCGCGGCGTACGCGCAGCGCATCGGCGACGCCTGGAAGATCGGCAGGCGCGACGTCGGCGATGGCCTGCTCATCGTCGTCGCGAAGGGCGATCGGCGCATCAACATCCAGACCGCGAAAGCGCTCGAAGGCGCGGTCCCGGACCTTGCGGCACGGCAAATCATCGAGGCGACGATCCGCCCGGCGTTTCGCGCCGACGACTACGCGGGCGGCCTGAACGCCGCGGTCGACGCGCTGATCGCGCGCATCGAAGGCGAAGCCTTGCCGGCGGTGAAGTCGAAAGCGCCTGCCGATCCGCTGTCGCGCCTGCTCGGCGATTGGGATCCGATTGAACTGCTGGTTTTCGCTTTTGTCGCCCTGCCCATCGTCGCCGGCGTGACGCGGCGCCTGTTCGGCCGTGGCCTGGGCTCGCTGGCGAGTGCGCTGGCCACGGGCGCGGTCGCGTGGCTCGTCAGCAAAATCTTCTTTGTCGCGATCGCCGGCGGCGTGATCGGCCTGCTGTTCGGCCTGTTCGCCGGCTCTTCGCGCTCGTTGCGCACCGGCGGCTCCCACGGCGGTTGGGGCGGCGGCTTCGGCGGCGGGGGCGGCGGCTTTTCCTCGGGCGGAGGGGGCGGCTTCTCCTCGGGCGGCGGCGGCGATTTCGGCGGCGGTGGCGCGTCGGGGGATTGGTAGATGGCCCAGGCAATGAACAACAAGCTCTTGCGCATCCTCAAACACCGCTGGTTGGACGAGCGTGATGCGCGGCGCGCCCTGGGCGCCGACGCGCTGGCACGCCTCGAGGCGCGAGTTCACGCCGGCGAAAGACGCCACAGCGGCGAAATCCGCGTCTGCGTCGAAGCCGGCCTGCCGATGAGTTACCTGTGGCGCGGCGCTGCAGCGCGCGAGCGCGCCGTCGCGATGTTCGGCAAGTTGCGCGTCTGGGACACCGAGAACAACAACGGCGTGCTGATCTATCTGTTGCTCGCCGAGCACCGCATCGAAATCGTCGCTGACCGGGGGTTGAATCGACACGTTGACGCAGCGCGCTGGCAGGCCATCGCCGACTCGATGCGCAGCGCGTTTCGCGCCGGTGAGTTCGAGGCCGGGCTGAACCAGGCGATCGACGCCGTGAATTCGCTGCTCGGCGAATATTTTGCAAGCGATGCTTCGCGTCCCACCGCGTCCAATCCGAACGAGTTGCCCGACGCGCCCTACGTTCTGTAGCACTTTTCCGGCCCGCCGCAGGCGCTCGGGAGCGCCTGCACGCCCAAGTGCGCACCGGGCGGGGCGATAAGATCGCCCGATGCCCATTTCACCTCGCTTGCGTCGCACAAGCCCCTGTCTAGTTGGCCGCGCCGCACCTGCGCGGCTGCACCACAGTCGCAGCGCACTGACGCTGTGCCTGGGCCTGCTGCTCATGGCCCACGGCGCGTCCGCTGCGGTCTGGGCGACTTATGCCGTCGACGATTCGATGAGCCAGGTGCAGGCCGGCCCCGCGCAATTTCGCTGGCGCCAGGCGCTGCCTACGCGCGACGCCGCCGACCTGCTCGACGCGACGACACAGGTGCGCATCGTGCTCAACGTCGCCGCGTGGGTCGGCAACCCGGCGCGCATCTACATGGTGATGCCAAGCCTCGCGCAGTCGAATCTGTCGGTGCAGTGGGCCACTGCCGGAACCTTGCTTCCCGGGCGCCTGTCGAGCGGGCAACGCCAGCTCGTTTACCAAGGCGTGATCGCCGGCGCACGCATCGAAGACCTGCTGCGCGTCACGGCGTCGACTGACGCGGGCGACGCGGCGACGCCGTCGCGAGTCAAGTTCACTTTCGAAATCGAGACCCCGCTCCGATGAGCGCGTTGTCATTGCGGGCAGCAGGCCCGGCGGCGCGCGCCGTCCTGTGGGGTGCGGTGGCGAGCCTGGGTGCGTGGGCCAGCGGCCCCTGCGAAGCGCAATTTGCGGCTGCCGTGACGCCGCCGCGATTCGAGCTGAACGTGGAGCCCGGCCAGGTGCTGCGCCAGGTGATGGAGATCACCCACGCCGTCGCCGGGACCGGCAGTTACCGCGTCTATACCGCCGACTGGAACATGGACGCAAGCGGCGCCTTGACCTTTTATGACACCTTGCAGCCCGGCAGTTGCCGACCCTGGGTCGCCATCGAGCGGCGCGACATCGCCGTGGCCCACGGCGCGCGCTTGCGCTACCGCTTCGAAATCGCGCCGCCGGCGTCGGCAACGCCGCAGGAATGCCGTTTCGCACTCATGATCGAGAGCAAGCCGCAAGACGTGAAGACCGGCGAGACGGCGTCGTTTCCGATGAACGGGCGCATCGGTGTGATCGTCTACGCGAGCATCGGCGGCGCGAAGGCGCAGCTCGAGCCCGGCGCTCTGGCGATCGGCATGATCGATGGCCGGCGCACGCCGCTGTTGACGGTGCACAACACGGGCAACGCGACGGCGCGCCTGAGCGGGATCCTCAAGGGGATCGACAGCTCCGGGGCAACATTCGAATTCAGCCCCGAGGCCTTGCCGATTCTGCCCGGCCAGTCGCGCACCATTGGACTGCAACGTTATGAAGCGGCGCTGCGCTCGCCTCCCGCCAAAAACGCGGCTGCGGCGACGCCCCCACCCATCCACTGGCCGCTGGGCCTGCGCGGAACCCTGGAGTACGGGCCCGGCGGGGCCGGTCGCATCGAGTTGGATCGCAGCGTCGGCGAGCGCCCGGCTCAGTGAAACTCGCTGACGCCACGCGCTACCCGCGCTTGAGGTGTTGTCGTTCGGCTTGGCACACCGCGATCGCCCTGGCGTGCGGCCTCGCCCACGGGATCGCACTCGGCGCCGCGGACGCGCCCGCGCAAGCGCCCGGCCCGACCGAATACGTCGACAAACTGATCGACGGCTTGGGTGCATCGCCCGATATTGCCGACGACGGCATGGCCGGCTTCGACCGCTCCGGCGCGCCGCGTGCGCTGCGCGCCGAGTCGCGCGTGCAGTCGTCATCGAACGATCAGGGGCGCCAGTCGTCGGCGTGGCTGAGCTTGCGCGGTGCGCTGGACACCGACAACTACGGCGCGTTTTCGTTCGACGCGTCGGCGCGCTTGCGCGAGGTTTCGTCGCAAGTGCAGCGGGGGCCCGGCGCGTCGTTTTCGCTGTACCAGACCGCCATGCCGTTCAGCGGCGGCTGGGCCGCGTCGCAGGGCCTGGGCGTGATCCAGACGCTGGGGCCGCGCCTGGGTGGCCAGCAAGGCTCGTTCTTCGTGCCGACGCGCCTCGTGCAAGGCGCCTCCACGCAGTGGCGCAACGAAGGCACCGGCCTGACGCTGCAACTGAGCGGCGGCGAGACGGGGTCGTTTGGGTCGATCGGGCAAGGCACGTTTTACACGTCAGGCAACCAAGTGGCCGTCGCCGCTGCGGAGCTGCAAGGCGCAGCCGGCGCCGCCTCGTTGCTGCCGGCAGGCTGGAGTTACGGTGGCGCGTTCAGCGGCGCATCGGGCAGCCCGGGCGAGCGGATTCCCGGTTTCGGCGGACGCACCGACGAAGCCGGCAGCCGCGCCACCTCGCACAGCCTGCGCTGGGAAGGCGACGGCGCCTCGCTGCTAGGCCAATGGCTCGCCAGCCGCAATCAAGACCTGGCGGCGTTGGTCCAAGGTGCGGCTGACGGCCCGCAGCGTTGGCATTCCGGTGCCTGGGTTGACGGCTTACTGGCGCAAGGCGACGTGATTCACCGCGCCGGGCTGCACCGCCTCGAACCCGACCTGAGCTGGCTGGGCAGTGCGCTCGGCGGCAATTCTCAGGGCGGTTACTACCGCTGGTCACGCCAGGGCTTGCGCAGCCAGGTCGAAGCGCAGGTGTCGAGCACGCAACCGGTGCAGCGCAGCACGGGGGGTGCTGACTTGCAGCAAGCGGGGGTCTCGACGCGCTACGCCATCGACGCACAACTGGGTGTGGGCGGCGTCGTGCAGTTCAGCCATGGCGCGGGCTCGGCGTGGCTCGCCTCCGGGTACACGGAACTGCACCGTGCTTGGGCCGATGTGCGCGTGCAGGTCGGAGTCGACACGCTCGATGGGCAGATCGTGGCGCGCCGCGTGTCGAGCGATCAGGCCTGGGCATTGCCGATTGGCCAGCGCCTCAGCACGTCGCTCGCGCTCAGCTCGACGCGCGACGGCGCACGCAGCGTCAACGGGGCACCGGCCAATCAGTTCGGCAATTCGCTCGAACTCGCGGTGGCCGGCGGCGCCGACGTGGGCGAGCGCCTCACGCTGGACGTCAACGCGCGCGCCAACGAGCCCCTGTCGTCGCAGGCGGCACGGATCTACAACCTCAGCGCGTCGAGCCAATGGCGCCTCGCAGCGGGCTGGAGTTTGGGCGCCGCGCTCGGCTGGTCGCGCGCCAGCGGTTTTTCCAACCCGGCTGCAGCGACCCCGATCCCGGTGTTGCCGGGAGTCTCCGCGCCGGCCACGGCGGCGGCGACACGCTCGCGCGACGTGTGGCTGACTTTGCGTTATGACTTCCAGGCCGGCACGGCCAACCTGCCGATCGGCAGCGGCGCGCGCATCGGCGTGGGGGGCGGCAGCCTCGAAGGCGTGGTCTACCTGGACGACAACGGCAACGGCCGGCTCGATGCCCTGGAGTCCCGCGCCGCGAATGTCAGCGTCACGCTCGACGGACGCTACCTGACGCGCACCGATGCCCAAGGCCGCTTCGAGTTTCCCTTCGTCGCGCCCGGTGCGCACAGCGTTGCGGTGAGCACCGACACCTTGCCGTTGCCGTGGCTGATGCCGGGCAACGAGCCGGTGCGCGTGGAAATCGCGCCGCGCGAAACCACGCGCGTTGAAATCGGCGCCACGCGCGACCGGATCGGCGCCAAACCCGAGTAACCCGCGCGCAGCCTTGGCTCGTTGCCCTGCGTCAACGGCTGCGCCATTCACGCCTCGCAGATCTGCGGCAGCAATTCGCCGATCGCGCCGCGCAGCAGCGCATCGGCGAGTTCATCCAGCGGTGTCGCCTGGTCGTTCATGATGATGACCTTCGCTCCAGCGTCCTTCGCGTGCGGCACGACGCCGGCGACGGGGTAGACCTGCAGCGTCGATCCGATCGCGAGCAGCATGTCGGCTTGTGCCGCCACCGCGAACGCGCGCGCGATCACCTCGGGCACGAGCGGCTGGCCAAAGGACACCGTGTCACTTTTCAGAATGCCGCCGCACGCGCTGCACGCCGGGTCCGCCTCGCCGCCACGCACCCGCGCAAGCGCGTCCTGCATCGGCGCGCGCACACCGCAACCCCAGCACATGACGCGGCGCATCGTGCCGTGCACCTCGACGATGCGCTCGCGCGAGTTGCCGGCGATCTGGTGCAGCTCGTCGATGTTCTGCGTGATCAAGGCGTGCAGCTTGCCGCGCTGCTCCAGCGCGACGAGCGCCCGGTGGCCGCGATTCGGTGTTGCCGTCCACGCCGCGTGATCGAGGCGCGAACGCCACGCCGCCTTGCGCACCTCGGGGTCGGCAAGATAAGTCTGCAGCGTCGACTGCTTTTCCGCCGCCGGGTTGCGCGTCCACACGCCTTGGGGCCCACGGAAATCGGGAATCCCCGAATCGGTGGAGATGCCCGCGCCGGTGAGCACGACGATGCGCTGCGCCGCGTCGACCCAGCGGCGCACTGCGGTGAGGGGCTCGCTGCTGTGCATGGGAAGATTCATGCTAGATTGAACCCGC
Source organism: uncultured beta proteobacterium (assembly GCA_963850525.1). Classification (GTDB taxonomy): domain Bacteria; phylum Pseudomonadota; class Gammaproteobacteria; order Burkholderiales; family Burkholderiaceae_C; genus JAEMQF01. The sequence continues at coordinate 418,067 of CAWKLQ010000004.1, read as the reverse complement.
AATGATGCACTCCGCGCGCTTCGAGCAGCCCGAGACCGTCGCCGAAGCGCTGCGCAGCTTGGGCCCGGGCACACACCGGCTGCTCGCGGGCGGGACCGATCTGTACCCGGGACTGGTCGGCCGCGGCGTCGACGCACCCTTGCTCGACTTGTCGCGAATCCAGGCGCTGCGCGGGGTTCGCCGCGAAGCGATGGGCTGGTGGTTCGGCGCGACGACGACCTGGGCCGACGTGCAGCGCGCCGAACTGCCGCCGCTCTTCGACGCGCTGAAGCTCGCCGCGCGCGAAATCGGCGGCGAGCAAATCCAGAACACCGCGACGCTCGGCGGCAACCTGTGCAACGCCTCTCCCGCCGCCGACGGCACGCCGGTCTGGATGGCGCTGGACGCGCAGGTGCTGCTGCAGTCGGTGGCCGGCGAGCGGCGTCTGCCGGTGGCCGACTTTGTGCTCGGCAATCGCCGCACCGCACTCGCGGCGAATGAATTGCTGACCGGCATCTTCGTCCCGCAGCGCAGCGCGCAGGCACGATCCGTCTTCGCCAAGATCGGCTCGCGCCGCTACCTGGTGATTGCCATTTCGATGGTCGCACTCGCGATCGATGTCGACGCGCGCGGCGTCGTGAGCGCGGCCGGCGTCGCCGTGGGCAGTTGTTCGGCCGCAGCGAAGCGCCTCGCCGCGCTCGAGGCGCGTTTGCTCGGCGTGCCACGCGCAAGCCTGGGGCAAGTGGCGGTCAGCGCCAGCGACCTCGCGCCGCTGCAGCCCATCGACGACGTGCGCGCAAGCGCCGCCTATCGCCTGGACGCGACGGCGACGCTGTTGCAGCGCGCGCTGCAGGAGTTGGCCGGGTGACCGCGCGCGCCGCCGCCAGCGTGCACACGGTGCGCCTGCACGTGAATCGCATCGCAGTGCAGATCGACGCCGACCCGACGCGGCGCCTGTCCGACGTGTTGCGCGACGATTTGCACCTCACGGGAACGAAGATCGGTTGCCACGCCGGCGACTGCGGCGCGTGCACCGTGCTGCTCGACGGCGAACAGGTGTGCTCGTGCATCGTCGCGCTCGGCCAGTGCGACGGGCGCAGCGTCACCACCGTCGAAGGCCTGGCTGAAGTTGACGGTTCGGCCGACGGTGCGCTCTCGCCCTTGCAGCGCGCCTTCGTCGCGTTTGGCGCTGCCCAATGCGGCATCTGCACACCGGGAATGCTGATGAGCGCCGAGGCGCTGCTGCGGCGCAAGCCGCAACCGAGTGAAGCCGAGGTGCTGGACGCGCTGGGCGGCGTGCTCTGCCGCTGCACCGGTTATCGCAAGATTGTTGAGGCCGTGCTCGCGGCGAGCCGTGACGTGCTTGCAGCGCCCGGTGCGCCGGTGGACGCTGCCGCCGACGTGCCGGCCAGCGCGTTGGGCGCAGGCCATGCCGTGGGCGCGCGCGTGGCGCGCCTGGACGCGCCCGACAAGGTGCGCGGCGTCGCGCGTTACGCCGCCGACGCCCAGCCGAGCAGCGTGCTCGCGATGCGCATCGTGCGCTCGCCCCATCCGCACGCGAGCTTTGCGGTCGGCGACCTGGTCGCGTTCAGGCGGCGCTGGCCCGGCCTGGCCGACGTGCTCGTCGCAGCCGACGTGCCGCACAACGCTTTTGCCATCTTCCCCGACCTGCGCGACCAGCCGGTGCTCGCCGACGGTGTGGTGCGGTTTCGCGGCGAGGCGGTGCTGGCGTTGATCGGCGACGAAGCGACCTTGCAGGCGATTGCGCTCGCCGACGTGCCGATTGAGTACAGCGTTTCGCCCGCAGTGCAGGATATGGCCAGCGCGCTCGCCGCCGGGCAGCGCGGCGAGCCGGTGCAGCAGCGCCACGCCGACAACGTGCTGTGCCGCGGCCGCGTCGTGCGCGGCGATGTCGACGCGGCCCTAGCCTGCGCGCCTTTTCAGGCAGCCGCCGAATTCGAAACCGCTTACGTCGAACACGCCTACATCGAGCCCGAAGCGGGATACGCCGAGTTGATCGCCACCGACGCACCCGGTGGCGCGCCGCGGGTGCGCATCTTTGCGTGCACCCAAACGCCTTACATGGACCGCGACGAGGTGGCGCATGTGCTCGGCATCGAAGCCACGCGGGTGCACATCGTTCCCTCGGCGATGGGCGGCGGTTTTGGCGGCAAGCTCGATCTGTCGGTGCAGCCGCTGCTCGCTGTGGCCGCGATGAAACTGCAGCGCGCGGTGCGCCTCGTCTACGAGCGCCCCGAGTCGATGCAATCGAGCACGAAGCGCCATCCCGCGCACATGCGCGCGAGCGCAGCGTGCGACGCCGCGGGTCATCTCACGGCGTATCGATTCGAAGGCGACTTCAACACCGGGGCGTATTCGTCGTGGGGGCCGACGGTCGCGAACCGCGTGCCGATTCACGCCGCAGGGCCGTACCGCGTGCCTCACCTCGCAGCGGCTACGCGCGCCGTGCTCACCCACAACAGCGTCGCCGGGGCGTTCCGCGGTTTTGGCGTTCCGCAGTCGACCTTGATCGGCGAGCGCCTGATCGACGAGCTGGCGCAGCAATGCGGAATCGATGCGCTCGAGTTTCGGCATCGCAACGCCTTGCGCGCGGGAGACCGCACCGGCACCGGCCAACTGCTCGCGGCGAGTGTGGGCCTGCAAGAGTGCCTGGATGCGCTGCGCCCGGCGTGGCAGGCGGCACGGGAGTCAGCCGATGCGTTCAACGCGCAGGCGCTTCGCGAGTCCACGCCACTTCGCCGCGGCGCCGGGATCGCGTGCATGTGGTACGGCATCGGCAACACGGTGATCGCGAATCCCTCGACGATGCGCGCCGGCTTGCGCCTCGAAGCACTACCGGGCACGCCGGATCAGCGCAGCGCGACGCTGCGGCTCTACAACGGCGCACAGGAAATCGGCCAGGGCACGGCGACGATCCTGCCGCAGATCTTTGCCGACGCGGTGGGTCTGCCGCTCAGCAGCGTGACGCAAGTGATGGGTGACACCGACCTGACGCTGGATGCCGGCAAATCGTCGGCGTCGCGCCAGACATTTGTGTCGGGCAACGCCGCCAAGGGCGCGGGCGAAGACTTGCGGCGCCAGTTGCTCGCTGCGCTCGGCGCCGCTGAGCCGGCGACGCTGCACATCGAAGGCACGGTGCTCGCGGCGCGCAGTGCTGCGGGCGTGCATCGGCTCGATCTGACCGCGCTGGCTGCCGACTCGCGCGGCGACCTGTTCACCGGCACCGGCCACTTCAACCCGCCGACGATTGCCCTGGACGCCGACGGCCAGGGCGTGCCCTACGCAACTTACGCTTTCGCCGCGCAGATCGCAGAGTTGCAACTCGACGTCGAACTCGGCACCGTGAAGCTGCTCCACATCCACGCCGCGCACGATGTCGGCCGCGCGATCAACCCGACCCAGGTGGAAGGGCAGATCCACGGCGGCATCGCGCAAGGCATCGGCATGGCACTGATGGAGGAATACGTCAACGGCGCAACCGATAACTTGCACGACTATCTGATTCCGACCTTCGGCGACGTTCCGGCGATCACGGTGCACCTGATCGAAGACCCCGAGCCGCTCGGCCCCTGGGGCGCCAAAGGTGTGGGCGAGCCGGCGCTCGTGGCCACGGCGCCGGCGATCTTGAACGCGATCCATCACGCGACGGGGGTTCGCATGGGCCAGGTGCCGGTGACGCCGAGCCGCTTGCGCGCGGCTTTGCTTCATCGTCATCCCGGCGCAGACGGTCATCCCGGCGAAAGCCGGGATCCATGGGCCAGCGTCGGCGCCTCGGCCAGCGGTGGATCCCGGCGTTCGCCGGGATGACAAGGAATGAAGCCGCAACACCCTGTCGACCCGCGCTCCGACGGCCAGCCCGTCGAGCCGCCTGAGCCACCCACACCCGTCGTTCTCGAACACTCGCGTGCCCCCGAGCGCATGGCCGCCGACAAGGTGCGCTGCGAAGCGTGTCCGGTGCTGTGCCAGATCAGCCCGGGCAAGCTCGGCGCATGCGACCGCTACGGCAACGTCAACGGCGAGCTTGCGCGCCTGGACAGCGTGCACCTCGTGCAGCGTGTCGGAGCAGAACTCGTGCAATGGAAGTCGGCAAAGCAGGGCTGGGACGGCGAGCTGTTGAACGACGCGCCAGTCTTCGTCAGCGGCGTCGGCGCCGGAACCACTTACCCCGACTACAAGCCCGCGCCCTTCATCATCGCCTCGCAACAGCGTGGCGTCGACATGGTGACGGTGGTGACGGAAGGCATCTTCAGCTATTGCAGCTTCAAGGTGAAGATCGACACGGATCGCTACCTGGGACCCGAGCAGGCGACCGTGCGCCACCAGGGCGAAGCCGTGGGCCACGTGACGACGATCGAATACGGCTCGCAGTTCCTCTCGCTGGGCGGCGTGCACCACCTCACCGGGGGCTCGAAGCGCGAAGGCAGGATCGCCTGCGACATGATGATGGCGCTGGGGAATCAGCAAGCGGTGGATTTGCAGATCGAAGGCGGCGCAGCGCTGACGGTGCAAGCGAACCGCGCGCCCATCGTGAATGGCGTTGAGGAGCAGCGCATGCGCGTCGGCTGCGGCTCGGCGACGATAGGCATCTTCGCGCAGCAGTGGTTCGGCCATGTCGACGAAGTGATCGTCATCGACGACCACATCACCGGCGTTCTCTCCGAGCACCAGGCCGGCAAGTGCCTGGACATGCCGGCCACGGGCGTGCGCCTGCGCGGGCGCAAGTCGACGCCCGGGCGCTACTTCCAGGTCGCCAATCCGGGCTCGGGCTGGGGCGGCACCGACATCACGGAGCCCTTGGCCATCATCGAAGCCTGGGACCCGAAATACGCGCGCGCCGGACTGCGCTTGCTGATGGTGTCGACGACGGGCGAAGACCACGCCTATTTCGTCCTCGACGACCAGCTCGTTCCGCAGCCTGCGGAAATGCCCGCCGCAGTGTGCCGCGTCGTCGAGCGCATTGGCGAGAACTGCGAACCGTCGCTCGCCAGCGTGCTCTATGTCGCCGGCGCCGGCGGATCGCTGCGTGCGGGAGTCACCGACAACCCGGTGCGGCTCACGCATTCGATCAAGGACAAACTCGTCAACGTGACATGCGGCGGCGCGCCGGTTTATGTGTGGCCGGGCGGCGGCATCACGGTGATGGTCGACGTGGCGCGAATGCCGGCGAACAGCTTTGGCTTCGTTCCCACGCCGGCGATCGTCTCGCCGATCGAGTTCACGATGCGGCTGGCCGACTACCGCGACCTCGGCGGCCACATGGATCGGGTGCGTCGCATCGAGGACCTGCTCGCGCACGGCGATTACAAGTTGATTGACGCGGCGCCGGGCAACCCCTGGCCGTTGCAGCCTGAGGATTCGCGATGAGCGCAGCGCAACGTCGGCCGCTTCCCGGCGGGCGCTGGCACTTTCAGCACGGGCCCATCGATTGTGTGATCGGCGCCGACGGCGACGCTTCCGCTGTGGCAGATTCGCTGGACGCCGCGTGGGCGCGCTTTGAAGGCGTTCTCGCCGAACTCGTGGGCGAGCTGCCGCTGCTGCGCGCCAATCTCGCCGCGGCACGCGGCCCCACCGCGGCGCCGCACGGGCTGATCGCGCAGCGCATGGTCGCAGCGTGCCGGCCTTATGCGCAGCAGGGCCTGTTCATCACCGCGATGGCCGCGGTCGCCGGCAGCGTCGCGCAGGAGCTGATTCGCCACTTTGAGCGGCCCGGCGTGCGCCGCGCTTACGTGAACAACGGCGGCGACATTGCGCTGCACCTGGCGCCGGGCGAATCGTTCGATGTTGGCCTGGTGGTCGACCCGGAGCACTGCAACCTCGGCATCGATGGCCAATTTCGCATCGACGCAGCAAGCGCCGTGCGCGGCATCGCCACCTCGGGCTGGCGCGGCCGCAGCCTGTCGCTGGGCATTGCCGACAGCGTGACGGTGTTGGCGGCCACTGCTGCGCAAGCCGACGCTGCGGCGACGTTGATTGCGAACGCGGTCAACGCCGACGACCCGCGCATCGCACGCGCCCCGGCCACCGCGTTACGCGACGACAGCGACTTGGGCGAGCTGCTCGTGACCGTCGACGTTTCCGCCCTCGAGCCGGACGTCGTCGCTGCCGCGTTGGCTGCGGGCGCCGCGTGTGCCGAGCGCGATATCGCCGCGGGACGGGTTCACGCCGTCGCACTGTGCCTGCAGGGCCGGGTCCGGCGCTGCCAAGCTCAGGTGTTTCACCCGACGCAACTTGGCGCAACAGGGCCGATACTGGACTTCGCGCGACCCCCCGCAGTTTTTGCCTGAGCCCGACGATGTTCTTCGCTGCCACCGCCACCTTGCCCGAAGTCAACGTGCGCAAGTGCGTGCTGAACGTCGAAGACGTCTGGCACGACGGTGGCCCGCGTTTGGACAAGCCGCTGCAGCGCGGCAGCATCGCCGCCGTGCTGCGCAACCCCTACGCCGGGCGGTATGTGGCCGACATTCAGCCGATGATGGAAGCGCTCAAGCCTCTCGGTCGAGCGATGGCCCAACAACTGATTGACGCGCTGGGCGGCCCCGGCGCGATCCAAGGCTACGGCAAGGGCTCGCTGATCGGCCTGGCCGGCGAGCTCGAGCACGGCGCCTTGTGGCACGTTCCCGGCGGCTACGGCATGCGCGACCTGCTCGAGGGCTCGCACGCCATCGTGCCCTCCACGACCAAGGTCGGCGCGGCTGGCGCCTGCATCGACATTCCGATTCATCACCGCGTCGCGGCCTACGTGCGCAGCCATTTCGATTCGCTGGAAGTACGCATCGCCGACGCGCCGCGCGACCACGAAATGATGCTCGTGCTGGCGATGACGACGGGGCCGCGTCCGCACGAGCGCGTGGGCGGGCTGCGGGTTGAGCAGATCGCGAAATTCGACGGGCAACGCTAGGCGCCCTGTCAACAGCCTGGCACACCACAGAAGGAGCGAGCCGCAATGAACGAGCAACTCACCCACCGCAGAATCCTGCTCGCCGCGGGATCGATGGCCCTGCTGGGCCTCGCCCCCTTGCGTGCCGGTGCTGCCGCCAAACCCGGCGCGAAGAGCGCGCTCATCGTCGTCGACGTGCAGAACTGTTTTGTCACGGGCGGAACGCTGCCGGTGAAAGACGGCGAACAAGTCGTTCCCGTGATCAACAAACTCGCCGCCGCGTTTCACAACGTCGTCGTCACGCAGGACTGGCACACTCCCGGCCACGCGTCGTTCGCGACAAGCCACGCGGGCAAGAAGCCGTTCGAGACGACGAAGCTGCGTTACGGCACGCAGGTGTTGTGGCCCGACCACTGCGTGCAGGGCTCGGCCGACGCGGCCTTGCACAAGGACCTTGCGCTCCCGACCGCGCAGCTCGTGATCCGCAAGGGCTTTCGCAAAGACACCGACAGCTACTCGGCGTTCGTCGAGGCCGACGGCAAGACGACGACGGGCCTGGCGGGTTACTTGAAGGCGCGCGGCATCGACGAAGTCTACGTATGTGGCCTGGCCACCGACTTCTGCGTCGCCTGGACGGCGCTGGACGCGCGCAAGGCCGGCTTCAAGGCGAGCGTGATCGAAGACGCGTGCCGCGGCATCGACCTGAACGGTTCGCTCAAGGCCGCCTGGGCGAACATGAGCAAGGCCGGTGTGAAGCGAATTCAGTCGGCCGACATCGCCGCCTAACGCGTTAGCCACCAGGCCGAGCCGCCACCCATTCTTTCACCGAGGAGACCCCGCCATGCTCATCAAGCTCCTGTTCGCAGCCGCTGCCACCATCGTGCTGCTGACCCCTGCAGCGCACGCGCAAGACACGATCAAGATCGGCGAGATCAACAGCTACAAGGCGCAACCTGCGTTTCTGGAGCCGTACAAGAAGGGCTGGGAACTCGCTGTCGAAGAAGTCAACGCGGCAGGCGGCGTGTTGGGTAAGAAGATCCAGGTGATTTCGCGCGACGACAACGCGACGCCGGGCGACGCGGTGCGCGTCGCCGAAGAGCTGGTGTCGCGCGAGGGTGTCGCGCTGATCACGGGAACCTTCCTGTCGAACATCGGCCTGGCCGTCACCGACTTCGCCAAGCAGCGCAAGGTGTTCTTCCTCGCCGCCGAGCCGCTGTCGGACAAGATCACCTGGGCCAACGGCAACCGCTACACGTATCGCCTGCGCCCTTCGACCTACATGCAGTCGGCGATGCTCGTTCCCGAAGCGGCCAAGCTGAAGAAGAAGCGCTGGGCGATCGTCTACCCCAACTATGAATACGGCCAGTCGGCGGCGGCGACGTTCAAGACGATGCTGAAGAAATTGCAGCCCGACGTCGAGTTCGTCGCCGAGCAGGCCACACCGCTCGGGCGCATCGACGCGGGCGCGGTGACGCAGGCGCTCGCCGACGCCAAACCCGACGCGATCTTCAACGTCCTGTTCGGCGCGGACCTGTCGAAGTTCGTTCGCGAAGGCAATACGCGCGAACTCTTCAAGGGCCGCGAAGTCGTGAGCCTGCTCACCGGCGAGCCCGAGTACATCGAGCCGCTCAAAGAAGAAGCACCCGTGGGCTGGATCGTCACCGGCTACCCCTACTACGGCATCCCGACGGAAGAACACAAGAAGTTCTTCCTCGCCTACTTCCGCAAGTACAACGAGTACCCGAAGCTCGGCTCGGTCGTCGGCTACGCGACGATCTGGTCGATTGCCGAGGGCATCAAAAAGGCGAAGTCGGTGGACACCGAGAAGTTGATCGCCGCGTTCAAGGGCCTCACGCTGATGACGCCGCTCGGAAAAATCACCTACCGCGCGAGCGACAACCAAAGCACGATGGGCGCCTACCTCGGCCGCACCAAGCTCGAGGGCACGAAGGGCGTGATGGTCGACTACGTCTACATCGACGGCGCGAAGGTGCTGCCGAGCGACGAAGAGACGAAGAAATTGCGGCCTGCGGATTGAGGCTCGCGCAGCGCAACCGTCATCCCGGCGAACGCCGGGATCCACTGCGTGGACGTCATCACCCCGCTGCGGGTGGATACCGGCCTGCGCCAGGTTTGCGCCGGTATGACGCAGCGCGGCGCAGGCACGCAGGCAACCCCGCTTGACGTTCTTGCACACCACCCTCTCGCATGACGTTTTCTTCCGTCCTTCTGCAATTCCTCACCGGCCTGTCGGCCGCGTCGGCGCTGTTCCTCGTCGGCAGCGGCCTGTCGCTGATTTTCGGCGTGACGCGAATCGTCAACTTCGCCCACGGTTCGTTTTACATGCTCGGGCTTTACGCTGCGGTCGCCCTGGTGGATTGGCTGGGAGCGTCGCCGCTGGGCTTCTGGGGTGGCGTGTTGCTCGCCGCACTTTGTGTCGCACTCGTGGGCGCGTTGATCGAAATGCTCGTGCTGCGCCGCCTTTACGCAGCGCCGGAATTGTTCCAGTTGCTCGCGACCTTCGCCATCGTGCTCGTCATCAAGGACATCGCGTTGGCGCTGTGGGGCCCGGAAGACTTGCTCGGCCCCAAAGCACCGGGAATGAAAGGCGCGATCCACGTGCTCGGCAAACCGTTCCCGAGCTACGACGTGTTCCTGATCTTCGTCGGCCCGATTGTCCTGGCGGCCCTGTGGCTGCTGCTCACGCGCACGCGCTGGGGCTTGCTCGTGCGCGCCGCGACCCAAGACCGCGAGATGGTCGGCGCGCTGGGCGTGAACCAGCAATGGCTGTTCACGTCAGTGTTTGCGTTGGGGACGTTTCTCGCGGCGCTCGGCGGCGCGTTGCAGATGCCGCACGAGCCGGCGAACCTGAGCCTGGACCTGGCGCTGATCGGCGAAGCGTTTGTCGTCGTCGTCGTCGGCGGCATGGGGTCGGTGTTCGGCGCGTTTGTCGCTGCGCTGCTGATTTCATTCGTGAAGGCGGCGTGCATCGCTGCCGGCTCGATCGACGTCTTCGGCGCGCCCTTCCCCTTGAGCAAACTCACACTCGTCGCCGAGTTCCTGGTGATGGCCGTTGTGCTGATTTGGCGACCCTGGGGTCTGTTCGGCAAGCCGCAGGGTGCCGTGCGCGGCACGGCGGCGATCGACGCGCCACTGCGCGCGCTGCCGCAGCGCTGGAAAGCCGCAGGCCTGGTCGGGCTGGTATTGCTGCTTCTCGTGCCGTTGCTGCACACCGCATCGCCCTACGTCGTCGTCCTGATGATCGACGTCTTGATCGCCGTCTTGTTTGCCACGAGCCTGCACTTCGTGATGGGCCCGGCCGGCTTGCACTCGTTCGGCCACGCCGCCTACTTCGGCCTGGGCGCGTACGGCGCGGCGCTGTGCGTGAAAGCGTGGGGGCTGCCGATGGAAGCCGCGCTGCTGCTCGCGCCACTCGCCGCGACGTTCGCGGCCCTGCTCTGCGGTTGGTTTTGTGTGCGCCTGTCAGGCGTGTATCTCGCGATGTTGACGCTCGCGTTTGCGCAAATCGTCTGGGCCGTCGTGTTCCAGTGGGACGGCTTCACCGGCGGCAGCAACGGCCTTGTCGGCATCTGGCCCGCGCCGTGGCTGGCGAGCAAGCCGGCGCTGTATCTGCTGACGCTCGGCTGCACCGTCGCCGGATGCGCCTTGCTCGCGCGCTTGCTGCACGCGCCGCTGGGCTTGGCGCTTCGCGCCGGGCGCGATTCGCCGCTGCGCAGCGCCGCCATCGGCATCGACGTGGCGCGCCTGCAGTGGTTGGCGTTCGTCATTGCAGGCAGCGTCGCGGGCCTGGCCGGCGCGCTGTTCGCGTTTGCCAAGGGCACGATTTCTCCCGAGACGCTGGGCGTGGCGAAATCGGTCGATGGCCTCGTGATGGTGCTGCTCGGCGGTGTGCAGACGCTGTCGGGCCCGTGGGCCGGCGCCGCGCTTTTCACCTGGCTGCAAGACACCGTGATGCGCCAGACCGATTACTGGCGCGCGCTGCTCGGCGCGACCATGCTCGCCCTCGTGCTGCTGTTTCCGCTGGGCGTGGCGGGTGGCTTGCGGCGGGTGTTTCTCAAGGAGCCGGCGTGAGCCGGCTGGAGGCAGCAGCGTGAGCGCAAGCGATGCATCGACGGCGCCGCTGCTCGCGGTGCGCGGCCTGAGCAAGTCTTTCGGCGGCTTGCGCGCCGTGCACGACGTCAGCTTCGAGCTCGCGCCGGGCGAGATGCTCGCGCTGATCGGCCCCAACGGTGCAGGCAAGTCGACCTGCTTCAACATGGTCAACGGCCAGCTCGCCCCCGACGCGGGCTCGGTGAAGCTCGACGACACCGAGCTCATCGGCCAGACTCCCAACGCGATTTGGCGGCTCGGCGTGGGCCGCACCTTCCAGATCGCCGAAACCTTTGGCTCGCTGACGGTGATCGAAAACGTGCAGCTCGCGCTGCTGTCGAACGCGCGCCGCGTGCTGCGTTTCTGGCGCAGCGCGCGCAACCAGTTCCGCGACGAAGCACTCGCGCTGCTGGGCAGCGTAGGCATGGCGGCGCAGGCCGAGCGTGCGATGAGCGTGCTCGCCTACGGCGACGTGAAGCGCATCGAGCTCGCGCTGGCGCTGGCGAACCGGCCGCGCCTGCTGCTGATGGACGAGCCCACCGCGGGCATGGCACCGCGCGAGCGCCATCAGATGATGGAGCTGACGCAGCGCCTCGCGCGCGAACAGCACATCGGCGTACTTTTCACCGAACACAGCATGGATGTCGTGTTCGCGCACGCGGACCGCCTGATCGTCCTGGCGCGCGGCGAGTTGATCGCAGGCGGGCCGCCTGCCACGGTTCGCGATCACCCAAGGGTTCGCGAGGTCTACTTCGGCATGGGCGCGACCTTCGAGGCGAGCGCCACACCGGACGCGCCCCGAGGAGCGGCGACGCATGCTTGACGTGCAGCAACTCTGCGCCTGGTACGGCAAGGCGCAAATCCTCTTCGACGTGTCGCTGCACGTGGGCGCCGGGCAATGCGTGGCGCTGATGGGGCGCAACGGCGCGGGCAAGTCGACGACGATGAAAGCCCTGATGGGCTTGATCGCGCGGCGCAGCGGCCAAGTCCGCTTCGAGGGCAGCGACATCTCAAACCTCGCGCCTCACCGCATCAGCCGCCTGGGTCTCGGCTGGGTGCCTGAAGACCGGCGCATCTTCACCGACCTCAGCGTTCGCGAAAACCTTGAAGTCGGGCGCCAGCCGGCGCGCCCCGGCGCCACCGCAGCGTGGACACCGGAGAGACTCTTCGAGCTGTTCCCGAATCTGGCGACGATGCTCGATCGCCCGGGCGGGCGCACCAGCGGCGGCGAGCAGCAGATGCTGACGATTGCGCGCACCTTGATGGGCAACCCGCGTCTCGTTTTGCTCGACGAACCGTCGGAAGGCGTGGCGCCGCTGATCGTCGAACAATTGGCGCGCATGCTGCTGACGCTGAAGCAGCAGGGCCTGTCGATCCTGCTGTCGGAGCAGAACCTGCACTTCGCGCGCCTGGTGAGCGACCGCGCCGTCGTGCTCGAAAAAGGCCAGGTCCAGTTCAGTGGCACGATGGAGCAGTTGATGGCGGATGACACGGTGCAGCGCGCCTACCTCAGCGTATGAGGCGAAGGCGATGAAGCAGCGCGCGATGGGTGAGGAGCGTGAGGCGGCAATCGGCCCGTTGCCGACGTTTGAACGTCCACTTTGGGTGCGCTCACGCGTCGACGCAGGATATTCGTCATCCCGGCGAAAGCCGGGATCCACCCGTGGAAGTCGCGCGTCCAGCGAAGCGTTCATCGCGTGCATCCGATGGATCCCGGCTTGCGCCGGGATGACAAGGGTTGGTGGGCAAGCCTCGAGGCCACATCGAACGGCAGCAATGGGCCGAAAGCGAGCCTACGCCAGCGCGGACTCGACCTGCACGTCGCTTGGCGCGCCAACCACGGCGGATCCGATGCCATGAGCCGAATCGCAGGCATCGACGTCGGCGGCACCTTCACCGACCTGATCTATATCGACGACGCGAGCGGCGAAGTGCGCTTGGCCAAGGTGCCCACGACCGTAGAGAACCAGGCCTTCGGCGTGATCGCCGCGCTCGACGCTGCGCAGGTCGACATCGCGCGGCTCGACGCCATCGTGCACGGCACGACGACGACGACCAACGCGATGCTCGAACGCCGCACGGCGCGTGTAGGCCTGATCACGACACGCGGCTTTCGCGACGTGCTCGAACTCGGCAGGCGCACGCGCCCCACGCCGTATGGCTTGAAGGGGCGCTTCACGCCGCTCATTGAACGGTCGCTGCGTCTCGAAGTGGATGAGCGTGTCGACGCGCAGGGCGAGGTGGTGACAGCGCTGAACGAAGCGCAGGTCGACACAGCAGCGCGCGAGTTGCTCAGCCGCGGCGCCGAGAGTGTCGTGATCCACTTCCTGCACAGCTACATCTACCCGGCGCACGAAGCGCGCGCCGCGCAAATCGTGCGTGCGCTCTGGCCGAATTCGCACGTCACCGCCGGCCACACCATCGTCGCCGAATACCGCGAGTACGAACGCGGCGTCACGGCGGCGGTGAACGCTGCGATCCAGCCGGTGTTGCACCGCTACATCGCGCGCCTGCAAGACGAGCTGGGCAAACGCGGCTTCAGGCGCGAGCTGTTCGTCATGCAAGGCAACGGCGGAACGGTCGCGGCGAGCATCGTCGCCGAGCATGCGGTGAACACCGTCATGTCCGGGCCGGCGTCGGGCGTGATCGCCGCTGCGGCGACGGCCATTCAAGCTGGCAGCACCGCGGGTGAGTTCGTCAACGTCGTCACCTACGACATGGGCGGCACGTCGACCGACGTGGCGCTCGTGCTCGGTGGCATGCCCGCGGTGTCGAGCGAACTCGAACTCGAATACGCGATGCCTATCCACGTGCCGATGGTCGACGTGCACACGATTGGCGCCGGCGGCGGGTCGCTGGCGAGTGTGGACGCTTCGGGCATGCTGCGCGTGGGCCCGCAAAGCGCCGGGGCGAGCCCGGGACCGATGTGCTACGGGCGCGGTGGAACGGGGATCACGATCACGGATGCGAATTTGGTTCTCGGACGCCTCGACCCGGCGCGCTTGCTGTCGGTGGACCGGCCCATCGCCATGGCGACGCTGCATGCCGCGTTGCTCGAGCAGATCGGCACCCCGCTCGGTCTGGACGTTGCCGCCGCAGCCGCTGCGGTATTGCGCGTCGCCAACGACAAGATGGCCGGCGCGGTGCGTTTGGTGAGCCTGTCGCGCGGCCATGACCCGCGCGACTTTGCCCTGTTCGCGTTCGGCGGCGCCGGGCCATTGCACGCGGTGGCACTGGCGCGCGAACTCGGCATCCCGAAAGTCCTGATCCCGGCGCGGCCGGGGCTGACGAATGCACTCGGCTGCGTCGTCGCCGACCTGCGCCACGACTTCGTCGCGACGATCAACCAGCCGCTCGAAGCCCTCACGGAGGGACGCATCGCTGCGGCATTTGACGCGCAAGTTCGCGCCGGACGGGAGCGCATCGAGCGCGAAAAGGTCAGCGTCGAGGCCATCGTCACGGTGCACCGCGCCGACATGCAGTTCCAGGGGCAGAGCCACATCCTCCCGGTGGAGATCGCGAACCCGGCAGTCAGCTTGCCGGAGCTGCGCAAACTGTTCGAGATCGCTTACTGGCAACGCTTCGGCGTCGAGTTGCCCGAGATCAAACCGGTGCTCGTGAACCTGCACACCGCCGTGATCGGCAAGCGCAAGGCGGTGTCGCTGAAGGCGATTGCTGCGGCAGCGCCGCGCGCGACCTTGCTCGAGGCGCTGCGAGGCCGGCGTGCGGTGTGGTTCGAGTCGGCGGGTTGGGTCGACACGCCGATCTATGTGCGTGAGCATTTGCCGGCGGACGCTTCGTTCGAGGGGCCGGCGATCATCGAGCAGCTGGATTGCACGACAGTGATTGAACCGGGCAACCGCGTGCGAATCGACAGCATCGGCAACTTGATCGTGACGGTGTGAGGAGTAAAGACGTGAGCATCGACCCCATCACCCTGTCGGTTCTGCAAAACGGCCTGCAACAGGTCTGCAACGAGATGGATCTCGCGTTCGTTCGCAGCGCGTTCAGCCCGGTGATCGCCGAGGCGCTGGATCGCAGCGACGGCATTTACGACGCTCAGTCCGGCGAGCTCATCGCACAAGGCGAGCTCGGCTTGCCGGTGTTCGTCGGCACGATGCAGTTCACGGTGCAGGCGGTGATCGAGCACGTGCAGCGCCGCAAAGTCGAGCTGCACCCGGGCGACATGTTCATCGTCAACGACCCCTATCTCGGCGGCACGCACCTGATGGACGTGAAGTTCGTCCAGCCCTTCTTCTACCGCGGTGAGCTGTGGTGCTGGCTCGCCAACACCGGCCATTGGCCCGACACCGGCGGCATGGTGCCGGGCGGGTTTTCGGCGAGCGCGACCGAGGTCGAGCAGGAGGGTTTGCGCCTGCCGCCCGTCAAGCTTTTCAAGCGCGGCGTGCTCGACGATGAGATCCTCTCGATCATCCTGTCGAACATCAGAATCGCCGACCAGCGAATCGGCGACATCAAGGCGCAGGCCGCCGCGCTGACGACGGGTGAGAAGCGCCTGACGGCGTTGCTCGATCGCTATGGCGCAGGCACGGTGACCGACGCGATCGTCGAGCTGAAAGCCCGTGCCGCGCAGCAGATGCGGGCGCAGATCGCGACGATTCCTGACGGCGTTTATGAGGGCGAGGCGTTTGTCGACTCCGACGGCGTGGTCAACGCGCCGCTGCGGATCGCGATGCGCATTACCAAGTCGGGCAGCGGCGAACACGCGCAACTCAGCTTCGACATGAGCGGCTCGTCGCCGCCGTGCAAGGGCCCGATGAACAGCGTCATCGCGACGACCAAGTCGTCGATCTACCTGGCGGTGAAGCATGTGTTCCCCGATGTCGCGATCAACGCCGGGACGTTTGCGCCGCTGCATATCGTCGAGCCCGAAGGCACATTTCTCTATGCACGCTACCCGCGCCCGGTGTCGGGCTGCGCGGCCGAGGTGAGCCAGCGCATCGCCGAGGCCGTGTTCATGGCGCTTGGGCAAGCGATTCCGGATCAGTTGTTCGGCGCGCCCGCAGGGACGAGTGGCAACTTGGGCATCGGCGGTTTCGACCCATTGAAAAACCGCGCCTACGTGATGTATGTGATTTCGGGTGGCGGCTACGGCGGCAGCCCGGCGGGGGACGGCATCTCCAACGGCTGCTCGACGATAGGCATCTCGAAAACCACGCCGATCGAGATCATGGAGCAACTCTACCCGGTACTCTTCGAAGAGTATTCGCTGCACGAAGGCTCGGGCGGCTCGGGCGAGTTTCGCGGCGGCTTCGGCGTGAACTACCGAATCCGGCTGCGCCGCGGCGAGGCGCGTGTCTCGATGGTGATGGACCACGGCCGCGTCGGGCCGCCGGGCGCGATGGGGGGCGCCAGCGGCGGGGTGAACAAGGTGCGAATCATCCGCAATGGCGTGGCCTATGTGCCTGAGCACCTGTCGAAAGACCAGGACATCGCGATCAGCGCGGGCGATGTGATTTGCGTATCCACACCCGGGGGCGGAGGGTTTGGCGAGCCGGACAGGCGTGCCAGGGAGGCGATTCGCCGCGACGCAAGCATGGGTTATTTCGGACCTTGAGCGCACTATGATGGCCGTGCTGCGGGCTTCAACGCCCGCGGCAGCGTTCTCAGGGCGGGGCGAAATTCCCCACCGGCGGTGATGGCGTTGGCTGAGAGGCCAAAGCACAAGCCCGCGAGCGCCTGGCTTGCATCGCGCAGGGCAGGGTCAGCAGATTCGGTGTCAATCCGAAGCCGACGGTCACAGTCCGGATGAAAGAGAGCGCGTTGTTCGTGCGCCTGAACTCCATCCTGGATGGAGCGCGGGCGCCCGGACGCGTGCGCCCTGATTCTGGCAACCCCCGTTCGAAGGAACACCATGAATCAGCTCCACACTTCTGCTCAGCGTTCTTCCCAGCACCCACTCGACGCGGCGCCACCGTGGCACTTCGCCCTGGTCCGCGCGACATGGCACGAAGCCATCGTCAAGCGCGCCTGCGACAGCTTCCTCGCCGAAATTGCGCGCGAGCAAAGTCCGCCGCCCCGCGTCGACGTGTTCGAGGTGCCGGGCGCCTTCGAAATCCCGCTGCACGCGTTGCAACTTGCGCGCAGCGGAAATTACTCGGCAATCGTCGCGTGCGCGTTTGTCGTCGACGGCGGCATCTACCGCCATGAGTTTGTCGCCGACGCGGTGATCTCGGGGCTGATGCGCGTCCAGCTCGACACCGGGGTTCCGGTGATCTCTGCCGTGCTCACGCCGAAAAACTTTCACGAGCACGGCGAGCATCAACGCTTTTTCGGCGAACACTTCGTCGTGAAAGGCCGCGAGGCTGCGCACGCGTGCCTGAACACCGTGCGAAGTCTGCAGCGCCTTGCGGCGTGACCGGGCAGCCCGCAAAATGGCAGCCACGAGGGGGCCGCCATGACCGACACGACCGAACGCCTGGAAGTCAACAAGAAGACGGTGCTCGCCTTCTACGACCTGATGTTCAACCAGTGCAAACCGGCCGAGGCGGTGCGCCGCTACGTGGGCGCGACGTACGTTCAGCACAACCCCAAAGTGGCCGACGGCAAACAGGCGTTCATCGACTACTTCGAAAAGATGGCTGAGCTCTACCCGGGCAAGCGCGTGCACTTCAAACGCGTGCTTGCCGAAGGCGACCACGTGATCCTGCACTGCCACCAGGAGTGGCCGAGCGATCGCGAGCGCGATCGCCACTGGGCGGGCATCGACATCTTCCGTCTCGACGCCGACGGCAAGATCGTCGAGCACTGGGACGTGCTGCAACTCGTGCCGCCGCCCGCCGAGTGCGCGAACGGCAATTCGATGTTCTGAAGCGCGCGCTTTGCTCGAAGTTCTGTCGCGCACCGAACTGCATGTCGACAGCCCGCCCGGCGCTGCGCCAGGCCGGGTGTTGAGCGCCGCGAGTGGCCTGGTGCAACGCGACGGCCGCTTGTACGTCGTCGCCGACGACGAGCATCATCTGGCCGTGGTCGACGCCGCCTCGGGCAGCGGCCGTTGGCTGCGCCTGTTCGACGGTGAATTGCCGGGCGGCCCCGCGCCGCGCAAAGCCGCGAAGCCCGACCTCGAGACATTGATCGAGCTGCCGCCAGTGGCCGGGCTGCCGTTCGGCGCGCTGCTCGCGCTGGGATCAGGCTCGCGCCCGAACCGGCAGACCGGCGTGCTCATCGCCTTCGATGCGCACGGCGACTTGACCGGGGCGCCGCGCCTGATCGACTTGGCGGCGCTGTATGCACCGTTGCGACTCTCAGCAGTGGACCTGAACGTCGAAGGCGGCCTCTGTCGCGGCGACGACTTCCTTCTTTTGCAGCGCGCCAATCAAGGCCATCCGAGCAACGTCTGCATTCGATTTGCCTGGCGCGAGGTCTGGCCGTGGCTGCTCGGCCGCGCCCTTGCCGCGCCGCAAGCGCAGGCGAGCGCGGCTTATGCGCTCGGCACGCTCGATGGCGTGGCGCTCGGCTTCAGCGATGCCGCAGCGCTGCCAAACGGCGCCTGGGTGTTCAGCGCCGTCGCGGAGGCGACTGTGGACAGCTATCACGATGGCGCCTGCGTGGGCTCGGTGATTGGCCTGGTCGATGCAGACGGCTCCCTGCGCTCGTTGCAACGCCTGGAAGGGCTGTGGAAAGTGGAGGGAATCGCGGTGGCCCACGCCAGTGGCGACGCGCCCCTGGAGTTGACTTTGCTCACCGACGCGGACGACCGAGGCCGTCCGACAACATGCCTGAAAGTGCGAATGAGCGGGTAGTTGAGTCGCGGTGCCTCGGTCGCCACGACAGGGCGCAACTCAGCCGGTCGAGCCGACGCCGTACTCGCTGACACCGAAGGCCGGGAACGCCAGCGCCGACGGGCGACGGAAGTACGCCGCAGCACGCTGCAGCCACGTTGTTCGGCGTGGGCCGGCGATTCTTGACTGGGCTTGCGGCCGCGACAGGCGCAGCAGGGAAGACGCGCCACCGCGACAACTCGGGCCGGTGCTGCGCTTGAGCGAGGGGTCGATCCGGTGAACGTTGGGTTTGAAGGTCATGGTGGCGGCGTCCTGGTTCGAGGCAGTGGCCTGATATCGGCGCGGCGGCAGCAGCACCTTGAGCGGCAGGCGTGCAAACTTCATGCCGCCCCCTTGAACGCATCGCCCCGGGTGCAGTTCGAGCAATAGCACCGCCTCACGATGTGCGGGGCAACCATTTGCGGCATTCGGGTGCGCAAGCCGTCTGCGCGCGGCGACCCAATTTGTCACCCGGCGGCAGATCGAGCGGCGGCACCGCGCGACGGATCAGGCGGCCGCGCGGTACCCGCGCGAAGGGTTACGCGGCCGCGCGGTAACCGCGCGGGATGGCCCCCAGCAAGCGCCGCGTGTATTCCTCACGCGGCGCGTCGAGGATTTGTTCGACGCTCGCCTGCTCCACGACTTCGCCGTCTTTCATCACGAGCACGTCGTCGGCCATGAAGCGCACGACGGCGAGGTCGTGGCTGATGAAGATGTAGGACAGGCCGAGTTCGTCTTGCAAATCTTTGAGCAGGTTCAGCACCTGCGCCTGCACCGAAACGTCGAGCGCGCTCACGGCTTCGTCGAGCACCAGCACTTCGGGGTTCAGCGTCAGGCAGCGCGCGATCGCGATGCGCTGGCGCTGACCTCCGGAGAATTCGTGCGGGTACTTGTGCAGTGCCGTATCCGGCAGGCCGACCTTGCCGAGCAAAGCTCGCGCGCGCATCTCGCGATCCGCGCTGCTGCTGCCGATGCCGTGAATCAGCATCGGCTCGACGAGCGTCTGCATCACGGTGAAACGCGGGTTGAGCGATGCGTACGGATTCTGGAACACGACTTGAAGGCGTTTGCGCATCGCCAGCATGTCGGCCTTGGGAAGCAGCAGCAGGTCGCGCCCGTCGAACATGGCGCGCCCCAGCTGCGGCCCGCCATTGACCTCGTGCAGGCGCAGCAGCGTCAGGCCGAGCGTCGTCTTGCCGGACCCCGATTCGCCGACGATTCCCAGCGTATGGCCGCGCCGCAGCGTGAAACTCGCGCCGCGCACCGCCTTGAACTCCTTGCGGCCGAACACGCCGCTGCGCAGCCAGAAGCTTTTGCTCAAGTCGGTCGCTTCGATGACGACCGGCGCGTGCGGATCCTTCGCCGCGGCGGCAGCGCCGGCTGCTGCGCCGCCGATGTGGTCGTCGATCACCATCAGGCGCGCGCTGCGTTGTTCCAGAGTGGGCCGGCACGCGAGCAGCGCTTGGGTATACGCGTCCGCCGGTGCGCCGAAGATCTGTGCCACCGGCCCCTGCTCGCGCACCGTGCCTTCGCGCATTACGACAACATGATCCGCAATCTCGCCGACGACACCGAGGTCGTGGCTGATGAAGAGCATGCTCATGCGGTGCTTTTGCTTGAGCGCGGCGAGCAGCTCCATGATCTGGCGCTGGATCGTCACGTCCAGCGCCGTCGTCGGCTCGTCGGCGATCAACAATTTGGGCTCGCACGAAATCGCGATCGCAATCATCACGCGTTGCTGCTGGCCGCCTGACAGTTCATGCGGGTAGGAGCTCAAGCGCCGTTTCGACTCGGGAAGGCCCACCTCATGGAGCAGGCTCTCGGCTTTCTCCAACGCGGCGCGGCGGGACAGGCCCAGGTGCTTGATGAGCGGCTCGCAAATCTGTTCGCCGACGCTGAACACGGGGTTCAGCGACGTGAGCGGATCCTGGAAGACGCAGGCGATCTCCTTGCCGCGCAGGCGCTGCAGCTCGGCAACGCTCAGGCCCAGCATGTCGCGGCCGTGGAAGGTGATCACGCCCTGGCGCTCGGCGTTGTCGGGCAGCAGGTTCAGAATCGACATCGCGGTGACGCTTTTTCCCGATCCCGATTCGCCGACGAGCGCGAGCGTGCTGTTTTCGGGCAGCTCGAAGCTCACGCCGACGTCGCCGCGACCGACGGCCTGCACCCGCTGCATCACGCCGGCGGTTTTGCCCAGGCGAAACGCCACGCGCAGGTCTTTGATCGTGAGCAACATCGTCGGCGTTCCGCGGTCTATTCGAGGCCGCGCAATTTGGGATCGAGCGCGTCGCGCAGCGCGTCAGTGAACAGCGAAAACGCCGTGACGAACACCGCCATGAAAGCCGTCGCAGCAGCAAGCTGCCACCAGTGGCCAAGGATCAGTTCGCTTTGCGCTTCGGCGAGCATCGTGCCCCAACTCACCTGGTCCACCGCGACGCCCAAGCCCAGGTAGGACAGAATCACTTCAGCCTTGATGAAGCCCACCGCGTGGATCGAGAGCTGCACGAGCGCGACGTGGCTCACGTTGGGCAGGATGTGGCGGAACATTCGCGAGAACGTGCTCGCGCCTATCGCCTCGGCGGCGCGAACGTATTCGCGCACCGCGTGTTTCATGAACTCGGCTCGCACCAGGCGGTAGATTCCCGTCCAGCCGGTGAGGCCGAGGATGATGACGATGCTCCACACGCCCTTGGGAACGATGGCGTCGGCGCGGTTCAGCACCGCGGCAAACGTGAAGATGAGCAGGATGCCCGGGATCGACGTGAAAACGTTGTAGACCCACTCGAGCAAGTCGCCCAGTTTTCCGCCGAAGAAGCCACCGAATGCGCCGAGCACCGTGCCGATCAGCGTCGCGACGAGTGCGGCGAGCACGCCCACCATGATCGAGATCTCGGCGCCCTTCACGGCTTTGGACAGCACGTCGCGGCCAAGACGGTCGCCGCCGAAAGGCAGTGTGTCGCTCTTGATCGTCTCGACGGTCTTGAGTTGCGCCGCGCGCTCGGCCCATTCCTTGTAGCGCGGCGCCAGCGGGTCGACGTCCGAAATGTCGACGTTCGGGCCCTTCGGCTGGGCGATGGTGCTGGTCTGCTCCGGCGGCGCCGGGCCCACGAAATGCGGCGGCGCGTTGGGCACGCCCACTTCCTGTTGCCAGTTGCGCGCGACCAGGCCGGACGCCGAAGCAAGGATCAGCACGAGGAATGCGACGACGATGGCCAACGAGACAAGGCCGACACGATCGGCGCTGAAGCGCTTCCACGCTGCGCTCCACACGCCTCCCGAGGATGCCGGTCGCGCATCGACGCTCATCAAGACGGCGCTCATTTCAGAACCACGCGCGGGTCGGCCAATTTGTACAACACGTCGGTGACCAGATTCACGAACATCGTGATCACGGCGATGTAAATCGTCACCGCTTGAATGACGGGATAGTCACTGCGGTTCACGGCGAGCAGCACTTCGCGCCCGAGTCCGGGAATCGAAAAGAAGGTTTCGATGAGGAACGAGCCGACAAAGATTCCCGGCAGCGCGACAGCGACGTTCGTCAGGATCGGGATCAGCGCGTTGCGCAGCACATGCTTGAGCAGAATCGTACGCTCGGTCAGGCCTTTGGCGCGCGCCGTGCGCACGTAGTCCTGGCCGATCTCGTCGAGAAAGAAAGTGCGGTAGAGGCGCATCTGCGGCGCCAGGCCGACGAGCACGGCGAGCAGCACTGGGAGCGGCGTGTAGACGAGCAAGTTGGTCAGCGTGCTGTCGCTCCAACCCTGCACCGGGAACCAGCCGAACTGGAACGCGAACAGGTACTGGCCGACGATCACGTACACCAGGAACGAGATCGACAGCGCGACGGTGGTGACGACCATCAGCGTGCGATCCGTGAGCGAGCCGCGCACCGACGCGACCGCCATGGCGAAGGGAATCGCGAGCAGCACGTCGAGCAGCAGGATAGGCACCATGACAGTCAAGGTGGCGGGCAGGCGCGTCATGAACAGGTTCGCCACCGACTCGTTCGTCGCCCAGCTTTTGCCCCATTCGAAGGTGACGATTTGCTTGAAGAAGATCGCGAGCTGCTCCCACACCGGCTGGTTCAGGCCCAGCTGATCGCGGATCGCCTGGATCTGTTCCGGCGAGGCGTTCAAGCCTCCCAGAATTTCCGCCGGGTCGCCACCGAAGTACTTGAACAAAAAGAACACGAGCAGCACGACGCCGATCAGCGTCGGGATCATTTGCCAGAGGCGCCGGATCAGGTAGGCGGCCATGCGGTGCGCGGGTGAGAGCGGTTCGGTCGAGGTGAATTCGGCGGGTGCCAGGGCTGGCGCTGCGCAGTCTAAGCGACACCGGGGGCTGTGCTCACCCGCGGTTGCCCTTGCCCGAGCGGGGGGCGACCCCTGACGACGGTAGCGAAGCAAAGACCTAGACTTGCGGGTCGTGCCACGGTGCGATCGGAAGGAGTGAACGTGACGAAACCGGCAATTGGCGTGCTCGCCTGGAGCGCTGGATGGCTTGCGGCGCTGACCATGGTGTCAACGCACGCTGCCTCGCAGGCACCGGCATCCGGAACGGATCAGAAGGTCTTGCGCTACGCCTTTCGCGTCGCCGAAACCGGGTTCGATCCGGCGCAAATTTCGGACCTGTACTCACGCACGATCGCCGCGAATATTTTCGATGCACCGCTGCAGATCGCGTTCCTGGCACGGCCCGTGCGCAGCCGCCCGAACACGGCCTCGACGCTGCCAGAAATCTCGTCAGACTTCAAGGTCTTCACGTTCACGATCAAGCCCGGCATCTATTTCACCGACGATCCCGCATTCAAGGGCGTACGCCGGGAGTTGGTCGCTGCCGACTACGTATATTCGATCAAGCGCCACTACGACCCACGTTGGAAGAGTCCGTCGCTGTATGGTTTTGAGAACGTCAAGATCCTGGGCCTGAGTGAACTGCGGCAAGAGGCATTGAAGGCCAACAAGCCTTTCGAATACGACCGCGAGGTCGAAGGCCTGCGCACCCTAGACCGCTACCGTTTCCAGATCAAGCTGGCAGCACCTGCCCCGCGTTTTGCCAATTTGCTGACCGACGGTTCGGTGGTCGGTGCGGTAGCACGTGAAGTCGTCGAGTTCTACGGCGACAAGATCATGGAGCACCCGGTGGGCACCGGCCCGTTCAAGCTCGGCGCGTGGCGGCGCGCGTCGAAAATCGTGCTGGACAAGAACCCGGCGTATCGTGAAGAGTACTACGACGAAGAGGCGCCGCCTAAAGACGCGCAGGCGCTGGTTGCGGCGACCAAGCTCAAAGGCAAGCGCCTGCCGTTGATTGACCGCGTCGAAATCAGCATCATCGAAGCCGACCAGCCGCGCTGGCTTGCATTTCTGAATGGCGAACACGACATGGTCGAGGAAGTGCCTGCCACGTTTGCCGACCTAGTCATGCCCAACACCAAACTGGCGCCGAACCTCGAGAAGCGTGGCGTCCAGATGCTGCGCTACCTGCGCGCCGACGTCGCCGTCTCGTACTTCGCCATGGAAAACCCGGTGCTCGGCGGCTACACGCCTGACAAAGTGGCGCTGCGTCGTGCCATCGGCCTGGCCGTGGATCTCGACAAAGAGATCCGGCTTGTGCGCAAAGGCCAGGCAATACCAGCTCAGGGCCCAATCGGCCCCGGCACCTGGGGCTACGACCCGACACTCAAGAGCGAGATGAGCGAGTTCAACCTCGCTCGCGCGAAGAGCCTGCTCGACCTGTATGGTTACGTCGACCGCGATGGCGACGGATGGCGCGATCTTCCTGACGGCAAACCGCTCGAGATCGAATACGCCACCCAGCCCGACCAGGAAAAGCGCGACCTTGCCGAGCAATGGAAGAAGAACATGGACGCGCTCGGCGTGCGAATCAAGTTCCGGTTCGCGCAGTGGCCCGAAAACCTGAAGGCCTCGCGCGCCGGCAAGTTGATGATGTGGGGCGTGGGCTGGAGTGGCGGCCCCGATGGCCAGGCCTTTCTCGAACTGGGCTACGGGCCTAACAAGGGCCAAGCCAACCATGCACGATTCGACCAGCCGGCGTTCAACACCGCGTTCGAGCAGCAGAGGGCTCTTCCCGACAGCCCGGAACGCCAGGCGGCGATGCTCGAGGCGCAGCGCCTGATGGTCGCGTATATGCCGTACAAGGTGCACGTTCATCGCATCTTCACCGACTTGGCGCATCCATGGATGATCGGCTACCACCGCAACGTGTTCCTGCGCGAGTTCTGGAAGTTCGTCGACATCGACCCCACCCGCCAGCAGCGCATGGCGAATTGATTCAGTTGGACTCATACTCGATGAAATCGGCGCCCACGGGCTTGTCGCGTCGCGATTGCTTGGCGCTGGCCGCTCTCAGCGTACCTGGCCTCGCCGCGGGCGAAGACCTGCCCGACACGCCCAAGCAAAAGGTCTTGCGCATCGCGTTTCGCACCGCCGAGACCGGCTTCGATCCGGCACAGATCAACGACCTCTATTCGCGCAGCGTCACGCCGCACATCTTCGAGGGCCTGTACACCTACGACCACCTGGCGCGGCCGTACAAGATCAAACCGCTGACGGCCGAGGGCATGCCGGTTTCATCGGCCGACTTCAAGGTCTGGACCGTCAAGATCCAGCCCGGCATCTTCTTTGCTGACGACCCGGCCTTCGGCGGCACGAAGCGTGAGTTGGTGGCGCAGGACTATGTGTACTCGTTCAAGCGCTTCTTCGACCCGGCGCTGAAGAGCCCCACCTACAACGGCGTGAAGGAAGACGGTGTGCTCGGCCTGGAGGCAGTGCGCAACGACGCACTGCAAAACAAGCGCCCGTTCGACTACGACCGCGAAGTTGCGGGCATCTTGGCGCTTGACCGCTACACGCTGCGCTTCACGCTCGCCAAAGCCCGGCCCCGGTTCCTTTACAGCCTGGCAGTCGGCGACCTCTTCGGCGCCGTCGCGCGTGAAGTGGTCGAACGTTATCGCGACGACATCATGGCGCACCCAGTGGGCACCGGGCCGTTTGTGCTCAAGCAGTGGCGCCGCACCTCGCTGATCGTGCTGGAACGCAATCCGGCGTATCGCGAGCGCTACTACGACGCCGAGCCCAACGCCGATGATGCCGAGGGCCTGGCGCTCCTGCAACGCTTCAAGGGGAGGCGCTTGCCGCTCGTGGATCGGGTCGAGGTGAGCATCATCGAACAAAGCCAGCCGCGCTGGCTCGCGTTCCTGAACGGCGAGATCGACTTGATCGACCCGGTGCCGCCCGACCTGGCGCGCGCCGCCGTGCCGAACGCGAAGCTTGCGCCGAACCTGGCTCGACTGGGCATCAAGGCACACAGCATCGTCAACCCCGATGTCGGGTTCACCTACTTCAACATGAAAGATCCGCTCGTCGGCGGGATGGCGCCGGAAAAGGTAGCGCTGCGCCGCGCCATTTGCCTGGGGCTTGACATTCAGGCCGAGATCCGCATCCGCAACGGCCAGAGCATTCCGGCGCAAAGCATCGTGGTTCCCAACACCTACGGCTACGACCCGAACTTCAGAAGCGAGAACGGCGAATACAGCCCGGCAAAAGCAAATGCGCTGCTGGACCTTTTCGGCTACGTCGACCGCAACGGCGACGGCTGGCGCGAGATGCCCGACGGCGCGCCGCTGGTTTTAGAGGTGGGAACGCAGTCCGATGAATTCCAGCGCCAGCTCGACGACCTGCGGCGCAAGAACCTGACTGCGATTGGCATCAAGGTGAATCTGCGCACGCAGCAGTGGGCAGAGAACCTGAAGTCCGCGCGCGCCGGCAAGCTGATGGTGTGGACGTTGGCCAGTTCAGCCGCGTCTCCCGACGGCTTCGGCTCGCTTGCGCGCCTGTACGGGCCCCAGGCGCTGAGCCAGAACTTCGCGCAGTTCAAACTCGATGAACTCGACCGGATCTACGAGCGCATGAAAGAAATGCCGGACGGCCCCGAGCGGCTCGCGCTGTTCAGAGAAGTCAACAAGTTGGCCGTCGCCTACGCACCTTACAAGTACCACACGCACCGCATCTATGTCGATCTGACCCAGCCCTGGCTGATCGGCTACCGGCGCCCGCTGTTCTGGCAGGAAAGCTGGCAGTACCTCGACATTGACGAGAGCAGGCGGCCGGTCCGGTAGCGATGCGCAGCGCCACGGCGTCGATGTCGCGATGAACACTGTGCCTGCGCAGCGGGCGCGCCCACTGAGCACAACATCATGCCCTTGCCCGAACCCCAAATCCTGCGCTACACAAACTGGCTCGCGCGCACCCGCGGCCTGAAGTTCGACCCCACCACAAACGCCGGCTACGACGAACTCTGGCGCTGGTCGGTCTCCGACCTGCGCGGCTTCTGGGGTTCGATCTGGGACTATTTCGACTTGCACTCGCCCACGCCGCATTCGACGGTGCTGGAAGAAGAAGTGATGCCCGGCGCGAAGTGGTTCCCCGGCGCCCAGGTCAACTACGCGGCGCAGGTGCTGCGCCACGCCGATCCGGCGCACGCTGCGGGGCATCCGGCGATCGTCTTTCAGAGCGAGCGCTTGCGCGAACTGGGGCAAATGCAGGAGCTCTCGTGGCCCGAGCTGAAACGCCAAGTCGGGGCGTTCGCTGCGGGTTTGCAGCGCATGGGCCTCAAACCCGGCGATCGGGTCTGCGCCTTCCTGCCCAACGTGCCGCAGACGGTCGTGGCGTTCCTCGCGTGCGCGAGCGTCGGCGCGGTCTGGTCGGTGTGTTCGCCCGACATGGGGCCGGTCGCCGTGCTCGACCGCTTTCGCCAGATCGAGCCGAAAGTGTTGATCGGATGCGACGGCTATGTGTACGGTGGCGTCGCGCACGACCGCCAGGCCTTGTTGCTCGAACTGTTGGCTGAGTTGCCGAGCGTGCGCGACGTCGTGCTGCTGCGCAACCTGGACGCGGCATCCGATCCGGCACGCTTGGCCAGCGCACAGCGCCGTGCCCATGATTTCGACGCGCTCGTCGCGCGCAGCGAGACGGCCCCGCCGATGTGGCTGCCCTTCGACCACCCGCTGTGGGTCGTCTACTCGAGCGGCACGACGGGCCTGCCCAAGGCGATCGTGCACGGCCACGGCGGCGTGATGCTGGAGACGATGAAAGGCGCGTGCTTGCACAACAACCTCGGCGCGAGCAGCGACACGGGCGAGCGCTTTCACTGGTACAGCTCGACGGGCTGGATCATGTGGAATCTGCAGGCCGGCGTCCTGCTCGGTGGCACGACGGTGTGCATGTTCGACGGCAGCCCGACAGGCCGCGCCGGGCAGGCGGATTGGAGCCTGTTGTGGCGCTTTGCTGCCGAGTCGGGCGCGACGTTTTTCGGCGCCGGCGCGGCGTTCTACGCGAACTGTCTGAAGGCCGACATCCGCCCCGCCGAAGTCGCCGACCTCTCGAAGCTGCGCGCCATCGGCTCGACGGGCTCGCCGCTGGCGATCGAGTGTTATCGCTGGATTTACGAACGCCTGCCGCAGGTGGACGGCCGGCCGATCTGGCTCGCGCCGATTTCGGGCGGCACCGACTTTGCCGGCGCCTTCGTCGCCGGATTGCCGACGCTGCCCGTGATCGAAGGCGAAATGCAATGCCGGTGTCTGGGCGCTGCGGTGGAGGCCTGGAGCGAGCCCGACCTTACCGGCCGTGGCCGCGCCCTGATCGACGAAGTCGGCGAGCTCGTCTGCACGAAACCGATGCCGTCGATGCCGCTCTACTTCTGGGGCGACGCGGGAAACCGCCGCTACCACGACAGCTATTTCGACATGTACCCGGGAGTTTGGCGCCACGGCGACTGGATCCGCATCACGCCGCGCGGCGGCGCCATCATCTACGGGCGCAGCGACGCGACGATCAACCGCCACGGCATCCGCATGGGCACGGCCGAGCTGTACCGCGCCGTCGAGGCGCTTCCCGAAGTGCTCGACAGCCTCGTCGTCGACCTCGAATACCTGGGACGCGAGAGCTACATGCCGCTGTTCGTGGTGCTGCGCGAGGGCCGGGTGCTCGACGCGGCGCTGAGCGCGTCGATCAAGCAGTCAATCAGGCAGGCGCTGTCGGCGCGCCACGTGCCGAACGACGTGTTCCAGGTCAGCGCGATCCCGCGCACGCTGTCGGGCAAGAAGATGGAGTTGCCGGTGAAGAAGCTGCTCCTGGGCACGCCGGCGGCCGACGTGTTCAAGCTGGACGCGATGGCCAACGCCGATTGTGTGGCGTGGTTTGCTGAATTCGCGCTGAAGCGGGCGCGCAGCACCAGCCCCTGAACTCTTTCGCGCCGCGTGCAATTTCCCACGCTCACACGCCATTCGGGTAGGGTGGGGGAATAATCGGGTCCACAACTGCGTAAGCCCGTCGTGGACGCTCCTTCAGCCTTTCGCCGCCAACTGCTCGAGGCCATCCCGCGGCTGCGCCGCTACGCGCGTTCGCTCGTGTTCGACTCGCACGCCGCCGACGACCTGGTGCAGATCACGCTGGAGCGCGCCTTGACCCACTGGCACCAGTTCGACCAGCGCCGCGACATCGTGCTCTGGACCGTCTCGATCGCGCACAACGCGTTCATGGACGAGCGACGCCGCCACGCACGTTTGCCCAGCCACGACGGCCACGACGCTTACGACGACCAGTCCGAGCAGCTCGCCGCGCCGGGCGTGGACATCGGCTTGCGCCTGGACCTGATCGCCGCGCTGCGCCGTCTGCCCATCGATCAGCGCGAGCCGCTGCTGCTCGTCAGCCTGGAACAACTCTCCTACGCCGATTGCGCCGAAGCGCTCGGCATTCCCATCGGCACCGTGATGTCGCGCGTCTCGCGCGGCCGAGCTGCCCTGCGCGATCTTCTGGATGGCAAGCCCCCGCGGTCGGCGGGCGGGCTGCGCCGCGTCGTTTGATGTTCCGACCAAGTTTGTATTTGCTGCCGCTGGACTGCCCATGAACGCCCCATTCGATGACACCGTCCTCAACGCCTGGCTCGACGGCGAGTTCACGCCCGAGCGCCGCGCCGAAATCGAGGCCTGGTTGAGCAACCATCCGGTTGAAGCGGCGCGCGTGCGGCTGTGGTCGGCGGATCGCGAGGCTTTGCGCAGTCAGCTCGGCAGCGTCTTGTCCGAGCCGGTTCCGCAGCAGCTGACGCGCCTGGTGATGGCCGGTGCGTCTGGCACCAGCTGGCGCCGTTGGCAGGCCTGGGCTGCAGGCTTCGTCGTGTTTGCGTTGGGCGCCAGCAGCGGCGCCGCACTGATGTGGCGCAGCCGCGGCGACGCGCCGCAATTCGCCGCGACGCCGCCGGTGCAAAACGCCTGGGTGCAGCGCGCCGCGCTCGCGCACAAGGTCTACGTTCCGGAGGGGCGCCACGCCGTGGAAGTGAAGGCGCAGGAAGAGCACCTGAGCCGTTGGCTGACGCGGCGCCTGAACGTCCCGGTGAAACTGTTCGACTTGCGCGAGCAGGGCTTCGAACTCGTCGGCGGGCGCCTGCTTCCTGACGCTGCGGGCAGCCCGAGCGCGCAGCTCATGTACCAGGCGCTGTTGCCGCCGGGTGCGGCGAGCGCACCCGACGCCCCCAAACCGGCACGCGTCACCGTCTACCTGCGCAAGCCCGACGCCACCACGCCGGCCGCGTTCGCCTACGAGCAGCAAGGCGCGCTCGGCCTGTTCTATTGGGTCGAAGGCGACAGCGAGCATGGCCAGGCCACCGGCTACGCACTCGCCGGCGAATTGCCGCGCGAGACGCTGCTTGAGCTTGCCCAAGCGATTCATCGGCAGGGGGGCGCGCCGCCTTGACGTGGCGCCCGCGCCGGGGCGCCGCGTGGGTACACGCGGGCCGGGTCCATAGAATCGGCGCATGACCCTGCCCCCGGCGCAGCCCAGCGCCGCACCTGTCGTACCCACCCCCGTCTACCGCCGCAAGCTGTTCTGGGTCGCGCTGCTGTATTTCAGCGAAGGCCTGCCGCTCGGCGTCTTCTACGACATCTTTCCGGTCTACTTTCGCCAGCAAGGCGTGAACCTCGCCGACATCGGGCTGCTGAGCCTGCTCGGCCTGGCGTGGACCGTCAAATTCCTGTGGGCACCCGCGGTCGATTGGGCGCGGCGGCACCGCTGGTGGATCGCTGCGGCAAACGCCGGAATGGCGTGCGTCATGTGGTGGTTCGGCGCTGCGGCGGCCGCGGGCACGGGCCTCACCATCGGCGTTTGGGTCTGGGTCGCGATCGGCGTGTTCACCGTGCTCTCGGCGACGAACGACATCGCCACCGACGGCTACACGATCGAGCTGCTGGATCGCCGCGAGTACGGCCTGGCGAACGGCTTTCGCATCGGTTTTTACCGCGTCGGCATGATTTTCGCGGGCGTGCTGCTGATGGTCTCGGGCTGGCTCGGTTGGAGCGTTGCGTACTTTCTGGGCGGCGCAATGTTCGCAATCAACGCCGCCTGCGCCTTGCTCGCGCCAGCGGAAAAAGTGGTGACCAGCGACCGCAGCAGCGTTGCCGCGGAGTTTGGCCTGCTGCGCGACCAGCCGCTGTGGGTGCTTGCGCTCGCCTGCGTTTTGCTCGGCTTGCTCTGGCCCGGCCTGGCACCGCTCGGGCGCTTTGCGGGCTGGCCGCTGGTTGCGGTGTACAGCGACACGTGGTGGTTCAAGGGTGCCATTCCGGTAGGCCTGATGTTTCTCGGCGCCGGAATCATGGTGCACGCGGCACGCCAGCCGCGCGCCCAATTGCTGCGCCAGGGGCCGGTGTTCGGTGCCTGGGTCGAGCTGTTGTCGCGCCCGGGGATGCTCGCGATCCTGTTGTTCATTTTGCTGTTCAAACTCGGCGACGCTTCGATGGGCTTCATGGTCAAGCCGTTCTGGGTCGACAGCGGGTTCAGCGCTGCGCAGATCGGCCTGGTGAGCGTGAACCTGGGCCTGGCGTTGTCGATCGCCGGCGGCCTGCTCGGGGGCTGGTACGTCGACACGCGCGGCATTTACAAAGGCTTGTGGGTGCTGGGCTTGTGGCAGGCGTTGTCGAATCTGGGTTACGCGCTGGCGGCGTGGTGGCTGCCGAGTCTGGCGCAGGCGGGTGACTCGGCGCTCGCACAACAGGCGCTTGTCTACGCCGCGAGCGGCCTGGAGAGTTTCACCGGCGGCCTGGGCACCGGCGCGTTCCTCGCATTCCTGATGGCGATCACGAGTCGCGCGAAGGCGACGACCGAGTACGCCATTCTGTCGAGCATCTTCGCCTTCAGCCGCGCCGTCGCGGGCTGGGCCGGCGGCATCGGCGCCCAGGAGATGGGCTATGCGGCCTACTTTTTCCTGACGTTCTGGCTCAGCTTTCCGGCGTATTTCTTGCTGCCGCACGTGCGGCGTATGCTGGAAGCGGCGGATTCGCGTTAGGGGCGAGCCGCTTTGGAGCGGACGCGCGGAGTTCACAGGAATCGAAGATGTTGAAGCGTCAAATTCAGACCCGGCCGATGCCCTCGTGGAATTGGGGGTGCGCTTGCTGCGTGAACGCTTTCTCGCCGCGGCGGCGCCTGTTCGGTGCGGCCCTGCTCGGTGGCGCCGCCGCCGCAGCGTGGCCCGCGTGGGCGCGCGAAGGCGTGGACGTCGGCAAGCAATCGAGCTTCACCAAGCTCGTCTCGGCAGATCAGGTGGAACGCGCCGCGACGCAACAGTACTTGCAATTGCAGCAGCAGGCCGCGGAGAAGAAGGCGCTCGCGCCCGACAACCACCCGCAACTCATCCGCCTGCGCGCCATCGAGCAACGCATCCGCCCGCACACCTACGAGTGGAACGAACGTGCGCGCCAGTGGAAGTGGGAAGTGAACCTGATCGGCAGCTCGCAGATCAACGCGTTTTGCATGCCCGGCGGCAAAATCGCGTTCTACTACGGCATCCTCGAAAAGTTGCAGCTGAGCGACGACGAAGTCGCGATGATCATGGGCCACGAGGCGGCCCACGCGCTGCGCGAACACGCGCGCGAGCGCATGGGCAAGACCATGGCGACGCGCGGTGCGCTCGAGATCGGCGCGGCTCTGTTCGGCCTGGGCAACGCGGGGCGCACCGTCGCCGACATGGGCGGCCAGCTGCTCACGCTGAAGTTCGGTCGCGAAGACGAATCGGAAGCCGACCTGATCGGCATCGAACTCGCCGCGCGCGCCGGCTACGACCCTGCTTCAGGCGTGACGCTATGGCAGAAGATGGCCGCGGCGAACAAAGGCGCTCCGCCGCAGTTCCTGAGCACGCACCCGACCGGGCCGACGCGTATCAAGGACATCGAAGCGAACCTGCCCAAGGTGGAGCCACTCTACGCCAGGGCGGAACGGCCGCGGCAGCGCTTTGAGCCGCCCAAGGCCGCCGACAAGGCGTCTTGAGATGTCATCCCGGCGAAAGCCGGGATCCATTGCTGTGCAAGACAGACGTGCGGCGCGGCCAAACCGTGGATCCCGGCTTTCGCCGGGATGACGGGTTCAGTCCAGGCTGACTTCGGTGCGCACCGCACCGGCGCGGTCGGCGCGCGCCGTCAGAGCGAGATGTGTTCCCTTGGGCGCGCGCACCACCCATTCGGCGACGGCACGGTCCGCCGTGATTTCGCGGTTCGGCAAAAAAGCGTGCAGCGATTGTTTGGGCGCGTGGCCTTCCAGTTGCGGCCCCTCGAATCGTGGCTTGCCGCCGATCAGTGAAACCTCGGCGTTGCCCGGCGGCAGGTGGATCTCGAAGATCACGCCGCGAATCACTTTGCGCGCGAGCGCGCGTTTCGTCACGTAGGCGGGCAACCAGCCGCTGTTGGCCACCGCGAACTTGATGCGCCAGGTGTCCGGGCCGAGCGCGCGCACTTCGGTGCGCAGCAACTCCAGCCTGGGCAGCGACAGCGCGAGTTGCGTCATCCAGCCCGGAAAGCGCGCCGCTTCGCGCTCGCGCAATTGCGGCGGCGGGTTGCGCCAGTAGTTCATCTTGTCCCAGCCACCGATCTCCACCGCGCCCAATTGCGGATGCTGGAACGGCGTCCAGTCGGCGTGCGCCTGCCCGCCGCATTGTTGGTCACTCCACTGCAGCAACTTCAAATCGTCTTGCGGCGGGTGCTCGCGGTACCAGTCGATCCACTTGTAGTCGGTGATTCCGGCCTCCTTGTTCGGTGACCACAACTCGACGACCCAGAACAGCGCGCCCAGGTGCTCGTAAAACCAGTCCTGCGTGCCGCCAATCACCTCCTTGGGGTGGTACTTGAAGTCGGCAAAGATGTTGATCGCCGGGTAGCCGGTGAGTTTGGCGCCCAGTTCACTGAAGCGCTTGTACGACCACAGGTCTTCCGGGATCATTTCGTCGTCGCTCTGCGTGCCAAACGGCCTCAGGATCACACCGCTGTGCGTGTGGTAGCTGATCGCCGCGCCGATGTTCGGGTGCTGGGTCACGAAGTCGACCATGGCGCGCACTTCGGGCTCGCTGGTCGGGAACGGGCCCGCGCCCACCTGCTCGAATTCCTGGCGCCAGAAGCCCGGGAAGTTGCGGTTCAGGTCCAGGCCTTCGGCGTCCGGATTCACTTTGACGTTCAGTCCGTCGTAGTTGAGCAGCAAACCTTCGGGCATCACCCGGTAGTACTCGCCACCGAACTCACCGGGTTCGCGCGCGACCATCAGGCGCGGGTCGAGTTCGCTCTTCTTGTAGGCGCCGTGCGGATCGGGAATCCGCATCGAGAGCATCCGACCATCGCCGTCCACGTCTTCGACCGTGAGGCCTTCGACCGCGTCTTCGTCGAACGGGTAGCGGCGCGTGCTCGAGCGGATGTGGCGCGGCCGGTCTCCGAGCGCGAGTTCGGCGCCGTCCGGGTTCAGGCGCGGGCACAGGTAGAGCACGCGCGTGTCGAGCAAGTGGGAGATCGCCCGGCCTTCGTCGCCGGCGCCGCCGTAACCGTTGACGAGCCAGTTCAGGTAGTACAGAACCGTCGTGCTCGCGGTCAATTCGGCGGCGTGGATGTTGCCGTCGACCCAGAACGCCGGCTTGTCCTTGTCGCTGCCGGTGTTGATGTTCGTCACAGTCGCGACCCAGATGTCGCGGCCCTCAAAACTCTTGCCGATCGAGGCCACCGCCACCAGGCTCGGATACGCGTGCGCGTAGCTGAACAGCAGCTGAGTCAGGTCGTCATGGCGATAGAAGATGTCAAAACGTGGGTTGGGGGCGGAAGCAGGAGAGGTCATTGCACAGGCGGTTCGCAGGTTCGACGGAACGCCGAGTGTCACCGGATCGGCACGCTGCGCGCATCGCGAGAAACGCGCACCCGGCGCGGGGCTACTCTGTGAAGAGCCGCGTGATGCCTTTCAGCGTGATGAGATGGCCGGGATTGCTGGTTTCGTCGAGCACGCCGGCCATGCGCTTGCGCAACCGCGCACTGCGCCGCGCGCGCCAGATCAGCAGGTCGGCGAGCCAAGGGTGCGCATTCACCTGGTTCGCGCGCTCGTACAAGTCGAAGCGCGGTTTCAGCGCGGCGAGTGACGCGTCGTAAGCCGTGCAGACCGCCGCGTCGTCGCGCTTCTCGGCATGGGCAGCGAGCAGCGCCTGCGCGGCGAGGATGCCGGTTTCCATGGCCTTGCCTATGCCTTCGCCGGTGAAGGCGTAGGTGCTTCCCGCAGCTTCGCCGGTGACGAGCAGGCCCGGGCGGCTCCAGCGTGCGCCTTCCAGCGTGCAGCGCAACGGTGCACCCTTGAATTCGCCCAGCTCCGTTCCGCCCGCCATGAGTTCTCGCGCCGGGGCATAACACTGGGCAAAGGTCTTGAGCAAGTCACGCAGGTTCACGTCCTTCATTCCCACCTTGCCGTCGCCGCGAACTTCGGAGTGGCTGTGCAGCACGCCTGCACCGATGTTGAAGACGCCGTCGCCGCAGGGGAAGATCCAGGCGTAGCCGGGCCGCAAACGCCGATGCCACACAACCTCGAGTTCGGTGATGCGCCCTGCCATCGCATCGTTCTTCACGTAGCCGCGCAGCGCCACGCCGGTGGGGACGCGGCGTGTGCACATGTCGGCGGCGAGCAGTGCCTGCGGCACGGCGCCGGTGGCGAGAACCACCCAGCGCGCTTCGAAGTCGGCGCTTTGATCGCCCGATTTGAGCCGCGCACCTGCGACGCGCTCATTCACGACGCAAGGCGCCTCGAAGCGCCATGGCGCATGAAAGCTGGCGCCGGCGCGCACTGCAGCGGCGCGCAGGATGTCGTCGAGTTCGCGGCGCGGCAAGACGGCGAGCGCGCCGGGCACATCGACGCGCCCGCCGCGCGGCGCGATGCACGCGACATGGCCGACGCGGTGCGCGGCCGCCATGACTTCGTCCAGAACCCCCAGGCGCTGCATGGCGGCGTGCGCGTCCGGAATCAAGCCATCGCCGCAGACCTTGTCGCGCGGAAACGCTTGCGCATCGACGAGGCTCACCCGCATACCGGCGCGCGCGAGCCACAACGCGCAGGCGCTGCCCGCCGGGCCGGCACCGATGACGAGGACGTCGCAAGGCGCCGGCGGGCGGGAAGCGGACATCGGCGCGTCAGGCGGGCGAGTTCGCCGACTCGGCAGCCTTGACTTTCAGGCGCCACGCGTGCAGCAGCGGCTCGGTATATCCGTTGGGTTGCGTCAGGCCCTTGAAGACGAGGTCGCACGCCGCCTGGTACGCCGCGGAGTTCGCAAGGTCCCCAGCCATCGGGCGATACAGCGGATCGGCGGCGTTTTGCGCGTCCACCACACCCGCCATGCGCGCCAACGTGGCGCGCACCTGCGCCTCGCTCACCACCCCGTGCAGCAGCCAGTTGGCGATGTGCTGGCTGCTGATGCGCAAGGTCGCGCGGTCTTCCATCAGGCCGACGTTGTGGATGTCGGGCACTTTCGAGCAACCCACGCCCTGGTCGACCCAACGCACGACGTAGCCCAGAATGCCCTGCACGTTGTTGTCGAGTTCCTGCTGGCGTTCAGCTGCGCTCCACTGCGCCTGCGCCACGACCGGAATCGTCAGCATGTGATTCAAGAGCGCGTCGCTGTCGCGACTCGGGTCGTTTTCTTCGAGCGTCTTTTGCAGCGCGGCGACGTCGACCTCGTGGTAGTGCAGTGCGTGCAGAATCGCTGCCGTCGGCGAAGGCACCCAGGCCGTGTTTGCGCCGGCTTTCGGGTGCGCGATCTTCTGCTGCAGCATCGCCGCCATCAGATCGGGCATCGCCCACATGCCTTTGCCGATTTGCGCCTTGCCGCGCAAGCCGCAGTTGAGGCCCACCTGGACGTTGCTGCGCTCATAGGCCAGGAGCCAGGCGCTCGACTTCATGTCGCCTTTGCGCAGCATCGGCCCGGCGTGCATGCTGCTGTGCATTTCGTCGCCGGTGCGATCGAGGAAACCGGTGTTGATGAACGCGACACGTGCCGAGGCAGCGGCGATGCACGCCTGCAAGTTGACGCTGGTGCGACGCTCCTCGTCCATGATGCCGAGTTTCACCGTGTTCGGCGCCAGGTCGAGCATCGTCTCGACGCGCCCGAACAACTCACTTGCGAATCCGACTTCGGCGGCGCCGTGCATCTTCGGCTTGACGATGTAGACCGATCCGGTGCGCGAGTTGACGATTCCCGGAGCGCCGCGGCGCTGCAAGTCGACGATGGCGATTGCCGTCGTCACGACGGCGTCGAGAATGCCTTCGGGGATTTCTTGCGCTGCACCGTACAGGACCGCCGGGTTGGTCATCAGGTGACCGACGTTGCGCACGAACAGCAAAGACCGGCCGTGCAGACGCAGCGCGCCGCCCTCCGGCGTGGTGTAGTGGCGATCCGGGTTGAGGCGGCGCACGATGCGCTTGCCGCCCTTGTCCAGGGTTTCGCTGAGCGTTCCCTGCAAGATGCCGAGCCAGTTGCGATAGCCGAGCACCTTGTCCGCCGCGTCGACCGCAACGACGGAGTCTTCCAGGTCGAGGATCGTCGACAGCGCGGCCTCGACGACGATGTCGCTGACGCCCGCGGCGTCACTCGCGCCGATGGTCGTCGTGCGGTCGATGCGGAGGTCGACGTGCAGGCCGTGGTTGCGCAGCAGCACCGAACTCGGCGCTGCGGCGGCGCCCTGGAAGCCGACGAGCTTTGCGGGGTCGGCCAGGCCTGTGGTGGCGCCACCGGGCAGCGTCACGATCAGTCGCCCCTCGCGAAGTGCATAGCCTCGCGCGTCGCGGTGCGACGCGCCGCCGGCAAGCGGCGCGCACTGGTCGAGGAAGTTCTTGGCGTAGGCGATCACGGCAGCGCCGCGGCGCGGATTGAAGGCGCCGGCACGCGTCGCGCCGTCGGCTTCGGTAATCACATCGGTGCCGTACAGCGCGTCGTAAAGCGAACCCCAGCGCGCGTTCGCCGCGTTCAGCGCGTAACGCGCATTCAGCAAGGGAACGACGAGCTGCGGGCCGGCCTGAAGCGCGAGTTCGGAGTCGACCCCGGTCGTGGTCGTCGCCGTGCCCTGGGGCACCGGCTGCAGGTAGCCGACGCCTTCGAGGAAGCGCCGGTACGCCGCCATGTCGGCGATCGGCCCGGGATGCGCACGATGCCAAGCGTCGAGCGCGGCCTGGAGCCGGTCGCGTTCGACGAGCAGCGCCAGATTCTTCGGCGCCAGGTCGTGCACGATGGCGTCCAGGCCGCGCCAGAAGCGCTCGCTTGCCACGCCGATCGCGGGCAGGACCTCGCCTTCGACAAAACGATACAGGGAGTCTGCAACCAGGAGTCGTTCGCAGCGGGTTCGGGAGGTCATGCGCAGTCCTGCACGAGAGGCGATTCAAACGGGGAAGAAGTGAAGCACGTCGCGCAAGCTCGAGCCGGTTCGGGTCGGCTCGGTCCCAAGCTGCTCGAGCGGCAGGCCGGCGCGGTTCACCCACAGTGTCGTGTAGCCGAACCAGGTCGCGCCGATCGCGTCCCAGCCATTGCTCGAGACGAACAGAACGTCTGCAGCATTCAGGCCGAGCGCCGCGGTGCCCAGGGCGTAGGTCGCCGGGTCGGTCTTGAAGCGTTGCGTCGCCTGCACGCTCAAGACCGGGTCGAGCCAGGCGCTGAAACCGGCGTGCGCGACCGCCGCCGCCAACATGTCCGGATCGCCATTGCTCAGGATGCCGGCGCGCACCTTGCGCTGCGCCAAGGCGGCGAGCACGTCGCGATTCTCGGCGAAGGCGTCGAGCTGTCGATACTGGGCCATCAGGCGCTCTTCGGATTCGCTGTCCAGGCTCAAGCCGAGTCGGGCGCACGCAAAGCGCAGAGCGTCGCGTGTGACTTCCCAAAACGGCTGGTAACGCGCACTCATCGAACGCAGCCGGCTGTATTCGATCTGCTTGTCGCGCCACAGCAGGCTCAGGCGTTCGCCCGCGCCGGGGAACAAGGCTTCGGCCAGCGCGCCGACGCTGTAGACATCGAACAGCGTGCCGTAGGCGTCGAACAGCACG
Organism: uncultured beta proteobacterium; assembly: GCA_963850525.1. Classification (GTDB taxonomy): domain Bacteria; phylum Pseudomonadota; class Gammaproteobacteria; order Burkholderiales; family Burkholderiaceae_C; genus JAEMQF01. The sequence continues at coordinate 378,921 of CAWKLQ010000004.1, read as the reverse complement.
GCTTGGGGGCGGTGGCGCGGCGGCGATGTCATGCGTGCAATTTATTCGATTTGTGCGGCTCGATTGCCCGGCCGGATGCATGAGGAACTCTGACGAATCCGGGCCAATCGTGCACGCCAGGGTGCGCGCCGCGGCCCGCCCATAATTCGCGCCCATGGACAGGCTGGCACAAATCGAGTCCTTCGTCGCCGTCGCGAACAAGGGCAGCCTCACGGCGGTGGGCCACGCCCAGGGCATGGCGCCTGCGGCGATCGGGCGCCACATTGACGCGCTCGAAGCGCGCCTGGGCGTGAAACTGCTCGTGCGAACGACGCGGCGCATCAGCCTGACCCCGGAGGGCAACGCCTTCCTCGAAGACTGCCAGCGGCTCCTGGGCGAGATCGCCGCGTCCGAGGCGCGCATCAGCCAGGGCAGCGTCAAGGCGAGCGGCCATTTGCGGCTGACCGCGCCGGCCGGGTTCGGGCGACGCCACGTCGCGCCCCTCGTGCCGCGCTTTCTGCAGCAGCACCCGGACCTCGAAATTTCCCTGAACCTGAGCGATCGGGTCGTCGACATCGTCAATGAAGGCGTCGATTGCGCGGTGCGCGTCGGCGACTTGCCCGACAGCAGCCTGATCAGCGTGCGCCTGGCCGACAACCGGCGCCTGTGCGTCGCCGCGCCCGCCTACCTCGATCGCGCCGGCGTGCCGCGCCATCCGAGCGAACTGACGCGCCACGAGTGCCTGACCTTGAGCATCGACGCGAGCCAGACGCGCGGTTGGGCCTTCAGCATCGACGGCGCCGTGACCCACTTGCGACCGAGCGGCCGGCTGAACTGCACCGACGGTCAGGTGCTGCACGACTGGTGCGTCGCCGGCCTGGGGCTGGCCTGGCGCTCGACCTGGGAAGTCGAACAGGAGATTGCGACCGGCAAGCTGCGCACAGTGCTGGACGAATTCATCGCCCCACCCAACGGCATTTACGCGGTCTTTGCACACGCCAAACACTTGCCGCTGCGCGTGCGCTTGTGGATCGACTTTCTCAAGGGCGCTTACGGCGACCCGGCGTACTGGGTCCACCGCGCAAGCCCTTGAAGAAAAGGAGGGCGCTGCGCGGCGCCCTGACGCTTGGACCTGCGGCTTGCGCTCAGGCCTTCGGCTTGGCGTCGGCCATGCACTTCTTGACATGGCTGTTCTTCGCCGCGCCGTGCAGTTTCTTGTCAGCCGCGGACTTCTCGCACTCAGGGCTCGCCATGGCTGCAGCGGGCTTGGCATCGGCCTTGCACTTCTTCAAGAAACTGTTCTTCGCCGCGCCAGCGAGTTTCTTTTCGGTGGCCTGCGCGTCGCAGGAGGCGCCGGCTTTGGCTTCATCGGCGGCAAAGGACGGGGTGGTGAGCGCGGCCAGCGAAAGGACGAGCACCGTGATCAGCTTTTTCATTCGATCTCCTGAAGGGTAGTGGGGGCGGTTGTCGCCGGCCGGGATTGGAACATATCCCGCGGCCGGCGACACCTTAGAACGGCTCACCGGAAGAATCGGTGCACACCCGGCGCAGCGGAACCCTGGCTAAAGCACCCGGCGCGGGTGCGCCATCGACTCGTGGGCGGCGTGCAGCCGGCGCACCAGCACGCGGATGAACGCCTGGTCGAAGGCGTGACGCGTCGTCGGGTTGAGCCTGGCCAGCGTCTGCGGCGTGAACGACACGCTCGCGGTCGGCTTCGTGACGTGCACGTCGGCACTGTGTTTGCGCAGAGCAGCGCTCGGCGCAAGGTAGGCCATTTCGCCCACCGAGGTACCGGCGCCGAGGCGCGCGACTTTGTCGCCATCGCGAAAGACTTCGACTTCGCCCTGCGCGATGATGTGAAAGCTGTCGCCCGCATCGCCTTTGCGATAGAGCGACTGGCCGACGGGGAAGCGCTGCCAGCGCGCGCGGTGCACGACATCCCACAGGTCGACGTCGCCGAATTCGGCAAAGAACTCGAGCTGGCGCAGCAGCGTGAAGCGCTCCGAGTCGAGCACGCTTTGGCTTTCGCCGCGCGGGATCAACTGATTCGCCACCAGGTCCGCGAGCGCCTGCGCAAAAGCGTCCCAGTCGGGGTAGCGGTCCTTCGGGAGCTTGGCCAGGGCGCGCTGGATCACCGCGTCCAGCGCCGGGTCGACGCCGGCGCGCAGCGGCACAAGTGCCTCCGGGCGTTGATGGTAGATCTGCTGCATCATCGCCGCGGGCGACTCGGCGTCCAGCGGTGCACGCCCGGCGATCAGGTGGTAGAGCACGGCGCCCAGCGAGTACATGTCGGAGCGGCTGTCCAGGCGCCCGCCCTCGAGCTGCTCGGGCGAGGCGTACGCGAGCGAGCCGACGCGGTCGATGTGGGTGAGGTCCGAGCCGAGGTTCAAGGCGCTGCCGAAGTCGCTGACCTTGATGCCGGTGATCGCGCCGTTCGTCATCTCCACCAGCAGGTTGGCCGGTTTGACGTCGCGGTGCACGACGCCTTGGCGCGCCACGTAGCCCAGCGCCATGGCGCACTTGAAGCCGAGTTCGACGATCAGCTCGAGCGGCAGCAGCTGGTCCGGGCTGCAGTACGGGCGCAGCGTGCTGCCCGCCACATACTCCATCACCAGATACGGTTGCAGCGGGTCGGCCACCGCATCGTAGAGCTGCACGATGTTGGGGTGCTGCAAGCGCCCCACCAGGGCGGCTTCGGTGGCGAAGAAGCGCTCGATGTAGCGGCTGTCCAGCCCGTCGCCGAGCACCACCGCTCGCACCAGCTTGACCGCGACGTCGCGCTCCGCGAAGTCGTCGCGGCACTTGAAGACTTCGCTCGTGGCACCTTCGCCGAGCTTGGCCAGTACCCGGTATTTGCCGATCTGCTGCGGCTCGTGCGGGCGCTGGGAGGCGCGGGGCCTGGCTTGAAGTTCGGTGGTGGACATCGGGGTTGCGCTGCGTCGGTGCGCTGGCGGGCTCCATGATTGCATGTCGAATTTGCCGCGTTGTCGCGCGACCTGCGGAGAAATTGGCACAAACCACGCCCCTGCACGAGGTTCGCGCCAGTGCGATAGGCGAAACGTAGAATCGCGCCATGATCCAAGCCAAACAGGAGCTGCTCGCGGCGCTGCACGTGGCGATTCGCGAAGTCAGCCCCGGCGCCGGGGTCGCGGCGGCATTCGAGTCGCCCAAACTCGCCGCTCACGGTGACCTGGCGTGCACCGCCGCGCTGCAGCTGGCCAAGGCGCTCGGCCGCGCGCCGCGCGACGTCGCGTTGGCGTTGATTGCCGCGCTGAAGCAGCAAGCCGCGGTGCAGCGGCTCGTTGCGGCGCTCGAAATCGCCGGGCCGGGTTTCATCAACCTGCGCCTCACGGCCGCGGCGCGCCAGGCGGTGGTCGCCGAAGTGCTTGCGCAAGGGCTGCAGTTCGGCTGCAAGCCGCGCAACGACGCCAAAGTCCTGGTCGAGTTCGTTTCGGCCAATCCCACCGGCCCGCTGCATGTCGGGCACGCGCGCCAGGCGGCGCTGGGCGACGCGATCTGCAACCTGTTCGAGACGCAGGGCTGGAGCGTGACGCGCGAGTTCTATTACAACGACGCCGGCGCCCAGATCGAAAATCTGGCGCGCTCCGTCCAGGCACGCCTGCGTGGCCTGGCGCCCGGCGACCCCGCCTGGCCTACCGATGCTTACAACGGCGACTACATCGGCGACATTGCCACGGCGTTTCGCGAGCGCAAGACGGTGCACGCCGACGACCGCGAGTTCACCGCCTCCGGCGCGATCGACGATGTCGACGCGATTCGGCAGTTTGCCGTCGCCTACCTGCGCCACGAGCAAGACCTGGACTTGCGTGCTTTCGGCGTGCGCTTCGACAACTACTACCTCGAGTCGAGCCTCTACTCCTCGGGTCGCGTCGACGCCATCGTGCAGCGCCTCATCGCCTCGGGCAAGACCTTCGAAGACGGCGGCGCGCTGTGGTTGCGCAGCACCGACTTCGGCGACGACAAGGACCGCGTGATGCGCAAGTCGATTGCCGGGGCGTCGCCAGGCACGCAGGCAGCGCAATACACCTACTTCGTCCCGGACGTCGCCTACCACGTGAACAAGCTCGAACGCGGCTTCAACAAGGCCATCAACATCCAAGGCACCGACCATCACGGCACGATGGCCCGGGTGCGCGCTGGGGTGCGCGCTGCGAATCCGACTGCGCCCGCCAACTTCCCCGACTATCTGCTGCACAAGATGGTGACGGTGATGCGCGGCGGCGTCGAGGTGAAGATCTCCAAGCGCAGCGGCGGCTACGTGACCTTGCACGACCTGATCGAGTGGACGAGCCGAGATGCGGTGCGCTTTTTCATGATCAGCCGCAAGGCCGACACCGAGTTCGTCTTCGACATCGACCTCGCGCTGAAACAAAACGACGAGAACCCGGTGTTCTACGTGCAGTACGCGCACGCGCGGATCTGCTCGGTGCTGCAGCAATACCTCGAGCACGGCGGCAATGCCGAAAGCCTCGCCCACCCCGACCTGGCCTTGCTCGTGGCGCCGAGCGAAACCGCGCTGCTGCTCAAACTCGCCGATTACCCCGAGATGCTGAGCAACGCCAGCGACGGGCTGGCCCCGCACGACGTGGCGTTTTACCTGCGCGGCCTGGCCGGCGCCTTTCACAGCTATTACGCGGCGGAGCGCTTCGTCATCGACGACGCCGAGCTGAGTGCGGCGCGTCTTGCGCTGCTCATGGCGACGCGCCAGGTCATCGCGAATGCGCTCGGCCTGCTGGGCGTGGCAGCGCCTGAGCGCATGACGAGCAGCTCGGCGCGAAAAATGGAGAACGCATGAAACTGCAAGGCAGCGGTTTTCTCATGGGGATGGTCGTGGGCCTGCTGGTGGGCCTGTCGCTCGCGTTGGGCGTGGCGATTTACGTGAACAAGGTGCCGATTCCTTTCGTCAACAAAGTGCCGCAACGCACCGCCGACCAAGACGCTGCCGAGTCCGAGAAGAACAAGAACTGGGATCCGAACAGCGCCTTGCGCAGCAAGGCGATCGCACCGCCGAGCCCGGAAGCCGCAGCGTCCGGCGCGGCGGCGTTGCCCGGGCCGGCAGGCCGGCCAGCCACTGCGGCGCCACCTGCGATCGCCCAACCCACCGGTGCCGCACCGAACCGCCCGCTCACCGACGCCCCCGCCGTGCGCGGCGGGCCGCCCGCGCCACCGACAACTGCGGTGCGCGATCCGGCGGCAATCCTCGGCGATGCACCCACCGCAGCTGCCGCGTCGGCACCCGCGCGGCCGACGCCTGCGCCGGTGGCCCGGTCTGGCCCCGATCCGTTCGTCTATTTCGTTCAGGCCGGTGCCTTTGGCCAGACCGAAGAAGCCGAACAGCAGCGGGCGAAGCTGGCGATGCTCGGTTTCGAGGCGCGCCTGAGCGAGCGCGAACAAAGCGGACGCACCATGTTCCGGGTTCGCGTCGGGCCCTTCGACAAACGCGACGACGCCGAGGCCGCCAAGGAAAAACTCACGGGCGCGGGTGTCGAATCGAGCCTGGTGCGCGTGCAACGTTAGACAAGTGAGCGCCGCCCGCGAACTTTATCCACGTGTCGCGACTCTGTTGTTGCTCGCAAGTTGCGACTTGATCGATTTTTGAACTGACGAGGACTGACTCCATGAAACGCCGTAATTTTTCCGCCAGCCTGCTGGGTGCCTCACTGACCGGCGCCGGCCTGGTCGCTGCTCCACCGGCATTCGCCCAGGGCGGCCCGGTCGAGGGCACGCATTACGTCCGCTTGAGCCAGCCGCTGCCCGCGCCGACACACGGCAAGCTCGAAGTCGTCGAGTTCTTCTGGTACGGCTGCCCGCATTGCAACGAGTTCGAGCCGGCCCTGGAGGCGTGGACCAAAACCCTGCCTGCCGACGTCGTGTTCCGGCGCGCACCGGTCGCGTTCCGCCCGGAGCCGCACGGCACGCACCAGCGCCTGTACTTCGCGATCGAGACCATGGGGCTCGTCGCGACCTTGCATCGCAAGGTCTTCTACGCCATGCACAACGAACGCCAGGCGCTCGACAAGCCCGCCGAGATCTCGGCCTTTGTCAGCAAGAACGGCGTGGACGGCGCCAAATTCCTCGACGTCTTCAATTCGTTCTCGGTACAGACCAAAGCGCGCCAGGCGCACCAGTTGTCCGAGGGCTACAAGATCGACGGCGTTCCTGCCCTGGGTGTGCAGGGGCGCTTCTACACGTCGGGCAGCCTCGCCGGGTCGAACGATCGGTCGCTGGCGGTGGTGGATTCGCTGCTCAAGCGACTGCGCACCGGCTCCTGAGACCCGCAGCGTGATGCAAGCCGCGCGCTCGCGGCTTGATCGGTGGTCCTGGGCACGCGTAGAAGGCCAGGGCGCGAAAACCCGGGACTAGAATGTTCTGCAAGTTTCGTGCCTTATGAATTTTTCTTGTTTCCTCGGCTTCTTCAGACGTGCCGCGAATCGCCGCCGCTGCGGGCTCGGCCACGCTCTGTTGCTCGCGCTGAGCGCGGGATTGGCAAGCGGCGCCATGGCGGAACGCGCCGACCGGCTGAAGCCACTGCACGTCGAGTCGGATCAGCCGGGCAAGATCGACTTGCTGAACCAGTTTGTCGTGTTCAACGGCAACGTCGTCGTCACCAAGGGCACGATGCTGATCCGCGCGGCGCGCATCGAGGTTCGCGAGACGCCCGAGGGCTATCACTCGGCGCTCGCGCTGGGCGGTGCGGGACGGCCGGCGACGTTTCGGCAAAAGCGCGACGACGTCGACGAAACCATCGAAGGCGAGGCCGAGCGTCTGGAGGTTGACGGCAAGGCGAACGTCATCAAGTTCATCGGCAACGCGTCGGTGCGGCGCCTGCGCGGTGCCCAGGTCGCAGACGAGATTTCCGGCCAGCTGGTGAGCTACGACAGCCTGAGCGAGGTCTTCAACGTCTCGGGCGGTGCGCCCGCCACGGCCAGCAATCCGGGGGGCGGCCGAGTGCGCGCCGTGCTCACGCCGCGCGAGGGCTCGCGCGCCGCGCTCGAGGCGGCTTCGGCGCCGGGCGCGGCGGCGTCGGCAGCCGCGGCACCGCTCAAATTGAGTCCGGCGCTGAGCGGGGCGCCTCGTTGAGCGGGGCCGAGTCTGCCCACGCCGAGCCGCGCCCACCGCACCGGCTCGACGCCGTGGGCCTGGAGAAGTCGTACGGCGCACGCAAAGTCGTGCACGACGTGCACCTCGGCGTGGACAGCGGCGAAGTGGTGGGCCTGCTCGGCCCCAACGGCGCGGGCAAGACGACGAGTTTTTACATGATCGTCGGGCTGGTGCGCGCTGACGCCGGCGAGATCAGCATCGAAGGTCGACGCATCGAGCGCCTGCCGATCCATCAGCGGTCGCGGCTGGGCCTGAGCTACCTGCCGCAAGAAGCGTCGATCTTTCGCAGGCTCAACGTCGAAGAAAACATCCGCGCCGTGCTCGAGCTGCAGCGCGACGCCGACGGCAAGGCGCTGCGCCCGGCGGTCATCGAGCCCTTGCTCGACGGGCTGCTGCGCGACCTGAGCATCGAGAAGCTGCGTGGCTCGCCCGCGCCGGCGCTGTCGGGCGGCGAGCGGCGGCGCGTCGAAATCGCGCGCGCCCTGGCCACACAGCCGCGCTTCATCTTGCTCGACGAGCCGTTTGCGGGCGTGGACCCGATCGCCGTGATCGAGATTCAGCGCATCATCGGGTTTCTGAAACGCCGCGGCATCGGTGTCCTCATCACCGATCACAACGTGCGCGAAACGCTCGGCATCTGCGACCGGGCCTACATCATCAGCGAGGGGCGCGTGCTCGCCGAAGGCACGCCCCTGGAAATCGTCGACAACGCCGACGTGCGCAAGGTCTATCTCGGCGAGCATTTCCGGATGTAGCCGCGCGATGAAGCAGTCGTTGCAGGTCCGCCTGTCGCAGCACCTGGCGCTGACGCCGCAGTTGCAGCAGTCGATTCGGCTGCTGCAGCTCTCCACACTGGAGTTGCAGAAGGAAGTCGAGCAAATGCTCGAACAGAACCCCTTTCTCGAAGTTGACGAGGACAGCGCAGCGCCCGCCGAACCCATGAGCGAGCGCAGCACACCGGCCGAGCGCGCCGGAGAACGCGAAACCGAGCGCGCCGGCGACGCCGCTGCCGACGCGGGCGACGAGGTGCGCGAAATCGACGGCGCAGAGGCCGGTGCGACGGAACGCGACGACTGGGAAAACGGCACCGAAGGCGAAGACTTCGACGGCATCCGCGAGACCCCGGGAAAGTCGAGCGCGAACAGCGACGGCGACGAGTTCGAGAGCCAGGAGCGCGACCGCTCCGCACTCAGCCTGCAAGAGCACTTGCGCGAGCAGCTGCGTGGCATGCGCCTGAACCCCGAAGACGCGGCGTCGGTGCGGGTGCTGATCGAATCGCTGAACGACGACGGCTATCTTGCCGACCCGCTGGAAGAGATCGCTGCGCAGCTCGCGGGGCCGCAGGCCACGCTGGAACAGCTCGAAGACCTGACGGCGCGCCTGCAATGCGGTTTGCGGTGGGTGCAAAGCATGGAGCCGTGCGGTGTGGGCGCACGCGACCTGATCGAATGCCTGACGCTGCAGCTGCGCCAACTGCCGCGCAGCGAAGTGCAGGCCGTGGCCATCATCATCTGCAAACAGCATCTCGACCTGCTGGCGCGGCGCGACACGAAGAAGCTGCTCGCCGCGACCGGCGCCGACGAGGAACTGCTGAAGCAGGCGCAGGCGCTCATCAAGACGCTCGAGCCCAAGCCGGGCCGCCAGTTTGCCGACGCCGAAAGCCTGGTCATCGTTCCCGACGTGTTCGTGCAGAAGTCCGGGCGCGGCTGGAAAGTGCTGCTCAACGCCGACGTGATGCCGCGCCTGCGAATCAACGACATGTACGCCAACGCGATTCGCCAGCCGCGCGGCGCACGCGGGGCGCCCAGCGGAACCGCAGCGCCGAACGGCGCGGGCGCCGGCTTGAACTCACGGCTCCAGGAAGCGCGCTGGTTCATGAAAAACATCATGCAGCGCTTCGACACGATCCGGCGCGTCTCGCAAGCGATCGTCGAGCGCCAAAAAGGCTTTCTCGCGCACGGCGCGATCGCGATGAAGCCGCTCGTGCTGCGCGAGATTGCCGACGAACTGGGCCTGCACGAATCGACGATTTCACGCGTGACGACGGCCAAGTACATGGCCACGCCCTACGGAACCTTCGAGCTCAAGTACTTCTTCGGCTCGTCGCTTAATACCGAAGCCGGCGGTAACGCGTCGAGCACAGCGGTGCGCGCGCTCATCAAACAACTCGTCGGCGCCGAAGACTCGGCCAAGCCGCTGTCGGACAGCCAGCTCGCGCAGATGCTCGAGGAGCAGGGCATTCAGGTCGCGCGTCGCACCGTCGCCAAGTACCGCGAGGCGCTGCGCATCGCGCCGACGAACTTGCGGCGTGCGCTGTAGCCGCATCGACCAGCCTCGCGAGATCAAGCCTGCCGAGTCAATCAACTGATGCCCGCCGCGACCCAACCCCTGTTCCTGCCCTGCGCCGCCGGCGTCGAAGGCCTGCTCGCGCAGGAGGTGCAGCGCCTGCTGCCGCACGCTGCGGTGCGCAGTCAGCGTGGCGGCGTGGCCTTGCCCGGCTCGGTGGGCGACGTGATGGCACTGAACCTGGGCAGCCGCCTGGCGCAGCGCGTTTTGATTCAAGTCGCCGCCGGGCCCTATCGCGACGAGACCGACCTGTACGAGCTGGCGCTCGGCGTCGACTGGGCGACGTGGATCTCGCCGCGCCACACCTTGCGTGTGGACACCACAGCGCATCGCTGCCCGTTGAAGAGCCTGAACTTCGCCGCCTTGCGCATCAAGGACGCGGTGTGCGACCAATTGCGCGAGCTGACCGGAGAGCGACCCAATGTCGACACCTCGCAGCCGGACCTGCCCTTGCTGCTGCACCTGGACGAACACGACGCGACGCTCTACGTCGACAGCTCGGGCGAGCCGCTCTTCAAACGCGGCTGGCGCGAAGACGTGGGCGACGCGCCGCTCAAGGAGACCCTGGCCGCAGCGCTGCTCGCCGCCGCCGGTTGGCGCGGCACGGCGCAGGCAGGCGGCGCGCTGCACGACCCGTGCTGCGGCTCGGGAACGATCGCCATCGAGGCCGCACAAATCGCCTGCGGCATCGCCCCGGGATTGAAGCGCCGCTTCGCCTTCCAGCAGCAGTTGCCGTTTTGCACTGCCGAACACCGCGCCGATTGGCAACGCCGCCAAAGCCTCGCGCAGGCGGCAGTTCATGAAAGCAGCGTGCCCATTTTCGCAAGCGACGTGTCGTTTCGCATGGTCGACTTTGCGCGGCGCAACGCGCAGCGCGCCGGCGTGCACGGCGCCATCCAGTTCAACGGCGGCGACGCACTGGAGCGCCCGGCACCCGACCTGCCGCCGGACCTGCCGGGCACTTTGATGCTGAACCCACCCTATGGCGAACGCATCGACGCGCTCGGCAAGGCGGCACGCGCCAATGCGGGCGACACTTTCAGCGCGCCTTCACCCCGTGGTGCGCCGAGCTCGCCGCCGCTCGAGGCCGACAACCGCAGCGCACCGTCGGACTTTTTTGCGCGCCTGGCGAGCCACTGGAAGCGCGCCTACACCGCGCACCCCGCCGGCTGGACCGCCTACGTGCTCAGCCCCGACATGAAGCTGCCCGGATCGATGCGCTTGAAAGAGTCGCGCCGCGTGCCGCTGTGGAACGGGCCGATCGAATGCCGCCTGTTCCGCTTCGACCTGGTCGCCGGTTCAGCGCGGGCAACGCGCGCGCCGGCAGCGCCGTAAAGCTTTTCGAAAACCAGTGCCAACCCGATGCGCAGACCGTTGATCGCCCTGGACGCCGACGGCGTCCTGCTCGACTTTCATCTCGCGTACGCGAGCGCGTGGCAGCGTGCCTTCGGCGCCTACCCGCGCGAGCGCGACCCGCTCGCCTACTGGCCGATCGACCGCTGGGACGTCGAGCGCCTGGACGCAACGCGACGCGCCCAGTTCCGCATCCAGTTCGACGAACATTTCTGGGCCACGTGTCCGGCGCTGCCCGGCGCCGTCGACGCGTGTCACCGCCTCGTCGGAGCGGGGTTCGAGTTGGTTTGCGTGTCGGCGCTCGAGCACGAACACGGGCCGGCGCGCCTGCGCAATTTGCGCGACCTGGACTTTCCGATCGAGCGTGTCATCGCCACCGGCAACGCGACCGGCGAGCGCAGCCCCAAGGCGGACGCGATCGAAGAACTGAACCCGATCGCCTTCGTCGACGACTACTTGCCTTACCTGCGCGGAATTCCCGAACACGTGCACACGGCGCTGGTGCTGCGCGCGCCCAACGGCAGCCCGAACACGGGCGACGAGATGCAGCAGCTCGTCAAGTCGGTGCACCAGGACCTGGCGGAGTTCACGACGCACTGGCTCACGGCGCAGCGCTGATCCGGCGCGCCGCGCCTACATCGCCTTGAAGAGGTGCGCGTAGAGGCGGCTCACGCTGAGTTTTTCAGTGCGGCCACGCAGCGTGAGCAGCACCCGCCCCGACTCTTCGCGCGTTGCGCTGGTTATGCAGCGCGCCTGCACGACCAGGCCGCGGTGCACCTGCCAAAAACGCTGCGCATCGAGTTGCGGCATCAGTTCGCGCAGCGACAGGCGAATCAGGTGTTCGCGCTCGGCGGTGATGATCCGCAGGTATTTGTCCGCCGCCTCGAAATAGATCACCTCGTCGATAGGCACCAGGTGCACCGTCGCGCCCACGCCCGCCTGGAGCACGTCGAGCTTGGGCCCGGACGGGTTTGTTGCGACGCCGCTGGGCCCGAGCAGCGCGCGCAATTGCTCGACCGCCTGATTCAAGACGAGCGGCGTGCGCTGCGCCAGGCGGCCCCGCAAGCGCTCGCAGCAAAGCGCGAGCCGTTCCGGCTGCACCGGCTTGAGCAGGTAGTCGACCGCCTGCGCCTCGAACGCCTTGACCGCGTATTCGTCGTAGGCCGTGATGAAGACGAGCAGCGGAAAGTCGCCGGCGCTGCTTTGCCCCGCCTCCGGCCAGTCTTCGGCCAAGGCCTGCGCCACGTCCAGGCCGCTCAGCGCGGGCATGCGGATGTCGAGGAAACACAGTGTCGGTTGCAGCGTCAGCGTTTGCTGCAGCGCCTGAGCCCCATCCCCGACGTTGGCAATCACGCGCAACTCGGGCCACATCCGCGCCAGATCGGCCTGCAAGGCCTGCGCAAGCAGCGGTTCGTCTTCGGCGATGAGGGCGGTGGGCGCGGTCATCACGGCTTCACGTCGACCAGTGGCAGCGTGATTCGCGCCAGCACGCCGCCTTCGGCGTCGCTTGCGGCTTGCAGCGTCAACCCGGCTCGCTCGCCGTACAACACGTGCAGGCGTTCGCGCACCTGACTCAAGCCGAAGGCGGTGGGGGCTGGCGCCACGGCGCCGGGCGCAGCCGCGGCCGTGTTCATCAGCCCGACGCCGGTATCGCGCACCGTCAAGTGCAGCAGCGCGCCAACACGCTGCGCACTGACTTCGATGCGTCCGCCTTCGACCTTCGGCTCCAGGCCGTGTTTCACGGCGTTCTCCACGAGCGGTTGCAGCAGCAGCGGCGGCACCGCCAGCTCGCGCAGTTCGTCCGGAAGCGTGAGCCGGCTGCGCAGGCGCTCGCCCATGCGCACCGTCATCAGCGCCAAGAAGTCGTCAACACGCTCGAACTCGGCCGCCAATGCGTGCGCGCTGCTGCGCGACGCGCTGAGGGTGGCGCGCAGGTAGGCGATGAGGCGGTCCAGCATTGCCTGCGCGCGTGGCGCGTCCACGGCGATGAGCACGCGCAAGTTCGCAAGCGTGTTGAACAGCATGTGCGGTTCGAGTTGCGACTGCAACAGCGTCAGTTTGGCCAGCGTCGCGTCGCGTTCAGTCGCAGCGAGTTGCGCGCGTTGCTGCGCTGCGCGGCCGCGGCTATGGAAAAAGTAGATCGCCACGCTCGCGGCAAACACCGTGCCTGCGAGCGTGGCGGCAAGGCGGCGCGGCGCGGTCGACCACAATTCCCAGGTGGAGGCACCGGAGTACGCGTCACCGAGGGTCGTGCCCAGCGCAAAGCCGCCGACTATGCCCACCAGCACCAGGGCCACCGTGCGCGGCGCACTCGGCCAACCGCGTTGCGGATCGGTGCCCAAGCCGATGCGCCCGAAGTCGATGATGGCCCAAATGCTCAGGCCGATCGCCTGCGAGTAGACGAACTTGTTACCCCAGTCGCCGGGCATGGCGACCACCTGCAGCAGCCACAGCACGCAGTTGAAGCCGAAGGCCTGCACGAAATGCAGGCCAAACAGTGCGGCACGGCTGCGCGTGGAGTCGACGCTCGTCGGGGGCGACACGGTGGTGACAGACCGGTGCGAGGCCGGCGCGCTGTGGCGATTCATCATTGTGCGGCAGGGCCTCGCAACCGCGCGCCGTCAGAAGCGCGAGCTTGCGGCAAGCGATAGCACGAGGCGCTGCGGCGTCAACGCCAACAGCGCGTCGGCCGGCCCGCCGTAGATGCGCAACGCCGCGTCGAAGCGAAGGTGTTCGCCTTGCCGCTGCGCTGCGGCAGTGATCACATGGCCGCGGTCGCGCGGCGTGATCAGCGCATCCAACGAGACGACCCAGCGCGCCGGCTGCCAGGCCAGCCGCACGAAGGCGTTGTCGCGGCGCAGATTGGCTGCGGCAAATGGCGTGGCCTGCCATGCCAGGTTGCCCGCCGCGGCCAACCGCAAATTGGGTGGCAGGCCGGGCTGGCTGCCAAAGGCAGTGAGGGCGTCAGAACGCAGGCGCCATGCATCCCAGTCGCGGCCCGCCATCGCGGTGCCGTCGTGCCACCATTCGAGCAGCACGCTGATCTGGTCTTCGCCCGTCCAGCTGCCACCCAACAAAGCTTGCGCGTTGCGACCCAGCGTTGTTTGCTGCCAGGGATTGGCGCTGACCGGCAAGGCCGCCGCCTGTGGGTCCATGCGCCAGCCGTCATGGCGTTGCGCGAGCCGCGCCGACGCGTGCAGCTCCACCTCATCGGTCGCGACCCAGGCGAGCGCCGCACCAACGCTGGCGCGCGTGTGCCGGCCCCAGCGTCCAAAGACATGCCAGTCGGCGCTGGCGTCGCGCATGTAGCCGCGCACGGCCAAGGCACTCTCGTCGGCGCCGCGCTGCGCGTCGGTTGCGAGATTCGCGTGCTGCGGATTGACCCACACCAAGGTGCCCGAGCTTTGTGCGTCGTAGCGCTCCACTTCAAGCAGCATCCGGCCCTCTTGCGGCAGCGCGAGCAGCGTGCGGCGTGTTTCCTGCTGCACGACGTCGTTTGGCCGAAACGCTTGGCCGATGTCCCACGCGACAACCCGTTTGCCGGCGCTCGTCTGCCAATTGCCGAAGTCGCCCGCGACAAATCCTTCGTTGAGGCGCGCGCGGCTTTGCGTTTCACGCGAGTCGCCCACGTCGCGGCGTTCGGCGGTGACAAGCGCCGCGCCGGCGAGCGACGCGCGCGCAGGCCCGGTCGACACGGCGCGCCACGTGCCGCGCACTTCAGCGTCGAGCCCGAGCGCACGTGTCGCCTGCCGTGCGATTCCCGGCCGCAGCGCATTCGCCGCGGCGATCGGGCCGGAGTCGCCCGCCGTGCGCGCCTCGTCGCGCACGCGCAACTCGCCGACGATCGCGTCGCCTTGCTCCTGCGCCTGCGCCGGCCCCGAGGCGAGGGCAATGCACAGTGCGAGCAATCCGCAGCACGCGAGCAGCGCGCGTGCGATTTTGAGGCGTCGTGCCACACCTACTCCAGCGCCGGATTGCGCGCCAGGAACATCGGATTCAGCCACGCCTCGGGAACCACCTTGGCCTGGCGCGACACGTAGCGCACCCGCGTTTCCTTGTGGTGGCTCAGACGGTCATGCAGCACCATCTCAGTGACCATCGTCGGCGCGTCGGCCTGGTCGAAGACGAAGCGCGCCTGCTTGGCGAGTTTGTCCGACTGCACGTACAGATCGGCAGCAATCGGTTCGCCGCGTTGTTTGCCGACCCACAGCTCGATGCGCTGGTAACTCGAGCCCTTGTGCAGCGCCTGCAGGCTCAAGTGCCAGCACGCCTGGGGCGCGCAGGTTTCTTCGCCCGTCAAGGTGGCGGCGTAGTCCTGCGCCCAGCTCAAGGTCGCGATGTCGCCGGTGGACGCGTCGCCCAGCAGCTTTTGCGACGCTGTGATGCGCAGCGCACGCTGGCTGCCGGGCAGCAGCAGCCAGAAAGCGTCGCCGAGCATCAAGACCTTCTGCCCCTGCTCGGCGGGCGAACGCATCAGCACCAGCGATTTGCGCTGCGCCTGGGCGAACACGGTGTAGCGGCGCTCCTTGTCGGTGCTGCCGTCGCGGTTCAGCACCTTGACTTCGGTCTCGACTTGCAGATTCGCCTCGCCGCTGCGGTAGCGGTCCGCGGTGCGCAACAGCGTCGCGACGTCGGGCGCCGCTTGCACGGTGCTCGCGCCGAGCACGGCGATGAGCACCGTGGCGACGTACAGCGCGATCCAAGTTCGGCGTGTCATGACAGTCTCCTTCGCTTCAAGCATTGGGGTTCAGACATGCGCCAGCGCGTCGACGATCGGCCGGCCCACGCTGCGCCGCGCGACGATTGCCGAGGCGAGCAAGGCGAGCACGAGCATCGCCGCCAGCGTCGCGCCGTAGAGCGACGGATCGATCGCGATCTGCAGCGGGTAGCCGTTGCTGCGCCCGGGCGGTGGCGGCATCTCGACGGGAAACACCAGCAGCGCGAGCGAAAGCCCCAAGGCGATGCCGCTGCCGAGCAGCGCGCCCACGCCGCCCAGCAGCACGCCTTCCATGGCAAAGCAGCGGATCAGTTGCCCGGGCTGCGTGCCCAGGGCGCGCAGCGTACCGATCTCGCGGGTGCGCTCGATGATCGCCATCGCCATCGCATTGGCGACGACAAAGATCACAATGACGCCGATGATCAGGCCGAGCGCGCCGAAGATGCGGTTGTAGAGCTGCTTGACGCTTTTGTAGAAGAACGCCTGCTCGAGCCAGCTTTGTGCAGCGAGTTGCGGCAGCGCCGCGCCGATTCGCAGGCGCGCCGGCTCGGTCGCGTCCATGCGGTTCAGGAACACGCCCAGACTCGTGATCCGCTGCGTGACGAGCAGCCTTTGCGCGGTGTCGACGTCGGTGTAGACGAGGCGCTTGTCGACATCGGGAATTCCCGTCGAGAACACGCCCTTCACGGTGACGTCCAGCGCGTTCAGCGCGCCTTCCGTCGTGCTGGCGAGCAGCGTCAGGCTCGCGCCCGGTTCGGCCTTGAGGCTGCGCGCCAGGCCCGCACCGAGCATCACCTGGTTGCGCTGCCCCGAGGCGAGCACGGCGCCGGCGGTGACCGTCAGGAACGGACCCTTGACCGCGAACTCGGCGTCCGGGTCGATGCCCGCGGCCATCATCACGGTGGATTTGTCGCCATTGCTGATGAGGCCGCTGAATTCGACGCGCGGCAGCACTTGGCGCACCGCGGGGTCGGCGAGCAAGACCTTGCGCAACACCGCGACGTCGTCCAGACCGTGTTGCAGGGGCGTGTCTTCCTCGCGCGCAAAGTGTTCCGGCTTGGCGACGATCAAATGGCCCGTCGTGCGCGCCGAGATTTGAGCCAGCCCTTCGTAGGTGAACAACGCAAAGCCGCCGCCGAGCAAAATCGCCGCCGTGCCGAGCGCCGCGATCGCCACCGTCACGGCAGAGCGCCGGCGGTTGCGCAAGGCATTGAGCCAGGCGAATTGGAGCCACCTCATGCTGCAGCCCTCGCACGGGTTTCGACGCAACAGCCGTCGAGCAAAGCGATGACCCGATCGCAGCGCCGCACCAGGCGCGCATCGTGGCTTGCGATGAGGAACGCCGCACCCGCGGCCCTGCCGCATTCGCGCATCAAGTCGAGCACTTGGTCGGCGGTGTGCGAGTCCAGGCTGGCGGTGGGCTCGTCGGCGATCACCAGGCTCGGGCCCTTCACGAGAGCGCGCGCGATCGCCACACGCTGGCGTTGCCCGCCCGACAAGGCGTCGGGCCGGTGACCCGCGTGATCTTCCAATCCCACCGCGCGCAGCATCGCCGCGACGCGGCGGCGCCGCTCGATGGCGTTGGCGCCGGCAAGAAACAGCGGGTAGTCGACGTTGTCGGCCACCGTCATCACCGGAACCAGATTGAAACCCTGGAAGACGAAGCCGATGGCGTCGCGACGCAGCTGCGTGGCCTGCGCTTCGCCAAGGCGGGTGACGTTGTGCCCGCCCAGCCAGACTTCGCCGACATCGGGTCGGTCGATGAGGCCGGCCAGGTTGAGCAAGGTGCTCTTGCCGCTGCCCGAGGGTCCTGTGAGGGCGAGCATTTCGCCGCGCTGCGCAGCGAGGTCGACCCCCTGCAGCGCCTTGACCACATGCTGGCCGAGGCGATACGTCTTGTGCACGCCGCGCAGCTCGAGCACAGGGCTTGAGGCGGCGCTCACGAGGCCAATTCCTGCAGCTTGGCCTGGGCCCGATCGGCCTGCGGCGCACCGCTGTTCAGTACCTGCTGCAGCAAACGCTTGGCGTCGTCAGGCCGCTTGTCGGCAAGCGCCTCGACGCCGGCACGCAGCCAAACCGCGCCGCGAAATGCCAGCGGTGCTGCCGCGAGCAATGGGCTGGCGAGCACCTCGTCGAGCAGCTTGGCGCCGCGCGCGTAGCGATTGAACATTCCCGGCAGAGCGAGGAATACGCTCGCCGCGGTGAAGCGCGTTTCCACGCTCGCGGGCGTGCCGCGGTACATCGGTGCGTCGTGGGCCGCAGTGAGCAGCGCGAGCGCTTTGTCGATTTGCGCGAGCCCGTCTTCGGCGAAGCTCATTTTTTTCCAGGGCAGCAGCGTCGTTCGCGCGCGCATCGCGGTGGCCGCGCCGCTGTACGCCAACAGCACCGGGTTGCCGGGGTCGGCCAGGAGCAGGCTGGCAAATCGCTCTGCCGCCACTTCGACGGCAGCGTCAACACCGCCGTTGGCGCGTTGAAATTCGCTGAACGCGGCCTCGAACGACGCTGCGTCGGCGGCACGCGCCGGCGCCGCGAAGCCCCAGGCAAGCGTTGAAATCAGCGCGCTGCCGCAGAGCAGCAGGAGCGGGCGACGCGACAGCCGCGAGGGCAAGGACAGGGGCGAGTGAGACGGGTTCATGGCTGCACCTCAGGTGGGAAGGTGCATTCACTGTGCGCGGGTCCCCGGCACTGCGCGATGGCGATGCGACAAAGCGGCACGGCGTGGCGCGAAACGCCTGTGCCGCGGCGCGAGCGGTGGCGCGTTCGGCGTCGCGTTCGATCAGTCGGCGCGTTTGGCCATCACCGCTTCGATGTGTGATCTGACGCCGCTGGCGGCGCGAACGACGAATTCCGGGTCGAGGTCGGCCTGAGGCGCCACCGCATGCGCCACATCTTCGAGCGTGTCGGGGTCGGTCATGAGCGCGTTGGCCAGGGTCGAAAGAACGCAGATGTCGCGCCCGGCGACTTGCTCGGGCAACTGGCGCGTTGCGTTCACGATCACGTGGTAGCGCACGCTGTTCACCGCCGCCGCCGCCAAGCCCCAGGTTTCGCAAAGCGCGGCGCCCAGCGCATCATGACTGACGCCGAACTCCTGTTGCTCGAGCAGCACCAGTTCCTCGTCGTTGTGTGCGGTCTTGAGCAGCGCCCGGTATTTGCCGCTCGCGTGGCGGAACAACACCGCCTTGCCGCATTCTTCGAAGAGTCCTGCCGAGTGCCCGGCCCAGTGATCGACACGCAGGGCCTGGCCGATGCGGCCCATCAACATCGCGCGCACGCTGGCACGTTCCCAGAGCGGCTCGAGTTCCGTCGCATGGGGAAAGACGGCGCGCAACCCCATCGCAAAAGTGACCGAACTGATTTCGCGCATGCCGAGGTAGGTGACCGCCTGCTGCACGGTTCGAACCCGCCCGGTCAGGCCGTAGAGCGCGGAGTTGACCGTCTTCAACACCGCCGAGGCGAGAGCCATGTCGCCGCCGATCAAGGCGCCGACGTGCTGCAGATTGACGTTTTCGTCGCTCATCAGCAGCGACAGCTTGACGAGAACGTCCGGCTGCGCCGGGATGTCGATCTTCAACGAGCGAAGTTGCGGGTCGATGGGCATGAAGCGAAAAGGGGCGCGCGGGCGTGAAGGCGTGAAGCCGATATTAGGCACGCCCGGAGCGCCGGGCAAGAATCGCCTAGCGTGCCAAAGCGGTCCATTTCAACGCATTGCGCCGGCGGCGACCTCGCCCGCGCATGCGATCGGGCGCAAACCGCGCTGCGAATGATCGGCCGGGCGCCAAGGGCGCCGGAAGGACCTTCAGGCCGGACGCCAAGGGCGCCGGCTTGGCACCCTTGGCTGGCCACGACCTCGTCCTTGTTGTTGCCGCCCGGCGAACGTGTCGCGGCGCGGATCGCTGAAAGCGTCTCCTCAGCCCCCGCCACGGTCCAAGCGCTTTGGCCGCGCCCCGTGCGAGTGGGCAGACTGTAGGGGCCGGGGTTTTGCCGAGGCAACTGGGGCTTACCCCGGATCGGCTCCGCGGTGGCGTGAATCGGACACTGCCGCCTGTCGCGGCAAAGCCGGGTGGGCGGCGGCCAATGAAATCAGGACCTCGGTGCCGCGCCCGACCTGGCTTGTCAGCGCAACCGTCCCCTCATGCAGCTCGACGATGCGTTTCACGATGGCCAGCCCCAGGCCCTTGCCGCCCTCGCTCGCGGCGGGCGCCGCCGAGGCACGGCTTTGGTAGAACCGGTCGAATAGATGCGGCAGCTCGGCAGCGGCGATGCCGGGGCCGGTGTCGCTGACCCGAACTTCGACACGTCCGGCGATCTGACGCACCGCCAGCCCGATGTGCGCACCCGCCGGGCAAAACTTGAGTGCGTTGTCGATCAGGTTGGCGATCGCGCGCTCGAACAGTTCCACGTCGAGCGCGACAAACGGCGCTGCCAGTTCGACGGCGCCGGCCGACGCCGCAGCAGCGTGCAACACTTCCAGCGTGATGCCTTTTTGCGCCGCGCGCGGCGCGAAGCGCACGCCGATGTCGTCGATCAATTCGCTCGCGTCGACGATTTCCCGGTGCAGTTGGAATTGCGGCTCGTCGAGTTTGGCCAAGTCGCCCAGCGCCTGCACCAGGTGCGCCGCGTTGCGCGTGTTGCGCAGCGCCACGGCGACGAGGTGCCGGTCAGCGGGTGCGGCGTCGGACGGGGCGACCCAGCGTGCTTCCAGCGTTTCGAGGCAGGCCAGCGTCGCCGTCAGTGGCGAGCGCAAGTCGTGCGACAGGTTGCTCACGCCCTCGCGGCGGAAATGGTCCAGGCGGCGCAGCGTTTCCCATTGCTTGCGCAGCGTCGTCAACATCATCTCGAACGCGCTGCCGAGTTGGCCAAACTCGTCGTGCCGGCGTGCCGCCCAGCGCGTGTTGGACGGTGTCGTCGGTGCCCATGCCCCGGCGGGTCCGGGTTCGCCGCCCTGCTCCAGGCCAGTGAGGGAAATGCCCGCGACCGCAGCGGTCAGGCGCTGCAGCGGCCGCGTGACGGCAGCGATGATTGCCGCGGCCAGCCCGGTCGTGAGAACGACAATGCCCAGCAGCAGCAGCAGCACCGGAAACGCAAAGCTGCTGCGCAATGCCTGCCAGCGCGACCCCGGCAATTCCTGGCGGCGCGACACCAGGTAGAGGTAACCTGACACGGGCTCGCCGCTGCGAATCACGGCGCGGCGCAGTGGCCGGGCGGCGACGACGGTGTCCAGCGCCATGCGTTCCGGGTCGTCGCCCATCACGTAAGGCATCGCCGCCGGACCACTCGCTCCTTGGGCCGCGGCCTGCACCGGCGCCAGCGCCACTTTGAAGCCCGGCGCCAGGGTCACCTGGCCGGTGCTGGACAAGACCGTGCCTTGCGCGTCGAGCAAATAAAGCTGGCTGTCGGGTTCATAAAGCATCACGCTGCGCATCCAGGTGTTGAGTTCGTGCGGCAGGCGTTCGTGCAATTCGAGCAGTTCAACGTTGCTCGCAATGCGTGCGAGAAAGGTGTTGGCGCGCTGGAACGTGGTCTCACGCTCGAAGCGCTGGAAGGCGTAGAGCACCGTGGCGATCACGAGCAGCGCCGTGATCAGGCCGGTGGCGACGATGGCCAGCGCAAGCCGCAGCCGAACCGTCAGCTGCGGTGCTCTCACACCGGCGCCTCGCGCATCTTGTAGCCCGCGCCGCGCACCGTCAGGATGATTTGCGGGTGCAGCGGGTCGGATTCGATCTTCGCGCGCAAGCGATTGATGTGCGTCGTGACGGTGTGTTCATAGCCCTCGTGGGTGTAGCCCCAGACGGCGTCGAGCAGGTGGGCGCGCGAGAACACGTGACCCGGGTGCGTCGCGAAGTGCAGCAGCAAGTCGAATTCCAGCGCAGTGAACTCGAGCGCCACGCCGTCGCGCTTGACTTGGCGCTTCACCGGCAGGATTTCGAGTTCGCCGTTGCGCACGCCAGGGGCAGGTGCGCTGACCGCCTGCGCCGCGCGCAGCAGGTCGGCGCGGCGCAGCAGGGCCTTGACGCGCGCCAGCAACTCGGCGAGCGAAAACGGTTTGGTGAGGTAGTCGTCGGCGCCAAGCTCCAGGCCGAGCACGCGATCCAGCTCGGTCGACTTGGCGGTGAGCATGAGGATGGGCGTGGCACTGCCCTGCGCGCGCAGCGCCTTGCAGACTTCCAGCCCGTCCTTGCCCGGCATCATCAGGTCCAGGATGAGCAGCTCGCGCGGCTGCGCCACTTGCTCGCGCAGTGCCGCCAGCCCGTCGCCTACCGCACTCACGTCGTAGCCGGCACCGCGCAAGTTCAGCAGCAGCAGATCGCGAATGTCGGCCTGGTCTTCGGCCACGAGGATCGTCGCAGGCATGGCCGATTGTCGCGGGCCGCGACGCGCTTCTTACGCAAATGTGATCTTCCTGTGAGCTTTGGTGAGAACGGCGCGATCTGCGCCGGCCACAGTGAGGCCATCGACAACAAGCCACTGGAGCCCGCAATGATTGCCACCGCCCCCACAGCCGACCGAACCCCCCTGGCGCCGCGCGTACCGCGCGGTTTCGCCGCCGGAGCATCGAGTGGCGTGGCATGGAACGAGATGGTCGCGCAGCGTGCCTACCTGCTGCGCTTCGCGCAGCGCAAGCTGCGCGATCCGGCGCTCGCCGAAGACGCGGTGCAAGACGTCTTTGAGGCGGTGTTGTCGGGACGCGCGTCGTTCGAGGGGCGCGCCGCGCTGCGCTCCTGGCTCACCGCGGTTCTGAAGAACAAGATCGTCGACGTGCTGCGGCGCCATTCGCGCTTCGAGTCGCTCGACGACGACGCTGACGGCGAACACGCGGCCTACGACGTGGCTTGCCCGCAACCGCAACCCGACGAAGTGGTCGAGCAGCGCATGCTGCTCGCCCGGGCGCTGGCGCGAATCGACGCACTGCCGAACGGGCTGCGCGAGACGTTTCGCCTGCGCGTGCTCGAGGAGCAGTCGTCAGCGAGCGTGTGCCGCACGCTGGGGATCAGCGAAGACAATCTGTTCGTGCGCATGCACCGGGCGCGTAAGCACTTGCTGTCGTGATCTGGCGCTAACGTGCGGCGCGCGCAATCCACTCCGCTGCACGCTCGGCAATCATCAGCACCGGCGCATTGGTATTCCCGCTCGTGATGCGCGGCATGACGCTGGCGTCGACGACGCGCAGGCCGTGCACGCCGTGCACGCGCAATTGCGCGTCGACGACGGCCGCCGGGTCGCCTGCCGGGCCCATCTTCGCTGTGCCCACCGGGTGAAAAATCGTCGTGCCGATGTCGCCCGCGAGTTTGGCGAGTTCGGCATCGCTCTGAAACTCCACCCCCGGCCGCACTTCGCGTGGGCGATACGGCGCGAGCGCAGGCATCGCGACGATGCGCCGCGTCAGACGCAGGCTCTGCGCGGCGATGTGCCTGTCTTGCGGCGTGCTCAAGTAGTTCGGCGCGATGCGCGGCGCGTCGGCGGCGCTGGCCGAGCGGATCTTCACCTCGCCGCGGCTCGTCGGGTTCAGATTGCAGACGCTCGCTGTGAACGCGTTGAAGGCGTGCAGCGGTTGGCCAAAGGCGTCGAGCGAAAGCGGCTGCACGTGGTACTCGAGGTCAGCGTGCGCTTGCTGCGGCGAGCTGCGTGTGAACGCACCCAGCTGCGACGGCGCCATGCTCATCGGGCCGCTGCGGTGCAGCGCGTATTCGAGCGCAACCGCCGCCTTGCCCCACAGGGTTTGCACCATCGTGTTCAGCGTCTTCACACCCTCGACCTGGTACACCGCACGAATCTGCAAGTGGTCTTGCAGGTTTTCGCCCACGCCGGCCAGGGGTCGCACGATGCGAATTCCGTGAGTGCGCAGTAACTCCGGTGCGCCGATGCCCGAGAGCTGAAGCAATTGCGGCGTTCCCACCGCGCCTGCGCACAGAAGCACTTCGCGGCTGGCCCGTGCCTGCATCGGCGCCGAGTTGCCGACGCGCCATTGCACGCCACTCGCGCGCACGCCGTGCGCGCCCACTTCGGTGACGATTCTTTCGATGTGGGCCCCGGTGCAGACTTGCAAGTTCGGGCGCCGGAACGCCGGGCGCAGAAACGCCTTGGTCGCGTTCCAGCGCACGCCGCGGCGTTGGTTGACTTCGAAGTAGCCAACGCCTTCGTTGTCACCGCGGTTGAAGTCGTCGCTCGCGGGGATGCCGGCTTGCTGCGCCGCTTGCGAAAACGCTTCGAGCACGTCCCAGCGCAGGCGCTGCGCTTCGACGCGCCACTCGCCGCCAAGCTGTGTGCCGCTCGGATCGAAGCCCGGCGCGGCATGCCACGAATTCGCGCCACGGTAGTGATCTTCGTGCTTCAGGAAGTAGGGCAAACACTCTGCCCAGCTCCAACCGGCGTTCGCGCCGTGGCCGTCGCCTGCGCTCCACGCGTCGTAATCACGGGCCTGGCCTCGCATGTAAATCATGCCGTTGATGCTCGATGACCCGCCGAGCACTTTGCCGCGCGGGTATCGCAGTTGACGGCCGTTCAGCCCAGCTTCCGGCGCGGTGGAGTACAGCCAATCGGTGCGCGGGTTGCCGATGCAATAGAGGTAGCCCACCGGGATGTGAATCCACGCGTAGTTGTCGTTGCCGCCGGCTTCGATGAGGAGCACGCGTTTTCCCGCATCCGCGCTGAGCCGATTTGCCAGCAAGCAGCCTGCCGTGCCGGCGCCGCAAATGATGTAGTCGTACGTTCTTTCGATCATGGTGCTGCGCATTCTGGCGCCCCTGGCACGCCGCACGTCTTGCCGCGGTGTTGCGAACCCGGTGCAAGGCCTCGCGCAGGCGGCTTCGAACTGCCCGAAAACAACACTTTGTACTCAGTTGCAGCGGCGCCTCGCGCCCAATTCCCGTATATTCGCGACTCTGTGTATGGACGCCGCGCCTTCGCTTGAATGGTTCACGATGGGTAGAAGCTCCACATCGTTCTATCGAATCTGAAAGGGCCTCTTCCCATGGGCAACAAACTCTACGTCGGCAACCTCGCGTACAGCATTCGCGACGAGGACTTACAGCAGGCGTTTGCGCAGTACGGCACCGTGACCTCGGCAAAGGTGATGATGGACCGCGATACCGGCCGCTCCAAGGGCTTTGGTTTCGTCGAAATGGCCAGCGACGCCGAGGCGCAAGCCGGCATCAACGGCATGAACGGCCAGGCGCTCGAAGGCCGCGCGATCGTCGTCAATGAAGCCCGTCCGCGCGAAGAGCGCCCGGGAAGCTTTGGCGGCGGGGGCGGCACTCGCTCCGGTGGAGGTGGCGGCGGCTACGGTGGTGGCGGCGGCGGTGGCCGCTCCGGTGGCGGCGGGGGCGGCTACGGTGGCGGCGGGGGCGGCGGCGGCTACGGCGGTGGCGGCGGTGGTCGCTCCGGCGGCGGCGGCGGTTACGGCGGTGGCGGCGGTGGTGGCCGCTCCGGCGGTGGCGGCGGCAGTGGTGGCCGCGGCGGCTACTGAACCCATCCGAACTGAACAACGGGCTGCTTTGGCAGCCCGTTTGCATTTGCCCTCCTGAAGCGCCCGTGGCGTCGGGTCGCGCCGCTCATTCGCCCTGGCGATGTTTGCGCGGTCGACCGGCGAGCAATTTGTCGTAGAGGGGATTGGGTAAAGCTCGAAGCAACTTGGCGACGACGCCCATTTGCCAAGGAATGACCCGGTAGCTCGCGCCTTGCTCGACGGCGGCGAAGGCGCGATCGGCAAACTCATCGGCTCGCATCAGGAAGGGCATGGCGTAGCGGTTCTTGCGCGTCAGCGGCGTATCGATGTAGCCCGGCAGCAAGGTTGCGACTTTCACGCCGCTGCCGCGCAATTCTCCGCGCAGACTTTCGCAATAGGTGATGGCCGCCGCCTTGCTTGAGCAATACGCCGCGTGGCCCGGCAGACCGCGGATCCCTGCAACGCTGGCCACGCCCACCAACGTGCCTGAGCCACGCGCACGCATCGGCGCGATGAAGGGCTGGAACGTCGCGGCGATTCCGACGACGTTGGTTTGCAGCGTATCGCGAAGCACCTCCAGGTCGTCGAATATCGCGCTGTCCATGCCCACGCTGATGCCGGCGTTGGCGATCACGATATCGGGCAAGCCTTGCTCGGTCAGACAGCGCTGCGCAGCGTCCGCGGTGGCGCGCAGATCGCGAACGTCAGCGGCATACGCGGCGCAACCCTGAGCCAGCGTCCCCTGCGTCTGGAGCCAGTGTTGAATGGGTGCCGTGCGGCGTGCCACCAGCGCCAACCGATAGCCCGCACGCAAGTAGCGCTGCGCCAGCGCCTGGCCGATGCCGCTGGACGCGCCGGTGATCAAAGCCAAGGGTGCATTCACGGCGCGTCGCTCAGGGAGGCAAGAGGCGCGACGCGTCGGGCGCGAAGACAGCGCGAACCCGCCCCTTGAGTTCGATCACTTGCGCCAGGTTGTCATATTCAACCGCGTCCGCTCGGAATTGGTTGGCACCGCGCTGGACCGTGACGGGCAGGTGCGAACGCACGCGTTCGGTGGCCTGAAAGAAATGCAGAAACTCAGAGCGAAATTCGGTGCGCGCCTCGCGACCCGTCGCTTGCCGGACCACCTCGGCTTTGCCCAGCAATTGCACCTCGCTGGCATCGGCGTTCGTCAACGCACGATCCGCCCGCGCCGACGTCACACCGCCGTCGCGGCCCACGGCGCGCAATTGCACCTCTTCGATTTCCAGCGTATTCGCGATGGGGTGGTGGTGCATGCGGCGGCCTTCGATTCGAATCTGCGCCGTCCCGTCCGACGCGAAGCGCTGGATGACGAAGTTGCGCATCTCGTAGTCGGGTTCATCGCTGGGCGGCGCGCCCGCGCGAGGCGAGTCCGCCGTCGGCGTGTTCTTCACGAGCCACCAGGTTCCCAGTGCGAGAAGGCCCATCAGCAGCAAAGGCAGGTACGTCGATATCGCCTCGAGCACGCGGACCCGCCAGGGCATGGCGATCCCCCGACCACGCGCCGGCGGAATGAACGATGCGTCAAGCGCGTCCATGGCCGGCCTGCGCCGTGTGGTCCAGGGTGACGTGCGAGCCTTCCAGCAGCTCGACATAGTGGCCACTGGCGATGAGCAACAGGTCGCAAAACTCACGCGCCGCGCCGAAGCCGGCTCGCGCCTGCGTGACGTGCGCGCAGACGGCACGCACCTCGGCATGGGCGCCGGGCGGGGCGCATCCGAACGCGACACGGCGCAGCAAGGGCAGGTCGGGCCAGTCGTCGCCCATCGCGGCCACCTGTGACCACGCCAACTCCAGCGGCGCCAGCAGGCCTTGCGCAGCACGCAGCTTGTCTTCGGCGCCGTAGCTGGCGTGGCGGATACCCAAGTCCGCAGCGCGCCGGCGCAAGCTCGGCGAATCCCTGCCGCTGATGACGATCGGTTCAATGCCGGCTCGCGCGAGCAATTTCAGCCCATGGCCGTCGAGTGTCGAGAACGCCTTGAAATGCTCGCCGTGTTCGCCGAGGTAGATGCGCCCGTCGGTGAGGACGCCATCGACGTCGAAGATCGCGGCACGAATGCGCTGCGCGAGCAGCAGGGTCTCGGGCGCGAAATGGAGCGCCGGCGTGGCCATCAAATGACCTTGGCGCGCATCAAGTCGTTGGAATTGAGCGCGCCTACGAGCACACCCTGCGCATCGACCACGAGCACGCTCGTGATTCGGTGTTGCTCCATCACCGCCGCCGCCTCGACGGCGAGGGCGTCGGCGCGAACCAGCCTGGGCGCGGGGTGCATGACCTGGTGGGCCTGCAGAGATCGCAAATCGGCACCTTGTTCGATGAGGCGGCGCAGGTCGCCGTCGGTGAAGATGCCGCAGACGCGCTGCGATGCGTCGGCGATCGCGGTAAAGCCCAGGCCCTTGCCCGTCATCTCGCGCAGCATCGTCGTGAACGGCGCGTCGGGGAGGACGCTGGGCACATCCGAGCCGCTGCGCATCAGGTCGCGCACGTGCATCAGCAGCTTGCGCCCGAGCGCACCGCCCGGGTGCGAACGTGCGAAGTCGTCTTCGCGAAACCCGCGCGCGTCGAGCACGGCCACGGCGAGCGCGTCACCGAGCGCCATCTGGGCGGTGGTGCTCGCTGTCGGGGCCAGGTTCATCGGGCAGGCTTCCTGATCGACGGCGCTGGAGATCACGAGGTCGGCGTGCAATCCGAGCGTGCTGTCAGTGCGCCCGGTCATCAACACGAGCAGGACGCCCAGGCGCTTGAGCGCGGGAACAAGCGCCGCGAGTTCGTCGCTGTCGCCCGAGTTGGAGATCGCCAGGACGACGTCTCCCGGGGTCACCATGCCCAGATCGCCGTGGCTGGCTTCTGCCGGATGCACGAACATTGCCGGAGTGCCGGTGGACGCGAGCGTCGCGGCGATCTTGCGCCCGACATGCCCGCTCTTGCCCATGCCCATCACGACGACGCGGCCACGGCACTCGAGCATGGCTTGCGCCGCAAGCGCGAAGCTGTCACCCTGGCGCGCCTTCAAGCCGAGCAAGGCATTCGCCTCGATGTCGAAAGTGTCGCGCGCCAATTGCAAGGCGCGTCGCGCGTCGAAGGCGGGTCTCGATTTGGCTGGGGCTGGCACCGGCTGCGCCCGCGCGCACGAGCGTCCATTACGATGCGGCGATTCTAGGGGGTCGATGCGGCAGGACTGCCGCGCACGATTTGGGTTCCACCTGAGAGCCGATGGCGAGCACGCTCGAGTTGATTCTGTTGTACCTGGTGGCCGCGGTGACCGGCGTCATCGTCTGCCGCGTGGTCCGCCTGCCGCCGATGCTGGGCTATCTCGTCGTGGGCGTGTTGATCGGCCCGAATGCGCTGGCCCTGGCCAAGGACTCGGCAGGGGTGCGCACGCTGGGCGAGTTTGGCGTCGTGCTGCTGATGTTCGTCATCGGCCTGGAATTCAACCTGCCCAAATTGAAGAGCATGCGCGGCTTGGTGTTCGGCCTGGGTTTGGCGCAGGTGGGCTTCACCGTGATCGGCACCGTGCTCGGGCATTTCCTGCTGGGGTGGGTGTTCTCTTTCAGCGCGCAGCCCTGGCAGCTGACCTGGCAGGGCGCGATCGTGCTCGCCGGCGCGATGGCGATGTCGAGCACGGCAATCGTCGGCAAATTGATGGCCGAACGCCTCGAACTCGAGAGCGAACATGGGCGGCGCGTGATGGGCACGCTGCTGTTTCAGGATCTCGCCGTCGTGCCCTTGCTGGTGCTGATTCCGGCGTTGAATTCGAGCGCTGCGGACCTGGCCACGGCCCTGTCCTGGGCGACGCTCAAGGCCGCGCTGCTGCTCACGCTGCTGCTCGTGGGCGGCCAGCGGGTCATGCGCGCCTGGCTGACCCGGGTGGCGCGACTGAAGAGCGAAGAGCTGTTCATTCTCAATGTCCTGCTCATCACCCTCGGCCTGGCCTGGCTGACTGAACTCGCTGGGCTGTCGCTCGCGCTCGGGGCCTTCCTGGCGGGCATGTTGATTGCCGAGACCGAGTACAAACACCAGGTCGAAACCGACATCCGGCCCTTCCACGACGTGCTGCTGGGTCTGTTCTTCATCACGATCGGCATGAAGCTGGACTGGCATGCGGTGTTCAACCAGTGGCTGCTCGTGCTGCTCTTGACGCTGGCGCCGGTGCTGGCGAAATTCCTGCTCGTGGCCTTGCTCGCCCGCCTGTTCGGTGCCACGCCCGGGGTGGCACTTCGCACCGGGCTCTATCTCGCGCAGGCCGGTGAATTCGGCTTCGTCCTACTGACGCTGGGTGCCGAGCAGCAGCTCATCGAGCCCATGTGGTTGAGCCCGGTACTGGCCAGCATGGTGCTGAGCATGCTGGCCACGCCCTTGTTGATTCTCTACAGCAATCGCATCGTGATGCGCCTGAGCGCGAGCGATTGGCTGATGCAGTCGGTGGCGATGACGACGATTGCCAAACGCGCCATCAATGCCGAGGCCCACGTCATCATCGCCGGGTACGGCCGCAGCGGGCAGAATCTGGCGCGTTTGCTCGAGGGCGAAGGCATTGCCTACATGGCGCTGGACCTCGACCCCGATCGGGTCCGGCAAGCGGCCGCCGCCGGCCAAAGCGTCGTCTTCGGCGACGCTGCGCGACTGCAAAGCCTGATGGCGGCAGGCCTGGCGCGCGCCAGCGCGGTGGTCGTCAGCTACCACGATACGGCGTCGGCGTTGAAGATCTTGGGCCTGGTGCAGGCCCACGCACCGAAGGTCCCCGTCGTCGTGCGCACACTCGATGACAGCGACATCGATCGCCTGCGTGGCGCCGGCGCGACCGAAGTCGTGCCCGAGGCGATCGAAGGTTCGCTGATGCTCGCCAGCCATGCGCTGGCCTTGGTCGGCGTGCCGATGCGGCGCGTGATCCACGTTGTGCAAGCCCAGCGCGAGGCGCGCTACGGGTTGCTGCGCGGTTACTTTCACGGGGCCGACGACGACACGGTGGATGAACTGCACCAGGCTCGACTGCTCTCGGTCACCTTGCCGCCGGCGGCGGGCAGTGTGGGGCAGACCCTCGCGCAATTGGCCTTGCACGCCGTCGGCGTGAGCGCCGTGTCACTGCGGCGCGCGAGCGGTGCAGTCTCCAAGCCGGACGACGATGCGGTCCTTGGCGCCGGCGACACGCTCGTTCTCTCCGGCCTGCCCGAACCCTTGGGCCTGGCCGAAGCCAAATTGTTGGGCCGGTCCTGAGCGGCAAGGCCGGCGCCTCTGCGCCGACTGGCGTTCACGTCAGGCGAATGAAATCTTGTGCGCCAAATGCGCACGCGCACGCGTTGCCATCACGGCCCCTGCGGCGCGCACGAGTTCGAGGGCCAATGCGGGTGCGCGCTGGGCGAGTTCTTCCAGGCGCGGCCCGCGCAGCGCCCAGACGCTGCACGGTGTCATCGCCTCGACGCTGGCCAAGCGCGGGAACTCGCCGAACAATCCGGCTTCCCCGACGACCGAGCCGGCCCGCAGGATCGAGATCTTGTTCGCCCCAGCCGGGGCGCCACTGACGAACACCTGCAGCGAACCCTGCCCGAGAAAATACATCGTGTGGTCAGTGTCCCCTTGCTTGATCAACAAGTCGCCAGTGCGAATGTCGTGCGGCGCCAGGAAGGGCGCCACGGTGCGCCACTGTTCGAGCGTGAAACGCGCGCGAAACGCGTCTTCGGTATTGAGCGACTGAATGGCTTTCAGCAGTTCGTTGACATCCATCATGGGTTCATTCGGATCCGGGCACACTTCGAGGCCGGATTATCCCGCCGCGCCGTGTGAGCTTCACGGCTTGTCAAGTGCGTCGCGGGGGCCTGCCTGTCGCAGACCGGGAAGAAGTCACGCGAGCAGCGATTCCATCACTTGCCTATGCAAAACCGGCCGAAGATCTGGCCGAGCAAATCCTCGGTGCTGAAGGCGCCTGTGACCTCTTCCAGCGCCCGATGCGCCAGGCGAAGTTCTTCGGCGAACAGCTCGAGCGCCGGATTGGCCTGCGTCGCGTGCCGGCCGGCCTGCGCGACGTGGTCCGCGGCAAGGCGCAAGGCGTGCACGTGGCGCGCCCGCGCGAGGAACACGCCCTCGGCGGGCAATTGCCAGCCCACCGAATCAAGCATCGCGCGGCGCAGCGCGACCAGCCCCTCGCTGCGCAGCGCCGAGACGCCCAGACCTTCGGCACCGGGCGCTTGCGGCATGACGTCGATCTTGTTGTGCACGTGAATCACGCGCGTCCCGCGTGCGACCGCGCCGGACAGCTTTGCCGCGAGCTGGACCTCGGCGGCGCCATAGTCGGCATGCGCGGCACGCGTCGTATCGTGCAGAAACAACACGAGGTTGGCGTTCCCGATTTCGCCCCAGGCGCGCTCGATGCCGATGCGTTCGACCGGTTCGTCAGAGTCTCGCAATCCGGCGGTGTCGACGACGTGGATAGGTACACCCTCGATTTGAATCGTTTCGCTGACCTTGTCGCGGGTCGTTCCCGGCACGGGCGTGACGATCGCCAGTTCCGCGCCGGCCAAGGCGTTCAGCAGCGAACTCTTCCCGACATTGGGTTGGCCCGCCAAGACGACTTTGATGCCATCGCGCAGCAGCGCGCCTTGGCGAGCACGCAATACGACGTCGTCCAGGGCGGCTGCAATGCGCGCCAGCCGGCCCAGGGCGTCGGCTCGGTCGAGGAAGTCGATTTCTTCCTCGGGGAAGTCGAGTGTGGCTTCGACCAAGGCTCGCAATTCGACGAGCTGTGCCGCGAGCGCGTTGATGCTGCCGGAGAACACTCCGCTCAATGACTGCGCCGCCGAGCGCGCCGCCGCTTCGGTGCTTGCATCAATCAGATCGCTGACGGCTTCGGCCTGCGCCAGGTCGAGTTTGCCGTTCAAGAACGCGCGCTGCGTGAATTCGCCGGGCTGGGCAATGCGCGCTCGAACTTCAGCGCCTGCCTCGAGGCAGCGCGCCAGAAGCAATTGCAGGACCACCCGACCCCCGTGCGCCTGGAGTTCAAGGACGTCTTCGCCGGTGTAGGAGTTGGGCGCGGCAAAGTAGAGCGCAACGCCGTGGTCGATCGGCACGCCGTCGGCGCCGAGCAAAGGCAGATAGTGCGCTCGCCGGGCTTCGAGCGGGCCGCCGCAGATGGCGACGATGAGTGGTTCGAGCCGCGGGCCCGACGCGCGCACGATGCCGATCGCACCCCGGCCCGAAGCCGTGGCAACGGCAACGATGGTGTCGTTCAGGCTCGCCAACATCGGACAGCGACTCCTGCGCCGGATCGGTTGCTGCCGCATTGCACCGCGGCAGCAGCGCTACTTGCCCAAGACGCCCAGCTGCTTGTTGATCAGGTACTGCTGGGCGATCGACAGGATGTTGTTCGTCAACCAGTACAGCACCAGTCCGGCCGGAAAGACGAAGAACATCGCCGAAAACACGAGCGGCATGATCCACATCATCTTCGCTTGCACCGGGTCGGGTGGCGTCGGGTTGAGCCAGGTCTGGAACATCGTCGTTCCCGTCATCAACAAGGGCAAGATGAAGAACGGGTCTTTCGCCGACAGATCCGTGATCCAAGCGATCCACGGCGCATTGCGCATCTCCACGCTGGAAAGCAAGACCCAATACAGCGCGATGAAAAACGGCATCTGGACGAAGATCGGCAGGCAACCGCCCAGCGGATTGACCTTCTCCTCGCGGTAGATGCGCATCATTTCCTGCTGCATCTCCTGCGGCTTGTCTTTGAGCCGCTCGCGCAGCGCCATGACTTTCGGGTTGATCGCCTTCATCTTTGCCATCGACCGATACGCCGTCGCGTTGAGCCAATAGAAGGCGATTTTCAGGAGCACGACCAAGCCGACGATCGCCCAGCCCCAGTTGCCGATGAGTTTGTGCAGCTGCGTGAGCAGCCAGAACAGCGGTTTGGCGAGAATCGTGAACCAGCCGTAGTCCTTGACGAGTTCCAGGCCGGGCGCCAGCGCAGCGAGCTTGTCTTCTTCCTGGGGGCCGACGAGCAAGCGCGCATCAAATGTCTTGCTTGCCCCGGCCGCGACCTCGCCGATGGGTGCAATCATCCCCACGGAATAGGTGTTCGCATCCACCTTGCCGGTGTAGAACTCGCGCGGAAGTTTCGATCCGTCGGTTTTGTCGATGAGCCAGGCGCTCGCAAAGTAGTGCTGCACCATCGCGATCCAGCCGTTGTCCGCGTCCAGTGGGTGCTGCGCCTTCTCCCCTGGCTTGCGCTTCTCGATATCCTTGAAGTCGATTTTCGAGAACTTGGCGTCGTCGGTGTAAATCGCCGGCCCCGTGAAAGTGAAGTAGAAGCTCGACTCACCCGCGGGCGCGTTGCCATCGCGGACCAATTGAACGTAGAGCCGCGGGGCAACGGACGACGCTGTACGGTTCATCACTTCGTGCGAGACGCGGATCACGTAGCTCGACCGCTCGAAGGTGTACGTCTTGACCAGCTTGACGCCGCCGACTTCGTCCGACTCGAAGCGCAGCTGCAGCGCATTGCTCCCGTCTATCAGGGCACGATCCGCTGTGACGAGTTTCATCACGGTGTGATGGTTCGGCAAGCCAGCCCCACCGGTGGGCGGTACCAAGCCCGTTTGGGCGACGTAAAGCCGTTGCGCCGACTGATCGAGCAACACCACGTTCTTGCTTCGATCCAGTGGATCGACCTGGCCCGGAAATTCGACGCGAACCAGCGACGCGCCGCGCGTGTCCAGCGTGGCCTTGAACACATCGGTGCTCACGTCAATGCGGTCGCTGCCGGTTGCCGATTCCGTGGTGGTCGGCGCGGGCAGGCCCCTCGATGGAAGGGTCGCCGCAGGGGACGGCAAGGCACTCGCCGCGGGCGAGGCTCCCGCTGCGGCGGGCTGGGCCACGGGCGGCGGCGCAAACAGGGAAGGCTGACCCGTGTGTCGGTTCCAAGCGTCCCAGATCAGGAACAGCGACATCGAGAACACTACCCAGAGAATGGTGCGGCGAATATCGTTCATGGGAACAGTGTCCTTGGGGAAGCTGACGCCGCGCCTTCGTCTGCGGCGGCGCGAACGCTCGGCGCTGTGTGTCGCCAGCTCGGCATTTGCTGAGGTACTGGATCGACGCCACCCTTACACCAGGGATGGCAGCGCGCGAGGCGCGCCAGCGTGAGGTAGACCCCCGGCGCCGCACCGTGCCGCTGCAGCGCCTGCATCGAATACTCAGAGCAGGTCGGATAGAAGCGGCAGGCGCTTCCGAGCCAGGGGCTGAGCAGGAGACGGTAGCCCTTCACCAACGCGATCAACAGCCGGGTCGGCCACGGGGAGACAACAATCATGGCGGTTGGGTGTCTGAGCGAGGGCCGAGTTTCGGTGATTTCAGCGCCTGCAATAACTGGGTGACTTCGCTTCGCACGGTCAAACGCAATTCACTGGGGGCGGCCGCGACGTAACGCTGCGGGTCGTACGACGATCGAAGGCGAAATACCCACATGCCCAGGGGAAGAGAATCTGCGAATCGCTCGACGCCGGACCGCATCTGGCGTTTCAACATTGACCGCGTCACAGCGCGGCGCGCGTAGCGCTTGGGTACGACGATGCCCAGCCAGATGCACCGCGGCGGTACCGCTTGGTGACCTGGAGCCGAAGCATTATCCACAGCGGCCGGGTGATCGCGATACGGCTGTGTTAATAAGTTAACCTTTGCGCGCCCGGCCTGGCGGTTGACGCGGGTATGCGGTTCGCTGGCCAGTCCATGCAGCGCGAAATGTCGGTTCACGACCACGGCGGGCTGGGCGAGTACCCGCTCGAAGTCGGCCGAGGCGCGCATCCGGCCGACCCGCTGGCAGGTCACGGCTGCACGGTCGAACGTGACGCGGAGCGCGCGCGCGTGCTCAGACCGAGAGACGCTTGCGTCCTTTGGCGCGTCGAGCGTTGATGACGGCGCGGCCGCCGCGAGTCTTCATGCGAGCGCGAAACCCATGGACACGAGCGCGGCGAATTTTCGAAGCTTGGTAAGTGCGTTTCATACTTGTGGCGGCGCCGCTGTCTGCGCAATCGTTGCAGATCTCCCGATGCAGGAAATCTCTGGTTGGGCGTGCGCCGGATCAGCCCCGCGCGCATGCGGAAAAGCCGGTGATTACAGCAGAATCCCAAGGCGGGGTCAATGAGGCGTGGGCGCGAGGCCATCTTTTAGGACCGGTGCGGGTCGGCCCGCGACTGTGGATAACAGCCGAATCCTGATCCTCGCGACGTACAATCCGCACTCCCAACGCACGAGTTCTCCACATGGTGGCTGACCTCTGGCAGCGCGGTTGCGAGCGACTTGCAGCCGAATTGCCCGAACAACAATTCAATACCTGGATCCGTCCGCTTCCTGCGGCGGATTTCACCGAGCACGCGGACGCGGGCGCGGTGGTCACCGTGCGAGTCGCCAATCGATTCAAGTTGGACTGGATTCGCAATCAGTACGGTGGCCGCATCGAGGCCGTCCTCAGCGAGCTCGCTGGTCGGCCCGTTCGGCTGCAAATGACCTTGCTTCAGCGCGACTTGCCAGGAAGCGCGGAGCCGGCCCACGACCCTCGCAACGGACTGGCGCCTGTTCGGCCGGCCCGCGAAACGTCAAGCAGCGACTTCGCGTCACCGCGGGCGCCGCGCATCGCGTCTGGACAGGTAGAAGGCGGATTCGGTACGCCGGAGTACAACAAGACAAGGCTCAATACCAGTTTGACCTTCGAGACGCTCGTCCCCGGTCGCGCCAACCAGATGGCCAGAACCGCGGCACTGCACGTCGCTGGAGCTCCGGGCGTGATGTACAACCCGCTCTTCGTCTATGGCGGGGTGGGTCTGGGCAAGACGCACCTTGTGCACGCGGTGGGCAACGCGCTGCTTGCAAACCGTCCGGATGCACGGGTGCTGTACTTGCACGCGGAGCAGTTCATCACGGACGTGGTGAAGAACTACCAACGCAAGACTTTTGACGAACTCAAAGCCAAGTACCACTCGCTGGATTTGCTTTTGATCGACGACGTTCAGTTCTTTGCGGGCAAGGAACGGACCCAGGAAGAATTTTTCAACGCTTTCGAGGCCCTGCTGGCCAAGCGTGCTCACATCATCATGACCAGCGACACTTATCCAAAGGGTCTGGTGGATATCGATGAGCGCCTGACGTCCAGGTTCGACGCCGGGCTGACGGTTGCGATCGAGCCCCCTGAGTTGGAAATGCGCGTCGCCATCCTCATGCGCAAAGCCGAGTTGGAGTCCACGCCCATGCCGGAGGACGTTGCGTTCTTCGTGGCGAAGAACGTGCGCGCGAATGTTCGGGAACTCGAAGGCGCGCTTCGCAAGATCTTGGCCTACTCGCGATTCAGCC
This sequence comes from uncultured beta proteobacterium, assembly GCA_963850525.1. Lineage (GTDB taxonomy): Bacteria > Pseudomonadota > Gammaproteobacteria > Burkholderiales > Burkholderiaceae_C > JAEMQF01. Next base: position 342,606 of record CAWKLQ010000004.1, on the reverse strand, counting down.
AGAAGGAAGTCAACATTCAGCTGGCGCGGGAAGCGCTTAAAGACCTGTTGTCGATCCAGAACCGGCAGATCGGCTTGGAGAATATTCAGAAGACCGTCGCCGACTTCTACAAGATCCGAATCGCCGACATGTACAGCAAGAAGCGCCCGGCGAGCATCGCCCGGCCGCGGCAGATCGCCATGTATTTGGCCAAGGAAATGACGCAAAAAAGTTTGCCGGAGATCGGCGATTCATTCGGCGGCCGGGATCACACGACGGTGCTGCACGCCGTGCGCAAGATCTCGGCAGAGCGGCAGAAGAATGCTGAACTGAACCAGCAGATTCATGTTCTCGAACAGACACTCAAAGGTTGAACCCGCAGCGCCCAACTCCTTCCCGCGTCCGGCTGGGGACAAGTGTTGAGCAAGTTCGGCGCGGCGCACCCGCAATGCGCTACTCACCAAGTTGTTCATGTTGGGCAGCACACATTGTGCCTATCGAACCACATCTTTCGCACCACCCTAAGTCGTTGATCGAACAACTCAAAATTGGCTTGTCCACGGCAAATGCTGCTCTCTATGACTACGACCATATCAAGAGGTTGACATGATTGTTATAAAAGCCGCCCAGGAAAAAATTCTGCGGGCCTTGCAGGCAGTCGCCGGGATTGTTGAACGGCGCCATACGCTGCCGGTTCTGGCCAACGTGCTGATTCGCAAGGTTGGCGATCGCGTGGAGTTCACCGCAAGCGACCTTGAAGTTCAGATTCGAACGAGTGAGACGCTCGATGGCGACTCCGGAAGCTTCGCAACGACTGTCGGCGCGCGAAAGTTGATCGACATCTTGCGGTCCATGCCCATCGAGCAGGTCGTCACGGTATCGAGTTCGCAGAGCAAACTGACGCTGCAGGGAGGCAAGAGCCGGTTCACTCTGCAGACCCTTCCCAGCGATGATTTTCCGCTGGTGCAGGAAGCGCCGGATTTTGGACCGGTGTTCAGCGTGCCTCAGGCGACGTTGAAGGCTTTGATCGGCCAAGTCCACTTCGCGATGGCCGTGCACGACATCCGCTACTACCTCAACGGCATCTTGTTCGTTGCCGAGGGGAAGAACCTGGTGCTCGTGGCCACCGACGGGCACCGCCTGGCACACGCGCAGGCCACGTTGGACGTGGAAATGCCTAAACAGGAAGTCATCCTGCCGCGCAAGACGGTTCTCGAGTTGCAAAGGCTGTTGCGCGACGACAAGGACGGCGAAGGCCGGCCGATTGAAATGTGCTTTGCAAGCAATCAGGCGAGGTTCAGTTTCAGCGGCATGGAGTTTGTCAGCAAACTTGTCGAGGGAAAGTTTCCGGACTATCACCGCGTCATTCCGCGCAACCACAAAAATGGTTTCACGATCGATCGGGCTGTTCTCTTGGCAAGTCTTCAGCGCACGGCGATTCTGACAAGTGAAAAGTTCAAAGGTGTGCGAGTGAATATTGAGCCCGGCGTCCTGAAGATCGCGGCGAGCAATGCAGAGCAGGAAGAGGCGACAGAAGAGGTGGAAATCGACTATGCCGGTGACAGCATCGAAATTGGCTTCAATGTGACCTACATCATCGACGTGTTGACGAACATGAACAGCTGCGAGAAGTTCAAGATTGAGCTGAGCGACAGCAACTCCAGCGCCTTATTGACCGTGCCGGATTACGCCGGCTTCAAGTACGTCGTCATGCCCATGCGCATTTGACGCGGCCGCGTAGAAGATTCACCCACTCACAATGATCGTCAGGTGCAATGACTGAGACAGGCAATTTGCCGAGCGGCAACGGAGACGAGGCTGAGAGCGTGCGCGCGACCAACCTGATGAATGCGTCGTACGGCGAGGGAAGCATTCAAATCCTCGAAGGGCTCGAAGCGGTTCGCAAACGCCCGGGGATGTACATCGGCGATACGTCCGACGGGACAGGCCTGCATCACCTCGTGTTCGAGGTGGTCGACAACTCCATCGATGAGGCCCTCGCGGGATACTGCGACGACATCGTGGTGACGATTCATACCGACAATTCCGTGAGCGTCATCGACAACGGGCGGGGTATTCCGACCGGGATCAAGATGGACGACAAACACGATCCAAAGCGTTCGGCTGCGGAGATCGCGTTGACGGAACTGCACGCCGGGGGCAAGTTCAATCAGAACAGCTACAAAGTTTCAGGCGGTTTGCATGGCGTGGGCGTGAGTTGCGTCAACGGGCTGAGCAAGTGGCTGCGGCTGACGATCAGGCGCGAGGGGAAGGTTCATTTCCTCGAGTTCAGGCAGGGTGTGCCGCAGGATCGGCAGGTGGCTGAACGCGATGGCTTTGCAATCTCGCCGATGAAAATTGTCGGTACCACCGAGAAACGTGGGACGGAGGTCCACTTCCTGCCCGACGGGGAGATCTTTTCGAACATTGACTTCCACTATGAGATCTTGTCCAAACGCTTGCGCGAGCTGAGCTTTCTGAACAACGGCGTGCGGATTCGGCTGCATGATGAGAGGCAGAACAAGGAAGACAACTTTGCGTACTCAGGCGGGGTGAAAGGCTTCGTCGAGTTCATCAACGCGGGCAAGAAGATCCTGCATCCGAACATCTTCTACGCAACAGGAGAGAAGAATACCGATCAAGGGTCGGCCGTCGTTTGCGAAGTTGCGATGCAGTGGAACGACGGTTACTCGGAGAACGTCTTGTGTTTCACGAACAATATTCCGCAGCGCGACGGCGGGACTCACCTGACCGGCTTGCGTGCAGCGATGACCCGGGTCATCAACAAATACATCGACGACAACGAGTTGGCGAAGAAAGCCAAGGTGGAGGTCGCGGGCGACGATCTTCGCGAAGGGCTTTGCTGCGTGCTTTCCGTCAAGGTTCCCGAACCGAAGTTCTCGAGTCAGACCAAAGACAAGTTGGTCAGCAGCGAGGTGCGTGGGCCGGTTGAAGATGTGGTCAGCAAAGCGCTCGGGGACTACCTTCAAGAAAATCCGACGGACGCAAAGATCATCTGTGGAAAGATCGTCGACGCCGCGCGGGCCCGTGAGGCGGCGCGCAAAGCGCGCGAAATGACGCGCCGCAAGGGCGTTCTCGACGGCATGGGACTGCCGGGCAAGTTGGCCGATTGCCAGGAGAAGGACCCAGCACTGTGTGAGATCTACATTGTGGAGGGCGACTCCGCGGGGGGCTCGGCCAAACAGGGCAGAGATCGCAAGTTTCAGGCGATCCTGCCGTTGCGAGGAAAGATTCTCAACGTCGAGAAGGCACGTTATGAGAAGTTGCTGACGAGCAATGAAATCCTGACCCTCATCACGGCGCTCGGAACGGGCATCGGCTCAGGCATGGGCGGAGACGATTTCAACGCGGACAAGCTGCGCTACCACCGAATCATCATCATGACCGATGCCGATGTCGACGGAGCCCACATTCGGACCCTCTTGCTGACGTTCTTGTTTCGGCAGATGCCCGAGTTGGTCGAGCGAGGCCACATCTACATTGCCCAACCGCCGCTCTACAGGGTCAAGTTCGGCAAAGAGGAAACGTACTTGAAGGATGGGGTGGAGTTGGATGCGTATCTGCTGCGCGTGGCGCTGAAGGACGCGCGGCTCGAAACGGGTGTCCCCGGTGCGCTTGTCCTGGAAGGGGAGACGCTCGAGGTGCTGGCCAGAAAGTATGTTCTCGCAAACAATGTGGCGCAGAGGCTGTCGAGTTGGATGGATGTCGAGGCCTTGCGCGCGATGGCCAATGGCTTGGAGCTGAACCTGGACTCGCGCGGCGATGCGGACGACGCGGCTGTTGCGCTCAGGGCCGTGCTTCATGATGCAGACGTGACCGCTGAATTCGATGCGCGCAGCGACAAGTTCGTGCTCAAAATTCACCGCATGCTTCATGGCAATCGCAAAAGCAGCGTCATCAATGCCGACTTTCTGCACGGCGCGGACTACGAAGCCCTGTCAACGGCAGGCAAGACGTTCAAGGGTTTGGTCGCAGCCGATGCGATCGTGCGCCGCGGTGAGGGTGATCGACAGAAAGAGGCACGGGTGAGCGACTTTCGACAGGCCATGGCGTGGCTGCTGCAGCAGGCCGAATCGGCTGTCGCACGTCAGCGCTACAAGGGATTGGGAGAGATGAACCCTTCCCAGTTGTGGGAAACCACGATGGACCCCACCGTGCGGCGCTTGCTGCGCGTGCAGATCGATGACGCCATTGAGGCGGATCGGGTCTTCACGATGCTGATGGGAGACGAAGTGGAACCGCGGCGTGACTTTATTGAGGCCAACGCGCTTCGCGCCGAGAACATCGACGTGTGAGTCCGGCCGGGTGTCGACGACTGGTCAATCGGTGGGCGACCACGTAGCCACAAACAAACACGGCGGCAAGGCGATTCCGCCCTGCCGCCGTTCTTGCTGCCGGTCTGAATGCCGACGCGGGCTTACTTGCCGGCTTCGCCCTTCGGGATCGTGCCAGCCTTGTTCGCTGCCGCCGCTTCAGCCTTGCGCTTCGCGCGGGCGGCCGCCTTTTCTTCGGCCGTCATCGTGCTCTTGGCAGCAGGCTTTTCGCCCGCGCCTTCACCCTTGGGCGTGGTGCCGGCCTTGGTGGCCATGGCGGCGTCGGACTTCACTTCGGCGCGCGCCTTAGTGGACTTGGCTGCAGCTTGGGGCGCATTTGCTTCGCCTTTGGGAATCGTCCCAGACTTGACTGCTGAGGCAGCCTCGGCCTTGACGTCGGCTCGGCTCTTGTCTTGCGCGAACGCCGAAAGTGCCAGAGTTTGGGAAGCAACCAATAGGGCTGCCAAAGCGAGTTTCTTCATTGGGGTCTCCTGCGATATTGCTGAAAATGAAAAATTGCAAAAGGCGCCTGACAAACAAACAGCCTTTGTGCGCCGAACGACAGTTTAGCGTTGCCGCCGCCCAATGCAATGGCCGGACCCGCACACACGCAAGACGCCTTGGAGACCGCAATCCCCTCTTCGCTGCGCAGCACAGACGCGCCAATCAACGGACCCTCGCCTAACGCGCGGTCCGCCCCTGGCGTTGACATATGGGCCTAGCGCCGAGTGCGCCGTCTAGCGGGTGGCCTTCAACCGAGACCAGTCGCGAACCGCGGCAAGCGAGTTTTCGACATGCTTGTTCGGGTTAAGACTCAAGTAGTTGTAGAGGATGGCCCCGTTAGGCGCGATGACGTAAGAAACGCGCGTCGCGAAATCTGGCATTGCCTTCATTGTCGCGTCGTAGGCTTTCATGATGGTCTTCGAGGCGTCGGACGCGACCGGAAACTTGCCCTGGCAAACCTGCACCGAAAACTTGCTCAGCGTCTCGATGCTGTCGCCTGACACGCCGATGATTGAAGCGCCGAGCGCCTCAAATTGCGGTACGGCCTGAGCGAATTGCTGTGCCTCGATCGAGCAGCCTTCAGTAAAGGCAGCGGGAAAGAAATACAACACGACCGGGCCCTTGGACAGTGAGTCCTTGAGCGAGTAGTTGTAGGTCTTGCCCGCGAGGGCCGCATTGGCGGTGAAGTCAGGGGCAGACTCACCAACGTCTAGCGCCGCCCAGGCCTGCGTGAGGCATGCCCATCCCAACAGAATTGCCAGAATCGCTTGGCGCATCGCACACCCCCAAAAAAAGCTCTGCCGCGTTGTAAGTTTGCCACAGACGGACGGGACAAGGGGGACAAGAAGAGCCGTCCGGGACAACGCAGGCTACCTACCCGCTGTGGGGGCAAGCTGGCGCGCACGTGCGCTGGTCCGGCGAATTCGTCAGTCGGTAGGTGCCGGCACTGACCAGCGCGTAGCGATGGCCCCAGAGGCGTTCACACTCTCTAAATGGGTGCCGAACCCCCAAAGGCGAGCGACATGCTTGAGCACTTCTTGTCCGTCGTCGTGCAGGGGACGCTGGTTGTGCTGGGTATGCCGCAGCGTCAGCGAGCGATCACCACGCAGGTTGACGCTCCAGACCTGAATATTGGGTTCGCGGCTGCCCAGGTCGTATTGACGGCTCAGACTCTCGCGAACCTGGCGGTATCCCGCTTCGTCGTGAATGGCCGCAACCTCGAGGTCTTTTTCCGATTCGTCGTCGACGATTGAGAACAGGCGGAAATCGCGCATCAGCTGCGGCGAAAGATACTGGCCGATAAAGCTCTCGTCTTTGAAGTTGCGCATTGCGTGATCAATGGCCTCCAGCCAATCCTGCCCGGCCAGCTCCGGGAACCAGGCACGATCTTCGTCCGTCGGTGACTCGCAAATGCGCTTGATATCGCCGTACATGGCAAAGCCCAGCGCGTAAGGATTGATGCCACTGTAGGCACGATGTCCGACCGGGGGCTGAAAGACGACATTCGTGTGCGACGTGAGCCACTCGATCATCACGCCATCGGCGAGGTGACCATCGTCGTACATCGCGTTGAGCAGGTGGTGGTGCCAGAAGGTTGCCCAACCTTCATTCATCACCTGGGTTTGACGCTGCGGGTAGAAATACTGGGCCACTTTGCGAACGATGCGCACGATTTCGCGCTGCCATGGCTCGAGCAAGGGCGCGTTCTTCTCGATGAAATAGAGCAAATTCTCTTGCGGCTCTTCTGGGAACCGTCGGGCCTGAGACTCTTCCGTCGCCTTTTCAGCGCGGCGCGGAAGTGTGCGCCACAAGTCGTTGATTTGCTGTTGGGCGTATTCGGCGCGGTCCTTGCTTCGGGCCTGCTCCTGAGCCAGGCTCAGTTTGCTGGGGCGGCGGTAGCGATCGACGCCGTAGTTCATCAAGGCATGGCAACTGTCCAGAAGCGCCTCGATGGCCTCCAGCCCATGGCGTTCTTCGCATTGCGTCACGTAGTTTCGAGCGTAGACGAGGTAATCGATGATCGACGACGCGTCGGTCCACATGCGAAACAGGTAGTTCCCCTTGAAGAAGCTGTTATGTCCGTAGGCCGCATGGGCGATCACGAGGGCCTGCATGGCCAGCGTGTTCTCTTCCATCAGGTAGCTGATGCAAGGGTTTGAATTGATGACGATCTCGTACGCCAGCCCCATGTGGCCGCGCCGATAGTTCTTTTCGGTCGCGATGAACTCCTTGCCAAAGCTCCAGTGGCGGTAGTTCACCGGCATGCCGACCGACGCGTACGCGTCCATCATCTGTTCGGCGGTGATGATCTCCAGTTGATTGGGGTACGTGTCCAGCCCATAGCGTGTGGCCGTTTGGCGTATGACCTGGTGGTAGCGTTCGAGCAACTCGAAGGTCCAGTCGCTCGGTGCGGGCAGGGGCTGGGCCGCACGCGTTGGTCGCTGGATTTCGCGCGCCCGCATCACGGTTCGAGGTGCAGGGGCAGCCGCGGCATCAAGCAAGTCGGCCGCCGCCATGCGTGACATGCGGGTCATGCGGGCACACCTTCCTTCTTGAACAGGTCGCGAAATACCGGGTAAATGTGTGAAGCCTCGGTCACTTTGCGCATGGCGAAGACTTTGGCCTGCCCCGCGAGCTGGGCGTATTCCTCCCAGAGGTTTTGTTCTTCTTCGGCGACCTGGACGTAGGCGAAATAGCGGCACAGGGGCAGGATGCGCTCGGCAAGCAACTGGCGGCATCGACCGCTGTCGTGATGCCAATTGTCCCCGTCGCTCGCCTGAGCACCGTAGATATTCCATTCGCTGGTGGGAAAGCGTGACTTGGCGATCTCTTCCATCAGCACCAGTGCGCTCGATACCACCGTGCCACCAGTCTCGGTGGCGTGAAAGAAATTCTGCTCGTCGACTTCTTGCGCTTGGGTGTGGTGGCGGATGAAGACGATTTCGATCTTCTCGTAGTGGCGCGTGAGAAACAAATAGAGGAGGATGAAGAATCGCTTCGAAAGCTCCTTGCGCGACTCATCCATCGAACCTGAAACATCCATGAGGCAGAACATCACTGCCTTGGACGTGGGAACGGGAACCCGAACCCGACTGCGGTAGCGCAAGTCGATCGGGTCGAGGTACGGAATCCGCGCCAGCCGCGCGCGCAGCGCATCGATTTCGCGCTGAATGCTGAGCAGCTCGCGGGAGTGCGGGTTGGGATCGGGATGCCGCTTGAGGAGCGCCAATTGCTCTTCCAGCTCCCGCAAGGTACGACGCGCTTCCGACCCGACCGCGATGCGCCTGCCGATCGCGCCGCGCATCGAGCGAACGACGTGCAAGTTGTTGGGTGTGCCATCGCTGCTGTAGCCTGCGCGGTGGGTCTTGAATTCGGGAGTGTCTGCAAGCGTCGTGCGGGCCAGATTGGGCAGGGCCAAATCATCGAAGAAAACCTGCATGAATTCTTCTTTGCTGAGGTGGAAGACGAAGTCGTCGTTGCCCTCGCCGCTGTCGCTGGCTTTCCCGCCGCCACCTGAGCCGCCACCGCCCTTCGGGCGTTCGATCCGGTCGCCGCGAACGTAGTCTTGATTGCCGGGGTGAACGGTATCGCGGCGCCCGCCTGTCCCGTGGCTGAAAACGGGTTCGCTGATGTCGCGCTTCGGGATGTGGATGTCCTCGCCCTGCGCCATGTCGCGAATGCCACGGCCGTCGACAGCGCGCTTCACCGCCTCACGGATTTGCTCCTTGTGGCGGCGCAGGAACCGCTCGCGATTGCCGATGGATTTATTCTTGCCGGCGAGGCGGCGATCGATGATTTGCTGCAAAGCGCGGTCCTCGGCGGTGTCATTCGATCACGAACTCTTGCGCACTCGCAAATACCACTCACAGAGCAGGCGAACTTGCTTGGAGGTGTAGCCTTTGGCGACCATTCGCGTCACGAAGTCCTCGTGCTTCTTGACTTCGTCGGCGCTGGCTTTGGCGTTGAAGCTGACCACAGGAAGCAGTTCTTCCGTGTTCGAGAACATCTTCTTCTCGATCACGGTCCGCAGTTTCTCGTAACTCGTCCAGGCGGGATTTTGACCCGCGTTACTCGCGCGGGCGCGCAGGACGAAATTGACGATTTCGTTGCGGAAGTCCTTCGGATTGGAAATGCCCGCGGGCTTCTCGATCTTCTCGAGTTCAGCGTTCAGTGACGAGCGATCGAACACCTCTCCGGTGTCGGTGTCGCGGTACTCATGGTCCTGGATCCAGTAGTCGGCATAGGTGACATAGCGGTCGAAGATGTTTTGACCGTACTCGCTGTAGCTCTCCAGATACGCGGTCTGAATTTCCTTGCCGATGAACTCGGCGTAGCGCACCGACAAGTGCTCTTTGATGAACGCCAAGTACTTCTGCTCCGTCTCGGGGGCAAACTGCTCGCGTTCGATTTGCTGCTCGAGCACGTACATCAAATGCACCGGATTCGCGGCAATCTCGGTGCTGTCGAAGTTGAAGACCTTGGACAGAATCTTGAAGGCGAAGCGCGTGGACACGCCGCTCATGCCTTCGTCGACTCCGGCATAGTCTCGGTACTCCTGAAAACTCTTGGCGCGCGGGTCTGTGTCCTTCAGGTTTTCGCCGTCGTAAACAAGCATCTTCGAATACAAGCTCGAATTCTCCGGCTCCTTCAGTCGCGTCAAGACGGCGAACTGAGACATCATCTTCAACGTGCCCGGTGCACAAGTTGCCTTGAACAGCGACGAGCCCCGCAGCAATTTTTCGTAGATCTTGATTTCTTCGCTGACGCGCAGGCAATACGGCACCTTGACGATGTAGATGCGGTCCAGGAAGGCCTCGTTGTTCTTGTTGTTGCGAAACGCCTTCCATTCGCTTTCGTTCGAGTGGGCAAGAACGACGCCGTCGAACGGAATCGCACCAAAGCCTTCGGTGCCCTTGAAGTTGCTCTCCTGCGTTGCCGTCAGCAGGGGGTGGAGCACCTTGATAGGTGCCTTGAACATCTCGACGAATTCGAGCAGCCCTTGGTTGGCCAGGCACAGGCCGCCGGAGAAACTGTAGGCGTCCGGATCGTCTTGAGCGAAGGTCTCAAGCTTGCGGATGTCCACCTTGCCCACCAGGGAAGAGATGTCCTGGTTGTTCTCGTCGCCGGGTTCGGTCTTGGCGATTCCGATCTGCTTGAGGACCGACGGGTAACGCCGGACGACCTTGAAGCGCCGAATATCGCCGCCGTACTCCTCGAGTCGTTTGACGGCCCAGGGCGACAGGACGCGCTGCAGGTAGCGACGCGGAATACCGTATTCCTTTTCGAGGATCTGACCATCCTCACCCGGATCGAACAGCCCTAGAGGCGATTCGTTCACGGGCGACCCTTTGATGGCGTAGAAAGGAACTTCCTGCATCAGCGCCTTGAGGCGCTCGGCGATCGACGATTTGCCGCCACCCACCGGTCCGAGCAAGTAGAGAATCTGTTTCTTCTCTTCAAGTCCTTGCGCGGCGTGGCGGAAGTAGCTGACCACTTGCTCGATCGCGTCTTCCATGCCGTAGAACTCGGCAAACGCGGGATAGATCTTGATGATCTTGTTGGCGAACAGGCGCGACAGCCGTGGCTCGGAGCGCGTGTCGACTTGCTGCGGCTCGCCGATTGCCTTGAGCATTCGCTCCGCCGCGGTGGCATAGGCCAGCGGACTGCGCTTGCATTCGGCGAGGTATTCCTCGAGCGACATCTCCTCTTCTCGGGTGCGCTCGAATCTTGCTGCGAAGTTGCTGATCACATTCATGCTGATCTCCTAGACATCGGAAGCACAGCGCGGCCCCAGGCGGGAGCGCGGTGAGGGAAGTTCTGATGGCGTCCACCGGGCGCCATCAGAGCTTTCCTTGTCGAGTCAGCAAGGCAGCAGGATTGACTCTGATCGAACTGCGAATCGCGAATCAGTCGAGATGCAAGGCAATTGCCTTGCACTTCGCGCATCGCCGCGTCAGTTGCTCAAATTGTCGGTACACAACGCATGCGGCCTGAATGCGGTTGAATCAGAAAAGCCGATGGAGAGCATATTCCTGCGCAAAGTTCCGCAATTTCGCGGGCATTGCCGGGCGTGTTGCTGTTGCTTACGGCACTCGCCCGGTGAACGGTGGTGTCGAGTCAGGTGGCGGGAAGCCCCAATTTTTCGAGCAGGCCGTTGAGTTCGTCCAGGGAGCCAAACTGAATCGCGACCTCGCCTTGTTCCCCGCGGCGGGTGCGCCTCTTGACGCGTATCTCAACGCTTGCAAGCAGGGCATCGGACAAGACCTGCTCAATCCGCTCAAGATCGCGTGGCTTGTCCCGCTTAACGCGCAGGAGTGGCGTCTGGCGCCCCCGGATCCCGCCCCGTGCGACCAACCGCTCCGCCTCTCTGACACTCATTCCCTTAGCGATGACTTCGCGCGCGCTCAGGATCTGCTGCGCGCCGTCCAGGGGGAGCAGCGCGCGCGCGTGGCCCATTTCCAATTCGCCGCTGAGCAGCAAATGCTGAACCGGCTCCGCCAGATTCAGCAGGCGCAGCAAGTTGCTCGCGGCACTTCGCGAGCGCCCGACGGCCTGCGCCGCCTGCTCATGGGTGAGGCCGAATTCCGTCGTCAGGCGTTTCAGGCCCTGCGCCTCTTCAAGGGGATTGAGGTCTTCGCGCTGAATGTTCTCGATCAACGACATTGCCGCGGCGGCTTCGTCCGGAACTTGCCTGACCAATACCGGGACTTCGTCCAGGCCGGCAATCTTCGCAGCGCGCGCTCTGCGCTCGCCGGCAATGATCTCAAAGCGGTCCTGCGCGACCGCCCGAACGAGGATGGGCTGCATCACGCCTTGCGACTCGATGCTGCGCGCGAGCTCTTGCAGCGAAGCGTCGTCCATGCGCGTGCGCGGTTGGTACTTGCCAGGCTGGAGTTGCGAAAGCTTGAGTTGGCGCAGCGAGCCTGAAGGCTCGCCGCCGGGTGACGTACCCGCGTCGCGCACGCGAGGCCCGAGCAGCGCTTCGAGGCCCATGCCTAGCCCCTTGGGTTTCTTGGTGACCATGGCGGAATTGTCAACGATGAAGTGTTCCGCGCTCGCCGCACTTCTGGCGCTTGGGCCAGCCGGCAGCGGCGACAGGTTTTCCTCGACAATGCAGGCCGAGCCGCACACGAAGGGATCTGCGATGAAACACCGGGTGTATGTCGATGGTCAAGAAGGCACGACGGGCCTGCGAATCCACGAGTACCTCGCGCGTCGCGACGATATCGAGCTGCTGCGAATCGACGCCGACAAGCGCAAAGACAGCGCGATGCGCGCCGAACTGCTCAATGCCGCCGACGTCGCTTTCCTGTGCCTGCCCGATGCGGCAGCGCGCGAGGCGGTGGCCTTGGTGCGAAACCCGAAGACTTGCCTGATCGACGCGAGCACCGCGCATCGCACCGACCCGACCTGGGTGTTCGGCTTGCCCGAACTCGCTCCAGGACAGCGCGAGAAAATTCGCGCATCCAAGCGCATCGCCAATCCGGGCTGCCATGCACTCGCATTCATCGTTTTGCTTCGCCCTTTGGTTGATGCCGGCCTCGTGAAGCCGGAGGCGGCGATTTCTGCATCGTCGATCACCGGCTATTCAGGCGGCGGCAAGAAATTGATCGAGCAGTACGAGAGTGCAAGCGACCCGAAACTGGGCTCGCCCCGCCCATATTCGCTGAAGTTCGCGCACAAGCACTTGCCCGAGATGGCCGCGCACACGGGGTTGCGCTCGCCGCCCTTGTTCATGCCTGTCGTGGCGAACTACTACAAGGGCTTGGCCGTCACCGTGCCGCTGCATTTGCCCCAGCTCGGCGCGGGGGTGACTGGGGCGGCCCTGCAGCAATCCTTCGAGCGGCGCTACCGGGACGAGAGGTTCATCCGCGTGCATGCGATGCCAAGCGAAGCGAATCCTGCACCGGAATACTTCGACGTTCAGGGATGCAACGACACCAACCGCGTCGACATTTTCGTCTTTGCAAATCAAAACCAGGCCCTGTTGATCGCGCGCCTGGACAACTTGGGGAAGGGCGCCAGCGGCGCGGCGGTGCAGGCGATGAATGTGCATCTGGGCGTCGAGGAGACGCTGGGGCTGTAGTGCCCGAATAGTTCAGGCCGTCAGCGGGTCGCGGGCGCGGTAGTGATAACTGTAGCCGTCGCTGAAGCCGAGCCTGAAGTAGACAGCACGTGCCGCGGCGTTGTTTGAGTCGACCTGCAGGTAGGCATGGGCGGCGCCGCGGTTGCGGGCTGCGACGAGGAGGTGTTGGCAAAGCCGGCGCGCCAGGCCGCGATCCCGTGCATGGGGTGCGGTGTAGACGTCGTACAGCCCGACGAGATCAGCCTCGATGGCGAATTGACCGCACGCCAACACTTCATCGTGCTCGCGCAGCTCGAAGGCCGTGAACGGCACCGGTGAATTGGCGAGCCGCTGTGCGTGCGCTTGGCGCTGCGACAGCGGCGAGCCGCGCAGCGCGCCCACCCGCTGGGCAAAGGGCTCGAGGGCGATTTCTCGAATACTGCACTCGGTGGGCAGCGTCGGGCTTTCGATCGCGCTGAAGTCGCCCAGCACCATCACCCGGGTGTCGTCGAAGCGCTGAAGGCCCTGCGCGGCGAGGTGGGTGTCCAGCGTGGGGGGCAAGGTGAACGGAGTGATCCGAAAAATCAGCGGCAGCCCGGCTGCGGCAAAGACCTTGGCGCACTCTTCCAACTTCTGCTCGACGGGCCGCTGTCCCGCTGCAACGGCATTGACGCAGCGCGCGCGCTTGGCCTTGCCTTGCGAATATCGCAGCAACCAGCCGTCAAGCCAGCGCTGTTGCGGCGGCGCGCTGGCGTTCAGACCTGCGTCCTCGATACGCGCAAGCAGCGCGGGGTTGGGGTTGGCACCGTTCAGGGGGACCGAGTCACTTTGGGCCAAGTCGCTTCACCATTTCGTGGGCAAACTCGATAAACGACTGGGCGCCTTTGGACGCCGGATCGAAAACCACACCCGGCAGGCCGTAACTCGGCGCCTCGGCCAGCCTGACGTTGCGCGGAATCACGGTGTCGAAGACTTTCTCGCCGAAGTGCTGTTTGAGTTGCTCGCTGACCTGCTGCTGCAAGGTGATTCTGGGGTCGAACATGACGCGCAGCAGGCCGATCAGCTCCAGCTGTGGATTCAGGTTGGCGTGCACCTGCTTGATGGTGTTCACGAGATCGGAGAGTCCCTCGAGCGCGAAATACTCGCACTGCATCGGCACGACCACGCCGTGAGCGCTGCACAAGCCATTCAGCGTCAAGAGGTTCAGCGACGGCGGGCAGTCGATGAGGATGAAGTCGTATTCGCCTTCGACGGCGGATAGCGCGCGTTTGAGGCGCTGGTCGCGTCGATCGAGCGGGACCAATTCAACCTCCGCGCCGGCGAGTTCGCGGTTCGCCCCGACCACGTCGTAGCCGACCTTTGCGCTGTGTTGGCGTGCCTCGGCGATAGAGGCGTTTTCCAGCAGAACGTCGTACACGCTCAGCTCGAGTCCGCGCTTGTCGATGCCCGACCCCATCGTCGCATTGCCTTGCGGATCAAGATCGATGACCAGGACACGCTTGTCGATGCGTGCCAAGCCGGCGGCCAGGTTGACCGTCGTCGTCGTTTTGCCGACGCCGCCTTTTTGATTGGCGACGCAGAATATTCGGGACATGGGGCAGGGGCAGGCGTATCCGGGCCAGGGGCTCAGGCTGCGCGAATTGGTTGGATTGAAGCTATTGTCGCCGCCGGATCCAGACCAGGCAGCGGTGTGCGTCCAGGTCAGGAACTTGCAGAGGTTCCACGTGAAACGCTTCGACATTGCCAGGCAGGGCCCTCAACTCGTCTTCAGGGTGCTTGCCCTTCATCGCAAGCCATAGGCCATCAGGCCCCAAATGGGGCGCGGTCAGCGTCACGAATCCCGCCAGAGAGGTGAAGGCGCGCGACACGATAACGTCGAACAATCCGACGCCGAGGGACTCAACGCGTGCGTGCTCGGCCTGCACGTTGCCCAGCGCCAGTTCCCCCGCCACTTGCCGAACAAAGGCGGTCTTTTTTGCGACCTTGTCCAGACACACCACGGCGGCTTGGGGCGCTGCAATCGCGAGCACGACGCCAGGCAGCCCGGCGCCGCTGCCGACGTCCAGAACTCGCAGCTTCAAGGGTTCACCGAATTGGCGACGCAGCGGCTGAACAATCGCCAGGCAGTCGGCGAGGTGCAGGACGAGCATCTCCGATGCGTTGCGCACCGCCGTGAGGTTGTAGGTCGCGTTCCAGCGACTCAACAGGTCAAGATAGGCGAGCAGGCGGTCAAGCTGCGTGCTCGACAGCGCCACGCCGAGTTCGCCGGCGATCTCGACCAGCCGACTGCGCAACTCTAGGGTCACGTCAGCGGCCAGCCCGAAACGTTGTTACCTGGGCGCATCGCGAAGCGCAGGCGCCGCCGAGGCCTCCCGGTGGCGGTGCATCTTCAAGTGGACCAGCAACAGCGAAATCGCCGCGGGCGTGACGCCAGAAATTCGCGACGCGAGGCCAAGGGTGAGGGGTCGCTGGGCGCCGAGCTTCTGACGCACCTCGAAGGACAATGCGGTGACTCTGGCGTAGTCGAAATCGGCAGGCAGGGCCAAGTCTTCCAGCTTGGAGGCGCGCGCGACTTCGTCGCGCTGTTTGTCGATGTAGCCAGAATACTTGATCGCAACCTGGACTTGGTCGACGACAGCGTCGGCGAGTGATTCGCCGAGTTCTGCACTCAATTTCCCGGATGCCGACGGCGCGTCCGGATAAGCGAGCGCACAGACGGCGTCGATCTGGGAATAGCCGATCCCCGGGCGCCGCAGCAGGTCCGACAAGCTGTATTCATGTTCGAGCGCCTTACCGAGAATGCGCTCGGCATCGGCCGCGCTGAGCAGGTTCGGATTTACCCAGGTCGCTTGGAGGCGCGCTGTTTCACGTGAAACAGCATCGCGTTTGCGGCAGAAGACGTCCCAACGCCGGTCGTCGACGAGGCCCAATTCACGGCCGACTTCGGTCAGGCGCAGGTCCGCGTTGTCTTCGCGCAGCTGCAGGCGAAACTCGGCGCGGCTCGTGAACATCCGGTACGGTTCGGTGATTCCTTTGGTGATCAAGTCGTCGACGAGGACGCCCAGGTAGGCCTGGTCGCGCTTCGGAAGCCAGGCGTCGCGTCCACGCACCTGCAGCGCCGCGTTGACTCCCGCGAAAAGTCCTTGCGCTGCGGCTTCTTCATAGCCCGTCGTGCCGTTGATCTGGCCCGCGAAAAAGAGGCCGCCGATCGCGCGCGTCTCGAAGCTTGCGCTCAACGCGCGCGGGTCGAAGTAGTCGTATTCGATCGCATAACCCGGACGCAGCAGGTGCGCGTTCTCCAGCCCGACGATCGAGCGCACCGCAGCGACCTGAATGTCGAAGGGCAGCGAGGTCGAGATGCCGTTCGGGTAAATCTCGTGCGTTGTCAGGCCTTCCGGCTCGAGAAAGATCTGATGCGACTCCTTGTCGGCAAACCGATTCACCTTGTCCTCGATGCTCGGGCAGTAGCGCGGCCCGACGCCCTCGATCGCCCCCTGGAACATGGGGCTGCGGTCAAAGCCGCTGCGAATGATGGCGTGCGTCGCCGCGTTCGTGTGCGTGATCCAGCACGGAAGCTGGCGCGGATGCATTGCCGCGTCACCCATGAAGCTGAAACAGGGAATGCGCGTCGCCGAAGGCGCACCGTCGGCAGCCGCCACGCCGTCGCCGAGCTGCTCTTGGAGCCGGCTGAAATCGATGGAACGGCCGTCGATGCGCGGCGGAGTGCCGGTTTTCAGGCGCCCCTGCGGGAGCTTCAATTCTTTGAGTCGCGCCGACAAGGCGATCGCAGGTGGGTCGCCCGCGCGCCCCGCCGAGTGGTTTTGCAGGCCGACGTGAATTCGCCCGTCCAGGAACGTTCCCGCCGTCAACACCACTGCGCGGCTGCGAAAGTGGACCCCGCCCTGGGTCGCTGCGCCGGCGATGCGGTCGCCTTCGAGCAGCAAGTCGTCGCAGGCGCCTTGGAACAACCAGAGGTTTACCTGGTTTTCCAGGCGCGTGCGGATCGCTGCGCGGTACAGGACGCGGTCGGCCTGGGCACGCGTCGCGCGCACGGCGGGGCCCTTGGAGTTGTTCAGGATTCGGAACTGAATCCCGGCTTCGTCCGCCGCCAGCGCCATTGCGCCGCCCAAAGCATCGATTTCCTTGACCAAATGACCCTTGCCGATGCCGCCGATCGACGGGTTGCAGCTCATCTGCCCCAGCGTCTCGATGTTATGCGTCAGCAGCAGCGTCTTGACGCCCATGCGCGCGCTCGCCAGCGCGGCCTCGGTGCCGGCGTGGCCACCGCCCACGACGATGACGTCAAACTCCTCGGGAAACCACATCGCACGCCTCTGAAACGAAGGCGGATTGTAGGGATGCCACCGAGCCGAGACCGTGCACACGCGGTACTCACCCTATTGGCGAGCGGCGCACGATGGCCTATGGTGCACGGCACAGCCACCGCAATGGAGAAACGCATGTCGACATCGAGCCTGGTTTCGCCCGATCAACTGGCGCTGCAGCGCATGTACCGATGGGAGAGAACGGCACCCAACAACGTTGTGCTCACGCAGCCGATGGGCGCCGGGGCCTTGCGAACTTTCACCTGGGCTCAACTGCTTGGCGAAGCCCGGTGCATCGCGGCGTACTTGAAAGGCCTCGGCCACCCGCCGGGCAGCCGCATTGCGCTGATCTCGAAAAACTGCGCGCATTGGTTGATGGCTGACTTCGCGATCTGGATGGCCGGCTACGTGTCGGTCCCGCTCTACCCGACACTGGCCGCGTCGACGATTCGTCAAATCCTCGAACACAGCGAAGCAAAACTCCTGTTTGTCGGCAAGCTCGACGGCTGGGACGGCATGAAGGCGGGTGTCCCCGCGGGACTGCCCTGCATCGGTACGCCGCTTTCGCCGCCGAACGACTTCGCCCAATGGGACGCGATCGTGAAGGCCACGCCGCCGCTGGCGGGCGAGCCGACGCGCAGTGCCGACGAGTTGGCGACGATCATGTACACCTCGGGCACGACGGGCGCACCCAAAGGCGTCATGCACAGTTTCGGGACCTACGCCTGGTCGATCGGTTCGGCGCTGAAACGGGTGCACCTGACGACTGACGCACGCATGCTGAGTTACCTGCCGCTCGCCCACGTCGCCGAGCGCACCCTGATCGAACACGGCTTGCTCGCCGTAGGTATGCATGTCTACTTTGCTGAGAGTCTGGAGACCTTCACGGCCGACTTGCAACGCGCCCGCCCGACGACCTTCTTTTCAGTTCCGCGCTTGTGGGTCAAGTTCCAGCAAGGCGTGCACGCCAAGATGCCGCCGGCCAAGCTGGCGCGGCTGCTGAACCTGCCGATCATTCGCGGCATCGTTCGCAAGAAAATCCTTGGCGCGCTGGGCCTGGACCAATGCAGCTTTGCCGCAGGCGGCGCCGCACCCATGCCGCCCGAGCTGCTCGCGTGGTACGCAAATCTCGGCTTGCCGATCGTCGAGGTCTACGGCATGACGGAAAACTGCGGCATCTCCCACGCCACCTTGCCCGGCGTGCCGCGCCCGGGAACGGTCGGCCTTCCCTACGAAGGGGTGCAGAGCCGGCTCGACCCGGCCAACGGCGAAATCCAGATGCGCAGCCCCGGCCTCATGCTCGGCTACTACAAGGAGCCCGAACTGTCGCGCCAGGCGCTCACCGACGACGGCTGGCTGCACACCGGCGACAAGGGGGCGCTCGACGCCGAGGGCAACCTGCGCATCACCGGGCGCGTCAAGGACTTGTTCAAGACGAGCAAGGGCAAGTACGTCGCGCCCGCGCCGATCGAAGACAAACTCGTGATGAACGGCCTGATCGAAGCCTGCGTCGTGACCGGTGCCAACCTGGGGCAGCCGCTGGGGATCGTGATGCTCAACGCCGAAGCCGCGGCGCGCGCCGCCAGTGTGGCCGAGCGCCCCGCCATGGAGGCGGATTTGGGCCAGCATTTGGCCGCCGTGAATGCCCGCCTCGACCCGCATGAGCAACTCGACTGTCTGGTCGTCGTGCGCACCGCCTGGACCGTTGACAACGGTTTCATCACGCCGACCTTCAAGGTCAAGCGCAATCAAATCGAAGAGGCCTACGCGCCGCTGTTCGAACGCTGGACGGGCACGCGACGCAGCGTCGTCTGGCACGAGGCTTGACCGCGATTCGCGGCGCGCCCGAACAGCACTCGCCGCGCTGTCGTCTACCGACGCAGCGCGGCGCCGCTCAGCATTGACTCTGCGCTTGCCGAGGTGGTCTTGCTCGGGGCACGCGCCCTTCGCGACTGGGCGAGTTCCGTCATCGCCAATTCGGTCTGGGCGACGATTTCGCGCGCCGTCGCGCCGTCGTAGGTGAACAGGCCGCGCTGTGCGGACGTGCTGATCCGAGTGGTCGACTCGTTGAGCGCCTCGACATCGATTTCGATGCTGCGATCCGAGACGCTGGCGCGCAGGGTCTCGATTGACGCGTTCCTCTCGGCAGACTCCAGCTTCATTCCCATTTTGCCCAGGGCCACCAGAGTGGCCTGCCGGACCTGCTGCTCGTTCGCCGTGAAGGTTCGCGAACTGATGCTGTTCGCGGTGTGCGACAAGCCTGACGAGGCGCCAATGCCGGCCGCGGTGATCGCCAGGGCTTGGCAGCCGCCAAGCAACAGCACCGCGCCACCCGCCAGCGCAAGCCTGCGGACTGAATAAGACGTGATCACTTGGGTGATCAGGCGCATGCAGAACCCCTCAAACGCAACCTGGCGCCAATTTAGCGCTGTCGTCGTGGTGCGTCAGTGGCGCATCGCACACGCCAGGCAACGGTCAAGATCGGTTACGCGGCGGCCGTGCGCCGGATCGCTTGCGCAGTAAAAACGCGTTCGCGAGACGCGCGAGTTGTCGCGAAAAGTGTCCCGCTGATGCGCTTGCACGACTCGCCCTTCGGAAGAGCGCAGGGTTGCCGCAGCACCCCGACCCGCGGGCGTCAATGCAGCTGCAGGTTTGCCAAATCCGGTGCCGGACGAAGCTGACCGACGCTGATGCCATTCCAATTGCGCAGCGTCGGATGGCTCAGCGCATGCAGCGCCTGGTCGTCAAGATCGCTCAGGCGCAAACAGGACTCGATGACGCTGGCCAGCGCCACTTCCGCGGCGCGTCCGTTGCCGTCGTCGATCTTGATCGCCACGCCCAGACCACGATCCGGCAGCGCTGCGCAGAACACGCCTTCGGCGCCCACCTTGCAACAAACGCGTTCGCCCAGCTGCTGCATGACCCGGGTATCGAAGCGGCCGCTGCCCGCGACCATGAATGGCGCATTCGCGATCGCGCGGCGCAGGCGCAACGCGGCCCGCGCGTGGCCCTCGCGCAAACCCACGCCACTGCCGACGCGGGCAAACGCCCAAGCGAGCTGGCACAGCGCGATGCCGTAGGTCGGGATCGAGCAGCCATCCGTGCCGCGCGGAGCCGACTTCGCATCGAAGCCGGTGACTGCCTGCAGCGCGTCGGTGACTTCGCGCATCACGGGGTGGTCGGGGTTCACGTAGCCCTTTACGAACTGCTGCAAGTCGACCCCGTGCCTGGGCAGAGTGCTCGCCATGCAGAGGAAGCCGCTGTGCTTGCCCGAGCAGTTGTTGTGCAGGGCACAGGGCTGGCGCCCCGCGGCGGCGAGCGCGCGCGTCGCCGTGTCCAATGACGGCCAATGGGCGCCGCACTCCAGGGCCGCAGCATCCACGCCCGCCTTGGCGAGCATTCCCGCAGCGGTTTGCACATGGACCTCTTCTCCGTTGTGCGAAGCGCAGGCCAGGGCCAGCTCTGCGTCGGTCAAACCCAGGCGCTCCGCCGCGCCGCTTTCCACGAGTGGCAGGGCCTGCAACAGCTTGACCGCGGAACGCGGGAAGATCGGCCGCTCGATGTCGCCAAGGCTCAGCAGAACCGCGCCATCGGCGTCGAGCACGGCGATCGCGCCACGGTGGCTGGACTCCACTGCCCCGCCGCGCAAGACTTCGACAAGCACCGGATTCATGGTGACGCGGTGGCTTGGCTCAGCCCGGCTCCGCTCCGCGCATTCACGACGCCGCTCGCCTTCATTCCTCCACCTTGACGCCTTTCCAGAACGCGACGCGCCCCTTGATTTGCGCCGCCGCCTCGAGCGGTTCAGGGTAGTACCACACCGCCTCGGGGTTCATTTCCCCCTTCACGAACAGGCTGTAGTAATGCGCCTGGCCCTTCCAGTGACAGGTGCTGCGGTGGTTGCTGAAACTGACGTACTCCTGCTTCAAACTGGCGTGCGGGAAGTAGTGATTGCCCTCGACGACGACCGTATCGTCGCTTTGCGCGACGACCACACCGTTCCAGACTGCTTTCATGGAAGTCGCTCCTTCGTTCGCGCCGCGCAAGGCGGCGCGGGATGTCGATTTTCAACCATAGAGTGCCGCCGCGCTGGCCAGGCGCCGGGCGATCGCCGAAACCAGGGCCTTGTCACCGACGACGGTGACCGAATCGCCGTGGCGCAGGATGTCCATCGCGAGTTCGGTCGGCTCGCCATAGGGCACCTGGAGTTCGTAACGCCCATCGGGCAGCCAGCGCGACTTCTGCTGCGCGTGCCATTCTTCGTTGGCGACCCACAACGCCGCTTCGGCATTGAAGTGCAGCGTCGCCCAGCGAACCCGCGTTCCCGCGCCACCGTAAATGCCATAGCCCGCGTCGAGCTGGGCTTCGAGTTCGCGCAGGCCCACGAGCCGGGCTTTGGCGTCGAGCAGGCGCGCCTCGCGCACGGCATCGAGGGCAAACCGGCGCAGCGCCGCGCTGCTGTGGCACCAGGCGTCCAGATACCAGGTGTTGCGATAGTGAACGAGGCGCTGCGGCGACACCTCGCGCTCGCTCGAGGACTGGTCGCTGCGCTTGAAGTAACGAAGCCAGACGCGCCGCCGTCGCACCAGGGCGCTGCCCAGCAGTTCGAAGTGCCGGCTCGGTGCGCGCCGCCACGCCGTGCCGATGACTTTGACCCGGCGCAGCAGCGCGCGCGACGCTTGTGCGTCGGCGCCGAGCAAGCCGTGCAGCTTGTCGGTGAGGGGTTGCAGGTGACGCGCCAGCACGCCGTCGTCGTCCAGCCCGGCGAGAAGTTGCTGCATCGTCAGCAGCGCGTGGATTTCGTTTTCGCTGAACCACAAGCCGGGTAACTCGTGCACCGCGTCCGCGCCCGGCGCCGCGCGGTCGAAGCGATAGCCCTTGGCAAAGGCGTCGTAAACGATGGGCGCGCCGAGCCGATCGCGCAGGTACTGCAAGTCGCGCTTGAGCGTGGCAGGTGAAACCTCCAGCTCGTCGCTCAATGCGGCGAAACCGACGCAGCCGCGGCTGCGCAACAGCAGCTCGATTCTGTAGAAGCGTTCGGTGCGGTCCATGGTCGCCAGGGCAAAGCGCCGAGCATAGCCCGAAGAATCTGCACGCTGCCGTGGGTAGCTCACGCCATGAGCCAGCGGTTCGGGATACTGCCCCGAACCGCCGCATCCGAGGCGGCTTGTTTGAAGGAGTTGACCCATGAATCCACTGACCGTCACACCCTCCAGCGTGCAGGACACGCTGGCTTTCGAGCTGGGCTGGGATCACGCGCGCTACGGCGTTGCGCCGACCTTGCCGCAGGCCTACGACTCGCCCGCGCTGCGCTGCGGCTTGGTCGCGGGCCGCGCAGGCGCCGTGTCGCGCCGCAGCGCCGCAAGCCGCGCCGTGCAGCTGTGGCTGAAGCTGCGTCTGCAAGCCTGGTGCGAGGGCCAAAGCGTCGAACCCGTCCAGGTGACGCCGCGGTTTGTCCAGCAACTCGAAGTCAGCTATTGCCCCATCACGCGGGCGCCGCTGGGCGGAGAGGACTCCGCGTGCAGCGGCGCGGCAATCGTCCGGGTGCGCCACGACGCGGCCTACGCGGCGGGGAATCTCGCGATGTTGAGCGCCAAAGCGCAGCGCGCCAGTTGCGCAATCACGCGGGCGCAGGCGCAGCAGCTTGCGCAGCGCCTCGACGCGGACGGCTCCGTCGGCTCGGGTGGGCTGGGTGGCCTGACCGGGGCGCAGTGGGCACGCGCGGCCAGCTTGGCGAGTTTTGTCGAGCCCATGCCGCATGAGCAGGCTTGCACGCAGCCGCTGCTCGTGCTGCCGCCGAACCGCCTGCGCCTGTTCAATCCCGCGCAGGCGTTGCAGGCGTTTGTCAGCCGCCAGCTGCTGGCTCCGGGTTGGAGCCTGCGCATGAGCCGGATCGAGGCGTTGCTCCCGGCGAAGGCGGCGCAGCGCAGCTTCCAGACCTTTTTTCACGCATTGCTGCCGCGCGTCCTCGAGGCCGGGCGCAACCTCGCCGCCCACGAGCAACGCTGGGCCATCGAAGACGCGTGGCGTCAGCCCCTCGTGCAACAGCGCTGGTGGGCGTTTGCGCGCCAGCTCAGCGCGGCCCAGTGCGAAGCGCTGGTCGTTCGTGCCCACGCCAAGCGCCTGGGGCAGGGGCTCGTGCAGGCCCTGGACGACCGTGCCGCAGTGGACGGTTGGGAACTCCGGCAGCCGGATCAAGTCAGCGCGTCGGTGGCAATTTCCAGCGCGCTGCCGCGCCGCGCGCCGCGCCCGCAGAGCCGCTGGCTGCCCACGTGGCAAGCGGCGTCGCGCCAAGCCGTTTTGCCCTTGCAGTGAGGCGAAGTGCCGACTTGTTGCGCAACTTGCCAGGTTGAAACCCCGCCGAGCCGAGACGACAGTGCAGAAGTGCAGAATGGGCGCCGAAGACAACGGCCTGTTCAACCACCTCTCGAGGAGGAACCGCCATGCGTGATGAGGCCCGATCTGCCCGTCGATGGTTGGCTTTGCGCGCCGGGTGCACGTTGGCGATCGCATTGGCGGCGTGCGGCGACGGGGATTCTTCGGTGCAGCGGTCAAGCGTCAATCGCGTCACCCCGGCGGTGTCGTCGCTGCTGAGCTCTGTAGACGCGATCGGCGTGGGCGGCAGCGCGCTGCTCTCCAACAACCCGACCCGGGCCGACCTGGCGCTGCAAGCCAACGCGAAGGGCGCGAGCGTGCAGCTGCGCTTCTCGTGCACGGCGTGCAACATCACGGTGAGTTCCGCCACGGCAGTGGGGGCCACGAGCGTTGGCGGCAATCAGTACATCGTGATTCCGTTCCCCGCGCTCGACGACGCGTCGAACGCGCGCATCGTTGTCACCGACAACGTCAGCGGCCAAACCGCGCAGTACACCCTGCACGCCCGGCCGCTGGACTACGTGCGCTACAGCTTCAGCGCGACAGCGCCGCAGGCCGGCGATTTATACGTCGCGCCTTTCGATCCGCAGGGCTTTGGCGCACCCTATGCCTACATCATCGAGGCTGACGGAAGCCTCAAGTACTACTACCGCAACCCACGCGGTAAAGACATTCACGATTTCAAGAAGACCGTGATTCCAGGCGGGGCTATCCGCTACAGCTTCTACGATTCCGCGGCGGCCGCGATCCGGGTCATGGACGGAGCCTTCAACCTGCTCGACAACGTCAGCGCGCTCGCCTTCCCCGACGGCAACACCTACGCCGTGAACCTGCACGATCACACGATCGTCGGGGACGGGCACTACATCCTGGGCGTGAACGCGGCCAAGACGGCCAGCAACATTCCCGCCTTGCCGGGTCAATCATTCTTCGTTCGCGGCAGCGGCTTGCAGGAAATTCAAGGCGGCGCAGCTGTCTTCAACTGGCTTTCCACCGA
The DNA here is from genome assembly GCA_963850525.1 of uncultured beta proteobacterium. GTDB lineage: Bacteria > Pseudomonadota > Gammaproteobacteria > Burkholderiales > Burkholderiaceae_C > JAEMQF01. The sequence goes on along the minus strand of CAWKLQ010000004.1, from coordinate 318,027 downwards.
CCACCCCGAGCTCTACGCGTGCTCCACGGAAGGCAACGCTTACGCGCAAAACAACGGCGCCGACTATGCCCATTGGGATTCCGTGCATGTCGACACCGACGGCCACTGGATCGCGTCGTTCCGCCACCTCGACGCCGTGCTCAAGATCGACCGCGGCACGGGCGCGATCCGCTGGATTCTGGGCGGGCCGTGTGACCAGTTCGGCCTGGCCGCGACCCAGAAGTTCTCGCATCAGCACGACGCGAGTCGCGCGCCCGACGGGCGCCTCAGCCTGTTCGACAACCGCAACGGCGGCTCCGCATCGCGCGTCTTGGTGTTCAACCTCGACGAAGTCGCCAAGACCCTGGTCACCGGCAATCCGGCGTTGCCGGGTTTTGCGGAATTCACTTCCGACATGCACCAGAGTTTCAATCTGGGAAGTGCGCAAATGTTTGCCAGCGGCAAAGTGCTCGTCGGCTGGGGCGAGTTTGCCGGGTTGCTGAGCGACGTGTCGGAGTTCGACCTGGCCAGCGGCGCCCAGTCGATGCGCCTGACTCTGCTACCCAGCGCCTACTCGAACGGCTACTTCTCCGATCGGGCGCGCAAGTTTCCGTGACGGCGAGTTGCGCTACTGGACGGCCGCGTGGCGCAGACGTCGCGCGACGAAGCCGAGCGATGCGCTGCCCAGCGCCAGACTCACGGCCAACGGAATCAGCCACTGCGCAGCGCTCAGGTCTTCGCCCTTGAGCACGCGCGTCATGAGTGTGTTTTGCCCGAGCGCGGGCAGCCACAGGTGCCAGGGCGCCTCGCCGCCGAAATTGAAGACGCTCGCCAAGGGCAGCAACGAGACGAGCAGCACGACGAGGCTCGCGCTCACCTGAGCCTCCTTGACGCTCTTGCAGCGAATCGCCACCGCCATGAGCAGTGCCGACAGGGCCGCGGCGAAGGGCAGCAGCACGAGCAGGAACAACCCGGCTTCGCGCAGGCCGAACTGGAACAGCGCCTGCAAGGTGTCGCTGCGCAGCAGCCATTGACCCGGCAGAAAGCCGAGGCAGCTGAGCAGCGCAATCAGCATCGCCAGGCTCGCGACCGCGCCCCATTTGCCCAGGGCGATGGCCAGCGGTGGCGTCGGATTCATCATGAGCGGTTCGAGTGAGCCGCGTTCGCGCTCGCCCGCCGTCGTGTCCAGCGCTGCGCTCAGCGCGCCGTACAGCACTGCGAGCAGCACGAAAAACGGCAGCATGCCGGTGAGTTGCGTGGCCCGAGTCTGCGTGCTCGCCAAGTCGCGTTCGGCGATCTCCACCGGCTCGAGCAGCTCCGCAGAGACGCCGCGCAGCGCCAGGCTCAAGGCCGCGCGTTCGCGGCCGAACCCAAGCAACAGGCGCTGCACGCGCGCGACACCTGACTCGGCCTGTTTGTTGGCACTGTCGCTCACGAGTTCGAGCGTGGCTGTGTCACCGCGCAGCAAGGCGGCCTCGAAACCGGCCGACACCACGACCACCGGATCCCCCAGGCTCGCGTCGCGCAAGCGCGCCTCGTATTCGGCCGGCGCGTCGCGCACCACGCTCGATTGCCGTTCCAGAAAGTTGCGCAGGCTCGGCGCGTGTTCGATTCCCGCCACATGGACTTCACGCTTCTCGGCACGCGCCTCCAGGCTGGCGACCAGGCTCGAGAGCGCGAGCAGCACCAGCGGGCCGAGCAGGACGCCCGACAACAGCACCATCAACAGGGTGCGCCGGTCGCGCAGCGCGTCGAGCATTTCCTTGGCGTACACGATTCGCGCGGTGCGCAGCAGATTCATGGGTCTACCCCAAGGCGACCAACCGGTCGGGTGCATCGGGAAGCCGCGTCCCCGCGGCGACGTGACGTGCTCATTCGCCGTCCCTCTGGGCGTAGGCGAGGCGCACAAACGCCGCCTCGAAGTCGCTCTCGCCCGCCTGCTGCAGCAACTCGGCGACCGACCCCGCCGCGACGCTGCGACCGTGCGCGACGACGACGACGCTGTCGCAGAGCCGCTCGACCTCTTGCATGATGTGCGTGGAAAAGACGATCGTCTTGGCGCCGCCCTCGGGCGAGCGCAACCAGCGCAGCGTGTCGCGCAGCGCTCGTGTGGCGAGCACGTCCAGCCCGTTCGTCGGCTCGTCGAGCACCACGTTGGCCGGGTCGTGCACGAGGGCGCGAGCCAGCGCCGTCTTCAGGCGCTCGCCCTGGCTGAAGCCTTCGGTGCGCCGGTCCAGCAGCGTCGTCATGTCCAGCGCACGCGCCAGCTCGGTACTGCGCAGCTCGGCGGCGCCGGGTTCCATGCCGCGCAGCACACCGTAATAAACGATGTTCTCGCGCGCGCTCAGGCGCGGGTACAGGCCGCGCGCGTCGGAGAGTACGCCCATTCGCGCCAGCGCCGCGTGCGGGTCGTGCCGTACGTCGATGCCATCGACGGCGATGCTGCCCGCGTCGGGGCGGATCAAGCCGCAAAGCATGCGCAGCGTCGTCGTCTTGCCCGCACCGTTGGGGCCGAGCAGGCCGGTGATTGCGCCCGAAGGTGCAGTCAGGCTCACGTTGCGCACCGCGTGAACGGCGGGAGCCGAACGGCGCGACGCGGCAAACTGCTTGGCCAGATGGTGCAGCGCAATCATCCGGGGCGGACCGGTTGAAAGTGCGGTGGGCGCGGAATCGCCGCGACGCAGTTCGCGTCCACCGCCAACGCGGAAGCGGCGTCGGCGGCGTCGATGAAGCGGAAGAGCACATCGCGCATGCAGCCGATGCCGAGCACTCCGTGCCCGGCATGCGCGACGACGATGTGGCGCGCGCTTGCGCCCAAGGCCGCCGCGATGCGTTCGCCGTGGCGCGGCGGCGTGGCAGGGTCCAGGCCGCCGCTCAGCAGCAAGGCCGGGGCCGGCGCGCGCGGCACGCTGTAGAACGCTGCGGGAACCTCGCCGCGCGGCCAGTCGGCGCAGACCCGCGCAACGCCGCGCCAGACGCTGTCGCCAAAATCGCGCGCCAGCGCCGCTGCCGCGTCGAGCCGCGCCACGTCTTCGCTGCACAACACCGAAAAGTGCATGCCCTCGGCGATGCGCGTGGCCTTGCGCGCGGTATGCATCGAATTCAGCCCGATGAGCGCAGTGAACCTGCCGTGCGCCGCTTCGCTGATCGCCACCGGCAGCGCCGAGGCGAGTGCCGGGTTGTAGAGCGGCGCACGCACCGCGGCGAGCAGCATGTCGCGCGTCACGGTCACGGCTTGGGCGTCACCGGTCAGAGGGTGGGCCACTTGTGCCGGCCGGGGCAAGCTGGCCAGCAACGCGGTCCAGGTCTGCCTCAGATACGGATGTTGGGCAGCGCAGACGGCGTTGGCGGCGCAGTCGACAAAAAGCGCGTCGAGCGCCGCCTGCGCGTCCAGGCCGCTGCTGGCAGGCAACACCATGTCGGGCGGCGCGACGCCGTCGAGCACGAGGCGCCGCACGCGCGACGGGTACTGGCGCTGATACTCCAGTGCGGCGCGCGTGCCGTACGACGCGCCCAGCAGATTCACTTGCTCGGCGCCCAGGGACTGGCGCACAGCTTCGAGATCCTGCATCGCAAGCAGCGTCGTGTAAAAGCGCAAGTCACCGTGCGGAAGGGTCTGGAGCTGGCGCCGGCACGCTGCGAGGCGTGCGAACTGGCGCTCCGGGTCCGCCTGCTCGGCGAGCGGCGCGTGGCGCGACTCATCGCAGTAGAGCGGCGCCGAGCGGCCCGTGCCACGCTGGTCGACGAACACCAGATCGCGCCGATTGCCGAGCCGCTGCAACAAGCCCGACACCGGCCCTGCCAGGCTGATCGCGCTCTGGCCGGGCCCGCCGGCGAGCAGGAACACCGGATCCGCGAGCCTGCGCCGCGCCAGCGCCGGAACGACGATGAAGTGCACCGTGATCGACGCGCCGCCCGGGTGTGCCGGGTCGAGCAAGCGCTGCACCGAACCGCACTGCACGGTGTTCTTGATTCCCGCAACTCGGCAATCGTGCAACGGCGCGGCAGGGGCCGCGACGGCCGCGCTGAGGAAAAACAGCAGGCCGAGGCCGGCCGCGCGCCCGCTCACGCGCCGAGCATCCGGCGCAGTTCGCCGCTGTCAATGAGCGCACGCACGTCGTCTGCGCCGCCCACCAGCACCCCGCGCACGAACACCATCGGGAAAGTCGGCCAACCGCTCCACATCTTCAGCGCATTGCGCTTGCGCCACAGGCTGAAATAGCTGCCGTACTCGAGGTAGTGGTGCGCGACGCCAGCGTCGGCCAACGCGCGGCGCGCACGCGTGCACATGGGGTTTTGTTTCATTCCCACGACCAACACGGCGTGCGACGCGGCCGCCGACTGAACGTTGTGCACGATGTCGGCGTGCCAGTTCGCGACCTTGTCGCGGATCGCCGGGTGCAGGCGCGCTTCTTCGAGGGTGGTGCGGGGCATGTCGGACTCCGGTTCGCAGGTGCGAAGCGTAGCCGACGCGGTGCGGCGCCGGTTTCAGCGCCGGCCCGCCCGGCGCCTGCGCGGCGCAGGACGAATCAGGCCGTGTACTTGAGGCGCGACAGTCCCGAGCGGGTCGACCACGCGGCTTCGACGGTCCACGACCCGATTTCAATCATCATCCAGCCCGGCGCCGAGCTGTAGGCGTTGAAGTGCGCCCAGTGCCGCGTGCCGTACACGCCGTGGCTCTGCTTCACTGTCAGCTTGCGCGTCGGCGCGACGAGCCTGCCTGTCCATTCGGTCAGCGTCACCAGGATCGACATGCCAATGCGAGCCAGCAGGTTCATCGTCATGTTCGGGCCTTCCGGGGCGAGAGCGCAGTCGATTTGCTGCGGGCGCCACGCTAGCGGCGCATGCGCCGTCGCGCCATCCCGCAATCGGGGGGGTCAGTTCCCAGTCAGGCCGAGTCGCTCGGGTGCCAGGTACTGCCGGCGGTACTCTTCGAACGCCAAGGTATCTGCAGCTTCGGTGCTGCGCTGTTCCTCGAGGGACGCGAGGGCCAACCCGGCAAAGCGCTCACGCAGGGCAGGCGCAAGCGGCAGGGCCAGCAGCGCCTGGTGGGTCTGCGCCGACTGGGCGCAGACGAAGCGCACGTAGGAGCCGTCGAAGTCCTTCAGCAGCGTCGCCAGCACGCGCGCCGACGGCAGGCTGGCCGGCGCTTGCATCGCCGCGGCGGCGCCGGCAACGCCGTCACGGTACGCGGTTCCGCCATGCGCGCGGTCGAGCGCAGCGGCGATCGGTTCGCACTGCGTCAGCAACTGCGTGCCCCAGTCGCGCAACGTGATTGGCTCGCCGCTGCGCTCCAGCGCCAAGCCGGGCTCGCGCCCACGCGCTGCGGTGCGTTGTTGATTGCGCGCCAACTCGGCAATTTCCTGCGGGCTGTCGGGTTGGCTGTCGGCGAGCAGGCAATGCAGCAGAAAGACGTCGAGAAAACGCAGTGTCGGCGCCGCGATGCCGACGCGCTCGAACGGATCCAGGTCCATGCAGCGCACTTCCACGTACTCGACACCGCGCTCGCGCAACGCGTGCAGCGGGCGCTCGCCCCGGTGAATGACGCGCTTGGGGCGGATCGTTCCGTAGAACTCGTTCTCGATCTGCAACAGGCTCGTCGCGAGCTGCTGGTACTGCCCTTGGGCGTCGCGCAGGCCGATCGTTTCGTAGGCCGGGTAGGGGAGGGTCAGCGCGCCTTGCAGCGAAGCCCCGTAACTTTCAAGGCTGTTGTAGCTCACCGCCAGCGCCGACTGCGCGTCGCTTTGATAGCCCAGGCGCCCCATGCGCAGCGAGGTCGCGTGCGGCAGGTGCATCGTCTGGCCGCGCAACTCCTGCAATTCATGGGGACGCCCGGCGACAAAACTCGAACACACCGCAGGCGACGCACCAAACAGGTAAAGCAGCAGGAACGAGTGGCGCCGGAAATTCCGGATCAGGCTGAAGTACTCGTGATTGCCGATGTCGGGCATCGACCAGTTGTAGTGAATCCCCGAAATCGTTTGCATGCGCCGGCCGTAGCGATGCCCCAGGCCGGTGCGATAGACGCTCTTGGCCAGGCCGACGTTGGACGTGCCGTAGCGGCCGATCGGAATCGCGTCGTCCGCTGGCAGGCCGCAGGGCATGCTTGCCACCCACATCATCTCGTCGCCGGCGTCGCGCAGCGCCTGCACGACAAACTGATGGACTTGTGTGAGTTCGTCCAGACACTCCTGCACGCCCGTATGCACGCCGGTGATGAGCTCGAGCTGCGATTCGCTGAAGTCGGTCGTGATGTTCGGGTGCGTCAGCGCCGAGCCGAGCGCGCAGGGGTGCGGCGTCAGCGCCAGGTGGCCGCTCGGCCGCACGCGCAGGCTTTCCTTTTCGATGCCGCGGGCAATCGCCTTCAGGCGCGCCGGCGGCAGTTCTTTCAAGCGACTCAACAGGCTGGACATGGACACTTGCTCAGGCCGCGAGAACGCCACGTTGATAGTCGGCGACCGCCTGCTCAATCTCGCGCTGGCTGTTCATGACGAAGGGCCCGAACTGGACGATCGCTTCGCCGAGGGGCCGCCCGGCGACGAGCAGCACGCGGGTCGCGCCGCCCTGGCCGGCGGGCGCGTTCAAGCGCACGCCGTCCGCGCCGGCGTCGTTGCCCAGGATCGCCATGCGTTCGCTTTCTACTACCGCGCCGTCCGCGCCGCCGACCCGGAGACCCGCACCGCCGTGACAGTAGACGAAGGCGTTGTGCCCGCTGGGAATCTGCGCATCGAATTCGCTGCCGGGCGGCAGCGTGATGTCCAGGCAAAGCGGCTCCGTCGTCGGCCGGCTCACCGCGCCGGCCACGCCGTGGCTCGCCCCAGCGATCACGCGAACCTGCACACCGCTGGCCAGCGCGAACGCGGGAACGTCGGCGGGAGCGATGTCGCGGTAGGCCGGCGGCGCCATCTTGTCTTTGGCCGCAAGGTTCACCCACAGCTGAAAGCCAGCCATGCGGCCCTGCTCCTGCTCGGGCATTTCGGAGTGGATGATGCCGCGCCCGGCGGTCATCCACTGCACGCTGCCGGGCTCGAGCAGGCCCACGTTGCCCACGCTGTCGCGATGGCGCATGCGCCCGGCGAGCATGATCGTCACGGTCTCGAAGCCGCGGTGCGGGTGGTCGGGAAAGCCGCCGATGTAGTCAGCCGCGGAATCGCTGCCGAAGGCGTCGAGCATGAGGAAGGGGTCGAGGCGTTTTTGCAGCGCTCCCGTCAGCACGCGGGTGAGCTTGACGCCCGCGCCGTCAGAGGTGGGTTGGCCGCGCACGAGGCGCTCGACGCTGCGCGAGCGTTCGAGGCGAAAGGGGGTCACGACAGTCATGGGCGTACCGGAAAAGTAAGGAATACGGCCCGCGCAGGGAGCGGGCAGGGATTGGCGATGCTGCCACGAACCCGAATCCCCAGTGGCGTGGCACGGATTGTGGATTGGCGCTTTAATGCGCCTCCCGCACTCCTTACCGAAGGATTCCCATGAAGCTCTACTACAGCACCGGTGCGTGTTCTCTGTCGCCGCACATTGTCTTGCGCGAATCCGGCCTGCCGTTCGAGGCCGTCCTGACCAGCACCAAGACGCACAAGCTCGCCGACGGCACCGACTACTACACGATCAACCCCAAGGGCTACGTGCCGCTGCTCGAGCTCGACAACGGCGAGCGCCTCGCCGAGGGCCCGGCGATCGTGCAGTACATCGCCGACCAGGTTCCGGCGAAGAAACTCGCGCCGCTCAACGGCACGATGGCGCGCTCGCGCGTCCAGGAATGGCTCACCTTCATCGGCACCGAGCTGCACAAGACCTTCAGCCCGCTCTTCAACCCTGCCATGCCCGAAGACGCCAAGGCGATTTTCCGCACCAAGCTGCTCGACCGGTTTGCCTGGGTGAATACGCAACTCGAAGGGCGCCCCTACCTGACGGGCGCCGAGTTCTGCGTCGCCGACGCCTATCTCTACACCGTGAGCCGCTGGACCAAACCACTGGGGTTGGACATCTCGGGCCTGCGCCACCTCAGCGCCTTCATTGCGCGCATGGAAGCGCGCCCTGCAGTGCAGGCGGCGCTGAAGGCCGAGGGCTTGACTTCGTAGAGGCACGCGTGCCCGCGTCGACGCTGCGGCGCTGCCTTGGGGGGCTCGCGGCTGTGGCGCTGGCCTGGCCATGCGCCGGGGTCATGGCGGCGGCGCCGGCGCCGGGCCGCTACGCCGCGCAGTGGTGCGTGACGCTGCCCAACACCGACGCCGCATGCGGCCCCGTGCAAGCCCAATGGCGTACCGGGGGGCGCGCGACGCTGCGCTTCAGCGACATTGTCTATAACCTGCGGCTGCGGCGCGGCGAGGTCGACGTGGTGCTCAAACAGGGCGCCATGCAGATCGACGGATTCACCGCGGCTTACGAGTGGGATGGCGCGACCCTGCGTTTCTTCGACACCCAGAAGAACGTGCGCTATGAACTGCTGACCCCGGCGCGGCCGGCGGCGCCGCGTTGAGAGCAGAATCGCTACATGGCAGCACGCGCCGTGACCCTGCGCTTGGCATGCGCGATCGACGCACCGACGATGGCGTTGATGTCGCGCGACCTGATCGAAGCCGGTCTGGCCTGGCGCTATTCGCCGCAGCGCATTGCGGCGCTCATTGCCGAATCGGAAACCACGGCAGTGATCGCCTGCGACGGGTCGCAATTGCTCGGCTTCGCGGTCATGCAGTTCGGCGACGAGCGCGCCCACCTCAGCTTGCTCTGTGTGTTGCCGGCGCAGCAACGCCGCGGCATCGCGCGGCGCCTCATGGAATGGTTGCTCGAGTCAGCGGCCGTCGCCGGAATCGCCTCGATCCACCTGGAATTGCGCGCCGACAACGAAGCCGCACGAATGTTCTACCGCGCCATGGGCTTCAGCGAGACAGTCCTCGTGCCCGGCTACTACGAAGGGCGCTACGCGGCGCGGCGCATGGTGCGACTTCTCCGCGCGCCCACGCCGATGGCCTGAGTGACGCTGCAGATTGACCAAGCTCAAGCCGCAGCCGCGTCGATCCGATAGTCTTTCCCGCATCCCGCCCGGAGCCCACCCCATGAAAATCCTGTTGCCCCTGGACGGCTCGGAACCGGCCTTGGAAGCCGTGCATCACGCATTGCATCTGGTGCGCGAGGGCCTGAACGCGCAGTTCGTGCTGGCCAACGTGCAGGAGCCGACCTACCTCTATGAAATGGTGCTCGCGCCGGACGCCGAAGTTCTGGAGCGCGTCAGCGGTGCGGCAGGCGCGCATTCGCTGGAGGCCGGCGAGGCGCTGCTCAAAGCGGCGGGAATCGACTACGAGCGCGAAATCGCCTCGGGCGACCCGGCGCACACGCTCGTCGACATCGTCGAGCGCTACGGCTGCGACGCCGTGATCATGGGCGCCCGCGGCATGGGCCGGCTGCGCCGCGCGATGCTCGGTTCGGTGTCGCACGAAATGTTGCACGCCGCGCCGGTGCCGGTGACGATCGTCAAGATGCCGCGGGACACGGCGTCGGCCTGAACGCTGCAGCGCGCTGCGGCGTGGGCCCGATTCGATGGCGGCCGTCGCCCACGCGCGCCGCTACCATCGCAGCTGCCATGACAAAAAAATCCCCCGACACCTTGCGCAGCGCGCGCTGGTTTGCGCCGAACGACTTGCGCTCCTCGGGGCACCGCTCGCGCTTCATGCAGATGGGCTATGCCGCGTCCGACTGGGCCGGCAAACCCGTGATCGCGATCCTCAACACCTGGTCCGACGTGAACCAGTGCCACGCCCACTTCAAGCAGCGCGTCGAAGACGTGAAGCGCGGGGTCTGGCAGGCGGGGGGCTTTCCGCTCGAGTTGCCGGCGATCTCGCTGTCCGAGCCCATCGTCAAGCCGACGACGATGCTGTACCGCAATTTCCTCGCGATGGAAGCCGAAGAACTGTTGCGCAGCCATCCCATCGACGGCGCGGTGCTGATGGGCGGCTGCGACAAGACGACACCCGGCCTGCTGATGGGCGCGTTCAGCGCCGGCCTGCCGTGCATCTATCTGCCCGCCGGCCCGATGCTGCGCGGCAACTGGAAAGGCAAGGTGCTCGGCTCGGGGTCGGACGCGTGGAAATACTGGGACGAGCGCCGCGCAGGCCGCCTCAGCGACGCGCAGTGGGCCGAGGTCGAGGCCGGCATCGCACGCAGCCACGGCACGTGCATGACGATGGGCACGGCGGCGACGATGATGGGCATTGCCGAGGCGATCGGCATGACGCTGCCCGGCGCGTCGGCGATCCCCGCCGCCGACGCGAATCACATCCGCATGAGTGCGGCGTGCGGCCAACGCATCGTGCAGATGGTGTGGGACGACTTGACGCCCGCTTCACTTCTGACGCGCGCCCATTTCCAGAACGGCATCGCCGTGGCGATGGCGATGGGCTGCTCGACGAACGCCATCATTCACTTGGTGGCGATGTCGCGCCGTGCCGGTTGTGCGGTGGGCCTCGATGACTTCGACGCGGCGAGCCGCAAGGTGCCGGTGCTGGCGAACATCCGGCCGAGCGGCGAGACTTACCTGATGGAAGATTTCTATTACGCTGGCGGCTTGCCGGGGCTGATGAGCCGGATCACCGCGCATCTGGATTTGCGCGCGCGCAGCGTGAACGGCCAGACGCTCGGCGAGAACCTCGCAGGCGCCGAGGTCTACAACGACGACGTGATTCGCCCCTTGGACCAGCCGATTTACGCCGAGGGCGCCTTGGCCGTGCTGCGCGGCAACATCGCCCCGGACGGTTGCGTCATCAAGCCCAGCGCTTGCGCGCCGCACCTGTTGCGCCACACCGGGCCGGCGCTCGTGTTCGACGACTATGCGTCGATGAAGAAGGGCGTCGACGACCCCGATCTCGACGTGACGCCCGAACACATCCTCGTGCTGCGCAACGCCGGCCCGCAAGGCGGCCCGGGAATGCCGGAGTGGGGCATGCTGCCGATCCCGCTCAAGCTCGTGAAAGCGGGCGTGAAGGACATGCTGCGCTTGTCGGACGCGCGCATGAGCGGCACCAGCTACGGTGCGTGCATGCTGCACTGCGCGCCCGAGGCCTATGTCGGCGGGCCGCTCGCGCTCGTGAAAACCGGCGATCGCATCAGTGTGGACGTGCCGGCGCGACGCATCCACCTTGACGTGAGCGACGCCGAGCTTGCGGCGCGCCGCGCGGCATGGGCGCCGCCACCTAAGCGTTTTGAGCGTGGCTACGGCTGGATGTTCTCGCGCCACATCATGCAGGCGGATCAGGGCTGCGACTTCGATTTCCTGGAGACCCAGTTTGGCGCGCCGATTCCAGAGCCCGACATTTTTTGAGGCGCGCGGCGTGCCTCAGTCGTCGAGCAGATCGCCCTTGAAAAAACTCCAGGCGCTGCCGTCGTGCAAGTAGAAATGGCCGTCGGCGCAAAACTCCTTGCCGGGGAAGAATTCGCGGTACGCCTTGGGCACGAGGCGCGCCAACTGCGCATCTGAAAGCTCTTCCAGCTCTTCGGGAGTGATCGGTTGCCCAACGCGCAGTCGTGTCATTCTGATTTTCTCGTTGAAGGGTTCGCGCATGCACATTGAACAACAACTCGCCGATTTTGTCTGCCATCTGAAGGCCGACGATATCCCGGCACCCGCGCAGCGCGTCGTGCGGCTGATGGTGCAAGCCGTCATCGGCACCGGCGTGGCCGGTGCAGGGGAAGACGGAATCGCGCCCTTGCGCGACCTGTTGCGCGAGCGAGGCGGCGCCCCACAGGCGACGACGCTCGTATTTGGCGATCGCCTGCCCGCCGCCGCCGCGGCGCAGTTCAACGCGACGCTGTGCCGCGCCCTGGACTACTGCGACGCGATGGCGCCCGGCCCGCACATCGGTGCGGCGCTGTTCCCCGCAGCGCTGGCTGCTGCGGAACTCGCGGGAGGCTGCAGCGGCGCGGAATTCCTGGCGGCGCTGGCGGTGGGCGCCGAATTGAGTTCACGCCTGAACCTGAGCGAGGCGCAATACAACGGCTTCGACCCAACCGGTGTCGCCGTCGTCTTCGCCGCGACCGCGGCAGCGGCACGAATCCTGCGCCTCACGCCGACCCAGACGCTGCACGCGCTGGCGCTCGCGTTCAACCGCTGCGGCGGCAGTTTTCAGAGCCACGTCGACGGGTCGCTCGGCGTGCGCATCGTGCAAGGCTGGGTTGCCGAGGCGGGAGTGAGTTGCGCGCAGATGGCGCAGCGCGGCATCACCGGGCCGGTGAACTTTCTCGCTGGCCACTACGGCTACGCCCACTTGTACGGACGCGACACGCTCGATCCGCGCAGCGTTGTCGCGGGCCTGGGGTCCGATTGGCGAGTTCAGCACCAGGTCGTCTTCAAGAAATACCCGAGCTGCGGCGTCACGCAGGGCGTCACCGAGCTCGCGCTGGCGCTGATCGCGCACCACGACGTGCGCGCCGACGACGTGCGCAGCGCTCAGGTGCGCCTGCCGCCCTACGCGCACCGCCTCGTCGGCCATGCGTTTCGGCTCGGCGCGAACCCGCGCGTCGACGCCCAGTTCAGCGCGCAGTACTGCGTGGCCAACGCATTGCACCGCGGCGCGTCGAAGTTGCACCACTTTGCGCCGGCGCAAGTGACGGACCCGGCAATGCGCAGTTTGATCGACCGGATCAGCGTGATTGCCGATCCGGCCCTGGACGCGCGCGGCCACACGGCGGTGGATCTGACGTTGAACCTCACCGGCGGACAGACCCTCACCCGGCAACTTGACATTGCCCCAGGCTTTCCCGGCGCCGACCTCAGCGATGCCCAGCACCTGGCGCGCTTCGACGATTGCCTGGCCTATGCCCCCAAGCCTTTGCCCGCCGCGCAGCGCAGCGCGTGCCTGGAGACGCTCGAACACTTGACCCCACTCGCCGATGTGCGCCCGCTGGCGGGGTTGTTGGTGGTGTAGCGGCTTCGAGTTCGACGGCACGGCTACGATGGCGGCCCTTCAGCCGCAGCCCGAGACACGCATGAGCGCCACCCACCTGATCCCCCTGGCCCACCTCGACACCGCGATCCGCTTGGTCGTTCGCGGCTTCGGCAGTTCGCCCGCAGAGGTTGAAGCCGTGGCGAGCAACCTCATCGACGCCAACCTGACCGGTCACGATTCGCACGGCATCGGCATGTTGCCTCGCTACGCCGCGGCGTTTCTCGAAGGCGGCCTGAAACCCAACACGCACGTGCGCACCGTGCTCGACGCGGGGGCGATGTTGCGCCTGGACGGCGACGCGGGTTTCGGCCAGGTGATCGGTCACGAGGCGATGGCAATGGGCATTGAGCGCGCGCGCGAGATGGGCAGCTGCATCGTCGCGTTGGGCAATTCGCACCACCTCGGGCGCATCGGCGCCTGGGCCGAGCAGGCGGCCGCCGCGGGCCTGGTGTCGCTGCATTTTGTCAACGTCATTTCACGCGCCATCGTCGCGCCGCACGGCGGCGGCGACGCGCGTTTCGGCACCAACCCGTTTTGCGCAGGCGTGCCGCTGACAGGTCAGCCGCCCGTGATCCTCGACTTCGCGACGAGCATGATCGCGCAGGGCAAGACGCGCGTCGCGCTGAACAAGGGCGAGTTGGTCGCCCCGGATTGCCTGATCGACGATCACGGCAGGCCCACGCGCGAGCCGCGCTTCACCGTGAACCCGCCGTTCGGCGCTTTGCTGCCGTTCGGCGGCCACAAAGGCTCGGGCCTGGCGTTTATGTGCGAGCTGCTCGGCGGCGCACTTGCCGCAGGCGCGACGCAGCGCAGCCACGGCGGGGACAAGAAGCGCGTCCTGAACGGCATGTTCAGCGTCCTGCTCGATCCGGCCAGCCTCACTGACCGCGGTGCGTTCGAGCAAGAGGCCCTGGCGTTCATCGAGTGGGTCAAGGCGTCGCCGGCACGAGAGGGCTTTGACGAAGTCCGGATCGCCGGCGAACCTGAGCGTGCCTCGCGGGCGGAGCGCAGCGCGATGGGCGTGCCGGTGGATGCGGCGACCTGGCAGGAAATCCTCGACGCTTCGCGCCAGCTTGGGTTGGACACGGCGCAGGTCGACGCGGCGGCCGGATTGCGCTGAGCTGACGGGTCAAGCCGCGCAGCGCCCGAAATGCCGGGCGTTCGCCAGGCAACTCGGCACACCAGGCGCGAGGCGCACCGGCCAGAATTCGGCGCACGTGCGCTGCCCGTCGGAGGTTCTCCTGCGCCGGGCCGCAAATCAAAACTATGCAACGACGATGGTAGCGCCGCCGGCCCGCTGGCTCTCGCTGCGAATGACGGACCGAGGACCTAACCCCATGAACGCTGCTGCGCAAGTCGAACTTGCCGTGCCTGTGGGTTTGCCGAGCGAGGCGCCGCGTCGACCCAAACTGCTCGTCGTCGACGATCAGCGGCTGAACATTCAGATCCTGAACGAAATCTTCGCCGACGACCATCAAATCTTCATGGCCACCCACGGCGAGCAGGCGATCGCCTTGTGCCAGTCCAAGCAGCCCGACCTGATTCTGCTGGACGTCGAGATGCCTGGGCTGAGCGGCTACGACGTGTGCGAGCGGCTCAAGGCGGACGTTGCCACGCGCGACATCCCGGTGATCTTCGTCACCAGCCACACCGACGAAGCCGCCGAGGCGCACGGCCTGGACGTCGGTGCGGTGGACTTCATCTCCAAACCCGTCAATCCGCGCGTCGTGCGCGCCCGCGTCAAGACGCACCTGACCTTGAAAACCCAGTCGGACTTGCTGCGCCAATGGGTCTACGTCGATGGCCTCACCGGGGTCTACAACCGGCGCCACTTCGACGAACGGTTCGCTTCGGAATGGGGGCGGGCAACGCGCAACAGCAGCGCACTGAGCGTGGTGCTGCTCGACGTGGACTTCTTCAAGCGCTATAACGACCGCTACGGCCATCAGAGGGGAGACGACTGCCTGCGTCGGGTCGCGGCTGCGCTCAAGGCGAGTCTGAAACGGCCCGGCGACCTGCTGGCACGCTACGGCGGCGAGGAGTTTGCCTGCATTCTTCCGGACACCGGATTGGCTGGCGCGATGAACGTTGCCGATCAGCTCAGGCAGCAGGTGCAAGCGCAGCGCATTGAACACGCCGATTCGTCGGTCGCGCCGGTCGTGACCGTGAGCCTGGGGGTGTGCAGCAAGCCCGACAACGCGCTCGGAAGCGCCGCCGCGCTGCTGCGCGAGGCCGACGCGCGCTTGTACGCGGCCAAGGCGGGTGGTCGCAACCAGGCCTGCGCAGGCGAGCTGGCGGCGCCCTGAGGCAGGCGCGGGCGCGCCGCGAGCGGCTGTCATCCTAACAGCCGAGGTTTGACCGCCCAGCTTCGTCGATCGGGTGGGTGCGACGTCAGCAAAATACGGCGAATGATCGGTCGCACGAAGCCCATTGGGGCGGGTCCCGCGGACCGCGGGGGGTGTCAAACCATGTTGCTTCGCCCATGGCGCTCGAGCGTCGCCACCACGGCCTGCGTGTTTCTGCTCGGTTTGTGCACGGCCACCGCCGCAGCGCTCTGGTTGCAGAGCGACATTGATGCACAAGCCCAGGCAGCGTTCGAGCGCAAAGCTGCGCGAGTGGGCGACGCGATCGCGCAGCGCTTTGCCCAGGCGAGCGACGGCCTGAACGGTGCGAAGGCGCTGTACGCCGCGCGCCAACGCGTCAGCCGCGCGGAGTTCCGGGACTATGTCGCTGCGTTCGACCTGGCGCGCGAGTTTCCCGGGGTGCGCGGCTTCGGCTTCGTGCAGCGCGTCTTGCGCGGCGACGTCGAGCGCTTCGTCGCCGCCGAGCGCGCCGACGGCGAACCGCAGTTCACGATCCGCCAGCTCGTCGACAAGGACTTGCCCGACTTGTACGTCGTCAAGTTCAACGAACCGCCCGGCCCCAACAACGGTGCGCTCGGCCTCGATCTCGGCTCGGAGCCGCGGCGCCGCGCGACGGTTCAGCGAGCCATCGACAGCGGCGAGCCGACGCTGACCGCGCCGATCACCCTCGTTCAGGACAATCGTCGCAGCCCCGGCGTCGTGCTCTACGTGCCGGTGTATGCGCGGGGCGCACCGCTGGCGACGCTCGAGGAGCGCCGCGCAGCGCTGCTCGGCCTGCTGTCCGCGCCGATTGTGATTGCCGAAGTGCTTGACGGGCTGCACCAGTCCGTCGACGGCCTGGTGGACTTCGAATTGTTCGATTCCGCCCCCGGGGACGTCCTGGTCTACCAAGCCGGCGACCGGCTCTCCGACGCCATGCTCGGCGGCGCGCCGGGGCGCGCACGGCGTTCGCAGAGCGCGCGCACGCTCGCGCTGCCCGGCCGGGATTACACACTCCACGCGGCGCGCACGCCGCAATTCGAGGCCGCGCACGCGCGCTCGACGCCGGGGCTGGTGTTCGGCGGCGGCGCGGCGATCAGCGCCCTGTTGGCGCTGCTGCTGTGGCAACAGGCGTCACGCCGGCGCCGCGCCGAATCGATGGCGCGAGGCATGACGGTCGAACTCGCGCGCGAGCGCGCCTCGCTGGCCAACATCATCGAAGGCACGAACGTCGGCACCTGGGAGTGCGATGTGCAGACCGGCGAGATTCGCGTCAACGAGCGCTGGGCGCAGCTGATCGGCCACACGCTGGCCGAACTGTCGTCCTTCACGCTCGAGAGCTTGCGCGGTCGCATCCACCCCGACGACCAGCGCCACTCGTCGACACAGTTGCGGCGCCACTTCAGCGGCGAGTCGCCTGCGTACGAATGCGAACTGCGCTTGCGCCACCGGAACGGTCATTGGGTCTGGGTGCACGGCCGTGGCAAGCTGTTCAGCCGCACCGAGGCGGGTGCACCGCGCTGGATGGCGGGGACGCATCAGGACATCAGCCAGCGCAAGCACGCCGAGGCTGCGCTGCGTGCCAGCCAGGCCCTGCTGGACAAGACCGGTCGCATTGCCGGAGTGGGAGGTTGGACCTACGACCTCGCAACCCGCGCCGTCGCGTGGACCGACGAAACTTGCCGCATCCACGACTGCGAACCCGGCCACCAGCCCAGCTTCGAGGAGTTTCGCGGCGGCTTCATGCCTGAGGCGCGCCCCACGCTCGACGAAGCCTTCCGGCGTTGCATGGCCAGCGGCCAGGGGGTCGACCTCGAACTGCCCTTGCTCACCGCCAAAGGCCGCTCGATCTGGGTGCGCGCCGTGTGCGAAGTCGAATTCTCTCAGGGCAAGCCGGCGCGCTTCGTGGGCGCGATCCAGGACATCACGGCGCGCCGCGCGCTGCAGGCGCAGGCGCTGCGCGCGAGCACCTTGTTGCGCGACTCGTTGGACGCGCTCGACGATGCCTTCTCGCTGTTCGACCCGCAGGACCGCCTGGTCTTGTGCAACCAGCGCACCCTGGACCTTTACCCCTTGAGTGCCGACACGATGCTGCCGGGCACCCCGTTCGAGCAGATCCTGCGCGTGGGCGCGCAGCGCGGGCAATACCCCGCGGCGGCCGGACAAGTCGACGCGTGGATTGCGCAGCGCCTCGAGGTGCACCGTCAAGGCGCTTCGGAACAAATCCAGCGCCTGGCCGACGGCCGCGTGCTGCGTGTCGTCGAGCGCCGCACCCTGGACGGGCACAGCGTGATCGTCCGCACCGACGTCACCGAACTCGTTCGCGCTACCGAAGCGGCGCAGGAGGCGTCGCGAGCGAAAACCGAGTTCATGGCGAACATGAGCCACGAGATCCGCACGCCGATGAATGCCGTCCTGGGCATGCTCGAACTGCTGCGCCGCACGCCGCTGGCGCCGGCGCAAGCCGACTACGCCGCCAAGGCGCAAGGTGCGGCGCGTTCTCTGCTCGGGTTGCTCAACGAGATCCTGGACTTTTCCAAGGTTGAGGCGGGCAAGATGAGCCTGGATGGGCAGCCGTTCAGCGTCCAAGCGCTGCTGGGTGAGCTGGCGGGCGTGATGTCGGGTCTCGTCGGGGCAAAGCCACTCACGCTGTGGTTGGACGTCGATCCGGCGCTGCCGCGCGGCCTCGTGGGCGACGCCATGCGCCTGCAACAGGTGCTCGTCAACCTCGCCGGCAATGCGATCAAGTTCACCGATCAAGGCGAAGTCGTGGTCTGCCTGCGCGTGTGCGAGACCCGCGCGAGCGCAATCACGCTCGAAGTTGAGGTGCGCGACACCGGCATCGGCATCGCCGCGCCGGATCTGCGGCGAATCTTCACCGCTTTCACGCAGGCTGAGGCCTCGACGACGCGTCGATTCGGCGGCACGGGCCTCGGTCTGGCGATCTGCCAGCGGCTGGTCCAGCTGATGGGCGGCGAAATTGGCGTCGACAGCGAACCGGGTCGAGGCAGCCGCTTCTACTTTCGCATCAAGCTGCCGGTGTCGGACGGGCAGGCGCTGTCGTTTGCCGGCGTCCTGCCGCGGCGGTTCACCCCTGCGATGCTGTTCGACGCCGCCCACAGCGGCGCAGCCCGCACGGCGTCGGCGCGTCCTGATGCCGCGCCGGCTGCTGCACCTGCGCTGGCGGGTCGGCGCGAGCGACTCGCAGGCATGCGCGTGCTTGTCGTGGAAGACAACGCCGACAACCGACAGATCGTCTGCGAGCTGCTGGCGCTCGAAGGCGCGCTTCTGGAAACTGCGCATGACGGGCAGGATGCGGTCGAGCGTGTCGCTGCCGCCGCGCCGCCCTACGACGCGGTCTTGATGGACCTGCAAATGCCGGTGCTCGACGGACTCGGCGCGACCCGGCGCATTCGCGGCGAATTGGGCCAGCACGCGCTGACCATCGTTGCGGTGAGCGCCAACGCATTGGCGTCGGACCGCGTCGCGTGTTTGGCCGCGGGAATGAACGACCATGTCGGCAAGCCCTTTGACTTGAACGAATTGGTTCGTGTGTTGCGGCACCACACGGGCTGGGGCGATGCGGGTGCGCCGGGGAGCCCCTCGACATCAGCGCCTGCGGCGCCGCTCGCGCTTGCGTCGCCCAGCGCGCTTTCGCACGTGCCCGCTGCCGCGGGCACCGAGCTCAGCGCTGCGGTGCGCGGCGCCGCCAGCGCCGCCGGCGTGGACATCGCCGCTGCGCTGCGCAGGCTCGACGGGAAAGCGCAGGTCTATCAACGCTTGCTGCAAAGCTTTACCGGCGACCTCGGCGCGCTTCCCGAACGCTTGCGCGGCTTGCTGAATCGCAGCGAAACCGCAGACGTGGCGCGCGCCCTGCATACGCTCAAGGGCCTGGCGGCAACACTCGGCGCGGCGCGCCTCTCGGCCGCAGCGGCGGACAGCGAAAAGCAGCTTGCGGCGGCCAGCGTCGCCGAAGCCGCGCAGCACGCGGTGGCGCGCGCGTGCGAGGAAATTGCCGCGGCCCGTCCGGGGCTCGCGGTGCTGCTGCAAACTTTGCAAAGCGAAACTTGCGCCGCGGTTGCAGGCCCGAACGTCGACGCCGAAGTCCAGTCGCATCCGGTTGCGGCACCGAACGCCGCAGCGCTGAGCGCGGCGCTGCATGAACTGGCCGAGCTGCTGCGCAATTCCGACCTGGCCGCGCTGCGCAAACTCGAGGCGTTGCAGCGCGATTTCGGTGCCGCACTGGGGGAGTCGCTGCAGGCCCTGGCCGATGCGACCGAGGCCTTCGACTTCGAACTCGCGCAGCGCCTGTGCATCGAGATCGCCGAGGCCCACTTGGAAAGTCTGCCCGGATGATCGACAACGTCGCTCCCCGCGGCCGCCCGGGTTTCCTCGAGCGCGCTGAAAGCGCGGCAAGATCCACCCGAGACGCGCGAATCGTGAATCGCGCGACGCCGTTGCTTGCTTGGCTTGCCAGCGCGTCTTGCAGCTTCCTCGCTGGCTGCGCGGCGATCAGCGGAGAGGGGCATCTGCTCACCGAAGACGCGCGGCTGGCGGCGAATGTGCGAAGCTGTTGCCGCGATCAGGCCGAAGTTCTGGCCCACAGAGCGGCGCACGCCCCGGCGGATCAAGCCACCCTCGTGTGGTTTGCCGCGACGACACCGCACTTCGATTTCGGCAACGGCCTGGCGCCTTTCGCCGTGATTCATTTGAAGGACCCGCTGAGTCCGGTGCGAGTCGAACTCGAATCGCTGATGCGCCTGCGCGGCTGGACCCACGGCGGGGATGGCAAGGCGCACTACGCCGACGCCGTGGCGCTCTTTTTCGACGGCGCCGGCCGGCCCATCGCAACGCCCGCCGGCGAGCGCGTCCAGCGCGCCACCCAGGCGGGGGTCGGCGCGCTGCTTCAGACCTTCCCGGTCCCTGCCGGCGCGGCCAGCCTCGTCGTGACCTCCAACCCCAAGAGCAACGGCCTGGGCGATGCCAGCGGCGCGCTGAACGCGCCCGGCGGCGTTCCCGGCAGCGGCGTGCTGATTCTTCCGGGAAGCGTCTTTCCTCTGGGTTACCGGCTCGCGACCTACGGCCCGGTCCAAGTCCGCTGGGTCCGGTGAGCCCGACGCAGCCGGACAGCGATTAAAGTACCCGACTCTCGGCGCGCGGCACCGCGCTGCGCGCTCTCACGGGGCACGCTTCTCCGGCGCGCTTCATTGTCAGTATCCCCACGTTCAAGGCCGCGCCCCATGCCCATGGTTTTCACGCCTGCCACAGGCGCGCTCGCGAGCCTGGACCTGCTGCGCATCGAGGTTGCCGGCGCCGTCGCTCACGTGCGACTGAATCGCCCCGCCAAACGCAACGCCGTCAACGACGCACTCATCGCGCAACTGCGCACCTGCTTCATCAACTGGCCGGCGGCGGTGCACGCCGCCGTCTTGAGCGGCGAGGGAGAACACTTTTGCGCGGGTCTGGACCTGTCGGAGCTGACCGAGCGCAGCGTCAGCGAAGGCATGATGCACTCGCGCACCTGGCACGCAACGATGGACGCGATCCAGTTCGGCAGGGTGCCGGTGGTCGCCGTGCTGCACGGCGCGGTGGTCGGCGGCGGGCTGGAGCTGGCGAGCAGCTGCCATATCCGGATTGCCGAAGCGAGCACTTTTTATGGCCTGCCGGAGGGCCAGCGTGGCCTGTTCGTCGGCGGCGGCGGCTCGGCGCGCGTGCCGCGCCTGGCGGGTGTCGCCTTGATGACCGACATGATGCTCACCGGCCGCGTGCTCGACGCGCAAGAGGGTCTGCAGCGCGGCCTGTCGCAGTACGTCGTTGCCGACGGCGCCGGGTTCGCGAAAGCCTGTGAACTCGCGAGCCGCATCGCGGGCAATCCGCCGCTGTCCAATCTTGCGGTGGTGCAGGCGTTGCCGCGAATTGCCGACATGTCGCAAAGCGATGGCTTGTTCGTCGAGTCGCTGATGGCAGCGATTGCGCAAGGCGACGACGCGGCGAAAGAGCGCATGCAGGCCTTCCTCGACAAGCGTGGCGCCAAGGTGGGCAAGGCGGGATGAGCCCGGCACCGCGCTACCGCGCCTTGTCGCTCGGCGGCTCGCTGGAAGCGAACTTCGTCGCACGCGCCGACGGCACGACGCTCGTCAGCTCGACCGAAGCGCTGCAGGCCTACCCGAGCCGGCTCACGGACCGGCTGCTGCACTGGGCGCTAGTCGACCCCGACCACACGCTGGCCGCGCAGCGCGACGCTGCGGGGCAGTGGCGCCGCCTCAGCTACGCGCAGGCACTGCACGGCGCACGCTGCATTGCGCAGGCCTTGCTCGACCTCGGGTTGTCGGCAGAGCGCCCGGTCGCGATTCTTTCCGAGAACGACCTCGAGCACCTGCTGCTGTCGCTTGGCGCGCTGCTCGCGGGTGTGCCTTTTGCGGCGGTCTCCCCGGCGTATTCGACGGTCTCGCAAGACCACGGGAAGTTGCGCCACGTCATGGGCCTGCTCACGCCGGGGTTGGTGTTTGCTTCAAACGCGGCGGCGTATGGTCGGGCGATTGCCGCAACGCTGCCGCGCGACACGCCGGTCGTGCTCGGCCAGGGCCGGCTCGACGACCGCGCAGCGCGCAGCTTTGCAGATTTGCTTGCGACTGCGCCAACCGCGCAAGTCGACGCAGCGCACGCGGCCGTCGGCCCCGACACGATCGCGAAATTCCTGTTCACCTCGGGCTCGACGAAATTGCCCAAGGCGGTGATCAATACGCAGCGCATGTGGTGCGCGAACCAGCAACAGATCCTGCAATGCTTTCCGGACCTCGGACGCATCCGCCCGGTGCTGGTGGACTGGCTGCCGTGGAACCACACCTTCGGCGGCAACCACAACGTGGGCCTCACCATTTACAACGGTGGCACGCTGTACATCGATGAAGGCAAACCCGCGCCGCAGCTGATCAACGCGACGCTGCGCAATTTGCGCGAGATCTCGCCGACGGTGTATTTCAACGTGCCCAAAGGCTTCGAAGAAATCGCCAACGCGATGCAAGGCGATGCGGCGCTGCGCGCGACGCTGCTCGCCAAGGTCAACATGTTCTTCTATGCCGGCGCCGGGTTGGCGCAGCCGGTATGGGACAAACTCGATGCGCAGAGCGAAGCGACGTGCGGCGAGCGCATCCGCATGATCACGGGCCTGGGAATGACGGAAACCGCGCCGTTTGCAATCTGCGCCAACGCGCAAGACGTGCAGGCGGGCCACATCGGTCTGCCTGCCCCGGGCGTGGAGCTCAAACTCGTGCCGAGCGGCGACAAGATGGAAGTGCGCTACCGCGGCCCGAACGTCACGCCGGGTTATTGGCGTGCGCCGCAGCTGACAGACGAGGCGTTCGACGCCGAAGGCTTTTATTGCAGCGGCGACGCCGTCAAGCCGATTCACGTGAACCGGCCCGAGCGCGGCTTCATGTTCGACGGGCGCATTGCCGAAGACTTCAAACTCTCCACCGGGACCTTTGTTTCGGTGGGGCCGCTGCGCGCCAAAGTCATCGCCAGCGGCGACCCCATCGTGCAAGACGCGGCGGTCACGGGAATCGACCGTGACGAAGTCGGCCTGCTGATCTTTCCGCGCCTGGACGGTTGCCGCGCGTTGGCGGGCGCGAGCGCCGGCGTTGCGGCCGCCGACGTGCTCGCGGCGCCCACCGTGCAGGCCTTCTTCCAAAACCTCGTCGATCACCTGTGGGCGAGCGGCTCGGGCAGTGCGAGCCGGGTCGCGCGCGCCACCGTGCTGGTCGATCCGCCGAGCATCGACCTGGGCGAAGTGACCGACAAGGGTTCGATCAATCAGCGAGCCGTGCTCACGCATCGCGACACCCTGGTCCAGCAGATGTACCGTGGCGACGCGCCACTGCTTTTTTTGGCGCGCCGCTGAGGCCGCCCCGCCACCATGCCACGCACCACGCAATACAGAGTCGACATCCATTTCGGCGACTGCGACCCGGCGGGAATCGTCTTCTTTCCGAATTTCTCGCGCTGGATGGACGCTGCCTCGCTTGCCTTCTTCATGGAGTGCGGCGTGCCGCCGTGGCGCGAGCTCGTTAAGACGCGCGGCATCGTCGGCACGCCGCTGCTCGAGATCAACACCAAGTTCCACAAGGCCGCGACCTACGGCGAAACCATTTCGATCGCGACCTGGGTCGAGGAGTGGCGCGCCAAGGTTTTCGTTCAGATGCACCGGGTGACGCGCGAGCGTGACGGCAACATCGATCTGATCTGCGAAGGCCGCGAAGTGCGCGCCTTCGTGCAGCGCGACGCGCAAGACCCGGACCGGCTGCGCGCGATGGCGGTGCCCGAGGACATCAAGGCGCTTTGTTCCTGAAGTGTTGGCTCGGCGGGGGCAGCACAACGCGGGTGCAGGCGTCGCGTGCGAAGCTGCCGGCGCGCCGTGATCAGGCGCGCTTCATCTCGATCCAAAGCAGCGACAAGCCGCTCGCGACGACAATTGCCGCGCCGAGCGCCACGCTTGCGTCGGGCCACTGGCCGAAGAGCAGCCAGCCCCAGAGCGTCATGTAAATGATCTGCTGATAGAGGAAAGGGCTGAGCGTGGCTGCCGACGCATAGCGGTGCGCCTGGGCGACCCAAAAGTGGCCGAAGCCACCGAACAGCCCACAGGCGACGATCAAGGCCCACGACTGGGCATCCGCCGGGGTTTGCCAATGCGCCAGCGCAAACGGCGCGAGCACGACGGTCGCACCGAACGCCGACATCAACTGCGTCGCCGCCGGCGACTCGCTCGCCGCCAGGCGCCGCGTCAGCAAGTTGAAAAAGGCGTAGAGGATCGCGTTCAGCACCGACAGCAAAATCGCCGGGTGAAACGCCTGGGTTCCCGGGCGGATCACGAGCAGCACGCCGGCGAACCCGGCAATAATTGCGGCCCAACGCCGCCAGTCCAGGTGCTCGTTCAAGAGCCAGGCGCTCGCCAGCGCAATCATCAGCGGCACGGAGAACTGGATTGCCGCAGTCTGCGCCAGTTGCAGGTATTGCAAGGCCCAGAAGTTCAGCGCCGTCATCGTCGCCAGCATCAGCGCGCGCAGGATTTGCAGTTTCGGGTGGTGCACGCGCAACATCGCACGGCCGTATACCGGCCCGAGCAATGCCGAGGTGAGCACGGTATGGGCAAAGAAGCGCAGCCACACGACCTCGACCACGGGCAGCGACTGCACCAACCACTTCGCCGACGCGTCGAGCGTCGCAAAGCACAGCGTCGTCAGCGTGACCAGTCCGATGCCGATGCGCCGGCCACGCGCACTGTCCAGATGCAACATGGCGGCTCAGGGCGACACGCCCGAATCCGCAGCGGCTGCGTCGGGCGCGGCCCCGGGCCGGCGCCGGTACATGCCCCAGCCCTTCATGCTCAGCACGGTTTCGCCGCGCTGGTTCGCGACCTCCCACATCGAGCGCACCAGGCCGACGCCCGGCCGGCTCGCCATCGGCCGCGCCTCGAGAACTTCGAGACGCACGCTCAGCGTGTCGCCGGGGCAGACGGGTTTGAGCCAGCGCAGTTCGTCGATGCCGGGCGAGCCCAGGCTGGCGCTGTCCAGAAGGTAGGCGTCACACATCATGCGCATCGCCATCGCGCAGGTGTGCCAGCCGCTCGCCGTCAGCGTTCCGAACAGCGAGGCGCGCGCCGCGTCGTCGTCGAGGTGAAACGGCTGCGGGTCGAAGTCGCGCGCGAAGGCCAGGCTCGCTTCGCGTGTCACCGGCATCGCACCGAATTCACGCACATGGCCGACGGGGAAATCTTCCCAGTAGTAGCGAAAGGACTTCGTGGAGGTGGCCGGCGTGGGGTTCAAGGCAAGGGTGGCGAGCGAGCGCCTGGGCGGGCAGGAAAAGCAAAGTGCGCCGAGGCCGGCGCAGGCCCCAAGCATAACGAGTCAGGCGCGCTCGCGTGCCAGCGCCTCCCACACGAGCTCAGCCGCAGCAAGGTCTTCGAGCGCCGTGCCCACCGACTTGAACAGCGTGATTTGCGCTGCGTCGCGGCGCCCGGGACGCTCGCCGCGGCACAGTTGCGCCAGCGTGCCCTGCAGGTCGTTTTCGGCGCTGAACGCGCCTTCGGCAACAGCTTGCAAGACGTCGCCTGATTTGACGAGGGCCTCGGGGGTGTCGACGTAGACCTGGGCGCGAGCGAAACACAACGCATCGGCCTCGCGCATCGCCGGCGTGAAGCTGCCGATCAGGTCGAGATGCGTTCCCGGGCGCAGCCAGGCACCCCGCAGCAATGCGCTGTGCGACAGCGTCGCGCAACTGATGATGTCGGCCTCGCCCGCGGCGCGCTCCAGATCGCGCGTCGCATGAGCGGCAAAACCTTGGCTTGCCAGACTCGATGCAAGTTGTTGGGCACGCAGCGGGTTCCGGTTCCAGACGCTGACACTGCGCAGGCGCCGCACGGCGTGCATGGCCGGAGCCAACAGCGACCCGACCCGGCCGGCGCCGACGATCAGCAAGCGGCTCGCGTCGCTGCGGGCGAGGTAGGACGCTGCGAGTGCCGACGCGGCGGCGGTGCGTCGCGACGTGATTTCGCTGCCGTCGAGTTGCGCGAGCGGCACGCCGGTCGTCGCGTCGAACAGGGTGTAGGTGGCGTGCAGGCCGGGCAGCCCGCGAGCGGCGTTGCCGGGGAAAACCAAAACCGTCTTGAGACCGAAGTGGTGCCCGCTGCGCCACGCCGGCATGAGCAACACCGTGCCGGCTTCGCCGCCGGGAACGTCGATGCGATGGCTGTGGCGCAGGGGCACGTCGCAGCCCTCGACGAATAGCGCACGCAGCGCTTCGATGAGTTGCGCAAACGGCAACTCCTGGCGGGTGGTTTGGGTATCGACGATGCGCACGTTGCGGCGCAGAGTCACGGGGCTCGCTGCGCCGGGGCGCAGTATCGCGCGCGGGGCCCGGCCTGGCGCGGGCGCGGCGCGTCGGCGCGCCGCGCCGATTCAGGCTCAGGCGGGAATGCGCGGTCCGAAGAAGTGGCGGAACACGTCAGGCTCGTGCACCTCGCGTTGCACCAGGCCGCTCAGCGTTTCCTGGAACGGCTCCGGCGGCAGGGCGTCCAGGTCGGCCGGCGCGGTGTTGTCCCACGCTGAGTTGAACTGCGCCGTGAGCTGGCGGCTCCGGGCTTCGTCCACAAAGCGTTGCTCAACGGCATCGGCCAGCGTGGGCAGGTCGGCCCAGTCATCATGGCCGTTGTACGCGACGACGCGATCCAGCGAAGGCAGGACCTGTTGCGAAGTGGAGTGCTGCATGGTGGGTTGCCGAAGGTTCGTGTGATGGCAAGACTATCGGCAGCCGTACCCGCCCATTCACGCAAATAAGCGGCAACGACACTGCCGTTTGCAACGCAGCGGTGCGGCGCGTGCGAAAGTTCTCGTGGCAACGCGGCCCAACCTCGATGCGCGGGCTTGACGCGGCGGCTGCGCTTTGGCAACCCATTGAACCTTGAATGCGCTCGGCGCAGCAGACTTACGTCGGACCCGTGCGTGTCGCGCTGCGCCGTGGAGGTGCCGGCTCTTCGCGCGCTGTGAATTCGTCGACACCTGGCGATTGCAGCAGCGCCACGGCAGCATCGGGCGTGGCCGCGAGCCACTCCTCGCAGTGGCTGGCACTGACCACGGCGACGCTGCGCTTTTCTTCGTCGGGCCGGTGAAAGCGCCGCATCAACGGGTGTGCGTCGGCGTTGAGCGTGAGCATCGAAAAAGAGAAAACCGGCTCGCCGGTGCCGGGTGCGACCCAGCGGTCCCACAGGCCTGCGACCATGAAAGGCGCGCCGTCGCTGCGCTCGATGCGCCAGCGCACGGCGCGCCCGCTCTCATAACTGGGCTCGTAAAAACACTCCATCGGCACCAGGCACCACTGGCGGCGCGACCACGCCTGGCGAAACGCCGGCTTGTCGGAGGCGGTTTCGCTGCGCGCGTTGTACGTCATGCGCGCGATCTTCGTGTCTTTGGCCCAGAACGGGATCAGGCCGAAACACGCCTTGAGGCAGTCGAACCCCGGGGCACCGTCGCCGATGACTTCAGGGTTGACCTTCAGGCTCGAGCGGCGCAACACCGGGGCTGCGTAACCGGGATAGGACTCGGCCTGATAGTCGAATTCGGGTGCCGCGCCGCGCAGCTGCTGCGCGAGCCAGTCGCGCGACGTCGGGCGGTAATTCGTGCACATCAGGTCAGCCGCCGAGACGCGCGCTGCGCCGACGCTACGCCGCGCGGTCGGCGCTCTGCAGCATCGCCACCGCCACCCCCAGAGGATCAGCGACGATGGCAAAGCGCCCGACGCCAGGAATGTCGGCGGGTGGTGAAAGCAGTTGCCCACCGTTCCGGCTCGCTCGCGCTGCAGTCGCGTCGCAGTCGCTCACCTCCACATAGGGCAACCACAGCGGCGCAGCCTTCGGATTCACGGCGCGCGCCATGCCGCCGCGGTGCACGCCATTTTTCAACAACATGATGTAGGTGCCGCCCGGCCCCATGTCCATGGTGTCGTGGGTGAAGCCGAATACGCCTTCGTAAAACGCCTGGGCCTTCGCCGTATCGTGCGTCCACAACTCGTTCCAGACCCATTCACCGACGGGTGTTTTCGCTGCGTCGGGCGCGTCACCTTCGGCGCTCTTCCAAAGCGAGAACACCGCGCCTGTGGGGTCAGCCAGCGTGGCGCCGCGCCCGACGGGGCCGAAATCGGTGGGCCGCATGAGCGCCTTGGCCCCGGCGCGCAGCGCGGCGTCGAACGAGGTGTCGACGCTGTCGACCGACATGTAGGCCATCCAGCGGTTCGGTGTGCCGGCTTGGGCTTTGCCGTAGCCACCGATTCCTTTGCCGCTGTTCATGATCATCGAATAGTTTTGCGCGCCCATCGGCATGACTTCGGTGCTCCAACCGAACAGCGCCTTGTAGAAGTCGGCAGCGCGTTGGCTGTCGGTGGAGTGGTGTTCGAACCAGACAAACTTGCCGGGCAAGTGGCTCATGAGGGTCTCCTTGGTGGGCTGATGTGTGGGCGCCGCAAGTTGAGAACGGCCCGTGAACAATAGCCGCTTTTAGCGCTCGTTGCGCGCTGGCGGCTGACGCGGGGGTCGCTGATTTTGCTCCCGACGCAGTGACGATGTGAGCAACCGCTTCGATACCGCGATCGACAGCCTGGAGCTGTCGCGGTCAGCCGTGGAGCGCGAGGCTCAGGCGCTGCGCTGCAGCGGGCGGTTCGAAGGGAAGAGGTCGAGCAAACGCCCGAGGCGACTCGCCAAGCTGGTACGCAGGGCGGGCTCGGAGCGGCCTTTGGCGCTCGCCAATCCAGGTGCGGGCTTGAGTGCGTCGCTTACGCTGGACAGTCTGACCGGCACCGCGGGCGAGAGCCCGTTGAACGATGAAGGCGGAGCCACGTAGCACGGCCGCACGTCGCGTTGTTTGGCGACTTCGGGGGCGCGCGCCACCGGGCGCAGCACCGGATCCAACCACGCCAGGATGGGTTGCCACTGAGCGAGGTCGGTCCGCAAGTGGTCTGCGGGCAGGTCGAACAGCGTCAAGCCGCGCTCGACGCAGCGTACATAGGCTTGCGTGTCGCGCAAGATGCCGATGAAGGGGATGCTGTGCTGCTGCGCCCAGGCGGTCAGCGTTTGCGCCGCCTTGGTGCGGGAGTCGACGCGCATACCGATCGCTGCCACCTTGCATTTGCCCGACGCGACGCGCGGCAGGGTCATGAGTTCGGCATAACAATCGGCAGCGGATTCGCGGTCGAACACCGAATTGCACACCGGCATCAGGATCACGTCGGTGTAACCCACGACGCGTGCCAGATCCAGGCCGCGCAGTCCACCGGGTGTGTCGAGAATCACGTGCGAGACCCCCGGCGGGGCGCGCATGACGTTTCTTGGGTCGATGGCCCAGCCGAGGATCGAAGGGTGCTGCGCCGAGACCGGTTGCGCTTCGCGCAACTTCAGCCAGGGCTGGGTGGACTGCTGCCGATCAACGTCGCCGAGCATCACGGAAATATTGTTCCTCGCGCAGTACGCAGCAAGATGGGTGGCCAGCGTGCTCTTGCCGCTCCCCCCTTTTCGATTGACGACTGCGATGACTGGCATTGAGATTCCTGGGCCGTTGTGAGAATTAAAGCACCATCGACCCGCGTTGAGGGAGGAGGCAACCCCCCAGGAACGGGCGGAGAGCCTTGATTGCGGGTCTCGAGCGCGGCACAAAGTCACGCCGAACGCTCTTGACGGTGCCGGTCTTTACCCTTGCCCTCCCAACTCAAGGGCATCGAGCGGCGCCGCGCCGGCGGGCTGTCGCCGCTGCGGCGCGGCGAGCCCACCCCCGCATAGGCAAAACCGCGGCAACAAGGGATGCACCGCAGCGCCTGGGCCACGGCCGACCGGGACTTCGCCGCAAGGGCTTTGGCGTCACGACCCTAGGGTCTACCCGTGGCAATTGGCCCTATCCGCGCCGTGCAGTGGACCTGAGCACGCTGGCCGCCGAGGCCTCATTGCCGAGCCTTTGTGACATGCCTCAACAAATGAATCCAATCGTGACATGTTGCGTTCGCGCCGCGCTCTGCGCGTGATTCAAGTCAGCGGCACTCTTGCTGGTGCGGGCGCTTCGACGATGGGGTGAGATCCGGCCACCAGAAAGCCTCGCGCCAGCAGGTCCGGCAGGCCCAGCGCAAGAGCGAGCGAAACAAGGCCTGCGACACCGCGCAGCAGAAGCCTTCGGCCGCTGAGCCAGGCCGCGATCCAGCGGCCCAGGCGCGCGCCGAGCGGCGCCGCACCCTGTCGCACCAGTTCGACACGAGTGCGGCCGATGGCCTCGACCACGGCGCGCCCGTCCTGAGTGAAGTGCAGCTCGTCGCCGGCGCGAGCGAAGCGATCGTCCCATCGCCCTTGCTCGGTGAGCCAGGCGCCGCCGAAGAGGATTCGTGCACGCGTTCCGCCAAAGTCATCGAGCACGAGAAGCTGCTCATGGTCGAGGTCCACGGTGCGAACGGTGTCGATGTGCGTGTGCTTGTTCATTGCGTGCTCCATGCGCCGCGCTGCGGCATGGCGCCATTGGAGGCTTTTGCACTGAACTGGACAAACGAAATGAACGGGCTTGATGCATGCGCAGATCGCATGTATGGTGCGCCCATGGCAACTCCCCCAGCACGCAAACGCGGTGCTCGCCCGCGCCGGCCGATCCAGCTCTCTAGCCTGCGCGGCTTCGAAGCCGCGGCGCGGCGGCTCTCGTTCACGCTCGCCGCTGACGAACTGGCGCTGACCCAATCGGCGATCAGCCGCCAAGTCGCGACGCTGGAACGCGAGGTCGGCAAAGCGCTGTTCGTGCGCAAGACCCGAGCCCTCCTGCTGACCCCCGACGGCCGGCGCCTGCACGCGGCGGTGACGCAGGCGCTGGGCGGAATCGACGCGTGCGTCGATGCGGTTCGCGGCGTCGGGCAAGCGCCGCGCATCAGCCTCACGACCTATGCGTCGTTCGCATCCCTGTGGCTGGTGCCGCGCCTGGCGGCGTTCCAGCAAACGCATCCGCACATCGAATTCCGCATCGACGCGAGCGACCGCATGGTCGACCTGGTGGCTGAAGGCCTGGACCTCGCGATCCGGCGCAACTTGCCCTCGCGCATCGACGCGTCGGACGATGCCCACTTGCTCTGCGAAGAATTCGTCACGCCGGCCTTGAGCCAGCAATTGCTCGAACGCCACGCCGCGCCATTGCGCTCGCCCCAGGATCTGCAGCGACTGCCTCTCATCGAAATCGCCGACGACTGGCGCGCGACGTTCGCCGCGAGTTGGCAACGCTGGTTCGAAGCGGCGAACATGACTGCGCCACCGGCCGGCGGGAGGATGACGTTCAGCTTCATCGACCAGGCCGTGCAGGCTGCCGTGCGTGGCCAGGGCGTCGTGCTGGGGCACACGCCGATGCTCGACGACGCCGTCGCCTCGGGCCAGCTCATCACGCCGTTTCCCGCGTTGAAGATGGCCACGGGCTACGCCTTGTACCTGCTCGTCAATCCGCAGCGTGCGAACCAGCCCGAAGTCGCAGCGTGTGTGCGCTGGCTGCTCGACGAATTTGCGCGTGGGCCGCGGCGCCAATCCTGACGCCAGACCGGATATCGGCTGAGGCGATGTGGGCCCGCTCAGCGGCCCCGCCAGACCGGTTTGCGCTTTTCCTGAAAAGCGCGCACGCCCTCTTTCGAATCTTCCGACTGCAACGCGGTGACGAGGGCGGGCAAGCGCAAGGCCTGCGCCTGTTGCGGCGACATCGCCGCGGTCTGGCGCACGACTTGTTTGATCGCCCGCACGGAAAGCGGCGCGCACGCGAGGATCTGGCTCACCCAGCGTGCCACCGCGGCGTCCAGCTCGGCGCGCGGCACGACCTCGTTGACCAGCCCGACCTCGAGGGCGCGTTTCGCAGTGATGCGCTGACCGGTGAGCAACATGCCCAGCGCGATGCGATGCGGGATCTGCCGCTGCAACAAGGTCATCCCGCCGTCCAGAGGCAGGCGCCCGACGAGCGGCTCGGGCAGACCGAAGCTCGCGTCCTCGCAGGCGACGACGATGTCGCAGCCGAGCACCATCTCGAAGCCGCCGCCCAGGGCAAAGCCGTTGACTCGCGCGATCACTGGGATGTTCAGCGTCTCGCGCAGCGCAATCCCGCCGAAACCCCCCGGCCGCGCAGCCGCCCAATACTCCAAGCCGCTCGTCGACGGGCTGTTCTTCATGTCTGCACCGACGCAAAAAGCGCGCTCGCCGGCGCCAGTGAGAACGATCACGCGCACATCGCTGCGCGCTTCGAGCTCGCTCCAGATGCGCTGCAGTTCGGCTTCGGTGGGCAGGTCGATCGCGTTCAGAACTTCCGGGCGGGCCAGTGTGACCGTCGCGACATGCTCGGCAACGACGAGGCTGACGCTCATGGGGATTTGCGCCGCGGCGACGAAACCAGCTCAGCCAACACCTCTTCGGTGTGCTCGCCCAAACCCGGCGGCACCTGGCGCAGCGCGACTGGGGCGCTCGACATCGTGATCGGGCTCGAAACGAAACGGTAGGCCTGCGCGCCAGGCGCTGCCGAGTCCAGAATCATGCGGTTGTGCAAAGTCTGCGGGTCGACGAGCACTTCGCGCATGTCGCGCACCGGCGCGCACAGCAGGTCCTGTTCTTCGAGTCGCGCCAGCCAATGGTCGCGGATGTTTGTCAGAAAACGTTCGCGAAACTGGCGCTGCAACTCGGGCTTGTTCGCAAACTGCGCTTCCTGCGTCGCAAAGCGCACATCGAGCGAGAGATCGGGCAACTCCAGCGCCGCACAGATGTCGCGCAGCGGATTGGCCTTGAACGCGCCCACCAGGACGAGCGGCTGATCGGCGGTGTGAAACACGCCCGACAGCGGCATCGCCGCCCAATTCACTTCGGTGTCGCGCATCATGATCATCGCGGCTTCCTGCATCTGCATCGCAAGCATCGAGTTGTAGAGCGACACGCTGATTTTTTGACCGACCCCCGTGCGTTCGCGGTGCAGAAGCGCGAGCAAGATGCCTTGCACCATGTGCATGCCGGCGGCGTAATCCGCCAGCGCGATCGGGTAGACCGACAGCGGCAGCGACGGGTCGGCGCGGCGCGCCAGCGCGCCGCTCATGGCCTGCGCGAGCACGTCTTGCCCGCCCTTGTGGGCATACGGCCCGGTCTCACCGAAGCCGGTGCCCACCGCATAGACGAGGCGCGGATTGAGCTTGGCGCAGTCGTCAAAGCCCAAGCCCATCCGGTCCATCACCCCGGCGCGAAAGTTGTTCACTACGACGTCGGAACCGGCAATCAGGGCTTTCACGTGGGCCATCGACGCCGCGTCGCGAAGGTCCAGCGCGACGCTGCGCTTGTTCCGGTTCAGGCTGCAAAAAATCGGATTGGGGACGCTGCCCACTGGCGGGAAGGTTGAGCGACTCAGGTCGCCCGCCCCTGCGCGCTCGATCTTGATCACGTCGGCACCGTAGTCGCCAAGCATCTGCGTGCACACCGGTCCCATCATGACCTGGGTGAAGTCGATGATCCGAATGCCCGACAGCGGCAAGTCGGCAGTTCCGGCGACGGCGGGTTTCATGCCGCCTCCGCTTGCAGACGGCGCGCTGCCATCGCGGGAACGTCGGGGTTGGCGCCGCTCTGGTCGCCGGGGTCGGCGCCCTGGGCACGCAGGTGCGCCTGCAAGGCCTTCACGTCGACCTGGCGCACCGTCACGTTCGCGTTCAACGCCATCGCTGCGGCAACTCCGGCAGCTTCGCCCATCGCCATGCACGGCGGAATTTCGCGCGACATCTTCTGCGCCGACGATGTGGCCGAGTAGTGGCGCCCGGCAACGAGCAGGTTGTCCACACCGAGTGGCAGCAGCGAGCGGTAGGGCGTCGTGTAGTCGCGGCCGCGCGCCACCGCGTCGGGGAAACGAACCCGCTGCATCAAGTCATCCTTCGTCACGATGTATTCGCCCTCGAGCAGTCGCGTCTGGCGCACGCCCGTCTGCGGCGCCACGTCGATGATCACGCAGCGCTCGAACCCGGGCAGCTTGGCACGGATGAAATCGACGGTCTGGTGAATGTGGCGCCTGCCCTGAATTTCCGCCTGCGTCAGGTCTTCGACCTTGAGCCCGTCCAGCCCCGTCATGTGCGGGCAATTGCACCAGACGACGCCGGGCAGCGGCGTCTTCAACCACCAATGCGCCCACGAGCCGCCGATCAGGCGCTTGATTTCCTTGTCGAGCAAGGCAAAGGCTTCGGGCTCGTCGCGTTCGAAGCGTTCGGCAGCGTCGGTGTCCACCGACCCGAGGCGAAATACCGTCGTCAGCATGTACGCGCCGGCGCTGAACGGCGCGCCGGCCGACGCCGCCACATCCAGGTCGCCTGTCGCGTCGATGACCACGTCGCCGAGCAAGGCCTGGCGGCCGTCTTTCGTGTCGCAGACGACGCCCTTGATCTTGTTGCCTTCCACCAGCGCTTGCGAGAACCAGGAATGCAGGCGCAGATCGATCTTGTGCTGCGCGATTCGCTCCAGCGCGACGCGCTTCCAGCCGTCGGGGTCGAAGGCGACGGCGAAGCAAATCGGGTGCGGCTTGGCGTGGCTGTGGAAGTCGAACGTGCCCCAGCGCGTCCAGCGGCTCACGCTTGCCGGTGCAGCGCCCCACTCGTCTTCGCGTGGGTACTGCGCGAGGCCGAGTGCCGCGAGGCGCTCGATCATGTCCTGGCACACGCCGCGCACGCTGATCTCGTTCAAGTGAGCGTCCCACATGTCGTCGAGAACCAGCACCATGCCGCCTGAGGCGAGGCCGCCGAGGTGGTTGTAGCGCTCCACCAGCAGGGTTGACGCGCCGTTGCGCGCCGCGGCGAACGCTGCCGCCATTCCTGCGGGGCCGCCGCCCACGATCAGGACGTCGGCGCGGCCGGCGACTTTCACGTCGCGCGCGGGCTCACGCATCCAATCACGCAAGTCCAACATGCATCGCTCCTTGGTATGGCGTCAAACCGGCTCGGGCTGCCAGCGGATGATGGCCTTTTCGAGCGCGACGACGGCCATGAAAAAACACCCCGACAGACAGGCACTCATGATGATCGCTGCGTAAAGCAGTGCCGCGTCGAAGTTGTAGGTGGCCTGGATGATCATCGCACCGATGCCTTGCGTCGCGCCTATCCACTCGCCGACGACGGCGCCGATCACCGCCATCGACGCCGCGATGCGCAGCGCCGAAAAGAGGTAGGGCAAGGCGCTGAAGACGCGCAGCTTGAAGAAGATTTCGCTGCGGCTCGCCGAGAGCACGCGCATCAATTCCATCGCCTGCGGGTTCACCGCTTCGAGGCCGCGCACGCTGTTCACGAGGGTCGGGAAAAAGCAGACGAGCGCGGCAATCGCAATTTTCGGCTCGACGCCGTTGCCCATCATCAGCACCAGGATCGGTGCCTTCGCGACGACCGGAATCGAATTGAACATCACGACGACGGGGAAGAAGATTTCCTGCAAGCGCCGGCTGTGCACGAACAGCGTCGCCACGGCAATCGCCAGCAGATTGCCGATCAGGAAGCCGCCGAGCGCTTCACCGGCGGTGGGCAACAGATTCGCGAGCAGGACGGCGCGCTTTGCGTAAAGCGTTTGCGCGACGGCCCAGGGCGAAGGCGCAATAAAAGGTTTGACGTCGAAACCCACGACGATGGCCCACCACAACCCAATCAGCCCGGCGATGCCGATCACCGGCATGACGCGGCGCCGCCACCGTGCCCGGCGCTGCGCAGCGTCAAAGCGGAGTTGCTCCGCGTCCACCGGGGTGGGCACGGGACGAAGATCGGCCAGGGGGACGCTCATTTCGACAGCCTCATCAGCAGGCCTCCAACAGCCTGCGGAGTTCGCCCGTCAAGGCGATGAATTCGCGGCTCTCGCGCAGCGCAGGCGTGCGCTCTGCGGGCAACTCGACCGGCACGACGGCGTGCACGCGCCCGGGATTCGCCGCCATCATCAAGACCCGTTGGCCAAGGTAAGCCGCTTCGTGAATGCTGTGCGTGACGAACAGCACCGTCAGGCCCAACTCGCGCCAGACGCGGCGCAGCTCTTCGTTCAGGCGTTCGCGCGTGATCTCGTCGAGCGCACCGAAGGGCTCGTCCATCAACAGGATTTTCGGGTCGCTCGCCAGCGCGCGAGCGATCGAGACGCGCTGGCGCATTCCGCCCGACAGTTCGTGCGGATAGGCACGCTCGCTGCCCTTCAGGCCCACCAGGTCGAGCAGTTCGCGCGGCGTCGCCTTGGCGCGTCGCACACGGCTTATCGCCACTTGCAACGGCAGCTCGACGTTTTGCAGCGCGTTGCGCCAAGGCAGCAGCGCCGGGTCCTGAAATACGAAGCCGATGTCGCGGTTCAGGCGCGCCACTTGCGGCGGCGCGCCGAAGACGCGGACTTCACCGCTGCTCGGTTGAATCAGGTCGGCGACAACGCGCAGCAACGTCGACTTGCCGCATCCCGAGGGCCCCAGCAGCGTCAGGAATTCGCCGCGCGGCACGTCGAGACTGAGGCCTTGCAACGCGGTGACAACGCGATGCTCGGTGAAAAAACGCACCTGCACGTTGCGGCAAGTGACCGCCGAGCCACCCGCCACGGGCACACCTTCCCCTGTGGCCGCCCTCAGGCTTTGCGCCGCGGGCGCAAGCGCCAGCCCCGCGGTCACGGCTCAGGCCTTCAGGCGCGCAGCCTGGGTGGCCTTCAGGATGTCCAGCGTGATCACGTCTTCGACTTTCGGCGTGCGCGCAGTGAACTGACCGAGTTCGCTGTACAGCGCAATCTGTTCCTGCCAATTCGCCGGGTCCATTCCGCCCCAGCCGAGTGTGCGCACACTGTCCCCGAAGCTGAAGCTGAGCATCACGTCGGCGGCGATCCGCTCGTCCTCGCGCACCAGGTTCGGGAACTCCTTGACGAGGATGTCCACCGCCTGGTCGCGGTTTTTGTCGGCCCACTGCCAGCCTTTCGCCGACGCGCGAATGAACCCGGCGAGTACATCGGCCTTGGTCTGCAGGGTCTGTGTCGTCGCGTAGTAGGGCAGCGCGTAGAGCTTGACGCCGGTGTCCCACAGCGCCATGTCGACGCGCTCGGGGCCGAGCACTTTCAGCGCCGAGGTGTTGGTCGTCCAACCGGTGACCGCGTCGACCTGGCCCGTCATCAGCGGCGTCATGTCGGCGCCGATGGGAATGATGTTGACTTCCTTCTCGGGGATCTTGTTCTTTGCAAGCAGCGCGCGCAGCAAGATGATGCCGGTGGACTGGATGCCGATCTTCTTCCCCACCATGTCTTTGGCGTTGCGGATCGGGTTTTTCTTCAGTGAGAAGAAGCAGTACGGGTGCTTCTGGATGCCCACCGCAAAACACTTGATCGGCAGGCCTTGCGACACGGCGAGCATCAGCGACGGGCTGGACGACACCTGGCCGAGCTCGAAGCGGCCCGAGGCGACGATCGCCACGCCGTCGATGCTGGGGCCTCCCGGTTGAATCTGGAAATCGATGTCTTCCTGCTCAAAGTAGCCGAGCTTCTTCGCCGCGATCTCGCCGAGCTGGTTGCCGCCGATCAACCAGCCGAGCTGCATGTTGATCTTGTGCTTTGCGGCCGCGCCAGCTTCGATCGAGAGCAAGCTGCCCCCGGCGAACAAACCTCCGGCGGCCAGGGACGCAGAAATCACGCGGCGGCGATCGCGGTTGTGCGAATCAGGCATCGGAGTCTCCAGGATTGGAATTCAGCAAACATTTTGGTGAGCTTGGGGCGTTCTCGCAAGCGGGGTTTCCTGCGGTCGGCGGGGGGCCTGCAGGCGGGTTCCGAAACGCGACCCCGCTTGGGCGACACTGCCTGCACCGAAGCAGCAGGGCGACAACGAGTCCGATCGAGTTCCGAAGATGCCTGATGTGCCCCGGCCTGCGCCAAACCCCGACCTGACCCACGGCCCTGCCGCGATGAACCTCGAACAGCACAGGCGCATGCGGCGCGCGCTGTGGGTGGCGCTCGTGCTCGTTGTCATCTGGGGTGCCAACTTCAGCGTGCAGAAGGCGGTCTTCAACGCCATCACGCCGGGCGGTTTCTTGTTCGCGCGCTACCTCATCATGCCGCTTGCGGCGGTGGCCTTGCTCTGCACGCGCCACGGGCTGGCGTGGCCGCGGGTGACGCGCCGCGATTTGTTTGCCTTGCTCAAGTTGGGGTTGGCTGGCCACCTGTTGCACGTGGGCCTGGTGAGTTATGGCATCCATTGGTCGACGGCGTTTTCCAGCTCCTTGATCCTGGCGTGCGGCCCGGTGTTCACCCTGCTGATCCTGCGCTGGCACGGCATCGAGCACCTCGGGCGCGGCCAGTTGCTCGGCGTGTCGGTGGCGGGCCTGGGTGTGCTGCTGTTCCTGTCGGACAATCTGCTGGGCGGCAGCTGGCAGGCGAGCCTGGGCGACTTGACGTTGATGGTCGCCGCGTGGTTCTTTTCCTACTACACGGTGACTGCCAAGCCGCTGATCGAGCGCTTCGGCGGCGTGACGGTCATGACGTACGCGACGCTGCTGGGCAGCGCGCCAGTCGTGCTGGTGAGCCTGCCCGCCGGCCTGGCGGTGGATTGGGCGCAGGTCAGCGTCGCGATCTGGGCTGGTACCCTGTGGGCGGTGCTGATCTCGGCGTTTCTCGGCTGGATGGTGTGGGGTTGGATCAACGCCGTGCGCGGCGTGGCACGCAGCGCGCCGCTGATGTACCTGATGCCCCCGGTGGCCGGCGTCGTCGCCTGGGGCCTGACCGGCGAGACTTTCACTGCGGCCAAACTCGGCGGTGCGGCGATTACCCTGGTCGGTGTCGCCGTCGCGCAGTTCACGTCGCGTGCGCCGCGCGACCCGGCGCTCGACACGGTGCTCGGGGCCGTGCGCGACGCGCCCGCGCCGGTGGACTGAGGCCGCGCATTGCCGAGTCACCAAACAGCGCAAAACCGTGTACGCTGACTCGTCGTCCGGTCTTCGCGGGAAATTGACCATGTTGCACAGAACTCCTTGCGCCGTCGTGCTGCTTGCGCTGCTGACGGCTTGTTCCAAGCCGGCGGACAACGCCAGCGCTGCAAAACCTGCCAGCGCCGCGCAGAGCGCCAAAGCCGGAATCGCCTGGACGCACGCGGCGAGCGACGCCGACGTCGACGCCGCATTTGCCCAGGCGCGGCAAGACGGCAAGCCGCTGTTCCTCTACTGGGGTGCGAAGTGGTGCCCGCCGTGCAACCAGCTGAGCGCAACGCTGTTCAACCGCAACGATTTCATCGAACGCTCGCGCGCCTTTGCGCCGGTCTACATCGACGGCGACAGCCCCGGCGCGCAAAAACTGGGGAGCCGCTTCAAGGTGCGCGGCTACCCGACGATGGTGCTGTTCAATGCGCAAGGCACCGAAGTCACACGCTTGCCCGGCGAAGTCGATGCGCAGCAGTACACCCAGGTGCTGACCTTGTCGATGAATGCGCAGCGCCCGGTGACGGCGTTGCTCGCCGACGCACGCGCCGGCGGCAAGGGCCTGAGCGCGAATGATTGGCGGCTGCTCGCGTTCTACTCTTGGGAGACAGATGAGCAAAACGTCGTGGCGAAAGCGCAGTTGCCCGCGGTGCTCGCGCAAATCGCCGACGCCTGCCCCGCCGAGCACGCGCAAGCCTCGACGCGGTTGTTGCTCAAGGCACTCGCCGCAACGGAAAAGGCAGGCTCGGTCGCCAGCGTGAAGATCGAGCGCGTCTTGCACGTTCTGGCGGACGCAAACGAGTCGCGCAGCCACATGGACGTGCTCGGCAACAACGCCGCCGACATCGTCCGCGCCCTTGCGGCACCCGACGGCGCGGCGCGCCCGCGGCTGCTTGCCGGGTTCGAATCTGCGCTGCGCAGGCTCGAAGCCGATGCCGCGTTGTCGCGAGCGGACCGCTTGACGGCGCTCTACGCCCGAGTCGAGCTGGCGCGAATCGACCAGCCCAAGGACAAGCCGCTGGCCTTGCCCGCGCTCCTGCTCGATCACTTGCGCGAACACATC
Source organism: uncultured beta proteobacterium (assembly GCA_963850525.1). Classification (GTDB taxonomy): domain Bacteria; phylum Pseudomonadota; class Gammaproteobacteria; order Burkholderiales; family Burkholderiaceae_C; genus JAEMQF01. The sequence goes on along the minus strand of CAWKLQ010000004.1, from coordinate 278,272 downwards.
GTGCGCGCCGATCGCGAGATCGTCGATGGTTACGAGCGCCAGGCGGTGATTCCGTTCGCCGCTTATGTCTTGCAGCAGGCCGGCTTGCTCGACGAATCCGATGCCTTGTTGAGCGCCAACCTGAGCAAGAGCCATTCGCCCTATTACCTGATGTCGGAACTCGCGAGCAACGCGAAGAAGCGCGGCGACAAGGCGGCCGCGTTGCGCTGGTCCGAGCAAGCGTTTGAAGCGAGCGTCGGCGCGGCGACGCGCCTGCAGTGGGGCGCGAGTTACATCGGCGCGCTCGTCGAACTCGCGCCGCACGACGAAGCGCGCATCGAAAAGGCCGCGCTGCGCCTGTTCGACGAAGCTGCGGCGCAGCCCGACGCATTCTTCGAGCGCAGCGCGCGCTCCTTGCAGCGGATTGGCAGCTGGCTCCAGACCTGGAACCAGGGCGGCACGCACGCTGCAGTGCTGAAACGCTTGCAGACCCGCGTCGACGATGTTTGCGCGGCATTGCCCGCGGCCGACGCGCAGCGCGCCGTGTGCGAAGCGCTTCTCAAGCCTGCCCCAACAAAAGGCGACGCGTGAGCGCAGCGCCCCAGGCAGGCGCCGGCAAGGCAGCCCTGATCGTCGGCGCGGGCGACGCGACCGGCGGCGCCGTCGCCCGGCGCTTCGCGCGCGAAGGCTTTGCCGTGTGCGCCACACGCCGAAGTGCCGACAAGGTGCAGGCGCTCGTCGAGCAGATTCGCACGCAGGGCGGCACGGCGCATGGCTTCGCTTCGGACGCCCGGGTCGAGGGCGAAGTGGTCGCGCTGGTGGAGCGAATCGAGCGCGAAATCGCACCGCTGGACGTCGTCGTTTTCAATATCGGCGGCAATGTTCGCTTCGGCATCGTCGAGACGACCGAGCGCGTCTATCGCAAGGTGTGGGAGATGGGCGCGCTCGCCGGCTTTCTGGTGGGCCGGGAGGCGGCGCGGGTGATGCTGCCGCGCGGCCGCGGCACGATCGTGTTCACTGGTGCCACGGCAAGTTTGCGCGGTGCGGCGGGCTTTGCGGCGTTTGCCGGCGCAAAACACGCGTTGCGCTCGCTTGCGCAAAGCATGGCGCGCGAACTGGGCCCACAAGGCATTCACGTCGCGCATGTGATCATCGACGGCGCCATCGACACGCAGTTCATCGCCGAAAACTTCCCGCAGCGCTATGCGCTCAAGGCGCAAGACGGCATCCTGAACCCCGAGGCGATCGCGGAAAGCTACTGGCAACTGCACCTTCAGCACCGCAGCGCGTGGACCCACGAGCTCGACTTGCGGCCGTGGCTGGAGAAATTTTGAGGAACACCCCATGACACGCAGCGTCGAGTTCTTCTTCGATTTCGGCAGCCCCGCCAGCTATCTGGCTTATACGCAGTTGCCGACAATCGCTGCGCAGCGCGACGCGCAAATCGTCTGGCGGCCGATGTTGCTCGGCGGCGTGTTCAAGGCCACGGGCAATTCGAGCCCGGCGAGCGTGCCCGCCAAGGGGCGCTGGATGTTCGGCGACCTGACGCGGTGGGCGCAGCGCTATGGCGTGCCGTTCGTGCACAACCCGCACTTCCCGGTGAATACGCTCACCTTGATGCGAATCGCCACCGCGCTTCAAATGACGCGGCCCGCGGACTTTGCGCGCTACACCGAGTCGATGTTCAGCGCGATGTGGCGCGACGCCTGCGATCTGGCCGATCCGGCGCAACTCTGCGCGGCACTTGTGCGGAGCGGGTTCGACGCCGACGCGACGTTGGCGCTGGCGGCCCATGCCGACGTGAAGGCGCGGCTGATTGCAGCCACCGAAGAGGCGGTGGCGCGCGGCGTCTTCGGTGCGCCGAGTTTCATCGTCGGCGAACAGTTGTTCTTCGGTCAGGACCGGCTCGACTTCGTGCGCGAGGCGCTCGGATCGCGCCTCGCTGCGGCCCGCCCACTAAACTGATTCCCCCGCAGTTCTGCACCACAACCCATGATTCTCGAAATCGCCGACATCCGCATCCCGCCCGGCAAGGGCGAGGAATTCAACGCCGCGATTCAGCTTGGCGTAGAAACCGTCGCCTCGAAGGCCAAGGGATTTCGCGGCTACAAGGTGAATCGCGGCGTCGAGTCGCCGGACCGCTACATCCTGATGATTTATTGGGACACGCTGGAGAACCACACCGTGGACTTTCGCCAGGGCCCGCTGTTCGCGCAGTGGCGCGCGATCGTCGGCCCGTTCTTCGCCGTGCCCCCGGTGGTGGAGCACTTCGAACTGATCGTCAAATCGGCCTGAGTGCGGTGCTCCGGCTCAGGGGCCGAGCACGAGCTGAGTCTGGGTCACGACCGCGCACAAGCGGCCCTCTTCCGAGGTAATCCGGGTCTGCCACACCGATGTCGTCTTGCCGCGGTGCAGCGGCGTCGCTTCGCCGGTGACGGTGCTGCCGATTTTGGCGCCGGCGATGAACTGCGTGCTCGAGTTCAGGGTCGTGGTGCGCCGGCCTGGAGCCAAGTTCATGAACGTGCCGACGGCGCCGAGCGTGTCGGCAAACGCCATGAACGCACCGCCATGCAGCGTGTCTCCGGTGGTGCACAGATCGGGCCGCACGAGCATCGTCGCGACCACCCTGTCGGCTTCGGCAACAGTCAGCTCGACGCCCATCAAGCCGGGCAACAGGGGTTGCATCAGTTCCTGAATCGAGTTGCGCGTTGCCATCCAAGTCTCCTCTGCGTTGCGCTCACGGTTGCCACTCAGCGCCCGGCATGATGCGCCGCATGAACTCGTCGAACAGTGGCACCGTGAACGCCGTGTCGCCGTGGTTCGGGCTCCAGATCATGCCTTTGGAGATGAGTTGATTGCGCGTCGGGCCGAGTGAGGTGACCTTGCGCTGCAGCCGCTCGGCGATGTCGCCGGAGCGGTGCGGGCCGGGGCCGAGATCGGCCATCGCGCGCAGATAGTTTTTCTCCGACGGTGTGAGGCGGTCGAAGCGCACCCGGAAGAAGCTTTCGTCCAGCGCAGCGATTGCGGCGCGTGAGGCGTGCGCGACGTCGTCGGCGCGGATCGGCGATGCCGCGGCGGCGTCCCAGGCGTGTTTGCCCCACTCCTGGAGAAAGTAGGGGTAGCCGTGGGTTTCTTCGACGATGCGCCCGACGGCGTCTGGATCGAACATCACGCCTTGCGCGAGCGCCGGTTTGACGATGGCGTCGCGCGCCGCGTCTTCGGGCAACGCGTCGATGCTGGGGAAGTCGAACAAGCGCTCGGCGTAAGACTTGGCGTTGCCCATGCGCCCGCGCAGTTGCGGCAAGCCCGCGCCGATCAAGGCAATGGGCAATTTGCGTTGCGCGCAGCGGTGCAGGGCGGTAATCAGGGCGGCGAGTTCGGGCTCTTTCACGTACTGCAGTTCGTCGATGAACATGAGCAGTGCGGTTCCCGCTTTCTGCGCTGCCGCGCCTACCGTCTCGAGCAAGGCCTGCAGATCGTGTTCCAAATCGCCGTTGTCGGCCAGGCCGGGTTCGGGCTCGTAGTCCAGGCCGACTTCGATGTCGCCAAACTTGAACTTCAGGCCTTTCACGAAGCCGGCCAGCGCACGCAGCGCGCGGTGCGAGAGTTCTTTCGCTTGTTCGTTGCGGCTCAGGCGCAGCAAGGCCTGGCGCAGTTGCGGCGCGAGCAGCGCAGGCAGCGAGCGGCTTTCCGGCGCTTCGATGCGCAGGGTGTGGACCCCAGAGGCTTCGGCGTCGTCGCGCATTCGGTCGAGCAGTACGGTCTTGCCGACGCCACGCAGCCCGACCATCAGCACACCTTTGGCAGGCAAACCGCGGCGCACGCGTTCGATGGCGATGCGCACGGTTTCGCGCAGAGGATCGCGACCGGCGAGTTCGGGCGGCGCAGTCCCGGCGCCCGGCGCAAAAGGGTTGGCAACGGGATTCATGGCGTTAGTTTATATTGAAATTAGATAAGTTATCGGATGAAGATAACTCACCTAACTCCGCTACCAATGCCGCGCCTCGGCTACCGACCCCCCGTCACATCGAGGATCGTCCCAGTCGTGTAGCTCGCCGCGTCGGACAACAACCAGGCAATCGCCTGCGCCACCTCGTCGGCGCTGCCGGGGCGTTGCAACGGCACTTGCGGCGCGGCTTGCCGGGCGCGATCGGGTTGGCCGCCCGACGCGTGAATCTCGGTGGCTATGATTCCGGGCCGCACCGCGTTCACGCGAATGCCTTCGGCAGCGACCTCCTTGGCCAGGCCGATCGTGAAACTGTCGATCGCGCCTTTGGCGGCCGCGTAGTCGACATACTGGCCGGGCGCGCCGAGGCGGGCCGCCGCGGAAGACAGGTTGACGATTCCTCCGCCGCGGCCGCCATTCGCCGTGGACAGGCGCCGCACCGCCTCGCGCGCACAGTAGAAGCTGCCGAACACGTTGATCGCGAACATGCGTTGCAGGCGTGCCGCGCTCATGGCGTCGACGCGGCTCGCCACGTCGATCACGCCGGCGTTGTTCACGAGCGCGCCCAAGGGCGGCAGTTCTGCGTCGATGCGTTCGAACAGGGTGTCCACCTGGGCGCTGTCGGCGACATCGGCCTGCAGCGCGAGCGCCGTGCCACCGCCGGCGCGAATCGCCTTCACGACCCGCTGCGCAGCGGCGCCGTCGCGCGCATAGTTCACTGCGACGGCCCAGCCGCCTCTCGCGCAGAGCAGCGCGGCGGCGGCGCCGATGCCGCGGCTCGCGCCGGTCACGAGCAGGCTGCGTGGCCCGGCCCGGGAGTCAGTCGTCATCGCTGTCTTTGCCTTCCGGAACATCGCCACGCGTCGCCAAAGTCGCCTTGCTGTCCAGGCCTGGCTGCAGGGCCGCAACGCCTTCGACGAAACGATCGACGTTCACCGGGCGCGCCAAGCGCAACCCCGGGGCAAACAAATGGCTCATGTACAACTCTTCGCCCCAGCGTTCGTTGCGCTGGACGTTGAACCACAAGGTCAAAGCCACCGCCACGGCGGCGCCGACGCACGCTGCCCAACGCATCAGGCGCGGCCGCGACAGCTCCACCGCGAGCAGATGGTAGTAGAGCGTCGCTGCGGCGACGCTGTAGGTGGCGATGAAACTGAAACTGCTGAGCCACGACCAAGACAGTGCAAACGCCAGCACGCTTGGCAGATGTTCGACGACGAGCAAGGCGACGCCGGCAAACAGAAACACCCGGAGGTGCCAGCCGAAGCGCGCCTGGCGCGTGAAGGTCTTGGACAGCAGCGACCACAGGCCGCACCACACGGCAGCGATCGAGACCGCCGAGAGCAGCAGCGCGGAGCTTGCGCGGCCCAGGGCATCCGGGTCGGTGTCGAGGTAAGTGTTGAACATCAACAGGGCGAGCAACACACACGCCGCCACCAGGCTCGGCACCCAGCGCCGGCTGCGTGTCGCCAACCCCGCCAGCGGCAGTTCGGCGGGCAACACTTCGGCCGCATTGCGCAGGCGCAGCCGGGTGCGGCCGACGGTCATCTCCAGCGGTTCGGCGTCGGCCGCCCAGCGGTGCTCCTCGCCGGTGTGCAAGCGGCGTCGGCCGATTTGCACGCCGTTGCCGGTGGCGTCGACGACGAGGTGCAGGCCTTCGTCGCTGGCTTGCACGTGAAAGTGATGCGGCGCGACGTACGGGTCGGACAACACCATGTGGTTGTCCAGCGCACGCCCCACACGCAGCGGCCAGCGCCGCACGACGACGCAGGCGCGCGCCTGTCCGTCGCGGTCCAGGGTTTCGAGCAGCGCTACGGTACCCATGCGTAGGACTCGAGGTAGTGGCGCGAGAGTTTCAAGGCGTTGGCAAAGCTCACGCCTTGCGCGTCGAAGCGCCCTTGCACGCCGGCGTCGGCCTGGTCGAGCGTCGCAACGAGCACGGCCACGTCGTACAGACCGGCGAGCTTGCGATAGGCACGCACGCAGGTCACGGCGCGCAGCACGAGGCCCGCGCGATCGACATAGTCTTCGTGGCACGCCGGCTTGGTCTGATGCTGCGCGCTCAGGCGGCCAAACGCCTCGTTGCGAAAGCTCGACGAGTGGCGCGAAGCGAAGCGCAGTGTGCCGAGGTTTTTCCCGTCGTAGCTCTCGTGGCGCACGCTGAGTGCCCCGGTATTGAATTCGCCGACGAAGATGCGCGTGTCCATCACGCAGTCGGAGCGCTCCAGGTCCATGCCGCCGGTGCGCGAAGGCTCGCTGCTGCCCCAGCAGCGCATGAAGCCGTCGGCAGGCACCGGAACGCGGTAGCGCACGTGCGTTGCCGGCTTGAAGCCCTGCGAGATGAAGCGCTCGGTGAGCAGCTCCTGGTGCTGCGTCAGCTGCTCGCGCACCGCGGCATGCGCCGGCGTGTCCAGCGGCCGGGCACTGCGCCCGCGTTGCAGCAGGGCGGCGGCAAAGGTGGCGGGGACGAGAAAGCTGACCTGCTCGCCGTCGACACGGCGCGCCACGTTGACGCCGATCACATGGCCTTCCTGGTCCAGCGCCGGCCCGCCGCTCATGCCGCCGCTCAGCGCGCCGCCGAAGAAGATTTGCGGATAGAAACTGCGCTTGACCATGCCGTTGTAATTGCCCTCGGTCACGGCAAATCCCACGTCGAGTGGATTTCCCAGCGAATAGATGCGCTCGCCTTGCGCCAAGGCGCGCGCTTCATCGCGAAACGTCAGCGCGTCGAAGGAGCGCGCCGGCGCGTCGCTTGCCTTGAGCAGCGCCAGATCGTGCAGCACGTCGATTTGCAGGATGCGCACCGGCGCCTCGCGCCCGTCGGCGGTGACGTACACCAGGTCGTGCCGGTCGGGTTTCAGCGCGGCTTCGCTGACGACGTGAAAATTGGAAACGATCAGGCCATCGGTGGAGACGAAGAAGCCCGAACCCACCGATGTTTGGCTGGCGCGGCCCTTCAGCACCGTGCGGATCTGCACGAGTTGCGAGCGTGCCTGTTCGTAGACTTTGCGCGCCGACAGCGATACGGAGGCCGCTGGCGCGGGCACCGCGCTCGCGGCATCCGCGCCGGCCTGGCCCCAGGCCGCTGCTGTGCACAGTGAGGCGAGCAGGGCCGCGGCCCAGCGAGAAAGGTTCATCGCGCCGGATTTTACGGGGGCGAGCTCGCGGCGCCGCGGTGAAGCCGCCGTGCAGCAAGTCACGCGCGACCCTCGTGCGTCGCGCCGGAGAAATGCCTGGTCACAGACCTTAGTCGGCGCGACACGCACGGCGCAGCGGCGCCGGGCACAGTCCGCCTCAATCTGGAGAGTTTCCATGTCCTTTCGATTCAAGCCCATTCCGACGCTGTCCATCAGTGCATTCAGCGCCATCCTGGTCGTGGCTTGTGCCAATGAGACTGAGGTTCGTGTGCCGCTGAGCATCGAGTCCGCCACGCAGTACGCCGCCACGGCGAGCATGGTGGGCGCCGACGCGAGCACTGCTCTGGACGCGGCGCTGTGGGTCGCGACACAACTTGTGCCGGGCACGGCAAGCAAACTGCCCGCCGGCCGCCCGCGAGGCCTCGCGTCAAACCTCGGCTGCCCCAGTGGCGGCACTGCGACGCTGACGATCGCCGGCGCGACTGCGCAGGAGGAAAGCAACGGACGCTTCGACGCCGACGAGGTCTACCAGATCGCTTTCATCGAATGCCGCGCCTCAGGTGGCGGCGCAACGCTCGACGGTGCGGTCACGCTGAAGGTTCTCAATGCAGCCCACAGCGCAACCACGGTCGCGCTCTCGACGACAACCCTGAAAGCCGGCTTGCCGCGTGGCGTCGTGTCCTTGATCGGCAGCGCCGAGCTGCAGCGCACGGTCGTGACGGGCGGTCGGGGCAGCCAGGCGACGACGCAGGTCACGGCATCCAGCCTCGACATCACGACGGGTGTGCAGGGCGGCAGCGGCAGTTTCACGCTGAGCCATGTCGATTTGACGCGCCACGCCAGCTTCTCCACCGGCGCACCGCAGTCGGTGAGCTACGGCGGCGCGCTCGCGCTTGCGGGTGAGGTGGCGGGCCACAGCGTGGACTACAACGTCACCACCCAGCCCGGCACCACTTTTGACGCGAATGGCCTGCCGATTCAGGGCAAGTGGGTGATCACCCTGGCGCATCACGTGGTCAAGCTCGCTGTCGCCGATGGCAACGTGACCATCGACATCGACGGAGGCAAAGACCCGGCCGTCGGATCGAGCTTCTCGCAGCCCCTGCTCGCGTTCGTCGCAGACGCAGGCTGACCGGCCGGGGCGCCTGCGGCGCGCAGCGGCCCGCGACACCGGGCAGACCATAGGGCAAGCGGCCAGCTGCACTTGCTACAGTCGGCTCCTGCTGACTCCCGGGGCCGACCATGCAACGCCGCACGTTTGTAATTTCCGCAGCGTCTTTCGCCGCGCCCCTGAGCCTGCGAGCGCAGCCGCTGGAAAAGCCCGCGCTGACGATCGCCGTGGGCGGGAAGAACCTGCTCTATTACCTGCCGCTCACCGTGGCGGAAAGCCTGGGTTACTTCAAGAGCGAAGGCCTGGACGTGACGATCGCCGACTTTGCCGGCGGCTCGCGCGCCCTGCAAGCGGTCGTGGGCGGCAGCGCCGACGTCGTCTCCGGCGCGTTCGAGCACACCCTGAACATGCAGGCCAAGGGCCAGGCGCTGCGTGCCTTCGTATTGCAGGGGCGCGCGCCGCAAATCGTCTTCGGCATCAACCCGAAAACCATGCCGGCGTACAAGGGCCTCGCCGACTTGAAAGGCAAGAAGATCGGCGTCACGGCGCCCGGCTCGAGCACCAACGTGATGGCGAATTTCGTGATCGCCAAGGCGGGGCTGAAAGGCACCGACGTGAGCATCATCGGCGTGGGTGCGGGCAACGGCGCCGTGGCGGCGATGCGCTCCGGGCAGATCGACGCGATCAGCAATCTGGATCCAGTGATCACGCTGTTGCAGCGCTCCGGCGACCTGAAGATCATCTCCGACACGCGCATCGTCGCCGAATCGGACAAAGTGTTCGGCGGGCCGATGCCGGCGGGCTGCCTCTACGCGCCGCAAAGCTTCATCACGAAAAACCCGGCGACGACGCAGGCGCTGGCCAACGCCATCGTGCGCGCGAACAAGTGGATCCAGGCCGCCGGCGCCGGCGACATCATCAAGGCCGTGCCCGAGAGCTACTTGCTCGGCGACCGCGCCGTCTACATCGACGCGTTCCTCGCGAGCAAGGGAGCGCTGTCGGTCGACGGTTCGATTCCGGAAGCGGGTGCGGCGACGGCAGTGCGCGCGCTGCAAAGCGCCGATCCGACGCTCGCCGACGTCAAGTTCGATTTCGCCGCAGCGTTCACGAACGATTTCGTGAAGCGCGCCAACGCGAAGTACCCCAAGGGTTGATCGCTCGCGACGCATCTGCGCCCGCCATGAACATCGCCGAGCCGGCGTCCCTGGCGTTGCAGCTGACCGGCGTCACGTGCACATTTGCCGCGCGCTCGGCGACGAGCCCGAGCTTCACTGCGGTGCGCGACGTGTCGCTCCGCGTCGCCGCGGGCGAATTCGTCAGCGTCGTCGGCCCCACCGGGTGCGGCAAGAGCACCTTGCTCAACGTCGCGGCCGGACTGCTCGAGCCGAGCAGCGGACGCATCGACGTATTCGGCACACAGCTCGCGGGAATCAACCGTCGCGCCGGCTACATGTTCCAGACGGAAAGCCTGATGCCGTGGCGCACGGCGCTGCAAAACGTGATGGCCGGCCTGGAGTTTCGCGGCGCTGCTGACGCGCGCGAGCAGGCGCAGGCGTGGCTCAAGCGCGTCGGCCTCGGGGGCTTCGGCGACCGCTACCCGCACCAACTCTCGGGCGGGATGCGCAAGCGCACCTCACTTGCGCAGACGCTGGCGCTGGACCCGGACCTGATCCTGATGGACGAACCGTTTTCCGCCCTCGACATCCAGACGCGCCAGTTGATGGAGAACGAACTGCTCGAGCTGTGGTCGCGCAAGCGCAAGGCGGTGCTGTTCATCACGCACGACCTTGACGAAGCCATCGCGCTGAGCGACCGGGTGATCGTGCTCAGCGCCGGACCGGCGTCGTTTCCGATCGGCGAGTTCGTCGTCGACTTGCCGCGGCCGCGCGACGTCGCCGAAGTGCGCACCGCACCGCGTTTCATCGAACTGCACCGCGCCATCTGGGCCGTGCTGCGCGACGAGGTGCTCAAGGGTTACCAGCAGCAGCTGGCCGCCTGAACTCTCCGGCCGCACCATGGGATTCTGGAACGCCGTGCGGCCCAGGACGGGCAATCTTCGGGTCTGGCAAATCGCCGTACTCGCCGCCGTGTTCGGCGTGTGGCATGCGCTGACGACGCCGGGGCTGATCGCGCCGCTGCTGTTCGAGAACGACCGCCAGGCCGCGTTTTTCTTCGGCGAGCCGCTGAAGATCGGCGGCCGCATCTGGACCTGGTTCGTCATCAACGCCGACATTTACCCGCATTTGTGGGTCACGCTCGTCGAGACTGCGCTCGCGTTTGCGCTCGGCACGGCGCTGGGCCTCGCGATCGGCTTGTGGCTCGCGCTGAGCCCGCTCGCCGCGGCAATCGCCGACCCTTACATTAAGGCGCTGAACAGCATGCCGCGCGTCATCCTCGCGCCGATCTTTTCCGTGTGGTTCGGCCTGGGGTTGGCGAGCAAAGTCGCGCTGGGAATCACGCTCGTCTTCTTCATCGTGTTCTTCAACGTCTACCAGGGCGTGAAAGAGGTCAGCCCCGTGGTGCTGGCGAACGCGAGAATGCTGGGCGCCTCGCCGCGCCAACTGTTGCGCCACGTCTACCTGCCCAGCGCCACCGCGTGGGTGTTCAGTTCGTTGCACACGAGTGTCGGGCTCGCGTTTGTCGGCGCCGTCGTCGGCGAATACCTCGGCTCGTCGCGTGGCGTGGGCTACTTGATCTTGCAGGCCGAAGGCGCGTTCGACATCAATACCGTGATGGCGGGAATTCTCGTGTTGACGGCATTCGCGCTGCTGCTCGATGCGAGCGTGAGCCGGGTCGAGCGGCACCTGATGAAGTGGCAACCGCGCGCCGGCGAGACGGAAAAGCTCTGAATGGCTGAAGCAGCGCCCGCGTCTTCTGCGGCCGGCGACGGATCGTTCATTCGGGTCCGCGGCGCGCGCACGCACAACCTGAAGAACATTCACCTCGACATTCCGCGCAACAAGCTCGTCGTCATCACGGGCTTGTCGGGCTCGGGCAAGAGTTCACTCGCGTTCGATACGCTTTACGCCGAAGGGCAGCGCCGCTACGTCGAAAGCCTGAGCGCCTACGCCCGCCAGTTCCTGCAATTGATGGACAAGCCCGACGTCGACACCATCGACGGCCTGAGCCCGGCGATCGCGATCGAGCAAAAGGCGACGTCGCACAACCCGCGCTCGACGGTGGGCACCGTCACCGAAATCCACGACTACCTGCGCCTGCTGTTTGCGCGCGCCGCCACACCCTACTGCCCGGACCATCACCTGGCGCTGCAAGCGCAAAGCGTGAGCCAGATGGTCGACGCCGTGCTCGCCCTGCCCGAAGGCACGCGCCTGATGGTGCTGGCACCCGTGGCGCGCGATCGCAAAGGCGAGTTCGCCGAACTGTTTGCGCAAATGCAAGCGCAGGGTTTCATTCGCTTTCGGATTGACGGCCGCCTGTTCGAGGCGGGTGACCTGCCCAAGTTGAAGAAGACGGAAAAGCACGACATCGACGTCGTCATCGACCGCCTGAAAGTCCAGCCGGGTTTGCAGCAGCGCCTCGCAGAAAGTTTCGAAGCTGCACTGCGCATCGCCGAAGGACGCGCCGTCGTCGCAGAGATCGATGGCGGTACGGCGCGGCCCGAGCACTTGTTTTCGAGCAAGTTCGCGTGTCGGCTTTGCAACTACTCGCTCTCCGAGCTCGAGCCGCGGCTGTTTTCGTTCAACTCGCCGGTGGGGGCGTGTCCGACCTGCGCAGGCCTCGGCCAGACAACGGTGTTCGACGCGCAGCGTGTTGTGGCCTTTCCTTCACTGAGCCTGGCCAGCGGCGCCGTCAAGGGCTGGGACAAACGCAATGGCTACACGTTTTCGCTGCTCGAAAGCGTGGCGAAACACTATGGCTTCGACATCGATACCGCTTTCGAGTCCTTGCCGGCTGGTGCGCGTCAGGTCCTGCTGTATGGCTCGGGTGTTGAGCCCATCGAATTCATCTACGAGGCGCAAACCGCGAGCGGCCGCAAGCGCAGCGTGAAACGCTCGCACCCGTTCGAAGGCATCTTGCCGAATCTGGAACGGCGCTTTCGCGAAACCGACTCGGCCGCGGTGCGCGAGGAGCTGGCGCGCTACCAGGCGGCGCGGCCCTGCCCCGAATGCGCCGGCGCGCGGCTGCGCCGTGAGGCGCGCAACGTGTTTCTTGTCGGCGTAGATGAAGCTCAGCCACAAGCCCAGCCGCAAGCGATTTACCAGGTCGAGCACTTCACGCTGCGCGAAAGCCTCGACTATTTCAACGCCCTCGCACTGCAAGGCGCCAAAGCCGACATCGCCGCGCCCATCTTGCGCGAAATTCGCTCGCGCCTGAAGTTTCTGAACGACGTCGGCCTGAACTACCTGAGCCTGGACCGCAGCGCCGACACGCTCTCCGGCGGCGAGGCGCAACGCATTCGCCTGGCGTCGCAAATCGGCTCGGGCCTGACCGGCGTGCTCTACGTGCTCGACGAGCCGAGCATCGGCTTGCACCAGCGCGACAACCAACGCCTCATCGGCACGCTGCGCCACTTGCGCGACATCGGCAACACGGTGATCGTCGTCGAACACGACGAAGACGCGATTTTGCAAGCCGATCATGTGATCGACATGGGCCTGGGCGCAGGCGTTCACGGCGGCTGCGTGATCGCCCAGGGCTCGCCCAAGGACGTCGCCGCGCACCCCCTCTCGCTGACGGGGCAATACTTGTCGCGCGCTCTGCGCATCGAGGTTCCCCCCGTGCGCCGCGCGGTCAAACCCGGCGCCGACGAGCCCTGCATCCGCGTCGTCAATGCGCGCGGCAACAACCTGAAGGGCGTCACGGTCGACATTCCGGTGGGCCTGCTCACCTGCGTGACGGGCGTCTCGGGCTCCGGCAAAAGCACTTTGGTGAACGACACTTTGTACGCGAGCGTGGCGCGCAAGCTTTACGCGAGCCACATGGAGGTCAAGCCTTGCGACCGCATCGACGGCCTCGAGGCCTTCGATAAAGTCATCAACGTCGACCAAAGCCCGATCGGCCGCACGCCGCGCAGCAACCCGGCCACGTACACGGGACTGTTCACGCCGATCCGCGAGCTGTTCGCCGAAATGAACACGGCGCGCGAGCGTGGCTACGGTGCCGGGCGCTTCAGCTTCAACGTCGCTGGCGGGCGCTGCGAGGCGTGCCAAGGCGACGGCGTGCTGAAAGTCGAAATGCACTTCCTGCCCGATGTCTACGTTCAGTGCGACACGTGTCGAGGCAAGCGCTACAACCGCGAAACGCTCGACGTTCTCTACAAAGGCAAGAACATCACCGATGTGCTGGCGCTGACCGTGGAAGAAGCCCACGCCCTGTTCAATGCCGTGCCGAACATCGCGCGCAAGCTGCAAACGCTTCTCGACGTGGGCCTGGGCTACGTGCATCTCGGGCAAAGCGCGACGACGCTCTCCGGCGGCGAAGCGCAACGCGTCAAGCTCGCGCTGGAACTGTCCAAGCGCGACACGGGCCGCACGCTGTACATCCTCGACGAGCCGACGACGGGCCTGCACTTCGCCGACATCGCGATGTTGCTGCGCGTCCTGCATCAGCTCGTCGACGCCGGCAATACCGTCGTCGTCATCGAACACAACCTGGACGTGATCAAGACCGCCGACTGGATTGTCGACATGGGTCCCGAAGGCGGGGCGGGTGGCGGAGAAGTGATGATTTGCGGAACGCCGCAGGCGGTGGCGGAGCACGCAGCCAGCTACACCGGCCGCTACCTGGCGCCGCTGTTGCGCGACACGCCGGCCGGAACGTTTTAGACTGCGCGTCAGCCCCTTTGTCATCAGCCGCGCCGGAGCCGCCATGCCCCTCACGATCGACTATTACCTCGCCCCGCAGTCACCCTACGTCTACCTCGGGCACGAACGCTTTGCGGAAATCGCCCGCGCCGCGGGCGCTCAAGTGAACCTGTTGCCCATTGACCTCGGCGGCAAGGTCTTTCCGATCTCGGGCGGTCTGCCCTTGGCCAAACGCGCCCCGCAACGCCAGGCGTATCGGCTCGTCGAGTTGAAGCGCTTCAGCGAATACCTGAACCGGCCACTGAACCTCGCGCCGAAGTACTTCCCGGTTCCAGGCGACGACGCAGCAAAACTCATCATCGCCGTCGATCGCCTGGACGGTACTGACGCTGCGCTTGCGCTGACCGGGGCAGTGCTGCGCGCCGTCTGGGTGGAAGAGCGGAATATTGCCGACGCGCACGAACTCGCGACGCTCCTCGCGGTGTGCAAGTTGCCGGCGCGCCGGCTCGACGATTCGCAGGAGGCGAGCGTTCAATCCCGCTACGACGCGTTTACCCAGTCGGCGATCGAAACCGGGATCTTTGGCGCGCCGAGCTACGTCATCGACGGCGAGATTTTCTGGGGCCAGGACCGCCTGGAGTTCGTGCAACGGCGCCTGGCGCGCGGCTGAAAGTTCACCACCATGACCACCATGGATGAACCCCTCGAACTGACCGCTGCCGACGGCCACCGCCTCGCGGCCTACTTGGCGCAACCCGCGTCGATTGCGCGCGGCGGGTTGATCGTCGTCCAGGAAATCTTTGGCGTGAACTCGCACATCCGCTCTATCGCCGACGGATTTGCCGCGGACGGCTATCTGACGATCGCGCCTGCGCTGTTCGACCGGGTCGAGCGCGGCGTCGAAATCGGCTACTCGCCTGACGATATCCAGCGCGGCCGGGCGCTGAAAGAGGCGAGCAAGGCGGACAAGGCGATGCTCGACCTTCGCTGTGCAGTCCAGCTGCTGCAAACGCGTCTTGGGCCCGCGGCGAAGATCGGCATCGTCGGGTATTGCTGGGGCGGCCTGCTGAGCTGGCTCGCGGCGTGCGAAGTCGAATCGCTCGCTGCCAGCGTGCCGTATTACGGCGGCGGCATTCCCGACCATGCGGCGCGCAGCCCACGTTGCCCGGTGTTGGCGCATTTCGGCGAGAGCGATGCGCTGATCCCGATGGCCGGAGTGGAAGCGCTGCGCCGCGCCCACCCCGGCATCACGGTGCAGGTGTATCCGGCCGGGCACGGCTTCAACTGCGACCAGCGCGCGTCCTATGACGCCGCCAGCGCGACCCTGGCGCGCCAGCGCACGCTGGCGTTCTTGCGCAAACACGTCGGCTGAAGACGATGCGGACCCGCATGACGCCCAGAGGTTTTGCCGCCGCACTGCTCGCGGCCTGCGCCCTCGGCGTTGCTGCCGAGCCGTATCGCGGACCACTCTTCGACGCCCACCTTCACTACAACGAAGAGGCGTGGCAGTCCGCGCATCCGCTCGCCGATGCGCTGGCGCGAATGCAGCGCAGCGGCGTGCGCGCCATCGTTGCGAACAGCCGGCCGAACGACGGCACGAAGACGCTCGCCGCAGCGCGCGCCCAAACCCAGGCTGCAGGCGTGACGGTCGTGCCCTTCGTTCGCCTCTATCGCAACCGCGCCGACTACAACGGCTGGTTCCAAGACGAGACGATTTACCAGATGGTGCTCGCCGAATTGGCCGCGGGCACACCGGCCGGCCCGTACCGGGGCCTGGGCGAATTTCACCTGTACGACAGCGCCAATGCGAACGGGCCGGTCGCGCGCAAGCTGATGCAGCTCGCGCAGGACAAGGGCCTGGCCGTGCTCGCGCATGTGGACGATGCGGCGATCGACCTGTTGATGGCGCATGCGCCCCGGGCGCGCCTCATCTGGGCGCACAGCAGCATAGCCGGCGCTCCCGTGGCGCGCCTGCGCGAGCTGCTGCGTCGCTACCCGCTGCTGATGGGCGAGTTGTCGTACCGGCCCGGATTGACTGAAGGGGCAGGTCGCCTGAGCGCCGAGTGGAAGGCGCTGCTCGGCGAATTCCCGACGCGTTTCATGGTCGGCTCCGATACCTGGGTGAACCAGCGCTGGCAGGGCTATGAAGGCTTGATGCAGGAAGCGCGCGAGTGGCTCGGCGACCTGGACCCCGCGGCGGCACAACGCATCGCCTGGGAGAACGGCGCGTCGCTGTTTGGCGTGGCGCCGCCGCGCTGAGCTCTTTCGCAGACGAAAAAAAGCCGGCGTCAGGCGCCGGCTTGCAGGGTCTCAGAGTCTTTCGACTTACTTGAGGTGCCCGTTGATCAGCTTGGTCATCTCGAACATCGAGACTTGCGCCTTCTTGAAGATTTCCTTCAGCTTGGCGTCGGCATTGATCATGGTGCGCTTGGCCGAGTCTTGCAGGCCATTTTTCTTGATGTAGTCCCACACCTTTTTCGTCACTTCGGTGCGGGGCATCGGGTTCCCACCGATGACCGCAGCGAGCGACGCGCTGGGCGTCATGGGCTTCATGAAGGCCGCGTTGGGGGTGCGCTTCTTGGCCGGGGCTTTTTTCGCTGCCGCCTTCTTTGCGGGAGCCGCCTTTTTCGCCGGAGCCTTCTTCGCTGCCGCCTTCTTGGCCGGGGCCTTCTTCGCTGCCGCCTTCTTGGCCGGAGCCTTCTTCGCTGCCACTTTCTTTGCAGCCTTCTTCGCAGTTGCCATTTCAATTCACTCCATCAAGTAGGTTGTTGATGTGCTCGGGTTGGGCGAGAGCCGCATGGGTTCTCATTTCTCCATAGCACCGTGCGGTGCGAATGGTACTGCGTGAATGCAGCATTGCAAAGCAGTTTTCACTCTGGCAGCACGCATTTCTACGAGGAGAAGGCCGGTTTTGTCGCGCTCACGCGTCAACGCGGGCACTCGTTGCGCTGCTGCGCGACTGAAAAACCAGCGGCCGTTCGGCGCTCGGCTCGCGTGCCGAGCCTTGAACGTGGCGCGTCGGTTGCGTTGCCGGTATGCTGGCGCCATGCTCAAAATCCTGCTCCGTTGGCTGCTGCTCGCGTGCGCTCTCCTGCTGGTGGCGCACCTCTACCCTGGCGTGGTCGTGAAGAGCTTCAGCGCGGCGATGCTCGCAGCGCTTGTGCTCGGCCTGCTGAATTCGCTGCTGCGCCCGGTCCTGGTGTTGTTGACGTTGCCCGTCACGCTGTTGACGCTCGGCCTGTTCCTGTTTGTCATCAACGCGCTGATGTTCTACTTTGCCGCGCAGCTGCTCGACGGCCTTCACGTCACGGGCTTTCCGGCGGCACTGCTCGGTTCGCTGATCTACAGCCTGTGCGGCATGGTGATCGACACCGCAATCGAGCGACTCTTTGTGTCGCGCAAAGGGCCGACCGGCTGACGCGTCGTCGGGGTTTGCTGCGTCAGGCCGACCGAGATGTCAGCGGATGTTTCGTCTCACCGAGACCCGTTCGCAGTGCGTTCGTCGGCGGCGATTTGACGGCGCTGACCCTCGATGTGGCGCAGCCGCGCGTCGATCACTGAGGCGTCGATGAAGTCGACATTGGCGCCACTGCGCGCACTGCGTTGGCCGGCGCGCAGCCGGTCCACGGCGCCGTTCAAGTCGCCCAGCGCGAGGCGAACTTCCGCCTCTGCGCGCACCGCCCGAAGCGGCTGGCCGAGCGTGGCCCAGGCCTGGCCCGACTGCGCCCACGCGGTGGCGTCTCGCGGGTTCAGAGCGAGCCAGGTTTGCAGCCGATCGGCGGAGCGCCTGAGCGTTGCCACGCTGGCGGCTTCGCCGGCCGTGCCCCGAGCGCGCAGCGCCGCGGCCAGCGCCACTTGCGCGTCGAGCAGCATGACCGGCCGCGAGGAACTTTCCACGTAGGGCTTCAAGACCGCAGCGGCACGCTCGGTGTCGCCCCGCTCGAACAGCGACTGCGCCTGCAGCAAGGCCGCCATTTGCGCGGCGCGCGCATCGCCCATCGCCAGGGCGATCGTCTGATTCAGCGCGGTGTCGGCGCGCGGCCAGTCGCGCAGCAGCGTCGACGCCAACGCGCTGCTGTATGCCGCGCCCAGGCGCTCCGCGGGCGGGCTCGTGGTGCGGCTGGCGTCCATCGCCTGCCAGCGGCGCAAGGCGTCGACACGGTTGTCCATCAAGACGCGCGATCTGGCTTGAGCGACGGCGTGTTCCAGCCCCGCACTCGCGGGCACCATCGGCCCGGGCCCGAGCCGGGAGCGCGCCTCGCCAATGCGCTCCGAGCTCAAGGGGTGGCTGCGCAGATAGGGGTAAGCGCCGTTGTCGTTGAGGCGTGACGACTGGTCGAGCTTTTCGAACATCGCGGCCATGCCGCCCGGCGCAAAACCCGAGCCCGTCAACAACGAAAAGCCGATGCGATCCGCCTCGCGCTCCATGTCGCGCGAGAAATTCAACTGGCCTTGCATGGCCGCCGCCTGGCCGCCGATGATGAGAGCGTTGGCCGCGTCGGCCGAGTTGCTGCGCGCGGCGGCAATCACGCCGAGGATCATCGCCGCGGCGCCGAGCAGCGACTGGCGCTTGCCCACGGCGATGCTGCGCGCGATGTGGCGCTGCGTGACGTGCGACAGCTCGTGGGCGAGCACCGACGCGAGCTCGTCGCGGCTCGTCGTCAGGGCGATGAGCCCGAGGTAGACGCCGACATATCCGCCGGGCAGGGCAAAGGCGTTGATGGCGCGGTCGCGAACGAGAAACGGCTCCCAGGCGAAGCGCTGCTCGATGTCGGCGCTGATGTTGCCGTTGGCGCGTGCCTGCGCCAGCAGCGGATCCCACAGCGACTCGACGTATTCGAGCAGCACCGGGTCGTCGAGGTAATCCGGGTCGCGGCGAATCTCGCGCATCACCTGGTCGCCGAGTTTGCGCTCGGTGCCGATGCCGAAGTCTTCCGATTCGACATCGCCCAGCGCCGGAAGATTGACTTGCGCCTGGGCCTGCGAATGCGCGAGAGCGAAGGCGGCAGCGCCGACAAGCGCGCCCGCACAAAGCGCGTCGCGCCAGCGGCGTTTTTGCGGCCGACGCAGGTGACGGCGGGTGGCGGTGGACACGGGAGTGAGGGCAGGCAGGAGGGTGGCAGAGCGGGGCGCGCGCCGATTGGCGTGGCTATCATGCCGCACATTCGTTTCCCCGGTGTTTCCAGCCATGTCCCAAGCCCCCGCTTCGCCGCTCACGCACTTCGACGCGCAAGGCCAGGCGCACATGGTCGACGTCTCTGGCAAGGCCGAGACGCACCGAACCGCGCGCGCCAGCGGCGTGATTCGCATGCTGCCGGCGACGCTGGCGCTGATCGAGGCGGGGCACGCGAAGAAGGGGGACGTGCTTGGTGTGGCTCGCGTCGCCGCCATCCAGGCGGCGAAGCGCACTTCGGAGCTGATTCCGCTGTGCCACCCGCTGCCGATCACGCGGGTGGCGGTGGAGTTTGAAGTCGATCGGGCTGGCAGTTCGGTGCGTTGCACTGCGCAAGTCGAGACGCTGGGCAGAACCGGCGTCGAGATGGAGGCGCTGACCGCCGTGCAGATCGGCCTGTTGACGGTCTATGACATGTGCAAGGCCGCGGACCGTGGGATGGTGATGAGCGAAATTCGTGTGCTCGAGAAGCACGGCGGCAAGTCGGGCGATTGGGTCGCGCCCGGCGCTACCTGAAGTCGGCGAAGGTGAATTTGCGCTGCGGCGCGAAGCACTGGTAGGGCTTGTCGGCGCTTGCCAGAGATTCGTCAGTGCACGGCGCGAAATAGCTCGAGGACTGCGGGTTGCGAAACTCCTTCAGGCGTTGGGCGATGTACTTCGCGCGCTCGGTGTCGCCGGTGGCGTGAAGGGCGTTCGCCCAGGCCATCATCAGCCGCGTGTCGAGCAGATAGTGCGCCGCGCGCTGCGCTGCGGCCAGCGCGAAAACCGGGTCGTCTGACGTCGTCGCCGCCGCGTAGTCGGCGTGGTGCGAGAAGAAAACGCTGCGTTGACCGGCCGCGATGCGCGCGGTGAGCGGCGCCGCGTTATCGGGAGGGGCGAAGATCACGACGACCTTGAAGTAGTCATAGACCGAGTAGGCGGCACCGAGCATCAGCACGATCGATGCGATGCGAAGGCTCATCCGTTGTCCCGGCCAGCGCACCTGCGGCGCGACGGTGTCCCCCTGCCGGGAAGGACCGGCCAGGCACAGGCCAAGCGCGAATGCCGTTGGCAGGAGAAAGTAGGCGTACCAAAGCGGATATTCGAGGAGGCTGTGCATCAGCACGAGCAGCACCATGACGAAAGCTGCGCGCTGGGGTGAAGCCGCTTCATTGGGGGCAAGCGGCTGTATGCAGTTCCGCGCGGCGCGCCACAGGGCCCAGCCCAGAAAGGCAAGGGCCACTGTCGCCAGCGGCAGCCCCAACTCAACCGCAAACTGGAGCGGCAAGTTGTGCGTGTGGTCGAAAAAGGCGACAGGCCGATTCGGAAACTCGGTCAGCGACCAGGCGAAGTTGAATTCGCCGAAGCCCACGCCCGCCCATGGGTGCGCGCGAATCAGTTCCAGCGTATTGCTCCAGATGCGGAAGCGCGAACTTGAAATGTCGCCGCTTGAGCTGAAGCGCCCAGCACCGCCGAACGCGTGCTCGCCATGCGGCGCCCATTCCGTTGCGGCGAACCAGAACAGACCGTAGGCAAGCGGGGCAATCAGGAGTGCAGCGCGGTTCGACTTTGCCAAGCGTGCATCCCGCAATCCCCATAGCGCAAGCAGACACGCGCCCAATACACCGCTGCGCGAACCACTTAGCACGACGACAAACATCATGAACGCTGCAAGCGCAAGACTGACGGTGCGGCGAAGAACTTTCGACTCACCCAACCAAAGCGCCGCCACGATGGACCACAACAACAAGCTGCAAAGGTGATTCGGTTGGCGCAGATTCCCTACGGCACGCCCTTCAACCGAAGTGCGTGCAATCCAGTCGCCATCGGCCCAGGTAGGCGAATAAACCTGAACGATGCCAATGGCGCTGCTGGCGATGCCGGCGAGCAGGAGGGCGACGCAGAGTGCTGGGAAGAGCATAGAACCCTGGCCGTTGCGTCCTGCCACGAAGCCTGTTGCCGTAACGAGAGAGGCTGCGGCAATCAGCGCTGCACTGGACAACGCCAGCGCCCAGGGTTGGCCGACCAGAACGGGCGATAGCGACGCGCCGCAGAGGAGCAGCGCCAAATTGGTGGGTACGCCTGCACCTCCACTCGACAGTGGAATATGGGTGCCGGTTGTGGGTAAGTGCATCGCCCAAGCGGCCCAGCCAAGCAGCGCCGTGGCCTGATTGAAGAACGTGGCCGACGGTGGCATGTTGAAGGCCAGTAGCGTCGGCAGGGAAATCGCCGAGAAGACCAACAGCAGTTCCGGCATGCGCAACGTGAACGGTCGGTGGGGGATGCGGGTATGGCTGGGCTCCTTCATCCCTTGATTCTTACCGAGTGCTCGCAGAGCTGCGGGGCGGCAATCGAGAAAGGCGCGCCTACTCTGTCAAAGCAGGAAAGGCCAGCATTCGCAGGGCAGGATGTTCCGATTGCAAAGTCTTCCAACGCCTTTGCATACTTTCGCAGATGGGAAGCGTATGCACCTTGCAGGAATGCAGCAGCGCATGTCTTGCCGAATCGAATTGACCATTCAGTGCCGATGCCAGGGCATAGCGCTCGAGGACGTTCGGATAGGGGTAGCGTTTTGCCACCCGGCGCAGATTCTCGATCTCAATCGCAGGCATCCCGGCCTCGACGCTCACTGTCACTGCGCGGTGATACGCCGCCCAGCCATCGACGAAAAACCAGTTGGCGCGTGGCAGCTCGCTGGCGGCTGGGCCGATGCGACGGGCGGTCAGCTCCAGATCGCGCAACCCTTCTTCTGCCTTCAAGTACTCAAGGCCAATGAGGCCAGCTAACAGCGCCAAGGCAAGAGCCGGAACGGCCAGGGTGAATCGGGGCGCGCGCCGCACAGATGGCATGGCCTGATTGGACTCGCCGACAAAACCCATCAGCAGCCCCGTGAGCAGGAGGTAGTAGCTGAAGTGCAGTGGGTATTCAAGCAGCGCATGAATGAAAAGCGCAAAGAGCATCATCAACAGGCACCACGACTCGGCATTGCGGCAGGCGGCGATCTGGCTTGCGAACCAAGCGGCAAGTGCAGCGCAGATCAACAGGCCAAGGGGCAGGCCGTTGTAGATCAGAAGGTCAAGCACCAGGTTGTGGCTTTGAGTCGTCCATTCGCCGATGAACGGGAACTCGACCGCAACCTCGAACTGGGCGTTTGCGACCTGGTTCCAGCCGTATCCGAACCAGGGGGAGCGCATCAACGCGGCCCAAAGGGTTTGCCAATGACCGGGGCGGGTGCCGGCGGCGAGTCGGACCTGCGCTCCGTCATAGTCTCCCGGACCAGACCAGAGGCTCAGGAACACGGGCAACAGCCAAACGGCGATGACGAAGGCGATGGCGCCAATGGCCATGGCGATTGGCGCGGTGCGAAGGGCGGCGCGTCGTCGCATCAGCAACCACCAAAGCAACAGGGTAGCAAGCACCACCCAGGCCATGCGCGACTGGGTCAAGACTACACCCCACCCCATCCAGACCATCGCCAGTACGGCGGAGGCACTGCCAATTCGTCTTTGTTCGTAGCAAAACATCACGGCCAGAATCCCCAGTGCTAGCTGGGTGGCCAAGTGATTGGGCTGACCCATGTTGGCGTAGGGCCTGCTGCGCGGGGCGATACCTTCGACGATGCCTTCGAACACGGAAGGGCCAAGCCACTGATTGAAGGCCATGCCTGTGGAGACGACGCCGACGACGATAAGGCAAAGCATCAGCCCTTCGAGCAGTTGCCCTCGTAGGGCACCACTAGCCAGGCTCGCGCCCACGACAAGGCTCAATGCGAACGCGGCCAGGTACAAGGCGCAAACGATTGCATCGCCGCGGAACAGGACTTGGCCAAGTGCCCACTGGATGAGCGGCACTGTGGCGACGGCGAATGCGACGAACGCAAGGCGTGGCCACACAAGATGCTTGTTTTGTTCGAAGGCGGCGCCCGCGAGCAGCACGAAGCCGACGCCGGCTATCACTTCCTGACGAAATGCCGGCCAGGGTAGAAACCGGCCGGGAACCAACCAAGAAAGCGAAATGAGCAGCAAGCCTAGTGCGAGCCAGAGCGACAGGTTCCTGATGCCGGCGTCGGCGGCGCTTGCCGGCTCGATCGGTTCGTGTCGCCGCAGGATTGACAATGCCATCGTGCCAAGCGTGCCGGTGGGTCGGATTGTTGGGCCAATTGGCGTTGCACCATTTGGCGAGGCCGTCGTGTGGCGGCTTCACCAAATGACTGAAGGCGACGTATTGCTACGTCGCCTTCTCTGTCAGAACTCAGGAGTATTGGTTAGATACGGCAGGTTGCCGGGACATGCGCTTGGTTTGTTGCGGTATTGGTGCAAACCCAAGAGATGTTGTTGGCATTTTGCGTCGGGGTCAGGATGATGGTGAAAGCCGCTGTCCCTGTAGCCGCAGTGGTAGTTACTGTAATGACACCCGTGTTGTCGGTGATCACGATCCCAGACGTGTAGGGCGACGCGCCGGAGACATAGCCATGGTTGGAAGCAGTCACTGAGGAGAGACCACCTACCGACTGTGCCGTCTCAGCCACTGCCAGTTTTGCACCGGCAGACAACGCCAATGCCTCCGAGACCTTGGCCCGAATCGTGTAGTTCTGATACTGCGGCAGCGCAATCGCCGCCAGGATGCCGATGATCGCAATCACGATCATCAGTTCGATAAGGGTAAAACCAGCTTGGACTCGACGTTTCATGTTGGAAAGCTCCATGGGGGTTGGGGGGAACACGCTCAACAGTTGCAGGCCTTGTGCCAGCCTCATTTCCTCCCAGAATCGTTGACTTTTCGCCGAAACCTGACGCAAAGAGTCACTACGCAGCGCGTGAAAACGTCGCCAGTGATTCAGCCGGCCGAATTTCGTCACTTTTGGCGGATGCAACTGCTCCTGACTCACCCAGCCTGATAATTTGCCCGGCGGCCAGCGCGTGGGTGTGGTGCTTCAATCCGAGGCGGCCAATTTCGGCCATGACGGCATCCATCTCGCCCGGCTTGATGTGCGTAATGTGCACGTCAACACAACCCGAGAGTTGTGCGAGTTCGTGGCCAAGGTCGGTCGGACAAAGGTGTTTGCTCAAGCGCGCTAGTTGACGCTCCTCGTCGCTGAAGGCGGTTTCGATCACCAGGTGCGCAACCCGAAGTTGGCGCAGCCGCTGCCAGAGTATGAGGTTGGGGCCAGTGTCCCCGGTGTAGATCCACCAGCCCGCAGCGCCGCCATCGACGCCAAAACCTACGGCTGGGACAGTGTGCGATGCGCTCAACACTTCGATGCGCTTGCCACCCAGGATGAGGAGGTCTCCCACCGCGAAGGGAACCAGTTCGAGCACCGGTCGCGCCGGATCGGGCAGGCGCGTGAAGTCGGGCCAGATGACACCGTTGAAGATGTGGGCACGCAGCGCAGCAATCGTCTCGGGCAGCGCGTGCACTTGAATCGGCGGCCGGCGATCGGCAGCGCGCAGCCGAATCACGCTGTCGGCGAGCAGCCCGATCGCGAGTACGTGGTCCAGGTGCGAATGGCTGATCAGGATATGGTCAATGCGCGCCAGGGCTTCCAGGCTCAAGTCGCCGACGCCGGTGCCGGCGTCGATCAGCACATCGTGCTCGAGCAGGAAGGCGGTTGTCTTGCACCCTACGGCGATGGCGCCTGAGCAGCCGAGGACTTGGAGAATCATGAATGTGGGTGACGCGAATCGCGCAGGGGTTCGGCGGCGCTGGCGACCGTCGCGCGCACTGCCGCAATGGTGACGCGGTGCGCTGCTGCGTTCAAGGTGCCAAAGTCGCGCTTCGTCGGCGTTTGTAGCTCGCCTGAGGGAGGCGGTTGGAACGGCGTGAACAGGGTCACGTCGTCATAGGGATGATCGACCGCTTTCGGGGATCGAAGCAATGAGTCTCGGCATTCGCCGGGACGTCGGGCCTGCGGATGCGGCGCGCCAATGCGGCCGCTCAATCGGTGGCGGTGTCGTCTACCGTGGGCAGACGTGCGAGCAATTCGGGCAACGCGGTCTGCACGGTTTCCCACACAACTTCGAAATTGATCTCAAAGTAGCCATGCGCGATACGGTTGCGCATGCCTCGCATGCTCTGCCACGGGACCGCGGGGTGGCGCTGGGTGAACTGGTCCCCCAAAACTGGACGCCACGAAGTCTGTTAGTTTTGACTTCTTGGAGGACATATGAAAGCAGGATCAGATCGGAAGTACACGGCTGAATTTCGGGACGCAGCTGTCAAGCAAGTGATTCAAGGTGGGCGTGGCATGGCGGCGGTTGCGCGCTCGCTGGAGATGTCGAACAAGACGCTGGCCAACTGGGTGTACCTGGCACGCAAAGGGCAGGCGCTGGTCAAGCGTGTGCCCGTGCAGCCGGTGTCGGACCTGGAGGCCGAACTGAGCCGCTTGAGGCAGGAGAACACCCGGTTGAGGGTGGAGAAGGAAATCCTAAAAAAACCGGCAGCGTACTTTGCGAGGGAGTCGATGTGAAGTACGCGTGGATTGAGAAGCATCGACAGGAATACGCCACGACGATGATGTGCGAGCTGCTGAGCGTATCGCGCAGCGGGCTGAACGCGGCGCGAGGGCGCGAGCCATCGAAACGCGCGTGCGAAGACAAGCAGTTGGTCGAACAGATTCGCCACGGCCAGCGCAAGCATCGCGGGCGCTACGGGCGCCGACGCATGACGCCCGAGATCGGCCAGGCGCTGGGCCGCACGATCAACCATAAGCGTGTCGGGCGCCTGATGCGCGAGCACGGGCTGCAAAGCCACAAGCGGCGGCGCTTTCGGGTGGTGACGACCGACTCCAAGCACACCCACGCGGTGGCGCCCAACGTGCTGCAGCGCGACTTCCAAGCGGCCGCGCCGAACCAGAAATGGTTGGCCGACATGACCTACGTGCCCACCGACGAAGGCTGGCTGTACGTGGCGCTGGTACTGGACCTGTACGCACGCAAGCTGGTGGGCTGGGCGATGAGTGAGACGATGCCGCAGGAGCTGACGCTGTGCGCGCTTGACGTTGCGCTGGGCTGGCGCCACCCCGGCGCTGGCCTGGTGCACCACTCGGACCGGGGCTCGCAATACGCGGCCAACGACTACCGCGCCAAGCTCGAGGCGCTGGGCATCACGGTGTCGATGAGTCGCAAGGGAGACTGCTGGGACAACGCGCCGATGGAATCGGTGAACGGCACGTTGAAAGTCGAGTGCGTGCACGACGAGCATTTCGAGACTCGCGAGCAGGCAAGGCAAGCAATTGTCGAGTACATCGGTTACTACAATACCGAGCGCCGCCATTCTGCGTTGGGCTACATCACCCCGGCAGAATTCGAGCGGCGCTGGCGCGCCGAGTCAGCTTCAAAGACAAGGGCGTTGCAGCAATGAGCGGGCACCGCGTTACCCACCGCCGGCCGGTCCGGTTCGTATCGCAAGCGACCGAACCGGCCGTCCGTGGATAACGCTCATCGTGCTTCGTGGCGTCCAATGAACGGGGACCGGTTCAGGGCGAATTCAGGGTAACGATCCATCACCTTCGTGGCAGCCTCTCCGATGATGACGAGGCACATGACGACTGCTTTTTGGTTACGCTTGTCCGCGAGGAACTCGTCTTTGCTCTGGCCCTGGACGAAATTGCATGCGTCCGATGCCGCAACGCGAATGTGGGCGAGATAGTCAGTGAGCCGGCCTTGGCTCATACGGGAGTCGCCTCTGCAAGAACCTGAGCGCGAAACTTTGGTGGCAGGTCACCGGGTGTCAGAAGGTCGACGGACACGCCGAGCAACGCTTCGAGTTCGATTTGCAGGCCGCCAAGGTCGAACATCGTCGCGCCGGGCAATGGATCCACGAGCAGATCCAGATCGCTGCCGTCCAGATCCGTACCGTGCAAGACTGAACCAAAGACGCGTGGATTTTCCGTGCGAAAGCGAGCCGTTGCCTCACGAACAGCGGTGCGCTTGAGTTCAAGGGCGGCGGATGGTTTCACGATCAGCTCTCCGACTCGGGTCGGATGCAAGGGCGTCGCAGGCGCCCTTAGGGCTGGACGAACTGCATCTGCGTACCCGCCAGCTCGATCACATCACCATTCTTCAGATGCACCGTCTCGCTCACGACGGGGCTGCCATTGACGCTGGGACGCAGCGCCCCTTCTACATGCGCAAGCACATAACCGCCGGGGCGTTTCGTGATCGACGCGACTTGGACGCCGGGTTTGCCCACCGTCGTGACCACTTTGCTCAACGCCACTTCGCGGCCTGCGGCAGCGCCGTTCAACACTTTGATCGACGCTGGCGCGGTCGATCCGCCCATGGGCCCGAAGCCGGAGGGGCCGAAGCCCGAGTGCTGCCCTTGCGGCAGTGCGCCGGGCTTGAGGATCATCGTCTTTTCGTAGTCGGTGCCGTCTTCGACGAGGTACTTAATCTTGTACTTGCCGATCTCCACCGTGTCGTTGTGGGTGAGCAGCTGCTTCTTGATCGCCTTGCCGTTGATGTAGGTGCCGTTCGTGCTGTTCAGGTCTTCGATGAAAACGTCGGTGCCCACCATTTGCAGGACGGCGTGTTCGCCGCTCACGGCGAGGTTGTCGATGACGATGTCGTTGTATGGGCGCCTGCCCAGGGTGGTCTTGTCCTTGGTGATCTGGACCTCCTTGATCACCACACCGTCGAGCGATACGACCAGCTTGCCCATGCTTGCGACCTTTCTCTCTCTTTATCTTTTTCCGACTGCGACAGCTTCGTTCGGCTGCATGCTCGATCAAGCGATCCAGCGACCCGGTCAGCGCCGGAACGGCCACCATGACCGCGCAGACCCCGCCGAGCCGCGCACCCGCGCAAGGACCACCGAGATATTATCCTTTCCGCCTGCGTCGTTCGCCGCGTCGACGAGTGCGGCCACGGCCTCGGCCAACGATTCGGACCCGAGCAGCACTTGCAGAATGCTCTCGTCGTCGAGCATGTCGGACAAGCCGTCGGAGCATAGCAGGTAGGTATCGCCCGGCAGCACGTCGTGCAGGTGGGTCTCGAGCAAGACCGTGTCTTCTACGCCCACGGCGCGCGTCACCAGGTTCTTGTTCGACGAGAACGCGGCCTGCTCGATCGTGATCAGGCCAGCGTCGATCTGCTCTTGCAGCAGCGAATGGTCGTGCGTGATTTGCGTGAGTCGCCCGGCGCGCAGACGGTAGCCGCGCGAGTCGCCGACATGGCCGATGAGCAGTCGACCTTCGCGAAACACGCCCATCACGAGCGTCGTTCCCATGCCGGCGTATTGCGGATTCGAATTGGCAGCGTTGAAGATCGCGCGGTTCGCGTTGTCGACGCAGATGTCCATGGCGCGGCGCACGTCGGTGTCGGACGCGTCACCGGCGGCTTCGGTGAGCCAGCGGCCGAGCTCGCTCTTGATGAAAGAGGTCGCCATGCCGCTGGCGACTTCGCCGGCGTTGTAGCCGCCCATGCCGTCGGCCAGGACCATCAGCGCGTTGGCCTCGTCCAGCGCCACCGAGTCTTCATTGTTGTTGCGCGCCCGGCCGGTATCGGTTGCGCTGAAGAACTCGAGGGTCATGGATGCTGAAGGGGAAGCGCGGTCAAGGTGACGAATTGTGCCTTGGATCGCACCATGCAGCCAAGGCTTTGGAACGCATGACGCCCGGCGGCGCCTGCCGCAGCGCGCAATTGTCCGCGGGCTGCACCCGCGCCTTCGCGCTCACAGCAGACGCTTCAACAGCTTGGCCATCTCGGAGGGATTGCGCGTGACGGTGAAGCCGCACTCCTCCATGACGGCGAGTTTGGCGTCCGCCGTGTCGGCGCCGCCCGAAATCAAGGCGCCGGCGTGGCCCATGCGTTTCCCCGGGGGCGCGGTGACGCCGGCGATGAAGCCGACGATGGGCTTTTTCATGTTCGCCTTGCACCAGCGTGCAGCGTCGGCTTCGTCAGGGCCGCCGATTTCACCGATCATGATCACGGCGTCGGTGCCCGGGTCGTCATTGAACAGGCGCATCACATCGATGTGCTTCAGGCCGTTGATCGGGTCGCCGCCGATGCCTACCGCGCTCGATTGGCCGAGGCCGATTTCCGTGAGCTGCGCGACCGCCTCATAGGTCAGCGTGCCGGATCGCGAGACCACGCCGATGCGCCCGGCCTTGTGGATGTGCCCGGGCATGATGCCG
Source organism: uncultured beta proteobacterium (assembly GCA_963850525.1). Classification (GTDB taxonomy): domain Bacteria; phylum Pseudomonadota; class Gammaproteobacteria; order Burkholderiales; family Burkholderiaceae_C; genus JAEMQF01. The sequence continues at coordinate 249,050 of CAWKLQ010000004.1, read as the reverse complement.
ATCTTGATCTGCTCGGGGGTGATCAATCCGGGGCAATTGGGGCCGAGCAGGAGCGTCTTCTTCGCACCGGCGGCCTCCCGGACGCGCATCTTGTTCCGCACCTCGAGCATGTCGCGCACCGGAATGCCTTCCGTGATGCAGATCGCCAGGTCGAGTTCGGCCTCGACCGCTTCCAGAATCGCCGCAGCGGCGCCGGCGGGAGGCACATAGATCACGCTCACCGTCGCGCCGGTCTGCTTCGCGGCGTCCTTGACGCTGGCGAAGATCGGAATGCCTTCGAAGTTTTCGCCGGCCTTTTTCGGATTCACGCCGGCGACGAAGCAATCCCTGCCGTTCGCGTAGTCACGGCACATGCGCGTATGGAACTGGCCGGTCTTGCCGGTGATGCCTTGGGTGATGACCTTGGTGCGCTTGTCGATGAGGATGGACATGGGGGTTCCTTGGGCGTGCGAGTCGGTTGGGCTGGCGCGTGCTTTACTTCAGCGCAGCCATGACCTTTTCGGCAGCCTCGGCCATGGTGTCGGCGCTGATGATCGGCAAGCCCGAACCCTGCAGCAGTTTCTTGCCCAGTTCTTCGTTGGTCCCCTTCATGCGCACGACCAGGGGCACACTCAGGTTGACTGCGCGGCACGCCGCGATCACGCCTTCGGCGATCGTGTCGCAACGCATGATGCCGCCGAAGATGTTGACGAGAATCGCCTTCACCTTCGGGTTGCCGAGCATGATCTTGAACGCTTCGGTGACCTTGTCCGCGGTCGCGCCGCCGCCCACATCGAGAAAATTCGCGGGCTCGCCGCCGAACAGCTTGATCGTATCCATCGTTGCCATCGCCAGGCCCGCGCCGTTGACCAGGCAGCCGATGTTGCCGTCGAGCTGGATGTAGGCCAGGTCGAACTTGCTCGCAGCAATTTCCGCGGGGTCTTCTTCGTCGAGGTCGCGGTACGCGGTGATTTCGGGATGACGGAACAGGGCGTTGCTGTCGAAATTGAACTTGGCGTCGAGCGCTTTCACCAGCCCTGGCTTGCCGCCGACCGAGCCCTCGAGGATGAGCGGGTTGATCTCCACCAAGCTCGCGTCGGTCGCCATGTAGCAGGCATAGAGCTTCTTCAGCACGTCGACGCCCTGAGGCTGCGATGCTTCGGGCAAACCGATGCCGCGCAGCAACTCCAGGGCCTGTGGGTCGCTCAGCCCGATCAGCGGGTCGACAAACACCTTGATGATTTTCTCGGGTGTCTTGTGCGCGACTTCCTCGATGTCCATGCCGCCTTCGGAGCTGGCCATCAAGGCCACTTTCTGCGTCGCCCGGTCGGTGACCACGGCGACGTAATACTCGTGGCGAATGTCGGCGCCTTCTTCGATCAGCAGGCGCCGCACCTTCTGGCCTGCAGGCCCGGTCTGATGCGTCTTCAGCTGCATGCCCAGAATCTGGCCGGCGAGCAGCTTCACGTCGTCCATGCTGCGCGCCAGCTTGACGCCACCGCCCTTGCCGCGCCCGCCGGCATGGATTTGCGCCTTCACCACCCAAACCGGGCCGCCGAGCTTTTGCGCTGCCTCAACCGCTTCGCGCACGCTGAAGGCCGGGTAGCCTCGTGGCACCGGAATGCCGAACTGCTGAAGGAGTTCCTTGCCTTGGTATTCGTGGATCTTCATGGAGGCTCGCAGCTTCAGGGTTCGATTCGCTTCACGGCGCGTGGGCGAAAGCCAGCGCGCGAATGATCAAAACCGCCACCGCCCCGCGCGTCAGCGCGGCAATGTAGCACGTGCCTTGCGAGGTGCTGCCTGTTCACCGAGGGATGACGCCGCCGCTTCGACCGGATCCGCGCAGCGCTGATTGCGCAAGACGCGCTGAATCACTTCCCCCGAAAAGCCCCGCCCTGCGAGAAAGCGCGCCTGCTTGGCGGCATCTGCCGGCGGGCCCGAGCTTCGGCTGAACTTGCGTTCCCAAACGGCCAGTGCGCGTTCGAATTCGCTCGCGGTGAGCGCTGCCTGCGTTTGGGCGGGCAAGGCCAGGCCGTGTTGCGCCAATTCCTGGCGAATGCGCAAGTTCCCGAAGCGCTCGCTGCGCACTCGAACCCGAGACTCGACGAAACGTTGTTCCGACAAATAGCGGTGGGCTTCGAGCCAGTCGAGCACGGCTTCGACGCGCTGCGGGTCGCTGAGGGAAGCGTCGTCTTCCTTCTGCAGGTCGGCGGGTGGTGCAAGGGATTCGCCTGGGGCGCGGCTCAGCTTGATCGCGCGCGCGCGAATCCGCTCGAGCAGTTTGCGGCGCAACTCCGGGCGGCTGTACTCGCGCTGCGCCAATTGCGCCAACGCATAGGCCCGGAGCGCTTTGTCTTGCGGGCGCTCGAGTGGCCCTGCACCTGCCACAACTGCTGGGACCAATACGAGTGGCACGCGGGCCACCGAATTCGATTAAGCCGCGCGGACCTTCGGTGTGGGCGCCTCGACCGCTGCCTTGATGGGCAGCAGCGGAATCCCCACGGCCTCGCGAACCTTGTTCTCGATTTCGACCGAGAGCTGCACGTTTTCTTTCAGGAAATCGCGTGCGTTGTCCTTGCCCTGGCCGATCTTCTCGCCGTTGTACGCGTACCAGGACCCGCTCTTTTCGAGCACGCGCGCGTTCACGCCCATGTCGATGATCTCGCCTTCGCGGCTGATGCCTTGGCCGTAGAGGATGTCGAACTCGGCGGTCTTGAAGGGTGGCGCGATCTTGTTCTTCACGACCTTGACCTTGGTCTCGTTGCCGATGACTTCTTCGCCCTTCTTGATCGAGCCGATGCGCCGAATGTCCAGGCGCACCGACGCGTAGAACTTGAGCGCGTTGCCGCCGGTGGTGGTTTCGGGCGAGCCGAACATCACGCCGATCTTCATGCGGATCTGGTTGATGAAGATGACCATGGTGTTGGTCTTCTTGATCGTTCCCGTGAGCTTGCGCAGCGCCTGGCTCATCAAACGCGCCTGCAGGCCCGGCAGCGAGTCGCCCATTTCGCCTTCGATTTCGGCCTTGGGGGTGAGCGCGGCCACCGAGTCGATGACGACCAGATCGACCGAGCCGGAGCGCACCAGCGCGTCGACGATTTCCAGCGCCTGCTCTCCCGTGTCGGGCTGGCTGATGAGCAACTCTTGCAGGTTGACGCCGAGCTTTTGCGCGTACTGCGCATCGAGCGCGTGTTCCGCGTCGATGAAGGCGCAGGTGCCGCCGAGTTTTTGCATCTCGGCGATGACTTGCAGTGTCAAGGTGGTCTTGCCCGACGATTCGGGGCCGTAGATCTCGACGACACGTCCGCGCGGCAAGCCTCCGACGCCCAGGGCGATGTCCAGACCCAACGAGCCGGTGGAGACAACTTCGATGTCGTCGATCACTTCGCCCTCGCCCAGGCGCATGATCGAGCCCTTGCCGAACTGCTTCTCGATTTGTGCCAGGGCCGCTTGCAGCGCCTTGGCCTTTTCCGTGTTGAGGGTTTTGACGTTTGCGTCCATGGCGGTCTCCTGAAAGTGGAGGCCATTATCTGCAAAACTGGGTATTTGTACAGTAGTTGAATTTTTTGTGGGGTGATTCAGTCGGGTGGCCTGCGCGCCCGCAGCATGTCGAACAGACAAGCGTCGTCCAGGTCTGCCATGCCGCCGTGGCAAGCGCGATCGAAGAGTGCCGAGGCGGCGGCGCCAAGATTCGCGTCGAAGCCCGCCGCCGCGGCCATGCGCAGCGCCAAGCGTACGTCCTTGTCGAGCAGCGACGTGTGGGCGCGTGGCGCGAGGTCGCTCGCGAGCGCTCGGCGCAGGCGGTCGCTGCCGATCCAGCTCTGCCCACTCGATTGTTCGATCACGTCCAAGGTGCGGGCTGGGTCCAGGCCGACGCGCTCGGCCAGCGCCAAGGCTTGCGCGGCGCCCGCCAAGTTGATCGCCGCGAGCAGGTTGTTGACGAGCTTGGTGCGCGCCCCGTCGCCCGGCCGGTGACCCACCCTGAAGACGGGCTGCGCCACATCGTTCAGCAACTCGGCGTGGCGCTCGAACGAGGCGTCGTCGCACGCCACCATCAGGCTCATTCGCCCTTCGCGGGCGCGCGCCGGTCCACCGGACATGGGGGCGTCAATGCAGGGCAGGCCGAACCCGGCCAGGCGCCGGGCAAAGCCTTCGGTGTCGTCCGGGGCGATCGTCGGGCACATCAGGACGCTGGGCTTGCTCGCTTGAGACGTGATGCCGTCGTGCGCATCGAACAGCACCGCCTCCACTTGGCGCGCATCGACGACGCTGACGATGACGCACGCTGCGCTTGCTGCCACGTCGGCAGGCGTGGTGCACACGCGCGCACCGAGTGAGCTTGCCAACGCTTCGCGCAACGGCTCGATGTCACGAACGCAGACGCGCCACCCCAATCCGAGCAAGCGGGTCGCCATCGCCAACCCCATGTTGCCCACGCCGATGATGCCCACTTCGTCGGGCACGCTCTTGGAGATTCGCGTCACAGGCAACTGCGCGTCAACTCTGGATCAGGCGCCGGCTCTTGGCGATCGACATCAGGATGCCCAGCCCCAGGCCCAGCGACACCATCGCCGTCCCGCCGTAGCTGATGAAGGGCAGCGGAATCCCGACCACGGGCAAGACGCCGCTGACCATTCCCATGTTGACAAACGCATAGGTGAAAAAACTCAACGTGACGCCGCCGGCGAGCAGCCTGGTGAACATCGTCGGCGCCTCCGCGGCGATCATGAGGCCGCGAATGATGAGGAAGGTGAAACCGAGCAGCAACGCGGCGCAACCGATCAGGCCGAACTCCTCGGCGAACGCAGCGAAGATGAAGTCGGTGGTGCGCTCGGGGATGAATTCCAGGTGCGTCTGCGTGCCCTTCATGAAACCCTTTCCCGACAGGCCGCCCGAGCCGATCGCGATCATTCCCTGAATGATGTGAAAGCCTTTGCCCAACGGGTCGGTGCTGGGATCGAGCAGCGTGCAGACACGATTCTTCTGGTAGTCGCGCATCAGCGGCCACTTGACGTCAGGCTGGCAAATCTGACCTTCCGATACCACGAGGGCGATCGCCGCAACCACGCCGATCAGCATCACCGGAATCACGAGTCGCCACGACAGCCCGGCGAAGAAGATCACATAGAGGCCTGCAGACAGCACGAGGATGGCGGTGCCGAGGTCGGGCTGCTTGACGATGAGGCCCACCGGCAGGGCGAGCAAGCCCAGTGCAACCACGTAATCAGTGACTCGAATGTGCCCTTCGCGGCGCTGGAACCACCACGCCAGCACGAGGGGCGCGGCGATCTTGAGAATTTCGCTGGGCTGGACGATCACGCCGACGTTGAGCCAGCGCGTTGCGCCTTTCTTGGTGACGCCCATCACGGCAGTGGCGATCAGCAGCCCCACACCCAACACGTAGAGCGGCACGGCGAGCGCCATCAGGCGTTGCGGCGGGATCTGCGCCACCAGAAACAGCACCACCAGGCCGAGCAGCATGTTCCGGGCGTGTCCGGAAAAACGCGTGCCGTGGTCAAAGCCGGCCGAATACATGGTGAGCAGGCCGGCCGCAGCAAGCAGGGTGATCGCGATCGCCAGCGGTGCATCAAAGCCGGTGAACACCGGCCGAACCCGCTGCCAGGCGGACGGCGCCTCGTAAAAGTCGTTCACGGCGTGGCGCCCGCCGCGGCGTTGCCGACGACGGAGGTGATTCCCGGCAGGGGGTAGTCGGCCGCGCTGCGCGCCTTGCCCGCCGGCGCGCCGGACTTGCCGATGCGCGTGGCGACCAGGTCTTCTTCGCTGGGAATCCGGCCGAGCAACACATAGTCGAAAACGCGCCGCGCGATCGGCGCAGCCGCCTCGGAGCCGAAGCCCGAGTTCTCGACGACGATGGCCAGCGCGATCGTCGGCGCCTCGATCGGCGCGAAGGCGATATAGAGCGAGTGGTCGCGCTTGTACTCGTCGAGTTTGGACGCGTTGTATTTTTCGTTCTGCTTGATGCCGATCGCCTGCGCCGTGCCGGTCTTGCCTCCGCTCTTGTACGGGGCGCCGCTGAAGGATCGCACCGACGTGCCTTCCTGGGTCACACCGTACATCGCGCGCTGAATGAGCTCGGCGTGCTCGGGCTTGTACGGCAGCGGCGGCAAGGCGTCGCTCGCCACGCGCTTGCGATCGCGCGTGATCACGTCCTCGACCTCACGCACCAGCCGCGGCTTGAAGCGCAGGCCGCCCGTGGCGATGGTGGCCGTCGCGCTGGCGAGTTGCAGCATGGTGAAGTTGTTGTACCCCTGGCCGATGCCGAGCGAAATCGTCTCACCGGCGTACCAGCGCTGTTGTTCGGGCGTCTTGAAATAGCGCCGCTTCCATTCGGTGGACGGCAGCACGCCGGTGACTTCGCCCTCGATGTCGATGCCGGTCTTGCGGCCGAAACTCAACGGCTCGAGCTGCTCGAACATCAGGTCCACGCCAAGCTCGTTGGCCAGCGAGTAGTAGTACACGTTGCTTGACTTGATGATGCTGCGCGCCATGTCCACCGGACCGAGGCCTTTGTCGTCGTGGCTGCGAAACGTGTGGTTGCCGAACTGGTACGTGCCACCGTCGAAGATCACTTGATTCGGGCCGCGCTTTCCGGTGTTCAGCGCCGCCATCGCCATGAAGGGCTTGAATGTCGAGCCCGGCGGATAGGTGCCGCGCAACGCGCGGTTGAGCAGGGGTTTGTCGAGCGATTCGTTCAATTCGCGCCACGAGTCGGAATCGATGCCGTCGACGAACAGGTTCGGGTCGAAGGTGGGCTTGCTGACCAGCGCGAGCACCTCGCCACTGCGCGGGTCGAGTGCCACGAGCGCGCCGCGGCGTTCGCCGAACATGTCTTCCACGAGCGCCTGAAGCCGGATGTCGACCGACAACATCAACATGTTTCCTGGTGTCGGAGCGCGGCTTTTCAAGCGCCGCACGGCGCGCCCGCCGGCGCTCGTCTCGACCTCTTCGACCCCGGTCAAGCCGTGCAATTCGTCTTCATAACTCTGCTCGATGCCGAGTTTGCCGATGTATTCGGTGCCGCGGTAGTTCGCCGCATTTTCGGTCTCATCAAGGGCCTCTTTTTCGGCCGGGTTGATGCGCCCGATATACCCGAGCAGGTGGCTGCCGACTTCGCCGAACGGGTAGTTGCGAAACAAGCGTGCCTTGACTTCAACGCCCGGGAAACGAAAGCGTTGCGCAAGGAAGCGCGCGACTTCTTCGTCGCTGAGTTTGGTGCGGATCGGCAGCGAGTCCAGATTCTTGCTCTCCTCCATGAGGCGCCGAAAGCGTTTGCGGTCCCGGACCTGGATATCGACGACCTGTGCCAGCGCGTCGATCAGGGGGTCGAGTTCGACGACCCGCGACGGGGTGATCTCCAAGGTGTACGCCGAGAAATTGTTCGCCAGGACGACACCGTATCGATCGACGATCATGCCGCGGTTAGGAACGATGGGCGCTACGGCGATGCGATTGCTCTCGGCCTGCGCCGCCAGCTCTTCGTACTTGAAGACCTGCAGGTAGAACAGGCGCGCGCCCAGCAAGCCGAAGGCGAGCAAGATGAATCCCGCAGCGGCGCCCACGCGCATGCGAAACAGCGACAAGTCCAACTCGACATTCTTCAGTTCCATCGGAGCATCACCTTTCTCCTATCGCGGTGTCGACTCGCGGGCTCACAGCGGGCGGTTCAGATCGGGGTCGGGGGCGCGCCGCTGCGGCGCGAGCAAGACCCAGCTGACGAGTGGCCACAGCAGCGACGCAAACACCGGAGCGAGCAAGATTTGCCAACCCGGAAAGGCATGGCCGGCCACCATGCGAATCAAGACGATCACGGCAATCGCCGCGTACCACAGCGGCAACAACTGCACCGCTTGCGCAGACGGGGGAAACGAACCGAGGCGGCGGTGAATCGACACCGCAAAGTAGCTGAGCAGGCTGTAAGCCAGAGCGTGCTGGCCCAGCAGCGCCGCGGCGTGCACGTCCATGAGCAGACCGAACGCGAAAGCTGCGCCCACACCCACACGGCGGGGTTGGTGCACATTCCAGAAGACCAGCACGAGTGCGAGGAAGTCCGGCATCGCGTCGAGCCGGCCGAGCGGGATCAGATTGAGCGCGAGGGCGATGAGCAGCGACAGCCAGATGGTCCACGAGTTGACCGGCAACAGCAGTTGATCGTCGCTGCGCGGCAACATCACGGCTGCACCCCGGGACTAATTTGAAGGCGAAAGCGTTTCACTTTCGGGTTCCCCTTCGACCCTTCGCCGCAGTCGACTCGGTGAGCGTCGAATCGGGGCGAGGCGGCAATTGCACGCCGAGCGGCTCGAGCACCAGGACGTGGCGCACGCCGTCGAGAACGACGGACGGCGTGAGCGCAATCCGGGCGAATCCCGATTCGACTTTGCGATCGACTGCCGCGACCACCGCCACCGGCAATCCCGACGGGTAAATGCCGTCAACGCCTGAAGTCAGCAATTTGTCGCCCACCTGCACGTCGGCGTTGCCGGCGACGAAGCGCAGTTCAAGGCCGCCGAGCCCGCCGAAGGCCGCGCTGCGTGCCTGGCTGCGCTCGTTGAGCACCGGGATCGCCGCGTCCTTGTCGGTGAGCAGCGTGACTTCGCTCGACAGCGGATAGGCCCGAGTCACCTGGCCGAACACGCCGTGCTCCGTGATGACGGGCGATGCCAAGACGACGCCATGCGTGGAACCGCGATCGATGATGACTTTGCGGGTGAACGGGTCGCTGGCTTCGTAGAGCACCTGGGCGGGGTGCGAACGCACGTTCAACCCCGGGCGCAAATCGATCAGGCCGCGCAGCCGCGAATTTTCGGCTTCGAGCTGTTCGACGCGCAAAGAGCGTTCGGCTTGGTGTGCCAGCTCCAGACGCGCCGCCCGTTCGCGCTCGAGCGCCTGCTGCAGGCCGATGAAGTATTCGCTGGCGTCTTGCCCGAGTTGCACCGGTGCCAAGAGGGCGCGTTGCACCGGGTGCAAGATCACCGCGAGCGCGGCGCGCAGTGGTTGCGTGATCTGCAGCCGCGTATCGGCAATCATCAGGAACAGCGCGAGCGCCGCAAAAAAACTCAGCTTGGACAGCGCCGATGGACCCTGGCGAAAGAAGGGCGGCGGCGCATTGTCAAGAGTACCCTGGGACATCGGCGTCAGCCCTCGGTGCGGGCGATGAGTAGCGTCGCTTCTTCAAAACCGGGCGGGCGACGTTGCAGTGAGGTTTGCGGCCGCAAGCCCGTTCTGCCTTACTCCGAGGTGAAAATTCCGCCGAGTCGCTCCATGCGCTCGAGCGCCATGCCGCAACCTCGCACCACACAGGTCAGAGGGTCCTCGGCGACGAGCACGGGCAGGCCGGTCTCCTCGGCGAGCAGGCGATCGAGGTCGCGCAACAAGGCGCCGCCGCCGGTCAGCATCATGCCGCGCTCGGCGATGTCGGCACCGAGTTCGGGAGGCGTCTGCTCCAAGGCATTCTTCACACTGGAGACGACCTGATTCAGCGGATCGGTCAGCGCTTCCAGCACTTCATTGCTGCTGATCGTGAAGCTGCGTGGCACGCCTTCGCTGAGGTTGCGGCCCTTGACTTCCATCTCCTTGACTTCGGAGCCCGGGAACGCGCTGCCGATGCTCTTCTTGATGCTTTCCGCGGTCGGCTCGCCGATCAGCATGCCGTAATTGCGCCGGATGTAGTTGATGATGGCCTCGTCGAACTTGTCGCCGCCCACACGAACGCTGCCTTTGTAGACCATGCCGCCCAGGCTGATGACGCCGACTTCGGTCGTGCCCCCGCCGATGTCGACGACCATCGAACCGTTCGCTTCGCTCACCGGTAGGCCGGCACCGATCGCTGCCGCCATCGGCTCTTCAATCAGGTAGACCTCCGACGCGCCGGCGCCGAGCGCCGATTCGCGGATCGCGCGACGCTCGACCTGCGTCGAACCGCAGGGCACGCAGATGATGATTCTCGGGCTCGGCCGAAAAATCGAGCGCGGATGCACCATCTTGATGAACTGCTTGAGCATCTGCTCGGTCACGGTGAAATCGGCGATCACGCCGTCCTTCATCGGACGAATCGCTTCGATGTTGCCGGGAACCTTGCCAAGCATTGCCTTGGCTTCCGTGCCCACTGCCTGGATCGTCTTCTTGCCGTGTGGGCCGCCTTCGTGCCGGATGGCAACGACCGACGGTTCGTCGAGCACGATGCCTTTGCCGCGAACGTAGATCAGCGTATTGGCTGTCCCGAGATCGATGGCAAGGTCTGTCGAAAAGTGGCGCCGAAAGGATGCAAACATGGTGCGGGCGATTGGGCGACTGGTCGGGCCGCCCGGGTCGTGCGGGCCGCACCATTGCGATTGGGTGAATCCCCGCGGCACGCTGCAAATCAACGACTTGCCGGAGCCGCAAGGGCCTGTGGATAACCGGGGATAATACCGCAACCCCTGCGTCGAATTCGACTGCAAAGCCCCATCTAACCGGCCTTTTCCATGGCATTGACAGCGCTGGACGTTGCCCGCATCGCGCACCTCGCGCGTCTGGATCTGCACGACAACGAACGCGCCGCCATGCTCGAACAGCTCAATGGCTTCTTCGGAATCGTCGAGCAAATGAGTGCAGTGGACACGAGTGGCGTCGAGCCGCTCTTCACGCCGTTGTCGGCGGTGCAGGAAATGAGCTTGCGCCTGCGCCCCGACAGCGTCACCGAGACGGACACGCGCGAGGCCAATCAACGCAGCGCGCCTGCGGTGGCGCAAGGCCTGTACCTCGTGCCCAAGGTGATCGAGTGAGACCATTGCACGAACTGGGCGTGCATGAACTCGCCGATGCCTTGAACTCACGCCGAATCAGCAGCGTCGAAATTACCGAGCACCTGCTGGCGCGCGTGCAAGCCCACGCAACGCTCGGAGTCATGCTTCACGTCGACGCCGAAGTTTCGCTCGCGCAGGCGCGTGCGGCTGACATGCGCCGCGCAAAAGGCGCGACCAGCCCGCTTCTGGGTGTCCCACTGGCGCACAAAGACATCTTTGTGACGCGCGACATGCCCAGCACGGCGGGCTCGAAGATGCTGCAAGGCTACGCCAGCCCGTTCGACGCGACCATCGTCGCCAAGCTTGCCGACGCCGGCGCGGTGATGCTGGGCAAGCTCAACTGCGATGAATTCGCGATGGGTTCAGGCAATCAGAATTCTGCGTACGGGCCGGTGCGCAATCCGTGGGACGTGACGCGTGTGCCGGGTGGATCGTCAGGCGGCTCCGCGGCGGCAGTGGCGGCACGATTGATGCCCGCCGCAACCGGCAGCGACACCGGCGGCTCGATTCGCCAGCCGGCAAGCTTCACCGGGGTCACCGGCATCAAGCCGACTTACGGCGTGTGCTCGCGCTACGGCATGATCGCCTTCGCGTCGAGCCTGGACCAGGCCGGTCCGCTGGCGCGCAGTGCAGAGGACTGCGCGTTACTGCTCGGCGCGATGAGCGGCTTCGATGAGCGCGACTCGACCAGCGTGCAGCGCAGCGCGCAAGACTTTCACGGTCAAATGCTGGCGCCGCGCGTCGGTACGAGCGCCGCTCAGCCCCTGAAGGGCTTGCGCATCGGCCTGCCGCGGGAATTCTTCCCGCAGGCACTTGCCGACGACGTGGCCGGCGCGGTGCGCGCTGCGCTGCGCGAATTCGAGCGACTCGGGGCGACGCTGGTCGACGTGAGCCTGCCGCGCACCGAGTTGTCGATCCCCGTCTACTACATCATTGCGCCCGCCGAAGCGAGCTCGAACCTGAGCCGCTACGACGGCGTGCGCTATGGCTATCGCGCGCCCGACCCGGAAGACTTGCTCGATCTGTACAAGAAGAGCCGAAGCGCCGGTTTTGGCGCCGAGGTGAAACGCCGCATCATGATCGGCACCTACGTCCTGAGCCACGGCTACTACGATGCCTATTACCTCCAGGCGCAAAAGCTGCGCCGCATGATCGCCGACGACTTTCAGGCGTGTTTCAGGGTCTGCGATCTGATTGCCGGGCCGGTGGCCCCCACGGTGGCGTGGAAACTGGGTTCGAAAGACGAGGACCCGGTGGCCAGCTATCTGGCAGACATCTTCACCCTGCCGGCAAGCCTGGCGGGCCTGCCCGGAATGAGCGTCCCGGCGGGAACTGGGGAAGGCGGTATGCCGGTCGGGCTGCAGTTGATTGCCGACTACTTTCAGGAAGGCAGGTTGCTGCACGCGGCGCACGCCTTCCAGCAGGCGACCGATTGGCACGCCAGAGTTCCCGCGGGGTTCTGATCCGATGCGCAGCACTGCCCCTTTGATTCGCGGGTTTGAGGTCGTCATCGGCATCGAAACGCACGTTCAATTGGCGACGCGCTCGAAGATTTTCAGCGGCGCATCCACAGCGTTCGGTGCTGAACCAAACCGGCAGGCTTGTGCCGTCGATCTGGCGCTGCCGGGCACGCTGCCGGTGATGAACCGGGCCGCCGTGGAGTTTGCGATCCGCTTTGGCCTCGCGGTGGGCGCGAAGATTGCGCCGCTGTCGATCTTTGCGCGCAAGAACTACTTCTATCCCGACTTGCCCAAGGGCTACCAGATCAGCCAGTACGAAACGCCGGTGGTGCAGGGTGGCGCGCTGGACTTTTCGTGGGAAGGACAGAGCCGCAGCGTGCGCCTGACGCGCGCGCACCTCGAAGAAGACGCCGGCAAATCACTCCATGAGGCGTTCGAGGGTCAATCCGGGATCGACTTGAACCGGGCCGGCACGCCACTGCTCGAAGTCGTCACCGAGCCTGATATGCGCTCGAGCCTCGAAGCTGCCGCCTATGCGCGAGCGCTGCATGCCTTGGTCGTTTGGCTTGGCATTTGCGACGGCAACATGCAGGAGGGCAGTTTCCGCTGCGACGCCAACGTCTCGGTGCGCCGCCCAGGTGCGCCGTATGGGACGCGGCGCGAAATCAAGAACCTGAACAGCTTCAAGTTTCTCCAGCAGGCGGTGGACTTTGAAGTCCAGTGGCAGATCGATCTGCTCGAGGACGGCGGGAAGGTGCAGCAGGCCACCGTCTTGTTCAACGCGGCGACCGGCGAGACACGCGCGATGCGCAGCAAGGAAGACGCGCACGACTACCGCTATTTCCCGGACCCGGATCTGCCGCCACTGGTGATTGCGCCCGAGTGGGTGAACCGCGTACGTGCGGGCCTGCCCGAATTTCCGGAAGACCTGAAGCGCCGCGTGCAGCGGGACTATGGCGTGACGGCAGAAGTCGCGGCGGCGCTGGCGCAAAGCCAGGCATTCGCCGCATATTTCGAAGCCGCCGCCAAGGCCTGCGGGCAGCCCCAACGTGTCGCGAACTGGCTGGCAGGCGAGGTGACGCGGCGCCTGAATGCGGAAGGCTCGAGCATTGAAGCGTGCAAGGTCACGCCCTTGCAATTGGCGTCGATGATCGCGCGGATTGGCGACGGCAGTCTGTCCAACAGCGCGGCGCGACAAGTGTTCGACGCGCTGTGGGCCGACCCCAGCCTCGATGTCGCCGCGCTGATCGACACGCTTGGCGCTTCGCAAGGGGGCGAAACCGATGAGCTCGCGAAAGTCGTCGAGGCCGTGCTTGCAGAGAACCCGAAGTCGGTTGCCGAGTTTCGCGCCGGCAAGGAAAAGGCCTTCAATGCCCTCGTGGGTCAGGTGATGAAGGCCAGCCGGGGCAAGGCCGATCCGTCGCGGGTCGGTGAATTGCTGCGCTTGCGTTTGGCCGATTCCAGTTGAACCGCGCCAGACCCAGTTGTCAATTGGACGCTGTCTTGCGCGGCGCCGAGGCTCCCGCGCTCACCGAGGTGGCCGTCGACACGGGAACCACGCCGGCGGAAGTGGGCGTCGCGCCGGACCAAATGCGCCGCAGGCGTTCGAGTTCGACGTCGAAATTCGCGTTGATCCGAATAATCTCTTCCTGCTGGTTCTGCAACAACGAGCGCTGCGCGTCGACTGCAGCGTCGTTGGCGTCGAGCAACTGCTTGAGTTTGGGCGGCAACGCCTTGCCGACGTAAAACTCCGACTCGTCGGTCAGCGGTTGGCGCTCCACCGCCAAGGCAGTAATTCGCACCTCCGAGATTCGCACCGCACGACGCGCGTCATTCAGCGCCACCTCGCGCGCCGCCTGATGGGCAGCTTCATTGGGAAAGCGGGAGACAAGCATCCGGTCGCGCCGGATTTCGTCCTTCTTGGTCACGCGCTTCGCGTGCTCGGCACGCTCCAGGGACTCGGAGGCGCTTCGCTCCTCGCTCGTCATCGAAGGCGGAATGACGCGCTTGGTCGAACCGTCCGGGTTGAGCTGGCGTTGCTCGCGATCGGTGCACGCGGCAATCGGGCGATCGGAGGTCAGGCGCTTGCCGGCAGAGTCGACGCATTGGTAGATCGCCGCTGCCGCCCAGGCCGCAGCGGCGGGCGACAGGCACAGGCAACAAGCAATCGTCCAGGCCGCCGTGCGTTGGTTCATTCCGATCACACTCCGTAGCGTTCCCTGTATGCGATGACCCGAGGCAAGTGCTCGCGCAGCGTCGCATCGGAATTCGAAGCCAAGTATTGCAGCAAGTCGGCGAGCGTCGCAACCGCAGCCACCTGCAATTGCAACCGGCTTGTGACGAACTGCACTGCCGACTGGACGCTGTCGACACCGTCCTCGGCGATGCGCTCCTGGCGGTCCAGCGCGACGACCACTCCCGCCGCCTTGCCCCCGGCCGAGTTGATCAGCGCGATCGCCTCGCGCACCGAGGTGCCGGCGGAGATCACGTCGTCGACGATCAGCACGCGTCCGGCAACGGCTGCGCCCACCACCGTACCGCCTTCGCCGTGGTCTTTGGCTTCTTTACGGTTGTAGGCGAACGGCACATTGCGGCCGCTGCGCGCCGACTCCACCGCAACTGCTGCGGCAAGGGCGATGCCCTTGTAGGCGGGACCGAACAGGATGTCGAAATTCAAGCCGGCGGCGGCGACTCGACGTACATAGAATTGGGCGAGACGGCCCAGCTTGGCGCCGTCGTCGAAGTGGCCGGCGTTGAAGAAGTAGGGTGACAGCCGGCCGGCCTTGGTCTTGAACTCACCGAAGCGCAGCGCGCCCGAGCCGACGGCGAACTTCACGAACTCCTGCGCCAAGGGGTCTGGCGATGCGCTGGCGAGCATAGGAAACGAAGAAAGTCGAGGATTCCGGTGTTTCGCCTGGTTACGTTGAACCTGAATGGGATTCGGTCCGCTGCGGCGAAGGGCTTCGAGGCCTGGGTGACGAGCGTCGGCGCCAATTGTATGGGGGTTCAGGAGCTCAAGGCCCAGGCCGTCGATGTTGCGGAGCGCTTCACCGCAGTTGCCGGCATGACGGGGCATTTCCACTTTGCGCAGAAGAAGGGCTACTCGGGCGTAGCGATGTTTGCTCGCGATGTGCCAAGCAGCGTCGTCACGGGACTGGGTTCGCGGGAATTCGACGCCGAGGGCCGTTACGTCGAGCTGCGCTTTGACAATCCGCGACGCAAACACTTGCCCCGCTTCAGCGTGATCAGCTGCTACTTTCCAAGCGGCTCCAGCGGCGAAGAGCGCCAGGCGGCGAAATTCCGGTTCCTTGCAAAGATGACGCGGCACTTGAAGACGCTGCGCGCGGAGCGCGAATTCATTCTGGTCGGTGATGTGAACATCGCGCACAAGGAGATCGACCTGAAGAACTGGAAGGGCAATCAGAAGAACAGCGGCTTCACGCCCGAAGAACGCGCCTGGATGACGCACACGCTGGACCAGGTTGGCATGGTGGATGTGTTTCGCGCGCTCAATCCGCTCCCGGAGCAGTACACGTGGTGGAGCAATCGCGGCCAGGCGCGTGCCAAGAACGTGGGCTGGCGCCTCGACTACCACTTGGCCACGCCGGGCGTCGCGTCGACCGCACAGCGAGAACATATTTACCTTGCGGAACGCTTCAGCGACCACGCGCCGGTGGTCATCGACTACGCCCTCGTTCTCTGACCCTCAGCGCTGGCCCATCGGCACGCTGCCCGTGGTCAAAGGCGCGGGTAAGGTCGGGCCGGGTTCTTCGCCTTCGGCGACTTCGCTGAGCAAGGCGGCTGCGCTGCGTATCAATGGCCAAGCCAGCGTTGCACCAGTGCCGTCGGTGCTTTGCATGCCGATTTCCAGCAGCGCCGACGCGTTCAAGGCGTCCAGCACATGGTCCAAGCCCTGATGCGCGTGGCTGCGCGTGAACACGCTGTAGTCGGCAACCGCGGGGGCAATGCGCGACGCGACCATCAGCGCTGCGCACGCGGGCACGCCATCGACGATGACCAAGTGGCGCTTGCTGCCCGCCACGAGCATGACGCCCACCATCACGGCGATCTCGAATCCGCCAAACGCTGCCAGAACCTCGACGGGGTCGGTCACGTCCTTGTGGCGCGCTTGAGCGCCTTGCAGAACGACCAAAAGGTGCGCAAGTTCGTCCTGGCGCATCGGGCCGCCCGAGATCAGCATGTCACGCAGGCCCAGGCCGGCCAGGCGTGACATCACGAGGGCGGCGCTCTCGTGTGAGCCCACGCCGATTCCCGCGCACGCAATGGCGTTGCCGGGCAACGAATCGGCGATTTCCATGCCTGCGCGAATGGCGGCATGGGCGTTCGCCAGCGACATGGCGGCCGTGACGCGCGAATTGCGCGTGCCATGGGCGATCTTGCGGGCCAACAGGCGAGGGTGCGGCGCCACGGGCTCGGCGACGCCGCAATCTACGACGGACAACTCCAGTCCTTGAATCTGCGCAAACACCGACAGCGGCAGCTTCGCGGCCATCAGGTTACCCACGACTTTCGCCGTAGAAGCCTTGCCGGGGTCGCCGATTCCGTCAACGGCCAGCCCGTGGTCAGCGGCGAACACGGCAATCTGCGGCGCGCGGAAGCGCGGCTTGAGCGAGTTCTGAATCAGCCCCAGCCGAACCGCGAGGGGCTCGAGTTGGCCCAGGCTGCCGGCGGCTTCCGCGCGCCGTTTGAGCTTGTCGCGCAGCGCCTGCTCGAGCGGCGCGTTTTGAGTGGGTGAAATGATGGAACGATTGACCGACATGGGTAGTGGCTCGACGCAAAAAATCCGCCTAGAGGAACCGGGGCAGCACCGGGAGTGTGCGAGGGGTCGAACGGATCAGCGAAGGAACAGATGGTAGACCGGGTTGTCCGTCTCGTCAGTGCAGGGATAGGCGAGGCCTCGCAGGAATTCACGGAACGCCGCCTTGTCCGATCGTGGCACCTGAATGCCGACAAGGATCTGACCACGGTCCGCACCCTGGTTGCGGTAGTGGAAGAGGCTGATGTTCCAGCCGATGTGCATGCTGGAAAGAAACCGCATCAGCGCTCCGGGTCGCTCGGGAAAGACGAAGCGAAACAGACGCTCGTTGTCGGCCAGCACGCTGCGCCCGCCCACCATGTGTCGCAGGTGTTGCTTGGCGAGTTCGTCGGTCGTCAAGTTCACTGTGGCGAAGCCGTGGCGAACGAAGTTTCTCTCGAGTTTTGCCGACTCGTCGCGTTTCGCGGTGGCGACGCCCACGAACACATGCGCCAGTTTGGCGTCGGAGATGCGGTAGTTGAACTCGGTCACGGCGCGCGGCCCGATCAATTCGCAGAAGCGCCGGAAACTGCCGCGCTCTTCCGGAATCGTCACGGCGAACAACGCCTCGCGTTCTTCGCCCACCTCGGCGCGCTCCGCGACGAAGCGCAGGCTGTCGAAATTCATGTTGGCGCCCGACGTGATCGCCACGAAAGTCTGGCCCTTGTGTGTTTGCAGTCCGGCGTACTGCTTGATCGCCGCGACGCCCATCGCCCCGGCAGGTTCGAGGATGCTGCGCGTATCCTGGAACACGTCTTTGATCGCAGCGCACACCGCATCGGTATCGACGACGACGAACTCATCGACCAGGCAACGCGCCAATCGAAACGTCTCTTCGCCCACGAGTTTCACCGCAGTCCCGTCGGCGAACAGGCCTACGTCGTTCAGCTGGATCCGTTTGCCCGCCCTGACAGACCGCAACATGGCGTCGGAGTCGTTCATCTGCACGCCGACCACCTTGATTTCCGGGCGCACCGCCTTGATGTAGGCGGCCACGCCGGAAATCAGTCCACCGCCGCCGATGGCAATAAAGATCGCGTCGATCGGCGCTTGGTGCTGGCGCAGGATCTCCATCGCGATCGTCCCCTGGCCGGCGATCACGTCGACGTCGTCGAACGGGTGCACAAACGTCAGGCCCTGCTCGGCTTCGACTTCTTTGGCATGGCCGAAAGCGTCGGAATAGCTGTCGCCGAACATCGTCACGTCTGCGCCGAGCGTGCGCACGGCGTCGATCTTGACCTTCGGCGTGGTCACCGGCATCACGATCACGGCACGGCAACCGAGGCGTTTGGCTGCCAGCGCCACGCCCTGCGCGTGGTTTCCCGCGGACGCGCAGACCACGCCGCTTTGCAGTTGCGCGGCGCTGAGATGGGCCATGCAGTTGTACGCGCCGCGCAGCTTGAAGCTGAACACCGGCTGCTGATCTTCCCGCTTCAACAGGACATGGTGACCCAGGCGCCGAGACAAGCTCTTGGCTGCTTCCAGCGGCGTCTCGACGGCGACGTCATAGACCTTCGCCGTCAGGATTTTCTGCAGGTAATCGGCAAGGGACAGGCCCGGGCCGAGCTTGGGCGGCGCCTTGCGCGCGCGGCGAGGCAGTGGCACGGTTGTCTTGTCCCCGGGGTGTTGACGCGTGGCCGCGGATCATACGTTGCGCCTCTGGCAAGGCCTGCCGCACGCCGCATAAAAACAGCCCAAGACATTGCTGACTTGGGCTGAATCCACCAATGGAGGAGGTGGAGGAGACAATCGCTCGGGGTGTCGTCGATCAGCCCCAATGGCGCTAAGTTTAGCCTCACCCATGCTGCGCTGCAACGACCATGCAGAGGCCCAATATGGCTGCGCGCAAGCTGAATGTGATGGGTTGCACAATAGGCCGAGCTTGATAAGCACAGCGGGAGGCAGCATGGAATGCACGGTGAATTGGGTGCCAGCGATGGGCATGGGTTTCGTGGCCGAGACCGGCAGCGGCCACGTGATCACGATGGACGGCGCGCCCGACGGGGGCGGCCGTGACCTGGCGCCGCGGCCGATGGAAACCGTGCTTGCCGGCACGGCAGGATGCACCGCCTATGACGTGGTGCTGATCCTGCAGCGCGGCCACCACGACGTTCGCTCGTGTCGCGTCGCGGTCACCGCCGAACGCGCACCGACCGACCCGAAAGTGTTCATCAAAATCAACATGCACTTCGCCGTGAGCGGGCCAGGACTGACGGACGCAGTGGTGCAGCGCGCAGTCAAGCTGTCGCATGAGAAGTATTGCTCGGCGAGCATCATGCTCGGCAAGACCGCGGAAATCACGACAAGCTTCGCAATCGACCCCACTTGACCTGGGGGTTCAGGTCAAATGTAGTGAGCGGTTCGTGTCATGACGCGCGCCGCCCAGCGCATCACCATCCTGATGGGTGCGGGCAACTCAACCCCGCCAGCCGCCTGTGCCTGCTGCGCATGCCGCGCTTCGTCAGCTTGCATCTGGCGCACGATGGCGCGAGACGCCGCGTCGCCCGGCGGTAATCTGTCGAGGTGCCCTTGAAGATGCTGCTCGACCTGGCGCTCGGTCTCGACAACAAAACCCAGGCTCAGCGAATCGCCCGCGCGTGCCGCGAGCAGGCCGATGCCGAAGGCGCCCGCGTACCAAAGCGGATTGAGCAGGCTCGGGCGCGCGCCGAGTTCAATGAGGCGTTGCTGCGTCCACGCCAAGTGGTCCGATTCTTCGCGCGCTGCCGCGTCGAACTGGCGCTTCACTGATGCGTCGCGGGTCGCGAGCGCCTGTGCGTTGTAGAGCGCCTGGGCACAAACTTCCCCGACCTGGTTGACCCGCATCAGCGCACCACTGAGGCGGCGCTGCGCGTCGTCGAGCGACCCGCCAGCGGTCAAAGGGGCGGGGCACGGCCGCGAAGCATGGCTCGCGCCGGAGAGGGTTCGAAGTGCGTTGTCGAGCGAAATGAGAAAGCGATCCATGGGCCGATGAGTGGCAAGTCTTGAGCGCCGCAGCAACACACCGACGATAGCGCAGCCCTCGCAACGGATTTCGAATCAGTACATACCCGAGCACGGAAGTTTGTTGCTCGATCCAGATCAATTGTGTCGTTGTGCTCTGACAACAAAGCCGAGTCTTTTCACCGTCAATTCTTGGCAACCCGTCGGAGCGTCTGGTGCAATAGGCGCAACTTCCGCTGAGGGGGTTCGGCCTGATCAGCCCACCGGGCATCGTGATCAGGACCTCTTATTCAACCTAGGAGATATTTGCAATGAAAAAATCCCTACTCGCCCTGGCCGTGCTGGGTGCGTTCTCTGGCGTCGCGTCGGCGCAGTCGTCGGTGACGATGTTCGGCATTGTTGACTTGAGCATGAGGCAGACCAAGAACGACGGCGGCGACAGCCGCGTGACGATGGTCAGCGACAACCTGAACAGTAACCGCTTTGGTGTGCGCGGCGTGGAAGACCTCGGCGGTGGCCTCAGGGCGGGCTTCCATCTTGAAGGCGGCATGTCGCCCGATGACGGAACATTCAGCAAGTTCGACTTCCGCCGCAAGTCGACGGTTTCCCTGATGGGCGGTTTCGGTGAAGTGCGCCTCGGCCGTGACTACACGCCGACGTTCTACAACACGTCCGCGTTCGACCCGTTTGGCACGAACGGTGCGGGAACTTCCTTCCTGACGTCACGCGCGTTTGGCCCCTTGGGCGTTCAAACCTACGTTCGCGCCAACAACGCCATCAGCTACTTCCTGCCCGCACTCGGTGGTGTGTACGGTCAAATCATGGTTGCTGCCGGTGAAGGCGCCACTCCTGCCGCGGGCACGAACGCCGCGGGCAAATACACAGGCGGACGAATCGGCTTCGCGGCTGGCCCGATCGACGTGGCTGCATCCACTGGCCAAACCGAGATGAACGTTGCTGGTACTCTCAAAGCCAAGATCTTCAACGTCGCTGGTTCGTACAAGATTGGACCGGCCAAGATCCAGGCCCAGTACAACGACGAGAAAGTTGACGTATCGCCGGCAGTTCAAGCCAAGGAAGTATGGATTCTTCTTGGTGCGAATGTGACGATGGGGCAGGGCGAAATTCGCGGCTCATGGGTCAAGTCGAACAACAAGACGGCAGGGCAGGACGCCAACGATCCCACCCACCTGTCACTCGGGTACATCTACAACCTGTCGCCCCGTACCGCGCTGTATGCAACGTGGTCGTCGATCTCGAACAAGGGCACGTCGAACTTCGCGATCGCAGCCGCTGGTGCTGCTGCGCCGACGGCCGGTGGCAAGTCGACCGCCTACGAAGGTGGCCTGCGCCACATCTTCTGATTGCACGCTTGCCTGAGGCAAGCGTTGATATCGATCGCAAGGCCGCCTTCGGGCGGCCTTTTTTCGGCCTCACGGGGTCAGCGCGGCCGTTTATGCGGCGAAGCCTGGCGAAGAGTTCATCGGTGATAACCCCGCGCCGCCTCGCCCGCAAACGCGATGACAATTTCGCATGCTCAGATGGCGACCGATTGATTTCCTATGCAACGCTGATTGATGGCCCGTGAAGGAAACACACTCACGAGCGCGTCAGCTCTGACCCCACATGCTCGCCTTCATCCTTCGCCGCCTGGTCCAGGCCGTCATCGTGATGTTGGTCGTTGCCTTCATTGCCTTCATGCTGTTCCAGTATGTCGGCGATCCGGTGACCAACTTGCTCGGGCAGGACGCGACGGTGGAGCAGCGCGAGCAGTTGCGCGCCGATCTTGGCTTGGACCAGCCGTTTCCCATCCAGTTTGCCCGCTTTGTCGGCAACGCGGTCCAAGGTGAGTTCGGCCTGAGCCTGCGCCAAGGCCGCAAAGTGTCGGCGCTGATTGCCGAGCGTTTTCCCGCAACGCTGGAGCTTGCGTTGTCGGCCGCTGTCACCGCGCTGTTTGTCGGCGTCCCAATGGGCGTTTACGCTGCGCTGCGCCGCGGCAGCTTCGCCTCGCAGGTTTTGATGACGATCTCCCTGCTCGGCGTGTCGCTGCCCAGCTTCTTGATTGGCATCCTGCTGATCCTCTTTTTTGCCGTCACGCTGAAATGGTTCCCAAGCTTCGGGCGAGGCGACGTCGTGGTCTTGGGGCAGTGGACAACCGGATTCCTGACCGTCGACGGCTGGAAACACCTCGTGCTTCCGGCCTTTACCCTCGCGATTTTCCAGCTCACCTTGATCATGCGCCTCGTTCGCGCCGAAATGCTCGAGGTCTTGCGCACCGACTACATCCGCTTCGCGCGTGCACGCGGCCTGTCGGATCGTGCGGTCTACTTCGGGCACGCGTTGAAAAACACGCTGGTCCCGGTGATGACGATCACGGGCTTGCAACTCGGCGGCCTGATCGCCTTTGCCATCATCACGGAGTCCGTTTTCCAGTGGCCGGGAATGGGGCTGTTGTTCATCCAGGCGGTGAGCTTTGCTGACATTCCCGTGATGGCCGCCTACCTTTGCCTGATTTCGCTGATTTACGTCATCATCAACCTCGTCGTCGATCTTCTGTACTTTGCGGTGGACCCACGGCTGCGCGTTGAAGCCTCACCGGGAGGGCATTGATGTTGAGTTGGGTGACGGCTTCCAGCCCGCTGTTCGAGCACCTGCGCGAGATGCATCCCGAGCTCACCGCGTTCCGGCGCGACTTGCATGCGCACCCGGAACTCGGCTTTGAGGAAGTTCGTACCGCGCAGCGCGTTGCGCAGGCGCTTCGGCTCTGCGGCGTCGACGAGGTGCATACCGGCATCGCCAAGACCGGTGTGGTGGGCATCATCCATGGACGCGGCGGCGCCAGCGGGTCCGGACCTGGAAGTCGCCGTGCCATGGGCCTGCGTGCCGACATGGACGCCTTACCGATGCGCGAAGAGAACGACTTCTCATGGCGCAGCACGAAGGGTGGCCTGATGCACGGCTGCGGCCACGACGGCCACACGACGATGTTGATCGGTGCTGCACGCGCACTCGCGGCGTCGCGCAACTTCGACGGGACCGTCGTCCTGATCTTCCAGCCCGGTGAAGAGGGTTTTGCCGGCGCCAAGGCGATGATCGACGACGGCTTGTTCGAGCGCTTCCCGGTGGACGCCGTCTACGCGATGCACAACTGGCCGAGCCTGCCACCCGGAATGATTGGCATCAACCCGGGGCCGATGATGGCCGCTGCCGACCGCATCGAAATCACGATCAATGGGCGCGGTGGGCATGGTGCGCACCCTGCCATGACGATCGACCCCGTTCTCGTCGCGGCGCACATCATCACTGCGGCGCAAAGTCTGGTGTCGCGTAATGTGCATCCGCTGGACAACGCCGTCGTCAGCGTGTGTGCGATGCAAGCCGGCGACCTTGGCGCATTCAGCGTCATCCCGCGCCAGGCGCGCCTGGTCGGCACGGTGCGCACGTTCAAGCGCAAAGTGCAAGACATGATTGAAGAGCGCTTGGGCCGCCTCGTCGAATCCGTGGCGTTGGGCTTTGGTGCGACGGCGACGCTCGACTACCGGCGCGCCTACCCGGCGACGATCAATACGCCCGCCGAGGCGCGCTTTGCCGGCGATGTGGCGGCGTCGCTCGTCGGCGAAGCGAAGGTGGTGCGAGACCTGCCTCCCAGCATGGGGGCCGAAGATTTTTCCTTCATGCTGCAAACCCGACCGGGCGCTTATCTGCGTCTCGGGCAAGGCGGCGAAGCGGGCTGCTTTCTGCACAGTCCACGCTTCGATTTCAATGACGACGTGCTGCCACTGGGCGCGGCGTTGTTCGCGAGCCTGGCCGAACAGGCCATGCCGCTGCTGCAACCGGCCGTGGCATGACCACGATGAGCGCGATTTCGCCGGGCCGCATGCGCCGGTTTTTCGACGGCGACGTCTGGCACAGCTTTCGCTCGTCGAAAGTGGCTGTCATTTCGGCGCTCGTCGCCTTGGTCTGCATCGTCTGCGCAGCCGGTGCGGAGCTGGTCGCGCCGCACAATCCGTTTGACCTCAGGACACTCGACCTGGGCGATTCGATGCTGCCCCCGGCGTGGATGGAGGGAGGCGGCGCGAAGTACCTGCTGGGCACCGACGAGCAGGGCCGCGACGTGTTGTCGGCGCTGATGTACGGGGCGCGAATTTCGCTCTTCGTCGGTTTCTCCTCGGTCGTGCTGTCCTTGCTGATCGGCGTCAGCTTGGGGCTCCTGTCGGGTTACGCAGGCGGGCGCATCGACGCGTTCATCATGCGCGTCTGCGACGTCATGCTGTCTTTCCCGTCCATCCTGATTGCGCTGCTCATCTCGGGCGTGGGACGTGCCCTGTTCCCGAACGCCGACGATTCGCTCGCCTTCAGCGTCCTGATCATCGCGATCGCGCTCACCGGATGGGTGCAGTACGCGCGCACGGTGCGCGGCTCGACGCTCGTCGAGCGCAACAAGGAATACGTGCAGGCGGCGCGTGTCATCGGCGTGGCACCGATGCGCATCATGCTCAAACACGTGCTGCCCAATGTGCTGGGGCCGGTGCTTGTTCTGGCGACGATTCAGGTCGCCACCGCCATCATCACCGAGGCGACGCTATCGTTTCTTGGCGTGGGCGTGTCACCCACGTCACCGTCGCTCGGCACCTTCATCAACGAGGGCAACAAGCAGTTGTTCAGCGGTGCGTGGTGGCTTGTGATTTTCCCCGGCGGCATGCTCGTCGTGATCGCCTTGAGCATCAATTTGTTCGGCGACTGGATGCGCGATGCGCTCAATCCGCGCTTGCGCTAAGGAGGCTGGCCGCATGCCGCGTCGCCGAAGCTGCATCCTTGACTGCGCAGGGGGCAGGGAATGAGCACACCGCTGCTCGAGGTTCGCGACTTGAAGGTCGAGTTTGCGACGCGTCACGCCACGCTGGTGGCGCTCGACGGAATTTCGTTCGATATTCAGGCCGGAGAAGTTCTCGGTGTCGTCGGCGAGTCGGGCGCGGGAAAGTCGTTGACGGGCGCTGCCATCATCGGCTTGCTCGACCCCCCGGGGCGCATCGTCGGTGGCGAGATTCGTTTTGACGGCCGGCGCATCGACACGCTCTCGCAAGACGAGATGCGCAAGATTCGCGGTCGCCACATCGGCGCGATCTTTCAGGACCCGCTGACGTCGCTCAACCCGCTCTACACCGTGGGCCTGCAGCTCGTCGAGACGATCCAGACGCATCTGCAGCTCGGTGCGGCCGCCGCCCGGCAACGCGCGATTCGCTTGCTCGAAGAGACGGGCATCCCAGCGGCCGCGGAACGCATCGACCAGTACCCGCACCAGTTTTCGGGAGGCATGCGCCAGCGTGTCGTGATCGCGCTGGCCCTGGCCGCCGAGCCGCGCCTGATCGTCGCCGACGAGCCGACCACCGCGCTGGACGTGTCGATCCAGGCGCAGATCATTGCCTTGCTGAAGCGGCTGTGCAAGCAGCATGGCGCGGCCGTGATGCTCGTCACTCACGACATGGGCGTGATCGCCGAGACCTGCGATCGGGTGGCGGTGATGTACGCCGGGCGCATTGTCGAAATCGGCCCGGTGCATGACGTGATCCACGCGCCGGCGCACCCCTATTCGCACGGATTGATGGGCTCGATCCCGGCGATGGGCGAGGATCGCGAGCGGCTCTTGCAGATCGACGGCGTGATGCCACGGCTGAACGCGATCCCCACGGGTTGTGCGTTCCACCCACGCTGCCCGAAAGTCTTCGCGCGCTGCCGTGAAGCGCGGCCGACGCTGGTGACTTGCGGCACCACGCGCGCGGCATGCTGGCTGCATGCCGATGCTTCCCAGGCCATCGCATGAGCGCTCTGCCCGTGCCGAGCCAGACCCCGTTGGTCGAAGTGCGCGACCTTGCCAAGACCTTCGACGTGTCTGCGCCGTGGCTGAATCGCGTTGTCGAGCGCAAACCGCGCCAGTTCGTGCACGCCGTGGACGGTGTCAGCTTCGCGATCCCGCGCGGCCGAACGCTGGCGCTGGTGGGCGAATCGGGCTGCGGCAAGAGCACGGTGGCGCGCCTGCTTGTGGGGCTGTACACGCCCACCGCAGGCGACGTGCGCTTCGACGGCATCGACATCGCCGCGACGCTGCGCAGCAAGGCGGCACGGCCGCTGAGGCGGCGCATGCAGATGATTTTTCAGGACCCCTACGCGAGCCTGAATCCTCGCTGGAAAATCGAAGACATCGTCGCCGAGCCGCTTCGCGAACACGATTTGATGGGCGCAGCCGCGAGTCGCACCAACCGCGATGGCTTGCGCGCCGCAGTCTCCGCGCTGCTCGGATCGGTGGGCTTGGCTGGCGCTGACATGGAGAAGTTCCCGCACCAATTTTCTGGCGGGCAACGCCAGCGCATATCGATCGCCCGGGCGCTGGCCACCCAACCCGAGTTCCTGGTGTGCGACGAGCCAACTTCGGCGCTGGATGTGTCGGTGCAGGCGCAAGTGCTCAACATCATGAAGGACTTGCAGCGCGAGCGCCACCTGACCTATCTCTTCATCTCGCACAACCTGGCGGTGGTGCGCCATGTCAGCGACGCGGTCGGCGTGATGTACCTGGGCCGGCTCGTCGAACTCGCGCCCAAGGCCGAGCTCTTCAGCCGGCCGCGGCATCCGTACACGCGCATGCTGCTCGACGCGATCCCCGACATCCACATGAGCGGCCGCTCGCGCACGCCGGTGCAAGGCGAAGTGCCCAATCCCCTGAACCCGCCCACGGGTTGCTCGTTTCACCCGCGCTGCCCGCACGCCAATGCGCGTTGCAAGGCAGAGCGTCCCGCGCTGAAACACGTGGCAGGGGTGCAGATTGCCTGCCACGCCGCGGAAGAGGGCCGCATCTGAAGCCGCCCTCGGTTGAATCGGGAGGGCGCACTCCTACAATGAATCGCATTGAGCTCAGGGCCACTTTATGATTTCTCGCGAACCGACCATTGAGCGCCTTGCCGTGGCGCAATCGCTGTTGCTCGAGCCGTTCGGCTTGACCGAAACAACGCTGGCCAAGGCGTTGGCAACGATTGCGACACACCGCATCGACGACGCCGACCTGTACTTCCAGTACACGCGCAGCGAAGGCTGGAGCCTCGAAGAAGGCATCGTCAAGAGCGGTAGCTTCGGCATCGACCAAGGCGTGGGCGTGCGCGCAGTGGCCGGCGAGAAGACGGCGTTTGCCTACTCCGACGACATCTCGGAAACCTCGCTACTCGACGCCGCGCAGACGGTGCGAACCATCGCTGCGGCGGGCCAGAGCCGCAAGGTGAAGGTTCACTCGACCAGCAAGATTGCGCCGAGCCGAATTCTCTACGCGCCGATGGACCCCATCGCCACCCTGGACAGCACGCAAAAAGTCGCCTTGTTGGAGAGGGTTGAGCGCATGGCGCGAGCCGTCGATCCGCGCATCAAGCAGGTGATGGCCGGGTTGGCCGGTGAATACGACGTCGTCTTGATCGCGCGCGCGGACGGCACGCGGGCGGCTGACGTGCGGCCACTCGTACGCCTCTCGGTCACCGTCATCGCCGAACAAACCATTGATGGCGAAGTGCGCCGTGAAGTCGGCACCGCAGGAGGGGGCGGGCGCTTCGGGTTCGGCTACTTTCACGACAGCGTGATCGAGAGCTATGTGCGTGACGCAACGAACGCTGCGCTAACGAACCTGGAATCGCGCCCGGCCAAGGCGGGCGAGATGAGCGTGGTCCTGGGTCCAGGTTGGCCGGGCGTGCTCTTGCACGAAGCGATTGGCCACGGCCTGGAAGGCGACTTCAACCGCAAAGGCAGCAGCGCGTTCAGCGGGCGAATTGGCCAGCGCGTCGCCGCCAAAGGAGTGACGGTGCTCGACGACGGAACCCTGCCCGACCGGCGCGGTTCGCTCAACGTCGACGACGAAGGCAACGTCTCGCAGCGCAATGTATTGATCGAAGACGGCATCCTCAAGGGCTATCTTCAGGACTCGCTGAATGCGCGGCTGATGGGCGTTGCGCCCACCGGCAACGGCCGGCGCGAAAGTTATGCCGCGGTGCCGATGCCGCGCATGACGAATACCTACATGCTCGGTGGCGACAAGAGCAGCGAAGAGATCATTCACAGCCTCAAGCGCGGCTTGTACGCGACCAATTTTGGCGGAGGCCAGGTCGACATCACGAGCGGGAAGTTCGTGTTCTCGGCGAGCGAAGCGTTCTGGGTCGAGGACGGCAAGATTCAGTATCCCGTGAAGGGGGCGACGATCATCGGCAACGGGCCCGACGCGTTGACACGCGTGAGCCTGATCGGCAATGACATGAAGCTCGATACCGGCGTGGGCGTCTGCGGCAAGGACGGCCAAAGCGTGCCGGTGGGCGTGGGCCAGCCGACCTTGCGAATCGACAAACTCACTGTGGGCGGTACGGCGTGATGCGCGGCCCTGCTCGAGCGGGGTGCCGTGCATTCGGGCGTGGTACATTGAGACCGATGCAGCGCGCCTCCTACTTTTTTGCGTACTTTTGGTTCTCGCACCGCCCGGCGGTTGGAGAGGCAGGCGCATAGGTAGCAAACGCAGCGCAGCTAAATCTTCAAAACCGCCGGGTCTCCCCCGGCGGTTTTTTTTCAACTCGCAATTCCCCAGAACAAACCCCAGGAGACAGCGCCATGGCCACCCCCAAACCCCTCACCGCCGCAGACGCGTGGCATGCGAGCACCGAGCGAACGAGTCAGACCGACGACCAGCGCATCAAAGACGTGACGCCACTGCCGCCGCCCGAACACCTGATCCGCTTCTTCCCGATCGCTGGGTCGGCCGCCGAGCGGCTCATCGGCGAGACGCGCGCCGCGGTACGGCAAATCATGCAACGCAAGGACGACCGGCTGCTCGTCGTCATCGGCCCGTGTTCGATCCACGACCCCGCCGCCGCGTTGGACTACGCGCGCCGCCTCGTCGTGCAACGCGCACGCTACGCCGACACGCTGGAAATCGTGATGCGCGTCTACTTCGAGAAGCCCCGCACGACGGTGGGCTGGAAGGGGCTGATCAACGACCCGTACCTCGATGAAAGCTACCGGATCGACGAAGGCCTGCGCATCGCCAGGCAGTTGCTGCTCGAAATCAACCGCCTGGGCCTGCCGGCGGGCAGCGAGTTTCTGGACGTCATCTCGCCGCAGTACCTCGGCGACTTGATCGCCTGGGGCGCGATCGGCGCACGCACGACGGAGAGTCAAGTGCATCGCGAGCTGGCGTCTGGGTTGTCAGCGCCGATCGGGTTCAAGAACGGCACCGATGGAAATATTCGGATTGCGATCGACGCCATTCAGGCCGCGGCGCGCCCGCACCACTTTCTGTCGGTGCACAAGAACGGTCAGGTCGCGATCGTCGAGACCAAGGGCAACAAGGATTGCCACGTCATCCTGCGCGGCGGCAAGGCGCCCAACTACGACGCCGCGCATGTGGCCGCGGCGTGCAAAGAGATCGAAGCGGCCAAGCTCGACTGCACCTTGATGATCGACTGCAGCCACGCCAACAGCGGCAAACAGCATGAGCGACAAGTCGACGTGGCGCGGAACGTCGCAGCGCAAGTCAGCAGCGGCGCAGACTGCATCTTCGGCTTGATGATCGAAAGCCACCTGGTTTCCGGAGCGCAGAAATTCAACGCCGGCAAAGACGACCCGGCGAACCTCAATTACGGGCAAAGCATCACGGACGCGTGCATCGGCTGGGACGACTCGCTCGAAGTCCTGGACCTGCTTGCCGACGCTGTCCAGGCGCGTCGGCGCTGAGCCACCCGCAACAACGTGTAATCCAGCGTCATCAGCTGTAAGGCGAGTGATGGTGCGCAAGCCGGGCGTGCGCAGACGCCTCGCATGCGGTTCAATGTCCCATCGCTTGCTCGTCAGCTGGGAGAACTGCGATGAACCGACTGTCCAACGCTGCAAGAAGAGCCCTACTGGTTGCCGCCGCGCCCTTTGCAGCTTACGCGTTTGCAGCTGCCGCGGCGGAACCGTCCGCGTGGGACCGTGTGGTCATGGAGGCCACGTTCAGTAAGGCGGACGCGAACGACGATGGGCAGTTGACCAAGGCGGAAGCGCTGCGCTGGGGCATCCTGCCTGAGCGCTTTGACGCTCTTGATGTCAATCGCGACGGTGCGCTCGACCTGGAAGAGTTTGCCGCCGGCTTCGCGCGGGCGTAGTGAACTTGAGCCGATTGACGGCCGCAGCCGTCAATCGGCGTCGCGCGCGAGGCGCTCGCTGCTCCAGTAGACGTCGTCACCGCCCAGCCCGTCCAGGTTGGCGCGATTCAGCGAACGGGCCAGCACGAACAGCAAGTCGCTGAGGCGATTCAGGTACTGGCGCGGTTCCGCGCGCAACGGCTCGGCGGCCCCGAGCGTCACGACGGCGCGTTCGGCCCGCCGCGCAACGCTGCGCGCCACGTGTGCGAGGGCCGCGCTTCGGGTCCCGGCCGGGAGAATGAACTCCTTGAGTCGGGGCAACGCCGCGTTGAAGTGAGCGAGCGCCTCGTCGAGGCGCACCACGGCCGCAGCTTTCAGCAGCTCGAAGCCCGGAATCGACAGCTCACCGCCGAGGTTGAACAGCTCGTGCTGAACCTCGATGAGGAGGCGGCGAACTTCAGCGGGCAAGGGCTCGGCGAGCAACACGCCGAGGTGCGAGTTGAGCTCATCGACCTCGCCCATTGCGCAGATACGCAGGTGGCTCTTCGCGACTCTCGAGCCGTCACCCAGGCCGGTGGTTCCGTCGTCGCCCGTGCGCGTCGCGATTTGCGTGAGGCGATTCGCCATGCCCGGAATGTTAAGGCCTTGCGGCGGCTGCATAGAATCTGCCGTCTGTGCGCCACGCCGGTGCGCTGGAGATTCCATCATGAATGCCCCGTTGCCGTCCCACGCGATTCCGAAATTCGAGCACCGGACGGTGCCCGCAGCGATGCTCGATCGACTGAAGGAGCGCTTTGCCGAGCGCTGTTCAACATCTCAGGCGGTCTGTGAGCAGCACGGACGTGACGAGTCCCCATTCGAAGTCACCCCGCCTGACGCAGTGGTATTCGCACTGAGTACCGAAGAGGTCGCGTTCGTCGTCAAACTTGCGAGCGAATACGCGGTGCCGGTGATTCCATTCGGTGTGGGTTCGTCGCTCGAGGGCCACCTCCTGGCGGTTCAGGGCGGCGTGAGCATCGACCTGAGTCGAATGAATCAGGTCATCGCAGTGCATCCGGAAGACCTGACGGTGACGGTTCAGGCCGGTGTGACACGCACGCAACTGAATCGGGAAATCAAGGACACGGGCCTGTTCTTTCCGATCGATCCGGGCGCCGACGCCACCCTGGGGGGCATGGCGGCTACGCGCGCGAGCGGAACGAACGCGGTGCGCTATGGAACGATGCGCGAGAACGTGCTGGCCCTGACGGTGGTCACGGCCAATGGCGACATTGTTCGCACTGGAACGCGCGCCCGAAAGTCCAGCGCCGGCTACGACCTGACGCGTCTGCTCGTGGGCAGCGAGGGCACCCTGGGCGTGATGACCGAGGTCACGGTGCGTCTGTACCCGCTGCCCGAGGCGGTCGTCGCTGCGGTATGCCACTTTCCGGACGTCGGCGCCGCCGTGAACACGACGATCCAGCTGATTCAACTCGGAATCCCCATCGCGCGCTGCGAGTTGCTCGACGCGAACGCGGTGCGTGCCGTGAACGCCCACGACAAACTGAGCCTGCTCGAACAGCCCATGTTGCTCATGGAGTTTCACGGCAGCACGGCGAGCGTCAAGGAGCAGGCCGAGGCGGTGCAGGAGATCGCAAGCGGCTTCGGCGGCGAGCAGTTCCAGTGGGCCACAACCCCGGAAGAACGAACCCGGTTGTGGACAGCAAGGCACCACGCGTACTTCGCGGGCATGCAAATCCGGCCGGGCTGCCGCACCGTGACCACCGACACCTGCGTCCCGATTTCGCGCCTGGCCGAGTGCGTGACCCAGGCGCTGGAGGAGGCGAAGCGGGCCGGCGTGACGCACTACACCGTCGGCCACGTTGGCGACGGCAATTTTCACGTCGCCTACCTGGTGGACCCGGCAGTTCCTGCAGAGCGCGAAGCCGCCGAAGCGCTCAACGTGGCCGTCGTACGGCGCGCGCTGCGCCTGCAAGGCACTTGCACCGGAGAGCACGGCGTGGGGCTGCACAAGCAAGAGTTCCTGGTGGAGGAAGCCGGTGAGTTGGCGGTGGAGATGATGCGCACCATCAAGCGTGCGCTGGACCCGAAGAACATCATGAACCCCGGAAAAATTTTCTCCCTCTAGTGCTTTCGTGGGCAGAGCGGTCGGTGGCGCGTCTTGAAAATCGCGGCCGCGCCGCCATCTGCCGGCGTCGCGACGCCAACCTCACCCCGAACAAACCATGACCAAGCAGACTCTTTCATTCCAGGCCGAAGTCAAGCAGATCCTGCACCTCGTCACCCACTCGCTGTACTCGAACAAGGAGATCTTTCTTCGTGAACTGATTTCCAACGCCTCGGATGCGTGCGACAAGCTTCGCTTCGAGGCGCTGAACAACGCGGCGTTGTACGAAGACGCACCCACGCTCGAGGTGCGCGTCAGCTTCGATGCGCCTGCGCGCACGATCACGATCCACGACAACGGCATCGGCTTGTCGCAAGACGAGGCGATTGCGAATCTGGGAACGATCGCCAAAAGCGGGACGCGCGAGTTCATGGCCGCGTTGGAAGGCGAACAGAAGAAAGACGCACAGCTGATCGGGCAATTCGGCGTGGGCTTTTACAGCGGATTCATCGTCGCCGACAGCATCAGCGTGGAATCGCGCCGCGCCGGGCTCAAATCTGAAGAGGGCGTTCGCTGGAGCTCCAAGGGCGACGGCGACTTCGAGGTGGAGTCGATCAATCGCGCGCAGCGCGGCACGAGCGTCACTTTGCACTTGCGTGCCGAGGAAGACGAGTTCCTGAGCGGCTGGAAGCTCAAGTCCATCATCGGCAAGTACTCCGACCACATCTCGTTGCCCATCCTCATGCAGAAGGAGGAGTGGGACGACGAAGCGAAAAAGCAGGTGCTGCGCGACGAGTGGACGGCAGTCAACAAGGCGGCGGCGCTCTGGACGCGCAGCAAGAGCGACATCACGCCCGAGCAGTATCAGGAGTTCTACAAACAGATCAGCTACGACACCGAGCCGCCGCTGGCGTACACGCACAACCGTGTCGAGGGTCGCAGCGAGTACACGCAGCTGCTGTACGTGCCGTCAAAAGCGCCATTCGACCTTTGGAACCGCGACAAGCGCGGCGGCGTCAAGCTCTACGTGAAGCGCGTCTTCATCATGGACGACGCGGAAGCCTTGATGCCGGTCTACCTGCGATTTGTCAAGGGAGTGATCGACAGCTCCGACCTGCCGCTGAACGTGTCGCGCGAACTGCTCCAGGAGAGTCGCGACGTCAAGGCGATTCGCGAAGGCTCGACGAAGCGCGTGCTGGGCATGCTCGAAGCCTTGGCGGACAGCGAAGACGCTGCGGAGAAGGTCAAGTACGCTGCATTCTGGAAAGACTTTGGCGCGGTACTGAAAGAAGGCATCGGCGAGGACCACACGAACCGCGAGCGCCTCGCCAAGCTGTATCGCTTCGCCTCGACGCACGCCGACGATGGCGTTTCATTTGCCGATTACGTCGGCCGGATGAAGGAGGGCCAGGAGGCGATCTACGTGATCGCCGCGGACAGCCTGGCGGCAGCCAAGAGCAGCCCGCAGCTGGAGATCTTCAAGAAGAAGGGCATCGAGGTTTTGCTGCTGACGGACCGAGTCGACGAATGGATGCTCAGCCATCTCTATGAATTCGACGGGCACTCGCTGCAAAGCGTGGCCAAGGGCGCGGTCGACCTGGGCAAGCTGCAAGACGACGCGGAAAAGAAGCAGGCCGAGGAGGCTTCGACGGCGTTCAAACCCGTGCTCGAGCGCCTCAAGATCACGCTCAAGGATCGTGTCAAAGACGTGCGCGTGACGACGCGGCTCGTCGACTCGCCGGCGTGCCTCGTCGTCGAGGAAGGCGACATGAGCGCGCATCTGGCGCGAATGCTCAAACAAGCCGGGCAGGATGCGCCGAAGGCTCAACCGATTCTCGAGATCAACGCCGGGCACGCGCTCGTGAAGCGCCTGGAGGGCAGCGAACGCTTCGACGACCTGGCGCACATCCTGCTCGATCAGGCGCTGCTCGCCGAAGGGGGCCACTTGGAAGATCCGGCGGCCTACGTGCGCCGCGTGAATTCACTCCTTCTGGCTTGAACGAAGCTCAAACTCGCAGCGGCGGACTTTGCATCGCGTCGACCTGGTCGCGCAGATTGGCGGCCTGCTCCTGCCAGTAGGCCGGTTCGGAAAACCAAGGGAATGCAGCGGGGAACGCGGGGTCGGCCCAGCGCTGCGCGATCCACGCGCTGTGGCGCAGCATGCGCAAGGTGCGCAGCGGCTCGATCAGCCTGAGTTCGGCGCGATCGAACTCAGTGAACCTGCGGTAGCCCTCGAGCACTGCAGCTATTTGGCTCTGCATCGCCGCATGATCGCCCGAGAGCAGCATCCAGAGGTCCTGGATGGCCGGCCCGGTGCAGGCGTCGTCGAAATCAACAAACTGCGGGCCGCTGTCTGCCCACAAGACGTTCCCGAGGTGGCAATCGCCGTGCAGACGCAATACGCGGCAAGCGCCGACGTCGGCGAATGCCGCGGTGACGGCGGCGAGCGCGGCATCGGCGGCGGCGCGCCAGGGGGCCAAGGCCGTGGGCGCAATGAAATCCGACGCCAGCAGCCACTCGCGGTTCGCTGTGCCCATGGTGTCGACATCGAGGCGCGGGCGAAACGCGAAACTCGACTGCCGCCCGACCGCATGCATGCGGCCAATCGCACTTCCCATGCGGCGCAAGGTATCGGCATCGTCGAGTTCCGGCGCGCGGCCCGAAAGTCTTGTGGCCACACTGAATCGATACGGTCCTGTGGGCGTGTCGAACTGGGCCAGGGTCGGGGCGATCAGGCGACAACGCGTCGCCGAATTCGCCGCACCGTCGACGGCCATCGACCACGCTGGAGCGACGGGCAATTCGGCGCGCGCCAGGTGCTCGACAAACTCGTGTTCTTCGAGGATCTGGGCGTCGCTCCATCGTCCTGGCCGGTAGAACTTGGCGACGACGACACGGCCATCGTCGAGAAAGACCTGGTAGACCCGGTTTTCATAGGAGTTGAGCTGAATCTGTCGGCCGTCGCCCTGCAGGCCGACGCTGGACAGCGCGTCCAGCACGCAATCGGGGTCAAGCCCGGAAAATGGTGTGGGTCGAGTCGAAGCATCGAGGTGCGACATGCGGCGATGCTACGCCGCGGCCGTGCCCGCCCGACGCGACCCGAGGAAACGCTCAGTGGTGCGTGGGTCGATTCGCTGGCGGCGAGTCGACCACGACGCCCACGACGTCATCGTCGTCGCTGCCGTTCGCCGGGGCCGCTTTCGCGTAGCTCGCGGCAGCCGGAGCGTCACTGTGCCCGCCGAAGTCGCTTTGTCCAAACGCGTCGACCCGAATGTCGGGCGCAAAGAACGAGTCCTGGAACAGTGACGAATCCTGCCAAAGCGCAGTGCGTTCGGCGCGGCGGTGCGCAACCGTGTTCGAAAGGCTGGCGCTCGCGTTGCTGATCCGGTGCGTGCCCTGTCCATTGGCCAGCGGTCCGCGCGCTGCGGCGCCTCCCTGGGGGACGAGCAACTGGAGTTCGGCCACCGACGGCAGATGTTCCAGCGGGCAGCGCATGTACCTGACCCGGCACGCCATCAGCACCGAGTGCTTGATCAATTGCGCACGCCTGGAGACGCCGCGTTCCGTGTCCAGATCAACCGCAGCCAGGACGCGCCCATTCGCGCTGCACACGGCAAACGTGACGTGGATCGCCCCCAGCAAGTCGAACCAGAATCTGGTCTCCGCCGGGTCGCCGGGTTGGCAGAACCGGACCAAAGGCAGCTTGGACAGCACGATGTGGTGCGGCAGCGCCTCGCGCAGCAAACGATAGACGCGCCGTTCTTCCAAGGAAAACACGGGTCGCGGAACGAGCGGCCATTCCGTGGGGAGGGTCGCGGCGGCTTTCTGTCTGCGCACCTGCAATGCCCAGATGGCCAATGCCACTGCGAGCAAGCCCAGCGCCGCCAACGCGACCAACCAAATGAGTGTCTGCATGTCCACCAGCGGCTGACGAGGAGCGAATGCGCACCATGCGATTCAGCAAATTCCGAGTGTCAAATGTAGCGGATCGCACGGCAGCCAGACTGGAAAACTCACCCCACGGTCACGTGCCGGCTGCGCAACGATGAGGCGCCGTCACAAGCGAAACCGCTGCCTTGACCGGCCGATCCCCAAGTCGCCAGTCGCGCCAGGCGCCGCGCTCCAGGCCACCCTTGGTATACTCGCGCGCTTTCCCAAGATGTGCCCCTGGGAAAAGGGGGTGGCAGAGGCCGCCCGGTGCAGAGCGTGAGCGTCCGCCAATTCGAGAAGCGGATCCGAACGATTTGCTCACTGTGGGCCGACAAACCAGAGTAACTCGCATGTCAACCTTCAGCGCCAAGCCGGCCGAAGTGACGCATGAGTGGTTTGTGCTTGACGCGACCGACAAGGTTCTTGGAAGGGTGGCCAGCGAAGTTGCCCTCCGATTGCGTGGTAAGCACAAGGCCATTTATACGCCTCACGTCGATACCGGCGATTTCATCGTCATCGTCAACGCCAGCAAGATCCGCGTCACCGGCAACAAAGCCAACGACAAGGTCTACTACCGTCACTCGGGTTACCCCGGCGGGATCCACGCGACCAAGTTCAAAGACATGCAGCAACGCCATCCGGGCCGTGCCCTGGAAAAAGCGGTGAAGGGCATGCTCCCGAAAGGGCCTTTGGGCTACGCGATGGTGAAGAAGCTCAAGGTGTATGCAGGTGCCGAGCACCCGCACACAGCTCAGCAACCGAAGGTCCTGGAACTCTGAAGGAACGGCGATGATTGGAATTTGGAACTATGGAACCGGCCGCCGCAAGTCGTCGGTCGCCCGCGTCTTCATCAAGAAGGGCAGCGGCAAGATCCTGGTCAATGGGAAGTCGGTGGAGATGTACTTCGGCCGCCAGACCTCGATCATGGTCGTCAAGCAGCCGCTCGTGCTGACGGCCAATGATGCGGCGTTCGACATCAAGGTCAACGTGCACGGTGGCGGCGAGTCCGGTCAAGCCGGCGCGGTACGTCACGGCATCACGCGCGCCTTGATCGATTACGACGCAGCGCTCAAGCCCGATCTGAGCCGCGCCGGCTTCGTGACGCGAGACGCGCGCGAAGTGGAGCGCAAGAAGGTCGGCCTGCACGGCGCGCGACGCCGCAAGCAATTCAGCAAGCGCTGATCGACGGAGTCGTGACGCGGGTCGCGTCGGGCGGCTGGCGGCTTCGCTTCAATCGAGGGCGATGATGCGCTGGAAACTGCTGCGCCGCAGGCTGTCGATCAGCGCCCCGCGAATGATCGTGCGCAGCCACTTGCCGTGGCCGCTGCGCTGGGCGATCGTTGCCTTGATGTGCGGCTTTTCGGCGGCCCTGGCGCTGTGGGCCTTCGAGTTCGGCAAAGACATCGCGGGTCTGGACCGTTCGGCGCGGGCGGAGCTGGCGGAGCTGCGAGTCGAGGTTGGGCGCTTGCGCGACGAGCGCGAGAAAGCGCTATCCACGGCGAACATTGCCGAGAGTCTGCTGAAGACTGAAAAGGCTGCCCAGGAAACGTTGGCGCAAAACCTGCGGCGCCTCGAGGCTGAAAACCTGGGCCTGAAGAGCAATCTTGGCTTCTTCGAAAAGCTCTTGCCCGCCAATGCAAATCCGAGCGCAGGGCTCGTGATCCGCGGCTTGTTTGCCGAGGTGAAGTCTGCCGGCACCGTCAAGTACCAGATGCTGCTGATGCAGCCGGGCAAGGCGCCTGCGGAATTCGCCGGGCGGTATGAAGTCACATTGACCGGGACGCTTGACGGAAAACCGTGGAACTGGGCTCAACCTTCGGGCGTCCACCCACTTCAATTGAAGCAATACTTGAGGGTGGAAGGTTCCGTCGACTGCCCTGCAACGGCTGTGGTTCAGACGGTGTCGGTGAAAGTGACCGACAAAGCGGGTGCGACGCGGGCCAGCGAGACTGTGAAACTGTGAGCCGCCGGGACCGGGTGCGACTTCTACTGGAGAAACCTCATGTTCGGAAAGAAAACTCAACCGCCGATCGGAACCTTGATCGGTGAAGGCACGGTCATTCGAGGCGAACTTCGCTTTACCGAAGGGCTTCGCATCGACGGCGAAATCATCGGCGACGTCACCGCGGCCGGGAGCGAGCCGAGCATCCTGGTCATCAGCGAGAAAGCCCGGGTTACGGGCAAGGTCAAGGCCGGCCATGTGATCATCAACGGGTCCATCATAGGTCCGGTGCATTCGGACGAGCTTCTCGAATTGCAGCCGAAGGCGTCGATCGTCGGCGACGTTCGATACGAGGTGCTCGAGATGCACCAAGGTGCGACAATCGACGGCGAGTTGAAGCCGTTGAAGTCAGAGGACAGACCGGCACTCAAGCTTGCCACCCCGGCCCAGGGTTGATACTCGAATCGGTACGCTTCAGAAGGAGTCCGCAAAGTGAACGCAGTGGTTGCAGCAGGAATCTCTAACCCTTCGATGGACGATGCACCCCCGGTGCCGTTGATCTTTACGGACAGCGCCGCGTCGAAGGTGAAAGAACTCGTCGACGAAGAAGGCAACCCGGAACTGAAGCTGCGCGTCTTTGTCCAGGGTGGCGGCTGCTCTGGATTCCAGTACGGTTTCACTTTCGACGAAGTGGTCAATGATGACGACACGCAGATGGCCAAGAACGGCGTCACGCTGCTGATCGACGCGATGAGCCTGCAGTATCTGGCTGGCGCAGAAATCGACTACAAGGACGATTTGCAGGGCGCCCAGTTCGTCATCAAGAATCCGAACGCGACGACGACGTGCGGCTGCGGCTCGAGCTTCTCCGCCTGACGCGCGTCTTTCGATCGACAGAATGAAGCCGCCGATTCGGCGGCTTCGTCGTTTGGTGTCATCGCGCCGGGTACAACGCCCCCAACACTCGCGCGCCGCGGGCTCCGGTCACAGCGGCCAGGCTTGCAGGCCGGCGCTCGACGAAAGCTTGTGCAAGCCAAGCGAAAGCGCATGCCTCAACCTGCATCGCCGGCAACCCGCATTCGTCAGACTTGCGCACGGTCACACCGGGAAGGTGAGCCGCCAGGCGCTCCATCAGGTAGGTATTGAGCGCTCCACCGCCGCACACCAGGAGCAGGCGCGCGCCCGGAGCCTGACCTCGCACGTCGCGTGCGCACGCAAAAGCGGTCAGTTCGGTCAGGCTGGCTTGAACATCTTGCGCTGCGGCGCCCGGTCCGAACTTAGCGAGTTTGCCCTGCAGCCACGGCAGATTGAACAAGTCGCGGCCGGTACTCTTGGGTGGCCGCCGCGCAAAGAAGGGTTCGTCGAACATCGCGTCGACGAGTTGCGTGATCGCAACCCCTGACCGAGCCCAGGCACCCTGCGCGTCGAAACGCGCCCCGGTCTTCAATTCGCACCAGAGGTCCATCAATACGTTGCCGGGTCCGCAGTCGAAGCCGTGGACTGCCTGATTCGAACCGAGAACGGTCAGGTTGCTGATGCCGCCGACATTGAGCACGGCCAAGGTGGGCGCAAGCGCGCCGAACATCGCGCGATGAAACGCGGGGACGAGCGGCGCGCCTTGGCCTCCGGCAGCGACGTCGCGGCTGCGAAAGTCGCAGACCACGTCGATTCCCGTCGATTCGGCGAGCAATGCCGGTGCATTGAGTTGGATGGTGTAGCCCGTCCCGTCGAATTCGCCCGGGCGGTGCCGCACCGTTTGCCCGTGTGCACCGATCGCCACGACCCGACCTCGGTCCACACCGGCATTCAACAACAAGGCTTCAACACACGCCGAGTAGTGCGTCGCGAGCTGGTTCGCGGCGAGCGCGGCTCGGTGCAATTCGTTCGCAGCGCTGCGATTGAGGTCGAGCATCGCAGCGCTCAAAGCGGGATCGAAAGACCGATGCGAATGCGCCAGGACGCGAAGCGCCGGGTTCAGTGCGGGAGGGAGTTCCACCAACACGCCGTCCACACCGTCCATCGACGTGCCTGACATGAGGCCGATGTACAAGCAGGAAGTCATGCCGTGATTCTCACCTCGGGAGGCGAGGTGCTGGGCTGGAAGGTGCGGGCGCCTGGTGTTATTCGGTGTAGTGCCCGTTGCGCACCGCGGCCTGCGCCAACTCGACTTGACCCTGGAATCCCTTCGCCCAGGCCTCGAAATCGCGCTGGCGGCCCGGGCCGATCTGGGCGGTGTCCGACCACTGCGTCAGACGCGCCGGATTGCGCGGAACTCCGCCGACTTTGAACTCGAAGTGCAAGTGCGGGCCGGTCGCCCAACCGGTGGCGCCGACGGTCCCGAGCCGATCGCCCCGCTCGACGCGCTGCCCATGCCTCACGTCGATGCGCCGCAGGTGCGCATAAAGCGTCGTCCGGCCGCCGCTGTGCCGCACTTCGACCACATTGCCGTAGCCGTTTTTCGGGCCGGTGAACTCGACGAATCCGTCGCCCACGCATCGCACGGGAGTTCCTGAAGGTGCGGCGTAGTCGATGCCCTGATGCTGTTGCCAAAGTTTCAGCAAGGGATGCATGCGATTCGAAAACCCGGAACTCACGCGCGAAAATTCGAGGGGGCTGGCGAGGAACGCGCGACGTTTGCTTTGACCATTGAAGCTGTAGAAACCGCCCTTGGTGCCGGGCTCCTGGTACCAGACGGCCGAATGCTGGCGACCCCGGTTGACGAACTCGGCGGCCACCAACCGGCCAGGAAAGTGGCTCCAGGTGACGGGTTCACCATCGGCGGCCAGGACTTCATACATCACGGCGAACGCGTCGCCCTGGCGCAATTCGCGATGGAAGTCGATGTCGCCGGACAGCACGTCGGCCATCTGGCCCGCGACTGCGTCCGGAATGCCTGCCGCATCCGTGGCGGCAAACAGCGATGACGCCACCGTGCCGCTGCCGACCTTGACCAGCGGCGTGAGCGCCGCAGTCTCGACGATCGACATCAACCGGCCGGCGACCAGTTCCACCCGGAGTCGGCTGAAATGCGAGCCGCTTCGGGTCCGGTCCAGCGCGGCGTAACGAGCGACCAATTCGACCAGCCGGCCCGACGTGTCGACGCGCGCGCGCACCGACTTGCCAGGCCGCCCGTCGAACAGCGTGCGCGATGCCGTGTCAGAGTGCAGGAACTGAGCCGCCGCCGGGTCGGTGACGTTCAATCGTCCCAGCAGGCTCGCGACGGTGTCGCCGGCGCGGGTCACGTCGTCGCGGTAGAAGTCCAGGCGATGCGACGCCAGCGCGGCAAACTGCGGGTCGGTGTCCAGCGGCGCGATCGGCTCGTCGACGAACTGCAGCGAACCCGCCTCGGGCATGCTGACGGCGACGCCGAACGCCGTCGCTCCAAAACCCGCCAGCGCGACAAGCAGCGCGGCCATCATGCCAAGGCGTTGATGGAAGGCGAGCACCCCCATCATCTGCGCCGGACGCGTCGAGAGCGCCAAGACCCGAACTCCCTCGTTCAGGTGAGCCACAGGCTGGATCGGTTGATCAGGGTTCAACGCACGCCTTCCAAGGCGACGCGCGCGCCTGCGCCGCCAAGCCGTCCACTAGAATCGCGCGCGATTCGCCGCGACGGTTCGCGACAAGCCCGAGGCTCACGGCCGAATTCAGTATAGCCATCACGCCGGCCGCAGCGGCTTGTATATCCCGAGTGATTCACGCTTTGCATTGAGCCTCATTTTGACGAGCCAGTATCCCGTAACCGACGCCGTACGACACGCCATGGCCGTGTCGCTGCGGGGCTGCAGTGAACTCTTGCCGCCTACGGATTGGCAATTCAAGCTCGCGCGTTCGCAGGCCACCGGTGCGCCGCTGCGCATCAAACTCGGCCTGGATCCGACGGCACCCGACCTCCACATCGGCCATACCGTCGTTCTGAACAAGATGCGCCAGTTGCAGGACCTGGGGCATACGGTGATATTCCTCATCGGCGACTTCACGTCGATGATCGGCGACCCGTCGGGGCGCAACGCGACGCGGCCTGCCCTGACACGCGAACAGATCGAGGCCAACGCCCAGACCTATTACAAACAGGCGAGCCTGGTTCTCGACCCGGCCAAGACCGAGGTCCGCTACAACTCTGAATGGAGTGACCCGCTGGGTGCGCGCGGCATGATCAAACTCGCCGCCAAGTACACCGTGGCGCGCATGCTCGAACGCGACGACTTCACGAACCGAATGAAGGCCGGCACGCCGATCAGCGTGCATGAATTGCTTTATCCCCTGATGCAGGGCTACGATTCGGTGGCCCTGAAGAGCGACCTGGAACTCGGCGGCACCGACCAAAAATTCA
Source organism: uncultured beta proteobacterium (assembly GCA_963850525.1). Lineage (GTDB taxonomy): Bacteria > Pseudomonadota > Gammaproteobacteria > Burkholderiales > Burkholderiaceae_C > JAEMQF01. Next base: position 206,602 of record CAWKLQ010000004.1, on the reverse strand, counting down.
ACCTGCTCGTCGGGCGCGCCTTGCAGGCCGAGTACGGCCAGGAGCCGCAGTGCATTTTGACGATGCCCCTGCTCGAAGGCCTGGACGGCGTCGAGAAAATGTCCAAGAGCAAGGGCAACTTCATCGGCATCACCGAACCGGCGGACCAGATGTTCGCCAAAGTCCTGTCGATCAGCGATGACATGATGTGGCGCTATTTCACGCTTCTCAGCTTTCGCAGCGAGGCGGAGATCGCGAAGCTGCGCGCTGACGTGCAGGGCGGGCGTAATCCAAAAGACGTGAAAGTGCTGCTCGCCAACGAAATCACGACTCGCTTTCACACTGCGGCAGCCGCAGCGGCTGCGGATGCGGACTTTCACCATCGCGCGCGTGGCGGCGTGCCCGATGAAATCACCGAACTGCTGCTGCGTGGCGCGCCGCTTGGCATTGGCGCGGTCCTCAAGCAGGCCAATTTAGCGCCCTCGGGAAGCGAAGCGATGCGACTCGTCGAGCAGGCCGGCGTGCGCGTCGACGGCACCATCATCAGCGACAAGGGTCTCAAGCTCGGCTGCGGAACTTTCGTGGTCCAGGTGGGCAAACGCAAGTTCGCCCGGATTACCATTGAGCCGTGATGCAACGCAGGCTCGCACTGGCGCTTCTCCTCGGCGGTGTTGTCGGGCTCGCGCGTGCCGGCGTGTCCGCGGCAGAGCAGGCGCGGATCGACCGTCTCATCGAATACGTCCAGTCGCGCAAAGACGTGAAGTTCGTGCGCAATGGCAGCGACTACTCCTGCGAAGACGCCGCTCGCTTCATGCGCGGCAAGTTGAAGTCGATGGGCGAGCACGTCACCTCGGCGCAGCAGTTCATCGACCAGATTGCGAGCAAGTCCAGCACCACCGGCCAGCCCTACCTGATTCGGCTTGCGGACGGCAAGACCATTCCCTCAGCGCAATTCCTCGGCGAGGAGCTCAAACGCATGGACGGCAAGAACTGAGGCGAGCCGGTGCAAGAGCGCAGTCAGCAAGAGGTCGGGCTGGCGCGCGTCGCTCAGCCGGCCCGAGCCTCAGCCGGTGTGAGCAGTTCAACCCACTCTTTGCATGGCATGCCCACGCGGGCTCGCAAAGCGATGGCGCAGGCGTTGCAATGCGACAGCGCGCCGTCCTGAAGCGTTGAACTCGAGTCGCCGATTCGGGCGCTCGTGTGCGCGACGGTGCACGCTGCGATGCCTGCGCGCTGCAGAACCGCGAGTGCGGCGATCCCGGCGTCGTCTCGGCCGACGCCCGCGTCATTGAAAACCACGGCACTGGGTGCGGCTTCGAGCGCGTACCTTGCCGCGCTGATGCCGCCGTGCGAACCGCACACGATCACCGCGCCCGCGGCGCCGCCCACCGCCTGCGTGATGCTGTCGACGACGACCAGGGCGCGGCGGCTCATTCAGCGTGCAGGCGATGACGAGCGCAGCCGGGGTCGCGACAGGGTTGGACGACCACGACCTCACTGGTAACGCCGAGCGTCCTCGATGACCTTGCCGTCATTGGGCAAGCTGCCCATGGCGCACAGGACAACCTCGCCGCGCAGCTTGGTCACGTCGCGAATCGACTCGGCAATGCGCTCGCGCAAGCCCTCCGCAGGTCTTGCCGGGCCTTCGCAATGCAGTGTCATCCGGTCGTTGGCCATTTCACCTTCGATGACGAGCCGCGTTCGGCCCAGCTCCGGATAGCGGCGCGCCACCTCGGCCACCTGGCTTGGATGCACGAACATGCCGCGCACCTTCGCGGTTTGGTCGGCGCGCCCGAGCCAACCACGAATTCGCCGGTTCGTGCGCCCGGTTGGGCACTGGCCCGGAAGAATCGCCGACAAATCGCCGGTGCCGAAGCGAATCAGCGGGTAGTCCGGGTTCAGCGAAGTCACGACAATCTCACCCACTTCGCCATCGGCAAGCGGCTCGCCGGTGCCGGGCCGAACGATTTCGACGATCACGGATTCATCAAGCACGAGGCCCTCGCGCGGCGCGGTCTCGTACGCAACCAGACCGAGGTCGGCGGTTGCGTAACTTTGGTAGGCAGCGATCCCGCGCTCGCCCATCCAGTCACGCAAGCTCGGCGGAAAGGCTTCGCCGCCCACCAGCGCCTTCGTGAGTGAGCTGACGCCGACGCCCGCTTCAGCGGCCTTTTCCAGAATGATCTTCAAGAAGCTCGGCGTGCCGATATATCCGGCGGGCTTCAACTCGGCGATCGCCTGAACCTGCATCTCGGTCTGCCCGACTCCGGCGGCGAAAACCGCGCAACCGATGGCGCGCGCGCCGGTCTCCATCATCGAGCCCGCCGGCGTGAAGTGATAGCTGAAGCTGTTGTGCACCAGGTCGCCGGCGCGAAAACCGGCGGCAAAGATCGCGCGCGCCATGCGCCAGTAGTCCGGCGCCTCGCCCTCGGGTTCGTAGATCGGCCCGGGCGAGCTGAAGACGCGCACTGCGCCGCGGCGCGTGCCCCAACCGATCGCGGAAAACCCGCCGAACACGTCTTCAGTGCGAAGCTTTTTCTGACGCTCCATGAGCTCGCCCTTGCGCACCACTGGAAGGCGTGCGAGCGCAGCGCGGTTGCGAATCGTGTCGGGGTCGACTCCGGCAAGGAGTTCGCGAAAAACCGCGGTGTGGGCTTGGGCCTGCGCCACCTGTTTTGGCAGCGCAGCGAGCAGGGCAGCTTCGCGCTGCGCCGGGTCGCGGGTTTCGAGGGTGTCGTAATGCATGAGGTTTCAGTCTTCGTCGGCGCGGGCGGCGCGCAGTTTTGCGGCGTCGACCAGCTTGCGTTGTTCGGGAGGCGTGGCGATGGCGTAGCGGTCGAATCCGGAGCCGCCAGGTTTTTTCAAGTCCACTGAAAGAACGCCAGCCTCATCGTGAAAGTGCAAAAAGGCAGCACCGCGAAAGTAGAAGATTCCCGGCCGAACTTCCTTCAGGCCTTTGACGGCGCGCAACTGGCGCAGCAGCGGCAGCAACGGCTCAAGCGCTTTGGCATCGGCATGGCCCATATCGCATCCTCAGTCAGGCGAGCCAACGCTTGCGCCGCTTGTAGCTCTTCACGTCGCGAAAACTCTTGCGGTCGCCGCCGCCCACGCCGAGGTAGAACTCCTTCACGTCCTCGTTCTCGCGCAAGGAGTCGGCAGCGCCCTCCATGACGACGCGGCCGTTTTCCAGGATGTAGCCGTAGTCGGCGTAGCGCAGCGCCATGTTCGTGTTCTGCTCGGCAAGCAGGAAGGTCGTTTGTTCCTTGGTATTCAAGTCGCGCACGATCTCGAACACCTCCTGCACGATTTGCGGTGCCAGGCCCATCGACGGCTCGTCGAGCAGCACGACTTTCGGGTTCGCCATCAAGGCCCGGCCGATCGCGCACATCTGCTGCTCTCCGCCCGAGGTGTAGGCGGCCTGCGACGTGCGGCGCGTCTTGAGCCGTGGAAAATAAGCGTAGACCTTCTCCAGCGTCTCTGCGATGCCGGCCTTGCCGTCCTGACGCGTGTAGGCGCCGGTCAGCAGGTTTTCTTCGATCGTCAGGTGCGCGAAGCAGTGGCGCCCTTCCATCACCTGGATCACGCCGCGGTCGACCATCGCCGAGGTGCTGAGTTTTTCGATGCGCTCGCCGCGCAATTCGATCGAGCCCTTGGTGACTTCGCCACGCTCACCGGCGAGCAAATTGCTCACCGCACGCAGCGTCGTCGTCTTGCCCGCGCCGTTGCCACCGAGCAGCGCAACGATCTTGCCCTCAGCCACCTGCAACGACACGCCCTTGAGCACGAGGATCACGTGGTTGTAGATGACCTCGATGCCGTTGACGTTGAGAAGAATAGTGCTCATGTGGGAAATCATCCGACTCTTCAAAGCGCCGCACGCGGCGCTTTGAAGAAGGCCCCGCGAGGGGCCGCCCCGCTCGGCGGGGCTGGGGTGCTTTCCACCCCTCCCTCTCGGAGGGAGGGGAAGGGGAGGGAGCCAAGCCCGCCGCCCGCGGCGTACAAGCGTGGAGTACGGCAACTAACTCTGGCAGTCCTCGGGTGTGCGCCGAACGATTTTCTTCTCGCCCGCGTACTTGTCCGCTGCCGCACGAACCATCGGCTTGATGATCGATTCGTCGGCCTGCAGCCAATCGGAAGTGAAGTTCCACTTCGTGCCGTCCCACGTGTGAACTCGCGCCCAGGATGCGCCCATGTGATCGACGCACGACGTCGAGACGGGCCGCATCACGCCGGCAAAGCCGAGGCCGTCGAGCTTTTTCTGGTCGAGCGCGAGGTTTTCGTAGCCCCAGCGCGCCTGCTCGCCGGTCACCCATTTGCCCTTGCCAAAGCGCTCTTGCGCGCGGCGCACGCCTTCGACCGCCAGCATGCCGGCCGACAGGCCGCGCATGTACAGAACCTGGCCGACTTCGTCTTTCGGCCCGGTGCCCTGGCCCTTGGCGTGCACCTTGTCGAGAATGTCCTTGACGACTTTGGCGTTCGGCTCGGCACCGTGCTGCAGCGCGAGCGCCTGGTAGCCCTTCGCTCCGTCGCCGACGTCTTTCACGTCAGGCTCGGCGCCGGCCCACCACACGCCATACATCTTCTCGCGCGGGTAGCCGGTCGCGACGGCCTCCTTGACCGACGTCGAATTCATGACGCCCCAGCCCCACAGGAACACATAGTCGGGACGGTTCTGACGGATCTGCAGCCAGGTTGCCTTTTGCTCGACGCCCGGATGCGCGACGGGCAACAGGCTCAGCTCGAAGCCGTGCATCTTGGAGCGTTCCTGCAGCAGCGCGATCGGCTCCTTGCCGTAGGGGCTGTCGTGGTACACGAGGGCGATCTTCTTGCCCTTGAGGTTGTCCAGGCCGCCTTCCTTTTTCCCCACGTACTGGGTCAGGATGTCGGCAGCCACCCAGTAGGTACCCACCAGCGGAAAGTTCCACTTGAAGACGCCGCCATCGGCCGATTCGCTGCGGCCGTAACCCGACGTGATCAGCGGGATCTTGTCGCCCGGGGCTTTTTCGGTGAGGGCAAACGTGATGCCGGTGGACAGGGGCTGGAACACCGTGGCGCCGCCGTGTTTGCCCTTCAGCCGCTCGTAGCACTCGACGCCCTTGTCGGTGGCGTAACCGGTTTCGCATTCCTCCCAGACCACCTTCACGCCGTTGATTCCGCCCTGGGAGTTCACGAGCTTGAGGTAGTCGACATAGCCGTTGGCAAACGGCACGCCGTTGGGCGCGTAGGCGCCGGTGCGGTACACGAGGATGGGGAAGAACTGCTCCTTGGCCTGCGCGAACGCGGCCCCGGAGGTAAGTAGTGTGCTCATGCCGGTGGCCGCAGCCGCGGCGGCAAGGGCAAGGGTTCGCAGTTTCATTGAAGACCTCCTGAGGTGGTGAAAAAGCACTCGTCAGTGCGTGGGTGAAACAGGGTGCAGACGCAATGCAGAAAACGTTTGACGCGGGGTTCGGTGACTCGGGGTTTACACGGGCAGGGCTCAGTGCGGAAACGGCCAGAGCCTGAGCTTTTCCTTGCCCACCGACCACAACCGAGCCAGACCATGCGGCTCGGCGATCAAGAAGAAAACGATCAGCGAGCCAAAAATCATGAATGTCATGTGCGACGCCAATGCCGTGTCAATCGGGATGCCGATCAATATCGGCGCGTTGTCGAGCAGGATTGGAATGATGACGATGAACGCCGCGCCGAAGAAACTGCCCATGATCGAACCCAGGCCGCCGATGATGACCATGAACAGCAACTGGAACGAGCGGTCGATGTTGAATGCGGCGGGCTCCCAGGATCCGAGGTAGACGAAACCCCACAGCGCGCCGGCCACGCCGACGAAAAATGAACTCACGGCAAATGCGGTCAGTTTGGCGTAGACCGGGCGGATGCCGATCACCGCCGCGGCGACGTCCATGTCGCGAATGGCCATCCACTCGCGGCCGATGTGGCTGCGCACGAGGTTCTTCGCAAGCAGCGCGAACACCGCGACAAAGCCCAGGCAGAACAGGTACTTCTCCGCCGGCGTATTGATCGTCCAGCCGAATGCCACCAATTCGCCCACCCCCACCGACCCCGACGACGAATTGTTCGTGAGCCATTTGATTCGCAGGAAAGCCCAGTCGGCGAAGAACTGTGCGGCGAGTGTCGCCACCGCCAAGTACAAGCCCTTGATGCGCAGCGAAGGGATGCCGAACAGCACGCCGAACACAGTGGCGCACGCGCCGCCAAGCAGAATCGCCGGGACGAGCGGCATGCCGTCGATGCGCACCAGGATGTTGTACGCCGCATAAGCGCCCACCGCCATGAAGCCGCCCGTGCCCAGCGAAATTTGGCCGCAGTAGCCCACCAGGATATTCAGCCCGATGGCCGCCAACGCAAGAATCAGGAACGGAATCAGGATCGCGCGGAACAAATATTCGCTGGCGACAAAGGGAACGACAAAAAAAGCAAACGCCAGCAGCGCCAGGATGACGATCCTGTCTTGCAGGATCGGGAAGATCTGCTGATCCGCGCTGTAGTGCGTCTTGAACTGGCCGTTTTCGCGGTAGAGCATGGAAGTCCCGAATCAGACGCGATCGATGATCTTCTCGCCGAACAGGCCTTGCGGCCGCACCAGCAGGAAGATCAGCGCCAACACATAGGCAAACCAGATTTCGATGCCACCACCAAAGTACGGGCCGATGTAGACCTCGGAGAGCTTCTCGCCCACGCCGATGATCAAGCCGCCAATGATGGCGCCGGGCACCGAGGTGAGGCCCCCAAGAATCACGACCGGCAAGGCCTTGAGCGCAACCAGCGACAGCGAAAACTGCACGCCGAGCTTGCTGCCCCAGATGATGCCTGCCACCAGCGCGACGAAGCCGGCAACGCTCCAGACGATGACCCAGATGCGGTTCAGCGGGATGCCGATCGACTGCGCTGCCTGGTGGTCGTCGGCGACGGCGCGCAGCGCCCGGCCGGTCGTGGTGTACTGAAAAAATGCCGCAAGCACCGCGACCAGTGCCGCGGCGATGACGGCCGCAACCAGGTCTTCCTGATTGACGAGAATTCCCCCCTGGAACACCTTGTCGAAAAGGAACATCGGCTCCTTGGGCATGCCGATGTCGAGCTTGTAGATGTCCGAGCCGAACACGGTCTGGCCGAAGCCGTCCATGAAGTAGGAAATTCCCAGCGTCGCCATCAACAGCGTGATGCCTTCCTGGTTCACGAGTTTGCCCAGCACGAGCCGCTCGACGAGCCACGCCACCGCGATCATCACGAACATCGCGACGATGAAGGCAAGCACGTTGGCCAGCCACTTGCTCTCCAGGCCGGTGAGCTGGGGGATCCAGGTGGCAAAGCGCGCCATCGCCAGCGCTGCGAACAAGACCATCGCGCCCTGCGCAAAGTTGAACACGCCCGAGGCTTTGAAGATCAGCACGAAGCCCAGCGCCACGAGCGAGTACAGCACGCCCGACATCAGGCCGCCGATCAGGGTTTCGAGGAAGGGGCCCATCAATCTACTCCGCCGCAATCAATGGGTTGTGCCGAGGTAAGCGCTGACGACTTCCGGATTCGCGCGCACCGCCTCGGGCGTGCCGTCGCCGATCTTCTTGCCGTAGTCGAGAACGACGACGCGGTCGCTGATGTCCATCACAACGCCCATGTCGTGTTCGATGAGCACGATCGTCGTGCCGAACTCGTCGTTCACGTCGAGCACGAAGCGGCACATGTCCTGCTTCTCCTCGACGTTCATTCCCGCCATGGGCTCGTCGAGCAGCAGCACCGCCGGCTCCATGGCCAGGGCGCGGCCCAGATCGACGCGCTTTTGCAGACCGTAGGGCAGCCGCCCCACCTGCGTCTTGCGGTACGGTTGAATTTCGAGGAAGTCGATGATGTGTTCGACGAACTCGCGGTGCTGGTTCTCCTCGCGCTCGGCAGCGCCCCAGCCGAAGGGCAGGCGAAACGCCTGCTGAAAAATGTTCGTCTTCATCTTCAGGTTTCGCCCCGACATGATGTTGTCGATCACGTTCATGCCCTTGAACAGCGCCAGACTTTGAAACGTCCGCGCGACACCCATCTCGGCGACCTGGCGCGAATTCATGTGGCCGAAGGTGCGCCCGCGAAACGTGATCGTGCCGTGCTGCGGCGCGTAGACGCCATTGATGCAATTGAGCATCGAGCTCTTCCCCGCGCCATTGGGGCCGATGATGGCGCGAATCTCGTGCTCGCGAACGTTGAAACTCACGTCGCGCAGTGCCTGCACGCCGCCGAAGCTGAGCGAAATGTTGTTGACATCGAGGATGACGTCGCCGATCGAGCGCTGCGCCATCATGCAGCTCGCTTCATTGGCAGAAGCGCCGCTGCAAACGTCTGGGCATCGACCACCTTCAACGTTGCCGACACCATGCCGCTGCGCCCGTCTTCGAACTTCACCGCGGTCTCGATGTACTGTTCGGTCTTGCCGCCGTACAGGGCGTCGACGAGGATCTGGTACTTCTCGCCGATGTGGCCGCGCCTGACCTTGCGCGTGCGCGTGAGTTCGCCGTCGTCAGCGTCGAGCTCCTTGTGCAGGATCAGGAAGCGGTGGATCTGGCCGCCGGCGAGTTTTTCGTCCGTCGCGAGGTCGGCATTGACCTTGACCACGCACTCGCGCACCAGCTCCATGACCTCGGGCTTGCCGGCCAGATCGGCGTAGCCGCCGTAGGGCAGGTTGTGCCGTTCGGCCCAGTTGCCCACGGCGTCCATGTCGATGTTGACGAACGCGCACGCCGTCGCGCGCCCGTCGCCGAACGCGACCGCCTCCTTGATGTAGGGGAAAAACTTCAGCTTGTTCTCGACATACTTGGGCGCAAAGATCGCGCCGTCGTTGGCGCCGCCGCGCAAGCGCCCGACGTCTTTCGCCCGGTCGATGATCTTGAGGTGCCCGCCAGCGTCCAGAAACCCGGCGTCTCCTGTGTGGTACCAGCCGTCCGGCGTCAGCACTTCGGCGGTGGCCGCCGGATTCTTGTAGTACTCCTTGAGCAGTCCCGGCGACTTGACCATGATTTCGCCGTTCGCCTCGACGCGAATCTGCACGCCGTCGATCGGCACGCCCACCGTGTCGGCCTTGACTTCATGGTCGGGCTGCAGGCACACAAAGACCGCGGTCTCGGTGGACCCGTAAAGCTGCTTGAGATTGATGCCAATCGAGCGGTAAAACGTGAACAGGTCCGGGCCGATCGCTTCGCCCGCCGTATACGCGACGCGAACCCGCGAAAACCCCAGCGTATTGCGCAGCGGCCCAAAGACGAGCAAGTCGCCCAGTGCGTAGCTGAACCGGTCCGCCAAGCTGAGCGGCCTGCCGTCCATGCGCGCCGGGCCAATGCGCCGCGCGACTGCCATGAAGTGTTGGAACAGGCTGCGCTTGATGCGGCTCGCGTCTTCCATGCGGATCATCACGTTCGTGAGCAGCCCTTCGAAAATTCGCGGCGGGGCAAAGTAATAGGTCGGGCCGATCTCCTTCAAGTCGATTGTCACCGTCGCCGCCGATTCCGGGCAGTTCACGACGTAGCCGCACACCAGCCATTGCGCATACGAAAAGATGTTCTGGCCTATCCACGCCGGCGGCATGTAGGCGAGCACTTCTTCGTTTGCTTGGAGACGGTCGAAATCGGCGCCGGCCTTGGCGCGATCCAGCAAGGTGAAATGCGTGTGCACCACACCTTTGGCCTTGCCGGTGGTGCCCGAGGTGAAGAACATGGCCGCCACGTCGTTCGGCGCGGCCCTCGCCACTTCGGCCTCGAAAAACCCGCTGTGGGTACGCTCCCAGGTGCGGCCCACCTCGAGCAGCGCGTCGATAGCCGCCAAACCCGGCTCGTCGTAGTTGCGCAAACCCCGTGGGTCGTCGTACCAGATGTGGCGCAGCTGCGGGCATGTCGCGCGCAACTCGAGCAATTTGTCGACCTGCTCCTGGTCCTCGACGACCGCAAAGGCGACTTCGGCGTTGTTGATCGGAAACTCGAATTCGCCTGCCGCAGCGTCCTGGTACAGCGGCACCGGAATCGCGCCGAGCGCCTGCGCGGCGATCATCGTCGCGTACAGGCGCGGCCGGTTCTCGCCGATCACGACGATGTGCTGGCCGCGCGTCAGGCCCGCTGCGGCAAGGCCGCAGCTCAGGTCGCGAACGAGTTGCGCGAGTGCGGCCCACGACGTCGTTTGCCAGATGCCGAATTCCTTGACGCGCAGCGCGGGCGCTTGCGGGCGCGCTTTTGCGTGCTCAAGCATCAGCCTGGGAAAAGTCGTCTGCACGGGCCTGGCCTCCGGAGCGCCGTGAACCGTCGGCGCCCAAAATTTTCGCAATCGTAGGTCGCAGTTTGACGCCATGATGTCGTTGCGGCGACATTCTTAGGGTTCACCCGGGGACGTGCTTTCCCGGGGAGCCTTGTCGGGAAGGCGCCAGCAAACCAGGCAATGAAGTCATGACTCGAAGCAGCGATACCTCCTTGCGCCAGCGCGCGCGCCCGGCCACGCCTGCCGAGCTCGCCGCGATTCCGTGGTTGCGCGCTCTGGAGGCCCGCGAGGCCGCGCGCACCGCAGCGCTCATCCAGGTGGTCAATGCCGAAGCCGGGGAACTCGTCTGCAAAATCGGCAAGCCGGCGAGTTACTGGTTCGGTGTTGTCGATGGCCTGCTCAAGATGAGCAGCGACACGGCCGATGGCGTGGCGATCACGTTTACCGGCATTCCGCCAGGCGGCTGGTTCGGCGAGGGCACCCTGCTCAAGCGCGAGGCGTACCGCTACAACATCCAGGCGCTGCGCAGCAGCGTCGTCGCCGGTTTGCCGGTGGACACATTTCATGAACTGCTTCTTACCAGCATCGCGTTCAACCGCTTTGTCCTGAATCAGCTGAACGACCGCCTCGGCCAATTCATTGCCGCGCGCGAAATCGACCGGCTCACGGATCCGGACCTGCGCGTCGCGCGCAATCTCGCTGCGCTGTTCCATCCGTCGCTGTACCCCGGCGTGGGCACGTGGTTGCGCATCACCCAGTTGGAGCTGGGTTACCTTGTCGGCTTGTCGCGCCAGCGTGTCAACAAAGCCCTCAGCGTTTTGCAGGAGCGCCACTTGATCCGCATCGAGTACGGCGGCGTGCGCGTGCTCGACCTGGACGCCTTGCGCCACTACCGCGACTGACGCGGCGTGCTGCTCACGGGTTGGACACTCCCGCCGCCACGTGCCCGGCGGGCACGTGTTCGGCTGCGTTCTCGATGTGCCCGGTCTGGTCGTCGAAAAAGAAGTCCGGCTCGAACTCGCGTAGGAACTCGCCTTTGGCCAGGCCGCCGAGGAACATCGCCTCGTCGATCTGGATGTTCCAGTCCATCAGCGTGCGAATCGCGCGCTCGTGCGCCGGGGCGCTGCGCGCAGTCACCAGCGCGGTGCGGATGCGCATTGCTCCGGCAGGTTCGCGCTGCAGACGCTGAAGCGCCTCCAGCAGCGGCTTGAACGGTCCGGGCGGCAGCGGCTTGGCGGCGCTCTGTTGCTCGTGCGCCTGGAACGCCGCCAGCCCGGCGTCCTGGTAGATCCGCTCGGCTTCGTCGCCAAACAGCACGGCGTCGCCGTCAAATGCGATTCGCACCTCGGCCGGGTGCGCGCTCGACGCGCGCGCCGAGTGCGGGTAGACGCGAGCCGCCGGTACCCCTGCGGCCAGGGCAGAGCGCACGTCGGCTTCGTTTGTTGACAGAAACAGGTTCGCGCTCAAGGGCCGCAGATAGCGCCACGGCGACTCGCCGCGCGTGAACACGCCGCGCTGCACCGCCAGACCGTAGTGCTGAGCCGAGCGAAACACGCGCATTCCGGAAACCGGATCGTTGCGCGACAGGATCACGACTTCGACGCGTGGCGCGTCCTGCACATTGAACGCCAGGAGTTTTTGCACGAGCGAAAACGCGACGCCGGGTTTCGCCGCAAGCTCCAGGCGCTGCAGCTGGAGCTGCATGTAGGCGCGGTCGTCGCTGGCCTCGAAAACGCGGTTCTCTTCTTCGAAGTCGAACAGCGCACGCGACGAGATCGCCACGACGAGTTGACCGACGAGTGAAGCGGACATGCGGCGCATGATAGCCACGCGCCCTTGCGCCGGCGGCCAAGTGCCGCCGTGGGCGCGCGGCGCGCCCTTACTGAACGAATCCGATGTTCGTCTTCTTGCCGGCCGCCTCAGGCAGGTCGGCGACAGTCACGCAGTCGCGGTGCGCGAGTTTGGCGTTGCCGAAGGCCGTCATCCAGGCGCGGCGCATCTCGCGCGGCGCGAGTTCGCTGAGGCGCTCGAGCACGTCGGCGCGCGGCTCGGGCTCGAAGCGCGAACCCCAGTCGTGGTCGCCGCGAATCGTGCGGTACAGCTTGGCGGCGATGCGCTGCGCCGATTCGCGGTCCGGCGCGTTGATCTCGTAAACATTCATGCGGTTCAGGATCGGGTCCGGAATGCATCGCGCGTCGTTCGCGGTGGCGACCCAGATCACTTGGCTCGCGTCGATCGCGACTTCGGCGAATTCGTCGATGAAGGCGGCCGCGGTGTCGTGTTCGAGCAGGCTGTACAGCGCGCCGAGCGGGTCGTAAGCGTGTTCGCCGCCGGCCTTGTCGATTTCGTCGACGACCATCACGGGGTTTGCATACTGGCCGTCGACGAGCGTCTCGAACACCTTGCCGGCGCGCGCGCCCTTCCATTGGCTCGACGCGCCTGACAGCACCCAGCCGGCAGTCATCGAACTCATCGAAATGAATCCCATGCCGGTACCGAGCAAGTGCGAGATCGCCCGCGCGAAGTGCGTCTTGCCGACTCCTGGCGGGCCGAGCAGCAGCAGCGGCGTGATCTCGAGCGCGTCGCGGCTGTCTTCGCACAGCGCGAGCTGGCGCTTCACGTCGTCGAGCACTTCGGCGAAGTTCGGCAAATCGTCGTAGAGCTGGTCCATCGCCGGCAGGCCTGAGGGTTTGACCTGGAAGCGCTCCGGACCTTTTTCGAGCATGCGCTGGTAGGTCGAGCGCAGGTTCTCGTGTTCCTGCTGCGGCAGTTTGTCGAGTTTGCGGCCGACATCGTCGATGCGGTACACCGTGCGCATGCGCGCGATCGGGATGCCGCCTCCCGTGATCGTGACCAAGTCGGTTGATGCGCCCATCGAGATCCTCCGCTAACCCGGTTGTACTAGCCTGACAGGTGCCGTGCCCTACCGCAAAACCCTGAACCGGGGGGCAACAGCGCAGGAAGTCACGTCACCCACTGGCAATTCTCAGACCCACTAGCGTTGCGCAGTTCCCCGCGACGCACGCTCGTGCGCCCCCGCCGACCTTCGCACCAAGCGTTCAGCGCACCCAGGTGTTGAGCTGGATGATGGGCAACAGCACCGCGAGCACGATGAGCAGCACGACCGCGCCCATCACGACGATGAGCAAGGGCTCGAGAATCGTCGCCATCTGCATCGCGCGGCGCTGCACCTCGTTGCTCAGCTGGCGTGCCGCGCGGTCGAGCATCTTCGGCAACTGGCCGGTCTGTTCGCCCTGGCGCGAAAACATCGCCAGGATCTGCGGAAAGCGTTTTTTGCCGGCCAGCGCCAAGGCCAGCGGCGCGCCTTCGCGAACCTGCACGAGGGCGTCGAGCGCGTCGGCGCGCATGGCGCGATTGCCCAAGGTTTCCGCGGCAGCTTGCAGGGCTTTCAGAATCGGCACGCCCGCGCCCGCCAGCATCGCCAACGTGCCGGCAAAGCGCGCGGCGTTGTAGCCGCGCGAGAGCTTGCCCACGAGTGGCAGGCGCAGCCAGGCAGCGTCGAAGCGCTCGCGAAACGCCTCACTGCGCAGCATCAGCCGCAAGCTGACCAGGCCGCCCACCAAAGCGAGCAACATCAGCCAACCGAAGTTGCGCACAAAGCTGCTGATGGCGAGCATCGCAATCGTCAACGCAGGCAACGCGCGCTTCGAACTCGTGAACACCGAGGCGACTTGCGGCACGACGTAAGTGACGAGAAAGATCACGATGACGATCGCGATCACGGAGACGATCGCCGGATACAGCGTCGCGCCGATGAGTTTCCCGCGCAGTTCCTGGCGCTCTTCCAGATCGTCGGAGAGGCGCTCGAGCACCGCGCCCAGGGCGCCGCTTTGTTCCCCCGCAGCGACCACGCCGCGGTAGACCTCGTCGAACTCGCGCGGCGCGCTCGTCAACGCGCGGGCAAAGGGCGAACCCGCGTTGACTTCGCTCTTCAGGTGCGCAACCAGTTCGCGTTGGCGCGGGTCTTCGGCTTCGTCGCCCACGGCGGTGAGGGCGCGCTCCAGCGGCAAACCGGCGCCGACCAGGCCGGCCAACTGGCGCGTCCACACCGCCAGGCCGGTCGAGCTGAAGACGGTGCGCTTGAAGCGCACCGTCTCGGTGCCGGCCGAGGCGACTTGCGACACCGCCAGCGGCACCAAGGACTGGGCACGAAGTTGCGCGCGTGCCGCCTTGGCGTTGTCGGCCTCGAGCAGGCCGGTCGAGGATTTGCCTGAGGCGTCGAGGGCTTCGAAACGGTACGCGGGCATCGCGGGGGTTCGGGCGGCTGGCTTGGGGCGCGGTGTGCCGGAGCAACTACTCGCGCGTCACGCGCAGCACTTCTTCTGGCGCGGTCACGCCTTGCGTGACGAGCCGGGCGCCGTCTTCGCGCATCGAGCGCAGGCCCCCCGCTTCGGCAGCCGCGAGCAGCTCGGATTCGGCGGCGCCGTTGTGCACCAGGTTGCGCACCGCGGCATCAGCGACCATCAGCTCGTAGACGCCGGTCCGGCCCTTGTAGCCGGTGTGTCCGCACTCGGCACAACCCACCGGATGGTATAGGCGCTGCGCGTCGACTTTGCGGCAGCGCACGCACAACTTGCGCACCAGGCGCTGCGCCAGCACGCCGAGCAGGCTCGAACTCAGCAGGAACGGCTCGACCCCCATGTCGATGAGGCGCGTCACGGTCGACGCAGCGTCGTTCGTGTGCACCGTCGCGAGCACCAGGTGGCCGGTGAGCGACGCCTGGATCGCGATTTGCGCGGTTTCGAAATCTCGAATTTCGCCGATCATGATGACGTCCGGGTCCTGGCGCAGGATCGCGCGCAGCGCTTTCGCGAAAGTCAGGTCGATCTTCGGGTTCACTTGCGTCTGGCCGATGCCGGCGAGTTCGTACTCGACCGGGTCTTCCACCGTGAGCACGTTCGTGCCTGCCGTATCGATGCGGCCCAGCGACGCATACAAGGTGGTCGTCTTGCCCGAGCCGGTGGGGCCGGTGACGAGCAAAATCCCGTGCGGCTGGTGGATCAGCTTGTCGAAGCGTGTCAGCGTCTCGCCGCTCATTCCCAGGCCTTCAAGCGTGAACTTGGACTCGGCTTTGTCGAGCAGGCGCAGCACGGCGCGTTCGCCGTGCGATGAGGGCAGCGTGGAGACACGAACGTCCACCGCGCGCCCGCCGATGCGCAGCGAAATCCGCCCGTCTTGCGGCAGGCGTTTTTCCGCGATGTCGAGCTCGGCCATGATCTTCAGGCGCGAAATCAGCGCGGCGTGCAAGGCCTTATTCGGCTGCACCACTTCGCGCAAAGTACCGTCGACACGAAAGCGCACCGCGCTGCTGCGCTCGTAAGGTTCGATGTGGATGTCGCTCGCGCCGTCTTTCGCCGCCTGGGTGAGCAGTGCATTCAGCATGCGGATGATCGGCGCGTCGTTCGACGCTTCTAACAGGTCTTCGATCGCCGGCAGCTCCTGCATCATGCGGCTCAGGTCGACCGCGCTTTCGACTTCGCCGATCACCACCGCCGCGCTCGATTCGCCCCCGGCGTACGCCGCGGCGATGCGGTTCACGAGCGTCGACGCGGGCTCGCGCTGCAACGAGTCGACGTTGTACAGGCGCAGCACTTCGCCGAGCGCGCTCGCAGCCGAGGTCTCGGCGGCGTGCAACACCAGGCGATCGCCGTCGTCTTCGAGCAGCACCGTGTGCGCCTTGGCGAAGGCGTAGGGCAGGGGATGGCGCGCGCCCATCGCGTGTTCTTCCATTTGCCGGGCGCGGATGCCGCAGCGTCGGGGCGCAGCGGCGGGATCAGCGGAGCGTCATTGATGCGCATGACGCGACTCGGGTCGGGCTGCGAGTCGCGTTGCAACGCGCGGATCGAGTCGTAGCGATCCAGCGTCAAGTCGGTCGCTGCCTGTTGGGTGCGCAGCACGACCGGCCGCAGAAACACCATCAGGTTGCTCTTCACGCGAGTCCGGTTGTCGCTGCGAAACAGGCCGCCGATGAAAGGCAGGTCGCCGAGCAGCGGCACTTTGCCGGCGTCGCCGGAAAACTCGTCTTTGAGCAGGCCACCCAGCACCATGATTTGGCCGTCGTCGACGACGACGGTGGTTTCGATGGAGCTCTTGTCGGTCGTCGGCCCGGCCGAACTCGACGCGCCGCCCACGACGTTCGAGTTCTCCTGGAATACCGTCATGCGCACCGTGCCGCCTTCGCCAATTTGCGGCTTGACGCGCAGCGTCAGGCCCACGTCTTTGCGCTCGATCGTCTGGAATGGATTGGCGGCGCCTCCGGTCGCGCCGGTGTTCGTGAACGTGCCCGTGATGAAGGGAACGTTTTGACCGATCACGATCTTCGCCTCTTCGTTGTCCAGCGACACCAGGTTCGGCGTGGACAACACGTTCGCATCGGCATTCGTTTCCAGGAACTTGGCCAGGGCCCCGAGCGTATAGACCGAACCGACTTTGGTCAGCACGCCGAAGTTGAAGCCGCCCGGGATGCCGGCCGCGTTGGCGGCTGCAAGGCCGGTGGCGTTGGCGCCTTGGGCTGTGGCGGCGGAGAGCTGGATGATGTTGCCCGCGCCGGAACCGCCAAAGTTGGTTCCCGCGCCGAAAATCGTGGAGTCGCCCTTGCGCCCCGACAGGCCCTGCCACTGAAAGCCGATTTCCGCCGCCTTGGCCGCGTCGACCTTGACGATCATCGACTCGATGTAGACCTGCGCCCGGCGCGAATCGAGCTGGTCGATGACGCCACGCAACTGGCGGTACAGCGGCTCTGCGGCCGTGATGATGAGCGAATTCGTCGAAGGGTCGGCCTGGATGAAGCCGCCGGTTGACGGGCTCGCCGAGGCGCTGACCGGCGACGTCGCCTGGATCGACACGCCCCCTGGTGATTGCGGCGCCGCCGGCGCTTGGGATGTGGCAGGCGCCGAAGACCCCCCGGCGCCCCCGCCGCCGCTGCTGAAGGCTGAGCGCAACACCGTCGCGAGCTTCACCGCGTCGGCATTTTTCAGCGGTACGACCCAGATGTTGCCGCCCGCGCCTGCGCCCGCGGTGGGTTGATCGAGTTTGCCCACGAGCGCACGAATGCTCGCCATGCGCGCCGGGTTCGGCGCGCGAACCAGCAGCGAGTTGCTGCGCGAATCGACCATGATCGACGCGCCGCCGACACCGCCTCCGCCGGGAACGCCCGGCGTGCCGGGGCCCGAGGCGCTGTCGGTCAGGCGTTGCACCATCGGCGCCAGGTCGGAGGCGAGCGCGTGTTGCAGCGGCAGCACTTCCACGTCGCCCGCGGCGGGGGTGTCCATCGCCGCGATGATCTTGGCGATGCGCTGCAGGTTGTCGGCGTAGTCGGTGATGACGAGCGAGTTGTTGCCCGGATTCGCGTTGATCGTGTTGTTCGGGCTGATCAGCGGGCGCAGCACCGGCACCAGGTTGTTCGCGTTCTCGTGATTCAGCTTGAAGATCTGCGAAATCACCTGGTCGCCGCGGCGCGACACTTCACCCACCGAGACCGTGCCGGTCTGCAGCTTGGCGTCGGCCTCCGGGACCACTTTGTAGAGTCCCGCGACTTCGACGACGGTGAAACCCAGGCCGCGAAGTGCGGCCAGGAAATTCAGGTAAGCGTCGCGCGGCGACAGCGGTTGTTCGGTGTAAAGCGTGATCGTTCCCTTGACACGCGGATCGACGACGATTTGCTGTTTCAGGATCACCGCCATCGCGCGCGCCACGCCTTCGATCTCGGCGTTGACGAAGTTGAGCGTGACCGGCTCGCCGCGAAAGCGCGTCGCGGCAGGTTGGGCGGGCAGCAGCATCGGGGCCAGCAGGGCAGCGCAGAACACGGCGCTGCGCAGCGCCGACGCACGCCTGCAATCAAGGCGCCGCCCCGGCCGCAAAAAACTCGCGCTCAGCTTCATGCTCATCCGATCGAAATGACGGAGCGCGCGCCTTCGCGCCGCCCGATGATGTTCAACAAGTTGTTCAGCGCCGGTTCGTCGGCCGCCTCGGCCCGGGCTTCACCCCGAAAACTCAGACCGCTCGGCCCGAGGCTTCCTTCGCCGCTGAGTTTCAGCGCGCCGTCCTGCGTCGACAGTTGCAGGCGCGGCGTGCCCTCCTGGGCGCCCGAGACGCTCATGCGGTAATTGCCCAGCGTGTTCAGCGTCGTCATGCGCGACGATACGCCCAGCAGCTCGACGTCGGCGCGGCCGTCGATGCGCCAGCGCCCCTGCACCGTCTCGAGCCGCATTCCGGGCGAGAGCAGGCGTACCGAGCCGCCGAGCTGCAGCGTATTCCAGGGTGTGCCCAAGCCGCTGAGCCAGCTCGTCGGCCATTGACCGACCCAGCTGAGGCCAGGCGGCAACGTGAATCCGATCTTGCCGATGCCCGGGCGCACCTGCACGGCCAGCGTGCCGTTCAGGCAGCACGCGTGTTGCGCCTTCAATTCGAAGCCATAACTGCGAATCCCCAGCGACCATTCGAGCCGCCCGGGCAGCGCGCTCGCGTCGCGGCTTTGCGGCCCACCGGTCAACACGGGCCGGGCGCTGCCGGACCAGAGCGTGCCGCGCGCATCGGCGAGCAGCAGGCGCTGACTGGTGACGCCGGCCACGGCGTGCGCCACCCAGGCGGCAGGAATGTTGGCGACGAAGACGACGATCGCGCCCACCACGAATCCCACTGCCGAACCGCGCCGCGCCGCGCCGCGCGATTTGTCCCAAGCTGCCTCGGCATAAGTCGATTCGCCCCAGCCGGTGCCGGCCTGCGTTGCCGCCCACAACTTGCGTTTGGGGCGTCTCATGGCGCGCCTGCAAGGCTGACAGTGACGCTGCCGCTGTAACCCTGAGGGCTGCGCTGCAGCTGCAGCTCCAAGGGCCGAGCCCGCGCTGCGCTGCGCGCCTCGACGAGCCAGCCACGCAGCGCTTCCGAGCTGGCGTTGGTCAGGCTCAGCACGGCACGCTCGCCGCGCACCGCGATCTTGCCGGCCTCGCCCAGACGCGTCGTCGCGGCGGTGAGGGCCTCGGCAGACTGCGCCGCCGAAACCGGCGCTGCGGCGCGCAACTCGCGAACTTCGGTGGCGAGGCTTTGCAGCTCTTGCAATTGCGCGTCAAGTCGGTCGAGCGTGGCCGGCGCCTCGCGAACCGTGCGCCAGGCGGGCTGGATGAGCAGGCTCCAGACGAGGTAACCGCCGATGAGCGCCAGGGCGGCGCCGAGCGCGTAGCGCTCGCGCGGCGCAAATCCGGCCCAGCGCCGGGCCAGTTGTTGGCGCGCCGGCGCAAGGGATGGCAGGGCCGTGCTCATGACGCCGCCGAGCTCTTGGCCCGGCCCAGCGTCAAGCGGCCTTCTGCCGCGTCAACCGACCAGCCCGCCGGCCGCAACAGACTGCGGAACTGTTCGATTTGCGCGTTGCTCCAGCCGCTTGCACCGAGCGTCAAGCGCCCCGCCTCGAAGCGCAGGCTTTCGACCGGCGGGCGATCCGCCGGCCAGGCGGAGGCCGCGGCTTGCAGCGCCGGCTCGAGATCGGCGTCGCCGGGCTTTCCTGCCGTGGTTCGCAGCGCGGTGGTTTCGCGTTGCACGACGGCGTTCAGGTCGCGTGCCAGGTCGCTCTCGTTGACGCTCGGGAACGTCGTTTTGACCAAGCTCAGGATCGCCGCGCGCTTGCTTTGCTGCGCGCTGCGCTGCTGCCAGGCCCACAGGTTGAGTCCCAGCACTTGCACGATCACGAGTGCCATCACCCCGGCACGAACCGGGCGCCACGCCGGGCTGAAAAAGCGCCGCAACGTGTCGCGCAACGCGCGCGCGCCGCGGGTGCGGCGCATCAGATCAAACTGGCGCAAATTCCACAGGCTGCGCGCCGCCTGCAAGGCACGGTGGCTGGCGGGCAAGACCTTGACGCGCGCGCCAAGCCAAGCTTCGGCAACGCTCGCCGCGGCGGGGCTGGTCGTCCAACGGGTCGTCTCAGGCAGGTTCGCGGGCAGCATCGCGTGGGCCAGGCCGCCGTCCAGGCGCAGTGTGACGACGCCCTGCGCGGTCGCCCACGTCAACATCACCCCTTGGGCCTCGGCGCCTGCCGCGCCGGGCGCTTCGCCGGGGGCCTCGCTGAAATGGCCGATCGGCGGGTCGTCGGGCCAGGACATGGGAACGACGCGATCTACAAAGACATTCGCCTTTTCGAGTGCCGCGAGTTCAGCGCGCAACCAGCGCCGGTCGACTGCCGCAACCCAGGCCCTGTGCCCGGGGACCGCCATCGGTGCGAGCGCCAAGTGCACCGCGTCGGCGTCGTCGAGCAGGTTTTCTTCGAGCACGCCGTCGAGCGCGGCGCGCATTCGTGCTGCGGGCGCCTTGGGCAAGGTGATCTGGTGCCAGCTGACGTCGGTGTCGGCAAGCGCTGCGATGACGGTCGATGCGCCGGGCAAAAGCGACGCCGCGCTGCGCCCCTGCCGATGCAACATCAAGCCGTCCGGGCTCGTCACGAATTCGTATTCTTCGCCGGAAGTCGCCGCTGCAGCACGCTCCGCGCTCGCCGGGTCGCGCGGGTGCAGGCGCCGACGCGGCGGAATCTGAACGACGAGGAGCGACATCAGTGAATGGGATTGCGGCTTGAGGGGCGAAGCGATTGTAGACAGCGGGTCAATAGGGTGCCGATGCAGCTGGCGGGTGCGGCAGGTTCAGGGGCCCACCGACTCGCGGCTGGCCACCTGTTCGCGCTGGAGCAGCACGACTTCCAGACCGCGCCGCTCGAGCAGCGAGCGCTGCTCGAGCGTGCGGTCCCCCAGGCGCAAGCGGCCGCGCACTTCAAAGAAGTTCGAGACGACGCCCACCGCGGGGTTCGGCCCCGCATCAAACCCCGGGATCTGGGCCAGCACGTCGGCCAAGGACTTGAAGTGGCTGCGCTGGCGGACCTGCAGCAGGCGCTCGGCGCTCGCCAGGTCCAGGCCTTTGAGGGTTGCCACGAGAACTTCGCGGCTTGCCGTGTTGGCGTTTACCAGCGTGCGCGTGGGCAGCAGCGTGACATAGGGTTCGAGCCGCTGCAGGGCTTCGGCGCCCAGGCCGAGCCAGGCGACCTGGCTCACTTGGCGCGGCAGCAAGGGGGCTGCGGGGCTCGATCCTTCCGCCCCGGCAGGTGCGGACGCGTCGCGCAGGCCGGTGGCGATGCGCGTCGCCACGTCAGCGGCGACGCCCACCGCCAGGCACAGCCGCTCCAGGATGGCGAGCTCCTCGGGCACCACCTTGCCGTCGGCGACGAGATTCGCCAAGTTGTAGCGCGAGTGTTCGTCGCTGATGCTGCCCGACAAGAAAGCGTCAGGCGCGTCGTCGGTGTTGTCCTTGTCCGCCGCAAGAAAGGTCGACAGGCGCGCCTCGGCAAGGGGCACGGCCCAGGGCTCGCCCAGATGATCGGCGCCGCCGGTGCGCGCGTCTTCGCGCAGGATGAGCCGCGCCCAATCCAGGGCGCCGGTCAGGATCCACGCCGACTGGACGCGGGCACGCTCTGCGGCCTCCACTTGCACGGCGCGCCACTGCTGCCAGACCATCGCCGTGGCGAGCGTGACGATCAAGGTGACGATGATCATCGCCATCAGCAGCGCGGCGCCGCGCTGGGCGCGTGCATTCCGAAGCGGGTGCGGAGCGCGCGTCATGGCCCGAGCAGCGAGTCGCGGATCACAGTGCCGATGTTTGCGCCGCCTTCGGCGAACTCCAGAGACAAGCGAACCCCCGTCGGCAGGGCTTGGCGCGGCGGCGCACTTGCCGCTCCGGCCGGAGCGCTGGCCGACGCCGCCACCGGCGTGACCACATCACCACTCGACTGCGCATTGCTCCAGCCGTTGCCCCGGTAGAAATACACCTGCCATTGCGACAGCCCATCGAGCGTGCGCAACTGCCCGACTTCGCTGCCCTGGAATTGCTGGCTGCGCAGCCACATGTCCTGCAGTTCCGCGCGCGTCGTGTACGGCGGGCTGGCCCAGCGCTGCAGGCTGCTACCGGTTTGGTCGTTGCGCAGCGCCCAGGTCACGAGTTGAATCCCGCCGGCAGCGCGGCGCGTCAGGCGCAGCGTCGCACCGTCAAAGCTGAGCGGGGGCACGCTTGCGGTTTCCTGCACCATCGCCAGATCCTGCTCCCACTGCGCGAGCACGGTGTTCAAGCGCAGCGTCGTCTCGACACGCTGCTGGCTCGCGTCGCGCGACTTGACGATGGCGTCCACGCCTTGCCAGGCCATCGCCGCCATCAGCGCCATGATCAGCAGAGCGACGAGCACCTCGACCAAGGTGAAACCGGTCGCGCGGATGCGGTCACGCCGCTGCAGCATCGGCGTCATCAATAGCGACCGAGAATCGTCGACACGACCAGAATGATCTGGTCAGCCTCGTCGAGCACCTGCGCATCGACGCGCCGGAAGTTGGGGTTGGGCGTGGGCCGCACCGCCAACTTGCCGCGGAACGACCTCCCGAGTTGTTCGCA
Organism: uncultured beta proteobacterium; assembly: GCA_963850525.1. Classification (GTDB taxonomy): domain Bacteria; phylum Pseudomonadota; class Gammaproteobacteria; order Burkholderiales; family Burkholderiaceae_C; genus JAEMQF01. The sequence goes on along the minus strand of CAWKLQ010000004.1, from coordinate 183,949 downwards.
CGTGAATTCGGCGTCGCCCAAGCCGGGAAACTGCTTGGCCAGTTTCAAGCCGACCAGTTGATTGTCAGCACACCATTGCGCGGCGCTTACCTCGGCCAGGCGCTGCGCATTGTTCGTCAACGCGCCTGCTGCCTTGATTCCCGCGCCGAGCGTGATCGCCAGGATCGTCAGCGCGACCAGCACCTCGATCAGCGTGAAGCCGCGTGTGCGGGCTTTCATTGCCGTGCTGGCTCTACGTCGTCGGCCACGAGAAAGGGCCCGAGCCCATCGGTGGCCAGCGCCAGGCTGCGCGCGTCCAGGCGCAGCACGACACGCTGCGCGCCGATCAGCGGCTCCGGCCCCAGTGCGACGGCGGGCGCGCCGATCACCTCGGCGGTGACACCTGACCCGAGCCAACGGGTGGGCAGCTCGTTCGATGCCGGAAGCCCGACAAAGCGAAAGCCCAACTCCTGCGTGGGGTCGGTGCGGGGTTCCCAGATGACAGCAATGCCTGAGGCACGCGCTTCGGCACGCGCTGCCTCGAACAGTGCGGCCAGACGCGCCGCCTCGTGTTCGAGTTGCGTCGCTGCAGGGTCGCGCAACGCCAAGCTGGCGACGGCGCTGGCGACCGCGATCAGCACGACCACGACCAGCAGCTCGATCAGCGTGAAGCCACGCGGGCGATGCCTCACGCCGGGCCTCGTCTTGAGCAAATGTGGCTCCGCCATTTTGCTCAACCCCCTCGGGGGGCTGAGCCCGCACCGGGTGAGCGCCTGCACGCTCGCGAGTGGCTGGCGAAGGCCATCGGGCCTGCATGCCCGAGGGCGGACGATGTAGGTCGTCGGCCTGAGGGGCGCTCTCATGCGCCGCGTGTCACTGCCAGGAACCGATTTCGGCGTCTTTGCCCTCGCCGCCGACGGCGCCGTCCGCACCCAGGCTGTAGACGTCGATCTCGCCTTTCAAGCCCGGATTCGCGTACAAGTAAGGCCGACCCCAAGGGTCATTGGGAAGTTTGTCGATGTAATTTTTCCAGCGCGGGGGTATCGCGCCCACCGTGGGCTTGCTCACCAGTGCCTGCAGCCCTTGCTCTGAGCTCGGGTAGCGCTGGTTGTCGAGTTTGTAGAGCTTGAGCGCCTGCATCAGGTTGTTCACGTCGGTGTGCGCCGCCGTGACGCGTGCGTCGTCGGCGCGATCCAGCACGTTGGGAACGATCAGCGCGGCGAGCACGCCGATGATGACCAGCACCACCATGAGTTCGATCAAGGTGAAGCCGCGCTTTCGCAGTGGAAGGGTTTTCATCTTCAGCATGATGACGTTTTCTCGCGCAGCGCGCACGCACAAATTGTGAAGCGCATGAATCATAATCAAAGCATGGTGACGCGACTCGCTGCATTCGTCGTTTGGGCCCTGGTCGCGGGTGGCATCGTGTACTGGTCGCTGAAACTGCTCGTGCGCGCGCCGAGTGCGCCGCCGCATTCCGTCGCGGCTGTGGGTTCTGCCGCGGTGCGTGGCGACTTGACGCGTTTGTTGGGCGCTGCTCCGGTAGCGTCCGCCGCGGTGGCGGTGGTGCCGGCGATGGCGTCGCGCTTTCGCCTGCATGGGGTGATGGCCCCCAAGGGTGCACCCGGCGCGACGCTTTCGCTGCAAGGTGTGGCGCTGATTTCCGTGGATGGGAAAGCGCCGCGGGCGTTTGCAATCGGCACGCGAGTTGACAGTCAGCTGGTGCTGCAGTCGGTCAGTTTGCGTTCGGCGTCGATCGGGCCGGCTGAGGGCGGAGCGTCGGTCAAGCTTGAAGTGCCGGCGTTGCCTTTGCCGGCGACGGGAAAGTTGGCCGCGATGGGTTCCTCGGCTGCGCCGGTTCCGGCAGCGCCGCAGGACACGGCACAACCCAGGATGACACTGCCCGTCGATGCGCAAACGCCGCCCGTCGCGCCGGCAGTCGCACCCACGAGCCAACCACCGCATCTGGTGGCGCCGCGCCAGCCTGCTGCGAACAGCCGTTGAATCCGCGACCTGCGCCGTTAGTTAGGGCGGGTAGAGCGGAAATGCGCGAACTCTAGTGGGCGCTTGTGGTCGAATCAAAAGTGTGCACCCGGCCACGACGGAATCACGTCGAGGCCGGCTTTCGAAAATTCGCGCGACACCGATGAAATCAACACAAAGACTCGGCCTGGCCATCCTCTTTCATGCTGCGCTGTCGCTTGGCTTGTGGCTGCGGCGGCACGAGTGGTGGCTCCGCGGCGCCATCACCCGCGCCCGGCGGACCCACCGGCGGTGAACGCCCGATTATCGAAGGCAACGGCGCGGTCACGCACGCCCAACTCGGCGTGGAGTACAAGTGCCGTCCCGGTCGACAGCTTGATTCACCAAAACCGTTCGGTCATCGTGATCAAACCGCTCGCGCCGCAGGCATACGAGGCCTACCCTGGCCATCTGCGAATTGGCGGTTTGACCATTCGGCGCGCGCACCCGAACTACACGTTCAAAGACGCGAATGGCGTGACCCAGCCCTACGACGCCTTGATGGGTCGCTTCGGAGCCATATCACCCGGTGTCCGGGCAACTGAGCGGCACCGCCAACCTGCTCGTCGGCAACATGCCGCCGATTGATCTGACCAGCTTCTCCCCGCTGCCAGGCAGCGCGGTGATCGACGCCGGCCAAGCCGCGCCGAGCGCGGCGAGTGGGTATGTCGTGGGCTGTCAGCTCAACGCGAGTTTGTCGCCGGTGCCCCGCCCGATAAGCGGCGCGTCATTCGATCTCGGTGCTGTCGAGCTATAGCCCTGCTACTAAGAGCAAGAGCACTCATCGCCCTCCGAGGTTGCTGGCCGTAGATCCTCGGAAGATGCAGCGCAGCAGGCCCGTGATGGGCTGCGCGATCGATCGCTCGACGCTCCGATTACAACAGTCGTTGAGACTCTGCAAATACCTGCACGGCGTTCGGGAGTCGGCCTGTTCATACGAGTCGTGCTGAGTGAGCGGGCCCTACCCGGCGCGCCTTTGAAATTGCGCTCGATGTTGGGTGCCAACAGCGTGGCAAACCACCGCGAATGGGCTCCGAGGGTGCGTTAGCGAGGTCGCTAGCGCCAGCATCACCTGGAGAATTGACAAGGCTGCGAACGTTGCCTGAGGGGCCCTCAGATGAACGTTTGGCCAGGGAGGAATTCTTGCTATTTAACTCGGCCGTGTTCTTGCTCGGCTTCTTGCCGACCGTGCTGATCGTCTACTACCTGCTTCCGCACCGTGGGCAGAACGCGTTCCTGGTGCTGGCGAGTTGTGTGTTCTACGCATCTTGGGACTGGCGGTTTCTCGCGCCTCTGCTTTTCACAACCTCGCTTGATTACTGGGTTGCGAGGCGTATGGAGGCCGAGTGTGCAACAGGCAGGCCGATCACCTCTCGCAGGAGGTACTTGGTGATTAGCGTGGTGTCCAACCTAACACTGCTCGGGTTCTTCAAGTATTTCAACTTTTTCTCGCAATCCGCAGTTCAGCTCACTCAAACGTTGGGGCTCGACATTGGCCTGCGCACATTTGAGATCGTCCTGCCGCTGGCAATCTCCTTCTATACATTTCAGGCGCTGTCTTACACAATCGACGTGTATCGGGGTGATTTGCACGCCACGAAATCGTTCTGGGATTTTTTCCTTGCTGTCTTGTACTTCCCTCACCTTATTGCCGGGCCGATTCAGCGCGCGGCGACATTACTCCCACAAGTAACCAATCCGCGCTGCATCACCAGGCCCCAGGTACTTGAGGGCATGCATTTGATTGGCTGGGGGTTTTTCAAGAAAGTGTTCATCGCCGACAACTTGGCGCCAATCGTCGACGCCGCGTTCGCGAATCCCACGCCAGCGGGCGGGGTCACTCTGCTAGGTGTCTATGCGTTCACATTTCAGATCTACTGCGATTTCTCAGGTTATACGGATATTGCCCGCGGCATCGCAAAGATCATGGGCTTCGACTTTGTCCTCAACTTTAGGCTGCCGTACTTCGCGACCAATCCGTCCGACTTTTGGCGCCGTTGGCACATCAGCCTGTCAACCTGGTTGCGCGACTACCTGTATAAACCGTTGGGAGGGAATCGTGACGGCGGGTTCAGAACCAATCGCAACCTGCTCATCACCATGATCTTGGGCGGACTGTGGCATGGTGCGGCTTGGAACTTCGTGTTCTGGGGTCTGTATCACGGCGTTCTACTGGTGGGCCACCGCATGGTCGAGCCCAGCCTGCAATCTATCGGTCGGGCTCTTGCGCCCTGGGTGTGGTGGTTGGTGCGGGTGTCTGTCATGTTCATGCTGACATGCTATGGGTGGTTGCTGTTCCGGGCGACATCACTCGACCAAGTGATCGCGATGACCACTTCGCTTGCTCAGCCTCTTTTGAGCATCGACTGGGCGAGTATGTCTAGGGTCACCTGGATCATCGCTCCGCTTTTGTTGGTGCAGATTGTCCAGGCCCGAACCGGCGAAATGATCTTCCTGAGGGTGCCGGTGATGCGACCGGCAGTGCGAGTCATCGCCTGCTCCATCATGTTGTACCTGACCCTATTCCTGGGTGGGCAGCCGCAATCGTTCGTGTACTTCCAGTTTTAGGGATTCGCAGTGCGTCTGGGCTCAATGTTTCGCTCGCTGGGTTATGGCATTCTCGCCTTCGCAACGCTTGAACTCGCGGCGCGGGTTGAAGACTTCGTGAGAGAAGGGGCACCGCTTCTGGCGCCCTATACGATCAACATTCTGTTTAGGCCCAGTGCTGTTGGCCGTGAAGGCGTTCCCGGCGCGCGTTTCGGAAAATGGCAAATGAACTCGCTGGGGTACCGGGGGCCCGAAGTTCGCGAAGGGCGCTCCAACGTGCTTACCTTCGGCGCCTCGGAGACCTTTGGTTTGTATGAAGCTGCGAATCAAGAGTATCCGCGAGCATTGGAGTCGTACTTGGATGAAATCAAGCCGCGATCCTTCAATGTCGTGAACATTGCCATACCAGGAATGCGCATTGGGCGAATCGGCTATCTTGAGCGAGCCATTGAACAAACGCAGGCGAGCCATGTCGTCGTGTATCCGAGTCCGGCCAACTACATTGGAACAACAAAGCCGTTTTGCCAGCAGTTGAGCGCACCAGTGTCATCACAATCTGGCATAGATGAAAAAGTACGCTTGGCAGGTAAGCTGAATCAGCAAGCCAAGAAGCTCCTCCCGACTCGGGTCCAGAGTTCTATGCGTTCATTGTCAATTTGGTGGGAAACCCGCCACGAAGCGCCAGCAGAACGAGTTTCCAACGAGACGCTGAACGCGCTTCGCGAAGACTTGAATTGTGTCGTGCGTGCAACCAAGAATCGCGGCTCAACCGCAATTCTCGTGACCCACGCCACCTACTTTGGGGACCGGTTCGAAGCAGGTGATGAACCCATGCTACTGGCCTGGCGCCGCTTCTACCCGGAACTGCTCGAAGAAGGCTTTCTCGATTTAGAGCGACGTGCGAACGACGTGATCCGTTCTGTGGCCGCGCAACATCAAGTCCCATTGGTCGATGCCGCCGCTACCCTTCCCCGTGGGCCAGCCAGCTTCGCGGACTTCGTACATTTCAACGACCAGGGTGCCATGCTCATGGGGAAGATAACTGCCGAGGCAGTTGCAGGTGAATCGAAACACACTTGCTCGGGACTTTGCAGACCTTCCTTTTAGGTCGAGCGGCGGCGCCTCGCCTTCTCTTCCTTGACGCGCATGATGTGCGCGCCGAGGGCCTCGACCTTCTTCTCCCAGGTCTCGGCCTTCATCGCCTCACTCCGCCGTCTGCGGGCACCCGGCGAGTCATCTGCGAGCGCCCTCTCGCAGAGCCCGAGCAGCTCCTCGTGCGAGCCGTAGACGCCGCAGCCGAGCGCGCCCTCCTCTTCGCCGAACTTGAAGTCCGCATACATGCGGACCTCGGGGATGTCGCTCGAGACAACTGGTAAGCCGGCGCTGAAGTATTCGCGCAGCTTGATCGGGTTCACGTTGCGCGTCAGCTCGTTGAGCCGGAACGGGATGAGCCCGACATCGAAACGCTTCATGTAGGGCGGCAAGTCCGAATAGGGTTTTCGCCCGAGCAGGTGGACGTTTGGCTTCTTGAGATGGGACACATCCACCAGCGACTTGCCGATGACGACGAAGTTCCAGTCCGGCTTCTTCTCGGCGAGGTACGCGATGGCGTCGGTGTCCACCCAGTCCTGGATGAGGCCGACGAATCCGATGACCGGCCCCTTCAGGTTCGCCACCTCGGGCGCGAGCTCGGTCTTCGGATCGAGCGCCTTGGCGAAGTGCTCGACGTCCACGCCGTGGGACGCGAGGTGCGTCTCGGGGTTGTACTCCTTCTTGCTTTCGAGCAGCGTCTTAGCCGTCGTGAATACGATGTCCGCGCGCCGGCAGAGCTCCTTCTCCATCGCGACGATCTTCGCACCATCGACGTAGCTGAAGTGACTCCACTCGTCCGTGCAGTAATAGACGACGAGCGACTCCCCAAGCTTGCCGACGTAATTCACGGCGGTCGGGACGAAGCTCCAGAGCTGGAAGTCCGGCCGCATATTGTACTTGCCGCGGAGCAGGCGCACCGTCCTCTTCAGGATCTCGCCGTTCGCGACCGTCGCTGCCTTGCTGTACGGGAAGGGCAGGACGATTGGCGTGTACACGTGGAGGCCCGCACCGGGCTCGCGGGGTCGGGTGTCCGCGACGTCCACCGGCCCCTGCGCGAAGCTCTTCAGCTTCTTCACGATCTTATCGAGGTCGCGCCCGCTCGTGAAGTCCGGCGTGCGCGTCGAGATCGAGTTGAGCCACAGGACGCCGTTGTCCTGGGCGAGCATCTTCATCACGTGGTTGTTGCTCGTCGGATCCTCGCTCCAGTCCTTCGCGAAGCAGACGATGCTCTCGCCGCGCATCATGGGCGCTTGACGGAACCAAATGAGAGCGGGGCTTTGGCTTCCATCCGCTTCACCGCCTGCTCGACGAGGCGTCGTGCCTTCTGGAGGGGCCTGCCGCTCGGGTAGTCCGCAGTGTTCCGCGCAGCTGGCTTCTCCGCTCCGCTCCGGATGCGCGCTCCGAGGGCCCCGACTGTGTCGACCTCGAAGTGATCTCGGCTCTCGGCCAAGAACCGGCAGAGGCCGCGGAGGCGGAGCAGGTTTAGCGTATTGAGCCTCCCGCGCTTTGCCGCCGGATCGTCGATGTGACACATTTCAAACGAGTGGGTCACCACCGTGACCTCGGTAATTCCCCGGTCGTGCGAATCGAGTAGAAAGCGCTTCGTTTCCTCCAGTGAAATCGCCGCAATCTGCACGTGCCTGAAGCGTCCGCGCCCGCTGCGGAAGTTCGAGATTGGCAGCTCCCAAACGCCGCGCCCCGTGTCGAAGAGGCCGGGCGACGCTCCGTCGAACCGCATCTTGCAGTTCTTCGTGAAGTAGCTGGGATTGAAGTTGCTGCTCACCACGAGCCGCGCCTGGGCCATCGCGTCCCAGGTGTCGTTGCTCGCGCCGAAGTGGCCGGCGCGGAAGCTCGTGACCGTGCCTTTGGGCACTCCGCAGGACTCGAGGATTTCGATCCCTTCGCCAAGGAGTTCCACTTGCTGCGACACTGGGTAGTCTGCGATGTTGTCGGGCGCGGGAGCTAGTCCGCGCGTACGCCAGTCCGCCACTCGCTGGATCGGGTGCGTGTGCAGCTGCACGTCGTGGCCGCGCGCCACCATCGCCGAGACGGCCTCGGCGAGCCTGTCCCGGCCGAAGTAGTGGGAGCCGAACACCTCGGTGTAGAAGGTGCCGCGAAGCCCTTCGGCCTCAAGCTCGCGCATGATGAGCCCGATGCCGAGGTCCTCGTCCTGGTTGTCGAAGCGACCCCAGACGCGCACGTCGAAGCCCTGCGGGGGAAGCCGGTTGCCTCCAACGTTGCGTTCTTCGGCGCACTCGACGTCCGTGGTGATGTAGACGCGAGTCTTCATTGGCTCGCCCTCCGGTGTCGTCTGGAGTTCTTCCGCCGCATAGTCAGCGTGCCGGGAAAATCGCCGTGAGGATCTCGTTGATGCGCTCGGCGCTCTTGCCGTCCCAGAAGCGCGGCGTCTTTGCCGGCTGGCCGGCCCTCACGATGGCGTCCTTGTACGCGGCGAGGATGGCGTCGCGGCGCGTGCCGGCGAGCACGTTCGTGCCCTCGGTGATCGTTACCGGGCGCTCGGTGTTCTCGCGCAGCGTGATGCACGGCACGCCGAGCACCGTTGTCTCCTCCTGGACGCCGCCCGAGTCGGTGAGCACTACCTTCGCGCACGCAGTCAGCTTGAGGAAATCCATGTAGCCGATGGGATCGGTCAGCCTCCAGCGCGCACTGTCCAGCATGATTCCAGCGCTCGCAAGGCGACTTCGTGTGCGAGGGTGCACGGGGAAGACGATCGGCTGGTCCTTTGACACAACGTCAAGCGCCTCTAGGAGCGCCTTGAGCGCGGTCGTGTCGTCGACATTGCTCGGGCGGTGCAGCGTGACAAGCGCGTAGCCCTTTTCGGGCACACCGATCTCGTTCAGGATCTCGCTTTTCATCGCCTGGTCCTTGGCGGCGAGGAGCGTGTCGATCATCACGTTGCCGACGAAGAAGTAACGGCTCTCCGGCACGCCCTCCTTCTTCAGGTTCTCGACGCCCGCTGGATCGGACACGAAGAGCAGGTCGCTGATCGCGTCCGTCAGGATCCGATTGATTTCCTCGGGCATGTCCCAGTCGAAGCTGCGCAGCCCCGCCTCGACGTGGATCATTACCGGTCGCGCCCGGTGACCAAGCTGGCAGTCGAACGGCTGCTTGAGCACGAACTTGCTCGTGACAATCGCGCAGCTAATCGTGGAGTTAACGTCGCCGACGACGAGGACTGCCTGCGGCTGCTCCTGCTCAAGCACACCCTCGAAGCGCTTGATGATCTCCGCGGTCTGCTGCGCGTGCGAGCCGGAGCCGACCTCGAGCTCGATGTCGGGGCGGGGAATCTTGAGTTCATCGAAGAACACCTTCGAGAGCTTCGCGTCGTAGTGCTGGCCAGTGTGCACCAGCTTGACGTCGAACGCCGGGTTCCTTCGAAGCACGCGCATGAGCGGCGCAATCTTCATGAAATTCGGACGAGCACCCGCGACGCACAGAATCCTCGAAACCATCACAGTACCTCAACTATATGCGAAGCGACCCGCTTCGAGGAGCCGATCTCGAAATCCGAGGAATTTGGCCTTCGGGACCCGTTCGATGGTGCAATTGCTCAAAGCCCATGAGATCGACAAAGGCGACGTCAAGGCGTTCTTGTTTGCCATTCGCACCCTTTGGACCGCCGTTCGAGCCACGGAAACACGCGGCCGAGGGTTCGCGGATAGCGCTTCGCCAAAGGCCGGATGTCGACGAGATCTTGTTCGCGCCACGCGGCGAACAGGACGGTCGACACGAGATACGTCAGCAAGAAGACCAGCCCGGCGATGAATTGCGCCACCAGCGAGCGATCGAACCACCAAAGCGTTCCGGCGACGAGTGCCGCGGTCGCTGCGGCCAGCGCGAGCCGCGCAAGTTCTCGCCAGGGCAGTTCCACTCCCGTCACTTTGACAATCGCCACGCACATCACGGTCAAGACCATCAGGCTCGTGGTCGCGCTGGAGGCGACCGCGCCATAAAGACCGTAGCGCGGCACCAGCGCAATCGCGGTGGCCACGCTGACGAGCACGGAAGCGAACGCGAAGAACGCTCGAATCTTCTGGTTGTCGGTCGTCGACAGTAAGGCACCGAACGCATGCTGTGCCATCGTGACACCCGAGACAATCACCATGACGCGCAGCGCAAAGGTCGCCTCGTGATATTGCGCCCCATAGATCAGTGACACGGCGACGTCAGCCCACATGAAGCCCACACCTGCCAGCAACAGGCCGCCGAAAGTGAACAGGCGCACCGAATTCGAAAAGATAACGTTGGCGCGCGGGGCCCCACCCTGTCCGAAGCCATGCGCCAGCAATGGCATCAGCACCGCATTCAGACCCACGGCCAGCAATTCGACGCCGCCTCGCGCGAACGCCACCGCTATAGCGAAATACCCTAGCTCGGCAGCGCCGACGAACTTGCTCAGCAAGTACGTTTCCGCGGCCTTGCTCCCGAAGGCGCCGGCCAACGTCAGCACGATCGTCCATCCAAGATGGCCGACGATGCGTTGACGCAGCGTGACGTCGAGACCGTCGGCCGTCGGTGCAACGCCGCGCGAGCGCGCCATCCGGCGCGCCACAACGAAGTAGACGATGTTCGCGAAGGCGAACAGCGCGATGTACTCAAGCGCCGAAGCACCCGCTAGGTATAGGCCGAATGCGATCATCAAGTTGAGCGCGGACATAAAGGTGCTCGCAACTGCTTCGACCGAAAATTGCCCGTGTCCCTTGGCCGCGGAAGTTTCGAAAATGGCCTGCGACTGGGCGATGAAGCCGACCACGACGACGGCCCCGAAGAATTCGGTCGGCAATCGCCAGTCCACGGGCAACGTCCACTGGATGGTCAACAGAAACAGGAGGGCAGTGCCGAACAGGGTGGCGAACTGGCAACGCCGAAGCCAGCCGTGGATGGCCCTGGCTGCAGCGCTGTCGCCCCGCCCCAGGCTCTCCGAGATGAAGCGCAGCGTCGTCGACGTGAGCCCGTTGTTCGCGATGACCGCCAGGATTCCGACAATCCAGATGACGTAGGAGTAGTGGCCGAAGTCTTTGGGCCCGATCGCACGCGCGATCAAGGCGCTCGCGATCATCGCGAACAGCAATCGGGCATACGACGACGCCGTCACGAGCAGAACCGCCTTCGCCGTGGCGGCGAGGCCGAAAGCTTGGCTCATCGCGTTGAACACTGCAGGTGCAGCGTCCATCGGCGTGCGCTTCGGCGCTGCGCCATTCCGAGCGATTCGCCGGCATGGGCGGAGCCGAATGCGTGGACGCGATTCATGCGCTGCGAAGCAGTCGCCGCACGCGAGCGTGCAAACCCGTCTTGTTCAGCCCCCAGCGGACGAAGCTCGTCAAATTGCGCGTCGAACTGTGCGTCGCCAGCGCGAGCCCGGTACGCAGCGAGCGACGCGCGAGCAACACGTTCTGCTCGTCGAACGACTCGGTGCCGAACACCTGCTTGTACTGGTTGTCGCCGTAACCGAAGTCGACACTGTGCGCGGGGTCGTGCAAGCACAGGTCTTCAATCAGCCGGTACAACGTTACATTGCCCGGCGCAAACGCCGACCACTGTGGGTCGTAGCCGGGCTGCTGATAGTGATAGACACCGTCGGACTGCGCACCGATGACGAATGCGATAGGCCCCCCGTCGCACCGCAGCAAATAGCCGCGGAACAAACCCCTGGCGGCGAACTCGGCGATGCGGCGCGACTGCGCATCGCCCGGTTGGAACGTCATGCCCAGCTTGTGCCCTTTCCAACTCACTTTCGAGAGCTGGGAAACCGCCTCGAAGAAATCCGGCAAGTCCGCGGGGGTGCAGACTCGTTGAAGACGAACCGGAGACCCGCACGCAGCAGCGAGCTTACGCTCCTTGGATTTGAGTTGCGCCCGTGGCTTGCCGCCAAACCAAGTTTCGTATTCGCCGAACGTCCTGGGAAGACGGGCGATCCAGTGTTTCGTGGGCGCGCCGGGGAAATAGGTCCAGAAGTTCCTTTGCACAGCGCGCGACCGGTCGAGCACTCGGCGCAGCGGCGAATTGACCGGGAGCGCTTCGATCATCAGCATGTCGTAGGCGACGTCGGCGTTGGCGACGGCGTCCATCAGCGCTTCCTGGATTCGCTCGTCGGACGGGCTTAGCAATGTATCGCCACAGAGTCGCGCGACCCGCATCGGAAACGAAACGACGGGCTTGTAGCCGAGCCGGCACTGGAGCCTCCAACGCTTCAACAAGAACGGTGCGATCGCCTGCGTCATGCTACCAGTTCCGAGGGTGACGACCATCATCCCCTCGGCGCTCTTCGCCTCGATATCCAGCCACTCGCTGCGCTGCTCGAGGTGGGGTTGAACCAGCGCAGTGCGCAATTTCTCCCACGCCGGCTCTATGTCGGACAACTCGTGCCTGGTAGTCAGGACTTGCGCCGCGCTGGCGGCAGGAAGCTGGCTCTCGATCTCGGTACTGTTGTTTGCCATGTGTCCGTAGGATCTCTCGTCGAATGCGCATGTGCGCGTCCGTCCCTGGTAGAACGGCGCGGCAGCCAGTGATGCAGACAGCCTCGAACGTCGCTGCAAAGAATACCCCGGCCCGCTCAGCTTCTGACAACCGCATGGGCACAACACGCGCAAGAATTGGCACATCCGGGCAGAACCTCGGCAATGCGGGGCGAGTCGACATTGGCTGATCAGGGAGTGGCCCCAAGCGCACGGTACCCGAGGTACTTACCGAAGCTGCGCCCCGCCTGATTCCACTGCTTTGGCCGCTTGGTGTACATCGCGTCGATCCCGACGCTCGCCATGGCATCGCCGAAGACCAGCCACTTCGTTTCGCCGGTCAGGTAGTACGCCGCGCCGAATACATGCCCGATAATCAAGTTGAGGTCCGCGACGTCGGACTCATCGTAGGAGTTGTCCAGGCAATTCCAAAGGTAGCGAAACGACTTGCGATCGCTGGTCACGGCATGCGTCTCGTACCACCGGGCGACCCTTCGCACCACGTCCGCGATGCGCGGATCGTGGGTCAACTGCTCGTAGTCCATCAGTGCGTCCACCAGCAACGACGTCATGAACGGGGATGCCCCGCGTGGACCATTCGAGCACTCGCTCGGGTCCGGGCGCACGATGTCGTGCTCAAACGCTCCCGACTTCCCCCGGTTCTGCCACGCGATCGAACGATCGACTAGTGCCGTCATGGCCTCCTTGACGCGCGCACTGCCATCGAGGGCGTAGTAGCTGGCCAGTCCCAGCAGCGTCCAGGCCATGTTGCGCTCGGTGATTTCGACGGTGGGGATCCTGCCGCCGGTGAGTGCGGGGAGATTGCGTCGAAACGCCTCGCCCATTGCGATGACCGCTTCGCGTGCGTGCGGGTCGCCGCTGAGCAGGTAGTCGTCCAGCATGCCCTGGGCCAGCATGCGGCGCATGACCGACCAGTCGAGTGCGGTGGCTGGAGTCCAGCTCGGGGATTCGCAAATCTGCACGGCCATCGACCGGCCTTCGAACCAGCGCAGTTCGTTGGCGCGATACCAGAGGGTCTCAGCGCGTGCACGTCGGTAGTGTTGCGGCTGGCCGGTGCGGAGAAAGAGCTGGTACATCGCATGCGGGCCGTCGTAGTAGGTGCGATGTTTAGAGGTGCTGGAGCAATTGACGCCGAAGGCAGCGTAGTCGATGCGCCAAAGCGTCGACTCGAGCGTGGAATCGAACTTGGCGAAACGCTTGTTAGCGGCCACCGGGAGCAGCCGGCCGCCGACACCGCTCGCGCTGTACCACTGCGCACTCAATGTCGCGGCGATCGGCCCGTCAGGGTTGGGTGTGAGCGATGCGAGCTGCGGCAGCACCGGCACCTTTCCGTAGTTCAACTGGTACACGGCCTGCGCTCCGCCCGACAGACTCGCCTTGAATGCGACCAAGACGCTGCGCGCCGAGCCGTCGTTCGGCCAGCGCGCGAGCACCCTGTTGTAGCGCGGAACCTCACGCCCCGAGGGATCGGTCACCGAGATGGTGTTCTCGTCGAACAACATGCCCTGCGGGAACGGAACGCCGAGCGACACCACTTCATCGACGCCCGCTCCCCGGTCAGCGACCAGAAACAGGGGTATGACCTTTGCATCGCCTCGCGGTGCGGCAGCGCCCGTCTCGTCGGGCGTTGCGCGCGAGTCGGCAGCGCGCCCAGGCGGACTGGCGAGCAACATGAAAAGGCAAAGGGCGAGAACGCGAGTCATCGGCATCGGGGTGGTCCCAAGACGGACTCCGAGGCTCGGTCGGCATCGGACTGTCCGTTGCAGGCGCCGGTCGTGGGTCGGTCGCCAATCTCGATCTTCGCATCCGTCGCGATTCGCATCGGCGCGGTGGCCGCGTTCAATCGCGCTCGCGTGCGCAATCCTCCACATCGGCCGCGGGCGGTTCCGCTCGGCGGCTCCCGGGGGCGCGAGGTGACTCGATACACTCGACTCGACTTCATCGAACGGCGGCCCACTTCCAATATGGCGAATCTGTCCAAGCAGGACGCTCTCGCACGGTTCCTGAGCAGATCACGCGGCTTGGCGCTGCAGCGTCGGCTCGGGCTGCAACGCTCGAATCAGTTCGTGGTCCTGACCTATCACCGCATTGCCGACCTCGACGCACCCGACCAGTACCCGTTCGACGCAGAATTGATCAGCGCGTCGGCCGCCGAGTTCGACTGGCAGATGCACATGGTGGCCCAACATTTCCGACCTGAGCGTCTCGGGACGCTGCTGCAGATGTGTCGCGAGAAGCGCAAGATTCCTGCCGGGTCCGTGGCCATTACTTTCGACGACGGATTCCTCGACAACTACTCGGTGGCATATCCGATTCTGCGCAAGCACGGCGTGCCGGCAACGTTTTTCATAACGACCGATTTCGTCGAACACAACCGCCCGATCTGGTTTGAAGTCGTCGCGTTCGCCCTCCTGCATCTACCTGTCGGGTCGATACGTCATGCGCTGTGCCCACAAGGCTTGCCCTCGCAACCGACGCGCGAGATTCGTCTGCTTGAGTTGCACCGCTGCATGCAAGAACTCAAACGCGCGCCCGACGCGCAGCGCGCCGATTTCGTGAGCTACGTCTCGAGCATGATTGATGCGGCAGCGCTGCGCGATGCATGGCAGCGGTTCGGCGGCGCGATGCGCTGGGAGCATGTGGCCGAGATTTCGAGGGACCGCATCGAAATCGGCTCGCACACGGTGTCTCACCCGATTCTTTCGAAGACCGATGCTCTCAAGCTGAAGGTCGAGCTTGCCGACTCGAAGCGAACGATCGAGGAGAGAATCGGCCGGCGCGTGGACATTCTTGCCTATCCGGTGGGAGGACGCTCGCACGTCTCGCCAGAAGTCGTCCGGGTCGCCAAGGGCCTCGGCTACGCGAACGGGATTTCCTACGTTGCAGGCGTCAACAAGCGCGACGAGATCGACCCGTTCTTCGTTCGCAGGCATACGGTCGAACGCACCATGACGCGCGAACGGTTCGAAGCCCAGCTCTGTCTGCCCGGCGTCTTTACCTGACCGGCGCGGGGCTACCCCCGCGCGGTGCCGAGGGTCGCCGAGGCCGCCGTGAACGCGTGCGGGGCAGAACGAGTCAGGACCTTCTCATACTCGGCAATCTGCTGCGAAACCCGTTCGTCCCAGGAATTCCGACGTGCGTAGGCGAGCAGCGCGCCACGATCCCACACTTTGTTCAACGCGCTGCGGACGGCCTGCTCGAATTTCGATTCGTTCCAGTACTCGACGAGCGTGCCAAGATCTTCCCGACACACAACTTGCGAATTGCCGCCAACGCGAGTCGTCACGACGGGGACCCCGCACGCCATGCTTTCCAGCAGAACGTTTGCCCAACCCTCGTACGATGTCGCCGATACGAACAGGTCGGCGGCGCCGTAGTACCACTTGAGTCGGTCGGGGGGCTGCCGCCCGCAGAACACAACGCAATCTTCGAGACCCAACTCGGTCGTCATGGACTTTAGCGCGCCGGACATGTCGCCCTGCGTCGCGCCCCCGCCGACCATCAGGTAGCGCAATCCGGGATAAGACTCGCGCAGCCGGGGAAGGATTGGCAAAATGCGGTGAAAGCCCTTGAGTTCAACCAGATTGCCCACGCTGATGAGCACCTTGGTGTGCGCACCGATTCCCAGTCGCTCGCGCGCCGCGGCGCGGTCGACGGCGGAGAACTTGGACAGATCGACTCCGTTTCCGATCACGACGGTCTTCGCGTCGGCGACACCCAATCGCGCCGGGACGTCGCGCTTTAGCGAATCGGATACCGCGATCAGCGTCGACGCCATCTGCATCGCGGCACGCAACTGAGCGTTGCGCGGCCCGGCGACGAGCCGAGCGTCCTTGCTGCCGCGTATCGTGACAACCAGCGGCAATCCATGTTCGCGCGCGAGCAAACTCGCTGCGTAGCCGTCCGGATAGAGGAAATGCGCGTCCAGGATCGTCGGCCTGAAATCTCGAACAACTTCTCGGACGACGCGCCGCGAACCGGCGGCCATCAGCCAGCCGTCCAACCCTTTGTAGAAGTGTGGAATGCTGAGTACACGCGGGCGGTAGACCTCGATCCCTTGCATCGTTTCGTGCGAACTGGAAATCGGCCGATAGGTCTTGCGAAAGAGCCGGACGAGCCAGTCCAGCGGTGACCAGGCTTGCGGCGACACCACTACGATCGGTAAGTGGCGCGCGATCCGCGACATGCGCTCCCAAACCGGAGTGCCCGCCGTGGGTACCGCGCTGCTGGGGAAGACGCTGGCGTACACCAGCAGTCGAACGTTCGAGGGTTTGCTCATGCAAAATGCCGGACGGTGAGGCCTCGGCGAGTGCCGAGGGAAAACTGTAAGGGCTCCCTCAGTCCATCCCGCAGTTTCCGCGACTGCGGGCGCGCAATATTGCGCGTCACGGGAGTAAATCGAAGCGCAATCGGATCATCTCGCATCGGATCATCACGCAGGCCTGCGGTGCAAACAGCTCTCTCTTCGTGCGCGGATGGACTGCGAGTTGCCCGACCGAGATCGGGCGAACGCACGACAACAACTGGCTTGCCTGCCAATCGAACTCGGGGCGGCTGTACTCGAGTTCATGACGTCGTCGCCTCGGCGAGCTGCACGCAGGGTACGGGGCCGGCCGGAGCGGATGCATGCCCGACCTTGCGCGAGGAGCGCGGTCGCGGCAGCACGAAATCGCGGTAGGAGTTCGGATCGCCGGACTTGCCCGCCTCGGCCGCCTTGACGATGTTGTAGGCCTCCCGCGCCGTCACGTAGTGCAACCGATAGCGGGTGCCGTCGTTGTAGGCCGACTCCAGATAGCTGAACATCCGGTCCATCGGCTCGCCGAGCAGTGTCTCCATGTCGGGTTCCTGCGCTCCGTGGGTGTGAACCTTGACGAACACCCACTCCGGCCGGCCCTTGACGTGAATGTGCTGGCGTACCCAGAGGTCGACCCGGTCCAGCGTGGGCTGCGAACTGAGGCGCACGTCGGCGTTCTCCAGGCGCGGAAGGACGCCCCATTTGCGGCGCTTCCAATTGAGCGCGAGCGGGCCCTGAATCAAGAGTAGCTCGGCCTTGGGAGTGACGCCGACGGCGGCGTCAACGCCTTCGTCGTGCGACTTGGCGCAGTGCGGGTCGTCCCGCACGTAGTAGATGCTATTGATCTTGGAGGTTTGTGTGTCGTCCGGCGCGGAAGGTAACGTGAAGTCGGCGTAACAACCGAGGTCGGCGAGGATTTGGAGTTCATTGTTGACGCCGCACCACCGACCGTCGCCGCGTGAGTTGTCCAGCGCCCAATTGCCATGGATGAATCCGAAGGCGAGTTTGTTCGTCACCGGGTCCCGGCTCAGCGCACCGTGCTGCTCCGACAGGATCTTCACGAACCGCTCGACCTTCTCGCGCAATCCGGCTTCAGTGTCGTTGTCGTGGTGCAGGTGGACTTCGATCTCGCCGTATCCGTCCATGCACATACGCTCCAGCTCTCGCAGGTGCTCGGGTCGGTATTCCTCTTCGGGGTAGAAGAAGGTGTGTTGCGGGTGCACGCCGTCGAAGTCCCGGTGCTTCGAGGCCAACGCCGGGTAGCGGTCGGACCAGGCACGGACGCGCGCCAATTCGGTCTCGTACGGCGGACTCTTCCAACCCGGCTCGTAGTGGTCGACGAACATGAACATCACGTGAATGGGGCCGGGCACGCGGGCCGGTGGCCGTTGCCGCAGGTACGAGCGCAGCCAGAGGTGCATGTTCTTGCGGCGCACTTCCAGCACCACCAGCGCCAGCACCGCCACGCTGCCGACGAGAAGGAACGTTGCTGCGATCTGTGTCATGTCTCTTTCCGGTGGATTCCGAGGCCTGCGGAGGAACGGGTGTTGACTGCGATGCCGTCCGGCTCAAGCGGTCTGCTGCAACATGCGAGTCAAAAGCCACAGCGCGAAAACGCTCGCAAACTCGACGATCAGCAGCAGCTTCAGGTTTTCGCGCAACTCGATCGGCGCGAAGGCCGGCCACTGGCGGCGAACCCCTTGGTAGGCCGCCACGATCAACCCGATGACGAGGTAGATCACCGGGATGTAGGTGCGACTGAGAAAAAACGCACTCACCACGGTGCCGATTCCGACATACATCAGCGTTCGGGCTATGGATTCCCAATCGCCCCACGCGTTCGTCGGTCTGTCGCATCTCGGCGCGGCCAAGTCTGCCGGCGGCAAAGGCGGGCCGCCGGCGCGCAGGATACGGTACAGCATCATCCCGGACAGGAACAGCATCGACATCCAGAAGAAGTAGCCGACGAGCCCGATCTCGGCGAGCGCGAGCACAAACGAGTTGTGCGCAGTCAACTCGTGATGTTCGGTAAACATCCCCTTGCCGACGCCTAACAGCGGCTGGCTGCGCAACATCTGGAACCCCTCGTACCAGGCGTCCACGCGGCCGGCGGCCGACTCTTCGCCCGCCGACATGTCGCCGCCCCGGCTCGGCGCAAGCAGCACGAGCGGCACGAGAAGGATGGGTCCGACGATTGCGCCACGGACCGAGCCGAATCTACGCATGGCAAACGCGATCAGTACGGCCGCGAGGGCGAGCAGGCTGCCGCGCGAATTGCACAGGTAGACCCCGTATAGAATCAGCGCCGCGGCGGCGTGATACGCGTGCCTTTCGAGGAAGGACGCTGACGAATGAGCGAGGTACATCGTGAGCGGTAGCGTCATCACGAACACCATCGCCAAGTCGTTCGGGTCGTTCAGAAACCCTAGGTACGTGATGCGCTCCTGGCTCATCACGGAGCCCGTCCAGCCGACTCCGCCTTCGCTCGCCGTTTGGTCAACGCCGTGCAGTGCCATGACGCAGGCGACCCCGGTCAGTACGATGCTCATCTGCTTGAAGCGCGTGACCGAGTCGACGGAGGTCGCCACCAGGTAGAACAGGATCATGGTCGGCGCGAATTCCACCAACACCGTGGTAGCGCCGCCGACCCAACCGGTGATTGCCACAGAAGCGAATATTGCAAGGACCAAGCCAAGGATCAGCCGGTGTTGCGGCGCCTCGAAGTCCTTCTTCTGTGCGATCAGCCAGAAGCCCGTTGCGATCACGAGCAGCACCGGAACGATCGGGATGCCGACGAATGCGGGAACGAACTCGTGCGGCCGGACGTACTGAATGAGGATGAAGGCCAGCAGATAAAAATAGGGCTGGGCCGGATTCAGCACCGGAACATCTCCGAACTGGTTTGATTGCCGATGCCCACTCGGAGGCACCGCACGCGAAGGGCAGCCGCGATTCCGGCAAATCCACGTAGGACAAGTTTCGTGCTCTTCGCGATCCGGTCCGCGATGTGGTAGCTGCTGGTTAGATTCTCGGCAAACCTGTCGTTGCGCATGTAGACGATGTCGAGGCGGACGCCGTCCAAGATGGCGGCGGATGCACCTTCGAGCAGATGTGACCCTGCCGCTTTGTTCGCTCGCCCGTGCGCGGCGGGCAAAGTTGGCCCGGCTGCGGGAGTGCTGAGAAGGTATTCGCTGTTCATGTGCTGGACGGTGGGACTCGCGGCGCGACGAAGCCGACAGTACGGTTCGGCAGGCGATCATAGGTTCGCGAGAGTCGCTCCCAGGCAGGTGCGGCGCGCTCGCTGCCCCACATTCGGACTTTTCACCGAATTTCGCGGCGAGCGGTCGGATTGTGCGCGCGGGTCTTGGGGCTATCGAGGCAAGAAATCCGAACTCCGCAGACGCGCGGCGCGGCGAGTCTCGGAGGCTCAGAAGATCTCAGTCCGCTCTGGCTTCGATGGCTTCGCGGTAAAGCCGGTCGTACTGTTGTGCCATCGCTCCCACCGAAATCGTTCGCTCGGCCCAATGCCGGGCTGCGGCACCAAGCGAGTCACGCTTCGCGCTGTCGCCCAGCAGCCTGCGCAACGCTTCACGAAGTGCCGGCTCGTCTTGGTCCGCGACCAGCAGTCCGGTGAGTTCATGCTGCACGATTTCCGGATTGCCGCCAACCGCGGTGGCAAGCGCCGGCAATCCCGCTGCGGCAGCCTCCAACAAGGCGATCGAGTGACCCTCCGATCTCGAAGGCTGGACGAAGATGTCGAACGCCGGCAGAACCTGAGGGATGTCAGAGCGTTCGCCGAGAAACAGTACGGCGTGGGCGATGCCTGCGCGTCGCGCCTGTTGCTCGAGCTCGCCGCGCAATTCACCTGCGCCGACGAGGGCAATCCGCAGCTCGGGTCGGCTGAGGCAGATCGGCGCGGCGGCGGCAAGCAACAGGCTATGATTCTTCACGCTCACCAACCGGCCGACGCAACCCACCACCAGCGCATCCGGTTCGATCGCAAGCCGGGCGCGGGCCGCCGCTCGCGAAGCCGGGTCGGCGCGCGCGTACCGCTCCAGTGGTATCCCGTTCATGACGACCGAAGTCTTCCCGGCGGGGACGATTCCTTTGTCGATGAAACGGTGGCTCACCTGCGAACTCACCATCGCGACCTTGGCCGTGCGCGCCACCGACCACCGAAACAGCTTCTCGCGGCGATCGTTCGGGTCGCTCGCGCCCATGTTGTGCCGTGTATTGATGATCGGCAGGCGCCACCAACTCGTGACCTCGGCCAGGCACGCGTAGTAGTTGGCCACCGGGTTGTGCGTGTGGATGACCTGGTGCCCCGCCCGTGAAACGGCCCGAATTCGACGCAGCACCGAAAGGTCCAGGCCCTTTTTCTTGTTCGCCGCAATCACGGCGATTCCCGCCTGCGTCAATTCTTCGGCGAACTCCCCCGGCTTGAAGATGCACAGCACCTCGACCCGATGTCCGGCGCGCGCCTGCTCGCGCGCAAGGTCGCAAACAACCCGCTCCAAACCGCCACGGTCCAGCGACTCGACAACGTGCAGAAGATTCAATGGAGCAGCCAACCGCGGTCTCCCAGGGAACACCGCGCGCAGCCTAGCGCACAGCGGTGCCCGCGCCGGCCTGCGCGTGGGCCACGAATCGTGGAGATGCAGCATTCGTCACGAATGCCGCATCGAACGCGCACTACCGTCTGCTGGCTGGGTCGGGTTGCAGCGAGGCAGGCCTTGCCGGGCCGCGCGGGCGGATCGGCGAGACTGCGGGCGGCGGAGCTCCACCCGCTGGAAGTTGCAGCCGCTGCGATGCTGCCGCGTCACCGTGCATGCCTGCGGCCAGCGACGACTGCGGCGCCAATGCCTGGGGAAGCCGCCCCGTCGCCGCAGGGACAGGCGGCGGCAGCTCCAGCTGCAGTGCTGGGCAGCGCGCGCGGCTGTGGCGCCTCGGTGTGGTTCGGCTCGGCGCCCGAGCCCTTGCAGCCGCTCCTGCTGGCCATGCTGGTGGCCCGCGTCATCGAGCCCGCCTCCAAGCTGGCCACGCATCGCCAATTGCACGACGACACGGCCAGCACGTCGCTGGGTCGCGTGCTGGGGGTGGGCAAGTGCAGCGCCGATGAGCTGTACCGCGCGCTGGATTGGCTGCATGAGGCGCAGCCGGCGATTGAGCGGCGCCTGGCGCGCCAGCACCTGGTGGGCGCCACACTGGTGCTGTACGACTTGACCTCGACTTGGCTGACCGGGCGCTGCTGCGAGCTGGCCGCACGCGGTCACTCACGCGACGGCAAGCGCGATGACCCGCAGATCGTCTTCGGCCTGATCTGCTCGGGTGAGGGCTGTCCGATCGCGGTGGAGGTGTTCAAGGGCAACACGGCCGACCCGCGGCCAGACGCTTACGCTTCTTCGCCACGCTCGAATGCGAACTCATCGACCGGCGCAGCTGGCCCACCCAGACTGAACCTAAAAAAAGCGGCAGCGTACTTTGCGAGGGAGTCGATGTGAAGTACGCGTGGATTGAGAAGCATCGACAGGAATACGCCACGACGATGATGTGCGAGCTGCTGAGCGTATCGCGCAGCGGGCTGAACGCGGCGCGAGGGCGCGAGCCATCGAAACGCGCGTGCGAAGACAAGCAGTTGGTCGAACAGATTCGCCACGGCCAGCGCAAGCATCGCGGGCGCTACGGGCGCCGACGCATGACGCCCGAGATCGGCCAGGCGCTGGGCCGCACGATCAACCATAAGCGTGTCGGGCGCCTGATGCGCGAGCACGGGCTGCAAAGCCACAAGCGGCGGCGCTTTCGGGTGGTGACGACCGACTCCAAGCACACCCACGCGGTGGCGCCCAACGTGCTGCAGCGCGACTTCCAAGCGGCCGCGCCGAACCAGAAATGGTTGGCCGACATGACCTACGTGCCCACCGACGAAGGCTGGCTGTACGTGGCGCTGGTACTGGACCTGTACGCACGCAAGCTGGTGGGCTGGGCGATGAGTGAGACGATGCCGCAGGAGCTGACGCTGTGCGCGCTTGACGTTGCGCTGGGCTGGCGCCACCCCGGCGCTGGCCTGGTGCACCACTCGGACCGGGGCTCGCAATACGCGGCCAACGACTACCGCGCCAAGCTCGAGGCGCTGGGCATCACGGTGTCGATGAGTCGCAAGGGAGACTGCTGGGACAACGCGCCGATGGAATCGGTGAACGGCACGTTGAAAGTCGAGTGCGTGCACGACGAGCATTTCGAGACTCGCGAGCAGGCAAGGCAAGCAATTGTCGAGTACATCGGTTACTACAATACCGAGCGCCGCCATTCTGCGTTGGGCTACATCACCCCGGCAGAATTCGAGCGGCGCTGGCGCGCCGAGTCAGCTTCAAAGACAAGGGCGTTGCAGCAATGAGCGGGCACCGCGTTACCCACCGCCGGCCGGTCCGGTTCGTATCGCAAGCGACCGAACCGGCCGTCCGTGGATAACGCTCATCGTGCTTCGTGGCGTCCAATGAACGGGGACCGGTTCAAACGACTCATCGAACGACTGTTCCGGCGCGAGGACTGGACACACGCCAGCGAAGCCAGCCAGGGCTGGCAGGCCATCGAGGACAGCCTCAAGCTGCAAGGTTGGAGCAAAGCGCGTCGCGTCGTGGTGCTGCGCCGGCGCATCAAACACGACCTGGCCGTGACGGCGAACACCGCGACCAAGAAAGGCAAACACAAAAATGCAGCGGACAACGATCAACTCGTTCTGGCACTGCCCTTCGATGAGGTGCAGGACCACGCGCAGGTCTGGG
Source organism: uncultured beta proteobacterium (assembly GCA_963850525.1). Taxonomy (GTDB): domain Bacteria; phylum Pseudomonadota; class Gammaproteobacteria; order Burkholderiales; family Burkholderiaceae_C; genus JAEMQF01. Next base: position 160,736 of record CAWKLQ010000004.1, on the reverse strand, counting down.
AGTACACGGTGCTGGTGACCAACGCCGCGTACGACATCTCGGCCATTGGCCAGCTCTACCGGGACCGGTGCGACTGCGAGAACGGGTTCGATGAGCTGAAGAACCAATGGGGCTGGGGCGGCTTCACCACGCACGACATGCACCGCAGCCAGATCACCGCGCGCGCCGTGGCGCTGGTCTACAACTGGTGGAGCTGGTACGTGCGCGCGGCCAACCCACAGGCCCGGCGCGAGGCATTGACGAGTCGCCCGCTGCTGCTGGCTGCGGTAGGTCGAGCGACCAGCCACGGCGGCCAGACCACGCTGTACCTCACGCCGATGCACGCCGAAGCGGGCTTGATCAAATCGATGATCGCCAATGTTCATGCGGCCATCCAGCACGTCAGGCAAGCTGCGGAGCAGTTGCCCAAGTTGGACCAATGGGCCACGCTGCTGGCCTACATCTGCAGGCGCATCGTCGGTCAATTCGCCTTGCCAATCCCGCCTCCGGCGCTTGCGGCGCCGGGGTAGCTGCTGTTTTTAGGTTCATATGTCCTCCAAGAAGTCAAAACTAACAGACTTCGTGGCGTCCAGTTTTGGGGGACCAGTTCAAAGCACGCATGGCGCTGTATACCTACATCGAGGGCTGGTACAACCCGCGACGGCGCCACAGCGCACCGGGACAGCGCTCGCCCATGGAATTCGAGGAACACCACCACCAGCAATTCACGCATTCAGCGCGGCGCGCTGAACACGGGTTACCCAACGGGTGCTTCGCACCTGTGGACAAGCCGCCTCAGGGCCGCATGAAGGGCCTGTCGGCCAGTCCACAGGCAAGCCCGTTGGATAACCCTGCACCTGAGAGTACCGAACCGGCTTGATACTCAAGCCACTACCTGTCCGTGTGATGGGGACAAGTCCAAGGAGCTACTCACAGGTACGCTTTGGCGGCGTGGGTTCTAGGATCGAGGCGAGCGTGTTTGCCACAGATGGGCGCTGCGCCCGCTTGCGAACTGGTAAAACCCAAGCACTGAATACCAGTTGAGCAGCACGAAGGCACTGGCTATTTTCAACAGTCGCAGTCGGCCCAGCCTGGGCTGTAGAGCGACCATGAAAGGTGATGCATAAGCCAGTACTTGAAGCGCCACGATGAATGCAAAGGTATAAGATTCCGCCGCAAGCGCAAAGCTGCTCAGAAGCAGGCTGAGCATCGCGAAAGGGGCGAGCAGCCTCATCACCTTATGTGAAACGTACTGAATGAAAATGGGGTTCACAACCGGGACGAGTAGCCATGGCATCAACGCCAGCAGTTGGAAGTTCCCAGCGAGAGTGCGAACCTTTCGAACTTTCTCCTCGGCTGGGGCCTGCGAAGCGAGATCAAGCGCATGGGCGCGCGATTCGTAGACCACGCGATAGCCCGCTCGAATGGCGAGCATCGGAATTGCGACGTCGTCCAGAATCGTTGCAGACGGAATTGCATGAAAGCAATCCCGGCGGATTGCGTAGAGGGCGCCTGTCACGCCTGGGGCTGAATGGACTCTGGCCTCGCACTGACGAATGAACTTCTCATAGCGCCAATACGCATCGACCCCTTGGGCGAACCCGGACATATTGGGATTCACGAAGACGAGTTCGCCACTCACGGCGCCGACCTTCGGATCTGCAAAGTTCTCCAGCAGCGAGCGCACCGCGCAGGCGTTCAAAGCTTGTCGTGCGTCAGTGAGGACCAGTATTTCTTCCTTGCATGAGGTGACTGCATCGTTCAGGCAGGCTGCCTTTCCGCGTCGGGCATGGAAGGCCAGAAGGCTGACTCGTTGCCCGGTGTAGGAACGAACGATATCCGCCGTGCCGTCGGTCGAGCCATCGGAAGCGATGACAATGCGAAATCGATCCGATGGGTAGTCTTGGGCAAGGCAGGTTTCAATCTTGTTCCTGATCCGCGCTTCTTCGTTGTAGGCCACCACGATGATGGCCACCGAGGGTTGGGCTGAGCCGCGAACCGCTGGCCGCGGCCGAAGCCGGGCCCACAAGGCAATCAGCAGCGGATAGCCCGCGAAGGTGTAGGCCAGCATGGCCAGTGAGGCGGCACAGACGAATTCGCTCATGGATCGCTCAAGAGGGCTCGCTTCAACCGGTACCGCGCAGCAAACCGTGCCGCAAGCGCTCGTAACCCCGGTTGCCGAGCAGTCTCTTCGCACTGTTCAAGATCACATACCGCGCGCGTCTACCGAATATTTCGAGCGGATCCTGGAGAATCCAACGAGCGAATTGACCCTCCGCCGTCGAACGCAAGACGGCAAGCCGCGGTATATCCCAGACTTCAGCGCCGAAGCGCCACAGACCGACGCGCGACGAGCACACCGCGGCGTAGCCCGACTCGAAGGCGACTTGGGCGAGGTCAGGCGAAAGCCTGCCCCCAGGTGGCGCGAAGACCGTGACGGGCGAACCCAGGTGATCTTCGATCGCTCGCTTCGAATCGACCAGTTCGGCCTTCACCTCCTGGGGCGTCAGCTCGTCGAGATAGCGGTGATGAAATCCGTGCGACTGGATCGACATCCCGAGGCTGGCCATCTCGCGCAGCGCGCTCCAGTTCAGGAAGTGAGGCGAACCCACGGTGCTCGGGTTGACGAAAAAGTCGGCGCTGCCGTCCGCCTTGGCGAGCAGCTCGGCGGCGGCCAGATTGCTCGCATGACCGTCGTCGAACGTCACCGCCACCGCGTGATCCGACAGCGGGTTCGCGTTCAGCAGGCTGGCCACGCTGACGCAGCGCTGCCCGGCTGCCTCGACCTGTTTCAAGTGGGCTGCGAACTGCCTTGCCGAAACACAGTAGTGAGGGTCCGCACCGGGGCAACTGCCACGCTCATCCGCGACACCGTGGTACATGAGGACGGTGAATTTCTGGTTCATCGTGACTGATCGATCGACAGCGCCAAGCCGAGCGATCAACTCGCCGACTCGGCGACCAAGCTTGTTTCGGCTGGGGAGTCGCGCGAGGTGGTCGGAGCGGGCTCGTTGGGTTGCCTGGAACTTGCCTTGGGCAGCCAACTCACGAGCTGACCGGCGATTCGTGACGCGGTCCCGACGTGCCAGTATTCGGGCGTGTCCGTCCGTGGCGAGCCTTCTGCCAGGAGCCTTGCCAGGCGCAATCGGGCATGCGACGCGCCGGAATCGATCGATGACTCAGGTGCAACCACTGCAGTCGCTTCGGTGGGGGCGTCAATTGCAATCAGCATGGTGGGAAGATGCAGCGCGCGGGCGTCCTCCATCAGCGCGCCATCCTCCTCCAGCGCAAGCAGGCAGCGCGACCGACGCAGCAAGGCCAAGGTCGCCAAGTACCCTTGATCTTGCACGATCGTGACCCCGGATCGCTTCAGCTCCGCGCCATGGGCAGATTCACGCAGATGCTCAAAGAGGCCGGCTCGCGCAACCCAGACCAGCGGGAGTTCCTTGGCATAGGCGCGCAGCAGGTCGACGATCTCCTGCACCGCCGCCCCGTTCCCCGGCAGGGCGTCCAGCTCGGCCCGCACCAACCCAAAGGCCACGCCGCTTGCAGGCGTCCCGGCTTGCGGAGCAGCAGGTCGTGAATCGATGATCGTCAGAGCGTGCTCGAACATCTCCTTCGTCAGATCGCCCACGCTGCGTACCCGGTCCAGCCGAATTCCCTCACGGAAGAGGGCATAGAAGGACTCGGTGGACTCGGTGAAGTGCAGATCCACGACGCGTTCGATCAAGACTGCATTGACCTGGCTGCCCGCCGCGCCGCGGCTGTCGCGCCGCCCGGACCCCAGGCGCATCAGCCGCAGACCCCGCTTGTGGGCCAGCAATGAGCACGCAAGATCGTCGTCGGAACTGCCGAGCACGACCACAGCGCAAGGGTCGAAGTCGTCAATCACGCGGTTCAGGGCATCGAGAACGCTCGACGCGCGCGTCGCAAATCCGCCGCTGCCGACGCCGAGATGAAGACCGGCTGCCGGCAACGGCAGGGCGCGACTTTCGAGTTCCTCTGTGCAGATATCCGGCTCGAACCCCAAGTGCACCGCGACCACTGCAGGCAAACTCGGGAAGCCCTGGAAGACGTCTTGCAGCGTGCCCGCAAGCAGATAGTCGGTGGGTGAATCGACAAGACAAAGCAACGGCCGAACAAGCGTGCCGGCCCGATGGCTGCGGCGCGTCGACTCAGGGCGTACCCGCACGGGTTTGCTTTCGAGCGACGGCGCAGGTTCGACAGCGCTCGAGCCCAGCTTCTGCGCCTGGACGGCGGCATCGGTGACCGGCACTGATGCCGCGGGCTGCGGTTGTGCAGGCGGAACGGGTGCGATCTCCTGTGGCAAGGACGTTGCGACGGCCGCAGCCGCGACGATGTCATCCTCGGGTGTGACCAGCGCATGCGGCTCGCTGATTTCATCGCGCAGTTCGGCGGCCGTCGCGTCGACCAGTTGCGGGCTGATGGATTTCGCGCCGGTGAGGAAAGCGCCGAGCAGCATCCGGTTGCACAGGCGATTGATTTTGCGCGGCACGCCGCCAGTCCAACGATGCACACTCTCGAAGCTGCTGGGGGCGAAGGCGGGCCGCTGTCCGGCCCACCCGACGCGGCGCAAGCGGTGCTCGACGTAGGCGCGGGTTTCGGCTGGGGCCAGCGGACCCAGGTGGCACGAAGCGATGACGCGTTGCCGCAGTTGCTCCATTGACTTGGATTGGAGGAGCGTGCGCAATTCGGGCTGGCCGACGAGGAAACTCTGCAGCAGGCCGTAACTGCCCAACTGGAAATTGGAGAGCATGCGCAACTCCTCGACAGCCTCGTGCTTGAGGTTTTGCGCCTCGTCGATGATCAGCAGCGCGCGCTGGCCCTTGGCGGCCAACGTCATCAGGAACCCCTCGAGGCTGGCGATGAGATGGGCCTTCGAGGCGCTGCCACAGCGAACCCCAAAGGCCATCAGGATGGCTTGCAGCAGCTCACTCGATTCAAGCTGCGTGCTGACCACTTGCGCCGCGACGACCTGCTTCGGATCCAGCCCGTCGAGAAGTGTGCGCACGAGCGTCGTCTTGCCTGCGCCGATGTCCCCGGTGACAACGATGAATCCTTCCCCCTGATGGGCGCCAAACTTCAAGTAGGCAAGCGCACTGCTGTGCCCCTTGCTGTCGAAGTAGAACGCCGGGTCGGGGTTGAGCTGAAACGGAGAACCGGTGAATCCGAAATGTGACTCGTACATGGCTGGTCAAAATTTGTGTTCTATCCCAAAGAAGGCCGCGGTCTCCTGGGCGGGTAGGACGACATTCGAATTCGAGAGCTGACGGCGCGCTCCGGCGATGAGCCGGGTCTTGGGGCTGAGCTGCTGGATGGCCGACAGCTTCGCCGATTTGGTGCTGCTCGCTTGACCGACCGAGGACCCGAGACCTTCGATCTTCACGCCACTGAGCACCCCTTCGACGGCCAGAGTTGACGTCAATCGGCGATTCATCGTCACGGAGCCGCCGATCTGGGTGTTGTCGGCATTGAGGGGGGGCAATGGCAGGGCGGGTGCATCCGGGCGTTGCAACTGGGTCGACTCGACGGCGAACAGCTGAAACGTGAGCACTGAGAGCGGACTGAGAAAGGCGACCGAAAGCGCCGCGCGCCGCTCCAGTTGTGCGTAGTCCGAGAAAACCGCAATCGGACCCGTCGTGTTCGCCGTTGCACCGAGGTTGGCGATCGCTGCGTCCACGACTGCAGCGCGCTCTGTCGGATTGGGGAACCGGGTCGTGTAAGCCTGATCGATGAGCTCTCTAAGGTCGCCGCTGGTGTTCGTCAAGAATATTGAAGATGGCTGAGATGCGGGTTGTTTTGCCAGATTGAGGTTCATCGCCACGAAGGGCGATCGATGCGACCAAGTCACGGCCCATCCGTTGCCAAAGAAGCGTCTTTCCGCGCTCGCCTCGAGCTCGGAGCGCTCGCTGGGACGCCAGCGCACCCGCATGCCGCGGATTGTGTCGGTGCTCGTGGAGGCCGCAATCTGATTTCGCTCCGCACCTGCAACGCCCCCCAAGATCAAGGTCGGATCAACGGCGTAGGTCAAGACAACGCGCGCGCTCGACAATTCGACCGTCGAATTTTCAGTTCCTGAATAGTCCGTCGTTTCTTGGTTTGCTTCCAGCGCATAGCCCAAGGGAATGGGTTGTTGCGTGAAGGCGAGCGAGTGGCCATGCCGTTCCGTCGTCGTGCGCGTTGCAGAAGACGAGAGATCGCTCAGGACGCGGGTCCACACATTGTCATTCCGATAAAGCAGGGAAACCGTGGGTGAAAACGCGTGATCGAGATAGGGGCTCAGGCGGTATTGCGTCGCTTGCTGACGCGCCGAGGGCAGGGTTGCAGTTGACGCGGCAGAGAAGGGGTTGGCCGTGGCCTGCTCGAACTGCGCGCCTGCGTCCAGATACACCCAGCGCTCGACGGCGTTGACGTTCGCCGTAAGGCTTGCTTTCGGAACGAATTCGTTTGGGACCGTGTTGCGTGCGTAGCTCAACCAGTCCGCTTCGACAGATCCATCGACCTTGAACCGCGCACCGCGCCCCATCAACGAGATGCGGGGAACGACTTCAAGAACGACATCGCCGCCTGAATCCTGCGAATTGGCAAATCCGCTGTTGTTCGTGGCCGTCACCATTGCTCTTGCCGACGGCTCGACCCGCCAGGTCTGAGCCGTCGCAAGCGTCGTCGCGCACTGGCAAATCGCCAAGACCGCAAACCACCGACCCATCTCAATCCGCGTGATAGCCATAGTGGCGATGATCGGAGTCGGTATTGGAGCGGTTGAGTACGCTGAGCACGATGGGGCAGTGTTCGAGCGCGGTGTAGGCCTGTGCCAGGTCCAGGGTCTGGGTGTGGTCGGCGCCCACCACCATGAGGATCTGGCCCATGCGCGCGGCCAGCACTCTGGACTCGGTGGTGGACAGCAGCGGGGGCGAATCAAATATCACGATGCGCTCGGGGTAGCGCGTGGCGATCTCGTGCAGCAGCTCGCGCAGCGCATCGCTGGCCAGCAACTCCGTGGAGTGGCTCGTGGGGGCGCCGGCCGGCAGCACCGACAGCTTGGGGATGTTCGTCTTGAGGATCAGCTCGGGGAGTTCCAGCGTCGTGTCCGACAGCAGATCGAGCAGCCCCTTGTGGTGGCCCTGCACGCCCAGGCGCGTCATCACCGAGGGGCGCAGCACATCGGCGTCCACCAGCAGCACCGAGGCGTCGACCTCCGAGGCGATGGACAGCGCCAGATTCAGCGCGCAGAAGGTCTTGCCCTCCCCGGCCAGGGCGCTGGTGACCATGATCAGGTTGGCGTGGCTGGCGGCTGTATCCGGCGCCGCGCTTTGTGTTCCGCTTTGCGCTTCGGCCTGGGCGCGCGCGTTCTTCAGCAGCGGCTGCTTGATCCCCCGAAACTCATCCACCAGCACCGAGCGCGCCGCCCCGGGCACCAAATAACCCTGCTCGGCCAGGCTCATCAGGTCCAGCTCCACGCTCTTGGACTGGCGCAGGCCCACACGCACCAGGGCGTGGGCTGCCACGCTGCCTGCCGCGCGCCCGCGCGCGCTGGAGGGCGCACCGGCACCGAAGTCACTGGACGGCGGGTCTTCGTCCAGGTCCAGCGAGTAGCCCTGCTCGTGCAGCGGTACGCTGTTGCGCCCGGGCGCGGCGGTGGGTGTGGTGGAGGCGGGGGCCGCAGGGGTGCGTGCAGAGGGGGGCGCAGGCTCCCAGGCCACCTCCACGCCGGCGCGCTTGAGTTCTTCCAGGCGCCGCGTGGCTTGTTCGATGATGCTCATGTCTGGACTCTTCAGTTCCCGTGGGGCCGTGCGGCTAGATCTTGACCTGCGAGGCCACCCAGACAACCCAGCCGAGCTGGGCCAGCATCAGGCTGCCCGCCCCCGCGGCCAGGCCGAAGTTGCCCGCGCGCTGGGCGCGCAGGGCCTGCGGGTTCATGAGCAGCGACACGCTGCCCAGCACCGGGCGGCCCGAGAGTTCGCGCAAGGCCTTGGGCGTGCTCACCACCGGGCGCAGCTTGGCGCGCAGCAGTGCTGCGCCCACCCCTGCGGCCAAGGCCAGCAGCGCGCTCAAGGCTGCCAGGCTCACCCGGTTGGGCTGCACCGCCGAGGGCGCGGTGCGCGGCGGGTCGATGATCCGAAACTCCGCCAGGGGCGAGGACTGGTCGATCTTCACCCCCAGCGAGGCCGACTCGCGGCGGGTGACGAGTTGCTCGTAGTTCTTGCGAATGACCTCGTAGTCGCGGTTGAGCTGGCTGAACTCGGCCTCGATCTGGGGCGTGCGGTTGGCCAGCGCGCGGATCTCGGCGAGCTTGGCTTGCTGGGTGCTCAGGCGCACCCGCAGCGAGGCCACGCTGGCTTCGGCCGCGGTCAGGGACAGGCGCAGCTGCTGGAACACCGGATTCGTCGCGGCCGCGGCCATCGCGGTGGGTCCCTTGGGGCCCTCCAGGGCCAAGGCCTTGGCGCGCGCCTCGGCACGCGCCTCCAGGTCCTGGCGCTTTTGCACCTCTAACTGGGCGATGACGCGCCGCGTGCTGACCACGTCGGGGTGCTCGTCGGTGTAGCGGCGCAGCAACTCGTCGAGCTGCTTGCGCGCGGCGTCCAGGCGCGGCTCAAACTCCGACACGAGCGGCGCCGGGGCCGCAGGCGCACCCGGGCTGGCCGGTGCGGTGACGGGCAACTGCGGCGACTCGCTGGCGAGCTCGCGCTTGATCGCGTCGCGCGATTGCTCGGCTGCGTTGAACTCCAGGCGCAGTTTGTCCACCTCTTCGGCCAGGCTGGACATGCGCGAGAAGTAGCCCTGCGCGGCCACGCCCGTGACGCCAAAGTTCTTCAGCTTGAAGTCCTTGAGCCGCTCCTCCGAGGCCACCAGCTTGGCCTCGTTCTCGCGGATCTCTTCTTCGATGAAGCTGCGCGCGTCCTGGGAATCCTTGCGCTTGCTGTCGCTGCTGGAGGCGACGAACATCTTCACCAGTTGGGCCACCACGCGCTGCGCGCGCTGCGGGTCGGTGTCGCGGTAGCTCAGGGTGTAGCTGTTGGTGCCCGCGCCTCCGGGAGCCATCTTGATGGTTCTCATCAGCGACTCGACCTCGGCCTCGCGCCGCCGGGGATCGGGGTCGTTCTGCGAGGCGGCGTTGTTCCAGCCCACTTCGGGCGAGGCGCGCAGGGCTTCGACGTTGGGCCGGCTGATCAGGGTGCGCGCCAGCATGCTCAACTGCTGGTCGATGTTGGGCTGGAACGCCAGCCCGGCCATCAGCGGCTTGAGCACGCTTTGGGTGTCGATGTAGATGCGCGCGCTGGCTTCATAGCGGTCTTTGACGGTGAGCACGGCTGCGCCCAGCACCGCCGACAGACCCCAGGCCACGCTCAGGGCCAGCCAGCGCGAGCGCCACAGCTCGCGCAGCACCGCCTGGGCCTGGCTCAGGCCGGTGCTCGCGGTAGGCTTCATCGCGCTCACCTCAGAACACGCTTTGCGGCACGATCACGATGTCCCCGGGCTTGACCGCCACGTTGGCCGAGATGTCGCCCCGCTTGAGCAGGTCTTTGAGCCTCACGCTGTATTGCTTGCCGCCCTCGCTGCCGCGCACCAGCACCGCCCCGTTGCCGTCAGCAAAGTCGGTGAGCCCTCCCGCAGCAATCATCACGTCCAGAATCGTCATCTGCTGGCGGTAGGGCACCGATTGCGGCTTGGCCGCCTCGCCCACGATGCGGATCTGCTCAGGGTAGATCCCCTGGAACCCCCCCACCACGACGGTGACCACGGGCTCGCGGATGAACTTGGCCAGGGTCTTCTCGATGTCGCGCGCCAGGTCCACCGGGCTCCTGCCCGCGGCCATGAGGTCTTCGACCAGGGGGCTGGAGATGCGCCCGTCCGGGCGCACGCTGATGGTGGCGGACAGGTCGGGGTTGCGCCACACCAAAATGTTCAGCGTGTCCAGCGGGCCGATGCGGTAGCGGTGGTCCACGGTGTCTACCGTGGGCGGGGCGGGCGGGTAGTTGTTGAACGTGCCGCAGCCCACCAACAGAGTGGCTCCCAATGTGGCCAACAAGGCGGCCCGCGTGGCCCGCATGACTTGCGCTGCCTTGCCGGTTTGCTTCATGTGTGTTCCTCGTGTGGCAGACAAGCGGGTCGGTTCGGGCCGTGCCAGGCCACTAACGCTTCTCGCTTCCGCACGGGCTTTGACGGGATTGAGCGTTGCAGGCCTCAGCGCCTAGCGTGTCCCACCCAGACCCCTGCACCGCGTCTGAGCAGACCACCCCGTGTCACTGACCCTCACGAAATAGTACAACGCTCACCGTCTCGATCAGGACCAACAGGTCCAGAAACAGTGAATTATTCTTCACATAGTACAGATCAAATTGGTGTTTGCGCCTCGAGGCGGCTTACGGCTGTCGGCGGTGGTTTGCGCGACCAAGTCGTGATGCTGTGTGGAGCGACCTTGAACTCACGCGCCGGTTGCGTGGGTTTGCGCCCGGCTTGGGGCAGGCGACCTTCTCGACCTCGGCGCCAGGATCGAGCTGAACCGGTCCCCGTTCATTGGACGCCACGAAGCACGATGAGCGTTATCCACGGACGGCCGGTTCGGTCGCTTGCGATACGAACCGGACCGGCCGGCGGTGGGTAACGCGGTGCCCGCTCATTGCTGCAACGCCCTTGTCTTTGAAGCTGACTCGGCGCGCCAGCGCCGCTCGAATTCTGCCGGGGTGATGTAGCCCAACGCAGAATGGCGGCGCTCGGTATTGTAGTAACCGATGTACTCGACAATTGCTTGCCTTGCCTGCTCGCGAGTCTCGAAATGCTCGTCGTGCACGCACTCGACTTTCAACGTGCCGTTCACCGATTCCATCGGCGCGTTGTCCCAGCAGTCTCCCTTGCGACTCATCGACACCGTGATGCCCAGCGCCTCGAGCTTGGCGCGGTAGTCGTTGGCCGCGTATTGCGAGCCCCGGTCCGAGTGGTGCACCAGGCCAGCGCCGGGGTGGCGCCAGCCCAGCGCAACGTCAAGCGCGCACAGCGTCAGCTCCTGCGGCATCGTCTCACTCATCGCCCAGCCCACCAGCTTGCGTGCGTACAGGTCCAGTACCAGCGCCACGTACAGCCAGCCTTCGTCGGTGGGCACGTAGGTCATGTCGGCCAACCATTTCTGGTTCGGCGCGGCCGCTTGGAAGTCGCGCTGCAGCACGTTGGGCGCCACCGCGTGGGTGTGCTTGGAGTCGGTCGTCACCACCCGAAAGCGCCGCCGCTTGTGGCTTTGCAGCCCGTGCTCGCGCATCAGGCGCCCGACACGCTTATGGTTGATCGTGCGGCCCAGCGCCTGGCCGATCTCGGGCGTCATGCGTCGGCGCCCGTAGCGCCCGCGATGCTTGCGCTGGCCGTGGCGAATCTGTTCGACCAACTGCTTGTCTTCGCACGCGCGTTTCGATGGCTCGCGCCCTCGCGCCGCGTTCAGCCCGCTGCGCGATACGCTCAGCAGCTCGCACATCATCGTCGTGGCGTATTCCTGTCGATGCTTCTCAATCCACGCGTACTTCACATCGACTCCCTCGCAAAGTACGCTGCCGCTTTTTTTAGGATTTCCTTCTCCACCCTCAACCGGGTGTTCTCCTGCCTCAAGCGGCTCAGTTCGGCCTCCAGGTCCGACACCGGCTGCACGGGCACACGCTTGACCAGCGCCTGCCCTTTGCGTGCCAGGTACACCCAGTTGGCCAGCGTCTTGTTCGACATCTCCAGCGAGCGCGCAACCGCCGCCATGCCACGCCCACCTTGAATCACTTGCTTGACAGCTGCGTCCCGAAATTCAGCCGTGTACTTCCGATCTGATCCTGCTTTCATATGTCCTCCAAGAAGTCAAAACTAACAGACTTCGTGGCGTCCAGTTTTGGGGGACCAGTTCAAGCTGGATGAGTCGCGGCCGTGAACCGAGCACGTCGCGGTCATGTTGTGACCCGGTGCGTTGATCGTTTCCGGGATTACTGCCCAGAATCATCCGCAACAGCTTGCCGTTCCTGCTAGTCTGTTAGCTAAGCTGTCCCAGGTCCGGAAGGTCAGGGGGACACGCCGTTTTGCAGCCGCCGCGTCTGAAACGTGCAGATCCGCAAGCAGGAGGATGGATGGACGTGCAAGGGAGTCGAGAAGAGCCGCATCCCAGGATGCTTCCGTCGACGCTGGCGCTGACAGTCCCGCTGCTGCTGGTGCTGCTGACTTCCAAAGCGCTGGTCGTATCGCACTGGGATCAAACCGCCGGCGTAGACCGCGACAAGTTGATCAGTTTCTTTCTCATCGATTCCTCGTTGGCGCGCCTTATGGGGTTCGGCCTGATCGGCCTCGCGCTCGGTTTGTGGCTCAAGCGCCGCATCTGGTGGGCCGGTCTCGCCGGATTCGGCGCGGGAATCGTTCTTGCCGTCGCTGCGATGGCGGCGAGAATGTGGATCTCCGGTCGCCCGGCTTCAGCGTCCGGCATATTGCACGGTGCGGTTGCCGAGTCGATGAACGCCCTGAAGATTGCCTGGGAAGACCTCGTATTCGCGGGCACCTTTGCACTCTTTGCCTTCGCGCTGCTCTGGGTCACCGCACGGCACTTTCGGCGTGCCGGAACGGTTGTCGTTGTCGTTGTATGGTTGGCGCTTCTGACCCTGATCGGTTGGGAACTGGCGTATTACTTCAAGACCGGCGGGACGGGATCAGGCCAACTCTTGGCCTACGTGATCGAGCAGCGTGCCCACTTGGGAGGCATCGTCGCGAGTGAACTGGATCGCGAAATGGTGATCGCGATGCTCGGACCCTACCTGGCCATCCCGTTGGCATGGCGTCTTTGGAGCAGATGGCGCACCCCAGGGACGCACGACACCCAAAGCTCGGGGCCAAGAGTGCAATCGACGCCGTTGCGGCACTATCCTGAGTTGGCCCATGCATTGCGCTTGGCGTTCGGCGTGGGGCTGTTGTTCGCGGCGGGCATGGCATTGCCTGTGCAGCCGCCGTCGACCCACTATTCACGCTTCGCGGCGAATACGTTCTTCACCATCGGAAGAGACTTGTTCGGCGACTCGGCCCAGGCCATCCCACCCCGAGACGTGATGCGCAAGGCCTTGGAGCTCGCGCCTTTTGCCGACGTTCACAACATCAGACTCGTCTCGAATCGAAATTCCAAGCGCTTGAACGCCATCGTCATCATGATGGAGTCGGTGCGTGCCGACAAAACCAGCGTGCATTCCGCGGATCTGGCCACCACGCCCTTCTTGAGGGAACTTTCGGAACGTGGCGTCATGGTGGAGAACATGAATGCAGTCTTGCCGCGAACCGCGAATGCCTGGATCAGCGTGCTGACCGGCACGCATGGCGCAGATCTGCTCGGCGTGGCCGACTGGGTTCGTTCGAACAAGGAACCGAAATTCAACTCGAGCCTTGCGCGACTGTTGCGTCCGCTCGGCTACAAGAGTGCCTTCTTCACGCCCACCCACTTGGATGTGGAAAGCGACCGCGCGGTGGTGACCGGTCTTGGATTCGACAAAGTATCAATTGACGTGGATCTCGACGCAAAGGCGTGGGAGCGCCCCACCTCGTGGGGCCTTGAAGACCGCGCGATGCTCGAACCCGCCCTGCGTTGGATTAAGGAGCGGCGCGATGCGAAGGAAAGCTCCTTGGCCGTCATCATGACGAATATCGGGCACACCCCGTACAAGATGCCGAGTTCGTGGCCCGCGGTGGACTTTCCCGGCGTGACGAACCCGCAGCTCGAGAACTACCTGAATTGCCTGCGCTACATCGACCAGTGGACGCGCGAATTGTTCGATGGGCTTCGGGCCATGGGTGCACTCGACGACACTGTCATCGTGATTCTCGGCGATCACGGCGAGTCGTTCGGCGAACGCGGCGGAGAGCGCATGCACCTGAAGGTGCTCAATCGCGAAGTGACTCACGTTCCGGCGGTAATCGTCGCGCCGAATTTGGCGCCTGCGCGCATCCGGGGTTACCGCCAGCAAACCGACGTCCTGCCGACGCTCGCCGAGTTGCTCGGGCTCGAGATCGAGGGCGGCTATCTCCCCGGTCGTTCGCTCCTCGCGCCGGGCGTGCCCGGACGCCAGGCGTTTCACGCCACACACCAGCCGCAAACCCTTTTGGCCACACATCGCGAAGGTCGAAAGTTCATCTACAACTTCGGCCGGACTCCGATGCAGGTCTACGACACCGCCAGTGACCCCTGGGAATTGCGCGATATCGCGGCCTCGATTCCGAAGCGCGAGCTGGATGACGCGGAGGCCGAAATGCTGATCTGGTCAGCGCGGACTCGCCTGGACATGGTGCAGCCGGCGCACCCCTGATTCGGGTGCCGCCGCTACTTAGATCAAGCGCCGAATGGATCACGAAACGGCGGCTGCACGCGGCACATGTTTGGTCATGCCGGTTCGATACTGGTGCACACGACAAGCGCGAGAGCAGGTGCACTGAAAGCCGATGTGCTCGACCGATTTTGTCGCCCGTCGGACACGCCCCAATCTGATCGAGTGACCCATCCAGCACGAATAAACCATGTGTCGATCCCGAACGGGGCGGCTCTGCGCCCACGTCACGACTCGAGGGCCGTCATGATCGATTCGCCACGAGTCGCTCGCCCTTCGGGTGCTGTTGCGAAGCGCGTCGTAATCAACCCGCTTCGTTTGACCATTGCCCCTTGAAATACCGCCGTGGAACCAGGAACGAGATGAACGCAACTGCCGTGAGCGCCAGACTTAATTCCATGCGGGATTCGACGATTCACGAACTCGTCGCGCAGCAGGCTTTGCGTCGACCTGCGTCGCCGGCAGTCATCTGTGGCGGCGTCACGATCGGTCACGCTGCCTTGAACGTGCGCGCCAACCAACTCGCGCATCGCCTCCTCAAACTCGGCGTCAAGCCGGGCGATCTGGTGGCGATCGGCATGGAGCGCTCGATCGACATGGTGATCGGCCTGCTGGCGATCCTGAAAGCCGGCGGCGCTTACCTGCCCATCGATCCGGCGTATCCAAAGGATCGACTCGACTTCATGCTCAGCGACGCGCGCCCGGTGGTGATGCTCACGTCGTCCGCCTCGCTGAAAAAGCTGCCTGAATGTGCCGCACCGGTCATCGTGCTCGACAACGAGGCTGCTGCCCTGGCGGGCGAATCGACTGAAAACCCACCCAGCATTGCTGACGCCGACTCACTCGCCTACGTCATCTACACCTCCGGCTCGACGGGCAAACCCAAGGGATGCCAGTTGACGCATGGCAACGTCGTGCGGCTTTTCACGCAGACCGACGCCTGGTTCGGGTTCGGCGCATCCGATGTCTGGACATTCTTCCATTCCCACGCGTTCGACTTCTCGGTCTGGGAAATTTGGGGTGCGCTTGCCTATGGCGGCAGCGTCGTCGTCGTGCCGTACCTGATCAGCCGCTCGCCGAAGGATTTTCTCGACCTGCTGGTTCGTGAGCGAGTCACGGTACTGAACCAGACGCCTTCAGCGTTTCGCACCTTGATCGATGCAGATGCCGCCAGCGCGTATGAGTCGAGTGCGCTCTCACTGCGATACGTGATCTTTGGCGGCGAGGCGCTGGAGCTGCAAATGTTGCAGCCTTGGTTCGACCGTCATGGTGACAGCCGGCCGCGGCTGATCAACATGTACGGCATCACGGAAACCACCGTCCATGTCACGTACCGCGAAATAACGCTGGCCGATCTCAAATTGGGCAATGGCAGTGTGATCGGCCAGCCGATTCCAGATTTGGCCGTCTGGCTCCTCGACGAACAGCGCAGGCCGGTCGAGCCGGGCGCAGTCGGCGAAATGTACATCAGCGGTGCGGGTGTTTGTTTGGGATACCTGAACCGGCCCGAGTTGACCGCCGAGCGCTTCATCGACTGGATACCACCGCAGCAAGAAGCGCCGGTGAGACTCTACAAATCGGGCGATTTGGCTCGCAGTTTGCCGGACGGTGACCTGGTGTACCTGGGCCGGATCGACCACCAGGTCAAGATCCGGGGCTTTCGAATCGAGACCGGCGAGATTGAAAGCCTGTTGGCCAAACACCCGGGGCTACGCGCCAACGCGGTCATTGCTCGCAACGACGGTCCGGGCGGCGAAGCGCGACTTGTCGCCTATGTCGTCGCGGCTGACGCGCCGGTTTCACGCACCGAGTTGCGCACGCACCTGGCCGCTTACCTGCCCGAATTCATGATCCCATCGGCGTTCGTCTGCGTCGATGGTTTGCCACTGACTGAAAACGGCAAGCTGGACCGCAAGGCACTGCCCGCGCCTGCCAAGGAGCGTCCCGATCTCGCTCAGCCGTTCAGGGCGCCCACGAATGACCTCGAACGCGCGATTTGCCAAGTCTTCGCTACGCAACTCGAAATCGATGGCGTCGGTGCCGATGACAATTTCTTCGAGCTCGGTGGAACGTCGCTGCTGGCCGTCCAGGCGCTTGACTCGCTGGCACTGGAGCGGGGCAGCGAGTTAAGTGTTGCCCTCATCTTCGCTTACCCGACGGCCGCCGGGTTGGCCACGGCAATCGCAGCAATCGAGAGCAGCCCCGCCAAGCCCCAAGCGGCCGCGCTGCCCGTTCGACCGCGCGGCAGTGTCGAGCAGGATGACCCGATCGCCATCATCGGCATGGCGGGGCGTTTTCCCGGGGCGGCAACGATCGAGGAATTCTGGGGGGGCTGCTGGCGGGGCGCGATGCGATCACTCGATTCACCGTCGAGGAGCTCGACCCGAGTATTCCGGATTCGCTGCGAAATGACCCTGACTACGTGCGCGCGCGCGGGGTCATCGACGGCATCGAAGACTTCGATGCGGCGTTCTTTGGCATGCCGCCGCGCGAGGCCGACGTTACCGATCCTCAGCAACGCGTGTTTCTCGAAATCGCGTGGGAATGCCTGGAACGCGCCGGCTACGCGCCCGATCGCACCTTGGTGCCGGTGGGTGTATTCGCCGGCATGGGCACGCCGTCGTACCTGCAGCGCAACGTCTTGCGCCACCCAGAGGTGATCGAACGCGTCGGCGAACTGCAAGTCCAGTTTGCCAACGACAAGGACTACATCGCAACACGCGTCGCCTACAAGCTCAACCTCAAGGGGCCCGCAGTCAACGTCAACACCGCCTGTTCAACCTCGCTGGTCGCGATCGCCCAGGCGGTGGACAGTCTGCGACTCGGCCGATGCACGATGGCGCTCGCCGGGGCGGCGTCAGTGACTTCGCCGCCCCGCAGCGGATACCTGTTCCAGGACGGCTCCATGCTGTCCAGGGACGCGCAGACGCGAAGCTTCGACGCTGCGGCAAGCGGCACCGCATTCAATGACGGCGCTGCGGTCGTGTTGCTGAAGCGATTGCGCGATGCGCTGGCCGATGGCGACCAGGTCTACGCGGTCATTCGTGGCATCGCCACCAACAACGACGGCGGCGGCAAGGCCAGCTTCACCGCGCCCAGCATCGAGGGGCAGTCGGCGGTGATCGTCGCGGCGCACGACGACGCACGCGTCGATCCGCGCAGCATTTCCTACGTCGAGGCGCATGGCACCGCCACACCATTGGGCGACCCCGTCGAGGTCGAGGGCTTGACGCGGGCGTTTCGCAGCGCCACGCGCGACACGGGCTTCTGCAGAATTGGCTCTGTCAAGAGCAATGTCGGGCACCTTGTCACTGCAGCGGGAGCCGCGGGTTTGATCAAAGTCGCACTGGCGCTGACCAACGAACAGTTGCCTGCCACGATTCACTTCGATGCACCCAATCCGAAGATCGATTTCGCCAACAGCCCCTTTGTGGTCAACCACCAGCTCTCGGCGTGGCCGCGCGGCGCGCAGCCGCGCCGGGCCGGCATCAGCAGCTTCGGCGTCGGCGGCACCAACGCCCACGCAGTATTGGAAGAAGCGCCGCTGATCGAACCGTCCTCGCCGAGCAGCGGTGCCCAATTGCTGCAGCTCTCGGCCAAGACCCGCTCGGCGCTCGACGCGATGGCGCGGCGGCTTGCCGATCACCTCGACGCCGAGCCCACCGTCAATCTGGCCGACGTGGCATATACCTTGCGGATCGGTCGCAGCCGTTTCGCCCACCGGTTGTGCCTGGTCGCCGATACGCCCGAGCAGGCTGCGGCCGCGCTGCGCAGTCAAGACCCGGCGCGGCGCGCCGTGCGCGAGCTCGCCGGGAACCCGCCCCCGCTGCTCTGGCTGTTCCCCGGCCAGGGTGCGCAGTACCCCGGCATGGGCAGCGAGTTGTACGAACACGATGCAGCGTTTCGCCAAGCGTTTGACGCATGCATTGCGGCCATGAAGCCGGTGCTGGCGTTCGACCTCGAGGCGCGCATGTTCGACCCCGAAGGTGCGGCGCTGACGGCGACCGATACCACCCAGCCGGCGACGTTCTGCATCGAGTACGCACTCGCACAAGCCTGGCTGGCGCGCGGCGTGCGGCCGACGGCGCTCATCGGCCACAGCGTGGGCGAGTTCGCCGCCGCAGTGGTGGCCGGAGTGATGTCGCTTAACGACGCGGCGCGTGTGGTCGCGCGCCGCGGCGCGCTGATGCAGTCGATGCCCGCCGGCAGCATGTTGGCGGTGCGTCTGCCGATCGACAAGATTCTCGCTTGCCTGCCCGCCGGGTTGACGCTGGCGGCGCAGAACGGTCCCATGGCCTGCGTTGTTGCCGGGCCGAGCGAATCAGTTCATGCCTGGCAACGCCAGCTCGAGGCCGAAGGCACCGTTGCGCGCGTGTTGCAAACCTCGCATGCTTTTCATTCGCCGATGATGGATGGCGCGGTGCCGCTGTTCGAGGCCGAAATGAAACGTGCGGCGCTGTCGGCGCCGCGCATTCC
Organism: uncultured beta proteobacterium; assembly: GCA_963850525.1. Taxonomy (GTDB): domain Bacteria; phylum Pseudomonadota; class Gammaproteobacteria; order Burkholderiales; family Burkholderiaceae_C; genus JAEMQF01. Next base: position 141,942 of record CAWKLQ010000004.1, on the reverse strand, counting down.
CATCGTTTCCACGCTCACCGGTGAGCCGTTGTCCGCGCGCGATGCGACCGACCCGAACTACTGGGCGCGTCACTTGCGCGAGCCGGTTCGGTTTTCGCCGGCGCTCGAAAAGGCGCTGGCCGGCTACCCAGGGGCGGCATTCCTCGAAGTCGGGCCGCGTGCGACCCTGTCCACACTCGCGCGCCAACACACCGCCAGCGGCCGTAGCACGCCGGTGGCGATTCCCAGCCTGGGCGAATCGGTGCAGGCCGGCGCCGCGCAACGGCTGTTCGCCCAGGGTCAACTGTGGACTCTGGGGTTCGAGTTCAGCGCCGACAGCGGGACCGCGCCCGCCCGGCGACGGCGCGTGCGGCTGCCCAGCTATCCGTTCGAGCGCAAGCGCCATTGGCTCGACACCGTTCCAAGCGTGCGCGACTCTTCTGCCCCCATGCTGTCCGCGGCGAGTGTTTCGTCCCCACCGCGTCGCAGCAACGAAGTGATCGCCGCTCCCGTCAACTCTTCAATCCCAGCGCCCATGTCCACTCAAACCACTGCCCCTGCTGCATCCTCGCGCCACCCGCAACTGATGCGCCGATTGCGCGAGTTGTTCGAAGACGTGGCCGGCGCCGATCTTGACGTCGGTGACGCGACGTCGAGTTTCATCGAGCTTGGTCTGGATTCGCTGACGCTGACCCAGGCTGCGTTGCAGGTGAAGAAACAGTTCAGCGTCAACCTCACGTTCCGCCAGTTGATGGAGACGTATCGCAGCTTCGACACATTGGCGCAGTTCCTCGACGCCAGCCTGCCGCCCGACCCGGTGGCGCAGGCCGCGGCGGTCGAAATTCCGGCGGCTGTTCAACCCGTCGTGGCGCTCGCACCAAGCCCCACGCCGAGTCCGGCACCCACGTTGGCACCGACGTTGACATCGGCATTTGCAGCGCCTGCGGCCTACGCAGTGCCGGCCGGCGCAAGCGTTGTCCAGCATGTGATCGCCCAACAGATGCAATTGATGGCTCAACAGCTCGCCCTGCTGGGCGGTACGGGTGCGGCCGCGGTTCAGTCCGCCCCGGCCCTAACGATGGTGACTGCGATGCCTGCGTCATCCACTGCCGCAACGGCGGCCCCGGCGGCGAGCACGACCACGGCCGCCGCTGCGCCGACGCGTGTACCCCCACCGGGTACAGCGCCCGCGACGCCCGCTACCGAAGAAGGCGCCATGGTGCGCTACGACGTCAAGAAGGCGTTTGGCGCCATCGCGCGGATCCACACCCAGGCAGGTGTGTTGAGCGAGCGCCAGCAGGCGCGCCTTGACGCGTTCGTGCGCCGGTATGTCGAGCGCACCAAGAAGAGCAAGGCCTACACCGTCGAACACCGGCCGCACATGGCCGACCCGCGGGTGGTCAACGGCTTTCGGCCGGTGACCAAAGAAATCGTCTACCAGACCGTCATCGAGCGCAGCAAGGGCTCACGCATGTGGGACATCGACGGCAATGAGTACGTCGACGTGCTCAATGGGTTCGGCATGAATCTGTTCGGCTGGCAACCCGATTTTGTGGTCGACGCTGTTCGCAAGCAGCTCGATCTCGGCTATGACATCGGGCCGCAGCATCCGTTGGCCGGTGAGGTCTCGCGACTGCTGTGCGAGTTGACCGGATTCGATCGTGTCGGCTTGTGCAATACCGGGTCCGAGGCCGTGATGGCCGCGATGCGCATCGCGCGCACGGTGACCGGGCGCAATACCATCGTGCTGTTTACTGGGTCGTATCACGGCACCTTCGATGAGGTACTGGTCCGGGCCGGCCGCAACGCCAAGGGCATTTCGGCGGCGCCGGGCGTCATGGCGGGCATGTTTGGTGACGTGCGCGTGCTCGACTACGGCACCCCCGAAGCGCTCGAGTTCATTCGCAACAACGCCGATGACCTGGCTGCAGTGCTGGTCGAGCCGGTGCAGAGCCGCCGACCCGACTTCCAACCCAAGGAGTTCCTCAGGGAAGTGCGTGCCATCACCGAACGCAGCGGCACCTGCCTGATCTTCGACGAAGTCATCACGGGCTTTCGCGCGCACCTCGGCGGCACACAAGCGCTGTTCGGCATTCGCGCCGACCTCGCGTGTTACGGCAAGGTCATTGGCGGCGGCTTTCCTGTCGGTGCCGTCGCGGGCAAACGCGACTACATGGATGCACTCGATGGCGGGGCCTGGCAGTACGGTGATGCGTCGATGCCGACGGTGGGCGTCACCTACTTTGCCGGCACATTCGTGCGCCACCCGCTCGCGCTTGCGGCGGCCAAGGCATCGCTGGACCACTTAAAGCACCAGGGCACTGATCTGCAGACTCGACTGAACACCAGCACCGCAGCAATGGCCGACGAGCTCAGCGCATTTTGCCGTGAGGTGGGCGCGCCGCTCGAGATCCGCTACTTTTCGTCGTTGTGGCGCGTCTCATGGCTCGAGGACCACCCGCTGCAAGACCTGCTGTTCGCGATGATGCGCAGCCGCGGCGTGCATATCCTCGACAACTTCCCGTGCTTCATGACCACCGCACACACGCTGGAAGACATCGCCATCGTCAAGTCGGCATTCAAGGAGTCGATCGCCGAGTTGCAAGAGAGCGAATTCCTGCCGCGCCGCGCTGAAACGGCCGTGCTCGCGGACGCGTCGCGGCCCCCGGTGCCGAACGCCAAACTCGGTCGAGACAAAGACGGGCGGCCGGCGTGGTTCGTACCCGACGCCAATGCGCCGGGCAAGTACCGCAAGGTGAGCGCGTAATGGGTGCTGCCATGGGCCTTTCAATCCCGGAGCCCTTTGAATTCGACCCGTTTGCGGGCGACGCCGTCGAGCGCGTCATACCGACCAGCGAAGCGCAACGCGAGATCTGGCTGGCCGATCGCTTGAGCCCACAGGCGTCGCTTGCATTCAACGAGTCGGTCAACCTGCACCTGCGCGGCCGGCTGGACGCAGCCGCATTGCAAGGCGCGCTCGACGCGCTGGTGCAGCGCCACGAAGCGCTGCGGTGCACGGTCGCGCCCGAGGGCACCGACCTGCTGGTCGGCGCGGCCAGCCGTGTGGCGCTGGCGACGCTCGATTTGCGCGCGCAAAGCGCGAGTCAGGTGCACGACGCACTTGAGCGTGCCGCGGCCGAGGCCGTGCAGACGGCGTTCGACCTCGAACGCGGCCCGCTGTTTCGAGCCGGCCTTTACCGCCTGGCCGACACCGATCACGTGCTGCTGATGACAGCGCACCATATCGTTTGCGATGGCTGGTCCTGGGGCCTGATCGCCGAAGACCTGGGTGCACTCTACGCCGAGCAAATCGGCGCCGCACCCGGCCCCGATGCGGCACCACGCTTCGGCGACTATGTGGCGTGGGAGATGGCCGAAGCCGCGTCGCCCGCGATGGCCGAACACGAACGATTCTGGCTCGACCGTTTTGCGGGCAGTTCACTGCCTGTGCTCGACCTGCCGACCGATCGCGCGCGCGCGCCGATGCGCAGTTTCAATTCGCGGCGTGTTGATCACATGCTCGACGCGGCGCTCGTCGCCGACGTGCGCAAACTGGGCGCCAAGGCCGGCGCAAGCCTGTTCGCGACCTTGTTCAGCGGCTTTGCGGCGACTTTGCAGCGTTTGACCGGGCAGGATGACTTGGTGATCGGCGTGCCCGCAGCGGGCCAATCGGCGAGCGGCATGACGGCATTGGTCGGGCACTGCGTCAATCTGCTCCCCATCCGCACCGCAATCGACGCCGCGCAGCCGTTCGACGCCTATGTGAAGCGCACCGGTGCGATGCTGCTCGATGCCTTCGAACACCAGACCCTGACCTACGGCACGCTGCTGAAGAAGCTTCCCGTGCGGCGCGACCCGAGCCGACTGCCGCTCGTGAGCGTGATGTTCAACGTCGACCAGGCCGTCAAGTCGGAATCAAGCGCGTTTCCGGGGCTGAGCGCGCACATGTCGGCCAACCCGCGCCGTTTCGAGAACTTCGAGCTGTTCGTCAACGCGTCGCAAACGTCTGACGGTCTGCGACTCGAATGCCAGTACAACACCGACCTTTTCGACGCCGCGACCATCGGCCGCTGGATGACGGCGTACGAAACCCTGCTGCGCGCCGCGGTGCGGCAGCCGGGCCAGGCGATCGCCCGCCTGGACTGGCTCGCGCCAGATGAATTGACTGCGCTGCAATCGCTCCAACCGGCGCGTACTCCGGTGCACGAGGGCCTGATGCATGCGGCGTTCATTCGTCAGGCTGCTGCAACGCCCGACGGCGTCGCGCTGCGATACGCCGGCACGTGCCTGACCTATGCGGAGCTGGACCAGCGCTCCAATCAATTGTCGTGGGCGCTGCGCGAGCGCGGTGTTCAACGCGGCGAGCGCGTGGGTCTGTGCCTGGGGCGCGGCGTCGACATGGTCGTCGCGTTGCTCGCCGTCTTGAAGGCCGGCGGCACCTACATTCCGCTCGACCCGGGGTTTCCTGCAGCGCGCCTGGCCTACTACGCCGAAGACGCCCAGCTGGCGCTGCTGTTGACCGAATCGAACATCGCGAGTGCGCCGACGGCTTGGCGCAGCGACGCCGCGCAACGCACGATGGCACTCGATCTCGATGCAACGTGGCGCAACGTTTCCTCGGCCGCATTGCCGCCTGGGCCGCAAGACGCCCTGCCCACCGATGCCGCCTACGTGATCTACACGTCGGGCTCGACCGGCAAGCCCAAGGGCGTCGCCGTTGCGCATGCCGCGGTCGCCAACTTCCTGACGAGCATGCGGGTCGCCCCAGGCATTCAGGCCAACGACCGGCTCGCCGCGGTGACGACGTTGTCGTTCGACATTGCGGTGCTGGAACTGATGCTGCCCTTGACGGTGGGGGCCGAAGTCGTGATCGTGCCGCGCGAAACCGCGATGGACGGCAATCTGCTGCTCGAACTGCTCGAATCCAGCGGCGCGACGATGATGCAGGCCACCCCCGGCATGTGGCGCATGCTGCTCGATACGCGCTGGAACGGCAGCGGGCGCTTCAAGGCGCTCATCGGCGGCGAAGGTCTCCCGCCCGACCTGGCGCATGACCTGCTGGACCGCAGCGCCGAGCTGTGGAACATGTACGGCCCGACCGAAACCACCGTGTGGTCCACGCTGTGGCGTGTCGATCGCGCGACACTGGACCAGCGCGGCGTGTCGATCGGGCAACCGGTCGCCAACACCAGCGTGTGGATCGTGAATGAAGCGCTTCAACCCTGTCCGATCGGCGTGCCTGGCGAAATCTGCATCGGTGGCAGTGGGGTCGCCTTGGGCTACCTTGAACGGCCGGAATTGACTGCCGAGCGCTTCGTCGCCGACCCCTTCGGCAAAACTCCGGGCGCGCGCCTGTACCGCACCGGGGACCGCGGCCGCTGGCGCAACGACGGTCTGCTCGAGCACCTGGGCCGGCTGGACTTCCAGGTCAAGGTGCGCGGCTACCGGATCGAATTGGGTGAGATCGAGTCCGCCTGCAGCGCAGTCGCCGGAGTGACCCAGAGTGTCGTGCTGGCGCGCGAAGACAACCCCGGCGACGTGCGCCTGGTTGCGTACCTCACGCTGAACGACGCCGCCGCCTTCGACGAAGCGGCGTTGCGCACGCAGTTGCGCGCCCGTCTGCCCGAGTACATGCTGCCGCAGCACGTGGTGGTGTTGAAAACTATTCCTCTGCTGCCCAACGGCAAGGTCGACCGCAAGGCGCTGCCCACGCCCGATCTGAGCCACGTCGCCGAAGCGGCGCAGCGAGTCGCGCCGCGCAATGCGACCGAATCCGCGGTGTTGTCCGTGATGGAATCGATCCTGAAGCTGCCCGGGCTGGGCGTACACGACGACTTCTTTGCCCTCGGCGGCCATTCGTTGCTCGCGGCGCGCTTCACGTCGCGGCTGAATCGCGACTTCGAGGTGAATCTGCCGCTGCGCACGATGTTCGAGTCGCCCACCGCCGAAAAGATCGCGCTCGCGGTGGACGCTGCACGCAATGCGAATGCGCCCAAACGCAAGCCGGTCGTGAATGTCGTCGGACGGCGCACTGCACCGCTCACGGCATCGCAGCAGCGCATCTGTTTCCTCGAAGAACTGCAACCCGGGCGGGTGCTCTACAACACGCCCTCGGCGCATCGCCTGAGCGGCCCACTCGACCTCGAGAAGTTCACCGCCGCGCTGAACGAGATGGTGCAGCGTCAGCCCTCGTTGCGCACGTGCATCGGCGCCGATCCGCAGGCGACTGGCCATCTGCAAATCATCGCGCCCGAGTTGCAGGTCAGGTTGCCGTTCGAAGACCTGACCTTGTTACCGCAGGCGCAGCGTGAAACCGAATTGATGCGGCGCATGCAGGCGATTGTCGACACACCGATCGACATTCACTGCCTGCCGCTGTTTCGCGTCGCACTGTACAAACTCGACGTCGACGTGCATGCATTTCTGTTCATGCCGCATCACATCATCTGGGATGGCTGGTCGTTCGATCTGCTGTATGAAGAGGTTTCGGCGATTTACGGCGCCCTGATCGAAGGACGCCAACACGCCTTGCCCCCGTTGTCGGTCACGTACGGCGATTTCGCTGACTGGCAGGCCGACTGGATGCAGGGTCCCGAGTTCGATGCGCAACTCGATTACTGGAGGAACCGCTTCGCCAGCGCGCCCAACGTCAAGGCACCGCGCACCGACCACCCGCGGCGCGCGGGCATGACGGGTGAAGGCGCCTCCGAGTGGGTTCATCTCGACCCCGCGTTGACCGGAAAGTTGCGCGAAATCGCACGCAGCGCCGACTCGACGCTCAACATGCTGACGATGGCCGCCTACACGGTCATGATGGCCGACGTGGTCGGCAGCGAGGCGATCGTCATAGGCACGCCGGTTCGGGGGCGCCTGATGGCCGAACTCGAGCCCATCCTTGGATTCTTGAACAACATGCTGCCGGTGCCGCTTGCGGTCGATCGCTCGCTGCCGATGATCGACTTCGTGCGGCGCATCAAGGTGGAGTTGCTGGAGGTGTTCAGCCACCAGGACGTTCCGTTCGAACGCATCGCCGCGTTGCCTGAGGTTGCGGCGCGCTCGCAGCGGGTGGGCCTGTACCAGGCGCTGTTCTCGTTCCAGGACGCGCGCGAGCGCGTCCACCAGTGGGGCAACGTGCAGCACCAGGGCATCCTGATTTTCCAGAAGGGTGCGACCGAAGATCTGGGTCTGTGGCTGATGGAGTTGCCCGATCGATTGGAGGGCGCCATCACGTACAACGCCGACATCTACACTGCCGAGACTGCAGCGGCGTTCCGCGTACGCTACCTCGAAATCGTGCGGCGTCTGGCGGAAAATCCGAGCGCGACGATCGCGGAACTGACCGCCGCGGCGGGCTCGCCGTCGGCGCAGCATCTGCGACGGCTAGCGGCCGCCGATACCGACGAGGCGCAGGCTCCGATCGATGCGGCTTCGGCACCTGCCGAAGCCGCAACCCTGACCGCCACGCAGCGCACGATCGCCGAGGTGTGGGCAACGCTGCTGGCGATGGAGCCCGCGCAATTCGCACCGCAGGACAACTTCTTCGAACTCGGCGGAACTTCCTTGCTCGCCATGCAGGCGGTCGCGCAGCTCGAGCAGCGGCTGGGTCGCAGCATCTCGGCGCGTCGATACGTCTTCGACAGCCTGGCACAGCTGGCAACCGCGTACGATGAGGCGCCCCAGCGCGCCGTGGCCGACGCGGGACCGAACGCGCCCGCGCAGCCGGGCCTCTTCAAGCGCCTCGCCGGGTTCGCACGGCGCGGCTGAGCGAGGAGCTTGAAAGGGATGGATATTCAGGCTTCTTACCTGAATCGCCGCGCCTTCAGTACCTGCGCCATCTCAGGGTCGACCTTCGAACTGTCAATTGCGGCCAGAAAACGTGCAATCAACTCGGATCTTCGAAGAGCGTCCTCCGGCGGCGATGCAAGAATCAAAGAATCAAGACCGATGAGCGCAGCGATTCGCTCGTGGACGACGGATCAACGGACGGCACCTGGGGCGTCCTGCAGTCTTTCGGCGCGTCCGTCCACGCGATTCGGCAACCAAACAGCGGCATCGCTGTGGCGCGCAATACCGGCGTGCGGGCGGCGAACGGGGAATTCATCGCCCTGATGGACCATGATGATTTGTGCGAACCCGAGCGCATCGCTGCCCGAGTGCGCTTCCTCACAGAGCGGCCGGAGGTCGTGTCGTGCTGCTCAGATTTCAGCGCCTTCAGTGCCGTAGGCCCGGTCTGAAGCAGCTACATTGCAAATTACTACAGCCGATGCGGTGCGATTGAGGGCGGAGCAGTTGCACGCTATTCCGGCCGAGGGACCCTTGATATTGGCGACTGTCTGCCAACACCTCCGGGCCGCACCGTTGTCGCACCCGTCTACTTCGGGCACGTGTACGATGAACTCGCATGGGCAACTTCGTGCATCCGCCTACGGTGATGTTTCGACGCAGTGTGTTTCAGGAGGCGGGCCCGTTCGAGTCCGGCACTCGCAGCAGCGCAGATTGGGGATGGCTTGTCAAAGTGGCCCGTGTTGGCGCCAATGGTTTCATTGACCGGCCGCTGCTCAAGTACCGCACGTCCGGGACGCAAATGTCGGTGCTGCGCGATCCCACCGATGCATTGAAAGTGGCTCGCCGCATCTGTGCCCGCGATCCAGCCTTGGTTGGGCGACAACCAAGTCGCTTTCGCGACTTCTTCGGCGAACTGACTGCAGGGGCAGCGGATGCAAAGGCGCACAAGCACCCCGTTGAAGCACTCTCACTGTTGGCGGCCAGTGTCTTTCGCACTCGATGATTGAGTGGCCATGTTGCGGTGCCAGCAAATGATCCAAAGTTCACGATCACTCTGGTGCCGGCCTAGCGCATTTCTGTTGACCAAGTGGATACTGGCGCCTGTCAATCAACACGTAGCACTTTGCAGCCCGGGGAGTTGCTGCTCAATGGCCTCAATGTGGAAGCGGTCAATCGGTTCAAGAGTTCACTTCCGCCCCGAAGGCAGAAGCGCCAATGCAAACCTACGTTGCGCCGGCCGTCCTTTGTGACGATCCAGCAATGTGACACCCTAGACTGCGCGCGCTCCTGACCGATGGAAATCAGCATTCGACGCTTCGGGCCTGCTGAACGGCAAGTCCTCGGCCTGTTGCAACGCCCAGCCCCGGGTAAGCCCCGCCGTGCGGCCTTTCTGTTGTGCCGGCCGTTCGGTCAGGAAGGCGTGCGAACGGCACCGATCTATCGCGCCCTGTCTGACCGCTTGGCCCGCGAAGGTTGCACGGTCCTGACATTCGACTTGCACGGCTGCGGCGATTCACCGGGCGAGCCCGACGAACAGTCGCTTGCCACATGGGCCGATGACGCCATGGCCGCGGACGGCCAACTCCGCCTCGACGCGCCAGCTGTCCCAATCCATTGGTTCGGCATGGGTTTGGGGGCCAGCATCGTTGCACAAGCTGCATTGCGCGCTGGGTCAGCGCCCAGCTGTCTCGTCCTTTGGGAGCCCGTATTGGACGGGCCAGAGTATCTGAAGCGCTTGTTGAGCGTGCATCGCGCAGAGCTTGCTCGTGAGATGCAACGTGACTGGGCCGAGTTGATCACTCGATGCGGGGAATCCGAGCCCGTCCTGCCGGGCAGCGTCCTGGGATTCACCGTCGGCACACGCCTGCACGAAGACCTGCGTGGGCTGCACAATTTGCCGCTGGCCGCGGTTTCCCGGCGCGGTACGCGCATCGTCGTGACGCTGCAAGAGCAAGAGCAGCCGGCTCTCGATGCTTCCGACGTCGCCGCGGTGGCACTGCACGCAGTGGAGACACCCACAAACTGGATGTCCATCGAGGCTGGCGGCACGGCAATCGTTCCGCAGCAACTGACGCGAACCGTCTTGGCCACCTTGTGATGGGTTGACGAATGATTGAACGGACATTTGCATTCGGTCCCGAAAGCCATCTGGTGGGCACCATCACCTTGCCTCAACGGGTCAGGGCACGGAGCGGGCGCATCATGTTGTTGCTGACCAATGCCGGAGTCATTCCGCGCATCGGCCCGCACCGACTCAACGTGCGCTTGGCCAGGCGTTTCGCGGAACTCGGCATTGCTTCGCTCAGATTCGACATGAGCGGTCTGGGTGACAGCCGCCGCTCCAGCTCGCGGCGGAGCACGGGCGAACAATTTGTCGCTGACACGATTTCCTCGATGGATCTGGCCAAGGCGGAGGTCGGCGCCGAACAATTTCTGATGGTCGGGTTCTGCTCGGGGGGGGATGTCGCGCACCTCACGGCATTGGCGGACCCCCGGCTGCGCGCCATCGTGTTGTGGGACTCCTACGTCTATCCGACCCGCAAAGCCAAGCTGCTTGGCATGCTGCATCGCCTGCGGCGTAACTCGCTGGCCTCTTTGGCGACGAAGGTCGCCATGCGGCTGGGCCGCCTGGGCAGGCGCGGCGATGAGGGCGGGCCGGGCGCGCCCGTGGCTGAAGTGTCGTCGATCTTTGGCCGCGCGCAGATGCCGCCTCGCGATGAATTCGGGCAGCGCATCCGCACCCTCGTCGATCGTGGCGTGGAGGTTCTGTTTTTGTATTCCGGAGGCGAACCCGTCTACTACAACTACGAGCGCCAGTTCAACGACACGTTCGGCGAATACGGTTTTGCCAGCCGCGTCGGCTACGAGTATCTGCCGCGCAGCGACCACACTTTCATCCAGCCGCACGCCCAAGCCACGCTCATCGAGCGGGTCGAGCACTGGTTGAACGAACGTGCTCTGCCCGCGCTCGAGCGCGAGCGTGCACCCCTCCAAGAGGCCCCTGTTTTGTCGCCCTTGGCGGTGGCGTAGAGAGCGCGATTGCACAGCGAAAGGACGCGCGGCCTCGGGTTGCCGACACTCGATGCGCTCGAGCCGCAGCGCCTGCCCACCCCGCCCGCGTTCGCGCCGGATGGCGAACTCTGGCTCGTCGACCTTGGCTTCGAGCCATCACCGCCGCTGCGATCGCAGCTCTCCTCGAACGAGTTGCACAAGGCCTCGCGATTCGTCTTCGAGCGCGACCGGCGCCGCTACCTCGCGGCACACACGGCATTGCGCCAGTTGCTCGCAGCACGCACGCAGACGGCGCCGCAAGACCTGCAGTTCGCGGAGGGCGAGTTCGGCAAACCGGCCCTGCGCGACCTTGCGCGTGGCTGCGCCTTCAACCTCAGCCACTGTGAAGACGAGGCCGCAGTGCTGATCTGCGCCGAGGGCGAGATCGGCATCGACATCGAGGCGCTGCGTGTGATGCCGGATGCTCAGGATCTGGCGCAACGCAATTTCAGCGCAGCGGAGTGTGCCGCGCTCAGCAGCGTCGATCCCACCCTGCGCGCCCAGGCATTCCTCACCGGCTGGACGCGCAAGGAGGCGTGCCTCAAAGCCATCGGCAGCGGCCTGTCGATCGCCCCGCACACGTTCACCGCCGGACTCGCGCACGACGCGCTACGGACCTGCATCGCCACGCCGCACGGAGTCGCCGAAGTCGCGGTGCGATCCTTCTGCCATGAGGAGCGCCTGCTCATCGCGTGGGCTCGTGTGCTCGATCTGCGACCCGCTTGACGCACTGCGCCACGCGCCACTGCGAATTTCACTGAACGTGATGCGCTCCAGCTCCACCGGCGCCACGCCGCCCAGCACGCCCAGCTTCCACGCTGCGGCATAACTCAGGTCGACGATGCGTCCGTCGTGAAACGGCCCGCGATCGTTGATGCGCACGACCACGCTGCGCCGGTTCGCCGGGTTGAAGATCCGCGCGTAACTCGGGATCGGCAGCGTCGGGTGCGCGGCGGTCATCGCGAACATGTCGTAGGTCTCGCCGTTCGCCGTGGGCCGGCCGTGAAACTTGCGCCCGTACCATGACGCCAAACCCTTTTGCCGGAACGCCACGTCGCGGGTCAGCGGCACGTAGTCGCGGCCGAGCACACGGTACGGGCTGTTCGGTCCGCCGCTGCGAATGGCCTCGACTCTGGGCTCGGCGTCGCGCAGGTTCTCGAGCCCCGCCGGAACCTTTAAGGGTGGCCCGTCGCGATCGGGCGCCGTGGCGCAGGCGGCGAGAAGCGCCGTGAGCGCGGCGAGCGTCCTCTGCACTGTTGGGAAGCAGTGCCACCCAAGCCCGCGCCGAGCGTGCGCCGCCACTCCATCGCCTCGCCCGGCGGGCTGAACTTTGCGATTCAATCGGGTCGCGGCGACGTGGGGTGGAGCCATGGGCTAGAGTGATGGTACGCGCCGCGGCCCGGCTGCAGCATCAAACATCCCCGATCCCAGGAGCAATCAATGAAACCCAAAGTTCTGCAATACGGCCGCTTGATGCCGTCGCTCGAGCGCCAGCTCGCAGAAGCGTTTGACCTGCAGCGCCTTGCCGACCAGGCCGACCCGAAGGCCTTTCTCGCGGCGCGCGGCGGCGAATTTGCGGGCCTGGCGACCGGCGGCTTCGCCGACGCGGCGCTGATCGCCGCCTTGCCGGCGCTCAAAGTCATCTCCAGCTTTGGCGTGGGCGTCGACAAGATCGACCTCGTGGCCGCGGCCCGGCGCGGCATTCTGGTGGGCAATACGCCGGACGTGCTGAACGACTGCGTTGCCGACCTGGCGATCGGCATGGTGATCGACGTGTCGCGCGGCATGAGCGCGTCGCAGCGCCACTTGCGGCGCGGCGACTGGCCCAAGGCGAACTATCCGCTGCAACGCCGCGTCAGCGGCAAGCGTTTGGGCATCGTCGGTTTGGGGCGCATCGGCAAGGCAATCGCACACCGCGCCGCGGCGTTCGACATGGAGCTGCGCTATCACAACCGACGGCCTGCGACCGACACGACGATGGCGTACGAAGCGTCATTGCTCGAACTCGCGCGCTGGGCAGATTTTCTCGTTGTCATCGTCCCCGGCGGCGCGGCGACGCGGCATCTCATCAACGCTGCCGTGCTCGACGCGCTCGGGCCTGAAGGGTTTCTCGTGAACGTGGCGCGCGGCAGCGTCGTCGACGAAGCTGCGCTGGTGCGCGCATTGCAAGAAAAGCGCATCGCCGGCGCCGCGCTGGACGTGTTCGAGAACGAGCCGAACGTGCCCGCTGAGCTGATGCAACTCGACAACGCCGTGTTGCTGCCGCACGTGGGAAGCGCGACGCACGAAACACGCGCGGCGATGGCGCAGCGCGTGTTCGACAACCTGAGCGAGTTCTTCGCGCGCGGCCGCCTGGTGAGCGCAATCGCCGCCTGAGCCGGCATCAAGTGGCTCGGCGCACGAAGCGCTGCGCTACCAGAACCCCCAATTGCCGCTCAGCACGACCCACACGCCGAGCAGCCCGTTCGTCACGCCATGCGCGATCACGGCGGACCAGAGGCGTCCGCTGCGGATGTAAAGCCAGGCGTAGGCGAATCCCGCAAGCACCGCGGACAGCCACAGCGGATGGGCGAGCATGAAAACGAAGGTCGACAGCACGATGGCGCGCAGGCCCACGCGGCCGGGGTCGACGGCCTCGAACTGCGGGGCTTCGATCCAGCGCATCAGGAACGAGCGCCAGAACAACTCTTCCATGACCGGCACGACGATCGCCGCGCCTATCCATCGCGCCGCGACGAGCGGCCAATCCAGGTTGCCGCCGGCGTCGACCGGACGAAAGCCGGCGGTCGCTTCGCCCAGGCGCATCCACGGAGCGTCCAGCGTGATGACGAGGCCGAACACGATGCTGCCGATGAGTACCGCGAACCCGGCCTCGCGGAGCTGCGGTGCCGTCTGGGCGAACAACTCGCCGTAATCGCGGCGCCAGGTCCACAGCAACATTCCCACCAGAAGCACGCTCACGGCGTAGATCCAGTTCGGGTCGAACCCCCAGGCCCCGTCGGTGGGCGCAGCGCCGCGCAACGCGAGCAGCGCGATGAACACGGCAAAGGGTGCGCAGCGCACGCTCGCAGCACGGCTGAACACGATGGGCATGAGCGGGACGGCGTTCGCGCGAGCCGAGGTTCAGGCCGCGAGCAGCTTCGCGACGGCTTCGCGCAGGCGCTGCGGCGTCACGTCAGCGGCCGCGAACGGCGCGCCGGCGCGCACGCCCACGCGCGAAAACAGGCCACGGCGCAGCGGCCGGGTCATCGCCGCGCCGTCGATGCGCGAGAAGAACGAGCCCCACAGGTTGTGCAAGGCCAGCGGCACGACGGGAACGGGGTGTGTTTCCAGCACCTTCATCACGCCGCCCTTGAACTCGCCGAGTTCACCGTCGTGCGTGATCGCGCCTTCCGGAAAGATGCAAAGCAAGTTGCCCGCATCGAGCACGGCGCGCGCCTCGCGAAACGCCGCGTCGTAGACCGCCGCATCGTCGCGCTGTGCCGCGATCGGAATCGCCTTGCCCAGGCGAAACAGCGCGCCGAGCACGGGAATCTTGAAAATCCTATGGTCCATGATGAAGCGGATCGGCCGCGGGCTCGCCGCCATCAGAAGCACGGCGTCGATGAAACTGACATGGTTGCAGACGAGGATCGCTGCGCCTTGCACGGGAATGTGTTCCTCGTCGCGAACCTCGAAGCGGTACACGAGGCGCGACAAGACCCAGGCGATGAAGCGCAGCAGGTACTCGGGAACGAGCAGGAAGATGTAGGTCGCGACCACCGCGTTCGCCAGCCCGGTCAGCAGAAACACCTGCGGGATGCTCAGGCCGCTGTGCAGCAAGGCGCCCACCAGCACGGCGCTGACGATCATGAACAGCGCGTTCAGGATGTTGTTCGCCGCGATGATGCGGGCGCGGTGGCTTGCCGGCGCGCGCATCTGGATCAGCGCGTACATCGGCACGCTGTACAGACCGGCAAAGAGCGAGAGCAAGGCCAGATCGGCGAGCACGCGCCAGTGCGTGACGCCGCCGAGAAACTGTCCGAGCGCCAGGCTGCTCGCCGGCGCCAGGCCGCGTGATGCGAAGTACAAGTCGATCGAGAACACGCTCATGCCGATCGCGCCGAGCGGCACCAGGCCGATCTCGACGTGGCGCCGGCTTAACACTTCGCAGAGCAGCGAGCCCACGCCAATGCCCACCGAGAACACGACGAGCAGCGCCGAGGCGACCTGCTCGTTGCCGTGCAGCACGTCCTTGGCGAACGAGGGGAACTGCGACAGGAACACCGCGCCGAAGAACCACATCCATGAAATTCCCAGCAGCGAACGGAACACAACGATGTTGCCGCGCGCCAGGGTCAGGTTGCGCCAGGTTTCGCTGAGCGGGTTCCAGTTGATCTTCAGCCCCGGGTCGGTGGAGGGCGACGCGGGAATGAGTTGCGCAGTGGCCCGCCCCAGCACCGCCAGGCCGATGCACGCGAAGGCCACCCACGCCGCGCCGACCTGCGGCACGCCGATCAACAAACCCCCGGCGACGTTGCCCAGGAGAATCGCCACGAAGGTGCCCATCTCGACGACGCCGTTGCCGCCCGTGATTTCGCGCTCGTTCAAGTGCTGCGGCAGGTAAGCGAACTTGACCGGGCCGAACAGCGTGGAGTGCAGCCCCATGAGGAACACGCACGCCAGCAGCAACGGCACGTTGGCACCGACGAACCCGAACCCGGCAAGCGCCATGATGGCGATTTCCAACGACTTGACGAAGCGCATGAGCTGCGTCTTGTCGAGCTTGTCGGCCAACTGGCCGCTCGTCGCCGAGAACAGCAGAAACGGCAGGATGAACAACGCGCCGATCGCCAAACCCGCCAGTGCAGGAGGCAGCCACTGCACCTGCAACTGGTAGGTCACCATCACGGTGAAGGCGAACTTGAACAGGTTGTCGTTGCCCGCGCCGAGGAACTGGGTCCAGAAGAACGGAGCGAAGCGGCGTTGCCGCAGCAGCGTGAACTGACTCGAATGGGTCGATGGAGCGTCGTTCATTCGCAGCGGGCTGGGTCTCGCGGTCGATGCGTCGATGGTCGGTCGGCTCCGGCCGATGCCCACAGCCTGCTGGTGCGCCCGGCTGGGATCGAACCAGCAACCCCTGCCTTCGGAGGGCAGTACTCTATCCATTGAGCTACGGACGCAGGCGGCGAATTCTATCAGTGGCGCTTTGTCGCGACGCTGCGGTGTGCCGCGTGGTCTCTATAATCGCGCGCTTTTGAGCGGGCGCGGCGCCCGGTCTCAGCGATCCCCAGCCGAAGGAGCCCTATGAGCAACGCTCACGACGATGCCGACCATTCGCACGAAACCCCCATCAAGACCGCAAAGCAGTTGATCGTCACGATCGTTCTGTCGTTCGTCGTTCCCATTGCGGTGATCGTGCTGCTCGTGAGCTACGTGACGCGTGACCTCGCCCCGCCCCCGGGAACCGACGGCCTGGGGCCGCAAGCCGTGGCGGCGCGAATTGCTCCGGTCGGCAAGGTCGAGATCAAGGACGCGACGAGCGTCGCCGATGCCAAAAGTGGCGAACAAGTCTTTGCTGCCATGTGCACTGCGTGCCATACGCCTGGCGTGGCCAACGCACCCAAACTCGGCGACGCCGCGGCGTGGGCGCCGCGCCTTGCGACGGGGTATCCGGCTTTGCTGAACTCGGCGTTGAAGGGCAAGGGCGCGATGGTCGCGCAGGGCGGCGGCGATTTCAGCGACCTCGAGATCGGCCGTGCCGTCGTCTACATGGCGAACAAGGCGGGCGGAAAATTCGAGGAGCCGAAGGTGGCGCCGAAGTAAGCAGGACTCGCCTGCGACCTATGGCGTTGCTGCGGCGCGCCAGACGGCCGGGCTCAACACATGGCCGAAGCGCACGGCCAGCGAGTCGAAAACGCATTCGCTGACCCGCCACGGCCCGCTCTCGATCGCGCGGCTGGCGCGCTCCATATCGGCGCTGTGCACGAGGCCCAGGCCCAGGTCGGTGGCGAGGAACAGGCGACCTGCGGGGTCGAGCCAGGCGGATTCGAACTGCGCCGCGCGCCCGGTGTGCGATTCGATGGTCAGTCCCGCAGGCGTCTCGGCAAGGCGCCAGACCCAGGGCGCGCATTCGAGTTCGACATAAACGCGCTGCGGGCCGTTCTGGAAGTACCAGCAGCCCGCCGCGTCGGCTGCATAGTTGCGCTCGATGAATTCGCGCAGCCGGCGGTGTTCGATGCGGCTGCCCTTGGCGCGCGGGAATCCGCCGGCCGCCTGGGTCGGCGCGTCGCGCAAGTACCAGTGCCCACGCGCGCACAGGCCCAGCCAACCATAAACGTGGGGCACGTTCGGCCATTTGCGCAATGCCGCTTCGACGATGGCGTCCATGGCGCGATCGTCGCTCCAATTCAGGCGCCTAGCCAGCTCATCACGCGCTCGGGCAGGGCGCGCATGTGGCCGGGCCACGCGCCGCTGGGAAACCCGACGTGCCCGCCGTGCTCGGGCTGCCACAGCGTGAGGTGTGGCCCTGCGGCGTGAAGCCCAGGCAAGCTGGCGGCGGGAATGAACGGGTCGTTGCGCGAATTCAGCACCAGCGCAGGAATTCGCACGCACGCCAGGTGCGGCTTGGCGGAGGCGCGCGCCCAGTAGTCGTCGCTGTCGCGAAAGCCGTGCAGGGGTGCGGTGACGAGGTTGTCGAACGCGTAGAGGTCGCGTGCCGCGAGCAGCGTATCGCGGTCGAAGAGCCCCGGGTGCAGCTGCAACAGGCGCAGCGCCTTGGGTTTCAGGCTGCGCAGGAACATGCGCGTGTAAAGGTGCCGGTTCAGGCCACGGCCGATGGCGTGGCCGCTTGCCGTCAGGTCCAGCGGCGCACAGACCGCTGCGATCGCGTTGACGCACGCCGTTGCCGTCTCACCGGCCTCTTCGGCCCAGCGCAACAGCGCGTTGCCGCCGAGCGAGACGCCCACCACGAAGACCTTGCCGACATGGCCGGCGCGAATGCGCTTCAAGATCCAATCGATCTCTGCGTAATCCCCCGAGTGATAAGCGCGCGGCGCGAGGTTCATCTCGCCCGAGCAGCCGCGGAAATGAGGGACCACGAAGCGCCAGCCGCGGGCACGCGCCGCGTCGGCAAATGCGAGCGCATAGTGGCTGCGCGACGACCCTTCCAGGCCGTGGAACAGCACGAGCAGCGGGGCGTCGGTCGCGCCTCCGGCCCAGTCGAGGTCGATGAAATCGCCGTCGGGTGCAGTCCAGCGCTCGCGCCGATAGTCCGGCGGGGACCCACGCAATCGCTTCGTCACGAGCGCCGGCCAAATCGTCTGGGCGTGCCCCCCCGGCAGCCACGCCGGCGCCCGGTAGCGCATCAATGGAGCACGGCCGCGGGGTCGGCGCCGTCTTGCGGCTGATTGCGCATTCCCGGGCTCGCGTGGTGCGCGACGATGCGCCAGCCCACGGCGGTTTCGGCGTAGGCGTTGGTCGCGACGACCCAACCGGTCTCCGGCCCCTTGGCCGCGCGCACCTGGACGCGCTCCAACACGCTGTGCACGGCGAACCCGGCGGCCTCGAAGCGGCGCACATTCTCCGGATAGATGTCGATGGGACCGCTGCTGAAAATCGCTTCGAAGCTCGCGCGCACCGCCTCGGGCCCGATCACGCGCTGCCCGCCCGGGTGCACGCAGACGATGTCGTCGTCGTCGGCCCACAGCGCCATCAACGCTTGCAGATCGGCGCTGCGCAGCGCCGCGTAGAACTGCTGCTCGACTTCGCTCGCCGACGCGAGCGCGAGCGTTGAAATCGGCGGCGGCTTGGGGCTGCGTGCCATGCCGAGCCGAGCTACTTGAAGACCACCGTCTTGTGGCCGTTGGCGAGCACGCGGTGTTCGACGTGCCAGCGCACGGCGCGCGCCAGCACCACGGATTCGACATCGCGCCCGACCGCGGTCAGGTCGTCCGGGCTCAGCGAATGATCGACGCGCGCGACGTCTTGTTCGATGATCGGCCCCTCGTCGAGCTCGGCGGTCACGTAATGCGCGGTCGCGCCGATCAGCTTCACGCCGCGATCGTGCGCCTGAAAGTACGGTTTCGCGCCCTTGAAGCTCGGCAGGAAACTGTGATGGATATTGATCGCCCGGCCTTTGAGAAAGGCGCAGAACTCGGGGCTCAGGATTTGCATGTAGCGCGCCAGCACGACGAGGTCGATTCCCAGGTCCTCGACCAGCGCCTCGACCTTGCGTTCCTGCGCGCGTTTGGCAGGCGCGTCCGAACCCACGGCGAGCGCAAAGTGGTGAAACGGCACGCCAAAGCGCGCCGCGAGGTCGGCAAAATCCGGGTGGTTGGACACGACGGCGCCGATGTCCACCGCCAGCTGCCCGGCCTGCCAGCGGTACAGCAGATCGTTCAGGCAATGGCCGAATTTGCTCACCATGAGCAGCAGGCGCGGCCGGCGCGCCAGCGAGTGGATGCTCGCCTGCATGTCGAACTGCTGGCGCACGTTGGTGAACATGCGCTCCAGCGTGGCGGCGTAGTCCAGGTGGGCCGGCGCGCCGAAATGCACGCGCATGAAGAACAGGCCGGTGCTGTCGGCGTGGCCGACGTCGCCGAACTGCTGCGAGTCGATGATGTTGCAGCCCGCCTGGTAGAGCAGGCCCGACACCGCGTAAACGATGCCCTCCTTGTCGCGGCACGACAGCGTCAGGACGAACTCTCGGGTGGGTGAAGCCATGGCGTGTGCTCAGTGGGCTGCATCGATGTGCGGGTGGGCGATTGTACGAACCGGGGCCTGCGGCGCGGGGCTGCGCAGCGCCACGTCGAGCGCGGCAAGCACGCGCCGGGGCTCGAGTTCGACGAGGCAACGCGTGTGGCCGAAGCGGCAGTTGCGCTCGAAACACGGCGCGCAGTCGAGCTTCAGTTCGTTTTTCAGCCACAGCACCTGGGCGCGCGGGCTTTGAGGCGGCGTATGCAGCGGGCTCGTCGAGCCGAACAGCGCCGCTTGCGGGACGCTGAACGCCGCGGCGACGTGCATCAGGCCGGAGTCGTTGCTCACCACGCCGCGCGCCGCGGCGATTAACGCCAGCGCCTGCAAGAGCGTCGTCTTGCCGGCGAGCACGCGGCACGCCGGCGCGGCGCTTGCGGCGATCGCTTCGCAGAGCGCCGCCTCCTTCGGCGAGCCGAGCAGCAGCACCGGCACGCCGTCGCGCTCGAACAGGCTGCGCGCCAGCTCGGCGTAGTGTTCGGCCGGCCAGCACTTTGCGGGGCCGTATTCGGCGCCGGGGGCGAACACCCAATACGCGCCTTCCGTGACGCCCGCGTGCCGCGTCGCTTCGGCCCGGGTTGAAGCCTCGATGCGCAACTGCGGTGCCGGCACGGGGCCGTTCAATTCGCCAGCGAGTGCGCGATAGAACTCGACCATCGGCGGCCTGCCCGGCACGTTGGGCAAGCGCCGATTCAGCAGCAGCAATCGCCCTTCGCCGAAATAGCCATGGCGCTGCGGGATACGCGCGAGAAACGGAATCAACGCCGCCTTCAGCGAATTCGGCAGCACGACCGCGGCGTCGAATTGGCCACGCAAGCCGCGCGCGATGCGCCGGCGCTCACCCCAATCGAGCCGGCCATGGGCGAACGGCCACTCCAGCACTTCGCTCACATGCGGCATCGCCCGGTACACCGGAGCGACCCACGGCAATGCGGCCACCGTGACTTGTTCGCCGCGCGCCGCCAGTGCAGCAAGCAGCGGCTCGCTCATCACCGCGTCGCCGATCCACTGCGGCGCAACCACCAGGGTGCGCAGCGCCATGGTGCTCAGTGCCCGTGGACCTTTTCGCCGGGTTTGAGCAGGTACACCGTGCCGCAGTATGGGCACTTGCCTTCGCCCGTGCTTGCCACGTCGATGAAGACCTTCGGGTGGTTGCTCCACAGCGCCATCTTCGGGTTCGGGCAGAACACGACCCCCGGGCCTTGCAGGTCTTTGGCACCCACTTGGACGGCAGCGCTCATTGGTGCACCCTCGCGCTGCGCGCGGTCCCGCCAAGCGGGACGGAGCGCCCCCTTCGGAACGGCCGGGCGGGGGCGCTCATACGGGAGTCAGCCATTCGGCGTACTTGGGATTGCGCCCATTGACGATGTCGAAGAACGCGCTCTGGATCTTCTCCGTGATCGGCCCGCGCGAGCCGGCACCGAGCTCGATGCGGTCGAGCTCACGGATCGGCGTCACTTCGGCGGCGGTGCCGGTGAAAAAGGCTTCGTCTGAGATGTAGACCTCGTCGCGCGTGATGCGCTTTTCCACGAGCTTCAAGCCGAGGTCGTTGCAAATCGCGAACACCGTGTTGCGCGTGATGCCGTTCAGCGCACCGGCCGAAAGATCGGGCGTGTAGACGACGCCGCCCTTGATGACAAACAGGTTCTCGCCCGCGCCTTCGCTCACGAAACCCGACGCGTCGAGCAGCAGCGCTTCGTCATAACCGTCGTCCAGCGCCTCCATGTTGGCGAGGATCGAATTCGTGTAGTTGCTCACCGCCTTGGCCTGTGTCATCGTGATGTTCACGTGGTGCCGCGTGTAGCTCGACGTCTTCACGCGGATGCCGCGCTTCAGCCCCTCGTCGCCGAGGTAGGCGCCCCACGCCCAGGCAGCGACCATCAGGTGGATGGTGTTGCCGCGCGGCGAGACGCCGAGTTTTTCCGAGCCTATCCAGGTGAGCGGGCGCAGATAACACGACTCGAGCTTGTTCTCGCGCACGACGCTGCGCTGCGCCTCGCACACGTCTTCGAAGCTGAACGGGATCTTCATGCGCAAGATCTTCGCGCTGTTGAACAGGCGCTCGGTGTGCTCGCGCAAGCGAAAGATCGCCGTGCCACGCTTCGTGTTGTAGGCGCGCACGCCTTCGAACGCGCCGCAGCCGTAGTGCAGCGTGTGGCTCAGCACGTGGATCTTGGCGTCGCGCCACTCCACGAGCTTGCCGTCCATCCAGATTTTTCCGTCGCGGTCTTCCATCGACATGGTTCGCTCCTGTTCAGTGCGCCGATTCTAGGAGCCTGTTGGGCCCGAGTCCGCCGCTTCGCGGCTCAACGCCCAGCGTTCGAGTTTGCCGCCAACAAATACCAGCGTCGCCGTGGCTCCGCCGGCGTCGCTCCAGGCCCAGGTTTCGGGCTCGGCCTCGAGCTTGCGGCCCAGGCTGTGCGTCATCGCGACGACTTGCATGAGGGTCATCCGCACTTGCAGTTTGGAGTGCAGCGTCACTGCGCTGTTCACGTGGCCCACAGGGGCGCTCGCCGCGTTTTTCATGATCCGCAAGGCGCGATTGAATTGCAGCACGAGCCAGAACACGATCAAGGTGACGGCGAGCACCAGGCCGTGCCAACCGTAACTCTGCCAGCCGGCGAGCAGCGCGGCACCGGCCAAGGCCCAGCCGACGATAGGATTCACCTCAACCGCCCCACCGCGCTTCGCGCGCCATGGCTTCGCTTTGCGCGTCTCGACGGTGCCCCGCGAGCGTGGGCCGGAGCACGGGGGCGCCGCCGCCCTGGCGTCGCAACCTTGGCAGGAACCTCGCTGCGAACGGCAGCAAAGGGTCGCCGATTGCGGTCAACGCCCTGCCGCAGCGTTGGCTAAAGTCGAGGTATGGCGGTTTCACTTCAGAGGCTCACAAGCCACGCGCCAACTCGATCGCCTGCTCGATGCGCTCGACCGCGTGCACCGTCAGGCCCTCGATGGCCCGGCGCGGCGCGTTCGCCTTGGGAACGAGCGCCACGCTGAAGCCCAGTTTCGCGGCTTCCTTGAGGCGTTCCTGGCCGCGCGGCGCGGGCCGCACTTCGCCGGCCAGGCCGACTTCGCCGAACGCGAAAAAGCCGCGCGGCAAGGGGCGGCCGCGCAAGCTGCTCTGGATCGCGAGCATCACCGCCAAATCGGCGGCGGGCTCGCTGATGCGCACGCCACCCACGGCGTTGACGAAGACGTCCTGGTCCAGACAAGCGATTCCGGCGTGGCGGTGCAATACGGCGAGCATCATTGCCAGGCGGTCCCGGTCCAGGCCGACGCTCAGGCGGCGTGGGCTCGGGCCGCCGCTGTCGACGAGCGCCTGCACTTCCACGAGCATCGGCCGCGTGCCCTCCACCGTGACGAGCACGCACGAGCCCGGCACCGGGTCGCCATGCGTCGACAAGAAAATCGCGCTCGGGTTCGACACGCCCTTCAAGCCGCGCTCCGTCATCGCGAACACGCCGATTTCGTTGATCGCGCCGAAGCGGTTCTTGATGGCGCGCACGAGGCGAAAACTGCTGTGCGTATCGCCCTCGAAATAGAGCACCGTGTCGACGATGTGCTCGAGGACGCGCGGCCCGGCGAGGGCGCCGTCCTTTGTCACGTGGCCCACCAGCACGATGGACACGCCGCTGCTCTTGGCGAGGCGGGTGAGTTGCGCTGCGCACTCGCGCACCTGCGCCACCGACCCCGGCGCTGAAGTCAGCTGTTCGCTGTAGACGGTTTGAATGCTGTCGATCACGCAGACGCCGGGTTTTTCCGCGGCAATCGTCGCGGCGATCTTCTCGAGCTGAATCTCCGCGATGACGCGCACTTGCGACGCCGGCAGGCCCAGGCGCCGCGAGCGCAGCGCGACTTGCGCGCCCGACTCCTCACCGGTCACGTAGAGCGTTCGCGTACTGCGTGACAAGGCGTCGAGCGCCTGCAGCAGCAACGTCGACTTGCCGATTCCCGGGTCGCCGCCGATCAGCACTACACCGCCGGCGACGATGCCCCCGCCGAGCACGCGGTCGAGTTCGTCGATTCCGGTGGGCTGGCGCTCGATCTCCGTCGCCTCGATTTCCGAAAGCGTCGCGACCGGCTGCGCTGCGACCAGCGCCTGATAGCGGTGTTTGCTGGAAACCTCGGCGACGCCTTCGATCAGCGAATTCCAGGCGCCGCAACTCGGGCATTTGCCCAGCCACTTCGGGCTGGTGCCGCCGCATTCATTGCACGTGTAGAGCGATTTGGCCTTGTTCACCCCAGGACTGTAGCGGGCGCACCGGCCGTTTTCATTCGTGCACCTTGCCGCGCCCGGCCTTGACCGTGCTGCGCACCGCCTTGCCTTCGAGGCGCCGCTCGCGCGACGCGCGCGTCGGCTTGGTCGGGCGGCGCACGCGCGGCACGTAGGCTGCGGCTTTGAGAAGCTCTTGCAGGCGCTCCATCGCGTCGGCCCGGTTCATGTCCTGGCTGCGATGCTGTTGCGCCTTGATGATCACGACGCCGTCGCTCGAGATGCGCGAATCCGCCGTGGCCAGCAGCCGCGCTTTGAGCTCCTCGGGCAGCGACGACGCATGCACGTCGAAGCGCAAGTGCACCGCGCTCGATACCTTGTTGACGTTCTGGCCGCCGGCGCCTTGGGCGCGCACGGCGGTCATTTCGACTTCGGCGGGATTCAGAACAAACGCGATGCGCATGAACCTAGCCCCGCAAGGCCCGCAACGCCTGCGGCAGCGAGTTGGCCTCGGGCAGCCACTGGTCGATGGCCGCCCCGAGCATGACGCACATCACTATGACCGCGATCATGGGACGGGCTGAACGCGAGGCGGCGTGCGGCAACCAGCCCTCGCGGCGCGCGCGGAACGCCAGTGCACCGCCGGCCGCGGCAAACGCAATTTCCACCGCGACGCCGAGCAACAGCTCCACTCCGAACAGGCCGAACACTGCGAAGCCCAAGGCGCCGGCGATCATCGCCGCGACCCCGATCACGATCGCCAGGGGCACGACGACGACGATCCCTTCGTCCGCCGAAGCCGCTGCCTCCACGACACCCTGGGCGATCTCGCCAGCTCCGGTTCCAGCCTCCCCCGCGTCGAACGATGCACTCGCGCCAGCGCCGCCGAAGTCGCCTCCGCCACCCGAAGTGATGGGTGGGGTGCCGGGGTCGGCCGAAGCATCGGGCGCAGGTCCCCCACCAGGCCCCGACACGAACGAATCGATACCGTCGAGGGAACCATCGCCAGCGTCGCGCGAGAGCAGCCAGCCGCACCACAAGCGCAGCAAACCAAGGTAAATGACATATGTTGCGGCGAGTGCGAGGGCCCAACGAAGCGACAGGCGCTCGACACCCGCACGCATCAAGCCGGCGGCAAGCATCCAGCTGCAGAGAAAACACACCGCGCCAAGGAGAAAGGCGTGCACGTGCAGCCAACGCCGCTGTATCAAATCGGCGCGTATCGCACTCTCGAATCCCGCGATGCGGCGATCCCGCATGCTCACTCGACGCGCACCGGCACCCGCGGCGCCAGAGCGCACATCAGCTCGTAGCCCAGCGTCCCGGCGGCGTGCGCGACTTCGTCGATGCCAAGGATACTGCCCGAGGGGCCGTTGCCCCACAGCGTGACTTGGCTGCCCACCCCGGCCGCGGGCGAGTTCGTGAGGTCGACTGTGATCATGTCCATCGAAACCCGCCCGATCAGTCGCGTGCGCACGCCGTCGACAAGCATCGGTGTGCCGGTGGGCGCGACACGCGGGTAGCCGTCGGCATAACCGCAGGCGACGACGCCGATGTGCATCGGCGCGGGCGCAGTGAAGCTGCTGCCGTAACCGACGCTGTCGCCGGCTTTCAGTTCGCGCGTGGCGATCAGCTCGGCACGCAAGGTCATGGCAGGTTTCAGGCCCCACTGGGCGCTGCTGTGCAACGCATGGTCGGGCGACGAGCCGTAGAGCATGATGCCCGGGCGCACCCAATCGCCGCACACGGCGGGAGAGTCGGCGGCGAAGCGCAAGGTCGCGGCGCTGTTGCAGAGCGAGCGTTCGCCGGGCAGGTCACCCACCACCGCGTCGAACTCCGCGATTTGCCGCGCCACGCCTGCGGGACCGTCGGCGTCGGCAAAGTGCGTCATCAGGCCGATCGCGTCGACTTGCGTCAACCCGCTCAGGCGCTGCCAGGCGTTGCGGTAGCCGCCGCCGCTGAAGCCGAGCCGGTTCATGCCGCTATTCAACTTGAGGAAGACATGGTGCGGCGCATTCGTCTTGTGCGCGGCGAGCCAGTCGATCTGCGCCTCGTGATGTACCGTGTGCCATAAGCGCAGCTGCGAACACAGTTCCAGGTCGCGGGGTTCGAAACACCCTTCGAGCAACAAGATGGGGCCGCGCCAACCGAGCGCGCGAATTTGCTGCGCCTCGGCCAGATCGAGCAACGCAAAACCATCGGCGCCACGCAGCCCGGAATAAACGCGCTGAATGCCGTGCCCGTAGGCGTTTGCCTTGACCACCGCCCAGACCTTCGCGCCAGGCGCGGCCGCGCGCGCGCGCGCCAGGTTGTGCGCCAGCGCGTCGCTGTGAATCACGGCTTCGATGGGGCGCGGCATGTGTCGATTCTGCCAGTCGACCCCTTCAAACGCGGGTAGACGCGGCTCCGGCGTGTCAGGGCCACGTGCTATAAACCCGCCCGCAGGCTAGGCCTGTTTCACCTAGGAAGCCTTGGGCGCAGCGACGGCGAATGAAAAAAGGCTTCTACACGATCATGGCGGCGCAGTTTTGCAGCTCGCTGGCGGACAACGCCCTGCTCGTGGCCGCGATCGAACTGCTCAAGTCCTCCGGCGCCGCGCCGTGGCAGGTGCCTGCGCTGACGCCGATGTTTGCGCTGTTCTACGTGATCCTCGCGCCCTTCGTCGGTGCCTTCGCCGACGCCGTGCCCAAGGGCAAGGTCATGTTCATCTCGAACGCGATCAAGGTGCTGGGCTGCGTGCTCATGCTGTTCGGCGGCCACCCGCTGTTCGCCTATGCCATCGTCGGCCTGGGCGCGGCGGCGTATTCGCCGGCCAAGTACGGCATCCTCACCGAGTTGCTGCCGCCGTCGCAGCTAGTCAAGGCCAACGGCTGGATCGAAGGCCTGACGATCGCCTCGATCATCCTGGGCATTCTGCTCGGCGGCCAACTCGTCGGCCCGGGAGTCGCACCGCTGCTGCTGGGCATCGACATGCCGTGGGTCGAGACGAGCATCGATACCAGCCCCGAGGTGGCGATCGCCTCGCTGATCTTCATCTATGCGCTCGCGGCGATTTTCAACCTCTACATCCCGCGCACCGACGCACCGCTGCAAACGCTGTCGCGCAACGCGGCCTTCCTGGTGCGTGACTTCTCCGCGTGCAACGCGCGCCTGTGGGACGACAAGCTGGGCCAGATCTCGCTCGCGACGACGACGATTTTCTGGGGCGTGGGCGGGAACTTGCGCGTCATCGTGTTCCCCTGGGCCGCGGTTGCGCTCGGCTATTCGACGACGCAGGCGTCGTCGCTCGCCGGCGTGGTGACGATAGGCATGGCCGCGGGCGCCGTGCTCGCCTCGATGCGCATGCGCCTGGAGCGCGCCACAGCGGTGATTCCGCTGGGCATTCTGATGGGCATCCTCATCATCGGCCTGAACGCGATCCGCGACATCTGGGTTGCGGTGCCGTTCCTGATCCTGCTGGGCCTGGCGGGCGGCTTCCTCGTCGTGCCGATGAACGCGCTGCTGCAACACCGCGGCCACAACTTGATGGGCGCGGGTCGCTCGATTGCGGTGCAGAACTTCAACGAACAGGCGTGCATTCTCGGCCTGGGCGCGTTCTACACGGGCATGACGCGGCTGGGCTTGTCGGCCTTCACGGCGATTGCCGTGTTCGGCCTGGTCGTCGCCGGCGTCATGGAGTTGACACGCCGCTGGCACGCGCGCAACTGCGTGCGCCACCGCGACGAAGTCGAACGCCTTCTCGCCATCGCCCGCAGTGACAAGCATTGAACGCTGCGCGTTCAATGCGTGCGTCGAGGCGAACATTGCGAAGCAAAGTTAAGGCGCAAAGCGCCGGCCGGAGACACAAACGCGGTCGAACGGTAGCGAACGCCGTCGCATCGCCTGTCCCTCAGCCAACGCCGCCGACAATCGCCGCATGCGCCTCGTCGCCCCGCGCCTCACCACCCTGCTTCCCGCGCTGGCGCTGACGTTCAACGCGCTGGTCTGGGGAACGAGCTGGTGGCCGTTTCGCCAGCTCGAGGCGCGCGGCGTGCACCCGCTGTGGACGACGTTTTTCGTTTACGGCCTGGCCGTACTCGTCATCGTCGGCCTGCGCCCCGCCGCGGTGCCGCGATTGCTGCGCACGCCCACGCTGTGGGTGCTCGTGCTCGCTGCCGGCGCGACGAATGCGGCGTTCAACTGGGGTGTCGTGATCGGCGACGTGGTGCGCGTCGTGCTGCTTTTTTACCTGATGCCGCTGTGGGCCGTGTTGCTCGCGCGATGGCTGTTGCGCGAGCCGCTCACACGCAGCGCCGCGGCGCGCGCCGCGCTCGCGCTGGCCGGTGCCGCCGTCGTGCTCTGGCCTGAAAGTGTCGCCGGCGCGAGCGCATGGCCGTGGCCACGTGCCCTCGCGGATTGGTTGGGCGTGCTCGGCGGCTTCTCGTTCGCGCTGAACAACGTGATGTTGCGTCACGAAGCGCACCAACCGGAAGAGGCACGCGCGCTCGCGATGTTTGCCGGCGGCGCAGTCGTCTCCGGCGTTTTGGGTGTGCTGCTCGCGCTGCAAGGCCAACTGCCCTGGCCTGCGGCACCCGGCTGGCCGCTCGCCCCCTGGGCGCTCGGACTGGCGGTGTTGTTTCTGCTCGGCAATCTCTCGCTGCAGTACGGTGCAGCGCGATTGCGCGCCAACGTCACTTCCGTGATCATGCTCACCGAGGTGCTTTTTGCCTCCGGCTCGGCGTTGCTGCTGGGGGGCGGCGTGCTGACGACGCAGCTTGTCGTGGGCGGCGCGATGATCCTCCTTGCCGCGGCGCTGTCGACGCTCGAAGCGCCCACACCTGCCTGAGCCCCGCGCGCGCTACCATCGGCGGGTCTGTTCAATATCGAGACTGCCATGAGCCCACCCCCCAGCAGCATTTACGACTTCGAAGCGCTGTCGATCCAAGGCAAACCGGCGCACCTGGCCACACAGCGCGGCAAGGTGCTGCTCATCGTCAACACCGCCAGCGCCTGCGGCTTCACGCCGCAATTTGCCGGGCTCGAGGGCTTGTGGCAGCGCTACGGCGAGCAGGGCCTGGTGATCGTCGGCTTTCCGTGCAACCAGTTCGGCGCGCAAGACGCGGGCAGCAATTCGGAGATTGCGTCGTTCTGCGAAATGAACTACGGCGTGAGCTTTCCGATGATGGCCAAGGTCGACGTGAATGGTGCGCAAGCGCACCCGCTTTGGAAATGGCTGACCAGCGAAGCGCCGGGGTTGCTGGGCAGCCAGGCCGTCAAGTGGAACTTCACCAAGTTTCTCGTCGGCCGCGACGGGCACGTGATCAAGCGCTACGCGCCGGGCGACGCCCCCGAATCGCTGCGCGCCGACATCGAAGCCGCACTCGCGGCGTGACCCTCGCCGACGCCTCGACCATGTTCCAACACATCCCCCCCTTTGCCGGCGATCCGATCCTCAGTCTCAACGAAGACTTTCAGAAGGACCCGCGCCCGAACAAGATCAACCTGAGCATCGGTATTTATTTCGACGACGTCGGGCGCATTCCCGTGCTCGAATCAGTGCGCCGCGCAGAAGCCCTGGTGGTCGCCAAAGGCAGCCCCAAGTCTTACCTGCCCATCGAAGGCGCGGCGAACTTTCGGACCTCCGTCCAGCACTTGTTGTTCGGTGCCGACCATGAAGCCGTGGCTCAGGGCCGCGTCGCGACCATCCAGTCGGTGGGCTCCAGCGGCGGCCTGAAAGTCGGCGCGGACTTTCTTGCGAGCCACTTTGCCGGTAGCGAAGTCTGGGTCAGCGACCCGACCTGGGACAACCACCGCTCGATGTTCGAAGGCGCCGGTCTCGCGGTCCACACCTATCCGTATTACGACGCCGCCACCGGTGGCTTGAAGTTCGATCCGATGTTGCAGGCGCTGCGCCGCGTGCCGGCACGCAGCGTCGTGTTGTTGCACGCGTGCTGCCACAACCCGACGGGCGTGGACCTGACCTCCGCGCAGTGGGATCAACTGATTCCGATCTTGCGCGAGCGCGAGGTGCTACCTTATCTGGACCTCGCGTACCAGGGCTTTGGCGACAGCATCGTGCAAGACGCTTATGCGGTGCGCGCGCTGGCGTCGGCCGGAATGAGCTTCTTCGTCGCGAATTCGTTTTCCAAGAGCATGAGCGTGTACGGCGAGCGCTGCGGCGCTTTGAGCGTCGTCTGCCCGAGCGCGGCCCAGGCCGCCAACGTGCTGGGTCAGTTGAAGTTCGCGATCCGGCGCAACTACTCGAGCCCGCCCATCCACGGCGGGCAAATCGTCGCGACGGTTCTCGCCGACGCCGAACTGCGCCCGATCTGGGAGCGCGAACTCGCGGCGATGCGCAGCCGCATCCTGGCGATGCGCGAGCGCGTTCACGCGGTGCTTTCGGCCAAGGTGCCGGGGCGCGACTTCAGCTATTTCCTGACCCAGCGCGGCATGTTCAGCTACACCGGTTTGTCGCCCGAGCAGGTCGACGTGCTGCGCGAGAAACACGGCGTGTACCTGGTGCGCTCGGGGCGCATGTGCGTCGCGGGCCTGAACTCGAACAACGTCGAGGCGACTGCGGTGGCGTTTGCGAAGGTGCTTGCCTAGGAGCGAGCGTATTGCGCGTCAACGGCCACACCTGGAGGTGACGCAGTTCAGCAGACCGATCGAGGAGCGCGCATGAACCCCAGCCCACCCTCGCCGCAAGGCGGCCCCAGCGCCGAGCTGCCGCTCGCCGGGCTGCTGGTGGTGGCGCTCGAGCAGGCGGTGGCAGCGCCGTATTGCTCGAGCCGGCTCGCCGACGCCGGCGCACGCGTCATCAAGGTCGAGCGCCCCGAGGGTGACTTCGCGCGCGGCTACGACAGCGCGGTGCACGGCGAGTCGAGCTATTTTGTCTGGATCAACCGCGGCAAGGAGTCGATTGCGCTGGACCTGAAGCGCGAGGCCGATCTGCAGCTGCTGCAGCGCATCATCGCGCGCGCCGACGTCTTCATCCAGAACCTGGCACCCGGGGCCGCGCAGCGCCTGGGGCTGGGCAGCGCCGCACTGCGCGCCTTGCATCCGCGCCTCATCACTTGCGACATCAGCGGTTATGGCGACCGCGGCCGACTCTACAAGATGAAAGCCTACGACCTGCTGGTGCAGGCCGAGAGCGGGCTCGTCTCGGTGAGCGGCGCGCCCGGCGAGTGGGGCCGCATCGGCGTGTCGCTGTGCGACATCAACGCCGGCTTGAACGCCCTGGTGGGAATCCAGCAGGCGCTGCTCGCGCGCGCACGCACCGGCCGCGGCTCGGCGCTCAAGGTGAGCCTGTTCGATTCCGCCGCCGAACTGATGGCCGTGCCTTACCTGCAGGCGCGTTACGGCGGGCGCGCGCCGGAGCGTGTCGGCCTGAAGCACCCGACGATCGCGCCGTACGGCGGCTTTGCCTGCGCCGACGGGCGCGACATCGTGATCTCGATCCAGAACGAGCGCGAGTGGGCCGACTTCTGCCGCAGCGTGTTGCGCGAGCCCGCGCTGCTCGACGACCCGCGCTGCGCGACGAACGCGGCGCGCGTCGCGAACCGCGAATGGCTCGACGCGAAGATCGCCGCTGTGTTCGCCGCGCACACGAGCGCCGAGATGATCGATTGGCTCACCGATGCACAAACTGCCTACGGCAACGTGAATTCGCTGAACGACCTGATCGAACATCCACAACTGCGCACGCGCCGCATGCCGGTGGGCGCGCGCAGCGTCGAGGTGCCGGCGATTCCCTGGGCCAGCGAATGGGACAGCGAGAGCTACCGCGCCGCGCCGGCAGTGGACGAGCATGGCGCGGCGCTGCGCGCCGAGTTCGCGGACGAGCTCGATTCGCGCGCCGCTCAGCAGCTCGCTGAGGCGCCGAAATAGCCCGGACCGTCGGGCCGCAGTGATCCGCCGGCACGGCCGGTCCGGCGAATCAGCACAACGATTCGTGTTGCATCGCCACAGTGCGCGCGGGTGGCGGCTACTCCGAAAATCGCACCGTCAGCGACCCCAGCACGCCGAAGTCGGCGTGCACCGTGTCGCCGGGCTGCACTTGCAGCGGCACCATGCACGTGCCGGTCGACACCAAGTCGCCCTCGCGCGGCGCGATGCCCAGCGCGCGCAATTCGTTGACCAGCCAGGTCAGTGCGTCGCGCGGGTCGCCGAGCACGGCGCTGCCGTCGCCGCTGCGTTCGATCCGGCAACCGGTGGCGTCGAGCACGCGGCCCTGCACTTGCAAGCTGCGCAGGTCGAGTGCGCGCCAATCCAGCGTGGGCGGCGTGCCGACGACAAAGCGGCCGGAGCACGCGTTGTCGGCTTGCAGCTGGGGTTCGCCGGCGCGCGCGAAGTCCGCGAAGCGCGAGTTCGGCACCTCGAACACGGGCTGCAGCGTCGCCACCGCAGCGAGCACCTGCGCGCGCGTGTAGGGCGCGTTGCGCGGCGCGAGTTCGGTGCCGAAGCGAAACCCGAACTCCGGCTCGGCGACGCGCATGCGGTTGCCGTGCAGCGAGACGGTCGCGCCGTCGCGCTTCACTTCGCTGGCCAAGATGCGCCCGGCGAGCGGACCGCTGACGCCGATGTGAGCCTGGCCGGCGCTGCTTGTCGCGGCGATCTTCCAGCCGACCACGCCCTGGCCCGCGGCCTGCGGCAAACAAGCCTGGATCGCGTGGCCTTCGGCGCGCGTCGTGGGGCGCAGCCCCGCGGGCAGTGCATCGAGCGCCGTGCCCGCGCTCCAGTGCTGCCACAACAGGCGTGCGGCCCGATCCGGATCGAGTGTCATGGCGTGGATCCTTTCATCACTCCATTTTCGCTTGATCGTGCCGCGACCTTGCGCAGACTTGGCGGCCGGGGCCCAGGCGATCAGCGTGTCGTGCCTGGGCGCTTGCAGCGCGCCTTCGCCGACCGCCAAGCTCGACCGCAGGCTCGCTCGGGACGCGCGCGCGCCCCGTTCCGCTGGCGCCGTACCGCGTCATGGCGTATCGGAACGGTGCGGTGACGCCGCTCCGATGTCGGCGAAGACCGCGTCGCCTCGTCAGGCTACACCGCCTGGCCGAACCAGCGCTGGGCAAACAGCCCAAGGCCTGAAGCGACGCTCGCAAAGCGGTCGCCGCGCATCACCCGCGCCGCGCCGAACGGCGCGGCAATCGCCTCGGTGAGCGAGTTCAAACCGGTCGAGCCGCCGGTGAAATAAAGCGCGTCGATCTGGCTTGGCTTCAGCCCGGCCTGCGCGACGGTGGCTTTCGCTG
This sequence comes from uncultured beta proteobacterium, assembly GCA_963850525.1. Lineage (GTDB taxonomy): Bacteria > Pseudomonadota > Gammaproteobacteria > Burkholderiales > Burkholderiaceae_C > JAEMQF01. The sequence goes on along the minus strand of CAWKLQ010000004.1, from coordinate 108,954 downwards.
CGGCGACGATGCTGTCGACTTCGGCGCGGATCGCCACGAGCATTTCGCTTTCGCTGAACGCGACCCTCAGTCTCGCCTCGATGAGGTCCAGGTCGACCTGCGTCGTTCCGTGTTGCGCCAGGTCGATCTTCGCCGCCTCCGCCCGGGCCGCCAACTCGTGCCCAAAGCGCTGCGTGAGCACGTGCATGAGGCGTTCATGGTGGCGCGGGTTCGCGTAGTCACGCTTGGCGCCGCGCAACTCGGCAATCCGCTGCGGGTTGTAGACGGTGTTGATGAGGTGCCACGTCGCCAGGTCGAAGTAGACGGCGCTCGGCACTTCGCGCGCCGGCTCGGTGCCGCGCGGTGGGCCGAACGCACCGAAGCCGAATTCGGGCAGGATCGCGCGAAGCTCAATCCGCCGGTCGAAGTCCGTTCCCGCGGCGTGCACGCCGTGGTTTGCCAGGATGTCGCTTTTTCGGTCGAGCCTCTCGCGGCGCTGCGGGCCGACGCGCACGACGGAGAAGTCCGACGTGCCGCCGCCGATGTCGGCGACGAGAACGATTTGTTCGGTGCTGACGCTGCGCTCGTAGTCGAACGCCGCGGCGATGGGTTCGAACTGGAAGTGCACTTCGTCAAAGCCGACCTGGCGCGCCGCCGCCTCGAGCGCGGCCTGGGCTTGCGCGTCGCGCACCGGATCGTCGTCGACGAAGTAGACCGGGCGCCCCAGCATGGCGTGGCGGATCGGCCGGCCGACGCGTTGCTGCGCGCACGCCTTGAGATGGTGCAAATAGCCGGCGATGACGTCGCGGTATTTGACGCCGCGCCCGCCGCCGACCTCCGTCGTCTGATCGAGAAGCTTGCTGCCGAGCAGGCTTTTCATCGAGCGCATCAGGCGCCCTTCGACGCCGTCGACATAGGCAGCGATCGCGGCGCGGCCGAAACAGCGCGGCGCCGCGCCGCCGGCCGCTGCGGGGTCGGCGAAATAGAACACCGCCGTGGGCATGGTGCGCTGGCCCGGCTCGAGTTCGACGAGGGCCATGGTGGAGTCGGCCGCACTCGGCACGGCGATCGCCGAGTTGGACGTGCCGAAGTCGATGGCGCAAAACATGCGGGCGCGTGGCAAGCAAAGGGAGCGCGATTCTAGGGACTTGCGGCGTCGGGCTATCCTCTGGCCTCGAGTCCTGTTCATCACCAAGCCCATGGGGAAATCCAGCATGTTCAATTCGACCCGACGGATGGCGCTGATGGCTCTTTTGCTGAGTGCGATGTGCGGCGTGGCGCCGGCTGCCGACACGCCCAGCGCCGAGCCGGCGCGCGACGCGCTGACGCCGGCGCGCGAAAAAATCGCTGCGAAGAACTGGAGCGGCGCGATCGACGATCTCAAGCGGCTCAACGACATGGGCAACGCCGACTGGAACAACCTGATGGGGTACAGCCTGCGCAAGGCGAGCCCGCCCGACCTCGCCAGCGCCGAGAAGTTTTACGACGAAGCGCTTCGCATCAACCCGAAGCACCGCGGCGCGCTGGAGTATTCCGGCGAGTTGTATTTGATGCGCGGCGATCTGCCCAAGGCCGAACAGCGCCTTGCAGCACTCGACAAGCTGTGTTTCCTGCCGTGCGACGAGTACAACGATTTGAAGAAGGCGGTGGCGCGCTTCAGGGCAGCGGGCAACAAGTACGTTGCGGCGCCGTAGCGCTTCGCGTGCAATAACGCCCGGTGGTTGCCGGGCTGGCGACAGTACAAGCGCAGCTCCGAGCCGAGCGCCGGGCACAATCGCGCCTTCGCCCGACGCCATGAATCGCCGCCTGACGCTTGCCCAACTCGCCCGCGGCGCCGCGATGCTTGCCTGGGGCCAGCTGTTCGGCGCAAGCGTGCAACCGGCACGCGCCGCGACTCCAATTCCGCGCGGCGCCGACCCTTTCACGCTGGGTGTGGCGAGCGGCATGCCGCGCCCCGACTCGGTGGTGCTCTGGACGCGCCTGGCGCCGCAACCGCATGCGCCCCTCGGTGGCCTGCCCGATGCGCCGATCGACGTGCGCTGGGAGGTCGCGCTCGATGAAAAATTCTCGCGCGGCGTGCGCAGCAGCATGTTCACGGCGCGCCCCGAGCATGCGCACAGCGTGCACGTCCAGGTGAGCGGTCTGTCCAGCAACACCCCGCATTTCTATCGCTTCTTGGTGGGTGATGCGGTGAGCCCGATCGGCCGCACGCGCACGGCGCCCGCCGAAAATGCCGACGTGGCGCGGCTGCGTTTTGCGCTGGCGTCGTGCCAGCATTACGAACAAGGCGCGTTCGCTGCGCACCGCGACATCGCTGAGCAAGACGTCGACTTCGTGCTTTTTCTGGGCGACTACATCTACGAGTCGAGCAACCCGCGCTATCGGCTGCGCGCCCACGAAGGCCCGCCGCCAAAGACTCTGGACGCGTACCGCGCGCGCCACGCGACCTACAAGCTCGACGCCGACTTGCGCGCGGCGCACGCGGCGCACCCTTGGCTCATGACCTGGGACGACCATGAAGTCGAAAACGACTACGCGAGCGACCGGAGTCCGTCGGCGACGCCAGCCGCTGAATTCCTGGCGCGGCGCAGCGCCGCGTACAAAGCCTATTTCGAACACATGCCGATGGCGCCCGACAGCGCACCGAACGGCGCGGCGATGCGCATCCACGAGCGCTTTGCGTGGGGGCGTCTGGCCGAGCTGTGGACGCTCGACAGCCGCCAGTACCGCGACGTGCAGGCGTGCAACGACCCCGGCCGCGGCGGCGGACGCGTGCTCGCCGAATGCACTGATCTGGCGAACGAATCGCGCAGCTTGTTCGGTCTGGAACAGGAACAGTGGCTCGCGCAAGGCTTGGCGCGCAGCGACCGACGCTGGAAGTTGCTTGGTCAGGCGAGCCAGATCTGCCCGGGCGGCATCGATACCCCGCTCGGCCGACGCATCTACTCCGACGGTTGGGACGGTTATCCGCGCGCTCGCGAGCGGTTCATGCAGGCGATCGCGCAGGCACGCGGCGGCAACGTCGTGGGTTTGAGCGGCGACGTGCACCGCCACATGGCGGCGCAGTTGCGCGGCCACGCCAACCAGCGCGCCTCGGCGGTGCTCGCCGGCGAATTCGTCTGCAGCTCGGTCACGAGCCACGGCGTCTCCGAAGCCGTGATGGCGCTGATGCGGTCGAGCAACCCCGACATCGTGCACGGCCGCAGCGACCAGCGCGGCTACGCGCTGGTCGACGTCACACCCGGCACAGCATCGTGCGAGTTCCGCGCAACGCCATTCCCCGCCAAGGCGGACGTGCGCTTGACGACGCAAGCGCGCTTCGTGATCGAGGACGGCCGGCCGGGAATCGCGACGGCATAGCGGCGTGCGTGGGCGCATGCGACGCCCACGCACGCTCCCTTTTCAGACTTCGATGAGCAGCGCCGGGTCGTGCGTCAGGGCTTCACCGCGCGACGCCAGACCGCGTGAGTTGCACACGATTCGTGTCTGGCCCTGCGCGTGGGCGTGCACATAGTCGTGGCGGCAATGCACGTGGCCGTGCAGCCACAGGTCGGCGAGCGGCAGCAAGTCGTCGTCGGCATTGCAAAAACTCGCCGTCGTGGGCTGCATGCCGTAGCGCGGGTCGCCGCTGCGCAGACTCGGCGCGAAGTGGGTGAGCACGACGGTCGCATCGCAGGGCACGGTGCGCATCAGTTCGGCGTGCAACCAACCCCGGCACGCCAGAGCTTCGGCGCGCACCGCCGCGGCGTCGAAAGGCGCGCCGTGGTGGGTGGCGCGCATCACGCGCTGGAAATATGTCGCCGCGCGCATCGCCTTGTCGCGCCGCGCGACGCCGAAGACGTCGAAGTCGGCCCAGCGAATCGTCGCGACGAAGCGGATGCGCCGGCCCAGCGCATCGTCCAGCACCAGGCTCTCGCGCTCGAGCAGGCGGATGCCCAGGCGCGCGCAATGTTCGGCCAGCGCCGGCCAGGCGTGATTCAGTTCACGCGAGTCGAACTCATGATTCCCCGCGACCAGCAGCACCGGCACGGGCCAGCCGCGGAAGCGCTCGAAGCCCGACCAGGAGCTGTCGATGTCGCCGCCGAGCACGAGCAATTCCGCGCCCGCAGCAGGCTCGGGTTCGAATTCTTCCGACTCCAGATGCAGGTCGGACAGGAGTTGCAGGCGCATCGCCCCAGCCGCCGCTTCAGCGCGGCCGCCGGCTACAGCTGCGCTTCACGGCGCTCGTGCGCAATCCCGCGGCGCAGGCGAACGCGGAGCGGGCTCGCGCCGATGGCGTGCGACAGCTCGGCGGTGTGGTCGACGTCCCACAGGCACAAATCGGCGTGTTTGCCGACCTGGATCGTGCCGCGGGTCTCGGCCAGCCCCAGCGCCTGCGCGGCATGGCGCGTCACGCCGAGCAAGGCTTCGTTCGTCGTCATGCGGAACAACACGCACGCCATGTTCATCATCAGCGGCAGGTGCGTCGTCGGGCTGGTTCCCGGGTTGCAGTCGGTGGCGATGGCCATCGGCACGCCGTGACGGCGCAGCAGCGCCACCGGCGGCACATGCGTGTCGCGCAGGAAGTAGAAGGCGCCCGGCAACATCACCGCCACCGTGCCGGATTGCGCCATCGCCATCACGCCGGCTTCGTCGGTGTGCTCGAGGTGGTCCGCAGAGAGTGCCTTGAATTCAGCGGCAAGCGCCGCGCCGCCCTGGTTCGTGAGCTGGTCGGCGTGCAGCTTCACGGGCAGATCGAAGAAGCGCGCGGCTTCGAAGATGCGCCGCGTCTGCGCCGGTGTGAAGCCGATGTTTTCGCAGAACACGTCGACCGCGTCGGCCAGGTTCAGGCGCGCCGCTTCGGGCAGGATGTGCTCGACGATGTGGCTGATGTAGTCGTCGGCGCGCCCGGAAAATTCGGGCGGTACCGCATGCGCCGCGAGCAGCGTCGTGCGCACGTTGATCGGGTGCACCGTGCCGAGCTGGCGCGCGACGCGCAGCGTTTTCAACTCGGCTTTCATCGACAGCCCGTAGCCGCTCTTGATCTCGACCGTCGTCACGCCGTGGTCGATCATCGCGTCGACCCGGCGTGCCGATTGTTTGAGCAAGTCCACCGGATTGGCTTCGCGCGTATGGTCGACGGTGGACAGAATGCCGCCGCCGGCGCGCGCGATTTCCTCGTAGCTCACGCCGCGCTGGCGCATCTCGAATTCCTGCGATCGATCGCCCGCGTACACCAGGTGCGTGTGGCAGTCGATCAAGCCCGGGGTGAGCAGCGCGCCTTCGCCGTCGAGCTCGTCATGCACGCGGATGCTCGGGTCGAGCGTGCCGATCGGCCCCATGCCGACGATGAAGCCCTTGGACACCGTGACGAACGCCGGCGGCGAGATGGCGCATGCGTCGTCGACACACGTCACGACGCGCACGTTGCGGATCAACAAGTCGATGGTGAGTGCCACGGGCCGCTTCGATCTTCAGGTGTCGCGCGGCGCAGGCAGCCTTTTAAGCGCCGAGGCGCTTTTCGATCGCGGCCTTGGTCGCGACGAGCGACGCCGGCAGGTGATACGCGAGTTGCGAGAACAGCTCGCCGTGCAGCGCCACTTCCTGCTTCCACGCCGCGGCGTCGACGTGCGTCACCTGGTCGTACTGGGCGCGGCTGAAGTCGAGCCCCGTCCAGTTCAGGTCGGCGTAGCGCGGGCTCAAGCCCATCAGGTGGTCTTCGCCGCTCGCGCGCCCCTGCACACGCTCGACGATCCACTGCAAGACGCGCATGTTTTCGCCATAACCGGGCCAGACGAATTTGCCGTCGGCTCCCTTGCGGAACCAGTTGACGCAGTAGATCTGCGGCAGCGTCGCGCCCTGGGACTGCAGCGTCGCGCCGAGGTCCAGCCAGTGCTGGAAGTAGTCGCTCATGTTGTAGCCGATGAAGGGCAGCATCGCGAACGGGTCGCGCCGCACCACGCCTTGCGCGCCGCTGGCCGCAGCGGTGGTCTCCGATCCCATCGTCGCGGCCATGTAGACGCCCTCGAGCCAGTTGCGCGCTTCGGTGACCAGCGGCACCGTCGTCGAGCGTCGGCCGCCGAAGACGAAGGCGTCGATCGTCACGCCTGCCGGATCGTCCCACTGCGCGTCGAGCGCCGGGTTGTTGATTGCGGCCACCGTGAAGCGCGAATTCGGGTGCGCCGCCTTGGCGCCACTGCGCTTGGCGGTTTCGGGAGTCCAGTCCTTTCCCTGCCAGTCGATCAAGTGCGCCGGAGCCGCGTCGGTCATGCCTTCCCACCAGACGTCGCCTTCGTCGGTGAGCGCGACGTTGGTGAAAATCACGTCGCGCTTCAAGCTCGCCATGCAGTTCGGATTGGTGTGCTCGTTGGTCCCCGGCGCAACACCAAAGTAACCCGCTTCCGGGTTGATGGCATAAAGGCGCCCGTTCTTGCCCGGCTTGATCCAGGCGATGTCGTCGCCCACCGTGGTGACTTTCCAGCCTTGCAGGCCCGCGGGCGGGATCAGCATGGCGAAGTTGGTCTTGCCGCAGGCGCTCGGGAAGGCCGCGGCGATATGGTGTTTTTTGCCTTCGGGCGAGGTCACGCCCAGGATCAGCATGTGTTCGGCGAGCCACCCCTGCTCACGCCCCATCGTGCTGGCGATGCGCAGCGCAAAGCACTTTTTCCCGAGCAAGGCATTGCCGCCGTAGCCGCTGCCGTAGCTCCAGATTTCCTGGGTCTCGGGGTAGTGCACGATGTACTTCGTGTCGTTGCACGGCCAGGGCGCGTCGCGCTGGCCGGGAGTCAGCGGCGCGCCGACGGTATGCACACAGGGCACGAAGTGGCCGTCGGTGCCGAGCAAATCCAGCACGGCGCGCCCCATGCGCGTCATGATCTTCATGTTCACCGCGACGTAGGCGCTGTCGGAGAGCTCGACGCCGATGTGCGCGATCGGCGAGCCGAGCGGCCCCATGCTGAACGGCACGACATACATGGTGCGGCCGCGCATGCTGCCTTTGAAGAGCGCCTGCTCGCCGGTTTCAAGCAGCTCGCGCATTTGCGCCGGCGCCATCCAGTTGTTGGTGGGGCCGGCGTCTTCCTTGCGTGCACTGCAGATGAAGGTCCGGTCTTCGACGCGCGCCACGTCGGCGGCGCTGCTGCGCGCCAGATAGCTGTTGGGGCGCAACTCGGGGTTCAGGCGCGTGAAGGTTCCCGCGGCGACGAGCTGCGCGCAAAGCCGGTCGTATTCGGCGTCGCTGCCGTCGCACCAGACGACGTCGCGCGCTTGCGTCAGCGCTGCCATCTTGCCGACCCAATCGATCAGTTGCGCATGGCGCACGTCAGCGGGGGCGTTCGAGCGCAAGCCTTCAATCACGGGTGAATTCATCGGGTTTCCAGTATTGATCGGGTCAACCTGAATTTTCGAGGGAGTGTAATTCTGCGCCATTCACCCCTTCGCGGGGGGCAGCGTGGGCAAATGCGGAACAAAGTCATGCGTCGGCGTGGCGCTTGGGCAGCGCTTGACGATGCCTTGCATTGCCTGGCCCGCGCGGGATCGATACGATGGCCCGCGCCATGCCCGCCTCTTTGAATCGCCGCGCGTTGTTGCTTGCAGCCCTGGGCGCCGGGCCTGTGATCGGGCACGCGCAGCAGCGCCGCTCGCTGGCCGATCCGATGCGCTTGGGTGTCGACTGGGCCCTGCACGTATCGGGGCTCGCAGCTGCGCTGCAGCGTGGTTTTGGGCGCGACACCGGCATCGCCGTGAAACTGGTGCCCGCGCCGGCGGCGATCGTGCTGCAGGCCTTGGAACAAGGCGAAGTCGACGCGGCACTGTGCAATTCGCCACTCGCCGAAGCGCGCCTCGAAGCGCTCGGCTTCGCCCATGAGCGGACCATGCTGGCGATGAGCGAATTTGTCATCGTCGGGCCACTGCTCAAAGCGCCTACCCCGGCCAAAGTGTCCAAACCGGCTCGGCCCACCAAGCCTGCCAAGCCACGCGACCCCGCGGGCTTGATCGGAGGCGCCAGCACCGTGCAAGGATTGCAGCGCCTGGTCGAGGCAGCAGCGGCGGATCCGGCGATCCAGTTTCTTTCCGCCCAGGACGGTTCGGGCACGCATGCGCTCGAAGAAGCCATGTGGCGCGCCGCGAAAATCGCGCCCGCAGCGCCCTGGTACCGACGCGCCGGCGCTGCGCCGGGCTTGATCGCGGCGGCGCGCCAGCAGGGCGCGTATGCACTGGTCGAGCGCGGCGCCTGGGCCGCGCACGGCGGGCCGCCGCTGGCGGTACTGCTGCAGGGCGACCCGATGTTGCGCGTGGCAGTCCACGTGATGCGCAGCTTTCGCTCGAAACACGCTGCGGCCAAGTTGTTCAGCGCCTGGCTCACCGGCGCGAAGGGGCGCGGCGTGGTTGCCGCGAGCAGCGGCTATCGAATGCCAGGGTAGGCGCCTTCGCCGCCGGCCGCTGCCCAGACTCCGGGCGCCCGCGGTGCAGGCTACATTTGTGCGCCGCCCCCTGGGCACCGCCGCGCCGCTCCACCCCCGCACATGTTGGCCTATCGCCATGCCTTTCACGCCGGCAACCATGCCGATGTGCTGAAGCACATCGTGCTCACACTGGTGCTGCGCTACATGAACGCCAAGCCCAAGGCTTATCGGCTCATCGACACGCACGCCGGGGCGGGAGGCTATTCACTGCTCGGCGACCATGCGCGCAAGAAGCGCGAGTTCGAGCACGGGATCGCCCGCCTCATCGAACGCGACGACCTGCCCCCCGCCGTGGCCGACTACGTCGACCTGGTCAAGCAATTCAACGGCGGCGGCAAGATCGAACAGTACCCCGGTTCGCCGGCGATCGCACGGCTTCTGCTGCGCCCGGGCGACCAGCACCGTCTGTTCGAGATCCACCCGACCGAACATCGAATCCTCGCCGCCTACCTCGCCCAGGCGAAGGACGCTGAGGTGGTCGACCGGGACGGCTTCGACAGCCTGAAAGGCCAAGTGCCCCCCACCAGCCGGCGTGGCGTGATCTTGATGGACCCGAGTTACGAGGGCCGCGGTGACTACGGTCGGGTGGTCGCATCGCTGCGCGAGGCGATAGCGCGCTTCGCCGAAGGCGTCTACATCGTCTGGTATCCGCAGGTCAGCAAACTCGAGGCGGCGCAGTTGCCCAAGCGCCTGATCGCGCTCGCGCCCAAGGGCTGGCTGCACGCGAGCCTGACGGTGCAACAGTCGAACGAACCCGGCTTCGGCCTGAACGGCAGTGGCGTCGTCGTCATCAACCCGCCGCACACCTTGCGCGCTGAGCTGCAGGCGATCCTGCCGTTTCTTACCCAAGCGCTTGGGCAATATCCGCAGGCGCACCACCTGCTCGAGCACCGCGCCGCCTGATATGAATTGGCTTTCGATCGCATAAGACAGACGGGTTGGGAGCGCTCGTTTTCGGCCCTTTGCTGACGTTCGCGCCGTCGTGCGTGCGGAGGTCGAGAAAGGGCAGGTGGCCCGGGCTACGTTCTCCGGCCCCACGCTCGCGGGGCACCGTGATCTGCCTGCAAGCGTGGCGCCATCAACACCGTGTTCTCTTGTCCAGGTTGAGGACACCGCGAATGGGGGCCTGCGCCCATACCCCAAGCCACCTACCCCGGCACTCAGGTGGCATGCGAAGGCGTGGAAGGCCAGCGGCGTGTGCAGCAGGGTGACGGTGGTGCCGCCGGGCGCAGGACCCATTCGCGGTGTCTGCCAGCCGATGCAGGGCAAATCCCGTGTTGAGGCGGCTTCGCTTTGAGCCTCTGGACGGTGCCCCGCGAGCGTGGGCCGGAGCACGGGGGCGCCGCCGCCGCCCTGGCGTCGCAACCCTCGCAGGAAGCTCGCGCCGAACGGCAGCAACGGGCCGAAAGCAGACCGTCTTTCCTATGCAGTCAAGTGCAAATTTGTATGAGGCGCACGAAGGCGCACCACTCGGTGGCCGCATCGTCAGCGCCCGGGCGCGCGCTTCAAATCGCGAAACGCGGCGAATAGCCAGGAGCGCATCGCGACGACGAGCGTGTACGGGCGTTTGTGCTCGGCGTCCAGGCGCTGGTCGGCCAAGTGCGCTTGCGCGAAGTCCTGGCCGATGCGCTGCAGGCGCTCCGCAAACGTCGCCGCCAGGCCTTTGCCGATCTGGCCGTGCACGAGCATCAGCATCTCGCCTTCGCCGTCGAAGCCGCCGCTGTAGTAGTCGGCGACGACGTGTTTGCGAAAGTACTCCATCACCGGGCCGTTCGCGCGCCAGCGAAAGCCTTTCGCGACTTTGAGGCGGTAGCGGTTCAGCGGGCGCAGTTCGATGATGCCGATGCGGTCGAGCTGAACGAGCAGCTTCACGCATTCGGCGTCGGTGAAGGTGTAGGTCGACGTCATTTGCTCGAACGTCCATTGACTCAGGCAACAGATCGCCAGGAGCAGCAGCTTGCGGTCGCCGACGACGGCCTTTTCCTGCTCGGGCGTCAACTCGCGGCGCAGCGGCTGTGCGTCGGCGACTTTGCGCGCAAGTTCGGCGAAGTCCATCTTCAAGACGCGGAGCACGTCGTCGATTCGCGACAGCGGCATGTCGGCTTTCGCGAAGACGCGCTTGATGCTCGACTCCGCCAGGCCCAGTTGCACCGCGAGTTCGGCATAAGTGATTCCTGCGGCTTTGAGTTCGGCCTTCAAAGCGGCCACGAGGTCGTGTGTTGTGCTCATGCTGCTGCCCTCCATGAGGTACCGGCAGACGATACCAGACGGCGAGGCGCGAGCCACTGCGCTGGGAGAGCTTGATACCGAGCGCGGCCTTGACGATCAAGGAGGGCCGGTGCGCGTGGTTCGTTAGCCGGCCTCGCGCCTTTATCCCTCATGCCGGCACAATGGCTTGGCCGCAGCCCCACGATGAGCCCCCTCCATGATCGAGTTCTTCTTCGATTGCTCGAGCCCCTGGACGTATCTGGCGTTCCACAACATCCAGCCCCTCGCCGCTGAGTACGGCGTGCCGATTGCCTGGCGCCCGGTGCTCGTGGGCGGCATCTTCAACGCGGTGAATCCGAGCGTCTACGCGATGCGCGAGAGCCCGGTCCCGCCCAAGCGCGACTACATGCTGAAGGACTTGCAGGACTGGGCGCGCGACGCCGGCCTGCGCATCGTCTTTCCGCCGCGCGTATTTCCGGTGAACAGCGTCAAGGCGATGCGCGCCTGCATCGTGCTCGACGCGCAGCACCGGCTCGTCCCGTTCGCATCCGAAGTGTTCGCCGCGTACTGGGGCCGCGACGAAGACATTTCGCAAGACGCGGTGTTGGCGAAAATCTGTTCGAGCCTCGGCATCGATGCCCCGGCACTGCTCGCCGCCATTGCCAGCCCCACGATCAAGGAGCAGCTCAAGGCCAACACCGACGAAGTGATGCGCCGCGGCGGCTTCGGCTCGCCGACGATCTTTGTGAATGGCGACGACATGTATTTCGGCAACGACCGTTTGCCGCTCGTGCGCGCAGCCTTGCAGCGCCAAACGCGACGCTGACGGCGGCGCTCGTTGCGCTCGGCCTGGCGCCCGCGCGATCGGCTTCGCGCCAAGCTCACCCCGCCGGACGGCGCTTGAAAAATCGCAGCGTCTGCTCGCGCACCGCGCGCACCGGCGCGCCGTGCGCGGCGAGGGTGCGGTCCAGCGTGCGGCCGGTGTCGTCGGCCAAGGCGGCGACGCGTGCCTGGCGCACCGCGTCGGCGCGCGCGCGCACCGGCAGCGCTGCGGCAAACGCCAGGTGGTCGATGATGTGCAGCAGGTTCTCCTTGCCGCGCTCGTTGGTGCTGCCGTAGCCCTTGATGAGCCGGCCGCATGCGGCGAGCTCAAAGCCGAGCGCCCAGTTTTCGCGCGAACCACGCTCCAGCGCGCCAAGCCAACGTTCGATCAAGGCTTGCTCGACTGCGAAGCGCTGGCCGCGCCGGCGTTGGCCTTTCAGGCTCGCAAGGATTTTCAATCCGAGCGTGCCGAGCAGCGTGTGCGCGCCCACACGCAGCGGCAACGCCCAGGGGTCCAGGCCGCGCGCGATGCGCTTGCGGTCCCATGCCGACAACCGTGTCGCCAGGCTTGCGGGAAGCAGCGCGGCGATTTCGGCGATACCCGGTTTGAAGTGGTCGTAGACCTTGACGATTTCGTCGTCGCGCGCTGCCACTTCGCGGCGCACGCGCGCGATCCGGCTGGCGCTCAGCTTGAGCGACGCGACGTGAACGATGTCGTCGAACATCATCCACAGCGCGAGCCAGCGCACGACTTCGGCGCCGATCTGGCCGGCGTGTGCGCCGTGCGGGTCAGCGCCGCGCTCGGCCGCCGCGATGCGCTCGATGCGCTGCTCGTAAAGCGCGGCATACGCCGGGTCTTGATAGTCGCGCAGGCGCGGCACGGCGATGGCGCGCAAGTCGGGTGGCGCGAGCGCAGCGTCGACGAGTGCCTGCTGCGCACGGCGCTGCGCCACTGCGTCGAACGCCAAAGCAAAACCGCGCAAGCTCGACTCCACGCCTTTGCCGCCGGCGCGTATCGTCTCTTCGAAGGCAGACCGCGCAAACGGGAGCGCGCCACTCGCCGCGATGGCGCCGAACAGCACGGCGCTGATCGCGCTTTGCGCTGCGTGGGCAATCGCTCCCATGTCGAGCAACTCGACACCGCGCGCATGGCGTTGCAGTGTCGCAAGAAGCGCTGCGGCATCCGCCCGGCCGTCGCCCATCTGCATCTTTTCGGCGACGGTCAGGGCCCGCGCCGTCGAGCTGACGATCACGGTGCGAGTTGCGTCGGCCATTCCGGCGCCGACCTGGCGCACCGTCTCGAGCAGCTCCGAGGAGACGAGCAAGTCGATGCCGCCCGGCACGGGATTGAGGCTGAACACCGGGCGGCGCCCGGCGAGCTTGACGTTGGGTTCGGGGTGAACTTCGACGTAATACGTCGTCGCCCCGGTGCGCTGCGCGACGCCGGGGATCGACGTGCTCTGCGCGCTGTGGCCGGCGCGCACCGCGGCGTCATAAAGCCACTCGCTGAGCACGCCGCCGCCTTCGCCGCCCAGGGCGCAGACGAGCAAGGTGATGGGCTGGTTCGCGGACTTGGGCATGCGGCCGTTCAACCCCGAGCCGGCCGCAACACCGCAGTCAAACTTTCGCGAACTCGCGCGACAAGCAATTCGAACCACGACGCATTGCGCACGACTTCGGCGCGGTAAAAGCTCGGGCACAGCGTTGCCGCGTGCGCGTTTTCGCCGCACAGGCCGCAACCGACGCAACCGTCGATCACGGTCGCGACGGGGTCCTGACGCAGCGGATCGGGGTTGTCCTTGAGCGTCAAGGTCGGGCAGCCTGACAGGCGAATGCACGCGTGGTCGCCCGTGCACACGTCTTCGTCGACACCGTACTTGACCCGCTCGACACGTTCGCCGCGCTTCAGGCGTGCGGCCACCCACGGCCGGATGCGGCGTTGCCGCTCCAACTGGCATTCGCCTTCGGCGATGATGACTTTCAGGCCGTTGAACGGGCTCGTGAACGCGTCTTGCAAGGTGCGGCGCATCGCGTCGACCTCATACGTGTGCACGCTGCGCAGCCACTGCACGCCCATGCCCCTGAGCGTCGTCTCGATCACCTGGTTCTTGTGCGCGAGGCTTTGGTGCAAGTCGCCCCTGCGTTGCGCATCCGCCTTCGCTTCATCGTCGGGTGTGTTCAGGATGTCCTGCGTTCCGGTGGCCGACGTGTAGCCGTTTTTCATGATCATCAGCACCGCGTCGTCGCCGCTGAAGAGCGCCGATTGCACGCCCGTGAGCAGGCCGTTGTGCCAGAACCCGCCGTCGCCCATGATCGCCAGGGTGCGCCGCTGCAACATCGGCGAGACGCCGGCGCGGCTTGCCAGGCTCATGCCGTAGCCGAGGATGGAGTGGCCCGAGCTGAACGGCTCGAAGGTCGCGAGCGCGTGGCAGCCGATATCGGCCGCGACGTGAACCGGGCCGACCTGCGCCTGCGCGAGTTTCAACGCAGCGAACACCGGCCGCTCCGGGCAGCCGACGCAAAAGCTCGGCGGGCGCGCGGGCAAGGGGCCGAGTGTCTTCTCGACGTCGGCGCGGCGCGCCGCGTTGCCGGCGAGCCAGGCGCGCGCTGCACTCAGGTCCACGCCGGGCAGATGCGCCTGGGCAAAACCGATCAACCCTTGGGCAATCACCTCCACCGTGTACTCGCCGGCGGCGGGCAGCAGGTCCTTGCCGTGCACAGGCGTCTGCACGTCGAGCCGACGCAGCATCTGCGCCAGGTCTTTTTCGATGTACTCGGGCGTGCCCTCTTCCAACACGAGCACGGCGCGCTTGCCCGCGGCAAAGCCGCTCACCTCTTGGGGCACGAGCGGGTAGGTCACGTTGAGCACGAGCAGCGGCAGCTCACTCGCGCCAAAGGCGTCGGCCAGGCCGCACTGCTGCAGCGCCCGGATGGTTGCGTTGTACAGGCCGCCCTGCACGATCACGCCCACGTCGCTGCGCGGTCCGTCAAAGCTTTCGTTCAGGCCGTGCGCTGCGATGTACGCCTGCGCCGCAGGCAGGCGCTGCGAGATCTTGAGCTTCTCGTGGCGGAACGTGACGGGCGGGTGCGCCAGGCGCATGTAGTCGAACGCGGCGGGCTCGGCGATCAGCTCGCGCGTGGAAAACTTCGGCGCGACGTTGTCTTTGGCGATGAACGTGCCGCGCACATGGCAGGCGCGAATGCGCAGCTCCATGACCGCAGGCATGTTGCTCGCTTCGCTCAAGGCAAACGCATGTTCGACCAGACGCACCATGTTCGCCAGGTCGGGCCGCGGGTCGAACAGCGCGAGCGTGCTTTTCAGCGCGTAGGCGTGGGTGCGCTCCTGGATCACGCTCGCGCCCTCGCCATAGTCTTCGCCGACGACGATCAGCGCGCCGCCCACTACGCCCGGCGACGCGAGATTCGACAAGGCGTCGGCGGCGACGTTCGTGCCGACGATCGACTTCCACGTCACCGCGCCACGCAGCGGGTAGTGGATCGACGCGCCGAGCATCGCCGCGGCGGACGCTTCGTTGGAACACGCCTCGACGTGCACGCCCAGCGTGTCGACATACGGCTTGGCCTGCACCATCACGTCGAGCAGATGCGACACGGGCGCGCCTTGGTAGCCGCCAATGTAGGCCACGCCCGATTGCAGCAACGCTTTCGTGATCGCGAGAATGCCTTCGCCGTGGAAGACTGCGCCTTCGCCCAGCTTGAGCTGCTCGATCTGATCGGTAAATTGCACTTCCATGGTGGGGCATTGTGACGCGGCATGGTCGGAGCTATCGAGCCACGGCACGAAACTCGCTTGCGAGGTGGTAGCGGGGCATTCCCGTAGCATCGGCACTCCCGGAATCGCGCACGATCGTCGCGACATCACTGTTTCCCACCGAATCGAATGACTTGGTCCATCCTGGCGCGTGACGACGAAGGCCGCTTCGGCGTCGCCATCGCGAGTCGTTTTTTTGCTGTCGGCGCGCTGTGCGTGCACACGCGCCGCGGCGTGGGTGCGCTCTGCACGCAGGCGCTGATGAACCCGCTGTACGGGCCGCAAGGCGTGCAATGGCTTGCGGACGGCATGGCGCCGCAAAACGTGGTTGAGCGCCTCACTGCGGCCGACGCCGGGCGCGCGCAGCGCCAAGTGCACGTCTTGGGTGCGCGCGGCGACGCTGCGGCGCACACCGGGGCGGAGTGCGTCGGCTGGTGCGGCCACCTTGCCGGCGAAGGCTTCAGCGTCGCCGGCAACATGCTCGCGGGCGCTGCAGTGCTCGAGGCGACTGCGGCGGCGTATCGCGCCTGCGCCGGCCAGCCGCTCGCGCAGCGCCTGATCGCCGCCATGGCCGCCGGCGAGGCGCAGGGCGGCGACAAACGCGGCAAACAGTCGGCGGCGCTGCGCATCCAGGCCGACGAAGACTACCTGGCACTTGACTTGCGCGTCGATGACCACGCCGAGCCGATCGAGGAATTGCGCCGCCTCTATGCAAAGAGCCTGGAGCGCTTTCAACCTTTCCTCGCCTGCCTGCCCGGCCGGCTCGACCCCGTAGGCCTGACCGACCGTGCGCAGATCGAAGCGCGGATCGAGCGTTTCCATGCGGCGCGCGCCGCCAACGGCTCTCCATGAACGCGCTCCTCGAGGTGCGCGATCTGCACACCACGTTCGCCACCGACGCTGGTCAACTCAGCGCGGTGGACGGCGTGAGCTTTCGTGTCGAGGCAGGCAAGCTGCTGGCCATCGTCGGCGAATCGGGCTGCGGCAAAAGTGTCACCGCGCTGTCGATCATGGGCCTGCTGCCGAAGCCTGCGGGTCAAGTGAGCGCCGGCTCGGTGCGCTTCGAAGGGCGCGAGCTGATCGGCCTGCCGCAGCGCGAATTGCAAGACTTGCGCGGCAACGCGATGGCGATGATTTTTCAGGAGCCGATGTCGAGCCTGAACCCGGCGTTCACGATCGGCGAGCAGATCGTCGAGACGCTGCTGCGGCATCGCCCGATGACGCGCACCCAGGCGCAGGCGCGAGCCCTGGACGTATTGCGCCAGGTGCGCATGGCAGCGCCCGAACAACGCCTCTTCGAGTACCCGCACAAACTCTCCGGCGGGATGCGCCAGCGCGCCATGATCGCGATGGCGCTCGCTTGCGAGCCGCGCCTGCTCATCGCCGACGAGCCGACGACTGCGCTGGACGTGACGATCCAGGCGCAAATCCTCGACCTGCTGCGCACGTTGCAGAAAGAGACCGGAACGGCGATCGTGCTCATCACGCACGACCTGGGCGTGGTCGCCGAAATGGCCGATGACGTGCTCGTGATGTACGCGGGCCAGGTGGTAGAGCGCGGCAGCGTGCACGCGATCTTCAGCGAACCGCAGCATCCCTACACCGTAGGCTTGCTCGGTGCCTTGCCACGCGTGGACGAGCAGCGAACTCGCCTTGCCGCGATCGACGGCCAGCTGCCCAACCCGATGCACTTGCCACCCGGTTGCCGTTTTGCCGCGCGTTGCCCGTTTGCGCTTGCGCAGTGCCGCGCCGAGCCGCCGGGACTGCACGACGTCGGCAATGGCCACATGGCCGCATGCTGGCGTTCGCCGCTCGATCCCGCGCAGCTGCAGGCCGGCGCGAAGGCGTTGCCGGAGCTCGTGCCATGACCGCGCCACTGTTGCGAACGCAAGGGCTGACGAAACACTTCGAAGTGCGCCGCGGCGTGTTCGGGCGCGTGCGCGGCGTGGTGCGCGCGGTCGACGGCGTCGACTTGAGCCTGGCGCCCGGCCAGACGCTGGGCATCGTCGGCGAGTCGGGCTGCGGCAAGTCCACGCTCGGCCGCCTCGTGTTGCGACTCATCGAGCCCAGCGCCGGCCAGGTCTGGTTTGACGGCCTTGATCTCGGCACGCTCGACGCCGCCGCGCTGCGCGCGCAACGCCGCGCGATGCAGATCATTTTTCAGGACCCGTTCGGCTCGCTGAATCCGCGCATGACGGTCGGGCAAATCCTCGCCGAGCCGCTCATCCTGCACGGCCTGCACGTGGGGCGCCACAGCGAGCGGGTCGCCGAGCTGCTGCGCACCGTCGGCCTGGACGCGGCGCACGCGCAGCGCTATCCGCATGAGTTTTCCGGTGGCCAACGGCAGCGCATCGGCATCGCGCGCGCCCTGGCCGTGCAGCCGCGCCTGATCGTCTGCGACGAAGCCGTCTCGGCGCTCGACGTCTCGGTGCAAGCCCAGGTGATCAATCTGCTGCAGGACTTGCAGCAGCGCTTCGGCATCGCCTACCTGTTCATCGCCCACGACCTGGCCGTGGTGCGCCACATCGCCCACCGCGTCGCCGTGATGTACATGGGGCGCATCGTCGAAGTCGCCGACACCGCGGCGCTGTTTGCCGCGCCACGCCATCCTTATTCGCAGGCCTTGCTCGCGGCGATTCCGCGCACCGAACCGAGCCGCGGCGCACCGCGCAGCGTGCCCAGTGGCGATGTGCCCAGCCCCATGGCGGCGACACCCGGCTGCCGCTTCCATACGCGCTGCCCGCACGCGCAAGCCTTATGCTCGCAGCAGGTGCCGCCGCTCGAACACGCCGCCAACCACGGCGTCGCCTGCCATTTCTGGCGCGAGATTGCGCCGCACGCGCCGCACGCGGCGGCGCCGGCCGACGCAACGACGCTTGAGGCCGCCGCGCAGCGGCGCAGGCTGCACGCGCTGCAAGCGGCCTTTGTCCCGCTGCCGACGCTTCCCTGAATTCGTGTTCGACTGCAACTGAAGGAGCTTTTTGATGACCCCCACTTTCACTTCGCTGCGCCCGGCCCTTGCCGCACTCGCCTTGTGCGGCGCCGCCCTGACCGCACACGCGCAGACGCTGCGCATCGGCCTGGCCGAAGACCCCGACGCGCTTGACCCCACACTCGCGCGCACCTTCGTCGGCCGCGTCGTCTTCGCCGCGCTCTGCGACAAGCTCTTTGACGTCGACGAAAAGCTCACCATCGTTCCGCAACTCGCCACCGGCTTCGAGTGGTCGGCCGACAGCAAGGCGTTGACGCTCAAGCTGCGCAGCGGCGTGACGTTTCACGACGGCGAGAAGTTCGACGCCGCGGCGGTGAAGTTCAACATCGAGCGCCACAAGACGCTGCCCGGCTCGAACCGCAGCGGCGAGCTGCGCCCGGTCGCGAGTGTCGACGTGATCGACCCGCTGACGGTGCGTCTGAACCTGACCGCACCTTTTTCGCCGTTGCTCGCCGCGCTCGCCGATCGCGCCGGCATGATGGTCTCGCCCAAGGCGGCGACGGCGCTGGGCGCGCAGTTCGCGACCAAGCCGGTGTGCTCCGGCCCGTTCCGTTTTGTCGAGCGCGTGCCGCAGGACCGCATGGTGTTCGAGCGATTTCCGGAATACTGGAACAAGGCGGCGATCCACTTCGACAAGGTGGTCTACACGCCGATCGTCGACGCGACGGTGCGGTTGGCGAATCTGAAATCGGGTCAACTCGACTTTGCCGAGCGTGTTGCCGCGTCCGACATGGAGGCGATCCGCAAGGACAAGCGCCTGAAGAGCGCGAGCATCACCGAGATCGGCTACCAGGGCATCACGATCAACGTGGGCAAGAGCGAACAGGCGCAGAAAAATCCGCTCGGGCGCGACGCCAAGGTTCGCGAGGCTTTCGAGTTGTCGCTGGACCGTGCGGGCCTCGCGCAAGTCGTGATGGACAACGAAGCGACGATCGGCAACCAGTGGGTCGCACCGAACAACCCGTATTACGCGAAGGGCGTGCCGATCCCGAAGCGCAACGTGGAAAAGGCGCGTGCGCTGCTCAAGGAAGCCGGCGTGACGAGCCCGAGCTTCACGCTGATGACGGCGACGACCTCGGACGCGCAGCGCCTCGCGCTCGTGGTGCAGGCGATGAGCAAGGACGCGGGCTTTGACGTGAAGATCCAGACGACCGAATTCGCGACCTCGCTGAACCTCGCCGACAAGGGCGAGTTCGAAGCTTACGTGCTCGCCTGGAGCGGCCGCGCCGACCCGGACGGCAACCTGTACAGCTTCGACGCGTGCAAACAGCCGCTCAACTACTCCGGCTATTGCGTTCCCGAGATCGACGCGCTGCTGAACGACTCGCGCACCCAGCGCGACCCGGCGCAGCGCAAGGCGACGTACGACAGAATAGCCGCGCGCGTGCTCGCCGACCGGCCCATCATTTACCTTTACCACCGCAACTGGCTGTGGGCGTTCAACGCCAAACTTGCCGGCGTGCGCAACGTTCCGGATGGCCTGTTGCGAGTGACGGGCTTGAAGCTGAACTGAGGCAGTACCCAGTCACCCCGTGCTTGACACGGGGTCCACCCGTCGCATCAGCACCCTCCCGATGAGTCTCGCCAGCAGCCCACGCCGCCCGACCCACAACCCATGCTCGAATACCTCGCCAAACGCATCGCGACGCTGATCCCGACGCTGATCTTCGTCTCGATGCTGATCTTCGGGCTGCAGCAATTGCTGCCCGGCGATCCGGCGTTGATTCTGGCCGGCGAGGAGCAGGACCCCGCGGTCGTCGCGCACCTGCGCAAGACGATGCACCTCGACGACGCGCTGCCGCTGCGCTATGCGTACTGGGTGGGCGGCGTGCTGCGCGGCGATCTCGGTGAATCGGTGCGAATGCAACTTCCGGTGCGCGAGCTCGTCGCGCAGAAATTGCCGGTCACGGTGCAACTCGCGCTGATGGCGTTCGCGGTAGCGTTGCTCGTCGGCATCCCGGCCGGAATCGTCGCTGCGGTGTGGCGCGGCACATGGTGGGACACGGCAGCGAATGCCTTCGCGCTGTGGGGTTTGTCGACACCGAATTTCTGGCTTGGCATTCTGCTGATCCTGTTGTTCTCGGTGGAACTGGGTTGGCTGCCGGCGTCGGGTTACGTGAGCCCGTTCGAAGACCTGGGCGCGAACCTGGCGTCGATGGCGATGCCGGCGTTTGTGCTCGGCAACGCCATCGCCGCGGTGCTGATGCGCCATACGCGCAGCGCAATGCTGCAGGTGATGAACACCGACTACGTGCGCACGGCGCGCGCCAAAGGCTTGCGCGAGCGCGCCGTCGTGTTGAAACACGCACTGCGCAACGCCTTGACGCCCGTGATCACGCTGGGCGCGCTGGAGCTGGGCACCTTGCTCTCGGGCGCGGTGCTCACCGAGCAGGTGTTCTCGATTCCGGGCTTCGGCAAGTTGATCGTCGACGCCGTGTTCAACCGCGACTACGCGGTCGTGCAAGGCGTCGTGCTCGTGACTGCGACGACTTACATCGTCCTGAACTTGCTCGCCGACTTGGCCTACTTCGTCGCCAACCCACGCTTGCGCAGTTGAACGCCGCGATGTCTGCACTTGCCGCGAAATCACCGCCCGGGCGGGACGGCCCGCCGGTTGCGCCACCCGCCAGCCCGGGGCAGCGCGCCTGGCGCCGCCTGCGGCGGCGCCCTGCCGCAATGCTGGGATTGTTCGTCGTGCTCGGCTTCGTCGGGCTCGCGCTGTTTGCGCCCTGGATCGCGAGCCACGATCCGATCGCTACCGACTGGGGCGCACTGCGCAAGGCGCCGTCGCTCGCGCATTGGTTCGGCACCGACGAGATCGGCCGCGACGTGCTGTCGCGCGTCATCTTCGGCACGCGTGCGTCGCTGCTCGCCGGCGTCGTGTCGGTGTCGATTTCGCTGGCACTGGGCGTGCCGATCGGGCTGCTCGCCGGCGTCGTGGGCGGCTGGCTCGACGCGCTCATCTCGCGCATCACCGATGCGTTTCTTGCCTGCCCGTTCCTGATTCTGGCGATTGCGCTCGCCGCGTTCCTCGGGCCCAGCTTGAGCAACGCGATGATCGCGATCGGCATTTCGGCGACGCCGATTTTCGTGCGCCTGACGCGCGCGCAAGTCCTCAACGTGAAAGTCGAGGACTACATCGAAGCCGCACGTGCCATCGGCAATCCGCCGTGGCGCGTCGCGCTGCGCCACATCGCGCCCAACGTCACGGCGCCGCTCATCGTGCAGGCCACGCTCGCGATTGCCGGCGCCGTGATCGCCGAGGCGAGCCTGTCGTTCCTCGGCCTGGGCCAGCAACCGCCTGCGCCGAGCTGGGGCAGCATGCTCAACGTGGCGAAGAATTTCGTGGAAAACGCGCCCTGGATGGCCGTCTGGCCCGGCCTGGCGATCTTCTTCCTCGTGATGTCGTTCAATTTGCTCGGCGACGGCCTGCGCGACGCGCTCGACCCACGTCAACAGTAGGTGCACCCCGGGGAACTCCGACGCTCCGCAGCCCCCGGTGGTACAGTGCAGCCTTCGTTTGCGGCGCGCGGCTCGCCCATGAGCTGCGCCAACGCGCCGCAAATGTCTCGAGTTTTCCGCACCAGGGTCCGCCAGGCCGCAGTTCAGCGGCGTGCACTCGAGTTCTGGCGACCCGCCAGCGACAGCGCCAGTGAACGCTGTCCCGAGCCAGGCACACGCTCATTCGCGCATCCAGCGCGCGTCCGTTTTTCCGCGGCCCACACCGCTGCCGCGGCAATGCCTGTTCGCGGCTCTCTCTCGAAGGAGCTTCGGCCATGGCCAAAGAAGAATTGATCGAAATGAGCGGTGTCGTCAACGAAGTACTGCCCGACTCGCGCTTTCGCGTGACGCTGGACAACGGCCACCAATTGATTGCCTACACCTCGGGCAAGATGCGCAAGCACCACATCCGCATCCTCGCCGGCGACAACGTTTCGTTGGAGCTGTCGCCCTACGACTTGAGCAAGGGCCGCATCACATTTCGCCACCTCGAGCGCCGCGGCCCCGCGCCCAGCTCGTCGCGGCCGGGCCAGCGCAGCGCCTGAGCGACGCGCCCTCGCGGCGGTTTGGCACCGCGTCTACACGCCGGCGATCGGCGGCGCCGGCTCAGGCTTGGGCCCGATCAGGCCCAGGCTCAGCGCCGTGCCGAGCAGCACCACGCCGCCGCCGGCGAGCATTTGCAGCGTGATGTCTTCGCCGAGGTAAAGCGAGCCCGAGATCATGGCCACCACCGGGTTCAGGAAGGTCACCGACATCGCGCGCACCGGCCCGATGCGCCGCAGCAGCCTGAAGTAGATCAGGAACCCCAGGCCGGAACTCGCCACGCCGAGGAAAGCCACTTCAGCCCAGGCGCGTGCACTCGGGTTCACGCTGGGCCACGTCGCCCACGCGAGCGGCGCCAGGAAGAGGCTCGCCGCGAGCAGGCTGCCCACCGTGATGACGAGCGAATCCGCGCCCGCCAGGTGCTTGCGCGTGTAGTTCGCACCGAAGCTCCAGACCATCGACGTGCCCAGCACCGCGAGCACGGCGACGACGCCGTCGCTGGACTTGAACGAGACGCTGCCCCACATCAACACGCCCACCCCCGCGAAGCCCACGACGAGACCGCACGCACGCCAGACGCCGAGGCGTTCTTTGAGCAGGTAATGCGCGATCAAGCCGGCAAAGAGAGGCGCCGTCGCGTTGAGCACCGCCACCAGGCCGGCCGTGATGTGCAGCGAGGCGAAGGCAAGCAGCATGAACGGCACGGCGGTGAGCGGCACGCCCAGCGTCAACAGCTGTTTCGGGTGCGCGCGCAAGACCGGCCAGCCGCCGCGCGCGAGCATCACCGGCGCGAGCAGCAGCGCCGCCAGGCCCAGCCGCAGCGCGACCAGCGGCGCCGGACCAAAAGCCGGCACGGCGGCGCGAACG
Source organism: uncultured beta proteobacterium (assembly GCA_963850525.1). Lineage (GTDB taxonomy): Bacteria > Pseudomonadota > Gammaproteobacteria > Burkholderiales > Burkholderiaceae_C > JAEMQF01. The sequence goes on along the minus strand of CAWKLQ010000004.1, from coordinate 85,826 downwards.
AACAGATACGCCGCTCCCCAGAGCAGACTCAGCAACAACAGTTCGGCCACGTCTCGAGGGCGCATCAGTCGCAGCTTAGCGGATCGTCGGCACGCGCCCGAGGCTGAGCGCCACGATCGCGCGCGCGGGCAAAGTGCCAAAGAAGGCCGAATGAGCCCGGCTCTTCCGGCCACCGGCGCGAGCCGCGTGTGGCAATCTGGCCGTCTCGAAGTTCACTGGAGAAACGTTCATGCTGCGCGTCGCAATCGCATTCCTCATTCCCGTCGTCGTCCTGTTCGGCGCATCACCCGCGCTTGCCGCCACCAAGGTCGTGCACGGCGTCGCCTTGGCCTCGCTGTGCAAGGGTTGTGCGGTCGTCTCGAAGGGGCAGACCGAAACGCGCAAGGGCCAGGCCAGCGGCGTCGGCGCCGTGGGCGGTGCGGTGGCGGGGGGAGTCGTGGGCAACCAGTTCGGCCACGGCAACGGCAAAGCGGCGATGACGGTGCTGGGCGCCGTGGGCGGCGGGCTGGCCGGCAACGAGATCGAAAAGAACGTCAAGAAGCACACCGTCTGGATCACGACGGTGACGTTCAAGGACGGCTCGACGAAGCGCTTTGAGCGCGCCAGCGATCCGGGCCTGCGTGCCGGTGACGTGGTGAAGATCGTGAATGGAAAGCCGACGCGGCACGCAGCGCGCTGAGTCGCAGCTGCACGCGACGCGCGCACCGCGTGCAGCGCTGCGGCGGGTGCTGCAGTGCGCCGCGCCTGCGGGCGTTCGTGCCCGTGCCGCGGGCGGGCTACGGCGCCGGCGCTGCGCGCCGCAAGAGCGCGACGGTCATTCGACCGTCACGCTCTTGGCCAAATTGCGCGGCTTGTCCACATCCGTGCCGCGGGCGCAGGCGGTGTGATACGCGAGCAACTGCAAGGTCACGACGTGCAGGATCGGCGAGAGCACGCCGTAGTGCTCGGGCATGCGAATCACGTGCAAGCCCACGCCGGGTTCGATGCGCGAGTCGCCATCGGCGAAGACGAACAGCTCGCCGCCGCGTGCGCGCACCTCTTGCAAATTGCTCTTGAGCTTTTCGAGCAGGGCGTCGTTCGGCGCAATCGTCACGACCGGCATGGCCGAGGTCACGAGCGCAAGCGGCCCGTGTTTGAGTTCGCCGGCGGGGTAGGCCTCGGCGTGGATGTAGCTGATTTCCTTGAGCTTGAGCGCACCTTCCAGCGCGATCGGATAGTGCAGGCCGCGCCCGAGGAAGAGCGCGTTTTCCTTGCGGGCGAATTCTTCCGACCAGGCAATGACTTGCGGCTCCAGGGCCAGCACCGCCTGCAGGGCGACCGGCAGGTGGCGCAAGTCCTTCAGGTGTTTCGCCTCGTCCTCATCGCTCAAGTGGCCGCGCGTCTTTGCCAGCGCAAGCGTCAGCAGGAACAGGCCAGCCAACTGCGTCGTGAAGGCCTTGGTCGAGGCGACGCCGATTTCCGCGCCGGCGCGCGTGATGTAGGCCAACTTGCATTCGCGCACCATCGCACTGGTGGCGACGTTGCACACCGTCAGCGTGTGTTTCATGCCCAGTGACCGCGCGTGCTTCAAGGCCGCCAGCGTGTCGGCGGTTTCGCCGCTTTGGGTGATCGTGACGACCAGGGTGCGCGGGTTGGGAACGCTGTCGCGGTAGCGGTATTCGCTGGCGATCTCCACACTCGTCGGAATCTTCGCGATGCTCTCCAGCCAGTACTTCGCGGTCGAGCCGCTGTAGTAGCTCGTGCCGCAGGCGAGAATCAAGACCGAGTCGACCTCCTTGAAAATCTTGTGCGCGCCGTCGCCGAAGAGCTCGGGCGAAATAGCCTCCACTGCGTCGAGCGTATCGGCGATCGCCTTGGGCTGCTCGAAGATTTCCTTCTGCATGTAGTGGCGGTACGGGCCCAGCTCGGCGGCACCCGAATGCGCTTGAACCGTGCGCACTTCGCGCTGCACGACCTTGAACGCGCCCTCTGGCGTGGCGTGCGTGATCCAGTACTTGCCCATCTGCAAGTCGACGATGTCGCCCTCCTCCAAGTAGACGATCTGGTCCGTCACGCCGGCCAGCGCCATCGCGTCGGAGGCGAGGAAGGTCTCGGCCTTGCCCTTGTGCGAACCCACGCCCAGCACCAGCGGCGAACCTTCGCGCGCGCCAATCACGCGGTGCGGCTCGTCGCGGCAGAACACGGCGATCGCGTACGCGCCGCGCAACATCGGCGTGACCTTCTGCACCGCCTCGAGCAAGTCGCCGCTGTAGTGGTGGTCGATGAGGTGGGCGATGACTTCGGTGTCGGTCTGGCTGCTGAAGCGGTAGCCCTTGGCCTTCAGGTCGTCGCGCAACTCGTCGTGGTTTTCGATGATGCCGTTGTGCACCAGCGCAATCTTCCCGGCTTTCGCCTTGGAGCCGCTTTTCGCCCAGTCGGCGGCATTCACGCGCGGCCCGTGCGAAAAATGCGGGTGCGCGTTGTGCACTGCCGGCGCGCCGTGCGTCGCCCAGCGTGTGTGCGCGATGCCCGTGCCGCTTTGCACCCTGTCGGTCTCGACGTTCGCGTCAAGCTCGGCAACGCGCGCCGTGCTGCGCGCGCGGCGCAACTGCCCGTCTTGATGCACTGCGACGCCGCACGAGTCATACCCTCGATATTCCAGGCGACGCAGGCCCTCAATCAGGATGGGAACGATGTCTCGTGTGCTGACGGCGCCGACGATTCCACACATGTTGCTTGTTCCTTGAAGAAAAACCGGATGCAGCGATAGTAGGCGTGCCATGATGGCGATTGATTGCAAATCATCTTACTTCATGCAATATTTCGCCCGCAGCTCAACGAAGCGATTCATTAATTCACGAAGAGAGTCACTTTGATGATTTCCGTCGCCCCAATTTCCCTCGATGCGACCGACCTGCGCATCCTCGAACAACTGCAAACCGACGCGTCGTTGACGAATCAGGCCTTGGCCGCGGTCGTCCACACGTCAGCGGCGACCTGCCTGCGTCGCGTCAAGCGGCTCGAAGACGCGGGCGTGATCGAGCGGCGCATCGCTTTGCTGTCGCCGGCCAAGCTGGGCGTGGGCCTGTGCGCCATCGTCGAAGTCACGCTGGACCGCCAGGGCGCGGAACACCTGGCTGCGTTCGAGGCGCGTGTCGTGGCGCAGCCGAACGTGCAGCAGTGCTACCGCGTGTCGCCGGGCCCGGACTTCATCGTCGTCGTGCAGTTGCCCGACATGGCGGCGTATCACGAGCTGGTGCAGCGCCTCTTCACGCAAGACGCGAATGTGCGCAACGTCAAGGCTTTTTTCAGCGTGCACCGTGCGAAATTCGAACCGGCGATTCAATTGCCCGGTCCGACGGTCGACTGACCGAGTCTGCCGCCCTCACACTTCAAGCCTTGATGAGCGCAAGTCCCTTGAGGTATTCGCCTTCGGGAAAGCGCAGCGTCGTCGCATGGTCTGGCGCCGCGCCCAAACGCGCGTAGAACAGCCCGTCCACCCCGGCGTCGATGGCCGCCCCGGCGACGATCTTGTGAAACAGCTCGGGCCCGATGCCCCCGGAGCACGAAAACGTGAACAGCGCGCCGCCGGGCTCGAGCAACATCAGCGCCAGGCGGTTGATGTCTTTGTAGGCGCGCGCCGCGCGTTCGGCGTGCGCTGCGGTGGGAGCGAACTTGGGCGGGTCGAGAACGATTGCGTCGAAGCGCCGGCCCGTGTCGAGAAAGCGCCGCAGCGTCTGGTTCACGTCGCCTTCGATCGCTTCGTGCGGCGCCGCGCCGAGGCGGTTCAACTCGATGTGCTCGGCGACTCGGGCCAGTGCCGGGGCTGACGAATCGACGCTCGCCACCTCGGCCGCCCCGGCGCTCAGCGCGGCAATGCTGAAGCCGCCCGTGTAGCAAAAGCAGTTCAGGATGCGCCGGTAGCCGAAGCGCTGCACAACGTCGGCAAAGAGTTTGCGGTTGTCGCGCTGGTCCAGGTAAAAGCCGGTCTTGTGCCCGTGCGCGATGTCGACATTGAAACGCCACCCGTGTTCTGTGATTTGAACCTGCGTCGCGCCGCTGCCGCGCAGCCAGCCGGATTGCTCGGCAAGGCCTTCGAGGGCGCGCACGCTCGCATCGCTGCGCTCGTAGAGCCGGCGGTGGCCGGTCGCGGCGAGCAAGGCGTCGGCAATCTGTGGTTTCCAGCGCTCCACGCCGGCGCTGAGAAACTGCGCGCACAGGGTGTCGCCGTAGGCGTCGACGATCAACCCGGGCAAACCATCGGCCTCGCCGTGGATCAAGCGCACGCCGCTGCTCGCCGCCGCGAGGCGCGAACGCAAGGCGAGCGCTTGTTCGATTCTTTCTGCAAAGAACGCCGCATCGATGCGCTGCGCCTCGACAAAGCTCCAGGCCCGCAGACGGATCGCCGATTGCGGGCTGAACGCTGCCCACGCGAGAAATCCGCCGTCGGCGCCGACCACGCGCACCGTTTCGCCCGAATCGGCCTTGCCCTTGGCGACACTGCCCTCGAAGACCCACGGATGGCGGCGCTGCAGCGAGCGCTCTTTGCCGTCGCGCACCTGCACGGTTTTCACGGCGCGCGCTTCTTCGCACGCGGATGCGCGGCGTCGTAAATCTTGCTGAGGTGACCGAAGTCGAGCTTGGTATAGACCTGCGTCGTCGCGATGTTCGCGTGGCCCAGCAACTCCTGCACGGCGCGCAAGTCGCCGCTGCTTTGCAACAGGTGCGAGGCGAACGAATGGCGCAGCATGTGCGGGTGCACATGCGTCGGCAATTGCGCCGCCAGTGCGTTGCCTTTCAGGCGCAGCCGCAGCTGGCCGGCGCTCAGGCGCGTGCCGCGGCGGCTGACGAACAGCGCCGCCTCGTCGGCGTGGGCCCAGCGGCTGCGCACTTCCAGCCAGCGGTGCAGCGCCTGCAGGGCGTGCGTGCCCACCGGGACGCTGCGCCGCTTCGAGCCCTTGCCGAGCACGAAAGCACTCGCGTCTGGGGCGTCGATCCAGCCCGCGGCAGCGGCGCTGCTGGAAACGTCCAAGCCAATCAGCTCGGCAATCCGCAAGCCGCAGCCGTAGAGCAATTCGACGATGGCGTGGTCGCGCAGCGCGAGCAGCGCAGCGTCGCCGGACCCGCCCGGCTCGGGGGCGTGCTCGGCGAGTGCCACCGCCTGGTCCACCGACAAGGCCTTGGGCAGTGGCCGCGCCGCTTTGGGCGCACGCACGCCGAGCACCGGGTTCGTCGCGACCCGTCCGTCGCGAGCCAGCCAGCGATAAAAGCCGCGCCACGCCGACAGAACCAAGGCAATGCTGCGCGGCGCGAGCCCCTGGCCGTGCAACTGCGCTGCCCAGCGCCGCACGTGATGCATGCGCGCGTCGCCGAGGTCGACGCCCGCCTCGCCGGCACACGCCTGCAATTTTGCAAAGGCGTCGGCGTAGATCGCCAGGGTTCGCGGCGCGAGCCGGCGTTCGACCTCGAGGTGCACGAGGTGAGCGCGCAGATGCTCGTGAAGCAGCGGCGTCAAGGGGCGGGCAACAAGCGCGACAGCGCGGAGCCGGCGAGCTCGCCGATGCGGCTCAGAAACTCGGTGCCCATGTCGGCGCTGTAGCGCGTCGGATCGGGCGAAGCAAGCACGAGCAGGCCGAAGGCAGGGGTCGTGTCGCGCTGGCGCAAGGGAATCAGCGCGGTGGACAACACCGTGGCCGGCTCAGCCAACCACAACAGCGCCTCGAACCCGGCGTTGACTCCGCAATACGGCACCGACAGGCTGCTCGCAAAGGTTTTCACGTCAGCGCTGACGTCGCGGGCAAATCCGGCGTCGGCAAACGCCGGCGCGACGCCCCACAGCCGCAAGGCCGCCTGCGGCACCATGAACTGGTGCATCAAGTCGCGCAGCAGCACGTCAGGCAAGTCCCCCGCCTCGTCGGTGAGCAACAGCGTGCGCGTCCAGCGGTGCAGCCGGTCGGCCAGGCCGAGGTTGTCTTGGCCGTGGCGGATCATTTCCATGACCCGCTGCTCCATGCCCTTCAACTTGTCGCGCAGCATTTCGATCTGGCGCTCCTGCAGCGACACGGCGCGCGCGCCATGCGGGCTGGCAAGTTGCACGGCGCCCAGCAGCTCGGCATGGCGCTCGAAGAACGCCGGCGTGATCGCCAGGTAGCTGGCAATGTCGGCTTCGCTCACGCCGCGCACGCCACCCTGGAACCCGTTGTCCTTGTTGATCACGGTGCAACCTTCATAGTTCGATCTCTCCTTCGAAGACGGACTGCGCCGGCCCGGTCATGAGCACCGGGCGGGGGTCGCCGGGCCACTCGATCGTCAATTCGCCGCCGCGCGTTTGCACGTCGACTTTGGCGTCCAGCCAACCGAGGCGAATTCCGGCGGCCACCGCGGCGCAAGCGCCGGTACCGCAAGCGAGGGTTTCGCCGGCGCCGCGTTCGTGCACGCGCAGGCGAATCCGGTTGCGCGAGACGATTTGCATGAAGCCCGCGTTGACCTTGCGCACAAACCGTGGATGCGTTTCGATGCGCGGCCCGAGTTCCGCCACCGGCGCGCTGTCGACGTCGTCGACGCGCTGAACGGCGTGTGGGTTGCCCATCGACAGCACGGCGACGTCGACCGGTGCGGCCAAGCCATCGAGAGGCCACAGCTCGAAGCCGTTCAGGCGGCGCGGCAGCAGGCCGGCGGCGTCGAAGGGAATGCGCTCCAGGTCGAACACGGGACGGTTCATGTCCACCGTGACGCGGCCGTCGTCTTGCAGGTGCAGTTCGAGCACGTTATTCACCGTTTCGACGCGCAGCACGCGCTTGGTCGTCAAGCCATGGTCGCGAACGAAGTGCACAAAACAGCGCGCGCCGTTGCCGCAGTGCTCGACTTCGTCACCGCTGTTGTTGAAGATGCGGTAGCGAAAGTCGACCCCCGGCGCGCTGCTGCGCTCGACGACGAGGATCTGGTCCGCTCCGACGCCGAGTCGTCTGTCGCCGAGGGCCCGGTATTGCGCTTCGCTCAAATCGATGCGCGCCTGCGTCGCGTCGATCACGACGAAGTCGTTGCCCGCGCCTTGCATCTTGGTGAAGCGCAGTTTCATGCGGCAATTATCGCCGCGCATTCGTCAGTACACAGGCGGCTCGCCCGGCGGGCGCGTCTTGAAGCGCCGGTGCACCCAGAGGTACTGTGCCGGATCGGCGCGCACCTGCGCTTCGATCCACTGGTTCATGCGCGCCGTGTCGGCCAGCGCATCGGCGCTCGGGAATTCGGTCCACGGTTCGAGAAAGCAGACGCGATAGCCCTGGCCGCCGGGCAGCATGTGCGCAACCACGGGTTGCACGACCATGTTCAGCGCGCGTGCCATTCGCGACGGCGCGAGCAAGGTCGCCGCCGGGACGCCGAAAAAAGGTACGAAGGCGGCGTCGCGTGCGCCGAAGTCCATGTCGGGCAAGTTGAAGAAGGCGGCGCCTGCGCGAACCGCGCGCATCAAGGGCCGTGCCGAATCGCTGCGCGGAAACACTTGACCCAGGCCGAAGCGCAGTCGCCCGCGGCGAATCGCCGCGTCGAACGTCGCATCGCTTTGCTGCTGGTAGATCGACGCCACCCATTTCGACTGGAAGAGTTGCGTCGCCGCGCCGGCGACATCGAGCGCGATGAAATGCGGCACGAGCCACATCACGGCGCGCTCGCTGCGCTGCGCGAGTTGCACGTCACCTTCGACGTGGATCAGGCGTTTCAAACGCTGCGCTGAGGCGTGCCAAAGCACACCGCGCTCCAAGATGCTGCGCCCGAGCCACTGAAAGTGCTCGCGGGCGATGCGCGCGCGCGCGGCGGCGTCGACCTGCGGAAAACACAGCTCCAGATTGCGCAGCGCGGTGCGGCGCCGCGATCGGCCCAATGCGTAGAGGAGCGCGCCCAGCGCGCGGCCAAGCGGCGCGAGCAAGGCCAGCGGCAGCCAGTGCAACAACCACAGGACGGCCAGGGCGATGTGCGCCCCCGCGGTGCGGGCCAGCGTAGACAGAGTCATTCGATGCCGGCGTCGTCGGCTTCGCGCGGTTGTTTGTAGCGGTGATAACCCCACAGGTACTGCTGCGGGCATTGCAGGATCAGCCGTTCCATGGCGCGATTCATCACAGCCGCGGATTGCTCTTGTGCTTGCGCGTCCGCGGGCAACGCCTCTTCCAGCGGCAGAAAGTGCACCGTGAAGCCGCGGCCAGCCGCCAGCCGCTCGCCCCAGACGAGCAGCGGCACGGCGCCGGTTTGCTGGACGAGGCGCGCCGCCAGCGTCATCGTGTAGGCGGGCTTGCCGAAGAACGGTGCCCACACGCCCATGCCGTCGGGAGGCACCTGGTCGGGCAGCAAGCCGACCGATTCGCCGCGGCGCAGCGCGCGCATCAACTGGCGCACGCCGGCGAGCGTCGCCGGCGCCGTGGCCACCCCGGGGCGGGCGCGCGTGTTGTCCATCAGATCGCGCAGCATGGCTTTGCGCGCCGGCCGATAGAGCACCGTGATCGGACCGTGACGCGGCGCGAAGTGCTCGGCAATCGCTTGCGCAGTGATTTCAAAGCAACCCATGTGCGGCGTGAGAAAGACGATGCCGCGCCCCTTCGCGTGAGCGGCTTCAACCAGCTCGGCGCCGCGCAGTTCCGGCGCGGGCCGGATGGGCTTGCCGGCGGGGCGCAGCCACAAGTAGGGCATTTCGAGCAGCACGCGACCCGCGTGCGCGATCGCCGGCCGTGCCGCAGCGCGGGGGACTCCCGCCTGACGCGCATTGCCGATGAAGCGGCGCCGATACGTGAGCGAAAACGCATACGTCAGCCACCCCAGCGCCCCGCCGGCGGCGTGCAGCAACCACAGAGGTTGACGCGAAAGCCACCGGGCCAGTGCAAACATAGACGAACAACTTCCTATAATTCGGCGCGTCGCCGAGTTAATGAACTACTTGCGGGGCGACGCACGAGGCGCCGTGGGGCGCGTGTACCGGAGCAGCGAGTCGACGTCGCTGCTTCTCGATTCCGCTAAAGCGTTCGCCGCTCCTCCTCAAGTTCAGGCCGGCAACGCAACCTGCAACTTGAAGGAGTTTAAGAGTGGCCACCGATTTCCTGTTCACGTCCGAGTCCGTTTCCGAAGGTCACCCCGACAAGGTGGCTGACCAAGTGTCGGACGCGATTCTGGACGCGATCTTCCAACAAGACCCACGCTCCCGCGTCGCCGCCGAGACGCTGTGCAACACCGGGCTGGTGGTGCTGGCCGGCGAAATCACGACGAACGCGCACGTCGACTACATCCAGGTTGCGCGCGACACGATCAAGCGCATCGGCTACGACAACACCGAATACGGCATCGACTACAAGGGCTGCGCCGTGATGGTCTGCTACGACAAGCAGAGCAACGACATCGCGCAGGGCGTGGACCACGCGAGCGACGACCACCTGAACACGGGTGCGGGCGACCAGGGCCTGATGTTCGGCTACGCGTGTGACGAAACGCCGGAGTTGATGCCCGCGCCGATCTACTACGCACACCGCCTCGTCGAGCGCCAGGCGCAGTTGCGCAAGGACGGGCGCCTGCCGTTCCTGCGCCCCGACGCGAAGAGCCAGGTGACGATGCGCTATGTGGACGGCAAGCCGCACTCGATCGACACCGTCGTCTTGTCGAGCCAGCACGCACCTGAAATGAGCGACGGCAAGAAGATGAAGCCGGCGTTCATCGAAGCCGTGATCGAAGAGATCATCAAGCCGGTGCTGCCCAAGGCGTGGCTCAAAGACACGAAGTACCTGATCAACCCGACGGGCCGCTTCGTCATCGGCGGCCCGCAAGGCGACTGCGGTCTGACCGGGCGCAAGATCATCGTCGACACGTATGGCGGCGCGTGCCCGCACGGCGGCGGCGCGTTCAGCGGCAAGGACCCGAGCAAGGTGGATCGTTCAGCCGCGTACGCGGCACGCTACGTGGCAAAGAACATCGTCGCCGCAGGAATTGCCAGGCAATGCCAGATTCAAGTCGCCTACGCAATCGGCGTGGCGCGGCCGATGAACGTCACGGTCTACACCGAAGGCACGGGCAAGATCAGCGACGACAAAATTGCCGCGCTCGTCAACGAGCACTTCGACCTGCGCCCCAAGGGCATCATCCTGATGCTCGACCTGCTGCGCCCGATCTACGAAAAGACTGCCGCGTATGGCCACTTCGGCCGCGAGGAGCCCGAGTTCACGTGGGAGCGAACCGATCGCGCGCAGGTGCTGCGTGCCGCGGCCGGCCTGTGAGGGCGCGTCACCGCCACGCAAAGACCGGTTGGTCGAAGTGCGCGACGCGCGTCGGCCGATCCAGCAGGCACCACTCGCGAAACTGGTAGAGAAACGCTGCGGTGGGCGCGCCGATCCAGGTGTCGCCGATCGGCATGCGCAGCACCGGGTGTTCGGCTCCGCGCACCTGATTGAGCAGGGGCGCGTCGGGTCGAAGCAATTCCTGCACCGGGATGCGGTGGATCGACGCGACCTCGGCGGCGTTGGCGACGACATCGCGCGCCGGCCCGGCCCACACGACGACGGGCGTGATCACATAGCCCGAGCGTGTCTCGTAGTCGTCGAGGCGCCCGAGAATCGCTGACGCGTCGAGCATCAGGCCGATTTCCTCGTTCAATTCGCGCAGCGCCGCCTGCTCGGGCGTCTCGCCCGCGTCGAGCCTGCCACCGGGCATCGCCCACTGCCCGGCGTGACTGCGCATGTTCGCGGCGCGGCGCGTCAGCAGCAGGGCGGGCTCGCTGCACCACGTGGTGTGCTGCGCCAGACCCCGCACATCGGCGCCCCGCCCTTGCTCGCTCACGGCGACGGCGACTGCCGCGCGGCGCTTCCCGGCGGCTTCAATCGAGAGCACGTCGAAGCCGGCCAGCCGCTGCCGCAACCGTTGCGCCGAATCGATGGCTTGGCCAGTCATGCACGAAGCATAGGCGCAACCCGAGGCTCGGGCGCGCACGCGCCGGGGCCAGGCCACGCGCCGTGCCGCTGGCCCGACGCGACCTGCGGCATGATTGGCCGATGGCAAGCGGACCGACCCTGAACCAGCTGCGCCGGCACGCCGTCGCGCGCACCCTGTTTGCGCCCACGACGCTGGCGCGTGCGATCGCCCAGCTCGGCTTCGTTCAGGCGGACCCGATCCGCGCGCCGGCGCGGGCGCAGGACCTGACGCTGCGGCAGCGCGTCGCCGGCTACAAGGCCGGCGACCTGGAGCGCCGCTATCCACGGCTTGCGATCGAAGAAGACTTCTTTGTCAACTACGGTTTCCTGCCGCGCGCGACGCATCACCTGATGCACCCGCGCACACCGCTGACGGCCTGGCCCAAGGCGCGTTGGACCCAGGCACACGCGGTGCTCGACTTCGTGCGCGAGCGCGGCGTCGTGCACCCGCGCGAAGTGGACGTCCATTTTGCGCACGGCAAGGTGCGCAACTGGTTTGGCGGTTCGAGCAACGCGAGCACGCAGTTGCTGGACGGCATGCACTACCGGGGCCTGCTGCGCATCGCGCGGCGCGAGGGCGGCGTGCGCTTGTACGCGGCGCGCGAGGCGCGGCCCGAGGCGCCCGATCCGGCTGCGGCGCTGGACGCGCTCATCGACGTGATCGTTCGCAAGTACGCCCCGCTGCCGGCGCGCAGCCTGGCTGAACTGGTGAACCACCTGCGCGGCGGCGCACCGCAGTGGGCGCACCTGCGCGCGGCTGCATTGGCGCGCGCCAAGGCGCGCCTGCCGTACGCCGTCGTCGAGGGCGTGACCTGGTACTGGCCGCAGGACGACGACCCCGGTGCGCCTTGCGGCGAAGTCGATGACGCGGTGCGCTTGCTTGCGCCGTTCGATCCCCTCGTCTGGGACCGCAGGCGCTTCGAGCTGCTGTGGGGCTGGGCCTACCGCTTCGAGGCGTACACGCCCCCGGCAAAGCGCGTGCGCGGCTACTACGCGCTGCCGCTGCTGTGGTGCGACCAGGTGCTCGGCTGGGCGAACGTGTCGATCCGCGAGGGCGAACTCGCGGTGCACGCCGGTTACGTCGCGGGCCGAGCGCCGCGCAGCGCGGCGTACCGGGCGGCGCTCGACGCCGAGCTTGAACGCATGCGCAGTTTTCTTGCGCTTTGAGCTCGGCCCGCCACGTCAGGTGCGGGCGCGGCACGCCGCCAACAACGCGTCGGCCACTTCGGCAAAACCGGCGCCACGCTCGCCCACAGTCAGATACGCCGGCCAGGTGGTCAACTCCGACTCGAAGCGCAACAGGTTCGCCACGCCCACGCTCAATTCGAAGTGGCCGAACATGAGCTGGTCGTTCGTCGAGTCGCCGACGTAAACCCAGCGCTGCGCCTGCGCATCGAGATCGCGCGCGAGCAAACGCCGCACGATCCAGCGCGCGCCGCTGAGCTTGTGATGCTCGCCGAACCAGGCGTTGATGTGAATCGAACTCACGGTCGCGTTCATGCCGCGCGCGCGCAAGAGGCTCACGACGCGCTCGATGTCGGGCGGCGCCAGGTGCGCAAACTCGCTGTGGTCGATGGCGATGTCGGTGATCCGCCCGGCGCTGTCTGCCGCCAGGCGCGCTTGCGGAACTTCCCGCAACACGGCGTGCGTCGCCTCACGCAGGCGCAGCGAATTGGATTCGCGCGTCGCCGCATCCTGGGCGTACTCGATGCGCAGCGCCCCCGCCTCGCGAAACAGCGCGACTGCGCCGTTCTCCGCGACGATCGCCGCCACCGGCCAGTCGCGCGCGAACGGCTCGCTCCAGCCCATCGGCCGGCCGGTGATGGCGATCACCGGGATTCGGGCTTGCGCGAGTTGCTCGAGTGCGGCCAGGGCCGCCGGCTCGATGGCGCCGTCGCGCGTCAATGTGTCATCGATGTCGGTCAGCATGCCGGCAACGCCGCGCAAGCGCTGCGGCGGGCAGGTGGCCCAAGGGGAAACGCGTGCGTCCATGAATCAAGTGTGCACGGATTCGCACGCCGCGCGCCCGCGGGGTGGCTACAATGCGCGCCTTCCGAGGAGCGTTGCAACCCCCGCAGGGGCCAGGCTCGGAAATCTTCATGCAACCGCGCTCACCCGCACCGGGCTGCCCCGAGGGTGAGTGTTCAATCAAGCACCGTCGTCAGCAGCTTGCAGCGGGTCCTACCGCCCAAGGAGCCACTATGAACGCCGTTGTGAAATCGAACTCAACCCACGCGAACCCGGACCACGCCGTCGCCGACCTGAAACTCGCCGAGTGGGGCCGCAAGGAAATCGCGATTGCCGAAAGCGAAATGCCCGCGCTGATGGCGATTCGCGCCGAATACGCGAAGACACAACCCCTCAAAGGTGCGCGGGTCACGGGCAGCCTGCACATGACGATCCAGACCGCCGTGCTCGTCGAGACGCTGCAAGCGCTCGGCGCGACGGTGCGCTGGGCGTCGTGCAACATCTTCAGCACGCAAGACCACGCGGCGGCGGCGCTTGCAGTGAAAGGCACGCCGGTGTTCGCTTACAAGGGCGAATCGCTGAAGGACTACTGGGATTACACGCACCGCATCTTCGAGTTCGGCGAAGGTGTCAAAGGCGCCGCGCCCGGCGCCAAGAGTACCGAGGGCGAAGGCCCGAACATGATTCTCGACGACGGCGGCGACGCGACACTGCTGATGCATCTCGGCAAACGCGCCGAATCCGACGCGCGGCTGATCGCTGACCCGACGAGCGACGAAGAGCGCGAGTTGTACGCCGCAATCAAGGCCAAGCTCGCCGTCGACTCGACCTGGTACAGCCGCAAGAGCGCGCAGATCATCGGCGTCACGGAAGAGACGACGACCGGCGTGCACCGCCTCAAGGAAATGAGCGCGAAGGGCACGCTCATGTTCCGCGCGATCAACGTCAATGACTCGGTGACGAAGAGCAAGTTCGACAACCTCTACGGCTGCCGCGAAAGCTTGGTGGACGGCATCAAGCGCGCAACCGACGTGATGGTCGCCGGCAAGGTGGCGCTGATCGCCGGCTACGGCGACGTGGGCAAGGGCTCGGCGCAGGCGCTGCGCGCGCTCAGCGCCCAGGTCTGGGTCACCGAGATCGACCCGATCAATGCGCTGCAAGCGGCGATGGAGGGGTACCGGGTCGTGACGATGGACTACGCCGCGCCGCTCGCCGACATCTTCGTCACCGCGACGGGCAACAAGGGCGTGATCTCTTTCGCCCACATGGCGGCGATGAAGCACAACGCGATCGTCTGCAACATCGGCCACTTCGACAACGAGATCGACATCGCCTCGATCGAGAAGAAGTGCCAATGGGAAGAGATCAAGCCGCAAGTCGACCACGTGATCTTCCCGGACGGCAAGCGCATCATCCTGCTCGCCAAAGGACGCCTCGTGAACCTGGGCTGCGGCACCGGGCACCCGAGCTACGTGATGAGCAGCTCGTTTGCGAACCAGACGATTGCGCAGATCGAGCTGTTCACGCACAGCGACTTCTATGAACAAGGCAAGGTCTACGTGTTGCCCAAACACCTGGACGAAAAGGTCGCGCGTCTGCAACTGAAAACGCTCAACGCCCAGCTCAGCGAACTCAGCGACGAGCAGGCGGCGTACATCGGTGTGCCGAAGCTTGGGCCCTACAAGCCTGACAGCTATCGTTATTGAATCGGCGGGGGAACCCAGCCAACTTGGCCCCAGGCAGCCATGCGTGTCGACCAGTTGCTCGTGCAGCAAGGCCTGGCGCCAAGCCGATCGGCGGCGCGGCGCCTGCTGGACCGCGGCGCCGTGCGCTGGCTTGGCACGGCAGGCTGGCAGGTGGCGGCCAAGGCGGGCGAAGAGGTGCCTGCGGATTGCCGCGTCGAGATCACCGATGACGCGGAGGTCCGCTACGTGTCGCGCGGCGGGCTGAAACTCGCTGCCGCATTGGAGCGCTGCGCCCTCGATGTGCGCGGCGCGACTTGCCTGGACGTGGGCCAAGGCAGCGGCGGCTTCACCGAAGTCTTGCTGCGCCAGGGCGCGGCGCGCGTCGTCGGCGTCGACGTCGGGCACGGCCAACTGCACCCGAGTCTGCGTGCCGATCCACGGGTCACAGCGCTGGAGGGAATCAACGCCCGCCATTTGCAGGCCACGGATTTGCCGGTCGTGCGCTTCGATCTTGTCACCGGCGATCTGTCGTTCATCTCGCTGACCCTCGTCCTGCCGGCCTTGGCTGAGCTCGTCAAAGCGGAGCTGCTGATGTTGGTCAAGCCGCAATTCGAGTTGCAGCCTGCCGACATCGGCAAGGGCGGTTTGGTGCGCGATGTGGCGAGTTTCGCCAAGGTGGAGGCGCGCATCCGCGAGGCGTGCGCGAGCTTGCAGCTTTCGGTGACGGACTGGTTCGAAAGCGGCATTGCCGGTGGCGACGGCAACCGGGAATTCTTTGTGCGCGCCACGCCGCAGCGCGTTGCGGTTTCACGGGAACGACTGTCATGAGCACGATTCGACCTTCAGTTCCCGTCAGCTTCGAGTTCTTCCCGCCGAATACACCGGTAGGCGACGCGAAGCTCGTCGACGTCGTCAGCCAGCTCGGCGCGGCGACGCCGGAGTTCTTCAGCGTCACCTATGGCGCGGGCGGGTCGACGCGCGACAAGACGCTGCAGACCGTGCTCGCGATTGTTGCCGCGGGGCATATGGCGGCCCCGCACCTGTCGTGCGTGGGCGCGACGCGCGACAGCGTGGCGCAGATGTTGGCCACCTATCGGCAGCACGGCTTGCGCCGCATCGTCGCGCTGCGCGGCGACTTGCCCAGCGGCACGGCGGCAGGCGGCGAGTTCCGCTACGCCGCCGATTTGGTGCGCTTCATTGCCGACACGCAAGGGGGGCACTTCCACGTCGAAGTCGCCGCCTACCCCGAGTACCACCCGCAACAGCGCTACGCCGCGCGGGATCTGGGCCACTTCGTCGAGAAGGTCAAGAGCGGTGCAGATTCGGCGATCACGCAGTTCTTCTTCAACGCCGACGCGTACTTTCACTTCGTCGAGCAGGTGCGAGCGCTCGGCGTGACCGTGCCCATCGTGCCCGGTGTGATGCCGTTTCACAACTTCGCGAAGATCGCCCAGTTTGCGGCGCGCGACGGCATCGAAATCCCGCGCTGGGTGACGCTGAAGATGGAGGGCTTTGTCGACGACGCGGCGTCGATTCGCGCGTTCGGCTTGGACGTCGTGACGCGCCTGTGCGAGCGGCTCATCGCCGGCGGCGCACCGGGCCTGCACTTCTACACGATGAACCAGAGCGCATTGACGCTCGAAATCCTGCGCCGGCTGCGCGCCTGATCACGAGCCCTGCGCGGCGCGCTCCCACATCACGCCGTCCTCGGTCAACATCACGTCGAGTTCGACCTCGGCGGGGCCGGCGCGCAGCATCGGCAGAAAGCCGTGTGTGTAGCTCACGCCGACCGTGACGGGGCTCGGCTCGACTGCAAGCAGTGTGCGCTCGAAGAAACCACCGCCATAACCCAGGCGCACGCCGCCCGGGCCGTAACCGAGGCAGGGAACGATGAGCATTTGCGGCGCGAATTCCTCGGTGCCCTTGGGCTTGGAGATGTCATAGGCGTCGAGTTCCATCGGGCAGCCGGGGTACCACACATGAAACCGCAGCGAGCCTGAGACACGATCGGCCACCGGCAGGCCGATGCGCCGGATCACGCCCTCGGGTGCGCCTTCGCTCCAGCGGTACAGGGCGGGCAGCGGGTCGAACTCGCCCTTGATTGGCCAATACGCACCGATGCTCGTTTCGCGCCGGCCGATGAGCCAGACACGCAGCGCGTTTTGCAGCGCCACCGCGCGTTCCAACCGGTCCGGCAGCGCGAGACGCGCCGCGATGAGCTTCTGGCGCTGCGCTGTGCGTTGCGGGTCAGTGGGATTCGATGCCATAGCCGCAGCCCTGGGTAATGTCTCGGTGACGCGAGTCTCGGCAATCCGATTCGTTGCTTGGGCGCCGGCGACGCACAAGGTCGCTGGCCCTCAGGGAGACGTTTGCGCAATTGTGCAAGACTGGGCCATGGCCGGCGCGCAATATCACGTCGTAGAACATTGCCTGGGGCTCTTTGCGCCACTTGGTCACGTGCGGGCGCGCCATTTCACGGTGCCCGATGACGCCGTCGATTCGCCCGCCGCGATGCAGCCCTGGGCGCGGCTGGCGCTCGAAGCGGCGCTGCGTGCGGCGGCGCACCGGCCGGCGCGACCAGTCAAAGCGCGCTCCAAGTCTCAACCCGCCAGCCGGCGCGCGCGAAAAGGGTGAAGGCGCGCTGCGCCTCACGTTGCGCCGCGTTCCGTGACGACGAGCGTCAATCGAACGTCGTGCGCTTGCGGGTCAAAAAGGCGGAGTTCGATTCGACCCACTTCCCACGCCACGCCCAGCGTCGTGACGTGGGGATTGGCGGCGAGCCAGCGGTCGAAGTAGCCGCCGCCGTAGCCCAACCGATAGGCCTCCATGGTGAACCCCAGGCACGGCACGAGCACGACATCGGGCATCACGGCTTTGCCGGCCGCGCAAGGGATGCCGACTTCGTCTTGCTGCGTCGGTGGCGTGCCGTCCCAGGCGCGATACTCCATCCGAGGGGGTGACTTGTGCACAAAGGGCAGCGCCAAGCGCATCGTGTTACGGGTGCCGGGCCGATGAAACAGCGGGATTGCGTTAAATTCGCTGCGAACCGGCCAGTAAAGGCCAAGGCAGGCGGGCTCCATGTGGGTGACAACGGTAAGCAGGTGCTGGGTCAGTGCTTCGATGGCAACGGCGCCCGCGGGGCTTTGCGCGAAGGCCCGGCGCTGCGCGAGCAGCCTGGCGCGCAATGCCTGACGCGATGGCGGCAGTGCCGATTCGGGTTCGGTGATCGATGAGGTCAATTTGAAAAGCTGCGTGATGTTCAGTGAAGTGTGCACCCGGTTCGCGACGCTGGCGCTGATGCTGTGCCTGGGCGCGCCGCTGGTGCAGGCGCAGCCGAGCGACGCCACGATCATCGACGCACGCGAAGCGCTGCGCAAGAAGGACCGCACCAAGCTGCAGGCGGCGCGCAGCACAGCCGCGGCGCAGCAACACCCGCTGGCGATGTGGGTCGATTATTGGGAGCTGAGCGAACGGCTCGGCGAGGCGCGGCAAGAGGACCTGAACGCGTTCTACGCACGCTGGCCGGGCACCTATGTCGAAGATCGGCTGCGCAACGACTGGCTCCTGGAACTGGGGCGGCGCCGCGATTGGGCCAATTTCGCCGCCGAGATGCCGCGCTTTCGCATGAACGACGATCGCGAAGTCACGTGCTACTCGCTGCTCGCCGAACATGCCTCGGGCAAGGACGTGCGCGACAAGGCGCTGTCCCACTGGTTCGAGCAGCGCGACACCGACGACGGCTGCGCCATGCTGGCCGCGACCCTTTACGACGCCAAGCGCATCACGCCTGCCGACGTGTGGCGCAAGGTGCGGCTCTCGATCGAGCACAACCGCCCGCGCGCCGCGCGCCAGGCCGCGGTGATGATCAGCGTGGCCGCGGCAAGCCAAGTGCAGGAGCTGAGCGACAACGCGGCGCGTTACCTGTCGCGCCGCACGAGCGTGACGGCGCGTCAAGACGCTGAACTCGGCGCACTGGCGTTGATGCGCATGGCCACGGTCACGGCTGACGCCGACGCTGCGGCACGCCAGTTGAACGAGCGCTGGGACAACGCCTTGCCCGGCGACCTGGCGGCGGCGACCTGGCTGGTGGTCGCCAAACACGCTGCGCTGCGCTTGCAGACGGACGCCTCCGACCTATTCCTGCGCGCCGAACAACGCGCCGCCAAGGCCGGCGTGAGCCTGGACTGGACCGACGACACCTTGGCGTGGAAGGTGCGTGCCGCGCTGCGCGGCGACGCCGGAGTGCCGCGCTGGTCGCCGGTATTGGAGGCCATCGACGCGATGAGTGCCGCGGAGCAGCGCGACGCGGCGTGGGTCTACTGGAAAGCGCGCGCCTTGCAGGCGTTGGCGCGCGACGCGGCGGACGGTGACGCGATGCGCGCTGCCGCAGCGGGCCTGCTTCAAGGCATTGCCGGCCAATTGAGTTTTTACGGCGGGCTGGCGTCGGAAAACCTCGGCGTGCCTTTGACCCTGCCGGCGCGCCCGACGCAGTTGAGCGCGGCCGAGCGCGTGGCCGCTTTGCGCCGCCCGGGCTTGACGCGCGCCCTGCAGTTGATCGCGCTCGGTCTGCGCCAGGAGGGTGTGCGCGAATGGAATTTTTCGCTGCGCGGCATGGCCGACCGCGAGTTGCTCGCTGCCGCGCAACTCGCCTGCGAGCGCGAGGTCTGGGACCGCTGCATCAACACCAGCGACCGAACCCGCGTCGAGGTCGACATGGAACAGCGCTTTCCCACGCCGTTTCGCGCCGACGTCCAGGCGCACGCGCGCGACACCGGCCTGGACCCGGCGTATGTGTTCGGTCTGATTCGCCAGGAGTCGCGCTTCATCGTCGACGCCAAGTCCAATGTCGGCGCGATGGGCTTGATGCAAATCATGCCGGCCACGGCACGCTGGACGGCGCGCAAGATCGGTCTGCCCAACTACCACGCCGACCAGATCGCCGAGCGACAGACCAACCTGAAGCTCGGAACGCGCTACCTGAAATATGTGCTCGACGACTTCGGCGGCTCGCTGGCGATGGCTGCGGCGGCGTACAACGCCGGGCCGTCGCGCTCGCGCAAGTGGCGCGAGGGCCCGGTGCTCGAAGCGGCGGTCTGGGCCGAGAACATCCCGTTCAGCGAGACCCGCGACTACGTCAAGAAGGTGCTCAGCAACAGCGCGTTCTATGCGGCCATGCTGAACGAGCGCCCGGCGTCGCTGAAAGAGCGCTTGGGCGACGTGATCGGCCCCCGCCTTGCCGAGGCGCCGCCGCCCGAAGTCGACCTGCCCTGAATTGACATGGCTCGAGGGAGGCCCGGCGCCGACGCGCCAGAATAGCGGCCTGAAGCGCGGTGCGGCAAACCTTGCCGCTGAAGGGGTGCGATGGCTGATGTATTGGTCTTGGGCGGCACGGGGTTCGTCGGGCGCAGCGTCTGCGCGCGTTGGGTCGAACGCGCCGGCGCGGCGAATGGCCGCCTGACGGTGCCGACGCGTCGCTCAACGCACGCTCGGCCGATCGTCATGCTGCCCACACTCGAGGTCATTCAAGCCGACGTTCACGACCTGGCGCAACTGCGCCGCCTGGTGGCCGGGCGCGACGCGGTGATCAACTTGATCGGCATCCTCCACGGAAACGAAGCGCAATTTCAGCGCGCGCATGTCGAGCTGCCGCGCAAGCTCGCCCAGGTTTGCGCGGAAATGGGGGTTCGGCGTGTCGTCCACGTGAGTGCGCTTGGCGTCGGCGACGCGGCGCCGAGCCGCTATTTGCGTTCCAAGGCCGCGGGGGAGGCGCTACTGAAAGCGGCGCGACTCGACTTGACCTTGCTGCGCCCGTCGGTCATCTTCGGCGAAGGCGACCGCTTCTTGAACCTGTTCGCGACGCTCCAGGCCGTGCTGCCGGTGTTCCCACTGGCGGGTGCCGAGGCGCGCTTCCAGCCGGTGTGGGTGGAAGACGTCGCGGCAGCGATTGCGAAGTGCGTCGACGATCCCAAGACGATAGGCATGACGCTGGAGTGCGCCGGGCCTGGCGTGCACACGCTCGCCGAATTGGCGCAAATGGCGGGGCGCTGGTCCGGGCACGCACGGCAGGTTCTCGCTTTGCCCGCCGGGCTGGCGCGCCTGCAGGCGCTGGCCATGGAGTGCCTGCCGGGCACGCCGCTCATGTCGCGCGACAACCTGGACTCGCTGCGCGTCGCGAGCGTTGCCAGCGGCCAGTTGCCCGGGCTCGAGCGGCTCGGAATTCGCGTCAGCGCGCTGGACGCCATCGTCCCGCAATACATGGGGGCGGCGCTCGGCGTGGCGCGGCTGAACCCGTGGCGCGCTCGCGCGCGGCGCAGCTGAATCGAACTCATCGCCTCCAGGAGACCGTGAATGCAGCTCTACATCGGCAACAAGAACTACTCGTCGTGGTCGATGCGCCCGTGGCTGCTGATGCGCCAGCGCGCCATCCCCTTCGAGGAGATCAAGTTGCGCTTGTCGTTCGACGCCGGTTCGCCCTTCAAGAACCAGCTTCTGCAATTCGCCCCGACGGGCAAGGTGCCGCTGCTGCTCGACGGCGAACTTGCCGTCTGGGACACGCTCGCGATTGCCGAATACCTGGCTGAGAAGTACCCCGAGCTGCAGCTCTGGCCCGCGGAGCCGAAGCAGCGTGCGCGCGCGCGTTGCTTGTGCGCCGAAATGCATTCGGGTTTTGCCGCGCTGCGCAACAGTTTCCCGATGAACCTCGAGGCGTCATTGCCTGAGGTCGGAGCGCGCCTTCTGCGCGAGTCCCCCGCGGCGGCGCAGGACTTGGCGCGAATCGAGCAGATGTGGTCGCAGCAACTTGCGGCCAGCGGCGGCCCGTTTCTGTTCGGGCAGTTCGGCATCGCGGACGCCTACTTTGCGCCCGTGTGCACGCGCATCCGTACCTATGGTCTTGCGGTGAATGCGCAGGCGCAGGCCTACCTGAATCGCATCTTCGCCCTGCCCGCGTTCCAGGCGTGGCAGCAGGACGCATTGGCCGAACACGACTTTCTGGATTTCGACGAGCCGTACCGCACGCGGCCGTAGTTCGCGCGCGCTCTCGTCATGGCCGAGTTCAAGGCATACGTCGTGGGGGGCGCCGTGCGCGACGGCTTGCTCGGCCGCGTCAGCGTCGACAAGGACTGGGTCGTCGTCGGCGCGACGCCCGAGGCCCTGCTGGCCGCAGGCTTCAAGCCCGTGGGGCGCGATTTCCCGGTGTTCCTGCACCCGCAAACCCACGAAGAGTACGCGTTGGCGCGCACCGAGCGCAAGACGGCACCCGGCTACCACGGGTTCACGTTTCACGCCGATCCGAGCGTCACGCTGGAGCAAGACCTCGCCCGGCGCGATCTGACGATCAATGCGATGGCGCTGGATACGCAAGGCGCGTTGATCGACCCGTATGGCGGCCACGCCGACCTCGCGGCGCGCGTATTGCGCCACGTGTCGTCGGCGTTCGCCGAGGACCCGGTGCGAATTCTGCGCCTGGCGCGGTTTGCCGCACGCTTCGCCGACTTCACGGTGGCGCCGCAAACGCAGGCGTTGGCGCGCCAGATGACCGAGGGTGGCGAAGTGGATGCACTCGTGTCCGAGCGTGTCTGGCAGGAACTCGCGCGCGGTTTGATGGAGGCGCATCCTTCGCGCATGCTCGTGGTGTTGCGCGACTGCGGCGCGTTGGCACGGCTGCTTCCGGAAGTCGAGCGGCTTTGGCAGGCCGGGCCGCGCAATCCGGCCGATGCCTTGCTGCGCACCCTGGACAGCTCGGCGCAGCTCGGCTGCGACTTGTCGCAACGCTTCGCCTGCCTGGGTCAGGCGGTCGGGCCGGACGAGGCGGCGTTGCGCGCCATGTGTCGGCGGTTGGGCGTGCCGCTCGATTGCCGCGAGCTCGCCGAGCTGACCTGGCGCGAGCACTCCGCAGTGGATCGCTGCGAGACGATGGACGCTGCCGGATTGCTCGGCCTGCTCGAACGCTGCGACGCGTTGCGGCGACCTGCGCGCTGCGACGCGATGCTGCGCGTGTGCGAATGCGTTGCACGCGGCAGCAGCGCGACTGCGAGCCTGCCGTTTGCGCAGGGCGAGCACCTGCGGCACATCTTGCACGCCACACTCGACGTCGACACCGCCGGTATCGCCGCACACGCCGCACATATCGGCCTGCGCGGGCCGGAGGTCGGTGCGGCAATTCACGCAGCGCGGCGCGGGGCGATTGCGGCGGTTCTGCTTGCGCACAAGCGTTCTTCGTGAGGCGGGTTTCGCATCGAGCGCCGGGTCAACACCTGACCCTCTGACTCGAACGACGCGCGCTAGCGCGCAACACGCGTCAAGCCCCATCGACTCACGCGGTCAGGCGCAACACCCCCTGCAACGGACACGCATAGATCGCGTTGCGCAGCGCGGCGATCGCCTCGTAGCGCGTGAACGTTCTGCGCCAGGCGAGAACAACGCGGCGCGTCGGCACCGGTTCGGCGAAGGGCAGGTAGGCGACCTGGGAATTCACGTCCTTCGCCACGCTCAGCTGCGGTACGACCGTGACCCCCACCCCTGAAGCCACCATGTACTTGATCGTTTCCAGCGACGAGCCTTCGAAGCTCTTGCGAATGCCCCCTGCGTCGCTCGAAAAGTGCGCGTACTCGGGGCAGACCTCGAGCACATGGTCGCGGAAACAATGACCCGTGCCCAGCAGCAGCATGGTTTCGTGCTTGAGTTCTTCGGCGCTGATGCTCGCCCGCTCGAGCAAGGGATGGTGGTGCGGCAGCGCCACGACAAAGGGTTCGTCGTAGAGCGGCGCGCTGGCCAGGCCGGCGTCGGGGAAGGGCTCGGCCATGATGGCGCAATCGAGCTCGCCGGTGCGCAACATCTCCAACAGTTTGACCGTGAAGTTTTCCTGCAATAGCAAGGGCATCTGCGGCACCCGTGCGATCGCCTGCTTGACCAGATCGGGAAGCAGGTAAGGCCCGATCGTGTAGATCACCCCCAGCCGCAACGCACCGGCAAGCGGGTCTTTGCCGCGTTTCGCGATTTCCTTGATCTGCTGCGCCTGCTCGATCACGGCCTGCGCCTGACGCACGATTTCTTCGCCGAGCGGCGTCACGCTGACTTCGCTGGTGCCGCGCTCGAAGATCCGCACGTCGAGCTCTTCTTCGAGCTTTTTGATCGAAACGCTCAGCGTGGGTTGTGAAACAAAACACGCTTCGGCAGCGCGCCCGAAGTGTTTCTCTCGGGCGACCGCAACGATGTAGCGAAGTTCGGTGAGGGTCATGGCTGAGGCGCGCGGCGTGCGACATGGGCAGTATGGCAGGGACCGATTGCCGTCAGGCGACGCGCCGCGTGCCGATGCCAAAGGCGCCACGGCGTCCGGCTCTGAGCAGGGTTCGGATTCCTTTGCCCAATCCCGCACGCAAACAGATGCCTCGCACCCGTGGATGGGGGGTGCTGCGCGGGCTGGCGATTCCGATAATTTGGGCACAGCGCAGTGGCGTCGGTGCGGCGAAGTGCTGAGCCACCGCTCGGCGCCAACGAACGCACGCTCGCGGCATCCGCGCCGACCATCAGGAAGGGATTTGCATGTTCAGTGTCTTTCGCCATCACGTGTCGGTGGGTTCGTTCATGGGGATGGTGGCCGACATGCTGCTGTTGTTTGGCGCCGTGCTGCTGGCCGGGGTGACACAGGCCGGCGTCGGGGAAGTGGGCCTGACGCCCTCCGGGCTGGGCGAAATGGTGTCTACCCACACCGTGCCGGAAGGTTTTCAGCCCTTCGCACTGCACCAGATGGTCTTGTTTGCCGCGCAATTTGCGCTGGTGGTCTCGCTGATGTATTCATTTGCCGGGCTGTATCGGCCCACGCCCATTGGCGTGCCCACGCTGTGGTGGCGCACCGTCGTGGCAATGGGCGTGGGAGCCTACCTGACCTACCTGGTGCTGGGCCTGGTCGTGCCCACCGAGTATCTGAAACTGTTGCTGGGCTCGGCCATCGTCTACGCGCTCATCGGCCTGGTGTTCGTGCGCGCGGCGCTGTACTGGCTGCGCCACGTCCGGGCGCGCTCGCGCGTGCTCATCGTGGGCACAGGCCCCGAGGCCTACGCAGTCGCCAGCGACTTGGCGGCTTTGACGCGTGCATCCAACAACGTCATCGGCTTTTACCCCAGCGGTGACGAAGTTCCGGCGCACGCCGGCGCGGCCAGCCCGCCGGTGTTCTCGCGCGAAGCGAGCATCCCCGAGCTGGTGGCGCGACATCGCATCGACCAGATCATCGTCGCCGAGCGCGAGCAGCGCGGCGGAGGCGTGCCCATGGACGAGTTGCTGGCGTGCCGCATCCGCGGCATCCCCGTGATGGACCTGGCCGGGTACTGGGAACGCACCAAGTCCGAAGTGCCCATCGACAGCCTGAAGTCGAGTTGGCTCGTTTACGGCGAAGGTTTTGTGCAGGGGCGCGCACGGCGCATTGCCAAGCGCGCGTTTGACACCTTGTGCTCGGGCACGCTGCTCGTGATCACGAGTCCCGTGATGCTGCTCACCGTGCTCGCCATCAAGCTGGACAGTCCGGGCCCCATCATCTATCGCCAGGAGCGCGTGGGCAAGGGCGGCAAGTTGTTTTGGTGCTTGAAGTTTCGCAGCATGAGGAGTGACGCCGAGCGCGACGGCGTGGCGCGCTGGGCAGCGAAGAACGATTCGCGCGTGACGCGCGTGGGTGCGTTCATCCGCAAGACGCGCATCGACGAGTTGCCGCAACTGCTGAGCGTGCTCAAGGGAGAGATGAGCCTGGTGGGGCCGCGCCCCGAGCGCCCCAGCTTCGTCGCGCAACTCAAGGAGCAGATTCCCTTTTACGGCGTACGCCACAGCGTCAAGCCCGGAGTGACGGGGTGGGCGCAGGTGCGCTACAGCTACGGAGCGAGCCTAGAAGACGCGCGGCGCAAACACCAATTTGATCTGTACTATGTGAAGAATAATTCACTGTTTCTGGACCTGTTGGTCCTGATCGAGACGGTGAGCGTTGTACTATTTCGTGAGGGTCAGTGACACGGGGTGGTCTGCTCAGACGCGGTGCAGGGGTCTGGGTGGGACACGCTAGGCGCTGAGGCCTGCAACGCTCAATCCCGTCAAAGCCCGTGCGGAAGCGAGAAGCGTTAGTGGCCTGGCACGGCCCGAACCGACCCGCTTGTCTGCCACACGAGGAACACACATGAAGCAAACCGGCAAGGCAGCGCAAGTCATGCGGGCCACGCGGGCCGCCTTGTTGGCCACATTGGGAGCCACTCTGTTGGTGGGCTGCGGCACGTTCAACAACTACCCGCCCGCCCCGCCCACGGTAGACACCGTGGACCACCGCTACCGCATCGGCCCGCTGGACACGCTGAACATTTTGGTGTGGCGCAACCCCGACCTGTCCGCCACCATCAGCGTGCGCCCGGACGGGCGCATCTCCAGCCCCCTGGTCGAAGACCTCATGGCCGCGGGCAGGAGCCCGGTGGACCTGGCGCGCGACATCGAGAAGACCCTGGCCAAGTTCATCCGCGAGCCCGTGGTCACCGTCGTGGTGGGGGGGTTCCAGGGGATCTACCCTGAGCAGATCCGCATCGTGGGCGAGGCGGCCAAGCCGCAATCGGTGCCCTACCGCCAGCAGATGACGATTCTGGACGTGATGATTGCTGCGGGAGGGCTCACCGACTTTGCTGACGGCAACGGGGCGGTGCTGGTGCGCGGCAGCGAGGGCGGCAAGCAATACAGCGTGAGGCTCAAAGACCTGCTCAAGCGGGGCGACATCTCGGCCAACGTGGCGGTCAAGCCCGGGGACATCGTGATCGTGCCGCAAAGCGTGTTCTGAGGTGAGCGCGATGAAGCCTACCGCGAGCACCGGCCTGAGCCAGGCCCAGGCGGTGCTGCGCGAGCTGTGGCGCTCGCGCTGGCTGGCCCTGAGCGTGGCCTGGGGTCTGTCGGCGGTGCTGGGCGCAGCCGTGCTCACCGTCAAAGACCGCTATGAAGCCAGCGCGCGCATCTACATCGACACCCAAAGCGTGCTCAAGCCGCTGATGGCCGGGCTGGCGTTCCAGCCCAACATCGACCAGCAGTTGAGCATGCTGGCGCGCACCCTGATCAGCCGGCCCAACGTCGAAGCCCTGCGCGCCTCGCCCGAAGTGGGCTGGAACAACGCCGCCTCGCAGAACGACCCCGATCCCCGGCGGCGCGAGGCCGAGGTCGAGTCGCTGATGAGAACCATCAAGATGGCTCCCGGAGGCGCGGGCACCAACAGCTACACCCTGAGCTACCGCGACACCGACCCGCAGCGCGCGCAGCGCGTGGTGGCCCAACTGGTGAAGATGTTCGTCGCCTCCAGCAGCGACAGCAAGCGCAAGGATTCCCAGGACGCGCGCAGCTTCATCGAAGAAGAGATCCGCGAGAACGAGGCCAAGCTGGTGGCCTCGGAGGAGCGGCTCAAGGACTTCAAGCTGAAGAACTTTGGCGTCACGGGCGTGGCCGCGCAGGGCTACTTCTCGCGCATGTCCAGCCTGGCCGAAGAGGTGGACAAACTGCGCCTGGAGTTCAACGCAGCCGAGCAATCGCGCGACGCGATCAAGCGCGAGCTCGCCAGCGAGTCGCCGCAGTTGCCCGTCACCGCACCGGCCAGCCCGGGTGCGCCTGCGGCCCCGGCGCCGCTCGTGTCGGAGTTTGAGCCGCGCCTGGACGCCGCGCGCAAGCAGCTCGACGAGTTGCTGCGCCGCTACACCGACGAGCACCCCGACGTGGTCAGCACGCGGCGCGTCATCGCCCAGTTAGAGGTGCAAAAGCGCCAGGACCTGGAGGCGCGTGCCGAGGCGCGCGCCAAGGCCTTGGCCCTGGAGGGCCCCAAGGGACCCACCGCGATGGCCGCGGCCGCGACGAATCCGGTGTTCCAGCAGCTGCGCCTGTCCCTGACCGCGGCCGAAGCCAGCGTGGCCTCGCTGCGGGTGCGCCTGAGCACCCAGCAAGCCAAGCTCGCCGAGATCCGCGCGCTGGCCAACCGCACGCCCCAGATCGAGGCCGAGTTCAGCCAGCTCAACCGCGACTACGAGGTCATTCGCAAGAACTACGAGCAACTCGTCACCCGCCGCGAGTCGGCCTCGCTGGGGGTGAAGATCGACCAGTCCTCGCCCCTGGCGGAGTTTCGGATCATCGACCCGCCGCGCACCGCGCCCTCGGCGGTGCAGCCCAACCGGGTGAGCCTGGCAGCCTTGAGCGCGCTGCTGGCCTTGGCCGCAGGGGTGGGCGCAGCACTGCTGCGCGCCAAGCTGCGCCCGGTGGTGAGCACGCCCAAGGCCTTGCGCGAACTCTCGGGCCGCCCGGTGCTGGGCAGCGTGTCGCTGCTCATGAACCCGCAGGCCCTGCGCGCCCAGCGCGCGGGCAACTTCGGCCTGGCCGCGGGGGCGGGCAGCCTGATGCTGGCCCAGCTCGGCTGGGTTGTCTGGGTGGCCTCGCAGGTCAAGATCTAGCCGCACGGCCCCACGGGAACTGAAGAGTCCAGACATGAGCATCATCGAACAAGCCACGCGGCGCCTGGAAGAACTCAAGCGCGCCGGCGTGGAGGTGGCCTGGGAGCCTGCGCCCCCCTCTGCACGCACCCCTGCGGCCCCCGCCTCCACCACACCCACCGCCGCGCCCGGGCGCAACAGCGTACCGCTGCACGAGCAGGGCTACTCGCTGGACCTGGACGAAGACCCGCCGTCCAGTGACTTCGGTGCCGGTGCGCCCTCCAGCGCGCGCGGGCGCGCGGCAGGCAGCGTGGCAGCCCACGCCCTGGTGCGTGTGGGCCTGCGCCAGTCCAAGAGCGTGGAGCTGGACCTGATGAGCCTGGCCGAGCAGGGTTATTTGGTGCCCGGGGCGGCGCGCTCGGTGCTGGTGGATGAGTTTCGGGGGATCAAGCAGCCGCTGCTGAAGAACGCGCGCGCCCAGGCCGAAGCGCAAAGCGGAACACAAAGCGCGGCGCCGGATACAGCCGCCAGCCACGCCAACCTGATCATGGTCACCAGCGCCCTGGCCGGGGAGGGCAAGACCTTCTGCGCGCTGAATCTGGCGCTGTCCATCGCCTCGGAGGTCGACGCCTCGGTGCTGCTGGTGGACGCCGATGTGCTGCGCCCCTCGGTGATGACGCGCCTGGGCGTGCAGGGCCACCACAAGGGGCTGCTCGATCTGCTGTCGGACACGACGCTGGAACTCCCCGAGCTGATCCTCAAGACGAACATCCCCAAGCTGTCGGTGCTGCCGGCCGGCGCCCCCACGAGCCACTCCACGGAGTTGCTGGCCAGCGATGCGCTGCGCGAGCTGCTGCACGAGATCGCCACGCGCTACCCCGAGCGCATCGTGATATTTGATTCGCCCCCGCTGCTGTCCACCACCGAGTCCAGAGTGCTGGCCGCGCGCATGGGCCAGATCCTCATGGTGGTGGGCGCCGACCACACCCAGACCCTGGACCTGGCACAGGCCTACACCGCGCTCGAACACTGCCCCATCGTGCTCAGCGTGCTCAACCGCTCCAATACCGACTCCGATCATCGCCACTATGGCTATCACGCGGATTGAGAGCGCCCCCAGGCGGCGCGAACGCCGCCGCCCCCCGAGGGGACTGAGTAGCCCGGCAAAGCCGGATCTACTCACGGGGTGTGACCGCGGCGGCCAGTCTCCGACACCCTTGAGCAATGTACGAATCGCACTTCGGGTTTAGCGGACCTCCTTTTCAACTGGTGCCGGATCCCGGTTTCTTCTTCGGAAGCCGCGGCCACAGCAATGCACTGGCGTTTCTCCAGTCAGCGGCGCAGCAGGGGGACGGGTTTCTCGTCGTCACCGGCGAAATCGGCGCGGGCAAGACGACGCTGGTGCGAACGCTGCTCGCGGGGCTCGATTCGAAGCGGGTCATGGCCGCCACGATGGTCAGCACGCAGCTGGAGTCAGGCGAGCTGCCTCAAGCGATTCTCTTGGCCTTCGGTGCCGCCCACAGCGGCACGACACGCGCGCAACTCGGCGCGAGCCTGGAAGCCTACCTCCTGGATCTCGCGAACCAGGGAAGGCGCGCGTTGCTGATCGTTGACGAGGCGCAGAACCTGGGCCAGGGCTTGATCGAAGAATTGCGTCTGCTCAGCAATTTGCAGGCCGGAACCAACGCGTTGCTCCAGGTCTTCCTCGTCGGCCAACCGGATCTGCGCAAGTTGATCCAGGCCAAGGCGATGGAGCGCTTGCGCCAGCGTGTGACTGCGTCGTGCCATCTCGGCCCGCTCGATGCCAAGGAGACGCAGGCCTACGTTCAGCACCGCCTGCACCGGGTCGGCTGGACTGACAAGCCCGGCATCGAAACGCAGGCCTACGCCACCCTGCACCACTGGACCGCGGGGATTCCGCGGCGCATCAACCGTCTTTGCAATCGCCTGCTGCTTGCGGCATTTCTCGAAGGCCGGGATCTGATCACGGCACAGAGCGTCGAGCAAATTGCGCGCGATCTGCGCAGCGAGATCGGCGAGCCGGACGAGCAGGGGCCGATGCAGGAAAGCTACGTTCCCGAGGAGCGACCGGCTGCCCTCCCGGCAGCGGTGGACGCCCCGGCACCGAAGGCCGCCGCGCCTGCGCCGAAGTCGCTTGACGTGCCGCCCGCAATCCCCCCGGCCGAGTCCAAGCTGGTCGTCACCGAAGAAGACGAAGAATCCGACAGCCGGTTCGCCGCTGACGCCGCGAGCGACTGGGCCAAACTGCCCGCTACGCCCACGCCCACGCCCACGCCGACGCCCACGCCCACGCCCACGCCCACGCCCACGCCCACGCCCACGCCCACGCCCACGCCCACGCCCGCGCCCGCGGCTACGGCTACGGCTGCGCCTGCGCCTGCGCCTGCAGCTGCGCCTGCGCCTGCGGCTGCCCGCGCCGCGGCGCCACCCGCGGTGGCTGCGTCGGGCGCAAGCACTACCCCCGCAAAGCGCGCGGAACAAGTTGCGCCCGCACCGCCGCCCCCGTCCAAGCGTGCCGCGAAATCGGTGAAACCCGCCGCCCCACCGCGAGCGGCGCAGCCCGATCGCCCGGCCCCTCAAGTCGACGTCAAGGCGGCCTTCGAAACGCGTCCGGTGATCGCCGCGACACCCGCGATTCGCCCGCTGCTGCTGGAGCCTCTCGTGCTGCTGGTGGACAGCGCCGACGAATACGTCAAGGCGCGCGCACTCGGTCGGTCTCTCAGCGAAGCGGGGCAACTTCCGCCGGTGCTGATCGTGCACACCGGAAGCGTTGCGCAGCTGCAGATCGGAGACGAACTTGCCGGGGTGATGCCGCAGACGAGCGCCGACGTGCACCTTGACATCAACGAGCACGGCGGCGCGGCGAGCGCCGCCTTGGCGATCACGCGCTTCGACGCCTTGCTGCGTGCGCATCGCCCCAAGGCCGTGCTGGCGATGGGTGCAAGCGACGCTTTGCTCATGTGCACCTTGTTCGCGCACAAGAGCGGCGTGCGCGTCCTGCGCAACGACGCCGGCCGGCGCCGTGCGTGGTCGCGCCCGGGGGAAGAAATGAACGCGGTGCTGCTCGAGCACATTGCCGACAGCGCCTACATCAGCGATCTGGCCACTTACTACACGCTGTACCGGGTGGGGATTCCGACGGAACGCGTGTTGCTCGTCGGAAACCTCGCTGACAACGTGCTGCATTGCGCGGCGCAGCATGTCGTTCATCCGCGCGAGATCTTGACGCGTGCCGGAGTCGCCGTGGAAGCGTTGAACGGTCCACAGGGTTACGCCTTGTGCACGGCGCAGGTTGAATCGGCGCGAAACCGCGACGAAGGCGTCGAGCTGATTTCGATGTTGACGCGGATCGCCCGCGACGTGCCCGTCGTGTGGGCGGCAAGCCCGCTGACGTTGCGCGAACTGGAGTCGTCGGGCAAGCTGGCAGGGCTCGAAAAAGCGCGCATCGACGTCGTGGAGTCACTCGCTTACCTGGACTGCATCGACCTTTTGCGCAGTGCGCGTTGCCTGCTCGCGGGCAACGCCGGGCGCTTTCTCGACGACGCCGTGACGCTCGGCGTTCCGAGCATCGTGCTCGGCAAAGGCATCGTCGTTCCAGTGAAGAGCG
The DNA here is from genome assembly GCA_963850525.1 of uncultured beta proteobacterium. Classification (GTDB taxonomy): domain Bacteria; phylum Pseudomonadota; class Gammaproteobacteria; order Burkholderiales; family Burkholderiaceae_C; genus JAEMQF01. Next base: position 54,211 of record CAWKLQ010000004.1, on the reverse strand, counting down.
TCGAAGCGCTGCAACTCAGCGCGGCGCTGCCGGCTGCTGAGTTGCCGACGGTCTTGGCCGAAATCCTGGCCCATCAGCGCGAGCCGCGCGAAGCGCCGACGTTCTGGGACGGCGGGGCGGCAGGCCGGATCGCGGCCCACCTCGCCGAGTGGCTGCCCAAGCAAGCCGCAGCCGGAAAGCGCGGCGCGAGCCCGTCGGATTCACCCCAAAGCGCGGAGCGTCTGATGCGTGGCGAGCCCGTCGGCGAGGGCGTCAGCGCCAGCTGAAGCGGTCAGCGCCGGCCTTCAGCCAGGGCCTCGTCGAGCACTTCGATCCAGTGCTTGACCGGAGTCGGCGTTCCGCTTTGCAGGTGTTGGATGCAGCCGATGTTCGCCGACACAATGGCCTGCGAGTCGGCGCTGCTCAACTGAGCGAGTTTGCGGTCGCGAAGTTGCTTCGCCAGCTGCGGCTGCAAAATCGAGTACGTGCCCGCCGAGCCGCAGCACAGGTGCGCTTCCGCTGCGGCGAGCCGAATCTCGAAGCCCAGGTCCGCCAGACACGCTTCGATGGTTCCGCGCAGTTGCTGGCCGTGTTGCAAGCTGCAAGGTGGGTGCAGGGTCAAGCGCGTCAGGGAGCGCGCAGCGACCGGACGGAGCAGCGGTTTCAAGCGCGGCGTCATGTCGGGCAGCAATTCGCTCAAGTCTCGCGTCAATTCGGCGATGCGCGATGCGCGCTCGGCGTACGCCGGGTCGGCCGCCAGGGCGTGGCCGTATTCCTTGACGGTGACGCCGCAGCCCGACGCATTCATGACGATTGCCTCGACTGCCCCTGCGGCCACCTGCGGCCACCAGGCGTCGACGTTGCGCCGCATGTCGGCCAGGCCGCCGGCACGATCGCCCAGGTGGCCGCGGATCGCGCCGCAGCAGCCGGCGTCGTCGGCGACCACGGTCTGGATGCCTGCCGCGTCGAGCACGCGCGCGGTGGCGCTGTTGATGTTGGGCATCATCGCCGGCTGCACGCAACCCAGCAAGAGCAGCACCTTGCGTGGGTGCTCGCGCGTCGGCCAACGGTGCGCGCCCGGGGCGGGGCGGGGCGGTACCTTGTTCTTCAGGACTGCGGGCAGCAAAGGCCGCAGCATCTGGCCGAGTTTGAAGGCAGGGGCGAACAGCGCCGAAGTGAGGCCTTCTTTAAAAACCCAGCGCAGCGCCGCCTCGGCTGCCGGCCGCTCGACACGTTGCTCGACGATGTGACGGCCGATGTCGGCCAAGCGGCCGTATTCCACACCCGACGGGCACGTGCTTTCGCAATTGCGACAGGTGAGGCAGCGGTCCAGATGCGATTGCGTCTTGCGCGTGACGCTTGCGCCTTCGAGCAGCTGTTTGATCAGGTAAATGCGCCCGCGCGGGCCATCGAGTTCGTCGCCCAGCAGCTGGTAGGTGGGGCACGTCGCAGTGCAAAAACCGCAATGCACGCACTTGCGCAGAATCGCTTCGGCTTCGATGCCGTCGGCAGTGCCTTGAAATTCGGGGCTGAGTCGGGTTTGCATCGGCAGGCTCGCGCTCGGCCTCTCACAGGCCGGGGTAGAGCCGGCCGGGGTTGAAAATCCCCGAGGGGTCGAAAGACTTCTTGAGTTCGCGGTGAATCCGGTCCAGCGGCGCACGCAGGGGCGCAAACGCTCCGGGCTCCTTGGTCGCCGCGCGGAACAAGGTGGCGTGGCCGCCGGCTTGGGTGGCCAGGTCGCGCACCCGGCCTGCGGGCATGTCGGTGTTCAGCCAGCGTTGGGCGCCGCCCCATTCGATCAGCTGCTCGCCGCTGGCGATCAATGCAGGCGCGGTCTGCGGCACCGACACGCGCCACAGCGCGCCCGCCTTATCGACATCGGCGCGTGCCCGGACGAAAAACGCGTCACTGTGGTTGCGCAAGCCGCTCCAGAACAACTGGGCAAGTGGCGCTTCGATCGGCTCGCCGCCGAGCGCGGACGCTGCGGCGTCAACGGCTGCATGTGCGCCGCTCAGGCGCAGTACGAGCGTGCCGTCCCACCAGGCGCTGGCGTGGATCGGCAGCGCCTTGCCACCCCATGCATTGAGCTGCGCCAAGGCGTCCTTCTGACTCATCTCGAAACGCAAAGTCTGGCTCGCCGGTGCGACGGGAACCACCTTGAGCGAGACCTCGAGAATGACGCCCAGAATGCCCAGGCTGCCTGCGAGCAGTCGCGACACGTCGTAGCCGGCAACGTTTTTCATCACCTGACCGCCGAAGCTCAACACCTCGTTGCGGCCGTTGAGCAGGGTCGCGCCGAGCAGGTGATCGCGCAGCGCGCCCATGGCGGCGCGCGACGGCCCGGCCAGTCCGCTCGCCACCATGCCACCCACCGTGGCGCCGGGGGCAAAGTGCGGTGGCTCGAAACCGAGGCACTGCCCCTGTTCGGCGAGCAAGGCTTCGAGCGCCGCGAGCGACGTGCCGCAGCGTGCCGTGATCACGAGTTCGCTGGGTTCGTAGCTCGAAATGCCTTCCAGCACGCGCGTGTCGAGGATCTCGCCGTGCGGCGTCTCACCGTAGAACTCTTTCGTGCCGCCGCCGCGCAAGCACAGCGGAACGCCCGCCGCGAGCGCGCTTGCGACGCGGTCGATGAGCAATTGCAGCGCGGGATCGGTGCCGAGCATGCTGCGATTCAAGTCAATCAGAATCGCGGGATGTCGGCAAACGGCAACAAGCCGCGCCGCACATGCATCTTGCCGTATTCGGCACAGCGCGCCAGGCTCGGAATCACCTTACCCGGATTGAGCAGTTCCTTCGGATCGAAGGCGCGCTTCACGGCGAACATCTGCTCGCGCTCGGCGGGCGAAAACTGCACGCACATCGACGACAGCTTCTCCACGCCCACGCCATGCTCGCCGGTCACGGTGCCGCCCATGCGCACACTGGTTTCCAGAATGTCGGCGCCGAACAGTTCGCAGCGGCGCAATTGATCGGCGTCGTTCGCGTCGAAAAGAATCAAGGGGTGCAAGTTGCCGTCGCCGGCGTGGAATACGTTGACGCAGCGCAGCGCGTACTTGTGCTCCATCTCCTGGATCGCGAGCAGGATGTCGGCCAGGCGCTTGCGCGGGATCGTCGAATCCATGCACATGTAATCCGGGCTGATGCGCCCGGACGCCGGGAACGCATTCTTGCGCCCGCTCCAGAAGCGCAAGCGCTGCGCTTCGTCGGCGCTGACCTCGATGCGCGTCGCGCCGCTGCCCTTCAGCACCTGCACCATGCGCGCCACTTCTTCGGTCACCTCCTCGGGTGTGCCGTCGCTCTCGCACAGCAGAATCGCCGCGGCGTCCAGGTCGTAGCCGGCGTGCACGTAGTCTTCGACGGCCGCCGTCATCGGCTTGTCCATCATCTCCAGACCCGCCGGGATGATGCCCGCGGCGATCACCTTCGCCACGGCGTCGCCGGCCTTGCGCACGTCGTCGAAGCTGGCCATGATGCAGCGCGCCAGCGGCGGCTTGGGGATCAGCTTCACCGTCACTTCCAGCGTCACCGCCAGCATGCCTTCGCTGCCCACGAGCAGGGTCATCAAGTCCAGCCCCGGCACGTCGAGCGCCTCCGAGCCGAACTCCACCGGCTCACCCTGCGCGGTGAAGCCGCGCACGCGCAAGACGTTGTGCAGCGTCAAGCCGTACTTCAGGCAATGCACGCCGCCGGAGTTTTCGGCGACGTTGCCGCCGATCGTGCACGCGATCTGGCTGCTCGGGTCGGGTGCGTAGTACAGACCGAACGGCGCAGCGGCCTCGCTGATCGCCAGGTTGCGCACACCGCACTGCACGACGGCGGTGCGCGCCTGCGCATCGATGCGCACGATGCGGTTGAACTTGGCCAGGCTCAAGGTCACCCCCATGCGGTGCGGCATGGCGCCGCCCGACAGCCCGGTGCCGGCGCCGCGCGCGACCACCGGAACGTTCAGGCGGTGGCAGGTGCGCAGCAGCGCGGCGACTTGGTCTTCGGTCTCCGGCAGCGCGACGACAAGCGGCTGCTCGCGATACGCTGTGAGGCCATCGCATTCGTAGGGGTTCGTGTCCTCCGCGTGCCACAGCAGCGCGTGGGGCGGCAGATGCTCGCCGAACGCGGCAACGACCTCGGCCTGGCGCTGGGCGCGCGCGGCGAGTTCGGCCGCTGAATGCGCGGGGACCCCCAGGCTCATGACGCCATCATCAATTGCGAAACACGGTCAGCACGCCCGTGTAGCCATAGAGGTGGTGGCGCGCAATCTCGCCGGCGGCAAAAAAGCCGGCCAGCGGAACATCGCCAAGCGCACGCCGCACGATGGCGAGTTCGGCCGAAGGCGCGCCGAAGTGCGGGCCGCCGCGGCCGGTGCAGCTCACGTAAATCGCGCCGGCAATGCCCAAGCTGTCGTCACCGCGCGAGGCGAGCCTTGGCGTGGCCGGAACGGTGCGCTCCACGAGTGTCGTCTCGGTCTCGACTTCGTCGCGAATCTCGGCGCAGATGCGCATCAAATCGCGCCGCGCGGCTTCCGTGTTGCGCTTGCAAAAAGTCACCTGCAAGCCCGGACCCGCGGATTCGCCGATCGCCACGCCGCGCCGCGCCGGGTCCAGGCCGACGAGATGGCGCACCCGCGTATCGGAACCAAAGGCGCCGTGGTGCGCCGGCGTGTAGAAGTGGCCGCGCTGCTGCGAGTCGGCGGCGCGCCGATCGCTCAGCCCCACGAGAATCTGACGCAGCTGTGGGAGGGCCTCACGCGCGTCGGTGTTTTCGGCGAGCGCGAGATCGCGCAGCAAGCAATTCAAGGCGGGTTCGCCGTCGAGTTCGGTGATCACGTTCGCGTCGGCCCCGGTCACGTGGCGCAGCGGCCCCACCGGCTGGCAGCCTTGCGTGACGCGCGACACCAGGGCCACATCCTTGCCGAATGCCACACCGGACAGGCCGCCCTGCAGCACGCCTTGCGCGATGTGCACGGCGCGCGTGCGCGCCGACGCCAGGCCGCCGAAGAGGTAGCCCGTGGCGGTGCGCTGGCTCATGTCCTTGATGAGTTCCGGCAGCTCTTCGCTGCTCGGGTCGGCGTGAACTTGCGCGGTGTGCGCCGCGAAATCGGCGAGCGGCAACGCGCCGGAAAAAACCCGGAACTCGGCCACAGGCAGTTCAGCCAGCATCAGCGACAAGGCGGGGGCGTCGAAGTGTTCCTGGCCCCCGGCGGCCACGCCAATGCCCACCGCGCCGACCCACTGCACGCCGGGCCAGCGTTGCTGCACTTGCGTCAACAGCGCCTCGGCCTGCGCCGCGTAGTGGTCGGTCAGATACAGCCAGCCCAGCGTGGGATGCGCAGCGCGGCCGGGCAGGCGCCGCTGCGCTTCGATTTGTGCCCCCGCCGATGCGAGTGCCCTGACCGGATCGGGGTGGCTGGCGTGCGCCTGCAGAAACGTCTTCATCGAGGGCCCGCCGCGGCGCGCGGTTTGCGCCGCGCCGCAGCAGCCGGCTTTGCCGAACCCGTTGCCGCGCCGGCTGCCTTTTTCAACGTCTTGCCCGCCACCTGAAGGCCTTGCTGGAGGGCGCTGCCGGCGAGTGCCTTGGCTGCGCCCAGCGCCGCATCTTTGGCTGAGTCCTTGACGGCAGCGGCGGCGAGTTCGCTGAACTGTTGGGTGAGCGCACCCCACCATTGCATGGGGTCGACGCTGCTGCCCGGTGTGGCCTTGGCCGCACCGGCGTCGGCCTTCGCACCCCCTTTGGGCCTGGCCTGTGCGCCGGCCGAGCCCACACCGCTGCTGGGGGCAGGGCCACCGCTGTCGCCGCGAATCGAAAGGCTGTCGCGCAGATCGCCCATCTGCACGTTCATCGACTGCAATGTCGACAGCGTCATGCGCTGGACTTCAAGCGCCTGGATCGTCGCGCCGAGCATGCGGGCGTTTTGTTCGAGCCAGAACTGAACCGTGCGCAGCTCTTCGATGCGCTTGGCGATCTCTTCGGGGTTCAGCGTGGGGGCGACCCACTGGCCGATGTGGGGCAGCGCCGCGCCGGCGTTTTTCACCAAATCCTGGAGAAAGTCGAAACCGGGGGCGAGACGATTCAAGACGGGTGCGTCGGGCATGGCAGTGCGGATGCAAGCGGGGCAGGCAGGCATTGTGCCTGCTGTCGATGCTGCCGGATGCGTGCCATGCGTCGGATTCAACGGCGCGGCTCGATGCGCAGCTTGCCGTCGCTTTGCTGCCAACGCAGTCGGGACAGCACGTCCATGCCGAGCAAGGGCTTGTCGCCCAAACCGGGCAAGGCGACGACGCGCAGACCCTGCGCGCTGACGCCGCCCTGCAACACCAGGTCCACGCGCATCACCTGACCGGTGACGACACCGCCGGCGGTATTCGAGCGCACCTCGCCGAGCGATTCGAGACGCAATTCGCGCGCCAACGCGGCGGAAATCGCCGTGCCGGTGGCGCCGGTGTCAACCAGGAAGTCGACCTCGCGTCCGTTGATTTGCCCGGGCCAGTGGTAGTGGCCATCGTCGCCGCGGCGAATTTCCACGACATCGCCTTGCACCTGAAAGCGCATCGCCTGGTTGCGCTGCTGCCACCACTGCACGCCGAGAAAGAGCGCGGCGGCGACGAGCAGCCACACGGTGGCCACTTTGAACGTGCGTGGCAGCTCGGTGTTCACGCGTGTCACATCGCGCCGGCACGAACCACGCGCTGCTCGATGGCGCCGAAAATGTTTTGCCCGTCAGCGCCCTTCATCTCGATGCGCACGCGGTCGCCGAACTGCATGAACGGCGTGATCGGCTTGCCGCTCTCTATCGTTTCGATCGCGCGTTTTTCGGCGATGCACGAGTAGCCGCGCGACCAGTCTTTGTTGCTCACCGTGCCGCTGCCGACGATGCTGCCGGCGCGCATGTTGCGCGTCTTGCACACGTGGGCGATCAACTGGCCGAAGTGAAACGTCATCTCCGGCCCGGCCTGGCAATGGCCGACGCGCACGCCGTTCCACTCGGTATCCAAGTCCAGGTGCAGGCGCCCGCCGCGCCAGGCGTCGCCTACCTCATCGGGTGTGACGGCGACCGGGCTGAACGCGGTGGCGGGCTTGCCTTGCACGAAGCCGAATCCCTTGGCGAGTTCGTCGGGAATCAAATGGCGCAAGCTGACGTCGTTGACGAGCATCAGCAGGCGCACGCTGGCGATTGCAGCGTCGGTACTGCACTGCATCGCGGCGTCGCCGGTGATCACCGCGACTTCGGACTCGAAATCGATGCCGTAGTCCTCGCTCGGGCAGGCGATGTCGTCGTGAGGGCCCAGGAAGTCGTCGCTGCCGCCTTGGTACATGAGCGGGTCGGTATAGAAAGTCTGCGGAACTTGCGCGCCGCGCGCCTTGCGTACCAGCTCCACGTGGTTCAAGTAGGCGGAGCCGTCGACCCATTGGTAGGCGCGTGGCAGCGGCGCCATGCACTGCTTCGGGTCGAAGGCGAACGCGTGGCGTGCCTTGCCCTGGTTCAGCGTGCGCGCCAGGTCTTCGAGTTGCGGCGAGAGGAAATTCCAGTCGTCAAGCACCTGCTGCAGCCGGGAGGCGATACCACTGGCATAGTGGGCGCTGGCCAGGTCGTTGGAGACGACGACCAATTGGCCGTCGCGCGAGCCGTCTTTGTAGGTGGCGAGTTTCATGGCAGCACAGGGTGGATTGACGGGAGCGCTATTGTCGATGCTGGGTGGGTCGCGACTTTCCCGCGGGGCGCCGCGCCTGCGCCGCGGCTTCACGTTCGCGCTGTTGGCTGCGGCGGCGTTGCACGCGCTGTTTTTCGCCGGGATCGAGTCGAGCGGGCGTCCTCCCCCAGCGCCGGCGGGCCGGGCGGCGCCTGCGCTGTGGGTGCAAGAACTCGCGCCCGTGGCGCCGGCGCCGGCGCCGACCGCAGTCGCGGCGCCGGAGCCGCCAACTCATTTGCCCGGCATGCCCAGCCCGGCACGGCGCGCGCGTGCCCCGGACACGAGGCAGGCGCAACGGCTCGAGCCTGCGCCGCCGCCAAGCGCCGCGGCTGCGACCCCAGCGCCGGCCGGGCCTTCCGCAGCAGCCTCGAATCCAAGTGCCGCGCCCGCCGATCTGGCAGTCATGCCCAAGCAGCCCGCGGCGCCCGTTGCGCAGAGTGGATCGTCCCCCACGGCCAGCACACAAGCTGCTGCGCCAGCGCCCGAACCCGCTGCGGCGAGTGCCACTGCGGACAGCGTGCCTGTCTACGCCACGAAGGTTCCCGCCCCCGTCACACTGCAGTACCGCATGCGCCGCGGCATCTTGCACGGCAACGCGGAGCTCACCTGGCGGCTTGACGCGGTGGGGGGTTACGAGGCGCGCCTGGAAGCGCGCGCGAGCGGCATCGCGCTGCTGACGCAAGTCAGCCAGGGCGGAATCGACGCCGCCGGGCTGGCGCCGCTGCGCTTTACCGACAAGCGAGTACGGCGCGGCACAGTGGCCGCCAACATCCAGCGCGACCCCCACAATGGCGCGGGGAGAATCACGTTCTCCGGCAGCGAACCTGAGCTGGCGTTGCACGCCGGCACGCAGGACCGCCTGAGCTGGATGGTGCAACTTGCGGCGATCGCGAGCGCCGCGCCGCAGCTCTTGGCGGCGCGCGGGAAGATCGCGATGCACGTGATCGGAGCCCGGGGTGACGCCGCGGTGTGGCAGTTTCAGAGTTCGGGCGAAGAAACCCTTGGCGTCAGCCCGGCTGCGCTGCGTGCATTCAGGCTGCAACGCCTGCCGCAAGGCCCTTACGACACCCAGGTCGACGTCTGGCTCGACGCGACCCCGCCGCACTGGCCGGTGCGCGCCCATTGGCGCAGCGGTCCGCAGGACCCGGGAATGGAAATGTGGCGGATCGACGTTGCCGAGCCGCCTTGAGGACTGGCCCGCTGCCGGACAGGCAGGGCCTTGCATTTGGCACCCGGTAGCCCCAGGTAGGGGGCTTGGAGGGGTGCTCATGCAGATGCTCTACAACTCGGAAAACTTCGCCGTCGTGCGATTCGACGTTCCGCCCGGTGATGCTGGGCTGGAGGACGCGCGGCCGCGCGAGCGTGGCGGCTTCGAGATCGTCGACAAATTTGCGCGCAAGGAAATCTTCCTCGAAGGCGCCATGGCCGAAAGTTTCAAGAAGGGAGTGGACGCACTCATCGAGACCGAACCCACCGGCGAAGAGATCGACGCCTACCTCGAACGATTTGCTGCGCTGATGCAGCAGCCGCTGAGCTTTCACTGACGAGCGGACTGCGGGCGACCGCGGCGCGCCCGCGTCCGCGCTGACGCCGCATCATCGGCGCCCGATCTCCCTCAATTCACCGGGGCTTGCCGCAACGCCCCCGGTGCGCCAAGATCGGTGCCGGGATCACGCGCCGAAAGGGGTGCCATGGTGGTGAGGGGTCACAGCGATGTCCGAGTCCTGTTGTCGCCGGGTTTGCGCGAAGCGCCGGTGCTGGACCGGATGTGTTCGCACTTCGTGCTCACGTTGACGCTGCGCAATGCCGGGCGTTTCAACTTGCGGCGCGACTCGAATAGCCTGCTCGCGCTGACCGGCAGGCACCTGGTGTGGCAGCCCTCGGTGCTGGGCCGGCTGCGCAAATTCCTCGCGCTGCGTTGCAAGGGCAACGAGCATTGGCGTGGCCACGACGCCTTGAGCGATGAAGACTTCGTCGCGCGCTACGGCGGCTGGCATGGACCCTACGAAGAGGGCACGCTGTTCTTCTATGTCGACGAGTACATCAAGGACTCGCCCAAGGACCTGCTCGCCACGCTGGGCACGACGGTCGACTGGCTGGCGCGCAGCCTGAAGAAGGAGTCGACCCTCGTCGAAAAAAACATCGACGCACTCGCAGGGCTGCTGCAACTCAACCCCGCCGAACGCGCCTTGCTGCTCTACGGAACGCTCGCGCGTTACCAGCGCGACCTGCGCGGCCTGCTCGTCGAGTTCAAGGTCGCGAACGCGCAAGAGGCGTACGCCGCGATTGCCGCAGTCGCCGGCGTGAACCCCAACGAAGTGGGCGAGGCGCTGCGCGCGGGTTCGCGGCTCGAGCGCATCGGCATGGTCGAGAACCTGATCTCGGAGCACAACATCACCGACCTGGCCGACCTGATGAAGGTCAGCGACCAGTTGCCGCAGGTGCTGATGCGCAAGTACGAAGGGCCGTCCGACTTGATGGCGGTGTTCACCCGGCCCGTCGCGCGCAGCGAATTGACGCCCCAGGACTTCGATTTCGTCGGCGTCGACAGCGCGATGATCACGGCCTTGCTGCGCAACGCCGTCGCGCGCAAGGAGCCCGGCGTCAACATCCTGCTCTATGGCCCCCCGGGAACCGGCAAGACCGAACTCGCCAAAGTGGCGGCGCAAGCCGCGGGCGTGGAACTCTATGAGGTCGAATATGCCGACCGCGACGGCAACTCCCTGAGCGGGCGGGATCGCTATCGCTCGTTGCAGATCAGCCAGGTGTTTCTCAAAGGCAGCGGCAACGTCGCCTTGCTGTTCGACGAAGTCGAAGACGTGTTCCCGCCGATCTCGACCGACGCTGCGCAAGTGATTGCGCGCCTGGACACGGGCGACGGCGCACCCACGGGAAGCGTCAGCGGCAAGGCCTGGGTGAATCAATTGCTCGAAACGAATCCGGTGCCGGTGATCTGGGTGACGAACCGCATCGAGCAGATCGACCTCGCGTTTCGGCGCCGCTTTCAATACCACCTCGAACTGAAGAGCCCACCGCCCGGCGCACGCGAGGCGCTGGTGGCGCGCGCACTCGCGGGCGTGGCGGTGGACGCGGCGTTTGCGCAGCGCCTGGCGCAGCGACGCGCCTTGACGCCGGCGCAGATCCGCACTGCAGTGAAGTTCGCCAAATTGGCGGGCCACGATGCAGACGACACGGCGGGCGCCAGCGCCGAAACCTTGATCGAGCGACAACTGGGCAACGCCGACAAGGCGCTGGGCACGACCCAATCCGAACGCGGCGCCCGGCACGTGGTGACGAGCTACGACCTGGCGCTGGTGAATACCGAATCGCGCTTCGAGGTGCCCAAAATCATTGAAGCGCTGCGCCGCAAGGGGTGTGGCGCCTTGTGTTTTTATGGCCCGCCGGGCACGGGCAAGACGGCGTTGGCCGAACACATGGCGCGCGAATTGCAACGCCCGCTGATGGTTCGCCAAGCGAGCGATCTGGTCAGCAAGTTTCTTGGCGAGACCGAACAGAACATGGCGCGCATGTTCGAAGAGGCGCAAACCGAGGAAGCCGTATTGCTGCTGGACGAGGCCGACAGTTTCCTGCGCAGCCGCGGCATGGCGCAGCGCACCTACGAGGTCAGCGAAGTCAACGAGATGCTGCAGGGCATGGAGCGTTTTGCTGGCATCTTCATCTGCACCACGAACCTGTTTCTCGACATTGACGAAGCCGCGCTCCGGCGTTTTACGTTCAAGATCCAATTCAAACCCTTGACCGCGGCGCAGCGTGAGCGAATGTTCGTTGCCGAGGCGCTGGCCGGCGCGGCGCAGCGCTTGACCGACGAGCAGCGACACCGCCTGGCGCAGCTGGACGAGCTGACCCCGGGCGACTTTGCCGCAGTGAAACGCCAAGTCGACATCCTCGGCGAAATCTTCGATCCCGACGAATTTCTTTCGCAAATCGAGGCCGAACACCGCGTCAAGCCGGAGGTGCGGCAGCGTCGCGGCATCGGCTTCGTGCACTAAGACGCAGCCCATTCACCCCGGCTCGCCGATCGACCGCGTCGCGCCTTAAGCTCACCGCTCGGCGCTCAAACCGACGGGTGACAGGTTCACCCGGCGTTTCGCAGGCGGCCGGTGGGGACAGCAATGGAATGGATGGCCGACGAGCTTGGCAGCGGGTTCGCGCGATTGGCATTCGCGGCATTCGTCGCGGCGTTTGCGACATTTGTCGCGCTGGATATGGTGCACCGGGCTCAGGGCGACCGGCGGCGTGCCGGGTTGCGCTGGATCGTCGGCGTGGCGCTGGGCCTGGGAACCGGCCTCTGGTCGGCGCAAATGATCGCCTTGTCCGCGATTCCGACGACCACTGGCCTCGGCTATCAGTCCGCAGGCGTTTTCGGCGCGTGGGTGCTCAGCACGGTGCTGAGCACGGCGAGTGTGGCGGGGGTGATGCGCCGCCATGCGACGCTGCCGGGGCTCGCGCTGGCCGGCATAGGCCTGGGCCTGGCCATCGTCGCCACACCGATGCTGGGCCTGTGGGCGATGGGGCTGCGCCCGGCACTGGCCTGGAACCCAGCGCTGCTGGCGGCAGCAATCGGTGTGGCCGGCTTGTCCAGCACACTCGGATTGGCGCTGTTCTTCCAACTGCGCACGCCGTGGTCGATGAAATTGCTGCACCGGCAACTTGGCGCAGGCGCGATTTTGGGACTGGGTTTGGCGCTCAGCGTCTGCCTGGTGATCACGGCGGCCGGACTGACCGTGGACTCGACGTCAAAGTACGCTGCGCAGCTCGCCACCGGCACGCTCGCCTTGCTCGCCGCGGCGGGGTCGATCAGCGTGCTCACGGCGCTGACGCTGGCGTCGCTGGCCGAAGCGCGGTCGCGCGTTTCGGCGCAGCACGCCAAGGCTGAAATGCTGCAAAAGCACGCCATGCACGACCCGCTGACCGACTTGCCAAACCGGGTCATGTTCGAATCGACGCTGGCGCAGATGGTGCAGAAGGCCGACGCAGCGAAACAGCGGCTGGCCTTGCTGTTCGTCAATCTCGACGCGTTCAAGCCGATCAACGAGTCGTTTGGTCATCGCGTGGGCGATCGGATCTTGCGCGAAACCGCCAAGCGCCTGCGCGGCTTGGCCCAGCCGCACATGTTGGCGCGCCTGGGAAGCGACGAATTTCTCGTGTTGCTGCCGCAGGATCCGAGCAATGACGAGATCGCGGATCTGGCGAACCAGGTGCTGCAAGCCGTCGCTCAGCCCTTCGGCAAGGAGGACAGCGCAACCACGCTGACTTGCTCGATCGGCATCGCCCTGTATCCGGACAACGGGGCTTTGTCGAAGCTGGTCGCCCATGCCGACGCGGCGATGCGCTCGGCCAAGGGCATGGGCGGCGCCACCTACTGCTACTTTGAAGCGCGCATGTCCAAACACAGCGCCGTGAAGCAGATCGATCTGGTGCGCGACCTGCGCCAAGCGCTCGCCAAGGGCGAGTTGCAGCTGTTTTATCAGCCCAAGGTGCACGCGCCGAGCGGCGAGATCACGGCGGCCGAGGCGCTGCTGCGCTGGCACCATCCGAAACAGGGTGTCATCAGTCCCAGCGTGTTCATCCCGATCGCTGAGCGCTTCGGTCTGATCGGCACCATCGGCGACTGGGTGATCAATGAGGCCTGCCGCCAGGCGCGAATCTGGCGTGACGAAGGGCTGCGCATGCGGGTGGCGATCAACTTGTCGGTGCACCAGTTGCGCAAGCTCGACCTGCCCGAGCGCATCGCTGCGGCTTTGCAGAAGCACCAGATCAATCCGCAACTCCTGACCTGCGAATTCACCGAGTCGGACGCGATGGAAGACACCGAGGCGACGATGCGAATCTTCAAATCGCTGAATACCCTGGGCGTGCATCTGTCGATCGACGACTTCGGCACCGGCTACTCGAGCCTGTCGACACTGCGCAAGATGCGCCCGGATGAGCTGAAGATCGACCGCAGCTTCGTGCTCGACTTGGAGAGCAGCGCGGACGCGCGCGCCGTCGTCGACGCCGTCGTGAATCTGGCCAAGGCGCTGGACATCAAGGTCGTTGCCGAAGGCGTCGAGACCGAGGCGCAGCAGGACATTCTGCGGTCGATGGGCTGCGACGAATTGCAAGGCTTCTTGTTCGCGAAACCGATGTCGGCCAAGGCCCTGGCGATTTGGGCGATGAACGACACGGGCCCGCGCACCTTGGCGTTTCGCAAGTCGCTGTTCAAGGAAACCGCGATCGACGCCACGCCGGCTGCGAGCCCTGCGTCGATCCATTGAGGCCCGGCGGTGGCGCGCTGGCCCCCTGCTGCCCTGCAGCAGCAAATGCACTTGGCCGCCGCAGGTCGTCGGCCTTTCTACAATCGCCCCATGCAAGAACTCAACTACTGCCGTGCCGCAGCGCTGCCGCGCATCCTCGAGTCGCGAATCGTGATTCTCGACGGCGCCATGGGCACGATGATCCAGCGCCACAAACTCAGCGAGGCCGATTACCGCGGCGAACGCTTTGCCGGCCACCCGAAGGACTTGAAGGGCAACAACGAGCTGCTGCAGCTGACGCAACCGGCTGTGATCGCTGCGATCCACGAAGCCTACCTCGCTGCCGGCGCCGACATCGTCGAAACGAACACTTTTGGCGCAACCCGCATTGCGCAGCAGGACTACGGCCTGGAGGCCTTCGCTTTCGAGATGAACGTCGCTGCTGCACGCCTGGCGCGTGCCGCCTGCGACAAGTTCAGCAGCGCCGACAAGCCGCGCTTCGTCGCTGGGGCGCTGGGCCCGACGCCGCGCACCGCGAGCATTTCGCCCGACGTGAACGACCCGGCAGCGCGCAATGTCACGTTCGACGAACTGCGTGCGTCTTATTTCGAGCAGGCCCAGGCGCTGTTCGAGGGGGGCTGCGACCTGTTCCTGGTCGAGACGATCTTCGACACGCTCAACGCCAAGGCGGCGATATTCGCCCTCGACGAGTTGATGGCGCAGACCGGGCAGCGCATTCCGGTCATCGTCTCGGGCACGGTGACCGACGCCTCGGGGCGGATCTTGTCGGGTCAAACCGTCAGTGCGTTCTGGAACAGCGTTCGTCATGCGCGTCCGCTGGCGGTGGGCCTGAATTGCGCCATGGGCGCGGCGCTGATGCGGCCCTATCTCGAGGAATTGTCCAAGGTGGCGTCGGACGTCTTTCTGAGCTGCTATCCGAATGCCGGTTTGCCCAATGCCATGAGCGAAACCGGCTTTGACGAGACACCCGAAGTCACGGGCAACTTGCTCGAAGAGTTCGCGCGCGCCGGGTTTCTGAATATCGCCGGCGGCTGCTGCGGAACCACGCCCGAACACATCGCACAGATCGCCGGTCGCGTGAGCCGCTACCGACCGCGCTGCTGCGCGGCGAGCGCGAACTCCAAGTTGCTGGCCGTGTCAGCCGGGTCGTAGCGCCGCCTCAGCGCAGCATTCTCAACAAGCGCTCGAGCGGCACCTGCACCCGAATTTCGTGCGGCGCCAGTCCGCGGGTGACGAGATGTGCTTTGATGTCGGTGTGGCGCAGAGTCGGCCGCAGCAGTGGCGTCCCCGAGGCGCTGACGACGCTCGCGACGATGGGCTTGTCGGCGCTGGTCCCGCGGCGCAGCACGATCGCCACCTCGCCATCCGCCAGTTGCACATAGCTGCCCGGTGGGTACAGGCCGACGGCCTTGATGATGAGTGAACCCGCTTCGTCGGGCTGCTCTTTCTCGTCGAAGTAGGCGCCTTTGGCCGCCCCCGTGCCCGACATTGCGGCGCGCTTGTGGCGCGGGCTGAGGCGTGCGGCGAAGATGTCGCTGCGCTGAATCAGGCGCGCCAGTTGCAGCGGATCGGGGTGCGCGGCAAGCGGCCCGGCAGGCGCGTCGTGATGGCGTGCCACGGCTTCAAGCCAGAGCTCGTCGCTGACGCCCATCTTGCGCAACATCTCGCTGCCACGCTGCGCATGCTCCTGGATCAGACTGCGCTGGTCGGCGGTGACCGGTGTGTCCTGGACGGCGAGCAGATCCTGCAAACGCGTCATCGCGATGTTCATCGTCAGTGCCGCCCGGCGCAGGCTGCAACGCTTGGGGTCGCTCCAGTCCGGCAGGCCACGCGAGGCGATGTCGCAAACCACCCCGACGAGCAGCGCGTGCATGACGCTGTAGCGGTTCGCTTGCGAGCCGGCGCCGTGGATCAGCAGGAGCAATGACGCGTCGCGTGCGCCCTCGATCAGTGCCAACATGTCGGTATCGACTTGGCTGATCAGGCCCTGGACATGTCCCGCGACAGGATCGCGCAGTACCGCATTGGCACGAATGCTCAGGCTGTACCACGTGCCGATCACTTCGTCGACCTTCAGCGCAGGCCGTCGACTCCCCTGTTCAACCGTCGGCTTCGCCGGTTGCACATCGGGAACGGGTTCAATCGGTCCGGAGGGGGAGGCCTGGATTGCCATTCGGGGGCAAACGTTTCGACGTGGAGGCGCTGACGCCGGGAGAGCTGTCCTTCAGGTTTTCGGCAGCACAGCGCCGATCTTGAGGCAGGCTTCGAGGCCGGCCCGCCGATGACACCCGCCCACTAACGCAACTTGGGTACGCGTTCGCCGATCAGGATGTCCAGACGGCGCGCCTCACGCGGTGACGGCGTGGCCAGCTGGCGCCCGGCGACGCCGATGCGACGTGCCGCCACGCCACGCGCAACCATCCAGTCGCGCGCGCTTGCCGCGCGGTCAAGGGCCTGGGCGTTGGCGGTGCGCGCGTCGCGGCTGGTCGGGTCGGCCTCGCCAAGAATCTGCAACTCGGCGCGCGGCAACTCGCGCACCAGCGCCGCAATCCGGTCCAGCCACGGCGTGGCACGCGGCAGCAACGCAGAACGGCCTGCCGCGAATACAGCGTCGGCGGGAAAGCTGAGCCAGACACGCTGGTCGGCCGACTGCGCGATGTTCGCGACGTCGCTTGGCAAATCGGCTCGCAGCTTGCGCGCGACGCTGGCCATGGCATCCGACCAAACATAGGCCGCGTTTGCCGACGCTGCGGCCGGCGTTGCCGCAGGCGGATCAAGCGTCGCGGTGGGCCGCTCCAGGGGAGTCTCGGGCGCCGGGAGTGGGGCCACAGGGGTTGTGGAACACGCGGCGAGTGCAGCCAGGGCGGCACCCCAAAGAAAATGAGTGAGTCGAGGCAGGGGCTCTGGCATGGTGTGCATTGCAAGCGATTCTGCGGGGTAACGGCAAGCTTGGGTGCGTGACCGGAAGTAACGCGAAGCGCGCACCCACCTCTACAATCGCGCCCTGCCCGAGGAGCGCTGCGACAGGGCCGAACCCTTCCGGGGGGCGGTCTGCCAGGCTCGGGTGCACCCGGTGGATGCGCACCGGGCTGGTTCAACGGCGCTCACCCACCCCTGACGGGCTGCGGTGAGCCACGCGGCCCTTCGAGCACTGCGATCGCCGCCATGACCGTGCCTGACCACTCGACCCCGCCCATGAAGCTCTCCGGTCTCGAGCCGCTCGCGATCGGCGCGGGAACGCTGTTCGTCAACATCGGCGAACGCACCAACGTGACCGGCTCGCGCGCCTTTGCCAAACTCATTCTCGAGGGCCGTTACGAGCAGGCGCTGGGCGTGGCCAGGCAGCAGGTGGAAAACGGCGCCCAGATCATCGACGTCAACATGGACGAGGCCATGCTCGACAGCCAGGCCGCGATGGTGCGATTCCTCAACCTGATCGCCGGCGAGCCCGAGATCGCGCGCGTGCCGATCATGATCGACAGCTCGAAGTGGGACGTCATCGAAGCCGGCTTGAAGTGCGTGCAAGGCAAGGGCATCGTCAATTCCATCTCGCTGAAAGAAGGCGAAGCCGCGTTCAAACGTCAGGCGACCCTGGTGCGGCGCTACGGGGCGGCCGCCGTCGTGATGGCGTTCGACGAGACCGGGCAGGCCGACACCCTGCAGCGCAAGACGCAGATCTGCGCGCGCGCCTACCGCATCCTCGTCGACGAGGTCGGGTTCCCCGCCGAAGACATCATCTTCGACCCGAACATCTTTGCCATCGCCACCGGCATCGAAGAGCACAATAACTACGCGGTCGACTTCATCGCGGCGACGCGCTGGATCAAGCAGAACCTGCCCGGCGCCAAAGTCAGCGGCGGCGTGAGCAACGTGAGTTTTTCGTTTCGCGGCAACGACGCGGTGCGCGAAGCGATCCATACCGTGTTTCTGTACCACGCGATTCGCGCCGGACTGGACATGGGAATCGTCAACGCTGGAATGATCGGCGTCTACGACGCACTCGATCCTGAACTTCGCGAGCGCGTCGAAGACGTGGTCTTGAACCGGCGCCCCGACGCCGGCGAGCGCCTCATCGAGGTGGCGGAAAACGCCAAAGGCCTGTCGCGCGACGACAGCGCCCGCCTCGCTTGGCGCGCCAAGCCGGTGCGCGAGCGCCTCAGCCACGCGCTCGTGCAGGGCATCAACGAGTTCATCGTCGCCGATACCGAGCAGGCGTGGCAGGAAATGTCGGCGCAGGGTGCGCGCCCGCTGCACGTGATCGAAGGGCCGCTGATGGAGGGCATGAACATCGTCGGCGACCTGTTCGGCCAGGGCAAGATGTTCTTGCCGCAGGTCGTGAAGAGCGCACGCGTCATGAAGCAGGCGGTGGCGCACCTGCTGCCGTATATCGAGGCCGAAAAGAAGGCGCTGGTCGACGCCGGTGGCGAGGCCCGCCCCAAGGGCAAGATCGTGATCGCCACCGTGAAGGGCGACGTGCACGACATCGGCAAGAACATCGTCACCGTCGTGCTTCAGTGCAACAACTTCGACGTCGTCAACATGGGCGTGATGGTGGCTTGCCAGGACATCCTGGCGCGCGCCAAGGTGGAAGGCGCAGACATCATCGGCCTGTCCGGCCTGATCACTCCGAGCCTCGAGGAGATGCAGCACGTCGCCGCGGAAATGCAGCGTGACGACTACTTTCGCCTGCGCAAGATTCCGCTGCTGATCGGCGGCGCGACGACGAGCCGGGTCCACACCGCGGTAAAAATTTCGCCGCACTACGAAGGTCCGGTGGTCTACGTTCCGGATGCGAGCCGGTCGGTGGGCGTGTGCACCGAAGTGCTCAACGACGAGCGTGCCGCTGCGTACATCGCCGAATTGAACGCCGACCAGCAGCGGGTTCGCGAACAACACGCCAACAAGAAGGCGACTGCGCTGGTGACGCTGGCGCAGGCGCGCGCGAACAAGACCGTCGTGGATTGGTCGGCGTACGCCCCACCGCCGCCCAAATTCATCGGCCGCCGCGTGCTGCGCAATCAAGACCTGGCAGAGATTGCCGCCTACATCGATTGGGCGCCGTTCTTCCAGACTTGGGACCTCTCCGGCGCCTACCCGGCGATCTTGACCGACGAAGTCGTCGGCGAGTCGGCACGGCGCGTGCACAGCGATGCCAAGCGCCTGCTCAAGCGCCTCATTGAAGGCCGCTGGTTGAGCGCGAGCGGCGTGTTCGGCCTGTACCCCGCGAACAGCGTGGGCGACGACGACGTCGAGATCTACGCCGATACGCAGCGCAGCCAGGTCCTGATGACCTGGCACGGCCTGCGCAATCAAACTGAGCGTCCGGTGGTGGACGGTGTGCGGCGGCCGAACCGCTGTCTCGCCGACTTCATCGCGCCGCGCGCTTCAGGACTTGTCGACTACATCGGCCTGTTCGCGGTCACGGCGGGCCTGGGAATGGAGAAGAAGGAACGACAGTTTCTCGCCGACCACGACGACTACAGCGCGATCATGTTCAAGGCGCTCGCCGATCGACTTGTCGAAGCGTTCGCGGAGCGCCTGCACCAGCGGGTTCGCACCGAGTTGTGGGGCTATGCGCCGACCGAAGCGCTGAGCCCGGGTGACCTGATCGCCGAAAAGTATCAAGGCATCCGCCCGGCGCCGGGCTACCCGGCGTGCCCTGAGCATGGGGTGAAGAGCGACATGTTTCGCGTTCTGGACTGCAGCGAAATCGGCATGGGCCTGACCAGCAGTCTGGCGATGACGCCTGCGGCGAGCGTGAGCGGCTTTTATCTGGCGCATCCACAAGCCGCGTACTTCAACGTCAGCAAGATTGGTGACGACCAGTTACGGGACTGGGCGAGGCGCAGCGCGCAAGACCTCGAATTGACGCGGCGTTCGTTGGCGAGCGTGCTCTGATCCAGCACAAGTCAGCGGCTCACGGCGCTGCAATTTCTGGGTACTTCTGCTCGGCGCGGCTTGAAACCCGCGCTCACCCGCTCGCGCCGACGCGCCGGGATTGGGCGGCACGCCCGAGTTACGAATGGAGCCACCTTGACGGCGCGGGCGATCCGAAGTGATCGTCCAATGACGCCGTTCGCCGACATCCTGCTCGGCAGCGCTTTTCAAGGGAGTCTTCCATGACCACTCATACATCATCCCCCGGGGCCGTGACGCCTTCCAAGCCGCCAGTGATGTGGTTCGCCGCGGGCGGTTTGGCCCTGGTCTCGCTCGCCGCGGCTGCCGCGATGGTGTTGCGGCCGAGTGCGCCGGAGCCGCTGATGGTGCCGCTGCAGGCGGCCAAGCCGGAGATCTCGGCTCCCGCCAAGCCCGCTGCAACGCCCGACAAGGCGCCGGCCAAGAGCGTGGCGGCGCAGGCGCCGCGCCCCGTGCCTGCCAAACCGGTCGAGGCCAAACCGGCCAAGCCGGCACCCGAGCCGGTCCGCGTCGCCGCGATCTGCAGCTATTGCGGCGTCGTCGAAGCCGTCGACGAAGTCAAGCGCAAGGGTGAAGGGACCGGCCTGGGCGCGATTGCCGGGGGTGTGCTCGGTGCGGCGGTGGGCAATCAAGCCGGACAGGGCAACGGCCGAAAGGCGATGACCGTTCTCGGCGCCGTGGGGGGAGGCCTGGCGGGCCACGAGGTCGAGAAGCGCGCGCGCGGCGAGACCGTCTACCAGGTTCGGATTCGCCTGGAGGACGGCAGCATTCGCACCATCGAACAGACGACCGCACCCAAAGTCGGCGCACGCGTCGAACTCCAGGGCAATACGCTGAAATCGGCGGCCTGAAGAAGCCGTCGCGTCAACTCGCTGGCACGCTGCGCGCCCGGCGCAGCGCCGCTCAGGCAGGAATGCGCCGGTATTGAATCGCCTCGGCGAGGTGCTCCGGCGTGATCGCCTCGCTCGAGGCCAGATCCGCAACGCTGCGGGCAATGCGCAAGACGCGGTGAAAGCCCCGCGCTGACCAGCCCATGCGCCTGGCTGCGGACTGAAGAAGGCCTGCGGCCGCCGGCGCGAGCACGCAGTGCTGCTCGAGCGCCTTGCCCGCGAGTGCGCTGTTCGGGCAGGCCTGGCGCGCCAGGGCCAGGCTTCGCGCATCGGCCACCCGGGCGGCGATCAAGTGGCTCGGTTCGCCGTCCGGCGCGGCGCCAAGCGTCTGCGCATGCACCGCGGGAACCTCGACGCGCAGATCGATCCGGTCCAGCAGGGGCCCGCTGATGCGCCCCTGGTAACGCGCGACGACGTCGGGTGAACAGCGGCACGCGTGCAGCGGACTGCCCAGGTGCCCGCACGGGCAGGGGTTCATTGCCGCGATGAGCTGAAAGCCCGCGGGAAATTCGGCCTGACGTGCCGCGCGCGAGATCAGGATGCGCTGGGTCTCCAAGGGTTCACGAAGTGCCTCGAGCGCGCTGCGGGCGAACTCGGGGAGTTCGTCCAGGAACAGCACGCCATGGTGCGCCAGCGACACTTCACCGGGCCGCGGCGGCGAGCCGCCTCCCACCAGGGCGACCGACGACGAACTGTGGTGGGGTGCGCGGTAGACGCGTTGCGCCCAGCGCTGCGCATTGAACTCGCCGATCAGGCTCAGCACCGCGGCGGATTCGAGGGCTTCGTCGGTCGTGAGCGGCGGGAGCAAGCCGGCAAAGCGCTGGGCAAGCATCGATTTGCCGGTTCCTGGCGGGCCGAGCAGCAGGACACTGTGGCCACCGGCCGCGGCAATCTCCAGCGCCCGCTTCGCGCCGGACTGGCCTTTGACGTCGCGCAGGTCCGGGTAGCGCTGGGTTGAGGTCTCCCCGGGCAACTGCAGTCTGGGAGTGGTGCCGGGCGAGACGCTGCCGTTCGCGACGAGCCAGGCCACCACGTCGAGCAAGTGTCGCGCACCGTGAACGGACACGCCGTCGACCAGTGCTGCCTCATCGGCACTCACCAGAGGCAACACGAGTGCGCGTGCGCTCTTCAGCTTGCGCAGCCCCAAGGCCAGGGCCAAGGCGCCGCGCACCGGGCGCAGTTCACCCGAAAGCGACAGCTCCCCCGCAAACTCGAACTGCTCCAGGCGCGCGGCATCGATCTGGCCACTCGCGGCCAGGATGCCGAGCGCAATCGGCAAGTCGAACCTCCCCGATTCTTTTGGCAGCTCGGCCGGCGCGAGGTTCACCGTGATGCGTTTGTTGTGGGGAAACGTCAGGCCGCTGTTCTGCAGCGCTGCGCGAACGCGTTCGCGCGACTCCTTGACTTCGATGTCGGCCAAGCCGACCAGCGTGAAGCTGGGCAGGCCGTTGGCCAGATCCACTTCGACCTTGACCTGCGGCGCTTGCAAGGCGTCGAGCGATCGGCTGTGGACGACGGCAAGTGACATTGCGTTGGGGGCGTTGGATTGCCGCGAAGGCCGTGACCGGGCACGTGCGCTACCGCGCTGGATTGTGCACGCTGCAGTGAGACGCGGCTGGGCAGGCCGGGTTTGCCGCACCAACTTCAAGCAGCGATCGCCGACGAACCAAATCAGTGCACTCAGAGCTTGGCGATCCCGCGCCGATGCCCGAAGCTGGGGCGTACCGAGGCTGGAAATCGATGGCACGAAAGGTGCTCAACACGTTGACACCATTTCGAACAACCTGATCGGAGACCCCCAGTGATGAAGTTTGCATTGACCCTTGCGGCGGCCGTCGCGGCGGCAATCCCGTCGATCGCGCTTGCCGAAGGCAGCCCGCTGTCGTTCAACGCGAGTCTGACGAGCGATTACCGCTACCGCGGCATTTCTCAGTCGCGACTGAAACCTGCTTTGCAAGGCGGCGTCGACTACGCGCTACCTGCCGGGTTTTACATTGGCGCGTGGGGGTCGACGATCAAGTGGATCAAGGATTGGGGTGGCGACGCCAACGTCGAGATCGACCTGTACGGCGGCTACAAGGGCGAAATCGCGAAGGATATTGGGTACGACGTCGGCCTTCTCCAGTACGTCTACCCCGGCGCAAAGACGCCGCTATGGGATGCGGGTTTCAAAGACCCGAACACCACGGAACTCTATGGCGCCATCACCTTTGGCCCCGCCACGGCCAAGGTGTCTTACGCGCTGACCAATCTGTTCGGCAACTACGACTTCGCCAACAACAAGAAGAGCAATGGGAGCTACTACCTCGATCTGGGTGCGACCTTCGAGGTCGGCGCAGGCATCAATCTGGCGCCGCACGTCGGCTACCAGAAGGTGAAGAACATCACGAATGCCTCTTACACCGACTACTCCTTGACCGTGAGCAAGGACTTCAGCGGTTTCCTCGTGGCTGTGGGCGTCGTCGGCACCAACGCCGACAAGGTCTTCTACGCTCCGGGCCCGCTGGCAAACAGCACAAAGTCACTCGGCAAGGCCTCAGGCGTCGTGTCGGTGAAGTACACCTTTTAATTCCACTGACTGGAGATAACCATGAAGATGGTGACCGCAATCGTCAAGCCCTTCAAACTCGATGAAGTGCGCGAAGCGCTGAGCAATATCGGCGTGCAAGGCGTGACCGTGACGGAAGTCAAGGGTTTTGGCCGCCAGAAAGGCCATACCGAGTTGTACCGCGGCGCCGAGTACGTCGTCGACTTCTTGCCCAAGGTAAAAATCGAAGCCGCGATCGACGACGCGCTGGTCGACCGCGTCATCGAAGCGATCGAGACCGCTGCGCGCACCGGCAAGATCGGGGACGGAAAAATCTTCGTCTCGACGCTTGAGCAAGTGGTCCGGATTCGCACCGGCGAGACCGGCAAAGACGCACTTTAAAACGGACACAAGAGACAGCCATGAAAAAATTGCTCGCGATTCTGACCTTGAGCGTCGCCATCCTCGGCTTGGCCGACGCAACATTTGCCGCCGACGCGCCCGCGGCGGCGGCCTCCGCAGCGGCAGTCGCTGCACCCGCAGCCGCGGCCGCGCCGGCCGCCGCAGCCTCTGCGGTGGCCACCCCGACCCCGAACAAGGGCGACGTCGCCTGGATGATCGTCGCCACCGCCTTCGTCATCATGATGTCGATCCCCGGCCTGGCGCTGTTCTACGGCGGTCTGGTGCGCAGCAAGAACATGTTGTCGGTGCTGATGCAGGTCTTCGTCACGTTTTCGATGATCGTCGTGCTCTGGTGCCTCTACGGCTACAGCCTGGCGTTCACGGAAGGCAACGCCTTCTTCGGCGGCCTCGACCGAATATTCATGAAAGGCATGTTCGACCCCGTGAAAGGCGAGTTTGCGATGGCCGCCACCTTCAGCAAGGGCGTGGTCATTCCTGAGCTGCTGTTCCTCGCGTTCCAGGCCACTTTCGCGGCGATCACGTGCTGCCTGATCGTCGGCGCATTCGCCGAGCGCATGAAGTTCTCCGCTGTGCTGATGTTCATGGCGCTGTGGTTCACGTTCAGCTACGCGCCGATCGCGCACATGGTGTGGTACTGGATGGGCCCGGATGCCTACACCGGCAAGGAAGTGGTCGACGCGATGAATGCCAAGGCAGGTTACCTGTGGCAAATGGGCGCGCTCGACTTCGCCGGCGGCACGGTCGTGCACATCAATGCGGCGATGGCCGGGTTGGTCGGTGCCTACATGGTCGGCAAGCGCGTCGGTTACGGCAAGGAGGCGTTCACGCCGCATTCGCTGACGCTCACGATGGTCGGTGCGGCGCTGCTTTGGGTCGGCTGGTTCGGCTTCAACGCGGGCTCGGCGCTGGAGGCAGGCAACTCCGCGGTGCTCGCCTTCATGAATACGTTTTCGGCAACCGCCGCGGCAGTGCTCGCCTGGTGCATCGGCGAGACCCTGGCCAAGGGCAAGGCGTCGATGCTCGGCGCGGCGTCGGGTGCGGTGGCTGGCCTGGTGGCGATCACGCCGGCCTGCGGCAACGTCGGCCTGATGGGCGCCATCGTCATTGGCTTCGTTGCCGGCTTCGCCTGTCTGTGGGGCGTCAACGCGCTGAAGAAAATGCTGCGTGCCGATGACTCGCTCGACGTGTTCGGCGTGCACGGCGTGGGCGGTATCGTCGGCGCGCTGCTCACCGGCGTGTTCAATAACCAGTCGCTCGGCGGCCCGGGCATCGTCACCGACTGGGTCACGGCAACGATGGGCAACAGCGAAATGGGCGCGCAAGTGTGGATCCAGCTGAAGGCGGTCTTGCTGACGATCGTCTGGTCGGGCGTCGTCTCGATTGCGGCCTACAAAATCGTCGACATCGTGGTCGGTTTGCGTGTCCCGGAGGACGAAGAACGCGAAGGCCTGGACATCACTTCGCACGGCGAGACGGCGTACCACAACTGACCCGTCTCGAATCGAACGCCGCAAGGGCCACGTTTCGTGGCCCTTCTTCTTGGTCGCTTCGGCGCGAGGGGGTGCGGCCTCCAACCCCTTGTGGGGGCGGCGATCGACCCCAGATCCCTACAATCTGCGCCTTCCCCGCACCCCGGGCCAGCCGCCATGGTTCCGCACCTCATCACCGCGCTCACCGGCCCGATCAACGAGCTCGAGCAGCGCATTCTCGAATCGCTGCCGGCCATCGAGCGCTGGTTTCGCCTCGAGTGGATGGAGCACACACCGCCGTTCTACACATCGGTGGACGTGCGCAACGCCGGTTTCAAGCTCGCGCCGGTGGACACGAACCTGTTTCCCGGCGGGTTCAACAATCTGACTCCCGAAATGCTGCCGCTGGCGGTTCAGGCGGCGATGGCGGCAATCGAAAAAATTTGCCCGGAAGCGAAGAACCTGCTGTTGATTCCGGAGAAGCACTCGCGCAACACCTTCTACCTGGCCAACGTCGCGCGGCTGATGCAGATTTTTCATCAGGCCGGGCTGAACGTGCGCTTGGGCACGCTCGATGATGCGATCACCCAGCCGACCGAGGTGTCGCTGCCCGACGGGACGTCGCTGACGCTGGAGCCGCTGGTTCGATCGCGCGGGCGTCTCGGGCTCAAGGGCTTCGACCCCTGCACGATTTTGCTGAACAACGACTTGTCGGCGGGCCTGCCGCGTGTGCTGAGCAACTTGCACGAGCAGTACCTGCTGCCACCGCTGCACGCCGGCTGGGCGGTGCGGCGCAAGACGAAGCACTTTGCCGCGTACGAAGAGATCGCAAAGAAGTTTGCGAAGCTGCTCGGCATGGACCCGTGGCTCATCAACCCCTTGTTCGCGCGCTGCGGCGAAGTCAATTTCAGCGATGGCAGCGGCGCGCAGTGCCTGACGACGAACGCCGACGCGCTGCTGACGAAGATCCGCCGCAAGTACAAGGAGTACGGGATCCAGGAGAAGCCTTTCGTCGTCGTCAAGGCCGACGCCGGCACCTACGGCATGGGCGTCATGACGGTGCACGATGCGCGCGAGCTGGAGAACCTGAACAGCCGCGCGCGCAACAAGATGAGCGTCATCAAGGACGGGCAGCGGTTAAGCGAAGTCATCCTGCAAGAAGGCGTGCCGACCTTTGAGCGTGTCAACGACGCCGTTGCCGAGCCCGTCGTCTACATGATCGATCGCTACGTGGTCGGCGGCTTCTACCGGGTCAACGCGGGCCGTGGCATCGACGAAAACCTGAACGCGCCGGGCGCGAGCTTCGTGCCGCTCGCCTTTGCCGAGTCGAACCAGATGCCCAAACCGGGCGTCAAACCCGGCGTCAGCGCGCCCAACCGCTTCTACATGTACGGCGTGATCGCCCGCCTGGCGATGGTCGCGGCAAGCTACGAACTCGAAGCCACCGACCCGAACGCCGAGGTCTACGAATAAGACGCACCGGCACAGCGGCGCCGTGCTTGACGCACAATGGCGCGCTTTGGCCACACCCACCCGGCCTGAACGCCATGCCGGATCGCCTGTGAAGCCCCAAGCCCCTTCGTCCAATCTCGCGGTATTGACCCTCGGTGCCATCGGCGTCGTCTACGGCGACATCGGCACCAGCCCGCTCTACGCGCTGAAGGAAGTCTTCGGGCCGAATCATGTGCAGCTGACGGCGGACAACATCTTCGGCGTGCTGTCGCTGCTGTTCTGGACGCTGACCGTGATCGTCTCGGTCAAGTACGTTGCGCTCATCCTGCGTGCCGACAATCATGGCGAAGGCGGCCTGATTGCCATGCTCGCGCTGGCCTCGCAGGCGGTGAAGGAGCGGCCCAGGTTGCGCCGTGTGCTGCTGACGCTGGGCATTTTCGGTACCGCGATTTTCTTCGGCGACGGCGTCATCACCCCCGCGGTGTCGGTGCTCGGCGCAATCGAAGGGTTGGAAGTCGCTGCGCCGGGGTTGCACGCTTATGTCGTGCCAGTCTCGCTGGTGGTGCTGACGCTCCTGTTCGTCGTGCAGCGCCATGGCACGGGCGGCATCGGCCGGTTCTTCGGTCCCATCACGGTGCTGTGGTTCATCGTCATCGCCGTCATGGGTGTCGTGCACATCGCCCGCAACCCAAGTGTGATGTGGGCGGTCAGCCCGCACCACGCGCTGCTGTTCATGGCCCACCATCCCGGCGTGGCATTCGTCGCACTGGGCTTCGTCGTGTTGTGCGTCACCGGCGCCGAAGCGCTGTACGCCGACATGGGGCATTTCGGCAAGAAGCCGATTCGCACCGCGTGGTTTGCGCTCGTCATGCCGTCGCTGCTGCTCAACTATTTTGGCCAAGGGGCGATGCTGCTGGCGCACCCCGAGAACGCCATCAACCCCTTCTACAAGATGGTGCCCGACTGGGCGCTCTACCCGCTGATTGGCTTGGCCACGTGCGCTGCCGTGATCGCATCACAAGCGCTGATTTCGGCGGCCTTCTCGGTGACCAAACAGGCGATCCAGCTCGGCTACCTGCCGCGCCTGCGAATCCTGCACACCTCCGTCAGGGAAACCGGGCAGATCTACATCCCCTTCGTCAATTGGAGCCTGTACGTCTGCATCGTCCTGGCGGTGGTCACCTTCGGGTCGAGTGGGCGGCTTGCCGCGGCTTACGGCATCACCGTCACGATCGACATGCTGATCACGACGATCATGACGTTTTTCGTGATCCGCTACGGCTGGAAATACCCCTGGGCGCTGTGCTTCGCGGCGACGGGGTTTTTCTTCGTCGTCGACGTCGTCTATTTCAGCGCGAACATCGTGAAGGTCCTCGACGGCGGCTGGTTCCCGCTGGTCATCGGCGCGGTCATGTTCATGCTGATGATGACCTGGAAGCAGGGGCGCAACCTGGTCGCGAACCGGATGCGCGACGAGGCCATCGACCTGCCGTCGTTCCTCGAATCGGTGTTCACGAATCCGCCGTTGCGTGTTCCCGGCACGGCGGTGTTCTTGGTCAGTGAACAGGGCCTGACGCCCAACGCTTTGCTGCACAACCTCAAGCACAACAAGGTGCTGCACGAAACCAACTTGTTCGTTACCGTGGTGCATCACGAGTTGCCGTGGATCGGCTTTGACAAACGCAGCCAGATCGAAGCCCTGGGCCACAACTGCTGGCAGGTCACACTGAACTTCGGCTTCAAGAACGAACCCGACGTGCCCGAGGCGCTGTCGATGCTGCGCGAGCGCGGCTGTGTCATCGAAGACATGGACACGTCGTACTTCCTGTCGCGCGACATCGTGATCCCGACTTTCGGCGCGGGAATGGCGGTGTGGCGCGAAAAACTGTTCGCGAGCATGCACCGCAACGCCGCGGCCGCAGCCGACTTCCTGAACTTGCCGACGAATCGGGTCGTCGAGTTGGGTTCGAAAGTCGAGATCTAAACTGTTTCGACGGCTTGGCCGAGCGCCGGAGCGACATACTCGACCCGGTAACCCGAGGGGCCGATGCGAACCAGCGCGCCGCTGGGCAAGGCCTCCCATCCGACATCGCCATCGTCCAGGGGTTCTGAGGCGATGACGCTGCCGGTCGCATTGCGGCGCAAGTACAGCGTCGGGGGCTGGGCGTCGCTGGCGAGGCGGAACGCGATCAGGCTATGCCCATCGGACAGCGCAGCGCTGAAGCGCAAGGGTTCGCGAATCCCGGCGCGCTGCATGCGCGATGCCGTGTCGTTGAAGACGCGAACCACGGCGACGCCGGGCTCCTCGCCCTGCTGAATGCGCGCCAGCGCCAACAGAAAAATCAGTTCGGAGTCGGTGGCGCCGCGCCGCGCCGCGTAGAGCGCGTCGGGCAATTGGCCCTCCAGCGCGCGCCGCACCATGGGGTAGCCGCCGATCTGGCCGTTGTGCATGAAAAGAAAACGGCCATGGCGAAACGGGTGGCAGTTCTGCCGCGCGATCGCTGTGCCCGTGGCGGCACGCACATGCGCGAAGAAGTTGCCCGAGCGAATGCTCGTGCACAAGGTGAGCAGGTTTTCATCCGACCAGGCCGGCATGATTTCGCGGTAGACCGCGGGCTCGGCGCGCTCACCGTACCAGCCGATGCCGAAACCGTCGCCCTGCGTCGCGGTTTTCGACTCCTCGGCGCGCAGCGACTGGTGCAGCAGCGAGTGGCGCGGCCGGCACACCAGCTCTTCGAGAAAGATCGGCGTTCCGAGGTAAGCGATGAAGCGGCACATCCAGGCAGGCGCAGAGTCGGGGTTGTTGGCGTTATCGGCGCCGCTTGCACAAACTGAAGCTCGGTGCGGGCCCCACCCGAGCCCGAAGTGCCCGCTATGCTCGCTTCATGAAATCCTTGGCGCGTGACTTTTCTCTCGCGGCGGCGAGTGCCGGCGGCGTCGCCGTGCTGGTGGGCTTCACGAGTTCGGTGGCCATCGTGTTCCAGGCCGCGAGCGTGCTCGGGGCCACGCCGGCGCAGGTCGGCTCTTGGATGTGGGCGCTCGGCCTGGGCATGGGCCTCGGTTCGCTGCTGCCATCGCTGTGGTTGCGCCAACCGGTGATGGTCGCCTGGAGCACGCCCGGCGCCGCGGTGCTCGCCACCGCCGGTGCGGGCGGCGGATTCGGCATGGCGGAGGCGGTGGGCGCGTTCATGGTCTGCGCCGCGCTCATCACGCTTTGCGGCGTCACCGGCTGGTTCGAAGCGGTGATGGACCGCATTCCGCTGCCCTTGGCGAGCGCCTTGCTCGCAGGCGTCCTGGCGCGCTTCGGCATGGACGCGTTTCTCGCGGCGCAGTCGGCGCTGACGCTGGTGCTCGGAATGCTCGCGGCTTACCTCGTCGGCCGCCGCTGCTGGCCCCGCTTTGCAATTCCGGTGGTGCTGCTGGCCGGCGTGGTGGTCGCGATGTTCGAGGGCCGCCTGCAGGCCCATGCGGTGCCATGGGAACTGACCGTGCCGGTGTTCACCGCGCCGGAATTCACGTGGCGCGCGACGCTGAATCTGGCGCTGCCGCTGTTTGTCGTGACGATGGCGTCGCAAAACCTGCCCGGGGTTGCGGCGATTCGTGCCGCGGGCTATTCGATGCCGATCTCGAAGTTGATCACTCTGACCGGTCTGGCGACGCTGGTTCTCGCGCCGTTCGGCGCGTTTGCGCTGAATCTGGCCGCGATCACAGCGGCGATCTGCATGGGGCGCGAGGCGCACCCGGACCCGCAGCGCCGCTATGTCGCTGCGGCGGTGTGTGGCGCGATCTATTGCGTGATCGCGCTGTTCGGTGCGGCGGTGGCCGGTGTGCTGACGGCGTTCCCGCGCGAACTCGTGCTTGCGGTGGCCGGGCTGGCCTTGCTCGGCAGCATCGGCGGTGGCTTGGCCGTGGCGGTGAAAGACGAGGTCCACCGCGAGGCTGCACTGATCACCTTTCTCGTCACACTCAGTGGCTTGCAGCTGCTGGGCATAGGCTCGGCGTTCTGGGGTGTCGCCGCCGGCGCCCTCGCGCTTTTTGTGCAACAGTGGCGGCTCCGCTCATCGCCCGTGTGAAATTCAATGAAACTGCTGTTCGTCGCCGACCCGCTGGAGGGATTCAAGACCACCAAGGACTCGACCTTCGCGATGATGCGCGCGGCCACTGCGCGCGGCCACGACCTGTTCGCCTGCGAGCCGTGCGATCTGGCGTGGCAACGCGGCGCTTTGGTCAGCGCGCCTTTGCGCGAGATTTCGCTGACGGGCGATGCGGCGCCGTGGTTCGTGCAGCGCAGTCACGCCTCGCACGCGCTCGCCGAAATGGGCGCGGTCGTGATGCGCAAAGACCCGCCGTTTGACAGCGAATACTTCTACGCGACGCACCTGTTGCAGCAGTCCGAACGCGAGGGTGCACGGGTTTTCAACAAGCCGCAAGCGCTGCGCGACCACCCGGAAAAACTCGCGATTCTGGAGTTTCCGGACGTCATCGCGCCCACACTCGTGACGCGCAGCGAAGAGAGAATCAAGCGTTTTCACGCCGAACACCGCGACATCATCTTGAAGCCGCTCGACGGCATGGGCGGCATGGGAATCTTTCGCGTCGGCCCTGACGGGCTGAACCTGGGCAGCATCATCGAGACGCTGAACCGCAGCGGCGCGCAGACCGTGATGGTGCAGCGCTACCTCACCGACATCGTGAAGGGCGACAAGCGCGTGCTGCTGATCGGCGGCGTGCCGGTGCCGTTTGCGCTCGCGCGAATTCCGCAGGGCAGCGAAATTCGCGGCAACCTCGCGGTGGGCGGCAAGGGCGTGGCGCAGCCGCTGGCGGCGCGCGACCGCGAGATTGCCGAGCAGCTCGGCCCGGTGCTTGCCGCGCGCGGCTTGCTGCTCGTTGGATTGGACGTGATCGGCGAGTGCGTCACCGAAATCAACGTCACGAGTCCGACGGGTTTTCAGGAGATCGCACAGCAATCGGGGTTCGACGTCGCGACGATGTTCGTCGAAGCGCTGGAGCGCGCCGTCGCCACACGTCCCGCCTGATTCCACTCAGGCGGTCGCCGAGAAGCCCTGCATCGCCGGGTCGCGCGAGCCGCGCGAGACAATCGGCGCATGGCCATTCTTTCTCTTTCCAACGCGCGCCTCGCCTTCGGGCACGTCGCGCTGCTCGACAACGCCGCCTTTTCGCT
This sequence comes from uncultured beta proteobacterium, assembly GCA_963850525.1. Taxonomy (GTDB): domain Bacteria; phylum Pseudomonadota; class Gammaproteobacteria; order Burkholderiales; family Burkholderiaceae_C; genus JAEMQF01. The sequence goes on along the minus strand of CAWKLQ010000004.1, from coordinate 22,413 downwards.
CGAGACTGGCGAGCGGCTCGGCCTGATCGGCCGCAACGGCGCAGGCAAGTCGTCGCTCCTGAAAATCGTCGCAGGGCTGGAAAAGCTCGACGACGGGTTGCTGCAGCTGACGCAAGGCCTGCGGATTCGTTATGTCGCCCAGGAACCGACGTTCGATACGCATGCCAGTGTTTTTGACGCTGTCAGCGAAGGCGTTGCCGAGGCGCGCTCGGTGCGCGCCGCGTATGAATCGCACGCGGCGCTGGAGGCCGTGCACGCAGCTTCGCACGACGCCACGTTCGATGCCTTGCACACGCGCATCGAAGCGCTGGACGCGTGGAACTGGGAGCAGCGCGTCGACACGACGCTGACGCATTTGCAACTCGACGGCAGCCGCCCCGTGGACGAACTCAGTGGCGGCATGAAAAAGCGCGTCGCGCTGGCGCAGGCGCTCGTCGCGGTTCCCGACGTTTTGCTGCTCGACGAGCCGACAAATCACCTGGACCTGGATTCGATCGCCTGGCTCGAAAGTCTCCTGCGCGATTTCCGCGGCGCCGTGATGCTCGTCACCCACGACCGCGACTTTCTGGACAACGTCGTGACGCGCATCGTCGAACTCGACCGCGGCACATTGCGCAGTTACCCCGGCAACTTCAGCACCTACGAGCGCGTCAAGGAAGAGCAACTCGCCTCGGAGCTGCTGGCGAGCGCGCGCGCCGACAAATTGCTCGCTCAGGAAGAGGTCTGGGTGCGCAAGGGCGTCGAGGCGCGGCGCACCCGCAGCGTCGGCCGGGTGCAGCGCTTGCAGGCGCTGCGCGCGCAGCGCATCGCGCGGCGCGAGTCGCTGGGGCAGGTGCGGCTCGAAGTCGATTCAGGCGTGCCGAGCGGGAAAATCGTCGCCGAGCTGCGCGACGTGAGCATGGGCTTCGACGCGAAGCTGCTCGTCAGTGGGTTCAGCGCAACGATTCTGCGCGGCGACAAAGTCGGCCTGATTGGCCCCAACGGCTGCGGCAAGACGACGCTGCTCAAAATGATTCTCGGCGAGTTGCAGCCCAAGTCGGGCAAGGTGCGCCTGGGCACGCGCCTCGAAGTCGCGTATTTCGACCAGCTGCGCAGCCGGCTCGACCTGAACTCCACCTTGGCCGACACCATCAGCCCAGGCAGCGAGTGGGTCGACATCAACGGTGGGCGGCGTCACGTCATGAGTTACCTGAGCGACTTCCTGTTCTCGCCGGAACGCGCGAACTCGCCGGTGCGCACGCTGAGCGGCGGCGAGCGCAACCGCGTGCTGCTGGCGCGGCTGTTCGCGCTGCCCGCCAACGTGCTCGTGCTCGACGAGCCGACCAACGATCTGGACATCGACACGCTGGAGCTGCTCGAAGAGCTGCTGCAAACCTACGCCGGCACCGTGTTTCTGGTGAGCCACGATCGGCGCTTTCTCGACAACGTCGTCACGAGCACGATCGCCTGGGCGGGGGACGAGGCGCCGGGGCTGTGGCGCGAGTACGAAGGCGGCTACCGCGACTGGGAGCAGCAGCGAGCGCGGGGCATGGCGCTGCGGGACAGCGAAGCCCGCGCGGCAAAGACTCAAGCGAGTGCGCCGGCCGTGAGTCGCGCGGCGGCGGGACCAGGCAATACGCTGGCGACCAAACCGCGCAAACTCAGCTTCAAGGAGCAGCGCGAACTCGACGAGCTGCCGCTGCGCATCGAGCGCCTGGAGGGCGAACAAAGGGACTTGGGCAAGCTGCTCGCCGATCCGGACATCTACCGCAGCGACGCCGATCGGGCCATCGCCGCGCAGTCGCGCTACGCGCAGATCGAGACCGAGTTGACCCTGGCGCTGGAGCGCTGGGAGCTGCTTGATCAGCGCAGCTGATCGGCACGGCGCGCGCCGCGCTTTGGGCTCGTCAGCCCGGGCAGGACGGTGCGTTCAGGCCTCAGCGACCGAGCGCGCCGAACCAGCTGTCGCTGTTCGCCTCCGGGTGAGCCCGGCTCACGATCAACCCGGCCTGAAGGTACAGCGCATTGAGCACGCGCTTCGCGCGCCCGCTGTCCAGGCCCGGCCATTCGGAGAGTTCACGCAAGTTAACCGCCTGATGGCGCAGCCGCGTCAGGCTGGCGAGCAGCGGGCCGCGCACCGGCAGGCGGGCCAGGTCGGTGCCCGGGGCGATGCGATACGCCGCCGCGCCGCCGATCTCGGGCAACAACTCGCGGCGCGGCCCGCGCATCGCGAGTTCCCAGGAAAACGGCGGCAGCGAATGCAGCAAGGGGTTTTTCCCCGCGTGCCGCAATTCGGCGGCTTCGGGAGGTGCAATCCACGCCCCTTCCACGTGCAGCACGCGCAAGTCGGCGATGTGCTTGGCCACCAGCTCCACCATGCTCATCGAACAGTGAATCATCTGCTCTTGCGGGAAGACGCTGAGCGGCAAGGCGTGGCGGCCGCATTGCAGGTGAATCGTCACGCGCTTGCCGTGGCGCAGACACGCGGCGAGCACCCCGAGCAGGTCTGCGCCGTTTTCCGCGTCTTCAAACCGGCTCAGATCGGCGCGCAGCGAGGGGCTCAGCGTCGACGGGTCGGTATCGGTGTCGCGAAAATCGTTCTCCGGCGCACTGCCGTCTTGCGCGTGGCTCAGCGCGCGAGCCCGCAGCACCTCAGCGAAGGGGAGCGTCGATTCGAAATTCTGCGAGAGCATGACAGGTCGATTTTGACTTGGCCTGATCGGGCGGCAAGCCGGTCTACATATTGTTACGGGTGTGGGCGAAGTCGCGCCAGAAGCGCGCGTCCTGGCTGCTCGCGAAGTTGATTCGCATCAGCGATGTGGCGCGCTGCGCGGCATGAAACAGTGCGCCAGGGGCGAGCAGCCAGCCGGAGTCGAGCATGGCGTGCGCCAGGCGCTCCGTGTCCACGCCGGTGTCGACCCAGCCGAACAGGCCGCGCGGTGGCGCCGCGAAGCGGCAGCCGTGCGCTTGCGCGAGTTTGACGGTGCGTGCACGCGCTGCGTCGAGCTTGGCGTTGATGCGCTCGGCGTGGCGCCGCAGCCACCCCTGCTCGAGGCAGATCGCGAGGGCCGATTCGGTGAGTGCCGGCGTCGTGAGCGTGCCCAGCAGTTTGGTGTCGATGAAGCGATCGACGAGGTCCGGCGGCGCAGCGACAAAGCCGACGCGCCAGCCCGGCGTCAGAATTTTCGAGAAGCCCCCCACGTAAATCGTTCGCTCCAGCGCATCGAGCGCCGCCAGGCGGGGCAGATGCGCTGGCGCGAGATAGGCATAACTGTCGTCCTCGACGATGTGCAGATGGTTCTTCTGCGCGAGTTGCAGCACCCGGTGCGCCATTTGCAGCGTCAGCGACGCGCCCGTGGGGTTGTGCAGCACCGACACGGTGACGTACAGGCGCGGGCGGTGGGCGGGCGGTTGCGCGTCGATGAGGCGCTGCATCACGGCCAGATCGGGCCCGTCTTCGCCACGCGGCACCGGCAGCACACGCATGCCGAGCGCCGCGAGCCGGGCGTATTCGACCGACCAGCCGGGTTCGTCGACGAGCACGCTGTCGCCGGGCTTGAGCAGGGTTCGCGTCACCACGTCCAGGCCGTGTGTCGCGCCTATCGTCGTGACGATTTGCGCTGCGTCGGCGCTGACGCCATGGTCGGCCAGGCGTGCCGCGAGCGCGCGGCGCAAGCGCGAATCGCCGGCAGGCTCGCCGTACTCGAGCGAACTCGCGCGCAACGTCGTGCTGCGTGTCACCTTGCGCAAGGCGCTGGCGAGCAGTGGCAGATCGAGCCAGTCGATCGGCAACGTCCCCAGGCCCGGCATCGCCTGGCTCGAAGGCGGCTGGAACATGCCGCGAATCAGCGTGGTTGCGCTGATGGGAAGCGGCAGGCGAGGTCGCGCCGACTGGGCTTGCACTTCGGCTGCGTCGGACACGAGCGCGTGCGAACGCACGTAGAAGCCGCGCTGGCGGCGTGCCTCGACCATGCCTTGCGCCTGCAATTGGTCGTAGGCCGCGACCACCGTGGACGGGCTCACGCTGTGGCGGCGCGCGCACTCGCGCACCGACGGCAGGCGCGCGCCTGGCGCGAGCAGGTGCTGGCGAATTCTCTCGGCGAAGCGCTGCGCGAGTTGCTCGGTCAGGCTTGTGTCGGCCCCGCGGGAAAGCGTGGCCGATGGACCTTGTGCGACGCTCATGCGAAGCGCCGACGCGCGGCTTGTGTGTCGGTCCGGGGAGCCATACAGATTGTGCTTTGAAGGCCGAAGTGTACTGGCTCTGTGCTGGTGGGTCGTCTAGACTGCAGGGGCCATGAACCCCCACGCGCACGATGAAACCCGAGGCCTCTGGCTGGGCTTGCTCGGCGTGGTCATCTTTGCCATGACCTTGCCCATGACGCGCCTGGCTGTGGGCGCAAGCGGCGACCCGCAGTTGACGCCTTTGTTCGTCACGGCCGGGCGTGCCGCGCTTGCCGGCGTACTGAGCTTGGGTGTGCTGGGGTCGTTGCGCGCAGCGTGGCCACGCGCCGATCAGGCCGCCGCACTGGCGCTCTGCGCCGCCGGAACGGTGGTGGGCTTTCCGCTGTTCCTGAGCCTGGCGCTGCGCGATGTGGACGCGATGCACGCTGCCGTCGTGACGGGGGTGTTGCCGCTGGGCACGGCAATTGCAGCGGCACTGTACTTTCGCCAGCGCCCTTCGCTCGGGTTCTGGGCCTGCGCCATCGCGGGCTGTGCCCTGGTCCTGTGGTTCGCTGCGCACAAGGGGTCAGGCCGCTTGAGCCTGGCTGACGCGCTGCTGCTTGCGGCCGTGGCGTGCGCGTCGATCGGCTATGTCGCGGGTGCGCGCCTGGCCGCGCAGATGAGCGCGGAACGCGTGATTTGCTGGGTTCTCGCGTTGAGCCTGCCCGTGACGCTGCCGGTCACGCTGGCGAACTGGCCGGAGCAAAGCGTACGTGCCTCGGCGTGGCTGGGGCTGGGTTACGTCTCGCTGTTTTCCATGTGGCTTGGCTTTTTCGCTTGGTATCGCGGGTTGGCTCTGGGCGGCACGGTGCGGGTCAGCCAGGTGCAACTGGTCCAACCCTTTTTGGCGCTGCTGTTTGCCGTGCCTGTGCTCGGCGAGGTGCTCGAGCTCGACACCGTGGTCTTTTCTCTGGCCGTGATCGGCACGGTATTCCTCGGCAAGAAAATGCCCGTCGCCGCGACAAGGAGGTCCCCATGAGTTTTCACCTGGCGCGCCGAACCGAGCGCATGAACCCCTCCGTGATTCGGGAAATCCTCAAAGTCACCGAGCAGCCGGGAATCGTTTCGCTCGCCGGTGGCCTGCCGTCGCCCGATTCGTTCCCGATCGAGGCGATGCGCGAGGCGACACAGCGCGTGCTGCGCGACCAGCCCCGCGAGGCATTGCAGTACGCCGCCAGCGAAGGCTTCGGCCCTTTGCGCGAATGGGTCGCAGCGGAGCTTGCCGAGCAGGGCCTGGTCGCGCAGGCGTCGCAGGTCCTCATCACGACGGGCTCGCAGCAAGGCCTGGATCTGGCCGGCAAGGTGCTGATCGATGCGGGCAGCCGGGTCGCGGTGGAGTCGCCCACCTACCTCGGCGCGCTGCAGGCGTTTGCGCCCTACGAGCCGGAGATCGTCAGCGTGGCGTGCGACGCGCAAGGCCCGTTGCCCGAGGGTTTGGCGCAAGCCCAAGGCGCGCGCTTCTTGTACATGCTGCCCAATTTCCAGAATCCGAGCGGCCGCTGCATAGTCGCCGAACGACGCGACGCGCTGGTGCGTGCCGCGCAAGCCGCGGCGCTGCCCATCGTCGAAGACAACCCCTACGGCGACTTGTGGTTCGACGCTGCGCCGCCCGCGCCGTTGGCAACACGCTGGCCCGAGGGGACGATTTATCTCGGGTCGTTTTCCAAGGTCCTCGCACCCGGCTTGCGCCTGGGGTACGTGATTGCGCCGAAGGCTGTGTACCCCAAGCTGCTGCAAGCCAAACAAGCTGCCGATCTGCATACGCCCGGCTTCAACCAACGCATCGTCTACGAGGTGATCCGCGACGGCTTCTTGCGCGAGCACGTGCCGACGATCCGCGCCCGCTACAAGGCGCAGCGCGACGCCATGCAAACCGCGCTGGAGCGTCACTTGCCGCCGGGGTGCCGCTGGAATGCGCCGAGCGGCGGCATGTTTTTCTGGATCGAGTTGCCGCAAGGCATCGACACGGTGCGGCTCCTGCCCAAAGCCGTGCAACGCGGTGTGGCGTTTGTTCCGGGCGCGGCGTTTTATGCGGCGCAGCCGCGCATGAATACGCTGCGCTTGAGCTTCGTCACGGCGTCGCCCGCGCAAATCGAGCAAGGCATTGCGCTGCTGGCCCAAGCCCTCGCGGAGGACACATGACAACAACCCACCCGTTCACCCAACTCGACGTATTCACCGATGTGCCCTTGAAGGGCAATGCCCTGGCCGTTGTGCATGACGCAGAAGGCCTGAGCGCCGCGCAAATGCGCGACTTTGCGCGCTGGACGAACCTCAGCGAAACGACCTTCCTGCTGCCGCCCACCGACCCGGCGGCCGACTACCGGGTGCGCATTTTCACGCCCGCGCGCGAACTGCCTTTCGCCGGGCACCCGACCTTGGGCAGTTGCCACGCTTGGCTGGCTGCCGGTGGGCGCCCGAAGAGCGCGGCGCACGTGGTTCAGGAGTGCGGCGTCGGGCTGGTGCGTGTACGCCGCGACGGGCAGCAGCTCGCTTTCGCCGCGCCACCCTTGATTCGCAGCGGCGTGGTCGATGCCACGACACTGGCGCAAATCGCGCGCGCCTTGCGGATTCGGCCCGATGCGATCCGCGCCTCGCAATGGGTCGACAACGGACCGGGCTGGGTTGCCGTGATGCTCGCAACGCGCGACGAAGTGCTGGCCCTGCAGCCCGACTACGCGGCGATGCTGCCGCTTGAAGTCGGCGTCGTCGCGCCGTGCCCGAGCGGCCACGACGCGCAGTTCGAGGTGCGCGCCTTCATTCCCGGCGGCGGGCCCAACGAAGACCCGGTCACGGGCAGCCTGAATGCGAGCCTCGCGCAGTGGCTCATCGGTGCCGGCCTGGCGCCACAGCGCTATGTGGCGGCGCAAGGCACGGCGCTGGGCCGCGCCGGGCGCGTCTTCATCGAACGATCCGACGACGCGATTTGGGTCGGTGGCGGGTGCGTGCCGCTGATCCAGGGGAGAGTCACGCTGTGAATCTGGCGCCGGACCATCACCCGCAGGCACCCGAATTGACGGTGAGCCGATGGTGCTGGATAACATCCGCCAATGCATCGCCGCCGCCTGCTCGCCGGACTGATCGCCTCGCCCAGTCTCGGCTTGGCCGGGTGCACGGCGCAGATGACGGTGGTCGATGGGCCGGATTCGCCGAGCCTCGTACCCCTTGGCGCGGCACCGCGCCTGGCCCTCGTGCTCGCGGCCGGGGGCCCGCGCGGATTTGCCCATGTGGGCGTGTTGCGCGCGCTTGACGAGCTGGAAATTCGGCCGGATTTGATCGTCGGCGCTTCGATCGGTGCGCTCATCGGCAGCGCGTCGGCTGCCGGCCTGTCGATCGCGCAGATCGAGGCGCTCGCCTTCGAATTCGATCTGTATCGATTGGCGCGCTGGTCGCCGAGCCAGGGCCTGCAACTCGACGGCAGAGGCATCGCGGATTTGGTGCACCAGACGCTGGGCGTGCGCCGCTTCGCCCAGTTGCGAACGGCGCTGGCGGTGGTTGCGACCGACGCGCAGCGCAACGCGCCCGTTGTCTTCAACCACGGCGAAATCGGCCCTGCGGTGCAGGCGTCGTGCGCCATCCCGCGCTGGTTTGCGCCGGTGCGAATTCGCGGCCGCGAATTCATCGACGCCGACGTGTCGAGCCCCTTGCCGGTGAAAGTGGCGCGCGAATTCGGCGCCAGGCGCGTCCTGGCGGTCGACGTCGCCGTGCATCCGGACAAACCGCGGCCGCCGGGAGCCGAGCGCTATCTGGAGGGCGACCGCAGCAAGCGCGCGCAGATTGACGCCGAAGGCCAACTCGCCGATGTAGTGCTGCATCCCTATTTCGGCTACTGGGTCAATCTCAGCCGCGAATTTCGCGAGCGCGCGGCGCGTGCGGCTTACGAGCACACCCTGCAGCAAGCCGGGCGCTTGCGCAGCATGCTGGGCTGAGCTCGCAAAGCGGCGGGTCTTGCCCCGACGCGCAGCGCACGCTTCGGCGCCGGTGACATTTGCAAACAAAGGAAACGCGCGTGCGGCGATAGACTTCCGCCGCCCCAAAGGGGCGGGTCGCGCCCGCGTGCCCAATGCAACCTCGAGAGGAAATGAACCCGATGAAAAACAATCGCACTCTTCAAGGCGTCGCCGCCTTGCTTCTCGCCGGGACGCTGGCTTGCGCCCACGCGCAACTGGCCTCGCCCTATGTCGGCGGCGCGATCGGCGACACCGACCTCGGCACAGGAGTTCGCGCTTTCGGCGGCGCCGCCATCACCAGCGTTTTCGGCTGGGAGGCTCAGTTGACGAATTTCGGCTCGCACACGCTGGCCAACAGCAGTTGCAAGGAGTCGGCCTGGGCACTGGGCGGCGCGGGCACCGCCCGCGCGTCGCTGAGCCCCGTCATCTCGGTGTACGGCAAGGCGGGGGCTCACTACCTCAAGAGCCGATTCTCCGGCTGCGCCACCGCGAACGGCAGCGACATCGAGCTGGGAGTCGGCGTCGGTCTGCTGTGGCAGTTTTCGCCCAAGGCGGCGCTGCGCGTCGAGTTCGAGAGCATCGGCGGGGTGGGTGGCGACTTCATTTCGCTGGGGGTTCAGTTTCCCCTTTGATGCGCGGCTGAAGCGGCGTCGCGCTCAGCGTCGGAACGAGTCCTGGTGCTGCTCGCGCAGCACGTTCTTCTGGACCTTGCCCATCGCATTGCGCGGCAAGGATTCAGCGAGAAAGATCCGCTTGGGAACCTTGTAGTTGGCGATTTGCCCTTTCAGCGCGGCAATCAAGGCGTCGGGGTCCAGCGCCGCGCCTGCGCGCGGCACGACGACGGCAAGCACCGCCTCGCCGAAGTCGGGGTGCGGAGCGCCCACCACGGCACTTTCCAGCACGCCTTGCGCCTCGTTCAAGTAACCCTCGATCTCCGCCGGGTAGACGTTGAAGCCCCCGCTGATGATCAAGTCCTTGCTGCGCCCGACGAGGGTCAGGCGCCCTTGGGCATCGAGGCTCCCCACGTCGCCGGTCTTGAACCAGCCGTCCGCGGTGAACTCCTCGCGGGTCTTTTCCGGCATGCGCCAGTAGCCGCTGAAGACGTTGGGGCCTTTGACTTCGATGTCTCCCACGTCGCCAGGCGACACCCCGGCTTCTCGCGCCGTGGCCACACGCACGCCGACGCCGGGCAGCGCGAACCCCACCGTGCCGCCAATGCGTTCGCCGTGCTGAGGATGAAACGGGTTCGACGTGAGCATCAGGGTCTCGCTCATGCCGTAGCGTTCGAGAATCGTGTGGCCGGTGCGCGCGCGAAACTCATTGAAGGTCTCGGACAGGAGCGGCGCCGAGCCGCTGATGAACACGCGCATGGCCGAGCACGCGTCGCGCCCTAATCCCGGTTCGGCGAGCAGGCGCATGTAAAGCGTGGGAACGCCCATGAAGACGGTGGCCCGGGCAAACGCGGCGAGCACCGCTTTGGGCTCGAATTTGTTGAGCCACAACATCTTGCTGCCACTCAGCAATGCGCCGTGGCTGGCGACGAACAGGCCGTGCACGTGGAAGATGGGCAGCGCGTGGATCAGCACGTCGCCTTGACGCCAGCCCCAGTAGTCCTTCAAGACGACGGCGTTGCTGAGCAGGTTGCCGTGCGACAACATCGCTCCCTTGCTGCGCCCTGTCGTGCCGCTGGTGTAGAGGATCGCCGCCAGATCGTCGGGCTGCTTGTGCGCGGGCGCGTGCACGTCGCTGTGCAACGCGGCGCGGTCCAGGAGCGTGCCACTGCGATCATCGTTCAGCGTGAACACGTGCTGCGTGCCGGCCTGGAACGCGACCCGCGAGACCCAGCCGAAATTCTTCGCTGAGCAGACGACGACGCTCGGTTCGGCGTTGCCGACGAAGTAGTCGAGTTCGTTTTGTCGATACGCCGGATTCAGCGGCAGGTACACAAAGCCGGCCCTGAGCACCGCAAGGTAGAGCAGCAAGGCCTCGACCGATTTTTCGGTCTGCACCGCGACCCTGGCGTTGGCCGGCAGATCGAGCGAGCCCAACAGATTCGCCAACATCGCCGTGGCGCGGTTGAGGTCGCGCCAGGTGTAGATGAGTCGCGGGCCATCGAGCGTCTCGACAGCCGGCGTGTCCGGTTCCGCAGGAAACGCGTCGCGCAGGGCGACAAACAGATTGCTGTTCACGCCCACGGTGTGCGGCTAGTCGAGTTTGGCGCCGGACGTCTTCACCACTTCAGCCCAGCGCTTGATTTCGCTGTTGACGAACTTGCCGAAGGCCTCGCCATAGAGATTGGGGGTTTCGGCACCCAGGCTGTTCCACATCGTTTGCATTTCCGGCGTCGCGAGCGCCTTGGCAAGCTCAGCTTGCATGCGCTCGACAATCTCCGCGGGAGTCCCCTTCGGCGCCCACAGCGCGTACCACGTCGCGACCTGGTAGCTCGCAAGGCCGGCCTCGGCGGTGGTGGGCACGTCGGGGAATCCCGGCGCGCGACGCGGAGCTGCGACAGCGAGCGCCTTGATGCGCCCGCCCCGGATATGGTTGGACGAGGAGCCCAGGCCGTCGAACATCAGATCGACCTGGCCGGCAATAAGGTCTTGCAGCGCCGGGCCGGCGCCGCGATAGGGAATGTGCGTGATGAAGGTCTGCGTCTGCAGCTTGAACAACTCGCCGGCGAGGTGGTGCGACGTGCCGTTGCCGGCGGAGGCGTAGTTCAGGCGCCCGGGATTCTTCCGCGCAAACTCGAGAAATGCCTTGAAATCGGCGACCGGAAGGCGCTGCGGGTTGACGACGATGACCTGCGGCACGCTCGCGACCAGGCCGATCGGGATCAGGTCGGTCTCCAGGTTGTAGTCGAGCTTGGGATACATCGACGGCGCGATCGTGTGGTGCACCGCGCCCATGAAGAGGGTGTAGCCATCGGGTGCGGCCCGGGCGGCGATTCCCGCGCCCACAGTGCCGCCCGCGCCGCCGCGGTTGTCGATGATGAATTGTTTGCCCAGGGCGCGCGTCAGGGTTGCGGTGAGCGGCCTGGCAAACGCGTCGGTTCCCCCGCCTGCGGGGAACGGCACGACCACCGTGACCGGTTTGCTCGGCCAACTGCTTTGGGCAGCAACGAACGGGCTGGCGAGCGCGGCACTGGCCGCCGCAGCGCCCAGAAGTGCCCGGCGCCGCAGGCTGGTCGGCAGCAGATCATTGACCATGATGTCTCCATCTGATTGTTGTTGCGGGGCAGATCATACGCAACTGCGCACAGGCCCGATTTCGCGGGTATGACGCCCGGCCCGCCGCGCGCCGCGAGGCCGTCTGTGGGAACGCGAATGCAATCGGGGCTTGATCCGGGCCAGCGCAAAGGAATACAATCAAAGGCTTTTCAGCACACGTTGCTGCGCTCTTTGACGGGCAGCCTGTTGCGATTCGCCATCTGTTCCCAGGTGTTTTGGGACGCGGCGACGCCGGGCCGATCCTGCCCCGGGGCTGCTCGCGCCTGTGTTGAACGCCAGCAAGACTCCAACGGGAACGGGTTTTCTATGCCAACGATCAATCAGCTCGTGCGCCACGGTCGACAGACCGAGATCACGAAATCCAAGTCACCTGCCATGCAGGGCGGGCCGCAGCGCCGAGGCGTGTGCACGCGGGTCTACACGACGACGCCGAAAAAGCCCAATTCGGCCTTGCGCAAGGTCGCCAAGGTGCGCTTGACGAATGGCTTCGAGATCATCTCCTACATCGGCGGCGAAGGCCACAATCTGCAAGAGCACAGCGTCGTGCTGGTGCGTGGCGGCCGGGTCAAAGACCTGCCCGGCGTGCGCTACCACATCGTGCGCGGCTCGCTCGACTTGCAAGGCGTGAAGGATCGCAAGCAGTCGCGCTCCAAATACGGAGCCAAGCGGCCGAAGAAAGCATAAGGGCGCGAACCGCCCCGTCAAAATTGCCGATGCCGGCCTGAAGGCCGGCTTTCAATGCAATACCCCGGTTTGGGAATCGTCCCGGCCGAGTAAGTGGGTGACCCGAATGCGTGGTGGCCCGCGGTGCTTGTCGCAAGACGGGCGCCAACTGAAGCAAAAGGAAGAGTGTCATGCCACGTCGCCGCGAAGTCCCCAAACGGGACATCCTCCCTGACCCGAAATTCAACTCGGTCGACCTGTCCAAGTTCATGAACGTCATCATGGAGTCGGGCAAGAAGGCGATCGCCGAGAGAATCATTTACGGTGCACTCGAACAGGTCGAGAAAAAGTCGGGCAAGGATCCGCTCGAAATTTTCGTCACCGCCCTGAACAACATCAAGCCGATGGTCGAGGTCAAGTCGCGGCGCGTCGGCGGTGCCAACTATCAGGTTCCGGTGGAAGTGCGGCCGGTGCGACGCGTCGCCTTGGCAATGCGCTGGCTCAAGGAATCGGCGCGCAAGCGCGGCGAGAAATCAATGGCGCAACGCTTGGCCAATGAGCTGCTCGAAGCGGTGGAAGGCCGGGGCGGCGCGATGAAGAAGCGCGACGAAGTGCACCGCATGGCCGAAGCCAACAAGGCGTTCTCGCACTTCCGCTTCTAAGCGTCGCCGGCGCTAGGCCATCCGCCTGCGTCAACATCGGCTGCTCGTGGGTTCAACCAACCCGCACGCGGCCCGCGTATTCGTTCAGCAATTGGAGTGATCTCATCATGGCCCGCAAGACCCCGATCGAGCGCTATCGAAACATCGGCATCTCGGCCCACATCGACGCCGGCAAGACGACGACGACGGAGCGCATCCTCTTTTATACGGGTGTGAATCACAAGATCGGCGAGGTCCACGACGGTGCGGCGACGATGGACTGGATGGAGCAGGAACAGGAGCGCGGCATCACGATCACGTCGGCCGCGACCACGTGTTTCTGGAAGGGCATGGATCTGGGCTATGCCGAACACCGCATCAACATCATCGACACGCCGGGCCACGTCGACTTCACGATCGAAGTCGAACGCTCGATGCGCGTGCTCGACGGCGCGTGCATGGTGTACTGCGCCGTGGGCGGCGTGCAGCCGCAGTCGGAGACCGTCTGGCGTCAGGCGAACAAGTACAAGGTGCCGCGCCTGGCCTTCGTCAACAAGATGGACCGCACCGGCGCGAACTTCTACAAGGTCTACGAGCAGATGAAGTCTCGCCTGAAGGCGAATCCGGTTCCGGTGGTGATTCCCATCGGCGCGGAAGAGAGCTTCACCGGCGTGATTGACCTTGCCAAGATGAAAGCGATCATCTGGGACGAGGCGTCGCAGGGCATGAAGTTCGAGTATCAGGAAATCCCGGCCGGGCAGCTGGCCGAGGCGACGAAGTGGCGCGAGAACATGGTCGAGGCAGCGGCCGAGGCCAGCGAAGAGCTCATGAACAAGTACCTCGAGTCGGGCGAGTTGACCGAGGCCGAGATCAAACAAGGGCTGCGGCTGCGCACGATCGCTTCGGAAATTCAGCCGATGCTGTGCGGCACCGCATTCAAGAACAAGGGCGTGCAGCGCATGCTCGACGCGGTCATCGAATTCATGCCCTCGCCGATCGACATTCCGCCGGTTCCGGGAATGGACGACGACGACAAGGCGACGTCGCGCAAGGCCGCCGACGGCGAGAAGTTCGCGGCGCTTGCCTTCAAGCTGATGACCGACCCGTATGTCGGCCAGCTGACTTTCGTGCGCGTCTACTCCGGCGTGCTGAAGTCGGGCGACTCGGTCTTCAACCCGATCCGCGGCAAGAAAGAGCGCATCGGCCGGATTCTGCAAATGCACGCGAACCAGCGCGAGGAAATCAAGGAAATTCTGGCCGGGGACATCGCCGCCTGCGTGGGGCTGAAAGACGTGACGACGGGTGAGACGCTGTGCGATCCGGATTCGATCATCACGCTGGAGCGCATGGTCTTCCCCGAGCCCGTGATCTCGCAGGCAGTGGAGCCCAAGACCAAGGCCGACCAGGAAAAAATGGGCATCGCCTTGGGCCGCCTGGCCCAGGAAGACCCGTCGTTCCGCGTGCGCACCGACGAAGAAAGTGGCCAGACCATCATTTCCGGCATGGGCGAGCTGCACCTGGAAATCATCGTCGACCGCATGAAGCGCGAGTTCGGCGTCGAGGCCAATGTGGGCAAGCCGCAGGTCGCCTACCGCGAGACGATCCGCAAGGCGGTGACCGACATCGAAGGCAAGTTCGTTCGCCAGTCCGGCGGCAAGGGCCAGTACGGCCACGTCGTGTTGAGCCTGGAGCCGCAGACGCCCGGCAAGGGCTTCGAGTTCGTCGACGCGATCAAGGGTGGCGTCGTGCCGCGCGAGTTCATCCCCGCGGTTCGCAAGGGCGTCGAGGAATCGTTGCCCGCCGGTGTGCTGGCGGGCTATCCGGTCGTTGACGTCAAGGTAACACTGACCTTCGGTTCGTACCACGAAGTCGACTCGAACGAAAACGCCTTCAAGATGGCGGCGTCGTTCGGCTTCAAGGACGGCTGCCGCAAGGCCAGCCCGGTCATTCTGGAGCCGATGATGGCGGTGGAAGTGGAAACGCCGGAAGACTATGCCGGCTCGGTGATGGGTGACTTGTCGTCACGCCGCGGCATGGTGCAGGGCATGGACGACATGGCGGGCGGGGGCAAGGTCATCAAGGCCGAAGTGCCGCTGTCGGAAATGTTCGGCTACTCGACCACCTTGCGCTCAATGTCGCAGGGCCGCGCGACGTACACGATGGAATTCAAGCACTACACCGAAGCGCCGAAGAACGTCGCCGACGCGATCATTACTTCCCGGGGCAAGTAGAAAGAAATAGCCGATAAGGGGCAGCCGAAGGATGCCCCGCTCTCGTTCTAAATTTAGGAGACAGGCAACATGGCCAAGAGCAAATTCGAACGCAAGAAGCCGCACGTGAACGTGGGCACGATCGGTCACGTCGACCATGGCAAGACCACGCTGACCGCAGCGCTGACCAGCGTGCTGGCGGCCAAGTTCGGCGGTGAGGCCAAGGCCTACGACCAGATCGACGCAGCGCCTGAGGAAAAAGCGCGCGGCATCACCATCAACACCGCCCACGTCGAGTACGAGACGAGCAAGCGCCACTACGCCCACGTCGACTGCCCCGGCCACGCCGACTACATCAAGAACATGATCACCGGCGCAGCCCAGATGGACGGCGCCGTGCTCGTGGTCAGCGCAGCGGATGGCCCCATGCCCCAGACCCGAGAGCACATCCTGCTGGCGCGCCAGGTCGGCGTGCCCTACATCGTCGTGTTCATGAACAAGTGCGACATGGTGGACGACGCCGAACTGCTCGAGCTCGTCGAGATGGAAGTGCGCGAGCTGCTCGACAAGTACGAATTCCCCGGCGACAAGACCCCCATCATCCACGGCAGCGCCAAGCTGGCCATGGAGGGCGACAAGGGCGAGCTCGGCGAACAAGCCATCATGAAGCTGGCCGACGCGCTCGACAGCTACATCCCCACGCCCGAGCGCGCCATCGACGGCGCCTTCCTCATGCCGGTGGAGGACGTGTTCTCCATCTCCGGGCGCGGCACGGTGGTCACGGGAAGAGTCGAGCGCGGCGTGCTCAAAGTCGGTGAAGAAATCGAGATCGTCGGCATCAGCCCCACCCAAAAGACGGTGTGCACCGGAGTCGAGATGTTCCGCAAACTGCTCGACCAGGGTCAGGCCGGAGACAACGTCGGGATTCTGCTGCGCGGCACCAAGCGCGAAGACGTGCAGCGCGGCCAAGTGCTGTGCAAGCCCGGCAGCGTCAAGCCCCACACCCACTTCACGGCCGAGATCTACGTGCTGAGCAAGGAAGAGGGCGGACGCCACACGCCGTTCTTCAGCAACTACCGGCCGCAGTTCTACTTCCGCACGACCGACGTGACCGGTGCGGTGGAGCTGCCCAAGGACAAAGAGATGGTGATGCCCGGCGACAACGTCAGCATCACGGTCAAGCTGATCAACCCCATCGCGATGGAAGAGGGCCTGCGCTTTGCGATCCGCGAGGGCGGGCGCACCGTGGGCGCGGGCGTGGTGGCGAAGATCATCGAATAGTTCGGCAATTGTTTTGACAGACCGGGTGCTTTTTGACCCGGTTTGAATCAACCCCCGCGATCCACAGATCGCATCGCTCTTTGAAGGACTTGCGTCATGCAAAAGCAAAAAATCCGAATCCGCCTGAAGGCGTTCGACTACAAGCTGATCGACCAATCGGCGCTCGAGATTGTCGACACCGCCAAGCGCACCGGCGCCATCGTCAAGGGCCCGGTGCCCCTGCCGACGCGCATGCAGCGTTTCGACATTCTTCGCTCGCCGCACGTGAACAAGACGTCGCGCGACCAGTTCGAGATTCGCACGCATCAACGGCTGATGGACATCGTCGACCCGACCGACAAGACCGTCGACGCGCTGATGAAACTCGACTTGCCTGCCGGCGTGGACGTGGAGATCAAGCTGCAGTAACGCCCGCAAGTGCTTGCGCGGCAGATCACTGCTGCTACACTCGCAGGCTTTTCCGACGGCCCATTGCGCTTGCGCGACGGGACCGAATTATCCAGCCCGGCCAATCGATGTCGGGCATGTGCAACAAAGGCCGGACCTCCTCGCGGGGGCATGGCTGGAGAAAAACCATGACAGCAGCAAGCGCAGCTGAGCGCCTCGGTTTGCTGGGCCGCAAGGTGGGCATGATGCGCATCTTCACGGACGATGGCAGCGCCATTCCCGTGACGGTGTTGGACGTGTCCGACAACCGCATCGCCCAGATCAAGACCGAACAAAGCGACGGCTACAACGCCATCCAAGTCGTCTTCGGTTCGCGCAAGGCCTCCCGAGTCACGAAACCCGCAGCCGGCCACTTGGCCAAGGCGGGCGTGCAAGCCGGTCAGGCGATGAAAGAGTTTCGCGTTCCCGCCGACGTGCTCGCCGGCTACAAAGCGGGAGCCCAGGTGCCGGTGGGCGTGTTCGCCGTGGGCCAGATGGTCGACGTGCAAGGCACGTCGATCGGCAAGGGCTTCACCGGCACGATCAAGCGCCACAACTTCAAGTCGCAACGCGCGTCGCACGGCAACAGCCGCTCGCACAACGTGCCGGGTTCGATCTCGATGGCGCAGGACCCGGGTCGCGTGTTTCCGGGCAAGAAGATGTCGGGACATCGCGGCGACGTGACGTGCACGGTGCAAAACCTCGACATCATCCGCATCGACGAAGCGCGCCAGCTGCTGCTCGTGCGCGGCGCCGTACCCGGAGCGAAGAACGGTCACGTCGTGGTACGCCCGGCAGTCAAGGCCGGCCCGAAGGCCGCGGTCTCGAAGACAGGAGCCAAGTAATGCAACTCGAGCTCCTCAACGAACAAGGCCAGGCGACCGAGAAAGTCGACGCGCCGGACACGGTGTTTGCGCGCGACTACAACGAAGCACTGGTGCACCAGATCGTCGTCGCCTTCCAGGCCAACGCGCGCCAAGGCACGCGTGCTCAGCTGGACCGCGCCGAAGTCAAACACTCGACGAAAAAGCCTTGGCGCCAGAAGGGCACCGGGCGCGCGCGAGCCGGCATGACATCGTCGCCGCTGTGGCGTGGCGGTGGCCGGATTTTCCCGAACAGCCCGGAAGAGAATTTCACGCACAAGGTGAACAAGAAGATGTACCGCGCCGGCATGGCGGCGATCTTCTCGCAGCTGGCGCGCGATGGGCGTCTGGCCGTGGTCGATTCAATGAAGGTCGACTCGCCAAAGACGAAGCTGCTCGCCGCGAAGCTGAAGGCGATGGGCCTGGATTCGGTCCTCGTGATCTGCGACGAAGTCGACGACAACCTGCTGATGGCCTCGCGCAACCTGGCCAACGTGCTGATCGTCGAGCCGCGTTACGCGGATCCGTTGTCGCTGGTCTTCTACAAGAAAGTCTTGATGACCAAGGCGGCGATGGCGCAAATCAAGGAGATGCTGTCATGAGCGCGGCAACAGCCACCAAAGCCAAGTACGACGAAGGCCGCCTCGCCCAAGTGTTGGTCGCGCCTATCGTCTCGGAGAAGGCGACCTACATCAGCGAGAAGCGCAACCAGATTACCTTCAAGGTGCTGCGCGGCGCGACCAAACCCGAAATCAAGGCGGCAGTCGAGTTGATGTTCAAGGTTGAAGTGGTCGGTGTTCAGACCGTCATCCAAAAGGGCAAGGTCAAGAAGTTCGGCCGCTCCATCGGCCGGCGCGACCACGTCAAGAAGGCCTACGTGTCGCTCAAAGAAGGCCAGCAAATCAATATCGGCGGGGAGGCTGCGTAATGGCCATCGTCAAAGTCAAACCCACATCACCCGGGCGGCGCGCCCTGGTCAAAGTGGTGCACGCGCATCTGTACAAGGGCCGGCCCGAAGCGTCGCTGGTCGAGCCGCAGATGCAGAACTCGGGCCGCAACAACAACGGCCACATCACGATTCGCCACAAGGGCGGGGGCCACAAGCACCACTACCGCGTCGTCGATTTCGTGCGCAACAAGGATGCGATTCCGGCGAAGGTGGAGCGCATCGAGTACGACCCGAACCGCACCGCGCACATCGCGCTCGTGTGTTACGCCGATGGCGAGCGCCGCTACATCATCGCGCCGCGCGGCCTGGAAGTCGGTGCGACGATTCTGAGCGGCGCCGAGGCGCCGATCAAGGCCGGCAATACGCTGCCGATCCGCAACATTCCGGTGGGCTCGATCGTGCATTGCATCGAAATGCTGCCCGGCAAGGGCGCGCAAATTGCGCGCTCCGCGGGGGCGTCGGTGACCTTGCTGGCGCGTGAAGGCACCTACGCGCAGCTGCGGCTGCGCTCGGGTGAAGTTCGCCGCATCCACATCGACTGCCGCGCGACGATCGGCGAAGTGAGCAACGAAGAGCACAGCCTGCGCCAGTACGGCAAGGCCGGTGCGCGGCGCTGGAAGGGCATCCGCCCGACGGTGCGCGGCGTTGCCATGAACCCGGTGGACCACCCGCACGGCGGCGGCGAAGGCCGAACCGGCGAGGGCCAGGCCCCGGTGTCGCCGTGGAACACCTTGACCAAGGGCTACCGCACCCGCAATAACAAGCGCACGCAGACGATGATCGTCGCGCGGCGCAAGAAGTAAGAGGCCCGCCATGACGCGTTCACTCAAGAAGGGTCCGTTCGTCGACCATCATCTGATGACCAAGGTCGAAAAGGCCTCGGCGACGAAGGACAAGAAGCCCATCAAGACGTGGTCCAGGCGCTCCACGATCCTGCCCGATTTCATCGGCGTGACGATCGCGGTGCACAACGGCAAACAACACGTGCCGGTGTACATCACGGACCAGATGGTGGGCCACAAGCTCGGCGAATTTGCTCTGACGCGGACCTTCAAGGGTCACCCGGCGGACAAAAAAGTCGTGAAGAAATAAGGGGCCGAGACGATGGAAACCCGTTCAATCGTTCGTGGCGTGCGCCTCTCGGCCGACAAGGGCCGGCTGGTCGCCGACCTGGTGCGTGGCCGGCCGGTGGATCAGGCGCTGAACATCCTGACCTTCACGCAGAAGAAGGCTGCAGGCATCATCAAGAAAGCGCTCGAGTCGGCGATTGCCAACGCCGAGCACAACGACGGCGCCGACATCGACGAGCTCAAGGTCAAGACGATCTTCGTCGAACAAGGTGCGACGCTGAAGCGCTTCTCGGCGCGCGCCAAGGGCCGCGGCAACCGCATCAGCAAGCCCACCTGCCATATTTTCGTGACCGTCGGAAACTAAAGAGACCGGACCATGGGACAAAAAATTCATCCGACGGGTTTTCGCCTGCAGGTCACGCGCAACTGGTCGTCGCGTTGGTACGCGTCGAACAAAAACTTCGCGACGATGCTGGCCGAAGACTTGAAAGTTCGCGAGTACTTGAAGACGCGCCTGAAGAGCGCAGCGGTGTCGCGCATCCTCATCGAGCGCCCGGCGAAAAACGCGCGCATCACGATTTTCTCGGCACGCCCGGGCGTCGTGATCGGCAAGAAGGGCGAGGACATCGAGAACCTCAAGGCTGAACTGGCGCGCCGCCTGGGTGTGCCGGTCGCGGTGAACATCGAGGAAGTGCGCAAGCCGGAAATTGATGCGCAGCTGATCGCCGACAGCATCACGCAGCAGTTAGAGAAACGCATCATGTTCCGCCGCGCGATGAAGCGCGCGATGCAAAACGCAATGCGTCTGGGCGCGCAGGGCATCAAGATCATGTCGTCGGGGCGCCTGAACGGCATCGAGATCGCGCGTTGCGAGTGGTACCGCGAAGGCCGTGTGCCGCTGCATACGCTCAAGGCCGACATCGACTACGGCATTTCGGAAGCGAAGACGACTTACGGCGTGATCGGCGTGAAGTGCTGGGTCTACCGGGGCGACCGCCTGGCCAAGGGCGAAGTGGCGCCTGCGGCAAAGCCCGACACGGGCGACGATGATCGCCGCAACCGCCGTCCGGCGCGCCCTGGCGCACCGGGCATGGGTGCCCCTGGTGCCGGCCGTGGCCCGGCGCCGGCGGAGCGCCCGGCGCGGCGGATCCCGGTCGCTACGGCAGCGCCCATTGAAGGCGCCGACAAACCCGCCGAAGGCGCCGCACCGGCACCCAAAGTGCCGGCAGTCAAGCGCATCCGCAAAGCGGTTGCGCCTGACAGCAAAGGAGAATAAAGATGCTGCAACCCGCTCGCAGAAAATTCCGCAAGGAGCAAAAGGGCCGCAATACCGGCGTCGCGACGCGCGGCGCGAAGGTGTCGTTCGGCGACTTCGGCCTGAAGGCCATCGAACGCGGCCGCCTCACGGCGCGCCAGATCGAAGCCGCGCGCCGCGCCATCTCGCGCCACGTGAAACGCGGTGGGCGGATCTGGATTCGGATTTTTCCGGACAAGCCGATTTCACAGAAGCCCGCAGAAGTGCGCATGGGCAATGGCAAGGGCAATCCGGAGTACTACGTTGCCGAGATTCAACCCGGCAAGGTGCTTTACGAAATCAACGGCGTTCCCGAGCAACTGGCCCGCGAAGCGTTCCTGTTGGCTTCGGCCAAGCTGCCACTGCGCACCCGGTTTGTCGCGCGCATGGTCGGCGCCTGACGCTTGCACGGAGATCCCTCATGAAGACATCTGAACTTCGCGCCAAAGACACGGCGGGCCTGCAAAAGGAAGTGAGCGAGCTGTTGAAGGCGCACTTCGGCCTGCGCATGCAAAAGGCGTCGCAGCAGTTGAACAACCATTCGCAGTTGGGCAAGACGCGGCGCGACATCGCACGCGCCAAGACCATACTCGCCGAGAAGACCAAGCAAGGGGCCACCAAATGACCCAGACCGAAACAAGCGCAACGACCGCTGCGGTGATCGCCAAGCCGAAGAACACGCGCACCTTGGTGGGCCGAGTCGTCAGCGACAAGCGCAACAAGACCGTCACTGTCCTGATCGAACGCCGCACGATGCACGAGCTCTACGGCAAGATCGTCGGCAAGTCGAGCAAGTACCACTGCCACGACGAAAAGGGCGAGTACAAGACCGGCGACGTGGTCGAGATTGCCGAATGCCGGCCAATCTCCAAGACCAAGGCGTGGGTCGTGACCCGTTTGGTCGAGAAGGCTCACGTCGTTTAGGGACAATCATCCCCAAGCATGACGCGCTCAATTCGCGACGTCGGCAAAGCGGCCGGAACACTGGGATACTGGTGACCGGCCGTTCCTATTTCAGAACCTCCAAGGAGAAACCCGATGCTCAAAGTTGGCGACAAGCTCCCCGCAGCGAAATTGCAGGAATTCATCGAAATCGAAGGCAATGGATGTTCGATCGGACCGAACACCTTTGAGCTCGACAAATTGACTGCCGGCAAGAAGATCGCCGTGTTCGGCCTGCCTGGGGCGTTCACGCCCACCTGTTCGGCCAAGCATGTTCCTGGCTACGTCGAGAACGCCGCGGCGCTCAAGGCTTCCGGGGTCGACGAAATCTGGTGCGTCTCGGTCAACGACGCGTTCGTGATGGGCGCCTGGGGTCGCGAGCAAAAGACCGGCGGCAAAGTGCGCATGATGGCCGACGGCAGCGCCGATTTCAGCAAGGCCACCGGATTGACACTGGACTTGACGGCCCGCGGCATGGGCCTGCGCTCGAACCGCTACTCGATGCTCGTCGTCGACGGCGTCGTCAAGTCGCTCAACGTCGAAGCTGCTGGAAAGTTCGAAGTCAGCGACGCCGCGACCCTGCTCGGCCAGGCGAAAAGCGTCCTGCGCTGAAACCTCGCGCCTGGGTTCCCACCTTGTAGCCTGGGAGCTTGGCGGCCGCGATGGAGCTGCTCGAGGGGATTCGCAAGCACGGCTT
>CAWKLQ010000003.1:0-100342 GCA_963850525.1 uncultured beta proteobacterium | reverse complement strand
TGTAAGGTGCGACGCAAAGTGCCCGCCGGCTTTGCGCCGGGTGGGCTGGAGCGTCAGGGGCGCGCTCGCTCGAGGACGAGCAGGCGAACTTGGAGATCTTGCGCGTCCACCGCCTGCGCGAGGTATTGCTCCTCGACGCTGGGCGTTTGCAGCCGGGCGACAAGGTTCGCGAAGACGTTCAGCAGCTTGTTCATGGGTGCGTCCTGTCAGGGTTAAGGGGTCCCGCGGCCCGCGCCGCGGGACGAGGTCGGCATCAGCTCTTGGCGCAGGCGCAGGTCTTGCCGCAAGCGCAATTCGCTGCGCAGTTGCACGCGGCGGCGGCCGGCTGGCGGCAGCCGCAGGTGCAGGTTTGGCCCAGGCAGTGGGCACAGCGGCAGGCGACGGGTTGCTTGGCTTCGTTCATGGTGAGGTTCCTTCGGTTGCTCGACGACGGGATGTCTTCGATGACCGTCACTTTGATCGACCACTCTTCATCGCGACAGCCCTTTGCGACGAACCGGCGCCTGAGTTCCTGCAGTGGTCGACGGCGTCGACCGAACGGTGCGCTGCATGCGTGGAATGCAGCCTGTCGTCAATGGCGCACAGAACACGTGTTCGCGTCGTCCCGCAGCGTTCGGCGGGCGCGTCACGTCAACCACTCGGTCGACGCAGCAAACCGCTGCCGGACGCCAGCGCGCAGTTGATCGCAAAGCGCTGTCGTTCGAACTGCCTGGGTACGAAAGTGCGTCCAACTCGTCGCCATGTCGGGCAACGAGCCGGACCTCTTCAGCACCCAACTCATTCAAGGACCACTTCATGAATCGCTTCATCACCACGACCCTCTCGTTCGTTGCTCTCGCCGCAGCCACGGGCTGCGCGTCGGCACCGGCCAACCTCGACGTGTCGCTCACCCGCCCGAGCGTCGCCAACAAGTATGTCGTGACGTTGCAGCCGCCAGCCACGCCGGCGGCGATCAACCAGTTGCACGCCTGGCAGGTCAGGCTCGCGTCAACCACGGGAGCGCCGATCACGCATGCGCGAATCAGCGTCGACGGCGGCATGCCTCAGCACGGCCACGGGCTGCCCACGCGGCCCCAGGTCACGCAGGAACTCGCAGCCGGCACTTACCTGATCGAGGGCATGAAGTTCAGCATGACGGGTTGGTGGGAGATCAAGCTCGCTATCGACAACCCCGACAGCCCCGAAAGCGCCGACAAGGTGACCTTCAACACCGTCGTGTCGCTGTCGGGCGCAGGTCGCTGAAGTGTCGAGCGGAGATGTCAAGGAGACGATGATGCGCAGACTTGATTCCTTGGTGTGGATACTTGGTAGCTTCATGGCGGTGAGCGCGGCGCTGGTCGTGACCTTCGCCCATGCAGCTTCCCCAGCTCCGGCAGCGGGCGCGGAACGCTGGAGCGCCGACGACAAGGCCGTCCTGGCCTCGCTCAGCCTGAAGCGGCTGCCGCCGGTGCCGGTCGATCCGTCCAACGCGGTGCAGCAGCTGCCCGCTGCCGTCGAACTCGGCAAGCGGCTCTTCAACGATGCACGCTTCAGCCGCAATGGCACGATCGCATGCGCGAGCTGTCACGACCCCCAGAAGCAATTCCAGGATGGGTTGCCGGTGGGGCAAGGCGTGGGCACGGGCGCGCGCCGCGCCATGCCCATCGTCGGTGCCGGCTACGGCAGCTGGCTGTTCTGGGATGGGCGCAAGGACAGCTTGTGGGCCCAAGCGCTCGGCCCGCTCGAAGATGCCGTGGAGCATGGCGGAAACCGCACGCGCTATGCGCAGCTCATGGCGGAGAACTACCGCAAGGAGTACGAGGATCTCTTCAAGGCGATGCCGAGCTTCGATGGCCTGCTACGGAACGCCGGACCGAGCGGCAGCACGGACGAGATGGCGGCGTGGGCTGCGATGGATGCGCGCCATCGCGAAAACGTGTCGCGCGTGTTCTCGAACATGGGCAAGGCCATCGCAGCCTATGAGAATTCGTTGCGGCACGAGCCTTCCCGGCTGGATCGCTACATCGACGCGGTGGTGAAAGGCGACGCGCCAGCGCAGGGAATCCTGCGGGCGAGTGAAGCCAGCGGCCTGCGCCTGTTCATCGGCAAGGCGCAGTGTGTGACTTGCCACAACGGGCCGCTCTTCACCGACCAGCAGTTCCACAACACGGGAGTGCCGCCGCGTGATGCCGCAAATCCCGACCGTGGGCGCGCCGCTGCGACGGCCAAGGTGCGCGGCGACGAGTTCAATTGCCTGGGGCCGTACAGCGATGCCCCGCCGATGCAATGCCAGGAGCTCCGATTCATGGTGAGCGACGTTCCCGCGCTGGAAGGCGCGTTCAAGACGCCGGGCCTGCGCGGCGTGGCGCAGCGGCCGCCCTACATGCACGCCGGGCAGTTCGCCACGCTGGAACAGGTCGTGCGTCATTACGTCGCGGCGCCGCACGCCGCAGTGGGCCACTCGGAACTGACGCACCGACATGCCAGCGGGGCCGCTGCAACGCATGCTGAACGTGCCCTGATCGAGCTCACCGATGCCGAAGTGGCAGACCTGGTGAGCTTTCTCGGCACCTTGAGCACGGATCGGCAATCAGCAACGCCAGGTCCTTGATCGGCGGCGCCGACATTCGTAAACGCTACAGCCCACCACCGATACCGAAGCCAAGCTTCAGCACATAGACGCCCAGCGGCGCCGCCGCGGATGCGAACAGTTGCCTCACGATCGTCGGGTTGAACGGCCAGGTCGATGTGTCGAGCACCTGCCTCTCGTAGATGCCGCAGGCGACCACCGGAAGATACGCATCAAGCACCGCACCTGCCGGGTCAGCGGCCCAGTACCGATGCAAGGCTTCGCGCGCGGCGAGGAGATCGCGCCGAACCCTGGCCAGCTCCCTCTCCTGCGCCTTCGCCAATGCGACGTGGATCGCCCATACGGACATGAAGAAGACGGTCAGCGAGACGATGATCATGCTGCCGTAGATGATCACGCTTCCTATGCTGCGCAGACTCTGGTAGGACTGGAACAGCAGGCTCAAGCTGATGCCGCCGACGAACGCCAGCGAAAGACTCTGCCCCCAGCGCGCGAAAGGCGTCAGCAGATGCGCGTCGAATACATCCAGCTCCAGTCCATGGCCTGAATGCGCTGCCAGCTGCCGCGTCCGCACCAGACCGCCGTAGATCACCGAGGCCAGCAGCGCGAACATTAAGGCGCTCGTCGCCTCGGAATACAGCCGAAGCCACCCTTCGGCGCCGGGCATGCCGCGGGCCAGCACCAGCCCAAAAACCGCCCCCAGCGACATGGCGACCCACTCACTGCGGTGGCTGGCCGGCTTCTGCGCGCCTGCGCCGCCAGCGCCCGGCGCCAGGGCCTGCAGCGAGTGCATCGCGTGGCGCCAGCGCCGATGCATCATCGGATGGACGATCAAGATGTAGACGGTCATCGTCGGGTTCAGGCCCAACATCCAGAGCGCCGCGCCGGGTCGACTCTCGATCGCGCCTTCCGCGAAGAGGGCCAGCGCAAGCAGCAGCGTCAGGACGAGGGCAAGGACGAGAGTCAACCAGAGGTAACGACGACCGAGGTAGCCCTCGAGCCGCGCGAGCAGCGACTGATGTTTGGATTCCATTGGGGAATCTTATCGATACCTTGCGCGCGGCTTCCGAGCCTTCAGTCGCCCTTTGCAGGCGATGTCGCCGCGCTGCGAGGACTGTCGAGTTGTTCGGCGCAGGCGTCTCGAACACAGCCACGCAGCCAGCGATGCGCTGCATCTCCGTCCAAGCGCGGATGCCAGAGCAATGACACGGTGAACTGCGCCATGGGCAGTGGCAGTGCGAAGCTGTGCATCCCGGCGAACAGAACTCCGGTGTGCCGTTCGTACACGGTAGCGACCAGATCGGAGGCTCGAGCCAACGCCAGCGCAGCCGAGAAACCGCCGACGACGGTGGCGATCTCGCGCTTCAGTCCCATCCCTGCCAAGGCGTCGTCGATGGGGCCCTTGTCGTTGTTACGGCGCGAGACATGGACATGCCATGCGCGAGCGTATCGAGCGGCGCTGACCTCACCCTCGCTCAGCGGGTGCCCGAATCGCACGACGCCAACGTATCGATCTCGAAACAACGCCTGCGCGCGCACTTCGGGGCCGATGGCCCCGTCGACCACGCCGGTTTCCAGATCGACCGATCCGTCGCGCAGCGGCCCACTGTCCTTGTCGAGCTTGTGCAGGAAGCGCATTCGAACGCCGGGTGCATCTTCGGCGACGCGGGCCAGGAGTCTGGCGCCGAAGTTCTCCACGAAGCCCTCGCTGGCGCGTAGCGTGAACGTGCGGTCGAGTTGTCCGAGATTGGGCTTGCTGGCGGGGCGCAGAGCGGCTTGGGCGTCATGCACGAGCTGACTGACGGAGTCGCGCAGCTCGATCGCTCGGGGTGAGGCGACCAGACCGCGACCGGCCCTCACCAGCAGAGGATCGCCGGTCGCCTCGCGCACCGCGCCAGCGCGCGGCTCATCGCCGACGGGCTGAGCCGCAGCCGCCGGGCAGCGCGCGCAACGCTGCCTTCGGCGAGCAACACGTCCAGCGTGAACAGCAGATTGAGGTCGGGTCTGGCCAAGGTGTCTCTCCATGCGCGGCAGTCCTGACATGGCGTCACACGCACGGACTGAGTGCAAATGATGCGCCTTCCGCCGCACGAAGCAAATCACTACGCTCCATAGCGCTGAACTTGTTGAGTCGCTCCGACCAGCGGGTTCATTGCGACGCCAACCCGCGAAGGACGAAATCTTGACGACCGACACACGGAGACGCCAATTGACCACCCAGTCTCAAAGTTCGCAACTGACACGCCCAGTGAAATGGGCTCTGGCCAGCTTGTCGCTGTCGATGCTGCTGTCCTCGCTCGGCACGAGCATTGCCAATGTGGGCTTGCCGACATTGGCGCAGGTGTTCAACGCTTCATTCCAGCAAGTTCAGTGGGTCGTCCTCGCCTACCTGCTCGCCATCACCACCCTGATCGTCAGCGTCGGACGGCTCGGCGACCTCATCGGTCGCCGACGGCTGCTGCTCGCCGGCATCTTGCTGTTCACGGTGGCCTCGGTGCTGTGCGGCGCGGCGCCCACGCTGGGGCTGCTGATCGCCGCCCGGGCGCTGCAAGGCCTTGGCGCGGCCGTCATGATGGTGCTCACGATGGCCTTTGTCGGAGAGATGGTTCCGAAGGCCAAGACGGGCAGCGCCATGGGGCTGCTCGGGACGATGTCCGCGGTGGGCACCGCTCTGGGCCCGACGCTCGGCGGCGTGCTGATCGCCGGCTTCGGTTGGCAGGCGATCTTTTTCATCAACGTCCCGCTTGGCGTGCTCGCTCTTGTACTCGCGCAGCGCTACCTGCCCGCCGACCGCCCTGCGTCCACTTCGCATCAGGCACGCTTCGATCATTTGGGAACGCTGTTGCTGGCGCTGACGCTTTCGGCCTATGCGCTCGCGATGACGATGGGGCGCGGCAGTTTCGGTCCGCTCAACATGGCCTTGCTGCTGGCGGCTGGCGTCGGCGTCGGCCTGTTCGTGCTGGCCGAGGCACGAGTCGCATCGCCTTTGATCCCATTGGCGATGTTCCGCAATCCGCTGCTGAGCGCGGGCTTCGCCATGAGCACCCTGGTCACGACCGTGGTGATGGCGACGCTGGTGGTCGGACCGTTCTATCTCTCGGGAGCGCTGGCGCTCGACGCGGTGCGTGTCGGACTCGTCATGTCGTCCGGGCCAATTGCCGCCGCACTGGCCGGCGTTCCGGCGGGCCGCCTCGTGGACCGGTTTGGCGCACAGCGCATGAGCATCGCCGGGCTCGTCGCCATGGCGGTCGGCTCGTCCATCCTGCCTTTGCTTGCGAGCGTGTTCGGCGTCTCGGGTTACGTTGCCCCGCTCGTCGTCATCACTGCCGGCTATGCGTTGTTCCAGGCGGCCAACAACACCGCCGTCATGAAGAATGTTCGGCCGGACCAGCGCGGCGTCATCTCCGGCTTGCTCAACCTCTCGCGCAATCTCGGGCTTATCACCGGCGCATCCGTCATGGGAGCCGTGTTCGCTTTCGCGGCAGCGACGACCCACATCGCGACTGCGCCCCCCGCGGCCGTTGCAGCCGGCATGCAGATCACTTTCGCCGTTGCCACGGCTCTCATCGTCGTCGCTCTGGCCATCGCGGGTGCAAGCCATGCGCTTTCGCGGCGCGCCGTTCCGCCAAGCCGCAATCACGCGGATGGCCTTGGCCCTGGATAGATGCACTTCACCTCAGCAATCTGTCAGCTGGCGACTCTGAGTGCCGCTTCGTCGCAGCGTGCACGACCTCCGGCACTGTCGTGCCGACAATCGTCTCTCTCTCCACAGCAGGCTGCCTTCGCATGAAACTCACTCAATCGAACCTGCTATCCGCCGTCGCTGGCGATCATTCGCCGAGTCCCTTCTGGAAGCTGCCGGGATCCCTCTTGCTGCTGAGCCTGGTGCCCGTCGCCGCCGGCGCGGTACGCCTGTTGGAGCTGGGGGGTGGTAGCGCGGTCACTGAAGAGAATGTGAGGTTCATCGCGACGCCTTGGCCGGTGGCCTTGCACATCGTGGGTGCCGCGTTGTTTTGCGTGCTGGGGGCGTTTCAGTTCGATGCCGCAACTCGGCAACGCTTCCCGCGCCTGCATCGCATCGCCGGCAGGGTCGCGGCACTTTCCGGTGTGCTGGCAGCGTTGACAGGATTGTGGATGACGCACCGCTATCCCATTCCTGCGGAACTGCAAGGCGAACTGTTGTCGGTCGTGCGCACAGGGGTCGCGCTTGCGATGACGCTGGCCATCGAGCTGGCGCTTCGCGCCGTGCTGCAACGCCGGATCGCCGAGCACCAAGCCTGGATGATCCGCGCCTACGCGCTGGGCCAAGGTGCCGGAACGCAGACGCTGCTCATGTTGCCCTTGACCTTGGCTTTCGGCGCGCCGACTTTCCTGTTTCGCGATGTCCTCATGGCTTCGGCATGGTTCCTGAACGTGGTCCTCGCCGAATGGATCATTCGACGCCGGCTGCCATCCACCTCGGTGAGGTGTGTGCCTTCCGAAGGCAAGGCATCCGCGTTCGTGAGCCGGGAAACGCGAATGGTTTAGCCGTTGGCTGTGCAATCGCTTCTGACACCCACCATGCGCTGACCTGGGTGCGTGCAGCGACGGACGCAGCGAATCGATCCCACCTGTTTCTTTCCATGGCCGCCCGCGGTGGCCAGCCCCCGCGCGTGGGCTCTGTGCGGGGCCAGGCCCCAGGAGAGCTCGCCCATTCTTCCAAGTCACTCCAAAGGATTTCTCCATGAACAGATTTCACCACCTGATTGCGTCCGCCGTCGTCGCCTCGCTCGCCGCGTGCAGTACGGCCTTGCCCACCGCGCACAGCGGCTTCCTCAGCGACTACACAGCGCTGGCCGGGGCGCCGGATGCGGCCGCCGCAAGCCGGGCATCGGCAGACCGCATCGACCCCGCCCGCGTGACGGTGGATGCCGTGGCCTGGCGCGTGACGGGCAGCGCCGACATCAGCACCGAAGAGCGCGAGGCCTTGCTGGCCCTGCTGCGCAGTGAGCTCCAGCAACGCCTGCAGGCGCTGCCCGCCCAGCCGCAGGGCCGCGCGGCCGTGCTGCGCGCTGCGATCACTCGCGTTGAGACCGTCTCGCCGCTGCTCAACGCCCTGAGTTCGCTGGTGCTGACCATCCCGCTGGAGCGCGGCGGCGCGGCGCTGGAGATCGAAGCCGTCGACCCGCAGACCGGGCGCCAGCTTGCGGCATTGACGCAGGGCTGGCGCGCACCCCTGGCGGAATTGATGGTGCGTTTCAGCAAGCTGGCGGCGGCCGAAATCGCCGTTCGCCAGGCTGCTGCCGACTTTGTGCTGCTGCTGCAACCCGCGCCCGATGCCGGGAAGAAAACCGCGCTGCGCTGACCCAATCCCCAATCCGCCCTCTCCATCCATCCCCAATCAAGTCCAAAGAAATCTCGATGAAACACTTCACCACCGTCTCAGTCTGTTGCGCCGGTTTGACCGCGCTTTCCCTTCATGCCGAAGTTCATGCCCAGGCCAGCACCGCCAAACAGGTGATCGGCCCCTACATCGGAGCTGCGTTCGGTGCCACCTTTGGAAACCGCGAGATTGACGACTCGAACAGCAGCAATGACGAGCACATCGGGCGCGCCGCCAAGCTCTTCGGCGGCTACCAGTTGACCGAGAACTTCGGCGTGCAAGCCGGCTACGTGCGCATGCGCGACCTCAACCAAAACACCGGCACCGGCGCGACGCTCGTCAAACAAACCGCCACCGGCCAGAGCACCTATGTGGCGGGCACGGCCCGACTTCCCTTGGGACAGTCGTTCGCACTGACCGGCAAGGTCGGTGTCTCCTTCGGCAAGGTCACCGCTGCCAGCCCCTCCACGGCTGCGGCGAACTCACTTCGGGGCAGCAAGACATCGCTCCTCGTCGGCACTGGCGCCGAATATGTGCTCAACCACAACGTGGCGTTTTCGGTTGAGCTGGAAAGCTACGGCAAGCTCTCGGAGCAGGTCAAGGGCAACACGCTGACCGTCGGAACCCGGTTCACGTTCTGAGCGCCCCCAGGGCCGGGCGGCGCCCAGCCCGCCCCCCGCGGGGGATCAAGGAAAGTGGCGAAGCCACATTTCCTTGAGAGGCCTCCCGCGCAGGCGGATTTCAGGGCTCGCGAATCAGTGCAAGCGGCGCGTGAATCGCCGGGCCGCCGAGCGTCGCCGCGTGGACTCGCGAGGGGCCCGGCTTGCGATCCCTGCTCAGTTCGCGAGCCGCGTCGCGAGCACCGGGAACAGCTTGGTCAAGCCGTCGGCCAGCAATTCGACGGCGAGTGCCGCGAGGATGAGCCCCATCAATCGCGTCATGATGTTGATCCCGGTCTGCCCCAGCACTCTGGCGATGCGCCCCGACGCGGAGAACACGACGAAGGTTGCGACGGCGACGACCACACCGTAACCCACAAGCACGCCGAGCTCCCACCAGTGGCGGGTCTTTTCAGCGTAGATGACCATCGTCGAGATCGTCGCCGGGCCGGTGAGCAGGGGAATCGTCAGCGGCACGACAGCGATGCTCGCGCCGGCATCGACCTTGCCCTTGCCTTCGCTCACATCTTCCTTGCGACCCTCGGCCGGCTGCGCGTTGAGCATCTGGATCGCCGAGATCAGCAGCAGCGTGCCGCCACCGACCTGGAACGACGCGAGCGATATGCCGAAGAACTCGATGATCTTCAGCCCGGCGAGCGCGCTCACCGCGATGACGATGAAGGCGGTGCACGCACTCACTCGGATCGTGCGGCGGCGCTGCTCGCGCGTCAGGTTCTGCGTGAAGTGGATGAAGAACGGCACCACGCCGATCGGGTTCACGATCGCGAGCAGCGCGATCAGCGGCTTGAGCAAGTCCATGGGGTCGATTGTGTCGCGACCCGGCCGCTCCAGGAACCTGGGGATCAGCCAGCGCCCTCCTTCAGGACATGCAGCAAATGTTTCATCCGTTTTGCGTCCAGATGCCGGGAAAGGCCCCCGAAGCAAAAGGCCCGCGCCGCAGCGCTCAGTTGCCGAACCCGTCCGCCACCCGAACGTCGATGAGCCTCGGCCCGCCCGGCGCGGGCTGGCGCAGCGCTGCCATCACGTCGGCTGGGCGTTCGACGCGCATCGCGGGAACGCCCATCGACTGCGCGAGCCCGACGAAGTCGATCACCGGATCGCGCAAGTCCATGCCGATGAACTTCTCGGTCTTGCGCATCGACACCAGGCGCTCCTTGAGGATGCGATAGCTCTGGTTGTTGCAGATGATGTAGGTGATGGGCAGCTTGTAGTGCGCCGCGCTCCACAGCGCCTGGATCGTATACATCGCGCTGCCGTCGCCGATCACGGCGATCACCGGGCTCTGCGGCAGCGCGAGGCTCACGCCGATCGCGCCCGCCATCGCGAAGCCGATTCCGCCCGACGCCAGTCCGTGGAAGCTTTGCGAATCGCGCAGGCGCAGAAAGCTTTGCAATGAGGCCGTCGACGTCAAGCCTTCTTCGACGACCACCGCGTCTCGCGGCAACGCGTCGGCAATCTGCATCATCAAAAAGCGCGGGTCGATGGGCTGGGTGTCGGCGCGCGCCGCCATGTCGGCGACGAGCTTGGTGCGTTTGGCGGTCCAGTTGCTTTTCGCCGCTTCGGCCAGGCGGTTCTTCGCTGCGCTCACTTGGTCCGCATTCATCTTCCGGCGCAGCAGCGGCAGCAACGCGCGCAGCGTCGCCTTCACGCTGGCGTGGATCGCGATCTCGGTCGGATAGTTCTTGCCGAGCTCGGCGTCGCGCTCGGAAATGTGCACGATGGGCATGCCCTCGGGCAGCGCGTCGATCGGGCTGTAGACCGACATGCGCAGCATGTCTGCGCCCAGGTTCACCGCCAGGTCGTAAGGCATGAGCGCCGCGCGCGCGACCGACTGGGTGCGCGTCAACGAGCCCATGAACGCCGGGTGCTCGGTGTGAAAGTGCGCCGCGTAGGCGACGGTCTGTTGATAGACCGGCGCGCCCAGCACTTCAGCCAGTTCAGCCGCTTCGCGCAGCGCGTCGCGCGTCGCGAGTTCGTGGCCGGCGATCAGCACTGGGTTGTGCGCAGCGAGCAGGCGATCGGCAAGTTTTTCGAGCACTGCGTCGGAGGGCCGGGTGTCGGTCTCGACGCGCGTCGATGCGCCCAGGTCGAGCGGCGCCTGCGCGTCGAGAATGTCGCCGGGCAGGCTGATGAACACCGGGCCGGTGGGTGGCGTCATCGCGATCTTCGCGGCGCGGCGCACGATGCGCGGCAGGTCTTGGAGTCGCGCGACTTCGACCGCCCACTTCACGAGCGGCTGCGCGATCGGCACGAGCGGCTCGTAAAGCATGGGCTCCATCAGGCCGTGCCCCTGTTCTTGCTGACCCGCGGTGACGATCAGCGGCGAGCCGTAGAACTTGGCGCTGTACAGCGCGCCCATCGCATTGCCCAAGCCCGGCGCGACGTGCACGTTGCACGCCGACAGGCGGTTGCCCGCGCGCGCGTAACCGTCGGCCATCGAGACGACGACCGACTCCTGCAAGCCCAGCACGTAGCTGATTTGGCGCTGCTGCGACATCGCGTCCATGATCGCGAGCTCGGTCGTGCCGGGGTTGCCGAACAGGGTTTCGATGCCTTCATCGGCGAGCAGGCTCAAGAACGCGTTGTGGCCTGAAATGACGGGGGAGGGCAGAGGGGTGCGGACCATAGTACGGTAGCGTATCAAAAGATCAGACGCTCGTTGTGTGAGGGGAGGCATGGCTTGTGATCGCATCGCAAAGTGGGTAGAGTCCAAGCCGAGCTTTCATTACACACAACGGTAAAGGAGTGAACAATGGCGATCGCAGTGGCTAAGTTCCTGGATGTGTCCGCGGGCTTGCAAGCCAACCAATTCTCTGTGGGTGAGCGCGACAAGATCAATTCATTCGACGATCTCGACCCCATTTACAAATTCCTGATGGACCAGCCGATTCCGGTCGTGCTCGCGGTGATGGGAACCGACGGCCGGCCGAACCTCACGCCGATGTGGTTCGACTACGAAGGCTCGACGGTGCTCGTCAACGTCGCCACGCATCGCAAGAAGATCGATTGGATCCGCGCGAACCCGAAGTTGTCGATGCTGCTCGTGAACCCGGCGAACATGTACCACTGGATGAGCATCAAGTGCACCGTCAAGCGCGAGGTCCTGGAGGACGACCCGAAAGAAGGCCCGCGCGTCACCGCCCAACTCGACAAGATCTGGACCAAGTACACGAAGAACCCGCCGCCGTACGGCTTGCGCGACCCGTCGCGCAACGAGCGCCGCGTGCTGTTCGAGTGCGCGGTCGATCGGATCGCGACCTTCGGCAAACCCTGATTTCGCATGCGCGCCGCGGTCGTCGGCGGCTCACTCGGTGGGCTGACCGCGGCGCTGTTGCTCGCTGAGCTCGGCGCCGAAGTTTCTGTCTTCGAACGTTCCCCCGTCGAGCTCGCGCAGCGCGGCGCGGGAATCGGCTTCCTGCCGGAAAGCCAGCGCTACCTCGTGGAGCGTGCCGGCGTGCCGCTGGACGACATCAGCGTCGCGACCTCGCACATCCGCTACCTGGATCGCGCCGGTACCGTCATCTACGACGGCGCCCACGGCTATCGCTTCAGTTCGTGGAACACCGTGTACCGGCACTTGCTCGCGCGCATCGGCGCGGTGCAATACCAGCTTGGGCACGAGATGAGCGGCTGGGTCGAGCAGGGCGATGGCGTCGAAGTTCGGTTCGCCGACAGATCGGCACGCAACGTCGATCTGCTGATCTGCGCCGACGGCGTGGGATCGCTGGCGCGCGCGCGCCTGCAGCCGAGCGTGACGCCGGTGTACTCGGGTTATGTCGCGTGGCGCGGCATGGTCCCCGAGGCGGAACTCGACGCTGCCACGCGTGCCTTGTTCGACGACGCCATCACCTACCACGTCTACGCGAACAGCCACATCCTCGTCTACCCGATTCCCGGCAATGACGGTTCGGTGAAACGCGGCGAGCGGCTCATGAACTTCGTCTGGTACCGCAATTACCTCGAGGGCAGCGACCTCGACAACGTGCTCACCGACGAACGCGGCCAGCGGCGCGACATCTCGCTGCCCCCCGGCGCCGCAGCGAAGCACCATGTCGACGAGCTGCGTGCGGTTGCCGCGGCACGGCTGCCCGAGGCGATTGCGCGCGTCGTGTGCGGCACCGCGTTGCCGTTCCTGCAGGTGGTCTACGACATCGAAGTCGCGCGCATGGCGTTCGGCCGCGTCTGCCTGATCGGCGACGCGGCGTTCTCGGTGCGCCCGCACGCCGCGGCGGGAACCGCCAAGGCCGCTGCCGACGGCTGGGCCCTGGCCGACGCGCTGAAAAAGCACAACAACGATGTGCCGAGCGCGCTTGCGTTCTGGGAGCCGGGGCAGCTCGCACTGGGCAAGCAGGTGCTCGAGCGCACGCGCCGCATCGGGCGCCGCTCGCAATTCGACGGCACCTGGGTTCCCGGCGACCCCGAGTTGATTTTCGGCCTGCGAGGTCCTGGTCTATGAGTGCCCCCAGGCGGCGTTGCCGCCGCCCCCCAAGGGGGTATGACTAAAGTGGCAGAGCCACATTTACTCATGAATGCCCATCGCGACATCGCCCTGCGCATGGCGGACGCCGCGCAAGCGCTGCTGGACCGCCTGACACCGGAGCAGCGCCAGGCCGCGCACTGGCCGTTCCCCTCGGACGAAGAGCGCCGCCTGTGGTTTTACGCGCCCACCGATCACGGTGGTCTCACGATTTCCGAAATGCGCCCGATCCAGCAGCGCCTGAGCATGAAGCTGCTCGCCACGGGCTTGAGCGAAGCCGGTTACGTCACCGCTTCGACGATCATGGGCCTGGAAAACGTTCTCGACCGCACCGAGGGATTCCGCGTCGAATACGGTTTCGAGCGCGGCCGCGATCCGGCACGCTATTACCTGCGAATCTTCGGCACGCCGGGGTCGGACACCTGGTCGTGGCGCTTCGCCGGGCACCACATCTCGATTCACCACACGATCGTCGGCGGCGAATTGCGCGCGTTCACACCGTGTTTCTTCGGCGCCGACCCGGCACGCTCGCCACTGCTTGGGGCCCACATGCTGCGCCCGCTCGCGGCGTGCGAGGACTTAGGCTTCGAACTCTTGCGCGCGCTGAGCGACGAGCAAAGGTC
The DNA here is from genome assembly GCA_963850525.1 of uncultured beta proteobacterium. Classification (GTDB taxonomy): domain Bacteria; phylum Pseudomonadota; class Gammaproteobacteria; order Burkholderiales; family Burkholderiaceae_C; genus JAEMQF01. The sequence continues at coordinate 86,631 of CAWKLQ010000003.1, read as the reverse complement.
GGTTGCGGTGCTGTCCCCCGTTCCGCCGATCGACCTGGTCGGAGGGAACCGGGCGGTGCTCAGCGAGGGCGACGGTCCGCTGCGGCTGAACCACATCTGGCGCAATGAATTCACCGGCGAACTGCACGACATGTTCGAGCGCTACCAAGACAACGAAGAAGCCAAACTCGGGCTCACGCCGCAGCACATCGACGCGCTGCGCTACACGCAAGTGCCGCGCGGCCTGGCCGCCGCGGCGATGAGCGCGGCACAGCAGGAAATCTTGCGCGCGCTGCTCGCGGTCTACGTGAACCGCCTGCCCGATGCGATTGCCGACCAGGAATTCGCGAAGATCAACGGCGCGCCGTTCGGGCATTTGCACCTGGCGTGGGCCGGCGGCGACGACCCGAAGCGCCCGCACTATTACCGCATCCACGGGCAGCGCCTGCTCGTGGAATACGACAACGCGGCGCGCGAGGCGAACCACGTGCACACCGTGTGGCGCGACCCCGTCAACGACTTCGGCATCGACGCCTTGAGTGCGCACCACAAACACGACCACGACGAGCACGGCCACAAGCACCGCCACGACAACCCGCACGGTCGCAGCCATCCGCATAGCCACCCGCATGACCACGACCACTGAGCCATGAATCCCGCCCTGTCCGACCTGCTCGAACAAAGCAGCCAGCGCCGGCTGAACGAAGGCGAAGTGCGGCAGCTGGCGCAGGGCGCCGATCTGAGCGCACTGCTGGCGCAAGCCGCACGCTTGCGCGATGCGGGCCACGGCGACGTGCTCTCGTACTCGCGCAAGGTCTTCATTCCGCTCACGCACCTGTGCCGCGACGTGTGCCACTACTGCACTTTCGCGGTCACGCCGCGCCAGGGCCAGCGCGCTTACCTGTCGCGCGAGCAGGTGCTCGCGATCGCGCGCGCGGGCGAGCGCGCCGGCTGCCAGGAAGCGCTGTTCACGTTGGGCGACAAGCCCGAGCTGCGCTACGCCGTCGCGCGCGAGGAACTCGCTGAGCTCGGCCACGCGACGACGCTGCAGTACCTCGCGCAGATGTGCGAGCTGCTGCTGCGTGAGACGACGCTGCTGCCGCACGTCAACCCCGGCGTGATGACGCGCGAAGAAATCGCGATGCTGCGCCGCGTCTCGGTCTCGCAGGGCATCATGCTCGAGAACATATCCGAGCGACTTTGCGAGAAGGGACAGGCGCACCACGGCTCGCCGGACAAGGCGCCCGCACTTCGCATGCAAACGATGCGCGACGCCGGCGAGCTGAAAGTGCCGTTCACGACGGGAATCCTCATCGGCATCGGCGAGACGCGCGACGAGCGCATCGCTTCGCTGCTTGCGATTCGCGAGCTGCACGAGGCGCACGGCCACATCCAGGAAGTCATCGTGCAGAATTTTCGCGCCAAGGTCGCGACAAAAATGGCGCTCGCCGCCGAGCCGGACCTGGCGGACTTGCAGTGGACGCTCGCGATGGCGCGAATCATCTTCGGGCCGCGCATGAACCTGCAGGCACCGCCGAACTTGTCGCCGCAGTCGTACGCCAGGCTGGTCGCCGCGGGGCTGAACGACTGGGGCGGCGTGTCTCCCGTCACGCCCGATCACGTGAATCCCGAAATGCCGTGGCCGGAAATTGCGAAGCTGCGCAGCCACAGCGAGGCCGCGGGCAAGGTGCTCGTCGAGCGCCTCGCCGTCTACCCGGCGTATTGCGGCGACGTCGCGACCTGGCAAGACGCAGCGCTTGCGCCGCGCGTGCTCGGCGCGGTCGACGCGCAGGGCTTTGCGCGCACCGATCACTGGTCGCCTGGCCAGGCGGGCGCGGTCCCGCAGGCGGCCGACGGCGCAGCGGCAATCGGCGCAGCGGCTAACGCGCGCGCTATCGGTGCAGCGCTGCACGCGCGCTCGCCGGATGCGAAGCTGCAACGCATCCTCGGCGCAGCCTGCGCCGGAGCCACCTTGAGCGAGCCTGACATCGTCGCGCTGTTCCAGGCGCGCGGCGCGCAGTTCGACGCCGTCTGCGCAGCCGCCGATGAATTGCGCCGCGCGACGGTCGGCGACACGGTGCGCTACGTCGTGAATCGCAACATCAACTACACCAACGTCTGTTCGTTCCGTTGTCACTTCTGTGCCTTCTCCAAAGGCAAGGGTCACGACAGCCTGCGCGGCACGCCTTACGACCTGGGCCTTGACGAAGTCGTGCGGCGCACCGAGGAAGCGTGGCAACGCGGCGCGACCGAAGTCTGCATGCAAGGCGGAATCCACCCCGACTACACCGGCGAAACCTATCTCGCGCTGTGCCGTGCCGTGAAGAGAGCGATACCGCAGATGCATGTGCACGCGTTCTCGCCGCTCGAGGTGTGGCACGGCGCGCAAACGCTCAACGTGTCGGTTGACGATTTCGTGCAGCGCCTGCGCGCCGCGGGCCTCGGCACTTTGCCCGGCACCGCCGCCGAAATCCTCGACGACGAAGTGCGCGCCGTCATCTGCCCCGACAAGCTGAATACGCAAACCTGGCTCGACGTGATCGAAGCGTCACACCGAGCGGGTTTTCGCACCACCGCAACCATCATGTTCGGCCATGTCGATCGCTACGAGCACTGGGCGCGGCATCTGCTGCGGATTCGCGCTCTGCAGCAGCGCACGGGCGGCTTCACCGAGTTCGTGCCGCTGCCCTTTGTGCACATGGAAGCGCCGATGTACTTGCGCGGCAAGGCGCGCAAAGGCACCACCTACCGCGAGACCGTGTTGATGCACGCCGTGGCCCGGCTCGCGCTGCACCCGGTGATCCCGAATGTGCAGGTGTCGTGGGTGAAACTCGGCGAGCAGGGCGTGCGCGCGTGCCTGCAAGCCGGAGCCAACGACCTGGGCGGCACCTTGATGAACGAGAGCATTTCGCGCGCCGCGGGAACGTGTCACGGCCAGGAAATGGCACCGCAGCAAATGGATCAATTGATCGCCTCCATCGGCCGTGTGCCGCAGCAGCGCACCACGCTCTATGCCGCGGTGCCCGAGACGCAACGCGAGCGCTCGTACGCGGCGTCGCCGCTCACCGCGATGGTGTTGCCGCCGGCCGGCAAACGCGCGCGGATTCAGCCCGTTGCGCCCGTCGCTCTGCCCAGCCAATGAGGTGACCCATGGACTACGGTTTCAGCATTCCTACTCGCGGCGCGCTCGCCACGCGCGAAGCCCTCATCGCGATGGCGCGGCGCGGCGAGGAACTCGGTTTCGGATACATCGCGATCCCCGACCACATCGTCATCCCGCGCCAAATCGCCTCGCCTTATCCGTACAGCGCGCAGCGCAAGATGCCCGGCGCCGAGGAAGGCGACTGCCTCGAACAACTGATGCTGATGGCGTATCTCGCGGCGGCCACGCAAAAGATTCGCCTGCTCACCTCGGTGATGGTCGTGCCGCACCGCAATCCCATGTTCACCGCCAAGGCGCTCGCGACGATCGACCAGTTGTCGGGGGGGCGGGTCACGGTGGGCTGCGGCGCGGGCTGGATGGACGAGGAGTTTCAGGCGATCGGCGCGCCGCCCTTCGCCGAGCGCGGCAAGGTGACCGACGAGTACCTGCGCATCTTCAAGCTGCTGTGGACGCAAGACGACCCGCGTTTCGATGGAAAGTACGCGCAGTTCAAGGACATCGTGTTCGAACCCAAGCCGCTGCAAAAGCCGCACCCGCCGCTGTGGATAGGCGGCGAGAGCCCGGCGGCGCTGCGCCGTGTCGTCGCGCTCGGTGACGCCTGGTATCCGCTCGGCGCGAACCCGGAATTTCCGCTGAACACGGTGGAGCGCTACACCCACGCGGTGGCGCTGCTGCGCACTGCCGCGCTGGCGGCGAAGCGCGATCCGGCGAGCATCGCGCTCGCCTACTGGGCACCGTGGTACCGCGAAGGCCGTACGAACACGCTGCAAGACGGCCAGCGCGAAGCGTTCACCGGCAGCGACGAAGAGGTGGCGCAAGACATTCGCGCGTTCCGTGCGGTGGGTGTGCAGCACCTGCTGTTCAACTTCGTTCGCCCGACGCTGCCCGACTCGCTGGCCGCGATGGAACGCTTTGCGGCCAAGGTTCTGCCATTGGCTGCTTGAGTGACACAGGCAACCATGAAACCGACGATTGCGGTCCTGGGCGGCACCGGCGCGCAAGGCAGCGGCTTGGCGCTGCGCTGGGCGAACGCCGGCTACACGGTGATCGTCGGTTCGCGAAATGCCGACAAGGCGGCGCAGGTGTGTGCGCAGATCAATGAACGCATCGGCCGTCAAGCGGCAACGCCTGCCGGCTACCACGCTGCCGCAGCCGCGGCGCAGATCGTCGTGCTCTGCGTGCCTTACGCAGCGCAGCTCGCGACGGTCGAGGAAGTGCGCACGGCGCTGACCGGGAAAATCCTCATCGATACCACCGTGCCGCTGATGCCGCCGAAGGTCGCGCGCGTTCAGCTTCCCGCCGGCGGCTCGGCGGTGGCGGCGGTGCAGGCCATGCTCGGCGAATCGGTGCACGTCGTGTCGGCGTTCCAGAACGTCGCGGCGCATCTGTTGCAGGAGCTGGACAAGCGCCTCGACTGCGACGTGCTGGTCTGCGGCGACCACATCCCCGCGCGCGAGACGGCGATCCAGCTCGCTGCGGATATCGGCCTGCGCGGAATTCACGCCGGCGCAATCGTCAACTCGGCGGCGAGCGAGGCGCTGACGTCGGTGCTGATCGCGATCAACTCGCGCTACAAGGTTCCGGGCGGCGCGGGGATCCGCATCACCGGGCTGAAGACCGACGCTGAGTGATCGCACCCATGGCTGAACAGAGCGTGCAACGGACCCCGGCGTCGCGCAAACGCGAGTTGCGCCTGATCGCGCTTGACGGTGTTCCGCTGGTGCAGGAGGGCGACGATCTCGCCGCGATCGTGCTCGGCGCACTGCAGCGCTCGGGCGAGACGCTGCAGTCGGGCGACGTGCTCGTGCTCGCGCAAAAAATCGTCTCCAAGGCGACAGGCTGCCACGTCGACTTGGCGAGCGTGGCGCCGTCGCCGCGCGCGCTCGAGCTGGCTGGGGTCGTGCAGAAGGACCCACGCATCATCGAACTCGTGCTGCGCGAATCGAAGGAAGTGCTGCGCGCGCGGCGCGACGTCATCGTCGTCGAGCATCGCTTGGGTTTCGTGATGGCCAACGCGGGGATCGACTTTTCCAACGTCGAAGGAAACGCGGAAGAGAGCAGGGCCTTGCTGCTGCCGCGCGACCCCGACGCCGAATGCCGGGAACTGCGCGAAGCGCTTCGCCAGCGCGCAAACGCCGACGTCGCCATCATCATCAACGACAGCCACGGCCGCGCCTGGCGCAACGGCACGGTCGGCGTGGCGATTGGTGCAGCGGGCTTGCCGGCGTTGCTCGATTTGCGCGGCAAGCCCGATCTGTTCGGCCGCACATTGCGCATCACGCAGGTGGGCCAGGCCGATGAGCTGGCGGCCGCTGCGTCGTTGTTGATGGGCCAGTCCGACGAGGGCACGCCCATTGTGCTGATCCGCGGCCACGTCAGCGTGACGCACGAGGGTTGCGCGGCCGATTTGATCCGCCCCAAGGACATGGACTTGTTTCGCTGACATGGGCGCGAACGAATATCGCACTGTTCACGACCCGGTGGACGCCCACTGGTTTGCGCAGTTCGCTGCGGCTCGGCGCTCGGTGCGGCGCTACGTGCCGCAGCCGCTCGCGCGCGAGTTGCTCGATTCGCTGTTGCAAGCCGCGGTGTACGCACCGTCGGCGCACAACCGCCAGCCGTGGCGCTTTCTCGTGATCGAGGCGGCGCCGACCAAAGAGGCGTTGGCGCGGGCGATGGGTGAGAAGTTGCGCGCCGACCGCAGCCGCGACGGCGACGCCACCGAGGCGATAGCCGCCGACGTGGCGCGCTCCTACGCGCGCCTTACCGCGGCGCCGGTGCTCGTGCTGATCTGCATGAGCATGGAACACATGGACCGCTACGCCGACGCCAGGCGCAACGCCGCCGAGCGGCTGATGGCCACACAAGGCACGGCGATGGCAGCGCAAAACCTGCTGCTCGCGGCGCACGCCGCCGGCCTGGGCGCGTGCTGGATGTGCGCGCCCTTGTTCTGCCCGGACGTCGTGTCGGGCGCACTCGCGCTGCCCGCGGACTGGGAACCGCAAGCGCTGTTGACGCTGGGTGTTCCCGCTGACTCCGGCAAGCCGTTTCTGCGCCGCGCGCTGGGCGACGTGGTGCGCTTTGCGAAGGACGACGCGTGATCGTCGCGCTGGCTGGCGGTGTGGGCGGCGCCAAGCTCGCCAAGGGCTTGGCCGACGTGCTCGGCCCCGATGAGTTGACCGTCGTCGTCAACACCGGAGACGACTTCGAGCATCTGGGATTGAGCGTCTCGCCGGACCTGGACACCGTGATGTACACGCTGGCCGGAATCAACGACACCGTGCGCGGCTGGGGCTTGGCGGGCGAAACCTGGAACTTCATGGCGCAGCTCGAAGCGCTGGGCGGAGAAACCTGGTTTCGCCTGGGTGACCGCGATTTGGCCACGCATGTGCAGCGCACGCTGCGCTTGCGCGAAGGTAATTCTTTGTCGCAAGTCACGCGGGCGCTTTGCCGCAGCCTCGGCGTGCGCCACTCCCTGGTGCCGATGAGCGACGACCCGGTTCGCACCCTCGTGCACAGCGATGCCGGCGTGCTCAGCTTTCAGGACTATTTCGTGCGCCGCCAGGCCCAGCCCGTGGTCACCGAGCTGGAGTTCGCGGGTGCCGACCGGGCGCGCATCGCCGATGAATTTCGCGCAGCGCTCGAGCACCCGGCGCTGCGCGCCGTGGTCATCTGCCCGTCCAACCCCTACCTGAGCATCGCACCCATGCTCGCCATTCCCGCTGTGCGCAGCGCACTGCGCGAGCGCCGCGTGCCGGTGGTCGCCGTGTCGCCCATCGTCGCCGGGCAGGCGCTGAAAGGGCCCGCGGCGAAGATCATGCGCGAACTCGGCAACGAGCCGTCGTCGGTCGCGGTCGCGCAGTACTACCGAGGCCTGATCGATGGCTTGGTCGTCGATCACGCCGATGCGGCGCTCGCCGGCGAAATCGAGCACCTGGGGGTCCGCTGTTTCGTGACCGGCACCGTGATGCGCGAGCCCGGCGATCGCTCCCGCCTCGCGAAGCAAGTGCTCGAATTCGGCGCCACGTTGACGGCGAGTGGCCGGCCATGAGCGTCTGGCTCGTGCTGCCGATGAAGTCTTTGCGCGAAGGCAAGAGCCGCCTCGCGTGCGCGCTCGATCTGCAAGAGCGCCACGCACTGCTCGAGCGCCTGCTGCTGCGCACGCTCGAACGCGCCGCCGAGTTTGCCGGCCTGCAGCAGACCCTGCTCGTCAGCGCCTGCGCGATGACCCGCGCGCGCGCCTCGAGCCTGGGCGCGCACGTCCTCGAAGAAGCGCAGGGCGCCGGATTGAACGGCGCACTGCATCAGGCGCAACGCGAGTTGCGCCGCGTCAACGCCTCGCACATGCTGGTCGTGCCGTGCGACCTGCCGCACCTGCAAGCCGACGACCTGCAGCGCCTCGCCGACGGCGCCGGAGCGCGGCGCATCGGCATCGCCCCGGACGAAGCCAAGCACGGCACCAACGGCCTGTGCCTCAACCCGTCGATGGAATTCTCATTCAGCTTCGGCCCGCACAGCTATTCGCGTCACGTGGAGCACATTCGCCGCGCCGGGCTGCAACACGTGTCGATCGAAACCCCCGGGCTCGGGTTCGACCTGGACCTGCCGCAGCACCTCGAGCGCGTTGCTTGGGGATAGGGTTTGTGAGTCAGCCGGCTTCACCGGCTACACCAACAACAGCAAGTGCTCGCGCTCCCACGAGCTGATGACGCGGTTGTAGGTGCCGAACTCAAGCGCCTTCACCGCGCAAAACGCGTCGATGAACTTCTCGCCGAGCAACTCGCGGATGGGAACGCAGCCGCGCAACGCCTCGATCGCGTCTTCCAGATGGCGCGGCAATTCGTTCTCTTGCGCCCACGCGCTGCCTTCGGTGGCGTCGCCCGGCAAACGCCGCTCGGTGAGGCCCAGATAACCGCACGCCAGCGTCGCGGCGATGGCGAGATAGGGATTCACGTCGACGCCGGGAACGCGGTTCTCGACGCGGCGCGCCTGCGGAGTCGACTTGGGGATGCGGATGCCGCAGGTGCGGTTGTCGTGGCCCCAGCGCACATTCGTCGGCGCCGACATGTAGGGCGCGAGGCGCCGGTACGAATTGACGAAGGGCGCGAACAGCGGCATCACGAGCGGAACGTACTTCTGCAAGCCGGCGATGAAGTGGAAGAACTCGGGGCTGGCGCTGCCGTCGGCGCGGCTGAACACGTTGTGGCCGTCGGCATCGACGATGTTCTGGTGGATGTGCATCGCGCTGCCGGGCTCCGCCTCCATCGGCTTGGCCATGAAGGTGGCGAAGATGCCGTGGCGCAGCGCCGTTTCGCGCACGGTGCGCTTGAAGAGGAATACGCGGTCTGCCAGCTCCAGTGGTTCGCCATGAGCGAAATTGATCTCCATCTGCCCGGCGCCGGCCTCGTGGATCAGCGTCTCGACACCCAGGCGATGCACCTCGCAGAAGTTCGACAGCTCCATGAAGAAGGGGTCGAAGTCGTTGACGGCGTCGATCGAATAGCTTTGCCGCCCGGCCTCGGGTTTGCCGGTGCGGCCGGTGGGCGGGCGCAAGGGCTCGTGCGGGTTCTGCTGGCGCGCGACGAGGTAGAACTCCATCTCCGGCGCGACAACAGCGCGCCAGCCGCGCTGCGTGTAGAGATCGATCACCTTGCGCAACACGGCGCGCGGCGAGAGCTGCACGGGCGTGCCGTCCCAATCGACGCAGTCGTGAATCACTACTGCCACCGGCTCGGCCGCCCACGGCACGACGCGAAACGTCGCCGCGTCGGGGCGGCAAATCATGTCCGGATCCGTATCGCCCACATGCGGGCCGTTGTCGGGCTGCTGCCCGTTCACGGTGTTCAACAGCACGCTCTTGGGCAGGCGCATCTCGCCGCTGTTCAGGAACAAGTCCTTGGGCAGGATCTTGCCGCGCGCGATGCCGGTGATGTCGGGGATGACGCACTCGACTTCGTGGATGCGGTGTTCGGCGACGAGGTGTTTGAGGTCGGGGGGCATGGGGGTCCTGACGGGCGGCGGGGCCGCGATCACGGTTGAGGATCTGATCTCAAGTCTAAGGAGTGACGCTGACCTTGCCGGTCGATCGCCTGGAATCGGTGGAGTGTGCCTGGCCGTGTAACTGAACGCGAGGCGCGAACCGGCTCGGCAGCGTCTCGCCCGTGTGTGCACGCGCGGCGCACGGGCAGGTTTCAGGCTGAATGCATCGGTTGCATCGTGTTGCCGGTCCCGGCGCTGCGCGACCCTAGGATGCGCAGCACCCCAATCCGTTCAGGTTGGCCCGGTTACTGCAATTTGAATCCCGAAGCGCCGGTCGTTGCGCAAGCGGTATCAAACGTCGAGATCCTGATGAAACCCTCCATGCATGTTTGGTCGCCCGGCATCGGCGCCAACGCTCACGCCAAGCAGCGCTCGCCAGGCCGTGCGGACGGCGGGCCGGCGCAGCGAACGCTGAGTGCGAAGCCTTCCCCGCTCGCCACCTTGTCGCGAGGCCTTCGCTGGCTGCTCGCGCTGCGCATGCGCATCCAGCGCCGCAGCGGCCGCTACATGCTGCAGATTTCGTTGCCCCAGGCCGATCCGCAACCCGGCGGCGGCGCCACCGCGGTGCGGCGAATTCCCAAGCATCGAAGCGACGCGTTGCGCCGCGACTTCCTGAATCTGCACGCGCTGTTGGCGCGCCATGCCGGGCTGCGCCAGTCGATGCCGCAACTGAGCTATGTCGAGCGCACTTTGGCTCGAACCGGCTCGCGCGGGCTGCTGGTGACGCCCAAGCCTATGTTGGACAGCGCGCTCGAGCAGCTCGACACGGTCGAGCGCCAGCGGCCCGAGTTGCGCCTCGATGAACTTCGCGTCCGGCTCGAAAGCGCGGCGCGCGCGCTGGCACGCAAGCCGAAGGCACGCGAGAACAGCGGGCAGGTCGAAGTGTCGGAAGTGAGCCACTCGCTGTTCGAGGAACTCGATCGCAGCTGGACGGTCCCGGCGCCGCTGTCGGACTCGGGCCACTGAAAACGCCGCACGCCGTTCTCGCCCCGGTTGTAGCTCGCCAGCGCCAGCATGAACGAATCCTCGCCGAATTCCGAGAGCAGGCTCGCCAGGTAGGAGGCGGCGGCCTTGGTTTGCTTGTCGGGGTCAAGGCGCTCGTCGACGCTGCCGTTCACCGTCAGCCCGAGTGACGAGGGCGCCGAAGTCCTGGGTGATCGCTGGCCAATAGCGCTGCTTGCGGCCGTACATGAACTTGCGATTCCCGGCCGACGTCAGTTGATCGATATGGAACTGCAGCCGCTCGCGGAAGATCGGCGGGATGGCGTAGGTCGAGGCGTTGAACTTGACGAGGATCTTGCGGATCTCGCGATCGAGCTCATCGCTGCCGGCCGAGAGCTGCGCCGCGCGCGCTTCGTCCTTCAGGTGCAATTCCTTGAGTGTGGTCTGCGCCGAGCCGGTCAGCGCCGCAAGGCTGTCTTCCATTCTCGCCAGACTCGCCGAGTCGGTCTCGGCCTGCATGCGCTCCTGGAGCGACTCGATCTGGCCGTCGATGGCGGTCTTGGCGTCGACCAGCCCGTTGATCTGCTGCCGCTGGTAGAAGATCACGACGGCCAGCAGGCTGATGACCACCAGCGCGCTTGCGCCCAGGCCGGTGACGACCTTGACCCATTTGCTCTGGGTCCGGCTCGTGACCGCCTCGCTCACCCGGTGCATCGCCCGGGCGAGGATGAACACCGTATCGCCCGAGCTCTTGCCGCCCACCTTGGCCCGCCGCAGCGCGACTTCGTGCGCCGCCTCGTCGGCCATGCCAAAGGTGCTGGTGTCTCGCGCCTCGGATTTCAGGACGCTGGCCATGCGTTCGGCGTCCTTCTGGGCGTCGTAGGCTGGCCGCGATCCCCGCGGCGCGCTGGCGATGGTGTCGGCCGCTGAACCGCCCGGCATCGGCGCGATTTCGGCGGCGTCGATCTCGACGGTGGCCTCGGGCCGGCCCGGGAAGCCGAAGCGGAGCCGGTCGCCCGATTTGAGTTCGTGCTTGGTGATCTTGCGGCCGTTCAGCAGGGTGCCGTTGGTCGAGCCGGTGTCGACCACGAAGTAGACGCCGTGTTCGAAGAGGATCTGCGCGTGGTGGGTAGAAACGACGCGGTCCTGCGTGTTGTCGAAGCGCAGTTCGGCGCCGGCGCCGCGGCCGACCCGCACCGGCTCGCGGCCGTAGCTCACGGTGCTGCCCCTGCGACTTCCCGAGACGATCTTCAGGCGGATCACCGTTGCTCCGTAGTGCAGGGGCCGGGCGGCGATTCTATCGGGGCCCGGGCGGGCCGCCGGCCTCACCCTGCCATGGGGGCGCCACAGTCGAGACAGAGTTTCGGTGAGCCATCGCTCCCAGTAGGCCGGCGTCAGCTTTGCTCCGTAGAGATCGGGTTTGCGAGTGGTCGAGATCGACCCATAGGAGCCGGCGGTGGTTTTCTCAGCGAGCGACCGGTCCACCTTGAAACCTGACCTTCGCTCACGCCGCCGAGAGAGTCAGCGACGGCGACAGCAGTCGTTCGTGGGCGGCCAGCATCGACCCGGAGAGGATCCCAGCTGAACGACTGCATCCGAAGGCCACGTACTCACTCTGCCGACCCGAAGGGAGTGGCGAACCGATGGGCTTGAACGTCGGAGCCTGCGACAAAGGGAGCAGCGAGCACGCGCGCCTTAGGTAACACGGTCAGGTATGCCTTGATGTTCCAATTCCGCCAGAATCGGCAATGCTGCGTTCGATTTGGGAGGCGACGTGATTGCTGATTTTGCTCGGCACGCAGCTGCAGCCGCCGCGCTTACGGGATGCCTGCTCGTCGCGCATGAGGCGACGGCGAGCGATGTGGCAGCCGGTGCACGGCTCGCCGCGGCGCGCTGCGTCTCCTGCCACTCATCCACGGAAACAATCCACTCGATGCTGCCTCTGCTCGAAGGGCAGCCGAAATCCGCCTTCATCGCGCAGTGGCGTGCCTTCCGCGAGCAAACTCGCACCGCTCCAGTCATGGTGGGCCTCGCCGCGGAGTTGAGCGAGCAGGAGGTCGACAACCTCGCCGAACACTATGCCGCACTCCTGCCCCCGCGCACCGTGGAATCGTCCGGCAGCGACACGGGCCGCGCCTTGTCCGATCGCTTGCGATGTGCCAGTTGCCACGGTCCGACGTTGCAGGGAACGAACGCCGGTGCTGCAAGGCTCGCCGGGCAGAGGGCACGCTACACCGTTTGGTCGTTGCAGCTGATGCGCGGTGGAACCCGCTCGCATGGAACTGCCGCGAAGCCGGATCCGCTCCTTGCCGATCTCAGCAATGCCGAGATCGAGGCGCTGGCCGCGCACCTCGCGTCGCTGCGCTGAGCCGCCTGTGCCTCCGTGCGCGTGTCGTTGCCTGGTTTCCACCTTCAATGGCGCCGACTTGCAGGCACAGCCGCTTCGGGTGTCAACCCTTGCCAGCCGGCTGGAAGGCAGCGGCCGTTCGCCGAGTGTTGGATGTCAGGGGCGGGCGCAGATCAGTCCCCACTGCACATCGCGGCGGTCAGTTGCCTGACGTAGCGGCTGACTACCCGATGAACGCCCTGAAAGCGCATGGTCTCGTCTTGCAGATGGACAAAGTGCGTCCGTTCCAGCAGGCGATGAGATGGAATGTTCTCCAAGTCAGTGATGGCCGTGACGCTTGGCACGTTGAAAGCTGTACCCAGCCATCTGCAGGCATGATCCAGCGCTTCAGCACCCAAACCCGAGCCGCGCGCTGACTCTGCGATGGCATATGAGACTTCCACTTCGTCGTCCAGGGGACTGAAGCCGACGTGCCCCAGCAGTTGCCTGGAGTCGACGTGTTCCACTGCCAGCACGTACGGACCGTGCTGCGGGCGGCCGGGCGCTGAGTAACAGGAGATCAGAAACCTCAGCCTGGACGAGGCGTCTTCGAGAGTTGGATAGACGTGCGACGGGAGCCAGCGGCGCGTGGACGATTCCGCGTTCAGCGCCATGATTGGCGCCGCATCTTCTGGTACGAAGTGGCGTAGTCGAAGCGAGGGGGTTTCTAGGGGAAGACCTTGCATGGCAGCAGCCGTGGTTTTCTTGTGGCCCCTAAAACCGATAGTGACTGAGTAGTGCGGAGCGGCACTGGGCGGTCTCAATTGTTCTATCGGCGCCGCGTGCGATTGCGCTCGTCTCAATCGTCGTCGAGGTCGAAGCGGTGCTTGTCGCACTTGAGACCAAAACCACCGCACACGGCGTTCTTGGCGATCTTCGCGGTCCACCTGGCGGATCGATCCATCGTCGTGCGCCAGTGCAACCCACCCCACACCCGCGCGTTCGCATTGTCGTCGTTGATCTCGTCGAGCGAATCGAAGGCCGCGCTCGGTACCACGGGCCACCCGGCGACCTGGGCGCCCGTGCTGGTGAGCGTGACCGCGAAGTCGCCGAACAGGAGTTGGAGCACCTTGGTCGCCGAGCCCGCGTAGCAGCCGTGACCGGCCGGGTACTCCGGGTGGTTGGCACGAACTGCCGGCGTCCAGGCGGGGTCCGGCGGCTCGGCGCGCTGGATGGCCTGCCACGGCCGCCAGAACATGTGTGCGTACTTCGACTCGAAGCAGGCCAGCATGGCATCGCCGGTCGCGACCGAGAACGCGGCGAGTGCCCGCGCGGCCTCGAACTCGTTCAACCCGCGTGCCGTCACGATGTCACGCACGTTGCGCGACCACAACGTAAAACCGCTCTCCGTCCAGAACTGAACGACGTTGGTCATCGCGGGCGCACGCGCCGAGCTGGCCAGCGAGCCATAGGCCTTCGTCTCCTCGAAGTCACGTCTGTACTTGCCGCTGGTCAGACGCGACGGGGGCTTGATCCGCCGGGCATCGGGCGACGCCGCGGTCAACGGCATCGTGAATGCCATGGCGTAATCGTTCGCGCCAGCAGTGGCGTACGGCGTGGCCGTTGGGACCGCCTGCCAGACGCCCGGATCCGCCGCCGGGTTCGTGTAGACCGCCCCGTTGTAGAAGTTGTCGTTCGAGCGTGCGGCGAGCACGGCTCTTGCCGTCGCCTCGCCTACCGCGATGCCGTGGGTCTTGGCCTGACCGTCCGGGATTGCGGCGATGTACGCAGCGTAGGCGTTGCGGTAGTTGGCGCGCGCCGTCGGGTTGCTGTTGACCCGCTCGTAACCGACGCTGAACGCCGCGGTGGCGATGGCCGCGTTCAGGTCTGCGCCGGCCGGCGCGACGATGTCGGCGATGAACGGTTCATATGAACGCTTGTGATTCGAAACGCTACCGCGAACCGCGACTGTCGCATCGTAGACGGCGACCTGGATCAAGGCCATGGTGTAACCCTGCGCGGCGTTGCCACGACCCGTGAACGCGGCGACCAATGTCTGCGCATGGGCATGCCATTGCGCTACTGCGCCCTGTTGCGCGAGGGCCGCCGCAGGCGAAAGAAGCAGCGCCGTTGACAGCGTTGCCATTGTGGTCATGATCGGTTTCTTCATTGGGTTGCTCCAATCGGGGTTGACGGACTCCCGCGGCCTCGGGGATGCGGGGGTAAGCGAGCTACGGACATTGGTGCGCCAACGCCGCGAAGTCCTCACTAAGCGGTTAACTTCCGGTGAAGAAACGATGGGCTCGAGGTGAACACGCGAGATGAATCGATCGAGGAGGAGCCTCCTGCCGCGCTGCAGGTCGGCGAATGGCGCGTTGCGCCGTCGCTGAACCAGATCAGCCGCGCGGGCGAGTGCGTGCGCGTGGAGCCGAAAGCGATCGAGCTTCTGGCCTTTCTGGCGCAGCGCAAGGGCGAAGTCGTCAGCCGCGAAGACCTGCTGACCGCACTGTGGCCGGGGGTGATCGTCGGCGACAACGCCTTGACGCAGGTGGTCACCAAGCTGCGCAAGGCTTTGGGCGATACGGCACGGGAGCCGGCCTACATCGAAGCGA
The DNA here is from genome assembly GCA_963850525.1 of uncultured beta proteobacterium. Taxonomy (GTDB): domain Bacteria; phylum Pseudomonadota; class Gammaproteobacteria; order Burkholderiales; family Burkholderiaceae_C; genus JAEMQF01. Next base: position 71,570 of record CAWKLQ010000003.1, on the reverse strand, counting down.
TTTCCAAGCGCGGCTATCGGCTGATCGCTACAGTCGAGCGGCTGGACCGCCCGGCGCAACCACAACGACCGGCGCAGGCACCCGGGCCCGGTCACTCTCGTGCCCCATCTCAGCGCTGGGTCGTCGCCGGCGTGCTGGTTGCGCTGGCCGTCGCTGCCGCAGTCTGGCTCGCCCAGCGGTCGACCGACAGTGATGTGTCCTCGGTCCTGGCGGGGCCGCCGTCGTCGCCTCTGGCCGCCAAGCTACCGACGGTGATCGTGCGGCCGATCGAAGCGATCGGCGCGGACGCGGGAAAGCTGATCGCGCGCGGCCTGACCGCGGACCTGGTCAACGACCTGTCAAAGCTTTCCGGACTGTGGGTCGTCAGCGGCGGCGACCCGGCCGGTGCGACGCTGCGCGAAATCGATAAAGCCACCGGTCCGGCCGCCGGACGCTATGCCTTGGCCGGGACGCTGCAATCTGATGGCAGGACGCTGCGATTGCATCTTCATCTGTCCGATCTTGGCGCGGGACGACAACTCTGGTCGCTCCGCGTCGAGCGTGAGGTGCGCGATCTGTTCGCAGTGCAGGACGAGTTGGTACGCAGCATCCTCGAGCAACTGCCGATCAAGGTCAGCCAGGCGGAAGTGACGAGCCTCGCCCAACGCTACACGCGCAACCTCGCCGCCTATGAACACTTCCTTCGCGCTCAGGCCGCGGTGCAAGCGCGCCGTCGCGCACAGAACGACCTCGCGCGCGACTTGTACTGGAAGGCTATCGAACTCGACCCGGCCTTCTCGCGCGCCTACGCCGGGCTCGCGATGACGTACGCGCTCGCCTATCAACTTGGGTGGGACGATGAAGCCGCGCTTGACAGGGCTGTCGAGTTCGCCGGCACCGCAGAACAGATGAGCGCTGGCATGCCGGAGGCGCATTGGGTGCTCGGGTTCGTCCAGACGCAGCGGCGCCGGCATGCCGACGCGATCAAGCATCTGCAACGCGCCATTCTCCTGAATCCGTCATACGCCGACGCCTACGCCCTGATGGGCGGGATCAGAACGTACACGGGCCAGCCGGCCGAAGGCGTATCGATGCTGCGCACCGCATTGCGGCTGAACCCGGACGCGGGATCGCTGTACTTCCTGCTGCTCGGCCGTGCCCTGTACTTTCTCGGTGAGTACGAGCAGGCGCGGGTCAACCTCAAGCAGGCACTGGCGCGCAACGCGGAAAACGTCGAGGCGCGTGTCTATTTGGCGGCGGTCCTGGGCCAGCACGGTGATCGAGAAGGCGCGTCCTGGCAGGCCCAGGAGATCCGAGCCCTCGAGCCGAATTTCAGCGCGACCCGCTGGCTGGCGACCTATCCGATGACGGACGAGCGGCAGAAGGACCGCTTGGCGCAGGCCCTGCTGCCGTTCGGGCTCTAGGCGTGGGCCGGCGCGGGCTGGCTCCCCTTTGTTGGACGCCCCGACTGCCGCACGTGCCGATGAGCAATCGGTCGCCGTTGGTCGCGCAGCCGACCGCTCCCGGCCGAGTCTTGCCGATGCCAGTCGTCGAGTGGCGGTCCGCTCAATATGCCACTGCTGACGTTCGCTGAGGTGGCATCGAACTCACACAACGGGTCGGTTCCTGCTAACCGACTCGGCACGGCGACCGGCAGGTCTCGGCCACATTGCCGACGCTCAGCCAAAGTGGCGACACGATTCGCTCATGGCCGAATGCCGCCGGCAGTCGGCGCCGCCCCGGGGGCCGCTGAGGAGCGCTTCGCTGACGTTGGCTCGACCGGGCTCGACCGCTCACATCGGGTCGGCAGCGACACTTGGCTCCTTCGACCTGCAGACGTTCGGCTTGCCCTCGATGCTTGCTCGCACGACAAACCCCTGAGCGACCGCTTTGGAGATTTCGTCTCTGCAAAAGGAGGACGGGCTACGTCTGCTGTGCCTTGAGACCGGTCGTTGGCGCGGCGACCTTCTGAAAGCTTGGATGACCGGAAGTGGCCGATTGAAGGTACCGGTGAATGACCGGTTAGGAGCAGCTCAGATTGTGGCGCGCGTCCGCCATTGCCGGGCCTGGCGTAGCCGCTCTGCGCCCCTCCGACAGGAGCGCCGCGCCGATCTTCACCCTCGCCGCCTCAGGCTGTGAACATAGCCTGCAACGTGCTCAACGTCTCAACCTCAGTGCGAGCGTCGCCGGACTCAGGGCGCCGGTCGCTTGACGAGCCTCGCGCGGTCGAGGATTCTGATTTGATCCCGCAGGTGTTGCGCACCCAAGCGAGGTCAGTGTCCCAACGCGCGATACGCCGCCCGCTTGAATTCAAAAGCATAGGGATCGTTGACGCCGAAGTAGCGCTGCGTCATCAACACGGCCGCGATGCCGATGCGCGGGTTGATCCACCAGATCGTCCCGGCCAGGCCTCCCCATCCGACTTCGCCCATCGCGTCGGCGGGCTCGCCGGGGCCGGCTTTGAGCGTGACGGCCGAGCCCAAGGCAAAGCAGTGCCCCGGTTCGCGCGGCTGGTTCGGAAACTCGATGCAGACCCCTGGGGGCAACTGGTTTTGCCACATCAGGTTCAGGGTTTGCGGTTTGAGCAAGGTCGGGCCGCCGGGAATCAGGCTCTGGATCAGGCGAACCGTGTCGCTGAGCGTCGACACGAGTCCGCCGCCGCCCGATTCCCGCTTCGCGGTCGGCCATGCCGTAGCAGAAACGGTCCACCACTTGCCGGCCCTGCAGGAGCACGCTGGAGACGCACGAGAGAAACTGCGCGTCGACCTGGCCACGCATGGCGGTGTGTACCGCGCTGAAATCACTATGGGCGACGTGGCGCTCCTGTAAATTCAAGTGATCGGCGCCGGGTTGAACAGCACCAGCGCGTTGTGCAACTTCCACTGCTCGGCCCAGGTCTTCTTGCGCCCGCTCGCCACGTCGAGCATCAGGCGGAACAACTCCCAGCCCACGTCTTCGATGCTCGCCGTGCCGTCGGCAATCGTTCCGGCGTTCACGTCCATCAAGTCGTGCCAGCGCCGCGCCAGGTCGCTGCGCGTCGCGACCTTGATGACGGGCACGGCGGCCAAACCGTAAGGCGTGCCGCGCCCGGTCGTGAAGACGTGCAGGTTCATTCCTGCGGCGAGTTGCAACGTGCCGCAGATGAAGTCGCTCGCCGGGGTGGCGGCGTAGGTCAGGCCCTTTTGCGTGAGCTTTTCGCCGGGCGCGAGCACGCCCGAGATCGGCGCGCTGCCTGACTTGACGATCGAACCCATCGCCTTTTCCACGATGTTCGACAGGCCGCCCGCCTTGTTGCCAGGCGTCGTGTTCGCGCTGCGGTCGACGCTGCCGCGCTGCAAGTAGGCGTCGTACCACGCCATTTCGCGGATCAGCGCCTGCGCCACGTCTGGCGTCGTGGCGCGCGCCGTGAGTTGGTCGATGGCGTCGCGCACTTCCGTCGTCTCGGAAAACATCACGCTCGCCCCGGCGCGCACCAGCAGGTCGGTGCAAAAACCGACCGCCGGGTTCGCCGTGACGCCGGAAAACGCATCGCTGCCGCCGCATTGCACGCCGACGACCAGTTCACTGGCGGGCACGGTTTCGCGGCGGCGCGCGTTCAGGCGTGTCAGGTGGTGTTCGGCCTGGCGCATGATCGATTCGACCATGCTCATGAAGCCGACGTGTGCGTCGTCTTGCAGGCGCACGACGTCGAGTTGCGCATCTGGGCTGCGTTCATCGACGATTGCGAACGAACCCGGCGGCATGAGCCGCTCGGGCTGCAGCTTCTCGCAGCCCAGGCTCACGACCATCACCTCGCCGCCGAAATTCGGGTTCAGGCTGATGTTGCGCAGCGTGCGGATCGGCACCACGGCGTCGGGCGCGTCGATCGCGACGCCGCAGCCGTACGCGTGCTCGAGCGCGATCACGTCGTCGACGTTGCGGAACTTCGGCAACAGCTCGGCCTTGATGCGTTGCACGGCGAAGTCGGTGACGGCTGCGACGCATTGCACCGTCTGCGTGATCGCGAGGATGTTGCGCGTGCCCACCGACCCGTCGGCGTTGCGGTAACCCTCGAACGTATAGCCTTCGAGCGGCGCCTGCGCGGCGGGCTCGATCGTGGCGATCGGCAGGTCTTCGAGGCTGCGCGCCTCGGGCATCTTCAACAGTCGCTCGTGCACCCAACTGCCCGCTGCGATGGCCTTGATGGCGTCACCGATGGCGACGCCGTAGCGCAAGACGGGAGCGCCCGCAGCGATGTCGGTCAACGCCACCTTGTGCCCTTGCGGCACGCGGTCGCGCAGCAGGGGTCCGCCGGGAAGGGCGGTGCCTGCCGGCAAACCGCCGTCGTTGGCGACGATCGCGACGTTGTCGCGCTCGTGCATGCGGATCGTCAGGGGAGGTTGCGTCATGGCGTCACTGCGTCCGCGAGCGGTCTGCGCCAAACTCTGCGCTGTCGCGAGTCCATGCCTTGCTCTGTTCGCTCAAGCTGAGTCCCAACCCCGGCCGCGTGGGAACGAGCATGCGCCCGTTCGCGATTTGAATGCGCTCATTGAACAGCGGCTCGAGCCACTCGAAGTGTTCGACCCACGGCTCGCGCGGGTACGCGGCGGCGAGGTGGATGTGTAATTCCATCGCGAAGTGCGGGGCGAGCATGAGCCCGGCGTGGTCGGCGAGCGCCGCCACTTTGAGGAAGGGCGTGATGCCGCCGACGCGCGGCGCGTCCGGCATCAGATAGTCGGCGGCGCGATGCCGGATCAGGTCCGCGTGTTCGGCCGCACTCGTGAGCATTTCTCCGGTGGCGATGGGCGTATCGAACTGCGCCGCGAGTTGGGCGTGGCCCTCGTGGTCGTAAGCGTCGAGCGGCTCTTCGATCCAGACGAGGTTGAAGTCTTCAAAAGTGCGGCACATTCGCTGCGCGGTCGGCCGGTCCCACTGCTGGTTCGCGTCGACCATCAAGGGAAAGGCGTCGCCCAGGTGTTTGCGCACCGCCTCGACGCGCCGGATGTCGAGTGCACGATCCGGTTGCCCGACCTTGAGCTTGATGCCGCCGATGCCGCGCTCGCGCGACGCTTGCGCGTTCACGAGCAACTGTTCGATGGGCGTGTGCAGGAACCCGCCTGACGTGTTGTAGCAGCGGACCGTTTCACGGAACGACCCGAGCAGTTTCGCGAGCGACAACCCGGCGCGCCTGGCCTTCATGTCCCACAGCGCGACGTCGAAGGCGCCGATCGCCTGTGTGGCCAGGCCGCTGCGCCCGACCGACGCGCCGGCCCAGCAGAGCTTGTCCCAGAGGCGTGCGATGTCGCTCGGGTCTTCGCCGATGAGCACCGGCGCAATTTCCTTCGCGTGCGCAAACTGCCCCGGGCCGCCGGCGCGTTTGGAGTAGCTGAAGCCCAGGCCTTCGTGGCCGTCTTCGGTTTGCACCTGGGCAAACAACATCGCGATTTCCGTCATCGGCTTTTGTTTGCCGGTGAGCACTTTCGCGTCGCTGATCGGCGTGGCGAGCGGCAGGTAGCACGAAGACACGCGCACCCAGGCGATGTGGTCGGCGGGGTTGGCGGCGGTCATCGGGCGAGGGTGGGGCGGCTCATTGGACAAGCGCAGGCCGAGTCATCGGACAAGCGCCGGGCGCTTGGGGTTGAACGTCCATCCGGGGATCAGGTATTGCATCGCCATGGCATCGTCGCGCGCGCCCAGACCATGTTGCAGGTAAAGCCGGTGCGCGCGCTCGACTTCAACCATATCGAGTTCGATCCCCAGGCCCGGCTTGGCCGGAACCTGCACGTGACCGCCGACGATTTGCAGCGGCTCCTTGGTGAGGCGCTGCCCGTCCTGCCAGATCCAGTGCGTGTCGATTGCCGTCACGCGGCCCGGCGCGGCGGCGCCGACGTGCGTGAACATCGCGAGCGACACGTCGAAATGGTTGTTCGAGTGCGAGCCCCACGTCAGGCCCCAGTCGCGGCACGTCTGCGCGACACGCACCGAGCCCGCCATCGTCCAGAAGTGCGGGTCGGCGAGAGGGATGTCGACGCTTTGCAGCGCCAGCGCGTGGCTCAGCTGGCGCCAGTCGGTCGCGATCATGTTCGTCGCGGTGGGCAGGCCCGTTGCACGGCGGAACTCCGCCATCACTTCGCGGCCCGAAAAGCCGTCTTCGGCGCCGCACGGATCTTCGGCGTACGCGACGACGCCGCGCAGGTCGCGCATCAGGGCAATCGCGTCTTTCAGCAGCCAGCCGCCGTTCGGGTCGAGCGTGACTCGCGCTTGCGGAAAGCGCTCGTGAAGCGCGGTCACGGCTTCGACTTCTACCTCGCCGCGATGCACGCCGCCCTTGAGCTTGAAGTCGTTGAAGCCGTAACGCTCGCGTGCCGCTTCGGCCTGGCGCACGATGGCCTGCGCGGTCAGCGCCTCTTCATGGCGCAGGGCAAACCAGTCGCTGTGTGGGTCCGGCTCGTGGGCCGGATCGACGTACGGCAGGTCCGTCTTGCCCCTGTCGCCCACGTAGAACAGGTAGCCGAGCATCTCCACCGCGTCGCGCTGCTGGCCTTCGCCGAGCAGTGCCGCGACCGGCACACCCAAGTGCTGGCCCAGCAAGTCGAGCAAGGCCGATTCGATCGCAGTCACCGCATGGATCGTGGTGCGCAAGTCAAACGTTTGCTGGCCGCGCCCGCCGGCGTCACGATCCGCGAACTTGCGCTGCACTTCCTGGAGCAGGCGCTGCTGCGAGCCGAGCGGCTGGCCGACGATGAGTTCGCGCGCGTCTTCCAGCGTCTGGCGAATCTTCTCGCCGCCGGGCACTTCGCCCACACCGGTGTGGCCGGCGCTGTCGGTCAGAATCAGCAAGTTGCGCGTGAAGAACGGCCCGTGCGCGCCGCTCAGGTTCAATAGCATGCTGTCGCGGCCGGCGACGGGAATGACGCGCAGTTCGGTGATGCGCGGCGTGGCGCTGTGCGGCATGGTGCGAGGCGGTGTCGATGGCCGGTCAATCAGTCCGCGGTGATCTTCCCGGTCTCGATCACCTTCTTCCAGCGCGCGAATTCGCTGGCCTGGAACGTGGTGAACTGCTCGGGTGTGTTGCCGACGATCTCGAAGCCGAGTTCGAGCAGTTTCGGTTTGACCTGCGGGTCATTCAGGCCGGCGACCAAGGCGCCGTGCAGCTTGGCCTTGATGTCCGCAGGCAAGCCCTTGGGTGCGGCAAACGCCTGCCATGAATACACCGTGACGCCCTTGAGGCCGAGTTCGTCCATCGTCGGCACGTCGGGCAGCAGCGGCGATCGTTTGAAACTCGTGATCGCCAGCGCCCGCAACTTGCCGCCTTTGATGTTGGGCAGGCCGGTGTTGATGTTCATGAACGATGCGTCAACCTGCGCGCCCAGCAGGTCCGACATCGCCGGCGCGCCGCCCTTGTAGGGAATGTGCACTCCCGTCGTTCCCGTCTCCTGCCAGAAGAGTTCGGCGGTGAGGTGGTCGCTCGTGCCGTTGCCCGCCGAGGCGAAGCTCATCCTGCCCGGATTCGCCTTGTGGAACGCGAGCACATCGGCCAGGCTCTTGTGCGGCGAACTCGCCGGCACGGCCAGCACGTTAGGCGCCTGCACGGCGATGGTGAGGTAATCGAAATCCTTGAGCGGGTCGTAGGCCACACCTTTGATCAGGTGCGGGCCGATAACGAACGGCCCGAGGGACGAGACGAAGATCGTGTAGCCATCGGGCGCGGCGCGTTTCGCCGCCGCGGCGCCCACCGTGCCGCCGGCACCGGCCTTGTTCTCGACAATGAACGACCCGCCCAGTTGTTCCTGCAACTTCGGGCCGAGGGTTCGGGCAATCATGTCGGTCGATCCGCCCGGCGGGAACGGCACCAGCAGCGTCACGGGTTTGGCCGGCCACGCCTGGGCCTGGGTGCCGGATGCGGCGGCCAGGCCGAGAACCAAGGTGGCTGCGCAAGCGAGAGAGGTCAACAACTTCATGGAATGGCTCCGAGCGCGACGTGGGTGACGGGCGCGCCGCGATTCTAGAGACATGGATCGCGCGCAAGGAGGGTCCTTGACAGGCGGCACATCGAGTCGGGGCTGTCGATCGGCTCAGCGCCATCGCTTATCCTCAGTCCTTGCGAATTGCGAAGGAGTTGCGCGTGAGAGCCTTGGTCACCGGTTTCGAGCCTTATGCGGGGCGAGGCATCAATCCGGCCGCTGAGATAGCGCGTGCGCTCGATGGCGCGCAACTCGGCGCACTGCACGTGACCGGGGTTTGCCTGGAGGTCAGCCTGGCCGCAGCGCCGCGGCGCCTGATCGCGCTGGTCGAAGAGCTGGCGCCTGACATCACCTTGTGCCTGGGCTTGTGGCCGGGCGAACCGATGATCCGCATCGAGCGCATTGCGCTGAATCGCGCCGACTTCGAGATCCCCGACGGCGCCGGCCGCATGGCCCAAGACGAAGTGCTCGATCCGCTCGGACCCGACGGCCTGTGCGCGACGCTTCCCCTGCACGAGACGACTCGAGCGCTGTGGCAGCAGGGCATTCCGGCGCGCCTGTCGGGCACGGCGGGAACCTATCTGTGCAACGCAACGATGTACCACCTGCTCAACCACGCCCGAATCGCGCGCCCGCGAATGCTCGGCGGGTTCATGCACCTGCCCTATTTGCCGCAGCAAGTTGCGGCGCTGCTCAAGTCGCTGCAATCCGCGCAGGAGCTCGAATTGCACCAACGCGCCGATCTGGCGAGCATGGCGCTGGACACGATGCTCGCCGCGGTGCGCACCGCATTGGCGGTGAGCGCCGCCAAGCTCGCGCAATGAGCCAGGCTATGGCGGTGCACGCGGCACCGGCGAACGGCACGCCGCTGGTGGAACTGATAGACATTCACAAGCGCTTCGGCACGACGGTCACTGCCGAGCAGTTTTCATTGCGCATCGAGCGCGGCGAGTTCTTCACCTTGCTCGGGCCATCGGGATCGGGCAAGTCGACGATTCTGCGCATGCTCGCTGGTTTGGAACACCCCGATTCCGGGCAAGTGCTGTTCTCCGGGCGTGACCTCGCCGGCGTGCCGCCGTGGAAGCGCAATCTCGGAATGATGTTTCAGCAGTACGCCGTGTTCCCGCACATGACGGTTGCACAAAACGTCGCCTACGGGCTGAAGGCGCGTTCCCTGTCGGCGCAGTCGCAGCGCGAGCGCGTGCAAGAGATGCTCGAGTTGATCGGCATGCCGGATCACGGCGAGCGCAACCCGACGCGCTTGAGCGGGGGTGAGCAGCAGCGCGTGGCGCTGGCGCGCGCCCTCGCGCCGGCACCGCAGATGCTGCTGCTCGACGAGCCGCTGTCGGCGCTGGACGAAAAAATCCGCCGCGACATGCAGCTCGAACTCAAACACATCCAGCGCCGCACCGGAACCACGTTCGTCTACGTCACGCACGACCAGGAAGAGGCGCTGACGATGAGCGACCGGGTCGCCATCCTCAACGCCGGCCGCTGCGTGCAATGCGATGCGCCGCAAGCGCTCTTCACGCGCCCGCGCACGCGCTTCGTCGCAGGTTTCTTCCGGGGCTGCAATGTCATCGACGGCCAGGTCGAAATGGACGGCACGAACCCGAGTGTGCGCGTCGGTGGTGCGCAGGTCTCCTGCGCCGGTGCAGCCGCGGCCCGAACCGGTGCGGTGCTGGGCGTGGCGATCCGTGCCGAGGCGCTGCGCATCGGCGAGTCGGCGTCGCCGATGCCGGTGCAATTCTCGGCCATCCTCGAAGACGTGGTCTACAAGGGAACGACGGTCGACCATTGCCTGCGCCTGCCCGACGGGCAGGCGATTGTTGCGACCTCGACGCGGCGCGAAGCCGACGCGACGGGGCAGATGGTTCGCGTCGGCATGGATCCTGCAAGCGTTGTTTTTCTCGAGGACTGAGCCCGCGCGCCATACGAGCCCGCGGGCTGAGACCTCAGCACCGCACCCGTGAATCCACCTATTTGAAGTCAGGCGTTTCTCGGTTCAATCATGGCGTTACCCATTGACCTTTCCTTTGAGCCTGCGCTGCCACGCCGCGTCAGGTTTTTTTCATGTCCAACCACGGAGCATTCATGACCCAAGCATTCGATCGCAGAACCTTCATTTCCGGCGCCGGAGCGGCCATGCTGGGCGCCGGTTTGCCCACGCTGGCGCAGGCCCAAGCGCTGAAACTGAATTTCGCCGACATCGGCGTGGGTGACCCGGGCGACTGGTCGAAATTCACCGCCGCCAGCGGCGCGGGAGTGAACCTGGTGGCGATCGGCAATGCGCCGTCGGCCGTCGTCAACGTGCTGCTCGCCGGAGGCGGCAAGTCGACTTACGACGTCATCAACATCGTCGGCGGCATGCAAAAGCCCTTGGTGGAAAACAACCTGATCGATGAAATCGACACGTCGCGCATGCCGAACTGGGGGAAGAACGCCTACCTCAAGGACTTCTTCGCGCAGGGCCAGCCGGGTTTCAATTTCATCGGCGAGAAGGGCAAGATCTACGGCGTGCCGTCGATTCTGCAAGGCGACAGTTTTGCCTACCTGCCCGAGGCGACGGGCCCGCTCGACTCCTACGGCGCGCTGTTCGACCCGAAGTTCAAGGGCTACGTCGCGCTGGAAGACAACTACACGACGGCGGGGCAGAAAACCGCGCTGTACCTAAAATCGGCCAAGCTCGCAACAATCGCGAACCCCGACAACATGACGGCCTCCGAGTTCAAGACCGTCGTCGACTTCCTAATCGAGAAAAAGCGCGCCGGTCAGTTCCGCACGCTGTGGTCGAGCTTCGAGCAGGCGGTGAATCTGATCGTGAGCAAGGAAGTCAAGGTCATCGACTGCTGGGAGCCGATGGTCGGCGCCGCGGCGGCGAAAGGCGTGAAGTCGGTCTACGCGCAGCCCAAGGAAGGCTACTTGCTGTGGGCGATGGCGGCGTACATCGTGCGCAACCCGGCGCGAACCGCGGAGCAGACCAAGGCGATTTACGCGTTGCTCGATTTCCTGCTCGGCCCCTGGTACGGCGCGAAGATCTCGCTGACGCGCAGCTACATGACGAATTCGCAGGCGGTGCCCTACGCGAACGCCACGCCGGCCGAGTTCAAACCCGACGAGGCGAAGAAGATCGCCGCGATCGACGCCGGCGTGAAAGCCAAATTCAAGCGCGGCGGCGTCTGGCAGAACCGTTGGCCCACGGCAGTGGAAGCGTATGAAAGCGAGTGGGCGCGCTTCAAGGCCGCACCGAGCCGCTGACACCGAGCCGGTGATTCGTGCGAACCGCGTCACTGACGCTGCGCCACGCCCTGCTGGGCGTTCCGCTCGTGTTCGTGACGCTGTTTCTGGTGGCGCCACTCGCGCTGACGGTGGTCATCAGCTTCTGGAAGCGCGTCGGGTTCGGGATTCGGCCGGATTTCTCGTTCGCGTCGTATGCGTCGTTCCTGGGCGGCGTGCGGTTTGAGATCCTCGAGCGCAGCCTGCTCGTCGCGGCTGAAGTCACCGCGATCGGCCTGCTAGTCGCGTACCCGATCGCCTGGTTCCTGGCGCTGAAGACCTCGGCGCGCGCGACGCGCATCGTGCTCATGCTGTTCACGATTCCCTTCCTCGTGAACTACGTGATCCGCACCTTCTCGTGGTCGTACCTGCTGAGTCGCACCGGGCCGGTGAACACGGTGTTGATCGCTTGCGGTTTGACCGACGCGCCGCTCGACTGGCTGCTCTACAGCGACTTCGCCGTGATCGTCGGCCTGGTGATGTCGTACATGCCGTTCATGATTTTCCCGCTTTGGCTCGCGCTGCAAGGCATCGACCGCAGGCTCATCCACGCGAGCTGGCTTCTCGGCGCCGGGCCGGGCCGAACCTTTGTTCGCATCGTGCTGCCTTTGTCGATGCCGGGCGTTCTCGCGGCCGTCATCTTCGGCTTCGTCGGCGCGTTCGGCGACCACGCGGTGCCGGTGATTCTGGGCGGCACCGGCTACCAGTTGATCGGCAATGAAATCACGAGCACGCTGGACGTTCTGAACTACCCGCTCGCCGCGGCGATGTCCACCGTCGTCATCGCCGCGATGTTGATCCTCGTCGCGGTCTGGGCGAGTCTGTTCGACTTGCGGACATTTCTCGGCAAGGCGCTCGGCCGATGACACGCGCTCAGCCAAGCCGGGGCAGGATGCTGCGCGCAGCGCTGTGGGCGTGGACCGGCTTGGCGCTGCTGCTGCTGTACTTGCCGATGTTGCCCCCGCCGGTGTTTTCGCTCAGCGACAAGGGCGTTGCTGACGCGTTGAGCCACCCGTCGCTGGCGGCGTACAGCGGCATCTGGGGGCAGACCGTATTGGTTCAGGCGATACGCAACTCGCTGGGTGTGGCGCTTGTCGTCGGACTGGTCACGCCGGTGCTCGCGGTGCTCGCGGCGATGGCCGTGCGCGAGTTGCGCATTCCGCGCACCGTGCTCCTGCTCAACTTGCTGCCGCTGTTCATTCCCGGCGTGAGCATGGGCTTGGCGACGGCCTTCCTGTTCGAGCGCATCGGCCTGCCGCCGTCGCTGCTCAGCATCTGCATCGTCAACGTGCTGTGGGCGCTTCCGTTTGCCTTCCTCATCGTGCTCACGGCGATGAGCCAGTTCGACACGGTGCAGTCAGAGGCCGCGTGGATGCTCGGGGCGAACCGCTGGCGCGCGTTTCGCGAGATCGAATTCCCGGCGATCCGCCCCGGCATCGCCGGCGCCGCGACGTTCTCGATGATCCTGTCGTTCAACGAGACCGCGCGAACCTCGCTCGTGCAAGGCGCGAACAACACGGTGCAGACCTACATCTGGGCCAGCTACAAGCAGATCGGCCTGTCGGCGACGCTTTACGCGCTGATGACGCTGCTGATTCTCGTGACGCTGGTTCTGGTGTTCGGATTCTGGAGCGCAAGCGGCGCGATGGCGCGCGACAAGTAGAAGCGCGACGCCGCGCTGGGGGCTGACCCGGACGGCACTGAGCAGCTTCACTCGATCACTTTGTCCGCGCGCAGCCGGATCGCATACGGGACCGTGATGCCGAGCGTGCGCGCCGTCTTCAGGTTGAGCACGAGTTGGAACTCGCGCGGTTGCTCGACCGCCATCTCGGCGGGCTTGCCGCCCTTGAGGATGCGGCCGGTGTACCGGCCGGCGCTGCGGAAGAGGGCGGGGAAGTCGGGGCCGTAGCTCATCAGCCCGCCCTGCTCGACGCCGTACTCGAGAGGGAACATCGACGGCAGCCGGTATTTGAGCGCCGCAGCGGCGTATTCCTCGTTCAGGTTGTTGCGCGTCGACATCGCGGTACTGAACACCGCCTGGACTTTCGCGTCGGCCAGCTTGCGAAACCCCGCGTCGATATTTTCCGCCCGATCGATGTGGACCATGACCAGCGTCAAGCCGAGTGCCTTCGCCGCTTTCTCGTCGTGCTCGACTTCCTGCTTGCACGCGCGGTACATGACGTCATCGATGACGACGCCGACCCGCTTCAAGCCGGGCACCATCTCGGCCAGCAACTGCATTCGTTTGGCGGTGAGCTCGTCGTTCATCGACGTCACGCCGGTGACGCGCGTTCCCGGTCGACCCAGCGAGTTGATGAACTTCAGTTCGACCGGGTCGAGGATCGTCGCAATGACGATCGGCGTGTCTTTCGCGGCGAACCAGGCGGCGCTTGCCATCGGCGTTGCCGGGGCGAAGAACACATCGACCTTGGACGCGGCGAGTTCACGCGCGAGCGGCTTGAATTTCTCGGGGTCGTTCGACGCCGAGCGCCGCAGCAGCTGCAGGTTCTTGCCTTCCACAAAGCCCTCCGCGCGCAGCCCGTCGACGAAGGCGCTGGCGGTCGCTTCGTAGTGCCCACCCGCGTCCTCCCAGCTGAGGTAGCCCACGCGTGCAATCCGCTCCTGGGCGCTGGCGCCGCTCAGCAGCGACAGCAACAGAGCCAAGCCCAACAATCCTTTCATGATTTCCTCCTCGCAGCGCCGGGCACGATCTTAGTACCGAGCGCCCTGGCCTCGACACGCTGCGCGGTATCGGCACTCGCAAAACACGCGACCGCCGCCCGGCGCTCGATCTCCAGCGCCGCAGCGAGCTGCGCGTTCACCTCGCTAGTCAGCGCACGTTTGAGCTGCGACGTGGCGAGCAGCGAGCGCTGCGCGACTTGGCGCGCCATGTCCATCGCACGCGGCAACAGCTCGGCTGCGGGAACGACGCGGTTCACGATGCCCAGGCGCTGCAGCGCGTTCGCGTCATGACGTTCGCCGAGCACCATCAGCTCCATCGCGCGCTGATGCCCGACGAGTTGCGGCAGCAGGTGCGTCACGCCGCCGGTGACGAAGTGGCCGAGCGCCATCTCCGGGAAGAACGCGATCAGGTCGTCGGCAGCGATCACGAGGTCGCAGTTGAGCAACCACTCGAAGCCGCCACCCACGGCGTAACCGTGCACGGCGCCGATCACGAGCTTGGGGCCGAACATGATGTCGCGCGTGATTTGCTGGATGCTCTCGCAGGTCTGCGCGATCGACTGCGCGCTGCGCGCCTGCTCGGCAAACTCCTTCAGGTCGTCGCCCGCGCAGAACGCGCGGCCGGCGCCGATGAACACGATCACGCGTGTCGTCGCGTCGGCGTGTGCGTCGGTCAGTGCGCTGTGCAGGTCGGCCATCAGCGCGGTGCCGATCGCGTTGAGGCGTTCCGGGCGGTTCAGCGTGACGACGCTGATCGTGCCGTCGGTGTGATGCGTGGCGTAGCTCATGCCGCGATATTGTCCGCGCAAGCGGCAGGGCGTTCGTGCGCCGCCGGTCAGTGGCGATCGAGGAACTCGGCGATCTGCGCGTTCACCGACTCCGCGTGCGTGATCGGCCCCATGTGGCCCAGGCCGGGCTGCGATGCAAACGTCACTCGCGGCAGGGTTCCTTGAAGGACTCGCGCCACCGACTGTGATGACTCGGGAGAGGCGTCGCCGCACAGCAGCTGGACCGGGATGTCCAGCGCTGCGAGGGTGGATGCGGAGAAGGTTTCTTCCATCAGCGCGTCGCGCCAGCCCTTCACGTTTTGCACCGAGCTTGCCACTGCGGCTTGGCGCGCCGCGGGCATCGCGGCCCAGCTGCCGCTGCCCATCCAGAAGTCGATGAAGCGCTCGGCGGCTGCCGGGTTGTCGCCGCGTTCAACAAAGTGCGCGGCGTCGCTGGCAGCACGCCAGATGCCTTGCGCCGGCGAGCGCAGCGGGTCGCCGCCGGCGACGACGAGGTGAAACAGCGTGGGCTCGTAAAGCGCAAGCGACTGCACGCGCTGCGGATGAAGTGTGGCGAGCTTCATCGCCACAGCGCCGCCGTACGAGTGGCCGACGACGTGAAAGCGCTCGCCCGCCTGGCGCAGCACGGAGTCGAGCAGCTCGACCTCATCGACGAGTCGAAGCGAGCGATCCGTCGGCCACGGTGGGCTCTTGCCCGCGCCGTAGCTGTCCACGGCAATGACGCGGTAGCGGTTCGAGAGCAAATCGCTCAAGGCACGCCATTGCGAAGACGTGCTCGCGTTGGAGTGCAGGCAGATGACGGTGGCGCCGCTGCCTTGGTCCCTGAAAAATGGCGTCCACGAATCCATGCAGTGGCGGTCAATGTCTCGCATTCAAGGGCGACGGCAGAGCCGCAGTGTTCCTCAGGAGAAGGTCCGCGTCAGCCAAGCACCTTGAGCCCGTGCTTCTCCACCACGGCCAGCAGCTTGAGTGCCATGCCACTGGGCCGCTTGGTGCCGGATTCCCATTTCTGCACGGTCGATTCGCTGGTATTCAGGTATCGCGCGAAGACGGGTTGGCTGACATGGGCTCGCTCGCGGATGCGCTTGATCTCTTGCGGTTCCATTTCGGGCGGGACCGCAAGACAAGATGCGTCGAATTCGCGCATCGTGGCCTTGTCGATCGCCTTCACGCGATGCAGCGCAGAGGCCGAGGCGTGGATCACCCCAAAGGCATCACTCTTGAACGCGCGCTTGGTCACCATGACAAATCTCCACAAGGTCGTTGCCGTTCAAAAGTTAAACGAGCTGAAAGTCGGTCAGTCCCGCATAGCCCTTGGCAAGGGCACGAAGAGCGATGAGTTCCTCGTCTGCGATGTTGTCCCGGTCACTCTTGGCGAAGAGATATTCGTACACCCAGTAGCGACCGCCCTTGGCCAGGATGATCGAGCGATATCTGTTCCCCTCCAATCGCTTCTTGAACACACCCCCACCCAGGTCATCGGCCTGGCCTTCCATGACTTGTCGCATGGCCTGGCACAGCGTGACATCCCCGATCCGGGCCTTCTTCGCGGTTTTGCTGAACCAGGCGGTCTTGAAGACCCGGTTTGACACCGTCTTTGGCATTGCCTAAAGTCTAGCACCAGGTGCAACCGATGGGGTCGACGTTGTTGCTCAGGCAGGGTCGATGCGATCAAGCCGCCGCCCACGCACGATTCTCCATCACCGAAACGATTTCCCGCGCGGCCCGCGCCGCGCCGTCGGTCTCGACCGGCTTGTAGGTCACCGGCTCGTGCATCGCGCGCAGCGCACGCTCGGCGAGTTCGCTCGAGGTCAGATCCCTGAAGCGCACTGAGCAGTCGGCGCAGTAGTTGTGCAGGCGGTTCTGCACGTGAATGCATTGCTCGAAGTGACGCTCGAGCGGAAAGTTCAGGAACGGCCGGCGCGTCGCGACCAGCTCCATGCACGTGCTCAGACCGCCTTGCACGAGCGCCAGATCGGCGCACGCAAGGTGCTCGAACAGCTTGTGCACGTAGGGCAGAACCTCGAGACCCTTGTGCGCGGGAAAGGCTTCGCGCGGCACGCGCGGGCCGGCGACGAGCAACATGCGCAGCTGAGGCACCTGGCGCTTCATCGCCGGGAAGGCGTCGGCAATGCGGTGCAGCAGCGGCGCGCCCACCGACGTGCCGCCCACCGCAGCGATGACGAGTTTTTCGTCGCGCAGGTAGCCGTGGCGCCGGCGCAGCTCGGCAGTGTCGGCGAGCGATTTCGGGTCGAAGGGCAGGGCATAGCCGGTGAACGTGTAGTTGCGCTGCGTCCAGTCGCGGATCATCGGCAGCCCCGGGCCGAACGGCAGGTCGGGCGCGTCGTCCACATTGCCCACAAAAATCGCGCGGTCGCGGATCCACGGGTAGCGCGCCACGTGCTCGATGTCGTCGGCGTTGCGGTCGGCGCACAGGAATGCTTCGCGGCGGTTTCCTTCTTCCATCGGCAGGCAGCCGACGAAATCAGTGAGGAAGACGAACGGCTGGCGCTTCAGTTCCGGGTTCTCGTGATAGTGGTAGTCGACCTCCCACGCTTCGTCGCCGATCACGAGGTCGTAGTGCTCTGACTCGACGAGGTCGACAAAAGTCATGAAGTTGCGCGCCATCACTTCGTCCATGGTGCGCAGCCCAAAGAAGGCGTGCAGGTCGTGCTCGCCGGCCATGCGCTCGAAGTGACGGCTTTCGTTGGCCAGGCGTTTCGTGATCGGGTGCAGGCGCTCGCCTTCGCGTTCGAGGTAGGTCGACGCGGGTTCGACGGTGAACCAGTCGATCTCCAAGTCGGGTTGCAGCTTGCGCATTTCGCGCGCGATCGCCAGGTCGCGCTGCACGTGGCCGAGGCCGATCGCACTGGAGATGAACAGGGCGCGGCGCTTGCGCGCCATGCCACGGACCCAGGTTAAGCGAGCCGGGCCGGGGCCGACGAAATCTCGGACGACGTTGCAGAACTTTGCCGGGTCGCGTGCCTGCAGCAAGTGGCCGCCGCCGCCGATCGTGAGCAGGCGCGCGCCGGGCACGAGCATGGCGAACTCCACACCGTTGGAGTACGGCACACGCTGGTCGTCGTCACCGTGCACGACCAGGGTCGGGCACCGAACGTTCTTAGCCAGTTCGCGCAGGTCTGCGCTGCGCCAACCGACTGTGGCCATGGCCAGCGTCTCGCCGCTGGTCGACCATCCGCAATAGACGGCGGCGTCCTCGAACGGCTTGGTCGAATGCGGCTCCGTCAAGCAGCTGGCGTAGAAGGCGTCAAGGTGGCCGGGCCAGTCATCGCGCATGCGGTTGATCGTTGCTCGGGCGACCTCTGGGTCACTGATCAATATTCCGGCATACCCCCCTAGAACAACGAGGTGGGTCACGCGATTCGGCTGTTCGACCGCCAGGCGCAACGCCGTCTTCGACGTGGCCGAGATGCCGATCACGGCAAGCCGATCGACAGCGAGTTCGTCAAGCACGGCGCAGAAATCGGCAAAGTACTCCTCGAACGAGTAGGCCTGCGGTGAGGCAGGGCGGTCGGAGCGGCCGCTGCCACGCAGATCCATCGTCACGACGCGGAAGTGCTGCGCCAGGTAAGGCACCACGCCCTTGAGGACGAAAGTGTTGCCCATCTGATATATCGGTGCGAAGGCGAGCCAGGGGCCCGTGGATCCGAATTGCGCGTACCAGGATCGCACGCCATCGCGCTCGACGAATCCTTGTCGGTCTGGCTCCAGTGTTTCATAGGGGTAGGGATCGGGAAGAGTCCCCGGCGCAGGCAGTGGCCCGGCAGTGAGGGCAAGGCGCTCGGGATGCGGTGGCGTCATGTTCATCGTGTGCTCCTGCGTGACCGTGTTGCGGGTGCCTTCGCGCGCGCGGGTGACGCACGTGGCGCGGTGGGCGCTTCGACGCGTCGCAACAGGGTCGCGACCGCGTCGAGCGCCTCTCGGAAGTGCCCCTGCTTCTCCGTGATGCCCAGCGTCATGCCGGCCTCCATGCCGATCCAGTAGAAGCAAATCCAGGTGGACAAGGCGCGTGCCGATACGGGCAGATCGAGCCCGGACGTCGCGATGAACTCGGTCGCGGCGCCTTCGACGACGCGCATCCACTCCAGCAGCCGTGGTACGAACTCGCGTTGCAGTTCCTTGTCGTTGAAGCTTGCGCCCATCAACTCCATCATCAGGCGCACGAAGCCGGACTTCAGGTCCTGCTCGTAGAAGTCGCACGCCTGCTGCCACTTCTCGCCCGCGCTCGTCGGCGCGCCGTACATGCGTTTCTGGCGCTCCAGCAATTGCGCATTCGCCTCGTCGACCACCGCGAGCACGAGCTGCTGCTTGCTGCGGAAGTGGTAGTTGATGAGGGCGTGGTTCACGCCGGCGTCCTTGGCGATGTCGCGCAGGTTGAGCTGGGCGTAGCCGCCATCGCACAGGCGCCGCCGCGCGGCCTGCAGGATCAGCGCCTGGGTCGTCGCGCCGTCGGAGCGCGTGGGCTTGGCCGCCGGGACGGGCTTGGGTGCCACGCGGGTTCGCTTCGAAGATTGAACATCTGGACTAACCATGTGTTCAATCTATAGCCGAGCCGGCGAATTGTCAAGCGACGAACTTCAGTCCCATGACAAGAAGGCGCGCGCGCTTTGTCCGGGTGGAGCTGTGCCGATGCACGACGAGGCGCTAGAGTACGCGGCATGCCGCAGACCCCCGAATTGCTCGCACTGCGCGACGTTTGCGCGCGTCTCGATGGCGCCGCGATCGCCTACATGCTCACCGGCTCACTCGCGATGAGTTTCTACGCCAGGCCGCGCATGACGCGAGACATCGACTTGGTCATTGCCCTCGAAGGTGCTGAGACATCACGCTTGATCGGAGCACTTGGTCCGGACTACCATGCAGACGCGGCAGCGATTGCCGCGGCGCTTCTGGGTGCCAGGCCTTGGAACATCATCCATCTTCCTTCGGTCGTAAAGATCGACCTTATCCCGCGCAAGGACACGCCGTACAGGCGTGTGGAGTTCGAACGCCGCCGCCAGGTCGACCTGGCTGGAGTCCCGCTGTGGATCGTCAGCGTCGAGGATTTGATACTCTCCAAACTCGACTGGTCGCGGCAATCGCGCTCCGAACAGCAGCGTCGCGACATCAAACTGCTGCTCGCCACAGCGTTCGACCGGGCCTACCTGGATGAGTGGTCCGAGCGCTTGCGCCTGACGGAACTGCTGGTTGAGATCGAGAGGGCCGACGATGAATGACACCAGCCCTGCGATCGAGGCCATCCTGAGCGAGCGATTCGCTGCGATGAGCGGGTCGGAACGTGCCTTGATGGCACTGCAAATGTTCGAGACCGCGCAGCAGATCGTTCTGACCTCGCTCGCGACAAACCTCACCGAGGGCCAGCGGCGGCGCGAACTGTGCCGGCGCTTTTATGGCGACGCACTCGCCATGGCCGCGTTTCCCGAGCCGGCAGAAGCGTGACCCGGACCGCGGCCGCATGCCTATGGACAGCTCCTCGCTTCGGCACCGCTTGCTCGCGATCCTGGCCGCTGACGCGGTGGGCTATTCGCGCCTCATGGCGCTCGACGATCGTGCAACCGTGATCGCGCTCGAAGCAGCGCGTGGGCAGTTCCAGACGCAAGTCGCCGCCCAAGGCGGGCGGATCATCGATACCGCCGGCGATTCGGTACTCGCCGCGTTCGACAGCGCCGTCGGAGCGGTGACTGCGGCGCTTGCCGTGCAGCGAAAGTTGGCCGATGACGCGGCTCAAGTTCACGTTGATCGGCGCATGCACTTTCGCATCGGCGTGCACCTGGGCGACGTGATCGAGAAGGCCGACGGCTCGGTGTAAGGCGACGGCGTCAACATCGCGGCGCGGCTGCAGGCCTTGGCAGCGCCGGCTGGCGTGCTGGTGTCGGAGGCGATCCACGACGCGGTTCGTGGCCGCGTCGACGCAAGTTGGGTCGACGTCGGCGTGCAGGACGTGAAGAACATTCCGTACCCGGTGCGGGCCTACCGCCTGGGCATCGAGGCCCAGGCTGAGGCAGCGGCAGCAGCACCAGGCGGAAGCATTGCCGCGCCAGCGCACAACGACCGACCGACGATCGCCGTCTTGCCTTTCAAGGTGCTGTCCGACGACGTACGCCTGGGCTTTCTTGCCGATGGCCTGGTCGAGGATGTCATCACCCTGCTCGCGCGGGTGGCGGGGTTTCAGCTCATTTCACAAGGGTCGTCGTTCGTGTTTCGCAACCGCGATTCGCGAGTCGCGACGATTGCGCGTGAACTCGGGGTGCGCTACATCGTCGAGGGCAGCGTGCGAGCGATCGGCGATCGGGTGCGCATCGCGACCCAGCTCATCGAAACCGATTCGGGGCGCGTGCTCTGGTCCGGCCGCTTCGAAGGCCGGCCCGAAGATACGGCGGACCTGCAAGACGGAATCGCCCGCGGCGTCATCAGTGAACTTGAACCCGAATTGACGCGCGCCGAGATCGCTCTCATCCGCCGCCTGCGCCCGGAAAATGTCGACGCCTGGGGCTGCTACCAGCAGGCTGCGGGGGCCATTTCGCTGAAAGGGTGGACCGAGCCTGCGCTGCACGAAGCGCTCGACCACCTGCGACGAGCGCTCGAACTGGACCCGACCTTCTCACTGGCGATGGCGCACTTTGCGTTGGTCACGGCGCTCGGCCGGAGCACCGGCATCCTGGACCCATCAGAGACTGGAGACGCACAAGCATCCGCTGCCGCAGAGCAGGCGATCGCGCTCGACGCGGGCAGCAGCAAGGTACTGGGACTCGCCGGTTGCGCGCTCGCCGACCTCGGGCAGCGCGAGCGGGGCGCGGAGATCCTGCAGCGTGCCTTGGAGCTCGATCCGAGCAACGCTCAGGCGCATGTGGCGTGGGGTTCGGTGCTGGGTTTTCAGAGGCGAATCGACGCGGGCATCGAGAGCATGCAATACGGCATGCGCATCAGCCCGCGCGACCGCGGGCTCGGCTTCTGGGGATGGGCGCTGGGTTGCCTGCTGCTCAGCGCACGCCGCACCGACGAGGCGCTGCGCGAGGCACGCGCCAGCGCCGGGCGCGACCCGCGCCTGCACCTCAGTCGCATCCTCGAAGCGGCTGCGTTGAAACAACTGGGGCGCGAGGACGAGGCGCGCATCGCACTCGCCACGGCGCAGCGCATTCGGCCCAGGTTGAGTGCGCCGGAGATCGAGCGATCCCATGGGCGGCAGATCGCGCACGCCCTGCAGGCGCTCACGAAGGACGGGCCGGACAATCCTCAGAGCTCAGGCGCGTAACGCCGCGCCATCTCCTCCTGCGTCTGCGGCGCGACCACGATGCCGGTCTGGTCACTGATCATCTTGCTCGCCGTTGGTAGCGTGGATCGAGCGCGGCGATCTGCTTGTGCACTGCACGCTATTGCTGCGCAGCGCAGCGCATTCTGAGCGCTGCCGCGCTCGTGAGGGTGCGTCGTCATGGCGCAATGGAGCGCGGGCTTGTACGAAGAGTGGCGGGGAGGCCGGTGCGGTACATTGTTTCGCCACTGCCGGCCCCGCGCTCCCCGCTGCGTGGGGTTCACCACTTTCCCACCGCCTGGAGGCAAGCCATGATCATTTCCCGTCGCCGCATCGTGCAGTTCCTCGCCGTCGGCCCCACTGCCTGGGCCACCACGCGCTCCGCGCTCGCGCAAAGCGACAACACGCTGGCGCAAGTCAAGCAGCGCGGCGTGCTGCGCGTGGGCGTGACGCAGGCGCCGCCGTGGTATTCGAAAGACCCGAAGTCGGGCGAGTGGTCGAGCGGCCTGGGCGTTTCGATGGGCAAGGCGATGGCCGGCAGCCTGGGGGTGAAGTTCGAGGCCGTCGAAGTCACCTGGGGCACGGCGATCGCTGCGCTGCAGGGCAACAAGATCGACATCATGTACATGATGGACGCCACGCCCGAGCGCGCGCAGGCGGTCGACTTCCCGCAAAACCCGCTGCTGTTCTATTCGCTGGCGGTGCTGGCGCGCGACGACTTGGCCGTCAAGACCTGGGCCGACCTGAACCAGCCCACGATACGCATCGCCGTGCCGCAGGCGAGCAGCATGGACAAGTTCCTCAGCGAAAACGTCGCCAAGGCGCAGATCCAGCGCTTCCCCGGCAACCCCGAGGCGATTGCCGCGTTCCAGGCGGGCCGCGCCGACGCGGTGTGCCTGTTCCACCCGCCGCTGCTCGCGGCGCGACAGCGCCTGGGTGTGGGCAAGATCGTCGTGCCCACGCCGGCGCAGTCGCAGCCTTCCAGCGCGGCGGTGCGCAAGGAAGCCGACAAGGCGTTCGTCAACTGGGTCGACACGGCGATGGCCGGCTACTACCAGGGCGGGCAGACGCAGAAGTGGTACGAGGAATTCCTCGTCGGCTTCGGCCTGGACCCGAAAGCGTCGCCGCCGGTGATGAAGGAAATGCTCAAGTAGCTGGCGCGGCATCGTGCACCGCTGGGACTTCGGCCCCGTGTGGGCCCATGCCGACTTGCTCGCGTGGGGACTGCTGAATACGCTCAACGTCACTGCGGCGGCGCTGGCGTTCGGCATTCCGCTCGGGCTGGTGCTCGCACTCATGCGCCTGTCGCCCAGGCGGTGGCTCGCGTGGCCGGCGGGTGCCGTGATCGAAGTGTTCCGCACGACGCCACCGCTCGTGCAATTGTTCTGGTTCTTCTTCGCACTGCCGATTCTCATCAAGGTCGAGATGACGCCTTATGTCGCGGCCGTGCTCACGTTCTCGATTCAGTCGGCGGCGTTTTTTGCCGAGGTGTTCCGCGGTGGCATCGTCTCGGTCGAACGCGGCCAGTGGGAAGCGGCGCGCGCCATCGGCATGACGCCGCGCCAGGCGCTGCGCCGGATCGTATTGCCGCAGGCGGTGAAGCGCATGATTCCGGCGTTCCTGGAACGCGCCGTCGAGTTGATGAAAACGACGACGCTGGTCGCGACCGTGTCGTACGCGGACCTGCTGTTCCAGACGAATGAGGTCGCGCAGAAGACGTTTCGCCCGCTCGAGGTGTTCACCGTCGCGGCGCTGATCTACTTCGTCGTCATCTTCGCCGCAAGCAGCCTGGTGCACCGGGTCGAGAAGCGCATGGCCGTGAGCGGCGAAGGCATGCTGCGCTGATGGCTTCTTACCGCTGGAACTTCGCCCCGGTGTTCGACAACGCCGACGTGCTGCTCGCCGGTGCGACCGGGACGCTGCGCCTGTTTGCGATTTGTCTCGTGTGCGGTCTCGGCCTGGGGCTGGGCGTGGGGTTGGCGCGCTATGCCAAGTCGCGCTGGCTGTACGGCGTGGCCACCGCGTTCGTCGAGTTCTTCCGCAATACGCCGGTGCTGGTGCAGATTCTTTGGTTCTACTACGCGCTGCCGATCCTGCTGCCGTTCGACATCAATCCGTTCGCTGCCGCGGCGCTGGGAATCTCGCTCAACTCGGCGGCGTTTTCGGCGGAGATCTACCGCGGCGGAATCCAGTCGATCGAGCCCGGCCAATGGGAGGGTGCGCGGGCGCTCGGCATGACACAGGCACAGGCGCTGCGCCGCATCATCCTGCCGCAGGCGCTGCGGCGCATGCTGCCTGCGCTGACGAACCGCGGCATCGAAATCTTCAAGATGACGACGCTCGCCTCGGCGGTGGCGTATGTGGACCTGCTGCAACAGGGCAAGCTGCTCGCCTCGCTGAATTTCAACCCGATCGAAACCTACACCGTGATTGCAGTGGTCTTCTTCCTGTGCCTGTTCCCGCTGGTGCAGGCGACTTACGCGCTGGAGCGGCGTTTGCGCAGGTCGGACGCATGAGCCTGAACCCCACTCGTCATCCCGGCGAACGCCGGGATCCACTCTTTGCAGAGAACCCTGGATCCCGGCGTTCGCCTGGCGTTCGCCGGGATGACTGAAATGGCGGGCAACCCGATCGATCAGACCCACACCCCCTTGATGCGTATCGCCGGTCTGCGCAAGCGCTTCGAGGCGAATGAGGTCCTGCGCGGCGTCGACTTGGACGTGATGCAAGGCGACCGCATCGCCATCCTCGGCGCGTCGGGCTCGGGCAAGAGCACCTTGCTGCGTTGCCTGAATTTCATGGAATTGCCGAGCAGCGGCAGCGTGGAGCTGGCGGGTCAGGTGATCGGGCGCGAAGCCGCGCCGCGCAACGGCCAGGTCGTGCGCCACTACGACCAGGCCGAGCTGACGCGCGTGCGCCAGCGCGTGGGCATGGTGTTCCAGCAGTTCAACCTGTTCCCGCACATGACGGCGATCGGCAACGTGATGGAGGGCTTGCGCACGGTGCGCGGTCAGAGCGAGCCGGTGGCGCGCGAACGTGCGTTGGCCGAGCTGGCGCGCGTCGGCTTGGTGGAGAAGGCCGAGCACTACCCGGCGCGTTTGTCGGGCGGGCAGAAGCAGCGTGTCGCGATCGCGCGCGCGCTCGCCATGGACCCGGAACTGCTGCTCTTCGACGAGCCCACCTCGGCGCTCGACCCCGAACTCGTCGGCGAAGTGCTGCGCGTGATCCGCTCCCTCGCCGAGGAGGGCCGCACGATGCTGCTCGTGACGCACGAGCTCGGGTTTGCCTACCACGTCGCGAACCGCGTGCTGTTCATCGCCGACGGCGTGATCCACGAGCAAGGCACGCCCGACGAAATGCTGAAGCGTCCGACGCAGCCGCGCACCCAGGCCTTTCTCGCACGCCATCGCGAATTCGATTTCTGACGTTTTTTCGGAGCCGCCAACCCATGAATCCGAACCAGGGCGAGAGCGCCCAAGGCTACATTGCCGACCCGAGAAATGACGCGGTGCTCGTCTACGTCAACGGCGAGTTTGTGCCGCGCGGCGAGGCGCGGATCTCGGTGTTCGACAGTGGCTTCGTGCTCGGCGACGGCGTCTGGGAAGGCTTGCGCCTCGTGCAGGGCCAGCTCATCAGCCTGGATGCGCACCTGGACCGTTTGTTCGAGGGCGCAAAGTCGATCGCGCTGGACATCGGCTTGAGCCGTGCGCAAATCACCCAAGCCGTGCACGACACGCTGGCGCGCAACGCCATGGTGGACGGCGCGCACATCCGCCTGATGGTGACGCGCGGCGTCAAGCGCACGCCGAACCAGGACCCGCGTTTCGTGATCGGCGGCGCGACGATCGTCATCGTCGCCGAGTTCAAGACGTCCAAGCCCGAGGCGAAAGCGCGTGGGTTGTCACTCTTCACGTCGACATTTCGCACGAGCGGCCCCGACGTCTTTGACCTGCACCTCAACTCGCACAGCCGCCTGAACCTGATTCAGGCGCTGATCCAGGCGATCCACGCCGGCGCCGACGAAGCGCTGATGCTCGATCCGCGTGGCTTCGTCGCGAGCTGCAACTCGACGAACTTTTTTGTCGTGCGCAAGGGCGAGCTGTGGACGTCGACGGGCGCGTACTCGTTCAAGGGAGTTACCCAGCGCAGCGTGCTCGACGCGTGGCTCGCTGCGGGAGAAGTGGCGCGCGAGTGTGACTTCACTCTCGCGCAGGTGTACAGCGCCGACGAAGCATTTGTCACCGGAACGCTCGGTGGCGTGACGCCGGTGGTGCGCATCGACGGCCGTGTCATCGGCGATGGCCGGCCCGGAGCGCTGACGCAGCGAATTTCCCAGCTCTATATCGAGCGCGTTACCGGTGCGGCGCCGCGCGGCTGAGCGTTCATTCGCAATCAGTCTGCCGGTCGCCACGAATGGCGCGGCACGTAGCCGATCAGCGCTTTCGCCTTCGCATTTGACTGCAGTGTTTCGAATTTGCCCAGGGCACGCGTCACCGGCACGAGCGGAAAATTCTGCGCCATCAACTCGGCGCTTGTTTGCTGCATCACGGTATCCGCCGCGGCGATGATGCAGTGCTCGGCGCCGGCGAATTCCGCCTCGACGCCCAGACGACACGCGAGCCCCACGTCGCGACTGTCGACATAACTCCACAGATTCCATTGGCGGACCTTCGGGTCGTTCTGCCAGCCCGCGAACATCTTGTACTCATGCGCCTCGATGATGTTGGAGATACGCAATCCGAGGAACGACGTCGCCGGGTTCCAGCGGTGCATCTGCCGCGCCATCTCTTCGGCCAGGCCTTTCGCGAGCGCGTAGCCGTTTTCGGGGAGCGTGGGGTGCTCTTCCGTGATCGGCGCGAACGCGGGCGTCTCGCGCGCGAACGGCAGGCCGAACAGCGTTTCGCTCGACGCCCAGACGATGCGCTGGATGCCGAGCAGCGTCGCCGCGCTGAAGACGTTGTACGTCGTCATCAGGTTGTTCTGGAACGTCGTTGCGTCGGGCGCCAGGCCCGGCGCGGGGATGCCTGCCATGTGCACCACGGCGTCGGCGAGCTCGAACGGGCGGCGCCGCTCCACCGTGCCCGCGGCGCGGCGCAACGCGTCTATCGTCTGGCCCATGTCGTTCAGGTCGACTTTGAGAAAGTGGCAGGGCAGCGGCTCGGCCGGCGCCACGAGGTCGACATTCAGAACGCTGTGGCCGTGCGCGAGCAGCTCGCGGATGGCGGCGCGGCCGGCCTTGCCGCTGCCGCCGGTGACGACGATTCTTTTCATGGGACTGGGCTCCGGGTGACACGGCGATTCAATCACACCCGTCCGGGCCAAGGTGCGATCATGTCGACCGACTTGAAGGTGCTGCTGACGGGCGCACAAGGCCTGATCCCCGATCAGGCGTCGCCCTAAGGCGTGAAGCTGCAATGGCGCTTGGTTGGCAAGCAGTGGAAGCTGGTCACGATTGGGAGTAGGCGCGGCGCTTGCCGCCCGGCTGCGTCGCCTCGGCCGCGGGCGATGGAGGGCCGCCGCCGTGTAAGCTTGCAGCACGTTCGAAGCAACCCAAGGGGCGGTAGTAATGAATCCATCTCCCTGGCAGGCCAATGCAGACTTGCCCGCGTTACCCGATCGGCGGGGCGTCTTGCAGCGCGTCGCGTGCTTGAGCGCAGCGTGTCTGAGCGCGCCGCTCACGCTCGCGCAGGCGCAGGCGCCGCTCGCGGTGCACGACTACGGCCGCACCTTGCTCGTCGACAAGACGGGCCGGCCCTTCAAGAGCGCGATGCTCGCGGCCGGCGAGCCGCACGTCTTCAACTACCCGTACGAGACGACGCCGGTGTTCCTGATGGCCTTGCCGCGCCCGGCCGCGCCGGTGGAGTTGAGCAGCGCTTTGCAGCAGCGCTACCAGTCGCTGCGCGGCAGCGGCGCGTTGCGCAACATCGTCGCGTATTCGGCGATCTGCGCGCACAAGCTGATGTACCCGACGCGGGAAATCAGCTTCATCAACATTCGCAAAGGCCAGGCCGACGAACCCGCGCACGTGGTGCACTGTTGCGGCGACAACTCGCGCTACGACCCCACCCAAGGCGGCAAGGTGATCAGCGGGCCGGCGCCGCAGCCGCTCGCAATGATCGTGTTGCATTGGAACCCGGCGAGCGACGAGTTGCACGCCGTGGGCACGCTCGGCGCAGAAATGTTCCAGGCGTTCTTCGAGAAGTACGAAGCGCGCCTGCTGCTGGAGCGCGGCGCCAAGGCGAAGAACCCGAGTGCGCCCACCGCTGTGGTGCAGGCGGCGTCGAGCTACAGCCGGCAGATGCAATCCTGCAAGGCTTGAATCCTTTTTCTCGAAAGAACCCATGCCCACGATCCGCACCGACGACGCCGTCAACCTGTACTTCGAGGAGTCCGGGAGCGGCACGCCCATCGTCTTCGTCCATGAATTTGCCGGCGACCACCGCAGCTGGGAGCCGCAGATGCGCCACTTCGCGCGGCGCTACCGCTGCATCGCGTACAGCGCGCGCGGCTACCCGCCCTCCGACGTGCCCGACCATCCTGACCGCTATTCGCAGGAGCGCGTTCGCGACGACATCCGCGCGGTTCTCGACGCGCTGCACATCGAACGCGCGCACCTCGTCGGCTGCTCGATGGGCGCGTTTGCCGCACTGCACTTCGGCATGGCGTATTGCACATCAGCGGCAACGGCGCGTGCGCTGTCGCTGACGCTCGTCGGCTGCGGCACCGGCGCCCACCCTGCGGTGCACGAACGCTTCAAGCGCGAATCGGTCGAGCTCGCGAAGACCATCCGCAATCACGGCATGGCGCACCTCGCCGCGACCTACGGCCACGGCCCGGCGCGCGTGCTGTTCCAGAACAAGGACGCGCGCGGCTTCGCCGAGTCGGTGGCGCAACTTGGCGAACACAGCGCGCAAGGTTCGGCGAACACGATGCAGGGCTACCAGGGGCGCCGCCCGAGCCTCTACGATTTGACGCCGCAAATGGCGGCGATCGAAGTTCCGGTGCTCGTGGTGAGCGGCGACGAAGACGAAGCGTGTCTGGAGCCTTCGCTGCTGATGAAGCGCGTCATCCCGAAGGCGGGCCTGGCGATCGTCCCCAAGACCGGCCATGCGGTGAACCTGGAGGAGCCGGTGGCGTTCAATCACCTGCTCGACGACTTTCTGCACCAGGTGGGGCAAGGCCGCTGGGGCGCACGCGATCCGCGCGCTGCGCCGGAATCGATTTGGGGCCCGGGTGGCAAGCCGGCGTCGGCTTGAGCGATCTCGGGTGCAGTCGCATTGCGCTCGCAATCAGCGCGCGCCCAGGCTCCTGGCAGCGGATTCGGAACCCGTGGTCAGTCCGGCCGAAGCAGCGGAATCGTCTTTCGCCCGTAGCGGCGGTAGACGTGAAAGTCGCTGTCGAGCGTCAGCACGTTAGCTGTCCTCCGCTGCAGTGCAATGCGACCCATGGCCCCGTGTCCAGGATCAGCGTGGTCATCATCACTTACCGTATTTGGCCAGGTGCTTGGGGTTGCTTGCCAGAGTGCCGCAGTGCGCCAGCCGAGCGTTCAGAACCTGAGCGCATCTCCCGGGTTGATCGGGAACACCTTCGTCGCCGTATTCCCCAGCGCCGCCGCGTACTCCTGCGGCGTGCCTTTGAGGAAGGGATTCGTCGCGTAGTGCATCGGCAGGGCGAAGCGCGGCCTGATGAGGTGGTTCGTCGCGTACGCGGCGTCTTTCGGGTCCATCACGTAGTGGCCGCCGATCGGCACCATGATGAGGTCGGGTTTGTAGTACTCGCCGATCAGCTTCATGTCGCCGAACACGCCGGTGTCGCCCATGTGATAGATCTTGAAGCCGTTTTCCAGCTCGACGATGAAGCCCACCGGCTCGCCGCCGATGTGGCTCTCGGCCTTGCTCGTGATGGGGTTGGCGAACACCAGTTCGGAGCTGTGCTCGGCGTGCGTCGCCGTGATCTTGACACCGGGGAACGGCGTGATCGTTCCGCCCTTGCCGAAGCGCTGCGAGAGTTCGGGCGACAGGAGGCCCAGCGTGATCAACACCTGGTTCAGCCCGGCGGGTGCGTAGAGCGGCGCGTTGTGCTTCTTCGACAGCGTCACCGAATCAAAGCCCTGGCCGGCCACGCCAATGTGATCGCCATGGCCGTGGGTGACGAGGATCAGGTCGATCTTGCCCAGCGCATCGAGGTTCTTGTATTGCGCCGGCGTCTTCGGGTTGTTGGTGAGGAAGGGGTCGATCAGGATCACCTTGCCGGCGACCGTCGTGATTCGCATCGCCGCGTTGCCGAGCCAGAGCACCTCGATCTTGCCTTCCTTGCCTGCGTCCGGCGCGGGCGCCGGCGGCGCGGCGCAGCCGGCGAGCACGGCCAACGCGGCGACGATTCCCAGAACAGATTGGATGGGCTTGCGCATGGGTACTTTCCTGGTTGTTGAATGAGACAGGTTCGAGACAATGACGCGTCATGTCGGACGGTTCGCCGAGTGTTTTGGATTCACTTTGATGTGTCAATGAGCGTTTGACCGAGGGCCATTGAGGCGCGCCGTGCGGCGCATCCACTTTCGCGGATTCAACGCAGTCCGATCCGGGAGCAAAGAAGCATGCTGAGACGCCTGTTGAAATGGTTTGGCTTTGCCCTGCTGGGGGCCGCCGCGCTGGCTGCGGCGGTGGCCGCAGTGGGCGTGCAGCTCGCCGAGCGCAAGCCGCAACGGCAGGTTGCTGTGACCGTGGCCGCGGTGGCCTATCGCGACGACGCCGCGAGCCTGGAGCGCGGGCGTTACCTCTACGCGTCGCGCGGCTGCGCCGACTGTCATGGCGCCGACGGCAGCGGCCGGGTTTTCATCGACGATGGGTCGATGAAAGTCGCCGGCCCAGCCATCAGCCCCGGCCCGGGCAGCGTCACAGCGAACTACCAGGGCGCGGATTGGGACCGCATCATTCGCCACGGCGTGAAGCGCGATGGCCGGCCGGCGTTCATCATGCCCAGCGAAGACTACAACCGCTTCACTGACGCCGACCTGGCCGCGCTCGTCGCCTATCTGCGCCAGATGCCCGCCGTGCAGGGCAAGCCCGCCGTGATTCAGTTGCCGCTTCCGGTGCGCGTGCTGTACGGCCTGGGCGCGATCACCGACGCTGCCGAAAAAATCGATCACCGCCTCGCGCCTTCGTTACCCGTGGCCGAAGGCGTGACGCGCGAGCACGGCAAGTACGTCGCCAACGCGTGTATCGGCTGCCACGGCGCTGGCCTGTCGGGCGGCAAGATCCCCGGCACGCCGCCGTCGTGGCCGGATGCAGCCAATCTGACGCCCGGCGCCGGCACGGTGATGGGCCGCTACGCCGACGCCAGCGTGTTCGCAAAGATGATGAAGACGGGCAAACGCCCCGATGGCAGCGTGATCGCCGTCATGCCCTTCGAGTCGCTCGCGCAACTGTCCGATGTTGACCTCGCCGCAGTGCATATGTATCTGCAAGGCGTGCCGGCGCGCGCCGCGGGCCAGCGTTGACCGGCTCGTGAGCCTGGGCGCGCTGCCGGCGTCACGTTCAGGCGCGCACCCAATGCATCACCCAGTTCTCTTTCCAGGTCTTGCCGCCGTCGCCCGACGATGCCTGGAACCAGCGGCAAGACGTGGCAGTGATCTGGTCCCAGACGCCGCGCGAGATGACGGGTTTGTCGCCGTCGAGTTCGTCGCTGTCCCAGGTGCCCACGCCGTTCACAAAGCTGCCCCATGACGGCGGCGGGGTCAGCACGCCGCTCTTTCGATTCACCCAGAAGTCAGCCCACAGCTTGCGCTCCTGGTCGAGCAAGCGCAAACCCATGCCGCTGAACTGGCGCGTTGGAATGCGCAGCTCCTCCACGCTCACCACGCCGGCCAGCAGGCCGTGCACTGTGGCTTCGCCGTCGAAGGTCTCCCAGGCGCCGTTGTTCCAGCGCTTGTTCTTGATCTTCCACTCGCCGCTCAGGAAATCGAAGTCGCCGGGCTTGCCGGTGGGCGGTGCTGATGCTGCAGCGGCGGGAGCGCTGTGCAGCGCTGTCTGGCCGGCCGCGGCCAGGCCTGCCGCTGCCTGCAGCACCGTGCGCCGTTGAATATCGGAGGGTTCGTCGCTCATGCTGGTGTCCTTTGAGATGGGCGTCGCGCACCGCGCGCGTGCCGCAGGACTGTGCAACACCAAGGTTGACACGGGATGTCAGCATTCCGGTCCGCGCGCGCGCCAATGCGCGATCCAGAGCTCACCACTGTCATGCATAGACCGCGCCCAAAGCCTTGACGGCCTTGCGCAACGCGCGCCGCAACTCGGCCGGCCCGAGCGCCTGCACGGCGGGCCCCAAACGCAGCAACTCGCCCACCGCCACGTCGATCGATTCGATGGGAATGTCGAGCTCCAGCCAACCCGTTTTGTCCGGCGGCGTCGCCGCGGCGACGGCCTGCGCCATCGCGTGGCTCATGCGCGCCAGCGCCCTCAGGGCGGCGGGGCGGGCGCGCACCCTGGCCCGGCCCGCCTGCATGCGCGCTTCGTAGTCGCGCGTGAACTCGTCCCAGTAGCGTTTCAGGTCGAAGCGCGGTGGCACGGGCGCGGCAGTCTCTTCCACCGTCAAAGTCTGCACCGAGGCGACGCGGTAAGTGCGCTGCTGGCCGTCAGCCGCAGCAATCAGGTACCACAGCCCGCCCTTGAGCACCAGACCGAGCGGCGCGACGCGCCGCTGGACCACACCCGTCCAGCTGTCGTAGCGCATCTGCAGCATGCGCCGCGCCCACACTGCCGCGGCGAGTTCGGGCAGCAGGCGCTGTTCGTCCGGGCCCTGGAACCACGCCACGTGGTCGAGGTGGAAGCGCGATGCGACGCGCTCTGCGTCACGCCGGTCGGGCTCGGGCAGGGCCGCCAACAATTTCAGGCGCGTGGTTTCGAGGGCCGGGCCGAGACCGAGCTGTTGCGCCGCGAAAGGCGCGCCGGCAAAAAACAGGCTTTGCGCTTCGGGCCGGTCCAGCCCGGTGAGCTGGGTTCGGTAGCCTGCGCGCAGCTCGAAACCGCCGTGGCGTCCCTTCTCGGCCAGCACGGGCACGCCGGCGGCGCTCAGCGCATCGATGTCGCGGTAGATGGTCCGTACCGACACTTCGAACGATTGCGCGAGGACTTGGGCCGAGACTCGTCCCTGCGTCTGCAGCCGCAACAGGATCGATAACAGTCGGCTCGATTGCACGGGTTGACGGGGTTTGCATGACTGACATGGCGTGTCAGCCAAGCGCCGATTGGGTTGCAAGTCGGCGGGCGTGTCAAGGGTTCAGTGCGGCGTTCAGTGCGGCGTGCCCCATGAAGTCAGCCGAACTGCCACGACCGTTGCCAGTCCATAGGCGGCCATCGCCAGCGCGACGAGCGCGAAGATCGTCCACGGTGGCGTCTGCGCGAGAGCCAGCGCCCAGCCGCCCGCGGCCACCAGCACGAGGCGCAAGGTGCCCGCGAGCACCGGGCCGCCCACCTTGCCGGCGCCCATCGACGAGAAGTACAGGCACAGGCCGAGGCCAAACAGGCCGTAACACGGCCCGGCCCAGCGGAAGTAGAGCGCGGCCGCAGCGAGCACGGCGGGGTCTTGGGTGAATTGCGTCGTCCACAGGTCGGGTGCAACGGTCACGATCAGCCCGAGTGCGCCGAGCAAAGCGGTCGCCAGCGCGGCGGCGGTCCACGCCGCGCGGCGCGCGCGCGCCACGTCGCCGGCGCCGATCGCCATGCCCACCAGCGGCACCGACGCGACGCCGATCGCAAACGCAATCGGCACGAGCAGAAACTCGAGCCGCGTGCCGATGCCATAACCCGCGAGTGCATCGGTCCCGAAGTGCGCGACGAGGCGCGTCACGATGAGAATCGTCAACACCGTTTGCAGCGGCGAGATGCACGCCAGCGCGCCGACCTTGAGGATGTCGCGCGCAAGCGCCCACTGCAGTGGCGTGGTCCGCAGCCGCAGCTGCACGCGGGCGCGGCCCGTCACGAGGTGGAACAACAGAAAGCCTGCGCCGAGCGCAAACGCGGCGAGCGTGCCCGCCGCCACGCCGGCCATTCCCAGGCGCGGCAACGGCCCCCAGCCCAGGCCGAGCGCGCCGCCGATCAGCACCTGGCCTGCGGCGACGATGAACAGCGTGGCCGAGGGCACTTTCATGTTGCCCGAGCCGCGAATCACCGACGAGAGCGTGTTCACGAGCCAGACGAACACCGAGCCGAAAAAGGCGACGTTCGAATACGCAACCGCCTGTTGCAAAGCCTCGCCCTGGCCGCCCAGCGCAGCGAACAGCGCCGGCCCGAACACGAGCATCACGACCATGTAGATGACGCCGGCCGACACGCCGATCCACACCGCGTGCACCGCGAGCGCGTTCGCGCGCGCCGGGTCGCCCGCGCCGAAGGCGCGGCTGACGGCGGACGACACGCCCCCGCCCATCGCACCGGCCGACAGCATGGCCTGGAACATGACGAACGGAAAAACCAGCGCCATGCCGGCGAGCGATCCGACGCCGAAGCTGCCGACGTAAGTGGTTTCGGCAATCGCCGCGAGCGCGGTGGCGAGCATTGCCAGCATGTTGGGCAGCGCGAAACGCAGCAGGGTGGGCAGCAGCGGTGCGTGAAGCAACGGGTCCGGCGCATGCGCCGCCGGTGCGGCGGGCGCGGCGAGGTTCGGGGCAGTGGCGCGGGTCATGAGGGGGCATCCGGGGTCGGGTGGCCTGCGCTGTGGCAGCCAGTGTGGCGTCGAGTGTGGCACCAAGATGAGGTAGGCGGCAGCACGGAGTCATGCACGAGCGGGTCGCCGGGCGCGCCGCGCGCCTCGCGTTGCCGATCAGGTTTTATGATGGACGCGCGACGAAGAGGAGAGACTGAATGATTCAAGGATCCTGTCTTTGTGGTGCAGTGCGATGGCAATTTGACGGGCAGCCCGACGGTGCAACCGCCTGCAATTGCACCGCGTGCCGACGTTACGGCGTGCTCTGGGCCTACGACTACGACAACGAAGGCATCAAGGTCTCGGGCAAGACGCAGGCGTATGTGCGCGGCAAGGCGCTCGAATTTCACTTCTGCCCGGCGTGCGGCTGCGTGGCTTTTTGGCGCGGACTGCAGAAGGACGAGCAAGGCAGGGTGCGAATCGCCGTGAACCTGCGCCTTGCCGAGCCCGCCGCCGTGGCGCAGATTCCGATCGATCACTTTGACGGGCTGAACACATTTGACGACCTGCCGCGCGATGGCCGCTGTGTCGCCGACTATTGGTTTTAGCCAGCGCAGTGTTGGCATGACACACAAGTCAACCGGACCCGCGGTCCGCGCATGAAGTGCCGATTCCGCGTCGCCGGCGCAGCCGGGGCGGTTCCCGTCGTCGACAGGCGCTCCGGCGAAGCAAGAAAAATGGGCGGCGCATTCCGGGTCTTGTTCGGCTTTCACAAGCTCTACTCCCGGGTCCTCTTGCGCGCCGCAGTCGCGCGTTTGGCGCGTTCCGGGCCTCATGTGCCGTGAAAGTACAGCACTTCTGCAAGTTCGCGTTCGACGTGGCTTGACGCGACAGGGGGTCACAATCGCAGTCTTCAAGAACAATCCGCAGCATGAACCCGCCTGGAGAATCGTGAACCATGAGCAAGCCGCCGACCATCATCTACACGCTGACCGATGAAGCCCCCGCCCTGGCGACCTTCGCCTTTCTGCCCATCGTCAGCACCTTCACCGCGCCGGCCGGCATCCGGATCGTGCAGAGCGACATCTCGGTGGCGGCGCGTGTCTTGGCGGAATTCCCGGAATGCCTGAGCGAAGCGCAGCGCGTGCCGAACAACCTGGCTGAGCTCGGCCGGCTGACGCTGCTGCCCGACACCAACATCATCAAGCTGCCGAACATCAGCGCCTCGGTGGCGCAGTTGCAGGCGTGCATCCGCGAGCTGCAAGGCAAGGGCTACAAGGTCCCCGACTACCCCGAAGACCCAAAGAACGACGCAGACAAGGCGCTTCGCGCGCGCTACTCGAAGTGCACCGGCAGCGCCGTGAACCCGGTGCTGCGCGAAGGCAACTCCGACCGCCGCGCGCCGCGCGCCGTCAAGGAGTACGCGCGCAAGAACCCGCACACGATGGGCGAATGGCCGCAGGCCTCGCGCACGCACGTCTCGCACATGCACCACGGCGATTTTTACCATGGCGAGAAGTCGATGACGCTGGACAAGGCGCGCGACGTCAAGCTGGAATTGCTGACGCGCAGTGGCCAGACGATTCTGCTCAAGCCGAAGGTCGCGCTCAAGGCGGGCGAGATCATCGACTCGATGTTCATGAGCAGACGCGCGCTGTGCGAGTTCTACGAGCGCGAAATCGAAGACGCGCGCAAACACGGCGTGATGTTCTCGCTGCACGTGAAGGCGACGATGATGAAGGTCTCGCACCCCATCGTCTTCGGCCACTGCGTGCGGATCTTCTACAAGGACGCTTTCGCCAAACACGGCAAGCTGTTCGATGCCCTGGGCGTGAACGTGAACCACGGCATGGTGAACCTGTACGAAAAGATCGACACCTTGCCCACGTCGCAGCGCGACGAAATCATGCGCGACCTGCACGCCTGCCTGGCGAATCGCCCCGAGCTGGCGATGGTCGATTCGGCGAAAGGCATCACCAACTTCCACTCGCCCAACGACATCATCGTCGACGCGTCGATGCCGGCGATGATCCGCGCCGGCGGCACGATGTGGGGCGCCGACGGCCGACCGAAGGAAGTCAAGGCCGTGATGCCGGAGTCGACCTTCGCGCGCATCTACCAGGAGATGATCAACTTCTGCAAATGGCACGGCAACTTCGACCCCAAGACCATGGGCACCGTGCCCAACGTCGGCCTGATGGCGCAGCAGGCCGAGGAATACGGCTCGCACGACAAGACCTTCGAGGTGCCCGAAGACGGCGTGACCCACATCACCGACCTGGCCACCGGCGAAGTGCTGCTGACGCAGAACGTCGAAGCCGGCGACATCTGGCGCATGTGCCAGGTGAAGGACGCACCGGTGCGCGATTGGGTCAAGCTGGCCGTGACGCGCGCGCGCAACTCGGGCATGCCGGCAGTGTTCTGGCTGGACCCGTACCGCCCGCACGAGAACGAGCTGATCAAGAAGGTCACGACCTACCTGAAAGAGCACGACACGAGCGGCCTGGACATCCAGATCATGTCGCAGGTGCGCGCCATGCGCTACACGCTGGAGCGCCTGGCGCGCGGCATGGACACGATCTCGGTGACGGGCAACATCCTGCGCGACTACCTCACCGACCTGTTCCCGATCATGGAGCTGGGCACGTCGGCAAAGATGCTGTCGATCGTGCCGCTGATGGCCGGTGGCGGCATGTACGAAACCGGCGCCGGCGGCTCGGCGCCGAAACACGTCAAACAACTCGTCGAGGAAAACCATTTGCGCTGGGATTCGCTGGGTGAATTCCTGGCGCTCGCCGTGTCGCTGGAAGAGCTCGGCATCAAGACCGGCAATGCGCGCGCCAAGTTGCTCGCCAAGACGCTCGACGTGGCCACCGGCCTGCTGCTCGACAACAACAAGAACCCTTCGCCGAAGACGGGCCAGCTCGACAACCGCGGCAGCCAGTTCTACCTGGCGCTGTACTGGGCCCGCGAACTCGCCGCGCAGACGGAAGACCGCGACCTCGCTGCCCACTTCGCCCCGTTGGCCAAAACGCTCGGCGACAACGAGCAGAAAATCGTCGCTGAGCTGAATGCGGTGCAAGGCCGGCCGGTCGACATCGGCGGCTACTACCTGCCCGACCCGGTGAAGACCGAGGCCGTGATGCGACCCAGCGTGACGCTCAACGCGGCGTTGGCGGCGGTTCGGGGTTGATTACTGCGCCGCTCGCGGCGCCCAGCCTCACTCGATGGTCACGCCCGCGTCGCGCACCACCTTGCCCCACTTCTGCACTTCAGCGCGCACGAAGTCGGCAAATGCGGGCGGCGAAATGCCGCCCGTCTCGGCGCCGAGCTTGAACCACAAGTCGCGCATCTCCGCATCCTCGAAAGCGCGGCCCACCAGGGCGTGCAGGCGCTGCACCACGGCCGGCGCAGTGCCTGCGGGAACCCAGAGACCGTACCACGAGGTGACGTCGAAGCCGGCCAGGCCCTGCTCGATGGCGGTCGGGATCTCGGGGAACGAAGGCGAGCGCTTCGCCGACGTGACGGCAATCGCCTTGAGCTTGCCGCTGCGGATGTGTTGCGCAGCGCTGCCCAGCGCCTCGAAGATGTAGTCGATTTCGCCGCCCAGCAACGCCGTTGTGGCCGGGCCCGTCCCCTTGTAGGGCACGTGCTCGGCCTTGATTCCCGCCGCGCCATTGAACATCTCGCACGCCAGGTGGCGCGTCGTGCCATTGCCTGCCGAGCCGCAATTGATCTTGCCCGGATTCGCCTTCGCATAGGCCACGAGCTCGGGCAAGTTTTTCGCCGGCACGCGCGCCGCGGCCACCAGCACGTCGGGGAAAACGGCGACGGTGGTCACGGGCAGAAGATCTTTCTCCAGATCGTAGGGCAAGGCCTTGTACGCCGACACCGCCACCGCCAGGTGCACCGGCGCCAGCAGCACGGTGTAGCCATCGGCCGGCGCCTTGGCCGCAGCGGCCGCGCCGATGGTGCCGCCGGCGCCGCCCCGGTTGTCGATGACGAAGGTCTGCCCGGTCAGCTGGGAGAGCTTGGCCGTGAGCGGCCGCGCCACGGTGTCGGTGCCGCCGCCGGGCGGAAACGGCACGATGACGCGTACCGTGCGCGCCGGCCATTCCTGCGCCTGGGTGGGAAGAACCGCCGCAAGGCCGAGCAATGCGAGAACTGCCGTCGGCAGCAGGTTGGAATTTTTCATTGTGGCGAGTGTGCCCCGCGCGCGTGACACTGGCAAGTCATAGTCTTGTCCAACGAGGTGTGAGCCTGGGGCCGGGGCCGCGATTCCAGTGAGATGTGAGCCTGGAGGAGTTCTGGGCGAGGCGGTTTGGCGGCTGATGGGCAGCGCGTTTGCGCGGCGAGTCGATCATCCAAGCGATGGTGATCGACATGAACGAAGCCCAGGTTCGGACCTTGGAACAGGTTCGGCAGGTACTGGAGGGGACCCGGGCGCTGGAGTTCCGGCAGGCCGAGGATGACCAGGGGCGCTACGCATGGATCGAATCCGTGTTGCGGCGCTTCGATTACCGCCAGTTGCCGCGCGCGCATCGCGGGCCGGTGCTGAGCTATCTGCAGCGGCTGAGCGGCTACAGCCGCGCGCAGGTCACGCGGCTGGTCTCGCGCTGGGACGCCGGCAAGCGCCTGGTCAAGGATTACCGCGCGCCTGCGCACGCCTTTGCGCGGCGCTACACGAGTGCTGATGTGGCGCTGCTGGCCGACGTTGATCGAGCCATGGGCATGATGTCGGGCCCGGCCACGGCCTGCGTGCTGCGCCGCCAGCGCGATGTCTTTGGCGACGCGCGATTCGAGCGCCTGGGCTCGATCTCCGTCGGGCACCTGTACAACCTGCGCAACAGCGCGCCCTACCGTGCCCACCGGATCGTGCTGACCAAGACCCGGCCCACCAAGGCCGCGACCATCGGCGTGCGCAAGGCGCCAGCCCCTGAGGGGCGCCCGGGCTTCGTGCGTATCGACAGCGTGCACCAAGGCGATCTGGACGGCACCAAGGGCCTGTACCACATCAACGCGGTCGATTGCGTGACTCAGTGGGAGGTGGTGGCCACGGTGCAGACGATCTCCGAGGCGCACCTGCTGCCCGTCATCCGGCAGATGCTCGAGCAGTTCCCGTTTGCGATCCTCGGGTTCCACGCCGACAACGGCAGCGAGTACGTCAACCACCGGGTGGCCGAAATGCTGGAGAAACTGCGCATCGAGTTCACCCGCAGTCGCCCGCGGCGCAGCAACGACAACGGCCTGGCGGAGACCAAGAACGGTGCCGTCGTTCGCAAGCTCTTCGGCTACGAACACATCCCCCAGCGGCATGCCGTGCGCTTCAACTCCTTCTGCTTCGAATACCTCAACCCATTCCTCAACTTCCACCGACCGTGCTTGTTCGCCACCGAGCTGGCCGACCCGAAGAAGCCCGGACGCATCAAGCGCGTGTACCGACCCAAGGATGCAATGACGCCGCTGGACAAGCTGGCCAGCTTGCCCGAGGCGGCAAGCTTCATGCGCGAGGGCGTAACGCTCGAACACCTGCGTGCACTGGCCACGGCGCTGACCGACGTGCAGGCGGCCGAGGAACTCAACGAGGCACGGCTGGCGCTGTTCAGACGGGTGCCTGCTCGTACCGGCTGAGTTCCCCCTACGGGGCTGCGTGCGGGAGGCTGTGGACATGTGGACGAAGCGCCTGAACGGCGCTGGCCTGGTCCGTGGACAACGCGGGTACACGTTGCCCACCGCCCAGCCCTTCGACCACATGCCCACAGCCTTCGACGAGCGATGTTGAAATCAAAACCCAGGCCCCAATACACTGACTTGGTCTACAACGGATCGACTCGCTTCGCGCCGCCGATCTCAGACCGCTCCAGGCTCATACCTGAATTGGAAACGACTGTCATGTCATCACCCCCGCCGCACCGCCACCGGCAACGCCTTCATGCCGCGAAACACGAGCGAATTGAGCCACTCCGGTTGCTGCGTCAAGGGTTCCATGTGCGCGTAGTGCGCAAGCAGCGCCGGAAACGCGACCAACCCTTCGGTGCGCGCGAGCGGGAAGCCCAGGCAAATGTGCATGCCGTAGCCGAACGTCAGGTGCGGCACGCCGTCGCGTGCCAAGTCGACGCGGTCCGGCTCGGCGTAAGCGCGCGGGTCGCGGTTCGCCGCGTTGAGCATGATGAAGATGCGCTGCCCGACTTCGAGCGTCTTGCCGTGCAGCTCGTGCGCCTGCGCGACGAGGCGCACTTGCGCGCCCGACGGACCGTCGTAGCGCAGCAGCTCTTCCACCGCCGCTGCGGCGAGGCTCGGGTCGGCGCGCAGCTTGTCCATTTCGCCCGGAAAGCGCAGCAGCGACAGCATGCCGTTGGCGATGTGGTTCGTCGTCGTTTCGTGGCCGGCGAAGAGCATCAGGATGCACGTCGCGATGAGTTCGTCTTCGCTGAATTGATCGTCGCCGTCGCGCAGGTGCACGAGCTCGGAAATCGCGTCGTCGCGCGGCTGCGCGCGGCGCTGCGCGATGAGCGTGCGAAAGAACGCCGCCATCTCCTGCGTCGCGGCCTGTGCGGTGTCGTACTTCTGCGCGCTGGTGCGTGAGCTGCCGATGAACAGCGCGATCTGATCGGACATTCGCTTCACGTCGGCGAGCGCGTCGCGCGGCACGCCGAGCATCGCCATGATCACCAGGCAAGGCAGCGGGCCGGCGAAGTCGGCCACTAAGTCGATTTCCTCGCGGCCGTCGAGCTGCGCGAGCAGCCACTGCGCAATCGCTTCAGCCTGCGGGCGCATCGCCTGCATCGCCTTGGCGCTGAAGACGCGGCTCGAGAGGCGGCGCAGCCGCGTATGTTCCGGCGGGTCCTTGAACACCATCCAGAGCGACAGGTAGCGCACGATGTCGCCGATGCGCGAGGCCTCGCCTGCCGGCATCGAAGCGAAAAACGGCCGCAGCCGGTCCGACGACAAACGCTCGCGGTCCAGGCACACCGCTTTCACGTCGTCGTAGCGCGTCAGCACCCAGCTGCGCAGGCGCGGGCTCCAGTGGCACGGGTCTTCGTTGCGCAGTCGCGCGAAGACGGGGTAGGGGTCGGCCAAAGTGGCCGGGTCTTCGGGGTGCCAATCGATGGCAGGCGG
Organism: uncultured beta proteobacterium; assembly: GCA_963850525.1. Taxonomy (GTDB): domain Bacteria; phylum Pseudomonadota; class Gammaproteobacteria; order Burkholderiales; family Burkholderiaceae_C; genus JAEMQF01. The sequence continues at coordinate 29,874 of CAWKLQ010000003.1, read as the reverse complement.
TGTGCTCATGCGCAATTTTCCAGGATGGGCACGGCGCGCGACGCGATGCGCGCCGCGGGCAGCTGCGCACCACGGTCGAGCCTGCGCCGCGCAACGCGCCGATCCGAGTCGGCAGCGGCACGCACAATGGCAACGACGACAGTTCCGGAGGCGACCCCTGGCAAATGACCCCCAAGGCGAAAGACCCAAGCGCAGGCGCGTGGACCCGCGGTCCCTTGCGCATCGCCACGCTGAACATGCTGAAGGGCGGGGGCAAGCGGATCAGTCCCGCACAAGTGCAACGCGACACGTGTGCCGATCTTCTGCTCTTGCAGGAAGCTGCGGGCCTTGGCGTCATGGACCCGCGCAAGGCAGCGTGGATTCCCCTGCGGCCGCAAGGATGGGGCAGCGCCGTGTGGGTGGCGCGCGGTCACTTGCAGCCTTTGCCCATCCGTGACTTCATCGGATGGGTCGTCGCCTGCGCGTGGCACCTGCCCGAACGCGAGCCGATTCATGTCGTCAGTGTTCATGTCCCGCACGGGCGCGGTGGATACTCCGCCCGTTTGTCGGAAATCCTCGACCGAATCGCCGACCTGGTGCGTTCCAGCCAGGCGCGCGAAGTGATCATCGGGGGTGACTTCAATATCTGCATCGGTCGGCGCAATCACGAGGGCGAGCGGCCGCGCGTGCGAGAACTCGAGATTCACGCGCGACTGCGGTCCCAGTTCGATCTGGTGAGCTGCTGGGATGCCCTGCATCCGCGCAGGCCACCCGCGCAGACGCTGCGCTGGACGGGCGATCCGAGCGCCGCGTACCATTGCGACGGGCTGTTCGTGCCGTCCGGCTGGACCGCGTTCTTGCGCACCTGTGTCGTTCGCGACAGCCCGCGGTGGCGCGCCCGGAGCGATCACAACCCGGTCATCGCAAGCTTTGGCTGATCCCGATGCCTGATCCGCAACAGCGTTCGTCCCTCTTGCACTCTGCAGGCGGAGAGAAAATATTCGCCGGAACCGCATCCTTTGGTGAGGCTGGATCGTCTTCAGGGCAGGAAGCACACGGTGACCTATAAACTCAAATCCGATCGCGAGGCCGGGCCCGGCGTGCCGGGTGACCTCATCGGCGTGCTGGAGCAGGGGCGCAGGGAGTTCCTCGCCCTGGTCGATCACATTCGCCCCGAGCTGCACCGCTATTGCACGCGCATGACCGGCTCGGTGGCCGACGGCGAAGACGTCGTCCAGGACACGCTGGCCCGCGCCTGCTACGAGTTGTCGCAGATGCGCGCCTTGCCGCCCTTGCGCCCGTGGCTGTTTCGGATCGCCCACAACCGCGCCATCGATCGCTGGCGACATGAAAGCTACCGCGCCAGCGAATCGCTGGACGCGGCGCTGGAAATTGCCGGTGAGGAGATTCACGAGCCTGACAACGTGCTCGCGCGCCAGCAGGCGGTGAGTGCCGCGATCTCGTGTTTTCTCGAGCTCGCCCCGGCGCAGCGCGGCTGCGTGATCCTGAAAGACGTGCTCGACCACTCGATCGACGAGATCGCGGTGGAACTCGGCTTGAGCGTTCCCGCGGTCAAGGCCGCGCTGCACCGCGGGCGCGCCGCCCTGCTGACGCAGGGTGGCGCCGCAGCGCCGGCGCCCGCAGTCCGCCCGCGCGAACCGTCGAGCGCGCTGACGCGCTACGCGAGCCTGTTCAACGCGCACGACTGGGACGGCGTGCGCTCGATGCTTGCCGACGACGTGCGCCTGTACCTCGTCTCGCAGCGCAAGGCGGCGGGCCGCCGCGACGTGGGCGTGTACTTCACGAACTACGAACGCGCCGCGGATTCGCACCTCGCGCCGGCGTGGCTCAACGGTCACGAAGTGCTGGCGGTCTTGCCCGAGCCCGCGGCGACGCTGCCGCGCTACTTCATCGAACTCAGCTGGCGCGAAGGGCAGGTGGTCACGATCCGCGACTTCCGCTACGTGCCCTACATCGTGCAAGACGCCGCCTTTGAATTTCTTCTTGCAGCCACCCACCCCAGGAGCCGACCATGAAAGCCGAATTGTTCTACTTGCTGTTGACCGCCATGCTCACCGGCGTGTTGTGGATTCCGGTCGTGATCGGCTACGTCTCCTCGGGGCGCCGTCTGACGCCGGAAACCTACAAGACGGCGCCCACGACGCCGTTGCCCGATTGGGTGAACCGCGCCAACCGCGCGCACCTCAACGCCGTTGAAAACCTCGCGCCGTTTGCGGTGGTGGTGCTGATCGCCCAGGTGATGGGCGTGTCGAGCAGCGTGACGGTGAATTGCGCCGCGATTTACTTCTATGCGCGCCTCGCGCACGCGGTGATTCACCTCAGCGGCTTCGGTATCGGCTTCGCCCGAACCTTGGTTTTCACCGTGGCCTGGATCGCCTTCTTCACCTACGCCGTGGTGCTGCTGCGCGCGATGTGATCCCGACTCAACACTCAAACAAAGGACCGTGATGGCTGCGCTGAACCGCGACAAGGACCACCCCTGGCAACTCAAGACGCCGCCAGGCAGCTCGGAATACACGATGCACGTCGACGAAGTGGGCGGCAAACGCCTGCTCATCTGCACAGTCGGCAAAACCGTCCTGCACTACGACGCGCGCTGCATCGCCGACCTGCATGCGATGCTCAAGGCGAAGGGCGAATGGGTCGAACTCGGCGGCGCCGACGAACAAAAACCGGCCAAGGAAGGCAGCGTCGAGGCCTGGGGCCGCTCGCCCGCGAATCCCGTGGGAGGCTGGTACGGGCTGAAGAAAGGCTTGCGCGGTCGCTTCGGCGTCTATGTGCCGCCGTTGATGGAAGAACTCGGCCTGTGCGAACTCGAGCACAACCCGAAGGGCAATCGCATGCGCGCCAAGTAAGTGATCGCCGGGGTTCTCTGAACCCCCGGTCGCAGGTGTCACGGTCGAACCGCGGCGCCGGTTCCGGGCGCGCGCGACGGCCCGTTGGCCCGCGGGCCGTGCGTGAAGGCAAAATCCCCTTCATGACCGAGCCGTCGCCAACCGCTCGCGCCGGTGCGTCAAGACCGGTGCCCGCCTTGTGACCCCACCCCCTCCCAATCCGCCAGAGCCGCCGGGCGGCGGCGCCGCGCCTGCCGATCCGCAGCGCACCGTCGTCGAACCCCGCACTGTGGTGCAGCCGCGCGAGGCCCCCGGCGCAGCGCTGCCTGTCGGCCAGGCGCTGCAGGAGTTCGTCATCGAGGGGCTGGTCGGCGAAGGCGGCTTCGGTATCGTCTACCTGGCACGCGACACGCGGCTGGACCGCGTCGTCGCGCTCAAGGAATACATGCCGACGAACCTGGCGCAGCGCGGCAACGACCGCAGCGTTTCGGTGCGTTCCGAGCGCTACCGCGAGACCTTTGTGCTGGGCCTGCGCAGCTTCGTCAACGAAGCCAAGCTGCTCGCCTCGTTCGACCACCCCTCGCTCGTCAAGGTGTACCGCTTCTGGGAGGAGAACGGCACCGCCTACATGGTGATGCCGTTCTACGAAGGCCCGACGCTGCGCCAGCACCTCGCGACCTTGGCGCAACCGCCCGATGAAGCCTGGCTGCGCGCGCTGCTCGCGCCGCTCATCGACGCGCTCGAGCTGATCCACAACGACCATTGTTGGCACCGCGACATCGCGCCCGACAACATCCTGCTGCTCGCGCCGGCCAAGACGCAGGCCGGGCCCGCGGCGGCATTGCGCCCGTTGCTGCTCGACTTCGGCGCGGCGCGGCGCGTCATCGGCGACGTGACGCACAACCTGACCGTGATCCTGAAGCCGGGTTACGCGCCGATCGAACAGTACGCCGAGTCGGAATCGATGCGCCAGGGCGCGTGGACCGACGTCTATGCGCTCTGCGCGGTGCTCTACTGCGCGATCACCGGGCGCGCGCCGGTGCCCTCGGTGAGCCGCATCATTGCCGACGACATGGTGAGCGCGGTGCAGGCCGGCGCCGGGCGCTATTCGCAAGCGTTTCTTGCTGCCATCGACGCCGGCCTGGCGGTGCGGCCCGACGCGCGGCCGCAATCGATGGCGCAATTGCGCGAGCGCTTCGACATCGGCCCGGCGCGCGCGCCGCAGAGTGCCGCAGCCGTGCCGCGCGAAACAGCTCCCGCTGCAGCCAAGGCCCCGCTTGCAGAGGGTGCGCGCAAGATCGACGCGCGCGCGGCCGTGGCCGGCAGTGCACCGGCAGTGCGCAGGCCCGCGAGTGCCGGCGCCGACTCGCGTGAGGCACGCAGCCGCGCAGGCAGCGGCGAGACGGCGCGCAAGTGGCCGCTCATGGTGGCCGGGTTTGTCGTGCTCGTTGCTGCGGCGGCGAGCTTCGGCTGGTGGTTGGAGCGCAGCACGACGGCGCGGCGCGCGCCGCTGCCGCCAAGCCCGGAGGCGACGACGCAGCAGATGCCCCAGCCAGGCGCGTTAGTCGCGCCGCCGGAAACGCCGAGCGCCGCGGCGCCGGCCGCCCTCCCCAGCGCGCCCGGGTCGGCGGGGGTTCCCGCGGAAATCCCGGCCACCGCAGGCGCACCCGCCTCAGCAGCAACAGCAGCGCCCGGGCCCGTTGCCGCGCCCACGCCGGCCGTCAAGGCGCCGAACGTCGCGGCCCCCGCCAAGGCCAGCGCACCCGCCGCGACCGCAGCGGCGGCCGCACGGCCACCCCGCGCATCGGCAGCGGCTGCGCCGGCGCTCACGTTGCCGGCGGGCGCCTCACCGGCGCGCGCTGCTGCGCCCGACAGCGCAGCGCCCCCGGCCGCCGCCGTGCAGGCCCAGTCGCCGCCCGCAGCGGCGCCGCCCGCGATCGATACGAAACGCTTCGAGTGCGACGTGCTCGTCCGCGCCGGACAAAAGGCGCTGGCGAACCGAAGCTACGACGACGCGATGCAGCGCGCCGACGAAGCGCTCTCGGTTTTTCACGATTGTCCCGGCGCAGCGGAATTAGGTCGCAATGCGCGCCAGGCGAAAGACCGGGCACGCAGCTCGGCCGTGATTCAATAGCCGCCCCTGTTGCCCGCGCGGAGGAATCACCATGACGCCTCGAACCTCTCTTGCCCTCGCGGTCGCCGCGCTGCTGGCCTTGCACGGTTGCGCCGGGCCCAAAGGTTCAGGCTCAGGCGCCGCCGACGTCGCGAGCGTGTGCAACCCGCTCATCGTCGGCCTGGGCGCAGCCGCCGCGTGCGCGGCGCTCGCCCGGGGCAACAACCGGGTTCGAACCGGCGCGGCGTGCGCGGCGGTCGCCGTCACGGCGTGTTATCTGGCGAACAGCTACAAGGCCGAACAGGTTCGGACCGCCAAACAAGTTGAAGAAGAGTACCTGCGCAAAAACCAGCAACTGCCCGAACGCGCCACCGTCACGACCTATCGCTCCCAGGTCAACCCCGGCGCCGCCGTGTCGCGCGGCCAGGAAGTGAAGCTGGTGTCCACCATCGTCGCCGTGCCGGGGCGCGCCGAGAAGAACGTGATCGTCGAAGAAGAGGTCGGCATCTTCGACGCGCAGAACGAGGCCTGGGGGAACCCGGTGCGCAAGACCGCGAACGGCGGCAAGGAAGCCGGCGAGTTCCAGACCTCGTTCACGATTCCGATTCGCGACGGCTGGTCGCAAGGCGTCTACACGCTGCGCCGCACGCTGTATGTGAACGGCAGCGTCGCGCAGAAGGACGAGACGAGCACGCGCTTTCAGGTGGTGCAGGGCGGGCAGGGGAGTTCGCTTGCGCAGCTGGCGCCTTAGGGCCCAGCGATGCCGAAGAGGCCACGGCGCGCACCGCGCGAAACCCTGAACCTGCGCAGCCGATCGGCGTCGACGGACTCGTCAACTGCTGTCGTCACCGATCTCACTCGAGGCAAAAGCAATGGCCACAATCCGTTCTGGGAACATGCCGGCGCTGATCGTCGTCGACGTGCAAGTCGGCGTCATGAATGAGGCCTGGGAGGCGCAGCGCGTCATCGCCAACGTGGCGCGCGTCGTGGATCGTGCCCGGTCCGAAGCGGTTCCGAACTCAACGCCGCAATGACGTGGCTCGAGTACCCCGGCCGGAAGAACGGCACGGCAAATGCGGCTGACATCGACTTTTCAGCTCTGGGTGGCGTCAGGTAGCTTGGCCGGTCGCGGCGCCAACCACGCCGCAATGCACCACTGCGCCGCCCAGTAGCTGCTGAGGATCCACAGGTTGGCCAGCGGCAAGGGCCCGGCGAACTTGTTCGTCGCGAGCAGCGCGTCGGACATCACGAAGAGCGCGCCACCGATCGCGAGAACCGCGCCGCGCGGCTCGCCACTGCGCCACACCACGGCGGCCTGCGCCGCCATCGAAGCCAGGCACAGCACGTAGGCGACTACCGGCGCTTGCAGCGCGCTGGGCACGCCCGGCCACAAGCGCCACAGGATCGTTCCGGCGACGAGCGCGTAGAGCGCGAACGCCGGCCACCACGCGCCAAAGCGCTGCTGCCGCGTGAAGGCCACGAGGTAGGCCAGGTGCGCCAGCAGAAAGCTCACCAGGCCGGGCAGGAAGCCTTCGTTTGGCCACAGCAGCGCCACATCGCCAGCGAGCGACAGCCAGAGCCCCGCGAGCACCCAGCGCCGTGCCACCGATCCCACGCCACCTTGCGCACCCCGGCCCGCGGCATAGGCGATCACGCACAGCGTGGCCAGCGGCTTGAAGACGAAGTTGAGCGCCGGCAGGGCGAGCGCCCACGGGGCGGAGGCGATTGCAAGCGCGGCGCAGGCGCACACGCCAGCGCCGAGCCATCGCCCGCGCGGGTCTTGCGTCATTGCCTGCTCGCCGGGCTGCTTCTCAGCGATCGAGCGCAAAGACATCAGGAACTCCTCATTCCGACTCAACTCGGCGGCGTGCCCGCCTAGAGATTCACCCGGAACCGGTGCCCCAGCTCACCCACGATGCCGCGTCGGAACAGCAAGACGCAGACAACGAAGATCGACCCCTGGATGGCCAGCACCCATTCACCCATCCACGCCAGGCTGAACTGGATCGCCAGGATGGCGAACGCACCGACGACCGGGCCAAACAAGGTTCCAAGCCCGCCGACCAGGCACATCAGGACGACTTCGCCCGACAGGTGCCAGTGCACGTCCGTCAAGGTGGCGATCTGCACCACGATCGCCTTCGTCCCGCCCGCCACGCCGCTGAGCGCCGCACTGAGCACGAAGGCCGCAAGCTTGTATCGCTCGGTACGGTAGCCCAGTGAGATGGCCCTGGCCTCGTTGTCGCGGATTGCACGCAGAACTTCGCCGAAGGGTGAATGCACGATGCGGTAGATGGCCAGGAAACCGGCGACGAAGACCAGGAGCACGGTGGCATAGAGGCTCGCGGTGTTTGAAAGGTCGACGAGGCCGAACAGGTGCCCGCGTGGCACGGCCTGGATGCCGTCTTCGCCTCGGGTGAACGGAAGCTGGACGGCAGCGAAGTACATCATCTGCGCGAGTGCCAGCGTGATCATGGCGAAGTAGATGCCTTGCCTGCGGATCGCCAGCGCGCCGGCGACAGCGCCCAGCACGGCCGCCGAAGCGGCGCCGGCAATGATGGCGAGCTCGGGCGTGAGCCCCCACACTTTGGCTGCGTGCGCAGCGACATAGCTCGCCCAGCCGAAGTAGAGCGCGTGCCCGAACGAGAGCAGCCCGACATGGCCGACGAGCAGGTTGAGCGCGCAAGCAAACAGTGCAAAGCACATGGCCTGCATGAGGAACACAGGGTAGATCAGGAACGGCGCGGCTGCCAGGATGGCCAGCATGACGGCGAAGGCGATTGCCATCGGCTGCCGCGGCGTGACGCCTGCGCCTTGCTCGGACCTTGGCAGGGCACGGCTCATCACGCGGTCCTCCCCGTCAGGCCGGCCGGTCGAATGAGGAGGACGAAGACCATGATCACGAAGATGACCGTGGCCGATGCTTCCGGGATGAAGACCTTGGCCAGGCCTTCGATCAGGCCCAGCGAGAGGCCGGCGAGGATCGAGCCCAGGATCGACCCCATCCCGCCGATCACCACCACCGCGAACACGACGATGATGAGGTCCGACCCCATGTTCGGTGACACGTTGTAGATCGGCGCGGCCATCACGCCGGCGAAGCCCGCGAGCGCGGCGCCGAAGCCGTAGGTGAGGGTCACCATGAGTGGCACGTTGATGCCGAAGGCTCGCACCAAAGTCGGGTTCTCCGTCGCTGCGCGCAGATAGGCACCCAGCGGCGTGCGCTCGATCACGTACCAGGTGCCGAAGCACACCGCGAGCGATACGCCGATGACCCACGCGCGATAGTTCGGCAGAAACATGAAGCCGAGATCCTGCCCGCCGCGCAAGGCCGCCGGCATCGCATAGCTCACCCCCGTCGTGCCGAGCTGGCTGCGGCAGATCGACTCCAGGATGAGCGCAATGCCGAAGGTCAGCAGGAGCCCATAGAGATGGTCCAGGTTGTACAGGCGACGCAGCATCAGCCGCTCCATCGCGATGCCGAGCAGGCCGACGATGACGGGCGCGACAAAAAGTGCGGCGAAGTAGCCGATGCCCGCCACTTTCAGCAGCAGGTACGCCACCACGGCACCCAACATGTACTGCGCACCGTGCGTGAAGTTGATGATGTTGAGAAGCCCGAAGATGATGGCGAGCCCCAGGCTGAGCAAGGCGTAGAACGACCCGTTGATCAGCCCAACCAGCAGCTGCCCGAACAGCGCCGTCGAGGGGACACCAAAGACTGTGAACATGCGGCGAGATCCTTCTAGGCAGTACTAGACACCCAGGTAGGCCTGGACCTTGCCGAGGTTGGCAGCGAGATCGGCGCGTTCGAACTGGTCGATGACTCGCCCGCGCTCGACGACGTAGTAGCGGTCCGCGACTTTCGATGCGAACCGGAAGTTCTGTTCCACCAGCAGCAGGGTGAATCCCTTCTGCCTGAGGGCGCCGATGGTGGCCGCGATTTGCTGCACGATGACCGGCGCGAGCCCCTCCGTCGGCTCGTCCAGCAGCAGCAGCCGGGCCCCGGTGCGCAAGATGCGTGCGATCGCCAGCATCTGCTGTTCGCCGCCGGAGAGTTGCGTGCCTTGCGCCGTTCCGAGGCGCTCGCGCAGGTTCGGGAATAGCTTGAAGATGTCGTCCAGCGACAGCCCGTTGGGCCCGGTGCGCGGCGGCAACATCAGGTTTTCGCGCACGTTCAAGCTCGCGAAAATGCCGCGCTCCTCCGGACAAAAGGCGATGCCTGCCCTGGCGATGCGATCGCTGCTGCTGCCAATGATTTCGCGTCCGTCAAAGACGATGGAGCCGGTGCGGCGGCCGATGATGCCCATCACGGACTTCATCGTGGTGGTCTTGCCGGCGCCATTGCGGCCCAGCAGGCAGACGACCTCACCGGCCGCGACATCCAGGTCGACCCCTTGCAGGACGTGCGACTCGCCGTACCACGCATGCAGGTCGCGCACTGCGAGCAGCGGCGACTCAGTCATCACCCGTCCCCATGTAGGCGGCGCGCACTTCCGGATTGGCGGCCACCGAGGTGTAGTCGCCTTCGGCCAAGACGCGGCCGCGTGTGAGCACGGTGACGACATCACAAAGGTTCGCAACCACAGCGAGGTTGTGTTCGACCATCAGCACGGTCCGGTCTTTGGCGACGCGCAAGATAAGTTCGGAGATTCTTTCAACGTCTTCGCGCCCGAGCCCTGCCATCGGTTCATCCAGCAGGAGCATTTCCGGGTTTTGGGCGAGTGTCGTCGCGATCTCGAGCGCACGCTTGCGGCCGTAGGCCAATTCCGCCGCCTTCACCTGGGCGAACGACGCCAGGCCCACGTCCTCCAGCAGCGCCATGCACTTCGCGTGAAGCACCCGCAACCGGCTGGCCGAGTGCCAGAAGTCGAAGGCGTCCGCGCGCGGGCGCAGCAGCGCGATGCGGACGTTCTCCAGAACCGTCATCTGCGGGAACGTCGCCGAGATCTGAAAAGACCGGATCATGCCAAGCCGGGCAACGTCCGCCGGCCGCGCGCCGGTGATGTCCGTTCCCTTGAACAGGATCCTTCCCTTGCTCGGCGTGAGGAACTTCGTCAGCAGGTTGAAGCAGGTGGTCTTGCCCGCGCCGTTCGGGCCGATGATCGCGTGGATCGTTCCCTGCGCGACGCGCAGGTCGACGCTGTCCAGGACAGTGAAGCCGGCGAAGTCCTTGGTCAGCGCTTGCGCTTCCAGGATGTAGGAAGTCATCGCTGCCTCAAGCCTGTGGCAGCTTCACGCGCGCAGGTGCCACGGGGAGCCCCGGCACGTCGGAGACGAGATGGAAGATCGCACCCGCGTCGGCGCGTCCCGTGCCGTCCGATCCTGAGACGACGAACACTTCGCGCATGTCCGCGCCGCCGAAGCACAGGCTGGTGACCATCGGCAGCGGGAAGTCGAGGCGGCGTGCGAGCGTTCCGTCGGCGTTGAATACCTGAACTTGCCCGGCATGCGCCACCGCCACCCAGACGGAGCCGTCGGCAGCCACGGCCACCCCATCCGGCAAGCCCTCGGGCGTGATCGCGAACGGTCGACGCGCGCTGAGGCTGCCGTCCTGCGCGACGTCGTAGACGTACACCGTGCGGTCGCCCGAGTCGGCATGGAACAGCTTCTTGCCGTCGGCGCTGAACCCCATGCCGTTGGTGATCTTGATGTCGGGGTGGACCTGGCGGACTGAGCCGTCGAGGTCGATGAGAAACAGCGGCGCACTCGCCTGCGGCCCGCCCATCCCGGCGAGCTCGGTTTCGGTCGGCAGGAAGCCGAGCGCCCCGGCGTAGATGCGGCCGCGCGAATCCGTCGTCAGATCGTTGAAGCCGACGATGCCGCCGGCCGGATCGTTGTCGAGCAGCACGATGGTGCCCGCCGCCGCAGGTCCCTTGTAGGCGATGTTGCGCCCCGAGATGACGAGGCCGCCGCGCTCGTGCCGCGCCATGCCGCCGATCCCGCGGCGATGCTCGAACACGGTGAAGACGTTGCCCTCCAGGTCGATGCGGTAGGCGCCGCCCTTGTCGGCGTCCGCAACGATCAGCCCCAGCTCGGGGTCCCACACCGGGCCTTCGAGAAGCCCGAACCCGCTTTTCAGAACTCGCAATTCAATCTCCCGCAATCTCCCGCTTCCCGGTCCCATGTGTCGGCCGTGACCCCATGCTTGCGCAGCTCCTGCTTCTTCACCTTGCCGGTGGGCGTCTTCTCGATCGCATCGACGAAGCGCCAGAAGCGGGGCACCGCATAGCGTGGCAAGCGTTGCCTCGACCACTCGAGCAGCGCGGCCGGGGCCGCGCCCGTCTGGTCCCGAACGACGACGGCCATGACCTCGTCTTCGCCGCCCGCGCCTTCGATGCGCACACCGACGACGGCGCATTCCGCGACGCCCGGGTGGGATGCAAGAACCTGCTCGATCTCGGCCGGCGCGATGTTCTCGCCGCGCCGGCGGATGAAGTCGCCGATTCGCTCAGCGTAATGCAAGCGGCCGCGCTCATCGAGCCAGCCGCCGTCGCCCGTGTGGAACCAGAGATTGCGCCACGCTCTCAGCGTGACCTCGTGCAGACCCAGGTAACCCTGCATGAAGCCGAAGGGGACCTTGGGCCGGACGACGATCTCGCCGATGCTGCCCGTCGGAAGGCGGCGATCGTCCGCCGAATCGACGACACCAAGCTCAAAGAAGTCGCTGCAGGGGGGCCCGACGCAACCTGGCTCCAACGCATCTGCAGGGTCCGAGAAGCTCACGATGTTGCACTCCGTCATCCCGTAGACCTGCACCAGGCGCACGCCGAAGCGCGACTCGAACACGTCGGCCCACTGCGCGAGCACGGGCACAGCCATGACCGCGCGCAGCCGATGCTCCCTGTCGCCAGAGGTCGGCGCCTGGCGCAACACGAACTCGGCCATGATGCCCAGGCAATTCGTGACGGTCGCTGCGCAGGCACGAATTTGATCCAGCCAGCGCGAAGCCGAAAACTTTCTGCAGACGAATGCCCGTGCGCCGGTGATGACGCAGCATCCGAGCGACATCACCAACGCGTTGACGTGGAAAAGGGGAAGCGCGACGAAGAAGCAGTCCGCATTCGAGACGCCGAGCGCGCGAGCCTGCTGCAGCCCGAAGAGGTAGGCATGGGCGTGCGGCATCAGGACGCCCTTGGCCCGGCCGCTCGTGCCCGAGGTATAGAGAACGAGGCAGATGTCGGCGGGATCCGGATCGAGCACCGAACCGGCTTCGGTCATGGCGCACAGCGCGTCGAGCGAGATGTCGGCGCGCTGCGCAGCGCCGTGGCCAATCGAAATGAGAGTCTGGACACTCTCGGGCTTCAAAGCGGCGAGCGCCTCGAGGTGATGATCGCTCGCAATGACTTTGGGCGCGCTGTCCCGCAGTTGGTGCGCGAGCAGCTCGCCGTTGAGTTCCGTGTTGACGGGGACGAGGATGGCACGCCGCTTCATCGCGCCCCACAGCAGGACAAGGTAAGCCGAGCAGTTGTCGGCCATCAGGGCGACGCGGTCGCCCGGTCCGACGCCCAGGCGCTCCAGACCGGTCGCGCACGCGTCGCTGATCCTGTCCAGCGCGGCGAACGACAGGGGCGCTTCGCCTTCGAATGTCACGAAGGGCGCTTCGCCGCGCAACCGGGTCTGGCCGCGCAGCGCCTGGACGAGCGTCCAAGCGCGCGTATCGATGCCCTGGGGTTCTGCCGACATCGCTGCGATTTTGCTCACCCGCAACCGTCAGAGCGGGTTGCGCTCGATGAAGTGCAGCAGGATGCGCTGCGTGGACCTGCGGTTCATGAAGGCGATGAATCCGTTGCGCGAGCCGGGACGTGGCAGCGGATCGATCATCTCGATCCCTTCCTGGGTCACACGCTCAATCGCCTGGCGAATGTCTGGAACCTTGAAGCCGATATGCAGAAGGCCTTCGCCGCGCTTCTGCAATGCCTGCGCGATGGCCCCTTGGTCTTGGCCTACGGAGCCCGGGATCGTCCCGAGCGGCGTGGATATCTGGGCGGCGCCGAGTGGCTGCATGATCTCGAGGTCGTAGTCGCCGACGGTGACGAACAGCGCGATCAGGCCCGACCCGACTCGCGGGATCGGGGTGCCTGAGTGCGATCTCGCGCCGTACCGGTCGTTCGACGTGATTTCGATGGGGATCAGGAATTCGGAATCCGTCTGGGTGGATTCGAGTGGCCAGCCCAGCCCATCGACGTAGACGGAGCGCGCGCCGTCGCCACTGCGCGCGGCAATGCCGAGGTGATCGACGCGTTCGATGAAGGGGGCTTTCGACGCAGGTTTGAAGTTGAGGGCGACACCCTCCTCGACGAACTGGAGAGGAATACCGATCGTCGTTGCCGGATCGCTCCAGACTGCCTTGCGCCCACCCGAGCCCATCGTCACCGAGGATTGCACCCGCGCACCCGATTCGGCCAGGCGTTCGCGCGCCTGCGCCAGCGAGTCGATCTTGAATGCAACGTGGCTGAGGCCCGGCCTGCCGACGCGGGCGTCGACGGATTGGGACGACGCCACGCGGAGCACCGTGCCGCCCACCTTCACCGCAAACGCAGGTCCATCCGCCGAGTCCGGATAGTCGGCCACAGGAAGCGCCAGCTTGTCATGGAAGAGCCTGCGCGCGGCGGGCAAGTCCTCCATCACGATTCCCACATGCTCCATCACCCCGGCCGGGCTTGCTCTCATTGCTGCATCCTCTTTGCAAAACGTTCAGTGTGTCGGTTGCTGCCGCGCAGGTCCGCGCTCACCGCCACGGGAAAGCTGCGGCGCGACGCTCGTGGAAGGCGCGCACGCCCTCCTTCAGGTCGGCGCTCAGAAACGATCCGCCGCGCCAGCGACGAACTTCATCGGACTCGGTCTGCTCGCCCGCTAGTGCCGCGCGGATCACAGCCTTCGCGGCACGGATCGACCATTGCGAGCGGCGGCAAAGAGTCTCGGCATAGGCACGGGTCTCGTTCACGATCGCGTCAGCCGCAATCTCACGGTCGATCAGGCCATCTGCGCGCGCTTGCGCCGAGTCGAAGAGTCGGCCGCTGAAAAGGTAGTCTCGCGCGAGTCCCGGTCCGACCAGCTGCACCAGCCGCGATGTCGAGGCGAGGCTGTAGACCACTCCGAGCTTCGCCGCCGGGATGCCGAATCGAGAGCCAGCTTGTGCGAAACGCAGGTCGCAAGCGAGTGCGAGCTCAATGCCACCGCCGATGCAGTCGCCCCGGATCATCGCGATGACAGGCTTGGTGCAGCTGCCGATGGCGGTTTCCGCGAAGTGAACCGCGTCCATGAACTTCCAGGCGAGTTCTTCGCTGCCGGCATGCGCCTCGATCTCGTCGATGTCTGCGCCAGCGGCGAAAGCGATCTCGTCGACGCCCTCGACGATGAGGACTTTGATGGCTTGATCGTTCTCCACCTGCTCGATCAGAGGAGGAATCGCCTGCCACATGGCCAGGCAAAGTGCATTGCGCTTTGCCGGCCGATCGATGACCAGCCGGCCGATGTCGCCATCGCGCTGCAGGTAGAGGTGCGGGTTCGGGTCGAGTGCCATGTCAGCGCTACTTCACGAGCGGACAGCCACCCTCTTCAGCGGAGCGGAATGCTTCGACACCCGGAATGGTGCGCACGATCGTGTAGTAGTCGTAGGGCATCTTGGAGTCCTGCGGCTTCTTCACTTCAGCCAAGTACATGTCGTGGACGAGGCGGCCGTCGGCGCGGAGCCGTCCGTCCTTCGCATAGAAATCATTGACCGGTGTGGCGCGCATTTTCGCCACCACCGCCTGGGCTTCGTCCGTCTTCGCGTCGCGTACGCCAGCCAGATAGTGCCGCACCGCCGAATACATGCTGGCGTGCACCATGGTGGGCATCGCCTTGTGCCGCTCGAAAAACCGGCGCGCCCATTGACGCGTTTCGTCGGTGCGGTCCCAGTAGAAACCCGTCGCGAAACGCAGCCCCTGTGCCGACTCCAGGCCGAGGCTATGCACGTCGGTCAGGAACATCAGCGGCGTGACCATCTTCTGCCCGCGCGCGGTCAGGCCGAACTCCTTGGCCTGCTTCAGACCGTTGATCAGATCCGCGCCGCCGTTGGCGAACAGGACCGCCTTCGCTCCCGAAGCCTGCGCCTGCAGCAAATAGGAGCTGTAGTCCGACGAGTTGAGCGGATGCCGCACACTGCCCAGCACCTTGCCGCCGGCAGCGGTCACCGCGCGTGTCGCATCCGCCTGCATGGAGATACCGAAGGCGTAGTCCACCACGATGAAATACCACGTGTCCAGACCGCTCTTGACAGCCGCGTTGAGGGAGCTGTTCGCGAGTGCATAGCTGTCATAAAGCCAAGACATCGTCGTGGGCGCGCAGGACTTTCCGGTGAAGTCGACCGTGCCCACCGCAGCCGCAATCGCGACCTTGTTTTTTTCGCGGGCGAGCTGCTGCACGGCCAGAGCGACGGCCGAATTGGAGAGGTCGACGATGATGTCGACCTTGCCCGCGTCAAACCATTCGCGCGCGATGCCGGCGCCGATGTCGGACTTGTTCTGGTGATTGGCGCTGACGACTTCGATCGGCTGGCCGTTGACCTTGCCTCCGAAGTCCTCGACCGCCATGCGCACGGCCAGCACCGAGCCCGGGCCGGAGAGATCCGCGTACGGTCCGGTCGCGTCGTTGAGGACCCCGATCTTCACTACGTTGTCTGACACCTGCGCGAACGCAGCCGCGGCCAGGGTCTGCAACAGCACCCCGCAAATCATCCACTTCCTGACTGTGTGTCTCATCTTCGTCTCCTGGTGGTGTGTTCAAGTCTCACGAGATCGGCCGGCTCATGCCGGCCCAGTACGGCTCGCGAAGCTCCCGCTTGAGGATCTTGTCGAGCGTGTTTCTTGGAAATGAAGTTCGAAATTCGACGCGTGACACGCGCTGCGTCTTCCCCAAGCGCGCGTTGCCCCATTCCAGGAGCTGCGCCTCGGAAATCCGCGCGCCTGGACGCATGACGGCCAGCAGCAATGGTGTCTCACCCCACTTCTCGTGCGGAACGCCGATCACGGCCACCTCCTGGACTTCGGGGTGCTGCATGAAGACGTCTTCGAGATCGACGGCGTACACCTTCACTCCGCCTGAAATGATCATGTCCTTGACACGACCGGAGAGGTGCAGGTAGCCGTCGGCGTCGTAGTAGCCCACGTCGCCGCTGCGCAGGTACGCGCGCCCGGTGTCCGGGTGCTTCCAGAGCGACGCAGCCGTCCTGTCGGGATCCCGGTGGTAGCCCTTCAGGAGCAGCGCGCTGTAGCCGACGATCTCGCCCACGCCGCCTGGGGGAAGCTCGGAGTCATCCGGCCCGATGATGCGAATGTCGGTATCCACTGTGGCGATGGGACGGCCGACCGAACCTGCCTTGCCGGCGGCGTAGTCGCGGCGCCCGACGAAAGTCATGAAGCCCTCGCCCATGCCATAGATCTCGCACAGCTCAAGCTCCGGAAGACCTTCCTGGACAGCGCGGAAAGTGTCGCTGGAAAGTGGCGACCCCGCCGACATGATGACCCTCATCGTGCGCAGCATCGCGGGCCGGAATTTCGTCTTGTCATGCATCATCACCAGCTGGGTCGGCACCATGAAGGCGTGCGTGCAGGCCTCGCGCTTGACGGTCTCGTGGAAACTCTCGACACTGAACTTTGGCAGGATCACCACCGTGCCTCCTGCGTAAAGCGTCGGCAGCATCGTGACCCAGGTCCCGTTGTGGTATATGGGTGTGGTCAGGATGGTGCGGCTGGCGTCGTCGATGTGCATCAGCGGACCGAGCGCCAGAGGATAGAGCAGCCGCGCCCAATGGCTGTGTTCCATCCCTTTGGGAACGCCCGTCGTGCCCGAGGTGTAGAGGATGCTGATGGTGTCTTCGAAGCGGCTCTGCACGCCGGGGTCCGTGCCCGGCGATCCGGCACTCCAAACGCCATAGTCGATCCAGCCCGCCCTGCCGGCGCCGATCGCGACGAAACCTCCAGCGTCCGCAATCCCTGTCAATTCGGCGCGCAGGGTCTCGACCTGCTCCAGCGTGTCCTCGGAGGCGAAGAGCAGCTTCGCTTGCGAGTTCTGGATCATCGCGGCAAGCGAGTCCCTGGCCATCAAGACACTGAGCGGCACGATCACGCACCCGGCTGCGATCGTTCCGAGCGTGATTTCGAGCTGTTCGATGGAGTTGTTCAGGAGTGTCGCGACCTTGTCGCCGCGGCGCAGCCCCAGGGCGACCAGCTTGTTGGCGATCTGGTTCGTCCGGTTCACCAGTTCGGCCCAGGTTCTTCGCTGCGTCCCGCACACGACCGCGGTCTTGGCAGGCGTCAAGCGCGCGTGATGCGCCAGCACCTGCGTGAGGGAGAGCGGCCGTATATCGATCACGAGTCGCTCCGGTGCGCCTGCCGCGCAAGCCGCGCATGGTCAGCTGCCAGCACGATGTAGTGCCGGACCGCTTCGCGCATCGCCTGCAGTTCCTCTGCCCTGACTTCGCGCATTCGGCGCGCGGGTGCTCCACCCCAAAGCTCGCCGCTGGCCACCCGGGTGTCCTCGACCACGAGCGCCCCCGCGGCGACGATGGCGCCGCTCTCGACGACGGCCCCATTCAGCAGCGTTGCACGCATGCCAACGAAGCTGTCGTCTTCGAGCGTGCAGCCGTGCAACATCACGGAATGACCCACCAGGACATCGCAGCCGATGGTCGTCGGGCGATCCTGGGGAGACACGTGCACGATGGTGCCGTCCTGCAGGTTGCTGCGCGCCCCGACGCGGATCCGCTGCACATCGCCGCGCAGGATGCAGCCATACCAGATGCTGGCCTGTGCGCCCACGTGGACGTCACCAATCACGGTGGCCGTCGCGGCGAGGAAAGCATCCTGCGCGAGCTCGGGCAGGGTGGTGC
Organism: uncultured beta proteobacterium; assembly: GCA_963850525.1. Classification (GTDB taxonomy): domain Bacteria; phylum Pseudomonadota; class Gammaproteobacteria; order Burkholderiales; family Burkholderiaceae_C; genus JAEMQF01. The sequence continues at coordinate 12,053 of CAWKLQ010000003.1, read as the reverse complement.
CATAAGCAAGCACATTTCCAACGTGATAGCGATGGCTTTGCATCGAGCTGTCTCAGAGTTCGTCTGCCCGCTCGACCAGATGCGAAAGCACGCCGCCGGTGGACTTCGGGTGAATGAAGCCGATGCGTGAGCCGCGCGCTCCGGGTCGACCGCGCTGGTCGATCATGCGGTGACCGGCGGCTCTCAGCGTTTCCAGTCGCTCGTCGAGTTTGTCGACGCGAAAGGCAATGTGGTGCAGCCCCGGCCCGCGCGTCTCCAGAAAGCGGGCGACCGCACCATGATCCTGGCGCGTATCACCCGCATGGTGACCGGACGCTCTGGCCGAGGTATGCGTCGGCAGGGTCTGGATGATCTCCAACTCGCAGTCGCCCACGCCGATGAACAGATCATGCACGGCAGCGATGAACTGCGCGGGCCGGTTGTGCACCACCGTATGGACCTTGCCCTCTGCGTTCTTGAACACGAAGTGCTCGACCGAGATCTGCACTTCGGTGTCGGTTTGCTCGCCAAGGAATTTGCATCCGAGACGGTTGCAGTAGGTCTGCATTGACAGGGGATTGTCGGTGCCGACGATCCCCAGGTGATCCAGGCGCATGACGAAGCTCGATTCCCCTGCGGGTCGGTCAATGGGCTCGGTCAGCCAGGTCTTCACGCCGTTCGTTGCCTGGACCGAAAGCAGGTAGCGGGAGCGGCCATCCAGACCGGCCTCGAACTCGCCAGTCTCGCCGCGCAGCCCGCGCGCCTTTACCGTCGTGGCCGCTTCCTCAATGTCCTTCACCGCAAGGGCGATGTGGTGGACCCCCGTGCGTGTCTCGCCGCCCACGTGGCGATCGCCTTTTGCGAACAGCGCCAGGGCCGACTGGCCGACGCTGAACATCGGAACCGAGCCTGCATCGCCCGCACGATGTTCGGACCGAACCAGCCCGAAGTCCCTCTCCCAGACGCGCGCGGCGGCTTCCACGTCATCGACGACAACGGCCACGTAGGCCAACTCTTCACCGTACATTCAATTCTCCGTGAGTGCTTGCAATACGTGGCTCGACAGGAGCCCATCGATGCGCTCCTTCGTGATTCCCCAGGCCTGCAGCGCCTCGCGGCTGTGCTCCCCAAGAAGCGGCGGCGGCCGATGCACACTCTTGCCGCCGAGGCTTCCGAGCTTCGCGGGGTTGCCCACCAGATTCAACGGGCCGATGGTGGGGTGCGCAATGCTTTCGACGACGCCGGTCGCCATCACGTGAGGGTCGGTGAACGCCTGGGCAGTGGTGTAGATCGGGCCGGCGGGCACGCCGGTGGAGATCAGACGGGTTGTCCAACTGAGTTGCGTGTCGCGCTGGAACGCTTCGTCCAGGAGCTGCATCAACGCGTCGCGGTTGCGAAGGCGTGCCGAGTTGTCCGCATAGTCCGGATGTTCGATGAGGTCTTCCCGGCCGATGACCTTGCACAGGTCTTGCCACATCCTCGGTGAGGCCACGCAGACATTGAGCGGGCCGTCCGAGGTCTTGACGATCCCGTAAGGGCAAATCACCGGATGCTGGTTGCCGGCGGGCTCCGCGACCTCGCCGAGGCTCAGGTACCTCTGGCCTTGCACGCACAGCAATCCCAGCAACGACGACAGGAGCGACGTTTCGACGCGATCGCCCTTGCCGGTGTCGCGTCGCTCGTACAGCGCAGCCAGGATGCCGATCGCCGCCCACATGCCTGCGGTGAGGTCGCCCAGGGGCACGCCGACTCGGGTCGGGCCACTTTGCACCGTGCCGGTGACGCTCATGTAGCCCGACATGCCCTGCGCGATCTGATCGACCCCCGGCCAGTCGCCATACGGACCGCTCGAACCGAAGCCGCTGATGCTGGCGTAAATCAGGCCGGGATTGTCGACACGGAGTTCCTCGGCACCGAGTCCCATCTGGGCGGCCACACCTGGCTTGAAATTTTCGACGACGACGTCCGCCTGCAAGGCGAGTTCACGCAGCAGCGCTCGCCCCTCATCGGAGCGGAAATTCAGGGCGACGCTGCGCTTGTTGCGGTTGATGCTGAGGAAATATGTCCCTTCGCCCTCGTGGAACGGGCCGAAGGCGCGCAGCAGGTCGCCGTCGGGTGACGCTTCGACCTTGACGACGTCGGCGCCGAAGTCGCCCAGAATCATCGTGCAGAAGGGCCCGGCTGCAGCGCGGGTGAGGTCGAGGACGCGGATCCCTTTGAGAGGTAAGGTCAAGACAAGACTCCACTCTGTCGATGGTCGACATTCAATGTGATCAAGAAAGGGCCGGCAGCCATCTTCAGCGCTGGGGCTCGCCTTGCCACCTTTGCATGCGGCGCTCGATGGCATTCATGCCTGCGCCGAGCAGCATCGCCATGACAGCGAGAACCGTGAGCGACGCGAAGACGCCGGTCGTGTCGAAGCTGCCGCTCGCCACCGAGATGAGGCGGCCGATGCCGTGCTGCGAGGCCATCATTTCTCCGACGACGGTCCCGGTCAGGGCCATTCCGAGCGCGATCCGCATCCCCGAAAAGATCCAGGGAATGCAACTCGGCAAGATGATTCTCCGCGTGAGGTAGTTGCGGCTCGCACCCATGGTGCGCACGGCATCCAGCAGTTCCCGGTCGACCGCGCGAACGCCGCTGTAGACGCTGTAGAGCAGGATGAAGAAGACGATGGAGACGGCCAGGGCGACCTTCGAGGCCAGGCCGATCCCGAACCACAAGATGAACAGAGGCGCAAGCGCAATGCGCGGCAGGCTGTAGAGGGCGCTCAGGTAAGGGTCGAGTGCCGTGTCCAGGAGCCGGTGCCGTGCCAGCACATAGCCGGCAATGCCGCCGGACGCACATCCGACGATGAAGCCGATGGTGGTTTCGTAAAGCGTGATGAGCACGTCGTACCAGAATTCGAGCGATGCGACATCCTGCGCAAGCCGCTGCGCGAGCAGCCGCGGCTGGCTGATCCAGAAGGCGGTGGACAGATTGAAGACGATCACCGCTTCCCAGGCAGCGATGATGATCAGCGCGACCAGCAGGCGCAGCGCAATCGCAATCAGCGTGTCCCGGTGGCGCCAGGGTCCGCTTCCACCCGGTCGGATCAGGACTGCCGTGTCGGCCGGTTCGCTCACGCAGCTTTCCTCGCGGCTTGCGCTTGCCCTTGCAGAGCCGCCCAGATGCTTCTGAACAACTCGCGAAAGGCGGGACTCTCGATCACGGTCTCCACGTTTCGAGGGCGCTCCAGCAGCACCTCATAGTCCGCCTGGATCAGCCCGGGGCCCGGAGACATGAGGAGGATGCGATCCGACAAGGCGATGGCCTCTGCGATGTCGTGCGTGACGAACAGCACCGTCTGGCGCGAGCTCTCCCACAAGCGCAAGAACTCTCCGTGGATCACCATCTTCGTCTGTGCATCCAGGGCCCCGAAAGGTTCGTCCATCAGCAGGATCGCCGGGTCCTGCGCAAGCAGCCGCGCAAGCTGCACGCGCTTGCGCATTCCGCCCGACAGCTCGCGGGGATAGTGGCCCTCGAATCCCTTTAGCCCCACCTTCTCGAGCAGGCCTGCGGCTTGCACGGCATTGCTTGCGCCAGCGATCTCCATCGGCATCAACACGTTTCCCAGGGCGGTGCGCCACGGAACCAGGGTGTCCTTCTGGAACATGTAGCCGCTGCGCCGGCCGATCCCCGGATGGGCCTGGCCTGCGATAAGCACTCTTCCGTCTGCTGGAGCAAGCAGTCCGGCAGCGACGGAGAGCAGGGTCGACTTGCCGCAACCGCTCGGGCCGATGATGGAGCAGAACTGGTGGCACGGCACATCGAAGCTGACGTTGCGCACGGCCCAGCGCGCGCCGTCCGCCGACGTGCGCGATGGAAAGGCGACGCCGACACTCTCCAGCCTCAACTCCGACTGAGCAGCTTGCACGCGCAACTCCGTCTCAGCAGCGCCAGTGCGAGCGGTGTTCCGCGGCCACTACGACATCCTCGAGTCCATGCGGCCCTTTGATCACAGCGACTGCCACGTTGATGTCGCTTACGCTCTTGATCATTTCCGCGGTGATCTCGGATCCGTAGCTGGACGATTCTCCCAGCAGGGCCCGTTCGAGGACGTCGTCCTCCACATTCGGGAAATACTTCTTGGCGACGGGGACGAACTTGCGAGGATCTTCTCGGACTGCCTTGGTTGCCTTGCAGAGCGCCGAGATCACCCGGCCAATGACCTCCGGGTTCCCCTTGACAAACTCCTCCGTCGCCTGGAGGGTCGCGAAAGTGCTGCGGCTCGCACCTGCCGGGCCATCGCCCTGTCGCAGGTCGAGGATCACCTTGCCGAGCTTCTCCTTGCTGATCGCCACGGTGGTCGCGGGCTCCGAAAGGATGACCGCATCGACTTGGCCGGCTTTGAGCGCCGCGATGCCGTTCTCATGCGGTCCGAGTGCCATGAGCACGACATCCTTGTCCGGATCGATCCCCGACGGACGGAGGATCGCACGCATCGCCACGTCGGTTGCGCTGCCCTTCTGCGTGATCGCGATTCTCTTCCCCTTCAGCGCCGCAAGGTCCCCGCGCGCGATCGGACTCCCGATGGGGACGACCAGGCTGTACGGCGCCTGCGTCGTCAGTGCAATGAGATGCCGCGTCTGCTGCCCCCGCTCCCGCAGCAGCATCGGGCGGTCTGCCATCGTCGATGCGAACTGCACGCTTTGACTCAACATCGCCGCGGTCATCTCCGTGCCACTTGAGAAGAAAAGGACTTCGGCGTTGATCCCTTCCTTCGCGAAGAATCCGCCTTCCTTCGCAACCCACACGGGCAGGAAAACGAAGCTGCGGAACGAGGCAATCTTGACTTGGGATCCCTGGGCAGCCGCCAAGGATGGCCAGCCGACGAAAGCCACCATCACGGCCGCACACCAAACACGCAATGTCCGCATCTTTGTCTCCGCGTCGTAAATCGCTCATCCGTCGATTGTCGACAAGTCTACAGTCGCCGGGCTCCCTGTCAACGCTTGCCTTCCCCTACTTTGGGGCGCGCACCGGTCCTCGGCGCACCTTGGCGGTCTTGGCCTTCGCCTTCACCTGCGGCTTTGCTGGAGCGGCGCTGGGCACCGATTTCTGCTGTCCGCCCACGCTTGCCGTGAACTTCTCCGTCAGGTGGGTGATGTGCTGCTCTGACAGCATGGAAGCCGCGTTCGCGTCAGCCCGCTCGACCGCCTCCAGAATCGAGCGGTGCTCTTCGATGGAGTCCTGTTGAAGGTGCGGCAGCCGCGGCATGGCGGCCTGATAGCGTCTGAATTGGCGCTTGATCTGGTCATACAGGCGACTGAGCACGTCATTGCCTGCAGCCTCCACCAGGACATTGTGAAAATCGAGCCCGGCGACGTAGAAGCCTGCGAGGTCGCGCGCGCGGAAGGTCACTTGCATTTGCTGAACGCGAGTCCTGAGCCGCGCAATGTGGGAGGCCGTCGCCCTCTGCGCGGCGAGTCGAGCCGCGAACGCTTCCATCATCGCCCTGACAGCAAAGAGTTCCTCGAGTTCACCCTGGGAAACTTCCGCGACCGACGCGCCACGGTGCGGAGACAAGGTCACCAACCCCTCGGAGGCGATTTGTCGAATCGCCTCGCGAAGAGGGGCTCGGCTGATGTTCCATTGCAGGGCGAGCTTCTGTTCGATCAGGCGCTCGCCCGGCGGCAAGCGGCCATCCAGAATTGCCTCGCGCAGCAGTTCCGCGATTCTTGCCGGCAACGGCTCCTGACGCTGGAGTTCAAGTGTCTGCATGTCGATTGCCGACAATATAGCCTGTTCGTCGATCGAACTGTCCGCGCGCTGCAGGACCTCACTAGGAGCGCCGAGCGCCGAGCAACGCGCAGCGCTCTTGCTCACGCGCTTGAAGGCAGTCGAAGCATCAGGGTCAAAGGGTGCGTCGGCGAAGACTGGAACCCGTAACGCTCGTAGAACTGCTTGGCGCGCTGATGCAAGGCATGCACCAGCAATGCGCGCACCCCGGCGTTGCGCGAGACGGCCACGGCGCGATTGACGGCATCTTGGAGCAGCGCGGCGCCGAGTTGTTGCCCCTGGGCGCCGCGATCGATCGCGAGCCGCCCCAGCACCATGACAGGTACCGGGTCCGGCATGTTGCGCCGAACCCTGTTCGTGGCCGACTCATTTGACACGGCACCCGCAGCCATGGCGTAGTAACCCCGCACGCGATCTTTATCGTCGAGAACGACGAAGGTCCGACTCGCGCCGCTGAATTGGTTGGCCAGTGCCCGGCGCTTCAGCCATTCATCCAGCGAGGGCTCGCCGCATTCGAATTCGGCCAGGTGATGCGAAGCCGTCAGCGGCTGCGGAGGGCCGAGAAGCAAGTTCAGCCTTTCGCAGTCTTGCGCGACCAGGGTGGCCGCACCGCCATGAGCCGCTCCAGCCCCGGGTTGGGGGCGGGCGGTGCGTCAAGGAGCTTGACGAACTGACGGAACTTCGCGGCGTCGAGCCGAAAGAAGACTTGGTCGAGCAGCACCGCCCGCGCCTTGTCGCATGCGGCTTCGAGCATGAAGTCCGAGCGGTTCTTGCCCAGGAGTTGAGCGGCCTGGTCGATGACGTCCCTCTGCTCGGGTCGGGCACGAAGATTGATGGCGGCATCACGCATGGTTTGGGCCCCACTGGCTACACAACGGCGATGTGGATGCTAGGTCGCCGTGTAGCTGTTGTCAATACATGGCGCCCGGCCAGCGCTCACGTTCGGCAAGGAGCGAGGGGCGGGATTGCCGGGGGACGACGCTCTCGGCCATTCCTACCGACGTGCGCCTGCAATCCCGGCCGGCGCAGAATCGCTGAATTCCATTCGCCGACGCCCACCCCCATGCCCACGCCAAATTTCTCCACGGTGCGGATCGCGGTGTTCGGTGCCTTCCTCGTGACGCAGCAGGCCATCCGCGGCATGTTGCCCAAGGGGCGCGCTGCGATCTGCGCGCGGGCGGCGCACCCTCTGGCCTTGTGCCTGGCTGTTCTTGCCCCGGTGGCGCTGGCGACCGGCGACGCCGCGCCGCCGAGCGCGCTGGCCAAACTCGCACAAACCGGCGAAGCCTCGTGTCAGCCGGCATTGCCCTACTTCTGTGGCAATGTGCATGTGTCGTGCAGCGGCCGGACGCTGCTTCGGACTTTCCCCTTCACGCTGCGCGCGAACCGCACGCGTGGCGCGATCGAATCCGAATCCGACCCCGAACACGAAGCGCTTCGCACACCGTACGACGACAGCCATGTCGAGTGGGAAGAGGGTGGCGCATCCGTCATCCTTCGCCCGCGCGGTGACAACAACGGCTATATCAAGTTGCTCGCCGACGGCAGCTACAGCTTTCGCCACTACACGCCACACGGCGCGGTGATGTCGATCGGGCGCTGCAGATAGCCGCGACGCGGCTCATGCGCTACATTGACCTGCAGGAGGCGCGCCGGTGTCCGAGCAACCGATCTCATCCCGACCGACCGAGGAACTGTTTCGCGAAGATTCGCGCCTCACTGAATGCGTGGCGCGCGTCTGTGCTGTCGACGCGCGCGGCGTGCAGCTCGATCGCAGCGTGTTCTACCCGCAAGGCGGCGGCCAGGCGGGCGACGCGGGCGAGCTGCTGCTCGCTGACGGAACAAGCATCGCCATCGCCGACACGCGCAAGGGCGAGGCGCCCGGCGAGGTCATTCACGTGCCTGCTGCCGACCCGTCCGATGCGCTGAGCCGGTTGCGGCCGGGCGACGCGGTGACGGCGCGAATCGACTGGCAGCGGCGCCATCGCTACATGCGCTTTCACACGGCGACCCACCTGCTGTGCGCGCTCGTGCCGCACCCGGTGGACGGCTGTTCGATCACCGCCGAGTACGCGCGCCTGGACTTTCACATGAACGAGCCGCTCGACAAAGATGCGCTGAACGCCGGCATCGCGCGGCTGGTCGCCGCGTCGCACGGGGTGCGGCACCGTTGGATCAGCGACGCCGAGCTCGATGCCGACCCGTCGCTCGTGCGCAGCATGAGCGTGCAGCCGCCGCGCGGCAGCGGCCGCGTGCGCCTCCTGGAAATCGAAAACGTCGACCTGCAACCTTGCGGCGGCACGCATGTGGCGAACACGTCCGAAGTCGGCGCGGTGATCGTGCGCAAGATCGAGAAGAAGTCGGCGATGACGCGACGTGTCGTTCTCGCGTTCGGCGCGGGATGACGCCCTGCGCATTGCCGCGGCCACCTGAAACGCCGGATGCGCGTCAACTGGACGAGCCAATCTCTGTGTAAACTGCTGTGTGAGGAGTCGCACATGGCCACCAACCTTTCGCTGGATCCGCAACTGATCGAACGCGCGCTGGAGGTCAGCGGCGAACGCACCAAAAAGGCCGCTGTGACTCGGGCGCTCGAGGAGTTCATCGCTCGGCGCGGTCAGAGGCGCGTCGCCGAACTGATGGGCAAGCTCGAATGGGACACGTCGTTCGACTACAAGGCCGAACGCTCCCGCAAGTGACGTTGCTCGTCGACACCAGCGTATGGTCGCTCGCCTTGCGCCGCGACGTTGACGGCGCCGCACCCCAGGTCGGCGCCCTGCGCGTGGCCCTCGAAGGCGAGGAGATCGTCGTTACCACGGGGCTGGTGCTGCAGGAACTGCTGCAAGGTTTTGCCGGCCCGCGCGCGCGCCGGGACATCCTCACGCGCTTCACTGCGTTGCCGCTGCTCAGCCCGGACCGGCAAGACCACGTCGATGCCGCGGAACTGCGCAACGCCTGTCGCCGTGCAGGGGTGCAGCTGGGTACGATCGATGCGCTGCTCGCGCAGCTTTGCATTCGCCACGACCTCACGCTGCTGACGACCGACAACGACTTCGTTCACGCCGCCGCACACTGCACGCTGCGCGTGTGGAAGTGAAGCGCGTTACCGGCCCGCCGTCACGTGCTTGCCACCCCTCTCGGCATGACGGAAGATCCCACCCAGGCCCACCTTGAAAACACGGTATCTTTGCGGCCTGTCCGTCCCGACCCGATTCAACACCGTCCGAGAACCCCCATGAAAATCCCGTCCCTCAAGGAAGTCGTCACCGCCGAAGAATGGCAACTGCGCGTCGACCTCGCCGCCGCGTACCGACTCGTCGCCGCCTATGGCTGGAGCGACCTGGTTTTCACCCACATCTCGGCGCGCGTTCCCGGCCCAGGGCACCACTTCCTGATCAACCCCTACGGCCTGATGTTCGACGAGATCACCGCCTCCAGCCTGGTGCTGATCGACCAGGAATGCAACAAGCTGCGCGAGTCGCCGTTTCCGGTGAACCCGGCCGGCTTCACGATCCACAGCTGCATTCACGAGGTGCGCGAAGACGCCGGCTGCGTGCTGCACACGCACAGCCGCGCCGGCGTCGCGGTGAGTGCGCAAAAAGCCGGCCTGTTGCCGGTGAGCCAGCAGTCCACGCTCATCATGAATTTACTCGCGTACCACGACTACGAAGGCGTGGCGCTGCACGCCGACGAGAAGCCGCGCCTGCAAGCGGCCCTGGGCCACGCCGACTTCCTGATGCTGCGCAACCACGGCCTGTTGACGGTGGGCCGCACGATCCAGGACGCGTTCCTCAACATGTACTTCTTCGAGAACGCCTGCCGCATCCAGATCGACGCGCAGTCGGGCGGTGCCGAGCTGAACCTGATCGGCCCAGGGCCTATCGCCGCGAACGCGAACATCTCGAAGGTCGCCAGCGCCGGGCAGGGCGCAATGCTCGCGTGGCCGGCGCTGTTGCGCAAGCTGGACCGGGAGAACCCGGGTTACGCGAGCTGAGCCTTCGACCAACGCGCGAGGCCTTCGCATGTGGCAACAACTCAGCTCCGATCTGGAACGCTTGCTGCGCCTGCGCGCCGTGCCGTTTGGCATGAAGCTGTTCGCGAGCGTCGACGAAATGGAAGCGATTCCAAGAGTCCGCCGCCCGAAGTCGAGCGTGCACACGCTGGACCAGATCGTCGGCCAGGCGGCGCGCCTGGGCTGGACCGTGGGCATCACGGCGCAAGACCTGGTGGGCGACCAGTGCCGCTCAGTCGTTGGCCTGGGCGGCCAGGACGACGCCTGGTTCTCGGGCAAGCACATGGTGGGCGTGTGGTACGCGACGCCCGTCGACGCTGCGGCGCACCAGCGTGCGATGAACATCGTTCCGGTGGGCAAGTACAAAGCGCTCGCGGTGTCGCCGCTCGCCTCGGGGCGGCTTGACCCGCCCGACATTGCGCTGTTCTACGCGACGCCGGGCGCGATGATGTATTTCATCAACGGCTTGCAGTGGTCGGGCTACAAGCGCTTTGACTGGAGCGTCGTCGGTGAGTCGGCGTGCGCCGATTCGTGGGGCCGCGCGCTGCGCACCCGCGAGCCGAGTTTGTCGATTCCGTGTTTTGCCGAGCGCCGCTATGGCGGCGTGCTCGACGACGAAATGCTCATGGCGCTTCCGCCCGATCAATTGGAGAAAGCCATCGTCGGCATGCAGGCGCTGGCGAAGAACGGCTTTCGTTATCCGTTCGCGCAATACGGCATTCAGCAGGACGTTCGCGCCGGCATGGCGGCGAGCTACCCGGATCGGGCCTGACGCGGGCGAGGCGCGACGACGCGCGCGCCTCGCGGCGCAGGCCGCCCTTGGCGGAGGCGGCTCGCGCGACGCGGGCGTCAGCTACGCCACGGCAACTCGAGCACCGTGCCGTCGGGCAGCTTGGTCGCCACCGGCGTCGCGCCGAACACGCCGAGCAGCTCCATCGGTTGCGGGCCGACGTTGAAGATCTGGTGGTCGTGACCCTTGGGCAGCACGACGGTGGACTCGGCGCCGAAGCGCCGCACGTGGCCCTGCGAATGCACTTCGCCCCAGCCGGACAGGCACAGCACGACTTCGTCGCAATCATGGTGGTGCGGCGGCGTCGCCGCGCCGGGCGCGAGCGTTTGGCGCCAGAGCGAAAGCTGCTCCAGGCCGTCGGCCTGACCGGCCCAGGTGGCATGCGCGACGCCCGGAATCGGGCTGGCGGCGGGGCGGGTTTGTTCGATCACGTTCATGGGGTTCTCCGGTTCATGTTTCAAAGGTGGGGTGGGTCCCTTGCGCATCGGGTGAAGTCAGTGTCTCGCTCCGCTCACCCTTTGAGAAGATGCGGCAGCGCCGTAACATTGAGGACATTTGTTCCGCAATGCGTATTGCGGTCGGGAGGCCACGCGATGCCGGGTCTGCAGCAATTCCTCGCCTTCGCCCAGACCGCGCGCCGCGGCAGCTTCGCCGCCGCGGCACGCGACCTTGGCGGCTCGCCGTCGACACTCGCCAAGAGCGTCGCGCGCCTCGAGACGGCGCTCGGCGTGAAGCTGTTTCACCGCACGACGCGCCAGGTGACCCTCACTGCAGACGGCGAGCGCCTGTTCCACCGCTGCGAGCGCGTGCTCGCCGAGTTCGAAGACCTGCAAGCCGACGCTGCAGGCACGCGCGCCGCGCCGTCAGGAACGCTGCGCGTCGACCTACCGATCTACTACGGCCGGCACATCGTGCTGCCGCTGCTTGCCGAGCTGCTGCGCGAGCACCCGGCGCTGACGCTCGAAGTGCGGCTTCAGGACGGCTTTGCCGACCTGGTGCGCGACGGCATCGACCTCGCCGTGCGCATGGGCGAACTGCGCGACTCGTCGCTCGTCGCGCGGCGCATCGATTCGCAGCGCCTGGTGATGGTCGCAAGCCCTGCGTACCTGAAGGCGCACGGCACGCCGCGGCGCCTGGAAGACCTGGCCGGCCACAAAGCGGTCGCGTTTCGTTTGCCCAGCAGCGGCCGCAGCCGACCCTGGGAGTTGCGCCAGGGTCGGCGCATCGTCGAGATGCACCCGCTGCACTCGATTCAGCTCAACGACACCGAAAGCCTGGGCGCCGCCGCAAGGCTCGGCCTGGGGCTGTGCCAGTTGCCCGACTACATCGTGCACGATCACCTCGCGAGCGGCGAGTTGGTCGTCGTGCTGCCGGGCTTCGAGCCCGCGCCGATGCCCATCAGCGCCGTCGTTCCCTCAGGTCGGTTGATTCCGCCCCGGGTGCGTGTGTTGCTCGATGCGCTGGAGGTGCTGCGCGAGCGCCAACGATGAT
>CAWKLQ010000002.1:0-118896 GCA_963850525.1 uncultured beta proteobacterium | reverse complement strand
CCGGCTGGGATCGCGCGTGAGCAAGGGCCAGCCCTCGACGGCGGCGTGCGCGCCGATGAAGAAGTCGGGCAGCACCTGGGCCTTGCCACCGCCGCGCCGGCGGTACTGCAGGTAGGCCTTACCGGCGAGGAACAGGGCCGGCCGGGGCACCTCGTGCATCGCCAGCTCCATCGTGGCCACCACGCGGTCCAGGGCCTCGAAGGTCGAGAACGACAGCGACAGTTCGGCGTAGATCACAGGATTGATCGCCAGCGCACGCAGCTGCGCCTGCGCGCGCAGCTGGGCGATCGACCAATCGGCCCACTGCGGATCGTTCTGCAACACGTCCACCAACACATTGGTGTCCACCAGCAGCACCATCGCTACGCCCGCAGCAGTTTCATCAGTTCATCGGTACGCCAGGGCACGTCGGCGCGGCCCCGCACCGCATCGAAACGGTCCTTGCGCGGGGCGCCCTTGCGCGCGGGTCGCGGCGGATGCAACACCACCTCGCCGCCGGCATTGACCGAAAACTCCACCGCGGCACCTGGCTTCAGGTGCAGCGCGTCGCGGATGCGCTTGGGGATCGTGACCTGGCCCTTGCTGGTCAGGGTGGTCGCCATGGTGTTCTCCGGAAGTGTTACTCAGGCGATGCATGGTAATACATCAAGCCGCTTTTCGCCGACCTCGGGATCTCGCCGCTCACCATTTCGCGATCCGGGCCGAACTCGATGCGGCGCTCGACGCGTGTGCGAGGTCGATGTCGCAGTTGAAGCCGATCACCTCGTCTTCCTCGCTCTGGCCGTTCACCGCGATCTCGCCGCTGGGCGCGACGAAACCGGGGATAGAAATCCCACGCGACTCAGATCAGGACCTCCAGACCCTTTTTGTCCAGCAAGTTCAGCAACTTCAGGGACGGCCCACTGGGGCGCTTGTCGCCGATTTCCCATTGGCGCACAGTCGACAAGCTGGTGTTGAGTACAGACGCCAAGACTGCCTGACTGAGTCTGTGCCGGGCGCGCAGTGCTCGGATCTTTGCACTCGAGTATTTCGGTACTTCCTCTAGACAAAGGGCGTCGTAGCTCCGCATGCTGCGCATGTCAATGAAACCCGCGGAATGCAGGTCACGCGCGGTCTCATGCACGGCGCTGAGGATCTTGCTTCCGGCCCTAGTCTTCGCTGTCATGGCAAATCTCCTTCAATGCGTCAATGGCGACGTGCGCGTCCAGTTCGCTTGAACTCAACCGAAAGAGGTCTGCGGCGATCCGCTACACGGCCTCGACTTCCTTTGCGCTGACGTTGGCGCGTTCATTCTTCTCGAAACCGAAAACGAAGAACCATCGGCTTCCTTTGTTGGTTGCCACCAAGGTCCGGGCACTGCCTGTCTTCCCTCGACCCGGCAACGCGACACGCTTCTTCACGACGCCGCCACCCAGGTCCGCGTCGATCAGGCCTTCGGCCATTTCCGAGACTGCCGCGCAAAGAGCCGAATCGGTCAATTCTGTCTTGCGCATCCAGCGCGAAAAGTAGCGTGTCTTGAAGACTCGGCGCATGGAGACGCACTATATCACTCAGTGCATCAGTTCGCTAACGGCGCTTGGTGGCCACGCGGGGCGAAGTCGATGGCCGATCGCCATTCCTACTCAATTGAATACGAACGGGTATCAGGAACTTCGCCCGGCAGGTCGAAACGCTGGCGCGTCGTGCAATAGCGATTCGCGAAGAGCCGCCCGATCGGCAGATAGCTTTCCGAAATGCGCTTCGTCACAGGATCGATGAGCCCCTCGCGCGCATGCACAAGCAGGATCTCGCCGATCACCATTTCGCGATCCGGGCCGAACTCGATGCGGCGCTCGACGCGGCACTCGAGCGACGCAGCCGCCTCGCCGATTCGCGGGTGCTGCACCATCGCCGCGGGCACAGGCGTCAGGCCCGATGCCGCAAACTCGCTTTCGCTTTCCGGCAGCTCGGCGCTCGACGCATGCATCGCATTGGCGCAGCTTTCGTCGGCGAGATTGACGACGAATTCGCCTGTGCGGCGGATGTTCGCCAGGGTGTGCTTGATCGTGCCGTCGGAGCGGCGGTTGAAGCTGAGGATGCAGAGCGGCGGCTCCTCGGAAATCACGTTGAAGAACGAGAACGGCGCGCAATTCGCCACGCCGCCTTCGCTCCAGGTCGAGACCCAGGCGATCGGGCGCGGGATCACGAGGCCGATGAGCAGCTTGTAGCGCTCCAGCGCGGGCAACGCCGCGAGTTCGAGGTCCATCAGTGGATCAGGCGGCAACCGAGTGCGCCTCGAAATTCACGTTCAGGCACTCGCGGATTGCATGAAAGATGGCAGCGAGGTTGTCCATGCTCGGGTTCCCGGCAGGCGAGAGCATGCGATGCAGGCTCTTGCTCGGCTTGGCGGTCAGTGTCGCAAGTTGCTCGAAACCGATGGTCGCATTGACCAGGTCGCGCAGGATCAGCCGTGCCGTCTCGGGTTCCCCGTTGAGGAATAGCGTGGCCGCTTCGTCCAGTAGAGCTTGAGCGAACGCCGGATCGCGCTCGACCCGTTCGACTACGGTTTGCTTGAAGTTGCGTGTCAGTGCCATGGAGTTCACCTCTTTCCTTTGCCGCCGCCGGCCTTCTGGGCCAAGACCTTCTTGCGAGCTTTGTACTCCGTAAACAATGCCTTGGCGCGATCGATATCGCGCTGCTGGCCGCGCTTGGTGCCACCGCCGAAAAGCACGATCAATGCCTCGCCGTCCTTCGCCAGGTACAACCGATAGCGCGGGCCCCAGTCGATGACGTACTCGCCAATCCCGTCGTACCACTTCACGCTGGAGGTGTTGCCCAACTCCAACCGCAACTTGGCCGTGGTGACCTTCGCCGCGGCGCGTGGTTCGAGGCTATCGAACCACGTCTTGTAGGGGTTCGAGCCATCTTCACGCAGATACTCATCAACGCGGATGCCCATGGGCGTATGGTAACGTCTGAGTTACTCAATTGCAATACGCCGCGAGGCCGATGAGCAGCTTGTAGCGCTCGAACACGGGCAGCGCCACGGAGACCGGAGTGGGTCGAGGGCCGCCCTCCATGCCGCTGAATTCGACGCCCGCAACTTGTCATTCGGACTGTGCTGAAGGTCTTGGCGTTGGCCAGCCGCAGCAGGGCCATGCGCACCGGAAGGCTCAGGTTAATGCCGTGCTACCATTGTGCTTACACCGCGCCAACGGGAGCAGCTCATGGAGGTGGCGATCCGCAAGATGGGGAACTCGCACGGAGTGCTGATTCCGAAGCCTGTCCTGGCCCAGTTGGGCTTGGCTGGAACGGCTGACCTGCAGGTGCGTGACGGTGTGATCGAGATTCGCGCCGTCCGCCGCAACCCGCGTGAAGGCTGGGCCGATGACGCGCAACGTCTGGCAAAGCAGGGTGGCGACGCGCTGGTCTGGCCGGAAGTCGCCAACGAGGGCGATGACGAGTTGGTCTGGTGATGAAGACAGGCGACATCTGGTTGGCCCAGCTCGACCCGACAGTGGGCAGTGAAATCCAGAAGACCCGACCCTGCGTCGTGATCTCGCCCGACGAGATGAACGCGCACTTGCGCACCGTCATCGTGGCGCCGATGACCACGGGCTCGCGGCCCGCGCGCTTTCGCATTGCACTCACGTTTCAGGGCAAGCAAGGCCTGATCGTGCTGGACCAGGTACGAACGCTTGACCGTGCGCGATTGGTCAAGCGATTGGGTGCCCTCCGTCCAGCCACACTGGCCGCGACGCTGCAGACTTTGCAGGCCATGTTTGCGTCGTGATCCAAGGCAACTACAACAGAAAAGTCGGCTATGGGTCGATGGCTGACGGCCATTCCTACTTAACTGAACGCGAACTGGTTAAGGAATTTCGCCCGGCAAGTCAAAACGCTGACGCGTCGTGCAGTAGCGGCTGGCGTACAGCCGGCCAATCGGCAGATAGCTTTCCGAAATCCGCTTCGTCACAGGATCGACCAGCCCGTCGCGTGCATGCACCAGCAGGATCTCGCCGATCACCATTTCACGCTCCGGGCCGAACTCGATGCGGCGCTCGACGCGGCACTCGAGCGACGCAGCGGCCTCGCCGATTCGCGGGTGCTGCACCATGGCCGCGGGCACAGGCGTCAGGCCGGATGCCGCAAATTCGCTTTCGCTTTCCGGCAACTCCGCGCTCGACGCGTGCATCGCGTTCGCGCAGCTCTCGTCGGCGAGGTTGACGACGAATTCGCCGGTGCGGCGGATGTTCGCCAGGGTGTGCTTGATCGCGCCGTCGGAGCGGCGGTTGAAGCTGAGGATGCAGAGCGGCGGCTCCTCGGAAATCACGTTGAAGAACGAGAACGGCGCGCAATTCGCCACGCCGCTTTCGCTCCAGGTCGCGAGACCCAGGCGATCGGCCGCGGGATCACGAGGCCGATGAGCAGCTTGTAGCGCAGAGCAGCGGGCAGCGCCGCGAGCTCGAGGTCCATCAGTCGTTCGCCGGGGTGACTTCGGCGCCGATGCGCTCGGTGATGAGCTTGTAGTGCTCCGGGCGCCGGTGCGCGGCGAAATTGAACATGGTCTTCTTCAAGTTGGCGGCGAGGTCGATGTCGCAGTTGAAGCAGATCACTTCGTCTTCTTCGCTCTGGCTCTTCACAGCGATCTCGCCGCTCGGTGCGACGATGAGCGAGTGGCCGAACATGCGAAAACCATCTTCGGCGCCGGCCTTGGCGGTCTGGATGAGCCAGGTGGCATTCTGGAACGCCATCGCCTGCGCCATGATCAGGTGGTGGTGCACGCGCAGCGCCGGCGGCTCGGGATAGTGCAGGTTTTCGCTGGGCGTGTTGAAGCCCAGAGCGACGATCTCGGCGCCTTGCAGCGCGAGCACGCGGAACGCCTCGGGCCAGCGCCGGTCGTTGCAGATCAGCATGCCGGTGATCGTGTCGAGATACTTCCAGACGCGAAATCCCTGATCGCCGACTTCGAAGTACTTCTTCTCCAGGTGCTGGAACGCCGCCTGGGGCTTGTGCTCGGCGTGGCCGGGCAGGTGCACCTTGCGGTACTTGCCGATGATCGCGCCGTCGGCACCGACCAGGATCGAGGTGTTGAAGTGGCGACCCTCGGGCGTCAGTTCGGCGTAGCCGATGTAGAAGCCGATGCCGAGCCGCTTTGCCTCGTCGAACAACGGCTGCGTCGCCACCGAAGGCATGGTCTTCTCGAAGTAGCGCGCGTCGACTTCGGCTTGATCCTCGATCCACCACCGAGGAAAGAAAGTCGTGAAGGCGAGTTCCGGGAACACGACGAACTTCGCGCCCATGGCATGCGCGTCATGCAGCAGCTTGAGGAGGCGCGTGGTCGCGCTGGCGCGGCTGTCGGCACGGTGCAGTGGCCCGAGCTGGGCGGAGGCGATTCTGAGGTGTCTGGCCATGGTGTTATTTACTCACCTGATTTGTGACGAGGTTCAGCCCTCCCGTCGTCATACCGGCGAAAGCCGGTATCCACTCGTTGGAGAGCGGCGCATTCGGGACGTGGTTCGCCATGTTCACGCAGTGGATCCCGGCGTGCGCCGGGATGACGAGATGTTGTGGTTGCATGCTGAGCTTTGTCGTCGCTACTCGCGTTTGTTCACGAGGTTTCTGAGCTTGCGCGCCGGTCCGTCGATGTGGCCTGCCGCTGCGGCAGCGAGCGGCCCGGGCTGGCCGCGCGCGATGTATTGACCCGACCCGCGCGCGACTTTCAGTTCGCCGTTCTCGACGACGATGCGGCCGCGGCTCATCACGATCTCCGGCCAGCCTTTGTACACATGCCCTTCGTAGGGCGTGTAGCCGGCCGCGTCGTGCAGCATCGAGTGGTCGATGCGCTTTTCGATGTGCGGATTCCAGATCGCGATGTCGGCGTCCGACCCGACGGCAATCGTGCCCTTGCGCGGGTACAGGCCGTACATGCGCGCGTGGTTGGTCGCGCCCAGCGCGACGAACTGGTTGATGCTCAGGCGCCCCTTCAGCACGCCTTCGGAGAAGAGAATCGGCAGGCGCATCTCGATTCCGGGCAGTCCGTTCGCCATCTCCTTGAACGTGGTCTGGTCGCCGCGCGGGATCTTGCCCGTGGTGTCGAACCGGTACGGCGCGTGGTCCGATGAAAACACCTGGAACGTGCCATTCGTTAGGCCCGCCCAGATCGCCTCCTGCGCCGCCTTGTCGCGCAGCGGCGGGCTGCAGCACCACTTCGCGCCCTCGACGCCGGGGCGGTCCATGTCGTTAGCTGTGAGCACCAGATAGTGCGGGCAGGTCTCGGCAAAGACCCTCGCCCCCAGCGTCTGCGCGGCGCGAATCGTATTCGTCGCGTCGGGTGTCGAGACGTGCACGATCAGCACCGGCGCGCCCAGCAAGCGCGACAACATGATGATGCGGTTCGTCGCCTCGGCCTCGGCGAGTGCGTCATGCGCGACGCCGTGGAACTTCGGCGCGCCGTGGCCGCGCTCGATGAGGCGTGTCGCGATCCAGCGGATCATGTCGTCGTTCTCGGCGTGCACCATCAGGAGCGCGCCTTCGCGGTCCGCAACGCTCAGGACGTCGAGCAGCTGATAGTCCGAAAGCCGCCAGCTCGGATAAGTCATGTAGACCTTGAACGACGTGATCCCGCCCTTGATGGCCGCGGGAAGTTCCTCTTTCAAGACCTTGTCGGTCGGCTCGCCGATGATGAGGTGAAAGCCGTAGTCGATGACGGCCTTGCTGCGCGCGCGCTCATGGTAGTCGGCGACGGTGGTCGTGACCGACGTGCCGCGGTGCTGCGCCGCGAACGGGATGATGGTGGTGGTGCCGCCGAACGCCGCGGAGACGGTACCGCTGTAGAAGTCGTCGGCCGACATGATGCCCATGCCCGAGACCTGCTCGATGTGGCAATGGCTGTCGATGCCGCCCGGAAGCACGTAGCGGCCCGCGGCGTCGATGTCGCGTGCGCCTGAGGGAAGGCCTTTTTCGAGCGCGACGATTTTTTCGCCGATGATGCCGATGTCGCAATGCATCGTCTCGACGTCCGTCGCCACGGTGCCGTTGCGAATCACGAGATCAAATGCAGCCACTTGGGATTGGTCCTCTTGGAATGGAATCGAAAATTATGTCGCTTGGCTCGTCTTCACCCGAGCTCGAAACTCGTCAGGCCAAACACGCGCTCGATGGGTTGCGGCGGGCAAGCACCGGCATACATGCGCGCGGTTTCAAACGCGGCGGCCATGCCGTGGCGCCGCACTAGCGCGAGCGCAGCCGTATTCTTCTCGGGGACGTCGATGAACAGGGGCGAGTGCGGCGTCGCGTGGGCGCTCAGCGCATTGAAAAGGCGCTCGGCCGTGTCAGCGTCATCAGCAAACAAGGGCCCGATCTTGCTGCCCACGCGGCAGCGGCGAAGCACGCCGTAGCCGACCAGTCCGCCGTCGCGCAGCACCCCCAGCGCGCAGGCGTCGCCTTGTTCGACCCAGGCTTGGAGAAAGGCGACGCGCGGCGCAGCGAACACCGCTTCGTCATAGGCGCACAAAGCTTTGAGCGACACCGATGCGAGGGGCACGACAGCAGCATCCGGCGTGCTGACGCCACTCGCCTCGCCCTGGTAGCGAATGTTGCGGTAGGCCAGCTCGAAACCAGAGCGCTGGTAATTCGCCTGCTGCGCCACAACGCCGTCGAGGCCGACGCAGCGCCCGGCCAGGCGCTGCATGCCGGCATTCCACAGCCGCAAGCCATGGCCCTTGCCGCGAAACTCCGGCTTAACGATGTACAGGCCGAGAAAGCCAAAGGCGCTGCCGTACTTCACGACGGAAATCACCGCCACCGGCTGCTCGCCCAGCAAGCCGATCAGGAAGCCCTGCGGATCGGCAGCGTAAAAACACTCTGCGTCGTGCACGCCAGGGTTCCAGCCTTCGGCCGCGGCCCAGTCCAGAGCCAGCCCAAGCTCGGGCCGGCTCATGGCGCGGATCGTGAAGGCGTCCTGCTGCATCAATCAAACCTCCTTTAAGGGGCCAGGCTCGAATTTCCTACGAATTTCCTAGACATCGAGCCTTCCTTGCCCGGCCGGGGCATCAAGCTCCGTGTTACGTGTACGTGGGCGCCCGCGCGGGCGCGGTTCGCGCCGCTCGCCGGCCACTTTTTCAACCTTCGCCAGAAAGCGCGAATGGCCCAACGGCTGGCTCTGGTTGAGCGCCAGCCGGATGTCGTCGATGGCGGGTGCGTCCAGTTCGCTGAGGAACAGCGCACGATAGGCCGCCTGCCGGGATTTGTGGCCCGCGCCGAGCTCGAGGTAGAGCGGGTGCGGCACGACTCGGCCATCGGTCTGGCCCAGTGCATTGGCGCGGTAGCTGCTCCAGCGGTAGTGGGCGGGGTCTTCCACCATGGCGGCGCGCACCGGGTTGAGTTCGATGTAGCGCATGCAGGCGAACAGATAGGCGTCGGCGTGAACCAGCGAGGACTTGTAGCGGCTGTCCCACAAGGTGCCGGTGCGCTTGTAGGTCCGGTTGATGTACTGCACGTAGTGCCGGCCCAGAGCGATGACCAGATGCGGCACCCGCTCGGCTTTGGTGGGCGTGAGCAGCAGGTGCACGTGGTTGGTCATCAACACATAGGCGTGCAACGCGCACTGATTGGCCGCCAGCGCCTCGCCCAGCCAATGCAGGTAAGCCTGATAGTCCTTCTCGCCGAAGAAGCAAGGCTCGCGGTTGTGGCCGCGCTGCACGACGTGCAGCGGCACCCCATCGAGCTGAATGCGCGGGCGGCGAGGCATGAAGACATGCTACGCGCCTGCGGCTGGAAAAGCGAGCCTGGCCCTTTTCGGCGAAAAAGCGAGCCTGGCCCCTTTAACCGACGTACCTCACCAACCACAACGAAATTGCCGGAAAGAACAGCAGCAGCAGCGTGCGCAGCGTATCGCTCACGAGAAACGGCAGCACGCCGCGGTAACTCTCGGCGATGGGCACGTCTTTAGCCATCGAATTCACGACGTAGACGTTCAGCCCTACCGGTGGCGCGAGCATGCCGAAACCCACCGTCATCAGCACCATGATGCCGAACCAGATCGCGACACTTTCCTTGGGCATGCCGAAGTCCAGGCCGATGACCATCGGGAAGAAGATTGGCACGGTGAGCAGGATCATCGACAGCTCGTCCATCACCGAGCCGAGCACGACGTAGAGCAACATGATCGCGGCGACGATGGCCACCGGCGCCATGCCCCACGACAGCACTTCCCTGGCGAGTTGTGCAGGCACCTGGGTCAGCGCGAGCGCGGCGTTCATGATGTCGGCACCCAGAAAAATCATGAAGATCATGGCGGAGGCTTGCGCCGTCGCGTAGAAGCAGAGCTTGAAGCCCTTCCAGGTGATTTCGCGGCGCAGCAGCGCGGCGAAAAAGGTCGACGCAGCGCCGACCGCAGCGCCTTCGGTGGGCGTGAACTTGCCGCTGTAGATGCCGATGAAGACGACGAGGAAGATGACGGCGATGGGCACGATTCCCGTCAGCGCTTTCAGCGTGATGCGCGGCGCCTCGTCGTGTTCGGGCGCGTGGCCCGGCACCAGGCGCACGTAGATCGCGATCGCAATCATGTAGCCGAGCATCGCGATCACACCGGGCACCATCGCCGCGGCAAAAAGCTTGGCGATGTTCTGCTCGGCGAGGATCGCGTAGATGACGAGCGGGACTGAGGGCGGAATCAGGATGCCGAGCGTGCCTCCCGCGGCGAGCGTTCCCGTCGCCAGGCGCCCCGAATAGCCGTGCTTGCGCATTTCGGGCAGCGCGACCGACGTGATCGTCGCGGCGGTCGCAACCGACGAGCCGCAAATCGCGCCGAACGCCGCGCAGGCGAGCACCGCGGCCATCGCCAGGCCGCCGCGGAAGCGCCCCATCACGACGGCGGCAAACGCGAACAGCGCCTTCGAGATGCCGCCCTGCGAGGCGAAGTTGCCCATCAGGATGAACAGCGGGATCACGCTCAAGTCGTAGCTCGCGAAACGCGCGAATGCCTGACTGTTGAGAAAACTCGAATACGGGTGCCAGCCGCCCTGCAGTAAATAGCCCACCGAGCCGGCGATGAACATCGCCACCGCGATGGGCGTGCGCAGCGCCATCAGCACGAGCATCACGCCGAAGATCAGCAGCGCCAAGGTGACGGGCGTCATGCGCGCGCCTCGTCGCCGAAACCGCGCAGCGCCTGATTCAAGCCGATCGCCGCGCACAGCGCAAGCGGCGGCACCATCAATGTGTAGACGATCCACTCCGGAAAGCCGAGCATCATCGACCCCGAATGGCTGCTCCACGCGCTGAGCCCACCGATCACAGTGCGCCAGCACATCAGCGCCATGACGCAGCCGAGCAGGAATGCGCCGAGCCGGTCGAGCCGGGATTGGATGACCGCGCTGGCGCGAACCGTAAAGAAGTCGACGATGATGTTGCCGCGCTGGAGCTGGCACCACGGCAGGAACAGCGCGATCGCGGCACCTGCCGCCGAGCCGGTGAGCTCGAAGTCGCCCACCAAGGTCCAGCCGGTCGTATTGCGCCCGATCACGCTGACGCACGTCATGAGCGTGATCGTCGTGAGCAACACGCCAGCGACAACGGCGCAAAGCTTCGCCAGCGACTCCAGCAGTCTCATGCAGTCTCCTCGTCCTTCTTGTCATCCCGGCGAACGCCGGGATGACGTTGCTTTGTTCGCCAGGGCGAGCGCGATTGTCGCTCGGGCAGTGCGTCAAAAGCGGCTGAAGTATTCGCGGCGTTGCCACTCGTCCTTGTTTTCTGCGGCGTCAAAGCGCTCGAGCTCGCTGCGTTTGACTCGCACATACAAACCCGTCAGGGGCGCACCGAAGGCCTGGCGCAGCACGGCGTCGCCGGCCATCGCGTCGAGTGCCTCGCCCAGGCTCGTGGGCAGGCGCGTGCCCTGCGCATACGGCGTTTCGCTGGCCGGGCCGGGGTTCAGCTGCTGGCGCAAACCGCTCAGGCCACAGTGAACTTGCGAGGCGATGTAGAGGTAGGGATTCGCCATGGGCTCGCCGACGCGGTTTTCGATTCGCGTCCCGGCGTCGCCGCTGCCACCCAGGACGCGCAGCATCGCGCCGCGGTTGTCGCGCCCCCAGAGCACCGACTGCGGCGCCATCGCGTGGGGTTGGAAGCGGCCAAAACCGTTGATCGTGGGCGTGCCGAAGATTGCCGCGCCGCGCGCGTGCGCAAGAAGCCCCGCGAGCCAATGCGAACCCGTTGCCGACAAAGTGTGCAACGCGTCGACCTGCGTCGTGCCTGGCGCGGATGCGTCGCGCATGAACGCATTGCTCGCGTCGGCGAGCGTCACCAACGACTGGTGCAAATGCCAGCCGTTGGCCATGACGTTGCGAAACGGCGGGCGACAGACGAACGATGCGTAGTAACCGGCGCGGCGCAGCGCCTGGCGCACGCCGTTCCTGAACAGCACCATCTGGTCCGCTGCAGTGAGCGCGTCGGTCGGGTCGAACACCGCCTCCACCTGGCTCGGGCCAAGTTCGATTTCGAGCGAGCGCAGCGGCAAGCCCAGGCCCAAGGCGGTGTTCTGCACGATGCGCAGCGCCGGCTCGGCCATGTCGGCGTGGCTTTCGGTGAGCAGGTTGTAGCCCGGGTGCAGCAGGCTCACCTCGGGTGGCTCGCCCGGCCAATCGGCGCGCTGCGGGTCGTTCGCTTCGCGCTCGATGCGGTAGACGTGGAACTCGACCTCGAGGCCGCAACGCAGGCCGTAACCCGCTTCAGCGAGGCTGGCCAGCGCGCCCTGCAAGGCGCGACGTGGGTCGACGCTCACCGGCGTCGCGTCGCCAAACCACGCGTCGCCGCGCATCCACGCCGTGCCGTTCGCCCACGGCAAGATGACGAGGCTCGCCGGGTCGGGCAAGAGCATCAGGTTGTTCGCCTGGCCAAAGCCGGGAAGCTCATCCAGCGCGCCGGGCTCGAACACCTTGTACGCCGTGCGGTCGGAAGTGTCCTTGAGCAGGATCGTGCTGACCATGCCCACGCCGTCCATCAGGGCGTGTGCCGCAGCCGCCGGCATGAGCGTCTTGCCGCGCAGCACGCCGTGCATGTCGCACCAGCCGATGCGCACCTGCTGCACGCCTGACTCGCGCAGTTTGCGCACCGCCGTTTCGCACGCCGCGGCGCGCGGCGCGTCGTGCACGCCGCAGGCGCGCGCGAAGTGCGTCACGCGTCGGCCTCGGAGCGCGGCGCCGGCGCCGGCGTGGGCGTGGGCGCTGCGCCGCGCAACCAGGGTGCGCCGGCGCGCTTGGCCGCCGCGGCAGTGACCCAATACGCCTGCCAATCTTGCGCCGGCGCGATGCAATCGATCGTGTCGGGTCCAATGAGTTGCGCCGCAGCGTCGCGCGTCAGCGCCATCGGCGGGCGCCCGCCTGCGCGCACCGTCTCGATCGCCTGCAGCAGCATGCGGCGGTTGCTCATGATGACCTTGTCGCTCGTGCCCAAGTGCTCGCGCGTGCGGTCCGCGATCGCGCCCATGCTTTCCACCGCCCATTGGTCGTGCAGGTTGATGTCGTTCTCGCCCATGCCGAGGAAGGTGCGCGTGCGCTGTTCTTCGGGGTCGAAACCCCACTGGTTGTGCGCGCCATTCAGCGGCAGGTAGTCGGGCAGGCTCACGCCTTGCAGGCGTTGACGGCGCATCTCGGCCTTGTCCAGCGGCGCGTCGAAACTCGTGAAGAACGAATACCAGTAGGTGTGCGTGTCGTCCACGGGAACGTGGAGTTGGGTGATCGTGATGCTCTCCGACAGCGGGATCACGAAGGTCGCGGGGAACGCCGCGTGCGTGATGCGCACATGCGTCAGCGCGTCCGACATGACGCGCAGCGTCGTCAGCCGCGTCAAGCCCTCGGCAACTTGCTCGTGGCGGATCTCGGGCGAGCAAAACTCGCGCATCACGCGCGTCATCGGCCAGCGCTCGCCTGCCACGTCGCCCACACTGGCGGCGCGGAACTGGCGGCCATACGCAGCGTCGAGCGATTCGTCTTGCAGGTAGCGGTGCAGGAACGACGGGTGCGCCGGGTCGATTCCCACCTCGAAGGCCTGCAGCCAATTGCAGTTCCACAATCCCTTGAACGCGAAGCTGTGGCTCGAGGGCGCGGCGAAACAATCGAAATTCGGCAAGGCCGGTGGCGCGCTGCCGGACTCACCGAGCCACGCGAAGAGAACGCCCGATTGCTCCATCACGGGGTAGCTGCGCTGGCGCACGCGCTGGCAAAGCGTCGAGCCGGCGCCTTCGGCGGGGGTTTCCAGGCACTGCCCGTCGACCGCAAACTTCCAGCCGTGGAACGGGCAGCGAATTCCCTCGGGCTCGTGGCGCGCGAACGCCAGGTCGGCGCCGCGGTGCGGGCAGTCGCGGTCCAGCATTCCCCAGCGGCCTGCGCCGTCGCGAAACAGCACGAAGTCTTGGCCGAGCAGGCGCACCGCCTTGACGGGGCGATGCGCCATCGCCGGCACGAGGCGTTCGTCGAATTCATCGACGAGTGCGGCGGGTTGCCAATACTGGCGCTGCAGCGCGCCGCAAGGCGTTCCCGGGCCGATGCGCGTGATGAGTTCGTTTTGTTCGCGGTTCATCGATGATGCTTGTTGCGCTCGGCCGATTCAACCCGCATTCGCATACTTGATCGAACAGCCGTAGGCCTGCGACGTCGGCTTGCTCACGGCTTTGCCGGCGAGTGCCTCGCCGAGCGCCTGGTTCACGTAGTTCGTCGCAGTTTTGATGTCGGCGGTGTTCGCGCTCGGAATGCTGTCGATCGCGCCCGCGTAGACGAGCTTGCCTTGCGCATCGATCACGTACATGTGCGGCGTGGTGCGCGCACCGTAGGCGCGGCCGACCTTGCCGTCCACGTCCATCAGCGTTGCCGTCATCGCTGAATCCTTCGACTTGAGCCAGGCGGACAAGTCGTCGGGCTTGCGGTAGTCATGGTGGTCGGTGGCAGTGGAGTTGATCGAGAGCCAGACGACGTCTTTGGCGCGTGCGGCCTTTTGCGTGGCCGGCAGGTTGCCGCTGTTGTAGTGCTTCTGCACATACGGGCAGCCCGGGTTGACCCACTCCAGCACGACCAGCTTGCCCTTGAAGTCGCCAAGTTTCACGGCGCGGCCTTGCGTATCGGTCAGGGCGAACGCCGGCGCGGGCTGGCCGATCGAGGCCTGCGCCGCAGCGCTGCCGGCGGCGAGCAAGGCGACGCCGAGGAAAGTAAGTTTCAGCCAAGCGTTCATGTCGAGCTCCTTCAACGTTGAGGCCATTGCGCAATGCGCTGTCGTCCTTGCGGGACGCGCCAAGGGTACCCGTTCGGCGCGGGGTTGGGCAAGCGCTTCTTCATCAGCGGCGCAGCTCCCGGCGCCGGCGCCGCAGCGCCCAGTATCCGCCGAGCGCGAGCCCAGCCGCCACCGCGGCGAGCCCTGGCCAGCTGGCACCGTGCGACGTCGTCGCCCCCTCCGAGGTTTGCACTTGCGCCGGCGCGCCGCCAGGCGCCGGCCAGCCGCCCTCAACCGCAAAACTCAGCGCAGCCCCGGCGGGCTGACCCGCGGCGACGAGCACCGCGCGCATCGTCTGCGGGCTTTCGCTGCGCTGCGCGGAAAGCGGTACCCGCAGTGTCAGGACTTCGCCCTGCCACTGCTGGGAAACGGGCGCGGCGTGCTCGATGACACCGCCGTCTTCGGCGAAGAACTGCGTCGCCTTGCCGCGCCAGGGCTGCGGCAAGCCGGAGATGGCGACGCTCAAGTCCGACCCCTCGACGCGTGCGCGCACGCTCGCGCCGACCACGGGCTGCGGCAGCGCTGCGCGCGCCCGCACAAAGGCAGCTGCGTGCTGAATGGAGGGCGCAAGCGCCACGCGCAGCGCAAAGTCGCCGGACTGCGGAATGCACACGTCCTTGCACACCAGCCACTGCGCGTGCAACTTCACGTCAAGCGCGCCGGGGCCAAGGTCTGCGGGAAGCGTCAGCGCCACGGGCAGCAGCACGGCGCCCTCGAAGCCGTAGTTGACGAGCGGGCCCACCGGCAGGCGCTGCGGTGTCGGCCATTCGATCGCGCCTGCGCTCACGCCTTGGGGAAGCGTCCACGTGAGTGTGGTCGCCATGCCCGAGTCGCCGGGGTTCTTCCAGTAACTGTGCCAATGCGGCTGGTGCGTCAGGGCCAGCCCGAGCCACGCCGGTTCGCCCGGGATCAGGCCGCGCGGCGCGTAGGCGACGAGCTCGGCGCGCACCTCGCCGGTGACGACCACCGCGCCCTGAGCGGTAGCCGCACCGGGTGCCGTAATCGCAAGCGCCGCGACAATTCTGACGAATCGCATGATCGCCGCCAGTGTAGGGCGCACACCCCGGGAAGCGCCAAGCGACGCGCTGAATGACAATGCGTGCCGGGCGTCACACTGGCCTCGCCCTCTTCCAACCCCTTGCCGCTCAACGGAACACGACATGGACCTCTCCCGCTTCGCCCGCCGCCGCTACACGCAAGGCGCCACGCCCATCGAACCGCTGCCGCACTTTTCAGCGGCGCTGGCCGCGAGTTGCCCCGGCGGGCGCGGACCCGAAGTGTGGGTCAAGCGCGACGACCTGCTGGGCCTGTTCCCCGGCGGCAACAAGACGCGCAAGCTCGAGTTCCTCGTCGCCGAAGCGCTCGCGCAAGGCGCCGACACGCTCATCACCTGCGGCGCGCCGCAATCCAACCATTGCCGCATCACGCTTGCCGCCGCCGTAAAAGAAGGGCTGAAGTGCCGCTTCGTGATTGAAGAGCGCATTCCCAACAGCTACAACCCGCGCGGCACGGGCAACCACTTCATGTTCCGCCTGATGGGCGTGGAAGCGATCACCGTCGTCCCCGCCGGAACGGCGATGGGCGCGGAGATGCAAAAGGTTGCCGACGCCCTCGCGCGCGAAGGCCGCAAGGGCTACATCATTCCCGGCGGCGGCTCGAACGCGATCGGCGGCCTGGGCTACGTGGCGTGCGCGCAGGAAATGCAGCAGCAGTGGTTCGAGCAGGGCCTGCGCTTTGACTGCGTGATCGTCGGCTCGGGAAGCTCAGGCACGCACGGCGGCCTGCTCGCCGGGTTTCTGGGGAATCACATCGACGTTCCCATCACCGGCATTGGCGTGAGCCGCGACCCGGCGGACCAGGAACCGCTCGTGCACCAGGAAGCGCAGGCCGTCGCCGATTTGCTCGGCCTGAACATGAAAGTGCGGCGCGAAACCGTCGTGAGCGTGGGCGGCTTCTGGCAGCCCAAGTATTCGCTGCCCAACGCCGGCATGGTGGAAGCCGTGCAGATGCTCGCGCGCACCGAGGCGATTCTGTTGGACCCCGTGTACACGGGCAAGGTGATGGCGGGCCTCATTGGCATGGCGCGCGCCAGCGCACTGAAGGCCGATCAAAAAGTGCTGTTCATGCACACCGGCGGGCTGCCGGCGGTGCATGCGTATGAGGCGGTGCTGCTCGGCGATTCCTGAGGCACCGCCCCGGGCCCCGGACGCACGGGTCCGGCCTACCTGCCCGCGCCACTCTCCAGATAGTCACACGCCAGGTTCGCCAACGCGCGCACGCCGAGCAGCAGGCAGGCTTCGTCGACAAAGAAGCGCGGCGAGTGGTTCGGCGCGGCGCTGCGCGGGTCCGTACCCAGAGGAACGCCGCCGAGAAAGATGAACAAGCCCGGCGAAACGCGCTGGAAGAATGAAAAATCTTCCGAGCCCATGACCTTGGGCGCGAGCAGCACCTGCTCGGCGCCGGCGACGCGCTGCAGCGTGGGCAGCATCGCCGCGGTGAGCGCGGGGTCGTTCACCGTCACCGGGTAGCGCTTCGTGATGCACACCTTGCAGCCGGCGCGCGAGCCGCGGCTGATGGCCTCGGCGAGGGTCGTGACGCGCTCGTGAATGTCGTCGCGCATGGCTTCGTCGAAGGTGCGGATCGTGCCCTTCATCTCCACCGAATCGGGAATGATGTTCTCGCGCACGCCGCCTTTGATGCTGCCTATCGTCACGACCGCGGGCTCGTGCGTGAGGTCGATCTGGCGGCTCACGACGGTCTGCAGGCCGAGCACGACTTGCGCTGCGGTGACGATCGGGTCGACACCGCGCCAAGGCATGGCGCCGTGCGTCTGGCGCCCGTCCACGGTGATCCTCAGGCTGTCGGCACTCGCCAGCGTCGGCCCGGGCCGGTAACCTATCGTGTTCACTTGCAGCATCGACGTCACATGCAGGCCGAACACCGCGTGCGGTCGTGGGTTCTCCATCGCGCCCTGCTCGACCATCAGCTTCGCCCCGCCCTCCTCGCCTTCGGGCGGCATTTCTTCGGCGGGCTGAAAGAGGAACTTGACGGAACCGCGCAACTTGGCGCGCTGCGCAGCGAGCACAGTGGCCACGCCCATCAGGATCGCCGTGTGCGTGTCGTGGCCGCAGGCGTGCATGACGCCGACGTCTTCGCCGTTCCACATCGCGCGCACCTTGGACGCAAACGGCAGGTCCACTTCTTCGGCCACCGGCAGCGCGTCCATGTCGGCACGCAGCGCCACCACGGGCCCGGGCAGCGCGCCCTTGAGCAGCCCCACGACGCCGGTGTGCGCGACGCCGGTGCGCACTTCGTCAAGCCCCAGGCTGCGCAGGTGCTCGGCGACGAGCTTGCCGGTACGAAATTCACGATTGCCCAGCTCCGGGTGCTCGTGAATGTCGCGCCGCCAGGCGATGACCTGGGCTTCGACGGATTTTGCTGCGGCGTCGATCGCGGCGACGAGTGAGCTGGGGGCGACTGGAGTCATGATCTGGCTTCCTTGGTTGCCCGCCATTGTGAGCGGGCACGGACGCGCTTCGGCCTAGGGAAAGCGTTGCATGGCAAGCGCCAGAAACCCCTCAGCCGGCCACCGCTCGCGCCGCTGCGCGCAACCACACCGGGTGCGGCGCGAACGCGTCTTGCACGGTCATCGCGTGAACGAGCTTGATGACGTGGTCGTCGTCGCTGGCAAGTCCCCTGGCGCGCACTTGGCGCCAATCGAGGTGAGGGTCGGCAGGCACATCCGAGCGTGCCGCCGTCGCGACACCCGATGCGATGCTCGCTGCCGCCACCGCGTGCCAGAGCGGCGCAAGCGCGGCGGGATCGGCCGGCAACCACGGCGCGAGCACACGCGCCGCGCGCGCCGCGGTGGCCATATGCAACACCGTGAAATTGCGCGTTGCGGCATACCGCGCCGCGGCGCAAAGCGCGAGTTCGTGCAGCAGCGCGCCGGGGTCGCGGCCGGGGCAACGCAGGCGCGCAGCGACGCCACGGTACGCGGTGGTGCCGGTCGCGTCGTGCATGCGCCCGGCAATCAAGGCGGCTGGCGAGCGCCAGGCCGGAGCGTCCTGGCGCATGCGGGCGTCGAGTGCATCGAGCCAGTCTTCAACCTTGTCGATGTCGGGCTGCGCCGTGTCCGGCGGTGCGAGCGGCATCCAGCGTGCCGCCCAGTAGGCCAGCGCCGCGGCGAGCTCACCGATGTGCTCGGATTCGACCGCGTGCGCGGTGCGAATCAAGCCGTGAAACGCTGCTGCGCCGACGCCGCTCAGCAACTGCGGCAGGGCATCGCGCAATACGGTGTCGCGGCCGTTGCGCGCCAGCATCGCGGCAAACCTCGCCCAATGCGCGGCGTACCCATCGATGCGGCCGCGCAGCGCCAGCCAATCGGGCGCAGGCGCTTGCGCGGCGGGCGCCAGCGTATTGAAGCGGCGCACGTAGCCGACATAAAACTCGCTGAGCCTCGCCTCGCCCGCCCCCAGACCGTCGAGGGCGGCGAGCGCCATCGGCAAATGGCTGCTCAGTTGATTGGCGTACTCCGGCGGATACGCCAGACTCGCGTCGAGCAAGCGCTGCAGCGCAAGGCCCGGCATGTCGAACGCTCAGCCGCTATGGCGCCGCAGTCCGCCGCGGGGGTCACTCCTTGCACTTCGCCAGGGTCGGGTCGGCGGTGATGCGGATCAGCTCGTTGCCGCCGGCGCCGAATTGATTGCCCCCGGTGAACGCGAGACACCCTTCGTTGTTGTAGGTCACGACGATGCGCTGCACGTCATTGCCGAAGTAGAACGGGATCCAGCGTTTGCCGGTTTCGTGCCGGTACTGGGAGTCACCGCCGCCGATCATCTTGGTCACTTCATTGAGCTCCATGCCGATCTGCAATTTCGCGAACTTGCTGTTGACTGCGGCATAGCCCACCAATTCGCCGTCGAACTTGCCGTCGCGCGATTTGACGGTGCGCATGCTCGGGTCGGGCGCGGCGGCCGGCTTGGCGGCCGCCGGCGCAGCGGCGGGCTTGGCGGCCGCGGAAGACGTGTCGGTGCTCGCCGGCTTGCTCGCACAAGCGGCGAGGCCACCTGCGAACACCAGCGTCAGGATGACTCGGCCTGTCAACTTCATGTCGTGCTCCTTGGGTGAGGGTTGTGGATCGTCGATTCCAGCGGGTTTGAAGCGCAAGATTAAGGCTGCGCGAAGGAATGCGCAATGGGCGCTCAAGCGGCGCGCCGCTCGAGCAGCTTCACCAGGCTCAGCAAGGTGCGGTTCACCGGCGTGGCCACACCGTGCTGCTGGCCCATGCGCACGACGTAGCCGTTGAGGTGGTCGATCTCGGTGCGTCGGCCGCGCGCGAGGTCTTGCGCGGTCGATGAGGACTGGCTCGCCATCGAGTGCGCGATGGCGCGCACCGACGCCTCGATGCCCTGCGGCAGCACGACACCGAGCGCACGCGCCACCGCCAGACACTCTTGCACCGCGTCGTCCATCACGGCGGGCACTTCCTGCCCCTGCACGAGTGGGCCATAGGGCATTTGCGCAATCGCCGACAAGGCGTTGTACGCGCAGTTGACGATCAGCTTGCCCCACAGCGCTCCGGCGACGTTGTCGGAGATCTGCACCGGCACGCTGCTCTGGGCGAAGGCTTGCAGCACGTCGTCACGCTGCGCCGCCGGGCCGAGCACGAGTTCGCCCCGGCCGTGGTGCTTGACGTGGCCGGGGCCGGCCATTTCCGTCGCGACGTAGACGACCGCCGGCACGACCGTTTGCGCGAGAGCGGCTTGCAGCACTTCGGCGTTGTCGACGCCGTTTTGCAAGCTCAGCACGAGCGCGTCGGAGTCCAGATGCGGGGCGAGCGCTGCGGCAGCGTCGCGCGTGTCGGTGGACTTGACGCAAACCAGCACGAGCTTGGCAGCGCGCGCCGCGCTCGCCTGCGTGCTGGCGCGAAGCGGGACGTTCGCTTGGAAGGTCATCGCCTCGAGCTTGAGTCCGCTGCGCTGGATCGCCTCGACGTGCAGCGCGCGCCCGATCAAGGTCACGTCATTGGCGCCGCGCGCGAGCATGCCGCCGTAGTAGCAACCCACTGCGCCTGCACCCATCACGGCAATCTTCATCGCATGTGCTTCCTGGGGGTTCATCTTACATTTGCGAATCGCCGCTGCCGGCGTTTCCGAGCCTGACGCGATGCACCGCTTCCTGACCTGTCTGCTGATCGTGGCCGCCTCGCTGCCCGGCGCCGCCCACGCCGCGCCCACGAGCGTCTCCCTCGAAGACTTCACCTGGACCGAGCTGCGCGACGCGCTGCGCAGCGGCACGACGACGATCATCGTCCCGGTGGGCGGCACCGAGCAGAACGGCCCGCACATGGTGCTGGGCAAACACAATCGGCGCGCCAAGTTGCTCAGCGAACGCATCGCCGGCGAACTCGGCCACACGCTCGTCGCGCCGGTGCTCGCCTACGTTCCCGAGGGACAAATTCAACCGCCGACCGGGCACATGCGCTTCCCCGGGACGATCTCCATCCCCGACGACGCGTTTCGCGGCGTTCTCGAAGGCGCAGCGCGAAGTTTTCGCCAGGCCGGGTTTCGGGACATCGTGCTGCTCGGCGATTCGGGCAACTACCAAACGCAACTCCAGGGCGTGGCCACCAAGCTGAACCGCGAGTGGGCGGCGGCGAGCGTGCGCGTGCATTTCATCGCCGAGTATTACCGCGCCACACAAGGCCCTTACCTTCAGGCACTGCGTGAGCACGGCCTGACGCCCGCACAGATCGGCACGCACGCGGCGGGCGCCGACACCTCGTTGCTGCTCGCGCTCGACGCCACCGGCGTGCGCAGCGCGCAGCTCGCGCTGGCCGACGAGCCGAGCAGCGGCGTCGCGGGTGACCCGCGCGCGGCGAGCAGCGCACTCGGAAAGCTCGGCGTCGAACTCATTGTTGCGCGCAGCGTCGCGGCAATCCGCGAGGCGCTGGCGCGGCGTTGAATTGCATCGCCTCAACAATGCCGCAACAACTGCGCAAGTTCGGCAGGCGCGCGCCTTTGCCGCGCGTCGATAATTGGCGCCTTGTTTCACCCCCCTCGCCTCTCATGCGCAAGAAGATTCAAGTCGCCGCCTGGCTCGGCCTGTTTGCCGGCCTCGGTGCCACCGCCTGGTGGGTCGCCGCCCAGACCGCCGCCGCACCTGCGGGCCCCGCGGGGGCTGTGGCCACCGTCCCCGGCATGCCTGGCGTACCCGACCCCGCCAACCTGTACAGCGAAACCGCCGCCGACCGCATGAGCCCGGCAGTGCAAGGCGCGCTCGAACGGATCTACGTGCCCAACCACACGGCAAACACCGTGTCGGTGATCGACCCGGCGACGCTCAAGATCATCGACACCTTCAAGGTCGGAATCAACCCGCAACACGTGGTGCCGTCGTGGGACTTGAAGACGCTTTGGGTCGCGAACAACGCCGAAGGCCGCACCGACGGCAGCCTCACGCCGATCGACCCGCTGACCGGCAAGCCGGGCGCGTCCATCCCCGTCGACGACCCGTACAACATGTACTGGTCGCCCGACGGCAAATACGCGATCGTCGTCGCCGAGGCCTACAAGCGCCTGGACTTTCGCGACGCGCGCACGCTGAAACTTGTCTACAGCATCGCCACACCCAAGTGCGCTGGCATCAACCACGCCGATTTTTCGATCGACGGCCGCTACGCCCTGTTCACTTGCGAGTTCGGCGGCGCACTCACCAAAATCGACCTGGTGCAGCGCAAAGTGCTCGCGACGATTCGCCTCACGCAATACTTCAATCGACCCGACGCGCTGGCGATCATCGACAAGCCGGGGAAAAAGCCCAAGTTCGTTCCCGACCCGGCGCAGCTCGGCGCCGAGATCTGCACGACGCCCGGAATGCCGCAAGACGTGCGCGCGTCGCCCGACGGCAAGCTCTTCTATGTCGCCGACATGATGGCCGACGGCGTGCACGTCGTCGACGGCGAGTCGTTCCAGCAAATCGGCTTCATCGCCACCGGCGTGGGCGCGCACGGCCTGTACCCGAGCCGCGACGGCAAGCTGCTGTACGTCGCGAACCGCGGCAGCAATGTGATCCGCGGCAAGCCGGCAGGTCCGGGCAGCGTCTCGATCATCGACTTCGCCGCCGGCAAAGTCACGAAGACCTGGCCGATTCCCGGTGGCGGCAGCCCGGACATGGGCAACATCAGCGCCGACGGCAAGTACCTGTGGCTGTCAGGCCGCTACGACGACGTCGTGTACCGCATCGACACGACGAGCGGCGCGGTCGACAAGATCAAGGCCGGCCGCGAGCCGCATGGCTTGACGGTGTGGCCGCAGCCGGGGCGTTATTCGCTGGGGCATACCGGCAACCTGCGCTAGGTTGAAAGGTCCAGCGCAAGGCGAGCCCCACGGCCCGCCTTGCTGTGGACGCTCCGCTTCAGTTCGCCGCGAAGCAATAGAGCAGCCCGTCGCCGCCGGTTCCCTTCAGCGCCGTCTGGCTGCAGCCGCCGCGCGACTGGTGCGACGAGTTCCAGGACGTCGACCAGGCATCCGCGGTGGGGCCCGCGCGGTCGTGGTGGCCGACGACGGCCACGCCTTCAGCGCCGCTGCGCGTCCAATTGCCGCACGTCATGTCCGGATCGCCTGGCGCAAACGCGGTGCCGTCGGCGCGCGAACCGGTGAGGATGTCGTGCCGGTTCGGCGTGTCGCCGCGGCCCGAAATCGGCTGCCCCTTCTCGCTCAGCGCGGTCTGCTTCGTCACGTTGCCGGCGGCGCTGTGGAGCTGATCGACGTCGCGCGCGACGAGTTCGCCTTTGGCGCTGAACCACGGCCCCTTGCCGATGCGGTCGCGCGCGTTGACGCTTGCCGCGCCGTCCTTGCCCTGCGTGCTGAGGTAAGCGCGCCAGGTCTTGGTGCCTGCACCCGCGGTGGCCGCAAGCGCCTGGCAGTGCTGGTCGGCACCGGCCAGACCGCCGAGGTCAGCGCCCTTGCCAGGTCCTGCACTCGTCACAAAAAAGCTCAGGGGTCCCGTCGCGCCTGCACCGCCACCGCCGGGCGCCGCAGCGCACCCGGCGACGACGACGGCGACGCCCAGCACCAAGGTGCGTACCGGCCCAACTGCATGCCGCTGTTTCGAACTGCCCATTGTCTAACTCCTTTTGAGGTGTGAATTCCGCGGACCGCCGCCTCGCGCGGGGCCCGCGCCGGAGCATACAAGAAAGCCCTTGCCTGGCGCGCCGCGCCCGCACTTCACCGGCGCACCGGTGCGGGTTTGCCGGTGCGTCTTTCGTAATCGGCAAATTCTTCGGCGTAGCTCTTGTAGTGCGGCGCACGAAAGACGAAGCGCTTCAGGTTGGTCCACTTCACTGGAGCGTCTTGCAGCTCGGTCGTCCAGTAGCCGTCGGCCTTGGCGATGAAATCGGCGGGGTCGGTGCGCCAATAGTCGCGAGCGTAGCCATTGACGAAGATGAACAGCCGGCCGTCCCGGATTTCATGAACGCGTGGGTCGCCTCCGGCGCGGATCGCGTACGACACGCCCTTCGCACAAAACCCGCCGTACTGCGGAACAAAGCGCTGCGGCGCAGCGAGAAAGGATTCGCGGCTTTGCGCCGAGACAAAACGGTACGTGCCGTGGCCGTGGCGCGCCGTCCACTCGGGCTTGCCGATGCGCGGCGCGGCCTCGGAGAAGTAGGACACCGGGTCGTGGCCGAGCAGCATCAAGTCGCTGTCGGCGCCGTCCGACGTCGTGTTGTACACCGCGCAGCTTTGCAGCAAAGCCAGCGTGAAGAGCAGCCCGGCGCGTCGCATCACGACCTTGAACATGGTTTCAGCGCGGCCAGGGTGGCGTATAGGCCAGCAGCACGGTTCCCGGGCACGCAGGGGGGCACGCGTCGGTGCCGACCAGGCCCAGCGCGGGTTGGCCGAAGCCTTCACGCGCACGCCACCCCGGGTATTTGGTGAGCAGGTTGGGAATCAGCCCGCCGGGGTCGTAAGTGATGGTCTTCCCCGGGTGCTTCGCATTCCACTCGTCGTCCAGGCTCTTGTGCGTGCGGTACCAGGGCACTTTGCCGAGCCACGCCTTGAGCGTCGCGGTGCGCCAGGGCACGTCCTTGATTTCGCCCCACACCTGGTCCGCGTGCGTCACGTTGAACGCCGGGTCCAGGCTCCAGAACGAGTGGCCGACGATGTCGCCGAAGATGAACAGGCGGCCGTCGCGGATTTCCCATTCGGTGGGGTCGCTGCCAAGTTTGATCTTGAACGGCGTGCCGTTCGAACAGAAGCCACCGTACTGCGGCTCGTACTTCGCCGGGTCGGCGTTGAACAACTTGCGATGCTCTTCATTGGCGAAGAAGTAGGTGCGGTGCGGCAGCACGACCTTGATCTTCGGGTCGCCACGCAGCGGCTTGCCCAGCGTGAAGTAGGCGACCGGGTCGTGGCCGAGCAGCATGACGGGCTCACCGTCGGTCGATGCGACCGTCGCGTAAAGCGTGCCTCCGCAGCCGGCCAACATGAGCGTTGCCGCCAACCCGACTGTGCACCCGGTGCGCGGCAGGTTCAGATTCATCGTCATCATTAATTCTTTTCGTCCTTGAAGCCGATGCTCCAATGCGTGCCGTCGCAAAACGGCTTGTTCTTCGAGCCGCCGCAACGACACAGCGTGAAGCGCTCGCTCGACGCGCCAGCGTTTTGCGCCTGGTCGATCTGGATCTGGCCCATCACGGCGTACGGGCCCGGCGTGACCACCATCAGCGGCGCCCGCTGCGGAGCGGCAGCAGCAGCAGCAGGCCCATCGTGCAGCGTGTAGCTGAGCGCACCGGACGGGCACTGGTTGACGATGGCGATGATTTTCGCGGCGTCGTCGCCGTCCGGGTCGACAAACGGCTCCTCGTGCTGGCGAAACGCCTTGGGCAGACCGTCGGTGCAGCGCCCGGCGTGCGCGCAGATGCTTCGGTTGTCGTGAAGCGTGATGTGTTTGCCGGCGTAGGTATCGACGCGATCCGGCGCGCGCCCTTCGACCTTGGCACTCGTGAATCCGTTCGAGCGATGCGTGCCGTCGCAGAACGGCTTGTTCGACGAGCCACCGCAACGGCACAGCGCCGTCACGGGTTGCGTCGGCAGCTCTGCGCCCTTGGAACTGCGCAACCGGGTCAGGCCGTGCACGCGCAGCGGCCCGTTGGCGATGCACTCGATTCGCGGCAAGTCAGCCATGGTTCGCTCCAGAGTCCCGAGGGTCGGATGTTAGGACAAGCGCAACTGGCAGCGTGCGATTCCCCCTCGCCGAACTCAACCAGCGCGACGCGCCGCGCCGCCCTTGCGAGGCACCCGGTTCACCGCCGGACTGCGCGGCAGAAACACGACGTCTTGTGGCGCCCAGGGCTCGCGCGCCGGTTTGTGCTCGCGGTAAAGCGCCAGGTTGCGCTGCGCCAGGTCTTTCGCGTGAGGGCGTTGTTGCGCCTTCTCCCATGCGTCGAGCGCCTGGCGCTGCAGCGTCAACGCAAGTTCGAACTCGCCGGTCTCCGCCAGCGCCATCGCATAACTTTCGCCGACCTCCGCGCTCTGCGTCGCGGCGAAGAGTTCGCGCCCGAGCTGGCGGGCGCGCGAACCGTCGCGAACCGTCGGATCGGGCGCAGCGGCGAGCAGGCGCACGAGGGCGTTGGTCATGCCGATGTCGCGCGGGTCGACGGCCAGGCCTTGTTCGAGCAACGCCTTGGCCTGGCCGTAACGCGCCACCTTGATTTGCGCAAATGCGAGCGACAGGCGCGTACGCGGTGAAGCCTGCTGCGCCAGCGCTTCGGAGTAGACGCGGATCGCGGTTTCGGCGTCGCCGCTGCGCAAGCTTGCGTCGGCAAGGTACAGCCGCGCCTGCTGATGCCGCGGGTCGCGCTCGAGAATCGCCGTGTACAGCGCGCGCGCGTCGGCGTCGCGCCCCTGGCGGTCGATCACGACGGCGAGGCTGAATTGCGCGACCGGATTGATCGCGTCGATGGCGAGCGAGCGCCGCAGCGCCTGTTCGGCAGGCTCGAGCCGTGCCAGATTCGCCAGCGAGATTCCCCAGTTCGCGAGCGTCGCGGCGTCATTCGGTTGCGACTGCGCCGCAGCTTCGAAGGCCTGCGCGGCGAGTTCGTACTTGCCCTGGCTGCCGTAGCGCTGGCCGCGCTGCACGAGCGCGCGCGACGTCGCCGCCTTGTCCGCAAGGGCGCGCGCCAGCGGGTCAGGCACGCCGGGGTCGGGTGCATCGGGCGAGAAACCGCGCAGCGCCGCCTCGGCCTTGTCGCGCTCGCCCGCGGCGCGCCACGCGCTCGCGAGCGGCTGGCGCAGCCGTGCGGCACCCGGCGCAAGCTGCAACGCTTCTTCGAGATGGCCTGCGGCGGCACGTGCGTCGTTGCGCGCCAGTGCAATCATGCCCAGCCCGGCGAGCGCTGCGGCGCGGCTGTCGCGCGCGTCGAGCAATTTCTCGAACGCCGCTTGCGCCTTGTCGAGCTCGCCGCGTTGCAGCGCCGCTTTGCCTAAAGAATGCAACATCGCGCGGTCCGTCGGGTTCAGTGCCAGCGCGGCTTCGAACGCGGGAATCGCCTGTTCGGGTTGCGCTGCGTCCTGATGCGCGTGCCCCAGCAAGTAAGGCCAGCGCGGATCTTTCGGCGCGAGCAACTGCGCGTTGCGGTACGCGGCCTGCGAAGCGGGCGCGAGTTGATGCGCGTGGTAGGTCATCGCCAAGTCGCCAAAGGCCTGCGCCAGCTCGGCGTTGCTCGCGCGGCCGCTTTGCGCCTTGGCCAGTTGCTGCTGCGCCTGGGTTAACGCCGCTTGCACCGACTTCTCGAATCCGGCGACGTTCGGCGCAGGAACGGGCATCAGGTCCGGCCGGCGCTCGCACGCTGCGAGCAGCGCCACAAGGAGCAGCCCCGCCGCCCACAAGGGTGCACGCAAGGTGAACATCATGGCTTGCGCGCCGATCCCGCGCCCTGCCTGAGCACGCTGTACTGGCGTAGCGGCGGCGCAGCAAACGTTTCGCTCCGCCCGTCGGGCCAGTGCACGATGAGCGCTTCGATCTCGCTCTGCGCACCCAGGCCGAGAAGAATGCGCGGGTCGTTCGCAGACAAATAACTCCCGTCGGCGCGAACCCGCCGCCACAACGTCACGCCACCCTTGCGCCTGACCTCAATCCGTGCGCCATAGGCGTCGCGCTTGCCCGCGAGCAAGCGCAAGCCGAGCCAGGCGTTCGACGCGGCACCGGCGCTGTTCATGAAGATACGCAGCGCCCCGTTGTTGTTGCTGACGACGAAGTCGATCGCGCCGTCGTTGTCCAGGTCGCCCGCCGCCAGGCCGCGCCCGACTTCGGACAATTCGAACGCCGGCCCGCCCGCTGCCGTGCTTTCGGCGAAGCGCCCGCTCTGCAGATTGTGAAAGAGCTGCTTCTTCTGGTGCAGCGGATACGGATCGCCCTTGGCGCGCAACTCCTCGATGAGGCGCACCTCGCCGTTCGCCGCGACGACGTCGAGCCAGCCGTCGTTGTCGTAGTCGATGAACGCCGTGCCGAAGCCCGTGTACGGCAGGCTCGGCACGGCGACGCCGACTTCGACGCTGCGGTCTTCGAACTGGCCTTCGCCACGGTTCACGAACATCGTGCTCTTCTCGCGTGCGAGGTGCGTCATGAACACGTCTTCGGTGCCGTTGTTGTCGAAGTCGCCTATGTCCAGCCCCATTCCTGCCTCGGGCGCGCCTTCGGCGTTCACCGCGCTGCCGCGCAACAGCGCTTCGTCCTTGAAGGTCCCGTCTTTCTGGTTGATCCAGA
This sequence comes from uncultured beta proteobacterium, assembly GCA_963850525.1. Classification (GTDB taxonomy): domain Bacteria; phylum Pseudomonadota; class Gammaproteobacteria; order Burkholderiales; family Burkholderiaceae_C; genus JAEMQF01. The sequence goes on along the minus strand of CAWKLQ010000002.1, from coordinate 90,885 downwards.
GCTGGTTCGGATTGCCGTCGTTCGCGACAAACACGTCGGGCCAGCCGTCGCCCGTCAAGTCCAGCGTCATCACGCCCAGGCCTGCGCCGAACGCGCGCGTGATGCCTGATTTGAACGACACGTCGGCGAAGCGCGCATTGCCGAGGTTGCGGTAAAGCATGCCGGGCTCATTGCGGTAGCCCGCGGGCGCGCAGTAGTCGGCGTTGCCGGCACTCGAAAAGCACTTGCGCTTGTCGGCGAGCGTGTAGTGCACATAGTTCGTGACGAACAGGTCCAGGCGCCCGTCGCGGTCGAAGTCGAAAAAACTCGCGCTCGCGCCCCAGCGGCCGTCGCCGACGACCCCGGCCGGCTTCGTGATGTCTTCGAACTTGCCGTTGCAACGATTGCGGAACAACTGGTTCGCGGAACCGAAGTGGGTGATGAAGACGTCGACACAACCGTCGTTGTCGACATCGCCCACGGCCACGCCCATGCCGTAGCCGCGGCTGCACAGGCCTGACTTGTCGGTCACGTCGGAAAAGCGCAGCGAAGCGCCGCTGCCGCCGTCGTTGTGAAAGAGGCGCGCGATGCACGGCCCGGGATTGCCCGCCTCGGCAAGCAAGCGACCCTGCAGCACCAGAAGGTCCAGGCGCCCGTCGTTGTCGTAGTCGAACAGGGCAACGCCCGAGCCGATGATCTCGGCGTACTGAAACTGGCCCGTCATGCCGTTCACATGCCGGAAATTGACGCCACTCGCCTTCGCGACCTCGATGAACAGAGGCGCCGCCTGCGCAGCGCGCGACGCAGCCGCCACGGCCGAAGCGGCCGCCGGCGCCGCGGGCTGGGCAGAACGGTCGCACGCCGCGGCAAGCACGACGACACCAGCGCACAGGGCGAGTCGCATCCACATGGGCACGATCGGGCTCACTTCAGGGACTCCGCTGCGCGGCGCACGGCCCACGCCGATGCGGCGTGAAGGACTGCCTGCGGCCCCTTGCAGTCATTCGCCGCGATTTGCGTGCAAGGGTCGCGCAAGGGCAGGTGGCCCGGGCAGCATGCGAAGGCGTGGCAGGCCACCGTCGTGTACAGCAGGGCGGTGGTGGTGCCCCCGGGCGCAGGACCCATTCGCGGTGTCTGCCAACGGGCGCACCGTAAATCCCGTGTTGACGCGGCTTCGCTTTGCCCTTCTGGACGGCGCCCCGCGAGCGTGGGCCGGAGCACGGGGGCACCGCCGCCGCCCTGGCGTCGCAACCTTGGCAGGAACCTCGCTGCGAACGGCAACAAAGGGCCGAAAGGGGCCAGCGCGCCGCCGCAGCCTCGAAGTGAAATGATGCGGACCTCTCTCACTTCACCGCCCCCTGCGGCACGGCGGCGCGGCGCGAGCGGATCTCGGTTTCTATGAGCAGCGCGAGCGGACCGACGATGAACAGCGCGAAGTAAGGCGCGTAGACGACCTGGAAGATGCGCAGCACCGCCTCGAGCGCCGCGACGCAAAGCACGACGATGCATTGCCAGCGCGGCGACTGCACCGTCGTCTTCGGATCCGTGATCATGAAGAAGATGAACAACTGGTACATCGGCCCAGTGATCGGCGCGACCTCCGATTCCCATGCGCCGCCGCCGGCGTAGGCGCGCAGCAGCGCGAACACGATGAAGGCGAGCACATAGGTCGCGGTGATGTGAAAGCGGCGCAGGCGGTAGATGATGAATGCGCCCAGGAGCCAGATGACGAGCATCGCCCACACGTGGTTGCCCCATTGGATGCTCAGGCTGCCCACCGATTCACCGGCGATGACGAGCATCGCCGAGATGCCGAAGTTCGACGGGTTCCACAAGTGCCTGCCCTTGTAGCGGAGCACGTATTTGGACAGGATGGACAGCGCGCTGCACAGCGCAAACGGCCAGAACGCGGGGGTGCGCAGCAGAATGCCGACGCTGATTCCGGAGATGTAGGCGCTCGCCGGGTGAATCCAGCGACCGAGCACGATGCGCCCGAGCAGCAGCTCCAGGCCGATGCTCACGCCGATCGCGAGCAAGGTCTTGTCCAGGCTTTCGAGAACACCGTACGACAGGTGCGCCGACACCAGGATCAGCGTGATGAACGCCGGCACCAAGTATGGGTTGTCGATGCTGAGCAGCCGCCAGCGTGGAGTCACTTGCGGTGCGGCACTGCTGCTCACGCCGGCTCCTTCACGTGATGCAACTTGCCCACCTGCGGCGCGGGCAAGGACTGCCGTTGCCCGGAAGGCCACGCTATCTCCACTTTCTCGATGCGCGGCGCAGCGCCGAGGCCGAAGTGCAAGCGCCTGTCGTTCTGCGCGGCAAAGCCGCTGCCGCCGCTCACCGTCTTCAGCTGGCGCTGGCCGTTCCAGAACAGCGTGACGCCCGCACCGAGCGCGCTGCGGTTGCTGCGCGTGCCCTCGAGCTGGAACTCGACCCACTCGCGCGCCGGCGCGACCGTGTTCTTGTAGAGCAGCAGCGGGCCGTTCTGATTCGCGACGATCACGTCGAGCACGCCGCGGTTCCACAAATCGGCCAGCGCAACGGCGCGGCCATCGTGGCGGTCGGTCACGCCGACGCCCAGCGCGACGTCGAAGAACTTGCCGGCGCCGTCGTTCACCCAGACGCGCTTCGCCTGATGCCCCGACAGGCTGCGCCCGGCGAACGCCGGCCAGTTCTTCGCGTCGCCGATGATCACGCTGCTGCCGCCGGCGACCTTGGAAAAGTCATACCAATAGCTGCGCTCCTTGTCGGCCGAGATGTAGCCGTTGGTGAGGTACAGATCGAGCGCGCCGTCGTTGTTCAAGTCGCCGAACTGCGCGCCGAAGCTCCAGCCGCCGAGCTCGACGCCGAACTCGCGCGCAAGGTTCTCGTAACGCAGCGGCGCACTCGCCGCGCCCTCGCGCGGCACCCACAGGTTGTTGCCCTGGATGAGGATGCCGTCTTCCGAAATGTTGGAGACGTAGATCGCAAATCGGCCCTCGTTCAGCACGTCGCCGAACGACGCGTTCATTCCGCTCTTCGGCGCAAAGCCGATTCCCGTCTCCTTGCCCGCTTCCCGGAACGCCTTGCCCTCGTTGAGAAAGAGTTCCGAGACGCCGTAGTCGTTCGCGACGAACAGGTCTTGCCGCCCGGTGCCGCGCAAGTCGGCAGCGGCCACAGCCAGCGTCCAGCGTTTGCTTGTGAGGCCTGTTTGCAGCGCGACCTCTTCGAAGCGCCCGCCGCCGAGGTTGTGGAACAGGTATTTGCGCCCGCCGTTCGTCGCGTACTCGAAGCTGTCGGGCATGACTTTCGTCGACTTCAAATGCCACAGGTCAACGTCGTCCGGGTAGTAGCTCGCAACAAACAAGTCGAGCAGACCGTCGCCGTCGAAATCGAACCATAGTGCGGCGTTCGCGTTGATCCACTTCGGCAAGCCCGCTGCCTCGCTGACGCGCGTGAAGCCCCGCCCGTGGTCGTTGTGATAGAGCTCGGGGCGCCCCCACTTCACGAGGAACAGGTCGTCGAAGCCGTCGTTGTCGTAGTCGCCCCAGACCGCCGCCATCGACACGCCCGTGCCCGCAGCGTTGACGTCGGCGATGCCGAGTTCCTCTGCGATGTCGCGAAACTTCCCGTCGCCCAGATTGCGGTACAGCGCATTGCGGCTGCCTTCGGCGCTGTTCGTCACGTAAAGATCGGGCCAGCCGTCGCGATCGATGTCGACGACCGTCACCGACGCGCCCATCGACGCGACCTGCGGCATGATGTGCGCGAGTCGCGCGTCGAGCACGGGTGCGCGGTGCGTGAAGTGAATTCCCGCGGCGCGCGACACTTCGTTCAGGTAAAACCCGTGGCGCTCCAGCGCAGCGCTCTCACCTTCGGGGTGATCCGGGACGGCACTCGACGCGAAGCGCTTGTAAAGCGGCGGCGCGGCCAACAGCGCAACGAAGATCAGCGCCAGGCCCGCGCGCCACCAACGCTCGCGGTTCATCGCGATCATGGTCGGCTCCGCTCGACTTGCAGAGCGTTGATCACCGCACGATCAGTGATGTAGCGCGTGTGGTAGTCGGTCCAATCCTGCGGATTCTTGCGCCACGCGACCTCGTCTTCGAGCCGGCCCACCGGCGTCGTGTAGTCGCGCTCGTCGTGGTGCGGCAGCGGCTGCACGGTGCGCGAGAAACCTGAGTTGTAGTCGCCGTCCTTGATCCAACCGTCGCCTTTCACGACGAAGTCGCGCACCCAGCCCGTCGCGGGCGCGGCCGGAGCGGGAAAACGAAAGCTCATTTCGTCTCCCGCGTTGACGATCACGTAGCGGTCATCGGCGTCGCGCAGGAGCTCTTTCACGTCGCCGTAGCGCGTGTAGTAGCCCACCAGGTCGCGCCAGCGCCGCGCCGTTCCCGCGAGCAGGTCGTAATCGGGCACCTCGGGAGCACCCGCGGGCGGCGTGTTGAGCACCGAGTAGCCACGGTAGTGCAGGTCAGCCGTACTCGGCTCCAGAGCCTGCATCTCGATCGTGACGTCCGGCCGGCCCACTGCCCATTCGATCTTGTCCCAATAGATTTCCAAGTTCGTGCGGATGCGTGCGCGCCGGGGCACCCCGGGTGCGAACAGATCTGTCAGGTCGAACAAGACGATCTTCTTGCGCCCGGCAGGAAAGCCGAGGTCCTTGCGCGCGATCCGCCAGCCGCCGCGCGCATCGGGAACTTCCAGGCTCATGCCTTGCGGGCGCCAGCGTGTGCCCTGGCTCAACGCGACGTTAATCGACGAGTCGGTGGGGCGTAGCGACCCGTGCGCCACCAGGTACAGCGGCCCCGCCGCCGCGGCCGCCTTGTCGCCGAGCTCGAGTTCGACGTAGTGATCGCGCGTCACACCCTGGTACTGGCCGCGGCCGAAGCTGTCCACGGATCTGCCGTCGAGCGCGGCGAGCGTCTCGCTCACGTCCTGCCCGCGGTCGTCGACCGCGGAAGCCAGCGGCTGCGGCGTCGCAACGACGACGACCTGCGGTTTCACGGGCGGAATCACGAAGCGCTCGTCGACAAAAACCTCGGTGCCTTCGGGATGGTCCACCGTCATCAGCGAAAACTGGTCGTAGTAGTACACCTCCCACAGCTCGGCGGTGATGCGCAAGTCGTAGTGACCGTCGCGTGCGACGAGCTGATCGCGGCCGACGCGGTACCACTCTTCGGTCGCGGCGATGCTCGCCGTGCCTATGGTGTTGATGCGCAGGCCAATCGCCGAGCCCCACGGCACGGCGTCTTTCACGAAATTCATGCGCGTGCCGTCCCAAGCGAAGAGAAAGGGGCACGAGCCCTTCAGGCGCTGTTCGGTCGCGACCGCCTGATCGGCCTGCGCGTCGAACTCGGCCTGCACGACGCCGTGCGGCCAATGCACGCGAATGATGTCGGTGCGGGTTTGATTGCCCAGGCCGAAGTGCACCACGGGCCCGGCGATCGGGCGCTTTTGCACGACGCTGCCGGCGCGCACTTCGACGTCGCCGCCCACGCCGAACGGGTTGATGCGCTGGTCGCCGAAGGCTCGCGCCGCGCGCGGCCGAACGACCTGCCAGTGGTAAGCGAAGCTGCCGCTGTTGATGAGTTGCACGGCGGCGCCTTGTGCGGAGGTGCCGAGCAGGTCGAGCCTGCCGTCGCCGTCCAGGTCGGCAACGTCGGTGACGCTTGCGCTCGTGGTGATGAGCAGCGGCTCGACGTAGCCGGCGGCCTCGCCGCGCGCGAGCCAGAGCGCCGCGCCCACCGGCTGCGCCGCTTCGGCGCGCGCGCGCATCAAGACGATGTCGACCGCGCCGTTGTTGTCGAGGTCGGCGACGCGCAAGCGCACTTCACCTTCGCGCAGCGCCTGCGGCACGCGCGCGACTTCGGCAATCTCCCAGGGTTTGGATTCGCCGCGGTCGGCAAGCCGCGACAGCGCACCGTCGGCACGCGCGACGAGCAACTCCCAGCGGCCGTCGTGGTCCGCGTCGAGCACGGCGAGCGCGCGCACCGCACCCAGGTCTAGAGGAACGGCGCGCTCGCGAAACTGCCCCTGGCGCCGGTTCGTCAAGACGTGCAGCTTGCCTGCGCCGTCGACGATCACCGCCTCGGGCGTGCCGTCGCCGTCCAGGTCGGCCCAGAGGAACTGGCTCACGCCGTCCACCCCCTTGAACGGCGCGATCACGTCGAACGTCGCGTCGCCGTTGTTCTGCAAGACGACGGGCGCGCCGCGCGCGGTGCCGAGAACGATATCGAGGTCGCCGTCGGCTTCAATGTCTGCCGCCCACGCACCGCGGTACGTGCCGTTGGCGATGGCTTTGGGCAGCGTGGACCGCGCGGTTGCGTCGCTGAAGCTTCCTCCAGCGTCGTCCTGCCGATACAAGCGCACCCCCGCAGGCCCGGCGAGAACGAGGTCGGTCTTGAAGTCGTAGGTGAAGTCGATTTGCAGAACCGCGTCAGGGCCTGCTGCGACGGCGTCGCCGGGAAACTCGACGACAGCGCCCGCGCCGACCGTGAGTTTGGCTTTCACCGCAGCGGCGATTGCAGGCGCACCCGCGCTGCCCAGCTGAATCGCGCCCAGCCACGCGGGAGTGCCTTGAATCGCTGCGACAGGCTTCGCCGAAAAGCGCAGCCCGGTGTCCGCTGGTGCCGCGCGCACGGGTGCATCGGCAAGCGCGAGCAGGCGCGTGAACGGCGGCGTCTCAGCCACCGCAGGAGGTTTGATCGCGTCCAGGCTCTCGCGGTACTCGGGAACGCGCTGCAGCACGTTGCGCAGGCGCGTCGTGCGGATCGCCGCCGCGCGCAGGTCGGCGCCTAACGCGGCTTGCTGCAGCAACTGGGCCTGCTCCTGCACTTCGCTGGGCCACGCCGATCCAAGGCGCGCGAGTTGCTCGGCAATCGGCCGCAGCGTCTGCGCGTCGCCGCGCTTGGCCGCCAGGCGCGCCACGTCGACGAGCAACGCCAGGCTGCCGGGCGCCTGCGCAAGCAATTTCTGCGTGATGCTCTGTGCGCGCTGGTCGGCGTCGGCGCCACCTTGGCGCTCGACCTGTTGCGCGAGTGCGTAGCCGAAGCGCGGGTCATTGGGGTCGCGCTCCGCCGCCTCCGTGAAGCTCGCCACCGCGTCGGCGCCTCGGCCTTGCAGAATGCGCAGCAAGCCGCGCAGGTAGCGCAACTCGGCGTGTTTGGGGGCGAGCTGGATCGCGCGATACAGGCGCGCTTCAGCGGCGTCGAGCTTGCCTTGGCGCAGCGCCAGCGCCGCCCAGCTCGCCCAGCCTGCGGGCTCGCCTGGTGCGAGGCGCGTCAGCTCGGAGAGGTTCTTCTCGGCGCGTGCGTCGTCGCCGACCTGGAACGCGGCAACGCCGACGCGAAACGCGGTGACCGCGTCGCGATGTTCCGCCGTGTCGACACCGGGCAATTTGTCGCGCCCCGAATCGCAGCCGGCGGCCAGCCCCAGCAGCGCAGCTGCGACTGAACATGCGAAATGCTGGCGGCCGAGCCCGCGCAGGCAACCCGTGAACGCCATGTCATCCGGAGCGCAAGGCCACCTGCGCTGCAATGTCCTCGAGCCCGCGTTTGCGCGTCTCCACACCGAAGCTCAGCATCAGCAGCGCGGCGAGTGCCATCGGCACGGCGCCGATCATCGCTACCGTCGAGATCGACGGCGTCGCGACTCCGGCGACGACAAGCGCAATGATGGCCACGCCGCCGGCTTTGCTCGCCCCTGCCGCAAAACCGGTGCCGCGCGAGCGCACGCGCGTCGGATAGACCTCGCTGCTGTAGACCGACAGCACCGCGACGACACCGCTGATTCCCCACACCGGAACGACAAGCAGGGTGTAGAGCAGCGTGCGGTGTTGCGCGAGCGATTCGCCCATGAGCGCGAAGCCGAACAAGGACAGCGCCGTGAGCCCCGTGAGCAAGATGATGGTCTTGCGGGTGCTCCAGAACCCATACAGCCAGGCGAGTGCAAAAGTCAGCGGCAACCCGATCAGCGCCGCGTTGCGCAGCATCGCGTCGGCCTCGGGCAAGCCCATCTTGCGCAGATTGGTGGGGATCCACAAATTGAAGCCGAACAGCACGAGGCCCGATCCAAGGCCGAGACAACCGACAACCAGCGAAGAGTTCAGCAGCCCGGGGCCGGCGAGTTCGCGCCATCGGCCCGCCGCTGCTGGCACACCCGCCACTGCCTGCGCATCGACGCTGACCCAGCTTGCACCACAACGCTGCATCACCGAGCGCGCCTCGACGTCCCTGCCCTGCGCAACCAGAAAGCGCGGCGACTCGGGAATCCAGCGGTTCAGCAGAATGAACACGACGCCGGTGGGCAGGCCGATCAACCACAGGATGCGCCAGCTGTAGGTGGGAACGAGTTCCGCGGCGAGCCAGCTCGTGATGATGTAGGCGCCGGCGATGTCCGCACCCACCAGAATCATGAGCCAGCCACGGTGCCGTGCCGGCATCGTCTCGGCGAGCAGCGTGTAGCAGATCGGCAGCATGCCGCCGACCGCCAGGCCCATGAGAAAGCACATCGCGAGGTTCCAGCCGAAGTCGGGCATCGCGCCGCAGATCGACGTGCCGATGAAGCCCAACCCCGCGTACAGGATCGACGCCCTGCGTCCGATGCGGTCGCCCAGCCACCCCCACAAGAACGACCCGGCCACGGTGCCGACGATTCCCGACAGCGCAACCCACGCCGCAGGAATGCTGCCGCCCGGATTGAGCGGCGACTTCAGACCGTACTCCAGCGTCATTCCGGGCATGACGAAGGCCAGCGCGGTGGGCTTCATGATGTCGATCGTCACCGCGACCGACATCGTCAGCAGCAGGCCGATGTGCGCCGGCCCCAGGCGCGCCTGGTCCAGCGCCTGCACCTGCACTTGCTGCTGCGCGCGCGCCTGCAAAGCGGCACCGCGCGGGTACAGACCGTAAAGGCTCAGCACGAGGCCGAACACGATGGCGAACATGCCGAGCAGCATCGGCAAGTCCATCGGCATGCCCACGAGGCGGTAGCCTTGAGGTGCGCCCATCAGATACATCGGCAAATGGCCGATCACGCCGGCGGTGATGGCGATCGCGCCGACCCAGAATGCCACCGGATTGTGAAAACTCACTCCACCCAGAGACGCGGGAGTTTTGCGGGTGCGCATGGTCAGTCGCGCTCCGCTTCAGCCACCGTCGGCCGCGGAAGCGGCGGGCGCGACGGGCACGGCCGGAATGAGGCCATGCGCGCGCAGGTAGTCGCGCACGCCGGCGCTGCCGTCGTCGGTGATCGCGCCACTGCCGTACGCAGGTGTCGGGGGCAGCGGCGCGCGCGCGCGCTCGATGCGACGGTTGCCGACGAGCACCTCGCCCGCGGGCAAGACCCACACCGAGGCGATGCGCCAGAGCTTTGCGCAACGCCGGTCGGGCGCGTAGCGCACGATGAGATTCGCCTGGGCGGACAGCAAGGCCATCACCTCGATGGGCTGGCTGCGCATGTCCAGATCGAGCACCGGATCGTCTTGCGCCCAATACTCGTGTTCGAAGTGCAGCGTCTGCGCCATGCGGCGCAGCACTTGCGACAGCGTCGCGCCCTTGCTCGTCACTTGAATGCCTTGCTTGCAGCCAAGCGCGGCCACGCGCAGCGCCGACTCGGGCGCTGCGCCACGAGGTGCTGCGGGGACCTGCGCGTGCACAGTGCCCACGGCGAGCAGCGCCGCGGCCGCACCGGCGAGCCACAGGCGTGCGCGCAGTTGCATTCGCCTCGTGGCGCCACGCCTGCGCACTCGCCGGGGTGTCGACGTGCAGTTCACTTGGCCGCCTTCGGATAGATCTCGAAGACGCCGAGTTCGAGACCGGACTTGTGCAGCTCGAAGCTGAAGCGCCCGGTGCGCTTGGCGGTGAAGTTCAGCGTCGCGGGCTTGCCGGGTTGCAGGTGCGCGTGCAGGTTGTAGCCGTGCACGTGCAGTTCGTCGGCGCGGTCCGAAACAATCGTCAGCTCGACCACGTCGTTGCGCTCGAGCTTCACGAGGTTCGGCCCCTCGACGAGCTTGCCGCCTTGGACGACGAAGTTGACTCGCTTGGCTGCATCGGCCGCCCTCACCTGCTGCGCGAACGTGGCCGCGGCACAAAGCAGGGCCAACGTGCGCCGCCGGTTCAAGGGCTGGATGGGCATCTTGATCAGCTCGAAGGCGACAGCGGCAACGACAGGATCCACAAGCCCAGCGTCGTGAACAGCACCATCAGCACGAGCATCGGCAGTTGGCTCGCTGCCGCGCGGCGCGGTGTCGCAAAAGTCTGCAGCGCCTCGACGTGCGCGAGGTAGACGCTGACGATGTGGCCGAGCAGAATCAGCGCGACCTGGGTGTGCCAGATCGCTTCGACGTCGATGACGAAGGGCTCGATCACCCAGGTTCCCGTGCCGAACAGGTTCCAACCCAGGCCCAGCGGGTCCGACACGAGGCGCACGATTTGCCCGCCCTGCGCGAGCAGCAAGGTGTAGTAGTGCGTCACGTGGTAGACGAAAGCGATGGGAACGAGCGACAGGCCGAAGCGCAACACAAGTTCGTGAACGCGCAGTGTCGAGCGCGCGACCCAGCGCGCCACCGCAACAAAGGCAACAAACACGAGCAGGTAGGCGAGCGGCGAAATCAACATCGACAGCCACTGCCAGACGTAGTAGAGCTGCGTCGAGAGTGCGTACTGCTGGCCCTCCGCCGGGCTGAACAGCGGCGCGATTCCCGGGTAGATGCCCTTCCAGAACACGCTGACCCAAGGAAGCGTCGCGTGCAGGCCGTCGAACGCGGTCGAGGAGAGCATGAAGAGAACGAACAACACGAGACTCACGTGGTCGGCACGCTCGTCGAGCAAGCCGCGAAACGGCGCGCGCCAGCGCGGCGCGCCGGGTCCTTCAGCGCGCAACTCCGGGTCCCACGGCCGGGCCCAGATCGACATCTTGCCCATCAGGCGCAGGAACACAGCGAAAAATTCGCCGTGACGAAACCAGTCGCGCGTGCCGATGAGCCAGGCGCCGGCGACGTTCACCGCGGTATAGGCGAGCAGCGCGAGCGCCAGCCCACGCGGCTGCAGCCGCGCGAACAGTTCCAGCCAGATGAAGGCCATGTAGAGCAGCAAGGCCGGATAGCAGCCGAGCGCCTGCGGGTAACGCACCCGACCCTCGAAGGCGCGTCCGCGCAGCGACTCGATGCCCTGCACAAGCACCTTCCACGGATTCACCGCCGCGTAGAAGTCGCCGACGACGGCGATGACGTAAGGAACGCCAAGAACGAAGACGATCCAGAAGAACGTCATGTTGAAGTTGGCGTAAGGGTTCTGCGTGCCGAGCAGGCCGCTGGCGACGCACAGAATCAGAAAGGTCAGGCTCAGCGCACGCGCGGCGCGCAAGCCCCAGCCTGCGCGTGGCAGCACACCCGCCGAGCCGGCGCTGACGGCGGTGACGCGCCCGAGCGCGGGTACACCGACAAACACGCCGACGATGAGAAACGACAGCACGAGCGCCGCCGCCGCGCCGCCCGCGTACAGCGAGAACGGCACGGGCAGGGTGTAAGGCGGCGCGAACGAGTGCGCCGCCGCAACGCCGGGGAGCACCAGCATTGTGGGGAACAAGGCCCAGCGGCAGTCAAGCAGGTTCATGAAATTCAGGAAGATGCGGACCGCCGCCCTGCGGACCCAGGCACAGGATAGGCGCACGCCGCAAGCGCGACCACGAGTGCTTTCCCGGTAGGGCAACGCATGCTTCGTCTGGCCGCCTGCGGACTCGATTTCATGGGATATGTGCCCTGGGGTCATGGCGCGCTCAGCCGCGCGCAAGCGCCGGGCTGCGCGGCTTGAAGATCGGGTCATCGGCGGGCCACGCAGCTCGGGCCGGCTGCCGTTGTGCATAGCGCACCAAATTCGCTTGCAAAAACGGCAGCGTCACGCCGCCGCGCGCAAGCGCGGCGATGACTTGTTGCTGCACTTCGAGCGCGCCGTTGAAATCGCCCGTCTCGGCCAAGGCCATCGCGAAAGTTTGGCCCACTTCGGCACTGTTCGTGCGTTCGCGCAGCGCCCGCGCCAGCGTGAGGGCGCGCCGGCCGTCGCGCACACCCGCATCGGTCGACGTGGCCAGAAGCCGCGCCAGCGCGTTGACGGCGCCGGCGTGATCGGGCTCCGCGGCAACGCCGCGCTCGAGCTCGGCGCGCGCGTCGCGATCGCGCCCCAGGCGCAGCGCTGCGAGCGCGAGGGAAATTCGCACGCGCGTCGATGGCGCCGTCTGCAGCGCCTGGCGATAGCGCTGCGCGGCCGCGTCAAAGCGCCCGGCGCGCATGTGCAGGTCCGCCAGGTGCAGCAAAGCCTGGGCGTGCGCGGGTTCGATTCGCAACGCCGCCTCGTACGCGGCGGTTCCCAGGTCGTCAAGGCCTTGGCGGTCGTACACCGTCGCCAGCGCAAAGTGGACGTGGGCGTCGGCGTCGGCGCGCTGCAAGGATTCGCGCAGCGCGGTTTTCGCTTCGTCCAGGCGCGCCAGGTTCGCCAGCGCAATGCCCAGGTTCGCCAGCACTTCAGCGTCCAGCGGGTTGGCGTGCGCCGCGGCCTGATACACCGGCAGCGCCAGGTCGAAGCGCTGCGCGTTGGAGTAGCGCTGGCCGCGCCGCAGCAAGCCGCGTGAGGAGGCAACTTTCGCGCCCATCGCGTCTACCGCGGGGTCAGGTGGCGCGGGCTCGTCGCTGCGCGGCGAATACGCGCGCAGCGCCGCCTCGGCTTGGGTTTCATCGCCCAGCGCGCGATACGCCATCGCCAGCGGGTGCTGCAGCCGGGTCGCCGAGGGCCACAGGCGCAGCGCCTCTTCGAAGTGCCCGATGGCGGCACGCGCGTCGTGGCGCGCCATCGCCGCGCGCCCCAGCCCGGCAAGTGCGGCAGCGCGGCCGTCCGGTCGATCTTTCAGTTGCTCGAAGAGAACCCGGGCGCGCTCAAAGTCACCCCGCTTGAGCAGCAGCTCGCCCAGCGAAAACAGCGTCGGCGCATCGTTCCCGTCGAGCGCGAGCGCGGCGTCGAACGCGGCTTGCGCGTCCGGCAGGCGCGCGCCGTCGGCGTACAGGTGAGCAAGCAGGTAGGGCCAGCGCAACTCGCGAGGCGCGAGCTCGCGCGCATTGCGGTACGCACCTTCCGCGCACGCGATGAATTGCTGGGCGTGGCACGTCATCGCGAGGTCGCCGTAAGCCTGCGCCAGCGGCACCGGGCCGCGCGGCGCGGCACGCGCGCGTTCAACGTCGGCAAACGCGGTGGCGAGCGCTTGTTGTACTGCGCGCTCGTGCTGCTGCGTGTCGGGCACGGGCACCGGCGCAAGCACCGGCAAGGGCTCGCCGCAGGCGAGCAGCCCCAGGGCAGCGAGCACCAGGAACCTGGCCGGCAGAAGGCCACGAGAAATTCGCCCCCCGATCATGGCTGCCCCGCTCAGTGGTCGACCGCCCCCACGATGCCGATGACGCGCCAGCGGCCACCTGCGCTCTCGGCGACGACGCCGACGCTGTCGTAAGGCGCGTGCCTGAGTTTGGCCACCGCCACCGCGCGCGCATTGCCCGCTGCCGACGCAGGCGCGCTGCGCACGATGAAGGGCAACAAGGGAGACGCGGCCTTGCTGTTCGTGACGAGCGGAAAAACCGCGTCAACGGGTTGGGCGTAACGCGCCAGCGCGGCGGATGAGCGCGCGCGGCGCGCCAGCTCGCTCAACTGGCTTGCGCTCAAGCGCGAGGGCGAATGCGCCAGGTCGGCCACCGCGCCGTGGTCGCGCACGCGCCACAGGCGCAGGCGCGCCGCGAGCTCGGTCTTGTCGGCGTTGGCGGCTGCAGCGCTTCGCGACTTCGTTGCCGGTGCGGCTTGCGCCTTGGCGAGCGCGTCGAAGTCATCGGTGCTGAGCCACTGCACGAAGAATCGATTGAAGAAATCCAGCAGGCCTGCGTCGGTTTCATGCTGTCTCGATTCGAACTCGGGCAAGGGCGGCAAGCGCCGGCCGTCCCACTCGAGATCGAAGCGCTTTGCGCCGTCTTTCAGGCTGATGCCCTCGAGGAATGACGTATCGCTGATTCCGTGCGCGACGAACCAAGCCTGTTTGGCGGCCTTGCTGGAGGCCTTGACGAACCCGTCGAGCAGCGGCCTGACCTTCGCCCAGTCGGCAGGTTTGCGCTGCGCCGTACCGATCGCCGGGTAGCCCAGCAGCACGTCATACGTCGCCTTGGCCATCTCCACGGTCTGCGCCGGCCAGCGGTGCGTCAGATCGGCCGCGTGCGAATTCCACCCGCCGCGGGTGCGCGGATGCGCCCAGGACATTTCGGCGTCGCAGTTGAACAGCGGGGCGGTCTGCGGCGTGTCCGGAACACCTTCATGCGAATACGAGTCTTGCAGCGCGTGCAGCGCCTCGCCCAACTGGTAAAGCCGAAATCCCGCCTGCGACGACGGCACGGCGTCGAGCTTGCGCGCCAGCGCCCAGGCCGCTTCGCTGCCGGCGACGACGGCGCGTTGCTGCGCCGGGCCGGGCGCCTGCGTAACCGCTGGAAAACTGCGCGCTGCCACCTCTTGCGCAAGCTCGGTGTCGCGCCCCAAGCACGCGTAGTCGAAGAGCAACGCGACGAACTGCATGTCGCCCGATTCGACACGCTGATTCCCCAGCCCAATCGCGTCGGCCTGACCGGCTTCGAAACCCGCTTGCATGGCGAGAAACTTGGTCAAGCCAAAGTGCACGTCGCCCTCTGCGCCCGCGACGCGAAACGCGGCCAGACAGGCGAACAACCCCACAGCCGCGCGCAGCGCCATCTCCGCCCCCTGGGGAAACACAAAGCTGAATTGAATCGGATTTGGCCGCGTTGCAGTACTAGGGCTTAGCCTCTTCCTGTTCTTCGCCGTCTGGGGGTTTGCCGTGGCGCTGGACGTGCTCGTCGTATTCCTGTTTCAGGCGCCGCGTCGCCTCGTCTTGGGCGCGCAATTGCTCGGGCGTCGCGACGTGCGCTGCCAGCGCGGCGGGCTTGAGGCTTGCTTCTCGGACGTCGCGCCGGGCGACTTGCTTGCCTTGCGCAAGCAGCCAGATTCTGGAGACGCGCGACTTTCCCGGGCAGCGCGGGTCGCGTGCGTGCGACACCATGACGCGCTCTTGCGCGGCGAGCAACTGGGCGATCAGTTCGGGCCCCGGTGCAGTGGCGCGCAGCGTGACGAGGCCTTCGATCGTGTCGTCGACGTCGAGCTGAAACGCCAGCGACTTGGCCAGACGTCGCAGCACCTGGCTCAGCGGCGCGTCGCGCGCGATCAGTTCGACCCCGGCCTTGCAGTCGCGCACCTTGATCGAGATTTCCGCTGCCGTGGCCAAGCTGCTGACGCCGAGCAGCGTCACACCGATTGCCAAGTTGCCAAGCGCAGCCATTGCCAGTCCGTTCAAGCGCGATGAGCATGAAGCATACGCAAAAAGACCCAGCTCGCGGGCTGGGTCTTTTGCCAGGAGCGAATGCTCAGCCGGCGCTCAGTTCCCCAAGCCCGGCGGCGTGGAGCTGTTGCGGAACGGCCAGACGCCGTTCGTGAACTTGAGGACCAGGTAGCCGTTGTCCTGGCACATCGTTTCCAGCGTGCCCTTCTTGGCGTCCAGCCGGACCTGCGCGGTGCACCAGTCGGGCCCACCCGCAACCCAGCCGCCGGTGCGAATGTGGTTCGAGCCCGGGCTCATCGTCGTCGTTCCCGCCGGATTGAAGTAGGCGATTTCGCGCGGCCGCGCCGGGTTACGGATGTCGAACACGCGGATGCCGGAATTGAAATAGCCGCATGCCAGCGTCGTCGCGTCCTTGCGGTTGTCGACGCTGCAATAGTGCGCGCCGTACGTGAACGACCCCAGACCAGCCAGGTCGGGTAGGACCTGCGCGCAGTTTTTCGGGTCGTACGCTTCCATGATCAGCTTGGACAGCACCGTCGGCTTGGTCTCGTCCGACACATCGATGATGCGCGCGAACTGCCACGCCGGGAGGTTCATGGCGCAGGCGGCGTTCCAGCCCACCGAGTTGTTGCCGCCCGAGCCTGCCTCGTCAACATGAATCACATAGGGCTTGCCCTTGATCTTGACGTTGATCGCGTGCTGCGCGCCGCCGCCGTCGTCCCAAGTGACCTGGCCGAGGACCCTCATTTGCGGATTGGCCTTGCGCGCCTGGATCTCGCTGGTGTCCAGGATCTGCAAGCCGTTGTTCGGCGGCGACCCAGCGACCCGCCCTGGGTTCGCCAGGCCCTGACCGAGGATCGCGACGTAGGCGCGATTGCCGTCGTCGCTGATGTTCAACCCGTGCACGCGCCCGGACGTCGGGGACGGCGTGAAGTGCTGGGCGAGCAGCTTCGGCTTGGTCGGGTTCGTGATGTCGATCGGGTAGATGTAGCCCGCGCCGAGATTCGCCGCGTAGTAGGTCAGGCCGTCGGGGGCGAAGTTGCCTTCGTGGCCGCGCACCGCCGCCTTGAATTCATCGGGCGTACTGCCGAGGCCCACCTGGGCGCCGGTCAGCATCTGCGGGTAGCGGCAATCGCGCGCGATGTCGAACAGCTCGATCTCCGGGCCGCCGTTGCCGTTGAGCGAGTTCACGCCGCCAAGCAATTTGCGCCGTTCGTTGACCTTGAGCGATTCCCACGGGTCGATCATCGCCGTCGTGTTCAGAAACGTCGTCGCCACCGGATGGCGCTGGCGCGTCGCGTCGATCACCGCCACGCCGCGCTGGCTGCGCGGTGTGCCCGGCACGCCCGACGCCGCCGTCCCCGGAATCACCGCGGTCGACGCCGAGTCGTAATACGCACAGCGGTGACCGCGTTTGTCCTGGAAATAGGCGGCCTGCCAGCTGCCTCCCTCGTTGCGGCTCTGCCCGATCAGCTTGAGGTTGCAGCTGTAGCCCTTGAAGCCGGCCGCGCGAACCGCCGCGGGAACCTGGCCTTGCAAGCCGGTCTCGGGAACACTGCCGGGGCCGCAACGCGCTTTGAGGGAGCCCTTGCCGTGGTGACCGTCGCGGTCGTCGCGGTCGTCGCGGTCGTCATCCCCGCGATCGTTGTCATCGTCGTCGCCGCCACCGGACCCCTCACGGTCACCGTCGCCGCCCGACAGGATTTGTTTCGTTCCCGCCGCAGCCAGCTGTTCGTCGCTGCTGCTGCCGCCGCCGCAACCGGCGATTCCCAGTGCCACGGCGCAAAACAGCGCGGCAAGCTGGGCGTCGAGCCCAGTCCATCGAAAGTTCATGTCTTGTCTCCTCGAACCTGGTTTTCCTCGAAGGCGCCGGGAAATGTACATTTCTTGCGATAGATCAAATATAGGTTTTTCGACATTAATTTCGGGAAGGTGCGACGCGAGCAGCGCGTTGCACGCGCCGCGCTACTTCGCGGACCGAAGCGCCACTTTTTTCAGCGCGTCGTGGCCCTCGCGAACCTCGTAGCGCGAATCCGCGGCGATCGGCCCGGCGAGCCGCTGCAGCGTGCCGCTGCCGGGCCAGCGGATTTCGATCTCGTCGACCGTCGTCGCCGCGTCGATGCCGATGTGCGGACGCAAGCTGGACGCGCCGAAGCTGCCGCCGCTGCCCACGGTGCGGTAGATGTCGCGCGCGGTTCCATCGGCGGCCTTGACGCGCACGCGGATGCGCGCGCCCACGCCAAAGCGGTTCGCCTTCGCACCCACCAGGTCGAGCTTGATCCAGTGGCCGGCGTGGCCCGGGTTCTTGAACAGCGCGCTGTAGAACTTGTCGCCGCTCATCGCGCCGCCGATGTTGGCGAACACGTCCTGCTGGCCCGAGTTGTCGACGTCGCCGAAGGCCACCGCATGGCCTTTTTGCAAGTGGCCGAAGCCGCCTGAGGTGGTCACGTTCTGGAAGCTGCGCCCCTGCGCGTTGCGGAACATCTGGTTCGGCACGACGTTGTTCAGCGGCGCGGCGCCGGTGCCGAGGTAGAAGTCGAGCCAGCCGTCGTTGTCCAGGTCGCCGTAGTTGGCGCCCATCGTGAGCAGCAACTGGTCCAGGTGCATCGCGCGCGACACGTCGGTGAACGTGCCGTCACGGTTGTTGTGGTACAGGCGCGGCCGCGCCCCCTTCGCCGCCTTGTCGCCGAGCATCTCGCGAACGATGTCGGGCATGCTCGCCGAATAGCCGCTGACGAAGATGTCGGGCCAGCCGTCGTTGTCGTAATCGAAGAACCACGTCGTGAAGCTCTGCAGCGGCTCGGCGACGCCGGCGCGCTCCGTCACGTCTTCGAAGCGTGGCGTGCCGTCCTTCGCGTTGCCGGTGTTGCGGAACAGGCGATTCGGTCCGCCCAGCACCGACACGTACAAGTCCATGCGGCCGTCGTTGTCGAAGTCGTCGGCGGTCGCGCCCTTGACCATGCCGCTGACATTGATGCCTGACATCGGGTCGACATCGGCGAACTTGCCGTTGCCCAGGTTGCGGTACAGGCGAAAGTTCTTCGCGTCAGCGGGCCACTTCACCTTGTCGCGAACGATTTCGTTGCCGACGAACAAGTCGAGCAAGCCATCGCCGTCGAAGTCGGCCCAGACCGCAGTCTGCGTCGGGAATTGATTGAGCACGCCGGCGCGCGCGCTCACGTCTTCGAACGTGCCGTCGCAGCGGTTGCGCAGCAGCGAGCTCGGCATCTGGCCCTTGTCGTGAAACCACGCGCCGCGTGTGATGTAGACGTCGATGCAACCGTCGTTGTCGAAATCGGCCTGCACCATGTTCAGGCCACCGAGCAAACCGCGCAGCCCCGCCGGCTCGGTGCGCCGCACGAAGTGGCCGGTGCCGTCGTTGCGGAAAAACGCCATCGGGTCGTCGACCCCCATGTGCGTGACCATCAGGTCGAGGTGGCCGTCGTTGTCGAAATCTTCGAGCACAGCGCCTCCGGCGCGGCCGAATTCGGCGACGCCGCGCAGCGCGCCGACGTCCTTGAACAGACCCACGTCGTGCTCCGACTTGAAGCGCTCCGGCTCGATGCGCCAGCGGGCCGGCACGCCGGCCGGGTACTGGCCGAGCTGCATGTGCGCGATGTTGAGCAGCCAGCGGTAAAGCGGCACGCTCTGCGCGTCGACCGCCGGGTCGGCGAGCAGCGCTTCGTAGCGCCGCGCGGCTTCGGTCGCGCCGAGCTTTTGTTTGTGAACGCCTGCCGGATCGAGCGGCAGGATGCACACGTCGGCGTTAGGACTGGCGGCGCAGTTTTGCTGTTCGCCGATGCGAAAGTAGGCGAAAGCGAGGTCGCCTTTCAAGGTGGCGAGGTCTTGCGGCGAGATCTTGTTCGCGTACTCAGCGAGCATCGATTCGAGCATGCCGATCGCGGGTTCGGGAGAACCGCCGTTGAGGTACTGCTCGGCGATCTCGCGTTGCAGCAGCAAACGCTGCAACACGTCGCGCTCGCGCGCGAGGTCTTGCTGCAGGCTCGCGATCTTGCGCGGCTGCAAGTCCCACGGGTTGTCCCACGTGCCTTGCGCTGCGGCGACTTGGGCGAGGCGGCGCACCATGTCTTGGGCATCGTTGCGCTGCGACGCCCACCATGCCCCGGCAAGCGCGGCGCTCAGCAGCAGCAACCCGACGGCCAGCAGCCACACGCGCGTGCGCCTTTGCGCCAGCCGTCTGCTCAGGGAATTCAACAACATTTTCGAGCCCTCACGCGCATGAGAGCACGAAACTGCGCCGCCCAAGCGGCGGCGCGAGAAGAATCACGACAGGCTCCTGCCCGGCGCTGCTGCGCCGCGGGCAGGCGGCTCCGCAGCACGGGCAGAGGCTAGTTCTGGTTCGTCGAAGGACGGCTGTCCTCGAAGGGCCAAGTGCCCTTGCCGAACTTGAGAATCATCGCGCCGTTGTCCTGGCACATCGTGATCAGCTGCTTCTTGCGGAAGTCGAAGTCGATCCGCGACGCGCACCAGTCCGGGCCGCCTTCGCGCCACTGGCCGAAGGTGGCGTGGTTCGAACCGGGTTTCCTGCTCGCCGACGCCGGGTTGTAGTAGGCGATCTCGCGAACCTTCTTCACGTTGCGGATGTCGAAGACGCGGATTCCCGAATTGAAGTAGCCGCACGCCAATGCCGTCGCGTTGTCGCGGTTATCGACGCTGCAGTAGTGGCTGCCGTAGGTGAAGATGTTCAGGCCCGCGATGTCGGGGATTACCTTGTCGCAGTTCTTGATGTCGTGCGTCTCCAGCGTGATCTTGGAAACCACCTTGGGATTCTTTTCGTCGCTGATGTCATAGATGCGCGCGACCGGGAACGGCAGCAGACCGGCATCGCACGCCGCCCGAGCGGTCGTGGTGTTCGAGATGCCGCCCGAACCCGCTTCGTCGACCATCACCAGGTATTGTTTGCCGTCGATCTTCGCCGGGATCGTCAGCTGCGCGACCGACCCGTCCCGGTAGAGCGCTTTCGAAACGAACTTGATCGTTGCGCCAGGCTTGCGCTGCTGAACTTCGGACGTGTCCAGGATGACGAAACCGTTGCGCGCAATTGCGTTCGGGTCGGCGACTTCGCCCGCCTGAGGCGTGCCGATCGCAGCGACGTAGGCGCGATTGCCGTCGTTGCTGATTGACAAGCCGTGCACCCGGGTCCCGACGGGCACGTCAGGCGAGGTGCCCATGTTGAAGGTTGAGAGCAATTTGGGCTTGCGCGTGTTCGTCACGTCGACCGCGTGGTAGCGCGAGGTGCGAATGTCGCCGATGTAGTAGGTCAGGCCGTCGGGCGAGATATTGCCCTCGTGGCCGATCACGGCTGGCGTGATCGGCGCGCCGTCTTCGGCACTGCCGACTTTGACGCTGGCGAGCTGTTGGGGCTGCCGGCAGTCGCCCGACAAGTCGTAGATGTCGACTTCCGCACCGCCCCCGCCGCTCTGACCGTTGTCGGCGATCAGGATCTTGCGCCGCTGATGCACGCGCAGCGACTCCCACGGGTCGTGCATCGCAGGCGTGTTCAGCGAACCGACGCGCACCGGGTGCGAGCGGTTCGTGATGTCGAGCACCGGCACGCCGGGATGGGCGCGCGTCATGCCCGCAGCGCTGGCCGCTGCAGACGTGGCCGTGGCGTGATAGAGGCAGGAGTGTCCGTGGCGATCCTGGTAAGTTGCCGAGGACCAGTTGCCCCCTTCGGTGCCCTTGTCCTGACCCACCAGTTCGAGATTGCAGCTGAAGCCCTTGAACGGGTTCGTCGAGGTGCGCATTGCCGCCGGCACCTGCCCTTGCAGCGCCGTCTCCGGCCTGTCGTTGTCGCCCCGACAACGCGTGCGGCGATGATCGCGATCGCGATCGCGATCGTCATCATTGTCACCACGCCGATCGCCGTCACCGCCCGACAGGATTTGCTTCGTTCCCGCCGCAGCGAGCTGCTCATCGCCACTGCTGCCGCCGCCGCAACCGGCGATTCCCAGCGCCACGGCGCAAAGCAGCGCAGCACGCTGAGCGTCGAGCCCAGTCCATCGGAAATTCATGACTTGTCTCCTCGGTTGTTCTTCAAGAGGCGCCGGGAAATGTACATTTCTTGAGGCAGATCAAATATCGGTTTCTTGACATTAATTTCGAGAAGCTGCGGCACGCCGATGTTCGGCGACGCCGCGCCGGTCTAGTTTTGGTTCGTCGAGGGCGTGCTGTCGTCGAACGGCCAGGTGTTGCGGCCGAATTTGAGAACCATCGCCCCGGTGTCCTGGCACATCGTGATCAGCTGCTTCCTGCGGAAGTCGAAGTCCAGGCGCGACGCGCACCAGTCCGGCCCGCCGGCACGCCACTGGCCGAATGTGGCGTGGTTCGAGCCGGGCTTGGCTGTCGTCGAGGCGGGATTGAAGTAAGCGATTTCGCGGATCTTGTTGACATTGCGAATGTCGAACACCCGGATCCCCGAATTGAAGTAGCCGCAGGCCAGCGCGGTGGCGTTGTCGCGGTTGTCGACGCTGCAGTAGTGGCTGCCGTAGGTGAAGATATTCAGCCCTGCGATGTCCGGGATCACCTTCGCGCAGTTTTCCGTCTTGTGCATCTCGAGCGTCACCTTGGCCACTTCCTTGGGCTTGGTTTCGTCGCTGATATCGAACAATCGGGCGACTGGAAACGCCAGCAATCCCAGGTCGCAAGCCAACTGCGCATTCGCGGTATTCGACAGACCGCCCGCACCGGCCTCGTCAACCATCACGACGTAGGGCTTGCCGCCGATCTTGACTGGAATCGTCAGCTGCGCCACCGAGCCGTCTTTGTAGAGCGCAGTCGAGATCGGCTTGATCGTCGCGTTCGGTTTGCGCTGCTGAACCTCGGACGTGTCCAGCACGACGAAGCCGTTCTTCTTGATGGCCGGATTGGCGACGTCTGCCGCACTCGGGAATCCGAGCACTGTCGCGTAGACACGATTGCCGTCATTGCTCATCGACAGGCCGTGGACCAGGATACTGCCGGTCCCCGGGTTCAAGCCGAGGTCACTGACCGACCAGGTCGCGATCATCTTGGGCTTCTTCGGGTTCGCAATGTCCACCGCGTTGTAGTGGCCGCGGCCGATGTCGCCAATCCAATAGGTCAAACCGTCGGGCGAGATGTTGCCCTCGTGCCCCGTGTTCCCGCCGGCCGGCTTGATACCGCCGTCGGTACCGGTGCCCACGGCGGTGCTCGAGATCAGTTGCGGATCCCGGCAATCGCCCGACAGATCGTAGATGTCGACTTCCGGCCCGCCCGCGCTGCCGCCGTCGCCGGCGTTGTCGCCAATCAGGATCTTGCGGCGCTGATGCACGCGCAGCGATTCCCAGTTGTCGATCATCGCAGGCGAAGTCAGTGAACGCACGTACTTCAGGTCGGAGCGATCGGAGATATCGATCACCGGCACGCCCGGCCGCTGGCGGGTCATCCCGGCGCGGGTGGCGGCGCCAGGTGTGGCCGTGCTGTGATACAGGCACGAGCGTCCGTGACGATCCTGGTAAGTCGCCGAAGACCAGTTGCCGCCTTCGGTGCGCTTGTCCAGACCGATCAGTTCGAGGTTGCAGCTGAAGCCCTTGAAGCCGCCCGGCGCCAGACGCAGCGCAATAGGCACCTGGCCTTGCAGCGCCGTTTCGGGCCTGTCGTTGTCGCCGCGGCAGCGGGTTTTGCGCCCGTCGCGGTCATCGTTGTCGTCGTTGTCGTCGTGACCACGTCGATCGCCGTCTCCGCCGGACAGCGCCACCTTGGTGGGTCCGGCGGCGTCGGGACTTGCGCTATCGCCGCCGCCGCACGCCGCGAGCAACGCCGCCCCGAGCACGGGTGCGATGAACACTTGCAGGAACATCTTCTTCATCTCGTCTCCTGTTTGGATGTCTCGACACTGCGTCGACTTTGGACACGCGCACACGCCGCAAGCCGTGCCGATGCCCGCAACGACGATTGGACGCGTGGCGGTCGTTCGAGTCTTTCAAAAACCGATCGAAGCACTCCGTAAAGACCCTAATGCGCGGGCTCGACGCGAGCCGCGCGCGCTTCGATTGATTGAAACAGTCGCGATCCGACGCCATGCGCGGCTGGACGCACGCGTTGCGCACCGCTACGATTTGCCGGCGTTGCGCGGCGCCGATCTGCTGTGCAGGGGTGCGGCGCGGCGACAAGCAAAACCAGAAAGTCGAGGAGACATGAGAAGCCCTTTGCCCGTGCCGGGAGCGGCAGCGGCGAGCGATGCTCGCCATGCCGATCCGCTCGCCGCCTTGAAATCAGCGGGTGTGTGGTGCGAATACGCACCCACCTATGAAGGGGCCTTGCATCTTCAAGGGCACGTCGTTCCGCACGACAAGCTTGTGCTTTGGCTGGATGAGGGCCCGCGCCTGTACCTGCGCATCGGGCAACGCTCTTGGGAGCACCGTCCCCGAGCCGGCTTGCTCGACTACCTCCCGCAGGGCGGAATCGATACCGTGCGTGCAGCGCCCGGACACATGCGCGCGCTGCTGATCTATATCGAAGGCGGCTGGAGCGAGACAGCCGATTTCAGCCCGAGCGGCGCAGACGCCACCGCGGACCTGCAGTTTGCCGATGCGCGCCTGCATCGCATCGCATCACAGTTGGAGAAGGTCAGCGCCGATGCGCACTCGCACGGACCCGCCTACAGCGGATTTCTCGCGCACTCGCTGGTCGCCCGGTTGCAGGAGCGGCACGCACCGGAACGTGATCCGCAGCAACGGTCGCGCGCGCTGTCGTCGGCGAATCGGCGCATCCTCGTCGACTATGTGAATCATGCAATCGGCATGCGGATCACGATCGACGAGCTGGCCGAGCTCATCGGCTACCGCCCGCCGCAGTTCATCCGGGCGTTCCAGGCGACCTTCGGCACGCCGCCGCACCGCTACCTGTTGCAGCAACGCCTCGCGCGGGCGCGCGAACTGCTGCGCGCCTCAAACCTTGCGCTCACCGAGATTGCGCTGCAGTTGGGCTTTGCGAGCCACGCGCACTTCAGCACGGCGTTTCGGAGCAGCACCGGGTTGCCGCCCAGCGAATATCGGCGCGCCCAGGTGGCCGTGCCTCTTTGACTCCGGACTCGCGGTTCAGCTGTCGACCTGAATCTTGCGCTCCTGCGCCAGGCGCGTCCAGCGCGCCAGATCGTCGCGGATGTATTGCGCAAACTGCTCCGGGCTCATCGGCATCGGCTCCACCGCTTCGGCGCTGAGTTTCTCGGCCATGTCGGCGCCGGCGAGCGTCTTGTTCAGCGTCTCATTGAGCAGTTTCACGACCTCCGGCGCCATGCCTGCCGGACCGACGCTGCCGTACCACTGCAAGGCGTCAAAGCCTTTGAAGCCCGACTCGATCAGCGTCGGCAAGTCCTTGAACAAGGTGTGGCGCGCCGCACCGGTGACAGCCAGCGGCCGCACTCGGCCCGAGCGGATGTGCGGCATCGCCGCGGCCAGTCCGGGGAACATGGCTTGCGTCTGGCCGCCCAGCAAATCGGTGAATGCCGGCGCGATGCCGCGGTACGGCACGTGCACGATGAAGCCCTCGATCGCCTGCTTGAACAGCTCCATCGTCATGTGCGTCAGCGAGCCGACGCCGGCCGAGCCGTAGTTCAGCTTGCCCGGGTTCGCGCGCACATGCGCGATGAATCCCTTCAGGTCGCTGACCGGCAACGCGGACGGAACGACGAGCACGTTGGGCGTGCCGCCGATCATGCCGATCGGGGTGAAATCCTTGATCGGGTCGTAGCCGAGCTTGCGCGTCGCCGGGCTTGTCGCGTGCGTCGCGACATAACCCTGCATTAACGTGTAACCGTCGGGCGCCGCCTTGGCGACCAGCATCGACGCAATTGCGCCGCCGCCGCCGCCGATGTTTTCGACGATGAAATTCCCGCCAAGCTGACGTGCCCAGCGTTCCGTGACGGTGCGCGCGATCAGGTCATTGCCACCCCCAGCGGCCACCGGTACGATGTAGCGGATGGGCTTGGACGGATAGGCCGTCTGGGCCCGCGCGAAAAGCGGCGCCAAGCCGAGCCAGGAAACGCTGCCGAGCAACCCACGACGATTCATAGAAACTCCCTGCATGCCGTGCCGACGCGGCGATTGTGGCGTGCGCGGCGCCAAACCATGTCCGAGCTTGCCACCCTGCTTCGCAGCGCCTTCCTCGCGGCGTTGCTCAACTTCACCGCACCCGCCATGGCCATCGACCTCGACGCCCTCTGGGACTTCAACAATCCAGGCTTGAGCGAACAGCGCTTCCGAGCCGCGCTGGCCGGGGCGAGCCTGGACGATGCGCTGATCCTGCACACACAGATCGCCAGAACCTACGGCTTGCGCGGCGAATTCGCCAAGGCGCAAGACATTCTGGACAAGCTCGAAGCGCAACTCGCCTCAGCCAGCCCGCAGGCGCAGACGCGCCACGCGCTCGAAGTCGGTCGAAGCTGGGCTTCGGCCACGCATCCGCAGAGCAGCCAGACACCGCAAGCCAAGGAGCGTGCCCGCGCCGCGTATCGGCGGGCCTTGGAACTCGCGAAGAAGCACCAGTTGGATGACTTGAGCGTCGACGCGCTGCACATGCTCGCTTTTGTCGATACGGCGCCGGCCGACCAGCTGCGCTGGGGGCGCGAGGCCTTGGCCGTGGTGCAGAAGTCGGCGCAACCGGCAGCGCGCAAGTGGGAAGCATCGATCCGCAACAACATCGGCTACGCCCTGCATGAATTGGGCCACTACGACGACGCGCTCGCCGAGTTTCGCCGTGCCGTCGTCGTCCGCGAGGCCGGCAGCAACGCCCAGGCAACCCGCGTCGCTTACTGGATGGTCGCGTGGACGCTGCGCGCGCTGAAGCGCGTCGACGAAGCGCTCGAAATCCAGTTGCGCCTGGAGCGCGAGGGCGACGCCGCCGGCGCCCCCGACCCCTATGTGTTCGAAGAACTGGAAGCGCTTTACCGGCTCAGAGAAGACGAGGCACGCGCCCGCCACTATGCCGATCGCAGGAAGGCCGCGGCGCGCTGAGCGACCCGCCGTGCGGGGCCTCCCCCGGGAGCGTGAGGTCGCGCCCCCCTTTGTAGCGAGTCGGTCCTACACCTCCTTTGGAGTCTTGACAAGACGATGTAAACCCTTCACTCTCGCGGCCCATGCTCACCGCGCAATTGCCCACTGAACGACGCCGCCGCGAGCGCTCCGTCGCCGCCAGTACGCTGGCGCAAAAACTGGTCGCGCGAGCCGCCGGCCGCGAGCGCGTGACTCCCGGCGAAATCGTCACTTGCCAGGTCGATCTGGCGATGTTCCACGACTCGAGCGGCCCGCGCCGTTTGGCGCCCCGCCTGAAGGAACTCGGCGCGACGGTATGGGACAAGAACAAAGTCGTGATGGTGATCGACCACCATGTGCCCGAAACGGACGAGGAGTCGCGGCGCATCGTGCGCATCGCGCGCAGCTGGGCCGCTGAACTCGAATTGCCACATGTGTATGACTCGATAGGCATCAGCCACGTCGTGCTGCCGCAACAGGGGCATATCCGGCCCGGAATGTTTTGCGTGGGTGGCGATTCGCACTCGGCCACCGGCGGCGCGTTCGGCGCTTACATGTTCGGCGTGGGCGCGACCGACATGCTGGGCGTCGTGACCACCGGCGAGATCTGGCTGACCGTGCCGCACACGATGTTCATGCGCTGGAGCGGGCGCCTGGGCCTGGGCGTGAGCGCGAAAGACATGACGCTGACGATGCTCGGCCGCTTCGGCCTGAACGGCGCACGCTACGCCGCCATCGAATACTGCGGCGAGGCGGTGCAGGCGCTGAGCATGGCCGAGCGCATGACGCTGTGCAACATGAGCGCGGAACTCGGCGCGCAGACCGGCTTGATCGCCCCCGACCTGACCACGTACGCGTGGCTCGCCGGCAGCGGCAAGACAACAGGAAATCGAAGTCGACCGTTGGGCAAGCGACGAAGACGCCGCCGGCAGCTTCCACCACTTCGACGCGTCGACCCTCGCGCCGCAAGTCGCGCTGCCGGGCAGCCCGGCCAATGTGCGCCCGGTGGACGACCTGGAGCCGACGCGCATCGACATCGCCTACATCGGCGCGTGCACCGGCGCCAAGCTCGACGACTTGCGCGCCGCTGCGCAAGTGCTCGCGGGCTTTCGCATCGCCCCGCACGTCAAGCTGCTCGTCGCCCCGGCGAGCGAACGCGACCGGCGCCTGGCCGAGCGCGACGGCATCATGCGCCGCCTGATCGAAGCCGGCGCGACCATCCTGCCCAGCACGTGCGGCGCGTGCGCCGGCCACGGCCAGGCCATTCCCGAGGGCAGCACCGTGATCTCGTCGACGGCGCGCAATTTCAAGGGGCGCCTGGGCTCGACGAATACGCGCGTCTTCCTGGCGTCGCCGTACACGGTGGCGGCGTCGGCGCTGCGTGGCGTGATATGCGACGCGCGGGATGTGTTGACATGACGCCGTGGCGAGCGTCGAGGCGACTCGAATGAGGGTCTGGAAACTCCCCTCCGACATCAACACCGATCAACTTGCGCCTGGCCACAGCCTGAACCACGAGATCGAT
Source organism: uncultured beta proteobacterium (assembly GCA_963850525.1). GTDB lineage: Bacteria > Pseudomonadota > Gammaproteobacteria > Burkholderiales > Burkholderiaceae_C > JAEMQF01. The sequence continues at coordinate 63,018 of CAWKLQ010000002.1, read as the reverse complement.
GTCGCGGCGCGCCATTGCCTGGAATTGCTGCGGCCCGGCTTCGGCAGCAAGGTCGAGCGTGGTGACGTCATCGTCGCGGGCGAGAACTTCGGCGTGGGCTCGTCGCGCGAAGAAGCCGCCGCGGTGCTGGTGCACCTGGGAATCGCCGCCGTGATCGCGCCGTCCTTCGCCGGCCTCTATTACCGCAACGCCTTCAACGTCGGCTTGCTGCTGCTCACTTGTGCTCAGGTGAACCTGATCGAAGACGGCGAGCCCATTGAGTTCGACGCGCGCACCGGCCGCGTCACGCGCCTCAACGCCTTCCCGCCGGACGACACTTTGCGCTGCGAGCCCGTGCCCGAGTTCCTGCTCGACCGGGTCGACGCCGGCGGCCTGCTGCCGCAGTTGAAATTGAGGTTCGCGCAGGGCTGACGCGGCGCCCGGCGCACGCCGCCTCTCACTTCAACGTCTCGGGCTAGGGCTTGGGCAAGGTGCCCACCACCCCCTGCACGAACCAGTCCATCGCGCCGATCTGCGCGTCGTCCAGCGCGCCCTGCGCCAGACGGGTGCGGCGCTGGTTGTCGACGAGCGGCGCGCTGAAGGGCGTGAAGGTTCCGGCCTCGATCGCCTTGCGGCGCGTCTCGATCAGGTTGCGCACTGCGGGCGGCGTGTTCGGGCGCAAGGCGCTCAACTGCACCAGGCCCTCCTTCATGCCGGCCCACACCGGTTGCGGCCGATAGGTTCCGTCGAGCACCGCCTGCGCGACACGCGTGTAGTAGCCGCCCCAATGGTGGCTCACCGCGGCGAGCTGCGCGTCAGGCGCGAACTTGCGCATGTCGCTCTGGTAGCCGATGAACATGACGCGCTTTTCCTGCGCGGCCTGCGCCACCGCCGCCGAAGCGCTGTGGTTCGTCAGCACGTCGGCGCCCAGGCCGATGAGCGTGAGCGCCGCTTCGCGCTCGCGCGCCGGGTCGAACCAGGAGTTCAGCCACAGCACGTGCACTTCGGCCTTCGGATTCGCTTCGCGCATCCCGATCGCAAAGGCGTTGATGCCTTGCACGACTTCGGGCACCGGAAACCCAGCGACGTAACCCGCAATCGCACGCTTGCTGCTTTTCCCCGCGAGCAGGCCCGCCAGATAGCGCGCTTCGTAGTAGCGCGCGTCGTAGGTGTTCAGGTTGGCTGCGGTTCGGTAGCCGCCGACGTGTTCGAAGCGCACGTTCGGGTACTCCGCGGCAACGCGCAGCGCCGGCTCGAGGTAGCCGAAACTCGTCGCAAAAATCAGCCCATGGCCCTGCGCCGCCAGGTCGCGCAACACACGTTCGGCGTCCGCCCCTTCAGCCACCGATTCGACGACGCTCGTCTGCACACGCGCACCCAGCGCACGTTCCATTTCGCGGCGGCCCTGGTCGTGCTGGAAAGTCCAGCCGGCTTCGCCCACCGGACTCACGTAGACAAAACCGACTTTCAGCGGCGGGCCCGCGGGAGTTTGGGCTTGGGCTTGGGCTTGAAGGGGCAATGCAGCGCCAACTGCAAGGATCGCGCCGAGCGCGTGAGCGCTGACGCGGGCGAGGTTTTTCAACATGGTGTTCCTCTACATGGCTCCGAAGGGAAAAATCGGCCTGCCGCGCGGGAGCACGCGCGGCGGGTTGCTGCGCATTGTCGCAGCCGCCATCCGACGCGGCCCCACCGAGACTGCGGGGGAGCGCTGTGAATCGACGCGCCGTTGCCTGCGCCACGCCACAATCGGCGCATGACCGAGAGCGACGTCGCGCAGTTGAGCACCCGAATCTTGTGGGCCGCTTTTGCGCTGGCTGCGGCTTTCGGTGCGATCGCGCAGCGTTGCCACTTCTGCACCATGGGCGCCGTGTCCGACGTCGTGAACATGGGCGACTGGGCACGCGCGCGCATGTGGGCGCTGGCGATCGCGACCGCGACGCTCGGCTTCAACGTCATGGTGGGCCTGGGTTGGGTTGCCGCAAAGAACACGATTTACGCCGGGCCGCAGCTGTCGTGGCTGTCGGCCCTCGTCGGCGGCACGCTGTTCGGTTTTGGCATGGTGCTCGCCTCGGGTTGCGGCAGCAAAAGCCTCGTGCGCCTCGGTGCGGGCAACCTCAAGTCACTCGTCGTGCTGCACGTGCTCGGCGTGTCGGCGTTCGCGACGCTGCGCGGCATCACCGGCGTGCTGCGCGTGAACAGCGTGGACCGCGTCGCACTTCAGCTGCCCGCGGGGCAAGACCTGCCGACGCTGTTGGCGGCGCGACTGGGCGTTGCCACTGCGCCTCTGGCGCTCGGGCTCGGCGCGCTGGTTGCGCTGTTGCTCGTCGTCTGGGTGCTGCGCGATCCGCAGGGTCGCACCCGCGACGTGTGGCTCGGCGGCGTGAGCGTGGGCGCGGTGATCGCCGCCCTGTGGGGCGTATCGGGGGTGATGGGCCATCTCGCCGAGGACCCGAGAACGCTGGAAGAGGTTTTCCTGGCGACCAACTCGAAGCGCATGGAGTCGCTGAGCATGGTCGCGCCGGTGGCCTATGCGCTCGACTGGTTGATTCTGTTCAGCGACAAGACGAAGCTGCTGACGATAGGCATCGTCAGCATGGCGGGTGTCGTCGTGGGCTCGGCGGCGGCGGCGCTCGCGTCGCGCGACTTCCGCTGGGAAGGTTTCGCGAACACCGAAGACCTGGTGAATCACATCGTCGGTGGCTTGCTGATGGGCGTGGGCGGGGTCACCGCCCTGGGCTGCACCGTGGGCCAGGGCTTGTCAGGCGTGTCGACGCTGTCGCTCGGGAGTTTTCTGGCGACGGGCGCGATCGTCGCCGGCGCGGTGCTGGCACTGCGCTATCAGGTGTGGCGGATCGATCGAAGCGGATAGGGGTCAAAGCGGATAGGGGTCAAAGCGGATAGGGGTCAGGTCTTGCCTTTTGCCCCCTCCCCCATCCCGCAGACCAATTTTGCAGGAGAGGGGGCAAAAGGCAAGACCTGACCCCCTTCCTCAAGAAACGCCCGGTCGAGCTGCGCGGTGAACGCCGCTTTCGCCGCCGCATCGACAAAACTCGCCTCGAAACTGTTGCGCGCAAGCTGGTACGCGTGCGCGCTGCCCAGTTGCGGCAAGGCGCCGAAGAGCTCAATGAAGTTCTGATTGATGTAGCCGCCAAAGTAAGCCGGGTCGTCGGAATTGACGGTCGCGCACAGCCCCGCGTCGAGCAGCGCCGGCAGGTTGTGCTCGCGCATCGTCTTGAACACGCACAACTTCACGTTGGACAGCGGGCACACCGTGAGCGGCATGCGCTCCTTCGCGAGGCGCGCGACGAGCGCGGCGTCTTCCATGCAGCGCACGCCGTGGTCGATGCGCTGCACCTTGAGCACGTCCAGTGCACTGCGGATGTACTCGGGCGGCCCTTCTTCGCCGGCGTGCGCAACGCACTTCAGCCCTGCCGCGGCGGCTTTCGCAAAAACGCGCGCGAACTTCTCCGGCGGGTTGCCGCGCTCGCTGCTGTCCAGCCCCACGCCGATGAAGTGGCGCTTGTGCGGTAGCGCTTCTTCGAGTGTCGCCAAGGCATCGTCTTCGCTCAGGTGGCGCAAGAAACACAAGATCAGCTTGGCGCTGATGCCAAGCTCCGCACGGGCGCGCCGGCACGCATGCTCCAGCCCCTGGATCACGGCAGTGAAAGGCACGCCGCGCGAGGTGTGCGTCTGCGGGTCGAAAAACAGTTCGGCGTGCACCACGTTGTCGGCCGCAGCGCGCTCGAAGTAGGCCCACGCCATGTCGAAGAAATCCTGCTCCTTGAGCAACACGCTCGCGCCGGCGTAATAGATGTCCAGAAAACTCTGCAAGTCGGTGAAGGCATACGCCGCGCGCAGCGCCTCGACGCTCGGATAAGGCAACGCCACACGGTTGCGCAACGCGAGCCGAAAAATCAGCTCGGGCTCGAGCGACCCTTCGATGTGCAAATGCAGCTCGGCCTTGGGCATGGCGCGCAGCAAGGCGGGCAGGCGCTCCCTCGGGATGCGCGAAACCCAATCGGGAGTGGGGAGAATTTGTGTCATGAGCCAGTCGCGCCTGAGGCCCCTCAGTTGCGGTACATGTAGCCCACGGTCGCCGCGCTGAACTGCGACTTCTCCGGCTGCGTGGTCGAACTCCCGTAGGACTGCCGGCTGTGGTCCAGGGTGAAGGTGATGTTGTGCTTGCCACCACCCAAGGGCAGCGAGTACCCGAGCCCGAACAGGACGCCCGATCCGCTGACCTCGTCCGAAATGCCGCCGCGTTCAGTCTGAATATTGGCCGCGCCGAGACCGCCACGCAGAAAGAAGCCGCGCTCGGCCGGAAACCAGGTGGCCGACGCAAGGTAGGTGTTGATCTGCACACGCGCGTCTCCGCTCGGGCTCTTGGCACTCTGCGCGACGCTGGACCCGGTGAACCCGACCAACCAGTTTGGCCCGAGCGTCACGCCCACGTTGAGCAGGTTCAGGCCGAGCAGGGGCGACTTGTCGGTCGTCCCTTGAAGATGGTCGCTGAACGTGACGGTACTGCCGTTGAACGAATATTTCGCGCCAAACCCCGCGCCCAAGCCGGTTCCGATGTACCAGCCGACCCCACTCGCCTGCGCACTCGCACCTGGCACGAAAGCCGTGGTTGCAACAAGGCAGCCGACGATTGCCACGGCGCTACGGAGTGAACTCATGACGCATCTCCTGGTTGGTGAAAGCAGCTTGCATGCTAGCGCGAACGGCAACCCGCAGCAGCATCTTGCGCGTGCGCCGCCACGCCGCCGCACGCGGCTATGATTCTGTTCCACCACCACTGCGGCGCTGGCTAGCGCCGTCGTCTCCCATCCATGCGCGCGCCCGGTCGCTTCGACCATCCAGACTTCAAGCGCGGCGTGGCGGAGATGATGGTGGTTGCACCCGGCATCGCCGCGTGGGGATTGATGACCGGCGTTGCGATGATCAAGTCTGGCATCGGCCTGGCGGCGGCCCTCCTGATGGCGATCATCGTGTTCGCCGGCAGTTCGCAACTTGCCGCCTTGCCGCTTCTCGCGGCGTCGGCTCCGGCGTGGGTGGTGCTGGCCACATGCTTCTGCGTGAACCTGCGCTTCATCGTGTTCAGTGCGCACTTGCGTGACTACGTCCTGCACGACACCCTCTGGCGCCGGCTGCTCAAGGGCTATCTGTTCGCCGACCTGAACTATGTGATGTTCACGCGCCGCTTCCCGCAACCCGCAACCGATGCGCAGGGCCGCGCCGCGCAGGATGCCTACTGGTGGGGCAACGGCTTGACCGGCTGGACGATCTGGAGCGTGACCGGCCTGCTCGGCGTGGCGCTGGGCCATTCGGTCCCGGAGTCGTGGGGCCTCGGCTTCGCCGGAATTCTTGCCCTGGTGGGCATCATGGGCTCACTCGTCGTCAACCTGCCGCGCGCCGTTGCGGCCGCCGTGGCAGCCACGGTGGCGGTGGCCGCCTTCGCGCTGCCGCTCAAATTGAACATCGTCGTGGCGATCATCGTGGCCGTCGTCGTCTGCATGCCTCTGGACCGCTTGCTCGGCAAGGGGCCAGCGCAGCGATGAGCCCCGATTGGAAAGTCATCGCCCTGGTCGGCGCCATCGCGCTCATTTCAGTGCTGACGCGTTCGCTGTTTTTCATCTCCAAGCGAAGCTGGACCTTGCCGCCCGCCGCACAGACGGGTTTGAAATACGCGCCGGTGGCCGCCTTGGCCGCGGTGATCGCGCCGGAGGTCGTCATGAGCCATGGCGAGTTGATCGTCACTTGGATGGACGCCAGGCTGTACTCGCTCGCCGCCGGCATGGCCTGGATCTATTTCAGAGGCGGCGTGCTCGGGACCATCGTCGCGGGCATGGCGGTCTACCTGCCTCTGCACATCGGGCTGGGCTGGTAGCTCGCGCGCGAAGTGCGAACATCGGGAAACCGGAACGACGAAAGCAGGCAATGAACGCACGACCTGAATCGATGGCGGCTCACCTGTGGGATGCGCGGCGCACGCGGCAGAACTACGCGAATCTGCCCGATGCGCTGAAGCCGGCATCGATGCACGAGGCGTATGCGGCGCAGGAAGCGTATTGGCGCCTGGCCGAGCCGGTGTACGGCGCCGTCGCCGGCGTGAAGGTCGCGACGACGACGAAGGTGATGCAACAGCTCATGGGAATCACCCACCCCTGCGGCGGCGCGATCTTCGCCAAGACGATCCATGCGTCGCCGGCGCGCATCGCGAAGGCTGATTTCGTCAACCTGCGCGTCGAGAGCGAGATTGCGCTGAAGCTCGCTGCCGACATGCCCGCCGGCAACACCCCTTGGACGGCGCAGAGTGTCGTGCCGTTCGTTGCCGGCGCCATGGCGGCCTACGAGCTGATCGAGGACCGCAACGCCGTCTACGCGCAAACGCAAGCGAGCTCGATGATCGTGGAGAACTGCTGGAACGGCGGCGTGGTGGTCGGCCCGATGAAGGCCTTGATGCCGTCCGAGGTCGTCGGCGTGAAGGGGTGGCAAACCCTCAACGACAAACCGGCTGCCCAGGGCAACGCCGAAGACCCGTATGCCACGCTCGCCTGGCTTGCGAACCTGCTGGCGCTGCGCAAGCGTGACCTGAAAGCCGGCATGATCGTCATCACCGGCAGCGTGGTCCCGACGTTCTCAGTCTCGCCCGGCGACCACGCCGTGTTCATGGTAGATGGCTTGGGCGACGTCGTCTTGGACGTCGTGTGACGCTGCCGCGCTGGCAGCCGAAGTCTGCCGAAAGCTTCGGCGGCCCCGCAAGTCGCTGACTTCCAGCCCCCATGGCCACGCTGATCCCCTCGCTCAGCACCTGCGTCTCGCGAATGACGCAGGGCGAGCGCCGGCTGGCCGAGCGGCTCGAACAAAAACTCGACGACGACTACCTGGTCTGGTACGACGTTCCTGTCGGCCCCACGCATAGCCACCCCGACTTCGTGATCCTGCACCCGCGGCGCGGCCTGCTGATCCTGGAGGTGAAGGACTGGCGCCTGGACATCATTCAGACGGCGAACAAGCAGACCTGGGAGATCGTTCCCGGCGGCGTGCCGAAGAACGTCGCGAATCCGATCGAACAGGCTCGCCATTACGCGCACCAGGTGGTCGACGCCTTGTCGCGCGACAAACAACTCATCTCCGACGCCGGCAAGAACAAGGGCGCGTTGGCCTTTCCGTGGAGCTACGGCGTCGTCTTCACGCACATCACGCGGCGCCAGTTCGAGTCGGCCGGGCTGAACCAGGCGATCGAACCGCACCGGGCGATGTGCTCCGACGAGATGACCGAAGCCACCGAAGCGGAATCGTTTCAAAGCCGCCTGTGGGACATGTTCCCGACGCTGATGCGCGGCGTGCTCTCGCTGCCGCAGATCGACCGCGTGCGCTGGATCCTGTTCCCCGAAGTGCGCGTCAGCCCGCAGCTCGGGCTGTTCGATACGCCCGGCACCCAAAACGACGAGCGCAGCGTGCCCGACATCGTGCGCGTCATGGACCTGCAGCAGGAGCAGCTCGCGCGCAGCCTGGGCGAGGGGCACCGCATCATCCACGGCGTTGCCGGCTCGGGCAAGACGATGATCCTGGGCTACCGCGCCGAGCAGTTGGCCGCAGCCGCGAGCGCTGCGAAACCCATCCTCGTGCTTTGCTACAACGAGCCGCTGGCCGTGAAGCTGGCCGCGGTGATGAAGGCGAAGGGCCTCACTGAGCGCGTGCTCGTGCGCCACTTCCACAAATGGTGCCGCCAGCAGTTGGTGGCGTTCGGCCAGCGCCTGCCGCCGCAAGGGCCGGAGCTTTTCGAGCAGATGGTCGACCACGTGATCCGCGGCGTCGAGCGGCGCCAGATCCCGTCGGGCCAATACCTCGCCGTGCTCATCGACGAAGGCCACGACTTTCAGCCCGAGTGGCTGAAGCTGGTCACGCAGATGGTCGACCCCAGCACGAACTGCCTGCTCCTGCTTTACGACGACGCGCAAAGCATTTACGAGCGCCGCCACACGCGCCAGTTCAGCTTCCGCAGTGTGGGCATCCAGGCGCAAGGCCGCACGACGGTGCTGCGCATCAACTACCGCAATACGCGCCAGGTGCTGAACACGGCGAACCTGATCGCCGCCGATTTGCTCAAGCCCGAGGATGGCGCCATCAATGACGACAACGACAGCGACGCCATCCCCATGCTGCAGCCCATCAGCTGCGGGCGCGAAGGGCACGAGCCCGTCGTGATCCGCCTGCCGACCTTGCGCGACGAAGCGGTCAAAGTCGCCGAGCTGTTAGGCGCCGCGCACGAGCAGGGCTATGCGTGGGGCGACATGGCCATCATCTGCCGCCGCCACGCCGTGATGGACGCGTGCGCCGCGGCGCTGCGGCAGCGCCGGCTGCCGCACCACGTGCGGCGCGGCTCGGGGAGTTTCAATCCGACCACGGACACGATCAAGGTGTTGACGATGCACGCGAGCAAGGGCCTCGAATTTTCGGTCGTCGCGCTGCCAGGTGTCGGCCACATGCCCGAAGTGGGCGAGAACGAAGCCGACGAAGCGCGGCTCTTCTACGTGGCGGCGACGCGGGCGACGCAGACGCTGTACATCACGTTGAGTGGCGATGGGGCGTTTGCGGGGCGGCTTGGGGGGTGATTTGATTTGAGTTGGGTTTGATCACTTGTGATTGGCAGACAGCGGCAGGTCACCAATGAACGATCGGCCGGGCTCGCCAGAACGACTGCATCTACCGCATAGGCGACGGTCGAGTAGGCACCGACAATGTCAGCAATGCAGCGTGTGCGGTCGGTGGCAGCCACACCTTGAACTCCCGGTCTCGGCCACATCGCGGTCACCAACCGCCTCGATAAAAGCGCCGGCGACGTGCACAGACCGTCGTGAGAACGCCCGCAGGACAGCCCGACGTTCAAGGTAGCCGACCGCGGTCACTCGCTCAGAGATCCCTCACCTGCGCGCCTCGCGAGGCACGCGGGTGGTTGACCTTGTGCTGATCCGGTCTGTTGGCCAATTAAACGGCCGGATACGATTGCCCTCTCGAAGAACATAGAGGGAGCCGACTTGCCCACCGCCAGTTCGATATCCATCAAAGAGACGCTGGACCTGCTGAATAACCCCGCGGGCGGCATCGGCAACGGAGTCGCTCAGGGAAGTTACGCGCTGTGGCTTGGTTCTGGAATATCGCGCGAGCGTGTGATTGGGCTGGACGGCGTCCTCGCCAAGTTGCTTGAATTTCTTCGAGCCCGCGCCGACGGCAGCCCCTCCTGTGAGTTCACGAAAGCGCTCAACGCGATTGTCGACATGGCGGCACCGTCCGCGGCCGAAAGAGCGCAAATCGACATAGCGGCTCCCGTGGTGGGATGGGGATGCCTGAAGGACTTGCTCAAACGGCTATGGAATCAGTACGCGAAGGTCCTTTCCATCGAACTAGCGGGTCGGCCTCTCGACTACCTGCTGTGGACGGGCCTCGATTTCCCCAACACATTTTCCAACCAGCAACCTGATGCAGAGCATCTGGTGATTGGCATGCTCGCTCTGGAGGGTGTCGTCACCGAACTTGCCAGCGCGAATTGGGACGGGCTTTTGGAAGCGGCGATGAAGGAGCTTGGCCATGAGGGCTTCCTTCGGACGACGGTCAATGGCGAGGATTTGAGGGGTCCAGCGGCGGCTGCAATCTTGTACAAATTTCATGGCTGCGCGATTCGAGCCATAGCCGACGATGCATATCGCGAGCTGCTTGTGGCTCGGTCAGCACAGATCACGGGTTGGAGTACGAATCCGAAATTCAGTATGGTGCGCAACCAAATTAGCGCGCTTGCTCAAAAGAAGCGAACCCTGATGATTGGCATGTCGGCGCAGGATGAAAACATCAAGTCTCTTTTCGCTCAGGTCAACGCGCAGCAGCCATGGAAATGGAATGAGCAACCCACTCCCGTCGTTTTTTCCGCGCAGGAGCTGGGCGACGACCAGAAGAATTTGCTTGTGCTCACCTACGGGCAGGTGGAGTACGAGGCGCACCGCGCCAATATTTGCGAGGCCGCGCGTCTCCAGGCTTATGCCAAGCCATTGCTCATAGCCTTGCTTTTGCATGTCCTCACTGCAAAAGCCGAAGTTCTGGCGGCTGATGCGGAAGTTCCTAAGCTGCCGGCTCATGAACGCGCGGAAATCGCAACTGGCATCCGCAAGCTTCGCGACAAGGCCGCCGATGCCGGCAACAGCGACCGGATAGCGCTTGCGCGCTCGATTGCCCAAGGATTGGCAAGAGCACGCCACCAACTCGAGAACGGCTCAAGCGGGAACGGCGCGCAGCGGTACTTTCCCATCGACACCCAACCCGCGCATCTCATGAAGGGCAAGCTAGGGCTCCAAGCCAGCGGGCAACGGGAGGCGGCGGTCGCACTCGGCCTTATTGGGCTGGAGGATGCATGCGCCTGGGATTGCAACGTCGACGATCCTACGAGCAGCCATTCCGGCGCACTCCGCCTGGGCTCCGCGGCCTCCGGCGCGCGCGTGTTTTTCGCAGCAAATGACGATGCAATCACCAGCCTTGTCGAATGTGGTAGCTTTGCCGAAGATGACGACGATGCGGTGGTGATCTGTTCGGGTCGCATCGCGGGCCGGCAGCAACGCAGCCCAAGCGGCACTTGGCGCACGGGTTCCGTCGGACCTAGGTACGTGGCGATGAAGCCTTTGCTCAACGACGCCTTGAGTCTCAACGACCTGCGGGACAAGTTCCGGGGAGAGATTGGGCTATGAGCACAAGCGACCGGGTTGTCGACATTCTTGTGCAAGAAGGTGGCTATCGACCTCTTCCGATGCCGTTCAAAGTTGGTTCGCAGCAGTTTGAATTCACGCATGCGCTCCTTGCCGGGCATCGCGCCAATGACCTTGTTTTGGTCATCGATGTAAAGGGCGACACGGCCGATGAGGTCGTCACCCGTAAGGTGCTGGCACTGACCAGGGCGCTCGATGTGTTGCGGTCCAGGCGTCCTGTCACCGTCGTGCTTACTGCAGGGCAGCCGCATGCAGAGACCGTCCGCTCAATCAGCAAGGTCTGCCGCGTCCTTTCTATCGGATCGCCGGCCGGACCCGACGCACACCACGCCGTGCGCGACTGGGTTTCTGCGTTGCTGCCGCTGGCGCAGCCAAACGCCGTCGAGTCCAAGGTGGAGTGGGAGGCCGACCTGCGCGATGTGGTTGCCGCAAGCGCAAAGGGGCCGCTCATGGAGTCGCTAATTGCGGCGGCACCGAGCGGGAGAGACGCGGTTGAGGCTGAGTTTGCGAAAAGCATCAATGACTCAGTCAATGCGGTGCTTAACGACGAAAGGAGCTCCAAGTGACCGACATTCGGTTGAAGAGCCTTGTGGTTGAGAATTTCCGCAGCCTGCGCGGCAAGATCGTCGTGCCGTTAGACGCCCAAGTGGTCTTGGTTCATGGAGCCAACGGGATGGGAAAGACGAGTGTCCTCTCGGCGATCGAACTTGGCCTCACCGGCAAGGTCGCGCACCTTGCGGCCTCGGGGAACGGTTATCGGGCCTACCTAACGGCAATGGGCACCGATGGCGGTTCTGTAGCTCTCACCACAACCAGAGCCCATACGGACGGCGGTCCTGTCAACGGCACTTTGTCCTTTGGCGAGAGTAGCTTTTTGGCATCGCCTCTGCTGCGGCGTAGCGAGGCGCGGTTCTTTGCGGAGCGATGCTATCTCCCGCAAGCGACGCTTGGCCGGTTGTTGGAAATCTATGATGACCAGACCACAGGCAGTGCTTCGCGTCTCACGCTTTTCGTCAAAGAGCTACTTGGCCTCGACCCTCTTGACGCCCTAGTAGATGGTCTCGATCCCGCATTTAACGTCACGCGCGTTCGAAAAATTGCCCCGGACTATCGGCGACTTGAGGCACTCAAGGTTTCGCTACAGGCTCAGAGAGACAAGGCGCGGGACGACATTCGGGAAGCGGGCACGGCGGCTGAGGCGCGGCGGTCGCGCGTCAATGCCAGCCTGGCAAGGCTACCGAACGCCATCCCCCCCGTCGTTGTCACGGATGCAACCAATCTTCCCGAACTGCGTCTGTCCCTGAACAAGGCCCAGGACAAGGATCGTCGCATAGTCGATTTGGACAAGACGCGCGCGGAGCTGCGCAGCTTGAACCAGCGATGGCGAGAGCTTCCTCCAAAATCGGCCAGCCGCGATCAGGCGCAGCGGGAGAGAGCGGATCAAATTGCATCGCAGTCGCTGCAGGAGTGGCGCGCTGGCCCTGGCGCATCTCTCGATAAGGTCGTTGCGGTTGTCCGGGCGCTGTTCACGGACATACCAACGCTTGACGACGATCCCGAGAAGGTCCGTGGCGAGGCTCTGCGCCGCGCTCTGGCAGAGCAAGCGCGCTGCGAACAGCTGCTGAAGGCGCATGAACTCGCCGTTGACCGCGCAAAGGCGCTGACGGCCGTGGTTCAGCGCGCAGCGACGCGCATTGAAGAACTGAACAATGACCTATCCGGCGCTGTGCGGGACGCCAAGAACTTGGCAAGCGCTCTTGCTGGCATCGTTCCTCATATCGTCGGGGAGACTTGCCCGGTGTGCGACCGAGATTTCGCGGGCGAGGACGTGGGGCCGCTGACGGCCCATATTGCCGCAAAGATCGCATCGCTCACCAGTGAAGCGGGCCGCTTGCAAACCCTAGCGACTGAGCGAGCGAATGAAAGCACACGCCAAGCCACGGCGCAACGTGACTTGCTTGGCGCCGGCAATGGGCAATTGCCGCCTGAACAGTTGTCCGAGATCACTGTGCGCAGGGCGCAGATGGAGGATTCCAGCCGTCAGCTTCACGACTTGGCAGGGGCCGCTGCGCAAGGCTCTCAACTGATGACAGCGGCGGCCGCCGCTCGACAAACGCTGATCTTGGCGCGCCGTCATGAAGAGATATCAGCGTCTCTGTTGCCCGAGATTGAGAACACGGTCAAAGCTGTTCTCGGACAGCCTGCAAGCACGTTTCAGACGATCGAATTGGCACTGGACGAAGCTCTGCGGCAAGTTGACGGGCGCGCAGCTGAGGCCGAACGACTCGCGGCCCAATACCTCGATCTTCAATCAGAGTTGGAGCATCGGCTACGAGAGCTTCAATACATGGCCACCCTCCGAAAGGAACTTGCACGCGACGAGGCCCGCATGGAGCAAGTTGACAAGGCGCTGAAAGAGGTTGACATTGCTCGGGAGCGCTCTAAGAAGGTTTCGGACGCCGCAAGTGCCGTTCGCTCGAACATCGTCAAGAAGGTCTTCAGCACGTCCCTCAACAGGGTCTGGCGCGACCTGTTCTTGCGACTCGCCCCTTCGGAGCAGTTTGTTCCCGCCTTCAAGCTTCCGTCAGGATCTGGTGGCAACGTCCAAGCCGTTCTCGAAACGTTGCATCGGTCAGGAAAGCCCTCGGGATCTCCTGGCGCAATGCTGAGCCAGGGCAATCTGAACACCGCCGCTCTAACTCTGTTCTTGTCGCTTCACCTCTCCGTACCGATGCGAATGCCGTGGCTCGTGTTGGATGATCCTGTTCAATCAATGGATGACCTTCATGTGGCTCAGTTCGCCGCATTACTCAGAACATTGTCGAAAGGTATGAACCGCCAGGTCGTTGTCGCGGTACATGAGCGGGCTCTGTTTGACTATCTGACGCTGGAGCTGAGCCCGGCCTTTCCCGGGGACAGCCTGATTACGGTTGAGATGACCCGAAGCTCTGAAGGCGCTGCCGTCGTAACGCCACACGCTTTCAGCTTCGAGAAAGACCAGGCGATCGCTGCCTGACCTTCTCAGGAAGGTTGCGCCGACAGACTGCGGGGCATCAGTTTCAAGGGCCGGCAAACCGGCGACCGATGTACGGCGGTCAGGCGCCTCGGCCGATGACGAAAGGCAGGCTACCGCAACAGCGGTCATTCGCGGGCCAAGGGTGAAGGGCAGCGACCGGTCTGATGCCGACCTTCATCGACGGTAAGCGTCTCGCCGCGGCACCTTGAAATCGACTGATGATTTTGAAATGCTCGTGTCCACTAAGTTTTTGGTGGACACGTGCGAAGCGATGCCGTCAATCAATTTGGACGCCTGACTGCGTCCCCCGACGCGGACAATAGAAGCGAACATGGCCCTCTCTCGCTCAGACCCACCCGACAGTCATCACGCGGCGCTGTGCACCGTTTGCTCAAGCACGACGTTCCGCAGGTACTTTCCCAACAGCCATGCAGTGGGCCATCTGTTCTCTGTCGCCAAGGCCAAGGCGTCGACATAAAGCCGCAGGTGCGTTGGTGCAATTGTCATGCGCACGGTAGTCAGTGCTATCAAGAACTCGATTAGAGCGTCCGACCTTTCTGGCCGCGCGGGATCAGGCAACATATCCATCAGGAATCCCAGCATCTGCTCGCTCAACTGCATCTCGCAAGCTCCATAGGCGAGGTCTTTGGGTCGCGAGGCTCTCAACAAGCATGCTTGCAGTACTCCATCGTTGAACCGGTCGAAGTTGCTAGGGGATAGGACGCTGCGCTCGTACGCGTTGTGCGCCAGCCGCCGCGACGGATCTGCGTTGTTGCGAAGCCCGGTTAGTAGGAGGCTGAAGATCGCAAAGAGATCGGCTTGCGACGCCTGAGGATCGCGCAGAGCACCATCGATAAGTGTGAAGTCAGAACGCAATCGCAGCGGCTGACCTTGTGCGTTGGCCCAGAACAAGTCGTCCTGCATGCCCCGCGCCGGGGCCTGCTTCAACCGCTCGATACGCGCCTCCACCTCGGGCGGTAGATCTAGCTCTTGGCCATCGGTCCACGCTTGAAAGCGCTGAAGTGACGTAAGCTCAGCTCGCCAGGATGGTTCGTCTTCATAGGCGTCGATCGCGAGATCGATGGCAGTGAGGTAGCTGAACGTGCCTTCGCCCTGAGAGCCGTAGGTGAGATTCGACTTCAGACGGTCAGAGGTCGACTTTGGCGCAAGCAGTTGCGCGACAGACAAGTAGGACGTCGTGCCCCCGTCCTGGATATCTCGGAGTGTTCGTGACACGCTCAGAAGTTCTTGAGCCTCATCCACGCACGCGGAGATTACAAGCGTTGTTGTGCCAGGCGCCGTCGGAAGTTCGCGCAGTCTGCTTGACTGAACAACGCGTATGTTCGATGCATCGGCAAGCTGCGGCTTCACCGCCTCGAAGATCCCTCCAGCCAGCTCGTCAGATCGTGGGTAGGACGCCGCCACGATATTGCGCAGTGTCAAAGTCTGGGAACGGCGAACCATCGAGGCCCATTTGTTGCGCGTGCCGAGCAACGATGCCTGCGACTTCTCCGGAATCGGGTGCAGTAGGATCGGTGCGACATCTATGCCGACCGAACACAGTCGTTCCCCGTCTCTTCGGCGATAGGCAAAGAACGCTTTTAGGCCAGCCAGACTCGACAGCACTGCACGTGCTCTATCGGGAATATCAGTCGCTCGAATTTCGATGGTGTTCACGCGAGGGGGCGCAATGGTGAACTGATCCCCGTTGATGCCAATAAGGTGGAAATGTCTGCGACACCATGAGCAATCTGAGGGCACTTGGTTCTCAATGGCCTTCAGTCCCGTCTCGTCGTCGCCCTGAAGGTCGCAAAGTACGGTATGCCCATCGGCCTGATTGGGCGCCAGGCTAAAGAGCGTTGTGATTCGCTCCGGACGGGCCCCGCGGTGAATCAACTTTTTCGCGAGTCCATGCGATGTAGATGCGGACACAAGGAACAGGGCTTCCTCAGCGATCCGGCTCGGAATGGCTTGCACACCTTCGTGGGATCGGTGCGACCACACCTGAGGAACAACGGTGAGGCCGCCTAGCCTGCTCACCTGCTGCAGAGCCGTCAGCGCCACGGAGTAGATTCCCGACGTATCTACAACCACGTTTCTGGCGGTCGACTTCCACACACGTGGAAGAAGCCAGAAGGCTATGAGTCCGACATTTCTGCCATCTTCCAGGACATTGGACACGCGCAGAAAACGATCGCAGTGCCGGTCGGAAGTCTTTGCATAGTGAGTGCCAATTGGCGCGCGCTCCTCACCCCCCGCCTTGCGAAATACTGCGATAAGACTGTTTCGAGACTCAAGGTCAATTGCGCCACCCGCATCACCAAAAGCAGCGCCCGACTCTGCCACGCACGTATGGATGCCTGTCGCTGTGTCAAAAGAGAAGAAGAGGAGTCTCTCAGTCTTGTCTCCCGTTACGCTTCGAAGGCGTTCGATAAGAATGCCGTCCGGTTGGCGGAGAGCCTCCTGAAGTTTAAAGATCTCGGGATCGAAACCCACGAAGTGAATCGCATCGACCGGTCCCAACGTCTCGAGTTGCCTGACGAGATCAGCATCGAATTCCTCCGCGTCGAACTCAGTCCTTACAAGAAATACGCTCAGCACTTGCTGGACGCTTGACCCCGCATCGAGCTTGGGCTTGAGTTTGTACGGAGTGAAAAGCCAAGGTTTCATGCTCCCCCCATCGGGAGAAGAAAGGACACAACCGTGCCCTTCACGGCTAGCCGCTCGCTTGCAATGAAAGTGAAGTGTCGCTGCCAGTCGTAGAACTTTTCTAAAGGCACACGGACACCATCGGCACCTTCCGTCTGTCCGAACCCAATGCCGCCCCACCCAAACTGTCTGTACACCTGCAATTGGTTGGTGCGAATGCCTACGAAACCGTGCAGTTCACGTAGTTTCACCAGGACCTTGGCAAGGCCATACCCGCGCCCCTGAGTTCCGGTTGTCGTACTGCCTTTCGTAAAGCAGGAGATGACAGCATCCAACTGTTCGCCGATCGGGACACCCTGCACGTTTCGACGAAGCCACTTCGCAGCCATCCCGGGGCCGGCATCGAAGACGCTGATTTCCAGCACTCCTCTGACGGGTCGGACGGTCGGCGTGCGTATGCCGGGCGCAGTCGCCGCAGGCAGAAAAGCACGTGCGAACTGGAGTGCGGGAGACACTCCCACACTCCTTGACTCACTCGACAGACGAGCAATCTCGTCGAGGCTGTAGTAGCGGGCGTAGATGCCACGTAGAGATTGAGACACGTCCGAGAGATCGACCTCACGGCGCGCGTGATCGTGGGTATTCTTGAACGTCTCCGCGACGATGGTCGCCAGTGCTTCGCGCAGCGCCGTCTTCGCCGATATCCATGCGGGTGCCAGCTCCGGACTGACTGTTCGCACTAGGCGGTCAAGCAATTGCTGGAAGTCGGCTAGCTCCAGAAGTCCGTCGGGCGTCTGGCTCGGATAGAGCTGCGTTGGCAGTCCAATCTCCGGGGGGAGGCTATCCGAACAGATCAGGAATGCGGCGTTTGTAGTTGCCGCGAGGTCGGGCCAGTTTGCCTGACTCCTAAGTAGCTGCTCTTGGTATTTGCGACGAGCTCGTCGCAGTACAGGCGATCCCGTCAAGGCTGGCGGGGGCAAGAGCACAGCCACGCGCGATGCCGCCGTGTGTCCCCAACGCTCCAGCGACTCCAATGTTGAGCCGGCGCTGGAGCTTGATTCGAGTGAAAGCGTCCCAACAGTGATCAGTCTCTGCGCGACTAGGGACTCGCCCAGGACGTGGCGCGCCGATGAAGCGAGTTCGTCGAGTGACAAGGACGCACGATCAGGTATCGCAACGTCGTCACGTTCAGGATCCAACCACGGATTGGCGACACTACTCATGGGTGATAGGACTGTTTCCGTGTCTCTGAATGAATTCAATCCTGTGCGTTGTCACTCTTATGCTCCCCCGAGGCCAACATGAACGTGAAGGGTCAGACGCGTCCCGCGGCTCGCTCGAGTAACGCGCGGATTTGCGGCTCGGGCCTCCAGTAGTTCGGTCCCTTCAAGAATTTGCCGTTTTCGTCGTAGATCGGGTTTCCGTCCGCGCCCAACTTGCTCTCGTTGCTGTCCATGATGATGTCAAGAACGTCTTCTAACGGGAGTCCGTACTTGAGTGCCTCAGAGTGGCAATAGACGATGACATCGCCGAGCAGGTCTGCGATCGCGACGGCGACGTCAATGGGCTTCGCACCAGTCTCCGCCATCTCCACGATTTCGTCGATCTCGTGGATTTCGTCCATCAGCGTCGCCTTGAACTTCCTCAGTCGGTCAGCGACGTCTACGTCGATCGTGGGCACCCGCTGAGCAGGCAATCGATACATGCTGTTCATTAACTCGATGCGTTGCGAAAAGGTCTTATTCATATCAGGCTCCGCTGCACTCTAAAGCGAGGTGTTTTCGTCGACAGCGCATGCGTTGGCAACGAACGACGATAGTTCCAGCCAGGAGTCATTGTGCCTGCCGCCTTTGGCCGCGCTCCTCGCGTTATTCATGACTTGCAATCAGCTATGCGTCGAAGGCGGACAGTCGAACTCCTCGGCGACGACTGGTCGCGCTGATTGCTGTCGTTCGCGATTGTTGGTCAAAGGCCAGAAGCGGGTCGATCTCGCGCTACCGGTGCGACAACCTGGACGATCTCGATGTCGGTACTTGGAACACTCACAAGACAGCGCCCAAAGCTCCCTTTGTCGCCATTGCGGCCCACAGCAAGACCTGCCGGCCGCCCGCTGCGCATCGGAGTGCTGACCTTCAGTCGCGTTGGCAAAGGAGTGACAGGTGCGTTGCCAGCGCACGCGGTCACGAACGGCTCAGGCAGTGCGCTGCTTGAGCAGCAACCACAACAGCGAGTCGGGCTCGATGGTCGGCATCGGCAATGGACGCGTCGCCAATTCGAACACTTCTCCCTCAGGCAAGCCCAGGGCGCGCAGAACCGCTGCAGCGGTCTGCTCGGCAAAGTCGCGCGGCACCTTCCCGCGCGTCATCGAGTGCATGGCCCCGACCATCGAGCCTGCCAGCACGTTCAGCCCGATGTCGGCATGCATGCGCGCGAATCGCCCCTGCCGGATGCCCTTGTCGATGTCCGCACCGACGGCGGTGAAGAACAGGTGCGTACGCTCCATGACTGGCCAACCAGCGCGCACCATGAATGCACCCAGGATCGGGTGAGCGCGCACCAGCCGCAGCGCCATGCGCACGCCCGCAGCCACGCGTTCTGCGACGTCGTCGAGCGGCTCGACAAGGGGATGCATGGTCTCGATCACGGCACGAGAAACCTCGGCTGCCAACTCCTGCATCAGGCTGCTCGGGGCATCGAAGTACTTGTAGAAGGTGCCGCGAGAGACCTCGGCCAAGGCGATCACGTCGTCGATGGATATGACCTCGGGGCCTTTGGCGGCGGCAAGTACGAGGGCGCTCTCCAGCAGGCGGGCGCGCATGCGACTGCGCCGCTCGGCGGCGACGCGTGGACGGTGATCGACATGAGACATGACGCGATTTTGCGCGGACCGCGCTCGTTGGTTCGGACTCCGGGTTCGCGGAACGGAAAATCGTCAGTAGAAACACCAAGACCGTCATCATGACAGTTATGTCACTATGCAGTGCCACGCCACTTCCATGCCGCGGCCGCTCCGCTTCTGCGGCGCACAGGCCGATCCTCACACGGGAGAACCCACGATGGGCGACACCACCCGCAACCGCATCCTCTGGGCCCTCACGGTCCTGTTCGGGGCCTTCGCCTTCCTGAAGGCAACGCCGCTGGCACCCGGCCTGATGGCGTTCATTCCGGCCATCAGCATCCTCGTGCCCACGGTGTTTGCCTTCATGCACGGCAGCCGCCGCTTGGGCTGGCCGACGATGGGGGTCTTCTTCGTCATCGCATTCGTCGTGAGCTGGTGCATGGAGTCCCTGTCCATCGCCACCGGCTTCCCGTTCGGCCACTACCATTACACCGAGAACCTGGGCCCCAAGCTGGGCACGGTGCCGCTGCTCATCATGCCGGCGTACTTCTCGATGTGTTACGTGTCCTGGAATCTCGCCCACGCCGTGCTCGACAAGTTCGACCACCGCGCCGATGCGCTGCAGCGATTTGCAGTGCCGGTGATCGCCGCCTTCATCATGGTGATGTGGGACCTGTCGATGGACCCGGCGCGCTCCACGCTGTCGCAGGCGTGGATCTGGCATGACGGCGGCAGCTACTTCGGCGTGCCCTTCGTCAATTTCATGGGCTGGTACCTCACCGTGTACCTGATCTTCCAGGTCTTCGCCCTGGTGCTGCAGAAGCAGCAGCCGAATCGGGCCCCAGCCACCAACGGCGACGACCGCCGCGAGGCCTGGCACCTGAACACCGCGTTCTACTTCGCCACCTTCATCGAGTTTGTCGCCAAGGCATGGCTGGCGGTGGACCGGCCGCTAACCGACGCGAGCAAGGTGGTTTGGAGTTCGCGCTCGATGTACGAGTCGCTGGGGCTGGTAGCCATCTTCACGATGGGCTTCGTGTGTTGCCTGGCATATTTCGTCGTGCGCAAGTCTCAGCGGCTCCAGTGAACGCACCCGCGGACAGCTGGCCGCCTGCTCAGGGGATGTGCTGCGCGTCAGCAGGCGGCACGACCCAAGCGTGCATTCGCTCTTCGTAGACGGAGACGCTCGGCGCCGGGAAGCTTGGATCGGCGAAAGCCCCGACGGGGATGGCAAGGTACTCCTCCAAGCCTTCGGGCTCGTAGTAGACCGTCGAGCCGCAGTGCGGGCAGAAGTGGAATCTGACGCGGGAGCCTTCGTCCCCGACGCGCACGTACTCGGATGAGGTGCCTGACAGCGACACGTTCTCGCGACGAAACCTGGCTTGCTGGCCGAAGGGACTGCCCGTCCTGCGCTGGCAGGCCAGGCAGTGGCAGATCGAGACGCGTACGGGCTCGCCCACGACCTGGGCGGTGAGCTGACCGCAACTGCAGGATGCGAGGCGCTGGGGCATGCGGTCGAGGGCTCACTGTGGTCGCATCGACCGGTCTTCAGTTCGCCGGGCAGCTCGGCGGCGTCAGGAAGACCAGCGTGGGCACGGTATTCCACTGCCGCGGCGAGACCTTGTCGGTATAAGTGCAGCCGAAGTTCGGGTGCGCCACAGCGGCCGGGTTGCGCACGTCGTCGCCCTTGGGCTTGATGCCGCCTTCCACCCACTTCACGAGGTCGGTGAAGGTTTGCGCCAGCTCCGGCCCGGTGAATGCGCAGTGCCCGTAGTCGCGCGTGGCGCGCTGCACGAGGTTGCGCGACTGGCCTTGGCGGGCGACGCGGCGCGCATATTCCTGCTCCATGTGGAATGGCACGAACAGGTCGCCCAGCGTGTGCAGCGTGAGCATGGGGATGCGCAAGTCGCCTTTCGTGGTCGGCACGAACCTGAGCCCGCCGCGCCGCGCGCCGCGCTCTGCGGTCACGCGCTGCACCATGCCGTTGAACACGGTCTCGGCGCCGGAGAGCGCCGGGTCGGTGTCGAACTGGTACACCACATCGGAGTTCTGCAGCACGAAGCCGCGGCCGCGCGTCAAGGTGCCGTCGCCCACGCCCAGGCCGAACAGGAAGTCGCCAGCCACGGCGTTCCAGAACAGCCAGCCCTGGTCGAACAGCGGCCGCACGCCGCCGGAGCGCAACTGCACCAGCGACTTGAAGTTCTGCCCATTCGCGTTCAACGCGAACGGGAATGCCGGCCCCAGCCCGGCTTTGGTGGCGGGCACGGTGGTGGTGAGGTAGTCGGCGCCGTAAGGGAAGGTCTTGTTCACGCCGGACAGGGTCTGCGCCGCGGCGTTGAAGTCGTAGAAAAAGTCGAAGAGCTCGAAGTCGGCGAGTACGCCGCACACCGGCATCGCGCCGTCATAGGTGCGCGGCCATTTTTCGGCCATCACTGCGGTGACGTGGCCGCCCATCGAGGCCCCGGTGATGTAGACACGGCTGGGCTTGCCGACCATGTGCTCGAAGCGATGCGTGAGCGCATGCGTGTCGGTGGCGCCGATGCCGGGGTCGTAGTCATTGCGGCTGTAGCTGGAGGCCGCCCAGGCGTAGCCTTGGGCGAGCAGGAGCGGGCGCAACGGGTGGTTGTCCACCGTCAGCTCCAGGCCAGTGCCACGGAAGCCATGGGCCCACATCACAAGTTTGCCGTTCCAGCTGTGCGGCACCTCGATGCGGTAGCCGGCGCCTTTCTGCACGCCCCAGTACTGGTGGGCAGGCAGGCCGGGAAGGGCATCAAAAGGCAGCTTGGTCTGGTCGACAAAATAGGCCGGCACCGGCCTGACTGGCCTGTCCCGCGATTCCGACGATTCGTCGTCGTCGTCGGCAAGCGCCAGACCCTGGGCCATGCAAAGCGCGGCCGCTATGGCCAGCAGAAGCTTCTTCATTTGGTTTCCTTGTCGCGTGAGGGATCGAAACATGACGGGGCGCCGCCCGAGTCGGGTGGCCTTTCCGGTCGACGGCGAGAAGCGCATCTTGATCCCCATTGCCGGTTTGCCGAATGAGGGAATGTCCTCATGCGCTCTTGTTCACCCGACGGGAACAGCCGAGGGGACACTACTTCCAGCTCGTGCGCAGGAACCAAAGGGGCCAGGAACCAAAGGGGCCAAGCTCGCCTTTCCTCCGGTTGCTCAAGGAGGCGGTGCCCAACGCCTCGCGCATCGCGGTCCTGTACAAGCCCACGAATCCGACCAACGCAGTCCATCTCCGATCAGTTTCGACGCGCGGCTGCCTAACAAAGGCAGCCGCTCGTCACCGTCCGCATCGACCCAGCAGTGCGCGGCCGCGTGAGCCAGGATACGCGGGAGCGGTTCGAATCACGCCGCCAGGGGCTGCGACGCCGTCAAGCGCATGTCGATGTGAACAGCCTGGAACGGGCACACGACCCCGCCGCTCACGGTACGCTCGAATAGGCCCAACTGGGCCAGAACTTCCACATCGTCATGAACGCGCCGCACATCGCGGGCCACCCGGCGTGCCAGTTCCCGCACCGACATCGCGCCCTGACTCTGCAGCGCATGCACCAGCGCCCAACGACGTTCGGTGAGCTTGCCGAAGAAACTGCCCGCGGACTCGAAGTTCAACACTTCGCCCTTGTAGCTTCGGGCGCTGGCTCGCTTGCCCGCTGCGCGCAGCGCAGCGCGCCAATCGGCGTTCATCGTGATTGTCAGCGTTCGTTCGGTCATGTCTTGCTCCTCTCCTCATCGACGGCGGCAATGAAATCCTCGATCAGCTGTTCCACTGAGACAAAGTCGTAGCTGCGCTCGGCACCCCGAATGTGGCAATGATCTCCCTTGCCTCGCTCGTTGTCGAACCCGACGATCCGCACGCCGTCGATCGCATACGCTGCCCTGTACCCCGGCCGCGCCGGTGCTTACACTGAGCCCACCCCCGTCTACCCAGTCGCGCCGGCTCTTGACCCCTGCGAGACCTGCACCGCATGAACCCCAGCCTGTTGAAAACCCTAAGCTACGAAGTGAGCGAAGGCATCGCCACGCTCACCCTGAATCGCCCGGAAAAACTCAACGCGTTCACGGTGCAGATGCGCGACGAGATGATCGCCGCCTTTGACGAAACCGACGGCGATGACGCGGTGCGCGCCGTCATCGTCACCGGCGCGGGACGGGCGTTTTGCGCCGGGGCCGACTTGTCTTCTGCCGGCGGCAGCACCTTCGACTACGCGAATCGCCAGGACGCCGGGCGTG
Source organism: uncultured beta proteobacterium (assembly GCA_963850525.1). Classification (GTDB taxonomy): domain Bacteria; phylum Pseudomonadota; class Gammaproteobacteria; order Burkholderiales; family Burkholderiaceae_C; genus JAEMQF01. The sequence continues at coordinate 39,539 of CAWKLQ010000002.1, read as the reverse complement.
AGGCGACCAAGGTCGGCGACGTCTACCGCGACGGCGGCGGCCTGGTCACGCTGCGCATCTATCGCAGTTGCAAGCCGGTGATCGGCGCGATCAACGGCGCGGCGGTGGGCATCGGCGTGACGATGCAGTTGCCGATGGACATTCGCATCGCCAGCACCGACGCGCGCTTCGGTTTCGTATTCGCGCGGCGCGGCATCGTGCCTGAGGCCGCGTCGAGCTGGTTCTTGCCGCGGCTGGTGGGCATGCAGACGGCGCTCGAGTGGTGCATCGGCGGGCGCATCTTCGCCGCGCAGGAAGCGCTCGAGCGCGGCCTGGTGCGCAGCCTGCACGCACCGGGCGATCTGCTGCCCGCGGCACGCGCCCTGGCCACCGAGCTGACGCAGCACAGCGCGCCGGTGTCGGTGGCGATGACGCGCCAGATGCTGTGGCGCATGGCCGGCGCCGCGCACCCGATGCACGCGCACCGGCTGGACAGCCGCGCGATCCAGGCACGCGGCAGGGCCGGCGACGCGCGCGAGGGCGTGGCGTCCTTCCTCGAGAAACGCAGCGCATCATGGCCGGACCGCGTGAGCCACGACATGCCGGAATTTTTCGACTGGAATTCGCAACCGCCGTTTGAGTGAGGCCCCCATGAACGCACCCCTGCCCCTGCCCGCGCTGGACGACATCCGCGCCCACGAAGACGAGATGGTCGCGATCCGCCGCCAGATCCATGCCAACCCGGAACTCGCGTACGAAGAGCACGCCACCTCCGACCTCGTCGCCGAGCGCCTGCAGCGCTGGGGCTACGAGGTGCACCGCGGCCTCGGCGGCACGGGCGTCGTCGGCACCCTGCGCGTGGGGAAGTCGAATCGCCGCATCGGCCTGCGTGCCGACATGGACGCGCTGCCCATCGCCGAGACCAGCGGCAAACCCTGGGCGAGCAAGGTGCTCGGCAAGATGCACGCCTGCGGCCACGACGGCCACACCGCGATGCTGCTTTCGGCCGCGCGCCATCTCGCCGCCACGCGCAACTTCGACGGCCACTTGCACCTGATCTTCCAACCCGCCGAAGAAGGCCTGGCGGGCGCGCGCAAGATGCTGGAAGACGGCTTGCTGGAGCTGTTCCCGCTCGACGCGATCTTCGGCATGCACAACATGCCAGGCCTGCCCGAGGGCCAGTTCATGGCGGTTCCCGGCTACGCGATGGCGAGTGGCGACACCTGCATCATCAAGGTGCTGGGCGTCGGCGGCCACGGCGCCATGCCGCAGAGCGCGGTGGACACGATCGTCGCCGCATCGAGCATCGTGATGGCGCTGCAGACCATCGTCTCGCGCAACGTGCCGCCGCTGCACACCGGCATCATTTCCGTCGGTGCTTTCATCTCCGGCGACGCGCCCAACGTGATCCCGGGCGAGGCCGAACTGCGCCTCACGGTGCGCGCCTTCCGCCCCGACGTGCGCGACCTGCTGGAAAAGCGCATCACCGAGATCGCCCACACCCAGGCTGCCGTGTTCGGCGCGACGGCGCAGGTGAACTACATGCGCCGCTATCCGGTCTTGAACAACCACCCTGCACAAACCGAGTTCTGCAAACAGGTAGTTCGCGATTGGCTCGGCGCGAGCGCGCTGGTGGAGAACGCCGAGCCCATCACCGCCAGCGAAGACTTCGCCTTCTTCCTCGAGAAAGTGCCCGGCTGCTACATCAACATCGGCAACGGCGTCGGAACGGTGGGCGGCTGCATGGTGCACAACGCGGCTTACGACTTCAACGATCGCGTGCTCAGCACGGGCGCGAGCTACTGGGTGAAGCTGGCGCAGAGTTGTCTGCGCGTCGGGTGAGATTGCGCAGTTGCGCTGCGCCCCACCGTTAAAGGGGCCAGGCTCGCTTTTCTCCGAGGCTCGCTTTTCTCCGCAGCAAGCGGTCTACTTCGCGCCAACCCCGATCGATCTGCCGCATTTGTCTCGGATGCTGGCCGAGAACTCTTTTCTGTCGTGATCCTCCAGAAGCGTCCACACATGATCGAACGCCTTCTGGGTATCCGGGGCAGAAAGGGGCCAGGCTCGCTTTTCTCCTGAGCGTTAAAGGGGCCAGGCTCGATGTTCTCCCTTTTCTCCCCACGTTAAAGGGGCCAGGCTCGCTTTTCTCAGGCTCGCTTTTCTCCGCGGCAAGCGGTCTACTTCGCGCCAACCCCGATCGATCTGCCGCATTTGTCTCGGATGCTGGCCGAGAACTCTTTTCTGTCGTGATCCTCCAGAAGCGTCCACACATGATCGAACGCCTTCTGGGTATCCGGGTCGGCCATCGGAGTGCACAACCACTCCGCGTGCGGCACGCCGAAGGCCTCTTTGAACCGCTGCGCCTGCGGCTTCGTCAGGCCTGAGGCAACTGCAGGCCTCGCGCCCGGGGCGGCGCGCATCAGCCGGTCCCAGATCAACTTGGCTTCAGGCCTCCAGCTCCACGAGTCATTTCCGGCGCCGGCGGACAGCTTGACCAGGAGTTCCAGCGCCTGTGTGTCTTCACTGGAAATCGGGTCCGGGCTCTCGACGAAGCCTTGCGCGAGGCCGATGAGGATCCACTTCAATTCCTCCTCTTCGGTCCAAAAATATGGGTTGAGCCATGAGCCGGCGGCGCGTTGCCGGGACGCGATGACATGTGGGAGAAGCTGACCCGGCGCCAGCGCGCGCGCCCGGTCCAGTACGCGGCTGGAAATGCTCTCCTGCAGCACAAGGTGCAGGAGAGCCCCGATGGGCACGAGGGCGAGAGCTCCGATGAGCAGGGCCTGGGGGAGTCGACTTGCAACCGCCCGTGCACGCCACGCAAACTGCAGAAACGGCGCCACCAGCATGGCCGGCACCGCGGCCAGTAACAGCACGATGAACATGGCCCAGAAGCCCAGTGGGCGCTGCCGCATTGGGTCGCCGTCGGATCCGAACCCGGAGATCAGCAGGGCCACCAGCACACTCGTCACCAGCGTGGCCGGGATGACAAAGACCCATCGCTTGCCCCAACCCGCAGCAAGCGCAAACGCCAGCAGAATTCCCCATTGAAAAAGCAGGTAGACGGCCACGAGAAGCATCAGGCCGTCGAGCCGCATTTGCCCGTACGAGCCCCAGGCGGCAGTGGCAGTTGCCAGCCCGAACCCTGCAATCGCAACGTCGCGCAAGCCGCGTTGGCATGCTCCGGGGTTGGAAACGGGTGTGGCGGACACTTTCAGACTCCTGTCACACGCCCCATTCGCCGCCCGCTCAACCTTCAGCGCCGCGCCACCATGTCAATCTCTATCCTCGCGCCTTTCGCGAGCCCGCTCACGCCCACGCAGGTTCGCGCCGGGCGCTTGCCGGCCGGGAAGTAGCTTGCGTAGACCGCGTTCATCGCCGCGTAGTCTTGATCGAAGTGCAGCAGATAGACCCTCACCTGTACCACGTTGGCCAAGCCCAGGCCGCAGCCCTTGAGCACACCATCCAGGTTCTTCATCACCTGGTGCGTCTGCGCCTCGATGCCTTGCGGGTAAGGCTCGTCAATCGACGTTCCGGCAAACGGCATCTGGCCGGTGATGAAGACCCAGCCGTCGGCTTCCACGGCGTGGCTGAACGGCGCCACGGGGTCGGGCGCGCCGGAAATCATGTGAAAGATGGGGTTCATGGTGTGGGTCTCAGGTGGGTGATTGCGGGTACAGACCGTGCACGCGGCCGAACAGGCGCGTCAGGCCGAGCAACGCGCCGATGTTCGGCGCTTCCATGCCCAGGCGCTGCGCGATCTCAAACACCGAGGCGACGATCGCGTCGAGCTCGATCGCGCGCCCGGCTTCCACGTCTTGCAGCATCGAACTCTTGAATGCGCCCAGGCGCGCGGTGACGGCGTGACGGTCTTCCGGGGTCTGCTCGATGGTGCAGCCCAGGCGCGCGCCGATCGCCGCGGCCTCGCGCATCGCTGCCGAACAAAACTCGCGCACCAGCGGGTCGGCGAGGATCGCGCCCATGTTCGCGCCGGTGATCGCCGACACCGGGTTCATCGTCAGGTTGCCCCACAGCTTGTACCAGACGTCGTAGCGGATGTTCGCGGAATGCGTGGCGTCAAAACCCGCGTGCGCGAGCACATCGACGAGGCGCCGCACGCGCTCGCTCTTGCCGCCGCCCGGCTCGCCGACGATCAAGCCCTGGCCCAGCCGGTGCTGCACGAGGCCGGGCTCGGGCGTGGACGTGCTCGCGTGAACGACACAGCCCACGACGTGCTGCTGTGGAATTGCGCGCGCGACCGCGCCACCGGGGTCGACGCTGTGCAGCGGCGCCGCGTCGAGCCCGGCCACGCCTTCGCAAAACCACCAGGGCACGCCGTTCATCGCGGGAACGACGAGCGTGTGCGGCCCAAGCAGCGGCGCGATGCCCTGTGCCACCGCGCTGAGCGCCGGGCCTTTGACGGCGATGATGATCACGTCTTGCACGCCGAGTTCGCGCGCATCGTCGGTGGCGCGCGCCGGGGCTTGCAGCAGCGTGTCGCCGCTCTTCACACGCCAGCCGTGCTCGCGAAGTGCCGCAAGCGTCGCGCCGCGCGCGATCGCGCTGACTTCGGCGCGCCGCGCCGCCGCGAGGCGCGTGCCGATGAAGCCGCCGATCGCCCCGGCGCCGATGATGCAGATTCGCATGCGTGTTGCGTCCCTTTGACTGTGGCGCAACGGTGGTCCACCGTGCGCCGATTCCCCGCATCATAAGGACGGCGCATGCGCTTGCCGCCGACGCAGGCTTGGCGCGTTGACGCTCCAACGACCCTCGGCGTGCTGCGCACTGAAGGTAAGCTCGTGGCATCGTGCTGCTGCTGAACACCCCCTTCCCGCTCCGATCCGCAGCCCCATCACTCGGCCGTTCAGGCGAGCTGCGCTGACATGGGCCCGGAGCGCCGCTTTGGCACGGTCGCTGCGCTCGGCGCCGCGCAAACGCTCGCCTGGGCGTCGAGCTACTACCTGCCGGCGATGCTCGCGGCGCCGATGGCGAAGGACATCGGCGTCTCCACGCCCACCGTCTTCGCCGCGTTTTCGGCGGCGCTGATCGTCTCCGCGGCGATCGGGCCGTACGCTGGGCGCAGCATCGACCGCTGGGGCGGCCGCCCCGTCCTTGCCGCGACCAACCTCGTCTTCGCGCTGGGGCTGGTCGCGCTGGCGCAGGCGCACAGTCTCGTCGCCCTGTTCGCCGCCTGGCTGATTCTGGGCATCGGCATGGGCAGCGGGCTTTATGAAGGTGCGTTCGCCGCGCTGGTTCGCTTGCATGGCAAAGATTCGCGCAACGTCATCACCGGCATCACGCTCATCGCCGGGTTTGCGAGCACCGTGGGTTGGCCGTTGTCAACGTATCTGGAGAGCCAATTCGGCTGGCGCGGCGCGTGTTACGCGTGGGCGGCGCTGCACCTCGTGCTGGGCCTGCCGCTGAACCTGGCGCTGCCCAGAGCGTCGGCAGCACCTCGAGCCGCGCTGCCAACGCAGCCATCATTGGCCGCCGCATCGGCGGTCGGCAATGACGTGCACTGGCGCCGCAGCGCCGTGCTGCTGGCCATTGCTTTCGCTTCGGTCGGGTTCGTCAGCACGGCGATGGCGGCGCACCTGCCCGGGCTGCTGCTCGCCGGCGGCGCCACACTCGCCATGGCGGTAGGGGTTGCCGCACTCGTGGGCCCGGCGCAGGTGGCGGGCCGCCTTCTCGAATTCGGCGTGCTGCGGCGCATTCACCCCATGCTCTCGGCGCGGCTCGCTGCGCTGATGCACCCTGTCGGCGCCGCCGCGCTCGTGCTCAGCGGCGCGCCGGCAGCGGCCGTCTTCGCCGTGTTGCACGGCGCGGGCAACGGCATCCTGACGATCGCCAAGGGCACCCTGCCGCTCGTGCTCTTCGGCCCGCAGGGCTACGGGCACCGCCAAGGGCTGGTGATGATTCCGGCGCGTTTTGCGCAGGCGTTCGCGCCTTGGTTGTTCGGCATCGCTCTGGAGCGCTGGGGTGCCGACGCGATGTGGCTCTCCGCGGCGCTGGGCCTGGGCGCATTCGCTGCGCTGCTGGCGTTGCCCAAGCCCTGCGTACACTGAGCATGACGACGAGGAGAAGAAGCAATGCTTTCAGGCGCCGACACAAGCCCCAGCCCAGCGGTAGACATGCGCGACCCCGCGTTTCGCACCGACCCGCACCCGCTGCTGCGCGAATTGCGCGAGCGAGGCCCGGTCGCGCGCGACGTGCTCGGCATCTGGCTGATCTTCGGGCACGGCCACACGAGTGCCGCTCTGCGCAGCCCGCGCCTCAGCCGCGAGCCGTGGCGCATGCCGGTCTACGCCAAGCTGCGCCCGTTCATTGCCGATTCCACGCTGGAGCGCACCACCGAGCAATGGATGCTCTTCAACGACCCGCCCAAACACACGCGGCTGCGGCGGCTCGTGAACGGCGCATTCAAGCCGCCCGTGATCGAGGCGCTGCGCGAGCGCATTGCCGCGGTCACTGACGAACTTCTCGGCGCGCTGCCGCTGGACGCCGATTTCGACCTCATGTCCGGCGTCGCGCAAGCGCTGCCGGTGCGCGTGATCTGCGACGTGCTGGGCCTGCCGCCGCAAGACTTCGCGCAGACCAAGGCCTGGTCGGACGCGCTCGCGTGGATCGTCGAGCCGGTGGTGCGCAAGGAACAGCGCATCGCCGCCAGCCAGGCGGCGCAGGGCATGGTGGCTTACCTGCAAAACCACATCGCCAAGCGCCGCGCTGCAGCGCCGCGTGACGACTTGCTGGGCCTGCTCGTCGCTGCGCACGACGCAGACGCTGCTGCTTTCAGCGAAGACGAACTGCTGGGCAACCTGATTCTGCTGTTCATCGCCGGCCACGAAACCACGACGAACCTCATCGGCAACGGCATGCTCACCTTGTTGCGCCACCCGCAAGAGCTGGCCCGCCTGCGTGCCCACCCCGAGCTGATGCACAGCGCGGTCGACGAAATGCTGCGCTTCGAAGGTTCGGTCACCACCGTCGGGCGCCATACGGTCGAGCCCTACGCCGTGGGCGATTGCGTGATCCCGGCGCACGAGACGATGTTCTTCATGGTGGGCGCGGCAAATCGCGACCCGGCGGCGTTCGACAACCCCGAGCGCTTTGACATCGCGCGCTCGCCCAATCCGCACATGAGCTTCGGCGCGGGAATCCACTATTGCCTGGGCGCGCCGCTGGCGCGGCTCGAAGCCGAGATCGTGTTCACGAAGTTGCTGCAACGCTATGCATCGCTGTCGCTCGTCGACACCACGCCGGCGTGGCGCCCGCTGATCAACTTGCGCGGCCTCGAACGCTTGCCGCTGAGTCCTGCACCCGTACGCTGAGGAGACCGATATGAAATGGGAAGGCAATCGCCAGAGCGACAACGTGGAAGACGCGCGCCAGGGCGGCGGCGGGGGCGGCGGCATGCGCCTGGGCGGCGGGCGCGGTGTCGGCTTGGGCACCGTGGTGATCGCCGTGCTCGCGGGTTGGGCGTTCGGCATCAATCCGCTGACGATCCTCGGCCTGCTCAGCGGCGACGGCGGTGCGCCGCTCAGCCAAGGCAGCCAGGTCGCGCAAGCGCCCGCCGCCAGGCCACCGGCGAACGACAAGCTGGCGCAGTTCGTCTCGACCGTGCTCGCCGACACCGAAGACGTGTGGCGCGCCCAGTTCAAGCAAATGGGCAAGACCTACCGCGAACCGAAGTTGCGCTTGTTCCGCGGCGCCGAGCCCACCGCGTGCGGCCAGGGGCAGACGGCGATGGGGCCGTTTTATTGCCCGGGCGACCAGAAGGTCTACATCGACCTTTCGTTCTACGAAACGATGCGCACGCGCCTGGGCGCGCCGGGCGACTTTGCCCAGGCCTACGTGATCGCCCATGAAGTGGGCCACCATGTGCAGCACCTGATGGGAATCACCGAGAAGGTCGACGCGATGCGCGGCCGCGTCAGCCAGGCGCAGCAAAACGCCTTGAGCGTGCGCCTGGAGCTGCAGGCCGATTGTTTTGCCGGCATCTGGGCGCACGACGCACAAAGCGCGCGGCAAATTCTGGAGCAAGGCGACCTCGAAGAAGCGCTGAATGCCGCCTCGCAGATCGGTGACGACGCGCTACAGCGCAAGTCGAGCGGACACGTCGTCCCGGAGAGTTTCACCCACGGCAGCAGCGCACAGCGTGTGGCATGGTTCAAGAAGGGGCTGCAGACGGGCAGCGTCAACCAGTGCAATACCTTCGAGTCGCGCCAGTAGCGGGGAGTTGCGGCGGCGCACCCCTGAAGCCGCGCCGCGAGGCGCCGTCGCGCACGCGGTCCGATTCGGCGCAGCGCCTGCGCGAACGCCGCGTCAGTCGGCGAGCCAGGCCGCGGGCACGCGCACCGGCAAATCGAGCAGCATCTGCGCAAAGGCCTTGCCCAGCGGGTCGCTGCGCGGCGACGCCATGCCGCCACCGTCCAGGGCCGCTTGCAGCAGGAAGTTGAAGGCGTTGATTCCGGGAACGTCGTAGCGGATCACCGGGCCTTTCACGAGGTGCGCAAAGTAGTCGTGCACTCGCTGCGCGCTCAATTGTTCGTGCAGCACGGGCAGCCACTTCGGGTCGCGCGCGATGATGCCGATGTTGACGCTGTCGCCCTTGTCGCCGCTGCGCCCGTGGGCGATTCGCTCCAGGGAAACGTCGACGAGTTCGTGCGCCGGCGCCGGCGCGAGTTGCGCGTAGACACGGCGCGTCGCCGCCGTGGTCACGCCCGCCGCGCCACGCGGCGCCGCTGCGTCAACCGCCGGCAATGGCGCTGCGGCAAGGTCGCCGAGCGTCACCGTCGCCGCCAGGTCGCGCTTGGGCCAAAGGAAGGAGAACAGCCGCACGATCGGCGTCGCGCGTTGCCGCCCGCCGCCCGAACTGGCCATGCCCGGCGCCCACGACACGCCGGCTGAGGAAATTTCACTCGCGATGATCTCGAGCGCGGCCGCGTCGTCGTGCTCGACGACCAGGCGCAAGATGACTTCGCGCGAGCGCGGAATTCGCGAGTGCGGGCCGAACAGCGCCTCGGTGCCTATCACTTCCTGGTAGACGCGGCGGTAGTCGGCCAGGCCGCGCGCACGCATCATCGTTCGCGTGCGCTCGAGCACCGCGTCGGCGATGCGCTGCGCCTTGGCGTGCGCACGCCCACCGACGATGGTGACGTTGAGCACGCAGCGCCAGCCGTCGGCGTGCGTCGCCGAGACCTTGTAGAAGTCGGAGGGCGGATTGCCGCGCGCGCCCTCGACGCGAACCCGCTGCGGGCCGACCTGCGTCATGCGCACGCCGGTGAAATCGCAACTCACGTCTGGCAGCAGGTAGGCGCCGGGGTCGCCGATCTCGTAGAGCATCTGCTCGGCGACGGTCGCCGGAGTCACCAGGCCGCCCGTGCCCCCGGGCTTGGTGACGACGAAGCTGCCGTCGGCGTGGCATTCGATCACCGGGTAGCCGATGTTCGCCCAGTCGGGCACTTGCTCCCAGTCGGTGAACAGGCCACCCGTCGCCTGTGGCCCGCATTCGATCAAGTGCCCGGCGAGGCTGCCCGCGGCGAGCCGGTCGAAGTCGTTCGCCGACCAGCCGAATTCATGCATCAGCGCGGCCAGCGGCAACGCGCTGTCGACGCAGCGCCCGGTGATCACGACTTGCGCGCCGGCCTCCAGCGCACGCACGATGGGCAGCGCGCCGAAGTAGGCGTTGGCGCTGAGCAGGCGTGCCGGCAGCGCGCGGCCGTCGTGCAAGTCGTGCACGCCTGCGGCGCGAATCGCATCGAGTTGCGGCAGCAGGTCGTCGCCTTCGACGACTGCGACCTTCAGCTCGACGCCCAGCTCGGCGGCGAGCTTGCGCAGCGCCTGAGCGCAGGCGCGCGGGTTCACGCCGCCGGCGTTGGACAAGACCTTGATGCCACGCGTGGCCACGTCGACGAGCACGCTGCGCATCGCGACGTCGACAAAATCGTCGGCAAATCCTGCCGCCGGGTTCTTCGCGCGGCTGCGCGACAGAATCGACATCGTCAGCTCTGCGAGGTAGTCGAACGTCAGGTAGTCGAGCTGCGCGCCGCGCACGAGTTGCGGCGCGGCGATCGCGCTGTCGCCCCAGAAGCCCGAGGCACCGCCGATGCGCACGGTGCGGTTCATGGTCGTCGCCATGGTCCGCGCCTATTCGCCTTTCCACACGGGCGCGCGCTTTTCCATGAAGGCCGCCACACCCTCTTTCACGTCGTCGGTCGTCTGCACGAGCGTCAGGTAATGGCGCAGCAGCCCGATCGCCTGCAGCAGCGGCAAGTCCTGCTGTTCGTAAAGCGCCTGCTTGCCCAGTTGCAGCAGCAGCGGCGACTTCGAGGCAATTTTGTTCGCCCACTCGGTCACGGTGGCTTCGAACGCCTCTTCGGAAACAACAATGTTGACGATGCCCAGCGCCTGCGCTTCTTCGATCGCCATCGGCTCGCCCATGAAACACAGCTGCGCGACGCGCTTGCGCGGCACGTTGCGCTGCAGCAGCGCCGAGATCATGAACGGGAAGACGCCGACGTTGACTTCGGGCGTGCCGATGTGCACGCCGGCACGCGCGACGACCATGTCGCACGCCAGCACCAGGCCCAGGCCGCCGGCGAGCGCGTGGCCGCCTAACGCGCAGATCACCGGGACTTTCAACTGACCGAGGCGCTGCACGAGCACGCCCAGGCTCGCATTGCGGCGGTGTCGGCTCAGCACACTTTGCGTTTCGGCAAAGCCGTCCAGGTTGCCGCCGGCGGAGAACACCTTGGCGTGCGCCGAGCGCAACACGACGCAGCGCGCGTCGGCGTCGGCGTCGACACGCGCGAGCGCGGCGAGCAAGCCGCCCATCAGCGCGTCGTCCAGGGCGTTGCGCTTGGCGGGCCGGTTCAGCGTCAGGCTCACGACGCCGCGTTCGTCGCGTGCGTACAGCACGGCGTCGTCGTCGGCCGGCGGCGCCCCGGGGGTCGCACTCGCGGCGGTCACTGCGGCCTCCTGAAATCGGCGTCGATCCAGGCGCTCGCGCTCGTCGCATTCAACTTGAACCCCGGCGCGACGCGCACCTGAGCAAGCATCGCGCCAGCAACGTCGTGGGCAGCGAGCAGCGCGTGCGGGTCGTCGTCGCTGGCGACGATGTCGAGCGTGACGTTGATGCGTTCACCCGACGCCGTCGCGACGCTGCATTCCTTGTGCAGCATCGCGTGCTGGTGCTGCTCGTGCCTGCGCACCACCTCGTTGGCGGTCTTCACGAGCGTATTGAACGCCGCGCTGTCCAGCGGCTTGGGGGTTTTCTTGTCGCGCCCCATCGTCCACGGCCCGACGAGCGCGGGTTCGGGCTCGCTGCCCTTGAGCATTTCCACGGCCCAGCCGTCGTCGTCATTGTTCTTGATGACGCGCGCGGTCCAGCCGTTGTCGCGCCACAGGCGATCTTGTTTGATGGTGTCGGGCGTGTCGGTGAGGTTCGTCATTGGCCGAATCTTACGCGGCAGGCGTTGGGCGCCCGCGCGCTGACCCGCGGCACTTGAATCCGCATCTCGTGGCACCATGTGGCACCGATGTTTGCCATCCTCCTGCTCGCGCTGCTGCACCTGTACATCGGCTGGCGCATCGCGCCGCAGCTGCCGGGGCCAGCCGCGTCGATTCTGTTTGGCGCAACTCTCGTCGTGTCGATTGCGCTGATTCCGGCGGCGTTTCTGGGGCGGCGCGCGCGCGACCGGGCCGCCGCCGACCGCTGGACCTGGGCCGGAATGTTGACGCTTGGCCTGTTTTCCATGTTGCTCGTGGCGACGCTGCTGCGCGACTTGCTTCTGCTGCTCGCCTGGCCGTTCGACTGGCCTGCACTCGCGGCGCAGACGGCGCTCGCGGTGCCGGCGCTCGCCAGCCTGGCGACGCTGTGGGGCCTGGTGGAGGCGCGCCGCACGGCGCGCGTGCGTCGGATCGACATCCCGGTTGCCGGCCTGCCCGCGGCGCTGCAAGGTTTCACGATCGCGCAGATCACCGACATTCACGTCGGCCCGACCGTCAAGGCGCCCTATGTGCGAAGAATCGTCGATGCCGTGAACCACTTGAACGCCGATGCTGTCGCCCTCACCGGCGACCTCGTCGACGGGCGTGTCCGCGACCTGCGCGAAGACGTTGCGCCGCTCGCCGCGTTGCGCTCGCGGCACGGCACGTTTTTCGTCACCGGCAACCACGAGTACTACAGCGGCGCGATCGAGTGGGTGGCGCTGCTGTCGACGCTGGGTCTGCGCGTGCTGATCAATCAACACGTCGTCTTGAATCACGACGGCGGGGCGCTCGTCATGGCGGGAGTTGCCGACTACAGCGCGCATCACTTCGTTCCCGGGCACCGCAGCGACGCGTTGCGCTCGCTCGCCGGCGCGCCGGCCGACGCCGGGCTGCGGATCTTGCTTGCGCACCAGCCACGCAGCGCCGAAGCAGCAGTCGACGCCGGGTTCGACGTGCAGCTCTCAGGCCACACCCACGGCGGCCAATACTGGCCCTTCAGTCTGTTCGTGCGCTTGCAACAGCCCTACACGGCGGGCCTGCACCGGCTGCGCACGATGTGGGTCTATACGAGTCGCGGCACCGGCTACTGGGGGCCGCCGCTGCGCCTGGGCGCGGCGTCGGAAATTGCACTGCTGCGCTTCGTCGCCGCGTGACGAGCTTGCGGGGTTCCACGCCACGAGCCGCCCACCGCATGCCATGATCGGTGCCATGCCACACGCCGCCACGCGTGCTGAGGAGGGCCTGTGAAGACGATCGACGAAATGTTCGGCCTGGGCCTGCTCACTCCCGACCAGCACGCCCAGATCGGCGACTGGGTGCGGCGCTCCAAGACCAGCGAAGACATCCTGCAAATGCCCGCGCCACTCTGGCGCTCGCTGGAACTGGCCAGCGTGCTGATGAACTTCGACGCCGATCTCGCGCAGCCGATTTGCATCGATCCGCACGGCTGACGCGGGTTCGCGTTCTATCGATTGCGACGTGCCGTCTGCAATCGGCCCATTACTGCCGTTTGAACATCCGCTTTGGGTGCGGTCACGCGTCGACGCAGGATATTCGTCATCCCGGCGAAAGCCGGGATCCACCCGTGGAAGTCGCGCGTCCAGCGAAGCGTTCATCGCGTGCAACCGGTGGATCCCGGCTTTCGCCGGGATGACGAGCTTGTTGGGCAAGCCTCGACGCCACATCGAACGTCAGCAACGGGCCGAAGGCCGCCACTGAAACTCAGTGCACAGCCGCGCCTCGCGAAGCGCCTACTCGACCGAAATGACGAGCGCCGCGCCGGTATCCCCCGCAGCGCAGCCGGTGAACAAGCCGATGCCGCCCCCCGCTTCGCGCAGCGCGTGCACCAGCTCGACGATCGAGCGCAGGCCGGTGGGCGCCTGCGGGTGGCCGAAGATCAAGCTGCAGCCATAAGCGTTCATGCGCTCGAGCGGATAGCCGGTCTGCTGCGCGAACCACAGGTCGTTCACGGCGAATGGGTTGTGCGTCGTCACTTGCTTGACCTGCTCGATCGTCACACCGGCGCTGGCGAGCGCGCGCTGCGCGGCGAGCGTCGCGGCCTTGGGCATGCGGCCTTTTTCGGCGCGCGCAAACCCAGCGGCGAGCAGGCGCACCACGCCCTCGCCCTGCGCCAGGTCGCGGGCGCGCCCGCCGCGGCACAGGATCGCGCCCGCCGTTCCGTCAGCTGGGTGGGTTTGCGAGCCGTACGTCGTCAAGCCGCCCTGCATCACGGGTTTCAACGCGGCGAGTCCTTCTGCGGTGTAAGCGTGAACGCCTTCGTCCGCTTCGACAAGCAGTTTGTGCTTGCCCTTGAGAACGCTCACCGGTTGCATCCAGCGTCGCTGGAACTTGCGATCGTCGGCGAGGGCTCGCTGGTATTGCGTGTAGCGCAGCAGCGTCAGCTCGTCCAGCGCGCTGCGCGACATCGCGCCGTCCCGGCCCACCGCCTCGGCGGTCTGCACCATCGCCTCTCCCGTCCAGGGGTCTGCGGCAAAGTTATCGAGCACCCAATTCTCCGTGGCCGGCGCGCCGCCTGGGGCCAACGAGCGCGGGTAGATGAGCAAAGGCCCGTTGCTCGTGCGGTCCGTCGTGACCACGAGCGACGTCGCGTCGCCGCCCTCGCCCTGCACCGTTTGCGCCGCGGCAACGATGCAAGCCACCGACGTGGCGCAGGCCTGCGCGATGTGCGGGCCGCTGATTCCCGTCATGCCCAGTCGCGCCGCGACCCACGGCGCGCCGAAGAAGCTGTGCGGCTGCGGGATCGTCGTGCCGAGCACGATCTGATTCACTTGCGCCGGGTCGAACTCGAGCCGCGCGAGCGCGTCGCGCGTCACTGCCACCGCCAGGTCCAGACTCGAGACATCGGCCAGGCTGCCCTGCCAGCGAACGAAGGGCGACGCCCAGAGGTGGCGTGCGCTGAAATAGACGTTGTCGAATTTCATGATGGTTTCGGTGGAGAGACATCGGCGCTGCCGCGCACTGCGAGCAGCGAGTTCTTGTACGTGCCGCGCGCGAGCGACCCCGGCGCGACGATCCGCGGCGCGATCCGCACCTGCAAATGCGTGCGCACCAGCGCCTCGATCAACGCGCCCAGCTGAGCATAGCCTTCGGGCGGAGCGTCGGCCGTGGCTTCGACGTCGACGGGAATCGGCGCGTCGAAGCGCACCTGGTCCTGGTGCTCCTTCCAGATGCGAATCAAGGGCTCGACCTGGCCCGCAAAGCCTTGCGCGATCACGTCGCGGATCGCGGTGGGGAATACGTTCATCGCCTTGTAGATGAGCATGTCGTCGGTGCGCCCGATGCAGCGAATTCGTGGGCTCGTGCGCCCGCACGCGCAGCGTTGCGTGCCGGTGATGAGCGCGTGGTCGCGCGAGCGGTAGCGCACGAGCGGCGTCGCGTCGCGCGCGAGCGCCGTGTAGACGAGCTCGCCGGTGGCACCTTCGCGCCAGGGCAGCACGTCGCCGCTGTGCGGGTCGATGAGTTCGACCGCGACGTGCTTTTGCGCGTTGAAGTGCATTCCGTCCTGCACGTCGCACTCGCTCCACATCGCCGGGATCACGTCGCACAGGCCCATCATGTCGCGCACGTGGTTGATCTTCAGACCGGCGCCGATTCGCGCGCGGATTTCCGGCTGGTCGAGCCCCGGCTCGCCGCCGCCGAGCATCTTGCGCAAACTTGACGGGATGCCGGTCTCGGCGCCCACATCGTCCCATTGATTGGCCAGGTACAGGCCAAACGACGTGGTGGCGAGCACGGTGGTCGCGCGCAGGCGGCGCATTTCGCGAAGGATGCGGTCCGTGGGAAAGCCGCCGAGCCAGCACAGCGTGGCGCCGACCCGGCGAAAGCCGTCGGCATAAGGCAAGCCGCCCGCGACCATCGGCAAACTGACGAGGTGCGCGACGACGTCGCTGCGTCGGATTCCCGCCGTGAAGAAAGTGTTGGCGATCGCGTCGCCCCAACGGTCTGCGTCGGCTGCGGTGAGCGCAAAGTAAAGCGGCTTGCCGGTCGTGCCCGACGACGAGACGGCCTGCACGATGTCGCCGAGTTCGGCGGCCTGGTTTGCGCCGAACGGCGTCAATTCGGTCGCCTCATCCTGAGCGACACGCAGGTCGTCCTTCATCGTGAACGGCAGCGCCTGCAGGTCGGCGAGGCTGCGCATGGGCGGCTGCGCCGGCAGCGCCGCGTGCAGGCGCGAATACAAACGTGAGCGCTGGCGCAGCGGCGCGAGCATCGCGCCAATCTGCTGCGCCTGCCAGCGCTCGACTTCGGCCCAAGGCTGCGTCTCGAGTTCGGCGTTCCAATATTCGCCGCGTTGGGCCGTGTGGACCAGCGTCACGCCGCAGCTCAAGAATCTCCGGTGAACCCGGTCTTCTTCACGAGCGGCCCCCAGCGCTCGAACTCGGCCTTCTGGCTGCGCGCCATTTCTTCGGCAGTGGAGCCCTGCGCCACCAGGCCGACGACACCGAGGCCATCGATCAAGGCCTTGTCCTTGAGCGCCGCAGTGATCGCCGCATTGGCTGCTGCCAGCACCGCGACTGGCGTGCGCGCCGGCGCGTAGAAACCGAACCACTCTTCGACGACGAACTCGGGGAAACCTTGTTCGGCAAACGTCGCCACGTCGGGAATGAAGGGCGAGCGCTTCGCGCCCGAGGTCGCGAGAATGCGCAGCTTGCCGGCCTTGTGGTTCGCGATGAAGTCGCCGCTCGGTGTCATCATCGCCGCGATCTGACCGCCCACCACATCAGTCACGCCGGGCACCGAACCGCGATATGGCACATGCTTCAAGTCGACGCCGTTGTTCAACCCGAGCAGCGCGCCGATGAAGTGCGGCGTCGAGCCCGCTGCGGGCGATCCGTAGTTCGCGTCTTTCGGGTTCGCTTTCGCCCAGTCGAGAAAACCTCTGACGTCTTTCACGCTCGCCGGAACCATCGGCCCGACCGCCAGGCCGTGGAACATGAGCGCGGCGATCGAGACAGGAACGAAGTCGCGCAGCGGGTCGTAGCTGAGTTTGGCGCCGTACACATGCGGATAGATCGACGTGCAGGAAAACGGCGACAGGCACAGCGTCGCGCCGTCGGCAGCCGACGCCTTGAGCGCATCGAGCGCGATGCGCCCGCCAGCGCCGGGCTTGTTCTCGACCAAACCGGCGTTCTTCGAATACGCGCTGCCGGCGATCTTTTCGGCGACACGGCGCGCGACGATGTCGCCCGCGCTGCCGGCCGGAAAGCCGTAGATGAACTTCACCTGGTCCAGCGCTTGCGCGCTCGCGCTGCGCACGCCGAGCGTGGCGAGCGCGGCGGAGCCGAGGGTGGCTTGAATCAATCGTCTGCGTGAGTTCATGCGGTTCTCCATCATCATCAAGTTGAAGGTTCAAACGTTCGAAGCGCGGATCACACGCGGCTGCGGATCTGCGGCGTAAAGCAGCTCCACTTCCGCGGCGCGCCGCGTCAGCACGGCGCGCTGGTTCACGTAGCCTTTGTCGGTGATCTCGCCAGCGTCGGCGCTCGGCGGCTCGGTCAGCATCATGGCACGCACCGGCGTCTGCGACGAGCCGCCGCCCTGCGCAGCCAGGGCGTCGAGCGCCGCGCCAATCTTGGCGGCGAGCGCGTCGGCGCTCAGCGACGCACACGCCGCACTGGGGAACACGAGGGCGCCGACCTCGTCGCGTTCGTGGCCGGTGATGACCACGTCTTGCGCAAACGGCGCGAACGCGGAGACGCTCTTCAGGCGCAGCATTCCCACCGACACCCAGGTGCCGCTGGAGAGCTTGAAGTCCTCGGCGACGCGCCCGTCGAACATCACGCCGCGCTCGGGGTGCGCCTCGTCGACGAGGTAACCTGCGTCGCCGATTCTGTAAAAACCTTCTTCGTCGAACGCTGAGGCAGTCAACTCCGGCGCGTTGCGGTAGCCCGGGAACACCGTCACGCCGCGCACGCGCAATTCGTGTTTCTCGCCGTT
Organism: uncultured beta proteobacterium; assembly: GCA_963850525.1. Taxonomy (GTDB): domain Bacteria; phylum Pseudomonadota; class Gammaproteobacteria; order Burkholderiales; family Burkholderiaceae_C; genus JAEMQF01. The sequence continues at coordinate 22,112 of CAWKLQ010000002.1, read as the reverse complement.
CGGCACGAGCTTCAGCTCCACGCCCGGCAGCGGATTGCCGATGCAGCCCGCCCCCTCCAGGCGCCAGTGCGCACTCGTCACGGCGGGTGCGGTTTCGGTGGAGCCCCAGGCGGTGGTGAGCCAGAGTGGCTCGTCGCGCACTTTGTCCGCCACGGCAATCAATCTCTTCCATGTGGACGCCGGCAGCGCCGCCCCCGCGTAGAAAACGGCGCGAAGGCGCGCCAGGCAATCGCGTGCCAGGGCTGCGTCGGCCTCGAAGAACGGCAGCAACATGTCCAGGCCGCGCGGCACGTTGAAGTGCAGATTCGGCCGCACCTCGCGCAGGTTGCGCACCGTCTTGTCAATCAGGTTAGGCGCCGGGCGCCCCTCGTCGACGTAAAGCGTGCCGCCGTTGCGCAGCACGAGGTTGAAGTTGTGGTTGCCACCAAACGTATGGCTCCAGGGCAGCCAATCGAGCAGCACGGGCTTTTCGACGGCGAGGAAGCGCCACGCCTGCGCCACCATCTGCTGGTTCGCGCAAAGCATGCGGTGCGTATTGATCACGACCTTGGGCTGGCCGGTCGAACCCGACGTGAGCAGGTATTTGGCGTGGTCATCGGGCTGGTTCGCGTTGAACGCGGCTTGCACGCCCGCGCCCTCCACGGTGGCAAGCAGGGTCTCGAAGGCGATCGCGCCAGGCACGGTTTCAGCCCCGCGGCCGAACACCGTCACCGCGTCGATGGCGCACGCCGCAATCGCTGCGCCGTAGCTGGCGGCGTCGGCCGCGTAGATCAGCGCCGGGTCGAGCGTGCGCAGAATGCCCTGGATCTTCGTGTAGTTCTTCGTCAGCCGCGAATACGCGCTCGACACCGCACACACCGGGCGCCCGACGTGCATCGCGGCGAGCATCAGCAGCGCGTGGGCGATCGAGTTGTCGGACAGGATCACCACCGGCTTGGCGGCAGGCAGGTTCAGCGTGAGCAGGCTTTGCGCGAGTGCGCCCACTGCGGTGCGCACTTCGCGCCAGTTCATGCGCCGCCACGCGTCCGACGGATCGCGCTCGGCAAGCGCCGGCGCGTCAGGCGTTGCCTTGGCCCAGTGCTCGAGCCACTCGCCGACGCAGCGCGCATAGGGGCCCAGCGTCTGCGGCGAACGCAGCACGACGCTGCCGTCAGCGCGCAGCGTGCGCAACGCCTGGGCAGGCGCGATCATGCGGGGGTTGGAAAAGAAGTCAGACACGCCGCTGGGCACCGCGAGGGTGTGGATCAAGGATCGGAGCGCAATCCTAAGAGGTCCGGGCGTTCTCCCCAAGAGGGTTTGTGCTCTGCCGGCCGATCAGGGAGGCCCGGCAGGCCGTGGCCGAACCGAAGAAGGCGACGCAGGAGCTTGGGCGACTGGCTCAGCGGCGCCGGTATTCGAGCCGCCACAGCAGCGCCCAACTGCGCCCGCCGTCGCTCGTGCCTTCCCAGTCCCAGGTGAAGCTGTTCGGCTGGATTGCGTAGAACACCATGCGCTGCGCGCGCTGCTTGTCGCCGTCGGTTCGAACGTCGGTGGCAAAGATTCGCTTGTCGCCCTCGACGCTGGCGGTGAAGGCAAAGAAGCCGCCCTGGTTGTCGGCCCACGCTTGCTTCCAGGTTCCGCTGGCCTTGTGCAATACCGACAAGGACCGCCCGAGCAGCAGGGGCGGCGGGTCGGCAGCGTCTTGTTCGAAAGTTTCCTCGAGCACGGCGCCGCCCAGAATCTTCACGACGCGATTGCGCGCCTTGCCCGGCGTGCCGTCGGCGTTTTTCCAGCTCACGTTCCAGTCGCCGACCCAGAAGTCGAAAAGGTCCGCGGGTTGGGCGGGATGGGCTGCGCTCATCGACAAGGCCAGCCCAAGGGCAAGCAGGGTGGAAAGGATCTTCATGCGCGGCGAGAATACGGCGTCCCGACAGCCCCGGGTGTTGCATTGCTTGCGCGACGCGCCCCGCGCGCCACTCAGCCCAGCCACCGCCATGATCTTGCGCCAGCTGCCCGACTTGCCGCCGCGCCCGCCCACGCGCGCCAACGCCGCGTTTCGCCGCTGGTTCTACGAGCGCTGGGGCCGCGAGAATGCCGTGGTTCTCTACCGCGCCAATCAAGCGGATTTTGTGCCGCACACGCAGACGCTGTCGATCAAGCGCGCCTGGGGCGGCACCGAGGACTATCTGGTCGGCTCGCGGCGCCTGGACGTGGGCGATTCGCACGGCCTGATCCTGAATGAGGGTGCGCACTACGGCGCGCGAATTCGCAGCGCGACGCCGGTGACGAGCCTGGCCGTCTTCTTCCGCCCCGGCATGGCCGAAGAGCTTGCCGGGGCCGCAGCCCAAGCAGCGCGGCAGGCACTGGACCACGGGCCCTCGGTCGCGCGCGCAGCGTGCGGCTTTGCCGAGCACCTGCGGGTGTTCGATGCGGGCGTGGACGAGCGGCTCGCGCGCTTGCTCAAAGACGTGCGTGACGGCCAGACGGACGACGCCTGGCTCGAAGAGCAGCTCCAGGACTTGTTGTGGGCCATGCTGCGGGCCGAGCCGGGTTGGCGCGAGCGCAGCCGTCGCCTGCAGGCGGTCAGCCGCTCGGCGCACGCCGAACTGCTGGAGCGCGTCGACCGTGCGGCCGACTTCATCCTCAGCTGCTACACAGAACCGATCACGCTGGATCAGATCGCCGCCGCGGCCGCGCTGTCGAAATACCACCTCGTGCGCGTCTTCCAACAGGTGCACGGCATCACGCCGATGGCCCTGCTCGCGCGCACCCGCACCCGCGCCGCCGAACGCCTGATTCGAGACACCACGCTCACGCTGGACGATGTGTTGGCACGCTGCGGCTTCGGCTCGCGCCAGACCCTGTTCCGTCAGCTGCGCCGGTATTGCGGCGCGGGCGGACGCGAGTTGCGGGAGCGCGCCTCACGCCTCGCGTTATCCCTTCCCTAGTTCTAGGGGCCCCCAGGGTTTGCCCGCTTGCCGCCTCGCGGCGTGCGCAGCACCGTCGTGCCCTTACTCACGCGCGCAGGGATGGGCCGGCGCACGTCGTTCAACACAACGAGGAAATCATGCCTTCATCTCTAGGTCGTTTGATCAAATTCGCGACGCATTGCGCCGGGCGCGCCGCGCTCGCATTGGCACTCACCGGCGCCACGGCGTTGGCGTGGGCCGACTCCGACAACGGCCGCGGCAAGATGCTGGCGCTGGGCGACAGCGTCGTGTTCGGCTACATCACGCAAGACGGGTTTGCGTACGTCAATCCCGACAACTTCCTGGGCTACCCCGAGATCGTCGGCAACGCATTGCGGCTGAACGCGACAAACGCGTCATGCCCGGGCGAGACCACAGCAGGGTTCCTCTCGCTCACCGGCGCCGACAACGGCTGCCGGCCGTTTCGCGCCAACTTCCCGCTGCACGCGGCGTACGCTGCCACGCAGCTGGAATTCGCCACCGCCTATCTCGGCGCGAACAAGCGGACTCGACTCGTCACCTTGAGCCTGGGCGCGAACGACGGATTTTTGCTGATCGCTGCGTGCCGCAATGACCCGGCTTGCATCCAGGCCGGCCTGCCGGCAGCGCTCGGCGCCGTGTTCACCAACCTGAACACCTCCCTCAGCAACTTGCGCGCGACCGGCTTCAAGGGCGTGCTGATGGTCGTCAACTACTTCTCGCTGGATTACAGCGACGCCGCGCAAACCGGGCTGACCGTCGCGCTGAATAACGCCTTGGCGGCTGCGGCCGCAGCCAACGGCGCCGTCGTCGCTGACGCCTTCACCGCTTTCCGCAATGCCACCGCCGCGGCGGGGGGCAAGACGTGCCTGGCGGGCCTGCTCAACGGAAGCAACCCGCAGACCTCACCCTTCACCTGCGACGTGCACCCCAGCCTCACCGGCCAACGCCTGCTCGCCAAGACCGTCGCGGCGGCTTACCGTGCGGCGCGAAGTTCGGATGATTGATTGAGTTGACTGAGGCAGCCGCGCGCTGCAAGAAAGCGGGCGCCAGGCCAAGTGGCGGAAATTCGCGTCTTGCACCGCGACCTCGTGCTGCGCCCCGTCGACGGCCCGCAGCGTGTCATACGGCGGCCATCGCCGCCTGCGCGGCCCGCACTTCGACACGCACCTGCTCAGTCAGCTCGGCCTTGAGTTCGGTGAAAGCCGGTGTCGTCTTGACGGAGTAGTGGCGCGGGTGCGGCAGCTCGACGCGGCGGTCGAGCTTGATACGGCCCGGGCGTGCGCTCATCACCACCACGCGGCTGCCCATGAACACGGCTTCGTCGATGTCGTGGGTGACGAAGAGCACCGTCTTCTTCTCGGCTTCCCAGATGCCGAGCAGCAGCTCCTGCATCAGCTCGCGCGTCTGGTGGTCCAGCGCGCCGAAGGGCTCGTCCATGAGCAGCATGCGCGGGCCGTTCGCCAGTGCGCGTGCGATCGCGACGCGCTGCTGCATGCCGCCCGAGAGCTGCTTCGGGAAGTGGTTCTCGAAACCGCGCAGTCCCACCTTGGCCAAGAAGGCGTCGGCGATCTCGAGCTGCTGCGCGCGCGGCAGCCCGCGCTCGACCAGGCCGAAGCAGACGTTGTCGCGCACCGTGAGCCACGGGAACAGCGTGTAGCTCTGGAACACCATGCCGCGGTCGGCACCGGGGCCGTCGATGCGCTGGCCTTCGAGCATCACCTCGCCGGCGGTCTGGCGGTCCAGCCCGGCGACGATGCGCAGCAACGTGCTCTTGCCGCAACCGCTCGGGCCGAGGATGGTAATGAAGTCGTTCTCCGCGACGTCCAGATCCGTGGCCTGCAGCGCCAGAGTCTTGTCGAAGCGACGTTCGACGCCGCGCACGGTGAGAATGGGTTGGCTCATGGAGCTCACCTTCCGAGTTGCGCCCAGGGGAACAACTTGCGGTTGCCCCACTTGAATGCGAAGTCACTCACCAGGCCGATGAGACCGATGACGATGATGCCGAAGATGATCTGGTCGGTGGCCAGCAGCGCCTGGCTGTCGGTGATCATGTGGCCGATGCCGCTCGACGCGCCGATCAGCTCGGCGACGATGACGTAGGTCCAGGCCCAGCCAAGCACCATGCGCAGCGTCTCGGCGATCTCCGGCGCGGCACCGGGGATCAGCACGCGCCGGATCAGGCTCGAGTCGCTGCTGCCCAGCGTATACGCCGCTTCGACCAGATCGCGCCGCGTATTGCCCACTGTCACCGCGATCATCAGCACGAGCTGGAAGAAGCTGCCGATGAAGATGACGGCCAGCTTCTGCGCCTCGCCGATGCCGGCCCACAGGATCAACAGCGGTATGAACGCACTCGCCGGCAGGTAGCGCGCGAAGCTGACGAAGGGCTCGAAGAAGGCTTCGATCGGCTTGTACGCACCCATCAGCACACCCAGCGGCAACGCCATCGCCGCGGCGATCAGGAAGCCCCCGAGCACGCGCCACACCGTCATGCCGATGTCCTTGATGAAGCCTTGGTTGACCATCAGATCCCATCCTCCGGCCAGCATCTGCAGGGGGTTGGCAAGAAAGGTCTTGGACACCAGGCCGCCGAAGGTCACCGCCGCCCAGACGGCGAAGAACAGCACGAAGAAGGCGATGCCCAGCGCCGTGCGCGTGCCGGGTGCGACGGCGGTGAGCGGTTTCATGCCGAGCAGGCCGCCGGCGCGGCGCTCGGTTGCGGCGGCCGGGACCACCGCGGCCGGTACGGCAGTGCTGCTCATGGCCGGGCGCGCTACTTGATGAAGCGCGTGTCGGCGAGCTTGCTCAGGTCCGGGATCTGTTTGATGATGCCGGCCTCGAGCAGCAGGTCGGCCGCTTCCTTGCTGAACGCCGCATGCTCGCCGGCGAAGAACTTCTGGTTCGCGGCGCGGTCCTGCCAGCGCAGGAACTTCTGGCTCCCTTCGAAGGCTTCGGCCGACTGCTTGACGTCCGCACCCATGATCTCGAAGCTCTTCTTCGGCTCCTTCTGGATCATCTCGATCGCATCGAAGTAGCCGTTGGCCAGGCCCTGCGCAGCCTTCGGGTTGTCGGCCAGGAACTTCGGCGTGCAGCCGAAGGTGTCCATGATCATCGGGTAGTCGAGCGTCGTGGCGATGATCTTGCCGGCCTCCGGCTTGGCGCGCACTGCCGACAGGAAAGGCTCGTAGGTCATGCCGCCGTCGATGTCGGTGTTGCCGGCGATCATCGCGTTCGCGGCGGCCTGCGGCGACAGGTTCACGACCTTCACGTCCTTCATCAACAGGCCGTTCTTCTTCAGCATCCACGCGAGCGTGAAGTAGGTGGCGGTGCCCGGCGCGTCGGCGGCCATCGTCTTGCCCTTCAGGTCCTTGATCGATCCGATGGCGGGCTTGACCACCATGCCATCCGCGCCGAAGCTCTTGTCGAGCTGGAAGATCTGCGTCGTCGCCACGCCCGCGGCGTTCCAGGCGATCCAGGTCTCGACCGTCGTCGCCGCGCACTGCACGTCGCCCGAGGCGATGGCCAGGTGGCGGTCCTTCTGCGGAATCTTCTTGATCGTCACGTCCAGGCCGTGCTTCTTGTAGATGCCGGCTTCCTTGGCCAGCGTCAGCGGCGCAAAGCCGGTCCAGCCCGAGATGGCGATGGTGACTTTGGTTTCTTGGGCCTGCGCAGTCAGGGCAGCGAGCGCGGCGGTAAGGGCAATGAGGCTCTTGTTCATCACGGGGTTCTCCTGGGAGGGGGTTAAGGGTCAGGCCGGAATCCACAAGGCCGGCAGGTCGGGCAAGGTGTGCAAAAGGCGCGCCAGGCGGCCGTCGCTGACGAGCGCCGTCGCGCGTTCGATCTCGGGCGCCATGTAGCGGTCGCGATCGATGCTCGGGCACTGCGCGCGCAGCAGCGCGTGCGCGGCCTCGATCGGCGCCGAGCTGCGCATCGGGCGCAGGAACTCGATGCCCTGCGCCGCGGCGAGCAGTTCGATGCCGAGGATGTGCGCCACGTTGGCGATCATCGGCTGCAGGCGGCGCGCGGCGAAGGTCGCCATGCTCACATGGTCTTCCTGGTTCGCGCTCGTCGGCAACGAGTCGACGCTGGCCGGGTGCGCCATCGACTTGTTCTCGCTGGCCAGAGAAGCCGCAGTGACATGCGCGATCATGAAACCGCTGTTCAGGCCCGCGTCGGCCGTCAGGAACGGTGGCAGGCGCGACACGCCCGCGTCGATCAGCATCGCGATGCGGCGCTCGGCAATCGCGCCGACCTCGGCGATCGCCACCGCCATCGCGTCGCACGCCATCGCCACCGGTTCGGCGTGGAAATTGCCGCCGGAGATCATTGCACCGTCGTCGGGGAAGACGAGCGGGTTGTCGGTCACCGCATTCGCTTCGCGCACGAGCACCAGTGCGGCGTGACGCAACTGGTCCAGGCACGCCCCCACCACCTGCGGCTGGCAGCGCAGGCAGTACGGGTCTTGCACGCGGTCGTCGCCTTCGCGATGCGAGGCGCGGATCGACGAGCCTTCGAGCAGCCTGCGGTAGTACACCGCGACGTCGATCTGCCCCGGCTGGCCACGCAGCGCATGAATGCGCGGGTCGAACGGACCGTCACTGCCGCGTGCGGCGTCCACCGTCAGCGCGCCGACGACGAGCGCCGCTTCGAGCACCGGCTCGAACGCCAGCAGTGCGTGCAGCGCGAGCGCGGTCGAGGTCTGCGTGCCGTTGATCAGCGCGAGGCCTTCCTTGGCCTCGAGCACGAGCGGCGCCAGGCCGGCTTCGCGCAGCACGGGCAGCGCGGCCTTGCGCTGGCCCACGCGACCCGCAGGGTCGCCCTCCTGGCTCACCAGCATCTCGCCCTCGCCCATCAGCGCGAGCGTCATGTGCGAGAGCGGCGCGAGGTCGCCCGACGCGCCGACCGAGCCCTGCGCCGGCACATAGGGAACGAGGCCGGCGTTGCAGGCCGCGACCAGCGTGTCGATGACGATCGGCCGCACGCCCGAGTGACCACGCGCCAGGCTCGCCGCCTTCAACGCCAGCATCAGTCGCACGACCGCCGGCGCGAGCGGCTCGCCGACGCCCACGCTGTGCGAGCGGATCAGGTTGCACTGCAGCGTGGCGAGGTCTTCGCGGCTGATGCGCGTCGAGGCCAGTTTGCCGAAGCCGGTGTTGACGCCGTAGACCGCGGCGTCGCCTTCGGCGGCGCGCCGCACCACCGCGGCGCCGGCGGCGATCGCGGCGTCAGCACTCTTGTCGATCGCGATCGACACGCCGCCGGCGTGGATCGCCTGCAGGTCGTCGAGCGTCAGCGTGCCGGGCTCGAGAGTCAACGTGCGCACCTCAGGCTCCGAGCATCGGCATGTTCAAACCCTGCTCGCGCGCACATTGCTGCGCGATCTCGTAACCGGCGTCGGCATGGCGCATCACGCCGGTACCGGGATCGTTCCACAGCACACGCTCGATGCGCTTGGCCGCGGCGTCGGTGCCGTCGCAGACGATCACGACACCTGAGTGTTGCGAATAACCCATGCCGACGCCGCCGCCGTGGTGCAGGCTGACCCAGGTCGCGCCGCCGGCCGTGTTGAGCAGGGCGTTGAGCAACGGCCAGTCGCTCACTGCATCGCTGCCGTCCTGCATCGATTCGGTCTCGCGGTTCGGCGACGCGACCGAGCCGCTGTCCAGATGGTCGCGCCCGATCACGATCGGCGCCTTCAACTCGCCCGACTTGACCATCTCGTTGAACGCCAGACCGGCACGGTGCCGCTCGCCCAGGCCGATCCAGCAGATGCGCGCCGGCAGGCCCTGGAAGGCAATGCGCTCAGCTGCCATGTCGAGCCAGCGGTGCAGGTGCGCGTCTTCGGGGAACAGCTCCTTCATCTTCGCGTCGGTCTTCTTGATGTCTTCCGGATCGCCCGACAGCGCCACCCAGCGGAACGGCCCCTTGCCGCGGCAGAACAGCGGCCGCACGTAGGCGGGAACGAAACCCGGGAAGTCGAATGCGTTCTTCACACCCTGGTCGAGCGCGACCTGGCGGATGTTGTTGCCGTAGTCGACGGTCGGGATGCCCATCGCCTGGAAGTCGAGCATTGCCTGCACATGCACTGCGCAGCTCTTGGCCGCCGCGAGCTTCAGCGCCGCATGCTGGCCGGCGTCGGCCTGCGCGGCCTGCCAGCCCTGCACCGTCCAGCCGGCGGGCAGGTAGCCGTGCACGAGGTCGTGCGCACTCGTCTGATCGGTGACGATGTCGGGCTTCAGGCCGCCGGCCTTCGCGCGCTGAACGAGCTCGGGCAGGATTTCGGCCGCGTTGCCCAGCAGGCCGATCGAGATCGCCTTGCCTTCGGCGCTGTACTTCGCGAGGCGTGCCAGCGCGTCGTCGAGGTCGGCGGCCTGCTCGTCGAGGTAGCGGCTGCGCAGGCGGAAGTCGAGGCGGCTCTGCTGACACTCGATGTTCAGCGAAGACGCTCCGGCGAAAGTGGCCGCCAGCGGCTGCGCCCCGCCCATGCCGCCCAGCCCCGCGGTCAGGATCCAGCGCCCCTTCAGGCTGCCGCCGAAGTGCTGGCGCCCGGCCTCGACGAAGGTTTCGTAGGTGCCCTGAATGATGCCCTGGCTGCCGATGTAGATCCACGAGCCCGCCGTCATCTGGCCGTACATCATCAGGCCTTTGCGGTCGAGCTCGTGGAAGTGCTCCCAGGTCGCCCACTTGGGCACCAGGTTGGAGTTGGCGAGCAGCACGCGGGGCGCGTCGACATGGGTGCGGAACACACCCACCGGTTTGCCCGACTGGACGAGCAGCGTCTCGTCTTCCTTGAGTTGGCGCAGCGATTCGAGGATGGCATCGAAGCACTCCCAGTTGCGCGCCGCCTTGCCGATGCCGCCATAGACCACCAGCGCCTGCGGGTTTTCGGCGACCTCCGGGTCGAGGTTGTTCTGGATCATCCGGTAGGCCGCCTCGATCAGCCAGTTGCGGCAGGTCAGCTGGCTGCCGCGCGGCGCGCGCACGGTGCGCGGCGCGGCGACGGGGGTGGCGATGCGGCGCTGGACGGACAGATCGGTCATGGGCGGGCTCCTCGGCGGCGACAGGGTGAACGACGACTTGACTTTACTTGACTAGACAAGTGACTGCAAGACCTGCGCGATCGGGGTTTTCCCGGGTGCTTGTCTAGACAGGCTTAAGCCACTATGCTCGGCACCATGAACCGCCTCGATCCGCCCCGCAACAGCACCGCCGCAGCGCCCTACTCGCGGGTCAAGCAGCACCTGAAGGGCGAGCTCGCGCGCGGCCGCTGGAACCCCGGCGAGCGCATGCCCTCCGAGGCCCAACTGGTGGCGCAGTTCGGGGTCAGCCGGATGACGGTCAACCGCGCGCTGCGCGAGCTGCAGTCCGAGGGCCTGGTGCAGCGCCTGCAGGGCGTGGGCACCTTCGCCGCGCAGCTGCAACCGGTCTCCTCGACGCTGATGATCCGCGACTTGCACGAGGAGATCGAGGCGCGCGGCCACCGCCATCATGTCGACGTGCAGTTCGTGCGCGAGGAGCGCGCCGGCGCGGCGCTGGCGCCGCAGCTCGGACTGCCCGAGGGCGCGCGCGTCTTCCACTCGATGATGGTGCACTTCGACAATGGCGTGCCGCTGCAGTGCGAAGACCGTTACGTCAACCCGGACCGCGCGCCGAACTACCTGAAGGTCGACTTCACGCGCACCACGCCGACGCAGCACCTGCTCGAGGTGGCGCCGCTGTGGGAAGCGCAGTTCGCGATCGAATCCGGCGCGCCGACGCCGCAGGAGGCGCGGCTGCTGGACATCGGCGTGGGCGATCCCTGCCTGATCGTGGTGCGACGCACGATGAGCCGCGGCTCGACCGTGACCCTGGTGCGCCTGGCGCACCCCGGCTCGCGCTACCGCATCGAGGGTCAGTTCACGCCATGAACACCCTTGCATGTCATCCCGGCGCACGCCGGGATCCACGGCTGGCGCCAATCCCTGGATCCCGCCGCGCGCCGCTATGCCATTTGCTTTTTCTCTCGACGCAGACGATGGAGCACCGGCCATGACGACCACGCTGTGGGCCGAACGCGCCTGGGTCGGCGGCCGATGGGCCGACTCGGTGCTTCTCGAAGCCGGCGACGACGGCTGCTGGTCGCGCGTGCAAAGCGGCGTCGCAGCACCCGCGCTGGCGCAGCGGCTCGACGGCCCGGTGCTGCCCGGCTTCGTCGACGCGCACAGCCACGCCTTCCAGCGCGCCTTCGCCGGCATGGCCGAGCGGCGCGACAGCGCGCACGACGACTTCTGGTCGTGGCGCGACCGCATGTACCAAGTGGCGCTGCGCGTGACGCCCGAGCAGCTGCGCGACATCGCAGCGCAGCTCTACCTCGAGCTGCTGCGCGGCGGCTACACGCAGGTCTGCGAGTTCCACTACCTGCAGCATGGCGCCGACGGTTCGCCCTACGCCGATGCGGGCCGCATGATGTGGGCGCTGGCGGACGCGGCGCGCGACACCGGCATCGGACTGACCTTGTTGCCCGTGCTCTACGAGCGCGCCGGCTTCGACCAGCCGACGCTGCGCGACGACCAGCGCCGCTTTGCCACCGACGGCCGACGCGGTGCTCGCCCTGCAGCGTGCAGTGCGGTCGCGCGCCGCGCCGAATGTCAACGCGGGCGTGGCGGTTCACTCGCTGCGCGCGGCACGGCCGGAGTCGATCGCGCGCCTGGTCGAGGGCGCGGGCGACGCGCCGATCCACATCCATGTGGCCGAGCAGATCGCCGAGGTGGACGACTGCCAACGCAGCACCGGCCAACGGCCGATCGAATGGCTGACGCGGCAGGTGCATCTCGATGCGCGCTGGCAGCTCGTGCACGCGACGCAGGCGACGCCCGAAGAGATCGGCGCGGTGGCCCAGAGCGGCGCCGGCATCGTGCTGTGCCCGACCACCGAAGCCAACCTGGGCGACGGGCTGACCGACCTGAAGCGCTGGCTCGACGCTGGCGTGCCGCTGACGATCGGCTCGGACAGCAATGTCTGCAAAGACGCGCTCGAAGAACTGCGCCTGGCCGAATACGGCCAGCGCCTCGCGCTGCGCCAGCGCAATGTGTGCGCCGCGTCGGGTGTCGAACCCTCCACGGCCGCGCGGCTGGTCCAGCGCGTCATCGACGGTGGCGCCGCGGCGGCCGGCTTCGCGCGCTGGGGCCTGGTCGAAGGCGCGCGGGCCGATCTGCTGGTGGCCGATGCGCGCGGCGACGCGCTGCTCGGCATACCGGCCGGGCACACGCTCGACGCGCTCGTGTTCGCCGGCACCGCGAGCCCCTGGCGCGACGTGATGGTGGCTGGCCGCTGGGTGCTGCGCGAGCAGCGCCCCGTCACCGCGGCGCTCGCGACGGCCGAGCGCTTTGCGCGCACGATGCAGCAACTGTGGCGACCTTGAGCCGCGGCGCGGCCGGCAGGATTCGAACCCACGACCGCCCCGACACGAACTGCGCAGGAGCGTTGACTTGTCACGACGCAGCGCCACACCTCGGTGGGCGCCGCACCGATTCACCGTCGCTGCGCCCGGTTCTGTCGGCGCTGTTCTTCGTTCCAGGCACCCTGACGGTGCCGATGCTCGCCGTCACCGCCGTGTGCTGGACGGGACTGCGCATTGCCGACTGACGCGGCGTGGGCGACGAAGTAGTTGTGCATCGCGCGTTCGCTCAGCGCTTCGAATTCGACCTCGCCGGCGGCAGTGCAGGGAAACGCGAGCGCGCGGCCTAGCGCAACCGAATCGCGTCCAGTTCCGACACCGCCCCGGCACGATTGCCCCACGCGTTGCGAATGTAGGTCGCGACAGCGGCGATTTCAGCTTGGCCCAACGACTGGGCGAAAGGCGGCATGCCATAGGGTCGCGGGTTGCTTTGCGTGGCCGGCGCAAAACCTCCCTCGGCAATGACGCGCAACACGTTCGTCGGCGAAGCCAGCGTGACGCTGCGGTTGCCTGCCAAGGGAGGATACGCGCCGCTCGCCCCCTGGCCCTGCGCGCCGTGGCAATCGGCGCACCAATCCCCGTAGATGCGCTCACCCTGCTGCATCACTTGAGTGTCTGGCGCTGGCGCGACCGCGGTTGTCGGCGAATCGCTCTGTGGCAGCGCTTGCAGGAAGGAGGCGATCGAACGCAGGTCGGCGTCGTCGAGGTACTGCGTGCTGCGGAAAACCACTTCGGCCATCGGCCCGAGCGCTGACCCGTGCGCCGACGTGCCGGTCTTCAAGAGGGCGACGACGTCGTCGGCGCGCCAGTTTGCCACCCCCGCTTCGCCCGAGTGAGCGAGCGACGGCGCGTACCAGTTCTGCACCGGGATCAAGCCGCCGGCGAGTTCCGCGTCATGCGCAGTCGCGCCGAGCACGTTGCGCGCCGAATGGCAGGCCTCGCAGTGGCTGAGGCCGCGCACCAGGTAGGCGCCGCGATTCCACTGCGCGCTGCGCTCGGCAACGGGTTCGAAGACCGCGGGGCGAAAGTAGAGCGCGCGCCACATCGCCAGCGCGACTTGGCTGCCGTACGGAAAGCGCAGCTCGTGCGGTCGGTTTGGCTGCACGACTGCGGGCTGGTTGCGCAGGTAGGCAAAGATCGCGTCCGAGTCGGGGCGCGTCACGCGCGTCATGTTGGGGTAGGGGAAGGCGGGGTAGAGCAGGCGCCCGCTCTTGGAGCGCCCGTTGTGCATCGCACGCCAGAAGTCGCCGGCGGACCAGGCGCCGATTCCGGTCTCAATGTCTGAGGTCAGGTTGCTCGAATAGACCACGCCGAAAGGTGTGGCGATGCCGCGCGCGCCGGCGTAAGCGGCGCCGCCGCGCGCCGTGTGGCACGCAGCGCAGTTGCCCGCAAGCGCCAGGTACGCGCCGCGCTGCACCAGCTCGGGGGTGACGCGAACGCTCGAGGGCGCGCCCGCGAACTGCGTGTCGTCTCGCAAGCTTTGCCACGCCAGCCACAGCGCCGACCCGACAACGAGAAGCATCGCCGCCGCGGCTGCGAAGCGCAGTGCGCGCGTCATCATCATCGCGTCGCCGATCCGCAGTCCAACGGCAGCGGCCCGGGGTTTGTGGCGGCGGGCTTGGGGTCGCGCGGCAGCGGCTGCCGCGACAAGTAGCTCGCCACCGCGCTCACATCGAGCGCGCTCAGGCGGCGGCTGATTTCGCGCATGCAGTCCGGCGCCTGTGCGCCGCGCAGGCCGGTTCGCCACGCGCCGAGCTGCGCGATCAGGTAGTCCTTGGGCAGCCCGAGCAGACCGGGAGTCGCGGGCGCGACGCCCGTCATCGCCGCACCGTGACAACGGCCGCACGCGGGAACGCCGATCGCCACGTCGCCGCGCGCCACCAGTTGCGCGCCACGCTCGAGTTCAGCGGCAGGCGCACTGAGGGCGGGGTTGGGCGCGTAGGGCAGGTCGAGCGATGCGAAGTAGTCCGCGATCTCGTGCAGGTAGGCGTCGGACAGGTTCTCGACGAGGCGGCCCATCGCCGCGTTGTTGCGCCGCCCGTCGCGAAAATTGAGCAACTGGTTGACCAGGTAGCCCGCCGGCTTGCCGGCGATTCGCGGCAAGTAGCCGGTGCGCGTCGCCACCCCTTCTTTCCCATGGCAAGGGGTGCACGCCTGAACGCGCTGCGCGATCGTGTCGGGAACCCGGTGCACTTCGGGCGCGGCCGCGGCGTGGCCCATTGCGCCGGCGAACATGGCGGCGGCGATCGTGGACGTGAATCGCATCAGTACCCTATGGCCATCGCGCCGTACTGGCGTGGCGGTCAAACCAAGCCGGCGCGAAGTTCATGCTCAGAAGTACGATTTTCATGGGAAAGCTCGGTCCAATTCGATCGACAGTCCAGGCGCCCACCAACTCGCCGTTCATCCAGGCATTGAGCGCAGTCGTCACCACGTGCCCTTCTTCGGACGAATCACGATGCCGGTCCGCAGTGCAGGCTTGGTTGCCCTCGCTCTGCTGCGCTGCTGCGCCGGCGCACCGATGACCTGGCCGATGGCCTGCCGTGCCGGCATTGGAGCCCGCGTCACCGCCGACGTTGACGCGGACTGTGGCGCCTTCGGCCCCGCTCCAGGCAGCGCATTGATCTCGGTGCCCGCGCCATCGGGACTGTGCAAATGCAAGGCGCTGCCCAGCGCCGCCAACACCTTCGTGAGTTGGTCCAGGCTGACGACCCCAGGGTTGGCCTCGATCTCGGCGATGCGGGCCTGCCTAACGCCAACCAATGCGCCAAGCTGAGCCTGCGTCATTCCGCGGCTCTTCCGCAACGCGCGAAGGTGTTGCTTCAACTGGTCGGGAATTCGAAGCGGGAAGCTCATGGGACGCAACTCCGATCAGTTCCCACTTTACTGGCTTTAGCCAGTTTATTCAGATTACTGTCTAAACCCTGTTTTCTGCATACAAGGTCGACGCCGATCCGATATTGCCCACCCTGCCGATCCGTTCTCCAGCCGCGGCCGCTTGCTGGGTGAACCGATCGGGGACCGGCAAGTTCACCGCATCTTCGACGAACTGAGGCGGCAACTCGGCTGGGTGCCACGATCGCGCGTCTGGTAGAGGCGGCGAACAAGGTGCACGAGACGCACGAGCGCACCACGTTGCTGCGCGTGGTCAACGGATGAGGTCAGGGAAAGTCGCGCAGAAGGTCGCGCAGAAAGAAAAACGGCCCAGCAGCATGAAGCCTCTGGGCCGTTGATCCGTTTTTAGTTTTTCTGGTGCGGCTGGCAGGATTCGAACCCACGACCCCTTGGTTCGTAGCCAAGTACTCTATCCAACTGAGCTACAGCCGCGCGGCCGGGCAGTATAGCAGTGGGTTTCGGTGCTACTCGCCCAGGCGCGCGGCGGATTCGAAGCACTCTGCCACGCGTGCCGTTCGCCTTCGTCGCGGGCGATTCCCGCCAGGCGCAGCCACGCGTCACGGCGCCAGCGCACGTGCAGCGCGCTGTCGCGCGCCGCCTGCTCGAGCATTTGCCGTGCCTTGCCCCACAACTGCCGCTCGGCCCACGCCGCGCCGACGGCCAGTGCGATCGCGCCTTCGCGCGGGTACGCTGCGGCCGCCGACTCGAGCCGCACGAGCCACTCGGCGCCGATGCCCGAGACCGACTTGGACAGCGCCTGCGCGACGACGGCGCGCTCGTCGCTCGGCAATTCGCTCAAGCGCTCCCAAAATGGGCGCAACCAGGCGCGTGCATCTTCCAACGCGCCGAATTCGGCGGCGCGCTGCGCGGCGCGTGCCGCGACGAAAGGGTCGCGCCGGTCCGTGGCCTCGAATTGCTGCCACTGCCGGCGCAGCTGATCGGCGTCGCGCGCGCTGTCGAGCGTTTCGTTGGCCAGCGAGCGCAACATGCCTTCGGCCGCAGGCTTGCTGAAGGCCTGGTGCTTGGCGAGCAGCCGCGCCGTTTTCAGCGCTTCCTGCGGCTGGCGCGCCAGGCGGGTGGCGTGCAGCTTCAGGCGCAGCGCCTGGGTGCGACGCGCCACGCCCAGCGGCAGCTCGGCAATCCACTGCAAGGCGCGCTCGGCGTCGCGGTCGTCCAGCGCCCATTCGGCGGCGAGCAGGCGCGCGCCTTCCTCGGCGGATCCGGTGGCGAGGTTGCCGCGGGTCAGCTCGAACGCATCGTGCAGCGAGGCGTCGCGCGCGGCCCGGTCTTGCAGGCGGTGCGCGCTGCCCGCGGCGAGCACATGGGCGAGCACGGTGAATTGCCGATCGCGCTCGAAGCTGCCCGAATCGCGCTGAATCGCCAGCGCGCGCTGCGCGGCTTTTTGCGCCCGCGTAAAGCGCCCGCCGAAGTAATACGCCAGCGCCTCGCGCAGCGCCTGTTGCGCGCCGCGCTCGCGGCGCGCGGTGCGCCATTCGTGCGCACGCTGCGGCAGCTCGAGCAGCAGTGCGACCGCGCGAATCACGCCCATCAAGACCAGGCAACTCGCGAGCAACAGCAGCAGAAACAGGTTCAAGGACAGATCGACGCGCGCGCCGCGCCAATAGAGCGACACCAGGCCGTCGTTCGTGCCCAGCAGCGCCGCCGCAAGAACAGCCCCCGCAAACAGAAGCAGCAACCACACCACGGTGCGCATTCCTGGCTCCCCTGCCCGCCTCAGCGGCCCACGCCTGCGGCGGCGAGGGCGGCGAGCGTCTCGTCGGGTCGCGGCACGCTGGTGTGGCGCGCCTGCGTCGCCACCTGGCGAATCAGGTCCAGCGCGACCGTGGTGCGCTTGGAGCCACGATCGTAGAAACGCTCGAGCGCAGTGCGCGCGCCCGCCAGATCGGACTGCGCGGTCTCGAACTGGCGACTCAGCAGCGCCAGGCGCGCGTTGAGCAGGCGCAACTTCAGATTCTCTTTGAGGAAGAAGGCTTGTTCGGGGGCGATGAACATCGCATCCGGGTGCTCGATGGGCGTGACGCGCACGAGCGAGCGCGCTTCCGTGACGATGCGCTGCCACGCCGCGTCCCAGGCCGCGCTCCAGCGCTGCAGCCAGGCTGGGGCCGAGACACCCCCCGCGGCAGCGGAAGCCGCCGGCAGCGCCGCCCTCGCCGCCTTCGCCTCCTCGGGCGCCTTGGGCGCAGCGCGGCGCGATTCGAGCGACGTGAGCAGCGGCAACTCGTCGACCATGCGCACCGCTTCGTCGAGTTTGATCGCCAGACTCGACACGTCGGCGACGCCGGAGGCGAGCACGCGGTCGATGTCGCGCGCGATGGCGCGGCGCACGCGCTCG
Organism: uncultured beta proteobacterium; assembly: GCA_963850525.1. Lineage (GTDB taxonomy): Bacteria > Pseudomonadota > Gammaproteobacteria > Burkholderiales > Burkholderiaceae_C > JAEMQF01. Next base: position 4,498 of record CAWKLQ010000002.1, on the reverse strand, counting down.
AACTTGGGTTGGGCGTGGCGCGCCAGGCGTTCGTCGCCTTGTCTGAGTGCGGCGAGCAGCGGCTCGGCGCTGCCCGTGATCGCGTTTTGCTGCACGGCGACGCGGATCTCCGATTCGATGTCGACGATCAGGTTCTCGTCGCGCGAGCGCGTCAACGACTGCAGCAACTCCTCGAGCTGGCCGCGCTGCACCGTCACTTCGGCCAGGCGCGCCTCGAGCAGCGCAACCTTCGCCGCGCCTTCGAGCATGCCGTCTTGCGCCTGTTTCGCAAACAGGCGCGCCTCGACGGCCTGCGCCGAGCTCTCCTGCTGACGCAGCACGAGTTCGCGCTCGAGCGCGGCGTGGCGCTGGCTCACGTTCCACGCGCCCCACAGACCGGCGGCGCCCAGCACCAGCGCGAGGCCCAGCGCCAGGGTGCGCCACCGCGGCATGCTGCGGCGCCGATTGCCCAGCCCCGGCGCCGCGTCGAGCGTGGTGTCACGCGCGGTCGCGGGAGCTGCTGTGGGAGCCGGGGAGACGTCAGGCTCGTTCGAAGTCATGTGGGGCTTCCAGCAGTGAGCTTGATGCACGCGACGACGGCGTCCAGCGCGGGCCGGGTCTTGACGACGTTGCCGAAGCCGACTTCCTGGGCGCGTGCGGCGATGCGAGGATGCGTGGCGATTGCCCAGGCGCGCGCCAGGTCGACGTTGCTCAGCGCGTCGGCCAGGTGCGACACGGCTTCCGAACTGCTGAACAACCAGAGGTGCGCCTGCGGCTCGGCCAGCGCCTGGGCGAGCAACGCCAACTGCGGCGGCGTGAACGACGGCGCGGCGCGCTGGTACGCGGCCACCGTGCTGACCTTGGCGCCCTGGGCGCGCAGTTTCTCGGCGAGCCACTCGCGCCCGCCGTCGCCGCGCACGATCAGCACCTTCGCGTCGCGCCAGTCGGTCCCCTCCAGGCTCGCCCACAGCGCCTCGGAATCGAATTGCGGCGCGTCTGCCGCAGGCTCGGCGATGCGCTGCGCCGGCACGCCGTGCTCGCGCAAGACGCGGCTCGTTCCCGGCCCGGTGGAGGCCACGCCCAAGCCTTGCGGCCAGCGCATTCCTGCGGGTTTCAATGCAAAAAAGTGTTCGACGGCGTTCGGGCTCACGAACACGATCAGGCGCAACTGGTTGATGCGCGACCACGCCAGCACCACCGGCAGCGGCTCGGCGACGGGTCGGATGCGAATCAGCGGCAAGGGCACGGCGTCGATGTCCAGACTGCGCAGGCGTTCGACCCACTGCGCTGCCTGGTCCTCCGGTCGGGTGATGAGAACCTTCACGGCAGGCGGCGTCGACACGTGCCCGGGAGCACCTAATGCGCCGCGGCGGCGGCCAGGTAGGCGTCCGCACCTTGGTCGCGCAACTGCCGCGCGACGGCGGCGCCGAGCGCCAACGCGCCCGCGTCGTCGGCCACCGTGCCCTGCACGGTGCCGTGCAGCAGCGGCGCAGCCGGCGCTGCTGCGTTGCCCAGCGCCGCGCGCACTTGCAGATTCGCCACGGACCAGGTCGCGTGGGCGGCCAACGGCACGCTGCAACTGCCGCCCAGCGCCCGCGAGACCGCGCGTTCGGCCTGCACCGCAAGCCAGGTCGGGCGATGCGTCAACGCGCCCAACTGGGCGCGCAGTGCCGCGGCATCGCTGCGCACCTCGAGGCCGAGCGCGCCCTGACCTGCGCAAGGCAGCATCTGGGTGGTTTCAAATGTGGCGCGGATCCGGTTGGCCAGCCCCATGCGCTTCAGGCCCGCGGCGGCCAGGACGATCGCGTCATACTCGCCGGCGTCGAGCTTCTTCAACCGGGTGTCGAGGTTGCCGCGCAGCGGAATCACTTTCAGGTCGGGGCGCAGCGCACTCAACTGCACGACACGGCGCAGGCTCGACGTGCCCACCACGGCACCTTGCGGCAAGGCGTCGAGGCTCGCATGGCGGTTCGAGACGAACGCGTCACGCGCGTCCTCGCGCGCCAGGACTGCCGTCAACTCGAACCCCTCGGGCAGGTCCATCGGCATGTCTTTCAGCGAATGCACCGCGAGCTGCGCCTGCCCGGAGGCGAGCGCGGCTTCGAGTTCCTTCACGAACAGGCCCTTGCCGCCCACTTTGGACAGCGTGCGGTCGAGAATCTGGTCACCGCGCGTTGTCATGCCGAGCAGTTCGGCGTGCAGGCCCAGCTGCGTGCGCAGCAGCTCGCGCACGTGCTCGGCCTGCCACAACGCGAGCCGGCTCTCACGCGTGGCAATGACGATGGGCGCAACCATGGCCCAATGCTAGCAGGCGTGTTTATATTCACGTCAGGAACGATGCTGCCCTCACCAAGGTTCAGATGAAGCCCACAACACGCAAGTCCCCCGCCGGCGCCGCGGCGCAGAAAAACCGCCCGCTCGTCGAAGACATTCGCCTGCTCGGTCGCCTGCTGGGCGAGGTGATTCAGGAGCAGGAAGGGCGCCCCGCCTTCGAGCTCATCGAGCGGGTTCGCAAACTCTCGGTCGGCTACCGTCTGAAGCAAAACGCAAGCGCCGGGGCCACGCTGGACCGCCTGTTGAAAGGCCTGAGCAACGACCAGACGGTGAGCGTGATCCGTGCATTCAGTTACTTCTCGCACCTGGCCAACATCGCCGAGGACCGGCAGCACGTGCGGCGCCGCGAGTACCACGAGCGCCGCGGCGACGTTCAGGAAGGTTCGCTGGCCTTCGCTTTCGGGCGCCTCGCGCGGCGCGGCGTGGCCCCGGCGCAAATCGCCGACGTGCTGGCGCGTGCCTACATCTCGCCGGTGCTCACCGCCCACCCCACCGAAGTGCAGCGCAAGAGCATCCTCGACGCCGAACGCGCGATCGCCGAACTCGTGCAGGCGCGCGAGCTGGCGCTCACCGAGCCCGAGCGCAGCGCGAACGACGCCCTGCTGCGCGCGCGCATCACGCAGCTCTGGCAAACGCGCATGCTGCGCACGGCGCGGCTCACGGTGGCCGACGAAATCGAAAACGTGCTGAGCTACTACCCCGCCACCTTCCTCGGCCAGATCCCGCGGCTTTACGCCGAGGTCGAGCAGGCCTGCCGGGCCTGGACGTGGCGAGTTTTTTCCGCATGGGGCATTGGATCGGCGGCGACCGCGACGGCAACCCTTTTGTCACCGCCGACACCTTGCGCGCCGCGATGGCGCGGCAAAGCGAAACCGCGCTGCGCCACTATCTCGCGCAGGTGCACGAACTCGGCGCCGAGCTGTCGATCTCAGCGACGCTGTGCGGCGTCACGCCCGAGTTGCAGGCGCTCGCCGAACGCTCCGGCGATCACAACCCGCACCGTCTGGACGAACCCTATCGGCGCGCCTTGATCGGCGTCTACGCGCGCCTGGCCGCAACGCTGCAGCAGCTCGCCGGACGCAGGCGCTGCGCCACGCCGTCGCGGCGCAAGACCCGTACCCCGGCGCACAGCACTTTCTCGCCGACCTGCGCACCCTAGACGCTTCGTTGGCGTCGCACCATGCGCAGGCGCTCACCGGCGTGCGCCTGAAGCCGCTGCAGCGCGCCGTGATGGTGTTCGGCTTTCACCTCGCGACGCTGGACCTGCGCCAAAGTTCCGACAAACACGAAGCGGTGATCGCCGAGCTGCTGCGCGTGGCGCGAATCGAGGCCGACTATGCCGGCCTGACTGAGGCCGCGCGCCGCGAACTTTTGTTGCGCGCGCTGAACGACGCGCGCCCGCTGCGCGTGATGACGAGCGCGCTACAGCCAGCACACGCTGGCCGAGTTGGCGGTGTTCGAGGCGGCGCACGAACTGCTGCAGCGCCACGGCCGCGAGGCGTTGCGCCACTACATCATTTCGCACACCGAGCAGGTGAGCGACTGCTCGAGGTGCTGGTGCTGTTCAAGGAGGTGGGCTTGCTGCGCGGCACTTTGCAGGGCGACGCGGGCGGCCCCGGCGCGGCGGCTGCGGTCGCCGACCTGATCGTCTCGCCGCTCTTCGAAACGATTGCCGACTTGCAACGCGCGCCCACCATCATGCGCGAGTTCTACGCGCTGCAAGGCGTGGCGGCGCTGCTGCAGGCGTCGGGCGCTGAGCAAGACGTGATGCTCGGCTACAGCGACAGCAACAAAGACGGCGGCATGTTCACCAGCAACTGGGAGCTGTACCGTGCCGAGATCGCGCTCGTTGAGCTTTTCAGTGAATTGCAGGCCGAGGACGCCGATCGCCTGCGCCTGTTCCACGGCCGCGGCGGCACGGTGGGGCGTGGTGGCGGACCGAGCTACCAGGCGATCCTCGCGCAGCCGCCGGGCACCGTGAACGGCCAGATTCGCCTCACGGAACAAGGCGAGGTGATCGCCTCGAAGTACGCGCACCCCGAGATCGGCCGGCGCAATCTGGAAACGCTCGTCGCGGCGACGCTCGAGGCGACGCTGCTGCACCCCACCAAAGCCGCGCCGCGGAGCTTTCACGTCGCGGCGCAGGAGATCAGCGCAGCCAGTCAGGCCGCCTATCGCAAGCTCG
>CAWKLQ010000001.1:0-924040 GCA_963850525.1 uncultured beta proteobacterium | reverse complement strand
GCCAATGGCCGCGCGAACGCACAAGCTCTCCGAGATGCGGATCTCGAAATGGGGGTGAGCTGAACAGGCCGAACATGATGTGAGCCAGTCGCTGACTATGACGCCCAACGTGTGAGTTCAGCCGCGTGCGGAGGCCGCAGGCCGGAGCACGTCGGCTGGAACGAAGGGTTCGGCCCCATGCGCTACGCCACTGCGCGCGCAAGAGGCAGAAGAATTTCGACTGATTCGTAGGGCACCGATATCTCATTGCCCTCGTTCCGCTCAATCAGCCCCAGTTCTTCCATGCGCGCAACGTCCGTGTGGACATTCGAGTAGTTGCGCCCTGCGGTTTTCGCGAGCGCATAGACACTGCAGGGACCAACTCGGCGCAGCGTGTCCAGCAGATCAAGGCGAGCGGGCGTAAGGTCCGCGAATAGTGAGCGCGCCGATTCAAAGCTGAGCCGAAAGTCGGGTGTACGGCCTTTGCCGGTGGCCTTAACTTGAGTGGCCGCCGCCTCAAAGACAGAGCCCTTGGTTGAAACCTCGATGATGGCCTTCATGACTGCTCCCAGCGTTCAACATCTGCCTTGAAGTCCTCGAGTATTTTCTCCACCGATGCGAAAACGTACTCGAACTCCTCATTGCCAATGTGTCGATGATCGCCCTTGCCGCGCTCGTTGTCGTACCTGACCTGACTGACGCCGTTCGTACCGAAGTAAAGGCGGTACTTGTAGCGATGCGTGCTCGGCGGCAGGGGTTCTTGTAGCTCCCAAACGACAATCTCGACAATGGAGCCGTCGTCGCGAACTTCCTTGGCTCGGGCAATGGGCACGGCGTCCATATATTGCACTGTAGCAATATACGCGACGCTTGTCTATGGGGCCGAACGGTTGAGGTAAGCCGCGCGCGGAGGGCGTAGCCCGGAGCGCGTCGGCTTGACCGAAAGGTTAGCCTTCGCTTTGCTCAGACGAGCGCGGTTGATATGTTGTTGGGACACCGAGACGGGGCACTGGAGACTGGGATAGATTCTAGGAAGGCTAGGAGTTCTGCGCTGCCTTGTGCCAGCGAAGTCCCTGGGCTATGGATACGAACTGCGCAATCGCGTAAATCACGTTGAGAACGGGAAGCAGCGGGAAATTGTGAACGGCCCAAACCAACATGGACATCGGAGCGAACGCGAAAGCGGCAATGACGGCAAGAACAGCTATGTAGACGCTTGTGGTGATTGCGGAGGCGCTCGGGCGTTGCACCAAAAGGACGAGAGCCACTGCGTGCAGAATAAGTGGTGCGCCAACTATGAGCAGGACTTCAGTGAGGGACCCGTCCTCCGAGTAGAAATAGACGGCCAAGGCAAGAATGCAGGCAAATGAAGTGGCGGCAGCCGCAATCGAACTTCGGAGTAACTTGGCCTGAGTGGAGGTACTGGCGTGCATTTGGCGTAGGCGCGCGGAGGCTAACGTATGAGGTAAGCCGCGCGCGGAGGGCGTAGCCCGGAGCGCGTCTGCTTGACCGAAAGGTTAGAGCGCGTGGCGCGTGGGAATGCACAAACAGCCATGGTGCGGGAGTTCCTTGGGCGGCGAGCAATGGGAGAGCGCAAACTCATGACGGCGATGGAGCCAAGGCGGTGGGTGTGTTGGTTAGTGCACCGAGATTCGCACTGGCAAGTGTACCGACAGTTCAGGCGGCAGTACTGGGAACAAGCCGAAGTGAACGGAGATTGCAGCAGCGAGGGTGGTGCCAGCGCAGTGGAGATGCTTTCAATGGGTTGGTGGTGAGCTTCATTGCTACGAACCCAGACGAACGGGCGAGCAGCAAAGGATCGACGCCGCTGCCAAGCGGCGGCGCCAACCAACTGACTGCACGGCGCAGCACGTTGGCGCGAAGCGCCCTCAATTGCCTGACTCTTTCGCGTTCGATTGGCCGCATTGCTGAATAGGCTCATTTGCTTGCTGCGAGAGCTGGCTGGCGGAACAAACGGCTCGGCGAGGCTGGTTCGGTTTTGCGCGCTCTAACGATAAAGGTAAGCCGCGCGCGGAGGGCGCAGCCCGGAGCGCGTCGGCTTGACCGCAGGGTTAGAACGCATTCGTTGGTTTATGGGAACGCGAAAAGCAGGGCCAACGCGCATGCCGATATGAACCCGAGCCACAGAGCACCCTTCAACCATGCAGACAAATCCGGGTTCTGAGGGAACCAATCTCCGAGCAGGGCGATGAAGAAGCCAGCAACAAAGTGTATGACTGATTCAGCTGCGTGCCACACGACGGTGGAGGTCATCAACGCGATGATGGCACCAATACCCGCGCTGGAGAGTGCGACGGTTGGGAACGACGGCCTCGCTTCCAGGACAAGCGGCGCAAGTAGATAGATGGGGAGGCTGGCAAGAAAGCCGAGGATAACGCCGAGTGACGCTTTGCCGAACAGATAGGCAGAGTCGGTGGCTTTATGGTCGACCATGGGTTCGCGTGCGTTCTAACGATAGAGGTAAGCCGCGCGCGGAGGGCGCAGCCCGGAGCGCATCGGCTTGACCGAAAGGTTAGACCTCGTGCGCGCCCAAACGCTCAGTTGATGGCTTGCGCGCTTGGGAAGTGGTGAGTGCTTGATGATACGCACTTCGATCACTCTTCTCTAAGCCAGCGTGAATTGTGAATGACGCGAGTGTCGCTGCGAAGGGCAAAGCCAAATATAGGGACCAATAAGCACAAGAAGCCAAACGCCACAGCGATTACATAGTTCGCTTCCTGCCAATCTAGGATCACGAACAGCAGAAGGCCAGCGATTGCGGCAGCAACCCCTACACCGTGGAGAATCTTGTAAACAGTTCGCTCGCGGCGTGTAAGGCGGTCCTTCATCTGTGGGGTTCCAGGTGCGAGTGGAGCAGCAGGATGCAGAGCGGGCGCTGGAAAAAGCAGGTGCGCGCGACTGTCATTGTGTTCGAGGTCTAACGTTTGAGGTGAGCCGCGCGCGGAGGGCGCAGCCCGGAGCGCGTCGGCTCGACCGAAGGGTTGGGCGTCACTTCAGCGGAGGGACTTGTGCCATGAGTCAGGCTGCGATGTCGATGTACTCGACTTTGCTTGCCCCGGCGGGAATTGGCATTCCGTCTTCGCGCAGACCTTCCACATGAAAAATGATGGCTTCCCTGATCTCGGCTTCGACTTCGGCAACAGTTGCGCCTGTTGCGACGCACCCTGGAAGATCAGGAACGTAGGCGGAGTAGTTGCCTTCGGCTTTCTCAATGACAATGGCGTAGCGCATTTGACCTCACGACTTCAGACCAGCCTGTTTGAGGACGCTGTTCAAAGTGCCAGGCGCAAGGTCATCGCTTGGCTTGCCAGGAACAGTGACGCGACCAGGCTTGCTCGCGTGCTTGAATTGACGATGACTTCCGCGCGTTGCGACCAAATTCCAACCGTCACTTTGGAGCATTCGGAGGACTTCGCTGACCTTCATGGAGGAAGGATAGCAGGGTGCCACAAACCGGCCGCTGGCTGCCTATAGCGCGGCGGTCAACGGGTGGCTTTGTTCAGTAGCAGTGCAGCGGTGAGGGCCTTGTGACGCCCAACGTTTGAGGTAAGCCGCGTGCGGAGGCCGCAGGCCGGAGCACGTCGGCTTGACCGAAGGGTTGGGCCACACCGCTTGCTCGATGGCTACACCGTGCATGGGAGGAAAACCGGGAACCGCTGGCTTCGCATGCTGCGACGATAGCAATGTTTCGCCGCCGATGGAAGAGCGAATGCTCGACTGCGCATTTGGACTTTGGCCGTGGACGCTACTGCGCAGACGGCGAAGCGCCTGCGGCTGACCGGCCCGCCGTCTTGCAAGGGGAAGTGGCAGGACCGTGCGGCTGTTGAAGCGCGTGAGCGCTTCCGTGGAAGGACGACAACCGTGCGCTGGCCGCCGAAGGACGGGCAGCCCACGCAGACCGTGAAAGTGCGCCGTTGCAGAACTCCGACGGAACGAAGAACATTCTTCCGAGAAACAACGCGGCGATGCTGGCCATGGCACAAATGCATTCTGGAAGCGCGCATGGCGAGCAAGGAATTGAGCCATTGGCAGTGCTCAGTCCGCGAATCGTGGGGCCCAACGTATGAGGTAAGCCGCGCGCGGAGGGCGCAGCCCGGAGCGCGTCGGCTTGACCGAAAGGTTAGATTGCAGAGGCGTCACTGGTTCAACCGCAATTCCAGGAGTGGGTTGGCTACTTCGCTGATGTACTTACGTGTCCATTGAAGCCCTTCAAGCAACCCCCGAAAGCCGAGGAGCGCCTCGCACTCTGTTGCGGTACACCAGCGGAATTCCGAGTGCTCCCAACTTAGGCGGATGCTTGAATTGTCCGCGACCTCGGCCGCAAGTACCAGAATGAGTTGAATGTCTTGATACCGGCGATTGAAGATGGTGTAGGTGTGCTCGACAGCCCAAAGCGACGTGGGAGCGAGGCCAAATTCAGACAGACACCGTTGCGCTGCTGTTTGAAGCGTTTCGCCTTCTTTGCTGAATTCGCTCGGGATCTGCCAAAAACGGCCACCGTTGAACCAACGATCCGCTTTCTCCTGGGACGTGCGCAGTAGCAGGTAGCGAACGGCGTCCTTGTCCTTGCGATAAACCCAGACGTCGAAAGCGTCGGTTCGAAAGTGCACCGCGTGGTTCTCCTGCAATCTAACGTGTGAGTTGAAGCGCAGACACCGGCGCTGCAGGTCTTGGAAGAGCAAGCCGAAGCCGCCCGCCGGTGGCTGTCGCCTCGAACGAAAGGTTCGGCCACATTGCCTCGCGAACGAGAAAGGGTGTGGGGGCATTGCCTTGGCGCTGGAAACACCCTCTGCTCGTGCTTCGACACACGGACGCTGCCAGACCACCGGCCCAGGTTGCAGCGTTCGCGATGGCCTCAACCGTTGGATTGGCGCCTCGTGCGGGCGTGTGCCGGATGCCACTTGCAGCAAAGGCGTGCTTTGAGTTTCTCCGAGCTGCAACCAACGCCTCGAAAGCGCGACGCCTCGTTTTCGAGCGCGCACAGACATTGGAGCGAAGCTGGACCTGCATTTCAGAGAACAACGGCGGGTGGGTGAGCGCGAACTGATTGAACCGATGCTACTGCGCTGTGCCCTGATGCGCCGGCTCTTGATCGCGTGGGGCCGAACGTATGAGTTCAGCCGCGCGCGGAGGCCGCAGGCCGGAGCGCGTCGGCTTGACCGGAATGCGAAGGGACTTCCCACCTTCGGGCAACGGCGTCGATGCGCCAAGATTGGTGGTGATTGAAGTCGTCAATCTCAAGCCTATGAAAGGGGAAGTCCGTGGAGCAGATTACACGAGTTGGGGTGCAGCGTGAAGCGCAACGTGAATCGCGAGGTCGAGCCGTTCGCGTTGGGGCCGATCTGGCCAAGCGCGTGATCCAGGTTCATGCCGTGGACGCCGCGGGGCGGGTGCTCGTCAGCCGCGCACTGGCGCGCGACAAATTTCTGGCCTGGTGCGCGCAATTGCCCGCCGGGTGCATCGTGGCCATGGAGAGCAGCTCCAGTGCGCACCACTGGGCGCGCAAGCTCATCGCGCTCGGTCTTGACGCACGCATCATCGCCGCGCAACTCGTCAGCCCGTATCGCAAACAAGGCGCCAGCGGCAAAAACGACGCCAACGATGCCGCGGCCATCTGCGAGGCCGCGTCGCGCCCGCAGATGCACTTCGTGCCGGCCAAGAGCATCGAGCAGCAAAGCATGCTGTGCGTGCACCGGCTGCGCGAGGGGTTCAAGGCCGAGCGCACCGCGTGCATCAACCGCATCCGCGGGTTGCTGGCCGAGTTCGGCCTGGTCTTCGCGCAAAGCCCGGCGGCGCTGCAGGCCGTTCTGGCCGACGTGATCGAGGATGCGAGCAACGAGATGAACGCGCTGGCGCGCCGGGTCGTGCAACAAGCGCAAGCGCAATGGCGTGAGTTGGATGCCCATATCGAGTGGTGCGACGCGCGCATCGCCACGCATGCCAAGGACAACGCCGAGGTGAAGAAGGCTGCCACCCTGATGGGGATCGGCCCCGTGACGGCTTCGGCCGCGCTGGCCACGGTGGGCGAGTTCAAGCAGTTCCGGCACGGCGCGCAGTTCGGCGCCTGGATCGGCCTGGTGCCGCGCCAGCACTCCTCGGGCGGCAAGAACAACCTGGGTGGCATCACCAAGCGGGGCGACACGTACTTGCGCAGCCTGCTGATCCAGGGAGCCAAGTCGGCGGTCATGACCGCGCACAAGCGCAGCGACCCGATCTCGCGCTGGGTCACGGCGCTGCGCGAGCGAGCCGGCTGGCAAAAGGCGGCGGTGGCGCTGGCCAACAAGAATGCACGCATCCTGTGGGCGGTGATGACCAAGGGCGAGGCGTTCGACGCGCACCATGTGAGCAGACCGCCGGCGGTGGCGGCAACGGCGCCGGCCTCGGTTCCGGCGCCGGTGCCGGTGCCGGTGCCCGCGCCTACGCGCAATGTCAGCGGCGCGGCTGCCGCATAGCCGCGGGCTGCAAGCGCCGCAACACAGTTTCCATCACGCAGCAGGCATCAGTCAGAAGACGCATATGACAGGTCAGACCGGCAGCGGGCAAGCTCGACTAACCATTCGTGGCTCGAATCGTTCGATGTCCACGCGATCGGAATGGAGCCCCGCTGAGCGGTTCGCATCTGGGTCCGCACACAAGGCCACAGTGCCCGTGCAACAAGGCCGTCTGTAGAGAAGCAGTCTGCACCTTTGTCGCAGCCCTTCGGCCCGCCTGCATCCGATTCACCTTGCGCCACACACACACGAAGCAATGAAGAAGTCTGTCATGGCTTGTCGGCCAAGTGTCTTGGCCGACAAGCATCGCTCCAGTGTGGGTTTCAGGCCGCCCGCATCAAGGCCAAGCCCTTCGGGTGGCCTGCGGCCAGCCTTGACACGGTCGGCCTGAAACGAATGCGCGAATACCGGAACACCGAATACCAAAACCAAACCGCTGTCTGCTTGACTTGTTGGGAAGTCCCTGTAAATGGTTAGGCCCCTTGACCGGCGGATAGCAAGGCCTTTTAGCACTGGGCGAACATCTGTGAGTCAGGCTTGGCGGGCTCGATACGCAAGGAAATAGACTGCACCGAGCAAGAGTAGCGCGTAGATGGCTACCGAACCCCAGACCATTGCGTTCTGAAGACCGGCAAGTCCCGCCCACACGCTGATGCCTGCGCCCAGTACGTTGATCACGACGGCACTCTGCAAGATGGCGCGCAAAGCGGTGTCATCGTGCGTATCTCGTGCGAGCCAGAGAATTAGGCCGTACGGAAGCAGCGTAGCTCCGAAGTAGCGCGCCTGCATCAGATTGTGCGGCTCGGTGGGAACGCCGTATTGCTTTCCGGCGTACTCGGGAACTAGCAGAAACGCCAGGCCGAACAACATTGCGACGATTCCGCCGACGGAGAGGTAGGTTGAGAGCTTCATTTGTTCCTCATTGTTTATGTTGACCGAATGAATCTGTCGATTGCCTGAGCCGGCTTGACGGCCCGAAGGAAGGCAACCCATTGTCCGATTGCGAAGGTGATTTGTCATTGCTCGAGCGCTCTCAGGGAAAACCAGGGGCCTAACGTTTGAGTTCAACGGCGCCCGAAGGGCGTCCGGTGGAACGAAGGGTTCGGCCCCTTGCCCCTGCTTACCGCACGGAGCGCTTGTGTACCCACTGCAGGAGTGCCTCGTTCATGCGGGTTTGCCAGCCAGTACCAGCGGCCTTGAAATACTCCAACACCTCCGGACTGTAGCGAACGCTGACCAATTGCTTCGTTGGGGACTGCTGCGGGCCGCGTTGGCCGCGCTTTCGCTTCTGCGCAAGGGCAGCCCGTACTGCAGCATAGCCCCCGCCCTTGACGAAGACGGCGCTAGCCATCTTGGCTTCCTCCTTCGCCGTAAGGGGGCGATCCTTGCCTGGTGCGGCCGCAATAACTGCCTCCCATTCAGCGGGAGTAGCCGGTGGTTTCTTTCGCGTAGCGCCTGATTTCATGCTTCTCTGCCTTGCGAAGGCTGATGACGTGCGGTTCATCGCCTCGCTCCGTGTAAGTCATGTGCACGACGATGCCGTTCAGCCAACCGAGCAGATTGATTCTGTGCTCGCCATAGACTTCGCGGTCATCTTCCCAGGTGACGACTGGACCGTCGAATACCGCCTCGCAACCAATGAAATCCAGGCCATGGAGCTTGAGGTTGCGTACGCGCTTCGGTTCGTCCCAAGTCGGCATGCTTTGATTGTAGCTACGAACAATTCGACGCCGCGCATTTATTTGTAGCTGCTGCTCAGGACGCTATTGCCGCTCTTGTGAGGCCGAACGTTGGAGGTAAGGCGCGCGCGGAGGGCGCAGCCCGGAGCGCGTCGCCTTGACCGACTGGTTAGAGGCAGACCCAACAACGAAGGCACGACGTTCGAAGGCGGACCCACGCACTGGAACGAAAGGCCAATCAGCAGGCAGAGACGGGCGGCCGCGGGGGTGCCACGCAGTGCGACGGTGAGAAAGCGGTTCGCGTGCCATGAATGTAGTGCGCTGCATGCCCTTGGTTGCGCGACCTTGGCAGTGAGTCCCGGTGCAGGGCGAAACGGTGGCTGACATCAAACGCAGAGAGGCCGAGGGTTGCCGCGCGCGGAGCGATGCGAAACAGTAGCACATGTGAGAGTCGTGCGCGCCATGCCTGGAGATGAGCTTCGCAGGACCAAAGAGCGAGGCATTCAAAACAGCGGGCCTCTAACGGTTGAGGTAAGCTGCGCGCGGAGGGCGCAGCCCGGAGTGCGTCGGCTTGACCGAAGGGTTGGGCGTCTTTCTCAGTGGGCTACCCGTTCTTGCAGAGCTTCTTGGGCGAGCGTGTTGATACTCTTGCCTTGTGCCTGAGCCTCGATCGCTAGCTTCTCGTGTAGTTCGGGTGAAATGCGCAAGTTGAATTTGCCGGAGAAGTGGCGACGCGGCTCGATGCCTTTCTCCCTGCACACCTCAAGGAAAACTTGGAGCGATTTCTTGAATTCCGCCCGAAGCTCTTTCGTGTTCTTGCCATAAAAGTCCGCACCGCCAGTGAGTCCAAGAATTTCACCGCGAAAGAGGTCAAGCTCCTCGTCGTATTCAATCTTCGCGCGATAACCGTTCACTGACATGATGTTCATGGTTCAACTCCATGCTGCTCCAACCACTTTCGGATGCTCGCTACCGCTCCTTTGTCCGTATTTGGCGAAGGGTGCGGCCGATGAAAGACTCGCACCTCTTCAAACAGGACAACGGCGACGCGACTCCCCTCTCGTTCTGAGATGTCGGCGCCAAGCTCGACGAACAGAGCCTCGACATCGCGCCACTGGATATTCCCGCTCGTGGGGCGAGCAAAGACCAATTCGAGCGTGCGTTGGTGCCTACGCTTCATTCATACATGGTACCACAAGGCGGTACTGGGCCAACGCGAGCGGCTCGTAGACGCCCAACGTTGGAGGTAAGCCGCGCGCGGAGGGCGCAGCCCGGAGCGCGTCGGCTTGACCGACTGGTTAGAGGCAGACTCAACGACGAAGGCACGACGCCCGCAGGCCGCCATACGCACTGGAGCGGAAGGCCTCTGCGTAGGCAGAGACAGGCGGCCGCGGGGCCTGAACGCGGCGCGACGGCGACAGTGAGGCTCGGGTGGCCGAAAGACAGTGAGCCAAGGTGAAGTTCTGGGGCAAGCGTTGCAGGCAGATCGGCGAAGGCCAGCAACGTTGGCTGACGCCAAACGAAGGGGGAGAAGTTTCCGACGCGCGCGGCGCATGGCGTGACAGTAGCACACTGGGTATTCGCGCGCGTGAACCGTGGAGAACCCCGGCGCAGGCAAAAAAGCTTGTAGGCCAATGAGCGGGCCTCTAACGGTTGACATGAGCCGCAGACGCCGGTACCCCGGTGGCTGTCGGCTCGATGGAAGGGTTAGAGGTGGTGAACGTGGCCAACGAGGTATGCATGCCGCAATGTTACCCGCGCACGAGGACGCAAGTGAGAACTTCCCGGCGCGCCCCGCCCGTGGCAGGTGGAAGTGTGGGCAAAGAGCCTTCGGGGAGGCCGCTGGTGGAGGCGCGAGACGAAAACAACCACCGGAGCCTGGCGCGTAGCGATTCGGCCGTGAATGGCCTGCGATAACCATGAAGCGCCCACTCGGAGTTTCGCCAAACAAGCCGGAAGTGGGCGGCGCGTGAAAATTGGGTGCTCGGACGTAGCCTTGGCACAAGCGCCTTGCTCGGAGCTGGGATGAAAGACGAAAAGCTCAGGAGCATTTGCGCCGGCATCTAACGTTTGAGGTAAGCCGCGTGCGGAGGCCGCAGGCCGGAGCACGTCGGCTGGAACGGAATGCGAAGGGACTTCCCACCTTCGGGCAACGGCGTCGATGCGCCAAGATTGGTGGTGATTGAAGTCGTCAATCTCAAGCCTATGAAAGGGGAAGTCCGTGGAGCAGATTACACGAGTTGGGGTGCAGCGTGAAGCGCAACGTGAATCGCGAGGTCGAGCCGTTCGCGTCGGGGCCGATCTGGCCAAGCGCGTGATCCAGGTTCATGCCGTGGACGCCGCGGGGCGGGTGCTCGTCAGCCGCGCACTGGCGCGCGACAAATTTCTGGCCTGGTGCGCGCAATTGCCCGCCGGGTGCATCGTGGCCATGGAGAGCAGCTCCAGTGCGCACCACTGGGCGCGCAAGCTCATCGCGCTCGGTCTTGACGCACGCATCATCGCCGCGCAACTCGTCAGCCCGTATCGCAAACAAGGCGCCAGCGGCAAAAACGACGCCAACGATGCCGCGGCCATCTGCGAGGCCGCGTCGCGCCCGCAGATGCACTTCGTGCCGGCCAAGAGCATCGAGCAGCAAAGCATGCTGTGCGTGCACCGGCTGCGCGAGGGGTTCAAGGCCGAGCGCACCGCGTGCATCAACCGCATCCGCGGGCTGCTGGCCGAGTTCGGCCTGGTCTTCGCGCAAAGCCCGGCGGCGCTGCAGGCCGTTCTGGCCGACGTGATCGAGGATGCGAGCAACGAGATGAACGCGCTGGCGCGCCGGGTCGTGCAACAAGCGCAAGCGCAATGGCGTGAGTTGGATGCCCATATCGAGTGGTGCGACGCGCGCATCGCCACGCATGCCAAGGACAACGCCGAGGTGAAGAAGGCTGCCACCCTGATGGGGATCGGCCCCGTGACGGCTTCGGCCGCGCTGGCCACGGTGGGCGAGTTCAAGCAGTTCCGGCACGGCGCGCAGTTCGGCGCCTGGATCGGCCTGGTGCCGCGCCAGCACTCCTCGGGCGGCAAGAACAACCTGGGTGGCATCACCAAGCGGGGCGACACGTACTTGCGCAGCCTGCTGATCCAGGGAGCCAAGTCGGCGGTCATGACCGCGCACAAGCGCAGCGACCCGATCTCGCGCTGGGTCACGGCGCTGCGCGAGCGAGCCGGCTGGCAAAAGGCGGCGGTGGCGCTGGCCAACAAGAATGCACGCATCCTGTGGGCGGTGATGACCAAGGGCGAGGCGTTCGACGCGCACCATGTGAGCAGACCGCCGGCGGTGGCGGCAACGGCGCCGGCCTCGGTTCCGGCGCCGGTGCCGGTGCCGGTGCCCGCGCCTACGCGCAATGTCAGCGGCGCGGCTGCCGCATAGCCGCGGGCTGCAAGCGCCGCAACACAGTTTCCATCACGCAGCAGGCATCAGTCAGAAGACGCATATGACAGGTCAGACCGGCAGCGGGCAAGCTCGACTAACCATTCGTGGCTCGAATCGTTCGATGTCCACGCGATCGGAATGGAGCCCCGCTGAGCGGTTCGCATCTGGGTCCGCACACAAGGCCACAGTGCCCGTGCAACAAGGCCGTCTGTAGAGAAGCAGTCTGCACCTTTGTCGCAGCCCTTCGGCCCGCCTGCATCCGATTCACCTTGCGCCACACACACACGAAGCAATGAAGAAGTCTGTCATGGCTTGTCGGCCAAGTGTCTTGGCCGACAAGCATCGCTCCAGTGTGGGTTTCAGGCCGCCCGCATCAAGGCCAAGCCCTTCGGGTGGCCTGCGGCCAGCCTTGACACGGTCGGCCTGAAACGAATGCGCGAATACCGGAACACCGAATACCAAAACCAAACCGCTGTCTGCTTGACTTGTTGGGAAGTCCCTGTAAATGGTTAGGAGTCACTTCGTGAGGTGGCTCCATAGTGCCTTCTCCGTCAGTTGCTGCCGATTTGACGCGGCGCGGACTTTGAGAATGCGGTCGGCGATTGCATTCTGGCCTTCGCCTCTGGTGTGGTAGTGAATGACGATGAGGAGAGTTGCGCACGAGCCAACCAGCGCTAGCAGCAAGAAGACGGAGACCTTTAGGAGTAGTAGCTGTGCGGGTGCAGGCATCTCTATTCCGCCGGCTACGGACTCAGGAAGCGCGAAGGGGAGTAGTGCTAGGAATAGCGTTGCCGCGAGTGTAAGTTTTGACCATGCATTTGGTAGGAGGTCCGTTGCGGTGGACACAAAACTCATATTGATCTCCTACGGGTTTGCCACGAACTTGGGCTCCTCCGCAAGGAACGCTACCTTGTGGCGAATGTGCTGCGACTTTGCCAGGGCGCCTAGAAGAGTACCAAGAACAGAGAGGCCGGTGTCTAGGTCAATCAGCCAAGAATGGCCGGGAAGTCTGGTGGCTCCCGGCGGCGGCGCTGCGCCGTGTTCGAGCGCCGAAAGTTCGTTGGACCACAGACGTATGTCTTCGGGCTTCTCGATCAGTACGAGGGCGTAGGTCATTAATGACTCCTAACGTATGAGGTAAGCCGCGTGCGGAGGGCGTAGCCCGGAGTACGTCGGCTTGACCGAAAGGTTAGCCATCTCTCGCTAGAAGCCGAGGAGAGAGCGACGATAGAGCGTGAGCAACGTGCCGAACAATAGAAAAGTCGCAATGCCGCCAACGAACCAGTTCCAGACCTTGTCAGAGCGCTCCGACGCGCGGGAATCAAAGGTCGAATATGGGCGGAGTGAACTGGTCCCCCAAAACTGGACGCCACGAAGTCTGTTAGTTTTGACTTCTTGGAGGACATATGAAAGCAGGATCAGATCGGAAGTACACGGCTGAATTTCGGGACGCAGCTGTCAAGCAAGTGATTCAAGGTGGGCGTGGCATGGCGGCGGTTGCGCGCTCGCTGGAGATGTCGAACAAGACGCTGGCCAACTGGGTGTACCTGGCACGCAAAGGGCAGGCGCTGGTCAAGCGTGTGCCCGTGCAGCCGGTGTCGGACCTGGAGGCCGAACTGAGCCGCTTGAGGCAGGAGAACACCCGGTTGAGGGTGGAGAAGGAAATCCTAAAAAAAGCGGCAGCGTACTTTGCGAGGGAGTCGATGTGAAGTACGCGTGGATTGAGAAGCATCGACAGGAATACGCCACGACGATGATGTGCGAGCTGCTGAGCGTATCGCGCAGCGGGCTGAACGCGGCGCGAGGGCGCGAGCCATCGAAACGCGCGTGCGAAGACAAGCAGTTGGTCGAACAGATTCGCCACGGCCAGCGCAAGCATCGCGGGCGCTACGGGCGCCGACGCATGACGCCCGAGATCGGCCAGGCGCTGGGCCGCACGATCAACCATAAGCGTGTCGGGCGCCTGATGCGCGAGCACGGGCTGCAAAGCCACAAGCGGCGGCGCTTTCGGGTGGTGACGACCGACTCCAAGCACACCCACGCGGTGGCGCCCAACGTGCTGCAGCGCGACTTCCAAGCGGCCGCGCCGAACCAGAAATGGTTGGCCGACATGACCTACGTGCCCACCGACGAAGGCTGGCTGTACGTGGCGCTGGTACTGGACCTGTACGCACGCAAGCTGGTGGGCTGGGCGATGAGTGAGACGATGCCGCAGGAGCTGACGCTGTGCGCGCTTGACGTTGCGCTGGGCTGGCGCCACCCCGGCGCTGGCCTGGTGCACCACTCGGACCGGGGCTCGCAATACGCGGCCAACGACTACCGCGCCAAGCTCGAGGCGCTGGGCATCACGGTGTCGATGAGTCGCAAGGGAGACTGCTGGGACAACGCGCCGATGGAATCGGTGAACGGCACGTTGAAAGTCGAGTGCGTGCACGACGAGCATTTCGAGACTCGCGAGCAGGCAAGGCAAGCAATTGTCGAGTACATCGGTTACTACAATACCGAGCGCCGCCATTCTGCGTTGGGCTACATCACCCCGGCAGAATTCGAGCGGCGCTGGCGCGCCGAGTCAGCTTCAAAGACAAGGGCGTTGCAGCAATGAGCGGGCACCGCGTTACCCACCGCCGGCCGGTCCGGTTCGTATCGCAAGCGACCGAACCGGCCGTCCGTGGGATAACGCTCATCGTGCTTCGTGGCGTCCAATGAACGGGGACCGGTTCAGAGCGCACCAAAGCCAAATAGGTAGACCCAAAGCAGGGAAAAGGCCGCAAGAAGGAATGGGTAATAGGGGGCCATGGCGTCGGTGGATATCAGTCCGTACATAAGCCACCCGCCCACTGCTATGCCCGCGCCCCAGCCTGTAGTTGTCGGATGGGCGAGCCAGTGCCACGTTCGATGCGGCTCAAGGACGCGCAAAACTCCCTGGCGTAGTCCGAGAACTAGTTCTCTTGCGTTGGGCATTGAGACGGTAAGCGCGAGGGTGGAGAACAAGCGCCCCTTCGAGAAGCTCAGGCGAACGCGCAGTCGTTGATCGTCCTTCGTATGTGGAGAGTTCAGTTCAACTTCGACCTGAGTGGTGCTATCCGCAAATCGTGAAGAGGTCATTTGTCCGACCGACGCGAATTTGTCTGTACCCAGACTATCCTCAACCCGCAGCGAGAAGCAGCTACGAACTTCGCCCTCCGGGATTTGCAACGCGTCAGCGAAGCGCTTGATCAGATAGCTCTCCAGCGCCTCCAGGAGATCCGTGGTGACCTTAAGCGACGGCAAAGCTCGATCGTGGGAGAAGGAAGGATGCTGCATTTGAGATGGCTAACGTTGGAGGTAAAGCGCGCGCGGAGGGCGCAGCCCGGAGCGCGTCGCCTTGACCGACTGGTTAGAGGCAGACCCAACAACGAAGGCACGACGTTCGAAGGCGGACCCACGCACTGGAACGAAAGGCCAATCAGCAGGCAGAGACGGGCGGCCGCGGGGGTGCCACGCAGTGCGACGGTGAGAACGCGGTTCGCGTGGCATGAATGCAGTGCGCTGCATGTCCTTGGTTGCGCGACCTTGGCGGCGAGTCCCGGTGCAGGGCGAAACGGTGGCTGACCTCAAGCGCAGAGAGGCTGAGGGTTGCCGCGCGCGGAGCGAGGCGAAACAGTAGCACATGTGAGATTCGTGCGCGCCATGCCTGGAGATGAGCTTCGCAGGAACAAGAAGCGAGGCATTCAAAACAGCGGGCCTCTAACGTTGGAGGTAAGCCGCGCGCGGAGGGCGCAGCCCGGAGCGCGTCGGCTTGACCGACTGGTTAGAGGCAGACTCAACGACGAAGGCACGACGCCCGCAGGCCGCCATACGCACTGGAGCGGAAGGCCTCTGCGTAGGCAGAGACAGGCGGCCGCGGGGCCTGAACGCGGCGCGACGGCGACAGTGAGGCTCGGGTGGCCGAAAGACAGTGAGCCAAGGTGAAGTTCTGGGGCAAGCGTTGCAGGCAGATCGGCGAAGGCCAGCAACGTTGGCTGACGCCAAACGAAGGGGGAGAAGTTTCCGACGCGCGCGGCGCATGGCGTGACAGTAGCACACTGGGTATTCGCGCGCGTGAACCGTGGAGAACCCCGGCGCAGGCAAAAAAGCTTGTAGGCCAATGAGCGGGCCTCTAACGTGTGAGGTAAGCCGCGTGCGGAGGGCGCAGCCCGGAGCACGTCGGCTTGACCGAAGGGTTGGGCGACACGCTGAATTCCATGGTGTGCGAAATGCGCTATGCGACGAGTATGCACCGACTCTGCTCTTGCGGGTGACAACCCACGGGCGACGAATACCCAGCGGGAGCGACACAAAGCGCAGAAGCGACGGTGCGGTGCCGCAGCACAGAAGCCGTGGTTCGCGGCGCACTGCGCCGAATGCCCGCGACGCGCAACCGTGGTGTACCGCCGCCGGTGCCTGCGGCATCTTGCTCAGACGCTGGCAGGCCATGCCGCCGAACGTGCACAGGACTTCGACAGACGAGCACCGTAGCCACGCAGCGCGATTGTTCGACGCGCCAGCTACGGTGGTGGTGACAGTAAGAAGGTGGTGCGCTGGCCGCCGAAGGACGGACAGCCCACGCAGACCTGCGCAGGATCTTTGGAGTCCGCGAGGCGACGGCAAGCGCGCTCATTCTTCCTTCATGCGGCACTGCGGTAGGAGCACGGCAAGACAACGCATTGCTCAACCGTGGCCGCGTGTTGCCCAACGTTGGAGGTAAGGCGCGCGCGGAGGGCGCAGCCCGGAGCGCGTCGCCTTGACCGACTGGTTAGAGGCAGACCCAACAACGAAGGCACGACGTTCGAAGGCGGACCCACGCACTGGAACGAAAGGCCAATCAGCAGGCAGAGACGGGCGGCCGCGGGGGTGCCACGCAGTGCGACGGTGAGAAAGCGGTTCGCGTGCCATGGATGTAGTGCGCTGCATGCCCTTGGTTGCGCGACCTTGGCAGTGAGTCCCGGTGCAGGGCGAAACGGTGGCTGACATCAAACGCAGAGAGGCCGAGGGTAGCCGCGCGCGGAGCGATGCGAAACAGTAGCACATGTGAGATTCGTGCGCGCCATGCCTGGAGATGAGCTTCGCAGGACCAAAGAGCGAGGCATTCAAAACAGCGGGCCTCTAACGGTCGAGTTCAGCCGCGTGCGGAGGCCAAAGGCCGGAGCACGTCGGCTGGAACGAAGGGTTCGGCCCCATTTCCACGACTGCTGACGGCTATGCTGCCTGTGCGTGCAGCTTGACTCCGAGTGCCCTCGCGACCTTAAGCACTGTAGCGAAGCTCGGATTTCCCTCCGCGCTTAGAGCGCGATAGAGGCTCTCTCGGCTTAGGCCCGCGTCCTTCGCGACTTGAGTCATGCCTCTCGCGCGGGCGATATCCCCAAGCGCTCGGGCAATACCGGCAGCGTCGTCAGGTGCCTCGACTAGCCACGCGTCAAGATACGCTGCCATCTCCTCTGGCGTACGGAGGTGTTCAGCCACATCGTATGGCGTGACCTTTGTCTTCGTGGACTTCTTCGCGGCAGCTTTGGGCATGCATATCACTCCTGAAAATTCTTCGCCAGATGGATCGCCTTCGCGATGTCCTTCTGCTGGGTTGATTTGTCGCCACCAGCGAGGAGCAACAACAGTCTTGATCCTCGCTGCGAGAAGTAGACGCGATACCCTGGCCCGAAGTCCACCTTCAACTCAGACACTCCGTCGGTAAGATCCCGGTGCTGACCAGGATTGCCTCGAATCAGGCGCTCAACGCGAACCAAGATACGCGCTCTTCCCGCCCGATCCTTGAGGTTGTCGATCCACTCGCGATATTCGTCGGTCTTTTCAACTCGCACAGGGCAAGTGTAGCCCACCGGCTACTCCCGTCAAGGGCTACGCGACACCGGATTGATGGGGCCGAACGGTTGAGGTAAGCCGCCCGCGGAGGCCGCAGGCCGGAGCGGGTCGGCTTGACCGAAGGGTTGGGCGTCATCGGACGTTATGGGCTCCCGAGTGAGGACTTCAGTATGGCGTTCCGTCGCGGTGCGCCATGCGCTTCTTGCCCTCAATTTCGATGACTTGAAGGTCGTCGTCAGGCCAAACAGCGGAGTCGCCCGGCGTTCTGTCCCCGATCTCGAGGTACACAACGTCCTCGTCCGTCTCGTTGACAAGATGATGAGCGTTGCCTGTCCCCGCGCTGAACCCAGTGCACATGCCGGGAACAAGCTTCACCGCCCCTTATCCGTGTTCAGCGTGGCCGTGCCTTGGAGCACGTAGACGAATTCATCTTGCTTCGCGTGCGCATGCCGCAGTGCCGACATTGCCTTCGGGCGGAGTCGGGTTAGATTGACGCCAAAGTTCTTCAAACCGAAGACGTCACCAAGGACTCGCTTCTCTCTTCCGGCGACACGCGAGGCGAAAGGCTCTGGATAGATGGTCTTGGCCAAGCGAGGAATTACTTCCGCAGCCACGACGGCAGTGGGAATGGGTTGATCTGGCATGTGAACTCCTCCTGGATGATGAATGACGCCCAACGTATGAGGTAAGCCGCGCGCGGAGGGCGCAGCCCGGAGCGCGTCGGCTTGACCGAAAGGTTAGAGCCCATCCCAGGCTAGCGATGCTTGAGGACTAAACCATCGAGTGACGCCCGACTGCCGCAGTGCGACTGGCATTGGCCCTCGGTCTTCACAACAGTGTGCAGTGCTCCGGAAGCATATATCAGAACTACTTGGCACTGCGACTCTTTGTTCATGAGCCAAACGCGATCGACGCCATTCCAGGAACCAAATCCTTCAAAGGAACAGGCGTGTCCTTCGTGAAACTCGGAGGCAATTGTCGCGCGAATGTCTCCGTAATCATGAGTGGCCCGGCTGAGAGTCAGGTTATGCGAAGAGCTATGACACTTGCGTACCCATCGGTCATTGTTTGGTTCCACCTCTTGGAAGCAAACCTTGGTCGACTGGACGTAGCGCCCCAGCTGGGGCGGTGGCGCAGCGAAGGCCGAGGCAGCTGTGGAAGTGAGAACTGACGCCAGAAGCAGGAGGTGGATGGAAATCATGGGCGGCGCAAGGGTTCTTGTGGGCTCTAACGTATGAGGTAAGCCGCGCGCGGAGGGCGCAGCCCGGAGCGCGTCGGCTTGACCGAAAGGTTAGAGCGCATTGGCTTGCGAGCCACTTGTGAACCAGAAGAATAGCAGCACGACAACGCCCCATGCAGCCAACCAGAGCGCGAACCGCCGGAACCAGACTTGAAACGAGCGAAAGTCTTGTTTTCCTGCCTCCGTGTAGAGCGTGTCGCTGAGGAACACAAGCGGCCCTGAAAAATACGAGACGCTTCTTTTGTCGGGGCGGATGTGACGGAACATGCGGACGCAGAAGTAAAGGCTCACAAGAAAGCAAGTGGAGGCGATGCCCAACGGTCCGAGGACTAGTGCCACTACTACTTGCATTAGCACGGTATCGGCTCCCGCAGCGTTCTGCCGCGATGGTACTCGCGTCGCTGCGGATTCGCTGGGAACGCGTGCGGCATTGACCGACGGCGTTCCAGGAGGTGCCGCCAGTGCACAAGCTCGGGTGGTGCGCAATTCGGCAGCATTGCGGTCGGCGGGTTTTGTGCGCTCTAACGTATGAGGTAAGCCGCGCGCGGAGGGCGCAGCCCGGAGCGCGTCGGCTTGACCGGAATGCGAAGGGACTTCCCACCTTCGGGCAACGGCGTCGATGCGCCAAGATTGGTGGTGATTGAAGTCGTCAATCTCAAGCCTATGAAAGGGGAAGTCCGTGGAGCAGATTACACGAGTTGGGGTGCAGCGTGAAGCGCAACGTGAATCGCGAGGTCGAGCCGTTCGCGTCGGGGCCGATCTGGCCAAGCGCGTGATCCAGGTTCATGCCGTGGACGCCGCGGGGCGGGTGCTCGTCAGCCGCGCACTGGCGCGCGACAAATTTCTGGCCTGGTGCGCGCAATTGCCCGCCGGGTGCATCGTGGCCATGGAGAGCAGCTCCAGTGCGCACCACTGGGCGCGCAAGCTCATCGCGCTCGGTCTTGACGCACGCATCATCGCCGCGCAACTCGTCAGCCCGTATCGCAAACAAGGCGCCAGCGGCAAAAACGACGCCAACGATGCCGCGGCCATCTGCGAGGCCGCGTCGCGCCCGCAGATGCACTTCGTGCCGGCCAAGAGCATCGAGCAGCAAAGCATGCTGTGCGTGCACCGGCTGCGCGAGGGGTTCAAGGCCGAGCGCACCGCGTGCATCAACCGCATCCGCGGGCTGCTGGCCGAGTTCGGCCTGGTCTTCGCGCAAAGCCCGGCGGCGCTGCAGGCCGTTCTGGCCGACGTGATCGAGGATGCGAGCAACGAGATGAACGCGCTGGCGCGCCGGGTCGTGCAACAAGCGCAAGCGCAATGGCGTGAGTTGGATGCCCATATCGAGTGGTGC
The DNA here is from genome assembly GCA_963850525.1 of uncultured beta proteobacterium. Classification (GTDB taxonomy): domain Bacteria; phylum Pseudomonadota; class Gammaproteobacteria; order Burkholderiales; family Burkholderiaceae_C; genus JAEMQF01. The sequence goes on along the minus strand of CAWKLQ010000001.1, from coordinate 904,044 downwards.
GACGCGCGCATCGCCACGCATGCCAAGGACAACGCCGAGGTGAAGAAGGCTGCCACCCTGATGGGGATCGGCCCCGTGACGGCTTCGGCCGCGCTGGCCACGGTGGGCGAGTTCAAGCAGTTCCGGCACGGCGCGCAGTTCGGCGCCTGGATCGGCCTGGTGCCGCGCCAGCACTCCTCGGGCGGCAAGAACAACCTGGGTGGCATCACCAAGCGGGGCGACACGTACTTGCGCAGCCTGCTGATCCAGGGAGCCAAGTCGGCGGTCATGACCGCGCACAAGCGCAGCGACCCGATCTCGCGCTGGGTCACGGCGCTGCGCGAGCGAGCCGGCTGGCAAAAGGCGGCGGTGGCGCTGGCCAACAAGAATGCACGCATCCTGTGGGCGGTGATGACCAAGGGCGAGGCGTTCGACGCGCACCATGTGAGCAGACCGCCGGCGGTGGCGGCAACGGCGCCGGCCTCGGTTCCGGCGCCGGTGCCGGTGCCGGTGCCCGCGCCTACGCGCAATGTCAGCGGCGCGGCTGCCGCATAGCCGCGGGCTGCAAGCGCCGCAACACAGTTTCCATCACGCAGCAGGCATCAGTCAGAAGACGCATATGACAGGTCAGACCGGCAGCGGGCAAGCTCGACTAACCATTCGTGGCTCGAATCGTTCGATGTCCACGCGATCGGAATGGAGCCCCGCTGAGCGGTTCGCATCTGGGTCCGCACACAAGGCCACAGTGCCCGTGCAACAAGGCCGTCTGTAGAGAAGCAGTCTGCACCTTTGTCGCAGCCCTTCGGCCCGCCTGCATCCGATTCACCTTGCGCCACACACACACGAAGCAATGAAGAAGTCTGTCATGGCTTGTCGGCCAAGTGTCTTGGCCGACAAGCATCGCTCCAGTGTGGGTTTCAGGCCGCCCGCATCAAGGCCAAGCCCTTCGGGTGGCCTGCGGCCAGCCTTGACACGGTCGGCCTGAAACGAATGCGCGAATACCGGAACACCGAATACCAAAACCAAACCGCTGTCTGCTTGACTTGTTGGGAAGTCCCTGTAAATGGTTAGGCCTCATTTGGTGGAACCTCAGGGAGCATGTTTGTAAGGCGGACTACGCCTTCTGGATTGCTGGCCCTCAATGCGAGTTCTCGACCCGCGACCAATGCCATGAATGCTGCGAAGTTTGCCAATTCATGCAATGCGGGCTCCGGGTAGTTCGCCTGGACACCTTGCGGATTGATCCAGTGCCTCACTTGGGAATGCCCGACATGCGCCAGGGAAGACAGCGTTCCCCAGTACTTTGTTTTCACTTGGTCCAGGGAGCGAGTGATAACGGCAGGGAGATTGACTGACAGAAGACCCTTTGTAAGAAGCGCAATCTGGTCAAGTTCCTTTCCTTGCGCATGGCGCTCCAATTGCTCGTCAGTTGCGCAATGGTATAGCCAAAGGCCCTTGACCAATGCTTCGAAGGTTGGCCTCGCAAGCGCGAAAGCAGACCCTGTCAGCTGAGCTTCGAGCAAATGACCTATGGCGCATTGATGCTCAATGACCATATGGCAATAGGCCACCTGCATTTGAATCCGGCGACCGGGTGGATAGGCGCCACCCTGAACGGTCTCCACGATGGCAACATACGCCGCGTCTAACTGGTCAACGTGCGATGTCATTTGAGGCCTAACGTATGAGGTAAGCCGCGCGCGGAGGGCGCAGCCCGGAGCGCGTCGGCTTGACCGAAAGGTTAGATGTCGACTTCGGAGGTGCGCCAAACGACGACAAGATCCCACCTACTTGGAATAGTCGTAGAGCGGTTTGCCTTTGTCGACGACGTGGACTGTAAATAGCTTGAGTGTTGTATCGCCAACGACTGTGAACCCACCGTGTTTAACGTCTCGTAGATTGAGCAGGGCCGCTCCGGTGGGAAGCATCATCGGGTCCTTGCCAGGCGCCTGCACCGTTGCGCCCTGGATTACGTAAGCAGCCTCGACGCCATGGTGAATATGAAGGTCAATACTTTCGCCCGGTTTGTAGTCACCGGTTGAAGCAATGACCTCCATGCCTGGCGCGCCAACGAGGTCGGTGCGTCGTTTCTCTACGCGTTGCGGGGAATCTGTGTTGGGCTGGGCGACCAAGCCCGTGGCAACGCCAAGGCCGAAAAGCAGTAGGCCCAGGAACGAACGAAACAGAGTTGACTTGTTCATTGCTGTCTCCGTGGTGAGCAGGAGCGCTCAATTCCGCATTCTGCGCTTAAGGATGTCTGGCGTTTGTTGCGGCGAGCACTTGTACTGGCGGTGGGAATGGGTGTGTTTGCGACATCTAACGTTTGAGGTAAGCCGCGCGCGGAGGGCGCAGCCCGGAGCGCGTCGGCTTGACCGAAGGGTTGGGCGTCGCGGTGCACGCCACTGGTCACTTGCCCTCAAGAAACGCAAGAACTGCGCTGTTGAACGCGGAAGGGTTCATGCGCGACATCGGATGCGCTGCATCTGGAATGCTAACCCGCTCAGCGTGTCGTAGACAGGACTGCGCCCTGTCCAGTACCGCGCCAAACTTGGCCGGGCTCTTCGCCCCGCCAACGAGGAGGAGCGGCAATTCGACTCGTCGTGCGTCCTCAGGCCCGAAAGCGGACCATCGAGGTGCGTCGAGGAGGCTCGCGAGGAGTGTCCACGCGTTATCGCGGAGCACTTGCCTGGAAGCCTCAGGCATACCTTGCCACGCGCCGGGCCCGCTGACCATCGTGATGAACGCCTCCGCACCACCGTCTACGTCGCCTTGGGCCAACTTCTTTCCAATGGCGTCGGCGTACCCGGAGACCCGCTCTTGCTCGGCTGGGTCGGTCGGTGCGAGCCCAGGCATTCCCATTCCGCCCTCTGCGAACACGAGAGATCTTGCTATGGACGGGTCCTTGGAAACGGCATACAGGGCGACCGTTCCACCCCGGGAGTGTCCGATGACGTGGGCCGGCCCAGCTCCAAGTCGGATGATGAACTCGGTGAGGTCAGCGATGTGCTGATTCCAAAGTGGCCCTGACCACGCCAGGGCTCCGGGTAGTAATGACGCAAGCTGACGGCGATGGCTCGGTACTTTAGCGAGAGCGGCTTCATCTGCCCACCCCAGAAGCGGAAGTCCTGTCCTGCGCCGTGGACGAGAACAATTGGTGGGCCGGAGCCGCACTCGGTGTACGCCATCTCATACCCGCCAACTTCCAGCGTCTTGACGCCCTCGGGCAGCGGCCATGAATGAAGATCCGACGATGTAGCTGTGGTGTTCTTCAAGCTCATGCTGCCTCCATTCTGGGCGGGGAGACTTCGGTGCTTTGTGACGCCCAACGTTTGACATGAGCCGCGCCCGAAGGGCGTCGGCTCGATGGGAATGCGAAGGGACTTCCCACCTTCGGGCAATGGCGACGATGCGCCAAGATTGATGGTGATTGAAGTCGTCAATCTCAAGCCTATGAAAGGGGAAGTCCGTGGAGCAGATTACACGAGTTGGGGTGCAACGTGAAGCGCAACGTGAAGCGCGAGGTGAAGCCGTTCGCGTGGGGGTCGATCTGGCCAAGCGCGTGATCCAGGTTCATGCCGTGGACTGCGCTGGCCGGGTGCTCGCCAGCCGCGCACTGGTGCGCGACAAGTTTCTGGCCTGGTGCGCGCAATTGCCCGCCGGTTGCATCGTCGCCATGGAGAGCAGCTCCAGCGCGCACCACTGGGCGCGCAAGCTCCTCGCCCTGGGACTGCAGGCGCGCATCATCGCGGCCCAACTCGTGAGCCCCTATCGACGCCAGGGCGTCAGCGGCAAGAACGACGCCAACGATGCCGCGGCCATCTGCGAGGCCGCGTCGCGCCCGCAGATGCACTTCGTGCCGGTCAAGAGCATCGAGCAGCAAAGCATGCTGTGCGTGCACCGCCTGCGCGAGGGGTTCAAGGCCGAGCGCACCGCGTGCATCAACCGCATCCGCGGCCTGCTCGCCGAGTTCGGCCTGGTGTTCGCGCAAAGCCCGGCGGCGCTGCAATCCGTGCTGACCGAGGTGATCGAGGACGCGAGCAACGAGATGAACGCGTTGGCGCGCCGGGTCGTGCAACAGGCGCAGGCGCAGTGGCGCGAGCTCGACGCCCACATCGCCTGGTGCGACGCGCGCATCGCCGCGCACGCCAAGGACAACGCCGAGGTGAAAAAGGCCGCCACGCTGATGGGCATCGGTCCCGTGACGGCTTCGGCCGCGGTGGCCACGGTGGGCGAGTTCAAGCAGTTCAGGCACGGCGCGCAGTTCGGCGCCTGGATCGGCCTGGTGCCGCGCCAGCACTCCAGCGGGGGCAAGAACAACCTGGGGGGCATCACCAAGCGGGGCGACACCTACTTGCGCAGCCTGTTGATCCAGGGCGCCAAGTCGGCGGTCATGACCGCCCACAAGCGCAGCGACCCGATCTCGCAGTGGGTCACGGCGCTGCGCGAGCGTGCCGGTTGGCAAAAGGCCGCGGTGGCGCTGGCCAACAAGAACGCGCGCATCCTGTGGGCGGTGATGACCAAGGGCGAGGCGTTCGACGCGCGCCATGTGAGCCGGCCACCGGCGGTGGTGGTAACGGCGTCGGCGTCGGCGTCGGCGTCGGTGCCGGCGTCCACGCGCACCGTCACTGCCGGGGTTTGCGCATAGCCGGTCGGCTGCAAGCGCCGCCGCACCGTTTCCTTCACGCAGCAGGCATCAGCCAGAAGACGCATATGACAGGTCAGACCGGCAGCGGGCAAGCTCGACTAACCCTTGGTGGCTCGAATCGTTCGATGTCCACGCGATCGGAATGGAGCCCCGCTGAGCGGTTCGCATCTGGGTCCGCACGCTAGGCCACAGTGCCCCGTGCAACAAGGCCGTCTGTAGAGAAGCAGTCTGCACCTTTGTCGCAGCCCTTCGGCACGCCTGCATCCGATTCATCTTGCGCCAAAAACCACTCGGGGGCAATGAAGAAGTCTGTCATGGCTTGTCGGCCAAGTGTCTTGGCCAACAAGCATCGCTCCAGTGTGGGTTTCAGGTTGGGCCTGTCAAGGCCAAGCCCTTCGGGTGGCCTGCGGCCAGCCTTGACACGCCCAACCTGAAACGAACGCGCGAATACCCGAATACCAAATACCGAAAACAAAAACCACTACCTGCTTGACGCAGTGGGAAGTCCCTGTAAAGGGTTAGGTTCCTTCCTCGAAGCGCGGTGCGTTTGTTTGCTCCGGCGAAACTGCTGATTTGCATGCGTGACGCTGGGACTGCCATTGCCGTGTTTCCGTAGCATAGCGCAAACGACCAAGGTGATGCGCGCTCAGGCCCACACTATGGATACCAAGGTTCCGGCAATGGATGTACAGGTGGAAGGCACAAGGCTGGAGGCATGAAGCCTTATGTTCGGAGTGGGCGCAGACGCGAGCTGTTTTCGTATGGGAGGAAGCCTACGTGGCGGGAAGAGTCGTCGCCGTACTCGGCGACACCAACGAACTGACTGCCAGGCGCAGCACTGCGGCGCGAAGCGCCAGCCACATTCATGCTTTGCAGCGCCTGGAGTGTCAAACGATGGCTGAAAGCGGCAAGGCCGATACGGAAGGCGTGACACCGGTGTTGCGAATGCTGGAAGGAAAACGCGGACCTTACCCCTTTGCGCGGAAGGTGGAGTGGCTGGTTCTTGAGGAACCTAACGTTTGAGGTGAGCCGCGCGCGGAGGGCGCAGCCCGGAGCGCGTCGGCTCGACCGAAGGGTTAGAGCCCATTGCGCTCATTGAACCACGTCTCCGGTAAAGCGGTCTCTGTTCGCCCAGTATGGACAGCGTGGGCACTTTTCTCCATTGGGATAATCCGTGCCCTCTTCATGCGGGCAACCAAGTAAGCGATCTGGGCTGACGACCGACTTGACGCCATGCTGCTTGAGGAAGCTGACGATTTCTTCATTGGCCTTGGCGTCCAGGCGAACGTCCGCGAGTTCGTTGTGCCAGCGTTCTAGGGCCGTGACCTCGCCTCCTTCTTGCATGACGATGCCGACTGAGACTTTGGACGCCTGTGACGCAGTGGGACCATAGTACGTGATTGTGGCGAGCGGAAAGCCCTGAAAGCCTTGCTTGGCCTTTTTGCGCAGCTTGTCCCGGAACCAGGTGGCCTTGAGTGACACGGTCTGTCTCTTGTGGGCTCTAACGTTCGACATGAGCGGCGGCACAAAGGCGAAGCCTTTGGGACGTCCGCTCGATGGAGGGGTTAGGCCGCAGCCCATACGCCTGCACACGCACTGCTCTGCGCACTTGAGTGTTCATGGCGAACACGGAGAGCACATTCGACGCCGGCTACACACCGCCTCTGTTTCTAAGCAAGTCCTTTATGCACTCAAGCTGATCCATGAAGATGGCAATGCCAAGTGCGACAAGCCCACAAAGCAGCTTGATACCAGACAGGACGTCAAACGGGCTAGACGTGACAAGGGGTTGAACGATTCCGCCCCATAGCCCAAACCAGAGAAAGATCAGCGACAGACCGCCAATCCAAAGAAAGAGAGCTTTGTCCGACATGGTTGTTGCCTGAACGGTGATTGCGATGCGTGAGAACGAAACTGTAGCCGCCATGCAAGAAGGGATCTGACCGGCAGGCCTGTGACTTGCTGCGGCCTAACGTTGGAGTTAAGGCGGTTGCCGAAGGCAATCCGCCTTGAACGACCGGTTAGGGGCAGACCCATCGACGAAGGCGCAACGGTCGTAGGCAGGCCCACGTGCCGGAGCGAAAGGCCAGCATAAAGGCAGAGACAGGCGGCCGCGTGGGTGCCACACCGCGCGACGACGGGAAATCAGCTTGCGTGCCATGAACTCAGTAAGTTGTTGCTGCCTGGCGGCAAGGCCGATGCAGGTGAGGCCGCTGCGCAGCGAGACGGTGACTGACGTCAAGCGCAGAGTTGCCAAGGTGCGCCGCGCGCGGGGCTGGGCGAAACAGTAGCACATTGCAGATTCGCGCGCGCTATGCATGGCGGTGAGGTTCACAGGCCAACGGACCCAATAAGCGGGCCCCTAACGTGTGAGGTAAGCCGCGTGCGGAGGGCGCAGCCCGGAGCGCGTCGGCTTGACCGAAGGGTTGGGCCACACCGCTTGCTTGGTGCCTATGCCGCGCACGGTAGGAGGACCCAGGACTGCTGACTTCGCATGGTGCGACGATAGCAATGTTTCGCCGCCGATGGAAGGGAGAACTTTCGGGAGGAAACTTGGCGTTTCGCGTTTGGCGCTACCGCGCAGACCGTGAAGCGCCCGCGGCTGACCGGCCCGCCTTGTTCTGGGTGAAAGTAGCATGACCATGCGGCGTGTTCATGCGCGTGACCTGCTTCCGTGGAAGGACGACATCCGTGCGCTGGCCGCCGAAGGACGGGCAGCCCACGTGGACCGCGAAAGTGCTCTGCGTCGCAGGGGCCCGACGGAACGAACACCACTCTTTCGAGGACATGCACGGCGACGCTGGGTATGGCATGAGTGCATTGTGGGCAGAGCGCGCAGCACGCGACGAAATTGCTCCGCTGGCAGCGCTCACGCGGCGAAATCGTGGGGCCCAACGATAAAGGTAAGCCGCGTGCGGAGGCCGCAGGCCGGAGCGCGTCGGCTTGACCGCATGGTTAGGCGTCAATGCGGTGCAACTTGCGCGGATAGCGATACTATGCATGCACCGTTGAGACCACAAAGCGTAGACCTTCTTCCGTTCTAAGGAATTGGTAGGTTTGGCGCCACTTCGCGATTGCAGTTCCGTTGGCTCTAAGCGGCTCCCAATCCATGGTTGCCAATACGGAGCGCGTACCAAGTGACCCAGCTTCCAGATTGGTGTATCGCCAGTCTCGACAGCCTTCCGATTGGAGCTGTTCGAGGCGTGGCTGGAAAAACTTCTCGATCTCGGCGCGAGAAGCGAGTGCATGCAGCGTGCCGTCAGCCCTGAAGATGAGACAAGGGAATGCATAACACTTGGAAATCTGGGCAAGGCTATAGGAGTTGAACGACGCGATGTAGTGCGCGAGACAGGTTGTGACTTCGGCGATGAGTGCGGGATTGTCCATTGCATGCCTCCATTCCGATGGTGCTCGCTCGTCGTTGGAAGAGTTTTGACGCCTAACGGTTGAGGTAAGCCGCGCGCGGAGGGCGCAGCCCGGAGCGCGTCGGCTTGACCGAAGGGTTAGGCGCGTCTGTCACTTACCCTCGCGTGAAGTTTCGTTGGCTCGGCAAGAAGAAGGTGGAAAAACTGATCAAGGCTTTCCGCCAGCAATGTGAACTTCCGTTCTGATGCGAGGTGAACTGAGGACCGTTCAGGGGCGCCTGATGAGGAGGTGCTCGATTGAAGTGCCATTTGTTCTCGAAGTTTTACCTGATTGACTTCGGTTTGAACGCAGGAAGCAAATGCTTCGCTTCCGGGAACAAACCCATACTGCTGGCAGGCGGGGCGCGCTGCCTCGATGCGCGCCTGATCTTGCGCACGGGTTCGCTCGGCGGCATAGTCTTTGACCGCCTGGACTGTTTCACAGCCCGTAAGTAGCGTGGCTGCAGCAATGAGAACGCGCAAAAACGTTGGGTGTGGTTTGGCTGTCATGTGCCTCTGCTTTCTTGGTTATGCTTGACCAACACTGAGATGAGAGAGCGGCGAAAGGCCTTGGATGTATGAGCCAAGATAGTTCATCAGATCGTGGGCTTGCTCCGCTTTTGCGGCTGCGAGCTCCGCGCGGGATCGGTCGGACGGTCTGACTTGCTCCTCAGCGTACGTGCCCAGCAAGGCCGAGAGTTCGTCGATTGCTTCGACTTCACCGAGTCGTGCTGCCTGCCATTTCAAATGGAGTGCGCGTTCCTGCTCCTTTGCGCCCCCTGAACCAGCAAACATCATCTCAGCAAGTTCACACATGGCTTTCGGATGGCGATATCTGGCCGCCTGTTCGAAGGAGGCTCGGGCCAAAGCTGCGTTCGCGCCTGACTCGGGGGCACGCCAGTCGTACTTTAGGCCCTCTTCGTACAGAGACTGCGCGAGGTCTTGGCTGTTCGGTGCGGTGGCCATGTGATCTCCAGACTGGGAGTGTGGAAGGCGGCGGTTGTGCGGCCTAACGTTTGAGGTAAGCCGCGCGCGGAGGGCGTAGCCCGGAGCACGTCGGCTTGACCGAAGGGTTGGGCCACACCGCTTGCCCAGTGGCTACACCGTGCATGGGAGGAGCACCGAGAACTGCTGGCTTTGCATGCTGTGACGATAGCAATGTTTCGCCGCCGGTGGAAGAGCGAAAGATCGACTGCGCATTGGACTTTGATTCTTGGCGCTATTGTGCAGACCGTGAAGCGCCCGCGGCTGACTGGCCTGCCGTCTTTCGGGTGCAAGTAGCATGACCGTGCGGCTTGCTCATGCGCGTGAGTTGCTCGCGTGGAAGGACGACAACCGTGCGCTGGCCGCCGAAGGACGGGCAGCCCACGCAGACCGTGAAAGTGCGTTGTGTTGCAGGACTCCGACGCAACGCAATCCGTTCTTCCGAGAGAGAACGCGGCGACGCTGGGTATGGCATGAATGCATTCTGGGCAGAGCGCGCAGCAAGCGACGAAATTGCTCCGCTGGCAGCGCTCACGCGGTGAATTCGTGGGGCCCAACGTTTGAGCTAACCCGCGCGCGGAGGGCGCAGCCCGGAGCGCGTCGGGTTGAGCGAAGGGTTAGAGCTCATCTCACCGTACCGTAGAGAGTGCTTCCCCACGGGTACTTGCCCGTTACCGAATGGCAGTAGTGGCGAACCTGGTTTGAGGACCGAACGCTCAAAGGACCGAGAAAGTCGAGATAGGACGTCACGTCCTGTTTGTGAACAGTGGGAGCAGGTTTCTCGCCATGGGCTAGCGCGCCCCGCAACTCCACAAGTGCTCTCAGCTTTGCCTGCGCGCTCGCTGCGGACATTCCGCTCCAGTGCCAGGTGGAAGGTAAGCCTGGCATGCCAATCAATTCTCGAAGCAATGCCTCAATGTTGTGCGGCTTCGGTGTGTTGAAAGGTCCAATGTACTTGAACACGATGCTTTTTCTGAACGACTCAACCACCGTCTTCCAGCCATCTCCAGCGAGGTCCCAGACCTTGATGTCGTTCTTGTCGTCCTTGAGCAAGGTGGCAGTGGCCTTCAGTATCTGTTTGGGGAGCGACAGATGATCCTTGGAATCATTGACGATGTGTTCGAACGCGCTAGTCGCCAGGTTCTCGATGAATCCCTCGAATGCCGCGCAGGCGAACAGGATCGCGCTCTTATTCAGTACAGCGACGTTGTGGCGTCGTCCGGGCCCACTGCCGGTGAGTTGAGTGTGGATCTGAAGAAGCGCGTATACCTCGTCGAGGTTATCGCGAAAGACGAGGGAGGGTGAGGTATTCATGAGCTCTAACGGTTGAGGTAAGCCGCGTGCGGAGGCCGCAGGCCGGAGCACGTCGGCTTGACCGAAGGGTTGGGCGTCATTTTACGGAGGCAAGACACTGCCGCAGATTTCAAGGAGCTTACCTGACTGGAACCGCGCTCCGAGGGTGTGTTCTTCGTCCCAGCCGGTGGTGAGGCCAAATTCGGTTGTTAGCGTGCCGTCCATGGGCGTGACGGAGACAAATACCAACGAAACATGAGCCCAAACCCGGTTTGCAGCGGTGATGCTGGGGAATGCTTCGCTCTCGGGCGGAACCTCACCCGCAGCAAGAGCCTCGGCATATGGTTCGTAGTGCTCGAACAAGGCCTGTTCAATGATGGGGCGCCACGATGTGAACTGCGTCTGAAGTTCTCGCGCCATCGCTAGGGCCTGGGCATTTGGTTCCGACCGTGTGCCAGAAAGCACCAGCGGAACGGTTGTTCCGGGCTCCAACGCCAGCTGTCCCCGCCAATGGCCGCGCGAACGCACGAGCTCTCCGAGATGCGGATCTCGAAATGGGGGTGAGCTGAACAGGCCGAACATGATGTGAGCCAGTCGCTGACTATGACGCCCAACGTATGAGGTAAGCCGCGCGCGGAGGGCGTAGCCCGGAGCGCGTCGGCTTGACCGAAAGGTTAGACCCCGTTGCGCGAATGATGCTCATGACTTGCGACGTGCGGCAGCTTTATCGGCTTGCGCGTGCACAGACTTGGGTGCCTTATTCTCCCATGCCTGCGTGATCAGTTGCTTGACAGGCGCAGGAACTGCGGACCGAAGCGAAACGCGAAGGCCAACAACTTTTCCGCCCCAGAGTAGCTTCTCGACGAAATGGCTGTGGATGGCGAGCGCGAATTCGCGTTGCTGCTCCCCGACAAAGACGTGAATTGCGGTTTCGTCCGGAGGAAAGGTAAGGAAGATCTTGCCACGAACCCTGAACGACGAATACTGGAAATGTGGTTCCTCCGTGACCTCAGGCAAGGAAAGTGCGTGTTTCCGGACGCTTGCGACTTTCATCGTAGGAGGAGCGGCCGCTCAGCGGGGTGTTTGGATTCGGGGTCTAACGTTTGAGGTAAGCCGCGCGCGGAGGCCGCAGGCCGGAGCGCGTCGGCTTGACCGAAGGGTTAGAGCGCAACCTCGCGGCTGAAGCGCCCGCCCCACGAAAGCACTTTGGCGGCCGAGGCTTGCGATGCAAGGTCGTGCTGTTGCACGGACTCTGTTGGTTCGCAAATTGTGGAGCCGACCCACCGCTCGCCTTGCCAATAGCTAAAGACAACAAGCTCCTCGTTTTGAAGCTTGCTGACCATTGCGAGCGCATCTTCAAGCTCAGTCCGCTCCGAACTCGTGTACTCATTGAAGTGGACCTCCCAAACTCCAAACGCGATGGTGACCTCTTCCTCATAGGTGCATACCGTCAAGAACAACTGCGGGTCTGCTGGAGAAGGCAATTGGACGAAAACATAGGCTTCTTCATCTTCTTCGCCTTCTTCGTACTGAAGCTCCGTGAGAAACGGCTGCCACTCCGGTCGAAGCTCTAACAACCGCGCCTTCTGCTCCTGGGAGTACTGGTCGAGCATTCTGTTGCGCTCTAACGTTTGAGGTAAGCCGCGCGCGGAGGCCGCAGGCCGGAGCGCGTCGGCTTGACCGAATGGTTAGATTCGCTCATTCTTCGACTGACTTCGGCTCAAACAGTTCGATTGGGTTTCCCGAGGGGTCTTCAACCAGAACTTGCGTTCCGCCTGGACCTTTGATTTGCCTGCTCCGGAACTTGGCGCCAGTGGCTTGTAGTTTGACTACCGTGGCCTCGATGTCTTTGACCTGAATGACCATACGGTTCCAGCCTCCGGATTCAGGCATTGCGCCACCTGGGAGTTTCTTTCGGGCTGAAGTTCCTGGCCCGCTCAGCCATAGGGTAAACCCCTTGCCCTTAACGACCGCGAACGGCGGACCCCAGCGATCGGCAAGCTTGAATCCGAGGGCACGATAGAAGGGTAACGACTCATCGACGCTGTTGACGAGGTAGCGAACGGTGGCCACTGGCTCTCTCCCGGCTTCTGGTTGGGACAGCGTATTGTGCGATGGGTCGGTGGGTTTGCGAATCTAACGGGTTATCGACGACGAGTTCCGTCCAGTTACGTTGTCCGATTTGTATGGGGGATGGGGCGTAACTTGGATTGTGGGGGACTGGGAAGGCCGTTGACACGCGGGGCGTGGTCTGGTACTGTATAAAACATCAGTACTAAAGGTGCGGGGTGAAAGTGGACAACGCCTTCCGAAGTCAACCATTGCGGCTGATGCAAGTGCTTGTCGAGCGTCTGCGCTACATGCACTACAGCTTACGCACCGAAGAGGCCTATGTCTATTGGGTGCGTGGCTTCATTCGTTGGTCGGGGATGCGGCACCCGCGCGATATGGGAGTGGAGGAAGTCCAGGCGTACCTGAGCATGTTGGCGAACGAGCGGCGCGTCTCTGCGTCGACGCATCGCCAGGCGCTCAGCGCTTTGCTGTTCCTTTATCGCGAAGTGATTGGCGTGGACATGCCGTGGATGCAGGAACTGGGTCGCCCGGTGCGGCGCAAACGCCTCCCGGTGGTGTTGACGCATGCCGAGGTTCAGGCCGTGTTGGCCCGTCTGAGCGGTGTGTCGGCCTTGCTGGGGCAGTTGCTTTACGGCACGGGGATGCGCCTGCTCGAAGGGGTTCGTCTGCGGGTCAAGGATGTCGATTTCGTGCGCCAGATCATCATCGTGCGCGATGGCAAGGGCGGCAAGGATCGGGTCGTCATGCTGCCTCGCGCATTGGAAGGTTCGTTGCGCGAGCAGCTCGAGACTGCGCGGCGCTACTGGATGGCCGATCGCGCCCAGGGTGTGGACGGTGTTTATCTGCCGCATGCGCTCGCAGCCAAATTTGTGCGTGCGGCTGAGAGTTGGACATGGTTCTGGGTGTTTCCCTCGCCCACGTTGTCGGTGGATCCTCGCGTTGATACAGCGTCGATTGCCAGTCGCGACGATGACCAGAAGGTGGGTGCAGGTGCAGGCACACCGCTGCGTCAGCGCCGGCATCATTTGAACGAAAAGCGTCTGCAGCGTGACCTGAGGGCCGCCGTCGAAGCCTCAGGCATCGCCAAGCCGGCGACCGTGCATACGCTGCGTCATTCCTTCGCAACGCACTTGCTTCAGGCGGGCACCGACATCCGTACCGTGCAGCAACTGCTCGGCCACAGCGAGGTGAGCACGACCATGATTTATACGCATGTTCTGAAGTCAGCCGCCGCAGGTACGCCAAGCCCGCTCGACAGCCTGGTGGCCGCGCTGCCCACGCCGGCGTTGCCGTCAGCCGATTCGGTGTCAACGGCGCTGAGTCGCCAATTGCGGCGTCGCCGAAGTGATGACGGCAACGGCAACGGCAACGGCAACGGCAACGACAGCGGCGATGAAGTTCGCGAGCCATGCGCTCACTACCACGTTACGCCGAACTCCACTGCCGCAGCAATTTCAGCTTTCTGAGCGGTGCGTCGCACCCCGAGGAATTGGTGGCGCGTGCGGCGCGGCTGGGTTATGCGGCGCTGGCGATCACGGATGAGTGTTCGCTCGCCGGTGTCGTGCGTGCGCACATCGAAGCCAAGCGTCATCCGCAGTTGCACCTGATTATCGGTTGCGAGATGCATCTTGCCGCGCCCTCTGCGGCGACGACGGCAACGGCAACGGCAACGGCAACGGCAACGACAACGACAACGACAACGACAACGACAACGACAACGACAACGGCAACGGCAACGGCAACGGCGACTGCTGCTCCCCCTCCCGCCGATGCACCACCTGCTTCTGTGACGCTTGCCCCAGCGGCTCCTGCCGCGCCCGCGCCTGCTCGCGCTCCGGCTGCCGCTGCTGCTGCCGCCGCTGCCACCACTCGGGTCGCCGTTTCTGCCGCTGAAACTGCCGTTGCTGCCGTTGCTGCTGTCGTTGTTGGCGCAATGAGCCGAAGCAACCCGCTCAAGAGAGCATCAGCCCAATCCGTTGATGCAGCAGACACAACCGCGGCAGCGCCGGCGCCGCCGCTTCGCCTTGTGCTGCTCGCGCAGTCGCGGCGCGGTTACGGCAACTTGTCGCAGTGGATCACGGTGGCGCGTCGGCGCGCACAAAAAGGCAGCTATCTGGCGTTTGCCTCTGACGTCGAAGGCCGCGTGCCGCACGCGCCGTTTCTCGCGGGGCTGCCCGATTGCCTGGCGCTGCTCGTGGCGCACGCCGGGCAAACGTTCGAATCGCTGTTTGCCCAGGCGCTGTGGCTCAAGACCTGGTTCCAGGAGCGCGCCTTCCTGGCGGTCGAATTGCTACACCGCGGCTCGGACGACGCGCTGCTGGACGTGGTGCAGCGTGTCGCCACGCTCGTGGGCCTGCCGCTCGTCGCGGCGGGCGACGTGCTGATGCACGTGCGCTCGCGCAAACCCTTGCAGGACGCGCTCACCGCCACACGCCTGGGCCTGCCGGTGGCGCAGTGCGGCTGGCACCTCGAACCCAACGCCGAGGCGCATCTGCGCTCGCTCGCGCGCCTGGGCGGGTTGTACGACGCCGCGTGGCTCGAGCAGACGCTGGTGCTCGCCGGGAGCTGCAGCTTTTCGCTGGACGAGCTGCGCTACGAGTACCCGCAGGAAATCGTGCCTGAAGGGCAGACGCCCACCTCGCACTTGCGCAACCTCACGCTGGCGGGGTTGCAGCGCCGCTACCCGGTGCAGCGTTTTCCGCAGGGCCCGCCGGCCGAGGTGCAACGCCTCGTCGAGCACGAGCTGGCCTTGATCGCACAACTCAAGTACGAGCCTTACTTCCTGACCGTCGCCGACATCGTGCAATGGGCGCGCGCCCAGCGCATCTTGTGCCAGGGGCGTGGCAGCGCGGCGAATTCGGCGGTGTGCTACTGCCTGGGCGTCACCGAGGTCGACCCGGCGCGAATGAGCGTGCTGTTCGAGCGCTTCATCAGCGCCGAGCGCAACGAACCGCCCGACATCGACGTCGACTTCGAGCACCAGCGCCGCGAAGAAGTGATTCAGTACATCTATCGGAAATATGGGCGGCACCGCGCCGCGCTGACGGGCGTGGTGATCAGCTACCGGCCGCGCTCCGCCGTGCGCGACATGGGGCGCGCGCTGGGCATCGACCTGGACCGCATCGACGCCGTCGCCAAAAGCCAGCAGTGGTACGACGGCCGCAGCATTTCGCCCGAACGCTTGCGCGAAAACGGCTTCGACTCTGAATCGCCGACGGTGCAACTGTGGGCCCAGCTGACGCACCAGTTGATCGGTTTTCCGCGCCACCTGTCGCAGCACCCGGGAGGGTTTGTCATCGCCAAGGAGCAGATCGCCTTGCTCGTTCCCGTGGAGAACGCCGCCATGGACGGCCGCTCCGTGATTCAGTGGGACAAGGACGATCTGGACGCGCTCGGCTTGCTCAAGGTCGACGTGCTCGCGCTCGGCATGCTGAGCGCGATCCGGCGTGCGCTGGGGATGATCGGCGCCAAGCTGGGTCGCTCAGTGGCAGAACCCTTCGAGATGCAAGACGTTCCCGCCGAAGACGTTGCCACGTACGACATGGCGTGCAAGGCCGACACGGTGGGCGTGTTCCAGATCGAGAGCCGCGCGCAGATGAGCATGTTGCCCAGACTGAGGCCGCGTTGCTTCTACGACCTGGTGATCGAAGTCGCGATCGTGCGCCCCGGGCCGATTCAAGGCGGCATGGTGCACCCCTATCTGAAGCGGCGCAGCGGCGAGGAGGCGATCGAATTCCCGAGCGCCGAAGTCGCGATGGCCTTGCAGCGCACCTGCGGCATTCCGATCTTCCAGGAACAGGTGATGCAGCTCGCCGTGCTCGCCGCCGACTTCACCCCCGGCGAGGCGGACCAGTTGCGCCGCGCGATGGCGGCGTGGAAGCGCAAAGGCGGCCTCGGGCCATTCCACGACCGGCTGGTCGGGCGCATGGTCGAAAAAGGCTACGCAGCCGAATACGCCGAGCGCATCTTCAAGCAGATCGAGGGCTTTGGCGAATACGGTTTCCCCGAAAGCCACGCGGCGAGCTTTGCGCTGCTCGTTTACGTGAGCTGCTGGATCAAACGCCATCACCCCGACGCGTTTCTCGCCGCGCTGCTGAACAGCCAGCCGATGGGTTTTTACGCGCCCGCGCAACTCGTGCGCGACGCGCGCGAGCATGGTGTGACGGTGCGGCCCGTCGACGTGCGCATGAGCGATTGGGAGTGCACGCTCGAGCGCGCCGACCACGATGCCCTCGAACGTACCGAGGCGCAGGTGCAGGCGCATGCGGTGGCATTGCACGCCGTGCGCCTGGGCTTGAACCGCATCTCAGGCCTGTCGCAAGACGCTGCGTTGCGCATCGTCGCTGCGCGCGCCCACGCCGGGTTCAGCGGCGCCGAAGACCTGGCGCGGCGTGCGCGCCTGAACGCCCAGGAGTTGCGCGCGCTCGCGCAGGCGGATGCGCTGCGTGGCGTCATTGGTGGTGGCAGTCATGGCGCTGAAGGCAACCGCCATCAGGCCGCCTGGGCGGTTGCTGGAGTGGACACCCGGCCCACCGAACTGCTGCGCGCCACGCGGTCTCATGAAGCGCCGGTGCAGCTCGACGCACCCAGTGAAGCCGAAGCGATGCTCGCCGATTACCGGTCGCTTGGCCTCACCTTGAACCGGCACCCGGTGGCGCTGCTGCGCGAGCAGCTCGCGGCGTTCAAGGTGCAGCCTGCGGCCGTGCTGCGCACGTACCCGAACGGGCGCATCGCCCGCGCCAGCGGCCTGGTGACGCACCGCCAGCGCCCGGAGACGGCCAAGGGCACGGTGTTCGTGACGATCGAGGACGAAACCGGTTCGGTGAACATCATCGTCTGGCCCGTCGTGGCCGACGCGCAGCGCAAGCCGCTGCTCGGCGCGCGCCTGCTCACCGTGTTCGGCCAATGGCAGCGCGAAGGCGACGTGATGCACTTGCTCGCTGCCAAGCTGATCGATCATTCGGCGTTGCTGCAAGGCCTGGAGACGCGCAGTCGCAATTTCAGGTAGGAGGCGCCCGCGATAATCCGCGGCCCACCCATGAACAGCAGCAGCACTCTGACGATAGGCGCGTCACCGCCAACCATCCCGCGCCACATCCTGCCCGCGATTGCGCTCTCGCAATTCGCCGGCACGTCGCTCTGGTTCGCGATCAACGCGGTGATCGCCGACTTGCAGCGCGAATCCGGCCTGCCTGACGCGGCGGTGGGTTGGCTCACGGCGGCGGTGCAGCTCGGTTTCATCGCCGGCACCTTGGCGTTCGCCCTGTGGACCATCGCCGACCGATTTTCGCCGCGCCTCGTGTTCCTCACGTGTTCGCTCGCCGGTGCCGCGTGCGCGGCGCTGTGTGCCTGGCTGCCGCCCTCGATGGGTCTGCTCTTCGTGCTGCGCTTCCTCACGGGCGTGTGTCTGGCCGGCATCTACCCCGTGGGAATGAAGATCGCTGCGGGCTGGTACGCGCAAGGTCTGGGGCTGGCGCTCGGGGTGTTGGTGGGCGCACTCGTGCTCGGCACCGCGCTGCCGTTTGGCCTGCGCGCACTCGGCGCCGCGTGGCCGTGGCAGGGCGTGATGTGGGCCGTGGCGCTTGTCGCCGCGCTGGGCGGCGTCGTCATGGCGACGCTCGTTCCGGATGGGCCGCACCTGGCGCCGCCGGCGACGTTTTCGCCACGCGCCTTGCTCGTCATCGTGCAAGACCCGAAGGTGCGCGCCTCGGCGTTCGGCTACTTCGGCCACATGTGGGAGTTGTATGCCTTTTTTGTCCTGGTGCCGCTCATCGTTGCCGCGCGCTGGGGCAGCGCGGCCGCAGCGGCGTGGTGGGTGTTCGCGGCGATCGCCGTCGGCGCTCTGAGTTGCGTGCTCGGCGGCGTGAGCGCGCAGCGCTTCGGCAGCGAGCGCATTGCCGCGGTCCAGCTCGCCTGCAGCGGCACGTGCGCACTGCTCGCGCCGTGGTTTCTGGGCGCTCCCGTGTGGGCCTGGGCGGCCTGGCTTCTCCTCTGGGGCGCGACCGTCTCGGGCGACTCGCCGCAATTCAGCGCACTCACCGCACGCAACGCGCCGCGCGCCCAGGTCGGCAGCGTGCTCACGCTCGTCAACTGCATCGGCTTTTCGATTTCGGTGGCGACGATCACGGGCTTTGTGTTCATGGCGACGCAGTTGCCGCTCGCCCAGGTGCTGCCGTGGCTGGCGCTCGGCCCGGCGCTCGGCTTGTGGTGCATGAGGTCCTTGCTGGTTCCGGCAAAATCGCCGGCATGAACCCGCGGGGCTGTTCCCGCGATGAAACCCGCAGCGCGCAGCGGCGGCTCGGAGATCGAAGAATGAGCGTTCAGCCTGTCACACCCGAACTGCGTGAGTGGATCGTCGCTCAGGCGCGCGCCGGGCAGTCGCCCGACGTCGTGTTGAAGTCGATGCTCGCGAGCGGCTGGGGCGAAGACGTCGCGATCGCGGCGCTCGAGGAAACGCTGCGCAGCCACCTGAGCGATCACGCCAAGGCGGCCAGCTTGCCCGCGCCGAGCATCGTGCCCGAGCCGCTCGCCGAGGGGTCGCAGACCTCGCTGCCGGCGCACGACCGCGAAGTGCGCGTCGTGATGGCGATGCGCAACCCGCGCGTGATCGTGTTCGGCGGCTTGATTGGCGACGCCGAATGCGACGAGCTCGTCGAATGCGCGCGCGCGCGGCTGGTGCGCTCCGAAACCGTCGAGATGGCCACCGGCGGCAATGAAGTCAACGAGGCGCGCACCAGCGACGGCATGTTTTTCGCCCGCGGCGAGACGCCGTTGATCCAACAGCTCGAGGCGCGCATCGGCGCTTTGCTCGGCTGGCCGGTGGAAAACGGCGAAGGCCTGCAAATCCTGCGCTACCGGCCCGGCGCCGAGTACAAGCCGCACTACGACTATTTCGACCCCGCGAAAAGCGGCACCGCGAGCATCTTGAAGCGCGGCGGGCAACGTGTGGCGTCGCTCGTGTGCTACCTGAACACGCCGGCCAAGGGCGGTGCCACCGTATTTCCCGACGTGCACCTGGACGTCGCGCCGTGCAAAGGCAACGCCGTGTTCTTCAGCTACGACCGCCCGCACCCGATGACGCGCTCGCTGCACGGCGGCGCCCCGGTGATCGAGGGCGAGAAGTGGGTCGCGACGAAATGGCTTCGCGAAGGGCGCTTTGATTAGTCGCTGGGTTGTGGTTCGGTGATCGTGCGCGCCGCTCTTCTGACACCTCGATACATGTGCAGGGTCAACTCGGCTGCAGCGCCCGGCGTTGTGCATGCGAGCAATTCGCTCCTTGCCACCTCAACAACTCACGGGACTCTCGAATGAAGAACCTCATCACCGCCTTGATCGCCACCACTTTCACCCTCGGTGCCTTTGCCCAGGCGGCTGCACCTGCCGCCACGCCGGCTGCGCCGGTCGCTGCTGCGGCAACCGCCGCCACGACCGCCGCCGCGCCTGCCATGGCAGCGAAGACGGAAGTCGTGAAGAAGGACGTGGCCGCGAAGAAGACCAAGGCCAAGGCCAAGACGCACGCCAAGGCAGCTGACGCCAAGGCTGTCGAAGCAAAGGCCGTCGAAGTAAAGCCCGCGACCAAGTAAACCGGCGGCTTCGTAGAAGAACCCGGCTGCGGCCGGGTTTTTTGTTTTGACGAATGGCATAGGAATGGCAGTCGGCTTTCGGCCCGTTGTTGCCGTTTGATGTGGCCTCGAGGCTTGCCCAACAACCCTCGTCATCCCGGCGAAAGCCGGGATCCACCGGAGGCACGCAGTGAACGCTTCGCTGGACGCGCGACTTCCGCGGGTGGATCCCGGCTTTCGCCGGGATGACGACTATCTTGCGTCGTGCCCTTCGCGCTGCACCTTGCCATGCTGAGCCTTGATCGGTGGCACGCGTGAGCGCACCCAAAGAGGTCGTTCAAACGGCCGCTTTGGGCCGAAAGCGAACGTTCCAATCTCGTTGGCGTATGCGATCGAAAGCCAGTCCGTTTCAGCCAATCGCCGGGCGCTGAATCGGCCGCACGCGCTCATAGGCGCGCGCCGCGCGCAGCACGAGTGCGTCGCCGAACATCGGGCCGACGAATTGCAGCCCGATGGGCAGGCCGGCGCGCGTCAGCCCGCACGGAATGCTGCACGCGGGTTGTTGCGTCAGGTTGAACGGGTAGGAAAACGGCGTCCAGCCGAGCAATGCCTTGGGCTCCATGCGCGCCTGGCCGGCGGGGCGCGCGTCAAAGGCGGGAACCGCAACCGTGGGCGTGACGAGCAGGTCATAGCGCTGCATGAACTGGCGCATGTGCGTGCCCAGGGCGCCGCGCGCGAGGATCAGGCGCTGCACGTCGAGCGCGCTGAATTTGGAACCGAGGTGCGCTTCGGCGCGAAAGTCCGGGTCGGTCAACTCCTGCTGGCGCGCATCGAGCGAGTTCCAGATCGTCCACGCGCCGACGAACCACAAGCCGGTGCACACGTCCAGCGGGTCTTCGATTCCCGGGTCGACATGTTCCACGACCGCGCCAAGCGCCTCGAGGTCGCGCACCGCCGCGGCGACGTTGCTCGCGACCTCCGCATCGACGGCGCCTTGCGCATAGCCCAGCGCCGGCGAATAGGCAATTCGCAGGCCGCGAATCCCTTGCTCCAGGCCGTCGAGCATGTCGCTCGGGTCGTATTCCAGCGACGTCCAGTCGCGCGCATCGGGCTGCTTCAATACGTTGAGCATGAGCGCGGCGTCGCGCACGCTCAGCGTGTGCGGGCCGAGGTGGGCCACGGTGCCGAAGGGCGACAGCGGATACGCCGGCACGCGCCCGAAACTCGGCTTCAATCCGAAGTTGCCGCAAAACGCGGCGGGGATTCGCACCGAACCGGCGCCGTCGGTTCCCACCGACAAAGGGCCCAGGCCGGCGGCGACCGCGGCGGCGGTTCCGCCGGAGGACCCGCCGGGCGTCTTGTCCAGGTTCCACGGGTTGCGCGTGATCCCCGTGAGCGGCGAATTGGTTTCGCCCTTGCAGCCGAACTCGGGCGTCGCCGTCTTGCCGAGCAATACCGCGCCGGCCTCGCGCAGCCGCGCAGTCGCGGGAGCGTCGATGTCCCAGGCTTGTTTCGGGTCCACCGTGCGGCTGCCGCGCAGCGTGGGCCAGCCGCGCGCGAGGATCAAGTCCTTGATCGAGACCGGCACGCCGTCAAGCAGCCCCTGCGGTTCGCCGCGCAGCCAGCGCGCCTCGCTTTGCGCGGCGGCCTGCAGCGCGTCTTCATGCGCGACCAGGCAAAACGCGTTCAGCCGCGGGTTCAGCGCGTCGATTCGCGCCAGCACGGCGCGTGTGGCTTCGACGGGTGAAGCCTTGCGCTCGCGGTACAGCTGCAAGAGTTCGCTTGCGCTGCACGACGTCAACTGGGTCGCGCCAATCTGGGGTGTGGGCATCGTCATCCTCCGTGCACGCATCGTAGCGTGCATGAGCGGGTCACCCGGCGCGGCGCGGGCCGGGCGGCTCAGGCGGTCAGGCCGAACAGGTCGCGCAGCGCTTCGCGGTACTGGAAATGTCCGACGTTGTGCGTGTCGTGGTGCGAGCCGCCCTCGACCAGGACAAAGCGTTTCGGCGCGGTGGCGCGCTCGAACAGCGCGCGGCCCATCGCCGGGCTGATCAACTCGTCATGGCTGCCGTGCACGACGAGCAGCGGCGCCTTGACCTGCGCAACCCAGTGAAATGAATCGAAGCGTTGCGTGATCAGTGCGCGCAGCGGCAACCAGCCCCATTTGAGCGTGCCGAAGACTTCGGGAATGGAGGTGAACGTGCCTTCGACGATGACGCCCGATGCATCGTCGATTTGCGTGGCGAGCTGCACTGCGATCGCCCCGCCCAGCGAATGACCGTAGACGTAGCGCTTGGCCTGCGGGTGTTGCGCGGCGAGCCAGCGCCACGCGGCGTGCGCGTCTTCGCAAGCGCTGCGCTCCGAAGGCAAGTCGGGGCTGCTGCGGCCAAAACCGCGGTAGTCCACGCCCAGCACGGAAAACCCGAGTTCGCGCAGCTGCTGCATGCGCTGCACGCTGCCGCTCATGTCCCAGCGGGCGCCGTGCAGGTACAGCAGCACCGGGGCGTCGGCGTCGGCATGGGCCAGCCACAGCGCGTGCAGGCGCACTGCCCTGCCGGTGACCTCGGAATCGAATTCGATCCAGCGCTCGCCCAGGTCCTGGCAGTCGCTGCTTGCCGCCTCATCGGTGCGCGTGCCGAGCTGGAAGATCAGCTTGCGCTGCTGCGTCTCCAGGCCGGCGCTGCTCATGAGGGCGACCAGACCGGCCGCCAAGCCGCGCGTCAAGCCACGCACCAGCCACGCCGGCACGCGGGAGCGTGTCTTGTTCAGGGCCAGTGGCAGGGTTTGCATGGTGAAGCCATCGTGGCATTCCCCAGGGGCGCTGCCCATCCCGCGACCGCATGGCGGCCATGCGCGGCGTGCCGAAATTACCCCCTGCGATCGAGGGAGCGATGCGGGCGCGCCACGCGGCGTGTGCCGCAGCGCCGCGCAGGCGCTGCGGATCAGGCCTGCACGACGAGGTCAAAGCGCGCCCGCACGCCGTCCGCCACCGGCTCGAACGGCCGCGTCAATGCCGCGCGGTCAGCCTCGCCGAGGCGGCGCCACAGCGCGTCTCGGGCGTTGTGCGGGTCGCCCTGCACGTACAGCTGCGTCGTCAACAGTTCGCGCCGCGCGAGCTTGACCTTCAGGTGAATGTGCGGCGTGCGTCCCGCGTAGTGGGCGGGCCGCAAGGTGCGAAAGCGATAGCTGCCGTCAGCGCCGACGCCGGCGCGGCCGAAGCCCTGGAACGCCGGGTCGGCGCGCCCGCCGTCGCCGGGGTGGTGGTAGTGGCCCTGCTGGTCGCATTGCCAGATCTCGATCGTCGCACCGGCGAGCGCCTTGCCGGTCACGTCGGTGAGGCTGCCTTCCAGCCACGCCGGCCGGCCTTGCAGGTAGTTCAGCTTGCCGTTGGCGAGCAGGTCGGCGTCGCGGTCCTCGGGCATCACGACGGGGTAGAACGGCCCCTCGGTTTGCGCCGGCGTCGGCCGCCGCGTCTCCTGGGCGCGGGCGTTTCGAAGCAACGCCGGGGCAGCGATCAGCGCCGCAGCGCCGGCAATAAGGTGCCGACGCAAGCTGGCAGCGCCGGAGGCGGACAACGAAGCGCGGGCGGCGGAGTTCATGCGGGTCCCTTCGATGCGCAGTGGCCAAGCGTCGCCAATCATGCCCGAATTCGCATGACGACTGCGCCGCGAGGCGTGCGCCAGATGGGCCTGCGTACAATCGCGCCCGTTCGGGGTGTAGCGCAGCCTGGTAGCGCAACTGGTTTGGGACCAGTAGGTCGCGAGTTCGAATCCCGCCACCCCGACCATCGCCTGTCACGTCGCCCACCAGTCACGCGCTGCCCGTAGCTCAACCGGATAGAGCACCAGCCTTCTAAGCTGGGGGTCGGGGGTTCGAGTCCCTCCGGGCAGGCCAAGCGCCGCGGCCGATTCCCAGGTTCACCTCTTGGCGTATTGCTGGGCGCCGAACAGCACCTCGCGCGCCTTGTCGTCGACGAGCGGCTTGCGCAAATTCGCCAGCACCTGCACGCCGCGCTGCACCGCGGGCCGCGCCTCGATTTCGTCGAACCAGCCTTTCAGGCGCGGATAGTCGCTCCACTCGATGCCCTGGTTCTTCCACGAGCGCAGCCAGGGGAAGATGGCGATGTCGGCGATGGAGTACTCGGGCCCGGCGATGTAGCGCGTCTTCGTCAGCCGCTTGTCCATGACGCCATACAGGCGTTTCGCCTCGTTCGTGTAGCGGTTCACCGCGTAGTCGATCTTCTCCGGCGCGTAGATGCGAAAGTGGTGCGCTTGGCCGAGCATCGGCCCCACGCCGCCCATCTGGAACATCAGCCACTCGAGCACCTCGTAACGGGCGCGCGTCGTCTCGGGCAGGAATTGGCCGGTCTTGGTCGCCAGGTACAGCAGGATCGCTCCGGACTCGAACAGCGAGATGGGTTCGCCGTCAGGTCCCTGCGGGTCGACGATCGCCGGGATCTTGTTGTTCGGGCTGATCGCCAGGAACTCGGGGGCGAATTGCTCGCCCTTGCCGATGTCCACGGGGTGCGCCCGGTATTTCACGCCGCACTCCTCGAGCATGATGTGGACCTTGTGGCCATTCGGGGTGGCCCACGAATACACTTCGATCATGTGGTTTGGCTCCAAGCCGTTGCGTGGGGCAGGACTCTAGTGCAATTCTCGAGTGGAGCGCCTCATGCTCGAATCGTTCAAGCGTCTGTTCACGGCCCCGGGGCAGGGTGCCGACGTTGCTGAGATCACCGCCTGGGCAAAAAAGCGCGGCTACCGCTACGCACCGATGGAACAGGGCTTTGCCCTGGACGGCGAGTTTGAGGGCCAGCCCTGGCAGCTCGAGTGGGCGCCGGCGCTGCGGCCGTTCATCCAGGGCCACGAACTGCGCATGCAGATGCAGCCCGGCATCCACCCGGACGTGCACATGATGCTCATGTCCGCCCCGCTCATGAAGACGCTGGAGCAGCAGGCGTACGCCCAGTTCACGCAGAACATGCAGACGCAGATCGACGATTCGTCGCCCGAAGAAATGCGCTGGCTCGTGATGTTCGCCAAGGCCGACCTCGCGGGAGTACCCGCGGTCGCCGCGCACTTCGGCGCGGTGGCCAATTCGCCGGCCAAAGCCAGCTTGTGGATCGAGGGGCCGCTGGCCAAGCTGCTCGAGCGCGCCACCGGCACGCTGATGGTGGGCGACCCGCCGTTCGTCATGACGGTGTCGCGCGGCCGGATCGCGATGCGCCTGGAGCTGTCGGACGTGGCGTCGCCGTTTCTGAGTGCGGCGATCACCTTGTTCGAAACCGCCGCGAGCCAAGCCGCCGACTGAGGCGAATTCTCGTTCGATGGTGGGAGATGGCGGCGGCTGCTTTCGGCCCAAAGCGGTCTGCCCCTGTCGGCCCGTTGCTGACATTCGAATGCCAGCATGCGGCTGTCGGCGCGGCCCGGCAGGCGCTGCGCGCAGGGGCCCGCCAAGCCCCACCGGGTGCCGCCTGCCGCGCCGCTCGGACAACCGCACGCGTAGCGGACGTTCAAAGGGCAGCAACGGGCCGAAAGTCGACGGCGAATCGTATTCGATAGGCCGCGAAATCGAACGAACCTGCGCCTCTGCGAACGCTTCGGGTCGCGGTGGGTTTTCTCAGGCGTGCCGGCCAAGCTCCATCTTCGCGATCGCGTTGCGGTGCACTTCGTCGGGGCCGTCGGCAAAGCGCAGGGTCCGTGCCGCCGTGAAGAAGTAGGCCAGAGGTGTGTCCTGGCACATCGCTGCGCCGCCGTACACCTGCATCGCCCAGTCGATCACCTTGCCGGCCATGTTGGGCGCGACGACCTTGATCATCGCGATCTCGGCCTTCGCCGTTTTATTGCCCGCCACGTCCATCATCCACGCCGCCTTGAGCGTCAGCAGGCGCGCTTGCTCGATCATGCAGCGCGCCTCGGCAATGCGCTCGCGCGTCACGCCTTGGTCGCTGACCGGCTTTCCGAACGCGACGCGCCGTGTTGCGCGCGTGCACATGAGTTCGAGGGAGCGCTCCGCCAGGCCGACCAGGCGCATGCAATGGTGGATTCGCCCGGGGCCGAGGCGCCCCTGCGCAATCTCGAAGCCGCGGCCCTCGCCGAGCAGGATGTTCGACGCCGGGACGCGAACATTGTCAAATCGCACCTCCATGTGGCCGTGCGGCGCGTCGTCGTAGCCGAACACCTGCAACGCGCGAAGTACCTTGATGCCCGGCGCATTGGCGGGAACCAGGATCATCGACTGCTGCGAGTGGCGCGGCGCGTCCGGGTCGGTCTTGCCCATGAAGATGTAGATCTTGCAGCGCGGGTCACCTGCGCCCGACGTCCACCACTTGTGGCCGTTGATCACGTAATCGTCGCCGTCGCGCACGATGCGCGCTGCGATGTTCGTCGCGTCGGACGATGCGACTGCGGGCTCGGTCATCGCGAAGGCGCTGCGGATCTTGCCGTCCAGCAGCGGCTCGAGCCACTGCCGCTTGTGCTCGGCCGAGCCGTAGCGCTCGATCGTCTCCATGTTGCCGGTGTCGGGCGCCGAACAATTGAAGACTTCGCTGCACCACGGCACGCGGCCCATGATTTCGGCCAGCGGTGCGTAGTCCTGGTTGCTCAGGCCCATGTCTGCGCTGGCGTGGCTGCCGCCCGCCTTGGCGCCCGAACTGGCACCGCTCGCGCTGGGCGGAAGGAACAGGTTCCACAGGCCTTCTGCGCGCGCCTTGGGCTTGAGCTTTTCGATTGTCTCGAGCGGTGTCCAGCGCTTTCCCGCCAGCGTGTTCGCCTCGATTTCCGCAACGATGTTCGGTTCGTTCGGATAGATGTGCTCGTCCATGAAGCGCAACAGTTGTTTGCGCAAGGCTTCGGTACGGGGGGAATAGCTGAAATCCATGACGGGCCTTTCGGGTGGCGCGCTTGCGCGCAGGAAGAAAAGCAGGGCAGGGCGGGCCCCGAGGCAATTACCGCTGGGCGACTTTCCAGCCCATTTCGGCGAGTGGCCGCGCCCCGGCGGCGGAGGCGCGCGCCTGCGTGCTCGCCGCCGTGCCGTCGACGACGCGCCGCGCAATGCCTTGCAGAATCCCGGCCAAGCGGAACAAGTTGTAGGCCATGTAGAAGTTCCAGTCGGCCAGCACCGTGTCGATCGTGCCGCCCGGTGCGATGCGGCCGGTGCGCTCGCAGTAACGCTGCACATACTCGCGCTCGGTGGGGATGCCCAGCGCCGCATAGTCCAGGCCACCAATGCCGCGAAACGTTCCCGGTTCGATGTGCCACGACATGCAGTGGTAGCTGAAATCGGCCAGCGGGTGGCCGATCGTGGAGAGCTCCCAGTCGAGCACGGCGGCGATGCGCGGCTCGGTGGCGTGGAACACCATGTTGTCCAGGCGATAGTCGCCGTGCACGATGCCCACCTGGCTCGGGTCCCGGGCACTCGCGGGAATGTTTGCCGGCAGCCACGCCATGAGCTGGTCCATCGCTTCGATCGGTTCGGTGATCGACGCCGTGTACTGCTTGCTCCAGCGCGCGATCTGGCGCTCGAAATAGTTGCCGGGCTTGCCGTAGTCGGCCAGGCCGATCGCCGCGAAATCGACGCGGTGCAGCGCCGCGATGACGCGGTTCATTTCGTCGTAAATCGCGCCGCGCGTGACCTTGTCGCTGTCGCGCAGCGACTGATCCCACAGGACGCGGCCCTGCACGAACTCCATGACGAAGAAGGCGCGGCCGATCACGGCTTCGTCTTCGCAGAGCAAATGCATACGGGGCACGGGAACGCTGCTGCCGGCCAGCGCGTGCATCACCTTGTACTCGCGCTCGATGGCGTGCGCCGAAGGCAACAGCTTGGCGGCCGGGCCGGGTTTGCTGCGCATCACGTAGGCGCGATCCGGCGTGATCAGCTTGAACGTCGGGTTCGACTGGCCGCCCTTGAACTGTTCGACGCGCAGGCTGCCGTCGAAGCCCTCGACGCGCTCGCGCAGGTAGTCGCGCAGCACGCCGACGTCAAACGCGTGCTGCTCGGTGACGGGTTTGGTTCCGGAGTATGCGTCCATGGGTGGCGTCGAGCGGAGGGTGAGCAGGGGCACATCGATGATACTGTTATGCGTGTCGGCGTCGCCCCAGGTGAACCAGGTCCTGATTCCGGGACGAATTCCCGCCCCGCGGCATGGGGGTGACGCCCGGTGCGATTCATGCATGCTTCATGCTAGAGTGCGCGGGCCCATCTTCCCGCCCCCATCTCACGCATGCGCAGAGCTTTGATTCCGTTGGCACTCGGCTGTGCGCTATGGCTTGTTGCCGCGTCAGCCCAGGCCTTCGGGTTCGGCCGGGGCAGCAGCCCCACGGTGCTCGGCCAGACGCTGAACTTCACCGCGGTGGTTCGGCTGGAGCCCGATGAGGCGCTGGCGCCGGAGTGCGTGGCCGCCGAAGTCATGCTGGGCGAGAACCGCGTTTCCGCAACGGCGTTGCGCGTCAGCGTCGAGCCCGGCCAGACCCCGGGCGAGCGGCTGGTGCGCGTGACGAGTTCGGCCGTCGTCGACGAGCCCGTCGTCACGGTGACCGTCACGCTCGGCTGCGCACAACGCATTTCGCGCAAGTTCGTCGCTTTCATCGACCCCCCCAGCGTGAACCTGGCGCAGTCGTCGATCGTCGAATCGAGCCCGGTCGAGGCGCCGCGCGCACAACCTGCGGCCTCGGCGCCGCCCGTCGTGCCCGCCCCAGCCGCCGCAGCCCCGGCGGGCCCACCGCCGGTGGCGATTGCCTCGGCGCCGCGCAAGCCCGAAATCGTGCGCCGTCCGCGCCCCCCGGCAGCGGCGGCGCCGAGCGGGGTGGCCGCAGCGCCAGGCGCAGCGGCGCGCCCACGCAGGACTGAGGCGGCCGCCACGCCGCCGCCGCGGGCTGCGGCGCGCCCTGCGGGGCCCCGTCTGCAACTCGAAGCTGCAGCACCGGTGGCGGGCCGGGCGGCGTCCGCACCTGCTCCCGTACCCGGCAGCGCCGAGGCCTTGGCGAGTGCCGCGCAACGCGTCGACTCGACGGTGACGCTGCTCACCGAGCAAACGGAGATGCTCGCCAAAGAGCGCGCCCGCCTGATGGCGCTCGAAGAAAACCTGACCCGGCTGCGCGCCGAATCGCAGGCGACGCAGGCTTCGCTGGCGGCGCTGCAGACGCGCCTCAAGGCCGCAGAATCGCAGCGCTACTCGAACCCGCTGGTGTATGTGCTGGCCTGGTTGTCGGCGCTGTTGGCGGTGGCGGTGGCGGCCTTGTTCTGGCGTCAGCGCTCAGCGCGGCGCGACCCGCAATGGTGGGCGCAGCAGGCGCCGCCGCCAGCGCGCGCCGTGGAGGTCGCCAACGAATCCGCAGTCACCGCGCCGCCGCAGGCGCCGCCGCCGCCAGCCGCACCGAGGCGAACGGTTGTCGCGCAACAGCCTGCGCTGGTGGACCGTTCGCGGCCGATGTGGGCCGATTCGCGCCTCACCGAAGCGCCGCCCGACATGGTTCCCGAGCCGCGCCGTGACCTGTCGGTCGAAGAGTTGATCGATCTGGAGCAGCAGGCCGAGTTCTTTGTCGTGCTCGGCCAGGACGAAGCGGCGATCGACCTGCTGATGGGCCACGTGCGCAACACCGGTGGCATCAGCCCCTTGCCCTACCTGAAACTGCTGGAAATCTACAAGCGGCGCGGCGACCGCAGCGCTTACGAGCGCATTCGCGAACGCTTCAACCGCCGCTTCAACGCCTACGCGCCGGATTGGGACGCGGATCTGCAGCAAGGCAAGTCGCTGGAAGACTACCCGCGCACGATGGTCAAGCTCGAAGGGCTGTGGGGCGCACCGCAGCGCGTCATGGAAGTTCTCGACGCGATGCTGTTCCGCCGCGACGAAGGCGAAGACGCTTACGACCTGCCTGCCTACCGGGAGTTGTTGTTCCTGTACTCGGTGGCGCGCGACTTCACGACGCGCGGCTCGGCGGAAGCGTCCGCAGACCAGGGCGTCGACCTGCTCTTGCCCATTGACGACCTGCAGCTCACGCTGGACGTGGGTGTCGCCGCAGCGCCGCTGGCACGGCAGCACCACGAAGCCGCGCTGGACCTGGACATGACGAGCCCGATGCCGGTGGACTTCGAGCCCTCGCGCCACGCGGCGCCGAAGAACTCCGACTTTCTCGACCTGCCCGAGATGCCCACCGGGCCGGGGCGCCTCGGCCCGAGAAGCTGAACCAGCGACCCGGCTACAACTTGGCGAGCCGCTGCAGCGCCAGGTTCAAGGTCTCGTCTTTCTTGGCAAAGCAGAACCGCGCGAGCTTCTGCTCCAAGCCGCCGCTGTAGAACGCAGCGAGCGGAATCGCCGCAACGCCGATTTCCGTGGTCAGCCAGCGGCAAAACGCCTCTTCCGTCTTGTCGCTGACGGCCGAGTAGTCGACGACCTGGAAGTAACTGCCCTGACTGGGCAACAGGCGCAGCCGGGTCGCGGCCAGTCCGGCGCGGAAAAGGTCGCGCTTGCGCTGGTAGAACGCCGCCAGGCCGAGGTGGTGCGAAGGCTGCGCCATGAAGCGCGCCAGGCCGTGCTGCATCGGCGTGTTCACGGTGAAGACGTTGAACTGGTGCACTTTGCGAAATTCGGCGGTCAGCGTCGCCGGCGCCGCGGCGTAGGCAATTTTCCAACCGGTCACGTGGTAAGTCTTGCCGAAGCTCGAGATCAGGAAGGCGCGCGCAGCGAGTTCGGGAAAGCGCGCCACGCTCTGGTGCAACGCGCCGTCGAACACCATGTGTTCATACACCTCGTCGGCGATGAGCACGATGTCGGTGGGCCGCAGCAGCGCCGCCAGGCGCTGCATGTCTTGCGCCGACCAGACCGTCGCGCTCGGGTTGTGCGGCGTGTTCACGATCAGGGCGCGCGTTTTTGGCGTGATCGCCGCGGCGATTGCGCCGAAGTCGGGCGCGAAGGTACCGGCAGTCAGAGGCACGTGCACCGGCACGCCGCCGGCCATCACGATGTTGGGCTCATAACTGTCGTAGCACGGGTCCAGCACGATGACTTCGTCGCCCGGGTGCACAACCGCCAGGATGGCGGTGAGGATGGCCTGCGTCGCGCCGGCGGTGATCGTGATTTCGCTGCCCGGGTCGTAGGCGCGGCCGTAGAGCGCCTCGATCTTCAGCGCGACCGCCTCGCGCAGCGCCGGCACGCCGGCCATCGGCGGGTATTGGTTGAGGCCGGCGCGCATCGCGTCGTTGACGGCGTCGAGCAGGCTTGAGTCGCAATCGAAATCGGGAAACCCCTGGCCGAGGTTGACTGCGCCGCGCTCCAGCGCAAGCGCCGACATCACCGTGAAGATCGTCGTGCCGACCCGGGGAAGGCGGCTCACCACCGCCGGCGTGCGCTCAGTAGCGGGGCTGAGTGGCAGGGTGGACGCGCGGTTCATGGTCATGGATTCACAGTTGATAGTGATTGCCCTCGCCGGCGATGGCGCGCTCCAGCAACGGGCGGCTCAGACGGCTGGACAACATTTCGGCAAAGGCGTAGACGTAGTTTCGCAGGTAAGCGCCACGCTTGAAGGCGATGCGTGTGATGTTGCGGCCGAACAGGTGGCCGAGCGGCCGCCACACCAGATCCCCCGGTGGATCGTCGCGCACTGCGAGTTCGGCGACGATGCCCACGCCCAGGCCGATTCGCACATAGGTCTTGATGACGTCGGCGTCGATCGCCTCGAGCACGATATTCGGCGTGAGGCGGCGCGCGGCAAACGCCTGGTCCAGGCGCGTGCGCCCGCTGAACGACGGGTGGTAGGAGACCAGGGGATAGGCCGCCAGGTCTTCCAGGCTGATGCGTTCCAGCGCCGCGAGCGCGTGGCCGGCGGGCATCACCAGGGCGTGCTGCCAGTCGTAGCACGGCAGGCTCACGAGTTGCTCGGAGTCGTCCAGCGACTCGGTGGCCAGGCCGAGATCGGCCACTTCCTCGATCACCATGCGCGCGACTTCGCGCGGTGCGCCCTGGTGCAGGCTGATGTTGACATTGGGAAAGCGCTTGCGCAGCTGCGCCACCGGCCCGGGCAGGAAGTAGCGCGCCTGGGCGTGCGTGGTCGCGATCGAGAGCGTTCCGCTGTCCGCTTTCGAGAACTCTTCGCCGATGCGCTTCAGGTTGCCGACCTCGCGCAGGATGATGTCGATTGCCTTGAGCGCCTGCTGACCGGGTTCGGTGACGCTCGTCAACCGCTTGCCGTGGCGCACGAACACGTCCACGCCCAGTTCGCGCTCGAATTCGAGAATCGCCTTGGACACGCCTGGCTGCGACGTGAACAGCGCCTTCGCGGTCTCGGTGAGATTCAGGTTGCGCCGCACCGCCTCTTGGATGAAGCGGAATTGGTGCAGGTTCATGGGGCGGGTGGGTCGCGGGGGGGCTTGGGGGGATTATTCCATTCGGGTCGAGCTTCCCTCGCGGCGTGTCGCCGTGGGTCCGTCGTACTGTTGACGTCGCCTTCGACCTGTGGCTCGGACTTCGAGCTCTGATACCAACGGGCGTTCAGTCGCATTGGACCGACGAGTTGAGAGGGTTCGCTTGCGGCCCAATGCTGCCGTTGGTACCTGCCCGTGTTGCCGGGTCGACGTCTGCGCGGCGCGGCAGGCGCTACGCGCAGGGGCCCGCAGAGGGCTCATGCTGTGACGGTCGGCGCTGCGCGCCGACTGCGCTGTGGTGCTCGCCCTTGGGTCGCGCCCCGAACTCGCTGCGCTCACTTCGTTCGCTACGCTCAAACAGGCGGGGCGAAGTCAGTTTTGGATGCGCGCTGCGCGCGCCGACCCAAGGGCTGCGCTCCTCGCCGTCACAGAAATCGCCCCCTGCGGGCCCCCGCGCGCAGCGCCTGCCGCGCGGCAACAGGGGTGGACTGCACCGAAATGCCTACACGAGCATTTTCGATTCGCGGCGTGCTTGCAGGGCAAGCGACGATCACTCACCGCGAATTCGCTCTTCGGTTGTTTTGGTCGAAGTAAACCAAGGGTGGCAGCGCGGCAGGCGGCACCCGGTGGGGCATGGTGGGGGCGATTTCTGGGGCGACGAGCAGCGCAGCCTTGAAGTCGGCACGCGAAGCGTGCATCCAAAACTGACTTCGCCCCGCCTGTTTGAGCGTAGCGAACGAAGTGAGCGAAGCGAGTTCGGGGCGCGACTTCAAGGCGAGCAGCACAGTGGAGTCGGCGCGCAGCGCCGACCGTCCCAGCATGAGCCTCCGCCATGCCCCACCGGGTGCCCCCTGCCGCGCCGCTCAGACAACCGCACGCATAGCGGACATTCGAACGGCAGCAACGGGCCGAAATCAGACCGCCATTCCTATGCAACCGTATGCGAATTGCGATGAGGAGCGGCGCGAAAAGAGCGCGAATCTTGATTCGTGTTGAACGCTTGATTCTGGGAGTCCGGGTCTTCGACGCGTCAGTCCGAAGGATCGCACGCCAACGCCAAAACGGCCTGAGCCATTGCCTCGATCACCGCGCTGAGCTCACCAATCGCCGGATGCAGCGTCCACGTCACTGACGGGTTCTGCGCCTGGAGTTCCGCCACGAGCCTGGGCACATCGTTGCGCACATGGCCGCCGCTGCCCAAGAACAGCGGCACGATGTCGATCCGGTCATGGCCCTCGCGCACGAGTTGCTTGCCGGCTTGCGCCAGATCGGGCTCGATGAAATCGAGATAGCTGAGTCGCACCGCCCGGTCGGGAGCGAGCGCCGCGATGCGCGCCGCCATGGCCTCGAACGGCGCGGCCCAGCGCGGGTCGCGCGCGCCGTGGGCGAGCAGCAGGATGGCGGATTTCGAGGCGCTCATCGGTAACGCACCAGCCAGGCGAACGCGGCGAGCGACAACATCAGGTAGACGAGATTCGGCGCGGCGGCGGAGATCCACGGCGACCAGTTGCGCAGCAAGCCCAGGTGCCCGGCCAGGTTGTTCTGCAGCACGAAGCTGATTCCCAGCATGATGCCGCCGAAGACTTTCAGGCTCACGCTGCCGGCGCGCGCGTGCATGTAGGCAAAGGGCAGGGCGAGTGCCACCATCACAAGGCACGAGAACGGGTAGAGCGCGCGCTTCCAGAACTGGATTTGATGGCGCTGCGCGGCTTGTTCGTTGTCGTCCAGGTGGGCGATGTAGCGGTACAGGTCCAGCGTCGACATGTTGTTCGCCGGCAGCAGCGCTGCCGCGACGACGCCTGCGGTCAGCGTGCTCGGCCAGTCGAGGCGATCCCGCTGCTCCTCGGTCACGCGCGCCAGCGCCGTGTCGCCGGGGCGCGGCCAGTGTGTGACGCGCACGCCGCTCAAGTGCCACACGGCGGTGTCGTCGATCTGCGCGCTCGCCGCGAACAGGCGCCGCAGCAGGCGGCCTTCGGCGTCGAATTCGAAGATGCGCACGTCCTTGAGGCGCGAGGCCTGCGGCGCCGAGCCGACGTTGATCGAGTAGTTGCGCTCGCCCTCGAGCGTCGAGCCACGGTC
This sequence comes from uncultured beta proteobacterium, assembly GCA_963850525.1. GTDB lineage: Bacteria > Pseudomonadota > Gammaproteobacteria > Burkholderiales > Burkholderiaceae_C > JAEMQF01. The sequence continues at coordinate 869,659 of CAWKLQ010000001.1, read as the reverse complement.
CTTGAGCCAGGCGCCGGACCCGCCGATGCTGATGCCGCCGCGAAACGTTGCCTTCAGCAGCGTCGCCTGGCGCTCCGAAAACGGCGCGATGTGGTCGCCGATGAGGTAGGTCGCCGCACCGAACAGCAGGCCCAGGCTGGCGAGCAGGCCGAGCGCGCGCCCGGGGCCGAGGCCGCCGGTGCGCAAAATCGTGTACTCCGAAGACTGCGCCAGGCGCGCCAGCGAGTAGATGGTGCCGATCAAGACGACGATGGGCGCGAGTTCGTAGAGGCGCCCCGGCAGCTTGAGCAGCGACGTGAGCGCGGCGTAGAGCGCGGTGTAGCCGGACTGGCCGATGTCGGCCAGCTCGTCGACGAAGTCGATGAAGAAAAACAGCGACAGAAATGCGAGCGCGACAAACCCCACCGAACCCACGATGTCGGCGTAGAGCAGGCGCCTGACGGTTTTCATTCAGCGTGCTCTGGCCAGCAGCGCGCGGCGCAGGAAGCCGCGGCTGTTGCGCGAATCGCGCCACCACAACAAGCCGAGCGCAATCGCCAATGCGCTGCCGTGCGTGAGGCTGAGCGCCGTGCCCATGCCGAGCTTAGCGCCCGCCACCCAGGCCTGCGTGAGGTTGATGATGTTGTAGTAGACGACGAAGGTCAGCAATGCCATCAGCACGTTCCAGTTGCTCGGCCGGCGCGGGTTCGTTGCCGCCAGGCCGACGCCCAGCAACAGCAAGTTCGCACTGCCGAGCACGAGACCGAGGCGCCAGACCAGTTCGCCCTGGTTGCGGCTGTTCGGCGCTCGCAGCAGGTCGATGCTGCGCATCGCCTTGGCGGGCAAGTCGTCCAGGTTCGAGATGACACGGTCGCCCGCCAGCACGCGGTACGAATCGAAGCTGGACAGCGTCTTGCTGCCGTCCAGCAGGTTCTGCTCATTGCTTTGGCCCTTGTCCAGCAGCAGGTAGCGGTCGAAGCCTTCGACCTCGATGCGGCCGCTGTGCGCCGAAGTCACCGACTCGCTGCGCGGCGTCGTCGACAGGATGAAGACGTTGCGCCCGACGCGCCCGTCGGCCGAGTCGCGCTCGATGAAGAAGACGCGCCGGCCGTCGCTCGACGTCTGGAACTGCCCCGGCGCGACGCGCGACAGGTCGGAGCGGCGCTCGAAGCGCTCGCGGATCTCGATGCTGCGCTTGTTCACCCACGGCCAGACGAACAGGGCGAGCAGGGCCACGACCACCAGCACCGGCACGCTCATGCGCAGCACCGGGCGCACGAAGCGCGCGAGCGAGACGCCGCTGGCGAACCAGATCGTCATTTCGCTGTCGCGGTACATGCGACCGAGCGTGGCGACGACGGAGATGAACAGCGACAGCGCGAGCATCGTCGGCAGGTGCGACAGCGCAACAAAGCCGAGCAGCAGCACCACGTCTTGCGGCGACACCCGCCCGAGCGCGGCCTGGCCCAGCGTGCGGATCAGCATCATCGTGATCACGATCGTCAGGATCACGACGAGCGTTGCACCGAAGCTGCGCGCGAGGTCCTTGCGCAGGGTGGAATCGAATAACATCGCCGCCTTAATCTGAGGATCCGCGATTATGGACGTCCGTCACTACGTTTGCGCCCCCGACACACTCGCCGCATTGCCTTGCGATGCGCTGCTGCTCATCGTCGCCGGCGACCGGCCGGACAAGGCGCTTGCGGCGCCGCTCGCGGCGATCCTGAAAGCGGCGCTGGCCAGCGGTGACTTCGAGCTCAAGGCCGGCAAGGCGCTTTACGTGCACGCGCCACAAGGCGTGAAAGCGAAGCGGGTCGTGTTCGCCGCCGCGGGCGGGAGCGGCGCCACCCTGAGCGCCAAGGAGTTTCGTGGCGCCGTGCTGAAAGGCCTTGCGCCATTGAAAGACAGCGGCACGAAGCACCTTGCCGTGGCTTGCGGCGGCGACATGGAACTGGGCGCGGCGCATGCCGAGGCGCTCGCCACCGCGGTTCACGACGCGACCTACGTCTACCGCCACACCAAGCCGAGCGCGCCGGCGGCGGGCAAGCTGGCCAAAGTGAGTCTGCTGTGCCGCAAAGCCGACACGAAAGCCGTCGTTGAAGGTTTGAAACGCGGCCAGGCGATCGCCAACGGCGTGCTGCTCGCGCGCGAATGCGCGAACCGCCCGGCCAACCATTGCACACCGACCTATCTTGCCGAGCAGGCGAAACAGCTCGGCAAGGAGTACGGCTGCAAGGTCGACGTGCTGGACCGCAAGGCGGTGGAAAAACTCGGCATGGGTTCCTTCCTCGCCGTCGCGCAAGGCTCGCGCGAACCGCTGCGCTTCATCGTCGCGCACTACGACGGCGCTGGGCCCAAAGTGGCGCCGGTCGTGCTGGTGGGCAAAGGCATCACCTTCGATACGGGCGGCATTTCGATCAAGCCTTCGGCCGAAATGGACGAGATGAAATTCGACATGGGCGGCGCGGCGAGTGTGCTCGGCACGCTGCGCGCCGTCGCTGAGCTCAAGCCCAAGCTCAACCTGGTGTGCATCATCCCGACTTGCGAGAACATGCCGGGAGGAGCGGCCGTCAAGCCGGGCGACGTGGTGACGAGCCTGTCGGGCCAGACGATCGAGATCCTCAACACCGACGCCGAAGGCCGGCTCATCCTTTGCGACGCACTCACCTACGCCGAGCGCTTCAAGCCCGCCGTGGTGGTGGACATTGCCACACTCACCGGCGCCTGCGTGGTGGCACTCGGCCATCATCATTCGGGCCTGTTCACTGCCGACGATGCAGTGGCCGCGCAGATGCTCGATGCGAGCCGAGCAGCGCTCGACCCGTGCTGGCGCATGCCGCTGGACGAGGAGTACGACGAGGCGCTGAAGAGCAACTTCGCCGACATGGGCAACATCGGCGGCGGGCGCGCCGGTGGGGCGATCACGGCGGCGATGTTTCTGCGCCGCTTCACCAAGAAGTACCCCTGGGCGCACCTGGACATCGCCGGCACTGCGTGGAAATCCGGCGCGGCGAAAGGCTCGACGGGCCGCCCGGTGCCCTTGCTCACGCATTTCGTGCTCGGGCGCGCGGGCTGATCGCCGGGTTGCCGCTCCGGCTCCAGCGCATGACCGAGGTAAGTTTCCATTTCAACGTGGCCGACAGCCTGCACTACGCGTGCCGCCTGTTGCGCAAGGCGACGCGCAAGGGCGCGAAGGTCGCCGTCGTCGCGCCGACGCCGCTGCTCGCCGACCTGGACCGGGCGCTCTGGACCTTCGACCCCCTCGAGTTCTGCCCGCACGTGCGCTTAGGCGCAGGCGCCGCGCCTGCGCCGCGCCTGCGCGCGACGCCGATCTGGCTGCTCGAGCGCGCCGCCGACGCGCCGGACCGGGACGTGCTGCTCAATCTGGGTCCGCAGATTCCCGCCGGGTTCGAGAGCTTCGAGCGCATCATCGAGGTCGTCACCACCGGGGAGGCCGAGCGTGCCGACGCGCGCGAGCGCTGGAAGCACTATGCGAGCCGCGGTTATGCGATCACGCGCCATGAGGTGACGGATTGAGCTGGCGGCGCGACCCCGCGGGCCGGCGCGTGCCCACCCTCACCGAGGTGATTGCGCCGCCGACGGGTGTCGACCTGCTGCTCGACGTGCCGGGCGGCCTGCCCGACATCGACTTCAGTTCATTTGCCGGCGCGGTGGTCGCCGACACGCTGCCGTTCGGCAAGTCGAGCGTTCCGTCGATCTCGGCGCTGCTCGCCAGCGTCGAAGACGCGCCGCCGCCGGGCGATCCGCCCTCTGCCCGCGAGCGCGTCCTGGCCGAGGTCATGCGTGAACTCGACGGCGTGCTCGAGGCGCAGCTGCGCAATGTGCTCGCACCGCTGCTGCAGCAGGCTGCCGAGACGGCGATCCGCGAAACCCGCGAGCGCCTGAGCGCGACGCTGCAGCAAATCATCGAGCAGGCGGTGACGCAGGAACTGGCACGTCATCCCACCGACGAGCTGCCGCGTTCAGGGTGAACGCAAGCGGCGGCTCGGGTGTTCCGGTCGGGATGAGAAAGTCCCAATGGAGTCGCGGCGATTTTTGCGGTATCGTCTCGGCCTTTCCAGACCCAACTACCCGGCTCACAACGCTGGGTTCCAACAGGAGAAACTGAATGCAAGTGAAATTCAACGCGATCGTTGCGGCCGCAGCCGTGCTGTTTGCCGTGGGCAGCGCCTCGGCGCAAGACATGGTCGTCAAGATCGGCCACGTCGGCCCCACCAGCGGCGGCATCGCCCACCTGGGCAAGGACAATGAAAACGGCGCGCGCATGGCGATCGAAGAAGCCAACGCGAAGGGCACGACGATCGGCGGCAAGAAGGTCAAGTTCGAACTGCTTGCTGAAGACGACGCCGCCGACCCGAAGCAAGGCACGGCGGTGGCACAAAAGCTGGTCGACTCCAAGGTCAACGGCGTGATCGGCCACCTGAACTCGGGCACCTCGATTCCGGCTTCCAAGATTTACAGCGACGCCGGCATTCCGCAGATTTCGCCCTCCGCCACGAACCCCAAGTTCACGCGCAACGGCTACAAGACGACGTTCCGCGTCGTCGCTGACGACGTGCACCTGGGCGGCACGCTCGGCCGCTACGCCGTGAAGGAACTGAAGGGCAAGTCAATTGCCGTGGTCGACGACCGCACGGCCTACGGCCAGGGCGTTGCCGAAGAGTTCGCCAAGGCCGTCAAGGCTTCGGGCGGCGCGATCGCCGACACCCAGTTCACGACCGACAAGGCAACCGACTTCACGGCCATCCTGACCCAGATCAAATCGAAGAAGCCCGACGTGGTGTTCTTCGGCGGCATGGACGCCGTGGCCGGCCCGATGCTGCGCCAGATGAAGCAACTCGGCATCACCGCCAAGTTCATGGGCGGCGACGGTATCTGCTCGGGCGAGCTGCCCAAGCTGGCTGCCGGTTCGATGGCCGACGGACAAGTGGTGTGCGCCGAAGCAGGTGGCGTCGAAGGCTCGGGCAAGGCCGGCATGGACGACTTCTACAAGCGTTTCAAGGCCAAGTACAACGCCGACGTGCAAGTCTATGCACCGTACGTGTACGACGCGGTCAACGTGATGATTGCCGCGATGGTCAAGGCCGGTTCCGCCGAGCCTGCGAAGTACCTGCCGGTGCTGGCCAAGACCGAAGGCTTCAAGGGCGTGACCGGAACGATCTCGTTCGACGCCAAGGGCGACGTGAAGAACGGCGCGCTGACGCTGTACACGTACAAGGCCGAAAAGCGCGAGCAAATCGCGGTCGTGCGCTGATCGGTTCAACGACAGGGTCGCCGATTCGGTGACCGCCTCAGTGAAGAACGGGGCGCCGCGAGGCGCCCTTTTCTTTGCGCGCGGCAAATGCGCGGCTACACCGGCGTCACGCTGACGCGCACTTCCATCTGCTGCTCGCCGCCACCGAGGATCACGCCGCGCAACGGCACCACATCGCCGAAGTCACAACCCCAGGCGAGGATGATGTAGCGCAGGTCGGCGAGCTGGTTGTTGGTGGGATCGAATTCAACCCAGCCCACACCCGGCGCATACGCAGCGACCCAGGCGTGTGTCGCGTCCACGCCGGCCAGGCGCGGCTGTCCCGGCGGTGGATCGGTCAGCAGGTAACCCGAGACATAGCGCGCCGGCAAGCCGACTCCGCGCAGCGCCGCGAGCATCAGATGCGCGAAGTCCTGGCACACGCCGCTGCGCTGCGCCAGGACTTCGTCGACCGAGGTGCTGACGGTCGTCGCGCCCGGCTTGAACTCGAAGTCGGCGTGGATCGCGTGCATCAGCGCGAGCACGCCGTGCAGCCAGTCGCGCCCCGGCGTCAAGTGCTGCTCGGCGTAGGCGCGCGCCGCGGCGGACAGGGGCAGCAGGCGCGTCGGCTCGCACATGCGCGCGGCGTCCAGGTGCTCGTGCGCGGCGTCGGCGAGCACGGCGTCGCGCACCGCTTCCCAGTTGCGGCCGAGCGCGCCGGGAACGGCAGCGCGCGCCTCGACCTCGACGTTGCACGTCATGCGCACTTTCAGCATGCGGTGTGCGTGGTGCAGCGCGAAGTGCACGTTGGTGTTGCCGAAGGCGTCGGGGGTCTCGTGGCGTTCGTCCACCGGCGGCTCGATCTGCAACGCGTGAGCGATGAGCTTCTGCCACGCCAGGGTGCGCGGCGTCAGGCGCGCGAGTTGCCAGGACTGCGCGACGGGCGCGGCGTAGTCGTAGTCTGTCTCGTGTTCGACGTGGTAGTGCGCCGTCGGCACGGCGGTAGCCTGAAGCATGTCCGGACTCATGCCACCAGCGACAGCACGCTGCGCGACGGCGTGTGCGAAAAGAAGTGCAGTGCCAGTTCCTCGGACACCAGGCGTCCGGCGTGCCGCGCCTGTTCGATCAGACTCGCCAGCGCTGCGCTGTCCGGGCTCAGGTCCGCCGGGCTCAAAGCGGCGAGGCCCGCCTGTACCGGCGCCAGGATGTCGCTTGCGAAGCGGCCGTTGCTCGCTTCGAGCTTGGCGACGTATTCGCTGAGACCCTTCACCTGGAACGCCACCGAGCGCGGATTCGTGGCGTCGCGCACCAGCAGGTCGAGCACCGCCAGCCACTCGGGCGCGGCGATGTAGCGCGAGCGGTAGGTGAGCGTCGAGTCGGCGAGTTCGAGCAGCCAGTCCAGGCCGTGCGCACGGCCGGCGTCGGTGGCGACGAGCAGGGCGGTGCACAGGTGCGACAGGCGCTCGATACGCCTGCCGAGCGACAGAAAGCGCCAGCCCACGCCGCGCGTCATGCCGTCGAGCACAAAGCCCGACAGCGTGGTCGTCGCGATCACGATCCGGTCCAGCCCGGCGAGCACCGCGCCCGGTTGAGGCGCGGGGCCATCGGCGCCGGCGAACAGCGCATCGGCTTGCAGGCGGTTCAACGTGCGCCAGTGGTCGAGCGACAAGCGGTCGCGCAGCGCGAAGGCGATGCGCGCCAGCTGCTGCACCTGGGACCCCAGCGTCCCCGAGGGGTGAGTGGTGTAGCGCAGCACCTCCGCCAGCGTGGGCGGGGAAAGCGCTGGCGCCGCGCCGGCTGTGGGCGGATCGGGGTCGCAGAGCAAACCTTGCAGGCCGGCGAGTTGCAGCACCGGCAGCGCGGCGCCGGACTCGAAGCCGCCGGGCGCGTCGTCGCGGCCCAGCGAGCGCGAAATCGCGACGCGCAGCAGCCGCGCGCTGGCGTCGACGCGTTCGCCATAGCGGCCGAACCAGAACAGGTTCTCGGCAATGCGCGACGGCAGGTTCGCGCGCGCCTTGCCCAGATCGTCGGGCGTGATCGTCCTGCCGAGCAGCGAAAGCGAGTCGTTCACCGGTGCGTCGGAGAGCACCCAGGTGTCCTTGGAGCGGCCACCGCGCTGCATCGTGATCGAGTACGAGTTGCCTTCCGCAGCGACGCGCGTCAGCCCGCCGGGCATGACCTGGTAGCCGCGCGCGGTGGCGACCGCGAACACGCGCAAGCCGACGGTGCGCGACACCAGACGCGGCTGCGCCTCGCCTTCGAGCACCGGCGCTTGCGAGACGTGCACCGCCTCTTGCGCGACGTAGCGCTGCGGGCGTTTGGCGACGCGTTCGCGCAGTGCCTCTTTCTGCGCGGGACTCAGCATGTGCCCGAACACGGCGGGCTCCTGCGGCGAACGCTCGAGCGGCTTGATCAGAATGTGGTCGATCTGCTCCCACGCGTCTTCCAGCGCCGCGGCTTCGCCGAGCCACCAGGTCGCCACCGACGGCAGCAGCAGCTCCTGGCCGAGCAGTTTTTCGCTCAAGCCCGGCAGGTAGCCGAGCAGCGCGCCCGATTCCAGCACGCCGGCGCCGAGCGCGTTGGCGAGGAACACGGTGCCGCGCCGCGCGCAATCGGTCAGGCCGGGGATGCCCAGGGCCGAGTCGGAGCGCAGCTCGAGCGGGTCGCAATAGTCGTCGTCCTGGCGCCGCAGGATCGCGTGCACGCGCTTCAGGCCGTCGACGGTTTTCATCCAGACGCGGCCGTCGCGCACCGTCAGGTCATGCCCCTCGACGAGCGTGAAACCGAGGTAGCGCGCGAGCAGGGTGTGCTCGAAATAGGTTTCGTTGTAGGGCCCGGGCGTCAGCAACACGACGAGCGGCGTGCCGTCGCCGCGTGGCGCGAGGCGCAGGATCGAGTCGCGCAGCGCGGCGAAGAATCCGGCCAGGTGCTGCACGTTCAATTCGCTGAACAGTTGCGGGAAGACGCGCGAAACGACGAGGCGGTTTTCCAGCGCATAACCGGCGCCGGATGGGGCTTGGGTGCGGTCGCTGACGACCCACCAACTGCCGTCGGGAGCGCGCGCCAGGTCCGCGGCGTAGTGGAACAGGTGCACGCCGCCGCTCGGCCGTATGCCTTGCGCGGCGTGCAGGAAGCCGCTGTGGCCGAAGATCACCGCCGGCGGCACGTCGCCCGAGCGCAGCAGCTCCTGCTTGCCGTAGACATCGGCGAGCACCTGGTTCAGCAGCTCGGCGCGCTGCGCGACGCCGGCTTCGATGGCTTGCCATTCGGTTTGCGACAGCAGCAGCGGCAGCGGATCCACCTCCCAGAGCCGGTCGCTGCCTTTCGGATCGGCGTAGACGTTGTAGGTGATGCCATGGTCGCGGATCTCGCGCTCCATCATGGCCAGCGTGTCGCCGATTTCGGGAACGTTGCGCTGCGCCATCGCGCGGATGAAGGCGTCCCAGTGGGGGCGTGGCTGGCCGGGCGCCGCGAGCAGCTCGTCGTAGCGGCCGGCGAGGGCAGCGTATCCCGAGAGCAACTTTTTCAGCAGGGGCATGGCAGGCAAAGGCGGGTCACGGCCGCAAGCCTAGCAGGCCGGCAATGCACGGCAGGCGGCAGGCCCGGGCGCCAGCGGGCGCCGAGAAGCGAATGCGCGCCGAAGCTCGCGCCTGGAATCATGAAGCGCCAGGCGCGCGGCGCAGGTCAAGCGTGAACGGGAAGTTCGGGTTGCGCTCTTCTGCCGGCACCTGCATCGTGCCGGGCGTGTGGCCGATGCGAAAGAAGCGCGCCAGGCGCCGCGTTTCGGCCTCGGCAGCGTTCACCGGGAATGCCTCGTGGCTCAGCCCTCCGGGGTGCGCAACGTGGTACTGGCAGCCGCCCATTGAGCGGCTCATCCAGGTGTCGAGCAGGTCGAACACGAGGGGTGCTTGTACAGGAATGGTCGGGTGCAGGGCGGACGGTGGGTTCCAGGCGCGATAGCGCACCGCGCCCACATATTCGCCGACACGTCCGGTCGATTGCAGCGGCACGCGCCTGCCGTTGCAGGTGAGCGTGTGGCGTTCGTCGATCAAACCGGTGACCTTGACCTGCACGCGCTCGACGGAGGAATCGACAAAGCGCGCCGTGCCGCCCGCAGCGCCTTCTTCACCCAACACGTGCCAGGGCTCCAGGGCGGTGCGCAGTTCGACCTCGACGCCGCGCGCATTGAACTCACCCAGCAGCGGAAAGCGGAATTCGAGGTGCGGCGCGAACCAGTCGGCTTGGGTGGGGTAGCCGAACTGCGCCAGCTCTTGCGTCACGTCGCAGAGGTCTTGCCACAGAAAGTGCGGCAGCATGAAGCGGTCGTGCAGCTCGGTGCCCCAGCGCTTCAGGCGTGCCGGCCGGTACGGCTGCTGCCAGAAGCGGCTGACGAGGCAGCGCATCAGCAACTGTTGCGTCAGACTCATGCGCGCGTGCGGCGGCATTTCGAACGCGCGCATTTCCAGCAGCCCCAGGCGCCCGGTGGGTCCGTCGGGCGAGTACATCTTGTCGATGCAGAACTCGGCGCGATGCGTGTTGCCGGTGGAGTCGATCAGCAGATTGCGCAGCAGCCGGTCGATCAGCCACGGCGCTGTCGGCCCGAGTGCGCTGACACGTTGCAGCTCGGCGAAGGCGATCTCGATCTCGTACACCGAATCGTTGCGCGCTTCGTCGATTCGTGGCGCCTGGCTCGTCGGCCCGACGAACAGGCCCGAGAACACATAGCTCAGCGCGGGGTGGTTGTGCCAATAGCCGATCATGCTTGCCAGCAGGTCGGGGCGGCGCAGAAACGGCGAGTCGGCCGGCGTCGCGCCGCCGAGCACGAAGTGGTTGCCTCCGCCGGTGCCGGTGTGGCGCCCATCGAGCATGAACTTCTCGGTTGACAAGCGCGTCTCGTGCGCGGCCTGGTACAGGTGCGTGGTCTGGTCCACCAGTTCGGCCCAGCTGTGCGCGGGGTGGATGTTGACTTCGATCACGCCCGGGTCGGGTGTGACGCGCAGAGTGGTCAGGCGCGGGTCGCGCGGCGGCTCGTAGCCTTCGAGTACGACGGGCAAGTGCATTGCCAGGGCGGTGGCTTCGATCGCGGCGACGATGTCCAGATAGTCTTCGAGGACTGAGGTCGGCGGCATGAAGACGTAGAGCCGGCCCTGCCGCGGCTCGGCGCACAGCGCGGTGCGCGCGATACCGGCCGCCGAGGTGAAGGGGAGTGGCGCCACGTCGGCCTGAGCCGGCGGCGCGAGCCGCGCCGCGGCCGCAGCGCGCGCGGCCGCCGCCGCGAAACGCAAGCGCGGGTACGGCGGCAGCGGCACGACGCTCTGCATCGGGTCGGGCGGAATCAGCCAGGGCATGTCGCCCTTGGCGGCCCAGGGCTGCGAATCCAGCGGCAGCCGGTAGCCGAGCGCCGAATCGCCCGGGATCAGGTAGCAGCGATCGCCGCGCAAGAACCAGGAGCCGCTGTTCCAGCGCGCAGCCACGTCATCGCGCGCCAGCGGCAGCACGTGACCTGCGACGGCATCGAGCCCTTGGCTGAACACCTTGCGCAGGCGCTCGCGCTCCAGCGGGTCCGCCAGGCGCGCGTCGAACGGGTCCACGTTGCTCGGCAGCTTGCGCTCGCGCCACAGGTAGTACCAGGTGTCCTCATAGGCCGGGAACACGTGTTTCGGGTCCAGGCTCAAGCGGCTTGCGACACCCGCCAGGAATTCCTGCGCGCGCGCCTGCGACACGGCGTGGTCGGCCTTCTCGTCGGCAAAGAGCTCGGGGTGGGTCCAGACGGGAACGCCGTCCTTGCGCCAGAACAGATTCAGCGACCAGCGCGGCAACTGCTCCCCCGGGTACCACTTGCCCTGGCCGCAGTGCAGCAGACCGCCTTCACCGTACTTCAGGCGCAGCTTGTCCATCAGTGCAGCGCTGAGAAAACGCTTGTTCGGGCCCACCGCCTCGGTGTTCCATTCGGCGCCGTCGCGGTCGTCGACCGAGACAAAGGTCGGCTCGCCGCCTTGCGTGAGGCGCACGTCGTGGCGTTGCAGGTCGGCGTCGACCTGCTCGCCCAAGCGCTGGATGCGCTCCCATTGAACGTCGCTGTAGGGCAGCGTGACGCGCGGCGCTTCCCAGACGCGGGTCACGCTCATGCGGTGCTCGAACTCGGTCTCGCAGTCGTCGAGGCTTCCTTCCACCGGCGCGGCCGACGACGGGTCGGGCGAACACGCGAGCGGAATGTGGCCTTCGCCGGCAAACAACCCCGAGGTCGGGTCCAGACCCACCCAGCCGGCGCCGGGCAGGTAGACCTCACACCAGGCGTGCAGGTCGGTGAAATCGACTTCGGTGCCGCTCGGGCCGTCGAGCGACTTGACGTCGCTCTTCAACTGGATCAGGTAACCCGAGACGAAACGCGCCGCCAGACCCAGCTGGCGCAGCACCTGCACCAGCAGCCAGCCGCTGTCGCGGCACGAGCCCTTGGCCTTCTGCAAGGTTTCCTCGGGCGTCTGCACGCCGGGCTCCATGCGGATCACATAGCCGACCTCGTGCTGCACACGCTGGTTCAGCGCCACCAGGAAGTCGATCGTGCGCTGCTTGGCCAGCGGCACCCCTGCCACGAAGGCGGTCAAACGCGGGGTCGCCGCGCCCGACAGCCGAAACGGCGCGAGTTCGTGCGCGAGCGCTGCGTCGTAGTCGAAAGGGAATTGTTCGGCGTAAGGCTCGAGGAAAAAGTCGAACGGGTTCTGCACCGCCATCTCGGCGACCAGGTCGACCTCGATGCGCAATGTGGTCGTGGGCTCGGGAAACACCAGCCGCGCCAGATAGTTCGACTGCGGGTCTTGCTGCCAGTTGACGAAGTGTTTGCCCGGCTGCACGCGCATCGAATAACTCAGGATGCGCGTTCGCGAATGCGGGGCGGGGCGCAAACGCACGACCTGCGGGCCGAGGTGGATGGACCGGTCGTAGCGGTACGAGGTGACGTGGTTCAGCGCGACATGGATCGACATGGGGTACTTTGAGCGTGATCAGGCAGTGACCGGCACCAGGAAATCGCGGCTGATGCCCACGCCCAGCGTTCCCACGCGTTCCAGAAACTGCGTCAGGTAGGCGTGCAAGCCGGTCGCGAGGATTTCGTCGATGCGCACGTACTGCAGATCCGCGCGCAGGCGCCCGGCGCGGCGCAGCGTTTCGCCGGACTGCTCGTTGGTGACGAACGAGAGGTTCGCCACCACCTCGTTCATGCACGCGGCGAGCGACCGCGGCATGTCGGCACGCAGGATCAGCAGTTCGGCCACTTTGTCGGGCCGGATCACGTTGCGGTAGGCCTTGCGGTAGACCTCGAAGCCGGACACCGACCGCAAAATCGCCGCCCAGTGGTAGAAGTCGTACTCGACGTCGCGGGTGCTGGCGGAGGCTTGCGACTGCGACTGCGACTGCGACTGCGACTGCGACTGCGACTGCGACTGCGACTGCGACTGCGACTGCGACTCCTGCGGCGCGCCGAAATATTCGCTCGGCACGGCGTGGAATTTCACGTCGAGCAGCCGCGCGGTGTTGTCGGCGCGTTCCAGAAAGCTGCCAAGGCGCAGGAAGTGGAACGATTCGTCTTGCAGCATCGTGCCCACCGCGACGCCGCGCGACAGGTGCGAGCGGAACTTGACCCACTCGAAGACGGAGGACGGGTCGCGCTCGACCACCGGCTTGGAAAGCATGCGCTGAAACTCGAGCCAGGTCTGGTTCTGCGTTTCCCACACTTCGGTGGTGAGCGTGCCGCGCACCGCGCGCGCGTTCTCGCGCGCTGCGTGCAGGCAGTTGCGGATGCTCGACGGGTTCGCTTCGTCGCCGACCATGTAGGCCATCACGTTGCGCGGAGTCACCTCGCCGTGGCGGCTGGCGAAGTCGCCGCTCAATTCGCTGATGCTGAGCAGCCCTTTCCAGCCGTTCAACGCCGCATCCGCCGACTGCGGCAGCAACGACGTCTGGTAGTTCACGTCGAGCATTCGCGCGGTGTTCTCCGCGCGCTCCATGTAGCGCGCCATCCAGTACAAGTGATCGGCGGTTCGGGAAAGCATGATGCGGGGCTTCCGGTCAGGCCTCGAGCACCCAAGTGTCCTTAGTGCCCCCGCCCTGCGAGGAATTGACGACGAGCGAGCCTTGCTTGAGTGCGACACGCGTCAGGCCGCCGCTGACCATCTGCACCGTCTTGCCCGACAACACGAAGGGCCGCAGGTCGATGTGGCGCGGCGCGATTCCGCTCTCGACGAAGGTCGGGCAGGTCGACAGGCTGAGCGTCGGCTGGGCGATGTAGTTGCTCGGGTTGGCGAGCAGCGCCGCCCTGAAGTCCGCAATCTCAGCCTTGCTCGCCGCCGGGCCGACGAGCATGCCGTAGCCGCCCGCGCCGTGCACTTCCTTCACCACGAGTTCGCCCAGATGATCCAGCACGTAGGCCAGGTCGTCCGGGGCACGGCACAGATAGGTCGGCACGTTCGCGAGGATCGGCTTTTCACCGAGGTAGAACTCGACCATCTTCGGCACATAGGGGTAAATCGACTTGTCGTCGGCGACACCGGTGCCGATGGCGTTGGCCAGCGTCACGTTGCCGGCGCGGTAGGCCGCCAGCAGGCCGGCGCAGCCGAGCGTCGAGTCCGGGCGAAACGCCTGCGGGTCGAGGAAGTCGTCGTCGACGCGCCGGTAGATCACGTCGACGCGCCGCGGCCCGCGCGTCGTGCGCATGTAGACGAAGCCGTCCTTGACGAACAGGTCTTGGCCTTCGACCAGCTCCACGCCCATTTGCTGGGCGAGAAAAGCATGCTCGAAGTACGCGCTGTTGTACATGCCGGGGGTCAGCACGACGACGCTGGGGTCACTGGCCGCGATGGGCGCGACCGCGCGCAGGGTTTCCAGCAGCAGGTCGGGGTAGTGCGCGACCGGCTCGACGCGGTGCAGGCTGAACAACTCGGGGAACAGCCGCATCATCATCTTGCGGTTTTCCAGCATGTAGCTGACGCCGCTGGGAACGCGCAGGTTGTCTTCGAGCACGCAGTAGCTGCCGCTGCCGTCGGGGTTGGCGGCGCGCACGATGTCGATGCCGGCGATGTGCGAATACACGCCGCCGGGAACGTCGACGTGCATCATTTCAGGGCGGAACTGGGCGTTGTGCAGCACCTGTTCGGGCGGAACGATGCCCGCCTTGAGGATTTCCTGGCCGTGGTAAACGTCGTGGATGAACCGGTTCAGTGCGCTCACGCGCTGGCGCAGGCCGGCTTCCAGTTCGGCCCATTCGCGCGCCGGGATCACGCGCGGAATGAGGTCGAAGGGGATCAGCCGTTCCGTGCCCGAGCCGTCTTCGTCTTTCGCGCCGTACACAGCGAACGTGATGCCCACGCGCCGGAAGATGACTTCGGCTTCCTCGCGCCGCGCGCGGATCACGTCTCCCGGCTGGTCGGCGAGCCAGCGCCGGTAGCCGAGGTAATGCTCGCGCACCGCGTCGGCGCTGGCGTGCATCTCGTCAAAACCGGGGCTCATGGGTGGTTCATCCTTGGCAATGACGATAGCAACTTCCAGACCAATCGTCACCCAATTGGGGCAGACGTTTGGCGCGTCTGCGGGTTTACACGATCTTCTCGCCGGGGTGGGTGATCTTGCGCATCGGCTCGAAGCGCGGTGACGCGCTGCGCAGCGGGTGCGCGGTCTGGCCGGCGTCCCAGCGCGGGTCTTCGATCGACTCGAACACCTGCCGCAGCTTCTGGCCCCAGGTGCTGCGAATCATGTGGAAATAGGGGTTCTGATCGTCGATGCAGACGATGCGCTGGGTCTGGAACGCTTCGCGCTCGTAGACCAGCAGGTCCAGCGGCAGGCCCACCGACAGGTTGGACTTCAGCGTCGAGTCCATCGAGACGAGCGCGCATTTCGCGGCTTCGTCCAGAGGCGTCGCGGGAGTCAGCATGCGGTCGAGCACCGGCTTGCCGTACTTCGATTCGCCGATCTGGAAGTAGCAGGTTTCGCGCGTCGCCTCGATGAAGTTGCCCGCCGAGTAGACGAGGAACAGGCGCATCGCCTCGCCGCGGATCTGGCCGCCGAAAATCATCGTCGCATTGAAGTCCACGCCCGACTGTTTGAGCGACGGGCCGTCCTGATCGTAGACGCGGCGCATCGCGCTGCCCAGCACGCGGGCAGCGTCGAACATGCTGGGCGCGTTCCAGATCGTCAGAGGCTCGGCGTCGCCGTTGTCGATTTTTTCGACCTGCAGGATTTCGCGAACCGACTGCGAGATCGACAGGTTGCCCGACGACAGCATCACCATCAACCTGTCGCCCGCGGCCTCGTAGACCATCATCTTGCGAAAGGTGCTGAACTGGTCCAGCCCGGCGTTGGTTCGCGAGTCGGAGAGGAACACGAGGCCGGCGTCGAGTTTGATGCCGATGCAGTAAGTCATGGGGTCTTCCCGTCGAGGTTTTGCAGCGTGTGGCCCGGCGCCGCCAGGATCAGCAGGCTGCGCTCGGCGACGACGACGCGAGTGTCGCCGCTGGCGTGCTGCCCGGGCACGCCGCGCGGCTGCGCGGTGTCGAGCAGCGCTTGCCACTCGCCCGGCGGCAGGACGAACTGCGTTTCGGTCGCGGCGCCGTTGATGAGCCACAGCGCAGGCACAGGCAAACGCCCGGGCTTGCCGATCAGGCAGGCCAGGGCCTGCTCGCCCGGCTGGCGCCATTCGTCGCCGTGCAGTGGCTGGCCGTCGGCGCGCTGCCAGCTCAGGTCGTGCTGGCCGGCGGCGTCGCCCAGGCCGTCGTACCAGCGGTTCGCGAACGGCAAACCCTGGCGCCGCAGCGCGAGGACGCGCTCGGTGAAAGCCAGCAGGTCGGCGTCCATCCGGGTCCAGTCGATCCAGGTGATCGGGTTGTCCTGGCAATACGGGTTGTTGTTGCCGCGCTGGGTGTGGCCGAACTCGTCGCCCGCGGCGAGCATCGGCGTGCCTTGCGCGAGCAGGCCGGTTGCGAGCAGCGCGCGTTGCAGGCGGCCGCGCAAGGCGTTGACCTGAGGGTCGTCGCTGGTTCCCTCGGCGCCGCAGTTGTGATTGTGGTTCTGGTCGTGGCCGTCGCGGTTGTTCTCGGCGTTCGCCAGGTTGTGCTTCTGGCTGTAGCTCACCAGGTCGAGCAGCGTGAAGCCGTCGTGCGAGACGACGTAGTTCACCGTCTCGGCCGGTGCGCGGCCCTGCGGCTGAAAAGTGCCGGCCGACGCACACAGGCGCTGGGCGAACTCGCCTCGCTGGCTGCCGTGCTCGACCCAGAAGCTGCGCATCGTGTCGCGAAAGCGGTCGTTCCACTCGAGCCAGCCGGGCGGGAAATGGCCCAGCTGGTAGCCCCCGGGGCCGATGTCCCACGGCTCGGCGATCATCTTCAGGGTTGACAGCAGCGGGTCTTGCGCGACCGCGGCGAAGAAGTGCGCGCGTTTGTCAAAACCGTGGTCGCCGCGGCCCAGCACCGTCGCGAGGTCGAAGCGAAAGCCGTCGACGTGCATCTCGCCGGCCCAGTAGCGCAGGCTGTCCATGACGAGCTGGAGCACGCGCGGCTGGCGCAGGTCCAGCGTATTGCCGCAGCCGGTGTGGTTCTCGTAATGCGAGCGGTGCTGGCTTTGCAGACGGTAGTAAAGCGCATTGTCCAGGCCACGAAAGCTCAAGGTCGGGCCGAGTTCATCGCTTTCCGCCGTGTGGTTGTAGACGACGTCGAGGATCACTTCGATGCCTGCTTGGTGCAGGCGTTTGACCATCGCGCGGAACTCGTCGCGCGGGCTCAGGCCCATGGCGCCGCTGGCCAGGCGCGGCTCGACGCAAAAAAAGCCGATCGTGTTGTAGCCCCAGTAGTTGGACAGGCCCAGGCGGATCAAACGCTGCTCGTCCAGGTGCATCTGCACCGGCAGCAAGTTCACCGTCGTGATTCCCAGGCGCTTCAGGTGCGCGATTGCCGCGTCGCTGGCCAGGCCCGCGTAGCTTCCGCGCAGGGCCTCGGGAATGCCCGTGTGCAATTGGCTGAAACCCTTGACGTGAAGTTCGTAGAGCACCGTGTCGGCCAGCGGCGTGTGCGGGTGCGCGTCGTCGCCCCAGTCGAAGGCGTCGGCGGCGCTGACCCGTGCCTTCAGCGCGAACGCGGCGTTGTCGCGCGGATCGGCGTGGTGTGCGTGGTGAGGGTCGGCGCCGAAGTGTTCTTCGCGCCACTCGAATTGGCCGACGATCTCGCGCGCGTAGGGGTCGAGCAGCAGCTTGTGCGGATTGAAGCGTTGGCCGCGTTCCGGGCGCCACGGCCCGTGCGCGCGCAGTCCGTAGATCAAACCGGGGGCGGCGCCCTCGAGGTGCCCGTGCCAGACATCATGGCTGCGGCCGGGCAGGGGCGTTCGCGAAATCTCGGTCTTCGCTTCGGCGTCGAACAGGCACAGGTCGATGGCGCGCGCGTGCGCCGAGACGACCGCGAAATTGACGCCGTGGGCGTCGCAAGTCGCACCCAGCGGCCAGGGCCTGCCTTGGGTGAGCGCGCCGGGTTTGCTCACGCCTGTTCAGGCCGGGCCAGCGTCAGCGGCCGAGCGGCTCGACGTTCCAGATCAGCTTCGCGTAGTCGCGAATCGTGCGGTCCGACGAGAAGCTGCCCATCCCGGCGACGTTGGCGATCGCGCGCGACGCCCACTGTGCCGGCGTGCGGAACAGCTCGTCGACGCGGTTTTGCGTGTGCACATAGGCGTCGTAGTCGGCGAGCAGCAGGTAGTGGTCGCCGCCCCACAGCAGCGAGTCGACGAGACCCCGGTAGCGCGTGGGCTCGTCCGCGCTGAAAGCGCCGCTGCCGATCGCGTCGAGCACGGCCTTCAGCGTGGCGTTGTTCTCGTACAGACGCATCGGCTGGTAGCCGCTCCTGCGCAGCGCGGCGACTTCGGGAGTGCGCAGGCCGAAGATGAAAATGTTCTCGTCGCCCACGTTCTGCCGAATCTCGATGTTCGCGCCGTCGTCGGTGCCGATGGTGAGCGCGCCGTTCAGCGCGAGTTTCATGTTGCCGGTGCCTGAGGCCTCGGTGCCCGCCGTCGAGATTTGCTCCGACAGGTCCGCGCCGGGCATGATGACTTCGGCCACCGAAACGCCGTAGTTCGGAATGAACGCGACCTTCAGGCGCCCGGCGATGCGGGCGTCGTTGTTCACGACCTGGCCGACGTCGTGGATCAGCCGGATGATGGTCTTGGCCATGTGATAGCTCGACGCCGCCTTGCCGGCGAAAACGATGCTGCGCGCCACCCACGGCGCGTTCGGGTTCGCCAGGATCGCCTGGTAGCGCGTCACGACGTGCAGCACGTTGAGCAACTGGCGCTTGTACTCATGGATGCGCTTGACCTGCACGTCGAACAGGCTTTGCGGGTCGAGCAGCACCCCGGTGGTGCGCTTCACATGCTCGGCCAGGCGCAGTTTGTTGGCGCGCTTGATGCGCAGGAACTCGTCGCGAAAGTCGCCGCTGCCCTGGTTTTCCTTCAAGCGCTTGAGCTGGTCGAGGTCGAGCCGCCACGCCTTGCCCAGGGTGCGGTCCAACAAGCCGGCCAGCCCTGGATTGGCTTGCGCCAGCCAGCGCCGCGGCGTGACGCCATTCGTCATGTTGACGAAGCGCTCCGGCCACAGGCTTGCGAAGTCGGAAAATATTGTTTTCACGAGCAGCTCGGAGTGCAGCGCCGAGACGCCGTTCACCTTGTGGCTGCCCACCACCGACAAATGCGCCATGCGCACGCGCCGCTCGCCGTTCTCGTCGATCAATGAAATCCGCGACAGCAGGCCCAGGTCGCCAGGGCACTGCGCGGCGGCGTAGTCGAGCATCTCCTGGTTGATGCGGAAAATGATCTCGAGATGGCGCGGCAAGACGTGCTGGATCAGCCCCACCGGCCAGGTCTCGAGCGCCTCGGGCATCAGCGTGTGATTCGTGTACGAGAAGATGCGCTGGCACATCGCCCACGCCGGCTCCCACGCGAGGCCGTGTTCGTCGCAGAGCAAGCGCATCAGTTCGGCGACGCCGATGGCAGGGTGCGTGTCGTTCAGGTGGATCGCGACCTTGTCGGCGAGGTTTGCCAGCGACGCGTGCTCTTCGAGATGGCGCGAGACGATGTCCTGCAGCGACGCGGCGACGAAAAAATACTCCTGGCGCAGGCGCAGCTCGCGCCCGGCGGGCGTGCTGTCGTTCGGGTAGAGCACCCAGGAGATGTTTTCGTATTCGTTCTTGATTCCGGCGGCGCGCGCGTAGTCGCCCGTGTTGAACGCGTGCAAGTCGATGTGCGCAGGCGCCTGCGCTTTCCACAGCCGCAAGGTGCTGACCTTTGCCGTGCCGTGGCCGGGAATCACCATGTCGCACGCCTTCGCCGCGACTTCACCGGCGGCGCGCCAAACCGCTTTGCCGGCGCTGTGCTCGACCCAGCCTCCAAAGCGCACCGGGTAGGTCAGGCCACTGCGTGGAAATTCCCAGGCCGTGCCGTTTTCCAGCCAGGGGTCGGGGTACTCGACCTGGCAGCCGTTCTGGATTTCTTGCGCGAACATGCCGTACTCGTAGCGGATGCCGTAGCCGAAGGAGGGCAGTCCGAGCGTGGCCATCGAATCGAGGAAACACGCCGCCAGGCGCCCCAGGCCGCCATTGCCCAAAGCCGCGTCGGGCTCCGAATCGGCAACGTCTTCCAGGCGTTTCGCGTGGGCGGCCACACCTAACGCTGCGGCCTCGTTCAGGTCGAGCGCGCCGAGCGCGTTGCCCAGCGTGCGGCCCATGAGAAATTCCATGGACAGGTAGTAGACGCGGCGCGCCTTGGCGTTGCGCTCCAGGGTTTGCGTCGCGACCCAGCGTCTGGACAACTGCTCGCGCGCCACTTGCGACACCGCCTGCATGATTTCGGTGGAGGTCGCCTGCGCGGGGTTCGCGCCGACGGTCTGCAGCAGGTGCTCGTCGATCGCCGCGGCGATCGGGGTCGATGGGGATACAGGGCTCACCGGGCGTTCCTTTTCCGAAGCTGGGCAGTCTGATCGTTGGACCGGGCGTTGATTATTTCGTCGCGCGCGCCCTTTCGCGAGCCCCGCAATGTACAACCACGCCATTGCCGTCTTGGCGTGAGCGCCAGGCCAAGCGCGACGTTCAACCGTTTCGCGCCAAAATGTCGGCAGCAGGTACCAAGACTTCGGGATGGGAACACCATGGACAGCAAAGATCCGTCGCTGAGAGTCGACCGGCGCAAGCGCATCGTCGCCCTGGTGCTCGCCGGCGGCCGCGGCAGCCGCTTGAAGAACCTGACCGACCGGCGCGCCAAGCCCGCGGTCTACTTCGGCGGCAAGTTCCGCATCATCGACTTCGCGCTGTCGAACTGCCTGAACTCGGGAATCCGCCGCATCGGCGTCATCACCCAGTACAAATCGCACAGCCTGCTGCGCCATCTGCAGCGCGGCTGGGCGTTCTTGCGCGGCGAGATGAATGAGTTCATCGACCTGCTGCCGGCCCAGCAGCGCACCGACGAAGAACATTGGTACCGCGGCACGGCCGACGCGGTGTACCAGAACGTCGACATCCTGGAGGGCTACCAGGCCGACTACATCGTCGTGCTCGCCGGCGACCATGTCTACAAGATGAACTACTCGCTGATGCTCGCCGATCACGTCGCCAAGGGCCGCCCTTGCACGGTCGGCTGCATTGCCGTGCCGCGCGCCCAGGCGAGCGCTTTCGGCGTGATGGCAGTGGACGAGCAATGGAAGATCCTGGACTTCGTCGAAAAGCCTGCCGACCCGCCCGCCATGCCCGGGCAACCCGACAAGGCGCTGGCGAGCATGGGCATCTACGTCTTCAACTCGGGCTTCCTGTACGACGAGCTCGCGCGCGACATCGCCGACCCTGACTCGAGCCATGACTTCGGCAAAGACATCATTCCCAAGCTGGTGCGCGGCGGCAACGCGTCGGCGCACCCGTTCACCCTGAGTTGTGTGGGCACCAAGCCCGACGAAGAACCGTATTGGCGCGACGTGGGAACGATAGACGCCTACTGGGACGCCAACATCGACCTCACCGCGACGGTGCCGCTGCTCAACCTGTACGACACGAACTGGCCGATCTGGACTTACCAGCCGCAGCTTCCTCCCGCCAAGTTCGTGCACAACACCGATGCGCGGCGCGGCATGGCGGTGGAGTCCATGGTTTCGGGCGGGTCCATCATTTCCGGCCATGTGTTCCGCTCCGTGCTGTTCTCCAGCGTGCGTGTGCATTCCTACGCGAGCGTCAACTGGTCGGTGCTGTTGCCCGACGTTCAAGTCGGGCGCGGCGTGCGCCTGCACCGGACCGTGATCGATCACGGTTGCGAAATTCCCGACGGCATGGTGATCGGCGAAGACCCCGAAGCCGATGCGGCGCGCTTCGAGCGCAGCGAGAACGGCATCACGCTGGTGACGCGCGACATGCTGGCGCGTTTGACCCGCGCCTCATGAGAGTCCTGCACGTCGCGGCCGAAATCTTTCCGCTCGTCAAGACCGGAGGCCTTGCCGACGTCGTAGGGTCTCTGCCGCGCGCGTTGATCAGCGCCGGCGCTGACGTGCGCCTGCTCTTGCCGGGCTTGCCGCCGATTCTCGACGCGGTGCTGCATCAGCGCACCGTCTGCGAGGTCGGTCCGGCGTTCGGCGCGCTGCGCGTCAGCGTGCGCCGCGGTCAGCTGCCGTTCAGCCAGGTGCCCGTCTACGTCATCGACTCGCCCTACCTCTACCGCCGCGGCGGCGGCCCTTACGAGAACGAGCACGGCGTGGAGTGGGGCGACAACCTGCAGCGCTTTGCCCTGCTCGGCTGGGTCGCTGCGCACCTCGCGGCGGGCGAGATCGACGCGGCGTGGACGCCGCAAATCGTGCACGCCCACGACTGGCACGCGGCGATGACGTGCGCCTACATGGCAGCGCACCCCGGAACGTCGGCGCCGAGCGTCTTCACCGTGCACAACCTGGCGTATCAGGGCCTGTTCGCGCCGGGCGACTTTTCCGCGCTCGGTCTGCCCTCCGCGATCTGGGCGTCACACGGCATCGAGTACCACGGCCGCATCTCGTTCATGAAGGCTGGACTCAAGTACGCGCGGCGCATCACGACGGTGAGCCCGACTTACGCGACCGAAATCGCAACCCATGAATTCGGCTGCGGCCTGGACGGGGTGCTGCGCAGCCGGGTCGGCGACGTCTCGGGAATCCTGAACGGCGTGGACAGCGATTTCTGGGACCCGCAGACCGACGCCGCGTTGGCGTCCCGCTATTCGGCGCTCGACATGTCCGGCAAGGCGGCGTGCCGCGCCGCACTGCGCGCCGAATTCGGCCTGCAGGCGCTGGACGACGCGCCGCTTTTTGGTGTGGTGAGCCGGCTCAGCGGCCAAAAAGGCCTGGACCTGGTTCTCGCTGCCTTGCCCACGCTCATTCGGCTGGGCGCCCAGCTCTGCCTGCAGGGCAGCGGCGACGCCGCACTCGAAGCGGCGTTCAGCGCTGCGGCGAAGGCGCACCCGGGCCAGGTGGCGGTGCGCATCGGCTACGACGAAATCACGGCGCACCGCGTGATTGCGGGCGCCGATGCCTTGCTCGTGCCGTCACGCTTCGAACCCTGCGGTCTGACGCAGCTCTACGCGCTGCGCTACGGCAGCGTGCCGGTCGTGCGCCGCGTCGGCGGCCTGGCCGATACGGTGGTTGACGCGACGCCGCGGGCTTTGAGCGACGACGTTGCGACGGGTTTCAGCTTCGACGCGGCCACGCCTGCGGCGCTGGAGGTGGCGCTGCAACGCGCCGTGCTCGCCTACCGGTCGCCCGAGCTGTGGCGCCAACTGATGCAACGCGGCATGGCGCAGGACTTCTCGTGGAACGAGGCGGCCGCCAAGTACCTGGCGCTGTACCGTGACATGTTGGCGCCGCCAGCCGCGGCGGCTGAACCCGGTCTCAACCCAGCGACATAGCGCCGTCGGCCGACGGGCGATACTTGCAGTTCCAGTGATCGATTGACCGACGCGGTGCTGGCGCAGCGCCGGCGCAACGACGACGCAGCGCCGGCGCTGCCTGCCACCGCAAGGAGTTCACTCATGGAAATTCGCAACCCGCACGACGCCGATTTCGCCTCGCCCACCGTGCAAGGCCTGCGCGCCGACTTGGCGCTGGCGCTGCGCGCCGCCGCCCGCCACGGTCTGAGTGAGGGCGTGTGCAACCATTTCAGCGTCGAATTGCCCGACGCCTCGGGGCGCTTCCTGCTGAACCCGCGCGGGTTGCTCTGGAGCGAAGTCGGCGCCGACGACATCGTGCTCATCGACGCGCACGGCAACAAACTCGCCGGGCGCCACGAAATCGAGCCGACGGCGATGTTCATCCACGCCGCGATCCACCGCATCGCCGGCAAGGCGTGCGTGCTGCACACCCACATGCCCAGCGCCACCGCGCTGACGCTGACGGTGGACCGGGCCCTGGACACGACGCTGTCGCAGACGGCGATGCGCTTTCACGGGCGCGTCGCCATCGATCCGAACTACAACGGCCTGGCGCTGGACAACTCGGAGGGCGAACGCATCGCCCGCGCGATGCAAGGCGCCGACGTCGTGTTCCTCGGCAATCACGGCGTCGTCGTGTGCGGCGAAAGCATGGCTTACGCCTATGACGACCTGTACTACCTGGAGCGCGCCTGCGGCGTGCAAATCCTCGCCCAGTCCACCGGGCGCCCGCTCGCGCCGGTGGCCCCGGCGATGGCCAAGCTTGTTTTGGATCAAGGCATGGGCGAGCGCCTGCAGTCGATACTGTTCTTCGAGGCGCTGCGGCGCACCTTGTAGCTCTTACCGTACTGGCGGAGAGGGCGGGATTCGAACCCGCGGGGGGTTATTAGCCCCCACACGCTTTCCAGGCGTGCGACTTAAACCGCTCATCCACCTCTCCGGGGCGCGCAAGTTTAGCCGACGTGTCTTGCTGCGACACTAGCCATCGCTGCGCCGCGGACTCAGCACCGCGCTCAGGAACCGAATGACAGCCTCGTCTCCCTGCAATCGACGCGTCGGTTTGATGCGGCGGGCAGCGACTGTCTTGCTCGCCGCGGTGCTGCCCATGTCGTTCTCGGCGCTGGCGCAAGAGGTCGTGCATGAGGGCGTGCATGAGGCCGTGCAAGGCTCCACTCAGGCTTCGATGCCGGCGCTGCCGCAGCCCATTCCGACACTGTCCGAACTCGAGGCGCTGGGCGCGACGATCGGCGAGATTCGGATTCTGATTCGGGACATTTTCGATACCGACGACCCCAAGGAAGACAAGCTGCTGTTTCGCTGGGCGAACGCCTTGCACATTCAGACTCGGGTCGGCGTGATCGAGCGTGCGCTGCTGTTCAAGCGCGGCGAGAAGCTGTCGGCCCGCGTGATCGACGAGACCGAGCGCGTGCTGCGCCAGACGCGTTACCTCTACGACGTGCACATCCGCGTCGTCGCGTACCACGACGGCGTCGCCGACATCGAAGTCCAGACGCGCGACACCTGGACGCTGGACTTGAGCGTCAGTGCGGGGCGCACCGGTGGCGCCAATTCGAGCAGCCTCAAGCTGGTCGAGTACAACCTGCTGGGCAGCGGCGTCTCGCTCAGCTACGGTCGGGTGAAAAACGTCGACCGGTCCAGCAACGAATTTCAGTTCTCCAACGAACGTGCGTTCGGCGGCTGGACCGCACTGAGCTACAGCCACGCCACAAACAGCGACGGCAAACGCGACGCGGGCACGATCGCCCACCCGTTCTATGCGCTCGACACGACCTGGGCCGCCGGCGTCACGGCGTCGCGCGACGACCGGATCGACGCGATTTATGACGGCGGCGCCATCGCGAGCCAGTACCGCCATCGCAGCCAACGCGCCGAGGCATTCGGAGGCTGGTCCAAGGGACGAGTCGATGGCTGGGTGTGGCGCACGTCGATCGGCGCATCGCAGCAACATGACACCTACGCCTTGGAGCCGGGGCTCGTCGCGCCGACGCAGTTGCCGCAGGACGAAAAACTCGTCGCGCCGTTTGTTCGCGTCCAAGTCATCGAGGACCGATTCGAGAAGCTGCGAAACCGCAACCTGATCGAGCGCAGCGAATTTTTCGCCCTCGGATTTGCGGCGACGGCGCAGCTCGGGTGGGCGACCACGGGCTTGGGCTCGAGCCACAACGCGTGGCTCTATTCGGGTTCGGTGTCGCGCGGCTTCGAGCCCGCGCCCGAGCAAACACTGCTCGCCTCGGCCTCGATCAGCGGCCAGTATGCAGACTCAGGCGTGCGCCGCCAGCGCCTGGGCGGCCAGAGCCAGTACTACCTGCCGCAAAGTCCGCGCTGGCTGTTCTACGCTGCGGGCAGCGCCGACATGCTGACCAGACCCGACGCTGCTGACGCGCTCCTGCTCGGCGGAGACAACGGCCTGCGCGGGTACCCGCTGCGCTACCAGAGCGGAAATCGGCGCGCCCTGTTCACCTTCGAAGAGCGCGTCTACACCGACCTGTACTTCTTTCAGTTGTTTCGGATCGGCGCCGCCGTCTACATCGACACGGGCCGTGCCTGGGGTGGCAGCAGTCCCAACACCAGCAGCTCCGAGTGGCTGCGCAGTGCAGGCCTGGGTCTGCGAATCTTCAATACGCGTGCCGCGTTCAGCAACGTGCTGCATGTCGACATCGCGACGCCGATCGACTCCGACAGCAACGTGAAGAAGTTTCAGTTCCTCGTCAAGACCCGGGCGAGTTTCTGAGTCGCAGCCCGAGTTGCGCCTCAGTCGCCGACGATTTTGCGTTCGCGGATGATCGCGCCGAAGCGCTGCGAGTCTTCTGCAGCCTTGGCGCCGAACTCGGCCGGCGTCATGGGCGCGGCGATGCCGCCGATCGCGTTGATGCGCTCTTTCACTGCTGGAGTGCCCAGAGCGCGGTTGATTTCCGCGTTCAGGCGCTCGACCACTGCGACTGGGGTTCCGGCCGGTGCGTAAAAGCCAAACACGGTGTCGGCGTCGAAGCCTTTCAGCCCCACCTCGTCGAGCGTGGGTACGTCGGGGAACAGCGGCGAGCGCTTCAGGCTGCCCACGGCGAGCAGGCGCAGCTTGCCGCTGCGAATGTGCGGGATGCCGATTCCGGGGTCGAAGATGAAATCAAGCTGACCACCGAGCAGATCCGTCAGCGCAGGCGCTGCGCCGCGGTACGGCACGTGAACCGCAAAGGTGCCGGTCTGGCTCTTCAGCATTTCGGCCGACAGGTGCGGCGAGCTGCCGTTGCCCGGCGAGCCGAAGCTGCGCCGGCCCGGGTTCGCCTTCAGGTCGGCAAGAAAGCCGGCGAAATTCGTCACCGGGTTCTCGCTGCGCACGACCAGGTAGACGAGCACGCGTGCAGCGGCGGCCACCGGCACGATGTCTTTGGCCGGATCGAAGGGCATCTTCGCGTAGATGTGCGGGTTCACCGACACCATGCCGCCCGAGCTCATGAGCAGCGTATAGCCATCGGCGGGCGACTTGGCGACTGCGTCGCCGCCCAGGTTGCCGCCGGCGCCCGCGCGGTTTTCGATCACGACGTTCTGCCCCAGCGCCTCCTGCAGCGGCACGCCGATGGTGCGCGCCAGTTGGTCGGCAGCGCCGCCCGGGGGGAAATTGACGATCACCTTGATTGGCTTGTTGGGCCAGGCCTGCGCCAGCGCCGGCGGGCTGCTCAGGCAGGCGAGGGTCAGCGTGGCCAGGTACAGGATGAATCGCATGCGGGTCTCCAAACTAATCTTGTTGTGTGCCACGGCCCCCGGCAGGCCTGGGCCGTGTGCCGCGCGGTCAGTGTGCCGCGGGTGGCTTGGCTTTGATCAGCGCCATCGACGTGGCGATCAGCGACGCGACCTCGCTCATATTGCCCGGCACGATCATCGTATTGTTCTTCTGCGCGAGATGACCGTACGCCTCGACCGCTTTTTCGGCGACCTTGAGCTGCACCGCCTGCTCGCCGCCCGGCGACCGGATCGCCTCGGCGATCTTGCGGATCGCCTCGGCGGTGGCGTCGGCGACGGCGATGATGGCGGCGGCTTCGCCCTGCGCGTTGTTGATCTCGGCCTGGCGCTGCCCCTCGGAGCGCGCGATGAAGGCTTCGCGCTCGCCCGTGGCGATGTTGATCTGCTCTTGCTTGCGCCCTTCCGACGCGGCGATCAAGGCGCGTTTCTCGCGCTCGGCGGTGATCTGCGCCTGCATCGCGTGCAGGATTTCCTTGGGCGGCGTCAGGTCCTTGATCTCGTAGCGCAGCACCTTGACGCCCCAGTTCTGCGCGGCCACGTCGAGCGCATTCACGACCGAGTGGTTGATCGCGTCGCGCTCCTCGAAGGTCTTGTCGAGTTCCATCTTGCCGATCACGGAGCGCAGCAGCGTTTGTGCGAGCTGCGTGATCGCAAAGACGTAGTTGCTCGAGCCGTAGCTCGCGCGCATCGGATCCGTGATCTGGAAGTAGATGATGCCGTCCACCTGCAGTTGCGTGTTGTCGCGCGTGATGCAGACCTGGCTCGGCACGTCCAGCGGAACTTCCTTGAGCGAATGTTTGTAGGCGACGCGTTCGATGAACGGGATCACGAACTTCAGGCCCGGCGTCAAGGTGCGGTCGTACTTGCCCAGGCGCTCGACGACCCAGGCGTTCTGCTGCGGCACGATCTTGAACGTGCGGACGATGAAGACGACGACGATGACGGCGACGATCAGCGCGATTTCGAAATTCATGGCGACGGGCTTTCTACTGGGTGGGGTTCAGGTTTCGCTGCGCGGCGTCAGCACAAGCCAATTGCCTTCGACGGCGCTGACGCGGTACTCATTTCCGGTGGGCACGACGCCCGGCGCCAGCCGCGCCGTCCAGGTGGAGCCGCGGTATTGCACGCGCGAGGTGCGGTCAGCGCCCCATTGCGCGACGTGCACGCGTTCGCCGATGTCCAGATTCACGTCGCGGTTCTCCGCGGCGGGGGCCGATTTGGGTTGGCTCGCGCGTTTCCAGTGCCAGAGTGCGGTGGTGCCGCCGGCAACCACTGCCGCGGCGATGATTTGGCTGTTGAACGCCAGCCCCAGGTGGGCGGCGATCGCCCCGGCCGCCAAGCCGAGGGCGAACATCAGCAGATAAAAGGTTCCGGTGGCCAGCTCAGCCGCGACGGCCGCGCCGGCAGCGACCCACCAGAAGCTTGCGTTGGACAGGTCCATTGAATCTCCTCGGGCATGGTGCCGGTGCGCAGTGTAGGGCGCATCGCAGCGCGGCAACGCCTGGCCCTACACTTCGCGCCTTCCGTCGCCGCCTCGCCCGAGGAAACCCATGCTGCGCTTCAACTTTCCCATCGTCATCATCGACGAAGATTTCCGCTCGGAAAACACCTCGGGCCTGGGCATCCGCGCGCTCGCCGCGGCGATCGAAAAAGAAGGCTTCGAGGTGCTGGGCGCCACCGGCTACGGCGACTTGAGCCAGTTCGCGCAGCAACAAAGCCGCGCCAGCGCGTTCATCCTGTCGATCGACGACGAGGAGTTCACGCCAGGCCCCGAGCTCGACCCGGTGGTCGTGAGCTTGCGCAAGTTCATCCAAGAGATCCGCTTCAAGAACGCCGAGATCCCGATCTACCTGTACGGCGAGACGCGCACCTCGCAGCACTTGCCCAACGACGTGCTGCGCGAGCTGCACGGCTTCATCCACATGTTCGAAGACACGCCCGAGTTCGTGGCGCGCCACATCATCCGCGAGGCGAAGAGTTACCTCGACGGCCTGGCGCCGCCGTTTTTTCGCGCGCTCGTCGACTACGCGCAAGACGGTTCGTACTCGTGGCACTGCCCGGGTCACTCGGGCGGCGTGGCCTTTCTGAAGAGCCCCGTCGGGCGCATGTTCCACCAGTTCTTCGGCGAGAACATGCTGCGCGCCGACGTCTGCAACGCGGTGGACGAACTCGGCCAGCTGCTCGACCACACCGGCCCGGTCGCGGCCTCCGAGCGCAACGCGGCGCGCATCTTCAACGCCGACCACTGCTTTTTCGTCACGAACGGGACGAGCACGTCGAACAAGATGGTCTGGCACCACACGGTGGCGCCGAACGACGTGGTCGTCGTCGATCGCAATTGCCACAAGTCGATCCTGCACTCGATCATCATGACGGGCGCCGTGCCGGTGTTTCTGCGGCCCACGCGGAATCACTACGGCATCATCGGGCCGATCGCGGAGAGTGAGTTTTCGCCGGCGGCGATCCGCCGCAAGATCGCGGCGAACCCGTTGCTCGCCGGGGTCGACGCGAAAAAGGTCAAGCCGAGCATCCTGACGCTCACGCAAAGCACCTACGACGGCGTGCTCTACAACACCGGGACGATCAAGAAGTCGCTCGACGGTTACATCGACACGCTGCACTTCGACGAAGCCTGGTTGCCGCACGCGGCTTTTCACCCGTTCTACAAGGGCTATCACGCGCTCGCGAAATGGGAGCCGCGGCCGAAGGACCAGTTGGTGTTCGCCACCCAATCGACGCACAAGTTGCTCGCCGGGTTGAGCCAGGCGTCGCAAGTGCTCGTGCAAGACTCGCAATTGCGCAAGCTGGACCGGCACCTCTTCAACGAGGCCTACCTGATGCACACGTCGACGAGCCCGCAGTACGCGATCATCGCGTCGTGCGACGTCGCCGCGGCGATGATGGAGGCGCCGGGCGGCACGGCGCTGGTCGAAGAAAGCATTCTCGAGGCGCTCGACTTTCGCCGCGCGATGCGCAAGGTCGCCAAGGAATACGGCAGCGACTGGTGGTTCAAGGTCTGGGGGCCGGACAAGCTGACGACCGAAGGCGTGGGCGACGCCGCGGGCTGGATTCTCAAAGCCGGCGCGAAGTGGCACGGCTTTGGCGACCTCGCCGAAAGCTTCAACCTGCTGGACCCGATCAAGAGCACGATCATCACGCCGGGCCTGGACATGTCGGGCAAGTTCGCGAAGACGGGGATTCCCGCGTCGGTGATCACCAAGTTCCTCGCCGAACACGGCGTTGTCGTAGAGAAGACCGGCCTCTACTCGTTCTTCATCATGTTCACGATCGGCATCACGAAGGGCCGCTGGAACACGCTGCTCACGGCGCTGCAGCAGTTCAAGGACGACTACGACAAGAACCAGCCGATGTGGCGCATCCTTCCCGAGTTCTGCGCCAAGCACCCGCGCTATGAGCGCATGGGCTTGCGCGACCTGTCGCAAAGCCTGCACGAGATGTACGCGAAGGGCGACATCGCGCGCCTCACGACGGAGATGTATCTGTCTGACCTGCACCCGGCGATGAAACCAAGCGACGCGTTTGCGAACATCGCCAGGCGCAACACCGAGCGCGTCGAAATCGACGCGCTGGAGGGGCGCATCACGACTTCGCTGCTGACGCCTTATCCGCCGGGGATTCCGCTGCTGATCCCCGGCGAGCGCTTCAACAAGAAAATCGTCTCGTACCTGCAGTTCACGCGCGAATTCAACGCCGCGTTCCCGGGCTTCGACACCGACGTGCACGGCCTCGTCGAGGACGACGGCGAAGGCAGCGCGCGGCGCTATTCGGTGGATTGCGTTCGCTGACGCTGGGCGTTACTCGGACAGCGCCACTCGCGTGGTTATTCGGCGCTCGCCGCGCCCGCCATGGCGTGGCTGAAGCCGCCGTCGACGTAGGTGATTTCGGAGGTGACGCCGGAGGCCAACGGCGACAGCAAGAAGGCCGCGACGTTGCCGACATCGTCGATCGTGACGTTGCGGCGCAGCGGTGCGTTGCTCGCCACGACCTCGAGAATCTTGCCGAAGCCCTTGATTCCCGATGCCGCAAGCGTCTTGATCGGCCCCGCCGAAATGCCGTTCACGCGGATTCCCTTGGGCCCCAGGCTGGCCGCCAGGTAGCGCACGCTGGCCTCCAGCGACGCCTTGGCCAGCCCCATCGTGTTGTAGCTCGGGACGCTGCGCATCGCGCCGAGGTAGGTGAGCGTCAGCAGCGCCGAGCTGGCGCGCAGGCGCGGCAGCGCGGCCTTGGCCAACGCCGGGAAGCTGTAGCTCGAAATGTCGTGGGCGATGCGGAACGCCTCGCGCGACAGGCCGTCGAGAAAATCGCCGGCGATGGCTTCCCGGGGCGCGTAGCCGATCGAATGCACAAAGCCGTCGAACTCCGGCCAGTCCCGGCCCAGGTCGCTGAAGAGGCGCTCGATCTGGGCGTCGTCAGACACATCGCAGTCGTAGATTCTGTTGGAGCCGAACTCCCCGGCGATCTCGGCAATGCGCTCCCTGAAGCGCTCGCCCTGGTAGCTGAACGCCAGCTCAGCCCCTTCGCGGTGGCAGGCGCGGGCGATGCCGTAGGCGATGGAGCGGTTCGACAATACACCGGTGATCAGCAGCCGCTTGCCAGCGAGGAAACCCATGTGTGCTCCAGGAAAGGGGTGAGTATGTCGGCACGTGAGTGCACTGCGGCGGCTGAGATTCTGGCACGCGCGGCAAGCACCCGATCGAAACGGCGCGCCGGATATTGCTTGTGTCATGGGACTCAGGCTACAATCCGATGCTTCGAGGTGAAGTGATTGGGCGGAATCTTCCAGCCCATTTTTTTTGGCCGATCGGGAATCGAACGATCGGGGTGGCAACAATCGGCGCAAGAGGGCCGAACAACGGGCGGGATGATCGGCTGATGGATTGGCAAAGCGCGGTGCAGGGCACCGTGACCGGCCTGGGCTACGAATTGGTGGACGCACAGCGCAGTGCGGGTGGGTTGTTGCGCGTATTCATTGACAGGCTCGGCGGCAATGCCGTCGGCGGCCAGGCCGAAGCTGAAACCGGCGAGGGCCAGTTCATCACTGTCGAGGACTGCGAAAAGGTGACGCGTCAGCTCCAGCACGTGCTGGAGGTCGAGGGCTGTGACTACGAACGCCTCGAAGTGTCGTCACCCGGGCTGGACCGGCCGCTGAAAAAACAAGCTGATTTCGAGCGATTTGCAGGTTCGCAGGTCGAAATGACGTTGAAGCTCGCCTTGAAGGGGCGCAAGAAGTACCGCGGCGAGTTGCGCGCCAACGGGACGGGCTGGCGGATCGTGCTGGGGGAAGGCGAATCGCAGCAGGCGCTGGATTTTGTGCTCGAGGACGTGCGCGAGGCGCACCTCGTGCCGGTGCTTAATTTCAAGGGCCGCCAATCCGCTGGCGAAGCAGGTGGCGGGCGCCATGGCAAGGGCGTTCAAGGAGACGGAATTCAATGAACCGTGAACTGTTGATGTTGGTCGACGCGATCTCGCGCGAGAAGAGCGTTGATCTGGAAGTCGTGTTCGGCGCCGTCGAGGCGGCACTCGCGTCGGCGTCCAAGAAATTGCACGGCGGCGAAGTCGACATGCGCGTCACTGTCGACCGCGACAGCGGTGAGTACGAAACCTTCCGCCGCTGGCACGTGGTACCGGATGAAGCCGGGCTGCAACTGCCCGACTCGGAAATCCTGCTGTTCGAAGCGCAAGAGCAGATTCCCGACATCGAAGTCGACGACTACATCGAAGAGCCTGTCGAGTCGGTTTCGATCGGGCGCATCGGCGCGCAGGCGGCCAAGCAGGTGATCCTGCAGAAGATCCGCGACGCCGAGCGCGAGCAGCTGCTCAACGATTTCCTGTCGCGCGGCGAGAAGATCTTCGTCGGCACGGTGAAACGCCTGGACAAGGGCGACGTGATCGTCGAGTCGGGCCGTGTTGAAGGGCGGTTGCGGCGTACCGAGATGATCCCGAAGGAAAACCTGCGCACCGGGGACCGGGTGCGTGCCTATATTGCCGACGTCGACTCCACCTTGCGCGGACCGCAGATTTTGCTCTCGCGCAGCGCGCCGGGTTTCATGATCGAACTGTTCGCCCAGGAAGTTCCGGAAATCGAGCAAGGCCTGCTCGAAATCAAGTCGTGCGCCCGCGACCCCGGCTCGCGCGCGAAGATTGCCGTCGTCTCGCACGACAAGCGCGTCGACCCGATCGGCACCTGCGTGGGCGTGCGCGGTTCGCGCGTCAACGCGGTGACGAACGAAGTCGCCGGCGAACGTGTCGACATCGTGCTCTGGTCGGAAGACCCGGCGCAATTCGTCATCGGCGCACTTGCACCGGCCAACGTGGTGTCGATCGTCGTCGACGAAGAGCGCCATGCGATGGACGTCGTCGTCGACGAAGAAAACCTCGCCATCGCGATCGGCCGGGGCGGGCAGAACGTGCGCCTGGCCTCGGAGATGACGGGCTGGCGCATCAACATCATGACGGCCGAGGAGTCGGCGTCCAAACAAGCCGTCGAATCCGACGCGGTGCGCAAGCTGTTCATCGACAAACTGGATGTGGACGCCGAAGTCGCCGACATCCTGATCGCCGAGGGCTTTTCCAGCCTCGAAGAAGTGGCTTACGTGCCGATGCAGGAAATGCTCGAGATCGAGAGCTTTGACGAAGACACTGTCAACGAACTGCGCACGCGCGCCAAGGATGCGCTGTTGACGATGGAAATCGCCAAGGAAGAAAGCGTGAACGACGTCTCGCAGGATTTGCGCGACCTCGACGGCCTGACCGCGCCGCTGATCGCCAAGCTGGCCGAAGGCGGAATCCATACGCGCGACGATTTGGCCGACCTGGCCGTGGACGAACTGATCGAGATCACGGCGATCGACGACGCCCAAGCCAAGGCGTTGATCATGAAAGCCCGCGAACACTGGTTCACCGAATAGCGGCTCGGGCCCCACCATGCGCGATACACGCACTGCAAACCATGCATGCACGATGAGCAAGACCTAGCAAGGACTGAACAATGGCCTCGACCACCGTCGCCCAACTCGCCACCGAGCTGAATCGCTCGGCGGCCACGCTGCTCGAACAGATGCAGGCGGCAGGCCTGAGCAAGGCCTCGACGGATGCCAGCGTGACCGAGGCCGACAAAGAGCGGCTGCTCGAGCACCTGCGCGCGACGCACGGCATCGCTGCGGGCACCGATCGCAAGAAGATCACGCTGACGCGCAAGTCCACCAGCGAAATCAAGCAGGCCGATGCGAGCGGCAAGGCGCGCACGATTCAAGTCGAGGTGCGCAAGAAGCGCACATTCGTCAAGCGCGACGAAACAAGCGCCGACGAGCCTGTCGCTCCGGTCATCGACGAAGCCGAACTCGCCCGCCGCGAACTTGAAGCGCAGGCGCACGCCGCACTCCTGCGGCGCCAGGAAGAAGACCTCGCCGAGCAGCGCCGCCTGCGTGAAGAGCGCGAACAGCGCGAACGCGAAGCTGCCGCGCAGCTCGAGCGCGACGCCGCAGCCAAGGCCGCCGCCGACGCGGCTGCCGCAGTCGCCGCGGCGCTGGCCGCAGCGCCCCCGGCACCGGCGGCGAAAACCGTGCGCGGCAAAAAAGCCGCGGCTGCCGCTGCGGTCGCGGCGCCGCCTGCGCCCGTCGTCGTGCCGCCGCCTGCCGAGCCCGTCAAACCGGTGCTGCGCGTCATCAAGGCGGCCGACGTCGAGAACGAAGAAAAGAATCGCGCTGCCGATTTGTCGAAGCGCCGCAAGGCCGCCGAAGACGAGGCCGTCGCGATCCGCGCCATGATGTCGGCACCCAAGCGCGTGCCGGTGAAGAAGGTCGAAGAACCCAAGCCGGTGGCCGAAGTTGGCAAGGACGGCATCAAAGGCACGATTCACAAGAAGGCCGGAGCGCCTGGCACGGCGCCCGGCGCAACGACGACGACGGCGCGCCCCGGCGACAAGAAATCCGTCAAGTCGGAAAAGCTCTCCAGCAGCTGGGCTGACGACGCCGCAAAGAAGCGCGCCCTCAAGCCACGTGGCGCGACGGGCTCCGCCGGCGCAGGCCGGCCAGGCTGGCGCGCGCCCCGCGCCGGGCGGCGCGGCGATCGAAACGACGGTCCGTCGACGAGTTACGTCGCCCCGGCCGAGACGGTGGTGCAGGAAGTGCACGTGCCCGAGACGATCAGCGTGGCCGACCTCGCGCACAAGATGTCGGTCAAGGCGTCCGAAGTCATCAAGCAGATGATGAAGCTCGGCCAGATGGTCACGATCAACCAGCAGATGGACCAGGAAACGGCGATGATCGTCGTCGAGGAAATGGGCCACAAGGCGCTTGCCGCCAAGCTCGATGACCCCGAGGCCTTCCTCGAAGACGCCGAGACCGAGGTCACCCACGAGGTATTGCCGCGCGCCCCGGTGGTGACGGTGATGGGCCACGTCGACCACGGCAAGACTTCGCTGCTCGACAAGATCCGCACCGCGCGGGTTGCGGCGGGCGAGGCGGGCGGCATCACGCAGCACATCGGCGCCTACCACGTCGACACGCCGCGCGGCATGATCACCTTCCTCGACACCCCCGGCCACGCTGCGTTCACGGCAATGCGCGCGCGCGGCGCGAAAGCGACCGACATCGTGATCCTCGTCGTCGCTGCCGACGACGGCGTGATGCCGCAGACGAAAGAAGCGATTCACCACGCGAAGGCGGCGGGTGTGCCCATCGTCGTCGCGATGAACAAGGTCGACAAGCCCGAAGCGAACCTGGAGCGTGTCAAGTCCGAGCTCGTTGCCGAACAAGTCGTTCCGGAAGACTTCGGCGGCGATTCGCCGTTTGTCCCGGTGTCGGCAAAAACCGGTCAGGGCATCGACCAGTTGCTTGAACAGGTGCTGCTGCAAGCCGAGGTGCTGGAGTTGCGCGCCCCCAGGGACGCGCCGGCGAAAGGCCTGGTCATCGAAGCCAAGCTCGACAAGGGCCGCGGCCCGGTGGCGACGATCCTCGTGCAAAGCGGAACGCTCAAGCGCGGCGATGTGGTGCTCGCGGGCTCCACCTACGGCCGGGTGCGCGCCATGCTCGACGAAAACGGCAAGGCGACCGCCGAAGCCGGCCCGTCGATCCCCGTCGAAATTCAAGGCCTGACCGAAGTGCCGCAGGCCGGCGACGAGTTCATGGTGCTGTCCGACGAGCGCCGGGCGCGCGAAATCGCGACCTTCCGCTCCGGCAAGTACCGCGACGTGAAGCTGGCCAAGCGCCAGGCCGCGAAGCTGGAAACCATGATGGACCAGATGGGTCAGGGCGAAACCCAGACGCTCGCGCTGATCGTCAAGGCCGACGTGCAGGGCTCACAGGAAGCGCTCGCGCAGTCGCTCGTCAAGCTCAGCACGCCCGAAATCAAGGTGCAGATCGTGCACGCTGCGGTGGGCGGAATTTCCGAGAGCGACATCAACCTGGCGATCGCCTCCAAGGCCGTCATCATCGGCTTCAATACGCGCGCCGACGCTGGCGCACGCAAGCTTGGCGAGAACAACGGCGTCGACATCCGCTACTACAACATCATCTACGACGCAGTGGACGATGTGAAGGCGGCGATGACAGGCATGCTCGCCCCCGAACAGCGCGAAGAAATCATCGGCACCGCTGAGATTCGCACTGTGTTCGTGGCCTCGAAGATCGGCACCGTCGCAGGTTCGATGGTCACCGCGGGCCTGGTGCGCCGCGGTGCACGCTTCCGCCTGCTGCGCGAGAACGTGGTGGTTTACACCGGCGAGATCGAGTCGGTGCGCCGCCTCAAAGACGATGTTCGCGAAGTCGCGACCGGCTTCGAGTGCGGTATCAAGCTGAAGAACTACAACGACATCAAGGAAGGCGACGCCCTCGAGTTCTTCGAGGTGAAGGAAGTCGCGCGCACCCTTTAGGCGGTCTTGCTTCTCCACTGCAAACCCCGCCTCTCCCAAAGGAAGGCGGGGTTTGTCATTGGGTCTGGCCCAAATCATGAAACACAAGCGAACCATTCCGAACCGAAGCTTCCGCATCGCCGATCAGATCCAGCGCGACGTCGCCGGGCTCATCCGCGAGCTGAAGGACCCGCGCGTGGGCATGGTGACGATTCACGCCGTCGAGGTGACACCCGACTACGCGCACGCGAAGATTTTCTTTTCGCTGCTCGTGGGCGACCCGGCCGAATGCGAAGTGGGCTTGAACGAAGCGGCGGGCTTCATCCGCAACGGCTTGTTCAAGAAGCTGCAAATCCACACCGTGCCGACGCTGCATTTCGTCTTCGACCGCACCACCGAGCGCGCCGCCGAGTTGAGCCTGTTGATCGCCCAGGCGAATTCGACGCGCGCCAAGGATTGAACCGGATGGGCGACGTGACTCAGCCTCGGTTCAACGGCCCCGTCATCCCGGCGCAAGCCGGGATCCAGGGTGCGCGGCACGGGGTGGATCCCGGCGTGCGCCGGGATGACATGGGTTCCGCCGCGCGAGTGCGCGTCCAGCGCCGCCCCGTGCACGGCGTGCTGCTGCTCGACAAACCCGTCGGGCTGTCGAGCAACCAGGCTTTGCAGGCGGCAAAGCGCCTGTACCGCGCCGAGAAAGCCGGCCACACCGGAACGCTGGACCCGCTCGCGAGCGGCCTGCTGCCGCTGTGCTTCGGCGCGGCGACGAAGTTTTCGCAGTTGAGCCTGGACGCCGACAAGCGTTATCTCGCCACACTCAAACTCGGCGTGACGACGAGCACCGGCGACGGCGAAGGCGAGATTCTCGAAGTGAAGGCGGTGAACGTGAGCCGCGAACAACTGCAAGCCGCGTGCGCGCAGCTCACCGGACCGATCGAACAGCTTCCGCCCATGCATTCGGCGCTGAAGCACGAAGGCAAGGCGCTCTACGAATACGCCCGCGCCGGCGTCGCGGTTCCGCGCGCGCCGCGGCGCATCAGCGTCTTTTCGATTGACATCGTCAACGGCGCGGCAGACGAATGGCGCATCGACGTGCGCTGCAGCAAGGGCACGTACATCCGCGTGCTCGCCGAAGACATCGGCAAGCTGCTGGGCTGCGGCGCGCACTTGCACGCCTTGCGCCGCACTGCGAGCGGCCTGTTGAACCTGGAGGCCGCGGTGACGCTGGATGACCTTGCACTGCTTGACGAAGCCGGCCGTGACGCGAAGCTTCATCCTGCTGACACTTTGCTCGGCGATGCTCCGCTGCTGCGTCTGGACGCAGCCGCCAGCGTACGTTTTCTCGGCGGCGTAAGAATTCGAATCGACCACCAGCCAGATGCGCCGCTGTTGCGCGTCTACGGACCCGAACCCCGCGCCTTCCTGGGCAGCGCCCACGTCACCTCAGGCGAGTTGATCAGCCATCGGCTGCTCAGCCCCACCGAGGTGCAAGGCCTGCTCAACCCGACACTTTGAAGCTGAACTCATGACCCGCCAAATCCGCAACATCGCCATCATCGCCCACGTCGACCATGGCAAAACCACGCTCGTGGACCAGCTGCTGCGCCAGAGCGGGACGTTTCGCGCCAACGAAAAAGTCACCGAACGCGTGATGGACAGCAACGACCTGGAGCGCGAGCGCGGCATCACGATCCTGGCGAAAAACTGTGCAGTGGAGTGGCAGGGCACGCACATCAACATCGTCGACACGCCCGGCCACGCCGACTTTGGCGGCGAGGTCGAGCGCGTGCTGTCGATGGTCGACAGCGTGCTGCTGCTGGTGGACGCCGTCGAAGGCCCGATGCCGCAGACGCGCTTCGTCACGCGCAAGGCGCTGGCGCTCGGCTTGAAGCCCATCGTCGTCGTGAACAAAGTCGACCGCCCCGGCGCCCGGCCCGACTACGTGATCAACGCGACCTTCGATCTGTTCGACAAGCTGCACGCCACCGAAGCGCAGCTCGACTTTCCGGTGATCTTCGCCTCCGGCCTGAACGGCTGGGCGACGCTGAAACCTGGCGTCGTCGGCACGGATCTGGCGCCGCTGTTCGACGCGATCCTGAAACACGTGCCTGCGCACGAAGGCAGCCCCGACGACCCGCTGCAACTGCAGATCTGCTCGCTCGACTATTCGAGCTATGTGGGTCGCATCGGCATCGGCCGCATCAACCAGGGAACGCTCAAACCGATGCAAGAGGTGGCCGTCTACGCCGGCCCCGACAGCGCACCGCGCAAGGCGCGAGTGAACCAGGTGTTGAAGTTCGAGGGTTTGGAGCGCCAGCAGGCGACCGAAGCGCTGCCGGGTGACATCGTGCTCATCAACGGCATCGAGGACATCGGCATCGGCGTCACGCTCACCGAGTTCGAGCGCCCGGTGCCGCTGCCGATGCTGCTCATCGACGAGCCGACGCTGACGATGAATTTTTGCGTCAACAACTCGCCGCTCGCCGGGCGCGAAGGCAAGTACGTGACGGGCCGGCAGATCCGCGATCGCCTGGACCGCGAATTGCAATCGAACGTCGCGCTGCGCGTCAACGACACCGATGAAGACGGCATCTTCGAGGTCATGGGCCGCGGCGAATTGCACTTGACGATCCTGCTCGAGACGATGCGCCGCGAAGGTTACGAGCTCGCCGTGTCGCGGCCGCGCGTCGTGTTCCGCATGGTTGACGGCGAGCGCCACGAGCCTATCGAGATGCTCACGGCAGACGTCGAAGACCAGCACCAGGGCGCTGTGATGCAGGCGCTCGGCGAACGGCGCGGCGAACTCGCCAACATGGAGCCCGACGGCAACGGCCGGGTGCGCCTGGACTACCGGATTCCGGCGCGCGGCCTGATCGGCTTTCAGAACGAGTTTCTGAACATGACGCGCGGGACAGGCCTCATCAGCAACATCTTCGACGGCTACGAGGCATTTCGCGGCGAGATCGAAGGCCGGAAGAACGGCGTGCTCATCAGCCAGGACGACGGCGAAGCGGTCACGTATTCGCTGGGCAAGCTGGACGACCGCGGCCGCATGTTCGTTCGCGCCGGCGACCCGCTCTATGAAGGCATGGTGATCGGCATCCACTCGCGCGACAACGACCTCGTCGTGAACGCCGTGCGCGGCAAGCAGCTCACCAACTTTCGCGTGAGCGGCAAGGAAGAAGCGATCAAGATCACGCCGGCAATCATCCTGACGCTCGAATACGCGGTGCAGTTCATCGCTGACGATGAACTGGTCGAGATCACGCCGAAGTCGATCCGCATCCGCAAACGCCACTTGAAGGAACACGACCGCAAGCGCGCGAGCCGGGAAATCGCTGCGTAAGCAAAGGCGCGCGGCACAGGGCTTCCCCTGAGCATCGGGCGCGGCGCGCCGACTAGCATCAAGGCATCTCGATCGAGGAGTCGACGATGCAGATGCTGTCGGGGCTTGACGCGAGTTTTCTCTACCTGGAGTCGGCGCAAATGCCCATGCACGTGGGCGCCTTGCACTGGCTCGAGTTGCCTGCCGGCTACCGCGGCGATTTTTTGACCGACCTGCGCCGCCACATGGCGTCGCGCTTGCCGCTCGCCAAAGCCTTGCGCCGCAAGCTCGTCATGATGCCGCTGAATCTGGCGAGCCCGGCGTGGCTCGACGCGCAGCCCGACATCGAGCAGCACGTCGTCGGCATTCGGCTGCGCCGCGGCAGCGGCCTGGCCGAGTTGCAGCGCCAGGTGGGGCGTCTGCACGCGGTGCTGCTCGACCGCGACCGGCCGCTCTGGAAGTTTCACCTTTTCGAAGGCCTGCGC
This sequence comes from uncultured beta proteobacterium, assembly GCA_963850525.1. GTDB lineage: Bacteria > Pseudomonadota > Gammaproteobacteria > Burkholderiales > Burkholderiaceae_C > JAEMQF01. The sequence goes on along the minus strand of CAWKLQ010000001.1, from coordinate 829,043 downwards.
GACGCCGCGGATGGCAGCAAGCGCTATGCGCTGTACACACAACTGCACCATGCGGCGGTGGACGGTCAGGCTGCCGTCGCACTGGCGCAAGCGATTCTCGACCTGACCGCCACGCCGCGCGATGTTCCCGCTGCGCCAAAGCGTGAATCGAAGGGCCAGTTCGGCGTCGCCGAAATGCTGCGCGGCGCCCTGGCGAACCAGCTCGAACAAGTGGGCAAGATGATCAAGGCGCTGCCCGGCGCCGTGGGCCAGCTTGGGCAGGTGGCCGCCGGGGGCGCGGGCCCTGCCGCGACTCAAGGCTTGAAGGCGCTTGTCGCGCAGTTCACCGGGGCGGCGGCGAGCGCGGCGTCAAGTCGCGGCACGCGCGTCAGCAACCTGAGCCTGGCGCCGCGCACGCGCCTGAATGCCACGGTGTCGGAACATCGCGCCTTTGCCGCCGTGAGCCTGCCGCTGGACGAACTCAATACAGTCCGGCGGCGCCACCAGGCGAGCCTGAACGACGCCTTGCTCATGATTTGCAGCGGCGCCTTGCGCCGCTATTTTCTGGAACACGGCCCGCTGCCGCGCAAGTCGCTCGTCGCGGCGGTGCCGGTTTCATTGCGCGCCAAGGGCGACACGGCGTCGAACAACCAGGCGTCGATCACGCTGATGAGCCTGGGAACGCACCTTGCCGACCCGGCCAAGCGCCTGGCGCATGTGCTGGCTGCCAGCGCGGCAATGAAGGGAACACTCGGCAGCGTGAAGAACCTGCTGCCGACCGACTTTCCGTCGGTCGGCGTTCCCTGGTTGCTGCAAGGCGTGACGGCGCTCGCGTCGCGCTCGCGCTGGGCGGAAAAGCTCCCGGCACTCGCCAACCTGACGATTTCCAACGTGCCCGGACCGACCGAGCCCCTGTACCTCGCCGGCGCGCGACTCCTGAGTTTTCACCCGACTTCGATCGTGACGCACGGCCTGGCGCTGAACATCACGGTGCAGTCGTACCACGGCTCGCTCGATTTCGGCTTGATGGCGTGCGCGCAGGCGATGCCCGATGTGGCCGAACTTGCAGCGCACTTGCGCAGCGCGTTTGCCGAGTTCGCCGCGCTGCCTGCGCCGCAGCAGCCTGCGGCCGCGCAGCCGGCGGCGAGCCCGCCAAGCACGGCCAAGATGCCAAGCACAAAAGCACGTTCTGCGCGAGCATCCGGAGTTTCTAGGGCGCGGGCCCCAATGCCCCGGCGAGGCAGCGGCTAACATCGAAGCCACGTTGATCCGTCGGTGCCGAGTCGCTGACAAGCCGCATGCAGCGAACTCGCCACTCTGCCCCAAACCACGCCGATCTGCGCGCACCGAACGCGCTGTTGATGATGCTCGAAGGTCGCGCGCCGCTCGAATTTGCGGCGACGCTGGCGGCCACGCCGTGGCTGCGCAAGTTGCCGCGCGGCGACGGGCATCCGGTCGTCGTGTTCCCCGGTCTGGCGGCGAATGATTTCTCGACGCTGGCGCTGCGCAAGTTCCTCGACCGCCTGGGCTACGTCACGCACCCCTGGGGCCAAGGCTTCAACTTCGGCCCGCGCGTGGGCGTGCTGGCGCGTTGCAGCGCGCATGTGCGCGCCTTGTTCGAGCGTGACGGGAAGCCCGTCAGCCTGATCGGCTGGAGCCTGGGAGGCATTTACGCGCGCGAGGTCGCCAAGGAGCTGCACGCGCAAGTCCGCTGTGTGATCACGCTGGGCACGCCGTTCACCGGCCATCCGCGTGCGACCAACGCGTGGCGCCTGTTCGAAGTGCTGAGCGGCCAGGACGTGCACGATTCCGAAGTGCTGGCGCAGGTGCGCAAACCGCCTCCGGTGCCCACCACGTCGATCTACTCGCGCAGCGACGGCATCGTCGCCTGGCAGTGCAGCGTCAACGAGCCCGCCCCACTGGTAGAAAACATCGAAGTGCAAGCGAGCCATTTCGGGATGGGGCTGAACCCGATCGCGCTGTACGCGATTGCGGATCGGCTCGCCCAGCCGAATGGTGCCTGGAGACCGTTTGACGCCGTGGGCGTGCGCCGCTGGTTCTTCCGCAATTCGCGCGCAGAGCCTTTGCGCCAACCCGGCTGAGGGCGGCAGCGCATGCAGATCGGCGCCAACCGCATCACGCTCGAAGTGCAGGACCACGGCTCGCCCAGCGCGCCGCCGCTGCTGCTCATCATGGGATTGGGAATGCAACTCGTGGCCTGGCCCGAAGGCCTGGTCGGGGCGCTCGTTCGCAGCGGCTTTCGGGTGATCCGCTTCGACAACCGCGACGTGGGTCTGAGCCAGAGCTTCGATCATTTCGGTGTGCCCAACGTCGCTCTCGATGTCTTCAAGCATTCGCTCGGCATGCAGGTGAAGAGCGCGTATTCGCTGGCCGACATGGCCGACGACGCGGCCGGCGTTCTCGCCGCGCTGGGTGTGGCCAGCGCGCACGTGTTCGGCGTCTCGATGGGCGGCATGATCGCCCAGCACCTGGCGCTGCGCCATCCGCAGACGGTGCGCAGCCTGACGTTGATGATGACGAGCAGCGGCGCACGCCATCTGCCGGGGCCGGCCATGAAAGTTCGCCTGGCGATGTTGGCCAAGCCGAAAGACGCCGGCAACATGGCGGCAATCGTTGCTTACTACGTGCGGCTCTACCGGCTCATCGGCAGCCCGGGCTACCCCGACGCCGACAGTGCCATCGCGCAGCGTGTCGAGGGCTGGGTGCAGCGCGCTTACCGGCCTGCGGCGAACCTGCGCCAACTGATGGCGATTGCTGCCGACGGCGATCGCAGCGCCGCATTGCGCGAACTTCGTGTGCCCACCCACGTGATCCACGGCAGGGATGACGCCCTCGTGCCGTGCCCGGCCGGCAAAGACCTCGCTGGAAAAATCGCTGGCGCGACGCTCGAGATCATCGACGGCATGGGCCACGACTTGCCGCAGGCGCTGTGGCCGCGCTTTGTCAGCGACATCGAGGCAAGCGCAAGGCGCGCCGCGGCACCCGCCGGCTGACCGTTACCTGCGCGATACCCCTCGTTGCAGGGGACCCGGCTTGTGCGCTGCGGCAAAAGGCGAGACGATCACGCTGTTGATTCGCATCGCAGAAATGAGCCTCATGAAATTCCATTTGGTGTCCGTCGGCTGCTCGGGGGCCTTGTTGCTCGCCTTGAATCTGGCCTTTGCCCAACCTGAAACCGGCAAGGCCGCCGAGCAGTGCGAAAACGCAGTGGCTGAAACCGTCAAGCGCATGCGCGGCGCCGCCGCCCAGGAAATGCACTTTGCTGCGGCCAAACGCAGCCTGGCACCCGCGCAAGACGATGAAACGAGCGTGCGTGGCGAGGGCCGCTACAGCGGCCGCACGAGCGGAACGCACACGTTCACCTACAGCTGCGCCTACAACTCGAAGACGGCATCGACCTCGGGCGTGATGTTCCGCGAGACGGGCGACCGCACCCAGGCCGAAGTCGCGTGGCAGCCCGACTTGACCTTTGTGTCGCCCGAGGCGTGCGAAGCCGCGAGCGCCGCCGAGTTGAAGCAGAAGTTTCCGCGTGTCGCACGCATTGCCTTCGGTTCCGACTCGCGCCGGCTCAGCCCGGCCGATGACGCGCACACGAGCAACCTCGCCGGCCTCGGCGCCGTGCAACGCGCGCCGGGCATGCAGGCCGTGCCGTTCAACTACCGCTGCGAGATCGACACGCGCAACGGCCGCATCGTGAGCGTGCAGACGTCGCCCTGAGCTCGCAGGTCAGGCGCGCCTGAACGCGCCCGCTTGGGACGGATTGGCGTTCAATTCGTAAGAAGGACGGGTTGCGAGGGTTCGCTTTCGGGCCGTTGCTGCCGGTTGGATGTCCGCTTTGCGTGCACCCAGCCCGCCATTGCACAAAGCCCAGCATGACCACGTGCAAGGCGAATGGCACGATGCAAGAAGTCGGTCATCCCGGCGAAAGCCGGGATCCATCCGTGGAAGCCCCCCGTTCGCCGATGCGTTCATCGCGTGCAACTGGTGGATCCCGGCTTTCGCCGGGATGACGAGGGTTGGTGGGTAAGCCTCGAGGCCACATCGAACGTCAGCAACGGGCCGAAAGCAGACCGCCATTCCTACGCAATTGAATGCGAATTCAGTCGCTGCCCGGCCTTGTGAGGTGCACATAGAGCGCGCCGCCGTCCACCTCGACTGGATAGGTTCGCAGTGGCTCGCTGCACGGCAAGGCCGTGGCTTCGCCGGTCGTGATGTCGAAGCAGCCGCTGTGCCAGGCACATTGCACTGTGCAGCCTTCGAGCGTGCCTTCGTCGACCAGCGACGCGGCGCCATGGGTGCACAAGTCGTCGGTGACGTAGAACTTGCCCGCGACGCGGTAAATTGCGACGCGCTGCAGATCGGGCAAGTAGCCCTCGGCAATCGCGCCTTCGGCGACGTCGGCGGTGCTGCACAGGAGGTGCCGCGAGAGATTGGAGGCGCCCATCGTGCTCACAACATCGTGCTGCCGCCGTTGACGCTGATCACCTGACCCGTGACGAACCCGGCTTCGCTGGACGCGATGTAGCTCACCATCGACGCGACTTCGGACATTTCGGCGGCGCGGCCCATCGGGATGACGCTCAGGAAACGCTGCGCGAGTTCGGGCTTGTTCGCCACGAACTCGGCGAGATGCGGCGTGTTCACTGCGCACGGGGCCACCGTGTTGACGGTGATTCCGTCGCGTGCAAATTCGCGCGCCAGGCCGGTCGTCAGGCCGTGGGCGCCGCCTTTGGCGGCGTTGTATGCGGCATGCTCGAACAGGCCGTTGCGCACCGAATCGGCGCCGAGGATGACGATGCGCCCGTAGCCGCGCTCGCGCATCGAGGGCAGGGCGGCGCGGCAGCACCAGATCACCGTCCACAGATTGCGATCGATGGTCTGCTTCAGCGTCTGCGGCGTGTGTTCGAGGAAGGGCAGGATCACCCCTCCGCCCGCGTTGTTGACGAGGATGTCGATGCGGCCGAACGCGGCAAGCGCAGCGGCGATCAGCGCATTCGCCTGGTCTTCCAGCGCCAGGTCACCGGCATGGCCGATCGCCTGGCCGCCCAGCGCGCGCAGGCTCGCCACACTGGCGGCAAGGCCGGCGGCGTCGGTGTCGGCCAGGGCCAGATGGGCGCCGTCGCGCGCCAGGCGCATCGCGATCTCCAGCCCGATGCCGCGCGCCGCGCCCGTGACGACGGCAACCCGGCCGAGGTGGGGTTGCGCGAGGGCGGCGGCGGGCGCTTGCGTGGGCGCGATCATGCCGTGCTTGTGCTCATGGTCTGCGCTGCGGTCACAGCAGGATGCTGATGCGCCCCTGCGGGCGCAGCGCGTCGAGGTCCAGCGTGCAACGCTTGAAGGCGATGCGCAGTCCCGCCGGGCTGCGCACCAGATGGTGCTCGGTGCTGCCGATGTAGGTGTCGGTGACGCCGCCCTTGGTGCGGTAGGTGACGAAGGCGCTGCCGACGCGGCACTTCGCGCTGCCGTTTTCCAGAATCCGCACGTTGCTCACGAGATGGCGTGTCTTGGAGCGCGGTTGCTCGGAAAACGCGGTCTTCTTCATCAGCCGTTTGACGCGTTCGTTCAAGCGAAATCCGTCGTCGGCGATGTAGAACAGGCTCGATTCGGGCTGCGCGTCTTTTGCCAGATCGGTCGCGGGCACCTGGTAGTGCGCGTCGGCGGTGTAAAGCGCGAGCCACGCGTCGAGCTGCCAGTCGTCGAGCAAGGCCGCCTCCTCGAACAGGAAGTCTTCGATTTCGCTGCGGGTGAACGCGCTGGGTGCCGGTTGCATCATTCCTGCCCCTTCAACCGGCCGCGCCGGCACGCTCGATGCGCGCCTGCCATTCGGTCCAGAATCCGCGGATCTGCGCTTCGTCGTCGTACGACGGCTGCGCCTTCGCCATGCCTCTGGAGATGTCGTTCCACGCCGCTTCGCGCGAGTTCTCGTAGCCGCGCTGGCACAGTTGCAGCGCTTCCACGTCGTCGGGCGTGGCGAAGCCGCCGGGGCCGAGGAACTCGAGAAAGTTCTCCAGCCGCGCCTTGCGCGACCACGCACCCTCCATCGAAGGCGCGAGCGTCCAGGCGTTGATGTGCATGTTGTCCGGCGCCAGAGGGTAGAAGGTGCGCACCGTGATCGCCATGATGTCGTTCACGACCAGGTTCGGAAACACCAGCAGGTTGCGGTTTTTCAGGGCGATGCGCTGCGCGCGCTCTGGCCCGAAGCGCTGCGTCAGGCTGGCGACGCGCTCTGCGACGTCGGCCTTGCCTTCTTCGCCCCATGCCGGAATCCACTGGCCGATCGGCCGGCCCCAGGGCGCTGCGTATTCGACGACGCCGTGGCCGTTGCCCAGGTCGCGGCCGACGCCGCTCAGCGGCACGGCGGCGAGCGCACCGGCCGTGCCTTTCAGGTAATCGAGGTAGCTCGCGTGCGTCGTCGCCGCGTGGTAGCCGTCGATGCTGTTCTCGACGAGCAACTTCCAGTTCGCACGGATGCTGTATTCCTGTGTACCGCCCAGGATCGCCATGCCGCCTTCGGCGTGGTCGGCGACGATGTCCAGGTACTCGCGCGCGTTGCCCAGGTAGGTGGGCAGGTCGACGATTGTCCTGTCGAAGGCGATGAAGTGAAAGCCCCGGTACTCCGCCAGCCGCGGCGCCGGCACCAGATTCGCCCCACCGTCGGCATTGAAGCCTTCGCAATACGCCTCCTGGCCGGGCTGGCTCTTCAAGGTGCCGTCCGAGCCGAACACCCAGCCGTGATAGAAACATTGGAACGACTTGGCACTGCCGGCGCGCTCGCGACACACCGTCGCGCCGCGGTGCGGGCAGGTGTTCATGAGCGCGTTGATGCGACCGTCCGCGTCGCGGTTGAAGATCAGGTTGCGCCCGGCGACGCTGCGCGTCACGAACTGCCCCGGCTTAGCGACTTCGGACACATGCCCCAGGTAGAGCCAGCAGCGATTGAAGATCGCCTCGCGCTCAGTCTCGAACACGGCCGCGTCGACAAACGATTGGCGCGGCACCTTGAAGAGGGACCGCTCGCGATCGATGTGCAGTGGGATGATTGTTCGGGTGGCTTTCACGACGCGGCTCCGGGGCCTTTTGCCGCGCCGGAAAGCACCATGCCTTCGCCGCGCAGCACGTCGATCTGGGGGCGGCTGTAACCCAGCTCGGTCAAGATCTCGTCAGCGTGTTCGCTGAACAGCGGCGGCCGGTTGCCGGGCCTGCCGGGGTTCGCCGAAAGCTTGACTGGAATCCCGAGCGAGCGATGCCCGTCGTGGTCCACCGCCATCGCGCGATGCGCGGCGTGCGCCTGGGCAAACGCCTGCGGCACGCTGTTCACTGCGCCGGCGGGTATGCCTTTGCGCATGAGCTGTTCGCACAGGTCGGCGACCTTGTAGGCGGCCAGCGTGCCCTCGATTTGGGTGCGCAGCGCGGCGCGGTTTTCGACCCGGCCGCGGTTGTTCGTGAAGCGCGGGTCGGTAGCCAGATCGGGGCGCGCGACGCACGCACAGAAGCGCTGGAACTGGCCATCGTTGACGACGCCGAGGAACAACTCGCCATCGCTCGCCGTGTAGCGGTCGTAGGGCGAGATGTTCGGGTGCGCGCTGCCCAGGCGTTGCGGCGTCTGGCCCGACGCCATCCAGTTCGCTGCGTGCGGCAAGAGCATGCTCAGGCCGGTGTCGAAGAGCGTCGCCTCGACGCGCTGGCCGAGGCCACTGCGTTCCCGCGCCGCGTGCGCGAGTAGCACGCCGACCATGGCGTTGTAGCCAGTGAGGAAGTCCACCACCGGAATGCCCACGCGCAGCGGGCCCGAGTCGGGCGTTCCGTTGATGCTCATCACGCCGCACATCGCTTGCAGCACCGCGTCGTAACCCGGCAGGCCGCCGAGTGGCCCGTCGGCGCCGAAGCCCGAGATGCCGCAGTAGATGAGGCGCGGGTGGCGCGGCGCGAGAACTTTCTCAAAACCCAGGCCCCACTTTTCCATCGTCCCGGGAAGGAAGTTCTCGATCAATACGTCGGCATCGGCAATCAGGCGTTCGACGACGGCGCGCCCACCGGGGCGCGACAAGTCCAGGCCGATGGAACGCTTGCCGCGATTCAGCGCGCCGAAGTAGGCCGCTTGACCTGCGGCGTCGAACGGCGGGCCGAACTGGCGCGTTTCGTCGCCGCCGGGAGGCTCGACCTTGATCACCAAAGCGCCATGGTCGGCGAGCATTTGCGCGCACAGCGGCCCGGCGAGAACGCGCGACAAGTCGATGACGCGCAAGCCCGCAAGCGCTGGGGTCGGGGGCGGAGGGATTGCAGGCGTCATGGCGTGAATGGGCGAAGCCGAGGGCGCAGCATAGCGCCCCGTCTCGTGAAGCTGCGTCTGAGCAGCTATGCGCCCGGTCCGCAGTCCAGGCAGCGCTCCACCGGCACCGGCCCCATGCGCAAGGCGCGTTGCAAGTGGCGCAGCGCGGTGCGCAGGCCTTCTTCGATGACGGGGTGGTAGAACGGGCTGTCGAGCATCTGCTGCACCGTGTCGCCGCGCTGCACCGACCAGGCGAGCAAATGGCCGATGTGCTCGGCGGCCGGGCCGATCATCTCTGCGCCGAGAAAACGCCCGGTGCCGCGCTCGCCGTAAACGCGCAACAGACCCTGGTTTTTCAGAATGACGCGGCTGCGGCCCTGGTCGTCGAACGAGGCCTCGCCGGTTTCGAACGCAATGCCCGCGCGCTGCAGCTGCGCGCCGCTCTGCCCGGCGATCATGAGCTGCGGGTCGGTGAAGACCACGGCGAGCGGCGCGCGCCTGGGGCGCACGCGCACGTCGGGGAAGCGCCCGGCGTTGTCGCCGGCGATGCGGCCTTCGTCGGCGGCCTCGTGCAACAGCGCCGACTCGTCGCTCGCGTCGCCGGCGATGAACACCGGGTGCTCGCCGACCTGGCAGGTGCGCCGATCGAAGCTCGGCACACCGTCCGCGCCGAGCGGAAGCGTCGTGTGTTCCAGGCCGAGTTCGTCGACATTGGGGATGCGCCCGCTGGCGGCGAGAACGTAGTCGAAGTGCTGCACGTCAGTGCCGGAGCGAACCGTCACGCCGTCGCCGTCGCGCTGCAATTGCACTTCGCCGGCGTTCATCTGCAGCGTCAGCTCGCGGCCGAAGATTTGCAGCGTCTTCGCCTGCAATGCGGCGTCGTCGAAAGGGCCGAGCCGGTTTCTGCGTGAGTACAGGCGCACGCGAACTCCCAGGCGGTGCAGCGCCTGGGCGAGTTCCAGCGATATCGTCCCCGCGCCGAGCACCGCCACCGAGGCGGGCAGATCTTGCCAGTCGAATACATCGTCGTTGACGATCAGGCGCTCCCCCAAGGCGGCGCGCCACGCCGGATTGACGCGTGGCCGCGAGCCCGTCGCGATGACGATGCGTGCGGCGCGAACGCGGGTGCGATCGTCGACTTGCAGCACGCCATCGGCGACGAAGCGCGCCTGGCCGCGCAAGCGGTGCCCGGCGGGCCAGCGGTCGACCGCGTCGGTGACGAAGCCGACAAAACGGTCGCGCTCGTCACGCACGCGCTGCATCACGGCGCGCCCGTCGATCCTGATCGGCCCGGCGTGAACGCCAAATGCGCTCGCGTGGGCTGCGCCGTGCGCTGCTTCCGCCGCGGCGATAAGCAGTTTGCTCGGCATGCAGCCAACCCGCGCGCACGTCGTGCCGTAAGGCCCGCTTTCGATGGCGAGCACTTTGGGCGTGTGCGCGAGCGCCGCGCGGTACGCCGACATGCCCGCAGTGCCGGTGCCGATGATCGCGACGTCGACGTCAAGGGTGTTCATGAGAAACCTCGCAATGGGTGAACCACGCGTATCGGGGGGATGCGGCTCGCGTTTCGTCATTCTGGCAGCCGATGCTGCCAAAACGGCAGGATAGGGCGCAATCTGCGACAGGCTGGTTGCTTCCGCTTGACTGCGGCTCCTGGGAGACTGTCGCCAACGAAGCCGTAACCGCAGGAGAAGCCAATGCCCACGAGCCGCCCGCCAACGACGCTGTACCTCAGCGCGCCGCAAATGATCCAGCTGGTGCGCCGCAGAGGCCTGTCGGCGTGCGTGGCCACCGGCGCGCCGCGCCTGCTTTCTGAGTTGACGCTGACGACGGCAATCCGCACTGCGGCGATGTCAGCGCTGGCCGCGCAAGTGCTGGCGCGTCCCGGCAGCCGCAGCATGGCGCTGATCGGCAACGGCGCGCAAAGCGAATTCCAGGCGATCGCGTTTCGTGACCTGGTGGGCGTGCGCGAAGTGCGCCTCTACGACACCGACCCGGCCGCGAGCGCCAAGCTCGCCGCCGATCTGCAGGGCCAGGGCTTGACGGTGCGGATTTGCGAGAGCACGGCGTTGGCCGTGCGCGGCGCGCACATCGTGACCACCGTCACCGCAGACAAGACGCATGCGACGATCTTGACCCCGCAGATGATCGAACCGGGAAAGCACATCAACGCCGTCCGAAGTGTTAGCCTGAGCGAATGTCTGTTGCCGACTCCCCGCAGCGCAGCGACGCCCTGACGCCACTGCCCGAGCGCGCACCGCTGCGCGCGCGCCTGGGCGCGCTGACGCGCGCCGCCGAGACTGAGCTGCTTCCCGGGCTTGTCGACGAGGCGCGTTTGCGCGCCGATCAGGCGCAGGCGGTGCACGCGATGGCGCTGCACGTCGCGCGCGGCGTGCGCGAGCGCAGCCGCGGCGCCGGCCGCGCCGGGCTGGTGCAAGGCCTGCTGCAGGAATTTGCGCTGAGTTCGCAAGAGGGCGTGGCGCTGATGTGCCTGGCCGAAGCGCTGCTGCGAATTCCTGACAGCGCGACGCGCGACGCGCTGATTCGCGACAAGATCGCTCCGGGCAATTGGCAGCAGCACCTGGGGCAAAGCCCGTCGCTGTTCGTCAACGCCGCCGCGTGGGGCCTGCTGCTTACCGGCAAACTCGTCGCGACGCACAGCGACGACGGCTTGACCGCGACGCTGCGCCGCGTCGTCGCGCGCGGCGGCGAGCCGCTCGTGCGCAAGGGTGTGGACATGGCGATGCGGCTGATGGGCGAGCAGTTCGTCACCGGCGAGAGCATCGAACAGGCGCTCGCGAACTCGCGCGAGCGCGAGGCGCAAGGGTTTCGCTATTCGTACGACATGCTGGGCGAAGCCGCGCTGACCGCCGCCGACGCGCAGCGCTACCTCGACGCTTACGAACAGGCGATCCACGCCATCGGCGCGGCCGCGGCCGGGCGCGGCATCGTGATGGGCCCGGGGATCTCGATCAAACTCTCGGCGCTGCACCCGCGCTATGCGCGTGCCCAGGTTGAACGCGTCATGAGCGAGCTGGCGCCGCGCGTCGTGCAGCTCGCGTCGTTGGCGCGGCGCTACGACATCGGCTTGAACATCGACGCTGAAGAGTCGGAGCGCCTCGAGCTTTCGCTGGACCTGTTGGAGCGGCTTTGTTTCGAGCCCCAGTTGCGCGGCTGGAACGGCATCGGCTTCGTGATTCAGGCGTACCAGAAGCGCTGTCCGGCGCTCGTCGATTTCCTCGTCGACCTGGGCCGGCGCAGCTCGCACCGCCTCATGGTGCGCCTCGTCAAGGGCGCCTACTGGGACAGCGAAATCAAACGCGCCCAGCAGGACGGCCTGGACGGCTACCCCGTGTACACGCGCAAGGCCTACACCGACGTCGCCTACCTCGCGTGCGCGCGCAGGCTGCTCGCCGCGCCCGACGCCGTGTTCCCGCAGTTCGCGACGCACAACGCGCACACCATGGCCGCAGTCCAGGCCCTCGCCGGGCCCGGCTATCACCCGGACCAGTACGAGTTCCAGTGCCTGCACGGCATGGGCGAGCCGCTTTACGAGCAGGTGCCGCAGCGCCCGTGCCGCATCTACGCCCCGGTGGGAACGCACGAAACGCTGCTCGCCTACCTGGTGCGGCGCCTGTTGGAAAACGGCGCGAACACGTCGTTCGTGAACCGCATTGCCGATCCGAACGTCGCGCTCGAAGACCTGGTCGAAGACCCTGGCGTGAGCGTCGCCGGGTTCGCAGCTCGCGAAGGCGTGCTGGGTGCACCGCATCCGGCGATTGCCTTGCCGCGCGATTTGCAAAGCCCCGCGCGTGCAAATTCGCGTGGCCTGGACCTCGCTGACGAATCAGCGCTGGCGGCATTGGCGCAGCACTTTGCCGTCGCGGCCGGCAAGGCCTGGAGCGCCGCGCCGATGCTTGCGCGAAGCACGCCCGAAGGGCCGTGGCATCCGGTTCTGAACCCGGCCGATGCGGGCGACACCATCGGCCGGGTGCAAGACGCGACCGTGGCCGACGTGCAGGCCGCCGTGACCGCGGCAACCTTGGCGGCAGCCGGCTGGGCGGACACCGCGCCGGCGCAGCGCGCTGCGCGCCTGGACGCTGCTGCCGCGCGGCTCGAAGCCGACACGGCGGCGCTGATTCCCCTGCTCGTTCGCGAAGCCGGCAAGACCTGCGCGAATGCGCTCGCCGAAGTGCGCGAGGCGGTCGACTTCCTGCGCTACTACGCGGCGCAGGTGCGGCGCGATTTCGACAATGCGAGCCACGTGCCGCTCGGCCCCGTGGTGTGCATCAGCCCGTGGAACTTTCCGCTCGCCATCTTCACGGGCCAGGTGGCCGCTGCGCTCGCCGCTGGCAATGTGGTTCTGGCCAAACCGGCCGAGCAGACGCCGCTGATCGCCGCGGCGGCCGTGCAAGCCTTGCACGCCGCCGGAATTCCGCGCGGCGCCCTGCAATTGTTGCCCGGGCCTGGGGAAACCGTTGGGGCGGCGCTCGTCCGCGATCCGCGCGTGCAAGGCGTGCTCTTCACCGGTTCCACCGAAGTCGCGCGGCTCCTGCAATCCGTCTTGAGCGAGCGCCTCACTGCGCATGGCCAGCCCGTGCCCCTGATCGCCGAAACCGGCGGCCAGAACGCGCTCATCGTCGACTCTTCGGCGCTCGTCGAGCAGGCCGTGTCCGACATCGTCAGCTCCGCTTTCGACAGCGCCGGCCAGCGCTGTTCAGCGCTGCGCCTGCTGTGCGTGCAAGACGACGTCGCCGAACGTTTGCTCGAGATGCTGCGCGGGGCGGTGCAGGAGCTGCGCATCGGCGACCCGCGCCGGCTCTGCACCGACGTCGGCCCGGTGATCGACGCACAGGCGCGCGACGCCATCGAGCGCCACGTCGAGGCGCTGCGCAAGCGCGGCCGCGGTGTCTGGCGGGCAACGCTGGGCAATGCCGGCCCCGGTGGCGGGTCCAGCCTGGCGACCGGTCACTTTGTCGCTCCCACTGTCATTGAGCTCGCTGACATCGGCGAGCTCGAATCCGAAGTCTTCGGCCCGGTCTTGCACGTGCTGCGCTTCCCGCGCGAACAGCTCGCCCAGACTCTGCAGGCGATCAACGCCACCGGCTATGGTCTGACGCAAGGCGTGCACACGCGCATCGACGAGACGGTGGCCCAGATTGTGGGCGCGGCCCGCGCCGGCAACGTGTACGTGAATCGCAACATCGTCGGCGCCGTCGTGGGCGTGCAGCCTTTCGGTGGCGAGGGCTTGTCGGGCACCGGCCCGAAGGCCGGCGGCCCGCTCTACCTGCTGCGCCTGCTCGCGTTGCGTCCGGGGCAGGCCGCGCGCCTGGCCGTGGCGCACGCCGGGCAGTTGGCGCAAGTGCCGGTGCGCGGCTTGGACCGCCCCGCGGCTGAGTCCGCCCTCGACGGCGACGCGCTTGCCGCGCTCGGCGCCTGGGCGCAGACGAGTGGCAACGCCGTGCTCGCCGCGCGTTGCGACCAAGCCGTTGCCGACTCGCCGGTAGGCGGCTGGCACAGCCTGCGCGGCCCGACCGGCGAAGCGAATCTGTACGCCGTGCTGCCGCACGACGCGGTGCTGTGCCTGGCCGACGCTGACGCCGACCGCCTGACCCAACTCGCCGCCGTGCTCGCCGTGGGCAGCCGCGCCGTCTGGCCGGTGCAAGCGCAAGCGCTGCGCGAGCGATTGCCGGCCTTGGTGCAAGAACGGATCTCGCTCGCGCAGGACTGGACGCTTCCGAGCGTGCACTTCGACTGCGTCCTGCAGCACGGACCGGCCAACGCGCTGCTGGCCACGGCGGCGCAGCTGGCGCGGCGCGCCGGGCCCATCGTCAGCCTGACGGGCCTGAGCCCGGGCGATCCGCGCGTGCCGCTGGAGCGGCTCGTGATCGAACGGTCACTGAGCATCAACACTGCGGCGGCGGGTGGCAATGCGAGCTTGATGACGATCGGCTAAGGCCCTTCATCCCACGCTGGAGAAGATCGACGGATTCAGTGTCATCCCGGCGAACGCCGGGATCCATACGCCGCAGCTAAGGATGACAAGTGCTCGCCGCGGGGCAGCTTCTTGTTTCTCGACGTACGGCGTCAGCCTGGGTGCGCTCTCAGTCGGCAGACGCCGCACGCGCCCACGCCGAGTCGACCGACCAGCGCCCCGCACCGCTGACGACCAGCGCCACGCTCACCGCGAGCAGCGCCAGGCCGAATTCGTAGCCGCCGTTGCTCATGAACAGGCCCTTGCTGAAATGCACGCTGAAGATCGCGACCAGCATCGTGAAGGCCAGCGCCGCGGCCGCCGGGCGCACCAGCAGGCCGAGCAAAAGCGCGATGCCGCCCAGGAACTCGGCTCCGCCGGCGAGCAGCGTGAGCGGCACACCGGGGCTCAGGCCGATCGAGTCCATCCATTTCGCCGTGCCTTCCAGGCCGTAGCCGCCGAACCAGCCGAACAGCTTCTGCGCGCCATGGGCGAGGAAGATGATTCCCACGGGAATGCGCAAGGCGAGCGGCGCGAAGCTGTTGTCGGGGGCGACGAGGCGCTGGGTCAGTGGTGTGTTGCTCATGAAGGTTCCGATGTCAGTGTGAAGTGGGGTGGTAAGCGGGCTCGGGCGTGGTGCAGGACCGTCGCGCTCAGGCCTTGCGGATCCACGCAGGAGCGATTCCCGTGCCCAGACCTGCACCGTAGCCGAGGTAAACGTTCAGGCCCGCGAGCGGCTCGAGGTAGCGCGCATTTTTCAGGCCGCCGGCGTCGACGGTCTTGAAGCCCAGGGTCTCGGCGACGGCGCTCGCGGTTTGTTTTGCGCGCACGCTGTCGCTGGCGTAGAACACGGTCGCTTTCTGCCCGGCGCCGAAGTCTGCGCCGTCGGCGAGCACCTGGGCGAACAGCGTATTGAAGGCCTTCACGACTTCGGCCTCAGGAACGGCCTTCGCGATCTCTTCGGCCGCGGACGTGCTGTGGCCCAGTGTGAGGCCCATGTAATCGGCCGTCAGCGGGTTCGTGATGTCGATCACCACCTTGCCCTTCAGGTCGCCGAGCGCCTTCAGCGCAGCCACCGCGTCGGCGTAACCCGTCGCGAGCACGATCGCGTCGGCGCCTGCGGCTGCACCCGCGGCCGGCACGGCCACGGCGCCCGGATGCGCTGCAGCGACCTGCGCCGCCTTGGCGCGATCGCGCGACGTCACGCTGACCTTGTGGCCAGCGCGGGTGAGTTGTTTGACGAATGCCGAGCCCATGTTGCCGGCGCCGATGACGGTGATCTGCATATTCAGGTCCTCTCGTGGATTGGGCGCGCCTCCCGGGTGGCACAGTGCCGCGGGTGCTCGCGCTGGGCTTGAACTGTAGGAAATTCGGGCCCTTCGATAAACCTCGTATCCTGAGAGCCACCATTCCTTGGTTCGAGACAATGGACAAGTTCCTCGAGATGCAGACCTTCGCCGCAGTCGTCGATGCCGGCAGTTTCGTGAAAGCCGCCGACGCGCTCACGATGTCCAAAGCGGCCGTGTCGAGGTACGTCGGCGACCTGGAATCGCGCCTGGGCGTGCGCCTGCTGCACCGCACGACGCGGCGTCTGTCGCTCACTGAAGAAGGGCAGGTGTTCTTTGCGCGCTGCAAGGAATTGCTGTCCGAGATAGTCGCTGCCGAGGCCGAGATCACGTCCGGCCTGACCGAGGCCAGCGGGCTCGTGCGCGTCAACGCGCCGGTGACTTTCGGCAATCGCCATCTCGCGCCGCTCTGGGGCGAGTTCCGTTCACGGCACCCACGAGTCACGTTTGACGTGACCTTGTCGGACCGGATCGTCGATCTGGTCGACGAAGGCTACGACATGGCGGTCCGGATCGCGACGCTTCCCGACTCGACGCTCATCAGCAAACGCCTGTCGACAACGCGCATGGTGTTGTGTGCGTCGCCGCGCTACCTCGAATTGCACGGCGCCCCCGCGCAGCCGCAGGACCTGGCGCGGCACGTGGTCTTCGCGTATCGATATTGGTCGACGAAGGACGAGTGGCACTTCGACGGGCCGCATGGCCGGGTCAAGGTTCGCACCCAACCCTGCATGCACACCAACAGCGGCGACACCTGCCGCGTCGCTGCGCTCGCCGATCAGTGCGTCATCATGCAGCCGTCGTTCCTCGTCGGCGACGACGTGGCCGCGGGCCGTCTCGTCGAACTGATTCCCGAGTTCCGCGCCATGGAGCTGGGCATCTACGCGGTCTACCCGACGCGCAAGCACGTGTCACCGAAGGTGCGCCTGCTCATCGACTTTCTCGTCGAGTCGTTGCGCAACAAGCCCTGGTCCGACTGAGGGCTCCCGCGCTGTGACCTCACAAGGAAACGCCGAGCCGCCCCAAGTTTCCTTGACCCCAAGGGCCACGAAGAGGCCCCTTCGTGCCCTTGGGGCGGGCTGGGCGCAGCCCGGCCCTGGGGGCGCTCTCAAGCAATTGTGGCTTTGCCACTTCGCTTGATCCCCACGGGGGACGGCCGGCTTGGGCCGGCCTTGGGGCGCGCGGCAGTTACGCGGTCTTCTGCCGGCGCAGCCAGGGGCTGACGCGGTAGCGCTCGCCGCGGTAGTGGGCGTCGAGCGCGTCGAGCATCCGCATCACGCCACTCGCGCCCCAGTGGCCCAGCCACTCGAAGGGGCCGGCGGGATAGTTGACGCCGAGTTTCATTGCGGCGTCGGCGTCTTCGGGAGTGCAGACGCCTTGCTGGGCTGCGTCTGCCGCCTCGTTGATCAGCATCGCGAGCGTGCGCGCGACGATCAAGCCCGGCGTGTCGGCGACCGCGTGCGGTGCAAAGCCCAGCGCCGTGAGCCAGGCGGCGGCCTGGGCGCGCCAATTCGCGCTGGCGCCCTCGGCGACTGCGTAGGCGATTGGCGTCGAGGGGGGTAGGGAGGTCTGCAGCCCGAGCCTGTCGAAGACCACGATCTCGGCGCTTTCCAACATGTCGGAAAGCTCGGTGGCGGTGCGCCCGTCGCTCTGCATGAGGCGCGAGCCGTTCACCGCGAGACCGGTCCAGTCGCACGCGCGGACCCGCGTCACGCGGTGCGTTGCGGCATGTGCGCGCGACGCCAGATGCGCCTGGGCCGCGGCTTCGAGCCGATCGGCAGCGGCGCCTGAACCATGCACCGTGACGTCACCTGGGTCCGGTGGCGCGGGCAGGGTGGCTGAGCCTGCTTGCGGCGGTGCCGACGGGTAGGTGTAGAAGCCCTGGCCGCTTTTGCGGCCGAGCAGACCGCCGTCGACCATCTCGCGCTGAATGAGCGAGGGCATGTAGCGCTTGTCAAAGAAGTTCGCCTCGAACACCGACTGCGTGACGGCGAAATTCGTGTCGTGGCCGATCAGGTCGATCAACTCGCAAGGCCCCATGCGAAACCCTGCGCCGCGCAGACACGCGTCGAGCACGTCAGGGGTGGTGGCTCGTTCCTGCAACAGCGCGAGTGCTTCGGCGTAATAGGGGCGCGCGATGCGGTTCACGATGAAGCCCGGCGTCGAGCGCGCGTGCACCGGCACCTTGCCCCACGCCTTGCTGAGCTCGAAGATCGACGCGGCGACGTCCGCGCAGGTGCGCAGGCCCGACACCACTTCGACGAGCTTCATTTGCGGCACGGGGTTGAAGAAGTGCATGCCGACGAGGCGCTGCGGGTGTTTCAGTCCGTTTGCAATCGCCGTGATCGAGAGCGACGACGTGTTGCTCGCGAGCACGCAATCGGCGCTGACCGATTCTTCGAGCTCGCGGAACAGGGTGCGTTTCGCGTCGAGGCTCTCGACGATCGCTTCGATAACCACGCGCGCGGTGCCGCACGCCGGCCCGAGCGCCTGCACCGGGTCGATGCGCGAGAGAGTCTGCGTGACCGCGTCGGAGTTGAGCCTGCCCTTGGCGACCAGGCCGTCCAGACCGGCGCGCAGCTTGATGAGCGCGTCGCCGGCAGCGCCGGGGCGCGTGTCGTAAAGCATCACGCGGTGCCCGGCCTGCGCAGCGACCTGGGCGATACCTGCGCCCATGATTCCGGCGCCGATCACGAGCACGGGTGCGGTGTGAATGTCGTGGTGCATCAATAGGTCTCCAGGTGCAGGCGGCCTTCTTTCTTCAGCGCCGCGGCCACGCTATTCCACGCCAAGCCCGCCCCCAGCGCGATGTCGCGCAAGGCGAGCACGACGCCTTCTTCCATACTCTTCAGGCCGCACACGTAGAAGCAGGTGTCGCGATCGCGCAGCAACGCAGCGACGTCGGCGGCGCGTTCGCGCATCACGTCCTGCACGTAGCGCTTGGGCTTGCCGGATTCGCGCGAGAACGCGAAATTGATGTCGATGAAGTCTTTCGGCAGGCTTTGCAGCGGGCCGAAATAAGGAAGTTCCTCTTTGGTTCGCGCGCCGAAGAAGAGCATGAGCTTGCCGCCCTCGAACTTGCTCGAGCTGCGAAGCCTGCGCCGCCATTCCGTCATCGCACGCATCGGCGCGCTGCCGGTGCCGGTGCAGATCATGACGATGTTCGAGCGCGGGTGGTTGGGCATGAGGAAGCTCGCGCCGAACGGGCCGATCACCTGGACCTTGTCACCCACTTTCAGGTCGCACATGTAATTGCTCGCGACGCCGCGCACCGGCCGGCCCTGATGGTCTTCGAGGACACGTTTGATCGTCAGCGACACGTTGTTATAGCCCGGGCGTTCGCCGTTGCGCGGGCTGGCGATCGAATACTGGCGCGGGTGGTGCGGCCGGCCCGAGGCGTCCGCCCCCGGCGCAATCACGCCGATCGACTGGCCCTCCAACACCGGAAACGGCATCGATCCGAAGTCGAGCACGATGTGGTGCGTGTCGTACTCCTTGCCGACTTCGGTGACGCGAACGTTACCGACCACATTGGCGGTGATGAACTTGTCCGCCGCCTTCGGGCCGTACAGATTCGTGTAGGCGTGCGCCGCAGACCAGGGCGGGAGCGTGGTACCAAACTCGGCGCTGTTGAACAAGCCGAATTCGCTGCTCGCGCCCGCCGCCACGGGGTCGGTGGTCGCGAGAGCGGGCAGCGCCTCGGGAGCGACACCCTGCGCGGCGAGTTCCTCGACGTTGAGCTCAGGGGGCAGAACGTCCCACAGCAGCTGGTCCGCGACGCTGTGCACCTTGATGCGCGGCATGCTGCGCCAGTTGTCGATCGAGCCGGTGGGGCAGGGCGATATGCACGCCATGCACGAATTGCACTTCGCGGCGTCGACGACGTAGTTGCGCGAGTCGTGCGTGATTGCCTGCACTGGGCAAATCGCTTCGCAGGTGTTGCAGCGAATGCAGATCTCCGGGTCGATCAGGTGCTGCTTGATGACTTGGGTGTCGGTGGCAGTGTCCATGGTTGTCTCCGTGCCGCTCTTCGGCTCTGGCCCGCCTGAGTGTCATCCCGGCGCAAGCCGGGATCCACCGCTTGGCTTGGCACGAGTGGATCCCGGTGTGCGCCGGGATGACGGTGTCAGCCGAAGCGTACGTACTCGAAGTTCACCGGCTGGCGGTTGATGCCCATCACCGGCGGCGCGATCCAGTTCGCGAACTTGCCTGGTTCGACGACGCGCCCCATCAGCGATTTCACGAACGCGCTGTCTTGCGGGCTGGGCAGCCAGCGATCGACGTTCGCTTTCCATTCAGCGTCGGACACGACGCGGCCGTCGGGCGACACCTTGACCGCGGCGAGCGCGCCGATGTTGCGGTGGAAGGCCTTGTGCGGAACGCTCAATCTCGTCGGGATGCCCGCCTTCTCGAGCACCTTGTTCCAGCGCTCGACGCCGGCGACCGAGTCCTTGATGAAGTCGTCGCGCAGCACTTCGTTCAAGGCGTTCAGCATCGGCACTTCCTTCTCGACGAGCGCCCCGTTCTGTACGCTAAACACCCGGTAGGTCTGGCCGCGCAGCTGATGGTCGTCGGCGCGTTTGCCCTCCTCGTAGCGGCCCTTCAGGCCGGAGCTGTAGAAGGTGGCGGCGTTGCTCGATTCGTCGGCGCCGAACAGGTCGACCGTGACGCTGAAGTGGAAGTTCAGGTAGCGCTGAACCGTCGGCAGGTCGATCACGCCGGCCGCGCGCAGCTTCGCCGGGTCTTCCGTCTTGAGCTCGTTCATCGCCGCAGCGGTGCGCTGGATCACGCGTGACACGCCGCTTTCGCCGACGAACATGTGGTGCGCCTCTTCGGTGAGCATGAACTTGGTCGTGCGCGCCAGCGGATCGAAGGCGCTCTCGGCGAGTGCGCACAGCTGGAACTTGCCGTCGCGATCCGTGAAGTAGGTGAACATGAAAAAGCTCAGCCAGTCGGGCGTCGCTTCATTGAATGCGCCGAGGATGCGCGGGTTGTTTTCATCGCCGCTTCTGCGCACGAGCAGCGCCTCGGCTTCTTCGCGGCCGTCGCGGCCGAAGTGCTTGTGCAGAAGGTAGACCATCGCCCAGAGGTGGCGCCCTTCCTCGACGTTGATCTGGAACAGGTTGCGCAGGTCGTACATGCTGGGCGCCGTGAGGCCCAGGTGGCGCTGCTGCTCGACGGAGGCCGGTTCGGTGTCGCCCTGTGTGACGATGATGCGGCGCAGGTTCGCGCGGTATTCGCCCGGCACATCGGTCCACGCCTTCTCGCCCTTGTGGTCGCCGAAGTGGATTTCGCGGTTCGCGTCGCCGGGGTTGAGGAAGATGCCCCAGCGGTAATCGCGCATCTTGGTGTAGCCGAACTGCGCCCAGCCTTGCGGGTCGACGCTGACGGCGGTGCGCAGGTAGACCTCATGGTCCGTCGATCCGGTGGGGCCCACATCGCCCCACCAGTTCAGGAAGTTCGGTTGCCAGCCCTCGAGCGCGCGCTGCAAGGTACGGTCTTCGCTCAGGTTGACGTTGTTCGGGATTTTTTCGCTGTAGTTGATGCTGCTCATGATGTGCTCCGTGTTGTGTTACTCCCCCGCCCTTGCAGGGAGAGCATCTGTCACCCCGGCGAAAGCCGGGATCCACGGTCACGTTCTGAGGGTGGATCCCGGCGTGTGCCGGGATGACAGGCAAGGGTTGGGGTGAGGGTTGATTGATTAGACGCGGTTCCAGTCGAAAGCCGCTTTGTCGCCTTTTCCATAGACCTTCAATGCGCCCTTTTCACCCACCGCATTCGGCCGCTGGAAGATCCAGTTCTGCCACGCCGTGAGCCGGCCGAAGACGCGCGTGAACATGTTCTCCGGGCCATTGAAGCGCAGGTTCGCTTCCATGCCGGTCAGGGCATCGGGTGACATCGAAATCCGCTCTTCGATCGCGATGCGGACCTCATCCGCCCAGTCGATGTCGTCCGGGTTGCTCGTCACGAGGCCGAGCGCGAACGCGGCGTCGGCGTCGAGCGATTGACCCAGCTTCGAGCGCACCGCGTCGAGCGCGGGCTTCTCGTCGTAGAAGCGGCGCTGCAGCCGGCTCTGGCCGGTGACCATCGGAACCACGCCGAAGTTGACTTCATTTACCGTGATCTTGGGCGCCTTGGCGGCGTCGTCGGGCAGTGCCAGGTGGTAGATGCGGTCACAAGCCAGCGCGAGTTCCAGCAGGCTGCCGGCGAAACACGAACCCGGCTCGACCAGCGCGAACAGGCTGCGCGACGACACATCGAGCCGGCTGAAGGTGCGGCGCAGCAGCCCTGTCGTTTCGCGCACCAGCCAGTGGTTCTTGTGCGCGAGCAGCGTCGCGTCGCTCGCAAGGACTGCGGCCGCGTCGCCTTGCGTCTTGACTAGCCAGGTGCCGATGTCGAGCTCGTTGGTGCGCATCTGCAGGATCGCGTCTTCGAGTTCGCGGCCCATCTGCAACGGCCACCAGCCCACGCCCGCGGCGACGATCGCCTCCGGCGTCGTCGGCTGCGCCTGGCTTGGAGCCTTCACGGTGAAGGTGGCGGTGCGCTTGGTGCGGTCGATCTCGACCGTCACGAATTCATAGCGCAGCGCGTCGGCCTCTGTCGTCACGTTCAGCTTCGTCAGCGCCACGCCTTTGGCGCCGGCCGGGCGGTCGCTCTGCGCCGCAAGTTGCAGCGCGCGCTCCTGAACTTTCTGCGCGAAGACCTGCGGCTTGGCGATGTCGTCGACCAGCCGCCAGTCTTTCGCCTTCTGGCCGCGTACGCCTTCCACACTGGTGCAGAACAGATCGGCGAGGTCGTGGCGCACGTGTTTCTTGTCGGTCACGCGCGTCAGGCCTCCCGTGCCGGGCAGCACGCCGAGCAGCGGCACTTCGGGCAGGCTCACCGCGCTCGAACGGTCGTCGACCAGGATGATCTCGTCGCACGCCAGCGCCAGCTCATATCCGCCGCCTGCGCAAGCACCGTTCACGGCGGCCAGGAATTTCAGGCCGGAGTGTGTCGATGAATCTTCCAGGCCGTTGCGTGTTTCGTTCGTGAACTTGCAGAAGTTGACCTTCCACGCGTGCGACGAGACTCCCAGCATGAAGATGTTCGCGCCCGAGCAGAACACTTTCTCTTTCGCGCTCGTCACGACGACGGTGCGCACCTCGGGGTGCTCGAAGCGGACCCGGTTGATCGCGTCGTTGAGCTCAATGTCCACACCCAGGTCGTAGCTGTTCAATTTCAGTTTGTAGCCGGGGCGCAGGCCGGCGTTTTCATCGAAGTCGGCGGCGAGCGTCGCCACCGGCCCCTCGAATTTGAGCTTCCAGTGCTTGTACTGGGACGGGTGGGTCTGGTAGTCGACGCGGGGGGCAGTGCTCACGGAAATCTCCTCGGGTGGCGCATCAAAGTGCATTGGATTGGGACTCGATGAAAGGCATCATAGTGCCAGTTCTTCGATCGAGTCAAGCACTTTTGTGCATAAGGAGTCGGTGTTTACCCTTGATCGATCCGCAAGGCAGCGCGCACCGTATCGCGCAGCTCGACGAACGTCGCCACCAGCGGCTGGGCGCTCGTGTCGACTTTGAACTCTGCCTTCGAATAGAACGCCGCACGCCCGGCGAGGATGCCTTTGAGGTCCTGCATCGCCTCCTTGCTCGCCGCCATCGGCCGCGTATCGCCCTGCGCGATCACGCGCTTCATGTGGTCTTCCGGGTCGGCGTGGAGCCACACCGTGGTGCAGTGCGCGAGCAACTGATTGAACGTGGCCGGGTCCGAGACGATTCCGCCCGGCGTGGCGATCACCGCCTCGGGGTAGATCTGGATCGCTTCTTCGAGGGCGCGACGCTCGTAGCGGCGATACGCGTTCTGACCATACAGCGCCTGGATTTCGGAGATGCTGCAGCCGGCGAACTTCTCGATCTCGCGGCTCAGTTCGACGAACGGGAAGCCCAGGTCGTCGGCCAACATCTGCCCGAGCGTGGACTTGCCGGCGCCGCGCAGCCCGATCAACGCCACGCGCGAACTGCGCGCCGCCTTGCCGCTGTCGTTGGCGCCACCCGTGCCGAGCAGCTCACCCACGGCGATGCGCACCCGGCGCAGCGTGGCGTCGTCGCTGCGTTCGAGCATCTCGCGCAGCATCAACCATTCGGGGCTGGACGTCGTCACGTCGCCCAGCATTTCGGCGAGCGAACATTGCAGCGCCTGCGCCACTTGCAACAAGATCAGGATCGACGCGTTGCCGGTGCCGTATTCCAGGTTCGCGAGGTGGCGCTCGGAAACATCGGCCGCGAGTGCGACCGCCTTGCGCGTCATGCCGCGCCGGGCGCGCAGCGCACGCACGCGCTCGCCCAAAGCGGCGAGGAAGGGGTTGCGGTCGGAGTCGGAATCGGTTGAGGGGCGCAAGGCTTCGGCCGCAGCGGCGCGCCTGGCTGCGCTGGCCCCGAACGCAACGGCAGACTTGGCCGCGGTTTTAGGGGCCTGATGGGCGGCCGACTTGGCGGCCGGACTGGCAACCGGCCGCGGCGCGGGCCGGGCGGCGCGCTTGGAAGTCGGTTTAGGTGTTATCCCTAGTGAATGCATTATTGTGCTTGACATGCTTTCGGACTATCCGTAAAGTTCATGCACGCACCATACTGCATCTTTTGAAATCGGGCAAGTCCCTTTCAAATCCGCGCAGTTTGAGAACCATCAGGAGCAAGACCCGTGACGCCGACCGAATTTCGCCAACAGATCGCCGAACTGACCGCGCAGCTTGCCGGGCGCCCGCTCGACGCAGCGCTCGACACTTGGCTGAACGCCGAACACGGCCCGAGCAGCGCGACCTATCTCAACTTGAAGCAGGCCTGCCAGAGTGGCGTCGCGCAAGGTTGGCTGTGCGATCGCGAAGGCGGCGGAATTCGCTACGGCCGCATCTTCAAGCCCGCGCCCGACCTGCATGGCTTCTCGGTCGACGTTGTAGATATGCAAGACATCGCCGGCCCGCACCACGCGCATCCGCTGGGCGAGATCGACCTGATCATGCCGATCGAGGGCGACGCCACGTTCGACGACCGGCCCGCCGGCTGGCTGGTGTGCCCGCCCGGCAGCGCGCACCGGCCGACGGTCGCGCAGGGACGCTCGCTGGTGCTGTACCTGCTGCCCGACGGGCGCATCGATTTCACTCGCTGAGGGGCAATGAACGACAGCGACCGACACCGCGGCGACGCGAGTCCATAACGAAACGATCCAGGAGACACATCGATGAGCACCGACCCTCAAGTGCCCGCCCCCGGCGAACGCTTCAACTTTGCCCAGCACCTGATCGAGCGCAACGCGGCGCGCCCGAACAAGGCTGCATTCATCGACGACCAGGGCACGCTGACCTACGCCGAACTCGCGGACCACGTGCGCCGCGTCGCCGCCGGGCTGCGCGCGATGGGCATCCGCCGCGAAGAACGCGTGCTGCTGCTGATGCACGACTGCAATCACTGGCCGGTGAGCTTTCTCGGCGCGATGTACGCGGGCATCGTTCCGGTCGCGCTGAACACGCTGCTCACCGCCGACGACTACGCCTACATGCTCGAACACTCGCGCGCGCAGGCGGTGCTGGTGTCGGGCGCATTGCTGCCGGCCCTGACTTTGGCTCTGACGAAGTCCGACCACGAGGTGCAGAAGGTCATCGTGTCGAACCCCGTCTCCCCATTGCACCCCGCCGAAGTCGAATTCGAATCGTTCCTGAAAAGCCAGCAAGCGCTGATCAAGCCCGCCCCCACCGGCCCGGACGACCCCGGCTTCTGGCTCTATTCCTCCGGCTCGACCGGCCGCCCCAAGGGCACGGTGCACTCGCACGCGAATCCGTACTGGACGGCAGAGCTCTACGGCAAAGGCGTGCTGGGTCTGCGCGAGAGTGATGTTTGCTTCTCCGCGGCCAAGCTGTTCTTCGCCTACGGCCTGGGCAATGCGCTCAGCTTCCCGATGAGCGTGGGCGCGACGAGCATTCTGATGGCCGAGCGGCCGACGCCCGACGCGACGTTCAAGCGCTGGCTTGGCGGCGTGGGCAACACCCGGCCGAGCGTGTTCTTCGGCGCGCCGACCGGGTTTGCCGGAATGCTCGCGCACCCGAATCTGCCGGCGCGTGAAGCGGTGGCCTTGCGCCTCGTGTCTTCCGCCGGCGAAGCGCTGCCCGCGGAGTTGGGCGAGCGCTTCAAGCGCCACTTCGGCGTGGACATCGTCGACGGCATCGGCTCCACCGAGATGCTGCACATCTTCCTCTCCAATCGACCGGACAAGGTGCGCTACGGCACGACCGGCTGGCCGGTACCGGGCTACACGATCGAGCTGCGCGGCGAGAACGGCGAGCCGGTGCCGGAGGGCGAAATCGGCGACCTGTTCATCCAGGGCCCTTCCGCCGCGATGATGTACTGGGGAAACCGCGCCAAAACGCGCGACACGTTTCAAGGCGGCTGGACCAAGAGCGGCGACAAGTACGTGCGCAACGCCGACGCCAGCTACACCTACAGCGGCCGCAGCGACGACATGCTGAAGGTGAGCGGCATCTACGTCTCGCCGTTCGAGGTGGAGGCGACGCTGGTGCAGCACCCGGCTGTGTTGGAAGCGGCGGTGATCGGCAAGGAAGATACCGACGGCCTGACCAAGACCAAGGCCTTCGTCGTCCTCAAGGCGGGCAAAGCGGCGAGCGAAGAAGAGCTGAAGGCCTTCGTCAAGGAGCGCCTCGCGCCGTACAAGTACCCGCGCTTCTTCGAGTTCGTCGAGGATCTGCCGAAAACGGCGACGGGCAAGATTCAGCGCTTCAAGCTGCGTGAACGCGAGGCAGGGTCGAAGTGACAGCTTCGCTCGCCGTCTCCGCGAACGCCAAAGTCCGAGGGCGCGACGCCACGATCGGCTTCGCCGAAATCGACTGGGCCGGGCGCCGCGTGCGCATCGAGCACCAGTGGATAGTCGCGACCGACCGAGATGCGCCGCTGATCGTGTTCCTGCACGAAGGCCTGGGGTCGCTGGCGATGTGGAAAGACTTCCCCGCGCAACTGTGCCGGGCTGCCGGCTGCCGGGGCCTCGTCTACTCGCGCCCCGGCTATGGCCGCTCGACGCCGCGCGCGACGGACGAAGCGTGGGACGTCGACTTCATGCACGCCCAGGCGCACCAGGTGCTGCCGGCGCTGTTCAAGGCGCTGGCCATCGATGCCGCGGCCGAGCCGCCCTGGCTGTTCGGCCACAGCGACGGCGCCTCGATCGCGCTGCTTTACGCGGCGAAGTACCCACTGGCCGTGGCCGGCGTCATCGCCGCCGCGCCGCACATCATGGTCGAAGACGTGTCGGTGCAAAGCATCGCGAAAGCGCGCGACGCGTACCTGAAGACAGACCTGAAGCAACGCCTCGCGAAGTACCACGACGATCCCGATTCGGCGTTCTGGGGCTGGAACCGCGTCTGGCTGCTGCCGGCGTTTCGCCACTGGTCGATCGCCGCGGAAATCCAGACCGTCGCCTGCCCACTGCTGGCGATGCAAGGCATCGACGACGAATACGGAACGCTGGAGCAGATCCGCGGCATCGCGCGGCGTCTGCCCCAGACCCAACTGCTCGAGCTGGATGAATGCGGGCATTCCCCGCATCGCGATCAGCCCGAACGGGTGATCATTGCAAGCTCCCATTTCATCCAACACCATTCCCAAGGAGAGAGACGATGAAGACGATCCGCCACACCCTGATCGCCGCAGCGGCCGCGCTCACGGCCCTCGGCGCGCCGCTGGAGAATGCCCAGGCCCAGGCCCAGGCCAAACTCAAGGTCGGCCTGATGCTGCCCGCGACCGGCACCTTCGCGGCGCTCGGCACGGCCATCGAAAACGGCTTTCGACTGCACGTCGCCGAGCAGGGCGGCAAGCTCGGCGGGCGCGAGATCGAATTTTTCAAGGTCGACGACGAGTCCGAGCCCTCCAAAGCCACCGACAACGTGAACAAGCTGATCAAGCGCGACAACGTGGACGTGATTGTCGGCACCGTGCACAGCGGCGTCGCGATGGCGATGGCCAAGGTGGCGAAAGACACCGGCACGCTGCTCATCGTTCCCAACGCCGGCGCCGGCGCGGTGACCGGGGCGATGTGCGCGCCCAACATTTTCCGCAGCTCCTTTACCAACTGGCAACCCGGCTACGCCACGGGCGAGGCGATGGCCAAGCGCGGCCACAAACGCGCCGTGACGATCACCTGGAAATACGCCGCCGGGGATGAGATGGTGGGCGGCTTCAAAGAGGCGTTCGAGAAGGGCGGAGGCCAAGTGATCAAGGAGTTGAACCTGCCGTTCCCGGGCGTAGAATTCCAGGCGCTGCTGACCGACATCGCCGCAGCGAAGCCCGACGCCGTGTTCGCGTTCTTCGCCGGCGGCGGCGCCGTCAAGTTCGTCAAGGACTACGCGGCCGCGGGCCTGAAGAAAAACATTCCGCTGTTCGGCACGGGCTTCCTGACCGACGGCACGCTCGAAGCGCAAGGCGCCGACGCCGAGGGCATCTTCACCGCGCTGCACTACGCCGACAGCCTGGGCACGCCGCGCGACAACAAGTTCCGCCTCGAATACGCCAAAGCCTACAGGTTGCAGCCCGACGTCTACGCGATGCAGGGCTACGACGCAGCGCAGATGCTGGCGATCGGCCTCGCGGCAGTGAAGGGCGATGTCTCGAAGAAGGCCGAGTTCGCTGCCGCGCTGGAGAAGGCCAAGATCGACAGCCCGCGCGGCACATTCACGATTTCCAAGTCGCACAACCCGGTGCAGGACCTGTACCTGCGCCAGGTCGTCGGCAAGGAGAACAAGGTCATCGGCGTCGCCAGCAAGGGGCTGGAAGACCCGGGGCGCGGCTGCAAGATGTAGGGGCCGGTTCGCACGATCCGGTCATCCCGGCGAACGCCGGGATCCACCGGTGGCCGACCGCGCAACAAATGGATCCCGACCCCGTATCGGGTACGGGCAGCACCCCATGGACCTCTCCACCTTCCTCATCCAGTGCCTGAATTCGCTCCAGTACGGCTTGCTGCTGTTCCTGGTGGCTTCCGGCTTGACGCTGATCTTCGGCATCATGGGCGTGATCAACCTCGCGCATGGCAGCTTCTACATGATCGGCGCGTACATGGCGTATGCGCTCGCGCCCTTCGTTGCCGGCACGTTCGGCGGCGGGTTTTTCGCGGTCCTCGCCGTCGGCCTGGTGCTCGCGGTGCTGCTCGGCTACGTGCTCGAGTGGGCTTTCTTCAGCTTCCTGTACGAGCGCGAACACCTGCAACAGGTGTTGATGACTTACGGCCTGATCCTCGTGTTCGAGGAGCTGCGCAGCATCCTCGTCGGTGACGACGTCTACGGCGTGAAGGCTCCCGAAATCCTCGCCGGCACGCTGCCGCTCGGCGACGTGATGACCTACCCCGTTTACCGACTCTTCATCTCTGGCGTTTGCCTGGCGCTGGCCCTGGGCATGTACTTCGTGTTCACGCGCACCCGCCTGGGAATGATGATCCGCGCAGGCAGCACGAACCGAGAGATGGTGCAGTCGCTCGGCATTGACATCAAGTTTCTGTACCGCGTCGTGTTCGCCGCCGGTGTGGCGATCGCCGTGCTCGCCGGCATGGTGGCGGCGCCGGTGTCTTCCGTCTACCCCGGCATGGGCAACACGGTGCTCATCATTTGCTTCGTCGTCGTCGTGATCGGCGGCATCGGCTCGATCCGCGGCGCGCTCGTCGCGGCGCTGTTGATCGGGTTTGTCGACACCTTCGGCAAGGTGATCTTCCCGCAGGCCGCGGGCGTGCTCGTCTACGTATTGATGGCGCTGATCCTGCTGTGGAAGCCGGACGGTTTGTTCAAGGCAGGATGATGCGATGAAGCCGTCGAACCTCTCATCGCGCGCGATTTTCGTCGTGCTCGCGTTCGCCGCGCTCGCGCTCTACCCGCTCATCGCCGGCAAGTTCGGCGTCGACCTGATCGCCAAGATCATGATCTTCGCCGTGTTCGCGTTGAGCCTGGAACTGCTCGTCGGCGGCACTGGCCTCGTGTGCTTCGGCCAGGCGGCGTTCTTCGGTATTGGCGCGTACGCCACCGTGCTGCTCTCGCCGCAGAACGGTACGGCGTCGCTGCTCTGGCTGTTGCCGGCCTGCGTGCTGGCCGCCGCCGCTTACGCCTTGATCGTCGGCGCGCTGTCGCTGCGCACCAAGGGCGTTTACTTCATCATGGTCACGCTCGCGTTCGCGCAGATGGCGTATTACGTCGTGCACGACACGCCGCTCGGCGGCGGCACCGACGGCATTTACCTCACGGCCAAACCGACACTGGGCACCACGCCCGGCGGCGTGTTCGACCTGGAGAAGGGACACGCTTTCTACTTCTTCATCCTGGCGTGTCTGATGGGGGTGTTCGCCTTTCTCGCGCTGCTCGGGCGCTCGCGTTTCGGCCGCGCGCTGGCCGGAATCAAGGTCAACGAGCAACGCATGCGCGCGACGGGTTTTTCGACCTACCCGTACAAGCTTGCCGCATTCACGATTTCGGGTGGCATCGCCGGCCTCGCCGGCTTCCTGTTCGCGGTGAAAGACGGCTTCGTCAACCCCGAGTTGCTGAGCTGGCATTTTTCGGGCGCGGTCCTCATCATGATCATCCTCGGCGGCCTCGGCCACTTGCGCGGCGCGTTGATCGGCGCATTCGCGTTCACGCTGTTGCAGGAGTTCTTCCAGTCGGAAGCGATTTTCCGCGGCTTCGCGAAGCATTGGCATCTCGGTCTCGGCCTGGCGATCATCGCCAGCGTCGCGCTGCTGCCGCGCGGCTTGGTCGACATTCCGGCCCAGGTACGAGAACGCCTGTTCGGTGCGCGGCGCCGCCCCTCGACGGAGGCTGCCGATGAAGCCGTCTGATTCCACCGGCGTACTGCTGCGCGGCCGCGACATCACACGCCGCTGGGGCGGCCTGGTCGCCGTCGATCGGGTCTCGATCGAACTGCAGCGCGGCGCTGTGCACGCGGTGATCGGCACCAACGGCGCGGGCAAGTCGACGCTGATCAACATCCTGTCGGGAGAGATCGAGCCCAGCAGCGGCCAGGTCGAGCTGCTCGGCCGCGACGTGACCGCATGGAGCCAGCCGCGGCGCGCGCGCGCGGGCCTCGGCCGCAGCTACCAGCGCAACACGATCTACCCCACCTTCAGCGTGTTCGAGAACTGCCGCCTCGCGGCGCAAGCGCGCACCCAAAAACCCTGGGCCTGGCTGAGCAACGCCCAGCAGTGCGAGGCCAGCACGGCGGCGGCGCGCGCCGCCGCCACGCGCGCCGGGCTCGACAAACTCCTCGACCGCGGCGCCGGCCTGCTCGCACATGGCCAGAAACGCCAGTTGGAGATCGCGATGTGCCTGGCCACCGGCCCCGAAGTGTTGCTGCTGGACGAACCGCTCGCCGGCATGGGCGCCGAGGAAACCGACCGCATGCTCGCGCTGCTGGCCGAGCTCAAAACCGGCCACGCCATCCTGCTCGTCGAGCACGACATGGACGCGGTGTTCCGCATCGCCGACCGCATCACGGTGATGGTGAACGGCCAGGTGATCGCGTGCGACACGCCCGAGGCGGTGCGCGCGAGCCCCGAGGTTCAAACCGCCTACCTGGGAGGCCACTGAGATGGCGACCCCCCACAAGCACATCGTCGATGCCCAAGGCATCCACGCCTGGTACGGCTCGAGCCATGTGTTGCATGGCATCGACCTGCAAATCGGCCGCGGCGAAACGCTCGGCCTGCTGGGCCGCAACGGCATGGGCAAGAGCACGCTGATCCGCACGCTGCTAGGCCACGTGACGCAGCGCCAGGGCCACATCGCGTTGTTCGGCCAGGACATGTCGAAGGCCAGGCCGCATGAAGTCGCGCGCGAGGGCGTCGCCTACGTCCCCGAAGGGCGCGGCGTGTTCCCGAATCTGACGGTGCGCGAGAACCTGCTGATGGCCGCGCGCCCCGGGCGCTACGGGCGCGACGATTGGCCCTACCGGCGCGTGCTCGACACCTTTCCGCGGCTCGCGGAGCGGCTCGGCAATCTCGGCGCTCAGCTGTCGGGCGGGGAACAGCAGATGCTGTCGATCGGCCGCGCGCTGATGACGCACCCCGAGCTCATCATCCTGGACGAAGCCACCGAAGGCCTGGCGCCCAAGATAGTGCAGGACATCTGGCGCGTCATCGGCGAGATCCGCGCGAGCGGCATCGCCACGCTGATCGTGGATCGCGACTACACACGCGTGCTGGCGCGCTCGGACAACGCGATCGTGCTGCAAAAGGGCGCGGTCGTGCTCGCCGGCGCGGCGGCGCAGCTTCGCGAAAGCGCCGAACTGGCTTCCTATCTCGGCGTCTGAAACTCACCCCCTCACCCCAACCCTCTCCCCCGCGTACAGGGGCGAGGGAACCCAACCGGAGTAACCCCCATGTTGAGCTACCAAATCGAGTCGTTCGGAAAACCCCTCGCGCAAGCGCTGCGCGACACACCCGTGCCACAGGGCACAGAAGTCATCGTCAAAATCGGCAGTTGTGGCGTGTGCCACAGCGACGTGCACCTGCACGACGGCTACTTCGACCTGGGCGACGGCAACAAGCTCGACATGACACGCGCCTTGCAACCGCCGCGAACCCTCGGCCATGAAATCGCCGGCACCGTCGTCGCCGTTGGGCCTGATGCGAACGGCGCGAAGGTCGGCGACCGGCGCGTTGTGTTCCCCTGGATCGGTTGCGGGAAATGTTCAGTGTGCGCATCCGGCAATGAACACATTTGCAGCGCGCCGCTTGCGCTGGGCATTCAGCGCGACGGCGGCTTCTCCGATCATGTGCTCGTGCCGCACCCGAAGTACCTGATCGAGTTCGATCCGCTGCCGGAAGAGCAGGCGTGCACCTACGCGTGCTCGGGGCTCACGGCGTACGGCGCGCTGAAAAAAGTCGCGCCGCTGGGAAACAGCGACCCGCTGCTGATCATCGGCGCAGGAGGCGTGGGGCTGTCCGGGATTCGCCTGGCGCGCAAGATGTTCGACGCACCGATCCTGGTGGCCGAACTCGACAAGAGCAAGTGGGACATCGCACGCGAAGCCGGCGCCACCGACGTGATCGACCCCAGCGCCGATGGTGCAGCGAAGGCGCTGTTCAAGGCGACCGGCGGCGGTGTCGCCGCGGCGATCGACTTTGTCGGCGCGGCGTCGACGTTCGCCTTCGGCCACGGCGCGCTGCGCAAGGCCGGCAAGCTCGTCTGCGTGGGCCTGTTCGGCGGCTCCACGCCCATCGTCCCGGCGATGGTGGCGATGCGAGCCGTCAGCGTCACCGGCAGTTACGTCGGCAGCTTGCAGGAGATGCACGAACTGATGGCGATCGCGCGCGAGGGCACGCTGCCGCTTCTGCCGCTGACGACGCAGCCGCTGGCCAACGCGACGCAGGTGCTGGCCGACCTGAAGGCCGGGCGGATTCGCGGCCGCACCGTGCTGCGCCCGTGAGCGATGTGCAACCCCGAACTCCACCCAAGCCCCAGCCGAACACCATGACCGAACCCAACCTGAACCTTCTCGACTTCACCGCGATGTGGCGCGACTGGGTCGTCAAATCGGAACAGCAGTGGAGCGAAGCCACCACCCAGTTGCTGAAAGACGAGCGCGCCGGCAGCCTGCTGAACAAACAGGTGGCCGAAGCGCGCATGCTGCACAAGCAGTTCTCCGAGGTCGCGCAGATGTCGCTCGCCGCGGCGAACATGCCCTCGAAAACCGACTTCGAAGCGCTCGACGAACGCCTGGGTCGCCTGGAAGACGGACTGGCCGGCATGAGCGCGGCACTCGTGCAACTGCGCCAGGCGCTCGTGAAGTCGGGCGCGGTGCCGGGCGTCGCGGCGCGGCCAGCGCGCAATCGAAAGCCCGTGGCCAAGGCTCCATCCAAGGCATAAGCAATGGCCACGCCAAACACCGCGCGGGCGCAACGCCTGCCCAACCCCATGCAGCAGGCGCTGGCACGCTTGGGAATCGAAACCCAAGACTTTGCCGACATGGCCGGGCCGCTCGGCGTGACGCCGAAGGAAACGATCCACAGCCACGGCACGCTCAAGCTGCACCACTACCTGCCGCTTGCCGACAGCCTGTACCGCGTGCCGGTGCTGATCGTCACGTCGCTCGTGAACCAGCCCTACATCCTGGACCTGATTCCGGGGCAGAGCATGGTCGAGTTCCTGCTGCGCCAGGGTTTTGACGTCTACCTCATCGAATGGGGCAAGCCGCGCCGCGAGCACAGCACGCTGACGCTCGAAGACCATGTGCTGCAGCGCCTGCCGGAGTGCGTGGACCGCGTGCTCGAAGACAGCGCGCAATCCGAGCTGTCGATCATCGGCTATTGCGTCGGCGGGTTGTTGTCGGTGCTGTACGCCGCGCTGCACGCCGGCACGCCGCGGCAAGCGCCGTTGAAGAACCTGGTCTGCATGGCCGCGCCGGTGAACGGCGACGGGCTCGAATCGCTGAAGGCCTGGATGGGGCCGGACTTTGACGAAGAAGCGCTGATCGCGCAGTACGGCAACGTTCCCGGCGACTGGGTGCAAAACGCGCTACGGGCGCTCCGCCCGTTCGGCAAACTGGCCGGTGCGATGAGCCTGCTGAACAACGTCGAGAAAGACGAAGTCGTGAAGAGCAACCTGCGCATGGGCAAGTGGGAAACCGACAACCTGCCGTTTCCCGGCGGCGTGTTCCGCCAGATGGTGAACGACTTTGTTCGCGGCAACAAGCTGGTCAAGGGGAAGTGGGTCATCGGCGGGCAGCGTGTGAATCTCGGCAAGATTCGGATGCCGTTCCTGCACCTGCTCGCGCAAGACGACCACATCACGCCGTACGCGTCGTCCAAGGACCTGGTGCAACTCGTGGGCAGCCGCGACAAGCAGGAGCTCATCATGAAGGGCGGCCATGTCGGCCTGGTCGCGGGCCGAGGCGCCGAACTGCGCATGTGGCCGGCGCTCGATGCGTGGCTGGCGCCGCGATCGACCTGAACCGCTTTTACATCTCACCAAGGTCCACTCCAATGCGTTGTTACTGCGTCCTCCACCACGGCCAGCCGCTCGAGCTGGTCGAGAAGCCGATTCCCGAACCCACGGGCAGCGAAGTGCTGTTGCGCGTCAAGGCCGCGGGCCTGTGCCACACCGACCTGCATCTGTGGGAAGGCAGCTACGACCTGGGCGGCGGCAAACGCCTGACGCTTGCCGAGCGCGGCATCGTTCCGCCGATCACACTCAGCCACGAAATCTGCGGCGAGGTGGTCTCGGCCGGTGCCGATGCTGGCGCTGTGAAAACCGGCACCACCTTCCTCGTGCACCCGTGGATCGGCTGCGGCGCTTGCGCGGCGTGCCGGCGCGGCGAAGAGAACCTGTGCATCAAGGCGCAATCGCTCGGCATCTTCCGGCCGGGCGGCTTCAGCGATTACGTGATCGTTCCACACCCGCGCTACCTGGTGGACATCGAAGGACTGGATGCCGCCGAGGCCGCGCCGCTGGCGTGCGCCGGCGTCACGACTTACAGTGCGCTGAACAAGTTCGGCAAGCGCATCCATGAAGACCCGGTGGTCGTGATCGGCGCGGGCGGCCTGGGGCTGATGGCGATCTCGGTGCTGAAGGCGCTGGGCGCCGTGGGCGCGGTGGTGATCGACGTCGATCCGGCCAAGCGCGAAGCGGCGCTCGCCGCCGGCGCGCTCGCCGCAATCGACGGCAAAGCCAGCGACGCCGCACAGCAAGTCATCAAGGCCACCGGCGGCGGCGCGCGTGCCGTGCTCGACCTGGTGGGCGCCAGCTCGACCGTGCAACTGGCGATCGCGAGTATCGCGCGCGGCGGCCACATCGTGAGCTGCGGCTTGATGGGCGGCGATGTCACGTTGGCGCTGCCGGTGGTGGCGATGCGTCCGCTGCACATTCAGGGCAGCTACGTCGGCACGCTTGACGAACTGCGCGAGCTGGTCAAGCTCGTGAAACGAACCAAGATGGCGCCGATTCCCGTGACCCGCCGGCCGCTGGCCGAGGCGAACCAGGCCTTGCAGGACCTGCATCAGGGCAAGGTGGTGGGGCGCACGATCCTGATTCCCTGACCCTGCGGCGCGGCCCTCGAGCCCATGTCGTTCACCGAACGCGACAACGCGCGCATCTACTGGAACGCACTGGGCAAGGGCGAGCCGCTGGTGTTGATCATGGGCTTGGGCTGCAGCTCGGCGATGTGGTTCCGCATCGCGCCGCTGCTCGCTCGCAACTTCCGCGTCATCCTGATCGACAACCGGGGCAGCGGCCTGACGGAAGTGAAGTACGCCGTCGTGCATCGCGTCGCGACGATGGCCGGCGACGTGGCCGCCGTGCTCGACGCCGCCGGCGAAGCCGACGCGCATGTGTTCGGCCTATCGATGGGCGGCATGATCGCGCAGGAGTTCGCGCTCGCGCATCCGAAACGCGTGCGTTCGCTGATGCTCGCCGCCACCAACTGCGGCGGCGCGAACGCGGTGCTGGCCGAACCACACATCTGGCGGCTGCTGTTCAGCAAGGGCCAGATGACGGCCGAACAGAGCCTCGAGGAAATGCGGCCCTACACCTACGCGCGCCAGACCTCGCAGCGCCTGATCGATGAAGACAGCCTGGTGCGCATCGTCAACTACCCCACGATCCAGGGCTACAAGGCGCAGCTCTATGGGTTGATGGGCTGGAGTTCGTATTCACGCCTGCCGCGCCTTGCGTGCCCAACGCTGGTGTTGCACGGCACGCAAGACCAGCTGATTCCGCCACGCAACGGCGAAATCCTCGCCGAGCGCATTGCCGGAGCGAAGCGGATTGAGCTGAGTTACGCCAGCCACTGGCTGCACACCGACCAGACCGACCGAAGCGTCGCGGTGATCCGTGATTTCACGTCGTCGGTAGCCAAACCGGCGCGGCGCGCACCGGCCACCTGATTGCCAAGCCAATTCTGAACAACCCCCTGGCGCGCCCTTGCGAGTAACCCAGCGAAACAACCAGCGAGCACACCATGAACCACACCACCGGCGCCCTGCACGGCATCCGCGTCATCGATTTGTCGCGCGTGCTCGGCGGGCCGTACTGCACGCAAATCCTCGCCGACCATGGCGCGAGCGTGCTCAAGATCGAGCCGCCGCAAGGCGACGAAACACGTGCCTGGGGCCCGCCGTTCGACCGCGACGGCACGGCGTCTTACTTCCTCGGCCTGAACCGCAACAAGACTGGCACAACGATGGACTTGTCCGACCCGGCCGCGCGCGCCGAGTTGCTGGCGTTGTTGGAGGGCGCCGACGTGCTGGTCGAGAACTTCAAGACCGGCAGCATGGAGAAATGGGGCCTCGGCTTTGAGACGCTGCGGCTACGCTTTCCGCGCCTCGTGCATGCCCGCGTCAGCGGCTTCGGCGCCGACGGGCCGCTCGGCGGCCTGCCGGGCTACGACGCGGCGATCCAGGCGCTGGCCGGGCTCATGAGCGTGAACGGCGAGGCCGGCGGCGAGCCCTTGCGTGTCGGCCTGCCGGTGGTCGACATGGTGACCGGCTTGAACGCCGCGCTGGGAATCATGTTCGCGCTGAACGAGCGGCAACGCAGCGGCCGCGGCCAGTTCGTCGAAGCCGCGCTCTACGACTGCGGCATCTCCTTGCTGCACCCGCACGCCGCGAACCACCTGCTCGACGGCCGGATTCCCAGGCGCAGCGGCAATGCGCACCCGAACATCACGCCTTACGACACCTACGCCACCGGCAGCGAACCGATCTTTCTGGCAGTGGGCAACGACGGCCAGTTCACGAAGCTGTGCGAACTGCTCGGCGCCCCGGCGCTGGCACGCGACGAACGCTTCGCCAACAACGCCGCGCGCACCGCGAACCGCCCGGCGCTGCGCGCCGAGCTCGAGTCGCGCCTGGCCGCTTACCCGTGCGAGGCGATCGCCGACCGGCTGGTGCGCGCCGGCGTGCCCTGTGCGCCGATCCAGTCGGTGCCGCAGGCGCTCGCACACCCTCACACGCTGCACCGCGAGATGGTGGTGCGCATCGGCGACGCTTACACGGGTGTGGGTTCGCCGATCAAGTTGAGCCGAACCCCGGCCACGTATCGGCTCGCGCCGCCGAAGTTCAATCCGCCGCGCGGCAAGGGTTGAACACCCCCTGGTCGCTGGGGGAGTGAGTTCAGCCAGACAGGCGAAGCGCCATGAACCCGCCCATCTCGTTGTCCGATGTTCTCGTGCTGGTCGAGGCGCTGGCCATCGTCGCCTTCGCGATCTCTGGCCTGCTCGAGGCGGCACGCAAGAGGCTCGATGCCGTGGGCATTTGCGTCGTGGCCGGGCTCACCGCTTTCGGCGGCGGAACGCTGCGCGACGTGTTGCTCGATAGAAGACCGTTCTTCTGGGTCGAGCATGCGATGTGGCTGTGGGCGCTGCTTCTGTTGTGCATCGCGGCCATGTTGTTCCTGCGCACGCGGCACTTCGCACCGACCGAGCGGGCGATGCAGTGGCCCGACGCCGCAGGCCTCGGCTTGTTCACCGCCGGCGGCACCCAGGTGGCGCTCGGCGAAGGCATGCCGGCAATCGTTGCCGTCACGATGGGAATGATCACGGCCGTATTCGGCGGCGTGCTGCGCGACATCGTCTGCAATCAGATTCCGAGCGCGTTCCGGGACCACCGCCCCTATGCCATCTGCTCCTTCGCGGGCGGCTGGGTTCTGGTGGGCGCGCAGACGCTGCAGGCGCCCGCCTGGGCCGCGCTGCTGGGGGCCGCCGTGGTGGCGGCTGGTCTGCGAGTCTGGGCGTTGGCCACCGGATTCAAGCTGCCGATGTGGTCGCCCGAAGACTCGCCGCGCAACTGAGAGCGATCGGACACCTGGTCAAGCGTCGCGCAGAAGCCCCCGCATCAAGCCGCGCACGATCGTCAACGCCGGCGCCTCGCTGCGGCCGACCAAGGTGACCAGGGCGAAGCGCGCGGTCGCGTTCAAGGCCGGGTTCATCTTCAGCTCCACCAGATCGGGGCCCGCCGCGCGGATCGCGATCAGCACGGTGTCGGTGTTGCGTGTCAGCTCGACCAGGCTCGGCAGTTCCTCGCAGCTCAGCGTGACGCAGCGCGCCGGGTGCGCTTCGGGCCCAAAGCGCTCGACGAGCACGCGGGCCACTTCGTCGCTGAGCGGGGTCGATGCGATCGGATAGGCGCGCAGTTGCTCGAAGCTCACGCCGGCTCGCTTGCGCGCGAGCGGGTGGCCGCGCCGGCACAGGATGGTGCCGCGCATCTCGTAGGTCTCGGTGGTGCGCAGGTCGGGCGCGGGCTTGAGCGAACGTGCATCGACGACGAGCGCGTCGAGTGCGCGTTCGCGCAGGCTGCGCTCGAGCAGCTCGGTGCGGCCGCGCGAAATCTCGAGGTGCAGTTGCGGATGCTGCGTGGCCATGTGCGTCAGCAGCGGCGTCATCAGCATCGCGCCGGGGCCTGAGCCCAAGCCGATGCGCAGCGTTCCTGCCTGGCCGCGCGCGAGTTGCTGGCCGCTGTCGCGCAGGTCGTCCGCGGCGAGCACGAGCTGGCGGGCGCGCTCGACGACGTCGCGGCCGAAGGGTGTGACCTCGCTTCTGCGGCCGATGCGGTCGAAGAGCGGCTGGCCGAGTTCGGCTTCGAGGGCGCGGATGCTGCGGCTCAAGGCCGGCTGCGTCAGGAAAACGGCGCTGGCCGACTTGCTGAACGAGCCGGT
Organism: uncultured beta proteobacterium; assembly: GCA_963850525.1. Lineage (GTDB taxonomy): Bacteria > Pseudomonadota > Gammaproteobacteria > Burkholderiales > Burkholderiaceae_C > JAEMQF01. The sequence goes on along the minus strand of CAWKLQ010000001.1, from coordinate 789,792 downwards.
CTGCGCCAGTGAAATCAGGTGTCGCAGTTGAACGAGGGTCATGGCCGGTGGGGGGAGTGCGAAGGACGGCGCAAGTGTGCTCCGAACTCATGCTAATGCAGAAAAGAATGCATTGGACTTTGCATCGACCCGACCCTACATTGGCGCGGCCCCGAGCCCAATGCCTTCGGCAAGCCCGCCCTCACACCCTCCAGGAGTCACCATGACCCAGCTCACTTTCCAACGCACGCTGGCGCTGTTTTCCGGCCTGCTGCTCAGCGCCGGCGCGGCGCTCGCGCAGAGCTACCCGGCCAAGCCAGTGAACCTGATGGTGCCGTACCCGGCCGGCGGCCCGTCGGACGCCATCGCGCGCATCTTGTTCAACCCGCTCGGCAAGGAGCTCGGCCAACAGGTACTGGTGGAAAACCTCGGCGGCGTGAGTGGCGCGATCGCGGCGCAAAAGGTGCTTGCGGCACCGGCCGACGGCTACTACATCTTTCAGGGTTCGCCCAATGAAGTGATCCTGTCGCCGCTGGCCAACGCCGCGGTGAAGCTGAAGACGGAAGACTTCCGACTCGTGCACCCGGTAGCCGATGCGGTGATGGTGTTCGTGACGCGCAAGGATCTTGGCGTCAACAGCGTCGACGAGCTGATCGCGCTGGCCAAGAAGTCGGCCGACAAGCCGCTCACCTACGGCAGCGTGGGCATCGGCTCGCTCTACCACCTGATTCTCGAGAACGTGCAGGCCAGCACCGGCATCAAGCTGGCGCATGTGCCGTACAAGGGCAACGCGCCGCTGCTGACCGACATCGGCGGCGGCCAGGTCGACTTCGCGGTGCTGGTCTACAGCGCAGCGATGGGCGCGATGGCCGAACAGGGGCGGATGAAAGTGATCGGCCAGCTCGGCGCGCAGCGGTCGGAGCTGCTGAAGAACGTGCCGGCCGCGAGCGAAGGCCAGGCGCTGAAGAATTTCTCGTACAAGATCTGGACCGGCTACATGGTGCCGAAGACGACGCCCGAAGACGTGGTCAACCGCCTGCATGCCGCGATCGGCAAGACGCTGCAAGACCCAGCCGTGCGCTCGCAACTCGCCGCGCAGACCATGCTCGCGTCGGCACCGATGACACTGGCCGAATCGGCGAAGTTCTTCGATACCGAGACGGCGCGCTACCGTGCCATCGCCAAGCAGATCAATCTGCAGCCGCAGTGACTCCGACAAGATAAGATCCCGACCTCGCAGGAGAGCGCCCCGTCAAGAGCCGGGGCCACCGAAGGCGCAAACTCCCATGCACGCTCAGGTTCCGTACTGCACATCACAAACGCCGTCTGGAGAGTCTTCACGCGCGTGAAGCACCGAAGGAGCAAGGCCCGGGCCGCAAGCCCGCGCTGAATCTCTCAGGTACCGAGGACAGGGGGAGCGGCAATCGAACGACGTTCACCTCTCGTCGTTCGCGCCATCCGTCTTTGGAGACCTCTCTCATGAAAGTCATCGTTCTCGGCGCCGGCCTGCTCGGCGTCACTTCGGCCTATTTCCTGCGCCAGCAGGGCCACGACGTGAGCGTCGTGGATCGCCAGGCCTCGCCGGCGGCGGAAACCAGCTTCGCCAACGGCGGCCAGATCTCGGTGAGCCACGCCGAGCCGTGGGCGAACCCGGGCGCGCCGCTGAAAGTGCTGAAGTGGCTCGGTAAAGAAGACGCGCCGCTCTTGTTCCGCATCCGCGCCGACATGCGCCAGTGGCTCTGGGGCCTGCAGTTCCTGCGCGAGTGCACGCCCGCGCGCACGCGCTACAACATCGAGCAGATCGTGCGCCTGGGCACCTACAGCCGCGACACGCTGCAGCAACTGCGGCGCGACATCGGCATCGCCTACGACGAGCGCACGCAGGGCATCCTGCATTTCTACACGAGCGAAAAAGAGTTCGACGGCGCCGAAGCCCCGGCCGCGCAAATGCGCGCGCTCGGCTGCGACCGGCGCGTGATTTCGGCCGACGAAGCGGTGAAGCTCGAGCCCGCGCTGCGCCACATTCGCCCGCAACTCGCCGGCGCCACCTACACGGCGGAGGACGAATCGGGCGACGCGAACCGCTTCGCGCGCGAACTCGTGAAGCGCTGCGAGATGGACGGCGTGCAGTTCCTGCTGAGCCACACTGTGACCGCGCTGCGCGAAGCCGGCGGCGCGATCGACCATGTGGAAGCCACCGACAGCGAGGGCCGCTTCCAGCGCCTGCGCGCCGACGCCTACGTGCTGGCGATGGGCAGCCTGTCGCCGATCTACGCGGCGCCATTGGGCATCCATCTGCCGATCTACCCCGCCAAAGGCTACTCGGTGACGATGCCGGTGAAGGACGCCGCAATGGCGCACCAGGTCTCGCTGACCGACGACGAATACAAGCTCGTGTTCTCGCGCTTGACGACGCAGCCAGCGGCAGGCCAACCGGGCAGCGACCGCCTGCGCATCGCCGGCACGGCCGAGCTGAACGGCTACGACCGCGACCTGAACCGCGTGCGCTGCGAAGCGATCGTGAAGCGCGTCGAGCAACTCTTCCCCGGCGCCGGAGACGCGAGCCAGGCCCAGTTCTGGACCGGCCTGCGCCCGGCCACGCCAAGCAACGTGCCGATCGTCGGCCGCAGCAAGCTGCCCAACCTGTTCCTCAACACCGGGCACGGTACGCTGGGCTGGACGCATTCGTGCGGCTCGGGCAAGAGCATCGCGCGCATCGTCAGCGGATTGACGCCCGAGGTGGACTTCGCGTTCAGCGGCGGCAGGCGCTGAGCCGCAGGCTGGCCGTTGGGCCGCGCGCGGTGGCGTCGACGGAACCGCCGAGTTCGGCCTCACGGGTTTCGCGAGTGCCCTTTCGCGCGTCGGTCAAAGCGGTGACCGGCTGATTCCCGGTTCATGCGATCCGCCCGAACCACACGACAGCGACCGCTGCCGCGGCCACAGTCAGCAGCGCCGCGAGCAACGCCAGGATTCCCGTCAGCTCGGTTTCGCGCGTCTGGATCTGCAGGCGTGAGCCGAGGTTCTGGTAGATGCCGCGCAGAGCCTCGGCAGTGCCGGCCTGGTGGTACTCACCGCCGGTCATTCGTGCCACTTCGCGCAGCGTCGGCTCATCAAGTTGCAGATACATCGACGCGCCTTCGCCCATCGCCAGATGCCCGTCCGGCGTGCCCAGGCCCACCACGTGGATCTGCACGCCCCGGTCGGCGGCCATCTTCGCGGCGAGCAGCGTTTCGACCCCCGTGGTGCGGCGGCCGTCGCTCAGCAGGATGATCGCCGCACCGTCGTACGAGCCTGGCGCCACCGGCGTGATCTGCTTCGGTGGCGTTTTCCGTTGATCACCCTTCGCGACCGTTTCGTTCGATCCGCGCCCCTTGAGCCGCGCGCCGAACGTCATCTCGCCCAGGTCGATTCCGTGGTCCGGGAACAGTTCGGCCAGACAGAGCACGATGGCGCTGCCGATGGCGGTGCCGTACTGCATCTGGATGGCGTCGATGGCGCTGACGAGCGAGGTGCGATCGAGCGTGGCCTGCTGCGCCACCAGGGCGGTGCCGGCGAAAGTGACCAGGCCCACGTCAATGTAGCCGGGCACCTCGCGCAGGAACGCCTTGGCTGCCTCCTGCGCCGCGACCATGCGCGTGGGCTTGACGTCCTGCACGCGCATGCTGCGCGACACATCCATCGCCAGCAGGATTGTCGAGCGCGCCCAGGGCAGCGTCACCGGTGCGCTCGGGCGTGCCGCGGCCAACAGCAACACGCCCAGGGCCAGCCAGAGCAGGACCGCGGGAACGTGGCGCCGCCAAGTGCGCTGCATTGCGTCGCGAACGATACCCAGGCTGCTCAACTGCAGCGCCGGCCTGCCCGGCCGACGCAGCAACCACAGGTACAGCGCCGGCAGCACGAGCAGCGCCAACAGCAACCACAGGTTCGCAGGCCACAGGAAGTTCATCGGCGCAGGCGGTCACGCCACGCAAGCGCGGCCTGACAAGTCGCCCTCGAGGTATTCGAGCCCGCGCGCACGAGCAATCAACTGCCCCACCGTGCTCTTGCCGCAGTCGCAAACGCCCATGACAACGATGTTGCGCTCGGCGCCGTGTCTGCGATCAACGTGAGGAATGATTGATTCAGCCATTGTTTCGTTGCGTTGTTGCGGCAGCCGGGCGCCGGTGTTGCGCTGTGGGGTTCTCATCGACTCTGCAGCAGCGCCCACCGCGCGTCATCGAGACAAGAATTCTCGCAGGCAAGGAGCGGTTCCACCCCGGGGCCGGTTGGACCGACGATGCCATGCTCGATCCCGGCCGTCGCGCCACAGCGTGTCATTCAGATGATAAAATGAAATCTATCAATTGGGAGTACGTCGCATGTACGCAGCCGTCGTCGAACCGAGCAAGATCGCCCAGGTCCTGGGCTTGCGAAGCAAAGTCACGTCTATCGAGCAGTTGGATCGACAGGTCGAAGCCGGCCTGCCCAAGGCGTCACTTGGCGCCGTGGTGCGCCATGTGTACGGCGCTTCGCCCGACGCGGCGGCCTTGATGCAGCGGGTCATCCCGTCGGCGACCTTCCACCGGCGCGGCGAGGACTTGAAGCCCCAGGAAAGTGAGCGGGTGGAACGTCTCGCGCGTGTGATCGCTACCGCGGAGCATGTGTGGGACAGCGTTGATGACGCGCGGGCGTTCCTGTCCACCGGCCACGCCATGCTGGGGGGCAAGCGACCGATTGAGGTGGCCCTGACCGAGCTGGGAGCGCGCCGCGTCGAGAACCTGCTCTGGTCGCTGTTCCATGGCGTCGCGGCGTAGTAATCCGATCAGAGCGACATCGAAGGCGCTGACCGGCAAACCCGCGCAGACGGAGGCCTGGCAGGCGTGGCGTATCGCTGACGGCCGATTCGACCCGTTCAGCCCAGTGGGTGCTTCGCTTATTGGGGGTCGGTGGAATTCACCGGGCCTCGGGGTTATCTATGCCAGCCGCTCCTATGCGGGTGCGATGCTGGAATGTCTGGCCCACGCCGGCATCGGACGGGTGCCGCGCACTCATGTCGCGGTCGAGATCGTCATCGCAGCGGCGGTCACAGTCGAGCGACACGATGAGAGCGGCCTGCCCGTCGGTTGGGAGCATGCAGACCTGCGCGTGGCCCGAGCCTTTGGTGACGCATGGATTCGCGAGCTGCGAACGGCGGTACTGGTTGTGCCTTCGGTCGTGGCGCGCAGGGAAGGGAACGTTCTCATCAACCCACGGCATCCCGACTTCAGCGGCATCGTCTTGGGTCGGCCCGAGCCGGTGGTCTGGGATGCGCGACTGTTCGCCCCACGCTGACTTCCGGCGTCGTGCATGGCCGGGCGGCGCCTGGCGAGAGATGTGCACCGATTTCCACACCGAACATCACTTGCTTGCGCCGCCGTGAAGCCGCGCTTCGTGGCGGGCTCTTGACGGCCAGGAGCGGGTGCTGGTGGAGGGCCGGTTTGGAGCAAGTCAGTTAATGAGCTGGGCCCGGCTGCTCAAGCGCGTCTTTGAGCTGGACCTGGAGCACTGCCCGAACTGCGGCGGCGAGCTGCAGAGCATCGGGGCGATTCTGGAGCAGCCGGTGATCGAGAAGATCCTCACGCACCTGGGTCTGCAGGTCGGTGCGCCGCCGAGGGCTCAGGCGCGCGAGCAGATGTCGCTGCAAGTGGCCTGAGCGCGATCAACTCGTCGCCGTTCGAGCGGTCCAGCGCCCCGACACGGACGCGAAATTACATAGATCCGCCCGAGAACAGTGCCTTCTTGATGACCGCGTGCACGCCCCAGTTGCCGTCCACGACCTGCGTCACGCCGAAGTCCACACCGACGGACAAGAGCGAGATTGCTTCGTCTTCGGTGAGCTTCTTCGTCTCCATCAGGAAGCGGCGCGACTTGCGGAACGCATCTTTCAGCGCCAGGTCGATCGACGACTTGCCGTAGATGTCGTTCTGCGCCGTCGCGCCGAGTTCGGCGAGGTAGTTGGCGAAGCTGAAACCGTGCAGCACCCATTCGTCTTGCGTTTCGAGCAGCGGATAGTCGAGCTTTTCGAGCGACGTGCCGGCAAGCGACGCCTTCTTGTGCAGGATGAACTGGAACGTCCCGGTCAGCGAACATTCGATCGCCGTGCCGCACAGTTCCGAGTCGCCCTGCGCCGCGTGCGGATCGCCCGCCGAGAACAGCGCACCTTTCACCGCCACCGGGTAGTACATCGTCGCGCCCTTGCCGATGCGCCAGTTGTCGATGTTGCCGCCGGTGTAGCTGGGCGGGATCGAGTTCACCATGTCTGCTTCTTTGGGTGCGACGCCCGTTACGCCGAAGTGCGGACGCACCGGAACGCGCACGTTTTTCAGGATGCCGTGGTTCTCCTTGACGGTGGCGTGGTTCACAACGACGCCGGGGTAGTCGATCGTCGCGTGCACGATTCCGTTCGGATCGGTCTGCGGTGTCCACTGGAAGTTGTAGACCGCCTGCGCCCAGTTCTTGTCTTCGCGCGCGTCGATCTGGTAGATCGTGATGACTTCGCGCTTCTTCGGCTCGGTGATCAGGTCGTTGTAGTGGAAACCCCACCACGCCGCCGCGTTGCTGCCGAAGCTCCTGCCGGCGTGCGTCGGGTTTGCCGACGGACGCGGCGTGACGTCGACGATGCGCACTTCGAGGATGTCGCCTTCTTCCGCACCCTTCACGTACACCGGTCCGGTGCAGATGTGCACGCCTTGGCCGTCGCCTGCACCCAATTTGCCGTTCATCGGGCCCGCGCCGCGCCGGTTCACGCCCTTGCGCGACTTGTCCCAGAAGAACACCGACTCGGCGCCCGGGTCGCCCTTGATCATGCGCTCGAAGTCGTCACCCGCATGGTGCGTCAGCGTCTCGATGGTGACGAAGTCGCCCGACTCGACTTCGACTTGCGGCTTCAGGCTCTTGCTGAAGTAGCCCCAGTGCACCGTCTTGTCGGTGGCCGGAACATAGTAGTGATTGCGCAAGCCGAGCTTGCCGCCTTCGCCGCGCGCCATGCTGTTGCCCACCCAGCCGGCGCTGGCCAATGCGCCCACGCCGGTGGCCACGGCGCCGCGCAGCATGCCGCGCCGCGAGGGGTTGTCGGCGTCAGGCCGCAAGGCTTGCGGGTCGCCGTTGCCGTCGACTGCAACGTTCATGCGGCCTTTGGGGTCGCAGAACTCGCAGCGTGAGTGATAGGGGTGATTGCACGTCGTCATTGGAGTCTCCGTTAGTGCCGGAGTGGATGGTTTGCCGTCGACGACGACAACGCATGGTGGGTTCCGGCAACCGCCTCATGCCCGCAAGGCCCATGCCCGATTGATTCTGAGTTTGCCCCCCAGCCGGCGCATCAGGGCTTACCAGCGCAGTCGCTGGCTACGCAACAAGGCTGGCACGAAATCCCCGATTGCCGGCGTTTCCCGGGGCTGTGCATACTGTTTGGACAACTCGAGAAGACCTATGGATTCTGACGGTGCTCACGCTCAGCGAAGCCGCAGTCGCCTTGCAGCGCGGCGAGTTCACTGCTTCGGCCTACGCCGATGCGTTGCTCGCGCGTGCCAAGCAGACGGCAGTTCATGCAGCGGCTGGCTGCACTGGTGCCACGGCCGGCGGGCCTGCACGCTCGTCCGCCCGGTCCTCGCCGTTGAACGGCGGCTTTTTGGAACCGAATCGCGCGGCCTGTAGTACCGCTATGGGTCGGGAAGAGTCCGACGCCATGGCGATCGAACTGCCCAGAAGCAGGCGTACCGCCGGAGCCGGGCGCGGCGCAAGCTCGCACACTTGACGGCTAACTAAGGGCGAAGGGTGGGGCCGGTGATGTAGCAGTCGAGCTTGATGGCCGTAGCGAATCCGCAGCACTGGGCCCGCGTGCAAAGCCGGAAACCGGCGTTGCGTCGGCGTCCCCGTCGCAGGATCATCTCTCGCAAGTCATTGATTACCATGCACGAATCGGCTTGCATACAGCCGTGCTTTCATCTGGTCGGTCCCACCCCGGGGTGGGCAGACAACGAGAGAATTTGTGCAATCAATTCAACAAGGTAGCCCATGGCGTCTGTGCGTTGCGCCGATGATGGACTGGACCGATCGGCACTGCCGCTTCTTCCATCGCCTGCTGACGCGCCGCGCGCGCCTCTACACCGAGATGGTGACGACGGGTGCGCTGTTGCACGGCGATGTGCCGCGTCATCTCGACTTCAATGGCGAAGAGCACCCGGTGGCGCTGCAACTCGGTGGCAGCGAGCCCGCCGATCTGGCGGCGTGCGCGAAACTCGGCGAGCGCTGGGGCTATGACGAAATCAACCTGAACTGCGGTTGCCCGAGCCCGCGTGTGCAGCGTGGTTCGTTCGGCGCGTGCCTGATGGCCGAGCCTGCGCTCGTGGCCGATTGCGTGAAGGCGATGCTTGACGCCGTGGCGCTGCCGGTGTCGGTGAAACACCGCATCGGCATCGACCGCACCGAGAGCTACGATTTCGTGCGCGACTTCGTCGGCGCCGTCGCGCACGCCGGCTGCAACGTGTTCATCGTGCACGCGCGCAATGCCTGGCTGCACGGCCTCAGCCCCAAGGAAAATCGCGAAGTGCCGCCGTTGCGCCACGATGTCGTGCATCGCCTGAAGAGCGACTTTCCGGACCTCACGTTTGTGAGCAACGGCGGCCTCACCCGGCCGGCGGACATCGCAGCGCAACTGCAGCGGGTGGACGGCGTGATGCTCGGCCGCGAGGCTTACCATCATCCGTGGGGCCTCGCTGCCTGGGACAGCGAGTTCTTCGGCGCCGCGCCGCGCCAGATTCACCGGGGGGAGATCGAGTTGCAAATGGTTCAGTACATGGAAACCTTGGCGACGCAAGGCGTGCCCTGGCCGCACGCGGCGCGCCACATGCTGGGCCTGTGGAACGGCACGCCCGGCGCGCGCCGCTGGCGCCAGGTGTGGAGCGATCATCGTTTGAAATTCGAGGCGCCGCGGCGCGTCTGGCAACTCGCGCAACGCCCCGAAGTCGTGGAGGATTCGCTGTGAGCCTGGCGCGCAGATTGCGCCGCATCGGCGGGGTCTTGTTCTTGGCCCTGCTTGTCGGCCACGCCGGCGGCGTTGCTGCGGCGGAAGACGTGCCCTTCATCACAACGCCCGACCGGGTTGCACTGACGATGCTTGAAATCGCCGGCGTCGGCCCGAACGACCACGTGATCGACCTCGGCTCGGGCGACGGCCGCATCGTCATCCTCGCGGCGAAGGAATTCGGCGCGCGCGGCCTGGGCGTGGAAATCGTTCCCGACCTGGTGCAGCTGAGCCGCGTCAATGCCAAGCGCGTCGGTGTGGAGGGCCGCGTCGAGTTTCGCGAGCAGGACTTGTTCAAGACCGACCTGAGCGCAGCCACCGTGATTACGATGTACCTGCTGCCCGAGGTGAATCTGCAGCTGCGCCCCTTGCTGCTGAGCCTGGAGCCCGGCACGCGCATCGTCTCGCACGACTGGGACATGGGCGATTGGCCACCCGAGCGCACGCTGACGATTCCGGTTCCCGACAAGGCGGTCGGTCTGGAAAAGTCGAGCCGTGTGCACCTGTGGGTGGTGCCGGGGCGCGTGCACGGGCTGTGGTGCGGCCAGGGTCGGGTGCGCGGCGGCGCATTGCGCATCGTGCAGGACTTTCATCGCGTCACTGCGCGCCTGGGCGGGGTGCCCGACATCGAGGGCTTTCAGGGCCGCATCGACGCGTCGATGCTGCAAGCGCGCAGCGTGGGTGGCGCTGGCGAGATTCAGTTCGAGTTGCGCGGCGACCGGCTGGTGGTGCAGCAAGCGGCCGGCACCTTGGCAGCGCTCGACAACGTGTCCTTCGTTCGTTCCCGGTTGCCCAGTTGCGAACGCAGGCCATGAGGCACTGAACGCGACCGGTGAAAGATCAAGCGTCGCGACGTGCCGGGGACTCTGTCGCCGCATGTCGAGCGGGCGCAACCGGCCAAGTCGCCAGCACCACGCCCAGCAGTGCCAGCGAATAGGCAAACGCTTGAACGCCGCTGAAATGCTCGCCGAGGAACAGCACGCCCACCGCGGCGGTGCTCAGCGGCAGCATCACGGTGAAGACACCCGCCTGTGACGCCGGCACGTGGCGCAGGCCCGTCATCCACAGCCACACGGTGACCGTGCTCGCGGCCAGCGAATAGAACACGAGCAGCGTCCACGCCGCGGCGTCGACCGCCTGAAACTCGAAGCTGCGCGCCTGCCACAGCGCGAACGGCGCGACCAGCGCCAGGCCCCACAAGTTGATCAGCGCGCTGATGCGCTTGGGCGCCACTTTCGCGGCGAGCTTCTTGCCGATCACGACGTAGATCGCCTCGCACGTCACGGCGCCCATCAACAGCAGGTTGCCGAGCAAGGTCTGGCCGACGGGTGCTGCGCTCGGCGTGTCGGCATGGCGGCTGAGCGACACCATGGTGATGCCTGCGACCGCGCAGGCGATGGCGCCGGCCACGCGCCGCGTGATGCGCTCACCCAGCCACCACCACGACAGCAGCGCGACGATCGCCGGCAAAGCCGCCATGATGACGCCCGCAGCCAGCGCCGAGGTGAGCGCCATGCCGCCGAGCATGCAGATCGAAAATAGGAAGTTGCCGAAGAAGGACTCGGCGAACAGCAGGCGCCGGTCGCGTGCGTCGAGTTCAGGCTCGCTGGCGCCGCGCCTCACCCACCCGAGCATCGCGACCGCAGCGATGCCGAAGCGCAAACCCGCCAGCAGGAACAGCGGGAAGATCAGCACCAGCGTCTTGGACAGCGCCACGTAGCTGCCCACCACCGCCATGCTCGCGGCGAGGCAGCAGTAGGCCAGCCACAGGCGGGCGCTGGAGACGCCGCTCAAACCTCAGCTCTTCAACTGACCGGTTTCTTGTGCGTGCCGTCGCACAGGGGCTTGTTGTTGCTGGCCTTGCAGCCGCAGAAGTAGGCGGTGCGGGTTTCCGTCGCGGTGTACTTGACGGGCGTGAACTCACCCGCCGCCTTGTGCGTGCCGTCGCAAAACGGCTGGTTCTTGCTTTGACCGCAAGAGCACCACCAGTAGTCTTTGCCGGCCTCCACGGAAACGGCGAAGGGGGTGTCGGAAGCACGTTGGGGAGTGGGCACGGGGCAAGCCTCGGGAGGTTTCAGAAGGCGCAAGCATAGCGGTGCATCTCCCAGTCGCTCACGTGGCGTCGGTATTGCATCCATTCGTCGGACTTGAGCAGCACGAACTGCTCGGCCAGGGTCTCGCCGAGAGCCGCACGAATCGTTGCGTCGGCTTGCAGCGCGCGCACCGCTTCGCTCAGGTCTTGCGGCAGCACTTCGATGCCGCGCTCGCGGATGGTGGCCAGGGAGACGTCGAACAAGTCGTCTGCGCACGCGGCGCCGGGGTCGAGCTTGCGGTCGATGCCGTCCAGGCCCGCGGCGATCATCGCGGCGGTGGCGAGATAGGGGTTCGCGCTCGCGTCGGGCAAGCGCCACTCAAAGCGCCCGGCCAGGGTGCGTACCAACGCCGTGCGGTTGTTCGGGCCGTGCGCCACGTAGGCGGGCGCCCAGCTGGTTCCCGAAAGCGATTCGCCGACGACGAGGCGCTTGTACGAGTTCACGGTGGGCGCAGCGATCGCGCACAGCGCCGCAGAGTGGGCAAGCACGCCGGCGATGAACTGTTTGCCAAGCAGCGACAAGTCGCGGCCGTGTTCGTCGCCACGCTCGTTGAAGACGCAGCGCGCGTTGTCGTCGTCACGGTCCCACAGCGACACGTGAAAGTGCATGCCGCTGCCAGGCTGGTTCTCGATGGGCTTGGGCATCATCGAGAACACCATGCCGTGTTGTTCGGCGAGCGTTTGCGCTGCCATCTTGAAGAGCATCAGGTTGTCGGCACTGGCCAGCGCGCCGGCGTGGTGGAAATTCACTTCATACTGGCCGTGCGCGTCTTCATGGTCGATCTGGAACACGTCCAGGCCGCAGGCTTTCAAGCCCACGACGAGTTGCGCGAGGAAATCGCTTTGGCGCGGCAGGCTCTTCAGGTCGTAGGAGGGTTTAGCGAGGTGATCTTGCGGGTCCGCCGGCACATACGAAGTGCCCTGGCGGCGCAGCAAGAAGAACTCGGGCTCGATGCCGGTCTGCATGAACCAGCCGCGCTCGCGCAAGCGCTCGATCTGGCGCCGCAACACCTGGCGCGGACACGCGTCAAAGGGTTCGTTGTCGACGAAGCCGTCACAGGCGATTCGCGCGTAACCCGGCATCCACGGCAAGGCCATCGCCGTGCTCGCGCTGCCGCGGCCGTAGTACTCGGCGCGGCGCCCGGTGCGCGGCAGGCCGGTGCCCCAGATCGAAGGCCCGGAAAAGCCCACGCCGTCGGTGAGCAGCGCGTCGGCGTTGGCCAGCGGCACGAGTTTGCCCTTGGCCACGCCGTGAATGTCGGTGAACTGGGCGATCAGCGTGTGCACGCCTTGTGCGGCGAGCCTGTCCTTGAAGTCTTTCATGGTCGGCTCCCTGGGAAATGCGGCGGGGTCAGATGACGCGTTCCCGGTGGCGGCTCGGGAACCCTCAGCGCTTCAGTCAATGCGAATCCAGGTGGTCTTGAGTTCGGTGTACTTGTCGAAGGCGTGCAGCGACTTGTCGCGGCCGTTGCCGCTTTGTTTGTAGCCGCCGAAGGGCACAGTAATGTCGTCTTCGTCGTACTGGTTCACGTGCACCGTGCCGGCGCGCAAGTTGCGTGCGACGCGGTGCGCACGGTTCAGATTGTCGCTCCACACGCTCGCCTGCAGCCCGTAAGCCGAGGCATTGGCCAGCGCCAGGGCTTCCTCTTCGGTGTCGAAGCGAAGCACCGACAGCACGGGGCCGAAAATTTCTTCGCGGGCGATGCGCATCGTCGGGTTCACGGCGTCAAAGACGGTGGGCTGCACGAAGTAGCCGCCGGACTCCAGGCGCACTTGCGCACCGCCGCATGCGAGACGCGCGCCCTCGTTGCGGCCTGCCTCGATGTAGCCCAGCACGGTGCTCAATTGCGTCTGATCGACGATGGCGCCCATTTCGGTGGCGGCAGCCAGCGGGTCACCGGGCTGATACTTCGGCGCCTCGGCGCTGACCAGCCGCACGAAGTCGTCGGCGATGTCGCGCTGCACGAGCACGCGCGATGGCGCGTTGCAGCTCTCGCCTTGGTTGAAGAACATGCTGCCGGCGACCGTCTGCGCGGCGCGCTCGATGCTCGCAAAGTCGTTGAAGACGAGGAAGGCCGACTTGCCCCCGAGCTCGTTGTAGACGCGCTTCAGATTGCTGCGCCCTGCGTACTCGAGCATCTTGCGCCCGACGCGCGTGCTGCCGGTGAAGCCGATCGCGTCCACATCCATGTGCAGCGCGAGCGCTTCGCCGGCTTCATGGCCGTAGCCGGGGACGACGTTGAACACGCCTTCAGGCAGGCCGGCGTCCAAAGCGATTTCGGCCAGGCGCAAGGCGCTGAGTGGCGACTTTTCGCTCGGCTTGAGCACGACGCTGTTGCCCGCAGCGAGCGCGGGCCCCAGTTTCCACGCCGCCATGATCATCGGGTAGTTCCACGGCACGATGGCGCCGATCACGCCCATCGGCTCGCGCGTGATGAGCGCCAACGCGCTGCGCGGCGTGGGCGCGATCTCGTCGTAGACCTTGTCCACTGCTTCGGCGTACCAGGCGATGCAGCGCGCCGTGGCGGCGACGTCGACGGCCAAGCTGTAGCGGATCGGCTTGCCCATGTCGAGCGTCTCGAGCAGCGCGAGTTCGTCTCTGGCTGCGAGGATTTTCTCGGCGAAGCGAAGCAAGACCTTCTTGCGCGCCGCCGGCGCCTGGTGCGCCCAGCGCCCGTCGTCGAAGGCGCGGCGTGCCGAGGCGACAGCGGCGTCGATGTCGGGGCCTTGGCCGCGCGCGACCGCGCACAAGTTCGATCCGTCGAGCGGCGAGACGCTTTCAAATGTCTGCCCCGAAGCCGCAGCGCAGCGCTTTCCGGCGATGACGGCACGCCCGTCGATGCGCAGGTTCTTCGCGGCGCTGTGCCAGTCGGGGGCAGGCTTGTTCAACGCGCTTCTCTCGATCAGAACGCGACGAGCACCGACGCGCCGAACATCTGGTTCGTCTTCGACGTGGTCAGAGTCTTCACGTCGTCGAACACCGGCAGGTTGGCACGGTCGATGCGGACCTCGGCCTTGAACGTCGTGTTCAGGTTGAACAACCAGCTTGCGCCAAGTGTCACGGCTGTGCGATTCGCGCCGACGTCGGGGTTGCCGGCGAGGTCGGGGCCGATGCCGTTGCGGCCGTCGGCGACGGTATAGGTCAGCAGCCCGCCACCGTTCTTCTTGTTGTTGATGTGGTCGATGCGCCCGGTGGTCTCGAAGCGCGGCGTCCACTTGTACGCAGCCAAGGCTGACACGCCCCACCAACTCGCATCGCGCAATTCCCCGGACGGGCCCGGTGTGATCGCTGCGCCCTTCTGCTTGCCTACGCCGACCTGGCCTTGCGCCGTCCAGTCGCCGCGAATGAAATAGGCGTCCACCTCGAACAGATTGACGGCTGAATCGACGCCGTTCACGTCAGCGCCATTGACCGCTTTGCCGTGTACGCCGGCAAACCCAAAGCCCTGGAACTCGCCGCGCGAGTAGTCCACACGATAGGTCACGACGGGAGCCTTGTTGCCCGACGTGCGCTTGCTCGAATTCATGTTCGCGAGCATGCCTTTCATGATCCACTTGCCGCTCGTGATTTCCATGCCGGCGCCGGTGTAGGCCGTGGGCAAAGTGAAGTCGAACAGCAAGTTGTGCGTGATCAGCTTGTTCAACGTGGGTTGCAGGTACTCATAACCCGACCAGTCGGGAATCTGCCCGGCGATGAAGCGTGTCTGCAAGTCGGTCAGCGGCACCGAGATGCTCGCCTCGTGCACGGGCGAGCTGCTGCCGAAGTCGGCCACCGAGCCCACGCCGCGGTTGGGCGCCAGCGTCAGGCGCCACTTGGTGCCGCTGTCGGTTTCCTTCTGGAAGTCGATGACCGCAGCGCCAAAGTAGGAGTTGTCGTAGTTGTAGCCGTCATCGCCGACCCGGTTCAAAAATTGGAATCCCATGCGGTTCTGGCGCTTGTTGTAGACGAAAGTCGGGTCCATGTAGCCCGAGATCTTCAGCAGCTTCAGGCCCGACGCGTCGCGTGCGTCTTCCATCGCCTCGGCCTTGACGGCGATTCGGTTCGCGTCGGCTTCCTTGGCTTCCAACTCGGCAACGCGCGCTTTCAGCGCCTGGATTTCGCGCTGAATGTCGGCATTGCTCTGGGCCGATGCGCTGCCGGCGGCGGCAATGCAGGCCAGCGCGACGGCTCGGGCGATCGTGGTCATGGGGCGGCGGGTCGTCATCGGAGGTCTCCTCGGGTGGACAGTTCGGTTGTTGGTTGTTCAGTGATGATTCAGCCGCCACGCGCTGCAGCGGCAATGTCTTGGGCGCGTTTGCGCTCGGCACGAACGATTGCCAGGCTGGCGATCACGACGCCGATCGAGACGACGAGCACGATCAGTGTGGCGACCGCGTTCACGCTCGGGTTCAGGCCCAGGCGGGCGCGAGAAAAAATCACCAGCGGCATCGTCGTCGCGCCGGGGCCGGACAGAAACGCGGAGAGCACGACGTCGTCGAGGGACAGCGTGAAGGTCAGCAGCCAGGCGGACATCAACGATTGCGCGATCATCGGCAGTGTCACCAGCGTGAACACCTGCCAGGGCCGTGCGCCCAAGTCCATTGCCGCTTCTTCGAGCTGCGGATTCAGGTCCTGCAAACGCGCCTGCACGACGACAGTTGCGTAGGCCATGCCGAGCAGCAGATGGCCGAACCAGATCGTCAACAGGCCGCGCTCGGGAACGCCGATCGCTCTTTGTACTGACACGAGCATCAGCAGCAGCGACAGCCCGATGATGACTTCAGGCATCACGAGCGGCGCGCTGACGATCCCGCTGAACAGCGTGCGGCCCGTGAAACGTTTGTACTTGACGAGGGCAAACGCAGCGAGCGTGCCGAGCACGACGGACGCGCACGCGGTAAAGAAGGCGATGCGCAGGCTCAGCCACAACCCGGCGAGCATTTCGCCGTCGCTTGCCAGGGCGACATACCATTTCAACGTGAACCCGGCCCAGCGGTTGGGAATTGCCGAGTCGTTGAACGAATAGATGACGAGCGCGACGATGGGCAAGTAAAGGAAGAAAAATCCGCCGGCGAGCCACGCCTTGCCGAAGCCTTTGGCGAAAGCCGGGCCGAACAGCGTGGCGCTGCCAGCTTTCATCGCCGCGCCTCCTGCGCCTGCGCCTGGTAGCGGTTGAAGATCGCCAGCGGCACGAGGATCAGCAGAATCATGACCACGGCGACTGTCGACGCCATCGGCCAGTCGTTGTTGCTGAAGAATTCGTCCCACAGGACGCGGCCGATCATCAGCGTCTGCGGCCCGCCAAGCAGTTCAGGGATGACGAATTCGCCGACGCAGGGAATGAAAACGAGCATCGAACCGGCAATGATGCCGGCCTTGGACAGCGGCACTGTGACTTTCCAGAACGCCACCCAAGGCGTCGCGCCGAGGTCGGACGCGGCTTCGAGCAGGCGCAAATCCAGTTTCGCGAGGTTGCCGTAAAGCGGCAAGATCATGAACGGCAGATAGGTGTAGACCATGCCGAGCACGAGCGAAAAAGGCGAGTTCATGTACTTGCCCAACGCTGGAATCATGTCCGCGGCGAACAACAAGTGGTCAATGCGCAGCGTCGTCAGGATGTCTGCCACCCAGCCATGCTCGCTGAGCAGCCCCTTCCAGGCGTAGACGCGCAGCAGAAACGACGTCCAGAACGGCAGCATCACGAGCATCAACAGCGCCGGTTGAATGGTGGCCTTGGCGCGCGCCATGAAGTAGGCGAACGGGTAGCCGATGGCCAGGCAGAGCGCTGTCGTCACCGCGGCGTACTTGATGCTCGAGAAATAGGTCTTGATGTACAGGTCGTCCTGCGTCAGGAACACATAGTTCGAAAACTTGATGCTGAGCTGCAGCAAGCCTTCCTTGACGGTCAGCACGTCTTTGAACAGCACGCCTTCGGCTTCCGACACCGAAATCTTCAAGACGATGAGGAAGGGGAGCACGAAGAACCCGATCAGCCACAGGTAAGGCGCGCCGATCACCGCAGTGCGGCCGCGTTTCAGCCAGTGGGCCAGAGCGCGCAGTCTTCGCATTGCAGACCTATTGCGTGAGCACGACTTGCGACTGGCGCGACCAATGCGCCCAGGCTTCGTCGCCCCAGGTCAGTTCGTCGTCGCGATGCCGCTGCGTGTTGTTCTGGCTCACCTTGAGCAGGCGCCCGCTGTCGAGCTCGATCTGGTAGACCGTGAAGCTGCCGAAGTACGACAGGTTCTTCACCTTGCCGCGCGCGCGGTTGAAGTCTCCCCCGGTTGCCTCCATCGACGGTTCGTGGCGCGACAGGTGAATCTTCTCCGGCCGCACCGCGACGGATACCGCCATGCCCTGCGTGCCCGTGATGCCGTGGCCGACGTAATGGCGCAAGTCCTTGCAGTCGATCACGCAGTGGTCGGGCTGGTCTTCGGCAAGCGTGCCCTCCATCATGTTGACGTTGCCGATGAAGTCGGCGACGAAACGGGTTGCCGGCGTTTCGTAGATATCGCTCGGCGCACCGACTTGCAACACCTTGCCTTCGCTCATGATGGCGATCCGCGAGGCCATCGTCATCGCTTCTTCCTGGTCGTGCGTGACCATTACGCAGGTCACGCCCACTTGTTCGACGATGTTGACGAGCTCGATCTGGGTTTCTTCGCGCAGCTTCTTGTCGAGCGCGCCCAGCGGCTCATCGAGCAGGAGCAGTTGCGGGCGTTTGGCCAGGCTGCGCGCGAGCGCCACGCGTTGTTGCTGGCCGCCCGACAGCTGGTGCGGTTTGCGCTGCGCGAATTTGCCCAACTGCACGAGCTTGAGCATCGCCTCGACACGTTCCACGATCTTGTCTTTGGCCATGCCTTCACGGCGCAGGCCGAAGGCGATGTTCTCCCACACCGTGAGGTGGGGGAACAGCGCGTAACTCTGGAACATCATGTTGATCGGGCAGTCGTACGGCGGGATGTCCGCCAGGTCTTGCCCGTTCAGCAGAATGCGCCCCGAGGTAGGCGTCTCGAAACCAGCGAGCATGCGCAGCAGCGTCGTCTTACCGCAACCCGACGAGCCGAGCAGGGCGAAGATCTCGCCCTTGGCGATTTCCAGGCTGACGTGATTGACCGCGACTGCGCCGCCGCCGAAGTCTTTGACGACGTCGTCGATCTTCAGAAATACCGGCGCTGCGGCACTCATGTCAAAGACCGGTCTTGAACCCCGTGTAGAGCCGCGTCATGGTGCGCCGAATGTCGTTGGACAGGGCATCGGGCGCCTGCATCTTCTTCATGTCGGCGTCGGTGGGGAACACCGTCGGGTTGCTCGAGACTTCGGGCTTGATGAACTTGCGCGACTCCTTGTTCGGGTTCGCGTAGAAGACCTTGTTCGTGATCGACGCGTGCACTTCGGGGCGCAGGATGTAGTCGATGAACTTGTGCGCGTTGCCCGGGTGCGGCGCGTCCACCGGGATCACCATCACGTCGAAGAACAGCACGCCGCCGGTGCGCGGAATCAGCGCCTGGATGTTTTGGCCGGTTTTACCTTCGATGGCGCGCTGGCGCGCGATGTTGATGTCGCCCGACCAGCCGAGCGTCAGGCAAATCGATCCGCTCGCCATGTCGTTGATATAGCCTGACGAGCTGAACAGCGTCACGGAGGGGCGAATCGCCTTGAGCAGCGGGCCCACGCCGGCGTAGTCGGCCTGGTTCTTAGAATACGCCGGTTTGCCCAGATAGTGCAGCGCCGCGGGGATCACTTCGGTGGCCGAGTCGAGGAAGCTGACGCCGCAGCCTTTCAGCTTGGAGATGTACTCGGGCTTGAACACCAGGTCCCAGGCGTTGTCGGGCATGGGCATGCTGCCGAGCGCCGCCTTGACCTTGTCGACGTTGATTCCCACGGTGGTGAAGCCCCACAGCCAGTTCACTTGGAACTGATTGCCGGGGTCGAGTTTGGCGAGTTGCTCTTGCAGTGCCGGGTCGAGGTTTTTTGCGTTGGGCAGGCGGTTCTTGTCGAGCTTCATCAGCAGGCCGCCGTCGGCCTGGATCTTCGCCCAGTAGGACGAGGGCACGACGATGTCGTAACCCGTCTTTCCAGCGACCAGCTTGGCGTGCACGATTTCGTTGTTGTCGAAGTTGTCGTAGCGCACCTTGATGCCGGTTTCCTTCTCGAAGTTGCGGATCGTGTCTTCGGCGATGTAGTCGGACCAGTTGTAGACGTTCAGCACTTTTTCTTCTTCTTGTGCCAAGGCGAGCGTGGCCGCGCTCAAGCAAACGGCGGCGACAAGTGGAATCGAAGGCAGGGCACGCAACAGGCGGTTCATGAGGGTTCCTTTTTTGCTGAGTTGGCCCGGCGCTGCAGCCAAGGCGAATTCGTGCGAACGCGCAACGCACTGAGTCTAGCCAGCAAGTGCCGTGCCGCACTACAGGCAAACCCCGGGGCCGTGGCTTGGCCGCCCCGCTGACGCCCGCTGCAACCCCGCCTCGCGGCGCTCGGATCAGAGCCAGCCGCGTTGCTTCACGTCGGCAAGCGTCAGATCCAGGCAACGCTTGATGAGGCCGGCGAGTTCGTCGATCTGCGCGCGCGTGGTCACCAGCGGCGGGGCGACGATCATGCGGTCTCCCACGGCGCGCATGATGAGGTTGTTGCCGAAACAGTGGCCGCGGCAAAGCATACCGACTTCGAGTTTGCTGTCGAAGGTCTGGCCGCTGGCTTTGTCTTTCACCAACTGCAACGCGCCGAGCAAGCCGCAGTTCTGCACTTCACCCACCAGCGGGTGTTTGCTCAACTCGGCGTAGTGCTGGGCGAGGTAGGGGCCGGTGTCGTCGTGAACCTTCTCCACGAGGTGTTCCGACTGGATCAGCCGAATATTCGCCAGCGCCACGGCGCACGCCACCGGATGGCCCGAGTAGGTGTAGCCGTGGTTGAACTCGCCCCCCTGTTCGATCAATACTTTGGCAATCCGGTCGCCCACCAGCACGCCGCCGAGCGGGATGTAGCCCGAGGTCACGCCCTTCGCAAACGTCATCAAGTCGGGCTTGAAACCGAAGCGTTCGCAGCCGAACCAGTGGCCGGTGCGGCCGAAGCCGCAAATCACTTCGTCACTGACGAGCAGAATGCCGTACTTGTCGCAAATGCGCTGGACTTCGGGCCAGTAGGTGTCGGGCGGAACAATCACGCCGCCGGCGCCTTGAATCGGCTCGCCGATGAACGCAGCGACCTTGTCGACACCGAGTTCCAGAATCTTTGCCTCCAGCCAACCCGCCGCCTTCAGCCCGAACTGATCGCGAGTGAGCCCGGCAGACCGCCCCAATTCGAACCAGAACGGCTGCTCGATGTGCACGATATCGGGAATCGGCAAGCCGCCTTGTTCGTGCATGCCGCTCATGCCGCCGAGCGACGCGCCGGCCATCGTCGAGCCGTGGTACGCGTTTTTGCGGCTGATGATGACCTTGCGCTGCGGCTGGCCCAGAACGTCCCAGTAGCGGCGCACCATGCGCACCACCGTGTCATTGCCCTCCGAGCCCGAGCCGGAAAAGAACACGTGCTGGAACTGCGGCGGGCTGACCTGCGCAAGCAGTTCGGCCAACTCGATGGCCGGTGGCGTGGCGGTCTGGAAGAAGCTGTTGTAGAACGGCAGCTCCTTGAGTTGGCGCGTCGCTGCGTCGATCAACTCGGTGCGCCCGTAACCGACGTTGACGCACCACAGGCCCGACATCGCATCGAAGATCTTGTGGCCCTCGCTGTCCCAGAGGTAGATGTTGTCGGCGCGCACCATGATGCGCGAACCCTTCGCCGAGAGCGACTTGAAGTCGGTGAAGGGATGCAGGTAATGCGCCGTGTCGGCGCTTTGCCAATCGCGCGTGCTGCGTGGTGCTGCTGCGGTGGTGGTGGTCATGTCGGTTCCCGGGTAGGTCAGACGTGCAGCAGCAGATGCTCGCGCTCCCACGGCGAGATCACTTTCATGAACTCGTCGTGTTCGATTTCCTTCACCTCCGAATACACGGTGATGAACTGCTTACCCAGCACGTCGTGCAGGTCTTTTTCGTCGGCGAGCCAGCCGAGCGCCTCGCTCAGCGAACGCGGCAGCTGGAACTCCGACAGGTAGGCGTCACCCTTGCACTCGGCGGCGGGCTCGATGCGGTTTTTCATTCCCAGGTAGCCGCAGGCCAGCGTCGCGGCGAGCGCGACATACGGGTTCGCGTCGGCGCCGATGACGCGGTTCTCGACGCGCCGCGCCTGCGGGGACGCCACCGGCGAGCGAATGCCGACGGTGCGGTTGTCGGTGCCCCATTGAATGTTGATCGGCGCCGAGTTCGAGCGCACGAGGCGCCGGTACGAATTGACGTAGGGTGCGAACAGCGCCATTGCCGCGGGCGTGTACTTCTGCAAGCCACCGATGTACCAGTAGAACTCTTTCGAGGGCGAGCCGTCGGGGTTGCTGAAGATGTTCAGGCCCGTCTCCTTGTTGACGATGCTTTGGTGCACGTGCATCGCGCTGCCGGGTTCGTTGGCCATGGGCTTGGCCATGAAGGTCGCGAACATTTCGTGGCGCAGCGCCGCTTCGCGGATCGTTCGTTTGAAGAAAAACACTTCGTCGGCCAGACCGAGCGGGTGGTCGTGGAAGAAGTTGATTTCCATCTGGCCGGCGCCGACTTCGTGAATCAGCGTGTCGACGTTCAACTCCATCTTCTCGCAGTAGTCGAAGATGTCTTCGAAGAGCGGGTCGAACTCGTTCACCGCGTCGATCGAGTACGCCTGGCGCGACGTTTCGGCGCGGCCGCTGCGGCCCTTGGGCGGGCGCAGCGGCGTGTTCGAGTCGGAGTTGCGTTCGATCAGGTAGAACTCGAGCTCGGGCGCGACGACCGGCGCCCAGCCTTCGGCGTCGAACAAGTCGCAAACGTGGCGCAGCACGCTGCGCGGCGCGTACGCGATCATGTTGCCTTCGCGGTCGAAGCAGTCGTGGATCACCTGCGCCGTCGGGTCGACGGCCCACGGCACGATTCGCACCGTGCTCGGGTCCGGGCGCAAGTGCATGTCGCGATCCGTCGCGTGGATCACGTCGTAGTACGGCCCTTCTTGCGGGAACTCGCCGGTCACGCCGATCGCGACGATCGCCTCGGGCAGGCGCATGCCGCGGTCCTCGGTGAACTTTTCGCGAGGCAGGATCTTGCCGCGCGCCACGCCCGTCAGGTCGGGGACGAGGCATTCGATTTCCGTGACGCGCCTTTCGTTGAGCCAGTTTTCCAAATCGCTGAAAGTAAATTTGCTTTTATCGAGCATGGGTCACCTGTTGCCGGTTTGTTGTGTGAATCGATGAGGTTGCGGTCGTGCCGACCGCGCGCCTATCGATCGGGCTCGGGGTGACTCGAGCGATGCCTGTCGCCTTGGCGGGAACGGTAGGCCAGGCACGCGGCGCCGAAGGCTTTCAGCAACTTCATCGAGACCGGGTTGCTTGCGGCTTGCCATTCCGGGTGCCACTGCACGCAGAGGTTGAAGCCCTTGGCGGCTTGCACCGTGAATGCCTCGATCTGCCCGTCGGGTGCGCGCGCTTCGATGCGCAGGCCATCGGCCAGACGGTTCACCCCCTGGCCGTGAACTGAATTGACCTGGATCGCTTCTGTACCGACGATTCCCGCCAACGCGCCATCCGGGACAACTTCGATGGGGTGCGCCAGGCCGTACTGCACTTCGGCGGGCGCGCCCTTGGCGCCGCGATGGTCGAGCCGGCCCGGCACGTCCTGCACCGCCTGATAGAGGCTGCCGCCCAGCGCAACATTGGTTTCCTGGAAGCCGCGACAAATCGCAAACAAGGGAATGCCGCGCGCGAGGATTCTCGGAATCAGCGGCAGCGTCCAGTCGTCGCGCATCACGTCGAGCGGCAATTCGGCGTTGTGCACCGGTTCGCCAAAGTGGCTCGGGTGCACGTTGGACGGCGAACCGGTGAGGAATACGCCGTCGGCAGCGTCCAGAACGTCGTCGAAGTCTGCCGCGTCCAGCGAGGGAACGATGAAACCTTGGCAGCCCGCCAGGCGTACCGCGTCGAGGTACTTCTTGCCGGCAATGTGGAACGGATGGTCGCCGACCATCCGGTTGCACGCGGGGACAAGGACGAACGGTTTCACAGCAAATCCTTCAAGCGATAGTAGGCCATGCCGGCGACGAGGGCTGGCGTGCGCAGCCAGCGCCCACCGGGAAACGTGCCTTGGCGGATTTTCGCAAAGACATCGAAGCGCCGCGCGTCGCCGGCGATCGCTTCGGCCGCCACTCTGCCGGCCAGGCCGGTGAGCGCGACGCCGTGGCCGGAGAATCCTTGCAGATAGTAGACGTTGGCGTGTGCGGCGTTGCCGCGTTCGCCGGGAAGTCGGCCGAAGTCAGGCGCGCGTTTCATCGAGATGTCGACAAAGCCGCCCCAGGTGTATTCGACCTTGACGTCGTTCAATTGCGGGAAGGTGCGCACCATGCGGCGTTGCATGCTTGCCGCCAGATCGGGCGGCGTGGCGGTGCTGTAGCTGACGCGCCCGCCGTAAAGAAGCCGGTGATCGGCCGTCGTGCGGAAGTAGTCGAGAACGAAGTTCGTGTCGCAGACCGCAGAGCGCGACGGAATCAGTGACGCGGCCAGGTCGGCGGGCAACGGCTCCGACGCGACGATATACGTTCCCACCGGCATGATGCGCGGTGCAATGCCTGGCGCAAGACCGGGCGTGAGCCCGTCGAGATAGACGTTGCCGGCGAGCAGCACGTGCGCGGCGCGCACCGAACCCGTCGTGCAGCGCAGCCGAACCCGCGCGCCCGGCTCGATGTTCAACACCGCGGAGTTTTCGTGAATGGTCACGCCGAGGCTCGCCGCTCCGCGCGCCAGACCGAGGCAATACTTGAGCGGATGCAGATGGCCGCCGTGCGGGTCGTGCACGCCGCTGTGAAAGCGCGGGCTCGCGATCCAGCCGGGCAGTTCGGCGGGCGAGATCCATTGCGCGGCGTAGCCGTAGCGCTCGCCCATTTGCGCGTGCCACACCTGCAATTCACGCCCCCTGCGCGGGCCGACCGCGAGTGACAAGTAGCCGGCTTGCCAATCGCACTGGATGGCGAATCGTGCGCGCCGCTGGGCGATGAGGTCGATGGCCTCGAGCGTCATGCCCCAGACCTGGCGCGACGCCTCCAGGCCGAGCTGCTCTTCGATGACCGACTGCTCGCACGCCAGGCCGGCAATCACCTGCCCACCGTTGCGGCCCGACGCGCCCCAGCCGACTTCGCGCGCTTCGAGCACCACCACCGAAAAGCCGCGGTCCGCCAGCTCGATTGCCGCCGACAGCCCTGCAAAACCGCCGCCGACAACGGCGACATCGCACTCGACGTCGCCCTGCAACTGCGGGAAGCTGCGCTCACGCGGCGCGGTCGCCGCGTAGTAGGAGTTCCGCGTCAGTTCCCTTTCGGCGCTCAGCAGCGACATGACGGTATGCGCTAGGCAATCCTTTGTGAGGAGACGGAAGTGCTCGCGCGTCGCTCAGGCGAGCGTCTTCAGCACGCCCTTGAGCGTGTCGACGATGCGGTCGATATGCGCGTCTTCGATGATCAGCGGCGGCGACAGCGCAATCGTGTCGCCGGTCGTGCGCACCATCAGCCCCTTGTCCCAGCACGCGAGCATCGCCTCGAAGCCACGCTTGCCGGGAGAGCCTGCGATGCCTTCGAGCTCGATCGCGCCGACCAGGCCGATGTTGCGAATGTCGATGACGTGGCGCGAACCCTTCAGCGAGTGCACTGCCGCTTCGAAAGTCGGCGCCATCTTTGCAGCGCGCGTCAGCAGGCCTTCGTCGGCGTAGGTCTCCAGCGTCGCGAGCGAGGCGGCGCACGCGAGCGGGTGCGCCGAGTAGGTGTAGCCGTGAGCAAACTCGGGAACGTGCTCCGGGCCGGTCATGAACACGTCTTGAATTTTCTCGCCGGCAAACACGGCGCCCATGGGAACGCAACCGTTCGTGATGCCTTTGGCTGCGGTCAGCAGGTCGGGCGTGACGCCGAAGTGCGTCGCAGCGAAGGGCGAACCCAGGCGCCCGAAACCGGTGATGACTTCATCAAAAATCAGCAGGATGCCGTGCTTGTCGCAAATCGAGCGCAGGCGCTGCAGGTAGCCTTTGGGCGGAACGAGCACGCCGGTGGACCCGGCCATCGGCTCGACGATCACCGCCGCAATCGTCGACGCGTCGTGCAACGCGACCATGCGCTCCAGGTCGTCGGCGAGTTCCGCGCCGTGCTCGGGTTGGCCTTTCGAGTACGCATTGCGTGCCAGGTCATGTGTGTGTCGCAGGTGGTCGACGCCACCGAGCATGGGCCCGAAGGTCTTGCGGTTGCCGACCATGCCGCCCACCGAGATGCCGCCGAAGTTCACGCCGTGATAGCCGCGCTCGCGGCCGATGAGCCGCGTGCGCGTGCCTTCGCCGCGGGCGCGGTGGTAGGCGATCGCCATCTTCAGCGCCGTGTCGGCCGCTTCCGAGCCCGAGTTGCAGAAGAACACGCGGTTCAGCCCGGCCGGCATGAGCTTGACGAGCTTGTCGGCAAGCTCGAACGATTTGGGATTGGCGAAGTTGAAAGGCGGCGCAAAGTCGAGTTCTGCCGCCTGCGCGGCGATCGCCTTGACGATCTTCGGCCGCGAGTGGCCGGCGTTGACGCACCACAGACCGGCGACGCCGTCGAGGATTTCGCGGCCCTCAGGCGTCCAGTAGAACATTCCCGACGCCTTGGCGACCATGCGCGGCGCGCGGCGGAACTGGCGGCTCGCGGTGAAGGGCATCCAGAAAGCGTCGCTCGGCGGCGTGCTCTTGGTCGTGGCGGCTGCTTTGGATTCGGAGGTCTTGGCGTCGAGTACCTGGTTCATGGCGTTCTCCTGGGTTGGCGCGGCGCGCGCACGGGGTGGCACGCAGTCTAGTCACGCGGGGGCGAAATGTGCTTGCGCAATCGCTAAGGTGCGGCCCTTGCGGACGCAATATCATGCCGCATAAGTAGCGAAGGGCGCAATGTTATGCGAAGAATCATGACCGAGGCGAAACTTGATGCGATTGACCGCGCGATCCTGAACCAGCTTCAGGACGACGCGCGGCTCTCCAATCTCGAACTCGCGCAGCGCATTCACCTCTCGCCTTCGGCGTGCCTGCGCCGCGTCAAGGCCTTGGAGGACAGCGGTGTGGTCGAGCGTTACGTGGCGCTCGTCAACCCGACCGCGGTGGGCCAGCACGGGACGAGCTACACCATCGTCAACCTCGAAGGCACGAACAGCAAAGTGCTCGCGGCGTTCGAGCAGGCGGCGCGCGACCAGCCCGAGGTGTTGGACTGTTTTTACGTCGCCGGGTCGAACGACTACCTGATCCGCTTTGCCTACCGCGACGCGCAGGACCTCGAGCGCTTTCACAGCGAGGTTCTGGCCAAGCTGCCGGGGGTGGCGCGCTCGAACTCGATGCTCGTGCTTCGCACCGTCAAGAAGACGACGGCGTTTGCGGTCTAGTCGATGCCAAGGCTAGATTGTTGCGCTGCCGCGAGCGCAGCTACTTCGGCAACACCGCCCAGGCGCTGAGCAATTCGCGCAAGGCCAAGGGAGGGTTGGTTGGCGCGGGTCGGCCCGCCTGGTCGGCGCTGTTCGCGCCATGGCAGGAGGCACAGACACGCACTTCGCCAGGTTGAAATGTCACCCAGACGCGCTCGCGCACAACCGCGTTGCCTGTCGCATCCGTGGTTTGCCACGTCAGGGCGCGGCGCGCTGGGACGAATGCCGCGGTCGAACCATCGGCGCCAATCTTGACGCTGCCCGCCGGCCCGCTCGGGTTGGGAATGTTCTTCGCGTTCGGCTCATGCATCGCGCGCGCCAGGGGTCTGCGGCCGTCGCGATAGCCGCGCACCATGTCGGCCTGGAAGATCTGCAGGTGCGAGACGTCGTAGACCTTGCCGCCGCCGGGTGCCACGGTCTGCACCCCGCCCGGCACCCGAAGGTTGAAGGGTTGCGTCTTGTCGGCGCGATCGCGACTCGTATTGTTTCGGGTCACGATCAGTGCCAGGTTGTTCTGTACGAGCCAGGCGCGCAGTGCGGCTTCACTGACGCCAAGTTCACTCAGGATCGACCGCTCAGGGGCTTCCAGAGCGACCGCCCCGCGCGACGGGCGCGCCCGTGCCACCACCTCGACGGCCTCCAATTCCCAGAGCAAGCCGTTGAAAGACTGCTTCTGATCGGGGTCCCACCAACTGACTGCACGTCGGATGCCGCCGGTGACTGTCTCGCCGGGCCGCAACGCGCCACCGGAGCCTTGCGGCAGCAGTTGCCGGAGGCGCATTTCGCCAAGCTTCGCAACGGTGGGCTCGGCAGTCGGTGTGTGCGTTGCGATGAACTTGGCGTCCGACAGCGGCAGCGGGTTGCGATAGCGGCCACCCGGCAGCGCCACCCCCGGCTCACCCGCGGTCGCTTCGCTGACCGTCATTTGTTCGGCGTTGACGGAAGGCGCGCCGGTGAAGCGCAGCAATTGCCCGGTGCTGAGCGAGCCGAACTCGCGGGCGTAGGTTGCATAGAACGTTCCCGGCTGGGTGGGGTCTTCCTTGATGTGGAAGAGGCCGGCGTCTTCGCGAATCTTCGTCTTATTCGAGTGCAGACTGTTGTTCGTGTTGTCTGACAGCGCCGGATCCGCGGTGAACGACTTGATCAGGAAACCGAAGTTGAGTTCGTGGCGGCCGATATGGTTGAGGGTCTCCTCGTCGGTACCGTCCTCATTGATTTGCCAGGGTGCGAAGTGATTGATTTGATGCGCCGCGACAGCGCCAAAGGCGCTGCTCTGACCTTCGCGCGATTCCGGGAAGACTTCGGTGCGTGTGCTGAGTTGCGTGGCGCCCAGGCTCTCATCGGCGAAGTCGACTGAAACGTCGGCCTGCTGGTCTTGCTGCAAGTGATCCCAGCGCGTGAAGATCACGCGGCCAAAACTGTCGACGAATGGAGAAAATGCGCCGCTCGGCGTGTGGTTGAGCAGGCGCAGGTCGGCGCTGGCGCGGTTCAGACTCCAGATGCCCGTGATCGTCGGCGTGCTCTCGTATTCGTCCAACTGCGGATAGAGGTGCGCCTCGCCCCCGCGCGGGCGATCGGACGTGAACAGGATACGGTCATCGGTGCCGTAGAAGGGCGATACGTTGTTGTAGCCGACCGGCTGGTTCGCGACCTTGGCAATCGCCACCGTCTCGCCCTTGCCCAAGCCGCTGACCTCGTAGATTTGCCAGAAGTACTCGCCGTGCTGATATTGCTTTGGCGGCGCACCGATGACCATGCTGAAAAGTGCCTTGGCGCCGTCCCAATGCACCGAGGGTTCGCGCACGGCAATGGCGTTGGCGCCCTGCAGGCCGTTCATGCCGAAACCAGCCTCTTGGGTGAGATTGCGCAGGCTGCCGTCGGGGTAGCGGATCATCAGGTCGCCACCGCGGGGGGTTCCTCCGATATAGCCCAGGTGATTGGCGAATGTCGAGCCCCTGGCATTGAAGTCGATCAGCACAGGAACCTGGGTCACGAACAAAATTGGATTGCTGAGCGCGACCGCGTTCGACGCCGTCGCCACGGCGGCGCCGCCTTCGGGCAGGGGTATGACGGGGTTTGGCTCCGACGCTGCGTTGCCGGAGCCGCCTCCGCAGCCCACGACAGCAGCAACGAAGAGAACAAACCCTGTTGTGCCGAGCCACGTCCACTTCAGTTTGAGTTTCATCAGGCGCGTCCGTCGTTTGGAGAGTGCCGAAGTCGAGACAAACGAACTGCGTAGGGTTCTTCTGCTTCGATGATCCGGGGCGTCGAAACTGTAGCGGTTGCGGCCAAGCTCCATAGGCGTCGGCCCCGCGAATCGGGGATGCCGCGGCCGTGACTTTTTCGCCCTTTGCGCGTACCGAGCAATGGATCAGCGTTGGACCGACGCGCCGTCAGGCTTGCGTGCGCACTGGCCGGCCAGATACGTCCAGATGAAGTTCGCCGCGGCATTGCTCGTCAATTCGGCGTGGTCATAGGGCGGGGCGACTTCCACACAATCCATGCCGACAAAGGGCAGGGTGGCGAGTTCTTCAAGAATCGTGAGCACCTGGTTTGTGCTCAAGCCACCGGGCTCGGGCGTGCCGGTTCCGGGCGCGAAGGCCGGGTCAAGGCAATCGACGTCCAGGCTCAAGTAGACGGGCGGGTTCCCGCAGGCCGCCTGTTGTTCGCGAATCGCCGACAGCACGTCGGCCAGTTGCGCTGCGCTTTCCCGCCCGCGCAAGTCGCGCGCAGTGAAGATCTGGCCGCCACGCAGGCGCACGAAGTCGCGCGCTTCGCGCTGGCCCGCGGAGCGGATGCCGATCTGGGTGAAGCAGTGGGGCAGCACGAGGCCTTGTTCGATGGCTTCGTAGACCCACGTGCCGTGGCCGCTCGGCTCGCCGAAGTGGTCAGTCCAGGTGTCGCAATGCGCGTCGAAATGGATCACCGCCAGTGGCCGGCCGAGCACCTTGTGATACGCGCGCAGCAAGGGCAGCGTGATCGAATGGTCGCCGCCGAGCCAGGCCATGTGATGGCGCCGGATCAGCGCTTCGGCAAGCGGCAACAAAGCGGAACGCATCGCCTCGATGCCGGTGTTGGGAAGTTCGAGGTCGCCCGCGTCGCCAAGGTGCCCAAGCGGCGATACGTCGAAGAACGGGTGCGTTGCGTCGCACAGCATGTGGCTCGCGTCGCGAATCGCGCGCGGGCCGAAGCGCGCGCCGGGGCGGTTCGTGACGGCGCCGTCCCAGGCGATTCCGGCCACGGCGTAGGGGGTCGCTGCGCTTGCCGCAGGCGCCTTGAGGAAGGCGTTGTTCGACAGGTAAGCGAACTGAGACATGGGGCAACCTGGTGTGAGCGCGAAGGGGCGCGACGCATCTTACGGTCGCGCGCGCTGGCGTCGGGCTGCTCGGCCTGTCTTCTCGGCCTGTCTTCTGTGGCCCCAAGACAGTAATGTCCCCTGCGCACAAAGTAGAAGTGTCCCCTTGGCTGTTCGAGGAGGCACGAGGTGGCGCAGGAGTTGGAGCTGATGAGTCAGAAGGAAGTACACCGGCTTGAGGTGATCAAACGGGTGAAGGACGGGGGTCTGAAGCAGGCCCATGCGGCCAAGCTGCTCGGGTTGTCGGTGCGTCAGGTCAAGCATCTGTGCCGGCGCGTTCGCGAGCAGGGCAGGCAGGGGCTGGTTTCACGCAGGCGAGGCCAGGCGAGCCATCGGCGGATTTGTGCTGAGCGGCGCGAGCACTATATGCAGCTCGTGCGCAGCCAATACGCTGACTTTGGCCCGCAGTTGGCGCACGAGTACCTGCAGCGCGAGCACGGCTTTGAGTGGAGCGTGGAGACCTTGCGCGGCTGGATGATGCAGGCCGGGCTGTGGCAGGCCAAGCGGCGCCGGGCGCAGCGGGTGCACAGCCCACGCGCGCGGCGCGAGTGCCAGGGCGAGCTGGTGCAGATCGATGGCAGCCATCACGACTGGTTCGAGGGGCGATCGACCAAGTGTTGCCTGATCGCGTTCATCGATGACGCCACGGGCCGGGTGCTGGGTGCGAGGTTTTTCGAACAGGAGACCACCCAAGGCTATCTGGCTGTGCTGCATGCGCTGGTGCAGCGAGTTGGCGCGCCGTTGGCCCTGTACAGCGACCGCCACGGCATCTTCACCAAGGCGGATCCGGAGGACGCCAAGCCCACGCAATTCGAGCGCGCGCTGCTGCAGCTGCAAATCGAGCCCATCTGCGCGCGCAGCCCGCAGGCCAAGGGGCGCGTGGAGCGGCTGTTCCAAACGCTGCAGGACCGCATGTGCAAGGCTATGCGGTTGCAGGGCATCGACAACATCGCGCAAGCCAATCCCTGGCTGGACGAATATCTGCGCGAGCACAACCGGCGCTTTGCAGTCAACCCCCAACAGGCGCAGGACATGCACCGGCCTTGGGCTGGCAGCGCGCAGGCGCTGGCCGATATCTGCTCGCTGCACCACCAGCGCCAGCTCAGCGCCCAGGGCGCGTGCAAGTTCGAGGGCAGCATCGTGCAGTTGTGCCCCAAGCAGCCGCATGCGCCCAAGGCGCGCGCGATGGTGGACATCGCACAGCATGGGGATGGGACGCTGCACTTGAGCTATCGGGGCCAAGCGCTGACCTTCCGAAGCTATGCCGTGCATGAGCGCACGCAGAGCAACCAAGCAGAGGATCCCAAGACGCACGCGATGCGCAGCACTCCAAACTGCTGCGCCTCAGGGCCGAATTGGCCTTCCAGGACGAGCAGCGCAAACGCGGCATCTTCCGTCCCGACACCCCTCCCATCGTGCCGCGCGCGGGGGCCCGCCGCTCCGGGCTACGCCCTGCGCGGCCGGCCCCCGCGCCTGGTTGACCATCCTTCGCACCCGTCTCACGAAGGGGACATTTCTATCTTGGTCAAACAGGGGACATTTCTACTTTGGGTTGACATCTCGGCCTGTCTTCTGTATACAGAGTACACTTCGCCGCCATGCCGGCCCACCTCGTCAAGCTGCAGAGCGCGCCCGATCTGGTGGAGCGCGTGCACCGCGCCCTGTTGGATGCGATCAGCGACGCTTCGCTGCCCCCCGGCTCACGGCTGCGCCAGGAAGAGATTGCCGAGCAACTCGCCGTCTCGCGCCAGCCGGTTCTGCAGGCCTTGCGCCTGCTGAAAAAAGACGGCTTCGTGCTCGACGCGCCCGGCCGCGGCCTGATGGTCGCGCCGCTCGACGTCGCCTGGATGCGCAACGTCTACCAAGTGCGCGGCGCGCTCGACGCGCTCGCGGCCCGCCTGGCGGCGCAGCAGCGCTGGAAGATCGACCCGGCGCTGCTCGAGGCCGGCCGCAAATGCGCGCGCGGGCGCAACATCCAGGCGATGATCGACGCCGACGTGGCCTTCCACCGGGCGATCTATGCCGCGTCGGGGAACCCGCTCATCGAACTCAGTGCCCAGGTGCATTGGCATCACTTGCGCCGCGTCATGGGCGAGGTGCTGCAGTCCTCTCGCCAGCGCTCGCCGGTGTGGGACGAACACGAGGCGATTGCCAACGCGATTGCCGCGGGCGACGCGGATCGCGCGTCGCGCCTTATCGATCAACACAGCCGCGCCGCCAGCGACAATTTGGCGGCGCGTTTGACCCAAGTTCTGCAATCCACTGTCGGAGACCCACGATGAAATTGAGCAAGGCCCAGATCGAGCAGTTCGAGCGCGACGGATATCTCTTCTTTCCCGGGCTGTTCAGCCAGCCGGAGATCGACACGCTGAGGCCCGCGGTGCCCGATCTGTACGCGCGCCAGGAGGCGTACAACGTTCGCGAGAAGGGCTCGCAAGCGGTGCGAACCAATTTCGCCGCGCACCTCTACAGCGAACCGTTTGCGCGGCTGGCGCGGCACCCACGCATGATTGAGCCGGTGCAGCAGCTCTTCGACGAGAAGCTCTACATGCATCAATTCAAGATCAACGGCAAGATGGCGTTCGAGGGCGACGTCTGGCAGTGGCACCAGGACTACGGCACGTGGAAAAACGATGACCTGATGCCCACCGAACGTGCGATGAACATCGCCATCTTTCTCGACGACGTGAACGAGTTCAACGGCCCGTTGATGTTCATTCCCGGCAGCCACAAGCGCGGCGTGATCGACGCCAAACACGACCTGACGACGACGAGCTACCCGTTGTGGACGATCGACAACGACCTGATTCGTCAATTGGTGGAGCGCGGCGGCGGCAAGGGCCGGTTCGACGCGGACGGCCGCAATGTCGGCGCCGGAATCGTCGCGCCCAAGGGGCCGGCGGGGTCGATGATCCTGTTTCACAGTTGCCTGGTTCACGCCTCGACGAGCAACCTGTCGCCGTTCAACCGGGTTGCCGTGTACCTGAGTCTGTGCGCGGTCAGCAACCACGTGCGGCGCTTCAAGCGGCCCGAATACATTGCGCATCGCGACTTCACGCCCATCGCTTGTTTGCCCGACGATTGCCTGACCAAGCCCTACCCGGTGGATTTGCCGTGGAAGAACGGCATGCCGGCCAGCGCCTTGCAGACGTCGCTCGAAGAAATTGCCGAGGCTGCCTGACCATGAGCCTGCATCGTCAACTTCAGACGCGCGCGGCGCAAGGCAAGCCGGTTCGCATCGGCCTGATCGGCGCCGGCAAATTCGGCTCGATGTACCTCGCGCAAATCCCGCGCACGCCCGGTGTGCATCTGGTAGGCATTGCCGACTTGTCGCCCAGCGCAGCGCGCACGAACCTGGCACGAGTGGGCTGGCCGGAGCAGCAGATCGCTGCCGCCTCGCTCGACGCCGCAGTGAAAGACGGCACGACGCATATCGGTGAAGACTGGCAGGCGCTGGTCGCGCACCCGGCGATCGACGTGATCGTCGAATGCACAGGCCACCCCATCGCCGCGGTCGACCATTGCCTGCAAGCCTTTGCGAACGGTAAACACGTCGTCAACGTGACTGTCGAAGCGGATGCGTTTTGCGGGCCCTTGCTCGCGCAGCGCGCCGCGAAAGCGGGTGTGCTGTATTCGCTCGCCTTCGGCGACCAGCCGGCGCTCATTTGCGACCTTGTCGACTGGGCGCGCACGTGCGGCTTCCCGGTCGTCGCTGCGGGGCGCGGCCACAAGTGGCTGCCGCATTTCAGTCAGTCGACGCCCGACACGGTGTGGGAGAACTATGGTCTCACTCCCGAACAAGCGCTGCGCGGCGGTCTGAACCCGAAAATGTTCAACAGCTTTCTCGATGGGTCCAAGCCTGCGATCGAGTCGACCGCAGTCGCCAACGCGACGGGACTCACTGTGCCGAGCAACGGCCTGCTCTACCCGCCGGCGAGCGTGGAAGACATTCCCTTCGTCACACGGCCCATCAGCGAAGGGGGAGTGCTCGAACGCAAAGGCATGGTCGAGGTGATCTCGTCGCTCGAGGCGAACGGGCGCAAGATCCCTTACGACATCCGCATGGGCGTGTGGGTGACGGTGGAAGGCGAAACCGAATACATCCGGAATTGCTTCGAGGAATACAACGCGCACACGGACCCGAGCGGGCGCTACTTCACTCTCTACAAACGCTGGCACTTGATCGGCCTGGAAGTGGGCATGTCGGTGGCGAGCGTCGCGCTGCGCGGCGAAGCGACGGGTGTCGCGAATTGCTGGAATGCCGATGTCGTGGCCACCGCCAAGCGCGACTTGCGCGTCGGCGAAGTGCTGGACGGCGAGGGCGGCTACACGGTGTGGGGCAAGTTGCTGCCGGCGCAGACGTCGGCGCAAATCGGCGGTCTGCCGCTCGGCCTCGCGCACGGCATCAAGCTGCTGCGCCCCGTGCGCCAGGGGCAAAGCCTGACGTGGGCTGACGTGGCGATCGACACGACGACCAAAGCCTATCAACTGCGCCGCGAGATGGAGGCGATGTTCGCGCTGCCGATCTCGAAGGCCGCTTAGTCTTGGAGCCGCAGTGCTCGACCTTCTGATCCGCGGGGCGCAGCTTTTTGACGGCGCCGGGGGTGAGGCGTGGCTCGGCGACGTCGGCGTCGCGGGCGGGCGCATCGCCTACCTCGGCCCGCGCTGCCTTGAGGCCGCGCAGCGCACGATAGATGCGAACGGCCTGGCGCTGATGCCCGGCATCATCGACAGCCACACCCACTTCGACGCGCAAATCACCTGGGACCCCTGCGTCCGGCCCTCGCCGTCGCTGGGCGTTACGACGGCGGTGATCGGCAACTGCGGTTTCACGATCGCACCGTGCCGACCCCAAGACCGCGAGCGCACGATGCGCAACCTGACCCAGGTCGAGGGTATGTCGCTCGACGTATTGCGCCAAGGCATCGACTGGGGATTCGAGACTTTCCCGCAGTACATGGCGCAGTTGCGCCGGCGCGGCAGCGTGGTCAACGTCGCGGCTTACGTCGGCCATTCGTCGGTGCGCACCTGGGTGATGGGCGAGCAGGCGACACGGCGCGCCGCCACGCCTGACGAAGTGGCGCAGATGTGCGAGCTGGTGCGCGAAGCGATGAACCATGGCGCAGTCGGTTTTTCCACGAGCACGAGCCCGGCGCACAACGGCGAGGGCGGCCTGCCGATGCCGTCGCGCTTGGCAGATGAAACCGAGATGGCGGCGTTGGTGCAGGCCATGGCCGAGGGCGGGCGCGGTGTCTACATGCTCACCAAGAGCGGCGAGACGCGCCTGCCGTTTCTCGAATCGCTCGCCGCGAACAGCCGGCGCACCGTGATGGTCGCGGCGCTCCTGCACAACAGCAGCAATGGCGGTGCGGTGTTCGACGACCTGGCCGCCATCAGTGCGGCGAATTCGCGTGGCAACCGCATGCTCGGCCAGGTGTCGTGCTGCCCGCTGACGATGGATTTCACGCTCGCCTCGCCGTACCCGGTGGAAGGCCTCGCGGCATGGCGGCCGGCGCTCGGCCGCAGCGGGGCCGAACTCGCTGCGGTACTTTCACGGCGCGAGTTTCGCGACGCGGTGCGCGCCGAGCTGGCTGCGCCAGCGACGTTTCGCCTCTTCAACAGCGAGTGGCAGAAGGTTCACGTCGTCGAAACCGCCTTGCCCGAACACGCGCATCTCGAGCAGCGCACGATTGCCGACATCGCGCGCGAACAGGGCCGCGACCCGCTCGACGCGATGCTCGACCTGGCGCTGGCCGAAGACTTGCGCACCGTCTTCACCGCGCAACTGCTCAACAGTGACGAAGACGCGGTGGGGCGCATGCTGACGCACCCGCACTCCATCGTCTCGTTGAGCGATGCCGGCGCGCACCTGACCTTCTTCAACGACGCGGGTTTCGGCCTGCACCTGATGGGTCACTGGGCACGCGAGCGCGGCACGATGACCATGGGAGAAGCGGTGCGCCGCATCACGTCGCATCCGGCGTCGGTGTTCGGCATGCCGGGCAGAGGCTTGCTGCGCGAGGGCAACGCCGCCGACCTGCTGCTGTTCGACCCGACGCGCGTGGACCGTGGCCCGAAAAAGCGCGTCTTCGACCTGCCGGGCGGCGCGCCACGCCTGACGACGGATGCGCTGGGCGTGCACGGCGTGTGGGTCAACGGCCAGCAAGTGGCCGACGGCGGCGGATTGGTTCCCAACGCGCCGTTGGCCGGCACCCTGCTGACCGAGTTCTCGGCTTGAGGTGAACGCCGCTCAGGCAGCGGCGCGAAGTTTCAGGAAGGCACTCGCCGCGCCGAACGCGAGCAGCAAATACAGCGTGAGGCTCCAGTGTTCGAACGCGATGCCGAGCACGCGAACCGCGGAGTCCGCGCAATTCGCCGTCACCTGAAACAGCGTGGGCAGCAATGCCTCGACGCCCAGGGCATTCAAGATCTTGTCGGCCAGCGTCAGGTTGCATGAGCTCGATTTGGCGGCGACGTTGTGTTGCCACAGTGCGGCTGCGGCGCCGAGCACGGCGAGGATGACCGTCACGCCGGCAAAGGCAAAGCGCGCCGGTCGCGCGCCGACGAAAGCGCCGAGCAGGCACACGAAGCCGATGACGATGAAGATCAGGCGCTGCAAGATGCACCACGGGCAGGGCCGCATCTCGAAGACGTATTGAGCTGCGAGCGCCAGACCGAGCGCGAGGGCGCAGGCGAGCGCCATGGCCGCAAAGCGTTGCGTCACGCCGACGCCACGCAACGACGCGAATCCGCTCACGCGACTTGCGCGATCAATTCGATTTCGACACACGCTCCCAGCGGAATCTGCGCAACGCCGAAAGCACTTCGCGCGTGCGTGCCTTTTGCGCCCAAGACCTCGACGAGCAACTCCGAGCAGCCGTTCGTCACCAGGTGCTGTTCGGTGAACGTGGGCGTGCTGTTCACGAGGCTCATCACCTTGACGATGCGCTCTACCTTGTTCAAGTCGCCCACCGCGGCTTGCAGGGTGCCGAGCAAATCGATCGCGATCGCGCGTGCGGCGAGTTTGCCGGTGGCGGTGTCGACGTTGAGCCCGAGTTGGCCGACCCAGGGCTTGCCGTCGCGCCGTGCGATGTGCCCGGAGATGAAGACCAGGTTGCCGGTGCGGACGAAGGGCACGTACGCCGCTGCGGGTGTGCTCAGAGGCGGCAGGACGATACCGAGCGCCTTGAGTTTGTCGTTGACGTTGTTGCTGTCTGCCATGCGGATCTCCGGTCGACGGTAGGGGGCTCGGGGTGGGCCGGCGCCGATCCTACACTGGCCGAATGACGGCGATGTACAAGGGATGGTGGCTCGCCGGCCTGGCCTTGGCATGGCTTTGCGGCGTCGCGTTGCAGTTGCAGGAGCGCGTGTTGCAAGACGCGGCGGTGTACGCCTGCGCGATCGCCAGTGGCGGCCTCGGCGTGGGCTTGGCGCTCTTGCGAATCCGCACCCGCAGTGTCGCGCTGATCGGCTTGCTCAGTGTGGCTTTGCTCGGCTTCGGCGCCACCGGCGGGCGAGCGGTTTTGCGTGTGGCGCAGACCATGGCAACGCCGCTCGAAGGCCACGACATCGTCGTGCAAGGCGTCGTCGCCAGCCTGCCGCAACATGGCGCTTCCGGAACGAGGTTCCGTTTGCGTGTCGACTCAGCGCTTCTGCAGGGTCAGCCCGTGACTCTGCCTGAGCTGCTCGCGCTCGGCTGGTACCGCGGCGCTCACGAAGACGCAGCGAGTGCCCAGCCGCGCCAGGAACTGCGCGCCGGCGAGCGCTGGCGCTTCACGGTGCGCTTGCGCCGGCCGCACGGCAACGTCAATCCGCACGGTTTCGACTACGAGCTCTACCTGTTCGAGTTGGGTGTGGGCGCCACCGGCTACGTGCGCGACGCACCCGCGCTATTGCTGGATCCGGCGGCGGGGTTCCCGATCGAGCGCCTGCGCCACGCGGTGCGTGACGCCATCGAAACCCACGTGCCCGAGCGCCGCATCGCCGGCGTGCTCGCGGCGCTGGCGATCGGCGACCAGGCGGCGATCGACCGGGAAGACTGGGATCTGTTTCGCAACACCGGCGTCGCGCACCTGATGTCGATCAGCGGCTTGCACGTCACGATGTTCGCCTGGGCGTCCGGGATTCTTGTCGCTGGGTTGTGGAGCCGCTCGCCGCGAGCGCTGCTGCGCTGGCCCTTGCCGCAAGCGGTGCGTTGGGGCGGCCTGGCCGCTGCCATCGGCTACGCGCTGTTGTCGGGGTGGGGCGTGCCGGCGCAGCGCACGGTCTGGATGCTTGCCGCAGTCTGCGTCTTGCAGTCGCTGGGGCTGGCGTGGTCTTGGCCGTTGGTGCTGCTTTTCGCCGCGGGACTCGTCGCGTTGATCGACCCGTGGGCCTTGTTGCAGCCTGGGTTCTGGCTCTCGTTCGGCGCCGTCGGGTTGCTGATGGCGTCGCGGCCGGCGCTATCGGCGGCGCAGGCGTCGTCCAAGCGCGACAAGCGTTTGAGAGAACGGCTTGCCGACGTGCTGCGCGGCGGGATCCGCACGCAAGTGATCGCCACGTTGGGCCTGACGCCGCTCAGTCTGGTGTTCTTCCAGCAAGTCTCGCTGGTCGGGCTGCTCGCGAACCTGTTTGCGATTCCGCTCGTCACGCTGCTCATCACGCCGCTCGCCTTGCTCGGTGTGCTTGCCGCGCCGCTGTGGGCGCTCGCGGCGTGGCTGACTGCGGGCTTGGTCATGGCCTTGGCTGGCTTGGCGGCGCTTCCCGGCGCGGTCTGGAACGTGCCAGCCGCTCCCGCCTGGGCCCAGCTCAGCGCATTGCTGGGTGCGGTGTTGCTCGTCATGCCGCTGCCGTGGCGCGCCCGGCTGCTCGCCGTGCCGCTCACCTTGCCGCTGCTGCTGCCGCAGCCCTTGCCGGTCGATGCGGGTCGCTTCGAATTGATTGCGCTGGATGTCGGGCAAGGCACGGCGGTGCTCGTGCGTACCCGCGGGCACCTGTTGCTCTACGACGCCGGACCTCAATACTCACGCGACAGCGACGCCGGCCAGAGGGTCTTGTTGCCCCTGCTGCGTGGTCGCGGTGAAACGCGCATCGACGCGCTCGTGCTCAGCCACCGCGACATTGACCACGTCGGTGGCGCGCGCGCCGTGCTCGGGGCGCTGCCGGTGCGCGAACTGATCAGTTCGCTCGAGGAGTCGCATCCGCTCCTGGGTGCGATCTCCGCGCGCAGGCGTTGCGAAGCCGGCCAGTCGTGGCTCTGGGACGGCGTTCGGTTCGACGTGCTGGGGCCGCAAGCCGCGGACTTCGAGCAGCGCAGCAAACCCAACGCGCTGTCGTGTGTGCTGCGCATCGCCTCGGCGCAAGGCAGTGTGTTGCTCACCGGGGACATTGAACGCGAGCAGGAAGCGGCGCTCGTTGCCGCGCATGGCGCGGCCTTGCGCAGCGACGTGCTGGTCGTGCCGCATCACGGCAGCAAGAGCTCGTCGAGTGCGCCGTTTCTGGATGCGGTGGGCCCACGTTGGGCGGTCTTTCAGGCGGGGTATCGGAATCGCTTCGGCCATCCCGCGCCCGAGGTCTTGGCGCGCTACCTCGAGCGCCGCATCGCGCCGATTCAGAGCGCGTCATGCGGCGCTTGGGTCTGGTCCGGCGTCGCCGAGGCGCCGGGAAACTGCGCGCGCGAGACGACGCGGCGCTATTGGCGCTGGTCAGGCGCCGAGCAGACCGAGCGTGCGGCTGTTCGTGAACACCGGGTTGTCGCGCGAGCCCGTGGCGACAACGATGCGGCTGCGCCCCTGGCGCCTGGCTTCGAAGAGCGCCTGTTCGGCGCGGCGCAACGCGTCGGCGACGGCCTCGCCCTCATAGAGCCTGACGACGCCGAAACTCAGGCTGAGCGTGGCCATGCGCGGCGCCACGTCGCGCGCCGCGAGTTGCGCCGCCATGCGCGAGGCCACCGCCATCGCGCCTTTGGGCAAGGTGTCGGGAAGCAGGATGACGAATTCATGGCTGCCCACGCGACCCGCCACGTCCAGCTCGCGCAGCGTCTCCCGCAGGCATTGCGACACCTGGCGCAGCGCGTCGTCGCCTGCGGCGTGGCCGAACATCTCGTTGATGCGCTTGAAGTGGTCGATGTCGAAGGCAATCATCGACGCGTCATCGGCCCGGGTCGCGGCCAGCGCCTGGGTGGCCAGCTCCTGGAAATGGCGCCGGTTGGGAACGCGCGTCAGCACGTCCATGTCGGCCATGTAGCGCAACTTGCGTTGCTCGGCGCGCCAGGTGTGCTCGGTGCGCTGGAAATTCAGCACCAGGGCGACGGGGACCATGACGATCGCCGGAACGACCATGATCACGCTGCCCGCGACCAGCATCTGGCTCAACAGCGTGGGCGCGTCGCCGACGGCCCCTGAACGGTAGGCGTTCGCGAGCGCAGCGGCGCCCAGCGCGAAGGCAAGGAATTGCAACGCCGGGCTGCTCTTGAACTCGGCGAGTCGCACGACGAGGACCGCCGTATACGCCTGAAGCAGCATCGGCCCGATGCACCAGGCGAGCCATTGCAGCGACGCAGGTGCGCGCATTTGCAGCACCGCCGCCGCGCTGAGCCAGGCCAGGCCCAGCACGGCGACGTCGACGCCGCCGTGCACTCCCAGACCGTGGCGCGAGTAGAACCGGCGCAGGCCCGCCAACACGCAAATGGGCCACTGCAGAACCAGCAGCTGGGCGGCCGCCAG
This sequence comes from uncultured beta proteobacterium, assembly GCA_963850525.1. Classification (GTDB taxonomy): domain Bacteria; phylum Pseudomonadota; class Gammaproteobacteria; order Burkholderiales; family Burkholderiaceae_C; genus JAEMQF01. Next base: position 749,126 of record CAWKLQ010000001.1, on the reverse strand, counting down.
CGTCAGGTCGCTGCCGGATGAGTCCACCTGGAGCGCCAGGCCGGCGCCGAGCAGCCACTGTGCGGTGACCCAATACCAGTGGCCGCGATAGCAAATTTGGCGCGCGCCGAACCACGTCAGCGTCGCTGCGGCAAGCAGCAGCGCGATGCTGCAGACGAGCAAAAGGGTAGGTGAGTGCAGTGTCATTGCCGGGCAGAAGGCCCGCATTGTGACGCGCTTGGCAGGGCAGGCGCCCCTGTCCGGGCCCGCCGGCGCGGAACGATTTCTCGCAGGCCGCTACGATTGCTCGATTGCGCAATGTTCTGGGGGATGCGAGATGGCAATGGACGTGGTGGACTATCAGATCCGCGGCGAGGAGATGCAATTTGTCGAGATCGAACTTGACCCGGGCGAGGCGGCGGTGGGCGAGGCCGGGAGCATGATGTTCATGGACGCCGGCATCGGCATGGACACGGTCTTCGGTGACGGCGCGGCGTCGCAGGGCGGGCTGCTGGGCAAGCTGCTCGGCGCCGGCAAGCGCCTCATCACCGGCGAATCCTTGTTCACGACGGTCTACACGAACCAGGGCCAGGGCAAGTCGCGCGTCGCCTTTGCCGCGCCTTATCCCGGGAAGATTCTGGCGATGAACTTGCGTGAGTTGGGCGGAACGCTGATTTGCCAGAAGGACGCGTTTCTCTGCGCGGCCCGCGGCGTCTCGCTCGGAATTCATTTCCAGCAAAAGATGTCGGTCGGGTTCTTCGGCGGCGAGGGTTTCATCATGCAGCGCCTGGACGGCAACGGTCTGGCGTTCATCCATGCCGGAGGCGCGATCCTGCAGCGTGAATTGCACGCGGGCCAGACCCTGATGGTGGACACGGGTTGCCTGGTCGCGCTGACGCCTTCGGTCGGCTTCGAGATTCAGTACGTCGGAAAGATCAAGACCGCGTTGTTCGGTGGCGAAGGCCTGTTCTTTGCCAAGGTCACGGCCCGGGCACCGTGTGGCTGCAAAGCCTGCCGTTTTCGCGCTTGGCGTCGCGGATTTTTGCCGCGGCGCCGCAGCGCGGCGGTTCGCGCGAAGAGGGCTCGCTGCTGGGCGGCTTCGCTGCGGGCGGATTGCTCGGCGGCGTGCTCGGTGGCGACGACGACGATGCCTGATTCCTGGGACGTCGAGGTGCACGCGTGAACCAACTCATCGATTCGTTCTGGCGCGCCGCAGCGTATTGCCTGCATCCGCGCGTCATCCTGCTGTCGTTTCTGCCCTTGCTCTTTGCGGGGGGTCTGGCCGCGTTGCTCGGCTACTATTTCTGGGAAGACACGCTGGCCGGCGTGCGGGCCACGCTTGAGAGTTGGTCGCTGCTCGAAGCCTTGCTGCGTTGGCTCGACGGCATCGGCGCGCAAGGGTTTCGCACCGTGCTTGCGCCGCTGATCGTCGTGGCACTGGCGATTCCGGTGATCGTGGTGATCTCGCTGCTGCTCGTCGCGCTGTTGATGACGCCCGCGGTGGTCACCCTGATCGGCCAACGCCGTTTCGCCAGCCTCGAGCGGCGCCACGGCGCGAGTTTTCTGACGAGCGCAAGCTGGTCGCTCGGCTGCACGCTGGTCGCGCTGCTCGCGCTCGTCGTGAGTGTGCCGTTCTGGCTTGTTCCGCCGCTGATCCTGGTGTTGCCGCCGCTGATCTGGGGTTGGTTGACCTACCGCGTGATGAGTTTCGACGCACTCGCCGAGCACGCCAGCGCCGACGAGCGCAGAACCCTGATGCGCGAGCACCGCTGGCCGCTGATCGCGATGGGCGTCGTCACCGGTTACCTCGGTGCTGCGCCGTCGTTGTTGTGGGCAGTGAGCGCTGCGATGTTGATTTTTGCACCCGTGCTGGTGGTCGTCGCCGTCTGGCTCTACACCCTCGTGTTCGCATTTTCGACGCTCTGGTTCACGCACTACCTGCTCGCGGCATTGCACGGTTTGCGCTTGGCCGTCGAAAAATCGGCTGCCGCTGCCGCACCCGCGCTGGCGCTGCCACCGAGTGCACCCACACCGAGCCTGCCCGCACCATGAATTTCGGCCTCATCATCGTCGGCGATGAAATCCTGTCGGGCAAACGCGCCGACAAGCACCTGCCCAAGGTGATCGAGTTGCTCGCCGCGCGCGGGCTGGCCTTGAGTTGGGCGCGTTACGTCGGCGACGATCCGCAGCGCATCACCGCCGACCTGGTGCACGCCTTTGGCTGCGGCGACGTCGTCTTCTCGTGCGGCGGCATCGGCGCCACGCCCGACGACCACACGCGCCAGTGCGCAGCTCAGGCCTTGCAGCGCCCGCTCGAACTGCACCTGCAGGCGCGCGACCTGATCCTGGAGCGCATGCGCGACATGGCCAAAGAGCAGGGCGTCGCGTATGAGCCGGACCGCAGCGACAACGTGCATCGGCTCAACATGGGCATGTTTCCGCATGGCGCGTCGATCATCCCCAATCCGTACAACAAGATCGCGGGCTTCTCCGTGGGCAGCGTGTACTTCGTCCCCGGTTTTCCCGTGATGGCCTGGCCGATGATCGAATGGGTGCTCGACCAGCGCCTGGCGCACTTGCACCGCGCGGTGGGCGTGCTCGAGAAGTCGGTGATCGTCTTCGGCGGCCTGGAAGCGACGCTGACGCCGCTGATGTTGCAAATCGAAGCGCAGTTTGCGGGCGTCAAGGTGTTCAGTCTGCCCAGCATCGACCACCCGCAGTGGGGGCGCCATATCGAGCTTGGCGTGAAGGGCGACGTCGCTGACATCGATGCAGCTTACGCCCAGTTGCTCGTGGGCTTGCGCGAAGCGCAGGTCCGGTTGGGCCCTGAATTGGTGCGATAGGACCCGGGGCACGCGCGCATATGGGTGCACGGAAGCGCACTCAAAGTGTGCATTCGGAGCGTTTACCCAGGCCGAATCGCAGGCATGGTTTCTGCTACATTCCTGTGCGCATTTTTCGCGCTCACGCTGTGCAAGAAACGGTGCTGAGACGCAGCGCAACCCCAGCAACCCACCAAACAACAGACCGCGAGGAGATCTCTGATGGCCAAGACCGTTGCCGACGTGATGAAGATGGTGAAGGAAAACGAAATCAAATTCGTCGACTTCCGCTTCACCGACACCCGCGGCAAGGAACAGCACGTGTCCGTACCCGTGTCAGCGTTCGACGAAGACAAGTTCAGCGCCGGGCACGCCTTCGACGGCTCGTCGATCGCCGGCTGGAAGGGCATCGAAGCGTCCGACATGCTGTTGATGCCCGACCCGAACACGGCCAACATCGACCCGTTCTTCGAGGAGCCGACGCTGCTCCTTACCTGCGACGTGCTGGAACCCGGCGACGGCAAGCCCTACGAGCGTGATCCGCGCTCGCTGGCCAAGCGCGCCGAAGCGTACATGAAGTCCTCAGGCCTGGGCGATACCGCGTTCTTCGGCCCGGAACCCGAATTCTTCGTGTTCGACAGCGTGCGCTGGGGTGTAGAGATGTCGGGTTCGTTCTGCAAGATCGAATCCGAAGAGGCCGCCTGGAGCAGCAGCAAGGAGTACGAACACGGCAACTCGGGCTATCGGCCGACCGTCAAAGGCGGGTACTTCCCCACGCCGCCCGTCGACAGCTTCCAGGACATGCGCTCCGAGATGTGCCTGATCCTCGAATCGCTGGGAATTCCGGTCGAGGTGCACCACCACGAAGTGGGCACGGCCGGCCAGATGGAACTCGGCACCAAGTTCAGCACGCTGGTGCAGCGTGCCGACTGGCTGCAATTGCAGAAATACGTGATCCAGAACGTCGCGCATTCCTACGGCAAGACGGCGACCTTCATGCCCAAGCCCATCGTCGGTGACAACGGCTCCGGGATGCACGTGCACCAGTCAGTCTGGAAAGACGGCAAGAACCTGTTTGCCGGCGACGGTTACGCCGGCTTGTCGGAGTTTGCGCTGTACTACATCGGCGGCATCATCAAGCATGCACGTGCATTGAACGCGATCACGAACCCGGGGACGAATTCGTACAAGCGCCTCGTGCCGGGCTTCGAAGCTCCCGTCAAACTCGCGTACAGCTCGCGCAACCGCTCGGCGTCGATCCGCATTCCCTACGTCGCCAACCCCAAGGGCCGGCGCATCGAGGCGCGCTTCCCCGATCCTCAGGCCAACCCCTACCTCGCGTTTGCAGCGTTGCTGATGGCCGGGCTGGACGGCGTGGAAAACAAGATCCACCCGGGCGACGCCGCGACCAAAGACCTGTACCACTTGCCGCCCGAAGAAGACGCAAAAATTCCCACGGTGTGCCACAGCCTGGACCAGGCGCTGGACTACCTCGACAAGGGCCGCGCCTTCCTGACCAAGGGTGGCGTCTTCACCGACGGCTTCATCGACGCCTACATCGAGTTGAAGATGCAGGAAGTGACGCGCTACCGGATGACGACGCACCCGGTCGAGTACGACATGTACTACAGCCTGTAGGCTGGGCGCCCGCGGCGCAGCTCGATTGAAAAGGGACGCTTGGAGCGTCCCTTTTTCTTGCTCGTTTCCGGGAATTCCGCGAGACAATCCGCGCGAGCCGGTCGGCGCCTGGGGCATCCAGTGCGTTCGGTGGCAAAGGACGGATGTCATGAAGTTTCGATCGTGCCTTGCAATTTTTGCCGTGGTGTGTGTCACTCCGTGGGTGCACGCGCAGGGCAATACCGTCTACCGCTGCCCGGGCAATATTTACACCGACACGATCAGCGCCAAGGAAGCGCAGGAACGCGGTTGCCGAACCCTCGAGGGTGTGCCCGTCACCGTGATCCAGTCGGTTCGCCCTCGCAGCGAGGGCAAGCCGGTGCCGGCGCAAGGCGCGTCGGGGGTGCGCGGCTCGGAAGGCCGGGCCGAAGCGAAGATCGATCCGAACGCGCAGCGCTCGCGCGACTCCGACGCGCGGCGCATTCTCGAAGCCGAGTTGCGCGCCGAGACGGATCGCCTGGACGCCCTGCAAAAAGAGTTCAACAACGGCGAGCCCGAGCGGCGCGGCGAGGAGCGCAATTTCCAGAAGTACCAGGACCGGCTCACCGAGCTGAAGGCGGGAATCGCGCGCAAGGAAAGCGACATTGCCGCCTTGAGGCGTGAACTGGCCAAGCTGCCGCAGTGAAAGCCGGGTCCGACGCTCCTCCTGCGCGACTCGAATCAGCGACCCGAGCCTACGCGGCCTTCGATCACCTGGCGAGCATGGTCGCCGTGATTGGCGCGAGCGGCGAATGCGTCTTCGCGAATGCGGCTTTCGAGCACACCATGGGCCTGGCGCGGCGCAACGTGCAGCGCTCCAACCTGTTCGACTGGTTCGTCGACCCGCAGCCGGTGCGCGACACCGTCGCCGCGGTGGCGGCGAATCAATTTTCGGCGAGCCGGCTCGAGGCGCATTTGCGGCGCGGCCACGGTCATAGCGACGCCTGGCCGGTGCACGTGATCGTCAGCCCCGCCGATCCGACATCGCACCTCGTCGTCGAGCTGGTGCTGTTGGAGCAGCAGGTGCGCCTGGAGCGCGAGGAGCGCGTGCTGGGCCATGTTCAAGCGAACAAGGAGTTGATCCGCAACCTGGCGCATGAGATCAAGAATCCGCTGGGCGGGATTCGTGGTGCAGCGCAACTGCTCGAGATGGAGTTGCAGTCCAAGACCTTGAGCGACTACACGCGCGTCATCATCGCCGAGGCGGACCGTCTTCAGGCGCTGGTGGACCGGTTGCTCGCGCCGCACCGCTTGCCGCACGTCGTGGGCGACGTGAACATTCACGAGGTGTGCGAACGCGTGCGTGCGCTCGTGCTCGCCGAATTTCCGCGCGGCCTCGAAGTCCGGCGCGACTACGACGTGTCGATCCCCGAGTTCCGCGGCGACCGTGAACAGCTCATCCAGGCGCTGCTCAACATCGCGCAAAACGCCGCGCAAGCGCTTGCCGAACGCATTCTCGCGGGCGACGCGCGCGTCACCCTGAGTTCGCGCATCGCGCGCCAGGTGACGCTGGGCAAGCAGCGCTACCGCCTGGCACTGGAATTGCGTGTGCAAGACAACGGTCCGGGTGTTCCGGCGGCGCTGCTCGAGCGAATGTTCTACCCCCTGGTCACCGGGCGCGAAGGCGGCTCGGGTCTGGGCTTGACCTTGGCGCAGACCTTTGTGCAGCAGCACCAGGGCACCGTGGAATGCGAAAGCGAGCCAGGCAATACGATCTTCAAGATATTGATTCCGCTGCCGTGAGCGGCAGGTCGGCGCCGGCCTGTGGCAAGGGGCAGCCCAACGCAGGCCTTGCATGAAACCCATCTGGATCGCCGACGACGACCAATCCATCCGCTTCGTGCTCGAGCGCGCACTCGCCCGCGAGGGCTTCACGGTGCGTTGCTTCAGCAATCCGCGCGACGTGCTCGCCGCGATTGCGACCGAACAGCCGCAAGTGCTCGTCTCGGACATCCGCATGCCGGGCGGCTCAGGGCTGGACTTGCTAACGCAGGTCAAGCTCAAACACCCCGGTCTGCCCGTCATCGTCATGACGGCATATTCGGACCTCGACCACGCGGTCAGCGCTTTCCAAAGCGGCGCTTTCGAGTATCTGCCCAAGCCTTTCGACGTGACCAAAGCGGTCGAGCTGGTGCGCCGCGCGATCGAAGAAAGCCTGCGCGAACCGAACCCGGACGCGCACGCGGCGCAGGTGCCCGAAATGCTGGGTCAGGCGAGCGCCATGCAAGACGTGTTTCGTGCGATCGGGCGCCTCAGCCAAAGCATCGTCACGGTGCTGATTACCGGCGAGTCGGGTTCGGGCAAGGAACTCGTCGCCAAGGCCTTGCACAAGCACAGCCCGCGCGGCGAGGCCGGGAGCAATGGGCCGTTCGTGGCGATCAATACCGCGGCGATTCCGAAAGACCTGCTCGAGTCCGAGCTCTTCGGCCACGAGCGCGGTGCCTTCACCGGCGCGCAGACGATGCGCCGCGGCCGCTTCGAGCAGGCCGACGGCGGCACCTTGTTCCTCGATGAAATCGGCGACATGCCCTACGAGCTGCAGACCCGGCTGCTGCGCGTGCTCTCCGACGGGCAGTTCTATCGTGTCGGCGGGCACAGCCCGATACGCGGCAACGTGCGCATCATCGCCGCGACGCACCAGAACCTCGAAGAACGCGTGCGCGCCGGAGCGTTCCGCGAAGACCTGTTCCACCGCCTGAACGTGATCCGCCTGCGCTTGCCTGCCTTGCGCGAGCGCCCCGAAGACATTCCCGTGCTGGCGAAGTACTTCCTGCAACGAAGCGCCAAGGATCTGGGCGTCGACGCCAAACAATTCAGCGAAGCGGCAGTCGCACGCTTGCTCGAGTTCGACTACCCGGGCAACGTGCGCCAACTGGAAAACATCTGCCACTGGCTCAGCGTGATGGCGCCTTCGCAACGCATCGAGGCAGACGACTTGCCGCCCGAGTTGCAGCCCGCGAGCGCGCTTCCAGCAAAGGCCACCACGTCGCTGAGCCCCGCCCACGCGCAGCCGGCGCCGCCCCGCGAAGCGCTGGCCGCACTCGAGCTAACGCTCGCCGCGCCGCATTCAGCGGCGCTGGTCGAGCCCGCTTCGGCGAGTGCGGCGTCGCCGGTGCATTGGCTGGTCGGCCTCGAAGAAGAAGCGCGCGCCTTGCTGCTGTCGGGCATGCCCGACACGTGGGAGAAATTGACCCACGAATTCGAAGCGCGACTCATCCAAACGGCGCTGGACATCACTCACGGGCGGCGCATCGAAGCCGCGCAGCGCCTGGGAATCGGGCGCAATACGATCACGCGAAAAATTCAGGAGCTCGGGCTCAAAGCCTGAGCGTCGAGTTCCAGCCAGACGGGGGCGTGGTCGCTCGGGCGCTCGTTCTTGCGCGTCGGCTTGTCGATGACGCATGCCGTGACCGCCGGGCGCAGGGCCTCGCTGATCAGAATGTGGTCGATGCGCAACCCCTGGTTCTTGCGAAACGCCAGGTTGCGGTAGTCCCACCAGCTCCAGCTCTTCGGGGGTTGATCGAACAGGCGAAACGCGTCGTGCAAGCCCAGGCCGAGCAGCTTGGCAAACTGGTTGCGCTCGGCGTCGGTGCAGTGGATTTGCCCGGCCCATCCGACCGGATCGAATACGTCGCGATCTTCGGGGGCGATGTTGAAGTCGCCAAGCAGCACCAAGCGCGGGTGCTTCGCGCACTCGACCGTCAGCCAGGCGTGCAGCGCGTCGAGCCAGCGCATCTTGTAGAGGAACTTGTCGCTGTCGGGCGCCTCGCCGTTGGGCATGTAGGCGCCGATCACGCGAATCCCGTGCACCGTTCCGGTGATGACGCGCGCCAAGGCGTCGTCGAAGCCGGGGATGTTCTTCACCACATCGCTCGCACCATCGCGGGTCAGCAAGGCGACGCCGTTGTACGTCTTCTGGCCGAAGAACTCGGCGCGATAGCCCGCCGCGGTGAGGTCTGCCAGCGGGAACTTTTCGTCGACGAGTTTCGTTTCCTGCAGGCACAGGACGTCAGGGCTGTGCGCGGCCAGCCAAGCCAGCACTTGGGGCAAACGCACCGTCAGCGAGTTGACGTTCCAGGTGGCGAGTTTCATGTCAGTGGCGCCCGGCCGCCCGAAGCCACTGACCGCCCCGAGGGCCACGACGGGGCCCCTTCGTGGCCCTGGGGGCAGGAGCGAAGCGACGTGAGGGCAGTTTCATCCTGGGGCTTGCAGCGAAAGTGAGGTTTGCGAGTGACGTAGTGCACGGCGCTTACGAGCGGTTGCGTGTGAGGGCTGAATTTTGCCGAGCACCGCGCCGACAACTCTAGCGTCCGGGTGCGTCTTGGCCAATCGATCACGGTCGGGAATCATGCACCAGAAGCCAGACAAGGAGTTTGTCATGTCGATCACGTCCATCTCACTTAGCTTCTTCAGCCTGTCCGGCGCGGCGCCAGCGCCCGCGCCCGTGGCCGGCACGAGCCCCGCGGCGAACGACCCGGTCGCGACGCCGACGCAGGCCTGCGGTCCGAGCGGTCAGGGCCACGGTCGGCGCAATGTGCTGTATGAAGCGATGATGGCAGCTTTGCGCGAGATGGGTCTGACCCCCGACCCAGCTCCGGCTCCAGCCCCTCCCGCGCCGGGCGCACCGACGCCCCTGCCTGCGGCCCCGGCAACGCCCGCAGCCGCGACGCCCACTCCGCCTGTGGTCGCCGTTCCGCCAGCGCCGAGCCCAGCTGCAACCGGCGCCGTTGGCGCGCCTGCGGCCGACCCGACAACGCCGCGTGCCGCGAGCGTCGAGGACGTGGTGTTCGCATTCGCCCATGCGCTGTGGCAAGCGGTGCGTGGCGGCGAGCACGGCGAGTCAGGGCGCCGGCGTCACGACGGCGACGATCACGAAGGGCATCATCGCCATCGCGGCCATCACGGTCACCATGGTCATGGCGAAGGCTTTGGCATGTCGCGCGGCTATTCCGGAATGGCCACACGCCTCGAGACGCTTGCTGCGCGCTACGACTCGAGCGCGGCCGCTGTGAATCCCTCGCCGGTGGTCCCGGCGGCGCCGGGCGCGACGCCCATCGAGCCTGCACCCACGCCGACGAATCAGACGGCCCCAGCCGCCGCAGTGTCGGCGACCCCAGCTCCGACCAGCCCCTTGTCGCAAGCCTTCGACGCGATGATGAGCGTGCTGCGCTCGCTCAACCCGAACGCACCGACTGCCGGTTCCGCGTCACCGACGCTGGCGAGTTTCCTGCACAGCCTGGCGCGTGGCCTGAGCGCCGATCGTGCGACGCCGGCAATGTCGGGTGTGGGAATCGTCATCAACATCAGCGCGTAGGACGCCGCGGGCGCAAATTCGACGGCAAGTGAAAACCGTTCTCTGGCGTTTCAATCTCCTGTCTTTCTTGCGTACGTGACAAAGCTGAACTTCAAGCCGCCAGTGTCAGGGCCGGCCTCGCGCGAGACTTCGTCGAATTTGCCTTTGTCCCACGCAGGGAAGAACGCGTCGCCCGGCAGATCTGCATCGATTTCGGTGAGGATCAATTCATCGGCGATAGGCAGCGCCTGCGCATAGATCTGCGCACCCCCGATCACAAAGACCTGCGGCGCAGCCGCCGTCAGCGCCAGCGCCGCGTCCAATGAGGGCGCTGCCTCCGCCCCCGCAGCCTGCCAGTGCGGGTCACGCGTCAGAACGATGTTGCGCCGTCCGGGCAGTGGCCTGCCGATCGAATCCCAGGTCTTGCGGCCCATGATGATGGCGCTGCCCATCGTCAGGCGTTTTAAGCGCGGCAGGTCGCCTTCCAGGTGAACCAGCAGGGCATTGTCTTTGCCGATCGCGCCGTTGCGCGCCACTGCGGCGATCAAGGCGATCTTGTTGGGGTGAGGCATGCGCGCCATTGTCGCAGCGTGACTTCGCCGAGCGGGGCGCGCCGGGCCGTCGTCACACGGCACCGGGCGCACGCGCGGCCTCTTCCCCCTTGGCGATGTGTTCGCGCATGAGGCGCTGCGCCCGCTTTGGATCGCGCGCCAGCAACGCGGCCAGGATGTTCCGATGCTCGAGCAACGACGCCTCGACCCGGCCTTGCTTGAACAAGGAATGGTGACGACTCAGTTTCATCACTTTGCGCAGGTCGGAGGCGACCTGTTTGCCCCAGCGGTTGTCGGCGAGGTCCAGCAGGTGCAGGTGAAAGGTTTCGTTGGCGGCGAAGAAGCGGTCCCGGTCGTCGGTGCTCGCCTCGAGTTGCCGGTGCAAACCCTCCAGCTCGGCGAGTTGCTCGGCCGATGCGTCGCGTGCCACCGTCGCCGCGGCGTCGCCCTCCAACAAGGCGAGCAAGTGGAATACCTCGGTGAGGTCGCGCGCCGAGACCTCGGTCACGTAGGCGCCGCGGCGCAGTTTCATGGTCACCAAGCCTTCGCTGGCGAGCACCTTCAAGGCCTCGCGAAGTGGGGTGCGGCTGATGCCGAGTTCGGCGCACAAGGCCTGCTCGTCGATCCAGCTCCCTGGGCCGAGCTGATGCCCCAGAATTCGCTTGCGCAAATGTTCGGCAACCGTCTGATAGAGCGCCGCTTCGGGCAGGCCGGATTTCAGAACCCTTCGGACGGCGGAGGCCAGGCGCGGTTTGACGACGGGGGTGACCATGCGCGAGAATATAATGCAATTTTGAATTACGGACGTGCGGCTGAAATCGAAACGCGTTCCTCGCCTCCGAACCCGCCCGCCACGAAGGACCCCGATGCCCGATCCACTCAGTGCGCCCCCCACTCCCTCCTTGGCGGAATGGCAGCGGGCCGCGGCCAAATCGGCGCCAAGAGGCTCGCTCGACGCGTTGACCTGGATCACCCCGGAAGGCATAGCCGTCAAGGCGCTCTACACGGCGGCTGACTTGCAGGGTCTGGCGCATACCGACACGCTGCCCGGCTTCGCGCCCTTCGTGCGCGGGCCGCAGGCGACGATGTACGCCGTGCGGCCCTGGACGATCCGCCAGTACGCCGGTTTTTCCACAGCGCAAGCGTCGAATCAGTTCTACCGCCAGGCGCTCGCCGGCGGTGGCCAAGGCATCAGCGTCGCCTTCGACCTGGCGACGCACCGCGGCTACGACAGCGACCACCCGCGCGTCACCGGCGACGTGGGCAAGGCCGGTGTGGCGATCGACAGCGTCGAGGACATGAAGATCCTGTTCGACGCCATTCCGCTGGACCAGGTGTCGGTGTCGATGACGATGAACGGCGCGGTGCTGCCGGTGCTCGCCGCCTACGTCGTCGCCGCCGAAGAGCAGGGCGTGGCGCAGGAACTCTTGAGCGGGACGATTCAGAACGACATCCTCAAGGAGTTCATGGTTCGCAACACCTATATCTACCCGCCCGAGCCGTCGATGCGAATCGTCGGCGACATCATCGACTACACGTCGCGGCACATGCCGCGCTTCAACTCGATTTCCATTTCGGGCTATCACATGCAGGAGGCCGGCGCGAACCAGGCGCTGGAGCTCGCCTTCACGCTGGCCGACGGCAAGGAGTATGTGAAGACCGCACTGGCGAAGGGACTCTCCGTCGATGACTTCGCGCCGCGCCTGAGCTTCTTCTGGGCGATCGGCATGAACTTCTATCTCGAAGTCGCGAAGATGCGCGCCGCGCGCCTGCTGTGGTGGCGCATCATGAATGGCTTCGGCGCTCGACATCCGAAAAGCCTGATGCTGCGCACGCACTGCCAGACCTCGGGCTGGAGCCTCACCGAGCAGGACCCGTACAACAACGTCGTGCGCACGACGATCGAAGCGATGGCCGCGGTGTTCGGCGGCACGCAAAGCCTGCACACGAATGCGCTCGACGAAGCGATCGCCTTGCCCAGCGAGTTCAGCGCGCGAATTGCGCGCAACACGCAGTTGATCATTCAGGAGGAGACGCACATCGGCGCCGTCGTCGACCCCTGGGCGGGCAGCTACATGATGGAAAAGCTGACGCAGGACATGGCCGACAGCGCCTGGGCGATCATCGAAGAAGTCGATGCGCAGGGCGGCATGGTTCGTTGCGTCGCCAGCGGTTGGGCCAAGTTGCGAATCGAGGCGAGCGCTGCGCAGAAGCAGGCGCGCATCGACTCGGGCCAGGACGTGATCGTCGGCGTCAACAAGTACCGCCTCGAGCAGGAAGATGCGATCGAGTTCCGCGACATCGACAATCACGCGGTACGCGACGGCCAGATCGAGCAATTGAAGGCACTTCGCGCCGTGCGCGATCCGAAGGCGGTGAGCACGGCGCTTGATGCGCTGACAGCTTGCGCGCGTGAAGAGGGCCAAGCGTCGGGCGATCCGAACAACTTGCTGCATCTGGCGATTCAAGCGATGCGGGCCCGCGCCACCGTCGGCGAGGTGTCCGACGCGTTGGAAAAAGCCTGGGGGCGGCATCGCGCCGATACGCAAAAGGTGACCGGGGTGTATGCGGCAGCTTACGACAGCGCACAAGGGTGGGAGCAACTCAAGGGCGAGATCGCCGAGTTCGCGACAGCGCAGGGGCGCCGGCCGCGCGTGCTGATCGCCAAGCTCGGCCAGGACGGCCATGACCGCGGTGCCAAGGTGGTGGCCACCGCATTTGCCGACCTCGGCTTTGACGTCGACATCGGTCCGCTGTTCCAGACGCCCGAAGAGTGCGCGCGCCAGGCGATCGAAAACGACGTGCATGCAGTGGGCGTGAGCACGCTCGCCGCCGGCCACAAGACGCTCGTTCCGGCGATCGTGCAGTCCTTGCGCGAGCAGGGGGCGGGCGAGATCATCGTGTTTGTCGGTGGCGTGGTTCCGCGTCAGGACTACGAGTTTCTCTATGCGGCCGGGGTGAAGGGCATCTACGGCCCGGGTACGCCGATTCCAGCGAGTGCGAAAGACGTGCTCGAGCAGATCAAGGCGAACCTCGCCAAGGCTTGACTGCGGCGCGCCGCCCGAAACGACCTGACCCAGCGTGACCCTGCAGACTTCAGATCAGGCCCTGTTCGACGGCGTGCGCCGCGGCGAACGGCGCGCGCTCGCCAAAGCCATCACGCTGCTCGAGTCGACACGCGCCGATCATCGCTTGCGTGCCGATGCATTGCTCAGCGCCTTGCTGCCGTTCACCGCGACGTCGCTGCGCCTGGGAATCTCCGGCGTGCCGGGGGTGGGCAAGTCGACTTTCATCGAGGCTCTAGGGTTGTTCTTGGTCGACCAGGGCAAGCGTGTCGCTGTGCTCGCCGTGGACCCGTCGTCGAGCGTCTCGGGCGGCTCCATCCTGGGTGACAAGACGCGCATGGAACGCCTGTCGGTTCTGGAGGCCGCCTACATTCGCCCAAGCCCGGCATCGGGAACGCTCGGCGGTGTCGCGGAAAAAACCCGCGAGGCGATGCTGGTGTGCGAAGCGGCGGGGTATGACGTGATCATCGTCGAAACCGTCGGCGTGGGCCAAAGCGAGGCGGCAGTGGCGAGCATGACCGACGTCTTCGTGCTCCTGCAATTGCCCAACGCTGGCGACGACCTGCAGGCCATCAAGAAAGGCGTGATGGAACTTGCCGACCTGGTGCTCATCAACAAGGCCGACCTGGACCCCGCCGCGGCGACACGCGCGCAGGCGCAGATCACGAGCGCATTGCGCCTGTTCCAGTTCCACGGGAGGGCAACTGTCATCCCGGCGCACGCCGGGATCCAGGAATTTGCGCCAGCCGTGGATCCCGGCGTGCGCCGGGATGACATGCAGGGGCACGGCGCCCAGCACTCGCCACGGCCGGTGCTGCTGCTGAGCGCGCTCACGGGCGAAGGCGTTCAGGCCTTCTGGACGGCAATCGGCGATCTGCGCGCGAAGCGCGAGGCAGGCGGCGAGTTCGCCGCGCGGCGCCGCGAGCAGGCCCTGGCGTGGATGTGGGACCTCGTGCACGCGCGCCTTCAAGCCGAATTCAATGAGAACCCAACGGTGCGCCAGGCCTTGCCGCAGACGCTGCGCGACGTTGCGGCGCAGCGCGTCGCCCCGTCCACCGCGGCGCGCGCACTGCTCGAGCTGTACCAACCCCCCGTTCGTTGACCCCACGAGAACCCATGCACGACATCATTGCGCAACTTGAAGCCAAACGTGCGCGAGCACGCCTGGGCGGCGGCGAAAAACGCATCGCCGCGCAACACGGCAAGGGCAAACTCACGGCGCGCGAGCGCCTGGAGTTGCTGCTCGACGAAGACACCTTCGAAGAGTGGGACATGTTCGTCGAACACCGTTGCGCCGATTTCGGCATGGAGCAGCAGAAGATTCCCGGCGACGGCGTCGTCACCGGCTACGGCATGATCAACGGGCGCCTCGTGTTCGTCTTCAGCCAGGACTTCACCGTGTTCGGCGGCGCCTTGTCGGAAGCGCACGCCGAGAAAATCTGCAAGGTCATGGACCAGGCGATGAAGGTGGGCGCGCCCGTCATCGGCTTGAACGATTCGGGCGGCGCGCGCATTCAGGAAGGCGTGGCGTCGCTCGGCGGTTACGCCGAAGTCTTCCAGCGCAACGTCATGGCCTCGGGCGTGGTTCCGCAAATCAGCATGGTGATGGGGCCTTGTGCCGGCGGCGCCGTGTACTCGCCCGCGATGACGGATTTCATCTTCATGGTGAAAGACAGCTCCTACATGTTCGTCACCGGCCCCGAAGTCGTGAAGACGGTGACGCACGAAGAGGTCAGCGCCGAGGACCTGGGAGGCGCCGTCACGCACACGACGAAGAGCGGCGTCGCGGATCTGGCGTTCGACAACGACGTCGATGCGCTGCTGATGCTGCGCCGCCTCTTCAACTACCTGCCGCTGAACAACCGCGAAAAGGCTCCCGTGCGCCGCGGCGACGATCCCGCCGAGCGATTGGACATGTCGCTCGATACGCTGGTTCCCGAGAACCCGAACAAGCCGTACGACATGAAGGAGTTGATCGTCAAAAGCGTCGACGACGCCGAGTTTTTCGAGTTGCAAACCGACTACGCGAAGAACATCGTCATCGGATTCGCGCGAATGGAAGGGCAGAGCGTGGGCATCGTCGCGAACCAGCCGCTTGTGCTGGCCGGCTGCCTGGACATCCGCAGCAGCATCAAGGCGGCGCGCTTCGTGCGCTTTTGCGATGCGTTCAACATTCCCGTCATCACCTTTGTCGACGTTCCAGGCTTCATGCCGGGCACGACCCAGGAATACGGCGGCATCATCAAACACGGCGCGAAATTGCTCTACGCCTACGCCGAGTGCACCGTGCCCAAGATCACCGTGATCACGCGCAAGGCCTACGGCGGCGCGTACGACGTGATGAGTTCCAAACACTTGCGCGGTGACGTCAACTTCGCCTGGCCGAACGCCGAGATCGCGGTGATGGGTGCGAAGGGCGCCGTGGAAATCATCTTTCGCGAAGACAAGGGCGACCCGACCAAACTCGCCGCGCGCGAGGCCGAGTACAAGGCGCAATTCGCCAACCCCTTTGTCGCCGGTGCGCGCGGCTACATCGACGACGTGATCCAGCCGCACGAAACGCGCCGACGCATCTGCCGGTCGCTGGCGATGCTGGCCAACAAGAAGATCGAAAACCCGTGGCGCAAGCACGGCAACATTCCTCTGTAAGGCGGCGCCATGTTCACGAAGATACTGATCGCCAACCGGGGTGAAATCGCCTGCCGGGTCATCAAGACGGCGCGCAAGATGGGGATCGCCAGCGTCGCTGTCTACTCCGAGGCGGATCGCGATTCCTTGCATGTGGAGCTTGCCGACGAGGCGGTGTTCATCGGCGCTGCGCCGAGCCGCGAGTCTTATCTGTCGATCGACAAGATCATCGCCGCATGCAAACAAAGCGGCGCACAGGCGGTGCATCCCGGCTACGGTTTCCTGAGCGAAAACGAAGAGTTCGCGCGCCGCGTCGAAGAGCAGGGCATCGTTTTCATCGGCCCCAAGCACGCGTCGATTGCCTCGATGGGCGACAAGATCGCGTCGAAACAGCTCGCCGCCGCAGCCAAGGTGAACACGATTCCGGGCCACAACGCGGCGATCGACACTGCAGAGCAGGCGGTGCAGATCGCCAAGGGAATCGGCTATCCGGTGATGATCAAGGCCAGCGCCGGCGGCGGCGGCAAGGGCTTGCGCGTCGCGCACGACGAGCGCCAGACGATCGAGGGCTACAGCGCGTGCCGCAACGAAGCGCGGGCGAGCTTCGGCGACGACCGTGTCTTCATCGAAAAATTCGTCGAGCAGCCGCGCCACATCGAGATTCAGGTGCTGGGCGACGCGCACGGCACTCTCGTCTACCTGCACGAGCGCGAGTGCTCGATCCAGCGGCGCCACCAGAAAGTCATTGAAGAAGCGCCGTCGCCATTCATCAGCGACGCGACACGCAAGGCGATGGGCGAGCAGGCGGTGGCCTTGGCACGGGCGGTGAACTACCAAAGCGCCGGGACGGTGGAATTTGTCGTTGGCGCCGACCAAAGTTTCTATTTTTTGGAGATGAACACGCGGCTCCAGGTCGAACACCCGGTGACGGAGTGCATCACCGGGCTGGATCTGGTGGAGCAGATGATTCGGGTGGCTGCGGGTGAAAAGCTTGCGTTTGCCCAGGCCGATATTCCGCGGCGCGGTTGGGCGATGGAGTGCCGCATCAACGCCGAAGACCCGCTTCGTGGCTTCTTGCCCTCCACAGGCAGGCTGGTCAAGTACCAGCCGCCCGCGCCGACGCTGAGTGCTGCGCAAAGCACGCCGCCTGGCTTCGGCGTGCGCGTCGACACGGGCGTGGTGGAAGGCGGCGAAATTCCGATCCACTACGACTCGATGATTGCCAAGCTCATCGTGCACGGGGTCGACCGCGCCGACGCGATTCTGCGCATGCGCGAGGCACTGAATGCCTTCGTGATCCGCGGCATCTCGAGCAACATCGCTTTCCAGTCGGCGCTGCTCGCTCACCCCAAGTTTGCTGCCGGCGAGTTCAACACAGGTTTTGTTGCGGAGCAGTATCCAAGCGGTTTCTCGGCGGCGCTGGCGGCCGCGGACGATCCGCAGCTGCTGCTCGCGCTGGCGGCCGCCGCGCACCGGCGCAACCGCGAGCGCGCCGCGCGCATCTCGGGTCAACTGCCGGGGCATGAACTGGAGTTGGGCGAGGAATTCGTGATCGTGCACAAGGCGAGCGGCGGCCACCGGCAGCAAACTCCCGTGACGGTAGGCAACGGCGGCGACGCTTATCGCATCGGGTTTGGCGCCAAGACATCGACGCTGACGTTCAGCGGCCCGCTGCGCGACATCGCAGTGAACGGGCAATTCGATGGTCGGCCGTTCAGCGCGCAGATCGAGCGGATCGGCCTGGACTATCGCATCACGCACAACGGCATGCAGATCGACGCGCGCGTGCTCTCACCTCGCGCGGCCGAGCTGCAAGCTTTGATGCCGATCAAGGCGCCGCCCGATCTGTCCAGGTTCTTGCTCTCGCCGATGCCGGGCTTGCTGGTGGACGTTGCGGTGAAGGCCGGTCAGGCGGTTCGTGCCGGCGAAAAACTTGCCGTCATCGAGGCGATGAAAATGGAGAACATCCTGGTCGCCCAGCACGACGGCGTGGTTGCGAAGATTTCCGCTGAGAAGGGTGAAAGCCTGTCGGTTGATCAGGTCATCATGGAGTTCCAATGAGCGCCGCAAGCATCACGCGCCCCTTCAAGGTGTTGGGCATCCAGCAAGTCGCAGTCGGCGGCACGAGCAAAGAGCGTTTGCGCGCGCTTTGGATCGACAAGCTCGGTCTGCAGCCGGTCAGCACGTTTCGCTCCGAACGCGAAAACGTTGACGAAGACATCTGCAGCCTGGGGGCGGGGCCGTTCAAGGTGGAAGTCGATCTGATGCAGCCGCTGGACATCGACAAGAAACCCAGCGTGCACACGACGCCGCTGAATCACGTCGGCCTGTGGATCGACGATTTGCCACGCGCCGTGCAGTGGCTGACTGCGAGTGGCGTGCGCTTCGCGCCCGGGGGCATTCGCAAGGGCGCTGCCGGCCACGACATCTGTTTCATGCATCCCAAGGGCAACGACGAATTCCCGCACAGCGGGGAAGGTGTGCTGATCGAACTCGTGCAGGCGCCGGCCGAAGTCATTGCCGCGTTTGCCGCGCTAGCATCATGACGATCCGCGAAATCCTCAAGATGGGCGACCCACGCCTGCTTCGCGTCGCGCAACCGGTGCAGGCCTTCAACACTGACGCCCTGCACGCCTTGATCGACGACATGTTCGAGACGATGCGCGCCGCGCAAGGCGCGGGATTGGCGGCGCCGCAGATCGGCGTTGACCTGTGCGTCGTGATCTTTGGTTTCGCGCAAAATCAGCGCTACCCTGAGGCGCCGCCGGTTCCGGAAACCGTGCTCATCAATCCGCACATCGAAGCCTTGGGCGCGGCCGAAGAAGAAGAAGGCTGGGAGGGCTGCCTGTCGGTTCCTGGCTTGCGCGGCATGGTGCCGCGGCTTGCGCGAATTCGCTACTCAGGGTTCGATGCACACGGCCAGCGCATCGAGCGTGAAGCCGAAGGCTTCCACGCGCGCGTCGTGCAGCATGAATGCGACCATCTTGCGGGAATCCTGTACCCGATGAGAATTCGAGATTTCAGCCGCTTTGGCTTTACCAGCGTCCTATTCCCCGACGCCGACCCGAACGCGGACGACTAAAGTCGCAGCGCCGCGCGGCGTCGGTCGTGTTTCGCAATGTAAATCTGCCTGGCACGAGACGTTCCGGGTCGGCGCAACACGGCGCGGCAACGTTGTTTTCAAAGGCGCAAACCCGGGCCGGCATGTCGTCGCTCGAAGCGGCCTGAGACGGTTCATGAGAGGAATCGCACCATGAACAAGGCAAGTGAGTCACTCAAGTCCTCTGGCGCGTCGTGCGCCAAGGTGTTCGCCGGGCTGCTTTGTGCGGTGCTGGTCGGTACCGCAGGCGCGCAGGACAGGCCAGCCGCCGAGGGCGAAGTCGATCCGCCCGGCCGGGTGGGCCGAATCTCCGAGATGACGGGCCAGGTCTGGCTGTACAGCCCCAGCGCAGGCGAATGGTTGGAGGCGGTGCGCAATCGCCCGATCACCGGGGGTGACCGCCTCGCCACCGAGGGCGCGGCGCGCGCCGAGTTGCGCATCGGCTCGACGACGGTGCGCCTCGACTCGGGAACCGAACTCGAAGTGCTGCGCATCGACGACTCGCGAATCGAACTGCAGTTGCACAACGGCTCGATGACGGCACGGCTGCGCAACCGCGAGGCCGTCGAAGAATTCGAAGTCCGCACCGACGAAGGTCGCTTTCGCGCGTTGCGCCCCGGCCGTTACCGGGTCGACCGAATCGACGACACGAGCCACCTCACCGTCAACAGCGGCTCAGCGATTTATGAGGGGCCGGGCAGTGCGCTGACCGTGAACAGCGGGCAGCGCGCCGAATTCTGGATCGACCGCTCAAACGCCGCCCAGTACACGCTGACCGAGCCCAAGCGCGACGCCTTCGCTGCGTGGAACGGCGTGCGCGACCGCAGCGACGACCGCAGCGCCTCGTCGCGTTATGTGTCGCCGGAAATGACGGGCGTCGAAGACCTGGACCGCCATGGGCGCTGGGAGCAGAGCGATGAATACGGCGCGCTGTGGATTCCGCGTGGCGTCGCGGTCGGCTGGACGCCTTACAGCACCGGCCACTGGGTCTGGATCAGCCCCTGGGGCTGGACCTGGGTCGACGACGCGCCTTGGGGTTTTGCGCCGTTTCACTACGGGCGCTGGGTTTACTACCGCTCCAACTGGTGCTGGACTCCGGGCACGCGCGTGCACCGGCCGGTCTATGCGCCGGCGCTCGTCGCGTGGGTCGGCGGCCCGCGCGTGAGCGTGTCGGTCAACATCGGCGGCCCAGTCGTCGGCTGGTTCCCGCTGGCGCCGCGCGAGGTGTATGTGCCGAGCTACCGCGTCAGCCCGCGCTATGTGCGCGAAGTCAACCATTCGCACACTCCACAGGTCGCCAGCGTCACGTCGCGCTTCGGCAACCCGCCAGCGCCGACCGAGCCGCGCGACTTCAGCAATCGCAAGTTCGCCCACGCCGTGACGGTGGTTCCCAGCAGCGTGTTCACCCAGCGCCAGCCGGTCGGACCGGCGGCGCGCAACTTGCGTGAGCGCCACGATGCCCAGGAGTTGACGCATGAGGTCACGCGCGGCGCGACCCTGGTTGCCGCGCCCGTGGCGGCACCGGTTGCGGCGCCACCCTCGCGCACGCTGGATGCGCAAACGATCACCTCACCGGGCATCGGCAACACCGCGGGGGCGGGCCGGCCGTCGTCACCCGAGCGCAACGCAGGTCCCGGGAACGCGCCTCGCCCGTGGCTCAAGCCCGACGATGAACGGCGTGGGCCGGGGCGCAGTCCGGCGGGCCCCGCAGCAATTCAAGTCGCTCCGGCAGCGCCAACGGTTCAAGCCGTCACCGTCCCGCAGCGCCCGGCGCAGCCGGTCCAGCCTGCCCAGCCGGCAGCGCCTGCGCCGAACCCGCCCGCTGCCGCCGCCCCTGCGACCGTCACGGCACGCCCGGCAAGCCCGAGCCCATGGGGCGCAGGACGCGCGGCACCCGCAGCACCCTCAGTTGCAACGGCCCCGGCAGCTCCACCCGCACCCGAAGTTCGAGTGCGGCGCCCCGGCAATGACGTTCCCGCAGCGCCCGCCCGGCCGGTCGTGAATCCGCCCTCAGGTGCTGGCGAGGGCGGCCGAAGCGGCAATCACGCAGTCAGGTCGCCCCAGCCGCGCGCCGAGGAGGCGCCCAGAACGGGTCAGGCGCCGCGTGTGCAGCCTGTTGCGCCGCGCGACCGCGGCGAGGCGCCTCGACAGGAGCAGCGCCGCGAAGGCCAGGGCCGTGATCGCGCGGCGAACTGAGCGCTGTGCGCCATTCGCGGGGCTGGCGCCGCGCTACTTCAACAGCGGCTTGAGCGCCGGCCAGACGTTGCCGAGCAGCAGCGGCTGCGCAGCTTCCGTGGGGTGAATCCGGTCGCCTTGAAACAGCCGTTCGGCCTGCGCCACGTCGGCCACGCCTTTCAGCAGAAAAGGCACGAGGGCGGTGTTCTCCTGCTTCGCGACTGTCGCGAAGACGCGCGCGAAGTCGTCGCTGTATTGGCGCCCGTAGTTGGGCGGAACCTGCATGCCCAACAGCAGCACCCTCGCGCCGGCGCGCGCGGCGGCGCGTGTCATCGCGCTCAGGTTGTCGCGCGTCAGCTCCAGCGGCAAGCCGCGCAAGGCGTCATTGCCACCCAGCTCGATGATCACGTGCGTCGGGCGGTGCTCGAGCAGCAAGGCAGGCAGGCGCGAACGGCCGCCTGAGGTGGTGTCGCCGCTGATGCTGGCATTGATGAGCGCCGCATCGACGCGTTCTTGCGCGAGGCGCTGTTCGAGCAAGGCCACCCAGCCGCTGCCTCGGCGCAGGCCGTATTCGGCGGACAGGCTGTCGCCGACGATCAGAATCACGCGCCGCGCCGACGCGCCCTGGACCCAAGCCGCAGTCCAACAAGAAGCAGCGACCACGCTACAGTGCGTCAGCCATCTCCGGCGCGACCTCACCATTCGATTCACTCCTCTTTCAACACATGCCGCAATCGTCGTCACCCCCCAGCATCATTGCCGTTCGCGGACTGACCAAGCAGGTCCGAGATTCGACGGGCACCTTGACGATTCTCTACGAGATCGATTTCGACCTCGCGCCGCGCGAGTCGGTGGCCATCGTCGGCGCGTCGGGTTCGGGCAAGAGCACGCTGTTGTCCATCATCGCCGGCCTGGACACGCCCACGACGGGAACGGTGCAACTGGCCGGTGTGAACCTGTTCGAGCTGGATGAGGATCAGCGCGCCGGACTTCGTGCCGACAAAGTCGGCTTCGTGTTCCAGAGTTTTCAGCTGCTCGGCAATCTGACGGCGCTGGAAAACGTGATGCTCGCGCTCGAACTTCAGGGACGCAACGACGCGCGCGTGCTGGCCACGCAAATGCTCGCCCGTGTCGGCCTGGCCGAGCGGCTGGGCCACTACCCCAAGGTGCTGTCCGGCGGGGAGCAACAGCGCGTCGCGCTGGCGCGGGCGTTCGTCGTCCAGCCTCAAGTCTTGTTGGCTGACGAGCCCACCGGCAGCCTGGATTTCGCGACCGGCGAAACCGTGATGGAACTGATGTTCGAGCTCAACCGGGAAATCGGCACGACGCTGGTGCTCGTGACGCACGACCCGGCGATCGCGAAACGCTGCGACCGGCAGTTGCGCATCGAGGCCGGGCGCGTCGAACTCGACAGCGCCCGCTTGCCGGCGTGAGACGTTGCTGAATCAGTTCGCGAACTTGTAGTCCGTCTTCGACTTGGCGCGAATCTCGTCGCGGAACTTGGCCATCTTCATCTGGTTCAGGCGCTGCTGAATCTGCGGCTTGACTTCCTCGAGCGGCGGGAACTTCGCCTCGCGCGTGTCTTCGAGCTTGATGATGTGAAAGCCGAACTGCGACTTCACGGGAGACTCCGTCATTTCGCCCTTTTTCAGCTTGACCATCGCCTGCGAGAACTCGGGCACGTAGGAGCCGGGATTCGCGAAGTCGAGGTCGCCGCCGTTCTGGCCCGATCCGGGGTCCTTCGAATTCTTCTTCGCCAGCTCTTCGAAGCTCGCGCCGCCCTTGATCTGCGCGATCAACGCCTTCGCGTCGTCTTCTTTCTCGACCAGGATGTGCCGCGCACGATATTCCGTGCCGCTCGCCTGGCCTTTGAACTTGTCGTACTCGCCTTGGACTTCGGCGTCGGTGACCGGGTTCTTCTTGCTGAATTCGTTGAACAGCTCGCGAATCAGAATCGTCTGGCGCGCCAGCTCCATCTGCGACTTGTATTCGGCGGATTGCGCCAGACCGCGCTTTTCAGCCTCTTGCATGAACATTTCGCGCAGCACGACTTCGTCGCGAACTTGGGTCTCGAGTTCAGGCGTCTTGGGCTGGCCGCCCTGCTTGGTCGCCTGCGTCATGAGTGCGTCGACGCGCGATTTGGGAACGGGTTTGCCGTTCACCGTCGTGATGTTCTGCGCAAGTGCAGCCAGCGGCAACGCCGCGGCCGCGCACAAGGCGAGCATCGATGCGCGCGCGGCAAGACGATTCAACTTCATGGGCGATGCCTTTCGATTTCGAGGAGGAGGAAGAGGGGGGCGTGATACCGCATTCGGCGGCGCCGGGCTGGTGTCAGGGCTCGCCAGGCGCGCGAGCGTCGATGGCGAGGGCGTGAATGCCCTGAGGAAACAGCGGACCGAGGCAATCATATACGAGGCGGTGCCGCGCGACTCGCGCCAAGCCGCGAAATCGCTCGCTGACCAGGCGCACGTGAAAGTGGCGCCCCTCGCGTGCACCTGCGTGGCCGGCGTGCAAGTGGCTGTCGTCGCCGACTTCGATTTCGGCGGGCTGCAATGCGGCGCGCAGTGCGGCCTCGATGCGCGCCGCCGTGAGGGGCGTCGACTCCTGGTTCATGAGGAACGTTCCGGAGTCTGCGCCTCAGGAGCTTGCGGCGCGAGATGCCGGCTGATGTAGACGCCCTGCGCCAGCGTGAAGACCAGCATCAGCCCGATCCCGCCGAACAGTTTGAAGTTGACCCACGCGGCTTCCGAGAAGTTGTAGGCCACGTACAGATTGAGCACGCCCATCAAGGCGAAGAAGCCTGTCCAGGCCAGGCTCAGGCGCCGCCACACGGGCGCGGGAAGCTCGAGCTGCGCGCCCATCAGCACCTGCAAAAGGTTGCGACCGAAGAAGGCCTGGGAGACCCAGAACGCCAGACCCATGAACCAATAGAGCACGCTGGGCTTCCACATGATGAAGATCTTGCTGTGAAACCAGATCGTCGCTCCGCCCAGGACCACCACAAGGCCCAGGCTCACCCACAGCATCACGTCCACCTTGCGCCGCAGCGCTTTCAGGATGCTGACCTGCAGCAGCGTAGCGACGATGACGACGATGGTCGCGAGCAGCACCGGCGCTTCGCTCACGCCCACCACGCCGCCCGAGACGAGCACGCCGAAGTGTTCGGTGGCGAATCTTGCGGCCCATTCCTTGTGGCTGTCGGCGTACTTGTACATGCTGAAGAACAGCACGATGGGCAGGAAGTCGAACAGCAATTTCATGATGAACAAGACACTTCAATGCCGCGCGCCCACTCGGGCGGAAGCGCGGCGTACTGGGAAAATTCAGGCGACGCGTCGAACGGCCTGCGCAACGCGTCATGCAGGCGCTGGACTTCCGCGAAGTCGCCGCTGCGCGCCTGTGCAATCGCGGTCTCGGCCAGATGGTTGCGCAAGACGATGTTCGGGTTGACGCGGTTCATGCGAAGCGCGCGCTGCGCGTCGTCGCTCGCCTCGCTGCGCAAGCGCTGCGCATAGCGCTGTGCCCAGGCGTCGAACGCCGGGCGGTCGACGAAGCTGTCGCGCAGGGCGTCGTTGGTGGCCGAGGCATCGCTGCCGAAGTGGGCGAGTTGACGAAACGTGAACGTGAAATCGCTTTGCTCCTTGGCCATCAGCGTCATCAAGTCGTCGATCAGCGCGGGGTCGGACTCCTGCGCCGTCGCGAGGCCCAGTTTGGCCGAAAGCCGCGCGACCATGGCCTGTGAAAACACGGCGCGATACGGTTCAATTGCTGCCAACGCGGCGTCGGGCTCGCCGATCAGCGGCAACAGCGCCTGCGCCAGCGCGTGCAAGTTCCACAAGGCGACGCTCGGCTGGCGCGCGTACGCGTAACGCCCCTGATGGTCGCTGTGGTTGCAGATGTGGCTCGGGTCGAAGCCGTCGAGAAAACCGAACGGCCCGTAGTCGATCGTCAAGCCCAAGATCGACATGTTGTCGGTGTTCATCACGCCGTGGCAGAAGCCCACTGCCTGCCAATCGGCGACCATCAGCGCCGTGCGCCGCGTCACCGCTTCGAGGAAGGCGGCGTAAGGCTGGGTCGTGTCGCGACACGCCGGGTAGCAGGTGTCGATCACGAAGTCAGCGAGTCGGCGCAGTGCTTCCGGTTGATCCGTGCTCGCGAAGTGTTCGAAGTGGCCAAAGCGAACAAAGCTCGGCGCGACCCGCGCCACCACCGCGGCGGTCTCGACCTCCTCGCGGCGCACCGGCAGCGGTGAGCCGGTCACGCACAGCGCGCGCGTCGTCGGGATCCCCAGGCCGAACATCGCCTCGGAACAGAGGAACTCGCGGATCGACGAGCGCAGCACCGCGCGGCCGTCGCCCATTCGCGAATACGGCGTGAGGCCGGCGCCCTTGAGCTGCAATTCCATCGGCCCGGCTGGCGTGTTCAATTCGCCGAGCCACAACGCCCGCCCGTCGCCCAGTTGCCCGGCCCAGATGCCAAACTGGTGGCCGCTGTAGACGCTGGCCAGCGGCTGCATGCCGGGCCACAGCGCATTGCCGCTGAACACCTGCAGCGCCTGCAAGTCATGGCGCTGCGTCCAGTCGTCAGGCCACCCCAGCAGCTGCGCGCAGTCGCGGCTTGTCGCGACCCAGGCCGGCTGGGGCAATGGCACGGGCTGGAGTTCGGTGAAGAATTCTTTGCCGAGGGCAGCGAATCGATTCGACCATTCGAAGGGCGCAGCACCCGCTTCGACCCGGGTTTGCGCAGATGCTGAAGCAAGGAGTGCGGCGCTCATTTCGCGGCAGTGTAGCGACCGATGAATCGAGGGCGCCGCGTAGGGGTAAACCTCGGGGTGCCGGTGCAAATCGTCGGGCCTGAGCCACCGGCTCCTAGAATCGCTTGAGCGATCACAGGGTCGCACATTGAAAAATGAAGGACTCACGATGACATCCAGTTTCGAGACGCGTGGCAACCTTGCCGTGATCACGCTCAACAACCCGCCCGTGAACGGCCTGGGCTACGCGACGCGCGTCGGCATTGCGAAGGGCCTTGCCGACGCGCAAGCCGATTCCGCGATCAAGGCGATCGTCATCACCGGGGCCGGCAAGGCCTTCTCCGGCGGCGCCGACATCAATGAATTTGGTTCGCCCAAAGCGCTTGCCGAGCCGAACCTGTCGACCTTGATCGCCGCATTGGAGGCGAGCAGCAAACCGACGATTGCCGCAGTGCACAGCGTGTGCATGGGCGGTGGTCTCGAGCTGGCGTTGGGTTGCAACTACCGCGTCGCGACCGCTGGCGCACAAATCGCGCTGCCGGAAGTGAAGATCGGCCTGATCCCGGGCGCCGGTGGCACGCAACGGCTGCCGCGCGTGCTGGGCGTGGAAAACGCGCTGAACATGATCGCCACCGGCACGCCGGTGAAGAGCGAAGTGCTCGCGAAGATTCCCGGCCAGAAACTCTTCGATCGCATCATCGAAGGCGACCTGCTCGAGGGTGCCGTCGCATTTGCCGCGGAAGTGTCCGACAAGCGGCCGCTGCCGCTGGTGCGCAATCTGCGCGCCGAGCACCCGAATGCCGACGCGTACTTCCAGTTCGCCCGCAACACCGTAGGCGGCATGTCGCGCAACTTCCCCGCGCCGCTGAAATGCGTCGACGCCGTCGCTGCGTCGGTGACGAAGCGCTTCGACGAAGGCGTGCGCTACGAGCGCGAACTGTTCACTGCCTTGATGTTCACGCCCGAGTCGAAGGCCTTGCGCCACACCTTCATGGCCGAACGCGCGACCAACAAGATCCCCGACATCCCCGCGGACACGCCGCTTCGTGCAATCGCCAAAGTCGCCGTCATCGGCGCCGGCACGATGGGCGGGGGCATCACGATGAACTTCCTGAACGCCGGAATTCCCGTGGTCGTTCTGGAAATGAGTCAGGCGGCTCTCGACAAAGGCATGGGCGTCGTGCGCAAGAATTACGAAGCGCAGGTGACGAAGGGCAAACTCTCGCTCGACAAACTCGACAAACGCATCTCGCTGCTGAGCACGACGCTGAACTACGCCGACCTGAAAGACGCGGACCTCGTGATCGAAGCCGTCTTCGAAGAGATGGGCGTCAAGGAAGCCGTGTTTCGCAAGCTCGACGAAGTGATGAAACCCGGCGCAATCCTCGCGAGCAACACGTCGACGCTCGATTTGAACAAGATTGCCGCGTTCACGAAACGCCCGCAAGACGTGATCGGCATGCACTTCTTCAGCCCCGCCAACGTGATGCGCCTGCTCGAAGTGGTGCGCGGCGCGAAGACCGCCAAAGACGTTCTCGCCACCGTGATGGCGCTGGGCAAGAAGATCAACAAGACCTGCGTCGTCTCGGGCGTGTGCGATGGCTTCATCGGCAATCGCATGATCGAGCAGTACAGCCGTCAGGCCGGCTTCTTGCTCGACGAAGGCTGTACGCCCGCCCAGGTCGACCAGGCGGCGGAGCGATTCGGCTTCGCGATGGGGCCGTTCCGCATGGGCGACCTGGCGGGCAACGACATCGGCTGGGCGATTCGCAAACGCCGCTACGTCGAAAAGCCCAACGTGCGCTACAGCAGATCAGCGGACCTGCTGTGCGAGTTGGGCCGCTTCGGCCAGAAGACGGGGGCCGGCTGGTACGACTACAAACCGGGCAAACGCGACGCGATTCCTTCGCCCGTTGTTGTCGAAATGCTCGACAAGCACCGCGCCGCCATCGGCTACGTCGCGCGCAAGATCAGCGATGAAGAAATCGTCTATCGGCTGGTTTTCGCGCTCGTCAACGAAGGCGCGAAGATCGTCGAAGAAGGGATTGCCCTGCGCGCGTCGGACATCGACATCATCTACCTCACCGGCTACGGTTTCCCGGCGCACCGCGGCGGCCCCATGTGCTACGCCGACACGATGGGCCTGTACAACGTCGTCACGACAATGAAGCGCTTTGCGCAAAACCCGCTCGACGACGGCGCTTTCTGGCAGCCCGCGCCCTTGCTCGCCAAGCTCGCTGCCGAAGGCAAGAGCTTCACCTGAACCCCACTCTTCGCACGTCAAGGAACCCTCATGACCCAAGCCGTCATCGTCTCTACCGCACGCACGCCCCTGGCCAAGAGCTGGAAGGGCGCTTTCAACATGACCCACGGCGCCACCTTGGCCGGCCATGCCATCAAGGCCGCGGTCCAACGCGCCGGCATCGAAGGCGCTGAGGTCGACGACGTCATGATGGGCTGCGCCAATCCCGAGGGCGCCACCGGAATGAACATCGCACGCCAGGCCGCATTGCGCGCCGGCTTGCCCATCACGACAAGCGGCGTCACCGTGAACCGGTTTTGTTCGAGCGGCCTGCAGACGATTGCGTTGGCGGCGCAGCGCATCATCGCCGGTGAGGGCGACATCTTCGTCGCCGGCGGCGTGGAGAGCATCTCGTGCGTGCAAAACGAGATGAACAAACACATGATGGTGGATGCCGCGCTGCGTGAGCAGAAGCCCGAGATTTACTGGAACATGATGCAGACCGCGGAACAGGTCGCCAAGCGCTACAAGATCGGCCGCCAGCGCATGGACGAATACGGAGCGGCAAGCCAGCAAAAGGCGTGCGCCGCGCAGGAGGCCGGCAAGTTCAAGGACGAGATCGTTGCCATCACGGTAACGGCAGGAATTGCCGACGCGACGCTCGGTCTGCGCAGCAAGGAAGTCACGGTCGCGGTCGACGAAGGGCTGCGCCCGGGAACGACTGCGGCGAGTCTGGCCGGGATCAAACCCGCGGTTCCGGGCGGCGTGATCGCTGCCGGCAACGCGAGCCAGTTCAGCGACGGCGCAGGTGCCTGCGTCGTCATGAGCGAAGCGGTTGCGGCAAAGAAGGGTCTGAAGCCCCTCGGTCGATTCCTCGGTTTTGCGGTTGCCGGATGCGAGCCCGACGAGATGGGAATCGGCCCCGTATTTGCCATCCCCAAGGTGCTCAAGCGTTTGGGGCTCAGCGTCGCCGACATCGACTTGTGGGAACTCAACGAAGCCTTCGCGGTGCAGGTGCTCTATTGCGCCGACAAGCTCGGAATTCCGATGGACAAACTCAACGTCAACGGCGGCGCGATCGCCGTGGGCCACCCCTACGGCGTGAGCGGGCAACGCCTGACGGGCCACGCCCTCATCGAAGGCAAGCGGCGCGGCGCGAAGCGTGTCGTCGTAACGATGTGCGTCGGTGGCGGCATGGGTGCAGCGGGCGTATTCGAAGTGCTTTGACGCGGCCACCGCCGATGCAGCTGCTGCGCACGCCCGACGAGCGTTTTGTCGGCCTGCCGGACTTTCCTTATGCACCGCGCTGGGCCGATGACTTGCCCGGCTTCGAGGGCGTGCGGATTCACTATGTCGACGAAGGCCCGCCGAACGCCACCGTCACGGCGCTGTGCCTGCACGGCAACCCCTCGTGGAGTTACTTGTACCGGCACATGCTGCCGGTGTTCACGCGCGCCGGCGTGCGCGTGGTCGCGCCCGATCTGATCGGTTTTGGCCGCTCCGACAAGCCGGCTGACGCAGCGTGGCACAGCTTCGATCGGCACCGCGAGATATTGCTGCGCTTTGTTGAACGGCTGGATTTGCGCCACGTCATGCTTGTTTGCCAGGACTGGGGTGGAATCCTGGGCCTGACGCTGCCGATGGCGATGCCGCAGCGTTTTTCTCGATTGCTCGTCATGAATACAGGGTTGGGAACGGGGCAAGTGACGGAAGGGTTTCGCCAGTGGCGCGCCTACTCCAACGCCCAAGCCGATTTGCCAGTGGGCCGCTTGATTCAACGCGGCAAACCGCAGCTGACTGCGCAAGAGGTCGCCGCCTACGACGCGCCATTTCCAACGCCCGAGTTCAAGGCGGCACTGCGCGCATTTCCGAACCTCGTGCCCGACGGCGAAGACGCCCCGGGCGCTGCGCTCAGCCGGGAGGCACTGAGCTACTGGCGCGACACCTGGAGCGGCGAAAGTTTCATGGCCATCGGCATGCAAGACCCGGTGCTCGGCGCGGAACCCATGCGATCGCTGCAACGCGTGATCCGCGGCTGCCCGGCAGCGCTGGAAGTTGCTGCGGCGGGCCACTTCGTTCCGGAGTGGGGCGCGGCGATCGCCGGCAGCGCGCTGTCGCATTTTGAGCTTTCATGAGCGCCCACGCCCGGCCGTTCCGAAGGGGGCGCTCCGTCCCGCACGGCGGGACCGCGCGAAGCGCGAGGGTGCACCAATGAGCTTTCGCCGCGTCGCCGAGTTTTTGCTTTTCGACTGGCTGCGCGTCGAGTCGCTGAACTCGCGCCCGCGCTTTGCCGACCATTCGCGCGAGACCTTCTGCGCCGTGCTCGACATGTGCGAAAAACTCGCCGCCGAGAAGTTTGCGCCTTTCAATCGGCTCGTCGACACGCAAGAGCCGAGCTTCGATGGCACCAAGGTGCACTTGCCGCAGGCCAGCCACGCGGCGGCACAGGCGTATGCAGCCACCGGAATGCTCGCCGCGGCGCAGGACTACGCGCTGGGCGGAATGCAATTGCCCTGCGTCGTCGAGATGACGGCGAACAGCTTTTTCTCCAAAGCCGGCATCGGCATCGGCGGCGGCAGCCTGTTGACGAGCGGCAACGCGAACCTGTTGA
The DNA here is from genome assembly GCA_963850525.1 of uncultured beta proteobacterium. Lineage (GTDB taxonomy): Bacteria > Pseudomonadota > Gammaproteobacteria > Burkholderiales > Burkholderiaceae_C > JAEMQF01. The sequence goes on along the minus strand of CAWKLQ010000001.1, from coordinate 718,251 downwards.
TGGCGCACGGCACGCCGCTGCAGAAAGACGTGTTCGCTCAATCCGAATTTTCCGGTCGCTTTGCGGGAACGATGTGCCTGAGCGAGCCGCAGGCGGGATCGAGCCTGTCCGACATCACGACGCGCGCCATCCCCGACGGCGCCGACTTCGAAGCCGAGTTGCTGGGCCCACGCTACCGCCTGCGCGGCAACAAGATGTGGATCTCCAACGGCGAACATCAACTCGCCGAAAACATCATCCATCTCGTGCTGGCGAAAATTCCTGACGCGCAGGGCAAGCTGACTGCCGGCACGCGCGGCATCTCGTTGTTCATCGTTCCCAAGCTGCTTGTCGACGCGGGCGGCCAACTCACGGGAGAGCGCAACGACGTCGCGCTGGCCGGCCTGAACCACAAACTCGGCTACCGCGGCATCCCGAACACGCTGCTGAATTTCGGCGAAGGCAAACATCCGGTGCGCGGCGCGCCCGGCGCGCTGGGGTACCTGGTGGGCAAACCCGGGGAAGGCCTGCGCTGCATGTTCCACATGATGAACGAGGCGCGAATCGGCGTCGGCCTGGGCGCAACCATGCTCGGCTTTGCAGGCTACGAAGCGAGTCTCGAGTACGCGAAGACCCGGCTGCAGGGCCGGCCTATAGCGGCGGGCGGCAAGGACCCGACGCAGCCGCAAGTGCCCATCATCGAACACGCCGACGTGAAGCGCATGCTGCTCGCGCAGAAGAGCTATTGCGAAGGCGCGCTCGCGCTCGAGCTCTATTGCGCACGCCTTGTCGACGAGTTGCACACCGGCGAACCCGACGCCGCCGCGCAGGCCGGCACCTTGCTCGAACTGCTGACGCCGATCGCAAAGAGCTGGCCCAGCGAATGGTGCCTCGAGGCGAACAGCCTGGCGATTCAGGTGCACGGCGGTTATGGCTACACGCGCGACTTCCCCGTCGAACAGTACTGGCGCGACAACCGCCTGAACATGATCCATGAAGGCACGCACGGCATCCAGGCCTTGGACCTGCTCGGCCGCAAAGTCGTGATGCACGAGGGGCGGGCACTGACGCTGCTCACCGAGCGCATCCACGCCACACTGGCGCAAGCCGTCGATGACGCAGACTTGTCCGAGTACGGTGCGGCGCTGGGCGCAGCGATCCAGCGCATCGGCGTCGCCACGCGTGCCGCGTGGGCGACAGGCCAACCCGAGGAAGCGCTGGCGAACGCGACGCCGTATTTGCAAGCCTTCGGACACGTCGTGATCGCCTGGATGTGGCTCGAGGTTGCGCTGTGCGCGCAGCAGCATCTGCGCGGCGAGCGCGCCGACGCGGTGGCGCTTCGTGGTCAGCTCAGCGCCTGTCGCTACTTCTATCGCTATGAACTGCCGCGCATCGAGGCCTGGCTGGGCGTGGTGCAAAGCCGCGATGACACGTGCCGAACCATGAACGTCGACGGGTTCTGAATATGTCCTCTGGGCGAATCGCTGCGTGGACCTGGGGATTGATTTTTGGCGGCATGCTCGTCATGGCGGTGGGCTTGACGGTGCTGCGCACCGAGACCACGCTCGGCTGGGTGCTCGTCGCGTGCAGCGGCGCGGCGATCGCCGCCGGCGTCGTCCTCATCTGGATCCGCTCGACAATGAAGAACCCACCTTAGGAGCCTGAAATGAGTACCGACATCAAAGCGTTGTTCGATCTGACGGGCAAGACCGCACTCGTCACGGGAGGCTCGCGCGGCCTGGGGCTGCAGATTGCCGAGTCGCTAGGGCAAGCCGGCGCCAAAATCATGCTCGTGTCGCGCAAGGCAGGGGACCTCGAAGAAGCGTCGGCGCACCTGCAGGCGCAAGGCATCGACACGCGCTGGATCGCTGCCGATCTGATCCAGCCCGCCGAGGTGGAGCGTACCGCCAGCGAGACGATGCAGCGTTTGGGCCAGGTCGACATCCTCGTCAACAACGCCGGCGCCACCTGGGGCGCGCCGTGCGAGGACTACCCGCTGGACGCGTGGGACAAGGTCATGGACCTGAACATCCGCAGCATCTTCCTCATGAGCCAGCAGATCGGTAAGCGCAGCATGATTCCGCGGCGCAGCGGGCGCATCATCAATATCGCGTCGATCGCCGGGCTGTCGGGTTCGGCCGACATCGCCTTCATCGCCTACGGGACGAGCAAGGGAGCCGTCGTCAACTTCACGCGCTCGCTCGCCGGCGAGTGGGGGCGCTACGGCATCACTGTGAATGCGCTCGCGCCGGGAATGTTCCTGAGCAAGATGACGCGTGGCACGTTCCAGAAAGTGGGCGAGGCGGCGCTCGCCAAAAGCGCACCACTGAACCGGGTGGGCGATGACGACGACTTGAAAGGCGCCGCTTTGCTCTTCGCCAGCGCCGCGGGCAAGCACATCACGGGGCAGATCCTCGCGGTGGACGGTGGCGTCAGCGCCGTACACGGAGGCGCTTGAGCGAGCGCGCGATGAGCCTACCGTTCAAGAACAAGATCCCCTTCGTCGAAGCGCTGGGCCTGGAGCTTTTGCGCTTCGCAGACGGCGAGGCGGAACTCGCGCTGACGCCACGTGACGAGCACATGAACGGCCTGAAGATGGCGCACGGCGGCGTCGTCATGACGCTGCTCGACGTGGCGATGGCGCACGCCGCGCGCAGCCCGCGCAGCGGTGAAGCGGTGCAGGCGCGAGGCGTGGTTACCGTCGAGATGAAGACGACTTTCATGCGCCCGGGCATCGGCCGTCTCTACGCGCGCGGCAAGGTGCTGACGCAAACGCAGACGCTGTCGTTCTGCGAAGCGTCGCTGTTCGACGCCGACAACAGACTCGTGGCGCACGCCACGGGAACTTTCAAACTCCTGCGGGCCGTTCCCGTCGGGAGCCGAGCCACCACGCCGATCGACGGGTCGGATTGAACAGAAGAAAGGTCCACACCATGAGCCTCATCAACAAACAATTTGTGCTGGCGTCGCGCCCCGAGGGCGCCCCATCGGCGTCGAACTTCCGGCTGCGCGAAGTCCCCGTGCCCGAGCTTCAGGACGGGCAGCTGCTCGTGCGCCACCACTACCTGTCGCTCGACCCGTACATGCGCGGCCGCATGAACGAGACGAAAAGCTACGCCCAGCCGCAAGCGCTGAACGAGGTGATGGTCGGCGGCACGGTCGGTGAAGTGACTGCGTCGCGCCACTCCAAGTTCAAGGTCGGCGACAACGTCGTCGGCATGGGCGGCTGGCAGGAATACAGCGTGATCGACGCCACTCAAAGCGGCATGCTGCGCAAGGTCGACGCGCAGCGCATCCCCTTGTCGGCTTACCTCGGCGCGGTGGGCATGCCCGGCGTCACGGCGTGGTACGGGCTGACGCGCATTTGTGCGCCCAAGGTGGGCGCAACCGTCGTCGTGAGCGCCGCCAGCGGTGCGGTGGGTAGCGCCGTGGGGCAACTCGCCAAGGTTCGCGGTTGCCGTGCCGTGGGCATTGCCGGCGGCGCCGACAAGTGCCGCTACGTCGTCGACGAACTCGGCTTTGACGCGTGCATCGATTACAAGGCGCACGCCGATTCGAAGGCGCTGTACCAGGCGCTCAAGGAAGCCACACCCGAGGGCGTGGACGGCTACTTCGAAAACGTCGGCGGGCGCGTGCTCGACGCCGTCTTGCCGCGCATGAACGCCTTCGGCCGCATCGCCGTATGCGGAATGATCAGCGGCTACAACGGCGTGCCGATTCCGCTCACGCAACCTCAACTCATTCTCCAGTCGCGCCTGCGCGTCGAAGGTTTCATCGTCAGCGAGCACATGGAAGACTGGCCCGAGGCGCTGCAAGAACTCGGCAGCCTCGTCGCGAGCCGCAAACTCAAATACCGCGAGACGGTGGCGCAGGGCATCGAAGCGGCGCCGCAAGCGTTTCTGGGCCTGCTGGAGGGGCGCAACTTCGGCAAACAATTGGTCAAGCTGATTTAAGCCGCCTCGCGGCGAAGGGGGCCATATGCCAAGCACCCACGAAGTGACGAACCAGGCCGTGCCGCTGGCCGGGCACAACCTGTTCGCGACGAACCGGGCGTTGCGCGACGCCCTCGGGTTCAACGCACCGGGCCTGGACACCGCGCCGCTGCTGAGCCTCGGCGCCAAACTCGGCGAACCCGACATGCAGTTGCACGCGCGCCTGGCAAACCAGCACAAGCCGCAGCTGCACAGCCACGACCGTTTTGGCAGGCGCCTCGATGAAGTCGAGTTCCACCCGAGCTACCACGCGCTGATGGCGCAGGCCACTGGCGCAGGCCTGCACGGCACGCCGTGGACGCTCGGGCCGCAGGCGCATGTGCAACGCGCCGCGGCGTTCATGTTGTTCACCGAACTCGAGCCCTCGGTGTTGTGCCCGATCTCGATGACTTACGCCGTGACGCCGGCGCTGCGCGCGAACGCCGCGATCCACGCCGCGTGGCTGCCCAAACTCGCGAGCACGGCGTACGACCCGCGCCTGCTGCCCTTCGCGCAAAAGGCCGGCGTGACGATGGGCATGGGGATGACGGAAAAACAAGGCGGCTCCGACGTTCGCGCGAACACGACGCAGGCGACGTTCGAAGAACAAACGCCCTGGGGCGCGCGTTACCGGCTGGTCGGCCACAAGTGGTTCATGTCGGCGCCGATGTGCGACGCTTTTCTCGTGCTCGCGCAGACGGGCGCGGGCTTGAGTTGCTTCTTCCTGCCGCGGATCTTGCCCGGTGACACAAGCGCGGGCTTACGCAACGGCGTGTTCATTCAGCGCCTCAAAGACAAACTCGGCAACCACGCGAACGCGAGCTCCGAAGTCGAATTCGACGGCGCGCACGCCTGGCTTGTCGGCGAGGAGGGGCGTGGCGTGCCGCAGATCCTCGAGATGGGAACACGCACGCGCCTGGACTGTGCGCTGGGAACGAGCGGTCTGATGCGTCAGGCGCTGGCGCTGGCGCTGCACCACACGGCGCAGCGCCGCGCCTTCGGCAAGGCCTTGATCGAGCAACCGCTGATGCGCAACGTGCTCGCCGATCTGGCGCTGGAAAGCGAAGCCGCAACGGCACTCAGCCTGCGCCTGGCACGCGCCTTCGGCAGCGACACGGAACACGAACAGGCGATGCGGCGCCTGCTCACACCGGTGGCGAAATTCTGGATTTGCAAGCGCGGCAGCCACTTCGCGCAAGAGGCGATGGAATGCCTGGGCGGCAACGGCTACGTGGAAGAAGCGGGCGAAGGCGTGATGGCGCGTGTCTATCGCGAAATGCCGCTCAACTCGATCTGGGAAGGCGCGGGCAACATCATGGCAATTGACTTGCTGCGCGCACTGCGCGGCAAGGGCGGCAATGGCGACACCGCCGCTGCACTTCACGCCGAACTCGCGCCGGCGCGCAGCGCTCACGCAGCGCTCGACAAATTCGCCACCCATCTTTTCGCGCGCGTTGACGACGCACAAGACGAAATTGAAGCACGCCGCCTGGCGCAAGACATTGCGCTCGCCGTGCAAGCGGCGTTGCTCTGCCAGCACGCACCGAGCCACGTCTTCGACGCCTTCTGCCGCACCCGCCTGAGCGCCGATTGGGGCCACGCTTTCGGCACGCTGCCGTCGAGCGTCGACTTCGACGCGCTGCTCGCCCGCGCCATGCCGCAGTGACCCACGCCACGCGGTCCACACTATCGCTTCCCCGCACGACACGACAACAGGAGACAGTGGCATGAAGAGTTTCAAAGGCCGCACGGCGGTCATCACCGGCGCAGGCTCGGGCTTTGGCCTGGAAACTTCGCGCATCGCCGCGCGTGAAGGAATGAACGTCGTACTGGCCGACGTGCAGCAAGACGCGCTCGACAAAGCCGCCGCCGAAATTTCCGCACTCGGTGCGCAAGTCCTGCCGTTTCGGCTCGATGTGTCCAAGGCCGACGAAGTGCAGGCCCTGGCTACTGCCGCCAAGGCACGCTTCGGCGTACCGCACTTCGTCTTCAACAACGCCGGCGTCGGCTCAGGTGGCCTGATCTGGGAGAACACGCTGAAAGACTGGGAGTGGGTGCTCGGCGTGAACGTGATGGGCGTCGTGCACGGCGTGCGTTGCTTCACGCCGATGATGTTGGACGCGGCGCGCGCCGACCCGGCTTACGAGGGCCACATCGTCAACACGGCGTCGATGGCGGGTTTGCTGAATCCACCCAACATGGGCGTCTACAACGTCTCCAAACACGCCGTCGTCTCCTTGACGGAAACCTTGTACCAGGACCTGCGCCTGGTGAGCGAGCAGGTCAGCGCCTCGGTGTTGTGCCCATTCTTCGTTCCCACCGCGATCAACCAGAGCAGCCGGAATCGACCCAATGAGATGAAAGACGTTGGCGTAGGCCCCACGCGCAGCCAGTTGATTGGCCAGGCGATGACGGAAAAAGCGGTGGGCAGCGGCAAAGTCAGCGCGGCGATGGTCGCGCAGTTCGTTTTCGACGCGATGCGCGCGAACCGCTTCTACATCTACAGCCACCCCAAGGCGCTGGCGACGGTCCAGACGCGTTTCGAAGACATCGTGCAAATTCGCAACCCCACCGACCCCTTTGCCGGCAAACCGGAACTCGGTGCCGAGCTTCGCGCTGCGCTGCGCGCCCTGGGCTGATCGCGCAGTGAGTTCGTCTCCCGCGCCTGGGCGTGCCGCCGAGATCGAGCCGTTCTGGCTCGACTACCAACGCGCGTGCAAGGTCAAAGTCCCGGGCTTCGCCGCCGCCGCGCTGGGTGAAACGCGAGGCGTCGCCGATGAGCACGCCGACCTCGTCGCGAAAGGCATCAAGCGCGCCCACGCAACGCTCAAGCGGGACTTCGAGAAAGAACTCGATCCTTTGCCGCAGATTGGTGACCACCTCGTCGTGCTCGACGGTGCAGGAACGCCACGCGCCATCGTGCGCACGACGCACGTCGAGCTGCGCCATTTCAACCAGATCGACGACGAGTTCGCCTTCGACGCGGGCGAAGGCGACTTGACGCTGCGCTGGTGGCTCACCGCGCACCGCCAGGACTTCGCCGAGCGGGGCGAGCGCGAGGGCTTCGAGGTGCACGAGCAGATCGAACTCGTTCTGGAGTGGTTCGAAGTGGTCTGGCCGCCGGCGGCAGCGCCGGCGCCGCCGCCGGCTTGACTCGATTCAGCATCCGAGTTTGAGCGCCTGCAGCGGTTTTTGCGTCGCCTCGTCGACGACGACCAGGTTCACAAAGCGCGGGTGCGCGCCGGGAGGGTCAAGGTCCAGGCGCAGTGACATGGCCGCGAGGTCGGTGGCGTTCCACGCGGCGACGGGGACGAAGCGGCGAACGACGAAGTCGTGATTCAGTGCCGCGCCTTGGTTTTCGCCCGCTTTGACCGATGTGACGTGCCCGTTCTCCGTGATCGACCAATACGCGGCAATTCGCGCCGGCGCGCCAGGGCCTGGCTGCACCGTGGCCTTGACCCACGCGCCCTCGCGGGCCATTTGGATGTCGACGTTCGCCGGATCGCGCTTGCGTGGAAACAGGGAAGAGTCGAATACTTGCCAGCGAGGCCGATCGACGCCGTCGATCACGACTTGCGGCGTATAGCTGAAGCGCGCGCCGTTGCTGCGTTGCTGCTGCGCCTGACGCGGGAGCGACACCAAGCGTCAGCAAGGCGATCGCCAGCACTGAGCTGGCGCCGATGAGCTTCGAGCCATTCGTTGCATCCGACATGCCATGCCTTTGTGTCGATTCGACTCATTCGGTCGCAGCGACGTAGCGAAATCTTACGCGCGTGTCACACTGCTGCGCGTTCACGTTGCACCGATGGCCGACCTCCTCGACGTCCCAATCGAAACTCCTGCCATGCAGGTCGCCATCGTGGGGGGCGGGCCGGCGGGATTGATGGCTACCGAAGTTCTGGCCCACGCGGGCGTGCAGGTCGATGTTTTCGACGCCATGCCAACGGTCGGGCGCAAGTTCCTGCTGGCAGGCAAGGGCGGCTTGAACTTGACGCACAGCGAACCCCTGGCGCAGTTTGCGGCTCGGTTCGGCGCGCGCCGCAAAGTGCTGGAACCGTTGCTGCAAGCGCTTCCCCCCGCGGCGCTGCGCGAATGGGCGCAGGGTCTGGGGATTGCCACTTTCGTCGGCAGTTCGGGACGCGTGTTCCCCGCCGACATGAAAGCCGCGCCCCTGCTGCGCGCCTGGGTGCAGCGGCTGCGCACAATGGGCGTGCGCTTTCACATGCGCCAGCGCTGCACTGCTGTTGCCGCGGGGGAAGACGGCGAGGTGTCGCTGCAATTCAGTTCTCCTGGCGGGCCCAGACAAGCGCGCGCTGCCGCCGTCGTGCTGGCCATGGGCGGTGCGAGCTGGCCGCAGCTGGGTGCTGACGGCGCCTGGGCCAGTTGGCTGCCTCGCCTGGGCGCTGATGTGGCGCCGCTGCAAGCGTCGAACTGCGGCTTCGACGTCGCACGGGTGGGCGAGGGCGAGACACTGCTTCCCGGATGGAGCGAATTCTTCAGCAGCCGCTTTGCCGGTCATGCGCTGAAGACAGTGGCGCTGTCGGTGCGGTGCGGCGACGCTTCGCTCTTTCTCCAGCGCGGCGAATTCGTCATCACCCAAGGCGGAGTGGAAGGCAGCCTGGTCTACGCGGCTTCGGCGGCGCTGCGCACGCTGATTGCTGCGCAGGGTCGGGCGGTTGCGCACCTGGACTTGCTCGCCGACCGCGACCTCGAATCGGTGCGCGCCGAGCTGGAGCGCGCGCGCGGTTCGCGCTCGTTGGCGACGCACTTGAAGAGTCGTTTGCGCCTGAGCGGCGTGAAAGCCGCGCTGTTGCACGAACTGTTGCCCCGCGACACCTTCAAGGATGCGGCAGCGCTGGCTGCGGCGATCAAGGCCTTGCCGCTGACGCTCATCGCGCCGCGTCCCGTCGCCGAGGCGATCAGCACCGCCGGAGGCGTGCGCTTCGAATGTTTGAGCGAGCAGCTGATGTCGCGCGCGCTGCCGGGCTTGTTCTTCGCCGGAGAGATGCTCGACTGGGAGGCGCCCACTGGGGGCTATCTGCTGAGCGCGTGTTTTGCCACCGGCGCCGCTGCCGGGCGCGGCGTGCTCGGCTACTTCGAATCGAGCACTTCGAAGTCGGCGTCGGTCAGTTCGATCGGCGCGCCGTGGGGCGTGCGGTCCGCGGCGTGATCCCACGCGTCGCGATAGCGTTCCAGTTCGCTGCTCGAGCTCGCGCCCTTCGCGGCGACGATCGCCTCGAGTGCGGCGACCCAATGCCGGTAGTAGGTGTCGCCGAGGTCGGCGTCGCCTCGCGACTGGGCCGCAGCAATTTGCTCGGCGAGCGCTTTGGCCCATTCGGCCCAGGTGAACAGGCCGCGTTCGTGCAACGCCAAAACCAGGGCAAAGCCCTTCGCCTGCCAGGGCTCGGCGAACACCGGTGCGGCGCCGTCGCAGGGTTGGCCGGGCAGGGGAGTCAGGGTCACGCCTTGTCCTCGCAAGCTTGCAGATACGGCTCCCACGCGTCGACCGAAACCCGGTGCGTTGCGGCAGGTTCGTCGGGCCACAACTCGGCGGCCTCAAAGGCCACGCTGTAAAGCCATTGCGGCTGCTCTCCCAGGCCATGCGCGTGCGTGTCGGCAAAGATGTGCACGCCGAGAACCTGCTCAACCGTGCCGACCTTGCCGCGCACGTAACCTGGCAGGCGGGTGTGGTGCTTTGCCTTGTGATCCAAGGTTCGCACCCGACTTCCGATCTCGAATTTCGCCGCTGCCGCAGCGCTTCGAAGCGTGGGCGAGCCGCGCGCCAACGCGGCGTCAACCTCGGCAGCGCGCAGGACCCGCGCGAGCGGCAAGGGTGGGTCCAGGCTGCGCCCGCTCTTCAGTTCGGCGCGACGCACCAATCGGCGCGCGATCAGCAGCCTTTGCAGCCCTTCAAACCAGATCTCGTAGTAGCTGAGCCGGGGATAGGCGGGCAGGGTTTCGCGCGCGCTGCGGCTGATGTCGATGTTCCACGAGCCCGTCGCGCCCATCGCGACGGTGAGCGCCATCACGCGCGGCTCCCAGGGCGCGTGCCACAGCTCGCCTTCGGGCTCGGGCACGACGGCGCCGTGGCCACGCTGGCCGCCAAGATCGGCGTGCGTCGTATAGCTCATGGCTGACGCGCCAAGCCGGCACCTATCATCGAATCGCGTGTCACGAGTTCGGCAAGTTCGGCTTCGCTCATTCCTTCGGTGCCTGCCGGGCGCTGCGGAATCACGAGGTAGCGCACTTCGGCAGTCGAATCCCAGACGCGAATTTGCGTGGTCTGCGGCAGCGTGACGCCGAACTCGGCGAGCACGGCACGCGGCTCGCGCACCGCACGCGAGCGGTACGGCGCGCTCTTGTACCAGGTGGGTGGCAGGCCCAGAACCGGCCAGGGGTAGCAGCTGCACAGCGTGCAGACGACCATGTGGTGGTTCTCCGGCGTGTTCTGCACCGCCACCATGTGTTCACCCTGGCGCCCGCTGTAACCCATCGCCGCGATCGCGGCACTCGCGTCGCGCATCAGCCAGGCATGAAAGTCGGCGTCGACCCAGGCGCGCGCGACGACGCGTGCGCCGTTGCGCGGGCCGATGCGCGTCTGGTAGGTGTCGATCAGTGCGTCGAGCGCGGGTGGGTCGACGTAGCCCTTCTGGCCGAGCACGGTCTCGAGCGCGCGAACGCGCAACTCCATCTCACCCAGTTCGCTGTGCTCGGGGTGGTCGTCGTGCGCGGCGTGATCGTGGCTCATCGCGCAATCGTAGCGCGATGTGAGCGTTGAGTTCAGGAGGAAGCGCTATGGCACACTGCGCCGCTTCTTTCTTCTTTGCGCGCCGCGCCCGGCGCAACGCCTTGGACCCCATTGTTCTGAAACTCGCCACCGAGCTCAAGGCTCGGGCAGCGCAAGTGGTGGCAGCGATAGAACTGCTCGACGCAGGCGCCACCGTCCCGTTCATTGCGCGCTACCGCAAGGAAGCGACCGAGGGCCTCGACGATGCGCAACTGCGCGAACTCGAGACGCGCCTGGCCTACCTGCGCGAGCTCGAGGAGCGCCGCGCCGCAGTCCTGAAGAGCGTCGCCGAACAAGGCAAGCTGACGCCCACGCTGCAGGCAGCGCTCGAGGCCGCCGCCACCAAACAAGACCTCGAAGACCTGTACCTGCCGTTCAAGCCCCGGCGTCGCACAAAGGCGATGATCGCTCGCGAAGCCGGGATCGAACCCCTGGCCGACGCGCTCTTCGGCGACCCGACGCTCGTGCCTGCGCAACACGCAGCGAGTTACCTCAACGCCGAAGCCGGTTTTGCCGAGACCGCCGCGGTGCTCGACGGCGTGCGCGACATCCTCGCCGAACGCTGGGCCGAAGACGCCGGCCTGGTCGGCAAACTGCGCGAATGGCTGTGGAGCGACGCGCTGCTGCAAAGCAAGTTGATCGCCGGCAAGGACGCCAACCACGCCGACATCTCGAAGTTCCGCGACTACTTCGACTACGCCGAGCCGATCCGCAAAGTCCCCTCGCACCGCGCGCTCGCTGTGTTCCGCGGCCGTACCCTGGAGTTTCTCGAGGCCAAGTTGACGCTCGACGAAGCGCCGGGTGCGGGCCCGGCAGGCACGACCCCGCAGCCGCCTGCGGTGTCGCCGGCGGAGGGCCGAATCGCCGTGCATCTGGGCTGGAGCCATCGCCAGCGCCCGGCGGACGACTTGATTCGCAAGTGCATCGCCTGGGCGTGGAAGGTCAAGCTCAGCCTGAGCCTGGAACGAGACCTGTTCGCGAAACTGCGCGAAGACGCCGAGCGGATTGCGATCAAGGTGTTCGCGGAGAACCTGCGCGATCTGCTGCTCGCCGCGCCCGCCGGGCCGCGCGTCGTGATGGGCCTGGACCCCGGGATTCGCAGCGGCTGCAAGGCGGCCGTCGTCGACGCGACCGGCAAGGTGCTCGCCACCGAGACGATCTACCCCCACGAACCGCGGCGCGACTGGGACGGCGCGCTGCGCACTCTCGAACGCCTGTGTGTGCAACACGGCGTGAAGCTGATCGCCGTGGGCAACGGCACGGCGAGCCGCGAAACCGACAAGCTCGCGGCCGAGTTGATCGCGCGCATGACCCAGCTCGCGCCCGAGGCGGCGCTGCAACGACTCGTCGTCAGCGAAGCCGGTGCGTCGGTGTACTCAGCGAGCGAGACTGCGAGCCAGGAGTTGCCCGAGCTCGATGTGACGCTGCGCGGCGCGGTGAGCATTGCTCGGCGCATCCAGGACCCGCTCGCCGAGCTCGTGAAGATCGACCCCAAGAGCATCGGCGTGGGCCAGTACCAGCACGACGTGAATCAGGCGGCGCTGGCGAAGAGCTTGAACGCCGTGATCGAGGATTGCGTGAACGCGGTGGGTGTGGACCTGAACACTGCGTCGGCGCCGCTGCTCGCGCGGGTCTCGGGCTTGTCGTCGAGCGTCGCGACAGGAATCGTGCACTGGCGCGACGCAAACGGCGCGTTCAAGAACCGCAAGCAACTGCTGGCCGTGACTGGCCTCGGCGCCAAGACTTTCGAGCAGAGCGCCGGGTTCCTGCGCATTCGCGGCGGCGAGAATCCGCTCGACGGCTGCGGCGTGCACCCGGAAACCTACCCGGTGGTCGAGCGTTTGCTCGCTGCGGTGAACCGGCCGCTCGGTGAAATCATGGGCCGAAGCGACGTGTTTCGCTCGCTCAAAGCCGAAGCTTTCGCCGATGCGAAGTTCGGCACGGTTACTGTCAAGGACGTTCTCGCCGAGCTGGAGAAACCGGGTCGCGACCCGCGGCCGGACTTCAAGGTGGCGCGCTTCAACGAAGGCGTCGAAGACATCGCCGACCTGAAACCGGGCATGCGCCTCACCGGCACGGTGAGCAACGTCGCGCAGTTCGGCGCCTTTGTCGATCTGGGTGTGCATCAGGACGGCCTGGTCCACGTCAGCCAGCTTGCCAACAAATTCGTCAACGACGCACGCGAAGTCGTGAAGGCCGGCGACAGCGTCACTGTCAAGGTGCTCGAAGTCGACTTGCAACGCAAGCGCATCGCGCTCACGATGAAGCTCGACGTGCCGGTGGCCGCCGCGGGCGCCGCTCCAGGCAACGCCTATCGCGCGGCGCAACGCGGCGAACGCATAGCGCCGGCCAAACAGGCGGCTGCGCCCGATTCGGCGATTGCCGCGGCGTTTGCCAAGTTGCAGCGCAGACCCTGAGGCATGCAGGCTCTGGCAATCCACGCTGCGCAGCGCAGGCCCTGAAGCATGCAGGCCCTGGCCATTCACGCCGGCCCGCGCGCGCTCGCCGCGCTGCGCGCGCACGGTCTGCGCCCGCAGGATGTGCGCATCGTTTCGGCGGCTGCGGGCGGCCCCAAGGGACTGATCCTGAGCGCGCTGGACCGCTTCATCTTCGGCGATTGGCTGGCACGCGGCGCGCAGACCGTGCACCTGGTGGGCGGATCGATCGGCGCGTGGCGCATGGCCACCGCGTGCCTTCCCGACGCCGACACCGGGTTCGCCCAGCTCGCGAGCGACTACGTCGCGCAAGACTATCCGCACCCGCCGGGCAAGTTCGCGCCTCCGGAGGTCGTGAGCGCGTTGTTCGGAAGGCAAATCGAACGCAGCTTCGGCGGCCGCGAGGCGACGGTCCTGAACCACCCGCGCTATCGCCTGCACATCTTCACGAGCCGCGGCAGGCATGTGCTGCGGCGCGAGGGAAAATTTCGCACGCCTTTGGGCTACTTGGGGGCGTTCGCAGCCAATTGTTTGAGCCGCCGTGCGATGGGCGCGTGGATCGAGCGTGTCGTGTTCTCCGACCCGCGCGAAGCCCTTCCCCTGCATTTGCCGCGTTATCGAACGCGCCGGGTGGCGCTCACCGCGCAGAACCTCCAGCCCAGCATGCTCGCGAGCTGCTCGATCCCGTTTGCCCTGCAAGCCGTGCACGACATTCCCGGCGCACCGCGCGGCGCCTACTGGGACGGTGGAATCACCGACTACCACCTGCACCTCGACTACGCGACGCTGCGCGACGCTGCCGACCCCGCGCTCGTGCTCTACCCGCACTTTCAGGACACGGTGATTCCGGGCTGGCTCGACAAGCCGTTCCGCGCCCGGCACCTGGCCACGCCCGACCTGGACAACGTGATACTGCTGTCGCCGACGCCCGAATTCGTGCGCTCGCTGCCGGGCGGGAAGTTGCCCGACCGCACGGACTTCAAACGCTACGTCGACGACCCGAAGGCGCGAATGGCGGCGTGGCAACGCGCCGTCAATGAAAGCGAGCGCCTGCGCGATGAGTTTGCGCGCTGGTTGGAGCGCGGCGACGCCGAGTCGGTGCTGCCGCTGCGTTGAGCGGCTCGGCGACCCTCAGGCGTAAGCCGCGGGGTCGAGCGAGCCGTGGACGAAGAACAGTGCCCCCACATCGGTCTGCACGGCACCGTGGCGGCTGCCCTGGGGCGCGAGCTGATACTCGCCGCCGCGCAACAAGGTGTCGCCGATAAAGGCCTCGCCTGCGAGCATCATGCATTCCTCTTCGAGGCCGTGACTGTGCGAGCTCACGCTCGCGCCGGCACGCATGCGCACCAGCACGGAGCGCCGCTCGCCGCCGTTCCACAACTCCTTGATGCGCACGCCGGGACCGAAGTCTTGCCAGGTCGAATCGTCGGCCAGGCTCGAGAAGCGGACCGAAGTCGTGGCAGGCTGGGGCGGGGCGCTCAGGCGCAGGTAGAAGCGCGCTCCGGCGGCACCGGCGCGCAAGGCGTGCGCCGCGTCGTGCGGCGTGCACGCCGCGTCGCCGCAGGCGAGGGCCAACATGCCGACGAACAACTGCCCGCCAAGCAAGACGATTTCCTGCTGCGTCGCAACCGGGGACGCGGCGGTAAAGGTCGCGCCCGCCGCCAGCTCGACGAGGGTCGAAACCGCCACCGGGGATTGCGCGAGCGCCTTGCTGCGCACACCGGGGCGCGGTTCGTGCCACGCTCCCGTGTCGCGCCGCACGGTGGCGAACTGGCCCTCGTGCGCGACGCTGCGTTGGATGCGCTGGACCAAGCGCGTACGCAGCTCGGCGGCGCCGGCTTCGTCGGGCATGGGCAGGCCGCCCTGAGCCTTGTTCAGTATGTCGTTCATGATGCGTGTGCCCCTGTCTTGACACCGTTCGAGGCGAGGTGAATTTGCAGCGACGCCAGTGCGCGGCGGATGTGTGATTTGACTGTGCCCAGCGGCAAGGCCATGTTCGCCGCGATCTCTTCGTGGGTGAGGCCGCGGTAGAACGCGAGCGACAACAGCTGGCGTGGCAGCGGCTCCAGGCACAGCAAGGCTGCGTTCAGGCAGTTTTCGGTTTGCGCCGCCGACATCACTTCGGCCGGGTTTTGGCGCTCGTCTGCCGCGTTGTCGAGCAGGGTCTCAGGCTCGGCGTGAGGGATCGCGGCGTCGGCGCGGCGCAAGTGGTCCAGCGCCCGGCTGCGCGCCAGCGTGAAAAGCCACGCCAGCACGGTGCCGCGCTGCGCATCAAAGCGCAGCGCCTGGCGCCAGACCTGCCAGTACACGTCTTCGGTGACCTCTTCGGCGCACTGCAGATTGCGCGTGATGGTTCGAACCATGCTGAAGATGCGGCCCGATGTCGCGTCGTAGAGGTCGGCGAGCGCCTTCTCGTCGGATCGGGCGATCCTGGCGACGAGCTCGGCAAGGCGCTGCGGTTCCGCCGGGTCCGAAGTCGCCACGAGGCGCAGCCGAGGCGGTGCCGGTTCTGCGGCAGGTTCGGTCTGGGTCTGCGCGAACAACTCGTCGATCCCGCAGGCGAGCCCTTCGACGATGCACGGCTCAGCGTCATTCATGGGTCGATTCTCCTTCTCGAGCGCTACGCAACACGCCGCGTTTCGGATGCAAGCCCCCGCCCGATGCGGGGATTGTGCCGCGTCGCATCCGCCAGTTCAGGTGCGGCGTAAGGGCAGCCAGCAAGGCATTCCTGCGGCCAGCGGGAAGCCTTCAACCCCCGCCACCCCTGGCCGCCGCAAGGAGACTGAGATGCAACGATCGTCCCTGAAATCGCTCGCCGCGACGCTGCTCGCGACGTGCGCCCTTGGCGCGCAAGCGTCGAGCCACCGCGAAGCCTTGGCCGTGCTGAACGAGCCCTGCGCCGACAACACCGACACCTACGCCTGGGTCAAACCCGGCACGCGCGACAAGCTCTACCTCGTCATGAACTTCAACCCGCTGCACGAGCCGGGGCAGGGCAACCAGGGCTTGCGTGCGTGCAACGGCTATCGCTACGAGTTCCACATCGGCAAGGGCGAAAGCCTGAAGTCGCGCGTGATCTATCGCGTCGAGTTCAAGAACACGCTGGTTCCCGAAGCGGCGCCCAGCCCCTCGGACCCGCTGGGCGGGGGCAATGAGCTGCTCTGGCAGTTGACCGGCGGCACCGAGACGATGAAGGTGACCCGAATCGTGCGCGGCGAGTCTGCGCAAGACGACGACGATGACGAGCGCCAGATGGTCACCCTCGGCAATGAATTGCCGGTGCTGCCGAACAACCACGGCCCGCAGACCGACCGGCTGGTCTACGGACTCGGCCCCTTCATGGGCTACCAATCCGGCAATCCCTCGAGCCGAGAAGTCGGCTTGTACGACCAGACTTTTGTCGACAGGTACATCAAGACCTTGACGAACGGCGGGCGCATCATCGCCGGCCAGTTCGACGATCCCTATCAGCTCGACGAAAAAGGCATCTTCGACCTCGTCAATCTGGGCCGAACCGACCTCGGCGGAATTCCCGGCGCGCGCGACCCGATGCGCGCACCGATCGAAGACGTGTTCACCGGCTTCAACATCTTCTCGATCGCACTCGAAGTGCCGATGAGCGACATCTTTCCGAACGGCGTTCCGCACCCCGGCGTTGAAATCAAGACCTCGACCGACAGCCTGATTCGGGTGCACGCGAAGATCAAGCGCCAGCAGACGCAGACCGTCGACGCGGGCAACATCATCACCGGGCTGAAGGGCTCGGGCCGCTGGGTGCAAGTGGGCCGCAACGCGCTGCCGCTGTTCAACGCCGGCTTGGTGGGCACGCAGCGCCAAACGCTCTACCTGCGCAGCAGCCCGATGCAAGACGTCACGAACTTCGGTGCCGACGTGTTGTACCCGGTCCTGGTTCGCGACGCTGAGGCGCTCGGGATCTACGCCGCCCTGGGCGTGCCGGCGGCGACGGTGACCGCGCTCAAGGGGCCGCGACTGGACATCATCAGCGCGATCAACCTGAACCGGCCGATCCCGGTCGCCGACGGCTTCACGGGTGACGTGATCACGCTCGACGCCGCGCTCGATTCGAGCTTCCCGAATGGTCGGCGCTTGGGCGGTGGGAGCGCGTCAAACCGCCACCAGGTGAACGTGAACAGCGTCTTGCTGAGCCTGATCGCTGCAGGCAACCCCGGCGCTGGCCTGTTCAAGGGCGTCGAGGTCAACGACAAGAACTTTCTCGACCGCTTCCCCTTCCTTGCGCCAGCGCATCAGGGCTTGTTGCAAGGGCATGGCGGAATCAATGTGCCGACGGTGCCGGACATCCCGACGCCCTGACGTCAGCCAGCGCGCGTGCATCCGTCGACCGAAGCCCTGCGTAAAGAGCCACCAAGCACTGATCGAGTCATCGGGCGGTGCGAGTGACAGGTTCGCGACAACGCGGACCGCAATTTGCA
Organism: uncultured beta proteobacterium; assembly: GCA_963850525.1. Taxonomy (GTDB): domain Bacteria; phylum Pseudomonadota; class Gammaproteobacteria; order Burkholderiales; family Burkholderiaceae_C; genus JAEMQF01. The sequence goes on along the minus strand of CAWKLQ010000001.1, from coordinate 700,628 downwards.
AACCTTGAAGGAATCACACCATGTCATCCAGCACCAAGATGCCCGGGCGCACATTGCCCCTCGCTGCCGCGCTGTGCGCCGCGTTCGCCGGCGCGGCGTATCAGACCGCGCATGCGTCGAGCCACCGCGAAGCGCCGTTCATCAGCACGGCGCCCAAAGTCGACGGCACCGACTTCTACATGTTCAACAGCTACGAGCCGGGGCGCGGCGACTACGTGACGCTGCTCGCCAACTACCAGCCGCTGCAGTCGCCCTACGGCGGGCCGAACTATTTCAAGATGGACCCGAACGGTCTGTACGAGATCCACATCGACAACACCGGCGACGCCAAAGAAGACATCACGTTCCAGTTCCGCTTCAAGAACAAGCTGAACAGCATCACCTTGCCGATCGGCGGTGTCGACGTCGCGATTCCCCTGACTCAGGCGGGCACCGCGACAGCGCCGAATTCGCCCAACCTGAATGTGAATGAGACATTCACCGTCGACGTGCGGCGTGGCGACCGGCGCACCGGAACGCGAGCGGCGGTGACAAACGCTGCGGGCGGCTCGGTGACTTTCGACAAGCCGGTCGACAACATCGGCACAAAGACGATCCCCGACTACGCCGGCTACGCCGCGCAGCACATCTACAACGTCAACATCCCGGGCTGTGCGATGCCGGGCAAACTCTTCGTCGGCCAACGCAAGGATGCGTTCGCGATCGGCCTGGGGGTGGTCTTCGACCTGATCAACGCGCCGCTTTCCGTGATCACCGATCCGGCGCTGAAAAACGCCGGCGTGAACGTCATCGACGACAGCAACGTCACGACGCTGGCGATGGAAGTGCACAAGACCTGCTTGACCACCGGCACGGACCCGGTGATCGGTGCCTGGACCACGGCGAGCCTGCGTCAGGGCACTTTGCTCGACCCGACGCCTGCGCCGGGACATCAAACGACGTCGCTGCGCAGCGGCGGCGCGTGGACGCAGGTGTCGCGCGTCGGCATGCCGCTTGTCAATGAAGTCGTGATCGGTCTGCCCGTGAAAGACCGCTTCAACAGCTCCAAGCCGAAAGACGACGCGCAGTTCGGCGTCTACGTGACGAACCCGACGTTCCCGCGCCTGCTCGAAATCGCGTTCGGCCAGACCGCCGGCGCGTTTGCACCGAGCAACTTGCCGCGCACGGACCTGGTCGCTGCGTTCCTCACCGGGATCAAGGGCGTGAACCAGCCGGCGACCGTGACGCCTTCGGAGATGCTGCGCCTGAACACGAGCATTCCGGCGACTCCCGAGGCGCAGCAGAATCGTCTGGGCATCGTCGGGAACATCTTGGCTGGCGGGACCGACAACGCGGGCTTCCCGAACGGCCGGCGTCCGAAAGACGACATCGTCGACATCACGCTCGTCGCGGCGATGGGCGGCCTGTGCGTCGCCAATGGCGACACCAACGCGTTCCAGCTCGGTGCCGCATGCAAGCCCTCGGCAGTGCCGCTGGCGGCCAACAGCACCGTGTTCAAGCTGCACGACGGCGTCGACCAGGCGGTGATCCCATTGCTGCCCGCGTTCCCCTACCTGTTCACGCCAACGCCAGGCGCGGGGCCCGGTTCCACCGGCGTTCCGGCACTCGCCAACTGAGGGATGACGCCATGAAAGCACTCACACAAGTTCTGCTTGTCGGCGTCGGGTTGGTGCTGTCGGCGTGCGGCGGGAGCAGCAGCGATGCGCCGCCGAACGTGCCACCCAGCCTCGAGGTACCGGCCGACGCCAGCGCGTCGTCCGCCGGGTTGGTCACCTACCTGGCGACGCTGAACGTGACCGACGCCGAAGACCGCGAACCCGTGGGCATCGCCGCGTTCAACCCGCAGCAGCCCGACGACACCGAGCCGCAAGCGTTGAACTGAAGGCCGCCGTGGGCCCGGCGCTCCGCGCGCCGGGCTCATCGCCCACACGAACAGGTCACAACCCGCCATGCCAATCCAAACTTGCGTCTCCCGCGTGCTGAGGGCTGCAGCGCTCGGCGCCTGTGCCGTCGCCGCGGCGCTTTCAGGGGTCGCGACGCTTGCCGCGCTGGCCCTGGGCATGACTTTGGCTGCGGGGTCTGCGCAAAGCAGTGTGATCACTCCGACTGATGACTCCCAGGTGATCGAAGTCCTGCCGGGCGCGACCGGCGCACGTCGCGAAGATCGGCGCTTGCGCCAACGATGGAGCGCAGAGCCCGACGACCCCGCGCTCGCCGTCGCCCTGGCCAAGCGCTACCTGGAGCGCTCGCGCGAGCTGGGCGACCCGCGCTTTGCCGGGCAGGCGCTGGCGGTTCTGCACGCCTGGCCCGACGCGCAAAGCGCGCCCGACGACGTGCTGCTGATGCTCGCGACCCTTCAACAGTACCTGCACGACTTCGACGCGTCGGCAGCAAACCTCGAGCGCCTTGTGCGGCGCAACCCCGGCGCCGTGCAGGCCTGGTTGATCCTCGCCACGGTGCGTCGCGTGCAGGGCAGATTGGACGCGTCGCAACTGGCGTGCGCCGGCCTCGATGCCGCAGGTGCACCGTTCCAGGCGCGCGCGTGCGCCGCCGAAAACGCGGGCCTGCGTGGTGACTTCGACGCGGCGCGCAGTGCCTTCAACGGCATGCTCGCCACACCGAGCCTCGCGCCGCCCGTCCGCGCCTGGCTGCTCACGTCGCTGGCTGAACTCGAGATGCGCTCCGGGAACGACGCCGCCGCTGAAACCGCATTTGGTCAGGCGCTGAAAGCGGATGCCGATCAGTACACGAGGCTTGCGTTGGTCGACCACCTGTTGTGGCAGCGGCGCGACGCCGAAGCCTTGGCTTTGCTCAGGGATCAGACGCGCAGCGACGCCGTCTTGCTGCGCCTCGCGATCGCCGGAACTCGAATCAAATCTGCACAGGGCAGCGCCGACGCGAGCGAGATGCGGCAGCGCTTCGCTCAAGCCAACTTGCGCCCGCAGGCGCGCGGCACGCACGCGCGCGAGCAGGCGATGTTCGCTCTCTGGGTCGACGCGCAGCCGCAGCGCGCGCTCGAACTCGCGCGCAACAACGTTCGCAAACAACGCGAGCCGACCGACGTGCTGGTGTTCGCGCAGGCCGCGCGAGCCGCAGGCGCACGCGGCGCCTTGCTCGAAATCGCAACCCTTTGCAAGGAGATCGGACTCCATGACCAGCGCGTCGATCAACTGCTTTAGCGCGTTGCGCCTCGACCCCGCGCTGGCGCCGCTCCGTGCGCTGGCGCTGGCCGTCGGCCTCGCGCTGGCGGGGCCCGCGGTGGCGCACAAGGCGAGCGACGCATACCTGCTGCTCGACGCTCGCGAGTCAGGCGCGACGCTGCGCGTCGACGTGGCGCTTCGTGACCTCGACGCGGCGCTGGACATCGACGCCGACGGCGACGCGCAACTCACCTGGGCCGAAGTGCGCGCCGCATTGCCGGCGATCGAGGGCTACGTCATGCAGCGGGTCGACGTGGCGGGCTGCGGCGCGCTGCCGCGTGCGCGGGCGCTGGAGAAGCGCGTCGACGGCGCTTACGCGGCTTTGACGTTCGCACTCAACTGCAGCGTGACCAGCGAGCCGTCCGTTCGTTACCGCATCCTGCGCGAAGTCGATCCGACGCACCGCGGCCTGTTGCGGATTCAGCTGCCCGGTCAGGCACCGACTCTTCGTGTGCTCGATCCAACGCTTGGAGATGCCGTCGCGGCCGCGGCGCGCGCCGACACGGCGATCCGGGCAGGCGAGATGACGCCGTCACAGAAGCGGGATCAGCGCTCGGCGAACGAAGCCCCGAGCCAGATCGCCGGCGCAACCCCGAGCCCGGGCGCGGGCGCGGGCAAGAATCCGGGCCCGGCGCCGGACGCAAGCCCGAGCGGCACAGCGAGCATGGGTTTTGTCGGCGAAGGCGTGCGCCACATCGTCTCCGGCTGGGACCATGTGTTGTTCCTGCTGTGCCTGCTGTTGCCAGCGGTGATGATCCGCACGCGCGAAGGCTGGCGGCCGGTCGAGCGCCTTGGCCTCGCGGTGTGGCCGGTGGCGGGGATCGTCACCGCGTTCACGCTCGCGCACTCGATCACGCTCACGCTTGCCGCGCTGAAAGTCGTTTCCCTGTCGCCCGGCTTCATCGAACCCGCGATCGCCGCGACGATCGTGCTGGCGGCGGTCGACAACGTGCGCCCGATCTTCTTTGGCCATCGCGGCTGGGTGACGTTCGCCTTCGGCCTGATTCATGGCTTTGGTTTCGCGGGCGTACTCGCTGAACTCGAACTGCCGACGACGCAATTCGCCTGGGCGCTGTTCCAGTTCAATCTGGGGCTGGAGCTGGGGCAGCTCGCGATCGTCGCCTTGGCCTCGGGGCTGTTGTTCGCGCTGCGAAGCCGCCCCGGCTACCCGGCGTGGGCGATCCGTGGCGGCTCCCTTGCCGCGATCGCGGTTGGCGTGTTGTGGCTCATCGAACGCATTGGCGACGTTTCGCTGCTTCCGCTGTAGGCTCCTCACACTACAATCGGCGCACCATGGCGAACAAGAGCGAGAAAGGCATGCGGGTTATGACACAGCGAACTTGCACCTTCACGACGAAGGTCTGAGCAGCCCGCGCACGCATCTGCCTCACTCGCATCTCCCAGGTCCCCAGCAAGGCGCGGCGTATCCCGCGCCTTTTTGTTTTTTGGTGGAGTCACCATGATCACGATTGCCCTCCCAGACGGTTCGAGCCGCGAATTCGCGAATCCGCCCACGGTGGCCGAAGTGGCAGCGGCCATCGGCCCGGGCCTGGCCAAGGCCGCGCTCGCGGGCCGGCTGGGCGGCGGCGCGCAGGTCCGGCTCGTCGATACGAGCCACCGCATTGACGCCGACGCGCTGCTCTCCATCGTCACCGACAAAGACGCTGCGGGCCTGGAGGTGATCCGGCACTCGACGGCGCACTTGCTCGCCTACGCAGTCAAAGAGCTGTTCCCCGACGCGCAGGTGACGATCGGCCCGGTGATCGAGAACGGCTTCTTTTACGACTTCTCGTACAAGAGGCCGTTCACGCCCGAGGACCTGGTGGCGATCGAGGCGAAGATGCTCGAGCTCGCGCGCAAGGACGAACCCGTCGTGCGCCGCGTCTTGCCACGCGACGAGGCGGTGGCGTATTTCAAGAGCCTGGGCGAGGCGTACAAGGCGGAAATCATCGCCAGCATCCCGGCCGGCGAGGATGTGTCGCTCTACCGCGAAGGCAAGTTCGAAGACCTGTGCCGCGGACCGCACGTGCCGAGCACGGGGCGCCTCAAGCACTTCAAGCTCATGAAAGTAGCAGGCGCCTATTGGCGCGGCGACCACCGCAACGAGATGCTGCAACGCATTTACGGCACGGCGTGGTCGACCAAGGAGGCGTTGGCGCAGCACTTGCTCATGATCGAAGAGGCGGAGAAGCGCGACCACCGCAAGCTCGGGCGCGAGCTCGACCTTTTTCACGTCGACGATCACGCGCCGGGCCTGGTGTTCTGGCACCCCAAGGGCTGGACGGTGTGGCAAATGGTCGAGCAGTACATGCGCGCCGTCTACCGAGACAACGGTTACCAGGAAGTCAAAGGCCCGCAAATCCTCGACCGGGGCCTGTGGGAGAAGACCGGCCACTGGGACAACTACCGCGACAACATGTTCGTCACCGAGTCGGAAAAGCGCGATTACGCGCTCAAGCCGATGAACTGCCCGGGGCACGTGCTGATCTTCAAGTCGCAGATGCGCAGCTACCGCGACCTGCCGCTGCGCTACGGCGAGTTCGGCCAGTGCCACCGCAACGAGCCCAGCGGGGCGCTGCACGGCATCATGCGCGTGCGCGGCTTCACGCAAGACGACGGCCACATCTTCTGCACCGAAGACCACATCCTCGACGAATGCGTGGCTTACACGACGCTGCTGCAAAAGGTCTACGCCGATTTCGGCTTCACCGAGATCATCTACAAGGTCGCGACGCGTCCGGCCAACCGCGTCGGCACCGACGCGCAGTGGGACAAGGCCGAACACGCCGTGATGGAGTCGCTGCGCCGCTCGGGTTGCGAATTCAGCGTCTCGCCGGGCGACGGCGCCTTCTACGGCCCGAAGATCGAATACACGCTGAAAGACGCGATCGGCCGGCAGTGGCAGTGCGGCACGATGCAGGTCGACTTCAATACCGCCGAGCGCCTGGGCGGCGAGTACGTGACGGAAACGAGCGGCCGCGCGCATCCGGTGATGCTGCACCGGGCCATCATCGGCAGCTTCGAGCGCTTCATCGGCATCTTGCTCGAGCAACACGCCGGCGCTTTGCCGGCGTGGCTTGCGCCAGCGCAAGTGAGCGTGCTGACGATCACCGAGGCTCAGGCCGATTACGCCTCAAACGTGGTCAAGGCGCTGCAAAAACAAGGACTTAGGGCTGAATCCGACTTACGGAACGAGAAAATAGCCTATAAAATCCGGCAGCATTCATTGCAAAAGGTTCCATACATCCTCGTCGTAGGCGACAAGGAGAAGGCAGATGGAACCGTTGCCGTGCGCGCCCGGGGCAACAAAGACCTCGGGGTTTTGCCGCTGGCCGACTTCACGTCGATGCTCGCCAGCGACATCCTCCAGCGGACTTGATTCAAGTATCCGGGCGCGTTGTGTTTGTTATTGGATTGCCCTCTGCCTGGCGGTCCGCTGAAAGGGCTTGAACATCGCTACATCTTTTGCTGACCGCCGTACTCCGAACGCAGAGCGCAAACACCGCCTGAATCGCGAGATCATGGCACCGGAAGTCCGCCTCAACGGGCCTGAGAATGAACCCCTGGGCATCGTGAGCATCACCGAGGCGCTGCGCCTGGCAGGTGAGCAAGACGTCGATCTGGTGGAGATCGTCGCCCAGGCCGACCCCCCGGTGTGCCGCCTGATGGACTACGGCAAGTTCAAGTACCAGGAGCAAAAGAAGGCTGCGGAAGCGAAGTCCAAACAGAAAATCGTCGAGGTCAAGGAAGTGAAGTTCCGCCCCGGAACCGACGAGGGCGACTATCTGATCAAGATGCGCAACTTGCGCCGCTTCATCGATGAAGACGGCGACAAAGGCAAGGTGACGTTGCGCTACCGGGGCCGCGAAATCGCCCACCAGGACATCGGCATGCGCCTCCTGGAGCGGATTCGCGACGAGTTGGCCGACGTGTCGATCGTCGAACACATGCCCAAGCTGGAAGGGCGGCAGATGATCATGGTGCTGGCGCCGAAGAGAAAGCAGTAAGAAAAGACGTACAGAGTCCCGAGGTCGCGGTCTGGTCGCCGTGGCTTCGACAAGAAGCGACTTCAGGCCTACAAGACGGCAAAGACTTTGCCGGCGCCTGCTGGAGCAACGTAAAAGGAGGCTTTCATGCCCAAGATGAAGACCAAGAAGAGCGCGGCCAAACGGTTTCGCGTTCGCCCGGGAGGTACCGTGAAGCGCGGTCAGGCGTTCAAGCGCCACATCCTGACGAAGAAGACGACGAAGAACAAGCGCCACTTGCGCGGCGCCGTGAACGTGCACCCCACGAACATGGGCCACATGGCGCAAATGTTGCCCTTCGCCGGCCTCTGACCCCACCATTTGACTGAAAGGAGAAAACCATGCCTCGCGTCAAACGTGGTGTCACAGCCCGCGCTCGCCACAAGAAAGTTCTCGCCCTCGCCAAGGGTTTCCGCGGCAGGCGCAAGAATGTCTTTCGCATCGCCAAGGAAGCGGTCATGCGCGCCGGGCAATACGCCTATCGCGACCGCCGCACGAAGAAGCGCGTGTTCCGCAATTTGTGGATCGCCCGCATCAACGCCGCGAGTCGCGGCCTGGGGGTGACGTACAGCAAGCTGATGGCCGGCTTGAAGAAAGCGTCGATCGACATCGACCGCAAGATGCTTGCCGACCTCGCGGTTCGCGATCCGGCGGCGTTTGGCAGCATCGTCGAGAAAGTCAGGCCGCATCTGGCTTGATTCCCCAGCGGCCCGGGCAGTCGACGCCCGGGCAGGCCCCGAATCTGCAGGCCGGCCTTTTGGACGGCCTTTTTTCTGATCTTGGAATCGATGGACGACCTCGAACCGTTGGTGCAGCAAGCGCGAGACGCATTTGCGCAAGCGCAGGTGAGCGCAGGACTCGAGGACGCGAAGGCGCGCTTTCTCGGCAAGGCCGGTCTGGTGACGCAGCAGCTCAAGGCGCTTGGGAGCCTGAGCGCCGAGCAGAAGAAGACACGCGGCGCGCAGATCAACAGCGCCAAAGAGCAGATCGAATCCGCCCTGGCTGCGCGCCGCGAGGCGCTCGCCAACGCCGAGCTCGACGCCCAACTTCGCGCTGAAGCGCTCGACGTCACCTTGCCCGGGCGCAAGCGCGGCGGGGGCGGCTTGCACCCGATCTCGCGCGCGCTGGAGCGCATCGAGGCGATCTTCGGCTCGATGGGTTTCGACATCGCCGACGGCCCGGAGATCGAGACCGACTGGTACAGCTTCACCGCATTGAACAACCCGGAGAACCACCCGGCGCGCTCGATGCAGGACACGTTTTACGTCGACATGAAAGACGCAGAGGGGCGCTGGCTGAACCTGCGGCCGCACACCTCGCCGATGCAGATCCGCTACGCCCGCGCGCATGCGCGCAAGTACGCGGGCGCGGCGCACATGCCCGACATCCGCGTGATTGCGCCGGGGCGCACGTACCGCGTCGACAGCGACGCAACGCACTCGCCGATGTTTCATCAGGTGGAGGGTCTGTGGGTCGGCCAGGACGTGAGCTTTCGCGACCTGAAAGCGCTGTACCTGGGCTTCATGCAGGCGTTCTTCGAAACGACGGAGTTGAAGCTGCGCTTTCGCCCGAGCTACTTCCCGTTCACCGAGCCGAGCGCCGAGATCGACGTGATGTTCGAATCCGGCCCGTTGAAAGGCAAATGGCTCGAGGTTTCCGGTTCCGGCCAGGTGCACCCGCAGGTGATCCGCAACATGGGGCTGGACCCTGAAACCTATATCGGCTTTGCCTTCGGCTCGGGAATCGACCGCTTGGCGATGCTGCGTTACGGCGTCAGCGACTTGCGCCTGTTTTTCGACGGCGACATGCGCTTCCTCTCGCAGTTCCGCTGACCCCACCAGAGATCGAGATGCAATTCCCCGAATCCTGGTTGCGCGAGTTCTGCGACCCCGCCCTGAGCAGCGGCAAGCTGGCGGAGCTGCTCACCATGTCGGGCATGGAGGTGGAAGAGTCGCGCCCGGCGGCGCCGCCCTTCAACGGCGTCGTCGTCGCGAAAGTGCTGGAAGTCGCGCGTCACCCGAATGCCGACCGCCTGAGCGTGTGCCAGGTCGACGCCGGAAGCGGCAGGCATCTGAGCATCGTCTGCGGCGCGCCGAATGTGCGGCCCGGCATCAAGGTTCCGTGCGCTCTGGTCGGCGCTTTACTGCCGCCGCAACAAGGCGACGAGCGGTTCGAGATCAAACTGGGCAAGCTGCGCGGCGTCGAAAGCCAGGGCATGCTGTGTTCGGCGCGCGAACTCAAACTGTCGGACGACCACGGTGGCCTGCTGGTCCTGGACGACGCGGCCCCAGTGGGGCAGGACATTCGCCGCCATTTGCAGCTTGACGACAACATCCTCACGCTCAAACTCACACCGAACCTGGCGCATTGCCTGAGCGTATTCGGCGTCGCGCGTGAGGTTTCGGCGCTGACTGGCGCGGCGCTGCGCACGCCGAGTTTCCCGCCCGTGGCCACGCAGCACTCGCAAGTTCTGCCGGTCAAGATCGAGGCTCCTGACCTCTGCGGGCGCTTCTCCGGTCGCATCATCCGCGGCGTGAATCCGCAGGCGGCGTCACCGGCGTGGCTGGTCGACCGCCTCGCGCGCTGCGGCCAGCGCTCGGTGAGCGCGCTCGTCGACATCTCGAACTACGTGATGTTCGAATATGGCCGGCCGACACACATCTTCGACCTGGACAAGATCCACGGGGGCCTCCGCGTGCGTTGGGGGCGCAGCGGCGAAACGCTCGAATTGCTGAACGGCACGACGATCGAGCTCGACGCGCAAGTCGGCGTGATCGCCGACGACAACTGCGTCGAGTCGCTGGCGGGAATCATGGGCGGCAATGCCACCGCAGTCTCCGACGCTACTCGCAACGTCTACGTTGAAGCCGCGTTCTGGTGGCCGCAAGCCGTGGCGGGCCGCTCGCGGCGCTTCAACTTCACGACCGACGCCGGCCACCGGTTCGAGCGTGGCGTCGACCCGGCCTTGACGGTTGCGCACATCGAGCGCATCTCCCAGCTCATTCTCGAGATCTGCGGCGGCCAAGCCGGCCCCATCGACGACCAGATCACAAGCCTGCCGAGCGCCGACCCGGTGCCACTGCGCGTCGCACGCGCCGCCAAAGTCATCGGCATGCCGATCACCCAAGCCCAGTGTGAAGGCGTGATGCAGCGCCTGGGCCTGCAGTTCACGAGCCAGGGCGGGACGTTGACCGTCACGCCGCCGAGCTGGCGCTTCGACCTGAAGATCGAAGAAGACCTGATCGAAGAAGTGATACGGGTGCTCGGCTACGACACCCTGGACGGCGCGCTACCGCGAGCGGCGCTGCGGCCGCTCGTCGTCAGCGAAAGCCATCGCGGAACTTCGCGCCTGCGCCACGACGTGGCCGGCCTGGGCTACCAGGAAAGCATCAGTTTCAGTTTTGTCGAAGAACGCTGGGAGACCGAGCTGGCCGGCAATGCCCAGCCGGTGCGGGTGCTGAACCCGATTGCGAGCCCGCTGTCGGTGATGCGTTCGAGCCTCGTCGGCAGCCTGGTGAACGTGTTGCGCTACAACCTGGCGCGCAAGGCCGAGCGCCTGCGGATCTTCGAACTCGGGCGGGTTTACTTGCGCGCGCCTGAGATTGGTGACGATGACACACACGTCGCCGGCCTGTCGCAGCCGCTGCGGCTGGGCGGGCTGGTCTACGGCGCCGCGGACGAGCTTCAGTGGGCGAGCAAAGCGCGCAGCGTCGACTTTTTCGACGTGAAAGGCGACATCGAAGCGCTGTTCGCGCCGCGTCAACTGCGGTTTGTCGCCGCCACGCACCCCGCGCTGCACCCGGGCCGCAGCGCCATGATCGAACTCGACGGGCGCGGCATCGGCCACGTCGGCGAGCTGCACCCGAAGTGGCGCCAGACCTACGAGTTGCCCGGCGCGCCCATGCTGTTTGAGATCGACGCTGCGGCGCTGCTCGAAAGCCCGATGCCCCGCGTCGAGGCGGTGCCGCGCCAGCAACCGGTGTGGCGCGACCTGTCCGTGATCACCGCCGAGGTGGTGACGCACGACCAATTGGTTGAAACCACCTTGGCTGCCGGCGCGCCCCTGGTACGCTCGGTGCGCCTGTGGGACGTCTACAAGCCTGCGGCGGCGGGGAGCGACAGGTCCGGCGCCGAACGCAGCCTGACACTGCGCTTGGAGTTGTCCGACGACGAAGTGACGTTGGCTGAAGAGCGCATCGAAGCCACGCTGGCCGGCGTGCTGGCCGCTCTGGAGCAGCGGCTTGGCGCGCGATTGCGCACCTGACCGGGAGTGAAAAACAGATGAGCGCACCCGACCAGGGCGGAACCGATGGCGCTGCGGCAACGCCCGAGACGCCCACCTTGACCAAGGCCGATTTGGCGGAACTCCTTTTCGAACGCCTTGGCCTGAACAAGCGCGAGTCGAAAGACATGGTCGAAGGCTTCTTCGACATCATTCACGCGACGCTGGCCACCGGCAAAGACGTCAAGCTGTCGGGCTTCGGCAACTTCACGATCCGCAGCAAGGCGCCCCGGCCGGGCCGCAACCCCAGGACCGGCGAATCGATCCCGATCGCCGCGCGGCAGGTTGTTACATTTCACGCGAGTTCCAAACTCAAGGCAGTCGTGCAAGGTGACATACCTTTGGGAGAAGAGTTCGAGTAAAGTCTAGCTTTCTCTCCGGAACTTATTGATTCTTATGGAGAAAGCTCTTCCTGAAATCCCGGCAAAAAGGTACTTCACGATCGGTGAAGTGAGCGAGCTTTGTGGCGTGAAGCCCTACGTCTTGCGCTACTGGGAACAGGAATTCAGCCAGCTCAAGCCGATGAAACGGCGCGGCAACCGGCGCTACTACCAGCACCACGAAGTCGTGCTGATCCGCAGGATCCGAGAACTCCTTTACGACCAGGGCTTTACGATCAGCGGCGCGCGCAATCGGCTCGTGGAGAGTCCGATGCGAGACGCCGAGTCCGTCTTGCCCCCGCCGACCGCATCTGGGGAGCGCCACAGCGAACCCGCCGCAGCCCTGGCCCTGAATCAAACCACTGCCAGCACGTTGTCGGTTCCGACGCGGCCTTCCGCCGCGGGCACGATGAGCATTGAGGCGGTTCGCGAAGAGCTGCAGTCGATCCGCGGATTGCTCTCTCTTTAGATCGAGCGGGCACGCGCCGCGACATCTCAGTCGGTCCCGCCCAAGTCGGCCCCTATAATCGCGCAAGTTTTCGGGGCGTAGCGCAGCCTGGTAGCGCACTTGCATGGGGTGCAAGGGGTCGCGAGTTCGAATCCCGCCGTCCCGACCAATCAAATCAACGGGTCAGCTCTCACAAGGGGCTGACCCGTTTGGCTTTCTGGGCGTCCAGGGGTCCACTGAGGGGTCCACCGGAATCGGGCTGCCAACCCAAATCGATGGGTTTGACTTGGGTCGTGAAGGCACTCTTCCTGCCTCCGGTGCTCGCAATCTGCGTTCGGGCGAAGTCGGCGCTGAGAACACGTTCACCTCCGGTTTCAGCACCACCGGCATCGCGCTTGGTGACAGTATCGAGGGGGTTTCTTTCGACAATCTCGCGCGCCAAGGCGAGTTACGCGGCGCGTCACACCACAAGTCTTGTGAACTGGGATCTCGACAGCAGGCGTTTGAAGTCGGCGTCGAAGCTGACCAGATGTTCGCCCTGATGGATGACCGCGGCGGCCAGCCAGGCATCGGGCACGTCATTGGCGGCCAGCGCCTTGTCGGTGCAAAGCTCGCGCAGCGCCGGCCACTCAGCACCCAGCGCGGCTTGCTCAACGCCCGGCGCGCTCAAGAGCGCGTCGACGAAGCGCAGCGCTTCGGGCATAGGCGTTGGATGAATGAATATCTTCGGATGCGTCACCAGCCGCAGGAAGCTCGCGATCACCATAGGCTGCAGCTTCAGTGGAGTTCCCCGACCTGCATTCGCCACCGCCTGTTCCAACCAGACGCGGGCCGCAGCATGGTGTGGATGGTCGCTGCGCGATGCCGCGACCAACACGTTGACGTCAGGCGTCACGTTTCGGCGGCATCCAGCAGGGCCTTGTTGCTCAGTCCGTCCAGGCCTGGAACCAGCCCGCCGCGACCTCGATAGACCGGCAGGCGCACCGGCTTGCCAGGCGAGCGGCGCACGCGCAGGCGCAATTGCAGCCCTTCCTCGATCAAGCGAGTCAGACTGGTTCGCTGCTGAGCGGCCAAGGTCTTGGCCTCAGTCAGCAATGCGTCGTTCAGGTCGAGCGTGGTCTTCATGGGTTGCCCTTGGTGTGGTGCGGTGCGTACAGATTTCTGTATTCTATGCATTGCGTGTCTGGCGCGCAATCGGCATCCGCGATGGCCTGGGTCTCGAGCAACTCACGCTGGACTTCGAAAGATTGGCCGGCGGCGTGCGCAGGGTGATGACGGTGGACGCGGGCGAGTTCATGCAGCACTGTGGTAGGTGTGTGGACATTGTGCATACGTCAACGGCGCTCGCGCGCGTCCTGGCGAATCATGTCTGCGGCCTTCTCCGCCATCATCACGACGGGTGCGTTCGTATTGCCCGAGACGAGCGCAGGCATCGCCGACGCGTCGACGACCCTCAACCCGGCCACACCGCGCACGCGCAAGCGCGCGTCGAGCACGGCGCGCACATCGCTGCCCATCTTGCACGTGCCGCTCGGGTGGAAGATCGTCGCGCCTTGATTCCGGCAGAACTCGAGCAAGGCCGCATCGTCGTTCGCCTCAGGGCCGGGCTTGACTTCGCGCTTCACGAGGCTGCGCATTGCCGGTGCTGCGGCAATGGCACGTGCCGCCTTGATTGCGGCGACGGCAGTGCGACGGTCCAGGTCGCTCGCCAGATAGTTGGGCTGCATCTCCGGGGGTTCGAACGGATCGGCACTTCGGATCCGGATATACCCGCGCGACTCAGGGCGCAACTGACATACCGACATCGTGAAGCCGGAGTAGGGGTGCACCTTGCCGCCGGCCATGTCGGCCGACAGCGTCGCCACATGGAACTGGATGTCGGGCGTGGCAGCCACAGGCTGGCCCGAGGCGTCGCAGAGCGCGCGCATGAAGCAGCCGCCCTGGTTGATCCCTACCGCGAGCGGGCCGCTGCGCGACACGAGCCATTGCATGCCGATCGCGAGTTTGCCGGTCCACGAATTGAGCTGGTCGTTCGTCGTGATCGGCTTCGTGCATTCGAACCCGAGGCGAAACTGCAAGTGGTCTTGCAGGTTTTCGCCGACGCCGGGCAGGTCGGCGACCACCTCGATACCGTTCCTGGCCAGCAGTGCCCGCGGCCCGATGCCCGAGAGCTGCAGCAGTTGCGGCGACTGGATCGCGCCGGCGCAGAGCAAAACTTCGGCTGCGCAATTCGCGGTTTTCAGCGCGCCGCCCTGGCGGTAGCGCACACCCACGGCGCGCCGGCCGTCCATCACGATGCCGGTCGCGTGGGCGCCGGTCTGCACCTGCAAGTTGGTGCGGCGCCGCGCCGGTTTCAGATACGCGGTGGCGGTGCTGACACGCCAGCCGTCGGCGGTGTTGAGTTGAAAGTAGCCTGCGCCTTCTTGCTTTGTGCCGTTGAAGTCGTCGCTGCGCGGCACGCTTGACGCGCCAATTTGCTGCGCGCCTTCGATGAACGCTTCGATGAGTTCGTGTTTCGCCGCAATGTCGGAAACCGTCAGCGGCCCGTCCGCGCCGTGAAGACCGGTCTCGCGCAGGGCCGCACGCCGATTCCCTTCCGACTTGATGAAATAGGGCAGCACGTCGGCGTAACTCCAGTCTGGGTTGCCGAGCGCCGCCCAGGCGTCATAGTCTTCGCGTTGGCCGCGGATGTAGATCAAGCCGTTGATCGCGCTCGATCCGCCGAGCGTCTTGCCGCGCGGCCAGTAGATGCGCCGGCCGTTCATGTTCGGGTCCGGGTCGGTGTGAAAACCCCAGTTGACCGATTTGCTCCACATCGTCTTGCCGTAGCCGATGGGCAGGTGGATCCAGAGCGACCGGTCCGGCGGCCCGGCTTCGAGCAGCAGCACGCGGGTCGCCGGGTCTTCGCTGAGGCGCGCCGCGAGCACGCAACCGGCGGAACCCGCGCCGATCACGATGTAGTCGAACTCGGGCGCGTTCACCAAGCAACTCCCGCCCGGACCACGCTGATGAGCGCAATCAGAATCAACAGGTTCAAGACGTGGCGGCGAAACTGCGCCGGCGAAACGCCGACGAAAGCGCGCTGGCCCACCCAGATGCCGGCGAGCATCGCCGGCGCGAGCCACGCCGCCCAGAGCAGCGTGTGTTCGCCGAGCAGGCTTGCCGGCGCGTTCCACGACAAGACACCGGCCCAGAGCAGGGCGTAGAGGTCGGTGAAGAGGAACAGCACGATCATCGTCGCGCGCATCGCGGCGGGCGCCATTTGCGACGTGCTGAGCAGTACGGCCACGGCAATGCCGCCGATCGCCGCGACGCCGTTCACGAAGCCCGACACCAGCCCCGTGCCCAGGCGCACCCAACGCGTCGGTGTCAGCGCCAGGCTGAAGCCACTGCGCAGCAGCACTGCGGCGAGCAGCAGCAACGCGCCGATGAGGGCGCGCAGGGGAGTTTCCGGAACCCATGCGAGGAGCGCAATGCCCAAGGGAATGAACAGCGCGTTGCCCAGCACGAGCCAGCTCAGCCAGGGCCAGTCGACGTCTTTCAGCGCGTCGCGCAAGAGCGTCAGACTCGCCAGAACCTCGAGCACGAAGATCGGCGGAACGACGATTGAGGGCGCGGCGAACAGCGTCAGCCCTGCGACACACAGCGCCGAGAAGCCAAAGCCGGCAAAGCCGCGCACGATGCCTGCGCCGAAGACTATCAGCAGGCCCGTCGTCAGCAGCGGCCAGGACAGGGACGGCATCGCGCGGTCGCTCAGGTCGGCGCCAGGCTGGCGAGTTTCAGGCGCTGCACCTTGCCCGAAGGCCCACGCGGCAAGTCGCTGACGAAGCGGAACAGCTTGGGCGTTTTGTAGCGCCCGAGTTGCGCAGTGCAGAACTCGCGAAGCGCCGCCTCGTCGGCGGCATGCCCCTCGCGCAGCACGATGCACGCCATGATGTCCTGGCCATAGTGCCGGTCCGGAATGCCCACGGCGGCTGCGTCCAGCACGGCAGGATGGCGCAGCAAGGCTTCGTCGATTTCACGCGGCGCGATGTTCTCGCCGCCCTTGATGATCAGCTCCTTGATGCGGCCGGTGACGAAGAAAAAACCGTCGGCGTCACGATGCCCGAGGTCGCCGGTGCGCAACCAGCCGTCGGGCGTGAACGTTGCGCGCGTCGCTTCTTCGTTTTTGAAGTAGCCACGCATCACGTTGGCACCACGGATCACGATCTCGCCGGTGCGGCCATCCGGCACGGGCGTCAAGTTCGTATCGACCACCTGCGCTTCGCAGCCCGACGCCACACCCACCGAACCGAGTTTGCGCTGCGTCTCATTCAGCGGGTTCGAGAACGCCGGCGCTACCGTTTCCGTCAGCCCCATCGTCTCGATGATGCCGATGCCGAACTTCGCCTCGAAGGCGCGCAAGTGGTCGGGCGGCAGCGCGGCGGAGGCGGAGCGGCAAAAGCGCAGGCGTGCGGTCTGCTCACGTGGCGGCGTGGCGCCTTCGAGCAGATAGGAGATCATCGTCGGCACGACGTTCAGCCAGGTGCACTGCATCTCAGCCGCCTGCGCCCAGAAGCGCGCCGCCGAGAACTTGGGCGGCATCGCCAGGCTGCCGCCGTGTGCCAGCGGTGCCAGCATCGTCACCGCAAAGGCGTTGATGTGGTACAGCGGCAGCACGGCGAGCACGCGGTCGGCGTGCGTCAATGCGTGTTCGGCGCTGACGGCGTGCGCGTTGGCGGCGAGGTTCGCCTGGCTGAGCATCACGCCTTTGGGCAGGCCGGTCGTTCCCGAGGTGTACATCAGCAGCGCGATGCTGTCGGGTGAGCCCGCGTCATCCCGGCGGACGTGCCACCCCGTACTCGATACGGGGCCGGGATCCACCCTGCGCTCCGAGCAGTGGATCCCGGCTTTCGCCGGGATGACGGAAACTGCAGTCGCGCTTTGCAATGCGGCGTGGGCGTCGATGACGACCACGGTCACTGCCCGATCGACGCCTTCGAGTGCGCTGCGCACTGCGACCGCCCATTCGGGGCTGACGAACACCAGCTTGCAGTCGCTGTGACCGAGCACATAGCGCATCTGGTCGGGCTGCGACAGCAGGTTGACGGGGTTCACGCACCAGCCGCCGTGCATTGCGCCGAGCAGCAGTTGCAGCGTCGTCAAGCCGTTGGGCATGACGAGCGAGACCGTGTCGCCCGGCTGCGAGCCATGGCTGCGAAGCATGGCGCAGACGTCAACGCACGCCTTCGCGAGTGCGCCGAACGTGAGAGGCGTCGAACCCTGCGCGTCGAGCGCGTACAGCGCCTGCGGGCGCAGCAGCGCCTGCTGCGCCACGAGTTCGCGCACCGTGGCCGGTAAACCCATCATTGCCTGCCGTACTTGCCGAAGTACTCGCCGAAGATGTCCGCCTCGCTCGGCACGCGCTCGACAATGGGTCGCGAGATGCGCGTGATGTTCAGGTAGTGCCGGTAGTTCATGTTCTCGGAAAAATTGTTCTTGCCCCACGTGCCGCAACCCATGCTCAGCGAAAACGGCAAGCCGTTGTCGAAGCTGCCGCCCGTAGCGATGCAATGCGCCTGGTCGACGATGACGCGCGACACCGGCAGGTTCAGGCCGAGTTGCAGGGCGTGCTCGGGGTCGGCGCTGTGCAGCCCAACCGAATGCCCTGCGCCCTCGAACGCGTAAATTCGCTCGACGACGTGCATGGCCTGCGCGAAGTCTGCCGCGCGATAGAGCGTCAGGACGGGGCTGAGCTTTTCGCCGGAGAAGGGGTGGTCGTGGCCGACGCCGCTTTCTTCGACCATCAAGATGCAAGGCTGCTGCGCTGCAAGCTCGCTCCACCCGGCGCGCTGCGCAATCGCCGCGGCCGACTGGCCGATCACGGCCGGCGACAGCTTGCCCTGGGGCCACATCAAGTCTTGAAGCGCCGCTTTCTGTGCGCTGCCCAGCAGCACCGCGCCGCGCTTTTGCAGAGCTGCGATCAGTCTGGCGCGCACCGCATCGACGATGACGAGACTGTTCTCCGACGAACACGAGGTCGCGTTGTCGAAAGTCTTGGAGCGAACGATGCGATCGGCCGCGAGTTCCACGTCGGCGCTAACGTCGACGATCGCCGCGACGTTGCCTGCGCCCACGCCAAACGCCGGCGTGCCGCTCGCGTACGCCGCGCGCACGTTGGCCTGCGAGCCGGTGGCGACGACGAGGTCGCAGCGCTTCATCAACTCGGCCGTCGATTGTTTGCTCACCGGCGAGGGCAGCAATTGCACCAGGTCCAGCGGCGCGCCGATCCGGCTGAACTGTTCATGAATGAATTGAACGAGCTGCGCGCAAGTTGCCCAGCCTTTGGGCGAGGGCGCAACGATGACCGCGTTGCGACCTTTCAGTGCGTTGATGATCTTGTTCGCTGGCGTTGCCGCCGGGTTCGTCGACGGCGTGATCGCGCACACCACGCCCACCGGCCGGGCGATTTCGAGCAGGCCCAAGGCCGCTTGTTCGGCGATCACGCCCACCGACTTCGCGCCCTTCAAGTCGCGCAGCAAGCCCAGCGTCTTGCGGTGGTTCTTGCGAACCTTGTCTTGCACGTTGCCGATTCCGGTGTCGGCCACCGCCATTTGTGCGAGTTCGCGGTTGCGCCCCGGCTCGATGATCGCCCAACCGGCTGCGGCGACGAGTTCGTCGACTCGCGCCTGGTCGTAGCCATTGGCAATGGCTTGCGCCGCACGCGCTTTGCGCACCAGGTCGGCGACGAGCGACGCGTCGCTCGTCTGCACTTCATTCGATACGGCGGCCACTAATCGGCTTTGATGTTCGCGTCTTTGGCGAGCTTGGCCCACTTGGGCAACTCGGCAGCGACGATTCGGCCCAGCGCTTCGGGGGTTCCGCCCACGCCTTCGCTGCCTTGTGCCAGCAGTTTTTCGCGGATCGACGGGTCGCCTACCACCGTGTTCAAAGCGCGATTGAGTTTGTCGATGATCGGCTGCGGCGTCTTCGCCGGAACGAATATCGCGTACCACGAGTCGACTTCGAAATCGGCAACGCCCGCTTCCTGCAAGGTCGGAACGTCAGGAAACGCCGCGCTGCGCTTGAGTGTGGATACGCCGAGCGCCTTGAGCTTGCCGGTCTTGACAAATTGCGCCGCCGCAGGGATAGACACCCAGAGCAGTGGCACCTGGCCGCCCATCACGTCGGTCACTGCCGGGCCACCGCCGCGGTAGGGAATGTGCGTCATCTGCGTTCCCGTGCGGATCTTGAAGAGTTCGCCGGCCAGGTGTCCGGGCGAGCCGTTGCCCACCGACGCAAACGACAGCGACCCCGGCTTCGCCTTGGCCAGCGCGATCAGCTCGCCGACCGTGCTCGCCGGGAACTGCGGGTTCGCCACCAGGATCTGCGGCAGCGACGCGACGCTGCCCACGGGCTCGAAATCGCGCGTGGTGTCGTAGCTGAGCTTCGGAAAAATCGCCGGATTGATGGTGTGCGAACTCAGCGTGAACAGTACGGTGTACCCGTCGGGCGCCGCCTTGGCGACGACATCGGTTCCTACCGATCCACCCGCACCGCCCTTGTTTTCGATGATGATGGTCTGGCCGAGCGCTGCCTGAAAGCGCTCGTGCACGATTCGCGCGATCACGTCGGTGCCGCCGCCTGGCGGATAGGGAACGACAAAGCGCACTGCCTTGTCGGGGTAGGTGCCGGCCTGGGCCAGTGCGCCCGGCGCCGCAACCAGCGAGCCGAACGCACAAGCGCCGGCGAGCATCAGCTTGAGTCTCCAATATCGCAGCTTCATCGCAGTCTCCATGGGCAGTCGAGTAGGGGCGCCGGCGTCGCGCCATCAAGTGGTCAAAAACCCGCCGTCAACGGCAATTGTCTGCCCGGTCACGAAAGCCGCCTCGGGGCTTGCCAGGAACACCGCCATCCTTCCCACGTCATCCACCGTGGCCAGGCGCGCCAGAGGAAAGCGCGTCAAGACCTTTTCGCGCAAGAGGGGCGTCATGAACTTGCGCACCATGTCGGTCTCGATGACGCCCGGCGAGATAGCGTTGACACGCACGCCGTGGGGTCCCAGTTCGCGCGCCAGGCCCGAGGTCATCGCCACGACGGCGGATTTGGACGCGCCGTACCAGACGTTGCCCACGGACCCGCCGCCGCGCACCGACGAGACCGACGCGATATTGATGATCGCACCCTGGCGGCGCCGAATCATGATCGGCGCGGCCGCCTGAACGCCGTTGAAGATGCCGACGACGTTGACATCGAGCATCGCCGCGAATGCCGCGTGGCTGGTTTGCTCGAACGGCCCCGTCGTCATGAGCCCGGCGTTGTTGATCAGCACGTCGACGCCACCGTGTTCAGCGGCTATGCGTGCGAGCACGCTGCCCACTTGCGCCGCGTCGCGCACGTCCATCGCAATGGCCGGCGTTGTCGAACCGATCTCGCGGGCGCAGTCCGCGGCGGCCGCCGCGTCGATATCGGTCACGAAGACGAGGTCGCCGGCGGCGATGAAATGCGTGGCGATGCAGCGCCCGATGCCGCGCGCTGCGCCGGTCACGACAACGATTCGCGCGCGCCGCGCGTCGGCGCCTGGCAACCCGCTCATCGTGCGGTCACGCCGGCATGGCCGCCGCGCCGACTTCGCGCAGGCCGAGCAGCCGGCGCGCTTCGGCGGGCGTCGCGGGGCGCCGGCCGTAGCGATCACAGGCGTCGACGATTTTGTGCACCAGCTCGGCGTTGCTCGCGGCGAGCCGCGTCGAATCGAACTTCAAGTTGTCTTCCAAGCCGGTGCGGCAGTGCCCGCCGGTGGCGAGGCACCATTCATTGACTTCCCACTGGTGGCGGCCCGTGCCTGCCGCGACCCAGGTCGCCTGCGGCATCAGCGCGGCGAGTTCAGAGCGCAGGAAATCGAAGACCGAGCGGCGCGCCGGCAGCGCGTTCTGGATTCCCAGCACGAACTGGACGTGCAATTCGGGTTTGAGCAGGCCTTTCTTCACCAGGCCGATGGCGTTGTAAAGCATCGCCAGATCGAAGACTTCGATCTCGGGCTTGACGTCGAACTCGAGCATGCGGCGCGCCAGGCCTTCCACAAAATCCGGTGGGTTCTCGTAGATGTTCGTCGGGAAGTTCACGGAACCTGTGGCAAGCGACGCCATGTCGGGCCGCAGGTTGAGCATCGCCCCGCGCGACGCCTGGTCGCGGCCGCGCCCCCCCGTGGAGAACTGAACAATCATGCCCGGGCAGTGCTTGCGCACGCCCTCCTGGACCTGGCCGTACAGGTCGGGGTCGGAACTGGGCGTTTCGTCCGGGTTGCGCACATGGATGTGCACCAGCGCTGCGCCGGCTTCGAACGCTTGTTGCGTCGATTCGATCTGCTCGGCAGGCGTGACCGGCACGGCCGGGCTGTCTTTCTTGCGCGGCAGGGCGCCGGTGATGGCCACGGTGATGACGACGGGTTCGCTCACGATTCACTCCCTGACGATTGGCACGACGCGCGCCGGCAGTGCCGCGCCGTCTTCAAGTTTCAAACGGGTGGTTTCATTATTGCGTCGTCTCGCAAAGCGTGCAAAAATTTCGTTCAAAGACAGTGCGATTTCGACTGTCGAAATTTCGACGCTCGTCGATCGTCCTGTAAGGATCCGCCCGTGGGCACTGGCCAGCTTCAATTCCGCGACGTGCTCGAGATGATCGAACTCATCAAGGCATCGAGCAACTTCAGCGAAATTCGGCTGCGCTCGGGGGAACTCGAAATCGAGTTGCGGCGCGGAAGCGCCGCCGACACGCATGCGCCAGCGCCACAGTCCCGCAGCGTGCCGGCGGGCGATGTGGCGCCGCCTCCCGCGTCTGCCGAAGCGCCTTCCGCTGGGGCGGCTCGCCCGGCGCCCCCAGCGGGTGCGGCGGGCGCGGCGCGTCCAGTCGCGCGCGACGGTGTGCACGTCGTCTGCGCGCCCATGGTCGGAACCATTTATCACGCAGCGCAACCCGGCGCTGCGCCTTTCGTGACGCTCGGCCAGACGGTCGCTGCCAATGCCCAGCTGTGCATCATCGAAGTCATGAAGCTCATGAATTCGGTGCAAGCCGGGTGTGCGGGCGTCGTCAGTGAGATTCTTGTGGCCGACGGCCAGGCCGTCGAACACGGTCAGGCGTTGTTCGCGATCACGCTGCATTGATTGAGGCGACTCGCTTGAAGCCATCGCGCGAAATCACCCGCCTGCTCATCGCCAACCGCGGCGAAATCGCACTTCGGATTCAGCGTGCGTGTCGCGAGCTCGACATCCAGACCGTGCAGGTCTATTCCGAAGCGGACCGGGACTCGCTCGCCGTGCAGCTCGCCGACCATGCGCTGTGCATCGGGCCGGCCGCGGCGTCGCAGAGCTATTTGCGCGGCGAGCGCATCATCGAAGCCGCGAAAGCACTGCGCGCCGACGCAATCCATCCTGGTTACGGGTTCTTGTCGGAGAACGCCGAGTTCGCCGCCCTTTGCGAGCGCGAAGGCGTCACCTTCGTCGGACCGCGCTCCGAGGTCATCGCCATGATGGGCGACAAGGCCCGCGCCCGCGCCACGGCACGCGCTGCGGGCGTTCCCGTGACGCCAGGCTCGACGGGCACTGTGGCCACGCCTGCCGCAGCGCTCGATGTCGCCTCAGGCATCGGCTATCCCGTGATCCTGAAAGCCGTCGCGGGCGGCGGCGGGCGCGGCATGCGCGTCGTGCAGAGCGCCGCCGACCTGGTCACACTGTTCGAGAACGCTGCGCTCGAGGCGAAGACGGCGTTCGGCGATGCAACGCTTTACGTCGAAAAATACTTGACGCAGATTCGCCATGTCGAGATCCAGATCCTCGCCGACGGCGAGAGCGTGCTGAACCTGGGCGAACGCGACTGTTCGTCGCAGCGGCGCAACCAAAAACTCGTCGAGGAAGGGCCGGCGCCGCAGCTTTCGCCCGAGCTGCGCGCCGCGATGGGCGACGCGGCGGTGCGCCTGTGCCGGCACGTCGGCTACACGAGTGCCGGCACTGTCGAGTGCATCGTCGACCCGGCGGCAGGGACTTTCTACTTCATGGAGATGAACACACGTGTCCAGGTCGAACACCCGGTCACCGAGTGCCTCACGGGCGTGGACATCGTCAAGGAGCAGATTCGCATCGCCGCGGGCAACCCCCTGGCGATGCAGCAACACGATGTTCACGTGCGCGGTCACGCGATCGAGTGCCGCATCAACGCCGAAGACCCGGAGCAGGACTTCGCGCCGTGCCCAGGCACGGTGACCGAGCTGCGTTTTCCCGGCGGCCCCGGAGTGCGCGTCGACTCGCATTTGTACGCCGGCTACCGCGTGCCGCCGAACTACGACTCGCTGGTCGCGAAGCTTGTGACTTGGGGGCGCGACCGCGACGAGGCGCTTGCGCGAATGCAACGCGCGCTCGCCGAGCTGCGCATCGAGGGCATCAAGACCACAGCGTCCTTCCTCGCCCAGTTGCTCGGCAGCGACACCTTCCGGCGCGGCAAGGTGCATACCCGTTACGTTGAAGAGTTCATCGAGGGATCGAGCGAATGAAGCACTACGGCGTGATCGACGTGACGCTGCGCGACGCGCACCAATGCCTTTGGTCGACGCGAATGAGCACGGCGATGATGACGCCCATCCTGGAAAGGATCGACGACGTCGGCTACGACTTCATCAACATCCTGGGCGGCGCGGTGTTCGACGTCCAGGTGCGTTTTTTGCGCGAGAACCCGTGGGAGCGCGTGGGGCTGCTCTGCGAACGCCTGCGCACGCCGTGCGACGGCCTGACGCGCGGCCAGAGCCTGTACACCTTCGAGCTGTTCGCCGACGACCTCGTCGAGCTCAACTCCAAGGTGCTCGCCAAGCGCGGGCTGAAAGTGCTGACGGTGTACGACGCGCTGAACGACATGCGCAACGTCGAGTCGTCGGTGCGCTCGGCCCACGAATGCGGAATGCGCGTCAACGCGATGATCGTCTACACGCTGTCTCCCGTTCACACCGATGGGTACTTCGCGCAGCGAGCGCGCGAACTCGTTGCGCAAAACGTCGACTTCATCTCAGTCAAAGATCCCACCGGTCTGCTCACTCCGGCGCGCGCCGAGACGCTTTTCCCCGCCATCGCTGCCGCGGTGGGCAAGGTTCCGCTGCAACTGCACACGCATTGCCAAGCGGGCGTCGCGCCGCTCGTGCATGAGGTCGCGATGCGCCACGGCTTTGCCTATGGGCACGCGGCGTGCGAGCCCTTGGCGAATGGCGCGTCGCTGCCGGCGGTGGAGGAAATCGACGATCGCGCGCGTGCGCTCGGCTTCGAGACCGGCATCAACCGTGCCGCGCTCGCCGACGTCAGCGGCTACTTTGCCTGTCTGGCCGAGCGCGAAGACAAGCCGCGCGGCCAAAAGGTGACCGCCGACCCGGCGCTCTATGAGCATCAAGTGCCTGGCGGAATGATTTCGAACCTGCGCTCGCAACTCGCGGCGATGCAGATGGCGCATCGGCTGCCGGAGATCCTCAAAGAGACGGCGCGGGTGCGCCAGGACCTCGGCTACCCGATTCTGGTGAGCCCGTTCGCGCAGTACATCGTCACGCAGGCGGTGCTCAACGTCGTGCAAGGCGAGCGCTACAAGACGATTCCCGACGAAGTGCGCAAGTACGCGATGGGTTTTTATGGGCAGCTCGCGGCGCCGCCGTCGGACGAGTTCATGAACCGCGCGAACTTGCGCCACAGCGATGTCAGCGAGCAGCGCGCCGGGGCGAATGTGCCCGCGGCGCTGCCCAAGCTGCGCCAGGAACTTGGGCCCGCAGCGTCGGATGAAGACCTGCTGCTCGCGGCGTTTTACGACATAAGCCTGCTTGACCAGATCGAGCGCAGCCCCGCACCCTACCGCTTCAGCACCACGCCGCTGCTCGAATTGGTGCGCTTCGTCGAGTCGCGCCGCGATGTTCGCCACGCGCGAATCAAACTCGCCGGCACGGAGATTTCGCTTTCTGCATAGGCATAAGCAGTCGACCACACCCGCATTTGTCCCTATAACCCAGGCCCGCGCGAGCGGCGAGACTTCCCACCATCATTCAGGAGATCGGACATGAGCACTTCGAAACGTCATCATTCACCTGCGCGCCGTCTGTTGATCGGCGCCGCCACGGCCGCTGCCATCTTGCCCGGCGCCGCATTCGCGCAAGCCAGCGGCGCCACCGAATGGGGTTGGCCTACGCCTTACGAAAAGGTGTCCGACAAGTCGATCCAGTGGCTGAAAGACAAAGGCTGGTGGCCACTGCAGGTCGCCTTCCAGGCGCCGTGGTCGGGGCAGAACACTGTCAACATCGTGATGGACCGGATGGGCCTGCTCGCGCAGCGCGGCGTTGAAGCCAAGTGGACGGCGTTTGCCTCCGGCCCGGCGATCAATGAAGTGCTGATTTCCGGTCGCTACCAGGTGGGCAACGGCGGGAATTTCCCGTTCACGACGCTCGTCGACCGGAAGATCCCGGTCAAGGCGATTGCGATGCAAAGCCCGAACCTGCTGCACGCGCTCATCGTGCCGCTCGACTCGCCGCTCAAATCGTTCAAGGACTTGAAGGGCTCGAACCCACCGGCGACGATTGGCATCGTCACGGGGTCTTCGGCCGAGTTCTACTTTCACATCGCTGCGCAGGTCAACGGTGTCGAAATCGGCAAGGACGTGATCCTGAAAAACATGCCTCCCGGCGAGCAGATGGCCATGCCGAAGGGAATCAACGGCGTCGTTCCCTGGGACCCGACGCCCACGATGATCACCGACGAGCGCAAGACCGGGCGCGTCATCGACAGCATCTTCAACTACAACATCTACGTCGGCCAGTTCTATTTGCGCAGCGAACTCATCGAGAACGCGCCCGACGTGGCGCAGGCGTGGTCGGACGCATTCGCCGAAGCAACGCTGTGGACGCGCCTGAACCCGGACAAGGCAGTCGCCCTGATGGCCGAAGACCCGAACCTGAAGAACTTCTCGAAGGACATCCTGTTGCAGCAGCTCAAGGCCTACAACAACCTGTACAAGCCCACGCACATGTTCCCGTTCGCCGAGTTCTACGGCCAGGTGAACGAGCCGATCTTCAAGTGGCTGTTCGAAGCCAAGCGCATCACGCGGCCCCTGCTCGGTGCCGACTTCGCCGGCGCGGTGGACGAACGTTTCATGCGCAACACCTTCGCCAAGCTGGGTTGGGCGGTCCCGAAAGCGCCGCCCTTCCTGCCCGCGGGCTGGCAGGGCAAGCCGAGTCAGCCGCCGTACCCGACTTACGTGCACGCGCTGAACACGAGCACGCCGCAGGTCTTTCCTGAGGCGGGCGACCTGACCAAGCCATGGAGTTTTGGTGGCCGCAACTACAAGCCCTGAACCGCGGGTGCGTGCAGCGACGGCCGCGGCGCGCGCCAGCCGACCTGCGGTGACCCTGCCTGACCCACCGGGTTGGGGTGCAAACTTGTTGGCGCGCCTGACGCGCCTGGCGGCACCCGCCGTCGTGATCGGCGTCTGGCAGTGCATCAGCATGTTCGTGCTCGACGAGACGACGCGCGCCTTGCTGCCTCCGCCCACGGCCGTGGCGGTTGCGGCGTTTGAGCTGGTGCGCTCGGGCGAGCTGTTTCGCCACCTGTTCGACTCGCTGCGCCGCGAGTTCACGGCATTCTCGTGGGCGCTGGTCGCGATTCCCCTGGGCGTGGCGATGGGGTGGTGGAAGTCGGTGCACGGACAGTTGAACTCTCTCGTCGAGATGCTGCGGCCGATTCCGCCGCTGGCGTGGATTCCGTTGTCGATCCTGTGGTTCGGCGTGGGAGATACGCAGAATCAATTCATCATCTTGCTTGGCATCTTCTTCCCGATTTTGTTGAACACGATTTCAGGCGTGAAAAGTGTCGAGCCGAATCTGGTGCGCGCGGCGCGCTGCCTGGGCGGCGGCGAGGCCGCTGTGCTGCGCCGCGTCGTGCTGCCCGCAGCATTGCCGCAAATCGTCACGGGCGTGCGCATCGGCCTGGGCGTGGGCTGGATGGCGCTGGTCGCTGCCGAACTCGTCGGCGCGAATTCGGGACTGGGCTTTCTCATCAACGACGCGCGAACCCTGCTGCGCACCGACATCGTGATCGTGGGAATGATCGCGATCGGCCTGGTCGGCCTGGGCCTGGACATCCTCATCCGCACGCTGAGCCGGCGCATCTTGCCGTGGTCGCGCGCCATGCAGGAATAGGTGCGAGACGAAGATGAGCAAAGTCAGCATTCGCAACGTCACCAAAATCTTCCCCGGGCACAGCGCAAAAGACGCCGCAGTGCTCGCGCTGGACGACGTGAGCTTCGAGATCGCCGATCGCGAGTTCTGCACCATCATCGGCCACAGCGGCTGCGGCAAGACGACGATGCTCAACTTGCTCGCCGGCTTCGAGCAGCCCACCGCCGGTCAGGTGCTCGTGAACGGCACCGCCGTCGGCCCGCCGACCTGGGAGCGCTCGATGGTGTTCCAGGACTACGCCTTGTTCCCCTGGCTCACGGTGGAACAGAACATCTCGTTTGGCCTGGAGATGAAGAAGGTTCCCCTCGAGGCGCGCATTGAAGTGATCGCGCAGCAGATCCGCCTGGTCGGTCTGCAAGGCTTCGAGAAGCGCTACCCGCATCAGCTGTCGGGCGGAATGAAGCAGCGCGTCTCGATTGCCCGGGCGCTCTCGGTGGACCCGCAGGTTCTGCTCATGGACGAGCCGTTTGCGGCGCTGGACGCGCAGAACCGCTCCATCATGCAAGAAGAAATGGGGCGTTTGCTGGCGCAGGCCGACGCCGCGTCACGCAAGACGATGGTGCTCGTCACGCACAGCATCGAAGAGGCAATTCTGCTGTCTGACCACGTCGTCGTGTTGTCGAGCCGGCCGGGCCGCGTGAAAGAAGAAGTCGCCGTCGATCTGCCGCGTCCGCGCAACGAAGACGACCCGCGTTTCATCGCGCTGCGTCATCACTTGCGCGAGCTGATCCACGAAGAGATTGCCGCCGACTTGCCGCAAGGCGACTGACGGAGGGCGAAATCTCTGCGGACCCGGTCCTCGCATGGAGCTTGCTGATCGCCTTGGCGGGGGGCCTGGTTCGGGGCACGACGGGCTTTGGCGCGGCGATGGTAATGACGCCGCCGCTGGCGTTGATCCTCGGCCCCAAGATGGCCGTTCCGGTGACGTTGTTGCTGGAAACCTTCGCTGCCGCGCCCATGCTGCCTGGCGCCCTGGCGCTGGCCAAGCTGCGAATCATCGGCCCGATTTGCGCCGCGGCGATCGCCACGCTTCCCGTCGGCAGCTACTTGCTCGCCGGCGCCAGCCCGGTCGCGTTGCGCCGCGCGATCTCGATCACCGTGATCGTCTTTGCGCTCGCGCTCCTGTCCGGCCGGCGCTACCAGGGCGAGCCGCAGCTGCTGACATCGCTTGGCGTGGGTGGATTAAGTGGAACGACGCTCGTCGCCACGAGCATCGGCGCGCCACCGGTGATCCTGTATTTGCTCAGCGGCCCGGATTCGGCCGCCGTGACACGCGCCAACCTCACGCTCTACGTCATGGTCTTGTCCGCTGCCGGCCTCGTGGCGCTGGCCCTCGGCGGCCTGATCACGCTGCCGACCCTGCAGACCGCCGGATGGATGGCGTTGCCTTTCGTGGGCGGTGTCGTCGCCGGCTCGCGCCTTTTTGCGCGCCTGTCCGACTTGCGCTTTCGGCGCACGGTGATGGTGTTCATGATGTGCGTCGCTGCGGGTGTGCTGTTCGCTTGAAGAACGTCGCGCGCGATGCCCGCCCACGCTGAAGCCCCCGCCACCGAATCGATCGCGCTGCGCGCGTTTGCGTTGTTAGAGATCGTCGTCAACGCGCCCGGCCCGATGTCGCTCGACGACATCACGCTCGCGCTGCGCCTGCCCAAACCCAGCGTATTTCGCATACTCAATTTGCTCAAGGGCGCCGACCTGTTGCGCCGCGAGCCCGCCAGCAAGCGTTACACCGTCGGCCCGCGCCTGAGCGCATTTGCCGTCGACTTGTGGCGCAGTTCGCTGTTGCGCCTGCAATGGCACCGCGCGCTCGAAGACGCCGTCGCACAGATCGGCGAGAGCTGCAACCTGACGCTGCTCGAAAACAACCAGGTGCTCTACCTCGACCGCGTCGAAACCGAGAAGCCGCTGCGCCTGCACCTGGAAATCGGCACGCGCGTTCCCTTGCATTGCACCGCCAGCGGCAAACTCTTTCTGAGCGCGATGAACAGCGCCGACGCGCGCCGCGTGCTCGGCAGCGAGCCCTATGCGCGCTTCACGGGCAAAACCATCGTCAGCTTCGCCGCGCTCGAAGCGGACCTGGCCAAAGTGCGCAAGACCGGCATCGGCACGCACGACTGCGAACGCTTCGACGACTCGGTGGCGATCGCCGTGCCCGTGCCGGGGCCGGACGGTGAAATCTTCGCCGCGGTCGCGGTGCACGCGCCGTCGTCGCGCGCCAGCATCAAGAGCTGCCTGCAGTTTGTTCCGGTCCTGCAGCAGGCCGCGGCAAACATCGCGGCAACACTGGGGAAGCCGACCGCAGCCCCAGCGGCAGCGCCCGCGAAACGCCGCACGGCGGCTTCCACCGCGCCGCGGCGCAGCACACGCAAGAGCGCGCCGCGCTGAGGGCGCCCGTGCGGCGCCGACGCTGCGGGCTCGACTCCCGATTGACAGGCGCACAGGCGCCCTGTAGCGTCGTTCGGTTCGATGCCGCCGCTCATGCCACGCAGCTCCGCGGCGAACGCTGGCTCAAGCCAGGAATGAATTCCAACCACCGGAGACTTCGATGAACCCAATCTTTTCACTCGCGCTGCTGTCGGCTGCCGCCCTGCTTGGCGCCTGCGCAAGCCCCGCAGCCAAGGCACCGGGCAAGCCCGAATACATGGTGGTGGGCATCGACAACAAGGTCACGTGGGACGCCACAGGCAAGGTTCAGTTCGGCGCACCGGGCAAGGATTCGGTGACGGTCGTCGACATCGGCACCGACCCGGCGAACCCGAAAATCGTGACAAGCCTGCCGCTCATGAATTCGATCTTCGGCCCGCCCACCAACCTGGCGATCACGCCCAACGGCCAACTCGCGCTGGTCGCGAACTCGGTGGATTGGGTGGCCGATGGCGCCGGCTGGAAGTCGGTGCCCGACAGCAAGCTCTACGTCATCGACCTCACGACGAGTCCGCCGGCATTGATCGATACCGTCGCCGTCGGCAAACAACCGTCAGGAATGTCGATCAACCGCGCCGGCAATCTGGCGCTGATTGCGAACCGCGCCGACAACTCGATCAGCGTGCTGTCGATCTCGGGCAAGCAGGTCAAACTGATTGACACCGTCGTCATCGGCGAACACGTCGCGCACGTCGTCTTCACTCCCGACGGCAAGCGCGCGATGGCCGGCAAGTTCCCCGGCCACAAAGTCGCGCTGCTCGAAGTCGATGGGCAGAAGGTGACGTACACGAAGCGCGACCTGGCGGTGGGCCTGTGGCCCTACAACCTGGACGTGACGCCCGACGGCAAGCTCGCGCTGACGGCAGACAACGGCAACAACGGCGGCTCCGACGGCAACGTCGACACCGTGTCGGTGATCGACCTCGAAGCCAAGCCGGAACGCGTGATCGACAGGGTGGTCGTGGGTGACGCGCCTGAGGGCTTTGCGATCAGCCCGACCGGCAAACTTGCGGTGGCGGTGTTACTGCGCGGTTCGAACAACGCCAAGACGGAGTTCTTCTACAACCGCAACGGCAGCGTCGTCGTGCTGAAGATCGACGGCAAGAAGGTCACGAAAGTCGGCGAAGTCGAAGTTCGCGGCCTGCCCGAGGGGGCAGTGTTCAGCCCGGATGGGCGCTGGATCTATGTCGGCAACTTCATCGACGAAGACGTGTCGGTGCTGCGTGTCGACGGCGACACGGTCAGCAACACCGGCACGCTGATGAAGCTGCCGGGCAAGCCGGCGTCGATGCGCGGTCGGACTCAGTGACGTCCGGGCCCCGGCCGATGGCGGGGCTGACGCGCGCGGTCGGCCGCACCTGAACTGGCTGGCGCAACCTGCGCCGCCGAGCCCACGGGCGCAGGAGGCTGCTCTTGTCGGGCTTGCGCCAGCAAGGCGTCAAGCTCGGCTTCCGTCACGCCCTTGAGAACGCAGAAATTGCTGCGCGACAGCGTGCTCGACTCGAACGCGCGCAGCAAGGCCAGGCGGTTGCGTTGCTCCGGGTCTTGCGCGACGGGCGCGCGCTGAGGCTGGGCGTGAACCGGGCGTTGGGCTTCAGGCTCCGGGCGCTGGGTGGCACGCTCGGCGCGCTGCGCATCGCGCTGCGCGGTTTGGGATTCACGCGCGGCGTTCTGGGTTTCACGCTGCGCAGCGCGCTGCGCCTGCTGCTCCGCGTTGCGGGCTTCCCGCTGCGCTGCGCGCTGCGTTTCGCGCTCGGCGGCGCGACGCGCTTCGTGCAGCGTGCGCCGGCGTTGCAACTCGTCGGCTGCGGCTTCGCGATGTTCGCTCGCCACTTCGCCTGCCGGCACGCCGTCCAGGTCGAAACGCTGCGGCGAGTTCACGAGCGCCCGCAAGTAAGCTGTGCTCGTCGTGTGTCGGTGCAGGAAACCGGACAGCGCCTTGCGCGTGAAGATGCCCGGCGCACGCGCCTGGATGTCGGCCTGGATGCGCAGCTTCAGCGGCTTGTGCGCGCCCGGCGAAAACACGGCGGGGAACAGCTCCGCGAGGCGCGCGGCGCACGCCGCAGGCGAGAGTTCGGGAACGGGAGGCGGGACCGCAGCCGGGGCGCTGCCGGCAGCAGCGTCAATGGGGCCGACAGCAACCTGGCCTTCGGTGGCAACGTCTTCGTCAGGCGGGTCTGAGTGCTCGAGCATGGGTGACAGTTGCAGAATCGGTTGCGCCGGATTGTCGTCCCTCTCAAGGAAATGTGGCTTTGCCACTTTCCTTGATCCCCGCGGGGGACGGCCGGCTTCGGCCGGCCTTGGGGCCCTCAAAACCGGCTGCGCGCCTTGCGCTTGTCGAACTCGGCGAGTTGCGCCTTGAGCAGCAGCATCAGGACACGCGCCGTGTCTTCGTTCATGCTGAGCACCGACAGCGTCTCGCCGGCGTCGTCGGCGTTGCCGCGCTGGGGCGGCTGCGCTTGCACGAGAGCGTCGATGCGCGCCTTGATGACGCCATGGTCATTGCCCATCGCTTTCACCTTCTGCAATTCGATCGCATACGTTTTCATGCAAACTTCCCTAGCTAAAGTCTCGGCGTCGCGCGTTGCGCCGCATCGATTGTCCGCGCCTTGGGGCCCGTTTCGGAGGAGCCATGTGCAGAAACATCAAGACCCTGTTCAACTTCGAGCCGCCAGCCACGGAACTCGAAATCCGCGACGCGTCGCTACAGTTCGTGCGCAAGCTGAGCGGCTTCAACGTGCCGTCCAAGGCGAATGCGCAGGCTTTTGATCGCGCAGTTGACGAGGTGGCGACCGCGGCGCGCAGCTTGATCGCCTCGCTCGTCACGACCGCCCAGCCGCGCGACCGTGAGATCGAAAGTGCCAAGGCGCGCGCCCGATCCGCGGCGCGCTTTGGCGACGCGTAGAGTCGCTGCAGGCGGTTGGCAGCGACCCTCAGCGGCGCGAGCCGTGGCCGAGCATGCCGAGCACGTCGCGAAATACCGCGCTGCCCACGGACCCGGACAGGTCGAGCACCTGGCTGCGGCTGTAGTAGGGGCTCAGGTCCAGGCCGACGCCGACGCCGTAGATCTCGACGCCGTGGCGCTCGTGCGCGGCGATGACGTCGCGCAAATGATGGTCGAGGTAGTGCGCATCGTTGGCCAGACTCGTTGCGCTGTCCATCGGTGAACCGTCGGAAATCACGAACACCAGGCGGCGCGTCGGTTGATCAAAATCTTCGGCATGCACGCCAGCGTCACGCGGAGGCGTCGCGAAGCGCCGCACCGCCCACTCGAGCGCTTCACCGTCTATGCCTTCGCGGTACAGGTCGGTCTTCAGCAGGCCTGCCAAGCTGAGGCGCGCACGCCGCCACGGCGTGGCGGCGTCCTTGAACACGATGTGGCACGCCTCGTTGAGCCGCCCGGGGTGGCTGGGCCGGCCGGCGCGCACCCAATCGCGCTGCGCGCGCCCGCCGTTCCACGCGCCGGTCGTGAAGCCCAGCACTTCGGTGGGCACCCCAATCTGCTCGAGCGCGCGCGCCAACAGGTCGACGAGCACAGCCACTGCTTCGCTGTGTTCTTTCATCGACCCCGAACAGTCGATGAGCACGTTCACCCGGCAGTGCGGTCTGGCGAGGTGCCGTTCGGTGCGAAACAAGCGGCGCTCGGTGGGTGAGCTGATGAGCTGCGCGAGGCGCCTGCCGTCGATCAGGCCTTCTTCCTGGCCACCGTCCCAGCCATCACGCGACGGCACCGCAAGCAGGGCCTGCAGGTCGCGCGCCAGGTGCGCCAGATTGGCGCCCGCCGCAGCCACGCGCGCGTCGAGCCGCTCGCGCAACTCCTTCAACTGCTCGGGCCGGGCCAGGTCCGACGCCTTGACTTCGCGGTCGAAGGCGGTAGTGAAGGCGCGGTAGACGCCTTGCTGCGCGTCGAGCACGAGGCTGCGGCCGCTCACGGCTGTGGCCACGGGATCCTCAATCTCGTCGCCCTGGTCGAGCAGCAGGCTGAAGGCGGCCCAGGGATCCGGGGTGTCTTTGTCGCCCGCTTCGTCATCAGCGCCGGTCGCTATGCCCCTCAGCAGGCCGGCGACGTGGTTCGCGATGTGAAGTGCGTGTTCGGCGTAAGCGGACTGATCGACGACGTTTCCGCGCAGGCCGGCCAGCGCCACGCCCAGGTCCGGCCCGATGGCAAAACGTGTGGCTTCGAGCAGGTCTTCGGTTTCCTCGACCACCGCTTCGCCCATGACGCGCGCCCGGCACATTTGCGTGACGGTGTAGAGCAGCAGCCCGCGCGCCGACTCGGTGCCGCCCGCGTGGTGAAACGCCAGCGACCAGGCCTCGAAGCGGTGCCGCAGGTTGTGCCGCACGCCGGGCAGGCCAACGGGCGCGTTGGCCTCGGCGCGAAACTGCTCGAGCAACTCGAACAACATTCGCGCCACGGGCTCGGTAGGGCACAGGCGCTTGTGCAGCTGCGCGTCGCTGTACGCCAGGCGCAGCGCCAAGCCGTCGGCGGCGCCGCGAAACGAGGTGAAGTCGTCGCTGTCGAGTGACGGGTGCAGGTGCGGCGCATAGACGGGCAGGGCGCGTCGGCCGCGGTGCAGGCGACCGCCGCGGAAGTGCAGGTCAGGCATGCCGCTCAGCGCACGGATCGACGCAGCGCAGAGCTCTTCAACGCGCTGTTGGCGGCGGGCTCGGGTTTGCGCTTCCGTCATCGGGGCAGATGGGTGACGGCCAGCAGGCTGTTGAGTTTGGCGTCGCCGTACGTGCGAATGACCTGGGAAATGACGACCTGATACCCGGCAAGCCATTGGTGCTGCTTTGACTTCGCCTCCAGGTGCTTCGGGTGCTTGACGAGTGCCTGCAAGGACTCGAGAGAATCCCAGTAGTAGACGTTTGAAATCAGGCCGGTTGCGGCGTTCTCCCAGGTCTCTTCGCCGAGGAAGCCTGGCGTGGCCCGTGCAACTTCGGCGATCGCTTCATCAAGGCGATGAAACTCGGCGTCGTACTGTTGCTTCGCAAAGATGAAGGTTGAAGAGAACATGGCGCGCGCGTCCCAGGCTACGCCTCACGGCGTGCCAGCGCCAGGTAGGCACCCAACCCCACCATCGTGACGCCTGAAGCCCGGGTAAGGAGGCGTGCTCGCGCCGCCCGGGCTGTGCTCGTCTCGAGCAGGCGGTCAGCCGCGAAGACTGCAATCACGTCCACCAGGGTATTGAGTGCGACGCAGATGCTTCCAAGCAACGCCAACTGGGGACCCAACGGGTCGCCAGGCGCTACGAACTGCGGCAGGAACGCCAGGAAGAACAGCGCGGTCTTGACGTTCAGCGCCTCGACAACGACGCCCTCGAACAGCGCGCGACGGGCTCCTTGGGAGGCCACCGCGTCGACCGTGAGCGCTTGATCGTTGCGCGTGAGAAGGCGAATTCCCAGGTAGATCAAGTAGGCAGCGCCGACATACTTGACAAGGCTGAAGGCAAAAGCGGACTGAGCAACGACGAGCGACAGCCCGAGCGCCGCCGCCAAAACGTGGAGCATTCCCCCGATGCCAGTGCCCAAGCACGATGCCAAGCCCTCGGAGCGTCCGCCGGCGACCGTGCGCGCAACGACGTAAGCGATTCCCGGCCCCGGAGTAACGGCAAGGACGACGGCTGCAATTGAAAAGGCCCACAGTGACATGGATCTGTGTTGTTTCAGGGCTGGGGGCGAATGGGGCGGTGGTACCGTACTATCGGCGCAACGGGCACCGTCACTCGAATGCGCCACTACACCGACACCGCGAAGCACATCCGCGCGGCCGGCGTTTGATTGGGCGTCATGGGTGAGCCTCTTGCTTCAGCGCCTGACCCTTGCAGCGCAACAAGTAGGACTTGCCCTCTCGTTCTGTGACTCGCTCCATTTGCCAGGTTGTTGTGGCATCGAATCCGCCGCGTGCATTGTCCGCTGATTCGGTGTGGCTCACCAGGCGAAGGTAGGTCACCCTTCCAGGCGCAAGAGTCACTTGGACCGATGCGTATTCGGTCTCGAGTTTCGGATTTCCAAGCGGACCGGCTCGCCAGCGGTACCTGACCTGCCGGGTGCGAGCCCCTGGTTCAAGCCCAACGCATTCGTTGGGGCCGAGCGTCACGACTGCCAGACCTTCAACGGAGACTTCGGCGTTCATTGCCGACATGGAGACGGAGGATGGCCGGATGACGTAGAGCGAGGGCTGCCCAGCGCAGGCCACGTTGCCGAGCAAAGCCGAAGCCACCAGGAGGGATGGCCGAATGAACAAACGGAGGGTGCACGGGCTCTGCATGCGGCAGGTGGGTCCCGAGGCACGGCTAGGAGCCTGGGCGACAGAACGCGGGCCCCGCGTTCTGTCGCCCAGGCTCCTAGCGCTTTGGAACACCGGCGTCATGCATACGCTCACCGTAATACATGCGTTTGACTCCCACTTCGGCTGCCGCAGATTCGCACATTGTGCACGGCCGAGACGTGGAGTAGAGGATGCTTCCCGCAAGCGTGCTGCGCCGAAGGCGGCGCTGAGCATCGCGAATCGCCTCTCGCTCAGCATGAGCGGTCAAATCGCGGTTCTTGACGACGCGACTTGGGCCTTCGCCCACAAGTTGACCATGGAGGACGAGCACCGCTCCGTAGGCTTGATCGCCCCACGACTCAGCCAGGCGCTTCATCGCGGCGGCGGCCTCATACCATTCTGGACTGGGCTCTGGGGTGGACTCCGGCGATTGCGCGCGTGCGCCGCCCGTGACAGCAAGAAGCACGGGGAGCGCGAGGCAGTGGCACGCCACTTCACGGCGGCGCAATCCCGTCAGCACCCGAGTCATCGCGAATCCAACTCCCGATCGAAACACCGCTGAAAGTACTCGGCAACGACGGGCCGCTCAGCCTCGTCGCACTTGTTGACAAAGCTCAGCCGAAACGCCAGCGCCGGATCGCGAAAGATCGCCAAGTTCTCGGCCCACGTGATGACGGTGCGCGGCGACATCAAGGTGGACATGTCACCCGCAGCGAAGCCCTGGCGCGTCAGCTCGGCCACGGCGACCATGGAGCGCACGAGCAACGTGCCTGCTTCGCTGGCCAGGGCAGGGACGCGCGCCTGCACGATCGCCACTTCTTCGTCGGCAGGCAGGTAGTTGAGCGACGCAACGATGTTCCAGCGGTCGATCTGCGCGTGGTTCAGGCGCTGCGCACCGTGGTACAGACCGTTCAGATTGCCCAAGCCCACCGTATTTGCGGTTGCAAACAGGCGAAAGCAGGGGTGGGGCGTGAGCACCTGGTTCTGGTCCATCAGCGTGAACTTGCCGTCTCGCTCGAGCAGGCGCTGGATCACGAACATCACGTCGGGGCGGCCGGCGTCGTATTCGTCGAACACCAGCGCGATCGGGCGCTGCAGCGCCCAGGGCACGATGCCGGGCTGGAATTGAGTGACTTGCTGGCCGTCTCGCAGCACGACGGCGTCTTTGCCTACGAGGTCGAGCCGGGTGATGTGGCCGTCGAGATTGACGCGAACGCACGGCCAGTTCAGGCGTGCCGCGACTTGTTCGATGTGCGTCGATTTTCCCGTGCCGTGCAAGCCTTGCACCATGACGCGCCGGTTTTGCGTGAAGCCCGCGAGGATGGCGAGTGTCACGTCCGCGTTGAAGCGGTACACCGAATCGATTTCGGGGACGTGCTCGTCGCGCTCGCTGAAGGCGGGCACGCGCAGGTCGGAGGCGATGCCGAAGACGTCGCGCACGGCGAGCATTCGGTCGAGTTT
This sequence comes from uncultured beta proteobacterium, assembly GCA_963850525.1. GTDB lineage: Bacteria > Pseudomonadota > Gammaproteobacteria > Burkholderiales > Burkholderiaceae_C > JAEMQF01. Next base: position 662,914 of record CAWKLQ010000001.1, on the reverse strand, counting down.
CAAGTCGCTGAGTTCGGTCATGGGAGCAGGGAAGGCTATGGCGCGGCCGAACTATAGTTCGCAGTTGAAGCTAAGCCTGCCCCTTTCGGAGACCACCGCATGAACAAGCCCACCGACACCCCGTTTCAAAAAGCCCGCAGCGTCGTCAGCGGCGTGCAGAAGATGACGCCGTCCGAGGCCTTCGTCGAAACGATGGTCGCGAACAACGTGACCGACATGTTCGGCATCATGGGCTCGGCCTTCATGGACGCGATGGACATCTTTGCGCCGGCCGGCATCCGCCTCATCCCGGTCGTGCACGAGCAGGGCGCCGGCCACATGGCCGACGGCTATGCGCGCGTCAGCGGGCGCCATGGTGTGGTGATCGGGCAGAACGGCCCGGGAATCAGCAATTGCGTGACGGCCATCGCGGCGGCGTACTGGGCGCACAGCCCGGTCGTCATCGTCACGCCCGAAACCGGCACGATGGGCATGGGCCTGGGCGGCTTTCAAGAGGCGAACCAGTTGCCGATGTTCCAGGAGTTCACCAGGTACCAGGGCCACGTGAACAACCCCAAGCGCATGGGCGAGTACACGGCGCGTTGTTTTGACCGCGCGATTTCCGAAATGGGCCCGACGCAGCTGAACATTCCGCGCGATTACTTCTACGGCGAAATCACTTGCGAAATCCCCAAGCCGATGCGTGTGGAGCGTGGCGCGGGTGGCGAGAAGTCGCTGAACGACGCCGCCGAGCTGCTCGCCACGGCCAAGTTCCCGGTCATCATTTCCGGAGGCGGCGTCGTGCTCGGCGACGCGGTCGAAGAGTGCAAGGCGCTGGCCGAGCGCCTGGGCGCGCCCGTCGTCAACGGCTACCTGCGCAATGACTCCTTCCCCGCGAAACACCCGCTGTGGGCCGGGCCGCTGGGCTACCAGGGCTCGAAGGCAGCGATGAAACTCATTGCGCAGGCCGACGTGGTGATCGCCCTGGGCTCGCGCATGGGCCCGTTCGGCACGTTGCCACAGCACGGCCTGGACTACTGGCCGAAGAACGCAAAGATCATCCAGATCGAAGCCGACCACACGAACCTGGGCCTGGTGAAGAAGATCACGGTAGGCATTTGCGGCGACGCCAAGGCGGCTGCCGTCGCGCTGCTGGCGCGCATTCAGAACAAGACGCTCGCCTGCGACGCGACCAAGGCGCAACGCGCGGCGACGATCAAGGCCGAAAAAGCCGCGTGGGAGAAGGAGCTCGACGAGTGGACGCACGAGCGCGACGCGTACAGCCTGGACGTGATCGAAGAGGCGAAAAAGGAGCCGGGCCAGTGGCTGCACCCGCGCCAGGTGCTGCGCGAGCTGGAAAAAGCGCTGCCGGCGCACGTGATGGTCTCCACCGACATCGGCAACATCAACTCGGTGGCGAACAGCTATTTGCGCTTCGACGAGCCGCGCAGCTTCTTCGCGCCGATGAGCTTCGGCAATTGCGGCTACGCGCTGCCCACCATGATCGGCGCCAAGGTCGCTGCGCCGCACCGCCCGGCAGTGGCTTACGCGGGCGACGGCGCGTGGGGCATGAGCATGAGCGAAATCATGACGTGCGTGCGCCACGATATTCCCGTCACCGCGGTCGTGTTCCACAACCGCCAGTGGGGTGCGGAGAAGAAGAATCAGGTCGACTTCTACAACCGGCGGTTTGTTGCCGGCGAACTCGACAACCAGAGCTTTGCCGGAATCGCGAAGGCGATGGGTGCCGAGGGCATCGTCGTCGACAAGCTGGAAGACGTGGGCAAGGCGCTGAAGCGCGCGATCGACCTGCAGATGAACCAGGGCAAAACCTGCGTCATCGAGATCATGTGCACGCGCGAGCTCGGCGACCCGTTCCGCCGCGACGCGCTCGCGAAACCAGTGCGCTTCCTCGACAAGTACAAGGACTACGTCTGACCGCACAAGACGCTGAGAGCGCAGCGCCCACGTGTCCACCGATCTCGGCGCGAGTTCACACCCCAAGCTCGCCGAATTGATCGCGCGCGCGCAGGCGCGCTCGGTGCGGCAGGGCCGGCCGCGAATCGGCGTCGTCTACCCGTGTGACGCTGCGGCGATCGACGCCGTGGCGCGAATCGCCGAACTCGGCCTCGCGGTCCCGGTGCTGATCGGCCCGCGCGATGCGATTGCCCGGGCGGGCCAGGCGGCGAACCAGGATTTGGGAGCGTTCGAGGTCGTTGCGACGAACGCATCCGCCGACGCGCCGGGCGAGGCCGCGCGCCAGGCCGTGGGGCTGGCGCGCAGCGGTGCACTGCACGCCCTCATGAAGGGCTCGCTGCACACCGACGAGCTGATGGGCGCGGTGGTGCACAAATCGACCGGCCTGCGCGGCGGCACCCGAATCAGCCACGCCTTCCTCTTCGACCTGCCGCGCTACCCGCACAAACTGCTTGCGCTGGCCGATTGCGTCGTCAACATCACGCCGCACTTGCCGGCCAAGCGCGACATCCTGAGCAACGCGATCGGCTTGCTGCAGCGGCTCGGCGTGGCGCATCCCAAGGTCGGCATCGTCGCCGCCGTCGAGACCGCGAACCCGGCGATCCCGGCAACGATTGACGCGCAGGCGCTCGTGCAGCTTGCCAAGGACGGCGCGTGGCCGGGGGCGATTGTCGAAGGCCCCTTCGGCTTTGACAACGCGATTTCGGCCGCCGCGGCGCGCGCCAAGGGAATTGGCGGGTCCGTTCCCGGCGACGCTGACCTGTTGCTCATGCCCGACCTGAACGCAGGCAACATGCTCTACAAGAGTTTCGTCTACATCGGCGGCGGCGATTGCGCAGGTCTCGTGCTCGGCGCCAAGGTGCCCATCGTGCTCACGTCGCGTGCGGACTCGGCACTTTCACGCGTCGCGTCGGTGGCCTTGGCGGTGCTCGCCGCGGACGGCAATTTGCTCGGCGGGCATTGACTTGGTCGCCGCGGCCTTTAACTTCTGTTGACTCCACCATGACCACCTCCACCCTCGAAAGCTTCATCACGCAAGCTGCGGCGCAAACCCGCCGCCTGGTCGAGCCCGCCGACTGCGTTCTGGCACTGGCGCCCTTGATGCTGGACGTGATCGACAAGGCGACGTCGTTTCTGCAGCCCGCGCACTATCGAAGCAGCCCGAGCGGCTATTCGCGCAACCTCATTTATGACGCGCCCGACGCCAGCCTTTCGCTCTACGCACTCGTCTGGCTGCCGGGCCAGTGGACGCCGATCCACGACCACGGCAGCTGGGGCGTCGTCGGCGTGATCGAAGGCGTTCTCGAGGAGCGAAGCTACGTGCGGATTTCGCCGGACCGCAACAGCGACGCAGACATTCACCTGGAACGCGGCGGCGTCGTCTTGCTCGGGCGCGGCGCGGTGACGAGTTTCGTGCCGAATCCGGACCACATTCACGTCACCGGAGTACCTTCACAGCGGCGCCGCGCCGTCAGTCTGCACCTTTACGGGCGCACCATGACGAGCTTCAACACCTATGACCTGGCGACTCGAACGCGCAAGCGCATCGAAGTCGCGCACAACGAAAGCTGAGCAGGGTATTCGCGATCGTGTACCCTGCGCCCTCACTCCAGGAGTTCGAATGGCCATCAAGGCACAAAAGAATCGCGCAATGCTGCACCGGCTGCGCGACAACGTTCACCGCGCCAAGCGTGCCGTCAAGTTGGCGGTCCCCGGCGCTGCAGAACGCCTGAAACTGCACAAGGCGCGCCGCCTGGCGTACGCCGAGACGGGCAAGGCGTAGCGCGAGCAAAAAAGTCTCCGCTGGGCCGGCCGCCTCGGCCCGCCTGGCAGAAACCTTCGCCATCTCGCCTGGCCCGGTCAGTGGCTCAGGCCTCGTGATTCAAGCGCAAGCCCGGCACCGGCCAAGCGTCGATCGCGATCAGCTTGCCCACACCTGACAGCGTGATGTAGGCGGTGCGCATGTCGATCCCGCCGAAGCAGATGTTCGTCGTGTAGCGGTCCGGCAGCGGTACGTGGCTGGTGCTGCTTCCGTCGGGCGCGACGACGCTGATTCCGCCGTGCAACAGCGTCGCGACGCAAATGTTGCCGAAGGCGTCGACTGCCATCGAGTCGAAGCGCTGGTAGTGGCCGCCCGGCGCGGCGACGACCAAACGCCCGCCGTGCGGCGAGGGCCAGCCAAGCTTCTGCACGACGCCGGGCGCGGTGATGTCGAAGGCCCAGACGCGTGCGCCTTCGGTTTCGGCGTAGTAGAGCGTTCTGCCGTCGGGCGAGAGGGCAACGCCGTTGGCCGTCATCACCGGCCGCGCGATCACGCTCGCCGCGCTGCCGTTGCTGCGGCCGTAGAACACGCCGCCGCGGTCCATGTCGGTGGCGCGGGTCTTGCCGAGGTCGGTGAAGTAAAAGCCGCCGTGCGCGTCGAACACGAGGTCGTTCGGGCCACGCAGTGCGACACCTTCCACGGTGTCGTAAATTCGCTCGAAGCGCCCGCTGTTCAGGTCGACGCGCTCGATGCGCCCGCCCGAGTAGTCGGCCGCCTGACCGACCGGGCGAAAGCACCCGTCGGCTTCGGTGTGCCAGGCAAACCCGCCGTTGTTGCACACGTAGACCGCGCCGTCCGGGCCGACGGCTGCGCCGTTCGGGCCACCGCCGAGTTGCGCGACGACGTGCACCCGGCCGTCGGGCGTGACGCGGCTGAGCGTGCCGCGGGCGATTTCGACGAGCACGACGGAGCCGTCGCGCATGGCGATCGGCCCTTCCGGAAATTGCAGGCCGCTGGCGAGTTCGCGAATCTTCATGATGGTGTGGGGGAGTGTGTGCAGAAGTGCACGCACTGTAGCGGCCCGCGGGTCACGCGCCTGCCGTTCGGCCGCCCGAGGTGCGGCGGTGATTAACATGGCGACATGTCATCATGACCCTATAACCACAGACGCGTCGCCACAGAGCGACGGCGACGACAGGAGCGCGCCGTGAACGCCCAAGCCTTGAGCCCCGTGTTGACCGCCAACGGCACCGCGCTGCACCGCCAGATGTTTCTCCTGCTGCGCGACCAGATCACCCGCGGCACGCTCGCGCCGGGCGCGGCCCTGCCCAACGAAGCCACGCTTTGTGCCCAGTTCGGCGTGTCGCGCATCACGGTGCGTCGGGCGGTGGGCGACCTCGCAGCCCAGGGTTTCGTGAAGCGCGTGCACGGCAAGGGCACTTACGTTCAGGCCGTCGATGTGCCGGCGCAGGCGGGCGCGGCATTGGGCTCGCTCGACGCGCTCGTCGCGGGCGGCGCGCCGACTCAGGTCGAAGTGCTCAGCGTGCGCCACCTGCCGCCACCGCCGGCGATTGCGACGTTGTTGCAGCTGCCGCAGGGCGAGCCGGCGGTGCAGGCGCTGCGCTTGCGCAAAGCCGGGACGCTGGCGCTGATGCTCATCGAAACCTGGCTGCCCGAGTCCTTGAGCGGCAAGCTCCCGCCCGCGGCGCTGAAGACGCAGAGCACGGAGCGGATCTTGCTCGACCAAGGCCTGCGCTTCGGCAAGATCGTGCAAGAGGTCAGCGCCGAACTGGCGGACCCGACGCGCGCCAAGCTGCTTCGCGTCGAGCTCGGCGCGCCACTGCTTCGCTTGACGCGCCTGCTGCACGACAGCCACGCCCGGCCCGTGCAGCACGTCACGGCGCACCTTTGCCCCGACCGCAGCCGCATCGTCAGCGAATTTTCCGGTGCGGCCGGCAACGGTTCGGGCGGCGGCCACGTCGTTCACGCCGCAGCTCAGCGGCGGCCGCGCAAGTGACGATCGGCGTTAGGCGCGCTCGATGGGCGCGGGGCCCGACGAACCTCGCACAACCAAATCTAGTTCGATGCGCGTTGCTTTCGGAGCAGACTGGCCGGACAAGCGTGCCAACATCACCTCGGCGGTGCGTGAACCGATCTCCGCACAATGCACGTCAACGGTGGTCAGGCCCGGCGACGTGTGTTGCCCGAGTTCCAGGCCGTCGAAGCCGACGATCGACAGTTCTTCGGGCACCTTGATGCCCGCCGCCAGCGCTTCGAACAGTGCGCCCAGGGCAAGCACGTCGTTGCCGCAGATGATCGCTGTGGGTCGGGGCGTGGAGCGCAACAGGTGGCGCAGGCCGATGCGCCCGTCGGCAAACGAAAAGGACCGCTCGATCACGCGCGACTCCGGCAGCTCGAGGCCGCGCGCTTCGAGTTCGCGGCGCACGCCGTCGCGGCGCAGTTCGGCCCGGTCGTTGACCCGGCAGGGCCCGGCAATCATGGCGATGCGGCGGTGCCCGAGCTGCCCCAGATGGCGCGCCAACAGCCGACCGCCCTGTACGTTGTCGTATCCCACGCTCGTGTAGCGCGACTCCGGCAGGTAGATGCTGGTCAGCACGAACGGCAGGGACCGGCTCTCCAGCTCGTCGTAAATTGACTGCGGCCGGCGTGCGCCGGTCAGCACGAGGCCATCGATTCCCGAGGCGAGCATGCTGCGCAGTTCCGACTGTTCGGTCCGGTCGTCGAACTCGGTGACGCCGATCAGCAGGCCAAAACCGGCAGCGGCGAGCTGGCGTTGCAGCGACGTCATCACGGCGGCAAAGATCGAGTTGTCGATGGTCGGAATGAGCGCGCCGATGCGGCGTGTCTTGTGCGACGACAGCGCGCGCGCTCCGGCGTTGGGAACGTAGTGGAGCTGCAGCGCCGCATCGCGAACCCGATTGCGCAAATTTTCGCGGACCGACTCGGGCTCGTTGAATACCCGGGACACCGTCGCCACCGACACCCCGGCTGCGGCGGCGACCTCACGCACGCCTGCAGGTCGGCTGAGAGCGCTCAAATTCGCGCTTGGCGCACGCATGAGACGGGAAAACGATAGTGCGAAGACATTTGTAATCGGTACCAAAACGTGGCCCAATGAACTTGAGGGCCATGGATCGGTTTCATAGTACATCAGACGCCAATCTAACCTTGAAACTCTCTGAAAACGGTTCCAAAAGTGACGCTGCCAGCGCGGTGGCGTTGCGCAATGTCTGGAAGATCTTCGGTGATCGAGCCGACGATGCGATGCGCGCCATCAACAGCGAAGGCCTGGGAAAGCGGAGGTGCTGCGCCGCTTCGGCTGCGTCATCGGCGTTGCCGACGTGTCCTTCGACGTGGCTCGCGGCGAGATCTTTTGCATCATGGGCCTGTCGGGATCGGGCAAGTCCACTCTTGTTCGTCACGTGAACCGCTTGATCGAGCCGACCGCCGGGCACATCTCGATCGCCGGCACCGATGTCGGATCGCTCGGACCAGAAGCACTGCGTGCCCTGCGTGCCGCCGGCATCGGCATGGTGTTTCAGAACATGGCGCTGATGCCGCACATGACCGTGCGCGAGAACGTGGCGCTCGCCTTGGAGCTGCGCGGCGCCGACGGCTACGAACGCCACCAGGTGGCGGACCGCATGATCGACATCGTCAGCCTGACCGGTTATGGCGACCGCTTTCCCGACGAACTCTCGGGCGGCATGCAACAGCGCGTGGGGCTGGCGCGTGCGCTCGCTGCGGACCCGCAGCTGCTGCTGATGGACGAGCCGTTTTCAGCGCTCGACCCGCTCATCCGCCGCCAGCTTCAAGACGAATTCCTGCGCCTGTCGGCGACGCTGCACAAGACTACCTTGTTCATCACTCACGACCTGGACGAGGCGATCCGCATGGGCGACCGGATCGCGATCATGCGCGATGGGCGCATCGTCCAGATCGGCACGCCGGAAGACATCGTGACCCAGCCGTCGGACGACTACGTGGCGGAGTTCGTGAAGGGAATCTCGCGCCTGAAGTTGGTCTCGGCCGCGAAGATCATGCGCCCGATCGGCGTGGGGTCGGGCGCATCCGACGCGCCCGGCGCGCCCAGTGCCACCCCGCAGACCGATCTGAACGGCCTGATCGATCTGGCGATCGAGTCCGATCGACCCATCGTCGTCAGGCATGACGGCCGTGCCGTGGGGCTCATCGATCGCACCGACCTGCTTCGCGCCATTCAAGGCGGCCGACCATGACCTCCGCGCACGTTGCACCACTGACCGGCGCGGAGCCCGAGTCCACGCTCGTCGAACAGTTCGTCGGGCCGGCCGCCACGCACTATGGGCCCGTGTTCGCGCGAGCGAGGGGTGCCGGGCTGCCGATCACGCACCTGAACCCGGCCGCGGCACTCGCCGGCCCTCTGTGGGCCGCGGGGCGCGGCGTGTGGCCGCTCTTTTGGTTGGTGCTCGCGACAGACACATTGGCGTTGATGCTCGGCGCAGCCGCGGCTGTGGCATCCGGGCCGGCGCTGTGGCTGGCCGGTGCGGCGCTCCTGCTCGCAAGCGCCGGCCGGCTGCTCGCGGGCAGCCTGGCGGACCGTTTCTACTATCGGCAGTACAACCGCTGGCGCACCGACCGCGCCGTGCTTTCCGGGTGGGATGCGGCGCGCATTCCTCGCGCCGTGATGCTCATCTTGCTCGTCGTTCCACTCATGATCTACCGCGCCACGCAGACGGCGCCGAGCGCGCGCGACTGCCGCAAGCTGTGGGATGCCCTGGCAGGCACGCAGGCGATGAGCCCGCGCGAACAGTTGAACTGCCTGTTGATCGGAGACTTTCCGCTCGGAACGTTGCTCGGCAATGCGGCGGCGCAGAGCATCAACCAGGCGATCACATGGCTCACCGTGAACCTCGCGTGGCTGTTCGACGCCATTACCTGGACGGTGCGTTCCGTGCTGGCGCAGCTGTCGTATGTTTTCGTCGGCACGCCTTGGTTCGTGATGGCGTTGCTGCTGTGTCTCATCGCCTGGCGCACGGGTGGGCGCCCGGTGTTGCTGTTCATGGCCAGCGCACTGTCCTACTTGGCGTTGTTCGGTTATTGGAGCCAGGCGATGTCGACGCTGGCTCTGGTGTCGGCGGCCACCTTCATCTCCATCGTCGTCGGCCTGCCGATCGGCGTGTGGTGCGCAAAACACGCGGCGGCGTACCGCATCGTCCGGCCGATCCTCGATGTGATGCAGACCCTGCCGAGCTTCGTCTACCTGATTCCGGCGATTGCCTTCTTTTCGATCGGCAAGCCGCCGGCCGTGCTCGCCACCGTGATCTTCTCGATGCCGCCCATGATCCGCCTGACGGTGCTCGGCATCAATCAGGTTCCGGAGTCGGTGCGTGAGGCGGCGACCGCCTATGGGGCGACCGCGCGCCAACTGCTGTGGAAAGTCGAACTGCCGCTGGCGGTTCCGTCCATCATGACCGGCGTCAACCAGACGATCCTGCTGAGTTTGTCGATGTCCGTCGTGGCCGCGCTGATCGGTGCCGGTGGGCTCGGCTACGACGTGCTGTTTGCCCTGCAAAACGTCGAGCCCGGCAAGGGCATCCTGGCTGGAATCGCGATTGCGCTGTGCGCCATGATCATCGACCGTGTCGTGCAATCGACGCGGCCGCAAGGCAAGCGATGAGCTTCGCATCCATTTTCGAGAGCCGGTACCGCACAAGTCTTGGCGACTTGTCGCGACCACTGGCACGCTGCAACCCCCACTGACCCATTCAGGAGAACCGGATGAGCAAATCACTTGCATTTTTCTTCACGTGCGTCGCGCTGCTGTTGGGCGCAGGAGCGGCTCGCGCGCAAGAGCCGATCGCGATCGGCGAACAGTCGTGGACCGGTGCGCGCGCGATCGGTTTTGTCTTGAAGTCGGTCATCGAGACGCGGCTGGGCGGCAAGGCGGAATTGAAAAAGGCCGACCTTCCCGCCATGTTCGCGGCGATGGACAAGGGCGACGGTTCGATCGACATCGTTCCGGATTTGTGGATGCCCAACCAGTTCACGTTCTGGGAGAAATTCATCAAGGGGTCGGCGACGGTGAAGACGAACGGCGCGCCTTACAAGGGCACGGCCAACCTGTGTGTGCCCAAGTACGTGCGCGACAAGCATGGCGTGCGCAGCGTCGCTGACCTCAGCAAACCTGAAGTCGCGAAGCTGTTCGACAGCGACGCCAATGGCAAGGGCGAATACTGGCCGGGGGCGTCGGGCTGGGCGTCGACGAACGTCTGGAGCATCAAGTTCAAGAGCCATGGCCTGACGAACAATTGGGAGGCGACGATCGTTGACGACCAGTTGTTTCGCGCCAAGCTCGACGCGGCGTACAAGAAGCAGCAACCGATCCTGTTCTACTGCTGGACGCCCGAGTGGGTCACGCTCGCCTATGACCTCGTCACGCTCGACGAAACGCCGTTCACCGGCTATTCGGCCGACAACCAAAAGGAGCATCCGCTCTACAAGGCCGACGGCTGCTTCAAGATGTACCAGCCGAAGGACCGGCAGGACTGGCTCGAGGCGTCGAGCATCACTTGCGCCAACCCGGCGAACGAGGTCTGGGTCGCGTACTCAAAGTCGCTCGAGAAGCGCAACCCGAAAGTCGCGAAGTTCCTCTCGCAAGTGCGCTTCGACACGAGCGACGTCGGCGGCTGGATCATGGCGATCGGTCGCGACAAGAAGGACCCGCAAGACGTTGCCGAAGCGTGGCTGAAAGCGAACTCGGCGAAGGTTGACGGGTGGCTCAAGGGCATCTGATGCCTGCCGGCGCCGCCCCATCGGGCGACGTCTTCGCCGGGGTGCGGCGTCCAGGGCTGTCAGCTCAGGCGTCGCGCTGGCAGCGCTTGGCGCTGCCGGGCGGTGGCGCGGTCCTGATTGACCTGGGCGCGGGAGACGAGCTGCGTGTGTCCACGCACGAAGGCGGGCAGGCCTCGTTGCTGGTCTGCTTCTCCGCGGTCGATGCCCGTGTGCCCGCGCAGCCAGGCGCGCTCGAATTCGGCCAAAGTGTTGCTGCGGCAACCGACGCCTTCACGGCCGCAATCCTGGCGGACTCCCTGAACGACGAACTTCGCGGCGCACTGCGCCGGCAACAGCGTGACCTTCGTGACGCGCAAGGTTTCATGATCCTGGAAAGCGCCGCGCCGCCGGGCAGCCAGCGCAGCCTGCGCGCGCGCGAAGCATGCCTGTTGCTCATCGCGGCGCCGCTGCGAGAGGCGGGAAGCGATGGCCTGCGCGTCGGCAGTCCGCTCGAGATCGGTGTGTTGCGCCCATCACTCCTTCCAGGCATTCATGCGCCGCCGCCACCCTTGGCCGAAGCCCTCGACGACTGGCTGCTGCCGCGACGCACCGCGCGTGCCTACGAAGTGAAGGCGGGCCAATACATCCAGATCGTCGACATCGAAGGGCGGCAGTGCTCTGACTTCATCGCCTTCCCGCGCCGCCAGTTGGACCTGGGAGTCGAGCGCTTCATCGACGGCACCGTGACCCGCACGCTGGTGCGCGCCGGCTATCCGCGCCCGGGCCTGGCCGACAAATTTTTCGACCAGGACATGCAGCCTCTGCTGCAAATGGTGCAAGACACCTGCGGCCGCCACGACACTTTCGGCCTGGCCTGCACGCGCCGCACTTACGACGCCTACGGCATGCCCGGGCACGCCAACTGCTCCGACAACATTTCGCGCGCTGCGGCACCCTATGGCGTCGCACAGCGCCTGGCGTGGCCGGCCGTGAACCTGTTCTTCAACACCGCCGTCGACCACGGCAACGCGATCAGTTCCGACGAGGGCTGGTCGCAGCCTGGTGACTATGTGTTGCTGAAGGCGCTGACCGATCTGGTGTGTGTCTCTACCGCATGCCCGGACGACACGTCGCCGATCAACGGTTGGAATCCGAGTGACATCCAGGTGCGCCTCTATGGCGAAACCCAGCTCTTCAAGAAATCGGTGGCGTTCCGAATGACCCCAGATGCACCGCCCCAACTGACCCGTGAAACCGCCTTCCACCCGCGCACCAGCGCACTGACACGACATTTTGTCGTCGCCAAGGATTGCTGGGTTCCGCACAGTTTCTCCAATCAAGGCGCAGTCGCCGAGTACTGGGCGACGCGCGACGCGGCGACGCTGCAAGACCTGTCGCAGTTGCGCAAGTTCGACGTCTCCGGCCCCGACGCCGAAAGCCTGCTCGACTGGGCGCTGACGCGCGACGTGCGCCGCCAGGCCACCGGCCAGGTGCTCTACGCGCTCGCGTGCCGACCCACCGGCGCGATGTTCGACGACGGCACGCTGTTTCGCCTGGGGCCGAACATGTTTCGCTGGATGTGCGGCGACCCCCGCATGGGCGAATGGCTGCGCGAGCAGGCGCAGGCGAAAGGCTTCAACGCCCACGTGCACAGCATCACCGAGACCCTGCAAAGCTTGGCGATCCAAGGGCCCTTGTCGCGCGAAATTCTCGCGGATCTGATCTGGACGCCCGATGATCAACCGCGCCTTGCGGAGCTCAAGTTCTTTCGTTTCCTCGTCGGCCGCATCGGCGGCTACAGCGGCGCGCCCGTGGTGGTTTCGCGCACCGGCTACACCGGAGAGCTGGGCTACGAGGTGTTCTGTCAGCCGCACGACGCGCTCGCCGTGTGGGACGCGATCATGGCCGCCGGTGAACCCAAGGGCTTGATGCCGATGGGCAGCGCCGCGCTCGAATTGCTGCGCATCGAGGCCGCGCTGCCGGCCGCCGGGGCGGAGTACACCGAAGAGATCGATCCCTTCGAGGCCGGCTGCGGCTTCGCGGTGGCGCTGGAGAAAAAGGCGGGCGACTTCGTCGGGCGCGATGCGTTGCGCCGAATCGCCGCGGCGCCACGCAAGCAATTGATCGGGCTCAGGCTCGAGGGCCGCGAAACGGCGCGCCACGGTGACGGCGTTTTCATCGGCCAAACGCGCATCGGCAGCGTCACCAGCGCTTGCATTTCGCCCAAGTTCGGTGTGGGCATCGCGCTGGCGCGGGTCTCCAGCGAAGCTGCGTTGTCCGCAAATGCAGCGCAGCCGCCGCTCGAGATCGGCTCACTCGACCAGCAGCGCAAGCGCCTGCTCGCGAGCCGGGTGAGCTTGCCGTTTTACACCTCCGAGCTGCAACGCCGTTGAGCATCTCCACTCCCTCTGCGTCGAACATGCCGCCCGAGCAGGCCGATGTGGTCATCATCGGCGGCGGCATCATCGGCTGTTCGATCGCCTATCACCTGGGTTTACTCGGCATCACCGACGTCGTGCTACTGGAGCGCCGCCAGCTCACCTGCGGCACCACCTGGCACGCGGCCGGTCTGGTGCCGCAGCTGCGCGCGACGCGCAACCTGACCGACCTGGCGCGCTACACCTCGGAGCTGTTGGAGACGCTGGAAGCCAAGACGGGCCAGGCGACCGGCTTCAAGCGCAACGGCTCGATCGGCGTTGCGCTGAACGCCGAACGCTTTGAAGAGCTGAAACGCAATGCGTCGATGGCGCGCTCGTTTGGCATCGAAGCGAGCATCGTCGGCCCGAACGAAGTGCGCGATCTGTATCCCCTGCTCGACACCCACGGCGTGCTGGGCGGCATCTGGACGCCCAACGACGGCCAGACGAATCCGGTGGACACGACGCTGGCCTACGCCCGCGGCGCGCGCCAGCTGGGAGTGCGCATCTTTGAGGGGTTTCGCGTCGACTCGATCGGCACGACGAGTGGCCGCGCCGACGCGGTGCGCTGGGCGCAGGTGGGGCGGGATGGCGAAATCGCGCAGGGCGCGACGGGCCTGCTCCGCGCTCGCAGCGTCGTGCTCGCCACGGGCCTGTGGGCCCAGGAGCTCGCGCGGCCGCTGGGCATCCGCTTGCCGCTGCAAGCGGCCGAGCACTTTTACGTCGTGACCGAGGCCATCACGGACCTGCCGCGCAATCTGCCGACGCTGCGCGTTCCCGATGAATGGGCCTACTACAAAGAAGACGCCGGCAAGCTGCTCATCGGTGCCTTCGAGCCCCACGCCAAGCCTTGGGGATTGAACGGCATTCCGGCGAACTTCTGCTTCGAGGCGCTGCCCGACGATCTGGATCACTTCTCGCCGGTGCTCGAACGTGCGATCGAGCGTGTGCCGGTGCTCGCCAACACCGGCATCGCCACCTGGTTCAACGGCCCGGAAAGCTTCACGCCCGACGATCGCTACCTGCTCGGCGAAACCGCCGAGGTGCGCGATCTGTTCGTCGCCTGCGGCTTCAACTCGATCGGCATCCAGTCGTCAGGCGGCGCCGGCAAAGTGCTCGCGCAGTGGATATGCGATCGACGGGTGCCGATGGACCTGCCCGGCGTCGAGGTCAGGCGCATGCACCCGGCGCAGGGCACACGCGCCTACCTCGCCGACCGCACGCGCGAAAGCCTGGGGCTGCTCTACGCCATGCACTGGCCGTTCCGCCAGGTTCAGACGGCACGCGGTGCGCGGCGCACCGTGTTCCACGATCGCCTCCTCGCCGCCGGTGCATGCATGGGTGAACTGTGCGGCTGGGAACGCGCCAACTGGTTTGGTGCACCCGGCAGCAGCCCGCGCTATGAATACAGCTATGGCCGGCAGAACTGGTTCGAAAACGCCGCGCAGGAGTGCGCCGCGGTCCGCGACGGCGTGGCGCTGTTCGACCAATCGTCGATGGCGAAATTCCTGGTCCAGGGGCGCGATGCGTGCCGCGTCCTGAACACCCTCGGCACGGCGAACGTCGACGTTCCCGCCGGGCGCATCGTCTACACGCAGTGGCTGAATCCGAACGGTGGCATCGAGGCGGACCTGACCGTCACGCGACTCGCCGAACGCGAGTTCCTGGTCGTCACATCGGCAGGCTCGCACATCCGCGATCTGGCACATTTGCGCGACCACATCGACCCGGCCGACCACTGCAACGTGACCGACGTCACCGCCGGTCTGGCGCTGCTGGGCGTGATGGGGCCGCACTCACGCGCCTTGCTCGGCCGCCTGAGCGACGCACACTTCGGCAACGAGGCGTTCCCGTTCGCGACTTCACGCGAAATCGAAATCGGCTACGCCATCGTGCGCGCGAGCCGCATCACCTACGTCGGCGAACTCGGCTGGGAACTGTATGTCCCCGCCGACCAGGCGCTGCATGTATTTGAGCGCATCATCGACGCGGGTGCGGAATTCGGTTTGCGCCACGCCGGTTTTCACGCGATGAACGCATGCCGTACCGAAAAGGGCTATCGGCACTGGGGCCACGACATCGGCGTGCAAGACTCGCCGCTGCAAGCCGGCTTGGCGTTCACCTGCGCCTGGGACAAGCCGGGCGGATTCATCGGCCGCGAGGCGCTGCTGGCAGAACGCGTGCGCGGCCCGGCATCGCGCCGACTCGTGCAACTCAAGCTCGCCGATGCTTCGGCGCTGCTCTATCACGAAGAGCCGATTCTGCTGGGCGGGCGCGTCGTCGGCGCGGTGACTTCGGGCATGTACGGCCACCGCGTCGACGCATCTCTCGGCATGGGCTATCTGCAGCTCGCTGGACCGGTCACGTCTGCGGCGCTGGCGCAGTGTGAATTCGAAGTCGAAGTCGCCGGGCGAGCGATTGCGGCGGAAGTGTCATTGAAGCCGTTTTACGACCCGGAGAACCTCAGGATTCGGAGCTGAGCCCGTTGAAGAACAGGCTGAGTGCGGCCCGAGGCAGTTTGCCGCGAAGGCCGATCGCCGCCAGCGCGGCGCCGCCAGCGGGTGCAGGCGCGTCGCGCAGCGTCCCGTGGCGGCCGGCGAATTGAAGCTCGGACCAGGCGGGCGTTGCGGCGTCTTCCTGCGTTCGCAGCACACCCTTGAGCCGCAAAACGCCCGGCGGTGGCTCTTTCAGCCAGGCATGCAGCGCACGCGTTGACAGCACGTTCGTCGGGCGGCACGACCAGGATTCGAACTGCGCCCCATGTGCCGGTTCGCTGTGAGCGTGGCCTTCGGCGTTGCGCGTGCGCGGTGGGTCTCCTGGTTGCATGCACGCCGGCGCCGCAGGCAGGTAGGCGCTGCTGAGCAGCTGCGGCACGAGCTGCGCATGCGTCGTCTCGATCTGCGCCACCGCGCCTGCGGTACGCTCGAGCCACGCATTCAGGGCAGACCGCTCCGGCTCGTCACTCAGGTCGGTCTTGTTGATGACGACCAGATCGGCGGCTTGGACTTGGCGCTCCAGGGTGTCGGCGAGCAGCGGGTCGCGAGAGTGCGCCAGCGCTGCGCTGGCGTCGACGAGCACGATCACTGCGTCCAGGCTCAGGCGCGGGTCGGCGCGGCCGAGCTGGGCGATGCGCCACGGGTCGGAGACGCCGCTGGCCTCCACCACCACGCCGTCGAAGGGTTGGTCCGAGTCGAGAACGCGCAACAACGCGAGACTCAAGTCGTCGCCGATCTGGCAGCACACGCAGCCATTCGTCAGCGCGATCGTGTCGCCCGCATTCGCCTCGATCAGCCCCGCGTCGATGTTGATCGCGCCGAAGTCGTTCACCAGCACCGCCAGGCGCCGGCCTTGGGCGTTGCGCAGCCAATGATTCAGCAGCGTCGTCTTGCCGGCGCCGAGAAAACCGCCGATCACGGTGAAGGGAATGCGCGGCGTCGGCATCACGTGCGGCGCGCTTCGAAAACGCGCCCGGCGAGCACGGTGCCCCAGACGACCACATCCTTCAGCGCCATCGAGTCGACGCTCAGTGGGTCGTCTTCCAGAACGCAAAAGTCGGCGCGTTTGCCGCATTCGATGCTGCCGACCTCGTGGTCGAGCTTCAGGCTCCACGCCGCGCCGAGCGTGATGGCGTGCAGTGCCTGCATGACGCTGATGCGCTCGTTCGCGCCCAGGACGCGGCCCTGGGGCGTGACCCGGTTCACCGCGCACCATGCAGTGAAGAGTGGCGCGAGCGGCGTGACGGGCGCGTCGGAGTGGATCGCGAGCGCCACACCCGCGGCGAGCGCGCTCGCGCACGCGTCGAGGCGGTTCGCGCGGTCCGGGCCCATCGTCACTTCAAAATGCTGGTCGCCCCAGTACCAGAGGTGGTTCGCAAACAGGTTCACGCCGATTCCCAGCGCTGCCATGCGGCGGAACAGCGCCGCGTCGATCATCTGCGCGTGCTGCAGGGTGTGGCGGTGATCGGGCCTGGGGGCGCGACCCAGCACGCTGGCAATTGCGTCGATCGCCGCCTGGCTCGCTTCGTCGCCGTTCGTGTGCGTGTGGATCTGCAAGCCCGCACGGTGGTAGGTCTCGAAATCGGCCTGGTACTGCGCTGGCGCGGTGACCCAGATGCCGTTCTTCGCACCGTTGTGATAACCGGGCCAGCGCAGGCGCGCCGAAAAACCCTGGATCGAGCCGTCGAGCATCATCTTCACCAAGCCGAAGCGCAACCTGTCGGTGTTGCGTTGCATCAGCCGCTGCACGTGCTCGGCGCCGAGCGCTGCGCCGTGCGTGCCGTGAAACGCCTGGAACGCGGGCAGCAGGCGAATGTTGCAATCGTCGCTGCCGAGCACTGCTTCGAGCGCCGCCACGTCGGCGTCGGCGAGCTTGTTGACGAGGTCGGTCGCGGTCGTCACGCCTTGCATGCACGCGAGCGCGGCGAAGTTGCGAATGCCTTGCTGCGTCATCGGCGCGAGCAGGCCGGCGTCGCCGAACTTGCGGATCACGAGGTACATCGCTGCGGGTTCTTGCAGCTCGCCGGTGGGTTCGCCCGCCTGCGCACCGTCGCCAAACTTGACGACGCCTTCCACTTCCGTGTCGCGCCCGATTCCGGCCAGGCGCAACGCGACCGCGTTCACGTTCATCAGGTGCAGGTTCGCGTGCACGATGACGATGGGGCGGGTGGCGCTCGCCGCGGCGAGGTCTTGCACCGTCAAACGCTGGGTGCCGAAGTAGATGGGATCGAAGCCCCAGGCGAGCAGCGGCTCGTCGGCGGGTTGGCCTTGCGCGTCCATCTGCGCGCAGGCGTGGGCGAGGCGCTGCACCACGGCGCCCAGCGTGCGCAAGCCGCTCCACAGCTTGCCTTGCGGGTCGCGCCGGTCGAACCAACCGAGGTAGTGCATATCCCACATGCTGCCTTCCTTGAGGTGGCAGTGGCCTTCGACAAAGCCGGGCAACAACACCTTGTCGGCAAAGCGCCGGTCCAGCGGGTGTTCGCCCCAGGTCGAAACATCGTCCAGCGAGCCCACGCTCAGAATCCGCCCGTCGCGCACCGCGACGTGCGTCGCCTGCGGTTGCATCGGGTTCATCGTGACGATCTTGCGTGCGCAGAAAACAGTCGTGGTCATGTGCGTCAATGAATGTGAATCTGCGGATTTTGCGGTGTGTCGCAGAATCCCCGTCGCAATTGGAGCGCGAATGGATTCCAACGACGACTGGCCCCTGCAGATCTACCGGCGCCTCAAAGAGGCGGACGTGCGGCAGATGTCTTACGTTCCCGATGCCGGCCACGCCCGCCTGATCGAGCTGTTCAACGCCGACGCCGAGGTGAAAACGAGCGTCTTGACGACGGAAGAGGAGGGCATTGCCCTGAGCGCCGGCGCCTGGCTCGGCGGGCAACGCAGCGTGCTGCTGATGCAAAGCAGCGGAGTGGGCAATTGCGTCAACATGCTGTCGCTGATGCCCAATTGCCGCATCCCCTTGCTCGCGCTCGTGACGATGCGCGGCGAGTGGGCGGAATTCAACCCCTGGCAAGTGCCGATGGGCAAGGCGACGCCCACCGTGCTGGACGCGATGGGCGTGCACGTGATTCGAGTGCAGGCGAAGGAAGAGATTGCCGACGCGCTCGACTCTGCGATCACGCTGGCGTTCGACGGCGACATGGCAGTCGCCGTCCTGCTCTCGCAACGCCTGATCGGACGCAAACAATGGACAAAGTGATCTCAGGTGCGGCGGCCTTCGAAGCGACGCTGGAGCGGCGCAGCGTCGTGCAGGCGCTGCTGCGCGACCGTGGCGACGCGCTCGTCATCACCGGCCTGGGCTCGCCCAGCTACGACGTGTTTGCGCACGGCGACCACCCGGGCAACTTCTACCTCTGGGGGGCGATGGGCGGCGCCGCCCTCGTCGGCATGGGCCTGGCGCTGGCGCAGCCGCGCAGGGCGGTGATCGTGATCACGGGCGACGGCGAGCAGTTGATGGGCCTGGGCGGCCTGGCGACGATCGCCGTGCGCAAGCCGCCCAACCTGAGCATTGTTGTGCTCGACAACGGCCACTTCGGCGAGACCGGCATGCAGCTGAGCCACAGCGGCCACGGCGTGGCGTTGGATCAGGTCGCGCAGAGCCTGGGTTTTGCGCGTACCGGCGACGTTCGAACTGCCGCGCAACTGGACGGCGTGCGTGACGCGTTGTACGACGTCAGTTCCGGGCCGCGCCTGTTCCGCGTGCGAATTCGCGCCGAGAACCCGCCGCGTGCGTTGCCGCCGCGCGATGGCGTTTTCCTGAAGCACCGGATTCGCGAGCATCTGGGGTTTCGAGTGACCTGAAGGCGCAACCCGCCTTCGCTGCGCGACGCTCGGTGCTCAGCTCACGCCGAAATGCTGAACGGACAGGCGGCCGAACTTACGCTGCGTGAAACGTGCTGTGCCGGCGCTGAATTCGGCTGTCAAACCCACCCGCCGTCGACGATGAAATCCTGCGCCGTGCACATCGCGCTGTCGTCGCTGGCGAGGAAGAGCGCCATGCGCGCGATGTGCTCGGGCAGTAACTCGCGGTTGATGCATTGGCCACGCGCGATGGCTTCGCGCCCGGCGTCATCTAACCAAAGGCGTTTTTGTTTTTCCGTCATCACCCAGCCGGGAACGAGCGTATTGACGCGGATGTTGAATGGCCCGAAGTCGCGCGCCAGGCTGCGCGTCAGGCCTTGCACCGCCGCTTTGGCAGTGGTGTAGACGGGCATGCCGCCCATCTTCAGCATCCAGCTCACCGAGCCGAAGTTGACGATCGCGCCGCCGCCGCTGTTTTTCATGTCTTGCGCGACCGCCTGCGCGGCGAAGAACTGGTGTTTCAGGTTCACGCCGATGGCGGCGTCCCAACTCTGCGGCGTCGTCGCGTCGATGCTGTGACGCTGGTCGTTCGCGGCGTTGTTCATCAGCGCAGCGATAGCGCCGAAGCGCTGACGCACCGTGTCGATCGCTGCGCGCAGTGTCGGCGTGTCAGTCACATCTGCCTTGACGAACAAGGGCGGCGTTTGGGCTCGGGACAGCTGCGCTGCGAGCGCTTCGCCTGCCGCCGCATCGATGTCGAGGAATCCGACGCGCGCACCTTGCGCGGCGAAATGTTCCACCAGACACGCGCCGATGCCGGTGGCACCTCCGGTGATGAGCACGCATCGGTGCACGAGGCTGGGGTAGCTTGCAAAGGCCATGGCTTGCTCCGGGGCGGTAGACGACGCGTCCTTTAGTATTCGTTGAATCGTAGACCAGCCCCGAGGATTCCATGACTTCAACGCGTACCGTCCGCTACCGCGGTGTCTTTCCTGTGGTGCCGACGACGTTCACCGACACCGGTGAGCTCGACCTTGCGAGCCAGAAGCGCTGCGTCGATTTCATGATCGACGCCGGCTCGAACGGCCTGTGCATCCTCGCCAACTTCTCCGAGCAGTTCGTCCTGTCCGACGATGAACGCGAAGTGCTGACACGCAGCATCCTTCAACACGTGGCCGGGCGCGTGCCGGTGATCGTGACGACGACGCACTTCAGCACCCGGGTGTGCAGCGAGCGCAGCCGGCGCGCGCAGGACATGGGCGCGGCGATGGTCATGGTGATGCCGCCCTACCACGGCGCGACGCTGCGTGTCGCCGAGCCTCAGATCGAAGAGTTTTTTCACCGCCTCTCGGACGCGATATCCATTCCCATCATGATCCAGGATGCACCGGTGAGCGGCACGCCGCTTTCGGCGCCATTCCTCGCGCGGCTCGCCCGCGAGGTAGAGCACGTCTCCTACTTCAAGATCGAATGCGCCGGCGCCGCGGCCAAGCTGCGCGAGCTGATCCGCCTCGGCGGCGCTGCGGTCGAGGGGCCTTGGGACGGCGAAGAGGGCATCACGCTGCTCGCTGATCTCGACGCCGGCGCAAACGGCTCGATGACGGGCGGCGGCTACCCCGACGGCATGCGCACCATCGTCGACGCCTACGCCGCGGGTCGCCGCGACGACGCCGTGGCTGCGTACGAGCGCTGGCTGCCGCTCATCAATTACGAGAACCGCCAGTGCGGCCTGCTCGCCGCCAAGGCGCTGATGAAAGAGGGCGGTGTCATCGCCTGCGAAGCGCCGCGCCATCCGTTCCCGGCGCTGAACCCGCATGCGCGCGCGGGCTTGGTCGCCACCGCGCGACGCGTCGATCCGCTGGTGTTGCGCTGGGGGCGCTGATTCGCTGGTCGTTTCAGTTCGTAGGTCGGGCAGGGCTATCACACGATTTGGTGTGCCGGGCGACTGGGGAAGGCGATCATTGACGCGGTAGTGACTCGGGGTCACACTTTTCCGGCAGCTCGACCTTGGCCCACCGCGCTTCGGACTCGAGCCATTCACCACGATTGGAGACAACCATGACCGATTCGAAAATCCAGAGTCCGGTGCGCCGCAAGTTGGTGACAGGCGTTGCCGGCGCTGCGGCAACCCCGGCACTGTTCTGGATTCACAAGGCAAGCGCTGCCGAGCAGGTGATCGTGCGCACCCCCGGCGGGGTGTTCGACGATGTGAAGAAGGAGACCATCTACGACCCGTTCCGCAAGGAGACCGGGATCGAAGTCGTTCCCGTTGCCGCGACCGCGGGCAAGCTGATGGCGATGATGAAGTCGGGCCAGAACGAGCTCGATCTGATCGACACGGGCGACAGCACCTTGCTCGAGCTGGAAAAGGGCAACTACCTGCAGCCGATCAACTACGACGAATTCAAGTACACGAATCCGGCAGACATCGACCCGATCGTCAAGCGCAAATACCAGGTCGGCTGCTTCATCTATGCCATGGTGCTGGGCTACAACACCAAGGCGATCGCTCCCGGGACCGAGCCCAAGTCGTGGGCCGAGTTCTGGGACCTCAAGAAATTTCCAGGTCGGCGCACCTTGCCCGACATGGCCTCGGGAACGCCGGCCCTGGAATTCGCGCTGATCGCCGACGGCGTGCCGATGGACAAGCTCTACCCGCTGGACATCGACCGCGCGTTCAAATCGATGTCGCGCATTCGTTCGGCGATCCCGAAGTTCTGGGATACCGGCGCGCTGTCGTCGACGCTGCTCGCCGACAACGAAGTCTCGATGGGCGCGCTGTGGAGCACGCGAATCGGCGTGGCCATCGACCAGGGCGCACCGCTGGCGATTCAGTGGAACCAGAACGCGCTGCTGGCGCAGGCTTACGGAATTCCGGTCGGCTCGAAGAATCTCGCGAACGCCAAGAAATTCATCGACTACAGCTCGAGCGCCGAATCGCAAGCGCGTTGGCTGGGCAAGTACAAAGGAATTCCGGTGAACGTGAAGGCCTACGGTGCAACGCCGAAGGACTTGATCGATCCGGCGACCAAGACCCCCTGGACGAGATCCAAGGGCTTCCTGCTCGACATCAATTGGTGGGCGCAAAACCGCGAAAAGGTCGGCCAGGCCTGGGCCAAGTGGATCATCAGCTGAGCGCTGCAGCGAGCCCGTTGCAGCCGGGCAGAAGCGCGATCGAACTGCGGCAAATCACGAAGCGCTACGGCAAGGAAAGCGTCGTCGATCGCATCAGCACGCACATCGCGCCGGGCGAGTTCTTCTCGCTGCTGGGCCCGTCGGGTTCGGGCAAGACGACCACGCTGATGATGATCGCCGGGTTTGCCGACGTCGACGAAGGGCAGATCCTCGTCGACGGCGTCGACATCGTCGACCGCCCGCCACAACGCCGTGGCTTCGGCATGGTGTTCCAGAACTACGCCATCTTTCCTCACCTCAATGTGTTCGACAACGTCGCGTTCCCGCTGCGCGCGCGCCAATTGCCGAACGAGCAGGTCCGGCAGCGCGTGACCCAAGCCCTCGAGCTGGTGCGCCTGGAGCGTTTCGCCGATCGTTTTTCGCGCCAGTTGTCCGGGGGCCAGCAGCAGCGCGTGGCGATCGCTCGCGCCATCGTTTTCCACCCGAGCGTCGTGC
Source organism: uncultured beta proteobacterium (assembly GCA_963850525.1). Taxonomy (GTDB): domain Bacteria; phylum Pseudomonadota; class Gammaproteobacteria; order Burkholderiales; family Burkholderiaceae_C; genus JAEMQF01. The sequence goes on along the minus strand of CAWKLQ010000001.1, from coordinate 640,073 downwards.
TCATGGACGAACCCCTGGGCGCGCTCGACAAAAACCTGCGCTACCAGATGCAGGTGGAGATCAAGGAGATCCAGCAGCGCCTGGGAATGACCGTCGTCTATGTGACGCACGACCAGGAAGAGGCGATGAACATGTCGGACCGCATCGCCATCATGAACAGCGGACGCATCGAGCAGGTGGGTCGTCCCGAGGAAATCTACGACAGCCCGGCGAGCAACTTCATCGCGCGCTTTCTCGGCGAAGCGAATCTGATCGAAGGCACGGTGCAGGAAGTGCGCGACGGCTTTGCAGTGCTGCGCACCGCCGCCGGTCTCGTGTTGCGCGCCCGGGTCGTCGAGGGCCTGCAGCCCGCCGCGCGGGCCCACCTGTTCGTGCGGCCGGAACGCGTGACGCTCGCGCCGGTGGGTTCGCAAGCTGCTGCGGACGCGTCGCTCAATTGTGCGGCGGGGCGTCTCGTGCAAACCTCGTTCCTCGGCAACATCTTGCGCCACGCCGTTGAAATCGAACCCGGCATCCGGGTCACCGTGGACGTGCAGAACGCGAGCAGCGGGCTGGCGCGGCAGGCCGGCGAGAACGTGATGCTGACCTGGCGAGCGGCAGACAGTGTGATCTTGCAGCGATGAGCGCGAACGCACTGCGCAAGTTCGGGCACGCCAACGCGTTCATCCTGCCGGCGGTGCTGCTGCTGGCGCTCGTGTTCGTCGCTCCGCTGGCGTGGTTCTTCATTCAAACGCTGATGGGCATGGGCACCCCGGCCGAAGTGCTCGCCCAGGCCTGGGGCATCGTCAGCACCAAGGCGGTGGTGACGGCGCTCACGCAGACCAACTGGATCTCGCTGCTCGTCACGCTGCTCGTGCTGCTGATCAGCTACCCGATCGCCTACTACATGGCGAATCAGCAGGGCTTGCGCTTCACGCTGGTCTTGTTCTGCATCGTCGTACCGTACTTCACCAGCATCATCGTTCGCACCTATTCCTGGATGGTGTTGCTCGGTCGAAACGGCCTGGTGAATCAGGGCTTGCTCTACCTCGGCGTCGTCGACGAGCCGCTGCCGCTGCTCTACACCAAGACCGGCGTGTTGATCGGCATGGTCTACGTGCTGCTGCCCTACATGGTGCTGACGCTTTACGCGACGATGAAAGCCATCGACCCGAGCCTGATGCGCGCCGCCCGGGGGCTGGGCGGAAGCCACTTCTTTTGCTTCACAAGAATCTACTTTCCGCTGAGCCTGCACGGCGTGATCTCGGGCTCGCTGATCGTGTTCATCCTGGCGATCGGCTTTTTCATCACGCCCGCGTTGATGGGAGGGCCGCAGGACGTGATGATCGCGATGCTCATCGAGCGCTCGGTCGAGATCCTGTTCAACTGGGTGGACGCCGCCGTCATGTCGCTGCTGCTGCTCTTCGCGACCTTGGTGCTGTACGGCGTCTACTACCGCGTCACCGACGTGCGCCGCATGATGGGGGCCTGAGGCGATGTCCCACACACCGGTCGCGCGCAGCCTGAACGTCTACGTCAGCGTGGCCTGCATCGTGCTGATGCTGCCTATCGTCATCGTGCTCGTGCTCGCGTTCGCCCACCAGGGGTTCGTGAAGTTCCCGCCCGAGCAGTATTCGCTGCGCTGGTTCGCCGCCTTCTTCGGCGACCCGCGCTGGCAGAAGGCACTCGGGTCGAGCGTACTCATCGCCGCAATCGCCTGCGTCATCGCCACCGGGCTCGGTTTCTTCGCCGCCTACGCCTTCGTGCGCGGCGACATGCGGGCGAAGAAGCTGCTGCTCTCGTTCATGCTGCTGCCCATCATCATTCCGCACGTGATCACGGCCATCGCGATGTACTTCGTCGCCGCGCCGCTGAAGCTCGTCGGCAACGTGTTCTGGATCGGTTTGTGCCACGCCACGGTGGCGCTGCCTATCGTGCTGCTGATCCTGCTCGCAGCGCTGCAGGGGGTGGATGTGAACCTCGAGCGCGCGGCGCTCAGCCTGGGCAGCAGCCGCCTGCGCGTATTCACGAAGATCGTGATCCCGCTCGCCTTTCCCGGCATCTTGTCGGCAGCGCTGTTTGCGTTTCTCGCGTCGTTCGACGAACTGATCATCTCGCTGTTCCTCGCCGGCGTGCGCTCGGAGACGCTGCCGGTGCGCATCTGGAACAGCCTGCATCTGCAAGTGGAACCGGTGATTGCCGCGGTCAGCGCATTCCTGATTGCCGTCACAGGCGTGGTGCTGCTGCTGGATGCGGCGATGCGGCAGGTGCGGCTGACGCGGCTGGCAAACCAGTCGAGCAATCGGTAACGAGGGCGATTCATGGCAGTTGGCAAACACCCCTGGTTCGACGCAGCCGAGTTCAGCGGCCGCATCGCGCGTCTGCGCGCGCGCATGCGGGAAGCCGGAGTCGAGATCGCGCTGTTCGATGAAATCGAGGCGATGACCTGGTTGTCGGGCTTTGGCAACTCCGAGAATCGCTGGCGCTGTGTGGGCATACCGCTCGAGGGCGAGCCGTTCTTCCTGATTCGTGCGCTCGACGCGAGCCCGTGCCGACAGCGCAGCTGGATCACTGACGTGCCGACTTTCCGCGACTGGGAAGACCCCATGCCCGTGCTCGCCGAGGCGTTGGCCCAACGCGGATTGCGAAACGCACGCATCGGCCTTGACTTCGGGTCGTACTGTATGCCCGTCGCGCGCTTCGCGCGCCTGCGCGAGGTGCTGCCCGACGCGCAGTTCGTCGATGTGGGCAACGTCGTGTGGGAGTTGCGGCTGAGCAAATCGCCGGCGGAAATCGCGCTGTTGCGGCGTGCTGCTGCGGTTGCCGATGCGGCGATGCAGTCCGCTGCGGCGGCGTGTGTCGAGGGGGCCTCACAGCGCGACGCGGCGAAAGCCGCCGCGGCAGCGTTCATCGAACTCGGTGCCGACCCGAGCCACCCGGGGCCGATCTCAGCGGGCCGTGGCTGGGATTTCCTGCATGGGCATCTGGAAGACACGCCGTTGACGCCAGGCGACGTCGTGCACATTGAGCTCACGCCACGGGTTGCCGGTTACAGCGCGCGGCTCATGCGCTGCGCCGTGGTCGGAAAGCCCTCGAAGGAACTGCAGGACGCTGCCGCGACACTGCGCGAATTGCAGGACCGCCAGATCGCAGCGATGCAGCCGGGAGCGCTCGCGCGCGACGTCGATGCGATTCTGCGCAAGGGCGTGATTGAGTCCAGCCTGCGCACGACCTTCGACAACATCAGCGGCTACACGCTGGGCCTCTACGCCCAGGCCGGGCCACGCACCAGCGACTTCACGCGAATCTTCCATCCCGATGCCCAGTGGCGGCTCGAGCCGAACATGGTGTTCCACATGTACGCGTCAGCCCGCGGCGCGTCGTGGAGCGAGACCGTGCTGGTCACTGATGGCGGGCCCGAACGCCTGACCCGCCTGCCACGCACCCTGATCGTCAACCCCTGAGATCTGCCGCACATGGACAACCCCACGACGATCGTATTGGGCGCAGGCGTTGCCGGCCTCAGCACGGCGCTCTACCTGCAACGCTCGGGGCACAAGGTCTGCGTGATCGATCCGCTGCCGCCGGCAAGCGGTACCTCGTATGGCAACGCGGGCCTGATCAGCAAGGACACCGCGGTACCGATCGCCTTGCCCGGCATGCTGGGTAAGGTGCCCGGTTGGTTGATGAACCGCGAAGGGCCACTCGTGGTTCGGCCAAGCTATCTGCCGCGCGCCCTGCCGTGGCTGCTGCGCTGGATCGAGGCGAGCCGCATGCAGCGCGTGCTGCAGATCTCCGACGCGATGCGTGCCCTGCACCGCGACTCGCTCACCTGCTGGCGCGAATTGCTCGGCAACGATTTGTACGCTGACCTGATACGCCCGGTGGGGCAGGTGCGGATCTGGGAGGGCGGGGGCAGCGAGTCGCAGATCGAATTGCTGATCGCGCAGCGCCACGGCATCCGCGCTGAGCCGCTGGACGCCGACGCGCTGCGCCAGATCTATCCGGAAATCTCGCCGAGTATCAGCAAAGGCCTGCTCATTCCCGGCAACGCGTACACCGTCAATCCGCAGCGCCTGGTGCAGACGCTGGGCCAATTGCTGGTGGCTGCAGGCGGCGAGATCGTCGCCGAGCGCGCGCTGAAAATCATCCCGAACGGCGGCGCCGCGGGCTTCATGATCATGACGAACGTGGCGAACCGCAGCGCGCAACGCGTCGTCGTCGCCACGGGCGCATGGACGCGCGAATTGCTCGACCCGCTGGGCATCAAGGTGCCGCTGGAAACGGAGCGCGGTTATCACGCCATGATGCCCACGCCGAACATCACGCTGCGCATTCCGATGTCGGTGAAGAACCGCGGCTTCGGCCTCACGTCGATGGAGAACGGCTTGCGCGCCGGTGGCACGGTCGAGTTCGGCGGATTGCTCGCGGCACCCGACGAGCGGCGCGCGAAAGTGCTCGTCGAACACGCGAAGCGAATTTTCCCGACGCTGCAATGCGGAGCTCCCACTTACTGGATGGGGCACCGCCCATCGACGCCCGACAGCTTGCCGATCTTGGGTGCAACGCCGGGCCAGCCGGGCCTCTTTCTGGCCTTCGGCCACGGCCACTTCGGCATGACGGGCGGCCCGCCGAGTGCACGTCTGGTGTCGCAGTTGATCAACGGCGCACCGCCAAGCATCGACCCGGCACCCTATTCCTGTGGCCGTTTCTGATGCGATTGCCCACCATCACTTCGAGGAGAACCGTATGACCATCCAACGCATCGGCCGGAATCCGGCCGGCGACCCGGCGCGCGCGCGTGCGAGCCAGATCACGGTGCACAACGGCACTGTCTACTTCGCGGCAACGCCGGATCGACCGTTCGATCCGGGTGCGTCGGTCGCGGTGCAGACGCAGCAGATGCTGAAGCGCGTCGACGAGCGCCTGGCGCTGGCGGGCAGCAATAAGGCAAAGATCCTGGCGGCGCACGTGATGATTTCCGACATGCGCCATTTCGCCGAAATGAACGCCGTATGGGACGCCTGGGTCGACCAGGACAGCCCGCCGGTGCGCGCCTGCGGCGCCTGTGCCCTGGGCAGCCCCGACATGAAAGTCGAAGTCATCATCACCGCAGCGGTGTAGCCGCTCGCTAAGCCAGCGGCGCCTCAGGCAGCGCCACGACGGGATCGATCTCGGCGGGGTGAAGTTGATCGCCGGAATCAGCAGCACGAGCTTTTACAGCTATGTGCAAAGCGCCACCATGGCGAACCACCCCGACTGGCCGCTGGCAAAAGCGCCGACGTCGGGCATCAACAGCGTGGCCGAGTCGGGCGCGTCGTCCCAGCGGATCAGCCGGCCGTCGTTCTGCAAAACGAAGAACGCATCCTGGCTCACGCCCACCAACCTGGCGCCAGCGCGCATGCGAACCGGCTGGCCGCGGCCCGTCCAGCCATAGGCCGCGCCGTCGAGCAGTGCCATGTGGCGTTCGTAGTACGACGCCAGCTGCGGGCCGGAGCTGTCGGCAAAGGCCGGGGCGCTGGACATGATGACGTGGGGCCCGCTGATCAGGACGAGGAACTTGCGCCGCAGCATCGGGCCTCTGTGGATTCAGGCGCGTGCGCCAGCGCGTCGCAGGATCTCGACGATCGTGCGCTGCCCGCGCCGCTCGGCGTGCGCCAGCGGCGTCACGCCCTGCGCATCGCCCCGTTGTACGCTGGCGCCGTTGGCGACCAGCAAGCGCACGATCTCGGTGTGTGCAGGGCCACCGTCGCCCAGGATGATGGCCTCGAGCAGTGCCGTCCAACCAAGGCGGTTGACGTGGTCGCGGTCGATCCGGGTCTTCAACAGCTCGCGCACTGTCTCGACATGGCCATGGTGCGCCGCCGGGATCAGTGCCGTGCCGCCGTAGCGATTCGTGCTCTTCAGGTCGGCGCCCGCGGCGAGTGTCATGCGCAGGATCACCAGCCGCCCTTGTGCGCCCGCAAGGAGAAAGGGCGAGTCCTGCATCGCGTCCTTGGCGTTCACGTCGGCGCCGCGCTCGATCAGCAGCCGTGCTGCGTCGATGCGGTCCGCATGTGTGGCGGCGAGCAAAGCGGTTCGGCCTTGCGCATCGCGGGTGTCTACCGGCACGCCGGCATCGAGCAGCCGCCGCAGCGCCGCCATGTCGCCGGCTTCAGCCGCGCCCACCAGTGCAGGGACATCGGCACCTGCCACGCGGCTGGGCGCTGCGCCGACGATCAGCTCGCCGCGCAACACCACAGCACCGAAGGGCTGGTCGCCGGCGCGCAACGCGTCGTCGCGCAAGGCCTCGGCGCGGCGCATCGCCTCGCGCAGTGGCGCGTCGGCGGCCAGCGCAGGCACGGAAAACCAGGGCAGCGTCGCCAGCAGGCAGCTGCGACGGCGAATGCCCAGTGGGCGAAGGCGCAACGGCATGCCGGCATTCTGGCCGCTCAAGGGCCACGCCAGCCACCATAGCATGCAGGGCGGAAAACGGCGCGCAGAAGCGCCAGGCCTGCCAGGCAGGGGACGATCACGGTCAGCGGGCCTCGGTCTCTCGAGACGGCGGGTCTCCAAGCGGACATTCAGCGGGAAAGGCTTGACTCGCGCTTCCGCTTGGGATTTTCGTTCTGAGCGGCGCTGAGCGCACATGCATCGCACAAGCTCACGCCGGTTCGTCAATCCCCAGGCGCTGCAATTCTCCGGACTCGATGATCCGCACCCCCGGGGTCGGCGGTGAGAGCGCAGTGAGCAGTGCGCGCGCGACGGTACGCGCGCGAATCGGCCGCCAGCGCAGCGGGAACAGCGGACCGAATGGCGCAGTCAATGCCAGGCCGATGCGTTCGCCACGCCGCACCGGTTGGCCGAGCGCTTCGCGGTCGCCGACGAGCAGCGACGGCCGCGCGATTGCGAGCGCTTCAAAACCCAGGCCGGCGAGCGCATCTTCGGCCTCGCCCTTGACATGGCTGTAGAAGTTCGCTGATGCTGCTTTCGCGCCGAGTGCCGACACGACGCCGAAGTGCCGCACGCCAGCGGCGCGCGCCGAGCGTGCGAACGCCAGCACGGCATCGAAGTCGACCGCGCGAAACGCCGCCTGCGAACCCGCGACCTTGATCGTCGTGCCGAGCGCGCAGATCGCCGCGTCAGCGAGCGGCAGTACCGGCAGTGCGTTGAAGTCCACCGCCTGCCAAGTCACCCCGGCGTCGCGCTCCGCCGCCGGCAACCGCCGGGCCACCGCGTGGACCGGTATCGCCGCGGCACGCGCCGCCACCAGCACTTCGCGGCCGACGAGGCCGGTGGCACCGGCGAGGAGCAAGCGGGTGATTGGCATGGCGGGATCGTAGCTCGGCGAGCGGCGCTGCGGCACCGCCCGCGCCTACCCGAAAGTGGTGCTGCAGAAGGTCGGAGGGCACTCGCAGGCGCAACTGGTTTCGCGCTTGCTGTCTGACGCCGCGCGGCCGTCATAGGCGGTGTCAGAATTTGCGCCGCGCGTGAAACAGCGCGCCGCCCAGCACGCCGCTGCGGTACAGGCCGACGAAGTGTTCGTAGGCACGGTCGTAACGCTCGAAGTGCTCCAGCCCCAGCCGCCCCACCGTCTGCTCGCGCAGCGAGCGGTACATCGCGTGGCGCTCGACCAGGATGCGGGTCCATTCCTCGCTCAGGTCGGTGACGCTCATCACGCGCATGCCGGCGTCCCGCAGCCAGCCGCGGTAGTCGCCCTCGGTGGCGATCTCGCTAAAGCGCATGCCGTCAAATAGGCGCCGCGCGTCGTCGTCGCCCAGGCGCTTGCGGCTCAGGATGTCGGAGAACACGAGCCGGCCACTCGGCTGCAGCACACGCGCGATGCCGGCCACCAGCGTCGACTTGTTCGGGATGTGCGCAAAGGCCTCCTGGCTGATGGCCAGCGTGAAGCTGGCATCGGCAAAGGACAGCGCCAGCGCATTGCCCTGGTGGAACTGCACACGCTCGGCCAGGCCCGCGGCTTCGGTCAGCGCGGTGGCACCGGCCACGCGGCTGGCCGTGAGGTCGACGCCGGTGACCTGGCAGCCCGTCTTCCAGGCGATGTAGCGCGCCGGGCCACCCATACCGCTGCAAATGTCCAGCACACGGTCGGCTGTCATCACGCCGGCTTCGGCCATCAACCGGTCCACGGCGGCGGTGCCGCCATAGTGGTCCTGGTCGTGCAGCTGAAGCACCTCTTCGGTGATGTGTTCCCGTGCGATGCCGCGTGCTGCCACGGCATCGAAGATCTGCTGCGCGCTGATCGGGTGGAAGTCGTAGAAATGCTCGACGGCTTGCTGCCGTGGGTCGCCGGACATAGATGAGGTCTCCTGTCGTGGTCTTGATGGCCGATGCTAAGCCGCGCGCGGCGGGCGCATGCGCGACGCGCCGCCATCGTGGCGACCATGAGCGGAGCAGGTTCAAGCGCCCCCCGGCAAGGCCGCCGCCGCAAGGGCCGCCTCTACCTCCGCATTGCATTGTGTCGGCAGTTCCTGGATCGTCACGTAGTGCGTATCCACAGCCTTCGGCTCAGAGCACCCCTGTTGTGCGGACTATTGTGCCGGGCCTGATGCGACCAGCTTGACCGTCAAGTCCTCGTCAGAGAGTTCGAGCCGGCGAAGGCCCGCCGTCGACCCGTTGCAGGCCGTCGGGCGACAGCGAAGCGGTCAGTCGCTGAACTGAACCATGCTACTCAGCCGCCGGCCGAAGCTCATTATGTCGAGTGAGCCTCGGGGCGCGGGCCGCACCGGGACAGGCAGACCACCTTAGCGCCAGGCTACCTCCTGGTCGGAGGGCTAGCTGCTGTGCGGAAGATCGCGTCGACGAGCCGGCTGCCCGCGCCAACAACCTTCGTCAGCACACGGAGCTGCTCACGGCATGCCAAGTTGTCGGTGGGGTTCGGATAGTTCAGGGTGTGGTCGACCTCTCCCCAGATCTCCTCGAAAAGCGTGCGTACTTGGATCTCGCAGCAGTGCGGCGAGTCAGCGCGCGGCCGCACCAGGTAGTGAACACTGGTGTAGAAGCTGTCCTTTACCTGAACTTCTAGCCCCATGCTGGCAAAGAAGCCCTGTGCCTCAGGGTCCCAGGTGTAGGCTTTCGGCGGCTCATTGAAGACCCAGTCGCGCTGGTTCTCCACCTTGTCGAGGATCGCGGCGTGGATGGCCCGTGACTGCTCTTGGTACAGGTGAAGTACACGGACGCCAGCGAGGTCGGTGACGCGGGCAAACAGATTCTCGGCGGTGATGGGGTCGCCACCCGCCTGCTTCCTGACGATTTTGTCCCTCAGGTGCCCCGAGTCTTTCAGCCGCGACTTGACCGAGTGCACGATGGGAGTGGAACCGCCTGTCAGCTTCGGGTGGCTTGCGAACCAGCCCTCGATTCCCTTCATGAAGATCGAGAGTTCATGACGGCGCTTCTCGAACGCGGCGAGAACAAGATCGGTGGCGTTCTGCTCGGTCATGATCTTGCCCTCACTTCAAGGAGTTCAGGCGGCTCAATAGGTCCTTCGCGAAGGCGTGGTACAGCGCTTGTGTGGCTTGGTAGAGGCCACGATTGCCGCCGACCGTGGAAGTGTCCTCAGGTTCTAGTGGCGCACTCGGGACCTTCCACATCGGGCGGTGGTACTTCTGCGCCATGGCGGGCATGGTGTTGTGCGTATGCATGATGGCGGTCTCACCGATAGGCTGAGCCAGCATGGACGGGTCGAGGTGGTCACGCACTGCCTCGGGGATGAAATCGGCAATTGCATGAGGAATCTGCGTAGCGTAGTTGAAGTGAGCCTGCGCCAAGTCCCACTTAGACGCGCCCGCGTACCGCTTCGCGTTGTAGATGGTGAAACCGAGCAGGCGCACGAAGTTCTCGGGGAACAGCGCGCGCTTCTCGTTGGACAGCAGGTGGTAGATGGTGTCGAACTGCTTTTTCCAGACCGCGAGCGCGTTCCCGATGTTCCGGATGCCGTACAGGGAGAACATGTCCGGCATGCAGGGGATCAAGAAGCCGTCGGTGGTCGAGATGATCAGCCGGTTCAAAGTGCCCAGGCTGGGCGATGTGTCCATGATCACGAACTCGTAGCCGAACTGCCTCGCATAGGCGATGGCCAGTTCACGTGGTCGAGTCGCCGTTCTGACCGCCAGCGGGTCGCCTTGGTAGACCTCACTCCAGCGGCGTGCGACAGCGTCCTCGTAGAGATGCATGGTTAGCCGTCCTGGAATCAGGTCCAGGTTGTTCGACAACTTGCGAGGCGGCGGGAGGCTAGGAAGGTCGTCGATACCGTCCTCGACAGGCTTAAGCAGGAAGTGGATGGAACGCGTTTGGCCGATCAGCTTGCTGAAGTCGTTCGCGGTCAACTTCTGCTGGGCCGACTTAAAGTCGGCCACAAAGGCGTCCTCTACCTTCCAGATGTCGTGGAGCGCATCCTGATCCATGCCGTAGATGGTCAGGTTGCATTGTGGGTCGACGTCAATCAGGAGCGTGCGGTGGCCTTGCTCCGCGAGGGCATGCGCAAGGTGGAAGGTCAGGGTAGTCTTGCCTACGCCTCCCTTGTTGTTGAACACTGAGATGGTCTTCACGTCTCGCTCCTGCGGTTCAGGAGAGCAGCATACCTGCGGAAACCGGGATGCTTGTGGCGCGCTATCGGTTCGTCTCTGCCGGTTGAGGCAGCACAGCCTGTCAGGCGAGCGCGCGCGTGCGCTCCGCAAGAGCGCGGCCGACCACTTCTGAACGACCGCTTCGGGTCAATACGTCTGGTGTCTCCTCCTGGCCGGGTCCTGCCCCGCAGCTGCGCAGGCTGAATCTCAGCTGCACTCCTGCGTGCTGACGTTGGGGCGGCCCGATGAAAACGCACGCTGTTGGTCGCATTCTGTTGATGTGCGAAGGCGCGAGCGATCGCGATCTGAGTGCAGGGAACGCTCACGTGCAGGTGCTCCGCGTTCCCTCTGTCGCTGTTCACGACATCGAGGTTCTGGAGTTCGACCTCTCCGAATGGATCGCAAGGAGCCAGCCACCTCGCGCCGCTCTCGCCGCTCAACTCAGCGGCCTGCGCCACACACTCGCCAACCAAGCCTGCTGCTCAAACGGCAGACCGCTCGGCCGGTAATAGTGGCTCAGCTCGGCGAATCCCGCAGCCAGCATCGTGGCGCGCCAGTTTTCCCAGTCGTGAAAGCAGCCATACCGCTCGCCGCTCCAGCCTTCGCGCCCGTCACCGCGCGGGTTGGAGCTGAAGAGCACGCCGCCGGGTTTCAGCGCGCGAAACAATTCGCCCATCACGCGCGGCAGCTCCTGCTGGGGCACGTGGAACAGCACGGCGTTGGCGAACACGCCGTCGAAGTGTTGGTTCGGCAAATCCAGCGCCAGAAAACTTTGCTCGAGCACTTCGCAACCGCTGTGGGCTCGCGCCATCGCGGCCAACTGCGGCGAGCCTTCGAGGCCGGTGGCGTGGTGGCCGAGCGCCTTGAACGTGATCAGGTCGCGCCCGGGGCCGCAGCCGAAGTCGAGCAGCTTGTAGGGCGGCTGCGTGTCGATGTGCTCCAGCAATGCGGCCACGTTCTGGCTCACGTCGTGGTCGCGTGTGCCTTCCCAGAACGCTTGCGCGCTGCGGTCGTAGTGCGCCAGCGTGCGATCCGCGATGCGTTGCAGGTCGGCCGGAGTCAAGGGCTTTTCGGTGGCCATAGCTGCGATCCGTGAAGCAGATGGAGGATCTGGATGCGCTGGGTCCCCTTGATACGGGAGACAACGATGAATGGCGTGTGGCCAATGACCAGCTCGCGCGTGCCCTTTACGCGCCCTGGCCGCCCGAGCTTGGGCTGCTGCAGGAGCATGTTGACCTGCCGCTCGATCTCGGCGTCTTGGTCGGCCGCCGCCAGCGGGTTGTCTTGGGCGATGTAGTCAAGTTGCTCGAATCGGTTGCGATTGGCCTGGGCGAGCCATTCGATGATCAATCGCCGCCCCCGCGCGCCGTGTTCGCTGCGGCACGCGCCCGCCATGCCGCGCGGCGCTTCGTGCTCTCAGCCATCACCTTGTCGTTCGAGACCCACGCCGTGGCCTGCGCGTCCGCCTGCTTAATGGCTTGGGCCACTTGCTCGCGGAACCACCTGTCGTGCGTGAGTGCGGCGTGCGCCTGCTTGAGCGTGGCCGATGTGTCGGGGCGCTTGGGGGCATTGGCGCTTGTGGGGTCGAAACCGGCGGCGTCTACGTCGAACCGTTGAATGCCGATCTCTTTCAGATACCCGACAAGCGTCTCGAACCGCTTGAACACCCTGACTTGCTTGCTGCGGCTCGCCGCCAGTGGGCTCTCGCTCTTGCCGTGCTTGACGATCACACCCCACCCACCCGGCTTGCCAACGATGTGCGTGGCGCGCACGGCATTGGTCTGCACCAGGCGTGCAAGCGTGTTGTGATCGATGCTGGCGGTGGTCATGGGGGGCGTGACTATGCGGGCGATTTGCAAATCGAGTGTCGTGCAAACTGCTGATGATTGCAACGTCCATCGCGCTGCGCTGATGTGGTCAACCTATCAGGGGGAGGCTCAGGCCGTCAGCAGCTTCGCGCCATAGACTTTGGCCGCCGCCTTGTCGAAGGTCCACAACGGTTGCTCGCCCGCCATCAGCGCAAGGGCTGCGTGCAGGCAGTCGGCAAAGTCGGCCGTACTGTCTGCGTATTGCCCGAGGGCGGCCTCTACCGCACCTTCGGATTCAAACACCAGTTCGAACGAACCCAATAAGCCAAACAAGGCTTGCAGCACGCCGGACTTGTCGAAGCGGAAGGACGAGCGCAGCACCCATTCCAGCTCCAGCACCACAGTGACGGGCACGAACAAGGCGCCGCCTGCATCAACAGCGCCGCGAATCAAACGGTGCGCCGCGGCACCCTGCCGGGCATCGTCTTGCACCAGAAATCGCACCAGCACATTGGTATCGAGCGCGGCCATGCTCAGCGCCAGGGATTCATGTCCGCGATGGCGACAGGCTTCTTCTTGGGTGACTTCAAGCTACCGGCCAGATCGAGCACCGAATGCGTCTTGGCCCTGACAAGAAGCCGGCCGTCGGGCAACACATGCCACACCAGCCGCGTGCCCGGGCCGGCGCCGATGAGGTCGCGAACCTGCCGCGGCACGGTGGTCTGGCCCTTGGCGGTAATGGTGGATTCGGACACAGTGTCTCCTTACGAATAGGGAAATCGTAAGGCTCTTCGGCGCGCGCTGCAAGCCACCAGCACATGGCACTTCAGGATGCAGTGATGGAAGACCAGGTCGATGAAGCCGTGTTCGCCTGCGTTGACCCTTGCGGTCTACACTCGATTTTTCCATTCATCGACACCCACCCATGCAATACCGCACCCTCGGCCGCAGCCCCCTCAAAGTCTCCACCCTGTGCCTGGGCACGATGATGTTCGGCGACCAGACCGATCTGGCCGAAGCGCGCAACATCGTCGCCCACGCCGCGGCGAATGGCGTGAACTTCATCGACACGGCGGACGTGTATACGACCGGCAAGTCGGAGGCGATGGTCGGCGAGCTTCTCGCCGGGAGCCGGCATTCGTGGGTGTTGGCGACCAAAGTCGGCAACAAGATGTCGGACGCGCCCAACGAATCGCACTACTCGCGCTCGTGGATGATGCGTGCGTGCGAGGCGAGCCTGAAGCGCCTGGGAACGGACCACATCGACATCTACTACCTGCACCGCGACTTCAATGGCATGGACCTGGAAGAGCCCTTGCGCGCGCTCGACGCGTTGCTGCGCGCAGGCAAGATCCGCGCGTGGGGCATCTCCAACTTTCGCGGTTGGCGAATCGCTGAAGTCGTGCATCTGGCGCGCGCACTGAACATGCCGGCGCCCGTGGTGTGTCAGCCCTACTACAACCTGTTGAACCGCCAGCCCGAGGTGGAAGTGCTGCCGGCTTGCGCCGCGCACGGCATCGGTGTCGTTCCCTACAGCCCGATTGCACGCGGCGTGCTCGCCGGCAAGTACGCGCCAGGAGCCAAGCCCGCCGCGGGCAGCCGCGCCGCGCGCGGCGACAAGCGCATCATGGAAACCGAGTTCCGCGAAGAGTCGCTGGCGATTGCGCAGACGTTGCAACGCCACTGCGCCGAGAAGGGCGTGTCGCTCGCGCATTTCGCGTGCGCCTGGGTGCTCGCCAGCAAGGCGGTGACCTCGGTGATCGCCGGGCCGCGCACCTTGGCGCAGTGGCAGGACTACTTCGGTACGCTGGAATGCACGATCACCTCCGCAGACGAAGCGCTCGTCGATTCGCTCGTGCGGCCTGGGCACCCGTCGACACCGGGGTTCAACGACCCGTCGTATCCGCTGACTGGTTTGCGCAATCAAGGGTAATTCCGGGTGCGCCGGCGCCAAGGCATCGTTGATGCTGGCGGCCTGCGCGCACGAGTCCCGCATCGACGGTTCGCCTCACAACGCGCAGGCGAATCTATCCGACATCGCATCACAGGAGTTTTCATGAAGTTGAACAAACGCCACATGTTGTGGGTCGCCGCGGTCGCCCTGGCCACCACCAGCAACGCCTTCGCCCAGGCGAAGAAAGAAGTGACCTTCGCCCACCAAGACATGCTGGTGCCGTTTCGCACCGTCATGGAATCGGGCGAGCTGGAAAAGGCCACCGGCTACAAGATCAACTGGCGCATGTTCGGCGGCGGCGGCGACGTGATCAAGGCGATGGCTTCTGGCGACGTGCAGATCGGCGAAGCGGGCTCGAGCCCTATCGTCGCTGCGGCGAGTCAGGGCCAGGACATCAAGTTGTTCTGGATCCTCGACGACATCGCCGACGCCGAGGCGCTGATCGTTCGCAACGGTTCGGGAATCAACAGCGTCAAGGATCTCAAGGGCAAGAAGGTCGCGACGCCATTTGTCTCGACCGCGCATTACCAGTTGATGGCGGTGATGAAAGTCTCCGGCGTCGATCCGAAAGGCGTCAATGTGATGAACATGCGCCCGCCGGAGATCGCGGCGGCGTGGGAGCGTGGCGACATCGACGCCGCCTTCATCTGGGACCCGGTGCTCTCCAAGATCAAGGGCAACGGCAAGATGATCGAGTCGTCCAAGACGATCGGCGCGAAAGGCTTCCCCACCTTCGACGGACTGATCGTCAACGCGAAGTGGGCTGCAGAGCACGAAGCCTTCATGGTCGCGCTGGTGAAGGTGCTGGCCAAGGCCGACGCCGCCTACATGGGCAACAAGGCGAAGTGGACGGCTGATTCGCCCGAGGTCAAGGCCGTCGCCAAATGGACCAAGGCCGACGCGAAAGACGTTCCGCCGTCGATGGCGCTCTACACCTTCCCGACAATGGCCGAGCAGCTCGGGCCCAAGTGGCTGGGCGGCGCGGCGGTCAAGGCGATGACGAGCACGGCAGAGTTCCTCAAGGAGCAGGGCCGCATTCAGGAAGTCAAACCCGACTACAAGGCGTTCGTCACGACGACCTACCTGCAAAAGGCGATGGGCAAATAGGTCCGGAAGAATCAACCGAACGGGGCGGCGCGTGAGTGCTGCCCCGTTTTGCCTTCAACCCCCAGCATGCCGACGCTCTACATCCAGGACCTGACGGTCAACTACGCCGTGCAGGGCGGTACGCTGCAGGCCTTGGCGGCGGTCAACCTGTCGATGCACGACGGCGACTTCGTCGTCGCGCTCGGCGCCTCGGGCTGCGGCAAGACGACGCTGCTCAACTGCATTGCCGGTTTCTTGCCGCCTTCGACGGGGCAGATCCTGCTCGACGGCCAGCCGGTGCTCGGCCCGGGTGCGGACCGCGGTGTCGTGTTCCAGAAGCACGCGCTGATGCCGTGGCTCAACGTCCGCGACAACGTCGCGCTGGGTTTGCGAATGCGCGGCGTGGATGCAGCGTCGCGTGCTCGTGTGGCCGAAGACAAACTCGCGCTGGTGGGCCTGGAAAAGTTTGCAGGCCACGCCGTGCATGAACTGTCGGGTGGCATGCAGCAGCGCGTGGGCATCGCGCGCGCGCTGGCCAGCGACCCAGCGGTGCTGTTGATGGACGAGCCCATGGGAGCCCTGGACGCATTCACGCGCGAGCAGGTGCAGGAGATCCTGCTGCACGCCTGGGTCAAGTCGAACAAGATGGTGTTCTTCATCACGCACTCGGTGGAAGAGGCTCTCTTCCTCGCGACCCGCCTGATCGTGATGAGCCCCAGCCCCGGGCGCATCACGCACGTTTACGACTCCGTGCCGTTCTCGCGCCAGTTCCTCGCGCACGGCGACGCGCGCAAGGTGAAGAGTGACCCGGAGTTCATTCGCATGCGCGAAGAGGTGCTCGCCATCGTGCATCGCCGCGAGGCCGTGCATGGCTGAACCTGTGAAACCCGTGGCACTGAAGACAAGCCGCTTCAAGGTGCCCGGCGAAGGCAACAGCGCGGCGATCAGTGTCGTGACGGTCGCGCTGCTCTTCGGCCTGTGGTTCTTCGTCACGCAAATGGGCTGGATCAAACCACTGTTCCTGCCCAAACCCTTGTCGGTGTTCGAGCAGTTCGTCGAATACCTCACCGGCGCGGCCAACGACAAGCCGCTGTGGGAACACTTCACGATGAGCTTGTTCCGGGTGTTCTCGGCGTTCGCGCTGGCGTGCGTGACGGCGGTGCCGGTGGGCATTGCGATGGGGATGAGCCGGGTGGCGCGCGGCATTTTCGACCCGCCGATCGAGTTCTACCGGCCGCTGCCGCCGCTCGCCTACCTGCCGCTCATCATCATCTGGTTCGGCATCGACGAGTTCCCGAAAGTGTTCTTGATCTACCTGTCGTGCTTTGCGCCGCTTGCGCTCGCCGCGCGCTCCGGAATGAAAAGCGCAACGCAGGAGCAGATCAACGCCGCGTATTCGATGGGCGCGAGTTACGGCCAGGTGATCCGGCACGTGATCCTGCCGAGCGCCTTGCCGGAAATCCTGGTGGGCATGCGGATCGCCATCGGCTTTGGCTGGACGACGCTGGTGGCCGCGGAAATGGTCGCGGCGAATGTGGGTCTGGGGCAGATGGTGCTCAACGCGTCGAACTTCCTGCGCACCGACATCGTGATCATGGGAATCATCGTGATCGGCGTCGTCGCCTACCTGTTCGACCTGCTGATGCGCTGGGTCGAACGCCGCGTCGTGCCGTGGAAGGGGCGGGCGTGAGCAGCGGCGCGGCGCCGACGCCGCGCACCTACATGCCGCTGTAGTTCGGCCCGCCGCCGCCTTCGGGGGTGACCCAGACGATGTTTTGCGTCGGGTCCTTGATGTCGCAGGTCTTGCAATGCACGCAGTTCTGCGCGTTGATTTGCAGCCGGTCCGCGCCTGAATCGGTCTTGATGAATTCGTACACGCCTGCCGGGCAGTAGCGGCTCTCGGGCCCGGCATACTTGGCCAGATTGATCGCTACCGGCGCTTCGGCGTTCTTCAGCGTCAAATGCGCCGGCTGATCTTCGGCGTGGTTCGTGTTGCTGATGAAGACTGAACTCAAGCGGTCGAAAGTCAACTTGCCGTCGGGCTTGGGGTAGGCGATCGGCGTGCAGTCGGCTGCGGGTTTCAGGAATTCGTGATCGGCCTTGTGGCGGTGCAGCGTCCACGGCGGGGAGTCGATGCCGAGTTTCGGCATGAACCAGTGCTCGATTCCCGTCATGAGTTGACCGATCAGTTTGCCCTTCTTGAACCAGTTCTTGAAGTTGCGCGTCTGCTGCAGCTCTTGCATCAGCCAGCTGTTCGCAAAGGCTTCGGGGTAGGCCGTCAGCTCGTCGTGCGCGCGCCCGCTTGTCACGGCATCGACCAGCGCTTCAGCGCAAAGCATTCCCGACTTGATTGCGGCGTGGCTGCCCTTGATGCGCGCCGCATTCATGTAGCCTGCGTCGCAACCGATGAGCGCGCCGCCGGGGAATACCGTCTTGGGCAGAGCCTGCGGTGTGCCGTTGTTGATGGCGCGCGCGCCGTAGCCGATGCGTTTTCCGCCTTCGAGGTGGGCGCGAATGCTGGGGTGGGTCTTCCAGCGCTGCATTTCCTCGAACGGGCTCAACCACGTGTTCGCGTAGTCCAGTCCGATGACGAAGCCGAGCGTCACCTTGTTGTCTTCCAGGTGGTAGAGAAAACCGCCGCCGAAGGTGTCGTCGACGATCGGCCAGCCGGCGCTGTGCACCACGAGGCCGGGCTTGGCGCGCGCCGGGTCGACTTCCCACAGCTCCTTCACGCCGATCGCCCAGCTCTGCACGTCCTTGCCTGTGCTCAGGTGGTAGCGGGCGATTAACTGTTTGCCCAGATTGCCGCGCGCGCCTTCGGCAAAGACGGTGTACTTGCCGAGCAGCTCGACGCCGCGCTGGAAATTGCCCGTGGGCGCGCCGTCCTTGCCCAGGCCCAGATCGCCTGTGGCCACACCTTTCACGCGCCCTTGTTCGTCGTACAGAACTTCCGCGGCGGCGAAGCCGGGGAAAATTTCCACGCCCAGCGCTTCCGCCTGCGTGGCCATCCACCTGACGAGGTTGGACAGCGAAATCACGTAGCAACCGTGATTGTGAAAATTGCGCGGCACCAGCCAGTCGGGCGTGCGCGTCGCGCCGTGTTCGCTGAGCACCAAAAGGTCGTCGCCCGTGACGGGCTGGTTCAGCGGCGCGCCCTTGTCGCGCCAGTCGGGGAACAGCTCCTCGAAAGCGCGCGGGTCCATCACCGCGCCCGACAGAATGTGCGCGCCCGGCTCCGAGCCTTTTTCCAGAACGACGACGGAAATGTCCTTGCCTTGCAGCGCCGCCAACTGCTTGATGCGGATCGCGGTGGCCAGGCCCGCCGGCCCGGCGCCGACGACGACGACGTCGTATTCCATGGCCTCGCGCGGACCGAATTGTTCGAGGATGGCTTCTGGCGTCATGGACAATACGGCTCGCTGCTTGGCGGCATTCTATCGAGCGCTGTTCGGCAACACCCATTTCCCTGGAGCCAAGATTCATGAGCTACACCATCGACCTCTCAGGGCGCGTCGCACTCGTCACCGGCGCGTCGAGCGGCCTGGGCACACAGTTCGCGAAGACGCTCGCCGGTGCCGGCGCAGCAGTGGCGCTGGCCGGCAGGCGCGTCGACAGGTTGAAAGCGCTGCGCGCCGAAATTGAAGCGGCGGGCGGCGTCGCGCACGTGGTTGCGCTCGACGTGACGGACCTCGGGAGCATCAAGGCAGCGGTCGCGCACACCGAAACGGAGATGGGCGGGATCGACATCCTGGTCAACAACTCGGGCGTGAGCACGACGCAGAAGCTCGTCGACGTGAGCGAAGAAGACTACGACTTCATCTTCGGCACGAACACGAAGGGGGCCTTCTTCGTCGCCCAAGAAGTGGGGAAACGCATGCTGGCGCGCGCCAAGGGCGCCGCGCCAGGCACGTTCACGGGTGGGCGCATCGTGAATATTGCGTCGACGGCGGGCTTGCGCGTGCTCGGGCAGATCGGCGTCTACTGCATGAGCAAGGCCGCAGTGATTCACATGACGCGCTCGATGGCCCTGGAGTGGGGCCGCTGGGGAATCAACGTCAACGCGATTTGCCCAGGCTACATCGACACCGAGATCAACCACCACCACTGGCAGACTGACCAGGGCAAGCGCCTCATCGACATGCTGCCGCGCAAGCGCATCGGCAAGCCGCAAGACCTGGACGCCGTGTTGATGATGCTTTGCGCGAATGAAAGTCATTTCGTCAACGGCGCGGTGATTCAGGCTGACGACGGCTTCGCGGTCTGAGGCCAGCGCCGTTCAAGTTGCCGCGGCCCCTATCCGTAAGATGATCCGATAGCCAGACGCCAATGGCCAGGAGAAGACAATGAAGGGAATGTTCAACCTGCTCGAGCGAGCCGGGCTGGTCAGTCGAGTCGAGGACGGCCCGTCGGAGGAACCCGAAGCCGAGTTGTCGCGCGAAGCGCGGCAAACACCGCCCTCGGGCGAATCCGAAGCCGCACCGCCCGTCGATCGGCCGGCGGGAATGTCGCTGGAACAGATCTACGAATCGGCCAAGGTGCCACCTTGCCCTTACCCCGCCGAGCGCTTGTTGAGGTTGATCGACGGCCTGAAGGCCATGGATGTGCCGACGCGGCGCCAAACGATTCATGCCCTCGACGCGGCCGACGACACCTGGTCGCTAGACGATCCCAAGCGCGACGCCGCCGCCAAGGTTGCCGCGATCGAGCGCCACGCAGCGTCGATCCGCGCCGCCGTGGCCCGCGACCAGCAAGAAACGCAGGCCGGCTTGCAAGAAGTCGCGCAGCGGCAGGAAACGACCTTGGCCGAAATTCGCCGCCAGATCGCCGAACTCGAAGGCCTGCTGGCGCGCGAGATCGCGCGCGGCGCGCAGGAGACCGCGGAACTCGAAGCGGCGCATCAGTCCCGGCGCGACGCCGCGAATCGTGAACTCGCACAGCTCGTGCAGACCGCGCAGGCGCTGACCGGTCTGATCGCCCAGTTCGAAACCACCCAGACCAAGTGAGAAAGGCAAGGCAATGAAATACGGACCCGGTCCTTTGACCAAAGTGCTGATCGTCTTGATCGGCCTGGCAGCGTTGGCGTCGGTCGCCTGGAACTTCTTCCTGAAGGACATGTGGCTCGAACGTCAGGTCGACAAACCATCGGTTGTCGCGGTTCAGGCCACGCCCGGCGAGCCGGCGAAGCCTGCCGTGGCGGCAAAGCCCTCCAGCGCGGCGGCCGGGCGCCTGGGCAGCGCAGCCAACCCCTTGCGCGTGAGCCTGGTCAGCTTTCACGGCTATGCGCCGGCACTCGTGGCCAACGGCAACAATCTGAAGACGCAGCCGGGCTCCATCTACGCCAAGCTCGGCGTCAACGTCGAGTTCGTCATTAACGACGACATTCCGACATTGACGACGCTGTTCGAGTCGAAGGCCGCGCAATGCGCATGGCGAACCTCGGACTTCTGGGCGCAGGAGCAACCGAACCTGCGCAACTCCGGGCACGACGCACGGGCGATGCTGATCGTCGACAACACGCAGGGCGCCGACGCGGTGATCGTGAGCGAGGCCGGGGTGCAGAAGATTGAGGATCTTGCCAGCAAAGACGTCGCGTTGCTCCAGTACACGCCGTCGCACGGCATGTTGATCGATGCGATCGAGAATTCATCGCTGACGGCACGCGCCAAGAAGCAGGTGAAGACGGTGTTCATCAAGGCTGAGGAGGGCACCGCGGGCGTGAGGGCGGCGTTCGTGGCGGGCAGTGTCAAGGCCGCCGTGCTGTGGGACCCGGATTTGTCGCTCGCGCTGCGCGAAGTCAAAGGCTCGCGGATCATCTACTCGACGAAAACGGCGACGAACCTGATCTACGACGTGATCGTCTGCGACCAGCGCGAACTCGCGAAGACCGAAAACGAAGACGCCTTTCAGAAGTTTCACGATGGCTGGCTCGAAGGCACGACCGCGGCGCGCGCCAACCCCGATCAGGCTGTGGAGGCGCTGATCGCGACCAAGGAGTATTTCAAGCTGCTGGCGGGCAAGGAAGGCAAGCCCTTCGTGAAGGGGTTGTTCGGCAACCTGGTCTGGACCGACCTGGCCGACAATGCGCGCATCCTCGGCTTGGTAGGTGGCGTGAACCACTACGAGCGCGTTTATGCGCGCTTTGACGAAATCTACCGTGCGGCGGGTTCGCTGGCGAATCCGAAATCGCCGGTGATCGCGCCGCAAGACAGCTACGACTATCGCTTCATCAAGTCCGCACTGCAGCGCAACGTGAAGGCGCAGGAGGCGGCTGCGAAACCCACTCAGACCTTCTCCGACCAAGGCCGTGCGACTGCCATGGCCGCGCCCGCGGCGGTCACGAAACCGGTCTCGGTGGGCTTCGCGTCGGGCTCGGCCGAACTGTCCAAGCGTGCCCAGCAAGTCATCGACAAGGACATGGTGCCGTTCATCGAGAACAACGGCAGCGCCTACTTCGAGCTCAGCGGCAACACCGACTCGGTGGGCTCGGCGGCGGCCAACCAGGCGCTTTCGCAACTGCGTGCGCGCGCCGTGGCCGACTACCTGGAAAAGCAGTGGGAAATACCGCGGGCACGTCTGCGCGTCAGCGGCTTCGGCTCGTCGCGACCGCTGTGCAACGAGGGCAACCCGGGCTCGGCCGACATGACGCTCGACGAATGTCGTGCGCTGAATCGGTCGACCCGGCTTGCCGTGTTCGCGCGCTAGTCCTCCGGCGCCAAGCCCGTTCGAGATGGACTTCTGGAATCCTTACCGAACGCTGGAGCCGGCGCGCCAGCGGCTGATCGGCGCGGGCAGCGTCGCCGCCGTCATCGTGTTCTGGGCGGCGCTGGCGGCGTCCGGCTTGCTCAGCAAGAACCAGTTGCCCTCGCCGCTGTCCGTCGCCGAAGCGATGGTTTATCTGGCGTGGTACGAAGGCAAGAGCGCGCTGGCCCTGGCCACCGCATGGTCGGTGGGGCGCGTGGCCACCGCGTCCTTGCTCGTGATGCTGGTGGGCATTCCGCTGGGCGTGTTGATGGGCGCATCGCCCAAGCTCAATGCGGTGTTCTCGCCGCTGATCGACCCATTCCGCTCGGCCCCGGTTGCCGCGCTGCTGCCGATCATGGTGATGTGGTTCGGGATCGGCGAGTTCATGAAGATCGCCTTTCTTTTCGTCGGCTCGATCGTCTACCTGACGCCGCTGGTGCGCGACGCCGTGCGCGCCGTGCCCGAGGAGTACCTGATCGCCGCCAAGGACATCGGCGCCACGCCGTGGGAGTGCATCACCAAGGTGCTGGTGCCGCTGGCGATGCCGCGCATCATGGACGCGGTGATCGTGGGCGTGTCGGTCAGTTGGACCTACATCACCGTGGCGGAGTATGTGAACGCCCAAGAGGGGCTGGGCCAGTTGATCGCCAACGCTCGGCGCCTGAGCGCGATGGACCAGGTGTTCGCCGGGATCATCGTCATCATCGGCGTGGCCTTGCTCACCTACCAGAGCCTGATGGGGATGAAGAAGCGTTTCTTCCGCTGGGAGACCAAGGCGTGACGGCACCGCTGATTTCCGCGACCGAGATCGTGCAGGAATACGCCCAGCCCGACGGATCGACGCTGCGTGTTCTGGACAAGGTGAGCGTCAAGTTCGAGCGGCCGGCCATCAACATGCTGCTCGGCCCTTCGGGTTGCGGCAAGTCGACACTGCTGCGCATGCTGGGCGGGGTGCGGCCCTGGAACGTGACCACGCCGACATCGGGGCGCATCGAGATCGACGGCAAGCCTTGCACCGGCCCGCACCCGGACGCCGTGATGGTGTTCCAGACTTACGCGAACCGGCCCGACCTCACGGTGCGCGAGAACGTGATGTACCCCTTCACGTTCGCCGAATGGAGGCGCCGCGTCTCGGCCAAGGAGGCGGCGGAGCGCGTCGACCGCATCTTGGACGAGGTGGAGCTGGCGGCCAAGCGCGATCAATATCCCTCGCAGTTGTCGGGTGGCCAGAACCAGCGCGTGGCGCTCGCCCGTGCCCTGGTGCTGCGGCCGCGCGTGTTGCTGATGGACGAGCCGTTCGGCGCGCTCGATGCGCAGACCCGTTCCAACATGCAGGCACTGCTCAGCCGGCTGCACGCGGCGCACCCGTGCGCCATCGTGTTCGTGACCCACGACGTGACCGAAGCGTTGTTGCTCGGAGACCGGGTGATCGTGCTCTCCACCCAGCCGGCGCGAATCATCGACGACTTTGCCCTCAGCGAGCTGCAGCCGCGCAGCCGCGACTGGCTGATGAGCGCGGAGGTGCGTCTGCTGCACGAGCGTGTAGTGAACCATTTGCGTGCCTCGGGCAGCCGCGGCAATGTGCGGGTCAGCGTGTGAACTTGCCAAGCCCCGAGCGCACCCCCTACTGGTGGGCGTTTCTCAAGCACCCGGCCAACAAGGCCGTGGCGCTGGGCGTGCTGGGCGCGTCGGTGCTGTTGTCGCTGCCTTGGGGCGGCGCCGGCCTGGGCCTGGGGCTGCTGGCGCTGGCGGCGATTCAACTGGTCGGGCTGGTGTTCGTGCCCGGCTTGCCCACGTTTCAGGCGGCAGTGGACAAGGCGGATCGGCGGGCCGGGCGCGAAGCGCGGCGCGCACGCCTGCTGCAGGAGATCGACGCTCACGGCGGCTCCGCACACCTGCGCAGCTACGCGCAGATGTGCGAGCGTGTCGCGTCCCTTTACCGGACCGCGAGCGACCGCAGCACGGCGTTGACGGAGCGCGAGGTCGAGCAGCTTGACGAATTGACGGTGGACTACGTGCGCATGTGCCTGAGCGACGCGGTGGCGCGTGATGCGGACAAGGGCGACCCGGTCGCGGTGGTGACGCGCAAGCTGCGCGAGGTGGAGAATCGGCTCGCGGGCAAGGGCCTGAGCCGCGATGACGAACAGCAACTCCAGCAAGCCAAGGCCGACTATGAAGAAGCGATTGCCAGGCACCAGCGCATGGGCGCGCGGCGCAGCGCGCTCGAAGCCTCGCTGGTGTCGATGCCGGTGCGCATGGAAGAGGTGTTCCAGATGGTGATGAGCTCGCCGCAGGCAGGAAATCTGAGCCAGTTGCTCGAGGAATCGGTGTCCAAGCTGCGCCTGGCCGAAGAAGCCGCGCTGGACATGGAGCATGCGCTGGGCCCCGTGCGCACGGAGTTCGAGGCGCCTCGAAGTGCGCAGTCCGTCGCGGCGGGGCCGGGGCGGCGCACTGTGGGTCAACGAGAATAATCCGCTGGCGCTTTGGCGCCTGGTGTCCTTCAGCCAAACCTACCAGCCAAAGAAAGTGAGCGAACAGTCATGGCCAGCAACGCAATCGTGAGCCGCCTGTGGAACCTGTGGACCGGGTTCGTGGCGCTGTGGGTGACCGACATCGAAAAATCGCATCCCGAGATCGCGTACCAGAACTCGATCGCGTCGATGACGGAGAAGTACACCAAACTCAAGCAGGCGTCGGGTCGCATCATCGCGCGGCGCCTCGAGATCGAGTCGCGCCTCGAGAGCGCCAGGACCGAGCTGGAAAAGGTGAGCGCGCAACTGAATGCGGCGCTGGCAACCAATCAGGACGACCTGGCGCTGGTGCTCATTCAGAAGAAAAACGCGCTTGACGAAGACATTCGGGCGCTGACCGCCGACTTCGCCGAGGCCGACAAGGATGCCGAAGAGGCGAAGAACAGCCTGCTGCAGATCAAGAGCGAAATCGACAAGCTGAAGGCCGAGAAGGACCGCATGCTCGCCAAGTTCCAGAGCGCCGAGGCGAGGCTGAAGATTCAGGAGTCGCTGGACGGCTTGTCGATCGACGCCGAGGTGCAGGCCTTGTCCGGCGTGCGCGAACACATCAAGGGCCGCGTCGCGGAAGCCAAGCTCGGCGCCGAGCTGCGCCAGTCCGACCTGGACGTGCGCCTGCAAGGCCTGAGCCAGAGCGCCGGCACGGTGACGGCGCGCGCCCAGCTCGAGCAGATGAAGAAGGCGCGCGCGGCCGAGTCCACCGGCGGCAAGAGCCTCTGATCGGAGAGGCTGAGTCAATGCCCACGTCCGCGCCCAAGCCCATGTCCGACTTGCCGCGCTGGGCGGCGCGGGTCCGCGAGAAGTATCTCGCCGGCGAGGCGTCGACTTTCGTGCTGTACCGCAATGTGTTCGACGTCTTCTTGCACGACGGGCAGTTCCAGGATCTCCATTCGTTCCTGAGCAACGTTCTGGTGGAGCAGACCAAGAGCACGGTCGTCGAGGTGTCGAGCGAGTTCGGCGTGCAATGCCTGAAGGGCAAGGTCGCACTCGACCAGGGCGGCGACCTGATGCAAAAGCTGCACAGTCTGGAACGGCATCTGAGCGCCAGCCACGGCACGGCGGTGATCGTGCCGTATGCCGACACATTGATGCCCAGCGAAGACTCGGCCTTCGTCTCGTCGGAAGATCGCAAAGTCGCCACGCTGTTTCACCGCTGGTCACTCGATCGCAAACTCAATGCCACCGACAACATCACGTTCATCATTGTCGAGACACTGGGCTCCTTGAACCAGGGCTTGCTGTCGAACCCCAAGGTCGCGGCGGTCGAGATCCCGATGCCCGATCTCGAGGCGCGCCGCAACGTGGTGCGCCACCTCAGTCCGCAACTGACCGACAAACAGTTGCGCCTCTACGCCGAGCGCATGGCAGGCCTGCGCGCAGTGCAGATCGAGAGCCTGATGCGCGCCTCCGGCGACAGTTCGATGACGGAGGCCGAACGCGAAAAGCTGATCGCGCAATTGCTCAGCGGCGCGCCCGACGCTCAGGAGCGCGCGAAGCGATTCGCCGGCATCACCGCCGGCATGACGGCCGACGAGATCGTGAAACTCGTCGAACCCACGAAGGCCGTGCCGTCTAGCGACCCGGATGACGATGTGCTGCGCCTGATTCAGGCGCGCAAGCGCGAATTGATCGAAAAGGAGTGTGCCGGCCTGATCGAGTTCGTCGAGCCCAAACATGGGCTGGCGGCGGTGGGCGGCGCCCAGCACATCACGGGCGAACTGGCGGAAATCGCGCGCAGCCTGCGCGCGGGCGACAGCAAGCTCACGCCGATGGGCTTGCTGGCCGTCGGCCCGATGGGCGCGGGCAAGACTTTCGTGATCAAGGCGTTCCTGAAAGACGCCGGCTTGTCGGCGGTGGCGCTGAAGAACTTTCGCTCGAAATGGGTCGGCTCCACGGAGAAGAACCTCGAGCGCGTGCTGGCCACCGTCAAGGCGATGGGGCCGATCGCGGTGCTCATCGACGAGGGTGACCGAAGCTTCGGCAACAGCGGCGGCGAAGGCGGCGACGAGGGCACCAGCTCGCGCGTGATCGCACGCCTCAAGGAGTTCATGTCCGATACCGACAATCGCGGCGCGGTGCTGTTCATCATGCTGACGAATCGGCCCGACAAGCTGGACACCGACATCAAGCGCCCGGGCCGCATGGACCGCAAGATTCCGTTCTTCTACTGCGAATCCGCCGCCGACCGCGCCGCCGTGGTGGGCGCCGTGCTGCGCCGCCATGGCGACACCGTGGCGGCCGATTCGGCTGAGCTGGCCGCGCTGTGCGCCGATCTTGGCGGCTATTCCAACGCCGACCTCGAGGCCATGACCCTGCTGGGTCTGGAGTTCCAGCAGCGCGACCCGGCCCTGACGCTGATCGCCGCGCTGACGCTCGCAAAACAAGACTTCATGCCGCCGCAGGAGAGCGAGATGATCGAGTTCATGGAGCTGCTCGCGGTTTCGGAGACCTCGCGCCGCTCGCTCCTGCCCGAGCGCTTCAAACAGCTGTCGATCAAGGAAATTCAATCCCGCCTGCAGCAGGCGCGCAAGGCTGCGCTGGCGCGCTGATCCACCTGCCCACTTGAAGGAGAAAACCCGTGAGTGCACCTCAATCCCAAGCGTTCTCAAACGAGCAGTTGCTTGCCTTGGTCGAGAGCATGTTGTCGACCGCACGTGTCGACGGCGTGCACCCCAAGGAGGAGGCCTTGATTCGCGCGTTCTATGAGGAGCAGCGCCTCTCCGGCATGCCCGCTTACGACAAGGTGGCGGCGGCGGCCGACAAGGGCGTCAAGCAACTCGAGGCCTTGCGTGGCGACGTCGGCTTCGCCGAACAGTTGGTACTCATGTGCCTGATGGCAGGTTATGCCGACGGCAAGTTCAGCGAGGCCGAACGCAGCCACGTGGCACAGATGGCGGGTCGACTGTCCATTGCTCCCGCGCGATTGGGCGAACTGCATCTGCAGGTGAAAGACTCGCTCATTGGCTCGCTGGCGCGTTTGCCGGATGCGGAGTCGGTGGCGGCGCTGGCGAAGACGCTTTGATTCAGCGCTCTCGAGATCGCGCCATGGACACCACGTTGGACGCCGCGTTCTTTCGCACACTGGTGGATTTCGGGTCGGTCGAAGAACGAGTGCGAAAGCGGCTTTCGCTGTTGGTGAGCGGCAACGATGTGCTGCGCTTCTTTGTTGACTACGCTTCGTGGAACGGCTGCTTCGCCAACGGTGTCTCGGCGTTGACGGCCATGGTGGGAAACCAGCGCGAGTTGTTTCAGGAGCCCGGATTCCCGCGCGCCGTCGCGGACCGCAGCAACTATGTCGCGGGCTTTTTCTTCGACGCGGCGCGCGACGAGTACGACGATCACATCAACCCGCTGCGCGATTCGCACCGCTGCATGGCGCAGGCTTCGCTGATCTGCATGCAAGGCTTCTTCGGGCTGAGCAGCGAAGCACTGAATGAAGACGAGCCGCCCGAGCTTCGCGCGGTGAACGCGGGCGTGCTGGCCGGCTACACGGGGCGGACCTGCGCCGACCCGGGCGTTTTGGCGCAGGCGTTCTTTGCGATGGGGTTTCATCTGGGCTCAGAGCTGCTCGCCGACCGCGAGTTCTCGCTCATCGACGAGTACCTGCGCGCCCAGCGCGGCGACCTGGTGCAACACCTGATGCGCTCGACCGTGAAGTTGGCTGGCGCCGAGCACCGCTGTTATGCCTGGGTGGGTGTGCACAGCGGACACGGCGGCGGCGTCGAAGCGGACCACTTCGATCATGCCGCGCAAGGCGCGCGTCACGCGCTGCGCTACATCGCCCCGGAGTCGACAAGCCTTGCGATGCATGCACTCGTCGCGGGGTTTCGCGCGTTCGACCGGAACCACGATCTGTTCTTCAAGATCCGCGGCATCTGAGATGAGCCTGCGCAGCCTCTCGCCGCTCGAAGCCCGCGTGCTCGGCGTGCTGATCGAAAAGGCGCACACCGTGCCCGACAGCTACCCGCTGTCGCTGAACTCGTTGACGCTCGGCTGCAACCAGAAGACGGCGCGCGACCCGGTGATCACCGCGCTGGAGGCCGAAGTGCAGATGGCCGTCGATTCGCTGAAAGGCCTGAGCCTGGCGTTCGAGTCGAGCGGATCGCGCGTCACGCGCTACGAACACAACATGGGGCGCGCGCTGGGCTTGCCGTCGCAGTCGGTCGCCTTGCTCGCGGCGCTGTTGCTGCGTGGGCCGCAAACCGTGTCGGAGCTGCGCATCAACTGCGAGCGGCTGCACCGCTTCGCGGATCTGTCGGCGGTGGAGGGGTTTCTCGACGAGTTGGCGGCGCGCCCGGAAGACAAGGGCGGGCCGCTGGTCGTGAAGCTCGCGCGCCAGCCCGGTGCGCGCGAGCAGCGCTGGATGCACCAGCTTTGCGGCGCCGTGGATCCCGGTGTGGCCAGCGTCGGCGCGGAGTCGCAAGACTTCGTCGCGACCAGCGAGATCGTCGCTCTCAAGCAGCAGCAGACGATGCTGCAGCGCGAAGTGACGGAGCTGCGCGGGCTTGTCGAGCGGCTTTATGCGGAACTCGGCGTGGCACGCACGACCTGACAATGCGCTTCGAGATTCCAGAAAAGAAGAAGCTCACGCTGGCGATGACCATCCCCATCCGCTGGGGCGACATGGACGCGATGGGCCATGTGAACAACACGATCTACTTTCGCTACTTCGAGACCATCCGCCTGGAGTGGCTGAGCAAGGTGTGCGGGCGCCTGGACACGGCGGGCGAGGGCGCGCTGATCGTGAACGCGTTCTGCAACTTCATCCAGCAGCTCGAATACCCGGGCGAGGTGCTGGCGCGCCATTTTGTTGCCAACCCCGGGCGCAGCAGCTTCGACACCTTCATCACGCTCGAGCGCACCGATGCGCCGGGCGTCGTCTACGCCACGGGCGGTGCGACCGCGGTCTGGGTCGACTTCAAAGCGCAGAAGTCCAAGCCTATTCCGCCCTGGATGCGCGCGCACCTGGAGTCGTAGACAATGCCCCGCAACGGCGTGGCCCAGGCACCGCGGACTCAAATTCGAACCGGAGAAACGAAGATGAAAAAACTCTACCCCAGCGCCGCCGCCGCGCTCAAGGGCATCGTGCGAGACGGACAACTGCTCGCGGTGGGCGGCTTCGGCCTGTGCGGCATTCCGGAGGCCTTGATCGCCGCGTTGCGCGACACCGGCGTGAAGAACCTGACCGTGATTTCGAACAACGCGGGTGTCGACGGCTTTGGCCTGGGCCTGTTGCTCGAGACGCACCAGATCAAGAAAATGATCTCCAGCTACGTCGGCGAAAACAGGGAGTTCGAGCGCCAGTACCTCGCGGGGGAACTGGAACTCGAATTCACGCCGCAGGGCACGCTCGCCGAAAAGCTGCGTGCCGGCGGCGCCGGAATTCCAGCGTTTTTCACGCGCACCGGCGTGGGAACGCTGGTCGCCGAAGGCAAGGAATTGCGCGAGTTCGACGGCCACCAGTACGTGATGGAGCGCGCCCTGATTCCCGAGGTGTCGCTGGTGAAAGCGTGGAAAGCCGACCAGTCGGGCAACCTGATCTTTCGCCGCACCGCGCGCAACTTCAATCCCGCGGTGGCGATGGCCGGCAAGATCACGGTGGTGGAGGTTGAGGAGATTCACCCCACCGGCAGCTTCGACCCGGACTCGGTGCACCTGCCCGGAATTTACGCGCATCGCATCGTCGTCAATGCGACGCCGGAAAAGCGCATCGAAAAACGCACCGTCAGCGCGGCGGTCTGAACCTCCGCACCGCAACACAAGGAACCCACCATGGCCTGGACCCACGACCAAATGGCGGCGCGCGCCGCGTTAGAGCTGAAAGACGGTTACTACGTCAACCTCGGCATCGGCCTGCCCACGCTGGTGGCCAACTTCGTCAGCCCGGACATCGAAGTCTGGCTGCAAAGCGAAAACGGCATGCTCGGCATCGGCCCGTTTCCCACCGAAGACCAGGTCGACGCCGATCTCATCAACGCCGGCAAACAGACGGTGACGACCATTCCCGGTTCGAGCATCTTCGGCTCGCACGACAGTTTCGCGATGATCCGTGGCGGCAAGATCGACTTGAGCATCCTCGGCGCGATGCAGGTCAGCGAAAAGGGCGACCTCGCGAACTGGATGATCCCCGGCAAGATGGTCAAGGGCATGGGCGGCGCGATGGACCTGGTGGGCGGCGTGAAGAACGTCGTCGTGCTGATGGAGCATGTGGCGAAGAAGAAGGACGGCAGCATCGACCTGAAAATCCTGCCGCGCTGCAACTTGCCGCTCACCGGCGTGGGCGTGGTCGACCGCATCATCACCGACCTGGCGGTCATGGACATCACGCCTCACGGTCTGAAGGTCGTCGAAGTCGCGCCCGGCGTGACACGCGAAGAACTCGCTGCGAAAACCGGCGTCGCGCTGCACTGAGTTCTGCAGCGGGCCCGGAAGCGCAGTCGTGTTCATCCGCAACTGCTGGTACGTGATCGCGTGGGACCATGAAATCGGCGCCGACACCCTGTTCAGCCGGCGCGTGCTGGACGAGCCCATCCTCGTCTACCGAACCTCCAACGGCGCTTCTGACTGCGCTCGAAGACCGCTGCTGCCACCGCCTTGCCCCGCTGTCGCTGGGCCGCAAAGAGGGCGACAACGTGCGCTGCGGCTACCACGGCCTGAAGTTCGGTCCGAGCGGCCAGTGCATCGAAGTCCCCGGCCTGGCGCAAGTGCCCGCCGCGGCGCGCGTCAAGACCTACCCGGTGACCGTGAAGAACAAGTGGGTGTTCGTCTGGATGGGCGATGCGGCGAAGGCCGATGCGCTGCTCTTGCCCGACAACTTCTCGAACGACCACCCCGACTGGCGCAACAAGCCCGGCTACCTGCACTACGACACCGGCTACCAACTGATCTGCGACAACCTGCTCGACTTCTCGCACCTGAGTTATGTGCACGAGAAGACGCTGGGCGGCAGCCCGATGATTGCCCAGGCGCGCGCCGAGATCGAAGACATCCCACGCGGGATTCGCGTGACGCGGCGCGTGCCCAACGTTCCCGCGCCGCCGTTTTACCAGCGCTTTCGCCAGTTCGACACGCTGCTGAACCGCTGGTTCATCTACGACTTCGTGCTGCCTGGAACGCTGCTCATGCACTCGGGCGGCGCACCGGTGGACGACGCACCGGGCGAGATGCGCAACGCCGTGCAGCTCCACAGTTGCCAGACGCTGACGCCCGAAACCGCGACGACGACGCATTACTTCTTCCAACAATCGCACCGCGCCGGCGCGGGCGACGAAAAAATCGTGCAGTCGATTTACGACAGCCTGGTCGCCGCGTTCAACGAGGACCGCGCGATGATCAGCGCGCAGGCCGAATCGATTCTGCGCAGCCCCGGGGCGCGCATGCTGCCGCTGGCGATGGACGCAGCGTTGCTGCGCTTTCGGCGCCTGGTCAGCGCCGAGCTGGAGAAAGAATCCAAACCCGAGGCCAAGCCGCGTCGCAGACTCAAGCCTGCGCCTGCGCCTGCGCCTGCGCTCGCGCCGCCTCCGTCACGAGTTCGGGGCCGCGGTAAATGAAGCCGGTGTAGATCTGCACCAGGTCCGCGCCTGCGGCCCGCTTGGCCAGTGCGTCAGCGCCGCTCATCACGCCGCCCACACCGATGATGGGATAGGCCGGCCCGAGGATCGCACGCAGCAATTCGATGACGCGGTTGCTCAGTTGCATGACGGGCGGCCCGCTCAAGCCGCCGGCTTCACGCCCGTTGGGCAAGTGCGCGACGCCTTCGCGCGACGTCGTGCTGTTCGTCGCGATCACGCCGTCGATGCCGTGTTTGATCAAGGCGCTGGCGATCTGCTGGACCTGCGTCGCTCCCAGGTCGGGAGCGATCTTCACGAAAAGCGGCACCTCGCGCCCATGCGTTTGCGCCAACTCTGCGCGCTGCTTCTGCAGTGCACCGAGCAAACCGGCGAGCGCTTCATCGTCTTGCAGCGCGCGCAAGTTGGCGGTGTTGGGCGACGAGATGTTCACCGTCACGTAGTCCGCGTGCGGGTAGACGCCGGTGAGACACGTGAGGTAATCGTCCACCGCGCTGGCGATGGGCGTGCTCGCGTTCTTTCCGATGTTCAGGCCGAGGATGCCGCCGCGCTCGCGGAATTTCGCGCGTTGCACGTTGGCGATGAAGGCCGCCAGACCGTCGTTGTTGAAACCGAGCCGGTTGATCAACGCGTTGGCCTCGGGCAGGCGAAACAGCCGTGGCTTGGGGTTGCCGCTTTGCGGCAGCGGCGTGACGGTGCCGACTTCGACAAAGCCGAAGCCGAGCGCGCCCAAGCCGTCGATGCAGCGGCCGTTCTTGTCCAGGCCCGCGGCCAGACCGATGCGATTCGGGAAAGTGAGCCCCGCCAGCGTGACCGGATCCTCGATTCGCGCTTGCGCAATGCCGCACACGAGCGGCGTGTGCTGGATGCGCGCGATGCCGGCGAGCACCACGTCGTGCGCGTGTTCGGCGTCCATCTTGAAGAGGAATCGGCGCGCCACGCCGTAGGGGATCAATGACATGTCGGAGCGGGAGCGAGAGTTGCGCGATTGTCGCAAACGGTCAGGGCGCACCTGACTTCGGAAAAGCGCGATGCGATGGCGCCGTCCCGAACGACAATCTCCGCCGGACTGTTCACATCGAGGCGCGCCACATGACCCAGGATGAACTCAAGGCCCTCGTCGGCAAGGCGGCGCTGCACTACGTCGCCCCCGGCAGCGTGGTCGGCGTGGGCACGGGCTCGACCGTGAACTGCTTCATCGACGCGCTGGCGACGCTGCAGCCGCCGGTGGCCGGCGCGGTGTCGAGCAGCGAAAAAAGCAGCGCACGCCTGCGCGCCTTGGGAATTCCGGTGTTCGACAGCAATCAGGTGCAGAGCCTGCCCGTCTACATCGACGGCGCCGACGAGATCGATCATTCAGGCTGCATGATCAAGGGCGGGGGTGCCGCGCTGACGCGCGAGAAAGTCGTTGCCGACATCGCACGCCGCTTCGTCTGCATCGCCGATGCATCGAAACTCGTGTCCACCTTGGGGCGCTTTCCCCTGCCCGTCGAAGTGATTCCGATGGCCACAGCGCAGGTGGCGCGGGCCTTTGCCGCACTGGGGGGCAAGGCCGTGATTCGCGAGGGCGTGCTGAGCGACAACGGCTGCAAAATCCTCGATGTGCATGGCCTGACGATCAGCGACCCGGCGGGCCTGGAGCGTGAAGTGAACCAGTGGCCCGGCGTCGTGACGGTGGGAGTCTTTGCACGCAACCGGGCGCATGTGTGCCTGCTGGGAACGCCAGACGGGGTGAAGACAATGACTTTCTAGGCCCGCAGGTTCAGGCGGCTGCAAAAAACGCGTAACCTCGGGGGAACGCATTCAAATATCCACCAGAGAATCACCGGAAGGACGGCCCATGGCCAAACCGAACTATTCTTTCGAGAAGCGCCAGCGCGAATTGGCCAAGAAGAAGAAAAAAGAAGAAAAACTCAAGGACAAGGCTGGCCGCAAAGCCGGGTCTCCTCAAGACGACGAGCCGGCGGATCCCCAGGGCGGCAACTCGGCACCGAGCCCCGGAACACCCGCGCCCTGATGGCGCCGGCGCGCCCGGCGCGTGACGAACCGAGCCGGGTCGACGGCGTCGACGAGGCTGGCCGGCACGGGCGCCGGCGCCCCGGTGATCCACGAGGCAAGCAGTCGCGCACCGAGCGCAGACCAAGTGATGCCGCGTGAGCCCAGACCAATGAAGACGAACAGGCCCGCTTCGCGAGCAACCCGGCGCGGCGGATCGTCGTTTGCAGGGCGCTGCGGGTCGTCGCGCGGCACCGCGCCGATGACGGGGAGCCGGTCCAGGCTGGCGCAGCGCCAGCCCACCCGACCCTGAAGTGCATCGACAGGCAGCGCCTGGCCGGGCGGGACCAGGCGCGCCAGGCGATCGAGGTTGGAACGGTGATCGGACTCGCGCGCACAGGGGTCGGCGTCGGCATCCGAGGAAGTCGCTCCGAACAGGATTTGTCCATTGACTTGCGGAAGCACATAGCCTTCGCCCGTGATTGCGATCCGCGGCGCGGCACTGCCCGAAGGCCACGCCGCAACGGGCAGCATGCTGACCTGACCGCGCAGGGACCGAAGCGGCCAGTCGGGTTGTCCCAGCAGCCGCATCGCGTCAGCGGCGTTGCACAAGACCACGGTGTGGGCTTCTTCGAGCAACTCGCCGGACGAAGCGAAGAGCTGCCAGACGTCGGCGTGGCGCCGAATCGCTGCGACTTCTCGGCCCGCGCACAGCGTACAGGCGCTGCGGCTCAGTTCGAGGAAGTGACGCGCCAGTGCCACTGGGTCGACACACCCGCCTCCCGGATAAAACCACGCGGGGTGCTGCAGCAACACGCCGCTCAGTTGCGACGCTTGCGCTGCGTCGAGCACGCGCACGTAGTCTTCCGGCAGCGCCTGCGCCTGCAGGGTTGCGCGCATTGCAGCGATGTCGGGAGTGCGCGACTCCAGGCGCAGCAAGCCGTTCAAGTGCCCGGCCACGCCTCCGCTTCGCACGGCGTGCGAAATCACGCCTTGCGCGTGCAGCGCAGCGGCGCGGTTGAACCGCGCGTGAGCGCCGTCTTGCGGATTGACGATGCCATGAAACGCTCCCGCCGGATTGCCCGAAGCTTCTTGCGCAACAGCCTCGCAGCGCTCCAGCAGCGAGCTCGTCCAGCTCTGTTGCGCGAGCGCCCACGCCGTGGCGCAGCCGGCAAGGCCTGCGCCGATGATGACGGCATGCTTGCGCGCCGGCGCAACTGCAGCTTGCCGTGCCAGGGAGCGACGCGGCGTGAAGACCGGATCGAAGCGCGCGACCGTGATCTCGCGCTTGCCGCCAAAGCCCTGCGCCTGTTCGGCACGAAATCCGGCGGCGCGAAGGCCGTCGCCCACGACTTTCGCCACCGACCAGGTCGCCAGCGTCGCCTGCGGCGCAGCGAGCCGCGCGAGCGCCTTGAAAACCCGCGGCTCCCACATGGCAGGGTTGCGCGCCGGGGCAAAGCCGTCGAGGTAAAACGCGTCGACGTGGGCCACCAGTTGCGGCAGCCAGCGTTGCACGTCGCCCAGTGCGAGCAGCAGCTCGACCTTGCCGTCGTCAAAGCGCAGGCTGTGCAAGTCGGGCGTCGGCGGCGGCCACGCCTGCAACAGCGCCTTGGCCAGTTCGGGCCACGCTGAATGTGCATGCGCCGCGCCAAGGTCAGCGCGAGTCAGCGGGTGTTTTTCGATAGAGATGAAATGCAGGCGCGAGCAGCGCTGCGGATCGTCGCGCCAGGCCGCCCAAGTCGCGAGAAAGTTGTTTCCCAGGCCGAAGCCCGTCTCCAGGACGACGAAGCGGTCTTTGCCTTGCCAGCGCTGCGGGAGCTGGTTGCCGCCGAGAAAGACGTGGCGCGCCTGGCCGGCGGCGCCTGCAGCGGGGTGGTAGACATCTTCAAATGCGTGCGAAAACGGCACGCCGTTGGCATCCCAAGCCAGGCGTGCGGCGACGACGGGCTCGAACCGCATGGCTGCTCGGCACAGCCTTCGCGCGGCTCAGACGCGCTTGCGGTACTCGTGGGTGCGCGTGTCGATTTCGACGCGGTCGCCGGTTTGCACGAACAACGGTACCGAAATCTCCAGGCCGGTGGCGAGCTTGGCGTTTTTCAGCACCTTGCCCGACGTGTCGCCCTTGACGGCGGGTTCGGTGTCGGTGATTTCGCGCACCAGGCTCGTCGGCAACTCGACCGAAATCGCCTTGCCGTCGTAGAACACGACTTCGACGGGCATCGCGTCTTCGAGGTATTGAATCGCGTCGCCCATGTTCTCGGCTTCGACCTCGAACTGGTTGTACTCGGCGTCCATGAAGGCGTACATCGGATCGGCGAAGTAGGAGTAGGTGCACTCCTTCTTGTCGAGAATGACCTGGTCCATCTTGTCGTCGGCCTTGAAGACGACTTCGGTGCCGGTGTTGCCCACTAGGCTCTTGAGCTTCATTCGCACCGTCGCCGAATTGCGGCCGCCCCGGCTGTATTCGGTCTTGAGGACGACCATCGGATCCTTGCCGTGCATGATGACGTTGCCGGCGCGAATTTCCATAGCGAGTTTCATAGCGTGTTCCGAGTCTTGACGCAAAGCCCGCGATTTTAGCGCGTGTCGTTCACGAAGCTGCTCACGTGGGTCATCAACTGGCTCGTCAAATCGGCCTGGGCGCTCAGCGCGTCAAGCCAGCGCCGCTGATGGTCTTGCCATGCGTCAAATTCAGGCAAGGCGATGGGCGCATTCGGTGCAGCGCTCTGTGCACCGGGCAGCCTGTTCCAGCGGGCCCACAGGGCGCGTACGTCGCGCGCCAGCGAAGCATCCGCGCCCACGAGGTAAAGATCGAGGAAGGCGTGAAGTTTCGCGTGGTGCGCGCCGTCGCTTTGCACATACGGTTGCCAGACGAACGGTTGGCCCGCCCATTGGGCGCGCACCCATGAATCTTCGCCGCGCACAAAATTGATGTCGCAGCTCCACAGAAGGTGGTCGAAGTCGCGCTGGGTGAGCCAGGGCAGGGCGACGCCGCGCAAAGGCCCGCGGCGCAGCGTCGGGCCGAGCAACTCGCGCAACTGCTCCGTTGCGGCGCCTGGCGCTGCGAGCAACAGCGTGGGTTGCCGCGCCAACGCGTCGAGCAACTCGGGCAGCGCGGCGCCGGCATAACAGAACAGGCTCACGCAGCGCTCGCCGGCCTGGGCGACGATGCCTTGCGCGGCGCGCCAGGCGACGGCGTCGAAGGCGCGCTGTCGGTCGCGTAAGTCGCGCTCGCGGATCAGCCCGCCAGTGCCCGCAACGAAGCCCGGATAGAAAAAGCACTTGCTCAGCCCTTTGCCGGCGCCGCTCAATTGCGGCGAGCGCATCCCGTGGTTTTGCACGGCAAAGGACTGCGCCGACAGGTATTCGAGATTGATCCACAGCGGCGGTTTGGCGCGGCCTGCCATGCGCTGAACAACCGCCTGCGGCGGATCGCAGCCGAAGGCTTCGATCACGACGTCAGCGCAATCGAATCCTGTTTCCGCCGACGACCAGGGCAGCACTTGCACGCCCTTGCAACCCTGCGGTGCCATCCAGCGCAGCGCGGACGGATCGTCGGTCCACAAACGAACCGCCTCGCCTCGCTCCGCGAGGTCGCACGCGAGGCGCCAGCAGACACCGATGTCGCCGAAGTTGTCGATCACCCGGCAGAACAAGTCCCAGACACGCGCCATGGCCGCGATTATCCGGGCCGGCGCCGCGGGGCCGAGCGGCACAATCCGATTCGATGAGCGAACTGCCCACGCCCGACCCCGCCGATAGCCTCGCGCTCGAGCCGCATGCGCAGCGTCTGCTTGCCGATGTCGCCGCGCTGCCCGGACTGCCCGGCGTGTACCGCTACTTCGACGCGCAGGACAATGTGCTCTACGTCGGCAAGGCGCGCGATTTGAAGAAGCGCGTGTCGAGCTACTTCCATAAAGACCACGGCGCGAGCCGCATCGGCCACATGGTGAGCCGCATCGCGCGGCTGGAGACGACGGTGGTGCGCTCCGAAGCCGAAGCGCTGCTGCTCGAGAACAACCTGATCAAGACGCTCGCGCCGC
This sequence comes from uncultured beta proteobacterium, assembly GCA_963850525.1. Taxonomy (GTDB): domain Bacteria; phylum Pseudomonadota; class Gammaproteobacteria; order Burkholderiales; family Burkholderiaceae_C; genus JAEMQF01. The sequence continues at coordinate 601,806 of CAWKLQ010000001.1, read as the reverse complement.
GCTACAACATCCTGTTTCGCGACGACAAGAGCTACCCCTATCTCAAGCTCACTGCGCATCGCTATCCGCGCATGGCGTATTACCGCGGCAGCGTCGACACCAAACATCGCTACTTCGGCCCGTTCCCGAACGCGTGGGCGGTGAAAGAGTCGATCCAACTCTTGCAGAAAGTGTTTCGCCTGCGCACTTGCGAAGACAGCGTGTTCGGCAATCGAACCCGGCCGTGCCTGCTCTACCAGATTCAGCGCTGCTCGGGCCCGTGCGTGCAATTGATTGAAGCGTCGGCGTATCAGCGCGACGTCGACAACGCCGAGCGATTCTTGCAGGGCCGCCAGGACGAAGTGATGCAGACCTTGCAGGCGGACATGCAGCGCCGCTCCGACGCGCTCGAGTTCGAGCAGGCGGCGGCGATCCGCGACCAGATCGGCTCGCTCTCGCGCGTCTTGCACCAGCAGGGCGTGGAAGACAACAGCGGCGTCACCGTGAAGGACGCGGACATCCTGGCCGCACAAGTCGAAGGCGGGCGCGCCTGCGTCAACCTGGCGATGGTGCGCGGCGGTCGGCACCTCGGCGACCGGCCGTATTTTCCGGCGCACGTCGACGAAGCTTCGCAGTGGGCCGACTCCGAAGCCGAAGAGCGCGATGCGGTTCGCGCGCCCGAAGTGCAAGTCCTCGAGGCCTTCATCGCCCAGCACTACCTCGACGGCGGCGCGCCGCCGCTGCTCGTGCTCAGCCACGCCGTCGACAAGACGCTGATCGACGCACTGAGCAAAGGCGGCGGCGTGAAAGTCACCGCCCAGCACCAGCCGCGCGACTCGCGCCGCGCCTGGCTTGACATGTGCGTGAACGGCGCACGCCTGAAACTCGCGCAGCTGCTCGCCGAAGAGGGCTCGCAGCAGTCGCGAACGCGCGCGCTCGTCGAGGCGCTCGATCTGGCGGTGCAGGACATGGAGCGCTTTCGCATCGAGTGTTTCGACGTCAGCCACACCGCGGGCGAGGCGACGCAGGCGTCGTGTGTCGTGTTCGAGAGCCACCGCATGCAGTCGGCGCAATACCGGCGCTTCAACGTCGAGGGCGTCACGCCGGGCGACGACTACGCGGCGATGCGCCAGGTCTTGCTGCGCCGCTACACGAAACTCGCGCAGGCCACGAGCACCGGGCAGGCGCGAATGCCCGATCTGGTGCTTGTGGACGGCGGGCGCGGCCAGGTGGGCGTGGCGCGCGAGGTGTTCGAGGAACTGGGCCTGGAGCTCAGCCGCATCGTCGGCGTCGAAAAGGGCGAGGGTCGCAAAGTCGGCCTCGAAGAACTCGTCTTTGCCGACGGGCGCGAAAAGGTCTCCCTCGGCAAGGAGTCGGCGGCGCTGATGCTCGTTGCGCAGATACGCGACGAAGCGCACCGCTTCGCGATCACCGGCATGCGGGCACGCCGCGCCAGCGTTCGCACCGGCAGCAGCAAGCTCGAAGAGATCGCCGGAATCGGCGCGAAGAAACGCGCAAAACTGCTGCAGCGCTTCGGCGGGCTGCGCGGCGTGGAACAGGCCAGCGTCGACGATTTGTCGAGTGTGGACGGGGTGTCGAAAGAACTCGCCGAGGCGATTTATCGTGCGCTGCATTGAGCCCCGAATTGACGCCTGAGGGGCGGCGCGCAGACCTTCGGCACAATCCCCCCATGTTCTTCAACTTGCCGACGCTGTTCACGTGGGCGCGAATCATCGCCATTCCGCTGGTCGTGGGTGTGTTCTACCTGCGCCTGGAAGACCAGTTGGAGAACCTGCTCGCGACTGTGCTGTTCATCCTCGTCGCGCTCACCGACTGGGTCGACGGCTATCTGGCGCGACGCCTGAAGATGACGTCGAGCTTCGGCGCGTTCCTCGATCCGGTGGCAGACAAGTTCCTGATCTGCGCCGCGTTGCTCGTGCTGGTTCACGAGCAACGCCTGCACGCGTTGATTGCGCTGGTCATCATCGGCCGCGAAATCGCGATTTCGGCGCTGCGCGAATGGATGGCGCAAATCGGCGCGTCGCGCAGCGTGGCGGTCAGCATGATCGGCAAGGTCAAGACCGCCGTGCAGATGATCGCGATCCCCTTCCTGCTGTACCACGGCAAGCTGTTTGGCGTGATCGACACCGCGTTCTGGGGCACTGTGCTGATCATCGTGTCGGCGGTGTTGACGATCTGGTCGATGGTCTATTACCTGCGCAAGGCGCTTCCCGAAATTCGCGCCAAGGTCCGCTGAGGCCATGGCCCGCGACGACGCGGCGCTGCTGCGCCTGATGCCGTGGGTGTTCGTGCTCATCTGGAGCACCGGTTTCGTCGTCGCGCGCTTCGGCATGCCGCATGCGCCGCCCTTCAGCTTCTTGTGCATTCGCTACGCGCTGTCGGTCGTCTGCTTTGGCGTGTGGATCGCCTTGGCGCGCGCGCCGTGGCCGTCGGGCGCCCGGCAGTGGGGACACCTCGCGCTCACCGGCGTCCTGATGCACGCCGGCTATCTGGGCGGAGTCTGGGCCGCGATCAAACTCGGCATCGGCGCGGGAACGGTCGCACTTCTGGTCGGCCTGCAGCCCGTCCTGACGACGGTCTGGATGGGCTTCGTGACGCGCGGCTCGGACGGTGCACCCGCCGTGCACGTGCGCCATTGGCTGGGTTTGCTGTTGGGTCTGATCGGCTTGACGCTGGTGGTCTGGCCAAAGCTCGGCATTGGCGAAGTCACGCCATCGAATCTGTCGCTCGGAATTCTGGCGTTGATCAGCATCACGGCGGGTACGCTCTATCAAAAGCACTTTCTGGTGCAAACCGACGTGCGCTCGGCCAACGCCGTCCAGTTGTTGGCTGCACTGCTCGTCAGCTTGCCGCTGGCGTGGTTCGAGACCGAAGCGATTCGCTGGAACTCGCAACTGCTGGGCGCCATGGCCTGGTCGGTCTTGGTCTTGACGCTGGGCGGGAGTTCGCTGCTTTACCTGTTGATCCAGCGCGGCGCGGCGACGCGAGTCACGAGCCTGCTTTTCCTCGTGCCGCCGTGCACCGCAGGCTTGGCCTGGTTCCTGTTCGGCGAAGTGATCACGCTGGCGATGCTCGCCGGCATGGCTTTGACGGTGGCAGGGGTGGTGATGGTCATGCGCGGCGGTCAGACGGCACAATCAATTGATCGCGTCGCTTCGAAGGAACCCACATGAGAGCAGCCCCATGAGCAAGACCCATCGTATCGCCGTGATCGCTGGCGACGGCATCGGCAAGGAAGTGGTTCCCGAGGGCTTGCGAGTTCTCGAGAGCGCGGCGAGCCGCTTCGGCATCGGACTGCAGTTCGATCACTTCGACTTCGCCTGCTGGGACTATTGCGAGCGCCACGGCCAGATGATGCCCGACGACTGGAAAGACCGAATCGGCAGCCACGATGCGATCTTCTTCGGCGCCGTGGGTTGGCCGCAGAAGATTCCCGATCACATATCGCTGTGGGGCTCGCTCATCAAATTCCGGCGCGAGTTCGACCAATATGTGAACCTGCGCCCGGCGCGCCTCATGCCCGGCGTGCGCTCGCCGCTGGCGGGCTTGAAGCCCGGCGACATCGACATCATGATCGTGCGCGAAAACACCGAAGGCGAGTATTCGAGCGTGGGCGGGCGCATGTTCGAAGGCACGGACCGGGAATTTGTCGTCCAGGAAACCGTGATGACGCGCACCGGCGTGGACCGGGTTCTCGAATTCGCCTTCGAGCTCGCGCGCTCGCGGCCACGCAAGCGCCTGACCTCGGCGACCAAGTCCAACGGCATCATGATCACGATGCCGTATTGGGACGAACGCGTCGAAGCAATGGCCAAACGCTACCCCGACGTTGCCGTGGACCGCTACCACATCGACATCCTGACCGCGCATTTCGTGCAGCGGCCGCAGGCCTTCGACGTCGTCGTGGCGAGCAACCTGTTCGGCGACATCTTGAGCGACCTGGGCCCGGCCTGCGCCGGGACGATAGGGATTGCGCCTTCGGCAAGCCTGAACCCGACGCGCCGATTTCCGTCGCTGTTCGAGCCGGTGCACGGCTCGGCGCCCGACATCGCCGGCAAGGGCCTCGCGAATCCGATCGGGCAGATCTGGTCGGCGGCCTTGATGCTCGACTACTTTGGCTACCGCCCGGCGCATGACTGCATCGTCAAGGCGATCGAGTCGGTGCTGGAGCCGTCGAGCGACGCGCCGCGAACGGCCGACCTGGGTGGCCGCGCCGGAACGGCCGACGTGGGCCGCGCGATTGCGATGGCCGTGGCCCGCACCAGCGCAGCCATGTAACAAAGTGCGGGTCATTCCAGCGAGCCAGCCATGCGAAGTGGTAGGCGCTGCGCGCGGCGTTGTCAAGCGTGGAAGCACGCGTTTCACCCTGATCGGGTGGGGAGGGAATACGCATAGAATTCGCTTCCCCACGATGGGTACTGACCCACAGCGTGGCGGCATGACACCGACATCTCAGCGCCCCGCTGCAGCCGAGAGCAACGATCAAAATTATGTGAGACACCTTTGAAGGGAAAACACTCGTGAACAAGACCGAATTGATCGAACACATCGCCAAACAGGCGGACATTTCGAAGGCAGCCGCGACGCGGGCGCTCGAGGCGGTGATCGGTGGTGTCAAGGCGACGTTGAAGAAAAACAATTCCGTCTCGCTGGTCGGCTTCGGCACGTTCAGCGTCAGCAAGCGCGCGGCGCGCGCTGGGCGCAATCCGCGCACCGGCGCGGCGATCAAGATCAAGGCGGCCAAGGTGCCGAAGTTCCGTCCGGGAAAGGCGTTGAAAGACGCGTTGAACTGACCCGTCTCAGTTCTCCCTGCCCACAGGTTCAAGTGGGTGCTTAGCTCAGTTGGTAGAGCGGCGCCCTTACAAGGCGTAGGTCGGGGGTTCGAACCCCTCAGCACCCACCACCGGGCGACAAGGCGCCGCACTAGAATCGCGCCCGCAAGTCAGTCGCTCCAGAAAGCCAGGCGAACTTCGGTTCGCCTTTGTCGCTTTTGGGCCAGCACCGCCGCTAGTCTTGTTTGGGCCGCACCGGGCTCGACTCCATCGGGACACACGATGTTCGATTTTTTCCGCCGTCACACCAGAGTTCTGCAATTCGCCCTCGTCTTGCTGATCTTCCCCTCGTTCGTCTTTTTCGGCATTCAGGGTTACAGCCGCTTCACCGGCAACGAGAACACCAAAGTCGGAACCGTCGGCGGGCAGGGCATCACCCAAGGGGAATGGGACGCGGCGCACCGCGACCAGATGGAGCGTGTGCGGCGCCAGATGCCCGGCATCGACACGCGAATGTTCGACACGCCCGAGATGAAACTGCAGTCGCTCGAATCGTTGGTGCGCGAGCGCGTGATTCAGGCCGCGGTGCGCCAGGCCAACCTGTACACGAGCGACGAGCGCTTGCTGCGCCTGTTCGCTTCCGACCCCGAGTTGGCGTTCTTGCGCAATCCGGACGGCAGCGTGAACCAGAGCGCCTTGGCCGCGCAAGGCATGTCGAGCGAGGTCTTTGCGGAGCGCCTGCGCCGCGACATGACGACGCGCCAGGTGATCGCCGGATTGAGCAACAGCGCGTTCGCTCCGGCCGGCGCCGCGTCGACTGCCTTGGACGCGATGTTTCAACAGCGTGAAGTTCAGGTGCAGCGCTTCGACCCGAAGGACTATGCCGCCAAGGTCAACCCGACCGACGCCGACCTCGATGCGTTCTACAAGAACCCGGCGAACGCCGCGCAGTTTCAGGCGCCTGAAAAAGCGAACGTCGAATACCTTGTGCTCGACCTGGACAGCGTCATGAAGGGCGTGAGCGTCACCGAGGCCGAGCTGCGCGACTTCTACGAGCAGAACACGGCGCGCTTCACTGCGCCCGAAGAACGTCGCGCGAGCCACATTCTGATCAAGGCCGAGAAAGACGCGCCAGCGGACGCACGGGCCAAGGCCAAGGCAAAAGCGGAGACGCTGCTCGCCGAGGTGACAAGCCAGCCGGCGTCGTTTGCCGAACTGGCGCGCAAGAACTCCGAGGATCCGGGCTCGGCAGAGAAGGGCGGCGACTTGGATTTCTTCGGCCGCGGCGCCATGGTGAAGGCGTTCGAGGACGCCGCGTTTGCGCTGAAGGCCGGCCAGACCAGCGCTGTCGTCGAGAGCGATTTTGGCTACCACATCATCCGCGTCACTGCCGCCCGGGGCGGCGACAAGCGCAGTTTTGAGTCTGTCAAGGGCGAGATCGAAAGCGAGCGCAAGAAGCAACTTGCGCAAACCAAATTTGCCGAGCAGGCGGTGGCGTTCTCCAACATGGTCGAAGACCAGTCGGACAGCTTGGCTCCGGCCGCCGAAAAGTTCAAGCTCGAAGTCCGCAAGGCGAGCGATGTCATGCGCAGCGCCGGTTCCCAGGCCAAGGGCCCGCTGGCCAACGCCAAATTCCTGGAATCGCTGTTCGCGTCGGAGTCGGTAAAGAGCAAGCGCAATACGTTGGCGCTGGACGTCGGCGACAACCAGTTGGTGTCGGGTCGGGTTGTGCAGCACACGCCGGCGCGGCAGCTCGCGTTCGCCGAGGTCGCGGACAGAGTGCGCGAACAGGTGAAGAGCGCCCAGGCCGCCGAAATGGCGCGCAAGCTCGGCGGCGCACGCTTGGCCGAGCTGCAGGCGTCACCACAGACCGCGTTGCCCGGCCCAACCCAGGCGGTGTCGCGGGCGCAGGCCCAGGCGGTTCCCAGGCCGGTGCTCGACGCCGTGTTGAAGGCCCCGGCGACCAGCTTGCCCGCGGTGCTGGGCGTGGACCTCGGCGCCGAAGGCTACGCCGTCGTGCGCCTGACCAAGGTGCTGGGGCGCGACCCGGCGGCAGGCGCGCCCGCGCAAGGCCAACAACAGTATTCGCAGGCCTGGGCCGATGCCGAATCGCAGGCGTATTACGCCGCGCTCAAACAGCGCTTCAACGCCGAACTGGCGGTGCCGGCAGCTGCGGCTGCAAGCGCCAATTCCCCCTGAGCGCATGTGCATGAGCGAGTGGCACGAGGTGCGTCCGCTATACTTTTGAGCTTGTGGTGGCTGTAGCTCAGTTGGTAGAGTCCAGGATTGTGATTCCTGTTGTCGTGGGTTCGAGCCCCATCAGCCACCCCAAAATTCTCTAAACAGATCAGGCACTTGCGTGCCTGCTTTTGTTTCGAGGTCTGACTCTTGCCGCAGAATATTCCCAAGTTGGGAGTATTTTTCAGAGCGACGAGCGCTTGACGACGCGGTTTCGGTCGTAGACGTCGGAGCGGATCTTGGCTAGGTCGTCGATCCAGGCACGCATCGCCGGGCTGATCGCGATCTCGTCGATGCCTTGGTCGCGCTTGCGGCCGCGTTGCTTGGCGCGCTTGACGCGGACGACGCCCGACTCAAAGTCGACCTGCGGCCACGCCAGGTCGAGAAACTCCACCTTCCTGCAGCCGGCCAAGCTGGCGAACAGTGCAGCACCACACCGCGGCGCTGCTTGATCGTGTATTTCAGTTGCTATACATTTGACCCATGAGCCGTTCTGCCACTTTGCCTCCCATCCGTGTCGCTCCCGAGACCAAGGCCAGCCTCGAGGCGGTGCTACGGGACGGCGAATCGCTGACACAGTTCATCGAGAACGCTGTGTGTCGGGAGGCGGAGTTCCGCGCCGAACAGAACGCCGCTATCGCCCGAGCCAGGAAATCGTTGCGCGCGGCGGACAAAGGTGTTGGATTGATGACGTCAGAGGACTTCCTGGCTGGCATGCGGCAACGTGCCAAGGCGGCGCAGCTGCGCGTCCGCGCGAGCGCGGTGGCCGAGAACAAGCGCGCAGCTCGGTGAGCAGCCGGTATCAGGTTGTTCCCACCGTCACGTTCCAGGGGGACATCGAGCGCCTCGAGGAGCACATCGTCCAGCGCGAGATGGCCAGCAACACGCCTGACGGCACCTGCCTCTTTCGATTCCAGGAAGCTGTGGAGCGCGCGATGGGGATCCTTTCGTTCGCGCCGCACACATGTCGACGTGCCGAGGAGGACAGAGAGCTTCGGGAGCTGATCGTCCCATTCGGTCATGGCGGGTGTGTGGTGCTCTTCGCGATTCGTGACCTTGATGTACTCTTGCTCGCAGCCAGGGACCAGCACGAACACGACTATCGCTGATCGGGACGACGCGAGTCAGGTCTCCAGTCGGCGCGGTAGCCGTCCGGGCCCTTGAGACGTCACAGCCCCACCGAATCAACGACGGCTTCCGGATGCGGTAACCGAAATGCCGAAATGCCGAAAGGCGCGATGCGACCCATGGCTGCACTCCGTGTCGCCGAATTCTGCGCGCAGCTACTCAGGCTGATGGCTCAGTACAACCGGCCTCCACGAAAGCCGGGGTGGTTCATCCTGCCCGTGACGCTGCTCATCCGGCCTTCGGCAGGCCGGAGATGTTTTTCACGACGACGCGGCAACAAATGCCGCGGGGCGCAGCGTCCGTCCACTCCACCTGACCGTTGAGCTGTTTGACGCGCTTGCGCACGCCGCTCAAGCCGAGGCCATGCGCCCAGCCCTTGGGTGTGCGCCCACGCCCATCGTCGGACACGATCACGACCAGGCAGCCTTGCTCCAGGGTGACGCTGACTTCGACGCGGCGCGCCATCGAGTGCGCAATGGCGTTGCTCACGAGTTCCCGCAGCACGCGTGTCAGAGCCGACCACTGCGCCATGCCGAGCAGGACGTCATCGTCGAACTCGCACGACCACGCCAGATCGATGTTTGCGGCGCTCAGTCGGTGCGCCAGGTCGGCTTTCCACTCCCCGGCGGCGTGCGACAGACGATGGCTCGACGCGGCCAGGCCGCGTGTCAAGGTCTTGAGGTCTTGCAGCGTATGCCGCGCGTACTCCTCCATCTCGGGGGACTGAGCCTTGTAGATCAGGGTCAGGAGTCGGGCGCCGATATCGTCATGCAGGTCCTGGGCAATGCGCTGGCGCTCTTCGCCGCGGCCGCGCTCGACGGCGCGGTCGTAGGCGACGGCACGTTCGAGCTGCTCGACGATGCGATCGGCGAGCCGAATGTCTTCAGAGCTGAACATGCGGTGCCCGCGTTGCGCAAAACGCAGCACGATGGCCCCTTCATGTCCCTGGGCGTCGAAGGCGACTGCCGGAATAGGCACTTGCATCGTCGAGCCGTCTTCCGTGACCCGGGTGCGCGACGCCGGGTCCGGGATGATCGTGACTTGCAGCGGATCGAACAAGTCGGTCAGCAACTCGGCAAGCAGTGTGGCAGTGCGCTGCGGGTGCGACTCGACTTCGCGTGCCACCCGGTACAGGCGCTCGAACATGCGTTCCGTCGTGATCACGCTGATGCCGAGCCTGCGTTCCAGCAGCCACTGTCGGGCGCTCAGGTAGGCACCCAGGGCGATCGAGAGAGAAAGCACCGCGGCGACGAATCGATTCACGCCGAGCGCGCCGGAAAGCGACAGGTCCAGGGCCACCACCAAGGCGCCGGCAGCGACGAGCAGGCCCAACTCGCGAAGCGACTGACGGCTGCGCGAGAGCAATAGATTGACCGCGAGCAGCGTGGGCAACAGCAGATACCAGGTCGTCGAGCCCGCCGCGGCGAGCTGTGCCTGCCACCAGAGTTGCCCGCTCGTCAAACCGAGCGCCACAGTCAAGCTGAGCCACAGTCCCGTGGACAGGGCGGCGAATCGAACCAAGGCCAGCGTCAACGGCCGAGGCTCGAGGCGCCAGGACCAGATGAACAACCCCAGCACGGCCAGATTGAGCAGGGTGCTTGCGAATTGAATCGACCACCAATTCGGCTGCAGCAGACCTGCCGCCGCGAGGCCGGCAGCAGCCGCCGCCCAACCCGCACCAGCCCACCGAGATGACCCGGGCAGGCGCTGCGGCCACAGGCTCGCGACGTGCACGAGTGCGGCGCACATGACCAGGTCGAGCCCGGCCCGGACCGCGAACTCGGCGTCGAGCCATAACGCTGGCCAGCCCACGTCGAGCGCCGACTCGATCGCGTCAACGCTCAGGTTGCCGACCTGGCATAGCACGATGACGACGTAAAGGCGAGTGACCACCGAGGGTCGCAGCAGCAAGATCGCCATGCCCAACAGGTACAGCGCCAGGGCGCAGGCGCAGCGCAGCCAGAACTGGGCAGGCAGGTCGGCGATGTCGCGTGGCGCGAGCTTTTGGGCGATGCTGCGCCCGTCTTCGAACGTCAGTGTGACGTCGCGATGAGCCAGCGCCGCGGTGACGTGCTGGTGCAGCACGAGTTGCTCGGCGCGCAAGGCAGAGTCAACCAGCCAACGCGGGGCGCGCTGCAGCAACGCCGCGTCGCGCAGGTCCACGCTCGCCGCACCGCCGGACAGCGTGATCAGGCGCTGGCCGATGAACGGCTCCAGCCTCGCGGCGTGGGTCGCGCGCAACTCGAGGTGGCCGTGCCGGGTGACTACCCAAGTGCCGTCGAGGTGCGGCAGGGCCGCGGTCTCGCGCGCCAACCCCAGCATCATCAAGCAGCCGAGCAGCGCCAGCAGCACCAGAATTCGCAGCCGCCAGCCCTGCCAGCGCGGCATCGGAGCGTGGCCCATGGCCTTGAGAATCGAGCCCGAATCAGGCCCCGAATCCAACTGCGGCTGATGCAGGCTCGAGGCCGCCTCCTGGCGCATCGACAGGCAGCGTTACACGAGGCCTTGGCGGCTGGCGAGGACCGCAGCCTCCGCGCGGCTCGACACGTTGAGCTTCTTGTAGATGGACTTGATATGGTCGTTGACCGTGAACCACTTGATGCCCATCAGGCTCGCGATCTCCTTGATCGTGAAACCCTTGCTCAGATAGGTCAGGACTTCGCTTTCGCGCGGCGTCAGCTTCTCGAAGTCCTGCGCACCCGCCGGAGACACGTGCGTCCCGCCGGGGCTGCTGGGCGGGCGGCTGCTCTGAAACGCCGTGTAGGCCGGAACCGACATGCCTTCACCCGCGCTAAGCGTGATCGATCCCAGTCGGAAATGTGCGAGCAGGCGGCGCGCAATCGCCGGTGACAGCGGAGGTTGGCCGCGCACGATTTTTTGCAGCTCCTCGACCAGGACTTCGAAGCGGTCTTCTTTGAGCAAGTAGCCGTCGGCGCCGCATTGCAGCGCGGGAAAGAGGTGATCGTCGTCGGAGTAAAGCGTCGTGACGATCTTTGTGGCGGGGTACTTGGCCAGCTCGGTGAGCAGTTCCAGGCCGGTTCCGTCGGGCAGCTCCAGGTCGACCAGGATCAGGCGATAAAGATCTGCCGCGGCCGACGTGGCTGGAGCGGCGCTGAGTTCGCGTCGCGCGCTTTCAAGGTCCCCCGACTCGGTGATCTCTATCGTGTCGGTGAAGCTCTCCCGCACGACGCGATTCAAAAAGCTGCGCGCCACGGGGTTGTCTTCGAGGATGAGCACTTTGATGGGCATGCGACTCCGGATGTCCTTTGCGGACTCCCTGCAGCATGGTAGCTCAGCCTCACCCGCAAGGCTCACCTGGAATGAGGGGTCAGCCGTTGCGGAGCACCAGCTTGCCGCGCACCGTGCGACTGCTCATCAGGGCGAAGGCTTGGGGCAGTTCGCTCATCGGCAGGACGCGGTCGATGGCCGGCTTGATCTTGCCCTGTGCGTACCACTGCGCGAGTTGCACCAGGCTCTTTGCGTTCGCTTCGGGTTCGCGCCGGGCGAACTCGCCCCAGAACACGCCCACCAGCGACGCCCCCTTGAGCAGTGCGAGGTTGATCGGCAGCGATGGAATCGGGCCCTGCGCAAAGCCGATCACGAGGTAACGCCCGCGCCACGCGATCGAGCGAAACACCGGTTCGGTCAAGTCGCCACCGACTGGGTCGTACACGACGTCGGGGCCTTTTCCGGCAGTGAGCGCCTTGAGCTGATCGCGCAGATTCGACGTGCTGTAGTTGATCGTCGCGTCGGCGCCCAGGCCGGCGCAAAAATCGCACTTGGCGTCAGTGGAGGCCGCAGCGATGACCTTGGCGCCTGCCGCTTTGGCGATTTGAATCGCCGCAGTTCCCACGCCTCCAGCGGCGCCCAGGATCAGTACGGTTTCGCCGGGCTCGAGACTGGCGCGATCCAGCAGCGCGTGGTGGGTCGTGCCGTAGGTGAGAACGAAGGCCGCTGCGTCGTCGAGCGCAAACCCTTCGGCCAGTGGCATGACGAGCGCCGCACTGACGCAGGCGTGAGTGGCAAAGCCGCCGGTCCCGCCGAATGCGGCCACGGTGTCGCCGACCTTGAACCGCGTGACTCCGTCGCCCAGGGCTTCAACCCAGCCGGCGTACTCCGAGCCCGGGACAAAGGGCAGGGGCGGCTTCATCTGGTACTTGTTCTGCACGATCAGCAGGTCGGGAAAGTTCAGGCTCGCCGCAGCGATCCGAATGCGCACCTCGCCGGGCCGGGGCTCAGGGTCGGGCATCGCCGTCCACTTCAAGGCGTCGACGCCGGTGGGGTTCTCGCAAAGCCATGCGTGCATGCCGCTTCTCCTCGATGGGGCTCGCATGATACCCAGCGCGAGCGAGTTCGCCCGGCGCGAGAAGGCCAGATGTATCCCTACAATCGTTGCATGCGGATACTGATTGCGAACGACGACGGATACCTTGCCCCCGGATTGAATGCGTTGGTTCGAGCCTGCGAAGGTTTGGGTGAGCTGGACGTCGTCGCCCCCGAGCAGAATGCAAGTGGCACGTCGAATTCGCTCACTCTGAACCGCCCGCTCTCGGTGTTCACGGCGAGCAACGGCTACCGCTACGTGAACGGCACGCCTTCCGATTGTGTGCACCTCGCGCTCACGGGCATCCTCGCGCATCGGCCCGACCTCGTGGTCTCGGGCATCAACAACGGCGCGAACATGGGTGACGATACCGTCTACTCCGGGACGGTTGCCGCGGCCATGGAGGGTTATCTGTTCGGCATTCCGTCGATCGCGTTTTCTCAGGTGGAAAAGGGTTGGGGAGAACTTGAAGCCGCGGTGGTAGCGATGCGTGCGCTGATCGTTCAGGTGCTGCAGAGCCCACCCCTTGCCGGGGCGTGGCTGCTCAACGTGAACATCCCCAATCATCCGAATGCGGGAACGCTGGAGCGCGTCGTGACGCGGCTCGGGCGGCGCCACGCGAGCGAGCCGTTGATCCGCCAGGACAGCCCGCGCGGCGAGCCGCTCTACTGGATCGGTCCGGCCGGCGACGTGCGCGAAGCGGGGCCTGGCACCGACTTTCATGCCGCCGCCAACGGCAAGATCTCGATCACGCCACTCCAGGTGGACTTGACCGAACACGCTTCATTGCCGCACTGGCGCGACTGGCTGAGCCGATGAACGTGACGGCGCGCCGCGCGGGCAAGTTTCCGCTGCGTCTGGACCAGATGACTGCTCGGGAGGGGTCGCCGGTTGCGCGCAGCATCGGCCCTTTGGGGCGCCCCGGCACGAGCGCCATGCCGACCGGATTGGGCATGGACTCGGAGCAGTTTCGTCTGCGCATGGTGCAGCGCCTGCGCGAGAGCGGCGTGAGCCATCAACGCGTGCTCGACGCGATGGCCACAATTCGCCGTCACGAGTTCCTGGACACCGCGCTGGCAGTTCAGGCGTACCAGGACACGAGCCTGCCGATCGGCCACGGGCAAACGATTTCCAAACCCTCGGTGGTGGCGCGCATGCTCGAACTCCTGTTCGACGGCGCGGCTGCGCGAAGGTCACAAAGCCTGGGGCGCGTTCTCGAGGTCGGCACCGGCTGCGGTTACCAGGCGGCGCTGCTGGCGCACTTGAGCTCGAGCGTGGTGTCGATCGAGCGCATCAGGCTGCTGCACGAGCGCGCCAGGGAATTGCTCGTCGACTTGCGTCGAGACAGCGTGCGGCTCGTGTTTGGGGACGGCATGCGTGGCCATCTGCCCAACGCGCCGTACGACAGCATCATCGCCGCCGCCGGCGGAGAAACTGTTCCGCAAGCCTGGCTCGAACAACTCGCACCGGGCGGGCGCCTCGTCGCGCCCGCGCGCCACCCCGGCGCGCAAGGGCAGGTGCTCGTCGTCGTCGATCGGAGCGACGAAGGTTTTCGACAGAACGTTTTCGAGGCCGTCAACTTCGTCCCCCTAAAATCGGGCGTTGTCGGTTGATGTGGTGCGGTCAATTCATGTTCACGTGGTCTGCAAAGGCATGCGGTTGCGGTGCGCTCGCGCCATTCGCCATGGCGCTGCTGCTCGTCGGTTGCGCAAGTCCCCGAGTTCCGGCTCCTGTGGAGGACCGCAACGTCGTGAACCGGTCCGCGCCTCCTGCGCCTGCGGCGGCAACGCTTCCCACTGCCGCGGCGCCGGAAGCGGCCAGGCCGCCGAGCAGCGAGAACGCCGGCAAGCCGGGGTTCTACACGGTCAAACCCGGCGACACGATGATCCGTATCGGGCTGGAGACGGGTCAGAACTGGAAAGACCTCGTCAAGTGGAACAACCTGGACAACCCCAACGTGATCGAAGCGGGTCAGGTGCTGCGCGTCGTGCCGCCCGGCGCTGACGCGGGCGTCAGCACGCGACCGATTGCACCGCCCAAGATCGAGACACGGCCGCTGGACAGCCGCAGCGCGGCAAGCGGGGCCTCGGCGCCAGCGCCAGCGGCGCCGGTGGCCGTTGCCTCCGCAGCATCGAACCCGATAGCAACCCCAACGACGCGCGATGCCGACGACGACATCAGCTGGCAGTGGCCTGCGTTTGGCACCTTGCTGACGTCATTCGAAGAAGGCAAGGCCAAAGGGCTGACGATTGGCGGCAAAGTGGGCGACCCGGTGCTGGCGGCGGCGGAGGGCCGGGTCGTCTATGCCGGATCGGGCCTGAGGGGTTACGGCAATCTGGTGATCCTTAAACACAACAACACCTACCTCACCGCGTATGCGCACAACCAGGTGCTGACCGTCAAAGAAGATCAAAACGTTCGTCGCGGCCAGAAGATTGCGGAGATGGGGTCCAGCGATGCTGACCGCGTCCAGCTCCATTTCGAAATCCGCCGGCAGGGCAAGCCCATCGACCCGGCGAAGCTGCTGCCCCCGCGCTGAGGGGCAAGTGGGTTCCGCGACGGGCCCAGGGTGCGGCGCAGTTGAGCTGTCCAAGTTTCACTGCGTCAGCGTGAAACGTCGCAAGGAGCGATCCGGTGGTTCGTGACGATTTCCGATTTGTCGAGCGCATGCGAGTTCGCTGGGCCGAGATCGACGCCCAGAACATCGTCTTCAACGGCCACTACCTGATGTACTTCGACACGGCGATCGCCGGCTATTGGCGCGCCATTGCGCTGCCGTATCACGAATCGATGCAGCTGCTGCAAGGTGACCTCTACGTGCGCAAGGCCACGCTCGAGTACCTTGGCTCGGCGCGTTATGACGAGAGCATTGACGTGGGCGTGCGCTGCGAGCGCATCGGCAATTCGTCAATTCAGTTCGACTGCGGCGTGTTCCGCCAGACCTCGCTGCTGGTGTCGGGCACCCTCATTTATGTGTTCGCCGATCCGGCGTCGCAAACGTCCCGGCCGGTGCCTGACGCCTTGCGCGCATGCCTGCTCGGTTATGAAGCGGGCCGAGAGATGGTGAGTCTGGAGCTCGGGCGCTGGGCCGATCTCGAAGCCGAATTGCGCCAGATTCGCACGCGCGTTTTCATTGAAGAGCAGGGCGTACCGACGGCCATGGAGTGGGACACGATCGACGCCGCGGCAACCCACGCCATCGCCCGAAACACGCTGGGCATGCCGCTCGGCACGGGGCGTGGGTTCTTCAACGGCGCAGGCGAGTTTCGGATTGGCCGGATGGCCGTGACTTCGACGCTGCGAGGCCACGGCATCGGCCGCCGGATTCTCGATGCCTTGATGGATGCGGGCCGCGCCCAGGGTGCGCAGCGAGTCGGGCTCAGCGCTCAAACGAGCGCGCTTGCCTTCTACCTGAGGGCCGGCTTCTCTACCCAGGGCGACGTCTACGACGACGCCGGAATCGCGCACATCGAAATGACACGCGCCCTCGGGCCGGCGGACCAGCCCTGAACTTCGCTACGGCGCGGGCGCCAACGTGACTGCGGCCAGTTCACGCGCCGGAACCGGCGAATTGCTGGTGTAGCGCGGCGGCCAGCGCCGGATCGTGGCGCGGCGCAATGAGTTTTCCGTCGCCACCGCGCCGAAAGTGCGCTCCAGCACGTGCGTGACCAGGTAGCGATTCACGCGTTCCGTGATGACCAAGGTCGAGCAGCGCGTGCCGTAGGACAGATCGGAACTCTGAATGAACGCCGCCGAGAGCTGGCGCTCTCGGTCCAGCGGGATGCCCGTCTTCGGCAGCAAATGATCGTCTGCCAGGGTGCGGGCTGACAAGGCTTCGAAAAGCTGGGACGCCAATTCATCGACCCCGGTCGCCTTCTGGACACAGTCGAGTACTTCATTCTTCAAGGCGACGACCTTGGGCCACGGCGTGTCCAGGGCGGCGTTGGACAGGCCGTACACGCCGCGCTCGAGGCGCCGTGGGTACGCTCCACTGTTTGTCAGCCAATAGCACTCGCCCAGGCGAAAGTCTGCCGCGATCAAGTTGAACCCGTGGTAGCCGGCCACCGAGGTGCGCATCCAGAACTTGTCGACCGTCTCTTGCGCCGACAGCCAGTTCGGGACGATTTCACCGCGCGAGGGGGCGTCACCGAGTGACAGGCGAGCGTCACGAATGTTCGTCACCAGGCCCAATCGACCCTGAGCCGTGAGCCCCAGCCAAGTGCCGCCGCTTCGCAGATCGCGGCCACCCAAGATGGCGGGCTCGCCGCTTTCAGGCGTCCACCAGGCGAGGCTTTCCGACGGACGATCGAAATACTCGTCGCGGTTCGCCGCGATCACCAAGGGAAACTTGCGATTCTTGTCGAGGGCAAGCGCCACCAGACACATCAGCATTCACCTCGCCACGTCTGCTCTGTTGGGTGCATGTCCCGACCTGCCTCGTCGGTGGGCATGCGCGGCAGATACTAGTGGAGTGACTCCTGGGAGAGTGCCATCGGGGGGCGCGAATCGAGAACCCGCCGTGAACTGTTCCCGCGCTGTGCAGCCCGTGTCGCCTGCCTGCGTGCTCGGGGCCTGACCTCAGGCGGCTTGACTGGAGAGCAGGGGCACGGCGTACGGGAGTTCGCGCCGAACCAAAGGTGGCCCCGTGGGATCACCCAAGTGCAGCGAACCACGCTGCAGCTCGCTCAGCTTCACCTCGGCAAGCAGCGAGCTTCCGGGCCTGAATGGATGCGCCGCGGCGTTGACGACGACGCCGGCAGGCTGGCCCGGGTCTTCGCTGGCGAACACCTCCTGGCCCGCAGCTGCGGTCGCGTCACAGTCGAACAAGAACATGCGGCGCTTCAACGAGCCTCGGTATTGGCTTCGCGCGACGATCTCTTGTCCGGGGTAACAACCTTTCTGGAAGTCGACGCCACCCAATAACTCCAGATTGATCATCTGCGGCACGAACAGATCTGCCGTCGTCGCCTGGACAAAGGGAACGCCGCTGGACACTTGCAGCCAACGCCATTCGTCCTGAGTGAGTTTCGGCGCGTCGGACAGCGCTGCACGCTGGTTCGCTCGGGGCAGCCACACGGCCAGGGCGTGCCCATTCGCGTCGGGCAGTCTGATCACGGTTCCGTGAGCAGTTTCCTGCCGCTCCCAGACCGTGGATGGACCTAGCAGCTGGTCGACGCTGCTTCCCGCGAGGCCGAACACGGGCCACTCTGCAGACGCGTCGGTCAAGCGACATTTCATGCGCAATACGAACATCGAGAGGCGCTTCACCGTGGCCGCGAGCAAATCGGCTGAGCACAGCAGCATCACATCGCCGTCGCCTTGCTTCCAGCCGATGAAGCTGGCTTGCAGGCGCCCCTTTGCGGAGCAAAACCCGGTCAATCTGGCCTGCTCGTGCCGCAGCGAGACGAAGTCGCTCGTCAATTGCGCTTGCAGGAACGCAGCCGCGTCAGCACCCGTCACGTGAATGCATGCGAAGCAATCGAGACTTGCGATTCCGTTCAATGACACAGGCATGTTCATGCGCCGATTATCATGGCGCCCGATGAGCGAAGGCGATACCCACAGTCTCCTGCAGGCCCAAGGCACGTCTGCGGCGTGTCGATGAAGCTTGTTC
Organism: uncultured beta proteobacterium; assembly: GCA_963850525.1. Taxonomy (GTDB): domain Bacteria; phylum Pseudomonadota; class Gammaproteobacteria; order Burkholderiales; family Burkholderiaceae_C; genus JAEMQF01. The sequence goes on along the minus strand of CAWKLQ010000001.1, from coordinate 583,730 downwards.
GGTTCGGTCTTGCGTTGTTGCTGTGCCTTTTGTGCGCGGCTGCGTTGGCAGGGTGGTGGTTGAATTCGCCCTTGACGCTGAAGGCCAACAAGGTTCGCGTCGAGATCGCGGCAGGCGCCAACGCGCGCGAGGTCGCACAGGCGCTTGCGGCGGCGGGGGTTGAATCCTCGCCGTTGTTGTTGACGCAATGGTTCCGCTGGTCCGGGCAGGGGCGAAAGATTCGCGCCGGAAGCTACGAAATCGACCCCTCGTTCACGCCGGTCACGCTTTTGTCGGCGCTGGTGCGCGGCGAGCAAGCTCTGGCCAGCGTCAGGCTGCTCGAAGGCTGGACGTTTCATCGTTTTCGCGCCGAACTGGCGATGGCCGACGCATTGAAGCCGACCACCGCAATGATGAGCGACAGCGAAATCATGGACCGCCTCGGTGCGCCAGGCGTCGCGCCGGAAGGACGCTTCTTTCCCGATACCTATTCCTACGCCCGAGGCAGCAAGGACTTTGCCGTGCTGGAGCAGGCGTACCGAGCCATGCAAGCGCGCTTGCAAGCGGCATGGGACGAGCGTGATCCCGACACGCCGCTGCGCAACGCGCAGGAGGCGTTGATCCTCGCGTCGATCGTCGAAAAGGAAACCGGCGCAAGCGCCGAACGCGGCTCGGTGGCCAGCGTTTTCGTGAACCGCTTGCGCATCGGCATGGCCTTGCAGACCGACCCGACCGTGATCTACGGGCTGGGCAATCGCTTCGACGGCAACCTGCGCAAGCGCGACCTGCTCGCCGACACGCCCTTCAATACCTACACGCGCAACGGGCTTCCTCCCACGCCGATCGCCATGCCCAGCAACGACTCTTTGCGCGCCGCGGTGCGGCCGCAGCGCACCAAGGCGCTCTATTTTGTCGCCCGGGGCGACGGCTCCAGCCAATTCAGCGAGACGCTCGCCGAGCACAATCGCGCGGTGGACAAATATCAACGTCGCAAATAGGCACACGTGAGCGGTCGATTCATCACTTTCGAGGGCATCGACGGGGCCGGCAAGACGAGCCACATCGAGGCGCTGGCGGCGCGATTCCGGCAAGCCGGCAGCGAGGTGGTTTGCACGCGTGAGCCCGGAGGCACGCCTCTTGCGGAGTCGCTGCGCGGCCTGTTCCTTACCCAGCCCATGGACGCCCTCACCGAAGCGCTTCTGGTGTTTGCGGCGCGCCGCGACCATTTGCGCGAGGTGATCCGCCCCGCGCTGGCGCGCGGTTGCACGGTGCTGTGCGACCGCTTCAGCGACGCGACCTTCGCCTACCAAGGGGCCGGGCGTGGCTTCAGCGTCGAGGTTCTGCAGCAGCTCGAAGCGTGGGTGCAGGAAGGCTTGCAACCCTCGCTGACGTTTTGGTTCGACCTCGCGCCGCACGTCGCGGCACGGCGGCGCGCCGCAGCGCGCAGCGCCGACCGCTTGGAGCAGCTCGACGAGGCCTTTTTCGCGCGGGTTCGCGAAGGCTATCGAGCCCGGGCGCAAGGCCAGCCGTCGCGCTTCGTGCGGGTCGACGCGGAGCAAGACATCGAATCGGTTGCCGCGCAAATCGCCGCCGCGCTGGAGGCCCGGCAGTGGTGAGCCCAGCCGATGAACCCTTGCTGCCTTGGCTGCAGCCGCCTTTGCTCGATGCGCTGAAGTTGCACACGGCCAATGCCCTGATGCTGCACGGCCCGGACGGGAACGGCCAGTTCCAGTTGGCGCTTGCGCTGGCGCGGGCTTTTCTCTGCGAGGGCAGGCAGGAACCCGCCGCAATCGCCCCCGCGTGCGAAAGCTGTGCAAGTTGCCGCCTCTTTGCGGCACGCACCCACCCTGATTTGATGTGTCTGGTCCCCGACGCAATGCGCGAGGAACTCGGCTGGACCGCATCGCCGACGGAACAATCTGCCGAAGACGGCGCAGCGACAAAAGGCAAACCCAGCAAGGAAATCCGGGTTGACGAGGTCAGGGCGGTTGTTGCGTTTGCTCAATCGAGCAGCGCGCGCGGGAGGGGCAAGGCGGTTCTCATTCATCCGGCGGAGCGAATGAATCCGATCGCCGCCAATGCGCTGCTGAAAACGCTCGAAGAACCCGCCGGCCAGACGCGCTACGTCCTCAGCAGCCACGCGGCTGCAACCCTGCTTCCCACCGTGCGCAGCCGATGCCTCGCGGTGCCGGTCGTCCTGCCCACTGAACAGGTGGCGCTGGCGTGGCTCGAGGCCAAGGGAGTCAAGCAGGCCGGCGTCATGCTCGCTGCCACGGGCGGACGCCCCGTCAAAAGCTTGGAGTGGGTGGAGTCGCGTGTCGACGCCAGCCTGTGGCTGGCCCTGCCCGGACACATTGCGCAGGGCCGGTCCGAAACTCTCGCCGATTGGCCCCTGGCTCGGATGATCGAAACACTGCAAAAGCTCTGCCACGACTTGCTGTGCTGCACCGTCGATGCGGCGCCCCGCTTCTTCCCGGCGCAAAGCCTGGTGGGACTTGGGGGCAGCATCGTGAAGCTCTCAAAATGGTCTGCTGCACTGCGTGTGCATGCGAATCAGGCCGGGCATCCCTGGCAGGCTTCATTGAAGTTCGAAAGCCTCGTCGATGAAGCGCGACGCGCCATGGTTCGCACTCTCGACAATCAAAGTGCGCCGCGGCGGCCAACACCTGGCCATGCTTCGGTACACTCGCCGCCATGAGCGAAACCGGTCGAAGCACTGTCTCTCCCGGGCTTCCGGCGGTCACCGGCGGGGCGCGCCCGAGTGTGATCCAGCTGGTGTTTCGTGAGAAGGCCGCCCTGTACGCCGCCTACATGCCGCTTTTTTCAGATGGCGGTCTGTTCGTTCCGACAACCCGGGAATACCGCCTCGGCGAGGACATTTACTTGCTGCTGTCGCTCCCGGATGACCCGCAGCGCTATCCCGTGGCCGGCAAAGTCGGCTGGGTGACCCCCGCCAACGCGTCGGGCGGGCGCACCCAAGGCGTGGGGGTGCGCTTTCCAACCGACGAGAAGACGCGCGTCTTGCGCATCAAGATCGAGGAGATTCTGGGCACGTCGATCTCCTCTGCGAAGCCGACCCAGACCATCTGATCTCGTCGTTCGCGGCGCTGCCGAACCCGTTTCTCGTCGGATGTTTGTCGACTCGCATTGCCACCTCAACTTTCCCGAGTTGAGAGACCAGCTCGGGGAGATCCGCGCGGCGATGGCCGAGGCCCGCGTAGACCGCGCGCTGTGCATCTGCACGACGCTCGAGGAGTTCGATGCGGTGCACGCCCTGGCGCTGGCGTACGACAATTTCTGGTGCAGCGCGGGCGTTCATCCGGACAACGAAGGTGTGCGCGAACCGCTTGTTGCGGACCTCGTCCGTCTGGCGGCGCTGCCCCGCGTGGTGGCGATCGGCGAGACGGGGTTGGATTACTTTCGATTGGCCGGGCGGTCTCACGAAGCAATGGAGTGGCAGCGCGAGCGCTTTCGCACCCACATCCGGGCCGCGCTGCAATGCGCTTTGCCTTTGGTCGTGCATACGCGGGACTCCGCCGAGGACACGTTGCAGACCCTGCGCGAAGAAGGCGAGCGCCGCGCGACCGGCGTGTTTCACTGCTTCACCGAGGGGCTGGACGTCGCGCGCCAAGCGTTGGACCTGGGTTTCTATATTTCCTTCTCCGGAATTCTGACGTTCAAGAATGCGTCGGCACTGCGCGAGGTGGCGCGCTACGTTCCGCTGGACCGCTGCCTGATTGAAACCGACAGTCCGTACTTGGCGCCGATGCCATTCAGGGGAAAAATCAACAGTCCGGCTTACGTCGTTCATGTGGGCCAAAAGGTGGCCGATTGCAAGCAGCTCCCTCTAGAGCAGGTCGCCGAAGCGACGAGCCGGAATTTTGAGCGTCTGTTTGGGCTTGAGGCGGAGGGTTTATTGTTGAAGTAGATGATGAAAAAGCATACGTAAGCCGTTGATATTAAATTAATACATGAACGACAGATGCAGATCGTACGCCCCTCTGAGACGGGCCTCGGCGTGTCGCTTGTCACACGGCTGTGTCGGCAATTGCCTTACTCGATCTATGGCGGCGAACCGACTGATGCGAAATGTGGCTGAAGCCTACATTCAACCCGTCTTTTCGCAACCAAATGAGGGACCGCCTTGGAACAACAACACCTGATCGCGAATCCGTTTGCTCTGCTTTTGAACCCTGAAGCCGTGCACGCCGCGCTCCAGCAGTCGACAGCGCTGAATCGACTGAGAAGCCGAATCTGGCGCCCGCTGGATCGAACCTCCGGGCCGCTGGTGGGCGAAGAGCCTTCCAATGACTCGCTCCAGGAAGATTCAGATCCGACGACGGAGGACTGAAAGAGCCCCGGCTGAGCGGTTTCGGCCGGGTCTCGGCCACACTAAATATAGGCCACAATGTATATTATGTTTACTTGAAGATTTGAACCCGAGCCACCCATCTCCTCTGGCCGCTGCTGCCATCCGGACTTCGCCGACAATACGCGATCACGACAATATTGAAAGCTTCCTTGAACCGATCAACGGAAGCTCCCGGGAACAAGCAACGAGGTCGGCTCAATGGCAAAAACTGAGATCAAAACAGCGATCGTGGACGGTGGTCTGCGGTACCGCACCAAGACACCAGGCTCTCCATTTGCGGCGGCAAGCTCATTCGGTGCGGCGACGATGTCATGTTTTCTGTGCGGCAAACATCGCGCAAGGTCGATGCTCAAGTCGCGCAAACTCCTGGGGAAAAATCAGGTGGTCTGCTCCCCGTCGTGCACTGTCCTGAATGAGGCTCAAAGCTGACGAGGCGGGTCACTCCCTCGGCTGAAAAGTCCGATCCAAAGCCGCCTCGAGGTCCTCGATCAGGTCCTCGACAGCCTCCAGGCCAATCGACAAGCGCACCAGCACACCGGCCCAGGCCGGTTTGCTCCTGAGCGCAGCCAGGTTGTAGGGGACTGCCAAGCTGAGTGGCCCCGCCCACGAGTAGCCCAGCTTGAACAAGCGCAGGCTGTCGACGAAGGCGTCGACTTGTGCGGCGCCATAACGCGGGTCGAAGACAATCGAGAACAACCCGGCTGCGCGGCTGCAGGTCCGGCTCCAGTGTTCGTGGCCAGGCGACCCCGCCAACGCCGGATGCAAGACCTGCACCACTTCCGGCCGCCCCGTCAACCAGCGTGCGATCCGTCTGGCGCTCTCGTCTTGAGCCGCATAGCGCAATTCGAGCGAGGGTAATGAGCGCAACACGAGTTCAGCGTCGTTGCCACCGATGCCCCAGCCCATGCGCATGTGCGTGGCCTTGAGCTTGGTGTGCAGAATCGGGTCGCGCGTCGTGACCGAACCCATGAGGACATCGCCGCCCCCCGAGGGGAACTTCGTCAACGCCTGCATGACGATGTCCGCGCCGACGCTGGAGCCCGCCGCGTCGTCAATGGCGAACGCATTGAAGGCGACGCCGGCGCCCCAGGTGTTGTCGATCGCGCACAACACGCCGCGCGACTTGGCGGCGGCGATCAGCGCCGCAAGGTCCGGGAACTCCATCGTCACCGATCCTGGCGCCTCGAGCCAGATCAACTTTGTCGCCGGCGAGATCATCGCTGCAAGCTGCTGCGGATCGCTGGGGTCATACAGGCGGTGCGTGATTCCCCACCCAGCCAGCTCGTTGCGCGCGAACTCCTTGCCTGGGCCGTAGGCGTTTTCGGGGAGCAGGACTTCGTCGCCCGACCGCAGCAACGCCGAGTCGACCAAGACGATCGCGGCGAGTCCACTGGGCACAAGCAGCGTTTGCAGGCCGCCTTCCAGTGTCGCGATGCGCTCTTCCAGCGTGAATGTCGTGGGCGTTCCGTGCAGGCCGTAGGTGTAGCCGGTCTTGTCTTTCCAATTGCGCGCGCGCAAAGCCGCGCAATCCCGGAAAAGAACCGTGGACGCCTTGTGCACCGCGGTCTGCGGCGAGGCAAATCCCTCCGGCGCTTGGTACGCGTGATGAATCAGCGCTGTGCTCAAGCGCGATGAGTCCGCCATGTTTTCCTTTCGTTGCTCGTCATTGCACAGGCGCGCGTCGCAGCGGCGGGCTTGCCGGCCAATCAGATGGGCGCGCCGATCAGGTCGTGCCCTTGCGCGGCGACGATGCGGGCACGGCAAAACGTGCCGACCTTCAGCGTCACGGACGCCTTTTCGGGCGGCTGCAACTTCACGACCCCATCGATTTCAGGGGCGTCGGCGTAGCTGCGTCCCTGGCCGCCCTTGCGGCCGAGAGCCGGTGCTGAATCGACGAGAACTTGCATCGTTGAACCCACCCGTTCGTGAAGCTTGGCGATCGACACCTCTTCAGCGACCGCCATGAATCTGGCGCGACGCTCCTCGCGAACTGGGCTGGGCAGCAGCCCGGCCAGGTCGTTGGCCACGGCGCCGGCCACTGCCGAGTAGGCGAAACACCCGGCTCGGTCGATTCGCGCTTCACGAATGAAATCGAGCAGGTGTTCGAATTCCTCGTCCGTTTCCCCCGGAAACCCGGCAATGAAGGTGCTGCGAACGACGATTTGCGGACACGCTGCTCGCCAACGCTGCAAGCGTTCCAGGTTCTTCTCGCCGCTGGCGGGGCGCTTCATGCGCCGCAGCACATCCGGGTGTGAATGCTGAAAAGGCACGTCCAGGTAAGGCAGGATCGCTCCTTGCGCCATCAGCGGAAGAATTTCGTCGACGTGCGGGTACGGGTAGACGTAATGCAGGCGAACCCAGGCTGAGTGAAGCGCGGCGAGTTCAGCCAGCTTCTCGCACAGGTCGACGAGCCGGGTCTTGACGGGTTTGCCGTCCCAGAATCCGGTGCGATATTTGACGTCCACGCCATACGCACTCGTGTCCTGGCTGATCACTAGCAGCTCCTTGACGCCGGACTCGAACAAGCGCCGGGCCTCACCCAGCACGTCGCCGATCGGCCGCGATACCAGGTCGCCGCGCATGCTGGGGATGATGCAGAAGGTGCAACGATGGTTGCAGCCTTCGCTGATCTTGAGGTAGGCGTAATGCCTGGGCGTGAGCTTGATGCCTTGCGCGGGCACGAGGTCGATGAATGGGTCGTGCGGCTTGGGCACGTGCCGATGCACCGCGTCCATGACCTCCTGCGTCGCGTGCGGCCCGGTGACTTCGAGCACGCTCGGATGCATCTGGCGCACCAGGTTGCCGCCCCCCTGCCCGGCCCTGGCACCCAGACAGCCGGTGACGATCACCTTGCCGTTCGCCGTGAGCGCGTCGCCGATCGCATCGAGACTTTCCTTGACCGCGTCGTCGATGAAGCCACAGGTATTGACGATGACCAGGTCGGCGTCGACGTAGGTCTTTGACGTCCGATACCCTTCCGCCTGCAACTGCGTCAAGATGAGTTCGGAGTCGGTCAACGCCTTCGGGCAACCGAGCGAAACGAAGCCGATTTTCGGGCCGAGGGGGTTCGGCTCCAGTGCCGCGGAGGAACTCATTCTCGAGGAAGAACGATCAAAGCGACCCGCTTCAAGGCGCGGGCGGCACCGCGCCGGGAACTGCCGCGAACATCGTCTCGGCCTGCTTGCGCAACTGGTCCTGCATCTGCAGGAACATCTGCCGCGACTGCTCGAGGTAGCTGCCCATCGACCCCTGAGCACCCGGCGCCTGGCCGCTGAGAAAGCTCGACCACACTTCCGGATTCAACGCCACCGGGTCGAATACGCCCTTGGCCTGAGACGCGAGCCGCGCCTGAATGTCGGTGAAGGTTTGCAGGTTTTTCTCCAGGTACGAGCCCATCATGCCCTGCATCGCGTTGCCATAGAAGCGGATCAGCTGCGAGAGCATCTGTGTTGAAAAGATCGGCACGCCGCCGGTCTCTTCTTCGAGAATGATTTGCAGCAGGATGCTGCGCGTCAGGTCTTCACCCGTCTTTGCGTCTCGAACGACAAACGGCTCCACCGCCAGCACCATTTGCTTGACGTCGGCCAGGGTGATGTAGCTGCTGGTCTGCGTGTCGTAGAGGCGCCGATTCGGGTATTTCTTGAGGACACGCAGCGCCGCGTCGGCTGCGCCACCGGCTGAAGGGCCGCTCGCGGCCGACTTGGGCTTCGCGGTGCGGCGAGACTGAACCATGCAACAACCTCCTGTGTCACCAAGCGCCGGGAGATTCTAGGAGGGTGACTTTGGGCTTCGCGAGGGGTTTACCCGCTCGGGCAAGCCGGCCACCAAGTCGAATTTCCGGTGCATTCCCGCGCTTCGATCACGGACCCGCAGAATGCCTTTGCATCGGCAAGATCAAAGGGCTTGGCACTCCTGCCAAGCCCTTGATATCACTACCGCAATTGGTAGGCGCGATTGGACTCGAACCAACGACCCCCACCATGTCAAGGTGGTGCTCTAACCAGCTGAGCTACGCGCCTGTCGCGAAGGGCCGAAGTGTAGCAGCGCCGTTTCGGCGTCACGAGCGGCCTCACTTGTGGCCTCACTTGCGACGTACGGCACGCACTCCCACCACCTTGGCCACTTGGGCAAGCGCAGCGGCGAGCCGAGCTGCGTTCGCCACCTCGACGGTGAATGTCATGCGCGCGCTGTCACTGCCCTTGGGCGCGTCGCTGCGAGCGCCCACCACGTTCATCTTTTCCTTCGAAAAGACTTCCGAGATATCGCGCAGCAGGCCGTGTCGATCTGCCGCCTCGACCATCACGTCGATCGGATAGACCTGCTGCGCATCGCTGCCCTGGTGGCCCCAGGCGACTTCGATCGTGCGCTGCGGGCTGCTCGCAAGCATCTGGCGGTAGTTGCTGCAGCTCGTGCGGTGAATCGCGACGCCTTTGCCACGCGTGACATAACCACCGATCGCGTCGGGAGGCGCGGGGCGGCAACAACGTGCCAAGCTGGTCAGCAGTGACTCCACGCCGACGACCAGTACGCCGCCCTTGGCACTGCGGCCGTCGACCTGCGGTCGCTTCAACGCGACGCTGTCAGTCTCGTCCCCGGGAGCGTGCGCTGGCCGCAGCAAGGTTTCGATGTGCCGGATCGAGAACTCGTCCTTGCCGATCACCTCAAACAGCGCGTCGGCGTTGCGAAATCCCAAACGACCCGCAAGATCGTCCAGTTTGATTGACGTCTTGCCCTCACGCTGCAGCAGCTTTTCGACCTGCTCGCGACCGCGTGCAATCGTCTGGCGCTGCGCCAGCGCGTTGAACCAGGCGCGTGCCTTCGCTTTCGAGCGTGGCGCCCTCAAGTAGCCCAAGTCGGCGTTGAGCCAGTCCAGCGAGGGGCCACCTTCCTTGGCAGCGATCACTTCCACCGTCTGCCCGTTCAACAAACCCGTGTTCAAGGGAACCATGACGCCGTCGATCCTGGCGCCGCGGCAGCGGTGCCCAAGGTCGGTGTGCACAGCGTAGGCAAAGTCGATCGGGCTCGCACCTGCGGGCAGCTCGATCACGCTGGCGGCGGGAGTGAAGACGTAGATGCGATCTTCCAGTTCGGCTGCGCCCGGCGCTTTATGCACCGCGAAGTCGCGCTCCCAGGCGAGCAACTGGCGCAGCACGGCCTTGCGCGCCTGCGCGACTTTCGCGCTCAGGTCGGCATCCGCGCTCACGCCTGCATAACCCTTGGCGCCGGCCTCTTTGTACGCCCAGTGCGCCGCGATGCCGTGCTCGGCGCGCTCATGCATGTCGCGGGTTCGAATCTGGATCTCGACGGTTCGGCCCTGCGCCTCGCGAATCACGGTGTGCAGCGACTGGTAGCCGTTCGCCTTGGGCTTGGCGATGTAGTCGTCGAATTCGCCAGGCAGCGTGGGAAATCTTTCCTGCACGCGCGCCAGCGCGGCATAACAGTCGGCCACGCTGGCGACAATCACGCGCACCGCGCGCACATCGAAGACTTCGGCGAACGGCAGTCCCTTGCCCTGCATCTTTTTCCAGATGCTGTACAGGTGCTTGGGCCGGCCGGACACTTCGGCGCGGATGCCGTGGCGTGCCAGATCGGCGCCGAGGTCCTGCCGAAATGCCTCGACGCCCTGCTCGCGCCCAATGCGCTTTTCATCCAGGAGTCGAGACACCGAGCGATAAGCCTCTGGCTCGAGAAAGCGGAACGACAGGTCCTCGACTTCCCATTTGACTTGCCAGATGCCCAGGCGGTCCGCCAGCGGAGCAAAGACTTGCAGCGACTCGGTGGCCAGCGGCCGAGGACAGGGCAACTTGCTCGCCGCGAAGTAGCGCAAAGTCTGCAAGCGCGACGCCAGGCGCAGCAGCACGACGCGCAGGTCGCGCGAAAACGCCAACAGCATTTTGCGAACGCGCTCGGTTTGCACGATCCGCTGCTCGTCTTCGACCCTTGCGTCGCGTGCCGAGCGCAAGATTTGCACGAGCTTTCGCGTATGTCCGACCAGGGCGCCGTAGGTTTCGCCAAAAGCCCGTCCGATCGCCTCCTCGGGTTTGCTCAGGTAGTCGGCTGCGTAGGTCAGGTAGACCGCGGCGCGAAGTGCGGCCGACGCGCCCATGCCTTGCAAGATGTCGGCCACGGCGTCGGCGTGCGTCAACGCGTCTTCGCCACTCTCGAGCGGATGGCCGCGCAGCAGGGGCTCGGCAAAGCCCCGGGCGCGCGCGAGGATGTCGGCGTCAGCGACGCTGTCCTGTTCGGCAACGCTGAGCTGGACGATAGGCGCAAAACCTTCGCGCTGGCCCGGCACACCCGCCAGCACGCCCGTCTTCATGGCGAAAGCAGGAACTTCTTGAGGGCATCCACCTGGTCTTGTGCGACGAGCGTCGGCGCATGGCCCACACCTTCGAACTCGCGCAGCGTCGCCCGCGGCCCGCGCTGCGCCATCTCTCGCGCGGTCTCGCGGCTCAGCAGGTCCGAATCCGCACCGCGAAGCAGCAAGGTCGGGCAGGCGATCGCATCGTAGGCGCGCCAGAGTTGCACTTCACCGGCAGCGGCCGCTTCGGGCGTGGCTGCGCGCAACGGCACCGCGATGCTCGGGTCGTAGTGCGGCCTGAACTTGCCTGCCTCGGCGCGCAGCATCGGGCGCGTCAGGTCAAGCCACTGCGCCTCGGTGTGCGGGCCGAAACCCTTGGAGATGCTGAGCATGTACGCGGCCGCATCCTCGACGCTGTCCCAGCGCAGCGGCAGCCCGACGTAAGCACCGATGCGCTGAATCGCTTGCGGCTGAATGACCGGCCCGACGTCGTTCAGCACGAGTCGGCGCACCGGAGAATTCGCGAGCGATGCGACGCCCATCCCGATCAAGCCGCCGAGCGAGGTGCCGACCCAGTGCAGCGTCTGCGCGTCCAGGCGCGCGAGCAGCGTCACCATGTCGGCCACGTAGGCTGCCACCTGGTATCCCATGGGGTCGGCGAGCCAATCGGAATGGCCGCGGCCCACCACGTCCGGGCAAACCACGCGGTAGTCAGCGCACAGCGCGCGCGCCAGCGTGTCGAAGTCGCGCCCTTGACGGGTCAGGCCGTGCACACAGACCAGCACCTTCGGGTTGGCAGCGTCGCCCCACTCCGAATACGCCATGCGGTGCAGGCCGCGCGAATCAAGGCATTGAACGTGGTGCAGGCGCGGCTCGACCATGATGATTCGCTCTCGTTCGTTTTCGTCTCGGATAATCGATGCTAAGCCAACACCCGTCGAGGATTCACATGCTGCATGGAAAAACCGCTCTCGTGACAGGCTCCACCAGCGGCATCGGGCTGGGCATTGCCTGCCGCCTGGCCGCTCAAGGGGCGAACATTGTGCTCAACGGGTTCGGCGACGTCGCCGCTGCCAAGGGCGCGATCGCCGAGCGGGGTGCACGCCTCACCTACCACGACGCGGACATGAGCAAGCCGGCGCAGATCGAAGCCATGATGGCCCACGCGGTGGGCGAATTCGGCGCGATCGACATCCTCGTGAACAACGCCGGTATCCAGCACGTCGCCAACGTCGAAGATTTCCCCGTCGAACGCTGGGACGCCATCATTGCGATCAACCTGTCGTCGGCATTCCACACGACGCGTCTCGCAGTCGCGGCGATGAAGGCGCGCCAATGGGGTCGCGTCATCAACATCGCGTCGACGCACGGCCTCGTGGCCTCGGCGCAGAAGTCGGCCTACGTGACGGCCAAGCATGGCATCGTCGGCTTCACCAAGTCGGTCGCGCTGGAGGTCGCCACAAGCGGCATCACGGTGAACGCGATTTGTCCGGGTTGGGTCCTGACGCCGCTCGTGCAAAAGCAAGTCGACGCACGCGCGGCCAAAGAAGGCATTGACGACGCCGAAGCGAAACGCCGCCTGCTCGCGGAAAAACAGCCCTCGCTGCAATTCACCACACCCGAGCAGCTGGGCGATCTGGCGGTATTCCTGTGTTCGGCTTCGGCGAACAACGTGAACGGCGCGGCGTGGGCGGTTGACGGCGGCTGGACTGCCCAATAGGGGCGCCGAAACGCTCTGCCTCAGCGCAGAACTGCATGGGTTGGGCACAGTGCAAACGGCCCGCGCGCCGGTGACTTACATCACGGCAAGACTTGTAACAGGAGGTCGGAAGCCGAAAAACGCCTTACGAATCTGCGCAGAATCGCTGCTGTTACATATTCGGAGCGCGCCCCCATGTCCACATCCCCCACCCCACGCGCGGATCGCATCGTTGTCGTCGACGACGACGCACGCATTCGGGACTTGTTGCGCCGCTACCTCACCCAGGAAGGCTTCGAGGTTTTGCTCGCCGAAGACTCGAAGGCGCTGAACCGCGTGCTGACGCGCGAGACGGTGAACCTGATCGTGCTCGACCTGATGCTTCCCGGCGAGGACGGCCTGTCGATTTGCCGGCGCTTGCGCGCTGCAAACGATTTGACGCCCATCATCATGCTCACGGCGAAAGTCGAAGATGTGGACCGAATCGTCGGCCTCGAGGTCGGCGCCGACGACTACCTGCCCAAGCCTTTCAACCCGCGCGAACTGCTGGCGCGAATCCACGCCGTCTTGCGGCGTCGCCCGACGCTCGAAGCACCCGGCGCACCGGCCAAAGACGCGCAGAACGTCACATTCGGCCCCTTCGAGTTCGACCTCACTCTGCGCCGCTTGTCCAAAGACGGCGAGCAGATCGCCCTGACGACGGGCGAGTTTTCGATGCTCAAAGCCTTGGTGCGGCATCCGCGCCAGCCGCTGTCGCGCGACAAGCTCGCGCAGCTCGCGCGCGGCCGCGAGTTCGAGCCGTTCGACCGGAGCCTGGACGTCCAGATCTCGCGCCTGCGAAAAATGATCGAACCCGATCCGACCCAGCCGCGCTACATCCAGACCGTCTGGGGTGTAGGCTATGTGTTCGTCCCGGACGGCGCGTCTTGAGGGGTTACCACGCCTCCGAGGGTCGCGTCCGGATTTTTCGAACACAGTGCGCGCGAGGTGGTGCGCGGGTTGACACCCTGGCGTTCCATTGATGTTCGCGACGGCGGCCGCACCCGGCGGCATCCAGACCATGACGAAGAAGCTCGTCGCGCTGAGCCTGTTCTGGCGCACCTTCTTCCTGCTGGCGCTGCTGCTGGCGGGTGGCGTTTTCGCCTGGGTGCAGACGTTTCGCGCCCTTGAGTTCGAGCCACGCGCCGTGCAGGCTGCCCAGCAAATCGCCAGCCTCGTGAACCTGGCGCGCGCCGCGCTGCGAGCGAGCGACGGCATCAACCGCATCGCCGTCGTGAAGAGCATGTCGAACCAGAAGTCGGTGCGGCTCGCGCCGCGCGAACCGAACGATCAATGGGTGCCCTACGAAATCGACCGCTTCACGATCGCCATCGGCCAAGGACTGCGCTCGCAGCTCGGCCCGGACACCTTGGTTGCGAGTTCGGTGAACGGCGTGCCGGGCCTGTGGGTCGGGTTTTCGATCGAGACTGACCCCTATTGGCTGCAGACCGACAAGTCCAGCGTTGCCCCCATCGCAGCGAGCACCTTGTCGCTGTGGGTCGGTATCGCCTTGCTTGCGACGATTTTTGGCTCGGCGATGATCGCCCGCCTCATCAACCAGCCGCTGCGCGACCTGTCGTTCGCGGCGAGCCGCATCCGCGAGGGCGAATTCGATTCGCGCCTTGACGAGACCACGCTGACCAGCGAGATCCGTCAAGTCAATATGGGCTTCAACCGCATGGCGCGCGAGTTGGCTAAGGTCGAGGCGGACCGCGCCGTCATGCTCGCCGGAATCTCGCACGACTTGCGCACCCCACTCGCGCGATTGCGCCTGGAAACCGAGATGAGCGTGCAAGACGAAGAGGCCAAGCGCAACATGGCGCTGGACATCGACCAGCTGGACGCGATCATCGACAAGTTCATGGACTACGCGCGCCCCGGCGAGGTGAGCCTGGTGCCGGTGGACCTTGGGAGCCTTGTCGAGCGCGAAATCGCGCCGTTTCGCGACCCGACGGAAATCCAGATCGGCTCACGCGTGCCGGCGGACACGCATGTCATGGCCGACTCCACGGAACTCGGCCGCGTCCTGCAAAACCTCTTTGAGAACGCGCGCCGCTACGGCCGCAGCGCGAGCACCGGCATTGCCCGTGTGCTCGTGAGTTGTGCGCGCACCGGGCCTTGGGTGATCCTCAGCGTTCGCGATTTCGGCGATGGCGTCGACCCGGCCAAACTCGGTCAATTGGCAACGCCGTTTTTCCGCGGCGACGCCGCGCGAACCGCAGCCACGGGCGCGGGCCTGGGGCTGGCGATCGTCGACAAGGCGATCCAGCGCATGGGCGGAACGTTCGAGTTGAGCAACGCCGACGACGGCGGCCTGCTCGTCGTGATGCGCCTGAAACGCGCGGGGTAGCTGCCGAGCCGCGCTCAGACCCGGATCAGCAAGCACACGGCGCTGGCTTCGATGGCGAGGCCCTCGCCCACCGGGCCCATGCCTTCTGCCGTCTTCGCCTTCACGTTCACCTGAGCCAGGTCGACGAGCAGCGCCTGCGAGAGCCGCTGGCGCATCGCCGCGATGTGCGGTGCCAGGCGCGGAGCCTGGGCGATCACGGTGCTGTCGATGTTGCCGATCTGCCAGCCCTGCGCGCGCACCCGGCGCGCCGCTTCGGCGAGCAGCGCGAGCGAATCGGCGCCGCGGTATTGCGGGTCGGTGTCCGGAAAGTGCTGGCCGATGTCGCCCATCGCCGCGGCGCCGAACAGCGCGTCGGTGATCGCGTGGCACAAGGCGTCGGCGTCGGAGTGGCCGAGCAGCCCGTGGGTATGCGCAATCGTCACGCCACCCAGTACGAGCGGCCGGTCTTTGACGAGGGCGTGGATGTCCCAGCCCTGGCCGATTCGCACTGCGGCGGCTGCGGGTTTCATCGGCGCGTCTCCGCAGCACTGGGTCGGCATGCTTCATCGAGCAAGCATCGTGCGAGCTCCAAGTCTTCGGGCCACGTGACTTTGAGGTTTTCCGCGGCGCCACGCACCAGGCGTGGCGAGCAGCCCAGCGCTTCAATAGCGCTTGCCTCGTCGGTCACGCCGGCTGGCGCCGCAGCGAGCGCTTCGCGCAGCAGCCCCAAGCGAAACATTTGCGGCGTTTGCGCCGTCCATTTGTCGTCGCGTCGGAGCGTCGAGACGCTGCGTCCGTCGGCTTCCTGCTTGAGCGTATCGGCCAGCGGCATGGCCAGCAGCCCGCCGACGCTGTCGTCCAGGCACGCGTCGATCAAACGATCCACCCACTGCGGCCGCAGCATGCAGCGCGCTGCGTCGTGCACCAGCACCCAGTCGTGCGCGAGTGCCCCGCGCCGTGCTAACTCGGCCAGACCGTTGCCCACGCTCGCGGCGCGCGTGGGCCCACCGCAACGCGCAACCCAGCCCGCGAACTCGGGGCAGTGGCGCTCAAACTGATCGTCATCCGCGCTCAGCACGACCAGCGTCGCCGTGAGGCGTGACACCCGCGCCAGCGCGTGCAGCGCGTGCCCGGCGACGCAGCGCGAGCCGAGCGGGGCGTATTGTTTGGGGGCCGAAGTCGCGGCGCGTTCGCCGACACCTGCACAAGGCACCAGGGCAAACAGGCGCGATGGAGCAGCATCAGGGGGTTTGACCGAGGGCATCGAGGCGCGAATTCTATAATTCGCGCCTGGTTCGCCCCGCGGGAAGTGGCCCTGCGGGGCGACTTCGTTTTTGCCGCGTCGCAATCAGCCCCTTTCGCCTTCCCTCTCACACACCTGCATGCACCTGCCACGTCTGGCTCCAGGCAAACGATTTACCTTGCCGCGCCCCTGCGGATCGGCTGACGCCCTGTTGCTCGCGCGCTTCGCCGAGCTGCGCAAGTCGGAAGGCACGATGGCGGCGATCGTCTGCGCCGAACCCGCTGACACGCAGCGCCTCGAAGGCGAGTTGACTTTCTTCGCGCCCGAGTTGCGCGTCGCCGTCTTTCCCGACTGGGAAACGCTGCCGTACGACAATTTTTCGCCGCACCAGGACCTGATCTCGGAACGCCTGGCCACACTCTGGCGAATCGCCCAGGGCGATGTCGACGTGGTGCTGTTGCCCGCATCCACAGCCATGGTGCGGCTCGCGCCGCCGAGCTTCATGGCGGCGTATACGTTCAACTTCAAGGTCAAACAACGCCTCAACGAAGCCGCACTCAAGGCGCAACTGACCTTGGCCGGTTATTCGCACGTGACGCAAGTCGTCTCACCCGGCGAATACGCGGTGCGCGGCGGCTTGATCGACTTGTTCCCTATGGGTTCACCGGTGCCCTATCGAGTCGACTTGTTCGGCGACGAGATCGATTCGATCCGCACTTTCGACCCCGATACGCAGCGCAGCCTGTACCCGGTTCCCGAAGTGCGGCTGTTGCCGGGGCGCGAGTTTCCGATGGACGAGCCGGCGCGAAATGCGTTTCGCGCACGCTGGCGCGAGCGCATCGAGGGCGATCCGAGCAAGGCCCGCCTGTACAAAGACATCGGCGTGGGTGTGGCGAGCGCTGGTATCGAGTACTACCTGCCGCTGTTTTTCGAGGCGACGGCGACGTTTTTCGACTACCTGCCCGCTTCCACCGCCATTGTGTTGCACGGCGAGATCGACGCGGCACTGAACCGCTTTTGGGTCGACACGCGCGAGCGCCACAAGTTCTTTCAGGCCGATCGCGAGCGCCCCGTCCTGCCCCCGGAGGATTTGTTTCTCAAGCCGGAAACCTGGTTCACGCTGACCAACCGTTTTGCGACGCTCGCCGTGCGCGGGCCCGACGCCGGCGCTGCCGAGGCTGGCGCCGCTGCTCCAGGGGCTGCGGCGTCAAGGGTTTGGGCCAAGCCTCTGCCCGACTTGAGCGTCGATCGCGGCGCGCCAGAACCGCTGAAGAAGCTGCAAGCGCACCTCGGCGCAACGCAAAACCGCGTGCTCATCGTCGGCGAGAGCACCGGCCGGCGCGAAACCCTGCTCGAACTGCTGCGCGACAACCGCATCGAGCCGCCGAGCGTGGCCAACCTCACCGAGTTCCTCGCAGGCTCAGAACACTTCGCGATCGCCGTCGCACCGCTTGCCGAGGGCTTTTTCTGGCACGAGCCCGACGCCGGTGTGGCGGTTCAGTTCATCACCGAGACCGAACTGTTCGCCAATCGCCCTGCGTCAAGGCGCAGGCGCAAGCAAGAACAGGTCAGCGACGTCAATGCGCTGATCAAGGACTTATCGGAACTCAAGGTCGGCGACCCGGTCGTGCACGTGAATCACGGCATCGGCCGCTACGTCGGCCTGAAGAACATCACGCTCGGCGACGACGCGCAGGCGAGCGAGTTCCTGCACCTCGAGTACGCCGATCAGGCTGTGCTCTACGTCCCTGTGGCGCAACTCCACCTGATCGCGCGCTACACCGGCGTCAGCGCCGAAGAAGCGCCGTTGCATCGGCTCGGCTCGGGCCAGTGGGAAAAGGCCAAACGCAAGGCCGCCGAGCAGGTGCGCGACACCGCGGCGGAATTGCTCAATCTGTACGCCCGGCGCAGCGCGCGCGAAGGGCACGCGTTTCGCTTCACTGCGCACGACTACGAGGCGTTCGCCGCAAGCTTCGGCTTCGAGGAAACCGCAGACCAGGCCGCGGCGATTCACGCCGTCATTCAGGACATGGTGTCGCCGCGTCCCATGGACCGGCTGGTTTGCGGCGACGTGGGTTTTGGCAAGACGGAAGTTGCCTTGCGCGCGGCGTTTGTTGCCGTCACCGGCGGCAAACAGGTCGCGATCCTCGCGCCGACGACGCTGCTCGCTGAACAGCACTTCCAGAACATCTCCGACCGCTTCGGCAAATGGCCCGTCAAGGTGGCCGAACTGTCACGTTTCCGCTCGACAAAGGAAATCAAGGCGGCACTCGCGGGAATGGCCGACGGCACGATAGACATCGTCGTGGGCACGCACAAATTGCTCAGCCAGGACATTCATTTCAAACGCCTGGGCCTGCTCGTCATCGACGAAGAACACCGCTTCGGTGTGCGCCACAAAGAGGCGATCAAGGCGATGCGCGCCGAAGTCGACGTGCTCACCCTCACCGCCACGCCGATCCCGCGCACGCTGGGAATGGCGCTCGAAGGCTTGCGCGACTTGTCCGTGATCGCCACCGCGCCGCAACGCCGCCTGGCGATCAAGACCTTTGTGCGCAACGAAGGCAGCAGCGTGATCCGCGAAGCCGTGATGCGCGAGCTCAAACGCGGCGGGCAGATCTACTTTTTGCACAACGAAGTGGAAACCATTCAAGCGCGGCGCGACAAGCTCGCCGAGCTGCTTCCCGAAGCGCGCATCGCCATCGCCCACGGCCAGATGCCCGAGCGCGAACTGGAGCGCGTGATGCGCGACTTCGTCGCCCAGCGCCACAACCTGCTGCTGTGCTCGACGATCATCGAAACCGGAATCGATGTGCCCAGCGCCAACACCATCGTCATCAGCCGTGCCGACAAGTTCGGCCTGGCGCAGCTGCATCAGCTTCGCGGCCGCGTCGGGCGCTCCCATCACCAGGCCTACGCCTACCTGCTCGTTCCCGACGTCGAAGGTTTGGCGCGCGGTGCGGCGCAGCGCTTGGACGCGATCCAGGCGATGGAAGAGCTCGGCTCGGGCTTTTACCTCGCGATGCACGATCTGGAAATCCGCGGCGCCGGCGAAGTGCTCGGCGAAAACCAGAGCGGCAACATGATGGAGGTGGGATTCCAGCTCTACAACGACATGCTCAGTGAGGCGGTGCGCGCGCTCAAGGCGGGGCGCGAGCCCGACCTCTTGTCGCCCCTGTCGGCCACGACCGAAATCAACCTGCACTCCCCCGCCCTGCTGCCCGACAGCTACTGCGGCGACGTGCACACCCGGCTGAACCTGTACAAACGCCTGGCCACCGTCGACAAGCCCGAGCAGATCGACGCACTGCTGGAGGAAATTACCGACCGCTTCGGCAAATTGCCGCCACAAGGCCAGACGCTCTTTGACGTGCATCGCCTGCGCGTCCTGGCCAAGCCTTACGGCGTGGCGAAGATCGACGCCGCCGCCAAACTGATGGTCATCAGCTTCCGGCCCAACGCGCCTGTCGATGCGCACCGCATCATCGAACTCGTGCAGAAGAACCGGCACATCAAACTTGCCGGCAATCACAAGTTGCGCATCGAGCGCGACACGCCCCTGCCCAAGGACCGTGCGCAGTTGATTCGAGACGTCTTGCGCTCGCTCGGCTCGCCTGTCCTCGTGCCCGCGTAGCCGGCTGCGCCGGCGCGCGCCGCGAAGGACTAAAAGCGGTAGTTGAGCCCGATGCTCAGCTGCGGGATGTACTTGATCTTCGCGACGCCTTCACGCAGTTGAGCCAATTCGGCGTCGATCTCGGCTTGCGAGACCAGGCTTGAATTTCCCAAGTTGGTTCCCGAATGCGTTTCGCTGACGGTGGCCTTGCCGAACGACACGCCTGCATCGAAGAGGAAGCCCCAACCGGTGCTCGCCTGGTGCCCGTAGCCGAGACCCAGGTAGGGAGTGGTCTTGGGATACTTGATCGACACGTTGAGCCGGTCGTCAGCAGCGCTCACGAATGTGGTGCCGCCGATCGTGAATTGCGTCGTGCCGTCGCCCTGGGCGACAAAATTCGCCTTGAGATTGTTGAACGTCAGGCCACCGGTGAGGCGAAAGCCGCCGAGGTAGAACCAATCGGCAAACAGCCCGATGCGGCTGAAGCCCAGTTCGGCGTTGTAATTCACGCCCTCTTCAACGGTCTGTTTGCGTCGCGTACCGAGCGTCGCCCAATCGCCGCGCACCGTGAAGCTGCTGCTCAGTGGCACGGCGTAGCCGAGCATGACGCCAGGCAGGCCCGCACCGAAGTAGATTTCTCCGGCGGCGTTGGCACTGGCGGCGCAGCTCGCCAGCATCGCGGTGGTCAGGAGGTGTCGAAGATTCATGTCTTGGGCTCCAAGTGGCGTCAAAAGGGCAATGCGGCGCGAACAAATGCGCGTCCGATCAGGTATCGACCGCCAGCGCACCCAATTGAGCGGTATCTCGCGGCGCTGCTCTGGCCGATGATTGCCGGAGTGCTAACCTGCGCACCTTTGCTCAAACCCGCTCCCGAGGATCCCACCCCATGCCCAGCCTCTTGCCCCAGGTCGACCCCGACGGCCATCTCGAATATTCCGTGGTCTTCACCGATCGTGCGCTGAATCACATGTCGGCGAAGTTTCAGGGCGTGATGCGCGACATTTCGCGCGTCCTCAAGCTGGCCTATCACGCGCACGCCGCAATCGTCGTTCCCGGCGGCGGCACGGCTGGCATGGAAGCGGTCGCGCGCCAGTTCGCGACGGACCGCAAGATCCTCGTGCTGCGTAACGGCTGGTTCAGCTACCGTTGGACGCAGATCATTGACGCGGGGCGCATCTCGCAAGACTGCACCGTACTCAAAGCGCGGCCGGTCGCACCGGGCCGCCAAATGGCGTACGCGCCGGCGCCGCTTGCCGAAGTCGTCGCAACGATTCGCGCCGAGCGGCCTGGCGTCGTGTTTGCGCCGCACGTCGAAACCGCCGCCGGCATGCTGCTGCCCGACGCCTACCTGCGCGGCGTCGCTGACGCGGTGCACGAAGTGGGTGGCCTGTTCGTGCTCGATTGCATCGCCTCGGGCGCGATCTGGGTCGACATGCAAGCCACGGGCGTGGACGTGCTCATCAGCGCGCCGCAAAAGGGCTGGAGTTCGTCACCCTGCTGCGGCCTGGTCATGCTGAGCGACCGTGCCAGAGCGGCGATCGACACCACGACGAGCAGCAGCTTCACGCTGGACCTGCGCAAGTGGCTGCAAATCATGGAAGCCTACGAGAGCGGCGCGCACGCCTACCACTCGACCATGCCCACCGACGCGCTCACCAAATTTCGCGATGCGATGCTCGAGACGCAGGCGCTCGGTTTCGAGCACTTGCGCTCGCAGCAGCAAGAGCTGGGGCGAAAGGTGCGCACCCTGCTCGCGGGCAGGGGATTTCGCAGCGTCGCTGCCGAAGGCTTTCAGGCGCCCGGTGTCGTTGTGAGCTATACCGACGACGCCGGCCTGCACAGCAGCAAGAGTTTTCTCGCGCAAGGCCTGCAGACCGCCGCCGGCGTGCCGCTGCAGTGCGACGAACCGGCGGACTTCAAGACGTTTCGCGTGGGCCTGTTCGGCTTGGACAAACTCCAGCACGTGGAGCGCACCGTGGCCAATCTCGAGCAGGCATTGACCCAGATCATCGGCGTCGAGCCCGCGGTGCGCGCCGCGGCCTGAAGAGCTCCAAGCAACCCCTGTGATCGGATGCCCGACGCGACACTCGCGCTGTTCCTTCAGAGCCTGCTGATCGGGTTTTCGATCGCCGCACCGGTGGGGCCGATCGGCCTGCTGACGATTCAGCGGACCCTGCAACTCGGGCCTCGCGCCGGTCTGGCGACGGGCTTGGGCGCCGCGGTGGCTGATGCCGTGTACGGCGCCGTCGGCGCATTCGGCGTGACGACGCTGATCGACGCGATGACTGCGGCGCGTTTGCCGTTGGCCGTGGGCGGTGCGGCGTTCCTGCTGTGGCTCGCCTATGCGACCTGGCGCAGCCCCGTCACCGAACACGCAGCCCAGGTGCGCGGCGGCTCTGACTTGTTGCGCTGCTTCGCCGGCACCTTCGTTCTGACCTTGTCGAACCCGGCGACGATCCTGTCTTTCATCGCCGTGTTCGGCGCGCTCGCCGGGCGCCTGGCAGTTGCTTCGCCCTGGACGATGGTGCTGGGCGTGCTGCTCGGCTCGGCGCTGTGGTGGCTGCTTCTGAGCGCGGTCGTGGGCAGGCTTCGCGAACGCTTCGACGTGCGTTGGCGAACCCGCGTCAACGCGCTTTCGGCGCTGCTGCTCGCGGGCTTTGCGCTGTGGCAGCTCGCTGAACTCGTGAGGTAGCGGCTACGCCAGGCGCTGCTGCGCAGCCTCGCGAATTGCGCTCAATGTGCCGCGCGTCGTGATGACGTCGGCGTCGAGTTTCAAGTGCAGCAGCGTCGGCACCTCGCGCGCCAGCGCCGCACGAAATGCGGGCTCGAAGTCGGCGGTTCGATCCAAGGTTTCGGCGGCGAGGCCGTAGGCGCGCGCGAGCGCAGCGAAATCGGGATTGAACAAGTCGCTGCCGCTGATCCGCCCGGGGTATTCGCGCTCCTGGTGCATGCGGATCGTGCCGTAGGTGCCGTTGTCGACGACGATCACGATCAACTTGCCTTCTGCGTGGCCGGCGCCGTAGGCCATTGCCGTGGCGAGTTCCTGGCCCGTCATGAGGAAATCGCCGTCGCCGGTGAAGTTGATGACGGTGCGCTTCGGCTCGAGCAGCGATGCCGCCACAGCCGCGGGCAAGCCATAGCCCATCGCCCCCGACGTGGGCGCAAGTTGGCTTCGCCCGGCCTGGTGCAGCGCGGGAAAGCGAAGATAGCGTTGCGGCCAGCCGCTGAAATTGCCGGCGCCATTGGTGAACACGGTGCCGGCTGGCACCAGCTTGGCGACGGTCTTCACGACCACCGCCATGTCGAGCGGCTCGACCGCCTGCGCGACATGATTCGCTTCATAGTCGGCGTGCGCGTCGGCGGTCCACTGCGCCCAGGGCAACTGGGCGGGCGGTGGCGCGAGAGTCTCCAGGGCTTTCGTTGCGCAAGCCATCGACGCCTGAATCTTCAGGTGGGCCGCGTAGACGCGGCCGAGTTCTTCGGCGCCTGCGTGAACGTGCACCAGCGTCTGGCGCGGTTGCGGGGCTTCGAGCAAGGTGTAGCCGCCGGTCGTCATTTCACCGAGGCGTGGGCCGACGGCGATGATCAGATCGGCGTCCCGAACTCGCCTGCCCAGCTTCGGATTGATGCCGATGCCCACGTCGCCCGCATAGTTCGCATGGCGGTTGTCGAACAGATCCTGGAAGCGAAACGCGCAGGTCGCCGGCAGATTCCAACCCTCGACAAAACGTTGCAGCGCCGCACACGCCTGCGCCGACCAACCGCCGCCCCCCGCGATCAGCAGCGGCTGGCGCGCAGCGAGCAGCATTTCGCGCAGTTCGCGCAAAGCACCCGGCGCCGGCCATGCGTGCGCGGGTTCGACAAAGGGCAGCACCGGCGCTGCGGTCAGCGTCGTCAGCATGTCTTCGGGAAGCACCAGCACGACCGGGCCGGGACGCCCCTGCAGCGCCGTGTGAAAAGCGCGCGATACGTATTCGGGCAGGCGGTCCGCGCTGTGAACCTCGCCGACCCATTTCGCCATTCCGAGCGTTCCCGGGCCGAACATGTGCCGGTAGTCGATCTCCTGAAACGCCTCGCGGTCGCGCTGGTCGCTCGCGACCTGGCCGACGAACAGAATCAGCGGCGTGCTGTCTTGAAACGCCGTGTGCACGGCGATGCTCGCGTTGGTCGCGCCGGGTCCGCGCGTGACGAAACAAATCCCCGGCCGGCCGCTCAGCTTGCCTTGCGCCTCGGCCATGAAACCCGCTCCGCCCTCTTGGCGGCAGGCGATGAAACGAATCCGCTGTCGATGCTCGTGAAAGCCGTCAAGCACGGCGAGGTAACTTTCACCGGGAACGCCAAACGCGGTGTCCACGCCCTGCGCGATCAGCGCTTCGACCAGCGCGTGGCCGGCCGGGCGCGCGGCCACGGCAGTCATGTCGAACCCCGCACCGCGTCCAGCCGCGGCGCTGAGGTCTTGCCCACGCTGAGCGCGTTGATGACGAGAACCGCTTGAAAGAACGCCATGGCAATCCACACCCAGACGGGCAGTTTGTGATCCATCATCCAGCCGAACAAGGTGGGCGCGAACGCCATGCCGACATCCAGCCCCGAGTAGACGACGCCGTAGACGCGCCCGGTCGCGTTGGGCGGCGCCGCGCGCTTCACGAGCAGGTCGCGCGACGGGCCGCACACGCCCGACGCAAAACCCATCACGCCCATCAGCAGCGGCACCATCACCGCCGGCCCGGGAACCAGGCCGATCGTCAATGCGCACAGCGCCGCGCCGCCAAAGCCGAAGCTGATGACGCGTTCGGCGTTGTTCGGGTCGCGCACGAGAAATCCTCCCGCGAGAATTCCCGCCGCGCTGCACACCATGTAGACCGACAGGCACATCGCCGCCCAGGCGATGGGAACGTCGTGCAACTGGCGCGCCGCTTCAGTGGCAAAACTTTGCACGCCGCCCAGCGCGACCGCGTAAAACATGAAGAAGAGGAACGCGAGCCAGACCGAGCGCAGCTTGAGAAAGGCGAATGCACCTTCGCTTGCGTCGGCTGCGGCGTCGCCGCCCGGAGGCTCTACGTTCCGCGTGCGAACCGGGGCGGCGATCCAGGCGCGCAGCACCACCATCACGAGCAACACCGCGCCAGCCACCAGGCCGGCGCAGAACACGGCCGTGCGCCAACTCGAGACTTGCGCAATCCCCACCAGGAACAACGGCGCAGCCGCCCAGCCCAGGCTGCCGCTCAGGCCATGAACGGCAAAGGCGTGGCCCAAGCGTGTCTTGTCAATCCGGGCGTTGAGGATGGAGAAGTCGGCCGGGTGGAAAACGCTATTGCCCAGCCCCGCCAGACCCGAGAACACGAGCAGCGCCAGATAGCCGTGACTCGCCGCCAGGCCGAACGCAGCGAGCATCGACAGCGCCAGGCCGGCGAAAAGCACCGGGCGCGCGCCAAACCGGTCGACGACAAATCCCGCCAGCGCCTGGCCGATCCCAGAGACGACAAAAAACACCGACATCACGACGCCGAGTTCGGCGTAGCTCAGGCTGAACTCGTCACGAATCCACGGGAACAGCGGCGCAAGAAGCAGATGGAAAAAATGCGAGACGGCGTGGCCCAGGCTCACCAAGCCCATCGTTCGCGTGTCTTGCCGCACCGAAGCGGTCGTTGCATCCATCGTGCGCCATGGCAGTCAAAGCGCTCAACTATAGGCGAGGTGCGCCACTGCAGGCGTGTGTTCGGTGCGGGCTCGCGCCTGCGCCGGCCCCGGCATTGCGCTGCGGCGGCCAATGGCGTAGTACTCGAATCCGGCTTGGGCGAGGATTTGCGGGTCGAACAGGTTGCGTCCGTCAAAGACGATGCGTTGGCGCAGCAGTTCACCCAAGCGCTCGAAGTCGGGCGAGCGGAACGCCCGCCATTCGGTGACAACGAGCAACGCGTCGGCGCCTGTCACCGCGTCCAGCGGCGTTGCCGCGAAGTCGAGGCGCTGGCTCGAAGCGAAGACGTGACGGGCCTCAATCATCGCCACCGGGTCGTGCGCCGTGACGCGCGCGCCGCGCGCCAGCAGCTCGGCAATGATCACTCGGCTTGGCGCCTCGCGCAGGTCGTCGGTGTCGGGTTTGAACGCCAGCCCCCACACGGCAAAGTGCAAGCCTGTCAAATCGTCGCCAAAACGCTCGGTGACCTTGTTCACGAGCACCATCTTCTGCCGCTCGTTGGCGCGTTCCACTGCGGTGAGCAGGTGCAGCGGCTCATCCACCGCGGCGGCGCTGTGCAGGAGCGCCTTGACGTCCTTGGGGAAACACGAACCGCCGTAGCCGCAGCCGGCGTACAGAAACTGGTGGCCGATGCGCGGATCCGCGCCGATGCCTCGGCGCACCTGTTCGATGTCGGCGCCGAGTTTTTCCGCCACCAGCGCGAGCTCGTTCATGAAACTGATCCGTGTCGCGAGCATGGCATTGGCCGCGTACTTGCTGAGTTCAGCCGAGCGCACGTCCATCAATACGAATTTCTCGCGGCTGCGCTGGAACGGGCCGTACAGCGCCTGCATCAGGTGCACGGCGCGTTCGTCGTCGGCGCCGACGATGATTCGATCGGGCTTCATGAAGTCTTCAACGGCTGCCCCCTCCTTGAGAAACTCGGGATTCGAGACGACGCTGAACGGCACCGTGACGCCGCGTTTGGCGAGTTCCGTCGCGATTGCCGCCTGTACCGCGCTCGCGGTTCCCACCGGCACCGTGCTCTTGTCGACGACGAGTTTGTAGTCCGTCATGTGCTTGCCGATGCTGCGCGCCGCAGCGAGCACGTGCTGCATGTCGGCGGCGCCGTCTTCGTCGGGCGGTGTACCCACGGCGATGAACTGGATCGTGCCGAAGCGCACGCCTTCTTTCACGTCAGTGGTGAAGTGCAGGCGCTGCGCCTGCACGTTGCGCAGCACGATGTCTTTAAGGCCGGGTTCAAAAATCGGAATCTCGCCGCGTTGCAGCATGTCGATCTTGGCTTGATCGAGATCGACGCACAGCACGTCGTTGCCCATCTCGGCAAAACATGCGCCGGTGACGAGACCGACATATCCCGTGCCCACAACTGTCAGTTTCAAGCTTTTCTCCTTGGGTCAATGCGCTTCGCAGCTCTGACAGAGCGCGCTGATGGCGCTTTCGTACACGCGAACCACGCCGGACGGCTCGGGCGGCAGCAAATCAAGCATTCGCATCCAGCGCGCATTCGGGTGGCGTGCCCAGCGGCTCAGCAGCGCGTGCAGCACGTCGAGCTCGGCGTCGCTCATCGCGGCGTGGTGCAGCATCAGGCCGACGCTGGCGCCGCCCTTCACGTGCTGCGCGAGATCCTGCGCGATGCGCATCGCGGGGTCGCCTGACTCGCTGACCGCCAGGCGCCACTGTTTGCTCCAGTCGGTGTGCACGGCGATTTCAGGCAGCGCCAGTTGCGGCGGCGCCGTCACGTCGCGCGACAGCGCCGTGTAGCCGAGGGTTGCGAGTACGTGCGGCGTGTCAGCGCTGACGCGGTTCCACGGTGGCGTGAAGATGCCGTCCACGGCAGCGCCGAACAAGGCGTGCAAGCGCTCGCGGCCACACCGCAAGTCGGCCTGGCGCTGCGCCGCGTCGCGCGTCGCTCCGAATTCGCATTTGCGCCCTGTGGTTTCGTGGTTTGCATGGGAATGGCCGTGCTGGTGGATGCCGATGACCTGCCCCGCGTCACGGCGTGCCTGCAGCTGACGGACCAGGGTGGGTGTGACCGCCGTGGGAATCGCCGCCAGGTCGATTGGGACGCCCGCCCTGGCCATCACGTTCAGCAGTGCCATGAGGCGCTCGTCGGCCCACCCGGCGTCGTCGTCGCGAATGAACAAATTCACTGGCGCATCGAGTCGGTCGAGCGCTTGCAGCAGCGGGTCTGCGGAGGAAGGCGTCACGCCGCGGCTCTCTCGCGCTGATCGTGCCAGCACGCCAGCAACTGCGCGGTGTGTTCCGCGCCGTTCAGATCGAGCATCGTAGGCCGCGGCCGGAACTCGAGCAACTCATCGATCGCCTGCGCCATGCGTTGCGCAGTCAATTCGGCCGCGGGAAGCATCTGCATGGCGCCCAACGCGACAAGACGCTGCGCGCGCGTGCGCTGTTCGTTTTCGCTGTGCGTCTCGTAAGGAACGACGAGTGCCGGGACGTTCGCGCCGACGATATCCAGCGCGCTGTTGTAGCCGCATTGGCTGATCGACGCGCGCGCCTGGCGCATTTGCGCGACCATGTCACCCACGTGGCGCAGCAGCTCCACGCCCGGCACGCCGGCGCAGCGATCGCGCAGTGCCAACCACTCCGGTTCGGGCAGAAAGGGGCCGGCGATGACTCGCAGCGGGGGCGGAACTTTCTGCAGCAGACGTGCTTCGAGCACGTTGCGGTAGAGCGAATCGCCGACGATGCCTCCGCCGGCCGACACCAGAATGTGCCCTGCGCGCGGCGCGTCGGCATGCGCGGCGCGGCGCGGCACGACGTAGCCGCTGTAGTGCACGCCGGTGCGCATCGGCCGGGTCGGGCGAAAACTCTCCTCGATGCGGGCGAACGCCGGGTCCGCGTGCACGATCACGGCATCGAAATAGCGATCCGTGATCCAGCGCGCGCGGTCGTCGTGGTGGCGCTGGTCGGGACGCGCGTCGACGAGGATGTCGCGCAGGCTGCAGATCACCTGCGCGGCCATGCCGCTTTGGCGCCGGACTTGGCGGATCATCGGCAAGATTTCGCCGGCAAACTTCTTGCGCCCGAACGGGAACAGCTCCACGAGCAACACCGCCGGGCGGTGCTGCGCAATCGCACGCTCGATCAATTCGCGCCGCCGCGCCTGCGCCGCAGCCACGTCGTGCCGCGCGGCGTCGCGGCTCACGAGCGTGTGACCGTCGTCCATGCCGAGCGGCGGCAGGTCGATCAGTTCAATGCCTTCGGGAACGACGATTCCCGGGGGCAGGCGCCCGCCGTTGAGGAACACGACGTGAAAGTGTTCGCGCAGGGATGCGGCGAGCGCAAACGAGCGCGTCAAGTGACCTATGCCCAATGAATGCTGGCAATAGAACACCAGCGCGCGAGTGCGCGACCGCGCCGTCGAAACATCATGCATGGCGCTGCCCATCCCTCGAGCCGGCCAGCAGCGGCGCTTCGCCAATCAGGCCGAGTTCCTTGCGCACCGCGGCGCGCGTGCGCCGCCCGGATGGCCGCGCGATGTGGCCGCAGTAGCGCATGCGGCGGATGCTGCCCAGGCCAAACGTGTCGTGCGAGGAGATCAGGACTCGTTTCATCGAAGCTCCGTCGGCATGCGGACGCATGCGCCTTCGTCAACAGAGCCGTGACGGCTCGATGAAATACATCGCCCCGCTGCGCACCGATTGCAGAACCCGCGCCACGACCGGGTCCAATTCAATGTCCAAGACGGGTTGCATCATTTCCGTTGCGAATCAGCGCCCACGCCTGAGCAATGAGAGATTCAAGAACGTCAAGGTCGATGCGCACGGTTGCGAATGAACGTCCAACCCCGTAGGCAATGAGGTAGGCGGCGGCGTACCAATCCACCGCTCCCCTGTCGGGTGGCCATGGCGTGTGGCGCCAGTACTCATCGAGAAAGACGGTGGTCAACCCGTGAGCCTCGTCGATGGATCGGCGGCCTCTCAGGGCGCTCATGAGCAGCCTGGCTGCAAAACTACCGAGGTCCTGCGCTGGCGACCCGCGCCGCACTTCGTCGAGATCGATCAATCCCACCTGGCTACCGACCCGCACCATGTTGAGGAGATGAAAGTCGCCGTGCAGCGTGACGATAGGCTCGTCATGGATCTGGTGGGAAGTCACCAGAAGGGCCTTAACCACATCTGCACATTGGCGCGTGACCGGTGCGTCAACTCTGGTCAGCATTTGTAGCGCTCCCTCAGCTCGAGATAACCAGTCCTGCTGAGTCCTGAGCGGAATTCCGTGAATTGGAGTTGCGTGAAAACTCGCCAGCGCCTGAGCCGCCTTCCTTAAATGCTGCAGGAACTCTTGGTCCCATGCGCCTTCGCCAGTCTCGATTCGACCGGGAAGCGCCGCCTGCCACAGCAACCGATCCTGCGGGAGAAATCCGAGTGGTTCAGCCACCAGCAATTGGCCATTTCTCCGCCGGTCGCTTTGCCATACCTGCTGCATGACGTCAAAGGTAGTAGCTCCTAATTCGTCAGAATACAACTTTCCATAAGCAGTTCTTCGATTTCTGTTCCCGGGATATAAGGTCTTTACCCTGACTGTATAGCTGTGATCTGGTCTATATTGAACAGGCTCGACACGCAGCTGACCTCCTCCGCCAAGCCCATCGACGGATGCCAATCCATGCTCTCTCACCCATGTATTGTCTAGAAGGTGCTGCAAATTGATGAGTTTGCTGTCGTTAGGGAATCCCCAGAGCACCGCATCCAAGTCTGAAACCCAAGAAATTGGTCGGCCGATCTCGACCGCAACAGGATTCCGGGTGCTCGCTCTTTGGTAACCTCCGGCAGCTCGCCCCGTGGGATAGATGCGTGAAGTCACGAGATGGGACCGCACCATGCCGGACACGAGATCTCGGACACGAAGCTGATAAGAGACCCGAAGCTTCTTATGGGGTTGGTAATTAACCCGATCGATGACGCACCTGTCAAGATACCACCGACGCGGTGCGGGTCCTTGATCGAGGATATTCTCCTGCAAAAGCGGAGCCATGATGCGCTCATCGAGCGCATCGAGCGCGCCACCGAGCACCGGGTCTGGTGGGAATGCCAAATTCATCAGCATCGCTTCATTTCACGAACATCGTCGCCGTGAGAAATATCAATCCTCGAATAGACAAGGAGATTATTCCTCAGGTTAAGAAACACGATGGATTCCCGGCATGGAATCTGTAGATACTTCCGCATTGGGCACGATCCGTCTGCGTCGTGCCGTGTCCACCAGCAGTACCGCCGGGCGGTGCACTTCGATCGCGTGCTCAATCGGCTCGCGCCGTTGCAGAACGCTGGCAATGAGAAACCAGGCACGCCCAACTCTTCGGCCCGGGCTTAGGCATGACGTCGCTCCACAAGGGCAAGGTAGGCGCCGCGCGATCGCAGCAGGGTCTCGTGCGAACCCGATTCGATGATGCGCCCGTCCTGCATTACGACGACGCGGTCGTAGCGAGCCATGTCGGTGTAGTCGTGGGCGATCACAATCAGCGTGCGATTGCGGTGCACGCGCGCCACGGCTTCATGGATCAGACGTGCGGACACTGGGTCGACGGACGCGGTGGGCTCGTCGAGCACCAGGATCGCCGGCTCCTTGACCAAGGCCCGCGCCAGGCACAAGCGTTGGCGCTGGCCGCCCGACAAGTTGGCGCCGCGCTCCCCCAGTTCCGTGTCGTAGCCTTCGGGCAGATCGACGATGAACTCGTGCGCGCGGGCGTTGCGCGCCGCCGCTTCAACGGCTTCGAATGGCGCGTCGGGTCGGCCGTAGGCGATGTTCTCGCGCACCGACACGCCGAACAGCATGTTGTCTTGCAGCACGATGCCGATCTGGCGGCGCAGGCTCTCGCGCGCATAGCGCCGGATGTCGATGCCATCGATGAGGATGCGCCCTGCGGTGGGCTCGTACAGGCGCAGCAGCAAATTGATGATCGTCGACTTGCCGGCCCCCGAGGACCCGACCAGGGCCACACGTTCGCCGGCGCAAAGGCGCAGGCAGACGTTGCTCAACACCGGCTTGTCGCTCGTATAGCCAAACGAAACATCCTCGAACACGATTTCACCGGCGGGATCGATCAGCTCGATGGCATCGGGCAGGTCTTCGATGTCGGGTTCGATGGCGAGGATTTCGGCGACGCGTTGCGCGCTGACGGAGGCGCGGGCGAACTTGGTCGACAGCCGGCCCAGATCGCGCACCGGCTTGTACAAGCTGGACACGTAGGCGACGAAAATCAACAGCTCGCCCGGCGTCAAACGGCCCTGCAGCACTTCGCGCGCGCCCAGCAATATGGTGATCGCGGTGCCCACCGCGGTGATCATGGCGATCACCGTGACCACCGCGCCGGTGGAACGCGCGCTGCGCATGCCATTCTCGTAATTTGCCTCGATCTCGGCCTGGAATCGCGTTTCTTCGTGCTGCCCCCGGCCGAAGGCCTGCACCAGAGCGATCGACGAGAGCACTTCATTCAGGCGCGACGCCATCTGCCCCTCGTGCCTGCGTTGCACCCGCGCGACGTCGCGCACGTTGCGGTTCAGCCATTGAATCACGAGCAGCAGCGGCGGCAAGGTCGTGGCGACGGCGGCGGCGAGCTGCCAATTCAGCATGAACATCACGACCAGCATGGCGATCAGGGTCAGAATGTTCCGCACGAATGTCAACGCCCATTCGGCGAACATGTCGCGCAGCAGGTTGGTGTCGCTGGCCACCTTGCTGATCAACTCGCCGGTGCGGTTGCCGCGATGGAAAGCGAGCGACAGACGTTGCAGATGGGCGAACAACTCGCCGCGCAAGCGCCACGTGATGCGGTGCCCGACCCGCGCGCTGCTGTAGAGCTGCAGGTACGCCATCACGCCGGAGGCCAGCGCAATCAACGCAATCGCGCTGGCCATCAAGACCAGCGCCGCCCAGGTGCCCCAACCGAGCAGAGTGGCGAGCGGTGCCAGCCCAGTGGGCAGCGGCTTGGCCAACAGAATGTGATCGAAGATGATCTTCAGCGGCCACGGTGTGAGCAGTTCGGCGAGCACCACGCCCAGAGCGCCGAAGCCAGCAAGCGCGACGGCCAGGCGCTGTTCCTTGAGGCAGGCGATCACCAGCGCGCGCATCTGGCGGTTCTGATGCAGCGGATGCGTTCTCATGCGCCGCCCTCGAGGCAAACAGTCGCTGCAAGCGATTCGCTCGCCGCCAGGCGCACCGCTATCTGGGTCTGCCAACCTGGCTCTTGGTAAATGAACGCCCGGCTCGCCTGGAGAAGCGTCTGCATCGAGCGATGCCACTGCAGCCATTGCGCGTTGAAAAAGCGTGGTGCCGCGGCGCGGTAGGCCAGGGTCAAGGCCTCGGCCTGGCGTTTGCAGCGCTCGGGCGAGGAACCGAGCTGTTCGAGTTTGACGATGAACTCAGCCAAGTCTTCCATCGGGTTGCCCAGCGCAAATTCGTCGAAATCGAAGAACACCACGCGACTCTCGTTCAGCCACACCTGCTCCGGATGGAAGTCACCATGAATCAAGGTCTGGCCGGCCCACGGCAAGCGCAGGGTCGCGGTCTCCAGCGTGGTGGAGAGGTTGCGCGCACGCGCGGCGAAGTCGGGCAGCGCGCGGCTGATTTTTTGCACTCGAAGCTGCAGCTCGCCGAGCCAATGGGTGGTGGACCGGGTGGTAGACCGAACCGAAGCGGCCGGAAGCGCCGCTACGTGCAGCTTGGCCAAGGCCCGACCGATGCGTTCGAAATCGGCGAGCGCATCGACCGAATTCGCCACCGCCATCAAGGGCTGGCCCGCCGCGGCGGCCTGCCACAGCGTGCGGGTCGTGCGGTCCCAACCCAGCGGTTGCGCGACCTGCGGCGCGGCGGCATGGCTTTGGGCCAGCTTCCAGAAATACTCAAAGCGCTGCAGCAAGGTCTGGGCGGCCTCTTCGTCGCCGAAGGTCTTGCCGTACACGACACATTGCGTTCGAGTCGCACCCGCCCGGTTCAAGGTGCAGCGCAGGGTCGCGCGGCGCTCAGGTTCGTAGCGCAACACCTCAACCGAGGCAATGGAGCCGTCGGGCCCGAGAACTGCTTCGGGCAGATGCCCAGGCAAGCGCGACGGGTTCACCAACGTGGCCAGTTGCGGCAGCGACGGATCGTTTGGCCATGCCCAGACGAGCATGTCCAGTTCTTCGACGTGAGACAGGGCGGCGCCGATTGCCGGCGTCGCCATCGCAGTTCGATCTGCGGCCGCGAAGGCTGCGGCACTGGCACCGCCGCGAAACGCCTTGGCGTAGAAGCGCTGCACGCTGAGCTTGGCGCCTGCGGCGTCGCGCACGTCGAGATCCAGGCACATCGAGATCGGATGCGGATTGCGTCGCAACGAACTGCTGCGGCGCACTTTGGAGACGCGCACTGCGTCGATCACCCGTGCTCCCGTTTGGAAGCCAGCCAAGCTGCTTTGCAGCGCATCGCGCAATTGCTGCGCATCGGGCGCGGCGTTCAGATCTGCCCACGGCGAAGCGGCGCTGTGTGCGGGTGCGAGAACAGCGTTCATGCGGCAAGCCTGCTGCGTGAGTCAAGCGCGGCGTCAATCGAGCCGGCGTGCAGAATCGCCGCTGCGGTGTCGAGCAGTGGCATGACGAGGGCATAGCGCCCGGGTTTCAGGTTCACGACAGAACGCCAGGCGCGTTGGCAGAACAGGCTGTTCGCCGTGCTCCACGCCAGTGCGCTTTCCCCGCATGAGGTACCCGACGCGCCGGCGTAGGCGTGCACGAAGGCGCGGCACGCCATGAGTGCATTTGCGACGCTTTGCCGACTGAGGAGTGCACGGTACAGCGCGTCGGCAATCCAGTCGCCGAGGTCGGCAATCGCGGGGCCGAGTCGGATCTCGTCAAGATCAATAAAGCCCAGCCGATCGCCAACGACCAGAACATTGCGCGGGTGCAAGTCACCATGAAGCGTGACGTTCTTCGCGTCGCACACAGCGCCGATGCCCTGTGCGAGCGAACCGGCCAGCGCACGCGCGGCGCACTCCCAGCGCGGCTCGACAGCAATCAGGGTGTCGGCCACTCGGCGCAGTCGCTCGCGCAGTTCAGCCGCGCCGACGCTGCGCTGCGTCGGCACGGGCGTCGCGTGCAGCTCAGCAAGACCGCTGCCGACCTGCCACGCAGCCGCGGCGCCGACCTCGCGCGCCGCGTCGAGCAGCGGCGTTCCGGGCAACGCGTCTTGCCAATGCAAGCCAAACTGCGCCTGCCAAAGGAGCGGCCTCGGCGTGAGCAAACGCCCTTCGGTCTGCGCTGGGCTGCGGTGCAGCGCCTGCATCGCGGCGTGCGTGTCGGCGCCGCACGCTTGCGCCTTCACATACACGGTTCGGTGCAGCACCGGCCCTGACGACGTGGCGCGGTAGGCCAACTCGACGCGAGCGCAGGCACGGTGTTCCGGCACGACTTGCGCCAGGTCGATTTCATTCGAGACAAGCTCGCCGCGCCCGTCCGTCAAGGCGGCGAGCACATCGCCCATCAGTCCTTGGCGCACCTGGCACCCCCCCCCCAGGAGTGCGGCCGCGGCACCCAGTTTTGCGTCGTTGGGCCACCACGCTGCCACCATGTCGAGCGCGGCCACGTGCGAATTCGCCAGGCCCACGGCGTTGGCAATGGGTTCGCGGCGCAGCGCGTTCGCGTGCCGCCGCGCGCTTTCGCCCGCCGTGCAAAAGCGTGTCGCGACGAGTTGATCGAAGGTCCGTCCGGACTGCGCGTCGCAAATCCGCAGGCGATACGAAACGGCGATGTTGCGCCGCGGGCGGTACTTGATGCGATCCACTGTACAGGCCTGCACGGCCAGGTGGGGTCGCTGCGTTCGCACCAACCGGTCGAACACCTCGGTCATCGCCGCGGCGTTCAAAGCCACCGGCAACTGCGGCAAAAGCGGGTCGACGGGCAAGGTGTTGTCGGTGTTCATGCGCTTCTCAAAGCCGGCTCTGGGCCAGCTGCAAAGGCACGACCCGCCCGTCTTGCCAGAGGCCCGCGCCCGCGTGCGACACAGCGCGCAGCACCCGGCCAGCGGCGCCGTGGCGCACATGCACCCAACGGCCGACGAAGTCCAGGCCACACAGCGCCCACTTCCGCGAACTCGCCCCACGCGCGTGGAACCAGGTGTCCACGTGCGTTTGCCCGTCGAGTTCGACTTCGATGCGAACTGCCGTGCCCAGCTCCCCGTCTGCGCCCATGGCCGCGAGATCGGCCACGGCGGCCCGTGCGGGTTTGATGCGCCATGGCACGAGCACGGTGTCGAAGTCGACGTTGGCTGCTTGCGTCGAGCACCGCAGTGCAGGTGCGGCGTGTTTGCTGCCATAGCGCTGCGAGACCCAGGCATCGCAAAGCGCTGCGTCGATGCCCACCCGGCAAGGAACGCCGATGGCAAGTTGGGGGCTGGCGACACGAATGTCGGAACCCACGCTCATCTGCGTGCGCCCGAAGGCTGGCGCGCCGAGCTGAAAATTCACCACGTAGTCGTGCACGGTGGGGGCACGCAAGGCGTCGCTGACGATCCAGTACCACGCGTCAACGCACGCGATGAAGCGCTCGTGCACTGCGTCGTACTCATGGCTGTCGGCGCGGCCATGCAGCAACGTGAACCCCGACGCCTCGGCGAACTCGAGGAGGGAGGCCGCCGGCGCCGGCCCGGCGATCTTGTGCCGCACCGACCCGTGCGAATGGCCCAAATGGCCCGAATGAGCCGCGCCCCCCTTGATCGGTTTCTGCACATAGCGCGTCTGGTTGCGCCCGTCCACGCACACCGTGTTGTGCGCAGCAGTGCTGCGAAAGCGCACCCGCCAGTTCTCTGCGGTGTCGCCGATCGGCGCCTCGCTGTACGTATAGCGCCCGGGATCGACGATGAGGGACCGGCCGGCCGCAGCAAGTTCGAAGTTCAAGCAATCGAAGTGGCCGTGGTTGCCTTCGCCGAGTGGCCCGCTGTCGAACACCAGGTACTGCGCCGCGTCAAAGTCGCCCGGCCCACTGCCCCAGGAGCTGCGCAGCACGGTATAGCCGCTGGCGCCGAAGTGCACGGCGCGGTGCGTCGGCGCTCGGCCTAGCGCGCCGCGTGTGGCGACCCAGCGCATGTCTTCGCGGCCGTAGAGCTGCGCGCCCAGGGCGAGCACCGGCAGGAAACTGCGCGCGTCGCCATCCGACAAGCTGGGCACGATGCCGTCGGGTTTGTGCACATGCATGCTGAACTCGAGCGCGTGCCCCAGCAGCTTGTCCATCTCCGGCGGCACCGCAACGCGATGGCGCGCCGCCAGGGTGCGAACGTTCAGCCAGTTGCGCAGCGCGAGGTGGTGATAGTCGGTGGAAAGCTCGCAGTGCACACCGTCGGCGAGCAGGTCAGCACGCAGGTTGATCAGTGTTTCTTGCAACGCAAACTCGCGCCATTGCGCAGAGCGCTTCATCTCCGGGAATGCGACACCGGCAAGGAAAATCGCATACAGCTCGAGCGTGCGGTGGTTGCGCTTGGGCGTGAGGTTGGCGCAGAGGAACTCCACCTGCTCGTGCAGTGAGTCGAGCAGACACCGAAAGAAATCGGGGGCGATCGGCGCCACGTGACGCGCACCGTGGCACGCGAAAGCGCACAAGCTGTAGATCCAGTTCTGCACGCGCCGGCCGGTCACGTCGGCAGCGATGAAACCGGGTGGCGTGCTCTGCATCCAGCCGCCGAGCAATTGCGCCCAGCGTTTGGCATAGCGCTCGTCGCCGCTTGCCAGATAGGCGCGCCCCAAGCCGGCCGCGTAGTAGAACTTGTGCAGCAGGATGTGCCACTCGATATCCGTGCTCGGGTTGTGCAACCAGGCCAGCGGCTCGGGCAGCGCGTGCGTCTCGCCGTTGAACTCGAAACGCCCGAGGGTGATCGCGTCGATCTTGGCGGCGCTGCATTCTTCCTCGTCGACGATCAGCTCGATGTGAACCTCGCGCGCAGAGCGGAAGTGCGCCAGCAGTTGGGCGTCGTCCAGCGCGGACCAAGCGGCGTGGAAGATCGATTCCCTGTCGGCGCGCCATTGCGGCGCGACAGCGGCGGGCATCGTGGCAACTTCGTCCAGCGCGTTCATGCACGGGCCTGAGCGTGGGTATGCAAGCCGGTGCTGCCTTCGCGGGTGCGCCCGAGTTGTGCGACGAACAAATCGTGCAGCGCGATCGTCGTGCGGCGCGAATCGAAGCGCTCGCAAATGCGCTGCCGGCCCAGCATCGTCAGCCGGGCGTGCAACGCGTCATCCTCGATCACCCGCAGCAGTGCCTGCGCCAACGCGCCGGCATCGCGCGGCTCGACGAGCAAGCCGTGAACGCCGTCGTCGATCAGTTCCGGAATCCCGGAAATCGATGTCGACACGACCGGCAGGCCCATCGCCATGGCCTCGGCCAGGACGTTCGGGAAACCGTCGCGATCGCCGTCTTCCATGATCTGGCAGGGCAGCGCGAAGACGCGCGCCTGCGCGTAGATGCGGCGCAGTTCGTCCTGCGCCACGGCGCTGCGCAATTGCACGTGCGCGCTCAGTTCGAGTTGCTCGATGAGCCGCAGAATCGCTGCGTGAGCGCTGCCCATCTCACCCACGATGACGCAACGAAACGCCGCGCCTGCGTCGCGCAATCTGGCGCACGCTTGCACCAGATGGTCGAAACCCTTCTTCTCGACGAAACGGCCCACCGCAAGGATCAGCGGCGGCAACTCGTCACCCGCGCCTGCAGGGTTTTGCTGCTTGGGCGCCGGGGCAAACCAATCGGTGTCCAGGCCATGGTAGATCGCATGCACTTCATCGGGCCGCTCATGGCGGGCGCGCAATACGTGTGCGTTGGCGCAGGTGCAGGTGGCGACGAATCGCGCCGCGCCGAGCTTGCGCTCGAGCAACCGACCCGGGTTCAGCTCGGCCTGGTAGATGTCTTTGGCGTGGGCCGTGAAGCTGAAGCCGATCCCGGTCATGCGGCTGGCGAACCAGGTGATCGTCGCCACGCCGTGGCAAAAGTGGCCGTGCAAATGGCCCACGTCGCCGGCGCGTTGCACTTGGTCGGCGATTTCGCCGGCTTGCAGAAACTCCTTGATGTAGACCTTGCGCAGGCGTTTCCGGCCGGCTTCGTCGTGGCCACGATGGCGCCACGCCAGTGCCAACGCCGAACCCGCCGCGCCGAGCCAGCGCAGGGGGTGGCGCGACATGACCCGCAGGTGCGCGCGGCCAAACGCAGGCAGGTTCTGCGCGAGCCAGCGCGCGAGCGTGGTGCCCGATACCGAAGTGGCCTTGGGCAGGTAGCTGAGCGGCGCCCGAATCGCCGCCACCACTGGGTGCACCAGAGGCTCGTTCTCGCGCTTGATGGAAAACAGCCGCAGCGCCAGGCCAAGACGCTCGAGCTGATGAATCTCGTGTGTGATGAAGGTCTCCGACAAGCGCGGAAAGCCCTTCATGACGTAAGCAACTTTGGTGCGCATCGCAGTCCCCTCAGGCAACGGCGCGGCGGGCAGGGTGTTGGGCGTGCCCATGAGTGTGCTCCAGCAGCTGCAGCACAAGGCGCAAGTTGCGTTGATTGTTGAAGTTCTCGGTCACCGTCGTACGCGCATTCGCGCCGAGCAATGCGCCGAGTGCCTTGTCGCCGATCAGTTCGCCAATGCCATCGGCAAGCGCCGCGGCATCGTCGGCTTGCACGAGCAGGCCGTTGTGGCGATGCCGCACCAGCTCCGGAATCCCAGAGACCCGGCTCGCAACCACCGGCAGGCCAATCGCCATGGCTTCGAGCAAGACGTTGGGAATGCCGTCGCGATCGCCGTCTGCGGCGATGCGTGAAGGCTGCACGTACACGGCGGCGCGCGCGTAGCGTTGCACGACTTCGTCGCGCACGAGTTTGCCGGTGAGCGTGATGCGGTCCGTCAGTTCATACGAGTCGATCAGGGCCTGCAGGCGGTCACGCTCTTCGCCGTAGCCGACGATCTCACAGCGAAACAGCAAGCCGCGGCCGCGCAGCAATCGGCACGCATCGATCAATGTGTCCAGGCCCTTCTTGGCGCGCAGGCGACCGACGCTCAGGATCAGCGGTGCCAGGCCGGTTGCCTGACGCACGCGAGGATTGAACACACCCTGGTCGATGCCGTGGTACATGCGGTGCACGCGGGCGCTGGGTGCGATTCTGCGCAGTGCACGGCAGTTGAACTCGGTGCAGGTGACCGTGAAATGCGCGGCGGCGAGTTTGCGGCGCAGATCGGCAGCGTCGGAAAGGTAGATGTCTTTGGCGTGCGCCGAGATCGAGAATCCAATCCCGCTCATCTGCGAAACCAGTTCCGCGATGTCCGCGGGCGAGGAAATGAAATGCGTGTGCAAGTGCTCTACGCCGTCTTCGCGCAGCTGGCCCGCGAGCCAGCCGGCGCGAGCGAAATCGAGCAACCCTTTTCGGCCGCGGCCGGCCGCGTTACCCAGGGTGCGCAGGTAACGCAGCGGCGACGCTAGCAACAAGCGCAGGTGGCGCGCGGCGAAGCTGTAGGCGTGGCCCCGCGGCGAACGTGGAACCTGCACCAGCGGCGCAGCCACGCGCGCCACGGCATCGTGTGTCAATGAATCGGTGGGTTCCGCAAGGGTGTACAGGCGCAGCAGCACACCCAACTTCTCCAGGCCCAACACTTCTTCGAGAATGAAAGTCTCGGTGATCTTGGGGAAGACCTTGACCAGAAGGCCGAGGGGGGGGCTTGTGCGGTTTGAGTGCATCGTCAATCGACAGAGGCGGTAGTGCGTCCAAAAATACGTTGACCCGGAAAGCTGAGGGCAGAACTTCGCTCCAATGAAAGACGTAACTTCTCTGTGATTTAACTGCTGCACGCATGTAGACTTCGGCCGCAGCGCCAGTAACTGGAACCAAACGGAGTTATGCATGAAGCCCGTAAATATGTACCCTACTGAGCCTCATGGAAAATACATCGCGGAGTTGAACAATCTTGCAGCCTCAGAAGACCATATAATGAGTTTATTATCTGATATTGGTCTAAATAGAGGCTGGTGGTCCGCCGACTCTGCTTGGCGCAGGACCTATGCAAGATATCCATCAGGCCTATTGCCGTACGTCATTTTCGTCTACGAATCCCATGGCGACCCGCAGCACCTCTGCCTGATTGAAATCAGCAAAGAAGAACCACCTCCCGCAAACGACAATGGCCTCGTTCTGCAAGACAGCTTGCTCGGTTGGCTGAAGGTGGGTAAATTTCCGTCGGATCCGCATCTGCCGACGCTGCAACAAGTACTGGAGGCCTCTGCAAATGCTCGCGTGGTGCGTTATCGTCCTCATTGGCGTTGCACCTTGCGACTGGAAGACGACGCGGGAATTCACTACATCAAGGTCTTCAGGAAAGGTGATGGGAACGTAGAAGAGCTTCACAGTGCGGGCGTCGACATACTGAACTCTGCATCCCGAGGAGAGCTTGACTTCGATGTTGCGAAACCGGAGCGATGGGATCGCGAACTGAATGCGATTTGGCAAGGCAACGTTTTGGGTTCGCCCGCAGGGTCCGAGCTCTATGGCAAACGCGGGACCGAAATTGCTCGACGAATGGGGTTCGCCTGTGCCTCCATTCCAAAAGCGAATCTGAATCCTTCCAATATTATTGATCTGCCCTGGCACTTGAACGCCACCGAGTTATATTCTCAGATTGTTTGTCAGCGAATTCCCGATCTAGCTGATACCGTTGAGGAGTTTTTCAGAAAAATATCGCTTCTTCATCTGGATATCTCAGATCGTGCGCTGCTGCCAATCCACGGCTCACCGCATCCGTCCCAATGGTTAATGAGCGGGACAAGGTTGGGTCTCGTCGATTTCGATAGATTCTCGCTGGGAGATCCGGAACTCGACGTCGCGACCTTCATGGCTGAAGTCGATTTCATGAAGAGCACTCTGATACCCACCGACAGCTTGAATCGGGCGTTTGTCGAAGGCTACGAGGATCGTTATGGCGAGCTCGACCCGGCACGACTCAGGTTGTACCGCGCGCACAAACGATTCGCCAAGGTTCAGCGCACCGCCTGCAGCGTGAACCCGGACGCTCCAACACGCGCGGTGCGACACATGGCGTTGGCGTTGGAGGCGTTGAAACAATAGTTCGACGAGTGCGACGACGCTCCTCCATGCAGACCGGCAGGAGTCAACACGCGCATTCTTGCGAGCGCAACGTGGCAGCTCAGCTCGAGACCACGGCGGCGCTTTCGATCGGCATGATGTCCAGAACAATTTCGCCTTCGCGCGCCGGTGTCGCCAGATAAAAAATCACACGTCGAACATCTTTCAGACCCTTTGGAAGATCGACGCCGCTGTGCGTTTCCACGCGCGCACGCACCCGCTCCGGGGCGAAATTTACCCTCAGTGCGCCGCGCCGGCCGCGAATCACGACGTGATCTGCCTCCAGTTCGGCATCGGAGAACGTGATGAACACGCTTTCGAGCGTACCGGGATCACCCTCGAACCGAACCGAATCTTCGACTCGCACCCGCCCCGCCGCCGCATCGCGAAAAAGCGTCAGCCGACGCTGCAGTGACACAAGCCCGGCCGCGCTGGGGTAGGCGTCCTTCAACTCGAGATGCAATGCACTGTGCTGCGGCGTGGCTTCATGGCCGAGCAGCACTGCGCGATACGTTTCACCGGCGTGCTGAAGGCAGCCGTTCGGTGAAGGAACCGAATGGCCGAGTGACGAGGTCGCCAGATGCTCGTAGCGCTCGCCTCCGAAATAGGCCTTCGTGTATCTGCCGCGACCTATGTCGGCAACCAGAGACTCGCCCTTCCAGTGAACGATGAAGTTGCCCACATCGTTGTGGTTGTGCATCTCTGCGTTGTGGCCACCTTTGGCCGCCAACACCAAAGAATTGCTGTCCTGCGGCGCGTGGCGCGCGATCATCCA
The DNA here is from genome assembly GCA_963850525.1 of uncultured beta proteobacterium. Lineage (GTDB taxonomy): Bacteria > Pseudomonadota > Gammaproteobacteria > Burkholderiales > Burkholderiaceae_C > JAEMQF01. The sequence goes on along the minus strand of CAWKLQ010000001.1, from coordinate 541,594 downwards.
CATGATTCCGTCGAACCAGTCGTGCGCATTTGAAAGGCAACGATGAGGAACGTCGCGCGGTGCTGTCCAGAAGAGCCGCCGCAAACTCCAGGTCAGGTTGTTGCGGCGGATGTTGCCCGGTCGCTCGTTTGCCAGTGCGGCCAGATCGGGAATCTCCAAGCGCTTCGCGAGAAATGCGAGCAGCGGGAAGGAATAGCTGACCGACGCTTGGCAGTCCGAAAAATTCACATGCTGGTTCGGACTCAACCTCGCACGCAACGGATACTGCGCGATTCTTCGAATCCCGGCTTCTTCGAAGAAATCGATTCGGCCCGCGGTTCTTCGTTCGATGAGATCGGAAAGAACCACGTAGTAACCGAAGCCAAAATCCCAGTAGCCGGGCCCCTCGCTGGAACCCCCGCTCGCGTCGAAGCCTGTCAGGTAGTCGTCGAGCGACACCGCAGCGCGAGCCATGATCGCGGCCAATCGCGCCGGGCTCGGTTCCATGTAGAGGGCCGCGCCGACCAGGCCTGCGCTGCATACGGCCGTCCAATTGTTTGCGCCACGCTGGGCTGAGGCACGCAGCCATTTGAAGTCGTCTCTTGACAGATAAGGGGCGAAGCAGCGCCTGTCCAATTCGGCGCTGACGCGCCGAGTCAATTGCGGGTCGAGCTGCAAACCCAGCAAGAAACAGGTTTCAGCCAGCTCCAGCGCGGTCATTGCGACATGGATGTCGATGACCGGGACTTGAATGTCGGTCAATTCGACCTGGTGGGCTGACGTCGCCCACGTGCTTTCCTCGCAAATCGCCCAGCCCAAATCCAGAACGCAGTCGAGAAACCGACCCCTTCCCTCCAGGCACTCGGCCAATACGAAGATGGACAGCATCTTGCGGCGCTGCTCACGCGGTTCGTTGTAGCGCTCACGCTGGCCGGTCCGTTTGTAGTCCAGGAAGGCGCTCGCCGGCAGCGCCGGAATCGGCACCCGAGCGAGCTGCTCGGCCTCGAGGATCATTTTCGCCACTTGGGCTTCGCCGAGCGCACCGGCGATCGAACGCCACTTCTCGCGCTCCGCTCCCGACGGGAATGGTGGTGCAGCGGGCACTGATTTCAGTACCCGCTCTATTTCCGACGCGTTGAATCTGCCGAGCATGGCCAGCGAGGCTCAGATCCCCGTCAGGGATGGCGCCAACAGGAATCCCACGGCTTCGACTGGTCCGCGCGGTGCGCGCGCGTCAGGGCTTCGAGATAGAAGTAGTCGCCCCATAAATTCGCCTCCTCGACGCCCAGCCCTTTCGGCCGATTGTGCGTGCCGCGCAGCAACAACGCGTTGGTCGAGTCGCCCGCGGCACAGTTCGTGATCAGCGAGTTCAGAATCGCGAGTGCCGAATCACGATAGAAACTCCCCGCCGACGTTCCGAGCCGGTCGGACAGCTCCATCAGCGCGCACGCGCCGATCGCGCACGCCGAAGAGTCCCAGGGTTCCTGGCTCGCCTCCCCATAAATCAAGTCCCAATGGGCGATCCGGTTTGTCGGCAAGCGCCCCAGGAATACGTCGGCGACTTGTTTGCTCCTCTCGATGAATTCGTCTTCCCCGGTGTGCAGGTACATCAGCGCAAAGCCATATATCGCCCAGGCTTGCCCTCTGGCCCAACATGAATCGTCCGATGCCCCTTGGCGCGTTCGGCCGAACCGTGCGGCGCCCGTGGCGACGTCGAAGTAATAGGTATGGTGCGTCGTTCCATCGGGGCGCACGAGGAACTTGGCGGTCTGGTGCGCGTGGCTTCTGGCGGCCCTTGCATAGTGTTCTTCGCCCGTCTCCCGCGCCGCGAAGTAGAGCAATGGCAAATTCATCAGGCAGTCGACAATCATTCGGCCGTGTTGCTCCGGGTCGTCGAGGCTTCCCCAGGCCTGGAAAATCCCCGGGACGGGAAGGTAGCGGCGCATGAGTTCGGTGGCTGCGTCGACTGCGGTATCGCGCGCCCCCGGCGAGCCGGTCAGTCGATGGTCCGCAATCGTTGAAGGCGTGTAGAGAAAACCGAGGTCGTGGTGCTCCAGGTCGACGCGGTTTCTAAGGCGGTCATGAAAGCTCTGACTGTGTCGCTGCGCCGCCCGCTTGAGTCGCGCATCACCGGTCATTTCGAAAGCCAGCCACAGCTGGCCTGTCCAGAAACCCGTGGTCCAGCCGGAATTCCCACCGACGACGCTGTCTTTGCGTGGAACTCTGGGCGCGTAGACGCCATTTCGCGTGCTGTTGTCGGGAAAGCAGCTGTCGAAACTGTCCAGGTTTTGCGCAACTCGACGAAGAGCGACTTGCAGCGCCGAATCCAAAACGGCGTTGGGGAGGTGATTGGCCATGTGTTTCTGCAACAGCGCAAGTCGATGCGTCAGCCCACCTGATCGATGATTGCGGTCAATACCTTGTCGGAATCGAAATACTCCCGTGCGATCTCGCGTGCCGCCAGGCAATGGCCGGCGTAATCCGAGTTGACCGCGTCGATTCCCGCTCGAGCTTCCTCGATGGTCGAGAAGGTCAACAGGCCCTTGCCCGTGGGCAGGTGCGACTCGATTCCGGTGCGCTGCACGATAACCGGCTTGCCGCTGGCCAAATAAAGGGCGCTGCGATCGCTGAACCAGCCGGTCTTGAGCTCCACATAGCGGTTGTGCGCGACGCTGAACTCCGCGCGCGAGCGCGCAATGTAGGCGCGATAGTCGTCGAGGTCGCGCAGTTGCCCCGGGTCGGAGATCTTCCAGCCGTGCGCCTCAAACATGCTGCGGTCGTGCACGGCGGCGTCGGGGTCCATGCGCAATGCGATTTCGAGCGCCGCGCCGCAGTGCGCCGGCAGGTCGAGGTAGTCCAGCCAGTTGTCCGACTTTTCGCCCGAGTCCACACCCTGCCAAACCACGCGGCCCCGTCCCTTCCAGGTTGAAATCGTTGTGAAACGCCGGCAATGCGGGTCCATCGCGGGCGGCCAGTCGCCGAGCAGCACCGGTCGCACCAGGGGCCGCCATTTCAGGCCGTCGGTGGGGACCGAGCAGCCCGCAGAACCCAGGTTGAGCCCCAGGGTGAACAGGAACTCGTAGCGATCCAGGGGGTCGTGGCCTTCGGCACGCTGATTGAACAGCACCTGGGTGCTGCCCGGGTTGCCGTCGAAGTAAGCGCGCCGCCGTGGCGGCTCGAAGATCTCGGGCAATTTGTGAATCTGTCCGCTGCGGGCGATCAGGAGGTCGGTGTGTCGCGCGAAGGCGGTGGCTTCGGCGAACGACATGCCGTGCGTCGCTTCGCCTCCTTTGTAGATCAGGCAACAGCGCGGCCACAGGCCGTAGGACCGGGCGACTGCTTCAAAGTGCGCGCGCCCGTCCCACTGCGCGAACGGCACCGGCGCGCCGTCGGCGTCGACACAGCGGCCGCGCCCCACCTGCTCCATGAGAACCACGTCGTGGCCCAGGCGCTGCCAACCGGCCGCGTAGGCCAGCGCATGGTCGATATGGCCGACGGTCGTGTTGGCGATCTTCGCCGTGCAGATGATTCGCATCGGGACCGGGCGCAGCGCCCTCAGCGGGCCGTCGGGCTCGGCCTTGTGGGTGTGCCGAGCGGCAGCGCAAGGTTCGACTCGATGAAACTCAGCCAGTCTTTCACCTTCACACTCCACGAATAGCGCTCGAGCACGGTGCGCCGGTTGGTCTCGCCCAGGCGCCGCACCAGGGGTCGGTCGGCTTCGAGCCTGACGATCAAAGCCTTGATGGCATCGACGTCTCTTGGAATGAAGTAGCCGTTGCGCCCGTCGTCGATCAGGTCTTCGCAGCCGCCCACCCGCGTCGACAACACGCCGCGCCCACACGCCGACGCCTCCAGCACGCTTTGCGAAAAACCCTCCGAGGTGGATGCGCAGATGTAGAGGTCGATTTGGTTGTACAGCGCCGGCATGTGCTCGCGCTTCACCTGGTTTTCGCCGCGCCCGCCCAGCACCATCACTTCCACATTCGGCAGGCTTCCCAGGGGTTCGATGAATTCACTGAAGCCCTTCAGGCGGTCGTGTTTGGCGATGTCTTTGCTGCCTGAGAACCCGAGCACCAGGGGAAGGCGCCGCTCCACGTTCACGGCCGTGGTGGGTTGGAACAGGTCCGTGTCCACGCCGTTTTCGGTCAGCACGATGTTGTTCAATCCGGCGCGCTCGAAGATCGCGTAAAGCCGGCGGCTGATGACATTGATGCCCTTGAGCTTCGCCAGCTTGTCGAGCAGCGCCGCGGGCGGCGGCGGCGCAAATTCGGGCGTCGACGCGTAGTCGTCCCAGGATCGGTGCGAGTGAATCCCGGTGATCAGCTTCGCGCGGTCCAGAAACGGCAGCAGGTCTTGATACGACTGGCCCTTCTTCTTCGACAGGACTTCGGTCCAACCCAGGGGGAAGAGCAAGTCGTAGCGGTGCTGCTCGCGCTCGATGAAATCCATCTGCTCGCTCGCCGCTGCGACGTCCAACACCAGTCCGGGGTTGTCGTTGTAGCGCACCAGGCCCTTGGCGATCGTGTCGTAGGCCCAGCCCGGCTTGTCGGTGATGATGAGCACCTTGCCCTGGACACGGCGTGCAGGCGTTTGCATGTCAGGCCTGCACCGTGATCTGGCTGAGCGTCTTGAACTGATAGCCGCGCAACGTCAGCAGTTCGAGGATCGCCTCGACCCTGCCGAGCATGGCCTGGCAATCGGCTTGCGTTGCGCAGTACGGGCTCATGCCCGGCACCAGCTCGACGTTGTGGAACATGCTGCACAAGACGGTGGGCTGTGCATGCTGCTCATACCAATCGATGACGCGCCGGCAGGTCTCGAAGTCGGCGAACCGTGGCGTCGGGCGCAGCCACTCGAGATCGGGCGTGATCGATACCGGAACTTCGATGACCGACGAGTTGCCCGGCTGGCAGATGTCATCGGTCGACGCGTAGTACGGCGTCAGGCTGCCGGGTCTGGAGAAGTCTGCGATGTCGTGCCAGTTGCGAAACGGCGTGACGCTGGTGTCGTGCGTGTAGCCGAGTTGCTGCAGGCAATCAATCGTCCAGCCGCGGGCGCCGAAGCGTCCGGCCCTGAACGACAACGGGCGTTGACCGAACACTTCCGTGAATCGTTCGGTGAGGGTCTGCAGCTTGGCGAACTCGAGTGCTTGATCGTATTGGCACTGCATCTCCGACGGATCGCAGCCGCTGAAGTCCGGGCCCGGAAACTTGGGGTTCGGGCCGATGTATTCGCCGTGCAGATGTGCGCCCAGCTCGCAGCGCTGCGCACCCAATGAACTGAGCACATCGACCGAGCGCGCATCGACCATGACCGCAGGACTGACGAGGTAAACCGGCTTCACGCCGAAGCGCTCGCAAACCACCTGGAGCGCCGGGATGCCCTGGTAGACACCCTCGTAGCTCGCGGGGTTGGAGGTGCGCCATTTTTTACCCGCGTCGATTTCGACGTCGATGGTCAGGACGAAGGTCTTGGACATTCTTTGCGCGCGACCTAGCGTATGGCTGCACCCGACAGGGCGACTGCGCCGCCGGGCTGTGCCGCCGGAACCCCGGCGCCGAGCGCGCGCACCAGCCCGAGCGTCTGGCTGTAGCGCGCCAGGTGGGTGAGTGCCTGGGTGTCTTGCGCGGCGAGCAGGACACGCTGCGCGTCGAGCACGGTGGCGTAGTCGGTCGCGCCGTTGCGGTAGCGCACGTCGGCCATGCTGAGGGCACTGCGCGCGGAGTCGACGGCGCGCTGTTGCTGCTCGGCCTGCTCGGCGAGAGTGCGCAGTGCGCCGAGGCGGTCTTCGACGTCGCGCAGCGCCGCGAGCACCGCCTGGCGGTACAGGCTCGTCACTTCGTCTTGGCGCGAGGCTGCGGCGCTCAATTGCGAGCGGATCCGGTCGCCGTCGAAAAGCGGTGCGAGCAGATTCGCGCCGAGACTGCCCACCACGGTGGCGGCGTTGAACAGGCCCGCGAGCGTGGCACTTTCCAAACCAGCACGCGCACTGAGCCGCAGCTGCGGCTGCCACGCCGCTCGCGCGGCGTTCACGTCGGCGTGGGCGACGATCATTTCCGCCTCGGCTTGGCGCACGTCGGGGTGACGTTCCAGCAACTCGACGGGCAGCGCGGCGGCGAGCGACGGCAGGCGCAGCGCGGCCAGTGTCGTTGTCTGCACGGCAAAACCTTGGGGCGCCTGGCCGGTGAGCACCGCTACCGCGGCCAGCGCACTCTGGCGCTGTTGCTCGAACGCCGGGAGCGCAGCGCGCAGGCTGGCGAGCAAGCCTTGTTGACGCATCACTTCGAGGCTGCCCATCGCACCGGCTTGCTGGCGTGACACGAGGAGGGCCAACAAGGATTCGGCGTTCGCGATATTCGCCCGCGCGATCGCGAACCGGTCCGACGCGTTGAGGGCGCGGAAGTATTGCTCGCACAGTTCGACGAGCAGCGTGGCACCGAGCGACTCGCGCGCGTATTCGCGCTGGCGCACGCGCCCGGTCGCGGCGCTCACGGCGCTCCCGGTCGCGCCGCTCAGGTCCGGGTCGAACGACGCCGCCACGCCGAGTTCGTGCAGCGCGTCGATGCCGCTGCCGCCGCTGCGGTGGGTGCGATTCGAATCGGCGCGCACATCCAGGCGCGGCGCGAGCGTGGCACGCGTCGCGGCAACGAGTGCGCGCGCCTGCGCGACGCGGTGTCCGGCTGCGGCAAGCTCGTGGTTGCCGGCCACGGCAGCGCCGGCCAGGCGGTTCAACTCGTCGCTGCCGAAGGCGGGCCACCAGCGGTCCCAGACGATTGCCGTGGGCGTCGGCGCACTGATCGTCTCAGCCGCACCCGGGCTCTGCCACTGGGTCGGCACAGCGACGTTCGGCCGCTGATAGGGCGCGGGTGCAGCGCAGCCGAACAGCGCTGCGACCAGCAGCGCGGCAAGTCCCATTCGACGAGGGCAGCGAAGCATCATTCAGCGCTCAATGCAATCACCGGGTCCAAGGCCGCGGCGCGGCGCGCCGGCAGAAAGCCGAACAGCAGACCGGTCAGCACCGCGCTCGCAAACGCCATCGCCACCGGCGGAATCGAAAATATGACCGGCCGCCCGAGCTCGCCGGCGAGCCACGCGGCGCCCAGCCCAGCACCCACGCCCAGCACGCCGCCGACGCAGCAGACGACCAGCGCTTCCACGTTGAATTGCAGCATGATGTTGCGCATGCGCGCGCCAATCGCCATGCGCACGCCGATTTCACGCACGCGTTCGGTGACGCTGACGAGCATGATGTTCATCACGCCGATGCCGCCGACGAGCAGCGAGATCGCCGCCACCGCGCCGAGCAGCCAAGTCATCGACTCCTGCGTCTGCTGCGCCGCATCGAGCACGTCGGCCATGTTGCGGATCTGAAAGTCCTCGCGCCGGTGGCGCTCGGTCAGCACCTCCTTGACGTTCGCCTGCGTCGCTTCAATGGCCGCGACGTCTTGCACCTGGATGATGATCGAGCGCAAGTGGCGTTTGCCGAACAGGCGCACCCGGCCGGTCGTGATCGGGATCAGCGCCACGTCGTCCATGTCGCTGCCGCCGCTCGTTGCGCCCTTGGGCGCCATCACGCCGAGCACCTGGAACGGCACGTTGTTGATGAGCACCTGGCGGCTCACCGGGTTCACGCCGCTTGCGAACAGATTGTTCGCCACGGTCTGGCCGAGAACCACCACGGGAGCGAAGCTGCGCACGTCGGCGTCCGAGAAGAAGCTGCCGCTGCTCAACGGCCAGTCGCGCGCCTGCGCGAACGCGGCGCTCGTGCTCGTGATGTTGGCGGCGTAGTCGCTGTCGCCGGCGCGCAGCGTCGCGCCGGCGCTGTACTCTGGAACGGCACGCACGATGTTGGGCAGGTCCTCGAGCGCCTGCGCGTCTTCGGCCACCAGCGACGTCGCCTCGCCGCTGATGCGCACGCCGCGCGCGCCCGGGCGAACGATCAGCAGGTCGGTGCCCATTGCCTGGATGCGTTCCAGCACGGCCTGCTTGCTGCCGTCGCCCAGCGCGAGCATCGTGATCACCGAAGCGACACCGATGACGATGCCCAGCAGCGTCAGCACCGAGCGGAACAGGTTCGCGCGCAGCGCGCGCAACGCCATGCGCACGGCTTCGAAAAGCTCCGACATGGACAGCGCGGGGTCGCGCGCACGCTGTGTCGGTACGCCGGTCTGATTGCTCGACGACAGCGCGCGCACGGCGGAGTCGGCGACGATGCGACCGTCCTTGATTTCGATGCGGCGCCGCGCCTGACGCGCGAGCGCGTCGTCGTGCGTGACGAGGATGATGGTGTGGCCTTGCCCATTCAGTTCGTGCAGCAAGGCCATGACTTCGGCGCCGCTGCGGCTGTCCAGCGCGCCGGTCGGCTCGTCAGCGAGGATCAGGCGCCCGCCGTTCATGAGCGCGCGCGCGATGCAGACGCGTTGTTGCTGGCCGCCGGAGAGCTGGCCCGGCCGGTGCTCGAGCCGGTCCGCCAGGCCCAACGTGCCGAGCAGTTCGCACGCGCGTTCGCGCCGCTGCGCCGCGCCGACGCCGGCGTAGACGGCGGGAATCTCGACGTTCTCGGCAGCGCTCGCGTTGCCCAGCAGGTTATAGCGCTGGAACACGAAACCCATGCTTTCGCGGCGCAGCATCGCCAGGCCGTCGGAATCGAGCGTCGTCACGTCTTCGCCATCGAAGCGGTAGGCGCCTGTGGTCGGCGTATCCAGGCAGCCGATCAGGTTCATCAGGGTCGTCTTGCCCGAACCCGACTGGCCGACGATGGCGACGAATTCGCCCTCGAAGATGTCGAGCGTGACGTCGGCGAGCACGGCAACGTCTTGCTCAGCCAGACGGTAGGTCTTGCCGAGGCCGCGCAACTGAATCAGCGCCCTGGCCGACCTCGCCACCGTACTGCGCTCAATCATGATTTGGCGCTGCGCCACGTCGCCAGCTTGGCCCGCGCTTTCGCAGGCGCGTCGACGACGACGCGCTCGCCCTCCGACAGGCCGGAGAGTACCTGCGCCTGGGCCCGATTCGCCACACCCACCGAGACGCGACGTTCTTCAACCCGACCGTCCTTGAGCACGAGAACGGCGTCACCTGTCGATTCGCCGGAAGCCGTGTCGATACTGCGCGCCTCCGGTGACGGCGCGTTGCGGCCGCGCTGTTGCAACGCCGAGACCGGAACCACGAGCGTATTCGTCGCCTTGGCGGCGACGAACGCCACCTGCGCGCTCATCTGCGCCTTCAGTTCCTGACCTTTGTTGTCGACGTCGAACAAGACGCTGTAGAGCACGACGTTGTTCACCGTTTCGGGCATCGGCAAGATCTGCCGCACGCGGCCCGGCCAGCGGCTTTGCGGCGTTCCCAGCGTGCTGAAGTGAAGCTCCATGCCGACGCGCAGACGCACCACGTCGGCCTCGGACACTTGCGTCACGACCGTCATCGTGTCCAGATTTGCCAGGCGCATGAGCACCGGCGCCTGTTGGCTCGCATTCACGGTCTGACCCTGGCGCACCGCTAGCGACACGACGGTTCCCGACATCGGCGCGACGATTCGCGTGTAGCTCAGGTTCGCTTCGTCGATGCGCAATGAGGCGCGCGTCTGGTCGGCCTGCGCGAACAGCCCGGCGATCTGCGCCGCGGCGATGCGCACGGCGGCCTGGCTGGTTTCGACTGCGTCGCGGCTCACCGCGTCTTGCTTGAACATCTTCAGGTTGCGTTCGTGTTGCGCGAGCGCCAGGCTGTGCTGGGCGCGTTTTTCGTCGAGCTGCGCCGCCAGGTTCGCCAACAGGGCACGCCCGGCGTCAACGCGCGCCGAGAACACGGTCGGGTCGATTTCTGCGATCAACGCGCCGGCTTTGACCTGATCCCCCACGTTCACGAGCAGGCGGCGCAATTGGCCCGACACCTGCGTTCCCACGTCGACGAATTCGCGCGGTTGAATTGAGCCGAGCGCGGCGATCGTGTCCTCGATGTTGGCTCTTGTCACTGCGGTGCTGGGGAAATCGCGCACCGGCTCCTTGGATGTGGCGCCGCGCCACGCCGCCAGGCCGCACACGCTGAGCCCAAGCACCGCGGTCAATGTAAGGAGGCGTCGTGAAAGCTGGGCTCTCCGGGGGCGGCGTGAAGCCGCGCCGGAAGACTTGGATGCACTTCGGCGCGCCGCGCGCGATGATGAATCAGGCATGGTGCGACTCGTGTGAGACTCGTGCGCTCGCAGCGGCAGCAAACCGCGTGCCGATAGCGAGAACCGTGGGCACGTGGCGCGCTGTGGGGAGCGTGTGATTCATTGCCAGCGCGGCGCGGCGCGACGATTCTTCGAGCAGCCGCTGCAGCGTGTGCAGGTTCGTGTCGTTATCGAAGCGCTCGACGACGGTTTCGCGCGCCTTGTTGCCCAAGCTCTCGCCCAGGCGCGGCTCGTCGACCAGCAGGCGCTGGATCGCCTCGAACAACTGGACCGCGTCGCCGCTGGCGACGAGCCATCCGCTCGAGGCGTGTGTCACGCACTCTTCGGTGGCGGGGGTGCGCGCGGCGATGACCGGCAAACCCATCGCCATCGCTTCGAGCAAACCGGGAGGAATTCCCGCGAGCGACGCGGGGGCCGCCACGTTCGGAACCTGAACGAAGACGGCGGCGCGCGCGTAACGCTCGACGAGCTTGCTGGCACTGAGCGGCCCGACCAGGCGCATGCGATCGTGCAGGCCGGAGCGGTCGATCTGCGCCTGCATGCTCGGCAGGTCGTGTGCTGCACCGACCACCTCGCAGCGCAACACCGTGCCGCCCTGGGCCAGCCTGCGGCAGGCCTCGGTGAGGGGCGCCAGGTCCCACAATCCGTGCGCTTCACCCACGGCGAGGAGCAGTGGCACGCTGGCGGGACGGCTGCGCAGCCGCGGACTGTAGTGGCGCGAGTCCACGCTCGGGTAGGCGCGATGCACGGTTGCGTGCGGCGCAATTGCCTTGACCTCGCGCAGCGCGCTGTCGGTGGGCGCCAACGTGAAGTGTGCAGCACTCGCGGAGCGTTGAATCGCGCGGCGGTTCGCGGCGTCGAGCGGCACCGATTGCAGCGACGTTGAAAAGCGCATCCCAGTGAGGCGCGCCACGCATTGCGCGAGAGAGCCACAGACCAAGTCGCAGGCGTGCACGTGCACGATGCCGTCGCGCTGCAGCGTTCGCGCCAGGCGCACCGCAAGTGCGAACTCGGCCAAGCCCGCGCGACGCCGCAAGGCGCCACTCGTCACGGCGCAGAGATAGCGCAGCGGCGCAGCCGCGAGCCGCTTCAGGTGCGTGGCGACGTGGCGCAGGGGCTGCAGGTGGCGTGCGCCGGGTTCGGGCAGAGCGGCGTCAGCCGCTTCGTGCACTGCATAAAGCCGCGGGCGCAAGCCCAGGCGCTCCAGGCCGGCGAGGGTGTCGCGCACGCCCGTTTCGGCATCCGTCGCCGTGCTGGGCAAGGGCAGTCGCGCGACTAGCAGGCCAATGTGCCGAGGTTCGGTGCGATCGGGGTGTGCCATGACTTCTCCATCGAAATGAAACTCTCCGGCCGTTCCCGCTGCACGGCGCGCGCCGCTGCGGGCGTGGGGGTGCGCCCCTTGCGCAGCACGCTGGTGTCCAGATCGAGCCACTCCAACAGCGCTTGCGAGACTTCGTCCAGACCCTTCATCGCGCTCAGATGGGCGCGCTCCTCGCCGCGCGCATGGGCGGCCAGCTCCTCTTGAATCGCGCCCATTAACAGCGCGGGGCTCAGCGTGCTCGGCTCGAGCGCGCGAAGCAGGCCCAGGCGCGCCATGCGCTGGGCCCGAATCGTCTGCTCGACGCCCGGCTGCGCACGCGGCACGACGACGGCGCGCTTGCGCAACGTCAGGAGTTCACACACCGTGTTATAGCCACCCATCGAGACCGCCACGTCGCACGCGGCCATGAGCGACATCATGTCGTCGCTGAAGCGCTGGAAGCTCACGCCAACCAGGCGCGCTGCTGCGGATTCGATCGTCTCGCGCTGCGCGTCCGCGAGCTCGGGGCCGCAAACGATATGGGTTCGGGGGCGTGCGTCGTCGGAAAGCGCCGCCAGCCCGTCCAGGGTGACGCGCAACATCGCAAAGCCGTCTTCGCCACCACCCGGCGTGACCAGCACGAGCGGCTCGTGCTCGTTCACGCCCAGTTCCGCGCGGACCGCGGCGCGGCTGCGCCGCCCTGGCGGGCGCGCGATGTAGCCGCAGTAATGCACTTTCGCGCCGGCCAGCGCCGGAAATTGGTATTCGTGCTTGAGATCGAAAACCTGCGGAGAACCGACCACGAGCACCTGGTCGTACCAGGTGCTCACCGCGTCGAAATAGCCCTTCTTGCGCCAGATCTGCGTGGTCGCCGCCGGGCTGTCGAGAATGTCGCGCAACAGCAGCACCAGGCGCGGCCGCAACGCGCCCGTGGGCAGCCCCTCAAATGCGGCACACAGCTCGTCTTCGACGCCGAATGGTTTTTTGTCGACGAGCAGCAGGTCAGGCACGAAGTCGGCGACCGCGCTGCGAATCAGGTTGGCGCGCAGCTTGACCGTGTGGTTCAGCGACAAGTCGAGGAACTTGGCGCCGTAGTGGCCCGTCGTATCGCGCGCCAAGCACGGCAGCTTCAGGTAGTCGACGCGCGGCGGAATGCGAAACGCGTGCAGCATCGGCGAGCCGGTGACGATCAGCACCGAGACCTCGGCGGAAGATTCGACAAGGTGCCGGGCGACTTCGAGCATGCGGCGGATGTTGCCCAGCCCAAAGGTATCGTGTGAGTAGATCAGGACCCGTTTCATCAAGGTGACTCCGTTCACCGCGGACGCGATTGCCGCACATGACAGAGCCGTGAACGCTTGATGAAATACGAATTCTGAACAAATTCTTCAGCGAGCCAATGAAAACCGCCGGTGCGCAAGGCGCGCACCGGCGGTGACTTGGAAGACCCAATTCGACGATCTATCGGCAGACGACGCTGCGCGGTGCCTCGCCTGTCAACGCCGCCAGGGGGTCCAGGTCGCGCAGCTTTGCGCCGCACAGCCGCGCCGTGGATCGAGTGATTCGCGGCACGACCTCGTCTGGAGTCAACAGAGGATTGGCGGAAATGAGCAATGCAGCGGTGCCTGAAACCCACGGGGCGGCCATCGAGGTTCCACTCCAGGTTCCATAGCCACCTCCTGGGACGCTGCTGGTGATGGCGTCCCCCGGCGCTACCAGGTGAACCCAGGAACCGAAGTTGCTGAAGGCCGCGCGGCGATGCGATTCGGTGCTCGCCCCCACCGCGATCAGGCCGTAAGCCCCCTCACCCGCCGGGAATTCACGTCGTTTGCTCGAATCGTTGCCGGCAGCGGCAACCAACACTGCGCCTCTGGAGTTCGCGCAACGGTCTTTGTCGCCGATGTAGCCGGGGTCCGAGAAGTCATTCTCCGGCTCGAGGGGGTCAGGTGCCACCAAGATCGCGCAACTTGCCAGGCGTGCGATCGTGTCCAGCAGTTCGGTGCGTTCGGGGCTGCCCAAGCTCATGTTGATGACGTGCGCCCCGTCGTCGGTGGCGGCATTGGCGTCGGGGTCGACGGCGTAGAGCAGCGCTTCGGCGAGCACCCAAGTGTTGCCCTGGCCCTGCGCGTCGAGCACGCGCAACGGCATGATCATCGCCCCAGGCGCAGCGGTGGCAACGATTCCGGCGACGTGCGTGCCGTGGCCGAAGCCCTTGTCGACGTTGTACGTTCCAATTTCTTCAGGCAGCGCATCGCCATCGACAAAGTCCTTGCCCGGAAGCAACTTGCCGGCCAGCAGAGGATGCGTCAAGTCGACGCCGGTGTCGAGAACGGCGATTCGAACGCCGGCGCCGGTCGACAGCGCGTGCACCTGAGGCAAGCGCAGTGTGGCGGGCGCCCATTGCGCTGCGTAGTCCGCGGGCGTGCCGATCGCAAAAACGCGGTTCTTGCGCGCCTCGGGGCTGGCGTTGATGATGTTCTCCTGCGCGATCAAGACCCCCGGCTCAATGGCCAGCGCCTCGACGATGAGGTGCGCATCGGCGAGCGGATCGATCGCCTTGAGCCTGAAGATCGGGCGCGCACCGAACTGGCTCACCGTCGTCAGGCCGTATTTGGCGAGCAGCGGCGGCAGCACATCGGTGCGAAACAGCTTCACCAGAATCTCGCCGTTGACTGCCGCTGCGCTCGCCACGCCATGGGCGAAGCTGCCCAGCGCGAGCAGGCCCACGGCAAGCGCCCGCACGACGTGCTGACCAATTGTTGGTGTTTCTTGTTGGGTTTTCATGGGTGACTCTCCAAAACCTACCATCCACCGAACAGAGTGAACGCGGCCCAGTGGCAGGGGTGGGGATGGTCGCGTCGGATCGCAACCTGGGCTTCGCGCAGCGCCGCAGCCGCGGGCCTGTCCCTGGCCAGCGCGGCGTAGAAACAAGCCATGAATTGCGACGTGATCTGGTCGTCCACCGGCCACAGGCTGGCGACGACGCGCGCCGCACCGGCCACCAGGAACGCGCGCACCAGGCCGACCATTTCGTCGCCGGTGCCGTGATCGGCCAAGGCGGTCTCGCAGGCGCTCAATACGACGGTGCTTTGCGCCAGGCCCAAGGATTCGGCGGCTTCGACAGTCAGCGCGCCGTCGTGCAAGTGCAGCGCCGAGAACATCGGGTTGTCGGCGCGGAACTGGGCGTGGCACGCAAAGTGGATGACGTCGGCATGCGGCGCCAAGGTGCGCAAGTTGTGCAGGGTGGCTTCTTGGTCGATGAGGGTTCGCGCACTCGGAAACATGGCGGCGACGAACTGCGCCTCGGCTGCGGCGTGCTTCAGCCGCGACGACTCGCCGAAGATCAGTGCGGTGCGTGCCGCTTTGGGCTGGCAGCGCAGGCCGTGCAAGGCGACACGCGCGCTCGGAACCACCGCCAGCTCGATCTCGCTGGGCGCTGCGCCTTGCGCGCCGAGCAGCGCAGCAAAAGGCAGCGAGCCGAGCGACCCGTGAGGGACGACGAGCACGCGCCGGGCTTGCGCCAACGTGCCCGCCAAGGGGGCCCAGATGAGTTCGTGGACACGCTGCAGCCGCAATTGCGCGCGCGAAGTCAAGGTGTCCAGGTGCTTGGTGACTCGGGCCTCGCCGCTGCGCAGGCTTTCGATCTGGAAACGCGCCGAGCGCACGGCCTGCGCGACTTCAGGCCAGTGCGCCAGGTGGCGCCGCACGCTCACGCCCTCCCGCGTGACGATGGCGGCGAACAGTTCGTCGTCGAGCACTCCGTATTCGACCAAGGCTTCGTGTTCGCGCATCACCTTGCACAGGGCTCGGCAGTCGAAAGCAGGGTCGGTTTCAGCACGGTGCCCGGAGTTGCCGCCGACCAAGCGCACTCGGCGTGCTCGCTCCAGCAATTCGAGTTCGGTGCGGCGCACTTCGTCGACCAGTCCGCCCACCGGCTCGCCGTCGTCCTGCAGGCGCTGCACGCGGCGGTAGAGCCAGTTCAGGCGGGTGCGCTGGGCCTTGGAGGCGGGATCGTCGGCGCTTTCGCTGCCCGGCTGCGCGATGCGTTCGCCCAGGGCGCGCGCCCGATACCGTTCTTGCCGCTCCAGCACCGTGCGCGCGTCGCTGTGGCTGCCGCTTTGCGCGTACGCATCCAGCGCCATGCGCAGCAGTTCCTGGTACGGCAGCAAGTGGTCGGTGAGAAAGGCGCGTTGGAATTCGTCGCCGGGCAGGACCCGCCGTTGTTCTTCGAACACGGCGATCGCCGATTCGAAGTCGGCGCGTGCGAGCGCCGTTTCGCCCTGCGCGAGCCGGGCCTGGCCGCGCCCCGTCAAACACTGCACGTGAAGCGTCAGCAGGCCGAGGCTTTGGGCGCGCTGCACGCCGGCGTCGAACAGTGTGGCAGCGGCTTCGCTCTGGCCCCTCTGCAACAGCGCGCGCGCGCACAAGACGTCGGCGCGCGCCTGGCGCTGCACGATGCCCGCATTCTCGAAACAGCTTGCTGCCGAGCGTGCGAATTCCAGGGCGGCGTCGGCGTCACCTTCGGCCAATGCAAGTTCGGCGCGCGTCAGCGCGACCGCCGCTTCGCCCACCGGCGTGTCGTGCAGGTGAAACAGCGCCGCGGCGCGGCGCAACGACTGGGCAGCGCGTTCCGGGCGCGCCAGCAGCGCCTGCGTGCGTCCGTGCTGCGCCAGCGCCTGGGCCAGTTCGTCGGGGGCGTCCAGGGCTTCAAAGCGCGTGATCGCCAGCTCATAGAGCGCAAGCGCCTCGGGCAGCAGGCGCAGCTCGAGATAAGCGTCGGCAAGTTGCATTTCCGCGATCGCCTGGCGCTGCGGCATTCCCAGGAGCTCGTAGCCGCGCCGGGATTGCTCCAGACCGGCGAGCGCTTCACGGTATTCGCCGCGCGCAAGGTGCAGCAGGGCCGACGACTCGTCGACCATGGCGCGCAGCACCGGGAAGCCGTGCGTGGCCACACGCATGCGGGCTCTCGCGTAGATCAGCAGCGCCTCGTCGAAGTCGCCCATCGAGGTGAGCGTGTCGGCCAGGCCGATGTCGGCCATGATCGAATGCTCGTGATCGGCGACCCGGGCGAACAGCACAGCGGCTTCGCGGTAGTGTTTCGCTGCCTGGTCGTACGCATCCCGCGCCAGGTGCAGGCTCCCGAGGTTGAGGCAGACCTTGCTGGCGGAGCGAACGTCGCCTTGCGCAACAAACTCCTGCCGGGTCTGCTCCGCGCACGCGACCGCCTGATCCTGTTGCCCGAGGTAGGACAACGCCATGATTTTCGGCACCTGGGTTTGCGTCGCGTGCTGCGCCTGCCCCAACTGCGTGAATGCGCTCGCGGCACTGTCGAAGCTCCTGGTTGCAGCGAGCATTTCGCCGCGCGTGAGCTGGGCGATGCCTGCGGTCCACGCGGCGAGCGCCTGGATTTCCGCAGCCACCCCGGGGCTGATGTGAGCCAGACCCGGGGCTTCCCCCAGCGGGCTGAATCTGGCATCGCCAAAGCACAAATCGCGCAACGCCTCGGCGGCCAGCGTGGCGCGCTTGGGCTCACTGTTCCATGCGCTGTAGCACAGGTCCTTGAGCGTCCAGGCGAGCGCGCGCCAGCCTTCGCTGTCCAGCCCGGACGGTGGCCGCTCCCCGCGGTCGACCATGCGCCGAGCGAGTTCGCCAGCCGCCTCGCGATTTTCGGAAACGTGCATGCGCCCTATGCCATCAGCTTGGCACCCGGCCAATCACAATTGTGGGCAACACGATTTCTTCCACACCCATGCGCAAAGTCAGCTGGTAGGTGCCCTGGTTCACGCCGTCGAGCCGAAACTCGCCGAGCGAATCGAGCTGCGCCGACATCAACAGCGACGAACCCGCCGCGTCGCTCTGGCGCGAAAGCAACACCTCGCCGGATTCGTCGGGCCCAAGAACTTGCCCGGTCAGGGAAAAGCGATCGACGCCGTGCGTGATGCGCAAATCGATGTCGCGCCCTTCGGCGCTGTAGAGCAGGTGGCGGTTGTCCACCGCCGTCGAGCGCATGCCGAGCGCCAGCTGCGGCGTGGCCCAGCTGTCGAAACTCAGCGCAGCGGCGATCCGGGTCCACAGCTTGGGCGTTGCCGGTGCCGCCCGCGGTGCGACTTTCCACAGGGAGACGGCAGCGTCGACCCAGCCTTGGGGCGCGTCCTCGAGCCGCCTCGCCTCGTGGGCCAGATCCGTGAGCTCTGCGTCTGACAGGGAACTGAGCGTCTTCATGGCATCGAGGCTGCGGGGGTGGACGATGTTTGGACAGAGACGCTCTTGCTCCCGTTGATACAGCTAGTCGAGAAATTTGCGAAGTTTGTCCAGGCAGCGCGCCCGCGTGGGGCCAATGCTGCCGATCGCCATGTTGAGTTTGTCCGCCACGTCCCCGTAGCCAATGCGTACGTCCTCGTCGCAAAAGAGCATTTCCATGAGGCTGCGGCAACGTGGGTCGAGCTGGTCCAGACCGCGGCGCACGCGCTCGACTTGCTGGATGTGGTCCAGGGCCTCTTCGGCAATCGGGGCGCCGTCGGCCATGTCCCATTCCCGACCGCCTTCGCCGGGCTCGCCGAGGTCGGTCATCGAAACCGTGCGCTCGCCGTGTCGAAGCTGAAGCAGCGCCTCACGCTTGGCCGTTGTCACGATCCAGGCCTGAAGCCGGGTGGGGTCCGCGATACGCGGCAAATGCGTGAACAAGCGCGAGAACACAGTCTGGAAGACATCGGCCGCCATGTGCTCGTCCATGCGCATGCGGCGCACGATGGTGAACACCAGGCGCTGATAGCGCTTCACGAGCGCCTCCCAGCTCTTCGCCTCACCACGCAGGCAGCCCGCCACCAGGACGGCGTCGTCGGGTGGCGTCGAGCCCTGACCACATCCGCAGGCGTCGGACTCTGCCGCGTCGGTCTCTCTTCGACGCGTTGTTGTGACCGCGGGGCTCGTGGCAAGGAATCGGGGCGCTTGGGTCATTTGGGTTTCGTGCAGCATGTCGGTGGTCCAGTCCCTGTTTCCCCGCAGACTTGGAACTCCGGACTCTTGATTCCGGTAGCCTTGGCCCGCGATATCGTTGTTATGTGCGTATTGCACAGTTTCGTAGATACATGCACTTCCCGTGCCACTCCCTCGTCACCCGACTGGAATTCAACTTTCCCCTGCAGTGTGTGAAATTCCACGCCGCTCACAACCCGAACGCTGAGACCCAAACTTGGGGGTATACCCCCAGTCGATCCGTGAAAAGCCCCACAATTTGCGGCTTACCTGCTTTCATACCCGGACCGAAAGGCGTCCCTTGAACAACCCTCGCTCGGCAATCGGTCACCCAAAATTCAACCTGCGGCGCTGGTTCGCGCTCGTCTCACTGCTCACGATCACAGCGATCTCGGGCACGGCAGGAACGCTGCTCAGTTGGTTCATGACCGACCGCCTGCTTTTGCAAGAAGCGGTCCTGACCAAGGAATTCGTGCACAGCCTGTTCCGCGTGGAAAAGTCGTTGCACGCCTACCTGCTCGATCCGTCGGCGGGTATCCGCGCTGAAACCGAAGAGGCGTTCCGGCACATCGCCGCCATGCCCAATGTCATGCGCGCCAACGTCTACGGCATGAAGCGCAGCGTCATCTGGTCGAGCGACATCCAGCTCATCGGCCGCGAATTCGGGCCGAACAAAGAACTGGACCGTGCCCTGGCGGGCAATGCCGTCGTCGAATTCGATTCCGACGAGCGCGTCGAACACGGCAAAGGCGAACACCAGGGTCGGGCGCAGCTGGAAGATGCCTTCGTCGAAATCTACATTCCGGTGCACGACCCGGACACTCAACGCGTCTTGGGCGTCATCGAGTTCTACAAGAACCCGCGTGCCCTGCTCACCTCGATCCGGCTGCTTCGCACCTACGTCGCGATCGGCGCCGGCCTGAGTGGCGCGACGCTGTTCCTCGCGCTGTTCGGCCTGGTCCTGCGCGCCGATCGGGTGATCCAAGCGCAGCAACGCCAGATCGTGGAGAACGAAACCCTCGCTGTGATCGGCGAGATGAGTTCTGCGGTCGCGCACGGGATTCGCAATCCGCTCGCGTCGATCCGCAGCTGCGCCGAGCTGATTCCGCTGAGCAACGACAAGGAAATCCAGGAAGCGGCGCGCGACATCGTCGCCCAGTCCGATCGGCTCGAAGTCTGGGTGAACGATCTCCTGTCATACACCCGGCCGATTGCCGAGGCGGAAACGCCCGTGCTCTTGCAGCCCTTGCTGCAACGCTGCGTGCTCGATTTCGATCGCGAGGCGCAGCGGCGTGGCATCGCCCTGACCTGCGCCTCGACCGAAAGCCTGCCCGCGGTGCGCGGCGACTCGATGCTGTTCGGCCAGGTCTTGCGCAGCCTGCTCGCCAACGCGCTGGAGGCCTCAGAGTCCGGCGGCACGGTCGAGATCCACGGGC
This sequence comes from uncultured beta proteobacterium, assembly GCA_963850525.1. GTDB lineage: Bacteria > Pseudomonadota > Gammaproteobacteria > Burkholderiales > Burkholderiaceae_C > JAEMQF01. Next base: position 521,736 of record CAWKLQ010000001.1, on the reverse strand, counting down.
GACGCGACGACGACGCCTCGACCGTCACGATCAGTGTCGAAGACCGCGGAGCCGGAATGACGGAGCTCGAGCTGGCGCGCGCCGGGAAACCCTTTTACACCAGCAAGCCCAACGGCATGGGCGTCGGCCTGTCGCTGGCGCGGCGCGTCGTCGAGCGCTTCGGCGGCCGCATGAAGATCGAAAGCGCAAAGGGCCGTGGCACCGTCGTCCGCATCAGTTTGCGCGTGGCTTGACCGGAGGCGACCTGTGGCCAAACACGTTCTGGTGATCGAAGACGAAAGCGTTCTGGCGAAGAACATCGCCATCTATCTCGAGCGAAGTGGCTTTGAAGTGCACCTCGCCGCAAGTGCCGAGGAAGGCTTTTTGGCGATGGAAGAAACCCGCCCCGATGCCATCGTGCTGGACTTCAATTTGCCTGGGCTGGACGGCATGACTGCTCTGGCGCGCATCCGCGACGCCGATCCCGGGATTCCCGTGGTCATGATGACGGGCCACGGCAACGTCGAGATGGCCGTGCAGGCGATGCGCGCCGGTGCACACGACTTCCTCACCAAACCGGTGGCTTTGAGCAAGTTGCGCCTTGTGCTCGAAAAGGCCTTTGGACAAACCCGCCAGGACCTGGCTCTGGACTACTACAAGCGGCGCGACGCGCAGAGCACCGGAATCGACGAGCTGATCGGCGATTCGGCGCCGATGTTGGCGTTGAAGCAGCGCATGGCGCAGTTGCGCCAGGCCGAATTGCAGATGAGCGAGTCGGGCGCACCCGCAGTGCTGGTGCTGGGCGAAACCGGCAGCGGCAAGGAGGTCGTGGCGCGCGCCTTGCACTCCGGTGGCGCACGCCGCGACAAACCCTTTGTCGAGCTGAACTGCGCCGCCATTCCCGCGCAGTTGCTCGAATCCGAATTGTTCGGCCATGAGCGAGGCGCCTTCACCGATGCCCGCGAAAAAAAGGTCGGCCTGGTCGAAACTGCCGAGGGCGGCACCTTGTTCCTCGACGAGATCGGCGACATGGACATCGCGCTGCAATCCAAGTTGCTCAAACTCCTCGAAGAAAAGGTGATCCGGCGGCTGGGCAGCGTTCGCGAACAGAGCGTGGATGTGCGCATCGTCGCCGCAACGCACCGGCCGCTGGAAGAACTCGTGCGCGAGGGGCGCTTTCGCGCCGATCTTTACTACCGGCTTTGCGTCGTGCAACTGCACCTGCCGGCGCTGCGCGAACGCGGCGGCGACATCCTGACGCTGGCGCGCCACTTTTTGCGCTCGCATGCCGTGCGGTATGGCAAGTCGCCACCCGCGCTGACCGTCGAGGCCGAAAAGGCCCTGATGGCGCATCCCTGGCCGGGCAACGTGCGCGAATTGCGCAACGTGCTCGAGCAGGCGGTGTTGCTCGGCGTGGGCGCAGTCATCGATGCCCAGCACATGGCGCTGCCGCAGGCCGTGCGCGCCACGCCGGCGGCGTCCGCGCCCGGGCCCGCGTCGCAGGCGGCTCCAAGCTCGCCGGCCACGCTGGTCGAAGTCGAGCGGGCTGCTTTGGTCCAGGCGCTGGACCGAACCGGCTGGAACGTGTCTCGCGCCGCTCGCTTGCTCGGCGTAACCCGCGATACCTTGCGCTACCGGATTGACAAGCATGGCCTGTCAGCCCGCGAACCCCCAGAGGGCCCCGGGCAGTCCACGCCCGGGGCGACGTGAAGCGGGTGTGAACGGGCGTGCATTGGGGAATCCGCTCCTCCGGACGCGCAGGAATTGCATACACTTGAAGGGCGCGCCAATCGAGCGCTGACGAATAATTGCGGGGAATCTCGCGCAGGGACTGGAAATTCACATGCTGCAATCGTTGTTCGGCGATCTTGGCATCGGTACCGACCCGGGTGCGAAAAAGCGCCGCGCCGACGGTGAGCCCGACCAGGGTTTTGCCGCCACGGCCATCCTCGAGAGCGTCGCCAAGGAGCTCACCTCCCAAGGGCAAATCGTCGATCGCCACGTGCACGACCTGATGGTGACGGGCTCGCCGGCGCAGGCGATCCGCGAGCATTTCAAGGCCACGCGCGCCGACCTCGACACGGCGAGTCACCTCATCACGCTGCTCGACCCGGTGCGCGTCTGGGCCACCTCGGTCATCAAGGCCGTGTCCGACGCGGGCGGGCAACCCGTCGAGCGCCTGCACTTGCGCGAGCAATCGACCCTGCGCACGCTGGCGATGATCGAGCGGACGGCGCTGGTGCGTCGCGCCGAGGACGCACTCAAGATCTACCACGCCGACGTGCGCGCCCCGGGCGCGGAGAACGCCGACATTCCGCTGGCGCTGATGGAACGCAGCCAGATGACGACGGTGATCATCGGCCCGATGGAGCCGCACACCATCGACAGCCTGTTGAAGTGGCTCAACGAGGCATGCGCCCAGTCGACGTGGCGTTGCCCGCATCTGCTGTTCATGCTGCCGCCGAGCGCGGTGTGGATCGCAAACAAGGTCAATTCCATGGCTTGGCCGCCGATGCTGCAGGTTCACGTGCTCAACGAATCGCTGACGAGCGCGTCCTCGGTGTGGAATGCGATGCTCGGGAGCTGGAACCATTTGAAGTCGCAGCCCGGTTGGGAACCCTCGATCAGCGAGGCTGCCGAATTCGCCGTCGAAGTGACCGACATCACGGCACCCGACACCGGCACCGCGCGACCCGCCGCCCGGCCCCTCAGTGCCGCGGCGTCACCCATGCCCGCGCTGGTCCGGCCGGCCGCTGCCGAAGCGCGTGTTCCGCGCAACATGCTCGATCACGCGTACGCGAAGCGCCAACTCGCTGAGATGGCCACACTCGACGGCATGCTCGGCTGCGCCATCGTCGATGCGAGCAACGGCCTGATTCTGGCGCGCGATATGCCCGACGAAGAAGGCCTGGACCTGGACATCGCTGCTGCGGCATGCACCCAGGCGCTGAAAGCCCACAAGGCGGCAGCGCGCAACATGGGCATCACCGACCCCGTGGAAGAAGTCATGACGAGCGCCGGCTCGCGCCACCAGGTGATGCGCCAGCTGTCGCACTACCCCGACTTGTTCCTCTTCGTGCTGCTCGACCGGCAGCGCACGAACCTGGCGCTGGCGCGCTACAAGCTGATGGAAGTCGAGCGCGAGCTGGTCTGAGGGCGGCGCGACTCGGCGCCACGCCGAGTCTGCCTGCGGATCAAGTCGGTACCGGTTCCTGCATCAGGGTTGTGTTCGCGCCGGGGACGTCGCGGCGAGCAAACAAGGTGTAGATCGTCGGAACGACGAAGATCGTCAGCAAGGTCCCCACCGTCATGCCGCCGACGATGACCCAACCGATCTGGCGCCGGCTCTCCGCCCCCGCCCCGCTGGCCAGCGCCAGCGGCACCGCGCCAAGCACCATCGCGCCGGTGGTCATGAGGATGGGGCGCAGCCGCATCGTCGCCGCTTCCACGACCGCTTCGCGCATCGCCCGGCCCTGCTGACGCAGCTGATTCGAGAACTCGACGATCAGGATGCCGTGTTTCGTGATCAAGCCCACGAGCGTGATCAAGCCGATCTGCGAATACACGTTCAAGGTTCCACCTGACAAGTGCAGCGCGGCAAGCGCCCCCACCATCGACAGCGGCACGCTGAACATGATGACAAACGGGTCGACAAAACTCTCGAACTGCGCCGACAGCACCAGAAAGATGAACAGCAGCGCGAGCACGAACACCAAGCCCAAGGCACCGCTGGAGGACTTGAATTCGCGCGAGACACCGTTCAACTCGGTCGCGTAACCGGGCTTGAGCACTTTCTCCGCGCTCGCCTCCATGAATTGCAGAGCTTCGCCCAGCGAATAGCCGGGCGCGAGGTTGGCCGTGATCGACACCGAGCGGCGTTGATTGAAGTGATTCAGCTCCCTCGGGCTCACCGATTCCTTGACGGTGACGAGCGAGGACAGCGGAATCATCGCCTCGACGCCGTTCTTCTGGCCGCGCACAAAGAGTTTGTCGATGTGTTCCGGCGTCGTGCGGCCGCTCGCCTGGGTCTGCACGATCACGTCGTATTGCTCGGAGCCGCGTTTGTAGCGCGTCACGTTGCGTCCGCCGAGCATGGTTTCGATCGCCCGCGCCACCTGATCGACGGCCACGCCCGCATCGTGCGCGCGGTCGCGATCGACCTTGATGAACAGTTCGGGTTTGTTCAGGCGCAAGTCGCTGTCGGGTTGAACAATGCCCGGGTTGCGCGCCATTTCGGCGAGCATTTGCTGCGACATCGCGGCCAACTCGGCGTACGAATTGGACGTGACGATGACGAAATTGATGGAGCGTTCGCGAAACCCCTGGCCGAGCGAAGGCGGCGTGACGGGAAACGCGGTCACCCCGGGCAACGCGGCAAATTTGGGCTGAAGCTCGCGCGCCAATTCCAGCGTCGTTTTCTTGCGCTGCGACCAGTCGACCGCGCGCAAGAAGCTGATGCCCTGCGACACGGTCGGATTGCCCGTGACGACGAAAACCCGGTCGAACTCGGCGTACGACATGCCGATGCGCTCGACCGCGAGCATGTAGCGCTCGGTGTAGGCCATCGTCGCGCCATCGGGCGCGTTGATCGTCGCCAGGATCACGCCCCGGTCTTCGAGCGGCGACAACTCGCTCTTGGCGGTGCTGAACAACCACCAGCTTCCCGACGCCGCACCCACCATCACGAGCACGACGATCCAGCGCTGGCCCAAGACCCAACGCAACACGATCTCATAACCGCGCGCCAGCGCGACCAGAATCCGTTCCATGCCGCGGTCGAAAAAATTCGGGCTCGGGTTGTGCCGCAAGAGCTTGCTGCACATCATCGGCGTCAGGGTCAGCGCGACGAAACCGGAGACGAGCACCGCACCCGCCAGCGTCAACGCAAATTCGGTGAACAGGCGCCCGGTGCGCCCGGGGGCGAATGCCAGCGGCGCGTACACGGCGGTGAGCGTCAACGTCATCGCCATGATCGCAAAGCCGACTTCTTTCGCCCCGCGCAGCGCCGCCTGGAACGGATTCAAGCCTTCTTCGATGTGGCGGAAGATGTTCTCCAGCATCACGATCGCGTCGTCAACGACCAGGCCGATGGCGAGCACCAAGGCGAGCAGCGTCAAGGTATTGATCGTGAACCCGGCCAGCGCCATGATGCCGAACACGCCGATCAGGCTCACGGGAATCGTCACGAGCGGGATCAGCGAGGCCCGCAGCGTGCGCAGGAAGAAGAAGATCACGAGTGCCACGAGCAGCACGGCTTCGGCAATCGTGCGGTACACCGATTTGATCGAACGATCGATGAACACCGAGTTGTCGTTCGCCACGTGCACGAGCACGCCGGAGGGCAAGTCTTGCTGGATGCGCGGCAGCACGTCGCGCACGCCGGCCGACACTTCGAGCGGATTCGCCGTCGCCTGGCGAATCACGCCAATCGACACCGCCGGCACACCGTTCAGGCGCACGCTCGAGCGCTCGTTGGCGCTGGCCTGCTCGACGCGCGCGACGTCGCGAAGCCGCACCGTGTAGCCGTTCACGGTGCGCAAGGCGACGTCGGCGAACTGGCTGGCGGTGCTGAGGTCGGTTTGCGCGGTGACGCTGAATTCGCGCTGCACGCTCTCGATGCGCCCGGCCGGAACCTCCAGGTTCTGCCGGCGCAGCGCGTCTTCCACGTCTTGCACGGTGAGGCGGTATCCGGCGAGCTTGTCCGGGTCGACCCAAATGCGCATCGAGAACCTGCGGTCGCCGCGAATCCACACGTCGGCCACGCCTGACACGGTTTGCAGGCGCGGCCGAACCACGCGTTCGAGCAGATCGGTCAGCTCCAGCGGGGACCGGGTGTCGCTGCTGAACGAGATCCAGATCGTCGGGGTCGCATCGGCCTCGACTTTGGCGACCACCGGTTCGTCAACCGTGTCGGGGAGCTTTGCGCGCACCCGCGCCACCCGGTCGCGCACGTCGGCGGCACCGGCTTCCGGGTTCTTGCTCAGCTTGAAGCGCACCGTGATCTGGCTTTCCTCGGAGCGCGACACCGACGTCACGATGTCCACGCCCTCGATGCCGGAAATCGAGTCTTCGAGCGGCTTCGTCACCTGCGACTCGACGACCTCCGACGAAGCCCCGGCCAGGCGCGTGCTGACGTTGACGACCGGCTCGTCGATGCGCGGGTACTCGCGCAACTCCAGGCGGGAGAACGTCACCGCGCCCACCAGCACGAGCAGGAGCGACATCACGGTGGCAAACACCGGCCGGCGAATTGAGGTGTCCGAGAGCTTCATCGTGTGCGCCTGTGCGGTTCGATCACACCGCCGAGGCGGCACGTGCGGCTTGCGGCGCGGACGCCGCGGCGCCTGCGGGTCGCGCGCCCGTCACGCTGGCGGCCCGGCCCGCCTGAGGCTCGCCGACCTCGACAACTCGCAGTGCCACGCCGTCGCCTCGCATCAGGCGCGCCTGACCCGCCGTGACGACGATGTCGCCGGCGCCGACACCTTCGAGGATTTCGACCTTGCCCGGCACGCGCAGCCCCAGGCGCGCCTCGATGCGCCGCGAGACCTTGCCGCCCGCGCCGTCTATCACCTTGATCAAGTACTGCTTCGTGCCCAGCGGCACCAGCGCCTCTTCGGGAACGACCAGCGCGCGCGGCCGGTCCTCGAACACGATGCGCGCGCGCGCAAACATTCCCGAGCGCAACACGCCGCTCGAATTGTCCATGCGCGCCCGCACCAGCAGGGATCGGCCATTCGCGTCGAGCTGCGAGTCGATGGCCTCGACGCGCGCCTTGAATTTGCGACCCGGCAGGCCATCCAGACTCACATCGACCGCCTGGTTCAAGCGCAGGCGCGACACGACGGCTTCGGGCAGGCGAAAGTCCACCGTCATCGCGCTCACGTCTTCGACGCTCACGAGGTCGGCACCGTCCTTCACGTAGTCGCCGATATTGACTGAGCGGATTCCGGTGACGCCGTCAAACGGCGCGACGATCGCCATGCGCATCAATTGCGCCTGGGCCACGGCCACCTGCGCCTCGGCGACCTCGAGCGCCGCGGCGGTTTGATCGGCGGCACTTTGACTGACGAAATTTTGCGCGACGAGTTCGCGGTTGCGCTGCAGGTTGGTTCGCGCAATGCTCGCCTGCGCCTTGGCTTGCAGCAGTTGCGCCTGCTGCAGCGTATCGTCGAGTTGCACGAGCAACTGACCCTGGGTCACGCGGTGGCCGTCGACAAAACCGAGCTTGGCGATCCGGCCACCGACTTCCGGCCGCAAGATCACACCCTGGCGCGAACGCAAGCTGCCCACTGCCTGGGTTTCGTCTTGCAGGCTCATGACTTCGACTCTGCCGACTTCGACGCTGGTGGGAGCATCCGAGGTCGCAGGCGCGCCACGTCGAGGCTCCTGCGGGGACGTCGCGCCAAGCGCCGGCAAGGCCGACACGGCAGCTGCTGCGCCGCTGGGGTGCTGCTGCGCCCAATACGCGATACCGCCAGCAAGGCCGATACCGACAATAGAAACCAAGGTGTGCAGGGATTTCATCGCTTCAAGTTCGAACGCCAGTCCGGACTCTAGCGGTTTCGCGTACCCCTGCCCACTCGGCGGCCACTGACCCGACGCGCGGGACCGGGCCGGCGCGGCGAATCAAAAGCCGCGCACGCCCATCTTCAACAGCAGCCGCAAGTATTCCAACCTGGCGTGCAGTTCCGTCAGTTCAGCCAAAAGGTCCTGCCAGGCAGCCGCAGTCGCGTCGCCGGAATCGGATCGAGGCAGGTTGAAGTCGGGTGGGTTTTGATCTTCCATGCGATGCCCCGGGGGTTGGTCGGCGTATGGAAGCTATCGTCGCTGCGCGGCCCGTTCCGGACAATCCCGCATCCCGGGTGCGCGGTCTACTCGGGTGCCACCGAGTCGTGGTTTGCCTTGACCTGAAGCGCCAGATTGGCCAAGGCGTCGGCGCGTTCGTTGAATTTGTCGCCGTTGTGACCGCGCACCCAGCGCGTCGTGACGGCGCGCGCATCGGCGATGGCGAACAGGCGTTTCCACAGTGCCAGGTTGGCCACCGGGTCGCCTTTCGAATTCCTGAAGCCCTTGCGTTCCCAGCCCCTGCGCCATTCCGACAGGCCTTTCAACACGTATTGGCTGTCGCTCACCAATTCGACAGTCGCGCCCTCCGGAACCCGAGCCAGGCCTTCGATCGCTGCGGTCAATTCGGCAATCTGATTGGTCCCGGGACCGATGAACCCGTAGTGCTCGCTGGCGCCGTGTCCGGCGGGCCCGAGCAGAACCGCGCCCCAACTCGCGGGCCCTGGATTGCTGGGCGCGCACGCACCGTCGGTGTAGGCCAACCACTTGTCTGTCGGTTCATTCATGACGTCCCTGGAGTTTGGATTCGCGTCGACTCGCGACCTCGGCGTCGAACCCTTGATGATTCACGGCGATCGCCGCCGGTGTTTGGCTGAGGCGGCGCATCGTGCGCGCCAGGCCGACGAGCCGCATGCCGCGCACGCGCTTGACGGCGACCACGCAGTACACGGCGCCGAACACCGGCCACCAGCGTTCGCCGACTCGCTCCATCCAGGCGAATCGTGACAGCCACTTCTGCGAGACGAGCGGCGGCAAGTAGCAGCCGAAGCGGCCGGCCTCGACTTCGAAGCTGAGCAGGCGCAGCCAATCGCGCAGGCGCCGGTAGCCGAAGAACTCACCTTCGGTGGGCATGAACAAGGGGCCGGCGGTGCGCGGCAAGACGCGCCTGCGCAAACCGCCCAGACGCTGGCGCAAGCCCCACAGGCTCGCCGGGTTGAAGCCGACGATCACGACGCGCCCTTCCGGAACGAGCACACGCTCGACCTCGCGCAGCGCCAGGTGCGGGTCGCTGGTCACCTCCAGGCCGTGCGGCAGCACCACCAGGTCGAGGCTTTGGCTGTCGAAAGGCAAGGCATCGAAGCTGCAATGCAAGGACACGGCGGCAAAGCTCTCGCCGCCCGCGAGCGATTCGGTGGCAATCCATCGATGCGGCATTCGATTCGCACGCAGCGCGTCGATCTGGTTCAAGCCCAACTGCAGAGCGTGAAATCCGAACAGATCGGCCACCACCTGATCGAGATATCGTTGTTCCCAGTCGAGTAGGTAACGCCCGGAGGGGGTCTCCAGCCAGCGGGCCAAACCTATAATGCCGTCACTCATGCTCACCCATTTGCACGCACTGTCCTCGTTCGTTCACGGAATCTTGAATTCGCGGATTCTAGGAGCCTGCCGAGCTTCGGCTCGGGCCCGCGCTGTCAGTCGGGCAACGCCCAGCGCAGCATGCCGGTGAGTGCCGGGTTCAGGCGGCCGCAGGCGCCCGGCCACGCGAAGGCGTGGCAAATCGCCTCGATGGGCGTTCTCTGCTTGGCACTTGGCGCGTGCGCCTCGGTCCTTGCGCCGCCCGACGGTGCGGCGCCCAGCGCAGCAGGCGTCGCTGCAGGGTCCGCGGCGCCGGCAAGTGCCGAGTCGCAGGCGAATGCAATCGAGGCACGCGACGCAACCCACCCAGCACCGCTTGCGCCAGCTGCCGGCCAGCCCGGTGACGCGCCTGCCGCCACAGCGCCCGAGCCTGCGACCGTCGAGACCCCGACAGCGCTGCCCGAGGCGCCCGCCGATCCCGCCGTGCCGGTGCTGATCGACCCTCTGCAGCCCGAGGTGCGAATCGACCCGAACGGTCACGACGAAAGAATCGATCTGTGGACGCGCCTGCGCCAGGGCTTCGCCCTGCCGGACCTGGACGACAAGTTCGTTCGCGCCCAGGAGCAGTGGTACGCGAGCCGGCCTGATTACGTCCAGCGCATGACGGAGCGTGGCGCGCGCTACCTGTTTCACATCGTTCAAGAAGTCGAGCGGCGCGGCCTGCCGACCGAATTGGCCTTGCTCCCGTTCATCGAAAGCGCCTTCAACCCTGAGGCCATGTCGTCGGCACGCGCCTCGGGAATGTGGCAATTCATGCCGGCCACCGGCAAAGTCTTCGCGCTCAAGCAAAACGTCTTCCGTGACGACCGGCGCGACGTGCTCGCGTCGACTCGCGCAGCGCTGGACTATCTGGAAAAACTCTACGGCATGTTCGGCGACTGGCACCTCGCCCTGGCAGCCTACAACTGGGGCGAAGGCAGCGTGGGGCGTGCGATTGCGAAGAATCGGGCGGCGCGCAAGCCCACCGACTATTCGAGCCTCAAGATGCCCAATGAGACACGCCACTATGTGCCCAAGTTGCAAGCGGTGAAGAACCTCATTGCCCGGCCCGAGGTCTTCGGGCTGGTCTTGCCGGAGTTGGAAAACCACCCGTACTTTCTGAGCGTGCCCATTGACCGCGACATCGACGTCGACGTCGCGGCACGCCTGGCCGGATTGAGCGTGGAAGACTTTCGCGCCTTGAACCCGCAAATGAACAAGCCGGTGATCCTGGCTGCGGGAACGCCGCAAGTGCTCTTGCCCTACGACAACGCGAATCGCTTCGTTCAAGAGCTTCCCGAATACACCGGCCGACTGGCGAGCTGGACAGCGTGGGTCGCGCCCAAGACGCTCAAGCCCGCCGACGCCGCGCGCCAGGTCGGCATGGAGGAGTCGCAGTTGCGCGAGCTGAACCGGATTCCGCAGCACATGCTGATCAAGGCCGGCTCGACACTGCTCGTCCCGCGCGACAAGGCCGACGGCGAAGACGTCTCCGAGGACCTGGCCGACAACGGCACGATCACGCTCTCGCCCGACGGCACGCAATTGCGCCGCGTCGTGTTGCGCGCCGGACGTCGCGAGAGTGTGGGGAGCGTGGCGCGGCGCTATGGCGTGACGCAGGAAAGCGTCGCGCAATGGAATCTGGTCGAGGTCGGTACGGGGTTCCGCCCGGGCCAACGGGTGACGGTGTTCGTCGCGGCGAAGAGCTCGCGGCCGCATGCCGGTTCGAAGGTCAAGCCGGCGCAACAGGTGCGCACCGTCAAGACCGCTTCGGCAGTGAAATCAGCAGCGCGCCCGATGCGCAGCCAACTCGCCAAGCGTTGAGCGCGCCGCGGCGCCTGCCGCTGAGGCAGGCCGCGCTCAGCGCCGGTCGACCAAGGCGTGAGCGATAGTCCCCAAGTCGACGTACTCGAGTTCGCTGCCGATGGGCACGCCGCGCGCCAGCCGCGTGACGCGCAGGCCGCGCGCCTTCAGCGCTTCGCTGAGCACATGCGCCGTCGCTTCACCTTCGGCGGTGAAGTTGGTCGCGATGATGACCTCCTGCACCACGCCGTCGGTGGCACGCTCGAACAGTTGCAGGGCGCCGATGTCTCCCGCGCCCACGCCGTCGAGCGGGCTGATGCGGCCCATCAAGACGAAATAGTGGCCGCGGTAGCTGCCGCTGCGCTCCAGCGCGGCCTGATCCGCAGGCGTCTCGACGACGCACAGCTGCTGCGCATCGCGCCCGCTGTCCGCGCAGAGCGCACACAGCGTCGATTCGGTGAGGGTGCGGCAGCGCTCGCAGTGGCGCACATGGGCCAAGGCGGACTCCAGCGTCGAGGCGATGCGCCGCGCGCCTTCGCGGTCGTGCTGCAGCAGGTGAAACGCCATGCGCTGCGCCGACTTCACGCCCACGCCGGGCAAACGCTTCAACGCCTCGATCAGGCCTTCGAGAGACGATTCGCGCACGAGTCGCTGCTGCGGTGCCCGAGTTCAGAACGGGAACTTCATTCCGGGAGGCATGGGCATGCCCGCCGTGAGCTTGCCCATCTTCTCCTGGCTCACGGCTTCGGCGCGGCGCACGCCGTCGTTGAATGCCGCCGCGACCAGGTCTTCGAGCATGTCCTTGTCGTCGCCGAGCAGGCTCGGGTCGATGACGATGCGTTTCACATCGTGCTTGCACGTCATCGTCACCTTGACGAGACCGGCGCCTGACTGACCTTCGACCTCGATGGTGGCGAGCTCGTCCTGGGCGCGCTTGAGGTTCTCCTGCATCGACTGGGCCTGCTTCATCAGCCCGGCGAGTTGGCCTTTCATCATGTTCATGCTCCTTGGGTCTTGGCAATGTTCAATGGGGTTTGATCGATCCGGGGACGATTCGCGCACCTTTGTATTGGCTCAGCAGCAAACGCACGACCGGATCGTCGTGAATCACTTGTTCGGCCTGTGCTTGCAGCCGGTCGCGCTCGGCCTGTTCGCGGCGCGCCGGCGAATCTGCGGCAATGCCGGGTAACGCGTCGACGTGCACCACAACGTGCAGGCATTCGCCCAGCGCGGTTTGCAGTTTCTCGACTTGCGCCGCAGCGCGCAAGTTCTCGCGCTCGACGCGCAGGCGAAACAGTGCAGGCTGGGCGGCCTCGTCGATGAAAACGCATTGCGCCTGCATCGCCAGTTCGCGCACCAGGGCACCAATCGCTCCCGCATCGACCATCTGGTGCACGAGCGCGTTCCAGCGCTCGCCATACGCAGGTGAAATCACTGCCGTCTCGGGCGCCGCCACGGGGCTGGCCGCTGGTGTGCCCACGGCACGCTCCGCAGGCGCTTGCGGCCGGGCGGGAATCCGCAGCGTTGCCGACGCGGTGCCCCCCGCCGCCAGCGCCGCTTCGCGGGCCGCGCTGGCGGGCGGCGCCGCGGCGACCGACGTGGATTCGTCTTGCGCTCGCGGCTCACGCTTGAGCGGCGCGTCGCCGGGCGGAGCGAACGCGAGCATCCTGAGCAGCACCATCACCAGGCCGCTGTACTCATCGGGCGCGACGGCGAGGTCGGCGCGACCGTGCAAGACGATGCTGTAGAACAGCTGCGTCTCATCGGAGGGCAACAAGTCGGCGAGGCGCCGCACGTCGGCGGCGCCGGGCTCGTCGCCGTCGGGCGCGTCCGGAACCGCCTGCGCTACCGCCATTTTTTGCAGCAGCTCGCACAGCTCGTCGAGCGTGCCGCTGCCCGACAGGCCGAGGCTGCGCAGCGCGTCGACGTTGCGCACCAGCGCCGCACCATCACGCGCGGCAACCGCCTGCACGATGCGCACGGCGTGGCCGCGATCCACCGCGCCGAGCATGCGCCGCACGTCCTCTTCGCCCAGGCGCCCTGCGCCAAAGGCGATCGCCTGGTCGGTGAGCGACAGCGCGTCGCGCATCGAACCACGCGCGGCACGCGCGACCAGGCGCAGCGCGCCTGGCTCCGATTCGATTTTTTCTTCGCTCAGCACGTGGCCAAGGTGCTGCAGAATCGTCTGCGGCGCCATCGGTCGCAAATTGAATTGCAGGCAGCGCGACAACACCGTCGCAGGCACTTTTTGCGGGTCCGTCGTCGCCAGCACAAACTTCAGATAGTCAGGAGGCTCTTCGAGCGTCTTGAGCATCGCGTTGAACGCGGTGTTCGACAGCATGTGCACTTCGTCGATCATGTAGACCTTGAAGCGCCCGAGCACAGGTTTGTAGACCGCTTGCGCGAGCAACTGGCCGATTTCGTCGACACCGCGGTTCGACGCGGCGTCGAGTTCCACATAGTCGACAAAGCGCCCGGCGTCGATGTCGGTGCACGCTGAGCAAACGCCGCAAGGCTTGGCCGTCACGTCGCCGGCGCCGTCCGCACCGATGCAATTCAGCGACTTCGCAAGGATTCGCGAGACCGTCGTCTTGCCCACGCCGCGCGTGCCGGTGAAGAGATAGGCGTGGTGCAGGCGGCGTTGCTTGAGCGCGTTGGACAGCGCCTGAACCACATGCTCCTGGCCGACCAGCGCATCAAAATCGCGAGGCCGGTACTTGCGTGCGAGCACGGGTGAGGACATGGCGGCATTCTACGAGTGAGGGTTGCAGCCTCAGGCGGCGGCGGAGCGCTGCCGGATAATCGACGCGCCTCACCTCCGGCCGATCGCGCCCACCGTTCATGCCCAGCGCCCCCCCACAATCCGCCGTTTCGCCGAACCCCGGCGGCACGCTCAGCTACGAAGACTCGGGCGTTCGCTACGACAGCATCGACCCGCTGAAAGTGGCCGCGCAACGCGCCGCGGCGAGTACCGCGCGCCACCTCGCGGGGCATGGGTTCAGTGAAATCGCTGCGTCGCGCGGCGAATCGGCGTATGTCGTGGACGTCGGGCCATTTTGTATCGCCAGCATCGTCGAGTGCCTGGGCTCCAAAGCGCTGGTTGCCGACGAGATGCATACGCTGACCGGGAAGAACTACTACGCCGGAATCGCCCAGGACACGATTGCGATGGCGGTGAACGACTTGATCACCGTCGGCGCGACGCCACTCATCGTGCAGGCCTACTGGGCCGCGGGCGGCTCGGCCTGGTTCGACGACGTGGGCCGCAGCGCCGCGCTCGTCGAAGGCTGGAAGCGCGCGTGCGACGTCTGCGGCGTCGCGTGGGGGGGTGGCGAAACGCCGGCGCTCGCCGGGATCGTGCAAGACGGGCGCATCGACCTCGCGGCGTCGTGCACGGGCATCGTGAATCCGAAGCAACGCCTGTCGCTGGGCGACGCGCTCGCCCCGGGCGACGCCATCGTGCTGCTCGGCTCCAGCGGCATCCACGCGAACGGCCTGAGCCTGGCGCGCAAACTCGTGGAACGCCTGCCGCAGGGCTACCTGACGCGCTTGGCGTCGGGCGTGAGCTACGGCGATGCCTTGCTCGCGCCGACCCTGCTCTATTCGCCCGTCACCGAAGCGTTGTTTGCCGCCGGCATCACGCCGCACTACTGCGCAAACATCACCGGCCACGGCTGGCGCAAGTTGCTGCGTCATCCGGCGCAGCTGGGCTACCGAATCCACACCCTGCCGCCGGTGCCGGAAGTCTTGCAGTTCATCCAGCACCACGCCGGGCACGACGCGCGCCAGGCTTACAGCACGTTCAACATGGGGGCAGGCTTTGCCCTGTTCGTCGCCGCCGATGTCGCGCTGCAGACGGTGGCCGTGGCGCAGGCTGCGGGCGTGCCGGCGTGGATCGCCGGCGAGGTGATCGATGGCGCGAAACGCCTCACGATCGAGCCGCTGGGAATCGAGTTCGCCGGCGACGCGCTGCAGTTGCGCTAGACCCCTGACCTACAATGCGCCCCGACGGGCCTCCCCGCATGGAAGCGCGGCCAACCGGGTCAGGTCGGGAACGAAGCAGCCCTAACCGTTGTGACCAGTGCCGGGGTCAGGCTCGTCACCCGCAACGCGAGTCGCGCGCCGTCAGCTCGGCGAAATCGGTGCCTGGGGTCGGTGCCGTCATGGCCGAGCCGTCTCGGACGGTGCGCTGCCGCCGTCGAGCAAGTCGGCGTGCATCGTCGTGTCCGGCGTGTGATTCGTCGGCGCGACCGAACCTCCGGACTGCACCGCCCAGCTCGCGTTCTGCAAAGTCGCGCGCAGATCTTTCACGCTGATCTTCAGCACCCGCGAATAGCGCGCGGCGATGTGCGACAGCGCCGCGGAGCGGCGTTGCGGTGGTTCGAGATCGCTCGCCTGCGCCAGTTCGCTCGCCGCGCTCGCCGTGGCGCGCAGCGTGTCGACGTCGCTGTTCGCCGCGCGCACGCCCTTGTCCAGGGACAGCGGGCGAATCATCTTGACGACGTCTTCACCGAGCCCCCAGTGCCTGACGACGGCGCTTCGCAGGGCATCGAAATCCACGCCGAGCACAGCGTTTGCCGCGACGTTTTCCGCCATCCCGGGAAGCGGAACGGGCTCGGCACCGCCAGTCGTGGTGGCGGCCACGCCGGGCTGCATCAACTGTTCGATTTGTTCGGCTTCTTCGGGGAAGTGGTAATGGACCAGCAAGCGCCCCAGGTTTTGCAGCACGACGATCAGGAACACGACTTCGGCGTCGTACCCTGCGGGCCGAAGGGCCTGACCTGCGTAACCCGCGAGGCGAACCCGGTCGAACAGGCGCTGCATCACCTCGGCCTGCTCCGGACGCAGCGGCCCGGGCCACAGGCGCAGCGAATTGGCCGCACGGCGCACCCCATCCACACCCAACAAGGCAATGCTGCGGCGAATCGCCAGGATGGGGCCGCCGCCGGCCTCCATCGAGCCACGCACCTGAACCGAGTTCGAAGAGCGCACCAGCTCCAGGCTCAGAGCGATGTCTTGCAAGACCTGCTCGGCAATCTCTTCAGCGTGCTGACCTTCGACGCTCGTGATTCCCGTGACTCTGGCGGCCAGGCCCGGTTGCGCGGGCAGATGACCGACGCTTTGCAGGCGGTCCATCAACAGCGCCAACGGCCCCCCAGACTCCAGCGCTTGCGCCTGGCGCCAACCTTCGAGCGCACGCAGCAGCGTGCGTGCGCTGCGGTAGCGGTGCCGCTCCAGATGCGCGGTGCATCGATTCGCGATGGCGCGCAGCGCGTCGGGGATCGCCTGAGGCGTTTGATAGGGAAGGCGCAGAATTTCACGGCCTGTGGGGGCGAGTCGGGCAAGCGCAAGGTTGAAGTCGGGCTCGTCCAAAGCCAGCGCACCTGCAAGCAAGCGGTGCATCAGCAGGCCGCAGCCCAGCAGGTCGCGCTGCGCCTCGCCACGTTGGCGATGAATCTGCTGCAACGCCGCAGGGCTGCTCTGTTCTGCGCCGCCGCCGCGCGGCACCGGCGCTTGCGTCATCGAGTCGCCGGCCGCACCCAATGCCATCCAGACCGCTTCGCCGTCGTCGTTGACGAGCACCGAGTGCAGTTGAACGTCCTGATGGCCGGTTCCCGCGTCGTGGGCGTAGGCCAGGCCCTGCAGTGCCGAAATCAGCAGATTCACCGTGTCAGCCAGCACGGGTTCAGGGTGTTCCGCCATCCACTCGCCCAAGGTCACGCCGATGCGTCGATCCACGACGGCAAAAGGCCATTGCTCCTGAACGCCGATGTCCAGCAGCGGCGCGAGGTTGGGGTGGTTCAGGCGCGCGCCGCGCTGCATGCCGGCTTGCCACTTCGCAATCGAGCTCGGGCCGACTGGAGGCCGACGCGGCATGACGAGCATCACCTCGCCGCGAGTTCGCGGGTCAAACGCCAGCCAGGCCATCGTGGCGACGCTCTTGCCGAGTAATTGGCGCAGTTCGAAGCGGCCGAATTGGCGCGGCGTCGCGGGCTTGCTGGCTGAAGGGGCGGAGGAATCCATGGCTCGAAGTCGTGAACCTTCCCCATTGGACGGCTTCGAGCCGGCCCGCGAAGCACCGATCAGCACCCGGTTTGCGACGCATTTCGACCCCACGCGCGCAGCGCCTGCGTGGTCGATCAGCGCATCTCGATGACTTGTCCGCGGCCCGTGAGGAATGCGCAGCGCACGGCGCCATGTGGCTCGAGCCGGGCCACCGCGTTGCGATAGCGCAGCAATTGATCGCGGTATGCAGGCAACTCTTCCGGCTGGTGGGAGAGTTTGTAGTCCAACACCCACCACACCTTGTCACCCACGGCTTCGAACAAGACCAGGCGATCGATTCTCAGCAGTTCGTCGCCGTCGCTCACCGGGACCTCGTTGCCGGCCCAGCGCAACTGCGCGGAATCGAAAAATCGCGCGCAGTCGACGCTTTGCAGGATGGCGCGACCCACATTCAGCACCTCGTCCGCGGAGGCGTCGAATTCGCGCGCTGCGGCGCTGGCGAGTTCCGGCAAGCCATCAGCGGTGTCACGCTTCGGCGTCGCCCATTCGAGGAAGCGATGCACGGCGCGGCCCAGGCGGCGCTGCATGGCGCCGGGTTCCTCTGCCGACGCTGTCGTCGGCAGCGCGAGTTCTTTGAGGCGCTCGCGCCCGAGTGGGGGCAGCCCCTTCAGCCGGAGCAGGTTCGACGCTGGCATCGGCGACTCCCCTTCCGCTTCTTCGATTGCCCACGCGACGGCGTGCGATTCGACCCTTTGCCACCACGAGACGCCGGGCGCCTGCCGATGGGGTTCGGTGGCGCTCACGATCAGGCGCTCTTTGGCCCGCGTCATGGCGACGTAAAGGCCATTCAGCTCTTCGCGATCGCGCGCCACCACTTCAGCGCTCAGCAGGTCGCGCAACGATTCGGGGCAGCGCGCTTCCGAATACAGGAACGCGCAGCAAAGCGGCGCATCCGCATCGACCGGCCAGTCCACCAGCACGCTGGGCCCGCGAGAAGACGCCGCCTCAGGCTGCGCGTCCATGAGCAAGACAACACGTGCTTCCAATCCCTTGGCGCCGTGCACGGTGAGGAGCTGCACGGCGTCGGCGCGCGCCGGCGCGGTGACGCGGATGCTGCGTCGCTTCAGCGCGCGCACGAAGTTGTAGGGCGTGGCGTATCTCGCGCCTTCCAAGGTCAGCGCCTGCTCGAGCAAGGCGTCGATCGCTTGCAGCGCCGCCGGGCATTGATCGGCAGGGACCGCAGCGGCGACTCTTTCGCGGTATTCGCCTTGATGCACGATCCGGTCGAGCAGGTCATGCGGCGGCAAGCGCGTGGCGTCAGCGTGCCAGCCGCGCAGCAGTTCGGCGGCGCGGCGCAACGCCGCACTCGCTGGAGGCTCTTGCAGCAGCGCCGTCCACCAGGACCCGTGACCGCTGGAACGTTGCGCTAGGGCCATCAGGTCGGCGTCGCTTGCGCCGAACAGGGGGCAGCGCAGCGCCTGCGCGAGCGACAGGTTGTGCGACGTCGACACCAGGGCGTCGAGCACGGCGACCAGATCGCGCACTTCGGGCGCGTCGAGCAGGGCATGATCTTCGACGGCGACGAACGGCACATGGACTTCGCGCAGCGCCTGTGCCGCCAGACGCAGCGACTGGCGCTTGCGGCAAAGCACCATGATCTCGCGCGGCTGGACGCCGTGGCGCCGAATCAGTTCCTGGACAGCCCGGCCGACGTGTCGCGCTTCTTCTTCGCGCAGCACTTCTTCCACGCTGTGGCGCGGTGTGCAAAGGCTGTCACGCCACGCTGCCCCTGCCCCCGGCGCCGTTGCGCCGCGCGCCCGCGGCCGCACGACCGCAGGCAAAGCCAGAATCCCGGCGTGGGCCCTCGGCGCGACTTCAGTGGTGTGCCGGCGGTACGCGCCGAACTCGCCGAGTTCGCTGGCGCGCGCGAAGATGGCATTGAGCGGCGCGACGATTTCAGGCGCGTTGCGCCGCGTATGGTCGCATTCGAGAATCACGCCCCCGAGCGCGTCGCGCACGAAAGTGCGTACCGCCTCGAAAACTCGCGGCTCGGCGCGCCGGAAGCGATAGATGCTTTGCTTTGGATCCCCGACGACAAACACCGAAGGCGGGCGCTGGCCACTTGCGCCACCGCCGGCACCCACGTAACCCTCCAGCCAGGCGCGCAAGGCGTGCCATTGCAGCGGGCTCGTGTCTTGAAACTCGTCGATCAGCACGTGCCGGTAGCGCGCGTCCAAACGTTCCTGGATCCAACCCGTGAGGGCGCCGTCGCGAAGCAGGCTCGACGCACAGGTCTCGAGGTCGGACATGTCGGCCAAACCCTGCTCGCGCTTATACGCGGCGTACTCGGCCAACAGCAGCCGCGACAGCCGCACCATCGCCAGGTGTTCGCGCCGCGCGTCGTATTGATTCAACTGCGCCGCGGCGCGTTCGAGGCGCACCTGCACGTCAACGAGCCCCGGCACCTGGCCCAAGTCCTTGCGCGGCGTGCCATTCGCGGTGAACAAGGCGTTCCACGCGGCGTCGAAGACGCCGCGTCCTTCGTCCTCCTCCAGCGCCAGCGCAAGCGTCAAACGCTGTGCAGCGCTGTTGGCCCGGACGCGGCCCTGCCCGAGTTGACCGGCCAGGTCGCGCAGCGCGACGCGCCAGTGTGGCCCAAGCAGGGTCTGCGCGGGATCCTCGTCGACTTGCAGTTCCGGCCAGACGACCCAGGGTGGAGCGACGCTGGCCTCGAGCACACCGGCGCGATCGGCACGCTCGATTTCGACGCGCCGCTCCAGCGTCGCTTCGAGCCATGTGCGCAGCCGCGCGCGGCCGCGCTGGGCGCAGAGTTCATCGAAATCCTGCAGGCACGCGCGGTCACGCCGCACCGCCCCATGAAAGCGCCGCCAGACCGCAGCTTGGTGGTCGTCGATTCTTTCGATCAATTCCATGTCGGACCGCAGACCGATCTCGTCGAGCAGTTCGCTGGGCGAGGACCGCAGCAGTTGCGCGAACCACGCATGAAAGGTCTGAATCTGGACGGCACGCGCTTCGTCGAGCAACTTCGCGTTCAGCTGGGCCAGTTGCGGTGCGAGTTGCGCGGCACTGTGCGCCGCAACGCCGCGCGCCATCAGTTCGGCAATTTTCCGGTCCGGCGGCATTTGCGGGTCGGCAAACTCGCGCAGCCACTGGTTCAGGCGCTCCTGCATTTCCCCGGCCGCCTTGCGCGTGAAGGTGATCGCCAGAATTTCGTGAGGCCGCGCGCCTTCGAGCAGTGCGCGCAAGATGCGAGAGACCAGCATCCAGGTCTTGCCCGCACCCGCGCACGCCTCGACAAGCACGCTGCGTTGGGGGTCGCAGGCGTGGCGGTAGAACTCGTCGCGATGGACCTCGCGCCCGTCGATGCGGTAGGCGGGGCGGGTCATCGGGAGTCGGTCGCGGGTTCGGCCCAATGGTCGCGCCGGCACAGGCCCCGTGCCTCGCAATACTCGCAGGTGTCGCCCTCCCCTAACGGAAGCAAAACGTGCCCATCGCGCATGCGTCGAAGCTCCGACGCGAGCCCTTCGACCAAGGTTTGCGCCGACCCTTCGACGCCGGGGTGCTCGATGACCTCGATGCGCTTGCGACTGTCCAGCGCCAGGTAAATGGCGCGCAAGGGGCGCGCGAACTCGAGCGAGGCCGGCGGCAACAGTGCCGCGTAGAAAGCGAGTTGCGTGTCTTCCAGCGGCTCGCGCACTTTGCGCTTCAAGGCCTCGACGCTGCCCGTCTTGTAGTCGATCAACACGGCCCTCGCGCGCACGCCGTCGACGATCGTGTCGATTCGGTCGATGTGGCCCTCGAGCTCGATACCCTCCGTCTCGTCGAGCTGGCGCGACACGGCGTACTCGCCAACCCGCCAACGCTGGCCTTCACGGTCGCGCTCGTGCAGCCACTCGATGTAGCGCGGCGCCAGGGCCTTGAACGACGCAGCGAAAGGCAGGAACTCGGCGTCGTCCAGGCCAAAGTCGAGCTGGCAGGCGCGTGCAAGTGCCGTGAGGCGCTGCACTTCAACGGCAGACTCTGCAGGCTGCCCCCGGTCCAGGTGAAAACGGTGCAGCACGGCGTGCAGCCAGGTCCCATAGTCGCGCTTTTCAATGTCCCGCTCGAGCTCGTCAGGCTCGCGCAGGCGAAGCACAACCTTGGCAAAGAATCGGTACGGGCATTCGCGCAAGGCCTCGAAGGCGCTCGCCGACAGGCGCTGCGGGAGCATGCCCGCGACCGCCGGGCCGCTGCGCTCGACCGGCCGGGGTTCGACAACTATGCCTCTTCGCGGGTCGGCCCAGGGCGCGAAGCCGCGCCCAACGTCGTGCAGCGCGTTGGCGAGCTGTTCGATGAAAGGGCTGTTCGCCAGGAGCTGCTCTGCAGCGTGCCGGCGCCGCAGATACGTCACCGCGGTGCCGTGCAGCAGGTGCGCGAAGCCCTGGCGCTCTAAATTGCGGCGCTGCGCCGTGCCGGGCAATCCCAGCGCCACAGCTTCGGCGTCGCTCAGCAAGGGATGAACCGGGTGCGCGGCGCCCAATCGTGTGTGGTCGCCCCCCGGAAACACGACCGCGCCAAAGGGCCGAGCAATCGTTTGGGCGAGCGGCGCGATCACCACATCGATCGAGGCTTGCGTACTTTCCCCGTTCGACTGCGGCAGGAAGTTGGCCGACTCGAGTGCCGTGTCGACCCAGCGCGTGAACTCGTCGAGGTTGAGCACCACATGCTCAGCGGCGCTTGTGTCGCCGCTCCCTGCCCCTTCGAGCGTCAGCCCCAGTGCGCTCAGCACCTGGCGACCGGCGTCGTCGCGCCGCAGCGACTCCCACGCGTCGCAAGCCATCAAGGCAGCGGCCAATGCGTTCGCCCAGAGCCGCAGCGGCTTGGCGCCGTTGCCCGTGAAGTCACGCAGGCACGCCAGGGCACGGCGCAGCAGGGCGGCGCTGCGTGGGTCGAGCGAATGACTCGAAAGCGACGCGAAGCGCGACACGTTCGACCGGCGGCAGTGGTCTTCGAGCGCGGCAATCGTCGCGTCCAGGGGTTCCACGGCGGCGTGCCAGCGCGGCCCGGCCTTGAGCCAGTCGAACAGCGCGTCCGTCGACGCATCAGGCCGAGCCGCGCGCAGCAGAGCCATGACGTGCCCGGCAGCACGCGTCGTCGCGAGCTTCCAGCCGGTTTCGTCGCGGATGGCGACCGATTCGCGTTCCAGCAAGGCGCGCACGCGCCGCACCAGAATCCGGTCTTGCGAAATCAACGCCACCGGGCGGCGCCCGTGCGCGAGGTCGTGCAATACCTGCGCGGCGGTGCACTGGGCTTCGTCTTCGAAGTCCTCGCAGACCACGAGAGAAGGATCGTGCAGCGGGGCCCGCAGAGCGCATGTTTCGCCAAGGCCTGCGTCAAGGTCGACGATCGTGCATGGCGTCTGGCGCGGTGCCGCACCGAGCAGGTTGAGCGTCAAGGCATCGCGGCCGCCGGCACTGACGGCAAACCACGCCGCGGGGCGCAGCGCAAAAAGCCGGTCGGTCGCGGGAGCGTCGCCGAGTGCCGCCCATTCGAGAGCGATCCGCGCAAGGGCGCGCTCGCGCGCGCCCAGGCCGTCGGTCGGCGCGAGAAGTTCGCGGGCTCGCGCAAAGTAGGCACCGCGCGCGTGCGGCTCCAGGGCATGCGCAGCGCGCGCCAATGCTGCTGCGGTTTGGGCCAGATGCACTGCGGCGCGCCGCAAGCCCGGCGGATCGCGCCGTGCCCACGTGCGGCCCCACGCCTGGTGCGCCAGCATCGATTCGGCGTTCAACGAATCCACCGCCACCTGGAACGTCAAGTCGCCCTGGCCGGGCCGGGGAGCCGGCCCCAGCGACAGCGCCAGCGTGCTTGTCGTCTCCACCCTGGGCATCCAGCCCCCCAGCAACGCAAATGCCCGGTGCGCCAGGGGCAACAATTGGGAGAATGGCACGAGCACAACGCAGTCGCGCAGTGCCAGGTTCGCGTCAGCGGCCGATGCCGCGATGCGTGCAGCGACGCTGCGCCACACGTCCGCAGGGGAGTCTGCCCGGTCCAGGCTGATCCAGGCTATTTCTGCCATAGGAGAAATGAAGGAGGGGCTCGGCGCCGACGCGCATGGCTTATGTCAGAATGATTGTGCCCTGGAGCCCGCAAGGGTTCCCCCAGCCCGAGGATCCCATGAGCAGCGACCTGATCAAGCACGTCTCCGATGCGTCGTTCGACAGCGACGTCCTGAAATCCGACAAGCCCGTGCTGGTCGACTACTGGGCCGAATGGTGCGGTCCATGCAAGATGATTGCACCCTTGCTCGACGAAGTCTCGAAAGACTACAACGGGCGGCTTCAGGTGACGAAAATGAACGTCGACGAGAACCGCGAAGTGCCGGCCAAGTTCGGGATTCGAGGAATCCCGACGCTGATGCTTTTCAAAGATGGGCAACTGGCTGCCACCAAGGTCGGCGCCCTCTCGAAATCGCAGTTGCTGGCATTCATCGACGGGCACCTTGACGCGGTTGCGCACAGTGCGCCGGTCCAAGGTCAAAATCGCAGTTGACGGCTAGCGTCGACGGGCGCCTATAATCGGCGCCATTCCGCGGCTATAGTCAAGCGGTCCGGTTGCCTCCCGCCGGGCCGAACGCCCCGAAAAAGAATTCGCCGACGATTGCGTCGCCCAAGTGCCATAGGGCCGGGTTACCGGCAGTGTCGGTCGAGTCGTCCCACGCAGGCCCAGCTTCGCGGCCGAGCGCCATCGGGTCTTGATGACCTGTTGAACGCTGCCCGTCGGGATTCCCGCCGCAACATCGAGCGGCCGTCGAGTCATTTCTCACCGCACCCCACCCCATGCACCTGTCAGAACTCAAAGCCCTCCACGTCTCCGAGCTCATCAAGATGGGGGAGGCCCTGGAGATCGAAAACGTCGCTCGCATGCGCAAGCAGGAGCTCATGTTTGCGATCATGAAACGCCGCGCCAAGGGCGGCGAACAGGTGTTCGGCGACGGCGTTCTCGAAGTCCTGCCCGACGGATTCGGCTTTCTGCGCTCCCCCGACGCGAGCTACATGGCGTCCACCGACGACATCTACCTCAGCCCGAGCCAGATTCGCCGCTTCAACCTGCATACCGGGGACGCCGTCGAAGGCGAAGTGCGCGTCCCCAAGGACGGCGAGCGCTACTTTGCGCTGGTCAAGGTCGACAAGGTCAACGACCTGACGCCCGAGGAGAGCAAGCACAAGATCATGTTCGAGAACTTGACGCCGCTGTTTCCCAAGGAGCAGTTCAAGCTCGAGCGCGACACCAAGTCAGACGAAAACATCACGAGCCGGATCGTCGACCTGATCGCGCCGCTCGGCAAGGGCCAGCGCGCGCTGCTGGTCTCCGCGCCCAAGAGCGGCAAGACCGTGATGATGCAAAACCTGGCACACGCGCTGATCGCCAACTATCCCGAGGTCTATCTGATCGTCCTGCTGGTCGACGAACGGCCGGAAGAAGTGACGGAAATGCAGCGCACGGTGCGCGGCGAAGTCATCAGCTCCACCTTCGACGAACCCGCGGCGCGCCACGTGCAAGTCGCGGAAATGGTGATCGAGCGCGCGAAGCGCCTGGTCGAGCTGAAAAAAGACGTGGTGATCCTGCTCGACTCGATCACCCGCCTGGCGCGCGCCTACAACAACGTGTTGCCGTCGTCCGGAAAAGTGTTGACCGGCGGTGTCGACGCGAACGCCTTGCAGCGGCCCAAACGCTTCTTCGGCGCGGCGCGCAACATCGAAGAAGGTGGCTCGCTGACGATCATCGGCACGGCACTCGTGGACACGGGAAGCCGCATGGATGAAGTGATCTACGAGGAATTCAAGGGAACGGGCAATTGCGAGATCCACTTGGACAGGCGCATGTCGGAAAAACGCGTCTACCCGTCGATACTTTTGAACAAGTCAGGGACGCGCCGCGAAGAGCTGTTGCTCAAGCCCGAGATCCTGCAAAAAACCTGGATCTTGCGCAAACTCCTCTACGCCATGGACGAGATCGAGGCGATGGAGTTCATTCTGGACAAGATGAAGGCGACGAAGAACAACCTCGACTTCTTCGACATGATGCGCCGCGGCGGCTGAGCCCGCGCAACAGGCGCCGGAAGGCGACTGTTGGCTGGCGAAGGCCCAGGCGCCATAGGAGCGACTGGGCTGAGCCCGCGCGTCATGCGCCGGAAGGCGACTGACGGCCGGCGTTGGCCCATGCGCCACTCGAGCGAATGAGCTGAGGGCGCACCAGCGCACCACGCTACAATCGCCGCCTCTCAGCGGCCGGCAAGTGCTTTCAATTCGGGAAGTGGCTGCCGCAATCGCACCACCAAGGAATCTGGCATGAAAGAAGGAATTCACCCCGGCTATCGCGAGATCTGTTTCGTCGATTTGTCGAACGGCTTCAAGTTCGTGACGCGCTCGACCGCGCAGACGCGTGAGACGATCAAGATGGACGACGGTCGCGAGTTGCCGCTCTACAAGCTGGAAACGACGAGCGAATCGCACCCGTTTTATACCGGCACGCAAAAGAGCGTCGATTCGCTCGGTGGGCGAGTCGAGAAATTCCGCAACAAGTTCACCCGCATCGGCCCGAAAAAATAGCCCAAGCGCGGCTCGTTCGGAACAGGCAGCTTCGGCTGCCTTTTTCATTCCGGTGCGCCGGTGCGGCATGATCCGGCCCTCGACCCAGCGATCACCTTGAACTCGCCCAATCCCGCACTCGTCACGCAGCGTGCCGTACAGCGCTTGCCGCGCCTTGCGTTGCTGCTCTTGTGCGCCGCTTACCTGCTGCCGGGCCTGTTCGGGCGAGATCCGTGGAAGAGCGCCGACGTCAGTGCGTTCGGCCACATGGCAAACATCGCCCAAGGCCGAACGTCCTGGCTTGCGCCCACGGTGGGCGGACTGCCGGCAGACCCCGCGTTGTTGCCCTATTGGCTGGGCGCGGCATCCATCAAGGCCTTCGCTCCGTGGCTCGACCCGGCGCTGGCGGCGCGCCTGCCGTTCATCTTGCTGCTGGCTTTGGTGCTGACCCTGACCTGGCTCACCACGTATCACCTGGCGCGCACCGAGGCGGCGCAGCCGCTGCCGTTTGCCTTTGGCGGCGAAGCGCACCCGGTGGACTATGCACGCGCGATCGCCGACGGCGCGCTGCTCGCCCTGATTGCGACCTTGGGCTTGCTTCAGTTCGGCCACGAAACCACGCCGGAACTCGTTCAGCTTGCCGCAGTGACCTTGTACCTTTATGCGCTCGCCGCAAGCCCGTTTCGAACCCTCGAGGCGAGGCTGGCGATGCCGGTTGCGCTCGTCGCGCTCGCGGCGAGTGGCGCACCGGCGATGGGTCTGATTCTCGGTGCGGTCGGCGTCGCGATTTCGATGCAGTCGAGCTACGCCGCGGCACGCAGCCTGATTCCATGGATCTTGCTCGGCATGGCCCTCTCGCTTGGCGTCGCGAGCAGCCTGGGCGCGTGGGCGTGGCGCTTCGGGTCCTACGCTTCCGTCTCCGACGTGTGGAACCTGATTCGCCTGTTCGCCTGGTTCACCTGGCCGACCTGGCCCCTCGCGTTGTGGACCTTGTGGCAATGGCGGCGCCGCCTGCTCAATCGCCACATGGCCGTGCCTCTTGGATGCCTTCTGGCGAGCGCCCTGACCAGCATCGCCATGGGTGGCAACGATCGCGCCTTGATGTTGGGTTTGCCCGCGCTGGCCGTGCTCGCAGCGTTTGCTCTGCCCACCCTGCAGCGGCGCGCCTCGGCGGCAATCGACTGGTTTTCGGTGTTCTTCTTCTCGATCGGCGCCCTCGTCATCTGGGTCATGTATTTGGCCATGCACACCGGCGTACCTGCCAAGCCCGCAGCCAATCTTGCGCGACTGGTGCCGGGGTTCACCGCCTCTTTTGCCGTGGCACCGCTGATCATGGCCAGCGTGGCGACAATGGCCTGGCTGTGGTTGGTTCGCTGGCGCTCAGGGCGCAGCCGTCATCCCTTGTGGAAGAGCCTGGTCCTGCCCGCAGGCG
The DNA here is from genome assembly GCA_963850525.1 of uncultured beta proteobacterium. GTDB lineage: Bacteria > Pseudomonadota > Gammaproteobacteria > Burkholderiales > Burkholderiaceae_C > JAEMQF01. Next base: position 494,745 of record CAWKLQ010000001.1, on the reverse strand, counting down.
GCGTGGCCCTGTGCTGGTTGCTGCTGATGACCCTCATGCTGCCGCCGCTGAACCACGCCAGGAGCTTTCAGCCCCTGGTGCAGCGGATCGCCCAGCATGTGCCGCGCGACGCGTGCATCGCCGCACCCGGCATGCCGCGCGGGCAGATTGCCGCGCTCGAGCATCACGGCGGATTTCGGGTTGACGCCGCAACACCTGCACAAGACTCGGCTTGCGAATTCTTGCTGCAGGTCGAAACCCGGGAACGCGCGTTCGCCGCAGGATCGGGATGGTGGTTGTTGGCGCGCGAGCGGCGCAGCAAAGACGACTCGGAGTTCACTGCCGTGTATCGGCGCCGTCCTGCGAGTTGACCGCGGCCCCGCAGCTCCGTGGCCGCAGCCAGATCAAGCCAGCGTATCGGCCATTCGCTGCGCGCAGCGTTGCGCGAGTGCCGCATCTTGCGCCTCCACCATCACGCGCACCAGCGGCTCGGTCCCTGAGGGCCGGATCAGCACCCTGCCCTTGCCGAGCAATTCGGTGACGACGGCGGCCTGCTCTGTCGCGAGGCGCTCATTGGCTCGCCAATCGACGCCCGGCTTGAGGCGCACATTGATGAGCGATTGCGGGAAGAGCGAAATGCCCTCCAGCAACTGCGCCATGCTGCGGCCGCTGCGGCGCACCGCCTGCAGGATCAGCAGCGCGCTGACGATGCCATCGCCCGTCGTGTGCTTGTCCAGGGCCAGCAGGTGCCCGGAGCCTTCGCCGCCGAGTTGCCAGCCACGCGCCGACAACTCTTCGAGGATGTATCGGTCGCCCACTTTCGCGCGAACGAAGTCGATCTGGCGCTCGCGCAGCGCGAGCTCCACCGCCATGTTCGTCATCAAGGTACCGACAACCCCGGGAACCTTTTGGCCGATCCCCAACCTGTCGGTGACCATCAGGTACAGGAGTTCGTCGCCGTCGTAGAGACGTCCCGCCGCGTCGACCATCAAGAGGCGGTCCGCGTCGCCGTCCAGGGCGACGCCGTAGTCGGCCGCATGCTCCTTGACCGCCGACACCAAGGCGGCCGGTGCGGTGGCCCCGAAGCCGGCGTTGATGTTGGTTCCGTCCGGGCTGCAGCCGATCGCGACAACCTCGGCGCCGAGTTCATGAAAGACGTCGGGCGCGACGCTGTATGCAGCGCCGTGCGCCGCGTCGACAACAATCTTCATGCCCTTGAGCGACAACTCGGAACTGAATGTGCCCTTGCAAAACTCGATGTAGCGTCCGCGTGCGTCTTCGAGCTTGCGCGCCTTGCCCAGTTCGGAAGACGTGACCCATTGCGGAGTCTGCTCGATCATCGCCTCGACGCGCTCTTCCCACGCGTCGGGCAGCTTCTCGCCGCGTGCCGAGAAAAACTTGATGCCGTTGTCGCCGAACGGGTTGTGCGACGCGCTGATGACCACACCCAAGCTCAGGCGCAGCGCCCGCGTCAGATACGCCACCCCGGGCGTGGGCAGCGGCCCGGTGAGCAAGACGTCGACGCCGGCAGAAGCAAACCCGGCCTCCAGCGCAGACTCGATCATGTAGCCCGAAATGCGCGTGTCCTTACCGATCAGGACCGTCGGCCGGGTGTCGCTCTGCTTCAGGACGCGCCCGACGGCGTGCCCCAGACGCAGCATGAAGTCGGGCGTGATCGGCGCAGTGCCCACGGTGCCGCGAATGCCGTCGGTGCCAAAGTACTTTCTGCTCATTTCGACAGATCCTCCAGGACGGCGATTGTTGTCATTGACACAGCCCGGCCGCGCGCCAGACGGCCAACGCATCGGCGGTTGCCGCGACATCGTGCACACGAACCACACGCGCTCCGTTTTGCACGCTCGCCAGCGCGGCGGCCACACTGCCGCTCTGCCGGTCCGCCACCGACCTGCCCGTGAGCGCGCCGAGCGTGGACTTGCGCGACCAGCCGACGAGCAAGGGGAACCCAAGCTCGGCGAGTTCTCGCTGGCGCGAAAGCAATTCGACATTGTTCTCGACGCTTTTTCCAAAACCGATGCCGGGGTCGAAAGCGATTCGATCGGCAGCGACGCCGCCGTTCACCAGGGCTGCCGCGCGTGCCCGAAGGAAGTCTCGAACTTCGATCACGACGTCTGTATAGCGCACGTCGTATTGCATCGTCTGCGGCTCGCCGCGCATGTGCATGAGCACCGCGCCGCACGCCGCGTGCGCTGCCACGGCGTCGAGCGCACCGGGCGCGCGCAGGGCGTTGATGTCGTTCACGATGTCGACGCCCATCTGCAGCACCGTGCGCATCACCTCGGGTTTGGCAGTGTCGACCGACACCGGGCATCCCATCGCCAACGCCGCTTCGAGCACGGGGACAATCCGCTCGAGTTCTTCCGGAGCGCTCACCTGCTGGGCACCGGGCCGACTGGACTCGCCACCGATGTCCAGAATGTCGGCTCCGTCGCGCAGGAGCTTCTCGCAGTGCGCGATCGCAGCGCTGGCGCTCACGTGATGGCCGCCGTCGAAGAACGAATCGGGCGTCATGTTGACGACGCCCATGATGCGCACGCGCGTCAGGTCGATCCGGTAGCGCGACGTCTGCCAGATCACGACGCGCGACGCTCTTGAAACCGCCGGCTGCCGCTGAGGGGAAAGAACAGCCGTCGCGGCTGCCCTCAGGCAGCCGCCGGAGCGCTCCCCGGGCTGACCGGTGGCGTGGCCGCAGGGCCCTTGCTCGCCGGTGTGGTCCAGTCCTTGGGCGGGCGCGGCGGCCTGCCGTTCATGATGTCGTCAATCTGGTCGGCGTCTATCGTTTCCCATTCGAGCAAGGCCTTCGCCATCTCGTGCATCTTGTCGTGGTTCTGTTCGATGAGCTTGCGCGCGATCGCGTACTGCTCATCGATGATGCGGCGAATCACGGCGTCGACTTTCTGCATCGTCTGCTCGGAGACGTTGACCTGTTTCGTCACCGAGCGCCCAAGGAACACTTCGCCCTCGTTTTCCGCGTAGACCATGGGCCCGAGTTCGTCACTCATGCCATAGCGCGTGACCATGTCACGCGCGATTTGCGTGGCGCGCTCGAAGTCGTTGCTTGCGCCGGTCGTCATTTGGTGCATGAAGATTTCTTCGGCAATGCGCCCACCAAACAGCACGGAAATCGTGCTCAGCATGCGCTCCTTGTCCAGGCTGTAGCGGTCACCTTCGGGGAGCTGCATCGTCACGCCCAAAGCGCGCCCACGCGGAATCACCGTCACCTTGTGCACCGGGTCGGTTTTCGGCATGAGCCGTGCCACCAGCGCGTGCCCGGACTCGTGGTACGCCGTATTGCGGCGTTCCTCTTCTGGCATGACCATGGACTTGCGCTCAGGCCCCATCATGATCTTGTCTTTGGCCTTCTCGAAGTCGACCATTTCGACGACCCGGCCATTGCGCCGTGCGGCGAACAGCGCGGCTTCATTGACCAAATTCGCCAAGTCGGCGCCCGAAAAGCCAGGGGTGCCCCGCGCCAGAATATCGGCGCGGATGTCCTGCCCCACCGGCACCTTGCGCATGTGCACGTTGAGGATCTGCTCGCGGCCGCGCACATCGGGCAAGGTCACGTAGACCTGGCGGTCGAAGCGCCCGGGGCGCAACAGGGCAGGATCCAGAATGTCAGGGCGGTTCGTCGCGGCCATGACGATCACGCCGACGTTGGTCTCGAAGCCGTCCATCTCGACAAGCATCTGGTTCAGCGTCTGCTCGCGTTCGTCGTTGCCACCGCCCAGGCCCGCACCGCGGTGCCTGCCGACGGCGTCGATTTCATCGATGAAGATGATGCACGGCGCGCTTTTCTTCGCCTGCTCGAACATGTCGCGAACTCGCGCAGCGCCCACGCCGACGAACATTTCAACGAAGTCGGATCCTGAAATCGAGAAAAACGGAACCTTCGCCTCGCCGGCGATCGCCTTGGCGAGCAGCGTCTTGCCGGTGCCCGGAGGGCCAACGAGCAGAACGCCGCGCGGAATACGCCCGCCGAGCTTTTGGAACTTTTGCGGGTCTTTCAGGAAGTCGACGAGTTCCTTGACTTCCTCCTTGGCTTCATCGCAGCCGGCAACGTCGGCGAACGTGGTCGTGTTGTTCGCCTCATCCAACATGCGTGCCTTGCTCTTGCCGAAGCTGAACGCCCCGCCCTTGCCTCCACCCTGCATCTGGCGCATGAAATAAATCCAGACGCCGATGAGCAGAAGGATCGGGCCCCACGACGCGAGCAAACTGAGCAGGAACGACGGCTCCTCACGCGGCTTGACGTCGAACTTCACGCCGTTGTTGATGAGGTCACCCACCAAGCCCCGGTCGAGGTAAGTGGCCGTCGTGCGCAATTCCTTGTCGTCACTCGTGCGCGCGCGAATCTCCGTGCTGCCGCCGGCGCCTTCCTGCAACTGGACCGAGCGGATGCGCTTGCTGCGAACCTCTTCCAGAAAGTCGGAATAGCCGATTTGGCTGCCTTGCGCGATGCCCCGGTCGAACTGCTTGAACACAGTGAAAAGCACCAGGGCAATCACCATCCACACGGCAACTTTCGAGAACCATTGGTTGTTCAACTCGGCTCCTTACACGGGTAATTGCAATTTGCGGCCCCGTTCTCGCAGGCACTCGCGAACGAATATGCGGGCAATTTTAGTAGAGACAAGGGCGACCCTCCCTCTCGGAGGTACCACTTCGCGATGTGCGCACTCGTTGTTTCCGGCCTTAGGTCCGCAATTTGGCGGCATTGGAAAGCGACTTCAGACCCATTCCCACGAGGTAAGTTTCCGCCGACTTGTCCCGTGACGCTTTGGGTTTAATGGCCTTGAAGGTCTTGAAACTGTTCTTGAAACCCTGCGCAAGCTGACTGTAGCCGCTTCCGTGGAAAGCCTTGCAGAGCAAAGCCCCTTGCGGGCTCAGGTGCTCCTGCGCGAACGCGATCGCCAATTCCACGAGATCGGTCATGCGTGCGCCGTCGGCCTCGGCCACGCCCGACAGGTTGGGGGCCATGTCGGACAGCAGCACGTCGATCCGACGCCCGGCCAGCAGGGTCCGGAGCTCGTCGCACACACTCGCCTCGCGGAAGTCTCCGGTGTGGAAGTGCACGGCTTCAACCGCCTCCATGGGCAACATGTCCAGTGCAATGATGCGGCTCGTCGCGGCTGCGCCCGGCCCCGCCGGGGCGTTCGCGCGCGCGGCGCCGAACTTGCGGCTCACGTACTGCGACCACGCGCCGGGCGCGGAGCCCAGGTCGACGACAAGCTGCCCCGGCTTGATCAGGCGCAAGCTCTCGTCAATCTCCTTGAGCTTGTACGCCGCACGCGACCGGTACCCCTCTCTCTGCGCCTGTTTGACGTAGGGATCGTTGATGTGATCGTGCAGCCACGCCCGGTTCACTTTCTTGCTTCGGTTGTGCGTCGTCATGTCCAGTCGATAATAGGCCGATGCCAGCCATCCCACTCACGCCCATTCAGCGCAAAGAGCACCGTGCCCAGGCGCATCACCTCGATCCGGTAGTTGCCGTCGGGTCCGATGGATTGACGCCAGCCGTGCGCCGCGAAATCGATCTCGCGCTCAATGCCCACGGCCTGGTCAAGGTGCGCGTGTTTTCCGACGATCGCGACGCACGCAACACCTTGTTCGCCCATCTCGCCGACGATCTGAACGCCGCAGCCATTCAGCACATCGGCAAGCTGTTGATCTTCTGGCGCCCGATGCCGGACAAGGAAACGGTTCGCGCCGAGGGCCGCAAACCCGGGATCAAGTCGGTGAAGATCGTGCGCTTCTCGAAAAGCGGCAATCACCGGCCGCAGATCAAGACGGTCACCTTGATGGGCAACCAGCGCATCGCCGCCGGCGGTGAAGTCAAGCGGGTTCGCACGCGCACCACGAGCGTCAAGAAGCTCGCTCAGACATAACGCACGGCGACGATTTCGTAGTGGCGCGCTCCGCCGGGCGCCTGGAATTCGACGACGTCGCCGCTTTCCTTGCCGATCAGCGCGCGCGCGATCGGTGAGCTGATCGAAATCAGGCGCAGTTTCAGGTCAGCTTCGTCGTCGCCGACGATTTGATAGGTGACCTTGGCACCGCTGTCTTCGTCTTCCAGGTCCACCGTCGAGCCGAAAACAACACGCCCCGCAGCGTCCAGCGTGGCGGGGTCGATGATTTGCGCGGCGGCGAGCTTGGCCTCGATTTCCCGGATCCGGCCCTCGACAAAGCCTTGTTTGTCCTTGGCGGCGTCGTATTCCGCGTTCTCCGACAAATCGCCTTGCGCACGCGCCTCCGAAATCGCTCGAACGACGGCGTGGCGTTCCACGTTCTTCAGGTGCGCGAGCTCGTCCTTGAGCTTTTCCGCGCCGCGTTTGGTCAGAGGAATCGTCGTCATGTCCAGCAAACTCCTGCGCCAAAAATAAGTCCGCCGCCGGATCGATCCGGCGGCGGGCAAGTGACGGCAGTTTAAGTCAGTTCGGCGTGCAATTCCTGCAAGGAGTCGACCGTCAGATCAACTTGATGCTTCATGCCTTCCACAGCGGCTTCGCACCCCGCCATGCTCGTGTAGTAGGTGATGCGGTGCGCGAGCGCCGCCTGGCGAATATGCCTCGAGTCGGCGATCGCGGTGCGCGTTTCGTCGACCGTCGTGAACACGAGTTGGATCTCGCCGGCCTTGACCATGTCGACGATGTGCGGGCGCCCATCCTTCACCTTGTTCACTGCGCGAACCGGAACCCCGGCCTGCGCAATCGCCGCCGCCGTGCCCTTGGTCGCGACCAGCAGGAAACCCATGCGGTGCAACTCCGCAGCGACCTTCACGGCGCGCACCTTGTCGCTGTTCTTCACGGTGATGCAGACCGTGCCCTTCAGCGGCAGGCGCGACCCCGCACCGAGTTGGCTCTTGAGCATCGCCTCGCCAAAGCTGCGTCCCGTGCCCATCACTTCACCCGTCGAGCGCATTTCCGGCCCGAGGATCGGGTCCACCCCCGGGAATTTGTTGAACGGAAAGACCGCCTCTTTGACCGAAAAATACGGCGGGATCACCTCGCGCGGCGGCTTGCCGTCGCGCTGGCGCTGCGTTGCCAGGCGCTGACCCACCATGCAGCGCGCCGCAATCTTTGCCAGCGGTTGGCCGGTGGCCTTGGAGACAAACGGGACGGTGCGCGACGCGCGCGGGTTCACCTCCAGCACGTAGACCACCGCGTCGGCACCCTGACCCTGCACCGCGAACTGCACGTTCATGAGCCCGATCACCTTGAGGGCGCGCGCCATCGCCATCGTCTGGCGCCGCATCTCATCCTGGAGCGCCTTGGACAGTGAATACGGCGGCAATGAACACGCCGAGTCACCCGAGTGAATCCCGGCCTGCTCGACGTGTTCCATGATGCCGCCGATGATCACGTCGACGCCGTCGCTGATGCAGTCGACGTCGACTTCGATCGCATCGTCGAGAAAACGGTCGAGCAACACAGGCGACTTCTCCGAGACGCGCACCGCCTCCCGCATATAGCGCTCGAGGTCCTTGTCGCCGTGCACGATTTCCATGGCGCGCCCGCCAAGCACGTAGCTGGGCCGCACCACCAGCGGGTAGCCGATTTCCTGGGCCAGGATCAGCGCCTGCTCTTCGGTGCGCGCCGTGCGGTTCGGCGGTTGTTTCAAGCCCAGGCGCTGCAGCAGTTGCTGAAAGCGCTCGCGGTCTTCGGCGATATCTATGCTGTCGGGCGACGTGCCGATGATGGGGACGCCTGCGCGCTCCAGGTCGAGCGCAAGCTTGAGCGGCGTCTGGCCACCGTACTGGACGATCACGCCTTCGGGCTTTTCCTTGTCGACGATTTCGAGAACGTCTTCCAGCGTCACCGGCTCGAAGTAGAGCCGATCCGACGTGTCGTAGTCGGTCGAGACGGTTTCGGGGTTGCAATTGACCATGATGGTCTCGTAGCCGTCTTCGCGCAGCGCCAGCGCAGCGTGCACGCAGCAATAGTCGAACTCGATGCCCTGCCCGATGCGGTTCGGCCCGCCGCCCAGGACCATGATTTTCTTGCGCGTCGAGGGCTGTGCTTCGCACTCTTCGTCGTAGGTCGAGTACATGTAGGCGGTCTGCGTCGCGAATTCGGCGGCGCAGGTGTCGACGCGCTTGTAGACAGGCCGCACGCCCAGCGCGCGGCGGCGCTGCCGCACGTCGTGTTCGTGGCTTGCAAGAAGCTTGGCCAGGCGCCTGTCGGAAAAACCCTTCTGCTTGAGAAAGCGCCACTCGAGTTTGGACAGGCTGTCGCTGTTCCGACCGACGAGCTTCGCCTCGATCTGGACCAGTTGTTCGATCTGCGCGAGAAACCACGGGTCGATCGCCGTTTCCTCGAAAACTTCCTGCAGGCTCATGCCGATGCGAAACGCGTCGCCGACGTACAAGATTCGCTCGGGGCCCGCTTCGCCGATCTCCTGGACGATCTCCTCGCGGTCGCTGCTTCGCTCGGTGAGCCCGTCGATGCCGGTTTCCAGGCCGCGAAGCGCTTTCTGAAAGCTTTCCTGGAAGGTCCGGCCGATCGCCATCACTTCGCCGACCGACTTCATCTGCGTCGTCAGGCGTGAGTCGGCCGCGGGAAACTTCTCGAAGGCAAAGCGCGGAATCTTCGTCACGACGTAATCGATGCTCGGCTCGAAACTCGCCGGCGTCGCGCCGCCCGTGATGTCGTTCTTCAACTCGTCGAGCGTGTAGCCGACCGCCAGCTTGGCAGCGACTTTGGCGATAGGGAAACCCGTCGCCTTGGACGCGAGCGCGGAGGAGCGCGACACGCGCGGGTTCATCTCGATCACGACCATGCGCCCGTCGCGCGGGTTGATCGAGAACTGCACGTTGGAGCCACCCGTGTCGACGCCGATTTCGCGCAGGATCGCGATCGACGCGTTGCGCATCAACTGGTATTCCTTGTCGGTCAGTGTCTGCGCCGGCGCCACCGTGATCGAGTCGCCGGTGTGAATTCCCATCGGATCGAGGTTCTCGATGGAACACACGATGATGCAGTTGTCGGCGCTGTCGCGCACGACTTCCATCTCGAATTCTTTCCAGCCGATGAGCGACTCTTCGATGAGCAGCTCGTGGGTCGGCGACAGGTCCAGGCCGCGCTTGCAGATCTCTTCGAACTCTTCGGGGTTGTAGGCGATTCCTCCGCCGGTTCCGCCCAGGGTGAAACTCGGACGAATCACCATCGGGAAGCCGGTGCCCCCGGTCAGGCCGAGGATTTGCTGCTGCACCGCCAGCGCCTCAACCATGTTGTGGGCGATTCCGCTGCGCGCCGACGCCAGGCCGATGCTCGTCATCGCGTCCTTGAACTTGAGCCGGTCTTCGGCTTTCTCGATGGCGCGCTCGTTGGCACCGATCATCTCGACGCCGTACTTGGCGAGCACGCCGTGGTGGTACAAGTCCAGCGCGCAGTTCAGCGCGGTCTGACCGCCCATGGTGGGCAGCAACGCGTCGGGCCGCTCCTTGGCGATGATGCGCTCGATGACTTGCCAGGTGATCGGCTCGATGTAGGTCACGTCGGCCATGTCCGGATCGGTCATGATCGTCGCCGGATTGCTGTTCACGAGAATGACTTTGTAGCCCTCTTCGCGCAGCGCCTTGCACGCCTGGGCACCGGAGTAATCGAACTCGCAGGCCTGGCCGATGATGATCGGGCCGGCACCGATGATCAGGATCGATTGGAGGTCGGTGCGCTTAGGCATTGAGGCCCCCCTTGGCGCTTGAACTTCCTGTGCGCATCAACGCAGTAAATCGATCGAACAGATAGTCGATGTCGTGCGGACCGGGAGACGCTTCCGGGTGGCCTTGAAAACTGAGCGCCGGTCTATCGGTGCGCGCAAGGCCTTGCAGCGTTCCGTCGAACAGCGACACATGCGTGGGCCGCAGCGTCGCCGGAAGCGAGTCCGCGGCGACGGCAAAGCCGTGGTTCTGGCTGGTGATGCAAACCTTGCCCGAATCCAGGTCTTTTACCGGGTGATTTGCGCCGTGATGCCCGAACTTCATCTTGAAGGTGCGTGCGCCCGAGGCCAACGCCATGATCTGGTGGCCCAGGCAAATTCCGAATGTGGGGACACCGCTGTCGATCAGGCTGCGTGTCGCCTCGATTGCGTAGGCGCACGGCTGCGGATCGCCCGGGCCGTTGCTGAGGAAAATGCCGTCGGGTCGCAGCGCGAGCGCCGCGTGCGCTGGCGTCTTGGCCGGCACCACGGTGACGCGGCAGCCGCGGCTGACCAACATGCGCAGGATGTTGTACTTGGCGCCGAAGTCGTAGGCCACCACGTGCAACTCGGCACCTGTCGCCTGCGCATAACCCTGCTCGAGGTTCCAGACCGATTGTTGCCACTCGAACGGTTTCGCGCAGCTGACGACCTGCGCAAGGTCGAGCCCCGACATGCTGGGTGCGCTGCGTGCAAGCGCGATCGCCTCGTCGATGTGCTCAGGCTGACACGCTTGCAAGCCGGGCAAACCCAGAATGCAGCCGTTTTGCGCGCCATCGCTGCGCAGGCGCCGTGTCAGCCGGCGCGTATCGATGCCGGCAATCGCCACCGTGCCAGTGTCCTGAAGGTAGCGCGCCAGCGACGACGTGCTGCGAAAGTTCGATTCCCTCACCGGCAGTTCCTTGATGACCAGGCCTGCCGCCTGAACCGCCGAAGATTCGACGTCGTCGCCATTCACCCCGTAGTTGCCGATGTGCGGGTAGGTGAGCGTGACGATCTGTCGGCAATAGCTGGGGTCGGTGAGGATCTCCTGGTAGCCCGTCATCGACGTGTTGAAGACGACTTCGCCGACGGAGCGCCCGGGAGCGCCGATCGAAACTCCTTGAAATACAGTGCCGTCGGCGAGCGCCAGAATCGCTTGCGGTTGGGGGGTCAGCAATTGCGGCGGCACCGGGCTCTCCGTTCGTGTGCATGCCCAGCTTTGCATCTCGAGGCAAAGACTGACGGAAGAAACCTAGGGGGAGTCTCCGAGCCGCAAACTGCGAGGAGTTTCGCTGGGCGAGGGAATGTTGCGGGTCAACCGGCCGAGTATATTCGACGCCCCTGAAGGGGCCCGGCGGTGAAGCGTCAGACGCCCAGCGCCGCGACGGCGGCTCTTGACTCCTCGACCTTTCGGTCTTGAACTCCGAAAACCAGCCGTGCACAAGTCGTGCCCGAATGCCACCGGGATAAATCCGACTCCCCGTTAACAGCCCAGGGGAACTAGAATTTGCGTTCGGGGTCTGAACGACCGTTGCCAACAATCCGGAGGTTCCATGGATCAAAGCCTGCAAACTGCTTATGCTGACCGCTTGAGTGGCAGCGTTTCAGTTGAGCAACGCAATCGCGTTCTGCGCAATACGTATTGGCTGCTCGCCCTGTCGATGGTGCCCACGGTCGCGGGTGCATGGCTGGGAGTCTCCACCGGTCTCGTGCGCGGCATGGGTGTGGGGATGAGCGCGATCATTTTCCTTGTCGGCGCTTTCGGCTTCATCTTCGCGATTGAAAAGTTGAAGAACTCGGCCGCCGGCGTGCCAGTGCTGCTGGCGTTCACCTTCTTCATGGGGCTGATGTTGTCCCGGCTCATCGGCGCGGTGCTGGGCCTGTCCAACGGCGCGGGCCTGATCATGACCGCTTTCACCGGCACGGGATTGATTTTCCTGGGGATGGCGACGCTGTCGTCGGTCATCAAGCGTGACCTCACGGCAATGGGTAAGTGGCTGTTCATCGGCGCGATCATGCTGCTCGTTGCCGGCGTGGCAAACATCTTCCTGCAGTCCAGCGCACTGATGATCACGATTGCGGTGCTGGCGATCGGCATCTTCTCCGCCTTCATCCTGTATGACCTGAAGCGCGTTCAGGACGGCGAAGAAACCAACTACATCACGGCGACCTTGGGCGTTTACCTGAGCCTGTACAACGTCTTCCAATCGCTGCTCGCGCTGCTCGGCATTGCCGGCAGCAACAACGACTGAGGCGTGACGCCTGAATTCCAGATGGGGCCTGCGGGCCCCATTTTTCATGTTTCGGGAGGAGCTTGGGCCGACGCCACCTCGGCGCGTTCAAACACCGCAATGCTTTCCACGTGCGCGGTGTGCGGGAACATGTTGACTGCGCCTGCCGCGAGACAGCGATAGCCGGCCCGGTGCACCAGCAAGCCCGCGTCGCGCGCCAGCGTCGCTGGGTTGCAGCTGACGTAGACGATGCGCTGCGGCACGGCGAATCCTTGGTCCGCCGGCGGCGCTTCGGCCAGATCCGCCAGCGCCTTGATCAGCGCGAACGCGCCTTCGCGCGGCGGATCGATGAGCCATTTGTCGGCGTGCCCATAGGCGGCCAAGTCGGCCAGCGACAACGCGAAGAGGTTGCGCGTCGCGAAACTCGCTCGGTCCTGCAATGCATTGCGCGTGGCGTTTTCGCGCGCGCGCTGCACCAGCACTTCGCTGCCTTCGACTCCGAGCACTTGGCGGGAGCGGGTCGCGATCGGCAGCGTGAAATTGCCCAGACCACAAAACCAGTCGATGACCCGTTCGCGAGGCTGCAAATCGAGCAGACGAATCGCGCGGGCAACGAGGACACGATTGATTTGCGAGTTGACCTGGGTGAAGTCGGTCGGCGTGAACGCGATGTGCACCCCGAACTCGGGAAGTGCGTAGACCAGCGGCGCGTCAGATTCAATCAACGGGCACGCGCTCGCCGGTCCTTGCGCCTGCAGCCACCACTGAACGTTGTGCAATGCGCCGAACTCGCGCAGTCGCGACCGGTCCGCAGCGCCGAGCGGCTGGAGATGGCGCAGCACCAGGGCTGTTGTGCTGTCGCCCAGAGCAAATTCGATCTGGGGCAGACGATCGCGCTCGTCCATGCTGCCGATCAGCTCGCGCAGCGGCAGCAAGAGCGAACTCAGGGCCGGAGGCAAGATTTCGCAGCGGCTCATGTCGGCAACAAAGCTCGACTTGCGCTCGTGAAAACCCACCAGCACTTTGCCTTTCTTGGCGACGTACCGAACCGACAGACGACCGCGATAGCGATAGCCCCAAGCCGGCCCTTCGATCGGCCGCAAGATCTGCTCGGCGCGAACCTTGCCGAGATGCCAAAGTGCGTCTTCGAGTGCGCGCTGTTTCACCGCAAGCTGCGCGCCGACGTAAAGGTGCTGCATCTTGCAGCCACCGCACGTTCCGTAGTGCGGGCAGCGCGGCGTGACGCGCTGCGAACTCTCGCGCCGCCAGGCCACTGGCGTCGCCTGCTCCCATTGGTTCTTGTTGCGGCCCACCCTGACGATGACTTCCTCGCCGGGCAGAGCGTCCTCGACGAACACGACCTTGCCTTCGGCATTGTGCGCAACACCTTGCGCGTCGAGATCGAGCGACTCGATGCGCAACCACTCTTGAGCTCCTGTCATTGCCTCATTATCAGAGGCGTCTTGGGTCAGCGCGTGCACTTGCGAGCTGGGCTCAGCCGTTTGTCAACCCAAAGTAGAAATGTCCCCTGTTTGACCAAGATAGAAATGTCCCCTTCGTGAGACGGGTGCGAAGGATGGTCAACCAGGCGCGGGGGCCGGCCGCGCAGGGCGTAGCCCGGAGCGGCGGGCCCCCGCGCGCGGCACGATGGGAGGGGTGTCGGGACGGAAGATGCCGCGTTTGCGCTGCTCGTCCTGGAAGGCCAATTCGGCCCTGAGGCGCAGCAGTTTGGAGTGCTGCGCATCGCGTGCCTTGCTCACCCTTGTGTTGAGCGTCTTGGGATCCTCTGCTTGGTTGCTCTGCGTGCGCTCATGCACGGCATAGCTTCGGAAGGTCAGCGCTTGGCCCCGATAGCTCAAGTGCAGCGTCCCATCCCCATGCTGTGCGATGTCCACCATCGCGCGCGCCTTGGGCGCATGCGGCTGCTTGGGGCACAACTGCACGATGCTGCCCTCGAACTTGCACGCGCCCTGGGCGCTGAGCTGGCGCTGGTGGTGCAGCGAGCAGATATCGGCCAGCGCCTGCGCGCTGCCAGCCCAAGGCCGGTGCATGTCCTGCGCCTGTTGGGGGTTGACTGCAAAGCGCCGGTTGTGCTCGCGCAGATATTCGTCCAGCCAGGGATTGGCTTGCGCGATGTTGTCGATGCCCTGCAACCGCATAGCCTTGCACATGCGGTCCTGCAGCGTTTGGAACAGCCGCTCCACGCGCCCCTTGGCCTGCGGGCTGCGCGCGCAGATGGGCTCGATTTGCAGCTGCAGCAGCGCGCGCTCGAATTGCGTGGGCTTGGCGTCCTCCGGATCCGCCTTGGTGAAGATGCCGTGGCGGTCGCTGTACAGGGCCAACGGCGCGCCAACTCGCTGCACCAGCGCATGCAGCACAGCCAGATAGCCTTGGGTGGTCTCCTGTTCGAAAAACCTCGCACCCAGCACCCGGCCCGTGGCGTCATCGATGAACGCGATCAGGCAACACTTGGTCGATCGCCCCTCGAACCAGTCGTGATGGCTGCCATCGATCTGCACCAGCTCGCCCTGGCACTCGCGCCGCGCACGTGGGCTGTGCACCCGCTGCGCCCGGCGCCGCTTGGCCTGCCACAGCCCGGCCTGCATCATCCAGCCGCGCAAGGTCTCCACGCTCCACTCAAAGCCGTGCTCGCGCTGCAGGTACTCGTGCGCCAACTGCGGGCCAAAGTCAGCGTATTGGCTGCGCACGAGCTGCATATAGTGCTCGCGCCGCTCAGCACAAATCCGCCGATGGCTCGCCTGGCCTCGCCTGCGTGAAACCAGCCCCTGCCTGCCCTGCTCGCGAACGCGCCGGCACAGCCGCTTGACCTGACGCACCGACAACCCGAGCAGCTTGGCCGCATGGGCCTGCTTCAGACCCCCGTCCTTCACCCGTTTGATCACCTCAAGCCGGTGTACTTCCTTCTGACTCATCAGCTCCAACTCCTGCGCCACCTCGTGCCTCCTCGAACAGCCAAGGGGACACTTCTACTTTGTGCGCAGGGGACATTACTGTCTTGGGGCCACACTGGGCTCAGCCGTTCAAGCCGCTGCTACACTGGCCGCGCCAGGAGAGAGCCTTGCAAGATCAGGCCGCCGAAGGCGCAGAGCCGGGATCGCAGGGCTCGAACGCTCAGGCAAAAAGGACTGGCACCCGCCCCGGGGAAGTTTCCGTGGCGTTCCTCGCTGGAGAGAGGCCCGCCCCGAGCGGGCCCACCGAAGGGGCAAGCGGTTCCGGCCAAGCGCGGAGCCGCCAATCTCTCAGGTAAAGCGGACAGAGAGGACATGTTCGGTGCGCACGTTGGCACCGGTGCGCAAAGTGCCAATGGGCACACTCCGACAGGAGCATCGCCATGTCCGACACTGAACTGCTGAAGACCCCGCTGCACGCATTGCACCAGGAGCTCGGCGCCAAGATGGTGACGTTCGCCGGGTACTCGATGCCGGTGAGTTACCCCGCGGGAATCATCGCCGAGCACCGCCACTGCCGAAGCTCAGCAGCGCTGTTCGACGTGTCGCACATGGGTCAGGTCCGCCTCGTCGGCGACGACGCCGCAAGAGCCCTGGAAACCCTGCTCCCGGCAGACGTGGTCGAGTTGGGCATTGGCAAACAACGCTACTCGTACTTCACGAACAGCAACGGCGGCATCCTCGACGACTTGATGATCACGCGGCGCGAAGGCGACCTGCTGCTGGTCGTCAACGCCTCGTGCAAGCAGGCCGACATGCAGCACCTGATGACGCACATCGGCCATCGGTGCTCGATTCAGCCCCTGCCGCAGCAGGCCTTGCTCGCCTTGCAAGGCCCCCTCGCCGCTGCCGCGCTCGGTCGGCTCAGCGCGGCGCTGCCTCGACTGATCTTCATGTCGGGGATGAGCGTCGAACTGCTGGGGTCGACGTGCCACGTCACCCGAAGTGGCTACACGGGCGAAGACGGCTTCGAGATTTCCGTGCCGGCCGACCGCGCCACCGAGCTTGCACGCGCCCTGCTCGCGATGCCCGAGGTCAAGCCTGCGGGCTTGGGCGCGCGCGATACCTTGCGCATGGAAGCCGGCATGTGTCTTTACGGCCATGACATCGACAGCGCCACCACCCCCATCGAAGCGGGCCTGGCCTGGGCGATTCAAAAGATCCGTCGCCCCGGCGGTGCCAGGGCGGGGGGCTACCCCGGCGCGGACGCCATCGGTGCCCAACTCGCGCGCGGCTGCGCGGTAAAACGCGTCGGCCTGCTCGGGCTGGAGCGGGCGCCGGTGCGCGAAGGCGCCGTGCTGCACGATGCGCAGGGGCACAAACTCGGCAAAGTCACGAGCGGCACGATTGCACCGAGCGTCGACAAGCCAATCGCGATGGGCTACGTCGCTGCGAATCACGCGTTGCCCAGTCACGAACTCTATGCCGACGTGCGCGGCAAGGCGCAGCCGATGCGGGTCACGCCCTTGCCGTTCACACCGCATCGTTATTTCCGAGGTTAGGCGAGCCTCACCTTGCGCAATCTCATTTCCCACCACCCGGCCGATGCCAGACCGAGACTTACACAGGAGACACCGATGACGACGATGTACACCGCCGACCACGAATGGATCAACATCGAAGACCACGAAGCCGCCACCGTGGGAATCACGCACCATGCGCAAGACGCTTTGGGAGACGTGGTTTTCGTCGATCTGCCCGCGGTAGGCACGACGTTCAAGCGAGGTGAAGTCGCCGGCGTCGTCGAGTCAGTGAAAGCCGCTGCTGACCTCTACATGCCAGTGAGCGGCGAGGTGGTCGAAGTCAACGGGGCGCTGCGGAGCGACCCGTCGTTGGCGAACACGGATCCCCTCGGCCACGGCTGGTTCTTCAAGGTCCACGTCAGCCACATGGCCGAGTTCGAACAACTCATGGATGGCCCGGGCTACGACGCGCTGCTCAAGAAGGTCTGATTCGACCACGCTCCTGCACGCCATCAGCGCCGACTCCACCCCTGCGAACTCGCCCCCCCGATGTCAACGATCCACTCGCTCGCCTCGCTCGAGGACCCCACCGAATTTCAAGCACGTCACATTGGCATCGATGCTGCGGACGAACGCCGCATGTTGGCGACGATAGGCGCCACGTCCAGGCAGGCGTTGATCGCCGCGGTGATCCCCAAAGGCATCGCGCGCAGCGCAGTCATGGACTTGCCGCCTCCTGTGGGCGAAGCGGCTGCGCTGGCCGAACTGCGGACCATCACTGCGCAAAACCGCGTCGTCAAGAGTTGCATCGGACAGGGCTACCACGGCACGCACACGCCGGGCGTCATCTTGCGCAATGTTCTCGAGAACCCAGCTTGGTATACCGCCTACACACCCTACCAGGCGGAAATCTCGCAGGGCCGGTTGGAGGCGCTGGTCAATTTTCAGACCATGGTCTGCGATCTGACGGGCTTGGGCGTTGCCGGCGCGTCGATGCTGGACGAAGCCACTGCCGCGGCGGAGGCGATGACGCTGGCGCTGCGCGTCGGAAAGTCCAGCTCAAGACGGTTTTTCATCGCCAGCGATGTACTGCCGCAAACCATCGAAGTCGTGCAGACGCGCGCCAAGCCGCTGGGCATCAGCGTCATCGTCGGCCCGGCGATCGACGCCGCACATGCCGACGCATTCGCTGCGTTGTTCCAGTACCCTGGCGTCACCGGCACGGTGCGCGATTTGCGCCCGCTGATCGAAGGCGTCCATCAAGGCGGTGGATTGACGATCGTCGCCGCCGACTTGTTGGCGCTGACCTTGTTGCTGCCTCCGGGAGAGATGGGCGCAGACATCGCCGTAGGCAACACTCAGCGATTCGGCATGCCCATGGGCAACGGCGGGCCGCACGCGGCTTACCTGGCGACCAAGGATGAATTCAAGCGCGCCCTGCCAGGGCGGTTGGTCGGCGTCAGCGTCGACGCGCATGGCAACCCCGCCTATCGACTGGCGCTGCAAACCCGCGAACAGCACATTCGCCGCGAAAAGGCGACGAGCAACATCTGTACCGCGCAAGTGCTGCCGGCCGTCGTGGCCAGCATGTATGCGGTTTACCACGGCGCAGAAGGTTTGCGCCGCATCGCCGGCCGGATTGCCAGCTACACGGCTGTCCTCGCAAGGAGTCTACGGGCACTGGGTTTTGTGCTGCACGACCCAAGCGGCTTCGACACCCTGCACGTGCAAACCGATTCGGCAACGGACGCGGCACTGCAGGCGGCACTGCACGCGGGCTACAACCTGCGCAAAGCTTCGCCGACGAGCCTTTGCATCACGCTGGACGAAACGACGACGCGCAGCGACGTCGATGCCCTGTGTGCCGCGCTGGGTTCGGTGCGTCTCGCGCCAAGCGCTGCGGCGTCCGGCGACACGGAATCCCGCTGGCGCGGCAGCGACCTTGCGGTCGAACCGCTATTCCCCGCGACGCTGGCGCGGTCCAGCAGTTTCCTGGCGCACCCAGTCTTTCACCGCCACCGCAGCGAGACCGAAATGCTTCGCTACCTGCGGCGTCTGGCCGACAAAGACCTGGCGCTGGACCGATGCATGATTCCGCTCGGCTCATGCACGATGAAGCTCAACGCGACGAGCGAAATGATTCCTGTCACCTGGCCCGAATTCGCGAACGTGCACCCGTTTGCTCCGGCCGACCAGCGCGCCGGCTACGTGACACTGCGCAAACAGCTCGAAGCGTGGCTGTGCCAGGCCACCGGCTACAGCGGAGTCAGCCTGCAGCCCAACGCCGGCTCGCAAGGCGAACTCGCGGGCTTGCTCGCAATCACCGCGTGGCACGAGGCACGCGGAGATAAGGGTCGCAACGTCTGCCTGATTCCGGAATCGGCGCACGGCACGAATCCGGCGAGCGCGCAAATGGCAGGCCTTCAGGTGGTCGTGACGCGCTGCGACGAGTCCGGCAACGTCGACCTCGCCGACCTCGCCGCCAAGTGCAGCGAATACGGCCCGCGCCTGGCCGCCGTGATGATCACCTTCCCCTCCACCTACGGCGTATTCGACACGCAGGTCAAGGAACTGTGCGCCCTGGTGCACCGCCACGGCGGGCGCGTCTACGTGGACGGCGCGAACATGAACGCCTTGGTGGGAATCGCCGCACCCGGGGAATTCGGCGGCGACGTGAGCCACCTCAATTTGCACAAGACGTTTTGCATTCCGCACGGCGGCGGCGGCCCGGGCGTCGGGCCGGTGTGCGTCGTCGAAGACCTGGTTCCTTACCTGCCAGGGCACCGCAGTTCCGGCGCTGACGAACACAGGGCAGGCGGCGCGGTGTCAGCGGCGCCGCTCGGCAACGCCGCCGTGCTGCCGATCAGCTGGATGTACATGCGAATGATGGGCGCAGCCGGCCTGCGCCACGCGACCGAGACCGCAATCCTGTCGGCAAACTACGTCGCTGCGCGGCTCGCCGATCACTACGAAGTCCACTACAGCAGCAATCTTTCGGGAATCAAGGGTGGGGGTGTCGCGCACGAATGCATTCTCGACTTGCGCCCGCTCAAAGACGCCACTGGCGTGGGCGCCGAAGACGTGGCGAAACGCCTCATCGACTACGGTTTTCACGCGCCGACTTTGAGCTTCCCGGTTCCCGGCACGCTGATGGTCGAGCCCACCGAGAGTGAATCGCTGGCCGAGCTCGACCGTTTTTGCGACGCCATGATCGCGATCCGTCATGAAATTTCGCGGGTTGCCAATGGCGAGTGGCCGCGCGACGATAACCCCTTGAAGAACGCACCGCACACGGCTGCATCGCTGCTGGCCAATGCGTGGAAGCATCCCTACACGCGCGAGCAGGCCGCCTTTGCGCTGCGGGAGCTGCGCCACTCCAAGTACTGGTCGCCCGTGGCGCGGGTCGACAACGTCTGGGGTGATCGCAACCTGTCCTGCACCTGCCCGCCGCTGAGCGACTACCGGGACTGACGGCGCGGCTACTTCTGGCTCAGCTTCAAGCCGGTTGGGCTTTGCTCGAGCCGGTTCAGGTGGGCGAGGAACGTCGCCGCGTCCTGGTAGCCGATGACGCGTGCCGCAGTCAACTCTTCGCCGCCGGGGCGAAAGAACAGAATCGCGGGAGGGCCGAACAGGCCGAACTTGCGCATCAACGCCTTGTCGTCGGCAGAATTTGCCGTGACGTCAACGCGCACGAGCGTCATCTCGCCGAGTCGGCCGCGCACCGAGGCGTCGGTGAACGTGAACGCCTCCATTTCCTTGCACGAGACGCACCAGTCGGCGTACAGATCGAGCATGATCAACTTGGTCGACGTCTGCGTCAGGGCGGTCAACGCGGCAAGATTGGAGACCGGTTGAAACGCGAGTTGGGACTTTTGCGCCAGAGCGGGTACACCGGAGCCTGGCGCTGAAGCCGATAGATGCGTCAACGGCTGCAAGGCGTCGCGCCCTCCCGATGCCACGCCGACGAGTTGCAGCGCAGCCAGAACGGCCAGGGCGATCCCCGCGCTCTTGACCATCGCACGGCGTGGCGTGACGGCGTGCTCGAGTCGCTCGAACGCGCCCAGGTAGACCGCGCACGCCAGCAGCAGCGCCGCCAGTGCCAGCATCACCACCCAGGGCGGAAGCACCGGCGCGACGATCCACAGCGCCACGCCGAGCAGCATGAAACCGAAGGCGTGCTTGACGCGCTCCATCCACTCGCCCGCGCGGGGTAGCACCGCGCCCGAAGAAAGACCGAGCAGCAGGAGCGGCGCGCTCATGCCGACCGCCATCGCGAACAGCGCCACGCCGCCCAATACGACGTCACGCGTCTGGCTGATGTACACCAGCGCCCCCGCCAACGGCGCGGCCACACAAGGCGAGACGATCACCGCTGACAGCCCACCCATCGCAAAGACGCCGGCGTAACGGCCGCCTTGCAGGCGCCCCGACACCATCGCGAGGCGTGACTGCACGGTGGACGGAAGCTGCAGCTCATACACGCCGAACATCGAGAGCGACAGGACCACCAGCAAGAGCCCGAACGCACCGAGAACCCAGGCGTTTTGCAGGGCAGCCGCCAAGCCTTCACCGAGCAAACCGGCGGCCATGCCGAACGCGGTGTAGACGAGCGCCATCCCCAGGGAATATGCAAGCGCCAGACGAAACCCGCGACCGCGCGTGGGCGCCGCCGATTGCCCGACGATGATCGACGAGAGGATGGGCAGCATCGGCAGCACGCAAGGCGTGAGGGAAAGCAGCAGACCGGCCAGCACGAAGGCGCCGGCAATCCACAGCAAGTTCTTCGACTCGAGCGCCGCCCCGAAACCGCTGCGCTCTGCCGGGTTGTTGCGAACCACGTCAACGGCTCTGGCCTCTCCCGTCCCGGGCCAGGTCGCGGCCTGGGCTTCGCTCAACAGCGACAGGCGCATTGGCATGCCGCCGGACCCTGGCTCAACGCGAAACGCGCGTTGCGTGGGCGGGTAGCACAGCCCCTTGTCGGCGCACCCTTGATTGCCGACGAGCAACTTGAAAGGCGCGGGCGCTGCCTCGGCAAGCGACACGCTGAGCGTGACGCTGTCGCGAAACGTCTCGACATCCTTCTGGAAGGTCTCGTCGTACTTGATCTTGCCTTTGGGCACTTGAAGCGTCGGTGGCTTGCCGCCCGGTGGGCTGGTTTCGACGCTGAACTTGTCGCCGTACAGGTAATAGCCAGGTGCGATATCGAAGCGGATCTCGATGCGCTGCGCGTCCAACGCGCGGCCGGACAGCTTGAAGGCCACCTCGGGGTCGAGAAACTCGTCGGCGGCGTGTACCAGGCCGGCGCAGCATGACGCCGCAGCGATCGCCAGGCAAACAAAGAACCGATTCAACAAATTCAACATTTCAGACCTCGAAGGACACTGAGCCGCGCGTGCCACAAGCGAAAGCGTACACCGTCGCGCGGCGAGAGGCATTGTGCTGGCGCGCGGTCGAGACGATCAAGCGTGCGGCAGTACCTTGCCTGTGTGGACATGCCGAAGATCTTGACCAAGGTCAACTCCGACTCGAGACGTGTGCCGATCGGAACAGGATACCTACCCACCCCATGTTCGCAGGATAGTGCGGAATTCACCTCTTACTTAGACTGAACTTAATCGATCCGCTCCTGCAGGCAGTTGAAGTAACGGATCGAAAGTTCAAAACAAGCACCGGGAGAATGAGATGAGCAAGAACGATAGCCGCGCGCCGTCGCATCAGAACAGGCGCAATGTTCTAAAGATGGGCGCTGCGGCGGCGGCCTCGACGGCATTGCCCGCGGAGATGGGCTTGACTTCAGCCCTGGCGAAAGATCCACCACCCGGCCCGACCACTCCGCCGTTCATGGTGGCACTCCCGGTTTACGCGCCCAAGGCGGCCGAACCCTTTCCCACCGGGGTCATGGCCCCGACGAAGGCCGCAAACGCGGCCTGGGGCGAAGCCGGCCGAGACCCGCACCAGGGCTGGGAGGAGTGGCCAATCCAGAAGTTCTACAACTTGCGCGTCAAGACAGGGATGCACTCCTTCCACCCGAACCTGCCGACTCAAACGATCTGGGGCTACGACGGCATCGTTCCAGGGCCGGTCTTCTGCGCTCGATACGGCCAGCCCTCGCTGGTGCGCATCCACAACGAACTTCCCGCCAATGCTGTGGGATTCGGTTCGCCGGAGATTTCGACGCACCTGCACAACCTGCACTGCCCGTCCGAGAGCGACGGTTTCACCGGCAACTACTACAGCGCCACCCAGTACGGCCCGACCTTGACCGGCCCGGGCACTTTCAAGGACCATCACTATCCCCATTGCTACGCCAGCTACGACCGATTCAAGATGTCGAACGGCGATTCACGCGAAGGTCTGGGCACGCTTTGGTACCACGACCATCGCATGGACTTCACCGCCGGCAACGTCTACCGGGGACTGGCGGGCATGTACCTGATGTTCGATCACATCGACTCGGGCAATGAGAACGACATGACCCCGGGCGCACTGCGCCTGCCCAGCGACGTGGGGCCTGGCGGCCACGACGTGCCGCTCGTCATCCAGGACAGGCAGTTCGATTCGGGTGGCTACGCGTGGATGGACCCGTTCGAGTCCAAGGGCTTTCTGGGCAACAAGTACTGCGTGAACGGCAAGATCCAGCCGAAATTTGCTGTCAAGCCACGCAAGTACCGGTTCCGTCTGCTCGACGCCAGCCTGTCGCGCTTCTACGAGCTGTACCTCACGACGAGCGCCGGCGTGAATCAGACCTTCCAATACATCGCCAACGACGGCAACCTGTTGCCCGCGCCGTTGAAGATGAACAAAGTCGCCCTCGGCCCGGCCGAGCGCGGCGACATCGTCATCGACTTCAGTCAGTTTGCAGGGCAACAGCTTTACCTGGTGAACCGCCTGATCCAGAAGGACGGGCGCGGCCCCGAGGGCGCGTTGACCAACGTGCGCAACGCCGCCGGCGACCTGGTGAACGCCGGCGTGCAAATTCTCCGCTTCGACGTCGAAGTTGCAACCGCGTCCAACACCGCGGACCCAAGCCGTGTACCCGCCACTCTGCGTGCCCTGCCGCCGATCAACCTTGCCGAGGTGGTCAAGACCCGCAGTTTCGAGTTCGACAAGGAAAACGAAATCTGGACCGTGAACGGAAAGATTTTCGATCCGCATGTCGTCTATGCCAGTCCGAAACGCGGCACGACGGAGATTTGGACTTTGCGGGGCAAAGGCAGCTGGCATCACCCAGTGCACATCCACATGACGGAAGGGCGCATCCTCTCGCGCAACGGCAAGGCGCCGCCCGCTCACGAGAGCGGCCGCAAGGACGTCTACGTGCTCAAACCTGACGAAACCGTACGGGTCCTGATGCGCTTCAGCGACTTCACGGGCAAGTACCTGATGCATTGCCACAACCTGACGCATGAAGATCACGCCATGATGGTGCGCTGGGACGTGGTGCCCTGATCAGGCGATTGAACCTATCGGAGCAATGCAATGATTTCCAAGAGGCACTTGCTATTCCTGTCGGGCCCAGCAGCCGCCGCTTGCGCGATTGCTGCCGCCCAGGGTTCGCCCCGGCCCGGGCCCGGGCCACGCGCCGGTTACTTCCCGAACACGACCGTGCTCACGCATGACGGCCGCAAGCTTCGCTTCTACGACGACGTTGTCAAAGGCAAGGTCGTGGCGATCAACATGATGTACACGGCGTGCACGGGTATCTGCCCGGGCAATACCGCGAACCTGAAACTCGTCCAGGAAGAGTTGGCGGATCACCTCGACAAGCACGTCTTCATGTACTCGATGACCTTGCGCCCCGACATCGATACGCCGCAGGCGCTGCGGGAGTACGTGAAACGCTATGACATTCCGAAGGGCTGGACCTTCCTCACCGGCAAGCCTGCGGAAATCGACGCGATCCGGCGCAAGCTCGGCTTCTTCAACGACGACCCGGTCATCGATGCCGATCTGAACCAGCACACCGGCATGGTGAGGGTGGGCAACGAGAGGCTCGATCGCTGGGCGATGTGCCCGGCCCTGGGCTCCCCCAAACAGACGGCACGAACGATTCTGCAGTTGCGCGCCTGAGCGCGCCCGAGATTTCAGACGCGATCGTCGTTCGCGCCGCGGGCGCGTCGACAATCGGGGCATGTCGCAGCTGTTCGAACTGCATCCGACCAACCCGCACCCGCGCCTGATCCGGCAGGCTGCGCAAATCTTGCACGCGGGAGGCATTGCCGCCATCCCCACCGACTCGAGCTATGCGCTGGTTTGCCACCTCGACGACAAGGAAGCGGCGGAAAACCTGCGGCGCATTCGCGGCGTGGACGACAAACATCATCTGACCTTGCTGTGCCGCGACCTCAGCGAACTCGCGACCTACGCGCGCGTCGACAACCGGCAGTTCCGCCTGCTCAAGTTGGGAACGCCGGGGCCGTTCACCTTCATTCTGGAGGCGACCAAGGAAGTGCCGCGCCGCGTGTCGCACCCGTCGCGGCGCACCATCGGCCTGCGCGTTCCGGACCACCATGTCACGCAGGCGCTGCTCGCGGCGCTGGGCCAGCCCCTGCTCGCCACGACGCTGATTGCGCCGGGTGAGTCAGAGCCGATGAACGACGCCGCGCTGATTCGCGCCCGCTGGCAGAAGGCGATTCAAGCCGTGCTGGACGCGGGGCCCTGTTCGATGCAACCGACGACCGTGGTGGACCTCAGCGGCGGCGCCGCTTTGGTCGTGCGCCAGGGTCGAGGCGATCCCGCATTGCTGGGACTGGCCGCCGGGTAGGACTCGCCGCCGCAAGACGATGGGCGGTCCCGCAGCCGGACGTGGCGCGAGTCAGAGCCCGGTGGGCAACTCGCCGCGTTCGATGCACGCCACCGCCGAGTGGTTGTGAATCGACTCGAAGTTTTCGACGTCGACGCGGTAACGCCCGACGCGCGCATCGGCGTTGAGCAGCAGGGCCACGTCACGCACCATGTCTTCAACGAACTTGGGGTTCTCGTAGGCGTGTTCCGTGACCCATTTTTCGTCGGCGCGCTTGAGCAGCGCCCAGATCTCGCTCGAGGCGCTGTCTTCTGCAAACCGCACGAGCTGCTCCCAGCCGATCTCGCCGACCAACTCGACGCAGATCTCGACCTGCGAGCGCTGGTTGTGCGCGCCGTATTCGGAAATCTCTTTCGAACACGGGCAAAGCGACTTGACGGGCACCGCCACGCTCGCCCAAACCGAGGTTTGCCCGTTGCGCCGTTCCGCGACCCAGCGCCCTTGATATTCGAGCAGGCTCTGCACCCCGGAGACGGGGGCGCGCTTGCGCAAGAAAAATGGAAAACGCGCTTCGATCCGCCCTTCCGTTGCGCCAAGCCGCTCGAGCATCGCGGCCAGTTCGCGGCGCAGGGCGGCAGAGTCGAGCGCTTCGTGCAGCGAGTCGAGCCACGCCACGAGGCGCGACATGTGCGTGCCCTTGCGCTCGGGAGGCAGCGCCACATCCAGGTCCCAGTGCGCGACCGACGTCACCGTGGCGGCACCGATGCGCAGCAGGATCGGGTAGCGCACCGACCTCACGCCGACACGCTGAATCGCCAGGTGCCGTTGATCGCTCGCGCTCTGGGTGTCGGGAATGTGCAGGTCGGCTTTCAATGATTCACCACGGAGCGCAGCGCCACCGGCATGCCGAAGCGCTCGACGATCGCGCGTTCGATTCCCGCGGCGTCCAGGCCGCAGCGCGCGAGCAGCTTGCCCGGGTCCCCATGTTCGATGAACTCATCGGGCAGGCCCAGGTTCAGGACCGGCACTGAAACTCCGGCGCGCGCCAGCGCTTCGAGCACCGCGCTGCCGGCGCCGCCCGCGATGCAGCCTTCTTCGATGGTCACGATCGCCTCGTGACTGCGCGCCAGCTCGACGCACAGCGCTGCGTCGAGCGGTTTCGCAAAGCGCATGTTCGCCACCGTCGCGTCAAGCGCCTGCCCGGCAGCCAGCGCCGGATAGAGCAGCGTGCCGAAAGCCAGGATGGCAATCCGGCTGCCCTGACGCCGCACTTCACCGCGCCCGAACGGCAACGCCACCATCTCGCTCTGCACCGCCACACCCACGCCGCTGCCGCGCGGGTAACGCACGGCGACCGGGTGATCTTGCAGAAACGCCGTGTACAAGGCCTGACGGCATTCGTTTTCGTCGGCGGGCGTGAGCACGCTCATGTTCGGAATGCAACGCAGGTAGGCGATGTCGTAGGCGCCCGCGTGGGTCGGGCCGTCGGCGCCGACGATGCCGGCGCGGTCCAGCGCAAACACGACGGGCAGTTTCTGGATCGCGACGTCGTGAATCAACTGGTCGTAGCCGCGCTGCAGAAAAGTCGAGTAGATCGCGACGACCGGCTTCAGCCCCTCGCACGCCAAGCCCGCGGCGAACGTCACGGCGTGCTGCTCGGCAATTCCGACGTCGTGGTAGCGGCGCGGAAAGCGCTTCTCGAACTCGACCATGCCCGAGCCTTCGCGCATCGCCGGCGTGATCGCCACGAGCCGATCGTCTTTCTCCGCCATGTCGCAAAGCCACTGGCCGAACACCTGCGTGAAGCTTGTTTTTGGCGGCTTCGCCGGTTTTTGAAAGCCCACCGCAGGATCGAATTTTCCCGACGCGGCGTGGTAGCCCACCGGGTCAGCTTCGGCAAGCTTGTAGCCGTAGCCTTTGCGCGTGACGACGTGCAGGAACTGCTGGCCTTTGAGGTCGCGCAAATTCTCCAGCGTCGGAATCAGCGAATCGAGGTCGTGGCCGTCGATCGGGCCGACGTAATTGAATCCCAATTCCTCGAAGATCGTTCCTGGCACGATCATGCCTTTGGCGTGCTCTTCGAAGCGGCGCGCCAGTTCGAACAGCGGCGGCGCGTTTTTCAGAACGTTCTTCGCGGTGTCGCGTGCCGCCGCATAAAACTTGCCGCTCATCAAGCGCGCGAGGTAGCGGTTCAAGGCGCCCACCGGCGGCGAAATCGACATGTCGTTGTCGTTGAGCACGACGAGCATGTCGACGTTGGCCACGCCGGCGTTGTTCAGCGCCTCGTATGCCATTCCCGCCGACATCGCACCGTCACCGATGATCGCGACCGACTTGCGGTCCTCGCCCTTGTGTTTGGCCGCCAATGCCATGCCCAGCGCTGCGGAGATTGAGGTTGACGAATGCGCCGTGCCGAAGGCGTCGAACTCGCTTTCCGAGCGCGTCGGGAATCCCGAGATGCCGCCCAGCTGGCGCAGCGTCCCCATGCGCTCGCGCCGACCGGTGAGGATCTTGTGCGGATAGGTCTGATGCCCCACGTCCCAAACCATGCGGTCGTACGGCGCGTTGAACACGTAGTGCAACGCCACCGTCAGTTCCACGGTGCCGAGGTTCGACCCCAGGTGCCCACCCGTCTGCGACACGCTGTGCAGCATGAACTGGCGCAATTCGCCGGCAAGCTGGACCAATTCCGCCCGCGACAGGCGTTTCAGGTCAGCGGGAGAGGCGATCGTTTGCAGCAACGACTGTTTCATGAGCATGCCGGCATCCTAACTGTCCCGCTCGACCACTTTGTCTGCCAGCACGCTGAGCCATGCCGCGTCGGGCAGGCCACTGCGCACCAATGCCGCCTGAGCCTGGTCGCGCAAATCGTCGGCGTGGCGCCGCGCTGCGTCGAGGCCGAGAACGCTGACGTAAGTGGGCTTGTTGTTGTCGATATCCTTGCCGGCCGTCTTCCCCAGCGTGGCCGACGCCTGCGTGACGTCGAGGATGTCGTCAACGACCTGAAACGCCAGCCCCAGCGCCTCACCGTAGATTTCCAGTGCGGCGTATGCCGAGGGGCTCGGGGTGCCGCACGCCGCGCCCATGAGCACGCTTGCACGCAACAGCGCGCCGGTCTTGCGGCGATGCATGTCGCGCAACACCGGCTCGTCGAGCGTCACGCCGATGCTTGCCAGGTCAATTGCCTGGCCGCCGGCCATGCCGGCGTGACCCGCAGCGCGCGCCAGCAGGCTGCACAAACGCGCCTGCAGCGCCGCCGGCATGCCGACGTCGGGAGTCAGGACTTCAAACGCCAGGGCCTGCATGGCGTCGCCGGCAAGCATCGCCTGCGCCTCGCCGAATTGCACGTGCACGGTGGGCTTGCCGCGACGCAACACGTCATTGTCCATGCAGGGCATGTCGTCGTGAATCAGCGAATAGGCGTGAATCAATTCAACGGCACAGCCAGCGCGAAGGGCCGCGCCGCGCAGCCCGCCCACGGCTTGACTTGCGGCCAACACCAACAGCGGGCGCAAGCGCTTGCCGCCGTCGAGCACGCCGTAGCGCATCGCCCGACCCAGGCCCGCGGGCGCGTCGACGGGTACCCACGCGAGCAACGCGTCTTCGACGGCGCGCAACTCGGCCTTCATCCACAGCTCGAACTCGCCCTGATTCATGTTCCGACCCAGGGCTTGAGTCGACCCTCCTCGAGAACCTTCACCTGGGACTCGACGGCGTCCAGGCGCGCACGACACGTCTGCAGCAGCTCGGCGCCGCGCTGATAGGCCTGAATCAATCGATCCAGCGGCAACTGGCCACCCTCCATCGACGCGACCAAGCGCTCCAGCTCGGCAAGCGCGTCTTCATAGCTCAACTCGGCGTGAGCCGAGCTTGGGGGTGCAGTCGTTTTTGGCATGCGGATGTCCTGGCCGATTGTAGTCAGCGAAGGGCATTTCAATCGTCGGTGTGGCCCTGGGGCGGGCAGACGCGTGCGCAGTTGCCAGAGCTGCCGGGTTTGCGAGCGCAGCGCGCGTGCGCCCCGCCGTTTAGAATCCGCGACCCTGCACGTGCCCCAGCCAGGCCCGATCCCCATTGGCTGTTCGAAGTTTTCCCTGAGGCCCTCTCCAGACATGTCCGACCTGAGCATTGGCCTGTGCGCTGCGGATCGAATCCATTCGCAACTCAGCGTATCGAGCTACTTCGACGCCGCCCAGTTCGAGCGCGAGCGCGAGCGCATCCTGAACCGGGCGCCACGCTACGTCGGCCACGAGTTGAGCGTTCCGCAACTCGGCGACTTCCACGCGCTGCCGCAGGAAGGTGAAGGCCGGGTGCTGGTGCACACCCCCCAGGGTGTGGAACTCATTTCCAACGTGTGCCGGCATCGGCAAGCGGTGATGCTGCGCGGCCGGGGAAGCACCGCGCCCGCCGGAAACACGATCGTCTGCCCTCTGCACCGCTGGACCTACTCGCCTCACGGCCAGCTCATCGCGGCGCCGCACTTTCCGGACGACCCGTGCCTGAATCTGAACAACTACCCGTTGCAACGCTGGAACGGCCTGCTCTTCGAAGCCGGCCCGCGCGACGTAGCGCGCGAACTCGCGAGTCTGGGCCCGAAGGCCGACCTGGACTTCACCGGCTACGTGCTCGACCGCGTGCATCTGCACGAGTGCGACTACAACTGGAAGACTTTCATCGAGGTCTATCTCGAGGACTATCACGTCGGCCCGTTCCACCCCGGGCTGGGCAACTTCGTCACGTGCGACGATTTGCGCTGGGAGATGGGCGCCGACTATTCGGTGCAGACGGTGGGCATCGCCACGCCGGGAGGCAAGGTGCTGGGCCGGCCCGGTTCGGACGTGTACAAGAAGTGGCACGACGTCGTGCTCGGCTACTCCGATGGCCGCACGCCGCGCCAAGGTGCCGTGTGGCTGACCTACTACCCGACGCTCATGGTCGAGTGGTACCCGCACGTGCTGGTCGTCTCCAGCCTGTTCGCCACCGGGCCGCGCAAGACGCTCAACGTCGTCGAGTTCTACTACCCTGAAGATATTTGCGCTTTCGAACGCGAGTTCGTTGAAGCCCAGCAGGCGGCCTACATGGAAACCTGCTTCGAAGACGATCAGATCGCGTTGCGCATGGACGCCGGGCGCGCCGCGTTGCTGGCGCGCGGCGACGACGAGTACGGCCCCTACCAAAGCCCGATGGAAGACGGCATGCAGCAGTTTCACGAGTGGTACCGGCAAGCCATGGCGGTCGCGCCCACCTGAGGCCTTGCCGCGCATCGCATTATGTTCACCCAGCCCCTCATCTCGGCCGAGCACGTTCTGGCGCTGCAGCACGCTGGCGAATCAGTGACCTTGATCGACGTGCGCTTCGATCTGGCGGACGTCGAGGGGGGGCGCAACGCCTGGCGTTCCGGCCATCTCCCAGGCGCCATCTATTGGCATCTCGATACCGACCTGTCGCGCGCCAAGACCGGGCGCAACGGCCGCCACCCGCTGCCTGAGCGTGACGCCTTTGCGCGCACGCTCGGGCGCGCCGGAATCACCGCGCTGAGCCGCGTCGTCACCCTGGATGCGCAGGGCGGCGTGTACGCTGCGCGCGCCTGGTGGATGCTGCGCTGGATGGGGCACGCCGAGGTCGCCGTGCTTGACGGCGGCATCGCCGCGTGGCTCGCTGCGGGAGGCGCGCTGAGCACCGACGCCGTGACGCCGGGCAGTGCCCCGCCCTACCCGGATCGCCCTGCACTCGTCGAATCGCGAGACGCGGCTGCCCTTGCCGCCTCACTCGGCAGCGTGCGCCTGATCGACGCCCGGGCGCCCGAGCGATTCCGCGGCGAAGTCGAACCGCTGGACACGCAGGCCGGGCACATTCCCGGCGCCTTGAACCGCTTCTTCAAGGACAACCTCGACGCGGGTGGACGCTTCAAGCCTGCCGATCGACTGCGCGAAGAATTCGCCGCGCTGGTGGGCGAACAAGGGCCGCAGGGAGTGGTCCACAGTTGCGGCTCGGGCGTCACGGCATGCCACAACCTGCTCGCCATGGAGGTCGCCGGCCTGTCGGGCTCGGCGCTCTACCCCGGGTCCTGGAGCGAGTGGTCGTCCGACCCCACACGCCCTATCGCGCGAGGCTGAAGGACACCGGAGGGCTTGACGCGGATCAAACAGAAGCCTAGCTTAGCGAGCCATACTTCTGCCACTTCCAAGGAGCCGCTCATGTTCAAACGCATCCTGGTCCCCACCGACGGATCCGACATCACGGAAAAGGCCGTCAACACCGCGATCACGATGGCCAAAGCGCTCGGCGCAGCGGTCTACACGATCAGCGTCAAGGAGCCGTTCCCGTACAGCGCGATTTCCGAGATGCAGCCCACGCCGCCGCAGGAGTTCTTCGACGCCCAGGAGCGCATCGCCGTGGCGCGCGTCAAGGCGGTCAGCGAAGCGTGCGCTGCCGTCGGGCTGAGCTGTCAAGGCCATACCGTGGAGGCATTGCACCCCTGGGAGGCGATCATCGACCACGCCACCCGAATGGACTGCGATCTGCTCGTCATGGCCTCGCACGGCAGGCGCGGCATGGTCGCGCTGTTGCTCGGCAGCGAAACGCAAAAGGTACTGACCCACTCGACGATACCGGTGCTTGTGGTGCGTTGAGTCCTGCGTCCTCAGTGCCCGTGCGCCTGGCTCGTGACGAGCGCGATCAGGCCGAGGCCAAACCCCAGCCAAGCCAGCTGCCACAACGTTTCGCGCAGCGACAGACGATGCTGAAGCTGCGGAATCAGGTCCGCCACGGCGACGTAGATGAAACTGCTCGCAGCGATGACAAGCAGGTAGGGAAACATCTCGGTCCATGGACCGACGAGAAAATAGCCCAACACGCCGCCGACAACCGCTGACAACCCGGAGATCGCGTTGTAAACCAGCGCCCGGGTGCGCGACAGGCCCGCGTTGAGCAAGACGATGTAGTCGCCAACCTCTTGAGGGATTTCGTGCGCGACGATCGCCAGTGACGTGACCACGCCCAGCCGGGTGTCGGCGAGGAAGGCCGCGGCGATGATCACGCCGTCGGTGAAATTGTGGATGCTGTCGCCGAGCAATACGCTCCAGCCGCCGCGCCCGGCCTGACCTTCGTCGAAGCCGTGGTGGTGATGGTGATCGTCGCCTTCGTGATGGTGGCCGTGCCGGTAGAGCTCTGCCTTTTCGAGCAGAAAGAAGAACAGCAGGCCCGCGAGCAGCGTCAGGAACAGGTGCTGCGCACTCGCCGTGCTCTCGAAGGCCTCGGGAAGGATGTCGAGCAGCGCGGTGCCGAGCAGGACGCCAGTGGACAGACTCACGAGATGGCGCACCACGCGGCCCAGCACGCTGACGGTCAGCGCCGCCGAAATCAGCACCGACAGCACGCCTCCGGCGAACGTCGCAATCACGATGTACAGCAGGGTCATGGTCGGGGGCTAAAAAAACAAAGGGCCGCGAGCCTTGACGGCGTCGCGGCCGGCACGCAGGAGCAAGAAAGTCAAGCGACGCCGTTCGCCTCGAACCACGCGACGCAGCGCTTCCAGCCGTCTTCCGCAGCGTCTTTGCGAAAACTCGGGCGGTAGTCCGCGTGAAACGCGTGTGGCGCATCCGCGTAGACCACGAACTCCGAGCGCTTCGCCGCCGCGCTTCCCGCGGCCAACGCCGATTTCATCTTCTCCACGGTGTCCAGCGGAATGCCGCTGTCCTGCCCGCCGTAGAGGCCGAGCACAGGCCCGTTCAAGCTGGCCGCCAGGTCCACCGGTTGCTTGGGCGTGAGCGTGGAGCCGGCACCAACCAGACGCCCGTACCAGGCGACGCCGGCCTTCACGCCTGAGTTGTGCGCGCTGTAGAGCCACGTGATGCGCCCGCCCCAGCAAAAGCCGGTCACGGCGAGTCTGGACGCATTGCCGCCGTTCGCCTTGGCCCAGGCGACGCACGCGTCGAGGTCGCCCATCACTTGGGCGTCGGGCACCTTGGCGATGACCTCGGACACGAGCTTGGCGATTTCGCCGTAGCTTTGCGCGTCGCCCTGACGCACGAACATTTCGGGGGCGATCGCGAGATAGCCGCGCTTGGCAAAGCGCCGCGCGACGTCGGCGATGTGCTCGTGCACGCCGAAGATCTCCGAGATCACGAGCACGACGGGCAAGTTGCTCTTGCCCTCAGGCATGGCGCGATACGCCGGCATCTTGAAGTCGCCCACCATGATCGTCACCTCGCCCACGGTCAAGCCGGCGCTGTCGGTGCGGATCGTTTGCGCCGTCACGGGCAGCACTGCGGCGGCAAAGCCGCTGCCTACGCTCGTGCGCACAAAATCGCGCCGGCTGAAAGCGCGTGTCGGGGTCAGGCTGTCGAATTCGCTCTGAAGCATGGCAAGACTCGCGAGTCGCGTGAAGAGCCTCATTCTATGAACATGATTGCCGCATCGCGGACCGCGAGAAACCCTGAGGATTGCCCTGACAATCGCGCCCATGCCTGACGCAACGATTGCCGAGATCGACAAGGATTCACGCTGGCCCGGGCAGCTCGTGGGAATTGACCTGGGGTCGAACAGCTTCCGGCTCGAGATCGGCCAGTTGATCCAGGGGCGCTATCGACGCGTCGACTACCTCAAAGAAACGGTGCGTCTGGGCGCGGGGCTCGACACCAACGGCATGCTCACGCCCCAGGCCGCGCAGCGCGGCTTGGATTGCCTGACCCGCTTCGCGAATCGCCTGAACGGCTTCATCCCCCAACAGGTTCGCGCCGTCGCGACGCAGACCTTGCGCGAAGCGCGCAACCGCGACGCCTTCTTGCTGCAGGCCCAGGCGGCGCTCGGCCACCCAGTCGAAGTGATCTCCGGCCGCGAAGAGGCGCGCTTGACCTACAAGGGAGTTGCCCGACTGCACACGACGAACCTGCCGCGCCTGGTGGTGGACATCGGTGGGCGCTCCACCGAATTGATCCTCGGCCAGGGGCGCAACCCACGCCACGCCGAATCGTTCGGTGTGGGCTGCGTGGGCCTGTCGCTCGACTTCTTTCCCAATGGCGAGCTGACCGCGGCAGCGTTTCGTGCCGCGCAGATCGCCGCAGGCGCTGAGCTGGAAGAAGGCCTGGAGACATTTGCCCCAGGCCGCTGGCAAGAAGCGCTCGGTTCATCGGGAACCGTCAGCGCCGTGTCGCAGGTCCTTGCGGCGAGCGCGGTGAGCGACGGGCGCATCACCGCCGCAGGTCTGCGCTGGCTGATCACGCGCTGCATCGAAGCCGGGAATATTGCGCAGCTCGCGCTGCCCGGCCTGAAAGATGACCGTCGACTCGTGATCGCCGGGGGTGTGTCGATTCTTTACACGCTCGCGTCGCAATTCGGCATCGAAGAACTGCGGCCGACGCAAGGCGCATTGCGTCAGGGGCTGATCTTCGACCTGGACGAACGCCGCCACGCTGCCGTCATGCAGCAGGTCGGGCACGACGTTCGCGACGCTTCGGTGCGCGACCTGCAACGCCGATTCATGGTCGACACCCACCAGGCGCAACGTGTCAGCCAGGTCGCACAACGGCTGTACCAGCGTGTCCAGCCGCGGGCCGGGGTGGAGCGGACCCGCGAAGTCCTGTGGGCGAGCGCCTTGCACGAGATGGGCATGATGGTGTCGCACCACGACCACCACCGCCACAGTGCTTACTTGCTGGCGCACGTCGACGCGGCAGGTTTCTCGCAAAGCCAGCTTCGCCGCTTGTCCGCGTTCGTGCTCGGCCAACGTGGCGGTCTGCGCAAGATCGAGACCGAGCTGGTCGAAGAGGCCTTCGCCTGGCAGGCGCTGTGTCTGCGCCTGGCCATCATCAAATGCCACGCGCGCGGTGAAGTCGATCCCGGGGCCATCCGCCTGGACGCCAATGGCCGCGATATCGTGTTGCGCTTCCCGCCGAACTGGGCTGAAGCGCAGCCGCGAGCCTTGTACCTGTTCAACGAAGAACTGCAGTTCTGGAACCGAACGAATGTATTTCGCTTGGAGATGCAGGCCTGACAGGAATCAAACCGCGGTGTCGCCCTGATCCGCGTCACTCCGTTTCAGGAGCGCTTGCCTGGACCTTGTGCAGCCGGCGCCTTGGCGCTTTTGGGGCGGCCTGTTTTCAGGCTGGGGATGGCCGTGACCGCAGCCAGAAAGGCCACGTCGCTCATCGTGTTCAAGGCACCGATGCCGGCACGCAGCAGCTCACTCTTTTTCACCGGATGGGCCAGGCTCAGGGCACGCTGCTTGAGCGCGTCGATCGCGGCGTACTCGGCTTTGGGCATCGTGAAGCTGTCTCGAACCAGCTTCACTTTGGGCTTGGCCTCGCCCGCGCGTTCGACCTTCGGCGGCGCGGGGCGCTTCGCGACCGCCTTTTTCTTTGCCGCCACATTCGTGGCAGCGGGCTTCTTGACAGAGAGTTTCTTTGCAGTGGCCATGGGGTGCTCCTTCGATACGAAATATACCGTATAAACAGTATAAATCGTTTGAAGCCGCGTGCGCCGAGCTTGCGCGCGCCCGGTCAGCAGTTGTCGGGCGACTGCACCGCGTACAAGGTCACATCGGCCAGGCCTTCACGGTCACGGCTGCGCAACCACCAGACGCACCCCTTCTTCACCGACAGCGCGTGCGGCGCGCCGGTGAGCAGATGAGCAGCGAGCATTCCGAGCGTCGGCTGGTGGCCGACCAACAGCACCGGCGCGCTCGAGTCGGGCCAGCGTGCGGCGTCGAGCAGCGACTGCACTTCGGCATCCGTCGCCAACTCGGGCAAGGTTTTGAACTTCTTCTCCAGCGCGGCGGCGGTTTGCTGGCAACGCAAGGCCGGCGAAACGAGAACGCGCGTCGTCTCTGCCATGCGCCGATTCAACCACTGCGCCATGCGCTGCGCGTGGCGTTCGCCCTTGGGGGTGAGCCCTCGCGAAAGATCGTCTTGCCCGTCGCGGGCATCGAACGCTTCGGCGTGGCGCCACAAGATCAAGTCCATCACGCGGCCCCGGCAAATCGGGCGAGCAGCGCTTGTTGAGCGCTTGCCCCGTGCGTGTCGACACGTGCGTAGCTGCCGTCGGCGTGCAAATCCCAGGCATCCAGACCATCGTGCAGGTAAGGCACAAGGCACTCGTCGATGATCCGCTGGCGCAGCTTCCAATCGCGCACCGGCCAGGCGACTTCGATGCGGCCGAACATGTTGCGCCCCATCCAATCGGCGCTGGACAGGTACAGCGCCTCGTCGTCCCTGTGGCTGCCCCAGCGGAAGTAGATGACGCGCGAATGTTCGAGAAACCGCCCCACGACGGAACGCACGCGGATCCGATCCGTCACCTGCGGAATCGACGCCGGCAGCAAGCACGCCCCGCGCACCAGCAAGTCGATGCGCGCGCCGGCGCGCGCTGCGCCGAGCAGCGCTTCAATCAGAGGCACGTCGGTCAGCGCGTTGAGCTTGACGACAATGCGTGCGTCGTGCCCCGCTGCGGCGGCGTCGCGCACGCGCGCAATCTGCGCAATCATGTGTTTGTGCAGGGTGAAAGGTGCTTGCAGCAGCACCCGCCTCGGCTTCATCCGGCCCAGGCTGGCGAGCTGCTGGAACACGGCGTCAGCGTCGGCAGTCAACTCCGGATCCGCGGTGAAGTAGCCGATGTCGGTGTACAGGCGCGCCGACTTGGGGTTGTAGTTGCCTGTGGACAGGTGCGCATAGCGGCGCAGCCGGGCGCCCTCGCGGCGCGTCAGCAGCAGCAGCTTGGCGTGCGTCTTGAGGCCGACGATA
This sequence comes from uncultured beta proteobacterium, assembly GCA_963850525.1. GTDB lineage: Bacteria > Pseudomonadota > Gammaproteobacteria > Burkholderiales > Burkholderiaceae_C > JAEMQF01. Next base: position 457,929 of record CAWKLQ010000001.1, on the reverse strand, counting down.
CCGTACACCACCTGCGCCCCCACGGCCTCGAGCCGCTCGGCCCAGTTGATGTTCGCCTCTTCCTCGAAACGCGCCTTGAGCTCGACGACGCAGGTGACCTCCTTGCCGCGGCGCGCCGCCTCGATCAGCAAGTCCATCAAGGGCGACTCGGCGCCGGTGCGGTAAATCGTCTGCCGGATCGCGAGCACGTCCACGTCGTGCACCGCCTCGCGCAAGAACTGCACAACCGGCTCGAAGGATTCGAACGGATGGTGCAGAAGCACGTCGCCCTTCTGCAGCTGCTCGAAGATGGGTTGCTGGCGCGACAACGCCGCAGGCCAGACGGGGTCGAACGGCCTGAAGCGCAGCTTGGGCGCGTCGGCCTGATCGATGAGTTCGTTCAGCCGCACCAGGTTCACTGGGCCGTTGACTCGGTACAAGGCACTGCCGGGAAGCCCGAACTGTTGCAGCAGGAATTCCACCAGCTCGGTCGGGCAGGAATCGACGACCTCGAGGCGGATCGCCTGACCGAAGTGGCGTGTCGTCAGCCCTTTGCGCAGCGCCTGGCGCAAGTTCGTCACGTCGTCTTCGTCGACATCCAGATCGGAGTCGCGCGTCACACGGAACTGCGAAAACGCCTCAACGACACGCCGCGGAAACAGTTCGGCAAGGTGAGCCCGAATCACGCTGGTCAGCAGCACGAAGCACTGGCCGTTGCCGCTGAGATGCGCGGGAAGCTTGATGACGCGCGGCAAGACGCGGGGGACTTTGACGATGGCGATCGTATTCGCGCGCCCGAACGCGTCTTGCCCTGTCAACCGGGCAATGAAGTTGAGCGACTTGTTCGCCACTTGGGGAAAGGGGTGGGCGGGGTCCAAGCCGATGGGGACAAGCAAGGGCCGCACCTGGGCATTGAAGAACTTCTCGACCCAGCGCGCCTGCGCCTGTGTCCGTTCCTGATGGCTGACGATGCGTATTCCCTGTTCCGTCAGCGCCGGCATGACTTCGTCGTTGAAGACTGCGTACTGACTATCGATCAGCGCATGCGCGTCGGCCGCCACCGCCGCCACATCGCTCGCCGAGACACCCGTGCCACGGCGCCGCGCCGCCTCGATGTAGTCGGCGAATCGGACTTCGAAAAACTCGTCCATGTTCGACGAGACGATGCACACGTAGCGCAAGCGCTCGAGCAGCGGCACGTCAGGCCGCTGCGCCTGCGCAAGGACGCGTCGATTGAAGTCGAGGATGGCGCGCTCGCGGTTCAATAGCGCCGGAACTTCCAGCCTGGCAACCCGCGTCGCATCGTTCATCGACTCAGTTTATGACGCGATTGCGACAGATTCATGACAATGGTCAGCGATGCGGGCGATCTACCATCGGCATGCAGTCGCGCCGCGCGTTCCAGCCCTGGAGACGCGCCCTGCCCCACGAAGGAGCCCAATGACCGCCCAGACGCACACATGGTTCAGCCGCCTGCGGCGGGGACTGGCACGCATGCCTCCGTCGCTGAACCTCGCCTTGCAAGGCGGCGGCGCGCATGGGGCGTTCACCTGGGGCGTGCTCGACGCCTTGCTCGCCGACCCGCGCCTGAGTTTTGAGGGCCTCAGCGGCACCAGCGCCGGCGCCATGAATGCGGTGATTCTGGCGGAAGGTTGGCGCAAAGGCGGGCGCGAGGGCGCACGCGACGCGCTGAATCGCTTTTGGTCGGCACTCGGAAGAACGCAGGGAATGGGAATGCTCGTGCAAGGCAGCGGCGAGTCGATAGGCGTTTCGAGCACCGGCAAGTTCCTCATGCAGTGGGCTGGAATGTTCACGCCGGCGCAACTCAACCCGTTGGACCTGAATCCGCTGCGCGACTTGCTGAACAAGCACGTCGACTTCGAGGCATTGCGCAAGGACAGCCCGTTCAAGCTGTTCATCGCGGCAACCCAAACGAACAGCGGCAAGACGCGGTTGTTCCGCGACACCGAACTCACCTCCGACGTGCTGCTCGCCTCGGCGTGCCTGCCGAAAATGCAGCGCGCCGTGATCATCGAGGGCGAGCCCTACTGGGACGGCGGCTATTCGGCCAACCCTGCCGTCTACCCCTTGTTTTACGACTGCCGTGCGCGCGACATCCTGCTCGTGCTGCTGAGCCCGCTGCGCTACGAAACCACACCGCAGAGCGGCGAGCAAATCGCCGAGCGCGCCATGGAGATCGCCTTCAGCGCGCACTTCATGCGCGAGATGCGAATGTTCGTGAACGCAGCGCAGTTCGCCTCCGGCGCATGGTTGCCCTTGGGGCGCCTGGAGCGGCGCTTGCGAGGAACGCGCTTTCACATGGTCGACAGCACCGCACAGGCAAGCCTGCAACGCAGCGACACGAAGCTGCTCGCCCACGGGCCGTTTCTGGAGCGTTTGCGCGACGAAGGACGCGCCTGCGGGCAAGCCTGGGTCGACGCGCACAGTGCCAAAGTGGGGCACAGCCCGAGCGTCGACATCCACGAGGTCTTCGGCTGAAGTTCGCCAGGCCTTCGGCTCAGTGCGCCTCGTCCCAGTTCGCTCCAACCCCCACTTCAGCAAGCAAAGGCACGGCAAGATCGGCAACCGCCGCCATCGTCTTGGGCACTGCGTCGCGCGCCCAGTCGAGTTCGGCGTGCGGCACTTCGAAGACGAGTTCGTCGTGCACCTGCATGATCATCGCCGTACCGCGCTGCTCGCGATCCAGCAAATCCTGCACGGCGATCATCGCGAGTTTGATGAGGTCGGCCGCCGTGCCCTGCATCGGCGCGTTGATCGCCTGACGCTCCGCGCCACTCTTGCGCGGGCCGTTGCCGCCCTTGATTTCGGGCAAGTAGATGCGCCGGCCGAACAACGTTTCCACGTAACCGAGTTCGCCGGCACGCGCCTTGGTCTGGTCCATGTAGCGCTTCACGCCGGCAAAGCGCTCGAAGTAACGCTGGATGTAGGCGGTGGCGGCGCTGCGCTCGATGCCCAGACTCGTGGCCAGACCGAACGCGCCCATGCCGTAGATCAGGCCGAAGTTGATCGTCTTCGCGTAGCGGCGCTGTTCGCTGCTCACCTCCATGGGCGCGACGCCGAACACCTCGCTCGCGGTGGCGCGGTGCACGTCCAGGCCTTGCGCAAAGGCTTTCAATAGACCTGGGTCGGCGCTGATGTGCGCCATGATGCGCAGCTCGATTTGCGAGTAGTCGGCGCTCAGGATCACGTGGCCGGGCGGCGCGATGAAGGCCTCGCGCACACGTCGGCCCTCCGCCGTGCGAATCGGAATGTTCTGCAGGTTCGGGTCGTTGCTCGCCAGGCGCCCCGTCACGGCGACGGCCTGTGCATAGTTGGTGTGCACGCGCCCGGTGGCGGGGTTCACCATCAAGGGCAACTTGTCGGTGTACGTGCCCTTCAGCTTGGACAGGCTGCGGTGCTCGAGCAGCTTGGCGGGCAGCGGATAGTCGGCGGCGAGTTCGGTGAGAACGTCTTCGTCGGTTGACGGCACACCGCTCGCGGTTTTGCGCTTCACCGGCAAGCCGAGTTTGCCGAACAGAATTTCGCCGATCTGCTTCGGGCTGCCCAGGTTGAACGGCTGGCCCGCAAGCTCATGTGCCTGCGCCTCCAGAGCAACCATTCGCGCCGCGAGTTCCTGGCTTTGCCGCGCCAGCAGCTGCGAGTCGATGAGCACGCCGTGGCGCTCGATGCGGCCCAGCACCGCTGCCGCGGGCACTTCGATGCGCCGATAGACATCGGTCATGCCGGTGTGCGCTTGAAGCTGCGGCCACAAGGTCTGGTGCACCTGCAGCGTCATTTCGCTGTCTTCACACGAATACTCGGCTGCCCTCGCGATATCGACCTGGGCAAACGGAATCTGGTGTGCGCCCTTGCCGCACACGTCTTCATAGCTCAGGCCGTGGCGGCCCAGATGGCGCAACGCCAGGCTCTCCAGGCTGTGCGGCTTGTGCGCTTCGAGAACGTAGCTCTCGAGCAGGGTGTCATGCACATAGCCGCGAACCGTGATTCCGGCGTTGGCGAAGACGTGCGTGTCGTACTTGATGTTCTGCCCGAGCTTGGCGGCTTTCGGGTCTTCCAGCCAGGGCTTGAGGCGCGCCAGCACCGCGTCAATGGCCAGTTGATCTGGCGCGCCGGCGTAGGAGTGGCGCAGCGGGATGTAGGCGGCGGCGAAGGGCGCCACGGCGAGCGAAATGCCGACGATGCGTGCCGACATGGCGTCGAGCGAATCGGTCTCGGTGTCGATCGCCGTCAATTCCGCCGCCACGATCTTCGCGAGCCAAGCCTCCAGCGCTGCCAAGCTCAGAATCGTTTCGTAGTGCTTTTCGGTCGGCGGCGCGGGTGGGGCCGCAGCTGCCTCCTGCGCCACCGAATCGGGCGTCGTGGCACTTGGCGCGCCGGCACCTTCGAGTTCGCGCCTCCATGTCTTGAATCCGTAGCGCGCGAAGAACTCGAGCAGCGCCTCACGCTGCACGTCGCGCAAGCGCAGCGCCTCAAGCGCCGGGTAGCCGGAGACGTGGCCGCTCAAGTCGCAATCGGTGCGCACTGTGACAAGGCGCTTGCCTTGGGGCAGCCAGTCGAGCGCCTTGCGCAAGTTCTCGCCGGCCACACCCTTGATAGCCGCCGCAGCGGCAATCACGCCGTCCAGCGAGCCGTAATCGGCAATCCATTTCGCTGCGGTCTTCGGGCCGACTTTTTCGACGCCCGGAATGTTGTCGACGCTGTCGCCCATCAAGGTCAGGTAGTCGACGATGCGCTGCGGGGAAACGCCGAACTTGGCGTTGACGCCGGCGATGTCGAGCGTTTCGTTGCTCATCGTATTGATCAGCGTGACGTTCTGATTGACAAGCTGCGCCAGGTCTTTGTCGCCGGTGGAAACGATGACCCGATGGCCGCTTTGCGCAGCGATCGTCGCCAGCGTGCCGATCGCATCGTCGGCTTCGATTCCCGGCACCATCAGCACCGGCCAGCCGAGCAGCGCGACGGCCTCGTGGATCGGCTCGATCTGCTGCACCAAAGGCTCGGGCATGGGCGCGCGCTGCGCCTTGTACTGCGGGTACCACGCGTCGCGAAACGTCGGACCCTTCGCGTCGAAGACACACGCCGCGTGCTCGGCGTCGAATTGCTTGCGCAGCAGCTTGAGCATCGCGATCACGCCGTGGATCGCTCCGGTGGGAAAGCCGTCCGGGCTGCGCAGGTCGGGCATGGCGTGGTAGGCCCGGTACAAGTAGCTCGAACCATCCACCAGCAGCATCGTCTTGTCACTCATGCGCGGATTGTCAGCCAAGGCGGCGCGAGGCCGACGGGAGGCAACCCATAGAATCGCTCCCATGAACTGGCGCCTCGGGTTGATCACACTGGCCGCGGCGCTGCCTTGCCAGGCGCAGGAGCGTGCGCTGCGCGTGCCCATCGAACCCAAGGTCGAGGTCTTGGTGATCGAAGACGACAACGTGCGCGTCGAGGAACTGCGCGTGCGCGGTCAGGTGCAGCGAATCGTCGTGATGCCCAAACGCGGCTCTGGCACGGCGTACCAGATCATCACGGGTGACGGCTCGGGCAGCCAGCCGGCCGGCCCGAACGCGACGCGCGGCGCGGTGGGTCAGAGCGTCTGGCACGTGCTGAGTTTTTAGACCCGTGGCGGTTTACACCGAAGTTCCGTTGCCCGACGCTGCGGCGCTGCTGGCGCGCCTGGGGCTCGGCTCGTTGCAGGCGCTGAGCCCTTGCAGCGGTGGCATCGAAAACACCAATTACTTCGCCGACACCGACACCGGCCAGTACGTGCTCACCGTGTTCGAGCGCCTGAGCGCCGCGCAACTGCCTTTTTATCTGCGCCTGATGAAACACCTGGCGCAGCGCGCGATTCCCGTTCCCGAGCCGCACGCCGACGCGCACGGCGAGCTCGTGCATACGCTGCGGGGCAAACCCGCAGCGGTCGTCGACCGACTGCCCGGCCGCCACCACCTGGCACCCGACGCGGCGCATTGTGCAAGCGTGGGCGCAACGCTGGCGCGCATGCACCTTGCCGGCCAGGACTTTGCAATGCATCAGCCCAACTTGCGCGGCCTGGCGTGGTGGCTGGACACCTCGAAATTGGTGATGGCGCACCTGAGCACAGCGCAGCGCGACCTGCTCGAATCCGAACTCGCGTTTCAGGTCCAGCTTGCGAATTCGCCGGCCTGCGCGAACTTGCCGCGCGGGCCGATTCACGCCGATCTGTTCCGCGATAACGTCGTGTTCGAGGGGGACCGGCTCACCGGCTTCTTCGATTTCTACTTTGCCGGTGTCGACGCCTTGCTGTTCGACATCGCGGTCTGCTTGAACGACTGGTGCAGCGACGCCGAGTCGGGCCGACTTAACGAAGCGCTCGCGCACCCATTCATCAGCGCGTACGATGCGGTCCGGCCCCTCACCGGCGACGAGTCGCGCCTGCTTGCTGCGATGATGCGAGCTGCCGCGTTGCGTTTTTGGCTCTCCCGGCTGTGGGATTTGTACTTGCCTCGCGACGCACACATCCTCAAAGCCCACGATCCCGCCCCGTTTGAGCGCGTCTTGCGCGCGCGGATAGCCACGCCATGGCACTTCTTGCGCAGCTGAGCGCCCGACACTGAGATCCGTCAACGCCTATGAAACTTCAACTCGCCGCCCCTGCACGAGGCGCCGTCTGGGTGCGCCAGGGGTTCGCTGTATTTTTCAAGCAGCCACTCGCCTTTTCGGCGGTCTTCGCGGCGTTCATGTTCGCCTTGTTCGTGTTTGCCTTGTTGCCGCTCGTCGGCACCTTCTTGCTGCTCGCCGGGTTGCCGCTGGCCACGCTGGGCTTCATGATCGGAACGCGCAGCGCAACCAAGGGGCGATCGCCATTGCCTGTGGCGTTCACCGAGCCGCTGAAGTCGGGAAAGGCACGCCTCGTCGCGCTCAGCCAGCTCGGCGCGGGTTACGCCGCGGCAACGCTGCTCATCATGGCGCTCAGCGACTTTGCCGACGGCGGAACGCTGGACGCGCTGCTCCAGCTGTTGGGCGAGGCCAAGACGCCGCCCGAGCAAATCGCCGAACGCTTGCGTAACCCGCAATTGCACTTCGGCCTGATGCTGCGTTTCGGCTTGGCCGCGGCGCTGTCCTTGCCGTTCTGGCACGCCCCTGCGCTCGTCCATTGGGGCGGGCTCGGGGCTTCGAAGGCACTGTTTTTCAGCACGGTCGCGTGCTGGCGCAACAAGGCTGCGTTCACCGTCTACGCCTTGACGTGGACGGGCGTCATCGTCGGCCTTTCCCTGCTGATGAATCTGCTCCTGCTCGCCATCGGCCAGACGCGCTTGCTCGCCCTGTTTGCGATGCCGGCCTCGCTGTTCTTCTCGACCGTGTTCTATGCCTCGTTGTACTTCACCTTCGCCGACTGCTTCGTGCAAGACGACGACCCCACCACCATTCAGGAGACTCTATGAAAATTGCAATCGTCACCGGCGCCGGCAGCGGCATCGGCCGGGCCACCGCGTTGGCGCTGTTGCGCGCCGACTACCGCGTCGTGCTCGCCGGGCGGCGCGCTGACGCCTTGCAGGAAACCGTCGTGCAAGCCGGCGAGCTCGGGCGCAACGCGCTCGCCGTTCCCACCGACGCCGGCAAACCCGAGTCCGTGAAGGCGCTGTTCGCGGCAACGAAGAAGGCCTTCGGCCGCCTGGACCTGCTGTTCAACAACGCCGGCACGGGCTCGCCGCCGGTGCCGCTGGAAGACATTACTTTCGAGCAGTGGAAGACCGTCGTCGACGTGAACCTGACCGGCGCGTTCCTGTGCACGCAAGAGGCGTTTCGCATGATGAAGGCGCAGACGCCGCGCGGCGGGCGCATCATCAACAACGGCTCGATTTCGGCGCACGCGCCGCGCCCGTTCAGCTCGCCCTATACGGCGACGAAGCACGCCATCACCGGGCTCACCAAAGCCGCGTCGCTCGACGGCCGCGCTTACGACATCGCCGTGGGGCAGATCGACATCGGCAACGCCGTCACCGAGATGACGCTGCGCATGACCCAAGGCGTGCCCCAGGCCAATGGTGAAATGAAAGTCGAAGACCGCATGGACGTCGCGCATGTGGCCAACTCCGTCGTGCACATGGCGAGCCTGCCGATCGAGGCGAACGTGCTCTTCCTCACCGTGATGGCGACGAAGATGCCGTTTGTCGGGCGCGGCTGAATCCGCGCCCGTTCAAGCGATGATTGCCGCGATGCGTGCCAAAGACCAGTACGCGGCCATCGTGCCGATGGCGTAAAGCGTGGCGATCCGCAGCTGCGGCAGCGCCGGAAGCTGCTTGGCGAATCGATAGACGAGCCAAGCCACGCCAAGCGCCATGAGCTGACCGACCTCGACGCCGATGTTGAAGGTCAGCAGGGCGACCCAGAGGTGGTTGTCGGGCAAGCCCATTTCCTTGAGCGCACCGGCAAAACCCAGGCCGTGCACCAAGCCGAACAGGATTGCCACCATCGCGGGCCAGCGGCGCGCGAGCGTCTCGCGCTTTCGCAGCGCCTCGCCAGCGACGAGCATGATCGACAGCGCAATCGTCGCCTCCACGGGCGGCGGCCGCAAGACGAGCAGGCCCAGGGCGCTGCTCGCCAAGGTCAGGCTGTGCGCGGCAGTGAAGGCGGTGACGGTGAGGATGAGGCGCCGCCTGAAGCCCACCAGGAACAGCAGCCCGACGACGAACAGCAAGTGGTCGTAGCCCGACAAGATGTGCTCGACGCCGAGCAGCGCCTCGGGGTGCGTGGGCGTCAGGTAGAGCACGCCGGAAACAAAGCTGTTCGCGTGGTTGTGCATCGCCTGGCGCCCGCCGGTTTGCAATACGTTGACCCACATTTCCTTCACGGACCAGCCGATGCGCTCGCCGAACAAGAGCGCTCCGAAGTCGATCAGCTTGGGTGTGACGAGCGTCGCGACCTCAACGAGCAGCGCGCTGTCGCTGGGGCGAAGCATCTGCGTGTGCGAAAGATTCGCGGATGAGCTGTTGTCGCGCAGCGCCAGGGGCTTGAAATGCTCGATGAGGCCGCTCACCAGGTTGCGATGCAGTGCGCCCGGGACCCGCATGAAGGGGACCGGGAAGAGCCCGATGATTTCATCCATTCTCGCGATTGTCTCAGTCTCAGTCGCCGAGAAAGTGCCGCCGATAGCGCGACGGCAACTCGGCAAAGCGCATCATCAACGGCAAGTCGGCGCTTTGAAACGCCGGATCCCAGGCCGGTGGGCCGAGCACTTTCGCGCCGCAGCGCAGATAGCCTTTGATGAGTGGCGGGGTTTCGACCTCGAGGTCCTGTTGCAGTTCGTGAACCGGCAGGGGCAGGTGCGGTTGCACACGCCACTGCGCGTCGGCCAGGTGCGTCTGGCGCAGTCTGGCCCACAAGCTTGCTGCAGCGTGGCCGCCGTCGCGCAAGCCCACGCTCGCACAGCCGATCATCGTCGTCAGCCCATGGTTCAGCATGAACTCGCCCAGCGCACCCCACAGCGCCATCACGACCGCGCCGCCGCGCCAGTGAGGGTGCACGCAGGACCTGCCGAGTTCGACCGCGGTGCCCAGCAGCGCCTGCAAATTTGCCAGGTCGAACTCGGTTTGGCTGTACCAGCCGCCGGCGCGCCGCGCCGCAGCGGGCGTCATCACGCGGTACGTGCCGATCACTTCGCCCGGCGGGGCCTCTGCGTCCGACCCGCCGGCAGCGCGAACCAGCAGATGTTCGCAGTGTTCGTCGAAACGATCGACGTCGTGTCCGATCGGCGCACCCGCTACGGGTGCGATTTGCGCACCCATTTCGCCGGCAAACACGGCGTAGCGCAGGCGCTGCGCTTCGCGCACCTCTGAGAGTTGCGTCGCCCAACGAACGTCGAAGCGTTGAGCGGGCGCAACTGCCGACTCGCGTGCAGCCCGCCTCGGCCTGGCGGACGGGGTTGAATCGACTGGGCCTTGTACTTGAGCGTCCATGGCATCCCCGGTTGAACCCGTGGATGCTGACGTTTGTGCGTGACAGTCGCGTGAAACCGCGATGTCGCGCGAACGCGGGTCACGCTCCTCAGCCGATGGGCGTGAGCTTGGCCACGGACAGCGCCAGCCACTTCATGCCGTGCCTGCCGAAGTTCACTTGCGCGCGCGCATCGTCGCCGCGGCCCTCGAGGGTGATCACGACGCCTTCGCCGAACTTGTTGTGAAACACGCTCTGCCCCGAGCGCAGGCCGTGCGTCGGCGCTTTGGGAATCAGCGGCGCGGCGGGAGCCGCAGGCCTGCCGTCGACGCGCCCGGCGCCGACGATGCTGCCCAAGCCAGTCCCACGTGACCAGGCGTTCTGGTACTCGCGTGCAAAGCCCGTGCCGAAGCCCTGATTGCGCGGCGTCATCCACTTCAGCGCGGCTTCGGGCAGCTCGTCGAAAAAACGGCTCTTTACGTTGTAGCGCGTCTGGCCGTGCAGCATTCGCGTCTGGCTGAAACTCAAATACAAGCGCTGGCGCGCGCGCGTGATCGCGACATACATGAGGCGGCGCTCTTCTTCGACGCCATCGACGTCGGACAGGCTGTTTTCGTGCGGGAACAAGCCCTCCTCCAAACCCGTGATGAAGACGCAGTCGAACTCCAGGCCCTTCGCCGAATGCACCGTCATGAGCTGAATCGCGTCCTGACCCGCCTGCGCCTGGTTGTCGCCGGCCTCGAGCGACGCGTGTGTCAGGAAGGCCGCGAGCGGCGACATGATTTCGCCTGACTCCGGGTCGGGAATCACGCGCGGGTTCAGTTCCGCGATCGACGCGGTCGCGGCGGGCGCCGCCTCACGGCCAATCTCGTCAACCGGTAAAGCCACAGCGTCTTTGCCGAACCCTTCTTGCGTGACGAAGGCTTCAGCCGCGTTGATCAGTTCGTCCAGGTTCTCGAGGCGCTCGCGCCCCTCCTTGTCGGCTTTGTAGAAGTCGACCAGACCGCTCGCGTGCAACATGTGCTCGATGATTTCGCGCAGCGTCAAGCCGCGCGTCGCGTCGCGCATCGCGTCGATCAGCGCGACAAACGCCTGCAGATTCGCGCCGCCTTTGCCCGACTGCGCCGCAACGCCTTGCGCGAGACTCGTGCCGTGGGCCCGCGCGAAGTCCTGCAATTGCTCGAGCGTGCGCGCGCCGATGCCGCGGGTCGGGAAATTGACGACGCGCAGAAAACTCGTGTCGTCGTTGGCGTTCTCGATCAGGCGCAAGTAGCTGAGCGCGTGTTTCACCTCGGCGCGCTCGAAGAAGCGCAATCCGCCGTAGACCTTGTAGGCGATGCCGGCATTGAACAAGGCGCTTTCCAAGACGCGGCTTTGCGCGTTGCTTCGGTAGAGCAAGGCAATTTCGCTGCGGGCGGTGCCCTCGCGGTGCAGCTGCTGCACCTCTTCGACGAACCACTGCGCCTCGGCGAAGTCGCTCGGCGCTTCGCGCACGCGAACCTTCTCGCCCGGGCCGGCCTCGGTGTGCAGGTTCTTGCCCAGACGCCGCGCGTTGTGCGAAATCAACTCGTTGGCGGCATCCAGAATGTTGCCGAAGGAGCGGTAGTTGCGCTCCAGTTTGATGAGCTGCCTGACCTTGAACTCGCGCTCGAAATCGGCCATGTTGCCCACGCGCGCGCCACGAAACGCGTAAATGCTTTGGTCGTCGTCGCCCACCGCAAACACCGCCGTGCCGGTGGGGCCCGGGGGACCCGCGAACATCTTCAGCCAGGCGTATTGCAGCTTGTTCGTGTCCTGAAATTCGTCGACGAGGATGTGGCGAAAGCGCCGCTGGTAGTGCTCGCGCAGTGCCTGGTTATCGCGCATCAGCTCAAAGGTGCGCAGCATCAGCTCGGCAAAGTCGACGACGCCCTCGCGCTGGCATTGCTCTTCGTAGGCCTGGTACACCGTGACCATGACCCGTGTCATCTCGTCGCGCAGCTCCACGTCTTTCGGGCGCTGCCCTTCTTCCTTCGCCCCGGCGATGAACCACGCCACTTGTTTGGGCACATAGCGCGCTTCGTCCAGGTTCATCGCCTTGACGATGCGCTTCACCGCCGCCAATTGATCCGACATGTCGAGGATCTGGAAGCCTTGCGGCAGCGCGGCGAGTTTCCAGTGGGCGCGCAGGAAGCGGTTGCACAGGCCGTGAAAGGTGCCGACCCACATGCCGCGCACGGGAATCGGCAGCATCGCGCTCAGGCGCGTCAGCATCTCCTTGGCGGCCTTGTTCGTGAACGTCACTGCAAGCACGCCGCCCGGCGAAAGCTGGCCGGTCTGGATCAACCAGGCGATGCGCGTCGTCAGCACACGTGTTTTGCCAGAACCTGCGCCGGCGAGAATCAGCGCCGGTTGCGCGGGCAGCGTGACGGCGGCGAGTTGCTCCGGATTGAGCCCACGCAACAGGCCATGCGCCTCGGTTCGGATGGGGGATGCTGGCGTGGCAACGTCGCCGCTGAAGGCGCCGCCTTGCACTGATGTGGGGCTCATTGGGGGATTCTAGGAGCCTGACACTCGCGCCGCGGCAGCGCACAATGCGCCCGTCAATGCGCGCGAGGTATGGCGCGAACTCCATTGAGGAACTCTTCCATGTACCAATCCGACTTGATGCAAGGCCAGCGCATCCTCGTCACCGGCGGCGGCACGGGCCTGGGCCGGGCGATGGCGGAGCGCTTTTTGAGCCTTGGCGCCGATGTGGCCATCTGCGGCCGGCGCAAGGCGGTGTGCGATGACACTGCGCAGGCCTGGCGCAGCCAGTTCCCGAAAGCGCGCATCGACACCTTCGGCGTCGACATTCGCATCGCGCAGGCTGTGGAAGACATGGTCGAGGCGCTCTGGAGCAGCGGCGGCCTGACCGGCCTGGTGAACAACGCCGCGGGCAATTTCGTCGCGCCCACCGAAAGCCTGTCGCCACGCGCCTTCGACGCGATCGCGGGCATCGTTTTTCACGGCAGCTTTTACGTCACGCAGGCGGTGGGAAAACGCTGGATCGCGCAGGCCAAGCAGGGCCAGTGGCAAAGCGGCCAGGCGTTTCGCAGCGTGATGTCGATCATCGTCACCTGGGTCGACAACGGCTCTCCCTACGTCGTTCCCTCGGCGATGAGCAAGGCCGGCATCGAGGTCATGACCAAGTCGCTTGCCGTGGAGTGGGCGAGCTACGGGATTCGCCTCAACGCAGTGGCGCCGGGCGAAATTCCAACCGAGGGAATGAGCAAGCGCCTCAATCCCGGCGAAGCGCCCGGCGCACGCAGCAAAGAGCACAACCCGATGGCGCGGCCGGGAACGATGACCGAGCTGCAGAATCTGGCGACGTTTCTGATGGCGCCCGGGCAGTGCGACTGGCTGAGCGGCCAAAGCATCGCCATGGACGGCGCGAATGCCCTGGCCACGGGCGGCAACTTCTACGAACTTCGCCACTGGAGCGACGCGCAGTGGCGCGACGCGCGCGAGCGCATCGAGGCGCAAAACACGAAAGACAAGACGCAGCGCTGAGGCGCGTGCCGCCGACTCTCTTCCCTTAGCCGCTACCACCCAAGAGCCTGAACGATGGAAATCTTTGACTACGACAACGTGCTCCTGCTGCCGCGAAAGTGCCGCGTCGACAGTCGATCCGAGTGCGACCCGGCCATCGAGTTCGGGCCGCGCCGCTTCAACCTGCCCGTCGTTCCGGCAAACATGAAGACGGTCGTCGACGAACCGATCACGCAGTGGCTCGCAGCGAACGGCTTCTTTTACGTGATGCACCGCTTCGACGTCGACGCAGTCGCTTACGCGAAGCAGATGCGCGACAAGGGCTTGTTCGTCTCGTTGAGCGCCGGCGTGAAAGCACCCGACTACGCGGTCATCGACAAGCTCGCTGCAGACGGCGTCGGCGCCGACTACATCACGATCGACATTGCGCACGGCCACGCCGACAGCGTGCACAAGATGATCGAGCACATCAAGAAAAAGCTGCCTGCGGCGTTTGTCATCGCCGGCAACGTGGCGACTCCCGAAGCCGTGATCGACCTGGAAAACTGGGGGGCGGATGCGACCAAGGTCGGCGTCGGCCCGGGCAAGGTGTGCATCACGAAACTCAAGACGGGTTTTGGCACCGGCGGCTGGCAGCTCTCGGCGCTGAAATGGTGCGCACGTGTGGCGACAAAACCGATCATCGCCGACGGCGGAATTCGCGACCACGGCGACATCGCCAAGAGCGTTCGCTTCGGCGCCGCGATGGTGATGATCGGCTCGCTCTTCGCCGGGCACGAAGAGTCGCCCGGGCACACCGTGGAAGTCGACGGCAAGCTGTTCAAGGAGTATTACGGCTCGGCGAGCGACTTCAACAAGGGCGAGTACAAACACGTCGAGGGCAAGCGCATCTTGGAGCCGATCAAGGGCAAACTCGCCGACACGCTGCGCGAAATGCGCGAAGACGTGCAGAGCTCGATCAGCTACTCCGGCGGCACGAAGCTCGCCGACATCCGCAAGGTGAACTACGTGATCCTGGGCGGCGACAACGCGGGCGAGCACTTGTTGATGTAGCGCGCTGCGCCTCGCGCGACACTTCCTGATCGCGCCCGGCCCGCCCGGGCCGAGGGCAATCGCCCTGGGGCACGCCCCTACAATCGTCGCCCCTCCCCTGACCGTCTGCAGCCGCGCCACGACTGGCGCGCACCCCTGTCCCATGACCGAACTCGCCAAGACTTTCGAGCCTGCCGCCATCGAGGCGAAATGGGCTGCGCGCTGGGAGCAGCCCGGCCTGTTCGCGCCGACGCTGGACCCTGCCAAGGAGTCATTCAGCATCCAGCTGCCTCCCCCCAACGTGACGGGAACGCTGCACATGGGGCACGGCTTCAATCACACGATCATGGACGCGCTGATCCGCTACCACCGCATGCGTGGGCACAACACGCTGTGGCTGCCGGGAACGGATCACGCCGGAATCGCGACGCAAATCGTCGTCGAGCGGCAACTCCAGGACGAGGGCAAGAGCCGCCACGACATCGGCCGCAAGCAATTCCTCGAACGCGTCTGGGAGTGGAAGCAGCACAGCGGCAACACCATCACCGGTCAGATGCGCCGCATTGGCGACACGGTGGACTGGTCGCGCGAATACTTCACGATGGACGCCACCCAGTCGGCGGTCGTCAACGAAACTTTCGTGCGGCTCTTTGAGGAAGGCTTGATTTACCGGGGAAAACGCCTCGTGAGTTGGGACCCGGTGCTGCGCTCCGCCGTCTCGGACCTCGAGGTCGAAAGCGAAGAGGAAGACGGCTTCCTCTGGCACATCCGCTACCCGCTCGCTGACGGCTCGGGCTCGATCGTCGTCGCGACGACGCGCCCCGAAACCATGCTCGGCGACACGGCGGTGATGGTGCACCCCGACGATGAGCGCTACCGCGCCCTGATCGGCAAGCACGTGTCGCTGCCACTTTGCGATCGCACGATTCCCGTGATCGCCGACGCCTATGTCGACCGCGAGTTCGGCAGCGGCGCGGTGAAGGTGACTCCCGCGCACGACGCCAACGACTACGCCGTCGGTCAGCGCCATGGCCTGCCCATGATTGGCGTGCTTGCGCTCGACGCGACGTTGAATGACAACGCGCCGGCGGCGTACCGCGGCCTGGACCGCTTCGTCGCGCGCAAGCGGGTTGTGGCGGATCTGGATGCGCTGGGGCTGCTGGTCGAGACGAAGAAGCACAGGCTCACCGTGCCGCGTTGCGCGCGCACCGGCCAGATCGTCGAGCCGATGCTGACCGACCAGTGGTTCATGGCGATGACGAAAGCCGGCGCCGACGGGCAGTCGATCGCCGGTCGTGCCATGGCCGCGGTAGAGCGCGGCGACGTGCGCTTCGTGCCGCCGCAGTGGGTCAACACGTGGAACCAGTGGATGAAGAACATCCAGGACTGGTGCATCTCCCGCCAGCTCTGGTGGGGCCACCAGATCCCGGCGTGGTACGGTGACTCCGGCGAAGTCTTTGTCGCGCGCAACGAAGAGCAAGCCCGGGCCAAGGCCACTGCTGCGGGCTACCGCGGCGAATTGCGGCGTGACGAAGACGTTCTCGACACCTGGTACTCGGCGTCGCAATTCCCGTTCTCCACGCTCGGCTGGCCGGCCAAGACCGTCGAGCAGGACCTGTTCCTGCCCTCTAGCGTGCTCATCACGGGCTACGACATCATCTTTTTCTGGGTGGCCAGGATGATCATGATGACGCTGCACTTCACGGGCAAGGTGCCGTTTCGCGACGTCTACATCCACGGCCTGGTGCACGACGCGCACGGCCAGAAGATGAGCAAGAGCGAAGGCAACGTGCTCGACCCGGTAGACCTGATCCAGGGCGTGGACCTGGATACCTTGATCAAGAAGTCGACGACGGGCCTGCGCAAGCCGGAGACCGCACCCAAGGTCGCGGCGCGTGTGAAGAAGGAATTTCCTCAAGGCATGCCCGCCTACGGCGCCGACGCGCTGCGCTTCACGATGGCGAGTTACGCGAGCCTGGGGCGCAACATCAACTTCGATACGAAGCGCTGCGAGGGTTACCGCAATTTCTGCAACAAGCTCTGGAACGCGACGCGCTTTGTTCTCATGAACTGCGAAGGCCAGGACTGCGGCTTGAAGGAACACACCAAGGCCGAGTGCGCTCCGGGTGGCCCGGCGCACGGCTACCTGAGTTTTTCGCCGGTGGACCGCTGGATCACGGGCGAGTTGCAGCGAGTTGAGGCCGCGGTCGAACTGGGCTTTTCGGAGTACCGGCTCGACAACGTCGCGACCGCCACCTACCAGTTCGTCTGGGACGAGTATTGCGACTGGTACCTGGAAATCGCCAAGGTGCAGTTGCAAGACGGCACGCCGGCGCAGCAGCGCGCGACGCGGCGCACGCTGATTCGCACCCTCGAGACGGTGCTGCGCCTGCTGCACCCGCTCGTGCCATTCATCACTTCGGAGTTGTGGGAAGCTGTGGCACCGGTGGCCGGACGTCAGCCTGCGCAGGGTTCGATAGGGCTCATCGCGGCACCGTACCCGCAGGCGCAACTTGGAAAGGTGGAGCCTCAGGCCGACGCTTGGGTCGCCAAGTTCAAGTCGCTGCTCGGCGCCTGCCGCGCGCTGCGCAGCGAGATGAATCTCGCCCCGGGCGCCAAGGTTCCACTGCTGACGTTTGGCGACGCGCCGTTCGTTGAGCAAGCCGGTTCACTGCTGCGAACGCTCGGCCGACTTTCCGAAGTGCGCTGCCTGAGCGAGGCCGAGTTTGTCGACGCGACGCACGATGCGCCGGTCGTCATGCAAGGGGAAACAAGGTTGGCGCTGCGCGTCGAGATCGACGTGGCCACGGAGCGCGAGCGACTCACCAAGGAGATCGCCCGCAACGCCGGCGAAGAGGCGAAAGTGAAGGCGAAACTGGAAAACCAGAGCTTCGTCGCGCGCGCCCCCGCGGCCGTCGTCGACCAAGAGCGGCAGCGCCTGCTCGGCTTCACTGCAACGTTGGCGGGCCTGCGAGATCAGTTGGCACGCCTGACCCAGTCGACCTGAACTCGCGCGGCGCGAGCGGCGCCTGCGCGAGCAGCTCGTCGATGCGCTTGATGACCGTCCAGGAACTGCGCAGGCGCGACTCGCGCGTCGTGCCTGACAAGCGCGGAGTGACTTGCAAGTTCTGCATGCCGAAAAGCGGCCGACCTTCGTCAAGCATGCCGGGTTCGACACTGTCGAGCCAGACCCCGGCCAAGCGGCCGCTGGCCAGCGCACCGGCGAGCGCCGCTTCGTCGAACAGGCCTGCGTGGGCGATGCTGACGATCACCTGATCGGGTTTGCAAAACTGCAAGAAGCGCTCGCCGAGCAAGCCGTGGTAGCGGCTGAAGTAGGCGAGTTGCACGCACACGGCGTCGCACTGTTCGAGCAGTTCGTGCAGGCCCGCAGGCCGCACGCGCCAACGCTCCCACACTGCGTCGCTGGAGTGCAGCGACGGGTCGTAGCCCAGAATCGTCGACCCGAAAGCGCCAAGCAATTGCGACAGCGATCGTGCCGCCGGCGCCATGCCCAGCAGCCCGACCGTCGCGGCGCCGAGTTCGCGCCCGACAAAACTGCCGTCGGCGCCCATCACGGGAACGCGGCGCAGCAGCGACAACAGCGCGCCAATCATGAATTCGGCCTCGGCCTGGGCGCAGGCGGTGCGGCTGCGCACCACTTCCACCCCGGCGCGGCTGCATGCATCGGCGTCGATGCTGTCGGGGCCGGCGCTGACGCGGCCTACTGCGCGCAGCACCGGGGCGTGACGCAGAGCTTGCGCGTCCATCGCCACGCTGGCCGGGACGACTGCGGCGCGCACGTCGTAGAGGGCTTGGCGAAACCCGCGCGGGTCCAGCGCCAACTCAGGAGCGAAACGCACGCTGTGACGCGCCTCCAGCCATTGCATCAATTCTTCTTCGAGCGCCTCAACAATCAGCAGATCCATAAGTTCCGTTTTAACAGATCGGTTTCACTCGCGAATGCGCTCGCAGGTTCGCGCCCATTGGATCGTGCCAGAATCCGCCCGGTCTTGAAGGGGGGATTCTAGAACCATGAAAGTGACCAAGGCGATTTTTCCGGTGGCGGGGCTCGGAACTCGCTTCTTGCCTGCCACCAAGGCGCAACCGAAGGAGATGCTCCCGGTTGTCGACAAGCCCTTGATCCAGTACGCGGTCGAGGAGGCCTATGCGGCCGGCGTGCGCGAGATGATCTTCGTCACCGGGCGCCACAAGCGGCCGATCGAAGATCACTTCGACATGACGTTCGAGTTGGAAGTTGCCCTCGAACAAGCAGGCAAGCAGGAATTGCTCGACGTCGTTCGCAGCGTCAAGCCCGACGACATGGAGTGCATTTACGTGCGCCAGGCACAGGCGCTGGGTCTGGGCCACGCCGTGCTGTGCGGGCAGCGGCTGGTGGGCAACGAGCCGTTTGCGGTGCTGCTTGCCGATGACTTGATGGTCGGCACCAAGCCGGTACTGCAGCAAATGGTCGAGCAGTTCAACGAGTGGCGTGTCTCCATTCTTGCAGTGCAAGAAGTTCCCGCGGAGCACACGCGGCGCTACGGCATCGTTGCCGGCACGCCGATCAGCGAGCAATTGCTCGACGTGAACCGCATCGTTGAAAAGCCTGCGCCTGACGTGGCGCCCTCGCGCCTGGGCGTTGCCGGGCGCTACATTCTCACGCCGGGCGTGTTTCGCGAAATCGCGACCCAGCCTCGCGGCGTGGGCGGCGAGATCCAACTCACCGACGGCATTGCGGGTCTGCTGCGGCGCGAAAAAGTCTTCGCCTACCGCTACGAAGGGCGACGCTACGACTGCGGGAGCAAGGAAGGCTTTCTGCAGGCCAACGTGGAACTTGCGTTGGCACATCCGCAGATCGGCCCGGGGTTTCGCGACTACCTGCGCACGCTCGAGATCTGAGCGTGTGCGGGCTCAGCCTTGCAGGCCGCGCTTCGGGCTGGCAGGCCCGAAGCTCTTCGGCAGCCACTCGCGAGCCCGCAGGGGCTCGCTCGGCGCAGCCTCAGCGGCGGCGCAGGAAGTGAATGAACTCGTTGCCCTCGGTCGATTGTTCGACCAGTTCATTGCCGGTCTGGCGCGCGAAGGCCTGAAAGTCGCGCACTGAGCCGGGATCGGTGGCGACCACCTTTAGAACTTGCCCGCTGGTCAACTCCGACAGCGCCTTCTTCGCCTTCAGAATCGGCAAAGGGCAGTTCAAGCCACGGGTATCGAGTTCTTTCTGAGCGTGCATATCGCTTCCTGTTGACGGCGCGAATTCTAGGACCAAGCCCGACGTCAGGCGGGGAAGACACCCGTGGACAAGTAACGGTCGCCGCGATCGCAAACGACGAAGACGATCGTCGCCTCGCTCAACGACGCGGCGAGTTGCAGCGCCACCCAACACGCGCCCGCCGCGGAGATGCCGGCAAACAGGCCCTCTTCGCGGGCCAAGCGACGCGCCATCTCCTCGGCGTCGAGCTGGCTGACGCCGATCGTTTCGTCAACCCACTGGGCGTCGTAAATCTTCGGCAAGTAGGCCTGCGGCCACTTGCGGATGCCGGGAATTCGCGAGCCTTCGAGCGGCTGCGCGCCGATCACGCGAATCGCCGGGTTCTGCTCTTTCAGGAATCTGGACGTCCCGGTGATCGTTCCCGTCGTTCCCATCGCGCTCACAAAGTGCGTGATCCGCCCGGCCGTGTCGCGCCAGATTTCCGGGCCGGTCGTCTCGTAGTGGATGCGCGGGTTGTCGGCGTTCGCAAACTGGTCGAGCACGACGCCCTTGCCCTCCTTTTGCATCTGCTCGGCGAGGTCGCGCGCGTATTCCATGCCCCCCGAGCGCGGCGTCAGGATCAGCTCGGCGCCAAAGGCCTTCATCGTCTGCGCACGCTCGACGCTCAGATCCTCCGGCATGATCAGCAGCATCTTGTAGCCGCGGATCGCCGCGGCCATCGCCAGCGCGATGCCGGTGTTGCCCGAGGTCGCCTCGATCAAGACATCGCCGCGCTTGATATCACCACGCTCCTCGGCGCGCCGGATCATGCTGATCGCCGGCCGGTCCTTCACCGAGCCCGCCGGGTTGTTGCCCTCCAGCTTGCCCAGCAACACGTTGCCGCGCGCGTCGAAGTCACTGCCGGGCACGCGCACCAGGCGCACCAGCGGTGTGTTGCCGATGACATCTTCGACGGTGTTGTAGCGATTCATGCGCAGATTGTGGCAGGGCGAGCTCTGTCGCATTGCCGACGTGGCGAAGGCATTCGTGGTGCCGGAGGCCGGAATCGAACCGGCATGGTGTCACCACCGGCAGATTTTGAGTCTGCTGCGTCTACCAATTTCGCCACTCCGGCCGGAGCGGGCGCGTGGGAAGCGCCTTCGAAGGGTGCGGATTATGGCATGCAGCTTCGCCCGCCCAAGCGCTCGCGCCATCGCCACGAGCCGGGATCTTCAGGAGGTCAAGGCGCCGGGACGCGGCGCGCCGCAGGCGAGCACGTAAACTGCGCAACTTCGCCCCACCGGACTTGCGCATGCCGCCTCTTCCCCCCATCACTCAAGCGCTGCTTCTGGTCAATGTGGCGGCGTTTTGCATCGACATCTTCCTCGGGCCGTGGTTTACCCGGGCGTTCGCCTTGTGGCCGTTCAGCTCGGGCTTCTTGCCGTGGCAAGTGCTGTCGTATTCCTTTCTGCACGGCAGTTTCGGCCACTTGTTTTTCAACATGCTGGGCATCTGGATGTTCGGCGCCGAACTCGAGCGCGTCTGGGGCTCCAAGCGCTTCACGCACTTCTATTTCGCGAGTGTG
This sequence comes from uncultured beta proteobacterium, assembly GCA_963850525.1. Lineage (GTDB taxonomy): Bacteria > Pseudomonadota > Gammaproteobacteria > Burkholderiales > Burkholderiaceae_C > JAEMQF01. The sequence goes on along the minus strand of CAWKLQ010000001.1, from coordinate 436,714 downwards.
CTCGCGGCGGCCGCAACCCAGTTGCTCGTGAATGCGCTGCTCGGCTCGGGCAATCCGACGGTGGGCGCGTCGGGCGGCCTGTTCGGCCTGTTGCTCGCCTACGGAATGATGTTTCCGAACCGCACCGTGATGCTGTTGATCCCGCCGATCCCCATGAAGGCCAAGGTCCTGGTGTTTGCCTATGGCGCGATCGAACTGGTGCTCGGCGTGCTCGACCCGCAAGGCGGTGTCGCGCATTTCGCGCACCTCGGCGGCATGCTCGGTGGCGTGCTGATGCTGCGCTACTGGCGCGGCCAGCCGCCCTTTGGGCGCCGTTGATCCAACTAATTCCTCGACCGGCATCAAAAATCCGCCCCAAGAGCGCCCTGGCATCTTTTCAATTCGCCTGAACTGCCGCATGCTCGCAACGTGACTTGCGCGACTGGAGGCGACCATGGATGCAATGGCAATTCGAGGCTTTGAATTGAACCCGCCCAGCCGCCCGCCCTGGTGGCGTGGCTGCATGGGGCTCGTGCTCGGCGCGTGCGCTGCTACCTGCTTCGCCCAGGCGCCCGCCGGCGCCGACGCCGCCGATCTCGAATCGCGCGTGCGGGCGCTGCGCGCGGCGAACGCCGCTGTCGTGGGCGTCAAGACCACCGCCGTCGAAGACGCACGCTCCATCGAAACCCTCGGTCGAAAGCGCCAAGGCTCGGGCGTCGTGATCGACGCTGACGGCCTGGTCCTGACGATCGGCTACCTGATCCTCGAAGCCGAACAGGTCGACCTCGTGATCGAAGGCGAGCGCACCGTGCCCGCGCGCGTCGTCGCCTACGACCTGGCGTCGGGCTTCGGTTTGCTGCAACCCTTGGCACCGGTCAAGGTCGCCCCCGTCAAGTTGGGGGCATCGGCCGAGGTGTCGAGCGACGAGCCGTTGATGATCAGCAGCGGTGGCGAAGACGGCGGGCGCAGCCTGGCGCAGATGGTGTCGCGCCGGGCGTTTTCCGGCTACTGGGAGTACCACATCGACGGCGCCCTGTTCACCTCACCGCCACGCAGTGACCACAGCGGCGCAGGCCTGTTCAACGCAAGAGGCGAGCTGCTCGGCATCGGCTCACTGGTGGTGGGCAACGCGCTCGGCGACGACCATCCGCGCACGCCGGGCAACATGTTCGTTCCGATTGACCTGCTCAAACCCATCCTCGGCGAAATGCGCCGCGAAGGCGCGTCGCGCAGCAGCTCGCGGGCCTGGCTCGGAATGAACTGCGTCGAGCAGGGCGGCGACGTGCGGGTGATCCGCGTGAACCGCGACAGCCCGGCCGAAGACGCCGGTTTGTTGCCGGGCGACCGCATCGTGAGCATCGACGGCACCGCCGTGAATCAGCTTGAGACGCTGTACAAGACACTCTGGCGCAACGCCGTGGAGCGCGACGTCGTGCTGGAGATTCGCCGCGCGGGCCAGTTGCAGAGCGTCACGGTGCACAGCGTCGACCGGCGTCAGACCATGAGCAAACCCAAGGGGATCTGAGCACCACGCGCCGCGTCAAACCAACAGGCCTTGGTGCACGCTGGGGTAGCGCAGGCGCAGGCGCAACTCGGTTTTCAGGCGCAGATTCACGAGACGCCTGGACTCGCCCATGAAGCTCAACTGCATGGATGACAGGCTTGCAGCGGCTTGCTCGCGCGTGATGCGTGGTGGGCGCGGCAGGCCGCACAGGTCAGCAGCGAGGTCGAAGTAGTCGCCCATCAGCAACTGCGTATCGTCGCTCGCGTTCACGGCGCGCTGCGGCTTGCCGTGGTACAGCGCCGCGACGCAAGCGCGTGCCAGGTCGTCCGCATGGATGTGGTTGGTGTACACGTCGTCCTGCGTTCGCAGCACCGGGGTCGAACGCAGCAAGCGTTCGCGCGGATGGCCACCCGGCCGATCTGTGGCGTAAATGCCGGGGATGCGCAAGACGCTGACCCGCACGCCCAAGGCACGGCCGAACCAGCGCAGACGCGCTTCGGCGTCGACGCGGCGCTGCGCGCGCTCGGTGCCGGGCTTGAGCGCACGCGTTTCGTCGACACTTGCGCCGCCACAATCGCCGTACACGCCGCTCGTGCTCGCGTAAACGATGCAGCGCAAGCGGCTCCGGCGCGACAGCGCGTCGAGCAGGTGACGCGTGCGCGTATCGAGTGGCCCGCTCGAAGGCGGCGGCGCCAAGTGCAGCAGCGCATCGGCCAGGCCCGCCAGGCGGCCCAGGGTGGCAGGGTCGTCGAGATCGCCCACAATGGGCTGGATGCCGGCCTGGCGAAGCGCGGCGATGCGCGCGGGGTCGGAGGTCAATGCAATCAGCCGCCAGCGCCCGCGCAACAGCGCCGCCACCCTCATGCCGATGTCGCCGCAACCCACGATCAGCAGCGTCGGTCGTTTGAATCGAGTGGCGGGTTGGGCGGGGTGAAGGGTCATAGGGCAGCGGGCACAATCGCGCCTCACTTTATCCTTTGCCACGCGCGATGACGTTCACGATCACGGTCCAGCCCAGCGGACGCACGTTCCAAGCCGAAGCCGACGAGACGCTGCTCGGCGCGGCGATCCGCCAAGGCATCGGCCTGCCCTACGGCTGCCGCGACGGCGCCTGCGGCTCGTGCAAGAGCCGCCTGCTCGAGGGCCGCGTCGTGCACGGCACGCACCAGCAAAAGGCCTTGAGCACGGACGAAGAGGGCCGCGGCCTGGTGCTCACGTGCTGCGGCGTTGCGCAGAGCGACGTCGTGCTGGAGGCGCGCATGGTGCCCGGTGCAGGCGAGTTCCCGGTGCGCAAGATGCCGTGCCGCGTCATCAGCATCGTCCGGCCTGCTGCCGACGTGGCGTTGCTCACGCTGCAACTGCCGGCGAACGACACGCTGCGCTATCACGCGGGCCAGTACATCGAGTTCATCCTGCGCGACGGCGCACGGCGCAGCTATTCGATGGCCAACGCGCCGCACACACAGGCCAATCGCCCGGCGATCGAATTGCACGTGCGCCACATGCCAGGAGGCAAATTCACCGACCAGGTGTTCGGCGCCCTCAAGGAAAAAGACATCCTGCGCATCGAAGGGCCGTTCGGCAGCTTCTTCCTGCGCGAAGACAGCGCCAAGCCGATCGTGCTGCTCGCCTCGGGAACGGGCTTTGCGCCGATCAAGGCGATCATCGAACACATCGAATTCAAAGGCCTGACGCGCCCGACGACGCTTTATTGGGGCTGTCGCAGCCGCGCTGACGTCTACCTGCATGAATGGGCCGAGCAGGCGGCGCTGCGGCTGCCGAACTTGCGCTACGTGCCGGTGCTGTCGGAGCCCAAGGAGCCCTGGAGCGGCCGCACCGGCCTGGTCCACCACGCCGTGATGCAAGACCTGCCCGACCTGAGCGGCCACCAAGTCTACGCGTGTGGCGTCCCCATCATGGTCGACTCCGCGCAGCGCGATTTCGTGAGCCTCTGCGGCCTGCCGCCCGATGAGTTCTACGCCGACGCGTTCACGTCGGAAGCCGACAAGCACGGCCCTACTTGAAGAGCAAGGTCACGAGCCCCAGGCTCAGTGACGGGAAGAACAGCAGCACGAGCACGCGAATCACGTCGCTCGCGAGGAAGGGAAACACGCCCTTGTAGGTTTCGCTCATCGGCACGTCGCGCGCAATCGAGTTGACGACGTAGACGTTCAGGCCGACGGGCGGCGCGATCATGCCGATTCCCACCGTCATCAGCACGAGGATGCCGAACCAGATCGCCTTCATCTGCGGCGCCAAGCCCCACAGGTCGAGCTGCATGATGGTGGGGAAGATCACGGGAATCGTCAGCAGCAGCATCGACAACTCGTCCATCACGCAACCGAGCACGACGTAGAACAGCAAGACGCAAGCGACGATGACGAGCGGCGCCACGTGCAAGTGGCTCACCCACTCCGACAGGCGAGCCGGCATCTGCGTCTGCGCAAGCGCCGCGTTCATCATGTCGGCGCCGAGAAAAATCATGAACACCATCGCCGAGGTTTCTGCCGTGCCCAGGAAGCTGCGGCGGATGCCTTCGAGATTCAATTCGCGCTGCGCGACGCCGACCACGAATGTGCCCACCGCACCGACCGCCGCGCCTTCGGTGGGCGAAAAGACGCCGCCGTAAATGCCACCGAACACCATCACGAAAATCAGCGCGATCGGCCACACGCCGGCCAAGGCGCGCCAGCGCTGCGGCCATGGCAAGGGCGTGCTCGGCTTGGCCAGGTCGGGCCTGACGATGCAGTAGAGGGCAATCACGATCAGGTAGCCTGCGGTCGCAATCAAGCCCGGAACGAGCGCCGCGGCGAACAGCTTGGCGATGTTCTGCTCGGTGAGGATGGCGTAGACGACAAGCGGGACGGAGGGCGGAATCAGGATGCCCAGCGTGCCGCCGGTGGCCAGCGTCGCGGTCGACAAACGGCCGTGATAACCATGCGCCTTCATCTCGGGGTAAGCGACTTGCGTGATCGTCGCCGCGGTCGCGACCGAAGAGCCGCACACCGCGCCGAACGCTGCGGCGCTGAGGATCGCGGCCATCCCCAAGCCGCCGCGAATGTGCCCGACAAATGCCGCAGCGGCGCGGAACAACGCGCGGCTTAAGCCCCCTTGCGTGGCGAACTGGCCCATCAACAGGAACAGCGGAATCACGCTCAAGTCGTAGACCGTGAGGCGTGCCACCGCAGAGCCCTTGAGCAGGTTCAGCAAATTCAGCAGTGCCGGGTCGCTGCTCATCGCCCAATAGCCGAGCGCGCCAGGGATGAACATCGCCGCGGCGATGGGCACGCGCACGCCCATCAGCAAGAGCATCGCGCCGAACATCAGCGCGCCGATGGCGCCGCCGGTCATTGGGGCACCCTAGGGCCTACGGCCCGTCCCGCCAAGCGGGAGCGTGTGCGCTTGGGGCGGCCCAGCGCGCTCACGATGTATCCGTGGCAACCTGCCCACGCCAATGCTGCAGCGTCTGCGCCAAGGCGATCAGCGCGGTGAGTGCCAGCCCGGGGGCAAGCACTGCGTAGGTGTGGCCCATCGGCAGGCCGAGGATCATCGTCGTCTCGGAGGCTTGATACACCGACACCGCGCCTGCGGCAGTGCGCCAGGCGAGCAACCCCGTCATCAGTGCGAGCAGCAAGGTGCCCACGCCGTCAAGAAACTGGCGCCCTCGGGGCCGCAGCTCCTGGGTGAAGAAGTCGACGATGATGTTGCCGCCGCGCAGTTGGCACCACGGCAGCGATAAGGCAATCGCCAAGGCGATGCCGAATTGCGTCAACTCGACGTCGCCCGGGATCGGTTTGGAGAGCAGCGCACGCCCGGCGATGCTCGCCACCGTGAGGCTCGCCGTGATCGACGCGACGGCGCAGCCGAGCAGCGCAAAGAGCGTCGCGAGGCGACGCAACAGCGCAGGCATTCAACGCCTGCGTGTCGGTTGGTCTTTGGGTCGGGCCCGCGTGCCGGCCGTCGACGCCGCGCCGACGCGTTTCACTTCTTGTATTTCGCGAGCAATCCGCGCGCGTCGTCGAGCATCTGCTTGCCGGGCAGGCCGCGCTTGTCCATGTCGACGATCCATTCGTCGTAGAGCGGCGCCGACGCCTTCACCCAGTTGTCGGTTTCTGCGGCCGAGAGCCGAATGAAGTTGTTGCCGCGGTCGGTCGCGGCCTTGCGCCCGGCGGCCTGGCTCGCGTCCCAGATCTTGCCGATCTGTTTGGACAGCGCAGCGCCGCTGTTCTTGTCGATCACGGCCTTCAGGTCGGCAGGCAGGGCGTCGTACTTGGCCTGGTTCATCGCGAAGACGAACCCGGCGCTGTACATCGCCGGGTGCGACGCGTCGGTCTCGGTGTGGTACTTCACCATCTCGTGCAGCTTGAACGCCGGGATCACTTCCCAGGGCAGCACAAAACCGTCGATGGTGCCCTTGCTGACGGCGTCGGCGACGCTCGGCACCGGCATGCCCACCGGCGAGGCGCCGAGTTTGGCGAGCAGCTTGTTCGTCTGGCGCGTCGGCGCGCGCAGCTTCATGCCTCTGAAGTCGTCGAGCGAGCGGATCGGCTTGTCGCGCGTGTGCACATAACCTTCGTCGTGCACCCAGGTCGCGAGGATCTTCGTGCCGGGGAATTCTTTCAGCGCGTACTTCTGCAGATAGTCCCACGCCGCGCTCGCGCCGGCTTCAGCCGAGTTCGTCATGAAAGGCAACTCGAATACTTCCATCGCCGGGAACCGCCCCGCCGTGTAACCCGGCAGCGTGATGACGAGGTCATCGACGCCGTCTTTCACGCGGTCCACCAGTTGCGCCGGCGTGCCCCCGCCCGACATGGCGGGCAGCAACTGGCACTTGATGCGGTTGTTCGATTCGGCGGCGACCTTGTCGCACCACGGCGTGATCACCTGCACCGGCGCCATCGCCTGCGGCGGCCAGATGTGGTGAAACTTGAGCGAGACCTCTTGCGCAGCAGCGGCTTGCGCGGCCAAGGCCAGTGCGCTTGCGAGAAGGTGGCGGACGGGAGCTTGCATGCGTGTCTCCAGAGTGTTGTCGATTTGGTGCGGGCATGCTACCGCAATGCCCACTCGCGTCCGTGAGACTCAGGCAAACCGTCCTTGCAAAAACCAGCCCTGCGCTCCCGCCGACAGAGGCAGGCGAGTCCGATAAATCCACAGCAAGGCACCGCCCTGCGCCTGGGCGATGAAGTAGTCGCGCTCGGCGAGGCCGGCGTCCCACCAGCCGGCTTCGATGCGTTCGGGGCCGCTCAAGAGCTGCAGCGCCCGGCCTTCGAACCAGGGGCGCGACTCGCACTCCGGCAGGGGCTGGGGCTGCGCCATCAACCACACCGGGCGCGGCGCTTGAGGCTCACCCGAGTGCGCCGGTTGGTGCTTCGCCGACCGCACGCTCGATACCGCGCTCGTCGATCGCTCCGCCTGCACCGCCTGCGCCGGGCTGCCGCGCTCGGGCCGGTGGTCGTGCACCAGCGCCAGGCGCTGCACCTGCGCGTTGCCCAGGCGCGCCTGGAGCCGCTCGATCAAGCGCACCAGCCCTTCGGCCTCGCTGCCCGGTGTGGGAAACAGCTCGTTGTTGGGCGGCGCGCGGTGCACGATCTCGTCGGCCCACAGACGCAGCTCGCAAGTGGGCGCACTCAAGGGCAAGCGGTTCAGGCGTTCGCGCAGCAACACCTGCAAATGTGCCGGGTCGCGCGAGGGTTCGGCGAGCGCCACGAGCAGGGGTGTCGCGGTCGGCGAATCGCTGCTGCGCGAACGCGCCTCATGGCGCATCTCGAGCGTGAAGCGGCGCACCTGGGCGTGTTGCGCAGACAGCCACGCAACCAGGCGCGCCAGCAGCACGCTGGCGCCTTGCAGCACCTGCTCGGTGGTGTCGGCGCGGGCGAACAGCTCGATGCGACTCTCGAAGCGCTGCGGCAAGACGATGGCTTCGCGCGGGTCGGGCTGCTCGCCGCGTGCGCGATCGAGCTCGCTGAGCAGGGTTTCGCCGAAGCGGCGTGCGATGCCCGCGCGCGGCAGGCGCCGCAAGTCGACCAGCGTGCGCAGCCCCATGCCTTGCAGCGCCTCCCAATGCTCGCGCCCCGGGCCGAGCAGCCACACCGGGGCGGCATCGAGCACCGAGTGCAATGCAGGCAGATCGGCGCAGCGCAGTTGCGGGTGGATGCGCGCCAGCATCGCCGCGCCCTGCGCCGTGGGCGCGCTCACGCGATGGATGCGGTGCTGCAGAGGCGCCAGCGCTTCATGCAGGCGCAACAGCAGCGCATCGAAGCCGCCGAAGTAACGCAGGCTGCGCTGCACTTCGAGCAACACCGTCTGCGACGCCGCCGCGTGTGCCGGCGCCGGTTGGAGTGAAACGCTCGGCGTGAACGCCAAGGCGATGTGCGCCACCGTCGCGAGCGCCTGCGCGTCGCGCTGCGGGTCGGCCTGGCCGAGCATCAGTTGCGGTGCGAGCGCAAGCGCCGTGGCGCGCTTCACGCCGGGTTTGATGCCCAACGCCTGGGCGGCAGGGTTGGCGTGCACGATGTGCTGCGCGTCGAGCAAAGCCAGCGGCGCTGCTTCCGCCGCGCCGCACAGCGTGGCCGCGAACGATTCGAGCGAGAGCAGCGGCAAATGCAAAGCGATCCAGAGCACGCAGAAGTCCCGATGCGAAGCTCACAGCCTCAGGCTCTAGGCCAGGTTGACGAAGGTCGCTGCGTGCAACACGGGAGCCTGCGCCGCACCGGCACGTGCGCGCTGGCGCGCGCTGCGACACAACACGGGTGACAGCTCGATTTGCAGCGGCGCTTCGAGCGGCGGGCCGCGGCGCTTGAGGACACGCAGCGCCAGCACGTCCGCTCCGCCCGGGCGCAGCGCCAGGCGCAGCGGGGCGGCGCTCGGGCGCTGCGCAGCAGCCATTTCGCGCAGCACGAAAGCCACCCCGTCATGTGCATGCGCAGCGAGTTGCAGGCGGCGCAAACTCTCGCTGCGCAGGCGCGGCGGCAACCAGGCGAGCACTGCGCCGACGTGGCCGCTTTTGAGGGCTTGCTCCAGGGCCCACAAGCGCGCAGCGATGCGCGCTTCGTCACCCTCTCGCGCAGCGATGCGCACCCTATCGGTCGCCTCGACTCGCGTCACGACGATCAGCAATTGCTCCACATCCAGCCCGAGCTGCGCCAGCGCCCAGCCCGAAAGCGCCGCAGGCGGGTCGAACAGCATCACCGGCCGGCCGCTGCGCTGCGTGGTGCGCAGGCAATGGCTCAACAAACGAATTTCGCCCACGCCAGGGTGCGGCAGCAGCAATTCGGTGAGCGCGCGGCGCGGCCAACCGCCACCGGGCAATTGCGCATCGAGCGCGGCAAAACCGCTGGGCACGCCATGCTCGGCGTGGCGCCCAAACTGATGGCCGCGCCACAGATCGGGGTGCAGGGTCTCGGGAGACAGCAGCTCAGCGCCCACCGCGCCGCAGACGCGGCGGATGACCGAGCCGCCTCCCTGCACAAATCGCGCAGAGGTCGCAGCAGCAGCATCAGCAAGGGACAAAGAGGCCATTTGATAACTGTACATTTATACAGTATCAAATGCAAGCCAAGAACCCCAACAGACTTCTCAACAGCTCGCCTTGCGCTGCCGCTTCACGCGCAGCGCAGCCCCGCTCAGGCGAATTCCTGGCGCACGTTATTCGACATCAAACGCTGCATGATCCACGCCAGAAGCCCGCAGGCGCACAGCGTCAGCAGCACGCCCAGCACGCGCGTCACGGCGACGAAGCCGCCGAACACGTTGAGCGCGGCCTGCGGCAAGCGCGCGCTGCGCAAGGTGGCGTCGACGACGGAGAGCGCCACCTCCTGCTGCAACCACATGCCGAGCAGGTTGGCGGCGATGGCCACGCCGAGCAGGCCGATGAAAACGCGCCGCGCCCAATTCAGACGCAGCAGCAGACCCACCGCAGCAGCCAAGGTGGTGCAAGACATCACCAGGGCCGCGCCGACAACCCACGGCAGGTAGCCCAATAACAGACCGGTGAGCAGCGGCAGCGCCGCGTGGTCCAGCGGCAGCCCGGGCATGAGCGACGCGACAGCGGCGTTTTGCACGATCGCCACCGCACTCGTCAGCGCCGCCAGGACGATGAAAACCCAGGCGGTGGCCGTGACGAACAGAGAACGCGATCCGACGTTGTAGGTTTGCGGCATGACGACTCCAAGGGTGGGTCTGTTCCTGGTCTCGAACCCCGCCGAGGACGCGCATGCGGCCCTGCGGCTTGGCCGCAATTTTGTACTGTGTTTCATGACAGTTCCCCCCGCGAATGGGGGGCCTGCCCGTCATGTTGTGTAAGGAGATGTCGCCGCCTCGACGGCGCAGCCGATGCGAACCGCTCAGCCGAAGCGAACCGCGTGGACAGGCGGCAGGTGCGCGGCCGCAAGCACCCACGACTCGCCGGCATCGCTGCTCGCCCAGAGCGAGCCCGTCGTGCTACCCATCATGAGGTGCCTGCCGCTCGGCGCGACAGCCAGGCCGTGGCGGTACATCAAGTCGTAACAATCGTGCTGCGGCAAGCCGCTGCGCAGTGTCTCGAAACTGCGCCCGCCGTCGCGCGTGCGGTTCACGGCGAGCGCGCCGTCTTTGGGGATGCGCGTCTGGTCGGCGATGGCCGGGACGAACCACGCCGTGTCGCCCTGCTCCGGGTGCACCGCGACGGCAAAACCGAAGTTGGACACCGGCACGCCCGTCACTTCGACCCACGACGCGGCGTTGTCGTCGGAGCGCCAGATGCCGTTGTGATGCTGGCACCACAGGCGATCAGGTTGCACCTTGCAGCGCACGATGAGGTGCGGGTCTTGAATGTTCGGGTCGTCGGCCTGCTCCGGCGGCATGAAATTCGCCCGCATGCCGCGCGCCGCGAGTTCCCAGTGCGCGCCGTCGTCCCGAGTGCGCCAGGCGCCGCCGCAACTGATGCCGAGCAACACTTCGCCGGCGTGCTGCGGATGCGGGCAGATCGAGTGGATTCCGGGAACGTCGTAGCCGCCGCCGAACCACTGCGCACGCTCGGGCCGTGCCCACAGCGGCTCGACGAGCGACCAGCTTTCACCGAAGTCGGCCGAGCGGAACAAGCCGCCGGGCAGCGTGCCGGCCCAGACGCAGCCGTTGCCGGCTTCCATCGCCCAGATCTGCACGAGCTTCCACGCCACGCCCGCAAGCGCGCCCGCCGCGGCTTCGGGTTGCGGCGGGTAGGTCGGCGTCGCCACTTCGCGCCAGGTCTGGCCCGAATCGTCCGACGCGTGCACTTTCACGCCGAAGTGCCCGAGGTTGAGCGCCGCGAGCATGCGCCCCGATCCCGGTGCGGGCGCGAGCAGCATCGACACCGGCTCGCCGATGAAGCTGTGGCGGGCAATGCGCCAACTGCCCTCGCGGTGGCGAAATTCGAACAGACCCTTGCGCGTGGCGACCCAAACTCGATCGTTCATGCTCTGCTCTCCTCAGCCTCCAGACAAGGCCTGCAACACATGCACCTGGCTTTGCGGGCGCAATCGGTCGCTCAGCGCGACCCGATCGCGGCTGCGTTGCCCATCGACAAAGATGACGACGTTGGCGCGCAGGTGGCCCTGGTCGTCGAGCACATAGCCGCGCAGGCGCGGATTGAGCGCGAACGCTGCCTCCAGCGCTTCGTGCAGCGTCGCCACCGGCGCGTCGACGAAGGGCGTCTCGGTGAAGCGGCGCAACTGCGGGGTGAAGATGACCTGGGCCACGCGCCCATCATGCCGCGGCCGCGGCAGCTTGCAAGTGGCACGATGACAAAAGTTCGTCTACTGAAGGTCGCCCGCCAGGCTTGCAAGCGTCTCGGGCGCAATCGCCACGTGCGCCGGGTAGTTGGAGTGGTCGCAGCCCAGCTTCACGGTGGCGCCGGCGCGCACCGCGTCGCGCATCGCCTTGGTGAATTCGAAACGCACGAAGTGCACCGCGGAGGTCTTCTCGTCGGTCTCGCGGTCCAGGTCTTCGTCGGCAATCGCGTAGACGCGGCCGTGCCCTTCGACCTCGACGAACATGCGGTCTTCGACGCCGATCAGGCGCGCCAGCTCGCGCTTGCGCTCCGCCACGTCGGGGTACTCGATGAGCAGCGTCGCTTTCCAGTTGCTGCCGCCCGGCACCAGCGCGGCGTAGGCGTCGATCTCGCTTTGAATGCCCGCCTCGTCGAAGATTTTTTCGATGTGCAGCATCTCCTGAATCTGGCGGCGGATGGTTTGCTCGTCTTCGAACAAGACGCTCATGTGCTCGCCCAGGTGCACGGTGCGCAGTTTGCGGTGCGCAATCATCGCGGGCTTGGCGCTCGCGCGAATCTTCGCGTAAGCCTCCAGGCTCATCAGGCTGTCACGGGTAATCGCCATGTTCGTCACTCCAATCCGTAAGCAATGCGCAGCAGGCTCAGCGGGTGCGCGAGCCGCGCCGCGGGCAGCGCCTCGTTGCTCATGCCCTGCGCGATGTGATGGCCGGCCAGGGCACAGTCCGAGCTGATGTAGTCCGGCGTGTCTTTGGCCATCGCCTTGAATACCGGCTTGCCGATTTTCATCGCCACCTCGTGCGTCGCCTTCTTCACGCCGTAGGTGCCGGCGTGGCCCGAGCAGCGCTCCACCGTGTTCAGCTGCACGCTCACCGATTGGCCGATGAGCTTGAGCAGCTCTTCGGTCTTCTTGCCGATGTTCTGCACCCGGCCGTGGCACGGGATGTGGTAACTCACCCGGCCGAGCGCCTGTTTGAAGTCGGTCTTCAACAAGCCGTCCTTGTGGCGCGCCATCAGGTATTCGAAGGGGTCGAACATCGCCGCTTTGACGGCGCGAACGTCGGCGTCGTCGGGGAACATCAGCGGCAGCTCTTGCTTGAACATGAGCGTGCACGACGGAATCGCCGAGACGATGGCATAACCTTCGCGCGCAACCTTCGCGAGCACGGGAATGTTTGCCTCCTTGTGGCGCGCCACGCCTTCCAGGTCGCCGAGTTCGAGCTTGGGCATTCCGCAGCAGCTCTCCTTCTCGACGATCACGTAGGGAATCTGGTTATGTTCCAGTGTCTTCAACAAGTCGTGGCCGATGCCGGGCTCGTTGTAGTTGACGTAGCACGTGGCGAAGATCGCCACCTTGCCGGGGCTGCGCTCGCCGTCAATCACCGTCGTCGCTGTTCCCGCCTTCGCCGCACCCCAGCGAAAGCGCTGTGTCGCAAGCTCGGGCATCCACGCATCGCGGTGCACGCCGAGCGCCTTTTCCATCACCTTGCGCGCGGGCTTCGTCTTGTTGATCGCGTTCACCGCCTGCACGACGATGGGAATTCCGGCGAACTGGCCGTGCACGTCGGTCGACGCGAGGAACTTCTCTCCCGCGCCTACGTTGCCGGCCTTGTGCTTGATCGCCTTGGCGCGCAGCATCAGGTGCGGGAAGTCCAGGTTCCACGGGTGCGGCGGCACGTACGGGCACTTCGTCATGTAGCACAGGTCGCACAGATAGCACTGGTCGACAACGTCCCAGTACGCCTTTTTGTCCACGCCGTGCACTTCGCCGTCGGGCGTCGCGTCGACGAGGTCGAACAGCGTCGGGAATGACTTGCACAGGCTCACGCAGCGCCGACAGCCGTGGCAGACGTCGAAAACACGTTCCATCTCCTGCAGCGCCGCGGCTTCGTCGTAGAAGGCCGGGTTCTTCCAGTCGATAGGGTGGCGTGTCGGTGCCTCGAGATTGCCTTCTCGATTGCTCATGTGTGCGTTCTTCCAATGAACAAGGGGCACGAAGCCCCTTGTGTGCGAGCGACTTTTCGGCTCAGTCAACCAGGGCGTCAAGCGCCTTCTGGTAGCGATTCGCGTGCGAGCGTTCCGCCTTGGCCAAGGTCTCGAACCAGTCGGCGATCTCGTCGAAGCCTTCGGTTCGCGCCTGCTTGGCCATTCCCGGGTACATGTCGGTGTACTCGTGGGTTTCGCCAGCGACGGCGGCCTTCAGGTTTTGCCGGCTCGAGCCGATCGGCAGCCCAGTGGCGGGGTCGCCCGTCGCCTCCAAGAACTCCAGGTGCCCGTGGGCGTGCCCGGTTTCGCCTTCAGCCGTGGAGCGGAACAGCGCTGCCACGTCGTTCTGGCCCTCGATGTCGGCCTTGTTTGCGAAATACAGATAGCGTCGATTCGCCTGCGATTCGCCCGCGAAGGCGTCTTTCAGGTTCTGCTCGGTCTTCGACCCTTTCAAGCCCATGTTCAACTCCTGTGATTAAACGCTCTGGAAGTGGCTGCCGGTCGCCAGCGTAGGCGGGTGGCAGCACCGGATGGCTACGTTACTGCAATGCGCAGTGTCGTGCCAATTCAAAGGAACAATTCGCGCCATCGGCAAAAGCAATGAGATGGCTCAAGGCGCCGCTGTGTCACTCCGCGGCAGGCCGCGACAGCCCCAGCAACTGCAACGCCAGCTCATGCTGGCGGCCATGGGAGTCGGCGAAATCGTGGAGCACGGTGAAGTGATTCGCTTGCGCGATGCGTTCGCACACCGGCACCGACTTCGCACCCCAGCGGCTGCGGATCAGATCGCTCTGGCGCAGGAATTCGTCGCTCTCCTGCGCGCCCACGGTGACGTGCAACACGCCGCGCGGCGCGGGAAAACAGGCGGGGCTGAGGCGCAGCGCCGACTCAGGCGTCAGCCGCAAGTCGTTCATGAGGAACGGCGTGTGCCGCACCGGCTCGAGGTCGAACACCCCGGAGATCGCCAGGGTGGACTTCACCAGGTCCGCAGGAAGGTCTTGCGCCAGCTGGGGCCACAAGCAGCTCAACATCATCGCCGCCAGGTGCCCCCCGGCCGAATGGCCGGCGACGACGATGCGCGCCGGATCGGCACCGTAAGACGCCGCGTGGCGGTACACCCATTCCAGCGAGCGCGCCAATTGCAGTGTCATCTCGTCGATCGTCACCGCAGGGCACAGCGCGTAGTTCGGCACCACGACCATCGCGCCGTCTTGCACGAAGGACGGCGCGACGAAGGAGACGTCGCGCTTGTCGAGCGAGCGCCAGTAGCCGCCGTGGATGAACACCAGGATGGGAGCGTTTTCGATGCGGGGCACGAAGACATCCAGCGTTTGATTCGGCCCGTTGGCGTAACGCAAGTCGATCTGGCACACCGACTTTTCGCGTGCCAACGCCGAGGCGCGCGACCAGCGCTCGAAGATTTCAGCGTGCTCGGGGACGAGGGCGCGGTTGTTGTACTGACGATCGAGCCAATCCGGATCGAGTGAAGTCATTGTGGCTTTTCCTCGGCAAAACTTGCCTTGAACCACTTCTCGAGCATGTTCTTTTCGTAGGCCAGGGGCTCGGCGCTGCGGTAACCCGCCAAGCCGCGCGTGTAATTCATGTCGGCCACCGCCTCTTCTGCACTGCGCACGGGAACTCCGTTGGCCTCGAGCGAGTAGCGCAGGCTGACGCGCGGCCAATCGGCACCGCCCTTGACGATGCGCAGCGGGGCGCCGGTTCTTCGCGACGGACGCGGCGTGCCCGCGAGGTCGACATCGAGCACTTCGACCTTGAGCACTTCGCCGTCGCGAAGAAAGCGCTTGCCCAGGGCTTGAAGGTGCTCGGCAAGCGCTTTGAGGTTGGCATCTTCCTCCCAGCGCGTCGTCCCGGCGTCAGCGTACTTGGACGGACTGCTGAACGAAACGGTGACAGTGCCCGCCGCCGAAGCCGGCCCGGCGACGGCCATGCCACACGAAAGAAGCAATGCACGCGATTGATGTCTCATGGTGACCTCCTGCGCGGGCGCAAGCCATGCCCTGGCATCGTGTGGTGGAGAGGAGGAGGATCGAACTCCCGACCTTCGCATTGCGAACGCGACGCTCTCCCAGCTGAGCTACCCCCCCACGCGAGCCGCGAGTCTAGCAAATGATCGGGCAGCCTCGCGAAGTGCGTTTACCGCAGCTCGAAGCCAGGTTCGCCGAACTGCCACAGCATGAACGCGAGCGAGTCGGCAAACGTGCCCAGGCGCTGCGCCGTGCTGCTGCCGCGACCGTGGCCGGCGTCGAAGTCGATGTTCAGCAACACCGGCGCCTTGCTCTGCGCGCCTTGCAGTGCCGCCGCCATCTTCGATGAATGCCACACCGCGACGCGCTGGTCGGTGGCGCCGTGCGGCAAGATCACCGCCGGGTAGCGCACCAGCAGCCGCACGTGGTGATAGGCGCTCATCTCGTGCAGTGCCTTGAACTCGTCGGGCTTGGCCACCGTGCCGAATTCGACGGCATTGGCAGGCCCGTTGCGCTCGGTCTCGAATCGCACCGCGTCGAGCACCCCGACTCCGGGCGCGGCAGCGGCAAACAGATCCGGCCGCTCGGTGAGCGCGCGCCCCACCGCAATCCCGCCCGCGCTCCAGCCCATGATGCCGAGCTTGCGCGGCGTCGTCACACCGCTCTTCACGAGGTGCTCGGCGCACGCGATCAAGTCTTTCCAGGTGTTGGGTTTGCTCGCGGTCTTTCCGGCCTCGTACCACGCCTGGCCGTACTCGCCGCCGCCGCGCACATGGCACGTCGCCATCACGTAGCCGCGCTCGAGCCACGGCACCCACTCGGCGCGCAGCCGCGGGTCTTGCGTCAAGCCGTAGGCGCCGTAGGCGACGATGATGGTCGGCCGCGCGACTGCCGCACCGGCCGCACCGGCCGCACCGGCCGCACCGGCCGCACCGGCCGGGCCCGGCGCAGCGACGATCGAGAGCGGCACACGCACACCGTCGTGGCTCAGCGCGTGTTCGACGCGCGACTCCACGCCGCCCAATGTGTCGAAGCGGCCGGTGGGTTGCAGCGGCGTGAGCAGCGGCGCGCGCGCGCCCGCGGCGACGTTGTAGTAGCGCGGCGCGTGCGTCCAGCCACTGAGTTCGATGAGCACGCCGGGCCGATCGACATGGTGCGCAGCGAGCTTCAGCGCCCCGGGGAAAGGCAAGGCGATCTCCTCGACCGTGCCTTGTGCGTAGGGCACGCGCAACAACCTGTCGCTGCCGCCTTCGAGAACCGCGACATAGAGGGCGTCCTGCGCCGCTGCGATGTCGCGCACCACGCCCGGCTGCTCAGGCAACTCAAGCTTCGCGCGCGCCCAGTCAGGTGCCAACACCGGCGTGGAGACCACCCGAAAGCGCTGCGCGCCGCTGCGCGTGAGCGCGTAGACGCGTTCGCCGCGAATCTCGAAACGCCAGACGCCGTCGTCGTGGTCGATCAGCGGCTTCCACTCGCCCGCACCCGAGCCCGCGCGGGTATTGCGTACCAGCGCGCGAACGTCGCGCCGCACGCCGTCTTCGAAATACGCCACCTCGAACGGTGAATCGCCGAAGCGCAACACCGCCAGGTGCTCGTGCGCGGTGCGCGCCGGCCCGATGTTGCGCCGCCCGTCGCTCATCAACTCCGGCACGGCGCCGGCGCGCGCCGCCAGGCGCCAGCCGCGTGGCCACTGAAACGCTTCGCTCTTGTCCTGCGCAGCGCCTGGCTCGCGCAGCGTCTGGAAGTGAACCGCACTGCTGTCAGGTGCCCAGCGATACGGGCTCGAGCCGTTGAATTTGGCGCCCGCAATCGGCCCGACAAGATCGGCACCGGCGGCCACGTCGCGCAGGTAGAGCGACGCGTCTTCCGAGCCCGCTTCCGAGACGCCGTAGGCGACGAAGCGGCCGTTGGGTGAAGGGATGAAAAAGTCGATCGCGTGCTTGGGCCCGAGGCGTGCGGGGTCGACGACCAGGGTCTCCGGCGCATCGATCTTTGCGCGCACCACGAGCTTGTGCTGCGCGGCCCCGGCGTCGCGGCGCAACAGGAACAACTGGCCGTTGGCGACAAGCGCTACCCGCGTCACCCGGGCCGGCGCGCCGTTCTCGACTTCCAGCATGCGCTGCAGCAAGGCGCTGCGCCCGCCGATGCGATCGAGCACACCGCGGCTGTAGCGCGCCTGCGCGTGCATCCACGCCTGCACTTCGGAACCCTGAACGTCTTCCAGCCAGCGATACGGGTCGTCGACCACGGTGCCGTGGTAGTTGTCTTGCACGATGCGCTGCGGCGTTGCCGGCGCAGCGTCGGGCGGCATGGGCGCGCGCTCGAAGAACGCGCAGGCCGCGAGCAGGCTGGAGGCGACGCACCCCAGCAGCCTCGCGTGGACGGGTAGTGAACGTGTCGGGCTTGCTGGCATGACGCGCAACCGGTGGCTTCCGCGATGGACTCGGACCGCAAGTATCAGCCACCCTGAACCCGGCAGAGTGTCATCCCGGCGAACGCCGGGATCCACACGCCGCAGCTCGCCACCGGCGGATCCCGGCGTGCGCCGGGATGACAGGTGCTCGACGCGGATGGCCTCAAATTTCTCCGCGAACACCGGGCGCCGACAGGAGCCTGGGATCCTCTCAAGCCGCCCGTGCCAACGGCTGCACTTGCGCAGGCCACTGCGCATCAAGTTCCATCCACCGCGCGCGTGCCACGCTCACACTCGCCTCTTTCACATGCCCAAACCCGCGGATCGACTCCGGCACGTCGGCGATCTGCACCGCGAGCGGCAACGACGCCGCATTCAGCGCGATCAACAATGCATCGATGCGCTGCTCGTACTCGCCGATCAGTGCGCGCTCCATGCGCCGCTCTGCGGTGCGGCCGAACAAGTCGAGCGCCGTGCCACGAAAGCGCCTGGCCTTGGCGAGCCACTTCATTGCACTCAGCATCCACGCGCCGTATTCGCGTTTGAGCAGGTGGCCGCTCACCGGGTCGCGCCGTGCGAAGAGCGGCGGCGCGAGGTTGAAGCGCAGGCGCTTCACGCCGTCGAACTCGGCCTCGAGCTGGCGCCGGAACTCGGGCAGGCTGTACAGGCGCGCGACTTCGTATTCGTCCTTGTACGCCATCAGCTTGGCGAACTGGCGCGCCACGCTCATGCTGAGCAGCCCTTCGCTGCCGGTCGCCTTGACCTCGGCGGCGCGCACGCGCTCGACGAGGCAGCGGTAGCGCGCGGCGTAGGCCGCGTCTTGGTAATCGCTGAGCAATTGGCTGCGACGCGCGACCGTCTCACTCAGCGTTTGTGGCGCAAGCGCCAATGACTCGGGACGTGCCGCGCCGAGCAGCGTGTCCACCGCCGCGGCGTCGTGCACCCAGAGGCGTCCGAAGCGCAGCGCGCGCTGGTTGAAGGCGACCTGCACGCCGTTCAGTTCGATCGCGCGCTCGATCGCTTGCGCTGAGATCGGCAGCCAGCCGAGTTGCAGCGCGACGCCGACGAGGAAGAAGTTCGTCGCGATCGCGTCGCCGAGCAGGGCGGTGGCGAGACCCGTTGCGTCGACATAAGTCACGCGATCCGCGGGAAGCTTTTCCGAGACCTTGCGCGCGAGCAGGCCGAAGTCGAGCTTGGTGTCGATTCCCATCGGCAGCGCGGCAGTCGGCTGGACGCGGTGGTTGCCGATGAAGCGCGTGCGCTTTGGGTCGATCGCTCGAAACGCGTCGTCGCCCAGCGCAGCGATCATGTCAAAGCCGAGCACGAGTGCCGCGTCGCCCAGACCCAGGCGATTCGCGCGCAACTCGCTGGCGCGGGTCGCGATCTGCAAGTGGCTGTACACGGCGCCGTTCTTTTGCGACAGACCCGTCATGTCGTAGGTCGACGCCGCCCTGCCCTCCAGGTGCGCCGCCATCGCGAGCACTGCGCCCACCGTGATGACTCCCGTGCCGCCGATTCCGGGAATCATCACGCCAAAGCCCGAATCGTCGAGCAGGGCCGACTGCGGACGCGGCAGGCTCGCGAACAGCGCGTCGGGCGACTCGACCACGACCGCATTCTTCGGCTTGGCGCCGATGACGCCGACGAAGCTCGGGCAAAAGCCCTTCACGCACGAGTAATCCTTGTTGCAGCTGCTCTGGTTGATTCTGCGTTTGCGGCCGAGATGGGTTTCCTTGGGCTCGACGCTCACGCAAGACGACTGCACCGAGCAGTCGCCGCAGCCCTCACAAACCGCGTCGTAGATGAACAAGCGCTGCTCAGGGTCGGCCAACTCGCCGCGCTTGCGGCGGCGCCGCTTCTCTGCCGCGCAGGTCTGCTCGTAGAGCAGCACGCTGCAGCCGGGAACGTCGCGCAGCTCGCGTTGCACCGCATCCAACCGGTCGCGGTGTTCGATTCGCAACCCTTCGGGCAGCGCCGCGCCGGCGTGGCGCGACGGGTCGTCGCTGACGAGCACAATCGTCTTCACGCCTTCGTGCAGCACCTGGTGGGCTATTCGCCCCACCGAAATCGGCCCGTCAATGGGCTGGCCGCCCGTCATCGCGACGGCGTCGTTGTAGAGAATCTTGTACGTGATGTTCGCGCCGCTCGCCACCGCGGCGCGAATCGCGACCAGCCCCGAGTGGTAGTAGGTGCCGTCGCCCAGGTTCTGGAACACGTGTTTGCGTTTCGTGTAGCGGTACAGGCCGATCCAGTTGGCGCCCTCGCCGCCCATCTGCGTAGGAATCATCGTTCCCGGCCGCGCCCACACCGCCATGCCGCTGCAGCCGATTCCGGCGAGCGCGCGGCTCCCTTCGGGAATCTTCGTCGACGTGCTGTGCGGGCAGCCCGAGCAGAAGTAAGGCACGCGTTTCACGTCGGTCGGGGACTCCACCGCCATCAGCACGCGGCGCATCGACACCGCGACGTCGAGCTTCAACTGCAGCGCGTCGTCCCAGATCGCATTCGCGCGCAGCCGCGCGGCGACCGCCTGCACAAGGTCGAGCGCTTCGAACGGCAGGTCGGAGGGCAGAAGCGTCGCGCCGGCGCCGTCGGTCTTGCCGGTGATGCGCGGCCGTGTGGCCCGGTTGTAGAGCAGCGTTGCAGCTTGCGCCTCGACGAAGGCGGACTTCTCTTCGACGAAGAACAGCTCCGCCTTGGCGTCGGCGAACTCGTTCAGGCCTTCGGGTTCGAGCGGCCACAACATGCCGATCTTGTAGACCGCGACGCCAAGCGCCTGAGAGCGCGCTTCATCGATGCCCAGGGCACGCAATGCGAGGCGCACGTCGTGCCACGCCTTGCCTGCGGCGACGATGCCAAAGCGAGCGCCTGCCGCGCCGAACATCAGCTTGTCGATGCGGTTCGCGCGCGCAAAGCGCTGCACGAGCGGCAGCTTGTAGCGGCGCAGGATCGCTTCTTCCTGCGCCGGCGCGTAAACGCCGCGGAAGTGCACGCCTTCGGGCGGCAGCGGCGCATCGGGCCGCACCACCTTGAACGAAT
The DNA here is from genome assembly GCA_963850525.1 of uncultured beta proteobacterium. Lineage (GTDB taxonomy): Bacteria > Pseudomonadota > Gammaproteobacteria > Burkholderiales > Burkholderiaceae_C > JAEMQF01. Next base: position 416,069 of record CAWKLQ010000001.1, on the reverse strand, counting down.
CGATATCGAAGTCCACCGTCATGGTCTGCTCGATCGTCTCGTTGACGACCTTGAAGCCGACCCAGCAACCGCTGTAGCGCGACATCGCCCAGCCGAGCAGCGCCATCGAAACGAACTCGCTCACGTCGGCCGGGTACAGCGTCGGAATCGAATGCACGGCCAGGGCCTGCTGGCTGTGGTGCGCGATCGTCGACGACTTGCCCGGGTGGTCATCCCCCGCAACGACGAGCACACCCCCGTTCGGGTGCGTGCCCGAGTAGTTGCCGTGTTTCAGCGGGTCGCCGGAGCGGTCCACGCCCGGGCCCTTGCCGTACCACAGCGCGTACACGCCGTCGACGGTGGCGTCGCCCATCACGGCGAGTTGCTGCGTGCCCCAGATCGCGGTCGCGGCGAGGTCTTCATTGACGCCGGGCGCAAACGTCACTGCGGCGCGGTCGAGCGCCTTGCGTGCCGACCACAGGGTTTGATCGAGCCCACCCACCGGCGAGCCGCGGTAGCCCGACACGTAGCCGGCGGTGTTCAAGCCGACACGCGCGTCGAGTTCGTGCTGCAGCAGCAGCGCGCGCACGAGAGCCTGGTTGCCGTCGATCAGCACCGTGCCTTTCGTGCCGGTGTATTTGTCGTCGAGTTGAACGTCGCGCAGGGAGGCGGTTGTCATAGGTGGCTGGTCCTTCATCGCAGTGGCTCCCGGCTTTCGCCGGGATGACGACCTGGCGTCGTGTCGCCGGCCAGGCCGAGCCAGCGCCTTGCGTTGCCCGCTCGCAGACCTGCCAGCGTCTCAGGCTGAAGCTTCAATTCAAGCGTTCGTGCGCCCGGGTCGGCGTCCATGATGGCGAACGGATAGTCCGAGCCGACCATGATCTGGCTTGCGCCGAACACGTCGATCAAACGATGGATTGTTGCCGCGTCGTACACCAGGTCGTCATAGAACATCTGCCGCGCGGCGATGAGCGGGTCGCCTTGCAGCGCGTCGCGCACCGGCGGCAAGTTGCGCCACGCGTGGCGCAGCCGCGGCAATACCGCCTGGAAAGACCCACCGCCATGGCTGAACGCGATTCGCAAGTCCGGCACGCGCGCGAGCGTTCCGCCGGTGATCATCGACGCCGCGGCAAGACCGGTTTCGCCGGGGAAGGCGACAACCTGTTCGAGCAGCGGTGGCCCGATCAGGCGCTCCATTCCCACCGGGCGCAGCGGGTGCACGAAGATCGCTGCGCCGCTCGCCGCCGCGGCTTCGAAGAACGGCAGAAAACGCGGGTCGCCAATGGGCACGCCGTTCACGTGTGTCGCGATCTCCACGCCAGCCATGCCGAGATCGCGCATCGCGAATTCGAGTTCGGCAATCGCGCGCGTGATGTCTTGCAGCGGCACGGCCGCCAGGCCGATGAACTGCGCCGGCGCTTTGGCCGCCATGGTCGCGATGACGTCGTTCAGATAGCGGCACATCGCCGCGCCGTCGTCGGGCTCCATCCAGTACGAGAGCAACTCAGGCATGGGCGACAACACCTGGCGCGTCACGCGTTGCTTCGCCATGTCGCCCAGGCGCACCGCGCAGTCCCAGCATTGATGCGTGACGGTGCGGTAGTTCGCGCCGGAAATCATCACGTGCTTGTGGCAGGGTTGCGCGTCGCGCATCGACGGCCAGGGCGCGTTCACGTGGCGCCCGATATAGGGTGGAAAGGATTCCGGCACCACGTGGGTGTGAATGTCGATCAGTTCGCTGGGGTCATCAGTGGCTTGCATCGTCCGAGCATCTTAGGCGGCGCGGTACCGCGGCAGCCTCAGGATTTCCCTGTTACCGTTCGCATGCGTACGGTTTCTGCATCAGGCCTTTTTTGAACAATTCAACGACTTTCGATTACGTCATCGTCGGCGCCGGCGCTGCCGGCTGCGTGCTCGCCAATCGGCTGTCGGCGGACCCTTTGTGCCGCGTCGCGCTGATCGAGGCCGGGCCTTCGGACCGCGAGTTTCCGGTGAGCGTGAAGACGACGCTGCCGATCGGCAACATCTTTCTGCTGCCGCACGCGCGCTACAACTGGGAGCATCAGTTCAGCGGCGGGCCCGGCGTGAACCGGCGCACCATCCCCTGCCCGCGCGGAAAACTGGTGGGCGGCAGCACGTCGGTGAACGGCACCGTCTACATCCGAGGCAATCGCCTGGACTATGACGAGTGGCTCGCCGCAGGCAACCCCGGCTGGGGTTACGACGACGTGTTGCCGGCGTACAAGCGCCACGAAAACTACGCCGGCGGCGCGTCGGCGTACCACGGCGCGGGCGGCGAGCTCGACGTGCAGCGCCTGGCGCAAGCCAACCGACTCGCCGATGCGTTTGTCGACGCCGCCACGCAGGCCGGCCATCCGCGCAATGACGACTTCAACGGCGACGCCCAAGACGGTTTCGGCCTGTTCGACCTGAACCGTCGCGACGGCGTGCGCTGGAGCAGCTCGCGCGCGTTTTTGCACCCCGTGCTGCAGCGCCCGAACCTGAGCCTGTTCACCGATGCGCTCGTCGAACGCATCGACCTCGAGGGTTCGCGCGCCGTGGGCGTGCGTGTGCGGCAGCACGGCAAGGTGCTGCAGCTCGGCGCAGACAGCGAAGTCGTGCTCGCCGCGGGAACCGTGAACTCGCCGCAACTGTTGATGCTCTCGGGAATCGGCGCCGCGGCCGAACTGCGGCGCCACGGCATTGCCGTGGCGCACGACCTGCCGGGAGTCGGCGCGAACCTGCAAGACCACCCGACCGTGTCGATCGCGATGCGCAACCCCAGCGCCGAGTCGTACGCGCTGTCGTGGAGAACGGCGGCACGCGTCGCGCTCGCGCCGTTGAACTATTTGTTCGGGCGGCGCGGCATGCTCGCGTCGAACGCCGCCGAGGCGGGCGGCTTCATCCGCTCCACGCCGGGGCTGGACCGCCCCGACGTGCAATACACCTTCATGGTCGGCATGAAAGACAACCCGCGCACCTTGCCGCGCCAGCACGGCTACTTCCTGCACATGGCGGTGTTGCGCGCCGCAACACGCGGCACGCTCGAGCTCGCGTCCAGCGACCCCGCCGCGCGCCCTGTGTTGCGCCCGAACTTTCTGGAAGATCCTGCCGACGTGCGCACGCTCATCCGCGCGCTGCGCGAGGCGCGCCGCATCATCGGCATGCCGGCGCTGCAGCGCGTCTCGGGCGCCGAAATCTCGCCCGGCCCGGCGCTGCACGACGACGCAGCGCTGCAAGGCTTCATTCGCGCCAAGCTCGCCACCACCTATCACCCGGTGGGCACGTGCAAGATGGGCCCGGCGTCGGACGCAACCGCAGTCGTCGACGCGCAACTGCGCGTGCACGGCATCGCCGGCCTGCGCATCGCCGACGCGTCGATCATGCCGAATCTGATCGGCGGCAATACAAGCGCACCTTCGATGATGATCGGCGAGCGCGCCGCCCAATTCATTCTTCACCCGCAGGACACCCCATGAACGCTCCCGTTCCGCTTCGCCCGGCTTTCCTCGACGCCAAGGTCAAGGGCTTGTTCATCGACGGCCAGGCGCGCCCGGCGCTGTCGGGCAAGACCTTCGACACGATCAACCCGTCCACCGGCGAAGTGCTCGCCCAGGTCGCGCAAGCGGGCAGCGAAGACATCGACCTGGCAGTCGCCGCAGCGCGGCGCGCCTTCGAAGGGCCGTGGAGCCGCTTCAAACCCTTCGACCGCCAAGCCGTGATGCTGCGCCTGGCCGAGCTGGTCGACAAACACTACGACGAACTCGCGATGCTCGACACGCTCGACATGGGCGGCCCGATCTCGCGCACCCTGCTCGGCCGGCGCCGTGCGATCGGGTTGCTGCGCTACTACGCGGGCCTGGCGACGACGATCCAGGGCGAGACGATTCCAAACTCCGCCGCGGGTGACATCTTCTGCTACACGCTGAAGGAACCGGTGGGTGTGGTCGGCGCGATCAATCCGTGGAACGGACCCATCGGCCTGGCGATCTGGAAGCTCTGCCCCGTGCTCGCGTCGGGCTGCACGGTCGTGCTCAAGCCGGCCGAGCAGGCGCCGCTGTCGCCGCTGCGCCTGGCTGAACTGTGCATGGAAGCGGGCCTCCCGCCTGGCGTGGTCAACGTCGTCGCCGGTTTTGGCGACGCCGGCGCAGCGCTCGCCGCGCACCCGGGCGTCGACAAGATCGCCTTCACCGGCAGTACCGAAGTCGGCCAGAAAATCATTCGCGCGGCGGCGAGCAACATGAAACGCACGTCGATGGAACTCGGCGGCAAGTCGCCCGACATCGTATTTGCCGACGCCGACCTCGAGGCCGCAATTCCCGGCGCCGCGATGGGCGTATTCCAGAACTCCGGGCAGATCTGCTCAGCCGGCACGCGCCTGTTCGTGCAGCGGCCGATCTACGAGGAGTTCGTGCAACGCGTCGCCGCGTACGCGAAGACGCTGCGCGTCGGCAACCCGCTGGACCCGCAAACGCAGCTCGGCCCGGTCGTCAGCGCCGAGCAGTTGGAGCGGATCACCGGCTACCTGGCGCTAGGCAAGGAGCAAGGCGCACGCGCGCTGAGCGGCGGCGCGCGCATCACGACGGGCGAGTTGGCCCGCGGCTTCTTTGTGGCGCCGACCGTCTTCGCCGACGTGCGCGACGACATGCGCATCGCCCGCGAAGAAATTTTCGGCCCCGTCATCTCCGCCCTGCCCTTCGACACGCTAGAAGAAGTGATCCCACGCGCCAACGACTCAAGCTATGGCCTGGGCAGCGGCGTGTGGAGCCAAAACGTGAACACGATCCACCGCGTCGCCAAAGGCCTGCGCACCGGCACCGTCTGGGCCAACTGCTACCAGGTGATGGACCCGGCGATTCCGTTTGGCGGCTACAAGATGAGTGGCTTCGGCCGCGAGTCGGGGCAGGAGCACATGCGCGAGTATCTGGAGACCAAGGCGGTGGTGATGAAGCTCGATTGAGCTGCGCGGCCGGGCCACCGGACTACTCCTCAGCAGGCTCGGGCGGTCCCGGCTGGGGCTTCGCGCTCTCGTCCAACAGCTCGGCGGGCACCGTGTCCGAGTCCTCTTTGACGTCGGAACCGTCCAGCAGGTCGTAAGTCGAGGAACGCCAACTTCGGTCAGAAACATCGGGCGCGGCCTGTGCAGGGGGGCGGGCTGCGGGGTCGGCCACGTCGACCCACTCTCCCTTCGGGTGGGTTGCGCTGACGCGCCAGATCCGCTTGGCTCGCGGGGGCTGTTTGGGCTTGCTCATATTTGCCACGGCGGATTTTCGCGCAGAACGCCGCGCTCCGGCTGATTTGCGTCAAGCTGCGCCGCGCCGCGCCACAAGGCGTGACGGCTCGCCGGCCAGATGAAGCCGACCTTTGGCCCTGTTTTCCGGCGTCTGAGCCGCAAACGCCAGCCAAAAATGGAGGGCCATGAGCACTTTGCCCAAGACACTCAGCATCGCGCAGTACGTCGACGACGAACTGCGGCGCGCGCCATCGATCTGGGACCAACTGCAGGGGGCCACCCTGGAGCGCATGCGCCAGATGCGTGCCACGATGACGCAGCTGGCACGAATCGGCAATGACGACTTGGTGCACCTCCTGGAAGTGAACGCCTCGCGCATGGCTGCGGCCTATCTTGGCTCCCTGCGCAGCCAGGCGCAGAAGGCGTTCCCGTCAGCGTCCCCCGCCCCTGCAAAACCCGACGCGCAGCGCGGGCGCGGCAAGAAATTTGTGCTCGAACTCGTCGACCTGGATTCGATCGCGCTCGACGTCGAGCTTTCGAATCTGATCCGCGCGATCAGGGACGAGGCCGAGCACGAACTGCGTGACCTGCAGGCCTTCCTGGCCGCCGTCGTGGGCGACATGGACATCGAGGAAGACCATAACCCCTTGCACCCTGCGGTGCACGGCCGTGCGCTGCGCGTTGCGGCGCAGGCCATGCCCGCAACCCTGCAGCAGCAACTGGGCTTCGTGCGCATGGCCATGCACCCGTTTGCGCAGCTGCTGCGCCAGGTCTACGCGGCGTCTTGCCTGCGTCTCGAGGAAGCCGGCATCGAGCCGGCGTCGCACCGCTGCATCGTCCTGCCCAACGGCAAGCGCCATCTGCAGATCCTGCCCGATGTGGTCTATGTGCCGGACCTGCCGCGCTTGCGCAAAGCGCTGCCGCCCGCGGCACGCAATGCACTTTCGAGTGAGCTGCTGCGCCCACCGGCCCGCGGCGCTGCCGAAGGACTGGCCGCCACGCTGCAGGCGCACGCCCAGGTGCGCGCCGGCGCCGATGAAAGCCACGCGCTTGAACGCGACCGGGCCGCGGACGACCGCGCTCGCGGCGCGGCCGATCGGCAGGCGGTCGAGTTCGTGAACCGTCTGTTCAAGGCCTTCCCGCTGGACGAACGCGTGCCGGGCGACGTGCTCGAGATCATTGCGCAGCTGCGTGCCCCGGCAATGCGCCTGACGCTGCGCGACCCTTCGGTGCTCGACTGGCGCGAGCACCCGCTCTGGCGGTTCATCCATCTGTTCGCCTACCAGGCCGAAATGGTGCCCAAGTTCGACGATCACGAGCGCCTGCAATGGTTGCAATTCGGGCGCCAGACGATCGAGAAACTCGCGACTGCGCCGGTGCAAAAAACGGCGTCGTTTCAGGCGGCGCTGGAACGCACGGAGGCCTTCCTTCGCGAACGACTCGCGAACCGCTGCGCCGCCCTGGCCGCGCGCTTTGACGCGTTGCAGTCCACCGAAGCCGGCCTGGCCGCCAGCCAAGCCGGCGGCGCGGCGAAAGCGCCGAACCTGGACACGGTGCTGTCGGCCCTGCTGCCCCGCACGCCACCGGCGCGCCCGAGCGCCGAAGACGCCCGGCTCGCTGCCGAAGCGTGGTTCAAGGGCCTCGTGCCCGGCCAGTGGCTGCGGCTGCTGCTGAAAGGCACGTGGCTGCACGCCCAGCTGCTGTGGCAAGGCCAACGCCGCCAGATCGTCGTGCTCGGTGACGGCGCCAGCGAAACGACCTGGGCGCTGCGGCGCAGCGTATTGCTCACGCTGCACCGCCACGGCCTGGCCAAGACGCTGCAGATGCGCTCGCTGGTGGGCAGCGCCGCGGCGCGCGTCCAGGAGCAGATCGCAATCACCGACGCGGCGTGATCGGCTCGCGATCGCCAATCCCTCGAGCTGAGTTCAACCCCGCACGCGCCACTGCAACAGCGAATACGCCGGCGTCACATCGGTGTGGTGCTCGAACTCGCCTTGCACGGCGGCGCCGATTCGCACCTCTTGCATCGGGTCACCGAGCAGGTTGCCGAGCATGCGCACTCCCCCGGCATGCGGCAATTCGACGAGCACGACAAGATAGGGCCCAAAACCCTGCAACACCGGATGCACCGGATGCCAGACGCGTTCCCAGCTGTAGATGAGCCCGTGCGCGGGAACGTCTTGCCACGCCGGGTCGAATGCGAGGCAGCGGTGGCAGATCCACTCGCCGCCGGCTTGCCACGTGCCGCACGCTGCGCAATGCTGAACCCGCAGGCGTGCCTCGCGCAGGCCCGCCCAGTAAGGCGCTGCGGCGCCATCGTCGTCCGCCGGCGTGGGCAGGCCGGCGGGCAAGTAGTGGGCGCGTGCCGGCGGCGTCGTCACAGTGTGGCCTGCGAACCGAGGATGAGGCTGCTCACCGGCGTGACGAGCGGGCCGCCGATGACGAGCGCGACGTCGCTGCGCTGGGCCTGGCTCGTCGACGCGCGCCGCACCTGGCGCACCGCTTCGACGATCAGCTCGAAGCCGTGCATGTAGCACTCTGCAAGGTTGCCGCCGCTCGTGTTGAGAGGCAGACGGCCCTTGGGCGCCGACAGGTTCTCGAGCGTCATGAAATCATTCGCCTCCTCAGGCTTGAAAAAGCCGTGTTCGGCAAGCGCCATGACCACGCCGCCGGTGAAGTTCTCGTAGGCCTGCACGACGCCCACATCGGCCGGGCCGACGCCCGCCATTCGATAGACCTCTTGCGCGACGTTGACGAAGCTTGCGCTGCCGTAGTTCGGCGCGTTGTGCGGCACGGCGCCGGTGCGATGGTCCGAGCCGCTTGCCGCTCCGAGCAGGTAGGCCGGCGGGTTCTTCAGATCGCGCGCGCGCTCAGCCGAGACGAGCACGAGCGCCGCGGCGCCGTCGTTTTCCATGCACACGTCGTAGAGGTGCAGCGGCTCGACGATCCAGCGCGACGCGTCGTACTTTGCCGCGTCGAGCGGCTTGCCGAACATCAGCGCGCGCGGGTTGGCCTGCGCGTGCCGGTACGACGCGAGCGCGACGGCACGCAGCGCCTCCTGGCGCACCCCATGCTCGTGCATGAAGCGCACGATCTTCATCGTGAACTTTTGCGTCGGCGTGAGCACGCCATAGGGCGCCATGTAGGCCATTTCCGCGCTTGCAGAGTCCCCCGGCCGGGCGACGCCGAAACGACCGGTTCGCCCCTGCGCGAGGGCGCGCAGCACGACCACGCAGTCGGCCAGGCCGGCGTGAATGGCCGCGGCCCCGTTGGCCACCGCGGCGCAGCAGCCACCGCCGCCGCCGCCCCACTGCATCGTCGCCGAGCGCAAGCGCGGCAGGCCCAGCGCCGCGGCCAGACGCGACGCGTCGCTGCGGTCGTTGCTGTAGGAGGCGAAGCCGTCGACCTCACGCACGTCGATTCCCGCGTCGGCGCACGCCGCGAGCACCGCCTTCAGCGCGAGTTTGAATTCGGAATCGGGCGACTGTCCATGTTTGTAGTACGGCGTCTCGCCGACTCCGGCAATCGCAACCCGGCCGCGCAGCGTGCGCACCGTCATTGCAGATTGCCCTGCGCGCCGAACGCGCCGCTCGCGGCAAGCTCGGCGATGCGCGCATCGGCGCAGCCGAGCACGTCGCGCAGGATTTCCTGCGTATGCTGGCCGAGCGCCGGCGCCGCGACGGGGTCGGCGACCGGCGTTGCCGAGAAACGCCACGGCGATGCGACGTTGGGCACGTGCCCGGCGGTCGGATGCGCTATCCAGCTCACGACACCGCGCGCGCGCGACTCGGGCGAGCGAATCGCTTCGCCGACACTGCGCACCGGTCCGCAAGGGATTTGCGCGGCACGCATTCGCTCTTTCCAATGCGCCCACGGCTGGCGCGCAAACTCTTCGCCGAGGATGCGGAACAGCTCGTCGCGCCGCGCAATGCGCCCTTCGGGGTGGGCCAGGCCGGCGTCCCCTGCCAAGTCGTCGCGCTGCAGCACCTGCGAGGCGAGCCGATGAAAAATCTTGTCGCTGCCGCAATTGATGTAGAACGCGTGGTCACTCGCCTGAAACACGCCCGACGGGCACGTGTCCGGGCTCGTATTGCCGTGACGCTGCGGCTCGCGACCCGAGAAGAGATGTTGCATCGGCGCCCAGCCTGTCATCAGCATGGCCGTGTCGTAGAGCGCCACTTCGACAAACTGGCCGACGCCCCGGTGGGTGCGCGCAAAGAGTGCGGCGAGGATGGCGTTGCTCACCATCATCGCAGTGCCGATGTCCATCACCGGCGCGGACGCGCGCACGCCTTGCCGATCGGCGTAACCGTTCATCGAGACGAAGCCGCTCTCGGCTTGCATGATCGGGTCCATTCCCAGGCGATCGGCAAATTCGCCGTCGCGGCCGTAGGCGGAGGCCGAGCAATAGATCAAACGGGGATTGAGCGCCTGGCACGCCGCGTAGTCCAGGCCGAAGCGCTGCATCACGCCGGTGGAGAAGTTTTCGACGAGCACGTCGGCGTTTTGAATGAGTTCGCGCACCAGCGCCAAGGCGCCGGCATTTTTCAGGTCCAGCGTGATGCTGCGCTTGCCGCGGTTGCTCCACACAAAAGGGCCACCTTGCGCAGGCAGTTGATCGACGACCGGCGGGTAGTGGCGCAGCTCATCGCCGCGCCCGGGCGGCTCGATCTTGATGACGTCGGCGCCAAGGTCGGCGAGCATCATCGTCGCCAGGGGGCCGGCGATGAAATGCGTGAAGTCGATGACGCGCACGCCCTGCAGCGCGAGCGGCGCGCCGCTCGGGCGCGGCGGGTAAGTCGGGAACTCTTGCTTCAAGGTATCGAGCATCGCGCGACGTCAGTCAGAGGCTGAGAGTTCTCGAGCCGCACGCCAAAGGGTCACCGCTGGACGCGCGACTCGCGAACGGTCGATGCTGCGTGAGGGACTGCCTTCGGCCCGTTGCTGCCGTTCGAATGTCCGCTATGCGTGCGGTTGTATGAGCGGCGCGACAGGGGGCACCCGGCGGGGGCTCATGCTGGAGCGGTCTGCGCTTCGCTCCGACTCCGCTGCGGTGCTCGTCTTGAAGTCGCGCCGCAAACTCGCTGCGCTCACTGCGTTCGCTACGCTCAAACAAGTGCGGCGAAGTCAGTCTTTGATGCGCGCTGCGCGCGCCGACTTCAAGACTGCGCTCCTCGCCGCTCCAGAAATCGCCCCCGCCGGGTGCCCCCTGCCGCGCTCCAACCGTTGGCTGCACTTCGACGAAAAACCAAGACGCATCCGCGAGGTCGCCGTGTACCGCTGACGCGCAAGTGTGCGCAGGGAGGTTTTCCCGTCGAAAACCTCGACGGTGGGAGCGCGGCAGGCGCTGCGCGCAGGGGCACGCAGGGGGCGATTTCTGTGACGGCGCGGAGCGCAGCCCTTGGGTCGGCGCGCGCAGCGCGCATCCAAAACTGACTTCGCCCCGCCTGTTTGAGCGTAGCGAACGAAGTGAGCGCAGCGAGTTCGGGGCGCGACCCAAGGGCGAGCACCACAGCGCAGTCGGCGCGCAGCGCCGACCGTCACAGCATGAGCCCCCTGCGGGCCCCTGCGTGCAGCGCCTGCCGCGCTGCTCAGACCTTGCCCCGAAAGGGCGAGCGGGTACGAAAGGCAGCAATGGGCCGAAAGCCGCCAGGACCCCCCTGCAGCTCTGAACCTGACCGAAATCGAGACGCATCAGTTTCACTTCAAGGCGTGTAGCCGAAGCCTTGACCGAGCCGGGCCTGCGTGAACTGCGCGCCTTGCTCGCGCCAGTCGGCGCCGGCGGGCAGCGTCAGCGACACGGCGCGCCACATCAGTTTCTCTGGGTGCTCGGCGGATGCCGGAGGCAGCTTTCCGGTCTGCAATTTGCGCGCGGCGTCGAGCAACTGGCGCCGGGCGCGGACGATGCCTTGATCGGTCGACCCCAAGTGCTCCTGCGTGCGGTCGTAAATCGGGGTCACGCCCGACTGGCACGCAGCGTCTTGCACCCACAGCCCCGGCACGCCCGAGTTGAAACGGTCCACCTGCAACTGATAGTCGAACTGGTAAGCGTTGGCGCGGTTGTAGCGGCTCCAGTACTCGGGGTAAGGCTGCGTCACCGGGCGCGGTTCGAACGATGCGTCGGAGGGGTGCCCGGTCTCGCGCCCGCGATGCCCGTTCTTGAAGAACTCGCGCGTCTTCTCGTAGAACGGCAGCGACGGGTGGTACGAGAACATCAGGCACAGCGTGTGCTCGTCGTCGATCGGCACCCACGCGTGCCCGCTGAGTTCCGGGTATTGCGTCTGCGGCGGCACGAGCGTCCAGTACGGCAACAGGAACTGGTTGATGCGGATGTACTCCGTGCCGGCGCCGGCCTTGCGCCGCGCCGCGATCTGCACGCCCGCGTCGTGCACGGCGCACTCGAAGCTGGGCATCAGGTCTTGCACCTGGCGCCACTGGTTGATCGTGCCGGCAGCGTCGACCCGGCCGTGCAGGATGGCGGCGTGCGCCGAGTCGATCTCGCCCTCCAAGGCTTGCAGCCAATTGCACTCCTGGACGCGCATCGAGAGCACGACCTGATTCTCCGGAACCAGGTTCCACTCGAGGTCGGGAAGCGCCGGCGGGTCCGCCTGCGTGCCCAGGTAAGCCCAAAGCACGCCGCCACGCTCGCGCACCGGATAGGCCTTGATGCGCATGCGCTGGCACATCTGCGCGCCGTTCGGCTCGGCGGGCATCTCGGTGCACTGGCCCGACGCGTCGAACTTCCAGCCGTGGAAGACGCAACGCAGGCCGTTGTCTTCATTGCGCGCGTAGACCATGGGCGCGCCGCGGTGCGGGCAGGCGTGGTCGACGAGGCCGACGTTGGCCGAGCTGTCGCGAAACGCGACGAGGTCTTCGCCGAAGATGCGCACGCGGTGCGGTTGGCCGTCCACCGCAAGGTCGCGCGAGAGCAGGAAGGGCACCCAGTAGGCGCGCATCAGTGCGCCCATCGGCGTCTGCGGCCCCACGCGAACCAGCAATTCATTGTCTTCGCGCGAGAGCATCGATCACCCCGAATGGATTCGGCCCTTGGCATTCTAGGCAGGCGCCGCTTCGCGCCTGCGCTGCCGCGGCACATCTGCCGTGACGGCGCGGCACCGCTAGACTGCGGGAATGAATGACCGCATCCGCGAATTGGCGTTTTTCCTGCGGGTCTCGGAAGAGGCGAGCTTTTCCGCGGCCGCGCGCAGCCTGGACCTCGACCCTTCGACGATCAGCAAAGTCATCCAGCGCCTGGAAAACCGCCTGGGCGTGCGCCTGTTCCATCGCACCTCGCGTGTCCTGCAACTCACGCAAGAGGGCGAGCAGTTCCTCGCCGCCGCGCAAAAAGTGATGCTCGCGCTCGAAGAAGCCGAAGAATCGATAGGCACCGCCGCAACCGAAGCCACGGGCGTGCTGCGCGTGAGCAGCACGCCGGCGTTCGCGCGCCAGCGCCTGGCGCCGCTGATGCCCGAGTTCCTCCAGGCGCATCCGGCGCTGCGCATCGAATTCGTTCTCGCCGCCACGCCGCCGGACATCTTCGAGCAGCAAATCGACGTGTCGTTCCAGAGCGGCAACATCCCCGACTCGACGCTCGTCGCGCGGCGCATCACGGTCGCACGCTGGCGCCTGTGCGCCGCGCCGGCGTATCTGCAGAGCGCCGGCACGCCGCTCGCGCCCGACGACCTGGCGCAGCACCGTTGCCTGAATTTTCTGCCAGGCTCCTATCGCAGCCGTTGGCCGATGCTGCACGACGGCAAGATCGAGACGATCGAGCCCAAGGCCTTGCTCGCCGCAAACAACGGCGACATGCTGTGCGCACTCGCCGTCGCCGGCCTGGGGCTGGCGCGCCTGGCCGACTACCACATCGCCACCGAGCTGCAGACCGGCCAACTCGTCACGCTGCTGGACGCATATGAGCTGGATCGTGAGCCCATCTACGCGGTGTACGCGAGCAAGCGCCATTTGAGCGGGCGGGTTCGCGTGTTCCTCGACTTTGTCGGGGAAAAGCTGGCGGCTGCGGCCTGACGCAGCAAGCCGGAACCCCGAGCCGGCGTCAGGCGTCGCGCTGGGGCAATTGGCGCCAGGCGTTTTCGATTTCCCGATTCACCGGAATGTTCGCAAGGAAAGTCCCGCGCAGTGCGGCGTCGCTGATGCGTGCGGCCTGGGCTTGCAGCTCCGAGTGGGCGTCGCGCAGCACTGCCGCCGCGCGCGGGTCGGCCAGGCGCTCGAGGACGCGCACACACGTCATGTGAATCAGTTGCGCCGACACGGTGCCGTCGAAATTGCCCTGCTCGCCGAAGTGGGCGAGCAGTTCTTCCACGACGCTGGCCGCCTGATGCGGCGTTTCGCGCGCGAGCGCGAGCCGCGCCAGCCCGGCCTTGGCGTCGAGCTGGATGGGGCTCTTCAGCTCGACGCACAGCGCCAGGGCACGCTCGTAGCCGGATTGCGCTGACTGCAGATTGAGCTGAGTCAGTTCGGCTTCGGCCAGCGACAGGGCGCAGACCGCCTCGGAAACTCGGTCTTGCATGGCCTGCGACAGCGCCAGCGCCGCCTGGGCGCACTCCCGCGCGGCGGCCGGATTGCCGAGCTGCAGCTCGAGCTCGGCCAGGTGGTGCAGCACATGCGGTTCGACGAAACGCGCGCCCACGGCACGTGCGATGCGCAAACCTTGCTCGAGGTAGCTGCGCGCCTGGGTCGAATCGCCCAGGCCGATCATGATGTTGCCCAGGTTGGACAGCGCCACCGCTTCGTCGCGGCGGTTGCCGATCTCGCGGCACAGCCGCAACACGTCGAGATCGTACTGATAGCCGCCCATCAGGTCATCTTCGCCCTGGGTGGTGACGGCCAGGGCGTTGAGGAAGCGCGCCTCCATCTTCAGGTCGGCGCAGGCACGGGCTTGCGCCAGCCCGTCCCGTGCCATCGCCTTGGCGGCGTCGAGCTCACGCTGGCTATAGAGCGCGATGGCGAGCATGTGCCGGCAGCGCAGCACCAGCGACTGTGCCGCCGCGGCTTGCGCAAGTTCCAGCCCGCGGCGCGCCTGCAGTTCAGACGTCGGGAAGTCGCCGGTGCGAAACGCCAGGTCGGCGCGGCGCCAGGCCACTTCGGCACGCCGCGCGTCGTCAGCCGTCGCTTCGGCCAAGGTGTGCAACTCGGCGAGGGCGGCGTGTTGCAGATCGCGTTGCCCCTGCGTATCGAAGTAACGTTCGCGCACCGTGTGCAAACGCCACCGCGTCGCCGCATCGTCGGCGCCCGCCAGGGCGAGCGCCTTGTCCGATGCGTCGAGCAAGACATCGTGCGCGTAGCGCGTTGCCGCATGTTCGGCGCAGCGCGTGTAGTACTCGCACGCGTTGTGCGCATCGCCGCTCTTCTCGAAGTGTTCGGCAATCAGCGCGTGCAGCGGATTCGCGCGCTGCCCGCCGCTGTGGCTCAATCCGACGAGCCAGGCGGCGACCTTGGCGTGGCCGTCGCGGCGCGTTTGCTTGAGCATCGTGTCATAGGTCACCTGGTGCAGCAGCTGGTGCTTGAAGCCGAATTCAGCCGCCTCGTCGATCGCGCTTGCGGCGTGTGGCACGATCATCGCGAGGCGCTGCAGATGCGGCAATGCGAGCGGTGCGCCGGCTTCCAGCGCGGCGAGCGCGGCGTCCCAGAACACCGTGCCGATCAATGCGGCTTGCTGCAGGCTCTTGCGGTGCGGGCCGGCCAGGCTGTCCAGGCGCGCTTGCAGCACGCCGGTCAGCGTGAGCGGCACGTGCGTCGCACGCAGGCGCTCGGGCCGCACGCTCCACACTTCCTCGTGCACGACGATCGCGCCCTCGTCGATGAGCATTTTCAGCAACTCTTCCATGTAGTAGGGGTTGCCTGCCGCGCCAGCGGTGAGCAGCTCGCGCAAGGCCAACGGCGCATCGTCAAGCCGCTGCAGCAGTTCGTGCGCCAGCTCGAGGCTGCGCAGCTCGTCGAGCGACTCGAGGGCGATGCGCGTGTGCTGCGCCGGCGCCGGCGCCCAATGCGCACGCCGCTCGAACAGCGCCGGCCGCGCCGCGGCGACGAGCAAGGTCGGCACGTCGGTGTTCAGCTCGGCGAGCTGCTCGAGGAACAGCAGCGACGCCGCGTCAGCCCAATGCAAATCGTCGAGCAGCAACAGCACCGGCGCGGCTTCACGCTGCGCCATGCGGCGCAGTGTTTGCGCGGCGACGTGAAAGCCGCGCGCACGCAGTTGCGCGCCGTCGTCGGCAATGCCGGCGACGTGGCGGCTGGCGCGCAAATCGAGCCCGATGAGGTGCCCCAGCACATGTGCATTGCCGATCGCCATGTCGGCGCCGAACTCGGCTTCGAAGAGCGGCGCAATGCCCGCCTCGAGCTTGTGCTGGGCGGTGGCCAGGTCGTCGCTGTCGACGATCAGGAAGCGCCAGGCGAACACGTCGCGCAACAGCCCATAAGCCTGCGCCTGCGTGCCCGGCTGGGCGCGCCCGCGGAAGATGACGTACGGCGATGGCCGCGCCTCGGCCCAGTTCTCGAATTCATGGAGCAGCCGGCTCTTGCCCAGGCCCGCCTCGCCGATCAGCGTGACGGCGCTGAATCCGCCGTCGCGCGACACCGATTCGAAAGCGCGCTGCAAGCGGCCGAGTTCGGCGTCGCGCCCGACCAGACGTGTCTCGAGCCCTTCAACTCCGCGCGTGGGCGGGCGAAACGCACGCGGTTTGGCGCGCTGCACCAGATAGGTGATTGCCGGCTCGGCCAGCCCTTTCAGCTCGAGCGGCGCCTGCACCTCGACGTCGAAGACGCCACGCACTTGGCGATACGTGTCGTGGCTGATGCGCAAGCCGCCGGGCGGCGCACTTTGCTCCATGCGCGCCGCGATGTGCACGGCTGCGCCGCGAATGCTGCCGGCTTCGTCGACGCCACCCCCCAGCAGCACGCCGCCGCTGTGCACACCCACACGAACGTCGAACCCACTCTGGCCAAATTGCTGCTGCACGCGCTCGCCTTCTTCGCGACCGAGCTCGAGCAGCGCCAGGCCGGCGCGAACGGCGCGTTCGGCGTCGTCTTCGGCCGACTGCTCGGCGCCGAACACGGCGAGCAGGCTGTCGCCCGCGTACTGCAAGACCTTGCCTTGAAACGCTTGCACCGTGGCGGTCGCGCGGGTCAGCAAACCGTCGAGCACGGCGTGCATGTCTTCCGGGTCGAGGCGGTGGCTGAGTTCGGTGGAGCCCACCACGTCCAGAAACAGCACCGTGACGTGGCGCAACTGCTGGGCAGCCGCCCCGAGCTTTTCGCGCAGCACGGCCAAGCCGGCGTCAACCACCGCGTCGCCCAGCAACCCACGCTGCGCTTCGAGCGCGGCGATGGCGGTATCGATCGCGTGCGGGTCGGTCACGGGCAGGGCGCAGCACGAACGGCGCTGCGGGCCAACATTAGCACGCCGCACGCGCCCAGGCCTGCGTACGCTGCCTGTGCCGCAGGCGCACAGGAGCTCTTCCCCTCCCCGGCTTGCCGTGTTCCGGGGCCGCCTCGATGCTTGGGCGATGAATTCCGAGCGCATCGACGCCGACAAACTCCCCGACGACGAAGCACGCGAGATGCTGCGCGATTCAGTGCGAGGCTTTCTGCAGACGCATTGGCCGGCCGCCGGAGCCGTCGAACGCGGCGACGACCGCGCCGCGGTGGCAGCGCTGTGGACCGGCCTCGTCGGTCAGGGCCTGGCAACGCTCGGCAGCGAGCCCGCCGAAGGGGGATTGCGCGAAGTTGCGCTCGTCATGGAAGAGCTGGGCCGCGCCGCGTGCCCGGCGCCGCTGCTCGGTGCGGCAATCGCCAATCTGCTGTTGACCCGCCACCGCGCCGGCGCGCCCAAAATCAACTTCCTGCTCGCCGAACTGCAGCGCGGCGAATGTCGAATCAGCCTGGCCAGCGCCGGCCTCGCCCACGACGAATCGGCAGGCACGCTGCGCCTGGACCGAGGCGCGGCGAACGCGACACTGGCTTTCGTCGACGGTGCGCTGCACGCGACGCACCTGCTCGCCGCCACCGACGATTCCGCAGGCCTGGCGCTCATCGACTGCCGCCAGGGTGGCGTGCAGGTGCTGCCGGCGCGCGCCCTGGGAATGAGCGCAGGCCACGGCTGGGCCGAGGTGCGCCTGCACAACGCGCGGGCGCTGCGCATCGACCTCGCGCCGGGCGCCGTCGCCGACCTGCTGCATCTGGCGCGAGTCGGCCTGCTCGCACGCGCCCATGGCGCAGCGCGGCGGGCCTTCGAGATGGCGGTGGACTACGCGAAGGAGCGCCGCCAGTTCGGCCAGCCTATCGGCCGCTTCCAGGCAGTCCAACACAAGCTGGCGAACAACCTGATCGCGCTCGAAGGCGTTCGCCTCACGCTTTCTCACGCCGCGTCGGCGTTCGACCGCGGCGTGCCGGACTGGCGCTACTTCGCGAGTGCCGCGACGGCATTCGGCGCCAGCGCGCTGCGCCAGGTGGCGCTCGAAACGCAGCACGCCTTCGGCGCCATCGCCTACGCCGAGGAGCACGAAGCGCCGCGCCACTTCCGGCGTGTCCACCTGGACCTGTTGCCGCTGGGCGGTGCCGCGCAGGCGCGCCGCGAACTCGCCGAGTTTCTGCTCGACGACGCCCCCGCCGCGCTGCCCGAGTACGACCTTGGCGAGGCCGGCAACCTGTTCCGCAGCACGGTGCGCGAATGGCTGCAAGAGCACTGGAGCGGCGAGCGCAAGGCGGCGTTCGACCGGTTGCCGTTTCATGAACGCGAGTTCGACGCGTCGTTTGCGCTGGACCTCGGCAAGACTGGCTGGATTGGCTTGACCTGGCCCAAAGGGCTGGGCGGGCAGGCGCGCACGCCGCGCGAGCAGCTCGGCTTTCTCGAAGTGATGGAGCGCGCCGAAGCGCCGCGCACCGGCGCCGCGGTGCAAGCCAACGCCTTGTTGATGCACGGCACGCCGCAGCAGCGCGCGCGCTACCTGCCGGAAATTCTGCGCGGCCAGGCGATGCACGGCATGGGCTACAGCGAGCCCGACGCCGGCTCCGACCTCGCTTCGCTGCGCACCCGCGCCGTGCTCGACGGCGAGCACTGGGTGATCAACGGCCAGAAGATCTGGACGACGACGCACTGGGGCAAGTACATGTTCCTCGCGGCGCGCACCGACGCGACCGCCATTCCGCTGCACGCCGGTATCAGCATGTTCATCGTGCCGATGAACGCGCGTGGCATCACTGTGAAACCCGCGACGACAATGTACGACGGCAGTTTCGCCAACATCTTCTACGACAACGTTCGCATCCCGGCTGAGAACATCGTCGGCGCGGTGAACGGCGGCTGGAAAGTCCTGACCGACGCGCTGGCCAACGAGCGCGGCTTGATCGGCGGGGGCATCGTGCTCAAGGTCGCGCACGCCTTCAACCTGCTGCTTGCCGACGTGCGCGCCGACACGAAGATGCGCCACGATCCGCTGCTGCGAGACCGCATCGGCGCACTCGCTGCGGAAATCGAAGTCGGCCGTCAATTGATGCTGCACTGCGCCGAACTCGCCGAGAGCGGCACCACCCCGCCCGAGATGGGCGCGATCAGCAAGGTGTTTTCGGGCGAACTGATGGAGCGCTTCTTTGAGTCCGCGCTCGACATCCTGGGTCCACGCGCCGCGCTGTCGCAAGGCGCGCCGGGCGCGCTGCGGGGTGGCCGCTACGAGCAGAACCTGCGGCACTCGCTGATGTGGGTCATCAGCATCGGCACCAACGAGATTCAGCGCAGCCTGATCGCGCAGCGTGGCCTCGGCTTGCCGCGCTGAGCCACGCGCAAGCTGATTCGCCGCAGCCGCAGCCGCATCCGCAGGCAGAAGCGTCAATCGGAACCGAGCTTGAGACGCGTCGGCTGGCGCCGCTCGACGGCCCACTTCAGGAGCGCCGCGCAGCGAAAGACGCCGTGCGCAAACTTGCCGTAGGGCATCGTCAGGAACAGCGCGAGCACAACGCCCAGGTGGATGGCGAGCAACAGCGCCATCGCGCCGGTGCCGCGCAGCGCGAGCAGCGCGAGCCCGGTCAGGCTCGTGAAAAACAGCAGCGCGATCAAGCCGCGGTCCATGGCTTTTTGCGCCGGGTCCGCATGCTGCGCATGGCGCTTCACGTTCAACCAACCCAATCCGAGCGGGCCGACGATCAAACCCGCGCCGCCGGCCGTTCCCAGCAAGACGGGCAAGCTCGTGAATGCATACGGCGCGTGCCAGCCGAACGCATAGTGGTAAAGCGTGGCGACGCACGTCGCCGCAAAGCACAGCATGAAGCCGTAAAACGTGGCGTGGTGAAAGCGCCTGCGCCACAGCGTGAAGCGGTCGTCGGCGTCGTTGCAGCCTTCGCCGTGACCGCCGTCGAGGTATTTCAAGGTCAGCGCGTTGCGCAAGGCCTCATGCGCGACGGACGCCGAACCCTCCCCCATCATCCCGGCGAACGCCGGGATGCACCCGTGACTGAATTCGCTGGATCCCGGCGTTCGCCGGGATGACGGCTGACCCTCCGGCGACACACTCCGCCAGAAGCGCGTCACGCCGACGCCCAACGCCACGCAGACGAACCCGAACACCGGCGCAAACAGGCCCACCATCAGCCTGTGCGGGAACACGGCATAGAAGTTGCCGGCCAGGGGTGCGTGCCAGAGGCTGCCGTTCAATACGACGGCGAGCACGAGAAACAGCGCCAGCCCCGCCGCCAAGGCCAACGCAACCGTCAAGCCGTTGCGCGCATAAAGCCTGCCGAATCCGACTGGCCACGCGTAGTCGGCATAAGTCTTGGCGCGCACCTCGGCCATCGCGCGCGGCACGTTCACGGCGAACTCGTGAGGCGCGGCGTATTGGCACGAATGCAGGCAGGCGCCGCAGTTGTGGCAAAGGTTCGCGAGGTAGTGAATGTCGGCCTTCGGAAATTCGAGGCGGCGCGCCATCGCCGGAAACACGGCGCAAAAGCCTTCGCAGTAGCGGCACGCGTTGCAGATCTGCAGCACGCGATCCGCTTCCATCTCGGCGCCACTGCCGCCTGCTGCGTCGCTGCGGATCGATATCGCACCTCCGGCGAGAACCCGCGCTTCACGCGCCAACGCCTCGAGCGGCGTTGTCACGCTGCGTTCCTCACAGGCAGCGCTTGCGCTGCCCGCGCCGCCGCGGCCGCCGCCGACGCGCCCGCAACGCAGCCGAACACCGTGCCTATCGTCATCCCCACGCCCGCGGTGTAGCCTTGGCCGAGCACATTGCCGGCCATCACCTCGCCTGCAGCAAACAGGTTGGCGCTCGGCCGGCCGGCAAAATGCACCGCTGCGTTCGCGTCCACTTTCACGCCGAGGTAGGTGAACGTGATGCCGGGCTTGAGCGCGTAGCCGTAGAACGGCGGCGTGTCCAGGGGCAGCGCCCAGTGCGATTTGGCGGGGCTCAGGCCCTCGGTGTGGCAGTCGTCGAGTACGGCGTGGTCGAAGGTGCCGATCCGGCACGCGGCGTTGTAGTGGGCCACCGTCTCGAGCAACGCTGCCTCGGGCAAGCCGAGCTGGCGCGCCAGTCGCGCGAGTGAGTCGGCCTTTTCTCCGGGGAACACCGGCGGCATGAAGCGGCCGATGGCTTTGGCGTCGATGATCGAGTAGCCCGTCTGCCCGGCTTGCAGCGCGACGAGCCGGCCCCAGATCGCGTAGCGCTTGGGCCAAAAGTCTTCGCCCTCATCGGCGAAGCGCTGTCCGTCGCGATTCACCATGATGCCCAGCGACACGCAGTCCACGCGCGTGCAGATTCCACCATCGAAGAGCGGCGCACGCGCATCGATCGCGACGCAGTGGCTTTGTGTCGGCTCGCCCACGGCGTCTGCACCGCGGGCGAGCAGGTCTTTCAGCACGACACCCCTGTTGAAGCGGGTTCCGCGAATCAGAAAGTTGTCGGCAGGCCATTCGCCGCGCTGATTCTGACCCCACGCTTCGCGCATCCATTCGAGGTTCGATTCGAAGCCGCCGCTGGCGACGACGCAGGCGCGCGCGTCGATGCGCTGCTCACCCACGTGCGCAGCAACAAAGCGCCCGGCGTCGTCGAGTTCGAGACGGGTCACCGGCGCGCCATAGCGAATTTGCACGCCCAGTTTCTGCGCGCTGCGGTAGTACGCATTGACGAGCGCCTTGCCTCCGCCCATGAAGAACGCATTGGTTCGGCTCAAGTGCAGCGTCCCGGTGAGCGACGGCTGGAAGTGCACGCCATGGCGGCGCATCCACTCGCGGCAGCGCGCCGACTCGCGAATCACGAGCCGCGCCAGCGCCTCATTCGTCTGGCCGCCCGTCACCTTGAGCAAGTCCTGCCAGAACTCTTCTTCGGAGTAGGCGTCGGTGAGCACGTCTTGCGGCGCGTCGTGCATGCAGCGCAGGTTGCGCGTGTGCATCGTATTGCCGCCGCGCCACTCGATGGGCGCGGCTTCGAGCAGCAGGACCGAAGCGCCGGCTTCGCGCGCGGTCAGCGCTGCGCACAGGGCGGCGTTGCCGCCGCCGATGACGAGGATGTCGATCACCTCCAGGGCGCCGCGCGATCCCGGCTCAACGCGCGCTCGCGCAGCGCTCGGGGCCTACCGGCTTGGGCAGCACCAGCGGCGCAGCAGTCACGGCCGCGCCCAACTGGTCGAATGCGACCTGTTGCAACGCCTTCACCTCCGGGCGCGACAGGCCCAACTCATAGCCCGAACATTCGTTTTCGCCGAGCGAGCGCGGGTCGCGGCCGGTGAGCGCGCCGAAGATCACGAGCGTCTCGAGGTAGTAGCCGTGTGTGCTCGCGTGGTAGTGGTCGTAGGTCCACAAGTTGATCTTGCCGGCGTCAATGCCGTCATACGGGTTCGGGTCGGCGATACCGGCTTGCATTGCGCGCTGCCACGCCTCGCCCACCGGAATCACGCCCTTGATTCCGGGCGCCGTCGCGGCCGCGTCATAGGCGCCGCGAATGTCGCGCGCCATCGTTTCGACCGACTTGCCGGTCCACGCGCCGCCGGGCGGATAGACCTGGTCGGCGCGCGCCCATGTCGCCATCAAGTGGATGTCGGCCTTGGCATTGCGCGCGCGCAGAAATTCGGCCATCTGCCGCGACGTTGCCACCAGCTTTGCCGGGTCACCGGGTTTGGCGGCGTCGAGCGTGCTGAAGCCGTGCATGATCACGTTGTCCCAGCCACGCCTGCCGATCACGCCGAGCTTGTTCTCCAGATGAAAATCCAGGCCGCTGCCGCCGCGTGTCTCGAGGTAAACGTCGACCTCGACGCCGGCTTGTGCGGCGAACGACTTGAAGAGGGCCGGAACACCGCCGACGCCTTCGTTGTTCAGGTCGGTCACGGTGTCGGCGCGGTAGTAGCGCACCGCAGAACCCGCGCCATACGTGAAGCTGTTGCCGATGAAAAGCACGCTCGGGGCAGCGTTTGCGCTGCCGACAAGTGCAGCCAGGGTGAAGACGGCGATCGCTCGCAAAGAGGGGTTCGGCATGTGGGGACCTCGTGAGTTCAGAAACCTGCAGCGCGCCGCTCGAGAACGCCCAGTGTCGTCGCATGAAGGCTGTGCACGTAGAGCAGCTCGCCGGCCTCCGTCGCGCCCGAGGTCTCCGGATACGCGCCGCTCGGGTCTTGCAAGTCGGCCAGCACGCGCCCGCCCTCGTCGAACGCGAACACATGGCCGTAAGCCGGCGGCACCGGCCACATCGCGCGTGGCAGGCGCAGCGCCAGCGCACGCAGCCAGGGCCGGGCGGCGTTGTCGTCGCTGAAGGCGCTGCGCGGTTTCGCCAGACCGGCCCAAAGCCGCCCGTCCTGCCCGCGCATCAGGTTGTCCGGGAAACCGGGCAGGTTGTCGAGCAACACTTTCGCCGTGTCGCTGGGGCGGGCCGCAGCGCTTTGCGCCTGCACTCGCTGTGCGGCGACGGCGACTTTCCAGACGCGGTACGCGCCGGTTTCGGCGACGAAGACATGCCGCTCGTCAGCCGACAAGGCGACGCCGTTGGCAAAACTCAGGCCCTCGATCAGGATGCGCGTCTTTTGTGTGGCGGGGTCGTATTCGAGGATGCGCCCGGTGCCTTGATGCTCGATGATGTCGAGCACGCTCGCCTCGAAGCTGCCGCCCCACGCCTTGGAGCCGAAGCGCCGTGACGCGTCGCTGAAGTAGACCCGACCGTTCTTCGCGATCACGGCGGCGTCGACATAGCGCAGCGCATCGCCGTCGACGGCATCGGTGAGCACTTCGATCTTTGCTGCGGCGCCTCGCCCCGCAACGCGCAGCAGGCCGCCGTGCTTGCCGAACATCGGGTCGGCGACGACCAACGCGCCCTGCGCGTCGAAGTCAAAGCCGAGCGGTCTGCCGCCCGTGTCGACGATCACCTCGCGGCCGCTGCCATCGGGCTTCATGCGAATGATGCGGCCGCCGGTGTGGTCGGCGCGGACCACGGCCATCCAGATCCACGTCTGACCGCCCTCCTCGCGCACGACCACGTGTTCCGGCCCGACGTCGCCGCCAAGCGCCAGGTGGCGCAACGTCGCCAGGCGCGTGTTGGCAGCGTGCGGCCCCGCATAGCCCGGCGCCTTGGGCGCACTCCAGCTCGCCGGCTCGATGGGCACCGGCCAGAGCAGCAAGTAGGCGCCAAGCGCCGCGACAAGCAGCAAGACGGCGACCAGTGCGCGTTTCATCTTCGAATCCTCAGGGCTTGCCCTGGCGGCGGCCATCGGGGCATTCCCGAGGAAGCGAACGTCCAAGCCGACACAGTCCTGGGCTAAGCTGCTGCGCTGCACTCAATCACACCCAGATCCCTGCGCATGGCCCGCATTTCCCTGCAAGACATCAGCAAACAGTGGGACAGCACGACGGCGCTGGCAGCGACGACGCTCGACATCGCCTCGGGCAGCTTCACCGTGCTGCTGGGGCCATCGGGTTGCGGCAAGTCGACGACGCTGCGGCTGATTGCGGGGCTCGAGCTGCCCAGCAGCGGGCGCTTGTTCATCGACGGGCGCGATGTCACCGACCTGCCACCGGCGCAGCGCAAAATCGCGATGGTGTTCCAGAACTACGCGCTATTCCCGCACCTGAGCGTGGCCGACAACATTGTCTTTGGCCTGCAAGTGCGGCGCGCATCGCGCGCCGAGCAGCAGCAACGCTTGGCCGACGTCGCCACGCTCGTCGGTTTGAGTGCGCTGCTGGAGCGCAAGCCGGGCCAACTGTCGGGCGGCCAGCAGCAGCGCGTCGCGCTGGCGCGCGCCCTCGTGTCGCAGGCGCCGGTGTGCCTGATGGATGAGCCGCTGTCGAATCTGGACGCGCAGTTGCGCCAGGAAATGCGCCGCGAGCTGCGCGAGCTGCAGCAGCGTCTGAAACTCACCGTCGTCTACGTCACGCACGACCAGGCCGAGGCGATGAGCATGGCGGACCAGGTGGTGCTGCTCAACAAGGGTCACATCGAACAGGTCGCGACGCCGCGCGAGCTGTACGCGCGCCCCGCGAGCTGCTTTGCCGCGCGCTTCATCGGCACGCCGCCGATGAACCTGGCAGCCTTGCAAGGCGGCGCGATTCGCGGCAGCAACGTGCCGCTGGGCGCGCCTGCATCCGCCGCGTGGCTGGGACTGCGGCCCGAAGCGGTGTCATTGCACCGGCCCGGCGCTGCAGGCAAGGTGGGTGGCTGCAACATTGCGGCGTCAGTGCAGAGCATCGAATACCTCGGCGCCGACGCGGTCCTGCGCTGCAGCGTCGGCGACCAGACGCTCACGGTGCGCACGCCCGGCGCCTTCGACGCTGCGACCGGTGCCGAGCTCACGTTGCACTGGCCCAGCGCAGACAGTCATTGGTTCGGCGCCGATGAGCGTCGTATCACTGCAGCCGAATGAACCCCTGAACCACCGACACACGAAAGGAGCCAGATAACCATGAACTCAACCATCACCCGAGCCCTCGGACTGCTGTTCGCAGCGCTGACCTCCCTTGGCAGCGCCACGGCGCAACCCATCGACGTGCCCTTCTACTTCCCCGTCGCCGTGGGCGGGCCCATCACCAAGTTGATCGACCAGTACGCTGCCGATTTCAACAAGGAGAACCCGTCGATCAAGGTCGCGCCCATTTACGCGGGCAGCTACCAGGACACGATCGTCAAGGCGCTCACCGCGCACAAGGCCGGCACGCCGCCGGTCGCGTCGGTGCTGCTCTCCACCGACACCTTCACGCTGATCGACGAAGACGCCGTCGTACCCATCGACAACTTCGTCAAGACCGCGGAAGACAAGGCGTGGCTCGGCAGCTTCTACAAGGCGTTCTTGCTGAACGGGCAGGTCGGCGGCAAGACCTGGGGTGTGCCGTTCCAGCGTTCGACGATCGTGCTGTACTGGAACAAGGAGTTGTTCAAGGAAGCGGGTCTGGACCCGAACAAGCCGCCCGCGACCTGGAGTGAGCTCGCCAGCATGGCGGGAACGCTGACGAAGAAAGACGCTTCGGGCAAGGTCACGCAATACGGCATCCAAGTGCCGAGTTCGGGCTTTCCGTACTGGCTGTTCCAGGGCTTCACGACGCAGAACGACGTGATCCTGGCGAATGAAGCGGGCAATGCGGTGCGCTACGACGACCCGAAAGTCATCGAGGCGCTGCAGTTCTGGGTCGACCTGTCGCGCAAACAGGGTGTGCACCCGGCCGGCGTCGTGGAGTGGGGAACGACACCGAAGGACTTCATGGAAAAGAAGGTCGCGATGATCTGGACGACGACGGGCAATCTGACGAACATCCGCAGCAATGCCAAGTTCGACTTCGGCGTCGCCATGTTGCCCGCGGGCAAGAAGCGCGGCTCGCCCACCGGCGGCGGCAACTTCTTCATCTTCAAGAAGGCTACCGCCCCACAGCAGGAAGCGGCGTTCAAGTTCGCGCGCTGGCTCACGACGCCCGAGCGCGCCGCGCAATGGGGAATCGACACCGGCTACGTCGCCGTCACGCCCGCGGCGTGGGAGACGCCGGCGATGAAGAAGTACGCAGCCGACTTCGCGCCGGCGACCGTGGCGCGCGACCAGTTGCCGCACGCCGTCGCGGAACTCTCGACGCACGACAACCAGCGCGTCACGAAGGCGCTGAACGACGGCCTGCAAGCCGCACTCACCGGCGCCAAGACGCCCGAGCAGGCGATGAAAGACGCGCAGAAGGAAGCCGAGCGACTGCTGCGCAGCTACAAGTAAGCAGCGCGTTCGGTTGCCCGCCCCGTCGATCATGAACACGCGCGCCGTGCACGCCTACCTGCTGCTCTTGCCGGCACTGGTGCTGCTCGCAGCGTTCACCCATTGGCCGGCGCTGGCCACCGTGATCGACAGTTTCATGTCCACGCCCAAGCCCAACCGACCGCAGGTGTGGGTGGGGTTGGACAACTATGTGCAGATGGCCGAAGACCCGATCTTCTGGCAGGCGCTGCGCAACAACCTGTGGTTTGCGCTGGGCACGATTCCGCTGTCGATCGCCCTGGCACTGCTCATGGCGCTGTGGGTCAACGAGCGCATCGCCGGGCGCGGCTTTCTGCGCCTGGCTTATTTCACGCCCACCGTGCTGCCCATGATCGCGGTGGCGAACATCTGGCTGTTCTTCTATACCCCAACCTACGGTCTGCTCGAACAGGTCGGCAGCGCCTTCGGCCTGCCCTCGCGCAACTGGCTCGGCGACCCGGCGAGTGCGCTCGCCGCGATCACCGTCGTCGCGGTGTGGAAGGAGGCCGGCTTCTTCATGATCTTCTACCTCGCCGCGTTGCAAGGCATCAACCCGAGCCTGCGCGAAGCGGCAGCGATCGAAGGCTCGGGGCGCTGGTTCTTTTTCCGCCGCGTGCTCTGGCCGCTGCTCATGCCCACGACGCTGTTCGTCGGTGTGAACGCCGTGATCAACGCGTTTCGCATGGTCGACCACGTCTTCGTCATGACGCGCGGCGGCCCGGACAACGCGACGGCGCTGCTGCTGTTCCACCTCTACGAAGTGGGCTTCAAGTTTTGGGACCAGGGCTACGCGGCGGCCATCACCGTCGTGCTGCTTGCGCTGCTCGCCAGCGTCGCGCTGCTGCAGTTCTTTGTGCTCGACAAGCGAACGCACTACCAATGAAGGCGCAGCGATTGGTTTACAACGAACCGGGCGCCTGGGACGTGCTCGCCGCGTGGCTGCTCGCGCTGCTCTGGTTCGCGCCACTCGCTTACGCGATCTGGACGGCGTTTCACCCCACCGAGTTCTCGGCACGCTTCACGCCCAGCGCACCGCTGACGCTGGAGAACTTCCGCAACGCCTGGGCCGCAGCGCCATTTGCGCGCTACTTCCTCAACACCGCGCTGCTCGTCGCGATGATCCTCGCGGTGCAGCTCGTGCTGTGCACGCTCGCCGCCTACGCCTTCGCGCGCTTCACGTTCCCGGGCAAACAGGTCCTGTTTGCGCTCGTGCTCGTGCAGCTGATGG
Organism: uncultured beta proteobacterium; assembly: GCA_963850525.1. Lineage (GTDB taxonomy): Bacteria > Pseudomonadota > Gammaproteobacteria > Burkholderiales > Burkholderiaceae_C > JAEMQF01. Next base: position 388,440 of record CAWKLQ010000001.1, on the reverse strand, counting down.
TCATGCCTGACATCCTGCTCGTCGAAAACTACGGCAGCTTGTCGCGAATCGGCCTGATCGACACGCTGCTGGGCATCGGCTTGCCCTACTTCGCCTCGGCGTTTGCGATCTTCCTGCTGCGCCAGACCTTCCTCGGAATTCCGAAGGAGCTTGACGAAGCCGCGCGCGTGGAAGGCGCGAGCCCGCTGCAAATCCTCTGGCGCGTCTACGTGCCGCTGGCCCGACCGGTGTATGTGGCGTTTGCGCTCGTGTCGGTGAGCTTTCACTGGAACAACTTTTTGTGGCCGCTGGTCGTGACGAATTCGGTGCAGGCGCGCCCGCTCACCGTGGGCCTGCAGGTTTTCGCCGCCACCGACCAGGGCATCGAGTGGGCCATCATCACCGCAGCGACGCTGATGACGTCGGCGCCGCTGCTCGTTGCTTTTGTGCTTTTCCAGCGCCAGTTCGTTCAGTCGTTCATGCGGGCGGGGATCAAGTGATGGTCAAACTTGCGCTGGATGCGTGAAGTTGACGCGCCAGATTCAAGCGTATAGCCTTTTATACACGTGGCATCGATGGTTGGCGCCGAGAAGGACATCTTCTGGGTGGGGTCTTCCTATGAAGATCGGCTTGCCTGTTTACGTCCTACATTGCTTCCAGAAGAAGACTCAGGTGACGTCGAAGCAAGACAAGGAAATCGCCGCGGCACGCTATCGCGCCGTGGTGATGAGTGCGAGAAAGGGCAAGCGATGAGTGTCGATACCGAAATCCGCCACGTCACGAAGGCAGGCGCAAACCTCTTCCTGGAACTGGGCTTCTCCGCCGCAGAAGCCAGGAAACTGCACGCCGCATCGCGCAAGCAGATCAACGACACGCGCTTGCTCAAGCAACAACTGATGACTGAGCTGTCCAATTGGATCTCCGATCACCGGCTCCGGCAGGTCGACGCGGCGCAAATCCTGAATGTGACGCGCCCGCGCGTATCCGACGTCGTGAACCAGAAGACCCAGAAGTTCACGATCGATACGCTGGTCGAGATGCTCAGCCGCGTGGGCAAGCCCGTGCGGCTCGCCGTCGGCTGAGAGGCCGCGTCGCTGATGTGAGCGCCCCATGCTGAAACTCATCACCTGGAACGTGCAGTGGTTCTGCGGCCTGGACGGCGTGATTGACCTGCCGCGCGTGCTTCGATCGGCCCAAGCGATGGCCGACTTCGACGTGCTGTGCCTGCAGGAGGTCGCGGTCAACTACCCGCTTCTCAAGGGCGACGCGTCGCACGACCAGCCTGCCCTGCTGCGCGAACTGCTTCCCGGCTACGAGGTCTGCTTCGGCGCTGCGGTCGACGAACTTGCGCCCGATGGGCGCAGCCGACAGCGCTTCGGCAACGTCATCGCGTCGCGCTTGCCCGTCGCGCAGGTGCAGCACCACGCCCTGCCCTACCCTGCAGAGATCGGCGTGCGCAGCATGCCGCGCATGGCGACCTGCGCGACGCTGCGCGCCCCCTGGGGGCCGCTTCGCGTGATGACGACGCACCTCGAGTACTACTCGCCAGCCATGCGCCTGGCGCAGACGCAGGAATTGCGCCGCCTGCACGCCCAGGCCAGCGCGCACGCCCTGCACCCGCCGCTGCTCGACGCGAGCGGCGGCCCGTTCCAGGCGAAACCGCACACGGCCGATTGTCTGATCACCGCCGACTTCAACTTCGACCCGGCGAGCGACGAGTACCGGCTCATGCTCGCCGACAACGGCGCCGCACCACGCCTCTTTGACTGCTGGCGCCTGCTGCGCGGCGAGCAAGCGCACGACCCGACCTTCCACCTGCACGACCAGACGAACAGCCCGCAGCCGGTGGCGTGCGACTTCGTCTTCGCCAGCGCCGACGTCGCGCAGCGCGTGAGGCGAATCGAGGTCGATCTCGCGACGCAAGCCTCAGACCATCAGCCGGTGCTGGTGGAACTCGACGATGACAGGTGAAGCTCCATAAAGACGCTGTGCGGATCGGCCTCGTAGCCGCCGAAGGGGCCGCAGTACGTGAAGCCGAATTGCTGGTAGAGCTTCTGCGCGGGCAGGAACGCCGGGTGTGAGCCGGTCTCGAGACTCAGCTTCGTGTAGCCGCGCTGCCTCGCGGCGTCGATCAAATGTGCCAGCACCATGCGACCTGCGCCGCGGCGTCGCAACTTCGCCGGCGTGCGCATCGACTTGACTTCGCCGTGCTGGGGCGTCAGTTCCTTGAGTGCGCCGCAGCCGAGCAGAACGCCGCTCTCCCAGACCGTCCAGAACGTGATGCCCGGCGCGCGAAGTTTGCCGAGATCCAGCGCAAAGACGTTCTCCGGCGGCGACAGCTCGTGCATGTTGCTCAGATGCTCGCGCAGCAGCGCGTGCACTTCGGCGCGAGACAGGTCGTCAACTTCGATTCGCATGCCAGTCCCGCATCTATTTGGAGCCGAACCCGCCGCGCACCTGCTCCATCACCGCATCGGCAAACACTTGCGGCACCTCTTGCGGCATGTTGTGGCCCACCCCGGGAACAAGGCGGTGCGAACGCGGCCCGCTGAAGCGGTTCGCGTGTTGTGCCGCAGCAGCAGGCGGGCGAACGCCGTCGTCGGCGCCGTCGAAGCTGATTGTCGGCACGCTGATCGATGGCTGCAGCGCCAAGCGTTGCTCGATAGCCAGCAAGGCCGGGTCGCCATCGACCAAGCCGAAACGATGGCGGTACGAATGGATCACGACGTCGACAAAGTCCGGGTTGTCGAACGCGAGCGCGCTGCGCTCGAAAGTCGCGTCGTCAAAACGCCAGCTCGGTGACCAGAGCTTCCAAAGCAAGCGGCACACGGCACGCCGGTCCTGCGCCAGCCCGGCGCGGCCACGCTCGCTGTGAAAGTAGTACTGGTACCAGAGGCGATGTTCGTTGTCCGGCGTGTCCGGGCGCAGCGCCTGCGCGATGTCCTGGATGTTGTAGCTGTTGAACGTGAGCAACCCGGCGCAACGCTGCGGCCACAGCGCAGCGACAACGCAAGCGGCGCGGCCGCCCCAGTCGTAACCCGCGAGCACGGCGCGCGGCACGGCGAGCGCATCCAGCAGCGCGAGCAGGTCAGCCCCGAGCGCCGCCTGCTCGCCGGAGCGCGGCGTGGCGGCTGAGCGAAAACGCGTCGGCCCGAAGCCGCGCAGGTAGGGAACGATGACGCGACAGCCCTGCGCCGCAAGAATCGGCGCGACTTGCGCGTACGCGTGAACGTCGTACGGGAAGCCGTGCATCAAGAACACCGGGGCACCGTCGGCCGGCCCGGCCTCGAAGTAGGCGACGTTCAAGACACCGGCGTCGATGTGCTTCAGGGGTTCGAGTCGAGTCATGCCGTTGAAGGAACAGTCCTTCGGAAGCGATTTGAAATCAGGTCTTTGGCGGGTCCGACGCCAATCGGCCCGCGCTGGCCCAGTCGGACTTCTTCACGTCGTCGAACACGATGTCAACGGATTCGGGTGAACACTTCAACGTGGTCACCGCCTGCTGGGTGACTGCCTCGGCGAAAGCGCGTTTCTGCTCGCTGCTGCGGCCTTCGAAGAGGCGAACGTGGATGAATGGCATGGGGATGTCCTTGGCTGGGTTGCTTTGAAGACTGCGATTGTGGCGCGGGTCGCCGCGCGCCGGTTCTAACGCGCAGCGTCGCCCTTGGCGGGTGTCATGCGCTCCAGGATGTCGAGCAACGCAGTCCAGTCGTCGTCGATTCGCCCCTGCTTCTCCTGCAGCGTGAACATGTCGCGCGCCGCCGGGCCGGTGGCCAGGCGCACGCCGAAGTCTTGTCCCATCTGTTGCGCTAACTCGAGGTCTTTGCGCGCCAGGCGCGCGGAAAACCCCGGCGTGAAGTCCCCCGCAAACGCCTTGCCCGGATACACCGTTTCCAGCGCGCCGCGCCCGGCGACGGTGCGCTTCCACAGGGTACGCAAGAAATCCCGGTCCAGGCCAGCCGCGCGCGCGAGTGCCAGTGCCTCGGCGTTGGCGACGACGCTCACCGACGCGAGATAGTTGTTGATGATCTTGGTCTTCAGCGCACTGCCCGCCGGCCCGCAGTGGATGACTTCTTCGCACACCGGCGTGAGCACGGGGCGGACGAGCTCGATCTGCGCCGCGCCGCCGCCCACGAGAGACCGTGAGTTGATTGCCCGCGGCGCTGAGGTTTGTTGCGATGGGGGTCGCCCCATCGCACCCAGTCCGAAGAACGCGATTTGTGCCACCGAGCGCTTTCGCGAAGGAGTTCTTGATTGCGCGCGCGCGGATCAGCGGAGCACGTCGTTCTTGCCCGAGCGGTCGACACCCCGCACCAGATGCAGCTTGCGCCGCGACAGATCGAGCACACCCATCTCGCGCACCTGCTGCGCAGCAAGTTCACGGTCGAAGTGCGAACTCGCGGGCATGTAGCGAAACACCATTCCGGCGCGCCGCTTGCCCGAGTTGTTCGGGTTCGCGCCGTGGATCAGGTAGACGTCGTGGAGCGAGAACTGGCCGGGCGCGAGCTCGATGTCGCGCGGCGGCGCGCTGCGCAGGTGTTCCGGCTTGATCGAGCGGATTCGCGCTGCCGGCCTGCGCTTTTGCCCGCACTACCTCGGCGCAGGCGTCGGCCTGCTGGCCTCGGCGCACGTGCTCGCTGCCGCTGGGGGCGACGGCATGCTCGAAGTGGACGCCAATGACAACCCTTTGCGCACTGCGCTCGCACCGCACCTGGAAACACCGCAGCATGGGCGCGTGGTGCTCGGCGACCGGCCCGGCATCGGCGTGACTCCGAATCTCGACGCGCTGCGCGAGGTCTGCGAAGCGTCGTCAGTTCAGCGCTGAGCCCGCCCCTTCGACGTCACCCGCACCCGCACTGGGCGCGTGGCACTGCACTCCGGCCCATAAGCAGACACGATGACTCGTGGTGCTTATTTTTTGTTAGACGAAGCTCCAGCGATGCGGGAGACTGACGACCCGCTTTATGCATCGACAGCGCCACACATGATCAGTGTTCCCTCTCCGGCCGCCGGCCAACTTTCGATCTGGACCGACGTTGACCCGGTGCACGAACCCGACTTCAACCGCTGGTACGACCGCGAGCACATGCAGGAGCGCATGGCGATTCCCGGTTTTCGGCGCGCGCGGCGCTTCCGCTGCCTCGTGAGTTGCCCGCGCCCCTATCTGGCGCTGTACGACACCGACAGCGTGCAGACCTTTCGCAGCACCTCCTACCAACAGGCGTTTTCAAGGCAGACCGAATGGTCGCTGCGCAACTTCAGTCGCATGCGCGACACGCAGCGCCGCGTGGGTGAGTTGAGCGTCGACATCGGTGCGGCCGAGGGCGGCGCGCTCGCGCTGTTCGTCGTCAACGCCGCGGGTTTCGAAGGAATCGGGACGCAGGTCGCTTCGGTCGTCGCGCGCGACCGCGTCTTGCGCGTGTCGCTGCTGCGCACCGACGTTGCGCTGTCTTCACCCCTGTCGGCAGCGGCTCCGCCTGCGCAGGCCGACGCGGTCGTGATGGTCGAAGCAAACGACGCCGACACCGCATTCGACGCAGCGAATGCCCTGGCCGCACAGCGCCCCGCCGGGCAAAGTGGCAGCGTCTTCGTGTTTCAGATGATGTCGCGCTTCGGCGCCTGACGCCTTCGCGCGAGCGACGTGCGGCTACAGCGTGGGCGCGCGCAGGTGGAATGGCGTCGCCGACTGAAACGCGTGCCCCATGCGGAAGAGCAGCGCTTCGTCGAACGGGCGGCCGATGAGTTGCATGCCGATGGGCATGCCGTCGGCGTCGAACCCGCACGGTACGTTCAACGACGGCAGGCCGGTCAGACTCGGCACGCCGGTGAACTGCATGATCGCAGAGAGCATGTCTTCTTCGACACCGTTCTCGATGACCACTGTCGTCGCGCCGAGCTTGGTGGCGGTGAATGGCAGCGTCGGGCAGACGAAGACATCGACCTTGCGAAACGCCGCGAGGAATTCGTTGCGCAGCAGCGTGCGGTAGCGCTGCGCCTGCAGATAGTGCGTCGCGAGCAGGAGTTCGCCGACTTCGAGCAGCGTGCGCACGTCTTCGCCGTAGTCCTGCGGGCGCTCGCGCAGCCAGCGCTGGTGGTAGGTGCTGGGCTCGGCCGATTCGATCGTCAACTGCGCCGAAATGTTGCCGTGGATGTTCTCGATGTCAACGTCGACGAGCTGCGCGCCAAGGCCCTGGAACGTGCCGAGCGCGGCGCGCACCGCGTCGTGCACTTGAGGCTGCAAGTGATGGAAGAAGTAGCCGGGAACGACGCCGATGCGCAGGCCGCGCACGCCGTCATTGAGCGTCGCGCTGTAGTCCGGGCACGGGCGCGCGGCGCTGGCCGGGTCCTGGGGGTCGTGGCCGGCCATGGCGCCGAACATCAGCGCGCAGTCTTGCACGGTGCGCGTCATCGGGCCGGCGGTGTCCATGCTCCACGCGAGCGGAATGATGCCGTGGTTGCTGACGCGGCCGTAAGTGGGCCGGATGCCGACGACGCCGTTGATCGCCGATGGCAGGCGGATCGAGCCGCCCGTGTCGGTGCCCACCGCGCCGTAGCAGCTGCGCGCGGCGACGGCCACGCCTGAGCCGCCGCTCGAGCCGGCAGGAAAGCGCTCCGTGTTCCAGGGGTTGCGCACCGCGCCGTAGTGCGGGTTCGCCGACGTGCCGCCCCAGGCGAACTCGTGCATGTTGGTCTTGCCGATGAAGATCGCGCCGGCGCGGCGCAGGCGCTGCGTGATCGTCGCGTCGGCGTCGGGCAGCCAGTCGGCAAGGAGCTTGCTGCCGGCGGTCGTGCGCGAGCCGCGCATCGCGACGTTGTCTTTCAGCGCGATCGGCACGCCGTGCAGCGGCCCCAGGTCGTGGCCGGCGCCGGCCATGATTTCCGCGGCTTTCGCGACCTGCAGCGCCTGCTCTTCGAACACCGTGATGTAGGAGCGCAGCACGCCGTCGGTCGCGCGAATTCGTGCGAGCGCGGCCTGCACCAGCTCGACCGGCGAGACTTCGCGCGAGCGCACTTTGTCGGCCGCTTCGGTCAAACTCAGGTTCAGCAGTTGCGGGTCGCCGTTCATGGCGTGTCGTCTGCGTCTTCGCCGCCGTGCGTGAGCACCGTGATGGGCAGCAAGTCCTGATGCGCTGCGGCGCTCATCTTGCGGCTCAACTCCTCCGCGGCGGGGACCCAGGCGTCCAGAATCGCCGCGACACCGGCCTCACGCTGCGCAGGCAAAGGCAGATTAGCGTAACGCGCGAGGGCGCGCACGCGGGCCGCTCCGGTGAGGTCTGCCTCAGCCATGGCGCGCTGCCCTCAGAGTTGCACGCCCTTGGTCAACGCCCCGTCGACGACCAGGTTCGTTCCGGTGATGAAGCTCGCTGCCGGGCTGGCGAGGAACACCGCGGCGTTGGCCATCTCCTGCGGCGTTCCCATGCGACCGGTCGGGTTCAGGCCCAGCGCCATCTTGTAGAGCTCCGGGTTGCCGTGTTCGATCTGCTCCCAGACACCGCCCTTGAAGTAGGTGTTGCCGGGCGACACCGTGTTCGCGCGAATCCGCTTGCCCGCGAGGTGATACGCCAGGCCCTGGGTGTAATGCACGATCGCCGCCTTGAACGCGCCGTAGGGGCCCGACGCAAAGTCGATTTCGCGGCCCGAGACGCTGGAGATCGTGACGATCGCTGCGTTTTTGCTTTTCTCCAGGCGCGGCATCGCAGCTTCGACGAGCCGCACCGTGCCCATCATGTCGACCTGAAAGCTGAGTGCCCAGTTCTCTTCGGTCGGCGGAATCGCGAGCGCGCTGACGTTGGCGACGACGATGTCAATGCCTCCCAGCGCGTCGGCCGACGCGTCGACCCACGACTTGAGCGCCTTCGCGTCGCCGACGTCGGCGGCCATGCCGAAGGCCTTCACGCCCAGCGCTTTCAGCGCAGCAACACTCTTTGTCACCTCGTCAGCGTGGCGCGAGCAGATCGCCACGTCAACGCCTTCGCGCGCGAGCGTCAGCGCGATCGCGCCGCCAATGCCCTTGGTGCCGCCGGTGACCAGCGCTTTCAATCCCTTGAGTCCGAGGTCCATGCAGTTCTCCGTGGGTTAACGCTCAGGGCGCCAGATAGTTCTTCGTGATCCCCGCACCGACGGTGTACTTCGGATCGACGAAGTTGCCAAGTCGCACTCTCCCGCATTGGCTGAGCATCATGTACGCGTCCCATTTGTCGAAGCCGTACTCGGTGGCCATCCAGAGCACGAGTTCCTTGTAGGCGATTCGCGTCGCGTCTTCGAGCGGCCGCGTGCTGCCGATCGCCATGATCATTTCTTCGGTCTCCAGGCGCGGCCACTCGATTCCCCAGCCCTTGATGAGGTCGACCTGGATCGTCGTCACGCTCTGGTACTCGACCGCGACGCCGCAGACCTCGCCGTCGCCCTGGCACGCGTGCGCGTCGCCGATGAACAGGCGCGCGCCCGCGGTGCGCACCGGGAGGTAGGTGATGCTGCCTGGGCCCATGTCGGGCAGGTCCATGTTGCCGCCGTGCTGGTCGGGTGTGAGGCTGTTGATCGAGTCGATCTGCGGCGAGCAGCTGAGCGTGCCGATGTGCGGCTTGTACGGCAAGGTCACGCGCTTGCTCCAGTAGACGCCGTCTTCGTCGACGTCGATCTTGCGCACGATCTCGGGCAGGGATTCGGCGAGCAGCGCCGTGAACATGGTGCCGCTGAGTGCGCCGAACTGCGGAATCATCGCGCACGTGCCGCGCGGATTGGGGCCGCGCGGCGCCATCGATTCGATATAGACCGCAAGTGCATCGCCGGGCTCCGCCCCTTCGATCATGATCGGCCCGTTCTGCGGGTTCACGAAGGGCATCGTCAGCACCTTGGAGGGCAAGTCCTGCACTGTCTTGACCTTGCCCTCGAACGCATCGCGCGTATCGACGACGATGCGGTCACCCGGCTTCACCGAAAGCACGGGCGTCGTGTACGGACCTATCGTGTAGTGGAACGTGCCTTGCAGCGCTTCGGTGAGCGCGTGCGTCACGGGCTTGCGCCCCTGCGCGACGCCACGCGTGCGCATGATCGATGAGTTGAGCCAGTTCATGGAGTCGTCTCCTGGTGGGGTTTGCGGAACCTTAGATCAGCAGGTGCTGGCGCACATTCTCGGCGGTGACCTCGCCGGCGGCGATGGTCGCGACGGTGCGGCCCTTTTCCATCACGTAGCAGCGCTCGCTCAGCGCCTGGATCGTTTCGAGGTTCTGCTCGACGAACAGAATCGTCGTGCCGAGCTGCTTGCGGATCGCCTGCAGCGCCTCGCAGATCAGCTCGACGATGTTGGGTTGAATGCCTTCGGTCGGCTCGTCGAGCAGCATCAGCGACGGGTTGCCGATCAGGACGCGGCCGATCGCGAGTTGTTGCTGCTCGCCGCCCGACATCGTTCCCGCCATTTGGCTGCGCCGGTCTTTCAGACGCGGAAAGTACTGGTAGACGAGGTCCGGCAACTTCTTGCCGCTCGGCCCGCCGATCAGCTCGCCAACGGCGAGGTTTTCCGCGACCGTCATGCGCGGGAACACTTCGCGGCCCTGCGGCACGTAGCCCAACCCCAGGCGCGCGCGCGCGTCGCTGGGCAGCGCCGTGATGTCGTGGCCCTGCAACTGGATCGAGCCGCGCGACGCCGGCAACATTCCCATCAGGCAGCGCATCGTCGTCGTCTTGCCCACGCCGTTGCGCCCGATCAGCCCGACGATTTCGCCTTTGGCGATGCGCAGGTCCACGCCTTGCAGAATCGGCGTCGCGCCATAACTTGCCGCCAGGTCGCGCACGTCGAGCACCCACTCAGACATGTTTTTTCCCGAGATAAATTTCGGCCACGCGCGAGTCGTTGACGATCTCGTCGATGGGCCCGCGCGCAAACACCTTGCCGTAGTGCAGCACCGTCACCTGCTTGGCGATCTGGCGGATGAAGGCCATGTCGTGTTCGACGACGACGACCGTCATGCCTTGCGCATTCAGGCGCTGGATCAGTTCGCCGGTCTTGAAGGTCTCGTCGGGCGACATTCCGGCGGTCGGCTCGTCCATCAGCATCAGCGTGGGTTTCAGCGCCAGCGCCATGCCGATTTCCAGCCACTGTTGCTGACCGTGCGAGAGCTCACCCGCAGGCTTGGCCGCATCGGCGCTGAGGTTCAGCAATTCGAGCAAGCGGTCCTGCTCTTCGGCCAGGCGCGCCGACGGCACGTGGTGCTGCAACGCAATCTGCACGTTCTGCCGCACCGGCAACTCGCGGAACACGCTGGGCGTCTGCATCTTGATGCTCATGCCGTGTTTGACGCGCTCGTAGGGGCGCTGCTTTGTCACGTCGTGGCCGTCGAACGTGATGTTGCCGGCCGTGGGCACGTGGGTGCCGACGATGAGCTTGAACAGCGTGCTCTTGCCCGCGCCGTTGGGGCCGATCAGGCAATGGATTTCGCCGCGCTGGACCGACAGGTCGACTTCCGATACCGCGTGGTGGCCGCCGAAGCGCTTGGAGAGCGCCGTCGTGCGCAACAGCTCGGTCACGTCGGCGCTCCCTTGTTGTTCACGCCGATGCCGAAGCGGCGCAGCAGTGCCGCAGCACCGCGCACGACGCCGATCGCAAAGCCTTGCGGCGCGACGAGCACCGTGACGAGCAACATCGCGCCCATCAGGATCAGCGCCGCTTGCTGGCTGTAGACCGTGATCGTCTGGAACGCGAGCAGGATGAGGAAGGAGCCGACGAGGGTTGCCGTGATGTCGCTGCGCCCGGAAAACGCGACCCAGACGATGGGCATCGCCGCCGCCGGCAGGCCGATGCTCGCCGGCGTGATGAACTGGCCCCACGACGTGTACAGCGCGCCCGAAAGACCGGCGAGCGCCGAGCCGATGACGAAAATCGCGAGCTGGTACTTGCGCGTGTCATAGCCGAGCAACTCGGCGCGCTGCGGGTCTTCGCGAATCGCGACGACGACGTTGCCGAAGCGCGAGTTGACGAGGGCGCGCATGCCGAGGTACACGAGCAGAAGCAGCGCCAGGATCAGGTAGTACAGGCTCACGCCTTCGAACTCGAAATTGCTGCCGCCGAACCACGGGATGTTCAGCGCCTCCATGCCTTTCATTCCGTTGTAGCCGTTCAGGCGCGCCGGGCCGATGTGGAATTCCGGTCCCGCGGTGTGGCCGAGGAAAAAGGCGAGAACGAGCGTGGCCGAGAGCGTGACGATGCCGATGAACACGCCGCCCACGCCGCCCCAGATGATGAAGTAGCCGAGCAGCAGTGCGGCCAGCGCCGCCACGCCGACGGCAAGCACGAGGGCGAGGATCGTCATCCCGCCACCGTCGAAATTGATCGCGAGCACGCCGTAGCCGTAGCCCGCGAGGCCGAAGAAAAAGGTCTGGCCGAACGACAGGATTCCGCCGTGACCCCAGATCAGCGACAGCCCGAGCGCCATGAAGACCCACAGCAACAGGTAGGCGATGTTGCCGACCGAATAGGAGTCGGCAACCAGCGGATAAGCCAGCATCAGCGCGAGCACCACGCCGAAGGTGAGCCAGAAGCCGCGGCCGTTGCCGAGCGTCTGCGGACCGTTGAGTCGATTCAACATGGAAGTCAGGCCCCGTCAGCGGGTTCGCTTGGCGATCAAACCCGACACGCCTTCGGGCAAGACGCGGATGATCACCATGACGGCGAGCAACATGCCGATCTGGCCGACGATTTGCCCCGCGCTCGCGTTGAGCAGCGTGCGCACTGCCGCGAGGAACATCCCCGCGGGCGCAGTGCCGAGCAGCACGTTCGAGCCACCGACGACGACGGTGACGAAACTTTCGACGATGAAGGTCGCGCCCATCGTCGGGATCAGCGTCATCGTCGGCGCGAACAGCGCGCCGCAAAAGCCGGCGAGCGCCGCGCCGATGCCAAAACTCAGCGCGTAGACGTTGCCGACCTTCACGCCCAGCGCTTGTGCAATTGCCGCGTTTTGCATCGTCGCCCTGGCGTGCAGGCCAAAGCGCGTGCGCATGAAGATGAAGTAGATGAGCGCGAGTGCGGCCAGGGCGCCGCCGATCAGCACCAGCCGATAGGTTGAGAACGTGTAGTCGCCGACGCTGAAACTGCCCTTGGGCGTTCCCACGCCGGCGAGTGACGAGCCGAAGATGATGAGCATGCCTTGCGTGACGACGAGGCTCAGGCCCCAGGTCGCGAGCAGTGAGTCGAGCGGGCGCTTGTAGAGCTTGCGCACCAGCAGCACCTCGATGATCACGCCGATCACACCGGCCGCGAGCGTGCCGCACAACTGCGCCAGCGGCAGCGGAAACCCGCCGTGCACGAGGCCTACCGTGACGTAGGCGCCGCACATGATCAGCTCGCCGTGCGCCATGTTGATGACGCCCATCATGCCGAAGATGATGGCCAGGCCGGCTGCCGAGAGAATCAGGAAGGCGAAAACGTCGAAGAACTGATAGACGATGGAGAAGACTTCAGCGAACATCGGCCGCGCCTGCAGTGAAATAGCTCAACGGAAAGCGCACCGGGCCACGAAGGCCCGGTGCGACTCATATCAGAAGTTCAGGACTTCTTCTTCGGCAGGTCCGACGGCGAATATTGCTTCTTGTCGTTGTTCTTCGTCAGGTCGCAGCCGATCTGACCCAGCCAGTACGGCTGAATGACACCGTAGTCCTTGACGACCTTGACTTCGTGCTTCTCGCCCACGGCGATGAGGCGCATGCGGTGCGACGTGTGCTGGCTCTTCGGGTCGATGCAGATCTGGCCTTCAGGAGCCTCGATGCACGCCTTGCCGGTCTGGATGAACTTGCGCAGGTCGGCGAGCTTGGTCGACTTCGCGCCCTCCACCATCTGCTTGTACATGTAGACGGCGGTGTAGGCGTTGTAGCCCATGTCGTTGATGTAGGTCTCGCTCGGGAACTTGGCGCGCCAGCGCTTCTTGAAGGCTTCGGCAGCGGGCGTGTCGATTTCCTCGAACCAGTTCGCCGTGGCGTGCATGCGGTTCAGCGCAGGTGGCGCAAAACGCTTGTGCTCAAAGCCGAGCATCACCTTGATCGACGAGCCCATCGGCAGGTTCAGCTTGGCGGCGGCGGCCTGCTCGAAGAACGAATCTTGCGCGGCGCCAACGTTGATGGTGAGAATCCAGTCGGGCTTGGCCTTCTGGATGTTCTGAATCGTCTGCGCGAATTGCGACACGCCCAGCGGAATGAACTCCTCGCCGACGACCTTGCCGCCGAGCGTCTTGAGAATGGTGCGGTTCCACTCGGCCGAGAGCTGGCCGAAGTTGTAATCGGCAGCGATCACGTAGACGTTCTTGCCGAAGGTTTCGACCATGTACGGAATCAGCGTCGAGAACTGCTGTTCCGGAATCGCGCCGTTGCTCACCATGTTCGCATCGCACACGCCGCCTTCATACTGGTTCGTGTAGATGTAGGGCGTGTCGGTCTTGTTGATGATGGGGCGAACCGCTTCGCGCGACGCGGAGGTGATGCCGCCGATCAGCACGTCGACCTTGTCCTTGCTCAGCAAGCGGCGTGCAAATTCCTGGTAGCGCGCGTTGTCGCCTTGCGGGTCGAGGTGAATCAACTCGATCTTGCGGCCCATGATGCCGCCGGCCTTGTTGATTTCTTCCACGGCGAGCAGCGAGCCGTTGAGCTTGGGCTTGCCCATCAGCGCCAGGTCGCCCGAGACGTCTTCGAGCAGGCCGATCTTCAGGTCGGCCGCAGATGCGGAACCGCTGGCAAATGCCGCGACCATGAGGCCCGCAGCAAGGCCGGTGGCCAGTTTGGATTGCAGTTTCATCAGGTTTGTCTCCAGTCAGTGTGGTGTAAGTCAATCAATGAACCCCACCCCTCCTGCAGGGGCGTGGGCGAGCGGGGAACACTTGGGCCGCTTGCGGCTGCGCGTCAAAGCGCCGGATGGCGCCGGTGCCAATCGGTGGCTTGCTGGTAGTGCCATCCGGCACGCACCAACATGTCTTCCTCGAAGTGGCGCGCAACGAACTGGAATGCAATCGGTGTGCCATGTTCGGTGAAGCCACCGGGCAGCGTGATCGTCGGGCCGCCCGTCATGTCGAACGGACACGTATAGCGCAGCAATGCCGAAAGCAATTCGGCATCGGTGGCCAGGGTCGCCATCTGCGCATTCGTGGGCGACGCCGCGGCGGTCGTCGGGATGAGCAACAGGTCTATGCCCTCGAACAGTGCAGCCACGCGCCCCGAGAATGCACGCCGACGCAGCACGATCTTCTGGTAGTCCAGACCGCTTTGCGCCAGGCCCAGATCGATCAGACCTGCCAAGCCGGGGCCGTATTCGCTCTTGCGCGAGGGGTAGGTGGCCTCGTGCGCGACCGCGGTCTCCACGCCGCACAGCGGGAACCAATCGGCAATCGCCTGCTCGGCATTCGGGAACTTGACTTCGCGGATGTCTGCCCCCTGCTCGGTGATGACTTTGGTCACCTCGGCCATCATGGCGCGCGTGGGCGCGTCCACTGCAGTGCTGTTCCAGGCAGCGTCGATGCCGATGCGCAAGCCTCGCAGACCGCGCGTCATGCCGGCCAGATAGTTGGGCACGGGAAGTTGCACGGCGGTGGGATCGTTCGCGTCGGCACCCGCAATCGCGCCGAGCAAGGCGCCCGCGTCGGCGGCGCTGCGCGCCATCGGGCCGATGTGGTCCAGCGTGGCGGCGAGTTCGAACACGCCGAAGCGGCTGACGCGGCCCCAGGTGGGCTTGATTCCCGTCAGGCCGTTCGCGGCGCTCGGGAAGCGGATCGAGCCGCCCGTGTCGGAGCCCAGCGAGCCGTAGCACAGGCCGGCAGCGGTGGCCACGCCCGAGCCACTGGACGACGCGCCCGACCAGTGCGCAGCGTTCCACGGATTGACCGGCACGGCGATCTTCGGGTGATGGTCGGCGTAGGCGCCTTCGGTGAGCTGCAGTTTGCCCATGATCACCGTGCCGGCAGCGCGCAAGCGCTTCACGACGGTCGCGTCTTGGTCGGGCCTGAAGTCGGCGTAGATCGTCATTCCCGCGGCAGTGGGAACGCCCTTCGTCCAGCACAGGTCCTTTACAGCGATCGGCGCGCCGTGCAGCGGGCCGCGGATTTCGCCCTTGGCGATTTCGGCGTCGGCGCGGGCGGCGTCGGCCAGCGCGCTGTCGGCCATCAAGGTGGCGTAGCCTTTCAGCTTGCCGTCGATCCTTTGAATTCGCGCCAGTTGCGCCTTGGTTGCGTCGACGCTCGAAATTTCGCGCGCCTGGATGCGCCGCGCGATGTCGAGCAACTCAAGGTAGTGCCAGTCGGTGGATGATGCAGCCATGCGCCCAAGTCTCGAATAGGCGTTTCGCACTGTCCAACAAGAAAAACCTGTGGCCCGCGATCAGTTCTGCTGATGAGGCGCAGCGCGGCGCGCAAGTTCCCAGGCAGCGGCGTCGCGCAGGCCGATCGGAACACGCGCCACTTCATCCGACGCGGAACGTGCGAATGCCTGCGCAGTGTCTTGCGCGAGCAACGCAATTTGTTCGTATAAGGGATTGTCCGGAGTCGTTCGGAACGAAGCGACAAGCGGCACCGCAGGCATCTCGATGTCGACTTTAAGCAATTGCAATGAGCCTTCCTGCAACTCGCGCGCAATGATGGCCGGCGGCAGCAGCGCGACGCCGAAACCGTCGACGACCATTCGCACCATCGCCGAGGCCGACGTCATGCAATTCACGCGCACCGGCTTGCCCACGTGGTGGTCAAAAAGCCGTTCGATGAACTTGTGCGGCCCCGAATTGCGCGAGAAGCTCAGGATCGGGAATGCCGCGAGATCGGGCAGGGTGAGCGCCTCGTTGTGCAGGCCCAGGTGCGTCGCGCCGACCCATCGCAGCGGCAGGTCGCACAGCGCCAGGTTTTGCACCATCGGGCCGACGATCGAATCGGTCTGCAACACCAGGTCGAGGTTGCCGCGCGAGAACTGGTCGATCAGGTGAATCGTCGTGTCGTCGGAGAGCTCGACCTCGAGGCGCGGATAGCTCTTGTGCACCGCCGTCATGAACTGCGGAAACCAGGAGTGGATGATCGACTCGATGACGCCGATGCGTACCGTTCCGGCATAGAGCGTGCGGTCCGCCATCGACTCGCGCATCTCTTGCATGGTGCGCACCAGCCGCTCGGCGTAGACGAGCGCCTTGCTGCCGTCCAGCGTGAGCGTCACGTCGCGTGCGCCGCGATCGAACAGGCGCACGCCGAAGTCCTGCTCGAGCGTCGCGATGCGGCTCGACACCGCCGCCTGCGTCGTGTGCAGCTTCTCGGCGGTCATGCGGAAGTTGCGCAGCTGCGCAAGCCAGACGAAAGTCTCGAGGAACCGAACGTTCATGACCGGCTCCGGTCCTCAGGAAATCACCGGCAACACCTCGACCGCATAGCGGTGCGTGAGACTGCAGTTGCGGCGCGGATCGAACAATGCCATTGTGAAAGACTGTGCCGGCCGCACGCCGCCGATTGCCGAGAGCGTGCCGCAGCTCATGGCGCTGCCCTCAGGCAGGCGACTCGTCTGCGCGCCCACGCTGCGGCCGTAACCTGCGATCAATTCGGGAGGTGGGCGCAGTGCGGAAAGCTTGCCTTCCTGGTAAACGACCGGTTCGCCGTCCTCCTCGATCGTCGAGCGCAAGACCAGATCGTCCCAGTGCGCCGCAACGTCGGCGTAACGCCACGCGCTTCGCGCCACCGGCTTGGCGCACACTTGTTTGGAAATGGCCACGCCTTGCGCTTCGAGCTTGCGGTCGGTGTGGTCGGAGACGAGGCTCACGAACATTTCGCCCTCGGCGTAGAACGCGAAGACTTCGGCCTCGCCCGATGAATCCGCGCCCAGCACTTGAATCTTCGGTGCCTGCGTCAGCTGATCGGCCGCAACGCGGTAGTAGAGGGGGTACCTGCTCGGGCGCTTCACGCCCAGCGCGGCCAGCTCCTCGATGTGGTGTTCGGTGGCGGCGACGTCACGCCCCACCCACCCGGCAATGACGAACAAACCAATGTCGAGGGTCAGCGCGCGCGGCGTTGCCGTGTCGACGAGTGCAAATGTGAGCTTCATGGCCTGTCCCGGTGCGGACTCTACCCTCCCGTGAACTTTGGCTTGCGCTTCTCCTTGAACGCGCGAGTCGCTTCCCTGTGATCTGCCGTGGCGAAGGTCACCTGCTCGAGCGCCATCGACGCTTCGAGCAGATGGTTCACGCGGTCCTTGAGGATCTGGTTGATCGAGAGTTTGGTCCACCGGATCGCCCACGCCGGGCCATGCGCGAGTTCTTCGGCGATGGCGCGTGCAAAGGCCACGACTTCGGCGGCGGGCACGCAGTGATTCACCAGACCGATGCGCTCGGCCTCGCGGCCCTTGAGCAGCGTGCCGCGCATGAGCATTTCCTTGGCCTTGTTCACGCCCAGCAGCAAGGGCCAGATGATGGTGCCGCCGTCGCCCGCCACCAACCCGACCTTGTTCACGTGGCTGTCGCCGATGCGCGCGTCTTCGGCCATCACGGTGATGTCGCACATCAGCGCAATCGTCGCGGCCAGGCCGATGGCGTCGCCGTTGATCGCGCAGATGACGGGCTTGTCGAGTTCGAGCTGCCGGTTCACGAGGCGCCGGCTGATCATCGGGTCGTGCACTTCGCCTTCTTCGAGCACGTCGCCCCCTGGGCGCTCCGACATCGCTTTCACGTCGCCGCCCACGCTGAAGTAGTTGCCCGCGCCGGTGAGCAGCACCGCGAATACCGCCGGGTCATCGGCCAAGTCGTCCCAGATCGAGCGCAGTTCGCGGATCAGCCGCTGGTTGATCGCGTTGCGCGCATCAGGTCGATTGATCGTGACGGTGGCGAGCTTGTTGCTCACTTCGATCTTGAGGTCGTGGTAGTTGGCGTAGCGGGACATGATTTTGGGACTTCCTGTAATGACGGTCATCCCGGCGAAAGCCGGGATCCACCGATTCGAGCAATGGCTCTTCGAACTTGTTCGGCGCGCTCGACAGTGAATACCGGCTTTCGCCGGTATGACAGGCTGGGCGGCTTGCGCTTCACTGCGCGCTGATGTTGTTCTCCCGAACCACCTGGCCCCAGCGCGCCGAGTCTTCGGCGATCAGACTGCCCAGTTGCGCAGGCGTCATGGTGCGAACGAGTTGGCCGAGGCCTGTCATCTTCTCGACGATTTCGCGCGTACCCATGATGGTGTTGATCTCGCTGTTCAGCCGGTTGATCACTTCGGGCGGCGTTCCCGCGGTCGTGACAAAACCGAACCACGTTTCTGCCGCATAACCCGGCAAGACGCTGCCCACGGTGGGCACGCCCACCGCCTGCGGCGACGGCGCGCCGGCAGTCACGGCGAGAAGCTTGAGCTTGCCGGAGTCGATGAATCCGCGCATCGCACCGGACATGCTCGTGATGAGCAGCTGCACCTCGCCGGTGAGCACGGCGTTGGTGGTGGGCGCCTGGCCGCGATACGGCACATGCGTCATGTTCAGGCCGGCGGCCTTGATGAAGAGTTCGCTCGCCAGATGGCCGAACGAGCCGACGCCTGCCGACGCGTAGGCCGCCGGCGCGGCCTGCTTCTTCATGTGGTCGATGTAGCTGCGCAGGTCGGTCACCGGCAGATTCCCGGGAACGATGACGAACAGCGGCGCCATCGTCACCAGGGCGACCGGCGCGAAGTCTTTCACGCCGTCAAAGCCCGCGTCTTTCTGCACGTGCGGAGTCACCGCGACGATGCCGCTGTTGATGAAGAGCAAGGCGTGCCCGTCGGGCTTGCCACGCGCGACTTCGCGCGCCGCGAGCACGCCCGAGGCGCCGCTCTTGTTCTCGACGATGATGGTCTGCCCGAGTGCCTTTTGCATCGGCTCCTGCAGGGCACGCGCCATCACGTCGGTCGTGCCTCCCGCCGGGTACGGAATCAACATCTGGATCTGGCGGCTCGGGTAGCCCTGGGCCAGCGCGAAAACGGGTACCAGCAGCAAACTGGCGAGCAATGTTCTCATCGTGTCTCCTGCGCTCTGTCATCCCGGCGAACGCCGGGATCCATTGCGGTGATTCTTGCGCCATGTGAAGAGTGGATCCCGGCGTTCGCCGGGATGACAGCGTGTGCACTTCATCGATCGGCTCTCAACAAATGCCGCGCGATCACCATGCGCTGGATCTGGTTCGTGCCTTCGAAGATCTGCGCCAGCTTCGCGTCGCGCATCATGCGCTCGACGGGATAGTCCATGGTGTAGCCGTAACCGCCGAAGATCTGCACCGCGTCGGTCGTGACTTTCATCGCCATGTCGCTGCCGAAACACTTGGCCATGCTGGCGAGCACGTTCAGGCGCTCCCAATCGCCTTCGTCGCCGGCGCGTGCGCACTCGTAGACGAGGGCGCGTGCCGCCTCGATGTTGATCACCATGTCGGCGAGCATGAACTGGATGCCCTGGAACTCGGCAATGCTGCGCTTGAACTGCTTGCGCTCTTTCGCGTACGCGACCGACGCGTCGAGCGCGCCCTGCGCCAGGCCCACCGCCTGCGCGCCGATCGTCGGGCGGTTCAGGTCCAGCGCACGCATTGACGCCTTGAAGCCCTTGCCCTCGATGCCCACCAGGTTCTCGATGGGCACGCGCACGTTGTCCAGAAAGATCGGCGTGTTCGGCGCGCCGCGCCAACCCATCTTGCGCTCGTGGCGGCCGAACGTGATGCCGGGCATTTTCTTCGGCTCGATGACGAAGGCGCTGATGCCCTCGGCTCCCGTCGTGCCGCTGGTGCGCGCCATGAGCAGGATGAACTCCGCAGCGACGCCGTAACTGCACCACTGCTTGCGGCCGTTGATGACGTAACTGTCGCCGTCGCGCACGGCGCGGGTGCTCATTGCGCTCACGTCGGAGCCGGCCTGCGGCTCGGAGATCGCGATCGCGGTGACGACGCCACCTTTCGCAACAACGGGCAAGAAGCGCTGGCGCTGTTCTTCAGATCCGAAGTGCAGCAGCGGCATGATGAACATCGTGTTCAGCCCCGCGATCGAGCCGCACGCCGGCGAGAAGCGCGAGATCTCTTCACGCGCGATGCACATCATCGTCAAGTTGCCTTCGGGGCCGCCGTAGCGCTCGGGCACCCACAGCTGCATCAGCCCCATCTCGCCGAACAGCTTCACCAGCTCCAGCGGGAAGCGATCTTTCTCGTCGACTTCGGCAGCAATCGGCGCGACGTGTTTTTCCGCCATGCGCTGCACACTGTCGCGAAACGCGAGTTGTTCTTCGGTGAATTTCATGCGGGAGGCGACGGCGATGCGGGACGGAGCGCCAGTCTGCGGCCAGCCCCGCAATCGGCCTAGCCATGGACGCGGCACAGCATCTGTGCGCATGAGGCCATGCTGCGCGCTGCAGTCTTGGTGCAGCATGCGCCGATGCCAAGCGTCGCCGCCACCCACCCCGCGTCAACGCAAGACGGCGCCCTCGCCGGCCTGCGGATTCTCGACTTCTCGATCATGCTCGCCGGCCCGTACTGCACGCGCCTGCTCGCCGACCTGGGCGCCGACGTCATCAAGATCGAACCTCCCGAAGGCGACGACATGCGCCAGCGCGCACCGCTGCGCCCGGGTGCCGACGGTCAGTACAGCGTCTACTTCGGTCAGCTCAACGCGGGCAAGCGCAGCGTTGCGCTCGACCTGAAGAATCCGCAGGCGCTCGCGCTGGTGCGAAGTCTCGCTCAGGAATGCGACGTGCTCGTCGAGAACTTTCGCCCCGGCGTGATGGAGCGGCTCGGCCTGGGCTTCGAAGCGCTCGCAGCGCTGAACCCGAAGCTGATCTACTGCTCGATTTCCGGCTACGGCCAGACCGGCCCGAGCGCCGGGCTGGCCGCCTACGCAATGATGGTGCAAGCCGCGAGCGGCTTCGATCGCAGCCTGATGCGTTACGCCGGCGACCGGGAGCGCCCTGCGCCGGGCGCCGTGTTCGTTGCTGACGTGCTGGGCGGGCTTTACGCGTGTTCCGCGATCCAGACCGCGCTGGTGCAGCGCCATCGCACGGGCCTCGGGCAGCGCATCGACGTCGCCTTGATGGACAGCATGCTGAACCTGATGATTTACGAAGTGCAGGAGGCGCAGTTCCCCGTCAAGACGGCGCGCCCGACTTACGGGCCGGTTCGCGCACGCGACGGCGACTTGCTGATCGCGCCGATCACGCAGCGCAACTTCGACGCGCTGTGCGAAGTCACGGGTCTGGCGCAGTTGCGCGACGACCCGCGCTTTGCGACGCTGCCCGCGCGCAATGCGAATTGGCACGCGATGATGGGCGTCGTCGAAGCGTGGACCGCCGCGCGCACCTTGGCCGAATGCCAACGCGCCCTGGACGCCGGCGGGGTTCCCTGCGCCGCCTACAACGACCCCGGCGACGCGCTGGGCGACGCCCATTTGCGCGAGCGTGGCCTGTTCAGCGCGGTGGCCGACGCCGCAGGCGCGTTCACCGGTGTGAACGCGCCGTGGCAGATGAGCGGCACGCCCTCGCACATGCGCGCCTGGGTGCCCGGCGTGGGCGAGCACACGGCCGACGTACTGCACGACGTCTTGCAGCTCGACGCTGCAGCGCGTGAGCAGCTGCGCGCCGCCGGCGCGTTTAGCGCAGTGCCGCCGCGCACCGGCCCGCCGAGCTGAATCAGCGCGCCGGCAGCCACGCGGAATCGAGCCGGCGCGGCGGAATTCAGGCCAACTTCAGGCAGCACGCCAGCCCTCATTTCGGGGTTGGCGCCGCGGCCGGCACGTCCCGACAATTGGCCTGCATACAAAGCGGCGCGGCCGTGCGATTCGGAGGGGACAAGTGCTCGCAAGGCCGCATTTTTGGTGGGGACTGCTGATTGCCGTGGGCATCTTCGCGGCGACAACGCGGGTGTCCATGCCCAGCGAACCCCCGGCCCACGGTCGAACGCTGGTCGCCGAGTACCAGTTGCCGATGGAGGCGATCGAGCGCTACGCGGCGCTGGCGGCGGGTGCCGCGCTTGACGAAACGCGCCGCGACGGGTCGCGCTTCGCCGACCTGTTGCCCTGGGTCGGCCCGCAGCAGCGCGCCGGCGACGGCCACAACCCGTATACCCTGGTGTTCTCAATTTCCGGCAGCG
This sequence comes from uncultured beta proteobacterium, assembly GCA_963850525.1. Classification (GTDB taxonomy): domain Bacteria; phylum Pseudomonadota; class Gammaproteobacteria; order Burkholderiales; family Burkholderiaceae_C; genus JAEMQF01. Next base: position 366,389 of record CAWKLQ010000001.1, on the reverse strand, counting down.
CCCAGGCGGCAGGAGAAGTCTTCGCCCAGTGGCAAGCCGGTTGGGAGATTCAGGGCGAGGCGCCAGGAGAAAAGCGTGAGGTACTGATGGACGTCCCCGGCCTGGTGAGCACGGCCACGGCGGCGCGCCAGCGCGTGACCTTGACTGCGAGCAGCGGCCCGTTGACTTTCCGCGGCGACAGAGTTGTTGCGCCCAAACTGGGTTTGGTGAACTTGCGCAACTTCGATGTTCACGACGTCCAGCTTCAAGTCTGGTCGGGCATCGCGCCCATGGCGTGGCCCGCGATGCCCGCCTGGCCCGAGCTGCCGGCCTCGAGCAAGATGCTTCTTGCACTGTGCCTGGCCTGCATGCTGCTCGGCACGACGCTGCGCTTTTGGCCGCGCCGCGTGGACGCATTGCCGGCGCAGGCGGGCAAGGCAGCGCTCGCCGCAGTATCGCGCGCCGTTCGCACGCAGACAACGCTTGGCGTCGCGGTTCAAACCGAAGCCCCGTCTGGCGTCGTTGTCTGCGCCGCCGAGTTGGTGCCTGACCATCAGGCGTGCGTCCTCGCGAATCTGGAACGGGTGTTGCAAGGCCGGTCGGCGACCTGAGGCGCAGGTCGACTGATGCCAGCCACGCGGGCCAGCGTGGACTCCATCGGCAGCGACTGCTGGTGGGCGGTGCAGGTTTCGAACCTGCGACCTCCTCGGTGTGAACGAGGCGCTCTACCCCTGAGCTAACCGCCCGAATCGGAATTTCCGGGGCTGCGGAAGGAGCCGGATTGTGCCACGGCTCAAGGCGTCGCTGCAGGGACGCGCCACACCGCTTTGCCCGAGCTCGCCTTGTCCAGACCCGCGAGAATCGCGTGGTGGGCGGCCAGTTCGTCGGGCGCTGCTTCGATGACGGGCAATTCGAGCGCGCGCAGGTCGATCGCTTCGAACCCGGGCGACGACGCGAAGGAATCGCCCGCGTCGATGACGAGCGACTCCTGGCCGCGCGTCAGGCGGATGTAGACCTCGGCGAGCAGCCCGGCGTCGAGCAAGGCGCCGTGCAAGGTTCGCGCCGAATTGTCAACTTCGAGGCGCTTGCACAGCGCGTCGAGCGAATTCGACTTGCCCGGGAACATCTCGCGCGCGAGCATCAGGCTGTCGGTGATGCTCGCCACGTGCTGCTCGAATTTCGGCTTGGCGATGCGTTCGAGTTCAGCGTCGAGAAATGCCACATCGAACTCGGCGTTATGGATGATGACTTCCGCGCCTTCGAGGTACTCGAGCAGCTGCTTCGCGACGGCCGCAAACAGCGGCTTGTCGGCGAGGAACTCGTCGCTCAGGCCGTGCACCTTGAACGCGTCTTCGTGGCTGGCGCGCTGCGGGTTCAGGTAGAAGTGAAGATTGCGCCCCGACAGGCGCCGGTTCAGCATCTCCACGCAACCGATTTCGATGATGCGGTCACCGCTGCCGGGGGTCAGCCCCGTCGTCTCCGTGTCCAGAAAAACCTGTCGCATGGTTTATTTCGCGAGCGCCGCGGCACCGGGCTGGCGCCCACCCCAGAACCAAACGCCCAATCCTCCCAGGACCATGGGAATGCACAACCATTGGCCCATGCTCAAGTTCAGCGCCTGCAAGCCGAGAAAACTGTCCGGCTCGCGGAAGTACTCTGCCGTGAATCGCAATATCCCGTAGCCTGCGAGGAACGCCCCCATCACTTGGCCGCGCCCGCGCTGTTTGCGTGCATAGAGCCACAGCAGCACGAAAAGCAACAAGCCTTCGAGCGCGAACTGGTAGAGCGGCGAGGAATGTCGCGCGATGTTCGTGCCCGACTGCGGAAACACCATCGCCCAGGGCAGGCTCGGGTCTGCCGCACGCCCCCACAACTCGCCGTTGATGAAGTTGCCGATGCGCCCGCTCGCCAGACCCGTGGGAACGCACGGCGCGATCAGGTCGGACACTTCGAGGAAGCTGCGGCTGCGCGAACGCGCGAAGAACAACATCGCCGCGCCCACGCCGAGCAGTCCACCGTGAAACGCCATTCCGCCTTTCCACACGGCGAAGATCTCGAGCGGATTCACTGCGTAGTAACCGGGTTTGTAGAAAATCACGTAGCCCAGGCGCCCGCCGATGACGACGCCAAGCACGCCGTAGAACAACAGGTCTTCAACATCGCGGCGCGTCCAGCCGGACTGCGCGAAGTGCGGCTGCTTGACACGCAGTGACGCGAGCCAGAGGAACAGGCCGAAGGCGACGAGATACGTCAAGCCGTACCAGTGGATGGCCACAGGCCCGAGCTGCAACGCGACGGGGCTGAATTGGGGGTGGACGAGCATGGCGGCGATGATAAGGGCGAGTCCGGCAGCAGCCAGCGCACCCTGCGCGCGAGGATCGCAAGGGCCGAGCCAGGCGCGCTGGCTATAGTTCGGCTACCGATTCCCCTCACCGAGACCGCCATGACGTCGAACCGCCGCTCGAAAAACATCACCGAAGGCGTCGCGCGCGCGCCGAACCGATCCATGTACTACGCGCTGGGCTACGAGGAGGCCGACTTCAAGAAACCGATGATCGGCGTGGCGAACGGCCACTCGACGATCACGCCGTGCAATTCGGGCCTGCAAAAGCTTGCCGACGCTGCGGTGGCGGGCATCGAGGCTGCCGGCGGAAACGCGCAGATTTTCGGCACGCCGACGATTTCCGACGGCATGGCGATGGGCACCGAAGGCATGAAGTACAGCCTCGTCTCGCGCGAAGTGATCGCCGATTGCATCGAGACCTGTGTCGGCGGCCAATGGATGGACGGCGTGCTTGTGGTGGGCGGCTGCGACAAGAACATGCCGGGCGGAATGATGGGCATCCTGCGCGCCAACGTGCCGGCGATTTATGTCTACGGCGGCACCATCCTGCCCGGCCATTACAAGGGCCAGGACCTGAACATCGTCAGCATCTTCGAAGCGGTGGGCCAGTTCACCGCCGGCAAATTGAGCGAAGAAGACTTCAAGCAGATCGAGCGCCGCGCCATCCCCGGCAGCGGTTCGTGCGGCGGCATGTACACGGCCAACACCATGAGCTCGTCGTTCGAGGCGCTGGGAATGAGCCTGCCCAGCTCGAGCACGATGGCCAATCCGCACGCCGAGATCGTGGACTCGGCCACTGCCGCGGCGCGGGTGCTCGTCGACGCCGTCAAGGCGAACCGCCGCCCGCGCGACATCGTGACACGCAAGGCGATCGAGAACGCCGTCGCCGTGATCATGGCCACCGGCGGTTCGACAAACGCGGTGCTGCACTTCCTCGCGATCGCGCACGCGGCGGAAGTCGAGTGGAGCATCGATGACTTCGAGCGCATGCGCCGCAAAGTGCCGGTGCTGTGCGACCTCAAGCCCTCGGGCAAGTACCTCGCGGTTGACCTGCACAAGGCGGGAGGCATCCCGCAAGTGATGAAGATCCTGCTCAAGGCGGGCCTGCTGCACGGCGACTGCATGACGATCACCGGCAAGACGATTGCGGAAACCCTCGCCGACGTTCCCGACGCGCCGCGCGCCGACCAGGACGTGATTCGCCCCATCGGCAACCCCATGTATGCAGAGGGGCACCTGGCGATCCTGCGCGGCAACCTCGCGCCCGAAGGCGCGGTGGCGAAGATCACCGGCCTGAAGAACCCGCAGATCACCGGCCCGGCGCGCGTTTTCGACGACGAGCAAAGCGCGATGGCGGCGATCATGGCGCGCCAGATCAAGGATGGCGACGTGATGGTGCTGCGCTACCTCGGGCCGAAGGGCGCGCCCGGAATGCCCGAGATGCTCGCGCCGACGAGCGCACTCATCGGCCAAGGACTGGGCGAAACCGTGGGGCTGGTCACCGACGGGCGCTTTTCCGGCGGCACCTGGGGAATGGTCGTCGGCCATGTCGCGCCCGAAGCGTACGCAGGCGGCGCGATTGCGCTGGTTCAGGAGGGAGACTCGATCACGATCGACGCCCACACGCTGAGTCTGCAGCTCAACATCACACCGGCCGAACTTGTGGCGCGCCGCGCGCGCTGGAAGGCGCCGGTGCCGCGTTATACGCGCGGCGTGCTCGCCAAGTTTGCGAAGAATGCGTCCAGTGCGAGCACCGGCGCCGTGCTGGATCGCGAGGCTTAGGTTCGGCGGCGGAAAGGCCGACGCGGCAATGGGTGGGCGCGAACCTGCTTATTTGCGCTTGCGCCCGTGGCGCGGGTTCATTCCAAGCGCTTCCATGTTCTTCAGACGTCGCTCTTCCTTGCGCTGGTCCATTCGCTCCATCTCGCGGCGTTTCGTCAGGCCCGATGTGTCGGACCACGCCCACCAGCCCAGGGCAAACGCAAAGGGCATGGCGAACTTCCACAGGTCACCGGTGAGGTTCCAGGTCCATTCGCCCACGGGGCCGATGCCCGCGAGATTGAGCAAGATCAAGACAACGCCAAGCACGACGAACAACATCACCCACCCCCACGGTCACAATGCCGGCACGGCGCTGCGAGCGCCGCTCTTACAATCCGTTGCCACGAATGTACGCCGCCTGACAGGCACCCACTGACACCCACCCTTCCGACTGAAAGGAAACCATGAAGTTGTTCGCTGCTTTGACGACGGTCCTGCTTGCCACCGGCACCGGATCCGCCCTGGCCAACGCCGACCTGGCCACGAAAAAGAACTGCATGGCCTGCCACGCCGTCGACAAGAAACTCGTCGGCCCCGCCTACAAGGAAGTCGCCGCCAAATACGCTGGACAGAAAGACGCTGTCGACAAGCTCGCGCAAAAGGTGATCAAGGGAGGCGCAGGCGTGTGGGGTCCCGTGCCCATGCCGCCGAACGCGCAGGTGAGCGAGGCCGAAGCGAAACAGCTGGTGCAGTGGTTGATGACACTCAAGTAAGCGCCGCAGCGCCTGCGCGATGCAGCTGACGCACGAACACGAGGCGATCCGCAACACGCTCAAGCGCTTCATCGCCGAAGCGATCAACCCCCACGTCGACGCGTGGGAGGCTGCAGAGATCTTTCCGGCGCACGAAGTGTTCGGTGGCCTGGGCAAGCTCGGCCTGCTCGGCTTGACCAAGCCCACCGAGTTCGGCGGCATGGGGCTGGACTATTCCTACTCCGTCGTGATGGCCGAAGCTTTGGGCGACATCACGTGCGGCGGCGTGCCGATGGCAATCGGCGTGCAGACCGACATGGCCACGCCGGCGCTTGCGCGCTTTGGCTCCGACGCACTGCGTCGCGAGTTTCTCGCGCCGGCGATTCGCGGCGAGCACGTCGCGTGCATCGGCGTCTCCGAGCCCGGCGCCGGCTCGGATGTGGCGGCGATCAAGACGACGGCGCGCAAGGTGGGTGGCGATTACGTCATCAACGGCGCGAAGATGTGGATCACGAACAGCTTGCAGGCCGACTGGATGTGCCTGCTCGCGAACACGTCGGACGGCGCCGCGCACAAGAACAAGAGCCTGATCATCGTGCCGATGAATACGCCCGGCATCACGAAAGCGAAGAAGATCCGCAAGATCGGCATGATGTCGAGCGACACCGGGCTGATCCACTTCGACGACGTGCGCGTCCCGCAAACAAACCGCATCGGCGACGAGGGTTCGGGCTTCACGTACCAGATGATGCAGTTCCAGGAGGAGCGACTCTGGGCTGCGGCGAAGTCGATCCAGAGCCTGCTGCGCTGCGTGGAGATGACGGCAGACTACGCACGCGAGCGGCAGATCTTCGGTGGCAGCGTGCTCGACCAGCAGGTCGTGCACTTCAAGCTCGCCGAACTCAAGACCGAAATCGAAGCGCTGCGTGGCCTGACCTACATGGCGACGGAGCACTACGTCGCCGGGCGCGACGTCACCGAATGGGCGTCGATGGCCAAACTCAAGGCCGGGCGCCTGTCACGCACCGTTCCCGACGAGTGCATGCAGTTCTGGGGCGGCATGGGCTACACGTGGGACAACCTGGTGTCGCGCATGTACCGCGACGGGCGCCTCGGGTCGATCGGCGGCGGCGCCGACGAAGTGATGCTGGGCATCATCTGCAAGTTCATGCACACGCTGCCGGCCAGGCGCTGAACGTTGTGGAGTCATCCCGGCGAACGCCGGGATCCAGGGCTCGCCAGGGCATGCCATCGAGGCGGTGGCTCCCGGCTTGCGCCGGGATGACAACCTGGCGTTCAGTTCGCCGGCTTCGCGTACTCCGACATCACCTTCCACTTCCCGTCGGCGATTTGCGACAGGCGCGACGCGTCGCTGCCCAGGCGTTTCGTCGGTGAGAACGTCGCCTCCGGGCTGCCGAAGATGTCGGGCGCGATCTTCAGCGTGTCCATCGCCTTGATGAACGAGTCGGTCGTCAGATTCGCTCCCGCCTTGCCTGCGGCCAGGGCAAACGCGTCGATGATGTTGTAGCCGTAGACCGAAAACACGGTCGGGTCTTCGTTGAACTGGGTCTTGTACTTGTTCGCCCAGAAGCTGACTTTCTGCGAAGCGTCATCGAGGTAGGGATTCTGCGACGCCATGCTCGCGTACAAGCCGTCCATCGCCTTGCCTCCAAGCCTGTGAATCAGGTCGGTGTACGCAGCGCTCGAGCCGAGGAACACCGGGCTGAACCCCGTCTTGCGCGATTCGCCGATCGTGCCGATCGTCTCGCGAATGATCGTGCCGAGCACGACCAGATCGCACTCCGCGGCCTTCATGCGAGCCACCTGAGATGAAAAGTCGGTCGCGCCGCGCTTGTACGACGTCTTCTCCACAAATTCCATGCCGATGCCCTTCAGCCCGGCCTCCGCGCCGCGAACGACTTCGAGACCGAACTCGTCGTCCTGGTAAATCGTGCAGGGCTTCTTGAGGCCCTTGTCCTTGACCATCTTGGGCAGGTGCGTGCGCATCTGGTCGTAGTAGGTCACGGCAAACGAATACTTGAGCTTGTGGAATGGGTCATACATTTCACGCGCCGCGGTCACGGGCATGAAGTTGATGACATTCTTTTCGAACTGGACCGGCATCGCCGCGTTGTTCTGCGCCGTGCCGATGTGCCCGGCCATGATGAAAATCTTGTCTTGGTTGACGAGCTTTTGCGCCGCGAGAACCGCCTTCTTCGGGTCGTACGCCGAGTCTTCGACGAGCAGCTTGAGCTTGCGCCCGTTGATGCCGCCCTGTTCGTTGATCTCACCCACGCGAAGCATCATTCCCAGGCGCACCTGCTTGCCGAAACCGGCGATGGGGCCGGACAAATCCTGAATCGAGCCGATCAGGATTTCCGTCTTGCTGACGCCCTGAGACTGCGCCTGTGCCAATGCAGCAATGCTTGCGGCCGCCAGGGCGGCGATGATTCGTATCGATTTCATCTTTTCTCTCCTTCAATGGTCGTGGTGGGGGAACGCGTCACCGGTACATCGCTTCGATGTGTTCGGAATATTTTTTCTCGACGAACTTGCGCTTGAGCTTCATTGTCGGCGTGAGCTCGTCGTCTTCAGCGGTCAACTGGGTGTCGAGCAAGTAGAACTTCTTGATCTGCTCGACGCGCGCGAACTTCTTGTTGATGCGTTCGATTTCGCCCCAGATCAGCTCCTGCACCTCTTTGGCACGCGTCAGGCTCGTGTAATTGCTGAACGGGATGTCGCGGTCCTGGGCGAATTTTTCGACGTTTTCCAGGTCGATCATGACGATCACGGTCAGGTAGGCGCGCTTGTCGCCCACGACGACGGCATCGGTGATGTAGGGCGAGAATTTCAGGTCGTTCTCGAACTCGCTCGGCGTGATGTTCTTGCCGCCCGCCGTGATGATGATGTCTTTCATTCGGTCGGTGATGCGGAAATAGCCGTCAGCGTCGACCGTGCCCACGTCGCCGGTGTGCAGCCAACCCTGCGCATCGATCGCTTCTGCCGTCTTCTCCGGCAGGTTCAGGTAGCCCATGAAGACGTTGCGCCCGCGCACCAGGATCTCGCCCGTCGCCGGATCGAGCTTGACCTCGTTGAACGGGCACGCCGGCCCCACCATGCCCGGTTTGATGCGCGCCGCCGGCATGTACGTCGCCGCCCCGCACGATTCCGTCATGCCCCACACCTCAAGCATGGGCACGCCAAGCGCCAGGTACCACTTCACCAGGTCGGCAGAGATGGGGGCAGCGCCAGTGACGAGAAAGCGCGCTCGGTGGATGCCGATGAGGCGGCGCACGTTGTCCAGCGCAAGCCAACGCGCCAGCATGAACTGGGCCTTCAGCGCAGCACTCACCGGCTGCCCGGCAAGAACCAGATCGGCGATGCGCGCCCCCACGCCCAGACCCCAGGCATAGATGAGCTGCTGAAACTTGCCCGACTCGCGCAGCGAAATCGCGACCGCCGAATAGAACTTCTCCCAGACGCGCGGCACCGCGGCGAACACCGTCGGCGCAATTTCCCGCACGTTTTCGGGAACGGTTTCCGGGTTCTCTACGAAGTTCAGCACGGCGCCGGTATAGACCGACGAGTACTCACCGCCCACGCGTTCGGCGATGTGGCAAAGCGGCAAGAAGCACATGCGCTCGTCGCTGCCGTCCTGCACGACGATTGCGTTGTAGCCGCGCACCGCGTAAACCAGCCCCCCATGCGAGTGCATCGCGCCCTTGGGCTTGCCCGTCGTTCCCGACGTGTAGACGAGGATGGCCAAGTCCTGCGGCCGGCACGCCGCAGTGCGTTCGTCGAGCTGGTTCGGCTGCGCCTTCGCGTGGATGCGCCCCAGCCCGCGCAACGCAGCGAGGTCGATCACGTTGGGGTCGGAGAACTCGCGCAAACCTTCAGCGTCGAAAACGACGATTTTTCGAAGCAGTGGAAGACGGGCGCGCACCTCAAGCGCCTTGTCGAGCTGTTCATCGTCTTCGACGAACAAAATTTGCGTGCGCGAGTCTTCGCACAGATAGTGCGTCTGCGCGCTCGAGTCGGTGGGGTAGATGCCGTTGCAAACGGCGCCGCAACTGAGCACGCCCAAGTCGGCGAGAACCCACTCGACAACGGTATTGGACAGAATGGAAACGCAGTCGCCCGGCTGCACGCCCAGGCTGAGCAGGCCGTCGCCGATTTCGCGCACCGCCTGCGCCGTCTGCGCCCACGTCCACTCGCGCCACAGCCCCAACTCCTTCTGCCGCATGAACACCTGACCGGCGCGCTGTGCAGCGCCGTTCCAGAACATCGCAGACAGCGTTTCGCCGGGCACGGCGATGGCGCTGCTGCGCGTCAACTGATCGAGATTCCAGAGATTGGGCATGGCCTTGTCCTCAGCGCCAGTTCTTCTTCTTCTTCCAACGCCGCTCGCCGCGCGCGCCGGCTTCTTTCATGCCGAGGTAGAACTCCTTGACGTCGTCCTTTTCGCGCAGGCGCTCGCACGTGTCTTCCATGACGATGCGGCCGTTTTCCAGCACGTAGCCGAAGTCGGCGACGTTGAGCGCCATGTTCGCGTTCTGTTCGACAAGAAGAATCGTCGTGCCGCGCTCGCGGTTGATGCGCACGACGATCTCGAAGATCTCGCGCGTCAACAAGGGCGACAGGCCCAGGCTCGGTTCGTCCAGCAAAATCATATGCGGCGCCGCCATCAGCGCGCGCGCGATCGCCAGCATCTGCTGCTGCCCGCCCGAGAGCAAACCGGCGTCCTGGTGGGCACGTTCCTTCAGGATCGGAAAGTAGCGGTACACCGTTTCCAGGTCACGCGCGACGCCGTCGCCGTCGTGGCGAGTGTAGGCGCCCATCATCAGGTTGTCGTGCACCGAAAGCAGCGGGAACACTTCGCGCCCCTCGGGAACGTGGCTCAAGCCGCGCTGCACGATCAGCGACGGGTCTCGCGCCGTGATGTCTTCGCCCTTGAATTCGATGCTGCCCTTGCGCGGGTCGACGATTCCCGAAATCGTTTTCAGAATCGTCGACTTGCCTGCACCGTTGGAACCGAGCACGGTCGCAATCTGCCCCTGCGCGACTTGCAGGCTCACGCCGCGAATTGCCCGAATCGGGCCGTACGCGCTCTCCACGTTTTGCAGGCGCAACACAGGCGCGGTGTCGGCCTGCGTGACGGTCGTCATGGGTGTCGCGACGCCACTTGCGTTCATGCGGCCTGCCTGCGCAGCGACGCCAAGTCGCCGCCCGCGCCCAGATACGCCTCCACAACGCCGGGATGCGCCTGCACTTCCCGCGGCGTTCCCAGCGCCAGCACTTCGCCCTGGTTCATCGCGAGCACGCGGTCCGAGACGCGCGAAACGAGTGTCATGTCGTGCTCGACCATCAGCACGGTGATGCCCAGTTCATGGCGGATGTCCTGGATCCAGAACGCCATGTCGTCGGTCTCTTCGACGTTGAGCCCCGACGACGGCTCGTCGAGCAGCAACAATTTCGGCTCGGTGCAGAGCGCGCGTGCGAGTTCGACGACTTTGCGAACACCGTAAGGCAGGCCGGCGACGAGCGAATCGCGGTGGTGTTGCAGATCGAGCAACTCAATCACCTGCTCCACCTTGGCGCGAGCAGCGATTTCGCCGCGCCGCGCCCTGGCGGTGAAGAACAAATCGCTGAACAGGCCCGTCGCGCGGTGCGTGTGCCTGCCGATCAACAGGTTCTGCAGCACCGTCGCGTGTTCGAACAGTTCGATGTTCTGGAACGTGCGCGCGATGCCCAGCTGGGCGATCGCGTGCGGCGCGACCTCGGCGAGGGCCTTGCCTTCGAAGTGAATGGATCCCGCGGTGGGCACGTAAATCCGGCTGATCAGGTTGAACACCGTCGTCTTGCCCGCGCCGTTGGGCCCGATCAAGGTGAACACCTCGCCGCGCCGAACGTCGAAACTCACGTCGTTCACGGCGAGCACGCCGCCGAAGCGCACCGTCAGATTCTTCGCCGAAAGCATCAACTCGCCGCTCATCGCAGTCGTTCCGATTTCTGAAAACTCTTCTGCCGCCTGAACATTCCTTTGCGGTAGAAGGGAAACACCTGGAACCACGTTCGCACCTTGAGCCAGCGGCCGTAAATCCCCATCGGCTCGAACAGCACAAAAGAAATCAGCACAGCGCCATAAACGACCGCCTGCAAGCCCGGCGCTTGGCCCACCGCAGCGGGCAGGAAATCCTTGCCCAGCGCGATCGCCTGCGGCATCGTGATGAGAAAAATCGCGCCGAGGAAGGCGCCGTGCACCGAGCCCAGGCCGCCGATCACGACCATCAACAACAAGTCGATCGACTGCACGATGTTGAACTGGTCGGGCGAGATGAACTGCAGCTTGTGCGCATAGAGCGCTCCGCCCACGCCCGCCAGCGCAGCAGACAGCGCAAACGACATCGTCTTGTAGCGCGCCAGGTGTATGCCCATGCTTTGCGCCGAGATTTCCGAATCGCGGATCGCGACGAACGCGCGGCCTGTCGGCGAACGCAACAGGTTCAGCACGCCGAACGTTGCGAGCACTGTCGTCACGAGGCACAGTCCGTAGAACGACTCGGCCGAGTCGAGCTTCCAGCCCAGCAACTCCGGCGCCTTGAGGTGGATGCCGGCGTTGCCGCCCGTCACCGACTCCCAGCGCGCGAACACCTCTTCGACGATGAAGCCGAACGCGAGCGTCGCGATTCCCAAGTAAATGCCCTTCACGCGCAGCGCCGGCAATCCCACAATCATGCCCGCGGCGGCGGAGAGCAAACCCGCAGCGAGCATGGCCAGCGGAAACGGCACGCCCCAATGCGTGAGCGCCGCCTGCGTGTACGCGCCCACGCCGAGAAACGCGGCGTGGCCCAGCGAAAACAAGCCGGTGAATCCGGCGAGCAGCATCAACCCCAAGCCGACGATCGAGTAGATCAGGACGAAGGTGAGCTGCGCGAGCCAGTATTCCGAGACGAGCCACGGGGCGGCCACCATGAGCAGGACCAAGGCGCTGTACCAGAACACGTGGCCGCCGTGCTTGGCGAGCACGATGTCCTGTTCGTAAGCGGTCTTGAAGATGAAGCGCATGCGGTCTGTCCTTCTCAAACCTTCTTGCGCAACTTTTCGCCGAACAGGCCGTTCGGCTTGACCATTAGCATCACGAGCACGACGACGTAGGCGGCGATGTCCTTGAAGCCCTCAGGCAGGAAGAAGCCCGACAAGGCCTCGACGACACCGATGATCAGGCCGCCGACGATGGCGCCGGGCAAACTGCCGAAGCCTCCGACAACTGCCGCGGGAAACGCCTTCAGGCCGATGAAACCCATGTTCGCGTGCACGAACGTGATGGGCGCGAGCAGCAGCCCGGCGACCGCGGCGACCATCGCCGCCAGGCCCCACACGAGGCCGTTCAGGCGTTTCACCGGAATCCCCATGTAGTACGCGGCGAGCTGGTTTTGCGACGCCGCCTGCATCGCGACGCCGATCCGGCTGTACTTGAACATCGCGTAGAGCACGGCGCACAGCACGGCGGTGGCGGCGATCACGACCATCTGCTCGACGTTGAGGACGAGCGTGCCAAGCTTCCAGATCTGGTCTTTGTAAGGCACCGCCAACGTATGCGTTTCGGTGCCGATGTTTGGGATCATCGTGATCAGGCCACGCGCGACGTAGCCTATGCCTATCGTCAACATGACGATGGAAAACGCGGGCTGGCCGAGGATGGGGTTGATGACCGCACGCTCCAGCAGCACGCCGAACGCGCCCATCGCGACGATCGAGCAGAGAATCGCGAGCCAGAACGGAAAACCCAGGAAGGTCATCGCCGCCAGGCCGCCGAAGGCGCCGAGCATCATCAGCTCGCCCTGGGCGAAGCTCACCGTCTCGGTGGCCTTGTAGATCAGCACGAAGCCCAGGGCGATCAGGCCGTAAATGCAGCCCTGCGCCATTCCGCCGATGATGATTTGCAAGACCTGCAAGACGTAGTTCCGCGTGGCCTGAGTTGTGATTAACCTTATTGTGGGCTGCGCCGTGTTCGCGCTACCCTGTGGAAACCCCGCAGTCAACGCCAATCGCCATGAAACTTCTGCTCCCCTTTCTGTTGAGTCTGACGACGACCGCAAGCCTCGCCCAGGGCTGGCCGCAGCAGCCGGTGCGCATCGTCGTCCCGGCGCCGGCGGGCAGTTCGCTCGACATCATCGTGCGCACCCTCGGCGAGCGACTCAAGGAGCGCTGGAAACAGCCATTGATCGTGGAGAACAAGGCCGGCGCCGGCGGCATGCTCGGCATGGACGTCGTCGCCAAGGCCGCGCCCGACGGCTACACGCTGGGCATAGGCTTCAACGGCCCGATCGCGTTCGGCCCCTTCCTCTACAAGAAGATGCCTTACGACCCGGCAAAACACTTGGTGCCCGTGATCCTGACGACGTCGCAGCCCAATGTGCTCGCCGTCAACGCGGCAGTTCCGGCGAAGACTTTGCCCGAGTTCGTCGCCTGGGCGCGCCAGCAAGGCAACAAGGTCTCGTACGGATCGCTCGGCAACGGCAGTTCGTCGCACCTGACGATGGAGTTGTTCAAGAGCGTCGCGGGGTTCGATGCCGTGCACGTGCCTTACGCCGGCTCGCCGCCGGCGGGGCAGTCGCTTGCGGCGGGCGACACGCAGGGTTTGTTCAGCGTCGCGCCGGCACTCCTGCCGCTCGTGCAAGGCGGGCGCGTCAGATTCCTCGCGACGACGAGCGCTCGGCGGATCGAGGGAATGGGCGATCTTCCGACAGTTGCCGAGTCGGGTTACCCGGGTTTCGAGGCGCTCGCCTGGAACGGCCTGTTCGCGCCCGCAGGCGTGAGCGCCGAAATCCTGCAGCGCATCAACGCCGACGTCAACGCCGTCATGCAGGAGCCCGCCGTGCGCGACGCCTTCGCCAAACAGGCCTTGATTCCCGGCGGCGGCACGGCGGCGGAGTTCAAGGTTTTCATCGACGTCGAGGCGCGCAAGTGGGGCGCGATCATCGACAAGGTGGGAATCAAACTCGATTGACCGGGCTTCGCGACGCGACCATGAAAATGGGCGAGGTGTCCAGCCTCGCCCTTGCGCCGATGGCGTGACTAGCGTTCAGTCATCGCGGTCGTGGTCGCGATCGTGGTCGTCATGGTCGCGAAGACGCAGCCGCACGTGCTTTGCCATGCTCGGCGTGCCGCTCTTGTCGACGACAAACAGCATGTAGTCGCCGGGGATCGCCTGGGCCGGAACATGCGGGGCGTCGACGATCAGCTTGCCGTCCTTGCCCGGCTTGAAGTGCAGGATCACGACCCGGTTGTCGTTGGTGAGCTGGTGCGTGACAGAGCCGGTGCGAACCATCGACACCATCTTGATGTTCGCCGGATCGCTGACTTTCAAGACGATGGGCTTCTTGTAGTCGACGTGATCCGGGCCTTTCAGAATCACGGGGCGCGCCTTGCGGTCCTCCGACGCGGCGGCAAACATGTACGGCGGCTCGAAGAGTTGCGCGACGGAAACGCCCAGGTCCTGGTCGCCCGGCGTGTAGACGCGGTCACCCACCGCGACCATCGCCGTGCGGTCGCCGGCCATCGCGATCACGCTCGCGTCGGGCAACAGCATCACGGTCTTGTGCAGGCCGCCGAGGTGCGTCGACTTCGCCAACACCTTGAGCGTCTTGTCGAGCGGATTGAACAGCTGGTACTTCGTGTAGTTGCGCAACTCGTACGTGCCGCCGCCCGGGCCACTGCCGCCGCGGAACAGCGCCGTGCCGTCAGGCAAGGGCACGACGTGGATGTTGCTGCCGGGCTGATACGTCTGGCCGACGACCGACCATTTCGGCGTCGGATCGGCGAAGTCGATCATTTCAATGTCGGCGGTGCGCGTTCCCGCGCCTGGCTTGCCGGCGCCGATCGCACCGTTCACGGCGATCCACTTGTGCGACAAGGTCTTGCCGTTCGGGCCGATCGTCAGGATGTCGGCCATGCCGCAGCAATAGCCGTATTCGTTCTTCGCCGTGTCGATGTGCGTCCAGTGGTTTTCCGCCGGGACGTTGCGATTCGGGTCGCGTTCGGCCGCTTGCACGTCCAGGCAGTCCAGACTTGCCGACGGCCGCAGTCCAAGGAAGCGGATCGCGCGCGTGTCTGCCGCGCAGCCGGGCGTCGTGCAGTAGTTGCGCCACTCCGCAGCGTCATCGGTCGCGTCGCTGCGCGGCGTGGAAGCCTCAGCTGCCGGTGCGGGCTCGCCCGACAGCGTGCACAGCTTCCAGTCCTTGTCGCCCGACCCGGTCTGCACGGCGGTCGCCGCCGGATACAGGGGATAGAGCTTTCTGGCATTCTCCAGCGCAACAGTCCGGTCCTTCTTCGGGTCGTACAGGTCCGCGACCGGGATGTGGACTCGCGTCGCCCGGAAGGCGTTGTCGCGAGTCGCCGTGCTCGGGTCGCTCAAGTTCGGCGCCACCGACTCGTCCAGATCGTCACCGCCGTACACCAACACTTTGCCGTTGGGCAAGGTGATCGCCGACGGGTACCAGCGCTGATACCGCATGTCCGACTTGTGCGGCGGATCGACGTGCTCGCGGTTGCGTTGATCGCAGTTCGCCCACGTCGGCGCGCCGGCCGGTGCGTTCACGAGCTGATCGCCAGCCGGCGCATAGCCAAACCCCGGGAACGAGCCGGGCTGACCGCCGGCCGCTGCAGCAGCGTCCGCAGCCGCCTTGTAGCCCAGCGCGACGCCGCCCGGATCCTTGCGCCAGTTGGCGATGTTGCACGGCACGGGCCGTGGCGCCCACCGATTCGTTTCCGGGTCGAAGATGTTCAGCTTGCGGAACCCGCTGTTGCTATGCATGTTGTGGCCGCCGACGTTGACGACGCGGCCGTCGGCAAGCGTTGCGTAACCCAAGGAATAGATGCTGTAGTGCAACCCTCGCGACGCACCCGAGTTCTTGAACGTGTGCACGTTCAACATCGCGTCTTCGTCGTCGATCAGAACGTTGTCGAACACGCCCTCTTCGCCGGGTCGCGTCTTGAAGGCGTCGGGGTGGCTGATGTCCCAGAGTTGCGAGCCCTCCATGCCCCAGTGCGACTTGAGGCGGCTCGCAACAAAGAGCGACTGGCCCTGGTGCATCGTGTAGCCGCCGTAAACGAGGTACTTGAACGAAGAGCGGATGCAAGGGCTCAAGCTCTTCGTGAGGTGCGAGTTGCCCGTCGTATCGAAGCGCGTCACAGTCTGCGCATCTAGGAACACGTTGCTGGGAACGACTGCGTTTGCGAGGCTCGGAAACTGCGCCGCCCACTCGGCGCGCGGGATCGGCCACGCCGAATAGCCGGACTTGCGGATCGCCGCTTCGACACATTGCATGTCATAGACATCGGTCGCCTTGAACTCGGAGTGCCTGCCCTTGTACTGGATCATGGGCTTTTCCCACCGGTCCTTGGTCCACACCATCGACGCGCCGACGGCGTTGTACGTCATGGGGATGAAGGGGCCCACGTGGCCGCACTGCGAGTGGTCGTGGCAGGTTTCGATCTCCCAGGTCGAACCCGGTGCGGGCGGGTCTTCAGCCTCGTCGTGGGCGTACACGTTCGGCCAGGACAAACCGAATGCAAAGGCCGCACACGCGGCCAGGTTCAGGCACCCTAGGATTCGCTTCATGTTCTCCCCTTGTGAACGGTCGTGAACGCACTTCGGATGAAGTGCGGAGCTCCCCGCAAACTCCAGAGTTCCAGGGCGCGCAGAGCGCTCAAACGGTACTGACCCGAAGCGGGTTGTCTTAAGCGTACATTTTGCGAACTGAACTTGATACCCTGATAGTTAGGGGGAAGAACGAGTGAGTGGCTCGATCCACCGCGCAGATTCGATCTGACAATTCAACATGCGCTCATCCCCGCACCCGCGCGCCGCTGAATGGGGCGAGCACTGGGAGGAATCGATGGACACGCTGACAGTCGAACGTGACGGCCCCGTCTGGACCGTCACCCTGAACCGCCCCAACGTTCGCAACGCCGTCGACGGCCCGACGGCGCGCGCATTGAGCGAGGCGTTTCGCGAGTTCGATGCGAACGACGCTGCGCGCGTCGCCGTGTTGACTGGCGCCGGCCGCGACTTTTGCGCCGGGGCCGATCTGCGCACCGTCGCGTTGGGGACAAACGGCGCGCTTGGCAATGACGCCGGCTTGGCACTGAACGACGACATGCACGCCGACGGCCCGATGGGCCCGACGCGGCTGCCCTTGCGCAAGCCGGTGATCGCGGCAATCGAAGGCCACGCGGTCGCCGGCGGCCTGGAACTCGCGCTCTGGTGCGACATGCGCGTCGCAAGCGCAACGGCCATCCTCGGCGTGTTCTGCAGGCGCTTCGGCGTGCCGCTCATTGACGGCGGGACGGTGCGGCTGCCGCGGCTCATCGGTCAAAGCCGGGCGCTGGACATGATTCTCACGGGTCGCCCTGTCGCTGCCACCGAAGCGTTGCAGTTCGGCCTCGTGAACCGCCTCGTCGCGCCGGGCGAGGCGCTGGCCGCAGCGCGCGAACTCGGATTGCAGATTGCGCAACACCCGCAAGAATGCATGCGCAACGATCGGGCGAGCGTGCTCGCCGAAGACGGCTTGTCGCTGCTCGACGCGCTCGCCCAGGAGTTCGAGCTCGGCAAGGCGAGTCTGCGCAGCGGCGAAGCGAGCGCCGGGGCCGCGCGCTTTGTCGGCGGTGCGGGTCGACACGGCTCGTTCGATTCCCCCTAGCCCGTCACCCCGGCGAACGCCGGGGCCCACTGCGGGCCGAAGTGCTGGGTGACGCCGTGGATCCCGACTTTCGTCGGGATGACAGGCCATTGCGACATGTCCGAAAACGGCGAGTCCGCGCTCCGCCGCTGGCCATAATCGGCTCCATGTTCATCGATGCCGACACCGCTTACTCAGCGCTCACCGCACGCGACGCGCGCTTTGACGGGCGCTGGTTCGTCGGCGTCACGTCGACACGCGTCTACTGCCGGCCGATCTGCCGCGTGCGCACGCCGAAGCGCGAGAACTGCCGCTTCTTCGAAACGCCGGCGCAAGCCGAGGCGTCGGCGTTTCGGCCGTGCCTGAAATGCCGGCCCGAAATCGCGCCAGGGGCGGAGCTCCCGTGGAGCGTGATGGACGCGTCGCGAACACTCGCGTGTCAGGCGGCGCAGCGCCTGGACGAACGTGTCGGCGCAGGCGAGGCGCCGAACGTCGCCGACCTCGCTTCTCAGCTCGGCGTGAGCGAGCGCCACTTGCGGCGCATCTTTCTCGCCGAACACGGCGTCTCGCCGTTGCAGTATTTGCAGACGCGGCGCCTGTTGCTCGCGAAACAGCTGCTCACCGATACGCAGCTGCCGGTCACACAAGTCGCGCTCGCGAGCGGCTTCAAGAGCTTGCGCCGCTTCAACGCGGCGTTTGCCGACAGCTACCGCATGAGCCCGGGGCGGCTGCGCCGCAGCGCGGCGCCGGACGGGACCGCCGACGACTCGTGCGTGACGCTGTCGCTCGGTTGGCGCGATCCGTACGACGCGCCCGCGCTGCTGCGCTTCTTTGCGCAACGGGCGATCCCCGGCATCGAAACGGTTGAAGCGACGACCTTGCGCCGCACGGTGCGCGCCGGAATCATGAGCAGCGAGGCCGGCTGGATCGAGGCCCGCTTTGAGCCGCAAGCGAGCCGAGTCAGCTTGCGCTTCTGTCCGCAATGGGCGCTTTCGAGCGCGAAAGTCGTGAGCGCGGCGCGGCGCTGGCTCGACCTGGACGCGGCGCCGCAAAGCATAGACATGGCCCTCACCGACTTGCCCGGCGCGCCGGGGCTGCGCTTGCCGGGCAGCCTGGACGGCTTCGAGCTTGCCGTGCGTGCCGTGCTCGGCCAGCAAGTCACCGTCGCTGCGGCGCGCACGCTGGCAAAGCGCCTCGTTGCGCGTTTCGGAGAATCGATGACAAGCCCGTGGCCTGACGTCGACCGCGTGTTCGCGTCGCCGGGCACCTTGGCCGCGGCGCGAATCGAAGACATCACCGAACTCGGCATCATCCGCAGCCGCGCCGGCGCCATCGTCGCGCTCGCGCGGGCGTGGCCGCAGATCGACGCCTTGCTCTACAAGGGCGCGCCGCCGGAAAGTTTGATTGAGACTTTGTGCGCGTTGCCGGGGATCGGGCCGTGGACGGCGCATTACATCGCGATGCGCGCCTTGAGCTGGCCCGACGCGTTTCCGCCACGCGATGTGGCCGTGCTCAAGGCCATGCAACAGCTTTTCAACACGACGACGCTGCTCGACGCTGAAGCAAAGGCGCAGGCGTGGCGGCCGTGGCGTTCGTACGCCGTACTGCGACTTTGGAACAGCCTGGAGGTTTCTTCATGACACACACACTCACCTCAATCCAGCAAGCGTGCACAGCACAGTGCACGATCGACTCGCCGCTCGGCCCCGTGCTGCTCGCGCGCACGGCGCATGGCCTGGCGGGCGTCTGGTTCGATCAACAGCAACATCATCCGTCGTCAGTCTGGAACGCCCCGACCCTAGCGCGCGACCCCCTCCTGCTGCGCACGACGCAGCTGCTCGATCGCTACTTCGCCGGCGAGGCCGTCGCCTTCGACGTGCGGCTGGATCTGCACGGCACGCCGTTCCAGCGCAGCGTCTGGCAGGCCTTGCTGCGCATCGAACGGGGCCGCACGTCGACTTATGGCGAGATCGCTGCGCAGCTCGGCGCGCCGCGGGCGTCGCGCGCCGTGGGCGCAGCGGTCGGGCGCAACCCGCTGTCCGTCATCGTGCCGTGTCACCGGGTGCTCGGTGCGGGCGGCGCGCTCACGGGCTACGCCGGAGGCCTGGCGCGCAAAGTCGCGTTGCTTGACCTGGAATCCAAGCCGCACCCGCGCACCCGGACCGCGCGGGCTGCGCCGGCCCTGGAGATTGCCGCGTGAAGGCCGCCGACGCGGCCGAGCTTGTGCTGCTCGCCGCACTCTGGGGCGCATCGTTCCTGTTCATGCGCCTCAGCGCGGGCGAGTTCGGCGCGATCGCGCTGGCTGCCGTGCGCGTTGCCGGCGCGGCGCTGTTCCTGCTGCCGCTGCTCGCCTTACGCGGCCAGTTCGGTGCCTTGCGTGCGGCGTGGCGGCCGATCGCCGTCGTCGGGCTGACGAACTCGGCCTTGCCTTTCGTCTGCTTCGGCTACGCGACGCTGTCGATCACGGGCGGCCTCGCATCGATTTTCAACGCCGCCGCACCGCTCTTCGGCGCGGCAATCGCCTGGCTCTGGCTGAAGGATCGCCTGAACCGATCCCGCAGCGTCGGGCTCGTGATCGGCCTGATCGGCGTGCTTTGGCTCGCGTGGAGCAATGTGAACGCGCAGGCCGGTTTCAAGCCCGGCGGCAGCGGCTGGGCGATCGTCGCGTGCCTGGTCGCGACGCTGTTCTACGGCTTCTCGGCGAACTACACGAAGCGCACGCTGAGCGGTGTCGCGCCGCTCGCCGTTGCCGCCGGAAGCCAGAGTTTTGCGGCGCTGTTCCTCGGCGTTCCCGCGGTTCTGTGGTGGCCTGCCCTGGCGCCATCGCTGCACGCCTGGACGGCAGTCGCGGCGCTCGCGATCGTTTGCACGGGGGTGGCCTACATCCTCTACTTTCGCCTGATTTCCCACCTCGGGGCGTCCAAGGCGATCAGCGTGACCTTCTTGATTCCGGCGTTTGGCGTCGCGTGGGGCGCGTGGTTTCTCGACGAGAAAGTCACGCTCGCGATGCTGATCGGCTGCGCGGCGATTCTGCTCGGCACCGCGCTGGCGAGCGGATTCGTGCAGCTGCCGCAGCGAAAATTCTCGGCCGCATCCCACGAGGCGCCCAGGTAGCGGCCCCTACAATCGAGGCAACCGCTCCGACTCGAACCGCCCGCCCCGTGCCCCAGCTCGAAGACCTCACCGAACGTGTCGAGAGGCTCTTGGTGCGCCACGACGAGTTGAAACGCACGAACGCCTTGTTGTGCGAACAGTTGGAAGCCGTTTCGCAAGAGCGCGACAGCCTGCGTTCGCGCCTGAGCGCAGCGCGTGGGCGGATCGATGCGCTGCTCGAGCGCCTGCCCAAGGAAGTGAGTGTCGGCGCGAAGGGCGCGCAGCGCGGCGGCGACGCCGAACCGAGCGGCCGCGCCCCGTGAAGCAGCTCGACGTGACGATCCTGGGCCAAAGCTACGTGCTGGCCTGCCCGGACGGCGCCGAGGCCGGCCTGCGTGCTGCGGCGACGCACGTCGACCGCGAGATGTCGGCGATTCGCGAGAAGGGCAAGGTCAAATCGCGCGAACGCATCGCCGTGCTTGCCGCACTCAACCTGGCGTATGAAGCGTCGAACCAAGGTCGTGCATCGGCGCCGCCCGCAGCTGCGGCCACTGAAGCCGAATCCGACATCGAAGCACTAATTCGCAGACTCGATCGCGCCTTGAGCGACGACGGTCAATTGCTCTGAAATGCGAAGAAAACGCGGCGTAGAATGAATTCGTCCGTCGCATTCGCGCAGGTTTTTAAATTCCTTGAACCGATGCTCGTATGAGCCAGGGCTTGGAACATCGCCAGGTTGGTGTGATCGTCTCGCGTCAGATGAACCCGAAGCCCGGCTGACCTCGCCCACCTGAACTGCTTGGGTTCAGGAATCCGGCCTGCGGCTCGCGGCGGACACTTTATTCAATCGCCCCGCATGCGAGCTTATTACCGGTTGCGCCGATGAACTACTGGTTGATGAAGAGCGAGCCCGGTGAGTGCTCGATCGACGACCTGGTGAAGGCGCCGCAGCAAACCGTTCCGTGGATCGGCGTGCGCAACTACCAGTCGCGCAACTACATGCGCGACCAAATGCAGGTCGGCGACGGCGTCCTCTTTTATCACTCGTCGTGCCCTGAGCCCGGTGTCGCCGGCCTGGCGGTCGTGTCGAGCAGCGCCTACCCCGACGCGACGCAGTTCGATCGCAAGAGCGACTACTTCGACGCCAAGGCGACGCTCGCCGAACCGCGCTGGGTCCACGTCGACGTGAAACTCGTGCGCAAGACGGCGCTGCTCGGGCTCGCGCGCATGCGCGAAGAACCCAGCCTCGCGACGATGATCGTGCTGCGCCGCGGCAACCGGCTCTCGATCACGCCCGTCACCGCGCCCGAGTGGCGCGCCGTGAACAAGCTGCTGGAATAAGTCTGACCTCGCCCAACGATTGGCAGCTCGTTCTCGAGCTGCTGCTGCTCGGCAGCGTCGCCGGGTTTCTCGCCGGCTTGCTGGGCATCGGCGGCGGCGCGCTGCTCGTGCCGTTCATGACGCTGGTGCTGTCGTTCAAGGAGATGCCGGCGCAACACATCGTGAAGATGGCGGTCGCGACGTCGCTTGCGACGATTTGCTTCACGTCGATGGCGTCGCTGCGCGCGCACCACCAGCGCGGCGCCGTGCGCTGGAACGTCGTGAAGCTGCTCGCGCCGGGCATCGTGCTCGGCGCCTTGCTCGGCGCGCAGATCGCCAAGGTCTTGCCCTCCGCCGTGCTGGCGTGCGGGTTCGCCGTGTTCCTCACCTTCTCGGCAACGCAGATCTATTTCGATCGCAAGCCCAAGCCCGGGCGCGAGATGCCGCAAGGCGGCGCACTGTTCGGCGTGGGCGGCGCGATCGGCGTGATCTCGACACTCGTGGGCGCGGGCGGCGCGTTCCTCACGGTGCCGCTCATGATCGCGTGTAACGTGCCCGTCATCAACGCCGTCGCCACGTCCGCGGCGCTCGGCTTTCCCATCGCCGTGGCCGGGACGCTGGGCTACATCATCGCCGGCTGGTCCTTGCCCGATATGCCGAGCGGCGCCATCGGCTACCTCTACTTGCCCGCCTTGTTCACGGTTGCTTCGGCGAGCATGCTCGCTGCGCCTTGGGGGGCGCGCGCCGCGCACCGCATGAATGTGCGCCAACTCAAGCGCGCGTTTGCCGGGTTGCTCGTCGCCTTGGCCGGCTACATGCTGGTCAAGGGGATGAGCCTCTGACAGAGGCCCTCGAGCGCAGTCACGCTGCTGTTGCCACCGCCCAGCCTTCAGGCGGTCTTCAGGTCTGGTGATGCCTGCTCGAAGCGGATTCCGGCAAGCGCGACATAGTTGCCGCCGCGCCGGCGCGCATCGCTCAGCGCCGACTCGCACGCGAGCATGAGTTCTTCGCGCGAGCCCGCCGTGTGCGGAAAGCTCGCCACCCCCATCGACACCGTAAAGCCGAGGTCCTGGCCGTCGAGAACGACGATTTGGGTCGCGCACTGGCGCCGCAAGCCTTCCATTCGCGAATGCGCAGTCGCCAGCCCCACTCCGGAGAGCAGCACAGCGAAGCGGTCTTCGCCGAGGCGGCACGAGCTGTCCATCGCCCGCGTATTGCCGCGAATCAGGCTGCCGAGCGAATCGAGAATGCGCTCGCGCGCCAGTGCGCCGTGCGTCGCCGCGCTCTCGCCCAAGGGATCGAGTGCCACCGCGACCAGTGAAAACTCGCGGCTTTCGCGCGACGACAGGTCGACCTCGCGGCGCAACTGGTCGGCAAACGTCGCCTCGCGGTAGACACCGGTGACGGGATCGCGAACCGCGGCGTCCTGGATCTCGGCGCGCAGCGACTCAAAGGCGCGCTGCTGCTGTTCGAGCTGCGCGAGCGCCTGGCGCAGTTGCGCGTCGCGCTGGCGCGCCGCGCTTTGCTCGAGCCACATCGCGCACAGGTGGCGCGACCCGGCGGCGTCGGCAGCGGTGAACATGATTCGCGTGACGGTGAATTCGCGCCGCTGCCCGTCGCGCTCCAGGCGCTGTTCGCTCACAGTGGGCAGGGTCTGCGTCAGCGCGGCCTGCTCGCCGCTGCGCATCGCCAAGGCTTCGCTCGCGGCCATCAGTTCGCTGTCGGCGCGCCCCAGCATGGCCTGCGGCGTGTGCCCGAACAGCGCCGCATAACGCGAATTCGCGTAAACGCACTTGCCGCTCGCAACGTCCTTGACAGAGATCGCCGCGTCGGCGCGGTCGAGCATTTCCAAGAGCACGTTGGCGAAGGCCGTCGTGCCGGAGCCCAACGCGGCCAAGAGTGCATGCGCCACGCCTTTCGATTCGCTCGACAGCGTCAGTTGGACCATGACTCCTTCCCCATCGACACAGCGGTTGGGATGATACCCGGCTGCAAGTCGTCGCACGGCAGTGCTTCGGTGGCGTTCTGCGCGCTTCGTGCGCCGCGCCGGACGGGGAAGTCCCGCGGGGTCAGTGGTCTTGCCGATGCCGCTCCGGGTAGTTCGGCAGGCGATCAGGCCTTGCGTCTGCGCAACCCGTCCAGCCTTTGCAGCAGCACGTCGCGCCCGACACCCTGGTTGTTCGCCAGCGACGCGGCGCGCTCGAGTTGCAGCGCCTCGTTGAACGGCAGCGCCGCTTCAGCGTCGAGCAGTCGCTTGTACGCGAGCAAGGTTTCCGGCACGTTGCCCAGCATCTGGCGCGCCAGTTCTTCGGCCTTGGCGCGCAATTGATCGGGGGCGACGACGTGGTTCACGAGGCCCCAGGCGAGCGCTTCCTCGGCGCCGAGAAAACGCCCCGTCAGGGCGAGCTCTTTCGCGCGGTTCAGGCCGATCAGGCGCGCCAATCGCACCGAGCCGCCCCACCCGGGCAACAGGCCGACCTTGGCGTGCGTGTCGGCGAAACGCGCTTCGGTTGACGCGATCAGGAGGTCGCAGGCGAGCGAGATCTCCAGTCCGCCGGTGACCGCCAAGCCGTTGATCGCGCCGATCACCGGGCCGCTGAAGCGCTGCAACACGGCCACCGGATCGTGTTCATAGGCTCCGGCGGCGGCGCGGTCGCCGGGCTGCCATTCGTCAAGGTCCAGGCCCGCAGTAAAAGCGCGGCCGGTGCCGGTGAGGATCAAGACGCGGATCGCCGGGTCGGCCTCGAGCGCGTCGATGGCCGCGCCGATTTCCTGGCGCATGCGAATCGACAACGTGTTCAGCTTGTCCGGCCGGTTCAGCGCGAGCGTGGCAAAGCCCGCGGCGTTGCGCTCGACGATGATCGCCTCGAAGTCAGCCATGTTCAGCGCCCGCGAAACACCGGCTTGCGCCGCTCGACCATCGCCGCGATGCCCTCTTGCGCATCCGCCGTGGCGCTGACTCGGGCCAGTGTCAAGGCTTCGTCCTCGAGCTGCGCAGCGAGCTGGTCGGTGCCGGCGCGCAGGAACAGGCGCTTGATTTCCCCATAGGCGACGGTCGGCCCGTCGGCCAGGCGCCGCGCGAGCGCGAGCGCTTCGTCTTGCAATTTGTCGTCGGCAACCACGCGGTCGGCCAGGCCGGCCTGTACCGCCTCGGCGCCGCTCAGCACCTCGGCGAGCATGACGAAGCGCTTGGCGCGCGCCGGCCCCATGCGCGCCGTGAGTGTCGCGCTCGAGCCCGAATCGCAACTGAAGCCGATCTGCGCAAACGCCGAGCCGAAACGCGCCGACTCACCCGCGAGGACGACGTCGCAGCCGGCGAGCAGCGCGACGCCGCCGCCCATCGCAAAGCCTTGCACCGCCGTGACCACCGGCACCTTCAGCTGCCAGAAGCGTTGCAGTCCCATGTGCAGGTTGCCGGTCCACTCGCGCACGAGCGGCCCGAGCTCGGCGCGCACCGGGAAGAAGCTCTTCAGGTCGCCGCCGTAGCTGTAGTTGGCGCCGTCGGCGCGCAGCAGCACGCCGCGCAGACCGGGCTCGTTCCACAGGTCGGCGGCGAGCTGCTTGAAGTCGCGCGCAAAGTCGCCGTCGATCGGATTGCCGCGCGCGGCCTGCGCCAGGTTCACGACGGCCAGGCCGTCCAGCATGTCGACGCGCAGGGTGGTCAGGGTGTTCATCAGAATCAAGCTCCGAGAATCAGTACACGTGCTGTCGGCCACGCGCTGGCCTACTGTACGCTACCGTACTACCATAGTCCCCGCGAACAACCCGCACACGCCGCACTCCACCCATGCTCAGCCCGCAAGACGATCTGATCGGCCATCAGCTTCCCACGACCTTCGACCAGATCGACAACAGCGATCCGGCGTGGATGGAGCGCCTCTGGTACACGGGCCACCCGGCGCCCGGCGGCGAAGCGATCTTCGACATCGGCCTGGGCTACCACCCGAACCGCAACGTCATGGACGCGTTTGCGGGTGTGGCGGTTGCGGGGAGGCAATGGAACTTTCGCGCGTCGCGGCGGCTGCGACCCGACCCGTTGAATACCGCGGTCGGGCCGCTCACGATCCGCGTCATCGAAGGTCTGCGCCGGCATTCGTTGAGCTTGGGTGAGAACGACTCCGGGATTCGTTTCGAGATCGAGTTCCACGCGACGATGAACCCGCATGAAGAAAAGGCGCACCAGCGCCGGCGCGACGGTCGCATCACGGAGAACATGGCACGTGCCCAGCAACTCGGCCGCTACACCGGCTGGCTCGAATTCGCCGGAAAGCGCGTCGACGTCGATTCCTGGCTCGGCCAGCGCGACCATTCGTGGGGAGTGCGCGCCGAAATGCGCACCGACGAATCGGCCCCGCCGCTGACTTTCTATCCGCCCTTCTTCTACTGCTGGACAACGGCGCAGTTCAAGAACCGCGGCCTGCACATCTTTTTCAAGGAGCGCGCGCCGGGCGAGAAGATCTACTTGTCGGGCGAAGAGGTGTTTGCTATCGGCACCAAGGCCTCTGGACGCAACCAGCTCGCCGACGTGCGCCACACCGCGCAATGGCACGCCGACCCGCACGGCCAGGCGATGGCCAGCGCCACGTTCCAGTTGCGCTTTGCCGACGGCACCGAGCGGCCGATCGAAATCCGCGTGTTGCCCACACGCTACTACCTGAAAGGCGGCCTGTACGGCGGCCTGAACGGCTGGTTTCACGGCGACGACCGCGGCAAGCTGTTCCTCGCCCACGATGAATGGGACCTGAACGACGCGGCGACGCGCCAGCGCGTTCGCACCCTGGCTGACCAGGTGATCGAGGTGCGCGACAGCGACGAGGTCGGCTACGGCATCATCGAATACGGCGTCGGCAAGGGCTATTCGATGTACGAAAGCGTGCAGGCGCACCCGCCCATCTGAGCCCCCGGGCTGGGCGCAGGCCGGCCCGGCGATGCACGGGCGTTGCGATTTCGCAGCACAGGTGTTTGTCCTGAGAGTCACGACGTCGTGCACGAGCGTACGATATCCTTGTATCGCTTTGACACATGCACGCATCAGGCGGCGAGTCCAGGCAATTTGAGGCTCCGCAATCACCATGCAAGCAATGCTCAGCGACGCCAGTGGCCCAGCCGGCTATGAATTGCGCTTTCGCGCGCTGGTGCCAGGCGTGCAGGACTGCAGCTTTCCATGCGACGCCCTGGGCCACGTCGACCTCGACACGCTGAGCGAACGCGCACGCAACGCCTACTTCTTTGCGCGAGTCGTCATCGGCCACGAATTGGCGCCACCGCGGGTTCACCGCGTCGCCGAAGCCGCCACCGCGTAGCTTGCCGGCGCGAAAAACTCGCAGCCTTTGAGCCAGCCGCCCGGCTTCTAAAACGCCAACGCGGCGCGGTGCGCCGGATTGTCGATTTCCGCCGTCGCGCCGCGGTCGATGATTTCGCCCTTGGCCATCACGACGAAGCGCTGCGTCACGCGGCGCACCAGGTTCAGGTGCTGCTCGACGACCAGAATTCCGGTGCCGGACTCGCGAATCTTGTTGAAGGTGCGCGCAAGTTCGTCCACCAGAATCGGGGACAAACCCTCGGAAGGTTCGTCGAGCAGCAGGACACGCGGATTCGCGAGCAAGGCGCGCCCGACGGCAAGCATCTGCTGTTGGCCGCCGCTGAGCGCCGTGCCCATCTTGTCGCGCCGCTCTTTCAGGATGGGAAAAAGTGCGCAGACGGTCTCTAACGTCCAGTGGCCCTTGCGCCCAGGCGCTGCGCCGAGGAGCAGGTTTTCCTGCACCGTCAGGTGCGGCAGGATCAAGCGGCCTTGTGGCGAGATGCTGACGCCGTGTTTGGGTGCCATGTAGGGCGGGAGTTTTTCGATGGCGACCCCGCCGATGACGATGGAGCCGCTGCGGATCGTCGTGCCGCCGAAGAACGAATTGAGCAGCGTCGACTTGCCCGCGCCGTTCTTGCCCACGACGGCAACGGACTCGCCTTCGTCGACTTCGAGATCGACGCCGCGCAACACGACGGACTTGCCGTAGCCTGCAGTGAGCCCACTGATTTTGAGGAAGCTCACGTCAAGTGCCCCACCGGACTGCAGGCGACTCGCGACGCAGCGTTCGAGCCGGCGTTGACGTGGCTTGCTTTCGGCCCGTTGCTGACGTTTGAACGTCCGCTTTGGGTGCGCTCACGCGTCGACGCAGGATATTCGTCATCCCGGCGAAAGCCGGGATCCACCCGTGGAAGTTGCGCGTCCAGCGCAGCGTTCATTGCGTGCAACCGGTGGATCCCGGCTTTCGCCGGGATGACGAGGGTTGGGCAAGCCTCGAGGCCACATCGAACGTCGGCAAAGGGCCGAAAACAGCCATCTCCTGGCGGATCCATAGGGCAAAGGTCATTCAGCCCGCCGTGCCGAGATAAGCCGCAATCACGCGCGGGTCGCTGCGCACTGCGTCGGGCTTGCCGGTGATGAGCAACTGCCCGAGGTCCAGCGCCGTGATGTCGTCGCAAAAGCGAAACACGGCATCGACATCGTGCTCGACGACGAGCGCCGTCACGCCGCGATGTCGCACGAGCTTCACGAGGTGCTCGAACAGCGCCACCGTCTCGGCGGTGGACAGGCCCGCAGCCGGCTCGTCGAGCAGCATCAGGCTCGGCTTGCCGACCATCGCGAGCGCAATGTCGACGCGCCGCTGGTCGCCGTAGGCGATGCTGTCGGCGGGCTCGTCGAGCGCGGCGCGCAGCTCGAAGGCGTCGACGATTTCGTCGAGATCGGGTTCTCCAAGTTGCGAGGCAACGAGTTCGAGCTGCTCGCGCACCGTCAGGCCTGGGAAGATGCTCGTGCGCTGGAACGAGCGCGACATGCCGGCGCGGCGCCGCCACGTGACGGAGCGCTGCGTGATGTCTTGCCCGTTCACGAAGACGCGGCCGCGTGTCGGTTTGCGCCGGCCCGTGATCGCGTCCATGAGGGTCGACTTTCCTGCGCCGTTCGGGCCGATGATGCCGTGCAGCACACCGCGCGCAGCGACTTCGAGATTCACGCCCTCCAGCGCGTGCACGCTGCCGTAGCTGACGCTGAGGTCTTCAACGCGCAGCATGGCGGGTACGCTCAAGCATCTTCTGCCAAGCCTGGATCAGGAAACCCATCGCGCCCCGCGGGAACGCCGATATCACGACGACGACCGCAATCCCCGTCAGCAATTCGAGGTGGCCGGTCGCACCGAATGCGTCTTGCCCCCAGGTGTAGAGCAAGGCGCCGAGCAGTGGCCCGCTCACCGTCGCTGCGCCGCCGACGAGCATCGCGACCAAGGCGTGGCCGCCGGTCGCGAAATCGAGCAGCTCGGGCGACGCGAAGGCGCTGTTGAGTGCGATCAGCACGCCCGACACCGAGACGATGAAGGAGGCCAGCACGAACGCGGCCAGGCGCGGCCGGTAGGTGTCAAAGCCCGAGAAGCGCATGCGTTCTTCGTTCGCCTGCGTCGCCCGCAACACCTGGCCAAAGCGCGAATGCCCGGCCAGCCAGGCGAGCGTGAGCACGCCGCACAAAGCGAGCCAGGCGATCGGCCAGAAGTCCGACGCCTTCGCGAGTTGCCCTTGCGTGAGCCCCGCAAACGTACCGTTGAACGTCATCGCCAGGCCGTCTTCGCCTGCGGTGACGGGGCGCATCACGTTGAGCGTGGACACCGACTTGAGCATTTGCGCGAGCGCCAGCGTCAGCATTGCAAACGGCAAGGGCCGGGCCCGCACGACCAGGGCGCCGACGAGCGCCGCGAACACGGTGCTCAGCACGAGGGCGAACAAGACTGAAGTGTTGAGGCCGAGGCCGAGCCGCATCGATGCGATTCCCACGAGATACGCAGGCAAGCCGATGAAGGCGGCGACGCCGAACATCACAAGGCCGCATTGGTGCATCAGAAAGCCGATGCCGACCGCCGCCACGCCGAGGATCATGCCGTTGATGAGCAGGCCGAGGTAGAACTTGTTCGTCAGCACCAGGGGGACGAACCAGCCGACCATCACGACCGCGGCCCAGATCGCCGGGCCGCGCCAAGCGTGCGCGCGCGTCAAGCGACCCGCCCGCGGCCGAAGCCCTGCGGCCGCCACAGCAACACGCCAAACAGCAGCAGGTACGGCGCGAGCACCGCGACAGAGGGCAACAACACGGTGCCGATGACCTGGATGAAACCGTAGACGACGGCGGCGGCGATCGCGCCGCCGATGCTGCCGAGGCCGCCGACGACGACGACGATCAGGCAACTGATGAGAATCGTCGCGCCCATTCCCGGGTCCACCGACAGGTAAGGCCCGGCGAGCACGCCCGCCAGACCGGCAAAGCCGCAGCCCAGGCACACGACCATCAGACTCAGGCGATCGGTGTTCACGCCCATCATGCGTGCCACGTGCGGCTGCTGGCTCACGGCCCGAGTGTGCATGCCGCTGCGCGTGAACTTGAGCCATGCCGCCAGCAGGAGACAGGTGCCAAAGCCCACCGCGATGAGGAACAGGCGATACAGCGGGTACATCGTGCCGAACAACAGCGTCGAGCCTGCGAGCACGTCGGGCGGCTCCACTGACAACGGCGACGTGCCCCAGATCTTGTGCACTGCCGGCCCGATGATGAGCCCCAGGCCGAAGGTGACAAGCGCCACGTCCATGTGCGAACGCCGCTGCAGCGGGCGCAACACGGCCAGCTCGAAGACCGCGCCCACCACCGCGAGCGCCAGCGGCACGATCAGCAGCGCGGCCCAGAAACTCAAGGACCGGCTCACCGAGAAGCCCATGTAGGCGCCCAGCATGTAGAGCGCGCCGTGGCCGAAGTTCATCACGTCGCGCAGGCCGAAGATCAGCGCGAGGCCGCTCGCGAGAATCGTCAGCAGCGACGCCAACGCGAGTGCGTTGGCGAGCTGCGCGACGCTGAAAATCTGCGCGAAATCCACGATGCCGCGCCGCCGCGTGAAGCTAGCTGCGGATCACGAGACCTTGCACTCGGGGCTCGGCGGCGGGTAGATGTCAGGGCCCATTTTCAGCACCTTCATCTCGAAGCGGTTCTTCCCGCCCTCGCCTTTCACGACCTGCGCCATGCCATGCTGGCGAATCAGGTGGTGGTCGGCTGCGCGCATCTCCACAGTGCCGAAAATCATCGGAATCTTCAGGCCTTCGAGCGCCTTGCGCACCGCGGCAGGCTCGCTCGACTTGGCCTTGACCACGCCGGCGCGGAACACTTCCAGGCCCGCCATCAGGTCGGCGTCGGTGTAGAAGGGCTTGCGCTTGTTGCGCAGCACGAACTCCTTCACGTAGTGCGCGTTGCGCGCGCCGGCAAACTCGGGCGTCCAGCTCAGGGAATTGACGACACCCAGCACGTTGTCGCCGTGCGCATCGAGCTGGAAGTCGGTGGCAAAACCGTTGCCGATGACGGTCTTGTACTTCTCGAACAGGCCGAACTGCTTGGACTGCTTGGCAAACGACTGGCCGTCACTCATGAACAGCGTCACCACCAGCGCGTCGGCGGGTTTGGAGAGCTGCGAGATGAAGCTGCCGAAGTCGGTGGTGCTGGGCGGCGAAAACAGGTTTTGCTGGACGGTGCCGCCCAGGCCGGTGACGAGCTCGCCGAAGCCCTTGGCGAAGCTCTGGCCGGCGGCGTAGTCCATCGAGATCAGGTTCCACGTCTTGGCGCCGGTGGACTTGACGTAGTCCTGCATCATTCGCGTCGTCAGCGCGTCGGGCGTATTGACGCGAAAGTAGTTCGGCGCGCACGACTTGGTCATCAAATCGTTGCTCTGCGCGTAGGTGTCGATGTGCAGCACGTTCAGCGCGTCGAGCTTGGGCGACAGCGCCAGCGAATGCGAGCTCAGCGTCTGCCCCATGATCACCGAGACGCCGCCTTGCTGCGCGAGTTTCGTCGCCGCGGCCAATGCGGCCGCGGGGGTTCCGGAGTGCGCCTGGATCACGAGTTCGAACTTGCGGCCGAGTGCCCCGCCTTCGGCGTTGAGCATCTCGATGCCGGTCTTTGCCCCCTCTTCGATGAGGTTCGCGTAGGTCGCGAACGGGCCGCTGTCGATGGTGAGCAGACCCACCTTGATGGGGGCCTGAGCCATGGCCGTGGTGCTGCCCAGGGCGAGCAAGGCGGCACCGGACAGCGCGAGCAGTCTGCGGGTGATGTGGAACATGCGATGGGTTCTCCTGACGTCGTGATCGGCCGCTGGCCGACGGGGGGGCCGCGAGCTGCGGCCGTGTTTCCCGGTACCTCCGGTGCACGGCCCTCAGCGCTTCTTACGCTAGCGTACCATTGGCAGCGAAATCTAGACGAATCGCGGCCGCTGTCAATCCGGGAAGATCGCAGATTCGGAGCGCGAGGGGCCGGTGCACCGGGGCTGCGAGCGCGAGTTCGAGGCTGTCACAGGAGCTGTGACACGCGGAACAGGTCCGGCGTAGGCTTCGGACTCTCGGCGCGGGCCGGGCGCGATCGGGCGCGTCGTCGGCCGGCAGGCCACTTGCAATCACCGACGACCACGTCACCCCTCCGTCCCACTCGACATCTCCGCAAACAGCGGCCGCGGCGAGTTCTTCAACTCGATTGCGACTTCGGCGCGCATCGCTGCGCGCAGCAATTCGTCGATGCGCGCGGCATGCGATTCCTGCAGGCGCGCCCGATTCGCGTCGAGCCATGCCGACCATGCGCCGATCGCGCGATTGCCCTCGTCGCGCAGCGCGAGCAGCTCGGCGACGGGGGTTGCCACGGGCGTCGGCAGCGCCGGCACGGCGGGCACATCGATTTGCGGCGGTGCTTGGCGCAGCAGCTCGGCGACGTTGTGCAGCGCCTCGCGTTGCGCCTGGATCTGCTCCAGAAGAAAGCCTGCCGACCAATCGGCGCGCACCTTGAACGTATTCAGCAAGTTGATCACGCCGAACACCTGGCTGCGCGCGTAGTCGTCGGTGAGGCGCGGCAGGACTTGGGCGCGCAGCGTCACGCACATGCCGTCGATGAGGCGCGGGAAGGAGTTGTTCATGGGGCCTTGTCGATGACTTTTTCCATTTGCCGCAGGCACGCTGCGACCTGGCTGCCCATCGCGGGCATGCGCATGTCCTGAATCCGGCCTTCTTCGAAACAGCGCGCCGCGGCCATGTGCGTCGCGGCGAGTTTCAGCAGCGACAGCGCCTGGTAGTAGCGCAGCGACACTGTCGACACCTCGATACCCGACTTTTCGGCGTAACGGGCGTAGAACGCTTCGGGCTCGGCGAGGCGACAGATAAGTTTGCTGCCGCCCATGTACATCGGCAGGCTCGCCCAGCCCAGGTCTTCGTGCGGATCGCCCAGGTGCACGAGTTCCCAGTCGAGGATCGCCGTGATGCGCCCATTGCGTTCGAGGAAGTTGCCGGTGCGGTAGTCGCCGTGCACGATCGCGACGTGCGGCGCGACGGGCGCGTTCGCCTTCAGCCAGCGCACGCCCCAGTCGGCCAGCGGATACGGGCGCATCGCCCAGCGGGCGATCTGCGCCTCCCAATACTCGACGTTGCGCAGCGCTGCGTTGTGGGCATCGATTCCGGCGCCGAGTGCGGCAATGGGTTTGGTCTGCCAATCGAAGCGGTGCAAGGCCGCGAGCGCGTCGATGAACTGCTCCGCCAGGCGCAGCCGGTAGCCTTCCTCGAGCTGCGGCGCGCCTGCCGGAACCCAGGGCACGACCGCAGCGCCCGAGAGTTTTTCGCAGAACATGAACGGCGCGCCGAAGATGGCCGGATCGTCGCTGCTCCAGTAGGCGCGCGGCAGCGGCACGCTGCTTCCTTCGAGAGACTGCATCGCCAGAACCTGAGGCACGGCGCTGTAGGGCGCGAACAGGCCGAAGTCCGGGCCCAGGCGCAGGATCAATTCTTCGCTCTCCTCGGCGCCGTGCAGGCCACGCACCGGAACGGCGTAGGTCAACCAGGAAAAGCCGACCGGGAAGCGCCTTATCGTTCCCACCGTGATCCGGCGCCGCACCTGCTGGCTCAAGTAGGCCGCGATTCTGCGAGTCAGGGCGGGTTCGTCGCCGAGCAGGTTCATGTCCCCAAGTATCTCGCTCATTCCTCTCAACCCCGCGCCCACCCCGATCAACCCGACCTGCGCAGCAACTCGGGCAGCCGCGCGCGGTGAAAGCCTTCGAAGGGCTGGCTGCGATTGTGCGGCTGCAGCTTCCACGTGCCGCGTGCGTTGGGCGTGCCGCCGTCGACCCGCGTGCACGTGCCGGTGATGTAGGCCGCGCCGGGCGAGAGCAGGTAGACGATCGCCGACGACACTTCGGCCTCGGTGCCGAAGCGTTGCAGCGGCACGGTCGGCGGGAATTCCAGAATCTTCGCCTGCGCCTCGGGCGCGTAGGTGTCGAAGCCGCTCGACGCGATGCCGCCCGGCGCCACCGTGTTCACGCGAACGCCCGACGCGGCCCACTCGCACGCCGCGGTTTCGGAGAGCGTGAGCATGCCGCCGCGCGCGGCGCCCGAGTGCGCAAAATCGGGCCAACCGTGCCAGATGTCGGCAATGATGTTGACGATCGCGCCGCCGTTGGCTTCCATCCAGCGGTTGTACGCCTCGCGCATGAAGATGAAGCCGCCGGTGAGGTTGCTGCGCACGACGGCTTCGAAGCCCTTCGTGGAGATGGTTTTCATCGGCGTGCGGTACTGGCCGCCGGCGTTGTTCACGAGGCCGTCGAGGCGCCCGCGCAGTTGCAGCACGGCGTCAATCGTCGCGCCGACCGTCGCTTCGTCGCGGATGTCGCACGCGTGGGCGCTCGCGCTGCCGCCGTCCTCGGCAATCTCGCCGCGCACCGTCTCGAGCTTCTCGAGCGTGCGCCCGACCAGCGCGACATGCGCGCCGAGCGAAGCAAGCTCGTGCGCCGTGCAGCGGCCGATGCCGCTGCCCCCGCCCGTGACGATGACGGTCTGGCCCTTGAACAGGCCGGCGCGGTAAATCGATTCGTAAGGCATTGCGTCTCCAGTTTCATCCGTCATCCCGGCGAAAGCCGGGATCCACTAGTTGATTTGCGCTGTGGATCCCGGCCTTCGCCGGGATGACGGTCTCTTCGGTCTCAATACTGCACCGCCACCCGCCCGATGCGCTCGCGCGCGATGATGAGTTTCATCACCTGCGCCGTGCCGTCGCCGATTTCCAGACCCATCACGTCGCGCAGGCGCTGCTGGTGCGGCAAGTCCTTGCTCCAGCCGTAGTGGCCGAAGGTGAGCAGGCATTGGTGGATGACGTCGAACGCGGTCTTCGGCCCCATCCATTTGCACATCGCCGCTTCCTTGGTGTGCGGCAGCCCGGCGTCGCGCAGCGCGAGCGTGTGATAACAAAGCTGACGCACCGCGGCGACCATCGACTCGCCCTCGGCGAGCGGAAAGCTCACGCCCTGAAACTGCCCGATCGGCCGGCCGAAGGCCTCGCGCTCCTTCACGTAAGCCCAAGCTTCGTCGAGCGACGCCTGCGCCGCGCCGATGCACTGCAGGCCGATCAGCGCACGGCTGTAGTCGAAGCCCTGCATCACCTGCGTGAAGCCCTTGCCTTCGTCGCCCAGGCGGTGACTCGCGGGCACCCGCACGTCGTCGAAGAACACCGAGCCGCGGCCGATGATGGCGCTGCCCACGTCATCAAAATGCGTTCGCGAAATTCCCTTCGTTCCCTCGTAGGGGATGAAAAAGGCGCTGACGCCCTTCGCGCCCTGTTCGGGCGTTCCGGTGCGCGCGAAGATGAGGTAGGCGTCGGCGCGGTCGGCGAAGGTGATCGAGGTCTTTTCGCCGTTGATGATGTAGTCATCGCCTTCCTTGCCCGATTCGCGCCGCGCGCGCATTTGCAAGTTCGCCGCGTCGGACCCACCGCGCGGCTCGGTGAGACAAATCGCGACGACCGCGTCGCCGCGAATCATTCGCGGCACCCACTCGCGCACCACCTCAGGCTGGGCGTGACGCAGCAGAATCGCCGCGTTCAGTGAAATCCCCACCGGCACGGCGCTGACGTTGAAGTCGCCGTACGCGAGCTCTTCGGCAATCAAGCCCGTCGTCACCGCGTCCAGGCCCATGCCGCCGTACTCCTCGGGCAGGTCCATGCCGAGCAAGCCCAGTCGCCCCATCTCAGCGATCAAGCCGCGATCGAGCACGCCGAGCTTCTCGCGCTTCTGGTAGTCGGGCAGCAGGCGCTCGCGCGAAAAGCGGCGTGCGCTGTCTTGCAAGGCCTTTTGGTCTTCGGTCAGTACCATGGTGCAACGCTCCCCTGAGTCATCATATGTCGGCCTGCTTTTTGCCTCGGCCCGACGCGCCCGCCTCGCGTTTACCGATGGAAGCGCAGCGCCGCGTCGACCGCCAAGCGGCCCACGCGCGCCGCGTTCGCCGGATGCGCCGGGTCTTCGTAGCCGAATGAAATGCCGAACAGCAGGCGATGGTCATCGGGCAGGTCGAGGTGTTGGCGCACGATGGCCGGATACAGGCCGAGCGCGCCTTGCGCACACGACGCAATGCCGCGCGACGCGAGCGTGAGCATCAGCGTTTGCGCGTACATGCCGATGTCGGTCGCTTCGCGCGCGTCGAACGGCCGCTGCATGAAGACGAACATGACGTGCGGCGCGCCGAAGAACGCATGGTTGCGCAGGTACGCGGCGCGCCGCGCCTGCGTGTCGTGGCGCTGCACGCCCATCGCGCCGTAGAGGGCACGCGCCGCGTCGATCTGGCGCTCGCGGTAAGCGCCGAGGTACACGCCGTCCGCGGGCCAGTCGGGTTCGATGGTCTGGTTTTGTGCGCCTGCGTCACCCAGTGCGTCGCGCAACCGCGCGAGCGTCGCGCCCGACACAACGTGCGGCAGCCAGGGCTGGACGTTGCAATTGGATGGCGCCCATTGTGCGAGCTCGAAGACTTCGCGCAGCAGCGGATCGGGAACTTCTTGCGGCAGAAAGCCGCGCACCGAGCGGCGAGTGCGGATCGCTTCGTCCAGGCTCATGGGCATGATGGTGCTCACGCCTGCTCCTCCGTCATCCCGGCGAACGCCGGGATCCACCGCTGGCCAGGGTGCCGCCACGGCGCAGTGGATCCCGGCGTTCGCCGGGATGACGCTGTTTCAGGCCGGCGCTCATGCCGACTCGCGGACCAACTGCATGCCCCGCGTCGCATACGCGAGCGACAGCTTGCGGCCAATTCGCGCTGCGTCGGGCAGGAAGGCGTTACCCGCTTCACCGCGACTCGCCACACTCGCTGCGCCGACCGACGCGCGGAACATGGCAAACGCCTTGTGGAACGTCGTCATGCGTTCTATCGACTGGGCTCGCCGGTAGTAGCTCTCCAGGAATTGTTCTTCGCTCGGAATCCCGAGCTCGGCGAGCGGTGCCCCAAGCAGGCCACCGTTTTCGTCGTGCGCCATGCGCCACGCCTGCGCGCTGAA
Organism: uncultured beta proteobacterium; assembly: GCA_963850525.1. Classification (GTDB taxonomy): domain Bacteria; phylum Pseudomonadota; class Gammaproteobacteria; order Burkholderiales; family Burkholderiaceae_C; genus JAEMQF01. The sequence goes on along the minus strand of CAWKLQ010000001.1, from coordinate 329,096 downwards.
CGCGACGTCGACGAGCGGATGGCCGAGCGTCGAGAGCTCCCAGTCGAGCACGCCGATGACACGCGGCTCGCTCGGATGGAACATCAAGTTGCCGATGCGCAAGTCGCCGTGGCACAGCGTGATGAGTTCGCTGTCGGGAACGCGCGCCTTCAGCCACTGCACGAGCTGGTCGAGCGCGGGGTTGTCGGCGTCGCCACGCCGCCAGAGCGCCCATTGTTCCGACCAGCGCTTGAGCTGGCGTGCGAAGTAATTGCCCGGGCGGCCATAGTCAGCCAGGCCCAGCGCATGAAAGTCCAGGCGGTGGATCGCCGCCATCGTCGCCGCCATCGCGTCGAACAGCGCGGCGCGGTGCGTCGGCGTGACGCCGGGCACGGCGTACTCGAGGAAGATCCGGCCTTCGAGCCACTCCATCAGATAGAACGGCGTGCCGAGCACGTCGCGCTGCGTGCAGTAGTGCAATGGCTCGGGCACCGGGACGTCCGTACTGCGCAGCGCGGTCAGGACGCGGAACTCGCGGTCGATGGCATGCGCCGAAGGCATCACCTCGCCCGCAGGCTGCTTGCGCAGCACCGCGCGCCACTCGCCGCGGCGCAGGTAGTACGTGGGGTTGGACATGCCGCCCTCGGTGCGCCGCACTTCGAGCGAGCCGGTCGCGCCGCCCAGCAAAGCGCGCAGGTAGTCGTCAAGGCGCGCGACGTCGAAGTCGACACCGCGCTGCCCCGCTGCCACCGCGCCCGAGTCCGTCACGATGTGGCGCTGGACGTCGCCTTCTTGCCGCCAAAGCCGAACAGGTATTGCGCGACGCGGCGCATCTGCACTTCTTCGGTTCCCTCCGTGATGCGGTAACGGCGGTGATGGCGGTAGATGTGCTCGAACGGCAGCGCGCGGCTGTAGCCCATGCCGCCGTGCACTTGCATCGCCCGGTCTGCCGCTTCGCACGCGAGGCGGTTCGCGCGGAAATTGCAGATCGAGACCATGTCGCTGATTTCCAGCGGGTTCTGCCGGTCCATTTGCCACGCCGTCTTGAAGATGAAGTTGCGAACCAGCTCGCACTCGGCATAGAGCTCGACGAGCGGAAACTGCACCGCTTGTTTCTTCGCCAGCGGCTCGCCGAACGCAACCCGCGAGCGCGCGTACTTCGCCGCCTCGCTGATGCAGTAGCGCGCCGCACCCGCGCTCGATGCCGCCTGGCGCATGCGGTTTTCGTGCACGAAGCGCTGCGCGCAGACCAGGCCCTCGCCCTCCTTGTGCAGGATCGCGCTGTCGGGAACGCGCACGTTCTTCAGCTCGGTTTCGGCGTGGTCACTGGGCATGTTGAACGTCCAGTGGTTGTAGAGGATCTTGTGGCCTTCCGCGTTGGTCGGGACGATGAACGCGGTGATGCCTTTCGCGTCGCCGGGCTTGCCCGAGGTGCGCGCGAACACCAGATTCCCGTGCGCGCGCGCGACCTGGCTGTTCCAGCGTTTCATGCCGTTGATGATCCAGTCGCCCGAGCCGTCGGGGGCGCGCACGCCCACCGTGTCCAGCCATGTCGCGTCGCTGCCGTGGCCCGGCTCGGTGAGGCCGAAGCTCAGGTGCATCTTGCCGGTGATGATGCCTTCGATGTATTGCTTTTGCTGCGTCGTTCCGTAGTCGGCGATGACCGGAACGATGGGAAAGTTGCCGACGATGGAGCTCTCGTCCTGCAAGTCGTTGTGCAGCCCCAGGCCTTTGCCCGCGAGGTGTTCGCGAACCGCGGCGATCATCAAATTGCTCGCCGCGCTGCCGCCGCAGTTCTTCGGCAAACCCAGGCGCAGGTGCCCCGCCTTGTCGGCGCGGCGTTCCATTTCCATGATGAGGGTGCGCCACGCGTCGCGCGGGCGCCCGTCGTCTTCCCAATCGGTGCGCGCGTATTCGCGCCGGTGGTCGAAGAACTGCATGTTCTCGCGCTCGAGCGGCTTGATCTCCTTCGCGATGAAGGCGTCGAGCTCGGCGAGCTTGGCGGTGATTTCCGTGGGCAGGGTGAAGTCCATGGCGCAGTCCTGAATGGAGTGATGACGGTCAATAGGTGGCGCGGCCGATGGCGGCTTGCATCGCCTGCGGGTTCTCGGCCATCGCCCAGCGCGCAAGCGGCGTGTCGAACACGGTGGGCGCGACGGCGTTGACGGTCACGCCCATCGTCGCGCCACGCGGCGAGCGAGAGCTCGAGCATTGGCCGGATCTCGGGTGTCGCACCGGCGTTATTGATGAGGATGTCGACCGTGCCGAGAGAAGCCAGCGTGGCGCGTGCGCCGACCTGCACCGCCTCGGGGTCAGCGACGTCGACGACACGCGAGCTGACCGCCCCCAGCGCCGCCAGCTCCCGCGTTGCCGCAGCAAGCTTGTCGGGGTTGCGCCCCCACAGCTCGACACGCGCACCCGAGCGCAGCAACTGCCGCGCCGTCGCCAGGCCAATCCCGCTGCCCCCACCCGTGATGACGGCGGTGCGCCCGCTCAGATCGATGCTGTTCATAGGTCGCTGTCCGTCATGCTCCGCCGATGCTCAAAGCTTGCCCATCTTGCAGCTGCCATCGGGTGGCGGGGTCGCCTTGTCCGCCGACAACGCCAGCGTCACCGTGTTGCGCAGCTTGCCGCCGCTCTCTGCCACCGTGCCGAAGAAGTTGGGCAGGATCATTTGATGGTCTTCGGCGCGGATCGTCACCTGACCGAACACGGTGTCGAAGGTGCCGCCGTGCAAGGCCTTCGCGATGTCGATCGGCTTCACGCTCTTGGCACGCTCCACCGCCTGCAGGATGACTTGCATGCCGACGTAGTTTTCGCCTTCAAGGTCGGTCGGGTCGTCGCCGTTGTACATCTTGCGCCAGGCTTCGACAAAACGCTTGTTCTGCGGTGTGTCGATCGACGGGCTGTAGTTCATGTTGCCCCAGATGCCTTTGGCGGCGGCGCCGACGGCGCGGATGTTGGAATCCAGGTTGATGCTGACGCCGCCGATCGTGACCTGGTCGAGCAGCCCGAATTGTTTGGCCTGCGTCAGGAAGTTGATTGAGTCGCGCCCCGACAGCGCGACGAACACGCCCTCGGGCGCCGCCGTCTTGAGCTGCTGGATGAAGGGCGCGAAATCGTTGGTGCCGAAGGCCGAATAGTTCTCCGAAAGCAGGGTGCGGCCGTCGGCGGCCGCGGCTTCCTTGAAGTTCTTGCCGATCTCGCGGCCCCAGGCCACGTCGGCGGCGAGGATCGCCCACTTCTTTTCCTTGCGCGTGGCGAGCCACGGCTTGATGACGGCAATGTCTTGCGCGTCGCCCTGGTTCACGCGGAAGAGTCGCGTCTGGCACGAGTCGCCGGTGATCTTGCTGCTCTTTGCGAAGGTCGACACCAGCACCGCGTCCCAGCGCTCGAGCATCGGGCCGATCGCCATGATCTCGCCGCTGGAGATGGTGCCGGTGAGCACGTTGAAGCCCTCCAGCGCCAGCTTCTCGGCCTGTTTGCGCGCGACGTCGGGTTTGACTTCGCTGTCGAGAAAGCGCACTTCGATTTTGCGACCGCCGTCGATACCGCCGCGCGCATGCGCCTCGGCCACAGCGAATTCGATCGAGCGCTTCACTTCGCCATGCAGCACCGCGTAGGCGCCCGACATCGCGGTGGCCACGCCAATCCGCAACGGCTCCTTGCCCTGCGCGAACGAGAGATTGGCGGCGAGGCACGCCGCCGCGCTGAGGGCAGCGAGGCTGACGCTGCGGGTCATCGAAGAACGTTTCATGAGTCGACTCCTGAGGTGGTTGGGGCGGTTCACTTCACACGGCAACGTGTTTCTTCAAGCTCTCCATCGACAGCCCGGCGAGCTCGCCTTGCTCGACGATGGTGCCTTTGGAGAGCACGTGATAACGGCTGGCGACGCGCCGCACCAGCCCGTAGTTTTGTTCGATCAGCAGCAGGCTCGTGCCTGCCGTCGCGAGCTGCAACAGCACAGCGCTGAGTTCGTCGACGATCACCGGCGCCAGGCCTTCGCTCGGCTCGTCCAGGATCAACAACTTCGGGTTCGCCATCAGCGCCCGGCCGATCGCGAGCATCTGCTGCTGGCCGCCGGAAAGCGCCGTTCCCGGCGTCTCGGCGCGTTCCTTCAGAATCGGAAACAGCGCAAACACACGCTGCAGATTCCACGGCCCGGCGCGGCGCACCGCGGCGCCGAGCAGCAGGTTCTCGCGGATCGACAAGTTGGCGATGATGGCGCGCCCTTGCTGCACCACCGAGATGCCGGCACGCGCCGCGGCGTAGTGCGGGATCGGCTCGACATGCTGGCCCGCGAACAACACCTTGCCGGCGGTGAGGCGCGCAATCCCCAGCAGCGTGTTGACGAAGGTCGTCTTGCCCACACCGTTGCGCCCGAGGATGGCCACACGCTCGGATTCGCCCACCGTGAGGCTGATGCCGTGCAGCACCTTGGCCGCGCCGTAACCCGATTCGACGTGCTGGAACTCGAGCAGCGGGGTCATTCGGCCGCACTCCCGAGATACGCCGTCACGACTTCACGATTGGCGCGCACTTCGTCAGGCGTTCCCTCAGCAAGCACCTTGCCCAGGTGCAGCACGGTAATGCGGTCGCAGATCTTGAACACGACTTCCATGTCGTGCTCGACCAGCAGCACGGTCACGTTCCAGCGCGACACCAGGTCCTTCAAGTGCTCCGCCAAGGCCAGCGATTCGCCCATTGACAGGCCGGCGGCAGGCTCGTCGAGCAGTAAGACCTTCGGCCGGCCGATCAGCGCCAGCGCAAGGTCCAGGCGGCGCCGGTCGCCGTAGGAGATGTCGGCGGCGACGCGGTGCGCGAGTGGCGTGAGACCGAGCTCGGTCATCACCTCATCGACATTCGAAATCTCTGCGCTTCGCGCAGCAATTTCGAGTTGCTCCAGCACCGTCAGGCCGGGAAAAATGTTGGTGCGCTGGAACGAACGCGCCAGGCCCGCCGCGCGCCGCTGCTGAACGCTCAGGCGGCCGATGTCCTGGCCGTGAAAGCTGACCCGCCCTGACCAATTCGAGTTGCGCCCCGACAGCACATCGATCAAGGTCGACTTGCCTGCGCCGTTAGGCCCGATCAGGCCGCGAATCTCGCGTGGCGCCACGCCGATGTCGACGCCGTCGAGCGCGGCAAAGCCGCCATACCGGCGGATCAGTTGTTCGCCGTGGATCGCGTACATGTCAGCGGCCCGGAAGCTTAGGCGCGCGAGCGCGCCCGCGCAGCCGCTCGATCTGCGACGCCAGCGCCCCGCCAATACCCAGCGGCAGCAGCAGCGTCACAGCGATCAGCGTGAGGCCGATCATGGCCGGCCAGTGTTCGGTGAGGTTGCCGGCGATGTCTTTGAAAAAGAAGAACACGATCGCGCCGAATGCCGGGCCCCACAGCAGCTTCGGGCCACCGATGATGACCATGATGAGCGCCGATCCCGACAGGCTCCAGTGCAGTGAATCGGGCGAAGCGAAGGCGTTGTAAAGCGCGGAGAGCACACCGGCCAGCGCAGCGAGGAAACCCGACAAGGCCAACACGCCGGCGCGCACCAGTCGCGTGCGGTAGCCGATGAAGCGCGCACGTTCCTCGTTTTCGCGGATCGCTTCAATGAGCCTGCCGAAGCGGCTGCGCGTCAGCAGCGCGAGCGCCAGGATCAACAGCACCAGGATGATCCAGCAGATCATGAACATCGTCTGCGGCCGCTGAAACACGCCGATGCCCATGCCGAAGAGTTGGCTCGGCAGCGTGATCGACATGCCGTCGTCGCCACCCGTCACCTCGCGCGCCTTCATCGCGAACTCATGCAAGGCCTGGCCAACCGCCAGCGTCAACATCGAAAACGCGATGCCAGGAATGTTGACGATGCCCAGGCCCAGCAACAGCGCGAGCAGCGTCGGAACCGCCAGTGCCACCACGATGGCGAGTTCCGCTGGCATCCACCCGCGATTCAAACTCAGGGCAACGATGTAAATCGCCAGCCCGTAAAACGCCGCATGGCCGAAGCTGACCACGCCGTTCAGGCGCAGCAGCGTGCCCACCGCCATCGCCAGGATGCCGCTGATCGTCGCTTGCGCGAGCAAGGTCATCAGCAGCACCGAACCCACCAGGCGCGGCACGACCAGGCCCACCACGATGAAGCCCAGCGCCCACAGCGCCAGGTTGCGCAGCGATCGGGGCGTCGGCGCCGCGGGCGCGGCGACCGCAGCCGAACCGACTTGGGATGTGTCAGACATGGCTGCCTGACAACCCGGCCGGGCGCCACACCAGCACGCCCACCATCAGCAGAAATGGAATCATCGTCGCCGCCCACGGCATGTAGACAACGCCGAAGTTGTGAATCTGGCCGATCACGAGCGCGGCGATGAAGGCGCCCGAAAAACTGCCGAGGCCGCCGATGACGATGACGATGAAGGATTCGACCAGGATGTAGCCGCCCATCGCCGGCGACAAGGCCAGCAGCGGCGCGGCAATCGTTCCCGACAGCCCGGCGAGCGCGCTGCCGATGGCAACCACAGTGAGGCTGACGCGATTCGTGTTCACGCCCTGCACCGCCGTCGTGACCGGGTCCACGCTCGATGCGCGCACGAACAGGCCGATCCGGCTGTAGCGCAGCCACACCGTCAACGCCAGGGCGACGCTCACGGCGACCCCGATCACCATGAGTCGATAGACCGGAAAGTCCTGCCCGGCGATCTTGATCGAGCCCGCCAGCAACTCCGGCACCGGCATCGTGCGATACCCCTTGCCCCACACGGTTTGCGCAAAGTCTTCCAGCACCAGCAGCAAGCCGAAGGTGACGAGCACGGTGACGATCGGATCCTGGCGCTGCAGCGGCCGGAACACGAAGGTATCGAGCAAGCCGCCGAGCACCGCGAGCACGAACATGGCGGCAAGCAGCGCCACCCAGAAATTGCCCAGCGCCGCGGCGCTGAAGCCGACATAGGCGCCCAGCATGAACAGGCTGCCATGCGCGAAATTGACGACCCGGCGCAGGCCGAAGATCAGCACCAGGCCGACGGCAACGATGTACAGCAGGCCGCCGTACACGAGCCCGTTCAGCACCTGGATGATCATTTCACTATCCCTTGCGACAGGCGCATCCTATACGCTAGCGTACGATCTCGCCAGCGTGAATGCCCGTAGATGCGCCGCCGCTCAGGCGTTGCTCGATCGCGGCCCACGGCATCCCGGGCGAAATCCTACGCGTTACAGTCGCCTCCATGCTGCCTGAGCGGTTGCGTCGGAGGGCAAGTTGACTGACAGACTCGCTGGCGATATGGCGCAAAGCAGAGACACCATGACCGCAGCTTCGACGCCGTTCAACAAGATCCTCATCGCGAATCGCGGCGAAATCGCGCTGCGCGTGATGCGCAGCGCGCGTGCCCAAGGCTACCGAACCGTTGCCGTGTACTCGACGGCGGACGCCGTTGCGCGGCACGTCCTGGAGGCCGACCAGGCGGTGTGCATCGGCGATGCGTTGCCCGCGCAGTCGTACCTGCGCATCGCGGGAATCATCGATGCGGCGCGCCAGACCGGCGCCGACGCGGTGCACCCGGGCTACGGCTTCCTCGCGGAGAACGCCGACTTCGCACGCGCCTGCCGCGACGCCGGGCTCGTTTTCATCGGCCCCTCGCCCGAAGCGATTCTGGCGATGGGCAACAAGGCCGGCGCAAAGCAGCTGATGTTGCACGCCGGCGTGCCGTGCATTCCCGGCTACCAGGGCGACGATCAAAGCGAGAAGCGCCTCGCCGACGAGGCGGCACGCATCGGCTACCCGGTGATGATCAAGGCGACTGCGGGCGGTGGCGGGCGCGGCATGCGCCTCGTCACCGCGGCGGGGGACTTTGCCGACGCACTGCGCAGCGCGCAGTCGGAAGCGAAGAACGCCTTCGGCGACGCCAGCGTGATCCTCGAGCGTGCGCTGGTGGCACCGCGCCACATCGAGATCCAGGTCTTCGCCGATCGCCACGGCAACGCCATTCACCTGGGCGAACGCGATTGTTCGGTGCAGCGGCGCCACCAGAAGCTCATCGAAGAAGCGCCGTCGCCCGCGGTCTCGCCCGAACTGCGCGCGCGCATGGGCGCCACCGCCGTCGCCGCGGTGAAGGCGATTGCCTACGAAGGCGCAGGCACGCTCGAGTTCCTGCTCGACGCCGCGGGCAACTACTACTTCATGGAGATGAACACGCGGCTCCAGGTCGAGCACCCTGTGACGGAGGCGGTCACCGGCCTGGACCTGGTGGCGCTGCAGTTGCGCGTGGCGGCGGGCGAGGCGCTGCCGATCGCGCAAGCCGACGTCAAGTTCAGCGGCCACGCCATCGAAGTGCGCCTGTGTGCCGAAGACGCGAACCGATCGTTCATGCCGCAAAGCGGCAGGTTTGCCTTGTGGCACATGCCCGAGGGCGTGCGTGTCGAACACGCGATGAGCTCAGGCGCCGAAGTCCCGCCGTACTACGACTCGATGATCGCGAAGATCGTCAGCCACGGCGCGACGCGCGACGAGGCGCGGCGCAAGTTGCAGCGCGCCCTGGAAGACGCCGTGGCGCTGGGCGTGACGACGAACCAGCTGTTCCTCGCGCACTGCCTGGCGCACCCCGTGTTCGCAACCGGTGGAGCGACAACGGCGTTCATCGGCGAGCACCTCGACGAGCTGTTGCAGCGCGACGCGCAGTCCCAAGCCCGAGCTGCCGCGCTGGCGGCGCCGCTGCTGATTGAGACGACGGCAGGCGCCAAGCCACGCAGTGCCGGGCGCCGCCTGGCGAACAGCTTGCCGATCGGGGTGCGCTTCGAGATCGACGCGGCGAAGCGCGTCGCGTCGGTGACGCAACAGGGTCAGCACCGCTACCACATCGAGATCGACGGCCGTCACCACGTGCTCGACCTGATCGAGATCGGCGCCCACAGCGTGCGCTTCGCCTGCGACGGCGTGATGGAAAGCGCCGTCTACCGCCGCGACGGCGCTCGCCTGCTGCTGCACTATCGTGGCCAACCCTTCGACATCGAAGACCAGACGCGCGCTGCGGCTGCGCGCCAGGAAGGCGCGGGCAGCAGCGACGGCAAGCTGCGCGCGTCGATGAACGGGCGCGTCGTCGCCGTGCTCGTCGCCGCGGGCGACAGGGTGAGCGCCGGACAAGCGATGATCACGCTCGAGGCGATGAAGATGGAACACATCCATGCCGCGCCGCACGCCGGCGTTGTCAAGGCGCTGCACGTGAGTGTGGGCGAGCAGGTTCCGGCAAGACACGTCGTGGCGCATATCCAGGCTGACGCCGAGGCGGCGAAAGCGGCGTCAGAGCGTCAAGATTCCGCCGACAGATAACTCCTCTCTGACCGAAATACGCCATGCCATTCGACCCCACTCCGAAAGTCCAGGACCTGCAGCGTCGCCTCAGCGCCTTCATGGAGGAGCACATCTATCCGAACGAGAAGCGCCACGTCGAAGAGGCCGAGGCGCTGGGCCCGTGGAAAGTGCTGCCGCTGATCGACGAGCTGAAACCCAAGGCGCGCGCGCTCGGCCTGTGGAATCTGTTCCTGCCCGAGTCGCCGCACGGCGCGGGGTTGACGAACCTCGAGTACGCGCCGCTCTGCGAGATCATGGGCCGCTCCCTGCTTGCGCCCGAAGTCTTCAACTGCTCGGCGCCCGACACCGGCAACATGGAAGTGCTGGCACGTTACGGCACGGCGGAGCATCAGGAGCGCTGGCTGAAGCCGCTGCTCGAAGGCGAAATCCGCTCGTGCTTCGCGATGACGGAGCCTGCCGTGGCGTCCAGCGACGCGACCAACATCGAGTCGTTGATCGTGCGCGATGGCGACGACTACGTGATCAACGGCCTCAAGTGGTACACGACAAACGCCACCGACCCGCGCTGCCGAATCGTCATCTTCATGGGCAAGACGGATCCGGACAACGCAGATCGCCACAAGCAGCAGTCGATGATTCTGATTCCCATGGACGCACCCGGCGTGAAGGTGCTGCGCCCCCTGCCGGTGTTCGGCTTCTACGGCATGCCCGACCGCGCGTCCGAAGTGCTGTTCGAGAACGTTCGAGTTCCTGCGTCCAACCTGTTGCTCGGCGAGGGGCGTGGCTTCGAGATCGCGCAGGGGCGGCTCGGGCCCGGGCGCATCCACCATTGCATGCGCCAGATCGGCCTGGCCGAGCGCGCGCTGGAGCGCCTGTGCCGGCGCAGCCTGTCGCGAGTCGCCTTCGGCAAGCCGGTGGCGCAGCAGGGCGTGACGCTGGAACGCATCGCCGAGTCGCGCATCCTCATCGAGCAGGCCCGGCTGCTCACGCTGAACGCTGCCTATCGCATGGACACGGTGGGCAACAAGGGCGCGAAGACGGAGATCGCGATGATCAAGGTCGCCGTGCCCAACATGGCGTGCAAGGTGATCGACTGGGCGATCCAGGCGCACGGTGGCGGCGGCACGAGCAACGACTTCGGGCTGGCGCACGCGTACGCGATGTCGCGCGTGCTGCGCCTGGCCGACGGGCCCGACGAGGTGCACCGCAATCAGATCGGGAAGTTGGAGTTGAGGAAGTACCAGTAGGCGACGCTGGGGCGGTTGGCCTGTCCAGGCATTTGCACCGGAAACTCGGCTACGCGGCGCCTTGACCCCGCGGCCCAAACTGCGCCCAAGCGACCCCGGCGAGCGCGAGCGCGCCGCCGGCAATCTTGAGGGCGCCGAAGCTCTCGCCCACCGTGACCCACGCGACCAGCCCGGCGACGGGAGGCACCAGGTAGAGAATCGGCGCGGTGCGCGCGACGCCGCGCACCGAGTTGATCCAGGCCCAGAGAATCCAGCCCATGAACGCCGCGGCGACGACCGCCCAGACGAAGGCCAACCAGACCATCGTGCCGACGCTCGCGTAGGGAGCTTCCCACGCCGCGGGGGCGAAGCCGGCGAGCATCAAGGGCGCGGCGAGCAGCGTCGTCCAGCACATGACTTCGGCGCCGCCGTGGCGCGTGACGAGCGGCGTCACCCAGATCGTGTAGAGCGAGAACACGACTGCGGCGGCGAGCAGCATCAAGTCGCCGATGCTCGCGCGCCAGTCGTATTGCAGCAGCTTGTCGCTCATGAAGAGCAGCACGCCACCGAACGCGACCGCGACACCGAGCACCTGATTGCGCTGCAGCGGCGTGCCGCGCACCACGCGCAGCAGAATCAGCGTGATCACCGGCCCGCACGCCATGATGAGCGCGGTGGAAAACGCCGTCGACCAATGGATGCCGTAGGTCACGATCACGATGTGCAGCACCGGCCCGAGCAGCGTGAGGCCGAGCAAGACGCGCCACTCGCGGCGGTTCAAGTCTGGCACGATGGGGCTGCCGCGCCAGCACAGCAGCGCGACCGCGCAAGCCGACATCAGCAACGAGCGCCCGAACAAGAACCCGCCTGGCCCGAGCGCGCTGTAGGCGACCTTCTGAATCGTGAAGCTCGCGCCCCACAGCAACACCAGCAGCAGCGACGCGCCGAGCGCGCGCCGCTGCAGCGCGTGCGCGGCGTCATGCGCCGGCGCGGGCAAGGGCGGCGCAGGCGGCAGCGCCTCGCACTGCGAATTCAAAGCGCGATCCGGCCGAACGGGTGCGAACTGCTCACGCCGCCGTCCACGGCGTAAAGCTGACCGGTGACGAAGGACGCGTCGTCGCTTGCGAGAAACGCCGCCATCGCGGCGATTTCATGCGGCTGGCCGGCCCGCCTGAGCGGCGTCATGTGGCCGATGCGCCCCTCCACGCCGCGCTCGCGCGCCTGCTCGAAGACCTTGCGTGTCATTTGCGTTTCCACGAGGCCCGGCAGGATGGCGTTGACGCGAACGCCGGTTCCGGCGAAGGCGTTCGCCGCAGTTTGCGCGAGGCTGTTCACTGCCGCCTTGCTCGCGCTGTAGGAAATCGCCCCCGCGTTGGCGCGCAAGGAAGCTGCCGACGACGTGAGGATGATGGATCCGTGGCCCTGGCGCGTCATAACCCGCCCGGCGTACTTCACGGCGAGCAGGCAGCTGACGACGTTCACGTTCCACACTTCGTTCCACTCGGCCACACTCTGTTCGAGCAGCGGCGTGTTCGTGCCGGTGACTGCGATGTTGGCGAAGAACACGTCGAGTCCGCCGAACTCGGCGACGCAGCGCGCAATCATCGCTTCGACATTCGCCTCGACGGTGGCGTCGGTGACGAGCGCCGCAGCCGTGCCGCCGGCGCCGCGGATCAGCTGCACCGTCTCTTCGGTGTTCTCGGCGCGCCGCCCGACGACGAGCACCGCTGCACCCTCTTGCGCAAAGCGCAGCGCGCTCGCGCGGCCGATGCCGCTGCCGGCGCCGGTGATGACGCAACGTTTGCCGGCGAGTCGATTCATGGGGTGGACCTCGGGTGATCGTCGTCGATGCGGGCCATCAACTCTTGCCGACAGTCCAACCGCCGTCGACGACGAGCTGCGTGCCCTGCACGTAACGCGCGTCGTCGCTCGCGAGGAAGGCGACCGCGGCGGCGATGTCTTGCGGGTCGCCGAAGCGCCCGAGCGGCATCGCCGCTTCGCGCGCAGCCAGCGTGGGCGCATCGAACTGCGCTTTGGACGCTTCGGTGCCGACCATGCCGGGGACGACGGCGTTGACGCGAATTCGCTGCGCGCTCAGCTCATGCGCAGCAGCAAGCGTGAGGCCGATGACGCCGGCCTTCATCGCGGCGTAGATGATGGCATCGACCTGCGGGTGTGCCGCGGCGACCGAGCCGAGGTTGACGATGGAGCCTCCGCCGCGGCGCTGCATTTGCGGCGCAGCCGCCTGCGTCGTCCAGAGCAGCGCCTTGAGACCAACGGCGAGCGTGCGATCGGCGATTTCTTCGTCGATCAACGCGAGCGGCTGGAAACGCGCCCAGACCGCGTTGTTGACCAGCACGCCCACCGGCGCAGCGAACGCGAGTTCGACTCGCGCCATGGTCTCGGCGACCGCCGAGCGCGACGCAACGTCGCAGACAAAACCTTGCACGGCCAGGCCCCGTTCGCGCAGGCCCGCCACTGCCGGCCCGAGGCGGCGTTCGCTCACGTCCCAGGCGGCGACGCGGCCGCCCTCCCCAGCCAGCCGCTCGGCAATCGCCAAGCCGATGCCGCGCGCCGCACCCGTGACGACGCAGACCACGCCTTCCAGGCGGCGCATGCGCAATACGGTCTCTGGTGCTGTGGACATGGGTCGAGGTCGTTCGCTACCGTACGAATGATCTATGCTAACGCACCGACACCGGCAGCGACAGGGCAATCACATGAAGGCAGCCGTCCTCGAATCCCGCGGCAGAGAAGGCCTGAAGGTGCGCGACTTCCCGCGCCCCGTGCCGCAGCCCGGCGAAGCGCTGCTGCGCGTGCACGCCGTCGGCCTGAACCGCGTGGACCTGTACATGCGCGACAGCGGCGCAGGAATCACACATGCTTTGCCCATCGTGCAGGGTGTGGAGGCGGCGGGAGTGATCGCCGAGGCGCCTGCGGGATGCGGCGTCAAAGTCGGGCAGAAAGCAATCCTGTTCTCGAACGCGTTTTGCGGCGAATGCCGCTACTGCCGTGCCGGCGACCAGACGCTTTGCACACGCCCTGCCATCATGGGCGAACACCGGCACGGCACGCTCGCCGAGTACATCGCGATGCCGGCGAAGTGTTTTTTCGCGCTGCCCGATGACGCCGACCTCGTCGCAGCCGGCGCCTTGATGGTCGCCCACCTCACCGCGTGGCGCATGCTGTTCGGCAAGCGCGCCTTGCTCCCCGGCGAGACGGTGCTGATCGCGGGCATCGGCGGCGGTGTCGCGGTGGCCGCGCTGCAACTCGCGCTGCTCGGTGGCGCGCGGGTCATCGTCACCTCGAGCAGCGATGCGAAGCTTGCGCGTGCGCTGGACATGGGTGCGAGCGCCGGCGTCAACTACCGCACTGAAAAGGTCTTCGAGCGCGTGCTCGCGTTGACCGGCGGCGAAGGCGTCGACATGGTGCTCGACAGCAGCGGCGAGAAGAGCTGGGGCGACTCGCTGCGCAGCCTGCGCCGCGGAGGGCGCCTCGTGACGTGCGGCGCCACCACAGGCTCGAACCCCGGCGCCGACCTGCAACGCATTTTCATTCGCCAACTCGAAATCTATGGCTCCACCGGCGGCAACGTCGAGGAGTTCCGCCAGGTGATCGCGCTGTTCGCGCGCGGTGCGATCAGCCCTGTGATCGACCGGCGCTTCACGCTCGATCAGGTCGGCGACGCGTTCGACTGCCTGCAGCGCGGCGAGCAGTTCGGCAAACTTGTGGTGACTGTTCCATGAATCTTCAATCCGTTCTCGCGCACACATTCGCGCCTCGCGTGCAGACCTACACCTGGCGCGACGCTGCGCTCTACGCCCTGGCGCTCGGCATGGGCAGCGACCCGCTCGACGCCGACGAGTTGCCCTACGTCTACGAGGTCTATCAGCGCCATGCAGCGGACCCGCAATTGCGCGCCGTTCCGAGCTACGCGATGACGCTCGGCTGGCTGCCGTTCTGGTACGACGACCCGGCGCACGCCATCGCCTGGGAGCGCATCGTGCACGGCGAAATGCGCTTCACGCTGCACCGGCCGCTTGCTGCGTCGGGCAGCGTGCGGGCGACGCACAGCATCGTCGGCGTGCAAGACAAGGGCGCGGACCGGGGCGCCCTGATGCAAGTCGACGGCGAACTGCACGACGCGCCGAGCGGCGCGCACGTCGCGAGCGTGCAGTCGGTCGTGTTCCTGCGCGGCGACGGCGGCTGCGGATCCTCAGGCGGCGCCTTGAGCGAGGCCCTGCCCGCGCTGCCGGTCGACTTTCGTGCTGACGCGCAACAAGACTATGCGACGCCGCGCAACGCCGCACTGCTTTACCGCCTGGCGAGCAACGACCTGATGCCTATCCACGCCGATCCCGCCGTCGCGCGCCGCGCCGGTTTCGACCAGCCGATCTCGCACGGGCTGAACAACATGGGGCGCGCGTGCCGTGCCATCCTTAAAAGCTTCGCGCCGGGACAGCCCGAGCGTGTGCGCGAAATGGGCGTGCGCTTCGTCCAGCCGGGTCTGCCGGGCGACACGGTACGCGTCGAGATGCAGCGTCGTGGCGACATCGTGCACTTTCGAGCGCGCGCGCTCGAGCGTGACGTGCTCGTTCTCGACCGTGGCGTGTGCCGGCTGAGCCCCTGATTACCGGGGAGCGCCGCCATCAAGGTCTGCATCTTCGGCGCCGGCGCGATCGGCGCACTGGTGGCGGCGCGGCTCGCGCAGGTGGGCGGCGTGACCGTCAGTGTGATCGCGCGCGGCGCGCACCTGGCGGCGATTCGCGAGAACGGCTTGCGCCTGCAAACGCCCGCCGGCGACGTGCAGGCGCGAGTTCAAGCGACCGACCGCGCGGCCGAGCTCGGCGAGCAAGACGTCGTGTTCATCGCCCTCAAGCAGCATCAGGTCGCCGCGGCTCTGCCCGGCCTGACCACGCTGATCGGCGCGCACACCACGGTCGTTCCGCCCACGACGGGAATTCCGTACTGGTACTTCCACGGCCTTGCGGGCGCGCACGCAAATCACCGCGCCGAAACCCTTGATCCCGGCGGCGCGCAGTGGCAAACCCTCGGGCCGCAGCGCGCCATCGGCTGCGTCTACTGGGTCGCGAGCGAAGTCATCGCGCCCGGCATCGTGCACCATGACGGCAAGCTGCTGCGCTTTCCCCTCGGCGAACCCGACGGCAGCACGAGCCCGCGTGTGCAAAAACTCGCCGACGCGATGAACGCCGCCGGACTGAACGCGCCCATCGTCAGCGACATTCGCGCCTGGATCTGGGCGAAGATGATCAGCAGCCTCAGCTGGAACCCGCTCGCGGTATTGACTGGCGCAACGCTCGACCGGTTGAGCTCGTCGCCCGACGTGGTGGCAATCATCCGGCGCATGATGCGCGAAGCCGAAATTGTCGCTGAAGCGCTGGGCGTGCAGCGCTGGCCGATCACGCTGGACGAGCGCATCGCCGCGGCGCGCAACGCCGGAGCGCACAAGATGTCGATGCTGCAAGACTTCGAGCGCGGCCGGCCGCTGGAGACCGGCGTGCTGCTCGACTCGATCGTTGCGATGCGCGAGCTGGCGGGTTTGCAGACGCCGACGATCGACGAGGTGTATGCCTTGCTGCGCTTGCGCGTCGCACCACAAACCCCCGCCGCCGGCGGCGCCATCTCACCCGAACATTCAACGTCAACGTGACTGTGCAACCTCCAGGAGCCCTTCGCATGCCCACCCTCACCCGCCGTCACTTCACACGCCGATGCATCGCCGCCTTTGGCGGTGCCGCTGTCGTCGCGCTCGGTGCCAGCCACTTCGGCGCCGCCCACGCGCAAGAAGCTTATCCCAGCAAACCGATCCGCATCGTCGTTCCCTACCCGGCGGGCGGAACCACGGACCAGCTCGCGCGTGCCATCCAGCAGCCTCTGCAAGAGTTGCTCGGACAGACGGTGATCGTCGACAACAAGGCGGGTGCCGGGGGCACGCTGGGCACCGACATCGTCGCCAAAGCCGCGCCCGATGGCTACACCCTGGTCTTCGGCAACAGCGGACCGAGCGCGACCGCGTCGCTGCTGCGCAAATTGCCGTACGACGTGCTGAAGGACTTCCGGCCGCTGTCCACCGTCGTCACCGTGCCGATGATTCTCGCGGTCGCTGCGGACAGCCCGCACAAGACGCTGAAGGACTTCGTCGCCTGGGCGCGGCTTCAAGGAACGACGCTGAACTACGGCTCCACGGGCATCGGCGGCAGCTCGCACCTGGCCGGCGAATTTTTCAACGAGCGCGCCGGAACCAAGTTCCAGCACATCCCCTACTCCGGCGGCGCGCCGCTTGTCACGGCGTTTGCCGGCGGCCAGGTGCACATGGCCTTCGTCACCGGGTTGGACGGCGCGGCGATGGTGCAGGCCGGGCGCATCCGCTACCTGGCGGTGGCCACAGCGCAGCGCACCGACGTATTGCCCGGGCTGCCGGCGATTGCCGAAGACGTTCCCGGCTTCGCGAGCAGCGTCTGGTTCGGCCTGCTCGCGCCGCGCGGCATTCCCGACGAGATTGCCGCGAAGCTGAACGCAGCGATCGCGAGCGCCGTCGCGCGCCCCGAGGTGCGCAAGCTGTTCGTGGAGCGCAACGTCGAGCCGATCAGCAGCACGCCGCAAGAGTTCGAGAAGCGAATTCGTGACGAGCTGGAGCTGTGGGCGCCGGTGATCAAGAAGGCGGACATCAAGGCCTGATACCCCTGGAGGACGAGTCCCATGTCTACCCGACTGAACGGTAAGGTCGCTGTCATCACCGGCGCGGCGTCGGGCATCGGCCTGGCGACGCTGGAGCTGTTCGTGCAGGAGGGCGCGCGCGTGCTCGCCGCCGATATTCAGGAGGAAGCCGGCCGCGCTTTGGAGCTGCGTTTTCCCGGCGTGGTGCGCTTCGCAAAGTGCGACGTGACGCAACCGCCGCAAATCAAACAGGCCATCGACGCTGCCGCGCTCGAGTTCGGTGGCGTGGACATCCTGTTCAGCAACGCCGGCGCCGGCGGCTCGTTGGCAGGCGTCGAAAATTGGGACGCCGCCGCGTGGGACGCGACGCACGCGCTGCTGCTGCGGTCGGTGGCCGCGGGCGCGTCATTCGCCGTGCCGCACATGAAGCGGCGCGGCGGCGGCTCGATCATCAATACGTCGTCGGTGTCTGCTCTGCAGGCGGGCTATGCACCGCTCGCGTATTCGGTGGCCAAGGCGGGGGTGCTGCACTTCACGCGCCTGGCCGCGACCGAGTTGTCCGCGCACCGCATTCGCATCAATGCCATCGTTCCCGGTTTCATCGCGACTCCAATTTTTGGCGGCGCCTTCAAACTCGACGCGCAGGGCGCTGGCGAGATGGCGGAGCAGATTGCCGAACGCAGCGGCAGCGCCAACCCGATCGGCCGCTCCGGGCAGCCGCGCGACATCGCCGAGGCCGCGCTGTTTCTTGCCTCCGACGCAGCCGGTTTCATCACCGGCACGCACCTCACCGTCGACGGCGGAATCACGATCGGGCCGCGCCACTCCTGGGACCCGAATTCGCCGGGGCCGTTGACCGATGTACTGGGTGCAGACCGCTTTCTGGCCTTGCGCGCGAAGGCTCGCCAAGCGAAGTAAGAGCTGGCCTGAACGGCAATCGGCGGCGTCGCCCTTGCCTGTCGAATTCAGTTCACTATACTGGGTTTCTGTACAGCCAGATGATCGAACCCGTCGTCACGCCCACCCGCGCCCACCTGACGCGCCTCATGAAGGTCTGGCGCTCGGGCGGCTGGCCGTGCCGCGACGCGCTCGAGATCGACCTGCTCGCTGCGAAGTGGGTCACGCTGACCGTCGCCGACAGCGGCCACGAGACGCTGCGCCTCACCGACGCGGGAATTCGCTTGCTGGCCCACGCAAGACAGGCAGCGCAGCGCGCATCGAGCGACCACGATCGCCTGGCCGAGCGCATGGCCAGGCAACTCGCCCAGAGCGGGCGAATCGTCTGGCGCGAACTCTCGTTGCGCGCCCAGGTCAGCGCTGACGCGCCGCGGGCAGACGGTGTCGTGCAGGAGGTGAGCGCAGCTCTCTGGGATGACGCGCGACACGGCACGGCCGAGCTCGCCGCACCGCAGAGCGCCGGCCACAGAATCTGGCGCGTCGCGAGGCCCGACGTGTTTTCGCTGCGCAGCACGTCGGTCGAAAGCTACTTGCAGCCGATGGTCCACGAGGTCAAGGTGAGCCGGGCCGACTTGCTGTCTGACCTTCGCCATACAAGCAAGCGCGAGTCCTACCAGTGGCTGTCGTGCGAGACGTATTACGTGTTCCCGGCGCAGATTGCCGAGTTGCACGAGATCCCGCAGGACTTCGGCGTGTGGGTCTTGAGCGGCTCCATCGAAGCCGGCTCGCTCGAGCTGGTGCGCCCGGCGCGCCACTGCCCGTGCAGGCTGCCCTTTGCAGTGTGGATGGCGCTGGCGAAATCGACGCCCGAACAATTCGACCGCGACACCACCCAAGCCCATCTCGGCGGCCCGGCGGCTGACGTGCCGGGTGACGCGTCGCCTGACGGACCCCCCGGCGCATGAAGCAGTACCGCGTTGCGGTGCGCGCGCTGTGCGAGTTCTGCGCCAAGCAAGGCGACCTGGACCTGCGCTTCACGCCCGCGCCGAGCGCGCAGCAGGGCATTGCCGGGCACCAAAGCATCGCGGCGCGGCGCGGCCCGGGATACCGCACTGAACTGGCGCTCAGCGGCGAATACCGCCACCTCAGCGTGCGTGGGCGCGCCGACGGTTACGACCCGGCGCGCCAGGTGCTCGAAGAAATCAAGACCTTCAAGGGTGACCTCGATCGCTTGCCCGCCAACCACCGCGAACTGCACTGGGCGCAGGCCAAGGTGTACGCAGCGCTGCTGTGCGCGCAACTGGGGTTGCCCGGGGTGACGGTCGCGCTCGTCTACTTCGACATCGGCAGGCAGCAGGAAGCCCCGCCGCTGCAGCAACACTGCACGGCGCAGGAACTGCAAGCGTTTTTCGAGGCCCTCTGCGAGCGCTTCATCGCCTGGGCCGACCTCGAGACGCAGCATCGCGCGCGGCGCGACGCCGCACTGCACACCCTGCGCTTTGCGCACGAAGCGTTTCGCGCCGGGCAACGCACGCTTGCGCAAGCGGTCTTCCATGCCGCGCGGCTGGGGCGCTGCCTGCTCGTCCAGGCGCCCACGGGAATCGGCAAAACGATCGCGACGCTTTTTGCGATGCTCAAGGCGTGCCCAGGCCAGGAACTTGACAAGGTTTTCTTTCTCACGGCGAAGGGCACCGGGCGCGCACCTGCGCTCGACGCGATAGCGACGATCCGGCGCAGTGAGCCGACCCTTGCGCTGCGCGTCATCGAACTCGTGGCGAGGGAGAAGGCGTGCGAGCACCCCGACAAGGTCTGCCACGGCGAGTCGTGCCCGCTGGCGAAGGGCTTTTACGACCGCCTGCCGGCGGCGCGCGACGCGGCCATGGCCGCCGGCACGCTGACCCAACAGGCCTTGCGCGAAGTCGCGCAAGCGCACTCGGTGTGCCCCTACTACCTGGGCCAGGAAGCCGCGCGCTGGTGCGACGTGGTCGTTGCCGACTACAACCACTTTTTCGACGCTGCGGCGTTGCTCCATGGCCTGACCGTGATGAACGCGTGGCGCGTGGGCGTGCTCGTCGACGAGGCGCACAACCTGGTCGATCGCGCGCGCGACATGTACAGCGCGAGCCTCACCCTCGCGCAACTGCGCACGGTTCGCGCCGCGGCGCCGCCCGCGCTGAAGAAGGCGCTGGACCGCGTGCAGCGCAGCTGGCGCCGTGTCGTGAAAGACCAAACGGAGGCGTACCGCGTGCTCGACGCGCCGCCCGCACCCCTGGCCGCGGCGCTGCAAGACGCCACGACCGCAATCTCCGACCATCTGGCCGACAACCCATTGCTCGTGGAGCGCAGCGGCCTGCTTCAGTTCTACTTCGACGCGCTGCAATTCACGAAGCTGATTGAGAGCTTTGGCACGCATTCGATCTTCGACGTCACGCTCGATGATCGCTCGACCGCAGGGCGTGGTGCGCGCGCTGCCGGTTCGACGCTGTGCGTGCGCAACGTCGTGCCGGCCACGTTCCTTACGCCACGCCTGACCGCGGCACGTTCGACAGTGCTGTTCTCGGCAACGCTCACGCCGTGGCACTTTTATGCGGACACGCTGGGTCTTCCGCAGGACACGGCGTGGCTCGACGTGGCGGCACCGTTCACCCCCGAGCAGCTGCAGGTGCGCATCGTGCGCGACGTGTCGACGCGCTATGCCCATCGACACGCGTCGCTCGCGCCGATCGCCGAGCTGATCGCCGCGCAATTCCACGCGCGGCCGGGCAACTACCTGGCGTTCTTCAGCAGTTTCGACTACCTCGAGCGCGCCGTCGAAGAATTCGCAGCAAGCTTCCCGCTGATCCCCGTATGGCAGCAAAGCCGCAGGATGGACCCAAGCCAACGCGCCGCCTTCATGGCGCACTTTGCTGCGGGGGGCCGCGGCGTCGGCTTTGCCGTTCTCGGTGGTTCGTTCGCGGAGGGAATCGACCTCGCGGGAACGCGCCTCATCGGCGCTTTCATCGCCACGCTCGGGTTGCCTCAGTTCAACCCGGTCAACGAGGAGCTGCGGCGCAGGCTCGACGCGCAGTTCGGCAGGGGCTTCGATTACCCGTATCTTTATCCGGGACTGCGCAAGGTGGTGCAAGCGGCGGGCCGGGTGATTCGCACCGTGTCGGACGTGGGCAGCGTGCACCTGATCGACGACCGCTTCGCCCGGCCTGAAGTGCTGCGGCTCCTTCCCCGCTGGTGGCGCGTCGAGGTCGACCCGGGCCGGGCTGACGTGGCCAAGTTGCGCGCTGCGCCACCAGGCAATCCCTCGGTCGAGCCGTGAAGCAGTTCGCAATTCATCCACATCGCGAGCTGGAGCGCGCCGGCGCCCACGCTTTGCCCGCCAACTCTGGCGTTCGCCCCTTTCCAGCCGCGCTATCCTCCGCGCAGCGATGATTCCGGAAACGACGCGAGACGCAAAAATCGAGGCCACGGTGCGGCGGGAGTTGCTGCGTCTCGCATTGGTCAATGCAGAGCGAACCATCCCGCTCTTGCTGGTTGCTGTCGTGATCATCGTCGTGCTGGGCGTTTCTGCCCATTCCAACGCCGCAGCCTTGACCGCCGCTGTCGTGGGAATGACGGTGGCGATCGGGCGTTATCGGCTGGCTCGCCGGTTTGTCGAGACCACGAGTCTCAGTGAACCGCAGATCTTGACTGCGACGCGCAGGCTGGAAGTCAACGCCAGCCTGGCTGGGCTGCTCTGGGCCATCTGCTCGTTCGGCATCTTTCCGCACCTTGAAGGGTCGCCTGCAATCGTCTGCGTCGGCATCAACATCGGTTCGGCCGCGGCAGCGGCGCTGTTCATGTCGCTCGTCGGGCGGTCATTCCTGTATCTGGTTCTGCTGAGTCTGGGATCGTTGGTTGTTGCGAGCTTGGCGATCGAAGAGGTCCGTTCATTTCCAGTAGCGGCCCTGGCCGGCCTTTCAGCGTGGTCGATGATTCGCCTGGGGCAGGCCGTGAAGGAAACGACGGCCAGCGCGATTCGACATGGTTTCGAAAAGGACGAGGCGAACGCCTCGTTGGTGCTGGCCAAGGAAGCGGCCGAAGCCGCAACGCTGGCCAAGTCGCAGTTCCTCGCGACCATGAGTCATGAAATTCGCACGCCGATGAACGGCGTGCTTGGCGCGCTGGACTTGTTGCGACACTCGGCCCTGGACGCCACCCAACGCCGCCTCGTAAGAGCTGCCGCGTCGTCGGGAGCGTCGCTCATGTCGATCCTGAACGACGTTCTCGACCACTCCAAGATCGAAGCCGGCAAGCTGGAGCTGGTCAACACGCCCACCTCGCCGCGCGAGCTGCTCGCCTCCGTGGTGACGCTGTTCCGAGGAAACGCCGAAAGCAAAGGCCTGAGCTTGACCTCGAGCGTGGCCGACGACGTGGCGCCATGGGTCTTGTGCGACGCGCAGCGGCTCAAACAAGTCGTGCTCAACCTGGTGGGCAATGCGATCAAGTTCACCGAACGCGGCGGCGTGAGCCTGAGGGTCGCCGCGCGGCCGGCTCCGCCGGGGTGGGCGGTACTTCGCATCGAAGTGCAGGACTCGGGTGTCGGGATACCGGCTGAAGCGCAACAAGACTTGTTTCGTCCGTTCCATCAGATCGAGACCTCGCATTCGCATCGGCCCGGCGGCACGGGCCTGGGGCTGGTGATCAGCCAAAGCATCGTCCAGGCGATGGGTGGGCGCATCGAAGTGCGCAGCAGCAAGGGTGAAGGCTCGTGCTTCTGGTTCGAGGTGACGCTCGAATGCGACGAATCCCCGACCCAGCCCGACGCCATCGACTCCGGGCTGATCGGCCTGGACAGCGAAACAAAACTGGAAGGAACGATTCTGGTCGTCGAGGACAACGACGTGAACCGAATCATTGCGCGCGAAATGCTGGGTTCGATGGGGCTCAAGGTGGTCGAGGCGTGCGACGGGGCGAATGCGCTCGAACAGCTTTCCACGCACCGCGTCGACCTGATCTTGATGGATTGCCAGATGCCTGTGATGGATGGTTACGCAGCGACCCGCGAGATCCGGGTCCGCGAGCAGCGCCTCGGGCGGCCGAGAATCCCCATCCTCGCCTTGACCGCGAACGCCTTCGACGAAGACACGGTGCGTGCCCGTCAATGCGGCATGGACGCCCACATCGCCAAGCCCTATACCCGAGCCCACCTCCTCAAGACGCTCAACAGCTGGCTTTGAACTCCGCGGTTTCGCAGAGCACCGTTCGGCAGTTGCGCCCGGCAGGCAAGGTCTTCAGTTGAGGGTTGCCCACTCGCTGATTCCGGTGCGCTCGACGCCCCACGCCGTGTCAAGCTCCATCCGCTTGATTTCCTCGATGGCACCGTCATTTGCGCCCCCGACCTTGCGCACCTGCGCCCTGGCCAGGCGCTCCATGAGCCGCAAGTCCCGATTCGACAATCCGAGCGCAGTCACGGCCCATTGGTCGATGATGGTCTGCAGCGACTCGTAGGAAATCGGCACTGCCACGCGCCGGGCTTGCAGCGCCGCCATCGTTCCACGGAAGCGTGGCTCCATCGCGCGAACGTACTCGTCGAGAAGCGCTTCGCCCGCACCGTTCTCCGCGACGTATTCCACCAGCCCACGCCGTTGCAATTGCTCGGCGGTGTAGATCTGGCCGGACAGCACCATTTCGTTGGCCACGGCGAAACCGGCCTTTCGGTTGCTCAGACTCCAACCGCCCATCCCTGGAAACAGGTTGAACAAGACCTCCGGAAATCCAGCCTGGGCACCACGCTCCATGATGACGGTGTGGTGAGCGAGTGCAGATTCGAGGCCGCCGCCGAGCATGTCGCCTTGCACCAGGGCCGTCGTATGCACCCCGATGCTCGCAGCGTTCTCCCCCCACCAGACGAGATCGAGGCAGCGGCGCGCGTAGAGTCGAAGCGACTCGAGATCGCGCGCCCGGACCAGCAGCACGAACAACGACAGGTCGCCGCCGAAGTTGAATACGCCAGGCACGTCCGACGTCGTCACGAAGTGGCGCACGAGGCCCGGGCAGGCACTGATGTCGTTATAGATTTGCTGCAATTCAGCCAACGCAGCCAGGCTGTAGCACTGAATCGGCTTGACCGCCATGCGTGCCGTGAGCATGGAGAACTCGGGGTTCCAATCGAGCCGCATGTAGCGGTACGGCCGGTCCAGCTCGGCGGGCATGACCCGGCGCAACGCGTCGTTCATAGGGCCTCAAGAACTCGCGCGAACTGATCGAAATTGACGCAGACCGATTCGACGATCGCGTGTTTCGCGTCGTCGTCGTGCACGCCGTTGAGCACGACCCGCAACTCGGCCATGTGCTGCGCGTCGAGTTCGGCGTGCGAGCTGAC
Organism: uncultured beta proteobacterium; assembly: GCA_963850525.1. GTDB lineage: Bacteria > Pseudomonadota > Gammaproteobacteria > Burkholderiales > Burkholderiaceae_C > JAEMQF01. The sequence goes on along the minus strand of CAWKLQ010000001.1, from coordinate 304,660 downwards.
GAACGAAATCCCCCGGTCGGCTTCGAGCAGGAGAGACTCCTTGATCGCCGCCGTCATCGAACCGCCGTACACGGACGCAACCACCTCCAGCGCATACAACATGCCCAAGACGGACAGCGGGTGTTTGCGGTCAGCCGCCCAGTAGTTGTAGCCGACGAATCCGAGGATGAGCCGGGACGGCTGGTAGGCGAGCGCCTCTTTCGCCGTGACGCCGACCACTTCCAGGTCATTCATGACCCACTGCTCATGGCCCTTCTCTTCGTGCATGTGCTCGTAGAGGAAATAGCGAACCGCCTTGTGCGAGTCGCCAATGCGGCTTGCCGCTGCGGCGCACACCGGATTGAAGTGCCACACGATGTGATAGAGCTCGAGCAGGAATTTTCGATAACGCTCCAACGACAGGCCGTTGCCCACGATGTCGAGCACCTTGGCGTTCGTCTCGAAAGCGCGGCGCGCCTCGTCGCTGCGGGTCACAAGGTCGATGAAAAATGGCAACGTCGTGGTCTGCATGGGTTCAAGACAGGAGAACTTTCGAAGCTGGATCAGGCGCCGCCGTCAACCCGAGATTGACCGATTTGTGGCGCAAGGTGTGGCGCAATTCACGCTTTGCCATTCTGCATAGATATCGCTCGCGGCACGGCGATCGATACATTTGATTTCAGATTCTGTCGTTTGACCGCGAAGAGTCGGCAGGCCCATCGGGCCACGGACACGCTGTCACGGTGAAGGCCACGCCTGACACTGGGTTAATGCCTAGGCCCTCTCGCTTGTCCTTCGCGCGAAGTCCCACTACATTTGCATTCATTGACCGATCGGTCAATGAATGAACTGTCTGTGCATCGCCGCCCCTTCACGGAGACAAACTGCCCCTCATGGCCGAAGACCCCACCCTGTTGCTGACGCGCCGCGAAGGCCCGGTCCTGACGCTGACGCTGAACCGGCCACAAGCGCTGAACAGTTTCACCGGCAACCTGCACGACGCCCTGCTCACCGCCCTCAACGACGCGGCGAACGACCGGTCGGTGCGTTGCGTCGTTCTCACCGGCGCCGGCCGGGGCTTCTGCGCCGGCCAGGACCTGAGCGACCCGGCCATCGCCCCCGATCTCACTCCCGGCGCGACGCCCAAAGACATCGGCGCCTTGATCGAAGCGCGCTACAAACCGCTCGTGCTGACGCTGCACGAATTCCCCGTGCCCGTGATTGCCGCAGTGAACGGCGTTGCGGCCGGTGCCGGGGCGAACGTGGCGTTGAACTGCGACATGGTGATTGCGGCGCGGTCGGCGTCGTTCATCCAGGCGTTTTCCAAGATCGGCCTGATTCCTGACGCCGGCGGCACCTGGCTGTTGCCGCGCCTTGTCGGCCGCGCGAACGCGATGGCGCTGGCGCTGCTCGGCGACAAACTGTCCGCCGAGGAAGCACAACGCATCGGCCTGATCTATCGCTGCGTGGACGACGCCGCGCTCGCCGCCGATGCGCTGGCACTGGCGCAGCGCCTTGCCGTGATGCCGGTGCGTGCGCTCGTCGAAACGCGCCGCGCATTCGCGCAGTCCGACCACCTGACCTTGTCCGCAGCGCTCAGCCTCGAGGCCGACGTGCAACGCCGCATGGGCAACAGCGCCGACTACCTCGAAGGCGTGAGCGCGTTTTTTGCCAAGCGCACAGCACAATTCAAGGACCGCTGATGACGCCGTCGAATCAGGCCGCGGTGGCGCAGGCGCTTGCCGAACGCGTGCGCGACGCGATGTTCGCCAAGGACGTGGCGGCGCGCAGCATGGGCATGGAGGTCATCGCCGTCGGCCCCGGAACCGCGTCCGTGACGATGACGGTGCGCGCCGACATGGCCAACGGTTTCGGCATCTGCCACGGCGGGTTGATCGCGACGCTCGCCGACACCGCCTTCGCCTACGCGTGCAATTCGTGGAACGTGAGCGCCGTGGCGGCGGGCTTTGACGTGCAGTTGCTCGCCGCAGCGCAACTCGGCGACTCGCTCGTCGCCAGCGCCGTCGTGGTGTCACAAGGTAAGCGCACGGGCCTCTACGACGTGGCCGTGCACAACCAGGACAAGCGTCTCGTCGCCGCCTTTCGTGGCCGCTCGCACCGGCTCACGGGCCCCGTCGTCGAGACGTGACGTGAGCGTCGCTGCATCCGAGCGCAATTCCCACCTTCGGAGGCCCACATGCCCGTGAAGCACCCCGCCGCAGCGGACCTCGAGCCCATCGAGAAGGCGAGCCGCGACGAGTTGCAGGCGCTGCAACTGCAACGCCTGAAAGCGACCTTGGCGACAGCCTACGAACGCGTCGCGCACTACCGCAAGGGATTCGATGCGCACGGCGTGCACCCGAACGACTTGAAGTCCCTTGCCGACCTGGCGAAATTCCCATTCACGGCGAAAGCCGACTTGCGCGCCAACTATCCGTTCGGCATGTTCGCCGTGCCGCGTGAGCAGGTGGTGCGGATTCACGCGTCGTCGGGAACGACCGGCAAGCCCACCGTCGTGGGTTACACGCAGACCGACATCGATACCTGGGCGCACCTCATGGCGCGCTCGATCCGCGCCTCGGGCGGGCGCGCCGGCGACATCGTGCACGTTGCTTACGGCTACGGCCTGTTCACCGGGGGCCTGGGCGCGCACTATGGCGCCGAGCGCCTGGGCTGCACCGTGATTCCGATGTCGGGCGGACAGACCGAGAAGCAGGTGCAGCTGATCAATGACTTCAAACCCGACATCATCATGGTCACGCCCAGCTACATGCAGGTGATCATCGAAGAGTTCCGCCGCGTGGGGCTGGAGCCGCGCGACATGTCGATCAAGGTCGGCATCTTCGGCGCCGAGCCGTGGACCGAGGCGATGCGCCGCGAGATCGAGGCGAATGCGGCGATCGACGCGGTCGACATCTATGGCCTGTCGGAAGTCATGGGCCCGGGTGTCGCCAACGAGTGCATCGAAGCGAAGGACGGGCCGGTGATCTGGGAAGACCATTTCTACCCCGAGATCATCGACCCGGTCAGCGGCGCAGTTCTGCCCGAGGGCGAGGAAGGCGAGCTCGTCTTCACGACGCTCACCAAGGAAGCGCTTCCAGTCATTCGCTACCGCACGCGCGACCTGACGCGCCTGCTGCCGCCCACGGCGCGCAGCATGCGCCGCATGGGCAAGATCGTCGGGCGCAGCGACGACATGCTGATCATCCGCGGCGTCAACGTGTTCCCGACACAAATCGAAGAACTCGTTTTCGAGCAGGGCCAACTCGCCGGCCAGTACCAGATCGTCGTGACGCGCGAGGGCCACCTCGATGAATTCGAGGTGCGCTGCGAAGTCTTGCCGAGCGCGATCGACGCCGACCGCGACGCCGCGGCGGCGTGGCTGCAGCACCGCATCAAGACGATGATAGGCATCAGCGCCCGAGTCCACGTGGGCGCGCCCGATTCGATCGAGCGCACGCTCGTCGGCAAGGCGCGGCGCGTGGTCGACAAACGAGTCAGGTAAAGCGATGCCTCACCCCAGCCGTCATCCCGGCGAAAGCCGGGATCCACTCGTTGACGCGCTGGATCCCGACTTTCGCCGGGATGACAACGAAGGAAATTGATATGTACACCCAAGCGATGGACACGATGGCGCGCGAAGCCAAGGGCAAGCCGGCACCTGTCAAGTCACCCGAAGACCAGCGCCGCGAAGCCGCCTTCGAAGCGCGCATCGACGCCGGCGAATTCATCGAAGCGAAGGACTGGATGCCCGAGCATTACCGCAAGACCCTCGTGCGTCAGATCAGCCAGCACGCGCACTCCGAAATCGTTGGCATGCTGCCCGAGGGCAACTGGATCACGCGCGCGCCCTCGCTCAAGCGCAAGGCGATTCTGCTCGCCAAGGTGCAAGACGAAGGCGGCCACGGCCTGTACCTCTACGCCGCGGCTGAGACCTTGGGCGTTTCTCGTGATGCGTTGATCGAGGCCTTGCACACCGGACGCGCCAAGTACAGCTCGATCTTCAACTACCCCACCCTTACCTGGGCCGACGTGGGAACGATAGGCTGGCTCGTCGACGGCGCGGCGATCATGAACCAGGTGCCGCTGTGCCGCTGCTCCTACGGGCCCTATGCGCGCGCGATGGTGCGCGTCTGCAAGGAAGAGTCGTTCCATCAGCGCCAGGGCTTCGAAGCCCTGCTGACGATGATGACGCAAGGAACAAAGGCGCAGCGCGAGATGGTGCAAGACGCAGTGAACCGCTGGTGGTGGCCGTCGATCATGATGTTCGGCCCGCCCGACGCGGAGTCGACCCACAGCGAGCAGTCGATGCGCTGGGGAATCAAGCGCAATTCGAACGACGAGCTGCGCCAGAAGTTCATCGACGCGTGTGTCGATCAGGCGAAGATTCTCGGCGTCACGCTGCCGGATCCGGCCTTGCAGTGGAACGCACAGCGCGGCGCGCACGATCACGGCGCGATCGACTGGTCGGAATTCTGGAACGTCGTGAACGGCAACGGCCCGTGCAACAGGGAGCGGCTCGCGGCGCGCGTGAAAGCCTGGGACGACGGCGCCTGGGTGCGCGAGGCGGCGCTCGCCTACGCGGCGAAGCACGCTACCCAAACCGAGGCGGCGTAGAGGCATGGACAAGAAATCACCTAGCGGCGAATTTCCCCTCTGGGAAGTGTTCGTTCGCAGCAAGAGCGGCCTGGACCACAAACATTGCGGCAGCTTGCACGCGAGCGATGCAACGCTCGCGCTGCAAATGGCGCGCGACGTCTACACGCGACGCCAGGAAGGCACAAGCATCTGGGTGGTGCGCTCGGACCAGATCGTCGCGAGCGACCCCGACACGCGCGACATGGACTTCGAACCCGCGGCCGACAAGGTGTACCGGCACCCCACGTTCTACAAACTGCCGGCCGACTTGGACCACATGTGAAAGTGAACCACCCCCGAAGCGCCTTCGGCGCTCCCCCTCAAGGGGGCGCCGCTGGCGGACCGGCGAAGCCGGCTCCGCAGCGGCCACTTGATGCGGATGCGGAACTGCAATCGGTCGCGGTGCAGTACGTCCTGCGCATCGCCGACTCGAGCCTGATCCACGGCCAGCGCCTGAGCGAGTGGTGCGGCCACGCACCGGTGCTCGAGGAAGACATTGCGCTTGCCAATATCGCGCTGGACCACATCGGCCAGGCGCGCGCCCTGCTCACCTTGGCCGGCGCGATGGAAGGGCGCGGCCGCGACGAAGACGCGCTCGCCTACTCGCGCATTGAACGCGAGTTTTTCAACGTGACGATGCTCGAACTGCCTAACGGGGACTTTGCGCGAACGTTGTTGCGCGGATTTCTCTGGTCGGCGTTTCTCGGCGTGTTGTGGCCCGCGCTCGCAACATCGAGCAAGTCGCAACTCAGTGGCATCGCCGCCAAGTGTGCCAAGGAAACGCGCTACCACCAGCGCCACTGCGCCGACTGGGTGCGGCGCCTGGGCGACGGCACGGCGCAGTCGCACGAGCGCATCGCCACGGCGCTTGTCGACCTGTGGCCTTACACGGCAGAGTGGTTTGTCGACGACGCCGTCGACGCGCACGCTGCTGCCTCTGGCCTGGGCCCGGCGTGGAGCACGCTGCAGGAAGCCTGGCTGAGCGCGGTGCATCCCGTGCTCGGCGAAGCCGGTTTGAGCGTGCCTGCGCCTTCGGCGTTTCGCTCGACGGGCAAGGTCGGCCGGCACAGCGAACACATGGGCTTTTTGCTCGCCGAGATGCAGTCTCTCGCACGCGAGTTTCCGGCAGGCGTGTGGTGAGTGCCGTGTTCGACACGCCAGCGACGCTTGCGCTTGCGGCGATCGACGAGGCGAGCGCCTGGATGGCTCTGTCGCACGTGCTCGACCCCGAAGTGCCGGTGCTCTCGGTGATTGAACTGGGCATCGTGCGATCGCTTCGCGTCGATGGTGGAGAAGTCGCGGTGACCCTCACGCCCACTTACTCAGGCTGCCCGGCCACGGAAATGATTCAGGACGCGGTGCGCATCGCACTCCTCAACGCCGGTGCGAGCGCGGTGCACATCGAGATGGTGTACGCGCCGGCGTGGACGACCGACTGGATCAGTTCCGAGGCCGCAGAGAAGCTGCGCCGCTACGGCATCGCACCGCCGCACTGTGCGAGTGACGCTACCCGGCCGCTGCGATTTCGGCCGCGCGACTTGCACTGCCCGCGCTGCGACAGCACCCACACCGAGCGGATTTCCGAGTTCGGCTCGACAGCGTGCAAGGCGCTGTACCGCTGCCTCGCGTGCCGCGAGCCGTTCGACTATTTCAAGCCGATCTAGGCCGGGTTCGAGACGCGATGAGCCTGGCCTTCCATTCCCTGTGCGTGAGCAGCGTCGAGCGCGACGCCGACGCGTTGATCGTCGGCTTGCATGTGCCCGAGGCCTTGCGCGACACGTTTGCATTTGCTGCCGGCCAGTACCTGACGCTGCGAACCTTCGTCAACGGGCAGGACTTGCGGCGCTCGTATTCCCTGTGCAGCGCGCCCGACGAGCTCGAACTGAAGGTCGGCATCCGCCTCCTGCCCGGAGGCGCGTTTTCCATCTGGGCGACTGAACACCTGCACGTCGGCGCGCAACTCGACGTGCTGCCGCCGCTCGGGCGCTTCAACGTCGCGCTGGATCCGCGGATGCGGCGCCACTTCCTGTTCGTCGCCGCGGGAAGCGGCATCACGCCGATGCTTTCGCTCATCAAGACGACGCTGGCCGTTGAACCTCTGTCACGCTGCACGCTGATCTACGGCAACCGGCGCATCGCGACGACGATGTTTCGCGACGCGCTGACTGAGCTGAAGAACCGCCACCTCGCGCGCTTCGCCGCGCACTACGTGTTTTCGCGCGAGGAACAGGACGCGCCGTTGTTCAACGGCAGGCTCGACGAACTGCGCATCGCCGGATTCCTGCGCACCCTCGTTCCCGCGGCCAATATCGACCACGCTTTCGTGTGCGGCCCCTCCGGAATGATTGACGCCGTCGCCGCAGCGCTGGCCACTGCGGGTGTCGCCGACAGCCAAGTTCACGTCGAGCGCTTCGGCGACCCGGCGAGCGCCAGCGAACACCGCGTCGAAGAGCGCGACGCCGACCACGCGCAAGTCACACTCGTGATCGACGGCCTGGCGCGGCAGGTCGAGTTTCGCTTGAGCGACCCCTCCATCCTCGACGCCGCGCGACGCTGCGGCCTGGAGGTGCCCTACGCGTGCAAGGCCGGCGTGTGCTCGACGTGCAAAGGCAAGCTGCTCGAAGGCGAGGTGCGCATGGACCGCAACTTCGCGCTGAGTCCCGCCGAAGTGGCGCAGGGCTTTGTGCTGTGCTGCCAGTCGCACCCGACGAGCGCGAGAGTCGTGATCACGCTCGACCAACGCTGATGGCGCGGCAACGCTCGGCGCAGTTCGAGCCGAACCGCGAGACCATCGTGCGCACCGCCGCCCAGCGCTTCGCCACGCAGGGCTACCCGGGAACGACGATGAACGACGTGGCACGCGCCTGCGGAATTTCCAAGGCGCTGCTGTACCACTACGTTGACGACAAGTACCGCCTGTTGCTCGAAATCGCCGAGGGCCATGTGACTCGCCTCGAGGCCCTGGTCGCCGAAGTCCAGGCGCTGCAGCTGGCCCCCGATCTGCGCCTGCGCAAACTCATCCAGCGCTTCGTCCAGGAGTACGCGCTGGCGCGCCACGAACACGGCGTGCTCACGCAAGACGTCAAGTTCCTCACTGCGGTGGATCGGAAACGCGTGCTCGCGAAAGAGCGCCACATCGTCGACGCGTTTGCACGCGCCATCGCCGCGACGCGGCCCGATCTCGACGCTGCCGAACTCGCCAAACCCCTGGCGATGCTGCTGTTCGGCATGATGAACTGGATGTTCACCTGGCTGCACCCCGCGGGGCGCCTCACGCACGACGCGATGGCGCCTATCGTCGCGGACCTTTTCCTGGGCGGGCTGCGCGCGCTCGAGTCGACGCTGCCGGCTTCTTCTCCCGCGCCGGGCTCTTCTTCTTCACCGGGTGAGGTGCCAGCGCGGCAATCTTCACCTTGAGGCGGATCACGCCCTTCGCGTCGCGCGTGATCGCCTGCAGCGTGATGCCGCTGCGTTGGCCCGGGAACGACGTCGACGTTTCGCCCACGTCCGACAGCGTCTTCTTGCCGGCACTGCCGGGGAAGGGGTCGCCTGCGTCGCCCTGGTTCCAGTCGTTCGGGTCGTTCAAGTCATTGCGCCCGTCGGCCTGCACCAGAAGCAAGCCCGGCGTATTCGGCGTTTCCTGTTGGCCCGACTCGTCGACGCGCCACACCAGCAGGCCTTCGCCCGGCAATGAAAAGTCGAAGCCGCTGCGCTTGCGGTTCTCGAGCAGCAGGTATTGCTGCGCACCGAACGCCGGGCTCCTGATGCGTGCGACGCGCCCGTAGCTCGGCGTGTACGGGCGCAGCGTCAGCGTGCCGCTTTGGGTCAGCGTGCGCTGCTTGACCCAGCCGTGCTGCAGCTTGTGCAACCCGGCAGGATGCGCAGGCCGTGCGCCGTTGCCGTTGTATGAGCCGCCGGCCATCAAGTCCCAGACGCCCGAGCCGTCCCACTCCATGCCGTCTTCGTCGTAGTTCGGGTCGTAGAAGTCTTGCCACTGAAACGCCAGGTGCCCGAGTTCGTGCGCGCACACGCCGACCTTGCAATCGTTGGGTACCGTCAGGTAAATCGTCGCGTCCAGGCCAGTCGCCACGCTCACCGGGTTGCGCAATTGCCACTTGTGCGACCAGATCTCGCGGCCGCGCAAATTCGGCGGCATGACTTCGGCGCCGCGCCCGGCGTGCACGACGATCAAGGCGGTGACGATGCCCTGGTCGAACTTGTCGAGCGCGGCTTCGAATTTCACACCCGCCGCCTTCGCCGCCTTCACCGCGTCTTCCGCGAGGCGCGGCGCGTTGCGCGGGTAGTCGTCCCAGGTTGTTCCCGAATTGCCGTTCGTGTAATGCGAATAAGGCTTGGGCAAGCGCAGCCAGCCGTGCACCGAGCCCGTGACCTTCACCTTGCCCAGGCTCACCTCCTCGTAGTAGTCGCGCATGCTTCCGCTCGGGTAAACGCCTTGCGAGAACAGCAGGTCTTCATAGTGTTTTGCGGGCAGCGTGCCGGGCCGGTCGGAAAAATCGGCGAGCAGCACTTTGACGCGCACTTCGCCCACGACCGGTTGCGTGGGCACGTCGATCAATTCCGGGCCGGCCGGCGCCGCGCGAAAGCGCGCGCTGTCGTCCATTCCAACAAGGCCCTCGGCGGGATTCGTGAAGCCGATCGAGACCAGGTACTGCGCAAACGACATCTTCTTGAACTTGCCACTGCGCCGGTATTCCATGAAGAGCATTGCCATCACGTCGGGCGACGGCGGCACGAGCGACGGCAGAGGCTGACGCACGGAGTGATTGGATTTCGGATTCGTCATGTCGAGTCCTTCAAGAAGGGGTTGCGACGCAATGTGTCAATCAAAAGGCCAGGCTCGCGAGCACGAACGCCGCCGCACCGGCGACGAACAGAAGCAGCGCAGCGAAGGCGGCCGGCGCAATCCGCCACTTCAGCCATTGCAGCGCCTTCTGGTACAGCCGCGCCTTGCGCAGGCGCGCGATGACAGCGTCGCTGCGGCGCGCCGCAGCCGCGCTCGGCGGGGCTGTGTTCCCAAGACTCGCCTGCCAGCGCGCGCCCATGGTGTCGGCGATCGAGCGCTGCAGCGCCGCGCTCCAGACCCGCGTGAGCAACAACACAAGCACGAATGTCGCGAACACTCCCGGGTTCGCCGCCCAGGCGCGCACGACGGGCTGGGTCATGTCCGGTGCAAACTGACAGACTGCGACGATGCCGCGCGACAGCAGGCACCCGATCCCGCGGCACGTCGACTCGGGCAGCCAGACCATGGAAAACAGCCCCAGCGTCGACATCACGCTCGCAAAATACGCGACGCGCCGGCGCCAGACGTCGTTCCACACGCGATCCACGTCGGCTGCAATCTTCACCCCCTCGTGCGCCTGACCCGAAGGATTCCACACCGCGAAGCGCGGCGGCAGCGCGATCGGCGCGTAGCCGCCGGCATTGCTGCGAAGCCGCTGCAGCACGCTCGGGTGCACGAGCACGTCGCGCAGGCGCCCGTGCGCGCGAGCGCGGTCCGGGTCCAGCATCGCCAGCGTGGCGGGGTCCGGTGGTTCGATCAGGCTGCCCAGGCGGCGCGGCTGGTAGCGGTAGTACATGCCCAGGCTGCTGCGCGAGTCGTGCAGCGGGCCCAGCGCATTCATTTCTAGCGCCACCTGTTCGCGCGCACCGGGCTTGAAGCGCAGGCCGCAGCGCTGCGCTTCGCCCATCATCCAGTCCAGCGCAACGTGGGCCAGGCTGTCGTCAGGGTAGCCGCCGCCCACGTCGGAGTGCATTCCGGCGAACCACACCTGCTGCAAGCGAGGCGGCGCATCGCCCGGCGGCGCTTCCTCGCTCTCGTCCCACAGCAAGGGGTGAAAAGTGTCGCGCTCGTCGTCCAGCGCCAAGGCGTGGCGCGCCTGCTTGACGCGGTTCGAGAGCACATAGTTCGGCATCGAAGTCGGCCAGATCCACTGGTCCACGCCGCGTGTCATCTCGACGATCGGCATGCCGTAGGCCGCGACCGTATCCCACACGCCGACGAACTCAACCGCGTCGACGTGCACAAACTCGGGCGCCGCGCGCACCGTGATCAGCCGCCCCCAGAGTTCGATGGCCTTGTCGCGCAGCCAGCGAAACACGCCGGCGAGATTGCGCGCCTTGAAGTGACGGCGGTACCTGCGGTAGGCGATCGGCGCGTCGCGGTGCAGGCTGGCTTCATCGTTGCGCGCGAGCAAGCCCACGCGCAGCACGAAGCCCATCAAGACGCGGATCGTGAACGCGCCGCGGCTGAAGCCGAAGGCATAGATCCGGTCGCCCGGCCGGTAGTTGCGGCACAGGAACTTGTACAGGTCGAGCACGTTGCGCTTCAACCCGTAGCCGAACACGCCGCCGAGCAGCGCGAGCGGGCGAAACTCCGACGCCCCCACACCGCCGTCGTAAAGTGCGATCTGCGGCGCTTCGCCAGCGGCGGTTTGCTCCGGCGTCGGCACGGCCAGATCCAGGGCGCGGTACAAACGCCACACGTTCGTCTTCTGCAACTTGGCGGCGCTGTTGCCGGTGCCGTCGGAGAACACGACGAGGGTCTTCGGTGCGAGTATCGGCGTGGAGTTCATGTCGAATCCGTTGGCGGCGCTGCGGCATCCGCGAGCCGCGCGAGGATGATCGCAGCCGCGCGCGGGCTCATCGGCAACAGAGTGTGAATCGTGCCGAGCACCACCTGATCGGCAATCCACCCCGCGCTCACTTCCGAGAGCGCAACCACGCCGTCGTTGGGCTCGCCGCCGAACCTGGACCAGGGCCCCGTCTTCCAGCGCGGGCCGCCCACGCCGACGATGCTCGTCGTGGGCACGCCAACCGTACCGATCGCCGCCATTCGCGATCTGGAGCCCAGCAGTTGGCCGCAGTCACGCGTCAGGGTGCGATAAATCCGGTTGCCTTGCAGCGCTTGCGCCAGGCGCGCCGGCGCGTGCGGCGAACCGAGCAGAAAGACGTGCTGCGGGCGCGCCACGCCCTCGGGCAACCCGTTCACCGCGTCGCGAATCAGTACACCCCCCAGCGAGTGGCCGATCAGGATGTACGCGTCGCGTGCCGCCAGTTCGGCAAGTCGCACGACGAGGCGGCGCCGAATTGCCGCGAAATCCTCGAGGCTCACGCTGTAGCCGAAGCTGCGCGTGCGCAAGCCCGCGCGGCGCAGCTGCCACAGCAGCGGCCAGCCCGACAGCGGCGAGCGCCCCATGCCATGAACGAAAAGTGCCTGCACCGCGGGGAGCCTTTACTAAACCCTCGGGTTGAACCGAACACGACCGACACCGCATCCATGCAATCATCGCCGACAACCGCCGCAGGCCGCCCCACGAGATGACCGATACCGTCGCCGTACCGTTTTGGCTGTTGCTGCTCATGCTCGCGCTGGCCTGTTGGAGCGTGCTGGTATTGCTGCTCGCACCGGGAATGCGCTGGTACCTGAGGCGGCGCCTGAACCGCGTGATCGCGCGCGTGAACTCGACGCTCGCGATGGAGCTGCCCTCGTTCAAGCTGACGCGCCGCCTGACGCTCATCGACCGCCTGTGCAACGACCCGAAGGTTCAGGCCGCAGCGACCGATCACGCTGCCACCAGCGGCGAGCCGCTGGCGCGAATTGCGCAGCGCATCGATCGCTACGCGCGCGAGATCGTTCCGTCGTTCAACGCCTACATCTACTTTCGCGTCGGCTATTCGCTCTCGCGCGCGATCGCGCGCCTGCTCTACCGCGTGCGCATCGGCTTTGCCGACGAAGCCGTGCTGCGCGGAATTTCGCCCAAGTCGACGCTCGTGTTCGTGATGAACCATCGCAGCAACATGGACTACATCCTCGTGTCGTTTCTCGCCGCTGAGAAAGTGACGCTGTCGTACGCCGTGGGCGAATGGGCGCGCATCTGGGGCTTGCAGCAGTTGATCCGCTCGATGGGCGCGTTCTTCGTGCGGCGCAATTCGGGCGACCCGCTGTACCGCGTCGTCCTGCAGCGCTACGTGCAGATGGCCACCGAAGCCGGCGTGACGCAGGCGATGTTTCCCGAAGGCGGCCTGACGGTCGACGGCAAGCTGCGCACGCCGCGCTTCGGCTTGCTCGACTACATGCTGAAGAGCTTCGACGAGCGTGACGCCGACGGCCGGCGCGACCTGGTGTTCCTGCCGGTGGGCCTCAACTACGACCGCGTGCTCGAAGACCGCACGCAGTTGCTCAAGCTGCACCCCGATGCCAAGCGCCCCGGGCGCGCGAAGGCGATCAAGACCCTCTTCGGCTTTTGGGGCGGCCAGTTGTGGCGCGCCCTGAACGGCAGTTGGCACCGCTTCGGCTACGCCTGCGTCAACTTCGGCGCACCACTGTCGATGCGCGCCTGGTGCCGCGACAACGGCGTGCGCTTCCCCGACCTGCCCGACGCGCAGCGCAAGCAACAAGTGACACGCGTCGCCGAGCAGCTGATGCAACAGATCGGCCAGGTCATTCCGGTGTTGCCCGTCTCGCTCGTCGCCGCACTGTTCACCGACGCGCCGCAGCAGCGCTGGTCGGAGCTGGAGCTGAAAGCGGCGATGCACGAACGCATGGCGCGCCTGCAGGCGCACGGCGCACACCAGTACATCCCGCGCCAGGATCAGGACTACGCTTTCGGCGTGGGCCTGCGCATGCTCGTGCAGCGCCACATGGTCGTGGAAGAGGACGGCCTCTATTCCGTCGCGCAGGATTCGCAGGAGATCGTCGCTTACTACGCGAATGCGATTGCGCATTTGGATGGCGAGCCCGCCAGCGCACCCGTCGCAGTTCCGATCGTCTTGGGAGCCGCGCACTGAATTACGACGCCATCATCGTTGGCCTGGGCGCAATGGGCAGCGCCACGCTTTACCAGCTTAGCCAACGCGGCGCACGCGTGCTGGGCATTGACCGCTTTCATCCGCCGCACGGCCAAGGCTCGAGCCACGGGTCGACTCGCATCACGCGCCTGGCGGTCGGTGAAGGTCCGCAGTACGTGCCGTTCGTGCAACGCTCGCATCAGATCTGGCGCGAGATCGAAGCGGCGCTGGGCGTGGAGTTGCTCGTGCAGTGCGGCGGCCTCGTGATGGGCCCGCTCGACGGCGGCGCTGCGCTGCACGGTCAAGCCGATTTCGTCAGCGGAACGATTGACGTGGCACGCCAGTGCGGCATTGCCCACGAGGTGCTCGACGCCGCGGCGATCGGCGAACGTTTCCCGCAGTTCCTACTCCGCGGCGACGAACACGGCTGCTTCGAGGCCGAAGCCGGCTTCGTGCGGCCGGAATCGTGCATTGCTGCGCAGCTCGAGTTGGCGCGACGCGCAGGCGCGACGATCGTCACCGGCCAGGCCGTGACGGCGCTCGTCGCCGATGGCGCCGGCGTCGCTGTCACAAGCGCTGGCACGACGTACTGCGCCGCGCGCGCCGTGCTCAGTGCCGGTGCGTGGAACCCGGGTCTGGCGGGTGGGCGCTTCGCGCAAGTGCTCACGGTGCGGCGCCAGACGCTGCACTGGTTCCGCCCCATTGAGCCCGCGGACTACGCACCGGGGCGGTTTCCGATCTTCATCTGGTCGCACGGCGCACTGTCGTCGCAGGCGTTCTACGGGATTCCAGTGGCCGACGCGCATGGCGGCGTCAAGCTGGGAACGCAGCAGCACGAGGTCGACACGACTCCCGATGCCGTGGTGCGCGAGGTCAGCGAATCGGAGAGCGCGGCGTTGTACGCCGATCACGTGCGCGGCCGCTTGCGTGGCCTCACGCCGCAGCGCAGCCACGCCGCCGCGTGCTTGTACACGGTCGCGCCGGAGTCGCGCTTCATCATTGACAGGCACCCCGACGTCGAACAGGCGATCGTCGTGTCGGCGTGCTCGGGCCACGGTTTCAAACACTCGGCGGCGCTCGGCGAGGCGCTCGCGCAGTGGGTTCTCCAGGGCAGATCGACGCTGGACTTGGCGCCATTTCAACTGCGCTGAGCGCAGCGATCGCCGCGCTCAATCGCTGGGAACGAAGATCCAGAGCAGGATATAGATCACGAGCCCGGCGCCGCCGCACAGCAGCAGCGCGGCGAAGAGCAGCCGCCACACCCACGAATCCACCGCGGTGGCGCTTGCGATGCCACCGCAGACGCCGGCGATCCAGCGGTCGGCGCGGCTGCGGCGCAGCGCGTTGACCGCCGCCAACGCAGGGTGGGGTTGGGTTGCGCCGGTTGCCGCGGGCGCAGCGTCCAGCACGCGGGCCTTGGCCCGCGCAAACTCTGCGTCGCTCAGCACGCCACGCTGATGCAGGTCTTGCAGCTTGGCGAGTTCGTCGCTCATCGTCATGGTCGGCTCCTCACGTGCAATGATGCTCGCCATTCTGGGCGAGTCCGTTGACTTTCGACAAGGGGCGAACCCCGTCCCCGACGACTCACCTTCGAATGGGACAAGGCCCGCCGCAGCGTGCGCCGGATTGTTATCCTCCGGTTCATGTCGTCAGAGCGGCAGCAGATTGCAAGCGCCATCGCGGCACTCGAGGCGCAGCGCGCCACGCTGGGCGACGCCGCGCTGGCCACCGCGCTGGCCGCGCTGCGCGCCAATCTCGCCGAAATCGACGCCGCAGCGCAGCCCGAGCAGACGCTGCGCCAAGTCACCGTCCTGTTCCTCGACGTCGTCGGCTCCACGGCGCTCGCGCAGCGCCTTGACGCCGAAGACATGCACGCGGTGATCGACGGCGTGCTGGCGCGCTGCACGGCCATCGTCCAGGCGCATCAGGGCAAGGTCTTGCAATATGCGGGCGACAGCCTGCTCGGCGCGTTCGGCGCCGAGGGCGCGCGCGAAGACGACGCGGAACGCGCGGTGCACGCCGGGCTGGCATTGCTTGCCGAAGGGCGGCGCAGCGCCGAGCAGTTGGCGCAAGCACACGGCCACACCGGCTTTGACGTGCGCGTGGGCCTGCACACCGGCCAGGTGCTGCTCGGCGGTGGGGTCGACGCCGAGCACAACATCCGCGGCCACACCGTGCACGTCGCCGCGCGCATGGAGCAGTCGGCTCCCGCCGGCGGTTTGCGCATCAGCCACGACACGTATCGCCACGTGCGCGGCGTGTTCGACGTCGAGGCCCAGCCGCCTCTGCCGCTAAAGGGGCTGGACGCTCCGCTCGCTACCTACCTCGTGCAACGCGCCAAGCCGCGCGCGTTTCGCGTCGCGACGCGCGGCATCGAAGGCGTCGAGACGCGCATGATCGGGCGCGACGCCGAGCTCGAGCAACTGCAGGACGCCTTCCAACGCGTCTACCGCGAAGGCAAGCTCGTCAACGTCCTCGTCGTCGCCGAAGCCGGTCTGGGCAAGAGCCGCTTGCTCTACGAGTTCGAGAACTGGGCCGAGGCGCGGCCTGAGACTTTCTTCATCTTCCAGGGACGGGCCCACCCGCAGACCCGCGTTCAGCCCTACGGCCTGTTGCGCGACGTGCTGGCATGGCGGCTGCAGATTGCCGAAGGGGACAGTACGGAAGTCGCGAAGCGGAAGTTCGAACAGGGTGTCTCTCGCCTGTTCGAGCCCGATGGCAGCGCTGAGACAGGATGCCATCACGCGCATGTCCTCGGGCACCTGATCGGACTCGACTTCACGCAGAGCCCGCACGTCAAGGACATCGGCAACGACACGCGGCAACTTCGGCACCGCGGCTTCCATGCGGCCGCGCAACTGTTTCGCAGGATTGCGGCCAACAATGCCACGCCCATCGTGCTGGTACTGGATGACTTGCACTACGCCGACGAAGGCTCGCTGGACTTCCTCGACCACGTGGTGCAAGAAAATCACGACGTACCCATGCTTGTGCTGGGCTTGGGGCGACCCGAATTGCTCGAGCGGCGAGGCGGCAGCACCGGCCTGGCCGTCCGGCAAGTCGCACTTGGCCCCCTCGACACGCTCGCCAGCCGTTCGCTTGTCGACGAATTGCTGAAGAAGCTCGACGGCGTTCCGCTCACGTTGCACCAGTTGATCACCGGCACGGCGCAAGGCAACCCGTTCTACATGGAAGAGTTGATCAAAATGCTGATCGACGAAGGAGCGATCCGAACCGATCCCGAAGCGTGGAGCGTCAACGCCGATCGATTGACCACGACGCGGATTCCCCAGACCTTGACCGGGGTGCTGCAAGCCCGACTGGATGGCTTGGAGCCGGCGCAAAAGCGCGCCTTGCAGTACGCGTCGGTGATCGGACATCAATTCTGGGAACAGGCTTTGGCCTCGCTGGACGCACGTGCGATCGATAGCCTGGCCGCGCTGACGCGACGCGAATTGATCGTTCCGCACCCCGACGCCGACTCGGCGGGTGCTCGCCAATTTGCCTTCAAGCACCAACTGCTGCACCAGGTGACCTACGAAACGGTACTCAAGAGTGAGCGCAGGGAGTTGCACGGCCGTGTGGCGGATTGGATGGCTGGGGCGGTCGGGTCCACGGCGGGAGAATTTCCGGGGGCGATCGCGGAGCACTATGAGCACGCCGGCAACAAGACGCTGGCCTCCGAGTTCTTTGCGCGCGCGGCGGAGAACGCGGCATCGCGATTCGCCCACGAGTCGGTCAAGAATTCCGTCGCACGTGCGCTGCTTCTGATCGACGAAGGCAACGAGCCCAACGACGCTGTGCGCGCCAGTGGCCTGCGGCTGAGGTGGCGCCTGCTCAGTGCGCGCGAACGCACGCTCGAGTTGCAGGGTCTGCGCGTCGAGCAGCAACTCGACGTTGCCGCTCTCGAGGAGCTTGCCGAAGCGCTGCGCGACGATCAGCTGCGTGCCGAGGCCGCCTGGCGGCGCTGCGACATTGCTTTGCGCCTTTCGGACTTTCAGACCCAGCAGGTCGCTGCGCGGGAGGCCATGACGCTGGCATCCCGAATCGGCGATCGCTCACTGGCCTTGCGCGCCCAGCAGCGCCTGGTCGTCGCATTGGGGTACCTTGGCGATACAGATACCGGGAAGACGCTCGGAATCGAAGGCCTCGCGGCAGCTCGCGCACTGGGCGATGCCCAACTCGAATCATTGCACCTCGGCGCGCTATCGTTGATCGCGGTCCTGCAAGACGACCTTCAACTGGCCCTCGAATTGGACGAGCAAAAGCTTCAGGCAGCGCGGCGAGTCGGTGACCGGCGAGGTGAATCGATGGCCGTGCTCAGCCTGGCGAATTCATGGCTCGGTCTGGGCGCACACGCGCAAGCCGAGCGACTCGTTGACGAGGCGTGGCGGCTGCATCGCAGCCTCGGCGACCGTGGGGCCGAGGCCTATTTGCTGAACTACAGGTCCCTGCTCGCGCTGCGCCAGGGAGACGCAGCCTCGGCGCAGCACCACGCCAAAGCGGCGCTGCAGATTGCGCTTGACATCAGCGATCGCCAATCCGAGGCATACTCGCTTTTCAGGCTCGGTGATGCCGAACTCATGCTGCAAGACCATGAAGCCGCCACCTCGGCGTTTGAGCGCGCCCGCAGCGTCGCCGCAGCGATCGGCAGCACGCTGCAACTCGATGCGAGTGGCGGCCTTGCACGCGCCGCGCTGGCACGCGGTGATTTGGCGAACGCAAGCCTCGTGGTCGATGGGTTGCTCGAACACAAGGCGTCGACCGGGTCGTTTGCGAGTACCGAGGCGCCTTATCTGATCCAATTGTGTTGCTGGCAGGTCCTCGCATGTGTCGGAGACGCGCGCGCGGCGGAGTTGCTCGATGCCACCTATGGGGAGCTGCAGGCGAAGGCCAAGACCATCGGCGATGAACCGCTGCGCAACGCATACCTTAACGACATCCCGGAACACCGCGAGATTGCGGCGGCCTGGTTCGCGCAGCAGGCCGCGCGAGCTGGAGCATAGCCCCCGGGTGGGCGCCGGCTGACAAAGGAACACAGATGGACGCCCTCATGGTCGCTGCGGATGGGCGGGAATCGATCTCGTGAACGAGCAGCCTGTCCGCTTTCCAGTCGACGGGCAAACCGTCTCGGGGCTGTGGCTCACAACCCCCATCCGGCGCGCTTGCTACGTGCTGGCACACGGCGCCGGCGCGGGAATGACCCACCCCTTCATGGCGGGAATCGCACTCGGTCTTGTCGAACGCGGGATCGCAACGCTGCGCTATCAGTTTCCGTACATGGAACGCGGCAGCAAGCGCCCCGACACCCCGGCGCTGGCACATGCCACCGTGCGCGCGGCCGTCGCGGAGGCGGCGCGGCTCATGCCGGGGTTGCCGCTCGTGGCGGGTGGCAAATCGTTCGGCGGCCGCATGACGTCGCAGGCCCAGGCGGGTGCGCCGCTGCCCGGCGTGCGCGGCATCGCCTTCCTCGGGTTCCCCTTGCACCCGGCGGGCAAACCGGGCAGCGAGCGCGGTGCGCACCTGTTCCAGGTGGACTTGCCTATGCTGTTCCTGCAAGGCACTCGCGACGAACTCGCCGACCTGGGCCTGCTGGAGTCGCTCACCCGGCAATTGGGCGGGCGCGCCACATTGCGCCTTTTTGAGGACGCAGATCACTCCTTTCACGTGCCTGCGCGCAGCGGGCGCAAAGACGCCGACGTGCTCGCCGATCTGCTCGACGCGCTGACGCACTGGGTCGACACGGTGTGCGCCGCCGGCGCGCCGCCCACCGCGGCGCGCTAGCGGCGATGCCGGCTTCGAAGGCGCAGCGCAGCGCACCCTCCGACAAACCGCTGGCGCGATACGCCGCCAAGCGCAATTTCGAATCCACGCCGGAGCCGAAGGCAGTTCCCGCGCAGCCGGCGCAGGCGCTGTCTTTCGTCATCCAGAAACACTGGGCGACGCGGTTGCACTACGACTTTCGCCTCGAGCTGGGTGGCGTGTTGCTGAGCTGGGCAGTTCCCAAGGGGCCGAGCCTGGACCCCAACGAAAAACGCGTTGCGATCCACGTCGAAGATCACCCGGTCGCGTACGGCGGTTTCGAAGGAACGATCCCGCCCAAACAATACGGCGCCGGCACGGTGATCGTGTGGGACCGCGGCACGTGGGAGCCGGTGGGCGACGCACAGCAAGGCCTCGGGCAAGGCAAACTGCTCTTCAAGCTGCACGGCGAAAAACTCGCTGGCCTGTGGGAGCTGGTGCGAATCGCCAAGCCCGGCGACAAGCAAGACCCGTGGATCCTGTTCAAGAAGCGCGACGCGTGGGCACGGCCGCTCGCGCAATACGACGTGATCTCGGCGCTGCCCGACAGCGTGATCGACAAGCCGCTCGGCCCTTTGGAGCGCAGTGCCACGAACGATGCCCCGGCGTCGCTCGAGCCGGCAGATCTCCCCGGCGCGGTACGCGCCGAACTGCCGGCGACCTTGGCGCCGCAGCTCGCCACGCTTGCGACCCAGGTTCCCGCACGCGGCACCTGGCTTTGCGAAGTCAAGTTTGACGGCTACCGTCTGCTCGCGCGCGTCGAGCACGGCAGCGCCAAGCTGTTCACGCGCAACGGCAACGACTGGACCGACAAGCTGGCGTCGCTTGCCGCGTCAATCGAGTCGCTGGGCTTGCAAAGCGCCTGGCTCGACGGCGAAATCGTCGTCTTGAACGCTGCGGGAACGCCCGACTTCAACGCGCTGCAAAACGCCTTCGATTCGGCGCGCACCCGTTCCATCGTCTACTTCGTATTCGACTTGCCCTTCCTGAACGGCGTCGACTTGCGCCAGACGCCGCTGCACGCGCGGCGCGCCCTGCTCGGGCAACTGCTTGGCGCGCATCCGGGAGAGTCGGTCCGCTTCAGCGCCGAGTTTGCCGCCGACCCGGCGCAGGTTCTCGAATCGGCGCGCGCCTTGGGCTTGGAGGGGATCGTCGCGAAACGCAGCGACTCGCCCTACGCCTCGCAACGCTCCAGCAGCTGGTTGAAGTTGAAGTGCCATTTGCGCCAGGAGTTCGTGATCGGCGGTTTCATCGATCGCGACGGCTCCAACACGGAAGTGGGCAGCTTGATGCTCGGCGTGTACGACGCGAACAGTCAACTTCAATACGCCGGCAACGTGGGCACCGGCTGGAGCGCCGCCACCGCGCAGAAGCTGCGCAACCGCCTCGTGCAGCTCGAGTCCGGCGCGACCCCGTTTTCCAAGCCCATCACGCCAGGCCGCTGGTCGGGCCGGGCCGCGGGTGTCGCGCGCTGGGTCGACCCCAAGTGCGTCGCCGAGGTGCAATTTCGCGACTGGACGCCCGACGGGCACATTCGCCACGCGTCGTTCCAGGGGCTGCGCGAGGACAAACCAGCGCGCGACGTGGTGCGCGAGGCCGCGCCTGCGGCACCGAACCGCGTCGGCGCGATCAAGGTATCGCACGCCGAGCGCATCATCGATCCGGCCAGCGGCCTGAGCAAACTCGACCTGGTGCGCTATTACGAAAGCGTTGCGCCCTGGATGCTGCCGCACTTGCGGGGCCGGCCCGTGACGCTGGTGCGCGGGCCCAGCGGCGTGACCGGCGAGCTGTTTTTCCAGAAGTTCTCCGAAGCGTCGCGCATCCCCGGTCTGCGCGAACTCGACGCCAAACTCTGGCCCGGCCACCCACCTTTGCTCGAGGTCCCCGACGCCGCGGCGCTGGTGAGCGCGGCGCAGCTGAACGTCATCGAATTCCACACCTGGAATTCGCTCGCGGCGAAGGTCGACAAGCCCGATCGAATCGTGTTTGACCTCGACCCGGGCGAAGGCGTGTCCTGGGTGCGCGTCCAGGAAGCCGCGACGCTGACGCGGGCGATGCTCAGCGAGCTGGGTTTGCAGAGCTGGCTCAAGACGAGCGGAGGCAAGGGTTTGCACGTGGTCGTGCCGATCACGCCGCGCCTGGGCTACGACGAGGTCAAGGCGTTCTCCCAGGCCGTCGTGCAGCACCTGGCGAAAACGATTCCCTCGCGCTTCGTCGCCAAGAGCGGCGCGGCAAACCGGGTCGGCCGGGTCTACGTCGACTACTTGCGCAACGGTCACGGCGCCACCACGGCGGCGGCGTTCTCGGCGCGCGCGCGCCCGGGGCTGGGCGTGTCGATGCCGGTGGCGTGGTCGCAACTCGATGCCTTGAAAAGCGGCGCGCAATGGACTGTGGCGACGGCGCGCGAATACCTTTCGTTCCAGAAGGAAGATCCGTGGGCCGACTACTGGACGACGCGGCAGACCTTGACTGCGGGGAAGAAGATACTGAATCCCGGTCGACTACGATGACGACTCGCATGCACCGACATTGATCCTCCCCCATGGACCTCGACACTTGGTTGATCTACCTTCTGGCCGCCACCGGGCTGTCGCTGTCGCCTGGGCCCAACGGCTTGCTCGCGCTGACGCATGGCGCCTTGCATGGCCGGCGCAAGGCGCTGTTCACGATTTTTGGCGGCGCGTTTGGCTTTGTCGTCGCGATCGGTCTGTCGATGTTCGGCATCGGCGCCTTGCTCCAGACTTCGCTGGTCTGGCTGACCGTCATGAAATGGCTGGGTGGCGCCTACCTCGTGTGGCTGGGCATTCAAGTCTGGCGCGCTGCGCCGATCGGCCTTGAAGTCAGCGGCTCGGCGCAACCCCGCGCCGGCGGGTCGCTGTTCCGCCAAGGCGCGCTGTCGGCGCTGACGAATCCGAAGGGCCTGCTTTTCTTTGCCGCGTTTCTCCCGCAGTTCGTCGACCCGGCGCGCAGCCTCATCGTCCAGTTCGCCGTGATGGCGGGCACGTTTGCCGTGGTCGAGATCGCCACGGAAGCGTTCATCGCGAGCATGGCGCACCGCATCAGCCCTTGGCTCGGGCGCGTCGGGCGGCGCTTCAATCAGGCGTGCGGCGGCGTGTTCGTCGCGATCGGCGTCGCACTGCCGCTGCGCAGCTGACCCCGCCGTGTGATCGCGGGCGCGGCGACGGCGCACGTCGGGTCGCGCGCAACAAATCCGTCATGCCGCGCGCGTTTTCAGATGCGCCGGCGCAAAAATCGCGGTAATCTTGCGTCCTCTCGATCTTGATGTCAGGCCCGAATCATGGCTGCTCGTTCCATCGCCTCGCTGTCGCTGAGCTTCGGTCTCGTGTCGATTCCGGTCAAGGTGTTTTCCGCCACGGAGAGCTCGACCAGCGTCAGCTTCAACCTGCTGCACCAGTGCGGCTCGCGCGTCAAGCAGCAATACCTGTGCATCAAGGAGAACATTCCGGTCGAGCGCGCCGACATGGTGAAAGGCTACGAGTTCGAGAAAGACCGCTACGTGATGTTCACACCCGCCGAACTCAAGGCGATGGAAGAAGCGCCGAGCTCGACGATCGATATCGTCTCGTTCATTCCGCTGTCCGCAGTGAACCCGATTTACTTCGACAAGGCGTATTACCTCGCGCCCGACAAGCGCGGCGCCAAGCCCTACGGCCTGCTGCTCGCGGCGATGGTCGAGAGCGGCCGCTGCGCGCTCGCGCGCTGGGCGTGGAAGGGCAAGCAATACGTCGTCCAGGTGCGCCCCGGCGACGGCGGGCTGATCCTGCAGCAGCTGCTTTACGCCGAAGAAGTGCGCTCGATGAAAGACCTCGAGATCGAAAAAGCCGAGATCCAGAAGCCCGAGCTGCAACTCGCGTTGCAGTTGATCGACCAGATCTCGGCAGACGCGTACGACGCGAGCGCGTACCAAGACGAAGAAAAGAGGCGCATCCTCGCGGCGATCGACGACAAGATCGCCGGCAAACAAGTCGTGGCGACGGACGGCCAGGAACCGGCTGCGGGAGCCCAGGTGATCGACCTGGTCGAGGCGCTGCGCGCGAGCCTGGCGCCGCGCAAGGCTGCGGCAAGACCGGCAGCGTCGCCAGCAAGCGCTGTCGAGGCGGTGGCCGCACCCACGCCGGCAGCAGCCCCTGCGGGTGAAGTCAAAGAGCGCAAGGCCGCCAAACGCGCAACGCCCAAGCCTGCGCAGGCAGTCGCCGACGCCGAACCTGCAGCACAAGCGCGAGCGCAGAAGTAGCGCCGGCTGCGCGGCGCGAACCCGGCCGCCCGGCGGATGCAGACCTACACGCTAAGCGGCATTGAGTCGATGCTCGGCCTGTCGCGCGCCGTCATCACCGGGCTCGTCGCTGCCGGGTTCGTCACGCCCACGCGCGGCAAGCGGCGCGAATACCGATTCAGCTTTCAAGACGTGGTGCTGCTGCGCACCGCGCATGCACTGCAGGCGGCGCACATCCCGGCGCGGCGCATCGTGCGCTCGCTGCAACGCCTGCGCGCCGAGCTGCCCAGTGAGGCGCCGTTGACGGGGCTGCGCATCAGCGCGGTGGGTGGCGACGTCGCAGTGCGCCAGGGCGAGCACCAATGGGCCGCCGACTCCGGGCAGTTGCTCATCGACTTCGAAGTCAAGCCGGCGCAAGGCAGCGTGCAGTTCCTGCCGGCACTGCCTCAGGCCGGAGCTGACGCAGCGAACGCCTGGTTCGAGCGCGGCGTCGCACTCGAAGCCGACACGCCGGCGCAAGCCGAGCACGCTTACCGCGAAGCCATCGCGCTCGCGCCGGACTTTGTCGACCCGTACTTGAACCTGGGCGTGCTGCTGGGCAACACCGGGCGCGCCGCAGAAGCCGCTGCGTGCTACCGCCAAGGGCTCGTGCATCACCCGAACGAGGCGCTGTTGCACTTCAATCTGGGCGTCGCACTCGAAGACCTGGGCCGAATTGCGCAAGCGCTGCGCGCTTATGAAGCCTGCCTGAGCATCGCGCCGACACTCGCCGACGCGCACTACAACGCGGCGCGGCTGCACGAGGCAGCGGGCGATGCGACGCAGGCGATCCGCCACTACAGCGAGTACCGCAGGCTGCAGCGCTGAGCCCTGTTTCAACGTGCGCGGTCAAACGATGAGGGCAGAATAGCCCGCATGTCGGCATCCTGGTTGATCGTCATCGCGACCCTGCTGTTCGCCGTCATGGGCGTGTGCGTGAAACTCGCCTCGGCCACCTACGGCAGCGGCGAAATCGTCATGTACCGCGGGCTCGTCGGGGCCCTCATGATCGGCGCCATGAGCCTGTGGCGCGGCGACACGCTGCGCACCACCGTGCCGGGCAAGCACGCCTTGCGCAGCCTGACCGGCGTGACGGCGCTGTGCCTGTGGTTTTACGCGATCGGCAAACTGCCGTTGGCCACGGCGATGACGCTGAATTACACGTCGTCGTTGTGGATCGCGCTGTTCCTCATCGGCGGCGCCTCGGTGCTGCGCACCAAGCAGGTCGACGGCCGGCTCGTGTTCGCGGCCCTGCTCGGCTTCGCAGGCGTCGTGCTCGTGCTGCGGCCGACGATCGAGCAAGACCAGCTTTGGTACGGGCTGGTCGGTCTGCTGTCGGGAATGGTGTCGGCCACGGGTTACCTGCAGATCGCCGCGATGGGGCGCGCCGGCGAAACCGAGAATCGCATCGTCTTCTATTTCTCCATCGGCGGCGTGCTCGGTGGCGCGGCGCTGAGCACGGTGACCGGCTGGCACGCGCACAGCTGGAGCGGCATCGGCGTGTTGCTGGGCGTAGGCGTGCTCGCCACCACGGCGCAGTTGATGCTGACGCGGGCCTACGCGAAGGGCCGCACGCTGGCCAATGCGAGCCTGCAGTACCTGGGAATCGGCTTCTCGTTTTGCTTCGACGTGCTTTTGTTCAACGAGCGCGTCACCTGGATTGCGCTGGCCGGGATGGCGCTGATCGTCGGCGCGGGGGTCCGCGCGACGCTGCTGCGCGCGCCCGCTGGCCCTCCGCTAAACCCCGCGCCGAACAAGGTCTGAGCAACCTTTACTTATTTGCAAACGCCGCAGGCCACACACTCTTGACCCGCGCCGCCCCGTGATTGGAGACCCATCGCCATGTCCAAGTCTCACCTGCCCCCCGCCACCGACCCCGACCGCACCCAGATCGACGGCATGACGCTGCGCGACCTCGCGAGCGTCATCGACCGCGCCTGGGAGGCTGGGCCCGCGGCAGTGCATCCCACGATCGTGCACGACACGGTCGGCTTCGTCCTGGAGGCACTCGACGCCGGGCGCCTGCGCGTGGCGCAGCGACTGGGCGTGGGCCAGTGGAGCGTCAACCAGTGGGTGAAAAAAGCCGTGCTGCTGTCGTTTCGCCTGACCGAGAGCAAACTGATGAACGCCGGCGGCATGTCTTACTACGACAAGATCGACTCCAAGTTCTCCGGCTTCGACGAGGCCGAGATGCGCGCCAGCGGGGTTCGCATGGTGCCCCCGGCGATGGTGCGTCACGGCGCTTATCTCGCGCCCAACGTCGTCGTCATGCCCAGCTTCGTCAACATCGGCGCTTACGTCGACGCGGGAACGATGGTCGACAGCTGGGTCAGCGTGGGCTCGTGCGCGCAGATCGGGAAAAACGTGCACCTGAGCATGGGCGTGCAGATCGGCGGCGTGCTCGAGCCGATGCAGGCGAACCCGACGATCATCGAAGACAACTGCTTCGTCGGCGTCAATTCGTCGGTCGTCGAGGGCGTGATCGTCGAAGAGAACGCGGTCATTTCGATGGGCGTGCATTTGGGCCGCAGCAC
Organism: uncultured beta proteobacterium; assembly: GCA_963850525.1. Classification (GTDB taxonomy): domain Bacteria; phylum Pseudomonadota; class Gammaproteobacteria; order Burkholderiales; family Burkholderiaceae_C; genus JAEMQF01. Next base: position 278,623 of record CAWKLQ010000001.1, on the reverse strand, counting down.
GAAAATCTTCGACCGCGAGACGCGCGATATCAGCACCGGGCGAATTCCCTCAGGCTCGGTGGTGATCGCCGGCACCCTGCCCTCGCCCGACGGCAGCTACAGCACGGCGTGCGCGGTGATCGTGAAGAAAGTCGACGCGCAGACCCGCGCCAAGACGAGCATCAACGAGTTGCTGCGCTCCTGAGTCGATCCGGCCTTGCCGGGCTGCTCAGTCCGGCAGCAGGCGTCAGCTCTGGCGCTGAAGGGCCATGGCGCGGGCCATCGCCTGGGCGAGTGCTTTCGCCTCGACCGGCTTGGACACATGGTCGTCCATGCCGGCCTCGATGTAGGCCTTCCGGTCCTCGACCATCGCGTTGGCGGTCAGCGCCACGATTGGGATGTGGGCGACGCTGTCGTTCAGCGCGCGAATTCGGCGCGCCGCGGCCATGCCGTCCAGGTTGGGCATCTGGATGTCCATGAGCACGAGGTCGTAGGAATTGGCTTGCACCATCGCCACCGCTTCGATGCCGTCGCACGCGACTTCGCAGTGGTGACCCTGTTGCTCGAGCATCGCGCGGATGACGAGCTGGTTCACTTCGTTGTCTTCGGCGACCAGGATGCGCAGGCCACCGACCATGTCGCCTCCCGTGTCGAACTGGGTGTCGGCAACGACGAGGCGCGCCGAGTGGCCGCGGCGCAACGCCACGGTGACGCGGAACGTGCTGCCCCGGCCCACTTCCGTCTCGACATCGATGCGCCCGCCCATCAGGTCGACCAGGCCACGGCTGATCGCCAGGCCCAGGCCGCTGCCGCCATAGCGTCGCGCGATGCCGCTGTCGGCCTGGATGAAGCGCTGGAACAGCGTGGGCAAGACGTCCGCCGCGATGCCGATTCCCGTGTCGCGCACCGCCACGTCGAGTTCCACGGAGCCGTTTTCCAGCATCCGATGCGCGACGTCGACGCTCACGGACCCGCGCTCGGTGAACTTGACGGCATTGCCGATCAGATTGAAAAGCACCTGGCGCAGGCGCCCTTCGTCTCCCTGCAGCACCGCGGGCAGCCCGCTCTGGAACTGCACGTTGAAGCTGAGGCGTTTTTCCTGGGCGCGTGTGGCCACCGACGCCGCGACCTCTTCCACGAGCCGGCGCGGATCGAATTCGCCCGTCACCAGCTCGAGCTTGCCGGCCTCGACTTTGGACAAGTCAAGGATGTCGTTGATCAGCGTCAGCAGCGCTTTGCCCGAGCTGCGAATCGTGCGCGCGTAGCTTCGCTGCTCGTCGGTCAGCTCGGTCTTGAGCAGCAGGCTGTTCATTCCCAGCACGCCGTTCAGCGGCGTGCGGATTTCGTGGCTCATCGCCGCGAGGAATTGCGATTTGGCGTGGTTCGACGCTTCGGCGGCGGTCTTGGCGCGCGCCAGTTCGCGTTCGGCCTTCGTGATGTCGCGCATCACACTGACCACGCCGCCGTCGGGTGTGCGGCGCTCGACGGTGTGGATGACGCTGCCGTCGCTGAGCTCCTGTTCGAACATGCCGTCGCCGCTGCGATGTATCTCGAGCCGCCGCTCGCGCCAGGCCTGGCGCTTGACAAGGTCGTCGGGCACGATCGCCGGCGCGGCGACGTCGACGAAGCGCTCGAAGCTCACGCCGACGCCTATCACCGGACGCAGCCAAGGGAACATCTCAAGATAGCGCGCGTTCCACGCGACCACGCAGTCCTGCGCGTCGCAGAGCAGGAAGCCGTCGGCCATCGACGCGAGCGCGCGGTCCATGATGCCTTTGGCTCTTGCGATCTCGAGCCGCGCTTGCGCGAGCCTGCCCAATTGCCAGTGGGCGGCGCAGCCGGCAGCAAGAAGCATGACGATGAATGCGGCGGCCGCGCCAAGGATCAGGTTGCGGTCATTGCGCCAGTCGGCGAGCGCCGCATTCATCGAAATCCCGGCGGAAATTCGCACCGTGCGGTAAAGCGACGGACGCGCCGCAAGAATTGAGGGCACACCATCGAGCCGCGCCGCGGCGCGCACGGGAGCTCCGCGCAGAGCTTCAGGAGGCAGGGGCGCGGCCAGCAACTGACCCAGCCGCGCGTCGTTCGGCGGCACGCTGGCGAGCAACTGCCCGTCGTCGCGCTCCAAGGTCACCACCAGCCCCGGAATCTGCACCGACTGCGCCAGGATTGTCGCGATGATCGAGAGCGGCACTTCGGCCACCACGAGCACGCGCTGCCGCGGCGCGAGTTGCAGCGGGCGGGCAAAGTAGAGCCCACGTTCGGACGTGGCGAAGTTGATCAGCGGCGCGCTGATGGCCAGCGCCGGCGCGGGCTGCGTCAGCGTGCTGTACGCAAACAGCGCGGGCAGTGGCACCCCCAGCCGCTCAGTCTGCTCGCCCGCTGCCGCGAGCACCCGGTCGTCGGCGTCGACGACGACCAGGTCGCGAAATTCCAGGTTGCGCTTGATGACGCCGCGCAGCAGCCGCTCCGCCGTGGCGCGGTCGAGCGTGCCGTCGGGCAGGTTCGCGGGCGCGAGCAGGCCGCCCATGTCGGCGAGCAACAGATCGATCCCGATCAAGGTGCGATTCAGCGCCGCCTCGGCGCCGCTGACGAATCTGACGACGCGTTCCTGCGTCTCGACGATCGCGTCGCGCTCGGCGCGTTGCGTCAGCCAAAAGGCGCCGCCGGCCGCGGCGAGCACGAACGCGGTCACCGTGCCCCAGATGGCGAGAATCAAACGCCATCGGGTCTGCAAACCCGGCGGGGGCGGCAGGCTGCCGGTCACGGGGCCCACGCCAGGCATCAGGGTCCGGGCAATCCGATGCCGCTGCTCGGCCCCAGGGTCTGGGTCCAGACCGGGGCGCATTGCGGGCCGCAGCGCTTGAGCCAACCCGGCAGCACGCTTTTCACGAGAGTGTCACGGCGTCGATTCGCGTCCGCCGCGCTCTCGCGCACTTCGGTCATGCGGCCCTTGCGGCCGCTGGCGCACGCCGCCGCGCCAATGTTGCAGGCGATGCCTTCGCTCGTCTCGTTCGTCGCCTCAGTCCAGATGGCCTGCTCCAGCTTGGGCAATTCGCGGCGCAGCAGTTCCTGAATGTCTTTGGGCAAAGCGCTCCACGCTGCGCCGTTGGCGACAAAGGCCGCCAGCCCCCAGTTCACCGGCGTCGTCTGAATGTGGCTCGTGACCTCGTGCAGGCCTATCGTGTTGCCCGACATGGTGCCGGTGATCGCGCAATCGATGTTGCCGTTGCGCACGTTCGCGACGATTTCGGCCAGCGGCGTCTGCACCGGTATCGCACCGAGCGAAACGACCCAATCCGACTGCGTGGCGCTGGACACGCGGATGCGCCGCCCCGCCAGATCGGCCAAGCCCGCCAGGGGCTTGGCGCAGAACGTGACTTGCGCCGGGTAGGCGTAGAGCGCCAGGAGTTCGCTGCCATAGCGCTCGCGCAGCACCTTCTCCAGGTGGCCGCGGAAGGCGCCGGCACTGCGCCGCAAGGTCGGCACATCCGGGTTCAGCCCGGCCAGATCGAGCGCACCGAATTCAGCGTCGTGTGCCGCGCTCAGGTTGAGCAACGAGGTCCCAAACGGCACGGCGCCGAGTTGCACGAGGCGCAGCATCTCCTGGCCGCGAATTCCCGCCCGGTCGAACGGGACGATTTCGGCGCTCGCGCGCCCGCCGCTCAGCCGCGCCAGTTCGCGCGTCCAGAAAGGCTCTTCATGGCGCGTGTACTGGTTCAGCGCACCCAGCCCGCCGACGATGCGCAAGTGCTGCGCCGCCGTGGCGGGCGCCTGGGCAGCGCAAGGCGCCCAGTGCACCACGCAGGCGACGATGGCCGCTGCCACGCCGAAGCTGCGCCCGGCCCACGCGTTGCCACGCAGGCCTCGGCCTTGAACCCGATTGTTGATTTGCGCCATTGAACGCCCTCGGAGTGATCGCAAAGATTGTGAGCGTCGCGTCAAACGCCGGAACCCGGAAAAGGCACCGCCGATGCCGGCAATTCCAACTTCTGCGCGATCGGGTTGACTTTTATTTAACGAATGCGTTAAATACAGACCATGGAGTCGCTGAACCTGACCTTCGCCGCCCTGGCCGACCCGACGCGGCGAGCCATCCTGGCGCGGCTCGTCGACGGTGAAGTGCACGTCGGCGAACTGGGCCGCCCGTTCCAGATTTCCGGCCCCGCGGTATCGCGCCACTTGCGCGTGCTCGAGCGCGCCGGTCTCATCGAGCGCGTCGTGAACGCGCAATGGCGCGTCTGCCGGCTGCGCGGCCCGGGGCTGCGCGCCGCGCACGACTGGTTGGCGCGCTACCGGCAGTACTGGGAAGAAAGCCTGGACCGCCTCGTCGACTTGCTCGAGCAGCCCGAACCGCGCCCGAAACCACCCCCCAGCGTGACGCCGAAAAAAGCCGCCACGCCTTCTCAACCCCGTCGCAGCAAAAGGAAATCGTCATGAACGCACCTGAAATGTTCCACCTGCAGCTATCGCGTTTCATCCGCGCGCCGCGCGAAAAGGTGTTTGACGCCTTCGTCACCGAAACGACGCTTCGCGCCTGGCACGCCCCGCGCGGCATGACCGTCGCCGCGTGCAGCGTCGACGCGCGCGAGGGCGGCCGCTACCGCATCGAGATGCGCTCGCGCGAAGGCACGAGCCACTGTGTGGGCGGCACCTACCGCAGCATTCAACGGCCGCAGCAGCTCGCCTACACGTGGCAGTGGGAGGGCGACAGCCCGATGGCAGGCTTCGAGACCTTGATCGAAGTCGAATTCCACGCGAAGGACGGCGGCACCGAGTTGCGCATGAAACACAGCGGCTTTCCCGCCACGGCAGCACGCGACGGCCACAACGCCGGCTGGACCTCGACGTTCAACCGCCTCAACGACTTGCTCGATGCACGCGGCAGCGCCGCCACCCTCACGCTGCTGGGCGATGCGCGCAGCACTTACACGCGCACGGTGCGTCTGGGCCTGGCGGAAAAAGGCGTCGGATACACGCTGCAGACGGCCCTGCCCGGTTCGCCGGAGATTCTGGCGATCCACCCATTCAACCGAATCCCCGCGCTGCGCGACGGCCCGATCGAATTGTGGGAGACGAGCGCCATCCTGCGCTACATCGACGAGGCCTTCGACGGCCCGTCGCTGAACCCGGCAATGCTCGCCGAGCGCACGCGTTGCGAACAATGGGTCAGCGCCGTCAACTCCTACCTGTACCCCACGATGATCAAGGGCTACGTGCTGCCGTACATCTTTCCCAAGGGCGAAGGCGGTAAACCCGACCGCGGCGTGATCGACGCCGCAGTGAAGGATATGGCGCCGCAACTCGCCGCGTTGGAGCGCGCGTATGCGAGCAGTGGCGACTTCCTCGCCGGCAGCACCTTGTCGTACGCCGACCTGTTCCTCGCGCCCATCCTCGCGTATGTAGCGGCCTTCCCCGAAGGCGCGAACCTGCTCTCTGACACGCCGCACGTCCGGCGCGCGCAAGGCGTGATGAGCCAGCGCGCGAGCTTCACCACCACCCAGCCGCAACACGGCTGACACTCCACAGGAGCCACTCCCATGAACCACTTGCCCGGAAAATTCGTCTGGTTCGAACACGTCTCGAACGACATCGGCAAAGCGCGCGCCTTCTATCAGCCGCTGCTGAACTGGCACATCGAAGCCATGCCCATGGGCGATCAGACCTACCACATGATCATGAACGGCAGTCAGGGCATCGGCGGCTTTCGCAGCGCGCCTCCCGGCATGCCCAGCCATTGGTCGTCGTACCTGTCGGTGGCCGACGTCGACAAGAGTTTCGCCGCCGCGACGAAGGCCGGCGCGAAGGCCTTGCTGGCGCCGACCGACTTCGCTGCGGTAGGCCGCGGCGCAGCGATCGCCGACCCCACAGGCGCTGCCGTGTCACTCTGGAAGAGCGCGCAGGGCGACCGTGCCGACGTCGAGAAGACGCCCCTGGGCGACTGGTTCTGGAACGAGCTGTGGACGCCCGACGCCAAGACCGCGCTCGCCTTCTACGAAAAAGTCTTCGGCTACACGCACGACACGATGGACATGGGGCCGCAGGGCAGCTACTACCTGCTCAAGAGCGCGGACGGCAAGATGCGCGCCGGCCTGATGCAGAGCACCGACGCCAAGACGCCGCCGATGTGGCTGCCCTATGTGCACGTCGCCGACTGCGACGCGAGTGCGGCGAAGGCGACGCAGCTCGGGGCGTTGAGCCAGGTCGTGCCGCCCACCGACATTCCCAACGTCGGTCGCTTTGCCGTGCTGATCGATCCGCTGGGCGCTGCGCTGGCGATCATTCGAGGCGCCGCCGGCGCTTGATGCCCCCAGGCCGCCGCCTCGCGGCGGCCGGCTCCTCACGCCGCGCGCAACTTCGCCTCCAACTGCTTGGCCGTCGTGATGTCGACGAGCGTGATCACCACGCCGCGAATCACGTCGTCCAGGCTGCGGTACGGCATGATGCGCACGCTGAACCAGCGCCCGTCGTGCGACGCGATCTGCTTTTCGCACGTCGCCAGCGTGCGCAGCGTCTCGCGCGCGTCGGCCTGCAGATCGGGATAGTCCAGGCTCGTCGTCAGGTCGCTGAGCGGCCGGCCGATGTCGGTGTCGCGCAAGTTCACGATGCTGCGCGCCTGGGCGGTGAAGCGCCGCACGTTGAACTGGTTGTCGAGGAACAGCGTCGCAATCTGCGTGCTGTCGAGCAAGTTCTTCATGTCGCTCTGTGCCAGCGCCAAATCCTCGAGCTTGGTCTTCAGCTCGGCGTTGACGGCGAGCAACTCCTCGTTCATCGACTGCATCTCCTCCTTGGAACTCGTCAACTCCTCGTTCGTCGATTGCAGTTCTTCGTTGGTCGATTGCAGCTCTTCGTTGGACGCCTGAAGCTCCTCGTGCGAGGCCTTCATTTCCTCGCGCAGCACCTGCATCTCCTGGCGGGCGCGCTCGAGTTCGACTTGCAGCTCGGTGCGCAAGGCCCGGCTCTTGCCGCGCCCTGGCGGCGCAGGCGCTTCGAGCGGCCGGTCGTGAAACACGATCAACAGGGTGCCGGCCAGGGCGCCGGGCTCGTGCACTTCACGCACCGTCAAATCCAGCAGCAGCTCGGGCTGGGTATCGGCCAGCACGAGGCGCGTCAGGTGCACCGTCGCCCGGCTTGCGCTGGCCTCGCGCAGCGCCCCGGCCAAGGCGCCGCGCAGGCCCTCGCGCGCCATCGCATGAATGTTCCAGTTCGCCTTGCCCGCAGCGGGCTCGAGGTACTTCCCGGTTCGACCATGGATGTAGAGAATGTCGCCCGCCGGGTTCACCAGCACCGCGGGCGGCGAAAACTCTTCGAGAAGCAGCCGGTCGGCGTGGCTCTGCAAGTTGGGGTTGGCGACTTCAGGCTCGGCCACGGCGGGCTCCTTGGGGTGGGCAGGGGGTCGGGTGGTGCGGCGCGTCGGAATGTAGGCCTCGCCGGGAACGCTGGGACGATCCCGACGCTGGAAGATTCGAAACTGCCGATCCAGAGGCTCGAACAGGTCGGCGTTGCGCCCGACACTTTCTGAGGTTCCGAGCATCAGCAGGCCCGCGGCGGTCAGGCTGTAGTGAAACATGCGCATCAGGCGCGCCTGCAACGGCGCCGTCAAATAGATGAGCAGGTTGCGGCAACACAGGATGTCGAGCTTGGTGAATGGGGCGTCGGCGTTCACGTCGTGCTGCGCGAACACCACCGATTCACGGATGTTCTTGGCAACCCGGTAACTCCCGTTCTGCGGCGTGAAGAAGCGCTCCAGGCGCTGCGCCGAAACGTCGGCCTCGATGCCCCGCGCGTAACTGCCGCGCCGGGCGGTGTCGATCGCGTCGGCGCTCAGGTCGGTGGCGAAGATGCGAATCGTCCACGCCTGCTGCGACGCCGACGCGTCGAGCGCCTCGCGCAGCAACATCGCCAGCGTGTACGCCTCTTCGCCGGTCGAACACCCCACGACCCACGCGCGCAGCACGCTGCCGCTCTCCGGCGGCGCCAGCGCCGCCCTTTCCAGGCACCGGGCAACCAGCTGCGGCAGCCCGCGTTCTGCCAAGGTTTGCCATTCGGCACGGTCGCGGAAAAAGCTCGTCACGCCGATCAGCAGCTCCTTGCCCAGCAGCTTGAGCTCCTGCGGATTGGCGCGCAGGAATTGCAGGTAGGCGGGCGTCGTCTCCAGCCCATGGGCGCGCAGGCGGCGTTCGATGCGGCGCAGCAAGGTGCTGCGTTTGTATTGCGAGAAGTCTTGCCGCGTCTGCTCCAGCAGCAACTGCAAGATGCCGGCCAAACCGGCGTGCGCCGATTCGTCGAGCGAGTCCTCCAGCGCGACCGGCGCGTTGGATGCCGCAGCGGCGTCTGGCGGGCTGGCGGCCCCACGCGGCGCGGGCGCGTCCGCCGCCCCCCCTTCGGAGCGCGAGGCGCGCGTCGCGAGAATGCGCGCCGGCATGTCGCTCACGTCGGCGACGATGTCCACGCAGTTCGCCGCAATCGCGCTGCGCGGCATCGCGTCGAACTGGGCGTTGCTGGGCGACTGGGCCAATGTCAGCCCGCCGCGCGCCCGCACCGCCTGCGAGCCGAGCGTCCCGTCGGCGCCCATGCCCGACAACACCACGACCACGGCAGCCGCGCCCTGATCCAGCGCGAGCGACTCGAACAACGCATCGATCGGCATCCGCATGCCGCGCCGCTCGATCGGTGGCGCCAGGTGAAGCTGCCCGGCAGCGACCGTGAGCGCACGGTTCGGCGGGATCACGTAAACCTGATCGGCTTCAATGAATACGCCTTCGCGCGCCTCCTGCACCGGCATGGGCGTGACGCGCTGGAGCAGTTGCGACAGCAACGCGGGTTGAGACGGGTCCAGATGCTGAACGACAACATAGGCCAGCCCGCTCTGCCGGGGCACATTCGCGAAGAACTTCTGCAGTGCCTCGAGCCCGCCGGCCGAGGCGCCCACGCCCACGATGCGCGGGCCGACGACAACGCGGCGTGCGGGTTCGGCGGACGGGTCTCCGGCATCGGCGCAGTATCGATCGATTCGCGCGACGCCGCGGCGTCTCACGCGGCGCATGCCGCGCGACGTGTCAACTCAGGCGACGCGGCGCTCAGCGACGCGGATAAGCGATGTCGGCGCGCCGGTTTTGCGACCAAGCCGCTTCCTCGTGGCCTGCCGCCTTGGGCCGCTCCTCGCCGTAGCTCACCGCTTCGACGCGGGTTCCGGTGACGCCCAGCAGGCGCAGCGAGCGCGCCACCGCTTCCGCGCGGCGCTGGCCAAGCGCGAGGTTGTACTCCGGGCCGCCGCGCTCATCGGCATGCCCCTCGATGCGCACTGCCACGCTGGCATTCGTCGCCAGGTACTTGGCATGGCGTTCGACGAGCGGCATGTATTCAGAGGCAACATTGGAATCGTCAAAAGCGAAAAAGACGCTGCGCTCGCGATTCAGCGCGCTGTTCGGGTCCAGATGCTCGGGCAAGGCGCTGGAGGCGACTTGCGCTTGCGACGTGCCGCTCGGCTGCGCTTGCGCAGACGGCGCGGCGGGTGACTGGAACTGATCGGGCACGCCGGTGCGTGGCGGCGCGTCGGGAACCGCCGGGGTACTCGGAGCGCTCGGCGCAGGGGGCACAGGAGTGGAGCACCCCCACAACAGCCCAATGCAGAGGGCAAGACTCAGGACGACGACGGCGCGGCTTCGGTTCATTGCAGTCTCCACGGGTTGAGAAGCACCGAGCCTCCATCGGGCTCGGTGCAAGTCTGCGCATGTTACGGCCGAACCGGCGCACCGTGACCCGGGGCCTGCCCAGGCCCGCAGCTCACTTCACGCGATCGGCAACAGCCGGCTGCCTGCGCCGCTGCGCTTGGGCAGGTTCAGCGTCAGCACACCGTCCTCGAGCTTGGCCACCGCGCCCTTGTCGTCGATCTCGTGCGCGAGCGTGAAAGCGCGCGTGCTGCTGCCCGCGTAGGTTTCCTTGAGCAGCATGCGGCCGGCCTTGCTTTCCTGCTCCTTCTTCACGTCGGCGCGAATCGACACCGCGTTGCCGTCGATCTGCACGCGGATGTCGTCTTTCTTCGCGCCAGGGATTTCAGCGCGCACGACATAGGCTTTTTCTTCCTCGGTCACGTCGACGCGGATTTCGCCGGGCGTTTCGAAGTCGGCAGTCACCGGAAGCGCGAAGCGGCGGAAGAAGTCGGGGAAAAACTCGCGTTCGAAACGGGTCACGTTGTTCATTTGAAACTCCTGTTCAATGGGTCACTGTCCGCGGCACCGGAAGCCCCGGCACCACACACTCTAGACCTCCAATCTCGGTGCGCGTTGCGCAAAATCAAGAGGCTGAAAGTGCGCCCCCAGGCCGACGAGTACGTCGTCCGCCCCCCGAGGGGGCTGAGTAGCCCGGCAAAGCCGGATCTACTCAGCACACCGCAGCGCGTGCGTTGAGCCAAGTCAAGGGCCCACGCGGCGGGGCCGGCTACGCTGTACCCCATGTGTGCAACCACGTCCCCGACGTTCAAGCGCCTGCTCGTGCCGATCGACGGCGCCGAACTCATGCCGCGTGCCATCGAGACGAGTCTGGCGCTGGCGGCGCAGCTCGGTGCGGCCATCGTCGGCTTCATCGCGCAGGCGCCGGTGCCCTTGCCCACGGGTTCGACGATCAGCGTCGAGGAAGCACGCGCCGCAGAACGCGCGCAACGCCTGCTGCAGCGCTTCGATGCGCAGGCGCAAAGCGCCGGGGTCGGCTTCGAGGGCCACTGCCTGCACGCGACCGACATTGCCGGCGCCATCGTGCACGCGGCGCAGCAGTACGCATGCGACATGATCGTGATGGTGACGCACGGCCGCGGCGCCGTCGGGCGGCTGGTTTTCGGCTCGCACACGCAACAGGTGCTGGCGCGCAGTACGATGCCGGTGCTGGTCATGCATTGACCGCGCCTTCACACGCGCCCGCCCCCCGCGGGGGTGAAGCAAACTTGGGGCGGCCCGGCGTTTCCCTATGAGCATCCGCAACCTCGACCGACTTCTCACGCCCCGCTCGATCGTCGTGATAGGCGCGTCGGCGCGCGCCGGCAGCGTGGGTGCCACGGTATGGCGCAACGTGCTGGGCGCAGGCTTCAAGGGGCCGGTGCACGCCGTGAACCCGAAGTACCGCGAGTTGCACGGCGTGCGCATATTCGCGCGCGTCGCCGAGCTTCCCGCGCCCGCGGACCTGGCCGTCATCTGCACGCCGCCGGCCAGCGTGCCAGGCCTGATCGCCGAACTCGGCGCGGCCGGCACGCGCGCGGCGATCGTCATGACGGCGGGCCTGAGCGCCGCACAAAAACAAGCCGTGCTCGACGCCGCGCGCAACCACGTGCTGCGCGTGCTCGGGCCGAATTGCCTGGGCCTGATGACGCCGCAGATCGGCCTGAACGCGAGCTTTGCGCATACCGACGCGCTGCCCGGCGAGCTCGCCTTCGTCTCGCAGTCCGGAGCACTCGTGACGGCGATGCTTGACTGGGCCAAGTCGCGGCGCATCGGTTTTTCGCACCTCGTATCGCTGGGCGAACACGCCGACGTCGACTTCGGCGACCTGCTCGACCACCTGGCGACCGACGCCGCGACGCGCGCGATCCTGCTCTACATCGAGTCGATAGAACAGCCGCGCAAGTTCATGTCGGCGGCGCGCTCGGCCGCGCGCAACAAGCCGGTGATCGTCGTCAAGGCCGGACGCGCCGGCAACGGCGTCAAGGCAGCGGCGTCGCACACCGGCGCGCTCGCCGGCTCCGACATCGTTTTCGACGCCGCGATCCGCCGCGCCGGCATGCTGCGCGTCGATACGCTGCAGGACCTGTTCATGGCCGCGCAGACGCTCGCGCGCTTTCGCGGCAATCGCAGCGAGGTGCTGACGATCCTGACGAACGGCGGCGGCGCCGGCGTGATGGCTGCCGACGCCGCGGCACGCCTGGGCGTGGCGCTGTGGGAGCCCAGCGCGGCAGTGCTGCAAACGCTCGACGCGGTACTGCCCGCCACGTGGTCGCACGCGAATCCGATCGACATCATCGGCGACGCGCCCGTCGAGCGCTACACCGTGGCCTTGCAGGCGCTGCTCGCAGAGCCCAGCGCCGGCGCCGTGCTTTTCATGCACGCGCCCACCGCCATCGTGGCGAGCGCGGCGATCGCGCAGGCGTGTGCACCGCTGGCCGCACCCGCGCGCGACCGCGTCATGGGCTGCTGGCTCGGCGACGCCGCAGTGAGCGAGGCACGCGAGACGTTTCAGCACGCAGGAATTGCCGACTACGCGACGCCTGAAGAAGCGGTGCGTGCGTTTTCCATGCTCGTCACTTACCGGCGCAACCAGGAGCTGCTGCTCGAAGCGCCACCGGCGAACCCGGTGCGCCCGGTGTTCGACATGAGTGCGGTGCGCGCCGTGATGACCGGCGCACTCGCGCGCGGCCAGGAGTGGCTCGACGAAGCGCAGTGCAAGGCGCTGCTGCAGGCCTACCTGATTCCGACCGTGCAGAGCCTCACCGTCGCGCCGACCGAAGACGCTGTGCTTGCCGCTGCGCACGAGCTCGGCTACCCCGTCGCGCTGAAAATCGTTTCGCCCGAAATCACCCACAAGAGCGAGGTTGGCGGCGTGCAACTCAACGTGCGCGACGCCGCCGAGCTGCGCGAAGCGGTGCGGGGCATGCTGCAACGGGTTCGCAGCGCCAGGCCGCAGGCGCGAATCGACGCGTTGGCGGTGCAATCGTTCGTGCAGCGCCCGCACGCGCAAGAGCTGATCGTGGGCGTCAGCGTCGATTCGGTGTTCGGCCCGGTGCTGCTGTTCGGCCAGGGTGGCGTCTCCGTCGAAGTCGTGGGCGACCGCGCCGTCGCGCTGCCGCCGCTGAACGACGTGCTCGCGCGCGAGCTGATCTTGCGCACGCGCGTCGCGAAGCTGCTTGCGGGCTATCGGGATCGGCCACCGGCTGAGCTCGCTGCCGTGGTGGACGTGCTCACCGCGTGTTCGTGCATGCTCGCCGACCTGCCCGAGCTCGCCGAGCTCGACATCAACCCGCTGCTCGCCGACGAATCCGGTGTCATCGCCCTGGACGCACGCGTGCGCATCGCCGCAACAAAACCGGCCGGCACCGAACACTTCGCGATCCTGCCCTACCCGGCCGAGCTCGTGGAGACAATTCAGTGGCAAGGCGCGCCGCTCACGCTGCGGCCGATCCGTCCGGAAGACGAACTGCAGCACCGCGAGTTCATTCAGCAGCTCGAACCCGAAGACATCCGCATGCGCGTCTTCTACACAAGGCGTGAGCTGCCGCGCAGCGAACTCGCGCGGCTCATGCAGATCGACTACGCGCGCGAGATGGCGTTCATCGCCGAGCGCACCCGCGCCGACGGCCAGCGTGAAACGATAGGCGCGGTGCGCGCCGTCGCCGACCCGAACAACCTCGAGGCCGAGTTCGCCATCATCGTGCGCTCCGACATGAAGCGCCACGGCCTGGGCCACCTCCTGCTCGACAAAATCGTCCGCTACGCGCGCGGTCGCGGCCTGAAGCGATTGGTCGGCATGGTGCTGCGCGAGAACAGCGGCATGCTCGAGTTGACGCAACACTTCGGTTTCGCGGTGGACGCGACCAAGCCCGATGAGAGCGGTGTCGTCAACCTGGTGTTGCCATTGGACAAGGCCTGACACCGGCCGGCAATCGTTCGCTCGACACCCGAGCGCCAGTCCGCGATCGACCCTTGACCCTTACCCCGCCCCCACGGCGAACACTTCGACCGCTGCCGCCTTGCCCTTGAACTGCACCGGCTCCAAGGTATCGCACGCCACGCCGGCAGCCAATGCGCAGCGCGTGGCGTCGTCGATGAGGATGGTGCGCTTCGCGACTTTCGTGTGGGCTTCGAGCCGCGCTGCCAGGTTCACGGTGTCGCCGATGCACGTGTAGGTCGCGCGCGACTGCGTGCCCGTGTAGCCGGCGACCATGTCGCCGGTGGCGATGCCCACGCCGATGGCGATCGTCGGCTTGTCGCTGAACTGCCGGTCCTGGTTGAACAGCTCGATCAGCTCCGTCATTTCCAGCGCCGCGCGGACCGCGCACGCGGCGTGGTCTTGCAAGGGCAGCGGCGCACCGAAGATCGCCATCAAGCCGTCGCCGATCATTTGGTTGACGACGCCGCCGTGGTTGCCGATCGCGTCGAACATCAACGCGTAATAGGCGTTCAGCAGGTCGTGCGTTTCTTCGGGCGGTTGGGACTCGACGAGTGACGTGAAGCCGCGAATGTCGGCAAACATCACCGTGCCGCGGATGCGTTTGCCGCCTAAAGCGAATCCCGACTGCTGCAGATCCTGCGCGACTTCGGCGGTGGCGAAGCGCCGCACCATGTCGCGCATCTGATCTCGCAGGCGCTTTTTCTCCAGGCTCGCGCCGATGCGTGCCTTGAGCAGCACCGGGTTGATCGGCTTGCTCAAATAGTCTTCGGCGCCGAGTTCAATGCAGCGCACGATGTTCGTCAGGCCCTCGAGCGACGACGTCACGAGCACCGGCAGGTCGCGCAACTTCACGTCGGCCTTGAGGTGCTCGAGCACTTCGAAGCCGTCCATCACCGGCATTTCGATGTCCAGCAACAGCAAGTCGAACGACTCGCGGCGCAACATGTCGAGCGCGATGCGGCCGTTCTCGGCGCTCGACGAGCGGTGCCCCTGCAGCTCGACGTTGCGCGCGAGCAGCAGTCGGTTCACCTTGTTGTCGTCGACGATGAGCAGCCGCGCGGCGCCCTCGCGCAGTTCAGCCATTGCACAGCCCTTTGAGCGCTGCCGCGACGCGCGCGTATTCGTGGCCCAATGCGTCCAGCGGCGCCACGCCTTCGGCCCCGCTCTGTGCCGCGTACCCGAGCCCCTGGTGTTCCAGCTCGCGCGCCGCCTGGCCGAGCGCGAGCGCACCGAAGGTCAGGCTGTTCGACTTGAGCGAATGCGCGGCGCGCCGGAACGTATCGGCGTCGCCCGCCGCCAGCGCGGCGCGCAGGTCGGCGAGCATGTTCGGCGCGTCTTCGAGAAAGGTGTCGACCAGCTCCTTGGCGAAGTCGGCACCTGCCGTGTCCTGCAGTTCTTTGAAGGTGGCGAGGTCGATGCTGGAGTGGCTCATCTTGCCGGCGCTGGAGCAGCGTTGAAGTTGCGCGTGAAGCGCGCAGCAGCTGCGCGCCTACGCCGAGTCTAGCTGGGGCGTCGAAGCTTCGATGGGAATGCAAGAATGCACAGGCCCGATGACCGGTCGATGACCTGCCGTGCCTGGCAGCGAAACACGAGGGAATCCGCATGAAAAGACTCTCGCTCAAACTCATCTTGCTGACGCTGTGCGCGGTGCTGCCGCCGGCCGCGCTGGCGCAGGCCTATCCGAACCGGCCGGTCCGCATGATCGTGCCGTTCCCGCCCGGTGGCGCGGCCGATGTGGCCGCGCGGGCGGTGATGCAGGCGCTCTCGCAGGGGCTCGGCCAGCCCGTCATCGTCGACAACCGCGGCGGTGCCGACGGCTCGATCGCCGGGCAGGCCGTGATCGGCGCGCCGCCCGACGGCTACACCTTGCTGTTCGCCACCACCACCGGGCTGAATGCCGCCCCGGTGATGCGCAAGACCCCGCCCTACGACCCGCTCACCGCGTTCACGCCGATCTCGCTGGTGGGCAAGTTCGGCTTTTTCCTGTTCGTGCATGAAAGCCTGCCCGCCAAGACGGTGCCCGAATTTCTGGCCCATGTGCGCGCGAATCCGGGCAAGGTCAACTACGGCACCGGCAACGGCACCAGCATCCTCACCACGGCGCAGCTGGCGCTGGAGGAAAAGCTCGACATGCTGCACGTGCCCTACAAGGGCGACGCCCCCGCCACCACCGACCTCATTGCCGGGCGCGTGCAGGTGATGATCGGCACGCCCGGCAGCGCGATGCCGCAAGTGGCGAGCGGCCGCCTGCGGGTGCTGGCCACGCTCCTGCCCAGCCGCAGCCCGCTCGCGCCCGACGCGCCCACCGCCACCGAGGCCGGGCTGCGCGGCCTCACCATCTCGCCCTGGGCCGGCCTGTTCGGGCCTGCCGGATTGCCGCAGGACGTGGTCGAGCGCATCGGCCGCGAGATGCGCGCCGTAGCCGCCAACGGGGAAGTGAAAGCCACACTCGACCGCATCGCCTTCGAAGTGCAGGCGTCGACACCGCAGGAGCTGGCCGCCTTCCTCAAGGACCAGCTCGACATCTGGAAGAAGACCGCGAATGCGGTCAATCTGGAGCGCAATTGAGGCTTGTCAGTTGAACCGGTGACCGTGCCTCGCCGCGTGTCGCGCACTGCACTACACTGCAACACAATGCACTGAAGGGTGCACTCCCGAGGGGTTCCAGCGTGTCAAGCGCCTTGAAAGATTCACAGGTCAGCGTGCGGCTTCCGAACGATCTCAAGGATCAAATGACCACCTATGCCCGGCTCACCGGCCGCACCAAGAGCTATGTGGCGATGGAGGCCTTGACCGAATACCTCGCCTGGCGGATTCCCCAGATCGACGATCTCACACAGGCCGTGCTTGCCGCCGAGCAAGGCGAATTCGCCACCGATGCGCAGGTGCAGGCCACCTTCGCGAAGTACAGCCCAAACACACCCAGCCGCACGCCCGCGAAGAAGGCCGCCGCGCGGCGCACGCGGTGAAGGTCTGCTGGTCGCGTCGGGCGTTGGCGGATCTGGAGCGCATTGCAGATCGCATCGCTGCCGACAAGCCGATTGCAGCGTCCAAATTCGCCGCTGAAGTGCGCGCCAAAGTCGACAGCTTGAGCCGGTTCCCGCTGTTGGGGCGAACGGGCGCGTACCAGGACACGCGTGAACTCGTGGTGCACAAGAACCATCTTGTGACGTATCGGATACGCGGCAGCGAAGTTCAAGTCCTTCAGGTGTGGCACGTGGCACGCGGCACGCCTCGGGCTTGATCCGAACGACCAGATTGGCTCGCCCGTCAGGCGTTTCCCCGAGGAGCTGCGTCGAGCAGGGCCTGGACCAACGCATCCACCCGGATCGGCTTGGTCACGTAGTCGTCCATTCCCGCGGCAAGGCAGGCCTCGCGGTCGCCCTGCATCGCGTTGGCCGTCATCGCGATGATGCGCGGGCGCTCGGTGGCTGCCGGCCACTTCGCCGTGATGCGGCGTGACGCTTCGAGCCCGTCCATCTCGGGCATCTGCACGTCCATCAGCACCACGTCGTACGGCTGGCGCTGCACGCATTCGATCGCCTCGATGCCGTTGCTTGCCACGTCGGCCCGGTAGCCCATCTGTTGCAGCAGGCGCAGCGCGAGCTTCTGGTTCACGACGTTGTCTTCGGCAAGCAGGATGCGCAGCGGGTGGCTGGTGGCCATGCCCGCGTCCATGCGCGGCTTGGCGGCTTGCGTTGCAGCCTTGGGTGCGTCGCTGACGAGCAGCGTCACGAGGGTATCGAAGAGCTGGCTCTGGCGCAGCGGCTTGGCCAGCGTCGCAGCAAACTGACCGGCGCTTGTTTCCTTGCGGCCAAGCGAGCTGAACAGCACGAGCGGCAGTTGGTGGCCCTGCTCGCGGATCCTGCCCGCCAGTGTGGCGCCGTCCATGCCGGGCATGTGCATATCGATGATGGCCAGATCAAAGCTGCTTGTGCCCAGCATCTGCAGCGCCCGCTCAGGCGCCTCGGTGTCTTGCGCGACCATGCCCCACTTGGCGGTTTGCAGCGCGAGGATCTTGCGGTTCGTCGCGTTGTCATCCACCACCAGGATGCGCTTGCCCTTGAGTGCGGGCTGCTCGCCGATGAAGTCGCGCCTTGTGCCTTCGGCCAGCGCGGTGGGCGTGCAGCGGATCGTGAAATGGAAGGTGCTGCCCTGCCCCGCGCCGGCGCTTTCCACCCACATGGCGCCGCCCATGAGTTCGGCGAGCAATTTGCTGATCGCCAGGCCCAACCCCGTGCCGCCGTATTTGCGTGTGGTGCCGCTGTCGGCCTGGCTGAATTTCTGGAACAGGCGGCTCTTGCCTTCTTCAGGCAGGCCGATTCCGGTATCGCGCACCGTGAAGTGCAGCAAGTCACCGGACTCGCCTTTCTCAGGCCGCACCGTGAGCACCACTTCGCCCTTGTCGGTGAACTTGACGGCGTTGCTGAGCAGGTTGAGCAGCACCTGGCGCAGGCGCGTCACGTCGCCCAGAATGGCCGGCGCCACGTCGCCTTCGAAAACGTAGGCAAGGTCGAGGTGTTTCTCGGCGGCGCGGCTGCCGATGAGGTCCAGCGCCGACTCGACGCATTCGCGCAGATCGAACGCATGCGCCTCGATGTCCATTCGTCCGGCTTCGATTTTCGAAAAATCCAGGATGTCGTTGATGATGGTGAGCAGCGCGTCGCCCGAGTCGCGGATCGTTCCCGCGTAGTCGCGCTGTTCGTCGTTCAGCGGCGTGTCCAGGAGCAGCCCGCTCATGCCGATCACGGCGTTCATCGGCGTGCGGATTTCGTGGCTCATCGTGGCGAGGAACGCGCTCTTCGCTTCGTTGGCGGATTCGGCTTGCGCGCGTGCCGCTTCCGCTTGGGCACGCGCGTCCTGCGCCTGCTGGAACAGCGCAGCGTTCTGGATCGCGATCACCGCCTGGTCGGCGAAAGTCTTCAGTAGTGCGCGTTCCTTCTCGGAGAACTGATGCGGCGGCTGCCTGAACACCGTGATCGAACCGATCCCGCGGTCCTCCCACAGCATCGGCGCCATCGCAAATGAGTAGTTTCCCGAGCGCTCGGCGATCTCCCGCGTTGCCGGTGCGACGTCCACTGCGGCCAGCACGTCCGGGACGTAGACCGGCAGCCTCAGCGTGATCGCCCGGCCCGAGCTTGTTTCGGCAAGCGGTCGCGGAAGGGTAGCCACCACGCCGGCCATCATCGCTCCGCGGAACGCGCCGGTGTGGAGCTGGCCATCGTCGCCGACCAAGAACACGGCGATCTGTTCGCTCGCGAACAGGTGCTGGCAACTCTCGAGAATCTTGTCAAACACCGGCGCCGTGTCGGCCACCGAACTGCTGATGACGCGCAGCACTTCGGCCGTCGCCTTCTGCTGCTCCAGCGCCTCCTTCGTCTCGTTGAACAGCCGCGCGTTCTCGATCGCGATCACGGCCTGGTCGGCGAAGGTCTGCAGCAACTCCACCTGGTGCGGCGCGAAGGTTCCGGGCTCGCGCCGCGTGACACTGATCATGCCGATCGGCTCGCGGTCGCGCAGCAGCGGGCAGAACAGCATGCTGCGGTAGCCGCGGGCGCGCGCCAGGTCGCGCGTGCGTTGCATCCCGTCCGGCAGGTGCTCGGTGTCGGGGATGCGCACGACCTCGCCGCGCAGGATCGCGCCGCCGAACGGGTAAGTGGCGAGCGCAAGCGGGAACGAACGCCTCAATGCATCGTCGCCCTCGGGCGTGGTGGGTGTGAAAGCCACCATGTGCAGCGCGTCGTCGAAGATGCGCGCGACCATCGTCGAGTAGCCGCCGAGCAGCCGGTTCGAGCTGCGCGCGATGGCGTCGAACACCGGCTGCACGTCGGACGGCGAGCTGGCGATGACTTTCAGGATCTCGGCAGTGCCGGTCTGCCGCTCCAGCGCCTCCTTCGTCTCATTGAACAGGCGCACGTTCTCGATCGCGATCACGGCTTGGTCGGCAAAGGTCTGCAGCAGCTTCACTTGCTTTTCCGCAAACGCGCCGGCCTCGGCGCGGCACACGGCAATCGAGCCGACCACCTGACCCTCTTTCAGCAGCGGCACCGCCAGATTGCTGCGGTAGCCGGCGCGCGTTGCCGCTTCCTTCGGGCCGTACTCGGCGTCGAGCAGCACATCGTGGATCTGCACCGGCACCCGGTCGCGGATCGCGCGCGCGGTGATCGACGCCGCATTCGGGCGCATCGGGAAGGCGCTGCGCATCGCCTCGTCGGCCTCTGCGAAGACGCCTTTGTAAGCCACCAAGTGCACCCACTCGCCGTCGAAGCGCGTCACGCCACTGACGATGGCGTTGCACAGCGTCTTCGCACGTTCGGCGATCGCGTCGAACACCGGCTGCACGTCGGTCGGCGATTCGCTGATCACTTTCAGGATGTCGGCGGTGGCGGTCTGCGTCTCGAGCGCCTCCTGCGTCTCGTTGAACAGCCGCGCGTTCTGGATCGCGATCACGGCCTGCCGGGCGAAGGTATCGAGCAGGCCGGACTCCTTCGCGGTGAACGGGCGCATGTCGACGCGCGCCACGTTGATCGCGCCGATGCCGCGGCCCTCCCACATCATCGGCGCCTGCGCCAGCGCGTAGTTGACCCCCAGGCTGCGGGCCAGGCGGCGCAGTCCCGGCGGCGTGTCGGCGCCGTTCAGCACGTCGGGGTAGCAGACGACGTGCCCTTGCGCAATGGCCTGCGCCGTCGCCGAGCCTTCCAGCGGAATCGGAAACAGCGGCTTCAGCCGGTCCACGTACATGCCGCGCATGGCCCCCTGATGCACCAGGCCGTCGTCGCCGACGAGGTACACGCCCATGATGTCGGCGTCGAACAATTCCTCGGTGCTGGCCAGGATGCGTTCGAACACGGGTTTCGCGTCGGCCATCGAGTTGCTGATGACCTGCAGCACCTCGGCGCTGGCGGTCTGCTGCTCCAGCGCCTCTTTCGTCTCGTTGAACAGGCGCACGTTCTCGATCGCGATCACCGCCTGGCCGGCGAAGGATTGCAGCAGGGCGATCGACTTCTCGGGGAACAACCCGGGTTCTTCGCGCGCCACGGCGATGGCGCCAACGGCTTTGCCGTTGTGAAGCATCGGAATCGCCAGGACGCTGAGCCAGCCCGCCTTCAGGGCAGCCTCGTTGAGTTGGTATTCCGGGTCGACGCGGACATCCGGAACCCGCACCGCAACCCGTTCCATGACCGCCCGCGCGGCGATCGAGCCGCGCCCGAGCTTCCTCGGAAACGCTGAGCGCATGGCGGCCTCTCCTTCCGGTGACTTGCAATGCAGGCCCACCATGTGCAGCAGTTCGCCGTCAAAACGCGTCGTTGCGCCCAGACGCGCACCGCACAAAGTCATGGCGCGCTCAGCAATGACTTCGAAGACCGGCTGGACATCCGTCGGTGAGCTGGCCGATCACGCTGCAGGATTTCCGCCGTCGCCGTCTGCCGCTCTAACGCCTCCTTCGTCTCGTTGAACAGCCGCACGTTCTCAATCGCGATCACCGCCTGGTCGGCAAACGAGCGCAGCAGTGCGATCTGATCCTCGCTGTACGCGCCCGGCTCGGTGCGGCCGACGACGAGCACGCCGATCGCGTCGTTCTCGCGCAGCAGCGGCAACAGGAGCGACGAGCGCATCCCGGTGCGTTCCTGAACGGCGCGCTCGTGCTCGGACAGGTCGATCGCCGACAAGTCGGCGATGTGCAACATCGTCTTGTCCAGCAGCACACGCGAAGGGAAGTTGTGCTGCGCATCAATGGGGATGGGCGGCGGCGCCTGCCAGCCTTGCGCCTGCCCGGCGCGCGCGGTCGCGCTGATGCGAAGCGTATCGCCCTCGCGCAGAAGCACACTGGCGCGCGAGCTCGCCAGCAGGCGCAGCGAGGTGCGCACGATGGCATCGAGCACGGGCGCGACATCAGTCGGCGAACTGCTGATCACGCGCAGGATGTCGGCAGAAGCGGTCTGGCGTTGCAGCGCCTGTTGGGTCTCGTTGAACAGCCGCACGTTCTCGATCGCGATCACCGCCTGGTCGGCGAAGGTCTTGAGCAGCCGCACGTGGTGCTCGGCGAACGGCCCGGGCGCGACGCGCGTGACACCGATCATGCCGATCACCGTCGCGTCGCGCAGCAGCGGCGTGAACAGCATCGCGCGGTAACCGCGCAGGCGCGCCAGATCGCGCATCATCGCCGGCACGCTGGGGTCAGCTTCGGTATCGGCGATCTGCGCGAGTTCGCCGTCGCGAACCATGGCGAACGGCGGGAACTCGGCAATCGGCCGCGGGAACATGGCCTTCAAGACCTCGTCTGCCGCTTCGGTGGTGGGCGTGAACGCGACCAGCTGCAGCACGCCGTCAATGATGCGAAACACCGTCGTCGAAAAGCCGTCGATCAGGCGCTTCGAACTCGCCGCGATCGCGTCGAACACCGGCTGCACGTCTTGCGGCGAACTCGCGATCACCTTGAGGATTTCCGACGTGGCGGTCTGGCGCTCCAGCGCTTCCTTGGTCTCGTTGAACAGGCGCACGTTTTCCATCGCAATCGCAGCCTGGTCGGCGAACGAGGTCACGAGTTCGATCTCTTTGTCGTCGAAGGCTCGCACCTCGGTGCGCCCGAGCGTCAGCACGCCCACGGCCACGCCTTCGCGCAGGATCGGCACGCCCATCAGCGTGCGGTAGCCGCCCACCTGTCGAACGTCGCCGCGCCCGTATTGGCTCGTGTCGGTGGTGTCCTCAATCTGAAAGGCACGCCCCGCGGCCACGGCGCGCGAAGTCACGGAAGACTGGTCCAGCAGCGAGATCGGATGCGCCTGCAAGTGCTCGATCAGCGCCGGTGTGGCGCCGAACAGCCCGGCCGCCTGACAGAAGTCGCCCTCGACCTTGAAGATCACGCCGATCGCCGCGCGGCACAGGCGCGCCGCGGTGCCGATGAGCGTGTCGAGCACCGAAGGCAAATCGAAGGTCGAGCGGCTGATGGCCTTCAGAACGTTCGCGGTGGCGGTCTGGCGCTCGAGCGCCTCCTTCGTTTCATTGAACAGCCGCGCGTTCTGGATCGCGATCACGGCCTGGTCGGCAAAGCTCTGCAGCAGCGCGAGTTCCTTGTCGATGAACGCACCGCGCGAGCGCGCCACGCCGACCACGCCGATGCCGCGCTCTTCCCACAGCATCGGCGCGAACGCGACCGAGTGGTAGCCGACGATCTGCCCCATGCGGCGCATCACCGCCGGTGTGTCAGGGTTGTTCAGGACATCGGCGTAGTGCACAACGCACCGCTCGGTGATGGCGCGGCCCGGCGCCGAACCGGCCACCGGCGCCGGGAAGGTGGCCATGATCGTGTCGCGCGCCTTGCCCATGTAGGCGGCCACCTGCAGCATGCCTTGCTCGTCGACGAGCAGCACGTCGAGCTCGTCGCCGCCAAACAGGTGTTTGCAACTGTCCAAAATCTTCTCGAACACAGGCTGCGTATCGGCCACCGAACTGCTGATGACGCGCAGGATGTCGGCCGAAGCCTTTTGCTGCTCGAGCGACGCCTTGGTTTCGTTGAACAGGCGCGCGTTTTCGATCGCGATCACCGCCTGGTCGGCGAAGGTCTGCAGCAGGCTTGCCTGTTTGGCGCTGAACGCTCCCGCGCTGGCGCGCATGACACCGATCGCGCCGATCGGCTCGCCTTCGCGCAACATGGGTGCAGCCAGGATCGAGCGGTAGCCGAAGTTCTCCGCCAGCGCGCGGGCGCGTGCCGGGACGCTCGGTGCCAACAGATCGTCGACGCTGTGCACGGCGCGGTCCAGGATCGCCTGGCCCATGAGGGTGCTGCGATCCACCGGCACCGGGAACAGGTCGCGCACGCTCTCGCCCTTGGCCGAGAGCAGCTCGCCGCCCCAGGACACGACGTCCAGGCGAGCGTCACCTTGCACCAGTCCCACCGCGACGTTCATGCCGTTGAACAGCGCCATCGCGGATTGGCTGATCGCGGCAAACACCGGCTCGGTGTTGGTCGGTGAACTGCTGATGGCGGCAAGGACTGCGCTGGTGGCGGTCTGTTGCTCGAGCGCTTCCTGCGCCTCGTTGAACAGGCGCGCGTTCTGGATTGCGATCACCGCCTGGTCGGCGAAAACGGTGAGTCGCGCAATCTGGCGCTCACTGAACGGGCGCGCGACCTTGCGCACCAGCGCGATCGCGCCGATCGGCTCGCCGTCGCGCAGCAGTGGCGTGCCAAGCGCCGTGCCGAAGGGGTCGAGCTGCATCGCCTGGGCGAAAGCGAAGTCGGGGTCGGCGCGAACGTCGGGAACGTGAACCGTCTTTCTCTCCAAGAGCGCTCGCCCTGTCGTCGTCGTCCGGTCGACGATCACGGGAAGGTCGCGCACGGCCGCCATGAACTCGCTGGAGAAGCCGTAGCTCTCGGCGCGGTACAGCTGCTCGCCGCGTTTGCGCGTGATCGTTCCCTTGTCGGCGTCGCACAAGCGCGTGGCAGTCTCCACGAGCGTCTGCAACACCGCTTCGAGGTCGAACGCCGAGCAGCTGATGAGCTTCAGCACCTCGTTGGCGGCGGCCTCTTGCTGGCGCGCTTCGTTCAGTTCAGCGGCTTGCGCGGCGAGCCGCGCTTCGAACTGTTGCGTCTGCTCCAGCCTGTCCAGCGCCAGCGCAGCGTCTTCGGCGAGCCGCGCGAGCGCATCGCGTTCGGCCGCGCTCCAGGGCACCGGGCGGCCTTGCACGTCGCCATAGAGGAAGCCGAGCAACGCCGGCCCGCACCGCAGCGGCGCGACGATGCAGCAGCGCTGCCTGCGCGGCAGCGCGCCCGGCGGGCCGATGTGCAGCGCCGCGGCGCGCTGTGCGCCTGCGTCTTGCAACCAGGGCGTCACGGCGGCCAGCAGCGCGGCGGCGGACTCGCCGCGCGGCACCCGGCTGGCGGCGACTTGCAGGCCCGCAGGCGAGGCCCGCACGAGCAAGACGCGCCTGGGGGCGCAAAGCTGCTGCGCGGCGTCGAGCACGAAGGCGTGCAATGCCTCGGTGCTGCCGATTCGGTGCAGGCGCTGGCCGACAGCCACCGCCGCAGCGCGGCGAGCCGACCCACCCCGAGTGGGAGCCGCAAGCTTGTTCTTGTCATTCGACGCAGACCGCATGAATCGATTCTGCCGCATCAGTCCAGCGGCTTCAGGCAGGGCATGTCGCGGCAGGCATCGGCGCGGTTGAGCGCCGTGATTCAAGCGCGCGCCGCCGGCCCCATGCTCAGTTGATGCTGATTCGATGTTTTGATGCTAAAGTGCCCGCGTGCGCACCACCCTCGCCATCGACGACGACGTGTTCGCCTACGTCCGGGCGCACGCGCAGCGCGAACGCATTTCCATCGGCGAAGCGCTTTCGCGGCTGGCTCGCCAGGGCATCCAGGCGAGCCAGCTGCCGCCGCCGCCCACGCTGCGGCCGAAGTCGCGCTACGCACTGCTGCCCGCGCGCAAGGAGGTCGTCACCTCCGAGCATGTGCGCAGGCTGATGGAGCAGGAAGGCATCTGAATGGCCTTGCGCTGCCTGCCCGACGTGAATGTCTGGGTCGCGCTGCTGGATGAAGCCCATGTGTTCCACGCCCAGGCGCTGGCCTTCATCCAGCGCAAGCGCCTGAAACTCGCCACCTGCGCGCTGGTGGAGAACGGTGTCTTGCGAGTGCTCAACCTTCCCGGCTACAGCCGCCTGGGCCCGGTAGGTTTTGCGACCGTGTCAGCCAAGCTTGCCGAGATCTGCGCCGGCCTGGACCATCAGTTCTGGCCTTGTGACGTCTCGCTGCGCGAGGCCGGGCGCGTGAACTGGCCGCGGGTGATGGGGCATAGCCAGGTCACCGACGTCTACCTGCTGGCGCTGGCCGTGGCGCATGGGGGTTGCCTGGTCACACTGGATCACGGCGTCGCGATCACCTCGGTGACCGGCGCGATGCCGCGACACGTCGAACACCTGTAGCTCTCGCGCATCGGTGGCCACACGATGATGCGTGGCCGCTCGTTTCGCTGCCACTTCGCGGTGATGCGGCGCGAGGCTTCCAGGCCATCCATCTCGGGCATCTGCACGTCCATCAGCGAGCAGGATGCGCAAGGGGTGGCGCTGCGCCATCGTCGCGTCGATCTTAGGTTTGCTCGTGATGGGCGCGGCTTTCGGTGCGGCGCCGTCTTGCGCGAGCTGTGTCACCAGCGTGTCGAAGAGTTGGCTCTGGCGCAGCGGCTTGGCCAGCGTGGCGGCAAAGTGGCTGTCCGCCGTTTCGCGCCTGGCGCAGAGTGGATCCCGGCGTTCGCCAGGCGTTCGCCGGGATGACGGATGCAGACCGTGGCTCCGTCAGCCACTGCAAGGCCTGCTCCGGAAACTCGGTGTCTTGCGCCACCATTCCCCACTTGGCCGCTTGCAGGGCAAGGATGCGCCGGTTCGTCGCGTTGTCATCCACGACGAGGATGCGCTTGCCCTTGAGCGCGGGTTGTTCGCCGACGAAGTCCTTGCGCTTGCCCTCTGGCAACTCGGCTGGCGTGCTCTTGATGGCGAAGTGGAAGGTGCTCCCGGTTCCCGGGCCGGCGCTCTGCACCCACATCGCGCCGCCCATCAGTTCGGCGAGCAGTTTGCTGATCGCCAGTTCCGGCCCCGTGCCGCCGTATTTGCGCGTCGTGCCGCTGTCGGCCTGGCTGAATTTCTGGAACAGGCGGCTCTTGCCTTCGGCGCTCAGGCCGATGCCGGTGTCGCGCACGGTGAAGTGCAGAAGCTCTCCCGTTTCGCTGCCGTCATCCCGGCGAACGCCGGGATCCACTGCCAGCGCCCCACCCTGGATCCCGGCTTTCGCCGGGATGACGGATCCGGGGCCGGGCTGGATCGGCGTCGTGCTGACCGTCAGCACGACTTCGCCCTTCTCGGTGAACTTCACTGAGGGTCCGGGATGTGCAGCATGCCATGGTGCAGGACACATGGCTTTCCACGCGCGCCTTCGCACGGTGATTTCGGTCGCGATCCGGGCACTGTATATTGATCGCATCGAGATCAACATTTCGAGCGCAATCATGGCCCTCCAGATCGCCAATCCCTCCGTGGTCAGCAAAGTCGAACGCCTGGCCAAACGCACCGGGCTGAGCAAGACTGCGGTGGTCGAGCGGGCCGTCGACCGGCTGCTCAGCGAAACCGCGCAACCGTCCAAACAAACCGCGCGATTGGCGGCATTGCTTGCCCAGCTCGACCGCATCCCGGATCGCGGCGATGCCTCGAACCCCTTGGCGTGGGACGAGCACGGCTTGCCGAAATGATCGTCGTCGACACCTCCGCGATCGTGGCCATCGCGTTTGCGGAACCCGAGCGCGACGCTTTCGTGCAGGCGATCCAGAGCTCCGAGCGCGCCTTGATCAGCACCGTTTCCGTGGTTGAGGCACGCATGGTGGTGCATGGCCGGCGCGGCCAGCGTGCCGTCGTGCTGGAGGATGACCTGCTTCGATTGCCGATATTCGAAATCACACCCCCTGGGTCCGACACCGTCAGCGCGGTCAGCCCGTGAACGCGCCGTCACTGCCCGCAAGCCAGACAGTACCGCCGCGTCGGCAGCGATTCGCTGCCCAGGGTCAGCGTGAATCGCGCGCGTTCACTTGGTTCAATGCCTCGACCAACGCGTCCACCCGAATCGGCTTGGTCACATAGTCATCCATGCCCGCAGCGAGGCACTCTTCACGGTCGCCCTGCATCGCGTTGGCCGTCATCGCGATGATGCGTGGTCGCTCGGTGGCTGCCGGCCACTTCGCCGTGATGCGGCGTGACGCCTCGAGCCCATCCATCTCCGGCATCTGCACGTCCATCAGCACCACGTCATACGTCTGGCGCTGCACGCTCTCGATGGCTTCGATGCCGTTGCTCGCCAGATCCGCGCGGTAGCCCATTTGCTGCAAAAGGCGCAGGGCGAGTTTCTGGTTCACAACGTTGTCTTCGGCGAGCAGGATGCGCAGCGGATGGCGCTGCGCCATGCCCGCATCGAGCTTGGGTTTGCTCGTTGTGGAAGCGGCCTTGGGCGCAGTGCCGTCTTGCGCGAGCAGCGTCACGAGCGTGTCGAAGAGTTGGCTCTGGCGCAGCGGCTTGGCGAGCGTGGCGGCAAACAGTTTGGCGTCGGTTTCCTTGCGGCCCAGTGACGTGAACAGCACGAGCGGCAGTTTGTGGCCGGCTTCCCGGATGCGCGCGGCCAGCAGGGTGCCGTCCATGCCGGGCATGTGCATGTCGATGATGGCCAGGTCGAACATCCCGCTGTCACCCCGGCGCACGCCGGGGTCCAGTGCGTGCGCCGAAGAGTGGATCCCGGCGTTCGCCGGGATGACGGATGGAGCCCTGTGATCCGTCAGCCACTGCAAGGCCTGCTCTGGAAATTCGGTGGCTTGCACGACCATGCCCCACTTGACGGCTTGCAGGGTGAGGATTTTTCGGTTGGTGGCGTTGTCGTCCACCACCAGGATGCGTTTTCCCGCGAGCTGCGGCTGCTGGCCGATGAAGTCTCGTCGCTTGTCTTGCGGCAGTTCGGCCGGCACGCAGCGCATCGTGAAGTGAAACGTGCTGCCCTGCCCTGGCCCGGCGCTCTCGGCCCACATCGTGCCGCCCATGAGTTCAGCCAGCAGTTTGCTGATCGCCAAGCCCAACCCCGTGCCGCCGTACTTGCGCGTGGTCGTGCTGTCGGCCTGGCTGAACTTCTGGAACAGGCGCGAGAGACCGGCTTCGGAAAGGCCGATGCCGGTGTCGCGCACGGTGAAGTGCAGCAGCTCTCCCTTCGCGCCGCCGTCATCCCGGTGCACGCCGGGATCGACCGGCAGCGGCCCGCCCTGAATCCCGGCTTTCGCCGGGATGACAGATCCGGGGCCGGACTGGATCGGCGCCCTGCTGACCGTCAGCACCACTTCGCCCTTCTCGGTGAACTTCACCGAGTTGCTCAGCAGGTTGAGCAACACCTGGCGCAACCGCGTCACGTCGCCGCTGATGGCGGGCGGCACTTCGCCTTCAAATTGATAAGCGATATCAAGGTGCTTCTCGGCCGCGCGGCCACCGATCAGGTCCAGCGCCGATTCGACGCACTCGCGCAGGTCGAACGGATGCGCCTCGATGTCCATGCGACCGGCTTCGATCTTCGAGAAGTCGAGGATGTCGTTGATGATGGTCAGCAGCGAGTCGCCGCTGTCGCGGATCGTCGATGCAAAGTCGCGTTGGTCGTCGGTGAGCGCCGTGTCGAGCAGCAACCCGCTCATGCCGATCACCGCGTTCATCGGCGTGCGGATCTCGTGGCTCATCGTCGCGAGGAAGGCGCTCTTCGCCTCGTTCGCCGCCTCAGCCTGGGCGCGCGCCTCCTGCGCTTCGCGGAACAGGCGGGCGTTCTGGATCGCGATCACGGCCTGGTCGGCAAAGGTCTTGAGCAATGCAGTCTCTTTGGCGCGGAAGCCGCCGATCGCCCGTCGCGTCACCCCAATGCCACCAATCAGACCCTCTTCCCATTTCAATGGAGCGATCATGAGCGAGTAGCTGGTCCCAACCCGACGCGCAATTTCGCGCTCGCGCGGTGGCGTGTCAGGGCCGTTCAGAACGTCGTCATACGCAATGACCCGACCCGCCTGGAGCGCAGCCGCGATCGTTGAACCGGGCAGCGGGTACGGGAAGCCCGAGCGAATCTGCCGCTCGCGCTCTGCCAGACCCTCCGGCGAATCGCCTTCAAGCGCACGCAGGCGAACGTCGGCCAAGACGATCTGATCGTCTTGCATCAACGTCAAGGTCACCGCAGCGATGTCCGGGACCAGGCGCTCGCAACTCTGCAAGATTTTCGCAAACACCGGCCGAATGTCCGCCACCGACCCGCTGATGACTTGCAGCACTTCGGCAGTTGCGGTCTGCTGTTCGAGCGCCTCCTTCGTCTCGCTGAACAGGCGCACGTTCTCCAGCGCAACGCCCAGGCTCGCCGCGACTGTCGTCAAGAGTCGCACCTGGGCATCGCTGTACGCGCCTTCGCAATCGTGGCTCTCGAGCGAAATCGCGCCGATGAGCCGCTCGCCCGAGAACACCGGCACCATCGCGCGCGACAGACAGGGGTCGACGCGGTCCACGGCCTGCAGGCCGAGCGACACCATTTCGGCGCGGCTGTTCGCGATGATGGGTCGCTTCGCTGCAAAGGCCTGCATCATCGGGCCGCCCAGATCGGGCTTGAAAGGTGCCATCTGAATGCGCACGCCGTACTGCACGATGTAGACACCGCGTGCCAACTGGGCCGGCTCGTCCCACCAGAAGATCGCAATGTGGCCGGTGTGAAAGACGTCGCGAAGCCGGTCGCCGACCAGGTCGACGATGGCCTGGAACTCGAGTTCGCGCGACATGCCGAGCTGCACGTCGTTGATGACTGCGAGTTCAGCATTGCGCGCTTCGGTTTCCTTGAGCAGGCGCTGCGTCTCGTCGAACAGGCGCGCGTTCTCCAGCGCCACACCCAGGCTCGCCGCGATCGTGCTGAGCAGGCGCACCTCGGCGTCGCCGAAGGCGTTCTCGCGCGCGTGGTTCTGCAGGGAGATCGCGCCGAGCGTGCGCTCGCCGGAGTAGATCGGCACCATCGCTGTGGAGCGGCTGAGTTCGGTGCCCTCGACCTGGCGCAAACCCAGGGCCTGCATCTCGGCGCGGTTGTTCGCAACGAGCGCACGCCTGGCGTCGAACGCCTTGGACAGGGGACCTTCGAGATTCACCCGCAGCGGCCCGACCTGGATGCGCACGCCGTGCTGGTACGCGTAGAGGTTGTGCACGACGGCAGGGTCGAGCGAGTCGCGCCAGACGATGCCGATGTCGCCCGTATGGAACACCTCGCGCAGCTTGTCGCCCACCATGTCGACGATGGCCTGGAAGTTGAGTTCGGCGGCCATGCCTTGCTGGATGCTGTTGATGATCGCCAGCTCGTTCGCGCGTTGTTCGAGTTCTGCGGTGCGCAACGCGACCTTCTGCTCGAGCGCCTGACCCCAGTGCGCGTCGGCGAGCGCGGCAGCGGCTTGCGAGGCGAGCATCGCGGCCAGATCCCGGTCGGTCTCGTGCAGGCGCCCGAACGCGCCGTCCAGGTCGACGTAGAGGTAGCCCAGCAGCTCGCGCTGCGCGATCAGCGGCGCGATGAGGCAGGCGCGCTGCTCGATCGGCTCCGCGTCGCCCGGCCCATGGCGCAGGCTCGCGCTGCGCGTGTGGCGCGTCTCGACGAGCCAGGGCGTCACCGCGTCGAGCAAGGCTTGCGCGTCTTCGCCTGCGGGCAGGCAGGCGCCGGCGATATGCAGCGCGCCGTTGGCTTCGAGCACGAGCAGCACACGCTCCGCGCCGGAGAGCTCGCTCGCCTCTTCGACGAGGAATTCGAAGATGTCCTTCGGGCGCCGCAGCTCGTTCAGGCGCACGCCGCTGTCGACGAGGCGCTCGAAGGGTTCGCGCAAGTTCGCCTTGCCGCTCAGGTGCGCCTGGCGCTGCGGCAGCGCCAAGCGGCGCTCGCGCGCGGCGTGCAGCCAGGCGAGAACGATCTCGCGGTGCTCGCGCTTCTTGTTCAGGAAATTGCGGCGCAGGCCTTCGTCGCTCAGGCCCTGAATGCGCTCGCAGAGGAAGCGGTAGGCATGCTGCAAGGCCTCATGCGCTTCGAAGCCCAGGCCGCCGAGCTGCAGCGCCTGGCTATGGCGCCACCAAAGGGTGATCGGCTCCAGGCCGTCGAGCGCGGTCAAGCCTTTGGCGATGTGCATTTGGGTCGCGCGCCGCGACGCGGCGAGCGCCGCCTCGGCGTGGCCTGCCGCCAGGTGGGCGCCTGCGGCGTCGATCAGGCAGGTCATGAGCAACGCATCCTGCCCCTTCGGCACGAGGCGCACGGCGCGTTCGAACTGGCGTGCCGCCTCTTTCGCATCACCTTCGCACATCGCCAGCTCGCCGGCGAGCTCGGCGCGATAGGGCGTGGCGTGTGCGGGCTGCAGCGCATTCGCCTGCGCGAGCGCCTGCGCCGCGTAAGCGCGCGCCGCGTCGACCTCGCCTCGGCGCGCCTCGAAGAACGCGAGCGTGAAATTGGCGCCGAGCATCGGCCCGGCGCTGCCGGTGCTGCGCATCAGCTCGAGCGCCTGCAGCAGCAGGCGCCGCGCGCGCGGGTACAGGCCGAGCGCCTCGTGCGCGCGGCCGAGGTTGAGCACCACATTGCCCTGGCGTTCGACGTACCCCGCGGCTTCGAACGCCGCCAGCGATTGTTTGAGCAACGAGATGCGCGCCGCCAGGTCGCCGCTGTTGAACGTGAGCAGGTTCAGCGCGTTGCCCTGGCCGAGCAGGTCGCCGCAGCGCCGGCCCACGGCGAGCGCCTGCGCCGCGATCCGGTCGGCGTCCGCCGGCTGGCCGCGCGTGTTGTGCACCGACGCCAGCACCCACAGTGCGCGGCCGTGCTGCACGGGGTCGCCCTGCGCCTCGAAGAGTGCCGCAGCACGCGTCGCGTGGGCGAGCGCACCGCCGAGGTCTTTGCGGCTGCGAAACTGCGCTTCGGCGAGCACGACGAGGCATTGCGCCTCGAGCAGTGCGCTGCCGCTGCGCTGCGCCGCCTTCAACGCCACCGCCGCGGTGACGAGCGCGGCGCGCGACTTGCCGCTGCGGATCTGCACCAGCGCGGCGCGGTTCCCGCTCAGCGCCTCGTGCGCCGCCTGGCGCGTGCGCTGCGCGAGGCGTTTCATCGCCGCGGCGTCGGCGCCCGCGGCGGCCAGGTCACCGATCGCCATCAGGCTCTCGGCGCGCTGGTCGAGCCACTCGATGCGTGCGTCAGCGCCCGGCTCCGGCACCGCACCCGGCGCCAGCGCGGCGCTCGCCGCGTCGATCGCCTCCCGGTGCCGCCCGGCCCATGCGTGCTCTCGGATTTTCATGGGGTCAGGTCTTGCCTTTTGCCTCTGCGCTTGCGACTCGGCCGGCCACCACGCCGCGGCCTGTCGTCGCCGAGTCAGAACGCGCGATCAAGCGGCTCACGCGAGACACCGAAAGCCCCAGCTCCCGCGCGATGGCGCTCATCGACAAGCCCCCTTCCGTATACGCACGATACAGCGCTTCTTCGCGGCTCCGGGCACTCTCCAGCCACTGCACCAGGCTGAGGTTCTTGCGGCGCTGCGCCTTGGGGATCTCTCTTTCGACGGCCTTGTGCGGTTCGGCCAGCGCCTGCATGCGCTGTACGAAGTCTTCGTCGCCCAGGTAGATCTGCTGTCGCAGGGCCGTATCCCACAGCGGCTGATCGCGCGCAGAGGCCACCAAGTCGGCGTACAACCGGGCCGCCCGCGAGCGATCTGCAGCAGAGCGCGCCGGCCGGCGCAGCAGGTAGCCGTGCAAGCCGGCGCAATCGAGCCATGCCGGCGGATCTGCATCCCCCATATGGGCGCGGTAGCTCGACCACGGCCAGGCTCCGACCTTGCTGACGAGCTTCGCGCGCACCGGGTTCAGTTCAACATAGCGGCACACTTCAAGCAGGTAGGCTTCGCGATCCACCAGGATCGCCTTGAAGCGACCCTGGAACAGGTGGCCGGCCTTGTCGTGCCGGCGATTGAAGATTTGCGTGTAGACGCCGTTGACGTGCCGCATCAGCAACGACAGGTTCGCCTGCCGCGTATGCAGGACGAAGTGGTAGTGGTTGCCCATCAGGCAGTAAGCGAGCAACTCGCCGTCGAAACGCGCAAGAGCCTGTGCGATCACGCGCAGCAGGGCGCGGCGGTCCTCATCGTCGACGAAGATGGGTTCGCGACGGTCGCCACGAGTGGTGACGTGGTAAACGGCGCCGGGGAATTCGATGCGCAAGGGGCGAGCCATCGCGCGACACTAGCTCCTCAGGAGGCAAAAGGCAAGACCTGACCCCAAAAAGGCAGGAGAAAGGCAATGGGGTCAGGCCTTGCCTTTTGCCCCCTGCCATCGAGATTTTCCAGGCCGAGGCCGACTACATTCTGGGATCCGCCTGCCCGCAACCGATGAGCGTACCCCATCCCCGCACTGCTTTCGTCCTCGCCGGCGGCGGCAGCCTCGGTGCGGTGGAGGTGGGCATGTTGCACGCGCTCACCGAGCACGGCCTGCGGCCTGACTTCGTGGTGGGCGCGTCGGCCGGGGCGATCAACGGCGCGTATTTCGCGTCCGACCCCACACCGCGCGGCGTGGCCCGGCTCGACCAGCTGTGGCGCGGGCTGATCCGGCGCCACGTGATGCCGATGCGCTTGAGTGACCTGTTTCGCATCGCCATGCGCCGCGATTACCTGATCGACCCCTCCGGCCTGCGCCGCCTCCTGGAAAAGCACCTGCCCTACCGCCTGCTCGAAGAGGCGCCGATCGCGATGCATGTGGTCGCCACCGACATGCTGCTCGGCCAGGAGGTCTTGCTCTCGCGCGGGTCGGTGGTCGACGCGGTGCTTGCGAGCACGGCGATCCCCGGGGTGTTCCCGCCGGTGGTGATCGGCGGGCGCAGCCTGATCGACGGCGGGGTGTCGAACAACACGCCGATCTCGAGTGCGATGAAGCTCGGTGCGCAGCGCATCGTCGTGCTGCCCACCGGGTTTGCGTGCGCGCTCAAGGGCGTGCCCAAGAGCGCGATCGGGCGCGCGCTGCACGCGCTGTCGCTGCTCGTCGTGCGCCAGCTCGTCAGCGACATCGAACGCTATGGTGGCGAAGTGGCGTTGCACGTCGTGCCGCCGCTGTGCCCCGTCGATTCGTCGCCGTACGATTATTCAGGCTGCGCCGCGCTGATCGACCGCGCGACGTTGACAACGCGCGCCTGGATCGCCGGCGGCGGGCTCGTCAAGCCCTGCGGCGTGCCGCACGAGATGCACGAGCACGGTCATGCTTGAGTGCATGGGGTCAGGCCTTGCCTTTTGCCTCTTTGCTCCATCCGGGAGCTGAAGAGAGGCAAAAGGCAAGGCCTGACCCCGTCCGGATTTACGGCTTACCTTGTCCGGAAAGCACGCTGAGCGTGTAGTTGGGCCGCCGCTCGTCGGAGTTGCGCTTGACGACGAGAGACCTGACGATGCTCTGCCCCGGCATCAGCACACCGCCCTCCAGGAAGACCCGGCGATACGGGTCACCGGTGCTCGCCACGCCGCTGCGGTTCTCCAGCTTGCCGCCTGAGAGCCCACGGGCGATCAGCAGGAGGTGCGTGTCGACGGTTGACGTGCTGTTGTTCGTGATGCGGTACACGTCGCGCTGGCGCTTGCCGCCGCCTTTGCGGTCCGAGTCGATCCGCTCGATGTGCAGCTTCGCTGTGACGTCGAGGAACTCCAGCCCCATGTCGCGCCTGGAGAGCGGGTCGTTGTTGTTTTGCGGCATGCCGCTCGGCGGCCGGCCGTCGACGGCACCCAGCGCCGCCAGGTCGGGACGGTACTTCGAGTACGTGATGTCAATCGGGCTCAGCTCGAAGAAGGTCGTCGGCGCCTTCGGATCGAACTTGGCAAACGCCGGGTCGTAGAGGCCGTTCTCGATGAAGTCGGCGATGTCGTCAACTTGGTCATCACTCAAGCCCAGGCCACGCGGCGTTCCGTCGCCAAGCGGATGCGTGAAGCGCTTCGTCAGCGTCGGCGCCGCGCCGGATACCGGATCCAGCGGCACGCCCGCGTTGAAGTACTGCACCACGTCCCTCACCTTGGTGAACGATCCGTCGTGGAAGAACAGCCGCGCGTCTTTGAGCTGGCGCAGCGTCAAGACGCGGAACTTGAAGGCGTCGCCGTTGTTTTCGCGGAAGGTCACCTCCTGACGGCCGACGTCGCGGAAGCGCGGGTCGTTTCGCGCCGCGCGATTCAAGGCCTGCACCGGATGGTCGCCCAGGCCCAGGTTGTAGAAGTTCTCTTCGACGAAATGGCCCACGCCCGCGACGTCCGTGTCGTTGACCTGCTTGTTCAACATCGGCCCGCTGTGGCAGCCAAAACATCCCGCGCCGCCTGCGCTGGCGGCCGTGAAGAACAGCTTCGCGCCGCGGCGCTGGCTTTCGCTCAGCGCATGGTTGTTGCCGGCGAGGAAGCGGTCCCAAGGCGTGTCGCGTGTGACCGTGGTGCGCAGGAAGGTCGCCGTCGCCCGCTCCACGGTGCCCACATTGCCCGGGTTGACGAGATCCCCGATGAGGGGGTCGCAATCTCCCGGCGCAGGAACCTTCTCCGGCACGCAGTTCGGCGCCCGCGCAGCCTCCGCGGGGAACGCGTCGCGGAACAGCTTGCGATAGACCGGAACCGTCCGCAGGAAGCTGGCCTGATCTTCCAGCAAGCGGTGCGCGTCGAGCAGCAGCAGCGCCACGTTTTCCTGAGCCGGATGGTTGAACGGATTGAGACCGCCGGGTGTGGCATGCGGTTCGCCGGCGAGGCCGAACAGCAAGAGGCGGTTGTTGAACGCCGAGCCGATCACGCCCGGCGCGTTGCGTCCGACGCTGTCCAGCGCGTCGAGCCGTCCGGTGGCGCGCAGCGTGATCGGCGGCGGCAGGTGGAAACCGAGCGCCGGTGTGCCGATGACTTCTTTGCCTCCGCTCTGCCAGATGTCCGTCAGCGTCGGCAGCGAATCGACCAGCGCATCACCGGGGAACAGCGGCGTGTCCCGCAAGCGCGGAAGAAGATCCGTGCGAGCCCGCCGGCGCGGGATGAAATTTCCGTCGGCATCGGTGTAGTGCCGCCCCTCGCCGCCGACGGCGAAGTTCAGCAGCGTGCCGGCCTTCGACGCGGTTTCACCCAGGTGACAGCTGCCGCAGGAGGCGGTTCCGGCCGTCGCGTTGATCCCGCCGAATTGCGGGCGAATTCTGACCATGCGCGCGGGGTCATGGAACAGTAGCTTGCCGAGGTAGCGCTTGGCCTCGGTGATCTGGAAGAATGGATCAACGCTGCCGTCGGGCAGGCGCGGCTGCGGCAGGGCCAAGTCGTCGGCCGGAACCTTCAGTTTGTTGATGCCACCGACCTGGTTGTCGATGAATCGGCGCAATTGGCTCGGGCTGACGTCGTGGTCGTCGCGTTCGGCGGCGGCACCGCCGCACCACAGGCCGAGCGTCAAGGCGAGCGTGAGTGGATGTCGGAGCAGGTTGTTCATGGTCTTTGACCTCCATGGTTGGCTTTCATGACGGACTCCTTGTGAAGGAAAGGTTGAGCGAGCGGAAGGCCCGCTCGCCGGCTCGAATGTCGGCAATCGACGTCGCGCGCTGTTCACGAAGAAGTCACGTTTGTGTCCCGATGCGCCGCCTCGCGTTCCGGGCGCACCGGTGCGGCCGGGGCGGTTGCTTCCGGCCTGCGGACCCTAGGAGCCTGGGCGGCAGAAGGCGGGGTCCGCGTTGGGCCTGAAAAGGGGCGCAGGCTAGACGCAAAGCGCAGCCGTGCCGGGTGGCACGGCGAGCATTTGCAACGACGCATGCGCCCCTTTTCAGGCCCAACCCGAAGGGCCGGGGAGAGTTGCCGGGCCATTCGTCGTTTCCGGCTCGTTGTGTGGGCCCGCCACACGCCTCGCCGGCGCCTAGACTGGCCCGGCAACTCTCCCCGGCGCGGACCCCGCCTTCTGCCGCCCAGGCTCCTAGGCGCGATTCAGCGGCACGCTGAACGAAAAGCAGGTGCCCCGCGCAGGCTCGCTGTGCACTTCGATGCGGCTGTCGTGCAACTCGACGATGCGCTTGGTGATCGCCAGGCCGAGGCCAGCGCCGCCGTTCGAGCCGGAGCCGCCGGTGCGCGCCTTGTCGACGCGGTAAAAGCGGTTGAAGATCAGCGGCAGCTGGTCCTGCGCGATGCCCTCGCCGGTGTCGGCCACCTGCACGCGCACCTGGTCGGCTTCGCGCGCGAGGCGCACGCTGACCTGGCCCTTCTCCGGCGTGTGCGCGAGCGCGTTGCCGATCAGGTTGTCGAGCACACGTTCCATCAGCCCCAGGTCGGCATTCACGAGCGGCAGGCTGCCGGGGGCGTCGACGTGCAGCGCCACGTCGCGCTCGGCGGCGGCGAGTTTGAACTTTTGCAGCACGTCGAACGCGAGGTCGGCGAACTGGAAGGCCTCGCGGTTGATCGTCACCCCCTTGAAGTCGAGCTTGGCGAGTTCGAACAGCTCGTCGATCAGCGTGCCCAGGTGCGTGCTTTGGCGCACCGCAATGTCCACGTAGCTGCGCCGCTCGTCAGGGTCCAGGCCTTCGCCCTTGGCCTTGAGCAGCTCGAGGTAGCCGCGCATCGCCACCAGCGGCGTTCGCAGGTCGTGGGAGACGTTGGCGATGAGGTCGCGCCGCAGGTAGGTGTTTTCCGCCTCCAGATCGTCCTTCAGGCGCTGCACTTCGGCGAGCGCCCCGGCGAGTTGCGCCTGCGCCAGTTCGCGCTCGGCGATCTGCTCGTGCAGGCCGCTGAACAGGCGCGCGTTCTCCAGCGCGATCGCCGCCTGCGCCGCAAGCAGTTGCAGCACACGCACACGCTGCGCGCTGAACGCCGCGGTCACGCGCCGGTGTTCGAGGTAG
The DNA here is from genome assembly GCA_963850525.1 of uncultured beta proteobacterium. Lineage (GTDB taxonomy): Bacteria > Pseudomonadota > Gammaproteobacteria > Burkholderiales > Burkholderiaceae_C > JAEMQF01. Next base: position 240,609 of record CAWKLQ010000001.1, on the reverse strand, counting down.
AACACGCCGACGCTCGCGCCCTGCTGCAGCACCGGGATGCACAGCACCGAACGCGGCGCGTGGCGCGCGATGTAGGCGTCCGCGGCGAAACGCTCGCCGATCTGCTCGCCCGACAGCACCAGCGCCTGACGGCTGCGCCGCACGTAGTTGACGATGGCGTGCGGCACGGCGTCTGACGCTTCGAGCGGCACGCCGCGCGGCGCTTCTTCGGCCGGTTCGTCCGCTGCGTCGGCGTGGTAGACGAGCGCGCCGCCCGTGCCTTCGAGCACGAGCGCGCCGCGTTCGGCGGCGGCGTTTTCGATCGTCAGGTGCAGCAGGCGCGTCAGCAACGCATCGAATTTCACTTCGCTGGCGATCGCCTGCGCGACCTTCAACACGCTCGCCAGGTCCAGGCCCTCGGTCGGACCCGCGCCGGCAGAGGCTTCGCGGGGCGCCGCGGCATCGGCAGCAAGCCGCGCATTCGCTGCGCTCACTGCTTCGGTTCCCAGGAGCAGTGGGTACTGCTCGGCAAGCGCCTGGACCTTGGCCGCAGCGCCCCACTGGCCGCAGCAGCGCGCCGCTTCGCCAAGGTGCAAACGCGCGAGCTGCGTCTGGCCCAGCGCCAAGTGCGCGCGCGCGCACCACTCGTGCGCCAACGCCTGGGTCTGCGGCTGGCCGAAGCGCGCAGCCAGGTCAACCGCAGCGGCAAAGCTGTGCAGCGCGTCCGCGGCGCGCCCTTCGCAGTGCGCGGCGCAGCCTTGCAACAGCAGCGCCGGGCAGCGGAAGTTCTCTTCGCAATGGCGCGCCAGCGCTTCGAACCAGGCTTGCGCGTCGCGCAGTTGCTGCAGCGCGCGAACGCGCTCGCCGGGGGCGCGTTCGACGTGATGCGCGGCGAGCGCCAGGCCGCTCCAGAGGCGCTGCACGACGGGCCAGATCGTTCCGGGCACGTTGCCCACGCGCAGTTCGGCCTGGCGTGCCGCGTCGAAGGCCTGCGCCGGCGTGCCGAGCAGGCAGCACAGCTGCAGCCGAAGGATCGAGTGGATCGCGCTGAAGAAGGGATTCGAGTCGTAGTCGCGCACGTACGCGGCTTCGTCCAGCGATGCGTCGCTCAGCGACAGGGGCGAGTGCGTCAACCCTTGCAGCGCGCGCGCCCAGTTCAGCATGAGGCGCATGAAGTCGGCGAAGCCGCGGTTCTTCAGCTTTTCCATCGCCGCGACTCCAGGCTCATGGTCGCGAACGAATTGCGCCAGGTCCGGCCCGGCGACGATGGCTCCCCAGGGTTCGGTTCCCAGCGCGTAAGCGGCATAGACGAAGTCGCCCGCGTCCAGGCCGCTCGTGTAGGCCTGCTGCGCGTAGACGGCGCAGGTCTGGAAGGGCCGGCACCACAGGTTCACGTGCGCGTGGAACTGCTGGTACACCTTGGCGCGCAGGCGCTTGTCGGCAAAGCGCTCGTTCACCGCCAGCGCGAGCGTGCCGAATTCGTACGCCTGCGCGTAATCGCCGCGCACCGGCCCCACCGTGATGGCGTGCGTGACGTAGCCGTACGCCGACTCTTCCACGTTGCCGTGCTGCAGCGACAGGCGCACGAGTGTGGCCGAAAAAAGCCGCGCCAAGGTCGCTGCGCCGATCAGGAACGCCGAAGACCAGGCGCCGATCAACATGTCCATGACGACGCGGACCTCCGGGTCGGCCATGACCGGCAGGTCGACCAGTGCGGCGATCGGCCGTTCGCCGCGCAAATCGTCGAGGGTTTCGATTTCCGCCACGAGCGCGCGCTCCTGCTCGGCCGGAGAGTCGGGCAACGTCACGCCGAACAGCGCCAGGGCGTCGCGCGTCGTTGCCAACGCCTGCGCGTACTGGCCCAGGTTCTCGAGCTGCACACTGCGCTGGCGCGCGATTCGCGCCGATTCGATGCGGTTGCCGGCGTGCGCGATCAACTCGACGAGGCGCTGTTCGGCGGCGTCGAAATCGCCGCACAGGTAACGGCTTTGTGCGGCTTCGAAGTGCAGTTCGAAGCTCAGCGCCGGGTCCAGCGTCCAAGCCTGGGCGTCGAGCAGGGCGACGCCGGCTTCAAAGAGCTCGAGCGCGCCGGCGTGCGCAGTCGCCGCCTTGGCGCGCTGGCCCGCGGCGAGGTTCAATGCCGCGACCTCGATGCGCTCGGCACGCTCCTGGATCAATTCGCGCCCGAGATTGAGGTGGTGCGCGATCTCGAACAGCTCGGCGTCGCGCTGCGGCCCCGTGGTGTGCGCGAGCAGCAGGCGGCCCACGGTGAGGTGCACGAAGGCGCGCCGCGGTTCGGGAATCAGCGCATACGCAGACTGCTGAACGCGGTCGTGCACGAATGCGAAGCGCGCCGTCTCGGGCGCTTCGTCGGGCGCCTCAAATGCAGGCACGACGCGCGCGACCAGGCCTTCGGCGGCGGCGCGCTCGATGTCGCGCGCGGTCACCTGCAGCGACTGTTCGCTCGCCACGGCGAGCGTGCCCAGGTCGAAACGATTGCCGATGCACGCGGCAATCGTCAACGCGTATTGGGCCTGCGAGGGCAGACGGATGATGCGCTGCGTCATCAGGTCGATCACGTTGTCGGCCAGCGGAGCGCTGGCTATCGCGGCCATGCGGTACGCCCAGTGGCCGCGCTCGGCGTCGAAACTGAATTGCCCGGCGCGATCGAGCGACTCGAGGAACTGGATCGCAAAAAACGGGTTGCCTGCGGTCTTGGCGAACAGCAGCGCAGCGAGCGGCTGGGCGTGCGCCAGGTCGCTGCGCAAGGATTCGGCGATCAGTTGCGCGAACTCATCCGGGCGCAGCGGCTGCAGCGCGATGCGCCGCACGCTCGCCCCGGAAGCGCGAAGTGCCTCGAGCGTCTGCGCGAGCAGCGGCGCGGCAGCGGGGTCGGCGTCGCGACACGCGCCGAGCAGCATCAAGCCCTCGATGCCGTTGCCTGCCAGCAGCGGCTCGAGCAGACCCAGCGTTGCGGGATCGGCCCATTGCAAATCGTCCAGGAACAGCACGAGCGGCTGCTCGGGCGTGGCCAGCGCCGCAACAAACGCCTGCATGACACGTTGGAAGCGGTTCAGCGCCTCGGTCCCGGTGAGCGGTGTGGGCGCGCTCTGCGGACCCAGAATCAGCTCGAGTTCGGGAATCACTTCGGTCAGAACGCCGGCGTTGCCGCCAAGAGCCTGCACGAGGCGCGCGCGCCACTTCGCCAGCTCGATTTCGTTCTCGCTCAAGGCCTGATGCACCCACCCCGAGAACGCCTGGATCAGGGCGCCGAAGGGAACGCCGCGCGCGACCTGGTCGAACTTGCCTGATATGAAACGCCCGCGGCGCCGCGCGATGGGTTTGTAGAGTTGCTCGATCAACGCGGTCTTGCCGACGCCGGCAATGCCCTCGACGAGCACCAACTCGCCCGGGCCTGCGCGGGGCGCGCCGCACGCCGCCTCGAACGCGCCGAGCAGACGCTGCAACTCGGCCTCGCGCCCAACCAGGCGCGCGCCGACGATCAGTTGGCGCGGCACGTCGCGCCGGCCGAGCTCGAACGCTTCGATGTGCCCGTGCGCCGCAAGGCTGCGCGAGCAACGCTGCAAGTCGTGCAGCAGCCCGTCGGCGCTTTGGTAGCGTTCCTCCGGCGCCTTGGCGAGCAGCTTCATCACCAGCATCGACATCACTTCGGGAACGTCGGCGCAGCGCCGCGCCGGCGGCGCTGCCGTGCCGGCAATCTGCATGTGAATCAGCGCGAGCGCGTCGTCGCTGCGAAACGGCGGCGCCCCGGTGAGCATCTCGTAGACCAGCACGCCAAACACGTACAGATCGCTGCGCGCGTCGGCGCACGCGTCGATGCGGCCGGTGCACTCGGGAGACGCGTACACCAGGTGACGCAGGCTCAACTCCACGTGCGGCTGCGACTTGCGCTGCGCGGCGACCTCCAGCGTGACGGCGTCACCCACGTCGACCCACCAGGCCAGGCCGCGCTTCGTGTCGCACAGCGCGGCGTCTGGCCGGATGCGGTTGTGCAAGACGCCGCGTGCGTGCAGCTCGGCCAGCAGCGTCGTCAGTTGGATCGCCACGTCGAGCGCCGGCGCAAGCGCCAGGCGGCCTTGCACCGACAACAGGTCCGCCAGCCCGGCGCCTCCGGGGTCCTCCATCACGAGCGCAACGCCGCCCGGCTGCGACGTGATTCGCGGCAGCAACGTCGCGGCGCTGGACAGCTGCGAGGCCAGCGCACATTCGCGCTGCAACGCGAGCGCGTCGGCGTTGCGCGCCGCGCCAGCGCGCGCAGTCTTGACGAGCACCGCAGAGCCGGTGCGCCGCGTTCGCGCGCGCCGCAGCTCGAAAGTCTCGTCGCCGCCCAGGCTCGCCAGCCACTCGTACTCGGAGTCCATCGCCAATTCTGGATCGACTTGCGCCCAAAACGCAATGTGACAAACACGTGATCTTTGTTTGACGCTGGCGTGAGAGCCGCCCTGGATAGTTCATTCCGGCGCAGCGTTGGCGCACCCTGCACCAGCCGCCCGCACATCAACTTCACCGGAGAACCCGATCATGAACGTCATCAACCTGTACACCCCGCCGATCTGGACGCGCCTGGCCGTCAGCGTGGCCCTCGTCGGCGCACTCGCCTTGGCCGCCGACATTGCCTTCGCCGGCGAGTGCCCGGCGGACAAACGCGTCGCCGACGGCCAAGGCCAAAAGCCCGGGCCGACCATGCCCAAAGACGTGACCGACATGGTGCGCGCCAGCACCGACCTGTCCAAAGAACCGCTGGCGCTGCAAGGCCGCCAGTTCCGGCTGCGCCAGTTGGAGATGCAGCCCGGCGGCATCGTGCCGTGGCATAGCCACAACGAGCGCCCGGCGATGATTTACATCGTCTCCGGCGAAGTCACCGAATACGCGAGCAGCTGCGCGCAGCCCATCGTGCACAAGGCCGGCGACGTCGCTCAGGAAAAGAACGGCACGTCGCACTGGTGGAAGAACACCGGCACGAAGCCGGCGACGCTGATCTCGGTGGACCTGTTCCCAGGCGCCGCCAAGATGGATGAACACATGATGTGACGACGCCGCTTCCGGCGCCGCGCGGGCTCGGCCTGCGCGCGCCCGGCCCACGGCCAGTCAATCACAACCTTTGGAGCCTCCCATGTTCAAACTCTTCGCCAAATTCAGCGCCGTGCTCGCGTTGTCCGCAGGCCTGTTTAGCGGCGCGTTCGCGCAGAGCGCCACGGATCCGCAAAGCGGCCTCGTCAAAGTTCGCAGCGCGTACTCGATTGACGAAACCATCGCACGCATCCGCAAGGACATCGCCGACAAAGGCATCATGTTCTTCTCGGCGGTGGACCAGGCGCAACTCGCTGCCGGTGCCGGAATCAAGCTGAACCCGTCGACGCTGCTGACCTTCGGCAATCCGCCGCTCGGCGCGCAGTTCCTGACGTCGAACCCGTTCTCGGGCCTGGACTGGCCGGTGCGCGTGCTCGTGTTGCAGGACGACAGCGGCGCGGTGTGGGCGGCCTACACCGACTTCGCATGGATTGCCAAGCGCCACGGGATTGCCGACCGCGAGCCGCAGTTCGCGATGGCTTCGAGCGTCGTGCAGTCGATCACGTCGACGATTCGGCCGCAGTAAACCGTCTCTTCGCACCGCTCCCTCGGATGTCGTCGTCCCGGCGCAAGCCGGGACCCACTCGCCGGTCCGCCGGTGGATCCCGGCTTGCGCCGGGATGACGATCCAGCGAGCGCAGCCCAGCCACCCAGGAGATCCGCATGTCGAAGTCTGTTGATGCCATCGTCATCGGCGCCGGCCAGGCCGGGCCTTCGCTGGCGGTGCGCCTGGCCGCTGCCGGGATGTCGACGGCGCTGATCGAGCGTGAACACCTGGGCGGAACCTGCGTCAACGACGGCTGCATTCCGACCAAGACGCTGATCGCCAGCGCCCGCGCTGCGTTTGTGGCGCGCCAGGCGGCGAGTTACGGGGTGCGTGTGTCGGGAGAGGTCAGCGTCGACATGCGGGCGGTGAAAGAACGCAAAGACCGGGTCGTCAATCAGTCGATTCGCAACCTGACGCAGTGGCTGCAAGGCACGCCGAACCTGAGCCTCGTGTGGGGCCACGCGCGCTTTGTCGCGCCGCACGCCGTCGAAGTGGCGGGCGAGGTGCTGGAAGCGCCGAAGATTTTCATCAACGTCGGCGGGCGTGCGGTGCTGCCCGACTGGCCGGGACTCGTCAGCGCCGACGTGTTGACGAACACGACGATCATGCAACTGGACGTGCTGCCCGAGCACTTGCTCGTCATCGGCGGCAGCTACATCGGCCTGGAGTTCGCGCAGACCTACCGCCGCTTTGGCGCGCAGGTCACGGTGCTCGAGGCCGCGGACCGCTTGATTGCGCAGGAGGACCCCGACGTCTCGCGCGAGGTCCAGACGACGCTCGAGGCCGAAGGCATCCAGTTTCATCTGTCGGTGCGCGACGCTCGCGTCGCCGCGCGCGAATCCGGCGCGCCGCTGCGTGTCAGCTTCGACTGCTCGCACGCGCGCCAGGGCGTGCAGGCGAGCCACGTGCTCGCCGCCATCGGCAGGCGTCCGAACACCGACGATCTGGGACTGGCGCATGCCGGAATCGAAACCAATGCACGCGGCTTCATCCAGGTCGACGACGGGCTGAATACGAATGTCCCCGGCGTCTGGGCGCTGGGCGAAGCGAACGGCCGCGGCGCGTTCACGCACACCGCGTACAACGACTTCGAAATCGTCGCAGCTAACCTGCTCGACGCTGCGAAGCGCCGCGTCAGCGAGCGTTTTCCCACCTACGCGCTGTTCACCGACCCGCCGCTGGCGCGCGTCGGAATGAACGAAGTGCAGGCACGCGCGAGCGGCCGGCCGGTGCTGCGTGCAACGCTGCCGATGGCGCGTGTGGGCCGGGCGCGCGAGCGCGGCGAAACGACAGGATTCATGAAAGTGCTCGTCGACGCAGACAACGAGCAAATCCTCGGCGCCGCGCTGTTCGGCATCGAGGCCGACGAAGTGATTCACATGTTCGTCACCGCGATGGCCGCCGGCACGTCGTACAAGCAACTGCAGCGCACCGTCTACCTGCATCCCACCGTCGGCGAGCTGATCCCGACGCTGCTGTCCAAACTCGAAGCGATTGGAGAAACACCATGAATGCCATCGTCGACATCGGATTTGCCCACGCACTGCGCGAAGAATTCAGGGCGTGCCGGCGCGATACGCTGCGCCTGCTCGAAGGTCTGAACGACGCCGACCTCGCAGCGGGCGCAGCCGCGCAATTTCAACCGGGGGTGCGCCTGGCGCTGACGTCGCGCTACTTCGAACTGCACGTGCTCGCGCGCTTTGCGCGGTTGCACCGCCCCCCCGAGGCGATGTCGTTCGCGCCTGCCGCTGCATCCCTCGCCGAGTTGCTGAAGCACCGGCGCAGCGTCGACGCACAAGTCGAGGCCTGGCTCGGCGAGCCCCTCAGCTTGTTGGCCGAAGTCGCGTTGCACCACGCGTTGCGCCACGAGCAAGAACAGCAGGAGCTGCTGCTCGTCGAACTGCTCGGCGTGTTCGCGCGCAACCCGGCGCACCCCGTGCACCCCTTGTGCCGGCGCGCGCCGCGCGCCGCGGTGCGTCTGGCGCGCCCGCCCGGCCCCGCGTGGGCCGGCTACGCCGCAGGGCGAGTCGCGATCGGCAGCGACGACGAATGGTTCGCGCCCGAGGACGAGCAGCCGCGCCACGAACTCCACCTGCCCGCGTTCGCCCTGGCCACGCGGCCCGTCAGCAACCGCGACTGGTGCGAATTCATCGACGACGGCGGCTACGCGCGGCGCAAGCTCTGGTCGCCCCAGGGTTGGCAGCACGCCCATGCGAACCGCTGGCAGGCACCACTCTACTGGCGCGGTGGCCTGGAACGGCCGACGCAAATCACGCTCGCCGGCGAACTGCCGCTGGACATGGAAGCCCCGGTGTGCCACATCAGCGCCTACGAGGCGCAGGCGTATGCAGGCTGGGCGCACAAGCGCCTGCCCAGCGAAGCGCAGTGGGAAGTCGCGTCGAGCGCCCAGCCTGTGGCAGGCAACTTTGCAAGTTCCGCTGCGCTGCGGCCGATGACTGCGCACGCCGACGCGCAAGCGCCGCTGCGCCAGTTGTACGGCGACGTGTGGGAGTGGACGTCGAGCGAATCTGCACCCTACCCGCAAGGCGCGGGTGCCACGCCGACCCGCAAGCCGGTCGACACGCAAGAGAGCCTCGTGCAGCGCGGCGGCTCGTGCGCCACGCCTTTCGGCGCGGTGCGCGCGAGCACGCGCCGCGCATTGGCGCCGCAACAACGCCGCCACTTCAGCGGCTTGCGCCTGGCGGAAGACCGGTCATGAGCGCGACCTGCGAAAACCCCTTCGACACCTTCCTCGCGAACGACGCGCTGCTCGAGGGCGAAGGATGCGCCGAAACGTCGGAGTTTGCCGAAGATGTTCTCGAAGGCCTGGGCAAACCGCGCAAGGCGATTCCCTGCCGCTGGCTCCACGACACGCGCGGCGCGCGACTCTTTGACCGCGTGACGCAGCTCGAGAGTTACTACACCCTGCGCACCGAAACCTGGATCCTCGAGCGCAGCGCGGCGCAGATTGCCGCGGCCGCGGGGCCGCACGCGACGCTCATCGAACTCGGCGGCCGCCCCAGCTGCAATACGCAAATCCTGCTTGCCGCGCTGGACCGCCCGGCGGCGTACGTGCCGATCAATACCGCGGCGCGCTTCGACCCGAACCGGTTGCAGGCGCTGAAGAGTCGATTCGCGCCGATGACGATCGCGCCCGTGATCGCCGACTTCGCGCGCCTCACTTCGCTGCCGTCGTGCGCCAACTTTGCGCCGCAGAGCCGGCACATCGTCTACCTGCCGGGTTCGGCGATCGGCGACTTCACGCCGCACGCTGCGGTGGAGCTGCTGAAGCGCATCGGGCGTTGCGTCGGGCGCAACGCGCTGCTCGTGATCGGTGCCGACGCGACGCACGACCCGGCGCTGCTGATGCCCGCCTACGACGACGGCGAAGGCGCAGCGTCGGCGTTCAACAAGAACCTGCTGGTTCGCATCAACCGCGAGCTGGGCGGCTCGTTCGACGTGGCGCAGTTCGAGCACCGCGTGCAGTTCAATGCGCGCAGCCAATGCATGGAGATGCAACTCGTGAGCCGCATCGAGCAGGACGTGCAGGTGCTCGGGCAGACGTTTCGCTTCGCGCGCGACGAAGCCTTGCAGACTGCCAGCGACTACAAGTACGGTTACTACAAATTCCATGCCGTCGCGCGCGACGCGTTGTGGGCGCACCGCCAGTACTGGACCGACGCGAACGCACGCTTTGCGGTTCACGTGCTCGAGCGCGCGGCGTGAATCGGCGGTGCGCCACTGAAAGAAATGCCCGCCGCGCACCGACAAACACTCAAACTGCTCCCACCCATCCACTCTCCCCTCATCAGGAGTCCACCATGCTCAAACAGAAGTCCGCCATCGTCACCGGTTCCACGAGTGGCATTGGCCTCGGAATCGCGCGCGCCTTTGCCGAACAGGGCGCCGACGTCATGCTCAACGGCTTCGGCAACGCCCAGGAAGTCGAATTCACGCGTGCCGAGCTGCAGCGCCAGTTCGGCGTCAAGGTGCGTTACTCCGGCGCCGACATGAGCCAGCCTGCGCAAGTGCGTGCGATGGCAGAGATGGCGCGCGCCGAGTTCGGCAAGGTTGACATCATCGTCAACAACGCCGGAATCCAGCACGTCGCGCCGATCGAGTCTTTTCCTGAGGAGAAGTGGGACGCCGTGCTCGCGATCAACCTGTCGTCGGCTTTTCACCTGATCAAGGCGGTCACGCCGGAGATGAAGTCGCGCCGCTTCGGGCGCATCATCAACATCGCCTCGGCGCATGGCCTGACGGCGTCGCCTTTCAAGTCAGCCTACGTGGCGGCCAAACATGGCCTGATCGGCTTGTCCAAGACCGTGGCGATCGAACTCGCCGAATTCGGTGTGACCTGCAACACGATTTGCCCGGGCTACGTGAAGACGCCGCTGGTGGACAAACAGATCGTCGACCAGGCCAAGGCGCACGGCATTTCCGAAGCCGACGTGGTGCGCGACGTGATGCTCGTGCACCAGGCGCGCAAGGAGTTCGTGCGCGTCGAGGAACTCGCTGCGCTCGCGGTGTTTCTCGCTTCCGACGCAGGCGCATCGATGACCGCCGGCGCCATCGCCATGGACGGCGGCTGGACCCAACATTGAAATGAAAGCCCCCATGACCGCTTCCCGCTCCCAACTTGCCGACAAGCCTGCCGCCGTTGCCGCACGCGCGGCCCGCACCCGCACGACGCGCCCCGCAGCGCACGCCAAGCCCAAGGCGTCGGCCACGGCGCCGCGCAGCGACCTTCCCGGCCAGGTGGTCCTGGTGTTGCAGGGCGGCGGGGCACTGGGTGCCTACCAGCTCGGCGTGATCGAGGCGCTGCACGAATCGGGAATCGAGCCGGCGTGGGTCATCGGCACATCGATCGGCGCGATCAACGCGGCGCTGCTCGCTGGGAACCGGCCCGAGGCGCGAATGCAGCGTCTCGCCCAGTTCTGGGAGCAGGTCGAGTCGCAACCGGCGATCCCGAGCGCCTTCGACTGGCTCGGCCTGGCGCGCGCGAGTGCGAACCTGACGACGGTGACGCGCGGCATCCCATCGTTCTTCACGCCCAACCTGGCGGCGTTGCGCGGCTCGGATGCCGTGGTCGGCGTCGAGGCGGCGTCCTACTACAGCACGGCGCCGCTGCTCGAGACGCTGAACGAGCTCGTCGACTGGGACTATTTGTGCGAGTGCCACATGCGCCTGACGGTGGGCGCTGTCAACGCGTGCAGCGGCTTGATGCGCTACTTCGACACGGCCAAGGAGCGACTCGACGCCAGGCACATCATGGCCTCAGGCGCCTTGCCGCCGGCGTTTCCGGCGATCCGCATTGACGGCGAACCATACTGGGACGGCGGCATCTACTCGAACACGCCGATCGAAGCAGTGCTCGACGACAAGCCGCGCCGCGATTCGTTGATCTTCGCAGTCAACGTGTGGCACCAGAGCGGGCCGGAACCCGGCTCTATCACCCAAGTGATGGGGCGCCAGAAAGACATCCAGTACGCGAGCCGTGCCGACAGCCACATCGCCCGACAAAAGCAGAACCACCGGCTGCGCCACGTGATTCGCGAGCTCGTCAAGAATATTCCCGCCGCCAGACAAACCGACCCCAAGGTCAAGGAACTCGCGTCCTGGGGTTGCGGCACGACGATGCACGTGGCGCATCTGCACGCACCGCGGCTCGATGGTGAAGACCACACGAAGGACATCGACTTCACGGCGGCCGGCGTGAGCGCACGCCGCGAGGCCGGCCACTCCGACACGCTGCGCATGATCCAGCGCGCGCCATGGCACGAAGCGTCGGACCCGATCGAGGGCGTCATCGAACACCGCTAGACCGCAATGAACGACCGCATCGAACAGCTGCTGCGCAACAACGAGGTCTTCGTCGAAAACCAGTTGCGCCTGGACCCGGGTTACTTCCACCGGCTGGCGATGGGCCAGCACCCGGAATTCCTGTGGATCGGCTGTTCCGACAGCCGCGTGCCGCCGAACCACATCACCGGCACCGACCCGGGCGACATGTTCGTGCACCGCAACATCGCGAACCTGGTCGTGCAGACCGACGTCAACATGTTGTCGGTGCTGCAGTACGCGGTGGACGTGCTCCAGGTGCGCCACGTCATCGTGTGCGGCCATCACGGCTGCGGCGGCATTCAGGCAGCGATGGGCGAACACTCGCACGGCCTGATCGACAACTGGCTGCGCACCATCAAGGACACGCAGCAGTTCTATTGGCGCGACCTGGCAGCGCTCGACGACGCAGCACGCTTTGACCGTTTGGTCGAACTCAACGTGGTCGAGCAGATCAACAACCTGGCCAAGACGAGCATCGTGCAAAACGCCTGGAAGAGGGGTGCGCCACTGGCGCTGCACGGCTGGGTGTTCGATTTGCACTCCGGCCGCATCCACCCGCAGACCGGCGCCATCGAAAACAACGCGGCGCTGCACGACATCTGCAAATTCGCAAAGGGCCTGATCGGTCACTGAGAAAGTTCGACATGAATCTCGAGTGGTCCCACCCCCTGTTCTGGTTCGCCGCGCTGTGCGTGGGCACGATGGGCTATGCGATCCAGCGCGGCGCGACGTGCACCGTCGCCGCAGTCGACGAAGTCTTGACGAAACGCACGACGCGCCGCCTGGCGGCGTTCGTCGAAGCGTCGCTGTGGGTCGCGGGACTCCTGGCGGTGGCGCAGGTGGCGGGCTTGCTGGAGCGGCCGCCGGTGGGTTACGCACTGACGCAGTGGACCGTCATCGGCGGCGCGTTGCTCGGCCTGGGCGCCTTCGTCAACGGCGCGTGCGTATTCGGCGCGATCGCGCGGCTCGGCTCGGGGCAGTGGGCGTACGTCTTCACGCCGCTGGGCTTCTACCTCGGGTGCCTCAGCGTCGAGTCGATCTTCGGTTCGCCCGAGCATTCACCCCTGCGCGAGACCTCGCTCGTGCTGCAGGGCTCGACGGGTGTGGCCGTGCTGTTCCTCGGCTTCGCCGCCTGGCGGCTGGGCAAAGGGGTCAGGGCCAGCCTGTTGGCTCGAGAAGGCAAAAAGCAAGACCTGAACGCACCGGCTCCATCGACCCTGCCCATCTGGTCGCCGCACGCCGCGACGACCGTGATCGCGATCACTTTCGCGTTGATGGTGCTCACGGCAGGCGTCTGGGCGTATACCGACGTGCTCGCTCAGTTTGCGCGCGGCATGTCGCAGCACTTGGTCTTCGGCGCGGCGTTGCTCGTCGCCCTGTGGCTCGGCGCCGTCATCGGCGGTGTCACAGCCGGGCGCTGGAGCAGCACACCACTGAGCGCAGTGGACGTGCTGCGCTGCCTGGCCGGCGGCGCGCTGATGGGTTGGGGCAGCCTGCTGATTCCCGGCAGCAACGACGGGCTGATCCTGATCGGCATGCCGATGCTGTGGCCGTACGCGTGGGTCGGTTTCGCGACGATGTGCGCGACCATCGCGCTGGCCCAGCTCTGGCAACGCCATTCGATTTGGCCGGTGCGCAAGAACGCGACACCATGACGACTCGATCCATCGTCATCGTCGGCGGCGGTTTCGCCGGCACGAGCCTGGCCATTGCGCTCGAAAAGCGCCTGCCGCCGGGCTGGAGCGCGACGCTCATCAGCGGAGAGAGCTACACGACGTTCAATCCGATGCTCGCCGAAGTCGTGGGTGCGGCAGTCTTCCCCGAGCACGTGGTCGTGCCGATCCGCGAGATGCTGCGCAAAAGCCGCTTCGTCATGGGCCGGCTGCAACGCGTCGACCCGATTCGCCGCACGCTGAGCTGCGCGACGCTCGCCGGGCCGCGGGAATTCAGCTACGGGCACCTCGTCTTCGCAATCGGCCAGCGCGCGAATCTGGCGGTCATTCCCGGAGCGACCGAGCACGCCTTGCCGCTCAAGCTCGTCGGCGACGCGATGCACATCCGCAACCGCGTGCTGCAGCGCCTGGCGCGAATCGAACTGAGCGACGACGCGCAGGAGCGCCGTGCGCTCGGCCGCTTTGTCGTCATCGGCGGCGGATTTTCGGGGGTCGAGGTCGCCGGCTCGATCGCCGACTTCACGCGCAGCGCGCTGCGCTACTACCCGCGCGTCCAGCCCGGCGAGCTCGGTGTGACGCTGTTGCACGACGGCGAGCGGCTGCTGCCCGAACTGCCGGCGCGGCTGGGCGAATCGGCAGCGCGGTCGCTGCGCGCGCGCGGCATCGACGTGCGCCTGGGCGCTCGCGCCAGCCGCATCGACGCCCACGCCGTCGAATTGCAGGGCGGCGCGCTGCTGCCCACAGCGACCGTGATTCTCACCATCGGCACGCGCAGCAACCCGCTGGTGCAACAGCTTGGCCTGACGACCACACGCGGGCGCATCGTCACCGGGCCCGATGGTGCTGTGGCCGGCGCGGACCGGCTCTGGGCGGTGGGCGACTGCGCATCGACGCCAAACGCTGCCGACGGCCAACTCTGCCCGCCGACCGCGCAGTTTGCGGTCGCCCAGGCCGAACAATTGGCGTCGAATCTGGTGGCGCGCATCGAAGGCCGCGCGACGCGGGCTTTCCAGCATGTATCCAAGGGAATGATGGCGACGACAGGGCACAACAAAGGTGTGGCGCTGGCGTTTGGCGTCTCCCTCACCGGCACCCCGGCGTGGTTGCTCTGGCGCGCGTATTACCTGATGCGAATGCCCACGCTGGGGCGCAAGCTGCGCATCTGGGTCGAATGGACGTGGAGCCTGTTCTTCCCGCTGGACATCACGCACTTGCGCTTCACGCGCACTTCAGAAATCGACGCCGAAGGCGAGCTCCCCGCTGCCGGAAGTTCTCACATTTCGGTCACGCACAAGCTCCAGCACGAGCCGCTGCCTAGAATCGAATCGATGCCCCTGATGGGCGGTCGAGCGACGCCGTGATACCCGTTGATTTCCCGAAACCCAGCCGCGCTCGAAAGCGCGCCTGCCTGTCAGCGTCGGCAGGGAGGAGGACGTCATGAACCGGCGCGTCCTGGTCGTCGAGGACGACCCCGACATCGGGCGCCTGGTTTCGCTTCAGCTGAACGAACTGCAGATCGAAAGCCGCCTCGTCTGCGACGGCCTGACGGCACTCAATGAGGCCAAAGCGGGTCGCTGGGACCTTGTCATTCTGGACCTGATGCTGCCACGCATCGACGGCCTGGAGATCTGCCGCAGGCTGCGCGCTTCGGACAATGCGACGCCCATCCTCATGCTCACCGCCAAGTCGTCCGAAATCGATCGCGTGCTCGGCCTGGAGCTCGGCGCCGACGACTACCTCACCAAGCCATTCAGCATGCTGGAATTGGCGGCGCGCGTGAAAGGCGTGTTTCGGCGCGCCGAGCAACAGGCGGCGGCGGAGGCGGCAGGCGAACAACCTGCGCCGCAAAAAATCGAACACGGCGATCTGCACATCGACCTGCAGCGCCATGAAGTGCAACTGCGTGGCACGGCGGTCGAACTCACAGCGAAGGAATTCGAGCTGCTCGTCTACTTCGCGCGTTGTCCGGGCCGCGTCTTCACGCGCGCCCAGTTGCTCGATCAGGTCTGGGGCTACAGCCACAGCGGCTACGAGCACACCGTCAACTCGCACATCAACCGTTTGCGCAGCAAGATCGAATCGGACCCGGCGAATCCCGAATACATTCAGACGGTCTGGGGCGTGGGCTACAAATTCTCCGACCGGCGCGCCTGAGAGGCCGAACCACGATGGATTTGCGTCCCGACTTGCTCGCGACCGTCGCGCACGACCTGCGCACGCCGCTCGCGTCGCTGCAAGGCTATCTGGAGTTGTTGCTGCTGCGCCAGGGCCAGCTCGACCCCGCCGAGGCGCGCAACTACCTGCGCACCGCCGTGCGCCAGAGCGAACGCCTGTCGCGCCTGGTCAACGACTTGTTCGAGTGGGGGCGCTTGGAAGCCGGCGAAACCCAGCCGAACTTCGAAGACTTCGTCCTGGCGGAGTTGCTGCAAGACGTGATTCAGCGTTTTGCCGCCGAGGCGCAGCGGCGTCAGGTGCTGTTGTCAGCCCCTGCGCCGCTGCCGCAACAGGCGCGGGTTCACGCCGACATCGCCCTCGTCGAACGCGCGCTCAGCGCCTTGCTCGAGAACGCGCTGCGCCATACGCCGCCGGGCGGCAGCGTGTGCATCGAGCACAACCAAGACGCAAAGTGCATGCGCGTCGAGGTTCGCGACACCGGCGCGGGAATCGCCGCCGACGCTCTGGCGGACATCTTCGCGCATTACGAGCGCGCCGAGCGCGTCACGAGCGCGCACAGCGGCGGCGAAGGCGGCCTGGGGCTGGCAATCGCGCGGCGCATCGTGCAGTTGCACGGCGCGGAGTTGCAGGTCCAGAGCGTCGTCGGGCAGGGCACGCAGGTCAGCTTCGGATTGCCGCTGGCCGCTCGGAACGCCGCCGCGCTGCCCAGCGCGCCGCAGTCCGCTGCAGCGCAAGACGAGCCGGCTGATCCGCAGGCACAAGTCGAGCGACTGCAGCGACTCTTGGCGCGGAGCGAATCGAATCGCGTCGCCGAGCGAACACAGGCGCAAGCCGCGCAGCGCGCGATTGAACAGCGGTATCTGCACGCTTTGCGCGGCGCGCAAGACGGCTTGTGGGAGTGGAACCTCGGCACCGGCAGCGTGCTGCTGTCGCCGCGCTGGAAAGGCATGCTCGGCTTTGCCGACGAAGACCTGAGCGACGCCAAGGCGGCCTGGTTGTCGCGCGTTCACGCCGACGACCGCGACGCGCTCGAACGTGCCTTGCAAGCGCTGCTCGCCGATGCGCAGTCGAGTTTCGAGCAGGCGCTGCGCCTGGTGCACAAGGACGGCAGCGTGCGCCACGTGCTGTCGCGTGCGATGGCGCTGCGCGACGACGCCGGCGCGCCCTACCGCGTCATCGGCATGGACATCGACGTGACGCAGGTGCGGCGCGTCGAAACCGTGCTCGACGCCATCGTCGAAGGCACCGCAGGCGCTTTTGGCACGGATTTTTTCGCGCAAATGGTGCGTCACTTCGCGCGCGCGATGGACGTCGATTGTGTCTTCATCACCGAATGCGCCGACCATCCGACCACGCGGGTGCGCACGCTCGCGTACTGGTCGCGAAGCAAGGGCTTTCGCGACAGTTTCGAGTTCGTTTTGCAAGGGACCCCTTGCGACAGCGTCGTGACGCAGGGCAAGCCCTGCTACTTCGGCTCGGGCGTGGGCGTGCAGTTTCCGCGCGACAAGGACTACGAGGCCTATGTCGGGCTGCCCATCGTCGCGAGCGACGGCCGGGTGCTCGGTCACATGGCGCTGTTTCACTCGCAGCCGCGCGGCGAGGAGCTGCTCGTGAATTCGGTGTACCGGGTGTTCCTGGCACGTGCCGCGTCGGAAATCGAGCGGCTTCAAGCGCTCGCCCGGCTCGCTGCGGCGCAGGCTGGAACCAACTCCGCTGCCCTGCCCTGAAGGGTTGGGCTTGCCTGGCAGGCAGCGTTCGCGAAGTCGGGCATATAATGCCGCCTTTGCCGAAAACCGGCCCCCTCAGGCGTTAGGACCCAGCAGCTACATGACTACGATTCGCGTCAAAGAAAACGAGCCCTTCGATGTCGCCTTGCGACGCTTCAAACGCACCATCGAAAAGCTCGGCCTGCTGACCGACCTGCGGGCGCGCGAGTTTTACGAGAAGCCCACGGCCGAGCGCAAGCGCAAGAAGGCGGCTGCCGTGAAGCGCCACTTCAAGCGCGTGCGCAGCATGATGCTGCCCAAGAAGCTGTTCTAACTCGAGCCTGGAGCGCCCCGGCGCTTGCATGCTTTCAGCCCGCAACTCGCGGGCTTTGTCATTTCTGAGGTCACCATGACGCTCAAAGACCGAATCACGGAAGACATGAAGACGGCAATGCGCGCCAAAGACGCGCCGCGCCTGCTGACGATTCGCGGCCTGCTCGCCGCGCTGAAGCAGCGCGAAGTCGACGAGCGCATCGTGCTGACCGACGCCGACGTGATCGCGATCGTCGACAAGCTGATCAAGCAGCGCAAGGACTCGATTGCGCAATTCGGCGCCGCCGGGCGCACCGACCTGGTCGACAAGGAAACCTTCGAGTTGCAAGTGCTCGAAGGCTACCTGCCGCAGCGCCTTGACGCGGCGCAGATCGACGCGCAGGTCGCGCTCGTGATCGCCGGCGTGGGCACGGAACTGGGGCGCGCAGTGGGCGCCGCCGACATGGGCAAGGTGATGGCGGCGGTGAAAACCCAACTCGCCGGCCAAGCCGAGATGGCGCTTGTGTCCGCGGCCGTCAAAAAAGCGCTCAGCAAATAAACCGCCCCCCCCGGCGATGACCCCCTCATCCATGCAAGCCCCTGGAATTCAACAACTCAGCCCGGACCTGTGCGTCGCCGGGCAACTCGACCCGGCCGCGATGGCCTGGGCGGCTGAAGCGGGCTTCAAGAGCGTCGTCAACAACCGGCCCGATTTCGAAGGCGGCCCGGACCAACCCACGAACGCGGCCATTGAAGCTGCGGCGCGCGCTGCGGGCTTGAGCTACGCCTTCCTGCCCGTGCAAGGCGGCTACCAGGCGCCTGAAGAGATCGCAAAGTTCGCCGCGCTGATGGCGGCCTTGCCCAAACCTATTCTGGCGTTTTGTCGCAGTGGCGCGCGCTCCGGCAGACTTTTCCGGGCCGCCACCACGACCTGAATCGAACTCGGTCGTCGTGTCGCCGGGTGTCGCGTGCACGCGCCACCCAGACGCGACGTAGCGTATTTCCGGTTGCGGCAGCGCGACCTTCTGTAGTCTCATTGCGCGTCGTCACGGAGGTTCTGCTTGACCGCACTTCTGAAATTCTCAAACGTCGTCGACGCCTTCAACAATCAAGTCGGCAGATTCATTCGCTGGTTGGTCCTGGCGTCGGTTCTCATCAGCGCCGGCAACGCGATCATCCGCAAGGCCTTCAACGTCAGTTCGAACGCCTACCTGGAAATCCAGTGGTATCTGTTCGCCGCCGTGTTCATGCTCGGCGCGGGCTACGCGTTCCTGCGCAACGTGCACGTGCGCATCGACTTCATTTCATCCAAGCTGTCGGTGCGCGCGAATACCATCATCGACGCGCTGGGCATCGTGATCTTCCTGATCCCCTTGTGCCTGATCCTGATCAATCTGAGTTGGCCACTGTTCTACAGCGCGTGGGCCTCGGGCGAGATGTCGTCCAACGCCGGGGGGCTGGTGCGCTGGCCGGTCATGCTGCTGATTCCGCTGGGCTTCGCGATCCTGCTGCTGCAAGCGTTCTCCGAGCTGATCAAGCGCATCGCTTTCCTGCGCGGCATGCTCGCCGAGCCGATGTACCTTGAACACGGCAAGACAGACGAAGAGTTGCTCGCCGAAGAACTTGCCGCCGAAGCCGAGCGACACGCGCAAGCGGTCACAGCGCTCGAGCGCAAGGCCGGCACACCTGGCGGGGAGCGCTGAATGAGCGCCCTGCTCGCCCAACACTTCGTCCCGCTCATGTTCGCGGGCCTGTTCGTCTTCTTGCTGTCGGGCATTCCGGTGGCGTTCGGCTTGGCCGCCACCGGCCTGCTGTTCGGCTTCATCGGCATGGAAGCCGGCATGTTCAACGGCAACCTGTTTCAGGCCCTGCCGCTGCGCGTGTTCGGCATCATGCAGAACGACACGCTGCTGGCGATACCGTTCTTCACGTTCATGGGGATCATCCTCGAGCGCTCGGGAATGGCCGAAGACCTGCTCGAAACCGTGGGTCAGGTGTTCGGCCCGGTGCGCGGCGGTCTGGCGATCGCGGTGATCCTGGTCGGCGCATTGTTGGCGGCGACCACCGGTGTCGTTGCCGCGGCGGTGATTTCGATGGGCCTGATCTCGCTGCCCATCATGCTGCGCTACGGCTACAACCGCACCATTGCCACCGGCACGATCACCGCGTCGGGAACGCTCGCGCAGGCGATACCGCCCTCGCTCGTGCTGATCGTGCTCGCCGACCAGCTCGGCCGCTCCGTGGGCGACATGTACGCCGGCGCGCTGATTCCAGGCCTTTTCCTGGTCGGGCTGTACCTGGTGTTCATCGTCGTGGTCGCCATCGTGCGACCGCACTGGGTGCCGGCGCTGCCGGTGGAGGCGCGAATTTATCGCGAGGCCAATGGCAGCAGCGGACATCGGTCGTTGCTGGTCCTGATGAGCTTGTGCGCCGTGTCGGGCTACGCATGGTCCAAGGTGCACCAGACCGTCATCAACCCGCTCTTCGACCGGCAGCTGCCGGCCCCGGGCGACGAGATCTTCATCATGTCGATGACGGTCGCCTCGGTGCTGGCGCTGACGCTGGCGCTACTCAACAAGTCCCTGAAGATCGGTTTGTTGTCGCGCCTGACTGAGCAAGTGACTTTTGTCCTGATCCCGCCGCTGGTGCTGATCTTCCTCGTGCTCGGGACCATCTTTCTCGGCATTGCCACCCCCACCGAAGGGGGGGCGATGGGCGCGCTGGGTGCGCTGGTCATGGCCACCAGCCGCGGCCGGCTGCAGAACAAGTTGTTGATCCAGGCGCTGGACAACACGGCGCGCCTGTCGTGCTTCGTGCTGTTCATCCTGATCGGCTCGACCGTGTTCAGCTTCACCTTCAATGCAGCGGACGGCCACCTCTGGGTCGAGCATCTGTTCAAAGACATGCCGGGCGGAGCGCTCGGCTTCCTGATCGTCGTCAACATCCTGATCTTCATCCTCGGATGTTTCATCGACTTCTTCGAGATCGCCTTCATCGTGATCCCGATCCTCGCACCGGTGGCCGACAAGATGCTCGGCAGCCTGCTGCCCCCGGGAACACCGCCGGAAATGACGCTGATCTGGTTCGGCGTCATCATCGCGATGAACCTGCAGACCTCGTTCCTCACGCCGCCATTCGGCTTCGCGCTGTTCTATTTGCGCAGCGTCGCGGCGAAGAAGGACTACAAAGACCGCGTCACCGGCGAAACCATACCCGCAGTGGCGACGTCGCAGATCTACAGGGGCTCGATCGCCTTCATCGTGCTGCAGTTGATCATGGTCGCCGCCATCGTCGCGGTGCCGACGCTCGTGACGGGCGGCATTGAAAAGACGGTCCAGATCGATGCCGACAAGGCGCTGGAGCAGCTCCAGAGGCGCGACCGAGAAGCGGTTCCGCCGGCGGCGGCGGGAACACCATCCGGCGACGCTGCTTCGGCGGCGCCCGGCGCGCCGCAGGAGAAAGAAGACCCGATGAAGGGCTTGCTGGAATCGATGTCGAAGGATCAACCGAAGAAATAGCGCAGGCGCGCAGGCGCCGGCCCCAACAAAAAAGCCCTGCACGCGATTCGTGCAGGGCTTTTTCTTTGTGCTGCGCGCAAGATGCCTCGGCACCCGCGGCCAGGCGCCTTGCGGCGCCCGGCGAATCTGACTCAGAGCTTTTGTGCTTGCATGAAGTCGTCGAAAGCCGCTTCGCTGAAACGGAACCAGAGGTTTGCGTCGCGGCGATAGTTGGAATAGTCCTCGTAGATCTTCTTCCACGCCGGGTTGCTGGCACTCAGTTCGGAGTAGACCTCTTGCGACGCCTTGAACGAAGCTTCCATCACGTCTTTCGGGAAACGGAACAGCTTGACGCCGGCACCGACCAGGGTCTTCAGCGACGCGGCGTTGCGATAGTCGTATTTGCCGAGCATGTCGAGGTGGCCGAAAGCCGCAGCCGACTCGATGATCGCCTTGTACTCGCCGGACAGACCCTCGTACGCCTTCTTGTTGACGTACAGCGAGAGCTGCGGGCCACCTTCCCACCAGCCCGGGTAGTAGTAGTTCGGCGCGACCTTGTAGAAGCCGAGCTTGTAATCGTCGTACGGGCCCACCCACTCGGCGGCGTCGATCGTGCCTTTTTCCAGCGCCTGATAAATCTCGCCGCCCGGAATGTTCTGCGGCACCACACCGATGCGCTCGGCGACCTTGCCGCCGAATCCGCCGACGCGGAACTTCAGGCCCTTCAAGTCGGCGACCGACTTGATTTCCTTGCGGTACCAGCCGCCCATCTGCGCGCCGGTATTGCCCATCGGGAAGTTGACGATGTTCGCCGCTGCGTAAAACTCGCGCAGCAGCTTCAAGCCGTTGCCTTCATACATCCACGCCGCCATCTGGCGCGCGTTCAGACCGAACGGAATCGCGCAATCGAGCGCGTAGGTCGGATCCTTGCCGAAGAAGTAGTACGGCGCGGTGTTCGCCATTTCGACCGTACCGTTGCCGACGGCGTCGAGCACACCGAAAGCGGGAACGAGCTCACCGGCCGCATGCGTCGTGATGACGAACTTGCCGCCCGACATGTCGCTGACCTTCTTGGCGAACACATCGCACACGCCGAACAGCGTGTCGAGCGACTTCGGGAAGCTCGACGCGATGCGCCAGCGAATCGTCGCCTGCGCATGCACGATGGCCGGCGCGGCGCCGGCAGCAAGCACGCCGGCAATGCCGGTCTTGCGAATAAAGGAACGGCGTTCCATGCTCATGCTCAATCTCCTGTAATGAATCGGTGAGGAAGAAGGTAATCCAACAACGCGGCGAATTCTAGAAGTAGGGGACAACCCGAATCCCCGGTGTTTACCCGTGCGATGGCTGAGCTGCCGCGACGCACGTCCAATCTCAACGCGCTCGACGGGGTTTCGCCGACACGCAGCCTATTGCCCCGCAATCTTCATGCGCTCGAGAAGAATCGAACCGACGCTTTTCGAGCCCTGGTTGTAGACGTCGGCACCCACCGCGACGATTTGCTTGAACATCTCGCGCAGGTTGCCTGCGATCGTGATCTCGTGCACCGGGTACTGAATCTGCCCGCCCTCGACCCAGAAGCCCGCCGCGCCGCGCGAATAGTCGCCGGTCACGTAGTTCACGCCCTGCCCCATGAGTTCGATGACGAACAGGCCGCGTCCGAGTTTGCGCAACATCGCGGGCAAGTCGTCGCCTGGCCGTGTGAGGCGGCTCGCGAGCGTAAGGTTTTGCGAACCCCCGGCGTGGCCGGTCGTGCGCAGGCCGAGCTTGCGTGCCGAGTAGGTGGACAGGAAGTAACCCTGCACGACGCCCTCGCGCACGACGTCGCGCGCCTTCGTCACGACGCCTTCGTCGTCGAACGGCGTGCTTCCCTTGCCGCGCGGCAAGTGCGGCTCTTCGCGAATGTCGATGTGCGGGCTGAGCACGGCCTGGCCCAGGCTGTCCAGCAAAAAGCTCGACTTGCGGTACAGCGCGCCGCCGCTCGTCGCCTGCACATAGGCGCCGAGCAGGCCGGCGGCAAGCGTCGATTCGAACAACACGGGAACATCGCAAGTCGGAATGCGCCGTGCGTTCAGGCGCGACAACGCGCGCTGCGCGGCGTAGCTGCCCACCGCGTCGGGTGCGGCGAGTTCACGGTGCGAGCGCATCGACGAGTACCAGGCGTCGCGCTGCATGTCGGCGCCCTTGCCCTGCATCGATGCGATCGGCGCCACCGACAGCGAATGCCGCGAACTCGCGTAACCGCCGCGAAAGCCGCGGCTGTTGCCGGCGAAAAAATGCGACTGCTGCGCCGAGATGCCGGCACCGTCCGAATTCGTGATGCGTTTGTCGGTGCCAAGCGCAGCCGCTTCGCAGCGCAGCGCGATGTCGCGCGCGCCTTCGGCGTTGATCACCCAGGGGTGGAACAGATCGAGGTCGCGTTTGGCGGCTGCGCCCAGCGCCAGGTCTTCCTGCTCGGGCAAGCCCGCGGCGACGTCTTCGGCAGTGAAACGCGCAATGTCGTGCGCAGCGCGCACCGTCTGCTCGAGCGCAGCGCGGGAAAAGTCCGACGTGCTCGCGTTGCCGCGGCGCTGGCCCGAATACACCGTGACGCTCAGCGACTTGTCGCGATTGCGTTCGATGTTCTCGACCTCGCCCTTGCGCACCGAAACCGACAAGCCCACGCCTTCGGAAACTTCGGCTGCAGCGTCGGAGGCCTCAAGCGTCGCGGCAAAGGCCAGCGTTTCTTCGACAAGCTGCTCGAATTGCTCGCGCCGGTACGCGAACCCCTGGTTCCCTGGATCGATTTGTTTGGAAGCTGACATAAAGGGCCGCAGTGTTGCAGGAGGCGGGCGTCTTCGCTGGGAGCCCGCGGCTATCATAACGAGCAGCATGGACGAGCCCCCCATTCCCACCGAACTGCGCATCATGCGTCCGAGCAAGACGCGGCGCAAACAGGATTCGCACGACTTGCAGGCGCTGGGCGTCGCGCTTGTCGAGTTGTCGGAAGAGCGCTTAGGCAAGCTGGAGATGCCCGAGTCGCTGCTCGACGCACTCGTCACCTACAAGGGCACACGCAGCCACGAGGGCCGGCGCCGCCAGATGCAATACATCGGCAAGCTGATGCGTGGCGTGGACACCGAACCGCTGCACGAAGCCGTCGCCGTCGTGCAAGTCGGTCAGACGCGCGAATCGCTCGCGCTTCATCAGGCCGAGCGCTGGCGCGCCGAACTCATTGCCGACGACGCCGCGTTGACGCGTTTTGCGCAGGCGCATGCAGGCGCCGACGTGCAGCAACTGCGCAGTGTGATCCGCAACGCGCGCAAAGACGCCGCGCTGGTTCCGGAAAAGCGCAGCGGGCGCCACTTCCGTGAACTCTTCAAGATGATTCGGGAACTGGCGCCGTCGAAAGGGGACTCCGCATGAGCAACGAATTCGACATCGTGAAGATCGGGCTCGTGTCCATCAGCGACCGGGCGTCCAGCGGCATCTATGAAGACCAGGGCATTCCGGCGATGAAGGCCTGGCTCGAGGGCGCGCTGCGCAACCCGATGCTGATCGAGTCGCGCCTGGTTCCCGACGAGCAGGCGCAAATCGAAGACACGCTGCGCGTGCTGGCCGACAAGGAGCACTGCCACCTGATCCTCACCACCGGTGGCACCGGCCCTGCCCTGCGCGACGTCACGCCCGAAGCCACCCTGAACGTCGCGACCAAGGTGATGCCGGGTTTTGGCGAGCAGATGCGCCAGATCAGCCTGCACTTCGTCGCCACCGCGATCCTGTCGCGCCAGGTCGCCGTGGTGCGTGACAAGTGCTTGATCGTCAACCTGCCCGGCCAGCCCAAGGCGATTGCGCAGACACTGGAAGGCTTGCCCAAACACACACCGCCGGTGCACGGCATTTTTGCCGCCGTGCCTTATTGCGTCGACCTCATCGGCGGGCCGTACATCGAAACCGATCCGGCGGTGTGCCGCGCGTTCCGCCCTGCCTCGGCGCTGCGCCAGAGCGGCGGCTGAGCAACACACCTCACGCTTCGCTGGACGCGCGACTTCCACGCGTGGATCCCGGCTTTCGCCGGGATGACGAATATCCAGCGGCGACGCGTGAGCGCACCCAAAGCGGACGTTCAAACGGCAGCAACGGGCCCGAATGCCGCCAGCGCGCCGCCGCAGCCCTGACGCGAGTTGAGCCGTGCCTGTTCCGCTTCAGGCGATCAACGCGCGCGCACAAGCCGCGGCGCTCGCCCACGCCCACTGGAAGTTGTAGCCACCGAGCCAACCGGTCACGTCGACCACTTCGCCGATGAAATAGAGGCCCGGAACGCGCTGGCTCTGCAGCGTCTGTGAACTCATCTCGCGCGTGTCGACGCCACCGGCGGTGACCTCGGCTTTGCGGTACCCCTCGCTGCCACCCGGCCTCACCTCCCAGCGCTTCAGACTCTCAGCGATCCGGCGCAAGTCGCGGTCGCGTTGCTCTGGCATCGGCGTTGCAGCCATCGCCGCGTCATTGCGCAGCCAGGCCTGCGCGATCCGCGCCGGCACGCTGGACCCGAGTTCATTGCCGAGCTGGCGCTGCGAGGTGGTCTTGGCGCGCAGCAACGCCTCGGTCAAGTTCAGGCCAGGCGCCAGGTCGATTCGAAGCGACTCGCCTTGGCGCCAGTAGCTCGAGATTTGCAGAATCGCCGGGCCGCTCAAGCCGCGATGCGTGAACAGCATGTCCTCAAGGAATTTGCCGCGCTGCTTGCCCTCGCCCGTTTGCACGTCGACTTCGAGGCTGAGCCCGGCGAGCGCCGAGAGCGCAGACCATGCGTCGGGCTGGAAAGTGAGCGGGACGAGCGCCGGACGAGTCTCCACGATCGTGTGCCCGAACTGGCGTGCGATGCGGTAGCCGAAGTCGCTGGCGCCGATTTGCGGAATCGACAGGCCGCCGGTGGCGATCACGACGCGGCTCGCCTTCACGGGCCCGTGGTCGGTGTCAAGCTCGAATCCACCCGAGACACTGCGCAGTGCCCGGACGCTGCAAGGCTGCCGGCGGGTCACCGCCCCCGCGGCGCACTCGGCCAGCAGCATCGCGATCACGGCTTCGCTCGATCCGTCGCAAAACAGCTGGCCCCGGTGTTTCTCGTGCCAGGCGATGCCGTGGCGCTGCATGAGCGCAAGGAAATCCTGCGGCGAGTAGCGCGCCAGCGCCGAGCGGCAGAAGTTCGGGTTCGCGGAGAGAAAGTTCGCCGGTGCCACCGCCAGGTTCGTGAAGTTGCAGCGCCCACCTCCCGAGATGCGGATCTTCTCAGCGACCTTGGCGGCGTGGTCGATGAGCACGACGCGCCTGCCGCCCTGGCCGGCGAGCGCGGCGCACAGGAGCCCCGCGGCGCCGGCGCCGATCACGGCGACGTCGAATGTTTGCATCGAGGCATTGTCGCCAGACTTGTCATCCCGGCGAAAGGGCCACCCCGTACGCGACGCGGGGGCCGGGGTCCACTGGCAGGCCGCAGCGCGAACGCCGACGGTGGATCCCGGCGTTCGCCGGGATGACACGCACGCCTACTTGACGAGACGGCTCAATCGCTCGGCGTCGAAAAGCTCAGCAGTTTGCGCGTCTTCGGGCACGCAATCGGGCGCGGGCAACTCGCGCGAGCGCACCGAAAGCTTTTCGATCGCTTGCCACAGCATCGTGATCTGGTGCTCGTGACCCGCGGCGTTGTCGATCAGGCCTTTCATCGCCTGCGCCACGGGATCGTCGCCCTGCGTGATGCCGTACGCCGAGAAGCCCATCTTGGCCGCGGCTTCTTCGCGCTTCGCGTCACCTTCAGCCTGGATGATCCGCGCCGGATTGCCCACCGCCGTCGTTCCCGGGGGCACGGCCTTGAGCACGACGGCGTTGGAGCCGACCCGCGCCCCATCGCCCACCGTAAAGCCCCCCAGCACTTGCGAATTCGCGCCGACGATGACGCCGCGGCCGAGCGTCGGATGGCGTTTGGCGCCCTTCGCAAGCGACGTGCCGCCGAGCGTAACGCCTTGATAGATGGTGCATTCGTCGCCGACTTCGGCGGTCTCGCCGATCACGACACCCATGCCGTGGTCGATGAAGACGCGCCTGCCGATCTGGGCGCCCGGGTGAATTTCGATTCCCGAAATGAAGCGACCGAGGTGCGAGACAAAACGCCCGAGCCAGAACCAGCCGCGCTTCCAGAACCAGCTCGCGCGCCGATGCAGGATCAGCGCGTGCAAGCCGGGGTAGCAGGTCAGCACGTCCCAGCTCGAGCGCGCTGCGGGGTCACGCTCCAGAATGCAGGCGATGTCTTCTCGGAGGCGCTCGAACATGATTCGCTGGGGACTTGGGGAGGCGTGAGTCCCAGTTTAGCCCCGGGCTCTTAACCCCACACTCACCCCTTGCATCACGAACGTGGCAGGCAGCGCTCCTGCATCGCCTTGGCCACGCCTCGCAGGATGTGGACTTCCTCCTGCGTCAACTGGGCCCGGTTCAGGAGCCGGTTCAAACGCGGCAGCAGCTTCTTCGGCGCGGCCGGATCGTGAAAGCCGATTTGCTCGAGTGCCGCCTGCCAGTGATCGAGCAGGCCTTGCACGGCCACCGCATCCGCCACGGCGGCGTCCAGGGTGCGCGCCACCACGTCGTAGCCGCCCAGGGCCTGGCGCCAGTCGTAGGCAATCAACTGCACCGCTTGCGCCAGGTTCAGCGAGCCGTAGTCGGCGCGCGTCGGGATGCTCAAGGCGGCGTGGCAGCGGTACACGTCGTCGTTGCTCATGCCGAAGCGCTCCGAGCCGAAGACGAAGGCGACGCGGTGCGCAGATTCCTTCAGCGTGGTAAACAGGTCGCGCGGCGCGTGCGTGGGCGGGCCGAAGTCGCGCGGCGTCATCGCCGTCGCGCACACATAAGTCATGCCCTCCAGCGCCTGCGTCATGTCGGCAGCGACGCGCGCGTTGGCGAGCACGTCGGTCGCGCCGCTCGCCATGGCAATCGCTTCCGCCTTGCGCTGCACGTTCGGATCACGCGGCGCCACCAGCACCAGGTCGGAGAACCCCATCACCTTCATGGCTCGCGCCGTGGCGCCGACGTTGCCGGCGTGGCTGGTGCCAATCAGGATGAAGCGGGTGGTGTCGTGGCCGGGCATGGGAACGGCCTGTGCGAAGGGCCGAGGGTGGGCAGCTAAACTCGCATTATCCGCAGCCGCTTTCTCCGTCACTCGACGTGTGCTGGCCTGCCGCCGCTCTTTCTCATTCCCAAGCCACCCCTTGACCCACCGGCATCACGCCGGCCGCCCATGACGCAAGCGCTTCACCCGATGCTCAACATCGCCATCAAGGCAGCGCGCAGCGCCGGCAGCGTGATCAGCCGGGCGTCGGTGGATCTGGACCGGATCACGGTGAACACCAAGGCGCCGAACGACTTCGTCACCGAAGTCGACCACGCCGCGGAAGCCGCGATCATCGAAACCCTGCTCGACGCTTACCCGGGCCACGCCATCCTCGCCGAAGAGTCGGGCCGCGCGCACGGCGCCAAAGACAGCGAGTACGTCTGGATCATCGATCCGCTGGACGGCACGACGAATTTCATCCACGGCCTGCCGATGTACTGCGTGTCGATCGCGCTGTCGTTTCGCGGCCAGTTGCAGCAGGGTGTCGTTTATGACCCGGCGCGCAACGACCTGTTCATCGCCTCCAAGGGGCGCGGCGCCTTCCTCAACGACCGGCGCCTGCGCGTCTCCAAGCGCAATCGCATGAACGACGCGCTCATCGGCACGGGTTTCCCGTTTCGCCGCGGCGACGACTTCAAGCGCTACATGCAGATGCTGGGCATCGTCATGCAGTCTTGCGCCGGCGTGCGCCGCCCCGGCTCGGCGGCACTCGACCTGTGCCACGTCGCCGCAGGCGCGTATGACGGCTTCTTCGAGCCGGGCCTGAGCCCGTGGGACATGGCCGCGGGTGCGTTGATGGTCACCGAAGCCGGCGGCCTGATCGGCAACTTCACGGGCGAGAGCGACTTCCTGTACCAGAAAGAAGTGATCGCCGGCAACCCGAAGATTTACGGTCAATTGGTGCAAATGCTCGCGCCGTTCTCGCAAATCGGCAAGGGCGACGCGGCGGATGCGGAAGGCAAAAGGCAAGACCTGACCCCGGAAGTGACCCCGGAAGACGCCCTGGCAGCGACCCTGCTCGACGCAGCGCCCCTGCCCGACGCCGCGCCCAAGCCCACGGCAGTACGCGTGCGCAAGCCGGTGACCCCCGCCAAGGGCAGCACGACGCTCTGAACACGATGGTGCCGATGCGCATGGCCCCCGTCGACCTGGCTGGCCACACGCCGATGATGCAACAGTACCTGCGCATCAAGGCCGAGTTCCCCGACACGCTCGTGTTCTACCGCATGGGCGACTTCTACGAGCTGTTCTTCGATGACGCGCGCAAGGCGAACCGACTCCTGGACATCACGCTCACGTCGCGTGGCAACAGCGACGGCGAACCCGTCGTCATGGCGGGCGTTCCGGTGCATTCGGTGGAGAGTTATCTCGCCAAGTTGATCAAGCTCGGCGAGGCGATCGCGATTTGCGAACAGGTCGGCGATGTGGCCACGGCGAAGGGGCCGGTCGAGCGCAAGGTGGTGCGCGTGATCACGCCGGGCACCGTGACCGACAGCGAACTGCTTGCCGAGAAGAGCGACGCCGTGCTGCTCGCCGTGTGCAAGCGCGGCGCGAAATTCGGCCTGGCGTGGTTGGCGCTGACGCGCGGCGAACTCGGTCTGACCGAATGCAGTGAAGGCGAGCTGGCCGGCTGGCTCGCGCGCCTGGGGCCGGCCGAGGTGTTGGTGGATCGTGAGCAGTTGCCCGAGGCGCTGCAGGCGTCGCGCCTGCCCGTCACAGCGCAAGGCGCTTGGCAATTCGACACCGCACTGGGGCAGCGCAAGCTCTGCGAACAACTCCAGGTGGCGAGTCTGGCCGGTTTTAACGCGCAAGACTTGCTCGTCGCGCAGGCGGCAGCCGCCGCGCTGCTGAGCTATGCCGAGCGCACCCAGGGCCAGGCGCTGGCACACGTGCGCAGGCTCGAAGTGCAGCGCGCCAGCGAACTGCTCGACTTGCCGCCGATCACGCAGCGCAACCTGGAGCTGATCCAGACGCTGCGCGGCGAGCCGGCGCCGACGTTGCTGTCGCTGCTCGACACGTGCCGCACCGGCATGGGCAGCCGGGCACTGCGCCATTGGCTGCTCAACCCCTTGCGCGATCGCAGCGTCGCCGAGCAACGCCACGACGCGCTCGCCGAGTTGATGGCGGCCGACGTGCCCGCCCTTCGCGAGCGGCTGCGCAGCGTCAGCGACGTTGAACGCATCACGGCGCGAATCGCCTTGCGCCAGGTGCGCCCGCGCGAACTCACCGGCTTGCGCAGCACCTTGGCGAATCTGCCCGAGTTGGGTGCGCAAATCCCGGCGCAGCGCGCGTTGCTGCTCGACATGCTGCTCGAGGCCATGAGCCCTCCCCCAACCATTGAAGCCTTGCTCAACGTGGCCATCGCCGCCGAGCCCGCGGTCTTGCTGCGCGACGGTGGTGTCATTGCGAGCGGCTTTGACGCCGAACTCGACGAGCTGCGCGACATCGCACAGAACTGCGATACCTTCCTCATCGAACTCGAGGCGCGCGAACGGGCGCGCACCGGCATCGCCAACTTGCGCGTGCAGTACAACAAGGTGCACGGCTTCTACATCGAAGTCACGTCGAGCCAGGCGGGCAAGGTACCGCTCGACTACCGGCGCCGCCAGACGCTGAAGAACGCCGAGCGTTTCATCACGCCGGAATTGAAGGCCTTCGAGGACAAGGCGCTGTCCGCGCAGGAGCGCTCGCTGGCGCGCGAGAAGATGTTGTTCGACGCCCTGCTCGATTCGCTCCAGCCGCACGTGGATGCGCTCAGCGCGTGCGCACGGGCATTGGCGCAACTCGACGCGCTGGCGACCCTCGCCGAGCGCGCGACGAGCCTCAATTGGTGCCGCCCGCAGTTCGTTCGCGAACCGGGCATCGACATCGTCGCCGGACGCCACCCGGTCGTCGAGGGGCGTCTTCTGGAAACCGGTGCCGGCAACTTCATCGCGAATCACTGCAGGCTCGACGCGCGGCGCAAGATGCAAGTCATCACCGGGCCGAACATGGGCGGAAAAAGCACTTACATGCGCCAGGTCGCGTTGATCGTATTGCTCGCAGCGATCGGTTCCTTTGTCCCCGCAGACGAGTGCCGCCTCGGGCCCATCGACGCGATCCACACGCGAATCGGCGCCGCCGACGACCTGGCGAACGCGCAA
This sequence comes from uncultured beta proteobacterium, assembly GCA_963850525.1. Lineage (GTDB taxonomy): Bacteria > Pseudomonadota > Gammaproteobacteria > Burkholderiales > Burkholderiaceae_C > JAEMQF01. The sequence goes on along the minus strand of CAWKLQ010000001.1, from coordinate 209,510 downwards.
TCGACCTTCATGCTCGAGATGACGGAGGCGGCGGCGATCCTGCACCACGCGACCGAACATTCGCTCGTGCTGATGGACGAAATCGGGCGCGGCACATCGACCTTCGACGGCCTGGCGCTGGCCGGCGCGATTGCCAGCCACTTGCACGAACGCAATCGCTCCTTCACGCTGTTCGCGACGCACTATTTCGAACTCACCGAATTCCCGGCAAAACACGATCGCGCAGTCAACGTGCACGTGTCGGCGACGGAAAGCGGCGAGGGAATCGTGTTCCTCCATGAAATCCAGCCCGGCCCGGCGAGCCGCAGTTATGGCGTGCAGGTCGCGCGCCTGGCCGGAATGCCGGGCTCGCTCGTGCGCCAGGCGCGCGCGACGCTCGAAGCCCTGGAGGCGCAGCGCGCGCAGGGGCAGGCACAAATCGATTTGTTCGCCGCGCCGGCGCCGGCGATTGAGGTGCAGCGCAGCGCCGTCGAACTCGCACTCGCCGCAGTCGAGCCCGATTCGCTGACTCCCAAGCAGGCGCTGGAGGCGCTGTACCGCCTGCAGGCCTTGCTGGAGAGGCCGGCATGACTTCGGCGCAGGGCACTGAGCGGACGATCGTCTTTTCGCACGCCAACGGCTTTCCCGCCGGCACGTATCGGCGCCTCTTCGACCCTTGGCGCGAAGCCGGCTGGCGCGTCGTGGCGCTGCCCAAATTCGGCCACGACCCGCGCTACCCGGTGACGAGCAACTGGCCGCACTTGCGCGATCAATTGCTTCACTTCATTGACAGCGAGTCGGCAACGCCGGCCTACCTCGTCGGCCACTCGCTGGGCGGCTATCTCAGCGTGCTCGCCGCGGCGCGCCGTCCGCAGGGGGTGCTGGGGGTCGTGCTGCTCGATTCGCCTTTGCTGCCGACCTGGATGGCGCGCACCGTCCAGTTCGCCAAGGCCACAGGCATCGGCGAGCGCTTCTCGCCCGGCCATGTGTCCAAGCGCCGGCGCGAGTTCTGGCCGAGCGTCGCAGCGGCGCGCGCGCACTTTGCGGCGAAGGGCGCTTTTGCGCGCTGGGCGCCGGGTGTGCTCGACGACTATCTGGCCTGCGGACTCGAAGATTGCCCGCAAGGGCAACGCCTGAGTTTTTCGCGCCAGATCGAGACCGCCATCTACAACACCTTGCCGCATCACCTGTCGCGCCTGGTGCGAGCCCACCCGTTGCGCTGCCCGGTTGCTTTTGTCGGCGGAAGCGAATCGGCTGAACTCGAGCGCGTCGGCATTCGCGTGGTCAAGCGGATCACGCACTCGCGCATCACGATGTTGCAGGGCACGCACCTTTTTCCGCTCGAACAACCGCAAGCCACAGCGCACGCGGTGCTGGATTGGCTCGTTCAATTTGAAGCGGCGCGGGCCGAAGCGCAGGCCACCCAACCCCCCCTTCTATAATCGCGCTTTCCCACCCCAGCGTTGTCCTCGCACAGCGCTGCACACAATGACCAAGTTCGTCTTTGTCACCGGCGGTGTGGTGTCCTCGTTGGGCAAGGGCATCGCGTCGGCGTCCCTCGCAGCGATCCTCGAATCGCGCGGCCTCAAAGTCACCTTGATCAAGCTCGATCCGTACCTGAACGTCGACCCGGGAACGATGTCGCCGTTTCAGCACGGCGAAGTGTTCGTCACGGAAGACGGCGCGGAAACCGACCTGGACCTCGGCCACTACGAGCGCTTCATCACGACCCGAATGCGCCGCGCGAACAACTTCACCACCGGCCAGATCTACAAGAGCGTTCTCGAAAAAGAACGCCGCGGCGATTACCTGGGAAAGACGGTGCAGGTGATTCCGCACGTCACCAACGAAATTCAGGACTTCATCCGGCGCGGCGCCGGGCTGAATCCGAACCGCAGCGAAGAAGCGCCGTCGCGCGGCGAGCGCGGCATGGACGTGGCCATCGTCGAAGTCGGCGGCACGGTAGGCGACATCGAGTCGCTGCCCTTCCTCGAAGCAGTGCGCCAGATGAGCCTGAAGATGGGGCCGACGAACGCCGCCTTCCTGCACCTCACACTGGTACCGTGGATCGCCGCTGCGGGCGAACTCAAGACCAAGCCGACGCAGCACAGCGTGCAGAAGCTGCGCGAAATCGGCATCATGCCCGACGCGCTGCTGTGCCGCGCCGACCGCCCGATCCCGGATGACGAACGCGCGAAGATTTCGCTGTTCGCCAATGTGCCCGAGTTCGGCGTGATCTCGGTGTGGGACGCCGACACGATTTACAAGGTGCCGCGCATGCTGCACTCGCAGGGGCTGGACGAGCTCGTCTGCGCCAAGCTGCACCTGCACACCAAACCGGCGAACCTGACGCGCTGGGACAAGTTGGTCGACGAAGTCGAGCACCCGAAATTCGACGTGACGATTGCGATGTGCGGCAAATACGTCGACTTGTCCGATTCCTACAAGTCGCTCAACGAAGCACTGCGCCACGCCGGGATTCACAACCACGCGCGCGTGAAGATCGAGTACGTCGATTCGGAAGACCTGAACGCCGGCAACGTCGCGAACCTGAGCCGCTTCGACGCGATCCTCGTTCCCGGGGGCTTCGGCAAGCGCGGCGTCGAAGGCAAGATTCTCGCGGCGCAATATGCGCGCGAGCAAAAACTCCCCTACCTCGGCATTTGCCTGGGAATGCAAGTGGCGACGATCGAGTTCGCGCGCCACAAGGCCGGCATGCCGGGAGCCAACAGCACCGAGTTCGACCCCGACACCCCACACCCGGTGATCGCACTCATCGAAGAGTGGCAAGACGCCGACGGCACGGTGCAAAAGCGCAGCGTGTCTTCCGATCTGGGCGGCACGATGCGCCTGGGCGCACAAGCGTCGGACGTCGAACCGGGAACGCTCGCGCACGAGATTTATGGCGCCGTCGTGAACGAACGGCATCGGCACCGCTTCGAGGCGAATGTGAACTACCTGCAGCGTCTCACCGACGCCGGCCTGGTGATCTCGGCGCTGACGCAACGCGAGAAGCTCACCGAAATCATCGAGCTGCCGCGCAGCGTGCACCCCTGGTTCGTGGGCGTGCAGTTCCACCCCGAGTTCAAGTCCACGCCGTGGGACGGGCACCCGCTGTTCAAGTCGTTCATCGAAGCGGCGCTGCGGCATCAGGCGGAACGTGTCGAGAAGGTTGCTGCATGAATTTGTGCGGCTTCGAAGTGGGGTTGGACCGGCCCTTCTTCCTCATCGCCGGCCCGTGCGTCATCGAGTCCGAACAACTGCAAATGGACGTTGCCGGGCAGCTGCGCGAGATCACGCAGACACTTGGCATTCCTTTCATCTTCAAGTCGAGCTTCGACAAGGCGAACCGCTCCAGTGGCACCACGTTTCGCGGCCCCGGAATCGACAAGGGCCTGGCGATCCTGTCCAAAGTAAGGCGCGACTTGGGCGTGCCGGTGCTGACCGACGTGCACAGCGCCGAACAGATCGCCGCCGTGGCGAGCGTCGTCGACGTTCTGCAAACCCCAGCCTTCCTGTGCCGTCAGACCGATTTCATCCACGCGGTCGCGCAATCGGGCAAACCGGTGAACATCAAGAAGGGCCAGTTCCTCAGCCCGCACGACATGCAGAACGTGATCGCCAAAGCCCGTGCGGCAGCGCGCGAAAAGGGCTTGCCAGAGGACAACTTCATGGCGTGCGAGCGCGGCGCAAGCTTTGGCTACAACAACCTCGTCTCCGACATGCGCAGCCTGGCGATCATGCGCGAGACCGGCGCGCCCGTCGTGTTCGACGCAACACATTCCGTGCAGTTGCCCGGCGGCCAGGGAACGAGTTCAGGCGGGCAGCGCGAGTTCGTTCCAGTGCTCGCGCGCGCCGCGGTCGCCGTGGGGATTGCGGGCCTGTTCATGGAAACCCACCCGGACCCGGCCAAGGCCTTGAGCGACGGGCCCAATGCGGTGCCGCTGAAGCACATGCGCGCGCTGCTCGAGCAGTTGCTCGCGCTGGACCGCGTGGTCAAAAGCCAGCCTTTGCTGGAGAACGACTTTTCTTGTTGAACTGAACAACCGATCTGGAGATACACAGTGAGCAGTGGCTACATCATCGCCAACGTGCGCGTCACGAACCCGCAGCAGTACGAGGAATACAAGAAGCTTTCGTCGGCGGCGATGCTCGCTCACGGCGCACAAGTGTGCGTGCGCGGCGGCACCTCGGAAGTGCTGGAGGGAGATTGGCAACCCGACCGCATCGTCGTGCTGAAATTCCCCTCGGTCGAAAAGGCCAAGGCCTTCTACGCGTCCACCGAATACGCCAAGGCCCGCGCCGCGCGCAAAGACGCTGCGATCATGCGCATGGTCGTCGTCGAAGGCGTGTGAGCAGAATGTTCAATAGGCAAAGGGACCCCGCATGAGCGCAATCGTTGACATCGTCGGCCGCGAAATCCTCGACAGCCGCGGCAACCCCACCGTCGAATGCGATGTGCTGCTGGAGTCCGGAACGATGGGCCGCGCGGCAGTGCCTTCGGGCGCGTCCACCGGCTCGCGCGAGGCGATCGAACTGCGTGACGGCGACAAGGCGCGCTACGGCGGCAAGGGCGTGCTCAAGGCGGTCGAGCACATCAACTCCGAGATGTCGGAGGCCGTGATGGGGCTTGACGCGAGCGAACAGGCCTTCCTGGACCGCACGCTGATCGACCTGGACGGCACCGACAACAAGAGCCGCCTGGGCGCGAACGCGACGCTCGCGGTGAGCATGGCGGTGGCGCGCGCCGCAGCCGAAGAATCCGGCCTGCCGCTCTACCGCTACTTCGGCGGCTCGGGTGCGATGCAAATGCCCGTGCCGATGATGAACGTGATCAACGGCGGCGCGCACGCGAACAATACGCTGGACCTGCAGGAACTCATGATCATCCCGGTGGGCGCGCCGAGTTTTCGGGAGGCCATGCGCTACGGCTGCGAGGTGTTCCAGGCGCTGAAGAAGATCATCGACGCCAGGGGCATGAGCACGGCGGTGGGCGACGAAGGCGGTTTCGCGCCGAGCGTGGCGAGCCATGAGGCGGCGATCCAGCTGATCCTCGAGGCGATCGACAAAGCCGGCTACACCGCAGGCACCCAAATCGCCATCGGGCTGGACTGCGCGGCCAGCGAGTTCTACAAGGACGGCAAGTACCACCTGGAGGAGAACGGCAAGCTGGAACTCAGCGCGCCCGAGTGGACCGACATCCTCGCCACCTGGGTCGACAAGTACCCCATCATCAGCATCGAAGACGGCATGCACGAGGGCGACTGGGACGGCTGGAAGCACCTGACGGAACGTCTGGGCGCCAAAGTGCAGCTCGTCGGCGACGACTTGTTCGTGACGAACACGAAAATTTTCCGCGACGGCATCGAGAAGAAGATCGCGAACTCGATCCTCATCAAGATCAACCAGATCGGCACGCTCACCGAGACCTTTGCCGCGATCGAAATGGCCAAACGCGCCAACTACACGGCAGTCATCAGCCACCGTTCGGGCGAAACCGAAGACTCGACCATTGCCGACATCGCCGTAGGCACCAACGCCGGGCAGATCAAGACCGGGTCGCTGAGCCGCAGCGACCGCATGGCCAAGTACAACCAGTTGCTGCGCATCGAAGAAGACCTGGGTGAAGTGGCCAGCTACCCGGGACGCGCGGCGTTCTATTCGATGCGCTGAGCCGCCGGGCACCTGCCATGCGATTGCTCATCACCGCCTTGGCCGCGCTGCTGCTGCTGGTGCACGCCGAACTCTGGTTCGGCAAGTCGGGGGTTCCGCGCACGCGCGAACTGGGCACCAAGTTGCGCGAGCAGCAAGCCGCGAATGACGCAACGCGGGCGCGCAACGTGCAGCTCCAGGCCGAAGTGCGTGACTTGAAGGAAGGCCTGGAGATGGTCGAAGAAAAGGCGCGCTTCGAGCTCGGCATGCTCAAGCCCGACGAAATTCTGGTGCAGCTGAGCGTTCCCAGGCGTTGAGACGCACCGGTTGGAGCGCCTCATCTCACGCCCCCGTCATCCCGGCGCACGCCGGGATCCACTGCGAAGGTCCCCAGAACTTCCGCAGACATTGGCTCTAGTCAAAGTGGAACCCGACTTCCGTCGGGATGACGGCCTCCACGCTCGATTCGATTCGTGACCACCGTCCTCCAGCTGCTGCACCCACTGTTCAGCGAAGCCTTCACCTTGTGGGGCGCGCCCATCACGCGCCTCGAGCTGATTGCGTTCGCCCTTGCGCTGGCGATGGTCGGATGCAACATCCGCGTCAACCCTTGGGGCTGGCCGCTGGCGATCATCAGTTCGCTGCTCTACTTCGGCCTGTTCTGGAACAGCCGGCTGTACGGCGACGCGAGCCTGCAAATCTTCTTTGCGGTCATTGCTGCGTGGGGTTGGTGGCAATGGCTGCGCGGCACGCAGGCTGACGGCCAGGCCCTGGCGGTGCGCACACTCGGCACGCGCGGCCGCTGCATCGCGCTCATCGCTCTGGCCATCGCCTGGCCGGCCACGGGGCTGTTTCTCGCCACCGCCACCGACACCGACGTGCCCTGGTGGGACGCCTTCCCCACCGCAGCGAGCGTCATCGGCCAGTGGCTGCTGGCGCGCAAGTACGTCGAGAACTGGCCGACCTGGCTGGTCGTGAACGTCGTCAGCGTTGCGCTGTTCGCCTACAAGGATTTGTGGCTGACGGTGCTGCTCTACTCGATCTTCATCGCCCTGTCAGTCGTCGGCTGGCGCGCCTGGATGAAGCTGGCTGCGGGCCGCTCGTCCGCGACCGCATGATGTTGCAAGGGCCGCGCGGAGCGCCGGCAAACGCCTACCTGCCGGCGCGCAAGCCCTGCGGGCGCGGCGCCAGCGCGGAGAGTGCCATGCTGCTCGGCGCAACTCCCGCAGGCTCGGCGGCGGCCTCGCTGGGGCGTGGCGGCGCGGCGCCACCGGAGCCACCGGCTGCACCAAAGTCGAGTGTGAAGCGCGGCAAGCGCCACACCCCGTCGACCTGGATCGGCACGCTGACGCCAGCAAACGCAGCGAACTCCTGAGCCGCGCGGGCCACGCTCGCGTCGAAGCGCAAGTCGATCGCCCCAGTGTCAAGCAGCAGCTCGCCAGCGCCGACGGCGTGCAGGCTTGCGCTGTGCAGTTCGAGGTTCTGGCCCGCCGCGCGCCCTTCGCCGAGTTCGAAGCGTGCCTTCATTTCACTGAACGGCGTCGCCGCGCCAGCGTTGAATTCACGCGGCCGCACGCTGCCCGGCTTGCCCAGTTCGCCGCGCCCCTCGAGCAAGGCAGCGCGCAAGTCGATTCCCGCGAACCTGCCGGCGCGCGCGGCCAGCGACACGGGCCCTGCGATGCCGGCGCGCAAGGTGCCGACGCTGCCGCCCTCGGTGCGAACGTCCCACGCCAGTTCGCCTCGCCCTTCGAGCCACGGCAGGCGCGCCACATCGGCACGCACGGCACGCAAATCGACGTCGCTGAGGCTGCCCTTGCTCGACAGGCGCGGCGCGCTTGCCGCGTCGATGCTGACGCCCAGATCGAGTGCGCCGCCGTAGACCTGGGCGGTGACGGGTGCGATGTGCAGCGCCGACTTTTGCGCGTCGAACTGGGCTGAGGCCTTGCTCGCCGTCAGGCCGCAGAGCTTGAGCTTGTCGGCGTGCAAATGGCCGGCGAGCGAGAGGTCTCGCAGAACCGCCACGTCGAAGGCGACGGTGTCGTCGCCCCAGCGCGCCAGGCACGGCTGGGCGAGCAGCGCGTCAAGGTCCAGGCCCGCGCTCACAAAATCGAACGTCCAGTGCGGGCGGCGCCAGTCGCTCATCGCCATCTGCCCACGCAAGTCGCTGCCGCTGAGCTTGCCGGAAAGCAAAAGGTGCAGGCTTTGCTGGGCCAGATCGAGCACGAGCTTGCCGTTCGCCGTGAGCGGTATTTCCGCGCTCAGCGCCGGGTGGTTCGCTGCGGCGGTCAGGTCGATCGCGTCGAATTCGAGGCGTTTTCCGGTTTCAAAGTCGAGCACGACCGGACTGCTCAGTTGGGCACGCAGTTGCGTTCCCGCACCACGGATCGAGATCTGCGCGTTCGCCGCAGCGCCGCGCAGCGCCTGGCCCGTGCCTTCGAAGTTCGGCACCTGCAGCGCTGCGGTCAAGGTCTGGTCCGGGTGCGCGACGCTCAGGTCCATGCTGAGCTGGCTGCCCTGGAAGCGGCGCTCGATGAGGCGCAATTCCGGCGCAGCCAGGCGCGCGTTGAACACGCTCAAGCCCGATTTGCTCGACGACGTGATCACCAGGTTCTCTACGCTCAAGGTGTTCAAGCCGAAATGGCCCGTCAGATCCGCTTTCAGGTTCAGCGCCAGGTTGTCGACGCCCAGCGATTTGCCTTCAAGCTGTGCGTCGATCTTTGCCAGCTCGATGCGCCGCGCCGGCGCGTCGAAGAGCAGCCGGCCCTTCAGCGACACGCGTGCGTCGACACCGGCCTGCGGCGCGTCGACGCGCAGGCTCGCGCTGACAGGCGCAGCCAGGCCATCGGTAAGCCGGCCCAGCGTCAGCTGCACATCGTTCAAGCTGCCGCGCTGAAACATCACTTCGTCGTTCCATTGCAGCGTCGCACGCGTCAGCTGCAGGTCGTCGATGTCGATGTGGGCGGGCGAAATCGTCGCGAGGTCGCGCAGCAGGTCGTCGATGTTCGTGCTGCCATCCTTGAAGCGCACGAGTTGCGCGCGCAGCCCGTCGACTTGCGCCGAGTCGACCTGCACCTGGCGGCGCAGCAGCGGCATCCAGGCGATCGTGATGCGCGCACTGTCGATCGCCGCGAACTCGCGCGCGCTGCGGTGCTGGCTGAGCGACGCCTTGCCCGCCTGGACACCGAGCTTGGGGAACCAGCTGAGCTCGAGTTCACCGTCCAGAATCAGCTCGCGCTGGGTGCGCTCCTGCACATAGCGAATGATTTGCGACTTGAACTGATTGGGGTCGAGCACGTGAACGAGAACCGCGATCAACACCGCGAACAGTGCGACGACGACGAGCAAACCGGCGATCGCGTAGCGGTAGTAGGTCTTGGCCAGCGTCTCGGCGTACGGGATCTTGAACGGCCCGAAAGTCGAGATCACCAGACCGATGACGCCGACCAGGCCGAGCAATGCGAATTTGACTGCGTTCATGGGTTCGACGGGTTCCAGGCCGCGGCACCGCGGCGAGCGCAGCGCCGAGGCGGCAAATGTGGATCATCGGCCGATTCCCCGGTGCGCCCGATTGCACGGCCCGCGCCGAGCGCGCGAGGGCGGATCGAATTCACGCTTGCCGCCAGTTGGCCGGGCGGCCGGCACGCCTCGCTCGGCCACCTCCAGGAGGCGCGCGTATGCAGACGCTACAGATGCGGCCGCATGTATCGAGACGCCGCGCTCAAGGCGTCTTGCGCTGCGCAGGCCACGCCGGCGGGCGCTTGTCGATGAAGGCCTGCACGCCCTCGAGCGCAGCATCGTCCATCATGTTGCACGCCATCGTCTGGCCGGCGTCGTCATAAGCGGCGGCGATGCCCTTCTCGAGCTGGCGGTAGAAGAGCTGCTTGCCCATGGCGATGGCGACGCGCGGCTTGGCCAGAATCGCCGCGACGAGCTGCTCCACTTCTTCGTCGAGCAGCGCCACGTCGGCGACGCGGTTCAGGAGGCCTTTGTCGCGCGCTGCGTCGGCGCTGATGAACTCGCCCGTCACAAGCATTTCGAATGCCGCTTTGCGGCCCACGTTGCGCGACAGCGCGACGCTCGGCGTCGAGCAGAACAGGCCCAGCTTGACGCCGCTCACAGCAAACTGCGCCGTGCTCGCGGCGACCGCCAGGTCGCACATCGCCACGAGCTGGCAACCGGCTGCGGTGGCCATGCCTTGCACCTTGGCGATCACCGGCACCGGCAGGCTTTGCACGCTGAGCATCAGCTTCGTGCATTGCTCGAACAGCTGCTGGTAGTAAGCGAGTGATGGTTCGCGGCGCATCTCTTTCAAGTCGTGGCCGGCGCAAAACGCCTTGCCGGCGGCAGCAAGAATCACGACGCGCACCGACTCGTCGGCGCGCAGCGCGTCGAATTCGCTTTGCAGCGCCGAAAGCATGGCCTGCGACAGCGCGTTGAACGACTCGGGCCGGTTCAGCGTCAGCGTGACCACGCCGCGCGCGTCCACGTCGCGCAGCACCAAGGCTTGGGGGTTTGTATTCATTGAATGGCACTCGTCGATTTGGCGCGCTCGCGCAGCGCGAATTTCTGGATCTTTCCGGTCGAGGTCTTGGGGATCGCCTCGAAGCGCACTTCGCGCGGCACCTTGTAGCCCGCCAGCAGTGTTTTGCAATGTGCGATCAACTCGGCCGCCGTCACGCTCGCCTCGGGCCGGGTTTCGACGAAGGCGAGCGGCGTCTCGCCCCACTTCGGATCGGGCCGCGCGACGACGGCACACGCGAGCACCGCCGGGTGCCGGTACAGCGCGTCTTCGACCTCGATCGAACTGATGTTCTCGCCGCCCGAGATGATGATGTCTTTGCTGCGGTCCTTGATCTTCACGTAGCGGTCGGGCTCGAGCACCGCCAGGTCACCGGTGTGAAACCAGCCGCCTTCGAAGGCTTTCGCCGTGGCGGCCGGGTTTTTCAGATAACCCTTCATGACGATGTTGCCGCGGAACATGATCTCGCCCATTGTTTCTGCATCGGCCGGGACTTCGGCCAAGGTCTCGGGGTGCATGACGGTCATGCCTTCCTGCAGCGCATAGCGAACGCCTTGCCGGCCGTTCAGGCGCGTCTGCTCGGAGAGGTTTTGCGCTGCCCAAGAGTCGCGCTTGACGGCCACCGACGCCGGGCCATAAACCTCCGTCAGGCCGTAGACATGCGTGATGTCGAAGCCGATGCGCGCCATGCCCTCGATCATCGCCGCGGGCGGTGCCGCACCGGCGACCATGCCTCGCACTTTTTGCGTGATGCCGGCGCGCTGCTCGGCGGGCGCGGCAAGCAGCAGGTTGTGCACGATGGGCGCGGCGCAGTAGTGGTCTACGGCGTGCTCACGCATCGCGTCGAGGATCGCACTCGCCTCGACACGGCGCAGGCACACATGCGTGCCGCCGAGCAGCGCCACCGTCCACGGGAAACACCAGCCGTTGCAGTGAAACATCGGCAGCGTCCACAAGTAACGTGGGAAGTGCGGCATGGTCCAGGTCGTCGCATTGCTCACCGCGTTGAGGTAAGCGCCGCGGTGGTGCGTCACCACACCCTTCGGGTCGCCGGTCGTCCCCGACGTGTAGCTCACCGCAATCGCGTCCCATTCGTCGCGCGGGCCCGGCAATTCGGCGAGCGGCGCGTGCGCTGCGAGCAGCGCTTCGTAGTCGTGAGTGCCTATCCGATCGCCGGGACCCGCGTATTCGCTGTCGGAGACGTCGATGACGATGGGGCTGCGGCCGTGCGCGTCGCGCAACAGGCGCAGCGTTTGCGCCATTTGCGATGCGAATTCGCGGTCCGTGATCAGCACGGCGGCTTCGCAGTGGTTCATTTGCCAGGCGAGCAGTGGCGCGTCGAGGCGTGTGTTCAGCGTGTTCAGCACCGCACCGAGGGCAGGCACGGCGTAATGCACCTCGACCATCTCGGGCGTGTTGGGCAACATCGCGCTCACCGTCGTACCGTGCCCGACGCCAAGCGCTTGCAGCGCCGCGGCCAGGCGCGCGCAGCGCTCGCGCGTCTGCGCCCAGGTGTAGCGGCGCGCCCCGTGAATCACCGAGGGCAGGTCGGCGAACACCTCGGCGCTGCGTTCGACAAAACTCACCGGCGACAAGGCGACGAAATTCGCCGCGTTCTTGTCCAGCCCCTGCTCGTAGATGTTCATGCGGTGCTCCACCTTGGCGCAACTGTACTGCGCCCCGCGGCCAAGCGGCGCCGCCCACGCAAGGCGGCGGGACCTCACAGGCTGCCGATGAAGAGGTAGGCGTTGGAGCTGCCCCGGCTCGAGTGGCCGTAGCCCAGGTACAGCGGGCCGATCGGCGTGGGCCCGCCGAGGTACAGAAGCACCGAGTCCTGCCAACCGGCGCGCGCCGTTTCCGTGTAACGCACGCCGACGCGGCCCGCCTCGACGGCAATGCCGGCACGCAGGTCGCCGCTCAGGCCGATCGGCAGGCGCTGGAGGATGTGCTCGGCGCGAACTTGCGCAAACTGCACGTCGTCTCCCAGAAATTGACCCAATCCAAAGGCCGACAGGTTGAGCAAGCCGCCGAGCGACGCCGCCTCGTGAAACGGCAGCACGCCGCGCGGTGAACCGGTGTAGGCCAGGCGTGTCGCGAACACGAAGCTTCCCAGCGTCGTGGCTGCGCGGCCTTCCGCAGTCAAGCGCGTGAATGATTCGTGGTTGGGAACGAAGTAAGAGAGTTTCGCGGCCCAACCTGCGGACGGAAAATTCGGGTCGTTGAGTTGATCGAAGTCGACGCTGGAAAGCCAGCCCGGCGTGCGGAACGGGCCGCGCGGAAAGATCTGCTGGCCGGTCTCGAGCTCATACCATTTTTGCTGGCCTATCCAACCCAAACGCACCTGCCCGGTCACGCCGACATTGAGCCCGGCGCTCAAGCTCAGCGTCTGGCTGCGCACCAGGTACTCGCTCTGTTTGACTTCGCCCTCGTAGACGGCGCTGCTGGTTCGGGAGGCACGAACGCCGGCCTCGATGAAAGTCAGTTGGCCGGGATCCAGCGGCTGGTAGAAGTCGGCGGCCAAGCCCGTCGTGCTGCCCACTTCGCCGGTCAGCATCGCTTCGGCGCCGTAGCGATTGAGCAGCGTTCTCTGGTACGCGCCACGCAGGCTGTACGTCGAGCCACGCCGCAGCGTGCTGTTCAATCCGGCGGCAAAACGCAGGAAATCCGGCCCCCAGCGTTTCGCTTGCGGCGAGACGCGCAACACTTTGCGCTCGCCTTGCGCGAGCAAGGCGTAGTCCACGCCCTCGTAGTGTGCGTCGCCGTAGACGCGCAACAGGTCGCGATTCAGCGCCTGGGTCTCCAGCGGTTGGCGCAGCGGCTGCTTGATGTGGCGCAACACGGCAGCGGCTTCGAGCTGCGGCAGGCCCGCGACTTCGATGGCGTCAACGCGCAGCGGCGCACCGCGCTCGCCGCCGATTCGCGCCCACCACGCCGCGTAGTCGCTTGGGCTCAGCGCCAAGGCGCGCAGCCGCGCCGCCGCGGCCTGGGTCGCCGAGCGACCGCGCTGCGCGGCTTCGACGTGACGTTCAAAATCCGCGGCGGTGATGTCGCCGAGATCGGGCTTGATGTAAATGTCGCCGGGCTTGAGCGCGCCCAAGGACTCGCTCACGTTCTGCTCGGTAAGGATGCCCACCATCTGCGCCGCGACGCTGAACAGCGACGTCACTTCCTTCGCGTCGAGCAAGGGCGAGCCGACGTTGACGGCGATCACGAGGTCGGCCTTGCAGCGCTCGCGCACCTCGCGAACGGGGACGTTGTCGACCAGCCCTCCGTCAACGAGGAGCCGCCCGTTGCGCTCGACCGGCGCCATCAGGCCCGGGATCGACAGGCTGGCGCGCATCGCCTGCGTCAGGCTGGCGTCGCGCATCACGATCCGCTCACCGGTGCCGATGTCGGTGGCGACAATCGACAGCGGCAACGGCAGCGCCTCGATGTTGCGCTCGGCGCGGTCGCCGAGCACCAGCTGGTTGAGAAACAGCTTGATCTTCTGGCCGGTGATCACACCGGGCAAATACTTCAGGCCCTGGGATGTGACGCCGATTTCGGTGCCTGCCAGAAACCGCTGCGTCAGTTGTTTGTTGCGAAAGTTCCGCTCGGCCCAATCGGGCGAGTCGATGAACATGTCTTTCCAGTCGGCACGGTTCATCGCCTCGCGCATTTGCGCCGGCAAGACGCCGGCGGCAAACGCCCCGGCGATCACCGCGCCCATGCTCGTTCCCGAGACGCAGTCCACCGGGATGCGCAAGTCCTGCAGCGCTTCGAGCACGCCGATGTGCGCAGCGCCGCGCGCGCCGCCGCCGCCCAGCGCCAGGCCGATGCGCGGCCGAGCCTGCGCCGAGATCGGGTTAGGCACGACCTCCTGCGCGGCAAGCGGCGGCGCGGCCAGGCCCCAGACAACCGCGGCAACGCTCAGCCACTGGGCACCAGCGGTCATTGCCTACCGGCACGCGGCGGCGAGCGCCTGATCGATGTCCCACAAGATGTCGTCGATATGCTCCAGCCCCACCGAGATGCGGATCATGTCGGGCAACACCCCGGCGGCCAATTGCTGCGCAGCGTCGAGCTGGCGGTGCGTGGTGGATGCGGGATGGCTGATCAGCGTTCGTGCGTCGCCGATGTTCACCAGGTGGCTCATCATCTGCGCCGCTTCAATGAACCTCACACCGGGCGCAAGACCGCCTCTCACGCCGAACGCAAGCAGGCCCGACGCGCCGCGCATCTGGCGCATCAGCAGCGCGTGCTGCGGGTCGTCGGCAAGGCCGGGATAGTTGACCCAGCTCACGCGCGGGTCCGCCTTCAGGAACTGCGCCACGCCAAGTGCATTGCGGCAATGGCGCTCCATGCGCAGCGGCAAAGTCTCGATGCCCTGCAGAATCTGCCACGCGCTCATCGGCGCCAGGGCCGCGCCGTGCACGCGCAGGTTTTCCATGCGTGCGCGCATCGTGAAGCCGAAGTCGCCGAAGGTCTCGTAGAACTTCACGCCGTGGTAGCCCGGGGAGGGCTCGGTCATGCCGGGGAATTTGCCGTTGTCCCAGGCAAATCCGCCGCGCGGCTTGCCGTGCTCGACCATCACGCCCGCGAGCGTGGTGCCGTGGCCACCGAGGTATTTGGTGGCGGAGTGCACGACGATGTCGGCGCCATGTGCGATCGGGTTGCAGAGAAACGGCGACGGCACGGTGTTGTCGACGATCAGCGGCACGCCGTGCGCGTGCGCGACGTCGGCGACCGCGGCGATGTCGAGCACTTTCAGGCTCGGGTTGCCGAGCGTCTCGGCGAACACGGCGCGTGTGTTCGGCTGCATCGCAGCGGCGAACGCCTCGGGCCGCGAGACGTCAACGAAACTCGTTTCGATGCCAAAGCGCGCCAAGTTCACCGACAGCATCGTCACGGTGCCACCGTAGAGCGCACCGGCCGCCACGACATGGTCACCCTGCTGAAGAATCGTCAGCAGCGCCATCGCCTCGGCGGCCATGCCGCTGCTCGAGGCCACCGCGGCGCGCCCGCCCTCTAACGCCGCAACCCGTTCTTCGAGCGCAGCGACGGTCGGGTTGGACAGGCGCGAATAGACGTTGCCGAAGGTCTGCAGGTTGAACAGCGACGCCGCGTGGTCGGCGCTGTCAAAAACAAAACTCGTCGTCTGGTAGATCGGCAAGGCGCGAGCGCCGGTCGCCGAATCCGGAATCTGGCCGGCGTGAATCGCCAGGGTTTCGGGTTTGAAGACGCGATCAGCCATGCTTCAACGCACTCCGACCGGCCGCTTTGCCGAGATCACCCGCGTGTTCACGCCCGCCCAGTGCAAGCCGCCGAACAAACGCGCGTGTTCGATCTTCGCGCAGCGGTCCATCACGCTGTCCATACCCGCGGCGCGAGCCAGTGCATCGGCCTGCAGGTTCATGACGCCGATCTGCTGCCAAAGGCACTTCGCGTCGATGCGGATCGCTTCTTGGGCGATCGGCAACACGTCTTCGGTGCGACGAAACACGTCGACCATGTGTACCGGCTCGGTGATCGCACTCAGGTCGGGATAACAGCGTTCGCCCAGCACCTCGGTGTAACGCGGGTTCACCGGGATCACGCGGTAGCCGTGCTGCTGCAAATACTTGCCGACGAAGTTGCTCGGTCGGTGCCATTGATCCGACAGGCCGACGATCGCGATCGTGCGGCAGTCGCGCAGGATGCGGCGCAGGGTGGGGATGTCGTCGGTCATGCGGGTATCGGGACTGAGGCGGAACGATACACGAGCGACACGGAAACGAAAAAGCCCGCAGCGCATCTCGCTGCGGGCTCTCGAGGACGGAAGTTTCGGATTGCGCTCAGCCGTGCTTTTGGTCGAAGAACTGCTCGTCTTCGGTCGATCCCTTGAGCGCACCGGTCGACGCGTCGCGCTCAATCGTCGTCGTCACGGCGTCGAAGTAACCCGTGCCCACTTCGCGCTGGTGCTTGACTGCCGTGAAGCCCTTCGCCGCGGCGGCGAACTCGGCCTCTTGCAGCTCGACGAACGCGCTCATGTTGTTGCGCGCGTAGCCGTGTGCGAGGTTGAACATGCTGTAGTTCAGGCTGTGGAAGCCGGCGAGCGTGATGAACTGGAACTTGTAGCCCATCGCACCGAGTTCGCGCTGGAACTTGGCGATCGTCGCATCGTCGAGATTCTTCTTCCAGTTGAAGCTCGGGCTGCAGTTGTACGCGAGCAGCTTGCCCGGGAACTTCTTGTGGATCGCGTCGGCGAACGCCTTGGCATACGCCAGATCCGGCTTGCCGGTTTCGCACCACACCATGTCGGCGACCTCCGAGTACGCGAGGCCACGCGAAATCGCCTGCTCGAGGCCTGGCTTGCAGCGATAGAAACCTTCCACGGTGCGCTCGCCCGTCAGGAACGGTTGGTCAATGGGGTCGACGTCGCTCGTCACGAGGTCGGCGGCTTCGGCGTCGGTGCGCGCGATGACGAGCGTCGGCGTTCCCATCACGTCGGCCGCCAGGCGCGCCGCAGTCAACTTCGCCACCGCCTCGCGCGTCGGCACGAGCACCTTGCCGCCCATGTGGCCGCATTTCTTCACCGACGCGAGCTGATCTTCGAAGTGCACACCCGCGGCGCCGGCGTCGATCATCGACTTCATGAGTTCGAAGGCGTTGAGCACGCCGCCGAAACCGGCTTCCGCGTCGGCGACGATCGGAGCGAAGAAGTCGATGTCGTTCTTCCCTTCCGACCACTGGATCTGGTCGGCGCGCTGGAACGTATTGTTGATTCGCTTGACGACCGTCGGCACCGAGTTGACGGGGTAGAGCGACTGGTCGGGGTACATCTCGCCAGCCGAATTCGCGTCACCCGCGACTTGCCAACCCGACAGGTAGATCGCCTTCAGGCCGGCCTTCACTTGCTGCAGCGCCTGGTTGCCCGTCAACGCGCCGAGCGTATTGACGAAGGGTTCGGTGTTGACGAGCGTCCAGAGCTTTTCGGCGCCGCGCCGCGCGAGCGTGTGTTCGATGGGCAGCGAACCGCGCAGCCGAACCACGTCGGCAGCGCTGTAGCTTCGCTTCACGCCTTTCCACCGTGGGTTGTTCGCCCAGTCTTTTTCGAGGACGGCGACTTGTTGGTCGCGGGGCACTTGAGTCATGGAGGCTCCTTGGAAGGGTTGATCGCTGAGACTGAATTTGTCCCGCCAAGGGTAGCTCCGAATCACTTCTTCTGATGACTTGTGTCTTATATAAGACTAAATATTTGTGCCTGATAAATCAACAAGTTAACACCAGTCTCTCGCTATGCGGAACGCCGCTATCCATAATGAGAAATCCAGAGAGGCTCAACGGACTGCTCATTCCGCATTACGGCATGTGACCCGCCGTCTGTGAAACGCACGCGCCAAGACGCTTGTGCTGCCCGGAGATCGCACAAGGCCGCTCTGCTTCGCTACACATCCCACTTGAGGTTCAAGCGAGGCTCAAGCCGCGACGACCCGGAGCGCCTTTTGCAGTACCGATTGGTTTCGCCCCTTTCGGGCGCGTTTGCCGACGTAAGGAGCGAGCGCAGACGCGCCCAAGACCTCTTCCTTGGGCTTGCCGCCACGCCCGCTGCCGAGAACCTGCAGCGCCTGCGTGAACGCGGCAACACTGACGAGTGCGTCATTCGCATCCAGGTCGATCAGCGTCAAGCCGCGCCCGCCGTTGGGCTGGACCTTGATCTCATCCAGCCCGAACACGAGCAAGCGCCCGGCGAGCGATAGACACGCGACCCGCGTCGCGCTGCCGATGAAGCTCGGCGGCAGCAGCTTCTCCTGCGGCTCGAGGCTCAAGAACGCCTTGCCGCCCTTTTGCCGCGAGACCAGGTCACCGACACGCGCGAGCAAGCCAAAGCCGCCCGTCCCGGCGAGCATCAACGTGAGCTGCGCCGATCCGGCAAAGTAGTGCGCGGGCGTGCTTCCCGACTCGAGGTCGATGAGTGAAGTGATCGCCACGCCGTCGCCGCGCCCACCCGGCAACCCGCTTACGCTCACGGAATAGACGCGCCCATTGCTGCCGAACACGAGCAGCGCGTCGACGCTGCGACACGCGAACGTACCGTACAGCGCGTCGCCCGCCTTGAAGGCGAGCGCGCCGGTTTCGATCTCGTGGCCCTTGAGCGCTCGCACCCAACCTTTCATGCTGACAACGACAGTCACAGGCTCGTCGACGATCTTGACCTCGGCGCTCGCCCGCTTCTCTTCCTGGATCAGCGTGCGGCGCTCGTCGCCGTGTTGTTTCGCGTCGGCCTCGATTTCCTTGATGACGCCGCGCCTCAACACGGCGGGGTTGCGCAGCAACTCTTCGAGCTTGTCCTGGTCGGCGCGCAACTCCTTCAGCTCCTGCTCGATCTTGATCGCCTCGAGTCGCGCCAACTGGCGCAGGCGAATTTCCAGAATGTCTTCGGCCTGCGCATCGCTCAGCTTGAAGCGCGCCATCAGCGCCGGTTTGGGCTCGTCGGCAGCGCGGATGATGCGCACCACTTCGTCGATGTTGAGCAGCACGAGTTGCCGCCCCTCGAGCACGTGAATCCGGCGCTGCACCTTGTCCAGCCGGAACTGGGAACGCCGTTGCACCGTCTGCAGGCGGAACTGCAGCCACTCGCCGACGATCTGGCGCAGGCTCTTTTGGGTCGGCCGGCCATCGGCGCCGATCATCGTCAGGTTGATCGGCGCCGAACTTTCCAGGCTCGTGTGCGCAAGCAGCACGTTGATGAGTTCCTGCTGGTCGATGCGGCTCGTCTTGGGCTCGAAGACGAGACGCACCGGCGCGTCGCGGCTCGATTCGTCGCGCACCGCGTCGAGCACGCCGAGCACCGTCGTCTTGAGCTGAACCTGCTCGGCCGACAAGGCCTTCTTGCCGAGTTTGACCTTGGGGTTGGTCAGCTCTTCGATTTCTTCGAGCACTTTCTGCGTGCTCGCTCCCGGCGGCAACTGGGTCACGATCAACTGCCACTGGCCGCGCGCGAGGTCTTCGATCTTCCAGCACGCGCGCACCTTCAGGCTGCCGCGCCCGGTCGCATACGCCGCGCGGATGTCGGCGCTGCTGCTGATGATCTGGCCGCCGCCCGGGTAATCGGGCCCGGGGATCAGCGCGGCGAATTCGGTGTCGTCGAGCTTCTCGTTTTTCAGCAGCGCGACTGCGGCAGCGGCGATTTCGCGCAAGTTGTGCGACGGGATTTCCGTGGCCAGACCCACCGCGATGCCGCTCGCGCCGTTGAGCAGCACAAACGGCAGGCGCGAGGGCAAGAGGCGCGGCTCTTGCGTCGAGCCGTCGTAGTTGGGGATGAAGTCGACCGTGCCCTCGTCGATTTCGTCGAGCAGCAGGCGCGTGATCGGCGCCAGCCGCGCTTCGGTGTAGCGCATCGCCGCGGCGCCGTCGCCGTCGCGCGAGCCGAAGTTGCCGTGGCCGTCGATGAGCGGATAGCGCTGCGAAAAATCCTGCGCCATGCGCACCAGCGCTTCATACGCCGCCAGGTCGCCGTGCGGGTGAAAGCGCCCCAACACGTCGCCGACGACGCGCGCGCTCTTCACCGGCCGGGCGCCGCCACCTGCGCCGAAGCTGAGGCCCATGCGCTGCATCGCGTAGAGAATCCGCCGCTGCACGGGCTTTTGCCCGTCGCACACGTCGGGCAGGGCGCGGCCCTTGACGACGCTCAGCGCGTATTCGAGGTAGGCACGTTCGGCGTAGTGCGCCAGGGCGACTGCGTCGTCGCCGGGAGGTGGGGGGTCAAACAGGTCGGGTTCGCGGGTCATGGAATCATTCTCCACGATGCCGCGGGATTACCCGGGCGGAACAATGGTGTAGTGCCGCAGTCCTGCACCTCGCGCGATCACCAGCCGATCAAGACGTTGCGCCCGTCGACGAGAACTTTGACTCGCGCGCCCACCGGCAAGCACACTTTGGTAGGCACATGGCCAAACGGCAACCCGGTGAGGATGGGCGTCTTGCTCACCGAGCGCAAATGTTCGACTGCCGACTTCAAGGTGAAACCACGGTCCATCGGCGACTTCTTGTAGTTGTTGAACGCGCCGAGCAGCACCGCCTTCTGCGCGCCGAGAACGCCGGCCTGGTGCAGCTGCAGCAGACAACGCTCGATCCGGTACGGGTGCTCGTTCACGTCTTCGAGGAACAGCACGCCGCCTTTCACGTGGGGCCAATGCCGCGTGCCGAGCATCGAACACACCATGCTGAGGTTTCCGCCCCACAAGGTGCCGGTGAGCTCGAGGCCATCGAAATCTGCCTCGGTGCGAAAGCCCACGGCTTCGAGCTCGCCGCTCATCGCTTCCAGGAAACACGCTTGCGTCACGTCGTCGACGACGTCACGGCCGAAGTCTTCTACGGCAAGCGGCCCGGCCCAACCCACCCGGCCTGGCGCTTTGGCGTGCGCCAACATCCCCAGGTGCAGCGTCGTGATGTCACTGTGCCCGACCCAGCGTGTGCCTCGTGCCACGCTGCGGGCGAGCAGCTTCCAGTCGATTTGGTCGAGCAGGCGCGTCAGGCCATAACCGCCGCGTGTGGCCAGCGCAATGCCCGGCGCTGCATCCGCGACGCGGTGAACTGCGCCGAGGCGCGTCGCATCGTCGCCGCCGAAGCGTTGGTGTTTGAGCAGCGCCGATGCATCGATCTGCACCTCGAAGCCCAGGCCCTTGAGCCGCTTCGCCGCCAGGCGCACGCCTTTGGCGTTGAGCAAGACGCCGGCGGGAGTGAACAGCGTGAGCACGGTATTCGTCGATTCGGGCATGGGTCGGCAGGCGCTCAGGGTTCGACCGATGGTTGTTCGATTTCGATGGCCTCGCCCGTCGGGATCGGCGCCTCGGGCGCGGGCGCAGGCCCGCCCGCAGCAGCGCGGCGCTGGCGAAATATTTCGCGACGCTCTTCGAAGAACGTGCTCAGCAAGCGACCGCATTCGCCTTCGAGCACGCCGCCCACGAGTTCCGTGTGGTGGTTGAGCTGTGTCACATCGAAGAGGTTGAGCACGGACCCGGCGGCGCCGGTCTTGGGGTCGCGCGCGCCAAACACGACGCGCTTGAAGCGCGCGTGCAGCAGCGCCATCGCACACATCGCGCAAGGCTCGAGCGTCACGTAGAGCTCGCATTCGGGCAGCCGGTAGTTGCCGAGCAGCGTCGCCGCGTGGCGCAGCGCGACGATCTCGGCGTGCGCCGTCGGGTCGTGTTCCGTGATCGGCCGGTTGTAGCCTGTGGCCAGCACCTGGCGGCCGCCGGGCGCATCGCGGACGATCACGGCACCGACCGGCACCTCGCCGACCAACCAGGCGTTCTGCGCCTGATCGAGCGCAAGGCGCATTCCGGCGGTGTCTTGCTGGGAAAGTTCGTCGCTCATGACAGGGTTTCGTTCACGGCATTGCCGTCAGCGCGTGTGCGTGAACGCGTCGAACAGGTCATCGAAGTCGGTGTCGACGTCGCGCTGCCGTTCGACCTTGATGTGCTTGAGCCATGCCTTCAACGCGGCGCGGTCGGAGAGGCGCTTCACGTCGTGTTCGATGCCTAGCGCGTCGCGCCGCATCGCCGCGACGTCGCCGTCCAGCGAGCGGTTCAGCGTTTCCGGAGTCAAGCTGCCGCGCCGATAGACCCCCAGCTGGTGCGCAAATGGTGCGAGCAGCGCGTCGATCTCGTGCTCGAGTTGCGCACACTGCTCCGTCAGCACCTGGTTGTAGTGCCCCAAGCGGAGCGGGTTGATCGCGCCCAGCGCGGCGGCGTCGATCTGCTCGATCTGAATCTGCAATTCGAGCAGGCGCAGCAGATTTTTTTCTTCGTACGCCTGGTTCACCTTCTTCATCAAGTCCGTCTTGCGCTCGCGCTCGGCGGCGTCGGCTTCGCGGTCCGGGTGCAACACGCTCGCGAGCTTGCGGTAGATCTCGCGCACCGACTGCGTTGCGGCCTCGGCGGCTTGCGCGAGTTTGGCGTCCTTGGCGAGTTGCTTGGCCGTCTTGCGCCGCGCAGCTGCCGGCGCTTCGCGCTGTGCCTGGTTCTGCTCCTGCATTTTGCGATGCAAGGCCTGGCGAATCGCTTCGGGTGAACTCGCTTCGTCAGCGCCGTCCAGCTCGACGCCGAATACCGTCTCGGCCAAGTCTTTGAAAAGCTCGGTTTCTTCTTCCACCAGGTCGGCGTGACTCGTGTCGCTGTATTTGTCGTGCAGCGCAATCACTTGCGCGTGCGCGTCCGACGCGTCGTCGTGCCCGAGCAGCTGCGCGCAGATGTCCTGCACGAGCATCGCCAGCTTGGCGCGTTCGCGTTTCGTGATGCTGGCGCTGTCGTGCGCGGCGTCGAAAACCTTCGCCAGCGCGAGCTGGGCGCGGTCGCAACGCCGCTGCAGCGGGTCCAGTTCGCCAGCCAGACGCTGCTGAAACTTCGGCACGAAGTCCTGCCACGCTCCGAGCACCTGGCGCTGCTGCTCGATGCGCTCGATCAGGCGGTTGAACGTCTGCTGCGCCTTGCTCAGCGGCGCCGCCTCGGAGGGCAGGCGCACCATTGCACTGTCACGGTTTTGCTGCATGGGGCTGCATTCTGCCTTCTCGGGGAGCGGCACAGAAGGTCTTAGTTCCGCTACGCGCCTGCTGCACGCCCTTGGCGCGACGCAGGCCGCATGTCCCGGTGGTCGGCCCCTGCATGCGCCGGCTCAAGGTGTTGTGCGACAACGCGCGGCGCTTCACCGCCGGGCAGCCGCTGCACAATCAGGTCGACAACGCCCTCTGGTACTGACGACGCAACCGCCCCGCCACCATGCAATCCACCGCGTTTGAATTCGGCACCGACCTGCTCGACGAGGGCTACGACACCGTGCTCGGCCATTTGCAGGAACGCGGCCCGCAATTCCCCGCGGGGGACGGCCGGCTTTGGCCGGCCTTGGGGCGCTCATGAGCCCCTGGAAAGCCGCCCACCCCGGCGACCCCGTCAGCCGCATCGACACGCCCGCGCTGGTGCTCGATCTCGCCGCGTTCGAACGCAATCTGGAGCGCATGGCGGCCTCGCTGCGCGGCAGCGGCGCGCGCCTGCGCGCGCACGCGAAGAGCCACAAGTGCCCGGAGATTGCGAAGCGCCAGATCGCGCTCGGCGCGGTGGGCATCTGCTGCCAGAAAGTCAGCGAAGCGGCCGTCTTCGTCGACGCAGGAATTCAAGACGTGCTCGTCACGAATCAGGTGGTGGGCGCGGCCAAGCTGCGCCATCTCGCCGATCTTGCGCGTCGCGCCCGCATGGGTGTGCTTGTCGACCATGAACAGCAAGTGCACGCGCTCGCCGAAGTCGCACTTGCCCAAGGCGTGACCCTCGACGTCTACGTGGAAGTCGACGTGGGCGGAAAGCGCTGCGGCGTTGCGCCGGGCGATCCGGGGGCGCGCCTGGCGCGGCTGGTCGCCGACAGCGCCGCCTTGCGCTTTGCCGGACTGCACTGTTACCACGGCCCGGCGCAGCATTTGCGCACGCCTGCCGAGCGCGCCGAGGCGATCGCAGCGGTGGTCGACGCCGCACGTACGACGCGGCTCGCGGTGCACACCTGCGGCCTGCAGGTCGAGCGCATCACAGGCGGAGGCACCGGCAGCTTTTTGCTCGAGCGCGACTCAGGCGTGTTCAACGAGATTCAGGCGGGCTCTTACATCTTCATGGACCGCGACTACGCCGACAACCAACGGGCGCCCGGCGACGTCGCCTTCGAGCACGCGCTGTTCGTTCGCACGTCGGTGCTGAGCCGCGTCGTGCCGACGCGCACGGTCGTCGACGCCGGGCTCAAAGCGTCGAGCGTCGACTCCGGAATGCCCACGGTGTGGGGCCGGCCGGAGCTGCGCTACCTGAAAGCTGCCGACGACCACGGCGCGCTCAGCATCCCCGAAAACTCGACCCTTGCGCTCGGCGAATCATTGATGCTCGTTCCCGGGCACTGCGACCCCACCGTCAACCTCTATGACGAAATCGTCTGCGTGCGCGGCGACCGCGTCGAAGCGCTGTGGCCGATCGCTGCGCGCGGTGCGCTGCTGTGAGCGCCATTCCCCACAGACTTGAACCGATTGCGAACTCACCATGCCTCGCCAATTTGACCTGCTGATCCGCAACGCGAGCATCATCGACGGCACCGGCGATGCGCGGCGCAGCGGCGACATCGGCATTCAAGGCGAGCGCATCGCCAAGATCGGCGACCTCACCGGCTGCAGCGGCACCGTGGAGATCGACCTCGCAGGTCGCATCGCGGCGCCCGGCTTCATCGATTCGCACACGCACGACGACCGGCTGCTGCTCAGCCAGCCCGAAATGGCGCCCAAAGTCAGCCAGGGCGTGACGACAGTGATCGGCGGCAACTGCGGCGTGTCGCTGGCGCCGATGCCGCGGCGAATTCCGGATCCGGTGACGCCGCCGCTGAACCTGCTCGACGACGCGGGCGGCTGGTTCCGCTACGCGAATTTCGCGACGTATCTGGACGCGCTGCGCGCGCAGCCGGCGGCCGTCAACTGCGCGATGCTGGTCGGCCACACGACGCTGCGCGTCACGACACTCGACGACCTCGCGCGCCCGGCACGGCCCGCCGAGATCGCGCGCATGCGCGCGCTCGTCGACGAAGCGCTGCACGCCGGCGCGGTGGGCGTTTCGACGGGGCTGTTCTACGAGCCCGCGATCGCCGCGCCCACCGAAGAAGTCATCGAAGTGTGCCGCCCGCTCAGCGAACACGGCGGCGTCTACTGCACGCACCTGCGCGACGAAGGCGACCGGATCGTCGAGTCTCTGGAAGAGACGTTTCGCATCGGCCGCGAACTTGGCGTCTCCGTCGTCATCTCGCACCACAAGGTCCTCGGCAAGGCGAACCACGGGCGCACCGGCGAAACCCTGGCGTTGATCGCGCGGCGCATGGCCGAGCAGCCGGTGTGTCTGGACTGCTACCCGTACACCGCCGGCTCGACGATCCTCAGCGCAGATCGCGCAGCGACTTCGGAGCGCACCCTCGTCAGCTGGTCCAAGGCCTTGCCCGAATACGCCGGCCAGGACCTCGCCGACATCGCGCGCGCGCTCGGCGTGTCGCAAGACGAAGCGTGCCGGCGCCTCGCGCCCGCAGGAGGCATCTACTTCAAGATGGACGAAGCCGACGTGCAACGCGTGCTGCGTTTTCCGTCCACCATGATCGGCTCCGACGGCCTGCCGCACGACGCCTCACCGCACCCGCGCCTCTGGGGCACCTTCCCCCGCGTGCTCGGACACTACAGCCGATTCCTCGGCTTGTTCGGTCTGGAAGCGGCATTGCACAAGATGACGGGCCTGACCGCAGCCAACTTCGGCCTGCGCGACCGCGGCGTGCTCAAGGAAGGCGCATTCGCCGACCTGCCGCTGTTCGACGCGGACACGGTCGCCGACGCGGCGACTTACGCCGACCCGGTGCGGCCCGCGCGCGGTATCGATGCCGTGATCGTCAACGGCGCGGTCGTCTGGGAAGCGGGGCGCGCCACCGGTGCGAGGCCGGGGATGGTGTTGCGGCGCGAGGCGGCGGCACGACGCAAATAACGCTGCCGTTGAGGCGGACCAAGGTCCCTACTCCCACTCGATCGTCGCCGGCGGCTTGCTCGACACATCGTAGGCAACGCGGTTGATGCCGCGCACTTCATTGATGATGCGGCTCGACACTTTCTTGAGCAGCGCATACGGCAGCTCGGCCCAGTCGGCGGTCATGAAGTCGCTGGTCTGCACGGCGCGCAGCGCGACGACGTGTTCGTAGGTGCGGCCGTCGCCCATCACGCCGACACTTCTGACAGGCAGGAACACGGCGAATGCCTGGCTCGTGAGTTCATACCAGGACTTGCCACTCGCCGCGTCGCGCGCGCTTCGCAATTCTTCGATGAAGATCGCGTCAGCACGGCGCAACAGGTCGGCGTGCTCGCGTTTTACTTCGCCCAGGATTCGCACGCCCAGGCCCGGGCCGGGGAAGGGATGGCGATGCACCATGTCGTGCGGCAAGCCGAGCGCCACACCGAGTTCGCGCACTTCGTCCTTGAACAATTCGCGCAGTGGCTCGAGCAGCTTGAGGCCCAGCGTCTGCGGCAAGCCGCCCACGTTGTGGTGGCTCTTGATCGACGTCGCCTTCTTCGACTTGGTCCCGCCGGATTCGACGACGTCGGGGTAGATCGTGCCTTGTGCGAGCCACTTGACTGAGCCGCCGGTCTCGCGCTTGAGCTTGTTCGCTTCGGTCTGAAAAACCTCGACGAACTCGCGGCCGATGATCTTGCGTTTCGCCTCGGGGTCGGTCACTCCGGCCAACGCGCCGAGGAACTGCGTGCTCGCGTCGACGTGAATCACTTTGGCGTGGAGACGCCCGACGAACATCTCCATTACTTGTGCGCCTTCGTTCAGGCGCAACAGGCCGTGGTCGACGAAGACACACGTCAGTTGATCGCCGATCGCACGGTGGATCAGTGCCGCGGCGACGCTGGAGTCGACTCCGCCGGACAGGCCGAGGATCACGTGCTCGCTGCCGACTTGCGCGCGAATTCGCGCGACGCATTCGTCGATGTAATTGCCCATCACCCAGTCGGGCTTGGCGCCGGCGATGTCGAGGACGAATCGGTTCAGGAGCGCACGCCCTTGCAGCGTGTGCGTGACTTCGGGGTGGAATTGCACGCCGTAGTAGCCGCGCGCTTCGTCGGCCATTCCGGCGATCGGACAACTCGGAGTGCTTGCCATCAGCTTGAAACCCGGCGGTAACGCGGTGACCTTGTCGCCGTGGCTCATCCACACCTTGAGCATGCCGTGGTGTTCCGGCGTCTGGAAGTCCTCGATTCCGGCGAGCAGCTTGGTGTGGCCGTGTGCCCGCACTTCGGCGTAGCCGAACTCGCGGTGGCTGCTCGCCTCGACCTTGCCGCCCTGCTGCACCGCCATCGTGAACATGCCGTAGCAGATGCCGAGCACCGGCACGCGCACGTCCCACACCGCTTGCGGTGCGCGCAGCTCGTGGTCTTCATAAGTCGACGCGTGGCTGCCTGACAGGATGATCGCCTTCGGCGCGAATTCGCGGATGAAGGCGTCGCTCACGTCGTTCGGATGGATCTCGCAATAGACATGCGCTTCGCGAACGCGCCGCGCGATGAGTTGCGTCACCTGCGAGCCGAAGTCGAGAATCAGGATCTTGTCGTGCATGCGCCCCTCACGCAACGGCGGCCCGGCTCTGCATTGCCGCGCGCCGGAAGTAGCGCGCCGCAATCACGGTGCCGATCAATTGCAAAGCCGCACAGAAGTAAAACGGCAAGCCGATGCGCCAGTCGCCCGGGCTCAGGTGCGAGACCATGCCGAGCAGAGGCGCGCTGACGACCGGAGCGATCACCGCCATCAGGCTGTTCAGTCCGGCGACCGACCCCATGGTCTGGCCCTGGCTGCGCGCGTCGGCGGCGTTGGACACCTGGCTCTGAATCACCGCCGCTGCACCCCCGCCGAGAAGGTTGCCCAGGACGATGATGACAAACATCATCCAACCCTCGCTTGCCGCGCCGAACGCGAAGTAGGTGAGTGAAGATGCGGCCAGACCGAAAGTCGCCAAGACGCGCGCGGAAAATCGCTTCAGCAGGTGCTTGAGCAAAAAGCCTTGCACGAGCACCGACATCAGCCCCACCGTGAAGAGCGCCCAGCCGTTGTGCTGCGGGCCCCAGCCGAACTTGAACGTCGTGTACAGGACAAAGGAGTTGTGCAGCGTGAACTGCGCGAGCGACGCCAGGCCGATCACGGCAACGAGCGGCCCCACGCCTGTCAGTTGACTCAAGCCGCGCAGCGAGCTGAACGGATTCGCGCGCTTCCACTCGAAGGGTTTTCGCCGGTCCTTGGGCAATGACTCGGGCAGGACGAAGTAGCCGTAAAGCCAGTTGAGCACCGCCAGCGCACCCGCCGCGAAGAACGGCAAGTGCACGTTGATCGAACCGAGCAAGCCGCCCATCACCGGCCCGAGCGTGAAGCCCAGGCCGAACATCGCGCCGAGCAGGCCGAAACGCCGTGCACGGTCTTCCGGCGCGGTGATGTCGGCGACGTAGGCGTTGGCCACCGCGGCGTTGGACTGCATCGCGCCGCTGAACAGGCGCACCGCGATGAGCATCCACAGCGCAGTCGCCAGACCGGTGACGATGAAGCTCGCCGCCAGGCCAGAGAAGCCCAGCAACAGCACTGGGCGGCGGCCGTACTTGTCGGACAAGGCACCGAGCACCGGTGAGGCGAAGAAGTTCGCCACGCCGAAGGTCAGCGCGACGGCGCCGAACCAGAAAGTCTGCTCGGTGGGCGACGACGTGAACGTGCCGACCAACAGCGGCAAGACTGGCACGATGAGGCCAATCGCCATCATGTCGATCAGCACCGTGATCAGGATGAAAGGCATGGCCGCCTCACGGCGGCCATGCGGGCGTTCGACTACAGCGGTCAATGTCATTCCATGCGGTAATTCGGCGCTTCTTTGGTGATCTGCACGTCGTGCACGTGGCTCTCGCGCATTCCCGCCGACGAGATCTCGACGAACTCGGCGCGCTCGTGCAATTGCGCAATGCTCGCGCAGCCGCAATAGTGCATCGCCGCGCGCAGGCCGCCCGCCATCTGGAAGATCACCGCGACGACCGTGCCCTTGTACGGCACCTGACCCTCGATGCCCTCGGGAACAAGCTTGGCCGAACTCGCGGTCGACGAGTCGGAGTTTTCCTGGAAGTAGCGATCCGCAGAGCCCTGCTGCATCGCCCCCAGCGACCCCATGCCGCGATAGCTCTTGTAGGTGCGGCCCTGGTAGAGGATGGTTTCGCCGGGCGCCTCTTCGGTGCCGGCAAAGGCGCCGCCCATCATCACGCTGTCGGCGCCGGCAGCAATCGCCTTGGCCAGGTCCCCGGAAAAGCGCACGCCGCCGTCGGCGATGAGTGGCACGCCGCTGCCGGCGATCGCCTTGGCGACCTCCTGGATCGCGTAAATCTGCGGCACGCCCACGCCGGTGACGATTCGCGTCGTGCAGATCGAGCCGGGACCGATGCCGACCTTGACCGCGTCGGCGCCGGCATCGACGAGCGCACGCGCCGCTGCGCCGGTGGCGATGTTGCCGCCGATCACGTCGATTTGCGGATAGTGGCGTTTCACCCAGCGCACGCGGTCGATGACGCCGGCGCTGTGGCCGTGCGCGGTGTCGACGACGAGCACATCGACGCCGGCCTTGATCAGCAGCTCGACGCGCTCCTCGGTGCCCTCGGCCACGCCCACCGCGGCGCCGACGCGCAACTTGCCGTGGTCGTCTCTAGCGGCGTCAGGAAAGCTCGTCTGCTTCGTGATGTCTTTCACGGTCATCAGGCCGCGCAACTCGAAGGCTTCGTTGACGACGAGCACGCGCTCGAGCTTGTGGCGGTGCATCAGCGCCTTGCCTTCGGCGAGCGACGCGCCCTCGCGCACCGTGATCAGGCGCTCGCGCGGCGTCATGATTTCACGCACCGGCACGTCCAGGCGCGTCTCGAAACGCAGGTCGCGGTTCGTCACGATGCCCACGACGCGGCCCTCTTCGACGACCGGGAAGCCGGAAATGCCGTGTTGTTTGGACAGCTCGATGACGTTGCGCACCGGAACGCCGGGGGAGATCGTGATCGGGTCTTTGAGCAGGCCCGACTCATAGCGCTTGACGCGCGCCACCTCGGCCGCCTGCTGCTTGGGCGCGAGATTCTTGTGCACGATGCCGATGCCGCCCTCCTGGGCGATGGCGATCGCCAGGCGCGCTTCGGTGACGGTGTCCATCGCCGCGGAAATGAGCGGCAGGTTGAGGCGGATGTTGCGCGACAGCGAGGTGGCGAGGCTGGTATCGCGCGGCAAGACCTGGGAGAAGGCGGGCACCAACAACACGTCGTCGAAGGTGAGCGCTTTGCCGAGCAGGCGCATGGAAGATGTCTCCTGACGCAAAAGCGAATTATACGGAGGCGCCTCGCACGTCATCCCGGCGCACGCCGGGATCCACTGCGAGAGGGCACTCGCCGCTGATCCGCGGTGGTTCCCGGCTTTCGCCGGGATGACATTGGATTTCTCTGCCAACTTGCCCTCACGCGCTGACACCTTGTCACGACTGGCGCGCGCCCCGCCCCGGTAAACTTGCGTACGTTTCTTCACGGCAGCCACCCACCATGCAGCGAACCACCCTTCTCGCCCTGACCTTCCTGGTCAGCGCCACGTTCGTGGCGCCGGCATCGGCGCAATGGAAATGGCGCGACAAGAGCGGCGTCGTTCAGTACAGCGACCTGCCGCCGCCGCCGGGAATCCCGTCGCAAGACATCCTGCAGCGCTCCACAACCGGGCGTCAGGGCGTGCCGGGTACAGGCGCCGCGGCGTCGGCTGCACCAGCGGCGTCGGGTGCGCGCGGCGGCGACCCCGAACTCGAAGCACGGCGCCGCAAGGCCGAACAGGAGAAGTCCGACAAAGGCAAAGCCGAAGAACGTGCCCAGGCCGAGCGCGTCGCCATCGCCAAGGCAGACAACTGCTCACGCGCCAAAGGTCACATGAAATCGCTCGAAGAAGGCTTGCGCATGGTGCGCACCAACGCCACCGGCGAGCGCGAAGTGCTAGACGACAAAGCCAGAGCCGAAGAAAAGGCGCGCACGCGCGAAATCATCGCTTCGGACTGCAACTAAATAGCATCGCGCTGGCGCCTGCGCCGCGCCTCTTTCGGGTCGACGACCAGCGGCCGGTAGATTTCGAGACGGTCCCCGTCGCGCAGCGGCTCGTCCAGGCCGCGCCAGCGGCCCCACACACCCACCTTGTGCTGCGCCAAATCGATTGACGCATGGCGCGCGAGCAAACCGCTTTGCTGCAAGGCATCGCGAACCCGGGCGCCGGGTTGCAGGCGCAACTGCACCGACTCGAACTCCCGGGCGAGTGGGCTGTAGATCACCTCGACACTCAGCATTCCCGAATCAACGCGGCCCATAGACTTGCTCGGCGCGGTTGACGAAGGAGTCGACCAGCGTATTCGCGATTCTGTCGAAAACGGGGCTGAGCACGAGCTCCAGCGCGCCGCTGGAAAACGCGTAGCCCAGCTCAAATTCGATGCGGCACGCCTGCCCTGCGTCAACGCCGGGCAGCGGCAGGGGGATGAATTGCCAGCTCCCCTCGAGCTGCGAAAACGGTCCGTCGATCAGGCCGATGCGCACCGCGGCGTCGGGTACGTGCCGGTTGCGCGTCGTGAAGGCGTGCCGCACCCCAGCGTAGGACAGGTGCAAACGCGCCGTCACGCCATCGTCGTGCTGCGCCACGATCTCGGCTTGAGGGCACCACGGCAGGAACTGCGGGTAGTCGGGAACGCCGGTCACGAGCGAGTACATCTCGCGCGGCGAGTACCAGAGCAGCACGGACTTGGCGACGCGCTTCATACAATGCGCAAATTCTATGGGGCCTCATCGCGGCCACATTCAAGGCTGCGCCACCCCCATGTCCATCGCTGAAAACCGCCGCGCCCATTTCGATTACCACATCGAAGAGCGCCATGAAACCGGCATGGTGCTCGAAGGCTGGGAGATCAAGGCCGTGCGCGCCGGCCAGGTGCAGCTCACCGACGGCTACGTGATCATCCGCGACGGCGAGCTGTTCCTCATCGGCTGCCGCATCGATGCGCTGCGCAGCGCCTCAACCCACGTCCGCCCCGAAGCCGACCGCACAAAGAAGCTGTTGATGCACAAGGAAGAGATCCGGCGGCTCATCGGCAAAGTCGAGCAAAAGGGCTTCACGCTCGTGCCGCTCAACCTGCACTACAAAGGCGGGCGCGTGAAATGCGAGATCGCCCTGGCCAAGGGCAAGGCCGAGCACGACAAGCGCAACACCGAGAAGAAGCGTGACTGGGATCGGGAGAAGGGGCGCTTGATGAGGCACAAGGTTTCGTCCAGGCCCAAGGCGTCGTCCTGACGCCAACAGTCCTGACGACTGCATCGCCGCAACGCGACGACGCCACGGCTCAGTCTTTCGACGCCGGCACTGGGTGCGGTGCGCCGCCGCCCGCCGAACCGTGCGGCTGCACCCGCAGCTTCGGCTCGCGCACGAGATAGCTGTACAGCACCGGAACGACGACGAGAGTCAACAAGGTCGACGTGATCAGACCGCCGATGATGGCCCGGCCCATCGACGCCTGGATCTCGCCACCTTCGTTCAGTGCGAGGGCGAGCGGCAACATGCCGAACAGCATCGCGCTCGTCGTCATGATGATGGGCCGCATGCGCACCAGGCCGGCTTGCAGCAATGCCTCGGGAATGCTCAGGCCGGCCTTGCGCCCTTGATTCGCAAAGTCGACGAGCAGGATCGCATTTTTTGTTACCAGGCCCATCAGCATCACCAGGCCGATCATGGAGAAGATGTTCAGCGTCGAGCGCCACAGCAGCAGCGCGAGAACGACGCCGATCAGCGACAGCGGCAACGACGCCATGATCGCCAGCGGCTGCAGAAAGCTGCCGAACTGGCTCGCCAGCACGATGTAGATGAAGATCACGCTGAGGCCGAGCGCCGCGAGCATCGCCGTGAACGCCTCTTGTTGTTCCTTCGTCGCGCCGCCCACGTCGAAGCTGAAACCCGGCGGCAGCTTGATGCTGTCGACGAGTTCCTGAACTTCCTTGCCCGCGTCGCCCGAAGGCCGGCCTTCGACGCCGGCAAAAATCGCTTCGCGGCGTTGCAGGTTCTGGCGGCGGATCACTTCGGGGTTCGCCACCGGCACGATGCTCGCGACGCTGTCGAGCAGGATCGGCGTGCCGTCTTTGCTGAACGCGACGGGAAGACGGCGCAATTGGTCGATGCGTTCGCGCTGTGTGGCGGGCAGGCGCAGTTGCACTTCGACTTGCTGGCCGTCGCTCGTCGTCCAGTACGTCGCGACTTCGCCGTTCACGTAAGCGCGCAGGCTGCTCGCGAGTTGCGGCGCGCTCAGGCCGAGTTCGCGCACTGCGCCGGCGTTCAGGCGCACGGCGTAGGCCGGCAGCCCCGGCTTGACCGACACCTCGACGTCGACGACGCCGCGGATCGCGCGAATACGCTGCGCCAGGTCTTCCGTGATGCGCGCCAGACCGTCCGGGTCGCTGCCGAGAACGGCCACATAAATGGGCCGGTCGAAGCCGAGCGACACGTCGATTCCCGGAATCTTCGCGAGTCGCGCCCGAATCGCGTCTTCGACTTGCTTTTGCGAACGCTCGCGCTGCGCCCGTGGCTTCAAACCGATGTTCAATGACGCCTGGTTGCGCCCCTGCGACAACCCGGCGCCAACGCCGCCGACGTTGGTCGACACCGTCTCCACTTCGGGCAGGCTCGCCACCAGTTCTTCGACCTGACGGATCTTCGCGTCGCTGCGCTCCAGGCTCGAACCCACCGGCAAGCGCACGCTGAGCTGGGTGAAGCCCTGGTCGGTCTGCGGAATGAATTCGCTGCCCACGAGCGGCACCAGTGCCAGGGCGCCGGCCAGGCTCGCCACGCCGATCCACAGCACGAGGGCGCGCGGCGTCAGGGTGGCGCAGCGCCAGGTGCGTGGGCTCGTCTTGTCACGTTGGCCTGTCACGTCGAGGGCGTGTGCATACGCCGGCAGCGGCAGCGAATAGTGTTTGCCCGAGAACGCCCAGTGGATCAGCGCTTCATAACTGCGATGTAGCAGGTCCATGCCACGATCCGTCGCGCGAATCAGCGCGCCCAATACGGGAACGGACTTCAAGTGTTCTCCGGGCGGGTCTTTCCAGACGCTCGAGAGCATCGGGTCCAGCGTGAAGCTGACGAACAGGCTCACGAGCACCGCCACCGCGACGGTGATGCCGAACGAGACGAAGAACTTGCCGACGATGCCGCCCATGAACGCGACCGGAACGAAGACGGCGCAGATCGCGAACGTCGTCGCCATCACGGCCAGGCCGATTTCGCTCGTGCCTTCGAGCGAACCCACGTGGTGGCTCTTGCCCATGTGAATGTGGCGAACGATGTTCTCGCGAACCACGATCGCGTCGTCGATGAGCAACCCGATGCACAGGCTCAGGCCCATCATCGTCATGAAGTTCAGCGTGAAGCCGAACGCGTAGACGGCGATGAACGACGAGATCACGGCGATCGGCAGCGTCAGCCCGGTGATCACGGTGGAGCGCCACGAGTGCAGGAACAGCAGCACGATCAACACAGTGAGCAGCGCGCCTTCGATGAGCGTGCGCTGCAGGCCATTCAGCGCGTTCTTCACGAAGTCGCTGTTCGCGTAGATGATGCGCAGCTCCACGCCGGGAGGCAAGTTCTTGCGCAGCTCGTCGACCGCGGCCTTCACCGCTTCGCCGGTGGCGACGATGTTCGCGTCCTGCTGCTTGAAGACGTTGAAGGTGACTGCCGGCTGGCCGTTGATTCGCGCGAGCGAGTCGGCTTCGCGTTCGCGCTCGACGAGCGTGCCCAGGTCGCCGAGCGTCAGCGCGAGGCCCGCGCGGCGTGCGACAACCAGGTTCGCGAACTCGCGCGGGTCGCGCACCCGGCCTTCGACGCGCAGGATCGAGTCTTGGGTCGCGTCGCTGAGCAGACCCACCGGCTGGTCGGCGTTGCTGTCGCGCATCGCCGTGGCGATGTCGGCCGGCGTGATCGCGTACGCGCGCAAGCGCTGCGGGTCGAGGTCGATTCGCACCTGGCGTGTCGCCAGGCCGGCAATGTCGATGCGCGCCACGCCTTCCACGCGCTGCAGGCGTTTCGCCACCGTTTGGTCGGCGAGCAGCGACAACTCGCGGGCGTTGCGGCCCTTGCCATCGGCGCTGGCGAGCAGCGCGAGCACGACGGTGGGCTGGCTGTTGTCGCCGTCGAAACGCGCGACGGTCGGCGCTTTGGCGTCCTTCGGAAACGCCGCCTGCATCATCGCCACGCGGTCGCGCACGTCTTGCATGGCGCGCGCCATGTCGGCGTTCAGGCTGAATTCGACGCTCGTCTGGCTGCGCCCCTCGAAGCTGCGCGAGGTGATTCGTTTCACCCCGGCAATGCTGTTCAGCCCCTCTTCGATGAGCTTGGTGACTTCGCGCTCCACCGCCTCGGGCGCCGCGCCGGGGTAGGCGACGTCGACAAAGGCGACTGGCAGGGACACGTCGGGCATCTGCTCGACGCCCAGGCGCGCGTAGGAGAACACGCCGAGCACGCACAGCGCCACCATGACCATCGTCGCGAACACCGGGTTCGCGATCGAAACGCGCGTGATCCACATGACCGGGCTTCTCTAGCGCTGCTTGGTCGCGGGCGGCGTCGAGGCCACCGCGGCAGAAGCGCGGCCGGCGACGACCGCCTTGCCGCCTTCGCGCAAGTTGTCGTAGCGCGCCGTCAACACCTGCGCCGCCGGGCCAACGCCGCTCAGCACCTCGACCCGGCCCTGCGCCGTGTCGCGCCGGCCCGTCGTGACGGCGCGGCGCACCAACACACCCTCTTCGATCAGCCACACATGGTCCTGGCCCGAGGTTTGGCTGATGGCGCTCGCCGGCAGCGTGAGGCGTTGGATGTCGTCGCGCAACTGCACGCGCGCGAGCGCGTACTGGCCGGCGCGAAACGCCTCGCGCGAATTGGCGATGGCGATCGTCACGCCGATCGCGCGAGTTCCGGCCTCGGCCGCAGGCGCAATGCGATCGAGTTTGCCCGTCACCGGCGCAGCCACGCCTTCGACCTGCACCTCGACGCTCATTCCCGGCCGCAGCAGCGAAACCTCGTGCGTGCCTACGTTGCCGGCGAGCTCCAGGCGTGCCAGGTCGACGATCGTCAACACGTTTTGTTCGGGGCTGAGTTTTTCGCCCGGCAGCGCGTGGCGCTTGGCGATGACGCCGGAAATCGGCGCGATCAGTTCAGCGTCGCGCAGGCTGATGCGGCTCGTTCCGAGCTGCGTTTGCGATTGCGTGAACTGGGCGCGCGCCGACTCGAGCGACGCGCTGCTCGCCTCGAGCGCCGTTCCCGAGATGAAGTTCTGTTCGGCCAGGCGCTGGTTTGCCGCGTGTTGGCGCTCGGCCTGGGTCAATTGCGCGCGCGCCGACTCGACCGACGCGCCACGCTCGGCGACGCGGCTGCTCAATTCGGCCAAATCCAGCGTGCCGAGCGTCTGCCCGGCGCGAACCCGCGAACCTTCGGCCACCGCCAATGACAGCAAGGTGCCGCTCGCCTTGGCGCGAACGATGGCCGTGCCGGGGGCGACCAGGGGGCCGGCGAACTCGACCGTGACGGGCAGGCTCGTCAGCTGCGGCGCGATCACTTCGCCCGCGGCGAATTCGAGCGTCACGTTCGCCGCCTCGGCCTTCTTGCGCTGCGCATCGCGCTCGCGCGACTGCTGAAGTGCGACTGCGCCGCCGGCGATTGCCGCGGCCGCGAGGGCGCAGATCGCGCCGATGATCCATTGCTTTTGCATGGCTTTTTCAGTGGTTTGCTTGTGGCGGGCGCCAGTTTAAGCGCGCGCCCGGAACCGAACCAGCCGCCCCCGACGAACTGCCGAATCGGCGGGACAGGCTGCGTCCACGGGCCGCCGCCCAAGTGGCGCCCCGGGCGCGCGCCCTTCAATCCGGCGCGGCGCGGCGCTCCAGAATCAATGAGCGCCAGCAGCACACCGCGCCAAGCGCCGCCGCCCCACTGGCCGCCCAGAAGACCGCGGCAAAGCCGAATGCCTCGCTCAGCGCGCCGAAGGCGACGCCGCCCGCGACACCCGAAGCGCCGTAGCCGAGCACCGAATAAAGCGCCTGGCCGCGGCCGCGCAAGCGCCCGGGAAAGTGGCGGTTGATGACGGCAATGCACGCGGTGTGCTGCGCCGCGAACGTCACGGCATGGGTGACTTGCGTGAGCACGAGCAGCCAGGCGATGCCACCGAACGCCGCGACACCCGCCAGGCGCAGTGCGGTCACGACCGCGGCGAGAACGAGCCAGCCGTGCATGGTCAGACCGTGCACCCAGCGGCTCTGGAACCAGAACCACACCACCTCGATCGCGACGCCGAACGCCCAGATCAGCCCGACCGCCGATTTGCTGTAGCCCAGCGAATCGAGGTAAAGCGAAAAGAAGGCGTAGAGACTCGTGTGCGCGAGCACCGTGAGGAACACGCCGGCAAAGAACCAGGCGACGACCGGCTCGCGCAACACCGACAGCGCGCCCCGAGGCGCCTCTTGCGGATGCGGCGGCTCGGCGACCGCGGGCAGGCGCCACGCCGCCAGCAGCAACACCGCCAGCAGCGCGACGACGAGCGCAGGAAACCACCCCACTCCCAGCGCTTCCAACACGAAGCCGCTGCCCATCGCGGCAAGCACGAACCCGACCGACCCCCAGACCCGCACCCGGCCGTAGCGCCGCGTATCGAGCGCGCCGTCGGGGCTGACGAGGTGCGCGAGCGCCGATTCGCTGATCGGGATCACCGCGGCGGTGCACGCAAACAGCGCCACCGTGATCCAGACGGTCCAGCCAGGTTGCGGGGCCAGCAGATACCCCGACGCGCACAGCAGCGACAAGAACACCGCCAGACGCAGCAGCTCGATTCGCTTGCCGCTGTGGTCGGCGAGCCAGGCCCAGGCGTAGGGGCTGAACAGGCGCGTCGCGCTTTGCAGCGAGGCGATCGCGCCGATTGCCAAAATGCTGAAGCCCAGGCTCGCGAACCAGAGCGGCGCATACGTGTTGAACAGCCCCGCGTAGGCGAAATACGCAAACGACACGCTACCGAATGAGATCAACGCGCGACGTTGCGGCAAATGCAGGATTCCTCGGTGAAGTGACTGCCGAAACTGCCGGCAGCGTTGCAGGCGGAAGCCGCGTTACGCCGCCGCCGCGCCCGGAATCGGCGGGACGGCGATGCGCACGTCGCCGCACTGCGCGCGATGCCGCAGTGCATGGTCCATGAGCACGAGTGCGAGCATCGCCTCGGCGATCGGCGTCGCGCGAATTCCCACGCAGGGGTCGTGGCGGCCGAGGGTTTGCACGGTCGCAGGCTGGCCTTGCAGGTCGATCGACTCGCGCGGCGTGCGGATCGAACTCGTCGGTTTGATCGCGATTTGCACGGTGATGTGTTGCCCCGTCGAAATGCCGCCGAGCACGCCGCCTGCGTTGTTGCTGCGAAAGCCGGCGGGCGAGAGCTCGTCGCCATGGATTGACCCGCGCTGCACGCTGCTCGCGAAGCCGGCGCCGATCTCGACGCCCTTGACGGCGTTGATTCCCATCATCGCGTAGGCGATCTCGGCGTCCAACTTGTCGAACAACGGTTCGCCCAGGCCCACCGGCACATGTGTCGCCTCAACGCGGATGCGTGCGCCCACCGAATCGCCCGCTTTGCGCAACTCGTCCATCGCCGCTTCGAGCTCGGCGATCTGGCTCACGTTGGGCGCGAAGAACGGGTTGTTCGGCACATGCTCCCAGCCTTCGAAGGCGATTTGAATCTCGCCGAGCGCCGTCATGCCGCCGCGAAACTGCGTGCCGTGGTGCTCGTGCAGCCATTTGCGCGCCACCGCGCCGGCGGCGACCATCGGCGCAGTCAGGCGCGCCGAGGCGCGCCCGCCGCCGCGCGGGTCACGCAGGCCATATTTGCGCCAATACGTGTAGTCGGCGTGGCCGGGGCGGAAGGTGTTCAGCAGGTTCGCATAGTCCTTGCTGCGCTGGTCGGTGTTGGGAATCAGCAGACAGATCGGCGTGCCCGTCGTGTGGCCCTCGAAGGTGCCCGAGAGGATCTGCACCGTGTCCGCCTCGTTGCGCTGCGTCACGTGGCGCGATGTGCCCGGGCGGCGCCGGTCCAGCTGCGGCTGGATGTCAGCTTCCGTCAAGGCCATTCCGGGCGGGCAGCCGTCGATCACGCAGCCGATTGCCGGGCCATGGCTCTCGCCGAAATTGGTAACGCGAAACAGGGTGCCTAAGGTGCTGCCGGACATGGGTGCGAATCGGGGGCTTGCGGGCGCAGCGGTTAGGCGCGGCGCGCCCTTGCGGCGCTCGCCCTGGGGAGGAGCGCAATTCTAGGCTGCGTGGCCGGCGTGCCCACTGCCCTGTCATCCCGGCGAAAGCCGGGATCCACCGCCAGCAGGCGCACTCTCACGGCAGTGGCTCCCGGCTCGCGCCGGGATGACGGCGCGCGCGAGGGGCCTCAGCCCGTCTTCGTATCGCCCGCCGATTCGGCGTCCACCGGCCAGTCGCGGATGTACGCCTTGAGCATACGGTTCTCGAAGTCCTGGCCGTCGACGACCGCCTTGGCGACGTCGTAAAACGAGATCACACCCATCAGCGTGCCCTGCGTCACTACAGGCATGTAGCGCGCGTGGCGGCCCAGCATCATGCGCCGCACTTCGTCGATTTCGGTGTCGGGTGTGCAGGTGAGCGGCGCGTCGTCCATGACGCTGCCGACTTGCGAGTGGCCCACCGAACCGCTGTTGCTCACGACCGCCTGGATGACCTCGCGAAACGTCAACATGCCCACCAGCTCGCCGTGGTCCATCACGACGAGCGAGCCGATGTCGTTCTCCGACATCGTCGTCACCGCCTGCGCCAGAGGATCTTTCGGCGCGACGGTGAAAAGCGTTCCGCCTTTGACACGCAAGATATCGCTGACTTTCATGGGGACTCCCCTCGACGGCTGACTTGAACCCAATATAGCCCACAATTCTCCGAAGGGCATCCCCCACTACCCCCACGCCCACACATTCTTTGGGACCCACCATGGCAGGCTATTCAGACCCCGGCTTCGACACCCTGGCGCTGCACGCCGGCGCCAGCCCCGACCCGGCCACCGGCGCGCGCGCCGTGCCGATCCACCTGAGCACGTCGTTCGTCTTCGAGAACAGCGAGCACGCGGCCTCCCTGTTCAACATGGAGCGTGCCGGCCACGTCTACAGCAGGATCTCGAACCCGACGAATGCGGTGCTCGAGGAGCGCATCGCCGCGCTCGAAGGCGGAGTGGGTGCGATTGCCACGGCGAGCGGCCAGGCGGCGCTGCACCTGGCGATTGCGACGCTCGCGGGCGCGGGCTCGCACATCGTCGCATCGAGCGCGCTTTACGGCGGCTCACACAATTTGCTGCACTACACGCTGGCGCGCTTCGGCATTGAGACGACA
Organism: uncultured beta proteobacterium; assembly: GCA_963850525.1. Classification (GTDB taxonomy): domain Bacteria; phylum Pseudomonadota; class Gammaproteobacteria; order Burkholderiales; family Burkholderiaceae_C; genus JAEMQF01. Next base: position 169,373 of record CAWKLQ010000001.1, on the reverse strand, counting down.
TTTGTGCGACCGCGCGATGTCGACGCCTGGCGCGCCGCGATCCGGCCCAACACGCGGCTGCTGTTCGGCGAGACGCTCGGCAACCCCGGCCTGGATGTGCTCGACATCCCCACCGTCAGCGCGATCGCGCATGAGAGCGGCCTGCCGCTGCTGGTCGACTCCACTTTCACGACGCCCTACCTGATGAAGCCCTTCGACCTGGGCGCCGACCTCATCTACCACTCGGCGACCAAGTTCCTGGGCGGCCACGGCACCGTGATCGGCGGCCTCGTCGTTGATTCGGGTCAATTCGATTGGGACATGTCCGGTCGATTTCCGGAATTGACCCAGCCCTATGCCGGCTTTCACGGCATGGTGTTCAGCGAAGAGAGCAGCACCGGAGCGTTCCTGTTGCGCGCGCGCCGCGAAGGTTTGCGCGACTTCGGCGCATGCATGAGCCCGCACACGGCGTGGCTCATCCTGCAGGGGCTGGAAACGCTGCCGCTGCGCATGGCACGGCATGTCGAGAACACGCGCAGAATCGTCGCCTTTCTCGCGGCGCACCCGATGGTCACCGCGGTCGCGTACCCGGAACTCGAATCGCACCCGGATCACGCGTTGGCGCGCAAGCTCTTGCCCAAGGGCTGCGGCGCCGTGTTCAGTTTCGACTTGCGCGGTTCGCGCGAGCAGGGTCGCGCCTTCATCGAAGCCCTGAAAATCTTCTCGCACCTGGCCAACGTGGGCGATTGCCGCTCGCTCGTGATCCACCCCGCCTCGACGACGCATTTCCGGATGGACGACGCGGCGCTCGCGCAGGCGGGAATCACGCCGGGGACGATTCGCCTGTCGATCGGTCTGGAAGACCCCGACGACTTGATTGACGACTTGAAGCGTGCGCTCAAGACTGCCGAGAAGGCCGCTGGGACAGGCGCTGCGAAAGGCGGTGCATGATGGAACTGCTCGTGCAGACTCCGCAGGGCAAGGCCAGCGCCTACGCGTACACCGGAGGCAAGGCTTTCAATGCGCGACTGCCATGCATCGTGTTCATTCACGGCGCGCTGAACGATCACAGCGTCTGGACGCTGCTCGCGCGCTGGTTCGCGCACCATGGCCACGCGGTCTTGGCGGTCGACTTGCCCGGCCATGCACGCAGCAACGGCGCCCCGCTGCCCAGCGTCGAGGCCATAGCGACGTGGGTGCTGGCGCTGCTGGACGCCGCAGGCGTCGAGCGCGCCGCGCTTGTCGGGCACAGCATGGGCTCGCTCATCGGCCTGGAGACTGCGGCGCAGGCGCCGCAGCGCATCACGCACCTGGCGCTGCTCGGCGCCGCGTATCCGATGAAAGTCTCGGACGCGCTGCTGAACACGGCGCGCGACGATCCATTCAAAGCGATCGACATGGTGAATGCGTTTTCGCATTCCACGCTCGGGCCCAAACCCGCCTACCCTGGCCCCGGCGCCTGGGTGCCGGGCGGCTTTCGCGCGCTGATGCGGCGTGTGCAAGGCGCGCAGCGCGGCGTGAACCTGTTCCACCACGACTTCACGCTGTGCGACCGCTACGCAGGCGGCGTGCAAGCCGCAGCCAAGGTGCGCTGCCCGGTGACGTTGATTCTGGGCGAACGTGATCAGATGACGGCGCCGCGCCAGGCGCACGAGATCGCACAGGCGCTGAAAGCGCGCATCATCTCCACGCCTGCCGGGCACGACCTGATGGCCGAAGCACCGGAGCAGGTGTTGAGCGCGCTGCGCGAGGTGCTGCGCTGAACCTCGCGATCACTCGCGCAGGAGATCCAGCAAACGCATCTCGCTGAAGCTCGCACGCTTCCAGAACGCAGCGAATTCAGGCGTCGGCTCGAGCAGGAAACGCGACACCAGCACTTCGGCCGGGCTCGTCGCCGCGTCGCACAGCAGCACGAAGCGCGGTTGGCCGGCTTCGTCCAGGCGACCGACCCAATCCATCGCCATCAGTTCGTCCAGGATCGGCTCGATTTGCAATGGATCGGTACGCAGCAGCGTGGAAAGCTGCGTCGCGCTCAGGCCGCGCCGCAAAACGCTCTGGGCACGGTGCAGTTCGCGCAGCACGGCCAGCGCCAAGTGAAAGCGCGAACCGGGCCCCTCGGGCCAGCGTGTCACGCGCATTTGCAGGCTCGGCGCGTAGGCCGCCGTTACTGCGCCGAGCAGCACGATGACCCAGCCGAGGTAGATCCACACCAGAAAAATCGGCACCGTCGCGAATGCGCCGTAGACCATGGCGTAGCTCGGCACTTGCGCGAGGTACCAGGCCAGGCCGCGCTTGGCCAGGTCCATGCCGATCGCGACGAACACGCCGCCGGCAATCGCGTGGCGCCACTGCACATGGGTGTTGGGAACATAGTGGAACAGCGCCGCGGCGCCGCTGGCGAGCAGAATGAATTCGATGCTCGAAATCAGCACGTTGACGCCGCCGGGCAGCGACTGCACGAAGCCGCGCGAGACCGACACCGCATACGAAGTGACGCTCAGGCTCACGCCCAGCAACAGCGGGCCGAGCGTCGCGGCGGCCCAGTACACGAGAACGCGCTGCGCGATCGGGCGCGGCGTCTTGACGCGCCAGATCGCGTTCAGGGTGCGGTCGATCGTCAACATCAGGGCCAGGGCGGTGACGAACAGCACCACCAGACCGACGCTGCCCAATCGATTCGACTTGGCGGCGAACTGGGTGAGCGCGGCCAGCACCGGCTTGGCGATGCCGTCGGGCACGAGGCTTTGCAGGAAGTACTTTTCCAGCGCGACCTGAAAGTTCGCGAACATCGGGAACGCCGAAAACACGGCGAGCATCACCGTCACCAGGGGCACGAGCGATATCAGTGTCGTGAAGGTCAGGCTGCTGGCGGTGATGCCGAGCCGGTCTTCGCTGAAGCGCAGCCGCAGCGTGCGCAGCGTGTCGAGCCAGGGCCAGGCGCGCAGCGTCGAAATCGTCTCGGTGGCACGCTCGCGCAAGACGGCCAAGGACAGCATGGTTGGCGGCGGCGGGCTCGCCGGGGGAGGCATGATCGGCATTGCTGGCATGATAGCCAGCGATGCTCGCTGCTCCGCCCTTGCCTTTTGCCGTCGCCTGGAGCCGCGCCATTGCGCTGGGCTGCACGCTGGGCTTGATCGTGCTCGGCCTCCTGTGGGAGTTGTGGCTCGCGCCCACCGGGCGCGGCACGCTGGCGATCAAGGTGTTGCCGCTGGCGTTTGCGATTTCGGGTCTGCTCAAGTGCCGCATGCCGACCTACCGCTGGCTGAGCCTGCTCGTGTGGCTGTACTTCGCCGAAGGCGCGGTTCGTGCGCCCACCGAGAGCGGCTTGGCGAGCGCCCTGGCGTGGCTCGAGATCGGCTTGAGCCTGGCGCTGTTCGCGGCTTGCGTCGGCCACATTCGCACGCGCTTGCGCGGCGCCAGAATCGCCGCCCCCTCATGACCAAGGAAGAAGAAGCAATGTCGCTGCGAGACCGGTTGCGCCGCGTCGTCGGCGCGGCGCATGTATTGCACGAAGGTGACCTTTCCGCCTACGTTCTCGACTGGCGCAAACGCTACCAAGGCCGCGCACTCGCGGTCGTCCGGCCCGGCACGGCGCTGGAAGTGGCGGCCGTCGTGAAGGCCTGCGCGGCGTTTGGCGTCAGCGTCGTTCCGCAGAGCGGCAACACCGGGCTGGTAGGCGGCTCCGTTCCCGATGCGAGCGGAACGCAAGTCCTGCTGAGCCTGAAGCGAATGAACCGGATTCGCGACATCGATCCGCACAACCTGACGATTACGGTGGACGCCGGCTGCGTGCTGCAAACCGTGCAGGAAGCGGCCGCTGCGCAGGGTTTGCTGTTCGGCCTGAGCCTGGCCGCCGAAGGCAGTTGCACGATAGGCGGCAATCTCGCGACGAACGCCGGTGGCACGCAAGTGCTGCGCTACGGCAACGCGCGCGAGCTGTGCCTGGGCCTCGAAGTCGTGACGGCGGCGGGTGAGATCTGGCATGGCCTCACCGGCCTGCGAAAGGACAACACCGGCTACGACTTGCGCGACCTGTTCATCGGCGCCGAGGGCACGCTCGGCGTGATCACCGGGGCGACGTTGAAGTTGGTGCCGCAGCCCGCGGCACGCGTGACAGCGATGGCCGCGCTCGATTCGCTGCCCCAGGCCATTGCCCTGCTGCAACTCGCCCGAGAACGCCTCGGGCCCGGCCTGACTGGCTTCGAAGCCATGAACCGCTTCTCGCTCGGCCTGGTGCGCGAGCAGTTCCCGCAGTTGGCGCAGCCTTTGACAGCGTCTCCCTGGACCGTCCTGCTCGAACAGTCCGACAGCGAAAGCCCAGCGCACGCGACCGAATTGTTCGAAGGGCTGCTCGAAGCCGCACTGGAACAAGGCCTGATCACCAACGCGGCGATTGCGGCGAGCCTCGAACAATCCAAATCGATGTGGCACTTGCGCGAATCGATCCCGCTCGCGCAGGCGCAGGAAGGGCCGAACATCAAACACGACATCGCGCTGCCGATCTCGCGCATCGCCGATTTCGTGCAGGCCACCGACGCCGCGCTGCACGACGCCTTCCCCGCGTGCCGCATCGTCAACTTCGGGCACCTGGGCGACGGCAACTTGCACTACAACGTTCAGGCGCCGCAAGGCGTGGGCAGCGCCGACTTCGTGCGCGGTTGCGAAGCCGCAGTGAACGCGATCGTTTACGACGCCGTCGCGGCGCGCGACGGTTCGATCTCTGCGGAGCACGGCATCGGCACGCTCAAACGCGACGAACTCGTGAAGCGCAAGTCACCCGTCGCGCTGCAACTGATGCGCGCAGTGAAGGCGGCACTGGACCCGGACAACCGGATGAACCCAGGGCGGGTGCTGTAGCGCCCCAGCAGCTTGACATGCAACGCGCCCGGCTGCGCCGGCGCAGCGTCACTGCAAGCCGTCGGTCAGCCCCGCAGGCAGGGGAATCGCCATCACTTCGATGCCTTCCTCGTGCAGCGCCTGCGTTTCCTCGCGCGTCGCCTGGCCGCGGATGCCGCGCTGCGCTTTCTTTTCGCCGTAGTGGATGCGCCGCGCTTCTTCGGCAAAGCGCGGGCCCACGTCGACGGTGTTGGCCATCATGTGGCGCACGGCGCGCATCCACGCGGCTTGCGCGGCGGCAATCGGCTCGATCACGTCCGGGCCCGCCTGCGTGGCCACGAGCGCGGTTTCGCGGGCGCCTGAAACGTTCAGGCGCGGCGCGCTTGGCAAGCGCGTGATCTCGGTGCTGCTGCACAAGGGGCAGGCGATCAGGCCGCGCGCGTGTTGCGACTCATAGTCCGCGTCGCCACCGAACCAGCCTTCGAACCGGTGGTCCAGCGTACAGCGCAAGTCCAGGACTTTCATTGGGGCATTATCGGCCGCCGAGCCACGCCGCCGCAGGGCGCCACTCGATGCCCCAGTGCCCGGCGCGCCAATTCTGCAACCACATCAGGCCAATGAGGGTCTTGGCGTCGGTGAGTTCGCCCTGGCCGGCGAGCGCCTCGAGTTCGTCGACACTCATTGTCACGACGTCGAGAAACTCACCGGCGTCGAGGTGGCGCTCGCCCTTGTCGAGGCCGCGTGCGAACCAGATTTCGATGCCTTCGGTCGAATAAGCAATCGCGTTGTGGGTGAGCGCGGCACGCGCCCACTCAGCCGCGCGGTAGCCGGTTTCTTCGGCGAGTTCGCGAATCCCGCAGGCCAGCGGCGGCTCGCCGCGCTCGAGTTTTCCGGCGGGGAATTCGAGCATGACGCGCGAGAGCGGATGACGCCATTGGCGCTCCATGACGAGTCGGCCGTCGTCGAGCAACGGAATCACCATCACCGCGCCAGGGTGCACGATGTACTCGCGGCTGGCCTGCGCCCCGTCGGGCAGGCTCACGACGTCGCGCCGAACGTCGAGGAAGTGGCCTTTGTAGACCTGCTCGCTCTGTTGCGGGGTTTCGCGCAGGTGGGCGTCGGCGTCGGACGACGGCGTGGGCAACGGCTGCAGCAGCGTCAAATCAAGTCGCCAAGGCCTGGACGATGGCCTGCGCGCACAGCGCCATCAGCCCGCCGGGAAGCAAGCCGAAGATGAGCACGGCAGCGCCGTTCAGCGACAACAAGGCACGCACCTCGCCCGTGCTCACGATCGCCAGCAGGTCGCTGGGCTCGTCGAAGAACATCACCTTGACCAAGCGCAGGTAGTAGTAGGCGCCGACCAGCGACATCAGCACCGCCGCGACGGCAAGCACGATGTAGCCGGTGATGTTCGTCGACACGAGCGCCTGCAGGACCGACAGCTTGGCGTAGAAACCCACCGTCGGCGGGATGCCGGCGAGCGAGAACATGAAAATCGCCATGACGCCGGCAAACCACGGGCTGCGTCGCGCCAGGCCTTTGAAGTCGTCGACGTGTTCGGCTTCGAACCCCTGCCGCGACAGCAGCATGATCAGGCCGAACGTTCCCAGCGTCGTGAGCACGTAGGTCACGACGTAAAACATCGCCGAGCTGTACGCGTTCGCTGCCGACAGTGTGTTGTTGTTGACGACGCCCGAACACAGGCCAAGCAGCATGAAACCCATTTGCGCGATCGTCGAGTACGCGAGCATGCGCTTCAGATTCGTCTGCGCGATCGCCGCGACGTTGCCGAGCAACATCGAACCGACCGAGAGCACGACGAGCATTTGCTGCCAGTCCACCGCCAGACCCAGCATGCCTTCCACGAGCAGGCGGATCGTGATCGCGAACCCCGCGAGTTTGGGTGCACCACCGATGAGCAGCGTGACCGCGGTGGGCGCACCCTGGTAGACGTCGGGAACCCACATGTGGAACGGCACGGCGCCGAGCTTGAAGCCCAGGCCGGCGACGATGAAGACCAAACCCAGGATCAGCACGCCCTTGTTGATCTGCCCCGTGCCGATCGCCTTGAATACTTCGCTGAGTTCGAGCGATCCGGTCGCACCGTAGAGCATCGACAGGCCGTAAAGCAAAAAGCCGCTCGCCAAGGCGCCGAGAACGAAGTATTTCATCGCCGCTTCGGTGGCCGGTGCGTGGTCGCGGCGCAGCGCCGTCAAGGCGTACAGGCTCAACGACATCAACTCCAGGCCGAGGTAGATCACGAGGAAGTTGTTCGCCGAAAGCATCACCAGAATGCCCAGCAGCGAGAACATCGACAGCGTGAACAGTTCGCCCTTGAGCATGTCGCGCGGCGCCGCATAGGGGCGCGCGTAAGCGAGCGAAATCATCACCGCCAGGCAGGCGAAGAAGCCGAGCAAGTGGCCCAGCGGATCGGCGACGACCATGCGCTGCATCGCGTAGCTGGTTGCGCCGTCGTTGAACGCCGCGAGGTGCAGCAGCGCGACCGCGCCGAGCGTGATTTGCGTCAGCGCGTAAGTCACGTGCTTGCGCGCATCGGTCGTCCACAGGTCGACGAGCGTGATCACGCAAGCCATCGTGAGCAGCACGATTTCGGGATAAACGGCCTGCCAGTTCATGAGTGCATTCATGGGGCGCCGGATCAGTTGAGCTTGGACACGGCGACGTGCTTCAACAGCTCGAGCACGGACACATGCATCACATCGGTAAAGGGTTTCGGGTACACACCCATCCAGAGCACGGCGACCGCGAGCAGACCGAGCATCACGAATTCGCGCGGGTTGATGTCCACCAAGGCCTTCACGTGATCATTCGCCACCGCGCCGAAGTAGACACGCTTGACCATCCACAGCGTGTACGCGGCGCCGAACACGAGCGTCGTCGCCGCCAGCGCAGCGAGCCAGAAGTTGACCTTGGTGACGCCCAGAATCACCATCCATTCGCCGACGAACCCGCTCGTTCCCGGCAAGCCGCAATTCGCCATCGCAAACAGCACGGCAAACGCGGCGAATTTGGGCATCGTGTTGACGACGCCGCCGTACGCGGCGATTTCGCGCGAGTGCACGCGGTCGTAGAGCACGCCGATGCACAGGAACATCGCGCCGGAGATGAAGCCGTGCGAAATCATTTGCACGATGCCGCCCGACACGGCGAGCTCGTTGCCCCTTCCCGCCGCATCGAAGATGAAGAAGCCCAGCGTCACGAAGCCCATGTGGGCGATCGAGGAATACGCGACGAGCTTCTTCATGTCTTGCTGCACGAGCGCGACCAGGCCGATGTAGAGCACGGCGATCAGCGACAGCGCGACGATCAACCACGCCCACTGGTGGCTCGCGTCGGGCGTGATCGGCAGCGAAAAGCGCAGGAAACCGTAGGCGCCGAGTTTCAGCATGATCGCCGCCAGCACCACCGAGCCGCCGGTGGGTGCCTCGACGTGCGCGTCGGGCAGCCAGGTGTGCACCGGCCACATCGGCACCTTCACCGCAAACGCGAGCAGGAAGGCGAAGAACAGCAGCGACTGCACGCCCCCTGGCAAGGGCAACTTGTGCCAGGTGAGGATGTCGAAGCTGCCGCCGGATTTGTAATACAGGTAGATCAGCGCGATCAGCATCAGCAGCGATCCGGCCAGCGTATAGAGGAAAAACTTGAACGCCGCGTAGACCCGGTTCGGCCCGCCCCAGACGCCGATGATGATGTACATCGGGATCAGCGTCGCTTCGAAGAACACGTAGAAGAGCAGGCCGTCGAGAGCGCAGAACACGCCGATCATCAGACCCGAGAGAATCAGGAACGCGCCCATGTACTGGTTCACGCGCTGCTCGATCACTTCCCACGCCGAGATCACGACGATCAGCGTGATGAACGCGGTGAGCGGCACGAACCACAGCGACAGGCCGTCCACGCCAAGGTGATAGCGCACGTTGAAGCGCGCGATCCACCCTGCGTTCTCCTGGAACTGCATCGCCGCGGTGCCGGCGTCAAAGCCGCTGACCAGCGGCAGCGTGACGAGAAAGCTCACGAGCGCGGCAAGCAAGGCCATCCAGCGCACGCTTGTCGCCTGCTCGTCGCGCCCCAGCGCGAGCAAGACGACGCCCGCGGCGATGGGCAACCAGATCGCGATGCTCAACAAACCCATGTTCTTGTTCTTTTCATTTGACCGGGCTGCCGAGCAAATAGGGCCAGAGCTGCCACGTCATGAGTCCCACGACGCCGACGATCATGACCAGCGCATACCAGTACAGGTAGCCGTTTTGCAGGAGCCGCGTCAGCGCCGCAACGCCGCCGACGCCGCGGGCCGAGCCGTTGATCGCGCCGTCGATGATTCCGACGTCGCCGCCTTGCCACAGCCCCATTCCCAAGCGCCGCGCTGCGGGGGCGAGCACGTTCTCGTTGAACCAGTCCATGTAGTACTTGTTCTCGAGGAGCGAATAAACGGGTTCGAAGCGCGCCTTGATCGCCGCCGGAATTGCAGGGTTGCGCAAATAGAAATACCAGGCCATCACAACGCCGGCGAGCGCAAACCAGAACGGCAAGGTGGTCAGGCCGTGCAGCGCCATCGCCGCAGCGCCGTGGAAATTCGCGCCGAGTTCGGCCATCGCGCCGTGGCGCGTCGCGTCTACGGCAATCGAATCCTTCATGAAGTCGCCGAACAACATCGGCTGGATCGTCAGGTAGCCGATCACGACGGAGGGGATCGCCAGCAACACGAGCGGCAGCCACACGACCCACGGTGATTCGTGCGGGTCGTGCGAGCTTTGAACGTTCGCACCGTGTGCATCGTGTTCGTCTGGGCCGGGGAACGGTTTGTGATGAAAGCGCTCCTCGCCGTGGAAGACGAGAAAGTACATGCGGAACGAATAGAACGCCGTGACGAACACGCCTGCCGCAACGGCGAAGTAGGCAAAACCGGAACCAGCGATCTGGCTCGCGTGCACCGCTTCGATGATGCTGTCTTTCGAGTAGAAACCGGCGAACAGCGGCGTGCCGATCAGCGCGAGCGACCCCACCAACGACGTGATCCACGTGATCGGCATGTATTTGCGCAAGCCGCCCATGTTGCGGATGTCCTGGTCGTGGTGCATGCCGATGATCACCGAGCCCGCGGCGAGGAACAGCAACGCCTTGAAGAACGCGTGCGTCATGAGGTGGAACACCGCGACCGAATACGCCGACGCGCCAAGCGCCACCGTCATGTAGCCGAGCTGGCTCAGCGTGGAGTACGCAACGACGCGCTTGATGTCGTTCTGGATGATTCCCAGAAAACCCATGAAGAGGGCAGTGATCGCGCCGATCACGAGCACAAAGCTGAGCGCCGTGTCCGAGAGCTCGAACAGCGGTGACATGCGTGCGACCATGAAGATTCCCGCAGTGACCATGGTCGCGGCGTGAATCAGCGCCGAGATCGGCGTCGGGCCCTCCATCGAGTCGGGAAGCCACACGTGCAGCGGGAACTGCGCGCTCTTGCCCATCGCGCCGATGAACAGGCAAATGCAGATCACGGTGATGAGCATCCAGCCCGTTCCGGGGAACATCAGCTTGGCGAGTTCCGGGCCCTTGGTGAAAGCTTGCGCGTAGTCGAGCGTTCCGGCGAAGGCGACGATCAGGCCGATTCCGAGAATGAAGCCGAAGTCGCCGACCCGGTTCACGAGAAACGCCTTCATGTTGGCGAAGATCGCCGTGGGCCGCGTGTACCAGAAGCCAATCAGCAGGTAGGACACGAGGCCCACCGCTTCCCAGCCGAAGAACAGCTGCAGGAAGTTGTTGCTCATGACGAGCATCAACATCGAGAACGTGAACAGCGAGATGTAGCTGAAGAAGCGCTGGTAGCCGTCGTCCTCCGCCATGTAGCCGATCGTATAGACGTGCACCATCAGGGACACGAAGGTGACGACGCACATCATCATCGCCGACAGGCCGTCGATGAGGAAGCCGATTTCCATCTTCAGGTCACCGAGCACCATCCACTCGTAAACGCTCGCGTTCAGGCGCGCGCCCTCGAACGCGACCGCCTGCCACGTCAGCATCGAGATCACGAACGAGATCAGCACGCCGAGGATCGCGACGCTGTGCGCGCCGCGCCGGCCTATCGTCTTGCCGAACAGGCCCGCGGCAATGGCGCCGACGAGCGGCGCGAGGGGCACGGCGAGCAAGAGGTTCGTAGAGAGTTGTGCCGACATTGCCATCAACCCTTCAGCGAATCCATCTCGTCGACGTTGATCGATTCCCGATTCCGGAACAGCACGACCAGAATCGCCAGGCCAATCGCCGACTCGGCGGCCGCGACGGTGAGGATGAAAAACACGAACACCTGCCCGGCCATGCGATCAGCGGAGGCGGGAAGGTAGTGCGAAAACGCGACGAAGTTCAGGTTCACCGCGAGCAGCATCAACTCGATCGCCATCAGCAGCACGATCAGGTTCTTGCGGTTCAGGTAGATGCCGATCACGGAAATCGCAAACAGCATCGCGCCGAGCGACAGGTAGTGGCCGAGTGTGACCGAACCGAGGTTCATGCCTGCTCCCCCGGCGCGCGCGCCGTGCCGGTCTCGCGCGGCACCGACTTCATGTCGACGATGCGCACCCGGTCGGCCTTGCGCGCTCGAACCTGCTCCGACGGATTGAGGTACTTCGAATCCTTGCGCCGGCGCAGCGTGAGCGCGATCGCCGCGATGATCGCGACGAGCAGCAGCACCGCGGCAATCTGCAACGGGTACAGGTAGTTCGTATAGACCTCGATGCCGAGCATCTTGGTATTGCCCATCTTCAGCTCGGCCGCGCTGGCCTGCACGACGTCTGCGCCGCGAAATCCCGGCAGCAGCACTGCCGCCATCTCGAGCGCAATCACGACGCCCACGAGCGCGGCGAGCGGCAAGTGCTTCCAGAAGCCCTCGCGAATCGTGTCGGCGTTCGCGTCCAGCATCATCACGACGAACAGGAACAACACCATCACCGCGCCGACGTAGACGAGCACGAGCGCGATCGCCAGAAACTCGGCGCGCAGCAGCATCCAGATGCACGCCGCGCTGAAAAACGCGAGCACGAGGAACAACGCCGAATGCACTGCGCTGCGCGCCGTGATGACGCGCAACGCGGCCAGCAACAGCACGGCAGAGAAGGCGTAGAAAAGGGCGGGGGTCATGTCCATGCGGTGGGCGGGCGTTCAGCGGTACTTCGCGTCAGCGCGCCGGCTTTCGGCAATTTCGCTCTCATAGCGGTCACCCACGGCGAGCAGCATGTCTTTCGTGAAGTACAAGTCGCCGCGCTTCTCGCCGTGGTATTCGAAGATGTGGGTTTCGACGATCGAATCGACCGGGCAGCTCTCTTCACAAAAACCGCAGAAGATGCACTTCGTCATGTCGATGTCGTAGCGCGTCGTGCGGCGCGAGCCGTCGTCGCGAACTTCGCTCTCGATGGTGATCGCCATCGCCGGGCACACCGCTTCGCAGAGCTTGCACGCGATGCAGCGCTCTTCGCCGTTCTCATAGCGGCGCAGCGCGTGCAGGCCGCGAAAGCGCGGGGACAGCGGCGTCTTCTCTTCCGGGTACTGCACCGTGATCTTGCGCGACAGGAAGTACTTGCCCGTCAGGGCCATTCCCTTGAACAGCTCGGTGAGCATGAAGCTCGAGAGAAAATCTTTCAGCGGTGTCGATGCGGCAGCCATGGCGGGTTTGTCACTTCACTTCCAGATGTTCCAGGGCGATTGAATCCACAGGCCCACGACGACGAGCCAGACGAGCGTCAGCGGAATGAAGATCTTCCACCCCAGACGCATGATCTGGTCGTAGCGGAAACGTGGGAAGGTGGCGCGCACCCAGAGGAAGAGTGTGCAAATCGCGAAAGTCTTCAGACCGAGCCAGATCCAACCGGGGATCGCGTTGAAGAACTGGCTGTCGATGGGCGGCAGCCAGCCGCCGAGAAACATGATGGCCGCGAGCGTGGAGACGAGGATGATGTTCGCGTACTCGGCGAGGAAAAACATCGCGAACGCCATTCCCGAGTACTCGACCATGTGGCCGGCGACGATTTCCGATTCGCCCTCCACCACGTCGAACGGGTGCCGGTTCGTCTCGGCGATTCCGGCGATCAGGTAGACGCCGAAGATCGGCAGCAGCGGCAGCCAGTTCCAGCTCAAGAAATTCAGCCCCTTGTCGGCAAACAGGCCCTTGCCCTGGCCGAGAACGATGTCGGTCATGTTCAGGCTCGCCGAAACCATCAGCACGACGACGAGGGCAAAGCCCATCGCGATTTCGTAACTCACCATTTGCGCCGACGCGCGCAATGCGCCGAGAAACGCGTACTTCGAGTTCGACGCCCAGCCGGCGATGATGACGCCGTAGACCTCCATCGACGTGATCGCCATCAGGAACAGCAGCCCGGCGTTGATGTCGGCCAGCGCCACTTCCGGGCCAAAAGGCACGACGACCCAGGCCGCGAGCGACGGCATGATCGTCATGATCGGGCCGAGGAAGAACAAGCCCCGGTTCGCCGCCGTGGGGACGATGATTTCCTTGAACAGCAACTTGATCGCGTCGGCAATCGGCGTGAGCCAGCCGCGCGGGCCGACGCGATTTGGCCCGGGGCGCAACTGCGACCAGCCAATGGCAACGCGCTCCCACAGCGTCAGGTAAGCGACGCAAAGCATCAGCGGCGCGACGACGGCGACGATCTTGATCAGCGCCCAGACCACTGGCCAGGCGCCGCCGAGAACGTCGCTGCCAAGGGCCTGGAATTCGGCGAGCATGTCAGATAGCCTCGACGCTCACCGCGCCGAACATGGCGCCGAGCGCGACGGTGTCCGGGTGGCCGGCAGGAATGGCGACAACGCCTGCGGCAAGCGTCGCATCGAGCTTCGCCGGGAGCACGGCTTGGGCAGCGCCTTGCGAAACCCGCACCTTCGCGCCTGCCGTTAGGCCAAGCTGAGTCCACAGCGCCGCGGGCAAGGCGGCCACTGGCCGTGCCGCGTCGGCAGTCATTTGCAGCGACGCGGCGTGGCGCACGATCGAATCGCCGGAGTAGATCGGCACATTGGCGATCCGCTCGAAACCGGGGTTTGCGTGACTCGACAGTGTTGCCGACGCACTCTTGGTAGTCGCGGAATTGTCCAGGCGCGCAGCCAGATTCGCCGCATCGCCGAGTGCCTCTTGCCTGACGTCGTCCGAAGTTTCGAAATCGAAGCCGCTCAATTCCAGCAGGTTGCCCAGCACCCGCAAGACCTTCCAACCCGGGCGCGCTTCGCCCGCGGGCTTGACGACGCCATGAAAGCTCTGCATCCGGCCCTCGGCGTTGACGAAGCTTCCCGACGTTTCGGTGAAGGGCGCGATCGGCAGCAACACGTCGACGTGTTCGAGCGAATGCAATTGCAGCGGACTCATCGCGACCACGAACTCCGCTGCGCGCAACGCGGTGGCGGCTGCGGCGGGGTCGGCCGCATCGAGCAGCGGATCGACATTGAGCAGCAACACAGCCTTCAGCGGCAGCGGTGCGCGGCCGAGCATTTGCCCGGCGTTGAGGCCATCGCGGTCACCCACCCGGCCCGGCAGGGCACCCACGAGCTGCGCCCCCACGGTGTTCGCCGCTTCGGTGAGGTAGCCCACGGTCGCGCCGGTGCGCTCGGCAATCCAGTTGGCGAGGCTCAGCAAGGCGCTGGCCTGCGGGTGCTGTGCCGCGGCATTACCCAGCAGCACCGCCTTGCGCTCGCCGCCGAGCAGCGAATCGGCGATGGCCTGTGCCGCGGCGCTCGCCTGGCCCGGCATGGGCGACGCAATGCCTTGCGCCTGCGCGATCGCCGTGGCCACATCGGCAAGACTTTGCAGCCACTGGCTCGGTGCGGCGACGATGCCTGGTGCCATCGGCATCAGCCAGTCGTCTTGCACGGCATGAATGCTGTGCACCTTCGCGCCCCTGCGCGCTGCCTGGCGCAGACGTTGCGCGAACAACGGGTGGTCTTTGCGAAGGAACGAGCCGATGACCAGCGCACTTTGCAGCGTCGACAACCCGGCGATGGGCATGCCGAGCCAGCGCGCCCGGCCCGCGGTACCGGCCGCATTCTCGAAATCGGCGTGGCGCGTGCGGTAGTCGATGTTGGCGCTGCCCAGGCCCAGCATGAGCTTTTTCAGCAGGTGCAGCTCCTCGACCGTGCTGTGCGCGCTGCCCAGCGCGCCGATGCTCGGCGCGCCGTGGTCGAGCGAAATTTGCGTGAGGCTTCGCACCACGTAGTCGAGCGCCGCCGTCCACGAGACGGTTTGCCACTGCCCGCCCTGCTTGATCATCGGCGCGGTGAGGCGCGCGTCGCTGTTCAGCGCTTCGTAGGAAAAACGATCCCGGTCGGCGATCCAGCACTCGTTGACGGCTTCGTTTTCGAGCGGAACGATCCGCATCACCTTGTTCGCTTTCACCTGAACGATCAGGTTCGCGCCGGTGCTGTCGTGCGGGCTGATGCTCTTGCGCCGCGACAGCTCCCAGGTGCGAGCGCTGTAGCGAAACGGCTTGCTTGTGAGCGCGCCGACCGGGCAGATGTCGATCATGTTGCCCGAGAGTTCGGAGTCGATCGTCTCGCCGGCGATCGTCGTGATTTCGCTGTGCTCGCCGCGGTGGATCATTCCCAGTTCCATCACGCCTGCCACTTCCTGGCCGAAGCGAATGCAGCGCGTGCAATGGATGCAGCGGCTCATCTCTTCCATGCCGACGAGCGGGCCGGCGTCCTTGTGGAAGACGACGCGTTTTTCTTCGGTGTAGCGCGAACTCGAGCCGCCGTAGCCCACCGCCAGGTCTTGCAACTGGCACTCGCCGCCCTGGTCGCAAATCGGGCAATCGAGCGGATGGTTGATGAGCAAAAACTCCATCACGCCTTGCTGCGCCTTCAGCGCCTTGTCGCTCTTGGTGCGAACAATCATGCCCTGCGTGACGGGCGTCGCGCACGCCGGCATGGGCTTGGGCGCTTTTTCGATGTCGACCAGACACATGCGGCAGTTCGCCGCGATCGACAATTTTTTGTGATAGCAGAAGTGCGGGATGTAGGTGCCGCACTGGTCGGCGGCGTGCATGATCACGCTGCCTTCGGCAACCTGCACCTTGCGACCGTCGAGTTCGATTTCAATCATGGGGTTTCGCTGCGTGTTCCCGATCAGAGCGCTGTTCACACATACGCCGGGACGACGCAAGTCTTGTGCTCGATGTGATGCACGAACTCGTCGCGGAAATTCTTGATCATGGCGCGCACCGGCATCGCCGCCGCATCGCCCAGGGCGCAGATGGTGCGGCCCTGGATGTTGTCGGACACCGAGTTCAGCAAGTCGATGTCGTCCATTCGCCCCTTGCCGTGTTCGATGCGGTGCACCATGCGATACAGCCACCCCGTGCCCTCGCGGCACGGCGTGCACTGGCCGCACGACTCGTGCGTGTAGAAGTAGGACAGGCGCATCAGACTCTTCACCATGCAGCGCGTATCGTCCATGACGATCACCGCGCCTGACCCCAACATCGAGCCGGCCTTGGCGATGCTGTCGTAGTCCATCGTCAGGTCCATCATCGTGGCACCCGTCAGCACCGGCGCCGACGAGCCGCCCGGAATCACCGCCTTCAGCGTGCGCCCCTGCGCCACGCCGCGCACGCCGCCGGCGAGTTCGAGCAGCTTGGCGAACGGCGTGCCGAGCGGCACCTCGTAGTTGCCGGGCAACTCCACGTCGCCGACCACCGAATAAATCTTCGTCCCGCCGTTGTTCGGCTTGCCCACTTCGAGATACGCCTGACCGCCGTGGCGAATGATCCACGGCACCGCGGCGAAGGTCTCGGTGTTATTGATCGTCGTCGGCTTGCCGTACAGGCCGTAGCTCGCCGGGAACGGCGGCTTGAAACGCGGCTGGCCCTTCTTGCCCTCCAGCGATTCGAGCAGCGCAGTCTCTTCGCCGCAGATGTAGGCGCCGAAACCGTGCGTCGCGTGCAGCTGGAAGTTGAAGCTGGAGCCGAGCAGGTTGGCGCCGAGGTAGCCCGCGGCGCGCGCTTCTTCGAGCGCCGCTTCGAAGCGCTGGTAGACCTCGAAGATCTCGCCGTGAATGTAGTTGTAGCCCACCGCCGTGCCCATCGCATACGCCGCGATCGCCATGCCTTCGATCACCGCGTGCGGGTTGAACATCAGCAAGTCGCGGTCCTTGCACGTTCCCGGCTCGCCTTCGTCGGAGTTGCACACCAGGTACTTCGGCCCCGGGTACATGCGCGGCATGAAACTCCACTTCAAACCGGTCGGAAAACCCGCGCCACCGCGGCCGCGCAGGCTCGACGTCTTGACTTCGGCAATCACCTGCTCGGGGCTCATGCCCTCGCCTTCGCCCTTGCCAAGAATCTTGCGCAGCGCCTGATAGCCGCCACGCGCCTCATAGTCTTTCAGCGACCAGTTGCTGCCGGTGAGGCCCGCATAGATTTGCGCGCCAATGTGCCTGCCGTGAAAGCAGCTGAGCTTGCCGTCGGACTGGAAGCGCGAAAGGTCGAGCATCGCCGTCATGCCTTCACCGCGGTCTGCGCCGGTTTTGCCACGCTCGCGCGCAGCGTATCGATCAGCTCATCCAGACGCGCCGCGGTCATGAAGCTGCACATCTGCACGTCGTTGACGAGCATCACCGGCGCATCGGCGCAAGCGCCCAGGCATTCGCTCTGCTGCACCGTGAAGAGGCCGTCGGCGCTGGTGCCGCCCTCCTCCACGCCAAGGCGACTGCACAAGTGCTTCAGCGCCTTCTGGCCGTCGCGCAACTGGCACGGCAAGTTGGTGCAGACGTTGAGCTTGAATCGCCCGACCGGCTGCTGGTTGTACATGTTGTAGAAGGTCGTGACCTCATGCACCGCGATCGGCGGCATGCCGAGATATTCGGCGACGAGCTTCTCCGCCTCGCCGGATACGTGACCTTCGATTTGCTGCACGATCGTCAGGCAAGCCATCACGGCAGACTGGCGTTGATCCCCCGGGTACTTGGTGACTTCGCGATCGAACTGCTTGCGCACCGCTTCCGTCAGTACAAACTTCGCCGACCCGCTCACCTGTCGATCTCCCCGAACACGATGTCCATCGTGCCGATCACGGCGACGGCGTCGGCAATCATGTGGCCACGAGCCATTTCGTCCAGCGCCGCGAGATGCGCAAAACCCGGCGCGCGAATCTTCAGGCGGTACGGCTTGTTCGCGCCGTCGCTGACGATGTAGATGCCGAACTCGCCTTTCGGGTGTTCGACGCCCGCGTAGACCTCGCCTTCGGGAACGTGAAACCCTTCCGTGAAAAGCTTGAAGTGGTGGATCAGCTCTTCCATGCTCGACTTCATGTCGACCCGCGGCGGCGGCGCCACCTTGTGGTTTTGCGTGATCACCGGTCCGTCGTTGGCGCGCAACCAGGCGACGCACTGCGCAATGATCTTGTTCGACTGGCGCATCTCTTCGACGCGCACCAGATAGCGGTCATACGTGTCGCCGTTCACGCCAATCGGAATGTCGAAGTCGAGCTGGTCGTAGACCTCGTAGGGCTGCTTCCTGCGCAAATCCCACTCGATTCCCGAGCCGCGCAGCATCGGCCCGGTGAAGCCCAGGTTTAGCGCGCGCTCGGGTGTGACGACACCGATGCCCACGGTGCGCTGCTTCCAGATGCGGTTGTCGGTGAGCAGGGTTTCGTATTCATCGACGCAAGCGGGAAAGCGCTGCACGAAGGTATCGATGAAGTCGAGCAGGGATCCGCTGCGGTTTTCATTGAGCCGCGCGATCTCCTTGGCTTTGGCGGCGACGCTTTTGATCCGCGACGTCTTGTACTGCGGCATGCTGTCGGGCAGATCGCGGTACACGCCGCCGGGCCGGAAATAGGCCGCGTGCATGCGCGCGCCCGAGGCCGCTTCGTACATGTCGAACAGGTCTTCGCGCTCGCGAAAGCAGTAGATGAAGATGTTCATCGCACCGCAGTCCAGGCCGTGCGCGCCGAGCCACATCAGGTGGTTCAGGAGGCGCGTGATCTCGCTGAACATGACGCGGATGTATTGCGCGCGCAGCGGAACGTCCACACCCAGCAGCTTTTCGATCGCCAGACAGTAGGCGTGCTCGTTGCACATCATCGACACGTAGTCGAGTCTGTCCATATAGGGCAGCGACTGCATGAAGGTCTTGCTCTCGGCGAGCTTCTCGGTCGCGCGGTGCAACAGACCGATGTGCGGGTCGGCGCGCTGGATCACTTCGCCGTCGAGTTCGAGCACGAGGCGCAGCACGCCATGCGCCGCCGGGTGCTGAGGCCCGAAGTTGAGGGTGTAGTTCTTGATGTCGGCCATGAAAAATCGGATTCGCGCCTGTGCGCTCAGTGCAAACCGCCGTAGCGCTCTTCGCGAACGATTCGCGGCGTGATTTCGCGCGGCTCGATCGTGACCGGCTGGTAGATCACGCGCTTGGCGACCGGGTCGTAGCGCATCTCGACGTGGCCCGACGTGGGGAAGTCCTTGCGGAACGGGTGGCCGATGAAACCGTAGTCGGTGAGGATGCGCCGCAGGTCGAGGTGGCCTTCGAAAATGATGCCGAACAGGTCGAAGGCTTCGCGCTCGAACCAGTTGCTCGAACTCCAGACCTCGCCGAGTGACGCGACGGTGGGCATTTCGTCGTCGGCGCAGAACACCTTGAGGCGCAGGCGCCAGTTCTGGCTCACCGACAACAGGTGCGAGACGACGCAGTAACGCGAACCTTCCCAGGGTTGGTCTTTGTAGCTCGAGTAGTCGACGCCGCACAAATCGAGCAACTGTTCGAAGCGCAGCTCCGCGTGGTCTCGCAGCAGCAGCGCCACGGCCCCATAGTCGGCCGGGGCGACCGTGATCGTGATCTCTTCGCGCTCGCGAACGAGCCGCTTCACGCGCGAGCCGAGAACCGACTCGAGCGCAGCGTGCAGAGTGTCAAGCTTGTTCATTCGGCGGGTCGGGGTTCAGCGCGCAATCGTCGTCTCACGCCGGATCTTCGCCTGCAACTGCAAGATGCCGTAGAGCAGCGCCTCCGCCGTGGGCGGGCAGCCGGGAACGTAGACGTCCACCGGGACGATGCGGTCGCAGCCGCGCACCACGGAATAGCTGTAGTGGTAATAGCCGCCGCCGTTCGCGCAACTGCCCATCGAGAGCACCCAGCGCGGCTCGGCCATCTGGTCGTAGACCTTGCGCAGCGCAGGCGCCATCTTGTTGCACAGCGTCCCGGCGACGATCATCAGATCGCTCTGGCGCGGGCTCGGGCGAAACAGCATGCCGAAGCGGTCAATGTCGTAGCGCGCAGCGCCGGCGTGCATCATTTCCACCGCGCAGCACGCCAACCCGAACGTCATCGGCCACAGCGAACCGGTCTTGGACCAGTTGATGACCGTGTCCAGGCTCGTCGTGACGAAGCCTTCCTTGAGTACGCCTTCAATGCCCATGATGTGTGCTCACTCCCAATCGAGAGCGCCCTTCTTCCATTCATAGGCAAAACCAACGACGAGGATCAGCAAAAAAATCATCATCGCCCAGAACCCCACCGGGCCGATTTCGCGCAGCGCCACGGCCCAGGGGAACAGGAAAGCGATCTCGAGATCGAACAGGATGAACAGAATCGCGACGAGGTAGTAGCGCACGTCGAACTTCATGCGCGCGTCTTCGAAGGCCTCGAAGCCGCATTCATAAGGAGAGTTTTTCGCCGCGTCGGGCTTGCGTGGGCCGAGAACAAAACCGAGCACCTGGGGCGCGATGCCCACCGCCGCGCCGACCATGATGAACAGAATGACTGGGAGGTAGGGTTCCAGATTCATGGGCGGCAAATGGGCGCGATTTGTTGTTGTTGAATCGGGTCAGACGGTCCGCAGATGCGGGGCGGTCGATGCGCTAAACACTTGGTGCCGACGGCGAGACTCGAACTCGCACAGCTTTCGCCACTACCCCCTCAAGATAGCGTGTCTACCAATTTCACCACGTCGGCGCTGCATCGTTCGATGCCTGGATCGCCACCGAGCCGGCTCACCAAACAGCGACAGATTCTAACCACAACATACTGCATTCAAAGCGCTGCGCACCGGGCTGTGGCGCGCGCGATGCGGGTCCGAATTGAGCCCGCGCAAAGTGCGCCGGCCCATCCTGGCGTCACTTGGTTGGAATGGCGCCGGCACCCGACGCGGCAGGCGCCGGGCTCGGCGCTGGAACCGCCACAGCGCCGACGCCGCTGGCGGCACCGGGCACGAGGTCGGCGCCGCTCGGGGCCACCGCAGACGCTGCCGACGCCGGCCGGTCAAGCACGCTGCCGCCACGCGATGGGCTGCGGTCGTTCGACGTGTAGGCAAGCGACAGCGTGCAAACGAAGAACACCGCAGCGCAGACCGCCGTGGAGCGCGACAAGAAGTTCGCACTGCCGGTCGCACCAAACAGGCTGCCCGACGCGCCGCTGCCGAACGAGGCACCCATGTCGGCGCCCTTGCCGTGCTGGATCAGCACGAGGCCGATCATGACGAGCGCCGAGATGATTTGCAGCGCGACGACGAGATTCAACAATACATTCATTCTTTTCGACTCCGAAGAAACTCTTGCGATCCGGCTCAGCTCAGGCCGCAGCGCGGCAGATGGCGGCGAATTCGGCGGCCTTCAACGAGGCGCCGCCGATCAATCCGCCATCGATGTCGTTTTGGGCAAAAAGGGTCGCAGCGTTGTCGGCCTTGACGCTGCCGCCGTACAAGATCTTCATCTCGGCGGCTTTTGGCGAAGCCGCAGCCAACTGCATTCGCAGCAGCGCGTGAACGGCCTGCGCCTGCTCAGGGCTGGCGGTCTTGCCGGTGCCGATCGCCCAGACCGGCTCGTAAGCGACGACCACTTGCGAGATGCAATGCGCGAGCGTGTGGATCACGGCCGACAGTTGGCGCTTCACCACGGCATCGGTCTGCCCGGCGTCGCGCTCGGCGAGCGTTTCGCCGACGCAGACGATGGGTGTAAGGTTGTGCGCGAGCGCCGCTTTGGCTTTGTCTGCGACGAGCTGATCGCTCTCGCGGTGCAAGGCGCGGCGCTCCGAATGGCCGACGATGACGTAGTGGCAGCCGAACTCGGCAAGCATCGTCGCGGCGACTTCGCCGGTATAGGCGCCGGATTCAAACGCCGAACAGTCCTGCGCACCCCAGGCGATGTTCGCGCCTTGCAGCGACAAGGCCACATCGGCGAGGTAGGGAAACGGCGCGCACACCGCGACTTCGGCAACCCAGGGGCCGGCCGCTTTGAGTGTAGCGAGCAACTCGGTGTTGACGGCGCGGTTGCCGTTCATCTTCCAGTTGCCGACGACGAGTTTGCGCCGCTTCACGCCTCGTTGCTCCTGCCCATGACGCGCCGCCTCACCATGTCAATACGAGTTTGCCGATGTGCTGGTTCGTTTCCATCAGCGCATGTGCCGCAGCCGCCTGAGCTGCGGGGAAGACCTGATGGATGACGGGCTTGATGCGGCCGCTCTCGAGCCACGGCCAGACCTTTTCACGCAAGGACTTGGCAATCGCGCCCTTGAAAGCAATCGGGCGCGGGCGCAAGGTCGAGGCGGTGATCGTGAGGCGCTTGCGCAACACCATGCCCGCGTCGAATTGCGCCTCGATACCGCCCTGCACGGCGATGATGACGAGGCGCGCGTCTTCGGCCATGCACTTGATCTCGCGCGCCACATACGCACCGGCAACCATGTCAAGAATGACGTTGACGCCACGCTTGTCGGTGATGCGCAGCACTTCGCCCTCGAAATCGTGCGTGCGGTAGTTGATCGCGTGGTCGGCGCCGAGCTCGAGGCAGGCCTTGCACTTGTCATTGCTGCCCGCCGTGGCGATCACGATCGCGCCGGCCGCCTTGGCCATTTGAATCGCGGTCACGCCGATGCCGCTCGTGCCGCCCTGGATCAATACGGTCTCGCCGGGTTGCAGCTTCGCGCGGTCGAACACATTCGACCAGACGGTGAAAAACGTCTCCGGAAGGCTTGCCGCTTCGATATCGGAAAGGTTCTTCGGACTGGGCAGGCATTGCGCGACCGGCGCCGTGCACAGTTGCGCGTAGCCGCCACCGGCGACCAACGCACAGACCCTGTCGCCCAGCGCAAAGCCGGCAGCTTTCATTGCCGCAGCATCACCGCTCACAATGACGCCCGCGACTTCGAGCCCGGGAATGTCGGACGCGCCCGGCGGCACCGGATAGTGCCCTTTGCGCTGCAATACGTCCGGCCGGTTCACACCCGCCGCCGCCACCTTGATCAGCACTTCGTCGACACCGGCCACCGGATCGGGCCGCTGCACCGGGCGCAACACGTCAGGTGCGCCGTAGCTCGAAATTTCAATGGCGTTCATGCGGCTCTCCGTGGCGCGGTGTTGATCACTCCTGATGCGCGGGCATCGGCACGGCGTCGCGGTCGAGCAAGGCTTTCATCGACAGCTTGACGCGGCCTTTTTCGTCCGTCTCGAGGACCTTGACCTTGACGATCTGACCTTCCTTAAGGAAGTCGGTGACCTTCTCGACACGCTGGTGGGCGATCTGGCTGATGTGCAGCAGGCCGTCCTTGCCGGGCATCAGGTTCACGAGCGCGCCGAAGTCGAGGATCTTCGTGATCGGGCCTTCGTAGACCTTGCCCACTTCAACTTCCGCGGTGATCTCTTCGATGCGCTTCTTCGCGTACGCGGCCTTATCGCCGTCGGTCGACGCGATCGTGATCGTTCCGTCTTCGCCGATGTCGATCGTCGTTCCCGTCTCTTCAGTCAGCGCACGGATCGTCGCGCCGCCCTTGCCGATCACGTCGCGAATCTTCTCCGGGTTGATCTTCATCGTGTACAGGCGCGGCGCGAACTGCGAGACCTCGGTCTTGGACTCACCCATCGCCTCGACCATCTTGCCCAGAATGTGCAGGCGCGCTTCCTTGGCCTGCGCCAACGCGACTTGCATGATTTCCTTGGTGATGCCCTGGATCTTGATGTCCATCTGCAGCGCAGTGATGCCGGTCGTCGTGCCCGCCACCTTGAAGTCCATGTCGCCGAGGTGATCTTCATCGCCGAGGATGTCGGTCAGCACGGCGAAGCGGCTCGCGTCCTTGATCAGGCCCATCGCGATACCGGCGACGTGCGCCTTGAGCGGCACGCCGGCGTCCATCAGCGCGAGGCAGCCGCCGCACACCGAGGCCATCGACGACGAGCCGTTGCTCTCGGTAATTTCGGAGACGACGCGCATCGAATACGGAAAGTCCGACTGGCTCGGCAACACCGCGACGAGCGCGCGCTTGGCCAACCGGCCGTGGCCGATTTCGCGGCGCTTGGGAGTTCCCACACGGCCGGTTTCCCCGGTGGCGAACGGAGGCATGTTGTAGTGGAGCATGAAGTGCTCGGTGAACTCGCCCGACAGCGCGTCGATGCGCTGCGCGTCGCGCGCCGTGCCGAGCGTGGCGGCAACCAGTGCCTGCGTCTCGCCACGCGTGAACAGCGCCGAGCCGTGAACCCGCGGCAGCACGCTGTTGCGGATTTCGATGGCGCGAACGGTGCGCGTGTCGCGGCCGTCGATGCGCGGCTCGCCGGCCAGGATCTGGCTGCGAACGATGCGCGCTTCGATGTCGAAGAGCATGCCTTCCAGCTTGACTTCGTCAAACACGGCGCCCTGCTCTTTCAGCGCGACCTTGGTCAAGGCATACGCCTCGCGGCACGCGTGGGTGCGCGCCTGCTTGGAGCGGATCTGGTAGGCGGCGCGCAGCGGCGCTTCGGCGACTGCGACGACGCGCGCGATGAAGGCTTCGTCCTTCGCCGGTGCGGCCCAGTCCCAGGCCGGCTTGCCGGCGTCACGCACCAGGTCGTGAATCGCGTTGATCGCGATATTGCCCTGCTCGTGGCCGAACACGACACCACCGAGCATGATCTCTTCGCTCAACTGCTGGGCTTCGCTTTCCACCATCAGCACAGCGGCTTCGGTGCCGGCGACGATCAACTCCATCTGCGAGGTCGCGAGCTGCGTCTTGCCCGGGTTCAGCACGTACTTGCCGTCGACGTAACCGACGCGCGCTGCGCCGATCGGGCCGTTGAACGGAATTCCGGAGATCGCGAGAGCCGCGCTCGCGCCGATCATCGCGGCGATGTCGGCCTGAACTTCCGGGTTCAGCGACAGCACGTGAATCACGACCTGCACTTCATTGAAGAAGCCGTCCGGGAACAGCGGGCGCAGCGGCCTGTCGATCAGGCGCGACGTCAGCGTCTCGAGTTCGCTGGGGCGGCCTTCGCGCTTGAAAAAGCTGCCGGGGATCTTGCCTGCGGCGTAGGTCTTTTCGATGTAGTCGACGGTCAGCGGAAAAAAGTCCTGCCCCGGCTTGGCGTTTTTTGCAGCGACGACGGTTGCCAGAATGACGGTGTCTTCAATGTCGACGAGCACAGCGCCGCTCGCCTGGCGCGCGATTTCGCCGGTCTCCATCGTGACCTTGTGTTGGCCCCATTGGAACGTCTTGGTGATTTTCTTGAACATGCTCATGCGCATTTCTCCGGTGAGGGCTGGCCAGCCAACGGCGGCTCAGCGGGTCGGGACAACCGGACTTCGAGGCGAGATGCCATTCCAATGGTGTTCGGCTTGGAACATCGATGGAATGACACAGCGACGCGACGACTTGGGGGAGATTCCGGTGGTCGAAAGAGGAACCTGCGCTGGCGAATTCCAGACAGGCTCCATCGTGCAGGCTCGCGTGCCTTACTTGCGCAAGCCCAATTTCTGGATCAACGCCGTGTAGCGCTCGGCGTCGGTTTCCCTGAGGTAGGAGAGCAAACTCTTGCGCCGGTTCACCATCTTGAGCAGGCCGCGCCGACCGTGGTGGTCTTTGAGGTGCGTCTTGAAGTGCGGCGTGAGTTCGTTGATGCGATCCGTCAGAAGCGCGACTTGCACTTCGGGCGATCCGGTGTCGGTGGCGCTTCGTGCGTTGGCCTTGACGATTTCGGCCTTGTGCGCCGTGGTGGCGGTCATACTCGTTTCCTGTTTTGATGGAACCGAGCACCCTGCGCCGCTCTGGGCCTGGGGTACCGCGGTTCCGATTGATCACTTGCGGTCGCCGGTGAAACCGACCGGCGCCGTGCCTGCCTGCGGGTGGTTGCACCCGAAGAGCGCGCGATTATAGACGCATGAGCAAATGTGGCTTTGCCACTTTGCTCATCTCCCTTGGGGGGCGGACCGACGTATTTCGTCGGCCTGGGGGCGCTCATAACACGCGGGCCAGCCGCTGCACACCTTCAGTCAATCGCTGCGGGTCGCGCGTCGCAAAGCACCAGCGCAGCCAACCTTCGGCCTCCGGCCCGAAGGCGACGCCCGGCGCCAGGCCCAGGCCGACCTCGGCGACAAGGCGCTTCGCAAATCCGAGCGAATCGCGCTGCCCTTCAACCCGAAAGAAGGCGTACATGCCTGCGTCCGGCGCCGCGAGTTCGAGTCCGGGCAAAGCCGCGAGCTGCGGCACGAGCGTGTCGCGGCACGCTTTCAGGCGCTGCACCAGCGCCGGAACCGAATCGCTCGCGCCGGCCAGTGCCGCGACTCCGGCGCGCTGCACGAAGGTCGGCGCGCACGAGGTGTTGAATTCGATGAGCTTGCCCAAGGCGTCCATCGTGTCCTGTGGCGCGACCAACCAGCCCAAGCGCCAGCCCGTCATGACAAAACTCTTGGAGAAGCTGTGCGCGACGATGAGCCTGTCGTCGGGCAGCGACACGTCCAGAAAACTCGGCGCGCAGCGCTGCCCGGGAACGTAGTAGAGCCGCTCGTAGACTTCGTCGGCGACGATCCACGTGCCGGTGCGGCGGCAGTGCGCGAGCAGCGCCTCCTGCTCGGCGCGCGTCAGCGCCCAGCCGGTCGGATTGTTCGGCGCGTTCACGAGCAGGACACGCGTCTTGGGCGTCACCGCCTCTAACAGGCTTTGCAGGTCCAGCCGCCACGCGCCGGCCCGAGCGCGAAGCGCTACGGTCTTCACGACGGCGCCCAGAATCTGCGGCTGCGCAGTCAAGTTCGGCCAGATCGGCACGACGGCCACCACTTCGTCTCCCGGGTCGAGCAAGGCCTGCATCGCCAGCATCAATCCGTTCACACCGCTCGACGTGACGGCGATGCGCTCCATCGGAATCGCGCCGTGCAAACCGCTCGCGTAGGCGGCGAGCGCCTCGCGCAATTCCGGCAGGCCGAAGTTGTGCGCGTAAAAGGTTTCTCCCGCGGCAATCGATGCCGCCGCGGCTTCGCCGACGTGCGCAGGCGTCGCTTCGTCACTCTCGCCGAACCAGAACGCGAGCACGTCGCTGCGGCCGATTCCGGCGTTCGCCACTTCGCGGATCTTCGATGCGGGAAGGGCTTCGATCGTGCGTCTCATGAGTGGATTCCAGCTTGCAGTGAAGGGGCGTTGGGCGTTTGAAGCGCAGCATCGGCGGACAGCTCGATCAAGGGCCAGCGCGGCTTGACGTCGAACGCGTAACGCGTCGACGCCTGGGCGATGCCGCGTTGCAGGCGCATCGCCGCGGCGAGCGCGATCATCGCGCCGTTGTCGGTGCACAGTTCCAACTCCGGGTAATGAACCCTTGCGCCGCGTCTTGCACATTGCGCGTCGAGCAACTCGCGCAAGCGCAGGTTCGCGCCGACGCCGCCGCTCACGACCAGGCGCGACAAGCCTGTCTGGGTGAGCGCCCGCAGCGATTTGTGCACGAGCACCTCGACAATCGCCTCCTGGGTCGCCGCCGCCAGATTCGCGCGATCCTGCTCGCAGACGTTGGCCCCGAGTTTCAGCGCCTGGGTGCGCACCGCGGTCTTCAATCCGGCGAAGGAGAAGTCGAGGTTCGCGCTTTTCATGAGGGGCCTGGGCAAACTGAACGCGGCCGGGTCGCCGAACGCGGCAAGCCGCGCGAGGGCCGGCCCACCGGGGTAGCCCAGACCCAACAACTGCGCCGTCTTGTCGAACGCCTCGCCGGCGGCGTCGTCTATCGTTTCGCCGAGCAACTCATAACGCCCCACATCGACGACGCGCATCAGCTGCGTGTGCCCGCCGGAGACAAGCAATGCGACGAACGGGAACTGCGGCGGGTCGCGCGAGAGAAACGGCGACAACAAATGCCCTTCGAGGTGGTGCACGCCCATCACCGGGCGGCTCAATGCGGCAGCGAGCGAACACGCCAGCCCCGCGCCGACGAGCAGCGCCCCCGCCAACCCCGGGCCGCGTGTGAACGCGACGACGTCGATTTGATCCAGCGTGACACCCGCTGCACCCAGCACCTGGCGCGTCAACGGAACGACGCGCCGGATGTGGTCACGCGAGGCGAGTTCAGGCACGACGCCACCGTAGGCGCCGTGCATTTCCACCTGGCTGTGCAGGGCGTGCGCCAGCAACCGCGGGATCGTGAACTGCGGCGCCGTCTCGGCACGCACGACGGCGACGCCGCTTTCATCGCAAGACGTTTCGATGCCAAGCACAATCATCGCCGCAGTGTAGGTTGGCCCGAAAGTTGCACGCGAAGCCTGCATGACGCACGCCCCCGCCCTGTCGCGCCCGAGGCTGCGGATCGAGCTCGCCGAAGACCGCCGCTATGTGCACTACCGCAAGGAGGTGCTGGAGTTCTTGTACACCCGGCACGGCAAGGTGCAGCTGCAAGCGGCTTGAGCCCGCCTCAAGCGCCGTCAACCCGGCGCAAGCCGGGATCCACCTTGAGCCCCGTCAGTTTCCCTTCGCAGCAAGAATGTCTGCAAGCAAGCCAGCCACACGCTCGCGAACCGCCGCAGGCATCGTGATCACCTTGCCCCACTCGCGGTCCGTCTCGCCCGGCCACTTGTTGGTTGCGTCCAGCCCGAGCTTGCCGCCCAGGCCGCTCACGGGTGAGGCGAAGTCGAGGTAGTCGATGGGGGTCTGGGCGATCAGCGTCGTGTCGCGAACCGGGTCGACGCGCGTCGTGATCGCCCAAATCACGTCGGGCCAGCTGCGGATGTCCACATCGTCGTCGACCACGACGATGAACTTCGTGTACATGAACTGGCGCAGGAAACTCCAGACGCCGAACATGATCCGCTTCGCGTGCCCGGGGTAGCTCTTCCTCATGCTGACGATCGCCATGCGGTAGCTGCAGCCCTCGGGGGGCAGATAGAAGTCGGTGATTTCGGGGAACTGCTTTTGCAGGATAGGCACGAACACTTCGTTCAGCGCGACGCCGAGCACCGCCGGCTCGTCGGGCGGCTTGCCGGTGTAGGTGGAGTGATAGATGGGCTCGCGCCGGTGCGTGAGGCGCGCGATCTCGAACACCGGAAACCACTCCTGTTCGTTGTAGTAACCGGTGTGGTCGCCGAATGGCCCCTCCAGCGCGTGCAAATAGCCGTTGATTTCTTTCAGCTGGGCGCCGGTTTCGCTGACGCCTACGTAGCCCGGCGCGCACACGGGGATAGCGCCTTCCAGAACGATCTCCGCGGTCGCGGGCACCTGCAGCATCACGCCTGCGTCACCGACCGATGAGTCGATCACCTCGGTGCGGCTGCCGCGCAGCAAGCCGGCAAATTGATACTCCGACAAGGTGTCCGGCACGGGCGTCACGGCGCCGAGCATCGTCGCCGGATCGGCGCCGAGCGCGACGGCGATAGGGAAAGGCTGGCCGGGTTTGGCGAGCGCAAATTCGCGGAAGTCCAACGCGCCGCCGCGCTGCGCGAGCCAGCGCATGATGACGCGGCGCTTGCCTACCACTTGTTGCCGGTAAATGCCCAGGTTCTGCCTGCGCCGCGACGCCGGCAAGCCCTGCGGCCCGCGCGTGATCACCAGGCCCCAGGTGATCAAGGCGCCGGCGTCGCCGGGCCAGCAGGTTTGAATCGGCAGGAAGCCGAGGTCGATGTCGCTGCCTTGAATCACGACTTCCTGGCACGCCGCAGAGCGCACGACGGCGGGCTTCATGTCCCACAGCGACTTGACGAGGTGCAGCAGGCGCCCGGCGTCCTTCATTCCCGCGGGCGGCTCGGGCTCCTTGAGGCTGGCCAGCACCTTGCCGACCTGCCGCAGCTCCGAGACGTCGTCCACGCCCATCGCCAGCGCGACCCGGCGCGTCGTGCCGAACAGATTCGTCAGCGCAGGCACGCCCGTGCCGGTGGCTTCGAACAGCAGCGCCGGCCCGCCGGCGCGCAGGACTGCGTCGCCCAGGGCGGTCATCTCCAGAACTGGCGATACGCTCTCGCGAACTCGCTTTAGCTCACTTGAGCGCTCTAATCCAGCGAGAAACTCACGCAAATCCTTGTATTTCACGATTCAATCGTCATCAATTTGAAAATTTTTGTGTTGACTGGGCTTATCTACAGTCCCTAGAATCCGCCCACCCTGGGTTGACTAGGGATAACCCGCGCCCCACATCGTTGGGATGAATTTGGAGGCGCCGGGCTGCGAATGCCAAGCCGATCACCGGAATCCGCCGGTCCAGACGCTGCAGCCTCTCATTATTGCGGTTGGCCTTGATTGCACGCGCCGGGTTCAGGCGCTGCGCAACGGCTCACCGCGAAGAAACGAGGGTGGGACATGTCATCGCTTCGCAAGATACTGGGAATGCTTGTGGCCGCGCAGCGCGCGGTGTTTCAGTCGCTTTTCGTGTTTGTTGCCGACGTCGGGCGCGGCTTGCTCGTCGTCAGCCACAACACGCTTGCTTTGCTGGGTCTGGTGCTCGTGGCAGTGGCTTTGTTCGCTGCAAGCCGCGACGATCTGCGGCACCAGGTGGAACTCGAGTTCCTCGGCTGGCTGCAAGCCCGCCAGGAGGCGCGTGTCGAGCCCGCCCCGCCGCAACCCTGGTGGGCCGAGGCGACGCCTGTGGACGCGGTGGCGCGTGCCACCGCCGCGGACCCGAAAGACCTTGATCAGCAGCAGGCCGCAGTCGCGAACTGGCTGTCGCGGCGCTACCGCGTCGCGATCGAGCCCGTCAGCCGCCTCGTTCAGGAAGCCTGGAGCGTCGGCCAACGCGCCGCGCTCGACCCCACGCTGATCCTCGCGATCATGGCGATCGAGTCGAGCTTCAACCCCTTCGCGCAGAGCCCGGTGGGCGCGCAAGGCTTGATGCAGGTCATGACCAAGTTGCACGACGAGAAATACGAAGCCTTCGGCGGCACCCACGCGGCGTTCGACCCCGTCACCAACTTGCGCGTCGGCGTGGCCGTGCTCAAGGAATGCATCGCGCGTGCCGGCGGCCTGGAAGCCGGGCTGCGCTATTACGTGGGCGCGGCGAATTTGCCCGACGACGGCGGCTACGTCGCCAAGGTTCTGGCGGAACAGCAATCGCTGCGTCTGGTGATGAGTGGCAAGATCGTGCCCTACCTCAACGTCGCTGCACCCTCGGCGGGCGCGCCAACCGCCCTGCCCGCGATGCCCGTGGTCACGGTCACGACAGCCCCGACACTTGTTGCGCAGCGCCGCGACGACTTGGCGCCTGCCGTGATGACGCTGCCCGCCACTGACGCCAACACCGAACCTCACCTGAACTGAACTGAACCATGTTCGATCGCACCCAGTCAACCGTTGCCAACGTCGACCCCGAACTGTGGGCTGTGATCCAGCGCGAGAACCAGCGCCAGGAAGAGCACATCGAACTCATCGCCTCGGAGAACTACGCCTCACCGGCGGTGATGGCCGCGCAGGGCAGCCAGCTGACCAACAAGTACGCCGAAGGCTACCCCGGCAAGCGCTACTACGGCGGCTGCGAGTTTGTCGACATTGCCGAACAGCTCGCGATCGACCGCTGCAAACAGCTCTTCGGCGCGGCGCACGCCAACGTCCAGGCGAATTCAGGGTCGCAGGCGAATCAGGCGGTGTTCTTCGGCCTGCTCCAGCCCGGCGACACGATCATGGGAATGAGCCTCGCCGAAGGTGGCCATCTGACGCATGGCATGGCGCTGAACATGAGCGGCAAGTGGTTCAAGGTCGTGAGCTACGGCCTGACGCCCAGCGAAGAGATCGACTACGTGGCGATGGAAAAGCTCGGCCACGAGCACCGGCCCAAGTTGATCATCGCCGGCGCCTCCGCCTACAGCCTGCGCATCGACTTCGCGCGCTTCGCCAAGGTGGCCAAAGACGTCGGCGCGATCTTCATGGTCGACATGGCGCACTACGCCGGCCTGATCGCCGCGGGCGTCTACCCGAACCCGGTGCCGCATGCCGACGTCGTGACCTCGACCACGCACAAGAGCCTGCGCGGCCCGCGCGGCGGCATCGTCATGATGAACGACGAGGCCATCGCGAAGAAGATCAACAGCGCGATCTTTCCCGGCATCCAGGGCGGGCCGCTGATGCACGTGATCGCCGCCAAGGCGGTCGCGTTCAAGGAAGCACTCGCGCCCGAGTTCAAGGTCTACCAGCAGCAAGTGCGGAAAAACGCCGTCGCGCTGGCACAGACGCTCACCGAGCGGGGTTTGCGAATCGTCAGCGGCCGCACCGAAAGCCACGTCATGCTGGTCGATCTGCGGCCGAAGGGCCTGACCGGCAAGGAGGCCGAGGCCTTGCTTGGCCAGGCGCACATCACGTGCAACAAGAACGGCATCCCGAACGACCCGCAAAAGCCGATGGTGACGAGCGGCATCCGCCTGGGCTCGCCGGCGATGACGACGCGTGGCTTCCTCGAGGCGCAGGCGCGGCAGACCGCGCACCTCATCGCCGACGTGCTGGACAAGCCGAACGACAGCGCCAACGTGGCTGCGGTGCGCGCCAAAGTCGCCGCGCTGACGCGCGACTTTCCGGTCTATCGCTAGTGTCCTGTCCCACAAATCACTAGGCCCGATGCGCTGCCCGTTTTGCAGCCACGAAGAAACCCAGGTCGTCGAAACCCGCGAGTCCGACGAAGGCGACGTGGTGCGCCGGCGGCGCCGGTGCCAGGACTGCGACAAACGCTTCACGACTTACGAACGCGCTGAAATCTCGCTGCCTTCCGTCATCAAGAAAGACGGCACGCGCGCCGAATTCGACCCTTTGAAGATTCGCGCCTCGATGACGCTGGCGCTGCGCAAGCGCCCGGTGAGCGTGGAGCAGATCGACGCTGCGCTCGAGCGCATCCAGGACAAGCTGCTGAATTCCGGCGCCAAGGAGGTGCCTTCGACGCGCCTGGGCGAACTCGTGATGCGCGAACTCAAGCGCATCGACAAGGTCGCCTACGTGCGCTTCGCCTCGGTGTATCGCAGCTTCGAAGACGTCGACGAGTTCCGCCAGCTGATCCGCGATATCTGAAGTCCGCGGCACCCATCTATCCCCCAAAGGGGGGTGAGCTCGGGCGCCCCCTCAGTGGGGTCAACGTTTCCCACCTCTTGGTGTCGCGCGCCGGCGCCTGATTGCCTACAGTGCCCCCATGGTTCAAACACATGGAGACACGATGAAAACGGCAGCCAACCTTCAGCGCGGCGTGACCTGGGTCGAGACCTGCGTTGTGCTGGCGATTCTGGGCGTCTCATCCGCTGCGCTGCCGGAAATGGGCAAACTGCTCGACGCGCGCCGCCTGGAAGGGGCGGCAGTTCAATTCGCCACCGACGTCCGCTTCGCGCGCTCGGAAGCCGTGGCGCGCAATCAGCCGGTGCGCCTGAGCCTATTCGCGAATGCGCAGGGCGCGTGTTACGCCTTGCATACCGGCCCGAGCAACCAATGCACGTGCGTTGACGCCGGCCCGGCGGTGTGCACTGGGTCGGCGCGCGAAATCAAGAGCATCGTGCTGGCCGCGAGTCAGGGTGTCACGTTGGCGGCGAACACCGCATCGGTGCTCTTCGATCCCTTGCACGGCACGAGCACGCCCTCGGCGACGTTTCGCCTGCTCGGCGGCCAAGGCCAGGCGATTCACCAAATCATCAACGTGATGGGGCGGGCGCGCTCCTGCACGCCGGCCGGCGGCGTTCC
Organism: uncultured beta proteobacterium; assembly: GCA_963850525.1. Taxonomy (GTDB): domain Bacteria; phylum Pseudomonadota; class Gammaproteobacteria; order Burkholderiales; family Burkholderiaceae_C; genus JAEMQF01. The sequence continues at coordinate 135,714 of CAWKLQ010000001.1, read as the reverse complement.
CGGCTACCCGAACTGCTGAGCGGAGAAACCCCATGACCACTGCAATTTCATCGAGCCAAGACCAGCGGAGCACCGAGGGCGACAAGCGGGCCGTTGCGCTACCCGTCGGCCGTTGTAACGAATTGATAATCGAGCGGACAGGCGCACCTCGCCGCGCTCGTCGCCAGGCCACGGCTCGCAGGTTTGCGCAAGGCTTCACCTTGATCGAGCTGATGCTCGTCGTCGCCGTGGCGGGTGTTCTCTCTGGCGTTGCTTATCCGTCGTTCATGGGCCAATTGCAAAAAATCCGCCGCGCCGACGCGATGGTCGCCGTGCTGCAAGTGCAGGCAGCGCAGGAACGCTGGCGCGCGAACAACCAGGCCTATGGCGAGCTCGCCGAAATCGGCGTATCCGCCACCTCGGCGGCAGGTCACTATGCGCTGCAAATCAACGCGCCATCGGCCACCGGTTACGAGATCGTCGCCGCCGCCACCGGCAGCCAATCGCATGACACGCCGTGCCGCACCTTGCGCCTGCGGGTCGATGGCGGGAACCTCGTGCAAGCCTCCGGCGCCGACGCGGCGACGACCAATGCCCCGCAGCAAAACCGCCAGTGCTGGATGGTCTGAGCATGAAACGCGCGCACGGAATTTCGATGGTCGAGTTGCTGGTGGGCCTGGCCGTGGGCCTGTTCATCGCCGCCGCAGGCGTGACGCTGATGGCGGGCAACCTGCGCGAAAACCGCGCGCTGATGCTGGAAAGCCGCTTGATGCAGGATTTGCGCACTGCGTCGGACATCATCACGCGCGATTTGCGTCGGGCGGGGTATTGGGCCGGTGCGGTTGCCGCCGTGCACGTGCCGGTGGGCAGCACGGTGCCGGCCAACCCCTACGTCGCCGTCATGCCCAGCGCGGCTGCGTCCGACGCGGTGAGCTTCGCCTTCTCGCGCGACGCCACCGAGAACCACAGCCTGGACTCGAACGAACACTTCGGCTTCCGGTTGCGCCGCGGCGTCATCGAAATGCAGCTCGGCAACGGCAACTGGCAGGCGCTCACCGATCCGAACACGGTCGTCGTTTCGGAATTCCGCGTCGTGCCGAGCGCCGAGGACATCGATTTGTCGAGCCAGTGCGCGAGCGCTTGCGCCGCAGGCGACGCGTCGTGCCCGCCACGCCAGCAGGTGCGCAGCCTCTCGGTATCGATTGCCGGAAGGTCGAGCGCCGATGCCAGCGTCCAGCGCAGCCTGAACAGCAGCGTTCGGCTGCGCAATGATTCGGTCACGGGCTCCTGCCCCGCTTGAGCCGTCATGCGACGCGTCACGCCGTCCACAGCCCAGCGCGGCGTCGCCGCGCTCGTCGTGACGATGGGTCTGTTCTTCGCGATGCTGCTCGTGGCGGCATTCGCGAATCGAAACCTGGTGTTCGAACAGCGCAGCTCGGCCAACCAGTACCGCGCAACGCAGGCGTTCGAGGCCGCGGAAGCCGGCCTAGAATGGGCGCAGGCGCAACTCAACAACGTGGCGCGGATCGGCGACGATTGCAAAGCCAGCGGCGACGCGGCAGCGCTGCCGTTTCGTGACCGCTACCTGAGAGTTGCCGATGCGGGCGGCGCGATCAGCGCAGTCCAGTGGAACAACGCGGGCGTGTCCACGGCGCTGCAGCCGGCGTGCGTGCGCGGCGACTCGGGCTGGCAGTGCAGCTGCCCGACCAGCGGCCACGCCCAGTTCGCCGGCCCGGCCCAGGCGGCGCCGGCGTTCAGCGTCGAATTCCTTGCCGGCGCGAAGAGCGGCGTCGTGCGCGTCGTCTCGCAGGGGTGCACCCGTTTTGCGGGCGCGTGTGCTTCGGGGTCGACGGAGCCGGCCGATGCCGTGGCTCGGGTCGAGGTTTCGCTGGCGCTTCTGCCCGCGTTGGCGAGCGCGCCAGCGGCTGCGCTCACCGTGCGCGGCGCGCTCGACGTGGGCAACGCGCAGCTCGGCGTGCACAACGCCGACGTGGCCTCGGGCGCGGTCGCGCTGCACAGCGGCGCCGCCGTTCAGGCGCCGCTGCTGCGGATCGGCACCGCGCCCGGCGCGGCGGTCAGCAACGCCGTCGTGAGCCAGGACGAGCGTCTGGCGGCCATCGGCCCGGCGCAGTTGTTCGCCGGCTACTTCGGCCTGGACCGGGCGAGCTGGGCGCGCCAGCCCGTCGTCACACCACTCCACTGCGCAGGCAACTGCACCGACGCGCTGGGCCAGGCGGTCAGCGGCGCCGGCAGCAACGCCATCATCCATGTGCTGGGCGATCTCGACGTGCAAGGCCCCGTCGTCTTCGGCACGCGCCAGCAGCCGGCGCTGATCGTCGTCGACGGTTCAGCGCAACTGCGTGGCGCGGTGACCGTGCACGGCGTTCTCTACGCGACCTCGCTGCGTTGGGACGAAACCGCAGCCTCAGGCGCGCTGGCGCGCGGCGCGCTCGTCTCCGAGACGACTTATCTCGGCGACGGTACCCCCGATATCGTCTACGACCCGGCGCTGCTCGCCACACTGCGCAGCCGCAGCGGCATGTTCGCCCGCGTCAACGGCAGCTGGCGCGATTTCTAGGCACTGCAACATGCCGACCCGCGCAACACCACGCACCCGACGCGCGCAGCGCGGCACGACGCTGCTCGAGGGCCTGGTCGCCTTCCTCGTGCTTTCACTCGGCATGCTCAGCGTGGTGCGCGTGCAAACCCAGATGCGCCTGAACACCGACGTCGCGCGGCAACGCTCGGAAGCGGTCCGCATCGCCCAGGAAGACATCGAACGGCTGCGGGCGTTTTCCGTCATCGCCGTGCGCGCCGGGGCGACCGCGTTTGCGGGTGTGGCGAGCGCAACGCGGCAGGTGAATTCGGACAGTGGCCAACCGAGCAACACGAGTTATTCGCTGCTCCGCGAAATCACGGCAGGCGATACACCGCTGTCAAAAAACGCACGCGTCAGCGTCGCCTGGGACGACCGCACCGGCGCGCGTCAGCAAGTCGCCCTGAGCACGCTGATTGCGGGTCACGATCCCGCCTACGCGGGCGCCCTGCAACTGCACGCCAAGGCCCCACCGTTGCGCGCTGCGCACGCGCGCTCGCCCTGGATCCCGCTGCCGGCGAAGGACCTGGGGCAAGGCCGCAGCGCGTTCAAGCCGATCGCGGGCGGCACCGAAGCGCTCGTCTACGACAACACGAGCGGCAACGTCACGGCACGTTGCAGCGGCGTCGACGCCACGCTGAGCAACGCCAATCTGAGCGCCGCGGCGCTCGGCACGTGCGAAGCCCTGCAGGCCTATTCGCTGAGCGGCGTCGTGCGCTTTGCCGGCGCCACGCCACCCGACCCCGCTGCGGCGAACGACGCTCCCCTCGAGCTGTCGATCGCGATCGCGCCAAGCGACGCCACACCGCCACCCGTGTGCCGCAGCGAGGCGCGCAAGTCGGTGAGCTACACACTCGGCGGGGCAATCCGTACCGAGGCGGTACCGATTGGCGCGCTTCCCGCGACCTTGGGATTGGGCAGCTGGGTAGAGACCGGTGAGCGCTTCGTCGCTTACCACTGCGTCGTGGTACCCGTCGCGCCCGGCGCGGCGTGGTCGGGACGCGCCAGCATCGCCCCCGCAGGTTGGACCGTGGGGACGGGTGCGAGCGACTACCGCGTCTGCCGTTATTCCGCCGACGTGGACGGCAGCGGCGCGATCGACAACAATCTGGAGCACCCCGACAGCTACAGCGCTCTGCGTTCATCGCTGACGCAGCAAAATTTTCTGGTGATCAAGGGCACCCAGTCGTGCCCCGCAGCGCCAGCCGGTACGGCCGGGACCCGCCCTGTCTTTGCCGACCTGTCCACCGCACCGCACCAGCCCTGAGAGCCGATCCACTGCATTCAATGCCCCACGCCGACCCAGCGCGCGAGCCCATGCTTGAAGCCCTCGAGCTGGCCGCCCAGGCGATTGGCCGCAGCGACCCGAACCCGCGCGTTGGCTGCGTCATTTGCGCACCCGACGGCCGCATCATCGGCCGCGGCTCGACGCAGGCCGCAGGCCAGGCGCACGCCGAAGTGATGGCGCTGCGCGACGCGCAGGCGCGCGGCGAGACGCTCGCCGGGGCCAGCGTGCACGTGACGCTGGAGCCCTGCTCGCACCACGGCCGCACGCCGCCGTGTTGCGACGCCTTGATCGCCGCCGGCGTGGCGCGCGTCGAGTTCGCTGTGCAGGACCCGAATCCGCAAGTCAGCGGCGAAGGCGCACGCAGACTGCGCGCCGCGGGAATTGCGGTGCAGGCGTCCGGGGCGCACGAACCAGCCGCGGTTGAGCTCAACATCGGGTTTTTCTCGCGCATGCAGCGCGGCCGGCCCTGGGTGCGCCTGAAGGCTGCTGTCACGCTCGACGGTCGCACCGCCTTGCCTAACGGCACCAGCCAGTGGATCACGGGCGACGCCGCGCGTCAGGACGGGCATCGCTACCGCAAGCGCGCCGGTGCGGTGTTGACGGGCGTGGGCACCGTGCTCGACGACGACCCACGCCTGGACGTGCGCCATGTGCAGACCGAACTCCAACCGCGCCGCGTGATCGTCGACTCGCGCCTGGATACGCCTCTGACGGCACGAATCCTTCAGCCACCAGGTGCGGCGCTCGTTTATGCAGCGCAGCCCGAAGCAGAGCGCATTGCCGCGCTGCGCGCCGTCGGCGTCGAGGTCCAGCTTGTTCCCGCAGCCGGCGGCAAGGTCGACTTGGCGGCAATGCTCGAAGACTTGGCGCGCCGCGGCGTCAACGAATTGCACGTCGAGGCCGGGCACAAGCTCAACGGATCGTTCGTGCGCGAGGGTCTTGTCGACGAATTCCTCGTCTACATGGCGCCCAAGCTGTTCGGCCAGGGGCGCGATCTGGCGGCGTTCGGGCCGCTCGAGCAGATCGACGCCGCGCCGATGTTGCGCTTCGTGAACGTGACCCAGATCGGCGAAGACCTGAGGATCGTGGCGCGACGGATTGCACCTGACCCGACCTGACCGACACGCCTGGACTGGCCCGCTCGCCTGCGACAATCGGGCCATGTTCACCGGAATCGTCGGCGGGATCGGCCGCATCGTGCAGACCCAGGCGCTGGGCGCAGACGCAAGCCATGGATTGCGCGTCGAAGTGCACGCCCCGCCGGGAATGCTCGACGATGTGGCGCAAGGTGACAGCATCGCGATCAACGGCGCGTGCATGACGGTCACCGATCTGGACGTGGCGGCGCGGCGCTTTCACATCGACGTCTCGGCGGAAAGTCTGGACAAGACCGTCGGCCTGGCGAGCCCCGGCCCGGTGAATCTCGAAAAAGCCTTGCGCGCCAACGACAGGTTGGGTGGCCACCTGGTGAGCGGGCATGTCGACGGCGTGGGCGTGGTAAGCGCATTCACGACAGCCGGCGAATCGCGCACGCTGTGCATTCAGTCCGCAACGTCGCTCGCCCGCTTCCTCGCGGTGAAGGGTTCGATCACGGTGAACGGCGTGAGCTTGACCGTGAACCGCGTCGCCGACTTTCATGAGCGCCCCCAGGCCGGCGACATACGTCGTCCGCCCCCCGAGGGGGACAAGGCAACTTGGGGCGGCCCGGCGTTGCCTTGTGCGGGCTGCGAGTTCGAAATCAATCTGATTCCGCACACGCTTGCCGCGACGACGCTCGGCGCGTTGCAGCCGGGCCAGCGGGTCAATCTGGAGATCGACCTGATCGCACGCTACGTCGAACGCATGCTGAGCAGCGCGCAGGGCGCGCGCTGAGTCGCAGCGCAGCGCAAAAGCGGCGCCGGCACAGGCGCCACCTACAATTCGCCGATGTCCATCTGCTCGGTTCCCGAACTCGTCAGCGAACTCAGCGAGGGCCGCATGGTGATCCTCGTCGACGAAGAGGATCGCGAGAATGAAGGCGATCTGGTGCTCGCCGCCGACCACGTGAGCCCCGCGGCGATCAACTTCATGGCGCGTTTCGGGCGCGGCCTGATTTGCCTGACGCTGACGCGCGAACGCTGCGAGCGCCTGCGCCTGACGCCGATGACGAGCCGCAACGGCACGCGCCACGCGACCGCGTTCACGGTGTCGATCGAAGCCGCGCAAGGCGTGACGACGGGCATTTCAGCGGCGGACCGGGCGCGCACGGTGCAGGCCGCCGTGGCGCGCGACGCGCAGTCGGGCGACCTCGTGCAACCCGGCCACATCTTCCCGCTGCAAGCGCAGGACGGCGGCGTATTGATGCGCGCCGGCCATACCGAAGCCGGCTGCGACCTCGCGGCGATGGCCGGCTTGACGCCCGCCGCGGTGATCTGCGAAATCATGAACGACGACGGCACGATGGCGCGGCTGCCCGACCTGCTGCGCTTTGCTGCGGAGCATGGTCTGAAGGTCGGCACGATCGCGAGCCTCATCGAACACCGCAGCCGCAATGAATCGCTGATCGCACGCGTCGCGCAGCGAACCCTTCACACCGCGCAAGGCGAATTCGCCTGCACCGAGTTCCGCGATCGCAGCGGCGGCGTGCACCTCGCGCTCACGCAGGGTCACTGGTCGCGCGACGACGAAGTGCTGGTGCGCGTGCACGAACCGCTCTGCGTCATGGACCTGCTCGATACGCAAGCGCGCGGCCATTCCTGGACGCTGCACAAGGCGCTCGAACAACTCCGCGCGGCGCCCCGCAGCGCCGCCGTGCTGCTCAATTGCACGAGCGACGTTCACAGCGACGCGGGCTTGCTCGACGCCCACGAAGCCGCGTCACCCAAGAGCCGGTCGCAGCTCGACTTGCGCACCTACGGCATCGGCGCGCAAATCCTGCGCGAGCTCGGCATCGGCAAGATGAAACTCCTGGGTAGCCCGCGGCGCATGCCGAGCATGGCCGGTTACGGGCTCGAGGTGACGGGTTTCGTCGCGAGCACGAACTGACCTCGACCCGACTCCACTCCAACACGCAAGGCAAAGAGCGAACCATGCAAGGCGCAGACAAAGAAACCCAGGTCGAACTCAACGGACTCGATTTGCGCATCGGCATCGTGCAGGCGCGCTTCAATCGGCCCCTCACTGATCGCCTCGCCCAGGTCTGCAAGGCCGAGCTGCTCGCGGTGGGCGTGGAAGAACGGCACATCCGGCACGTCATGGTGCCCGGCGCGCTCGAGCTGCCGGTGGCGTTGGCGGCACTGGCGCAGACTGACGATTTCGACGTCCTGATCGCGCTCGGCTGCGTGATCCGCGGCGAGACCTTCCATTTCGAACTCGTCGCCGAGCAAAGCGCCGCCGGTGTGATGCGCGTCGCGCTGGACCACGACCTGCCGATTGCGAACGCGATCCTGACCGTCGAGAACGAGGCGCAAGCCTGGGCGCGCGTCGAGGAAAAAGGCCGCGACGCGGCGCGCGTCGCCGTCGAGATGGCGAATCTGATGGAAGACTTGCGCTGATGGCCCCGCTCATGCCGGCGCCGCAGGCCGACGGCGCAGCCGCCGCCCACGAGGTGCGCCGGCGCGCCGCGCCCAAGTCGGCACGCCGCCGCGCGCGCGAAGCGGCGATGCAGGGCCTTTACGAATGGCTCGTCGCGGCCACGCCGATCGACGCCATCCAAGCCCACATGCGCGAGCTCGACGGCTTCGGCAAGTGCGACCTGGCGCATTTCGACGCGCTGCTCAAAGGCTGCATCGAGCAGGCCTCGGCGATCGACGCCATCCTGGCACAGCACCTGGACCGCGCCGTGACGCGGCTCTCGCCGGTGGAGCACGCGGTGTTGATGATCGGCACCTTCGAATTGCAGAGCTGCCCGGAGATTCCGTACCGCGTCGCGATCAACGAGGCGGTTGAACTCGCCAAAAGCTTTGGCGGCACCGACGGCCACAAGTACGTCAACGGTGTGCTGGACAAGGCAGCGGCTGCCCTTCGGCCCGCCGAAGTCCAAGTCTCACGCGCGCGCTGAGCGCGACGCACTTGCCTTGGCGCCGGCAAGCCAGCGGCCACGCGTCGATTTGTTTTTCATCGTTACGTCTGGCACAAAGTGTGTGGTTTTGCGCACGGGCCACGGGCCGAGGTGAACTAAAGTTGCAGCGTGATCGATTTCGGCGCTCCCACCGTTCCCGCCAGGTACCCGAACGAATCGGAACCGCATCAAGACGCGGGCGATTCCGGCCCGCAAGTCTGGGCTGACTCGGGCCTGGGCCTGCCCAAAGGGCCAGCCGCCGCGTTCGCAACGAACCCGACAACGCAGTCCGAAGAACAGATGCCCACGATCGGGCACATCGGCAGGTACGCGCTCAAGTACCGCATCGGCGAAGGGGGACTGGGCACCGTCTACGCCGCGCACGACCCGCTGTTGTCGCGTCTGATCGCGATCAAGACACTGAACCTGGAGCTTTCGGCGGAGGAGCGCGAATCGTTCAACGCGCTGTTCCTCAACGAAGCGCGCGCCGCCGCGGGCCTGAGCCACCCGCACATCGTCACCGTGTTCGACGCCGGCACCAGCGACAACAGCGCCTACATCGCGATGGAGCTGTTGAAGGGCCGCGACTTGCGCCAGCTGCGCCAGGACGGCTGGCGCCCGACGCCCGATCAGGCGGCACTCATCGTGCGCCGCATTGCCGACGCGCTCGCCTATGCGCACAGCAAAGGCGTCGTGCACCGCGACGTGAAGCCGGCGAACATCTTCATGGTCGGCCGAACCCAGCCGCGCGTGCTCGACTTCGGCATTGCGCGGGTCGCGCACCGTCACGAGGGCGCCGGCGACATCGCTGCCGGGTCGCCGTACTACATGGCGCCGGAACAAGCCCGGCACCAGACCGTGGATCGCAGAGCCGACGTGTTTTCGCTCGGCGTCGTGCTCTACGAGCTGCTCACCGACCAGAAGCCGTTTCGCGGCACGACCTTGGCCGAGATCTCGCAGTCCGTGATCGAGCACGAGCCTCCGCTCGCGTGCGAAGTCGACGCGCGGGTGCCGCGCGCCTTGGCCAACATCGCGGCGCGCGCGATGGTCAAGGACCCGGAACAGCGCTACCGCTCGGCACGCACGTTTTCGCGCGAGCTGCGCCACTGGCTAGACGACCGCGACGGCCAGGCCGAGCTCGAGGAGCCGGTGCGCGCGATGCGTGGCGGATGGCGGCTCTGGGCCGGCAGCGCGGCGGCGGCCGTCATGCTGGGCAGCGCGACGCTTTATTTCGTCGGCCCGACGAAGGAACCCGCACCGCCGCTCACGGCGCGTGTCATCGATCAACCGCCTGCGATGCGGGAAATCGCCAGTCACAGTGCGGCGCCGCCGCCCGCTGAAATCAACCCCGCTGCGCCGCCGCTCGAACCTGCGGTTCCGCCCAAGCCCGAACGTGTCGCGGGCCCAGCGCCGAGCGCCGAGGCTGCCAAGGCCAAGCCACCCGCAGCAAAACCCGCGGTCCAGGCCAAGGCGACACCCCGTGAGCGGCGCGATGCCAAAGCCCCGGGCGACACCAAAGCCACGCCCGCGGTCAAGGCCATGGGCGTACTGCGGCTGGCGGTGAGCCCCTGGGGCCAGGTCGAAGTCGACGGCACCCCGGCGGGCAACGCGCCACCGTTGACCGAATTGAATCTGCAAGAGGGCAAACATCTGATCACGATCCGCAACGCCGATTTCCCGCCGTTCAGCACGACGGTCACCATCGCGCCAGGCCAATCCGTCGGCATCAAGCACAAATTCGGCTCATGACCGGGCCGCGCCATGGGCACGGCCGCGCCGCACTGCTGCACGCCAGCCTGGCCCTTGCCATCGCGCTGACCGGCTGTGCCCAGCCGGCGCCCGCGCCGACGGCATTGGTCGAGATCATCGCCATGCCTGCCGAAAAAGCCTTGATGGCGGGCCTGCGCGCCTACGAGGACGCGCTGTACGGCGAAGCGGAACGCCATTTCCATCTGGCGCTGAGTTTGCGCCTCGCGTCACCGAAGGACCGCGCCGCAGCACACAAGCACCTGGCGTTCATCGCGTGCACGAGCAACCGGCGCAACGAGTGCGAAGCGCAATTTCGCGCGGCGCGCCTTGCCGACCCGGCCTTCACGCTGGACAAGTCGGAAGCCGGCCACCCCAGCTGGGGCGATGTCTACAAACGCCTGCGGCCCTGAGCACGGCGCCTTTGCTGCAGTCCCCACGCGCGCGCCGCGGCGCAGTGCAAAATCGCGGGAGCCGAGCGCACCCCGCATGAGGCGCGCTGCCGGCGCGCCGTAGCGCCCTGCCCACCACCTGACGCCGAACTCCGCATGAATCAAAACCTGTCGATCCTTACCCTCGTGGTGCAAGCCAGCCTGGTCGTGCAACTCGTGATGGCCGGGCTGATGCTCGCCTCGCTCGCAAGCTGGACCGTCATCTTCGGCAAGCTCTTCGGCCTGCGCAAGGTGCGCTCGGCGAACGAAGAATTCGAGCGCGAGTTCTGGGCCGGAAAAAATCTCAACGAGTTGTTCAGCGACGCCGCGAAACACAAAGACGGCGCACCCATGGAGCGCATCTTCGCCACCGGCATGCGCGAATTCCTGAAGCTGCGCGAGCGGCGGGTCGCCGACACCGGCGCCCTGCTCGACGGCTCGCGGCGCGCGATGCGGGCGAGCTTCCAGCGCGAGCTCGACACGATCGAGTCGAACCTGTCGTTCCTCGCGTCGGTGGGTTCGGTGTCGCCTTACGTCGGCCTGTTCGGCACGGTGTGGGGAATCATGCACGCCTTCGTCGGCCTGTCCAACATGCAGCAGGTGACCTTGGCCACCGTCGCGCCGGGAATCGCCGAGGCGCTGGTCGCCACCGCGATCGGCCTGTTCGCGGCGATTCCCGCTGTCATCGCCTACAACCGCTTCGCGCGCGACATCGACCGGATTGCGATCCAGCTCGAGTCGTTCATCGAAGAGTTCTCCAACATCCTGCAGCGCAACGCGGGCGTTCCCGCGGCGGCGTCGAAGTAATGCCCGCCGTCAGCCAGCGCGGCGGCGGCAGGCGCCGCACCATCAGCGAAATCAACATGGTGCCGTTCATCGACGTCATGCTCGTGCTGCTGATCATCTTCATGGTGACGGCGCCGCTCATCACGACGGGAATCGTCGACTTGCCCAGCGTGGGCAAGAGCAAGCAGCGCCCGGAACACGTGATCGAGCTCACCGTCGCCGCCGACGAGACGCTGCGCCTGCGCCTGGACGGCAAGGAGCCGTCGGCGATCAACATGCAGACGCTGGCGGCGCGCGTCAAGGCGGCGCAGGCCGGTGACAGCAACACGCCGGTCGTGATTTCGGCGGACCGCGCAGTGAAATACGAAGCCGTCGTCAAGGTCATGGACACCTTGCAGCGCGCCGGGATTCAGCGCGTCGGGTTGTCGGTGAAACAAAGCGGGAGCTGAGCGTGACTGCTGCTGCGCTGTCCCGCGACCAGTTCATGCCGCAGCGGCCTGCGGGCCTGGGCGCGGGCATGCTGCTTGCGCTGTTCGCGCACGCGCTGCTCGTCGTCGCGCTGACGTTCAGCGTGTCGTGGCGCTCCAGCACGCCCGACGCCATCGAAGCCGAGTTGTGGGCCGCAGTTCCGCAGGTCGCGGCGCCCCCCCCACCCCCGCCCGCGCCGCCGCCCCGGCCCGAGCCCGTGCTCGTGAAACCGCCCCCTGCCCCAGTGCCCAAGCCTGCGCCGGTGCAGGAAGCCGCGCCCGATGCGCAGATCGCGATCGAAAAGGCGCGCCGCGAAGAACTCAAACGCGAGGAAGCGAAGCGCGAAGAAACGAAACGCGAGCTGGCCAAACGCGAGGCCGCCAAACGCGAACAGGCGCGCCTCGAGACCGAGCGCAAGAAGCAGGAACTTGCCGAGAAAGAAGAGGCGAAACAGGAGGAAGCGCGAATCGAGGCGCAGCGCCAGGCCAACCTGAAGCGCATGCTCGGCCAGGCGGGGGCGAATTCGAACGCGGCGACTCCCGGCACCGCAGCCCAAAGCGCCGGGCCGTCAGTGGGTTATGCAGGCCGAATCAAGGCGCGAATCAAGCCCAACATCGTTCTGACCGAACCCGTCAACGGCGATCCTGTGGCCACCGTCGAAGTGCGCCTGGCTCCCGACGGCACGATCGTCGCGCGCAAACTCGTCAAGAGCAGCGGTGCCAAGAACTGGGACGACGCCGTGCTGCGCGCGATCGACAAGACGGAAATCCTGCCGCGCGACATCGACGGACGGGTGCCGCCGCTCATGGAAATCGACTTCAAGCCGCGCGACTGAGCCCGCACGTAAGGCGCCGGAAGGCGACCCCCAGACGCCATACGAGCGGCTGGGCTGCCCCTCAGCGGTACTTCGCGACGAACTTTCTATCGATCCAGTTCTTCCAGTACCACGCCCAGGCACCCTGCGCCGTCCATGCGCCCCACGAGACGATCGCCGAGCGCCGCCCGCACGCGAGCAGGTTCAGCGAGCGCAACTTGGGCAGATGTTCCTCGAGTGGCCCTCCGCCCAGATAACGGCGCAGATTGAGCGCCAGCGCCGGGCCGGCGCGCACCGCGAAAACGCCGCTCTTGGGGCGCTGCAGCACCAGGTTCGACGCCACGTCGCCTGCGGCAAACACATCCGGGTGGGAGGTGCTTTGCAAGGTCGTCGCGGTCGCGATGAAGCCCTGCGCGTCCAGCGCCAGGCCGCTGCCGGCCAACCAGGGCGGCGCGCTGCTGCCGATCGCCAGGACCGGTGCGTCGCATTGCAGGCGCGTGCCGCTTTGCAGTTGCAGGTGCTGCTCGGCGATGCTCGTGCACGTGTCTTCGAGCACGGTGATGCTCAAGCGGCGCAGTGCCGCGCGGGCGCGGGTCCGCACTTCCTGCGAATAGTCGGCCAGGGGCGGAGGCCCGCCGGTGACCAGGCTGATGCGGGCCCGGTCGCGCAGCCGGTGTTGCATGGCGCACGCGAGCTCCACGCCGGCCGCGCCCGCGCCGATCACGGCCACGCTCAAGCCGCGCTCTGCGGACAGGGCGAGCAGCTTGTCCCAGAGTTGTGCGAAGTGCTCGATCGGGCGCACGAACAGACCGTGCTCGCGCGCCCCGGGAATCGCGTCGCGGTCCATCACCGGCCCGGTGTCGATGCTGAGCACGTCGTAGCGCAGCAGTTGCGAATTGCTGAGCGTGACCTGGCGCGTCGCCGCGTCGATGTGGGTCGCGGGCGCCTCGATGAACTCCGCACCCGCGCGCTGAGCGAGCGGCAGCAGCGGGATCGCACAGTCGTCGAGCAGGTAGTGGCCGGCCAGCCAGCCCGGCACCATGCCGGAATAAAGCTGGCGCGCGAACGGGCTCACGAGCGTCACGCGCACGCCGGGCAAGGGCTGCAGCGCCAAGGCCTGCAGAACCTGCAGATGGGCGTGTCCGCCGCCCAGCAGCAAAAGGTGTTTCATGGGGGAGCGCCGAATGCGCTTCGGGAGGGGTTCAATTTACGGCTGCAAGGCCAAGTCGGACACGAAACCCAGGCTGCGGCTGCGGGTGTTGTCGGCGTCCGCGCCGACGGCAACGCCAATCAGAGGCGGCACGTTGTTGACCTCGTCGCCGAACAGGCGCAGGAAGTCGGCGCCGATATCGCGCCGCTCGTCGACCCACTGGCGCAACTGCGCAGCGCCGCTTTGCAGCACCATGTAGCGCAAGCGCCGGGTGAACGCACTGGGCAGCAGCGTGCCGCGCGGCAAATCGGTGTCCCACACATAACAGACGGTCGCCGCCGGCAAGGCCTGAGCGGTCTGCGAACGCGCCACGCGCAACAGCTGACGCTCAATGAAGGGGACGCTCTCCAGCGGCAGGTCGAAAAAAACGCAGACCTTGAGCGCCACATCGTCGCCGGCTTTTTCGTTGAGGTTCGCCCCGTCGACCAACTTGTCGACGCGCCAGCGCCACGCCAGCTTCGGGCCGGGTTTGAGCCCGGGGAGCGGATGCACAAGATTGCCATACGACTCTTCGGCCTGCACGCGCAGCGCGCGGTGCCCGTCAAGGTCGACCACGGCAAAGCGGGTGAACGGCTTGGTCTGATTCGGCAGCCCCTGTACTTGCCAGGGCGCCGGCGCTTGTTCGGAGTCGCTCGCAAAAGGCGTCAACAGCGGCGGCGCCTGGGACGCTTGCGCCCGGGCCAGACCAAAACTCGCGGCGCACGCCAGCGCCAGCAGCAGCGGAACAAAAGGTGAGTGCAATTCTCGGGTGCGGCAGGTCAACGCCCCACGGCGTTCAGCGACCAATCGTAATCGAGGTGGTTCACCGCCACGGTTTTGGCTTTCAGGCGCGCCTGCTCGGCGGCATCGTCAGTCAGTTGCGCTGCGTACTTGGCAAATACGTCTTCGACCTTGTTGAAGCCGCGCTGACCCTTTTCAAAGTCTTCGCGAAACCACTTGAAGATCGAACTGACTTCGAGGGTACCGCCCTTGACGCGGTTGCGCGTGCGGTCCCCCATGAAGCGCAGCATGCCGTCCTCCAATTGGGCGTCGAGCTTGGCCACGGTGAAGGCGTCGCTGCGCAGCGCCGGGCAGCCGATGGAGGCGCAGTTCACCGCGGCGTGCACGCGCGGATCGCCATAGTTCGGGCGCAACTGCTCGTGTTCGATCCAATCGAGGGTGCGCTCTTCGCCCAGCAACTTGAAGAATTTCTTCTTCCACGGCGAGCTGACGAAGCTGCCCAGGTCCTTGATCGACTTCAGATCCGGGTACTTGGTGAGGATCAGCTCGACCGTGAAGGCGTTGTAGGCGTTGATCAGGAACACCATTTGCTGGGGCTTGGACCAGGCGTCGAAGTCACTTTTGCTCACTGCGGTCATTGCGTCGAGGACTTTTTTCAGCTCGGCGCGGTCGGCCTTGAATCCGTTGTAATCAACGCGGCTCTGTTTGTTGTCCGGCAGCCATTTCACGTGCTTTTCGAGCAGGCCGTTCCAGGCGGCGTACTGCGAATCGGGTTGCGCCAGGGCGCCAAGGCTGAATGACATGGCGAGGGCAAGAATCAGGCGGTGCAGGATGTTCATCATGATGGGACTACGCGGTGATCGACGCAGCGGATTCAAGCCAGACGCCAGGCGTGGAAGCGCCGCAGCCACTCGAGCACCTTGTGCGGTTGATGGTTGCGCTTCCATTCGCCGGCGGCGTACTTGTTCGCCTCCGCCAGGGTCGGATAGGTGTGGATCGTGCCGAGAATCTTGTTCAGCCCCAGGCCGTGTTTCATCGCGAGCGCGTATTCGGCGAGCAGGTCGCCGGCGTGCAGGCCCACGATCGTCACGCCCAGAATTTTGTCTTTGCCCGGCACGGTGAGCACTTTGACAAAGCCGTGCGCCGCGCTGTCGGCAATCGCCCGGTCCAGATCGCCCAGGCCGTAGCGCGTGACCTCGTAGGCGATGCCTTTTTCCTTCGCCTCTTGTTCGTTCAGCCCGACGCGTGCGACTTCCGGATCGATGAACGTCGCCCAGGGGATCACGGAGTAATCGACCTTGAATTTCTTGAAGCTGCCGAACAGCGCATTCACCGACGCGTACCACGCCTGGTGCGCCGCCGTGTGCGTGAACTGGTAGGGCCCGGCGACGTCGCCCGCGGCAAAAATGTTCGGGTAGATCGTCTCCAGGTATTCGTTGGTCTCTATCGTTCGGCCCACCGGAATTCCCAGGTCTTCCAGGCCATAGCCCTTCAGGCGCGCGATCCGACCCACAGCGCACAGCAACACGTCGAACTGAATGCGCTGCGTCTGACCGGCGGCCTCGACGACGATGAACTTGCGCTCGCCATCTTTCTCACAGCGCAGCGCCTTGTGGCCCGTCAGAACCTTCACGCCGTCCGCCTCCAGCGCTTCACGCGCAAGCTGCGACACCTCGACGTCTTCGCGAATCATGATGCGCGGCAGCATCTCGACCTGCGTCACGTGCGAGCCCAGGCGCGCAAAACTCTGCGCAAGCTCGCAGCCGATCGGCCCACCGCCCAAGACGACCAGGCGCGCCGGCAGTTCACGCAGGCCCCAGAGCGTGTCGCTGGTGAGGTAACCCACATCGGCCAGGCCGGGCAACGGAGGCACGAAAGGCATGGCGCCGGTGGCGATGACGATGTTCTTCGTCGTCAGCGTTTGCATCTTGCCGTGGCCCAGATCGATCTGCACCGTCCACGGGTTGAGCAGCTTCGCATAGCCTTGCACGACGTCCACACCGAGCCCCGTGTAGCGCTCAATCGAATCGTGCGGTTCGACTTCGCGAACGATGCGCGCGACGCGCTCCATCACCTCGGCAAAGTTCAGCGTTGCGTCGGCGCGCGCGACGCCGTAGCGCGCGCTGTGTTTCATCTGGTGCACGAGCGTCGCCGACTTGATCAAGGCCTTGCTCGGCACGCAACCGTAGTTCAGGCAGTCACCGCCCATCTTGTGCGTCTCAACCAACGTGACCTTGGCTTTGACTGCCGCGGCGATGTAGCTCGTCACCAGGCCGGCGGCGCCGGCGCCGATCACGACCAGGTTGCGGTCGAACGACTTGGGCTTCTGCGCCGCCCAGCGCGCGTAGACCTTGCGGCCCTGAATCACGTCGACGATCTTCTTTGCGATGAGCGGAAAAATGCCGAGCAAGACGAACGAGCCGATCAGCCCGGGCGACAAAATTCCCTTGAGCGACTCGAGCTTGCCGAGCTGTGTGCCGGCGTTCACGAAGACGATGGTCCCGGCGAGCATGCCCAGCTGGCTCACCCAATAAAACGTCCAGGTGCGCATCTTCGTCAGGCCGAACAGCAGGTTGATCGCCGCCGGCGGTATCGCCGGGATCAGGCGAAGCGTGAAGAGGTAGAACGCCCCGTCCTTGGCCACACCCTTGTCGACCTCGCTCAGGCGCGCGCCGAAGCGCGCGCGCACGCTGTCGGCGAGCACGTGGCGCGACGCAAGGAAAGCCAGCGCGGCACCGATGCTCGAGGCAAACGAGACGACCAGAACGCCGACCCACACGCCGAACAGCGCGCCTCCGGCCAGCGAAATGACGGCGCCCACCGGCAGCGCGAGCGCAAAGACGACGATGTAGATGAGCGCGTAGGCGCCGATCACGAGCAGCGGCTGCTCGGCATAGATCGCGGCGAAGTCGACCTGGCGCTGCTTCAGGTAGTCCAGGCTCAAGTAGTGACCCAGGTCGAACGCGAAAAACGCAACGACCAAGGCGATCACGCCTGCGACCACGATCAACTTGCTACGCGACATCGGAACCCCTTGAATGCTGTCCCCCCGCGGGCGCCCCAAGCGGCCGCCGCGCGTCCGGCGTTGCCGGCCCGCTTCGGGGGTGGTTCAATTCAGTCGCAGTGTCGGTCATAACCTTACGCAAGCGACAGCGGTTTGGATCAGGGCTTGAGCGTTCCGGCAGCCTTGCGCTGCTGGTATTCGGCCTCCAGCGCTTCGCCGTTCTTGTAGTGCGGCACGCGCAGCACCAAACGCTTGGTGCGCTGGAAGAAGCTGTTCGACCCCTGAACTTCCTCGGCCCAATACTTGTCGGCCAACTGGGTGTTCAGCTCGCGGTCGATGAGGAAGGCGCGGCGCGAGCCCTCGCCGCCGAAGATGTAGAGCTTGCCGTCGCGCAGCAACCAGGTGTCGGCGTCGCCGCCCCACGGGATGCCATAGGCCAGGCCATTCGCGCAGAACCCGCCGTACTGCGGCAGGTATTTCGCCGGCTGCGCATCGAACAGCGCCTTGTGCTCGGCGCTGGCAAAGCGAAACGTCACGCCCTGGTGCACCGTCTTCACTTCGGGCCGGCCCAGCATGTGCTTCGCGTCGGTGAAGTACGCGACGACGTCGTGCCCCTTCAGCATCACGCTCTCGTCGGCGCCGTCGGGCACCGCATTCACCGGGCGCAGCGTGCCGCTGGGGTTTTGCGCCACCATCGCCGAACAGCCGGCAGTCGAAATCACCACCGCTGCGGCGGCCAGGGCGCCACACACTCTGATAAAAGTCATCGAACTCATCGTTTTCACCTGTTCACCATCGGGCCGGCAGTGTAGGGTGCAACGTTCGCCGGGCGCGTGCGCACCGCGTTTCGCCCCGGTCAATCGGGAACCGGCACCACGCGCTCCAACCATTCTTGCGCGAGTGCGCGGGTCAACCACGCCGTGAAGTCGAACTCGCTCGCGGCACGCGCCAGCGCATCACCCAGCGACGCTCCAGCGAGCAGGTCGCGCGTCCAGGCGCAGGTCGGTGCGTCGATAACTTGCACTTCGGCGCGCCAGCCGCGGCGTGCGACGAGGACGATTTCGCCGCGCGCCGCGGCGATGGCGTCGCGCGCCGCGTCGAAACCCGGGCCATCCGCATGGTGCGCCGCGTACAGGGTGGCCACCGGCCAGCGCGAGTCGAGCAGCGCCAGGCCGGGGCACAGCACCAGCCTGAGCCGGCCAGGATCGTGCAATTCGAGCAGCGCCAGCGAAGTGGCATCGATGCTCGGATCGGCGGCGCGTTCGCAGCCGTGGCGCAACCAGTCGAGCTCGGCGCAGTCGCCCAGATAAGGCCACGCTGCAAAGCCCGGGTGAGCGCGCAGCCAATCGGGCAAACCGCCGCCCCACTCGGCGATGTCGCCGCGCTGCGGCGGAACGGCGTGCCAGAACTCGCGCGCCATGTGTCGGAAATCGTCCGCCCCGAGCAACGCGCTCAACGTGGGGAAGGCGCTGGCGAGGGCGCGCTCGGCCAGCGCGTGGGCGTTCGCGCGGTAAATCCACAAGCCGGCCAATGCGCCCTTGCGACCAGGCGCAAGGGGCGCAGCCGCATCATGCGCTGCGCCAACCTGCGCGATGGCCCCGAGCAAGGCCTGCTGGCGCGCCGCTTCCACGCCGACGTCGCTCACGCCACAGCCTCACTTCGGCAGGCGACTGCACGATCGGCCTCCCCGAGCAAAACGTCGAACGACGGAATCCCGGTGTCCCACTCGATCAGCGTCGGCACCGCGCCAAAGCGCCGCAGCGCGTGCCGATAGACCTGCCAGACGCTTGCGCGCACGGGGCTGCCGTGATCGTCGACGGCCCAGCCTTCGGCGTCGGCATAACCGGCCAGGTGGATCTCGCCGACGGCCTGCGGCGGCAGCGAATCGACGACGCTGCAACACGCCGCGACAGGGTCCGGTGCTGCGACGTTGAGCGCGTTCACCATCAGGTTGTTCAGGTCAAGCAGCAGGCCGCAACCGCTGCGCCGGCACAGCGCGAGCAAAAACTCGGCCTCGCTCATCGCGTCATCGTCAAAAGCCACATAGGCCGAGAGGTTCTCCACCAGAATCGTGCGGCGCAGGCGCTCCTGAACGACGCCGACGTTTTGCACCATGATGCCCAGCGCCGCCGGCGTGAACGCCACCGGCAGCAAATCGTTGGCGTGCAGCACGGCGGCGTCGCCCGGGCGTGCGACGCGCGCAAATGACGCGTGGTCGGAGACGCGCACCGGCTCGACCTCGCGCACGAGGTGTTCGAGGCGGTCCAGATGCCAAGTGTCGACTCCCGCCGCCGAGCCGAGCGCGAGGCCGACGCCGTGCAGACTCAGCGCATAGAGCTCGCGCGCGCGCCGCAGCACGGCGCGGGTTGCGCCGCCCGCGGCAAAGAAATTTTCCGAGTGGACCTCGACGAACGCCAAGTCCAGGCGCGCTTCGAGCACCGGCTCGTAGTGCGCCTGGCGCAGGCCGATGCCCACACCGGCGTCAACTCGCGTGGGCGACGCCGCGGCCACCGGGCCCATGGGGTGAGCCGTGCGCTACTGCTTCTTTGGCGCCGCCTTGGCTTCCTCTGCGCTCAATCCGCCGAGCTGCTTGCACGTGCCCGCGGCGACGTACTTCCACTCGCCCGTGTCCTTGTCGACCTTGGCCTGCCCGGCGCAGGTGTGTGTGCCTGCCAGGTTGGCGCAATCGTTTTGCCCGGCCTTGGCGATGCCGTAACACTTCTCCTTGGGCTTGGGCTGCGCCGCAGCCTGCGAAACCAGGCCCAGCGCCAGGACCGAGGCGAGGGCTGAGGAAATGACAAGTCGTTGATTCATGAAGTTTCTCCGCATGGATAAGCACGCACCGGGCGACGAGACCCTGTGGCAAACCCTATTGTTCACCATCTGTGTCGTCTTGCAATCGCCCGGTCTTACAGCCCGATCGCGGCGCACCCGGGCAAGAACCGATTCGCTGCGGTGCGAGCAGCGTCTATGCTGCGCCCCACCTTGTCCCCGACTTCAGGAGTCTGCATGCTCAACCCCCGCTACTTATTGACCCACACCGCCGCGCTCGCGCTCGCCGCAGCGACGCTGGGTGCCCAGGCGCAAACCAAATGGGATTTGCCGGCCGGCTACGCCGCGAGCAACTTCCACACCGAGAACCTCACCCAGTTTGCTGCAGACGTCGACAAGGCGACCGCGGGCAAGCTGAAAATCACCGTGCACGCCAACGCGTCGCTTTTCAAGGCACCGGAAATCAAGCGTGCCGTGCAGGGCGGCCAGGCGCAGATCGGCGAGATTCTGCTCGCCAACTTCCAGAACGAGTGGCAAATTTACGGCACCGACGGCCTGCCCTTTCTGGCCGACAGTTACGACGCGTCGGCCAAGCTCTACAAGGCGCAAAAACCCGCGCTCGAGAAAAAGCTCGCCGAGCAGGGCATGCTGCTGCTTTACGCCGTGGCGTGGCCACCGCAAGGCATTTACGTGAAGAAGCCGATCAACTCGGCGGCCGACCTGAAAGGCGTGAAGTGGCGCGCCTACAGCCCGGCCACGGCACGCATCGCCGAGCTCGTGGGCGCACAGGCAGTGACGGTGCAGGCGGCAGAGCTCTCGCAGGCGATGGCCACCGGCGTCGTCGAGAGCTACATGTCGTCGGGCGCAACCGGCTATGACACCAAGACCTTCGAGCACATCAAGTACTTTTACGACACCCAGGCCTGGTTGCCGAAGAACGCCGTGATCGTCAACAAGGCCGCCTTCGACGCGCTCGACGCGCCGAGCAAGGCGGCGCTGCAAAAAGCCGGCGCCGACGCCGAGGCGCGCGGCTGGGCGCTGTCCAAGTCGAAGAACGGCGAATACCTCGACTTGCTGAAGAAAAACGGCATGAACATCGTCGCACCGAGCGACGCACTGAAGAGCGACATGAAAAAAGTCGGCGACACCATGCTCAAGGAATGGCTCGACAAGGCCGGCCCCGAAGGCCAGGCCATCGTCGACGCATTCAAGAAGATGTAGATGCCAAGCAGCGCGGCTGCGGCGGGTGGCTTGCGCCGCGCGCTCGATTCCCTGTATGCCGCCACGGCAGCGCTCGCGGCGTTGTTCATGGTGGCGTTGCTGGTGATGGTGTTGCTGTCCATCGTCGGCAGGCAACTGCACTTCAACGTTCCAGGCGTCGACGCTTACGCCGGCTACATGATGGCCGGTGCAGGTTTCCTGGCGCTGGCGCACACCTTGAAGCAAGGCGAGCACATCCGCGTTACCCTGCTCGTGACGCGTTTCACCGGCAAGGCGCGGCGCCGCATCGAACTCTGGGCGCTCGCCGCAGCCTCCAGCCTGGGCGTGTTGCTGGCGATCTACAGCTGCAAGCTCGCGTGGCAGTCGCACGTCTACCACGACATCTCCACCGCCAACGACGCGACGCCGCTGTGGCTGCCGCAGCTCAGCATGGCGCTGGGCAGCGTCGTCTTCGCAATCGCCTTGATCGACGAGTTGGTGGGCGAAGCGCGCGGCGTGCGCAATGATGGCGGCGAAGCGCAGGCGCAGCACCATGAATGATTTCGCGATCACGGCGCTGCTCATCGCCGCGCTGTTCCTGATCCTGGCCAGCGGCGTGTGGATCGGCCTCACGCTGTCGGGCGTGGCCTGGATCGGCATGCAGCTGTTCAGCTCGCGCCCGGCGGGCGACGCGATGGCAGTGACGATCTGGGGCTCGGCGTCGAGCTGGACGCTGACCGCCCTGCCCTTGTTCATCTGGATGGGCGAAATTCTGTTTCGCACGCGCCTGAGCGAAGACATGTTCCGCGGCCTGGCGCCGTGGATGCAGCGCCTGCCGGGGCGCTTGCTGCACGTCAACGTGGTGGGCTGTGCGATCTTCGCCGCCGTATCGGGGTCGAGCGCGGCGACTTGCGCGACGATCGGCAAGATGAGCCTGCCCGAGCTCGACCGGCGCGGCTACCCCAAGGACGTGTCGCTCGGTTCGCTCGCCGGCGCCGGCACCCTGGGCCTGTTGATTCCGCCGTCGATCATCATGATCGTCTACGGCGTCACCGCCGACGTGTCGATCTCCGAGCTGTTCATCGCCGGCGTGCTGCCGGGTCTGCTGCTCGCGCTGATTTTTTCGCTGTACATCGTGGGCTGGTCGCTGCGTTACCCGCAGCTGATTCCGCCGCCCGACCCGCCGATGAGTTTTACCGCCAAACTGCGCGAGTCGCGCTCCTTGATTCCCGTCGTGCTGCTCATCGGCGCCGTGCTCGGCTCGATTTACGCCGGGATCGCCACCGCCACCGAGGCCGCCGCGCTGGGCGTTGTCGGCTCCTTGCTCATCTCCGCGCTGCAGGGGTCGCTCACGCGCAGCACGTTCACGCAGTCGTTGATGGGCGGCACGCGCCTGTATTGCATGATCGCGCTGATCCTCGCCGGCGCGGCGTTCCTCACGCTGAGCATGGGCTACATCGGTCTGCCCCGGCATCTGGCGGAGTGGATCGGGTCGCTGGCCTTAAGCGCGTGGCAGCTGATCGCCGCGCTGACGCTGTTCTACGTGCTGCTGGGGTGTTTTCTCGACGGCATTTCGATGGTCGTGCTGACGATGGGGGTGATTCAACCGACGATCCAGAAGGCCGGGATCGACCCGCTGTGGTTCGGCATCTTCATCGTCGTCGTCGTCGAGATGGCCCAGGTCACGCCGCCAGTGGGTTTCAACCTGTTCGTCCTGCAAGGCATGACGCGGCGCGACATCGGTACGATCGCACGCGCCGCTTTTCCATTCTTCCTGCTGATGGTGCTGATGGTCGCCTTGCTCTACATGTTTCCCCAGATCGTCACATTTTTGCCCCAGCAGATGCGCGGCTAGGGAGCCGGGGCGCGTCATGGGGGTGAATTGGCAGCGCCTGACCCGCCAATTCGAGCGCCCAGGCCGAACAGCGCGGCGATACCATAGCCCGCCGGCGACGATTGTTCGCGGGCGCAGTCACGGTCACAGCGCAAGTGTCATTGCGCAATCAATGGGATGGGAATCGGGATGGCTGATCAGTCGACCGTACCGGAGTGGGAGTTGTCGACGATTGCGGCGCCTCTGGAGCCGCTCATCGAACGCGCCAGTCCAGCGTCGTTTCGCTGGCCGACGCCGCCCTTTGCCGCCTACCCCGAACCGCACGAACAAACCGACCCGCTGCCTTGCGAAGTGGTCGGGGTGAACGGAATGTGCAGCACCGGGCGCCTGACGTTCTTCGTGCCGGACCAGCAGCTCGCGTACCTGCAGATGCCGCCGGCGCGCACCACCTTTCCCTTGCGCTTCGAGCACTTTCGCTCGCTCACGCTGACCACGCCGATCCGGCCGACGCTGCTGCCAAGCACAGATCCGCACGCAGACATCCTGGGCGAACACAGCGCCGTGTCGTACCGCGTCGCGCTGAGCGTGGGCGGCGAGCTCACCGGCACCAGCGTGGGCAGCCTCGAGCGCAACTTTGGATTGTTCCTGTTCCCGCCGCTGGACGACACCGGCGCCGTGCAGTGCCTGTTCATCCCGCGCAACGCCTACAGCCACTTCACGACCGGGCCACGCATCGGCGAGGTGCTGGTCCAGCAGGAGTCCGCGACCGTATCGCAAATCGACGCGGGTTTGAGCGTTCAGCAAGGCCTGCGCGCGCAAAAGCTGGGCGAGCTGCTGGTGCTGCGCCAGGTCGTCACGCCCGAACAGTTGCTCGAGGCGATTGCCCAGCAGGAACGCATGCCGATGATTCGCATCGGCGAGGCGCTGCTGTCGCTGGGCATGGTCAAGGAGTCGCAGTTGGCCGTCGCGCTCGAGCAGCAACGCGACGACCGCACCGTGCCCTTGGGCGAGTTGCTCGTGCGCATGGGCGCCGTGTCAAGCGAAGACCTGCAAATCGCGCTGGCGCGCAAGATGGGTTACCCGCTCGTCAACGTCGCCCTGTTCCCGATCGAGGCGGTGGCGCTGCGCGCCCTGGCGTACGCGGTCGCTGCGCGCCAAAGCGTGCTGCCCTTGCTGATCCGCAACGCCCGCCTGATCGTCGCCGTGGACGACCCGACGCGGCGCCGCGAGGCGCTCGAAGAGGTCGAGTTCATCACGCAGATGAAAGTGATTCCAGTGCTCGCCAAAGGCGAAACGCTGCGCGAAGTGCTGGTCAGTTCGTACGAGAAGCTCGGCGCCGATACCGGCGGCGCCTTCAAGTGGGACCAATCCGACGGTTCGATCGAGTTGCAGATCGACGACACCGGCAAACTCGTCGAGTCGCTCGAACTCGAGGGCCTGGACCGAAGCGCCGCCGAAGCGGACTCGCCCATCGAGCAGTCCGACAGCTCGCTGGTGCGCCTGATCAACAACATGATCATCGAAGCGCACAAGGAAGGCGCGTCCGACATCCACATCGAGAGTTACCCCGGGCGCGAAAAAATCCGCATCCGCTTTCGCCGCGACGGCCTGCTGCGCACCTACCTCGAACTGCCGTCGAGTTACCGAAGTGCCCTGGTCGCGCGCATCAAGATCATGTGCGACCTGGACATCAGCGAGCGCCGCAAACCGCAAGACGGCAAGATCAACTTCTCCAAGTTCTCGGCGCACCACCGCCTGGAGTTGCGCGTCGCGACGATCCCCACGAACAACGGCCTGGAAGACGTGGTGCTGCGCGTGCTCGCCTCGGCACGCCCGATCCCGCTCAACGATCTGGGTCTCACGCCCTACAACCTCGACGAATTCCGGCGCGCTGTCGAGCGCCCGTACGGCCTGGTGCTGTGCGTGGGCCCCACCGGCTCGGGCAAGACGACGACGCTGCACTCGGCTTTGTCGCACTTGAACGTTCCGGAGCGCAAGATCTGGACCGCCGAAGACCCGATCGAAATCACCCAGCCGGGGCTGCGCCAGGTGCAGATGAACCCGAAGATCGAGTGGACTTTTGCCAAGGCGCTGCGCGCCTTCCTGCGCGCCGATCCGGACGTCATCATGGTGGGCGAAATTCGCGATCAGGAAACCGCGCAAGTCGCGGTCGAGGCTTCCCTCACCGGCCACCTGGTGCTGAGCACGCTGCACACGAACAGCGCCGCCGAGACCGTGACGCGACTGCTCGACATGGGCATGGACCCGTTCAACTTTGCCGACTCGCTGCTCGCCGTGCTCGCGCAGCGCCTGGTGCGACGCCATTGCAGCAAGTGCCGGGTGAGCGAACCCGCGAGCCCGCAGCAGGTCGACGAATTGCTGGGCGACTACATGCACTCGTTCGGCCGTGGCGACGCCCCTGTCAAACAAGAGGCGGTGCTGGCCGGTTGGGTGCAGCGCCACGGCAAAGGCGGGCGGCTGCTCGCGCACCGTTGCCCGGGCTGTCTGGCGTGCGACCAAAGCGGCTTCAAAGGGCGACTGGGCTTGCAGGAACTGCTGGTCGTGTCCGGCGAGATTCGCCACCTCATCCAGACCGGCGCGCGCGCCGAAGCGATGCAGCAACGCGCCATGCTGGACGGCATGCGCACGCTGCGCCAGGACGGCATCGAAAAAGTCCTGGCCGGCGTGACGACGATCGACGAAGTGCGCGCCACCAGCAACAGCTGATTCGAAGGATCTGTCAGGGCGCGGCGTCGCGCCGCTTGTTGTGCGTCTGCAGGTAGCGGGCGATCAAGTCGTAGTCGCGCGCGAAACCCGCCCACTCCTGCGCAATGCGCGCATCGGCCGGGTCGACAGGAGTCGCTGCATCGAGCAGGTTGCGGCGCGGTTGCGTGCCGAGGATGTCGTGCAGCGTCGCCGGCTGGTTGTCGACGAGCATGCGGTTGCCCACCAGCAGGCCCAACTCGCCGGGCCCGGTGAACTGGAAGGTGAAGGCGATGCGGCTCGCATCGAAACGCGGATCCAGCAAGTCACGCCCCAGCGTCGTATTGCGGTGCGCGATCCCGGCGAGCGCCGCCAGCGTGGGCAGCACATCGACTTGCTGCGCCCAACTCTCGACGCGCCGCGGCGCGACTCGCCCCGGCGCGTAAATCAGCAGCGGCGTGTGGCCTTGCGTGATCGCGAGTTCGCGCCACGCCGGCGGATAGTGCGGGCCCGTCACGCCGCTGATGCCGTGGTCGCCGATGAACGCGAATATCGTGTTCGCGAAATACGCCTCGCGCCGCGCGCGTTGCATGAACTCGCCGATGCACCAGTCCAGGTACGCGAAGGCCCGGTACTCATCGGCCGAAATGAAGCCGTTCTGCTCGAGCAATTTTGGCGAAGGAATCGCGGGATTGAATGCCGTCTTGTCCTCGTCCGGAATCGTGTAAGGCCGGTGGTTGCCGCTGGTCTGGATCACGGCGATGAAAGGTTGCGGCTGCGCCGCGAACCAGTCGCTGGCCTCCAACAACAAATTCTTGTCCGACACGCCCCACACGTCGACGACGGGAGCCTTCAAGCGGTTCTGCTCGACGATCTCGATCCCGGGAACGTTCGCCGCGAGCAGGCCGCGCACGTTCGCCCACGACGTGCTGCCGCCGATGAAATAGAACTTCTTGTGCGCCGTGAATTCGCTGACGATGCTGAACTGGTCTGCCGCTGCCGGGTTGCGCGACGCGGTGGACTGGCGCGAGACGTCGGGCAGGGCCGTGATCGTCGCAAACACGCCGCGCGCGGTGTGGCCGTGCGCGCTCATCATGCGCGTGAAGAGCAAGCCGTCTTGCGCGAGCGCGTCGAAGTTCGGCGTGGCCTGCAGCGGGCTGCCGAGCGCACCGACCTTGTGGCCGGCGAACGATTCGAGCAAAACGAGCACGACGTTGGGGGGCGCAGCCGCGGCAGCTGTGCGCGCGACGCTGCGCAGCAGCGAGACCGGTGCGCCGTCTTGCAGCCGCGGCAGGCCGACGAAGGCGCGCACCCGGTTCGCCGCGGGGCGCACGCGCAGTTCGTCGATCCCTGCGTCGCGAAACGACCAGGTGTCGAGCAGGTTATGCAGCGGGTTCAGCGCGAGCGCCTGGGCAAACGCGGACGGCAACTCGGCAGCATCGCTCCAGCGCAGCGGGTACTGCGAGAGCTTGCCGTGCACCAGCCCCGCAGCAAGCAGCCAGACCACGATCTCGCCGAAACGCGTTTGCAGCGTCGCTGGCGGTGCGCCGTGGCGCACCGCCCAACGCCATGCGTGGCCAAACGCCCAGTACCACAGCAGCAACGCCAAGCCGAGGCCGAGCGCGATCCACAGCACCGGATAACTCTGCCAGACCATGCCCGTCGCCTCACCCGCATCGCGCGCCAAGGAGAACAGCACCGACGAAAGGCGTTGCGTCAGATAGGCGTAGTGGCCCGCGTCGACGATCAGCCCGAGTGCCCAGACCAGCCCCGCAAGCATCCAGTAGGCACGCCAGAACGGCGCGCGCGCGGGAGGCCGCAGGCGCGGCCCGAGCCACGGCAATGCACTCAAGAACCACGCCAGCGCGACGCTGACCAAGGCGGCGCGCGCGTCGAACCGCAGCCCGAGCAGAAAAGCGCTGCCCCAGCCGTGCCCGTCGACGCCGGCAGGAGCAAACCCGAGTGCAAACGCAGCACGCGCCAGCGTGCCCACGAGGCACAACAGCGCCGCGAGCGCGAGCGCGAGGCGCAGGTGCGCGCTCAAGAAGCCAAGTCCAAGCCGGCGCGGCAATTTCATCACGTGCCGCTCATTGCACAGGCCGTGCTCGCACCGCGACGCGCCAGCGCTCTACGCCGGTCTTCAGCACGATGCCCACACACACCAACCAAAGCAGCGGGTCCAGAAACGTGTCGAACACGTTGCCGCTCGGCAAACGCGACAGGCAGAACGCGGTCGACGCCACCAGCGTCGCCAGCGCGGCGCGGCGTGTCGCCTCAAAGCGCACCGCCCAGACCGCCCAGGCGCCGGCGAGCAGCGCGGCCAGCGGCGCCCAGAAGGGATCAGCACCATGAAAGTACAAGCCCAGGCTGAGCCAACCCGAGCTGTCCGCATAGAGCAGCAAGCCACTCGCAGCGACGACGAGCGCGCTGCCCTGCCCGGGCGGCGGCGCAGTGCGCAGCCGCGTGCAGCGCGCGAGCAGTGCCAGTGCGCACAAGGCAACGAGCATCGTGCTCGGTTGCTGGAACACCAGACTCAGCCAATACGCTGGCGACGCGCCGTGTGGCAACCACATCGCCAGCGCGGCGAGCACCGCGAATACCGATGCGGCGCGCGGCGTCGGTCCGGCAGCGAACTCGGCCCGCACCGCGACCCTCACGCCGGCCGGGTGCGGCCAAAGCCGAAGCACGAGCGCGGCGCTCACGATGCCCCAGCCCAGGCGAGCGTAAGCCCATTGCCAGGCGAGGTCGGGCAGGCTCGTCGCGAAGACTTGCATCACGGCGTCGCCGACGCGGCGGCGATGGCGTAGACATGGTGGCCGATGGCGCCGCGCTGCGCGGTGAAAGTCACATGCAGTTGCCGGCCGACTTGCAGCAGGCTCGGGTAGGAAAACTCCTCGCCAGGCGCGCCACGCCGAACGTCTTCGGACGCTCGCCACTGCAGCGCATCGTCCGAGACCGACAGGCGCAACCACTGGCGCGGCGTCGCCGGTGCGGCGAGCTGGTCGTTGTGCGCCATCACGAAGCCGCCCTGGATGAGCCGGATCGCGGCGACCGAACTGTCGTGGTTGAGCAACGGCAGCGGCTCCTCGTCTACCCACGTCAGGCCCGCGTCGCGGCTGACCGCGGTCTGGATGCGTTGGTGCTCGCCGTGGTCGCGCATCAGCGCGTGAACTTCGGTCGGCGAAACTGCCAGCAACGCCGGCTGCAGCGACGACCTCGATGCGCCGATGCGCTGCGCCCAGCGCGGCACGCCTTGTGCATCCATGCCGATGAGCAGCGGGTACTTGTTGCCGAGTTCAAAGTAAGCCGGCAACAGCCAGCCTCCATCTGCGGTGGCAACTGCCGGGGTGCGCACCAGCGTGCTCGTGTTGAAGAGGGGCGACAGCGTCAGCACGCGCCGTGCCGCGAAACTCTGCGCGGAGTCGTCGGACGTCATGTGCACGATGCGCGACGCCGCCCACCCACCCAGGCCGGTGGCGACCGCGTACAGGTGCACGCGCCCGTCGCCAGCGACCCAGACGACCGGATTGCCCAGGCGCCGCACGCCGAAACCAAGCTGTCGGCCGAGCTGATGGCGTTCGACAACGCGGCGCGGCGCACTCCAGCGCGCACCGTTCCAGCGCGAAGCGTAAATCGCCACATCGGGAGCGCTCTCGCGCGCGCCGGCCCACCAGAGCGCGAGCAGCTCGCCGCTGGGCAATTGCGCGAGCGTGCTCGCATGCGCCGAAGGCGCGCCGTCGGGCGCCGGGATGAGCCCGCTCGACACAAGCGTCAGTACCGGCAACTTGTTGCGCGGCGCCTCACCGGCCGAGTGCGGCGCGAGCGCGAGCGTCGTCGGCTCGCGCAGCGGCTGGCGTGCGTAGCGCATCCCTTCAGCGGCCAGGCACACGCCCAAGCACAGCAGCGCCCAGAGCGTGAAGTTGGCGGTCGAAGTTTCGCGAGCGATGGTCACGTCAGGCGCTGCCATACCCGCCACCTCCGGGCGTCTCGATCACGAACACATCGCCCGGCTGCATTGGCGCCGAGCCGATGTGTTCAAGCGCCTCGACCACGCCGCCGACGCGCTCGATGGAGTTCACGCCCAACGCCCCACCCGCCCCACCCGCCATGCCGAACGCCGCATGGCGCCTGCCGTTGCTCAGAATCGACGCCGTCATCGCCTCGAGAAAGCGCACGCGGCGCACCGCACCGTCGCCCCCCCTCCAGCGCCCGGACCCACCGGAGCCTTCGCGGATCGCGTAGCTCTCCAGGCGCACCGGGAAACGGAACTCCAGGATCTCCGGGTCGGTGAGGCGCGAGTTCGTCATGTGCGTCTGCACGACGCTCGTGCCGTTGAAGCCGGGGCCGGCACCCGACCCACCCGAGACCGTCTCGTAATACTGGTAGCGCTGATTGCCGAAAGTGAAGTTGTTCATCGTGCACTGGCTCGCCGCCATGACGCCGAGCGCGCCGAGCAGCGCGTTCGTCACGCACATCGACGTTTCCACGTTGCCCGCGACCACCGCGGCAGGCGGGCGCGGATTCAGCATGCAGCCTTCGGGGACGATGACGTGCAGCGGCTTGAGGCAACCCGCGTTGAGCGGAATGTCGTCGTCCACCAAGAGGCGAAACACGTAGAGCACAGCGGCCATCGTGACCGCCTTGGGCGCGTTGAAGTTGTTCGGCAGTTGCGCTGATGTGCCCGTGAAGTCGATGACCGCGCTGCGCGCGCTCGCATCCACCGTGACCTGCACGGCGATGCGCGCGCCGTTGTCCAGGTCCAGCGCGAATGAACCGTCTTTCAGCGCGGTGATGACGCGCCGCACCGATTCTTCGGCGTTGTCTTGCACGTGGCGCATGTAGGCGTCCACCGTGCTGCGGCCGATTTGCGCGACCATGGCGTGCAGCTCCTGCACGCCTTTTTCGTTGGCGGCGATTTGCGCGCGCAGGTCGGCAATCGTCTGATCCGGGTTGCGCGCCGGGTAGGGGCCGCTTGCCAGCTGCGCGCGCAGTTCGGACTCGCGCAGCACGCCGCCGCGCACGAGTAGGAAGTTGTCGAAGAGCACGCCTTCCTCAATGATGCTGCTGGAAAAAGGCGGCATCGAGCCCGGCGTGCTGCCCCCGATGTCGGCGTGGTGACCGCGGGATGCCACGTAGAACGTGGCATCCCGCGTTTCGCCGTCATGTCGCCCACCCTCACCCAGCCCCGCCCCCTCGAAGGGGGCGGGGCCAGTCAGATAAACGGGCGTCACGACGGTCACGTCGGGCAAGTGCGTGCCGCCGTGGTACGGGTCGTTGAGCACGTAGACGTCTCCGCGCTGCATCTGTGGGTTGCGCGCGATCACGGTCCTGATCGACTCGCTCATCGAGCCCAGGTGCACCGGCATGTGCGGCGCGTTGGCGATCAGGTTGCCGCTGGCGTCGAACAGCGCGCACGAAAAATCGAGCCGCTCCTTGATGTTCACCGAATGCGCCGTGTTCTGCAGGCGCAGGCCCATCTGCTCTGCGATGTTCATGAACAGGTTGTTGAAGACTTCGAGCAGCACCGGGTCCGCGTTCGTGCCGAGCGCCGTCTGCGAAGGGCGCGGCCGGATGCGCTGCAGCTCGAGCGCGCCCTCGAGCGTGCGCACCGCCTGCCAGCCGGGCTCGACGACGGTCGTCGCGTTCGCTTCGGCGACGATCGCCGGGCCGTCGATGGCCGCGCCAGCCCGAAGCGCTTCGCGGGAGAAGAGTTGCGCGTCGCGCCAACCGGCAGGCGCCTCGTCGGCCTGGCAGAACATGCGCACTTTCGCTTGCGCTTCGGGCCGATAGGTGTCGGGCGAGGCGGCGCGCGCGCCCGATGGGGCTGCGGCGCCGTCAAGCGCGGCGCGTTCCCCGGCACCCACGGCCTCCACCGACACGGCTTCGATGACCAGCGCCTTCTCCGGCATGAGGAAGGCAAAGCGTTGTCGGTAACCCGCTTCGAAGCGGCTGCGAATCGCCGCGAGCGCGTGGCTGGGATCAGAGGCGTCGTCGAATGCGACGATCAGCGCAGTGTCGGTGCCCTGGTAGCGCACGTGGATCCGACGCAGCACGTGGATGCGAGCCGGCTCGACACCTTGGCTCGCAAGCTCCTGCATCGCCGCAGCACCCAGCGCGGCGGCGGATTGCCCGGCGGCGGCCAGAGCCGTCGCATCGAGTGGCAACTCGATCGATGCTTCGCGCATCACGATCTGGTCGGCCAGGCCCATGCCGTAGGCGCTGAGCACCCCGGCGAGCGGATGCACGAAGATCCGCGTCATCGCCAGCGCATCGGCCACCGCACACGCGTGTTGGCCGCCGGCGCCGCCGAAACACTGCAGCGTGTACTGGGTGACGTCGTAGCCGCGCGCGACCGAAATGCGCTTGATCGCGTTGGCCATGTTCGCCACGGCGATTTGCAGCGCGCCGCTGGCGACGTCTTCGGCGCGGATCTCGCTCGAGGCGCGGCCACCGGCTTGCCGCAGCTGCTCCGCCAAGGCGTCGAAGCCGCGCTGCACGACGGCGCTGTCCAGCGCTTCGTCGGCCGCGGGCCCAAACACTTTGGGAAAGTAGGCAGGCTGGATCTTGCCGAGCAGCACGTTCGCGTCGGTCGTCGTCAGCGACCCGCCGCGCCGGTAACTCGCCGGGCCCGGGTTCGCGCCGGCGCTTTGCGGGCCCACGCGCAACCGTGCGCCGTCGAACTGAATGATCGATCCGCCGCCCGCGGCGACGCTGTGGATGCTCATCATCGGCGCGCGCATGCGCACGCCCGCCACCTGGGTTTCGAAAGCGCGCTCGAATTCGCCTGTGGCGCCACCCGTGAAATGGCTGACGTCGGTCGAGGTGCCGCCCATGTCGAAGCCGATCACCTGATTGTGGCCGGCAGCGACCGCGGTGCGCACCATGCCGACGATTCCGCCCGCCGGCCCCGAAAGAATCGCGTCCTTGCCCTGGAAGTGCTGCGCCTGCGCGAGACCCCCCGAACTCTGCATGAAGAACAGCCGCACACCCGGCATTTGCGCGGCGACCCGTTCGACGTAGCGACGCAGGATGGGCGACAGGTAGGCGTCAACTACCGTCGTGTCGCCGCGCGACACGAGCTTCATCAGCGGGCTCACCTCGTGCGACACGCTCACCTGCGTGAAGCCGACGTCGAGCGCGAGCCGCTTGGCCACAAGCTCGTGCGCGGTGTAGCGATAGCCGTGCATGAAAACGATGGCGCAGGCGCGCACGCCCGCGTCGAACGCGGCCTGCAACTGCGTGCGCAGCGCCGCTTCGTCGAGCGCTTCCACGAGGTCGCCGTGCGCGCCCACGCGCTCGACAGCCTCGATGACACGTTCATAGAGCATTTCAGGCAACACGATGTGGCGCTCGAAGAGCTTGGGCCGCGCCTGGTAGGCGATGCGCAATGCGTCGCGGAATCCCCGGGTGATGACGAGCACGGTGCGATCCCCCTTGCGTTCGAGCAAGGCGTTGGTCGCCACCGTCGTTCCCATCTTCACGCAGTCCACCTGCTCAGGCGTGACGGGTTGCCCCGGTCTCAAGCCGAGCAGGCGGCGCACGCCTTCCACTGCGGCGTCGGCGTACTGTTCGGGGTTGTCCGAGAGGAGCTTGAGCGTGTGCAGGGTGCCGCTGCCGGAATAGCCGATCACGTCGGTGAAGGTGCCGCCGCGGTCGATCCAGAATTGCCAGCGAGGGGGGGTGAGGTGGGGAGTGGACATCGGGCTTCGATCGTGCGTTCGTGGATTCTCGCCGCTCGCCGGCGCGAGCCGAACTGGACACTCAGCCCGAACTTCAGGCACCATCGCGGCAACGCGAGATTCGGGAGCGACGATGCATGACCCCGCACGACGCATGATCCTGGCGGCAGCCGCAAGCCTGGCCTGCGCCACTTGGGCCGCACCCACCGAAGTGTCGGATTCCGACGCTCAGGCGATTCGCAGCGTGATCCAGGCTCAGCTCGCCGCGTTTCGTGCCGACGACGCCGAGTTGGCTTTTTCCTACGCGTCGCCCGCGATCCGCGAAAAATTCGGCGTCGCCGGTCACTTCCTGGCGATGGTGCGCGGCGCCTACCCGGTCGTGCATCGGCCCGAATCGGTGGGCTTCCTGCTCGCCCAAGCCGTCGACGACGAAGTCATCCAGCGCGTACGCATGACGGACCGCAACGGCGCGGCGTGGCTCGCCATCTACCGCATGCAACAGCAAAGCGACCGCAGTTGGCGCATCGATGGCTGCATCGTGACGCGCGACGACGGCCGCACCGCCTGAAGGACCGATCCATGACATCCCCGTCTCGGATTCGCGTGGGCATCGGCGGCTGGACCTATGCGCCGTGGCGCGACAACTTCTATCCGAAGGGCCTGGCGCAGAGCAAAGAGCTCGACTACGCGAGCCGCAAGCTCACTGCCATCGAAATCAACGCCACCTACCACGGCACGCAAAAGCCCAGCAGCTTTGCCAAGTGGCGCGACGACACGCCGCCCGACTTCGTGTTCTCCGTGAAGGCGTCGCGCTTTGCGACGAATCGCAAGCTGCTCGCCGAGGGGCGCGACTCGGTGACCCGCTTCATCGACAGCGGCATCGCGCAGCTCGGGCCCAAGCTCGGGCCCATCCTCTGGCAATTCATGCCGACGAAGAAGTTCGAGGCCGAAGATTTCGAGGCTTTCCTCAACCTGCTCCCCGAAACCGTGGACGGGCTCGCGCTGCGCCACGTGCTCGACGTGCGCCATGAGAGCTTCAAGACACCGGCCTACCTCGCGCTGGCGCGGCGCTACGCGTGCGCGACGGTGCTCGCCGATTCCGACGACTACCCGTCGTTCGCCGACCTGACGGGCGACTTCGTCTACGCGCGGCTGATGCGTACTGATTCGCAGCTGCCGAGCGGCTATGCGCCTTCGAGCCTGGACCGCTGGGCGCAGCGCGCCCAGGAGTGGGCGCAGGGCGGCGAGCCGGACGACTTGCCGCGCGCAGAGAAACCAGCGAAGGTCAGCGCCACCCCGCGCGACGTGTTTCTGTTTTTCATCAGCGGCGCGAAAGAACGCGCGCCGGCGGCGGCGATGGAGTTGCTCGCGCGCCTGGGCTGACCCGCGTCTTGCGCATCATCCCGACGAACGTCTCGCGCATCCCGCAGGCCACCGGTGGATTCCGACTTTCGTCGGAATGACGATCTTGACTGTCATCCCGGCGAACGCCGGGATCCACTCTTTCACCCCCCTCACTTCGCCGCAACAATCTGGCCCACGCGCTCCGCCGCACCCTTGCCCACCTTGCCCGCCAGCGCCAGCGCGGGAGGCACGCTGAGCAGCCGTGCGAACTCGCTGCGCACTTGCTCGGCGCTGACGGCCTCGAAGCGCTGCATGACCTCGGCGCGCGAGCGCACGCGGCCGAGCGCGAACAAGTCCTGCGCCGCGCTTTCCAGGCGCGCCACGGGCTGCTCTTGCGAACGCACGGCGCGCACCGCGATCTGGTTGCGTGCGCGCTCGAGATCCACCGGGTCGATGCCGCTTGCCTGGGCGCGCAGTAGGCGCATCGTTTCGACGAGGAATTCGTCGACGTGCTCGGGCGCCGTCGACGCCTCGATGACGAACTGGCCACACGCGTCGAGCACGTCGGCCGAGCACGCGACGTAATACGCCAGGCCGCGGCGCTCGCGAATCTGGTCCATCAGCGGCGAGCTCATGCCCTCGCCGAACAGCGTGGCCGCGACGGCGCTGGCGTGGTACTCGCCCTGCAGGGCGGGAATCGGGAACCCGAGCACGACGTGCGTCTGCGGCGCGCCGGCCATGCGGCGCGCGCCGACGCCGCCCACGTAGCACGGTGGCGGCAAGACGTTCTCCTGGCCGCGCGCCATGCTGCCGAAGGCGGCCTGGGTGTGCGCCAGCACGGCCGCCGGCTGCACGTTGCCGGCGACGCCGACGATCACATTCGCACCGCTGTACTGTTGCTGCATATAAGCCATCAGCTCGTCGCGCGTGAAGCGTTCGATGTTGCTGCGCGTGCCGATCACCGGCTGCGCCAGCGCGTGCGCGCCGTAGCAGTTCTTGTCGAAGAGCTTGAACGCGGCCGACAGCGCGTCGTCTTCGTCTTCGATGAACTCGTGCAGGATCACCTGGCGCTCGCGCTCGAGCTCGGCTTGCGGAAAAGTGCTGCCCTGCACGATGTCGCCGAGCATGCGCACGAACTCGCCGCAATCGCGCGCCATGCCGCGCATGTGGTACGCGGTATGGTCTTTGTCGGTGTGCGCGTTGACCTCGGCGCCCAGGCGTTCGGCGTCGAGGTTGATGCGCTGGCAATCGCGCGTCGCCGTCCCCTTGAACGCCATGTGTTCGGCAAAGTGGCTGATGCCGTTCAGGCGTTTGCTCTCGTGGCCGCTGCCGGTGCGAACGAAGACGCTGACGCTCGCGCTGTCCAGGTGCGGCAAGGCAATCGTGATGACACGCACGCCGTTCCGCAGGGTGGCGACGCGGGTATCGGGGTCGCTGGGAGGGGAGGCGCTCATCGCTCGATGTTATCCGGCGCACCGTGAGCGGGCCTGTCGGGCAGTGCGACGAGAATCGCCACGCCATGGACTGGATCGTCAGCTCGCCCTGGGCCTACCCCGCGCTGGAGGCTGCGCACATCGTCGGCATCGCGCTGCTGCTGGGCAGCCTCTTTGTCTTCGAGCTGCGCGTCTTCGGCGTCGGCGCGGCGCTGCCGCAAGATTCGCTGGCACGGCTCGCCTTGCCCGTCACCCTGGCGGGCTTCGGCGTGGCTGCGGCGAGCGGCGGCTTGATGTTCGCGAGCCAATACGAAGAACTGCTGGCGAACCGCGCCTTCCTCGTCAAAATGGCGCTGCTCGTGCTGGCCGGGCTCAACGCCGCGGCGTTTCATTGGCGCGGCGGGCTCACGCGGCACGACGGCGCGGCGCGGCTTCAAGCCACACTGTCCCTCGGGATTTGGATCGGTGTGATCATCTGCGGTCGCTGGATCGCGTACGTCTGAATCACGCTCGAGAAAGGAAAACCATGCAACGCCGTCAATTCTTCGCCCTCGGTGGCATCGCCCTCATGCCCCTGGTCAGCCGCGCCCACCATGGCTGGAGCAGCTTCGACCAGGACAAGCCGATCTACCTGGAAGGCAAGGCAGAAAGTGTGGCCTGGCGCAACCCGCACGCCGAGATCAAACTCCGCCTGAACCCGAACCTGCAATTGCCGGCCGACCTGGCAGGCCGCAAGGTCCCTGCGCAGTCGGCCGCCGTCGACAGCGCCCGCGTGCTCGGCGCGGCGCGGCTGCCCACGCGCAAGGACGCCGTCTGGGAGATCGAACTCGCCCCGCTCACGCGCATGCAGGCGTGGCAGGTGGTCGAGATCAAACCCGGGCAGCCCGTGGCCGTCATCGGCTTCACGTTCACCGGCGAGAAAGGCGACGCCGTGCTGCGCGTCGAGTACCTGTTTGTCGACGGCAAAGCCTACGCGCTGCGCTCTTCGCCCGCCTGAGCGGTGCTGCGCGGCGACGGCGGGTCTATCATCGTCGCCCAAGGCGCCTGTGCGAGTCGCGAATCCCTTGTGCCTGCGTGAGCGCCTGCAACCCGAAGGAGCGTGACCATGGCGAAGAAGAAATCGGACAGCGGCGTCTACCGCGTCACTGAAATCATCGGCACGAGCAGCACGTCTTGGGAAGACGCCGCGAGGGCGGCGGTCGAGATCGCCGCCAAGTCGCTGCGCGATTTGCGCGTCGCCGAAATCTGCAAGCTCGACATGAAAATCGAAGACGGCAAGGTCGTCGCCTACCGTGCCCGCGTGTCGCTGTCGTTCAAGTACGAAGCCTGAGCGCTGCGACTACGCGCTGTAACCTGCCGGCGATTGAAGTCCCGGAAACGCTGGCCTACACTCCCGGCGCCGCTCAGCCGAACCGCCCACGCTGCACGCAGCGTGCGGCTGCGCGGCGGGTGCCACTGAAGCAAATCGCACTGTTGGAGGGCCCGCATGACGCACCGACTCTCTCTCTCCGCGGCGCTTGGCCTGCTGCTTGTCGTTTCCGGCTGCGCCAAACCGCCGTTGCCTCCGTCACCCCAAGACGCGCTGATCGCGCAAGGGCGCGACTTGTTTTTCAAGGAAACCTTCGGCGGCAACGGCCGCACTTGCGGCACGTGCCACCCGGCGAGCAACAACTTCACCATCGATCCGGCGTTCATCGCCAAGTTGCCGCCGAACGATCCGCTTTTCGTCGCCGAGTTCGTTCCTGCGCTGAAAACCGGCTTCGAGAGCCCGCGCCTGATGCGCGAGTTCGGCCTGATCCGCGAGAACCTGGACGGTTTCGGTGACCTCGACAAGCGTTTCGTGATGCGTGGCGTGCCGCATGTGCTGGCGATGCGCGTCTCGATCGACAGCCCGCAGGGCCCGCGCACCGGCTGGTCGGGCGACGGCGCGCCCGGCGACGGCTCGCTGCGCTCGTTTGCCACCGGCGCCGTGATCCAGCACTTCACGAAAACGCTGAACCGCATTTCCGGCGTCGACTTTCGTTTGCCCACCGACGCCGAACTCGACGCGCTCGAAGCATTCCAGTTGTCGCTTGGCCGGCAGAGCGACTTGCAATTGCCGTTGCCGCTGAAGAGCACGCTGGCCAAGCGCGGCCAGGAGATTTTTCTCGACAATTCGCTGGGCAAGTGCAATATCTGCCACTCCAACGCAGGCGCCATCGCCAGGCCCGGCGGCGCGAACCTGGGCAATGCCAACTTCGACACCGGGGTCGAGGCCCTGGTGGACCAGCCGGCGCGCCTGAGCGGCGAACTCGTTCCGATCGACGATGGCCTGGGCACGCCGGGCGACAAGACCTTCAATACGCCGCCGCTCGTGGAAGCCGCCGACACGGCACCGTTCTTCCACAACAATTCGGTCGCCACCCTCGAAGGCGCAGTGGCTTTTTACGACGGTGCGGCGTTCAACAACTCGCCGTCGGGCCAGTTTCTGAAGAGCATTGACCCGAACAAGAAGGGCATCGAGCTCGACACGACGCAAATCCAGGCGATCGCCGCGTTCCTGCGCGTGCTCAACGCAATCGAGAACATCCGCCAGACCCAGACCCTGCTCGACGAAACGCTGATGAACCCACCACCGCGCCGCGAAACGCCGCGCGAGATCCTCGAGCGCGCGAAGCAGTTGCTCGAAGGGGCGCTGCGCGTGCTCGCGCAGGGCGGCAACGGCGGGCTCACGGCGCAAGCCGCGTCGGACCGCTTGAATTCGGCGCTGCGCCTCATCGCGCGCGCCGCCGAGTACCGCGAGCCGCCGCGCGCCACGATCGACGAAGCGCTCGCGGCGGTGAAGGCGGCGCGAACTGAATTGATGGTGATGCAATGATGATGAACACCTTGGAGAACACCCCCATGAGAACCCTGGTTCGGTCCGCGCCGGCCTGGTGCGCACTGGTGGCCGCGCTGCTGGGCACCATCGCCACGCCGTGCCTCTCGCAAAAGGCCACCGAAATGTTCATTCCGATGGGTCAATCGGCCGGACTGTCGGGCAGACACACGCTGCTGGCGCGCGTCCAGACGGTGAATGAGGCGCAGCGCAGCTTGACGCTGCTGCAGGACGGCACCAGCCACACCGTCAAGCTCGGCGCCCAGACTCCCGTCTGGCTCGACCGCAGCAAGTTGCAGCAGTCCAATTCGGTGGGGGCGTTGGCTGACGCCAAACCCGGCATGACGGTCGAAGTCAAATTCCTGAAGAACAACCGCGCTGCCGGCGACGCCGAGTGGGTCAAACTGCAAGTTGCGCCGTAGAAACCCCGCGCAGCGCGGGTCGCAGCACTCAGCCCGTCACGAGCCCCTGCATCAGCACGACTTCGAAATCGCTGCCGTGCACCTGGCCGAGCTCATTGCCCAGCGCCGAATTGTTCCAGCGCGAATCGGGAGCGCCGCTGACGTACCAGTTGCTGCCGTTGTCGGCCATGATCATGCCAAAGCGTTTCATCGCCGTGAGCAAGGCGCGTGACTCGGCGCTGAAACCCGTCGGGATCGTGTAGCTGGCCTTCAACCTGACGCGCATTCCCATCGGTGGCAGGTTCGCACTCGCATTGCTCGATGCGAAATGC
The DNA here is from genome assembly GCA_963850525.1 of uncultured beta proteobacterium. Classification (GTDB taxonomy): domain Bacteria; phylum Pseudomonadota; class Gammaproteobacteria; order Burkholderiales; family Burkholderiaceae_C; genus JAEMQF01. The sequence continues at coordinate 96,078 of CAWKLQ010000001.1, read as the reverse complement.
GTCGCGGGCGGCACGTAGGCGCGGCGCGAGTTCTGCACCGTGAAGCGCAGCGCGTGCAGCACGCCACCGGGGCCAAGCGCCGCTTCTTCATAGCGCGCCAAGCCGGGGAAGATCGGCAGGCCCGCGGCATCGGCACTCGTCCAGCCGGCTTGGCCACCGGGCCGAACGACGTTGCTGTCGAGGTGGAATACCGCGCCGCAGTCGGCATTCCAGGAACCGTCGTTGTTGAGGAAGGCCCGGTACAACTCGTACAGGCGGTTGTTGTCGCGGTCGATGACGAGCACGTGCCGGTCGCCGGTGCTCGCGTTTCCGCCTTCCACCGGCGCGTTGACGGGCACCGGGTACGGCCCGGGGTCGCTTTCGTCGCCGTAGGCCGTCCAGTGCATTGCCACGGGTGCCTGGTTGCCCGCCACGACAACGTAGGGGATGCCGATCGGCGAGCCCTGATACAGCCCGGCGCCGAAGTCGGCGTGCAGGCCCGTGGACAAGCCGATGCTCGCGATCAGCGCGGCTGAGTTCGGATCGACCGGTGCCGCGGACACGTCGGTGTTCCACGGGTTGCTTGCGGGAAAGCAGATTGCGCCGTTCAGCGCTGCACCCTGCCCCAGGCCAGCACCGGAGAAGTTGCCGAAGCTCGTTCCGGCGGGTGGCGGCGGCGGGACCGGAGCGTTCGGTGGAGGTGGTGGTGGCACCGGCCCGGGGCCAGGCGCCGCGGCGCCCTGCGAACCGCCACCGCCGCATGCGGCCAGCCACATTGCGGAAATTGCGGCCAATGCCGCGCGTCGATCATGTCGTGTCAAAGGGTCCGCCCACTCGCCCGACAAGGGCGTGCGGCGATTCTGGCGGCGCGCGGCGCTCGATGCTGTGAGGAAAAGCGACGCGACGACGCCCCAGCTTACTCACAGTCACAGCAAATCAGTCTCCCATCAAGCCTTCAGCACGAAGACAAGCTCGACGACGAGCCCCAAGGCCAAGACGAGTGCGAGGGTTGGAGTCATGGGGTCTTTGTGTCACAGCGCTGCGGCGGCCCGGCCCGACGGCTCGACGGCGGGCGCGAGCACCGCGTCGTCGTCCAGCGCATCGGCGAGAAACCCGCCGCTCTGATGCTCCCACAGCCGCGCATAAAGCCCGCCGTGCGCGAGCAGGCCGCGGTGGTCGCCTTCTTCGACGATGCGGCCTTTGTCGAGCACGATGAGGCGGTCCATCGCCGCGATCGTCGAGAGCCGGTGCGCGATCGCGACGACCGTCTTGCCCTCCATCAGGCGGTACAGGCTCGCCTGGATCGCGGCTTCGACTTCCGAGTCGAGCGCGCTCGTCGCTTCGTCGAGCAGCAGAATCGGCGCGTCCTTGAGCATGACGCGCGCGATCGCGATGCGCTGGCGCTGCCCACCCGAGAGCTTGACGCCGCGCTCGCCCACATGCGCGTCGTAGCCGGTGCGGCCCTTTGCGTCGGCCAAGCCCTGGATGAACTCGTGCGCCTCGGCTCGCCGCGCGGCAACAAACATCTGCGCATCGCTCGCATCCGGCCGCCCGTAGAGGATGTTGTCGCGCACGGAGCGGTGCAGCAGCGACGTGTCCTGCGTGACCATGCCCACTTGGGCGCGCAGGCTGTCCTGGGTGGCCAGCGCGATGTCTTGCGCGTCGATCAGGACGCGCCCGATTTGCACGTCGTAAAAGCGCAGCAGCAGGTTCACGATCGTCGACTTGCCTGCGCCGGAGCGCCCGACCAGGCCGATCTTCTCACCGGGGCGAATGTGCAGCGACAGGTTCTCGATGACGGGCGGGCTGCCTTCGCGCGCCGCGCCGTAGGCGAAGCTCACGGCCTCGAAGCGGATCTCGCCGCGGCTCACGGCGATGGGCTGCGCGTCGGCTCGGTCGACCACCGCGTGCGGCTGCGACAGCGTGTTCATGCCGTCCTGCACCGTGCCCACGTGCTCGAACAGGCTCGCCATCTCCCACATGATCCAGTGCGAAAAACCGTTCAGGCGCACCGCCATCGCGGCGCTCGCTGCCACCGCGCCCACGCCGACTTCGGCGCGGCTCCACAACCACAACGTCGCCCCCGTCGTCGCGAGAATGAGGATCACGTTGAGCGTGTGAACCACGACCTCGACGCCGCTGATCAGGCGCATCTGGCCGTGCACCGACTGCATGAACTCCTGCATCGAGGTTCGCGCATAACCCGCCTCGCGGCGCGCATGCGAAAACAGCTTGACGGTCGCGATGTTCGTGTAGGCGTCGGTGATGCGCCCGGTCATCAGGGAGCGCGCGTCGGCCTGCAGTGTCGCCACCTTGGCCAGGCGCGGCACGAAGTACGCCAGGGCCCCGACATAAAGCAACAGCCACCCCAGAAACGGCAGCAACAGGGTCGCGTCGAAACTGCCGACGACGCTGACCATGGTGACGAAGTAGATCGAGACGAACACCAGGATGTCGGTGACGATGAGCACGGTGTCGCGCGTCGCGAGCGCCGTCTGCATCACCTTGGCCGCGACCCGTCCCGCAAACTCGTCCTGGTAAAAGCCCAGGCTCTGGTCGAGCATGCGCCGATGAAAGTTCCAGCGCAGCAGCATCGGGAAATTGCCCGACAGCGTCTGGTACTTGAGCAAGGCATAAAGCGCCACGGCAATCGGGCTGGCGAGAAGGATGGCGGCGAGCAGCAGCAGCGTCGCACCGCCTTCGTCCCACAGGCGCGCGCGCTCGACCTCGCCGAGCCAGTCGACAAGCCGCCCGAGCAAAGCGAACAGCAAGGCCTCGAACGCGCCGATCGCCGCGGCGAGCAGTGCCATTCCCGCGATGTACGGGCGCAGACCCGCCGTGCACGACCAGACGAACGCCAGGAAGCCGCGCGGCGGCGCCGGCGCGGGGCTGTCCGGGTAGGGATTGACGCGTCTTTCGAAAAATCCGAGCACGTGGGCCAAACCTCCCGAGCGGCATTGCGCGCAACGCTGCGCGAATTCGCAGGTTAGCCGATTCGCGCTGCGGAACGCGAAAGATGGCCGGCCCTTGCCCCTCAATCGTCGCGATTCGCCGGGCCGCCGATTCGGCACAATGCGCTCTTCGAGGCGACAAACCGACCGCAGATTGGGCGGACTCCCGGAACCCGTGACCGGCTCGCCGAAACCGTCTTCACCCGACTCGGGTGTTGTCCGGTAAGCCACAGGGCCGCCGCAAGGCGGCCCTTCGCTTTGGGGGCACGGGGCCGTACAGGCACAACTCGGCGCAAGCCGCGAAGCTCGATACAGCGTTCGATCAGGAGTGCCGCAGCCTGTGGGCGCAGGTGCAACGCAGCATGAAAGTCAAGGCTCAGCCATGAAAACGCAGTTCGATCTGACCGGCCAAACGGCCATCGTCACAGGCGCATTCAGCGGCCTGGGCCTGCACTTCGCGAAAGTGCTCGCCGCCCAAGGCGCACGCGTGGCGATGCTCGGGCGGCGCGCCGAACTGGGGCGCACATTGGCCGCACAACTCAATGACGAGCTGCAGCGCAGCGGCGCGTGCACCGCCTTGCACGTGGACGTGGGCTCCGCGGCAAGCGTTGCGGCGACGATGCAGGAGATCGTCGCCACGCTTGGCGTTCCCGACGTGCTCGTGAACAACGCCGGCATTGTGTTGCGCGCGCCGGCGCTGGAGACGAACGAAGCCGACTGGCTCGAGATGCTCAACGTCAACCTCAGCGGCGTGATGCGCATGGCGCAGGCGACGGCACGCGCGATGGTGAGCGCGCGCCGCGGCGGCGCCATCGTCAACATCGCCTCGATCGTTGGGCTGCGCGTGCGCGCCGGCGTGCTGGCCTACGCCACGACCAAGGCCGGCGTCGTGCAGATGACGAAGGCGCTGGCGCTCGAATGGGCCGAGCACGGGATTCGCGTGAACGCGCTCGCGCCCGGCTACTTCGTCACCGAACTCAACCGCGAGATGCTCGCCTCGCCTGCCGGGCAGGCGATCGTCGCGCGAATCCCGCAGCGGCGCACCGGCGCGCTCAGCGAGCTCGACGGCCCCTTGCTGCTGCTCGCCAGCGGCGCGTCGAGTTACATGACCGGCGCCGTCATCCCGGTGGACGGCGGTCACCTCGTGAACACCCTTTAACAGAGGTCAAGGAGGCGATCCGCGACAATAGGGACTTGCCCGAATCGGGAACCCTGGCTTCGCAAGACTCTGATGAATCGACTTTTCCCCGCACGCTACACATTTCTTCTTTGGCTTGGCGGCCTGTTCCTGGTCTTGAATAGCTGCGTTCGGGCGGGCCTGCTCGCGTTTGAGGGGCTGGCAAGCGTCGCGCTACCGCTCTGGGGTTACGCCGAAGTGTTTGCCACCGGCGCACTCTATGACGCTGCCGCCCTCGCCTATGTGCTGGTGCCCTTCGCCCTGCTTGCGCTGGTGTGGACGGATTCGGCACGCGGCCGGCGCGGCCACGCGATCGTTGCCACGGCGCTGCTCGTGACCACGCTCGCCGCAATGCTGTTCACGGGAGTCGCCGAAGGCGTGTTCTGGAACGAGTTTGCGTCGCGCTTCAACTTCATCGCCGTCGACTACCTGATTTACACGCGCGAAGTCATCGGCAATGTCCAGGAGTCGTACCCGGTGGCCATGATTCTTTCGGGAATCGGTCTCGTCGCCGCGTTCATCGTGTTCGTGTTGCGCAAGCCCGTCTGGCGCAGTGCGTCAGGGTCCGGCGGAACCTGGCGCCAAAGAGTCGGCGCAACGCTCATTCTTGTCGCGCTTCCCGTGGCGGTGTTCTTCGGCGTCGGCGACACGCCGCGTGAAGCGATTGCCAGCGCCGCGGGCCGCGAGCTCGCCGGCAACGGCGCCTATGAGTTCATGCGCGCCTATCGCAGCAACGACCTCGACTTCCAGAAGTTCTATCGCATCCTCGCGCCGGGCCAGGCGAACCTGCAGGTGCGCGAAGAATTCTCTGAAGCACGCTCCAACGCCCAGTTCACCGGCAGCAGCCATCCCTTGGAACGCCAGGTCGGCAGCGGGAATGCGTCCAAGCCCCACAACGTCGTGATGGTCTCGATCGAAAGCCTGGGCAGCGACTTCGTCGAATCGTTCGGCGGCAAACCCGGCCTGACGCCGAATCTGGACCGCTTGGCGCACGCCGGAATGATGTTCACGAACGTCTACGCGACCGGACTGCGCACCGTGCGCGGCCTGGAAGCGTTGACGCTGTCGATCCCGCCCACCCCCGGCCACGCCGTGCCGATGCGCGCGAACAACAAGGGGTTTCAGACCTTCGGCGGCGTGTTCAAGGAGCAGGGCTACGAGCCGCTTTACGTCTACGGCGGCTACAGCCGCTTCGACAACATGCGCGACTTCTTCGGTGGCAACGGCTACACCGTGATCGACCGCAGTGCGATCGCCTCGAAGGACATCTCGCACGAAACGATCTGGGGCGTTGCCGACGAAGACCTGTTCAAGCTCACGCTGCGCGAAATCGATGCGCGCGCGGCCAAAGGCACCAAGGTGTTCGCGCATGTGATGACGACGACGAACCACCGGCCGTTCACCTACCCCGCGGGGCGAATCGACATCCCCTCAGGCACCGGCCGCGACGGCGCCGTCAAATACACCGATTGGGCGATCGGCGAGTTCGTGCGCCTGGCGGCAACGCGTCCGTGGTTTGCCGACACCGTGTTCGTGTTTGTTGCCGACCACACATCCAACGGCCGGGGCCGCACGAATCTGCCGCCGGAAAACTACCGCATTCCGCTGATCGTCTATGCGCCGGGAATCATTGCGCCGCGCCACATTGACACGCTCGCCTCGCAAATCGACGTCGCGCCCACCGTGCTGGCCCTGCTCGACGTGAGCTACGTTTCGCGCTTTTTCGGGCACGACATCCTCACCGAAGGGCAACTTCACCAGCGTGCCTTCATGTCGAACTACCTGACCGTGGGTTACATGCAAGACGGGCGCGTTGTCGAGCTCTCGCCCAAGCGCGGCGTGAAAGTTGTCGACGCGCGCACCGGCGCGCCGAGCACGGACGACGCCAAACTCACGGCGCACCTCAGCGACGAAGCGTCGGCGTACTACCAACTTGCCACGCAAGTGCTGCTCGGCGGCGGCGCCGCAATCCCGGCGCTGCGCCAGGCCAGCGTCGTCTATTGATTTGCCTGCCGAGCCGAGTCTCGTTCTGCCGAGACAAGGGAATCAAGCGGCGGACAGGCGCGCCGCGAGCAAGCGCTCCAGGCGCTGTTCGGCAACGCCGTAAAAGGATTTGACCTCGTTCACTTGACGCAGCGCCACCGCAGGCGGCTCCGGGTGAGGCCGCTTCACGGCGAGGATCATCTTGTTCTTGCTCGTGTGTTCGAGCGCGACAAACTCGAACACCTGGGTTGCGTAGCCGCAGGCCTCGAGCAGCAGCGCGCGCAGGCTGTCGGTCACCATCTCCGCCTCCTGGCCCAGGTGCACGCCGTGCTGCAGGATGGCGCGAATCGGGTGCGGGGAGAGGAGTTGCGGGCGCAGCTCCTTGTGGCAGCACGGCGCACACAGAATGATCGCCGCGCCGGCCTGCACGCCAAGGTGGATCGCATGGTCGGTCGCGGTGTCGCAGGCGTGCAGCGCGATCATCACGTCGATTGGCTGGGGCGCGTACGTCGTCACGTCGCCTTGCTCGAAGTTCAAGCCGGTGAGGCCCAGGCGCGCCGCAGCGCCGGCGCACAGATCGACCATGTCCTGGCGCAATTCGACGCCTGTGACCTGCGCATCGACCCCCAGCGCGTGGCGCAAGTGGTCGTGAACGGCAAACGTAAGGTAGCCCTTGCCCGAGCCGAAGTCCATGACCCGAAGCGTGCGCGCCTGCGCCAGCGTCGAGCCGGCGAACGCCGTCGCAAAGACTTCGACGAACTTGTCGATTTGCCGGAATTTGCGCGACATCGCGGGAACCAGCTTGCCCTGGCTGTCGGTGACCCCCAGCGCCGTGAGAAACGGCCGATCGGCGTCGACAAAGCGCCGCTTCACCCGGTCGTGCGCGAGTGTTGCCGGCGCAGCGGGTGCGGCGGCTTGTTCGCGCAGGGTGCATTGACCGCGCTTGCTGATCGCCAGCTCGACGCTGTGCGTGGTGGTGGCCAGGTGCGCGTTGCGAAACGAAGCGCCCAGCAGCGGGGAAATCTCATGCCGACCTTGCTCGATCGAAAAGTTCTTCGTCACGTCCTTGGTTTTGAAGTGATAGACGAACGACAGCTGCGCCGCGCCGCGCAGCAGAACCGGGCGCACCGTGAGCCGCAGCAATTGCGCATCTGTGCCGTCGGGTTTGGCGCACGTCAGTTTGACGAATGTGGTGCTCGCCAGAGCGTCGTCGAGCCGCTCGAGAAATCGCCCGATCGCCGGCGCCGCCTGGCCTTGGCGCGAGGGATCCGGGAGCAAAGTCAGCGGGTCGGGTGAAGGCGTCATGGCCGCTATCATCGCGCCTCCCGCACGTCGGCGAATTCCGGGACGGCCGGCCGCGGCGCCTGTGCGACGATTGCGCTCCCACCCACGGCCAACGCAACGGAATCTCCATGCTGAAAAGTCTGATCGTCTTCCTGATTGCGCTTGCAGCGCTGTTGGCCGGTTACGTCGCCTTCGTTCTCTACTGGAGCTACTCGAGCGGCGAACGCGCGGGCTGGGTGCAGAAGTTCTCGCACAAGGGCTGGATCTGCAAGACCTGGGAGGGCGAACTGGCGCTCGTCTCGCTGCCCGGAACGACGGTGGAAAAGTTCTACTTCACGGTGCACGACGACGCGGTGGCGCAGAAGATCAGCCAGGCGATGGGCAAACGCGTGAGCCTGCACTACGACGAAAAGGTCGGACTGCCCACGAGCTGCTTTGGTGACACGCGCTACTTCGTGCGTGCGATCACCGACACACCCGACATTCCGCTCGGCCCGGGAGTGGTGTTGCCGAGCGCGGCACCCGCAGCTTCGGCGCCGCGTTGAGCAGCGGTCAGCGGCTCAGTCAGCCTTGGCGCCTGAGGCCTTGACGATCGGCCCCCAGCGCGCCGCTTCCACCTTGTTCATCTCCGCCATCTGCTCGGGCGTGCTGCCGATGATGCTGTAGCCGAGTTCACTCATGCGCTTGATGAAATCCGGCGACTTCGTTCCCTTGACTGCGGCGTCGTTGATGCGCGCGATGTCTTCCTTGGGCGTCGCCGCGGGAACGGCGAGGCCGAACCACACGCCCGACTCGTAGCCCGGAACACCCGCTTCGGCGACGGTGGGCACGTCGGGCAGCAGCGGGTCGCGCTTGGCGCCGGTCACGGCCAGCGCGCGCAGCTTGCCGGCCTTGATGTGCGGCAAGGCCGAGGGAATGTTGTCGAACATCATCATCACCTGGCCGCCCAGCAGATCCGTCACCGCCGGTGCGCTGCCCTTGTACGGGATGTGCACGATGTCGACCTTGGCCATGTGCTTGAACATCTCGGCCGACATGTGGATGCTCGTTCCGCTGCCCGACGACGCGTAAGTCATCTTGCCCGGATCGGCCTTGGCCAACGCAATCACGTCGGCGAGCGAGTTCGCCTTGACTGACGGGTGCACAACCAGCACATTCGAGAGCGACACCAGGGCGACGACAGGTGCCAGGTCCTTGATCGGGTCGAACGGCATCTTCGCGTAGAGCGCGGGGTTGATCGCGTTGATGCCACTCGTCGTCATGAACAGCGTAGTGCCGTCGGGTGCCGAGCGTGCCGCTTCGACACCGCCGATGTTGCCGCCGGCTCCGGGCCGGTTCTCGACGCTGACGCTTTGCCCGAGGTTCTTCGAGAGTTCGCTCGCGATCGCGCGCGATGCGATGTCCACCGCGCCGGCCGGAGGGAATGGGCAGATGAGTCGAATCGGTTTGCCGGGGGGCGTTTGCGCGCCGGCGAGCGAGGCAGTGGCCAGCGCAATGGCCAAGAGTGTTTGAAAAATAAAATGGTTCATTGCACTTCACCCAGTTTGGCGCCGCTACCCGCGCGCGCAGACACCCGTCGACTCGGGCATCGATGACCCTTCTTTCTTCTGCGTCAGGGTCACGCCGTTCTTCACCGCAACGATCTCGGCGACGATGGACACAGCGATCTCAGCAGGCGTCTTGCTGCCCAGATCCAGCCCGATTGGGCCGTGCAGGCGGCCGATTTCAGCTGCCGACAAATCGAACATCGCGAGGCGTTCCTTGCGCTTGGCCGTGTTACCACGCGAGCCGAGGGCCCCGACGTAAAACGCCGGCGACTTGAGCGCCTCGAGCAGCACCATGTCGTCGAGCTTGGGGTCGTGCGTCACGGCGATCACGGCGCTGTGCGGGTCGAGTTGCAGTTCCAGCACCAGGTCGTCGGGCATGGATTTGCTGAATGTCGTGCCAAGGATGTCCCACGTCAGGTGGTATTCCTCGCGCGGGTCGCAGCAAATCACTTCGAAGTCCAGCGCGAGCGCCATCTGCGCCACGGCGCGCGAGAGTTGCCCCGCGCCGATGATGAGCAGACGCCAGCGCGGGCCGAACAGCGCGCGCAAGGTTCTGCCGTCGAAGGCGAACGCCTCGCCGCGCGACGCGGGCTCAATGCGCACTGCCCCGGTGTCCAGGTCCAGCCGCCGTGCCACAAGTTCATGACGCGCGGTGCGCTCCAGGACCTCCGTGATCCACGCCGTGTCGCCGAGCGGCTCCTGCACGAGGCGCAGATTGCCGCCGCACGGCAGGCCAAAGCGCGCGGCCTCTTCTTTCGTCACGCCGTAGGTCACGAGCGAAGGCTTGGCGACACGTTCGCCGTGGCGCACGCGCTCGATCAAGTCGTCTTCGACGCAGCCGCCCGAGACCGAGCCCGCAACCTGCCCGTCGTCGCACATCGCGAGCAGCGCCCCGGGCGGGCGCGGCGCCGAGCCCCAGGTTTCGATCACCGTCACGAGCCACACGCCGCGGCCTGCGGCGCGCCAGTCGCGCGCCTGGGTCAACACTTGCAAGTCAAGACTGTCCATCGCCAGCTCCCGTCACCCTCCGGTGAATTGTGCCTGCTTGGGCGCTCTGTGGGGCGCTGCGCAGCGCCCGGCCCAGATCGGCCAGGCTCGCGAGGTTGTGCACCGGCAAAAACCGGTCGACGTGCGCGAGAAGCGTTTTCACTCCCGCGGCGCGCGGCTCGAAACCGTCGAAGCGCAGCAGCGGATTCAGCCACACGACTTCGTGCGCAGACCGGTGCAGCTGCGCCGCGGCCGCGTCGAGATGGCCGCCGTCTTCGCGCTCCAGGCCGTCGGTGACGAGCAGCACCGCGGCGTTCGCGCCCAGCACGCGCCGTGCCCAGCGCCGGTTGAATTCTTCCAGGCTGCTCGCGATGCGGGTACCGCCCTTCCAGTCGAGCACCTGCGCATCGGCCATCTTCAGCGCGACGTCGGGGTCGCGGTGCTTCAGACAGCGCGTGATGTTCGTCAAGCGCGTCCCGAAGGTGAAGGTGTGCACCCGCAGGTAGCGCCGCGTCAAGCCGTGCACGTAATGCAGGAACAGGCGCGAGTAGCGCTCCATCGAACCCGAGATGTCGAGCAGCACGACGAGCGGCGGCAACTCGCTGCGCGGTCGGGTGAAGGCGGGCGTCAGCGTCTCGGGCTGGCGCGCCATGCGCTGCAGCGTGCGCCGCAGGTCGAGCGCGCCGCGCGCGCCGGTTTCATGACGCCGCCGTTGCACGGGCTGCACCGGCAGCGGCGCGCGCTCGGCGAGCTTCTTCGCAAACTCGTATTCGGCGGTCGTCATCGATTCGAAGTCCGCCTGCTGCAGGCGTTCGCGTTCCGAAAAGCTGAACTGCGTTTCGAACTGAATCTCCTCCTTTGCGGTGTTGTTGGCGGGGTTGGGTGGTGCGGCTTTCGGTGGCGCGGCCAGCGCTTCGGCGAGCCGATTCGCGCGCGGTGGGCGAATCTTTTCGCCGCGCCCGGTGATTTTCGGCAGGAGCAGCAGCATCATCTGTTCGAGCAATTTCGGGTCACGAAAAAAGGCGTCGAATGCAGCGTCGAACAGCACCTGCTGTTCATGGCGCTCGAGCATCACCGCAGCGAGCGCTGCGCGAACGTCTTCGCGCCGATCCAGCCCGATCGCCTCGACCGCGGCAATGCTGGCGAGCACCCGGTCCGGCCCCACCGCCAAGCCTGCGTTGCGCAGCACGCGCGAGAAGTGGACGATGTTGTCGGCGAGCATTTGCCGGGCGTTACGCCTTGCCTGCGTCGATGTGCGCGGCTGCGTTGAGGGCGAGGGCACCGAACTTCGTATCGATGCGATGTGCGCCGCTGGGCCGAGGGCGAGCCGGCCGAAGCGGGCTGAACCCTGGGCCGGCCCTGAACGGGCCGACCTCCGGGTTCTTCATGCCCGCTGCGGCCGGCCCACCCTCGGCCCAACGGCCACCGTGGTGCACCACACACGGCATCAACCCTTCGCGCGAACAGCACACCGTGGCCAGCAGCGCCGGCGTGGGGCCGGTGGTGACGGGCATAAAGAACTTGGAGGTCGGCCCGTTCAGGGCCGGCCTAAAGTTCAGCCCGTCGCCGCCGGCCCCACGCCGGCGCTGCCGCGCCAGCACCCGGTCCAGCCCCACGGCCAAGCCTGCGTTGCGCAGTACGCGCGAGAAGAACGTCGCGATGACTTTGCAGCGGTGTGCACTGCTGGGCCGTGGGCGGGCCAGCCGCAGCGGGCTGAACCTTGGGCCGGCCCTGAACGGGCCGACCTCCGGGTTCTTCATGCCCGCTGCGGCCGGCCCACCCTCGGCCCAACGGCCACCGTGGTGCACCACGCACGGCATCAACCCTTCGCGCGAACAGCACACCGTGGCCAGCAGCGCCGGCGTGGGGCCGGTGGTGACGGGCATATAGAACTTGGAGGTCGGCCCGTTCAGGGCCGGCCTAAAGTTCAGCCCGTCGCCGCCGGCCCCACGCCGGCGCTGCCGCGCAGACCGTCGTACCGCACCGTGCAGCGAATCAACACCGCGCAGCCCCGGCCCCGGCAGAAATCTCATTCCAACAGCGCCCGGGCCCGCAACTCGTCAAGCAACTTCGCCGTGTCGCCGCTTTGCAGCTTGGCGATGTCGTCCTGGTACTTGAGCAGCACACCAAGAGTGTCGTGAACGGTGGCGGGATCGAGACGCATCGCGTTGAGTGCGACGAGCGCGTTCGTCCAGTCGATCGTCTCGGCCACGCCGGGCGCCTTGAACAGGTCCAGCGTGCGCATGCGCTGCACGAACTCCACGACCTGGCGGTAAAGCCGCTCGTTCGCCCCAGGAGCTTTGCGCCTCACGATGTCGAGCTCGCGCTCGACGTCGGGGAACTCGACCCAGTGGTACAGGCAGCGGCGCTTCAGCGCGTCGTGAATCTCGCGCGTGCGGTTGCTCGTGATGATCGTGATCGGCGGCGCAGTCGCCTTGATCACGCCGAGTTCGGGAATCGTGATCTGGTTTTCGGCCAACACTTCGAGCAAAAAGGCGTCGAACGGCTCGTCGGCGCGGTCCAGTTCGTCGATGAGCAGCACGGGCGAGCGCTCTTGCGTCAGCGCTTTCAGCAGCGGCCGCTCGATGAGCATGGAGCGCGAGTAGAGGTTGTGCGTGAGGCGCTCGCGCTCGGCCGCGTCGGCGACAGTGTGCGCGGCTTCGGCCAGGCGAATCTCGACCATCTGGCGCGCGACGTTCCACTCGTACGCGGTCTGCGCGATGTCCAGGCCTTCGTAACACTGCACGCGCAGCAGCAGCGTGGACAGGCCGGCGGCGAGCGTCTTCGCGAGTTCCGTCTTGCCGACTCCGGGCTCGCCTTCGAGGAACAGCGGGCGGCCGAGCTTCAGGCTCAGGAACAGCGCGGTGGCCAAGCGCCGGTCGCAGAGGTAGTTTTCCGCTGCGAGCAGCGCGATGACTGCGTCGACGCTGGTGGGGAGGTTCAATTGCGGCGCCGTCATGGCAAGGCCTTTATTCTCAGGGGCTTGAATGGCGCAGCGGCCCACTCCAGCTTCCGCCAGTGCACCACGTCATCCACGAGACGATTCAACGGTGGATCCCGGCTTTCGCCGGGATGACACTTGCGTCCGCTCGCCGCTCGGGCTTCGAATCAGCGTGCGAGCGCCGCAGCAACGGCGCGCGACGCCATGACGCTGATCATTGCCGCGCGATACGCCGGCGTGCCGTGCAAATCGCCGTTGACGCCCTCGGTCCCGACCTTCACGCCTTTCGCCGCGGCGGCGGTGAAGCTCTTGGCGAGCGCGTCTTCAATCGGCTTGCAGCGGAACACGGCGCTCTTGGCGCCCGTCACGGCGACGCGAACGCCGCCCGCACCCTGGCTCACCAACACGCCCACCAGCGCGAAGCGCGACGCCGGCTGCTTGAACTTGATGTACGCGGCCTTCGCGCCGGTCGGGAAACTCACCGCGGTGATGATCTCGCCGGCCTTCAGCGCCGTCTCGAACAGTCCGGTAAAAAAGCTGTCGCCCGAAATCGTGCGCTGATTCGTGTGGATCGTCGCGCCCAGGCCCAGCACGGCGGCCGGGTAATCCGCTGCCGGGTCGGCGTTTGCAATCGAGCCGCCGATGGTGCCCATGTTGCGCACCATCGGGTCGCCGATTCCTGCCGCGAGTTCGGCGAGCGCCGGCAACGCACGCTTCACGTCGGCCGAGTTCGCGACGTTCGAATGCGTGACCATCGCACCGATCACGACGTTGCCGCCGTCGATGCGAATGCTCTTCAGCTCGGCGATGCCGCCGAGGTCGACGAGGCGTTCACTTTGCGACAGGCGCAGTTTCATCGCCTGCACAAGGCTTTGTCCTCCGGCGAGATAACGCGCATCGCCGCTGAACGCCGCCGCCGCCGCTGCCGTGCTGGCGGGCCGTTGGTAATCGAAGCTGTACATGTGTGTTCCTCCTCAAGCCATGTTGTTTGCAGCGCGCCAGACGCGCTCGGCCGTTGCCGGCATCGCCAGGTCCTTGACGCCCAGCGCGTCGGTCAGCGCGTTCATGAAGGCCGGCGGCGAGCCGATCGCACCCGCCTCACCGCAGCCTTTCACACCCAGCGGATTGTGCGTGCACGGTGTGTTCGTCGTGTCCACGGTGAAGCTGGGCAGGTCATCGGCACGCGGCATCGTGTAGTCCATGTAGGACGCGGTGAGCAGCTGACCCGTCTTCTTGTCGTACTGGCAGCCTTCGACCATCGCCTGGCCCAGGCCCTGCGCCAGGCCGCCGTGCACTTGGCCCGAGACGATCATCGGATTCACGATGTTGCCGAAGTCGTCGACCGCGGTGAAGCGGTCGACGCGGGTGCGCCCGGTTTCGGTATCGACTTCGACTTCGCAGATGTACGTGCCTGCGGGATACGTGAAGTTGGTCGGGTCGTAGAACGCGTTTTCGTTCAGACCCGGCTCGAGCTTGTCGAGCGGGTAGTTGTGCGGCACGTACGCCGTGAGCGCGACCGAGCCGAACGGCACCTTCTTGTCGGTGCCCTTCACCTTGAACTCGCCGTTCTCGAACTCGATGTCGGTGTCGGCCGCTTCCAGCAAGTGCGCAGCGATCTTCTTGCCTTTGGCGATGACCTTGTCGACCGCTTTCACGATCGCCGTTCCGCCCACGCTCAAGGAGCGGCTGCCGTAGGTGCCCATGCCGAACGGAATGCGCCCGGTGTCGCCGTGCACGATCTCGACGTTCTCCACGGGGATGCCGAGCTTCGCCGCAACGACTTGCGCGAACGTCGTCTCATGGCCCTGGCCGTGGCTGTGCGAGCCGGTGAAGATCGTCACCGTGCCGGTGGGGTGCACGCGCACTTCGCCGGCCTCGAACAGACCGGCGCGCGCGCCGAGGGCCCCGGCGATATTGCTCGGCGCGATGCCGCACGCTTCGATGTAGCAGCTGTAGCCGATGCCACGCTTCAAGCCCTTGGCTTCGGTCGCTGACTTGCGTGCCGCATAACCCGCCACGTCGGCGAGTTTGATCGCCTTGTCGAGGTGCGCCGCGTAGTTGCCGGTGTCATAGGTCAGACCGACCGGCGTGGCGTAGGGGAACTCGGTGATGAAGTTCTGGCGGCGAATCGCCGTCGGGTCCATTTTCATGTCACGCGCCGCCTGCTCGACGATGCGCTCAACCACATACGTCGCCTCGGGCCGGCCCGCGCCGCGGTACGCGTCCACCGGCGACGTGTTCGTGAACACGGCTTTCACCTCGGCGTAGATCGCCGGCGTCTTGTATTGGCCGGCAAGCAGCGTTGCGTAAAGAATCGTCGGCACGCTCGATGCAAACGTCGACAAATAGGCGCCCATGTTGGCAATCGTCTTCACGCGCAGCGCAAGGAACATGCCATTTGCGTCCATCGCGAGTTCGACCTTCGTCGCGTGATCCCGGCCGTGCGCGTCGGTCATGAACGATTCGCTGCGATCTGCGGTCCACTTGATCGGGCGCCCGACGCGTTTGCTCGCCCAGACCAGCGCCACATCTTCGGGATAGAGGAAGATCTTCGAGCCGAAACCGCCGCCCACATCGGGCGCGATGACGCGCACTTTCGATTCGGGCAGGCCCAGCACGAAGGCGCACATCAGCAAGCGCTCGACGTGCGGGTTCTGGTTCGCGACGTAAAGCGTGTAGCTGTCGTCGTGTTTCGTGTAGCCGGCGTTCACCGCGCGCGGCTCCATCGCGTTCGGCACGAGGCGGTTGTTGATGAATTCCAGCGTGCTCACCTTGGCGGCGACCTTGAAGGCTGCGTCGACTGCGTCCTTGTTGCCGTGGCCCCAGTCGTAACACGTGTTATTCGGCACATCGTCGTGGACCAGGGTGGTGGCTTTGTCGGCGCTGCCGGTGTCGATCACCGCCGGCAGTTCCTGGTAATCGACTTCGATGAGTTCGACCGCGTCTTTCGCCTGCCATGCGGTCTCGGCGATCACGAGTGCGACCTGGTCGCCGACATGGCGCACCTTGTCGTGAGCGATCACCGGGTGCGCCGGCTCCTTCATCGGCGTGCCGTCCTTGCTGTGAATCAGCCAGCCGCAAGGCAGGCCGCCGACCTTGGCGGCGGCCAAGTCGGCGCCGGTGAAGATCTTCACGACGCCCGGTGCAGCCAGGGCCTTCGTGATGTTGACCGAGCGGATCTTGGCGTGCGCGTACGGCGAACGAACGAAGGCGGCGTAGGTCTGGTGCGGCAGCACCACGTCGTCCGTGTACTGGCCTGCACCGGTGAGGAAACGATAGTCCTCGCGGCGTTGCATCGGCTTGCCGATGGGGGAGTTCGACATGTCAGTCATTTCGCTCTCCTTACGCCGACGCGCCGACTTTGCCGCTCTGGCAAAGCTGGATCGACTTGACGATGTTGTGGTAACCCGTGCAGCGGCAGATGTTGCCTTCCAGGCCGTCGCGGATGTCTTGCTCGCTGGCTTTCGGGTTGTCCTTGAGCAGTTGCACTGCCGACATCACCATGCCCGGCGTGCAGAAGCCGCATTGCAGGCCGTGGCATTCGCGGAAGGCCGCCTGCATCGGGTGCAGTTCGCCGTCAGTCGCCAGGCCTTCGATCGTCGTCACCTTGCCGCCTTGCGCCTGCACGGCGAGCATGGAACACGCCTTCACGGCGCGGCCGTTCAGGTGCACGGTGCACGCGCCGCACTGCGCGGTGTCGCAGCCGACGTGCGTGCCGGTGAGTTGCAGTTGTTCGCGGATCAGCTGCACGAGCAGCGTTCGCGGGTCGACGCTGGCCGTCACGGCCCTGTCATTGACCGTCAGTGATATCGACACATTCACGGGGTTCTCCTTGGTGGTCTGGCCCCGCGCGGCAGCGCGGCGGTGGCAGCATTGTTCGGGTAAGTCCGAGGGCTGCCCAGGGCGGGCAAACCCCTAGTCGACAAATGACGCGCATTCACCTTCCGGCATTCGGAAAGAACAACTGCTCGCCGTTGATCTTGTAGCCCGCGATCGCCGCCTGGCCATCGGCAGAAACGATCCAGTCGGCAAAGCCTTGCGCCAGTTCCTTCTTCACATGCGGGTGCTTGGCCGGATTGACGACGATCACGCCGTACTGATTGAACAGCCGTTTGTCGCCCTCCACCAGGATCGTCAGCTCACCGCGGTTCTTGAACGACAGCCATGTGCCGCGGTCGGTGAGCGCGTAGGCCAGCGTGCTCGAGGCGATGTTCAGCGCCGGGCCCATGCCGCAGCCGCATTCCTTGTAGCCCGCCACTTTGCCCGCCGGCGCCTCGACGCCGGCGGCCTTCCAGTAGCGCAGTTCGGCGGCGTGCGTGCCGCTTTTGTCGCCGCGCGAGACAAAGGATGCGCTCGACTGGGCGAGCTTCTTCAAGCCCTCGACGACGTCCTGGCCCTTCGTACCGGCAGGATCAGCCTTCGGGCCGACGATGACGAAGTCGTTGTACATCACGGCGCGGCGCGCCAGGCCAAAGCCGTCGGCGACGAATTTCTCTTCGGCCACCTGATCGTGCACGAACAGCACGTCGGCGTCGCCGCGCCGGCCCATGTCGAGCGCCTGGCCGGTGCCCAGAGCGACGACACGCGCATCGACTCCGGTGGCCTTCTTGTACGCCGGCAGCAGGTGGGCAAAGAGGCCTGACTGCTCGGTGCTCGTCGTCGAGGCCATGACGATGAATCTGTCTTGAGCCATGGCACTCGCCGCAGCGCACCACCCTGCCACAAGCACCACGGCGCCAAGGAGCGCGCGGCCAAGTCCGCCCGGTGGTGCCTTGGACTGCGCCGCACCATGTCGCGAGTCGAGAGTTCCGATCAATCGAGTTTCCATGCCATTTCTCCTTTGACAAACAAGTGGGCGCGGCCTTCCAGGCCTTCGCCGAAAAACTTCGCGACGGGCAAGTCCACGCGAATTTCCCCCTCGTCGAGGTAGATCACCCGGCTCGCCAGGCGCTTGGCCTGGCCCAGGTTGTGGGTGCTCATCACAAGCGTCATGCCCTCGGCGGCGAAGCCGGCAAGCAGCGCCTCGACTTCCTTCTTTGCCGTCGGGTCGAGGCTCGCCGTGGGCTCATCGAGAAACAACACTGCCGGCTGCACCGCCCAGGCGCGCGCGAGCGCCAGGCGTTGCTGCTGGCCCCCCGACAGCGCGCGCGCAGGGCGGTCCGCGCACTCTTGCAGGCCGACGCGGCGCAGTGCACGCTCGCAACTCGCCGACCACGTCGCGCGCGGCGCACCGGAAAGCCACAGCGCGAGACGCAAATTGTTGACTGCACTCGCGCCCAGCATGAACGGCCGCTGGTACACCATGGCCTGCGTCGCAGGCGCGTCGGCGACGCGCCGCGTGCCCTGCAGCGCGAGCATGCCGTGCAAGGCGCGCAACAGCGTCGTCTTGCCTGAGCCGTTGGCGCCGACGAGGGCGACGAACTCGCCGCGGCGCACCTCGAGCGAGACGCGCCGCAGCGCCTGCACTGCGCCGAAACGCACCGACACCTCGTGCAGGCTCAGCAACGGCGTTTCGCTCACGGCAATCGGCAGTGCGCTCACCGCACGCCCGCCAGGGCCGAGCCGTGGCCGCGCTGCGTCAGCCCGACCAGGAAGTTGACGACGCCCACCACGAGCAACAACACGATGCCCAGCGCCAGCGCGAGCGGCAAGTCGCCCTTGCTCGTCTCCAGCGCGATCGCCGTCGTCATGACGCGCGTCACGCCGTCGATGTTGCCGCCCACCACCATCACCGCGCCCACTTCAGCGATGGCGCGGCCAAACGCGGCGATGAGCACCGTGAGCACGGCCCAGCGATCGTGCAACAGCATCAGCAGCGCACAGGTGAGCGGGCCCGCGCCCATCGACCGCAGCTGATCACCGCCGTCCCGCAGTGCATCGCCGACCAATTGGCGCGTCAGCGCGGCGATTACGGGCAGCACGAGAATCGTCTGCGCGACCACCATGGCGCTCGGCGTGAACAAGATGCCCCAGCTGCCGAGCGGCCCGCTGCGCGACAACAGCAAGTAGACAACCAGGCCGACGACGACCGAGGGCAGGGCCAGCAAGGTGTTGATCGCCAGCACCGCGAGGCGATGCCCGGGAAAGCGCGCCACCGCAAGCCAGGCGCCAAGCGGCAGGCCGAACAAGGCGCCCAATGCACAGGCGCTGCCGCTCACGGAGAGCGAGAGCGCGACGGTGCGCCACAGCACGAGGTCAGCCTCCCTGATCAAATCGAGGGCGGCGAGCGCGCTCGCGCCGAAGCCATTCATTCAGCAACATCTTTCATACTCGGGGGATTCTCGGCGCGAAGGCGCGGGCTACCGATATGAAGCCGCATGCATAAGGTCCACCTCACTTACACGCTTGGGGCAGCGCGCGCAGGCGCCGCCGACCTGCACCACCCCTTGATGGCATTGCTCGCCGCAGTGCACGACCACGGCTCGATCAGCGCCGCGGCACGCGCTCTGGGCCTGTCGTATCGCCACACCTGGGGCGAAATGAAACGCTGGGAAATCGAACTCGGGCAGGCGCTCGTCACCTGGTCTAAGGGTCACGCCGCGCAGCTCGCGCCCTTCGGCGAGAAACTGCTCTGGGCGGAACGCCGCGCACAAGCGCGCGCAGCGCCGCAGATCGAGGCCCTGCGCAGCGAACTCGAGCAGGCATTTGCAATCGCTTTCGATGCGAGTGCCGGCGTGATCCCCATCGTCGCCAGCCACGACGACGCCCTGCCCTTGCTGCGCGGCGTTGCGCAAGCGCAGCACCGCTTGCATCTGGACATTCAATTCACCGGAAGCGTCGACGCGCTCGCTGCGCTGAACGATGGGCGCTGCCAGGTCGCCGGGTTTCACGCGCTCGTCGACTCGCCGCGTCGCTCGCCCACCGCCAAGGTGTACCGCACCCTGCTCAAACCCGGCGTGCACAAGCTCGTGAGCTTTGCGCAGCGCACTCAGGGCTTGATCGTCGCTGCGGGGAACCCGATGCAACTCGCCACGCTTGCTGACCTGCTGCGCCCGGGCGTGCGTTTCGCGAATCGCCAGCGTGGCGCGGGCACGCGCGTCGTGCTCGAGGAGCTTCTCGCGGCGCAGAAAATCGAGCCGCAGCGCATCGAAGGCTTCGAGCGTGGCGAATCTTCGCACCGCGCAGTCGCGCAAGCCGTCGCCAGCGGCAGCGCCGACGCGGCGTTCGGCATCGAAGCCGCGGCGCGTGCGTCTGGCCTGGGCTTCGTGGCACTCGCGCAGGAGCAGTATTTCCTCGTCATGCTGCGCCAGACGCTCGAGCAAGCGCACATTCGCACCCTTCTGGAGTTGCTGGGCAGCCCGGCCTGGCGCGGCGCGCTGAACGCGCTTCCCGGTTACGCGGCGCAGCGCTGCGGCGAGGTGCTTTCGCTGCGTTCGGTCCTGCCGTGGTGGAGCTATCGCAAGCCGAAGAAGCCGCAGGGGTAAGGTCCGCCGCTCATGAAAATCGCCAAATGCGCGGGGCCGGACTTTCCCTGGCCGGCGCGCGCCCCGCGAGCAGCGAGAATCTCCGGCTTTGTCACTGAGTTGTCATCCGCCCCGCCCATGCTGCGCATTCACAACCTGACCAAACGCTACGGCCAACGCATCGCGCTGAACGCGCTGTCGTTCGCCGTTCCGCGCGGCCAGTTCGTCGCGCTGCTCGGCCCCAACGGCGCGGGCAAGTCCACGCTGTTCCAGGTGTTGACGGGGCTATTCGCTGCGGACGAAGGCAGCGTCGACGTCGCGGGCCACTCGCTGCGCACTGCGGCCACCCAGGCGTTGCGCCACATCGGCGTCGTGTTTCAGCAAGTTTCGCTTGACCTGGATTTGAGCGTGCGCCAGAACTTGTTGTTCCAGGCCAATTTGCAAGGCTTGCCGCGCGCGCTGGCGCTCGCGCGAATCGATGCCGGTTGCGCGCGCCTGGGGCTTGCGGGCGAGTTGCAGCGCAAGGCGCGCGAACTCTCGGGCGGGAACCGGCGCAAGGTGGAACTGGTCCGCGCGACCCTGCACGAACCGCCCGTGCTGCTGATGGACGAAGCCACCGTGGGGCTGGACCCCAAGTCGCGCCGCGACTTGCTCGCCGCCTTGCACGCCGACGTGCGCGAACGCGGCGTGAGCGTGCTGTGGGCAACCCACTGGGTGGAAGAAGCCGAAGGCGCAGACCGCGTGCTGGTCTTGCACCAGGGCAGCCTGCTCGCCGACGGCACGCCGGCCGAGGTGACACAAACGCTCGGTGAGGCAACGCTTGAAGCGGGCTTCATCCAGCGCACGAGTTGAACGATTCATTCCAGAGGAGACGCATCGATGCATCCACGTTCCGCGACGACAATCGCCCTCGTCTTCGCCTGCGCTCTGAGCGCCGCGCAGGCGCAAGGCACGGCTTACGTCTCCAGCGAAAAAGACAACGCGTTGACGCTCATCGACTTGGGCACGCTCGCCGTGAAAGGCACGATCGCGACGTGCAAACGCGCGCGCCACGTGCAGATCACGCCCGAGGGCAAGATCATGGTCGCGTGCACCGATTCGAACCAGGCCGACATCATTGACCCGGCCACAGCCAAGTCGCTGCGCCGCATTCCGCTCGGGCAGGAGCCCGAGGCGTTCGACATCTCGCCGGACGCGAAGACGATCTATGTGTCCAATGAAGACGAAGGCGCGCTGGCCTTCGTCGACGCGGCGACCGGCAAGACACTCAAGACGGTGAAGGTCGGCAAGGAACCCGAAGGCGTGATCGTCAGCGCCGACGGCAAGACGGTTTACGTCACGTCCGAAGTCGCGAGCATGGTTCACGTGATCGACACCGCGACGGCGAAAGTCACTAAAAACATCAAGGTCGGCAAACGCCCGCGCCGCATGGCACTGACGCCCGACGGCAAGGAGCTGTGGGTGACGAACGAACTCGACGCGAGCGTGAGCATCGTCGCCACCGCCGACCACTCGGTGATCGCCAGCATCAAGTTCGAAGTCAAAGGCGCACGCGCCGCCGACATCACGCCGGTGGGGATACAGATCACGCGCGACGGCAAGCGCGCCTTCGTTGGCCTGGGCCGAGCGAACCACGTTGCGTTCATCGACGTGGCATCGCGTAAGGTCACGCATCAGGTGCTGGTGGGCAAGCGGCCGTGGAACGTGATGCTCGACAAGGCGCAGGCGCGCCTGTTCGTCGTGAACGGCCTGAGCGACGACGTGACCGTCATCGACATTGCCGGCGCGAAGGCGCTGAAAAGCATTCCGGTGGGCCGCGTGCCTTATGGCGTCGTGATCGTCGAGTGACACGCGAATGAAGCGTTGCATCGTCTTGTGGGGGCTGGCGCTGGGCGCGGCGTGCGTGCACTGCGCCACGCTCAAGGCGACGCTGCTCGAGCCGCAGGACGATGCACGCCTGGAACGCACGCGCCTGGAGCGCGCCTACCTCGGCCACACCGGCGGGCCGCTCGGCGATGCGTTGCACCTGGCCATCGACGAAAACCAGCTCGAGCTCGAGTCCGCCGGCGCCGCCGTCGTCATCGACACCAAGCCGGTGGCGACCTTGGAGGCGGCGCGCAGCGCCGCCATCGCCGCAGAGAAAGCCGGCGCCGCCGTCCTGCTGACCGACCTGAACGCAGCGTGGACGCTCGGCGTCGCCGACGCAGTCAAGATTCCCGTGCTGAACCTCAGCGAAGCGGCAGACAGCCTGCGCCAACACGATTGCCGCGCGAACCTGTTCCACCTGATTCCGAGCGAGCGCATGCGCAGCGATGCGCTCGCGCAAACGCTCGTGGCGCGCAAATGGAGCAAGGTGCTGTTGCTCGCCGGCGCCTCGCCGCTCGACGCGTTGCGCGCCACCGCCGCGCAGGCATCGCTGAAGCGCTATGGGTTGCAGGTCGTGGCGAGCAAGGCGTTCAAACTGTCGGCGGATCCGCGCGAGCGTGACCTGGCGAATCCGCTGTTGTTGACCGGCGGCAGCGCTTACGACGCGGTGTGGGTGATCGACAGCGACGGCGAGTTCGCGCGTGGCCTGCCGTACCGCACCGTGCTGCCCCGACCGGTGGTCGGCGACGCCGGCCTCGTGCCCCTGGCGTGGCACGCGCAGTTCGAGCGCTACGGCGCCCCCCAAGTCGTGCGCCGCTTCACGAAGGCCACCAAGCGCGCAATGACGGCGCAGGACTGGGCGGCGTGGCTGGCGGGCAAGGCGCTCGTTGCGGCGGTGACTGCGGCGCCGAAGGGACCGTTCGCGGCGTGGGCCCACGCCATCGCAAAGACGCCGCTCGACGGCTCGAAGGGCACCTTGATGAGTTTTCGCGCCTGGGACGGCCAGTTGCGCCAGCCCCTCGTACTGAGCGACGGCCAGGGTGTCGTCTCGACCGCGCCCGTCGAGGGCCTGATGCACCCGAGCGATGTGCTCGACACGCTCGGCGCCGACGCGCCGGAGAAACTTTGCAAGGTGGCGCGATGAGACGTCCTGCGGTCGTCCTGAACAGGCACGCCAAGCACGGGGTCGCTGCCGGGCCGGCGCGCCACCCCGCCTATCCCGTCATCCCGGCGCACGCCGGGATCCACTGCCCCAGCCCTCCGTCGGTGGTGGATCCTGGCTTGCGCCGGGATGACGGTTGCATGCGGGAGCACCCGACGTCCTCGTCGGGCGAGGGGCGGCATTGAGACACGCCTTGCAAGCCCTGCGCGCCATCGTCCTGCGCGAACTCCTCAAGTTCTCGCAACAGACCGGGCGCCTGATTTCCGCGCTGGTGCGCCCGCTGCTGTGGCTCGCCGTGTTCGCCGCCGGGTTTCGCAACGTGTTCGGCATCGCCATCGTCGAGCCTTACGACACCTATATCCCTTATGACGTGTACATCGCGCCGGGCCTGATCGGCATGGTGCTGCTCTTCAACGGCATGCAGTCGTCGCTGGCGATGGTCTACGACCGCGAGATGGGCCTGATGCGCCTGCTGCTCACGGCGCCGCTGCCGCGGCCCTGGTTGCTGTTCTGCAAGCTTTGCGCGACGGCGCTGTTGTCGGTGTTGCAGGCGCTCGCGTTCGTGATTGTTGCGGCCCTGATCGGCACCACCCTGCCGGTGCTTTCGCTTGCCGGACTGCACGCGCTGGCCGCCCTGGTGTGCGGCGCGTTGATGCTCGGCGCCATGGGCTTGTTGCTGTCGGTGCACATCAAGCAGCTGGAAAACTTTGCCGGGACGATGAACTTCGTGATCTTCCCGATGTACTTCATCTCGACTGCGCTTTACCCCCTTTGGAAGCTTCAGGAGTCGGGCGCCGAATGGGTTTACTGGCTCGCCCGCAGCAACCCGTTCACGCACGCGATCGAATGGATCCGCTTTGCTCTCTACGGCAAGGATCCCGGCGCCGCGCCTTGGGTCGTGCTGGGCTGCCTGGCGCTGTTCTTCACTTTGGCGAGCCGAGGTTATGACCCGCAGCGCAGCTTCGGCGGGCTCGCGAAAAAAGGGCCCCCTGCATGACGCTGCAGCGCAGGCAGTTGCTGGCGGGCGCTGCCGCGTGCCTCGGGCTGCCGTGCGCGCGCGCTGCGACTGCCTTTCCGTCGCGCCCGATCACGCTGTGGGTGCCCTGGCCGGCAGGCGGCGCCACCGACATCTCGCTGCGCCTGCTTGCCGAACTGGCGAGTCAGACGCTCGGCCAAAAAGTCCTTGTCGACAACCGCGGCGGCGCCGGCGGCACGCTGGCCATGCCCATCTTGCAGCAGGCCGAACCCGACGGCTACACGATCGCCCAATTGCCGCAAACGATTTTTCGCGCCCCGCACACGCAGCGCGTCTTGTGGGACCCGATCCGCGACGTGACGCCGATCATTCAGATTTCCGGCACGACGTTTGGCGTTCTCGTCAGCTCGACGAGCCCGTTTCGCAGCCTGGACGACCTGTTCGCCTACGCGCGCAGCAAACCGGGCGAGTTGAGCATCGCCACCAACGGCGTGGGCACGACACCGCACGTCGTGCTCGAAGAGCTCTTCACGCAGCGCGGTCTGAAGTACATCCACGTGCCGTACAAAGGAACCGCCGAGCAACTGCACGCAATCAGCGCCGGCCAGGTGATGGCGGGCGTCAACTCCACCGGCTTCGGCCCGGCCGTCGAGGCGGGGCGGCTGCGCCTGCTCGCCACGTTCGCAGCGCGGCGCTCGAAGCGTTGGCCGCAGGCGCCCACGCTGCGCGAGCTGGGTTTTGACATCGTCGCGATGTCGCCCTTTGGCCTGGGCGGGCCGCGCGGCTTACCGGATGCCGTGCGCGAAACGCTGCACGGCGCGTTCAAACGCGCCATGTTCGACGCGGCGTTCGTCGCCGAAATCGCCAAGTACGACCAGGAACTCGCGTATTTGGCTCCGGCCGAGTACGCTCAGGCGTGCCACGAGGCTTTCGCGAAGGAACGCATCATCGTCGAACGCCTGGGCTTGGCACGCGCACCCAGCTGAAGCGCAGCCACAGTCTCGCCCGCGCCACAGTCCTCCTCAGGGCGCCTGTGCGCAGGCACAATTCGTTCTCGGAAGGGGTCAACGGCGGGCGCAGCCGATCGGCGCGCCGAGTTCGATCTCACCGGCTGGGCAGAAATGGCCCTCTTGGATCGGCGTCTCGCGTCACGACAGCCCTTGCGCAGCGGTCGGCTGCGGCTGTTGGCCGAATTGCGCGCCGTGCGCACGCCACACGACCCGGCGCCGGGTCGCAGCGACGCAGATTTGCTGCACGAGTTGCAAGTCCACCAACTCGAGCTCGAGATCCAGAATGACGAATTGCAGCGGGTCCGCGCGGAACTCGAAGAAACCTGCGACCGCTTCGTCGATCTGTACGACGCCGCCCCGGTGGGCTATCTGACCCTGAACGGCGAAGGCCTGATCACTCAGGCGAATTGCACCGGCGCCAGGTTGCTGAGGGTGGAAGTTGCGCGGCTCCTGGGGCGCGCCTTTGCCAGCTTCGTCGCGCCGGAGCACGCCGAGCACTGGCGCGCCTACGCCTACGCCCACGCCATGGCAGAGCACGATGCCACTGCGCCGGTCTGGCTGACCTTGGTCGACGTCGACGGCCGGCGCTTCATCGCGCACCTCAACGCGGTGCAGTCGACGGTGGGCGCGGCCGCGCCGGTTCTTCGCCTGACGTTCAGCGGCTGTTGACAACTCGCCTGGGTTCAGGCGGCGCGGGACTCAGTTCTTCAAAAGAGCGACCACCGCGGCGTGGCCTTCGCGCTGCGCCATGTCGTGCGCCGACAGGCCGCGGTTGTCGCGTGCGTCGATGCGTGCACCGCGCTTCAGCAGGCGTTGCACGACCTCGGCGTGGCCCTGGCCGGCCGCCCACATCAAGACGCTCAGCTGATTCTCGTAAACCGCATTCACGTCCACACCCGCGTCGAGCAGCGCCTCGATCGGATCGGCGTGGCCCTGGCCCGCGGCGTAGATGATGGCCGGCTTGTGCATGCGGTCGAGCGGGTCGGTGCGCGCGCCTTTGGCGAGCAGCCGCCGAACCAGCTCAGTGTGGCCGCCGTAGCACGCCGCCATCAAGGGCGTCACGCCTTCGAGCGACGCCAGGTTCACGTCGGCGCCGGCGTCCAACATGCGCTGCGCCAGAGGCAAACTGCCCTTCTCAGAGGCCATCAACAACGCCGTCTTGCCCAAACGATTGCGCGAGTTGGGCGCCGCACCCTGGGCCAGGACCCGATCGACCAGGGCGAAGTCGTTCTGCCGGGCGCCGACAAGCAGTTGCGCACTCAGACTGAGGTGCGGTGAGACCTGCGCGTTGACGAGTCCTGCCGTGCAGGCCAAGGCCATCAGCAGCAGAATCCGGCCGCAGCTGCGCAAAGGGGTGGATTGGGTTGCATTCATCGGGTTAGTCCTCGGGTGCTCGGTGGCGCAAAACAACGGGAAAGCTGGCTGCATCTGCAGCTTTGATCTATATTCTCGCGCCTGAGCGCAGGTGCGCCAAACGGGACACCTTCGCTCAGGGATCAGAGACGCCAAGCAAACCTCAGGAGACACGTATGCATCGCCATACACCCAAGATTCGTCGATCGATTCCTCTGCTGTCCGCACTCGCGTGCACAGCGCTGTTCGCGAGTTCAGCAGCCTTCGCCCAAGAAGTAACGGGTCAGACGGCGGCCAGCGGCTCGCCCGTGCCGAAGAACATCTCGGTGTCGCAAGCCAAGCTCAGCGCCGCGGCCAAAGACGGCAACAATTTCCTGCACAGCAACGGCAGCTACGAACAGACGCGCTACTACCCGGCAGCGCAGATCAACGCCGGCAACGTCGCCAAGCTCAAACCGGCGTTCATCTTCCAGACCGAGGTCCTGGAATCGATGGAAACCGCGCCTATCGTCGTCGACGGCATCATGTACCTGACGACGTCGTTCAACCACGTCTACGCGATCGACGCTGCCACGGGCAAGGAGTTCTGGCACTACAAGCACAAACAAGGCCCGGTCACCACCTACTGCTGCGGCCCGAACAACCGCGGCGTGGCGATCCTCGACGGCCAGCTGTTCATGGGCACGTTAGATGCCAAGCTCGTCTCGCTCGACGCGAAGACCGGCAAAGTGCTCTGGGCGACGCAAATCGCTGACCCGGAACTGGGCTACTCCGAAACGATGGCGCCGGTCGCCGTGGGCGGCAAGGTGCTGATCGGCACGAACGGCGGCGAATACGGCGTGCGCGGCTTCGTCAAAGCGTTCGACGCCAAGACCGGCGCCCTGGTCTGGACTTTCTACAGCATTCCCGAGCGCGGCCATGAAGGCGTCTGGGCGGTGAACGACGCGACCGGCCGCAACATGCTGCGCGACATCGCTGCCGAAAAGAAGCAATTGGCCGAGAAGGGCGGCGACTTCTACAAGACGCTCGGCGGCGGCGTCTGGATGGCGCCCGCGGTCGACCTGGAAACGAAGACCGTGTTCTTCGTCGCCGGCAACCCCAGCCCTGACCTGTACGGCGCCGAGCGCCCGGGCGACAACCTGTACACGAACTCGATGGTCGCGATCGACCTGGAAAAGGGCACGTACAAGTGGCATTACCAGTACATCGCCCACGACGTGTGGGACCTCGACGCCGTGTCCCCGGTGATCCTGACCACCGCCAAGGGCAAGGACGGCGCGATGCGCAAGGTCGCGATCCATGGCGGCAAGACCGGCCACGTGTATGTGCACGACCGCGCCACCGGCGAGCTAATCCGCCACAGCGAAGCGATGATTCCGCAAGAGAACATGTGGGTGCTGCCCACCAAAGAGGGAAAACGCATGCTGCCCGGCGCCAACGGTGGCGTCGAGTGGAGCCCGATGGCGTTCAACCCGCAGACACGGCTGGCTTACGCAGCGAACCTGCACCAGCCGATGACCTACCACGTCGAAGAAGCCAAGTACCCTGGCGGCAAGCTGTGGCTGGGTGGCGCGTTCAAGGTGATCGCCGGAGAAAAGCAGTGGGGTCGCCTCGCGGCTGTCAACATCGACACCGGCAAGATGGTCTGGAAGTTCGACACTGAGCAACCCCTCATCGGCGGCGTGCTCGCCACCGCCGGCAACCTCGTGTTCAACGGCGAAGGCAACGGCCTGTTCCGCGCCTTCGACGCGACAACCGGCAAGAAGCTCTGGGAGTACCAGTGCGGCGCCGGCGTGAACGCACCGGCCGTGTCGTACACGGTGGCGGGCAAACAGTACGTCGCAGTGGCCGCGGGTGGCAATACCCAGCTCGACTTCAAACGCGGAAACTCGGTGATCGTGTTCGCCTTGCCGTGAGGTCAAGCGGACTCTTCATCTGCCTGGCAGCACTGGCCCTTGCCGGCGCTGCCTCCCCCAGTCCGGCGCAGGTCCCCGCGAAAGCGGTGGTCTGCGCTGCTTGCCACGGTGAGGGGGGCAACGCGGTGATCCCGACGAACCCCATCCTCGCCGGGCTCAACTCGCGCTACATCTACCTGCAGCTGCGCGACTTCCAGGAAGGCCGGCGCAGCGATCCGCAGATGTCGCCCATGGTCGCCGGCCTGACGCGCGACGAGATGCGCGAACTCGCCGACTACTACTCGAAGCAGAAGCCGAAGTCGCTGAACTTCAAGGTCGACCCCGAAAAAGCCAAGCTCGGCAAGCTCAAGGCCGACGAGACGCTGTGCACGATGTGCCACATGGGCGGCTTTGCCGGGCAGAACGAAATCCCGCGAGTCGCCGGCCAGAACTTCGAGTACATCGTCAAGCAGTTGAGCGACTTCAAGGCGCGCCGGCGGACCAACGACGCGGGCAACATGACGAGCGTGTCCAACACGCTCAACGACAAGGACATCGAGAACCTGGCGCACTACCTGACGGGGCTGTAGCCTGCGCCCGCCCAGCAGGGGCGCAACCGTTCAGCCCCGGGAGCGCCGCTCAGCCCCCAGCCACCGAGCACCGGGTCACGCCGCGCAACTGCGAAACCCGCAAAACATGTCGTCGCGCTGCGGCAAATAGAAGTTGCGGTACTTCGCGCTGCGCATGCGCCCGCGCGTCGCAAACGACGCGCCGCGGAGCACCTTGTGCGTGCCGAACCAGGGCTGCGAATAGTCGCGGTAGGGGTCCGCTGCAAAACCGGGGTAGGCGTGGAATGTGCTCGCCGTCCACTCCCAGACGTCGCCCCAGCGAAAACCGCGCGTCGCGCCCTGGTGCGCCGCGGCTTCCCATTCCACTTCGGTGGGCAGGCGCCGCCCCGCCCAGGCGCACCACGCCTGCGCTTCGAACCAGCTCACGTGCATGGCGGGTTGCGCCGTGGGAACGCGCGTCAACTTGCCGAAGCGGTGCTGCAGGACGCCGTGGCGCATCTGGTCCACATACCGCGGCGTGCGGCGCTGCGACGCCTGCAGCCAGGCGCGGCCGGCGTCGCTCCAGAAGCTGGCGTCGTCGTAGCCACCGTCTTCGACGAACTCGCAATACTGCGACCAGGTGACGGCTTGCGCGTCGATCTCGAACTCGGGAAGCGCCAGCTCGTGGCGCGACTTTTCGTTGTCGAAGACGAAGCCCTGCGCTGCGCTGCCCAGGGTCCAGCGTGTTGCCGGAAAAATCATCGCCTCGCGCGGCGCCATCGTCGCCAGGGGCGCGAGCAGGCCGGAATCGATGCCCAGCGTCTGCGACATGTAGGCGAACGCTTCGACGTGCATGTCTTCGTGGAACAGTGCCAGGCGGTACAGATACAGCGCCGTGTCGTCCTCGGGTGTCGCGTGCAACAGGTCGAGCGTCGTCTCGAGCGTTTGCACGAGGTACTGCTTGGTCTCGTGAAGATCGGGCAAGTCGAGCAGCCAACGGCTGTCGTGCGGCACGCTCGACGAGTCGTACCAGCGGTCGGCGTGTGTCAGCACCGACGCCAGTCGCGGGTGCGTCGGGTCGCACGCCGCACCGCGCCCGCGTTGCACATTGCGCGCGATCCAGTGCTCCTGGAACCAGCCGATGTGGCCGAGTTCCCAGAGCGGCGGGTTCACCTCGGCGAGAAGCGGCACCTTCAGCGTCGGGCCGAGCGCGCGCTCGTACGCGGCGACCCAGCGCAACGTATGATTGCGCGAATCCATCAGCGCCAGCGACAACAACTCCTTGCCCGCACTGCGCATCTGCGCGGACTCTATGTTCGGTGCTTCGATGTCGAGCAAGATTCGCCCTCTGGTTTCAATCGTCAGCCCCGCCTTGGCCGCAGCCAACAACGGCAATTGGCACACGGCGCGGCGCTGGTCGCGCATGCTGGCCGAGAATTGTCGCACCGCGATTTCAACGCAGTGGGATGCTCAGGATTGCGCGGCGCTGATCGCCTTGCACGCGCGGCGCTCGGCGCAGAGCATCGACGCGTTTGCGCGTGCGCACCCGCAGCGCCCGCTCATCGTCGTGCTCACCGGCACCGACCTGTACCGCGACATCCGCAGCGACGCCCAGGCGCAGCGCTCGCTGGAGCAAGCGACGCACCTCGTCGTGTTGCAAGACCACGGCAGCGCTGAACTGCGCCCGGAGCTGCGCGCCAAGTGCCGCGTGATTTATCAATCGGCGCCCCGCCTGAAACCGTGCCCCCCGCCCGGGCGCGTGCTGCGCGTCGTGCAGGTCGCGCATCTGCGCGATGAAAAAGACCCGGCGACATTCATGCGTGCGGCGCGGCGCCTCAGCGAGCGCAGCGACATCCACTTTGAGCACATCGGCGACGATCTCGACAGCGCGCTCGGAGACGCGGCGCGCGCCACCCAGGCCGACTGCCCGCATTACCGCTGGCTGGGCGCCTTGCCGCGGCCGCAGACGCGCCGCCACATCCAGCACGGCCACTTGCTCGTGAGCACGAGCAAGATGGAAGGCGGCGCGCACGTGATTCTGGAGGCCGCGCAAAGCGGCACTGCGGTGCTCGCGTCCCGCATCGCCGGCAACATCGGCATGCTTGGCCCCGACCATCCAGGGTATTTCGATCTCGGCGATGATGCGGCCCTGGCTGCGCTGATTGTCCGTTCGCGTGACGAACCGGATTTTCTAGCCACCCTGCGCAAGCAAACCCTGGCCCGTGCGCCCTTGTTCGAACCCGCCGAAGAACAACGCCGCCTGCTCGACCTGATTCACACTGCCCTGGAGAACCGACCATGAATGCTCCCTTTGAGAAAGCCGTTCGCCTCACGTCGCTGTCGCACGGCGGTGGTTGCGGCTGCAAGATCGCGCCGGGCGTGCTCAGCGAAATCCTGAAAAGTTCGACCGGATTCCCCGTGCCCAAGGAATTGCTCGTGGGCATCGAGACCGCCGACGACGCTGCCGTCTACAAGCTCAACGACGAACAGGCGCTGATCGCGACGACCGATTTCTTCATGCCCATCGTCGACGACCCGTACGACTTCGGCCGCATCGCAGCGACGAACGCGATCAGCGACGTCTACGCGATGGGCGGCACGCCGATCATGGCGCTGGCGCTGGTGGGCATGCCGATCAACGTGCTGCCCATCGAGACCATCGGGCGCATCATCAAGGGCGGTGAGTCGATCTGTGCCGAGGCCGGGATTCCGATCGCCGGCGGCCACACGATCGACTCAGTCGAGCCGATTTACGGCCTGGTCGTGATGGGCCTGATCCACCCAAGCAAGGTCAAGCGCAACGCCGACGCGAAGGTCGGCGACGTGCTCGTGCTCGGCAAGCCGCTCGGCGTGGGCGTGCTCTCCGCAGCGCTGAAAAAAGACAAGCTCAGCGCCGACGGCTATAAACAAATGATCGCGAACACGACGCAGCTCAACAAGCCCGGCATCGCGCTGGCCGAGTTGAAAGGCGTGCACGCGCTGACCGACGTCACGGGCTTCGGCCTGGCAGGCCACGGCCTGGAACTCGCGCGCGGCGCCAAGTGTTCGGTGCAACTCGACTGGGCGAAAGTGCCGCTGCTCCCCGGCGTTCGCGAACTCGCCGCGCAGGGCATGGTGACCGGCGCGTCGGGGCGCAACTGGGCGAGTTACGGCGCTGACGTGACGCTGCCCACGGGATTTTCCGAAGCGGACCGCGCCCTGCTCACCGACCCGCAGACGAGCGGCGGCCTGCTCGTCTCGTGCGCGCCCGCACAAGCGGCTGAAGTCATGGAGATTTTCAAACGCGGCGGCTTTGCGCATGCGGCAGTGATCGGCCGCGTGGTTGACGGGCCGGGGCGACTCATCATCGCTTGAGTCTGCGCCAGCGTCGGCGCAACCCGAACGCGAGTCGAACCCCACTTGAGCACAGCTCGAGCGACACGCGGGCGCAACTCGAACTCGACGCTGCGGCAATACCTCGGCGCATTTTCATGAGCCTGCTGGCGCCCGCCGGTGCCGACCCCGCCGCGCGCCTGCTCGTCGCGGGGCGTGCCTTGCGCGCCTTCGTCGACGGCTACGTCGCCGTGTTGCTGCCGGTGTATTTGCTGGCCCTGGGCCTGCAGACCTGGGCGGTGGGCGTGCTTTGCACCGTCACCCTGCTCGGCTCGGCGGCAGCCACCTTGGTCGTGGGCGCGTGGGGCCACCACTTCCGCTCACGCAATCTGCTGCTCGGCGCAGCGCTGTTGATGGCCGGAACCGGTGTCGCGTTTGCCGGCCTGCAAGGCTTCTGGCCGCTGCTGATCGTCGCCTTTGTCGGCACGCTCAATCCAGGCTCGGGCGACGTGAGCGTATTCCTGCCGCTCGAACATTCGCGCCTCGCAGGCGCTGCGCAAGGCGCTGCTCGAACCACATTGTTTGCGCGCTACAGTCTGCTCGCTTCGCTGAGCGGCGCCTGTGGCGCGCTCGCCGCCGCCGTGCCGGCGTGGCTCGCGGCGCACGCCGGGCTGAATGAGCTTGCCGCGCTGCGCTGCATGTTCGTCGGCTACGCCGGCGCGGGCGTTGCGCTTTATTTTCTGTATCGCCGCTTGCCGGTGCTGCCCGCGAGCGCGGCCGCCGCGCCGAGTGCACCGCTGGGCGAATCGCGCGCGATCGTGATCAAGCTCGCCGCGCTGTTTTCGGTGGATTCGTTTGCCGGCGGCCTGGTCGTGAACAGCCTGATGGCGCTGTGGCTGATGCAGCGCTTCGGCTTGGCGCCCGGCGAGACGGGAATCCTGTTTTTCGCGACCGGCCTGCTCGCCGCGGCGTCGATGTGGGCTGCGCCGTGGGTCGCGCAGCGCATCGGCCTGTTGAATACGATGGTGTTCACGCACATCCCGGCAAACATCTGCCTGATCCTGG
The DNA here is from genome assembly GCA_963850525.1 of uncultured beta proteobacterium. Lineage (GTDB taxonomy): Bacteria > Pseudomonadota > Gammaproteobacteria > Burkholderiales > Burkholderiaceae_C > JAEMQF01. Next base: position 62,639 of record CAWKLQ010000001.1, on the reverse strand, counting down.
CGGCGCTCGCGCCGAATCTGCCGCTGGCCCTCGGCCTGCTACTGGTGCGCAGCGCCTTGTCGCAAATGGACGTTCCCACGCGCAGCGCCTTCGTGATGAGTGTGGTCACGCCGGCTGAACGCGCCGCCGCGGCAAGCCTCACCGCAGTGCCGCGCAGCCTGGCCGCGGCGCTCGGCCCGAGCCTGGGCGGCGCGCTGTTCGCGTCGGGCCTGCTCGCCGCGCCGCTGCTGATCTGCGGCGCGCTCAAAATCGCTTACGACGTGACGCTGTGGTACGCCTGCCGGGGCCATGACCTCGACGCGTCATGAGTCGCGTACCATGCAGGCGCCTGCCTTTCACCACCCCCTGCGCGAACCGACCATGCCATTGGAAACCATAGAACTCCACCCCGCCGGCCAAGCCGTCGCGAGCCTCATCATCCTGCACGGCCTGGGCGCCGACGGCACGGACTTCCTGAGCTTCGGCGATCAGCTCGAACTGTCGGCGCTCGGCCCGGTGCGTTTCATCCTGCCGCGCGCGGCGGTGCGCCCGGTGACGATCAACAACGGCTACAAGATGCGCGCCTGGTACGACATCCTGGGCACGCAGCTCGACCGGCGCGAAGACGAAGCGGGTTTGCGCGAATCGATGCGCGAAGTTCATGCGCTGATCGCCCGGGAACGCGCGCGCGGCGTGGCGGCGCAGCGCATCGTGCTCGGCGGCTTTTCGCAAGGCTGCGCGATGACGCTGCTTGCGGGCCTGCGCTACCCCGAGCGCCTGGGCGGCCTGGTGTGCATGTCGGGCTATTTGCCGCTGGCGGCCAGCACCGCAGCTGAGCGCCACGACGCGAATGCGCTGGTGCCGATCTTCATGGCGCACGGCAAGCGCGACCCGATGATCACCTTGGACCGCGCGAGCGCATCGCGCGACGCGCTCGTCAAACTGGGTTATGCAGTGGACTGGCACGAGTACCCGATGGAGCACTCGGTGTGCCAGGAAGAAATCGAGGCGCTCAACGCCTGGCTGCTGAAGGTGCTGGGCTGAGACCGCGGATTCAGTGGTCTTCGATGCGCGCGTGCGATTCTTCGGCCAGCTCGCCCGTATCGGGGTCGACCCAACCGGCCACACCCAGTTCGTCTTCGGCTTCTTCGAGGGTTTCACCCGGCTCCAGGCCGTCATCGGCGGCGGCGTGCATGTCGGCCAGCGCGTCAGCTGCCGATGCAAAAGGCCCGAACTGCTGGCTGCCCCGCTCGGCGAGCCAGTACCAGCCGTCGGGGCGTTGAATCACCGCGCCGAGGTCGGGCGGGGCAAGATCGCCCGACGCCGTGTCTTCAATCGCGGGTTCGGGTGCGACGGGCGGCTTGGGCGGCTTGGTACGGGGTGCGGACATGACGCTGACTCCTTGCGACGGCCCTATGGTAGCGCTGCGCGATGCGAAAATCCGTGAGAATGAGCAGGAGGACGCAGCGCAGATGATTCCGGCAGACCCCGTTGACGTTGTGCAAGCACAACTCGAAGCGTACAACGCCCGAGACCTCAAGCGCTTTCTCGCGACCTACAGCGACTCCGTCCAGGTGTACCGCCCGCCGGCGCGCGAGGCGTCGATTTCAGGCAAGGCACAGCTCGCGCGCTTTTACGCGGAGAATCGTTTCAATTTGCCGGCGCTGAAGGCCGACATCGTGAACCGCACGGTGCTCGGCAACAAGGTCATCGACCACGAGCTGATCTGGGGCGTGCGCGAGCAGGCCTTCGAAGTGGCCGCGGTCTACGAAGTGCGCGAAGGCTTGATCCAGACGGTTTGGCACTTCGCCGCAGAGTGAGGCGATCAGCGCAGCCGCCGAGTCGCGCCACCACGTGCGACTACGCTGCACTGCCGGCATAGGCCTGGCGCAGGCGCTGCACGTTCGGCACGAAAAACTGCGCCACGGCGATCTCGCCGATCATGCGGTCGATGAATGCGAGCTTGTCGTCGCGCCCGAGCGGCGTGCGCCATTCCGCCGCGAGCCGCGCCTGCAGGGCTTCGGCGTGGTCCAGCGTCAGGCCGATCGACGGCAAGACGTCGGCCTCGGCGAGCAACACGGCGTCGAAGGCGAGTTCGGGTTCTGACGACAACAAAGCCAAGGCGTCGGGGAGCTGCACCGTCGCGGGCGCCGGCGCAGGCTCGCCGCTGCGATGCCGCTTCCAGCAGGCGCGTGCAAACGGAACCCCGGCGCGCGGCTCGGTGGCCAGCACCAGCGCGTCGAGCCTGCGGCACTCCAGCGCGCTCACCGCGGCAGCGCGCAGGTACGGCTGCGCCATCTGCAATGCCAGCCATTCGAGCCGAAACGGCGCCGAGGCGCCGCGCGACCCATCGTGATGGAAGTCGTGGATCAGCCCGGCGGTGACCAGCCGCGCCACGCGCTGCGGCGCGAGCCGGTGCGTGCGCGCCAGGTAGAGCGCACAGAGCATGACCTCGAGAAAGTGCTGCGGGTTGTGATAGCCGCTCGCAACACCGGCGCCCACGCCGCGGTCGATATCGCGCGCGATGGCGCTTCCGGCGTGCGCGAGCGGCTGCGCCACAGGGCCGATGCTCTGCACCACGAGTGCATGCGCATGCGCCAGCCGATCCGGCCGCGCACCGAGCGCGCCAAAGCAGGCGACCATTTCGAGCCCGGTTTGCGCCGGGTCGAGCCCATCCACCACCGCGAACGGCGGCCGATCAAGCTCGGGAAGGTGGGGCGTCAAGGGGATGCAGGGACCGAGCAGGACAACGGTCCCGAGGCGGATCGTAGCAGCGTCGCGCGCAAGTCGGCTCCCCCGGGCGACGCTATCCTTGGCGCCCTCCTCCCCTGCACCCATGGCCGCGCTGCACATCACTGACATCGAATCCGCGATCAACTGGTGGCGCCAGCGGCGCCCTTCGATCGACGGCATCAGCGCCTGCCCCGAGGTGCGCGCGCTGGCCGAGGTCTACGCGCTGATGGTGTATTACCGAGACGCCGAGTGCGACGAGGCATCGATGCCGCACGCCGCGCGCGAGGCCTGGCTCGCCTGGTACGCGACGACGCCCGACGCGCCGTGCATCGCGATCTGCTCGACGAGCCAGGGTGACAGCGTGTGCAAGGGCTGCGGGCGCAGTTTCGACGAAGTCCAGCACTGGACGGCGATGAGCCCGGGAGAAAAGCGCGCGACCTGGCGCCGCATCACCCAGGAGGGCACGGCCTGGCGATTCAATCGCTACGCCGAGCGCGCGACGGGGGGATCACGCGGGTGAGAGCAGCCACCCTGCTGCACGACACACGCCGCATCGCGCCCCTGGCCTGGCCGGTTTTCGTGGGCCAGGTCGCCGTGCTCGCCTTCGGCACGGTCGACACCTTGATCGCCTCGCGCGCCTCGGCGCTCGATCTGGCGGCATTGGCCATCGGCAGCGCCGTCTATGTCTCTGTATTCATTGCGCTGATGGGCCTGGTGCTCGCCGTCGGGCCGATCGCCGGCCAGTTGTTCGGCGCGGGCAAACACGTCGAGGCCGGTGCCCAGCTGCACCAGGCGATGTGGCTGGCGCTTGCGACGTCGGTGCTGGGCTGCGCGCTGCTGCTGTTTCCGCAGCCTTTCCTCAACCTGGCGCAGGCGTCGCCCGAGGTCGCCGCCAAGGTGCGCGGCTACCTCGCCGCGCTCGCCTTCGCTCTGCCCTGCACGCTCGTGTTCACAGCGTTTCGCGGCTTCAACACGGCGGTGTCGCGGCCGAAGATCGTGATGCTGCTGCAGCTTGGCGCGCTCGTGCTGAAAGTGCCGATGTCGGCGCTGCTCGTGTTCGGCTTCAGCGTCGGCGCATGGCAATTCCCGGCCCAAGGCGCGCCGGGCTGCGGCATCGCCACGGCCATCGTCATGGCATGCCAGCTCGGTGCCGCTTGGTGGCTGCTGCGCAACGACCCGTTCTACGCGAGGTTCGGCCTGCACGGCAAGGTCAGCCGTCCGCACCGCGCCAGCCTGCGCGGCTTGCTGCGCCTGGGGATCCCGATGGGCGCGGCGATCGCCATCGAGGTGACCGGCTTTACCTTCATGGCCCTGTTCATCTCGCGCATCGGCACCACGTCCGTGGCCGGGCACCAGATTGCACTGAACATGTTGTCCATCCTGTTCATGGTGCCGATGGCGATCGGCAACGCGACGAGCACCTTGGTTGCGCAGTGCATTGGCGCGAATGACATCGCTCAGGCGCAACAGCTCGGCTGGAACGGCCTGCGACTGGGGTTGATCGTCGCTGCGGTGACGGGCTGCGCCGTCTATGCCTTGCGCCTGCCTATCCTGCACGCCTACACGGGCGATCCGGCCGTGCTCGCCGCCGCGCTGCCGCTGCTCGCCTGGCTCGTGCTGTTCCACGTCGCCGACGCGGCGCAAATCATCGCCGCCTTCATCCTGCGCGCGTACCGCGTCGCCACGGTGCCGGTGCTGATTTACGCGGCCGCCATCTGGGGCGTGGGCCTCGGCGGCGGTTATGTGTTCGCCTTCGACGTCACGGGCACAACGCCGCGCAGCCTGCAAGGCGCACCGGGCTACTGGGCCGCAGCGACAGCCGGGCTGGTGTGCGCTGGCCTCGGCCTGTGCGCCTTCCTCGGCTGGATGCTGCGCCGCAGGAATCAGACCGTGCAGGCGCCGAGCCGGTAACCCAGCTCGGGCCGACGCATCGCCCCCAGGCGCCTGCCGAGACGCGCTACGCAGGCAAGCTCAGCACGAAACAACTGCCGGCACCCTCGCGCGCCTCGCAGTGCACCGTGCCGGCGTGCGCCTGGGCGATTTGCCGCACCAGGCTCAGGCCCAGGCCCACCCCACCCGCGTGTTCGGAGTGCCCAGGCAGACGGTAAAAGGGTTCGAAGATGCGCTCGCGCTCGGCCGGCGGCACGCCGGGACCGCGATCATTGACGCGCAACTCCACGCGGCCGGCGACGCGACGCAGTTCAACTTCAGGCGCAGCGCTGCCGCCATAGCGCTGCGCGTTCTCCAGCAGGTTGCGCAACGCGCGGCGCAGCAAGCGCTCGTCGCCCTGCACCGTCGCATCGTCGCCCGCGACCTGCGCATTCACGCGCGCGCCTTCCTCGGCGGCGAGCGGCAACAACGCGACCGGCGCGTGCGGCGCGGCAGCGGCGTCGCTGCGAGCGTCGAGCCGGCTCGCGAGCAGCACCTCTTCGACGAGGGCGTCGAGCTCGCGGATGTTGAGTTCGATTTCCTGGCCCAGTTTGGCGCGCGCCTGCGGCGTCGCGTCGTCCAGCATGGCGAGCGCCATTTTCATTCGCGCCAGGGGCGAGCGCAGTTCGTGCGACGCGTTCGCGAGCAGGCTGCGGTGCGAGGCGACAAGCGCCTCGATGCGCTGTGCCGCGGCGTTGAAGCTGCGCGCGAGCGCGGCGACTTCATCGCGCCCGCTCGCGTCGACACGCTGGCTCAAGCGCCCGGCGCCGAAGGTTTCCACGCCGCGCTGCAAGGCCTCGAGACGCCGCGTCAGGCGCCGCACGACGGGATACGCGCCCAGCGCGATCGCAAGAAAGAGCAGCCCGAGCGCGACGACGAGTCCGAGACCTCCGCCCCACCCCGCAGGGAACCAGGCCAGCCCTCGCGGCAGGGGGAATGCCCGTTCCGCCGCGCCTCGATTCGCGCCAGCGCCGGCGCGCGGCTCCGCGCCGCGCAGCCCGCCGGGCCCCGGCCGCATGATCCACAGCGCGCGGCCGTCCGAAAGCGGCAAACGAACCGTGCGCCGCGGCCCGGCGTCGAGCTCGCGACGGGCGAAAGACTCAGAAGTGGCGATGCGCTGGCCCGAAGGATCGTCCAGCGCGAGCGGCAGGCGCAAGCGCTGCGACCACTCGAACAACGCGTTGCGCTGCTCGGCGTACGGCGCGTCGCGCTCTGGCAGGCTGTTTTCGATCAACGCCGCCCACCCCGCGGCGCGCTCGGCCCACATCGACTGCACGCGGTCGCGCTCGTGCTCGACGTTGCTTTGAAAAAGCCATCCGGCGGCGAGAGCGAAAAGCAGCAGCACCGCGACGACGGTGAGCCAGATCCGCAGGTACAGGCTTTTCATGCGCGCCGCCCGTGCGTGCGGTCAGCCGCCATCGTCGTCTTGCTTCTTCGCGAAGATATAGCCGGCGCCGCGCACCGTCAATACGCGCCGCGGCTGTTTGACGTCGTCTTCGATGACGGCGCGGATGCGCGAGATGTGCACGTCGATGGAGCGGTCGAAGGCTTCCAGCGGATGCCCCTTCATCGCGTCCATGATTTGATCGCGCGACAGCACCCGCCCGGGGCTTTGCGCGAGCACGACGAGCAAATCGAACTGGTGGCTTGTCAGATCGCAGTGCCGACCCTCCAGGCGCGCGACGCGCGCGCCGAGGTCGACTTCGAGCCTGCCGAAGCGCAGCACCTCGTCGCCGCCGGAGCCCGCCGACGTGCGGCGCAGCAAGGCCTTGACCCGCGCGAGCAGCTCGCGCGGCTCGAAAGGTTTGCCCAGGTAGTCGTCGGCGCCGAGTTCCAAGCCGACGATGCGGTCCATCGGTTCGCCGCGCGCCGTCAGCATCAGCAGCGGCAGGGCACGCGTGCGCGGGTCGGCACGCAGCTCGCGGCACAGGTCCAGGCCGTCGCCGTCGGGCAGCATCAGGTCGAGCACGAGGGCATCGAAAGCCTGCGTCGCGATCCTGTCGCGCCCGGCGGCGAGCGTCGCCGCGGCCTCGACGTTCAGGCCCGCGGCGCGCAGGTAGTCGCCGAGCATCGCCGTAAGGCGCGTGTCGTCGTCGATGAGCAGCAAGCGCGGCGTCATTCGAACCCGTTTGGCCCGTCTCAGCGCGGCGGCTGCTGCCGCTCCAGGCGCTGCAAGCGCTCTTCGCGCTGTGCGCCGCGTTGCTTGAAGCGCTCGCCGAGCTTGGCGCGCTGCTCGGGGCTCAGCACCCGGCTGATGTCGAGCATCGCCTGCAGCATGCGCCGGCTGCTCTGGTCGTGTTGTGCATGCAGTTGCGCGCGCACGGATTCAGCGGCGTTGGCGTCCACCGTCGGTGCAGTAAAGACCTGCATGGCCCTTTCACGCAGGGCGCGCGTCGCTTCGCGCTCGGTCTTCATGTCGGCCGCTGCCGTTTGTGCGATCTGTTTGACCTGGCTGCGCTGCGCGTCGCTGGCCGACACGCCGTCGAGCATGTGGTCGATCATGCGCCCCAAACGTTCGGGCGAAGCGCCGAACATCATTCCCGCGCCGTGGTGGCCCTGCGCCAACGCCGAGGTGGCAAAGGCGCCGCCCAGTGCGAGCAGCAGGCCAAGCATGACGAGCCAGCGGCCCCGGGCGGACGGACCCATCGAGTGCAGAGTGTTCATCGCATGTTTCCTTTTCGAATCGGGCCGATTGCCCATGTCGAGAGCTTCGTCGCGACGCGTATCCGCGCGATGGCTCGTGGGTAAAGATGCGTGAACTGGCGGAGAGGGTCGGATTCGAACCGACGGTACGTCATAAACGTACACTGGATTTCGAGTCCAGCGCAATCGACCACTCTGCCACCTCTCCCGTGATGCGGTGCCTGGCGGGTCGCTCTGCCAGAGCGGCGGATTCTATCGCAGAGAACTTGCTTTCAAGGCAGTGTGTCGAGGGTCAAACCGGGCAGGCGGGAGTCGTTCACACGCGTTGTCCAACGTTCCCCGGGCAACAGCGGCGCGGCGTCCGTGATCGTTCCGGTGGTGACGACGTGGCCCGCCTCGATGGGCCAGCCATGCGGCTGCGCGAGCATCGCGTCGACCCAGATGCGCAGCGCGTTCAGCGGGCCGTCCAGCACGTTGCTGCCCAGGCCTTCGTCGATGAGTTCGCCGCCGCGCCGCAGTTGCACGCTCAGTGCCGCCAGCTCGGCCGCCGGCGCAGCAAACCGGCCTATCGCAATACGCGGGCCGACGATCAAGCGGCCGTGCAGGGCGAAATCGGCCACCGTGTCGGCGGCCTGGAAACGCCAGTCGTCAAAATGGGTGTGCACGATCTCCAGGCTGTGCGCCACCCAATCGATGCAGCCCACAAGCTCGGCCTCGCTCATCCCGGCACGCGGCGCACTGGCGAAGGAAAATGCGATCTCCGGCTCGAGGCGGGGTTGCACCAGGCTCGCGAGCGACACTTCGATGTGCGGCGAGTCGAGGAAGAGCGTCGTCGTGTTCCACACCGGCCCCCAGACCGGGCCGTAGACGCCGTAGCGCGGCCAGATCGTGCGGTTCGTGAAGCCGATCTTGTAACCCACTTGACGTTCGCCGCGCGCCACGCGGCGCGTGCGGATCGCGTCCGCGACGACGTAGCCGCGCGCCAGGTCAAAGCCTGCATCGCTCTGCGTGGGCAGGACAGCGCGGGTGGCGTTGTCGTAGGCGAGCAGCAGCCGCTCGGCGTGCGCGGTCATGGTTTCAGCACCTCGATGCCCCCCATGTAAGGGCGCAGCGCGGGAGGAATCGTCACCGAGCCGTCGGCGTTCTGACAATTCTCGAGCACCGCGACCAGGGTTCGCCCCACGGCAAGCCCCGAGCCATTGAGGGTGTGCACGAGGGCGTTGCGGCCCTGCGCATCCTTGAAGCGCGCTTGCATGCGCCGCGCCTGGAAGGCCTCGCAGTTGGAACACGAACTGATTTCGCGGTAGGTGTTCTGCGCGGGCAACCAGACTTCCAGATCGTAGGTCTTGGTCGAGGCGAAGCCCAGGTCGCCCGCGCACAGCGCCACGACCCGATACGCGAGACCGAGCTTTTGCAGAATCGCTTCGGCGTGGCGCGTCATGTCTTCGAGCGCGTCATAGCTTTCGTCGGGATGGACGATTTGCACCATCTCGACCTTGTCGAACTGGTGCTGGCGGATCATGCCGCGCGTATCGCGCCCGCCGCTACCGGCTTCGCTGCGGAAACACGGGCTGTGGGCGGTGAGTCTGATCGGCAACTCGCTCTGCGCGAGCACCGTGTCGCGCACCGTGTTCGTCAGCGGTATTTCGCTCGTCGAGATGAGGTACTGCTCGCTGCCCGCAGCGACGGCTTGCCCGCCCTCGCCTTCCTCGCCCCGGTAGACCCAGAACATCTGGTCCTTGAACTTGGGCAACTGGCTGGTTCCTTCGAGGATCTCGCGGTTCACGATGTAGGGGGTGTAGCACTCGGTGTAGCCATGCTCCTGGGTCTGCACGTCGAGCATGAACTGCGCGAGCGCGCGGTGCAGGCGCGCCGCCGGGCCGCGCAAAAAAGTGAAACGCGAGCCCGAGAGTTTGGCGCCCAAGTCGGCGTCCAGGCCCAGCGGCGTGCCGATGTCGACATGGTCCTTGGGCGCAAAGCCGAATTGCGGCGGGGTTCCCCAGCGCCGCACTTCGACATTGCCAGCCTCGCTGTGCCCCGCCGGAACGCTTGCGTGCGGCAAGTTCGGCACGCCCATCAGCATCGCGCCGAGTTCGGCCTGGATCGCCTCCAACCTGTCGCTCGAGCTTTGCAGCGCCTCTGCCAAGCCGTTCACCTCTGCCATCGCCTGCACCGTGTTTTCGCCTCTGGCCTTGGCCGCGCCGATTTGCTTGGACAGACTCTTGCGCTTGGCCTGCAGGTCTTCGGTGCGCGTCTGGATCGCCTTGCGCTCAGCCTCCAAGGCGCTGAAGCGCGCCACGTCGAGATACGGCTGCGGTGATTTGCGCCGGGTCAACGCGTCGGTGGCGAACGCCAGGTCTTTGCGAAGCAGTTGGATGTCGAGCATGGGGTGCGGCGTCGGCAGCCGCTGTGCAGGAGGTTGCGGAGCGGCGAATTGTAGGGAGCGATTCGGTTCCGGGGCGCGCCACAGGACCCCGGCACGGGGGCGATCAGTTCGGTGTGTTCATCGACTTGTCACCCAAACCCATCGGCAACGGAAAGTGCACAGTTTCCTGCACGCCTTTCAGCTGGCGCACCGACACGGCGCCCAGCGAGCGCAATCGCGAGATCACTTGCTGCACCAGGATGTCGGGCGCCGACGCGCCTGCCGTCAGGCCCACTGCGCGCTTGCCGTCGAACCAAGACGCCTGCAAGTCGTCGGGCGAGTCCACCATGTAGGCCGGCGTTCCCAGCCGCTGCGCCAGCTCGCGCAGCCGGTTGCTGTTCGAGCTGGTGGGGCTGCCCACGACGATCACGATGTCGACCTCGCGTGCCAGGATCTTCACCGCGTCTTGCCGGTTCTGCGTGGCATAACAGATGTCCTGATGCTTGGGCTCGCGCACCGCAGGGAACCTGCGCTTCACTGCCGCGAGGATTTCCGCTGCGTCGTCGACCGACAAGGTGGTCTGCGTGACGACCGCCAAGCGTTCGCTTTGAGCGACTTGCACGGTCGCGACGTCGGCCACGTCTTCGACGAGGTAGATGCCCTCGTTCAACTGACCCATCGTGCCTTCGACTTCGGGGTGGCCCTTGTGGCCGATCATGATGAAGTCGTAGCCTTCACGGTGCAGCTTGGCGACTTCGACGTGCACTTTCGTGACGAGCGGGCAGGTCGCGTCGAAAATGCTGAAGCCGCGCCGCTTCGCCTCCTGGCGCACCGCCTGGCTCACGCCGTGCGCGCTGAAGACGAGCGTTGCGCCGGGTGGCACGTCGGCCAGGTCTTCGATGAAGATCGCGCCCTTGCGCTTCAAGTCTTCGACGACGTAGGTGTTGTGCACGATCTCGTGGCGCACATAAATCGGCGCACCGAATTTGGTCAGAGCCCGCTCGACGATCTCGATGGCGCGGTCCACGCCCGCACAAAATCCGCGTGGCTCGGCCAGGACCACTTCTTGCACGTCTGAATTCATCACAACACGCCGATCAGTTGCACTTCAAAGGTCACGGGTCTTCCCGCCAGCGGATGGTTGAAGTCGAACAGGAGCGACTGCGCCTCAACTTGCCTCACCACGCCCGCATAGGACGCGCTGCCGTCGGGCGCCGGGAAGCGCACGACATCGCCCACTTCATAGCTTGTCTCGGGCTCGCCGAAGCGGCGCAAGGTGGCCAGCGTCACGTGCTGCAAGAGCTGCGGATTGCGCGCGCCGAACGCCACTCCCGCGTCGAGCTCGAAGCGCGCACGCTGCCCCTCGTGCATGCCGATCAGGCAGGCCTCGATGGCGGGCGTGAGTTCGCCGCGCCCCAGCGACAAGGTCGCGGGCTTGTCGGCAAAGGTGTCGAGGAAGACGTCGCCCCCCGGGCCGCACAGGCGGTAGTGCAGCGTCAAAAACGATTCCGCGGCGACCTGACTGGCAATGGTGTTTGAAGTGGCGTCGATCAAGAGTGGCCCGTTGTGGCTAGACTGGCGTCAAGTTTAGTCCGCGTTCGCGCCGATCCCGCCACCACCCACCATGTTGCTCAAGGACTTGCCGGCATCGACCCGGCCGCGCGAAAAGATGTTGGCGCTCGGCCCGGCGTCGCTCGTCGACGCCGAACTGCTCGCTTTGCTGCTGCGAACGGGAATCAAAGGCGTCTCCGTTTTGCAACTCGCGCAGCACATGCTCGACAGCTTCGGCGGTGTCGCGCCGCTGTTGCAGGCCGGGCCGGTGGAGCTGAAACGCATCAAGGGCCTGGGCCCGGCGAAACGCGCCGAACTGGCGGCCGTGCTCGAACTCGCGCGGCGCTCGCTGAAGCAGGAATTCCAACAGGGAATCCTGTTCGACGCGCCGGGCAAGGTCAAGGATTACCTGCGATTGCAGCTCGCGGCGCGCGGCCACGAAGTGTTCGCCGTGCTGTTTCTCGACGCGCAGAACCGCCTCATCGCCTTGGAGGAGATGTTTCGTGGCACGCTCTCGCAGACGAGTGTCTACCCTCGCGAAGTCGTGAAGCGCGCGCTCGAACACCAGGCCGCTGCCGTGATCCTCGCGCACAACCACCCCTCGGGTGCAGCCGAACCGTCGCGGGCTGACGAGTTTCTGACGCAGACATTGAAATCGGCGCTCGCGCTGATTGACGTTCGCGTGCTCGACCACCTGGTGGTCGGCCGATCGGACGTCGTGTCGCTGGCCGAGCGGGGATTGTTGTGAGCAAACCGGCACCCGCGACTCGCGCCTTTGGCGACCTCGCGGCGCTCGCGCGGGTTCTGCAGGCGGCGCGGGAAAAGGCGCAACGCGGCGCCGCGCGCGAATCCGAGCGTGCGGCGCTCGAAGCGATCGAGCGCAATCTGTTCGCCCGCAGCGTCGGCCCGGTGACGCCGCTGCGCAAGTCGGCAGCGCCGCCGCTGACCCGGCCGCGGCCTGCGCCGGCGGCGCGGCAGCGCGAAGCCGATGAAGCTCGGGTTCTCAGGCAGTCGATGTCAGACGACTTCGATGCCGACTGGCTGCTCGAGACCGACGACGCGCTGTCATTTCGACGTGTCGGCATCGGCGCCGACATCGTGCGCAAACTGCGGCGAGGCGTCTGGGTGACGCAGGGGCAACTCGACCTGCACGGACTGCGCCGCGACGAAGCCCGTGTGCAGCTGGTGAGTTTTCTGCGCCACGCGGTCCAGACCGGACGCCGCTGCGTGCGCGTCATCCACGGCAAGGGCAACGGCTCGCCCGGACGCCAAGGCGTATTGAAGGGCAAAGTCAAAGGCTGGCTCATGCAACGCGACGACGTCATCGCCTTCACTCAGGCGCGCGCTTCCGACGGCGGCAGCGGCGCCTTGCTCGTGCTGTTGCAGCCGGGCAAGGCGAATTGAGGCGTTGGGCAAAGCGCGCCCGCCGCGGCGCGCGATGTGCTGGCTAGGCCTCGGCCCGGTTGCGCATCCAGTCGGCGGTGTTGAAGAACGTGGCGTCGAGCGCCGCGGCCAATTCCGCGTCGACGCCGATCTCCTGCATCGCGCGGCGCATGCATTCCAGCCACGCATCGCGCTCGCGAACGCCGATGGAAAACGGCAAGTGGCGGGCGCGCAATCGCGGGTGGCCGAAACGCTCCACGTAGTGCTGGGGTCCGCCCAGCCAGCCGCACAAATACCAGAACAGCTTGTCGCGCGAACTTTCCAGCGTGCTCGGATGGAGTTCGCGCAGCGCGGCGAAGCCAGGTTCGAGATCCATCAAGTCGTAGAACCGATCGACGAGCGCGCGAACCCGGGCCTCGCCGCCCAGCGCAACAAACGGCGTCATTCGGGGGTGTGGAACCAGGACTGCCCGAACATCGACAGCTGCGCCTCGGCGCCGCCCGTCGGAGGCTCGAGGCACGAGCGATTCCGGCCCTCGGCCTTGGCGCGGTACAGCTGGGCGTCGGCGCGTTCCAGCCAGGGTTGCGCTTGCGGGCGCGCCTGGACCGGAGAAAATGCGCCGCCCACGCTCACCGTCAGCGCGAGCGGATCGTCGCGCCCGATGGCCAGGCGCAGATTGGCAACTTTCAGGCGCACACGTTCGGCAGCGGCCAAGCCGAAGTCGAAGGGGCAGTTCGGCAGGATGATCGCGAACTCTTCGCCGCCCACGCGCGCCACCGTGTCCATGGGGCGGATGCTCGTGTGCAGGACCTTCGCCACCGAGACGAGCGCCAAGTCGCCGATGGCGTGGCCGAACGAATCGTTGACTTGTTTGAACCGGTCGATATCGACCATCAGCAACAACGCCGGCTCGCCGGTGCGCGCCACGCGGTCGAGCTCGCGCGTGATCGCGAGCTCGAACTCACGCCGGTTCGCCAGGCCGGTCAACGGGTCGTGGCTGGAGAGGCGGCACAAGCCGTCGATCAGCGCTTGCAACCAGGCTTCCTGCCCCACGGCGTCGAGCGCGGGCAGGCTGTGGCCGGCGTGCTGCAGGAGTTTGAGGGCGCCGTCCAGGTCCAGCGTGGGCGCACCCGCCGCCGCCCCACCCTCGGGGCGAACGAGGCGAAATGGCGCGGTCGGCACAGTCATGGCCCAGTCTAGCAGCGCCCTGTGCGGCTGCGCCATCGCGCCGCGTCAAGCCGCATCGTCGGCGAGAAACAGCGACTGCAAATCGTTCAGGAAATCGAACCCGAGCGCCGTGGGCTGCACGCGTTGCAAGTCCTGGATGATCCAGCCGCGCTTCTGCGCAGCGTCGAGCGCCGGCCCGATGGCGCTCACCGGCAACCCGGTGCGTTCACAAAACCGCGCCAGCTCGAAGCCGTCGCGCAGGCGCAGCGCGCCGAGCATGAATTCGAAGGGCAATTGCGCGCGCGGCACTTCTTCGTCGCTGGCGACGCCCTGGCCGCGCAGCGCGCGTTCCATGTAGCTTTCGGGTTCGCGATGCCGCACCTGGCGCACCACACGGTGCGGATACGACAGCTTGCTGTGCGCGCCCGCGCCGATGCCCAGATAGTCGCCGAACTGCCAATAGTTGAGGTTGTGCACGCAGCGCTGCCCGGCGCGCGCGAACGCCGAGACCTCGTAGCGTTGCAGGCCCTGCGGCTCGCAGGTCTGCACGAGGTGGTCGAGCATGTCGCACGCCGTGTCGTGGTCGGGCAGCAACGGCGGGTACTTGCCGAACACCGTGTTCGGCTCGACCGTCAAGTGGTAGATCGAGACGTGCGGCGGCGCGAACCCCAGCGCCTCGTCCAGGTCGACGGCGAGGTCGGGCAACGACTGGCCGGGCAGCGCGTACATCAGGTCGATGTTGTACGTCGCAAAGGCGTCAGCGGCTTCGGCGACTGCCGCACGTGCTTGTGCCGCGTCGTGCACGCGGCCAATTTTCCCGAGCAAGGCGTCGTTGAAGCTCTGCACGCCGATCGACAGCCGCGTCACGCCCGCGGCGCGGAAGGCACGAAAGCGGTCGCGCTCGAACGTTCCCGGGTTCGCCTCGAGCGTGATCTCGGCGCCGGCTTCGAGCGGCAGGCGCGCGCGGATGTCGCTCAGCAGGCGGGCGATCGACTCGGGCGAAAACAAGCTCGGCGTCCCGCCGCCGATGAAAATGCTTTGCACGCGCCGGCCCCAGACGAAGGGCAGCGCGGCTTCGAGATCGCAGCGCAGCGCGTCGAGGTAGCGCTGCTCGGGCAGGGCGCCGCCGTCGCGCCGCTCGTGCGAGTTGAAGTCGCAATACGGACATTTTTTCAGGCACCAGGGAAGGTGCACGTAAAGCGACAGCGGCGGCAGCGAGGCGAGCGCCAGCGTTCCAGCGCGCAAGTAGCGCTGCAGGCGCGTGCCATCCGACTCCGTGGGCGACTCCGCGCCCGGCGCCGCGGCAGGCACGGCGCGAATCGGAAATTCACGCAAGCTGCCAGCCCTCGCGCATCGCCTGCACCATGCGCTGCGCTGCAAGCGCGCGGTGGCTGACGCGGTTCTTCGTGTCGGCGTCGAGTTCGGCGACGCTGCGATCCAGCGCAGGAATGAACAGCAGCGGGTCGTAGCCGAAGCCGGAAGCGCCGCGCGGAGTGTCCAGAATCTCGCCCGACCAGCGCCCGACGGCGATGAGCGGCTCGGGGTCGTCCGCGCTGCGCAGCGCAACCAACGTGCTGACGAAGTGGGCGCGCCGGTCCGTCAGGCCGCGCAGGCGCTCGAGCAACAACGCATTGTTGGCGTGGTCCTGAGCGCGGCGTTGCACTTCACGTTCGGCGGCGCCCAGCTCGATCCGAGCGTAAACCGCCGAATTCACTCCGGGTGCTCCACCGAGCGCGGCAACGCACAGACCGGAGTCGTCGGCGAGCGCAGCACAACCCGCTTGCCGCGCTGCGTGGCGCGCCTTGACGAGCGCGTTCTCCACAAAAGTGCGGTGCGGCTCGTCAGGCTCGGCAATGCCGAGTTCAGCGCAACTGCGCCAGTCGAAGCCGAGCGGCGCAAACAGGGAGCGCATCTCCGCGAGCTTCTTGGCGTTGTGCGACGCCAGAACCAGCCGCATGACTCAAATTCCGAGTGCGGCGCTCTGCGCGGCAAGCAATTCCTTGATGCCCTTGCGCGCCAGGCCCAGCATTGCGTCCATCTGCTCGCCGCTGAAGGCGTCGCCTTCGGCAGTGCCTTGCAGTTCGACGAAGCCGCCGGCGGCCGTCATCACGACGTTCATGTCGGTGTCGCACGCCGAGTCTTCGATGTATTCCAGGTCGAGCAGGGGCACGCCTTGCACGACGCCCACCGACACCGCAGCGATCGCCTGCCGGATCGGCGAAGCCTCGATGCGTTTTTGCGCGATCAGCCACGTCACGGCGTCGTGCGCGGCGACAAACGCGCCCGTGATCGCCGCGGTGCGTGTTCCGCCGTCGGCCTGGAGCACGTCGCAATCGAGCGAAATCGTGCGCTCGCCGAGAGCCTTCAGATCGAATACGCAGCGCAGGGATCGGCCGATGAGGCGCTGAATTTCCTGGGTGCGGCCACTCTGTTTGCCGCGTGCCGCTTCGCGGTCGCTGCGCGTGTGCGTGGCGCGCGGCAACATGCCGTATTCGGCAGTCACCCAGCCCTCGCCCGAGCCGCGCTTGTGCGGGGGCACGCGATCCTCCACCGACGCGGTGCACAGCACTTTCGTGTCGCCGAATTCGATGAGCACCGAGCCTTCCGCGTGTTTCGTGAATTCGCGCGTGATGCGAATCGGACGCAGCGCGTCGTGGCCACGCGTGAGCGTGCGCTTGAATGTCGCAACCCCGTTGGCGGCCATCGTTGTCAGTGCTTTTTTTGCGCCGAGCGCTTGATCGCTTCGTTGATCTCGCGGATCGAGCGCTCGATCTCGGCCTCGTCGAGCTCGTCCACCGGCGGCTCGGTGCCGAGCACGCCGGCCTGGATCGTCGAGGCAAAGACTTCCGGGCTCAGCGAATCGGTGGAAACGCCGCTCGCCGACTCGTCGCTCTCGGCCGACTCCCAGTCCACCGCAAGCACCGAGACGTTGTCGCACTTGGGGCCGCCGATTCGCAGCGCCTGTTCGACGAGGTCGGGCACCGCGTCGGAGATCGCCTTGGTCGCAAGCATCTCGACGATTTGTGCGTCGGGCACGGTGCCCCACAGGCCGTCGGAACACAGCATCAGGCGATCTCCCGGCTGCAGCAGCATCGGGCCGGCGGTGTCGACGACGGGCTTGCCCGGGCTGCCCAGACACGTGAACAAGACGTTGCGGTTGAAGCGCTCGGGCATCGGTGCGACCTTGCCCATCGTGTTCTGCAACTCCGAATACGAGTGGTCGCGGGTGCGCGCGATGAGTTTTTCGCCGCGCAGCAAGTACATGCGCGAGTCGCCGCAATGCGCCCAGTAGGCGGCGTTGCCTTGCAGCAGGCACGCGACGACGGTGGTTCGCGGCGTGTCGATCAATGCGCTTTGCGTCGCGTAGCGCAGCAACTGGTGGTGCCCGGCGATGATCGCCTCGAGCAGAAACCGCAAGGGATCCGCCAGCGTGGGCTTGCAATCGCGCTGGAACATCGCAGCGAGCGTTTGCAGCGCGAGTTGCGAAGCGACTTCGCCTTCGGGGTGCCCGCCCATGCCGTCCGCCAGCGCAAACAGGCCGGCCTCGCGGGTGTAGCAATAGCCCATCCGGTCTTCGTTCTTTTCCCGGCCGCCTTTGCGGCTGACCTGATAGACGGAGAAGCGCATGGGCTGTTAAGACTTCGCGCCCGCGGTCAGGTTTTCGAGCTGGAGTTTGAGCCTTTCGCTGAAACTGAGTTTGGTGTAGCTGCGCTCGGTCTCGCGCGCCAATTCCTTCTGCAACGCGAACACGCTTTGCGGGCGCGACAGTGGATCGAGCGACATGCACCACTCCGTGACTTCGATCAGGTTGTCGGAGTAGATATTGCGCAGGCGCGACAGGCTGAGCGCGAGGCGGTCTTTCTCGATGCGCTGCGGGGCGTCGTTGGGCGGATAGCCCTGCATGCACGCGTAAATGCACGCGCCGATCGCGTAGATGTCGGTCCAGGGGCCGAGTGTGCCGTCGCGCCGGTACATCTCGGGCGCGGCAAAACCCGGTGTGTACATCGGGCGAATGAAGTTGCCTTCCTTGCTCAGCACTTCGCGCGCAGCGCCGAAGTCGAGCAGCACCGCCTTGTTGTCGTTGGTGATGAAAATGTTCGCCGGCTTGATGTCCAGGTGCAGCATCTTGTGCTGGTGCACGATGCGCAAGCCGCGCAGGATTTCGTCGAACAGGGAGCGGATCGTCGACTCGCGGAACACCTTGTCGCGCTTCAGGTCGCGCGCCGTGACGATGAAATCCTGCAGCGTATCGCCCTGCAGGTAGTTCATCACCATGTAGACGGTTTCGTTCTCGCGGAAGAAATTAAGCACCGACACGACGCTCGGGTGCGCGATTTGCGCGAGGGACCGCCCTTCTTCAAAGAAGCTCTTCAGCCCCAGGCGGTACAGCGGCAGCTTGTCGGGCTTGACGCGCGGTGTGAGCTCGCCCGGCGAACGCTCGGCAAGTGACGCGGGAAGATACTCCTTCAGCGCGACGAGGCGGCGCTCGGAATCTTCCGAGAGATAGACCACGCCGAAGCCACCCGCAGCGAGCTTCTTGACGATCTGGTAGCCTCCGACGACCGTGCCGGGCGGCAACGGGGCGGGCTTGAGCTTGGACATGAACGAATTGGCGGGGTGAGGTCTCGATGGCAGTCTACAGTATGACCGGCTACGCCAGCGCCTCGACAGTAGCCACTTCCGCACAGGTTGCCGGCCGCACCGAAGCCGCGCCGCCAGGCGACACCGCCGCCAAAGGCGCCGGGCGTGTGAACGTGGAGCTGCGCTCGGTCAACGGCCGCTTCCTGGACCTGGGATTTCGCCTGCCTGACGAGTTGCGCTCGCTCGAACCGGCCTTGCGCGAACTGCTCGGCGCGGCGTGTCGCCGCGGCAAGATCGAACTCCGCATGACGACGAGCTTGGAGGCCGACTCTGCCGTGCCTTTGCCGCGATCCGACCAGCTGAGCCGCCTGGCGCTGCTCGAAAGCACGGTACAGGGCTGGTTGCCCAAGGCGAGCGCGCTGTCGGTGCACGAGGTCTTGATCTGGTGCAAGGGCTCCGCACCGACTGAGCGCTTCGACGAGGCTGCGCTCGCGGCGGCAAAAAGCGCGATCCAGGGCCTGCAGGAAGCGCGGGCTCGGGAAGGTGCGCGCCTCGCCGCCGTGCTGCTCGAGCGGACTCAGCAGCTGCGTGAGCTGGCAGCGCGCGCCGAACCGCTGGTGCCCGCCGTCGTGCAGCGCCAGCAGGAACGCTTTGTCGAGCGCTGGCGCGAAGCGCTCGCAAGCGTCGGCGCCGCGCAAACGATTTCCGAGCAAAGCCTGCACGAGCGCGCCGTCAACGAAGCCGCGGCTTACGCGATTCGCATCGACGTCGCCGAAGAACTGGCACGCTTGCGCTCTCACTTGGAGGAAGTCGAACGCCTGCTGCGCGCCGGCGGCGAAGTCGGCAAGCGGCTGGACTTTCTGATTCAGGAGTTGCTGCGCGAGGCGAACACCTTGGGCTCAAAAGCCGCGTCGCTGGCGCTGACCAACGTCGCAGTCGAGATGAAGGTCGCGATCGAGCAGATGCGCGAACAGGTGCAGAACATAGAGTGATGTTTCACGGGGTGTCTTGCCACCCGCAAAGCAGCAGTACATCCCCGGCAACCAGCCGGACATCGCCGTTCTGCTGGAGTCGATTCGTGCAGACGTGATCAAGGAGCGCCAGAACGTCAAGCAGCTTGTTCGGCCCGACTTGGCGACCATCGTCGTCCAGGACTGCTGATGCCATCTGTAATATGTTTAAGAACGAATTCAACCAACTATTTCTTGACAAGCCAACCTGACAAAGATAGGCTGAAACCGTTCGAAATGTACTTTTGATGGGTTTCAACATGCCACGCCCACTTCAGCTGAGCGAGACCGCGCCCTACGCCGTTAAGGGCGGTGCCAAGCGCATCGGCGAGCACATCGCGCTGGCACGCAAGCGCCGTCGCCTCACCCTACGCGAGATCGCTTCCAAAGCAGGGATCAGCTACGACACCGCACGTGCGGCCGAGGCCGGCAACTTGCAGACCGGACTGGGGGCGTACTTGGCCATGTTGTGGGCCATGGGGCTCGAGTCCGAGATCCATGCGTTCGTCAACCCGGAACGCGACGACGAAGGCAAGCAACTGGAAATCGCACGGCTGCCGCAGCGGGTGCGACATGGCAAGGAGCGCCTCGATGGCGAGTTCTAACCAACGCGCCTACGTCTATCTCCAGTTGCCGCAGTCACTCGAGGTCGTCACAGCAGGTTTCTACGAACTGGCCTTCCTGCAGGGACTGGCGAGCGGATCGTTCGTCTACAACCCTGCCTACCTGAAGCGACCCGATGCGGTACCGCTGGAGCCGTACGAACTGCCGCTGTCGCCGCGTCGATCTCAGACCGTAAAGCTCAAGGGCATCTTCGGCGCCTTGCGCGACGCATCCCCCGATGCGTGGGGCCGCCGCATCATCGAGAAGCACACCGGCCGCACCGATCTCACCGAGCTCGACTACCTGCTGCATTCGCCCGAAGACCGGGCAGGCGCTCTCTCCTTCGGCCGCGACAAGGTGCCGCCCGCACCGATGCGCAAGTTCAACCAGGTCATTCAGCTGCAAGCCCTGCTCACTGCGGTCGAGCAGTTCATGGAAGACGAAATCCAGGGCAAGTCTGGCATTCCAGACCAGGTGTTTGAACTCTTGCGGCCCGGCACATCGATGGGCGGCGCGCGACCCAAGAACGTGGTCGAGGACAACGAAGGACTGTGGCTGGCCAAGTTTCCGGACAAGGGCGACAAGTGGAACAACGCGCGCGTCGAAGGCGCGATGCTGTCGCTCGCACAGGAGTGCGGGCTGCGCGTTGCCCGGCATCGTCTCGAAACAGTGGGCGACAAGGACGTGCTCCTCGTCCAACGCTTCGATCGGACACTGACGGCCGAAGGCTATCTGCGTCATCGCATGGTCAGCGGGCTGACGGCATTGGGTGCCGAGGATTCGCACGGCGACCGCGCCAAGTGGTCCTACCTGCTGCTGGCCGATGAACTCCGGCGGCGCAGCGCCCAACCGGCCCAGGACCTGGAGGAGCTGTTTCGACGCATGGTGTTCAATGCCCTGATCTCGAACACCGACGACCACCCCCGCAACCACGCACTGATCGCAACGACCGCCAAGTGGGAGCTGTCGCCGGCCTATGACCTGACACCCAACCCACTGACCAGCATCGAGAAACGCGACCTTGCGCTGACCTGCGGCACGTACAACCGGTATGCGAACCGCATCAACCTGCTGTCCCAGCACGGGCAGTTCAAGCTTTCGCTCGTAAAAGCCACGGCGATCGTTGACCAAATCCAACAGACGGTCGCGTCTCGATGGCACGCGGTCCTGCGGCAACACGGCACGACGCCGGTGGAGTGCGAGAAGCTGGCAGCGGCTTTCAACTACGCCGGGTTCGAGTTCGATCCAGCAGAAGTACTTGACCAACAGTAGACGCACTGCGCGTGTCGCGATGGAGGTTTACGCGGGTTTCGCGTTTCAGGAGCTTGAACACCATCCGGGGATGCCACGCGTTCCGCCGTGCTGGCGGCGGCCTGATTTCGACGCAGCACCACCCAGCCAGGCGGTGCGCCTGCCGGCCGAGTTCAGGTTCGACAATTCGGACGAGGTCTACATCCGTCGTGATGCTGTCACTGGTGATGTGATCCTGTCGGCCAGGCGGACCAGCAACGCCTGGCGCTTTTTTTTTGCGCTCCGTGACCAGGCCGAGGTGCCGGCCGACTTCATGAACGACCGCCCGCTGAATGAACCGCTGAAGCCGCGAGGGTTCTTGGAGAACCGGTGATGCCGCTGTACATGCTCGACACCGACACGGTGAGTTATCTCGTTCGCGGCAAGACGCCAGCCCTCGACGCTCACGTGGCGACGGTCTCTCCGAAGCACTTGTGCATTTCGGCCGTGACGTGTGGGGAGCTGCTGTATGGCCTCAAGCCCAAGGACGGTGGCCATGGCAGCCGGCGCCGTGCTCGTCACCAACAATGCCCGCCACTTCTCGCGGGTGGCCGGCCTCACGGTCGAGAACTGGTCTCAGGAGCATTGAGGTGTGTTCCCGTGCGTGGCGCGCCAACCGGATTGTCCGCAAAGCATGTCTGCTTCTGGAGCTCGTGAGAGTCCGTGTAGACGCCGTGCAGGAGTTTTTGCGTGAGCCCGCGCGACAGGCGCTCGAGCACAGCGTCGATGTCAGCACCACGCTGGAGGCTTTTGCGTGCCCTGGCGACTTCACACGCGCGCCAATTCTCCGCCTGGGCGTTCATGGCCTGAATCAGCGGCACCGCGGAGCGCTTATCGAGCCAGCCGGCGAAATGTTTCTCATCCTCCCGGTCACATCCCTTGTTTCTGGGATGAGGCCGAGCTGAACTGCGCCCACTTCAAGGTTGACCCGCTGCGGGCCGGCCTTTACATTACTGACCGGTCAGTCATTACTCATTGCCCATGCTCGCTCAACCGCCGACCCGTCAGCGCCGCAAGGAAGCGCGCCCGCAGGAGTTGCTCGACGCTGCGCTCGACCTGTTCGTCGAGAAAGGCTTTGCCGCGACGCGCTCCGAAGAAGTGGCGCAGCGCGCCGGTGTGTCCAAGGGCACGCTGTACCTGTATTACCCGAGCAAGGAAGAGCTTCTCAAGGAAGTGATTCGGCACAACATGGCGCAAGAGATTGCGCAAGGGCTGGACACCGTCGCGCAATTCGGCGGCACGAGCGCCGAGCTGTTGACGCTGATCTACCAACAATGGTGGGAGCGCATCGGCGAAACGCGCGCTTCGGGAATCATGAAGTTGATGATTTCGGAAGTGCGCAACTTTCCGGAAATTGCCCAGTTCTACGCCGACGAAGTCATCCAGCCCACGCACGAACTGCTGACGAGGTTGCTGGAGCGCGGCATCGAGCGCGGCGAGTTCCGCCACATCGACGTGGCGCACACGGTGCACGCGCTCGTCGCGCCGATGCTGTTCCTGATGTTGCACAAACACTCGATCGGCGCGTGCGGCGTGTGCCATTCGATCGACCCGCGCGCCGTCATCGCCGCGCACCTTGATCTGGTGCTGAACGGGCTGCGCGCGGCACCCCCATCGCCCAAGGGCACTCGTGCGGCGGCCGCGAAGAAGTCGGCGGCGGTATCGAAAGCGAAGAAGGCGCAGCTCCGATGAAGCGCGTCGCCGGCTGGATTGCGCTGGTGGCGCTGCTGCTGAGCCTGGGTGCGCTCGCTTTGCGCACGCTGCAACAGCGCCAACCCGCAGCGCCGGCGGCGGCACCCAAGGCGAACGTGGCCTTGGAACTCGCGCCCTCCGACATCCTGACGGCAAGCGTCGTGGAGCTGACGCGAACGCTCGAAGTCTCGGGCGGCCTGAAGGCGATCAACAGCGCCTTCCTGAAAGCCAAGGTCGCCGCCGAAGTGCAAGCCTTGACGGTGCGCGAAGGCGACAAGGTCCGCCAGGGCCAGGTCCTCGGCCAGCTCGACGCCACCGAACTCGACTGGCGGCTGCGCCAGGCCGAACAGACCGCGGCGTCGGCCAGAGCGCAGGCGGCGATCGCGACGCGCGCCCTCGAAAACAATCGCGCCTTGGTGGCGCAGGGCTTCATTTCCGCGACAGGCCTGGAGACCTCGATTTCCAACGACGCCGCAGCGCAAGGCACGCTCGAGGCTGCGCTGGCCGCCGTGGAACTGGCGCGCAAGGCGCGCACCGATGCGACGCTGCTCGCGCCCATCGCCGGTGTGATCTCGCAGCGCTTTGTGCAGCCCGGCGAACGCGTCGCGGTCGACGCGCGCCTGATCGAAATCGTCGACTTGTCGCAACTCGAGCTCGAGGCGGGCGTGGCCACCGAAGACATCGGCGCGTTGAGTGTGGGCAGGCCGGCGTGGCTGCGCATCGACGGCGTCGATGCACGAATCGCCGCGAAGGTCGCGCGCATCAACCCGAGTGCCCAGGCCGGCAGCCGATCGATCATGGTGTATCTCGCGGTGCAGGGCCAACCGCAACTGCGCCAGGGCATGTTCGCCACGGGCCACATCGAACTCGCGCGCAAGGCGGCGACCGCGGTGCCGCTGTCGGCCGTGCGCACCGACGGCGCGACACCGCAGGTGCTGCTCGTGTCGGGTGACCGCGTGCGCGTGCGCGACGTGGGCCTGGGCCAACGCGGCGAAGTGAACGGGCAGGTCTGGGTCGAGATCGTCTCCGGGCTGGCCGCCGGCGAGCGCATCCTGACGGGCAGCGTCGGCTCGATCCGCGACGGCACCGCAGTGCGCCTGGCGGCGGCGCTGAACGCCGCGCCCTCGGCCGCCTCGGCCGCCTCGGCGGCCACCGCGGCGCGCTGAGCTGCGCAGCAGCGCCCCCCCATGTGGTTCACCCGCGTCTCGATCGCCAACCCCGTCATGGCGACGATGGTCATGTTCGCCTTCGTCGTGCTCGGCCTGTTTTCCTACCAGCGCCTTAAAGTAGACCAGTTCCCGAACATCGACTTTCCTACCGTCGTGATCCAGATCGACTATCCGGGCGCGTCGCCCGAGATCGTCGAGAACGAGGTGACGCGCAAGGTCGAAGAAGCGGTGAACACGATCGCCAGCATCAGCCAGATGTTCTCGCGCTCCTACGAAGGAACGTCGGTCGTCGTCGTCCAGTTCAATCTGGACGTGGAAGGACGCAAGGCCGCCGACGACGTGCGCGAAAAAGTCGCCGCGGTGCGGCCGCAGTTGCGCGAGGAGGTGAAAGAGGCCCGCGTGTCGCGTTTCGACCCGGCGAGCCGCCCCGTCTACACACTGGCGATGACGTCGCCGGACGGCTCGCGCAGCAGCCTGGAACTTTCGACCTTCGCCGACCAGACGGTGAAGAAGCGCCTGGAGAACGTGCGCGGCGTCGGCTCGGTGACGCTGGTGGGAGCGCGCAAACGCGAAATCAACATCTACCTGCGCCCGCAGGCGATGGAGGCGCTGGGCGTGGGTGTGGACCAGGTGCTTGCCGCGGTGCGCAGCGAGAACCAGGACCTTCCCGCGGGCGCGCTGCGTTCGGCGCAATCCGAGCAAGTCGTGCAAATCCAGGGGCGGCTCGCGCGCCCGGAAGATTTCAAGTCCCTCATCGTCGCGCGCCGCGCGAACGCGGCGATCCGCCTCTCCCAAGTCGCCGAGGTGGTCGACGGCCCAGAAGAGCTGGAGAGCCTGGCGCTCTTCAACGGCCAGCGCACCCTGGCGATCGAAGTGCAAAAGGCGCAGGGCGAGAACACGCTGGACGTCGTCGACGGCCTGAGCGCAGTCGTCAAGACGCTCGAGACGCAACTGCCCTCGGGAATGAAGCTGGAGCTCGTGCGCGACGCGTCGCGGCCGATTCGCGTGTCGGTGAACAACGTGCGCCGCACCATGTTCGAAGGCGCGGCGCTCACCATCGGCATCGTCTTCCTGTTTCTCAATTCGTGGCGCTCCACCGTCATCACCGGCCTGACGCTGCCGATTTCGCTGATCGGCACCTTCCTCTTCATGCACGCCTTCGGCTTCACCATCAACATGGTGACGCTGATGGCGCTGAGCCTGTGCGTGGGGCTGCTCATCGACGACGCGATCGTCGTGCGCGAGAACATCGTGCGCCACGTGCAGCTCGGCGCGAACGCGCACGACGCGGCGCTCGAAGGAACGAACGAGATCGGCCTGGCGGTGCTCGCCACGACGCTGTCCATCGTCGCCGTGTTCCTGCCGATCGGCTTCATGGGCGGCATCGTCGGCAAGTTCTTCCACGAGTTCGGCATCACGATCGTCGCCGCCGTGCTGATCTCGATGTTCGTCAGCTTCACGCTGGACCCGATGCTGTCGAGCATCTGGCACGACCCGGCGATCCACCCGGACGGCGCGGCGTCAGCGCCCAAGACGCTTTACGACCGCACAATCGGTCGCGTCACCGGCGCGGTAGACCGCTTCTCGCATTGGCTGGGGCGGGTCTACGTCGCAATTCTCGGCTGGTCGCTGCGCTACCGGCTCGCCACGCTGAGCCTGGCGCTGCTCACGTTCGGCGCGAGTTTTGTCGTGGTTCCGTTGCTCGGCACCGAGTTCGTGCCGAAGGCCGACTACTCCGAAACTTTCGTCAGCTTCTACACGCCGGTGGGCTCGTCGATCGAAGCCACCGAGGCCAAGGCGCGCCAGGTCGACGCGGTCCTGCGCGAAGTGCCGCAGGTGCAATACACGCTGACGACGATCAACACCGGCCAGGCCGCGGGCAAGATGTACGCGACGATTTATGTGCGCCTGGTCGACCGGAAGAGCCGCGCGCTCAGCGTCGACCAACTCTCGGTGCCGCTGCGCGAACGCCTCTCGCGGATCCCGGGAATCACGATCACGCACGTGGGCTTGCTCGACGCGGTGGGCGGAAACAAGCCGCTGCAGGTGTCGCTGCAGGGCAACGACTTGCGCGAGCTGGAACGCCTGACCGCCCTGCTCCTGCCGCGGCTGCGCACGATTCCCGGGCTGGTGGACTTGGACAGCAGCGCCAAGCCGAACAAGCCCACGCTGTCGGTCACCGTGAAACGCGACGCTGCGTCGGACGCCGGCTTGAGCGTAGGCGCCATCACGAACAGCCTGCGCGCGCTGATTGCCGGGCAGACGGTGGGCAACTGGAAGGCCGACGACGACCAGAACTACGACGTCAAAGTCAGGCTGGCGCCGCAAACCCGCGACGCCGCCGGCGACGTGGAGCGGCTCGGCCTCGTCGTGGGCAACCACCCGGACGGCACGCCGCGCATCGTGCGCCTGTCGCAAGTCGCCGAGTTTCGCGCGAGCAGCGGCGCGAACCAGATCAACCGGCGCGACTTGAATCGTGAAGTCGAACTCACCGCCAACGTCTCGGGCCGCGCGATGGGCGAGGTCGCCGCCGACATCCGCAAGGTGCTCGACGACACGGCTTTCCCGCCGGGCTACGCGTATCGCTTCGGCGGCTCGACAAAAGACATGCAGGAGAGTTTTGCCTACGCGGTGTCTGCGCTCGGCCTGGCGGTGATCTTCATCTACATGATCCTGGCGTCGCAGTTCAAGAGTTTCCTGCAGCCGCTCGCGTTGATGAGTTCGCTGCCGCTGACGCTGATCGGCGTCGTCGGCGCGCTGTTCGTCTTCCGCTCGACGCTGAACATGTTTTCCATCATCGGCATCGTCATGCTGATGGGCCTGGTGACGAAAAACGCGATCCTGCTCATCGACTTTGCGATCCGCGCCCGCGAGGGCACGGTTCGCGAGGATGGCGCCCGCGAAGGCAGCGTTCGCGCCGACGGATCCCACGGCGCACCACTCGGCGCGCCGCCCGGCGCAGCAGCAAGCCCCGCCGGCATGTCGCGCCACGACGCGCTGATCTTCGCGGCGCGGGTGCGCCTGCGGCCGATCATGATGACGACCTTGGCGATGATTTTCGGCATGGTGCCGCTCGCCTTCGCGCTCACCGAGGGCTCGGAGCAACGCGCGCCGATGGGCCAGGCGGTGATCGGCGGGGTCATCACGTCGTCGCTGCTCACCCTCGTCGTCGTGCCGGTGATCTACTGCTACCTCGACGACCTGGCGAACTGGGCTCTGCGCAAGAACAAGCGCGGCGCAACAGAGCGCGGCGAGGTGCACGGCCTGGCGAAATAGAATGCCGGCTCCTCACGCCCACCCATGCGCGCCGCTTCGCGCGCCGCGATGTCACCCATGAACGTCGAACAAGCCCGCTTCAACATGATCGAGCAGCAGATCCGCCCCTGGGATGTGCTGGACCAGGACGTGCTCTCGCTGCTGGCCCAGGTCAGGCGCGAAGACTTCTGCCCCGCGGCGTACCGCGCCATGGCTTTTGTCGACACCGAAGTGCCGCTTCCCGGCGGCGAGTGCATGCTCGCGCCCAAGGTCGAAGCGCGGCTGTTGCAGGAATTGCGCGTGCAAAAACACGAGCAGGTGCTGGAAATCGGCGCCGGCTCGGGCTACATGGCTGCACTGCTGGCGCGCCGCGCGCAGCACGTGATCACGCTGGAAGTGAACGCCGAACTGGCGCGCTTTGCGGCAGAAAACCTGAAACGCGCCTGGGCGATGAACGCCGAAGTGCGCCACGCCAACGGCGCGCGCGGCCTGGTCGAAGAAGCGCCATTCGATGCGATCGTGCTCTCGGGTTCGGTCGCTGAAGTGCCTGCGGCGCTGCTCTCGCAGTTGAAGCTGGGCGGGCGGCTCATCGCCATCGTCGGCCAGCTGCCCATCATGCGCGCGGTGCTGACGACGCGCAGCGGCGAGCACGCGTATTCGAGCGTCGACCTGTTCGACACCGTCGCGCCGCGCCTGAAACACTTCGATGAACCGAGCCGGTTCCACTTCTAACGCAAGAAAGAAAACCCCATGCTTCGTCTGCGCCCGACCGCCCTTGTGCTCGCTTTCGGACTCGCCTGCACGGCGCACACGCACGTTGCCGCGCAAAGCCTGCCCGAACTTTACGAGGCGGCACGGAGCTACGACGCGGCCTACCTGGCGGCGCGCGCGCAGACCGAAGCGGCCAAGTTCCGCGCCGCGCAAGCCGATTCAAGGCTGCTGCCGAACGTGGGCGTGACCGCAGGCGGGTCGCGCACCGAAACAAGTTCGCCCTTCCCGCCCAGCGGCGCGAACGACAGGCGCTCCCTGAACACGCTGCAGGCCGGGGTGCGGGCGACGCAGCCGCTCTACAACCCGGGCTACTCGGTGCTCATCGAACAGTCCCGGCGCGCCCTGGACCTCAGCACAGCGGACCTGGATATCGCCGAGCAGGACTTGATCGTTCGTGTCGCGCAAGCTTACTTCGATGTGCTTGCCGCACAAGACACGCTGACGACGGCGCAAGCGAACAAACGCGCGATCAGCGAGCAACTCGCATCGGCAAAGCGCAACTTCGAAGTCGGCACGGCGACGATCACCGACACCCGTGAAGCGCAGGCGCGCTTCGACCTCGCCGGCGCGCAGGAGCTTGCCGCGGAAAACGACTTGCAGTCCAAGCGCATCGCGCTGGACGTCGTCGTCGGTCGCAGCAATGTCAAACCGCTCGCGCTGGCCACGCCGGTCGCGCTGCCCGCGGTCGTTCCCGCCGACGTGAACGCCTGGGTGACAGTTGCCGACCAGCAGCACCCGGGCGTGCGCAAAGCGCGACTCGCGCTCGAGATCGCCAAGCTCGACACGGCCAAAGCACGTGCCGACGACGGCTTGACGGTGGACCTGGTCGGCAGCGCCGGCGCCGCACGCAATACCGGCACCGGTTCGAACCCGGCGGCGGGAAATTCATACCAAGGCAAACTTGAAGTGCTGCTCGCCATGCCGCTGTACACCGGCGGCGGGCTGCAAAGCCGCATCAAGGAGACGCTCGCCCTGGAAGAAAAAACGCGCAACGACTACGACGCCGCCAAGCGTTCAGTCGCACAGGCGACGCGTGTCACCTACTTCGGCCTGCAGTCGCTGCACGCCCAGGTGAAAGCGTTCGAAGCCGCAGAATCGTCGAGCCAACTCGCACTCGAAGCGACGCAGCTCGGCTACAAGGTCGGCGTGCGCGTCAACCTGGACGTGCTGAACGCGCAGACCCAGTTGTTCACGACCAAACGTGACCTCGCCAAGGCGCGCTACGACGTCGTCTTGAACGGCCTGAAACTGCGGCAGGCCTCAGGCC
This sequence comes from uncultured beta proteobacterium, assembly GCA_963850525.1. Lineage (GTDB taxonomy): Bacteria > Pseudomonadota > Gammaproteobacteria > Burkholderiales > Burkholderiaceae_C > JAEMQF01. The sequence continues at coordinate 33,251 of CAWKLQ010000001.1, read as the reverse complement.
AGCTGCAGCCCGGCGACGTCACGTCAGTCGACCGGCTGTTCCGCAAGTAGGCCGCTGCGGCTTCGCCCTCGCGGCGGTGGATCCCGGCGTACGCCGGGATGACGGTCCTGTTGCGCGCCTTCTTTTTCGCTGTCCGAGTCGCCATGTGACTCCGGGGCAGGAGGACTCCGCCTCGCCAGTGGGGGTTCACCCTCCCTGCGGGATGACAGCCACCCGCCAGATTCAGCCCTCCCTAATGTGCAGGGTGACCTCGCGCGCTTAAACGCGACAGACTTCACGCCACGCCAGCAAACCGCGGACCCCGAGTCGCGGGGAGGGGCCGGCACGCCGCGGCGCCGCTGCATAAGATCGCTCTCGATCGGTCTGACTCTTTGTTCTCCCTTAGTTTCAGTGTTCGGCGCTGATCACGCCAGGGCGCAGCAGCAGGAAACGCATCTCATGATCAAGCCCCGCTTTGTGGCCATGCACCGGACGCGCCGCTATGGGTGCAGCCGCGCTGCAGTGCGGATCGCGCTGCCGGCGATCGGCCTGGCACTTGCCACGCTGTCCGGCACGGCTGGCGCCCAGGCGGTGACGAGCCCGGTCGCGCCTGCCGCGACCGCCGGCGCCACCGTGCAGACGTCCAACCTCGGCGAGGCGCAAATCGACTTTCTGTTGAAGATGGCGCAAGACGCGCAGCAACCGCAGCGCGGCCTGCCGCTCGAGATTTTTCGGGAGCGCGTGCTCGGTGCAGTGGTCGTTCACCCGGACGTTCTTGCGCTGCGCGCCAGTCACTCCAGTGCGCGCGAATCGACGCGCGAACTCGAGGCCGCGGGATTGCCTCAAGTGTCGGCGCGAGGCGAAGTGTCGAGCCACCGCCAGGACCGCAGCACGATCAACGGCGTCCCCAAGCGCGAGTATGAAACGGCGAGCGCCGGACTCACGCTGACGCAAAGTGTCTACGACTTCGGCGTGATCGACAGCTCAGTCCTCGTCGGCAAGGAACGCACGGCGGCGGTGCAGGCGCGGCTCGATGGCCGTCGCGACGAACTCGCACTGCGCGCAGTGCAGACCTGGCACGAAGTGATTCGCACCCGCCGTTTGCTCGCGCAACTGCAACTCAATCAGCAGTCGCTGGAGAACATGGTCGGCTACCTGACGCGGCGCTACGACCTCGGCGGCGGCCCCATCAGCGACGTGTGGCGCGCCCAAGCGCGCCTGGCCGACGCGCGCGCGTCGCTCGCCAGCGCGCAGACGCGCGTGCGCAACGCCGAAGCCGGATACCGTGAGGTATTCGACTCCGCCCCAGGTGCGCTCGACATGCCGGCGCTGCCTGCGGTGGACCGGCAAGCGATCGCTGCGGCGGCAGTTGACTTGGTGCGCGAGTACCCCGCGGTTCGCGGCGCCGAGGCGAGCCGCCGGGCTGCCGAGCAGGAGCTCGATCTCACGCTGCGCCGCGAACGGCCCACGATCGGCCTGGAGCTGAGCGCGCAGCGGCGCGACATGGTCGGGCGCGGCGCCCCCGGCAACGACGTGAGCGCTTCGCTCGTGATGCGCTACAGCTTCTACTCCGGCGGCGCGGACCAGGCGCGTGCTTCGCAGGCTGCGTTTCGCGCCGTCGAAGCCACAGAACAAGTGCGCAGCCTGACCGTGCAAGTGGATCGGGCTTTGGCGCAGGCCATCGCCGCCGAAGAGAACGCCGCCGCCACGCTGGCGGCGCGCCGCGACGGTGTCACGCTCGCCGTCCAGGCGTTGCGCGCGGTTCGCGAGCAATTCGCGAACCGGCGCGGCAACCTGCTCGATTTGCTGAACGCTCAGGAGGTACTGCACGCCGCTGGCGTGGGGCTCACCGAGGCCGAGATCGACGAAGCCCTGGCGCGTTGGCAAGTCCTCTACTACAGCACCAGCTACTGGCCGCTCGCTGCGGCCGCTCCCGCCGCACGTTGAACATTCCGCCGACTCGACCCCCCAAACCTCACCGGTTTCAATCATGCTCGCACCCGTCGAAAAACTCCCCGTCGCGCTACCTCCCTCCACGGGCGCAGAAGCTGCTGCGCCGCCGCAGGAAAGCGCGCCCGAGCCCCTGGAGGCCTGCCTGCTGTTCCTGCTGGACCACTATGGCCAGCCGATGTCGCTCGCTGCGCTGCGCGCGGGCGTCGCGCGACCCGAGGAATTCTGGAGACTCGAGGAATTTGTCGACGCCATCGAAAGCCTGGGCTTTTCGACGCAAACCCTGCGTGTCGCCGAGCCGCCGGCGCCCGCGCCCAACGAGCCGCTGCTGATCATGGGCCATGACGGCAAGGCCGTCGTGCTGCTGTCGCGCGACGGACCCGACGACTACGAAGTCTTCGTTCCGCAGGACGGGCGCACCGTGCGCTTGCCCTTCGACGAATTGATGACGCAGTACGCGGGAACGTGCCTGCGCGTGCAACCGCCGATGCGCGTGCCGAGCAGCGAAGCGGGCGTGCCGCGCGGGCGCCGCGGCCACTGGTTCTGGGGCCCCATCAGCATCGGCCGGCCGCTCTACCTTCGCGCCGGCCTGGCGGCCGTGCTGACCAGCGTCTTCGCGCTCGCGTCATCGATCTTTTCGATGATCGTCTACGACCGCGTCATCCCGAACAACGCGCTCGGCTCGCTCTACGCCTTGCTGTTCGGCGTGGGCATCGTGTTCTTCAGCGACTTCGTGATCCGCACGCTGCGTGCCTACTTTCTCGACGTCGCCGGCAGCCGCGCCGACACCGAAATCGCCGACGCCGTGTTCGACCACGTGCTCGACCTGGACATGCGTGCACGGCGCGGCCCCACCGGCTCCTTGGCGAACGTGCTCAAGGAATACGAAACGCTGCGAGATTTCTTCACTTCCGCGACATTGACGACCCTCATTGACATTCCCTTTGCGGTGCTGTTCATCATCGCGCTGTACTTCATCGGCGGGCCGATGGCCTGGGTGCCGATCGTGGCGATTGCGCTGATGTTCATCGGCGGCCTGATCCTGCAGCCTTCGATGAAGAGCCAGTCGCAGACGAGCCAGGAAGACAGCCAGAGCAAGCAGGCCGTGCTCGTCGAAACCCTGTACGGGCTGGAGACGATCAAGGCGCTGGGCGCCGGTGCGGTGATGCGCAGGCGTTGGCAAGAGTCGGTCGCGCACCAGGCGCGCGTGGGCATGAAGATGCGGCTGCTCGCCACACTCGGTGCCAATTGGGCGAATTTCGTCTTCATGGTGTCGCAGATCGCAACCGTGACGATCGGCGTATTCCTCGCCATGGACGGGAAGGTCGGGATGGGCGCGATCATCGCCGGCTCGATTCTGTGCGGGCGTGCGATCCAACCGATGTCGCAGCTGTCGCAGCTGATGATTCGCATGAACCAGTCGCTCGCCAGCTACAAGGCGCTGTGCCAGGTGATGGCGCTGCCGCGCGAGCATGTGCCGGGCCAGCCGCGCCTCGCCTACAGCCGGCTGCGCGGTTCGATCGAGCTCAACGAAGTGAGCTTCAAATACCCGGGGCAGCAGATGCCGATTCTCGACAAGGTGACGCTGCGCATCGAGCCCGGCGAGCGCGTCGCGATCATCGGCCGTGTCGGCTCGGGCAAGTCGACGCTGACGAAACTGCTTCTCGGCATGTACCCGCCCGACGAAGGCAAGCTGCTGGTGGGCGGCCACGACATCCGCCAGATCGACCCGTCCGATCTGCGCCGCAACATCGGCTCGGTGCTGCAAGACACCTGGCTCATGAGCGGCACGCTGCGCCAGAACATTGCCCTGGGCGCAAATCGCCCGACCGACGCCCAGGTGATGCGCGCCGCCGAACTCGCCGGCGTTCACGAGTTCGCGAACCTGCACCCCGAGGGCTACCAGTTGAAAGTCGGCGAACACGGCGAAGGGCTGTCGGGCGGCCAGCGCCAGGCTGTCGCCATTGCCCGGGCGCTGATCGGCGACGCGCCGATGCTGATCCTGGACGAACCCACCAGCGCGATGGACCCGACCGCCGAGCGTCAACTGCTCGCCCAACTCAAATTCGCCACCCAGGGCAAGACGCTCGTGCTGATCACGCACAAGCCGTCGATGCTCGAGCTCGTCGACAAAGTCATCGTCCTGGACCGCGGCAAGATCGTTGCCCAAGGTCCGAAAGACAAAGTCATGCGCGTCGCCACGGTGGGCGGGGTCGCGACCAAGGACCCGCAATCATGAGCAAGCCCTCGCCTGGACAAGCCCCGCAAACGCCGCCAACCCTCGAGACGACCATGAAGCCCAGCCCCAAGCCCGCGCGCAAACCACGCCACTTCGAGAGCATTTCGCAGGCGTCTCGCCTGGGCGAGATCAATCGCGCGTCGAGCATCCTGCTGTTTTCAATCGGCGCCACGTTCGCGGCGCTGATCGTGTGGGCGCACATGTCGGAGGTCGACACCGTCGCGCAGGCGATGGGCAAGGTCATCCCGTCGGCGCGCGTGCAATTGATGCAAAGCCTGGAGGGCGGCCTGGTGCGCGGCATTCACGTCGTGCAAGGCCAGTCCGTCGAAGCCGGAACGCTGCTCGTTTCGCTGAGCCCGACCCAAGCCGGCGGCGAGTTCGAAACGCGCCGCCAGCAGACTCTCGCGCTGCAGGCGCGCCGGGTTCGCCTACAGGCCGAGGCCGAAGGCGTGGAGCCGAAGTTCCCCCCTGAGCTGAAGCGCGAGAGCCCGGAGTTCGTGCGCGTCGAGCTCGCGTCGTTCGAAGGCCGCCAGGCCGAACAAGGCATGCAGGCGGTGATGTTCGACGCCCAGATCGAGCAGCGCACGAAAGAAGTGGAAGAAGCCCGCATCATGATGGCCACGGCCGAACACGCCCTGGCAGGCGCACGGGACGAACGCCTCATCATGGAGAAACTCGTCGCGCAGGGCCTCGAACCGCGCATCGAGCTGGTGCGCCTGGACCGCTCGATATCGGAGAGTGAAGGCCGCCTCGCGTCGGCCAAGGCGGTGATCCCGCGCGCCGAGCAGGCCATCATCGAAGCCCGGGCGCGCGCGAGCAGCACGCAAAAGCAGTTCCGCACCCAGGCGCGCGAAGAATTGAACCGCGCCACCACCGACCTGCGTGCGATGGAACAAGGCATGCCCGCGCTCGAGGACCGCGTCGACCGCACCGAACTCAAGGCGCCGGTGCGCGGCATCGTGAACCGCGTCTTCGTCAACACCGTCGGCGGTGTGGCCAAGCCGGGCGAGCCGCTCGTCGAACTCGTTCCAGCCGACGACCCGCTGATCGTCGAGGCGATGATCAACCCGAAGGACATCGGCTTCGTTCTCGTCGGCCAAACGGCACGCGTCAAGCTCACCGCGTACGACTATTCGCTGTTCGGTGCGATGCCGGGCAAGGTGGTGCAGATCAGCCCGGACGCGATCACCAACGAGCGCGGTGACTCGTACTTTCTGGTGCGCGTGCAAACCGATCGCACGATGTTCGAGAACCTCGACAAGAAGCTGCCCATCATGTCGGGCATGCAGGCGCAGGTCGACATCGTGACGGGCGAGAAAACGGTGCTCTCCTACCTCCTGAAGCCGGTGATCGCGGTGCGCGAGAGCGCGTTCCGGGAGCGGTAATCAGCGAGCCGCAACCCCTCGCGGGTTGACTTGAGTCACCGAGCGCCGCGATGCGGCGCTCGATGCGTGCGCAGCGCACCGGTCAGTCGCGACGCGAAACCTGGCTGATGCTTTTTCGCATTCCACTGCATCGGAATGGCAGGCTGGTCTCGGCCCGTTGCTGACGGTCGAACCTGTTGACTCTTTCGCGTTGAGTCCGGCGCGGCGCGGCAGGCGCTACCCGCAGGGGGCTCATGCTGGAGCGGTCTACGCTTCGCTCCGACTTCGCTGCGGTGCTCGTCTTGAAGTCGCGCCGCGAACTCGCTGCGCTCACTGCGTTCGCTACGCTCAGACAGGCGCGGCGAGTCAGACTGTGGATGCGCGCTGCGCGCGCCGACTTCAAGACTGCGCTCCTCGCCGCTCCAGAAATCGCCCCCTGCGGGTAGCGCCTGCCGCGCCACCACCCTCGTGCGTTGCGTTGCACAAATACCCTCTGACTCACCGCGTTTCAGAGACGCACCAGAGCCCAGTCTGGCACGCTTGCGCGGAAACGCCTCGGGTTTGCATCGCAGAGAACCAGCCGGTGGTGGCGCGGCAGGCGGCACCCGGTGGGGGCGATTTCTGGGGCGGCGAGGAGCGGAGCTCTCGGGTCGGCGCGCGAAGCGCGCTTCGTAGACTGACTTCGCCGCGCCTGTTTGAGCGTAGCGAACGCAGTGAGCGAAGCGAGTTCGCGGCGCGACCCGAGAGCGAGCACCGCAGCGGAGTCGGAGCGAAGCGCAGACCGCTCCAGCATGAGCCCCCGCCGGGTGCCGCCTGCCGCGCCGCTCGGACAACGGCACGCACAGCCGACGTTCAAACGGCAGCACCGGGCCGGAAGCGATCTCTCCCAGCGCGTGGGTCTTATGCCATTGAACGCGAGATCGTATTACTGAAGGCCTTGAACCACCGCCACTCCGGCAGGCATGGTGATGATCATCGTCGTTCCGCGCACGGTCACGCCGGCCACGGGGGTCGTCAACACACCTGGCAGCGCGCCAGCGGTGAAGCCGGATTGGCCTGCGACACCCACGATCGTCGCCACCGCACCGGCCGGTGTGACTTTTCGGATCGTGCCGTTGTTTCGATCAGCGACGTACACATTACCCGCGCCGTCGGTACCGATGGACGTCGGCGCGTTGAATCGGGCCGTGGTTCCGGTGCCGTCGGCACTGCCTGGGTTCTGCGCCAAGCCGGCGATCGTGCTCACCACGCCGGCCGTTGTGACTTTGCGAATCGTGTTGCTCGCGTCGGTCACGACGATATTGCCCGCAGCGTCGACTGCGATGCCCACCGGGGCGCTGAAGCGTGCCGCAGTCGTTATGCCGTCTGCGAAGGCCGCATCGCCCGCGAGGCCGGCCAGTGTCGTCACCATTCCGGCGAGGTCGATTTTCCGGATCGTGTGGTTGCCGGTGTCGGCGACGTAAACGTTGCCCACGCTGTCCACGGCAACGCCTTCGGGAAACTGGAATCGCGCCACCGCTGCGGCACCGTCAGCGCTGCCGGGGGCGCCCATCGACCCGGCGAGCGTCGTCACCACACCGGCGGGAGAGATCTTGCGGATCGCATGGTTGGCGCGGTCGGCGACATAGATGTTGTCAGCGCCGTCGGTCGCCACACCGACCGGGGACGAGAACAACGCCGCGTTGCCGGTGTCATCGACGGCTCCACTGGACCCCGGCGCGCCGGCGAATGTGGTCACGACGCCGGCCGTGGTGATTCTTCGGATCGTGTGGTCGAGCCGATCGGCGACAAACGCGTTGCCCGCGCTGTCGGTCGCGACGCCTGACGCATTGAGGAAGCGCGCAGCGGCGCCCGTGCCGTCGACGCTGCCGCCGATCGCGACCGACCCGGCGAGCGTCGTCACGGCGCCCGCCGGGCTCATCTTGCGGATCAGGCTGTTGCCCGTGTCGGCAATGTAGGCATTGCCCGCCGCGTCGACGGTCACGCCGAATGGCCGATAGAAGCGCGCTGCCGCGCCGGTGGCGTCGGTCGCGCCGTTCAAGCCCGCCGAGCCGGCGAGCGTGCTCACCTCGGCGGCGGGAGTGATTTTGCGGATCACGTAGCTCTCGAACTCCGTGACGTACACGTTGCCGGCGCTGTCTGTGCTCACGCCCGCGGTGCGGCCGAATTGCGCCGCCGCTCCCGTGCCGTCGACGGAACCCAGGCCGGTGGGCGAACCAGCGAATGTGCTCACGACGCCTGCAGGCGTGATTCGGCGAATCGTGTGGTTGTTCGAATCGCTAACGAACAGGTTGTTCGCGCTGTCCACCGCCACGCCGAGCGGCGTGTCGAAGCGTGCCGCGCTTGCCGTGCCGTCTGCGCTTCCCGCACTGCCCGCCAAACCGGCGAACGTGCTCACCACGCCCGCCGGCGTGACTCTGCGGATCGTGTGGTTGCCGCTGTCGGCGACAAACACGTTGCCCAGGCTGTCCACCGCCACGCCGGTCGGCAAATTGAAGCGTGCTCCAGCCTTGACGCTGTCGATGCTGCCGTGCAGCCCGGCAAAGCCTGCGAGTGTGCTCACCACGCCGGCGGGCGTGATTTGCGAATCGTGTGATTGCCGGTATCGGCGACAAAGACATTGCCCGCGCCGTCGATCGCGACGCCCTGCGGGTTGGACAATCGCGCCGCAGCGCCTGCGCCATCGTCACCGCCGCTCGCGCCGGCAGAACCGGCGAACGTGGTGGTGAGGCCGGCGGGCGAAATCTTGCGGATCGACTGGTTGCCGCCGTCAGCGACGTAGACGTTGCCCGCGGCGTCGACCGCCACACCCTGCGGACCGTTGAAGCGCGCCGCAGCGCCCGCCCCTTCGCCGCTGCCGGCGCCGCCGAAATTGCCCGCCAGGGGAGCCAGCGTTCCGAGCGTCGTTGTGCAGCTGAGCGCGACGTCGCTCACCGCGGCACTCGCCGTTCCGCTGCCGTTGCCGACGCTGCAGACTTGGCCCCCAGGCTGGCTCAGCACCGTGACCGCGTACGCCGACGACGGCATGGCGAAGACGAACGCACCGTTGGCGGTGACGCTGAGGTCGTCGCCACCGTTGTTGCGCAACATAACGGTCCCGGTGAGGCCGCTCGCGGTGCCGCCGATCGTGTAGTCGATGACCGGATTCACGGCGCACTCGACGACGACGTTCGTCACCGGCGCTGTCGTCGCCGTTCCCGAGCCGCCACTGCTGACGCTGCAAGTTTGGCTCGCGGGTTGGGTCAGCACGGTGACCGCGTAATCCGTCGCCGGCGTCGCGAAGCTGAACGTGCCGTCGGCCGACACGCTGGTGGTCTCGCCACCGTTGTTCTGCAACTCGACGGTACCGGCCAGGCCCGATACGGAGCCGCCGATGACTTGCGGGCCAGGTGCAGGTGGCGTCGGTCCGCCCCCACCTCCGCCACCGCCGCCGCAAGCGCCGAGCGCGGCGATGCACGCTCCAAGCCAGACTGCATGCGCCGCGCGCCGTGACAGAGTCGAGATGATCATTCGTCAATTCCCCTGCAAAGTTCAGCCTCGGCAAAGATGCCGACGTGTCTTGCAGCAGTGAATCACATCTCTGTCGAGCGGCACCGTGCGGAGTTAACGAATCGCACCGGCGAACCTCGCACCCCCCCGAGTTCAAGGTTCGCAGCGCAGCGGCGAACCGGGGCTGAGCGTCTTCTTATGCTGTCAGCGCTCAAGCTCTCGGCGCCGCCGCGAGATGAGTGCAATGCCGGCGAGGCCGAGGGCCATCAGGGCGTAGGTGGAGGGCTCGGGAACTTCCAACGTTCTGAAGGAGATGTTGTCGTACAGCGTTGCAGTGCGCAAATCCCCGTCGTTATAGAACCGAAGCGAAGTGACGGAACCTGGAACACCGGTCGACGTGAAGTCTGTCCCAGTGACCTCGGTCCAGTTGCAAAACGTGGCGGCCACCGCGTTCCCGCAAGACTGCACTCCAGGTATCGTCGCCTCGAACTGGCGGTCGAGTAGGAAGTACCCGACCGATGCCCCGGTGCTATTCAGCGCCTCAACTCGTGCGCCTTGTGGCACTAGCACACCCGACTAGAGGTTGCAGAGACCCTTCCTGTTGTGACGAGTACCAGAACGTGAGCCTCCGCTAACTCGAAACTTGCCGCGGAGTCCATCTGCGCATAAGCCCCCGGTGTGGGGTCCGTCAGATCGTTTGAACTCATTACGCCCTTCGAGGCGGCCAGGGGGTGCGGGTCAGTCGGTGTTGCGGGGACTCCCTCAATTGCGCTGAACGCGAAAAGTTCGGATGGGGTCTCGAGGTTTCCATACGCCACCGCCCGCGCCCGATCGCCTGAGGAAAAGAATGGGCTAGACGGAGCAGATAGGAACGTGACCCCAGGCTCATAGAAGTCGAGAATCTGAGTGCCATACGGAATGGACTCGAAGTCAAGCAAGACATTCAACGCCGCGGCCGGCATGACCGCCACGCACAACCCCACCCCAGCCACCCAAGGCTTGATTCGCATCATCTTTTCTCTCCCCTTTTTTTGCCCCGCATGAGTGCCATTTACCCACGCCTAAGGCCCGTTGGAAGACTACCTTCACCTCTGCATCCAAGGCAATCCAGGAGCGCCGAGTCCGAATTGCGGTTCTAGGGGGGTCGCGGGATGCGGTTACAGACCGAGCCGCGTCAAGATTCGTGGATTTTTCACTCTCACAAGCCCGTCATCGGCGCGCCGCCGCACCGCTCGGCGCCCCCTCAACCGAGGGGCCGCACCCCCGCGCACGCCTGCCGCCCCACACGTACGGGAGTGCCTTGAACGATCGCCCCAACTAAATTGCCGTTAATCCCACCGGCCGCAAAAAGCGCCAGGGTCACACGAGCAACTTCTGCGGGTCCCTCATGAACCAATCAACAACAGCGACACGCCTGTTTCGACGCACCCAGCGGTCCATCCCTTCGAGGGCACGGCTCGTCGGCATCGGCGTCGTCAGTGGCCTGGCTGCAGCCTGCGGCGGAGGCGGCGGTGGCGGCAGTGAGCCTGCCTCTCAGCCCACGGTGACCTCGAGCAGCGTCGGCGTCGTCAACTACACCCAGACTGTGACCGTCACGCTCAACGGAACGAATCTCGACCAGCCTCTGAACGTCAGCAGCCCGGCTTGCGCCACCCTGACTCGCGGCACGGCGGCGCCGCTGGCGAGCAGCGCAACCACGGCGTACTACGTGTGCGGCGGTGCCGCGGTCGGCGCCGGCCAAATCACGGTGCAGCGCGCCAGCGACGGCACGACGCTGAGCACCGAGAACTTCACCGTCGCGCTGCCGCCCCAGGTGACCTTGACCGTCGACGGAGGCCCCGGCGTGCAAGGCGATGTCGTCGTGACGCTCGCCGCCGACGGCGCGCTGACACCGAAGACCGTCACGAACTTTCTCGCCTACGTCGCGGCCAAACACTACGACGGCACGGTGTTCCACCGCGTGTACTCCGACTTCGTCGTGCAGGGCGGCGGGTACGAGCCACCCGCCGCGCTGCGCCCGCCGACACGCGCGCCGATCGAACTCGAAGTGAACAAGGGCTTGTTGAACAAGCAATGGACGATCGCGATGGCGCGCGGGCCGGCAGCCAACAGCGCGCAGGCGCAGTTCTACTTCAACGTGATCGACAACCCGCATCTCGACGCCAGCGCCACGAACGACGGCTACGCCGTATTCGGGCATGTCAGCGCAGGCGCCGACGTCGTCGCGGCGATCGCCGGCAAGGGGTGCACGATCCCGGGGTCGAGCTTGGGGCAGAGCTGCTGGCCGAACCCGAATGTGCTGATCACTACGGCCAAGCGCACGCGCTGACCTGCGCTCTCGCGGCACGCACCGCCCGAGGGGCGTGCCGATGCGGTGCCACGGGCCCCGCCGAATCGCCCCCTGGCGCTCATCCGCGCACTGAACGCCGCGCGCTGCACTCCCCGCTCGCGCGCCAGAAGTTCGCGTGCCCGCACGTGCCGCCGGCCGAGAGTCATCTCGCCTCGATGCATGACCTCGCGCCCGGCGGGCGAGTCGCTTCTTCAGTCCGCCCGACCAAGATCCGCGCCCCACCTTAAACAGGGGTAAAGCAAGTGGCGGCTGGATTTTGTCTTTCGCATTCCATATTGCTTTAAATATGGATCCCTAACCTGTCGCTCTACAGACCACCGTACAGCGTAGTCTGAGCACACTTTCAGTGGCAAATTTATATTCCTTTGTATTGCACTCAATCGAACCTCGAAACAGGCACCGCGGGTCTGTACCCCCCAAGTACTTGGGATGGCTTAAGCCCACCTTTGAGCCGAAAGTCGCCCCTGGCAATTCATGATCTTCATCACGAAGACGTGAGTCGCAAAGATTGCAAGAACCAGGAGCAGAGCAATGGCAATCCTTACGCGCGGGGTCCGGCAACGGTTACCCGGTTCAAGCCAACACCGGCGTGAGATTTGCGCCGCCATCGTCCAGAGCACGTCATCCGGCGTGCAGATCATCAAATTTACGGGAGCTTTGAAATGACAACTTTGATTCGGTCCGACCTTGACTTCATCCTCGCCCAGATCCGCATCGCCGAGCAAAACGCTGCCGGTGTTCCGCTCAGCAACCTGATCGACAACCCGCTGCTGCCTGACGGCCTTCGGCTCGTCAACGGCAAGTTCAACAACCTGCTGCCTGGGCAGGAAAACTTCGGCGCGGCGGACCAGGTGTTTCCGCGCCTGATGACACCGAACCTGCGGCCCGCCAATCCGGTCACGATCGACATGTCTCCGTTCGGGCCGCCCGGCAGCAGCGCACCGGCCCTCAACACCAGCACCGACTACCTCCAGACCAGCGGCTACGTCTTCGACACCCAGCCGCGCCTGGCGAGCAACCTGGTCGTCGACCAGTCGCCGAGCAATCCGGCAGCCGTTGCTGCCGCAGGTGGACCGCTCACGCCGCTTCCCGGCCCTGGCACGAGCAACTCGTTCTTCATTCCCAACGTCGCCCCCGACACCGGCCTGTCGGCACCCTATAACTCCTGGTTCACCCTGTTCGGCCAGTTCTTCGACCACGGCCTGGACCTGACGAACAAGGGCGGTGCCGGCACGGTGGTGATGCCGATCCAGGCAGACGACCCGCTGTTCACGGTGGGTGCGGACGGTCTGCCCGGGACCGGCGATGAGGGCGCCGTCGCCGGCGCTCCGTTCATGCTGCTGACGCGCGCCACGGTTGTCGGCACACACCCCGGACCCGACGGCGTGATCAACACGCCCGCCAACCCAGGCGCTCGCGACGACATCCGCGACAACATCAACCAGACGACGCCGTTCGTCGACCAGAACCAGACCTACACCTCGCACCCGTCGCACCAGGTGTTCCTGCGCGAGTATGAAAACAACGCGCTCGGCAGGCCGGTCGCAACCGGCAAGTTGATCGACGGCGCGACCGGCGGAATCGGCAACTGGGCCGAAGTCAAGACGCAGGCGCTGATGCTCGGCATTCGCCTGACCGACGCCGACATCGGCAACGTGCCGATGGTCATGACCGATGAGTACGGCAAGTTCATCCCGCACCCGACGACGGGAATGGCGCTGCTGATGATGCCGGGTGGCCTGGTGGTTTCAGGCACTCCCTCGGCACCGGTCGGCACGACCGGCTCGCTCAAGACCGGTCACGCCTTCCTCGACGACATTGCCCACTCGGCAGCTCCGAAATTCCTTTCCCCTGGCGTTCTGAACCCCGATGGCGATGGGGACACGGGCAATGTACCGCCTGCCGGACAGTACGACGACGAACTGCTCAATCGCCACTTCATCACCGGCGACGGCCGCGGCAACGAGAACATCGGCCTGACGACGGTTCACACGATTTTCCACGCCGAGCACAACCGGCTCGTCGACCACATCAAGGCCCAGGTGCTCGCCACCGCCGACGCAGCATTCATCGCCGAGTGGCAGCTGTCGCCCGGCGTGTGGAACGGCGAGCGCCTGTTCCAGGCGGCACGCTTCGGCACCGAAATGCAATACCAGCACTTGGTGTTCGAAGAATTCGCGCGCAAGGTACAGCCTGAGGTCAACCTCTTCGCCGGCTACGACAGCAGCATCGACCCGGCGATCATGGCCGAGTTCGCGCATGTCGTGTACCGCTTCGGCCACTCGATGCTGACCGAAACCGTGTCGCGCATGAACCCCGACGGGACGCTGAACGACATCGGCCTGATCGAGGCGTTCCTGAATCCGGTGGAGTTCGAAGCGAGCACAGCAGGAAATGCCCTGGCAGACGCCGCAGTCATCGTGCGCGGCATGGCCAAACAAGTCGGCAACGAGCTCGACGAGTTCGTGACCGGCGCGCTGCGCAACAACCTCGTCGGCCTGCCGCTCGACCTGGCAGCGATCAACATGGCCCGCGGCCGCGACACCGGCATCCCGGGGTTGAATGACGCACGTGCCATGTTCTTTGCCGCCACCGGCAACTCCGTGCTCGAGCCGTACGTCAGTTGGGCCGACTTCGGCCAGAGCTTGAAGCACAGCGAGTCGCTCGTCAACTTTATCGCCGCGTACGGAACAGACCCGACCATTGTCAATGCCGTCGGCTTCTTGGCCAAGCGCGCCGCCGCGGCAGCGCTCTTGGCTGACGCGAACGGCGACGGCGTGCCCGACAGCGCCGCGGGCGTGGCGTTCGTGAACAGCCCGGCGGCGACGAGCGGCCTGAACAACGTCGACTTCTGGCTCGGCGGCCTGGCCGAGAAGCAGCTCGTGTTCGGCGGCCTGCTCGGCCCGACCTTCAACTTCGTGTTCGAAACGCAGATGGAGGCGCTGCAAGACGCCGACCGTCTGTACTACCTGAGCCGCACCGCCGGCCTGAACTTCCTGACCGAACTCGAAGGCAACTCGTTCGCCTCGATCATCGAGCGCAACCTGGGCGTCACGCACCTGCCGGGCGACGTGTTCTCGACCCCGGCGTTCACCGTCGAAGTCGGCAACATGGACAACACGCCCGGCGCGATCGGGGACGACCCGACGACGCTGGACCAGAACGAAGCGACGATGCTGAACCACCTGCTCACGCCCTCACTTGCCTTCGTTCGCATGGCCGACGGCACGGTTCGCTACACCGGCGACCAGCACATCGTGATGGGCGGCACGGCCGGCAATGACCGGATGCGCGCCGGCGAAGGCGACGACACGCTGCACGGCGACGCCGGCAACGACAGGCTCGAAGGCGGCGACGGCAACGACTTCCTGATCGGCGGCGACGGCGACGACATCCTGACCGACCTGAACGGCATCGACAACATCAAGGGCGGCAACGGCAACGACACGATCAATGCCGGCCCCGGATTCGGCGACCTGATCCTGGGCGGTGCGGGCAAGGACTTCATCACCCACGGCGCCGACCCGAAAGAAAGCTTCGGCGGGCGTGACGACGACTTCATCCTCGGCGGCGACTCGGCCGACACGGTGTTCGGCAATGAAGGCAACGACTGGATCGAAGGCGGGAACCAGGCCGACCTGCTGCAGGGCGACATGGGCGATCCGTTCCAGGCGAGCCGCGTCATCGGCCACGACGTCATCATCGGCGGCGGCGGCAACGACGACTACGACAGCGAGTCGGGCGACGACATCATGGTCAGCGACGGCGGCACCGAGCGCCACGAAGGCATGCTCGGCTTCGACTGGGTCACCTACAAGGGCGACACGAGCGGCGTCAACGCCGACATGTTCTTCACCGGCCTGCTGCCGCCGCTGCCCCCGGCGGACGCGCTGCGCGATCGCTTCGACCTGGTCGAAGGCCTGTCGGGCTGGCGTTTCAACGACATCCTGCGCGGCACCAACGCCACCACGGTGGAGCTGAGCGCGATCGATGCCACGTCGGGACTGACCAACTCGCTGGACGCAGCGGGCATCGCCCGGATCAACGGCCTGGCCGCGATTCTTCCAGCGGCGGCCACGTCATTCAGCGCCGGCGACATCATCCTCGGCGGCGACGGCAGCGACACCATCGAAGGCCGAGGCGGCAACGACATCATCGACGGCGACCGCTGGCTGAATGTGCGGATCAACATTCACGCCGGCCTCGACGGGACGGGTGCGATCATCGGGCAAGCCGAGAAGATGGGCTCCGTCATCACGAACAAGGCCGGCGCGCTGGTAGGCACGCCAGGGTCCCTGACGCTGCAGGCGGCCATGTTCGCCGGAACGATCAACCCGGGCCAGTTGCAGATCTTCCGCGAGGTCTCGACCGTGGTGGATGCGCTTCAAGACGTCGACGTGGCGGTGTACCGCGACGTGGCTGCGGCCTACACGGTGAACACCGTCGGTGGCGTGACCACCGTGACGCACACGACGCCGACCGTCGCGGCGATCGATGACGGAGTGGACACGCTGCGCGGCATCGAGCGGCTGCAGTTCACCAACACGGTCATCGTGCTCGGCGGGCCGCCGCTCAACACGCCGGCCACCGGCGCACCGACGATCAGCGACACGACGCCTGCTGAAGGCCAGACGCTGACGGCGAATCCGTTGACGATCTCCGACGCGAATGGATTGCCTGCGACGTTCAGCTACCAGTGGCTGTCCAACGGCAACGTCATCGTCGGCGCCACGGCCGCAACATTCACGCCGAACATCCTGCAGGTGAATACAGCACTGAGCGTGCGCGTCTCCTTCACCGACGCGCAGGGCAACGCCGAGTCGCGCACGTCGGCGGCAACGACAGCCGTGACGCCAGCCATCAGCAACACGCCGGCCGCCGGCGTGCCGACGGTCAGCGACACCACGCCGACAGAAAACACGGCCGTGCAATGCGGGAACGGCTGGAATTTCCGACGCCAACGGGCTCGGCGCATTCAGCTACCAGTGGATTGATGCGCAAGGTGATATCACCGGGGCAACGAACGCGTTGTTCACGCCAGGGGCAGGCCAGGTGAATGAGCAACTGACCGTGCGCGTACGGTTCACCGATGGTGCGGGCAATGTCGAAACGGTCTTTTCAGCGCCAACCACGGTCGTCGGAAACCAGTTCAATGGCGGCGTCGCCGTCGTGCAACGACATCGGCTCCGGAACCGTCTTCGACGGCGTCGGCGCCAACGGCACCGCCGGTCAGGATTCGTTGAGCGGTGGCGGCGGCAACGACACGCTCTTCGGCGGCGTCGGCGACGACACGCTCAACGGCGGCGGGAGCGCCGACACCCTCGACGGTGGCCTGGGTGCCGACACAATGTCGGGCGGAGCGGGCAACGATACCTACATCGTTGACAATGTCGGCGACCAGACAATCGAACAGGCTGGCAACGGCAACGACAGCGTCCAGACCACGCTCAATACCTATTCGTTCACCCCGACGACAGGGATGGACAATATGATGTTCATTGGAAGCGGCAGCTTCACTGGCACCGGCAACATCAATCCCAACATCATGGTCGGCGGCACCGGGAACGATAGGCTGACGGGTGCTGCGAACCAAGACACGCTGACGGGTGGTCTCGGAGACGACACGTTCGTCTACACCGCGACTGCCGATTCGGGTGTGGGGGCCGCGGCCCGCGACGTCATCATCGATTTCAATACCGGTAACGATACGATCGATCTAAGCGCCATCGCGGGAACATTCGTCTTCATCGGAAACGCCGCGTTCGCCGCCAGCAACGTCAATCAAGTGCGTTTCAGTACGACTTTAGTGCCCGGGTCGACCTTGATCCAGATCGACAATGACGGCGACAATGCGGCCGAGGCTGAAATCTTGTTGCTGGGCTACGTCGCCCCCCCCGCCGCCCCGATCGTGGCAGCGGACTTCGTGCTCTGAGGCACGCATTGATTTGCTGCCCCTGCACCCGCAGGGGCAGCAACATGACAACCCCGCCCTTACCGGCGGGGTTTTTCATGGCCAAGCGCCAACGCATGGCCACCGCTTCGGCGACGGCGGCGCCAAGATGCCGCCGAGCAACGCCACATGCTCCGCGGCGTTGTGCAACGCCTTTTCACTCAGCGAACCGCTGAGCCAGACGTCAAAAGTGCGAGCCATTGGTGGAGGCAACATCCGCCCATTCGCTGCGGCGCACCATAGACAGGCCGCTGCCCTGCACCTGCGCCGCAACTTCGTCAAAGCGCTGCGTATCGCGTGGCACGCTCAGCAGCGGCGGGCCGCGCAACACCGGGCGCAGCAGCAGCGCAAGGCGCTTGCACTTGCGCTGGCTGTTCGCGCTCAGGTGCTCCCGACGCGCTGGAGCGCCGCGGGCGTGCGTCCCTCTGTGTGCTGAAGCTCGCGTGCCGCGGTGTAGGTGGCGTCGCCCGTGACCCATGCCGGCGACTGGCGCCGGGGATACCGTTGCCCGAGTCGACGACGATTTACATGTGGCACTTCACCGTCATGGTCTGCCAACTTTGTCGTAGAGATCCGTTTCGATCCGGCTTTGGACGATGGGTTGAAATGGGTTGCGTGGCCTTTTAGCGGCTGCGCAGAACCGTTGATTCTGCACGGCGAGCGGGGGCATCCGTCAGCAGTGCAGGTTCGCGCTGCGTCGAACACCGCCACACTTCCTTAGTGATGCTCTGGCGGGCCCGACAGTGAGCGATTCGCGCCGAACCTGCGGCTCAGCCAGCTCGAATGTGTATGGGGGCCTTTGTGCAAGAACCAGGTTTTCTGATCACCCAGACCGGCTCGCGAAACGCTGATGACTCTCTTGCGGCGTGCCGGGCGATACCACGGAAGACTGAGGCAGCGCCTAATGGCACAGAAAACCCGCCCCCGTCCGACCTGCCGCGAGATTGTGCCGAGCGCGATCCATTGCGCGGGGTCGAACCCCTGAACCTGCCGATTCGCGCGCGCGGGGCGCAACGACAGGTTTGCACGCCCGAACGCCGCGAAGCGCTGCTCGACGCGCCACTCGCTCAGGCCGTGCGAGATCTGGCCGCGAGCACTGCGACGAGCCCTTGCACCGTATTTCTTGCGGCTTTCAAGCTGCTGCTGATGCGCTGGTCCGGACAAGACGAGGTGGCCGTGATCATGTGGCCGGCGCCACGAAGCCACGTGCCAACGCGGCCGGATGCCGATGGGGCTACCTCCGAGGGCCTGCTGGTACGGACCGAGCTGGCGGGCGCACCTCATTTCGCAAACCTCGTCGCGCGAGTTCACACCGCCGTCCGTGGCGCGAGTCGGGTCAGCGCCCACCGCCCGACGCCGTCGCCAGTGAATGGCCCCCCACGAGCAGAAGCCGAAGCCTTGGATCGTCATCCCGTTTTTGACGTTCAGGTCCACGACTTGGGCGAGTCTGCAACGCGCGAACCCGAGCCAACGCAGGCGCTCTTGAACTTGAGCATCACGTATGGAGCGGAGAGCATGGGCGTCGCGGTCGACATGCACCCCGAGTCTTTCTCCGCCGACCAGGCGCTCGCGTTCATTGACCAGTACCTGCACCTGCTGGCTCAGCTGACCGCCTTCCCCGAGACCGCGCTCACGAGCCACTCCCTCGTCACCGACTCGGCACGCCGCGTATTGCCTGATCCGGCACAGAATCTGCTCGAGACAGAGCAGCGTGACGTCGCCTCGCTGATCCGCGATTGGGCACGCAAGACACCGAATGCGATCGCCCTGCGCTATGCCGGCCGCACCTGGAGCTACCGCGAACTGTGCGAACAAGCCGAGACAGTGGCGACGGAGCTGCGTCGGCTCGGGCTGAGGCCAGGCGACGTCGTCGCACTCGAAGGGCCACGCAGCCCCGGGATCGTCATTGCCATGTCGGCCACCATTCTGTGCGGTGGCGTATTCGTCACACTCGATCCGGCGTTGCCGGTGGCGCGGCGTGAGCTGATGCTCAGCGAGGCAGGCGCCCGCTTCGTGTGCTGCATCGAAAGCAGCGTGGGCGCCCCAGGCGCATCACATGGGAGCAAGCGGATCACTCTGCGCCTCTCTGCCGACCTCTCCGGTCTGAAGGACTTGCCATCGGCCACGGGCAGCTTCGAAGCGCACCGGTTGCAAGGTGACGACCCGGCGTATATTTTCTTCACATCGGGCACGACCGGGGTTCCAAAGGCGGTACTGGGCTGCCACAAAGGCCTGAGCCATTTCGTGCAGTGGCAGGCGCAGTGCTTCGGCATTCAGACCAGTGCTCGTGTTTCGCAGTTGATTGGCCTGAGTTTCGGGCCCTTGCTGCGTGACATTTTCCTGCCCCTGACGAGCGGTGCGACGTTGTGCATCCCCGAGGAGGCCGATCTGCTGAACCCGCTGCGCTGGTGCGCCCGTGAAGGCGTGACGGCTGTTCACACGACGCCCACGGTAATGATGTCGTGGCTCTCGATGGCCGCGACGGAATTCACTCCCGTGAGTATCGAGTGGGTATTCGTTTCGGGCGAGCCGCTTGCTGACAACGTTGTGCGCGCGTGGCGCGATCGATTTCCCGCGTGCGGCAGGATCGTCAACCTGTACGGCCAGACCGAAACAACGCTGGCCAAGTGCTACTACGTCGTTCCGCTCCCGGTGGAGCCGGGCTTGCAGCCGGTAGGCGCGAGCCTGCCAGGAAGCCAAGTCCTGGTCCTGAGCCCGAAAGGTCTGCAATGCGGCGTCGGTGAACTCGGCGAGTTCGCAGTGCGCACACCGTATCGCTCGTTGGGTTACCTGAACCTGCCCGAAGAAACGCGCCGGCGCTTCCTCCAGAACCCATGGCGCAATGATGCGCGTGATCTCCTCTACTTCACGGGTGACCTCGGGCGGTATCGTCCCGACGGCATGCTCGAACTGACCGGTCGCCTGGACGACCAGGTCAAGATCAGAGGTGTACGCGTCGAACCCGCGGAGGTGTCGGCGGTGTTGGCCGGCATCGCTGGCGTGCAACAGAATGTCGTGATGGCTCGGCGCCGCGAGCCTGGTGATGAGGTCTTGCTGGTGGCCTACGTCGTTGCCCTCGATGGCGCTGCGTTGTCACCCTCCGGTCTGCGCGCGCAGCTGGCCAAGCCGGCTGCCGTCGGCCATGGTGCCCGGCGCTTTCGTGATGCTCGACGAACTGCCGAAGTTGCCCAACGGCAAGATCGACCGCGAATCGTTGCCGATGCCAGCACCGGTAACGATGACCGACGGGAGGCGTGTCGCACCTCGCGACCCGCAGGAACTGGCGATCTGGGCAGTCTGGAGTGAATTGTTGGGTTCGACGGAAATCGGCATTCACGACAGCTTCTTCGACCTCGGAGGCCATTCGCTGCTGGCAATGCGAGTGCTCTCGAAGCTGAGCGAATCGCTGGCGGTGGAATTACCGTTGCGAGCGATCTTCGATGCGCCCACGGTCGCCGAACTTGCGCAAGTCGTGCGCAGCTCCGCGGAGGGAGCGTTCGGCTCATCCGCGTATTCGATCATTCCTGCTCGGGAGCATGCCACCGCGTTGCCGCTGTCGTCGGTGCAAACGGGCATGTGGCTGGCCGCCCGGATGGGAGGCGACCCAACGGCGTACCACATAACTTGGGCGCTTCGCCTCAGCGGCGAGTTGAATCGCACAGCGCTGCGATCCAGTCTGCATGCCCTTGTACAGCGCCACGACAGCCTGCGCCTATGTGTGGTCGAACACGCCGGGACCCCCATGCAGCAGTTGGGCGACAAGGTGACCCTTGTGCTTCAGGAGCACGACGTCAGCTCGCTACCGGCTGAGCTTCAACGTGAGGAACTGACACGCCTGTTGAACGCCGCCCGCCATGAACGGTTTGATCTGGCACAGGCGCCGTTGGCGCGTGCCAGTCTCGTGAAGTTGGGTGCGTCCGAACATGCGCTGCAAATCGTGCTGCACCACCTGATCGGCGACGGCTCGTCAGAAGCGATTCTGCGCCGCGATCTGAGCGAGTTGTACGCTGCGTTTTGCACTGGGAAACCGGCGCATGCGGCGCCTGGCGGGCTCGGCTATCCTGATTTCGCCGCTTGGGAAAACGAGCGCATCCGAACTGGAATGCTTCAGCCGCAGCTACTCTACTGGACCGAGCGCTTGCGCGACATAGCACCGCTGAACCTGCCCATCGATGCGCGCGCCTCACAAGCGGGCGCTGGCGAAAGTGCAGCCGTCAGGTTTGCGCTTCCACGCGCGCTCGCACTCGAACTGCAGGCGCTGGCAAGCGCCAGGGCGCAACGATGTTCATGCTGTACTTGGCGACCTTCAAGCTTCTGCTGATGCGCTGGTGCGGCCAGGACGATATCGTCGTCGGCACGCCAATCGCTCGGCGTGATCGCCCGCAGCTGACAAATCTGGTCGGGCCGCTGGTCAATGTGCTGGTCCTTCGCACCGACCTGGCGGGCAATCCGGGCTTCATCGCGCTGCTCAAACGTGTGCGCGACACAGCGCTGGAGGCCTATCAGCACCAGGATCAACCGTTCGACAACCTTATCACGGAGCTCAATCCGGAGCGCATCGCCGGGCGCAACCCGCTGTTCGACGTGCTGATCAATTCGCTCGGCGATTGGACCGGCGGCGAATCCTTTCACGGACTGACGTGCGAGCCCATCGAAGCGCACGAACCCGCGGCGAAGTTCGCTCTGACGCTGTACCTGCGCAGCCAGCCCGAAGCGGCAGAGTTCATGCTGAACTTCCGCACCGACATGTTGAGCCGGACACAGGTGGCCTGCCTTGCCGAGCAGTTCGAATTTCTGCTGGCGCAGATTGCGCGGCAACCCGATGCGCCAGTCACGAGCTTCTCGCTCATCACCGATTCCGCACGCGATGTATTGCCCGACCCAACTCTCTCACTGGGCCGGGCGCGGTCCGCGCGGATTCACGATGCATTCGTACGGCGTGCCCACCTGAGCCCGGAGCGATCGCCGTCACGTCGAGCAGCGGGGCTCTCAGTTATCGCGAGCTCGAGGAATGCACTCGCGGCATCGCCCAAATGCTGAACGCCAACGGCGGAAGTGCCGGAAATCGGGTGGTGATCGTCTCCGATCGCAACCTTGTTCGGTCTTGCCGTGCTCGGGTGTGCACGTACAGGGGTGATCTTTACCATCCTTGACGCCGCATACCCTGCGGCGCGAAATGCCGACTGCATCGCGCAGGTTGTGCCTCGCCTGATCCTCGATTGCACGGAAACGGGTGTAGGGCGAATCGAAGTCAATGCCCCGTTGATTCGCATCGAGCGAAACGCGGATCGATTGCGTACCCAGTTTCAACCCAGCGACGCGGCTCTGCGGGAGGTCGATTCGAGTGCGCAGGCGTATATCTCGTTTACGTCGGGAACCTCGGGCCGGCCCAAAGGTATCGTTACCGGCCACGCGGCATTGCCGCATTTCGTCGAATGGCATGTGCAGCAACACGCACTCGCGGCGCATGACAGGTTTTCTCTGCTGTCGGGCATCGCGCACGATCCGCTGCTGCGCGATATCTTCACGCCGCTGGCGATCGGCGCAACGCTGTGCATTCCTGAACAGGCAGAGTTGTTCGAGCCTACACGCCTGGTGGCATGGCTCGAGCGCGAACAGGTCTCGATCGTGCATCTGACCCCGGCGCTTGGGGAACTGATCGCCACCGGCGCCGAGGCCGGCACGACGTTGTTCGCGCTGCGGCGCATGTTCTGGGGCGGCGAGGTGCTTGGCAGGGCGACGATCCGACGCGTTGCCCTGGTCGCACCGAACGCCTTGCACGTGAATTTCTACGGCACGACCGAAACACCGCAGGCGATGGCCCACCACGCTGTGGCGGCCGACGGTGACGACTCGGCTTTCCCACTGGGACGTGGCATTGACGCAGTCCAGGTGCTCGTGCTGGCCGAGGGCGACGCTCTCGCAGCGATCGGACATCCCGGCGAAATCGTCATCCGCACGCCTTATCTATCGCTTGGCTATCTCGACGATGCCGAGATGACGCGCCACAAGTTCATTCGCAACCCGTTCACGAGTGATCCAGCGGACCAGTGCTATCGAACCGGTGACCGCGGCCGCTATCGAGACGACGGAAGCGTCGAGTACCTCGGAAGAATCGACAACCAGGTGAAGATCCGCGGATTTCGTGTCGAGCCGGCCGAGATCGAACGCCTCGTCGAGGGCCTGCCTGGCGTGGCTCGTGCAATCGCTAAACCGGTCTTTGACTCGGTGCGCAATGCCAGCCTGTTGCTGTACTTTACGACGCACGGCGCAGCGCATGGCGCGCAGACCACGCAAGCCATGATCTGGCAGCGCATTCGCCTCGCGCTGCCGAACTACATGTGGCCGCGCCACGTGGTGCACCTCGAATCATTTCCACTGCTACCCGGCGGCAAAGTTGACCTGCGGGCATTGCCCGCGCCCGATGAACCCTGTTCGACACGCGAACACGAGCCCCCGGCAGGAAAGATCGAAACGACGCTTGCGGGAATCTGGGCCGAGGTGCTCGGGGTCGAGCGCGTCGGGTCGGCGCGACAACTTCTTCGAACTCGGTGGACATTCGCTGCTGGCGACACAGTTGATCTCGAGGGTACGCGACAGGCTCGGGATCGAGTTGCCATTGCGCGCGCTGTTTGAAGCACCGGTGCTCGCCGCGTTAGGTGATCGCCGTCGCGCTCATCCTGGGCGCTGCGACGGCACAGCCGCACCATTAACTGCCAGCCATTTCGACGGCAACCGCGCGATCGCTTGCTGCCCACGTCCTACTCCCAACGGCGCATGTGGCTGGTCCAGCAGTTCAACCCGGAGACCGCGGCGTACAACATGGCCTTCGCCATTGCGCCTGCGTGGCCCATTGAATCGAGATGCCATCATCGAAGCGCACTGCAACAGGCTGATCGCATCGTCATGAGGCATTTCGCACGACTTTGGTCGCCGTCGATGGCGAGCCGATGCAGCGCATCGAGCCCGGACCGAGTGCGCCGATCGAGTGGGTCGACTTGCCATCACTGGCGAATGACGAGCGAATCGCGCTGCCACCAGTCCTTGAACCAGCGATGCATGCTGTGCCCTACGACCTCGCAGTGGCGCCGCTGCATCGGATGACGCTGCTGCAGACTCGACGAACAGGATCATGTGTTTTTCTGGTCGATCCATCACTCGATCGGCGATGGCTGGTCGATGACGATCCTGTTGCGGGAACTGGCAGACTCTCTACTCTGCCCTGCCGCGCGGCGAAGAGGCCTTTCTTGCCACCTCGAAGCGATCGACTTCGCGGACTACGCCGCCTGGCAACGCGACGCGTATTCGAGGCCCGGTGCTCGAGCCGCAGCTGGCCTACTGGCGGTCGGCGCTGGACGGGTCTGGAGCCCTTGCCGCTGCCCCTGGACCGCCCGCGACGCGCAGGCCCACGACGGTCGCGGCTCGCGGATCTCGGCAACCATCGCTCCGCAAACGCTGGCAAGAATCAAGGCGCTTGCGAGCGCAGCATGGCGTCACGCCCTTCATGGCCTTGCTGGCCTGCTTCCAGCTCCTGTTGGCGCGCTACTGCGGTGTCGCGGACGTCGCGGTCGGCACGCCGATGGCCAATCGCACGCACACCGCCTCCGAACATCTCGTCGGCACGCTGGTGAACACCCTGGTGATGCGCACCGACCTCTCGGGCAACCCGAGTTTCGCCGACCTGCTGCAGCGCGTGTTCGTGAAACCGCACTACAAGCCTTCGCACACCAGGATTTGCCTTTCGAGGCGCTTGTCGAATGCCCTTGCGATCTGCCGCGTTCCGACGGCATCGCACCGCTGGTCCAGGTGCTGTTCAACGTGCTGACGCGCCGGCGAACGGGATTCGACATCGAGGGCATCGAACTTGATCTGTTCGATTTCGACGACGGCACCAGTCAATTCGATCTTGGCACTGAGCGTCGAGACCGAGATGTTCGGCACGTGCGACTCTGTCCTTTTCGAACGAACTGTTCGACGCCTCCACGGCAACGCGCATTCTGGCACAGCTACATGCAGTTTGCTGGAGCAGGTCGTCGAGGCGCCCCACACGCCTCTGGCCGACTTTGAATTTGTCGGCGCCGAGAGTCGGCAACTGCTGGAAGGCTGGAACGGCACCTCGGCGATGCCGGCAAGCCCCACTCGCACAGGCCACGATGCATCCATGCGCGGCATCGAGCAGCAAGCCACGCGAACACCCGAAAGCATTGCAGTTTCGCAGCCAGCACCGGCTCCTCAAGTATTCCGAACTGCAGCAGCGCAGCAATCAACTTGCGCAGCTGCTGCGGTCCCGAGGTATTGGGCGCGGCGCCATGGTGGGCTTGTGTGTTGAACGTTCGCTGGACATGGTCATTGCCCAGTTGGCGATCCTCAAATCCGGCGCGGCCTACGTGCCACTCGACCCGGCCTATCCGCAGGATCGCCTTGCGGCGATTTGCGAAGACGCGCAGATGGCCCTGCTCGTCACCGAGTCGGAAATCAGAACGCCGCATCTGGCCGCACCACAAGTGCCTGCTTCTTGGACCACCACACGGCGACGATCGCATGCGCAAAGCGCCGCTCCGCTCGCCCCCGAATCCGCGCCTCGATGCCGGACCGCAGGATCCGGCCTACGTCATCTACACGTCGGGTTCGACGGGCAAGCCCAAGGGCGTCGTCGTGCCGCATGGCGCGGTGGTGAACTTCCTCGCCAGCATGGCCAAGGAACCGGGCCTGAAAGCGTCCGACACCCTGGTTGCCGTCACGACCCTGAGCTTCGACATCGCGGTCCTCGAGTTGCTGCTGCCGCTGAGCGTCGGCGCTCGAGTGATTCTGGCGACTCGCGACGAGGTGGCCGACGGCCGGGCGCTGCGCAAGCTGCTGGAGTCGAACGCCGCCTCGGTGATGCAAGCCACGCCGTCCACCTGGCGCATGCTGCTCGAAGCGGGTTGGCTTGGATCGCCTTCGTTCAAGGCGTTGATCGGCGGCGAGGCGCTTCCCGGCGACTTGGCGGATCAGCTGCTCGCGCGCTGCGGCGAGCTGTGGAACATGTACGGTCCGACCGAGACCACCGTCTGGTCAAGCTGTTGGCGTGTGCAGCACCCCGAGCGCGGCATCAGCATCGGCCGCCCGATTGCGAACACGCAGATCCACATCCTTGACGAACAACGCAAGCTTTGCCCGATCGGCGTGACGGGCGAGATCTACATCGGCGGCGCCGGCGTCGCGCTGGGCTACCTGAACCGGCCCGAACTGACGAACGATCGCTTCATCGTCGATCCGTTCAGCGCCATTCCCGAGGCTCGGCTGTACCGCACCGGAGACCGCGGCCGCTGGCGCTATGACGGCTTGCTCGAACATCAGGGGCGGCTGGATCACCAGGTCAAGGTGCGTGGGCACCGCATCGAACTCGGCGACATCGAGGCCCATCTCAGCACCCATCGCCGGCGTGGCGCACGCGGTGGTGATCGTGCGCGAAGACCAGCCGGGCGACGTGCGGTTGGTCGCCTATGTCCGGGTGCACGACGAGGCGCCGCCCGCGGCGGCGCTGCGCGAACACCTGCGCGAGCGCTTGCCCGAGTACATGTTGCCGCAGCACTTCGTCGTGATCGACGCGTTGCCATTGCTTCCGAACGGCAAACTGAATCGTCAGGCCCTGCCCGCACCTGCAGGAGCCGTCGACGACGCCAGGTCTGCGGGCGGCGCACCGAAAACCCGCACGGAACAGGCCATTGCGCGCATCTGGGAGGAGTTGCTCGGCGTCGCACCGATTGGCCTGCGTGACAATTTCTTCGACCTCGGAGGGCATTCGCTCCTCGCGATGCGCGCGGTCGCGGCCATCGAGCAACAAATGGGCGTCAAACTCAACCCGCGTCGACTCGTGTTCGAAACCTTGGCGCAACTGGCTGCGAGCGCCGATGAGCCCATCGTCACCGGGTACTGATCTGACCCAGACTCAGCCGAAGTTCCCCGCCGGCATCGGCTGTTTCTGAGCAAGCCAACCGCGCGCGCGGCGTTGGCTTGCTCCGGAGAGACTCCTGTTCGATTCAGCCTTTGCCCCCTCCTCCAGTGCCGGCCCGGTGCCCCACGCGGCGGCACGCGCGGCGCTGGCGCGACGCGACCACGCCACGGCGCAGGCGTTGCTGCAAGAAGCCCTGGCTCGCGAGCCGCAAGATGCCGACGCACATTGCCTGCTGGCGCTCGCACTGTGGCACGGGCCGGCCGATACCGACGGCGCGGCTGCGCAGCTGCGTCTGGCGTTGACGCTGGCGCCGGCCGATCCGAGGATCCTCACCTTGAGTGCATCGCTGCACTTGCATTTGGGCGAGATCGACGCGGCACTTGCCTGCACGCAGAACGCCCTGGAGGCGGACCCCGCGCACGCGCCCGCCTATGTGGTGCTGGCCCGCGCGAAGCCGCGTGGCGTCTCCGACTCGCGACTGCAGCGCATGCTGTCGCTCGCCAGCGGCGCCGAGCTCGGCGCGAAGCGCCTGCGCCCTTTGCACAACGCGATCGGACGCGTGTTCGACGCGCGTGGCGAGTACGACGCCGCGTTTGATCACTTCACCCGCTCCAACGCGCTCGCGCCACGGCGCTACAAACCCCAACTTCGCGACGTTCGACTCGAACGGGCACAGCAGACGTTCACGCACGACTTTGTCGCCCGGCACCGCGGCTTCGGCATCCCGGACGCGGGTTGTGTGTTCGTCGTCGGCATGCCGCGGTCGGGGTCGACGCTGCTCGAGCAAATGCTCGCGGCGCACCCGCAGACCGACACGTGCAATGAGTCGGATGCGCTCGGCCGCGTCGAGGCGTCTTGGCAATCCGCGCTGCCGGTGCAGAATCGCGACCCGGCTCACTTCCAGCACTATCTTGGCCTCACACCGGATCCGGTGGCGCAGAGCGCCAATGCCTACCTGGCGCACACCTCGCGCCAGATGCGCAACCCCCACCCACCGCGGCGCATCGACAAGCGCCTCGGCAATTTCCTGTTCATGCCGCTCGTCCACTTGCTGTTCCCGGACGCGACGGTGCTGCACACGCAGCGCCATCCGCTCGACGTGTGCCTGTCCTGTTTCACCCAAGGCTTCGATGGCCACTGGTACGCGAATCACTTGAACCACCTGGCGCACTTCTACTTGAACTACATGGGCTACATGCGGCTGTGGTCGAGCTTGTTTCCGACGACGATCCAACATTGCCGCTACGAAGACCTGGTCGCGGACTTCGAGCTGCAGGCCAGGGCCATCGTGCAGCGCGTCGGCCTGGACTGGCACCCCGGCTGTGCCCAGCCGCATCTGGCGAGCCGCTACGTCAGCACCGCGAGCGCGGCGCAGGTTCGCGAGCCGGTTCATGGCGCCAGGGTCGAGCGTTGGCGGCGCTACGAAAAACACCTCCAGCCCTTGATCGCCGGATTGGGCGGCCACACAGCCATCGAGCGGCTGCACCGGGAGTTCGGATGATCCTCACGCATCTGGACCGCCTCGAAGCCGAAAGCATCCACGTCATTCGCGAAGTGGTGGCCGAAGCCGAGCGCCCGGTGATGCTGTATTCGATGGGCAAGGACAGCACCTGCCTGCTGCACCTGGCAAGGCGGGCGTTCTACCCGGCCACGCCGCCGTTTCCGCTGCTGCACGTGGACACGACGTGGAAGTTCCGCGACATGTACGCAGTCCGCGACCGCGTCGCGGCCGAATCGGGAATGGCGCTGATCGTGCACCACAACCCGGACGCGCTTGCCGCGGGAATCAACCCCTTTGACCACGGCTCGCAGGTGCACACCGATGCCTGGAAGACGCAGGGCCTGAAGCAGGCGCTCGACGCGCACGGTTTCGACGCCGCATTCGGCGGCGCGCGCCGCGACGAAGAGAAGTCGCGCGCGAAAGAGCGTTTCGTGTCGCTGCGCGGTCGCGGCCACCACTGGGACCCGAAGAACCAGCGCCCGGAGCTCTGGCATTTGTACAACATGCGCAAGGCTGCGGGCGAGAGCCTGCGCGTCTTTCCCCTGTCGAACTGGACCGAGCTCGACGTGTGGCATTACATCGAGCGCGAGCAACTCGACGTCGTGCCTCTGTACTTCGCTGCACTGCGCCACGTTGTGCGGCGCCACGGCACGCTGGTGATGGTCGACGATTCGCGCATGCGCCTGCTGCCGGGCGAAACCGCGACGCCGACCCGGGTGCGCTTTCGCACCCTGGGCTGCTACCCGCTCACCGGCGCCGTGGAGTCGAGCGCGACCAGCGTGGCGCAAATCATCGACGAGCTCATCGCCAGCGGCAACTCGGAGCGCCAGGGCCGGATCATCGACCACGACGCGTCGGCGTCGATGGAAAAGAAAAAGCAGGAGGGCTATTTTTGATGGCGCCGGTGGCCAAGGATCTGCTGCGCTTCATCGCGTGTGGCAGCGTCGACGACGGCAAGAGCACGCTGCTCGGGCGCCTCCTGTTCGACAGCCAGACGCTGTTCGCCGACCAGCTGGCCGCGCTCGACGCCGATTCCAGAAGACACGGCACGCGCGGCGACGAACTGGACTTCGCGCTCCTGCTCGACGGCCTGCAAGCCGAGCGCGAACAGGGCATCACGATCGACGTCGCGTACCGTTACTTCGAAACCGCGACGCGCAAATTCATCGTCGCCGACGCGCCCGGCCACGAACAGTACACGCGCAACATGGTCACCGGCGCGTCGACGGCCGACCTCGCGGTGCTCGTGGTCGACGCGAGCCAAGGGCTGAAAGTGCAGACGCGGCGCCACACGCTGCTTGCTTCGCTGCTGGGGATCCGCCAGGTTGTTCTGGCGGTGAACAAGATGGACCTGGTGCGCCATGCCCAAGACACTTTCCGGCGCATCGCGCAGGAGTATCTCGAGTTCGCCACGACGCTGGGCATCAAGCAGGTCGATGCGATTCCCGTTGTGGCGGTGCACGGCGACAACCTCGTGCACGCCAGCGCGGCGATGCCGTGGTACGGCGGCGCCACGCTGCTCGGGCTGCTCGAGGCCGCACCGATCGAAGCGCAGCGCGCGCAAGCGCAGCCACTGCGCCTGCCCGTGCAAGCCGCGATCCGCCCTGACGCCGGGTTTCGCGGTGTCACCGGCACGCTCGCCAGCGGCACGTTGCGGCCCGGGCAACGGGTTCGAATCATGCCTTCCGGCACCCTGAGCACGGTGCAGCGAATCGTGGGCTGGGGCACCGACTTGCCGGAAGCGGTCGCGCACCAGGCGGTGACGCTGACGCTGAGCGACGCCGTCGACGTGTCGCGAGGCGACATGCTCGTCGACGCCGAGAACCCGCCCGAGGTCGCCGACCGTTTCGAGGCGTCGCTCGTCTGGCTCCACGAGCAGCCCTTGCTGCCCGGTCGCGCCTACACGATGAAACTCGCCACGCAGACCGTCACCGCCACGGTGTTGCCGCTGAAACACCGAATCAACGTCGACACGCTCGCGCACGAAGCGGCGACGACGCTGGCGATGAATCAGGTCGGTGTCGCGGCGCTCGAGCTCGACCGCAAAGTCGCGTTCGATGCGTACACCGCGAACCGGGAAACGGGCGGCTTCATCCTGATCGACCGTTTGACGCACCACACGGTGGCCGCGGGCATGCTGCACTTTGCACTGCGCCGTTCGCACAATGTGCACTGGCAGAGCCATGCGGTGCATCGCGAGGCTCGGTCGCTGCAGAAGGCGCAGAAGGCCTGCGTCGTCTGGTTCACCGGCTTGTCGGGCGCGGGCAAATCGACGCTTGCCGATCTCGTCGAGCGGCGCTTGTTTGCACTGGGCCACCACACCTACCTGCTCGACGGCGACAACGTGCGCCATGGCCTGAACAAGGACCTTGGTTTCACCGACGCCGACCGGGTCGAAAACATCCGGCGCATCACGGAAGTCGCGGCACTGATGGCGGACGCCGGCCTGATCGTGCTGACGGCGTTCATTTCACCGTTTCGCAGCGAACGCGATGCCGCGCGCAGCCTGCTCGGCGGCACCGGATTCTTCGAAGTGCACGTCGACGCGCCGTTGGCGCTCGCCGAACAGCGCGACCCGAAAGGCCTGTACCGCAAGGCGCGGCGCGGCGAGCTGCGCAACTTCACCGGCATCGATTCGCCGTACGAAGAACCCGAGCACCCCGAACTTCGCCTGGACACCGCCGCGGTGCCGGCCGACGCCTGTGCCGACGCCGTGCTGGCGATGTTGCGCGATCGCGGCTACTTGCGTGGTGGTCTGTAAGACTTCGGGGAATTGGGAATCAGGGGCCGTCAGCCAGCAGATGTCCGCGTTGCAGCAGTTGGCCGATGATGTCGTTGTCGGTCGCGCCCGGACCGAGACCGAAGATCGCCGGGGCGCGCAGATCCACGTTTTCGAGCAAGACGCGCTGGGACTCGGCGGCGGCGGCGTAGACACCGCCCGCGAATCCGCCGGCACTGCTGATACGGACAAGCGTGGCTCCCGCAACCGAGGTCGTGTCGAAGTCCAGGTATTGCTCCAGGTTGCCTGGGTTCAACCCCGACTTGAGTTCGCCGCTCAGCAGATCTCGAAAGTCGAGGACATCGCCATCGGCGGAAGGCAACGCGGTATCGAAGTCGGCGATGCGGTCGAGCGCCGGTGCGCCGGCGCCCGCAACGTCGCCGAAGAACCAGTCGAACGTATCCGATCCCGTTGAACCGATCAGGATGTCGTTCCCGCTGCCGCCCAGCAAGCGGTCGGCACCTGCGCCGCCGTCCAGGGTGTCGTCGCCGGGTCCTGCGAGCAACAAGTCGTCGGATGCCCCGCCGAGCAAGGCATCGGATGCAGCGGTTCCGACGGGTATCTGCTGCACGGTGACCGTGGTCTGCTGTTCAGGCGCCTGCAGCACGCCGAGAACCGGGTCCACCGTGCTCGCGCCGACCGTGAAAACTCGGGATCCTGTGAATCCGGCAGCGGGCAGGAATTCGAGCCCCGCCAGCTCGTCTGCCGTGAACGACCAGACTCCGCCACCGAGATCGGTTCCTTGCGTAAACGCCTCGCCCGCCTCCAGTCCGGATACGCTGACGAGCAGGCTGGCTTCGGTGTTCGAGTCGGCGCTCTGCGCCGAAATCTCGAATGGAACGGAGTCCGCGAATCGGTTCAACCCGAACACGACCTGAGGTGCCGCGATGGACGCGGAAGACTCCAACAGCGCGTCCACCGCGTTCACGACGAGCCAGGTAAAGCTGTAGTTGCCCGAGGCGACCGGCGTGTAAGTGTAGGTGCCGATCGCATCGGCAGCGCCGCCATTGAGGTTCGGACCCGTTTCTTCCGACGATGCAATCTGCACGACTTGCGTACTGTCGTTCGGCCCGGCGACGACGAGCAAAAGCATGTCGTTAAAGCCCGTTTGGATGTTCGCAGCGACGTTCTCCCCGTTGAAAAAGGTCCAGTCGAAAGCAATTCGTTCGCCGGCGCGAAGCGACATCGCCTGATTCGTCAGGCCGCCGTCGATCACGTTCACCGTCCCGGGGTGGGCGACCGGCCCGGGCGGCGGGTCAAAGGTGTCGAGGCTCAGGGGCAAGACGCCGGAGACTCGCTCGAGGCTGGCTTGGCTGATCGCCGCCTCCGAAGTCACTGTCACGGCACCGGGTACCCGCGTGAGGATGGCGGCGGGCGCCACGAGGTTGGGGGGCTTGGTTGGTCGGCCACGGGCGTGATGTCCAGCGCCGCGCTGCCCGCCGTCACTGCAGTGCCGTCGCTCACGCTGTAGCTGAAATCCACCGCGCTGTCGTCATTCAGCGCGGGCGTGTAGCTCCACGTGCCGTTGCCGTTGTCGAGCAAGGTGCCTTGCCCCGCGGCGATACTGAGGCCCGTTGCCGCGAGGCCGGCGCTGTCGATATCGCTCGAATTGGCGAGCAATTCGGTCTGCGTGATGAGACGTGCGCCGCTGTCTTCGTCAATTGCGGCGAGTGTGACGGGCGCGCTGACCGGTGCATCGTTCACCGGCGTGAG